>CAVOQJ010000018.1:227500-805296 GCA_963698325.1 Blastocatellia bacterium | reverse complement strand
CAATCCGCGGCCAAATATTACTTCCTGATCTTCTTTCGTCGAACGCTTATCGATTGTCCAGCTTCACGCAACGCTGAACGCCCGGACATCTTCCAGCGATTCTGACTCGCTGCGGGAGATTGACTGTTGAAGGATGCTTCCCTTTGCAGGGTGGCGTAATGAATAGACGCGGCAATGACGGCCATGTCCACTTGCCTTTGCCTATCTTCGTCTTCAATTCCGACGCTGCGCGCCTCTTCCTTACGCTCGTAGAAACGCGAGATAAAACCAGTATCCAGCCGTCCGGACTTGAATTCTTCATCCCGGACAATTTCACGGAAGAAGGGAAGTGTCGTCTTGATACCGCCAACTTCATATTCATCGAGCGCGCGGCGCAGGCGATCGATGCTTTCGTTTCTGGTTTGTCCCCAGACCGCAAGTTTTGAAATCAACGGATCGTAGTGAATCGAAACTTCGGAGTTCAGCTCGACGCCGCTGTCATCGCGTACTCCTGGTCCGGATGGCACTTGCAAATGGATAATGCGTCCGGGGGAGGGAAGGAAGTTGTTATCAGGATCTTCTGCATAAACGCGACATTCTATTGCGTGACCGGACCAGCGAATTTCTTCCTGTTTGAACGAGAGCGCTGCGCCACCGGCAACTGTAATCTGCTCGCGCACCAAATCGATTCCGGTTACCAGTTCAGTTACGGGATGCTCCACCTGAAGCCGGGTATTCATTTCGAGAAAATAGAATTCGCGAGTTTCGTCGTCTACCAGGAATTCTGCCGTGCCTGCGCCAACGTAATTCACCGCACGCGCCAGCTTTACGGCGGCGGCCCCCATCGCCTCACGCAGCGTGGCATCATTGATTGGCGAAGGACACTCTTCGATTACCTTTTGATGGCGGCGTTGAATCGAGCATTCGCGCTCGCCGAGATGAACAACGCGGCCTTGGCCGTCGGCAAAGATCTGGATCTCGATATGCCGCGTACGCGCGATGGCCTTTTCGAGGTAGATTGAAGAGTCACCAAAGGCAGCAGCTGCTTCGGATTTGGCGCTTTCGAAACCCGAGCCTAATTCCGCAAACGACGCGATCAACCTCATGCCCTTGCCACCGCCGCCGGCGGAAGCCTTTAACATCACCGGATAGCCAAACTGTGCCGCCAGTTCCCGAGCTTCTTCCAGGGAATTCAAGGGATCGACAGTGCCGGGAACAATTGGAACGCCGGCTTCAACCGCAGCCCGTCTGGCGCTAATCTTCGATCCCATAATCTCCATTGCGTCTGCACCTGGGCCAATGAAGGTTAAGCCGGCTTCCGCTACTGCGCGCGCGAAATCTGCGTTCTCGGCCAAAAAGCCATAGCCGGGATGGATGGCTTCAGCTTTCGTTGTTTTTGCTGCGGCAATGATCGCGGGGATGTTCAGATAACTCAGAACAGAAGGGGCCGGTCCAATCGAGACTGCTTCGTCGCAAAGACCGACGTGGACCGCCTTCGCATCCGCTTCCGAGTAAACAGCTACTGGCGAGATTCCCAGATCGCGGCAGGCACGAATTATTCGCACGGCGATCTCGCCTCGGTTGGCAATGAGAACTTTTCGGAACATTCGTCAGCAGTCAGTTCGGTCGATCGTTGTTCCTTTAAATAACAACGCCCTGCAAGTATACAGGGCGTCGTGCGATGCATAAACTGGCTTAGGGTTTAGGGCCGCTTAGCGTTGCCGGCTTGGCATCGTAACGGAAGTATTATTACTACGTCGCGGAAGTTCAGAGGTCTTGTAAGTCACACCGTCAATAACGATCAAATCATCTTCAGTGTTTAGGAGTTTGTCTCCGCCTGGAAGGCGCAGCTCGTAATTTGTGAATGACAGTCCTTCGCTCAAGGGCTCATCGGCAGCGGTACTGAGTGAGGCATTGCGGATAACTGCTCCGCGTAGCGATCGTGGGTTTTGCTTTGGTACTGCCGCGACCTCAGCGCTCACCTTGTATTCCGAGGCATCGATCTCTCTTAGTAAAGCAGCAATCCTGCCGTCAGGATCGGGAAGACGAGCCAGATCTCTCTTGTCAGATGGCAACGTGCCAAACTTGTTTCGATATTCAAGGAGCAATCGATCCGTAGCGTAACCAAGCGCCTTGTTCCCAGCCTCAATCCCCAGCTGGCGCTGGCGCAATCGTTCCGGCACCGTCACACCGATCAAGATCAAGACCAATAAAGGTATGGACGCTGAAGCTACGTAGCCACGAAGCGCATAGCGTTGTCCGCAGAAACGCGCAGACTCCGCCAGCATCGAGCGATAAAGTTTTCTGCACCCGAAAAGTACCAACACTGTGATTGGAATCATTACCCACTTGAGACGCCAGGCGGCGGTCTCGGCGGCGGCGAGCCACGGTCGCCAATCAGTAGGGATCATCGAAAGAGCCACCAGGTTAGACTTGGCACCCCGGGTTGAGATTTGAGCTATGGCAATGATTGTTTGAGTCAGGAACAGGAGAACCATCAAGGTCCCGGTAACCGCAAGGACGAGCGAGCGCGCGTAGGATGGTAATTCGTGTTCAGGTCTCGGGAGCGGTTCGCCAACCGGGCGGGCGCCGCAGGATGAGCAGCCTTCGCTTAGAACACCGTTCGACTTAAAACCGCAGCAAGGGCAGATGGTCACGTTAGTTTTAACCTCAAACACTGAAAGCCGATATCGATTAAACGTCGTCGGGCTGCGTTAGCCGGCTTTGTGTACCAGGGGCTGTTCAGCGCGTCGTTCGGGCCCGGAATTTGATGCGGAAAGTGCGGGCTGTATCTCTTCTGCGTTCGATTCAGTCTTCAGTTTAGTCAATTCATACCACGTGTGATACATGCGGTGAGCGAAGGTCCAATAAGAACCTACCGCGAGTACCCACAGTACCGCCGGCATTCGATTAGCGAAGAAGTTGGTCGAACCCGGATGAGTGCTTAAGGCGCCAATAATAAAAAGAACTACACGCTCGGGACGTCTGAGAAAGCCCACGTCACACTTGGGAATAAGACTCTCGGCACGGGCGCTCGCGTAGCTTACCATAACTGACCCCATTAGTCCTGCGCCCGCAAGAAAAACGTTAAGAGTTGAGTGAAACTGCGTATCTCTTGCATAAAAGACCATCAATCCGACAAAAACAACCATGTCGGAAAGACGGTCCAGCGATGAATCCAGAAAGCCGCCAAAACGCGTCACCCGCCCCGACAAGCGGGCCACTTGCCCGTCAAGCATGTCAAAAAGGTTGGCGACAATAAGGACGATTCCGGCCGAGAAAAATCTCCCGAAGCCGAAGAGCAACCCCGAGAGAACATTTATGGCAACACCGATGACGGTCAGGATATTTGGATTGATATGACCGTGAGCAAGCCAGCGCACCATCGCGTCGATGATCCTCTGCGCCCCGCGGCCGATGCCACCCACAAACATCTTCGGGTTCAATTCTCCTTTAGGCCATTATGCCGAAAAGCCTGGCTAGTTTACAGCTATTCACGGCAACAAGCGGCGAATTTTAGGGACGGGTAAAAGCGCTGTCAAGGCTCTATGTAAGCACGAGCCGCGGTCGCGGATGGGTATAACTATTTCAGAACCCAGCCACAATCGCCGGCGGCACCGCACTAAGGCTTGTCTGCGATTTCATCATGAATCGTAGTCAGCCGTCTGATCTCGAAGTTGCGCGCGCCGGCGGGAGTGCGCACCACTACTTCATCGCCTTCTTCCTTGCCCATCAAGCTTTTGCCGACAGGAGAGGTCGTTGAAATCAAGCCTCCCTGCGGATCGCTCTCTTCCGGTGTAACCAGGCGGTAAGTTACTTCTTCATCTCGCTCACTGTCGTAGAGGACCAGTGTCGAACCGTAACCTGCTTTGTCGCGCGAAATCCTGGAAGGGTCGATCGACGAAATCTCACTGATGCGTTGGCGTAACTCGACAATGCGCGCCTTCACCACATTCTGCCGGTCAAGTGCGGCGCGATATTCAGAGTTTTCGCGCAGGTCGCCAAACTCAAGCGCGCGCTTAATCTCTTTCGGCAGGTGAACGCGCAACTCGGATTCCAGTTCGTCCAGTTCCGACTGAAGTCTAATTTTGATATCTGCTGACAACTAACCCTCACTTTCGAAAAGTCCAGAGTCTAGAGTCCAGAGTCCAGAGTCTAGAGTCCAGAGTCTAAGTCGATCTTCTTCTTTGCCGAGACTTCATGCTGAAGACTCCAGATTCACGACTCACGACTCCAGACTGTCGACTCCAGACTCCAGACTTCAGACTATTTGATCTGGCGGTGATATTTCGCTTCATCAGGAGCGCCAAAAGAGATTCCCGTATCCCGAGCGGTGCGCACCAACTGGCCGTTCACCGGCACCGTTTTAACATTGGCGATTGCCTCGCTTATGGGAACCGTGATGACGTCGCCTGCCTGTAGCGCCACCATCATTCCGAGCTTTCCTTCGACCAGCGCTCTCACCGCGCACGATCCATAATTCGTTGCCAGCATACGATCGAAAGCATTGGGTCTGCCACCTCTTTGCAGGTGTCCCAGTACCACGCAACGTGTTTCTTTGCCGGTAAGGGCCTCGAGCTCTCGCTGACAGTAAGCTCCGATGCCACCGAGGCGCGGCGCGTGCTGCTTGTCGCCTTTGTCCTGGTAGATGAGTTCGTGCCCCGTCTCAATTGCTCCTTCGGCTGCGACGACAATACTGAAATTATATCCGGCGGCATCACGCGCGCGTATTCTGTCTGCCACTGACTGCATGGTGAATGGGATTTCGGGAATGAGAATCACGTCCGCGCCACCCGCGATCCCTGAATGCAAAGCGATCCAGCCGGTGTGCCGACCCATTACTTCAAGGATCATAACGCGCTCGTGTGACTCGGCCGTGGTGTGCAACCGATCAAGCGCATCGGTCGCGAAATCCATCGCTGTGATAAAGCCGAATGTTAGTTCCGTGCAGGCTAGATCGTTGTCGATGGTTTTGGGAACACCGACGACAGGGATACCCAAGCGGTCAAAATCGGCAGCGATCGTTAACGTTCCTTCACCGCCCAGCACCACCAGTGCATCGATGCCCAGGCGGCGAAGATTTTTAACGGCTTCGTCGTAAACAGCCTCTGGCTTAGTAACAACTCCTTGTTCGTTGCGTTCGACAAACTTGCCACGATTGCGGGTTCCCAAAATCGTCCCGCCACGTGGCAGTAGCCCACGAACATCAGAGGCAGTCAGCGGACGCGTCTGCGTCTCACCTAACAAACCTTCAAAGCCATCTTCTATTCCGATAACCTTCAGCCCATATTGTCCGGTGGCTGTAGTCACGACGGCACGAATAACCGCATTGAGACCGGGCGCGTCACCGCCACCAGTCAATATTCCAATGGTGTCATACATAATTCAATGAAGTTTCGAGTTCCGAGTTCGGAGTTCCGAGTTTCGGGTTATGGGTTTTGGTTCTATGGTTTCAATGCTTCGGGCATCAATGCATGTCTAGCGAAGAGCCAACTCGGAACTCGGAACTCGAAACTATTTCCTAACGCGCGGGGGTTCATGGAATTCACCATACTCAGGATAGTCACGGGTAATAATCTGTCCGGGCCGCGTGTTTTCCGTCAGGAGCGTTAGTGCGTCGCGCAATACCGTTTTTTGCAAGTCACGCATACCAGGCTTCCCGAGGCTATTGCCGATCTTAAAGCCGTTTGGGTAAAGCGCTCGGGGCGGCCGCATTTGTGCTGAAACTTCCGGGCTGACCGTAATCAAGACCGTCGGGATTCCTTTCATTTCAATTTCACGTTGGACCGCGACGACCGTGCGGTGGCAGACGCTCGGTCAACCACCAGTCAAAACCACCACATCAGCTTTAGAGCCCCTGTCAATTTCGTTGGCGATTTCGCGCGCTGTCCCTTCATACATCGCTTTGAGCTGCATCGTGTAGCCCATATACCCTACGTGTTTTCGCGCCACGTCGCGAATAAACCCGTCCTTCTGCAGATCGCGAAGCACATCGATTGGGAATACCACATTGATATCCTCGTCGGCGTCGCTGTGGTCGTAGTGATGATGGGTGACCATTAGATCAGAAGAATCAACGTCCTCAGGAAGAATGCGGTAGCCCAGATCGCCGAGCTCATCGGCGATATTGAAAGCCTCCTGGTCCTTGAGGTGAACACCGCCGGCGGTCACAAGCGCAACAGTGCTTTTGGCGAGTTCATCTTCAAACGGCGTGAATGGAACACATTTTCTTGAGAAAGACATACGTGAAAGCCCGGGGGAAGGGGACAGGGGTCAGGGGAAAAGAGACAGGGGATAGAGATCAAAAAGCTTCGAAGCTAACCGAGGTAGCGTTAATCCAAGGATATGACCTCTTCGCCATCCCCTTACCCATACCCCTTACCCATTACCCCTTATCCTGTTCTCTATCCGTCTCTACAGTTTACGCAAGACTTCGAATAGATCCTCGTTGTCCGGCTGGTCTCCAATGTTATGGATGTCCTTGTAGGCAAGTTTGCCTTCCTTGTCCACAATGAAAAGTGCGCGCTCGCAGATGCCGTCGCTGTTGCGATACGCTCCATAGAGTTTGGCGACTTCGCCCTTCGGATGGAAATCGCTTAAAAGATCATAAGACAGACCGCCGAGACTTTTGGCCCACGCGGTGTTACAGGGAACGCTATCGACTGATATGCCCAGAACCTGAGCATCATAGCCTTGGAAGCGTTCGAGGTCGGCCTCGTACGCAGGCATCTGCGCGGTTCAAACAGGCGTCCACGCCAGCGGATAAAATGCCAGCACAACATTGTTCTTGCCGCGGAAATCCGAGAGCTTTACCTTCTTTCCCTTTTCCAAATGGCTCGGCAGCTCAAAGTCCGGGGCAGTATCTCCAACTTCAGGCATAGAGAACTCCCTCCCTCCCAGGTTTTGTCAGACTAGATTGGGGTATTCACGTTAAGAGTAATGGAGCGGAGTTCAGAGTTCAACTTTTAAACGGAAGATTTTCCAGTCACCATTCTTGAGTTGTCATTTTTCGTTTTCGCGCCACGATAATTCGAGCCTCAAGCTTCACGAGTTCGGACCGTCTACTGATGCGTTTGACCATCAGCACGATGATGAAGGCTGAGAATCGCTCTCGGTGCAGTGATATGAAGTCAGTACCACCACGCGGTAGCGGGTGGGTTCCGCTCGCATGTTCACGGCGTCAATGCGCTTTTTCAAGGCCCGAATCTACTACCCACCCGCTACCGCGTAGTGGTACTGACTTCATGCCACTAGGGCTATCGTGAGTGGGAATGGTTAACTCTAGTTGCTCCTCAAACTGCATCAGTACCTTCAAACCGGAGTCTCTAAATGGTAGTTGAGAAATGTTAAATGAGATGTAGGAGATCTCTACCTCCTACAGACAGAGATATCTGACCTACTTCACGCTGTTCCTAATACAGACTTAGGATGTTGGTGGTTGACCCTCCACCGGAGCCTCGCGTAGCATGTGATGCGGTTAACAGCATCCGGAGGGTTTCAGTTTTCAAGGCGATAGTTTTTCAGAACCGGGGCGTTGCAGCTTGGAAATAGACGACGACGCAAAAGAGATTGTTCGAGAAATTGGCACGGCGATCAATGAGTCGGTAGAAAACTCACTCCAGGTAGCCGAAGCAATCGAACGACTTCGAGATGCAGGTTACGAAATGGAGTTGACGCTGCGTCTGGAGATTGGTTTGCGGCCTCATTCAGGCGAAGAAGAAAGCGGTGAAGCAAGCCTTGAGCTTACTGCTGAGGACGTGCAAGTACTTCAGCGGATGAAGATCAGGATAGATCCGGAAGAAAAGCATTAGACGTTTGCAGAACCCGACCGTTAGCTCGTCGGCGTTTTCTAACCCTAACGGTCTTGTAAAGCTCCTCCCTGACGGGCTTCCACCCTCACCTATCACGGACCAAAGCGCTGTCGATACTCGGCTGAAACAATGAAGGCTTTTACCATTTCAGCGTTGCGGAAATTTCCGTTGAATTGATTGAGCTTGTTCAGCCAGAAGTTATAGCCTGCGAAATCCAGACCAGCTTCCGGCGGATCGTTTGGGTTGCGGCGGAGATAGCCAAAATACTGCATCAACACAAATGCTGAATTAAACTCACGCCGGCTTACCTCAGCGTTCTCGGCTACCGCGCGAAGCACCTGGGCCCGCGTCTTTGTCCCCATAGTTAAGTCGGCAACGAGCGCGTCATGCTCGCCCTGTGTTAGCGCGCCGCCGGTGTTGGCATTCAGGGCATCCACGAATTGCTCCGCCGTCATTGTAGTTGGGTAGCGCGCGACGAATTCAACCCGCTGCACAAACAGATCGACGTAGCTTCTCTTATTGTTTTCAAGCTGCGTTTGCCAGTCCCCCTGTCCCACCACAACCCCCTGGCCCAGCTGTTGCAGATCAGGAAGAAACTGCTCGCGGGTCAAGGGAACAGGCTTGCCAGGTAAATTGCCAAAAGCGACTTTGTAGATACGATGGACCAGATAGCCTGTTTCCTGGAACTCGATTGAAAGGAAGAACGCAGCTGACGTGTCAATACGTTTTACCTCGCGGCATTGCACGTCGCCATTGCAACTCTCGATGTTGTTCGTCCAGAAATCGAGGCCAGGGGTGTCCGGTTCTCTGCTGAAGAAATCGAGATAATGCTGTCGCACAAAAAACTGCGAGGTGTCTATGGGGTTGGCCGGGATGTTGATGTCATATTGTCCAAAGGTCGTGCTGCTCGGAATGGACCCAGTCTTCCAGGCGCGGGCCCGAAGGAAAGTAAAGCCGGTTAAATGAACGGTTCCGCCGGAGGCAATGATGGGATCGCTTTCGGTCGGCTCGTTTCCATTAGTAGTAAAGTGAATCGTTGCGCCGGGAGTTGCACAAGTGATCGTCACATCAACCGCAGCTGAGAAGCCGCCGCCGGGCGGATTGAATGAAGGAGAGCTCACTGTTTCCAGTCCACTAACGCGCGCCGGCGCCAAATGCTGTGTAGTTGAGCCGTCGCCCAGCTGGCCCTCACTATTACCACCCCAGGTCCAGACTGAACCGTCTGTCTTTAGCGCCGCACTGTGATTGACGCCTCCCGCAAGCGCAACGACACCGTTGAAGTTCGGAATCTGCTTCGGGATGGGATTCTGTCCGACCGATATACCCTGACCCAGTTGAAAGTCGCTGTTATTGCCCCATGACCAGACGGTGCCATCACCCGCGAGTGCCAGGCAGAAGTCTTCTCCGGTGGCGATGTTGGTCATTCCAGTGGGCAAGTCTGTGACCTGAAGGGGCGTTGGGTGCGGGTCAAAATTCATGGGTCCTCCGCCTGGTCCCAGTTGACCGTTGAAGTTGATACCCCAGGCCCAGACGGTTCCATCTTCCTTGACCGCGACACTGAATTCGTCACCTCCCGCAGCGATGGCGGCAACGTTCGATAGGCTATTCACCTGCACTGGGAACGGGCGATCAATTGTGGTTCCGTCCCCAATTTGACCGCGCGAGTTACCACCCGCAGCCCAAACTGTCTTGTCAGTCTTGAGCATGAGGAGGGCAGCTCCGGCTGAGACGGCCGCAACGTCGGCAATACCGGTTAACTGCACGGGCATAGTTCTTACGGTCGAGGTATTCGAGCCGATTGAGAAGGTTGCGCCCCACACCCAGACTGTGCCATCCGACTTCAGGGCGACCCCATAGGAACCGCTGGCAGCAATTGCCGTGACGCCTGTTAGTCCAAATGTCTGCACCGGTCTCGTGCGCTCCATCGTCGTGCCATCGCCGAGTTGTCCACTGCTGTTAATACCCCATCCCCATACAGTCCCGTCCGACTTTAGAGCGATGACGAAACCATTGCCGTCCGCAACGGAAGTGAAACCTTCAAGCCCGGCGACTTGAACCGGGGTCGCCACTGCGACACCGATGCCGCTATTGCCATTACCAAGTTGACCGTTGCTTCCAGTGCCCCAATTCCAGACTGTTCCGTCATTACGCACGCTTGAAGTGTGCATGCGGCCGGCAGCGATTGACCTTACGGCGCTGAAGAACGTTTCTGCCACGACGGCACTCAAGGAACTGGCCGAGTTGTTCGACAGATTAGGATCGGGGCGGAAGCTTGTTGCTGAGACGTTGTTTTGTAGCGATGCTCCAGGTGCCGCCGTGACGTTTGCCACAATCGTGAAGCCAATCGAAGAAACCGGATTCAGGGTCGCGATCTGGCCAGTCACAGTTCCATTGGTGCCGACGGCTGGGCCGGTACAGGTCGCGAAGATGTGCGAAGAGGTACAGGAAACAAAGGTCGTCCCGGCGGGTAGCACGTCTGTCATCACCAGGTCTTCAGCCAGGCTGGGTCAGAGGTTGTTGACGCTAACGTTGAACGTTATGTTCAGACCCGACACTACCGGGTTGGGGCTGGCCGAAGTAGTCACTGCGAGATCGGAGCTTGGCGGTGGCGGCGGGTTGCGCAGCGCAAACGTCACGCCCTGCGCGTTGGTCAAACTAATTGCCGCTGCCTCAGACGTGTGCGTTGGGATGACATAAGTCGCGGGGTCGCCGCCAGAGATACCGACGACGACAGGCGTCAGGTTTTGATTACCTGAGCCGTAGCGAGTCTGGATGGTGCCGTCGCGGCGGAGTTCGATCTCGAAATTGGCCGGCGTCTCGCTGCCGAATTCCACCGCCTGCCAGCGGAAGATGATTCGGTCGGGGTCTGGTTGAACCACGTATACGTCGTCGGTCGCTCCGCGGTCGGTGCGCAGATCGCTCCACATCCCGGCAATCATCGCCAGGTGGTCCAGATTCGCGGTGGTGGGCGCCGCCCCATCTCCGTTTCCCACATTCGGATGTGGCACGGCAAAGTCGGGCGGCATGGGGACGTAGAGAGCGCCGTTTGAGGAAACGGCAACGCTCGTCACCGTTGCGTCGAAGAACGGAAATGGGAAGGGTAGACCAACAAAATCGAAGGTAATGTCGTCGCCTCTGACACCAATGTGGGCGCCACTGTTCTGTGCTGTTAGCGCGGCAGGGGCATCAAGCGTCTCGGTATAGGGGTCGGCTACATCGGCGGCGACGGTTACTGCCACTGTGGTCGTGCTGCTGTTTCCGACGTTATCAAATGTGCGCAGGGACAGTTGTCCGGAGGTGTGCTTGAAGGGAATGCTGACGAAAACCGTGCGCTCAATGCCGGGGTCGAGCGCGCGCGTTGAGTTGAGCTTGAATACTTCACTGGTGCCAGCATCGGTGAAGTTAATCTCATCGAGCGAAGCACGCGAGCTCGTAACGTCGTCGCCTGCTTCGTCCCAGCGCAGTTCGACGCGGCGCCCAGTCTGCGAGTTAACCCGAAAGTTAGCTGCAGCTGCGGGCGCAGTAGTATCGTTTTCGAGTGCTGCCTGCAAAGTTTTATTTGCGTTGAGGCGGCGACCGGTAATCGTAATACTCGCGAAGTCGCCGCTTTCGTCGCCAGCAAAGATGACGGCAGCCCGCAACTGTTGTAAGGAAATATTTGGATTAGCCGCACAGGCGAGCGCAGCCGCGCCGGCAACTTGGGGGAGGCCATCGAAGTGCCGCTGAAGAATGAGTAAGTCGAACCGTCCGGTTCAGTGTCGGCGACGACGAGTCCGCCTCCCGTATAGCCGCGCGGCGTTGTGCTCAGGATATCCTGACCAGGCGCGACAAGATGAATGCTTTGCGCGCCGCGGTTGGAAAACGAGGCGATGAGGTTTGAGCTCGAGGTGGCCGCCACAGAAATGATATTTGGTAGCTCATAGCTCGCCGGGTACAGCGGGACGAAATCGTTGTTAGTGCTCTCATTCCCGGCCGCCGCGACGAAGAGAATCCCGGCAGAGTTAAGCTCGTTAATCGCATCACGCAGCGACTGCGAAAAGCCCTGCGCCCCGTAACTATTATTCAGGATGCGCAGATTGACACCGTGTTGCCGCATCATCTTCGCGTATTGGAGGGCTGAGATAATATTCGAATCAGTACCTCCCATTGGGCCGAGAGCCTTGAGCGGCATGATTTGCACGTCCCAGTTAACACCTACTACGCCAACGGCGTTGTTGCCGCGAGCGCCGATGGTTCCCGCCACGTGCGTGCCGTGCGCGTCATCGTTGGCGTTGTCGAAGACTATCCGGTCGTTGTTTGCAAAATCCCATCCGTTGACATCGTCAGTGAAGCCGTTGCCGTCGTCGTCCACGCCGTTGTTCGGAATTTCGCCCGAATTTACGAAGATATTATCGGTGAGGTCGCGATGGCCGATGTCAATACCAGTATCGACGACGCCGACTACGACGCTATGGCTGCCCGTCGTCGTGTCCCACGCGGCTTCAGCGCTGATTCCTGCTCCGCCCGGCGGCGCGTTTTTAAGGGCCCACAAATCGGCGTAGTGCGGGTCGTTGGGTACAACGTCCGCGTGACGGATATAGTTTGGTTCGACATAGAGGACATCGTCCCGAATTCTTAAAATTCTCGCCGCTAAGTGGCTATCTTCAGGAGCGACTCTGGCGAGCATCAGACCTTCAACGAGATCAGAGCCGGCGAAGCGCTCGATCTGAAGTGAAATATTTCTTCCTTCAGCTACCAGCGTAAGGCTCGCGGGCACCTTGCCTTTCATCCGCGCCATAGTGGAACCAGGACGGAAGCGTACCAGCAGTTCGCCCGGAACAGCTTCCGGCTTATGACTCTGCAATCCCTTCGCTCCAACTGAGGCGGTTTCGTTCTGCGCGCTTGCATAGAGCGACAAATATGAAATTAATCCGACGAGGGCCAGGCTCAGTGCTGGAACGAGAAGGATGTGCGTTGAGCGGCCGAACGCCTTTCTACGTTTGGCGGAGCGAGGGATGGGGTGAAAACTCTTCAAAACTTAAATCTCATTTCCCGAATATTCTGGCAGCGATCACGTGGCACGAAACGATCAAGGGGAATTCCACGTGGTCCTGGCTTGTTTCTTCTTCATTTCAGCTGCCGATCACAACTACCACCACAATCGCGTACTCTCAGCCAGGACTTCGTGCGCTGGTTTAAGCAACCAATGTGCCTCTCAATTGCGCGCTGTTGTTCAAAGCTATTGCGCTACAAAGTAGGGTAGTGGGTAACATTACTCACCCTGGCGCACTTTCTCACAGCCGGAAAGCCCGATTGCTGCCGCAAGCCTTCCTAATGGTTGGTCTGCTGCCTGGCTATCATGGTCCAAAGCGGCCCTGATACTCACCCGAGAGGATAAAGGCCTTGACCATCTCAG
The DNA here is from genome assembly GCA_963698325.1 of Blastocatellia bacterium. Taxonomy (GTDB): domain Bacteria; phylum Acidobacteriota; class Blastocatellia; order Pyrinomonadales; family Pyrinomonadaceae; genus PSRF01. Next base: position 792,111 of record CAVOQJ010000018.1, on the reverse strand, counting down.
CGTTGACGAAGTTGCCATTAAACTCATTGAGCTTGCGGAGCCAGAAGTCATAGCCAGTATAGTCTAAATCGGGACTGTCGTTGGGATTGCGCCGCAGATAACCGAAGTACTGTACCAACACAAAGGCGCGGTTGCTTTCAGCGGCAAACAAGTCGGCATCTTCGGCGACTGCGCGCAAGACTTCCGCTCGCGTCTTCGCGCCGGAAGTCAAATCATTAACCAATTGATCGCGCTCTGCCGGCGACAAAACAGGGCCGGCATGTGCGCTGAGTTCGTTGACAAATGCGCCCGGCGTCATAGACACCGGATAGAGATTTGTGAAGCGTGAGCGCAGCACAAACTCTGCTATCAATGCCTGCTTGTTGTTCTCCAATAACTGGTCAGCACCAGGAGCACCAATCACTACACCGCGACCGATCTGCTGAGTGTCCGCCAGAAACTCGTTGAGTCGAACGACGGGCACCGAGAGCTGATGGGTACCGCCTAACGTCGAGGTACCCGCGACCTCGCCATAAGCCGTTTTGTAGAGACGCTCCACCAGATAGCCGGTCTGTTGGAACTCGATCGAGAGGAAGAAGGCAGCCGAGACATTGATACGGCGAATGTCGCGGCACTCCTTCGTCTGACACTCGTCGATCTGATTTTTCCAGAAATCGAGACCGCTCTGATCGGGTACACGGTTAAGGAAGTCGAGGTAGTGTTGGCGGACGAAGAAGTCGCTGCTGAAGCTGGTGTCGGTGACTGGATTGGGTCCGTTAACGGCCTCGTTACTGTTGATCGTGACGTTGAAGGTGGCGAGTGAGCCAAGTGTGCAACCTACGGGGTTCGACAAGTTGACGCTGAACGTCTCGGCGTCTTCACCAAAGCGATCATCGACGATGAAAATTGGAATCGTTTTCGAGACCTCACCGGCGGCGAAATGCAAAGTGCCGAGCGCGGCCAGATAGTCAGATCGTTGGCTGGCTGTTCCGTCAGCGCTCGCGTAGTCGATTGTGGCCGCACCCGAAGTGTCACCGGCTCGCGTGACCGGTAAATCGATTTCCGTCGTCTGGTTCAATGTTTCGTTACCGCTCATGCTGCTCGTCGTGAACTGCACTGTATTTGCTGCTGCGGTGTTGGGAATCGAAGTTTCCCAAATGCCGCGGCCGTGAGTAGCGGCGCGCAGAATTCGACTGGGACTTTGAATGGCCAAGTCAAAAACCGCCGAGCGAGGCAGGCCGCTGCCATATGGGCTCCAACTGACGCCGCCATCGGTTGAGTTGTAAACACCAATATCGGTTCCCGCAAAAATATGGCTCGAATTAGTGGGGTCGATGACGAGCGCATTAATGGGCACGCTGGGAATACCGCTGCCGGCAGCTGTCCAATTTGGCACGACGGGCGAAGCCCCTGCGGCGGCCCCGAGATTCGTAATCTTCCAAATACCCTGTCCCGCCGGAGCGAAGAAAGAAAATGCTATGTAGGCTATGTCTTTGTTATTTGGATCGATTACGGCGCGCCCGACAAACTTGTTCGTACTGCCGTTCGGATTTGTCGGAAACAATCCGCTCGTAATATTCACCAGCGTCGATGAGGCCGTCGATGTTGCCCAGACCTGGCCATTCTGTAAGCCGACAATGCGGTAACCATCAGCCTGTGGCGAGATACCAATAGTACTGATCGGCGATCCGGTGATAGGCGCCTGGCTAACGACGTCATGTGGTCACCTCGATCTGCTGGAGCGGTAGAGTCTGTCAGTTCCGAAGTAGACCGTGTTTGGCGCTCCTGGTCCGAGGGCCATTGGCGCATAGAACAAAGGACGGCATCGTTTCTGCTGATGCCGTTGTTGAGGACAAACGGAGTGCCATCGCAAGCGGGAAAGGGTATGTCAGCGATTCCGAAATCTCCTCGCGTCGGCCAGGAGTTAAAAACAGGTAGACAGTTAGGTACGTTGACGATACGGTCAAAACCAATTTGCGATCCCGTGCGATTGAAGAATGTGTGATACGTCGTGACGTTGGTGGTATCGGTCGCGCTCTGATCGATCAGCGCGTAGCCGCCATCGCCACTCTCGGCGTTGATCCAGTTCCCCGTAGCGATGAGTTGTGCCTCCGTGCCGTTGTCCTGCGTGCCGCCAATCGTCATGAACTGATCGATTGGATGGACTGCCACGCTTTCGAACTGCAGGGTGTTAAGCGGCGCGCTATTGAGATTGGTCCAGGATGTACCGACGGCTGCGTCGGCGGATCGCTTCCAAACGCCGCCATCGTTTCCAGTAAAGATGGTTGAAGGCGTGGTCAGCGGATCAAAATACAGGGCATGGGAATCAGCATGCAGTCCCACGGAGTCTTCCGAGAAGGTGACGCCATTTGACGATCTTTTTATCAGTCCCGAGCACGCGCCCGGTAGGTTACCGCCAATATAGATCGTGTTGGCGTTCTTCGGATCGATGGCGACAGTGACGTTGTAGAAACACTGGGGGCCGCAAAAGCCTCCGGCGCCGGTGAGTATCCCGCCCGTGGTCGCGGTGGCATCGGAACTCGGCCAGGTAGCGCCGCCATCCACTGATTGCCGCAGAATTCCGAATTGCGTTGTTGAGGAGCAACTGGCCGGGCTCGGAGCTTCGCCGGTTGCCGCCAGCACCTTGACTACTTCCGTCGAAGTATTTTTATTAATTGCAAACTGAATCCGATCTATTGAGATTTGCAGGACGTGCGTGAAAGTCGGATTGGCCGCGAGGGCATTCGTTGTTCGATAAATACCGCCATCATTAGGAGCCGCAGCTCCAAACACTCCCACTATGAGGTTGTCAGGGTTGCCGGGCTCCATTACGAGATCTGTGATACGGCGATTGCCGGTGGCGGGCACATCGAGACTGCCGCCGGCCGTTGCCACCGCCAGCTTTTGAAATGTAATAGATCCAATGGGACCATCGGCGTTCGTGGATCGATAAAGGCCCAGGAGAGCAAGCGGCGGTATGAAATTGGAAAGCGAATTCGCGCCGCTGCCGCCGATGCCGGAGGAGGTGCCGACGAAGATTGTTCCCGGCTGCGTGGGATGAACAACAATTTGGCTGATCGAGCGTCCGGCAAAAGCTGTCGTAAATGCCGTCCCGCCACCGGTACTGAAGGAAAACGGGGGGTTGATTGGTCCTACCAGCGTAACGGACGTATCAGCATTATCAATGCGATAAACTCCGACGCCGAAAAAGGAATCACCGCTACGGTTTGATTCGCCAGTACCAACATAAAGAATAGTTGGGTTTGAGGGCGCCAACGCCAGCGACCCAACCGCCTGTGTGAGCGCGTTATCAAATATATTGGTCCACGTGGTTCCCCCATCGAGCGAACGCCAGACGCCACCCTGGGCAGTGCCCAGATAGACTTTTGCCGAGTTGGTAGGATCAACTACGACTGCGGTGACGCGACCGGTCCATGCCTGACCCTGGACAATTGCATTTGGCAGCGGCGCTGGACCAATCGCGGTCCAGGCAGCAGTCGCAGCATTTGGCCCAAACGCGCCGGCTCTGTCCAAGGTAAGCCGTTTGGCGATTTCAGCCTGTAATGCTTCCTGCACTTGCATTTGTCTGATGGCGCGGCCACGTGCTTCCGGATCGAAAGGCCGGCCCGGCTCCAATCCGCGGCGGCGGGCGATGTACTCATCGCGAAGGCGCATATAAGTTTTTTCGTCGATGCCACCGCGCCTTCCCTTGGGCATGTCTGGATCTTCGCCTTCTTCGCTGGCTTGTTCGTTCGTTTGCTCTATGGCTCCATCGTTCGACCAGGCGGTCCATCTATCTGTTTGATTCTGCCCTGGGTTGCCGGAACCCGTAATGTCGTTTGCATCAACCGGCGTTTTGTTTTCACTGGCACGGGACAAGACGGGTCCCCCGAACATGGAGCAAGCAAACAGCGCCAGGACGATAGTTAGGATTAAGGCAATTCGTCTCATTTCAGAGGCTCTCAGGTCAAACTAGAATGTAACCGTGGTCACGATCTCCGTGCATTGAAGCGGTTGTGTATTGCAAGTGGCACCCGGTCGCTACGGAGGTTGTGTGAAAAACTCGATTGCACGCCGAAGCAAAAACTCTGGCAACATGTGTCGACGAATACGGAACCGGAAGCGATAGCGACCGGACGCACGGTTCATACGAGCCTGTATGCATCACGCGTCGCCGTTAAGCACGCTGCATTGCTTCTGTGCACATCGCGGCCGGTCGCTACCGCTCCCGGTTCGGTATTCGTCGACCCGTTGCTGAACTCTTTGCTTACGCAGCCGCGCTGGCATTGAACGGTTTCTGTATCGCAGGTTGGAGCCGGTCGCTACGGCTCCCGGTTCCGTCTTTGTCGACTAGCGATACCAGACTCCTTGGCCGAAGACAAAGGAGCGGTTGACCATTTCGCGCTGGAATTTGCAACCAGTAAACTTCCCTTGAAAACGTTTTCAGACGGAGGAACCAATGTCATTATTATTTCTTGTCAGTGCAGCGCTCCTATCCATTGTGTCATCGCCCGAGCCTCCCGGCGATAGTTGTTTGCCTTCCGGGATCAAACCTTCTGATGTTGTTTCGGCTCAAGCGGCGAAACCAGGGTCCGAGAGGAGCGAAGTTAAAACGATCACAGTCGCCGAGAAACTAAAAGAACTGCGAACACGTTGCCGGAAAGGTAAACTGGTTGATGCCAAAGGGAGAGAGATCCGGTTCTACCAACTCGTCGGCTGCTGGGGCAATCCTCCCGAAGATTATCAGGAGATTCTTGCGCGACAGGCTAAAGAACTCGCGAGCTTGCGCAAGCGTTATCACGTGATCGAGATGACTTGCAATCCCTCAGGTGAACAAATAAGCAGCCTGATTCCTCATGGTCCAAAGCGGCCCTGATACTCACCCGAGAGGATGAAGGCTTTGACCATCTCGGCGCTGACGAAGTTGCCGTTGAACTCATTGAGCTTGCGGAGCCAGAAGTCATAGCCAGTGTAGTCCGTGTCCTGCGGATCATTTGGGTTGCGGCGCAGATAGCCGAAGTACTGTACCAACACAAAAGCACGGTTGCTTTCAGCGGCAAACAAGTCCGGATCTTCAGCGACCGCTCTCAGAACCTGTGCACGCGTCTTCGCGCCGAAGCTGAGCTCGGTAATCAACAGCGTCCGCTCTGCCGGCGAGAGGACGCCGCCGGCGTTGCTGTTCAGCGTGTCAACAAACTGCATGGACGTGACCGAGAGTGGGAAGGCGGTAGTGAAGCGCGAGCGCAGCACAAAATCTGCTATAAAAGCCTGTTTGTTGCTCTCCAATAATTGATCCGCGCCTGGCTGACCAATTACCACGCCAAGGCCAATCTGCTGCGTGTCGGCCAGAAACTCGTTGAACCGGACGATGGGCACCAAGAGAGTATGCGCGCCGCCTAACGTCGACGCGCCCAGGGCGTCGCCGTAAGCCACTTTGTAGAGACGCTCAACCAAATAGCCGGTCTGTTGAAACTCGATCGAGAGGAAGAAGGCAGCCGAGACATTGATACGGCGAATGTCGCGGCATTCCTGGGCGTCCGTGAAGCCGCCTGGCAAGGGGACGTTCTCGCACTCGTTGAGTTGATTCTTCCAGAAATCGAGACCGCCCTGATCGGGGACGCGGTTAAAGAAGTCAAGATAGTGTTGGCGGACGTAGAAGTCGGTGTTGAAGCCGGGATCCCTGACCGGATTCAGTCCATTGACAGCTTCATCACTGTTGATGGTTATAACCATCGCTACCGTTGAGCCGAGTGTGCAACCTACCGGATTACTCAAGGTGATGTTGAATGTCTCCGCAGTTTCACCAAACACATCGTTAATGATGAACACCGGGATTGTCTTCGCGGTTTCACCGGCGCCGAAATGCAAGGTGCCACGGGAGGCCAGATAGTCAGACCGGTCGCTGGCTGTGGCATTACTGGTCGCATAGTCAACGGTTGCCGCTAGCGCTGTGTTGCCCGTCCGCGTGACTAGTAAATCAAGCTTGGTCGTCGCGTTAGCTGTCTCAGTCGCGTTGGCGGTGCTGGTGTTGAACTGAACTGTGTTCGGTCCCGCGGGCAACGTGAAGTTGAGAGATATGTTGCCCTGGTCAGCATCGAAGCCGTCTATCGCTATTTGATAAGTCGTGCCAGCCACAGCGTTGAACTGCACACTGCTGATGGTGACGACGCCCGGGTTAACGTCGTCGTTCTTTACAACTGCGACAAGCCCATCGACGCTTGAACCGGTATAGACGGCCAGCAGCGTATCAAAGTTGCTGGCTAAGGTGTTGAGGGTCGCGCTTCCGCTGCCCGGAGCTGTCCAACGATACCACACTGACTTGCCTCCGGGATTTCCGTCCGGTGAATGGCTTGGCTCGCCGGTTTCTTTGGTGGCAAACGCGTTTGTGCCGTTGACCGTTCCTGAAGTGCCGGTTATTACCTGCGCATTAGCGAAGTTGTCGTTAGGCGGGGGAGTGCTGGGGGTAATCAAATAGCCGAAAGCGTCGATGGCGCCTTGATCGTTAGCCGTCATCTCCTCGCGCCTGTTGCGCTGGATAGTGGGATCCATGATGCCTATGAAATTGATGATGCCACCGATCTGGGCGTCGTCCTTCCAGTGGCTGGCTTGCTCTCCATCACCGCCGCTGCCATCGGGCTTGCCGGTTGATAGTTCTAACTCCGGCCCACCGTTGAATTGTACTTGCTCGCCGCCAGAGGACAGAATCCGCTGCGCTATATCGAAGTTGTTCAGGTTCGCAGTATCCGGGCGAAAGCGAAATAAATCCCACACTGTCGCAAATATAGGTTGGGTCGGATCAAGCTCACGCGCGCCAACTTCTGAGTTAAAGCCGAGGGCATGACCCATCTCATGGACCGCAACGGCGTCGAAGTCGGTCAGGTTACCCGAAATCCCATCGCTCGGATCGAAGTCGAAGCCGAAAGCTGAATTGAAGCCAATCTTCGGTGCCGGGCCAAAGTTTGTTTCGTTTGGGGGATCCGCGACAGGAGCGATGGCTCCTAAGGCGCGGAGTATCGGGCTCGCGACAACCACCGTCTCTGTGCTGCCAATGTCAGTGGGCACAGAGCTTGTCGGTAGGGCCGCATATAGAGCTGACTCCTGAGCACTAGACGCGTGGTTAACCAACTTATTGCGAACGTCGGTGTAGTTGCCATTGAAGAAGAGTTGCTGAGTGGAAGTTGCCCCCAGGATAAGCGGGTCATTGAACGGCTGTCCGAAAAAGGTCGTCCCGAAGTCCACTTCAATGACGATGGTGATTGGGTCCTTAATTAGCGCTTCCCATTTGGCCGCTGCCGCGATGAACGCTGCCTTGGCTTGTGGATTCGCGTCGAGTTGCGCAGTCCCTTGCAACATGATCGTCAAGCCGGTGTCTGACTCTACAGTGTTGGCGCCGGAGGCTGCGGACTTCTCATCCTTGAGATGGTTAATCTGACGTAGCCCAGAGTCGCTTCCTGCTGACCTCAGCGCGCGAGTTTCGTCTTTAGTGGCATCGCGGCAGACAGTGTCGCCATTAGCGCCCTGGTAGATGACGAATGCACCGCCATCGCTGAAGACTGTGAATTTATCTGATTTTGTTGACTTAACCGGAACTTCATTCTGCGCGAGGACATAGAATGGCAGACATGAAAGCACAGCAACGAGTGCAAAAATCAGCGCCACGCGCAACTTTGTAAGCTCGCTGAAATGTCCATGGGCGCTTGAGACGTGCGAGGGAAAACGAAATTTCTTCACTACTCAAATCTCCTATGTTGAAGGAAGCGACTGCTGGCGAAAACCCGTCGAGAGGACAAAGGTAGCGCGCAGATGATTGTTAAAGTAAAGGCTCCGCGTTTGCTAAAGGAGCCGCGTCTGTGCATCGGGCCGAGAATCAGATGCAACCCATCGCCCGACGGCTGCTAGAGAAATAGGCTTGCGGAAATTTATTTCGGAGTTGTCCGAAGCATTCCATGGCTTGCCCGGGTGCCATGCTAACAATACTTGCCGACCGCGTACAGTAGAGATTTCCAGTGCAACTCAAAGCTCTGCGTCTTGCTCGTACCAGTGCCACTACTTTTATCGAGCGACCGGATCGATTTTCAGGGTTGGCAAGCCGCAATTTGTCTTCCGAGACGATTGAGCTTGCGGTATCAAAGAAGCGAAACTGGGTACTGGTTCAGTTTGGAGTCGGCACGAGGGTTCGAACTTTACAGAATGTTGGCCGCAGGTCGCGCGACTGTGTCAACTTCGGGAACTATGTAGAACATTACAGAACCGAGCGCGGTAGCGCCGGATGCTTGAGTCAAGGTGAGTATTAAGAGTATTGCCCAGCTTATAGCCAACTTAGACTTTAGAGTCCGGCGCTACCGCGCTCGGTTCTGTAATCGTTTGTTTTCCTCGTTGAATTCCCGACGACTCATTACTTGCTGCTTTCAATTACCAAACTGAACCAGTACCCGAAACTGCCGCGCTTGGCGCAACTTTCGTCACTGTGTTATCTTGACTGGCTTTTAACCCTTCCCGTTTTTTCGCCTTCCAGGGCTACGAAAGAGGAGCAGAAAGAAAGTATGGCTACGTCCAGCGCAAGCACAGCTACCAACGGTCAACCAGTAGGCCGTGTAGTGCAGATTATTGGTCCGGTAGTTGACGTTGAGTTTCCGGCAAAACAATTGCCGCCAATCTACCAGGCGCTGCGAATTGTCTCCGAAGGTTTTGACGTTCCGACACCAATCGACGTAATTGCCGAAGTGCAACAACACCTTGGCGAAGGCCGCGTTCGCACCGTCTCCATGTTGCCGACTGACGGCATGGTGCGCGGCATGAAGGCCATCGACACCGGCGGTCCGATAACAATGCCGGTTGGCGAGGGAACGCTCGGTCGCGTACTCAACGTCATCGGCGAGCCGGTCGACAACCTCGGCGCGGTGAAATACACCGAGCGCTATCCGATTCATCGCCATGCGCCGACGTTCGAAGAACAGTCGACGGAATTGCAGATGTTTGAAACCGGCATCAAGGTCATCGACCTGATCCAGCCGTTCGTGCGCGGCGGCAAGATTGGTCTTGTTCGGCGGCGCTGGCGTCGGCAAGACGGTCATCGTGATGGAGTTGATCAACAACATCGCGAAGGCTCGTTCGGGCTTCTCGGTTTTCGCCGGCGTCGGCGAGCGGACGCGCGAAGGTAACGACCTGCTGCGCGAGATGGTCGAGTCGCAGGTCATTCAGTTTGGCGATGAGTTTAATAAGCACTTCCACGATACCGGCGAGTTTGACATGACAAAGGTCGACATGAAAGCGATGGAGCAGTCGAAGGTGGCGCTCATCTATGGGCAGATGACGGAGCCGCCGGGAGCGCGTCTGCGCGTGGCGCTGTCGGGTCTGACGGTCGCCGAGTATTTCCGCGATAAGGGTCTGGACGTGCTGCTGTTCATCGACAACATCTTCCGCTTTACGCAGGCAGGTTCTGAAGTGTCGGCGCTGCTTGGCCGCATGCCTTCCGCGGTCGGTTATCAGCCAAACCTGGCATCGGAAATGGGCGAGATGCAGGAACGCATCACCTCAACCAAGACGGGATCGATTACGTCGATTCAGGCGGTTTACGTGCCGGCCGACGACTACACTGATCCGGCGCCGGCGACTACCTTTGCTCACCTCGACGCGGTGACGGCTCTGTCGCGACAGATCGTCGAACTGGGAATTTATCCGGCGGTCGATCCGTTGACCTCATCGTCGCGCATTCTCGATCCGCGCATCATCGGTGAAGAGCACTACAACACTGCGCAGGACGTGAAGCGCGTGCTGCAGCGGTACAAAGATCTGCAGGACATCATCGCGATTCTCGGTCTCGACGAGTTGTCTGACGAAGACAAGCTGATCGTTTCTCGCGCGCGCAAAATTCAGAGGTTCTTCTCGCAGCCATTCTTCGTGGCCGCGCAGTTCACCGGCCTGGAAGGGAAGTATGTGAAGCTCGAAGACACGATCAAAGGTTTCCGCGAGATCGTTGACGGCAAGCACGACGATCTGCCGGAGCAGGCTTTCTACATGGTCGGCACGATTGAAGAGGCGGTAGAAAAAGGCAAAACGATCGCCCAGTAAGGAATGAAGGATGAGGGATGAAGGATGAAGTTTTAGGATGAAATTGAAGGCCGCCGTTTTGGTGGAACTGGTTTTAGTTCATCCTTCATCCTTCCGCCTTCATCCTTACAGGTTATGGCTCAACAACTCCAACTTGAAGTAGTAACACCGGAGCGGCGCGTGCTTTCTGAATCTGTTGACGCAGTGACTGCTCCCGGCCTCGGCGGCGAGCTGGGCATACTGCCCGGACACACGCCGCTAATCTCGCAATTGCAAACCGGAGTTCTTTCCTACACTACCGGCGGGAAAACTCTGCAACTGCATGTCTCCGGCGGCTTCATCGAAGTCAAAGACGATCATGTTTCCGTCCTGGCTGAGATTGCGGAACGACCTGAAGAGATTGATGCCGCGCGCGCGCGTTTGGCGCGTGAGCACGTGGAAAAACAGTTGACGGCGTGGACAGGAACCGAAGAGGACTTCGAACAAGCTCGCGCGAAACTGGAACGCTCGATGGTTCGTCTGCAACTTGCCGGCGCGTCCAGAGGCTAAGACGACTAGTTTAGAGTCAGACAACTATAGGTCTCCAACTTCAGTTGCTGCGTTTCGACAGGGCAGGCCAAAGCCTGGACTCTAAACCTTTAGCCCCACACTGCCGGCGTTAATCGCCTGGCGCATTTCCGTCACCGCCCGTTCCAGTCCAATGAAAATCGAGCGCGCGATAATACTATGGCCGATGTTGAATTCCGCAACTTCTGAGATAGCAGCGACAGCACCCACATTTCTATAGGTCAGCCCGTGTCCGGCGGCAACCAACAACCCATACTGTGTTGCCAGGGCAGCCCCTTCGCGTAGGCGTCTCAACTCCTGTCCTACGCGCAATGCACCTTCGCCATGAAAGCCACGACTGCCGAGCGTGGCATCGGCATAAGGCGCCGTGCACAGTTCCACTTGCTGGGCGCTTACATCATGCGCTGCTTCAATCTGCTTTGGATCGGGATCGATGAAAAGGCTTGCGAGGATCCCGGCCTGTCGCAAGCGACTCACAGTAGCGCGCACGATTGCGATGTTGCCCTTTACGTCAAGGCCACCTTCGGTAGTTATCTCGTTCGCAGTCTCCGGCACCAGCGACACCGCGTCGGGCCGTGCTTCGAGTGCGACCTTCAACATTTCTTCAGTCGCCGCCATCTCCATATTCAGGTAGGTGGTGACGCTCGCGCGCAATGCAGGCAGATCTGCATCCTGAATGTGGCGGCGATCGCCTCGCAAGTGAACAGTGATGCCATCGGCGCCGGCTTGTTCACACAACATAGCCGCGGCTACGACGCTCGGTTCCGGCGCGCGCCGTGCCTGCCTTACTGTAGCGACGTGATCGATATTGACGTTGAGGCGTGCAGTCATTGAGTTTGAATTGTAACGCAAACTGTTATGTTGCATCAGAAGCGCCGGCTTGGCGTTGTAGTAACGTTACATCGCAAACTAACAGTTTGCGTTACATATGTCGCAGTTCCTCGACTGCCTTGATGGCCCGATCATACACTCCGCGTCGTGCTTGTTGACGGATTAACCCAACCTCGCTGAGCATTTTCACACTATCGCTTGCGACGTTGACCTTGCTTCCTGCGGCATGATTCCAACGCACTGGAATTTCCTTGAGTCGCAAACCCGCGCGATAACCGACGTACAGCAGCTCTACGTCGAAACCAAAACGATCGATTGTTGCTCCTTCAATAATTGGACGGCAGGCGCTCATACGAAAAGCTTTGAAACCACATTGGGTGTCCCAGAAGGGAAGACCGGTGGCCAGTCGCACCGCCAGGTTGAACAGCCGGCCACCCTGTTCACGGCGCCACGGTTGGTGAACGCCAATTAAGCTACGATCAAGCGCCCTTGAACCAAACGCGATGTCACACTCGTCTCGCAGGATCGGATCGACGAGTTTAGGGGTTTCCGTAATCGGAGTGGAGAGGTCGGCGTCAGTGAATAAGGCGATTTCACCACGCGAAGCCAGGAGACCCAGTCTGACCGCGCGGCCCTTCCCCAAATTCGACTGATAACTGATAACCGACGTGTGGACGCTTTGCGAGTCTGCTAATTCTGCGCGCGCGGTAGCCGCCGTGTCGTCAGTTGAACCATCATCCACCACAATCAATTCTGACTCCGGAGCGTATTCGTTCAAATACTCCACGATCGCGCGCAAGGATTTGGCGAGGCGCGCGCCCTCGTTATAGGCGGGAACAACGATTGACAGCGATAGTGTCATCCTAATGAGTTCTTGCGGGCCGAATATACCACAGTCGCGAATGGTACTCGGTTCACTTTCAAGGACCACGCGGTGGAGCTGGCAACTTTGTTTTATTGAACCGTTTTAACGCTGTACGAGTCACGCAAATTAATCAGCCGTAAACTGTTGAAAACGGTTAAGGACATGACGGCGGCATTGCCGCCGGGCCAAAGCCGCGGCGTGAATGAGAGATGTGCCTAACCATACCGCACCCGGTACTGGTTCAGTTTGAGACTCTCAGGTTCCAAGGACCGGCAGTTAATAGCTCCGTCCGTGAGGGCGGGGTAGATGCGACGGTCAGTACCTGAGCGCCGAATGTGCGCCACGATTTGTGCCGGCCCCTCGGGCCTCTGGGCTATGGAGAGGATGGAGTCCCCGCCCTGACGGACGGGGCTATTAACTGCCGGTCCTTCGGACCTAAGCCATCCTGGCGATTGAAAGTGAACCCGTACCCGCGAAGCGGGTGGTGTCTTAATTTCGCTTCTCTGTGTAACCTCCGTGTCCTTTGTGTCTCTGTGGTGAGTGATTGTGGAGCGTTTTTCACCACGGAGGCACAGAGAACACAAAGGTTGCACAGAGGAAATCTCAAACTCAGACACTACCGCGAAGCGTGCTCTTTCTGAAGAAAAAGGCGCTTGTGTTAATATCCCCTGTTGCATGTCACACGGCTATCGCTCAAAGGGCCGGTGGCTACCGTAGTTAAGTAAACAATGACCAAACGATTTCTCATTATTGCCAGCGTACTTATCCTGATCGCAGCTGTTGTGGGCGGTACGATTGGCCGCTCGCGCAGGTTCCGCCATAGTGTTCCGGCAAACGGAGTGGTTTCATATACCGAAGCGGACGACATCGAAAAGGATTACAACGAAGCGATTGCGACTATTTCCGTTGAATACGCCGGCGACATTGATTATGAGAAGGCTACTCAAGCGGCCATCCAGGGAATGCTGTCCACGCTCGATCCTCACTCGATGTATTTTCCTTACAACGAATTCAAGAAGCTGAAGGAAGATCAGGACTCGCGTTTTTACGGCATCGGCGTAACTATCGTCCAGCATCGCGATGGTGTCTACATTCAGTCGGCAGTGGAAGGCACACCGGCCGGCAAGTTGGGACTTCGCTATGGCGATCGCATTCTGGAAGTGGACGGACAAGACGCACGCGATTGGACTAGCGAGCAGGTCTCGAAAAAAGTGCGTGGCGGTAAAGGCGAACCGGTCAACATCAAAGTTGATCGCGCCGGTTCAGAAGCGCCACTAAACTTCACGATCATTCGCGATTCAGTGCCGCTGCCATCAATACGCAACGCTTACATGCTGCGTCCGGGAACGGGTTACATCGGTCTTACTGGCGGTTTCCAAAGTACGAGTGACGAAGAGTTGCGCGAAGCATTGGATAAACTGAAAAGCCAGGGCATGCATCAGGTCATTTTGGACATGCGCGGCAATCCCGGCGGACTCCTTAACCAGGCGATCGATGTGGCCAGTGAATTCCTGCCTCGAGGTCAGAGAGTCGTTTCAGTCAAAGGCCGTACGGAATATAGCGACCAGATCGTCTACAATTCCAGCGGCTCGGATCCTGAAGATGTGCCGCTGGTTGTTCTGATTAATCGCGGTACCGCTTCAGCTTCAGAGATTGTTGCCGGCGCAATTCAGGACCACGGACGGGGATTGATTGTAGGTGAAACGAGTTTTGGAAAAGGGCTGGTCCAGCACGTTTTTCTATTGCCGTTTAATACCGGCCTGACGCTGACCACGGCACGCTATTACACTCCTTACGGCCGCTCGTTGCAGCGCGATTATTCAAGCGGTTCGCTTTATGACTATTACACGCGGCATGATGAGGCTGAAACGAAACCGCAAGGATCCACCTCTCCCACGTCTACGTCGCCGCGAGCCGTCGATTCACCTTTGGCACAACCGTCGCCAATTCCACATCCCTCCAATGGTCCAGCTGTAAGGACAGCTGCCGGTCGGGTCTTTTATGGCGGCGGCGGCATCACACCGGACATAGATGTCAAACCGCTGACGTTCTCGCCACTGCGAAATCGTATCGCCGAAGCTGCATTTCAGTTTACGCGTCAACTGGCAGCTGGACTTGTTCCCGGTCTGGAGTCTTATAAAGTCGAAAAGGTGCAGTATGGCAAGAATGCAAAAGCTGCTGATTATCCGACCAATGATCGAGTGATCGAAGCTTTCCGCAATTTCGTGCGCACCGATATCGAGTCGCAACTAACCGCGGCGCAGCTCGATGAAGAAATCGACTTTGTGAAGTTACGACTGCGTGAGGAGATTGTCACCGCCGCATTCTCCAATGACGCCGGCGCGCGCGTTTTACTGGACAGCGATCCGCAGGTCTTGCGCGCACTGGAAGCACTCCCTAACGCTAAGCGTTTGGCTGAAAGCGCCCGCAACGAAACATCTCAAGGTTGATCTCCTGCAAAAAGTTCGGGCTCGAGTGCCAGCGAACCAGCGGGGGCGAGCCCACCTTCCCAACCTGTGAGACGCTCAAAAGCGCTTGGCAGATCTCCCTTGAAAGCCTTCTAGTCAAAAAATCGGAACTCAACACTGATTAGCTCGTGGTTGGGAAGGTGGGCTTGCCCCCGCTGGTAGCGTAAGCCGTCCCAGCAGAATGCTCAATCCAACACTCTCGCAATCACACACTTCAAATAGTAAGTTTCCGGCACTCCCAGCAGAATGGGATGATCGGTAGCCTGCGTTCGTTTCTCAACCAGTTGTAGTTTCCGATGAGCATCGTTTGCCGCCTGGGCGATGATTCCGAGAAACATCTCTTCCGACATGTGATACGAGCAGGTGCAGGTGACGAGTATCCCTCGCGGATTTAGTAGCTTAATGGCCCGGAGGTTGATTTCTTTGTAGCCGCGCACGGCTGCTTTGATGCTGGCGCGGTTCTTCGCAAAAGCAGGCGGGTCGAGCACGATCGTGTCAAAGCGTTCGCCCGCACTTTCCATTTCGCGCAAAGCATCGAAAACGTTGGCCTCATACAAGTCAACGTTGGTTGCGTTGTTCAGCTCAGCGTTTTTGCGCGCCGTCGCTATCGCCTCAGAAGAGATATCGATTCCCAGGACCTTATCGCACACACTCGCCAGGTGCAGAGCAAACGCTCCATTAAACGTGAAACAATCAAGCGCGCGGCCATGTGCTACCGCACGGGCCGCAATGCGGTTCTCTCTTTGATCAAGGAACGATCCGGTCTTCTGGCCTGCAAGCGGAGCGACCATAAAACGAATTCCTCCTTGCAGTATCTCAAATTGCTCCGCCGCCTCTCCGTAGAGTGTTCCGGCAATCATTTCCAACCCTTCATGTTGGCGGACCCGGACGTCATTGCGTTCAATAACAGCGTGCGGCGCAAACTCGTCGACCAGCACTTCAACTAAAGTCTGCTTGATGCTTTCAGAGCCTTGCGCCAGTGTTTGCAGCACCAGCACGTCGTCGTAACGATCGATAATGATCGACGGCAGTAAGTCACCCTCGGAATAAACCAGGCGATAGGCATTAGCGTTTGCAGTCAGGCCCACGCGCCGAGCAGCGGCTTCGAGAATTCTCCTGCGCCACCATTCGCGATCGATTAGTTCTTCTGTTTGGCTCAGAAATCGCAGAGCGATTTGGGAGCTGTCGCTAAAAAACGCCTGGCCGACGAAGTTCCGGTTCGGGTCGCGTACAGCGACAATCGAACCGCCGGTCGCCTCAACTGTGTCCACCACGTCGCTGTGATAGATCCAGAGATGTCCGCCGCGAATGCGATCGGCGCCACGCTTTGTAACTACTACTTCATTCATGGGAGCCACGGATTGCCCGGCTTAATTATCTCGTGCTACGGTTTCGGCTGAGCGGGGGCAAGCCCGCCTTCCTGACCTCGAGCTTACTTTGCTTGTGTCATACTTCTGGAGCTAGAGTAGTCTAAACGAGCTTCTCTCTGTAAATGCAGTAAGGAAGGGTGGCTTGCCCCCGCTCTTCGCTTGGGCATCAGTGTCGAAAAACTAGATCAATCATGGTAGAGAAAACACAGGCCGAACAACGCAAGCGTTTCGAAACATCTTCGGGAATTGATCTTCCTGCCGACTTCAATCCCTCTAATACAGACTCCATAGATTACGAGAAAGACCTAAACTCACCGGGCGATTTTCCTTACACACGCGGAATTTATTCGAACATGTATCGCGGCCGGCTCTGGACCATGCGGCAGTATGCCGGCTATGCCACCGCCGAGGAGTCCAACGCCCGTTACAAATACCTGCTCGCGCAGGGCACGACCGGGCTTTCAGTTGCATTCGACCTGCCCACGCAGATTGGTCTGGATTCAGACGATCCGCTTGCAAGTGGAGAAGTCGGGAAAGTCGGCGTCGCAATCGACTCGCTCGACGATATGCTGCGATTGTTTGCTGGAATTCCGCTCGACAGCGTCTCCACTTCAATGACTATCAACGCCACGGCTGCGACGTTGCTGTGTCTATACCTGGCAGTGGCGCGCAAGCAGAATGTCTCCGTTCGACAAAGTCAAAGGCACTTTGCAAAACGATATTCTTAAGGAGTACATCGCGCGCGGCACGTACATCTATCCGCCCAGGCCGTCGTTGCGTTTGGTTACCGACACCTTCGCCTTCTGCGCGCGCGAAGTGCCCAACTGGAACACCATCTCGATCAGCGGCTACCACATACGCGAAGCCGGTTCGACGGCCGTCCAGGAAGTTGCCTTTACCCTGGCCGACGGCATTACTTATATCGAAGCGGCGCTGAAAGCCGGACTCGAGATCGATGACTTTGCGCCACGCATTTCTTTCTTCTTTAACGCGCACAACAACCTGCTCGAGGAGATTGCCAAGTTTCGCGCGGCCCGGCGCCTGTGGGCGCGCATCATGCGCGATCGGTTCAAAGCGCGCGATCCGCGTTCACTAATGCTTCGCTTTCACACCCAGACGGCTGGATCATCGCTGACCGCCCAACAGCCGGAAGTGAATGTTGTGCGTACCACGATTCAAGCACTCGCCGCCGTGTTGGGCGGGACGCAGTCGCTACACACGAATGCAATGGACGAAGCGCTCGCCTTGCCCACTGAAGACGCGGCGCGGCTGGCTTTGCGTACGCAACAAGTAATCGCTCACGAATCGGGCGTTGCCGATATCGCCGATCCGCTCGGCGGTTCTTATGCGATTGAGCAGCTTACACATGATATTGAAGACCGCGCCTCAAACTATCTGGAGAGAATTGACGCGCTGGGGGGAATGTTGCGCGCGATCGAGACTGGCTACGTGCAGAAGGAGATTCAGGAGTCCGCTTATCGCTATCAGCGAGCTATCGAAACCGAGGAAGCGATCGTGGTGGGCGTCAATCGTTTTCAAAGTAAAGAGCAAACGACTGTCCCGACGCTGCGCATCGATCCGGCTATTGAGCGACAGCAGATCGAGCGCGTCCGCGCCGTCCGCAGGCGGCGCGATTCCGTCGCAGTTGATGCCGCGCTTGCGAGGTTGCAAGAGGCTGCACGCGGCACCGAAAATCTGTTGCCGCGTATCCTCGAATGCGTCGAAGCTCAGGCAACTGTCGGCGAGATCAGCAATCGCTTTCGCGTCGTGTGGGGCGAGTATAATGAAACGTTGACGGTGTGATCGTCCTTGCACGGGTTAACGATCCTTCTGAGTCTTCTGTCATTTTTAAGAAGGATCAGAGTTATTCTTAACTCAAGGTTGGCGACCTGGTTCAACGAGCCCGCTAAACGGGCGGAAGAATTTAGCCCAGGGTGGAGCGAAGTGGAACCCTGGGTAAGCACGCCCGATTATGTCCCAGCCCGCGTTAGCGCGCGACAGAGTGTGGCGACAGAGTGTAGCGAATGAGCGAAATTTTCTTTCGCCCGCTAAAGCGGGCTCCTGGTTTTATTTGGGCTGTACCCAGGGCGGCGCTTCGCTCCACTTCGTTTCGCTTCACTTGCCCTGGGCTACATTCTTCCGCCTGCTTCGCAGGCTCATTGCAGCGTTTCGATATGCAAAATGTTTGGGCACGACGAACATAGGAAATTCATTACTAACAATGTCGCATCTACTCGAAGTCACAAATCTTCAAACACACTTTCCCACCCGCGCGGGTTTAGTGCGCGCGGTTGACGGCGTAAGTTTCTATCTGGACTCGGGTGAATTGCTGGGCCTGGTGGGCGAATCCGGTTGTGGTAAGTCGATAACAGCGCTCTCGATCATGCGGCTGATCGCGCCACCCGGAAAGATCGTTGGCGGCGAGATCAAGTTTGATGGCAAGAATCTGCTGAAACTATCCGACGCCGAGATGCGCCAGATTCGGGGCGACGACATCGCGATGATCTTCCAGGATCCAATGACTTCACTTAATCCGGTCTTCACCGTGGGTGAACAGATAGCCGAGGCGCTCGAGACTTCACCGTAAGCTTTCGCGCAAAGCAGCTCGCGCTGCCGCGATTGAGGCTATGCGCGAGGTTTCAATTCCCGATCCCGCGCGTCGCGTGGATGACTATCCGCACCAGCTCTCAGGCGGAATGCGCCAACGTGTCATGATTGCGAT
Source organism: Blastocatellia bacterium (assembly GCA_963698325.1). Classification (GTDB taxonomy): domain Bacteria; phylum Acidobacteriota; class Blastocatellia; order Pyrinomonadales; family Pyrinomonadaceae; genus PSRF01. Next base: position 773,259 of record CAVOQJ010000018.1, on the reverse strand, counting down.
GGCGCTCGCCTGCGATCCCAAGCTGCTGGTTGCCGATGAACCGACGACAGCGCTCGACGTTACGATTCAGGCGCAGATCCTCGAGTTGTTGGACGAGCTAAGAAAAAATCGTGAGCTGGCGGTGCTGCTCATCACACACGATCTTGGCGTCGTCGCCGAAGTCGCGGATCGCGTCGCCGTGATGTACACCGGTCGCATCGTCGAAGAATCGCCCGTGGAAGAATTATTCGCGCGGCCTAAACATCCCTACACTGAAGGTCTGTTGCGTTCAGTGCCGAAGCTGACTACCGAACATGTGACGAAAAAAGAAAGACTCGAGACCATAGAAGGCACCGTGCCGAGCCCGACGGACCTTCCGCCTGGCTGCCACTTCGCGCCGCGTTGTATCTACCGCATGCCGCGTTGCACCGAGGAGGACATTCCGCTTTACGATCTTGAAGGCGGCGTGAAAGTGCGCTGCGTGCTTTTCGATCTGGCGGCTGCGGTCACGGCTGACAAACGCGAAGTATCCACAGATTACGCAGATTCCGCCGATTAAGACAAAACAGATCAGGCTATTTTAACGGCCATTTTCAGGGAAAGAATTAAGGCTTGATAGTAGTCGTCGAAAAATCTGTGGAATCTGCGTAATCGGTGGATGTCTCCGGTTTAGATGAATACGAATCACAACAAACTCGTCAGCGTCCGCGGGCTCGTAAAACATTTCGCTGTGGAAGGCAGTGATGATGTGGTGCGCGCGGTCGACGGTGTCTCGTTTGAAATCTTTCCCGGCGAAACCCTGGGACTCGTAGGGGAATCCGGGTGTGGTAAGTCTACCGTGGGCCGTTGCTTATTGCGTCTGATTGAACCCACCGCAGGCGAAGTCGAATTTGAAGGCCGCGATGTGCTTTCGCTCGGAAAGACCGAAATGCGCGAGATACGTCGTGAGATGCAGATTGTATTTCAGGACCCCTATGCCTCGCTCAATCCCCGCATGAAAGTTGGCGACATTGTTGGTGAGCCACTGGTGATTCATAAAGTAGGGACGAAAAAAGAAAGACGCGATCGGGTCGCGGAGTTACTCAAGAAAGTTGGGCTCGATCCCGATTACCGCAATCGTTACAGCCACGAATTTTCAGGTGGCCAGCGGCAACGCATCGGCGTCGCCCGCACTCTCGCACTCAATCCAAAACTCATCGTCGCTGACGAACCTGTCTCGGCGCTCGATGTTTCGGTGCAGGCGCAGGTAGTCAATCTGCTTCAGGATCTGCAGAAGGAGTTTGGTCTGGCGTATCTCTTCATATCTCATGGGCTGGCCGTGGTTGAGCACATCTCGACGCGGGTAGCAGTGATGTATCTCGGACGGATTGTAGAGGTTGCCACTGCGTCCGAGCTTTACGCGCTTCCGTTGCATCCATACACGAAGGCGTTGTTGTCCGCGATCCCTATTCCAGATCCCAAACAGAAACGCGAGCGCATCGTTTTGCAGGGCGACGTGCCCACACCCATCAACCCGCCATCGGGGTGCCGCTTTCGCACTCGGTGTCCGATAGCTATTGACGAGTGTGCGCGGATTGATCCAGAGTTGCGCGAAGTCTTGCCGGGCCATACAGTCGCCTGCATTCGTGTTCCGGGTTGGACCGAAGCGCCGGTAGCAGAGAAAGTTTAGAGCGGAACCTTTAGGTTGCGGTCATGCGGAAGCAGACAATCCGAAGCTTGGGCTCTAAACTTTTAGCGATGGTGAAACATCAAAAGCGAAAGCACCGTATCAAACCTATCAACGAGAGGCTTGCACCGCGGCCTTTGAGTTCTGCACCGGACGGATTGTTTTCTCCCCGTCCTCTAATAACAACGGAGGATAAACAAAATGAGTGAGCCCAACAGTGAGTTTCAACCACCACCGCCCCCGCCTGTGCAACCGGAGCCAATAGCGCCTCGACCTACCAAATTGCTTCCTATTGGTATTGGTTTGTTGGTCGTCGGTCTGATTGTGTTGGGGGCGGGCGCTGCGAAACTTTTGCCTGGCGGGATTGGCACTGGGATCGCGCTGGCCATTTGGGGAATACTCATCTTTGCTTTCAGCTTCATTCGGCTGCCGCAGCCAACCGGTGTCGCAGAACCTCCCATGTCCGCGCTGCAAAGACTTACGGGAATTTTTTATGAGCCGACCCGTGTGTTTAGAAATCTGCGGATGCACCCGCGTTGGCTCGCGGCTTTACTGGTCGTCGGTTCAGTCAATGCTATTTACACGGCAGCTTTCGTGCAGCGACTCACTCCGGAATACATAGTTGACTTCCAGATGGAGAAACTGGCCGATAGCCCGATAAAACCTCCGCCTGACAGAATGGAAGCAGCCAAAGAGAACGCTTTGCAGCAGGCGAAACAGCCAATTCAGCGGATCCAAACGGCCGCCAAGAGTTTTGTAGGTGTCTTCGTTTTAGGTTCGTTCGTGGCCGGACTTTGTCTGTTGGGAGTGCTGGCGTTCGGAGGACGCATCAATTTTTGGCAAGCATTCGTGGCGGTCCTGTATGCATACGTCCCAATCGCCGTTATCTCGAAGCTCTTAAGTTTGGTTATTCTTTACCTCAAATCCCCCGACCAAATTCATCCCGTGCTGGGAGCGGAAACGCTCGTCCAGGATAATCTGGGGGTACTTGTCACACCCGCAGATCATCCGGCACTTTATGTATTGGGAAGCGCTATCGGCGTGCTTTCTTTGTATGGTTTGTGGTTAAGAGCCACCGGGTTGGCAAATGCCGGTCAAAAGGTAAGTTCGACCTCAGCGTGGGGAGTGACTATAACTTTGTGGATTTTGGGCCTGATTCTGGGAATGATCCTGGCCACCTTGTTTTCCAGCTTCTTCTCCTAACATTACGATAGCTCGAAACAGACAAATAGGGCAGCCAGTCCAGCTGCCCTTAAATTTCTCAGCCTACGTATAGAGACTTTATTCATACCGAAGCGATTCAATCGGATCGAGTCGCGCAGCCTTCCAGGCGGGCCACAGACCAAAAATCAACCCAATACCGACGCTGGCGACAAAGCCGCCAATGGGCGCCCAGAGCGGGACATAAGAAGGCAGGAGGAGTCTGAGCAGAAACGTCAACAGCCAGCCAATCGAAAGACCGACCAGACCACCGAAGCCGGTCAGCGTTGCGGCCTCGATCAGAAACTGCCACATGATATCGCTACGACGCGCCCCAATGGCTTTACGCACACCAATCTCGCGCGTTCGCTCCGTCACCGAGACGAGCATGATGTTCATCACGCCAATGCCGCCCACCATTAGACCGACGGATGAAATGACCACCATCGCTATCGCCACGCCGCTCAAAATAGAACGGAAGTTGCTGAGAAACAATTCAGCAGTTTGCAGTCCAAAGTTATCAGGTTTGCCAAATGGAACCTGCCGGCGCACTCGCAACAGATCAGTAACCTGATCCTTGGCTTCATCCATCATCCCTTTGCGCGCCACGGCCAGAATATAGACATCGTCGGAACCGGGTTTGAGCTTGCGCGCGACGTTGAACGGAACGTAGATGACGTTGTTTTGATCGTCACCGCCGCCGCCGAGTAGAAACTGTTCTCGCTTTTCCAAAACACCAACGACGCGAAATTGACGCCCACCGATTTCAATCTCGTTTCCGACCGGCGAGCCATAAGGAAAAAAATCCTGTCCAACCGATGAGCCCACTACGGCTACTTCTTCATTGTTGTCGTTTTCGTACTGCGTGAAAAACCGGCCCTCCTTAATAATCTGAGTTCCGGCGCGTTCAAAATCAGGCAAAGTGCCCTGCAGAGCAACGGCAGCGGAAGTCTTACCCGGGCTGGACACCATTATTTTCTGGCCGAAGAAATTATTGCTGATGTCCAGGAAGGGCACAGAAAGCTCGACGGCAGGTAATTGCGCTAGGGCCACCGCATCATCGTAGGTAAGGTTCTTACGCATGCGTTCCTCACGCGAAAGGCGCCCAATGTGGATGCCGGAATTAAACTTGATAATGTAGATCGAGTTAGTGCCGTACGATTCAACCTCCTTCTTCACGGCCGTATCGACGCCGCTGATGATCGAAGAGATCAGCATTACCGTGATTACCCCGATCATCACGCCAAAGACTGTCAGAAAAGAACGCAGCTTGTTGGCTCGCAAAGTAGCGAGGGCCATCTTCAGGTTTTCATAGATGTCGCTGCGAAATAGTTTCATAACATTAACCAGTACGTATAACGCTTACTGTCAGGTTGTCCTCCGTAATGCAAACTAACAGTTTGCGTTACAACCCGCCTGGGCTTGACGCTCATCATTCAGCGCGTAGCGCCTCGATCGGATCAAGCCGCGCAGCCTTCCACGCGGGAAATACTCCCGCCGCTACGCCAATTCCCCCGGAAACGATGATCGTTATAAAGATTGCCCAAAGAGAAAGATTGGTCGGGAAAAAGATTGCAGTCATTATTGTACCGATTACCCACGCGAGTAAAACTCCTGACGGCGCCGCCGATTGCCGCAAGGGCAACAGCTTCGACCAGAAACTGCTTCAGAATATCTACCTTGCGAGCACCCAGCGATTTTCGTATGCCGATTTCCTTGGTTCTTTCGGTGACTGAAACCAGCATGATGTTCATGATTACGATAGCGCCGACGATGAGCGCGATGCCGGGAACAGCAACGGCGACGATAAATGTCGGGCCGAGCAGACGATCGCGAAAACCAGTGATCGCATCGGGCGTAACAATCCCGAAGTTGTCTTTCTCGTCCTGTTTCAGATGCCGCCGTGAACGCAACAGAAATCTGGCCTCATCAACCGCGTCCTTGAAAGTGTCATCGGTCCTGGATGTCGCTTCGAAATAGAGCAGGCGATTGCGGGTAAACCCGCCGAAGTTATTGCCATAGGTCTTGAGCGGCAGCGTTACGAAGTTATCCTGCGGGATTCCGAAGACTGTTCCCTTTGCGGCAGCAATGCCAATGACACGATAAGGCAAGCCGGCAACGTTTATCTCTTCTCCAATGGCCGTCGCAGTGCCTGCAGGAAAGAGCGCCGTGGCAACATCCATACCGATGAAAGCGACACGAAGCGCGCCGTCGTTTTCGCTGTCAGTGAAGAAACGCCCGACAGCGGCATCGACATTGTCGATCTCCGCAATCACGGGCATAGCTCCATCCACCGGCACATCTTCGATCAGTTTCGAACCGCGTTTTACGAGCGACCGGCTGGCCCGCGCCTTTGCCCCAATCTTATCGATCAACGCCGCTCGCGCTTTAAGATATTCGTAATCGTCCAAAGTCAGTTCTTTGTTTCGTCTTTGTGCCGCGGCGATGGTGTCGAGGTCCTTGAAATCTTCGAAATTAAAACGCTGAACAGTGAACGACTTCGAACCAATGCCGGCGATCTTTTCGTCGATATACTTATTGAATCCGGATATGAGCGAGACGACGACAACGAAAGCGGTTACGCCGATGATCATGCCAAGCAGCGTCAGCGCAGAGCGGAGTTTATGCGCCCAGATTGCGGCAATCGCAAGTTTAAGAGTTTCGATAAACTTCACTGTGCACTTAAATACGGACGGCCGTTCATTTTGGTTGCACCGCGTCGTTTTAGCGAACAACCTTTGGGTTGGCTTTTTCTGTGTTGGGGGAGCAAGCTAAAGCTTGTACTCTGAACTTCTCGAGTCACTCCCAGCGCAGCGCTTCAATGGGATCGAGTCGCGCGGCTTTCCACGCCGGCCATAAACCGAAGACTATGCCCACCGCAGCCGAAATACCAACCCCGACGGCGATTGCCCAGATCGGCACATACGCAGGCAGCGGCGAATACTTGTTGATCAAGAAGGCCAACAACTCTCCTACAGCCAGCCCAGCCAGCCCACCAATCGCAGTTAACACAACAGCCTCAATCAAAAATTGCGACAGTATGTTCAAGCGCGTTGCGCCTACGGCTTTCCGCACGCCAATCTCTTTCGTACGTTCAGTCACCGAAACCAGCATGATATTCATTACGCCGATGCCGCCGATCATCAGGGCAACGAAAGAAATCGAGGTGAGCACGAGGGCCGTGGCGCCGGTGAGTTGATTGTAAATATCCAGCAAAGAATCCTGTGACGAGATGCCGAAATCGTTAGCCGCGTCTAGCGGAACACGTCGCCGCCGCCGCAGGATGTCGGTTATCTCGTCAATTGCCGATTTGACGTAGGCGCGAGATTGCGGACGAATGATGATGAAGAAAACCACTTCCGGAAAGGGACGGTCGGGATAGTACTTGTCGAAAGTGCTGATGGGAATAAAAACGGAATTATCGCGCGACTGGCCAAAGAAATTCCCGAGCGGCTCCATCACACCGATTACGTGATAGGGGTTGCCATTGATCCTGATATCTTTGTCGATCGGATCTTCGTAAGGGAAGAGAGCGTGGACCACATCAACGCCGAGAACGCAGACGTTGTCGCGATTCTCCATGTCGAAATCTTTGATGAACCGGCCCCGAGCCACATATTGCGTGTGTACAAATTCGTAGTAGGGCGTGACGCCGAGAAGAATCGGCGTATCTGTTTGTTTGTCCTGGTAGCGCACCGTCGCGGCGATCATGCGATGAATGGGCGAGACGCCGGCAATTGAAGGCGCCTCGCGCCGCAACGCTTCAGCATCGGCCATCGTCAGATCCTTCCGATGGATCTCTTCCGGTCCAGGCGGACGACCAAAGCTGGGTTCAAACTTCGAAAGGAAGATCGTATTCGAGCCCAGCGACTCCACCTGATCGGCGAACGCCTTATTCAGCCCCTGGATAATCGACACCATGAAGATGACGGTTATGACACCGACACTGACGCCGAGAATCGTCAACGACGAACGCAGCTTGTTTGCGCGTAACGTGTCGAAAGCCATCAGGGCGGATTCGTTGATATCGTCAAGTCTCATAGGTTATTAAGGAGCAGACGGCAGGAGCAGTCGGCAGGAAAAAATTCTCGTGCCTCCTGGTTGGCTGCCTGTGCATGGCTTTTCGTACTCCTGCTCCTGCCGACTGCTCCTGCCTACTCAGCTCTTAGCGCCTCAATCGGATCGAGTCGGGCGGCGCGCCAGGCCGGCCACAGGCCGCTAATAATTCCTACCACCGACGAAACCCCGACACCAAGTACGGCTGATGCAACGCTAATCAAGAGCGGAAAGCCGATCAAGGCGGCAATCAGGTAGGCGAGGCCAAAGCCGGTGAGCACGCCGATCGCGCCGCCAATCGCAGTCACCATAACGGCTTCGATCAGAAACTGAGTCAGAATGTCTTTGCGCCGCGCGCCGATTGCCTTCCGAATGCCAATCTCCTTGGTCCGCTCTGTTACAGAGACCAGCATGATGTTCATCACCACGATGCCGCCGACGACAAGCGAGATCGCGGCCACGCCAATTGTGACGATGTAGATATTTGACGTCGCCTTACCATAAAGATTGAGAAACACGTCCTGCGTTTCCAAAGAGAAGCCCTCATCGTCTTGCTGGTTAAAAACTCCGCCGCGTCGATTCCGCATCACGGTCCGCACCTGATCCTCAGCCGCTTCAAGTTGCGCTGCGGCCGGCACCTGGATGAAGACTACGATCGAATCGCGCGCGCCATAAATCTTTTGGTAAGTCGAGTAGGGAATATAGACGACATTGTCTCGCGAGACGCCAAAGATGGAACCGAGCGGCTCGAGCACGCCAATGATTTGAAAAGGGCGGCCGGCAATTCTGATTTCCTGGCCGAGCACGCGGTCGGGAGCAGCACCGCCAAAAAGGTTCGTCAGCACGTCGGACCCGACCACGCAAATTTCACGGCCGGAGATGCCTTCAGCGTCAGTCCAGATGCGACCGGCATCGATGGAGAGGCCGTCGATATCAAACATCGTCATCGGCGTGACGCCGCGAACGTTAACGTTCTCGACTTTTTGATCCGCGTGTTTGACCGTTTCTCTAACGTTTGCCGCCATGCCCACGCGCCAGCACGCTGTGCACAGGCGAGCTATGGCATCCGCGTCTTCATGCGTGACGTCTTTCCGTTTATTGAACTTTACAAACTCTTCGCGCGACCTGATGATTTGCGGCCGTTTTGAAATTGTGAATACTGTCGAGCCTTGTGAAGAAAAGGTGGTTGCGACTTTGTTATCCAGGCCCTTGATAATGGTAACCACTGCGATCACCGCTGTGACGCCGACTACGATGCCCACCAGCGTGAGCGAGGTGCGCAGCTTGTTTTGGCGCAAGCTGCCGAGCGCCACGAGAAACGCCTCCCATAACGCTGTCAGGCGAAACAAAGCAAACGAACGTTTTCTAACTGCAGCTGCCACGCTGATATTTGAAAGGGGAATATACCTCCCCGTTTTGTATGAGTTGTTACTGAAAAGAAAATCGGGCGGTACAAGACCCGCCCTACAAGTTGCTCAAGAGCGGCCGTGATGTTGCTATCTGATTCTCTCGTCTTTTTCGATTAGACCGTCGCGAATGGAAATTACGCGGTGTGCGCGTTCGGCGATGTCCTGCTCGTGCGTGACGACGATGATCGTGTTGCCTTCTCCGTGCAAGCGCTCGAAGAGATCCATGATCTCCATGCTGGTGTGCGTGTCCAGAGCGCCGGTTGGTTCGTCGGCGAGAAGAATTGAAGGATGATTAACTAAAGCGCGAGCGATCGCGACGCGTTGACGTTGTCCGCCAGATAGTTCATTCGGACGATGTGTCACCCGATCGGAGAGATCGACGGCCGCGAGTGCCTCTTTGGCCATCTCGTGTCGCTGCGCGGAGCCGACGCCGCCGTAGATCAGCGGCAGTTCGACGTTGTGCAGCGCTGTGGCGCGAGCAAGTAAATTGAAGGTCTGAAAAACGAAACCGACTTCCTGGTTGCGAATGCGCGCCAGTTCATCGTCGTCCATCTCCGAGACGTTCTTACCGTTAAGCCAGTATTCACCCTTGCTCGGTGTGTCCAGACAGCCGATCAGATTCATCAGCGTCGACTTGCCCGAGCCGGAAGGACCGATGATCGCGATGTACTCACCCCGGGGAATATCAAAGGAGACGCCATGAAGCGCGTGCACTTGTTCGGTGCCCATCTGATAGGTCTTCCAGATTTCGCGCATCGAGATGAGCGCGTTGGCGTCATGTGGTTGGAGCGGCTGCCGCTCTACCGGCAAAACGGCCGGCGCTGGTGGTGATACGAGTGTCGCGTTGCTCATTAGCTGCCCTCGTTTGCATTGGCGTTAGCGCCTGCCTTGCGTTCCTGCCGTTTCACAGTCATGCCGTCTTTGAGCGTCTTCAAGACTCGGCTGGGACCTCTAACAATTTCCATGTTTGGCTTCACTCCGCTCGTGACTTCAATATCGGCTTCGCCCGTGATCCCGGTTGTCACTTCGATAAACCTCACCTTGTTTCCTTCCAGCAGGTAGACTCCCTTGTGCTCTTGGGCTTCTCACCAGTCGCCGGGGCCGGTGTCGAGCCGGCGACGGAGACGCGGGCGATGGCGTCGGCGGGGCCTTCTCCACAATCGCTTCCAGCGGCACGGCAATCACATTGTTCTTCGTTTTGGTCGTAATGGTTGCAGTGGCGCTCATGCCCGGTCGCAGGGCATTGCGAACGTCATCAGGCATGTCGTTCAGCTTAACGGTAACTTTGAATTCCTTCGCTTCCTGCACGTTCACGCGGTTTGAGAGACCACCCTGCGTATCTGACTTTGAAATCGCAAGCGGATTCTTCTGCGTGACGACGGCGGTAATTTCCTTTTCGCCCAGGGCGTCAACTTTGACTTTCGCCAGTTGTCCTACTTCAACGTTGGAAATCTCAGTTTCGTCTACATTGACTTCCACATTGATCGTAGACATGTCGGCAATTGTCATCAACGGCGTTGTAGACAAACCAGCCACGGCATATTCACCGACGCGCGTAGGAATGTCGGCGACGACGCCGTTGAGCGGCGAAAGCTGTGTGGCTTTCGAGCGCTGACTCGATGACCCGCGGAGCAAAGCCTGCTGCTGATTGGCGCGCATTTCGGACGACTTGATTCCCGTTTTGGCTTCCTGCACTGCGATCTTTTGCTGATTGGCTCTTTCAATCGCCTCTTTAACAGCAACCCGCTGAGATTCCAGATTTGCCTTGGCCGTCTGCAAGGCAATCTTCGCTTGATCGAAACGATCGCGCGCGGCATCGTATTCGGAGCGCGAAGCAACCCCCGCCTCGATCAGATCGCTGTTGCGTTTCAGTTCGCGTTGGGCAGTATTCAAATCGACCTGAGCACGATCCACGCCGGTCTGCAATGCAACTAACTGCTGCCGTGCCGAAGCGACCGATGACTCTGCGACCACCAAACCCTGTTGTGCGTTGGAGACAGCATTGCGGGCGCTTTGGATGTCGTTAATCGCTTGCTGTGCGGCGGCCCATTGCGCTTCCTGACTAGACTGAAGCTGAGTGGGGTCAACCCGTACCAGCGGTTTGCCCTGCGTGACCTGATCACCGGCATTGACGTAAATCTCTTCGATTCGCCCAGGCACTTCGCTCGTAAGTTTGATGTAACGGATCGGTCGCACCTCGCCTGAGGCCGTCACGGTCTGGCGTAGCTCGGGTTTGACTTCCAACTTGACCGTGGTTACTTCAGGTTCATCCTTGCGGCTGGCAAATACGCTGATAATGATTATTAACGCCAAAAGGGCCACGGCCGAGACGGCGATAATGATCTTCTTCTTCCGGTTTAAAGCCATAACTTGTTCCTTAGTTCGGGGGTTAACTATTAATTCTGCACGAAAACACTCGGATTTTGAAACCGATCTGGTTCGAGTAACTCTTACGTCAAAAAACTCTAAACAGTTTCAATTTAAGACACGGGCAGGAGCAGGTTGCAGGAGGCAGGAGCAGGTGGCAGGAGTTGGATGCACGTTAACGGGTTACGCTTTTACCGGCCGGCGATTGGCAGCATGCGAGGGTGAACGAAATCGTATTCGTGCGCCTGCCTCCTGCACCTGCCTCCTGCACCTGCTCCTGCCGCCTGCTCCTGATCGAGAACGTTGGCTAGTCGAATACTTTCGCGCTAGAATGACCCGCCGTTCCTTAACTCCGTTTTAGCAGAGAAACAGAAAATTTATCGCGGATTGGGTGCGGGTCGCAAACTTCCGAAAAATCATGATTACTTGTGACAGATGCAAATCCTCAAACCTCGATGGCGGACAGTATTGTGATGAATGTGGTGCGCCCTTGCGACCAAATTCGCGATCCGCGTCCGGGCCAAACCCTTCAGGCATAAACATCTTTAGAGTCGAACCTGAGGGGAATAATGGTTCACATTCACCGGCTGAAATTCCACAGCCCGAAGTCGCCGCCGGCAAGGAAGGCGGGCCTGCGGTAAATCTCTCGTCCTCGCTGGGTGCCAGCGATAAGCCGCACGCGAAGCTGGTTATTGAGCGCGGCAAATCTGTCGGCAAACAATTCATGCTGAGTTCCGCCGAATCAAACATCGGTCGGTGGGATGCTGACGGAGGTATCTTCCCCGACATCGATCTGGATTCCGACGATCCGGAAGCAAAGGTCTCGCGTCGTCACGCTCGCATTACGTTGAGCGACGGGAAATATCTGCTGGAGGATTTGGGCTCCACCAACGGCACGTTCGTAAATCGTGGAAAGAGGCTCCAGCCAGGAACTCGTCATACGCTAAACGACGGTGACGAAATTATTGTCGGCAAGACTTTTTTGCGCTTTCAGGTGGTTAAGTAATCTGGTTGCGGCGAGTAATGACTATGGATCAAATGGCGGCAAGGAATCGCCCGACGACTTGGTTTTAGTAATCAATGGCTGAGTGTCTCAAATGCGGTACGGCGACGGTGCCTGGTGAAACCTTCTGCAGTAACTGTGGAACGAAGAACCCCGTGGCGCCAAAGCAGGCTTCTCCTGCCTCCGGTGATAGTGGTGAAGACAGCAGAGAAAGCAGCGGCGCAGCCAGGGCCATGTCGTCGGAATCAACGGAAATAACGGATAGCGAGGCGGCCAACGAATCCGCCGGCAGCGAAGAAGATCTTGTCTCATCACATTCCCTGGGTGGCACTAGCACCGACGAAGTGCCGGACGAGGGTAAACACACAATCAAAAAAGGTAATACCGGCGGCCATCAGCCGACTGTCAAACAACTCGATGCGGGCAGCGTCTTAAACTCCCGTTATGAGATCGTGCGGCGAATTGGCGGCGGTGGCATGGGAGCCGTATACCTGGCCAAGGATCGAAACCTCGGTGACGCGCCGCGTGCTGTGAAAGAGATGGTTGAGGCGCATCTTGATCCGGAGCAACATGAGAAAGCGATTGGAGACTTCAAACGAGAATCTTTGCTGCTTACCTCTCTGGAACATCCGTCGATTCCTACCATCTACGATTATTTTTACGACGACACGCTCGCACGTTTCTATCTGGTGATGAAGTTTATCTCCGGCGGCGATCTCGCTTCGCGGCTCCGCAGCGCTCCCGGCGGACGAATCGATGAGAAGACTGTCGCCGATTGGGGAATGCAGGCCGCCGACGTGCTTGAGTATCTACACAGCCGTCCCAAGCCAATAATTTATCGCGATCTCAAGCCGGCGAATTTGATGATTGACGGCAACAGCGGCCGCGTGATGTTGATCGACTTTGGAATAGCACGCTGGGTGAAGCAGGAGGAGAAGGGCGTGACCGCCGTGGGCACGATGGGTTACGCCCCACCGGAATTGTTTGGTGGACGAGTCGAGCCGCGGTCTGATGTATACAGTCTGGGCGCCACCTTATTTCATCTGCTAACCGGTTCGGATCCGCAGGACAATCCGCTATTGATCTTCGACTTCCAAAAGAATCCGCGTCCCCGTCAGCTAGCGCCCTCTCTATCGAGCGAGATGGAACACATTCTGATGCGATCGGTCGAATATAAACCGGAAGATCGTTTCGCGTCGGCAGGAGCGATGCGGGATGCTCTGGCGATTCATCTTGAGAAAGTAATGGCGGGACACGTCACGTACGGCGCGGCTGCATCGCAGGTAGGCGGGGAGACCGTGCAGGTGCAAACGGTCTATTGCGGTTTTTGCGGCGGACGTATAGCCGCGGACGATATCTTTTGCGCACATTGTGGCGCGCGGCAGCCAATGGCTGGACTTGGAGCGAGTGCAACTTTGAGAGCTGCCCGCCCGACGGCTAAATTGGTCGTGGCAGGGACAACCGAGTTGGACGCCTCTTTTGTTTTGCAGAAAGACAACAACCTGCTCGGCCGCACCGATCCACACTCCAATGTTTTTCCAGAGATCGATCTTTCTCGCTTCGATCCGGAAACGAAAGTCTCGCGCCGCCACGCCAGAATTTGGCGCGAAGGTGAGACATTTCTCGTTGAGGACCTGGGCTCGGTTAACGGAACCGTAATCAACGACTCGGTAAGACTTGCGCCACGCCAGCCGCGAGTCCTGGACAGCGGAGACAAACTGCGCCTGGGCGAAACAACGCTTCATTTTCTCTTAGGGTAGTTTGGTCAGTGGTCAGTGGTCCGTTGTCAGTTGTACTTCTGGGTCTTTGGCCTTGGGTCTTTGGTCTTTGATTTTGGTTTGGATCAGGAGCAAAGATGCAAGGATCGAGACTGCAGATAAAGAAAAGCCAAAGCCAAAGACCAAAGACCAAAGACCCAAGGCCAAAGACCGCAGCGCAACTGACAACTGACCACCAACAAATCAATGACCGCCCGAGTAGAAACAGCACCACCCCGAGCAAAGTTGCAGCCGCGCCCAGTAATCCAGAGTTTCGCCAGGTTTCGGGCTCCTTTCGCTTTAAGGTGTGGCGCGATCCTGATCGATTACATCATTCTGGTCGGGATCGTGGCCTTTAGCACCCTGGTCAGCCGTTTGTTAGGCGGCGGAGCGCGCTCGGCAGGCGACTCCTCGGAAACAATTGGAATAATTCTGGCGATCGTTGTTGCGGTGTTGAATCTGGGAGTTCTTCCCGGACTGGCAGGCGTAACCATTGGCAAATGGGCCGCGGGCTTACGCATTCTGCGAGGCGATGGTAGTGAAATCGGAATTGGACGGGCTTTTCTTCGTCACTTTGTAGGTTATCCGCTTTCTTTTATCACTCTGGGACTGGGATTTCTGGCGGCCGCTCTGACACTGCGCGGACGCGGGCTGCACGATTTGCTCGCCAACACGATTGTCGTACGTGAGGGACGAGCGGTGACTGTTAGAGATCCCCGAGCCTAACGGATCTGAGATCTCTCCAAAATTAGAAACACATGCCTGAGCTAATAGTGAAATATCCCGACCGCGCGCCGGACCGGTTTCCACTGGGACGATTGCGAATCACTCTGGGCCGCTCTGCTCGCAACGATCTGTGCATTCCCGATCCCTTTGCTTCGCGTGTGCACGCCGAAGTGCGCCGCGAAGGCGAGGAATATTTCCTGCAGGATCTCGGTTCCGCAAACGGAACGCTCTACAACGGTGGCACGGTCGAGGGCACCGTGTCTCTAACATCCGGCGGTCGTATACAAATCGGCGAAACTGAAATTGTTTTTGACGACGGCACCTATCACTCGAGCATGGGTGCCACGATGATTACCGATAACTCATCCACTTCGCTGCCTGAAGCGACCATCGCCCTGGCTTCCGGCGACCGCACCACGTCGGGTTTACTCGAAGCCATTGAGGGCGCTCGAAAAAAACCGGATGACAGCGTGGTTGCGCGAGTAGCTCGCGAAGGCGACTTGCTCGCGCTCATTAGCAAAGTGGGTATCACGCTGCTGAGCTCATCAACGCTCGAGCAGACTCTGGAACAGATCGTCTCGCTCGTATTCGAAGCCGTTCCGGCCGATCGTTGCCTGCTCATGATGCGCGACGAGCACAGTGAAGAAATGCGAGTAGCCGTGGCGCGGTTGCGCGATCGCGTTGGTGAGGTAGGAGAAATACGTGTCAGTCGCAACGTGATGGATGAGGTTGTAATTAAGGGCAAGTCAGTGCTGACGTCCGATGCGCAACACGATCCGCGCTTTGCCAGCGGCACCGTTGTACTGCAAGGTGTGAGGTCGGTACTCGCTGTTCCTCTGGGAGTTTCAGAGAAAGTGTTCGGCATTATTTACGCCGATTCACCAATCGCTGAAGGAAGGTTTACCGAAGACCACCTCAAGGTCCTGACAACTCTGGCATCGGTGGCGGCCATTCGCGTCGAGAACGCCCGCCTGGTCGAAGCGCGATTTCAGCAGGAGCGCCTTGAGCGCGAGCTGCAACTTGCCATGGAGATCCAGCAGCGCTTTCAGCCAACCGCGCCGCCGCTGGTGCCTGGTTATGAATTTCAGGGCATCAGTTTCCCCTGTTATGAAATTGGCGGAGACTATTACGATTTTATTCAGCGCGATGATGGACGTTTGGTCATTGCCCTGGGAGACGTTTCCGGCAAGGGGACTGCGGCCGCGCTCCTGATGTCGTCGCTGCATGCGGCGATTCATGCGCAGACCGGCTCGCACGACACGCTGGTGGAAACAATCTCGGCTGTTAATCGTTATCTCGCCGAGAACATTCCGCCGAATCGCTTCGTCACACTTTTTTATGCTGAACTCGACCCAGAGTCCGGCGCCCTCTCTTTCCTTAACGCGGGCCACAATCCGCCGCTGATTATTCACGCGGCCGGGACTGTAGAACAGTTGGCTTCAGGCGGTTTGCCCCTGGGAATCAAAGCCGACGCCGACTACCGGGAAGGTCGCACACACTTGCAGCTCGGCGACGTACTGGTCATTTATTCCGATGGCGTGACGGAGGCGGCCAGTCCAAGCGGAGAGGAGTTTGGCCCAACGAGACTCTACGAAGTGGTTTCACGAAACGTCGATGCTTCGGCGGCCGGAATTCGCGATCGCATCGAATCCGCGCTAACTAAATTCTCTCAGGGTACTCAGGCGGCTGATGACATTACACTCGTGATCGTCAAGCGCCAGGCGGAAACCAGGCAGCTTTCAATAAGCGGCGGCATAGCAATCAACGGGGGCAAGCCCGCCTTCCCAACCTGAGAGCCTCTCTATCCAAGTTAGTTCCTCTGCTCTTGAAAGCCTTTCGCCGAAGAAACCAAGGCTCAACTTAGATCAGCTCGTGGTCGGGAAGGTGGGCTTGCCCCCGCTGGTTGGCCTACGCATGAGTCGCGAATAATCAATCATTCGGCTTTCCGGACAGCAACGCGTCGCACGGTAGCGTTTGCGGGCCGCTCTCGGTGCAGATTGCGAAAGAAGCGCCGGGATACATCGTCACGCCGGCAAATTCGCCTTTGCCGCTCAGGATATAGAAGTTGATTCCGAAGTTTGGATTACCCTTGCTGTTCAGCAGCCGCTTCTCAATTGTGTTTGCCTTAATGCGGCGGAGAGCTTCCATGCCCGCGTCTTTCGGATGACGGCCGCGACGCATTTCCTCGACAATTAGAAACGAACAGAGATTGTAAAGATTCGCTTCACCACGGCCGGTTGAACCGGCGGCGCCGACCGCGCCGTCAACATAAAGTCCGGCGCCAAGAATCGGCGAATCGCCGACGCGACCCGGGATTTTCCACGCCAATCCGCTGGTCGTAGTCACACCGCAAATCTCGCCTTTCGAGTTGAGGCCGTCGCAATTTATCGTGCCGTAATAATGTTCGCGATCGATTAGACCTTCCTCCACCATCTTAAGTCCTTCTCGATGCCAAACCTGCGCGCGCGCTTTCGGATCGAGATAATGAGCCGGATCGGTCCGGCGCTTCCACTCGAGCCAGAGCTCGCGCGAATGATCCGTGTTTAGATCGTCTTCAATCTTGAAACCCATGTTGCGTGCAAAACTCTGCGCGCCCTTGCCGACCAGCAGATGATGATCGGTATTTTCCAGCACCGCCTTAGCCACCAGTGACGGAGTGCGCACACCCTCGAGCGCGGCAACTGCGCCGGCGCGTTTTTTCGGCCCATGCATGCACGATGAGTCGAGCTGCACTACCCCGTCCGCGTTAGGTAAGCCGCCGTAACCGACGCTATCGTCGAGCGGATCAAGCTCCACAATGTTTACGCCGGCAATCACCGCGTCAAGCACATCTGCCCCCTGCGTGATCATCGTGAACGCCTTCTGCACGGCCGTCATGTCTCCACCATTCTTAAAGCGATTGCCATTCGCCGAAGAAATAACGATTGGTTTGACGGGACTCTGCGCCAGGATGTTTGGAAACTGGAGCACTGAAGATTTGGTGCCGGCCAGCGTCAATCCGGCAACGGCGCTGCTGCGTATAAAGTCGCGGCGTTTGATTGGCTTAGTCATGGATTTCCTCGATTAGAGTTCGATAGCGCAGGAGTCAAGCAGTTCAGAGTTCAAACTTTAGTTTGTGTTTTGCCCTGACTATACATCCCACTTCTTTCCATAGTCCAGAATCGGATACTTTAACCAAATTCGCTTGGCTTCTTCCGGACCCACTTTCTCCAAATACTGTCGAGCGCTGGACCAGGGCCAATCCGACCAAACATAGCGAATATGTATTCGCTCGGCGAACGAAAGGCAACCTACACAGCGAAGTCTGAACTTCGCGAAGATTGCAAGAGGTCTTGTCCCTCTCAGAACTGGTAACACCCCGGAGAAAGACAAACTAAAGTTTGAACTCTGAACTTCTAGAGTTTATCGCAAGCTGTCCTTAATCCTCTCAGCGGTTTTTGGGCCAATGCCATCAACGAGATCAAGTCCTCCACCAGCGACGAACTTCTTAAGTTCATTGCGGGATGAAACTTTAAATTTCTGATGAAGGGTAGCCGCCGTTTTGGGGCCGATGCCCGGAATGTCCAACAAGTCGAGCACTGTCTCCGGCGTTTCCGCAACGATCCGTTCCCACGCGTCAAACGTGCCGCGGTCGAAGAGCTCTATTATCTTGCCGGCGATCGCTTTGCCCACTCCGGGAATCGCTTGCAAACCCGCGACGCCTTCCTCGGCGGCAATCTGCTGTAAAGGCCTGGGCCAGGTTTCGATTGCTTCAGCGGCGTTTCGATACGAGCGCAGTCGAAACGGGTCGTCGCCGCGAATATCCATGAGGGCAGCCAGGCGGAAAAACCTTCGCGCAATTGATTGGTTGTCCACTCTGTTATTCCGAATAACGAAGAGCCTGCCGGAATTGTGTAAACGGGAATACATAGTCTACGTCCAGACTATAGTGAAATCAAAGATCACAATTCCTAAACTGGCAGAAAGACCCATGTTATCCTGCACTAAAATTCCAATCGGGAGGCCGCGAAATGAACTCAGCAAGAAGACAATGGCTGGTGGGCTTCTCCAGTCTAAGCGCCGGGGCGATATTGATTGGCTGTAACAAAGCCGGAACGTCCGGGTCAAACGAAGCCGGAGTCGAAAAAGAAAACGGCGAGGCCGAAGTTACGGCCACTGAAGATTTGATGCGCGAACATGGAATACTCCGCCGCGCTTTGCTTGTATATCAGGAAACAGCGACGAGGCTGAGCGGCAACGCATCGATTGCGCCGGAGCCCCTACAAAAAGCCGCCAAACTATTCCGCGTCTTTGGCGAGGAGTATCACGAAAAGAAACTTGAAGAAGCCTATATTTTTCCCGCCGTCAAAAAGGCTGGTGGAGAAGCGGCGGGCTATGCTGATGTTTTGATCGCTCAACACCAGCGCGGCCGCGAAATAACCGATTTTATTCTCGCCGCCACGGCTGGCCCGAAAATTTCTACAAGTAACATGAAGTCATTTGTTGGGGCGCTCGAGTCCCTGGTGCGCATGTACGAGCATCATGCTGCCATCGAAGATACGATTGTATTTCCGGCGTGGAAGGAGACTCTCAACGCGAAACAGCTCGATGAGATGAATGAAAAGTTTGAAGAGATCGAACACCAGCAATTTGGCGAAGATGGCTTCGAGAACGCCTTGAGGCAGATAGCGGAAATCGAACAAAGTTTAGGCTTGAGCGATCTGGCGCAGTTCACCGCGCCGGCGCCGCCAACTGCGGGATGAAAAAGTTGTTTACGGTGGCAACAACTCGTCGAGAGACTTGAGCAGATCCTGTCCGCGCAAGCCGGGTTGTTTCTTCTTCGTTTGGCCCAGGGAAATAATCTTTGCGTCCGGGTCGATCAGAAGAGTAGTGGGAAACGAATGAATGCGATAGCGGCTTTCAAGTTGGTCGATACTGTCGTTCGTGGCCTGCGGCCAGACCAGGCCATTCTTGCGCAGCCACGGTTTGATCTGCGAGTAATCGGGATCATTGTTCATCCCCAAAATCTCAAAGCCACGCGCTTGAAAACGTGAATAAGCTGCCTTTTGATAGGGCAATTCCCGGCGGCAGGGTCCACACCACATCGCCCAAAAATCTATCAGCACATACTTACCGCGAAACTCGGAAAGCCTGCGTTTTTTCCCGTCAAAATCGGAGAAGGTGAAGTCGGGCAGCTCCGCGCCCAGCACAAGCTCCACTCGTTTGTAGTCAGACGCGGAATGCTCACGCATCACGATCTGGTTCTTTTCAAGATCAACCTTCTTCGTGGAAAAATATTGGTTGCCGACACGAAAGACGACAGTCTCCTCATGCGCCTCGGCCGCTTCGGGAGAAAAGTGGTCGAGGTCGATTGTGCCGTCACCATCGCCGTCTACGCCGAGCCAGCCATTGCTAAGCGTGATCTTCTTCGACTGCGCGTTAAAGCCATACTCAACCAAAGTGGGTTTGCCCTTGAGATCAACGTTGCCCTTGGCAAAAGCCTCTTTCGATTGCAGCAGTAAGGTCTCGCCTTCCTTCAATTCATCCCATTGCACACCTTTGAAATATTGAATGAAAATCGGATAGGTTTTGAATAGCGCATTCTTAAACGGAAGCTGGATCGTGGCCTCGAAGATGTAGGGATTGCCTTCCTCGTCGTGGACCAGCTGAAACTTTTCGCTGTCGGCCATCGTGCCATCCAGATCAAGATCCGCGTAAAGCACCGGCGCCTCGTCTTCGGGCTCTACCAACAGCGTCAGGATCGCTGACTTATCGCGAATGGGATCGTAGAGACGGCCGGCGGTGATGTTAGATCCGCTCTCAAGCGGCGTCGCAAACTTTACTTTGGATAAATCACGGAACGGGCGAAAGATGATTTGGTCCAGCCCTTCGGTATTAGGCACCAGTTGACCGTCAAGACTACCGACATACTCAGCGTCGCCGGCACGCGATGGCGTTGGAGCTAGTGCGGCGTCAAGGGCAAACATAGCGACTACAAACGCCACAACAGGAAACATCTGAGCTAGATTCCGACTACACATTAAGCGTTTGGCGTGAGGCATATTCGACAAACCTCTGTTGGAGAGTTGGGAGAACCGGGCAAGGGGATTCTAGTTTTGGCCGGGCTGGCTGTCAAACAAATGCTTTGGTAGTTAGTGGGTCACTTTGAAACGAGCGGAGTATTGCCACGGATTGCAGCGTCGCACAAATACGGAACCGGGAGCGGTAGCGACCGGGTGGTTGGTTGATCACAGATCTTCTAATAAGGCAGGCAGTTGTACGTGTCGCAACGCGAGCCGGTCGCTACTCTCCCGGTTCCGTATTTGTGCGACGCTGCTGTTTGTTTCCGCTTCTGAAAAGTGCTGCATCCCTTCGGAGTCATCATCGTAGTCTTCCTTTTCAACCCAACTCACCTCTTGTGTTTCTTCATGATTCCAACCCTCTTGGGCAAGGTAAAACTTTGCGAGATGCTCCGCGCCCTCCTTTTCTTTGAAATCAATCCAGCAATTTACAAAAGCACCGGCAGCTTCTGTCGCAAGCTGTGTGTCTGGTTTCGGAGAAACTTTAATGATCGAGTACCACATTATTTCGTCCCAGTCACTGCCGCTGCCCGTTTCGATGCTTTAGTCTTACGCCACAATCATCGTGCCGGTGCCGCTGTCGGTGAAAATTTCTGTGAGCAGGGCATTGCGCATGGTGCCGCTGAGAATGTGAGCACTGTGCACGCCGCGCCGGAGTAGTGCGGTAATGCTCTGAAGCTTGGGAATCATTCCTCCCGTCGCCGTACCATCGTTGATCATCGCTTCCGCTTCCTCCGCCGTCAGTCGCGAGAGCTTCGTGTCCGGCTCACCTGGACGCAGGTAGATGCCGTCAACGTCGGAGAGGAGAATCAGCTTTTCTGCTTTTAACTGCGCCGCAATTTCCGCGGCTATCGTATCCGCGTTGATATTAAAGACGGTGCCTTCCGCGTCCGCGCCCAGCGAAGAGATGACCGGCAGATAGCCCTGGTCAAGCAACACGGTCAGCAGGCGTGAATTGACTTCCACCACGTCGCCAACGTGGCCGAAATCGATTTGCGAGCGTTCGCCGGTTTCACGATTCAAGATCTCCCGGGGAGGCCGTCGTTCCGCGTGCACGATGTTGCCATCAACTCCCGAAAGGCCCACCGCTTCAATTCCCCGATTACGCAGGGCAGCAAGGATGTCGGTGTTTATTTTTCCCGCGAAGATCATCTTCGCCATTTCCAGCGTCGCATCGTCAGTAACGCGCCGCCCTTCGATGATTGTTTGCTCGACGCCCATCCGCGTCGCGAGCTCGCTCAACTGTTTTCCACCGCCGTGGACGACGCAGATTCGTATGCCAACCTGGTGCAACAAAGCCAGCTCTTCCGCCAGGGAGCTTAAGTTTTCCCGATCTTCAGTGGCCTTCCCGGAAAGCTTAACGACGAACGTCTGCCCCTGAAAACGCTGGATGTAGGGCAGCGCCTCGCGCAACAAATCGAGACGCAACTGATTGCCGACTTCATAGGTGTTAGTCATGTCTTCTTTGGGCCGCGGATCAACGCGGATATTCGCGGAATCAAAATTAAGTCCAGTGCGGAACGAAGTCTGCGAGAATGCGAACAGAGCGTTTGCTCGTATCCGCGTTCATCCGCGTTCATCTGCGGCTAGTTTTCCTTCCCCAGCAGACTTGCCATGATGGCTTTCTGCACGTGCAAACGATTCTCGGCTTCATCAATCACAACCGAAGCAGGTGAATCAATGACGCCGTCCGTGACGATCACATTGCGTCGTACGGGCAAACAGTGCATGAAGATCGCCTGCCCTTGTCTGGTGCGGGCCATTTTTTCTTCATCGACAATCCATTTCTCCCGATGCTGAGCGCGCGCGGCAAGGTCCTTTTCCGGTGCTCCATAAAACTGCTTTGCGCCCCAGCTCTTTCCATAAATAACATCGGCCCCCTCGAACGCTTCATCGATATCGTCGGTGACTGCGACACTCGCCTCCTGCCGCGGCGGCCTGTTTCCGAACCAGCCCCATCAACTCTTCATCAAGCTCGTATCCGTTTGGATGCGCGATCACTAATTCATGGCCCATCTGCGCGGCGGCCAATGCGAAGCTGTTCGGCACCGCCATCGGCAACGGCTTCGGATGCCAGGCCCACGTGAGCACCACGCGCCGCGGTTGCGCGCCAAGCTTTTCGCGTATCGTCATCATGTCTGCCATGGCCTGGCAGGGATGATGCATTGCCGATTCGAGGTTGATGATTGGCACCTCGGAGTATTTGGCAAACGCCTTGAGCACCGGATCCGTGCGCTCTTCTTCCCAATTCTTGAGTGCGGCAAAGGTGCGCACGCCAATCGCGGAACAATAACGAGCCAATACGCGCACAAACTCCGCGACATGTTCAGTCTTGTCGCCATCCATCGTGGCGCCGTCGCGATGTTCGAGCGTCCAACTCGAGCCGCCGGGTTCAAGTTCGAGAGGATTCCCACCCAATTCGTAGATACCGATCTGCATCGAAGCGCGTGTTCGCAGGCTCGGATTGAAGAAGACAAGGGCTACAGATTTTCCTTCGAGGGGTTTGGCCAGACTCCCTGCCTTGCACTCATGGCCACGGCGTTTAAATTCTACGGCCCAGTCGAGCAGTTGCGTCATCTCGTCCCGTGAACAGTTGGCCGTTGTTAAGAAGTTTCTCATTTTTGGAATGCGCTCTAACGGCTCAGAGTTCAAGCCTTAGCTTGTCGCTCGCGAATCAGCAACCTGAAGGTTGAGACTCTGAACTACTTGAGCCTAACCGCACGCTTGGAAAACAGTGGCTTTGCCAAACCGTACAGACTAATCAAGACCCAAAACGCCTCCATAAAAAACGCCGATAAGTTGAAACGAAATGTCAGCGAGATGATCACCAATATCGCGCCGACCGCATTCAACAACAAATAACTAACCGCCGAACTGGATAGTTTATCGAGCTGCAAGAGCAGGTAAGCAATTACCATCAGCAGCACACCAACATTGCCGACCAGATCAAACCAACTGTAATCCAATTCATGCCTCCCCGGTGCGAACGTGATTTCAAGATCGCCGACACAAGGTTCAATGCTCTTCAGGCCGTTAACACCTGCAGTGCCTCGACTAACAGATCGACTTCCTCGCGCTTCAGACACAACGGTGGCAGGAGTCTGAGCACATTCGGATCGCTTGAAGTGCCGGTGATGATCTTCCGCTCGAGCAGGGCCTTGTGCACCGGCGCCGCCTTGTCGCGAAACTCAAGCCCGAGCAGGAACCCGCGGCCGCGGACAACCGCGACTTCCGGAACTTCTTCAAGTCGCTGGCGCAGATACGCCTCAACCCTTCTAACATTTTCCAGCATCCCGTCATTCTCAATCGCTTCCAGAGTTGCGGTCACCGCGGCCATCGCGATCATGCCGCCGCCAAATGTCGTTCCCAGATCATTTTCTTTGATGTTCGCGCTAATCTTTTCTGTTACCAGACAAGCGCCAACGGGAATGCCGCTGCCAAGCGCTTTTGCCAACGTGATGATGTCAGGCACAACGCCCCCACCCGCTTCGCTGCCGGAAAAAAACCACGCGCCCGTCCGGCCCACACCCGTTTGCACTTCGTCGTAAATCAAAACAATCTGACGCGCGTCACAAAGCTCGCGCAGTTCGCGAAAAAACTCGGGCGCGGCAGTGCGCACACCGGCCATCGACTGAATCGGCTCAAGCATGATCGCCGCCACACTTTCATCAGCCAGCGCCCGTACCGATTCGATGTCGCCGAACTGGGCTTCAAGATGGCCGGGCACATTTGGTTTGCCAAGCTCTCGATATTTGCCAAGAAAAGTCGCGCTGATCGCATCGGCAGTGCGCCCGTGAAATCCGCCGGAGAAGGTGATGACGTTTTCGCGACCCGTTGCCATGCGCGCCATGCGCATCGCGTTCTCATTCGCTTCCGTTCCTGAATTACAGAAGAAGGCTTTCGTCAGTTCGGAGGGGGCAATTGAAACGAGCTTCTCGGCTGCTCGGGCACGAGCTTGCGAGTAAACAAGGTTCGAATAAAACAAAAGCTTCTCGGCTTGCTCCCGAATTGCCGCGACAACCTGCGGATGGGAGTGTCCTGTTCCTGCTACAGCATGACCGCCATAAAGATCCAGGTATTTCTCACCTTCGCTGGTATAAAGCCAAACGCCCTCGCCGCGCTCGGCGACGATCGGCATTTTCTTATACGTTGCGAGTTGATAGCGCTCTTCCAAGTCTCTGACTTCTTCAAGTTGTACAGCTTCCGCTTTCATAAAAAATCAAACCTTGTGTAGCCTCAGGGTTAGGAAGGGTGGCTTGCCCCCGCTTGTCAGGCACAATAGGCAACTGCAAAAAAGCACGGCGGGGGTAAACCCACCTTCCCGACCTGGAGACAACTCGGCTTGTACATTTCCTTCGGTCATGGATTCGTCCCCACCAACATCAATCCCGTCGTCTCCTCCAGACCAAACATCAGGTTCATGTTTTGCACGGCCTGGCCGGCGGCGCCTTTCACCAAATTATCGATAGCCGAGAAGACAACCACCTGCCGCCCGCGAGCCGCAAAACCGAGATCGCAGAAGTTTGTCGTCTTCACCCAGTTGATATCGGGTGAGCCTTTCACCAGTCGGACAAAAAACGAGTCTCGATAAAACTCTGCAAAGATGGAGTGCACCTGTTCCTCCGTCAGATCCTGTTTTGTCTCAACGTAGATCGACGAGAAGATGCCTCGTGAAACAGGCAGCGAATGCGTCATGAAAACCAACTCGCTTTTCCAGTCGCCTACGCTTTCGAGTTCCTGTTCGATCTCCGGAACATGTTGATGCGTGAAAGGCTTGTACGCATAGAACGAGTTCATGCGCTGCGGGTGATGGGTGTTCGCGGCGGCCTTCGCACCTGATCCGGAGGAGCCCGTCTTGGCGTCGACAATCACGCGTCCACTGATCAACCCCTTCCCAGCCAACGGGGCAAGGCCCAGTAGTGTAGCGGTAGCAAAGCAACCAGGATTTGCAATCAGCCTTGCCTTGCGGATGGCTTGGCGATTTGTTTCCGTTAAGCCGTAGACAAATTCACTTTGCGACTCCATCGCTGTATGCGCGCGGCTGTAATGCTGCTCGAAAATCTGCTGGTCACGAAGTCGAAAGTCGCCCGACAAATCGATCGCTTTCACGTTCCCTGGTAAACGCGGCACGACATCCATCGCCTGCCCGTGCGGCAACGCCAGAAAGACGCAATCAAGATCATTGAGCTCAGACTCGTCGTCACTGGCCGAGCGAAAAACCAGATCAGTCAATCCGAGAAGATTCTTATGAACTTCGCTGACAGATTTACCGGCATGTTCATTTGCCGTAACAAAAGTGATTTCAGCGTTCGGATGAAACAAGAGGATGCGCAGCAACTCCGAGCCGCCATATCCTGAGCCGCCGTAAATTCCGATTCGAATTTTGCTACTATGCATCATTTGTTACGCTACGCATCGTCTTTCAAAACCAACAACGAGGTCTATGCTACGAGATGCGAAACCTTGCTGTAGTATTCCTGGTTCTGGCTATCGCTTTCATTGCGATTGGTCTAAGCGGGCAACGAGCCTTTATTTACGTCGGCATCGCTTTTCTTATGGTCGCGATTCTCCGCTGGTTGCCAAGACAACGCTAGGCATTAATGGTTGAACGCGCCTCTTCAAGCTTCGGCCTCAGTAGTTGAAAAAGTTGTGCACCATCTCGCCGCGCATTCGCCGCCGGCACGCCAAATTCCTTCTCGATAAAATCCTGTCCCATTTGCGAGTCGGTCACCGAGCCGGCAATCACGTCGATCTCGATTCCGCGCTGGCGCAACAACTCAATGCCGCCCCAGGCGCCGACATAGTCCGATGCGCAGAAGACAAGCCCGGCAGTCGCGTCGCGAAGTTCCATGTCTGCGAAAACCGACTCAACCGAGTATCCGCCCAGCAGGCCGTCGCCCAGTTCGATCACAATCAGATCCGGCGAGCTTTCGTTCAGACGTGAAATTATTGTCTTCGCAACGTCAGCAAGGTTCGTGGCGCCAACAGTCGAAGGCAAGCCACAATCAAGAAAACTTGCGATTGCAATCGCGCCGTGGTCCGCCATGTTTAGCGTATCGCGCAAGCAGGCGACGCCGGAAAGTTTGGCGCCGGCCACCCGCAAGCCGGCCCGGGTCGCCTGCTTGATCAGTTCAGTGGCGGCGTAAGTCTTGCCGCTGTTCATGCATGTGCCGGCGATGATTACCAGCGGAGCAGTTTCTCCCAGGGCTGTTTGCAGCGGCAGCGCGGCGTCTGCGATGTTCAGCACCCGTGCTTGCTCGTCGCTTGCGAGGCCGATGACTTCAACTTGAATCGCGTCACTCAAGCTCGAGTGATGGCCGGTGCAACTTCCGATCACGCCGCCCATGTTAAGCAAGTGCAACTGGTCGCCGGCGTTGACGCGTGCCGGCACATCGCCCACGAAACCTTTCAACGCGCGGCGCCGGCCGAGGACGCCGATGAGCACGTCGCCGGGATTAATTTTCGCGAGGCGACCCGTCGGCAGCTCGAGCATGTTGTAAGTGGCGCTATCGGTCAACGCGCGCACTACAACGACGTCACCCGCTTGCGGCAGGGCTGAAGCGGCAACAACCGCGACAGTCCGGCTGAGATTCAGCGGAGAAGTTGCGGAACCGATTTTGTCAGCATCGATAATATGGATTTCTGTTTTCATGTCCTTGCCTCACTTTGAACTGGCGGGGGCAAGCCCCCTTCCTGACCTGAGAGATTCCGTGACCTGAAATTTCCTGCCACGGGAAGCCTCTCAATCGAATCCGGCTGCTCAACTTAGATCAGCTCATGGTTGGGAAGGGCGGCTTGCCCCCGCCCGGCCGGCCCACCTCTGAGTCTCAGCCGCAGCGCATTGAGTTTAATGAAGCCTTCGGCATCGCGCTGGTTGTAAACCGTGTCCGCTTCAAACGTCGCCACCTTTTCGTCGTAAAGCGAATATGGCGAACGACGGCCGACAACGATCGCGTTGCCGCGAAAAAGTTTGAGGCGCACATCTCCGGTAACCTTCGTCTGGGTTTCGTCAACCATCTTTCGCATCAGTTCAAATTCCGGAGCGAACCAGAATCCGTAATAAACGCTCTCAGCAAACTTCACGCTCAACGAATCGCGCAAGTGCATCACTTCCCGGTCGAGCGTTATCGATTCCAACGCCCGATGAGCAACCTGGAGTATCGTGACGCCGGGAGTTTCGTAAACGCCACGCGACTTCATGCCGACAAAGCGGTTCTCCACCAGATCAACTCGACCGATGCCATGCTCCCCGCCCAACTTGTTTAGACTCTCAAGCAAGGCTACCGGCCCGAGCTTATCTCCGTTGATTGCGACCGGCTCGCCTTGTTCGAAGGACATCTCGACATATTCCGCTTCCGCTTTCGCATTCTCGGGTGAGCGCGTCAGTTGAAAAATATTCTCAGGCGGTTCGGCCCATGGGTCTTCCAGAATTCCACCTTCGTAAGAGATGTGCATCAGGTTGCGATCGGTGGAATAAGGTTTTTCCTGCGTCGCCGTGATCGGGATGTTGTGGTCCTTTGCGTATGCGATTAAGTCGCTGCGGCCTTTAAACTCCCATTCGCGCCAGGGAGCGATCACTTTGATGTCGGGCTGCAGCGCGTAATAAGTCAACTCAAATCGCACCTGATCGTTTCCCTTGCCGGTAGCGCCGTGGGCGACAGCGTCAGCACTTTCCCGGCGCGCGATTTCAATCTGGCGTTTTGCGATTACCGGCCGGGCAAGAGAAGTGCCGAGCAGATAAACACCTTCGTAAACGGCGTTAGCCTTGACCGCCGTCCACACGTATTCACGCACAAACTCTTCGCGCAGGTCTTCAACGTAGAGTTTTGAAGCGCCAGTCGCCAGCGCTTTCTCTTCAAGGCCGCTAAGCTCCTCGCCCTGGCCCACGTCTGCGCAATAACAAACTACGTCGCAGCCATAATGCTCTTTCAACCAGCGCAGCATGACGGATGTGTCAAGCCCGCCCGAGTAGGCCAAAACAATTTTGTTGATCCTCTTATCGCTCATCGAACCTCAGTTCCAAAGTAATAACCTAAGTCTCTGTGCTTCCTCTGCGTTCTCTGTGTCTCGGTGGTGAATGTCTCTTCAGCAAAGCCTCACCACAGAGACACAGAGCGCACCGAGGCTGCACAGAGAATTATCCAAACAACTCCCAAATCTTTTTCATCGCCACGCGTTGCGATTTCGAATCGCGCACAGCGACGAAGATCGTGTCTTCGCCGGCGAGCGTGCCAACAATTTCCGAAATGGCGGCACCGTCAATCTCGACGGCAACCGCGGAAGCGAGTCCCGGTTCCGTCCGGGCTATGACGAGGTTGTCGCCGGATAAGTCGAGACTCAGCAATCCCCGCGCGGCAGCCCCGTTTGATTTCGGCACGGCGTAGTGGCCGTGATGCTTTACAATCCCCAGTTCTTCCAAATCTCGCGAGAGACTGGATTGCGTCGCCGGAATGCCGGCGCGCTCGAGCGAGTCGCGCAGCTCTGCCTGCGTGGCAAAAGGCTTAGCTCTAATAAGACTCAGGAGTCTCTTTTGTCTGAGATTCTTATGCATTCCAGCGTCCCTATGCATTTTACTTGCATAACCAATGCATAGATGCATAAACTAGCAGCAGAGATGGCTTGCGTCAAGGGAACAGGAACAACGGGAGTAATGGATGACTAAAGACAAAAACTTGTGGGGCGGCCGGTTTACCAGTAGCGCGGATCCTTCGTTTGCGAAGTTCAATACTTCCTTCGCTTTTGATCGAAGGTTGTTTGAGGTAGATATTCGCGCCAGCGTCGCCCATTGCAACGGACTGGTCTCCGCCGGCGTGCTTAGCCAGGAAGAGGGCGACAGGATCAAGGCGGGGTTGCAAACAATACTTGATCGTGGCCAGGCGGTCGGCGGCTACTTCGATGAAATCAGTTCTGAAGACATTCACTCCTTCGTTGAAGCGAGGCTGGTTGAGTTGATCGGAGATGCGGGAGGTAAGCTCCATACAGGCCGGAGCCGCAACGACCAGGTCGCCACTGACCTGCGCTTGTGGTTGAGGGAGGCGATTGACCAACTGCTAAGCCAGCTAATCTCAACGCAGCAGGCTTTACTTGATTTGGCTGAAAAGAAGTTGGATGTAGTGCTTCCCGGTTACACGCATCTGCAGCGAGCGCAGCCCATACTTTTTGCGCATTGGTGTTTGGCCTACTTTGAAATGCTGGCCCGCGATCGCGAGCGGTTGGCCGAGACTCGTAAGCGGGTCAACGTATTGCCGCTGGGCGCCGCAGCACTCGCCGGCACTTCGTTCTCAATTGATCGCGAGGCCGTAGCCGCTGAGTTGGGCTTTGAAGGAGTTTCGCGCAACAGCGTGGACGCAGTCAGTGACCGCGATTTCTGTGTCGAGTTTGTCAGTGGCTGTTCGTTGGTGATGGTTCACTTATCAAGGCTTGCCGAAGAGGTCATCCTCTATTCGACCACTGAGTTTGGTTTTTTTGAACTGAGTGACGCCGTCGCGACGGGATCGAGCTTGATGCCACAGAAGAAAAATCCCGATTCGATGGAACTCGTGCGCGGCAAGGCCGGACGGGTGTTTGGTCATAACATGTCGCTGCTCACGATGCTGAAAGGATTGCCGCTCGCTTATAACAAAGACATGCAGGAGGATAAAGAAGCGGTCTTCGATACGTTTGACACAACGCGCGCTTGCCTCGAAGTGACAGCACTGGTTTTGCGGAACGTGGAGCTGAACGAAGAGCGAATGCGCGTGGCGGCGTCACAAGGAATGATGAACGCTACGGAGCTCGCCGATTATCTTGTGCGCAAGGGCGTTCCCTTTCGGGAAGCGCATGAGATAGTTGGGCGAGTGGTTGTCAGGGCGATCGAGTTGGGCCGCGAATTGGGCGAGCTGTCGTTAGACGAGTTGGGCTCATTCTCAAGCCAGATTGAGAACGACATCTTTGCTGTTCTCACGTTGGAAAAGACACTTGCCACGAAATCAGTCGCCGGCGGCACAGCGCCGGAGCGTGTTGCGGAAGCGCTTCGAGCCGCGCGAGAGTTACTTTAAGTGGGGGGATTGCCGACGCTCGTGCTCTTACAGAACCGAGCGCGGTAGCGCCGGATGCCAGCGTCAACTAGGTGAGGAAGGTGGGACAATCCGAGAATTCACGAAAAGCACACGCTTTTTTCTTCCGCTGAACCAATGCGGGTGTGGTGAAACCTGCTTAAGACGGAAGTTGAATCCAGTATCCGGCGCTACCGCGCTCGGTTCTGTAGGCACAAATACGGAACCGGGAGCGGTAGCGACCGGATCATATTGCGACATCCACAACCTCCCACTTGTAGCGAAATTCGTAATCAAACCAACCATCCGGTCGCTATCGCTCCCGGTTCCGACTTTGTGTAGGACGCACCTCCGATTTTGTTCCTGTCATGGCCGGACATGCTCCGCTCCTGCCAAACTGAAACCCTCCCATCATCGACGGCAAAGGTGGCGCAGTACGAACTGCGGCGACTCTTGGAGTGTTAAAGCAGACCGGCTTAGAATGCAGTGATGCCCAAGCGCTCAAGCTAGCCGAGTATGGTAAGGTTGTTAAGAGGGGCCATCAATTCCCAGGGGATCCGGATCCAAAATAGCTCCAATTAGCTTCGGGAGTTGCGACTCGCAAATAACCTCGCCCATTGTTTAGTCAGTCAAATATGTATTTACGCTATTTAGGCTTGGTTGTCTGAGGCGAGGATGAAGGCGATGCGGTGATCATGGCAGATGAAGCTTCCGGTTGAATCGTTTCTTCGTAAACGTATCGCCGGTCCTCGAGTTTCAGGATGACGGCTGGTTTCACGGCGTTCCGATCCCGGTCCATGCTGATTATTCCGGTCACGCCTGGAAAGTTTTTGGTTTCGGCCAAAGCGGCGCGCAATTTTGGTCCTTCAGTTGTTCCTGCCCTTTGAATAGCTTCGGCGAGAAATCTGAGCGCATCATAAGCAAGCGCCGCATGCGCATCGGGCGTGAGATTGCTGTATCGCTGGCGGTAAGCGTGCGTGAATTTTTGAATTGTTTCCGCCGGGTCATCGGCTGAGTAGTGATTGGAAATGTAAGAACCATTCAGGGCATCTCCGCCAAGTTCCCAAAGCTCAGGCGCATCCCAACCATCGGCGCCGAGCAACGGTATAGTCAAACCAAGCTGGCGCGCTTGTTTTGCAATAATCGACACATCACCGTAATAGCCCGGAATATAAATCACGTCAGGGTTCGCAGCTTTGATGAGACTCAACTGCCCGCGATAGTCAGCATCGCCCTGCGCGTAAGACTGTTTGGCGACAATCTGGCCATCGAGTTTGGTGAAACTAAATTCAAAAAACTCGGTCAGGCCGCGGCTGTAGGGCGAATTGAAGTCGACCATGATGGCTGCCTTCTTGGTCTTCAGAGTATTAGCGGCAAACCTGGCCATCACTTCGCCCTGGAATGCGTCAATGAAGCAGGCACGAAAAATGTAATCACCGACTTCGGTCACCGCGGGGTTGGTTGAAGACGGCGCGATTAACGGCACGTGTGCCGACTGCGCTTTGGGAGCAGCTGCCAGGCTGTTTCCAGACGCTCCGGCGCCAATGATTGCGACAACTTTATCTCTGCCAATTAGCTTTCCGGTTAACTGCGACGCTGCCTCCGGACTCCCTTTATCATCTTCTATAACGACGTCGATTTTGTGCCCATTGATGCCGCCCGCCTGATTGATTTCATCTGCGGCCAGCAACACGCCATTCATTGCCGACTGGCCGAAGTTGAAAGTGGGACCGGAAAGATCACCAAAGAATCCAATCTTGATCAGCGCATGGTCCGGAGCGTTTTCTTGTCGTGCACATGAGGGCGCGAAGGTTGTCGCTGCCAGCAAGGTCAGGAGAATTAAGCAACTTCGAGGCAGGCTGGCAGCGAGTGGAGCTCGGATTATTGTTTGCGGCTGAAGCTCGGCAGAAACTTGATGACTGAGGTTTCCTAATCTACTCGCCAAGGTAGGCTTCCTTAATCCTGGGATCCGCAGCAAGGTCTGCGGACGATCCCTCCATAACGATTCTGCCAGTCTCCAGCACATAGGCGCGATCGGAGTGCTTCAAGGCAGCGTGCGCATTTTGTTCAACCAGCAGTATAGTCGTTCCCTTACTCTTAATATCATCGATCGCTTCGAAAATCGTATGGACAACAAGCGGCGCCAAACCCAGCGACGGTTCGTCAAGCAATAGCAGGCGCGGCTGCGACATCAACGCCCGGCCGATAGCGAGCATCTGTTGCTCACCACCGGAGAGAGTTCCGGCCTTCTGCGACTCGCGTTCCTTCAAACGGGGAAACATCCGGAACGTTCGCTCCATCTCGGCGGCAATCGCTCGCTTGTCTTTCTTGAGATACGCTCCCATCTGCAGGTTTTCTCGAACCGATAAATTCGAGAAAACACCGCGACCTTCCGGAGCCATCGAGATTCCGCGAGCAACCAGCCGGTGCGTCGGCCGGCCGCTTATATCTTCGCCTTCGAAACTTATTTTTCCTTCACGCGGTTGGAGCAAGCCGGTAATAGTACGCAGTGTGGTCGTCTTACCAGCACCATTGGCGCCGATCAGGGTCACCACCTCGCCCAACTCGACGTGCATCGAAATTCCGGTAAGAGCCTCGATGGCGCCGTAGTTGACGGAAACGTTTTCTAAGGTAAGCATGTGTCAGTCGCCAGTCGTCAGTATCGGTTGTTCGAACCATGATTTTCCATTTTCCATTTCACATTTATCAGTTTCCATTTCGTAAACTACGAGCGATGAGCGCACGATTGGAAAATGAAAAATGGCGAATGAAAAATGACAAATCTCCTGCTCCTCAAGATAGACTTCTAGTCCCCTAAGTACGCTTCAATCACCTTCGGATCGTTTTTGATTTCCTCCGGAACTCCCAGGGCAATCGATTTACCGTAATCCAGGACCTGGATTCTCTCGCAAACGCCCATAACCACTTTCATGTTGTGTTCGACGAGCAGAATGGTTAGCGAGAAGCGGTCCCGGATGCGCTGGATCAGGCCCATCAAATCTTCCTGTTCAGCCGGGTTCATGCCGGCGGCCGGTTCGTCCAGCAGCAGGAGCTGCGGTCGCGTGGCCAGCGCCCGAACGATCTCAAGACGCCGCTGACTGCCATAGGGCAGGCTTGTTCCACCTTCATCTTTCACACGCGCCAGATCGAAAATCTCGAGCAACTCCAACGCAAACTCGCGATGTTCGCGTTCGTCGCGCTCGAAGCGTGGCAGTCGAAAGACCGCGTCGGCCAGGGTCTGTTTGGCATGTCGATGACAGGCGGTCATGACGTTTTCCAGGACAGACATGCTGGGGAAGAGCCGAATATTTTGAAAAGTACGCGACACGCCGCGACGGGAAATCTCGTAAGAGCGCAGGCCGTCAATGCGTTTGCCCTGGAAATAGATCTCGCCGGAAGTTGGTTTATAAACCCCGGTCAGGAGATTGAAGACGGTAGTTTTGCCGGCGCCGTTTGGCCCGATGAGACCGTAGATCTGGCCGCGCTGCACGCTCATGTCCAGCGCGTTAACGGCCACGAGTCCGCCAAATTGAATGGTGCACTTGATTGTTTGCAGCGGTATTTCGCCGTCGAAGGTTCTTTGTGTGTCGCGACGAAGCGAGCGCACGGCTTCGGTAATGATCGAATCCTCTTTAGTTGCCTTTATGGCATCTTGTTCCGGCGCGCTGCTCATCTGTTTTCCACCTCTTTGCTTCGATCGATTGCGGAAGGCGGTCCTTTTTCGGCTATCGGCTCACCCGAATCGCCGACAGCTTTAGTACCTTCGGGGCGGCGACGAGCTCGCTTGAGCCAGGACAAACTAAACTCGCGTGTTCCCAAAATTCCCTGCGGCCGCGTCAGCATGATCAGAATGAGCAGCGCCGCGAAAATAACGAGCCGGTAGTTGGCCAGTTGACTGAGAAACAAATGTACTGAGGGCGGTATGTTTTCAGCTCCGATTATGGCACTCAAAAGAGATTCCAACTTTGGTCCCAACGTTCGCAGCAGTTCCGGTAAGAAGGTAATTATGATCGCGCCTAAGACTGCCCCTGTCAGCGACCCCATACCGCCCAAAACGATCATGATGATGATTTCAAATGAACGTATAAACTGAAAATCGTTGGTACTTAAGAACGACAGGTAATGTCCAGCCAAAACGCCCGCCATGCCGGCAAGCCCGGAGCTTATAACAAAAGCCAGCACCTTGTAGCGCGTAGTGTTGATGCCCATAGCTTCGGCGGCCAGCTCGTCTTCGCGTATTGATACCAGTGCCCGGCCAATGTCCGAATGCACAATGTTGTAAACGATGACAACGGTGATAATGGCAAACGCGTAGACCCACAAGAAGTTTGCGTAACCGGGGACGGTGAAGCCGGTAGCGCCGCCAACTTTATCGATGTTAAGAATAACGATGCGAATGATCTCCGCGAAACCCAAAGTGACAATGGCGAGGTAATCACCGCGCAATCGCAAAGAGGGAATGCCTACTATCAAACCGGCCAACGCGGCCACAATCGATCCCACCAGGATCGCCACTAGAAATATGAGTGCGTGCGCCAGGGTAGCTCCCAGTATTCCAGCTAGCGATTGTTCCCAAGCCTGAGCGTAATAGACCGTTAGGTAAGCCGAACTGTAGGCGCCCACAGCCATGAAGCCGGCGTGCCCGATTGAAAACTGTCCCGTGAATCCGGTGATGAGGTTTAGGGAAACCGCAAGAATGATGTTGATGCCTGCCAGCACAATCAACCGCGCGTAATAAGGCGGAACGCCAAAGCCAAACAGCCCTTCCTTGCTCATGTATTGATTGATAACGACGAGCAGGAGAAAGAGGACGAGCGCGGCGAGCAGACGTTTGACTAGAGTTGGCATGCCTTGATTTTCGATTTTAGATTTTCGATTTTAGATTGAATAGCACGCATGACACATCCCTGCCTTCAATCGGCAATCAAAAATCAAAAATCTAAAATGTCTAAACCTTTTCCTGGACCGTTGAACCAAGCAGGCCCGTCGGTCGAAATAGCAGCACCAGAATCAGGATTGCGAAGGCAACTGCATCACGAAACGTGGTGGGGACGCCGACGTTTTGCCCATAGCCGACCACAAAGGTCTCGGCAATGCCAATGAGCAAACCACCCAACACGGCGCCGGGAATGTTACCGATGCCGCCGAGGACGGCGGCAACGAATGCCTTAAGCCCAGTGATGATACCCATCAAGGGATCAATCTGTGGGTTGTACTGAGCCGTCAACACACCAGCAGCTGCGGCCAACGCCGAACCGAGCGCGAAAGTGAACGAGATAATAAAGTCGGTGTTGATGCCCATCAACTTCGCGGAGTTTAGATTGAAGGAGACAGCCCGCATCGCAGTGCCCACTTTGGTCTTGAAGATAACCCACTGCAGCAGGATCATCAGCATCACCGAAACTGCAAAAATTAGAATTTGGGACTTCGAGATCGCCGCGTTGCCGAAAAGCGTGTAACTCTGCTCGCGCAATAGTTGCGGAAAAGCTCGCGGCGCAGCTCCGAGCTTGGCCACAAAGAGATTTTCTATGAGCAAGGAAACTCCAATGGCGGTAATCAGCGTTGTCATGCGCGCGTATTTTCTAATTGGACGATACGCGAAACGCTCAATAGCCATTCCCACGAACGCCGCTGCAATCATGGATCCGATGAGCACGACGGTGAGTCCAATGAGAGAGGGACCCGCCGAAAAACCGAGTTGAAACGCCAGAAAATAACCGACGAACGCGCCGACCATGTAAATGTCACCGTGCGCAAAGTTGATTAACCGCAAGATGCCGTAAACCATCGTGTAGCCCAGGGCAAGAAGCGCATAGATTGCGCCTATCGTCAGGCCGTTAATAAGCTGCTGAACGAAAGTATCCATAAGAAGGTTTTGTTGGCGTTATTCGGGGGCTACCTTGGGAGCTGGCGACGCCGCCGTTGCCGGCGAAGAGGCGGGGGCGGTAGCCGGCGACGCGCTTGAAGTTGCCGGGCCCGCCGGAGCTCCCGCGGGTGGGGTCATGCCTTCAGGATAGATCGTCTCCACGTAGATATATTTTTTGTCTTGCAGTTTCAGGACGACCGCAGGCTTAACAGCATTGCGCTCTTGATCGAGAGAAATGGTTCCGGTCACTCCCGCAAAATTTTTGGTTGCGGCAATGGCATCCTTGAGTTGTGGTCCCTCGGTAGTCCCGGCGCGTTTGATGGCGTCGGCCAGCACTTTCATCGCGTCATATCCGAGGGCCGCGAGCGCGTCCGGAACGTTGCCATAGCGTCCTTTATAAGCGGCGACAAATTTTTGGATCGCCGGGGACGGATCGTCGACTGAATAGTGGTTGGAAATATAATCGCCATTCAAGGCGTCGCCGCCCAGATCCCAAAGCTGCGTCGAATCCCATCCGTCGCCACCGAGCATCGGCGCTTTGATATCCAGTTGCTTGGCTTGTTTGGCAATCACGCCAACTTCACCGTAATAGCCCGGCACGTAGATGACATCAGGATTCTTTGAACGAATAGCCGTGAGCTGTCCTTTGTAGTCTCGGTCGCCCTGCGTGTAAGACTGCTTGTCAACTATCTGTCCGCCGAGTTTGGTAAAACTCGCTTCGAAGAACTCAGTCAAGCCGCGACTATAAGGCGAATTGAAGTCGAGCATGATCGCCGCCGTCTTTGCCTTAAGCGTGTTGGCTGAGAATTGGGCCATCACGGCTCCCTGGAACGGATCGATAAAGCAGACGCGCGAGATGTAATCGCCCACTTGCGTTACCGCGGGATTCGTCGATGACGGCGAAATCATCGGAACCTTTGCCGCCTGAGCCTTCGGCGCCGCCGCCAGGGTGTTTCCCGAAGCGACTTCGCCCAGGAGTGCAATCACACGATCCTGATCGATGAGTTTGGTAACCACTGTCGCCGCTTTTTCCGGACGGCCTTCGTCATCTTCCGAAAGAATCTGAATCAGCCGGCCGTCGATTCCTCCCGCCTTATTGATTTCGTCAGCCGCCATCTCGACGCCATTCTTTGTTGATTGGCCAAAGTTTGAGGTGCGACCCGAAAGGTCTCCGTAATAGCCCACAACGATGGTGCCTGCGTTACCGCCCGCTCCCGGCCCACCTTTGCGTTCACAGGCGAAAGCAAATAGGAAAGATGCAATCAGTCCAAGCGAAATCAGAAGTCTCTTCATAGTTTCCTCACAGGCGAATAGTTTTTATGGCAAAGGTGCAGTTTAGAGTTCAGGCTTTAGCTTGCGTCGGCTAATCGGCAGCCTAAAGGCTGAACTCTGAACTTCCACCTTCCAAGCGACAATTTACGAAGGTTCAAAATCGAGGCTGAATAATAGCTTTGAGATGCTTACCGACGCAAACTTTAACCGGCTGCCGTAACGCAAACTGTTAGTTTGCGGTAGTCCGCCGCCACGGGAGCCCAACGTACCGTCCGGCATCCCACTAAGCCCTGCTACGCAAACTAACAGTTTGCGTTACAATCTTGCGCGCCATGACTGAGCCACAACCAAAACTCTCGTCCGGGTTAGGCGACATGAGCAAGGAAGAGTTTCGCCGCTTTGGTCACGAGCTGATCGACTGGGTGGCGGAATATCTGGAACACGTTGAAGACCTGCCTGTGCTGGCGCAGATCGAACCGGGAGATTTGAAGGCACAACTTCCAGCGGTGCCGCCGGAGAAAGGCGAGGCGATGGAAAAGATTATCGCCGACGTGGATCGCTTAATCGTCCCCGCGTTGACTCACTGGAACCATCCCTCTTTCTTCGCCTATTTCGCTACGTCGACATCCGGACCCGGGATTTTCGGCGAACTCCTGAGCGCAGCCTTCGATAATAAGGCGATGCTGTGGCGCACTTCACCCGCATCAACCGAGCTTGAAGAAGTGACACTTGACTGGCTAAGGCAAATGATGGGTCTTGATTCGGGAATGACCGGCATTATTTATGACACGGCATCCGTTTCGAGCATGCATGCCATTGCCGCGGCGCGCGAAGGCGTAGAGTTGCGCATTCGCGAAGAGGGGATGAGCGGCCGCAAAGACCTGCCGCTACTGCGAGTTTACGTTTCCGAGCAGGCTCACTCATCAATTGAGAAGGGCGTGATTACGCTGGGTCTGGGCCAACGCGGACTGCGCAAGATTCAGACCGACTCCGAGTTTCGCATGGACACAAAAGCGCTGGCCGCGGCGATTGAGGAAGACAAGCTAAATGGAATCGTGCCTTTCTGCGTGGTAGCGACCGTAGGAACCACGTCAACCTCGAGTATCGATCCGGTTGAGGAGATTGTTCCCATCTGCGAGGAGCACGCGATGTGGCTACACGTCGATGCAGCCTATGCGGGATCAGCGGCGGTTGTACCGGAGTTTAGAGATATTCTAAGGGGCTGCGAGCGGGCGGATTCTCTCGCAGTCAATCCTCATAAGTGGTTGTTCACGCCGTTTGATCTCTCCGTTCTGTATTGCCGGCACATGGACCTGCTCCGCAGAGCTTTCTCCCTGGTCCCGGAATACCTGCGCACGCCCGAGCAGGAGCAGGTACGCAGTGGATCGGATTACGGCGTGCAACTGGGCCGTCGTTTTCGCGCTTTGAAGTTATGGATGATCATTCGCTACTTCGGCCATGAAGGATTGGCGGCGAGAATACGCGAGCACTGCCGCCTCGCGAAGCAGTTTGCCTCATGGGTGGAAGCGGATCCAGATTGGGAATTGCTGGCGCCGCTACCGTTTGCGCTGGTTTGTTTTCGTGCCTGCCCCCGCGTGGAGGCTCCGAACGAGTCTGCGCGCAATGCGCGACTCAATGTGCTGAACGAGGCAATCATGCACGGAGTGAACGCGACTGGGAAGGCGCTGCTCTCGCATACAAAGCTTAACGACAAACTCACCCTGCGGCTCTC
Source organism: Blastocatellia bacterium (assembly GCA_963698325.1). GTDB lineage: Bacteria > Acidobacteriota > Blastocatellia > Pyrinomonadales > Pyrinomonadaceae > PSRF01. The sequence goes on along the minus strand of CAVOQJ010000018.1, from coordinate 734,133 downwards.
CATCGGCAATATTCGCACCACGGAGAAACATGTGCGCCAGGTTTGGGATCTGTTGAAAGAGCAACTAGAGTTACTGGCGAAACAAACTTAAGCGAGCCGGTACCATTGTGGCGAATAAGAGTTTCCAGCCTGCGAAGCAGGCGTCAGCATAAAGCTCGGGGTGGAGCGAAGCGGAACCCCAGGGGACCTCGAGGAGCAGAAGGACAGAGCCCGTGATAACGGGCGACAGCCTCTCGGTGAAGAATCAGTTTAGGTCAAACACCTGCCATGAGAGCAAACAACTACGCTATGAAAACAACGGACCGACTGCCGCCCGTTTGCACGGGCTTGGGTTGATCTCGGCTCCTATACCTGGGGCTTACGCCCCAGGCTTTATGCTATCGCCTGCTTCGCAGGCGCAAGACAGAACTAAATTGTCAGACTTGGAACCGATTTTCCGGAGGAAATAATGAAATCATCGCGCAGCTGTTTTACGCTAATTGCTTTTCTGTTGCTCTACGCCGTATCTACAACAGCGCAGACCGTTCCGAGCGAGGGCAAAGAATTCAACAAGGATCGGCTCAGCTTTAGTTATCCGTCGGGTTGGTCATTGAATGACACCAGCAACACCGATGCGCAGCAGATGACGTTTGGGCGGGCTGACAGCGACGTGCAAATTACAGTTTTTGTATTTCGCACCCCGGTCACAACTCCAGAAAAGATAGCGGAAGCGAAGGGTGTTCTCGTCGATAAGTATGTCGCATCAACTACAAAATCCTTCGAACAGGCCGGTGCGCATCCGGAGAGTTCGCCCGCGAGCACGGAGATAGGCGGTGTTAAGTCGGAAGGCGTAAAGATTCGCGCCTCGCTTGATGGCGTACCCGGTGTGGCGGAAATCGAGTGGGCGGTAGTGGGACAACGTCTCGTAGTTCTAACCTTTCTCGGTCCTGACAGAGCATTGACTAAAGCTGCGCCCGCCTGGGATACGATTCGCACTACGATAAAGATCGAGGAGCCCCAGCCTAAGACGCCCCAACCGGCAATCAGCCCAAAGCCGTAGGCAGTGAGCAGTGAGCAGTGAGCAGAAGGCAGAAGGCAGAAGGCAGTCAGGGTTTGAGAATTCTGCTCTGTATCTCGGGGCGGCCTTAGTGCCGGCCAAGCAGCGGGGCAAGCCGCCCTTTCCAACCTGAGAGTTTGATTGACCTGAGTGGCTGATTCTTGATTTGAAGGGCTTTCAAGGCTGGACTTATAGAATCAATGGCAGAATCTCTCGGGTTGGGAAGGTGGGCTTGCCCCCGCTGCTTATCGACGAGCCGAATGGTTATCTATGTGTAAGTTCCTAAGGAAGACTTTTTTGTTTTTCGCAACCGCGTTGCTGTTGGCGACCTTGTTCTCTGTTGCTATGGCCCAGCCGCGTGGGAGAACGCCAGGAATGTCGCCAGCTGACATCCTGCGAATCGCTAATGTTAGCGATGCTCAGATCTCTCCCAATGGACAATGGGTGGTTTACACCGTCTCCACGAGCAATGGCGATGAAACGGTCAGCACGTTGTGGCTCGCTCGCTTGAACAAAATCAGCGCAACCGCGCCGGCCAGCGTTGTGCCGCTCACTTCACAACGGCTTCCGACGAGTGATCGGCCGGCAGAGAGGTCTGCGCCCACGCCGTTACTCGCTCCCGGATGGAATGCGTCGAATCCTCGCTGGTCGCCGGATAATACAAAGATCGCCTTCCTTGCCAATCGCGATGATCAACATGGGCTCTGGGTGGTGAGTTTGGATAAACGCGAACCACGATTTATCGCGTCGCTGCTGAACACCAATTTTTTCATAACGTATGACGGTGAGGTGCTGGCCTGGGCACCGGACTCAAAGCGCGTCGCCTACATTTCCGCTACTGACGAAGCAGCCCCCGATGATCTTCAGGCGAGGCGAGCGACGGTGTCGGGCGATCCTCGCGTTATCGATCGCATTCAATACAAGTCGCGCACTTCTTTTTCCGACAACCGTCGCACCCACGTTTGGATCACTACGATTGACCGGCCCGAGCCGCGACAACTGACCTCCGGGGCGTTTTACGATCACGCGCTTACTTTTAGTCCCAACGGCGACGAAATCGCCTTTCTTTCTAATCATGAGCCCGACCCCGATGCGAACAATAATTCGGATATCTTCGCTGTTGACCTGCATGGAGAGGTGCGTCAGATCACCGCGACCAAAGGCTGCGAATATGATCCCGCGTGGTCGCCCGACGGCAAGTGGATCGCCTACACGGCAACGAAGCGGGATGTGACGACTATAGACAGCGTCGCGGAAGACACTCATGTTTGGCTAATTTCAGCCTCCGGAAGTAACAGTCGAGACATGACGGGCGCTCAGGACCGGCGGGCCAGAAACCCTCGTTGGACGCGCGATGGCAACTCCGTCCTATATCTCGCAGGCGATCACGGCAGCACAACGATCTACCGAATTGATATTTCAAACAGGCACACTGACGCCTTCACACTGCCGGCGGATGTGGCAGAAAACATTCACGGCGTCTTCATGGTGGATAAGCAATCCTCTGCTGATTCTGACAGCCCACGTCGCGCGTTCCAAATCTCGAGCTTCAGCCTCGCACAGCGGCCAATCTCGACCGGCACAACCGGAGGAAGAGACGACTATCCACCCATTGCCTTCACGCTCAGCACCGACATCACGCCTGCGGAGGTTTATGTCGCCGCGGGCAGTAGCCTGGTCATCGTTCGTCCGAGCGCGCATAACGAAAGTGTTCGCTCGATGCGTCTAGTTCCTTCTGCAGAGATCAACTTCAAGAGCTTCGATGGAACGCCGATACAGGGTTGGTTGATTAAGCCTTTGGGTTGGCGAGCGGATCGAAAGTATCCACTCATTCTGAGCATCCATGGCGGCCCACACGGAATGTATGGCTGGGGGTTCAATCCCACGTTTCAGGTTTACGCGGCGCAGGGTTATGCCGTGCTCTATTTGAATCCGCGCGGATCGAGCGGCTATGGACAGAAGTTTTCTGACGGGACATTGAACGAATGGGGTGGCGGCGATTACAAGGACTTGATGGCCGGAGTTGATGAAGCGCTGCGCAAGTATCCGTGGATTGATCCGAATCGCATGGGCGTAACCGGCGGATCCTATGGCGGTTTCATGACCAACTGGATCATTACCCGAACGCCGCGTTTCAAAGCTGCTGTTTCGGCGGCGAGCGTCAGCAACCTGATCAGCTTTTACTCCACCTCGCTTTACCAGGATTTGATTCATGCTGAGTTTGGCGGCTTTCCCTGGGACAACTATGATTTGCTGTGGCAATGGTCGCCGCTCAAGTACGTCAAGCAGGCGCAGACGCCTACGCTATTCATTCACGGTGAACAAGACAACGACGTTCACATTACGCAGGCGGAAGAGATGTACACGGCACTCAAGCGTCGCGGAGTTGAGAGCGTATTAGTGCGCTACCCGCGAGAAGGGCACGGCCTCCGCGAGCCGAAGCATCGCGTCGATGCGGTGGAGCGAACGCTTGCCTGGTTTGATCGATATTTAAAGTGAGCAGAACGAACGAGCGGGGGCAAGCCCACCTTCCTGACCATGAGCTGGTCCAAGTTGAATGCTTAATTCCTGGCTGGGTGGCGTCCAAGATGAAGGCGAGTGATTCGGCGAGATAATCTCTAGGTTGGGAAGGTGGGCTTGGCCCCGCTCTTCGTGTCTTTGTGGCAAAAGGCTGAATGCGATTCGTCAAAGAGAGCGTAATCCGAGCGAGCCCTGAGCGGGTATTCGGATTTCATGAGCAGCCGGATGTTTTGAGTCTACTGATTCCACCCTGGGAGAACGCTCGTGTGGTCCGGCCTGCCAGAATTTCAGAACTCGGCACGCAGGCAATTGTCGAGGTGAGAGTTTTTGGGCCAGTTACCGTGCGCTGGATTGCGGAACACACCGTTTATGATCCGCCGCACATGTTTGAGGATGTGCAGATCAAAAGCTGTCCGTGCTTACGCGACTCGACAGGCGAATCGGAGGCGTGGCAAAAGGGTTTTCGCGTGGGCATTGAGAGCATGATCGACCGTCTGCGGCAAGCTGTCTCCGAGGGTGGTTTGCCCGAGATAGAGGCAACTCTCAAGCGGCCTTACGATGCATCAGGGTACAAGATTGAGGTAGTGATACCCGAGAGTCCGTAAACATAACAACGTGAACCGCTGGAAGAAGCTTCTCCTATCGCTCGTCGCTCTTTTTTTGCTGTCGCAGATCCCTTTCGCCTATCGTCGTTACAAACTTGGCCGTCTTCACGCGGCGATACAGCAGCTAAGTTCCCAGCGCGTTGTAGGTCCTGCCCATCCAGACCTCACTGAGTTCAAAGGAGTCGTACACGTACACTCTTTTCTCGGCGGCCACAGTACCGGCAACTTTGAAGAAATCATTTCGGCGGCCCAATCGAATCAGCTCGATTTTGTGGTGATGACCGAGCATCCAGCGGAGAATTTCAATACGGCTGAAATGACTCTCAAGGGTGAACACGGTAGGGTGCTGTTCAGCAACGGTAACGAAGTAAAGACGTCCAATGGAGATCGCTTGCTGCTGATCCCAGGAGATCAGCAGGCGGGTTCCGATAGTCAGTGGTCGACGCAGGAGGTCTTATCGCGGCGGACGTCTGGCTTGCAGTTGGCAGCTTATCCGGAGGAATTTCAGAATTGGGAAACGACAGGTTATGACGGCGTCGAAGTCTATAACGTTTACACGAACGCCCGGCGGATCAATCCGCTTGTGATGTTCTTTGATGCTCTCTGGTCGTATCGCAGTTATCCCGATCTTTTATTCGCTAACTTCTACCGAAGACCGACTGAGAATTTGAAAAAATGGGATGAACTGATCAAGGAAAAAGGTAAAAGACTCGTTGCCACTGCCGGAAACGACGCCCATGCGAACGTCGGGCTCAGCTTGAACGACTCGTCCGGCAAGACTTTGTTTGGTTTCAAACTGGATCCGTATGAAAGAAGTTTTCGGTTGGTTCGCCTGCACGTTTTGGCTAACGAACGCTCCAGGTTTATTGGGGACCCAAGCTCCGCCAGGCTGGATGAGAAAGTACTGCTCGCCGCGATTGGCGCAGGCCACTGTTTCATCGGCTTCGATCTCTTCGGAGATACCACTGGGTTTCGTTTCACGGCCCATGATAGAGACGAAAACAAAATAATGGGGGACGAAATAAAGCTGGCGGACCAGCTGACCTTGAATATTACGGTTCCCGTTTCGGCGCGCATCCTATTGCTGAAGGATGGGCTGCAAATCCAGGAAGCCAACGGAGTAAATCGAATGGAGTTTACAACTCGGGAGAAGGGAAGTTATCGCGTAGAAGTTTACCTGCCACAGCTTCCAAAGCCGGCCGGCGAGCAGCCCTGGATTATTTCGAATCCGATTTATGTGAGGTAGGGTAGGACAGACATTCCTGTCTGGCCAGCGTCAATCAAACGGTAGACATGCTGGAATGCCTGTTCTACAGACACGACAACGCCCCACAGGGTTTGTTATATGGGCCGAGTGGGGCGTGAAAACCGGAAAGCTCCGGATTCGAATTATCGTCGGAAGCGGTGCTTAAGTTCACCTTACTGTAACGAGTCACAGTAGTTGGACTCTCTCGCCTTATCCCCAAGTGTCAGGGGGTTGGCGGGTACAGCCTTCCTTATTCCATTTTCAAGTGAGGTTCAGTCTAGGATGGGAAAACGACTCTGTCAAGACGCAGCTTGACCGTAGCCGAAGCGTACAAGTGTAGTTGGTCCGACTTAGGGGAGGAACGGAGTCGAAAATGGACAGACAAGAATGTCGGCAGTATGCAGTTTGGTTAGCGCATGTTCCATCCACGCCGCGGCTTTGCCCGTTTCGATGTCTCCGCCAATGTTTCGAAACGGTTTCAACGGTTTGCGGCTGTCTAACGGGTAAACCGCTAAAACGGTTCGGTAAAACCAAAGTTGCAGCGACACCGGGCTGAAGCCGCGGTATGAATGAGACTCAGCCAGCTCAAATGTCCACAGCACGTTGCGAATTGATTCTATTCAACATAATCTTGATTTGTTCTTTCGGTTATCATTGGGTGGTCCCGGCGCTCATATTCCGAAGCTATTCAGACTCAATTCATGGAAATCTCTGTCACTACGCCACGCGACTTCAGTTTCAAGCGAACCGTTATCAGCCACGGCTGGTGTGAGTTGCTCCCGTTTCAGATTGATCGGGAGAATTGGGTATTGACCCGCACGTTAGATCTAAGAGAAAGCAAACCGGTTACTCTGACCATTACCGCAACCAGGCGGGCGCTCCACATCAACGCGTCGCGGCGCTTGAGCCAGGCTGATACAAAAAAAGTTATTCGCGAGGTGCGCCACATGTTGAGACTTGACGACGACATCGGCGCGTTTTATCGACTCCTGGCGACAGACAACGAGTTTAATTGGATTCCCACTCAGGGAGCTGGGCGTCTGCTGCGCTCGCCTTCCGTTTTTGAGGATCTGGTAAAGATGATTTGCACCACCAATTGCTCCTGGGCGCTCACCGAAAAGATGGTGACGGGCTTGGTGGAGACTCTCGGCCGCGAGTCTGGAAACAGCCACCGCACCTTCCCCTCTCCGGAAGCCATGGCGCTTATGCCCGTGAAGTTTTATGTAAATGAGGTACGCGCCGGCTATCGGGCCGAATACCTGAAAGAACTGGCCGACCGTGTGGCGTCCGGCGCACTCAACGTCGAAGCATGGCTCGCGAGTCCGCTCTCTACCGTGGATCTCATAAAAGAGATGAGGGGAGTGAAGGGCGTGGGGCCGTACGCCGCCGAGAACCTGCTCAAACTTCTTGGCCGCTATGATGGACTGGCGCTTGATTCATGGACGCGGGCAAAGTTTTTTTCGGTACGAAATAATGGACGCAAGACCAGCGACAAGAAGATTGCACGTTACTACTCGCGCTTCAAGGAATGGCGCGGTCTGGCTTTATGGTGTGACATGACGCGCGATTGGCTCGACGGCCAGGAACCTGCCGCTGAATCCGAAACAGTCGCACGAAACTGATTTCGATCCATAAAATCGTGAAAGGCTGCGAACGTTTGCAGTCGAGATTTTACTAGAACTTTCAACTTACTCGTTTCGAATTTTGTTTTGGAACTTAGTTCGCGTTCCATCGTTGTATAGGAATACTCCCCACGAGTATCCACAAATGACAAGGAGTCGCGAAATGAAAAATTTCCTGAATCGCATTGCCATCGCCCTTCTATTAACCTCACTAGCAAGTGTCGCGGTCTTCGCCAAGTCCAGGAGAGAAACGGTTACTTTTTTGACGAACATCAAAGTCAACGGCACCGTTGTGAATAAGGGCGCATACGACCTGAAGTTTGATTACGAAACGGGAGAGCTAACCATCGCTAAAAACAACAAGGTCATTGCTCGGGCGATGGCCAACGTCGAGAAGCGTGAAAAGAAAGCACGACAATTCATGTTGAAGTCAGCCGGCACCGGAGACGATATACAACTAATTGGGGTAACGTTCAGCGGTGCGGATCACGACGTTGTTATCAGTGGCTCTCAGGCAAGTCGGTAGCTCACCATCGTTCAAGCCTTAAGTTTCGCTCCCGGACCGCGAGTCTCGGGGGCGATTCTTTTTGTTCGACCGTGCCTCGCCATGACTTGACAAGATTGATACACCCGAGCCGCGGGTGCACAAGTGCGATGTCCAAAGGATACGAGCCATCATTTTACCTTCCGTTTTAGATAGCGGCAGGTTCGCTCCGCGATCGTCAGGCAAGCAACGTAGCCTGCCCGGCAAACAGTTGAAGAAAGCTGTTGACAACCGAGAGGGGCATCGGCGAATCTAAGCGGCACTTGTTCCTCTCCCGACAAGTTTGCAAGATAGTGCGGTATTTGCTTATGAAAAGAACTTCCCTCGCAGCATTATTGCTGATTGCTTTGCCAGCGGCAGGCGCCCTGGCACAAACGTCACCAGCGCCACAAACCGGACAAACTCAAGACGCTTCGCCAAATTCAGAAACGCGGCGACGGACAATTTCGCCAACTCCGCTGCAGACTCCGCCGGCGAAGCCAGAACCTCGGCCGCTAGCTGAGCCGGAAAGCATCGAACCCGCCGCGCGCCAGGGCGTGGTAATTGGGACAACGCCGGAAAGTCGTCCGCCGGAGGCTGGGCCCGCCGCTACGGAGCGCCGTGTTGAGCCTGCTGCCGCTGGTTCTTCACTTCTGTCGCCGCCTCAGATTCAAACGCGGATCGCCGAAGCGGAGCGGCTGCTCAAATCGCGTCCATTGCAGACCGCGATGACCTCCCCGTCGATTGACGTAATTACACTCGCAGCATTGGATCGCACTTCCCGCATTCATTTGATCACCCTTTATAAAGAGACGTTCCTGACTAAAGGCTCGGAATTGGCAGTGCCCAGTTCGCTGGGTGTGCCCTTGAACGTCCGCATCCTGCGCGCAAATGGCGTCAACACTGCAGTGGCAATTTTCGATGATCAGGGACGTTCCCTGGCGCCGCTCGTGGTTGAGTTTCCTATTGAGAAGCGCGGCGTGTTTCGTGAGATGGCTTATTACACTTCAGCTCACCCGGCTCTGCTTTCACCAGACCTCTCGCGTTCCGGCCGGGCCTACGTACACAGAATGATCGATCTTGCCGCAAGACGCTTGCGTGAGAAGGGCAGTATTATTTCGCCGCAGATCATCGACGTAGCCGAGCGTCTTTGCCTGGTGGAACACGTAGACCACGATCGCTTTCGGCAGGAAAACCGCCTGGCGTTGTTTGACGAGATCTATTCTCTTTTCGCTCTAAACGAGCCGGATACTTACCGTTATTCAGTGAGTTCGGCAGGGGCCGGTGGAATGGTGCAGATGATTCCCTGGGCTTACAACCTCGTGAGACAACGCCACCCCGGCGTCGGCTTAACACCAGACTTCGTTGTCGGCATGCGCAATCACGCAAACGCACTGCAGGCAATGTTGCTGTACATGCAGGACACGTGGAACGATCTTGCGGCGAATGAAGACGTGCAGTACGCGCTCAGTACCAAACTCGCTACGCAAACGGAATTGCTCGCAGCCGGTTACAATTCGAATGCTGCGCGCTTGCCCCTTTATATCCGGCGCGGTGGCGCCTCCTGGCGCATACTGATTCCGCGGGAGACACAAATTTACCTGCAGATTTATAAGACGCTCGACAGTCTTATGCCGCAGAAGCCGCACGCAAACACGGCAGATGAAAATCAGAAACCTGCGCCTGTTACGACCGCCGGCGATTCGCGCTAGTTCTGGTTTCAAGCTTTTCCGATACAACATGTCTCTCTATTTTTGTAACGCAAACTGTTAGTTTGCGAGGGCGCACGGAAATTAGCCGCGGATTAACGCAGATCAGAACTCGTTTTAGTTTCTGATTCGCGTTATCCGCGTTCATCCGCGGCTAATCGACGGCTTTTTGCTCGCATGCTTTTTATGGATGGCAAACAATTACGCTAGCAGCTCTGCGACGATGCGTTTCACGTGGATGCTCGTCGTATCCAAAAAGTGAGCCCCATTATGCTCGGCGTCCCGCAGGATGAGCGGTAACTCCGTCCCGCCCAGAATTATTCCCTGAACGCGGGAACAGCGCAGAGATATAGGGTCACAAATCAAAGTATACGCGAATACTCTGATCAAGTTGCTGAAGAGTTTTGCATTGAGCCCGCGAAGCGCGGCGAGAGCATAAAGCCTGGGGTGAAGCGGAGCGGAACCCCAGGATCGTTGGAGTACAAAGGGAGAGCCCGCGAAGTGGGCGACAGCCATTCATCATGAGTAAATTAGCGTTTGCGCTATCGCACGCTTCGCGCGCTCGGTTTCCTTATCTTCGTTATCCTGGGGTTCCGCTCCGCTCCACCCCAGGCTTTATGCTTTCACCCGCTCCGCGGGTTTTGAAACGTACTACTATGTTGGTTATCTGTTATCGAGAACTTGAGCCTTGAACGGTCATGTGCAATCAACAGCGAATACTCTGGATACGAATTGCGCTCCCAGTCAGCTTGTGTCTGCTGTTGGCTTGCCAGGGCAGCCGGTCTGGGAAGTTAAATCTGGAAGCCACGGCTCAGGCTGGAGCTCAAACTAGGCTCGACACACCGGAAGGTTCGTATGGAATAACGTCCCCCGGTTCCGGAAAATTTACCGAAGCTGAATTTTCCCGACACATCAGTGACCTCAAGAAGCGACTGCCTTCCGCGGAGTTCTCTATCGTTACCCAACCGCCGTTCGTGGTTGTGGGTGATGAACCAAAACCTGCGGTGCAGCGGCACGCTGAGGAAACGATCAAGTGGGCTGTAGACCTGCTCAAGCAAGACTTCTTTACGAATGACCCCGCGGAGATTCTTGATATCTGGCTCTTCAAAGATAAGCCGTCTTATGAGAAACATACTCTTCTGCTTTTTGGCGACAAACCCACCACGCCATATGGATATTACTCACCAAAGGACAAAGCGCTCATCATGAACATTTCAACCGGCGGCGGAACCTTGGTTCATGAGCTCGTGCATCCTTTTGTTGAGGCCAATTTTCCTTCTTGCCCTTCATGGTTCAACGAGGGTTTGGGATCGCTGTATGAACAATGTGGCGAGGTGGACGGACACATTCACGGCTACGTGAACTGGCGTCTGCCCGGACTGCAACGCGCAATAAAGGAACGCCGGAACCCGCAATTCAAAACACTGACAGCGATGGACTCAAACGCTTTCTATAATGACGATAGAGGCGTGAATTACGCTCCGGCGCGCTATCTTTGCTATTACCTGCAAGAGAAAGGATTACTGGTAAAGTTTTATGCTGAATTCCATGCGCATCACGATCGAGATCCGACTGGGTTCAAAACGCTACAGCGAGTTCTCGCCGAGAAGAATATGGACGTCTTCCAGAAAAAGTGGGAGAGGTTTGTGCTCAGTTTAACTCAGGAGTTTGAGCTGAGGCCTTTGTGACACAAGGTTCGAACGCCTTGCTTTTTTGCAAAGTTTTTTGCCCAGTCCCAGAGGGACGAAATGTTTATAGATCACGCGTTACCAAAATCTAATTTGAGGTATTGCCGAAGAGAACATTGGTCCAATAGAACGCTACCGTACCACTGCCGATGACGGCGCAAGTTGCGACCGTCCGCCAAAGAATATCTGTACCGGCGAATTTCCAAATTGCCAGTAGCGAGGCGAGCACTGCCACCAAAATGCAGGCGCTCGTTATCCAGAAGGAGATACTTCTGACCAGGCTTGGGTTGAGAAAGCCGCGTGGTTGGCGTTGTTCAGATTTGGCCAAATCTTCTGCTCCGCTCGCTTAGATCCTACCAACTTATTTTGCTGATTGTTGAACTCTGATTTTAGACAACAACGGCGATCTTGAGAAGCCCTCTACAATCGGGTAATGGCTTGGTTGAACTAATCTCTGTGCATTCTCTGTGTTCTCTGTGTCTCCTGTGGTGAATCTTTATCGGTGATTGCTCACCACAGAGACACAAAGAACACGGAGGTTACACAGAGAAAACTGAAATCAGGACAATACAATGAATCGAATGGAGAAGCTTCTTCATTAAACAAGCGCTTTCGGACTTATCATCGGAGCGACGGTCGCCAGAGTGAACGCAAGAAATGCCACCCCGAAAATTTAATATCTCGAGCCCGGGCGCCTTTCACCTAATAATCGATAGTCGTTAGATTTGATTGCTTCGACAATCTTGCTGCGCTCAAGATAGATGGAAACCTGTTTAAGGTTGGTAGTTGCCAGTCCGATATCGAAGATGAGTCCGCAGATAATAAATACCGCTGCAAACTTTTGCCAGGCTCTTTTCCTGAGAAACTCACTCCAGCAATAAAGGCTATACAACATCGCGACCGGAAGCGTCAGGTAAAAGGTGTGGGAGACTGGTGCCTTTATGGAAAGGAAAAAGCTGATATACAGCAGAATAACTGTCCCCAGCGTGAAGTATTTCACGGCCCGCCATTCGGGATGCGCGTGCTCCTTCTTAAACCACAAGATCAGCATCGCCACACACTGCAGAATTCCTGCCAGAGTCAGAAAGATGACAAAAGGAATCAGCCATGGCTTGTCTCGCATAAAAGCTAGTCGTGCCGCTGTGTTCGCGCCAATGAAGCGGGGCAACTCAAAACTCGCGAACGATAAGAAACGTCCCAGGACCCCTTCGACGATGTTCAAATGCCGCGACAGATTCTCGAAGTTGAACCCCACCGTCTCGTTTGTACTTCCCAGGCCTGCCGCAAATCCGTACCTGATGAAGGTCGGGATTAGAAAGCTGCCGGTTAACATCGCCCCACCGGCGAACCACATTATCGATGAGAGGATCGTGCCTCGTAATTCCCTGGCCTGAAAATAAAATGAGAGAGCAACATAGGGAATCAGCACGACCCATGACAAGTGAAACTGCATAATCCAGAACAGAGCGAGGCCCATCATGAAGTTGGCCCATTGTGGCTGGACCAGCCCCTGACTGAGAAAGGGGTACGTCTCAATTGCGCCTACAAAGAACAGAATAGCTCCGGGCAAAACATACGATGGGTTGTAAATGTGAGTAGAGAGATTAAGAGTCCAGGGCGCTGTAAGCAACCAGGACCAGACAAACCATTTCGGAAGCTCTGGTAATCGCCTGGTGCAATACCACGCAAAGAAACAAAGGCTGGAAAATGACAAGACGTTTAGTAAGAGGTAGGGCGCTTCGGGTATCGGGAGAAAATAAAAAGGTATTCCGACGACGAGACCCTGCAATGCGCCGGGGATCTGAATGCTGTTGGTGACGTCTGGACCAAAATAAGGCCAAGCCCCGGTCGTATAAAACTTCAGGCCGAGTAGATAGATCTGTTTCGTATCTGGATCGCGAAACTGGGAACACAAACCGACGAACAAACGAAACAGGAAAGCCAGCAGCAGCAGCGAAAAGAAAAGGATTTGTCTGCTTCTTTGATTGAGAGGCATTTACCACATTCAAATTAGACAGCCGTAAGCCGTTAAAACGGTTTCGCACATTGGCGGCAACATTGACGCCTGGCTAAAGCTGCTGCGTGAATGAGACATGCGCTAACCAAACTGCATCACCACGCTTAACTGAGACGGCTCGCTACATCTGCGAACTCTGAACATGCGATCCGGAGCCCACATAGAGCTGCAGCGAGCACCTATGATCAGTTAAGAGCGGTGCAGCAACAACCCGTCTACTGGCCGGTTATGACTGCTGCAATCCTAGATCCAAAATTCTTCAGCGCCTTGGTTTTCTATGCCGGCATCCAATATTTCCGCGCTGTCCTTGTGATGGGAATAGCGATTGCCCAAGGCAATGGGCGAGACTTTGATAATAGGAGACCATGAATGTTTAGACGAACTTTCGCAATGATGCTTTCCGGAATTATTCTGGTTACAGCCGGTGGATTCCAACAGGTTCTCGCGCAGACGCCGAGTGATACTCAGGCCGTTGAAAAAATCCGCACCAAGGTGCGACAAATTGGCGTCGGTCCAAACGCGCGTATCGAAGTAAACCTCCGGGACCAAACCCAGTTGAAAGGTTATATCAGTTCCGCAGACCACGAATCGTTCACAGTCACTGACCGCAAAACCGGTTCGACCAGAACCGTGGCCTATACCGACGCTTCAGGGGTGAAGAAACTGGGCGGGGGGTTGTCTTCAAAGACCTGGATCATCCTGGGCGCCGCAGTCGTGGGAATGATAGTAACCTGGATAATTGTTAAGCCGGCGCTATGCGATGGCGGCGCTCAGTCCCGTGGTCCCTGCTAACGCCCAGGCGGCAGGGGCAGGCGGCAGGAAGCAGGAGCAGGCTGCAAGGAACAACCATTTTCCATTTCTCATTTGATAGTTGTCATTGGGTATTTAAGACCACAGGACCATCTCAAATGGAAAATGAATAATGACAAATGAGAAATGGAAAATGTTTTCTCCTGCTGCCGGTCGCCTGCCGCCTGCCCCTGCCGCCTGCCCCTGACTTCCCTGGTTTGGTCTTAAGGTTTTGGTCCGGTGACGTATTCTTGCAGCAGCTTTTGCGCTCGTGTTCCCGGGCTGATCATCGCAAGCTTTTGGGCGCGATCATAACCGCTGAACACTCCGACAATCTCGGCCTTCTGGTTGTAAACCGGACTGCCCGAGTAGCCATCGTGTCCATCAATTTTAGCCAGGGAATATTCCTGTCCTTTCACTATGTACGGACCGTAAGCCACGCCTTTTCGCACCATCTTGTTTCCGTGTGGTCGCGCGATTACGAGGAGCTTCTCATCTTTGGTGACGACCGCTTGAAAGGCGGGAGGTTTGACGCCTCTCTGCGATTGACAGATTTGCAGCAACGCCAGATCCGCATCCTCATCCGCCTTGATCACGGTAGCGCGGCAACCTTTAACGTAAACCTCGACCGCCAGTTCATCTTCCGGTGCAAATCCCAGTTGCACTTTCTTTGAAGCACTTAGTTTGCCGGACACAGCGTGGTAGGCTGTCATCACTAACCCATTGCCGACTACAAAACCCGTGGCGAAGCCGTTTGGACCATAGTCCAGAAACGAAAAGATGCGCTGCATCGCGTTTGGGTGCTTCTTCGTAAACTTCAAATCGAGAGAAACCGTGGAGTCGTCCGGCTGTGCAGCGATGCCGGTCTTGTTTGCGAGAGATCGTGGCACGAGCATGAAAGCCGCCACCATAGAAATCGCAACGCAGAGAAACCTGTTCTTCATGTGGTTATCCCCTTTTTGTTGAAAGGCTGACTACGATGGCTTCCCAGGAGAAAGTCCCTCGTGTCGTTTATTAGCTTTGGCCGATCGCCTGGCAAGAAGCGCAATGGGAAGCCCGACTAAAAGAGCGTGTCCAATCACCCCATTCAGAAAAACGGGCCATGGGATCGAACCGGTGCGGGCGCCTACGGCGGAGTGGGGCACGACTATATATGTCATTACGAAATAGACTGCGATACCATAAAGTGGTCCGGCTAACATCGCGTGCTTGATAAGCAATGGGAGAACCCTGGTGGCGAGGTAATAGACGGTCGCAAGAATAGTAGCAATTAAAAAGTGAAGCAGGAGTCCGAGTAATGCAGTCTTGAGTCCACCGCTGTAAGTAGCGCGACCCAGCAAACCACCGGCGACGGACTGAAGAACGCGAATCGGCGTCACACCATACAGAATGCCGAAGAAGATCATCGCGTCTGAAATGTCCAGTACTCCGACTACGAGGCCCCCATAAAGGATCGTGTCGAAGGCGCGCGGGCGTCCCGGAGAATCTGCTTCACGATCGGAACGTCCGGTTTCACTCATGGTTGGTCCCCAGCAAGAATGTGGCTATTTACGCGAACTCAACGTCGCAGTTTTCCTCGGCAAACAATGGTTGACGCTTCGCCGGGTACCATAATTCCAGGTTGGCTTAGAGTGCCTTGCGAGTTTCTCGCGCATTAGGCTCAAACCTCAGTGTTGCTTGCCTGGGACAAATTGGTGGAGTACAGGGCGGCAATTATACATGCCCAGGTTTTAGGTGGAAATAAAATTAGAGCCTCGGTAACGAAATTCGGCTCCAGGAATCGTTGTCTGGTATTACCGGACATGTGCAAGCGTCTCGGCCAATTTCATAGTGGGGCGCCACTCAGCAGACTCTTCAAAGTCCCACAATGCCGAAAGGACGGCGTGGCAAAAGGACCATTGCGCAAGACGCTGGCGGTTAATATTGAGCTCATCGGAAAAAACTGAGAGCCGCTGTGTGAGAGTCTCCAGCGTCACAGAGTCCGAGGCGCCGGCTGGTAATTGGTTCAGCATGAAAGGGCCAACCTCGTATCCTGCGTCGCCGCAGATCCCTTTGGGATCAATCGCCAGCCAGCCTCGCTTGCTTGAGAAGAGAATATTTGTGTGATGCAGATCTCCGTGCAGAATCACGCTGCGATCAGTTGAGGGGTTTAGATCCGCGAAGGTCCGTTCGGCTTTCTCGATGAGTTTGGCAGGGAAGGGACCCGTGCCGCCGGCAAATCTATTTCTGAGTCTATCAAAAGCACGGAACCAAATGGTCAGAGATGGAAATGGGTGATTTGTCGGAGGAAATCGCCACAATTGTCGCATGAGCGTTGCCGCAGTGCGCGCGGCCTCCAGGTCGCTTTGCATCTCATGGATTGGCGTGCCGGGAACTACGCGCTCCATGAGTAGGATGCCGCGAGCCGCATCGTGATCCAGTAGACGCACCGCACCGATGCCCCGAAACACTTCGAGCGCGGACGCTTCAGTTAGTAACTCCAGACAAGGAACGCCCAGCTTCAGCACCAGATCGGCACCGTCTGACCCGGTTGCAGCGAGCACGAGATTGTAGGAGAGACTGGCAAAAGGCTGGCCCAGCTTTAGGGACCACCTTTGGCTGGAGTAGCTGATTAGATCAGGCAACTGCTCGATCCATTGCTGGCCGCGCGCGCCGTGAACCCGCACAATCTTTTCGCTTAGGCCTTCTGGAATCTGCACAAGGCAGGCCCCGCGGAAGAGAAGCCCGACCGTCGGGGACGGCTTCACCTCGAGTTCAGGACTCTTCCTTCAAAGTTGGGCTTCTGCCGGTCAACTGGTCCACAGCGCGGCCCACGTGTTCGGGCCCACGATGCCATCGCCGGTCAAGCCATTCTTCACCTGACAAGCAATTACGGCGGCATTGGTACCGGATCCAAAGTTTCCATCTATCGAGACGTTGTAACCGAGATCACTCAACCGCTGCTGCATAGTTCGGACAGCGGTTCCTTTGCTGCCCTGACGCAGAAAGGGGCTGGGGCACTGTGGAGTTTGGCCCGCCGAACCTGAACCAGCCTCGCTCGCCGACGGTGCGGCGCCGCTATTATCCTTGCTCATTACTTTCTTGGCCCGTTCGTAATACTTGATGCGATCGTCGAGGCCGTTGTAGCCGCCATTGATGCGCTTGGTGATTGCCTTGAATTCCTGTTGATCCGCCAGTTCGTTGAGGCCATTCAATTTCCAAAACTGACCAGCGATGCGAAAGCCCACTTCCTTCGTGGCGGCTGTCGTCGGGTTGTTAATGAGATCGAGGCCAAGCAGGTCACCATACCGTTTATAGTTGGCACGGCCAGTTAGTTGAATCGGTCCGCGCCCCTTGAAGCGCTTTCCATCTCCCGGCTGCGTGTTACCGAGATTTGCGCGGCCTTCGTATGCCGCGCCCGAAGCGATCTCCTCCATGTAGCGCAGCTCGGCCGACTCATGGGCTAACTGAGCCAGAAAAGCGGTCTCGCGCAAATAAGAGGTGATCTCAAACTCCTGCATTGCTTGTTGAATGTAGGGCAGATAATCGGCACGTTTCTGCGCCGGGCAATTAGGCATGATTTGTCTGAGTTCGTCATCTGTGAGCATCTCTATTCTCCTCCAAGGTGAAATTGGAAATATGGAACCAAACCAACTGTGCGGGGTTGGCTTAGGTGGAACCGACAAGCGATCGCTCGTCAATCGTTTGAACGAAAACGCAGGCAAGATACGCCCATCGGCCTGAAAGTGTCAATTGTCAGTTTCCAGCCTGTCGCTCTTTGAAATGTCAGTTTCCAGCCTGGTGTTCAAAATTTAAGGTTCTCTCGGCGCAGTCTTAGCTTTCTTTGGGTCTCTGCGTCAAACACTGAAATGAACCGCTCCGTGCGCAATTTATAAATATCTTGCCTCGATGACATGTCGATGGTGCTGAACATGCCCAATCAAAAAGTAACCTATCGCGCGAGCTGTCATCGGATGAGTTGCGATATTACATAATCTGCTACTCTGCGCATCCGTCAGATTTTCAAATAAACATTCCGTGGAACTGCGAACAGCCTTAAACTCTGAAAGCAAACTTTCTAAAGTCCGGTGTGAAACCTCAACATTGTTCGCGTATAGCTTTTCGTCCATTCTCTGATGCAATGTCAGGTTATCGTCCCTGGCGGCAACCAGCGCTCGATAACTAAAGACTCTTTCGGTGTCGATGATGTGCATCAGCACTTCTTTCACCGTCCACTTGTCTTGCGCATATTTGTAATCAAGTTTGTCACTCGGCATCTTCTCAAAAAACGTGACTGTATCGATTGAGTTTTGTCTTAACAAATCCAGGTAGTCGCCTTCTCCTACCAGGTCAAAATACTCTTGATAGTTTGGGTCGTATTCGTCTGCTGATGGTTTCTGCATGAGTTGTCCTTACCTTCAGTGTTGGTGCTCCTATGCTAACGCCCACACGTCAACAATCTGCGCGCGACTTTATTAAGCTGTTCGGTGACTAGTGAAACAACCATTAACTTAAGCCTTCTTAGATTGGATTCTCAAAGGAAGCCAGCGAGGCACAACCTTACAATACGCTTGATAAGACTCCCCAAACTTTTGCCTCAATGTTGGTTCCTCGTAAAGGAGAACGAAGAGATAGAAGAAGCTAAACACTACGGCCGTGTATTCAAATAATCCCAGCGATCCAAATACCAACGCTTCACCCAGTAGAATTGATAACACACCAACGTACATCGGGTTCCTCGTATAGCGATATAGTCCGCGCATCACAAGTTCTTTTGGCGGATCAATCGGAGCAGGCGTCCCCCTGCCGGTAAATGTGAAATCCCAGGCGCACCAAATGTAAATAGAAATCCCGAGCAGGATCGGAAGCAGGCCCAGGAATCGAAACCATCCCAGATTCATGGGAGGCGGAGCAGATCTTGAGGACAGCATCCAGCATCACAAGAGTTGGATGCTTCCGCCCGATCTGCAAAAACCGGTTCGGAGGAATTAGTCTTACTGCTTCGGAGCCTTACGCGGATCGTCCGCCGGGTTCACGTAGTTGACTTCGAACGGCCCTACGCCCGAGACCTGAATAACGGTGTCGCCCTTCGCCCAGGCAAAGTGTCTAACCCCTTTGGGCATCGCTGCGAATGACCCGACAGATAACTCGTGGCCGGCCGCCAGATCAAATTTCTCCCCAAGCCCCATTCCGAGTGTGCCTTCGAGAACGACGATCCGCTCGACGGTCGGGTGCCAGTGTGGCGGGATCTTGTAGCCATCCGGTAGCTTCGCCCGGATAGTGAACGGCACTCCGGCTTTTGAAGGGTCGCCTTCCAGAACGGCGAGTTGTGAGCCTGGGGGAAGCGAGGGTGGCGCCGGCCCCCACTTGAACTGATCCGGAGTAACCATTGTATGGCCGCCTTGCTGGGCGGCAGAGGTTGAGTGACTTTTACTCTGACCGGATTGCGGAATGACTACTGAGGCGGCTGCAAGTAGAGCGAGAATTAAGAGACCTGGTTGATATTTCCTCATAGCTTTGTCTTCTCCTTAGCAGATTTGTCACGCGAACTGGGCGATTTCGGGTCGTGGTTTTATGCTAAATCTGGCAGCAAGTCAATCGAAGCGAGGTGCACCTCAGCTTCGTCCGTTGTTGACGCCGCACGTGTTACCGCAGAACAGAAGCGCAGGGCAAATTAAGGGAGGAACCCGACACGGCGCATGAGATCTGTAAAGCGTGGGTCTGAACGCAGACTGTCCCACCTTGGGTCTAGCTTGATCCATTGCATTTGAAAAGCGCGCTGTTCGTACCCCTTGTCGAGCCAAACAAAAGCCTGGTCCTTCTCGCCCAGGCCCGCGTAGATGAGGGCAATGCTGGTCGCGGGCACGTATTCCTGTGCGGAGAGTTGCTTGAGCTCCTCGACCAACGTTCGGGCCTCGCTTTTCTTACCTGTCACCGCATAGACATGGCCGAGACCAGCCTTTGAAAGTGTCCCTTCACTTCCCATTGTCAGCGGAATCGCCTTCTTAAATTCAGCAATGGCTTCGCTATACATCCCCTTTTGTTCATAGGCGGCTGGGAGGAAATTGTGCGCCGTCGGAAAGTTCTGGTCCAACTCCAGCGTCTTTTGGAACTGTTCGATAGCCTGGTCGTAGTCGCGGTCGTAGTAAAAGAGCCAGTCCCAATTCAAAGTTGATGATGAGTGAGAGTGGCTCCAGTTCCAGTGCCCGTTTTCTCTCTGCAATCGCTTCATTACTGCGGCCCATTAAGTCTAACCATCCCCCATACCATTGATGCGCTGTCGCATAGCGCGGATTCAACTCGATGGCACGCTTGTATTCCTTCTCGGCACTGGTCCAGTCCCAATCGTATGCTGCCAAGACGCGGGCTAGTGAGACGTGTGCTTCGGCGAGCGTCTCGTCCAGTTCCAGTGCCCGGATCGCTGCCGCCTTAGCTTTAGGCATTGCCTCTCGCGGCGGCAGCCGGTTGGCCGGCACAACATAGCAGTCAGCCAAACCGGCGTAAGCCAATGCGAAGCGGGGGTCTTTATCAATCGCTTGATTGAAATAACTCGATTGATTTCTTGAGCGCTTCTGCCGTCCGCTTGTTCCAGTAGAAGCGGCCTTTCAAATAGAGCTGATAAGCCTCGTTGCTCTCGGTGTAGTGTTTGGCAAGCCCTTTCTCTTCGCCCGAAACTTTGAGCTTCAGTTTCTCGACAATTTCGCCCGCAATCTCGCGCTGAATCGCGAGCAAGTCTGACATCTTGCGGTCGTACTGCTCGCCCCACATCTGCGTCTTATCGCTCGCATTCACAAGTTCGACGCTGATCGATAGGTTCTCGCCGCGCTGTGTGACCCTTCCGGTTAGGATCGCTTCCACGCCTAATGCATTCGCCACTTCCTTCAAGTCAGTTTCTTTGCCCTTGTACGCAAAAGAGGAACTGCGCGCGATTACCTTAACGTCGGGCAATTGCGAGAGGCTGTTGATGAGGCTCTCGGAGATTCCGTCTGAGAGGTATTCTGCGTTCGGATCACCGGTCTTGTTTGCAAAAGGCAAGACTGCGATGGAAGTGATTCCCGCCTTGCTGCCCCCGGCAAGATAGCGTGAGTAGGCTAAGTAGGAGACGATAATTGTGGTTGCGAGCAGAGCCGCCAGAAGTAACAGCACGCCGTGCTTGTGCCGCTTAATCTCACTCCCAATGTATTCTGCACTCGATAGTGTGTGCGTGTGGCTTGCTGCGCCATTTGTCTGCGGCGCTGCAACCTGTGGCGCCGCAGATCCCAGGTCCCGAGCTGCTTTGCGAAAGAGGCTTCGCTTCACCATCCCAGCCGCCCCGCTCGGCACTGATTTCGGCGACTCCTTGGTTGGCCAGCGCCTCTTGTTCGCTTTCCAGCGCCTGTGCGCCACCATGCTGCCGCACGTCCGCCACAAACTGGTAGCCGCGCCCGGGGACAGTTACCAGATATCGATGGTCGCGCGGGCTCTCCCCAAGAGACTTCCTCAGCGCCGACATGTTAACGGTGAGATTGTTCTCCTCCACCACCGCGTCAGGCCAGACCCGCCGCATTAACTCGTCCTTGTCGACGAGTCGCCCCTTTTCTTCGAGTAATACCAGCAGAATCTCAAAAGCCTTCGCGGGGAGCCGCACCTCGTTACCTTCGCGCAGCAGTACCCGCCTGAGAGCGTCGACGCGGAATGGACCGAACTCGTAAATGCGCATCGGTGTGTCGCCCACTGGTCGCTTTAGCAAAGTTTAGGAAGGTTTAGTGAATTATTAAGGACTTTTCGCAGGCTCACGAGCGATTATCCGCCGCATTCAATCTGCGGTCAACACACTTAAGGAGAAATGACCATGTATGATAGATCCAGGAACTCGGTCATCGCCATGTCGTTGGTTTGCTTATCCTCATCGGCGTGACTGTTGCCGTCGTGCCGCACACGGGCTTCGGGCAAGTCTCAGAAGGAAACGGCGCGATGCAACTCAATTGCGACGAGCCACCGTGCGATGCGGTGGCGCGAGGTCGTGCAGCCTTCAATGACCGCAATCTGAACCAACTCGGCGGCAACGGACGCTCGTGCGCCGACTGCCACATGCCATCGGAGGGCTTCCAGCTCTCTCCCGCGGCCGCCAGGGCTCGGTTCGATGCGCTGCAGGCGAAACGGGAGCACAACAAGAACGCGGACGATCCGCTCTTCCGGCCGGTGGACGCCGACGACTTCCGCGTCAACGGAGACAACGCGAGCGACTTCTCGAACCTGGTGGAAAACGGGCTCGTTCGCGTGACGATGCCCTTGCCGCTGAACGTCAAGCTCATCGATCCAGCTACCGGTCAGCCCACCGACGAGACCTCGGTCGATCTCTGGCGCGCGGTCATGCCCGTGCTCAACGTCGCGATCACCGGACCGGATGGCGTCTTGCCGATCTGGCCGCCGGGCGCTCCGCGTCCTCCAATCATGGGCCAGGATCCTAACGGCCCGAACCGGCAGGGCGGCTACCAGCACGATGCGCGCTTCGGGACGCTTCAGGAACAAGCCCGCGGCGCGCTCTTCGCGCACGCCCAGGTGTCGGTGGAACCGCCGGCGCGCATGCTCGACGACCTCGCGGCTTTCCAGCAGACGCTGTTTTCGTCGCCGGGGGTCGAACTGCTGGCCAACGCGATCCTCTCCGGCTCGACACCGTTCCCCGATCCGGATCCCGAGCTGAACGAGCTCGAGCAGCAGGGCAAGGTAGTCTTCAACCGCGCCTGCGCGCAATGCCACGGCGGCACGTTGCATCCGAGCGGGTCGACGCCCGAGGCGACGTTCGTGCGCCCCATCGTGCGCTATCACAACATCCAGACCGCCTGTCCGCGCCCGGCCACCGACGGCTACTCTGCCGTGTCCGCAGCGGCTGGCGCGTAACGCGCGCACCTACCGCATCACGCTCGCGAACGGCGCCTTCCAATTCGTCACGACCTCGGACCCGGGACGATTGCTTCTCACGGGCCAACCCGCGGACCTCGGCGTGATGGACGTCACCCAACTGCGCGGAATCAGCAGGACCGCTCCGTATTTTCACAACAACTCCGCGGCGACGCTCGAGGAGGTGCTCGACCACTACGTTGCCTTCTTCGCGCGCGTGGCTCGGCTGAATCCGCCGCCCAACTTGCCGCCGATTCTTTCGTCGAACGGCCTTGTCGTCGATCGCGGATTCGTTACGGCGGACGAGCGAGCCGGCGTTGCTGGCGTACCTGCGAAAGCTGTAGGCTCGCACTTAGCTAATGAAACGGGAAAACGCGCGGCATCACACTTGTCCCAGAGCGCGCTCGCCGTTTTGAGGTTGCGGCGAGCGATTCCCTTGAACCCTCGCTTCACCTTTCAATAAAGACCGCGCCCAACCGAGTCCGCTGCCAAGCGCTGGTTATGCGGCGCAGCAAAAAGCTACTTCCATCGAGCTTCATAGGGCGCAATGGCCGCCAGAACAACCTCGTGGGGCCACTCTTCTTGAATCACGCGACGCATGAAATCATCTGAACTGTTGACCGAATAGAGCGTTTGCTCAACATTCAGAACAGCCGCCTCCACGGGCTTGACGTAGGTTTCGTTCTCCCAGCCTCGAAGCATGTTCGCTAGCACTCCGCGGAGACGCAGTTGCGCGTACGAAGGAGCCATCCAGACCTCCCAAGCTCGACGAAGATCGTTGGGATGGACCGAAAGCCAGGCGCCATACGTCACTGTGTAGCGCAGCTGGGACAAAACGCTGTCATTACAACACCCTCGCAATCTTAATCCGCCTACTCGTTCCGCGTCGTTGCGTTTCAATTGCGAGCGATTTCTCGCAAGCTCCATTTCAAATTACTACTAAGGCAAGCTTCAACCGAGTCTCCGCCGGCACAACACCGAGGCTGCGGTCGCCGTGAAATATGATGTACGCCCGCAATAGCGATCGCAGCGTGCGCCGAACGATCGAATTCACCGGGCGTGCGTGAACATCATTCAAGCAGCGATCTCACGAACGAGTTTGAAAAACATGCTGCCCCGCGCTCCGTTTTCTGCAGCCTGCCCCCGCTCATTCCAGTTCGCTGCACGCGCATGTTACGCGACGGTCGCCTTACCGCCTTTCCGGGCGGTGTGCTCTCTGGGCGCTCGAACACCAGACCACCAGATGAGGGCAATGAAGAGCACCTGAAGCGCGATTCTGGGAATGAGCGGTGTCGCAGGTGCGCCGCGTAGTGTGGCGCCCGACAGTGCCGCGTGGATGTTTGCGGGTAGCACGGCGATGAGAAACAGGATCAGCGCGAAGGCGGCAATGCGACGCGTGCGCGGCACGAGCAGGCCGATCGCGCCGAGGATCTCGCAGACGCCGGTGAAAGTGACCATGAGCCTCGGGATTGGGAACCGCTGGCGGCACCATCCGCACCATGTCAGCTCGCATGCTGTTGAAGTGCGCGGCGGAGGTGAAGCAAAACATCACGGCCAGGCCGACTCGAGTAGCGGCGGCCCAATCGCGAAGCGGCGCCGTACCGAACTGGCCCACTAGCCGAGCGAGCAACGTGACGATGACCAAGACAATCAGCGGTACCATGGTGTCCTCCAGAATTCCGAGTGTCGCCTAACGCTGCGCTCAGCGGCGAGCGCAGCCATTCAACCATCAATTCAAGAAGTCATCTTGAGATACATGCTATCGAGGCGTCGGCTGCAAGCGCTGGTTGAACCGTTCATGTTCCGCCAGGAAGCGATCGATTGTTTCGGGTGAACGCTTGTTGCCCGCAAGCCACTCAACTTTCCACTCAGTTAACCGCTCTTCTTTTTGACGGACAAAGTTGCCTGGTTGTGGTTCATCGATCCACTCCCGTTGAAGAATAAGAACTAGTGGCTCCTCAGCGCCCAAAGTCTTCTTAGAGTATGCGAGGGCCGCTTCATAAGTAGGGAATGCTTCGTAGTAGTCGAGTCCACCGTCGGCTACTTCCTCTTGGGCTGCCGACCGGAGCTGACATGCGGCGCAAGCCTGTCCCACTCGCTCGACGCCACGCAGTACAAGCAAAAGTCGCCGTGGTCGTAGATCGAACAGTTGATCGGGCCGCGCTTGTCCTTATGTACGTAGGCTCCGATAAAGGGCGTTTTGGTCGGCCTCACCGGTCTGGTGAGCACCCACGTGAGGCCATCCGCGCCGTTCTTGCCCATGAGCAGGCTGTCGCGCTCCCACTCGTTTTGTTCCAGCATGTCAACGCCAAAGAGCTTCAGCACGCTCAGCAGGGCGTGCACGGTGCGCTGGAAACCCCCAGGCTTCTCGGGCGGCATCATCATCGCTCCGGAGCCCATGCCGATATACTTTGTCACGCCGGCGGCCTTCATGGCGTTCCAGACGTGCGGGAGTTTGTGCGTCTTCGGACGCGTTTTCCTGTCGTCGCCGAGCGCTGAGATGACGCCATTGCAGCCCGCAAAAGCCTCTTTCAACTTCTCCTCTTCATCCAGCTGTGCCTCAACCACCGTAGTCGTCGGCTTCACGTCTTTGAACTTGTGCGGCGACCGTGTGACCACCACTGCTTCGACACCGATCTCCTCGGCCCGGGCAAGGATCCCCTCCCCGTAGGTTCCGCTGGCGCCGATGATCGCCACCTTAGCAGGCTTTGCAATGTTCGTGCTCATGACCGCCTATGAATCAAGCATGTAAGTCGCCTCATAGTCCAAGTTTGTCTAACGCCGCCGTTCACGCGACCACGGGGCCCACTCCCTGCGCGAATAGAGCGCGGCACGGTCTTTAGGAGTGTTCGCGGGCCTGGGCGTGGTGCGTTCACGACGCCGGCGCTTCGAGTCCCGCGTGGAGGTCTACGCCTTTGAACACGAGCCAGAAGCCAAAGACCAACTCGAAGGCTCCGCCGAGTGCATAGAGGACCGTTTCGAGGATCACCGGGCACTTGGGCACGAGGATGCTGACGAACGCAAGCACGAGGATCGACGAATACGTGAAGATGCCCCATGCGGCTAAGGCTCGGGGAACGTATCTAGAAACGACGAACAGGTAGCCAAAGACGGTTCCTCCCAGGCCGATCAGAAACAACACGAGATCCAATCCGGCAGTATGCACGTCGAGAAACACGCCGGCCAACGCATGCAGTTGTTCCG
Organism: Blastocatellia bacterium; assembly: GCA_963698325.1. Taxonomy (GTDB): domain Bacteria; phylum Acidobacteriota; class Blastocatellia; order Pyrinomonadales; family Pyrinomonadaceae; genus PSRF01. The sequence goes on along the minus strand of CAVOQJ010000018.1, from coordinate 708,315 downwards.
TATTAAGCGCCGTCGAGCGGCCTTCGCCGTTCACGAGAAACAGAGCGGCGAACGCAAAAAGCATCGTGGCGGCCCCTACGATGGCCTCCGCCGACCTCAAAAGCAGCGCGAGCAGAGCGAGGTTCCTGTTCACCTTCTCGAGCACGACGTAAAGCGCCGCAGACAGTACGAGGACTCCGGCGTACATCACCAGTGCACAGACGATACCGATGCGAAAAAGCAGCTCGTTGGCCATGATGTTCCGGGCCGTTAAGCCGTCGTCTCCCGGCACGATGAGCTTCGAGCCGATGAGGGTGCCGCTGAGCACGCCGATGACGATGATGAGGATGTATGCGACGCCCGCAATTCGCGCGTAGACGAGCTGTGATGAATCTGCGGTTCGGTTTGTCATTCCATCCTCTTCGTGAAGCCGCTCGGGACAGTCACCACCACATTCGCTCAGGCCGCCGAGCGGCGGAGGAGCCACCGGCTTCGAACCACCGCGGCGGGCTCAACGCGGATCATTACGGCCGGCCCGTACTGCCCAACGTACGTATTATCCCGCTGGAGCTTGATAATAACGTTCCGGCGGTATTATTTACCTCTTGCTCGGATAATGCCGCTCGGTGGGATCGGGTAAGATCCTCTTTCATCGCGATCGCGGCACTCGTCTCGTGTTAAGTGGGCTCATCTCATGCTACGTTGACTCACCCCATGCTCCCTGCCTCCTGGATCGGTGTTTAGAACCGCTCCTGTTGCTGTCTTCTTACCATCAGCAACACAAACCAAATCCCGATGGCGATTAATACGATAATTAAAACCCAATAAAGGTCAGCAAGCTACAAAACAGACCGCAACCCAGTTTGCACCTTGGCCGCTTTCATTTTTGGCTTCCTGCGATGCGAATCATGGCTTCGAGGCTACGCTCAATGTCCGCATCTGTCGTTGCCCAGGATGAGACGCTTATTCGCATTGCGGTCTGCCCCTGCCAGACAGTGCCACCGCACCAGCAAGTTCCTTCTCTTTGAATTTCGGAGACGACGCGATTAGTAGTTTCTGCATCTCCAAATGCAACCAGCACCTGATTAAGAACCACGTCATTGAGTACCCTGAAGCCGGCAGCCTCAAGTCCTTCAGCGAAACGTCTTGCCTGGCGGCAATTGCGTTCGACCAGTTCAGCGACGCCCTGGCGTCCAAGCGAACGCAACGCGGCCCACACCTCTACACCGCGCGCGCGTCTTGAAAGTTCTGGGGTAAAGTCAGATGGGTTTCGAAATTCACTGGTGGGTAGATAGTCGGCAGTGATGGCCATGGCCCCGCGCAGCGCATCAGCGTCGCGCACCAGAGCTATGCCACTGTCGTAGGGAACGTTTAGCCACTTATGAAAATCGGTTGCCCATGAGTCCGCATCGGCCAGGCCGGTCGCGAGGTGGGCAGTGGACGCAGCAGTTGTCGCCCATAAACCAAAGGCCCCATCCACATGCACCCACGCGCCGGCGTCGTGCGCGCGTTGGCAGATTTCGGGAAACGGATCAAAGGCGCCGGTGTTCACATTGCCCGCCTGAACACACAGAATCGTCGGCCCTGACAAAGTGGGAATTGCATCCGCGCGCATTCTGCCCTGCGAATCAACCGGCACCTGAACGACTCTATTCCTGCCCAAACCCAAAAGTCCCAGCGACTTGAAAAGCGTCGGATGCGTTTCGGCGCCAACAATAACTGTAATCGGCGGTGCACCAAACAACCCGTCGGCCTCGACGTTCCAACCTTCACGTTGTAGGAGCGCATGGCGTGCGGCGGCAAGCGCAGAAAAATTTGCCATCGTCGCGCCCGTCACAAACGCGCCACCACAGTCGGGTGGCAACTTGAAGAGATCGAGTAACCAGTTCAGGGCCACTTGTTCAAGTCGAGATGTTGCCGGCGTCGGAGTGTAGAGCCCTGTGTTTTGATCCCAGGCGCCGGCGAGCCAGTTCGCTGCGACGGTAACAGGCAGAGATCCGCCGATAACAAAGCCGAAGAAACGTGGGCCGGCCATCGCCATTGTTGCGGGTGAGCAGACCTCATTGAGTAAGTTGATTACCTGTTCAGGCGCTGTTGGTTGTTCAGTTAAGGGTTCATCCAGTATGGCGAGTTTGGCGATTGCTTCAGACGTTGGTGCGACACTGCGATCCCCAAGCCCCTCGAGATATGAAATCGCAAGTTGAGTAGTCTGCTCTAAGAGTTCTCTCATTATTGTTTCCTAACTCGTTTCCCGGAATTCGTCTGCCGATCATTTTTCGTTAACGGACCAGTCGGGGGCCAGCGCATCTTTTCAAGCTCGAGCTGATCAGAGTTGAATTTCCGCCAATAACATACATGACTCACCTAAGTCGAGTGATATTGCCTCTCCAGTCGACATGAAGCAGATGTATTAGAGATGGAGCCGATGTATTTGCAACCCGGAGGGTTGTCAGAAAGTAGCCGGAGGTCGAAGCGAAGCGAAGACCTCCGGTCGGGGATTAATCGGTTCGCACCCTGTAGGGGTGCCAGCTCTTACGCTAGCGGAACCCTAACGTCTCGCACCCTTTCAGGGTGCTGACGACGAATTGATCATGTTCCGGTGGTCTGCGACCACCGGCTACTATCTTGCAGCCCTCCGGGCTGCCCATATGGCTTGATCGGACTCCACTCGCTGGGACTGTGCGAGTCCTGGCGGTTCATCTTTCCTTCGATCGAACGTTTCATAGTAGTTTCTCAAGCCTTATTTGTTAGTCAACTGGCGCCGCCACATCTTCGAGCGGCTGGCCGCCGGCACAGAGAGGACATTCAGCCGGCAGCCACATTTCATATTCGTCGCGCGCGACCGCCTCGACCGGCACGTTGTGGCGGGAAAAGAAATCCGTTCCAATCGAGCCGAAGACGAGCAGCGCTCCGGCAACAACAGGCACGGCGACATGCGCTTGTAGTTCAGTATAGGTGCCGCGCAACGCTGAGCCGGCACTCATCACATCGTCAACCAGCGCAATTCGTTTTCCTCGTATCCGAGAGCCGAGCACCGGCGCCATGCGATAGCTTGCCTGATATACGCCCGACGGCTGCCGTGGCATTACGCGCTGAGTGAAATAAAACTCCACCTCGAGCGCGTGCGCAACGAGTTGTGCGAGGAATGCGCCACCGAGGAGCGGCCCGCATACCCCCGCAAGGTCGTACGGACGAAGAAGACTCGAGAGCTTGGCAACGAAAGGATCGATTCGGTGCGGGTCGGCAAACAACGGATCAAGGTCCAGCCAGAGCTGACTGTGATAGCCTGACTCGAGACGGAAGTGGCCACGGCGGCCGGCCACTAACCCCAGGAACGCTGCCACAGTGATCTGACTCATCCTTACTCCGGCGAATTCAAACTCGAACGATTTTTAGTTTATTTTCTTTACCACCTGGCCAACTCGAATCACGCCTGGTTGGACGACTCTGGCGTTGATGCCGCGCAGATTAAGCTCTCTTCCGACAGACGAATTGACAAACTTCATCGCTTCGAGCCCGAAACGTGAGACGAACTTCTTGCAGCCAGTATGAGGAGGCGGTGTAACTTCAATAATTGCGGATCCTATTGACAGTCGCGTTTCCGGAGGCAAGTTGGCAGCGCTCAAGTCCATGTCGACATAAAGTTGATCGCCGGCCAATTGCCAGCGATCTTGAGCTTGGGCGACGAGCGCCGCCACGCGCGCGTTCATGATATTGAGTTGCATGTGGGGATGGGCAGACCCATCCGCGGTGCGCGAGCTGCCCCGATTTATCCAGCAGTCACCCACCAGGCCCACTACCGGATCGAGTTCTCCCGTCTCTAAAACTTCCCGCTGCTCGATACTGGGCCGGCGGACGATCAACCGCAGCACGCCGTCATCTTTGGGTGCTCGGCGGATCTCATCGAGTCCCACTTCGAGTTCTGCCATTGTCAAATGTCTGACGCCAATACTCATTAAGAATCCTTTTCTTTGAAGACTCCGTGCGCGAGCTCCTGGTGGGATTCCTGACATGTCTAATCAATCTCAACCTCTGGAGTTTGGGAACCCACTGCTCGGCTCGGGCTTAAAAAACGACCGGCAGCGACTTCAGACCGCGTAGCGTGAAGTTGCGATACCATTCCAGATTTTCATTTGCCAGTTCAATATTGGGCAGGCAACGCAGGACGCTGTTGATTGCAATCTGCCCTTCGAGACGGGCTAAAGCTGCGCCGACGCAATAGTGCAGCCCGTGTCCAAAGGCAAGGTGCCGGTTTGGCTTGCGGGTGATGTCGAGCTGTTGGGGATCGACAAATTGTTCCGGGTCACGGTTGGCGGCCGCAAAGCTGAAGCAAACGAGTTGGCCTTTTTGGATCTGTTTACCGGCGACTTGAATGTCCGCCAACGCGATTCGTCCCATCTTTTGCACCGGGCTGTCGTAACGGAGTAACTCCTCCACGGCACACACGATGGCCTCGGGGTTGGCGGTTAGTGCTGTTCGCTGGCTGGGATTCTGCAGGAGGGCGAGCATGCCGTTGCCGATCAAATTCGTGGTTGTTTCGTGTCCCGCGATCATCAGCAGTACGCAGTTCGCGAAAAGCTCGTGTTGTGTCAGCCGATCCCCCTGCTCTTCAGCCTGGGCCAGCGCGCTGAGCAGATTCTCTTGTGGGGTACGACGAAGCTCGACAACTCTTTCCCTGAAGTAGTCTGACAAAGCCAGAAAACTCTTTTGCCCCAGATCATAAAGGGCGAAAAGCTCCTCCTTCGAACCGGCGCTATCGATGCCGCTCAAGGCCAGCGCAATGTCATCCGACCATGCCTTGAATTGGCGTTGGTCTGTCGCGGGCACACCCAGCAACTCTGCGATGACTGTCGCGGGCAGGGGATTGGCGAGGTCAGCCATGAGATCCATGCGGCCCAGTTTCTTCACGGCCGCCAGCATGTCGTTTACCAGATCCTGTACGAGGCCGCGCATGTTTTCTACCACGCGGGGTGTAAAAGCTTTGTTAACGAGTCCGCGCAGGCGCGTGTGATCAGGTGGGTCGATCATCAGCATCCATGAAGAGACTGCTGAGAAAAACGGACGAAAATGTTCCCTGGCCTCATTGGGCATGCGGCTGGCGTGAGCGGCGATCCGGTTAGAAGAGAGGAGTTCGCTTTGGATCAATGAGGTGATGTCGGAGTAACGAGTTAAAATCCAGTACTTGTTCCGTTCACTCCAGAAAATCGGATCATTACTCCTCATCCGATCAAAAGTGGGGTACGGATTAGCGAGGAACTCAGGGCTGTCGAGATCATACTGCATTGCCTGCATGTGAATTTCGCTGTCTCCTTAGACCGTGAGCGGTATTGAGATATGCAGAGGACGAGAGACCGGCGTAGGTTAGGCCGCTTTGATGTGAACTGTCAATGAATCAAGGAAGCCGGTAGTGGGTCAGTTTGGAGTTAGCGAGGGCGATTGCTTTACAGAACCGAGCGCGGTAGCGCCGGATGCTTGAGCAACTTCCGTATTAAGCAGGTGCCCCCCGGCGTAAATTGGATAAACTTATGCGGCTCCCTTGCATAGAAATGAGTTTTCCGTGAACCCTTGAATTGTCTAGCGTCATCACCCAAGTTGACTCCAGCATCCGGCGCTACGCGCTCGGTTCTGTAAAAGCGCCAGTTTCGCCAACTCCAAACTGACCCACCACCAGAAAGCGGTAGTGTCTTAATTTCCACTTTCTCTGTTTAACCTCCGTGTTCTTTGTGTCTCTGTGCTGAGTTATTCTTGAGCGTTTATTTACCACGGCGACACAAAGAACACGGAGGTTGCACAGAGGAAATCTCAAGCTAAGACGCTACCTGGGAACGCTGGCGACTTCACGTTCAGAATAGTAGGATCGCAGCATGAACGACACGAGCCCCGCCCAAAATTCCGCTATCGATAGGTTTCGCGCTTTGCACGAATCCGGATGCTTCGTCCTGCCAAATCCCTGGGATGCGGGAACAGCGATCTATCTCCGGCAGCTTGGCTTTAAGGCGCTCGCCACCACCTCCGCGGGTTTCGCTTTTTCGCGTGGCTTGCAGGATTCGGTTTCGGCCGTTTCTCGCGGCCCGATGCTCGCTCATATCAGTGAAGTTGTTGAGGCGACTCCGCTGCCGGTCAATGCAGATTTCCAAACAGGATATGCGGACGAACCCGAGGACGTTGCTACAAACGTTACGCTCTGCATCGCTACAGGCGCGGCCGGCTTATCGATAGAGGACGCAAGTGGAAACAGCGTTACGCCTCTTTATGAGTTTGGTTTGGCGGTCGAACGTATCAAGGCGGCGCGAGCTGCCATCGATGCGTCGGGAATTCCGGTAGTCCTCACGGCACGCTGCGAAGCCTGGCTCGTGGGGGAGCCTGATCCGGCTCGAGTCGCTATCGAGCGGCTCGTCGCCTTCGCCGAGGCGGGGGCCGATTGCCTCTATGCTCCGGGCGTTCGTGATCCCGATGAGATCGAAACTATCGTAAACGCCGTTGCCCCCAAGCCAGTCAATGTCCTGGTCTCACGTTTCAATTCCGAGCTTACTGTCTCGCGCCTCGCCGATCTTGGAGTTCGGCGCATCTCAGTAGGCTCTGCATTGGCGTGCGTTGCGTGGGGCGCATTCATGCGCGCGGCGCGAGTCATCGCGGATACCGGCTCATTCGAGGCGCTTTCCGATGCGGCGCCTTTCAATGAGATCAATGAATTGTTTCGAAAACGAACTGCTCGTGACTAAGAGCGGGGGCAAGCCCACCTTCCTTACCGAGAGCTTCTCTAATTAATTCCAAAGGATCCCGCTGGAGAGCCGTTCACACAAAAAATGAGAGCCAACTGGGTTCAGCTCTCAGGTTAGGAAGGCGGGCTTGCCCCCGCTCATTCGTTTTGTACAGCACACCGCACTGCTTATACTCATTCGCCGCCCTCCGACTCTTCCCAGCGATAAGTTTTTCCATTCCAGTAAAGGATGCTCTCTGCTGCTTCCGTTCCTAAGAGAATCGAATCACCCTTCGCTGCCGCCGGCGGCCGAGCGGCACGGCGCTTTCCGCGTTTGCTGACGATCTCCATTAAGCCTTTCGCATCCTCCGAATGGCCGGAAGTGGCCCGGTCGTTTTCCAAAATGAGGACTGGCGACTCGCCCAGCAGCAGAAACTTTGCCGCAGGCTGAGGAGTCTTCCAACCCGCATGCGTGCCGTGAATGATTGCGAAGGCGAGCGTCGGTTTGGCGGCCGGGTCGACGGGGAAAATAGGTTCCCCGGCGCGGTAAAACGGATTAAGGATCTTCGCGTCACTGGGCAGTTCGCTGCGTCTACCCTTAAGCCGCACGACGATTAGAATGTCCTGTGCCCCATCACCATTGAAGTCTCCGGTTAAATAGAAGGGGTTGAAACCCGTCACCGCCTCCAACGACGATCCAAACGATGTCTTCAGAGCTTCGGTTACCGGAGCGGACTGGCTGGATTCATTAGCTCTTGTTTGTCGAGTTGTTTGGGCACACACACGTGGCGCACAAGCAGTCGTGCCGAGAAGACAGGCGCCAAGTAAAAGGAAAGGAAATTGTCGGACGAACGAGTGATTAGCTTTCATCTGTTTCGGCCCTCAACTACTCCATCCCTTTGGGCAAACCCGCTGTCTTGGCTTGCGCGGCAGGTTACTGCCCCGCCGTGATGTGCATGACGACAACGATGGTGTTGTGCCAGGCGTCAGACAATCAATTCGCCCGGTCGAAATACTTATCAAGATAAAACTTATCAATGAAATAACGCTGCCGCCAACGCGGGTTGATCCGATCAAACAACAGCCCCTCGCCGGCACCAAGCGCATAAAACTTTACCCGCTTGTAATCGTCAAGCTGGCCAGTGATCAATTCGTTCAGGATCCCACTCTTAACTTGTTCAGCGACCTCAGCGAAGGGCTTATAGTCTTTAAGGCTTCGAAATGCTTTACTCGGTTTGTATCTGCCGGCGGCCAGTTTGGCGATGCGATATTCGGTATACCTGGCGATACCTTCCTGCCACATCTGAAAAGAGAAGTATCTATAGTCGTCGGGACTGAGCGTTTTCCGCAACTCATCTCGTTGTCTACGATACACTGAGAGTCTGGCCGAGAAATCCCGCCCCCTTTGTGCCTGAAGCGCGTCCACAAGCAACTTGCTCAAGAGCGAGAAATGCTCCTTCATCTCGGGCCAGTCGTAGGGGAACGGATAGTTCAGCATCCACATGCCGCTCTGATCGCCACGAGATAAAGCCAACGCGTCTACTGCCGGATAATAGTTGGGCTGCGAATACTGCAACTGATGGAAGTGCTCGTGTAGCACGGTCACAACCCAAGGCGTGGAAGTTTTCTTAGCCGTGTTTTCCGCCTGGCCGATGACGATAGTCGGGATGGCCCCGACAACCGGAAATGTCGCGAGCAGATTTTGCGATTGAGTTCGCGCGCGATAGTAGACGTTACTCTGCAACAGCGGATCGTAGTTAATCAACGTGAAATCCGCAGAGGGTTTCGCATGGCGGATAAGAAACTCGTGGTCGGGCGTCACCAGCAATACGGCGAAGGGAGCCTTGTTCCAATCCGGCCAAAGCCTGTTTCCCAGCGTCTGGCCGATCCGAAACGCCTCGGCAAGCCGCACGCGATCGATTTCAGACACGCGCGGTTCTGGGTGCGTTGTTCCAGGCAGAATCCCGACCGTTTGCGCAGCTCGATCTTTGCTGACTACCAGAGTTACTACGTAGTCACGCGCCCCGATTTTCTGGTCGCTCTGCGGGTAAGGATTCAATCCCAATAGCCTGACTTTGTAACCATGATACTGCCTTTCCCCAACCAGCGTAGAACTATTGGCGGTATTCAGCGTCAGGCTTTTGCGATCCCTACGGCTTGTGCTGAACTCCAACCGCACAGCCGCATTTCCCGCCCAAACACACGTGACGTTTGCGGGACAGCGCGAGTCCTCTTCCACCTCCACGAATTTGATGCGTAGTCTTTCCCCTTTTACCGTAACTTGTTGTCCTGCCCTAAGACTGAACGGACGGTTCAAACGGACTGCTTGCATTGCGCCCGCAGCGTTCCCATTTCCGCCTGCCGTGCTCAAACAGCCAAGTAGCACGAAGCAGGTGATGACGGAGTAAATCAAGCGCGAAATAAGCGGACACGTAAGCGCACAAATCATGACGAAAATCCTTCTCTCTGGTCTTGTCTTCGAAGCGGCCGGCGCCTGACTGGTAGCAATAGGGCCAACCGTAATTCGCTGTTGGGATTGCGTAAAGCGGTGAGATAGGGTGTCACTTTCTTGAAGCTTTTGGTTGCCGGATCAAATTCATCGAGAATGTAGACCACGCCTTTCCTGTTATCAGCTTTGTTGTACATGTCAGTGACGAAGATCCGACCGTCAGGGCTCTTCGCCATGAAGCGTGCGCGTCTGAGCCCCTGTGCTGCGACGCTTATTGCAACCCTTCCGGCAAGTTGAGATCAAAAGATTTGCCATTGGCGAGTGAGATGCGATGCGGCACGAGCTTCAGGCCGCGCGCCCTGGTCTGGGCATTGGGTTGAGTTGCAGAAGTAACCAGAACCTGCAGCGCGACAATAAGGAGGATGCTTAATCTCATTTCGCCTTCTTCGTAATCGTGAATTGGGGAATTCTTTTCCCTTGTGCTGAGTGGTCGATCAAGTGGTTCAGCCGTTTGAGTCTGGTCTCTTCTTTCTTCGCGCTTAACACATACCAGTTGGCTGCCTTTCGATACGAAGCTGGTTGTGCCTGAAAGAATTTCCAGGCGGACTGATGCTTCTTTAATTTATTAAGATACTCTTCCGGCAGCTCCGGACTTCGTTGTTCGTAGGAATAGATTCCGGAGCGATTTTCTTCGCGCGCTGCAAATGCTTGCAGACCTGCGGGCCGCATCAGTCCCTGGTCTACAAGCTCGTGGGCCCGCTTTATGTTGACCGCGCTCCAGGTGCTGCGCGACTTACGCGGCGTGAAGCGGATCTTATAGCTGCTGTCATCGATTCCTTTCCTGATCCCATCAATCCAGCCAAAGCAAAGGGCTTCGTCAACGGACTCCGGCCAGGTAATACTCGCTTTGCCTGAGTCCTTCTTGTAGAAGCCGACCCACAATTCCGGCTCTGAACCGTGATGAGCCTCGAACCATTTGCGCAGGTCAGATGATGATTTAAAGAATTTAGGTTTCAATCCACTTGGAATCGTTCGTGTCTCTGAAGCCGTCGAAAATCAGGAACATCACACGCGTTTACAACTAGAAATTGACTCCGAAAGCGGCGAAGAGTGCCAGCACCACTGCCAGAAGTGCTTCGCCTGCGATTAGTCCCGAGGCCAATGGAATACGAAAGTCTTCTTCAGACTTAGGCGATGTTTTGGCCCATACGAACTGCCCAATGCCGCCGAGAATAAACGTCATCAAAACAGAAGCTGGAATGAGCATGCCGATACCGATGGCCGCGGGTGACGGGGTGTTCTCTTTATACCTTTCAGCCATCAGTGTGAGGGCGATGCCCACCGCAATACCAATCATCAAACCTACCAGACAACCGGGGGGCAGTGCGCTCAGTCCCTTCGTTAGAAGCTCAGCGAAGCCTGCCCACTTAACACTGATTGGCGAAGACAAGCCGCCCGGGCCAAGGCCAAACTTGTCGCGCAAAATTGGATAGACCAGGGCCGTCGCCAAAGATCCGACAGGAGCGGCGATCAACTGGGCAATGGTCAGGTTGCGCGGATTCGAGCGAATTAACTGTCCCGCTTTGAAGTCCTGCATCAGCGCTTCTGAAGTTACTGCGATAGTTCCGGTGAGTCCGCTTGAAGACATATTAACCGGTACATTGCCGGGTGATATGAAAGCAAAAATTGCCTGCATCATGTTTGACATCGCGCTGATTGGGCCCCAGTTTGTCTCGCCCAGGACGCGCAGGCCAACGAGCATTAGCGGCAACGACAGGAGTATCGCGATAAACGAAAGCCACACGGGAATACCCATGCTGAAGTATTGGACCAGGCAAATCACCACGGTCATTACCAGCGAGCCGATGACGACCCACTGCATCGGAAATTCACGCTGACCCTGGTCGCCCACTTTGCTGTCTTTCAGTCCGCGAAAAGTTTTGACGATCAGGTTCCATTTCAGCGCCAGCGAGGTCAGCCCGCCGGCCACCATCAACCCCGTGGCCGGCCACATCACCCAGCGCAACGTCATCGGGTAAGTTTGTTCGGGAATCATGCCGTGCGACAACAGAAAACTTGGCAGGATGAACCAACTGATAGCAGTGCCGATCGCCATGGCGAGGCAAATGCGCCAACCGACGAGCAGTCCGGAGCCAAAAGAGAGGAGGCTCCAGTTGAAGCCGATGTTCATCGGGGCCATGCCGGGCAGCAGCCACGTGTCGGGAAAGAGTTTTAGAAAGCTGGTAAGTATCATTAACCCGCCTGACGCGAGACTGCCGAGGGCTAGGGCTTTTACGGGTCGAGCTGACGTCCCTTTTGCCCGTCCTTCATGCAAGACGAGGATCGTTTCGCCTGCAGCCAATCCGTCTGCGTAGGTCAGGTTTTCTTCATCGATGTAGTGGCGGCGCATGGGGACGGCGAGCAGGATACCGAGAAGGCTCGCGCTGCAGAGCCAGAAAAAGATCTGTGCGGTGCCGAGATGAATCGGCGGATTGAGCACGCCCTTCGTGTTGAGCATGTCGAAGGCCGCCAGCAGGACGCACATGAAAGCTGTTTGTCCGGCACTGGTGCCCATCGTCTGCACGATGTTGTTCTCGCGCGCGTTAGTGTCCGTCGCGCGCAGAAGGTAGACCAGCGGCACCAGCGTCATGAATCCAAGGAAGGCTGACACCACGGAGAGATTTGGGCCAAACCCCAGCTTCAAGACGCAGTAGGGATAAGCGCTGCCGATGATCATAGCGACGACGAGTCCTATGATGATGGAGCGAGTGCTGAGTTCCGGGCTGGTCTGGGTTGCGGCGGTGGCGGTCTTGCTCATGGCTGCTCCTTAACTGGATTTATACAAATCTTTGTATTGGTGCAGGTTCCTTCAACTTTCAACTTAAATTCTAACAAAGAGCGGGGGCAAGCCCGCCTTCCCGACCTGAGAGATGCTGTAATTAGCTTGGTTAATTCTGCCTTGAACGCCTTTCACTGAAAATCTGAAACTCTACTTCGATAAGCTCGTGGTTGGGAAGGCGGGCTTGCCCCCGCTGTTTCAGAATTGCAAAACCGTTCGTTATGGCGTGCTCGGCTTCACGTCTGGTTTGCCCTGCTGATTCTTTGGCCGGTCATCCGGTGCTTCGACAACTCGCTGGCCCGTGGTGCGATCGAAAACAGCATTGCGAAGGAACTGTTCGGTTGTCCATGGCGGCGCATCTCCGCCCAAATATTTGTTGAACCATTCGACGTGAGCAGTATAGTAAAGCGCCATTTCATACCAACTGGGCCAGTGCCCGGCGTCCGCATAAATGATCAGTCTCGAAGGCACCTTCATCTGCTGGAGGTCGCTGAAGAAGTGCAGCGATTGCGTGTAGGGCACGCGGTAATCACGCTCCCCGGAAATGACCAGGGTCGGCGTCTTGAAATTCTTGACGAAATTCGAGGGCGACCACTTTTCGTAATCGGGAGACTCGCCTGGCTTGCCCTTCAAGTCCCACTCCGGAAACCAGAGGCTCTTCAGTGGCGCCGTGAAATGAGCGCAGGTCGTAGATACCCATCATCGAAGCAATTGCCTTGAAGCGATCGGTGTGGCCTTCGAACCACATCATCATATAGCCGCCATAGGACCAGCCCATGGCGCCCATCCGCGTGGAGTCAACATAAGGAAGTTTTTCCAGAGCGTCCGTCACCTTCATCAAGTCTTCATAGACACGCCCGCCGAAGTCGCCGGAAATCTCCGCCGTATAATCCTGACCAAAGCCGGTTGAGCCATGCGGATTCGGAAAGGCCACGACGTAACCGACGCCCGGATAGACTTGCCAGTCGCCACGAAACGCGTCCGCCCAATTTGATTGCGGACCGCCATGAACATTGAGGATGAGGGGATACTTCCGTGCCGGATCGAAGTTGTGAGGCTTGACGATAAAGACCTGCACGCGTATGCCATCAGCTCCGGTGACCCACATGGTTTCGGCCGGACGAATGTCAACCTCATTCATCAGCGCGTCATTGAAATGCGATAGCTTTACCGGTCGCGAAGGTTTTCCGCTAACGATTTTCGCGCTGTAAATCTCCTGCGGCTCACCGACCGACCGCTTAATGTAGAGCAAGTGTTGCTCGCCGGGATCAACCTCGGAAGTGTCAATTGTTTTGTCGGCAAAGATCTGCGTAATGTTTTTGGTGTTAAGGTCGAGACGGAAAATTGGGTTCTGCCCTTCGAAGGCCCCGAGGAAGTAGATAGTTTTGGAGTCCCTGGACCAACGGAACTCGTCAACCCAGTTTCGGTGCGCCTCAGTCAGGATAGTCGATTTGCCGGTCGCGCGTTCGTAGATGGCTATACGAAAGAGATCCGACTCGTACCCGGCCTGCTTCTGCGTGCGATAGCCGATGTACTTTCCGTCTGGTGAATACTTCGGACTGCCGTCGTACGCAGGATTATCTGCCGTAATATTGCGCGGCTTTGGATCCTTGTCGTCCAGCGAGATGATCCAGAGGTCGTTGTTTGTCGAGACTGCCGGAACGGGATCATGATTAGAAACGTAGACCAGTTCCTTGCTGTCAGGCGAGAAATCGTATTGCAGGGGTCCACCGAGTTGAAACGTGGGCGCGTCGTACTTGCCGGGCGTTACGTCTCGAGTTTCTCCGCTGGCTGTGCTGGCGATAAAAGTATGAGTGCGTGTTCCATCTTTCCAGGCTGTCCAGTGGCGATAGAGAAGTTCGTCGGCCAGGTGTGCTTTTAATGCCCCCGACTCCCAGCGCTCCGCGATACGTTTGTTACAGGCATCATCGCCATTGCACTCTGGATAGACGTCTGACGAGAACGCTATCCACTTGCCATCAGGCGACCAGAGTGGATCCGAAACTCCAGTGGAGATATTCGTTAGGCGGCGCGACTCGCCTCCGTTAATAGGCATCAGGTAGAGATTTGCGCTTCCGTCTTTCGAGCTGATGAAGGAAATCTGTTTGCCGTCGGGCGAGAAGGAGGGCGAAGATTCGCTCTTGTCCCCTGAGGTCAACTGGCGCAGGTTTTGTCCATTGAGGTCCCCCGTGATGTCCCCCTTGATGTCCATTGCCCAGATGTGGTTGTTTCGTTTGGCGCGCGCGAGGTCGGAAGTTGTTACCACGAAGATTACGGTCTTGCCGTCAGGCGCGACATGCAGGTCGGAAATGTTCTTGACTCGATAGAGATCTTCAATCGTGAAAGCGCGTTTTTGAGCTTGGAGGGAAGTGAAAGAGAGCAGCAGGATGAAAGAAAGCAAAAAAGGGCGACGGATCATTCGTTAGACACTCCTTTTGGCTGGGCCATTCGCGACCACTAATCAGAGCAATGTTGTACCGGGAGCTCGCGTATTCTATTACGAAATAGGAAAAGGGCAATTATGAATCGGACCAGGTAGAAGCACCTTCCTGGGCTTCGCCCTCTGATGTGCGGTGGCGGCTGTGCCCCACCGTTCATGCCTCTTTCAGAATCTCAGGGGCTGCGCCCCAACACCGGGGCATAGCCCCGATCTCCGTTGGAAGCATTCCGGAAGGTCATAGACGTCATAGACCTTCCGCACATCGGGCGGCGTAGCCGACAAACCGTCTCGGTTAGTATCTCCAGCTCGTCAAGTCAGCTCCCTTGGGCGCGCTCTTCAAAATGCGCTCGACAATCTTTGGCGCGTAAAACTGATGATAGCGAAGACGCGCAATTGCATTAGGCAAACTGTGGTCACCGTTCCAGCAATGTTCGGCGCGCGGCTCGTAGTCTACTTCGCCATTGTAGTAAGGGTTCTTTGTGCTCTTGAGAAACTCTTCGACCAGGTAGACAGCATTGTTGAGATAGTAGTTGTCGGCCTCGCCAACATAGATATGAAGTTTGCCTTCGAGTTTTGGCCCAAGCTTTTTCCAATCGCGACGCAGGATGTGACCGAGGTCGTAGTGCTCGCGCCAGTGTTCCGCCACCGATCGATCAACTTTCCCGGTAGCTTTGTCCCAGATTGGTTTAGGGTAACCATCCTTCCCGACTGGTGAATAGACGGCCTGCCAGATATCGAACTGACCTCCTGAGCGGCTGTTCGTTCCCAACGCCAGCTCCATGTAATTCATTTCCTCGAGCGTCGCTGCCAATTCGCCGAGGTAGTTTCGCTTGCCGGGGCGTGGCGTCTGTTTCCATGCAGCCTCAGCCTGGTAGGCGTTCTCGTGTTCATAAAGATTGACGACGGTGTACGCACGAAAATCTATCGGATCGGGACAGGCCCCCCACGCGCCGTTGTACTCATCCGGGTAAAAAATCTGCGCGGCGAGCGCCTCCCAGCCGCCGGTCGAGCCGCCATACATGAAACGCGCCCAGCCCTTGCCGATGCCGCGAAACTGTTTCTCAATAAACGGCACCAGCTCGTAAGTGATCGCGTCGCCATAAGGTCCGAGGTTTGCGGAGTTCACGGCGTATGAGTCGTCGTAGTAAGGATTCGCGTGCTGGATCTCGATAATGATCATCCGGGGGAAGTCTGGCCCAATCCAGTCTTTGTAAAACTTGTAGGCATACTCCTGCTGAATCTTGTTATAGGCGGCGAGATGGAAGCGTTCGCTATAGTCCGGCTTCAGATTTGGATCGGGAGGTGTCTCGCGAAAGCCGCCAAAGTCAGCAGGGAAGTGGCCGTGAAAAATTACCAGCGGGTAATGAGCGTTCGGGTGACTATCAAAACCTTCCGGCAGTAAAACATTGGCGCCGAGGTACATGGGCCGTCCCCAAAACTTAGTTAGCAATTTACTTTGCAGCTTAACGTGCTTGATGTACTTCGTGTCCTGCAGCGGCTCAATCGGTGGAATGACTTTGTCGAGCACGATTTTGAAATTGCGGTCATCATTTGCGCCCACTTCGATTTTTTGCGGCGTGCTGTAAAGATTGCCCGGCGCGCTATTCCATTGTTGACCTTCGCCACGATCCATCGGCAGCTTGACAGTGTGGCCATCGGCACGTTTGAAGGTTTCATAGCGGTGAAGCAGCGCTTGTACCCAATACTCTCCCGGCTTCAAGTCGGTCAAAGATCGTAGGGGATAACCAAAAGCGCTCGAGTGCAACAATTGCTTCCTGGCGCGGCTTCAATCCGTTAACGTCAACCCCAAAGACCTGTTGCGTGTTCAGGTCTTCGTTGATCTGAAAGCGCGGCTCTTTGGATTCATCAGTGGAAACTAACAACAACATCCTGCCGTCGATAGGCTCGCGACCGCTGGTTTCCGGGAAGGAGATAGAAAAACGCACGTTGGTTGCAGGTAGAGTTTTCATTTCAACTTTTCCAGGGAAAAGGAGCGGCGCAAGAATCAGTAGCGATAGGATGAGGCATGTCAGCATTCTTGATCTCATAGGCATTCTCCGGCTCGCGTTTCGTTGTTTAGAGTTCAGACTTTAGTTTGTTGCCCGCCCAGAATTCAACCAGCGATCACAATGTAAAGCCTGGACTCTCAACCTAAACCCTACTCGCTAAACTGCACCTGACCCGCGGGTTGAACTGCGCTCTCTTCCGCAGAATCCGCCGGAGGAAGTTCCGGCCTGGCCCCGTCGGCATATTGCAGTTTGTAAAGCTTCCAGTAAAGCCCGTGTTGCGCGAGCAGCTCCTGGTGAGTGCCTTGTTCGCGAATCTCGCCATGATGGAGGACGATGATTTGGTCGGCACGTTGAATAGTTGAAAGGCGATGAGCCACTACTATGGACGTGCGATTCCGCATCACGCGTTCGATAGCCTGTTGAATCAGTTGTTCGGTCTCGGTATCGATAGAGCTGGTTGCCTCATCCAAAATCAATATAGCTGGGTCAAACGCCAGCGAGCGCGCAAAAGATATCAACTGTTTCTGCCCGACTGAAAGACCCGCGCCGCGCTCTTTAACCTCGGCCTGATAGCCGCCGCGCAAACGGTTTATGAAAGGCTCGGCACTAACTTCCTGCGCCGCCCATTTGACGCGCTCTTCGGTGATGTCGGCCCGACCCAGACGAATGTTGCCTTCTATCGTTCCGCTGAAAAGAAATATTTCCTGGAGCACCACGGCAAAATTTTCCCGCAGCGATTGCAGGTCCCACTCGCGCAGGTCGACGCCGTCTAACAGAATCCGGCCGCGTTGCACATCGTAGAATCGCATGAGCAGATTTGTGATAGTGGACTTGCCCGAGCCAGTGTGGCCGACGAGCGCAATCGACTGTCCAGGTTCAACCTTGAAGGAAACATCCTTGAGAATCCAGTCTTCGTCTTTGTAAGCAAACCAAACGTTCTCAAATTCAATGTGGCCCGCAACGCGGCCAGATTTTGCTGGTGTGGCCGGAGAGGTAATGGCGATGGGGAGATCGAGCGTCTTAAAAATGCGATGCGAGGCGACGACGGCGGCTTGAAGGACGTTGTACTTATCGGAAATGTCCCGAATCGGCTGGAAAAGAAAACTCGAATACTGAATGAATGCCACCAGTGCGCCCAGTGTAAGTACGGTGTGTCCGGGTGTGTTTTGCATCACCCGATAACCGCCATACCAGATGATTAGGGCGACTCCCACGGCGCCGATGAAGTCGACCAGCGGAAAGAAGACAGCATAATACAAGATGGTGTCGATGTTAGCTTTCCGGTAGTCCGCATTGATCTCGTCAAACTTGCGGATCGACTTTACCTCGGCATTAAAGATTTGGACCGTTTGTGCGCCGGCAAAGTGTTCCTGAAGGAAGGCGTTGATGCGCGCTATACGAGTGCGCACCATGTCGTAACCTCGGCGCGCACCCTTGCGAAACCAGGTGGTGGCGGCAAACAACATTGGGACGGTCAGCAAAGTAACAAAAGTAAGACGCACGTCCATCCACAACATCACGCCGATGATGGCGAAGATCATAACGAGATCGCCTAGCAAGTCCGTAATCCCGGCCGTGAAGAGTTCATTGAGCGAATCGACGTCGCTGGTGAGTCGCGTCATGATGCGGCCGACAGGATTGCGATCATAGTAAGCCACTTCCTGGTGTTGCAGCTTGTCATAAAGCTCACGACGCATGTCAAACATTACGTACTGGCCTACCGTGTTGAGCAACAACGCCTGAAAATAAGAGAACACCAGTCTGAAGACCTGTACTGCGACGTACAAGCCGACCAGCAGTTCAAGACCTGAGGACTTACGTGGCAGGATGTACCAGTCGATCGCGTACTCCGTAAACTTTGGTTGCAGAATTCCCAAAAGATTGAGCGCGAAGGTCAAAAGCAGGGCCGGGACCAGCAAGCGAAGGTAAGGACGAAGGTAACGAAGGAGCCGGCGAGCAACCTGAAAGTCGTAAGTCTTACCGATTGCTTCTTCTTCGTGAAATTGTTTTACCGCTGTCGACATCTATTACCTAACCGAGCTCTCCCGGGTTCTTGTAGCTGGCGGACTCCAATTGACTGCGCCGGGGAAAGTGCAAAGCCGTACCGACGGCGCCCAGCAGGAACAACAGGTAGTACGCGCGATTGCGTACAATAAAACGTTCTAACAATCCCAGCAGCGCGCTGAATTCGCACATGGCGCATGCAACTACCAACGCCTTCTGGACTAAGGCCGTGTTCTGCGTCTCAACCGAACGCCGGAGGAGTTTCTGTTTCATTGCAAAAGAACCGATCACGAGAAAAGTTCCCAGCGCCGTCAACGTTATGATCAGAAGAGAACTTGGATGCTCGCCGGATTCGTTAGCAGTTGCAGGTGCGATGAATACCGAAACCACAAAGAACACTCCAATATTCATCAATAAAGCGAACCATAAAACAATCAACGTTTGATATTGTTTGTCGAGGTCACTTGCCATGGTCCTAACTCCGCAGCTGTTGTGTAAAAGAAATCACGTAAGTGCCAACTCCTCTTCGAGCAATTGTCGTTCATATAGCGCCGAATATTCTCCACCCATTGCGAGCAACTCATTGTGCGTGCCCTGCTCGATGATGCGTCCCTCGTCGAGTACGCAGATCAAGTCGGCGTCGCGGACGGTGGAAATGCGATGCGAAACAATTAGACTCGTTCGACCACGCATAACTCCGCGCAGTTTTCCCAAAATCTTTTCTTCCGTGTACGTGTCGACAGACGACAAAGCATCGTCAAGGATAAGAATCTTCGGCTCGCGGAGGATGGCCCGCGCGATGGCCGTGCGCTGTTTTTGACCACCGGAAAGTGTGAGGCCTCGCTCGCCGACCAGTGTTTCGAAGCCATCGGGAAAACCCTCGACGTCTTCTGTCATTCCCGCCACTTCGGCAGCCCACTCGATTTGCGGTCGCGCAGCGTTTTCCACTCCAAAAGCGATGTTTTCGGCCAGTGCATCACTAAATAAAAAAGTCTCCTGGGGAACATAACCGATACCTGAACGCAGCTGCGCGAGCGGATAGTCACGGACCGAAACGCCGTCAACTAAGACCGTGTTTGCGGGTGCTTCAATGATGCGCGAGATGACGTTAATGAGAGTGGACTTCCCGCTACCGGTTCGTCCTACGAACGCCATAGTCTGCCCTTCCCGGACCCGAAGATTGATATCGCGGAGCACCGGTTCATCGTTTGGATGATATCGAAAAGTAAGATTCCGGAATTCAATTTCGCCCTTGATGGGTGGTTGTGTTTTTACGCCTGCGTCATCGGCTATCGATGGCTCGATGGCAAGTATTGCATTCATACGTTTCAAGCTCGCCAAGCCGCGCTGGTACAGATTGACTACATACCCGAGGGCTATCAAAGGCCAGATCAAACGGAAGAGGTACATATTGAACACGGTGAACTGTCCCACGGTCATTTCACCGCGAATCGCCGCCGGCACACCAGCCCAAATGATCAGCACGAAACCTATTCCGATCAAAAACTGCATCAGCGGTCGCATCAACGCATCTATCCTGACAAGGCTCAAATTCTTTTCCGCGTATTGACGATTCAGTTCGTTGAAGGCGGCGATCTCAGCGCCTTCCTGGGCATATGCCCTGACTACACGAACGCCGGTAAAGTTTTCCTGCGCGCGCGCGGTAATTTGCGAGAAGAAGTCCTGGATCTTTTCGAAGCGGACGTGAACTTGTTGCCCGAAAAATTTCACCGTCAGGGAAACCAGGGGCATGGTTATGAACAACAGCAGCGTGAGACGCCAATTGATTAGAAACATTAACGGCAGTACGATGACAACAACGAACAGCGTTTGCAGCGAATACATAATCATCGGTCCGGCCAGTTGTCTGACTGCCGCCAGATCGTTGGTGGCGCGGGCCATCAAGTCGCCGATGCGATGCTCCTGGAAAAACGCCTGCGGTTGATCGACAAGGTGCGCGTAGAAATCCCGGCGCAGGTCATACTCAACCTTACGCGACATTCCAATCAGAATACGGCGTTGCAGAAAAAGGAAGCTGCCGCCAACAACGCTTGCACCCAATACCTTTAGCGCGGAGATGGCGAGACGGGACCAGGTGACGTCACTCCAGTTTGCGTCGATTGCCTGGCCAACGATTAACGGAATGAAGAGATTGAAAACAACGCTGGCCAAAATGCAAGCGATGCCAGTCGTGAGCTCGACCTTGTAGGGAAGAAAATAGCGCGCGAATTTTCGTAGATCATCCATGCACAAAAAACAACGCGAAGCAGTAAACCCGTCACCTTGCGGCAAAGGGTTATGATGCGCGATTTTTCGTCAGGACACCAGAAGAGAGCGCAGCAATTTGCAAGCAGGCAATTCAAGGAGGGAGCGCGGGTTAGATAGGTTGGAAATTGGAGATCTGAAATTGAAGGCGGGTATACAAACTAAAGTCGCTGCATCACGTCCATCAACTCGCCGCTTGGCTCGGTATTTTCAAATCCGGGGACGTCAATAAAGGTAACCCGATTGCGTCCGCTATTCTTTGAATCGTAGAGGGCACGATCGGCCGCCACCACCAAAGAATCTCGGGATGAGGCATGGGTGGGAAAAGTGGCGACACCAAAAGAAGACGTCACCTGGCCAAAGCCCGGCACCTCCAGTTGCTCAATCCGTTTGCGTAAACGCTCCGCCACAATCAACGCGCCCTCAGTGGTTGCCTGGGGCAGGATTATCACAAACTCGTCGCCGCCGAATCTCGCGGCGGTATCGACAGCCCGCAGTTCAGAACGCAACGCTTGAGCCAGCAGGCGAAGTGCCACGTCACCAGTCTCGTGCCCGGCCTGATCGTTAATGTTTTTGAAATTGTCAAAGTCGAGCATGATTAATGAAAGCGGCTGGCGCAGACGAGTGGCCATGTGGAGATCGCGCTCAAGCTGCAACTCAAATGAACGACGGTTATAACAGCCAGTCAAACTATCGGTCAGAGCTTGTTCTTGCATTTGAGCGAAGAGGTGGGCCTGGTTAACGGCAACGGCAAGCTGGTCGGCGACAGTGTGAAGCAGCATCAACTCGTTGTCGGCCCAGACCCGCGACATGTCGTCAGAACGCACTAATAAAAGGCCAACGAAGTTTCCCTGATTGATCAGAGGGACCACGGCATCAGCAAGCACGACCGGCGACTTGGAGTTGTCACCTTCTACGACATACGCCTGAGGTGAATTCGCCAGGCGGCTGCTAATGGCATCTACGTCGCTTGGCAATGATTCTTCACCTTCACCCGCTGCGTCTGGCCGAAAGTAATAAGTAGTCATCTGTCGGCCAACGAGCGCCCCCTCAACTCTTACCGCACAGGAATGAACGTTAAGCGCGCGGCCGACTTCGTTCGCGGCAGTTTGCAGAACGCTGTCGAGTTCAAGCGAATTTCCGATCGCGGTCGCGAGCCGGTTGACGGCGATCTCGCGTTCCGCCTGTTCCTGCAACAGCCGAGCGAGCTTTGTCGTTACGCCCAGAGTCAGTTGCAGCGATGTAGCTTTTGGCATTGAGGCTCGAACAGCATTCGCAAAGGCGTCTGAGTGAAGCGGATGCTCCGCTGTGACGCGAGCCATTAAGTATTCAAGGGCCGAGTAAACTACGTCAGGTTCGAAAGTCCAAATAACCATATCTCGTGCGGTGTCTTCTTCAGCGTTGTGGACCGAGGCCAGCAGAGCCGAAAAACGAGCCTCTGCGATTACCACAAACCGCTCGAAGCTGTCGCTTTCATCGGTTCTCTCGAACACGACGCATTTCGTGCTCTCCCTTCCGTGTCTGAGCATCATACTCGAGAGGCAATCCTGGGGATTTACCCAGAGGAAAAAATTCTTAGCTGCTTTATCGAGTTGTTCGACGCGCACAATGTCCCGAGCTGGTCTTTCCGCAGACGCAGGTAAACTCTCGACCACCAAAGCGCCGAGATTATTTTCGAGCACAACATCCTCGAAATAACGATGAAGTTGTGCAATTGTCGAACCGGCACACCGAACCGGCATCAACTGCCTGGGATGCTGGGCCAGCAGGGAATGGTACAGGGAGTACATAGGTTGGAGTTCACCATGAATAACTCAAGTTGTGGTTTCGATTAAGGGCGTAACCGACTGGAGGGTCCACACGGAGGGCCAAAGTTATTTTACATAGATAAACATATAGTGTCCACTTAAATCCGGGAGCACCTTCACAGCTTGATGTATGTGCTAAGTGCAGTAGCAGCGAGCTTTCCATCTTGGTCAAACAGATCAGCAGAAGCGACAAAAAGCCGCCGGCCGCTCCGCACAACCTTGGCACGGGCGGTCATCCGCCCAATGGTTAAAGGTCGTACATAGCTGATGGTGAGATCGACGGTAGTAACTTTTTCTGCGGGAGAAAGTAGCGAGATTATGGCGAAGGCGATCGCCGTATCGAGCAAGGAAGCAATGGCCCCACCATGAACCACTCCGTGGTTTTGCGTCAGCTCTTTGCGAACGCTAAGACCGAGCGTCGCAGTCCCCTTGCCAACCTCATCAAGTTCTATGCCGAGAAGTCTGGCAAAGGGGACAGTAGTAACCGCCTTCTGAATCCGTCGAAGTTGGGCGGCGGTAATCTTAGCGACAGTCATGAGCGATAGCTCGCTTCGCCGTTTGCGCGTTCGACAATTACAGCCGTGCCGTAGGCCAGCACCTCCGTAACGCCGGCGGAAACTTCCGTGGCATCGTAGCGCGCCCCCACGATCGCATTCGCTCCAATTTCAGTCGCATGCTGAATCATGATGTCAAAAGCATCGGCGCGCGTGTCCTCACAAAGTTTTGTCCACACCGTGATATTTCCACCAACAATCGTTTGCAATCCAGCGCCGATGGTCGCGAAGATGTTTCGCGAGCGAACTACGATTCCGCGGACAACGCCGAGGTTCTGTGCGATGCGGAAGTTTGGCAATTCAAACGCAGTAGTTACCATTTGATGCGAAACAGAATAACGAGGCGGGCTAACTGCATAGGGTGCTCTTTGGTCGAGGGGATCTCTGTCCATGTGGTTTCCTTTGGAAAAAGAATCTAGTTCTTGAATAGTGAGACTTTCTTTGCTGCCGCTTTATTTTTGGCCTTAGGTTCTGCTGGAATCCAAAGGTACTTTTGCAACTCGCAACGGCCGCGTTCATTAAAACTGACTCCTTCGGCTTCCAGCATTCGTTGTTGTTTGTCGTGCGGTAGCACCAGTCCGCGAGTAGAACAGCCACCCTGCGCATTGATGACTCTATGCCAGGGAGTTTTATCATTCGAGCTGTGCATTACAAAACCAACTGTTCGCGGCGTGTAGCCCTCTCCGAGAATTTCGGCAATTTGGCCGTAGGTCATGACCCGGCCACGAGGTATCGAACGAACGATGCGAAACACGCGTTCACGGTAGTCATTATCGGAATTTTCGTTCATGCAGCTACGTGACCCGTCTTTTCTTAGTTACGTTCTGGTGCGCAGTATCACACGCGCAGGAGCACCGTCGCCGCTCCCTCCGACAATTTTCAGCGGCAAACAAATTAGTTCATAGACCCCAGCAGGAACTGCGCGCAGGTCGAGACCTTCCAGGATAACAACGCCGTTGGAAAGCAGCGCGTGATGTGTTTCAAACTTTTGTGACTGGAATTGTTCGACCGACAGATAATCTATCCCAACTAGTTTGATTCCCGATTCAACCAGTCGTCTGGCAGCGCCGGGCTCAATATAAGTGTAATCCTCGCGAAATCCATCGCGGCTGTTATTCCAAAACGCAGAGTTACGTGTCTTAAACAGAATTCTTTGAGAAGCACGGAAACAGTTAGCAGCCACGAAACTTTCGTCAATCACTCGTGCATCATTGGCCACTTCGACAACTTCGGCTTCTCCGATAAGACTCTCGAGAGGAAGCGACTCGACTCTGCTTCCTCCGGCGATGAAATGTGCCGGAGCATCAACGTGAGTGCCTGAGTGGAGGCCAAAGCTTATGAGCGACACGTTAGCGACATCGCCATCGGCCAGCGTCAGCCACTGTTTGATCTCAATGCCGGGATCACCAGGGTAAGTAGGCGTCGCCGCCGAAAGCGGAACGCTAACGTCGTAGATTTGCATCGACAAAACTCAAGCTGATTGCCACTCTCTAATTGTTCCGCGCGGACGGCCGTGCCGATTGATGGTCGGCCGCATAGTAATTGTCGCTCTGGAAGGGTGTCAACGTGCTAATCAAAAGGCAAGTTAAGCTCCTTGCGGTGTTAGCGACGATTTCGTTAGCATCGCCACTGCCGAAGTGATTGCGAAAAGGGAGTAACTTATTTTCACAGCTGATAATCAAAGCCGACCGCGGCTGGCTGCGTCAAGTTATCTAAACACGGCCCCGCTGATCTGGAGCTTTCAATTTGGAGCCCAACGAAACGATGTGCGACTGGTAACTGATGCCGCGCCGGCGCGTTGTGCTGATTTACTTGCACACGGACAAGTTGAAGCGGCGCTTGTGCCGGTTATTGAGTATCAACGGATCCCGGAACTCAGAGTTGTGCCAGGCGTTTGCGTCGGCTCCCACTCGAAGGTCCGCAGCGTAGTGCTGATTAGTAAATATAAGGACCTAAAGAGTGTTCGGAGCGTTGCTCTCGATGCTTCATCGCGAACTTCGCAAGCTCTCGTGAAGATCATTTTCAAGGAGTTTCTGCATTGCGAACCGGAATGGAAAACGTGCAGTTCCGACGCCCAGGGTATGCTCGAACGCAACGACGCGGCGTTACTGATCGGAGATCCCGCGATGAAAATCCCACCTGATGATTTTCATGTTTACGATCTTGCGAGTTTATGGCGCGAATTCACGAACACGGGTTTCGTATTCGCAATGTGGATGGCCCGCGCTGACACGGTCGAGGCAATTAGCGCGGTGGACTTCGCCGGCGCTCGCGATGAGGGACTCGAGCAATTAGAAAAAATCGTCTCCAAGTGTGAAAATGATGTGCCGCTTTCGAGAGAAGAAATTCGGGAATATTTGATTGACAACATCACTTTTCAGGTTGACGAGAGCCTTGAGCAGGGCATGCGGTTGTATTTTGAGTTGGCCCAGAAACACGGATTGATCAAGAATAACAACCGCCTGGACTTCACAACGTCCTAACCAAACCCAGGAGGATTTTTCGTGCGCCTTCATTTTGCTTATTGCTCAGGTAACCAATAAACTAAGAACATGCCGGATGAGACTCAAAGCATTTTGGAGAGAGCCCTCGCAGGCGTGCGACTCACTGCCGAGGATTGCACCGCGCTGCTCGAATCTCACGATATTGCGCGGATTGGCGCCGCCGCTGACAAAATTCGTCAACGCAGACACCCGGACAATGTCGTCACCTATATCATCGATCGCAATATCAATTACACGAATGTCTGCAACGTAGTTTGCACCTTCTGCGCGTTTTATCGGCGGCCGGGAGCACCTGACACTTACGTTCGCACCATCGACCAAATTTGCGAAAAGATCGACGAAACAATTGCACTCGGCGGCACCGGCGTCTTGATGCAGGGCGGATTGCATCCAGACTTTGGTATCGAGTGGTACGAGGACTTGCTGCGAACGTTGCACGCGAAGTATCCGACGTTCCAGCTCCATTGTTTTTCGCCGCCGGAGATTCACAACATCCACTCTAATTTCCGGACTCGATTACGAGACGATAATGGCGCGGTTGAAAGATGCGGGTCTCTACAGTTTGCCTGGAGGCGGCGGCGAGATACTCGATGATGAGGTGCGCAAGCGCGTTTCCACAAAATGCACCACCGATGAGTGGTTGGCAGTAATGAAGGCCGTGCATCGAGTAAGGCTGCGATCGACCGCGACAATGATGTTTGGCATCGGCGATAGCGTCGCCCATCGCGTCCGGCACCTGCAACGCGTCCGTGATCTTCAGGACGGGACCGGCGGCTTCACCGCGTTTATTCCCTGGACCTTCCAGCGCGAGAATACTGCCCTCGGCCGGCGTATCAAAGACGAGCCAACCGGCGTTGACTACTTGAAGATGTTGGCGGTTTCGCGGTTGTTTCTCGACAACGTCGAAAACCTCCAGTCGTCATGGCTAACGCAGGGACTAAAACTTGGCCAGGTAGCACTGCGTTTCGGCGCCAACGATATGGGCTCGATCATGATCGAGGAAAATGTGGTGTCTGCGGCAGGCGCGCACAATCGGGCCGACGAAAAGATGTTGCGCTACCTGATTCGTGAAGCCGGATTTATTCCGCAACAGCGAGACATCCTCTACCGCCATGTTAATCGTGAGCAGGCGACAGCCGGTGACGTAGTGCAATCCACGCCTCTCCGGGAGTTAACAGTGGCGATAGCTGACTAAGCGCACCGGTCTTCTCTCGCTTGTTTATCTACGACGACGTTCCAAGTTGAGCATCTTTCGTGAATTCAAAAAGAAATTCGATCACCACCCTCCTTTTTGACTGGGATGGAACTGTCGTCGATTCCGCTCAGCTTGGCCTTACTGCTTACGAAAAGACATTCGCGGAGTTGGGGATTCCTTTTGATCACGAAACCTATGGCGTGGTCTATTCGCCGAATTGGCTTTCGGTGTACGAAGGCATGGGGCTGCCGAAAGAACAGTGGCAGAGGGCCGATGAGCTCTGGACGCAACACTATGGGGAGCAAAGTGCGGAATTGATCAAGGGTGCTGGCGAAACTCTCGCAGAGTTACGGCGAAAGGGTTACCGGTTGGGCGTAGTAAGCAGTGGAAATGATTGTCGTATCAATCGTGAAATTAAGGAACTCCGGCTGGCAGGGTTTTTTGAAGTCGTGGTCTGCCACGAACAGATCAGAAATCGGAAGCCTCACCCTGAGGGTTTAAAAACCGCGATGCGCTCGCTTGCTTGTTCGCAAACAGAAGTGGGTTATGTCGGCGATACTCCCGAGGACATTGAAATGGGCAAAAGCGCCGGGGTGTTGACGGTAGGAGTACGCAGCGCTTACCCGACCAGCTGGAAACTGGAAAGCCATCGCCCAGACATCTTTCTCAAATCCCTCGACGAACTCTTAGATCATTTTTGAATTTGGACAGTTCGCAGTTCATAGGCTAGTCTTTTTCTTCCCCGCCAAATCTGGACTTGGAAGTTTCAAGTCCGAATCTCCAATAGGCCCCTGCGTTAGAACAATTTCCAAAGGCGCTCTTCTGCAGTCACCTGGAACATGATTGGAAACGATCAGAATGATTCGGACGTTGCCGCTGCGGATCGCGCGAGGAAGGCATCGCGGACCAGCGCGTTGAATTTTTCCGGCTGCTCCTGCTCAGGCATCATGCGGCAATAGTCGAACACCTCCAAAGTAGCCCGAGAATTCAACTGTTGAAGTGAAAAACCCTTCGCCACTGGCGTAGTGGTGTCCTGTTTACCCCAAACTAAAACGACGTGCTGCGTAAGCCGTGAGAAGGGAGATCGCGTGTCGGTATTCAGATAGCCGGAAAGAAAGGCAGCAATCGCATGCTGCGCACCTGGCTGATGACTCGTAGCGTAGAGGTTGGCTACAAGACGATCCGTAACGCGACGATGATCATAAAACAGATTCGCGCGCGCGTAATCCCGGATGCTGCGTTCGCTGGCCATTACATTGTAGAAGGACGTGCCGAGCACCGGAGATTGCAGCAATCCGTAAAAAGCAGCACCCGCCATACCCGGCCGGTGGTTTAGCGTGTCAGACCCGGTGGGCGCATTCAGGACCATAGCGCTGATTAATTCGGGATGTTCATCTGCCACTCGAATAGCGTAGGCGGCTCCCAACGAGCTGGCGATCACGTTGGCTGGGTAGCCAGCAACTTCGCGAATGAAGTCGGAGATTAGTTCAACGTAGAGATCGGCAGAATAGGAAGCGCCGGCCGGTTTATCGGAGAAGCCGAAGCCCAGAAGGTCCAGCGCATAAACTCGGAAGTCCTTCGCCAGTTCATCAAAATTCTTTCTCCACATGAAGCTTGACGTGCCCGCGCCAACGCCATGGATGAAAACGAGGGGTCGGCCGAGGTTGTCGCGGCCGGAGGCCTTATAGAACACGCGCCCATGTTTCCAGCGGAAGAAGTGCGCTTCGCCGCCCAACGCGCTCTCATCGGGCTCGCTTGCGTTGTGCTGAATGGTGGCATTAAGCGCGGCCAGAGCAGCCACTCCGGCGGCGCCGCCGGCAAGCATCGTTTTCCAAAAGTTTCCTAGTTTGCCCATAAGAACGTTTCGAGTTCCGAGTCTCAAGTTTCGGGTTTCGAGGTTCTGATGTTCACCAGAACCGCTGATTTGAAAACGGGGTCTAACTCGAAACTTGAAACCCGGAACGGTTTTCAGATGAACGCAAAATCGAATTGTTCCTGGTGGACAGTCGAATCGCTGTTGATATCCACTGGCCCAAGGTACTCTTCGATTTCGTTGAGCACATCTCGTTCGGAGCTGCGCAGAGCTTTTGCAACCTCGGGATGAATACGCAGCGTAGCCTGTTTATTAGCATTGTCTCCGTCCATCGCCTTCCCCAGGGTACGCGCTTCCTCAAGCAGTTCATAACAAACTGTCTGCGGCGATTTTATCAATCCTGCACCCTGGCAATAATTACAAGGCGCACACAAGGTTCGCTCCAGCGATTGCTTCACACGCTTGCGGGTCATGATCACCAGTCCGAAATCGTTAAACGAAAGGACCTTCGTTGGCGACTTATCACCGCGTAGTGCATCCTGTAATGCCCCCATAACCCGGGTGCGATTCCGTCGTTCTTCCATGTCAATCAAGTCGAGCACGATGATGCCGCCCAAATCGCGCAAACGTATCTGGCGCACAATCTCATCGACAGCCTCGAGGTTCGTGCGCGTGATTGTGTCTTCAAGGCGACCGCTGCCTCGTCCCACAAATTTTCCGGTGTTTACGTCAATAGCAACGAGCGCCTCGGTCTGGTTAATTACGAGATAGCCACCCGACTTGAGCCACACCCGCGGCTTGATTGCCTTATCAATCTCCGCCTGCACTCCGTAGGTTTCGAGGATTGGTTGATCGCGAGTGTAGAGCTTCACTCGTTTCACCATACGCGGCTGAATGCGATTAACAAACTCCACGATGGCTTCATACTCCTCTTCAGAGTCGACGCGGATTGCTGCGAAGTCGTCTGACAACTGATCGCGCAGGATGCGTTGGACCAGATCGAGATCTTTATGAACCAGAGACGCCGGCTTCGATTTCTCGGCAGCGGCCCGAATGTCGAGCCACGTCCGTACCAAATAGCGAACATCCTCGCGCAACTCTGCTTCGCTGATGCCTACACCTGCGGTGCGAACAATAAAGCCGCCCGAAGGAATATCTTCGCTGCCGCGGATTTGTGTAATGAGTTTGCGAAGTCGTTGGCGTTCGCTGTCGGATTCAATCTTTCTTGAAACGCCTACGTGCTCAACCGTAGGCATGTAAACCAAAAAGCGGCCGGGTAGAGCGATGTGCGAAGTGATGCGCGCACCCTTTTTGGCGATAGGTTCTTTCGCGATCTGGACCAGTATCTCCTGCCCTTCGCGCAGCAGATCCGTAATCGTGGGCTGTTGGCGGTCCCGGCGACCAGATCC
Source organism: Blastocatellia bacterium (assembly GCA_963698325.1). Taxonomy (GTDB): domain Bacteria; phylum Acidobacteriota; class Blastocatellia; order Pyrinomonadales; family Pyrinomonadaceae; genus PSRF01. The sequence continues at coordinate 678,347 of CAVOQJ010000018.1, read as the reverse complement.
TCGTTGGCTACCACGTCCATCGCGACCCCGATCGCGCGAGTCGCGATTATCGCGCGAATCACGGCCATCGCGTGTGGCGCGTTTATCACGCGACGCTGGAGGCGAAACGGCGGCAGGCAACGCCAACTCGTCAGTCTCCTCGATAGGGGCAGTCTCAGTGGCGACTTCGCTCTCTGAGTCTCCGCCGTTTGCCGGCGTGCTCTCCGCTGGTGCGTCGGAAGCCGAAGTGTCAGAAGCGGTCGCTTTACTGGGTCGGCGGCGGCGCCGTCCACCACGCCGCGTGGCAAACTCGGCGCGCGAGCCTTTCTCTTCGAGACTTGCTTCCGCATCCGCATAAACATCTTCGGCGGGCGCGTTGGCGAGGGATTCAGGGCTCTCAGCATCCGCGCCGGCCGCAGGCAATTCTTTAACAGGCTTCTTAGTCGAAGACCGTTTGTTACTGGATTTCTTCTTGGCGCCGAAGCTGCTGAGTAGTTTCCCCACTCGCGATTTTTTGGTACTGGCGCGTTCGCGGGGCTTCTCCTCTAACTCAGTCTCTGGCGATCCGGCGCTACTCGCAATAGCGTCGCTTTCTGCTTCATCGTCACTCACGCGTTCAAAAGACCCACCTCGAAGCAGGTTTTCATCAACGTCGTCAACGAAACTCTCAATGCGGGCCGCGACGGGTTTGCGTGTTCGTGAGGAGGCGCTTTCGACTGGCTCTGCGCTGTCGCCATCGTCTACTCGTTGAAACGAATCGCCGCTGTAGTCTACGGAAGAGATGACGGAGCCTACTTCAGCCGTGCGGAAATCGTCTTCGAGATTAAACTCGCCCGCGTGGATTTGATCGAAGAGCCGTTCCTGAAGCCGAGCATCCTTAAACATCTCGCCGTTGGCCGCAGTTTCTTCTTCGTCGATGATTCTCAAAATGGAAGGATCGGCGGCTACAAAAGGCGTATCTATGTCTTCAGCCTTTATTCGGGTTCGGGTTTCAGCCAACGGTTCTTCTGTTGCATCATAGCCTTCCCGGCCGTCGCGACGGCGACGTCCGCGCCGGCCGCGACGCTTACCGGCATCCGCGCTCTCGCCAGTTTGTTCGGCCGCCTGTTCGCCTAGCAGTTCAGCCGGCTCTGCGACCTCGCCAGCCGCCGTCTCTTGAGACTCTATTTCGCTAAGCGGCTCGACGCGATCATGAGTTGCTTCGATGTGGCGTTCTCGTTCGACGCGCGCCAGGGCAATTTGCTCTGCCGCCACGCGTTGGGCTTCTTCCACGTTACCCTTCTGCGATTTGTCAATGACGATTCGCTCAAACTCTTCCTCCTCATCGAAGAAGTCGGACACGTAAAGAAACGCATCGCGCTCGAGTCCGATGTCAACGAAGGCAGACTGCATTCCGGGCAACACGCGCATGACGCGCCCTTTGTAAATGTTGCCGACAATTCCCTGATTGCCTTCGCCGCGTTCGATGTAAAACTCGGTTACCTTTTCGTTCTCGATGATCGCGATCTTTTTTTCACGTCCATTGACGCTTACGATTAATTCTTTTGCCATTGTGTATCTGGTGTCTCCTGAAACGTCTGCCATGAATCTGTAAGCCGCGCACTGGAGCTGAAGACCTTCCGAGCCTCCAATTCTGCACAGCAAGCAAGTTGTTTATTGTGGCGAGAGACGTTAGTAAAAATTGTGGAATGCATTAGGCGCGCTTCAAGCTGAAAAGCGAGGCGCGCCGGCTGCGGATTAGCAAAACGCTTGCGCGCCTGGCCGTGAATTGATGCGGCGGAGTTTACCGGCTGCGGATGGGGGCGCGGTGAAATTGCGGAAACCCGCAGGCTGGAAGCCTGTTCTCCCGTGAGACTGCCCGCTGCCTGGTCATGAATAGGTTGTCGGTCGCGTCCAGATTGAGTGGAGTTTGGATCCAATTCGTCCAGAACGCGACGGTCGCTAGAACTAATCAAAAAAGAACCTAACTAGCCGCTTGGCGCTTCCAGGGGAAACCTGCAACAGGGCGCCCTCTCAATTGGAAAGGCGCAGGCATTAGTACACCCGAACTCGCCGGATCCGCTCGCTACCTGTTTGCGGTTTCGTCTGGATGTCAAGGAGACTCGAAAGTCCCAACGCGTGTCTTCTCTTGAGCACCACTGCCCACGACCGCGGCTCACAGTTAAAAGTTAATGGGGGTCGTCGTTGCATGACGACCGAAAAAATTCTGACTCGCTTGTCGGGAGCACGGTGCTTAAGTTGAGCTTCCGTCGTGCTGCTTGTTTGTTTCAAGAGCGTTTGGCGGTTGAAACGAAAAAACTCCGCAGAGGCGAGCTGAGCTGAGTATAAACCGAAGGAGCAGTAAACGCGAAACGAATCTGCAAGGAGCAACTCTGGTCGGCATCACCTGCCTAGTTTACAAATCTTCTCAACTGTACACTGATTGCGAAACCAATTGCGATGAAAGTGGCGATCAACGAAGCCAGGCCGGCGCTCATCAGCGGCAGCGGCACGCCAATGACCGGCAGGATACCCAACTCCATGCCGATGTTGATGAAGATCTGACAAGTGAGGCCGCCCACGATCGCCATAATAACCAGCATGCCCATGCGATCGGGAGCGCGTTTAGCCCCTGCGATCATTCGCGAAAGCAAGATCACGTAAGCCAACATCACCAGAATGCAACCCACGAACCCGGCGTTGCCTGCCGTAACCGCAAAAATGAAATCAGTATGTGGCTCGGGCAAGAACTTAAGGCTGCTTTGCGAGTGGGCAGCAGACGTGTCGGCGCCAAGCAATCCGCCCTCGCCGACAGTCAGGATCGATTGCCAGGTGTTGTAACCAAAACCACGGCGATCCGCGTTTTCCGGATCCAGGATCACGTTGATGCGTTCCTGCTGATAGTTCTTCACCATGTGGGTCTTCACGCCTACCCAGTAAGCAAATGGAAGCAACACTATTCCTAGAACCACAGCGCCCACCACGTAGCGCATTCTTATTGCGGAGAGAAAGAGAACGATGGCCAGGATGGGCAAATACGTGAGCACCGATCCGACGTCATGCTCAAGCAGGATAAGGAATATCGGCACGGCCAGAATCAAGCCGCCAACCGCCATCTCCTTGAGATTCAGGGTGCTCACGCGGTGCTTGCCAAAATAGCGAGCCAGCATCATGGCGGTCGTTACTTTTACAAACTCCGACGGTTGAAATTGACCTATCCCGGGAACCTTGATCCACGCGCGTTGTCCGTTAATTCTCAACCCAATGCCAGGAATGAGAACGATCACGAGCAACACAAGACCGAAGACGTAAAAAGCGGGAGCGATATTTATCAACTTACGATAGTCGTTGAAAGCGACCAGCAACATCGCCACGATAGCAATTCCCAACCCGATGAGCTGTTTCACCCAGTAGTTTTCGGTTGGTTGCGCATTACGAATCTGCACAGTGCCAAAACACACTATGCCAATTGCCAGCAACGCCAGCACCCAGTCGAAATCTCGCAGGCCCCTTTTTTGAATTATTGCGACCATGACAAAAACAGTGAAGAGTGAAGAGTGAAAAGTAAGGTAATGAGTGATGAGTCATGAGCAAGAGTCATGGCTCCCACTTCATTACTCCGCACTCATCCCTGGTCACTCATCCCTCATCCTTCATCCTTGATCCTTTCAATACTTGTCCTTCATCCCTCTCCACTCATCACTCATCACTCATCACTGGTTTTTCGCTATCTGTGTCTCCGCCTTTTTCGGAGTTTTGTTTTCCGGTTTGGGAGTTTTTGCAACGGGTACTGCCCCGGGCGGCTCTTCATTCCGCGTCTTGCGGTAATAAACATCGTAAACACGTCGGACAGCCGGCGCCGCGTGTTGACTGCCGAAGCCCGAGTTTTCGATTAAAGCCACCAGTGCAATTTCGGGTTTGTAGGCCGGGGCGTAAGAGACAAACCATGCGTGGTCTTTGTTCTTTCCCACGTCTTTCCCCAGGCCGACGACCTGAGCCGTGCCAGTTTTGCCGGCGATATCGAAGCCGGCCATGCGAATGCTGGCTCCGGTACCACCATTGTTCACCACGCCCCACATTCCTTCGACTACCGTATGGTCGATGTCTTCAGGGATGGGAAGCACCTTCGGATTAGGCCGCGATGGGTCAAGCGGTTTAAAAAGTCGTCTCGGCCGGTAGTCTGCCGACCCGCGTTCGCCTACCGGCCGGAATTCTTTAAGCAGATGTGGCACATAGAGCTTACCCCCATTGGCTACAGCCGCAACGGTGCGCAGCAAAGCGATGGGAGTTATTACGTCGTAGACCTGGCCGAACGACGCGTAGACGGTATCAATGTCTTTCCATTCAGCATTCTCTCCCTGCGTGCGTTTCTTAAGCTCGGGCGAAGGGGTCAAATCGAGAACTTCATTCGGCAGATCGATTCCGGTTCGCTTGTTCAAATCAAACTCGTCGACCATCGTCATAATGCCGTCGAGTCCCATTTTCAGGCCGAGACGATAAAAATAACCATCGCAGGAGTGCGTAATGGCGGCCTTAATATCGGGTGTGCCGTGATTGCCCATACAGCGGGTAAACTTGTTTCCGACCAGGATGCCGCCACCACAAACGAGATTGGAATGGTCAAGCGTTATCGCGCCCTGCTCTAATCCGGCAACGGCCATCGGAATTTTCCAGGTTGAACCAGGCGGATAACGGCTTTGGACTGCTCGGTTAATTAGCGGTTTCTGCGGATCATTCAACACTGCCACATATTCAGCGCGGCCTTCTTTGGTGCCAATTCTGGAGAAGAGATTCGGATCGAAAGTCGGCGCCGAAGCCAGCGCGAGGACCTCACCGTTGTTTGGATTCAAAGCCACAATAACGCCGCGCTGGGTGGCCGAGATCCGAAGTTGCTCCTCGGCAGCCACCTGCAGATCAAGATCAATCGTTGTGACTAAATCCTGGCCCGGCTGCGGGGCGACGATCTCAATCTCATCCTGAATGCGCCCACGGCTATCGACGATGACTTTTCGGTAACCGTCCTTGCCGCGCAGGTAATCGTCGTAGGTTTGCTCGAGACCGCTCTGTCCGATCACGTCGCCCGGCTTGAGCCCTTTGTCTTTGTAAGCCGGTTGCTTCAACTGTTCCGGACTAATCTCACCGACATAGCCAAGCACGTGGGCCAGCATGCCGTTCGCCGGATAACGGCGTTGCGGTTGTTGCTCTACACGGAGCTCGGGAAACTCCAGTTCGTGTGCCTCTACCCACGCGATATCGCCGGGAGTTGCATCCTGCTTGACCAGAATCGATTCAAACGCTGGTTGTGAACCGATCTGTTCGAAGCGATCCCGCAGTATGTCAGCATCTACGGCCAGTGCTTCCGCGAGCGGCTTAGCCAGAGAGATGAGTTTGCGGTCCCTGAGGTCTTCGCGAGAGAGGATGACGTTATAAATCGGGCTGGAGTTGGCTAGTGCAGTCTGGCCGTCGTTAGCCAGGATGTCTCCGCGGGGCGCCGGTATTGGCAGCAGTCTGATGCGCTGATTCTGAGCTATTTCCGCGTAGTACTGGCCGCGGACGAGTTGCAGGTAATAAAGGCGGACTCCCAGCAGCGCAAGCAACAGAATAATGAAGCTCTGAACAATCCAAAGCCGGCTACGGAGGTTTTGCGAGGTGTCTTCGAATTTCATAAAAGCAGAATACAGAAATCAGAAATCAGAAGTCAGAGTCAAGAATAACATGGAAGCGACTGTTGATCGCTGACGTCTGAACGCTGGCCTCTGATCTCTGGCCTTCATCTTCGTTTTAGCGCACTCGCTCCGCGTCGCGCGCCCTTTCGACGCGAAGCAAATGTTCGGCGTTGCCGGGCGCGTTCCGTGAAAAGGGAATCAAGCAGGTAAAGAGCAAGGGTCCCTACAATGGTCGTGCCTATTAATCGGTACGACACTGTCTGCATGAAGGGCACGCTCGGGATATAACCCAGCGAGCGATGCCAGAAGACATAGATCGCTGAGTCGATCAAAGTAGCTGCCGCCAATACCGGAATTCTAAGCAGTGGGTTTTCAAGATTAACTCTGGTGGCGGCCACATAAATCACGTAAGCAGTCAGGGTTTTGGAAAAGCCCCCGGCCCCAATTAGTCCGCCGCTGGCGGCATCGATCGCGAGGCCGGCGATGGTGCCAACGATCAGCGCATGCCAGGCATGACGCTGCAAGGCGATATAAACAACGACAACCAGCGGAAAGTCAATATAGGAGAGGGGCGGCCAGACTGCCCTTAACGACAATTGCAGGATTATGGCGATTGCCAGAGCGGCCGCAATTTTAAGCTGAGGCATGACCGATTTTCGATTTCCAATTGCCGATTGCCGATTTAAGAGTCTTCTAATCCGGAGGTCGCCAGTTCAAGGCGCTGCAGATAGAAACTGGAAATCGGCAAGTGGAAATCGGCTAATCCCTCGTCACTTTTTCGTCTTGTCTACGTTTGGCAGGGTCTGTTCGGGTGCAGGCCGCTGCGGCGGACGATAAAGGAGCACTGCGACTTCCTCCAGTTGGTCCAGTTTCGCTCCGGGCCTAATCAGAATCTGGTGAGGCTGGGTTGCAGTGCCATGCTTCACCTCAACTACTTCACCGACGCTCAACCCCGGCGGATAAATACCGTCCTGTCCTGTCGTCAAGATAAAGTCGCCCACTTCCACCTTCTCGAGACCGGAAACATAGCGCATTTCTATAAGACCATTATTGCCCACTCCTCTTACTGAGCCGAGCGCCCCAGACCCGCCAAGCTGTCCCACGATTGCACCGGCCGCGGCTTTTTCGTCGGTCACCATCATCACCTGCGCCGTCCATGGGCTCAGGGCAATCACGCGACCGACTATTCCGCCGCCTGTAACCACCGGCATGTTGAGAGCTATCCCCGAAGAACTGCCGCGGTTGATTGTGACGGTGTTGAACCAGATAGATGAATCGCGGGCGATTACACGGGCCGGGACCTCGTCGTAACCAGTTTTTTCTTTGAGGTTGAGAAGACCTTTCAGCCTCTCGTTCTCTGCGGCTGCCTGTTGCGCGTTGCGCAAATCGAGTTGTGCGGTAGCGAGTTGCTCCTTGAGCCTTTCGTTCTCATTTGCCGTGCTGCGAAAGTTGACAATTTGTCTAATGAAGTTTGTGCTCGCTCCGGTGGCTCCGGACGAGAGGCTTTGCGCGGGGGAGACTAAAGCTTGAACCCAAACTCTGAGCAGGCGTTGTCTGGTTGCGCTGTCTCGTGCGTCCACCGCCATGATCACGAGATTGGTCAACAGCAGTATTCCAAGCCAAATAGGCGCGCGCTGCCGGATCTCTTTTTGGGTGCGAATGGCGGCCACGTTCTAAAGTCTCAAGTCCAAAGTCCAAAGTCCAAAGTCCAAAACAAGTCAGCGAACCTCCTGTCCTCTGGCTACTGCCAAGCCTACTGCTTTCACTACATTCCGCTGGTCATCGTGTTTTCCCATTTCACCCGCTTGAGCAAATCGAAGTCAGAAAGCATTTTGCCTGTCCCGAGCACTACGGACGCCAGGGGGTCGTCGGCCACGGACACCGGCAGCCCGGTTTCAATCGAAAGTCTCTTGTCGAGGTTCTTTAGCAAGGCCCCACCGCCTGTCAGCACAATGCCGCGCTCAACAATATCGGCAGAGAGTTCCGGGGGCGTACGTTCCAGTGCGACGCGTACCGCATTAATGATTGTGGCAATAGAGTCAGCAAGCGCCTCGCGAACCTCTTCGTCGGTCATAGTTATCGTCTTTGGGATTCCTTCGATCAGATTTCGACCGCGCACTTCGTAAGACAACGGTTCTTCCAACGGGTAGGCTGAGCCCAGTTCAATCTTGATCGCTTCGGCGGTCCTTTCTCCTATCAGGAGATTATATTTTCGTTTGATGTAGGAGATGATCGCTTCGTCCATCTCATTTCCCGCTACGCGAACGGCGCGCGAGTAGACGATGCCGCTCAAACTAATGACGGCGATGTCCGTTGTGCCGCCGCCAATATCGACCACCATGTTGCCATGCGGTTCGGTTATTGGCAGACCGGCGCCGATTGCGGCTGCCATCGCTTCCTCGACCAAATAAACTTCCGAAGCCTTGGCGCGATACGCGGAGTCTTCAACTGCACGACGCTCCACCTGGGTGATCTCCGAAGGTATGCCAATCACAACGCGAGGGCTGACCCAGGTCTTGCCGTTGTGGGCCTTGCGAATGAAGTGTTGGAGCATCTTCTCGGTTACTTCGAAGTTTGCGATGACACCATCTTTCATCGGTCGAATCGCAACGATATTGCCGGGAGTTCGGCCCAGCATCTCCTTCGCATCACGACCCACGGCCTCTACCTGGTTAGTGACTTTATTGATCGCCACTATGGAAGGCTCAGAGACCACAATGCCTCGTCCCTTGGCGTAGACGAGGGTGTTTGCTGTTCCCAAATCTATGGCTAGATCACTGGAAAACAGGCTGAAAATCGATTTGAAAGCCATGTATTGATCTCTTCCCGTGAATTAAAAATGAGAGCATCGGGGCGGGGTAGGCACTGCCATCTTCTAAGGGCTGCAGCAAACTTCGATAAGAGAATGGTCCTCTATATCCGGCTCTCGACCTGGGCTGCTTAGCATGCGCTAACTATTCGTCCGCACACGATCAATCCTAACTGACCAAGATACACCGATCTGCGATCTTTACGCTATCAAGAAAAAGCTTTTCCGTCATCACTTTCGACGACTTCCGACGGCACACCCACGTCGTCCTGAGTTTTTGCCGCTCGAGTCAACGATGCCGAAAAACGAATGCAGTTTTTGTTCGCGGCCTTTGCCTCGTACATTGCGGTGTCGGCGCGTGCTATTAGCTGTTGCGGAGAGGAAGCGTGCTCGGGGAAGGCCGCGACCCCGAAACTCGCAGTTAGCGTCAGTTTCAGATTTCGGCCGCCGCTAAAACAGTGCCGAGCAATCCGTTCGCGTATGCGCTCAGCTACCCTCCCGGCGAGTTCTATTTGCGTGTCGGGCAATACGATCACAAATTCGTCTCCGCCATAACGGGCCACCGCGTCGGTGTCACGGATGGAAGAGAGAATTACCGCTGCCATTTCCATCAGCACGTGGGAGCCCACCAGGTGACCATGGGCATCGTTCACTCGCTTGAAGTCATCGAGATCGAGAAACAATGCCGCCACAGTGGAACCATAGCGGCGGGCCCGTCGAATTTCGTTCAGAAGAAACTGGCGCAGGTAGCGGGCGTTGTGGAGTTTCGTGAGATCATCGGTTTGCGAGAGCCGCTCAGCTTCCCCAATGCGTACCGCGTTGGCGAGCGCGGATGCAACCGGCAGAGCGAGAGCATCCAGGATCGCCAGCTCTGACTTCTTAAACGAATGTTGGCCGCGAACTCCTTCGAGTACGCCCAGGATTCTCTCACCGCAAATCAGCGGAACAGCTACTACGTGTTGTCGGCGTTCCTTCTTCCTGACGGTGCCCATTCCGGCACTGGCCAGTCTGGCAGCTTTTGATTCTGAGCCAACCGGCACGTTGTCATCTCGCAAAAGGCGGCGCCAATCATCCTCTGGATCTGAGGACACTTCGTCCGCCGGTTTGAGTGAGGCGATTGACTCGAGGATAGAAGCGTTAGGGCCTGTCTCATCCGAGAAGAGATATATGGTCCAGCGGTCAGCGTTGACCAGCGGCGAGAGTCCGGCGAGGGCCGTGTGGGCCGCACTGTTTTGATCGCCGATGAAGTGGAGCGAAGAAACCAGATCGAAAGCCGCGCGTACACGGCTCGACTTCATTTTTACGGGAAGAGAGCTGGCTACGCTTGTCGCAGGCGGACTGACAATGTCCGGTAGTTTTAATTCGCCGGTTGCGCCGTGCCCCTCAATTTCGTGCAGGATCGCAGGCAGCTGCGCGGCCTTGTCCGCAATTGCGCGAAAGCCCAGGCGCTTCAATGTAGCGCCATCGAGGCTGCGCCAACTCGGTCCGTGGAATCCACTCAACTGCCGTCGACAAGCAACTAACGGCGTCCCCGGCCACGAAGTTGTTGCATGTTTGATGGCCGCATGCAGTTCCACCATGTCAGCGCCCGCAACTACTTCATAGAGAACTGCGATTGGTTGATCCTCCCATTTTTCCTCGGCAGACTCACTCTCACGGCGGCTCAGAGCTGCTTCCACCTCAGCTTCGCGCAGCCCTTCGATCAGTGTTTTCACACCTGCCAGACGCAAGGCTTCGATCAGCTCGTAGGCCGGCGCTTCGTGCGCGTCGGTTAGAAGTATTACGTGACGTGACATGAACAGTAAAATCCCTCTGCAATACTTTAAGTGGTCTTCAACAAATCCGAAGTCGTCAGACTCAATCCTTCGACCGACCGCCGCGATGCGAAAGCGACAAAAGATATGGCGTGCTGTTTCCGCGCGGATCTTCGGCTTCGACATTAACCTCCCGCGTTCCCGGTGGCGCAGTGGTTTGAAGTTGAAAAGATCCCTCAGCGGGTACGATAGTCTCGCGCCCGGCAACTCGAATCGTGGTCCCAGGCTCCGAACGGCCGCGAATCAGGTAGATGTTGCCACCCAGAAACTCCGCCGCAAGATCCGAAACCGGAACTCGCGTGCCTGTACCTGGCGTGGCAATGATAAATTTTCTGGGATCGCTCCAATCGCTGGTTTGCCCGGTCGGGGCGGTGGCACGCACACGCCAAAAGTAAACACCCGGTCTCAGATCGCTCGCTGAGAATTCGTTTGATGTTAATTGATCGCGCTCGATAACTTTGCCGTCGGAAACAAAGAACGGAGATGTAGCCACTTCGACTCGATAGAAGGCGGCAGTCCCCGATAGCGGCCGCAGCCACTTCAGAGAGATATTTGCCGAACCGCTTCCACCCACATAAACTTTTTCGAGATCGCGCGGCTCAGAAGGCAAAGGATTCTCGAGCAACTTTTGAGGCCGCGAGATTGTTCCTGACGGATTGACGGAAACATAATCGCCGCCACGTAAGCTGGTCTTGTCACCGGTACGGTTGGTAGTTTCAATCGCTCCGGTTTTGACACGAATTTCTTCCGTCCCCTCGGGGTTCACGCCGAAGCTCGCGCCAGTTTCGGCGCCAATTCTATTTTGTGTCTTGGGCGTCTCGACCAGGTTATTAGTTCCTTCCGGTTGTTGCTCAGTGCGCACATACATCTGTCCGCTATCCACCACGACATGCACGTTAGTCTTTTTCCCATCGTCTTCGCTGGCGTTGTCGCGCACGATGATTGTGCTATTAGGACGGACAACCAGCGTGGAGCCGTCGGCCATGCTGATACGCGCGCGCCCGCTGGCCTGCGTTTGTACTGTGTCGCCGGGATAGAGCTCCGTGTCGGCGCCGGGAACAATTGTCTCGCGCGTAGCGGAGCGGATGACGTGCACCTCTCCTTCAAATGAAATGAAGCGCGCACCCGAGGGCAGCTTCATTCCGGTGCCCACGTTTCTCAAAGGGTTGCCGTATTTCCAGACGTAGATCGCACTGCCACCGGCCAGTCCGCAGAGGATGACGACAGTGACGAGGAGGTAGACGACGCGCTTCTGGACTACCCACCAATCAAAAACAAAACGACGGGTCTTTGTGATCATCTTTTAGAGGCTATTTACTCCGAGGTCAGCAATAAGCCCGGTTGAGTATCTGAGGGGCAACTGCAATCACGAAACGCTTGGGCTAATCAATCGGCCGGGACCGAAAAACTCACTTAGGCGCCTGTCGGGTGTGAAGTAGGGCAACCGCTTTGCGGCGGCAATCTTCTATTTGGCTCGCGGTGACAACCGCAACCGCTACCAACGCGAATCTAGCACAGTGGCAAGAGCACGTTCAAGCATATCTATTTAGAGGTTGTGAATCACGGTCAGAATACCCATGCTTCGGCAGGTCGTGACAAATATTCGAACCGGCCTGTAGCGACCGGGCATTGCCGCGGAAGATAGCCTTGTGTCTGGCCTCTTGCTATCTGGTGATCCCAGGGTCATGTATATGTATGAGGTTGAATCCAGCAGCTGGCCGCGACCGCTCCCTAATTCTGGTTGAGGCAACCTCGCGGTGATAGCTCTGGGCGGGCTAAGGCTTCTGCTGGTCCGGATCGTCCTCAAAAGGCGAATCGAAGTCTTCAGGCAGGTCCACATCGATATCCATCTCCGCATGTTTTGGCCAAAAAATCGAGGCGGCTACGGAAGCGAGCAACACCGTGGCAACCACGACCAGCGAAACCCAGACTGGAATCACAATATGGATGGCTTCAATCAGCATTTTTACGCCGATGAATGTGAGCACGATCGCCAGTCCCATCCTGAGATACTGAAACTTTTCCACTACACCGGCTAACAGAAAGTACATCGAGCGAAGCCCAAGAATGGCGAACACATTTGAAGTGTAAACAATAAACGTGTTGGTCGTGATGGCAAAGATCGCCGGAATGGAATCAACTGCAAAGACGAGATCCGTGACTTCGACGATCACCAGCACGAGCAACAGCAATGTTCCTGTCAGTCTACCGTCGACTCGGGTAAAAAACTTTTCGCCTTCGTAGTGGCGCGTGATCGGTATGTACCGCGTCACTGCGCGAACGATCGGATTCTCCTCGGGTTGGATATCAGTATCTTCCTGGCGAAACATCTTGATGCCGGTGTAGACGAGGAAGACGCCGAAGATATAAATGATCCAGTGGAAGCGATTGATCAGGGTGGCGCCGATGAAGATCATCGTCAGACGCATCGCGAGCGCTCCTAATACACCCCAAAAAAGCACTCGATGCTGCACCCTCGCAGGCACCTTGAAAAAAGAAAAAATCAAAAGAAAGACGAAGAGGTTATCAACGGAAAGCGAGAGCTCGATGACGTATCCGGTAAGGAATTTGAGACCTGCATCCGTGCCCTGATACCAGAAGACAACGCCGGCGAAGATCATTGCCAGCGTGATCCAGACAGTGCTCCAGATTGTGGCTTCGCGATACCTGATTGTGTGAGCTTTACGATTGAAGAGTCCGAGGTCCAGGCTCAGCATGAAAAGTATGAACAGGGAGAAACCGATCCATAGCCCTGCTGAGTTGGCAATCGAGTTCATTCGTGACAGTAAAATACCATCCGGCTCAGAAAGCGGCAATCATGCACACCTGACTCTCCTTGGAGCGTGATGACCGGTCAGCGCTGCGGAATTGGGTGGCTTCACGCCGTAGATTAGGAGCGAACCAAAGCCGCGACAGGTCGCGACCGACTAAAGCGCTGACTGGTCACCGCGTTGCAAAAGTGACCCCGCCACCAAACTCTCTCGGTTGCACGCTTACCCCGTCTCCTTTACAATCCGCCATTTGCTGGAGAGGTAATTATAATGCTCAAACTACTATCGCGGATGGAACGCACCCGCGGCATCATAATCGTCGGATTTGCAATCCTGATGGCAGTGAGTCTTGTCATCTTCTACGCCCCTGGTCGAAATTCCAGCAACGTCGAACCCGCCAAGAGCACGGAAGTGGTGGCCAAGGTTGGCAAAGACGAGATCACTGTTGCCGAGGTTGCTCGCCTCAAAGAGAACTATATGCAAATGTTTGGCGGCCGCGTGAGCATGGCACAGTTGGGCGGCTACAAGCGTTTTGTCGACGGCTTAGTTCGCGATCGCGTAGTCGCTCAGGAGGCTGCCCGACTGGGATTGTCGGCCAGCGACGGTGAAGTTGCCGATAAAATTCGTAAACAGTTTTCCGACGCGTCCGGCCAATTTGTGGGCATGCAGCGTTACAAGGAATCGGTGACGGCGCGTTATGGCGGCATGGAAGAGTTTGAAAGAACTGTTCGGGATGAGATCGCTCAGGAGAAGTTAAGAGCTTTCGTCACTGCTGCGGTCAAAGTTTCGGACGACGAAGTGCAGGAAGATTACAAACGGACGAACTCCACCTTTGATGTTACCTATGCGGTTCTATCGGCAGATAAGCTTGCCGAGAAGATCCAAGCCCCTGACCAGGAACTGAAGAGTTATTACGAACAGCACAAGGCTGAATTTAATATCCCCGAGCCACAAAAAAAGATTCGTTACGTTTACATCGACCAATCGAAATCGGGTGAGAAGCTCCAGATTTCAGACAAAGACCTGCGCGATGAGTTTGAAAGGCTGACGCCTGAGAACAAGCAGGCCGGTGTAAAGGTACAACAAATTCTTTTGAAGGTTGCGCGCAAAGATCTCGATGCGCAGGTGGAACAGAAGGCTAAGGGACTGATCGAGAAAGCTCGCGCAGCCAGTCCGGAAACTGGCGAAAAGGTTTTTGCTGATCTCGCGCGCGGGAATTCCGAAGACCCGGCCACAGCTAAGAATGGTGGTTACCTGGCGCGGCCGGTTAAAAAAAACCCGAATAAAGTTGATGCCCTTTATGATCGCGCTGTGGACATGCAGCCCGGCGATGTTTCGGATATTCCGATCAGGTACGGTGGCAACTGGTACATCCTGCGTCGCGGTGAGGCAGTGCCTAAGACTTTCGAGGAAGCGAAGCCGGAACTGTTGGCCTCCTTGCGGAATCGCAAAGGATATGGGGCGGCGGCCAAACTCGCTGAACGCGCCCAGAATCGTTTAAAGGAAACGAAGGACCCGCAGAAGGTGGCACAAGAACTGGCCGCCGAAGCCAACATGAAGCCCGGAGAAATGGTTAAGGAGACGCCTTTCGTTAAGCCCGGCGACGACGTGCCGGGCATCGGCAGCAGTCAGCAGTTTGAAGCAGTAATTGCTCCTCTCAACAATGCCAACGACGTTGGGGACCGAACAGGCGTGAAGGGTGGCTTCGCCATCCCGATGCTGGTTGAGAAGAAGGAACCACGCATTCCCGACTTTGAAGAAATCAGAACTAAAGTTGCGCAAACCGTCAAACAGCAACGTGCGAAGGAGCAGCTGGAACAGAAAGCCAGGGAGATTGCGTCTTCAGCAAGCAGCGTAGAGGATCTAAAAGCCGCTACTGCGAAAGACGGATTTGAAGTGGCAACTGAAGCCGATTACAAGCTCGGTGCTCCACTGGGAAAAGCAGGAACAAGTCCATCGCTTGACGAGACTATCTACGCGCTGAAGAACGGCGAGGTATCCAGGAGTCCGGTGAAAGTAGGCGATACCTGGGTGGTGTTAGGAGTTGCGAACCGACATGAGGCTGACCTTGCTGAGTTTGCCAAGCAAAGAGAGCAGTTGACCCGAACAATGCTTTCGACGAGACAAAATCAGGTATTCGAGGATTACATCAGCGCGGTTCAGCAACGAATGAAACAGGATGGAAAGATAAAGGTTTACCAGGAGGTTCTAGCCAGCCTCGAGGAAAGCGAACCTGAGATTCCGCCCGTTACCCAGCGCCCGCAATTCCCAATTCCGACGAAATAAGTTTGAAAAGGGAACAGTGAAAAGTGAAAGGTGAAGAGTGATGAGTCGTCATGAAATGATGTGTTCTTGCCTTAAGGCTTACTGACTCATTGCTAATGCGAATCATTCTTCATTCATCAGTCTTTACTTTTTAGCTTTCACTTTTCATCAGTATCCGCGCATCAAAGGCGAGACTTGGGACTGCGCTACCGCAGTTCTAACCTGAAGCTCGTTGCCCACGGTCGTAACTTTCAAATTATTTAGCGCCGTTCGTGCCAGTGTGCCCTTGGCGGCGGAGAGTCGATTAATGAACAGCGCACCAAACTGTTTCAGTCCTTCAACAGTATCGCCGAGATTCTTCGCCGCATAAGTGTCAACTGTGCGCGCGGCCATCATCAATTCCAGGTCTGTAGCTGTCATTCCCAGGGTCCCATAAACCTGACGCACCGCAGTCAACTCCCGCGCGACGCTATCGTTGCTGAGACTAAGATTTTCGAGCAGCGTGGACGAAACGTTGCCACCAAAACCCAGAATCGCATTCGGATCACGACTCGCAAGCGCAATCAATTCAGGGTTGGCGTGTCTGCGGGTTCTGTTCGCATCGATCACGCCGCGAACGGCCTCCATGTCACCAAGGGCTAGCGTGTTGCCATCAAGCGTCGCGACCGCGAGGTCTCTCACCTTCATGTTCCATAAACCGAACAACCTAATCTGCCGGTCAAGACTAAATAGGTAGATCGTTTTCCCCTGATACTTTTGTTCGACATACTTGCCATTCGCGGCCAGCCGGCCTGCCGCGACCATCGCCCCGGCATTAAAGGTGCCGCGCGCAAGCACCGCTGAGGAGATCTTAGTAATGCCTTCCCTTGGATATTTGTAACTAAAGCTCAGGGCAATTTGATCGAACGAACGAGGGTCGAGGCCGGTTTGACTCTTAAACTTTGCTAACTCGGCGGTGACGTCAGCGAGTTTCGCAGGATTCTCGGCGAGCAGTCGTGGCAGCGCTTCATCGAGTACCCGTCTTACGTTGATTAGGGCCACGGCATCAGAAGGAGGCAAGGACGATAAGAGAGTCGGCGCTTGCGCGGCAACGGAAGTCGAACGACTCCTTTGCGCAAAGACAATCAACGAAACGCCAAGACAAAGCACCAGCGCAATTGCGAATGATTTCAGAATACTATTTTTCACGATCGAAAAAACCTTTCTTGATGTAGCTCCCGCACGAAACCGTCTACTGGGATGCTTTCTGTTTGGCTCGAGGTTGGCTTTGCCCTTGTGCTAAAACTTCCATGCTTAGACGCGTTCTACCAGCATCGCCAATCCCATGCCTCCGCTTACACAAAGAGTCGACAGGCCCAACCTCGCGTCTCGCTTCTTCATTTCATGCAGCAGAGTTGTTGTTATTCGGACGCCGGTACAGCCGATCGGGTGCCCTAATGCGATCGCGCCGCCGTTGGTGTTTAATCGCTCCTGATCCAAGCCAAGCTCGCGATCGCACGCAATCACTTGCGCCGCAAAAGCCTCGTTGAGTTCGACGAGGTCGATATCCGTGAGTCCAAGTTCTTGTCTGGTTAAGAGTACTACCTCAGCACGGCCGAGCACGATTTGTTGCGCGGCGAGGAAAATCGCCTGCAGGCTCGAGCCACAGGCCTGGTTAACGGTAAAAGCGGGAACCGTGTCCGGCACCCCGGCTCGATAAGTAATCTGCCGGGCCACATTTGGTCCACCGCCGGCTTGTCGCGCGCAGCCCCATATCGATTGCTGAATCTGATCCGGACGCAGTCGCGCACGTTCCAGACTCGCCTTTGCCGTTGCCACGCCCAGGTCCGCCGCGGTCCAGGAGGCCAGTGTCCCGCCAAAGCGGCCGATAGGCGTGCGCACGGATGCTGCAAGGTAGACGTTTTTCATTACGAACTTGTTAGCGAGTTGTTAGGCGAATTTTGTTGACTAAAAATGGTAGCACACGGTAGAACTAACGGCGAAATACGCTTACGAAGCCGCTCTTACACCCTCGATCCACCGCCTATCAGAACCGGGAGCAAATAGCGACCGGGTCGTTTCACGTTCAAACAACAAAGGATTGAATTCCCTCAAGGATTAATCGCTACGCAACTCACCCTGTCGCTGCTGCTTCGGTCTTGATGGTCGCCAATGCCCGAACGCGTTAACACATCAGCACGCATCGAAGCGGCGAGATCGAAAATTGCCGAACTGCTGGCCTCGCACGCTGAGTGGTTCTGCACGCTAAAAGAGGGAAACACTCAGGCGCTCAGGCGAAGCGAGTTGGATATTGCGGTTGCCCACGGACGGGTAATTCTCACGTCATGGACCGAGAAGGGAAGCCGGTCCTGGAAAATCTTTGCCTGGGAATGGACGGGCGAAAAGTTGTTACTGCAGGCCTCGCGCCGGATGGGTGCTGAGCGTCCGCTAATTGAACTTGTCCCGCGCGCCGCCGCCAGCGCGATTGCATTAACAGTGAAGACTGCGCGCCAGGCGCGTTGCGAACAATTAGGCCAACTGGCTTGCTCGCTTCAACCAGCTGCAAAACTTGAACGCGCCGCGTTAAGTCCTGGGGCCCGGCGCGGACAACCGGGACGCTACGCGCGAATTCTTATACGACAGAAGCATCAACGCATAGCTGTCACTGGATCCGTCGTTGCCAGTCTGCCAGGCGACGTAGACGCCTTTCTCTCTTCGTCTCTGATGTGGTTTGACCGCACCAGTGAACGCGCTCGGCCTCCCTACATTCAGCGGCTCTGGTTAGTCGTTGACCGTCATCTGGTTAAGCCAACGGTCCAGCGCATTGCGTTGTTGCGTCAGAGCCGGCGTGAAGCTATTGCTGTTTACGAAGTTGATGAGCAGTTAACTGAGATGACCTCGGTGGATATTCCCGCCCGCGATGATCTTTGGAAGCGAAGATTAGCTCGCTTTCCACCGGTTCCCGCTGCAGGACCAAGCGAAATTACGCAGCGATTGGTCGCTCTCGCTCCTGGCGCGATTGATGTGGTCAGCGCGCGGCACGGCGAGACGCTGCGCTATTTTGGATTGCCATTCGCGCGCGTGAGACGGTTGCTGGGAATTGAACGACTTTGGTTTGGAGTTGAAGGCGCACGGCGGCACCTGCTGGAAGCGAAAACCGAAAACGAATTAACTAATCTGTTGACTGATTTGTTGGAACATCGATCAGCTAATGCTTCCGATCATCACCATGCGCTTTACAGGAACGCCGCTGAGGCCTGGCTCGAATCGCTGCTGCGCCGCGATATCACGCGGCTCGATCCTGGTTTAATCATCGCACCGCTTCACGCGCAATTCAGGACAGCGCGAGGCGGAGTGCTCGGCGTTCGTCCAGTTGATCTGCTGGCCCTGCGCCATGATGGACGGCTGGCGGTGATCGAGTTGAAAGTTTCCGAAGCTCGCGAGCACGTCTTGCAAGGAGCCGACTATTGGCAACGTGTTGAAGCGCATCGTCGTCGCGGCCACATCGCCCAGGCTAAACTTTTTGGTGAGAGAAAAATTAGAAACGAATCCCCGCTCGTCTACCTCGTTGCGCCCACATTAAGAGTCCACCCGTCGTTTACCGCGTTGGCGCGCTCAATAGCTCCGGACATCGAAATCTATCGCTTCGACATAAACGAAGACTGGCGCGCCGGCGTGCGCGTGATGCGCCGGATGCGGGTCAATTAATGGGTTCGCTTAATGCGACGACAGGGGTTGCATTTGCAGGCCAAACGCTTGCGGGTTCTCCCCGATGATGGCGGCGGCAAAAAAGCGCGGCACGTAGAAAACGTTTTCGTAGCGAAACGTCTCGTCCAGTTTGCTGCGATCGGCGGTGAGAGCACAGATGCTACACCGCTTGTTTTGATCGTTGATAAGAAATTTCAGGTCCCGCGCTGTTTTCTGTCCACCCCGATTATAGGCCAGTAGCGCCAGCGCCTCCTTCATCGGATCGTCCTTGAATTGCTCGAGGCTGTCGCTGATGTAACGAGCCGCAGCATCCGCAGATTTACCCACGTCTAACAAATCCTCCGCCGATAAGCCGAATCGTTCGCCAGTCTGCGGGAGAAACTGAAACATGCCAATTGCGCCCATGGAGTTTGGCGACTCAATGTTTACGTACTCCGACTCGATCCACGGAATGTAAAGCCCAATGAGCGGTGACACGTTGCGCGATTTGAATGCAGCAATCAGCGCCGGCGCCTGTGCCTGACCGCGCTCAAACACTGAACGTGCATCTTCTTTACCCGGGCCGGCGCCGCCATTCTTGCCGATTCGCCGTGCGTATTGATTGACTGCCTGCTGAATGTCTGCCACGAAGTCCGAAGTAAATTCATATTCATTTCCCGAGATCTCGCGTCCAATGCGTCGCGCCTGCTCAGCAACAAACGCCGAGCGTTCGGCCGGCGCCATCTGCCGGTAAAGCTTACCGGAAGGCGTGGTTTGGGCCTGTACGTGGGTGTTGATTGTTAACGAGAGTATCAGGGCGCAAAGCAGGAGCAGCTTTTTTTGAAGTTTCATTTTTGTTCCTCGTAAGTTTGATCTGAAAATATCCGAGGGGAATGCAAAACAACCCCCTTCGTTTAGTTAAGCGAGAAACTAACCCGCAAGTGTTCACTAACGAAAATCGGTAAGCGAGAAATCGTCGCGAAAGTGTTCACCAGAGTTCGACAAACTTCCATTTATTTAAATCAAATTTCAAACGGTATTAGACAACCTGAACCTTGGGGGACGAGCGGTGTTAGAATCGCCGCCTGATGACGACGGCTTCTTCCGATGACCTGACAGACCTGCTCGTCGAGTGGCAGCGCGGAGACAGGGCGGCGCTCGATAAGTTGACGCCGTTGGTCTACGACGAAATACGACGCATCGCACATCGCTACATGCAGCGAGAGCGGGAAGGCCACACGCTGCAAACTACGGCGCTGGTCAATGAGGCCTACCTGCGTTTGGCGAGTCAGCAGCAAATCAACTGGCAGAATCGCACGCACTTCTTCGCCGTGACTGCGCAGGTGATGCGCCACATTCTGATCGACTACGCGAGGCGTCGGCAATATGTCAAACATGGCGGTGAGGCGCAACGCATTTCATTTGACGACGCTCTCGCATCGGAAGAGGCGGTCCTGATGTCGCAGCCGCGCGCTGCTGAGTTGTTGGCCCTCGATGAAGCGTTGGATGAATTGGCCAAACTCGATCTGCGAAAGAGTCGTGTCGTTGAGTTACGCTACTTTGGCGGGTTGAGCCTCGCTGAGACTGCGGAAGTTTTGGAGGTTTCACCGATGACGGTGCGGCGCGATTGGCGTGCGGCGAAAGCCTGGCTGTTCAAGGCAGTAAATCGTAAATCGTGAATCGTAAATAGAAACCTCAGTTTCTCTATTTACGATTCACGATTCACGATTTACGAATTTGTATGACTCCTGAACAATGGCAAAAGGTCGAGGACGTGTTGCAGAGGGCGCTGGATTGCCCACCGCAGGAGCGTGTCTCATTTCTCGCTGAAGCATGTGCAGGCGATGAGCAGTTGCGGGAAGAAGCAACGTCACTCGTTAACGCTTACGACGAAGCCGGCGACTTCATAGAGCAACCGGCGCTGGCCCGAGACGCGCGGATTTTAGTTGGCGACGACGCTGACCAGAAGATCGGATGCGTTATCGGTCCTTACAAAATCATCGAGCGGCTGGGTGCGGGGGGAATGGGCGAAGTTCATCTTGCCGCGGATGCGCGGCTCGAACGCGTTGTAGCTTTGAAGATTTTACCGGCCTACTTTGCGTCGGACGACACTCGCCTGCGCCGCTTTCAAAGGGAAGCGCGCGCAGCTTCGGCGCTAAACCATCCAAATATCATCACGATTCACGGAGTGGGAGAGAGTGATGGAGTTTATTTTATCGCCACTGAGTTCATTGATGGGCAAACGATCCGGGAGTTGGTCAGAAATCAGAAGTTGTCGCTTGTGGAAGTTTTGCACATTGCATCGCAAGTAGCTTCGGGCCTCTCCGCCGCGCATGCCGCCGGCATCGTACATCGTGACATCAAGCCTGAAAACATCATGCGACGCAGCGACGGGTTGGTGAAGATTCTTGATTTCGGTATCGCGAAACTGATGGAGCCAGAGAGGCCTGATCATTCTACTGAAACTCAACCGATCATCAGGACACATACCGAAGCAGGCCTGGTGATGGGAACGGTTAACTATATGTCGCCGGAACAGGCGCGCGCGCTTCCGGTTGACGAGCGAAGCGATATCTGGAGTCTGGGGGTCGTGCTTTATGAAATGCTGACGCAGTGTTTGCCATTTACCGGCGCGACCCGCATAGACACGATGGTCGCAATTCTGGATCGCGAACCCGCGCCGCTTTCCGAAGTTACGAATGATCACTATGCAGGAACGTTGTTGTTGCAGAAAATCGTTAGCAGGTGTTTGTGCAAGGATGTGAATGACCGCTATTGCGAGGCGAACGAGCTGCTTGCAGATTTGAAAACTGCCAGAGAACAAATCAACCTTGGCTTCCCCGTTGCCAAAGTAAAAAAATCGTGGCAAGACAATTTCTATTCGCCCGAGACAGCCGCACGCTCCGGTTACGTCTGGTTCCTCGGTGCGATGGTGTTGCTTTTAGCCATAACTGCGACAATTGTTCTTTACCGTCGATCAGTAGCAGTGCGGCCGCCGGTAACAGCAATATCGGATGCATCTGCAACAGGAAAACTCTATTCGCAGATGAGCGAGGTGGAGCGACTGAACTTCGTCGACGCCCAGGAGCAGCGTATTTCCACAATGATGGGCGACCGTCCGGTAAAGCTTAACGAAGATGCCGTGCGCGTCATTAAGGCTTACGTAGATCGCTACGCAGCTATCAACGGTTCAGCCGACCTGGATTCTGAGAGTCTGAGCGTGGTCTACGGGCGGGCGCGCCCGTACGTGCCGTTGATTGCGCGTTCGTTTGAGGCACGCAAGGTTCCGGTCATCATTGGAATTTATTTGCCCGTGATCGAGTCGGCATATCGAAACTGTTATGAGAATAGTATCGGCGCCAAGGGTCTGTTTCAATTCCTGCCGCAGACGGCGGAGAACTACGGCATCGCGCGCGAAGACATGTGTGACGTTGAAAAGATGACGCCCGCCGCGGCCCACTACATCGCGGATCGCATGGCCGAACTTGGAGAAGACTCGGAAAGCGTGACGTTGGTGTTGCTTAGTTACAATCGCGGTCCGGAATGGGTGCGAAACACTTTGCGGGAACTAAGAGGAACGCAGAACTACGAAAGAAATTTCTGGACGCTCTTTGCTCATCGCGAGACCTTGGATGAAACTTTTCGTAACGAGAACGCGGCTTACGTCCCGAGATTTTTCGCGGCTGCCATCATAGGCGAGAACCCACAAACTTTTGAGTTGCAGATGCCACCGCTGTCGAGCCTTGCCGGGAACAGTGGGCAGTGAGCAGAGGAAGGGGGAAGAGGGGAACAGGGTAAAAGGGGAATTAGTCGATTAGTCGCTTACTCCGTTTCACCCGTTTCCCTGTTCCCCTCTTCCCCCTTTGCTTCTTCTACTGCCCCCTGCCCCTCAGTGTTTCACAAAGATATTTTCCTTATCACGGTTGACGGAAGCTGCCGGAGCCGCTGGGGCTGTACCCGGGGCGGAGCGCATGGTGCTCATTGCCTGCTCGGCTGAGAGAATTCCCGAGGCACGCATTTTAAACTCATCAGTATTGCTGGCATTGTGCAACGCTTCCTCCATCGAGATTAGTCCCGACTGAACCAGGTGAAACAGCGACTGGTCAAAACTCTGCATGCCATACTGAGAGGCTCCCGCCGCGATTGCTTCACGAATTAGATAAGTCTTTTCCTCGTTGATTATGTAATCGCGAATGAGGGCGGTTGAGACCATCACTTCCACGGCAGGTACGCGACCGGCTCCTTTGGCAGCGCGAACCAGTCTCATCGAGACCACTGCCTTGAGGATGCCCGCCAGTTGGATGCGCACTGACTTTTGCTGGTGCGAAGGAAATGACGAAACGATGCGCATTACGGTTTCAGTCGCATCGAGCGTATGAAGCGTTGAAAACACCAGGTGACCAGTTTCCGCCGCGGTCAAGGCGGTTTCAATAGTTTCGGAGTCGCGCATTTCCCCGACAAGTATCACGTCCGGATCCTGCCGCAACGCCCCGCGCAAAGCCTCAGCAAAGGACCTCGTATCGACGTCAACCTCGCGTTGTGTCACGAAGGACAGTTTGTCGCGGTGAAGAAACTCGATAGGATCTTCAATGGTAACGATGTGTCCGCTGCGGCGCGCATTTATCCTGTCAATCATCGCCGCCAGGCTTGTGGATTTCCCGGAACCAGTAGCGCCAGTTACAAGAATCAATCCGCGGCGCTCCTCCGTGATTCGATCGATTACAGGCGGCAAACCCAGCTCGGCGGAGGTTCTTGTTTGGTCCGGGATAACGCGCAAGACCAGACTCACTGTGCCCCGCTGTTGAAAGATGTTGGCGCGAAATCTTCCCAACTCCTTGACGCCATATCCGATGTCGACTTCGGAGACCTCTTTGAACCGCTGCTTTTGTCGATTCGACATCATGGCGAACGCCATGTCGAGAGTGTCCTCCGGCTTCATCCGCGGCGCATCGGCGATGGGATGAAGCTCACCGGCAATGCGCATCACCGGAAATGAGCCGACTTTGACGTGGAGGTCAGACGCGCCATGACTGGAAGCTACTCGAAGCAGATCGTCAATTTTTACGGACATAAAGAGAGGGACCTTTCGAAACTTTGTAAGAGCAAAACTAAAAGTTCTTGGTTTGTCTGCGCTGGAAGGAGCGCTGGAGACCAACTTGCGGGGCGCATCACCACGACATAGGCGGGTAATGCTGAAATGAATATAGCCCGTCCCTGCGACGAGCGTCAACGTTTATCGCCGTCGGTGTTGAGCCTTTGCCGCAGCACGAATTTCACTGCAGGCAAAACATAAGGCAGCGAGCAAGTTGCCCCCGCTCGCTGCCAGTGTGCCAGTAAAATCCGGATCGTTAGTCACTCGCAATAGCCGCTGTTTGAAGCTTCATCACCGGCTCGGCTGGTTGGTTACGAACGCTTACATCCGTGGCTGCTTCCGCTTGCGAACCATTGTTGCCCGGTTGTGAGCCTTTCGCTGCATTAACATAGGTGAGCCACTTGCCCGGAGCTTTCCGATCTCCCTTGGTGATCGCAAAAAATGCTTTCTGAATTTTTTCAGTTATCTCGCCACGACCACCTGCTCCTACTGTAATACGATCGACGGAGCGAATCGGAGTGATTTCGGCGGCCGTGCCGGAGAAGAAAAGTTCATCGGCGACATAAAGCGCTGCGCGTTGAATGGTTCGCTCCTTAACCGTAATCCCCAACTCCTGACAAATTTGAATCACGCTGTCGCGCGTGATGCCCGGCAAGATCGACGACGACAACGGCGGAGTCAGGACCATTCCGTTATTAACTACAAAAATGTTTTCCCCCGAGCCTTCCGAAACGTAGCCGCGGTCATCGAGGGCAATGCCTTCCGCAAAGCCGTTGAGCAATGCCTCCATCTTGATAAGCTGGGAGTTCATATAGTTTGCGCCGCTCTTGGCCATGGCGGGCATCGAGTTTGGCGTCAAACGATTCCAGGTAGACACACAAACGTCGACACCTTTTTCGATGGCCTCGTCGCCGAGATATTTGCCCCAGTCCCAGGCGCCGATATAACAAGCGAGCGGGTTGGGGAAAGGGTTAACTCCGAAAGCCGGATGCTCTTCATCGAGACTACGAAAGAGGATAGGTCGGATGTAGCACTGCTCCATACCGCTGCGCGCGACCAACTCAACCGAGGCCTCGCACAATTGTTCCAGCTTCCAGTTATGGTCCATGCGGTAGATCTTCGCTGAATTCAGGAAGCGCTTCATGTGTTCCTGCAACCGGAAAACCGCAGGTCCTTGTTTCGTCGCATAACAACGAATGCCCTCAAAGATACTCGAACCATAATGCAGAACATGAGACATCACGTGCACGCGGGCATCATTCCACTTGATGAACTCGCCATCGTGCCAAACCACGTCGCAAATGCGCGGCGTTTGTACATCTTTCGCTTTGCCGTCTTTTGAGAACATATTGTTCTACTCCTTCCGGAAATCAAATTTCGGGAAACGGGCGCTGAAGAAAACTCTAACCTCAAATCGTGCGCAGGGATGGTTTATCGAAAACCAATTCTACAAGAGTCTTTATCATTTCAGAAAGGGCGCGTTTATCGGCTATCGGGAACATGGCACGATACAGTAAGTCTACTTTGCTTGGCAAGGCACGCTTGATTCAATAAGGTTGGCAAAGTACCATCAAAATGCTGCTGCAAATTACAAAGACTGTCAATCATTCATGCTTTCCGGTGACGAATAAGAGGTATCCACCGAGTGATCCAATTCCAGGCCAGAATCGGCAGTTAATTCGCTGTCTGATTTTAGCTCCAATTTTGTTTTCTGTTCTGCTAACCAATTGTCGCATGACCGAAAAAAGTCAAACGCCTCCGGTAACTCAATCCAACAGCCAACCAAATGATCCAATCGCGATTCATCGGCGCGCCATTGTCATAGATATGCATGCCGATACTGCGCAATGCCTGGTGGACGAGCAGGTAGACCTGGCCCAGCGGCTGCCGGATGGACACTTCGATTCGGTGCGCGCGCGTGAGGGCGGTCTCGACGCGCAGTTCTTTTCCATTTGGGTCGAGCCGGATCTATTTGGCGGCGGCGGACCGAGGGCGATCAAGCGGGCAGACGATCAAATTGCCGCAGTTAAGGCTATGACCGAAAAACATCCGGAGACCTGGCAACTTGCGAACAGCGCCGCTGACATCCGTCGCCTTGCCGCCGAAGATAAACTGGCCGCATTAACCGGCCTGGAAGGTGGTTATGCGATCGACGAGAGGATCGAAAACGTGGAGCGGTATTATCGAATGGGTGTGCGTTACATGTCGCCAGCCTGGAGTGTCAGCACGAGTTGGGCCGGCTCTTCAGGGGATGAGATCGGCCGCACGCGCGGGCTGAATGATTTCGGTAAGCAGGTGATTCGCGAGATGAACCGGCTCGGCATGATGGTCGATGTTTCGCACGTTTCTGACGCGACGTTCTGGGACATCATAAACACATCGACCAAACCAGTGATTGCAACGCATTCAGGTTGCCGTGCGATTGCCGATGTTCCCAGAAATCTCACGGACGACATGATTCGCGCATTAGCGAAGACCGGGGGTGTCGTAAACGTCATCTTCTATCCCGAACACCTGGAGCCTGGCTGGAGTGAAAAGAAACAGAAGGTCGACGTAGACATCGCTTCTGAAGTGCAGCGTGCTTCCGAAGAGGAGAAGGGCGACGCTGCCCATAAGAAGCTGGCGCGTGATCGCGTTAGACGCGAAGAGTTTGCTAAACGGCTGCCACCGGTCAAAGTCTCACGGATGGTGGATCATATCGATCACGTAGTGAAGCTGGTAGGCATTGATCACGTGGGAATCGGATCTGACTTCGATGGCGTCCAGGCAACGCTTAGTGATCTGGCAGACGTTTCGGAGTTGCCTAACTTAACTCGCGAGTTGCTGCGGCGCGGTTATTCGGAAAGCGATGTCGATAAGATTCTTGGCGGCAACATGCTGCGGGTGATGGAAGAGATTGAAGAATTGAATCGTTGATCCACCGGGTCATTGATCCATTAGCTAGTGATTTGGTTTTCTTTGTCGTTGAAGAAGCTGATGAAACTGTGTTCTGGTTAGAACTGCTCGGCGAAACACGAATAGTTGAACAGAAGAAATTAATGAACTTGCCGTTGGAGGCAAACGAACGCAGCGTACGGCTAAATTGACCAGGAAGTAATAATGAACCAATGGATCAATGAAACAATCTTACAATTCCCAACGGCCACGCATTGGTTTTCACGCCCCAATCAAAGGTGGCTTGCACCAGGCGCTTATCGTCGCTAAGGAAACCGGCTGCGACACGGTTCAACTTTTCTCACGTAACCCTCGCGGTTGGATGGCCAAGCCCCTCTCATCTGAAGACGTGTCTGTCTTTCGCAAGACAAGGCGTGTGACGAAAATCTCGCCTGTCGTCATCCATTGCAACTATCTCATAAACCTGGCTGCGGCCGACGAGGTGATGCTGCAAAAGTCGCGCATCTCTTTTCGCGAAGAGGTTCAGCGAGCACTCTTGCTTGGTGTCGACTACCTGGTCGTTCATCCGGGCAGTGCCCGCGGTGCTTGTGAAGCCGACGGAATACGCACGTGCAGCGAGAGTATCAAGTTTGCCATTCGCAGGCTGAATTTGGGTAAGCTGCGGATTCTTCTGGAAAATACTGCAGGACAAGGGGAGTGTATCGGGCATCGCTTCGAGCATTTGCGTGAGATCATGGATGCCTGTCCCAGGATATCTCTCGGTGTTTGCTTTGACACGGCGCATGCCTTCACCGCCGGTTACGACATTCGTGAGGAGGATGGTTTGGAAGCACTAATCGACAAACTCAAAAGCACCGTTGGAACCCGCAACGTTCGCGCCATCCACTTCAACGACTCCCGCGCCGCTTACAATTCGCGAGTCGATCGTCACTGGCACATCGGCGAAGGCCATATTGGTAACGATGCTCTTCGGCGCGTGGCGCAGCATCCTAAACTTGCCCACGCCGCCTTCATTCTGGAAACCCCTTACGACGATCCGCGAGCCGATTTGAAGAATCTACAGATGCTCCGTTCGTTTGTGGTGACTAGCGAAAAATGACTAATCGAGTTTTTTAGTAAGCATGCCAAGCGCTTTCTAGCTAGGGCGTATTGTTTTCAAAGAGCTTAAAAGAATAGAATTGCGAAGACTTCGAGCATAGTAATTGTGAGAATGTCGGGAGGATCCGGAGAAAGTGGCTATGAATAGGATAATCTTTGAAGGGGTGAGATGTTTCCATGACCTTCACAACTGTTCAGTAAAGCCGATCACGCTGCTCGTAGGAGAGAATAGCTCTGGCAAAACGACCTTCCTCGCGCTAAGCCGGATAGCCTGGGACATCGCCCAAGGCGAGCTCAGAGAAGATGTTTTTAATGAGGAACCCTTCCTTCTGGGATCTTACGATCAAATAGCTTCCTTCAGAGGCGGAAAGGCTGGCCGCGCTAAATCCTTTGTTATCGGTCTGGAGTTGCCCGTCAGGCCCTCTCAGCGAGGGAAGAATGGCGATCTCTTTGGTGACACGGCCCAGGTTATCGCCCGCTTCACTCCTCAAGGATCGCAATCAACTCTTAACGAGTGGATTTTCGAGTGTGGAAAGGTCAAGGTGCTTGCTAAGCCATCGGGTAAAAAAAAGAAACGGTTGGATCTGACAATTACCACACCAAAGGGTTCCGAAACTATCAACGAGCAAGTCTTTTTTCCGGGTTGGTTGAGTATTACAAGGCTACTTACGGAGTTGCGCTTTTCCCTCTCTAGGGAATTTCGCAGACCGGGCTCAACAAATAAGAAGCGCGAATCCGTTATCTCAGAGGCCGACTTGCACGCTTTGCGTAACATTGGCTTTACCATCTCACACTCCGGTCCGCGCCCGTTTGCCTTCGCTCCGATTCGATCCAGACCTGAAAGAACTTACGACCCGTTGAAGGATGTGCCGAAACCGGAGGGCTCTCACATGCCGATGGTCTTGGCAAGGACTTTTCTGGACAAGGCCGACGAGAGCGAGGCACTACGGAACGCGCTTCGATCATTTGGAGAGGCTTCGGGGCTATTTAAGAGCGTCGAGGTTAAACGAAAGGGGAACAAAGATAGCGATCCATTTCAAATTGGAGTTCGGACCACTGGCCAAAGTTTTAATCTCGTTGATGTTGGATACGGAGTTAGTCAAGTGCTTCCTATTATTGTTGACGTGGTACTTAATCCAAAACAAAGCAGTTTCTTGCTTCAGCAGCCCGAAGTACACCTGCACCCTAAAGCGCAGGCCGAACTGGGATCGTTTTTGGCTTCGCTCGCTAAAACTCAGAACAAACGATTCATTATCGAAACCCACAGTGACTACTTGATTGATCGTATTCGGATGGACATCAGGGATAAGAAGCAGATTAGTCCGGACGATGTGTCGATTCTATATTTTGAGAGATCCAAGAGCGGGGTGTTAATTCACGAATTAGAGTTAGATGAGTTCGGAAATATCACAAACGCGCCTCCAACCTATCGGCAGTTCTTTTTGCAGGAAGAGCAACGGTTGTTTGGGATCTAAATATGTGCCTGATCGTTGACGCCAGCTTGGCTTCCCAGGTTTTTAATCTGCCGACCAATACTGATTTCATTCCAATAATTCATTGGCTTACATCTGATCGGAAGGATGGCAAGCTGGTGGTGGGAGGGCAACTCGCTAGCGAATTGAATAGAGTGAAAGCTTCAAGGCGTTTTGTTAGGGCGTTACAGCAGGCAGGTCGTGCAAGACTAATTCCGACACTAGAGGCTGATACCGAGGCTGCGAATATCCGGGCTAGTTGTGTGTCAAACGATGCACATGTGATCGCATTAGCCAGAGTCAGTGGGGTCTGAGTCCTCTGTGCGCGAGACAGACGGCTTCATCAAGATTTTGGCAATCCGACCCTAATTAGTAGTCCGAGGGGGCACATTTACCAAACTCGACAACACGCATCGCTACTAAATAGATATGGCCACACAGTAGCGTGTCGCAGGATACTCCAAGCGTAATACGATTGGGGCATTCTGAAGGTTGGAATTAAGTTTCAACGCACAATTCAGCGTCCTCCGCCTATTGCCTCATAATAAAATCTACTCCTACGGTGATTGGTAGTGGGTCAGTTTGGAGTTAGCGAGGTCGATTGCTTTACAGAACCGAGCGCGGTAGCGCCGGATACTGGAGTCAACTTCCTTATTAAGCAGGATGCACCCCAGCGTAAATTGGATAAACTTTATGCGGCTCCCGTGCAAAAAATGAGTTTTCCCTGAACCCTTGTATTCTCTACCGTCATCACCTAGGTTGACCGCAGCATCCGGCGCTACCGCGCTCGGTTCTGTAAGAGCGCCAGTTTCGGCAACGCCAAACTGACCCACTACTCGGTGATTCGCTCCGTGGACAAGGTAATCAAATACCGCTAAGATGCCATGGTCACAGAAAAAGAGTCTTATGTTTAGAATTAAGCCACTCACGAACCTCCTCCTAACCGTGCCGCTTCTGCGCCGCGTCTCCTGACACGCGGTTTAGCGGAGCGGCGAACTTCCACTGCACAATTAGAGGCGAGCAGTTGCAGCGATGATGTAAGGGGCAGACCCGCGTATCTGCCAAGGCACAAAAAATGCGCGCCTACCATTCAAAGTTGAAGGGCTGATGCTTTGTGCGTTCATCAGAATTCGTGTTAAGTGTAGACACCGTTAGGACAGCGACATGGACGAAAAATACTTTCCGGAAAAGATAGAAAAGAAGTGGCAGCAACACTGGGAGGAGACCAAGCATTTCAGGCAACTGAGGACGATCCGCGCCCGAAGTTTTATTGCCTCGAGATGCTGCCTTACCCGTCAGGCTTTCTGCACATGGGCCACGTGCGCAACTACTCGATCGGCGATGCGCTCGCCTGGTACAAACGCCTGCAGGGTTTCAACGTGCTGCATCCCATCGGTTGGGACAGCTTTGGCCAGCCGGCCGAACAAGCCGCGATCAAGCGCGGCGTAAATCCGCGCGATTGGACCGAAGAGAACATCGCGCACATGCGCGGGCAGCTCAAGCGTCTCGGAATCAGCTACGACTGGTCGCGCGAGATCGCCGCGCATCGTCCGGACTATCTACAAGTGGGACCAGTGGTTCTTTCTGAAGATGTTTGAGCGCGGCCTCGCTTACAAAAAGAAGTCTCCGGTTAACTGGTGTCCGAAAGAGGGCACTGTCTTGTCCAATGAACAGTCGTCCGGCGGCGTCTGTTGGCGCTGTGGCGCAGCTGGTGGAGAAGCGAGATCTGGAACAGTGGTTTCTGCGCATCACTGAATACGCGGAGCAACTCGTCGATCGACATCAAACAAATCGAGAGTGGTTGGCCGGAGAAGGTGCTCAAGCGCCAGCGTGATTGGGTGGGCCGCAGCGAAGGAGCATATATCGACTTCGCGGTGAAGGATAGCGATAAGAAGATTCGTGTGTTCACAACACGCATCGACACGATCTTCGGCGCTACTGCTATCGTGCTTTCAGCCGAGCATCCACTCATTGATGAACTGCTGGAAGCGTCAGCATTGAAGGACGAGGTGATAACGTTTGCCCGGAAAGTGATATCTGAAAAGGCAACGCGCGGCCGCGCCGCGAAGAGGAAGAGCAGAAGGAAGGACTCAACACCGGGGTTCTTGCCATCAATCCGTTCAGCGGCGAGAGCATACCGGTGTGGGTAGCAAACTACGTGCTGATTGAATACGGCACGGGCGCGGTAATGAGTGTTCCGGCGCATGACGAACGAGATTTTGAGTTCGCGCAAAAGTATTCGTTGCCAATCCGTCAGGTCATCGAGCCGCATCTCGCACGAGCAGGCAGTCGATCGTGCACGATTCTGTGAACTCGGATCAGTCGATCGCGATGCCGCACGCCTTCACTGAATTACGGCATTCTGGTCAACTACGGGAATTGGAGCGGGAAACTTTCTCAGGATGCAATACGTGGAAATGGCGCGGTACGCCGAGGAGCACAACTTTGGACAGGCGGCGGTGACCTATCGCATTCGCGACTGGGGCGTTTCGCGTCAGCGTTTCTGGGGCGCGCCTGTTCCTATTATCTATTGCGAGAAGTGCGGGATGGTGCCGGTGCCGGAAAAAGACTTGCCCGTCCGTGTTGCCGGATCACGCGGAGTTTACCGGGATCAGGTGAGTCACCGTTGGCAGGCGTGGCAGAGTTTGTGAACACACATTGTCCCGAAGTGTGGCAGTGCAGGCGAAGCGCGATACCGACACCATGGACACATTTGTCGATTCGTCCTGGTACTTCTTCCGCTATTGCGATCCGCGCAACGAAGCTGCTCCGTTTGATCCTGAGATCGCGAAACACTGGACGCCCGTCGATCAATACATTGGTGGCGACTCGCATGCCGTCATGCACCTGATCTACACGCGCTTCTGGACGAAGTTTATGCGCGACCTCGGTCTCGTCTCTTTTGACGAGCCGGTGACGAAGCTGTTGACGCAGGGAATGGTCACGAACCGGGTCGAGGGAACTGACGAGTGGAAGGCAATGTCCAAGAGTCTCGGCAACGGCGTCGATCCCGACGAAATGATTGCGGCCTTTGGCGCGGATGCGGCACGTTTGTTTATTCTTTTTGCGGCACCCGTTGAAAACGAATTGCGCTGGTCAGAAACCGGAATTGAAGGCGCAGTTAGATTTCTGCGGCGGGTTTACACGATGGTTTGGCGTTGGCACGAACGGTTGTCGAATAATGGAACCGCGACGCCTGGCGAAGAATCGAGCCCGGCGGCACGAGCATTACGACGCAAAACTCATCAGACGATTGCGAAGGTGACGAGCGACTTTGAAGAGTTACATCTCAACACAATCGTGGCGGCCTTGATGGAGTTGTTTAATGAGTTGAACGATTTTAATGCCGATCCGGGTTCCGCTTCAGCAGAAGACGTATTTGTTGTGCGCGAGGCACTGGAATCATTGGTGCTGATGCTCGCGCCATTCTCGCCGCACGTTGCCGAAGAGATGTGGGCCCAGCTGGGCCACGAAGGTGGACTGTTGCAGTCAGGGCGCTGGCCGCCGGTCGATCCGGACTTAGCTCGCAGGGAAGAACTGGAAATTCCCGTCCAGGTAAACGGTAAACTGCGTTCCCGATTGTTGGTGTTGCCGGACGTCACAGAGGCAGACTTGCGCGCGGCGGCACTTAACGACGAGAAGATTCAAGGCTTGATTGAGGGACACGAGGTGGTCAAAATTATTGTCGTGCCGCAACGGTTAGTAAACGTCGTATTGCGGTGAGACAGGTCTCTTTGGTGAACTGCGTCCTGCTCGAGCCATGGATTTGAAGTGGCCGAGCTGTTCACTAGCGACGCGCGCGCAGGGCGCCCCACAATTGATTTGTCGGTTGCTTGCTCCCCATCCCAGCCGTTAGAATCATCCCGCGACTACCATCTTTGCGGGTTTGCAGTTGGGAAATCCTTCTTGCCGTCGTTCCGCGTTGTACCGAGCCGATAAATGAAAGAATGTCCAGCCTGTAGGCGCTGTTTCCCTGATGAAGTCAACCACTGTCCGCAGGACGGCGATGCTACGACGCCATCGCTGATCGGAGAACCCATTCTCGATGCTCGTTATCAGTTGGAGCGCCGATTGGGCCAGGGCGGAATGGGGGTCGTCTTTCAAGCCCGGCATATATTTCTCAAAACATCTCACGCCATCAAAGTAATCTTGCCGGATCTCGTCGGCAACGATCCGATGCTGGTCACGCGGTTTCGTCAGGAAGCTCTGGCAGCGGCAGCCATCCGCCATCAAAACATTATCGCGGTCACCGACTTCGGCGTCGTGCGCGGCACGATGCCTTTTCTGGTGATGGAGTTCGTTAATGGAAGATCGCTTCAGGATATTCTTGCCGAAGAAAAAGTTATGTCCCCCGAGCGGGCATTGGAATTTGCTTGTGCTATCGGCGCTGGCGTTGCAGCAGCACATAGACAAAACATCGTGCATCGCGATCTGAAGCCTTTGAATATCATGACACAAATCGGGCAACCGGTAGCTGAAGGTTTGAAGATCCTCGACTTCGGTTTGGCAAAAATCAAGTCTGGTGAGTTGCTTGGATCGTTTGTGCAAGCGAAGACCAGCGGGATGATGGGTTCGCCTTTTTACATGGCGCCGGAACAGTGGTCCGACGACGAGCCCGACGCGCGCGCCGACATCTACAGTCTGGGAATAATTCTTTACCAGATGCTGACGGGAGATGTCCCGTTCAAAGGTTCATCGATCCCTTCAATCATGAAGAAACATCTCACGTTGCCGCCACCGAGTTTCAAGTCAGCAGGAATCGAAGTGCCGCCGCGGCTCGAGGCAGTTGTGCGGCACGCGCTGGAAAAAGAGATTTCGGCGCGAACCCCATCAGTTGAAATTTTTATCGCGGAGTTGAGGGAAGCAGTTGTAACGGGAGGCCTCACCGTTGCACCCGGCCGGCAGACTGGTGCTGTCGTTCCCGACGAAACGATTTATGCGCCCGCCTCAACGACCGGAGCTCAGCAGCAGACAACTTCCGAGTCGGCGTTTGACTTGATGGACGGAACGATTAGCTCTTCAGCTCTGAGCGCCGAAGAGCAAGCAAAGCTGGCAGCCTCGCGCGAATCCTTTGACCGCGAGCAAAAGGAAAAAGAAAGAATTGCCCGGGAGGAACTGGCACGCGAATCTGAAGAGCGGCGCAAAGCTGAAGAAGAGAGGCAGCGCCAACGAAAACTAGAGGAAGAACGGATTCTGAAAGAAAGGCAGGAGCGCGAAGAACGCGAACGCCGGCAACGCGAACAAATGGAACGCGTCGAGCGTCAGGCCAAAGAACTCGAAGAACGTCTGGCGCGGCTGGCGACCAGCATTCCACCTCCGCCGCAAACGACCGTCATCGATCCCGAGGCCACTCAGGTGCATCCCGGCGTCAAAGCGGAAACGGTCGGCAATAATAGTTTTCCCGGCGCTGCGCCTCCTCTTTACGATCGCGCGGCGACGCCGTTGGTAGTTTCAATACCGCCGAGGACGAAGAGCAATTCGCTGTTGTTAATCGGCGCGGTCGTTTTGGTTGTATTGCTGATTGGCGGCGCCACCGCTGCGTATTTTATCTTGCGGCCGAAACCGATAACCGGTATCGCCACCAACACTGGTAAACCTACACCGTTGCCCACAAGTGAAACTGATGCGGTAATCAAAGCGGATTTGGTTGAGATTCCCGGCGGAACGTTTCAGATGGGACGCAACGATGGACCGCCACAGGAGCGGCCGGAACACGCGGTTACGGTTCAGAAGTTTTTGATGGACCGCACTGAAGTGACGAATGCCGAGTATGCTCAGTTTGTGCACGACACGAATTACGAGATGCCTGCCGATTGGATCAACGGCAAACCGTTGCCCGGTCAGGAACGCTGGCCAGTTGTAAATGTCTCCGCACGTGATGCCGAAGCCTTTGCTGCCTGGCGATCGAGTCGGGACGGAGTTTCTTATCGTTTGCCTACCGAAGGTGAGTGGGAATTCGCTGCGCGTAGTGGCGGAGACTACAAGTCTTTTCCCTGGGGAAACGCCTGGGAAACAAACCGCGCCGTCGTGAAGGAAGCGACTCCGCGGTCAGTCGGCAATTATCCTGACGGAAAGAATCGCTGGGGTGTGCTGGACCTCATCGGGAACGCTTCGGAGTGGACCTCTTCCAAAGCATCCGTCTACGGAGGCGCCGCGCAGATTCCCCCCGAAAACAAGGACTGGATGGTTCTTCGAGGCGGTTCATATGCGAGCGATCCAGACAATCTACAAATACCCATTTCCGCTACCTACAGAGACTGGTTCAAGCCCACCTTGCGGCATCCGACTTTCGGATTTCGCCTGGTACGCTCAGGCCAGTAGCCAAAGTCTGGCGTCCAACCTTTTTGGTTGCTGGAGTCTCAAAAAAGGCAAACTGAAAGGTTGACTCTAAACAACAAGCACTTGCCAATTAGCTCATCTTCCGCAAACTGGGCTACAATCCGCCCACGGTTCAATTAGCCTCGTGAAGATGGTATCTGCCAGTTATCGTCGCGTGTGATTGAAACTTACAATCGCCAATCAATCAGGAGAGGATCGATGAGAGTTTCCTCGATTTTTCGTTTCATCTTAGCGCTCAGCGCGCTCTCCGTGGGCTTATCCCTGACGGGTGTGAGCGCCTCAGGGCAGGATATCGGTGTAGACGTTGGTGGCGCCGCGGGAATTTTCAGACCGAAAAACCCCGAGGCAAAAAAACGTGCCAACAGATCGACGCCAGTGGTGAGGCGGGGTTCCGCTGCGCGGACTTCAGGAACGACGAATGCGGCCGTCGCAGATCGCATTGAAGACTTGTTGGACAAGGGCAATGACCTTCGCGACGCGCGCCGCTTCGCGGAAGCGGAGACTTCTTATCAGAATGTTCTCAAACTCAAATCGAACGATTGGCGCGCGGCTTACGGTCTCGGCAATATCTATTCCGATCAGCAACGCTGGGAGGAAGCGGAGGCCGCCTATCGTAATGCCGCGCTGTGGAATTCGTCGAGTGTGGACGCGCTAGTCGCGTTGAGCGTGGTCCTGGTACAACCGCGTACTGGTGCGAGCAACGCGAAGCGCTTCGCCGACGCCGAGAGCTTTGCCCGGCGTGCAGTGCAACTAGAACCAAAAAATGCTATCGCCTGGGACCGCCTCGGAGTCGCTCTGCAGGCGCGGGGCCTATTTAATAATGAAACTGAAAGTGCCTACCGGCGCGCGGTAGAACTCGATCCGCAGTTTCCGGTGGCTTACGCACATCTCGCGCGAGTGCTCAACCGGTTGGGACGCCGCAACGAGGCGCAGCCGCTCTATGATCAAGCTACTCAGCTGGCGAAGGATCCGGCGACGTTGAATCTAATCGCCGAATCGCTGCAGGCAGAACAGCAGTGGCAAAACTCAGAGCCTGTTTTGAAGCGCACGCTCGAACTCGATTCGCGGAATCCGACTGCACTTTACTTGATGGGCCGGATGCTGGTGGTCTTCAAGAGATATCAGGAGTCAGAGCCCTATTTGAAACTCGCCACCGAAGTAAGTCCGCGCGCTTTTCAACCTTTCAATCTTCTTGGTCGCACTTATATCGCGCTGGAACGTTTTGAAGAAGCAGAAGCAACTTACGAGCGAGCAGCGGGGTTTGCATCACCGGGTGATCTAAAACAACTGGCTGGAATCTACGGCTTTGAAGGCGTGGGCGATGGTTATATGAAAGCAAAGAAAAAGGCCAGCGCTGCCCGCGCTTACAAAAGGGCGTTGGAGCTCGACCCCGCAAATAAAGGGCTGGAACAGAAACTTGCCAGCGCGCAATAACGCGAACCGGTACTGGATCAATTGAAGTAGAGTATAGAGTTCAGCCTGAGTCGGAACTCCAACATAAGGAGCGGATCTCTCTCATGAAGCGTTGCCCCAAGTGTAATCGTAGTTTCCCCGACGATAACCAAAAGTTTTGCACGATCGATGGCGGCTTGTTGGTGCACGCTGACAAGCCCTTCGATCCCAACGCTACGATGAAGGGCTCCGCCAACCTCTCAATTCCTATGGAGCCGCCGGCAGATAAGCCGAGTAGCCACCCGCTGCCCGATTTTGATGAGACCATCGCAGCATCTGCTCCGACAGTAGTGTTTCCCAAACAAACCGGTCCCACGGGTTCACCGACCGCTCCTAACTTGCCTCCACCGTCCAGTGTTCAACCGCCGCCGCCGCAGAGCGCCTCCTTCCCACAAGCGGCGAGCGCGCAGCCGAAGCCGCAGAGTGTGCCGCCACCGCCACCGCAAAGTGCACAGGCACCCCCTCTTGTCGCCGTTCCGCCGAAAACAAAATCGAAGCTGCCAATTATTCTCGGCGTGTTGGCGATACTGTTCGTGCTTGGCGTTGGCGTCGTAGTGGCAGCGTTCTTCCTGGTAATCAAGCCCAGGCTCGACCAGATGAAAACTGATCGACCCATTGTCGAAAGAACAAATCAAAACGAGAACGTAAATCAGAACATCAATGCCAATACCGAAGTACCAAAGACCGAGAGCGCGAACACTGAAAACGAGTTTGTAGCGCCGCCGGATACCACCCGGTTCGAAAACGCCGAGGCAAACCTTGATGGGAAATTAGCTGAGCATTACTTCGACTTCTCCTTCTACTATCCAGACAACTGGACGGCGGACCCCAAAGCGGGAGTGCCCGGCGCAAGTAACTTCGCTAAAGTAGAACGAAGGTTGCCGCCCGATTTCACGCAGGAAAACTTCGCGGTCGGGTGGTATACCAGCAAGGGAACCTTCGCAGACGATGAGCCATCGTTTCCGCAATTGGTGGAGGCTCTTGGCGCCAGCCTGGCCAGGAGCTTTCCCGAATACCGAAAAGTGTCTGAAGGACCGACAAAGATTAATTCTCTTGATGCTTACGAATTTAGATGGGAAGGCCTTTCAAAGGGTACGGAAAAAGGAGATCTGCAGTTGTGGGGCCGCGTGGTTTTTGTGCCTACCGGAGTCGCCGGCGATAGAACAGGCGCCACGCTCACGATGTTTACAACCTCACTTGCTCCGGAATTGTCAGGCGTGGAAGACGTGGGCGTAAAGGGACAGATGCCCGTGATTCTCGAGTCGTTTCGCTTTGGGAAGGGTCGCTAGCTGCTAAAAACAAAATTGTCAGTTTGCCTCTGACGCCGGCAGCGTCTTCGGTGCGCTCACCGCGTGGGAAGGAAAGGGGATAGTCTCGTTCACGTGGTTTCTGCCGCTCGGGTTTTATCAAGGTGATTTTGAATGCTATGCTTCGCAACAACGGATCGTTAGTAAGCAAGAAATGCCAGTGAACAAAATAAGCAAAACCGAAAAGCCATTGTGGACGCCAACCCGCATCGCTTTCACCGTCATGGTGCTGGCGCTGCTGGCAGCGTTTGGCGTTTCCAGTTGTAACTCCAGCGACGAACCTCGTAAGAATCCGGCGGCGTCGGGCGTGGCCAAAAATGGCAGCGTTCCCCCGGCCAGAAATGCCGCGCCCGCGGCCATCACTATGTTGCCCGCGAGTGTGACTGATGCGGAACTGAGGGCGATGACCGGTGCGCCAATAAAGCTTTCAAGCTACGCCGGGAAAGTTTTGCTTGTAAACTTGTGGGCCACCTGGTGTGGCCCGTGCCGCCTGGAGACGCCGGAGCTGGTCAAACTTAACAAGGAGTTTCGTCCGCAGGGTGTCGAGGTGGTCGGCTTGTCGACGGAGAATCCTGACGCCTCAGCAGAGAGTGTGCGCGAGTTCGTTAACAAGTTTAACGTGGATTACAGAATTGGTTGGGCCACCCCGGAGGTGGCGATAACTTTAATGCAGGGGGCCGACGCCATACCGCAGAGCTTTGTAATTTCGCGAAGCGGCCGGGTAGTCAAAAGATTCGTCGGCTTTAATCCTATCTCCACGCCGCCACAACTAAGGGAAGCTATTCAGGGAGCGCTCAACGACAAGGCTGCTGCTGACTGACTCAGATTAGATCCCGGATTTTCGCTTTCAATCTTCAGATTTCTGCTCTTCCTTCCGTTTTAACTTCCGCTCAGCTTCTGCCATCAATCGTTCACCTTCCTGCGCCAGTTTCTGATCCTGCAAGCCTTCGCCCACTAACTTCTTTGCTTCGCCTTTTAGTTTCTCCATCTCAGCCTCAACGCGTTCTTCGACTTCATCTATCGGCGCCAGCTCGCCCGTCTCATCCTGAGTTTGAATATGGTCCTTATCGATCCCCATGCTAAACCTCTCGGTAGAAATTCTCCGTTTGAAATCAAATGCTCGTTACGCAGGGAAATCAGTCTAACGAAACTCTGCGATTCATGCCAGCCATGCCAGCACTCGGAAGTGATGGAATTTGGTTAGCGCCTGTCTCATTTACAGCGCGGCTTCGATGCCGCCGCCAATTTTCGAAACCATTCAAGTATGTACAGCTGTCTAACTATACAAGAGCGAACTTTCACCGGGCGTTGCGCAGTTTTGCTCAGTCTTCCATCAGTGCCAGGCATTTGCTCTGGGCCTTGTGCTCGGAATCGGTATGGCTATTTCCAGCATCGGCTTTGCACAGAACGCGACGCAAACCGTCGATCAAAAGAAAGAAGCGGAGTCGTGCTGCGCAATGACGTCATGTTGCTGCAAAGGCGATTCGTGTGACATGAAGATGAAACATGACGCGAAAAACCATGCGGCGAAAGAAGGATGTTGCTGCTGCAGTGGAGATTCATGCGACATGAAAATGAAGCACGATACCTGACTACTCGCCTGCGACCCCGCACTCTGCTGCCCCACGACTTAACGCCAGACGCCTGCTCCATTCAATCTCCATAGCCTGATCGCGGTTTCGTCCAACTGAATTCCTTCCGAACTGCTCACCGGACCGATACCACACTCCTTCGACAACTCGTTCGCTATCCACCTTGACCCCCGGCGAGACTTCGGAAAGAATCCTATACGTTATGCGCTTATCGCTACTCCTTCCAATGCTGTTACTGACGTCGGTTGCTCGCGGTCAGAATCTCGAACCTTGCGATAGGTCAGACCTCCATTATCGCAATCTCGAAAAGGACGCCATCACGAAGGTTGCAGCATCCTATCCCAACGAACGCGGTGTTCGTGCGAAGGGAACGGTAGCCGTGCTAATCAAGGTTGACCGCCGCGGGAATGTTGTCTCGGCACGAGTGGTGTGTGGTCATCCCTTGCTGGCGGCTTCTTCTGTTGCCACCGCTCGTCGTTGGAAATTTCAACCAAGGCGTGTGAACGGCAAGCGTGTTAATAGCATCGGAATCATTACGTTCGATTTCGCGCCAAACGACGGCGCTGCTGAACGTGGCGCTATCAACTGAACGCGCATAACGTAAATCGTTGGACCGGAGCGCGGGGGGCGTGTTTCGCAACTTGATTGATAGATTCGAACATTGAATGTAATCGCCGCGCCCGGTCAACTCAACCGTTGGGCCGCAAGTAGAGGTTAGGTTATGAGGACCAAAATCAAAGTGTTGCTAATATTCGCCGGTGGGTTGCTTGCTGGCTCTTTATCTACGTTTATCATATTGGGTCAACTCAGTTATCTTCGGTATGCCGATTTTTTTATGATGAGTGCGAGGGAGCAAGTCTTTATTGCCAGCGAACTGAAGGCTAACAGAGTGCGGGAATTGCAAGGTCGCGCTGAGGCCAATCTACCAAAACTAGTGCTCGCAATTCACAACGATCGCAAACTTCAGAAAGCGTCTGATGCTCAGTCAGTCTTGCGAAGCG
Source organism: Blastocatellia bacterium (assembly GCA_963698325.1). Lineage (GTDB taxonomy): Bacteria > Acidobacteriota > Blastocatellia > Pyrinomonadales > Pyrinomonadaceae > PSRF01. Next base: position 637,150 of record CAVOQJ010000018.1, on the reverse strand, counting down.
TCAAAGATTATTACGAAATGAATTCGCTACCCGTACCCACTGAAATTTCCGAAATTCTGAATAGTGTACCGCGCGATCATTGATAATCGCAGCCCAAGCGCTTGCAGCGCAACGCAAGCCCCACTCCTAAAGTGAGTTGATCTGGTATGCAGGAGCTAATAGTGTAATGATTGCTTTTGCATAAAAACGTGGAGGTCATGCGATGACGGTTGACATAACAGATCAGGAAAGAGAATTTTTGCTGGAATTGTTGGAGACCAAAAGCACAGCGATGCTTCACGAAATGCACCATACGGACGCACGTGATTACAAAGCGATGTTGAAACAGAGGATGGAACTGCTGGAAGGGTTAAGGGCAAAGTTGGGCTCGTCACCCTTTTCCAGCATGGCAGACTAGCGGTTGTCGGATTCAGGCTTGAACGCCCCACAGCGCGCGTCTAACAACCGCATCACCCAACCGCCCGATAAAATGCCTTTCAAACTTCCTCATCCGGACGGAAATTGGGTGCTGTTCACGGGCGGCGATGACACTCGAGTGGTTTCGGCTTGTGACTTCCGTCGTTTAGTTTGACGCCTTTTCTGACATCGATAAACAGCTAATGAGACGACTAGCTCGTTTTTATCTCCTTCTAGGGATTCTTCTCACCGGGCAAGTCGCTTGCTCCCGACTCAGCCCGTCGAACGGATTGCCGCCGACACCGTCTCCCTCGCCAGATCAAGCTGCCATTGTCGATCAAATACTTGCACGCTACACGGAAGCCGTTGGGGGCCAGGAAGCCATCGAACGGGTTAAGAGCTATCAAGCCAAAGGTACCTTCACGACCTCCGTCTCGCCCGAGCAAGGAGCTTTCGAGACGTGGGGGAAGGAGCCAAACAAGACTCTAAGCGTGATTGAGTTCCCCCGGATAGGAGTGTTGAAGAAAGGTTTCGACGGCGAGACTCGGTGGGCGCAAACTCCAGCCGGCACATTCAGCGATCAGAGCCCCAAAGAAATGGCCGAGGTTGAGCGCGACGCCGACGTTTATAGGGCAGGCAAGATCAAGAGCCTTTATCAGAGCATGAGACTGGATAGCAAGGCCCGCCTCAAAGGGCGTGATGTCTACATTGTCGAAGGAACCCCTGTCAAAGGTCCAGCGGAGAAATTGCTCTTCGATACGGAAAGCGGACTGCTCGTGCGCTGGGACATGGCGCGCAGAGATCCGCGCCGCGGGAACGTCTTCGTCAAGGTCCACTTAGATGACTACAGGGAGGTCGATGGCGTGAAGGTGCCCTTTAGCGTTCGTTTCGCCTTCGAATCTTTTGATTTCACGATCAAAATAAATGACTTGAAGCACAACGTCTCCATTGACGACGCGGTCTTCAAAAAACCTGGTACCAGATAGTTGGCTGGGCATTGGGGACATAGTTAGAGAACTTCCGCTAACATTCAAATACAGAGACGTTGAGAGGGGCGGTCAAACCCGGACAAGTGCAGCGTTATGCCTGGACACGCTGATCGCATTTCTTTCATGATGCTTCATTGAATCACAGACTAAATGCCAATCGCGTCGCGCCGGTCAAGCCCCGCGTACGCTTCTAATTCAATGAATGCTCCGAACAAGAGACCTGCAGTGGATATCGCTGCAGAGTCGCGGATCGACCGGTGGGGGATAGACTGGTCCGTGGTCGCGCTAATCCTCGCGATCAAGGCCCTGCTACTGATTCTCGGTGGGCTAACCTACACAGTTTGGCAAAACAAACCACCTGCCGGCCTCCATGGCTGGCTGGGAATCTGGAACCACTGGGATGGGCCGCACTACCTCGACATCGCGCGCGACGGCTACGTCACCCAGGGTGATCAGCAAAACTGGATTGTCTTCTACCCGCTCTATCCCTGGGCCGTTCGCCTGTTCGCATTGGTGCTCCGCGATCATTTGCTGAGCGCATTCACCGTCTCCGGCCTCGCGTCGGTCGTCGCGGGCGTTCTTCTCCGAAAGCTCACGGATCTAGACTTCGGCGCCACAATCTCGCGGACCGCCGTCTGGTTTATGTTTATCTTCCCGACGAGTTATTTTCTTCACATTGGCTATACCGAAAGTCTTTTCCTCGCCTTCGCTCTCGGCTCTTTCCTCGCGGCGCGAAGGCGTCAGTGGTGGCTTGCCGGTGTGACAGGCGCGCTCGCGTGTCTGACGCGAGTGAACGGCTTGCTGCTCATTCCCGCGCTCGGCTGCGAAGCCCTTGTGCAATACCGTACTGAAGCGCCGCGGGTGCTGCGAGCGCAATGGCTGTGGATCGCCTTCATAGGCGTTGGGTTCGCACTCTACCTCGTCCTCAACTACTACGTTTTCGGCGATCCGCTCGCCTTCGTACAAATTCTGCACGACAGGTTTTTCAAGACGCCCAAATGGCCGTGGGTCGGCATCGTCAAGGTCTGGAACTGGAAATGGGAAGATGCGCGGAAACTGCATGTGAATGGCACGCAGGAGTTCTTTTTCATCCTGCTCAGCCTTGCTTGCACGGTCTGGTGCTGGAGAGCTCTGCGCGCATCGTATGCCGTGTGGATGGCGCTAAACTGGCTGCTGTTTACGAGCACCTCGTTCGTGATCAGCGTGCCTCGCTACACACTTGCAATGTTTCCCATTTTTATTCTCTTCGCACGTTTCACGGCTGCGCGTCTGGTATGGTCCGGTATCATTACTTTCTGGTCGATAACCTTCATGGCGTTCTTCATAACCCTCTTCGTGCAGGGCGAGTGGGCGTTCTGACAGTTATCGCGGCGCTCAGAAATTCAAGCGCGCAGACCGAGCTGAAGCTGACGCGGATCGGCTGCCGCGGTCGGTTGACCAAAGCTTGGCAACGTGTCGCGCCAGCACCAAAAGTGTTGTTAGGTAGTTGCAGGTTGGCGCGGTGTAGCGGCATTGCGTAATCGCTTCGCTGCGCCAAAACTGGAAGTGCACGCGCCGCAATCAGGATGGCACGGCTTCGTAATAACGATAGCCGACATGACCGGACTGCCGGATCTATTTGAGGTGGCTTCAGTTGAGTCCGCCTGGTCAGAAGCGTCCGCGGCGGAGTCGTAAGGGACAGCCTCGATCGTCGGCACATCGCCAATTTCCGCGCCACCGGCACTGGCCACGGCGCCGGGGAACACGCTCGACCGCTCCGACTCTTCATTAGCTTGCTGTTCGTGATGATGATGGGCCTGATGCGAGCTTTTGCTTGCCGGGTCGTGGGAAGCGGTTCCCGCCTCGCAAGACCCGTGCATGCACGAACCAGCCGCGTGTGGTGCGCTACCAGCGCAACACGTAAGCGTGCATAGTGGCCCGCTGGCTGCCGTAGGCAGGGCAATGCTGCCGGCAACAAGCGCCAGCAAGAGTGTTACGGCAAGTAATGCTCTTGCCGCCACGATTGCTCTGCTCGCAAACAAGGTTTGTTTACTCGAGCCTGCTCTATTCTTCACAGCCTTCTGCACTTATATGAGACTGCGGTTGAGTGACAAGCGAATTTTTCAACGCTTGCCGTGACTACGCAATTCCGGAACGCACCACCAGGTTTTCACCACTTTGCCCACTTTGGGGGTTCCAGACTCGGCAGAATTCTTGCCACGCAGCATTCGTTCACCGAGATTGGACGTTGCAAGGTTCCAAGTGGGGTTCCGCTACGGAACCCGAGCCCAAACAGCTGCTAACGCCATCGTCGAGACTGTCGTTTGGCGATCTCACCAGGCAGCCAATTACAGGATCACCCTCGAGACTGAATTGCTGCTGCCATTTGCCACCCAGATGCTGACACCGTCAGACGTCACGCCTGCCGGTGTCTTACCCACTGCATACGTGTTGACCACCGTGCCACCCGGCGCTATCCGCGATACTGAGCTTCCGCCATAGTTGGCTACCCAGATGTAGCCACCGACAAAGGTTATGCCAGCTGGACCATCGCCGACGGCAATTGTATCGACCCTTGCTCCATCACTGGCTCGCAGTCTAGTGACGCTTTTACTGTAGAAATTCGTCACGCAGATGTTGAGGCCATCGAAGGCTATACCAGCAGGACTTTGGCCAGCCCGAAACGTTCCCAGATTGACACCATCTTTGGCTCGGAGCTTAGCCACGCTGTTGCTATCGTTGTTGGCAACCCAAATGTTCGCGCCATCAAACGCCAAAGCGATCGGCCGGCTACCGACGACAAATGAGCCTAATTTGGCCCCATCGCTCAGACGCAATTTCGTCACGGTGCCATCACCGCCATTGGCTACCCAGACACTTGTGCCATCAAACGCCAATCCCTCCGGACCTTGGCCGGCTTGGATTGTCTTGAGTAACGCCCCATCGCTCGCGCGCAACTTCATTACGTTGTTGCTGAATTTGTTTGCAACCCAAACGCTATTGCCGTCATAGGCGAGACCGCTGGGCCGGACGCCCGTGGCGAAAGTGCCCAGGGTTACTCCGTCGCTTGCACGAAGCTTCGTCACGCTGTTGCCGAACTGGTTTGCTACCCAGATATTTGACCCGTCAAAGACTACAGCGCTAGGTCCCCTCCCTACCGCAAAGCTCGTAGCCAGCGCGGTTTCTGTTTGCGAAAAACAAACGCTGGGCGCGATTATCGCAACAACCATGACAAGCGGAACGGTGAACCATGCTCTAGTTACCAGAAAAGTCCTTTTCATTTCTGTCCTCCCTTCCTTTGAAGCGAATTTCGCCCTTTGGTGCGACTCTCGCTTGCCTTGTGCCCTGCATGCGGGTCTTTCCGCTCTTGAGTGCTTGTCTCCCCGTCATTACCGGCATCATGGGTTTTTCCGGGATCATCCATCCAGTGAATGCACTCGACAATCCAGGGAGCGTTGGCCTCTCCCGGGAAACATGGCCCACCATTGACGAGCTTCATTCCCGTACTTCACCATGCCCGTGTGATTGGTCAGGTCCTTGTCAAGCTTCGCTTTCGCATCCTTGAAGCCAAGACTTGCGCCGGAGCGTGTCGATCTCGTCGGGCTTGCCTGTCAGGAACGTCCAACCCGGTTTGATTTTATGCATCTGCACATAGTGCTTCAATGCTTGGGGCGTGTCTTCTTCGGGTTTGAGAGTGATCGAATACATGAAGATATCGCGCCCCACGCGGTCCCCTAGCAGATTCTGAACTCTCTTGAGGTTCGTCGTGATAGGCATGCAGATCCCTTCGCACTTCACGTACATGAAGTTGATCACGACGATCTTGTCTTTGATCAGATCGTCATAGAAGCGGACCTTCTTGCCTTCGTGTGTCGTCAGCTCGAAGTTTGGGAAATAGCGCTTCCTGAGTTTTTCCCGCGCTGATTCTGCGACCCTGAACTTATTATCCGAACTGGCTGCTCGCGCCACCACCCCAGCGGCGAGGGGTGCTACCGCCAACGTCGCCAGCATTTTTCTTCTGCTTAGCTGTGACATCTTTTTCATCTCCCTTCTCGATTCCTAGCGGTTAAGTAACCTCCTGACGAAACATGATCTCGACCGTCAGGTGATTAGTGGTGGCCACAGTCGTTCTCGTTGTTGTTACCCACGTCGTCGATGTCAAACCTCAGCATCATCGCGTGGTCTTCGTGAATCGTGTTGTGACAGTGCATCGGGTAGCGCCCCGCGAAATCGCGGAAGCGGAAATAAATCTCTACGTCATCGTTCTCGCCAAGTCTGATGACGTCCTTGCGGCCTCGTTCGATCAACGTCGGTGTTTGACCGTTTCGTTTGAGAACCTGGTGTTCCTCGAAGTGAATGTGGATCGGATGCGACCAATCGAATCCGCCCTCGAGTTCCCAAATCTCTGCCGTGTTGCGCTTCACCCTGAAGCGAACATCATTGCAGTCAAAGAGTTCGTCGTTGATTACCCATTGGCCATTCCTCCGGTCGAATTTGAAGCAGCGCCTAATCCGTTCTGTTACTCTCGTTGGCACCTGGTAGAAAGTGGGGTTGGTGGCCGGATCTACGCTGTTGTCTGTCACTGTGTCGGAAACCACACGGAACTCGAGCACCTTGTTCCCCTGGCCGGCGGGCAGAATATTGTTCGTCGGTCCTGCGCCGTCGCATTGCTCGAGACGGTTTTCGATATGAATGATGCTTCCCGCCGCGAACGACGAGAAGTCAACGATCACATCCATGCGCTCGGCCACCGCGATCATGAGCCCGGTAGTTGTCTGCACCGGGTTGTTCAACAGATTGCCGTCATTGGAAATCACCCAGAACGGATGGTTGGTCAGGTTCGACTTGGTGAGATAGAACCGGTAGAAGCGCGAAGGTCCGCCGTTGAGCCAGCGGAAACGATAGCGCCGTCGCTTGACCTCGAAGAACGGCTGGATCTTTCCGTTGACAAGAAACTTGTCTCCCAGAATCCCGTCTCGATTGGCCAGATCGAAGGCCAGCATACCGTCATCGGATCGAAATTCTTATCGTTGAACATCATCGGGATGTCGAAATTCGGGAAGCTCGGAAGCCGAAAGCCCGTGGTTTCGTTGCCGGTGTCAAACTGATTGAAGAGCAGATAGAAACCAGCGAGGCCCTTGTAGACGTTCTGGGCCGTGAAGTCGACGCGATGGTCGTGATACCAGAGCGTGCTCATCGACTCGCGATGTCACCGGTGGGCGGATGGCTCGAAGCAAAGCCGGCCAGGACGTTCGGGTAATGCTGGTCGTACCACTTGTCTGACCAAAGAAGTCGCACGGGAAGCCGTCCGATTCCGATGGCGTGTGGCCGTTGTGCAAGTGAGTCGAAACTGATTGCATTCCGAAGCCGCCATTGTCGTTTGGCAGATCGTTGAAGTTCCGAACCAGAATCGGCTCACCGTACCGTGACAACATAGGTCTGTCCAGGAACGGTGCCGTTAAAGGTCCAGAGTCTTTGTAGTGGGAGCTCCGGATGCATACTGAGTAACTGCTCTCTCTGATGCACCTCGTAAAACTTCACGGGGTGGAAGCGTGGTCAAAGCCTGGTGGTTGCGTGTCCGGGCCTCGCCGGCGGCGGTGTTTGGAGCTACTGTCGGCGCCGGGCTGAGCGACGGAACTGATTGGGCGATGGGCGGAATGGGCAGCGGTTCGACGAACGGAGTAGTCGGCGGACTCACGGGCGTGCCATTTCCGCCGGATCCATCGCACCATCTACTATCGCAGTCGCTCCAAGCTGCCCCCACCGCTGAACTGAGCGCGTGCGCTCAAACCGTTTTTCTGAATCAGGTAACCGGCGCTGGTCAAAAGACCTGCCTTGATCATGTCACGACGACTCAAACGCGCTGCGATTATCTCGCGCCTGTTCTTCGCGGCATTCTTGGATCTCCCTCTCGCGCCTCCTGTTTCTTTTCGAGATGTTGGCCATTGCAATACTCCTCCAGACCGCATCGAGTGCGGTCATCTGCTAGCTATGCCGGCGTGTAATTGGGCTTCTCACGAGACGGAGGCATCCCAACGTTAAGCGCTCGCATTCCGAAAGATCAGCGTCGGGGGAACCGAGAGTGCAGTACCAGCTGGGCGGGAGTGTCCCTTGGTTAATACCAAGGGTCTATCTTGTTTTCTGAGCTGACGGGAGGTGCGCCTATAGACCTCGCGGAAGGTCGATCCGAGGAAGTATGATCCGCAAGATGCGCACTCTATACTACAGTCTATAAACAGTGTCAACGAAAAACCCCTTCACGAAAAACCCCTTCACGAAAAACCCCTTCAAAAACCCTTCAAGATAGCGATGCAGGTTGAATACTTGTGCCAGCGTTGTTCTTCTTGGGCGGTGTACGTAGGTGAGCGTGATTCAGACCGCGGGTTCAATCCTTTCGCTGCACAGGCGGGTATAGGCCGCACGCAGCGCTCCGGAAAAGATCAAAGTAAAGAACTGAAACTATATCGCCCGGCAAAGCCCTATCCCAAAAAACCGAGAGGCCGGGTTTGGCCCGGCCTCACATCGGTTGGCGGAGACATTCAGCCTCAACAGGTCACTGTCCTCACCCCAGCAACCCAGCGCCGTTAACCCAGCATTTTATTCAGAATTCAGAATTCGTCAATGTAAGAAAACATGCATCGTTTCTAACTCGGCTTTTACTCGCGTGGTCTAACTAATAAAGCCGCGCGAAATCATGGTCGCGTGAAGCGTAGCGATACCGGGTACTGGTTCAGTTTAGAATCGGGACGAGGAACTTTACAGAATGTTGGCCGCAGGTCGCGCGACTGTGTCAACTTCGGGAACTATGCAGAACCATTACAGAACCGAGCGCGGTAGCGCCGGATGCTAGAGTCTACGTGGCCATAAGCTGGGCAATACTCCTAACACTCAGCTTGACTTTACCATCCGGCGCTACTGGTTCAGTTTAGAATCGGGACGAGGAACTTTACAGAATGTTGGCCGCAGGTCGCGCGACTGTGTCAACTTCGGGAACTATGCAGAACCATTACAGAACCGAGCGCGGTAGCGCCGGATGCTAAAGTCTACGTTGGCCATAAGCTGGGCAATACTCTTAATACTCAGCTTGACTTTACCATCCGGCGCTACTGGTTCAGTTTAGAATCGGGACGAGGAACTTTACAGAATGTTGGCCGCAGGTCGCGCGACTGTGTCAACTTCGGGAACTATGCAGAACCATTACAGAACCGAGCGCGGTAGCGCCGGATGCTAAAGTCTACGTTGGCCATAAGCTGGGCAATACTCTTAATACTCAGCTTGACTTTACCATCCGGCGCTACTGGTTCAGTTTAGAATCGGGACGAGGAACTTTACAGAATGTTGGCCGCAGGTCGCGCGACTGTGTCAACTTCGGGAACTATGCAGAACCATTACAGAACCGAGCGCGGTAGCGCCGGATGCTAAAGTCTACGTTGGCCATAAGCTGGGCAATACTCCTAACACTCAGCTTGACTTTACCATCCGGCGCTACTGGTTCAGTTTAGAATCGGGACGAGGAACTTTACAGAATGTTGGCCGCAGGTCGCGCGACTGTGTCAACTTCGGGAACTATGCAGAACCATTACAGAACCGAGCGCGGTAGCGCCGGATGCTAGAGTCTACGTTGGCCATAAGCTGGGCAATACTCCTAACACTCAGCTTGACTTTACCATCCGGCGCTACCGCGCTCGGTTCTGTATCTTTTCTTTTCCTTGTTGAATTCCCGGCGACTCATTACTTGCTGCTTTCATTACCAAACTAAACCAGTACTCGATACCGGGCTTTCTATCACTACCATTCCATCGCGGTCAGGGGGCAAACTTTCCCCTGTACTCGCCAGAGACAAGGAAAGCCTTGACCATATCGGCAATGACAAAGTCGCCGTTGAATTGAATGAGTTTGGCCAGCCAGAAGTGATAGCCATCAAAGTTCAAACCGGGTTCAGGAGGATCGTAAGGATTGCGTCACTCCGGAAAGAGGGGTATTAGCGCTTCGATTTCGGCCAGACCGGTTGGGAACAAAAGCTGGAGGACAACAAGCGCCAGGCGGCCGAGCGTTGGGCCAATCGAGATGACTTCCGCACCCGGTTCGATGGCAAATCAAACAGGCAGTTCGTAACCGAATTATTTGCGAATACCGGGGTCACGCCTCTGGAACAGGAGCGCGAGGATCTTATTAGCAGGCTCGACTCCGCGCTTGAAACGCGTGGTTCAGTGCTGCGTAAAGTTTCGGAGAATGCAGAGTTCAGCCGCAAGGAGAAGAACCCAGCGTTTGTGCTCATGCAATACTTCGGTTACCTGCATCGCAATCCAAACGAGGGTCCCGATCAGGATTGGAGCGGCTTTAACTTCTGGCTCAATAAGCTGGACGAGCACGGCGGCGACTTCCACAGAGCTGAAATGGTTAAAGCATTCCTGGTATCGGGGGAATATCGAAGTCGGTTCGAATGGTAAGTAATGGGTAAGTTAAAAACTTGGCGCTGCTGAGGGTCGCCTGGGACCCTCCGCAGAAAAGGAGAGCGCGGGCTTGTGGGGCCCCGCGCTCTCTTTGCTTGGCGATTTGTTGTAGAGTTGAGAAAACTCTTCTGTAACGCAAACTGCTAGTTTGCGGTCTAACACCAGCGGCTCCGCGCAAACTAACAGTTTGCGTTACTATAAAACTCCAATTCCAAACTGACCGGGCCCGCAAACAACATGCATAGCCATCCCGAGCTTAACAAGTCCGACGATAACAAAGCCTCAGTGGTGATCGATCCCGTGTGCGGCATGACTGTCGATCCTGGTTCGGCTGCAGGATCATACGAGTACAAAGGCAAGACGTATTACTTTTGCAGCCTGCACTGTTTACATAAGTTCCGTGAAGATCCCGAGCGCTTCCTCAATAAACCTGCTCAGCCCACATCAATCCACTCAATCGCAATTGAGAAGGCCGCCGGGGAGCCCGCCTCAGTCGCTGCTGCTCCCGGTTTCGATAAGCGTGATTTGATCGCTACCGATGCCGGTTCTGAGAAGATTACCTACACCTGCCCAATGCATCCGCAGATAGTACGTGACAAACCCGGAAACTGTCCTATCTGCGGGATGGCTCTCGAACCGCGAACCGTTTCACTCGAAGATGAAAAGAATCCCGAGTTGATCCATATGACGCGGCGATTCTGGGTCAGCGTGGTTCTCACTGTCCCTCTGCTCTTCATAGCAATGAGTGAGTTCGTTCCGGGGAATCCTTTTGAACGAGTTTTCTCAATGCGCTCGCTTGGTTGGATTGAATTTGTTCTGGCTACGCCAGTCGTGCTCTGGGGTGGATGGCCTTTCTTCGTTCGCGGCTGGCAGTCGATTGTAAATCGCAGCCTGAACATGTTCACTCTGATCGGCCTGGGTGTAGCCGTCGCGTATGTTTTCAGCGTGATTGCAAAATTGGTTCCTGAGATCTTTCCGCCGTCCTTTCGCGATCCTGTGGGAGAGGTGCCGGTTTACTTCGAAGCAGCGGCAGTCATTACGACGCTTGTATTGTTGGGCCAGGTACTTGAACTTCGGGCGCGTAGTCAGACGGGCGCGGCGATCAAAGCACTCCTTGGTCTCGCACCAAAAACTGCGCGTCGCATACGTGAAGATGGCACCGAGGAAGACGTTCCTCTCGATCAGGTGCAGGTAGGTGATCGGTTGCGTGTCCGACCCGGCGAGAAGGTGCCGGTGGACGGGGTACTGATCGACGGCTCTAGCGCAGTTGATGAATCGATGGTCACAGGTGAGCCGATACCGGTGGAGAAGCGTGCAGGCGACCGCGTGATTGGCGCGACGGTGAACGGCACAGGCTCATTTGTGATGCGGGCGGAGCGCGTCGGTTCAGAGACATTATTAGCGCAGATCGTCCAAATGGTTGCCGAAGCGCAGCGCAGCCGCGCGCCCATTCAAAAACTCGCGGATGTGGTCTCCAGTTATTTCGTGCCGGCCGTTGTGGCCATTGCGGTAATCACGTTTGTCGTATGGAGCATCTGGGGACCAGAGCCGCGTATGGCCCATGGCTTGGTGAACGCAGTCGCGGTGCTGATCATTGCTTGTCCGTGTGCGCTTGGCTTGGCAACTCCGATGTCGATCATGGTAGCGACCGGAAAAGCTGCGCAGAGCGGAGTGCTCTTCAAGAATGCCGAAGCCATCGAAATCCTGCGCAAGGTGGACACGCTGGTAGTTGACAAGACCGGGACGCTTACTGAAGGCAAACCGAAACTCATCAGCGTTGTGACGACTGGCGCAGTTGATGAACAAACATTATTGAGATTGGCTGCAAGTCTCGAGAACGGGCAGCGAACATCCCCTTGCAGCAGCCATCGTTGCCGGCGCGCAGGAGCGCGGCGTTGAGCTTACCGATGCAGCGAGGTTCGATTCATTGACCGGTAAGGGCGTGATAGGAGAGGTTGATGGTCAGTAAGGTTTCGCTCGGGAATCGTGCTCTTCTCGATGACTTGAAAATCGATGCCGGGGAACTCGCAACCAAGGCCGAAAGCTTACGCGCCGACGGGCAGACAGTGATGTTCGTGGTGGTTGACGGCAAATCGGCGGGTCTGGTTGGTGTCGCTGATCCGATCAAAGAAAGCACGGCGGAAGCGATCAGACAACTACACTCAGAAGGCATTCGTATAGTCATGCTAACGGGCGATAGCCGCACGACGGCCAACGCCGTGGCGAAGAAGCTCAACATTGACGAAGTAGTGGCTGAGGTGTTGCCGAATCAGAAAGTTGAGGTGGTGAAAAAGCTTCAAGCTGAGGGTCGATTCGTGGCGATGGCCGGCGATGGCATCAACGACGCGCCGGCGCTTGCTCAGGCTCAAGTGGGAATAGCGATGGGAACTGGAACCGACGTGGCAATGAAAAGTGCCGGAGTTACCCTGGTCAAGGGAGACCTGCGCGGCATCGTCCGCGCTCGCGTTTTGAGCCGGTTGACCATGAGGAACATCAAACAGAATCTCTTCTTTGCGTTTATCTACAATTCGCTTGGCGTTCCTATTGCAGCCGGAGCTCTCTATCCATTCTTCGGAATTCTGTTAAGTCCGATGATTGCCGCTGCCGCGATGAGCTTCAGCTCAGTTTCGGTGATCGGCAATGCTTTGCGTCTGCGGCGTGCTCAGCTGTGCTGTGAAGATCGCTATTGCTGTGATATCCGGCATCTTTATCCTCATGAGTATTCTCATCGATCCACCTGCAGCTAGCTGACACTCATCTTTATCGGAAGTAGGTTATCTCTCGATAAGTTACGTCCCCCTCTAACCATCCATCTTCTGGTCTGCTCGGGAAATAGGTGAACTCGCGCTTCTCAATCCAGTTGCCCTTCTCATCATCTATATATTCAAATCGATGGTCAGGATCACTACCACAGAGCGCAGTACCCTATCGGCAATCTGCCTCGCAGTGAGCGTAGCCGCCCGTTGGCGTTTTCCCGTTGTTCTTGCCTGAGAATAAGTCAAGTAAGGCTGATGAAGAAGAAATAGACAACCAAGTATGAGAATGAGTCTTCGCATTCTATTTCAGAAGCAGACTAAGTGCCATGACGAGTAAGAACTGCCGTCTTCACCGGGCATGTATCTTCTCTCGCACCCATCCTCGGATCAGTTCGGCGTCGCCAATCCCTCTAGCTTCAGCGATCCTTCTGACAGCCTCCGCCTCTTCCGATTCGAGATTCAGAGGAATCACCGTCGCTGGTTCGAAGACGGGCTCAGTGACTTCCTCCAACTCGTCTTCAAAGTCCGTCAGATCGTGCGTGTCCCAAAAGTGGGCCAACTCCTGAATCGAATCAGTCTTTGGTAAGTGTTGTGTTTTCATCGTTCTTTCCATCGCCGGTATCGGCGCTCTTCTTTGTTGGTCATGGGCCGCGCAGTCACCGTGTATCCTTTGCCATCAGGAAAACGGATGACGACTGCGAACAGATATCTGCCCGCATCGGTTTGTCCTAGAACATAGTAAACAGGATTCTCGCCCTCGGACTTTGCTCGCTGGACCAATGGCCGACCAATGCATGCCTGTTCAACTTCCTCCAGCCTGAACCATGCCGGGAGATGTGGTCAATTCTATCCTCAGCCCAGACGAATTCGTGAATCCTCACAGCGAGATTCTATCATCGACATCCCTGTCCGGCTGGGTTGAGCGAAGGTTTTTCCCTGCGGCGCTGCTAGTAGCAAATAAGCGGTAAACATGGGGTCTCTACAAATCACCCGATACCGCATTCTTTTCCCTGGCAGTTCGAATCGGAGGTAGGCCTACCACTTCATCATTTGTCTAAAGCCGAGCAACTACCCGTTTGAGCTTTTCATTCACCTCAGTAGCTACTGCGTCGAGAGTCGCATTGTCTTCCACCACCGACAGCATCGTCTTGGCATCTATCGCGGCAACTACAGATTTTCCGGCTTCGTCAGCCTCATAAACGATGACATTGCAGGGAAGGAGCAGTCCGATGTTGATCTCTTCCTGCAGAGTCTTGTATGCGAGAGGCGGATTGCAGGCGCCGAGGATTAGATAATTGCGAAAATCAACGCCGAGCTTTTCTTTCAGTTTCTCCTTTATGTCGATCTCACAAAGCACGCCAAAGCCTTCGGCCTTGAGCGCGGCCCGCACCTTTTCGACGGCCTCTTCGTAAGGAACATCAACAGTCTTACTGAATCCGTATTTTGAATGTTTCGGTTGCTGAGCACTCATGTTCTTTTTCCTTTTCTATTCCGATAAGACTTCACACAGCCGTCCCAAACAAAGCTCCTATGCCTGCCGTTATTGCCATCGCAAGAGTCCCCCAGAATGTGACACGCACTGTTCCTATTAGGATACGGGCGCCGCCGGTATAAGCCGCCAAGGCGCCTAGAAGTGCGAGAAAGAATAGAGAAGTTCCTGCAACAAGAAACACGAGGCCAGTGGCAGGCGCGAGGACAACTACGAGTAAAGGTAGCGCGGCGCCAACTGCAAACGTTACGGCGGAAGTAATCGCTGCCTGAACAGGTCGGGCACTAATCGTTTCTGAGATGCCCAGTTCATCGCGGGCATGTGCTGCAAGTGCATCCCTGGCCATTAGTTGTTCTGCGACTTGATTTGCCAGAGTCGGATCGAGCCCACGTTTGACGTAGATGGCTGCAAGCTCTTTTCTCTCGTAATTTCCATTGGCGGCGAGTTCCGTTCGTTCACGTTCGATGTCCGCTTGCTCGGTATCTGACTGGGAGCTGACCGAAACATACTCACCCGCAGCCATGGACATGGCCCCTGCAACCAAGCCTGCGACACCTGCCACCAACACCGCAGTATGTGTTGCATTTGACGCGGCCACACCAACAACCAGACTAGCAGTCGAGACTATCCCGTCGTTTGCGCCCAGAACGGCTGCGCGGAGCCATCCTATATGCTGTGTACGGTGCCGCTCAGGATGGAATACGGGCATCTTATTTTCCTTGCCAGACAACTTGGTGATTCATGTTTTAGGTCGGTCACTTCTTCCCGAAGATCACCCAACCAAGCAGGACACCGAGACCGAGGGTGAGTAAAGTAGGAATCCACATCCAACTAAACCCGCCTATCCATCCGTGTCCCATCATCCCGCCACTCATCATTGACCCGGTCATTGCCCCGCCGCCGAAGATCAGAAAAAGCACGACGACGACGACAAACGCGATGACCAGGGGTGTCTTGCTCGATTCGTTCATGACATTAATCTCCTGTGTATCTGTGATATTTGTGTTGGCTAATTGTGGGGTGGACGTATGGTTGATTTGCTTCCCACCTTAGCGCAGCGCAAGAATCGCACCCGGAACGCAACATTGTGCGCTCAACGGCAAAACTCGCATTGAGGCTGGATCTTACATCTTGTTCATTTCCATCATCTTCTTCATCTCCATCTTCTTACCTGCTTTGCTTCCACCGTGCATCTTCGACATCATGCCGAAGTGTTTGAGCAGAGCATTGGCGTGCGCGGCCACTTGCTTTGAGTCCGGCGTATTGGCCTGCACATCTGTCTCGAGCGCGCTGACCTGGTCCTTCACCATTGAGCGGTCCTTGTCCATCTTTTCCATCATCATCTGCATCTTCGATTTCATCTCGGCGCTCATCGTTTCCATGTGTTTTTGGTGGATGGCTTCCATTGCGTCGAGGTTATGTCTTAGCTCGGCAACAGCCGCGCGTGCGAATTCAACGTCCAGAGCTTCAGGCTTCACTGCCTGATCACGCAGTGTCCTGGCGAACTCAGACATACTCTTCATGTGCGCCGTCATCAGCATGTGATGCGGCGATTTCATCATCTTCGACATCTCCGCACTCATGCCTGGCATGCCGGACTTCTTCTGCGTGCTCTGTGTGTGCTTGTGTTGCGCCCATGCTGCGGACGGAATCACCAGAACAAGCATGATGGCTGTAGCTGACAGCAATGCGCGTGTGTTCACTCTCATATCGGTATCTTCTCCTCTGATTGGTTGACTGGGGTTCGGGCAGTCAAGCCTGCCCGGTATTTGCAAACCCTCGATTCTCTCCCGCTTCGGTTTTGGAGTCTGTGTGTCTAACGCACAGAGCAAGCTTCGTGCCCTCAACGTACCTTTTGTATTGTTCTTGGTTTCTTGAGGACAGACACTGTTGATTGGGTGCACCAGCGAAAATATCCGCAGCCCACAGCGGCAGAATTCGCAAAACATGAGGACGAGTCAGGGAGTAACCGAAGCTTACCCTGGTCTCGCAACCGGCGCGCTGGGGGACGCTGTTGTTGCTGTTCTCAGTATTTTCGAGTATTAGTTCACCTTGTAGTTCATACTAATAGGAGGCAATTCATGAAGTTTTCGACGCGAAAAACGGCGATTTGTATGGTGAGTGCGGTCTTGTTCCTGGTGCTTTCCGCGAACCTGGTATCGGCACAAAAGAAGAAGAGCAGATTACAGGATGCGACGCGACATTCACGCGCGGCAGCCGAAGTTTTTACTGAAATTATGAACGCGCGGGATAAGGCGATCCCCCACGAGCTGTTGGATAAGGCTGAAGCCATTGCGGTCTTCCCGGGTGTCGTCAAGGCAGCTTTTATTTTTGGCGGTAAAGGCGGTCAGGGTGTCATCAGCAAGCGCACGCCAAATGGCTGGTCGGCACCCGCGTTTTTCAATCTGAGTGGTGGGAGCTTTGGCGCGCAAATCGGCGCCACGAAGACAGACTACATTTTGTTAATCATGAATGAAGCGGGTTTGAAAGGTCTGTTGAAAGACAAGTTTGAGCTTGGTGGAGAAGTTGGTGTGGCCGCTGGTCCAGTTGGACGTGAAGCCGCGGCTTCCACAAATCTAAGAATGGACGCCGGCATTCTTTCATACTCACGTAGCAAGGGCGCTTTCATCGGTGCAGCTTTAAAGGGCGCGGTGATCAGCCCGGACAATGATCTTAACGAGGCAGTTTATGACATGAAAGCCAGTGAAGTTTTGACTAACGACGCTATGACGTTGACTCAGATGCCCTCCGGGGTGCGCATCTTTCCGCGCACACTGGCACGCTACTCGCCGCACTAGATTCAGCTTCATGGTTTATGGCGCGCAAGAAGAGCTTGACGCTTTTGTTACCGCGCCATAGAATGCCGCTAACTTTTCATCATGATCTGTGATGAGTTGATTGAATTGGTCGATTGAAAATGAAGGTCCCCCGCACCCAACGTCAAAAAGAAGTTTTCGATTACCTGGTTCGCTTCCTCGAGCGGCGTGGTTACATTCCTTCATACACGCAGATCGCCAAGCACATCGGAGTAAAGTCACGCGCGACAGTTGCTAAACATATAAAAGCACTTGAACGGCTTGGTTTGATCACCATTCACGGTCGGGATGGATCTTTTGCACTCGTCATTAACCAGCAAGAATTACCGCCGTCGGATTTGCTTTGTGAGGTTCCGTTAGCCGGCATGATTGCTGCGGGCCAGCCGATTGAAGTTGTGCCGGATGGCGAGATGATTCCAGTGCCACGCTTCATGCTTTCGCGAGTGAGACCGGAAAAAGTCTATGCGGTACGCGTGCAGGGCGATTCGATGATTGATGAGCACATCTGCGATGGAGACATCGCTTTGATCGAGGATCGCGCCGAAGCTCACGACGGCGAGATAGTTGTCGCCCTAATCGATGAAACTCACGCGACTCTAAAGCGGCTCTACCGCCATGGTTCGGAAGTGGAACTGCGGCCCTCCAACTCTCAACTGGAATCGATTCGAGTGCCCGCGCGAAACGTCAGGATTCAGGGCATCTTCCGCGGACTGCTGCGCCCAACTACCTAAAGACAACCGGGTTTTATTGAGGTTTTGCCTCCTTTTCGGAATTCCTGCCTTCAATTGTTAATTTCCAACCGAGAGTTTGTGTCTCAAATTCAGTAATCGAAGCCCCGCAAAGGCAGCTCAGGAGCGCGCCGCAGCCAATTGCTTTCCGGGTAACGGCAGGTCCCGCCGATCACATGAAGCGTATAGGCGTGGCGGGACTTTGTTGAGCGGTTGGCGAGGCTCTTGTGCGGCAACAGGCCACTAAGAATGATCAAACTACCTTTGCGCACTTCGAGCGGTACAAGTTTCTCTTCAGGCCACGGGTTGGAATCAAAAATCTCAAACTTCATGCCACCTTCCGCGCTGCGCAACCAGCGCGATTTCAATCCGAGTTTGTGTCCGCCCGGGATTGCCCAGAGACAACCGTTCTCAAGCGTCGCATCTTCGAGCGCAAACCAAAGTCCGACGATATCAATCGGCTCGGTGTAAAGAAATGTACTGTCCTGGTGGCAAGTGACTTCGCCGCCAATTTTCGGTTGTTTGAAGATGTACATTCCCTGCAAGAGCAACGGTCGTTCAATGCCGAGGTCTGCTACTAACTGCGCGATATCCGGCGTTCTTGAAAACTCACTGAAGACTGGATCGAGATCGTGAAGCGCATGTCCGATCTTGTTTATCGAGTTTTCCTTGCCCTGCTTGAGCGTGCCATTCGGCAAAAACGCATCCTCCTCGAAGAAGAAACGAATCTTATCTCCGGAGGTGAGAAAGTAATCATCGCTCAACCGGCTCTGTTCGTGTGTGGAGAAGATCGACACGATGCCGCTCGCGTCAAAGTCGTGCACCAGCTCTTCAGCGCGCGCACGCAAACGATCACAAGAGCTGATTTTTACAAAGCCTGTCCGAACGAGAAAGCCATCACGATCATATTGCGCTAGCTCTTCGGAAGTCAGTCTCATTGCGAAAAGATTATCACAGCTATATTGCCGCTTATCTCGTTGGAGTTCTCGCCCCACGAAGGGACGGCAGACTTTGCCGCCTTTCGTCCTGATACCTATACTGTTTGGGAAATGTGGGATTTCTGGAGCCGGCTGCCGGAGTTGAACCGGCGACCTTCTAATTACGAATCGCTTCCGAGAGATTCTCGTAAACTAAACGTCTTTCACAGGTTGCAGCCACGGCGGTTTTTCAGGTGTTTTTGATGAATCTATATCGAGCTTTATCAGTTGCCTATCCTCTTATCTGAATTCGCGTCACAACTACGTCACAAGGCGGATCATCTGTACGGTGTGCAACCGCTTCTCGTTCTTTTGTTTACAAACTCGCATATTTTTCGTTGACCACTTATTGACCGGCTGCTACATCCACTGCGTCAGTTGCTAACGCCATTTCTCGATAAATAGCTAGTGGGTAGACAAGCACCTCGACTCTTTCCTTGCTTTCGAGAAACATGCGTTCAAGAACCCTAGCGGTTCTAAATATATTTCTATAAGGATCACGCATAGACGGATTAGGATCGTTTTCGTCAATTACGGCCTGTCCCGTACCAACTGCCGGCAGCTGAACCCCCGGCAAGTAAGTCACTTGGCCCACCATTGTCCAATTAGATTCGATAAACCCGCCATACAACGACCTAAGCAGCCTAGGCTCAATTCGGAGCCACTGTTTATCTATAGCACCTCGAAACACAACGTTCTCACCGCTCTCTGGCACGATGGTTACATCGAAAGCGTCCGGGTTGAATAGCTCTATGAACATATTGAGGTTATCTAGGGACGTTTGGTCGTGCTGAAGGCCTGCCTCTTTGGCTTGCTTGAGCGCGAGTGCCTTCTTGTCAGTGTGTCTAGCTGCCTGTGCACGCGCTTTCGCTTTCTTGTTTCTATCCTTAACCTGTTCTATTGAACTCTCCAACTCGTCGATGGCCTCGGTCAGTTCACTGGAGGAGCTAAGCCCGGCGTACGCGACGGCTTGTCCAATAACGTTGTATTTCTCCAAAATGCTGCTAAGACGAGTGTAGTCTTCGATTTCAGCGGCACCATTCACTTTAATCATGAACGCCTGGCTGAGGATGCTGCGAAAGTTGTCGGGACTTATTTCTGGGGATTCCAAAATTGCGTTCTTAATTTTTGCCTCGAACAAATTATACATGTGATCATAAAGAAACTTATTTTCAGTCTTGCGCGACATTTCGGCTACTCGCGCCTCAACAGTGCCCCCCTTTAGCAGCGAGTCTCTCTGGGAATTCATGCTCGTCGATGCGTCGATATAAGATTGGATAATTTGATCAGCCACCCCCTCGAAAACTTGTGAGTATAAGGAGTACAGCCTTTCAACATCGACATAGATGAAATCTCTAATTAGCTTGCTCGCGTCTTTCATAATTCCTCACCTTCACCCCTAGCCTTTTGAATTCTGGACTCTACTCGACCCTTCTGGCGCAGAAAGTCCTCGTACCTTTTCCTATACTCTTTATCTCTGTGCTTTGACAGACTCAGCGCAACTACTAGGGTAGCGATTGTGGCTAAAACTGCTATAGCGAGGGAACCCCACTCCAAAATGTAATTCAGCACCTTCATTTATTTGCCCGCAATCCTTCCAAGCATAACTTCCGTAAGAGTGCTCACGCCAAAAAGACTGACGGCCAAGAAAATTGAATAGTTCAAAAGGCGCGCCCGAAAGATTGGATCGGTGTCCATGATGCTGTTATAAAGCAATCCGCCGTACAAGATAGCTGAGAATATAGAGCCGATAAGTAGAATTGCGGCCAAAGCGCCTAGTAAAGCGTCCAGACCAACGGAAGGAATGACTTCGCTTAGATCGCCAAGCGCGGTTGCACTAATCATGAGCGCAAAAAATAGTATCTCCGGCGATTGCGCGATGTCGTCAGGTGTTAGTTTTCCAGCCAACTTCCGAAACAAGATTGCAGTGATCAACGGGAACAGCGCAAAAACCACATTAAAGGTAAACCATCGCAGTAATCGCTTAGTCACTCGTTGTCTCCCCAAATTTGGGTGCTCGGATGTAATCGCCCTTATGATGGCCCAAGCTCACCGCAAAGGGCAAGAATCTTTGCGGTCTCCACTTAGAGTCTCAGTCCTAAGTGATCGCACGGCGCATCCGTCAAGTCTTGCTCAACGCCCAGGTAGCGCTCTGTAGTTTGGATCGAGCCGTGGCCCAGGGAGAGTTGAATCTGATCGAGTGTCGATCCGCCTTTGTGTGCGAGCGCGGCAAACGTCCGGCGATTCGTGCGGGGCGCTTTTTCCGATGCCCAGGCGCTCAGCAGATTCCGCAACAATGTTATAGATCGCTTGCTCTGTTATGCTGCCGTGCGTCATCTTGCCGCCTCTGTTGACCGGACGCACCGCGATTAGACTTGAAA
Source organism: Blastocatellia bacterium (assembly GCA_963698325.1). Taxonomy (GTDB): domain Bacteria; phylum Acidobacteriota; class Blastocatellia; order Pyrinomonadales; family Pyrinomonadaceae; genus PSRF01. Next base: position 616,186 of record CAVOQJ010000018.1, on the reverse strand, counting down.
CCATTGCTGACGATCAATTAAGCCTGCCGAAATAGCTATGCAGAAGTGGGAATACCTCTTTGTTGAAATAGTGGCTGAATCAGGAGGGACTTTTCATTACCGTTTGAACGGCATAGACAGAGAAATGGATACCGTGCAGTGGACAAGTCGTAGATTCTTTAACGAGCTTGGCTCCGACGGGTGGGAGTTAGTGTCGGCAATACTGAAGGACAAAGAGTGGTCTACCGGTGGAATGTACGTCTTCAAGCGGGCAATACAACTTTAGACGCTACCTTTTGTCGGGCAGTTCGTTTTTGACAGTTTGACAAGAGCCGAACTAGACTTTGTCCCGCGTGGATACTTCACAAAGATTCCAGCTTTGGTACAAAGAACCAATTGAGACGCTCATCGCTAAAGATGAGCACACCGGCTTTGCGGTTTTAATGCTGACTCTGCCGATACTCGAACGGTACTTACGGCAAAAACTAACCATCACACAGGATAATTTGCCTGATAGTTTTCACGAGGAACTGGTAAAGCTCTTTCCTCAATTTCAAAAAAAGGAGAACGCCAAACGCTTCTGGAGGGTCTATCGACATGGACTGCTGCATCAAGCAACTTTACAGGGGCTCGATGGGATTATTGCGTTTGTTCACAATGCAGTTTCAATCGTAGAATGCGCACCTGATGGTCGCACATTCGGCCTTTCACCCAATCAATTTGCGTTGGCCGTTCTATCTATAATTGAGAACGACCTAACTACGTTTGAGAACGTCAGTGGGTCACAGCCTCAACTACCTAGCGTACAGGAACACGCGGCTGCTTCAGGAGTATTCAAACCCTAAACAAAAAGCTCAAACAAAGGGAATTATCTCACCTCAAGCAGAAGCAAGGCATAAACCCGGATAGTTTTAAGAACTCCAAAGCGCCTTTTTGTTTTTCTACTCCCGCATCCTTGGCCCTGTGCCTGAAGCTCATCACAGAAAGGTCCAGTTCCCGGCATGGGGGTCGTAAATTGAGGCTCGCTAAGGCGTCACTGTGTCGCCGGGAAATTGGCTCCTGCGAGCAAGTCAGGATTCGCTTTAAGGTGCGCGATTCTCTCTTCGATTTCGCTGTGCAGTTGTTTGATGTCGATGTTCAGCCTATCGCGATACTGCGGGCGATGGCCCTTGAGGTAGAAAATCACCGCGACAATGTCACCGCTGAGCGCCTTTTGGTAGAGCACGCTTTCAATAACGTCAACCGCTTTCTCAACTGTCTCGTCCCCACGGTCTTTCAGGTGCTGTAATCAGCAGGGCTGAGGCTCAGACGATGCGCCTAGCGCTCCTGTACGCTTTGCTGGACCAATCGGAAACGATTCGAGCCGACACTTCCGACCAGTACTCACTAACGCGAAGCTTGCACAGAGTTTGAGGCTGTATGACTTGAGACACTCCTGCGCAACTCTTCTCTTGTCCGCGGGTGAGAACCCGAAGGTTGTTTCCGAGCGATTAGGGCATGCCAGCATCGTTTTGACGCTCGATACCTACTCCCCATGTCCTACCTTCTATGCAGCAGGCCGCAACGGAGAAACTTGAGCGAATGCTGTACGGCTGAGACGTTGGTCTATTGATCCTTCCGTGAGCGGCGGCGTATCGGAGTCCGTTCCTTGAGTAAGGCCTTGTGTCTGGTTTCCAAAATATAGCCGAGCTTCTGGTAACTCATTCTGAGATTCGCAGCGGCACGAGTGAGACTACCATCTACCTGAGCAAGCGCCCGTTTGATCAATCCGTTTTCGTACCTCAATAATTCTTGATCGAAGTCCACAGGTTTATTCGCCAGAACCTCAGCATCTTCCGGTATCAGTCCTGCTTGCACCTTCGCCAAAACTTTAATCGCAGCCGCGCTCATTCTCCGGTGTAAATCTGGACTCTGTGAATGCTCCAGCCATTCGTGCGCTCGCTCGTAAGCAACGGCTATGGTCTGAGGGGAAAGATTATCTAATTCCTCAATCAGAGTAAGCGCCGCTATGCCAGCCACGTTTAAGGCTTCGACCTGTTGCGCTATTTCAATGGCTTGCTGAAAGATATATTGCGCTTGCTCCGTTTTCCCAAGTCGCGCTAAGGCGATCCCGCGCACTGTCAGTGCTTCAACTAACAGGCATTGCCGTCCAGCCTTTTCAAAGCTTTTGGCCGCGCCTCGCGCCACTCTTTCGGCTTCCGTGAATCTTCGTTGCGCGATCATAAGTTCAGCTCGCGCTTGATCGATCTGCGCAGTTCTTACTTTGTCTCTAACGCTGACTATCAAGCGGCGGGCATGATCAAGGTATTCTTGCGCCTCACGATAACGACCTAAATCCCTCAGCACGATTCCGATATTGTTCTTTACCAGAGCGCGGAAAACTGTATTGCGGGCGAGTTTGAATTGATGATCCGCTTGCTCGTATTCCCTCACAACCCGTTTCAGTTCTTCGGTTTTCTTTTCAGGACTGACAGTTGCTTGGAGTAACTGAGCAAAAGTGTTGTGATAGAAGCCCTTCAGAGTAGGGTGTGAGAGTTTCTTAAATAGCCGAGCATTATCGGTGAGGATTTTTAGAGCTTCGTCATATCGCGACGATGTGCGCTCCACCACTGCCAGCCCCAGTAACGCATTCGCCCTTGTCTTTCCTTCGGTAGTTAATTTCTTGAGCGCCTCAGTGAACATGATCCGTGCTTCATCAAACGAGCCTTCGCGCCAATAGCAATAAGCGAGTTCAGTTCGTGCTTCCGCAACCTTCTTTGAGTCTCCGATAGACTCAAAGTAGGTAATGCTTTCAGTGATCAAATCCCTGGCATAGTCATCCGCTTCTTTGATTTCGTTTCGACTACCGATCCAGCCCGTCAGAATCCCGACACACAGCAAGACTTCAGCAGCAACTGAGGGATGCAACGCTTCCGTTTCGGGGCGACTGCCGATGCCTCGCCATAAACGGCGCATTACATCCTGCGCTCCGTCGAAATCGCCGCTGTCTCGTAACTCCAAAGCGATCTGACAGCGACGCAATGCTTCTTCGTTGGCTGTTAGGTGCGACGTGTTGATCTTCGGTGAGGTTATCTTCATGCAAGATAAACCTTTCAGAGTGAGTGAAAGAGATCGTGCGGACGGCGGCATATTAAGTCTCACCGCCCGGCCCTTGCAAGAACACTTGCGAGGTAGTTCTATTCTCCAAGATGCAGAAGTTTTTGCATCGTCTCTCGAACCTCAAAAAAACAGGAGAAACAACCATGAAGCGATTTTTGTTAGCACTCACTTTGGCGGGCGTTCTTTCTAGCTCCGCATTAGCCGGAACTATTGACACGTGCGGCGCTCCCGCACCTGCGCCCAGCGGAACGGAAACATCGTCACCGGGGGATATGCCGACTGTTGGCTCCACGTCTCCCGCTGATATACCGACGTGTGGCCTATCAGTCTTGCTCACGATTCTCGACTTAGCGTTCTAGGTTCACTGGCGGTTTAACGTGTCAGTACGAGAACTGCTTTCGGGCAGGCGGGTGGGAGTGTGCCTAAAAGCGAAGGGCGTTGCCGTCTCTTACCTCGGCAACGCCCGTTCTAAGCGGGTCACTGTCCTCACCCCAGCAACCACGCAAGGCGGATACATTCAGCGGTCCGCCTCAAGGTTGAGTGGGTTATAATCCAATGCAAGTTATCAGGCAAGGATCGGAGCGAGGATCGGAGCGAGTGAACTATCCTGAAATGATGCAAGGACTTTTGCAAGGTCTTTAAGTCCCATGATGTCCCGCTATTCTAGCGAAGGGTTAGTCATATAGTTGACACACCAAGCATTGCGCAACTAGCTCGCTAAGGTGTATATAAGGCTCCCATTCTCATGCAAGGAGTCTTTTATGCGCAAAGCGCTCGCCTCAATCCTGCTCACCTTTTTAATGTTGCTAGGTTGTGCTGCTATAGTTCTGAATTCGCAGCACCTGTCTGTTGATGCCGCAACACAGCATTCGAGCAAAGACAATATAAGGGTTTGGGTCAACACAAAGTCGGGCGTCTACCATTGTCCTGGGACTCGATGGTACGGAGCGACTAAAGAGGGTGAATACATGACTCAGAAACAAGCGCAGGACAAAAACTACCGGCCAGCCTACAATCGGCCTTGCCAGTGAGCCAAGAGCGATGCGACAGGCAATCCTTTTTACTGTGTGCGCCCTGTTGAGTATCCCTAATGCCTTTTTTCAACATAAGCGCCCGCGCCCTAAACCAAAGCCGGATAATTTTGAAAAATATCTAGTTCCGATCCCAGAAGACGAAATTCTGTTTACTCAAGAAGAGACAAAAGAAATCTATCATTCAGGCTGGCGTATTGCAGTTCGATCTGTAGAGGAGAAAGATAAATCTCAAGACGTGGCTTACTATGACCGTGATCGAATCGAGAGACTGCCAAACAACATTACCCGCACTTGGATTAGATACACGAGCGTCAAGGCCGCAGATAATCAATCGCACGCAATGAACCTAGAAGAATATGACTGCGGCAGTAACCGGCGAACTAGGACGTTAACAACAACTGATTACGATAAGGATTACCGGGTGAAGGGTAGCACTCGCACATTTGCTGACCCAGAATGGGATTTTGTGATTCCTGATACCGTGGGCGAGAGGCTTTGGTTGATCTTATGTAAGGATCGAGTGGATGAGGAACTGATCGATTTCAGATTAGCTAGAGACTGGTTTAGAGATGCGCGCCAAGCAGAGAAAAAAGACGACCTCCAAAACGCTATTTTTTGGTATAAAGCGGCTTTAGAACATGCACCTGACAATCTGAAACTTATACTTGCGCTTGACCGGGTAAACGGCTTACTCCCACGCAAGCCCAATCCGGCGATACCGAAGGCAATCAAACAGTAGCTGTCAGCGAGGCTTGCTCTTAACGATCTTTTTGCGGTCGTACTTAGCTTTTTGCTGGTCTATCTCTTTCCTTTTTCATTTCTTCCTTTGCCAAAGGCTGCGGATTCGTGAATGGTAGACCTTGATAATCAGCTAACACGAGCTTGGAACGCCCGATGGAACCAGGACCAAGTTCTGTGGCGCATCTTCGGTGCGTTCTGGCCTACGAACGCCATACTCTTAGCAGCGCTGTTTCGTTCAGGCGGTACTACGTTGCCGCGCCCACTCGCGGTTATTACTTGCGCAGTTGGACTCTTCGTTGCACTCATTTGGTTTCTGATTCAAATGCGTGCTATTTCAAGCATCGAACGGTTAGAGGTAACCGCACAGAGGATCGAGGAGATATTGCTTGACGAGAACAACCGCAAGTATGCGCTGAGTCCCAAACTCAACTCAGAAAGGCCCGCTCCGAAGATAAGAGCCAGGATCGTGATTCCTGTCTGCATCTGCATCGTCGCTGGGGGTTGGCTCATCGGTCTCATTCTTTCGCTGTGCGCCTGACGCTGTAACTTGAAACCAACTCACGGTCAGTCAACTATATTAGCCCCCAAATAAGACACCCAGTCTGCTCCGGCCTTTGGTACGTATCGCCATGCCTTTCCTGCTGCTTCGTCTTTTTTGTTTTTTCACTACTCATATTTTTGCGGTCGCCCGTGGCCTGCCTCATCGAATGGGCGAACTCCCGGTAGGGGGCATGGAGACCGCGCTCTCTGGTGAACCGCGCAGTCCGATCACGCTGGTTTTTCAAGCTTGGCACACTATAGGCACACAAAAGACGAAAGCCAGCACTTGTCCCCGCTAGCTTTGCACTTATAATTCATTGCGTGAGTTATTCTTAGCTGGAGCCGGCTGCCGGAGTTGAACCGGCGACCTTCTAATTACGAATCAGACGCTCTACCAACTGAGCTAAGCCGGCATCGGATGCATTCGCTTGAATCGGTTTTGCCAAGCGAGATTGCACTATACGAATGCGAACTTTGCGGTGTCAAGCAGGCAGTGTAACCGAGGCCGCTAGCTTGCCCACGAAACAAAAGTTTGCATTACCAGAACGCCAAGTCAAAGCACTTATAGGCAGCGGAATCGAGATAGGAGGACAGAGCGAATGGGCAGAGAGCAAATGAGAAATCTTGAGATTTCCAGGATCGGCGCCACCCAGGTAAATGAATTTGAATACCAAAAACACCAGGGCGAGATGAGCGAACAAGAGCATCCGGGTCAACAGGCAAGCGAGGGAAAGCGATTGACGCAGGCAGAGCGGGTGGCACAAGTGATGGCCGCGGCCCACCGGAAAGTTGAAAAGAAACGCAAAAAAGAGGGGGCGAAACCGGCTGGTAAGAAGAGTCCGGCTATAAAACGTAAAGCTAAAAAGTAATGAGGCGAGTTTCCAGTAGCCAACTTGCTGAGTTGCATCACCGGGCGATTGACCCGCAGCGGGCGGTGGAGTGTCTGCCGCCGACAATTGCATGGCGACACGTTATATGGGTTGCAGTCACCTTCATTATTCTCCTCAGCGGTCTGACTCAATCGGTGTGCGCGCAACAGGCATCAGTGCCGCCGCGAAAATTACCTTCGGCCGAAAAGATTGTAGAAAGCTATTTGAAAGCCATTGGCGGCAAAAAGCGCGTTGCTAATATTAGAGATGCGACCTACGAATGGACGATTCAACTCAACGAACAAACAATGGGACTGGCCCGAACGCAGGTTAAGACACCTGCCTCCGCACGCCTGGAAATGACGTTCGGAAACGGTCAAATAATCTCAGTTGCAAATCCCAGATCAGTCTGGACACATGGCCTTGACAGACAACTACACACGCTCACTGATGCGGAAGCTGCCGCGGCAAGACTTCAGGCCGTCCTCGATGGCGGGCGCTTAATTAACATCAAAAAGAGTAACGTTCTGGCCCGGGTTATGTCGCTCAAAGATCTGGAGACAGGTCCTGCCTACGTGGTCGAATTCTCTCTCCGCAGCGGCGCGCGCTTGCGGTATTTCTTCAGTTTCAATACGAAGCTGCTGGTGGCCATTGAAGATGAAGCACGCAAAACTACTACTCGCCTTGCGGACTATCGATCCGAGGGAAACATTCTTGAGCCGCATCGCGTCAGCGTAAACAATGGCGGCACGGGAGAACTGACGTTTGTGCTTCAGCGCGCCAGTTACAACGCGGGGATTTCTGATGCGTTTTTCGATCCGCCGCCGGGCATCGAGACATTGGATGTTGTGGCGCTACTCCACCAGGTCTCCCTCAATCAGGCTGAACTGGAGAAGCGCACCGCGGAGTATTCGTTTTTGCAAAAGGAAACTGATCGCGAGATCAACAGGAAAGGCGAGGTGACGAAGGAAACAGTCAAGATGTTTGAGGTTTTTCCGGTGACACATCGCGATCCAATAATGAGACTTATCAGTGAGAATGGCATTCCGCTGTCTGGCGAACGCGCCTCCAAAGAACAGAAGCGAGTTGAGGAAGAATTCTTCAAGGCTGAGCGCGATAAGGAAAAATACGAGCAGCGAGTGGAGAAGCATCGCGCCGAGCGCGAACGAAAAAGAGCTGCCAGGGCTAAGGACGGCGAAGATGACGACGTAGACATCTCAGGTTTCTTGAGGGTCTGCGAATTTGTTTCCCCTCATCACGAACGCTTTCGCGATCGGGACGCTGTAGTCTTCGACTTTCGTCCGCGTCCGGGTTTCAAGTCGAGCAACAGGCAGGAAGATCTGATTTCAAAACTGGTCGGAGTTGTTTGGATCGATCCGGCCGACAAGCAGGTGATGCGGCTCGAAGCGAGACTTGCGGAAGGATTCAAAATGGCGGGTGGGCTGCTGGTAAATTTGCGGCCCGGTGCCGCGGTTGTAATGGAGCAGACGCGGATGGTGGAGGGAGTCTGGTTACCGCGGCTGGCTCAAATCAATCTTTCTGTTAAGGTGCTGCTGTTTGGCGGCGGCGACTTCAACAAAACAATCGAATGGAGCGACTACAAACATTTTTCGGGCGACGTAGGTGAGTACAAATTGGACGCGCCAAAACCAACGGCGACAACCGAAAAGAAGCCTTGATGTTTGGCTGCCTCGAAATGTTGAGCGAGCGCTTTACAGCATTATGAAAAAAGTAAATGTCATCGGTGGTGGACTGGCGGGCGTTGAAGCTGCATGGCAGGCAGCTCGTGCCGGTTCGCATGTGCGTCTCTTCGAAATGCGGCCCGTAAACCAGACACCGGCTCATCGGACCGACAAGCTCGCCGAGATCGTTTGTTCCAATTCACTCAAGTCGGATGAGCCCGGTAGTGCGCCTTACCTTTTAAAAGAAGAGTTGCGCCGGGCCGGCTCGCTTGTCATGGACGCAGCGGCCGCGACGCGTGTTCCTGCCGGCGCAGCGTTGGCAGTCGATCGTCACAAATTCGCCGAGATCATTACTGAGCAGATCGAAGACCACCCAAACATCGAACTGGTGCGCGAAGAGGTGAAGGAAATCGATGATAACGAGATAACGATTATTGCGACCGGACCGCTCTCATCGGGTGCCTTGACAGCCGAGATCATGAAACTCACCGGCAGCGACCAGCTCTACTTTTATGATGCTATTGCCCCCATCGTCGCGGCAGATTCAATCGATCGCTCGATTCCGTTTGCTGCCGCTCGCTATGGCAAAGGTGGAGACGACTATCTCAATTGCCCGTTTGATGAGCAGCAGTATGCGCACTTCTATAATGCCCTGATCGAAGCCAAAAGCGTCCCTCTTCATCGTTTCGAAGAGACGCGCTGGTTCGAGTCTTGTTTGCCGATTGAAGAGCTGGCACGGCGCGGTGTTGACACGCTGCGCTTCGGCCCGATGAAGCCAGTGGGGTTAGTCGATCCGCGCACCGGACTGGAGCCTTACGCTGCGGTGCAGTTGCGCCAGGAAAATTTAATGGCTGACGCATACAGCCTTGTCGGCTTTCAGAATCATCTACGTTACGGCGAACAGGCGAGGGTGTTGCGGCTGATCCCGGGAATGGAGCACGCGGAGTTTTTGCAGTTTGGACAGATTCATCGAAACACTTACATCTGTTCGCCACGGGTGCTTTCCGCAACGATGCAAATGCGCGAGCGCCCCAATATCTTTTTCGCCGGGCAAATCACCGGAGTCGAAGGTTACGTGGAATCGGTAGCGATGGGTTGGCTCGCTGGACAAAACGCAGCCCGTCTGTCTTTGGGCCGCGCTCTAACTCAGGCGCCGCACTTGAGCGCCATGGGAGCACTGGCTCGTTACGTTTCCAACGCGGAAACAAAAAACTTCCAGCCCGTGAACATCACATTTGCACTGCTCCAGCCGTTGACAGAACAAGATCGCAGGCGCGTACGTAGAAAACGAGACAGGCATCAACTTCAGGTCGAACTAGCTTTGAAAGAATGGGACACTTGGCTCCAGGAAACAAAAGACCAGTCGCCGGCTCTCCAGGTATACGCATGAGAGCGGTGGTGTCAGCAAAGCGCTATTTGCGGTTGCCTGTTTTTGTGTTCCTTGGTCTCAGCCTCGCGACGATTGTTGTTGCTCAATCCGGCCGTAACCAAGAAAAGACGCCCAAGCCATCGCCAACCAGGCCAAGGACTAATGGTCCGATTACCGAACCTGCCAGGACTCCTTCCTCCCGGAGCTCTACTACGTCAGGTTCGGGGAATCAGTCACGCCCAAAAGATTCGCCTAAAGACAGTTCCAATGAGGAAATAGATCCTTCCGACACCGTGCGTGTCAGCTCCAACCTCGTGCCTATTCCAGCTTCGGTAATAGATCCAAATGGTCTTGCCGTTACCGGCCTGAGGCTGGAGGATTTCGAATTACGAGTCGATGGCGAGATTAAGCCGATCAGCGATATGACCCGCTCGGAGACGAGCGTCCGTCTGGTGATGCTTTTCGACAACAGCGGCAGTCTGGATGCGGCCCGCGAGTTTGAGAAGCAAGCTGCGATGCACTTTTTTCGCAAAGTAATGCGGCGCTCGGATGAAGCGGCAATTTATTCAGTTGAGTCTGACAGCTACCTGGCCCAGCCGCTGACGAGCGATGTTCTCAAGCTGGAACGAACGATTGAAAGCTTTGGCAAGCCGGAAGGATCGACCTCGCTCTTCGATGCGATCATTGACTCGGCTGCCTATCTGCGTCCTTACACCGGGCGGCGAGTGCTGGTAATTGTCTCGGATGGCATCGAAACTACCAGTCGTAACGATTTCGAGACTACCATCCAACGAGTGCTTGCCGATGACTGTCAGATTTTCATAGTGCAGACCGGACTCTACGACGGCGCTAACCTGCGTGCGCTGGCGGCCGAGCGCAGGATGGAACAGCTCGCTGGCCAAACCGGCGGGGCAGTTTACATTCCCAAGACAACTAACGAGTTGAATCTGGCATTCGAGCAGATCGCGGCAGACCTCGCGCATCAATACGTGTTGAGCTATTACGCGGGAGAAGAGCGGCGCGATGGCCGCTTTCATCTGATTGATCTGCGAATAAGATCGCGGAAAAACGTGCGCGTGCGAGCGCGTAAAGGATACTATTCGCCGAAGGCCTCGAATGTTGCCGCGAATGAGTGGTGATCTCAGATCTCAAATCTGAGATCTCAAATCTGAGATCTGAAATCCATGGAGCAACTGTTAACCCAGTTTCTCGAGCACCTGCGCTACGAGCGCAACCTGAGCGAACACACCCTGCGCAATTACCAAAGCGATCTCGGGCAATTTCATGACTACCTGGCGCCCGCCCATCCCAAAACAGGGAAGAGAATAGACCTCACACTCGCGACAATTGATCACATCACTATCCGCGAATGGTTGGCAACTCTGCATGCGGCCCGGAAACAGAAAACTTCCATCGCGCGCAAGCTCGCTGCCTTACGCACGTTTTTTCAATTCCTGGTGCGCGAGGGAATGCTGGATATGAATCCTGCCAAACTCGTTGCAACACCGCGGTTGGAAAAGAAGCTTCCCAAACATCTGTCGATTGAAGAAGCGATTAAGTTTGTGGAGACTCCCGATCTCGAAACGGATCTGGGCAAACGTGACCGCGCGATGCTCGAGTTGATGTACGCGACAGGTGTGCGCGTAGCAGAGTTGACGAAACTAAATCTCGGCCATATCGATTACAAGAACCGGCTGATTCGGGTGACGGGAAAGCGACGCAAAGAACGCATCGTGCCCTTTGGCGAGCCAGCGCTGGCAGCTCTGAAAATGTATCTGGAGGTTCGCGAAAAGTTCCTGGATGCGGCACCTGTGTCAGAGCGAGAACCGGAGGCACTGTTTCTCAACTATCAGGGAACACGAATAACTACTCGTTCTGTCGGCCGCATGGTTGAAAAGTACATACGCATCTGTGCCGGAAGATACGACATCAGCCCCCACGCGCTGCGCCATTCGTTTGCCACACATTTGCTCGACAGTGGCGCCGACCTGCGCGACATTCAGGAGTTGCTCGGTCACGCTCGCCTCTCAACGACGCAAATCTACACTCACGTTTCAATGGAAAAACTGATTCAGGTTTACGACAAGGCTCATCCTAAAGCGTGAAGAAAAGATGTGAATGGTAAATCGTAAATCGTGAATAGAAAACAAAAACCATTTACTATTTACTATTCACTATTTACTAGTTTAAAGCGTTGCGTGTTCGTCGTCACCGTTCGCGCTTTCAATCAAGGCCTGACAAACAGCGTCGTAGCGGGCAGTAGGCAAAGCTTCCAGGCGTCGTTCATCGATCAAGTTCCCGCATCGAGCGCACCTGCCGTAAGACCCTTCTTCGATTCGCAGGAGCGCCTGATCAATGTCGGCAATCATCTGCGATTCGCGTTCACCCAAACGCAGGACAAGCTCCTTGTTTACGTCCTGTACCGAAAGGTCGACAGTGTCTTTGACGTCATTATCTGAGGCTTCGAGTGCAGCTGCCTGATCCTCGCGAATGTGCTCGGTGTGCTTACCGACCTCGGCGAGAAGTATTGCTTTAAAGTGAGCTAGTTTCTCAGGCTGCATTGGTACCCCTTGGCTTTTATGATCGAGCTTCCCAAAACACCTCTTCACCCTATTTGCTAAGGACGGCTTCTTTTGGGGAGTGGGATTATAGCGTAGAGACTGTGATAAGCGTAACGCGCAAAGCCCGGTTTTTTGCGGAGAACGAAGGAAGCCTAGAACTTCCAGGTAAGCGCGATGCGAGCGGCGCGAGGAAAACCCGGTGAAATGTTGTCGTTGCCGTCCGCGTTGACGAAGTATTTTTTATCGAACAGATTTTCAAGGTTTGCCTGAAGACCGATCTTTTCGCTGACCGTAAAGAACAACGCCGCGTCTGCCCGAATGTAGCCGGGAAGAACAACCTTGTCGTCAATCGCGGCATACATATCCGAGCGATGAATGATCCCAAGCCCCGCTCTCCACCGCCTCGCAAACTCGTAATTGTTCCATAAGGAAAAGGTGTGATGCGGGACCTGAGGCAAGCGAGCTCCTTTGGGAGCCGCTGTCGTCGCGGAAGTTACGCGGCCATCCTGATATGCATAACCTCCTACTACCTTCCAGGCGCGCGTGAGCGCACCGTTTAACCCCGCTTCGAATCCTTTGTTGCGCTGGCTACCAGTTTGCACAATCTTTGTGGGGTCGTTCGGATCGGTTGCCCGAGTGTTGGTGCGATCCAACCTATAGACCACCGCCGTTAGCGATACAGATTGACGAATGTCCCACTTCGTGCCGAATTCATAGTTAGAAAACTTTTCCGGTTTTAGACTCTGCGTGATTGCTGTCAGCGAAGAGAACTGGTCACCGGAGCTCGGCAGGTAAGACACGCTATGACTACCGTAGAGCGATAGCGGTTCGATCGGTTTGAAAACGATTCCCAGGCGCGGTGACAACAAAGTGTCGACCCGACCTAAGTTGTCACCATCTCTATTGTTGTGGAACCGCAGGTTGAAATGATCGAAGCGGAGGCCGCCAAGCACCTGAACTTTTGGGGATAACTCAATCTGATCCTGGACATAAGCTGCAGTGATGTTCGCCTGCACTCGATTGTCGGCATCGGTTGCGTTCTGGCGAAAAGTAACTGGCGTATCGATGGTAGGGTTAACAAAGGGCACAGAGATGACCGTTGCGGTATTGTTAAAGAAGCCCGTGTTGCGAAAGTTATGCGACACCTGTCGTCCGAATTCCGTTCCGGCCAGAAGTGTGTGCCGTAGTGAACCGGTCTTCGTGGCGTAAGTAAGATCAGTTTGATTAAAAATGTTGCGGCGGCGCGTCGCATTGTTATAGGCGGAAAGATTGGCACGAGTTTCGTCTGCGTTCACTGTACCGGGAACAAAGTTTTGATACATGCGATCGTAATCACCGAACAGCGTATGGTTTCGAATGTTCAGGTTGCCTTCCTGATGATCGACGACGGCGGAAACAAGATTCACACGAGAGTGCACAAAGCTGAGGTCGGGATTACCAAAGAAGGTTGAAATATTGGCGTCCGATGGACGGCCCAGATACGAAGGAATGCCACGATCGGCGGTTCGGTTATCGCGGAAGTGTTCGTAGCCAAGTTTGATCTGAGTTTGCTTAGTGGCGACGATGGTGAATGTAGGGTTGATGCCGACTCGGTTGAGAGCGACATGCCGGCGGAAGCTGTCAGAATTTTCGTACATGCCGTTAACGCGAAAGGCCAACCGGTTGCTGAACGGCCGATCGAAGTCACCAAGGATCCGTTTGTTGCCGTAAGATCCACCCTGGAATGTCAACTCTCCTAACGAAGCAAATCCAGCCTGTTTGGTCACGCGATTGATAACACCACCGCCACCGCCGCGACCGAAGATCATGGCGTTAGGTCCCTTCAAAGCTTCAACCCGATCTAGGTTATACAGGTCGCGGTAATACTGAACATCGTCACGAACGCCATTAAGAAAGAAGTCGGCGGATGAACTATTTCCCCTGATCACAATCTGATCGCGGTTGTTCTCTCCTTGAATAGCGGTGATACCGGGGATATAACGGACGACGTCGGCGATACTTTGCATTGCCTGGTCCTCGATCACCTCCCGCGATACCACTGTGATTGACTGCGGCACGTCGCGCAGTGCAGTGAGCGTTTTTGTAGCGGTGTTGATAGTAAATGTGTCATAGCCGGCCATGTCTGTAATCGTGACAGTTGCACTGTACCCGGCAAGCTGAAGAACGATCTCTAATGGTTCAAAGCTGGTCGGCTTCGAGCGAACCGTTAACGATGCTTCCGCAAATCCATCCGCGGAAACTCTCAGCGTGTATTCGCCGGGTTCAAGTGACAGGGAAAACTCCCCGTTCGCGTCGGTGAGTGTTGAAGAGTCGGGTTGTCCGTTCCTTGAGGCTGTGATTTTGACTCCGGCTACGGCAGCGCGGTCTTGATCCAGGACTTTGCCGCGCAACGGAGACCGAGTGACTATTTCGCCTGCCTGAGCCGCGCTCAGGAAGGCTCCGGCAAGCAAGAGGCCGCACGAAAGTCTAACGAAAAAGGTGATTATAGCTTTTGCTGACATGTGGCTCCTGTGATGAAGCAGCGACGAATAGAAAGAGGTCGGTATTGAAATTGAAAACCGATTTCAATTCAGCCTAATCCAAGCGCTGGCGTGTTGTCAACGGTTCCGGAGAAGAAAAATTTTCGGAGTGGTAGAGCGTTAATGATTCCAGCTTCGGCAGTCCGATTACTTCTGGGAACCACAGATTAATTCTGCTGCAAGGAGGGGAAGGGTGAGCTCGTGATGGCCGGTGATTGAGTAGCCCTGTCCCGCACCGTTTGCAGTCGGACGGCGAACTACATTCGTAAGCGGCCGGTAGGATTGTATGAAGTCGAAGTTTGCGGTGGTGATCTCCCTAAACTCATGGCCGAGGTTGCGCACAAGAGTGACTGCTTTCAAAAACACCTCCGGTAAAGTAACCGCCGATCCGATGTTTAAGTAAACCCCGCCACCGTCCATTCGCCGCACCAGCTCAGCGAGCAATCTAAAGTCAGTATGCGTAGTTGCTCCTAACGCGGCCCCATCGGCCTGCGAATGAAAATGACCGATGTCACCGCCGATCGTCAGATGAACTGTGAAAGGGACTCGCGATCGATAGGCGCTGCACAGCAAAGAATGGTCTGTATGTTTCGGATTGAGGGCCAGCAATGCGCGGCCAGTTGCTTCGCCGAGTCCGAGTCCTTCCTTGGCGCCTTCCCGTGCGGCGCGGTTAAGAAGTTGAGCAGTCTCTTCAGCCCCGCCGAACGCGCCTTCACCAAGAGTGGCATCGACATCTTCGGAAGTCGAACCTACCATCGCGATCTCCGAATCATGGACCAGCACTGACCCGTTGGCTGCGATGGCCGTGACAAAACCTCGCTTCAACAAATCGATGATGACCGGTCCGAGTCCGGTCTTGATTACATGACCGCCCATGCCCCAGATGATTGGTTTTTGCGCCGCGCGTGCGCGACGCATACGGGCGGCAAGTTCTCTTAGACTCTGTACCGCAAGAATGTTTGGGAGACTTCGGAGAAAGTCTTTAAGCGAGGCATTGTCTTTCACAGGACTCGCGAAGTCTTCAAGTGAAACTTTGCTGGGGCGCGAAGCGAGCGGATATGTCTTAACATCGCGCAACTCCAACGGTCTAAGCTGGTCTTCATATATCGACATCGGCGTATCAGAATTGTTCAGGGAAGCTCTTCAAGGTCAGCCAGGTCCTTGAGCCGCCCGCTTGCTTTCTTGTTTGTTTTTAGGTGACTCAAGCCGATCAAACTCACTTCGACTCCATCCAGCGTGTCTATTATTCTTTCCCGATAACATTCATTGAAATCTACGCCAGATGCCCAATTCAAAATTTCAATTCGAAGTGGCTCTTCGCCCATCCGCACAATATTGTTTGGGCGAAGTATAAGCTCCGTCGTAAGTTCGGGCGTGCCAAAACCAAATTCGTTGAGGGTGGACACGATGCGAGTTGCGTTCTCAGGCGTAGATGCAATCCAGATGTCAAGATCCTTCGTGGCCCGAGGATAGCCGTGATAGCCAACCGCGTAGGCGCCAATCAGAAGGTACTCAACGCCATTCGCGCGTAGCAAATTCAAGAACTCTTTGAAGTCTTGCGGTAGCTCTAGACCCATAGTTCATTCGGCGGAGCGTCTCCATGTGACGCAGGCGCTCACGCGGAGTGCGAGATAACCAGTAAGCCCTATCAGCAGCATCGGCCTCTGCGAAGGAAGAGAAAACAGCAAAGGCTGAACGATCTAATGGTGGTTGGTCCGTGTCAATCTCATCTTGGGGTTCTGATTGCTTCGTCATTGCGTAGATTAATTGTATCACGCGATCTTTTCGCGGCGAGCATTCCCGTCACCGTTTTTAGCCAGGCGACCATTGAGCAACGGCCGGAGCACGTGACCCGTATGTGATCGCCGCGAACGGGCAACCTCTTCCGGAGTGCCTGTGGCAACTACCCGCCCGCCGTGTTCACCGCCTTCCGGGCCAAGATCTATGATGTAGTCGGCAGACTTAATAACGTCGAGATTATGTTCGATCACAATGATCGTGTTGCCCATGGAAACGAGCCGCTGAAGGACATCGAGTAATTTATGAACGTCGGCAAAATGAAGACCAGTGGTCGGCTCGTCGAGCATGTACACGGTGCGGCCGGTCGCGCGCTTTGACAGTTCTTTGGCTAACTTAATCCGCTGCGCTTCGCCGCCAGAGAGCGTGGTAGCGGATTGACCCAGTTTGAGGTAACCGAGCCCTACGTCGAGCAACGTTTGCAGTTTCTGCTGAATCTGCGGAACGTTTTCCAGCAAGCGGCAACGCTTCTTCAACGGTCGTATCGAGCAACTCGGCGATCGACTTGCCCTTATATTTTACCGAAAGCGTTTCGCGGTTATAACGAGCGCCACGACAGACGTCGCAGAGCACGTAAACGTCAGGCAGGAAGTTCATCTCGATGCGCTTCATGCCGTCGCCTTCGCAACCTTCACAGCGACCGCCCTTAACGTTGAAGGAAAATCGTCCCGGTTTGTAGCCACGTTCGCGAGACTCCGGCAGCATGGCATAAAGCTCTCGCAGTGGAGTGAACAGGCCCGTGTAGGTTGCCGGATTGGATCTCGGCGTGCGGCCGATAGGCGACTGGTCGATCTCGATGACCTTGTCGACATTTTCCAGTCCCTCGATGGCTGCACAGGCTCCAGGCTCCGCCAGCGAGCCATAGAGATGACGTGCAAGTGCGGGATAAAGAATATCGCCCACCAAGGTAGATTTGCCCGAGCCGGAAACTCCGGTAATCACCGTCAACAACCCGAGCGGAAACGAAACGTCAATCTCTTTTAAGTTGTTCGCACGCGCGCCGTGAACTGTGAGGTACTTACCGTTAGGCGACCGTCTTTCCGATGGCACTTCAATCTTCTTCAAGCCACTAATGTAAAGACCCGTGATCGAACGAGGATTGTTGGCGACATCCGCAGCGGTCCCCTGAGCTACCAGTTCACCGCCGTGAGCGCCGGCGCCCGGCCCCAGGTCCACGACGTGATCGGCGCGGCGAATGGTTTCCTCGTCATGCTCGACGACGAGCACGGTGTTGCCTAAATCGCGCAGCGCCGTCAAGGTATCGAGCAGTTTTTGATTGTCGCGTGGGTGGAGACCAATCGAAGGTTCGTCGAGGACGTAAAGGACACCACGAAGCTGCGATCCAATTTGAGTCGCCAAACGAATGCGTTGTCCTTCGCCGCCTGAAAGCGTGGCAGACGGACGGTCAAGCGTAAGATACCCGAGGCCAACGCTTTCCAGAAAGCGCAGACGATTTTTTATTTCGCGAAGTATCTGACCGGCAATCTGGTCCTCGCGAGCATTCAATTTTATGCCTTCAAATGCAGCGACAGAATCCTCGATTGGTAGTGCGGTGTATTCTGCGATCCCCCGGCCTCCCAAACGTACCGAGAGCGAGTCGGACCTGAGCCGCCTGCCTTTGCAGTCAGGGCAGACTGACGGCGAAACGAGTTCCTCTAAAGTAGTTCTGACTTTTTCCGAGGTTGCTTCATTAAGTCGATCTCGCAGCCAGCGTAAGGCACCCTTCCATGGACTTTGATAAGAGTAAAGCCCCTGACGAAAAGTTAACTGGCCACTAACGCCGTGGAAGAAGCCGTCGCAAACTTCTTTGGGCAGTTCAGCAAATGGCCGTTTCACATCTGCGTTGAAATGTTTCGCGACCGCGAGCAGCGCACTCTTTAGATATGCCGATCCCTGTTTGTCAGCCGGCCCCATAAAGGCGAGTTTGTCGACGGCAATTTTGGCGTCGGGAATCAATTTGGTTGGATCAACTTCGAGAACTGTGCCCAGTCCGTGACAACGTTTACAGGCGCCGTAAGCGGAATTGAAGGAGAAGGAACGCGGTTCGAGCGGAGGAACGTTGATACCGCAAATCACGCAAGCCATGCGTTCCGAGTAAAGCTTTTCTTCGCCATCGACTACCGAAACAAGCACTGCACCGCCGGTAAGTTTCAAAGCTGTGCGAACTGATTCCGAAAGACGTTCCTTGATTCCGGGCTTGATCAATAGCCGGTCGACCACTGCTTCGATCGTATGATTCCGTCGTTTATCCAACTTGATCTCTTCATCAAGCGACGACAGCTCGCCATCGACTCGAGCGCGCAGAAAACCATCCTTAGCAAGTTTCTCCAATTCTTTCTTGAACTCACCCTTACGGCCGCGCACGATCGGCGCCAGGATCATGACCCTTTCACCTTCAGCGAGGCCGAGAACGTTCTGAACGATCTGCTCAACGCTTTGTCTCGTGATGGCCGCTCCACATTTGTGACAGTGCGGCAGTCCGATGGAGGAAAATAGCAAGCGCATGTAGTCGTAAATCTCTGTAACTGTGCCAACGGTTGAGCGAGGACTACGTGAGACTGTTTTTTGTTCAATAGAGATTGCGGGTGAAAGGCCATCAACTGAATCAACGTCAGGCTTTTCCAGTTGATCCAAAAACTGCCGCGCGTAAGCGGAGAGCGATTCAACGTAACGGCGTTGACCCTCTGCATAAATTGTGTCGAAGGCGAGTGAAGACTTGCCGGAACCGGACAAGCCGGTGATCACCGTAAATCGATCCCGAGGGATCTCTACGTTGATGTTCTTGAGGTTGTGCTGGCGCGCTCCTCTTACTGTGATGCGATCAAGAGTCATTTGCCAAGACTGCGACGAAAACCACGCCGGCCGCTACGGACGCGAATATCAGGGAGTGGCGAACCAGTCATTCTAGCGGACGGAATGATCGGCGGCAAGTTGCTAAAATAGCTTGCACGGTTATCCATCAGCAGCCTAAAGGCTGGACTGAACTTGCCGCTTCATGCATCAGTTTCCAAAAATCGACAACCTCCTTGACACGATTTTCAGGCGAGACCTACACTGCAATTAACTGCTCGCTGTTCTAAATTGAGCGCTCTATTCTCCGAGGCGTAACCGGTGTGAATCTTCCAAACAGCCTGACGCTGCTGCGTATCTTCATAGTCCCGCTTCTGGTCGTTGTTCTGCTTACGCCGTTTTCCGAAAACTGGTTTGGCCTGCCGCGCCATATTTTCGGCGTCGCACTATTTCTCGGCGCCGCGTTGACCGACTATCTGGATGGACACTTCGCGCGCAGCCGGGATCAGGTTACGCGTTTGGGTCAACTGCTTGACCCGATCGCGGACAAGCTGCTGATCTCCGCCGCGCTGATCTCACTGGTTGAGAATCAGCTGGCACCGGCATGGGCCGTGGTGATAATTATCGGTCGAGAATTTGCCGTGACGGGCCTGCGTTCGATTGCGGCTGCGGATGGCGTAGTGATCTCAGCATCGAGGATGGGAAAGTTTAAGATGCTGGTCCAGGTTTTGACTGTGGCGCTACTGATTGTTTCCAGCGTTGCTGGAAAACCTCCGGTGGAAAATTTCGGCCGGCCTTTTCCCGCAATTGAGTTTTGGTCCGTTCCCGAGTTGCGTGCAGCCTTCCGGCATCTCTTCGGACCCGATCCCACTACAACAAGCGACTGGCAGGTGCTGCTCTATACTGCCGGGCGAGCGATGCTCTGGTTAGTTGTGATTTCGTCCTGCCTTTCAATGTATGGTTACTTCCGATCGTTTTATCGATCAATCCTCGCAAATAAGCGGGCGCACTCCGTCGCTGAGCAGCCGGGCGAAACGGTCATTCCGGTTGTCCGTGATTAGTTTCTCTCGGTTCGAGTCTTCAGGTGCACCAGCACGTCTTCAGGTCCCGGCACGAGTCGTTCTAAATCAAACGGATACATAATCTGAGAACCTGTAATTCATACAAGCCCGCAGGTTCTTTTCGCGTGCAAGTGCTAAGATATCTGTAATTCTGACTGCGACTTGCGTTTTCGAAATGCGGCTTGGTAGTATCCGCATTTTGTCGGAATGCGCTATTTGTAGTCTATAGCGGGCCGGCGTAGCTCAGTTGGTAGAGCATCTGATTTGTAATCAGAGGGTCGGGGGTTCAAGTCCCTTCGCCGGCTCCACTAAGCACTTGAAAGGATATGCAGGGGTGGTCGAGTGGTTAATGGCACCGGGCTGTAAACCCGGCGGGCTAACGCCCTACGTAGGTTCGAATCCTACCCCCTGCACCATGAGAGAATTTCGGATTGCGAATGCGGATTTCGGATGAAATTGATCGCAGTTCAAATCCGCAATTCGTGGGCGGGTGTAGCTCAGTTGGTAGAGCATCAGCCTTCCAAGCTGAGGGTCGCGAGTTCGAGTCTCGTCGCCCGCTCCAGTTTTTTGACGATTGGGATTCGCGCCCGCGTAGCTCAGGGGTAGAGCGCCTCCTTGGTAAGGAGGAGGTCATGAGTTCAAATCTCATCGCGGGCTCCAGTGATTGTGAGCTCGCGCTAGATTGCGCAACGATTACGAATGCTTATATGAAGAGGCCAGGAAGAGATGTCGAAGGAAAAATTTGACCGTTCAAAGCCGCACGTGAACATCGGGACGATCGGGCACGTGGATCACGGGAAGACGACGTTGACGGCGGCGATCACGAAGGTGCTGGCGAAGAACAATCCGAAGATGCAGTTCGTGGCCTTCGATCAGATCGACAAGGCGCCGGAAGAGAAAGCGCGAGGGATCACGATCGCGACGGCGCACGTGGAGTACGAGACGAAGAACCGGCACTACGCGCACGTGGACTGTCCGGGGCACGCGGACTACGTGAAGAACATGATCACGGGGGCGGCGCAGATGGACGGGGCGATCCTGGTGGTGGCGGCGACGGACGGGCCGATGCCGCAGACGCGCGAGCACATCCTGCTGGCGCGGCAGGTAGGAGTGCCGGCGATGGTGGTGTGTCTGAACAAGGTGGACGCGGTCGACGATCCGGAGTTGCTGGAGTTGGTGGAACTGGAAGTGCGAGAGCTGTTGAGCGCGTATGAGTTTCCTGGCGACGACATTCCGGTGATCAAGGGTTCGGCGTTGAAGGCGCTGGAAGGAGATCCGGAGTGGGAGAAGACGGTGCTGGAGTTGATGGAGGCGGTGGACAGCTACATTCCGACGCCGGCGCGCGACATGGAGAAGCCGTTTCTGATGCCGGTGGAAGACATCTTCACGATTCAGGGGCGCGGCACGGTGGCGACGGGAAGAGTGGAGCGCGGCAAGGTGAAGGTGAACGAGAGTGTGGAGATAGTGGGCATCAAGCCGACGCGCACGACGGTGGTGACGGGCGTGGAGATGTTCAAGAAGCTGCTGGACGAAGGGACGGCGGGCGACAACGTGGGGTTGTTGCTGCGCGGAGTGGAGCGCAAGGACATCGAGCGCGGGCAGGTGATAGCGAAGCCCGGGAGCATCACGCCGCACACGAAGTTCAAGGCCGAGGCGTACGTGCTGACGAAGGAAGAAGGCGGACGGCACACGCCGTTCTTCACCGGGTACCGGCCGCAGTTTTACTTTCGCACGACGGACGTGACGGGAGTGGCGCACCTGCCGGCAGGGAGTGGAGATGGTGATGCCGGGCGACAACGTGGCGATGGAGATCGAGTTGATCGCGCCGATCGCGATGGAGAAGGGACTGCGGTTCGCGATTCGCGAAGGCGGCCGCACGGTCGGCGCCGGCACGGTGTCGGAAGTTGTGGAATAGAGATCCGATTGAGATTGTCGAACCTATTGGACGATCTAGAGATCGTCAGAGATCGAAAGATCGGAATTGAAGTTATGCCGCGAGATAACATTGTGCTTCAGTGTAGTGAATGCAAGAGCCGCAACTACGTAACGACCAAGAATAAGAAGACCACGCCTGATCGGCTGGAGTTTAGTAAGTTCTGTCGCCGTTGCCGCAAACACACTGATCATAAAGAAACCAAGTAGCATTGCCGATTGCCAATTGCCGATTGCCGATTTTGAATTGCACCTTCGGCGGCGAGCAATCTGCAATCGGCAATTGGCAATCGGCAATGTCTGGAGGGGTATAGTGTCAACGGTTAGCACGTCGGTCTCCAAAACCGAAAGTCCGGGTTCGAATCCTGGTACCCCTGCCAGCGAATTGTTTAGACGAGTGTCAGCATCAAAGTCGGCAAGATCATGGCTGAAACAGATAACCCAGACGCCTCTCGATTGCCGCGACCACGCGCCGGCTCGTTTTGGCGAAGGCGCTGAAGGCAAGGCGGCGCGCCGTGAGCGCGGACTAAGCGGGCACCGGAGCAGGTCCATCGGCCGCATGGTGCAGTTTTTGCGCGACGTGCGTGCTGAGATGAAGCGCGTGTCGTGGCCGACGCTTAATGAAGTCAAGAACACGACAATCATCACCCTGATCGCGGTCATCTTTTTTGCGGTTTACTTATTTGCTGGTGGATCAGGTATGGGCATTTCTGATTGATTCGGACTCGATTGGTTGATTGAACAAGATGACCGGAGCTTGAGTCTGGCCTGAAGGAAGACTTTTAATGCAGCAGTGGTTCATACTTCATACGTACTCCGGACATGAGAAAAAGGTGCGCGACAGCCTGAAGGCGCGCATTCGCGATACCGATCTGCAGAACGAGATCACCGAAGTACTGGTGCCGACAGAAACCGTCGTCGAAATGCGCGGCAACAAGCGAATCGAATCATCGCGCATGTTCTATCCCGGCTACGTGCTGGTGCAGATCGAATGCGACGAGCGTGGCCATATTCCTGACAATGTCTTTCACATGATCAAGTCGACGCCGAAGGTGACCGGCTTTGTTGGTGGACACAATCCGACGCCGCTGACGCCGCAGGAAGTCGATCAGATCGTTCATAACGTAACCGAGGCGGCCGAGAAGCCGAAGCCGAAGTTCTCCTACGCGGCCGGCGAAACGGTGCGAATCAAGTCGGGTCCGTTTCAGAGCTTTACCGGCAAGGTTGAAGAAGTTAACGAAGATAAGTCGACGCTGAAGGTCACGGTTACGATCTTTGGACGATCGACTCCGGTGGAGTTGAATTTTCTCGACGTTGAGAAAGTGACGTTTGCGGAAGAGGAATGAAAGGAAGTGAATCGTAAATCGTAAATGGTGAATAGAGGCTTCTGGGTTTGAAGCTTCACGATTTACTATTCACGATTCACGATTAACTAACCAATGGCAAAGAAAATAACAGGTTACATTAAGCTGCAGGTTCCGGCGGGTAAAGCCAATCCGGCGCCGCCGATCGGTCCAGCGCTGGGCCAGCACGGCGTCAACATCATGGAGTTCTGCAAGGCGTTTAACGCGAAGACCGCGCAGATGGATCCGGATCTGAAAATTCCGGTCGTCATCACCGTCTATGCAGATCGTTCGTTCACTTTTGAGACGAAGACTCCACCGGCTGCAGATCTGCTGAAGAAGGCTGCGGGGATTGCAAAGGGCTCGGGAAAGCCGAACCGCGAAAAGGTAGGAACGATTTCGAAAGCGCAAGATCGAAGAGATTGCCAAGACCAAGATGCAGGATCTGAATACGACGAGTTTGGAGTCCGCGATTCGAACGATTGAAGGAACTGCCCGGCAGATGGGACTGACGGTTGAGTAAATTTCGGATTGCGAATTTCGGATTTCGGATTTGTCCGGCACCGTGTTCGCTTTAAGAGGGAGAAGGATTTGAGAGGACGACGCGGAGTCGATAAATTCGAATTCGAAATTCGTAATCCGAATCCGCAATTCTTCGCATGAACCTCGGAGATAGAAAATGAAGAAGCACGGAAAGAAATACCGTGCCGCGGCTGAGAAAGATCGAGGCCGGACGTAAGTACAACCTCGAAGAAGCGGTGTCCAAGGTTAAGGAGATTGCTTTCGCCAAGTTTGACGAAACGGTTGAGTTGACAGTTTGGCTGGGCGTTGATCCGCGCAAGGCCGATCAGCTTGTGCGCGGCACGATTGTGCTTCCGCACGGCCTGGGCAAGTCGAAAACGGTGCTGGTGATCGCACAGGGTGACAAGATCAAGGAAGCCGAAGAAGCCGGCGCCGATATTGTCGGCGGCGAAGACATGGTCAACAAGATCAAAGGCGGCTGGCTCGATTTCGATGCCGTGATTGCCACTCCCGACATGATGCGGCTCGTTGGCGGCCTGGGAAAGGTGCTCGGCCCGCGCGGCCTGATGCCTAATCCGAAGACCGGTACGGTCACTTTTGACGTAAAAACAGCAGTCAAAGAAACCAAGGCTGGTAAGGTTGAGTATCGTGTCGATAAGACCGGCGTAATTCACGTCGGCGTCGGCAAGGTTTCGTTTGAGGCTGACAAGCTTCGCGACAATGCGAACGCGTCTGCTCGAAGCGGTCGTGAAAGCGAAGCCGGCGACTGCCAAAGGCAAGTACGTGAAGAAGGTCAATCTGGCGGCGACGATGAGTCCGGGTGTTTTGCTGGACGAAGCGGCGTACGTCAAATAAGGTGAGGAGCTAGACAGATGAAAACCAAAGCACAGAAACAAAAAGATCTCGAAGCTCTCACCGAGCAGTTTAAGAACGCGAAGGCAGCGATGCTGGTCGGCTTTCAGAAAATGACTGTTGCGAAGGATCAGGAACTGCGCAATCAGTTGCGTGAAGCCGGTGTGATCTTACGAGGTAGTGAAGAACACGCTGGCGCGCAAGGCCGCTGAAGGAACAGCGTTGGAAGCAGCCGCAGGATCAGTTCAAAGGCGTGACCGCCGTTGCGCTGAGCACTGGAGATCCCGTCGGACTTGTCAAAGGCGATCGCAAAGTTTACCAAGGCCAATCCGGATATCTTTCACGTTCAAGGTGGGCATAGTTGAAGGCAAAGTCGTCGCTCTGAAAGACGTTGAAGCGATTGCCAGTCTGCCTTCGAAGGAAGAGTTGATTTCGAAAGTGATGTTCTTAATCAATTGCCAGGCGCAGCGGCTTGGTCACTGTGTTGTCAGCGGTGCCGCGTAACCTGGCGATCGTAATCAAGCAGATTGGTGATCAGAAGGGCGGAGAAGCCGCCTAGGAATTTCGGACTGCGAATCGGAATTCGGATTGCGGAAAGAGACGATCAGCAATCCGGAATCTAAATTCCGCAATCGAATCAGTAGGGCCGGACGCGGACACGAGCTTGGCGATAGTCAGGTCGTCATTACGGCTCCGACGTGCTGCTGGATTGAGATGCAAGCAATCCACAGAAACGTCCCGTGGGTTCTCCTGCTGCGAACAACAACAACACAGCAAACAAGAACCCTTTAGGAGGATAGAAAGGTAATCATGGCAGCAACACGTGAAGATGTTATTGAGTTTTTGAAAAGCATGACGCTTCTGGAAGCTTCACAGCTCGTGAAGGAGCTGGAAGAGACTTTCGGCGTTTCCGCAGCGGCGGCAGCGGTGGCGGCTCCGGCTGCTGGTGGTGGCGGTGGTGAAGCCGCAGCACCGGCCGAAGAGAAGACTGAGTTTGACGTGATTCTGCAGGCCGTTGGCGGCAACAAGATCAACGTGATCAAGGTTGTGCGCGAAGTGACGGCGCTTGGCTTGAAAGAAGCTAAGGACCTCGTCGAGGCGGCTCCAAAGCCGGTGAAGGAAGGCGTCTCGAAAGAAGAGGCCGAGACGGTCAGGCAGAAGCTTGCTGACGCAGGCGCAACCGTCGAAGTTAAATAGGTAGTCCAAAGTCCAAGTCCCAGGTCCAACGTCACTGATCACGCTCTGATTTCGGACGTTGGACTTTGGACTGCGACGTTGGACTATTGTTTGTGGTGACTTGACACTCGCAGGCTTAGTGGTTAAGTTAAGGGAGTATTGAGGCGCTGGCGTTACTCCCAAAAAATTTGACGGAGAAATCAGCCGCTTTTTGCGTAATCAAGCGGTCAGGGCATTCTGCGCTCTGACCGCGTTTTGGCGTCTTTACGCCATTTTAGATTTTTAGTTGCGGATTTTGAATCGGCGGAAAGCGTCGTAAACAGATCGGCAATTGGCAATCGCAATTTGAAAATCTCATAAGGAACCTCACATGTCTGCAAATCTGCTTCAAACAGTAAACACAGGATTGGGAAGACGGACAAGTCAGGCGCCAGAGCGCGTAGACTTTTCCAAGATCTCCACGGCGGTGCGAATCCCGAATCTAATCGAGATTCAGCGCGAGTCGTACAATCGCTTTCTGCAGATGGACCTGCTGCCGGAAGAACGTGAGAACACCGGACTACAGGCTGTCTTTCAGTCGGTCTTTCCGATCTCCGATTTTCGCGGCACGGCAACACTAGATTTTGTCGAATATCAGATCGGTAACTGGCAGTGTAAGTGCGGACGCCTCGAAGGTCTCAACTATCTGCGAGCGAACTGTAAGAACTGCGGCTCGACGATCAAGGTCAATCCGCTGGCGGCCGGCGAAACGCTTTGTCACAAGTGCGGCACGTTCAACTTCGTGCGCCCGCAACTTTGCGAAAACTGCGGCGAGCCGGTCGGCCTGAAGCACAAGCACGATCAGCAGGAATGTCAGGAACGCGGCATGAGCTACAGCGTGCCGCTCAAGGTGAAGATTCGCCTGACTGTTTACGACAAAGATCCGGACACCGAAGCGTCTCTCGATTCGCGACATCAAGGAAGAGGAAGTTTTCTTTGGTGAAATCCCGCTGATGACCGACAACGGCACGTTCATCATCAACGGTACCGAGCGCGTCATCGTTTCGCAGCTTCATCGTTCGCCCGGGCGTCTTCTTCAAGCGCGGCGCGATCTATATTGCCAAGATCATTCCTTATCGCGGTTCGTGGGTTGAGTTTGAATACGATCAGAAGAACCTGCTTTACGTGCGCGTTGGCAAGCGCAAGTTTCTGGCCTCGATCTTCCTGCGTGCGCTCGGTCTCTGGTTCAACAGAGATCGATCTGCAAGACTCGTCGCACAGCGATTCGCAGCTTGGAAGACGGCAGTTAAGAATGCCTCGTTTACTGACGAAGACATGCTGCGCGCTCTTTACGTCACCGACGAGATTCGGCGTCGAAGACGGGCGCCTGATGATTCAGGTGCCGGAGCAGGGCCAACCAACCTGGTCGGCATGAAGGTCGATTTCGACATCAAGGGACGAGGACCGATCCGATTGTTCGTAGCGGCAAGAAGGTTACCAGCTCCGCGCTCGAAGCGCTGCGCAAGGCAAACATCGGCGAAGTCGAAATTGAGTCGTCGCAGCTTGAGGGTGCCTTTGCCCTTTCCGACGTCGTCAACACAGAGAGCGGCGAAGTCATTCTCGAAGCGAACAACGAAATCACACCCGCGAAGCTGCAGGAGATCGTCGAAGCGCGGTATCGACAGTTTCTCAGTCTTCTTCCCGGAGCGCGACGATGTTGGCGCGGTTCTCTCGCTGACGCTGAAGAAGGACGTCATCACCAAGCCGGTCGATGCGCTGCTGGAAATTTACCGCAAGATGCGTCCGGGCGATCCGCCGACTGTCCAAACTGCCTACCGACTGCTGGAGGCAATGTTCTTCGATCCGCGCAAGTTTGACTTCTCGCGCGTCGGCCGTCTGAAGTTCAACATCAAGATGGGCAAGCCCGAGCGCGATCGCATCGACGATCCGCTTGCTGTCCGCCAAGGACTTCTACGAAGTCGTTTCTTACGTCCTGAAGATGCGCAAGAACCCGTCCGAGTATCAGGCGGACGATATCGATCACCTCGGCAACCGGCGCGTGCGTGCGGTTGGCGAGCTGCTGGAAAACCAGTTCCGCATCGGCCTCGAGCGCATGGAACGCGCGATCAAGGAGAAGATGTCGATCCATCAGGAAATGCAGACCACGATGCCGCGCGATCTGATCAACGCCAAGCCGGTGACGGCGGCGGTGCGCGAGTTCTTTGGTTCGAGCCAGCTGTCGCAGTTCATGGATCAGACGAATCCGCTGTCTGAAATCACGCACAAGCGCCGTCTGTCGGCGCTGGGACCGGGTGGTCTGTCACGTGAACGCGCAGGATTCGAAGTTCGCGACGTTCACCCGACTCACTATGGCCGCATCTGTCCGATTGAGACGCCTGAAGGTCCGAACATCGGATTGATTTCGAGTCTG
This sequence comes from Blastocatellia bacterium, assembly GCA_963698325.1. Classification (GTDB taxonomy): domain Bacteria; phylum Acidobacteriota; class Blastocatellia; order Pyrinomonadales; family Pyrinomonadaceae; genus PSRF01. The sequence goes on along the minus strand of CAVOQJ010000018.1, from coordinate 587,910 downwards.
TCGTGTTTTGCGCGCATCAACGAGTTTGGATTCATCGAAGCGCCGTATCGCAAGGTTACCGACGGCCGCGTGGTTGAGTACGTTCGCGTCATCAACGGCGGCGACACGAAATTCAAGCCCGGCGATCACGTGCCGCTCGAAGATGTCGAGAAGGCAAACAAGAAAGTCGGCGCTGACGGCCGCAAGGCCGAGTATGAGCCGTGGCCGTTCTATCTGACCGCGTGGGAAGAAGACAAACACGTCGTCGGTCAGGCCAACATCGAACTGGACGAAGCGGGCTACATCGTCAACGAGCGCAACGCGGCGCGCAAAGCCGGTGAATTTATTCTGGCGCTTGCGCAAAGACATCGAATACGTCGACGTGTCGCCGAAGCAGCTGGTTTCGGTGGCGGCTTCGCTTGATTCCGTTCCTCGAAAACGACGACGCGAACCGCGCGCTGATGGGTTCGAACATGCAGCGTCAGTCAGTGCCGCTGCTCCGTGCCGAAGCGCCATACATCGGCACCGGTATGGAGAAAGTGACGGCGCGCGACTCCGGCGCGGTCGTAGTTGCAAAGCGCGACGGCGTGGTCGACTACGTCGACTCTGAACGCATCATCGTCAAAGCCGATCACAACGTTGACGGCACGATCTCGCGCGAAGTGACGGCGGACATCTACACGCTGATCAAGTTCAAGCGTTCGAACCAGAACACCTGCATCAACCAGCGTCCGATCGTGCACGTTGGTGAGCGGGTGGCGAAGGGACAGGTGATCGCCGACGGTCCCTGCACGGATCGCGGCGAACTGGCGCTCGGTCGTAACGTACTGGTGGCCTTCATGCCCTGGCGCGGTTACAACTTTGAAGACGCGATTCTCGTTTCCGAGCGACTCGTGAAAGAGGACTACTACACTTCGATTCACATCGAAGAGCTCGAAATCGAAGCGCGCGACACGAAGCTGGGACCGGAAGAGATCACGCGCGACATTCCGAACGTCGGCGAGAACATGCTTCGCGATCTCGACGAGAGCGGCATCATTCGCATCGGCGCCCAGGTGAAGCCAGGTTCGATTCTGGTCGGTAAGGTTACGCCGAAGGGCGAAACCCAACTGACCGCTGAAGAGAAACTGCTGCGCGCGATCTTTGGTGAAAAGGCCGGCGACGTTAAAGACGCTTCGCTCGTCTGCCCGCCGGGAATCGACGGCACGGTCGTTGATGTCCAGGTCTTCACCCGCAAGGGCCAGGAAAAGGATCAACGTTCGCTCGCGATCGAACAGGAAGAAGAAGATCGCCTGCGACGCGACCTTGAAGACGAAATTCGTATCCTTCGCGAGCAGCGCGACGAGCGCATTTACGAACTGCTTGAAGGCCGCAAGCTTTCTGCCGATCTGACCGTCAAATCGCGAAGTCGTGATTCCGAAAGGCGTGCCGATCACTCGCGAGATGCTGAAGGCAGTCGAAGCCGAAGGTCCTGCGCAAAGTGCAGATGGCTTCGTCGCGTGTGGATATCGGCGCGGAAATCAAGGAATACGAAGATCGCACCGAGCGGCAAATCAAGATTCTCTCGGACATCTACGAAGAGAAGATCGCCAAGCTGCGTCAGGGCGACGAACTTGCTCCGGGCGTGATCAAGATGGTGAAGGTCTTCATCGCCATGAAGCGCAAGCTTTCCGTCGGCGACAAGATGGCCGGACGCCACGGAAACAAGGGTGTCATTGCGCGCATTCTTGCCGGAAGAAGACATGCCTTACCTGCCGGATGGAACTCCGGTTGAAATCGTGCTCAATCCGCTCGGCGTGCCTTCGCGTATGAACGTCGGTCAGATCCTCGAGACGCACCTCGGCTGGGCTGCGCGCGTTCTTGGGTGTGCATTTCGCGACGCCGGTTTTCGACGGTGCGACGGAAGCAGAGATCAAGCAGAAGCTGCAGCTATGCCGGCGAGCGGGCTACGCGAACTCGGGCCTGCCGGAAATCGTCAACGAGTCAGGCAAGGCAATCTTGTATGACGGACTTTCCGGTGATCCGTTCGAGCAGAAGGTGACGGTCGGCTACATCTACATGCTCAAGCTTTCGCACCTTGTTGACGACAAGATTCACGCGCGTTCGATTGGGCCGTACAGCTTGATTACGCAGCAGCCGCTCGGCGGTAAGGCGCAGTTCGGCGGACAGCGATTTGGAGAGATGGAAGTTTGGGCGCTGGAAGCCTACGGTGCCGCTCACATTCTTCAGGAGCTGTTGACGGCGAAGTCTGACGACGTAGCCGGGCGTTCCAAGATCTACGAGGCGATCGTCAAGGGCGAGGCTGATTTCGATCCGGGTCTGCCGGAATCGTTCAACGTGCTGGTACGCGAACTTCAGTCGCTTGTGCCTGGACGTCGAACTGATCAACAAGAAGGCGCCGGGTAATGGCGATGAAAGCGGCGACGGCGTTGGGGAAGCGCTGATCACCAGCGCAGTAGCGGGATAAAGATCTGTCCAAAGTTGCCAATGTCCAAAGTCCAAAGTCAATATGGCTTAACGGACGTTGGACATTGGACGTTGGACCTTGGACTCTTAATCGGAGAAAAGATGTTTCGATTTCAACAAGAAAAGACGCAATTAGCTCCTGACTTTGAAGCAATTCGTATCTCGCTGGCGTCGCCGGACAAGATCCGGCAATGGTCGCATGGCGAGGTGACCAAAGCCGGAGACGATCAACTACCGCACGTTCAAGCCGGAGCGTGACGGGCTTTTCTGCGCGCGCATCTTTGGTCCGGTGGCTGATTGGGAATGTCTCTGCGGCAAATACAAACGCATGAAGCATCGCGGCGTGATCTGCGACAAATGCGGCGTGGAAGTGACGCAGGCAAAGGTTCGTCGCGAGCGTCTGGGTCACATCGATCTGGCCAGCCCATGTTCGCACGTTTGGTTTTTCAAAGGACTGCCGTCGCGCATCGGCCACCTGCTCGACATTCCCCTGCGCGAGCTTGAGAAGGTTCTTTACTTCGAATCCTACATCGTCATCGATCCCGGCGATGTTCCGGGAATTGAAAGAGCGAGAGCTGCTTACCGACGAGCGCTATCGCGAGCTCGTGCGCGATTATCCGGCCCAGTTTGTCGCCAAGATGGGCGCCGAAGCGATCAAGGAACTGCTGGCGATGGTCAACGTCGAAGAGCTCGCGACTGAACTTCGCAAGCGGATGCGCGAAGAGACTTCGCAGCAGAAGAAACTGAAGTATTCGAAGCGGCTGAAGGTCGCGACCAGCTTTCTGAAGTCAGGCAATCGTCCTGAGTGGATGATTCTCGACGTGATTCCGGTAATTCCGCCTGAGCTGCGCCCGCTGGTGCCGCTCGATGGCGGACGCTTCGCCACTTCGGATCTTAACGATCTCTATCGTCGCGTTATCAACCGCAACAACCGTCTGAAGAAGCTGATGGAGCTTCGTGCGCCGGAAGTCATCGTGCGCAACGAAAAGCGCATGCTTCAGGAAGCGGTTGACGCGTTGTTTGATAACGGTCGCCGCGGTCGCGTGCTTGCGCGGTGTAAACAATCGTCCGCTCAAGTCGCTGAGCGGAACGCTCAAAGGCAAACAGGGACGTTTTCGTCAGAACCTACTGGGCAAGCGCGTTGACTATTCCGGACGTTCGGTGATCGTTGTTGGTCCGGAGTTGAAGCTGCACCAGTGTGGTCTGCCGAAGAAGATGGCGCTCGAGCTGTTCAAGCCATTCATCTACAACCAACTCGAGAAGCAGGGCCACGCCGCCACGATCAAGCAGGCGCGCGAAATGGTCGAGCGCCAGGAGCCCGTTGTCTGGGACATTCTCGAGGAAGTAATTCGCGAGCATCCCGTGCTTTTGAATCGCGCTCCGACGCTTCACCGTCTAGGTATTCAGGCGTTTGAGCCGGTGCTGGTTGAAGGCAAGGCCATCAAGATTCACCCGCTCGTCTGTACTGCGTTCAACGCAGACTTCGACGGCGACCAGATGGCCGTGCACATTCCGCTTTCAGCCCGGAGGCGCAAATTGAAGCGGCCGTGCTGATGCTTTCGAGCAACAACATTCTCAGTCCCGCAAGCGGTCAGCCAATCGCCGTGCCTTCGCAGGATATCGTGCTCGGTATTTACTACCTGACGCGGGATCAAGCCAGGCGCTAAAGGCGAAGGACGAGTCTTTGCTTCGCTCGAGGAAGTGTTGCTGGCGCTCGACGCAAAAGAGGTGACGACGCAGACACCGATCAAGCTTCGCATCCAGGGCGACTTGATCGATCTGACGCAGGAGCACGATCCGCAGGACATTCTTCGTGCCGCCGTGCAGGAAGATGTGCGCCGCGTAATCGACACCACGGTCGGTCGAGTCATCTTTAACGATTCGATTCCGCCAGGCCTGCCATTCTTCAACGGCACGCTCAAGAAGAAAGGACTGCAATCGCTTGTCAACTATTCACACATTCGTCTCGGCCACGAGATGACAGTGAAGATGCTTGACGATCTCAAAACCCTCGGCTTCCTTTACGCGACCAAGGCCGGCATCTCGATCGGTATCGACGATCTGGTAACGCCTGATGCCAAGAAGCCTTTGGTTGATAAAGCTGAAAAAGATGTCATCGCGGTTGAACAGCAATATCTTGACGGCGTCATCACCAACGGTGAGCGCTACAACAAGGTGATCGCCATCTGGTCTGAGGTGACTGACAAAGTTGCCAAGGAAATGTTCAAGGCGATGGACGAACGCGAGAAGTCTTCAGGCGAACTCAATCCAATTCTCGTCATGAGCGATTCCGGAGCGCGCGGTAGTGCGCAGCAGATTCGCCAGTTGGCGGGCATGCGCGGCTTGATGGCCAAGCCCTCGGGTGAAATCATCGAGACGCCAATTCAAGGCAAACTTCCGCGAAGGCCTGGACGTGTTGCAGTACTTCATCTCCACGCACGGCGCGCGCAAAGGTCTCGCCGATACCGCGCTGAAGACCGCCGACTCCGGTTACCTGACACGTCGTCTCGTTGACGTCGCTCAGGACGTCATCATCAGCGAGCCTGACTGCGGCACCCTGCGCGGTATCTCGGCCAGCGCTATCGTTGAAGGCGGTGAGGAGATCGAGTCATTGCGTGATCGCATCGTCGGTCGCATCGCGCTGGAAGACGTTATCGATCCGGTTGAAGGCCGGGTGATCGTCGACGCCAACCAGGAGATCGACGAAGATCTTTCGTCTGAAATTCAGCGTTCCGGCGTGCAGCGCGTGCGTATTCGTTCAGTGTTGACCTGCGAGTCGCGTCGCGGCTGTTGCATCAAGTGTTACGGACGCAATCTGGCAACTGGCCGGCCGGTAGAGATCGGCGAGGCGGTTGGCGTTATCGCGGCGCAGTCGATTGGCGAGCCCGGCACGCAGCTTACGATGCGTACGTTCCACATCGGTGGTACAGCGCGTCTGGAAGAGTCTTCGAAACACGAAGCGCGTCAGGATGGAACGATTAAGTATCTTGACCTGCAAACGGTCAAGAGCCGCAAGGGCGAGCGCATCGCCATGAACCGCAACGGTTCGCTGACGATCATTGACGATCGCGGTCGCGAAGCGGCGCGTTATCAGATCGTTTATGGCGCCCACATTCTCGTGGAAGACGGCGCGCGGGTTACACAGGATCAGTTGTTGGCTACGTGGGATCCGTTTACCTTCGCGATCCTGACCGAAGTCGCCGGCCACGTTAAATATCCAGGACCTGAAGGAAGGCGTGACGTTTGACGAAGAGGTCGACGAAGTAACCGGGCAGTCGCGCATGGTGGTTAAGGACTCGCCCGACGAGAAGAAGCAGCCTCGTCTGGAAATTCGCAGCGCCGGCAATAAGGTGCTGAAGACTTACCAGATGCCGGTGCGGGCGAATCTGATGGTTGTCGACGGCGAAAACGTAGAGCCGGGCGACATCATTGCGAAGATTCCGCGCGAAACAACGAAGACCAAAGACATCACTGGTGGTTTGCCGCGCGTCGTCGAGTTGTTCGAAGCGCGCCGTCCGGCGGAAACCGCCGTCATGTCTGAAATTGATGGCACCGTTACGCTAGGGCCGATTGCCAAGGGCAAACGCAAGCTGATCATTACCGGCGACGATGGTGAAGAGCGCGAGTACGACATTCCTCGTGGTACGCACATCAACGTGCAGGAGGGCGATCGTGTCCGCGCCGGCGAAGCGTTGATGGATGGTCCGCTTAACCCGCACGACATTCTGCGCGTGCTCGGAATGCAACGCTTGCAGGAGTACCTGGTGAACGAAATTCAGGAGGTCTATCGCCTGCAGGGTGTGAACATCAACGACAAGCACATCGAAGTCATCGTGCGCCAGATGTTGCGCTGGGTGAAGATCAAGGAAGTTGGCGACACCGATTTCCTCCTCGAGGAGCAGGTTGATCGGTTCCGCTTCACTGACGAAAACGAGCGAGTCAACGCCGACGGATGGCGAAGTGGCGCAGGCTGAGCCGCTGTTGCTTGGGTATCACCAAGGCTTCGCTTTCCACCGATTCGTTTATCTCGGCTGCGTCGTTCCAGGAAACGACGCGCGTGCTAACCGAAGCAGCCATCTCGGGTCGCATCGACTATCTGCGCGGGCTCAAAGAAAACGTCATCATGGGGCGGTTGATTCCGGCCGGAACGGGCATGGAGTATTACCGCAACGTCGAGATCGCACGTGACGAAACAATCGATCAGGCACGCGAACGAGACCTGGATGATTTTCCGGACATCGTCGGCGGCCACGATATCGCAGCGCCTCCGGTGCGCGAGCCACTGGTTGCGGCTGGTGGTGATGGTGAAGAGGAAGTAACGGAGTAGTATGGAGTAGAATATGCGACAGGCAGGAATGACTGTCAGCAAAGGCCGACGTGGGTTAGCTCACGCCGGTCTTTTTGCTTATCATATGTGTCTCCGAGGAACTTACGACTAGCGCGAATCAGTTGGAAGAATGGAAGACACTGAACTACCAATTGCGTGCAAATTGACTGACGCTGAATTTCGGGAACGGCGCGAGGGCATTTTGAAGGCGGTCAAAAACGGCGTTGCGGAAAGGAAGGATCTTGAGGACGGCTATGCCTACCGCTTTCCTTCAGATTCAGCATGGCTTGCAACTTTAACGAAACTAATTGCTGTTGAGCGCGAGTGTTGCCCTTTTCTGCGATTTCAACTACGTCTGGAACCGGCCGATGGTCCAATCTGGCTGGAGCTTACCGGTCCGCACGGTACAAAAGATTTCCTCAATTCCATCTTTGGCGAGTAACCGCTAATCGGTGCCCATGAAATTTAGAAATGATTCATATTCGAGCTTCCATCGCCAATGTGTGTCGCCGGAAGTGAAGCGAGAGTAGTCGCGGAAAATCGTTTCTAACCGCATCCGCGTCGCGCCATTCGCCCAGGTGCAGCAGTTCAAATCCACACGACAGTCCCGCTTGCACGTATTCCGAAGTATTGTGGAGAAATGCAGCGACGCGCCTGTGCTCGCCTGTTTGTGCGCTCGTGAATTGGGCTTGCCCTCCCAATAGTTGGCGCATCGGATGTAATTCGCAAATGAAAAATTCACCGTCGGCGGTAAGTGTGCGGAAGGCCTCGGCGAAAACCGGCTCGAGGTGCTCAACGTGCTCCAGGACTAACATTGCGATCACAACGTCAGCCGAAATGTTTGCAAGTGGCCACGCAGTGCGAACATCATGCTGGATAAAACGCACCCGCGGATCTCGCACACGCTCTCTTGCCCGCGCGAGCATCTCTTCGGAAAAATCCAACGCCACAATTTCACGAGGACCTGCAGCGAGCCTCGATAGCCATTCAGTGTTGCGACCCGTGCCGCAGCCAACCTCGATGACCTTGCGGCCGGCGAAATTCAGATCGGATTGCCTTAAGACTGCAGCGGCCAAATCACGAGTGCGGTTGTCAACAGTATCGTAGGTTTCGGCCCACTCGTTGTAGGCCGTGGCGATTTCCGATTTCTTTTCTTGCGCAGTCATTATGTAATGTCGGCTCGGCTGGAATTCCATTAACACCTCGCTTCAGCGAGGTGACAAAGAACGCTCGCCGAACACGTAAGCCGTTTTAACGGCTTCGTAAAACCGTTGAAACGGTTAACAACAAGCCCGGTGGGATTCTCGTTCCACCTCGCTGAAGCGAGGTGTTAATGAGAAATATTGGCCACAAGAACGATAGCGCTTTCCCCTTGCTGGATTCTACAGCGAAAGACTAATCTCAGTCGCTTTTCCTGCGACGCTTAGTTCGTTCAATTGCTCATGACTGTGAACGCGGAATCATCAAGTGCCGTGCAAAAGTCTTCTCCCAGTGCTTTAGTCAAAATCTTCCAACCCCGACCTCCGGCGGCTGTTGAATTGACGGATCCTAAACAGATCGCCAACGAATATCGCCGCTGGCAGAAACGTGTGCTCGGCCATGCGTGTTTAGTGGCGGGAAGATTGTCGAGCGCCACACGCCTGAACGTCGTTCCATCTGGGAGATAAATCGCATTCTCCCAGTGTGTCAGCAATCAGGGTGCCGTGAAATCTGCGTTCGGCGGTGCTCCCTTACGTTGCCCGTAGCTTTGTTGAGAAGCGAGGATCTAGTTTGACTCAAATAATTGCGGCCCAACTTAAAAAACTGCCAGGCGCACGCAAAGCTCCAATGCCCGAGTTTATTGCGCCGCAACTCGCAACGTTGGTTAAAGAACCGCCTAATGGTGACGAGTGGTTTCATGAACTGAAGTTCGATGGCTATCGCATGATTTGCCGTATAGATCATGGCAAAGCTCGGTTTTGGAGTCGCAACGGCAAAGATTGGACCGACAAGTTTCTAAACCTTGTCGAGGCCTTGAAAACCTTTCCAGCAACGACGGCCATCCTCGACGGCGAAGTAGTCGTCGTCGATGCAGCCGGTCGCAGTAGTTTCCAAAGGCTGCAGCAGTCGATGGGACGTGTAGGCAAGGCGCCCGCCTTTGTGTTTGAGATTTTTGATCTGATCTATTTGGAGGGTTACATCCTGACGCGAACACCGCTCAGAGAGCGCAAGCTGGTGCTCGCACAGCTGCTCGCTTCAGCGAAGCCCAAAGGGCCGTTGCGTTATAGCGATCACGTTGAAGGAAATGGCGTGCAGTTTTTCAAGCAGGCCTGCGCGTACGGCGTCGAAGGAATTGTTTCCAAGCTGGCGGATTCGCTCTATGAGTCAACGCGAAATCGAAATTGGCTGAAGGCAAAATGCATCAAGCGCCAGGAGTTTGTAATCGCCGGCTACACGCCTTCAAAAAAAGGGTTTCCGGGTTTTGGATCGCTGATCCTTGGAGTCTACGACAAAGGCAAGCTTGTTTATTCCGGACGCGTGGGCACCGGATTTAGCATCCAGCAACGCCTTGACTTGCAAAAGAAACTGGATCGCATTTTACAACCAGTGATGCCTTTTGCTGCCAAGCCAAAGGATCCGGGACTGCGTGATGCTCATTGGGCCAAGCCCCAGTTAGTCGCGGAAGTAGAGTTCACGGAATGGACAGCGGATGGTTCAATCCGGCATCCGTCGTTCCAGGGATTGCGTGAAGACAAGAAGCCGACTGAGATTATTCGTGAAGAGCCGCAGTAAACATTTTCCGGTAAATATTTTTCTCCCCTTCTGCTGTCGCTTTTGTTTGCCCGGAACTGATAACCGCTTGCCGTGCTTCAGCGGGGGAGCGGTTTGACTCATCCTGCGATTTCAAGTAGATAAGTGGTCGCCCGAACATCTAGCCGAGTCAAGACGTGGTCACTGAAATGAAGTCGCGGTTGGAATTCACAGTCGTCGTTATGCTTTCGCTCGTGCTTGTTCAAGCCGGTTGTTCGCGAAAAAAGTCAGTCAACGCAAACGCCAGTGCCGCAGCCGAAGGCAATCATACAATCGAGGAAGATCGATCATCGGCGCGAGTTCACCTCGACGAGGGCAAAGAGTTCTACCGCACCGATCAGGATGAAAAGGCGGTCGAGGCATTTCAAAAAGCGATCAGATTAGACCCGGAACTAGCGGAGGCCCATTTTCGACTTGGTCTGTCGTACGATGCGATCGGTAAGGAACAGGAGGCTGAGGGCGCTTACAAGAAGGCCGTCGAGATGTACAAGAAATATCTCGAGACAAACGGCAAAGACGCTGAGGCGCATTATAATCTGGGCCAGGCTTATGCCGGCCTCCACCTTTATAGCGAAGCCGTAAGGGAATACAGGCAAGCGACCCATCTTAAGGATGACGACGCTGATATGTTCTACGACCTGGGAACGGCGTTAACAAGGTTGGCACAATATGATGAAGCAGCAGCCGCCTTTTCCAAGTCGCTGGAGCTTGATCCGGAAAACTACCGCGCGGAAGATGCACTCGAAGAAGCGCGCGAGGGGATCCAACGCATCAAGGCCGGTAAGAAACATCAGGAAGATCTATTGAAGAAGCAGCAAGAAGAAGAACTCAAAAATGCCAATGGCGATGCACCGCAGTCAAATACATCACGGGGAGCTTCCAAATCGAATTCAAATTCCAAGTCAAACTCGAATTCGAAGTCGAAACCCACCCGTCCGTTCGCAGAACCGGGACAATAGGTCGATTTAAGGTAGACTCGATGGTTCAGAAGGGCTTCGCCTGCTGCGAATGAGTATCACTAAATTGAATGCGTAAGGAGCAACGAGGAGCAAATGGCAACATACACGCCACCACCGTATTTCCCCCAAGGCTCGCTAGCGCCGCCCGACAAGAATCGATACAAGAAATTCAAATTAATGGTCGCCGCTATAACGGTCCTGCTCGTTCTATTATTGGCGGGCATCGGTTGGGGGATCTGGCATTTGCTGAAGGTTGTTTTTTAGTTAACGGACGGCCCGTTCCGGCTTCGAAGACCAGTTTTGGGGTTGCGGACCTGTAAGAGAAAAAGTCTTTGAAGGAGGCCTTTTCCCTGTGCTGCATGTGCGCTTGACAGTTCAAGCCCCGATCCTTATAGTCTCTCGTTTCGGACCTACAGTCTGAAGTCAACAATGCAACGTCTGGTTGGTTCTGTCGGTGTGGAGGCGTTGCCCGACTGGTAATGAAGACGGTCGGTTTGACAATTATTGTGGCGTAAATTGTCCTGTCGCGTCGGCATTTGTCGCCAAACATTTGCCAACACCCCGCGCAGGCACGCGTGAAAGGCTCACGGGCCTTCTCGTCCTAAATGCGACGCCACAGAAAAGTTCGGCTTAAGGGAAGCCACAATCCACACCCGCCTAATAGCGAAGTCAGAACATCCCTAACAGAAAATATTTCAACAGGGCAGCTCGCCTGCGCTGACTGCCGGACGAAGCGGGATTACCGCGAGGGCATCCCTGGGTGGGACTAGCCCACAAGTTCCGGAAAGAGGCAGGTAACGCCTTTTTGCGCGCTGGAAACAGAAGTTCGGTCAGAACCGCGAGCGATAGCGACCGAGAAGAACAAGGAAAGAAAAACGTGCCGACAATAAATCAGCTTGTTCGCAAGGGCCGCCAGCAGGTCAAGTACAAGACGGCCAGCCCGGCACTTCAGAGTTCGCCGCAGAAGCGTGGTGTTTGCACGCGCGTTTACACGCAAACGCCGAAGAAGCCGAACTCGGCGCTGCGCAAGGTGGCACGTGTTCGTCTGACCAACGGAATCGAAGTCACGACCTACATTCCCGGCGTTGGTCACAACCTGCAGGAGCACTCGATCGTTCTTATTCGCGGCGGCCGTGTTAAGGATCTTCCGGGTGTGCGTTATCACGTGATTCGCGGAACGCTCGATTCGGTCGGCGTTGCCGATCGCAAACAGGGGCGCTCGAAGTACGGTGCGAAGCGACCGAAGGCGGCAGGAAAGTAGAATTGCGGATTTCGGAATTCGAATGTCGGATGCACGAGCGATTTTTCAATCCGAAATCCGAATTCCGAAATCCGAAATTGAGAATATGCCAAGACGAAGAGTAGCAGAACGACGAGAAGTACTTCCGGATCCGATTTACAACAGTCCGCTGGTGACGAAGTTCATCAACGGCGTGATGTGGGAAGGCAAGAAGTCGGTTGCCGAGAGCATCTTCTACGGCGCGATGCGACAGATCGGCGAAAAGACCGGCGAAGAGCCGCTGAAGGTCTTCAAGAGCGCCATCGACAACGTGAAGCCGACGGTCGAAGTCAAGTCGCGGCGTGTCGGCGGTTCGACCTATCAGGTGCCGATCGAAGTTCACCAGGAGCGGCGCGGTGCCCTGGCGATCCGCTGGATCGTCTCGTACGCGCGCGGTCGCGGCGAAAAGACGATGACTGATCGGCTGGCGGCGAGATTCTCGATGCGCAAACAACCGCGGCAACGCGGTGAAGAAGAAGGAAGACACGCACCGCATGGCGGACGCGAACAAGGCGTTTGCGCATTACAAGTTCTAGGAAAGCGGTAACTGGTACTTCGTACATTGTCAATAGATCACAAACCGACTGCTCACTAACGACTCACGGTTCAATTAACGAGAATGGCTAAGCATGATCTTAAACAAATTCAGAAATATCGGCATCATGGCCCACATCGATGCCGGTAAGACCACCACGACTGAACGTATCCTTTATTACACGGGTATCTCGCACAAGATCGGCGAAGTGCACGAGGGAACGGCGACGATGGACTGGATGGAGCAGGAGCAGGAGCGCGGTATCACGATTACCAGCGCTGCGACGACCTGTTTCTGGGAGCGTAACGGCGTCGATCATCGCATCAATATCATCGACACTCCGGGCCACGTTGACTTCACGATGGAAGTTGAGCGTTCGCTTCGCGTGCTCGACGGTGCGGTTGCCGTATTTGACGGCGTCGCCGGTGTTGAGCCGCAGTCGGAAACGGTTTGGCGTCAGGCTGATAAGTACGGCGTTCCGCGTATCTGCTTTATCAACAAACTCGATCGCGCCGGTGCTTCGTTTGATCGTTCGTTTGAATCGATCATTACCCGCCTTGGTGCAAATCCCGTCGCGATGCAGATTCCCGATCGGTCTTGAAGATCAGTTCAAAGGCGTCGTCGATCTGATCACGATGAAGGCTTTGATCTGGAACGACGAGAGCAAGGGTGCTGAATACGAAACTGTCGACATTCCGGAGGATCTGAAGGAAGCCGCGGCCGCTGCTCGCGAGAAGCTGATCGAAGCGGTTGCGAGCGTCGACGACGATTTGATGCACAAGTACCTCGAAGGCGAAGAGATTTCCGAAGATGAGATTCGCAAGGCGCTTCGCAAGGGAACGCTGGAGTTGAAGCTCGTTCCGGTGGTTACCGGTTCGGCGTTCAAGAACAAGGGCGTGCAGACGCTGCTTGACGCAGTCGTCGATTACCTGCCGTCGCCGCTCGATGTGCCGCCGGTTGAAGGCGTAAATCCGAAGACCGGACGAGATTGAAACTCGTCCGCCGGATGCGAGCGCGCCGTTTGCCGGTCTGGTCTTCAAGATCATGGCCGACAAGCACCTGGGCCAGTTGTCTTTTGTGCGCATCTATAGCGGCACAATTAAGGCCGGTTCCTACGCCTACAATCCGATCAAAGATTCCAAAGAACGCGTCGGCCGGTTGATGCGCATGCACGCCAACAAGCGCGAAGACATCGAAGACGGCGAGCGCGGGCGAGATCATCGCCATCGGCGGTATGAAGCAGGTCACCACCGGCGACACGGTCTGCGACGAGAACAAGCCGATCATTCTCGAGTAGATGGAGTTTCCGGCGCCGGTTATTCGCGTCGCGGTCGAGCCGAAGACGCGACAGGATCAGGACAAACTCGGCGTCGCTCTGAACCGTCTGGCTCAGGAAGATCCTTCTTTCAATGTTTCGACCGATCCAGGAAACCGGCCAGACGATCATCGCCGGCATGGGCGAGCTTCACCTCGAGATCATTGTCGATCGCATGAAGCGTGAGTTTGGCGTCGAAGCGAATGTGGGTAAACCGCAGGTTGCCTATCGCGAAACCATCACGCAGCCGGCGCCTGGTAAAGAGATTTATAAGAAGCAGACGGGCGGTCGTGGTCAATTCGGCCACGTTGAAATCGAGATCGAACCGGCGCCGGGCGAAGGTTTTGTGTTCGAAAACAAGATCACCGGCGGTGCGATTCCCAAGGAGTACATCAAGCCTGTCGAGCAGGGAATCAGAGACGCAATGGAGCGCGGTTTCCTTGCGGGTTATGAGCTGGTTGACATCAAGGTGCGCCTGGTCTTCGGTAACTATCACGAAGTCGACTCGGACGAGCGCTCATTCCACATTGCGGGTTCGCTGGCGTTCCAGGACGCAGTGCGAAAAGCCAAGCCCGTATTGCTCGAGCCGATCATGCGCATTGAGGTTGTAACGCCTGACGAGTACATGGGCGCGGTCAATGGCGACCTTAATGCGCACGACGCGGACAGATTGAAAAGATGGAACCGCGACCGGGCGGTGCGCAGGTGATCACTGCGTTCGTGCCGCTTTCGGAGATGTTTGGTTATACGACTGACTTGCGTTCGGCGACCCAGGGACGCGCGACGTCGACGATGCACTTTGAGCGATATGAGCAGGCGCCGAAGAATGTTGCGGAAGAAGTGATCGCAAAAGTTCAGGGAGTAGCTAAGTAGAGTGATGAGTGATGAGTGATGCGTGTTGAGTCGGTACGCCATCATGAATCTGATTCCTTAATGCAAAGAGTGAAACAGGGTAAGGAGCGAGACATAGATGTCAAAGGAAAAATTCGACCGTTCAGAAGCCGCACGTGAACATCGGGACGATCGGGCACGTGGATCACGGGAAGACGACGTTGACGGCAGCGATCACGAAGGTGCTGGCGAAGAACAATCCGAAGGTGCAGTTTGTGGCCTTCGATCAGATCGACAAGGCGCCGGAAGAGAAAGCGCGAGGCATCACGATCGCGACGGCGCACGTGGAGTATGAGACGAAGAACCGGCACTACGCGCACGTGGACTGTCCGGGGCACGCGGACTACGTGAAGAACATGATCACGGGAGCGGCGCAGATGGACGGGGCGATTCTGGTGGTGGCGGCGACGGACGGGCCGATGCCGCAGACGCGCGAGCACATCCTGCTGGCGCGGCAGGTAGGAGTGCCGGCGATGGTGGTGTTCATGAACAAGGTGGACGCGGTCGACGATCCGGAGTTGCTGGAGCTGGTGGAACTGGAAGTGCGCGAGCTGTTGAGCGCTTATGAGTTTCCTGGGGACGACATTCCGGTGATCAAGGGTTCGGCGTTGAAGGCGCTGGAAGGAGACCCGGAGTGGGAGAAGACGGTGGAAGAGTTGATGGAGGCGGTGGACAGCTACATTCCGACGCCGGTGCGCGACATGGAGAAGCCGTTTCTGATGCCGGTGGAAGACATCTTCACGATTCAGGGGCGCGGGCACAGTGGCCACGGGGAGAGTGGAGCGCGGCAAGGTGAAGGTGAACGAGACGGTGGAGATAGTCGGCATCAGGCCGACGCGCACGACGGTGGTGACGGGCGTGGAGATGTTCAAGAAGCTGCTTGGACGAAGGGACGGCGGGAGACAACGTGGGTTTGTTGCTGCGCGGAGTGGAGCGCAAGGACATCGAGCGCGGGCAGGTGATAGCGAAGCCCGGGAGCATCACGCCGCACACGAAGTTCAAGGCCGAGGCGTACGTGCTGACGAAGGAAGAAGGCGGACGGCACACGCCGTTCTTCACCGGGTACCGGCCGCAGTTTTACTTCCGCACGACGGACGTGACGGGAGTGGCGCACCTGCCGGCGGGAGTGGAGATGGTGATGCCGGGGACAACGTGGCGATGGAGATCGAGTTGATCGCGCCGATCGCGATGGAGAAGGGACTGCGCTTCGCCATTCGCGAAGGCGGCCGCACGGTAGGCGCCGGCACCGTGTCGGAAGTTGTTGAATAGAGCTTGAGCCATTTGAGATCTGAGATTTGAGATTCGAAGCAAGCCAGACCAAGACGAAAGACCAAGCAAAGCAAGCCAAAGACAGCAAAGACAAAGCCAACTAAGAATGTTGAACGAAAAAATCAGAATCAGACTGAAAGCTTACGATCACCGCGTGTTGGATCAGTCGACCACGGAGATCGTTGAAACGGCGAAGCGCACCGGCGCACGCGTTGCCGGGCCGATTCCTTTGCCGACGGTCAAGAACAAGTGGACCGTGCTTCGCTCGCCGCACGTCGACAAGAAATCGCGTGAGCAGTTTGAGATCAGAACGCACAAGCGGCTGATGGACATTCTCGATCCGACGCCGCAGACAGTTGATGCGCTGATGAAGCTGGATCTTCCAGCCGGTGTTGATGTCGAGATCAAGGCGTTCGGTCGGCAATAGGAATTTTTGATTTTGGATTTGCGATTTCTGATTGATGGAACAGTCAAGAGCGTCGCAGATCAAAAATTTGAAATCAGAAATTGAAAATCATGATTAACGGAATCATCGGAAGAAAAATCGGCATGACGCAGATCTTTGCGGCAGACGGCACGGTTACGCCAGTCACCGTCATTAAAGCTGGTCCATGCGTTGTCGTGCAGAAGAAATCTGCAGCAGGTCGCTGACGGTTATGACGCGGTGCAAGTCGGGCTCGTTGACGAGCGTCCGCCAAAGTTGAAAAACGTAACCAAGCCAATGCGTGGGCACTTCGAGAAAACCGGCGGCGGCATTCCGCCGACTCGCATTCTCAAAGAGTTTCGCTTGGATGGATCTTCCAGACGAACTGAATGTCGGCGACAAGATTCTTGTCGATCAGTTTGCCGATGGTGATGTCGTGGATGTGGTGGGCAAGTCGAAGGGTCGCGGTTTTGCCGGCACCATCAAGCGTCACAATTTCAATCGTGGACCGGAATCGCACGGTTCGATGAACGTGCGTGCGCCTGGTTCGATTGGCGCTTCGGCTTATCCCTCGCGAGTCATCAAGGGCACACGGTCGTCAGGACACATGGGCGATGCGCGCATCACGGTCAAAGGGCTGACGGTTGCGCAGGTCGATGCGGAAAACAATCTGCTGATGATTCGCGGCGCGGTACCCGGAGCGAACGGCAGCGTGGTGGTCGTGCAGAAGGCTGGCAGACAAAGAAAGAAATGACCGCAGACCGGGGACCGGCGACGGCCAAGTTCCGTCCGTCCACGGTCGTCCGTCATCGGTCGGTTTGGAGTTAATTATGCCTACCGTTAAGGTGCGCAATTTAAAAAACGAAGAGGTCGGCGAAGTCGAATTGTCCGACGCCGTTTTTGACGTGCCCTTGAATGAGGCGCTGATTCACGCGGCCGTTAGAAATTTCATGGCCAACGCGCGCCAGGGAACATCGGCCACGAAGACACGCGGCGACGTTTCCGGCTCCGGTCGAAAACTCTGGAAGCAAAAAGGCACGGGCCGTGCACGTATCGCGTCGCTTCGTTCGCCGCTTTGGAAGGGCGGCGGCAATGTCCATGGTCCTCAGCCGCGCGACTGGTCCTACAACATGCCGAAGAAGATGCGCCATGGCGCTTTGCGTTCGGCGCTTTCCGAGCGGGTTCGCGAGGGCAGAGTAGTTTGTGGTCGACGGCTGGACGTTTGACAAGCCGAAGACGAAGGAGTTCGTTACCTCGCTGAAGCAATTGGGCCTCGAAGGCAAAACGCTGATTGTGGACTCGCTGGACAACGATAACCTGATGCTGTCGACGAGGAACGTGCAAAGCGCCAAGGTAGTAAACAGTTTCGGTCTGAATATCTACGACCTGCTTTATCACGAGAAGCTAATTATTTCGCAGGCGGCCGTTAAGGAGATCGAGCAACTGCTGGGGCCAAAAACGGAAACGAGCGGGAAAGATGAATCGACGCCGGAATTGAAGGGTGAGGCGGGCGAAACAGTGGAGACTCCAAAGCCAAAGCGCGCGCGTAAGCCGGCGGCGAAAACTGCCAAGCCGGCGGCGCGAGCTAAGAAGGAGGCGGCTGAATAATGAGAACAGTTTGGGACATCATCAAGTCGCCTGTCATTACTGAAAAAGCTCTGGTCGCGAAGGAAGAGTCGCAGGACACGGGTCAGTTGCTGACGTTCCGCGTCGATCGGCGCGCAACCAAGCCTGAGATCAAGTCGGCTGTCGAGTCAATCTTCCAGGTGAAGGTCGACCACGTGCGCACGATCAATTTCATGGGAAAGACGGCGCGGCGTGGACGCTTTGAAGGGCGAAAGCCTTCGTGGAAGAAAGCTTACGTGACGTTGAAGCACGGCGAGAAGCCGGTCGATTACGGCGAATCGATCTAGTTTCGAGTTCCAACTTTCGGGTTCCGAGTTGAGAAGAACTCGAAACTTGAAACTTGGAACTCGAAACTCGAAACCTGGAATTGAGTTATGGGAATAAAGAAACTAACACCAACCTCTCCGGCACGCCGGTATCAAACTTATCTCACGCGAGATGAGTTGACCGCGGGCGCAGTTCCCGAGAAGTCGCTGCTTGAGCCGAAGAAGCGAATCTCCGGACGCAATAACGATGGGCGCATTACCGTTCGGCGTCGTGGCGGCGGTCATAAGCGTTTCTATCGCATGGTCGACTTCAAACGCGACAAGGAAGGCGTGCCTGGCCGTATTACGCAGATTGAATACGATCCGAATCGGTCGGCACACATTGCTCTGGTTACTTACCTTGACGGCGAAAAGCGCTACATCATCGCGCCGATCGGGATTGAGGTTGGCAAGACCATAATGAGCGGAGCGGAGGCGGACATTCTGCCTGGCAACTACGTTGCCGCTAATCAACATTCCGCTGGGCACGCAGATTCACAACATCGAATTGCGTCCCGGCAAAGGTGGCCAGATGGCACGGTCGGCGGGCGCGTTTGCGCAGCTCGTTGCCAAAGAAGGCGACTACGCACAGTTGCGAATGCCGTCCGGCGAAGTTAGGCGCGTACCGCTGGTTTGCAGGGCGACGATTGGCCAGGTTGGCAACATCGAGCACGAAAACGTTTCGCTTGGTAAGGCCGGAAGGTCGCGTTGGAAAGGCATTCGTCCACATGTGCGCGGCGTGGCGATGAATCCGGTAGACCATCCGCACGGCGGTGGTGAAGGTAAGACTTCCGGTGGTCGTAATCCGGTGACCCCGTGGGGGCAACCAACGCGTGGTTACAAGACGAGAAGCAACAAACGAACGCAGAGAATGATTTTGAAGGATCGAAGAACCAAGTAATTCGATTGAATCGGAATTGGAGACGAGCTATGGCACGTTCAGTTAAAAAGGGACCGTTTATTGATAAGAGCGTTCAGCAGGCTGTCGAGCGCGTACGCGCCGGCGGCAACCGGCCTCCAGTGATTAAGACCTGGTCGCGGCGTTCAACGATTACGCCGGACATGGTTGGCTTAACGTTTGGCGTGCACAACGGCAAGCGACACTTGCCGATCTATGTTACGGAAAACATGGTGGGCCACAAGCTGGGTGAGTTTGCTCCGACGCGCACCTTCAAGGGGCACTCCGGCACCAAAGTGGAAAAGGCGACGAAGGTAACGCCGGCAGCTAAATAAAGTGAATCGTAACTAGTAAATCGTAAATAGACCGGCAGCTCTTTCTATTCACGATTCACGATTCACGATTTACGAACTACGAGGTTCAGATGGAAGCAATAGCAAGTGCAAAATATCTTCGAGGGTCGGCGCAAAAAGCGCGGCTGGTCGTAGATATGATTCGCGGCAAAGACGTCAATAAGGCTTTGGCGATTCTGCGGTATTCCAGCAAGCGCGCTTCGAATTTAATCGAGAAGTGTATGCGTTCGGCGATTGCCAATGCCAACGAAGCAGCTGAGAAGGCCAACGTCGCCATAGACCCTGACGATCTTTGGGTGAAGACCGCGTTCGTGGATCGTGGGCCGACTAAGAACCGGCGCCGCGTGCGTCCAGCTCCTCAGGGGCGCGCCTATCGCGAACAACGCCACTTTTGTCACGTGACGATTTTGCTTTCGAATGATGCGCGGCCCGAGCCAAAGGCGCAGCGGCAAGGAGACGGCAAGGCTATTGCTGCGAAGCCGGCGAAATTAGCTGAAAGCAAAGGCCGCAAACGCGGCGGAGCAGCAGCCGCGCCACGCGCAAAGCGTACGACTTCAAAGGCGGAGGCAAAGAAGGCCGCTGCCACTGAAGCGACCGCAACGGACTCGGCGAGCAAGAAATCGACGAAGAAAGCTGCGAAAAAATCGACTAAGAAGAGTGAAGAAAGTTAATGGGTTTCAGATTTGAAATTTCAAATTTGAGATCTCAAATTTCAAATCTCGAACGCGCGGATTGATTTGATCGAACGACTAATTTGATCGAAAGAAACCTCGGGTTTCACGCAAAGAACTGGAGAAGATTGTGGGTCAGAAAGTTCATCCCTACGGATTTCGCCTCGGCTATAACAAGGACTGGCACTCGCACTGGTTTGCGAAGAAGCAGTATGGCGAGTTCTTGTTAGAGGATCTCAGGCTTAAGCGCGATCTAAAGCAACGTTTTGCCGGCGCGGGCGTTTCACACGTCGACATCGAACGCGCGGCAAACAGGCTCAAGATCATCATCTACACTTCGCGCCCGGGGATCATCATCGGCCGTAAGGGCGCGGAGATCGATAAGCTGAAAACCGATCTTTCAGCCAAGACTGGCCGCGAAGTTTTGGTTTCCATTCAGGAAATTCACAAACCTGAATTGAACGCCCAACTGCAGGCAGAGAAGATTGCAGCGCAACTCGAGAAGCGCATCGCTTTTCGCCGGGCGATGCGCAAAGCCGTGGAAGAGTCGCTCAGATTTGGCGCTCAGGGCATCAAGGTGAAAGTGAGCGGTCGCCTGAACGGCGCTGAAATCGCCCGCAGCGAGTGGCATCTGCAGGGACAGCTTCCGCTGCACACCTTGCGAGCTGATATCGATTACGGGCTGGCTGAAGCCCGCACGACGTTTGGTCAGATTGGCGTGAAGGTTTGGATTTATCGCGGCGAGATTCTTGATCCGAAAGCGGCGATGGCCCGCGGCACCGGATCAGATCCGATTAACGAGACGCGCATGGGTGAGCGCGAGCGCCGCCCACGCACGCGACGCGAGCGTGAAGGTGGCGGCGGTTCCGATGGTAGACGGCCAAGAGGCGAGAACGCATAAGACCGGTCTTTGGACTTTGGTCTTGGGTCTTTGAAAGAACCACGACCTGTTGCCCAATTAGGCTCAAAGACCAAAGTCCAAAGATCAAAGACCGAACTAGTACGGCGATTACTGAAGCAGGGATGCATTAATCATGTTGATGCCGAAAAAAGTTAAGCACCGAAAGCAGATGCGCGGACGCATGACTGGCGTCGCGACTCGTGGCAGCGAGATCAGCTTCGGTGAATATGGCCTCAAGTGTTTGGAACCGGCGTGGATTACGGACCGGCAGATTGAAGCGGCGCGTATTGCGATGACTCGTCACATCAAGCGCGGCGGCAAAATCTGGATTCGGATGTTTCCTGACAAGCCGGTAACCAAGAAGCCCGCTGAAACGCGCATGGGTAAAGGCAAAGGGCGCTCCGGAATACTGGGTGGCAGTAGTCAAACCTGGCCGGATTCTTTACGAGATTGAGGGAGTTGACGAGAAAACAGCGCGCGACGCCATGCGGCTGGCGGCTCAAAAGCTTCCCATCAAGACGAAGTTTGTTACCCGCGCGGATCAAGAGGGAGGCGCGATCTAGATATGAAACGTCGCGAAGAGCTCGACAAGTATCACGACTTGTCGGAAGAGGAATTGAGAGCGGAAACCGCCCGCTTGAAAGAGTCGCTCTTTCGACTGAAGTTTAAGCTGGCGCTCGGCGAAGTGGATGCGGTCAAACGTATCCGCGAAGAAAAGAGATCGCTGGCGCGTCTTCAGACGATTAGTCGACAACGTCAGCCGCAGGCGAATAACGCGCCGGCAGCAGCGAAATAACCGGAGAAATGGACGCGGCAATGCAGGGCCTGGTCGCCCTGGAAAGCAGGCACGAACCCGCCGGACCTCCGGCAAATGAGTGAGAAGAATGGCAGAAGAGAATCAAGCAGAAAGCAATATGAGCGCGGCCGCGAGCGATAATCCGGTCACCGGGAGCAATAACGTCGCTGCTGAGGCAAGCGCTAATGGGTCCGCGCGCGCGCATCGCTCGCAGAAGGTGGGCTCGGTAGTTTCCGACAAGATGCAGAAGACGGTGGTGGTGCGCGTCGATCGGCTGGTGCGTCACACGAAGTATCGCCGCTACGTTCGTCGCACGTCGAAATTCATGGCCCATGACGAACTGGGCGCAACTATTGGCGACAAGGTGCGAATTGTTGAAACCCGGCCTATGTCCGCGCGAAAGCGTTGGCGTGTTATTGAGATAGTGCAGAAAGCAGCGAAGTGAAATTTCGAAATTCGAATTTCGAAATTCGAATTTTTGAGGTGACGTCATGATTCAGATGCAGACCTCCCTGGAGGTCGCCGACAATTCAGGCGCAAGACGGGTTGAAATGATCATGCCCATCGGTGGGTCAACCGGAAAGATCGCGAGCCTGGGTGATCGGATTAAGGTGACTGTCAAAGAAGCATCGCCGGACGGCACGATCAAAAAGGGAACGGTTCAGGATGCGGTCATCGTGCGCACGCGCAAGGAAGTGCGGCGCAAGGATGGCACTTACATCCGCTTCGATCAGAATGCGGCGGTGCTGATAAAGGAGGACGGAACGCCGATTGGCACGCGCGTATTCGGTCCAGTGGCGCGCGAGCTGCGCGACAAGAACTTCATGAAAATTGTCTCCCTCGCGCCGGAGGTGATTTGAGGATTATGGCGGGAACAAAGCGTTCAAAAATCAAGAAGAACGATCAGGTAGTGGTCATCGCCGGACGCGATAAAGGCAAGCGTGGTCGGGTGCTGGAAGTGGTGCCTTCGAATGGGAAGGTCAAAGTTGAAGGCGTCGGAGTAATCAAACGTCATCAGAAGCGCAAATCCACAGAGCAATCGCGGTGGCGGCATTATCGAGAAAGAAGCTTTTATCGACATTTCCAACGTGCAGTTGATCGATCCGCAGTCAGGCAAGCCGACGCGTGTTAAGTATCAGATTGAAGGCGACGGCTCAAAGATTCGCGTGGCCGCTGGCAGCGGACAATCGTTGGAGAAATGAATGCAGTAAATAGTAAATCGTAAATCGTAAATAGAAAGAGGTTTTGGTAGTTGCTGGTTGCTATTGACGATTCACGATTTACGATTCACGAGGTTTGAGATGGCAGCAAGGTTAAAAGAGCGATATCAAAAAGAGGTTGCTCCGGCAGATTGCCAAGGAGTTTGGGATTGAGAATCCGATGGCGATTCCCCGCGTCCAGAAGGTCGTTCTGAACATGGGCATGGGCGAAGCAATTGCCAACGCCAAAATCCTGGACACGGCGGCGGACGAGCTTCGCTCCATCACGCGGTCAGAAACCGGTCATGACCAAAGCCAAGAAATCGATCGCCTCTTTCAAGCTTGCGTCAGGGGATGCCGATTGGCGTTATGGTCACTTTGCGAGGCGATCGCATGTATGAGTTTCTGGATCGGTTAGTATCGATTGCCTTGCCGCGCGTCAGAGATTTCCGCGGAGTTTCGCCAAAGGCGTTTGATGGCCGCGGAAATTACACGATCGGAATCCGCGAGCAATTGATATTTCCGGAGATCGATTTTAACAAGGTCGATAAATTGCGCGGGATGAATATCTCGATTGTTACCACGGCACGAAACGATGAGCAGGCTCGTGCCCTTTTGAAGGGATTGGGAATGCCGTTTAGAGCGTGAATCGTAAATCGTGAATCGTAAATAGAGATTGTAGTTTCGCGATTCACCATTCACAGTTCACGTTACGGTTACTATTGACGATTCACGATTTACTATTTACGAAACAATGGCAAAGAAATCACTGATTGCGAAATCGCAGCGGAAACCGAAATTCGCCGTGCGTGCTTACACGCGCTGCAAACAATGCGGCCGGGCGCGCGGTTATCTGCGGAAGTTTAATTTGTGTCGTATCTGTTTTCGCCAATTGGCGCTAGAAGGACAAATTCCCGGCGTCGTTAAGTCTAGTTGGTAAGACGCATTTTTGATTTTCGATTGCTGATTTCCGATTGGCTCCTTTATTTGGTTCGCCGCAAATCGCAAATCTAAAATCTAAAATCGCAAATCTGGAGTTAAGAATGACTGATCCTATTGCCGATATGTTGACGCGAATCCGCAATGCTATTGCGGCGAAGCATTCACGCGTGGATATTCCGGCCTCGAAACTAAAACTTGAGATTGCCCGGATTCTGAAGGAAGAGGGCTACATCAATAACTTCGTCTTGAAGGGCGAAGGCCTGAAGCGCACGATTCGCATCTTTCTTCGCTACGACGCGCGCGGCACCTCGTCAATCACGCACTTGCAGAGAGTTTCGCGGCCAGGCCGGCGCGTTTATGTTGGCTCTAGCGAAATCCCGAAGGTTCTTGGCGGCTACGGCGTGAACATTGTTTCGACCTCCAGAGGCCTGATGAGCGGGAAAGCGGCGCGTCGCGAAAACATCGGCGGAGAATTGTTGGCACAGATTTATTAGGAAGTGAAGAAGTCAAAAGTGATGAGTGATAAGAATCACTTTTCACTTGTCACTTATCTCTGAGGTTCTAATTATGTCGCGCATTGGAAAGAAAGCAATAACGTTACCGAAGGGCGTTTCGGTAACCATCGGTGACGAAGTGCTCGAGGTGAAGGGGCCGAAGGGTAACTTAAAGACTCCAATTCCAGAAGGCATCAGCTTCAAACTCGAAGGCGATGAGCTGCGCGCAGAACGCACTTCAGACGATCTGGCGCCGTTGCACGGGTCTGGCCCGCGCCCTGGCTAACAATGCAATCGTCGGTGTAACGGAGGGCTTCACGAAGCAGATGGACGTGGTCGGCGTCGGCTACAAGGCTGACGTGCAGGCGAAGAGGATAGTATTTTCGCTTGGTTACTCACATCCAATCGAGTTTCCTTTGCCTGAAGGCGTAGAGGCCAAAGCCGAGCGAATGACAACCAAGGGAAGCATTCAGCAGTATCAAACGACGCTGACGCTAACAAGCATCGATAAGCAAAAGCTTGGACAGGTGGCAGCGGAGATGCACAAGCTGCGCAAGCCGGATGCTTACAAGGGAAAGGGCATTCGCTACGCGGATGTGCCGATTAAGCTGAAGCCTGGCAAGACCGGTAAATAGTGAATCGTAAATCGTAAATAGAAAAACCTACTATTTACGATTCACGATTTACGATTCACGAGGAAGAAATGGCAAACACGAGCAGAGCAATAGTTCGCGAGGCGATTCACAGGCGAATTCGCCGCAAGGTAAAAGGTAGCGGCGAAAGACCGCGATTGGCGTTTATCGCAGCCTGAATCACATCTATGCACAGGTTATTGACGACCAACTCGGCAAGACGATAGTGTCGGCGTCAACCACAGAGAAGGATTTGCGTGGGGCGACCGGCGGAAATGTCGATGCGGCGCGGCGGATTGGCAAAGCGATTGCGGAACGCGCGCTTGCAAAAGGAATTAGCAAGTCGTCTTCGACCGTGGCGGCTATCTTTATCACGGCCGCATCAAAGCGCTGACTGACGCGGCTCGAGAAGCCGGGCTGAACAAAAATGAAGCTTATCGCTCGCGAAGAAGAAGGCCTTAAAGCCTCGACAGAGGCGAATGTGGCAGTGAAAGCGGAAGGAAAGCCGCGTAAGAAAACTAAAGAAAAGCAATGAGACAACCTAAGCAGCGCATTCCCGCCCAGGGCCTGGATCTGAAAGATCAAGTCATCTCCATCAATCGCGTGACCAAAGTGGTGAAGGGCGGCAAAAACATGTCGTTTGCCGCGCTGGTCGTGGTCGGCGACGAAGGTGGTCATGTCGGCTTTGGAACCGGCAAGGCGCGGGAAGTGCCTTTGGCGATCAAGAAAGCAATCGAAGCCGCCAAGAAGAGTTTGATTCGCGTTCCTTTGATTCAAAATACGGTGCCGCACCAGCTGATTGGAAAATTTGGCGCGGGCCGCGTGCTGATTAAGCCGGCCTCGGAAGGGACCGGGGTAATCGCCGGAGGAGCAGTGCGGGCGGTTATGCAGGCTGTAGGCGTCCATGACGTGCGTACCAAGGTGCTTGGTTCAACCAATCCGCACAATGTTGTTCGCGCCACTTTTGATGCTCTGCTTAGGATGAAGGATCCGATGGAGCTGGCGCGCCTGAGAGGTAAGCAAGTCGAGGAGATCTAAAGGCGGTGAATAGTAAATAGTGAATCGTAAATAGGAAAACGATTCGTAATTGACGATTAGCGATTCACGAGGTTGAGTGTTATGCCCAGAAAAGCAAAAAGCGCGGACGATAAGGCAAAGAGTTCGGCGAGCGACCGTAAGATTCGTATTCAGTATTACCGAAGTTTTATAGCTACGCCGAAAACTCACAAGCAGATGGTGCGCAGCCTCGGCTTGACCAAGCTAAACCAAATTGTCGAGCGTCCTGATACGGCTTCTATGCGCGGCGCAGTAGCCAAGGTGCCACATCTTCTACGAATAGTTGATTAAGAATTTTGAGCTTCGTGCCTTGAACTTTGCCTGAATCCGCAGAGAACAAAGTTCAAAGGACAAAGTTCAAAGTACGATTACAAGTTCAAACAAAACACCATGGTATTAAGTCTCAATAATTTGAAGCCCGCGAAGGGTTCAGTCCATAAGAAGAAACGAGTCGGAAGAGGACCGGGCTCTGGCTTGGGTAAGACCGCCGGCCGGGGAGAAAAAGGGCAAAAATCGCGTTCCGGCTACTCCGCCAAGATTGGCTTTGAAGGCGGACAGATGCCGCTGCATCGTCGCTTGCCTAAACGTGGATTCACAAACATCTTCAAGAAGCGCTGGCTCGAGGTTAGTTTGGCAGCTCTGGAGCGAGGCTTTGAGGCCAATGAAGATGTGACTCCGGAACTCTTGCACAATCGCGGGATTATCAAAAAGGCTAAACATGATGTGGTTGTGCTGGGCAACGGGGAGTTATCGAAACCGCTGCGTATTTCGGCGCACCGTTTTACGAAAAGCGCGCGCGAGAAGATCGAGAAAGCCGGCGGGGCGGTAACGGAAATTGGCGCGGAAGTTGGCAAGGTAGCGTAACTGGGGATGCGCCGGCGAAAGGACGCTAATGGAAAAGTTTTTTGCGGCTATTCGCAATATGTTCAATGTGCCGGATCTTCGCCGGCGCATTTTGTTTACGCTTGGCGTGCTCGCGATCTATCGCCTTGGCGCACACATCGGCGCGCCCGGAATTAACAGGGATCGCCTGGACCAGGTTTGGCACGACGTTGCGGGAACCCTCCTGGGCGTGCTGGATCTATTCTCGGGCGGAAACTTCCGTACGATCTCAGTCTTTGCCCTCGGCGTTACGCCCTACATCACCGCTTCAATTATTTTGCAATTGATGACTGTCGTCTCGCCGCAGTTAAAGAAGCTGCAGGAAGAGGGCGAGATGGGGCGGCAGAAGATCAATCAGTGGACGCGGTATCTGACTGTCGGTCTGGCAGGCATTCAGACTTCGTTTGTCGCCCACTGGCTGCAGGTGAATGGCGTCGGCGCGCCTACCTGGGGCTTTCTTTTGACAATCGTACTGACATTAACCACAGGCACGATTTTTGTTATGTGGCTCGGTGAGCAGATTACGGAACGAGGCGTCGGCAACGGAATCTCACTGTTGATCTTTGCCGGTATCGTCATCGGATTACCGCGCGGCGTTCAGCAGGTATCGGAGCGGCTGCGCAGCGGCGATACTCTGGAGACGCTTGGAGTCTTAGGCCTGGTTCTGGCAATGGTCGGGATCATCGCTTTTATCGTTTTTGTCGAAGCGGCAAGACGCAAAGATTCCGGTAAGCTATGCCAAACGCCATGTCGGCCGGCAGCTTGTGGGTGGCCAACAAACCACTATGCCGCTGAAGATCAATATGGGCGGTGTCATTCCGGTCATCTTTGCGTCGTCAGTTCTTTCAATGCCGCAGAGTCTTTTTGCGGCGTTTCCGCCCGATCCGAACGCCATGACATCCACCTGGGGGAAGATCTGGACGTTCTTTCAAAGCTTTCACGCGAGCGATCCTTATTACGAACTGATCTATCTCTCGTTGATCGTTTTCTTCACTTTCTTTTACGTCTCGATCGTCTTCAACGTTGAAGAGGTGGCCGATAACCTGCGCAAACACGGCGGCTTCATGCCAGGCATTCGGCCGGGCCGGGCTACGGCTGAGTATCTCAACAGCATCCTGACGCGATTGACCACGGTCGGTGCCGTTTACCTTGCCCTGGTTGCCTTTGTACCGCAGTTCATGTTGAGCGGATTTAAAGTTGGCCGCTTGCCGCTGATTGGGGTCTGGCTCGATGCGTTTGTAAGCAGTACACCTGGTTTGTCGTGGATCCCGACAGGGATGGGTTATCAGTTTTACTTTGGCGGCACCTCGTTGCTGATTCTCGTCGGCGTAGCCATGGATACAGTGGCGCAAATAGAGGCCCAACTCGTGATGCGAAATTACGAAGGATTTCTTGGCGGCGGCGGACGTCTGCGAGGACGAAGGGCCTAAGAGCAGGTCTTGGATGTCGGATGCTAGATGTCAGTCGGCATTGCTAGCATCAAGCATCGACCATTTAACATCTTTTGCATGTCGAAAATAATTGTCCTGATGGGTGCGCCTGGTGCTGGAAAAGGCACGCAGGCGCGCTTGCTTCAAGAACGTTTGAATCTGCCACAAATTTCGACTGGGGACATGTTTCGGGCGTTGAAAGAGGCGCACACGCCATTGGCAGCAGGAAGTGCGCGTGCTGATGGAAGCCGGACAACTGGTGCCCGATGATCTGACCATTCGGGTTGTTCGATGACCGAACTTCCCAGGATGATTGCAAAGACGGTTACATCCTTGACGGCTTTCCCCGGACACCGGCACAAGCTGCCATGCTTGAGAAACTGGCGGCGGAACAAGGCAAGAAGATTCAGTGCCATTGAAATCGATGTCCCGCGTGAATTGCTCGATAAGCGCATGGTGGGCCGTCGAAACTGTCCGGTCTGCGGTGAGATCTACAATGTTTATTTCAAGCCGCCGAAGAACGACAACGTTTGCGACTTTCATCCCGAGGTTCAGCTCCAACATCGAGCTGACGATAACCCGGATACGGTGCAGACGCGCCTCGCGACTTATGAGGAACAAACGCGGCCACTGCTCGATTATTATAAAGCCGCGAATCTTCTGCACGGTGTCGATGGCACCAGAGAGCCTGAAGCGATCTATCAGGATATCGAAAGAATAGTGAAGAGTGAAAAGTGAATAGTGATAGTTTTACTTTTCACTGCTTACTATTCACCGCTGACTGTTTTTTATGATTATTGGGAAATCAAAAAAAGAGATCGAAAAGATGCGGGCCGCGGGACAGCTCACCGGGCTTGTTCTACAGGAACTCGAAGCTCTGGTTGAACCCGGCATTTCTACGATTGAAATTGATCGGGCTGCAGAGAAGATGATTCGCGATGCCGGTGCGCTACCGACGTTCAAGGGTTACCACGGATTTCCCTATTCAATTTGCGCTTCGGTCAACGAGCAGGTTGTTCACGGCTTTCCTTCCGACTACAAACTGAAGGAAGGCGACATCTTTTCCATCGACTGCGGCGTAACGCTGGAAGGATTTGTTGGCGACACCGCGACGACCGTACCGGTTGGGAAAGTGAGTGACGTCTGGTTGACACTGATTCGGGTCACTGAAGAGTGTCTGGATCTGGCGATTGAGCAGTGCCGGCCAGGAAATCATTTGGGTGATATTGGCTGGGCGGTACA
The DNA here is from genome assembly GCA_963698325.1 of Blastocatellia bacterium. Classification (GTDB taxonomy): domain Bacteria; phylum Acidobacteriota; class Blastocatellia; order Pyrinomonadales; family Pyrinomonadaceae; genus PSRF01. Next base: position 558,249 of record CAVOQJ010000018.1, on the reverse strand, counting down.
GCAACATGCCGAAGCGCAACGGCTATTCGGTGGTGCGGGAGTACGTAGGCCACGGGATTGGTCGTCGCATGCACGAGGACCCGCAAATACCGAATTACGGGAAGCCCGGGCAGGGTCCTAAAATCAAGAGCTGGATACGTTTTTGCGGTCGAGCCGATGGTCAATTTGGGAACCCACCATACCAAGGTCTTAGCCGACGGCTGGACGGTAGTGACGCTTGACGGGAAGCCGAGTGCGCACGCGGAGCACACCATCGCGATAACCGAAGAGGGGCCAGAAGTGCTCACCCGGATTGGGCCACGAAGGCAGCCGGACGAGCCCGTCGAAAGCAGGGTGTCGATTTCGAGTTGAAGCCGTAACTCTAACGGCCAGCGCGGCTTGGCAAAGCCATTTTGGCATGTTACTATTCGCAGTTTGTCGGTAGAGGCAAAATTCGTTCTGAGAGGATATGGCGAAGGAAGAAGCTATAGAAGTCATGGCCAAGGTGCTGGAGACTTTGCCTAACGCTATGTTTCGGGTTGAGTTGGAAGACAGCCAGCATCAGGTGCTTGCGCACATTTCGGGGAAGATGCGCAAGCATTTTATTCGCATTCTTCCGGGAGATCGAGTGTTGGTAGAACTTTCGCCCTACGATCTGAATCGCGGACGAATTACTTACCGCTACAAATAAGACCTGTAGGTCTAACGGAGAAGATTTGAGGGTTGGTTAAAGATGAAAGTCCGTGCGTCAGTAAAAAAGATGTGCGACAAGTGCAAAGTCATTCACCGCAAAGGCGTGGTGCGCGTGATTTGCGTTAATCCGAAACATAAACAGAGACAAGGATAAATATTTGCTTCTGGACTTGCGATTGCCAATCGAAGGCAACCGCAATCAAAGATAGACGGAGAGATTCACTAAAAATGGCACGTGTAGCTGGAGTCGATCTTCCACCGAATAAGCGGGCCGAGATTGGGCTGACCTACATCTACGGCATCGGTCGTTCGCGCGCAAGCTCGATTCTCAAGAGGCCGGCAGTCAATCTTGACACTCGCGTCAGGGATTTGAGTGAAGATGAGCTGAGCCGGATTCGGGCGATCCTTGAAGCGCAGGGAGAAATCGAAGGCGACCTGCGCAAGCGCGTTCAGATGGACATCAAGCGGTTGATGGACATCGGTTGTTATCGGGGACTGCGTCATCGTCGATGCGCTGCCGGTGCGTGGTCAGCGAACGCACACAAACGCTCGCACTCGTAAAGGTCCGAGACGCGCCACCATCGCCAAGAAGAAGGCACCAGGTAAGAAGTAGAATAGCCTTTTCGATTTTGGATTTGCGATTGCGGTTGGTCCGTTACCAGGCCGGAATCACCAAATCTAAAATCTAGAATTTGAAATCAAATCAAACAATGGCAAAAGCAGGCTGGAAAGAAAAAAGTCTTTCGGAAGAAAGAGAAGAAGAATGTTCCCGATGGGTATCGTACACATCGCCGCGTCGTTCAATAACACGATGATCTCGATTACCGATCTCGAAGGTAATCTGATCGCGCAATCATCGGCAGGCGCGCGTGGTTTTCGTGGTTCGCGCAAGGGGACTCCATTTGCTGCGCAGCAGGCCGCGTACGAAGCCGCGAAGAAAGCCCATGAGGCTGGGATGCAGCAGTGTGAAGTTCGCGTTAAGGGACCAGGTGGCGGTCGCGAGTCGGCGATCCGGGCGATTGCCAATGCCGGCATTAGAGTGGTGACGATTCGCGATACGACACCGATTCCGCATAATGGTTGTCGCCCGCCGAAGCGGCGAAGAGTGTAGTTAGTTTTTAAGTTAGTTTGGCGATCTGTGATCTCGGATTTGAGATTGCGGATTTTGAGAGTTGAATAACCTAAAGGATGAAGGGCCAGCGCCAGATTTCGGAACCTGGATTTCAGATCGAAGAAGTTCAGATTTGAAGTTTGAGATCGCGGAATTTAAGACTTGCGATTGCAAATGGCGCAGCCTGTAAACTTTTCCGTCTGAATTTAGACTGGAGGCAAAACAATTGGCTAGGTATAGAGATGCGGTGTGTCGCTTTGCCGTCGCGAAGGCGCAAAGCTTTTTCTAAAGGGTGATCAGATGTTACAAGCCTGCTTGTCCGATTGAAAAACGCGGTACGCAACCGCCCGGTCAGCACGGCAACTCGATGCGTCGTGGCAAGGCGCTGGTCGGCTATGGCCAGCAGTTGCGCGAAAAGCAGAAGGTCAAGCGCATCTACTTCATTCTCGAAGGACAGTTTCGAAACTATTTCGAACGCGCTGCGCGCATGAAGGGAATCACCGGTGAGAACCTTTTGTTCCTGCTCGAGCGACGCCTGGATAACGCTGTCTACCGCGCCGGTTTTTCAACCTCACGCCGACAGGCGCGTCAATTGGTTAATCACGGTCACATTCTGGTCAACGATCGCAAAGTAGATATTCCCTCTTATCAAGTGAAGCCTGGCGACGCGATCAGTGTCAAAGAAGCAAGCCGAAAGAACCCGCACATCGAAGGCGCGTGGCAGACCGCGTCCGGTCGTGGACGTCCGTCGTGGATTTCGCAGGACGGTGGCGAAATGACTGCGCGTATCAGCGGACTTGCCGGTGCGCGACGATATCGATCGCTCGATCAACGAACAGCTAATTGTCGAACTTTATAGTAAGTAATTAACGCAGACCGGCGGACGCCGCGTGAGTCGGCAGCTCGCGGTTCGACGCATTTTTCTTATCGGGACCTAAAACGCTATGGCTATGGATCAAAATAATCTTTGGACCGGATTTCAAATGCCGCGTCGTCTGGCGGCAGACGCTGAGACCCTGACCGAACGGTACGGCCGCTTTTCAGCGCAGCCGTTCGAACGAGGTTTCGGCACCACCGTTGGTAATTCCTTGCGTCGAGCTCTGCTTTCGTCGATCGAAGGCGCGGCTATTACCGCCGTAAAGATTGAAGGCGTCGAGCACGAGTTCTCGTCAATCAAAGGCGTTGTGGAAGACGCCACCGACGTGATTCTCAATCTCAAACAGGTGCCTTTTAAGCTGCACAGCAGCGAGCCGAAGACCCTGCGAATTTCAAAGGACGACGCCGGCGAAGTCACCGCCGCCGATATCGAAGCCGATGCGGACGTCGAGATTCTGGATCCTTCGGTGCACATCGCAACAGTCAGCGATGGCGGATCGTTAAGAGTCGAAATGCGTCTGAAGCGTGGACGTGGCTACGTTTCGGCCGATAGAAACTTCGACGAAGATCTTTCGCTCGGTTACATCCCGATCGATTCGGTGCACACTCCGGTCAAGAAGGTTAATTACAACGTCGAAGCAGCGCGTCTCGGTCAGAACACCGAGTTTGACAAGCTGACGATCGAAGTTTGGACCGATGGCTCGGTTAAGCCGGAAGACTCGATCGGTCTGGCGGCAAAGTTGATCAAGGATCACATGTCGATCTTCATCAACTTCGAAGAAGACACGGACGATTTCGCTTACGCGAAGATGGAGCGTCCGCCGCTGCCGCGTAACGATCAGTTGGATCGTTCGGTTGACGAGCTGGAACTGTCAGTTCGCTCTTACAACTGTCTGAAGAATGCCGACATCCGGACGATTCGCGATCTGGTCCAGCGCACGCGAGCGCGAAATGCTGGCCACCAAGAACTTCGGCAAGAAGTCGCTCAACGAAATCAAAGAAATTCTGAACGGCATGGGCCTCGACTTTGGAATGGAGTTTGACGAGCAGGGTAATCCGATTCCGGGAACCGGCGGTCGCGACGGCGCCGATCTCAGCGATTTCGACGACGAGGAACAGTAAGTCTTCGCGCTGCCGGCGCTGCACCCGGATGATTACGGTACGAGACTTTTAGAGTCATGCGACACCTAAAGGCACATCGAAAACTTGGTCGAACCAGCGAGCATCGTCATTCGATGCTTCGCAATCTGGCGACCTCACTGATTAATTCGCGTGAGGAGCGCATCGTCACCACTTTGCCGAAGGCGAAGGAGCTGCGACCTTTTGTCGAGCGCGCGATTACGCTTTCTCGCGCAGCGCTCATGGTCTTGAAGGTGATGATACGCGCGCGCGCGCGTTGCACTTGCGTCGTCAGGCGGCCGGATTCTTTCACGCCGGCAACATGCAGCAAGCCGCATTAACCGGAAAGCGCGGACAGTTGCGCCTGCCGCGCACTGCCGGCGTTGCGGCGCTGAAGCGTTTCTTTGACGAACTCGGAGAGCGTTACAAGGATCGACCCGGTGGCTACACAAGGATTCTGAAACTCGGGCGCCGCGACGGCGATCACGCCGAACTCGCGATCATCGAGTTGGTTGACAATCCAGCGCGAAGTGAGAGGCCCTCGAAGCGGCGAAGAAGCGAAAGTCAGCCGGCTCTAAGAAGAAGAAGTCTGCTGAGGCGAAGGGCTCAAGCGCTGCTGGACGAGACAACGCGGCACCAAAAGACGCAGGTACGACTACAAAGACTGCCAGCAAGGCTGAAGCGAAGAAGGTGTCCGCAGAGAGTTCGAGTCCCGCTTCTGCCGAAACGCTAAGTGAGAATTCAGCCACTGAGCCTGAGTCTGACGAAGGCGAAGAGAAATAGATTCAAACGTTTGCTTAGTGCCGAATGCTGATTTTAGCACTCGGCTGAAATGCCCCAACTGACGATCGGCAACACTATCCCGAGTCTTTTGGGGCGCATCACTTTGATAGGGTGCAAAGAGTTTAGTGCGATAGCAACGGCGCAAAGAAGATGAACGATCACGCGACTCAAAAGGCAGAGACCGAACTTCAACTTGAAAGCGAAGGCGAAATTTCAAGTGAACCCGCACGCGGTCGGCGTCGGCGCAGATCGATTGCGGCTGAAACTTCTGTAAACATGGATGAGTTGCGTGAGCTGATTCAGTTAATTCGTGAGAACGAGTTTACGGAGTTTGAGCTCGAACGCGAAGGTTTTCGCGTGCGTTTTCGGCGCGGAGCCGAACCCAGTGAGGCGGTTGCTGCCGGTCTAAATATGTCTCCGGGCTCTGGCGTAGCGGCGACGAGTAGCAGTCCAGCCGTTGAAACCAAAATGTCACCTTCCTCCGCACCAGTCCATCCTGGAGCGAAAGCCCAGACGGAAGCCTCTGAAGATCAGGACCTTTACATCATTCCTTCGCCGATCGTCGGAACCTTTTATCGCTCGTCTTCTCCTAACGCCGAGTCCTTTGTGAAAATCGGTGGCCGCGTCGAGCCCGAGACCGTCGTTTGCATTATCGAGGCGATGAAGTTGATGAATGAGATTCAGGCCGACACCACTGGCGAAGTCGCGAAGATTTACGTTGAAAATGGACAGCCGGTTGAGTACGGCCAGCCCCTGTTCGGAATTAAGAAGTAACTCGAACGTCCAATGTCCAAAGTCCAACGTCCGATAGGACGAAACGGAGTTGGACACTGGACGTTGTATTTTGGGCTAAAGATGAAGCCGGAAATCAGAAAATTTAAGAAAATCCTAATCGCTAATCGCGGTGAGATTGCCTGTCGCATTATTTGGACGTGCAAAGAGATGGGCATACGCACCGTCGCCGTTCACAGCGACGTCGATCGCGATTCGCTGCATGTGCGCTTTGCCGATGAGGCGGCATGCATTGGTCCGGCACCTTCCGCCCAGAGCTACCTGAACATTCCCGCCATCATTAGCACAGCCGAGATCTTTAACGTCGACGCGATTCATCCGGGTTACGGCTTCCTGGCCGAGTCGTCTTACTTCGCTGAGATTTGTGACGCGTGCAATATCAAGTTCATTGGACCGCCTGCCGGCATAATTCGCTTGATGGGCGACAAGATTGAAGCTCGTCGCGCGATGGCAGAAGCCGGCTTGCCCGTGCTACCCGGTAGCCCGGAGCCTGTAACTTCCGAGAGCGAGGGTTTGCATCAGGCGCGCGAGATCGGATTTCCGGTGATCGTCAAAGCGTCCGCCGGTGGCGGTGGACGCGGCATGCGCATCGTTCAGTCCGAAGATGAACTGGGAAAAGCTCTCGAAACCGCGTCGACTGAAGCAGCCGCGGCATTCAAGGATGGCAGTGTTTACATCGAACGCTATGTTCAGAACCCGCGCCACATCGAGATTCAGGTTTTGGCCGACGAATACGGCGACTGCATTCATCTCGGCGAGCGCGAGTGTTCAATCCAGCGGCGCCACCAGAAATTATTGGAAGAGGCGCCCTCGCCTGTTCTGTCGCCGAAGTTGCGCAATGAAATGGGCGACGCGGCCGTAGCGGCGTGCAAGAAGCTGGATTACGCGAGCGCGGGTACGGTGGAGTTTCTGCTCGACAAAGACAACAAGTTTTACTTTATGGAGATGAACACCCGCATTCAAGTCGAGCACCCGGTAACGGAAATGGTGACGCTGGCTGACATTGTGCGGAATCAGATTCGGATTGCCGAAGGCGAACGTCTTGGTTATACGCAAGACGATCTGTTGATCGTAGGCCACGCGATTGAGTGCCGCATCAATGCCGAGAATCCCGAGACTTTTGCGCCGTCACCCGGGCTGATTACTGCGTTCAACCTGCCTGGCGGGCCGGGGGTTCGCGTTGACACGTATGTCTACTCGGGCTACAGCGTTCCGCCTTTTTACGATTCAATGATCGCGAAAGTAATCGTGCATGCGCGCACGCGAGATCTGGCTATCGCGCGCATGAAACGGGCGCTGGAGGCGATGGTTATTGAAGGGATCAAAACGACGATCCCGCTGCACCTGAAGATCATGGACGATCCGAAGTTTCAGGCGGGAGACATCTCAACCAGTTTCATGGAGTATTTTCTAGCGCAAAACGGGACGAAAGTGCCGAAAGCGCAAAGCGGCGCCGGAGGCTCTCGTGGGGTAAGCGTGAGCGGTTGCCGTTTGCGAGTGAGATGCCTATAATAATCGACTTTTCGATAGCCACTTGGCGCGTCTGAGAGGATAAAGAGATGGCATACGCAGTTATTAAGACCGGCGGAAAGCAATTTGTCGTGGAAAAAGGAAGCACAATTCGCATCCCCTCCATTGAGGCAGAAGCCGGCAAATCAATCGAACTTGATGCTCTGTTGTCCGGCGACGGCTCGGATTCGCCTGTGGTCGGCGCGGCTAAGGTTTCGGCAACCGTGGTTGATCACGGTCGCGGCGCCAAGATCGTAGTTTTCAAGAAGAAACGTCGTAAACACTATAAGCGCAAGCAGGGTCACCGGCAGGGATACACGACGATAAAAATTGATTCGATTGGATAACTAAAAACAGTAATGAGTAATGAGTAAAAAGTCAGGACAATAAGTGATTGTCTTTTCACTTTTCCACTCTTCACTTTTCACTCATAACCTGGGAGTTGAGTAATGGCACACAAAAAAGGAGTTGGCTCATCGCGCAACGGTCGCGACTCTAATTCGCAACGACTGGGTCTGAAGAAGTTTGGCGGTGAGAGCGTGCTGGGCGGCAACATTCTGGCCCGGCAACGAGGCACAAAATGGAAGCCCGGAAAAAACGTCGGGCGTGGCAAGGACGATACGCTGTTTGCTCTGGTGTCCGGCGTGGTGAAGTTTGAAGACAAAGGCCGCACGGGAAAATTTATCAGCGTTTATCCACAGGAGCAGGCGCCTTCAACATAGGGCGTGCAAACGAAACACTGCTATTACGCGACGCCTGAGCCAAGTCATAGACTTAGCGCCGGGCGTCGCTTTCGATTTAGATGTTTATTGATCGTGTCAAGATTCAGGTCCAGGGGGGCAAGGGCGGCAATGGTGTAACGGCTTTTCGTCGAGAGAAATTTGTGCCTCGCGGTGGTCCTTCGGGTGGCGATGGCGGACGCGGCGGCGATGTCTGGATTGTTGCTGATTCCTCCCTCAACACTTTGCTTCACCTGCGCTATAACCCGGAACACATCGCCGAACGGGGCAGGCACGGAGAAGGATCTAATCGCTCCGGTCGAGAAGGAGAAGACCGGATCGTAAGGGTGCCCGTCGGTACGCAGATCTTTGACAGCGCATCAGGAGAACTCCTGCAAGACCTCGCGGTCGATGGCGCGCGTTGGCTCGCGGCAAAAGGTGGCCGCGGGGGATTCGGAAACTCTCACTTCGCTACCTCAACTAATCGTGCTCCACGCTATCACCAGCTTGGAAGCGAGGGCGAAGAACTGGAGTTGCAGCTTGAACTAAAGCTGCTTGCCGATGTGGGACTGGTTGGATTTCCTAACGCCGGCAAGTCGACATTCATTTCGACCATCTCTGCGGCAAAGCCGAAGATTGCTGACTATCCGTTCACTACCCTCGAGCCGCATCTTGGCGTCGTTGATCTTGGGGACTTTCGCACGTTCGTAGTTGCAGACATTCCCGGACTGATTGAAGGAGCGCATGAAGGCGCAGGTCTTGGCGATCGTTTTCTACGACATATCGAACGTACGAAACTTCTGTTGCATCTGGTTGATGTCTCGTCTGCCTCGGGTCGCGATCCCGTCGCCGACTATCTGGCGGTGAATCGGGAGTTGAGAGCGTACAACCCGGAGTTGGCCAACCGCCCCCAAATCGTGGTAGCCACGAAAATTGACGCGCTAGACGAAGCTGAACGATTGCAATCGCTAAAGAGCCGGGCGAAAGCAGACGGGTTACCGTGCTTTGAGATTTCGTCGGTGACGAACAAAGGCACGAAAGAGTTAGTCGCTGCGATTGCAGCGAAACTCGATCAATTAAGGGCTGCCGACGCGAGCAGGCAGAATGATGTAATTGAATTGGCGTTGTAGGACAAGGCTCTTGCCTGTCTCTGCGTTGAATTGCAACAGTCGAAACACGCAGACAAGAATGTCTGTCCTACGAAGATGGAACAGCGGAAACGTATTGCTATTTACGGTGGCTCGTTTGATCCGGTTCATGCGGGTCATCTGCAGATAGCGCGAAGAGTCACAGAGTTATTTGTCATTGACGAATTCGTATTCATGCCGGCGCGAGTTGCGCCGCATAAGCTGGCTCGTGAAGTTTCGTCCGTATTACACCGCTACGCCATGCTGGCGCTGGCGACCAAAGGAGAGCCGCGGCTTTGTGTTTCAACCTTCGAGCTGGAGGGACCGGAAAGGCAGTATACAGTTGACACGCTGTTTCACTTTCGCGCGCGTTTTGGAGAGTCAGTCGATCTTTTTTTCGTTATGGGCGCTGACTCGTGGGCAGAGATCACTACCTGGCGCGAATGGCGGCGACTGCCGGGGCTGGCCAATCTGATCGTGGTAACGCGGCCGGATTATGAAGTCTCTGCCGAACATATCGATCGTGAGATGGCGGCAAATGTTGTTGATGTGCGCGGCTTAACTGCAGAGATTGATTTGCACATGTTTAAACCCGGCGCGCCAAAGATATTCATAAGCGATGTGGTCATGCATGACGTCTCAGCTACGGATGTCAGGCGAGCGGCCCGTGAAAATCGCACCGACGATTTAGACAAACTCGTACCGCTTGAGGTAGCGGATTACATAAGAAAGTACAAGCTATACAGAAATTCGCATGAAACATAATTCAACTGTCAAGGAACAATCGCTACACCCCACGACAAGCGGGAGTTTGCAACTTAAGCCGACGCCGACCGAACCGGTAAAGGCAGAGCTGGACGAAAGAATCCTGATGGCCCTTAGCGCCGCCAGCGACAAAAAAGCGAATAATAGTGTCGTACTGGATTTGCGCGAGATCGCCAGCTTCACTGACTACTTCCTGATAACGAGCGGCGCGAACGAACGACAGGTGCAGGCAATTTCTGACGAGATAGTTGAAAAACTCAAAAAGGCCGGAACCGCTGCTGCTCGAGTTGAAGGGTACAAAACTGCTGAATGGATACTGCTCGACTATGGCGACTTTGTGGTTCACGTCTTCGATGAGCGGGCGCGTAAGTTTTATGACCTCGAAAGGCTTTGGCGAGAATCACGGCGCGTGGAACTGCCGCCGGAGCTGGCAAGCGAGGTCAATAGTTCTTTGAGAAATGAATCGTGATCGAGATCGTTGCGCATTCTGAAGCAATGCGCGAGGCGGTTCGTCTCGCTGACCGGGTCGCTGGGACGGATGCAAACGTTCTGATAACAGGAGAGTCGGGCGTGGGCAAAGACGCACTTGCTTTCTACGTCCACTCGAAGTCGAGTCGCGGCGCACAGTCGTTCGTGAAGATTGATTGCGCGACTTTGCCGAGCGGTTTGTTGGAAGCTGAGCTTTTCGGTTATGAACGCGGCGCTTTCACGGGCGCGAACGACGAAAAGCCAGGCCGGCTGGAAGCGTCACATAACGGCACGCTCGTGCTCGATGAAATCGCATATCTGTCGACTGACTCGCAAGCGAAACTGCTGCGCGTGATCGAAACCAGAGAGTTCGAACGGCTTGGCGGCCGTAAGACAATTAAGGTGAACGCACGTTTGATTGCTTTGACCAATGTGGATCTAAGTGATTCGGTGAAACGTCAACAATTCCGCGAAGACCTGTATTACCGGCTGAATGTCGTGCACATTAAAGTGCCGCCATTGCGGGAACGTACAGAAGACCTGGCACAACTGGCGCAGTCGTTTGTCAGGTCTTACACGGCGAAGCATGGGCGAGACGTGAGCGATGTATCTGCCGAGGCTTTGTCGTTATTGAGCGAGTATGAGTTTCCCGGAAACGTGCGCGAACTTGCCAATATTATCGAGCGAGCAGTGATTGTTTCCAGCAGCAAGCGAATTGAAGTTGTGCATCTCCCGGAACCAATTCGCGCCGCCGTAAAAGTGCAACGGCGACGCCGGCAGCCGCAATCGCTCGCCGAAGTTGAAGCTGAATACGTCGCCGAAATCCTCGCTTCAACTAAGGGGAACAAAACTGAAGCGGCGCGAATTTTGGGAATAAGCCGGAAAAACCTTTACGAAAAGTTGGCGCGACGAAAGAAGGATGAAGGCGGAACGAGTGAATGATAAAACGAAAGGATGAAGGAGGAAGGATGAAGGATGAAAGTGAAAATCACGCTCAGTATGGTGTCTGGTTCATCCTTCCGCTTCATCCTTTCCTGAACGATGCGGCTGCGACTGATCTGGACAGGAAAAACAAGAGACGCCCATTTGCGAGCGCTTGTTGACGACTACCTGGGCAGGCTCTCCCATTTCGTCAGATGTGAGATCTCCGAGTTTCGCGAGAGTCCCGGCTCCGGCAAAAGGATGGGCATCGATAGGGATTCGGAACGCATCTCAGACGGGCTGCATGACGGTGCGGTAAATGTATTGCTGGATCCGGAAGGAACCGAGTGGAGCTCGGAGCAGTTAGCCCGGGAGATTCAGCAGTGGCAGGACAGCGGGACAAAGGAAGTAACTTTTATCGTGGGCGGTCCAAACGGAGTGTCGACCAAGCTTGCGGCGCGGGCGAGCAGGCGATGGAGTCTATCGCGTTTGACGCTGACTCACGAAATGGCACGAGTCGTGTTGCTCGAGCAGTTATATCGCGCTTACACGATCATTCACGGGCTGCCATATCAAAAGTGACTAAGGTAATGCAGCGAGAAAAACAAGTAGGGTGGAGGATCTAACACATAATGGACAAAAGAAGAGTAAGAGTGTTTCGCGATAAGCTATTGGGCCGACGCGAGAGTTTAGTGGGCCAGGTCCAACAGGCCGAGCTATACAGTCGCGAGCGCGACGCTGAGGCAACTCAGGACCCGGCAGACATGGCGGCGAATGCTTACACTAAAGAGCTGCTGGTTTCAATGTCCGACAACGACCGGCAATTGCTCAACTTGATCGACGAAGCTCTTGTGCGCATGGATGACAGCGGCTACGGCAAGTGTATTCGCTGCGGACAAGCGTTGCCGGAAAAGCGTTTGGAAGCAGTGCCGTGGGCGCGTCACTGTGTGCGTTGCCAGGAACTCCATGAGCGCGGGTTGCTCAACGAAGAAGAGGAATAGCAGTACGTTATACTTGCTGGCATAATTACGGCCTCCGCGAGCTTTAGTGTTCCGGAGGCCGTTAGTTTTTGTATCCGTTCCCGATTCGAAATTCTATGCTTCTGCAACGCACTGCCAACCTTTGTTACGACTCTTTACTTGCGCTCGTGTACCCGCAACCGTGTGCTGTCTGTGCAGGCAGCGTCGAGTCGCGAGCCCTGGGGGCGGCGTGCGCCAATTGCTGGCAACAAACGCAGCTGTTTTCAGAAGAAGGCACCCTGTGCTGGAAATGCGGCTTGCCTTCCCCAGGAATAGTGCCGCCTGAAAAACGCGAACAGGTTCGCTGTCATCGCTGCGACGACGACGCTTTCACCGCCGCGCGTGCCTGCGGAGTTTATGAGGGAGCGTTGCGCGCGTCGGTGCTATTGCTAAAACATCAACCGAATCTTTGTCACAAGTTAAGAGAGCAACTAATCAAAACGCAAAAGCAGTATCCTTTGACTAAGGCCACACGAATCATTCCTGTGCCGTTACATGCGGAACGCGAGAAGTCGAGAGGTTTTAACCAGGCGACGCTGATTGGCCGTGAATTGTCCCGCGCCACCTCGCTGCCGCTTGATGAAGTCAGTCTGCTGCGCGTTTCGCATACGAATCGCCACCGCGCTGGAATGGACGCTAAAGGCAGGCGAGACACCGTGGCGGAGGCTTTCCGCGTCACTTACCCGGCTTTGGTTGCGGGCGAGAGCGTGTTGTTGGTTGACGATGTATTCACGACGGGCGCCACCGCGTCTTCATGCGCGAAGGCATTGCTTGCGGCAGGCGCGAAGGAGGTTTTTGTTCTTACCATTGGCCGACCACTGCGCCATTGAGCGGCATTCTTCAACAACGCAATCGCCCATTAGCAAAGAGTGGCGAGTCTTCGTATGATGCTCACATGAAAACTTTGTATCCTGAGATCGAGCCATTCGACACTGGCCGGCTGAAGGTCTCACCAGTTCACGAACTCTACTACGAGCAGGTTGGCAACCCTAAAGGCAAGCCGGCAGTGTTTCTACATGGCGGACCTGGTGGCGGCATCATGCCTGACTACCGCCGCTATTTCGATCCCGAACTCTATCGCGTTGTGCTCTTCGATCAACGCGGATCGGGAAAGAGCACTCCCCATGCGAGCCTGGAAGATAATACGACCTGGCATCTCGTTTCCGACATCGAGCAAATGCGCGAACATCTCGGCATCGATACCTGGCAGGTGTTTGGCGGCTCCTGGGGCAGTACCCTCGCGCTTGCTTACGCCGAAACTCATCCCGAGCGCGCGCGCGAGTTGGTGTTGCGGGGAATTTTTCTTTGCCGCCCAAAGGAGATTCAATGGTTTTATCAGGAAGGTGCAAGCGCGATCTTTTCCGACGTCTGGGAAGAGTATGTGAAGGTCATTCCCGAAGGTGAGCGAAGTGACATGGTGGGCGCCTATTACCGGCGGCTGACCAGTGATGATTATTCTGTTCGATTGCAAGCGGCGCGCGCCTGGAGCATCTGGGAGGGCAGCACTTCAAAGCTCTTCTTCGATCCCAGCCTGATCGAGAAGTTCGCCGATCCGGAGTTCGCACTGGCTTTCGCGCGCATCGAATGTCACTATTTCATGAATAATGCATTTTTCCAGTCTGATAATTACCTCATCGAGAACGTCAAAAATATCAGCCGCATCCCAGGCGTTATTGTGCAGGGCCGTTACGATGTTGTGTGTCCTTTGATGAGTGCCTGGGACCTTCACCGGGCCTGGCCGGAAGCCCAATTGCACATCATTCCCGATGCCGGTCACTCAATCAGCGAACCGGGAATCATCGATGCGCTGGTCGGGGCAACCGACAACTTCGCCGGCCTAACCCACAGCGAGTAAATACCCTTGGCTTGAATGCCCCGATTACGGGCGTGCCTCCTTTCCCGCTTCCTACTTGTCACTACCTTGGCGGCTCGCGTAATATCGGCTCTGTATGACTGGCCGAGTGTTAGTTCTGAATGCATCGTTCGAGCCTATCAATGTGTGCAATGAGAGGCGCGCAGTAGTAATGATCTTCAAAGGCGTCGCCCGCGTGGAAGAGCACAATGGTCACATGCTTCACTCAGCCAGACTGGCAATTCATGCGCCTTCCGTAATCAGACTGACGGAATACAGGCACATTCCTTTCGAAAGACGTTCGCTGTCGCGGAAGAATATCCTGCTTCGCGATCATTCGACCTGCCAGTATTGCGGGCGGCAACATGCGCCATCAGAACTGACGTTGGACCACGTATTACCGCGCTCGCGTGGCGGCGAATCGTCGTGGGATAATCTGGTTGCATGCTGCAAGAAGTGTAATCATCGGAAGGGAAATCGCACTCCCGAGGAATCCAGCATGCATCTGCTGCGAAGGCCGCGCGGTTTTTCGTTGCACGTGAATCGCCAAATCATGCGCTACCTTGGTCGCGCCGACGAAACGTGGAGGAAGTATCTCTTCTACGAATCTAACAATGGCGAGTAATGGCTGAACGTCCGGGTTCACTGTTGTTCGCCCATCAATCAGGAAAGAAGGATTTATGAACGAGACCATGCTGGCAATTGGAGGGCTCGGAACTCCTGAGCTATTGGTAATTGCGGTGGTAATTTTCTTGTTGTTCGGAGCCACACGGTTGCCGCAACTGGCAAAGTCACTGGGCCAGAGCAAACGCGCTTTCAAAGAGGGACTGGATGAGGGTGAGAAAGAAGCTCAAAAGGAAGCAAAAGAGAAGCAGGCGTGATTAGTCGCTGCTCTGCACGAATACTGCTCCATGCAGGATACCTCAGTGGCCTAATGCCTTCTTGCCCATGACCAAAGTTGCCTTAACAGTAAGTGCAAACTCAGCTTCGTGCCTTTCCTCATTTATCAGTCGTCCTATTTCCTTAACGACTTGTTCGTAGGAATCTCGCGGCAGCGTCTCAAGCCAGATTTGCATGAGGAAGTCGGCAATCAGGGGCGCAGTGAGAAAGTTCTCGGACGACTCGTAATCAAACTCCTCAATTACAGTCCAGCTGGCAACGCCTTCAAGACCCGCTTCTTCACCCAGTTCTTCCACTGAAGACACAGAGGGCAAAGTTGTGATCAGGGCTTCTACATCGGCCTCATGGTCAAGCAGTCCGCATTCGTGAAGCGCCTCCCAATAAATTGAAAAGAATTCACCAAAGCTCGAGAAGGTTGGAAGGCTCAGCGCAACCGTCGCCTCAGGAGCGGCGACGCGTGTCATTTCCGCGAGCATCTTCGGGATGCGTAAGGGGTGTGCAAGTGAGCCATCACCGACTACGAGGTCGAATTGATTGTCCGCAAAAGGCAGGTCTTCAACGTTTGCCGCGCGGAACTGTGTCTTTAGTTTCAACGCGGTAGCCTTGGCCCGGGAAAGCTCGAGACTCTCGTCATTTTCATCCAGACAAATAAACTTTAGAGCCTCGCCGGCCCGCTCCTGGAGCGCAATCGCATGACCGCCTGTGCCCGACGCGACATACAGAGCCCGGTCCTTTTTTGGCAACGTTACATGCTCGTCGATCAGCTCGGCAAATCTCTCACCCCAATCAGTGGCGACAAACAGCTCATGTAGAAATGCCAACTCCTTGTTCGTTTTCACCGTCATCCTTGTCGTAGCTACCGGACTGTAGATTTTCCACGTCTCATTTGACATTTCTCATTTGCCATTTCAACAAACCCAACACGCGCTGGGTGACTAATGGAAAATGAAAACTGAGAAATGACAAATGGAAAATCTGTCCTACTCTTCGTCGAAATACTTGTGGCCATGTAACGACTCAGGCATACACTCCATTTCATCCTTTGCGTCCGGATCGTTATGAACATATCTATAGCCTTCGCCGTAGCCGATGTGCTTCATCAGTGGCGTAACTGCATTCCGTAAGTGAAGCGGCACGGGCTCACGCGCTGTCTCAGCCGCGTCGGCAACGGCAGCGTGATATGCATTCTTAACGGCGTTGGATTTTGGCGCGCGCGCCAGGTAGATGGTGGCCTGTGAAAGTGGAAACAATCCTTCGGGCAAGCCAATCAGTTGCACAATGTCGGCCGCCGCCGCGGCCTGGACCATTGCCTGTGGGTCGGCAAGGCCAATATCTTCCGAAGCAAGAATACAAAGTCGCCGCGCAATGAATATCGGATCTGCACCACCCTCGATCATCCGTGCCAGCCAGTAAAGTGAAGCATCGACGTCGGAGTTGCGCAGCGACTTGATGAGCGCGGAGGCGAGGTTGTAATGGTCCTCGCCCCCTTTGTCGTAAGCATAGTGAGCGCGACCCAGGGCCTCGATGATCGTCTCGTTGGAAATTTGCCGTAAGCCGCTTTCATCAGGCGCAGTTGATTCGACTGCGGCTTCGAGTGCAGCCAGGGCAACACGCGCATCGCCACCCGCGGAGTTTGCAGCTCGCTCCAGCACCTCTTCAGAAATTACCGGTCGCAGTTTTGCTAACCCTTTCTCAGCATCCGCGAGGGCGCGCTGGAGAATAGTCTTAACTTCATCCGCAGTTAGAGGATTCAACACAAGCACGCGGCAACGTGATAACAACGCGCCGGTCACTTCGAAGGAAGGATTCTCCGTTGTCGCTCCAATCAGGGTTACTGTCCCGTTTTCTACTGCCGGCAATAAAGCATCCTGCTGTCCTTTATTGAAGCGATGAATCTCGTCGATGAATAGAATGGTGCGTGTGCCAAACTGTCGCTCTCGTCGCGCATCCGCGATAGCCGCGCGGAGATCTTTGACGCCGGAAAAAACAGCCGAGAGTGGCACAAAACGCGCCTCAGACTTCTCGGCAAGCAGGCGTGCCAGCGTCGTTTTGCCAGTGCCCGGCGCTCCCCAAAGTATCAACGATGGCAGGTTTGCCGACCCTTCGAGCAGTCGTCTCAGTATGCGGCCCTCGCCGACAAGATGGCTCTGGCCAACAAAGTCAGCCAACGAACGCGGCCGCATTCGATCGGCGAGCGGAGCGGAAGGTTCCACCATATCGTCAGCGGGCGATTTGCTAAAAAGGCTTCCTGTGGTTGAATACGCCATCTTCTTAAATCGATTACCAATTATCGCCGAAACCGTTGCTGCACGCGACTGTCCATTCGCCTGTCGCCTGTTTCAGCCGGGATTTTCAAGCGCGGCACTAAATATTTTGCGAACTTCCAGGGAACGCCACCCGGATATTCTTCGTATACTCAGCCGAACGCAGCTAACCCGCGTGATTCGAAAGCAGTGAGCGGGAAGAATTGGGGAGCAAGATAATGAAAGAAGCAACAGACGTACTTAGAGTAGTGGGAATTATCCTTCTGGGAATTTTCGTTTTGGTGGTAGGTATTCCCCTCGTTTTAGCTGCAGCCGGCATCACGCTGAGTATCCTCGGCGTTCTCTTCGGCATCGCGGTCATGGTCATCAAGCTCGCCGTCGTTCTGGCAATTGGCTATCTGATCCTTGTCGGTATTCGGGCGGTGTTGCGCTAGTCCTCAGGTGGGCCGCGTCAGAGGCCTTACCATGTTCTTTGCAACATCTGCCCATCCTGAAATAATCCTTTCCTATTAGAACTCAGAATTCGAAGTCGATTCCTTTAGATGCAACCCGGAAGGTTGCGAGAAAGTAGCCGGAGGTCGTAGCGAAGCGAAGACCTCCGGTCACAAGTTGAAGACGTTCGCACCTGAAAGGGTGCCAGCCATCTCTTGCACCCTTTTCCAGGGCGCGTCTTTTATTCGACCGTCCACCGGTGGTCTTCGACCACCGGCTACTATCTGTCACGCCTCCGGCGTTAAGACACACCCGCAACCGCAGGTGGTTCTGACAAGGCCTTGCTTACGCGTACGCTACTACACCGACCATCCAGCGCCCATGCTGATGCAGGGTAGCCGGGGTCGTCCGGCAGCAAGATCGTTAGTCCACTTTTACTAAGGTCGAGTTATCCCCAACCTTCCTTTGCCGCCTGTTCGATGAGTTTAAGAAATTTCTTTGTCTAGTCTATGGCATCCTCTTTCGGTGAAGTGCGAGGATATTACGCCGGCGCGCGCTAGACGTTAAAGCGGAAAAGGACCACGTCGCCCTCCTGCATGATGTAGTCCTTGCCTTCCAATCTTGTCAGACCTTTTTCACGCGCGGCGGCGTGTGAGCCACAGCGCATGAGGTCTTCATAACTAATCACTTCGGCGCGGATGAAGCCGCGCGCGATATCGGAATGAATTGCGCCGGCGGCGTCCTGCGCGCGCGATCCTTGGGGGATCGTCCAGGCGCGCACTTCTTTTTCACCGGCAGTCAGAAACGACATCAAACCAAGCACGCGATAGGCGCTCTGGATCAGTTGATCCACTCCGCTGCTCTTAACTCCGAGCGATTCCAAATACTCGCGCCGCTCTTCAGGGGCCAGCCCCACGAGATCCGCCTCCAGTTGCGCGCAGATCACAATGCACTCGGAGCCTTCACTCACAGCGACTTCACGAATCGCACGCAGGTTCTCGTTATCGCTTGGCGCGCTGAGTGCGGCTTCGTTAACGTTGGCCGCGTAGATCGTCGGCTTCATCGTCAATAGGAAATAGTTCCGGGCAATGGCGCGTTCATCCTCGCTCAGCGACACGCTCTTGGCCGGCTGAAACTCTTCCAGCGCCGGCTGCAATTTGTCGAGCACCTCGAGTTCGGCCCGCGCAATCTTCTCCCCACCCTTGGCGGTCTTTTGCACGCGCTCGCGGCGCCGCTCGATGGTTGCGAGGTCAGCCAGCGCCAGCTCGATCTGAATCGTTTCAATATCTCGCCTGGCATCGATGGCGCCATCGACGTGGACGATATTTTCGTCTTCGAAGCAGCGGACAACCTGAATCATCGTGTCGGTCTCGCGTATGCTCGCAAGAAACTGGTTTCCGAGCCCTTCACCTTTCGATGAGCCGCGCACAAGTCCGGCAATATCGACGAATTCAACGCTGGCGGGAACGATGACTTTCGTCTTCACGATCTCTGCGAGTGGCGCCAGGCGCTCGTCGGGCACAGTGACTACACCCACGTTCGGCTTGCTCGTGGAGAAAGCGTAGTTCGCGATTACGGCGGAAGACTGTGCAGTCACCGCATTGAAAAGAGTGGTTTTGCCAATATTTGGCAAGCCAACAATACCTGCTCGTAACATTCGTTGATTTCCTCGACCTTGAAACTAACCGATAATAATTCGCGGCGCAAACACGAGCGGCACGTAACGCAAGCGGTTAGCTTGCGTCGTAAACTAACAGTTTGCGTTCAAATTTCGCGTATAATCCCGCCGACGTAAATCAAGTCTCGTACGAACAAAGGAAAAGGACCAGACGGGAAAAGGCGTTAGTCAGGAGATAATTTTCCGTCGCTGATTGCGTGATCATCTCGCTTGCGCTAGTGCTGCTCGTCACTGCCAGCGGCACGCTGGTCAGCTACCTTTACGACGAAGGCGCTGCTTTCGCTGCCCGGCTCTGCGCCGGGGCCTGTATCGGGATTGCGGCCCTCGGCTTAGCTGGTTTTGTTTTCGCCTCATTCCTTGGATTGACGCCCCTGGCAATCCTGCTCGCGCTGCTCTCAATAATTTCTTTGTCTCTGCTTGCGTTACGAAATCCGAACCGCAGAGCCGCCGTTCAACAAGACCTGCAGGCGACCTATCGCGCGTTTCGCCAGGCGTATGTGAATCCCAGGCGTCTACCGCTCGGTTACATCATTTTCTACACAGTCGTGGTGGTGGTTCTCTGGCGGGCCTTTCAACGCGCGATGATCGAAATTCCGGAAGGAATCTTTACCGGGGTGCTGAATAATTTCGGCGACCTGCCCTTTCACCTGAGCGTGATCACGGGTTTTGCTTTCGGAAACAATTTTCCGCCGGAGGATCCCACGTACGCGGGCGTACGGTTCACCTATCCTTTTCTGACGGATTTCATCTCCGCGATTTTTGTTCGCTGCGGCGCCGATCTGCGTCAATCGATGTTCCTTGAAAATTTCGTAGTCGCCATTGCTTTTGTTGGCTTGCTGCACCGTTGGGCCCTTGAGATGTTGCGCGACAAACTCGCGGCTGTCATGACGTCAATACTGGTTCTTCTTAACGGCGGCTTCGGTTGGATTCTTCTATGGAAGCAAGTAACGCAAGAGAATGTAGATGGCTTGATAGGAAACCTTCAAAATCTGCCGCCGTCTTTTACAGTTATCCCGGAAACTACCTGGCGCTGGGGAAATGCGATCTCGACCTTGCTGATTCCGCAGCGTGGTTTTCTGCTGGGTTTGCCACTCGCTGTCATAGTGTTTACACAGTGGTGGCTATCCGCAGAAAAATCTGGCGAGGAAACTAAGGGGGAACAGGGGAAAAAGGGAACGGGGAAAGGGAAGAAGCGGAAGGAACGAAAGGTGGCCGACGTAAACCAAGCACAACCAGCATCACACGAACGCTCGTCCGTTTCCCAGTTACCCTTTTTCCCCTTTCCCCCATCCGTTCGTCGGATGATCGCGGCGGGCGTTGTTGCGGGGTTATTGCCGCTGGTGCATGCCCACAGTTTTGTCGTCGTAATGGCGGTAGGCGCCTGCCTGGCCCTGTTGCAACAACGGTGGCGCGACTGGCTGACATTCTTCATCGTAGCCTCTCTAATCGCGCTGCCGCAGATGTGGTGGTCAACTCACAACAGCGCTGTCGATGCGGGAAAATTCTTTGCCTGGGAGGTTGGCTGGGACCACGGCCAAGATAATCCCGTTTGGTTCTGGCTTAAGAACACCGGACTCTTCATCCCATTGACGGTTGCCGCGATATTTTGGCGGAGCAAAAAACAGGTTCTTGTTTCTCGCAGGTTACTGATCTTCTTTCTACCGTTTACCCTGTGCTTCATCATTCCAAACGTTCTAAAGATGGCGCCGTGGATTTGGGATAACATAAAGGTACTTTTCTACTGGTGGCTGGCCTCAGCCCCGCTGGTGGCCCTTTTGCTTGCTCG
The DNA here is from genome assembly GCA_963698325.1 of Blastocatellia bacterium. Lineage (GTDB taxonomy): Bacteria > Acidobacteriota > Blastocatellia > Pyrinomonadales > Pyrinomonadaceae > PSRF01. The sequence continues at coordinate 537,456 of CAVOQJ010000018.1, read as the reverse complement.
GCTCTGGCGTCAAGGCGGGCTGAAGAGAGCGATCGCGTTGTCGCTTTTCGTTTGCATCACCCTGGCAGGAGCGTTGGATGTCACGGCCATAGTATTACGTTCAAACAGGTACGAAGTATTCAATGCGGATGGGATCAAGTTTGCTGAATTGATAAAACGAGAAACTGCGCCGCGCGCCATGGTGGTCCATGCACCGGTCCATAATCATCCAGTGTTTTTGACGGGCAGAAGATCGCTGATGGGCTATCCCGGGCATGTTTGGACACACGGACTTGAATTTGCCCCGCGCGAATCCGAGGTTCGGAGAGTGTATGCGGGCACGCCGGACGCCGGCGCGATTCTCAGGAAGTATAGCGTCGCCTATATAGTAGTCAGTCCGCTTGAACGCCATATCATGAATGTGAACGAGCGGTTTTTGTCAAACTTTGAAATAGTAGGAGAAGTGGGTGGCTACCGCCTCTACAAAATCACGCAGCCCTAAGCAGCGAGCTGGCCGGGAAAAAGCGACACCTGCGACAGGACTAGCCGGTGTGCAACCGATCGAAGCGCCCGCTCGAGTTGAGATATCGGAGCAGACCTGGCTAATTGCCGGCACGGCGATAATCCTGTTGGCCGCCTTTCTTCGTCTTTACGATCTCGACCTGGTTCCTCTTCACCATGACGAGGGCGTGAACGGAAACTTTCTGGTCAGGCTGGTAAGGGAAGGGGCATACCATTACGATCCGGCAAACTACCATGGTCCGACGCTCTACTATTTCGCCGCGGTATTCCCCTGGATTCTAAGAGTGTTGTTTGGGCCGAATGCGCAAAATAAATATGGCCTGACCACGGTCGCGATCAGGTGTATCCCAGCGCTGTTCGGCATTGCGACCGTAGGCCTCATCCTAACTCTGCGGCGACACCTTGGAACTATTGCTACTCTTAGCGCGGCTTTTCTCTTAACCATCTCCCCTGGCGCGGTTTATCTCTCTCGCTACTTCATTCATGAGACGCTGTTTGTCTTCTTCACCCTCGGGATTGTTGTTGCCTCGCTACAGTATTTCGAGGATCCACATCCTCTTTATTTGATACTGGCAGCAGTGTCGGCCGCACTACTCTTTGCTACAAAAGAGACAGCGATAATTTCCGCTGGGGTGCTGCTGATCGCCCTCGTCGTGACCAGGGGCCATCGTTCGCTCTGGCGGGGTTCATTGGGAGCCGGCCGCAGTGTCAAGAAAAAGAAGAATCGTCGTAATTTGGCAAGTGGAGGAGACACCGGCAAGTTTCTTGAGCGTGTAGGCGGCCCAACTACGCTGACAATTTGGCTGGTGATAGCCTTGGTCATATTCATTGCGGTGAACGTAATTTTCTATTCATCTTTTTTCACAAACTCTCCGCAGGGTATTTATGACGCGCTGAAGACGTTTCAGTTTTGGACGAAGACCGGAAAAGAAGCGCACGTCCACCCATTCGCTACCTATGTTTGGTGGCTACTCCTGCAGGAGTCGCCTCTGCTCACGCTTGGTTCGATAGGGGCTCTGTTGGTCGTCATCAGACCGGCGAAATCGTTCGCTCTCTTCTCGGCGCTTTGGGCCCTTGGACTTCTCGCAGCATACTCATTGATCGCTTATAAGACTCCCTGGCTTAGTCTGAATTTCATTGTCCCCTTAGCGCTCACCAGCGGCTTTGCGATCGAATGGCTCTATGAAGAACTTGGCGAGTGGCAAGTCAGGATGCGTACGCGCTCGTTAGTCCTTGCCGGTATTGTTCTCTTAGCAATCGGCCCCCTGCCCGCCGTGGTGAGGGCCTTCGAACAAAAAAAGATTCACTGGAAGACATTCATACCTGGCTATCAAACGGTCGACCTTAATTTCATTAATTACGACAACGATAATCGCTACTATGTTTACGTTTACGCCCACACGCGCAGGGAAACCTTAAAGCTGGTCGACGAAATAAACGCGCTGGCCCAACGCACGCGTCAGGGAGGTGAAACCGGTATCACGATAGTTTCGCCCGATTACTGGCCGTTGCCGTGGTATTTGCGTGATTACAAGCGTGTGGGTTACTACGGCCATATGACACCTTCGACCGAACCCGTCATCATTGCCAAACAAGATCAGGCCGCGGAAGTTGAGGCGACTTTCGGTGACCGTTACCAGCAGATCCCCTCGGGTTTTAATACCGCGGGTAGCTTCTCTTTACGACCCGGCGTGGATTTGCTTCTTTATACGCGACGCGAGCTCGTGCCTTAGGCCACTTCAGATTCAGCTTGAGTGAAATGCTCGCGAAACTCCCAGGCCCTGCCCAACCAATCTCTCCCTTTTCAAAGTTGACACCGACGGTTCCAATAAACCCGGCGTTTACAAGTTTCCGCAAACCCGAACCTTGATTCGCAAACCCCACTGTCCAAGCGTTCAACTAGCTTTTATTCTGGTTTGGTTTTCATTCGCCTCGCTAAATTTAGCGGCGCGTTGGGGATCTCAGTTCTCAAGTTTTTCTCAACCACGTCCGGATAGTCTCCTAAACATTCGTTTACCAGCTAGCGGGCACGGGATGGTTATTTCTGTGTTAAAGAGGGGGAGGACAGGGAAGGGGACGTCCTGTCAGGCAGTGCACCGCCGACAGGCGCGAAACTGAGGTTATGAATTCAGCCGTGCGCTGCTTTTGGCTCGTTATGGTCGTCGAGTTAGCACCTCCCGCCGCTGGTAAAGTTCCAGCGTCGCTAACTCGAAGGCGGTTGCTGGCGGGGAATAATACCCGCCAGCCGCCGCGCCGATGAGTGACATTAGTTAAAGCAGCCTCTTCTATTTCAACCAGTCTTAGATAGAATACGGGCGCAGAACCACTACCCCACGCGGAAGAAAGGCGGTTGGTGAGATCTGGCGATTGGCCATATCAGTCGCCCTAAGCCGACCGCCTTTGCTTTGAGTATTCTCCGCTGGCGTTTCAGCGGCTAACGCAACCAGGCCAGCGTGGAGATTGGCGCGATGTGTTAGATTACGTGCCGCTGCGACCTCGGCGTCGGTGGCTTGACCGGCTAATGCAAAAATATCGTCCGTTCCTGATCATAGCTGTAGCACTGCTTGCCGCCGTCGTTGGCGGATTTCTTCTTTTGCGATCAGGTGAGAACGAAGACTCTTTTTCAGGCGCGCTAATAAGTCCCTCTCCCGCCTCACCAGGCGCGGAACTGCCGGATAAACCGGCGGTAGACGCCGTTGTAACACTCGAGGAATTTGGCGACTATGAGTGTCCGCCTTGCGGCGCGCTTCATCCAACTCTCAAAAAGCTGAAGCAGGAGTTTGGCCCTAATCTGAATTTCGTTTTCCGAAACCTACCGCTTTCGACAATTCACAAGAACGCCATGGCGGCCGCCCAGGCTGCCGAGGCAGCCCGGGTACAGAATCGCTTCTGGGAGATGCATGATCTCTTGTATGAAAATCAGGACTTATGGAAAGACGACATCAATCCCAGAACCATCTTCATAAAATTTGCTGGCGACCTCGGACTGGATACTGCGCGTTTCGTTCGCGATATGGATGACGAGCAGGTGAAAATGCGGATTGAAGCCGATCAATTCGCCGCTGCCGAGCTGGGAATTAATGGTACGCCGACTCTACTTATTGATGGCCGTCAATTGCGCCCCGAGGCCACTAATCCAGACGGAATTCGTAAGGGAATTGAGTTCATAATGGGTCGCAAAGCCTCGCCGGCGCCCTAGTCGGACCCACCAGCAGAACGCGTCTCCCTGGAAAAATCAGGCACATCGCCTGCCGCGCATCTTAAGCGCCTGACGTTAACTTTGCTTATTGCTTCATTAAAGTTCCGTAACCTCAGGTTTTAGTTGACATTCTAAGCAAACCGCACTTATATTTGCACGCCCGTGCACGGCCTTCCCGCATTCGGTATTCTAGGTTCAGGCTTAGGCATTAACAGACGATTTCTCGCATGTTCAAACTGAAACGCCTCGAGATTACCGGGTTCAAATCCTTCGCGGACTACACCGAAATTCTCTTCACAGGTGAAGGAATTACTGCCATTGTCGGACCAAACGGCTGTGGCAAAAGCAATGTCGCGGATGCAATAGCCTGGGTTTTGGGCGAGCAACGGGTAAAGCATTTGCGCGGCGGCGCCATGCAGGATGTCATCTTCCAGGGCTCGCGAAACCGCCCGCCGAGCGGTATGGCTGAAGTCGTGATGCACATGGTGCGCGATGAGGTTATTGAAGAAGAGCCTGACATCGAGGATATCGACTCCACCCTCGAACAGATTGATGGACAACTAGTAGATATCGATGTGGTTATCCCCGCCGAGGCAACACAAATGGCGGGGTCGGATGCTCAAACAATCTCTCCTGAAACAATCCCCCCGGACCCCCCGTCGCTTAATGCTTCAGTCGTCGCTATGGAAGGCGGTGTTCACGAGTCGGCAACGGAAACAGGTGTCTCGCCGAGAGCTCAGCACAAGCGACACTGGCGCAGACGAAATCTGGCATTGGAGTTTGCTCCCGGTGAAGCGGTGTCAGTCACTCGCCGTCTCTATCGTTCCGGCGAAAGCGAATATCTTTTGAACGATAGGCCCTGTCGCCTGCGAGACATTCAGGATCTCTTCTCAGGAACGGGCTTGGCCGGCGGGCACTACGCTATCATTGAGCAAGGCCGCATTGGGCAGATTCTCTCCGCGAAGCCGATGGATCGTCGCACGATCATCGAGGAGGCGGCGGGCATCACAAAGTTTCGCGTGCGCCAGCGAGCCGCGGAAGCCCGGCTCGAGTCGGCGCGCACCAATCTCTCGCGGATCTCCGACATCATTTCCGAAATAGACCGTCAGGTAAATAGTTTGCGACGCCAGGCTGCCAAGGCGCGCCGGTATCGTGTCTTTCGCGAGGAGTTGCGTGAGCTATTGCGCCACGTGTTTGTCGCTGAGGACCGAAAGCTAACGAGACTACTCGAAGAAACCCAGGCGAAGCTGCAGGATGCGACTGAGATAGAGCGCAGCGTGGCCGCTGAGTTAGAGAGACAAGAAGAAGCTGCCCGCGGTGCGACGCATGAAGCGCGCAAGACTGAAGACGATCTCGCCGCAATGCGCGCCGCTGCAGCAGAGTCTGTTCTTCGTCGCGACCGTCAGGCCCGCGAACGCGTCTATCAGGAAGAGCAGGTAGTTTCCCTTGAGAAAAGAAAGAACGAAGTAAGCGCGGAAATTGATGCCCTGTCCGAGCGCTTAGTTCTTGTTGAAGCCGAATGCAAACGGCTTCAGGAAGATGACGCCAGACTCAGATCAGAGGCCGACCAGAGCGCAGCCAGTTTGAGATCAGCAGAAGAGTCTTATGCTGAGAAACTTTCGCTGGCCTCGAAGGCGGAAGCTGAAATTGAAAGTGCCCGAGGAGATTTACTTCAACATACTGCCGTTGCCGAGCGACTACGCGAAATTGCGCGGCAGCTCGAGGGCACCCTGGAGCGTCTGGGTGCCCAGGCAGAGGGCCTGGCGCGCGAAGGTGAACGTGCTGCCGCCCAACATGCCGAACGTCAGGCTGAAGCTGAAGACTTCAACACTGAAATCAATGCGGCAAGAGAGCACATAGCTACGCTGCACGCTGAACGTGAGCGTGCCGTTGACGCCGTTGTGCAGGGCCATGAGTCTGTCAGCGACACTGAAGCTGAATTGACGCGCGTGCGCGATGAGTATTCGCGAGCGAAGCACCGGCTTGAAAGTTTGAAAGAGCTCGACGATCGGCGTGCCTACTATTCCGGAGCCGTGCAGTTGTTGTTCTCCGAGGACAGTGCGCCGCGCGACTTCCATTTCATCGGCACGCTCGCCGATGCCCTTAACGTTGAGGCGAAGTGGGAACGCGCTGTAGAGGGCGTCTTTGGCTCGTCGTTGCAGTCGATCGTTGTTCCTACTCCGGATGATGCTGCTCGCGCCGCACAATGGTTGCGTGAAAACAACGGCGGACGTGCGAGCTTCCTGGTGGCCGGACTTCATGGCGGCAGCGAAGAGATAAACGCCCTGGCATGCAACGTGGAAGAGCGTCCCGCTCTATCGATATCTTTTGCAACTGAAACGATAGCCAAGAATCTCAAGATTTCTGATTTGTTGGGAGCACCCCGCGAACTTCTTTCCGTTCTCAGTCGCACCTTGCCCGAGAAGATGAATGCCCGTCTGGCTGCTAATCTCGACGATGCCATGACAAAGTCGCTGGCGAGCGGCGAAGTGTTTGTAACACTGAACGGCGATTGGGTAGCGAGCGGACAATTTGTGAGCGCGGGAGATGCCAGGGCAATGGAAGAGGGCGCAGGACTGCTGACTTTCAAACGAGAGTTGCGAGAGCTTGAAGCGCGCGCGGAAGTTTTGAGTGCTGAATGCAGCTCGGCTGAAGAATCCGCCAGAAAAGCGCGAACAAGTCTGGTCTTCCTCGAAGATGCCGTAGTGATTTTGAACGAAGCGATCGGTCGCGAAGAACGGGAGGCAATGGCGCGCGAATTAACGGCGACCGGGCTCCAGAATGAGATCGAGCGTGCTGAACGTCACCTGCGCGTCGTTGCCGACGACGCGGGAAGAGTTGAGCAGGAGCGTGTTGAGGTTGAGCGACGGCGCGCTACTGCAATCCTGGAAGCTGAACAAGCAGAGTCGGCGCGCGTGGCGGCGACTAACGCGGTATCAATCGCCACGGCCCTTCTTGGTGAGGCTCGCCGAGCAGCCGAAAGCGAAAGCGAAGGTTTGGCGGGGCAGCGAGCCGCCGCGGCAGCGGCAACTGAAAGAAGGCGCAGCACCGCCGCTGAACTGCGTCGCATGGAAGCTGAATACGTTGACCTTGCAGCCAGAGTTGAGCGCCATCGTTTGGAGTTGCTGGAGATGACCGAGCGCATCGGTGAGCTGCGCGCGTCAATCGCGGATCTCGAATACCAAGCCAGCACGGTTGCTGAGGAGAGACAAAAGGAGGAGCAGGAGATTGCCGCGCTCGCCTGCCGCCTTGACGAAGCTCGTCAACAAGCTGATGCCCTGGCGGAACAATTATCCGGCTTAAACAAACATGCGGCGGAAGTGCGCGACGCGCGCGCAGGCATCGAAGTGCAACGCGCTGAAGCGCAGGCCCGTCTAACGTTCGTTCGTGAGAATTGCGCGGCGGAGTTGAATCAGTCGCTTGAAGACCTGGCGCGCGAACAGCCAATCGACGATGAGTTTGATCTGGAAACGGCACAGGCTCGCGTTGAGGAGTTGCGGACCCGCATTGAAGGTTTTGGCGCGGTTAATATGATGGCCCTCGAAGAGCTGGCCGAAAATGAGGCGCGCCTTTTGTTTCTGTCAACCCAGCGCCAGGATATCATCGATAGTATTTCTTCAACCGAAGAAGCGTTGCGCGAAATCAAGCGACGCTCGCGCGAAAGATTTCGTCACGCCTTCGAGCAGATTAATAAAAACTTTAGCGAACTGTTCCAGGAGCTTTTCGGCGGTGGCAAAGGCGAGATGAGTTTGATTGAAGCTGACGATGTGCTTGAATCCGGCATCGACGTGATTGCCCAGCCGCCCGGGAAGAGACTGCAAAATGTGCTCTTGCTTTCAGGCGGCGAGAAAGCGATGGCGGCACTCGCATTGGTTCTGGGAATTTTTCACTACCGGCCCTCGCCGTTCTGTTTGCTGGACGAAGTCGATGCGCCGCTTGACGAAGCCAACGTGGGACGATTCACTGATAAAGTCGCACAGATGTCGGCAAACACGCAGTTCATTGTCATTACTCACAACAAGCGAACCATGGAAATGGCGCGTGCACTCTATGGCGTGACTATGCAGGAAGTCGGCGTTTCGAAACTTGTTTCGGTACGATTTGAATAGGATTATTTGGCCGCAGATTTTTCGCGGATACGCGCGGATAGGAAGATTCTCTGTTCGGTTCTTTGCTGTTTCCGCTCTTTCACTGATCTGATCCGCGTTCATCCGTGGAAATCCGCGGCTAATTTCCTTCAGCGGCGCTCCCCATTTGCTTATCTCACCTCTTTCGCTAGAATGACCATCGCAAAGCGTTTGGATGGCAAGTCGAAGTTCTAAACATCTGCAATTTCTCCCCGCCGCGTTTATGGTTTTCAGCGCGGCGGTTTTTGGTGCAGCGCAACAGTCTTCCGGAGTAAAGCAAAACGCTCGCCCTGAAGTCGCTGTTCCCGCTGCCACACCCGCAGCAAAGAAAATTGAGAATGATTCGGCACGCTTCTCTTATGAATTCACGCAACCGGAATTCTATGTCCGTCACATCCGAATAGAGCACGACGCAAGCGGCCATGGCGTAATAAAGTTTGAGCGCCTGCATGACGAAGCAGTTTATGAGGAGCCTTTGGAATTGTCGCCAGCGGCCGTGACGCGGATTTCTGATCTGTGGCAGGCGCTGCGCTTTCTCGATTCCGACGAAAATTACCAATCAGAGCGGCAATATGCCCATCTCGGGACTATGCGTCTGAAAATGGAGCGCGACTCGCGCCGGCGTACTGCTGAATTCAACTGGACCAACAACAAAGACGCGTTCGCATTAGCCAACGAATACCGGCGCATCGCTGACCAGGCAATTCTTATTTTCGATATTTCTGTTGCGCGTGAGAGTCAACCGCTGAACACGCCGAAGTTGATGGAGGAATTCGAGCTGCAACTCAAGCGCAACGGCTTGTCTGACCCGCAGCAATTAGTCCCGCTTCTGAGAGACATCTCCACTGATGAGCACGTCCCGCTCATCGCCCGTAACCACGCGCTGCGCTTAATCAAGAAGATCGAGAAGTGAGTAGGCGCAATCGGTAGACGGTTGATGCTATAGAATTTCGTCAGACAGTTGGCAGAATTCGATGAGGCGATTTTCGGCCCAGAAGCGATCTTCGCCATTTTTGCGATGCGCGGATACGAAAGCTACGTGTCCGCCCTGCTCGGGTGCGAGCAGAAGGATGTAGGGGTTGTTAACTACCCCCGCGTCAAGCAAAGGCTGGAAGGGAATAAACGGATCGTCCTCGGCATGAATAATAAGTGTTGGAATACGAATTAGGTCGAGCACTCGAAGCGCGCTCGACCGATAGTAGTAATCTTCGGCGTCGGAAAAGCCGTGCGCAGGGGCCGTGAAACGTTCATCAAACTGCCTAAGAGTGCGAACCTCTCCCAGTCCCTTGATATCGTAAAGCTCCGGATACAACTTATGTTTTGTGCGGATTCGTTTTTTTAGGCGGCGCACGAAGTCTTGCTGATAAATCCAGTTTGAACGCTTCAGGATCAGTTCGGCGCTGGCAATCAGATCAACGGATGGGGAAACAGCGCAAATGCCGAGAATTTCCGGCGGCGGATCGTCGCCATATTCGCCTGCGAGTTTAAGCACGAGATTTCCGCCCAGCGAAAAACCCGCCACAAACATTCGCGAGACTTGATCCTTCTCTATTAACTCATTAATAACCGCACGCAGATCCTCGCTCAAACCGCCGTGATACAAGGTTGGTGTCAGATGTTCAGTGCCGCCGCAGTTACGCAGGTTTACTCTGATGATATTAAAGCCGGCCTTAAACCCTTTCTCCGCCGTGGCCAGCATGTAATTGGATGAGGTGGAACCTTCGATCCCGTGCCAGGCAACAATCGTGGCATGTTCGTCACGTCTCGGCTGCCAGCGGCACCGGGCCAGAACCCTGACTCCAGGTGCGACTTCAAACAAACGCTCTTCATCTCGTTCGGAATAAAAACGAATTCGTCGCGGCCAGGCATAAGCAGCGATCGTCTGCGCATGGCCGTTGCGAAAAAGTCTATGAGCTTTGAAGCGGGTTGCTTCGAAAGTGCGGGCGGCCTGCGAGAGAAGCGCACGGACTCTAGCCGCTGTTAACTTGGGTTTTTCCCGTTCAACTGGTACTACTTCGGTGTCGGGAAGCATGTTTCGAAAACCCCCGAGCAAGCAGGCTGCCTGCCCTATTGATGACAAGAGAGAAGCTACATCATTATACAGATAAATCAAACAGGGAAGCTTGGGGGTAGTGTCCTAATTTGAAATTCTGAAAAATAAGCTCTGAGGCTGCGTTGCATGGACTCACGACACACAAAGACCATGACCAAATCGAAGCCCACCTTCGCAGATTTCGAAAGGCTGTTTCCCAGCGATTACGGTAACGACCGCCCTTGAGTTTGCCAGCGGAGATTAGGAAGCTATTGCCTATTTCTGAGGTTCAAGAGACGGCGGGTGAGGCCCAAAGCCAATTGGTCGCCTCGGCTGCTCCGGCGTAACCTTCTTTACCTTACAGAAGAATTGAAGCGTGGCCTGATGCGCGATAAGGACGTATGCCTCACCGTCACCATCGTAGCCTTGAATGTAAAAGCCGTTGTATCCCTGTTCTGCAATATATCCAAGCTGAACGTTCCGACCATTTGGCAGTAATACATAGATCGAGATTTGGGCGTCTTCTGGCAGTTTCGCGTGCCAATCTACATCAAGCTGGCGAAGCGCCGAAATAAAAGCTGCGGATGACCTGTCGGGCAAATTATCTAACAGTTCTTGCATTTCCATTTCCTCTTCGCCAGCAAGTTAATTCCGTAGTACACAAATGGTACGTTGACAGTTATCATTTAGCTGGGACGCTTATAACTGCAATCTGAAAATTCCATTAAGTGCGACCCAGCGCAAGGGATGTCCTCCTCTATTTCTTTTTTGCTGCCACTTTTCTTCGGGTTCTTTTTCTGGTGGTCACCTTCTTTTTGGAGTCGATACCCTCTGTTAATTCTGCTTCAATAGCTTTTTCTTTCCTCATTCCATAAAACCTAACAGGCGGTAAGAATACCGAGATGATTCGAGATCGCGCTGTTGTCATTGCTAACAGTTCGCGTGCTGCGCCGTAAAGGATTGAAGGCGCATTAATCGTGGCAAGGTCCTCGACCATGTTAGACGGACAATCCTTGCTGACATCGAAGAGTCCACCCAGACGAATAGTAAAATCGTAAGGGAACTTGGTCTCCACGTCGTCGAGGCGTACTTCGAGCTTGAAGAACCACTGAAGGTGATCGTCGGGGTTTCGCCCCGCCTCGACCGTGACCTCTAAATCTTCCGCTCGAAGGGGGACCTCGTTTTCTAGTGCCTCAATCCCAAAATTCTCATTCAAGGAGAATCGCAGTTCTTCCAAGTAATAGTGATCAAGCTGCAGTTTCGAGGCTTGCATTCAAGGTCTCCTTGTCTCTTGGCTTACCAGTCTCTCTTGGCTTGCCTGTCACTTTCTCAATTTCCGTCACTCTGGTTAACAGCGTGTAGTCACACTCTGCCACTCTTTGTCGCTTCTGAGCAGTTTTTTTGTATACGGGAAACTCCCACTCGTGCTTCGATACAGGTTGAATAGAAGATTGAGATGCCGCGGCTTTGCTTCCCGCCATCGGCAAGAGCATGATGCCGTCCCCCGTAAAAAGCACGCCCACTTTCAAGCCCTTTGCAAGCCGTTGAAGGGTTCGTGGTGCAGGCATTTGACCGCTCTCAATCCTAGCGAGCATGGGCTGTTTCATGCCCGTCAAGTCTGCAAGTTGTTGCTGAGTTAGTCCCAATTTTTCACGGCGCAATACGATAGATAGAGCCAAGTCCATCTCCGCGCTGATTTCGTCGTAATGGGTAGCAAACTCTTCGTCGAGGAGTTCTTCTTCAAGGAATTGCTTAAATGAAGTCATTGTCGCTCCTTCGTTTACACGTTTCTTTTTAACCAATTGCTCATACGGCCTTCAGCCGTACTAATATCATCTGCATCTAATCGCGGGGTATTCTTCAAAACGGCGTGGAGTACGATAAAGGCCTGGGTTTTGTCGTGGAAAAAGAAGATAATCCTATATTCGTTGCCGCTATTCGTTGCCGCCATATTCAGGGCGAAGCGCCCAGAGATCACCGCCTACCTTCTCCAGGTACTGCTTGGGAAGCGAAAATCCATGCTCTTCGAGCATCGCAATATATTTCGCGCATTTGCCTCGCGCCTTCACAGGTAAGTCCTTAAGGAACTTACCGACCGGCTTTTTGCCGCCCTCAGACTCGAAAAAAAGAGCTTCCCACGCCATATATTTGAGCCGTGGGTAGGCATTATAACTCGAAAGTTATAATAGTCAACCTAGCTAGGGCGACTTGTAAAACAAAAAGGGCGTCAGCGCCTCATGAACGGCATGGAACGGGGAACCGCTTAAACGGTTGTCACTTTCTATCCCGATGCATCACCTGCGCTTAGTCCTTGAACTCTATTGTCACATCAACAGTAAGGGTTTGCCGATTCGGCACTACTTCGGGACGGGCTTGGGGCGGACCTTTGCCTTGTGCCTGACGAGCAAGGAAGATTCGTTGCATTCCCGCGCGTGCGTCGGTGTTGAAAAACCGATCGAAATAGGTGGTATCAAAAACCTCGGCGGTTTTGAGTTTCCAACTTTGCTCCAGGGCTTCTGATTCCGCTTCGCTGAGTCCTTTGATAGTGAGCTTGCCCATCCGATACTGCGGCCCCTCTTTAACGGTTATCTTATAGGTTACGCTATTCGCATTTTCGGCAAATTCCGGTTGCGGGCCAAATCCGACGTCAAGGTAGCCGGTGCGCCCGTATCGCTTCCTTATTTCATTCAGGCCTTTGTCAAATTTAACACCATTCGCAATCTCCCCTTTTTTCATGCCCAATGCAGCATCGAACTCACTCGGCGATAACGTTTCGTTGCCACTCCATTCCGCCCGCTCCCACAAATAAATTGGTCCTTCCTCGACGGGAATACTTAGATCCACGCCACCCTTACAATTAGCTGTGCCTTCAAACTTCGGAACAGGCTGCCCGAATTTGGCGCGTAATTGTCCAACCTCACGATAAAGTGGAAAGAGAGTATAAGTGGAGAAGGCAATGGCGGATTTCTGCGAGTAGTCGGCATCGGTGAGTTGGGTTGAACTCTTTACCAGTTTTTCCTCGGGGACATTCTTCGCGCCGGGAAAGTGCAGTCTGCAAATTGGAATAGGAACGCCGGACACGTTAAAGAGATGCTCTTGCTTCGAGCTGTTCAGCCCGGCTAGTTCTGGCGCGTATTCTACGATGCCGCCGATATGGTGTTCCTTGAGAAGATTCTGTAATGCGCGCTTGATGTCTTCCGTCATGCGGCCGGCGTCGGAGGCCGTGCCAGTGAACGACGGCACTTCTCGTCTGATAGCAGCGTTCAGTTCATCGTTTGTAAACCAGACGAAGTTATCAAAGACCACCGGCGACTGACCGCCTTTGGCTTCCTCAACCACGAAAACTACCGTGATCAGGTCGCCTTTTGTGCTGGTGCGATAACCCACCCTGGCAAAGAGTCCGCTGTCGACAAGCCTTTGCCCGGCAGCATCGAGCTCGTTCGGAGAAAACAGCGCTCCGGTTTTCAGGCCACTCGTTGCGATGACTTCATCGGCAGCTAATCGCGCGAGACCCTCGATTTCGATCTTGGCGATCCTTCGACTCGGCTGTTGGGCAAGGGCAACCCCGAAGGCGATAATGAGCAGGAATACGGAGGGCACTCGGATCATGCGGTGAACTACCGACGGCACAGTTTTACTTGAGATTTTGTGAGTCATGCTATGAAGCTGAGTTTACCTTAGTATTGGAGCAATCCACGAATCGGGTTGTTGTTTGCTTCGCCGCGAATTGTGGCCTATCTGCATCGTTTGCAACAAGCCGGAAGTTCGCAAAGGTAAGAGGCAAAGTCGCGTTAAGTAATAGAGGTTCAACGACCAACTGCACTAGTATTGTCTGCCATTCAAATGAGCGCAAAGAGTTGGAGCGGACGCACAAAACGAGATCTGATCCTCGAGGTATGGGAAGCTCTCGACTGTGAATCGGTGGGGGCGAGTGAGCTCGAGCAGATACAGCAGGCGCTTTCCGAGAAGTTTGGCGAGGGAGCCTTAGCAAGTCCGGCTACGATCGCCCGAACAGTTGCTGATGAAGGTGCAGTCTTGCGGCATCCGGAAGTCTTCGAGTGCGATTTCAACTGGCGAAAGCAAATTGCGGAGAGAGTATTTCAGTCAGAACTGGATTTTTCCCGCTTGTCGATAGCTTTTGAATCAATGGTGAGTGTGGAAGAAGAGTGGCGGAAATTTCAGACTGAAGCCGACGTAAAGGGCCAAGCTGAATTGCGAAATATTATCAGCGTTGCGCGGAAGGATTTATTATTGAACGCCCGCAGCAAAATCATTGATGAAGGCCAACGGGAAGAAGCAAAAGAGATTTCTAACTGGCTAGCGGTCTGGTTGCAGGGTCCGGAGCTTTTTTCCGATTGGCTCGACCTGCGTCGGCGCTCGCCAGAGTTTCAGAAAAAATTCTCCCAAGGCTAAGCGAGAAAGAGATGCACAGACAAAAGAGCGGGGGCAAGCCCACCTTCCCGACCCACGAGATTTTCTTCGTCGACGATTTGCTGTTGCCCTTGAAAGCCTCTCAACTTCAACCCATTTGCAGTCAACAGAGTGAAGCTCCAGGTGAGAAGGCCGGCTTGACGCGCTCCTTAAACGGTGGACTTAGATCGCGTACTCCAGTAATTCTGGAACTTTCCGATTCGCTGGTGCGAATTAAGAGTAGCGCCACACCGCCGACGTTTGAGGATGAAAGCACAACCTGATCCTTCTGACAGCGAACCCCCAATAGCAAAAGCGGCTCACGCGAGTGGAAACGTCACGGTCGAGGTCACGATCGATGAAGATGGTAATGTGATTGCGGCCAGGGCGGTCTCTGGACACCCACTCTTGCAAGCTGCATCAGTAGCAGCCGCGCGGAATGCGAAGTTTACGCCGACGAAGCTGTCCGGGCAGGCAGTAAAAGTTCAGGGTGTCTTGGTCTATACCTTCTCGGGCGAGCCGGCCCCACCGGTGAAGGAGAAGAACTGAATTAGCCAAGTAGGCGGGGGCAAGCCTACCTTCCCGACCTTGAGCTTATCGAAGATGAGTCTACATTCTTCGCCGAAAGGCATTCAAGGCGGAATTAACCGGAGTAGTGAGGGTATCTCTCAGGTCGGGAAGGCGGGCTTGCCCCCGCCAGTTTTGCAACACTAATCACGGAACCATTTGTAGAAGATTTAATCTTCCTCTTCGCCGCCGCGAATTCTTCCTTCCGCTCTTGATTGGTCGATCACTTTTTGGGCGAGATTTCCCGGCACCGGATCGTAATGGGAAAACTGCATGTGGAATGATCCGCGCGCGGCTGTGATCGAATTGAGAGTCGATTGATAGTTGAGCATCTCCGACATCGGCACCTGCGCTTTGATCACCTGCTGCTTGCCGCTCGTCTCCATGCCCTGCACGCGACCGCGCCTCGAATTCAGATCGCCCATGATATCGCCGCTATGTTCCTGGGGCGCACTGATCTCCACGTCCATGATCGGCTCCAGAATCGACGGCTTGACCTTTTCCATGGCGGCGCGAAAAGCTTTCCGGCCGGCAGCGCGGAATGAGTGCTCGTCTGAGTCGACGTTGTGATACGAACCATCGATCAACTGCACCTTGAAATCCACCAGCGGATAGCCAGCGATGGCGCCCGACTTCGCTGCCTCGATAATGCCTTTCTCAATCGCCGGCCGGAATTGTTGCGGCACTGCGCCACCAAAGATCTTGTCTTCAAAAACAAAGCCACCACCTCGAGGCAAGGGTTCAAAGATGACCTTGCAATCGCCAAACTGTCCACGGCCGCCGGTCTGTTTCTTGTGACGGCCCTGCACTTCGGCGCGCTGCGTGATGGTTTCTTTGTAGGGAACCTTGGGCGGATGCAAGCGTTACCTCCACGCTGTAACGCTTCTTCAGCTTTTCTACCACAGTCTCGACGTGAAGTTGTCCGGAACCGGAAAGCAGGAATTCCTTTGTCTGCGCGTCGCGAGTGAAATGAATCGCAGGATCTTCTTCGAGAATCTTGTGTAGCGCGACGCTGATCTTTTCCTCGTCCTGGCGCGATTTCGGCTCAATCGCAAACGCGATGGCCGCTTCCGGATAGATGACCGGATCGTAGACGATAGGAGCTTGTTTGTCGCAAAGTGTGTCTCCGGTCTGTGTCTCTTTCAGTTTTACGCAGGCGACGATGTCGCCGGCGTGAGCATCAGGAACCTTATCGAGTTGCTTACCCTGGATCGCATGCAGCGCGCCCAGGCGTTCCATCGTTCCTCGTGAAGAGTTGAAGACGTTCGCATCGGTCTGCAACTTACCGCTGATGATCTTCATTACGTTGATGCGGCCAGCGAAAGGATCGGCAATAGTGCGGAAACAGTAAGCGGAAAACGGTTCGCTATCGTCATACTTACGCTGAATCTTTTCAGCATCCGGAGAGGCGTCAAGCGGCAGACCATATTCAGCATCGTGATGTGCCGGATCGGGCGCGTAATCAACAATCGCATTCAGCAAAGCCCGCAACCCAACCAGCGTTCCACCAGAGACGGCAAACACCGGGCAGAGCTTGCTGTTAGCAATCGCTTTGTTGATGTTCGGGAGTATATCGGCCTCGTCGAGCGTTCCCTGTTCAAAATACTTTTCCATCAAGGCATCATCAGATTCTGCCACGAGCTCCACCAATCGCTCGCGCGTCTTATCGACATATGTCGCGGCCCTCGCTCGGAATTTCAATCTCTTTGGCTTGCCCATCAGCGCCCAACTCGTAGGCCTTCATGTGGACTACGTCAACCACGCCGAGAAAGTCTTTTTCTTTTCCGATTGGCAGTGTGAACGGGATGATCGCCCGGCTGAAAGTTTTCTGCGCGCTCTCTACCGCGCCGCCAAAATCCGCATGCTCTTTATCAAGTTTTGTAATTACCATAATTCGCGGCACGATAAACTCATTCGCATACCCCCACGTTTTTTCAGTCTGCACTTCAACTCCTTTGACGGCATCCACAACGACTAGCGCGCAGTCTGCCACTCGCAATGCGGGCCGCGCGTGGGCTATGAAGGCGGCGTAGCCGGGCGTGTCAATAAAATTTATTTTGGTATCCCGGTGTTCTAAATGGGCGATTGCAGTATTGAGCGTGATCTTGCGGGCGATGGAATCTTCTTCGTAATCCGTAACGGTGGTGCCTTCTTCGACTTTACCCCAGCGCGGCGTGGCTCCGGCGACGTAGAGAAGCGAACTAATCAGTTGCGTCTTCCCTACGTCGCCGTGTCCGATGACCGCAAGGTTGCGAATAAATTCCGTGGCGTAGGCTTTCATAAAGATAAGTCCTTTCAGAGAGCGGATTTTAAGTAGGACAGACATTACTGTCTGTCGAACCTGAATATATGCCTGTCTTACTTCATTTCGGTGAGAAGTAATTTATCTGAGCGGGAAGGTGAACGCAAGCTAGCCTGATGACGTCATTTTGATTAAGTTTGAAACGAAAAAAGAAGAAGCACCAGCGGCCCGACGCGAGCACTCCAGTTAGCTTATGTTCGTCCTTCGAATCATATTCCTAAGCTCACTTTGTCCGGTTGAATTCGGCACCGGGTCGTGATCGCTGAGGGTTCTGATTACGAGCGATTCAGGCCATCTTTTTGGCGTGATTTCGCATCAAAAGCACTGGAAAAGATTTGGATAGTTAACTGGAGAAAGAACAATGTTTTACCGAAGATTAGGTTCGTTCGTCGCGGCACTCGCCCTGGCTGTTACAGTCACGGCCACAGCCTTTGCGACGGGCTCGAATAGTGTATTCCCCAGGGACCAAAGGAACACAAAGCAAAAGAGGGTGCAGGTTTCGGAACCGCTTAACCTCGCCATCCTCGTGCAGGATGATCTCATCTCTCAGGTTGCCAATGAGCTCGACGTCACACGAGACTTCATACGCTCGTTGCCCAGCGGGTCACGTGTAATGGTCGGCTACATCACCACGGGAACACTTCAAGTGAGGCAGCCATTCACGAACGACCTCGACAGAGCCGCGCGTTCATTGCGAATGCCTCTGTCCAGCACGGCGGCCTCCCCCTTCAATCCTTACGTTGAGGTAATCGAAGCTCTGCGTCAGTTCGACACGGACGGGAAGGGCAGGAACGCAATTCTGCTTATCTCTGACGGACTGGACACATCGCGCGGGTTTGATGTCACGAGTTCCGCGCACACGCTCGATCTTGAACGGGCAATTAAGCAGGCCAATGACC
The DNA here is from genome assembly GCA_963698325.1 of Blastocatellia bacterium. Taxonomy (GTDB): domain Bacteria; phylum Acidobacteriota; class Blastocatellia; order Pyrinomonadales; family Pyrinomonadaceae; genus PSRF01. Next base: position 519,419 of record CAVOQJ010000018.1, on the reverse strand, counting down.
GCAACGTGGCGGTTTATGCTTTCTATGCGCCGGGAGTCGGATTGACGAGCCGAAGCCGGCTTGCTGCCAGCTATGGTCAAAATTCTCTGAATCGTTTGGCCAGCGACACAGGTGGCAAGGCCTTCTTTCAGGGCACGACGGGGTTTGTAAGCTTCGATTCCTACTTCGAACGCCTGAGGCGAACGCTCAACGAGCCTTCGTAGTGAAGGCAAGAACATCTGGGATAGAAACGAAGCACCAGATTCTACAAACTAAAAACGCCGCCGGGGAATGACCTCCGGCGGCGGTTTCTTTTCTTTGTAAGGCAAACTCCCAGTTTTTCGCTTTCCAAACCGATCATCAGATGGACCGGTTGCTGATAGAGTTTGACGATTTGTTCACCGCCGCGAACCGACAATCTGGTTACGTTATTTTCTGCTTGGTTTGGAAAGAAGCACGGTGATAGAGTTGGGAAGATTCGGCCGCTGATCCGACACAAAAAACATACGGAACCGAAGTCATGGTGATAAACTGCTCCACGGATTCGCAATGGTAGTTCAAACTTACTTTTCCGGCCCACAGTCCTGGCGGCTCACATTTAAACGCCCGGTAATCGACCGGTGATTAGCTGGCAACGTGCGCGAATACTGTCTCATCGTCGAGGGGGCGTATCTTTCGGAATCCGAAGCCGAACATGCCCTGCGCGATCCATTTGTCGAAGACTGGGTCGAACAAACCGGACACTTCAAAATCCACAACATGGATGAAATACAGATTACCCCCGGTGTAACGCTTGGCTCACTCGGGGTGGTGATGCTTGACGATCGATTGTTTGAGATCGCCAGCGCCGATGCAGACCATCCTCTGACTGAACTAAAAGCGAAGGGCGTTGCCGAAGCACTGCGACGGCAGGATATGTTTGACGAGATCGAGGTTAAGCCGCGCGACGAAGCAGAGGCTGTTTAGTCACGGAAGCCGATGTCTTCGCCCGTCACCGCTTCGCCGTTGACAGCCTGGAGCTGACGCAGATAGTTTGAACTGATCCCCGATAGAGAGAACTGCCGAGGTTATACAAAGCAGAGTTAAAAAACGTGATACTACCTGAACTCGCCAACCCTTGAACCCTGAACCCAAAGAGACATTTCTGGGTGGCCGCGTAGTAGTTGTCGTTGGCGACATCACCCGCCAGAATACTGACGCAATTGTGAACGCGGCAAACTCCACACTAATGGGAGGTGGTGGAGTCGACGGCGCGATTCACCGTGCCGGCGGACCAGAGATTCTCGAGGCGTGCCGTGAAATTCGGCGGCTTCACCACCCAGAGGGGTTAGCCACGGGTAAAGCAGTGATTACTACGGCGGGAGATCTACCGGCCCGGCATGTGATACATACAGTTGGCCCTGTCTACGGCCGGCATGGTGGGCGAGAATCAGAATTGCTCGGCGCGTGTTATCAGAATTCGTTGGCCCTTGCGGTTCAACATTCGTTAACGTCGATAGCTTTCCCCGCGATTTCAACCGGCGTGTTTGGATATCCTCCATCCGAGGCGGCGTCGGTTTCTTCCCGGACGGTCATGGAATTCCTGGCGAGTGATGATACCTTGCAAGAGATTCGGATGATTTTCTATCAGCGACGCGATGCGGACACGTTTCTCAAGAATCACAGATTCGAGAAGTGACCCGCGCGAAATGGTTGTTCAGGAACAACCTCGTTAGCTTTAAAGCACCGATAGGTGCGAAATATTTATGGCTTAGATGATTTTCAGCTTTGAAACATGAAATCGAAACCTCAACTTTGTTGGACCTTGACATTAACCCACCACCCACCAGAGGGTACTGCTTCAGTTTGGAATCGGCACGAGGGTTCGAACTTTACAGAATGTTGGCGGCAGGGTCGCGCGACTGTGTCAACTTCGGGAACTATGCAGAACCATTACAGAACCGAGCGCGGTAGCGCCGGATGCTAAAGTCAAACTGAGTATTAAGAGTATTGCCCAGCTTATGGCCAACGTACACTTCAGCATCCGGCGCTACCGCGCTCGGTTCTGTAATCGTTTGTTTTCCTCGTTGAATTCCCGACGACTCATTACTTGCTGCTTTCATTACCAAACTGAACCACTACCCGCCAGAGACATAATTTGGCGCAGCGCTCGTTTTGTGCTATAAGAACCGCTTTGTTTTTACGTAGACGCACGCGAGGAGCCCTTCTTGCCTCTCGTGCGAACCATTAAAGCTCGCTCAGATTGCTTATTCTCATCGCGATGATTGAAACCATCGAACCCTTAAACACCAAAAACTTGGCCGAAACCCCGACATTACCATCTCCCTTACAAGCTCTGGAGCGACTCTACTCGAACTACTGGTGGAGTTGGTCTGCCGAAGGCGCAGGCGTATTCCGCGATCTGGATACCGAGATCTGGGAGGAGTGTGAACACAATCCTCGCCTGCTTCTCGAAAGAGTTTCCGAATATCGTCTGGCGGAGATGGCCACTGATCCTGTTTACCTGGAACGCGTACGCATGTTGGCTGAGCAGTTTGACCGTTACATGGACGGCACCTTAGGTTCGGCGGCAAAGTGGTCCAACGTGCCTGGCAGATCAGCGATCACGGCAGAACACCCGGTAGCTTATTTTTGCGCCGAATATGGCATCCATAATTCGCTGCCGCTCTACTCGGGCGGGCTAGGGGTGCTCGCTGGAGATCATCTGAAGTCGGCCAGCGACCTGGGGCTGCCGTTAGTGGCCGTTGGCCTGCTCTATCACTACGGATATTTTCGTCAGCGCCTCAGCCGTGAAGGCTGGCAGGAAGAGTTCTACGGCGAAACCGATCCCGCGCAGTTACCGCTTCATCAGATCAAGGCGGAAGATGGCGCGCCATTATTAGTCGAAGTCTTGATTCGTGAACGCGTGGTGTGTGCTCAGGTCTGGCGCGCTGACGTTGGTCGCGTACCACTATATTTGCTCGACACAAACATTGGCGCAAACGAGGAAACGGATCGCTGGGTGACTGGTCACCTTTATGGTGGCGATCGCGAGACGCGCATCGTCCAGGAGATGTTGCTGGGGATCGGAGGCATCCGTTTACTACGAAAGCTCGGTATCCAACCTGCCGTCTATCATCTGAACGAAGGCCACAGCGCTTTTCTGACCCTGGAGTTGGCGCGCGAGTTGATTCAATCGCAGGGGCTGAGTTTTGTGGACGCCGCGAAATTTGTGCGTCAGCGTTGCGTGTTTACTACACATACGCCGATCGCGGCAGGAAATGACGAATTTGAAGTTGACCTGCTGACTCGGTCGTTTGGCCCAGCCTATGAAAAGGAACTTGGCTTAACTCATGAAGAGTTTGTAGCCCTTGGCCGCATCGAGCGTAACAACCCAACTGAGCGGTATGGCTTGACGCCTCTGGCCATTCGCATGTGCCGGTCGACCAACGGAGTCAGCCGCAAGCATGGCGAGGTTTCGCGCGCACTTTGGCAGAAGCTCTGGCCGGAAGACAAGATCGAGCAGGTCCCGATTACGCATGTTACTAATGGCGTCCACGCGCCCACCTGGATCGCTCCTTTGATCCGGTCCCTCTACGAGAAACATATCGGCCCCGATTGGACAGCGCGCCTACATGACAGGGAGAGCTGGGCAGCAGCCATTGCACGAATCCCTGACGAAGAATTATGGCAGACGCATTTACTGTTGAAGGAGCGTTTGATCGCTTTTATTCGTCAACGGTCATTCCTGGCGCGCGCAAATCGCAGCGAACCTCAGCAGTACACGGAAGCGGCGCGAAATATGTTTGCGCCGCGCGCGCTGACCATTGGGTTTGCGCGGCGGGTTGCCGGCTACAAACGCTGGAACTTATTGCTGAAAGATCCCGAGCGTCTGCTGAAAATCATCAACAATGCCGATCGGCCCGTCCAATTTGTGTTTGCCGGAAAGGCCCATCCGCAGGACCAGAGTGCGAAACTCATCCTGCAAGAAGTGGCTCGCTGGGAAACCAGCGCCGGAGTGGGCGACCGTTCGGTGTTTCTGCAAAATTACGATCATGAAATTGCGCGCCAGTTAGTTCAATCAGTAGACGTTTGGCTAAACGTTCCGCGGCGGCCGCTCGAGGCTTCCGGCACCAGCGGAGAAAAAGTAGCGATGAATGGCGGACTAAATCTGTCGGTGCTGGATGGCTGGTGGCTTGAGGGTTATGACGGTACAAATGGCTTCGCAATTGGTGAGGAGGTTGCGGGCCCAGCTGAGACCGACATCGACGCAAGCGATGCTGAGTCACTCTACCGCGTGCTGGAGCGGCAGGTCGTGCCGCTTTACTACGAACGCGATAGCGAAGGTCTTCCGCGCAGATGGATATCGATGATGAAGAACTCGATCGCTACGCTTGTTCCAGCGTTCAATAGCGATCGAATGGTGGAGGAATACGCTCGACGGATCTATACGGAAGAGCAGTGAAACCAATCAAGAGATATTGAAATGTATCGGTATCGACCGCAAGAGTACAAAGGCTCCGCAGAGTCTCACAAAGTTTGGGTATATATCTTCTCTGCCCTTCAATGCGAATGTTTTGCACTCTTTGCGGTTAGAATATCGAGCCCTCCGGCAACATAAAAAATTACTAAACCCAAGCACGGCTCGCCGCCTCCCCCGGAATAATCAACGCCTGTGCTCGTATGTTAAACTAACGGACTTCGCCATTCCCGGGGAAACGGGTGGAACTACGAAGAAAAATGCGCCACGCAACGACTTGCACCGGGCGAAAATCCGCGTAAGACTTTCATCTCAATGTGTCACTTCGTATTTAGACCTGGATGAAATACTGCACTGTTTGCAAAACAAAATATGACGATAGTGTGAGCTTCTGCGCCACAGACGGCGAAGTTCTCGAGGATGATCCCTCATCCATCGTTGGTACCGTGCTCGACGGCCAGTACAAGATTGAATCTCTGCTGGGCAAAGGCGGGATGGGAGCGGTTTATCTTGCGCGGCACATACTGCTGGGCGATCGCGTCGCCATCAAAATTCTGCCGCCAGAGGTGCGCAACAATGCCGAATGGCTACGCCGCTTTCGTCGTGAAGGGCAGGCCGCGCGACGCTTTCGCCATGCCAACGCCGTAACGGTCTACGATCTGCGAACTGCGGGCGACGGCACCATCTATATGGTGATGGAATATGTTGAAGGCCATACGCTTGATGCCGAGTTAAAAAGTCACGGACGCTTCACTGCCGCGGAAGCCTTTGAGATTCTCGAACCCATCATGAGCGTCTTAAATACAGCGCATGCGATGGGTGTAGTTCACCGCGATCTCAAACCTGAAAACATCATGATTGGTAAGGCGACAACGGGTGGAGAATCTCCAGTCAAGCTACTCGATCTGGGAATCGCCAAGATGCGCGAAATCGCCGGCGTCGAGAGTAGCGGCACGACGGAACTGACTATGGCCGGCCAGGTTCTCGGCACTCCCTATTACATGTCGCCCGAGCAGTGGGGCGAAATATCACGCGATGGGAATCCGGAGATTGATGGGCGGACCGACATTTATAGTCTTGGGCTCGTAGCTTACGAAATGATCAGCGGCCGACGCCCTTACTCCGCCGTGACGCTTCATGAGTTGCGGCGCGAACATATTTCAGTTAGTCCCCCTTCCTTATGTGAAAAGGTTCCAGACGTTCCGCGCACTTTCAGTCAGGCGATAGATCGTGCGATATCGAAAGACCGCAGCGATCGACAGGCAACTGCAGGTGAGCTTGCCGTGCAGTTGCGTGCGGGATTAGGCGATGTCACTTACGACGCGCCGGCAGAAAGAACAATGCCGGACATGCCCTATCCCGAAAACTCTTCGGCGGAGACGCAAGGCGCAGCTGGTCCTCTAAACACGAAATCGGACGTAAACGCGGAGACGATTGTTACTGTCGACGCTGTCCCGACAAGTCGCCCCAGTACGCCGCAGCCAGCCAAGGTACCGCCTGGTGCTCTCGCGGGAGCCGCGGCCAGTCCGCGACCGGCCGAGGGAGCTCCAGCCAATGCCCGTGTCGACGACCTGGCGTCCAGTGTGACAATTCAACAAAAGCCGAGAACTCCGGCGCCCATCATTACGCCGCAAAAATCTCGCGGCGGGCCGCTGGTTTTTGTAGGCGCGGGCGTTCTTCTTTTGGTTTTGGTGGTTGTCGCGGTTGGTGGATTCTTTGCGGTAAACTGGTTGAAAGGCAGACCGGACAGTTCGACCGGAGCCAACACTGGAAACCGCAATACAACTACGAAGGGCGCCAGTGATTCGACAAAACTGGAGCCGGCAACCTCCGAGTTTGGACGTTACTGGCTTGAGGTGTTGCCAAACGCGGCCGTTGCCGAGCCGACGCGAGTTGCCGGCGCAGTCCCACTGGCGTCAGGGCAGGCTTTCAAATTCCATTTCGAACTCGGCGAGAATGGCTATCTCTATATAATTGGGCCGGGCGAACGCAATCAACCGACGGCGTTTCTGACAGCGAAGCCGGCAGCCATCTCGGGCCTGGACAATAATGAGGTTTCTAAAGGTAGCGATTTCAGCTTTCCCAGCGGCCTTGAACATTGGTTGGAACTTGATAAAAAACCGGGCACTGAAAACTACACGATTATTTTTTCGCTTGAGCCGTTGTCCGCACCGGCCTTCCTAACTTCACAAGCCACGGGCAAGCCACTAAGCGATACAGAACAGGCGGAACTTAGTGACTTTCTGACGAAGTACAAAACCAATGAGCCGGTCACCGAGATTAATGACAAAGATGCCGAAGCGCCCTTCGTTATGGTGAAAGTCCCGCCGCGCACCACGTCAGAAAATGCCGGCCGTCCCGTTCTCTTTGATGTGAGAATTCAACACAAATAAATCCCTCGCGCCTTCGGGAAGCGTATGTAGTCGGAAGGAGAAGTTGTCACAATGAAAAGAAAATTCATCTTTTTGAGTTTGCTGATCGCGCTCGCAGGCTTTGGCCCAACGCAGGTTTTGGCGCAACAGGACGAAGACGTCCGAGGCGCGTTTCTTACCACGCGGCCCAAAACAACGCCCCGAAGCAATAAGCCGGCGGCAACCGTCAAGCCCAGCCGGCGCCGGCCAAAACCGGTCACCCCTGATCCTGGCCCGGGTCCCGTTGCAAAGAAGGATGACAGCAAAGTCACTCCGGCGAAAGTTAACATTCCGCGATTGGGTCTGGGGCTGACGCTGTTCATGCGCGACTCAAACGGACTCGCCGTACGCACCGAGCCGTCACACGAGTTTCGTAAAGGGGATCACGTTCGATTTCTAATTGAGACCAACGCCGATGGCTACCTTTATGTCTTCAACACCACCGATGGCGGGCAGCCGGTGATGCTCTATCCAGATCCCGAGCTGGACGAAGCGGGCAATTATTTTCAAGCCCACGTTCCGTTTGAAATTCCCTCGAGTCTCGCCGCTGAAGAACGATTGCGATGGTTGACCTTTGATGAGCATGCTGGTGCCGAAAAGCTCTATTTTGTTTTCACCCGCGAACCGCTGACGGCCGTGCCAATCGAAGACGATCTCATAACTTTTTGTCGTGAGAACGCTGCAAAGTGTCCGTGGCATCCCGGATCAGAGGTTTGGGCGCAGATCCAAAAAGAACTAAATGAGCCGGTCAAAGTCGTCAATACGGCAGGGGTAGGAAGCGCGCAAACGTCAGCCGAACAGCGCGCCGTTACGCGCGGAATCGGGCTTAACCGAGACGATCCAGAACCGTCGTTAATAATGTTGACTGCCTCAACAAGCAAGAACATGCTTGTCGCAGCCGTGGATTTGATTCACAAGGCTGTAAGTTTGCAAACCGATCCAGGTGATGAAGTGGGAGTAGACGAGGAGGAGTTACGGTGAACGCCAGAGCCAGGAAATTTGTCGCTTTTGTACTAGGTGCAAGTCTATCGCCGGGTTTGGTTGCAACGGCCGTGGCCCATAAAACTTCTGGCGCCATGACGCTGGTGTTGCAGCAACCTGACCAGGCGGGGGTTGCTTTGCGGGAGGGAAGGCGCCTGCTCAAGCGAGGAAAAGCCGACCAGGCGCTGGGACAACTGCAAACTGCGCTCAAGCTCTACACGGCCTCAAAAAACAATCATGGCATCGCCGCCGCCAACAACGAGTTGGGCGATCTTTACTTGAGACAGGGTCAATATAACGTGGCGCTGGATCACTACAAGCGCGCGCTCGACGGTTTCGTGCAAGGCGACAAGAAGCAGGCCGAGGCAACTGCGGCAGCGAGCATGGTCGACAGCCGCCTGGCAAACGCGAATATTGCGGACGACAAATTTAATGCCAACTTGATGCTGGCAAAGATTGGCGATGTGAATTTTCGGCTCGGACGATTTGCCGACGCGACTTCGGCGTACAGCCGGATGCAGGCGAAGAAGCCCGAAGGCGCTGCATCGAGAACCTCGCGGCGCTTCGGTGGCCTGGGAGGAATGCTTGGCAGCATTTCCACGGGTAAGGTTGAGATAGCGGCTCCTACCAGCGCCGCCGTTGGCCTGCTCGAAGCCAGGAAGGAACTCGACCTATATCGCGATTCGATTGTCTATTCGAGTTACGAGTTGGGCATGGGCCGACTGGCTTACGCGCAAAAGGATTTTGATGGAGCCAAAAAGCACTTTGAGAACGCACTCGAAGCGGCGGGTAGCAGCCTCGGTGGAATCACGAAGTTGGGCCAGACGCGCCGGTTCCGCGCCGCCGCCAGAACCAGCCTGGGCGACGTTGCCCTGAGCCAGATGCGGCTTAAAGATGCGGGCAAGTTGTACGCGGAAGCGATTAAGGGTGCACAGGAAGACAAACGTATAGATTTGATCTGGCCGGCTCAACGCGGCCTGGGCCGGAGCTTGTGGCTGCAAGCGCTCCAGGAAAGTGACGGTAAGAAATCAACATCGTTGCGAGAGTCGGCGTTGAAAAATTATCGCGAGGCAATTCAGACCATTGAAACTCTGCGGGCCGGAAGTCTGCGAGCAGATGAAGCGCGCACTACATTTCTCGGCACGACGAAGGATGTTTTCGACGAAACCGGGAGCGCGCTTGCCGAGATGGCCCTGCTGTCTTCGCCCGCTCCTAACACATCGCTTTCCGGAAAAGCCCTCGACTACGCCGCGGAAGCGTTTAAGGTCACCGAGCAGTCGCGTTCGCGTTCCCTACTTGATCTCTTGAGCGAGACAGGCACTGCCATCACCGAAGGAATTCCGCCCGAGCTGCTAAAGCGCAAACAGGACAACCTCGACCGGCAGCAGGAAATCGCCGAGGAGTTGACGGGGGTTAGTTTCGTCGCTGACAAGGAGAAAAAGAAACCGTCGGAATTGGAAGGCGAGCTGGAAAAACTTCAGACAGAGTTTGACGAGATCGAGAATCAAATCAGAACGGCGAGCCCGCGATATGCGAGTTTGACAGCAGGCAAGCCATTGTCGCTTGCCGAGGTCCAGGGGAATGTCCTCGACGACCAAACCATTTTGCTGGAATACAGTTTGGGAATGGATAGTTCCTATCTGTGGGTAGTGACGAAGGCCGCAGTGGCAATTTACAAGCTGCCGGCCCGGCCGGTTCTCGACAAGCTGGCGACAGATTTGCGCGCGCAGCTGATCCCGACAAAACTTCAGCGCCGCATCGTGGGAATCGATGTAATGGCAGACTCACAGCGCGGGCTTGGCGTCAGCGCCACGCCGTTTGCAGAAGACGCAGCATCTTTTATCACTGCGTCTAATGCGCTTTACAAAGCTGTGATTGAGCCAGGTGCGTCAATGATTGCCGACAAACGCCTGTTGATTGTGGCCGATGGCGCACTGAATTATGTTCCCTTTGAGGCGCTCGTGAAGTCGGCGGACAGTGCGGACTATTCCACGGCTCCCTACCTGATCAAGTCAAATGAAATTATATATGCGCCCTCTGCCTCCGTGGTTGGAGCAATAAGGCAACAGGACAACAACCGCGCCGGCCGGGCAATGTTGATATTGGCGGACCCCGTGTTCAATTCAAATGATGCGCGGGCGCATGGCGCTGCGCCGTCAACAAATTCGTCCGACACTCGTGGACTGGGTATTCAGAGTGCCTTATCGGATGTTGCCGGACAGAATGCGTCGCCCACCGCCGATACCGCGAAGATGCAAGGCCTGCCGCTGGCGCGGCTGGCGGGCACTCGAACTGAAGCTGATCAAATCGTCAAACTCGCAAAGACGTCAGGAACACAGGCAGACGTTTGGCTGGATCTCGACGCCAGTGAGGACAATATTGATACCCGTGATATCAGCAAGTATCGCGTCCTGCACATCGCGACTCATGGTTTGTTGAATGCTGAACGGCCGCAGTTTACCGGAGTGGTCCTTTCGCTGGTTGGCAACAAGAACGAAGATGGCTTTCTGCGCACCGATGAAGTTTTTAATCTTCACCTCGGCGCTCCGCTGGTGATGCTTTCAGCATGTGAGACAGGGCTGGGAAAAGAGAAGCGCGGCGAGGGCGTGATGGGTCTGACGCGCGCGTTCATGTATGCAGGCGCACCGACGGTAGGCGTCAGCTTGTGGTCAGTCGCAGACAAATCAACTGCGGACTTGATGACCGATTTTTACAAACGATTGCTGGCAACATCGTCTTCCGGCTCAGCCGGCGTTTCAGCTTCGGCGGCAATGCGTGAGGCACAGCTCGCAATGATTACGGGTAAGAAATACAGTGCGCCATTCTACTGGGCGCCCTTTGTCCTTGTCGGCGACTGGCATTGATCTACCAATTAGATTAACGCGGACGCTCAAGTGCACCCTTTAAACGACTGATCGCCTTTAGATTATCTGTCGTTCAAAAAGGGAGGGCTTTGGGCCCGCGTTGCACTGAAAGGCGTAGCCGCGTATACACCCCCAATGCCGTACGCGCACACCATATCGGGTATCGACCATTCGACCTGACTAATCAAGACGTCGCCACTTTCTTCAATATCCCTGTATTAATGACCTTTCCGTCTGCGGCATGGCGGTTGTTATGTAGGCTGCGAGTCTTCGCTCGACCGACAACCAAGTTGCGCATCGGGCTGACGGAAATGGAAGGGGAGAAAAAATGAATAGCAAGAGGCAAAAATTCTTAACGCGGGTTGGCATGTTGGCAGTGGTCGCTTTCCTGGTGTTGCCGGTGTCGACGTTTGCGCAGGGCAACGGCCGGGGTCGAGGCAAGCCGACTGACGTTTTCGTAAACGGGCACGACGCGCGCGATGGTCGTTGGGATAAGGATGGTCCGAGAGATCAGGATCGCAATCGCAACAACGATGAGTGGCGACGCCGACGTGCTGCCGAAGAAGCGCAACGTCAACGTGAGATCGAAAGGCGCCGGCACGACAATGACGACTGGCGGCGTAACCAGGGCAGAACCAACGACGATTACAACCGGCGCGGCCGTAACTGGGATCGTTATGGTTCCTATGGCGGCGGATTCCAGCTTCGCCAGACGGCGCTGAACGCCGGCTACAATAACGGCATTCAGGAAGGCCGGAAGGATCGCAGCCGTGGTGATCGCTTTGATTACCGCGACGAAGGCGACTATCAGAGAGCTACTGAAGATTACAGTTCGCGCCTCGGTGATCGGGAACTTTATCGCCGGTATTTCCGCGAGGGATTTGCGAACGGTTACCAGGACGGCTACCGCGGCTACTAAAGCGTCCCTGGCTACAGAAGCTACAGAAGCTACAGAAAACAAAGGCGGGAGTGGAGACCATGATCATCCACTCCCGCTTTTTGTAGTCTGAAACATTAGATCATCTCTCGCCGGCGCCGTGAAATTGACCTGCCTTTGTGTGAATCAAACCGATAAGCTACTATCAAAACGTCCTATTGAATTACCAGGCGGGAGTTGGGGCGGCAGTGAAAAATTGCTTCGTAAAGGTCACCGATACCAGGATGCTCGAAGAGATGGCGGATCGTTCCAGGGAGCGGGCGATAGTTATCTTCAAACACAGTTTGACTTGTTCGATCAGCGCAGGCGCATACGAACAGATGGCTGCATTCGAGGGCGAGGTGCTGTTGGTTGAGGTGCAGCGGGCGCGGGCGCTGTCAACGGAAATTGAGAGTCGATTGGGTGTGATGCACGAGTCGCCGCAGGTAATAGTCTTGCGCAATGGTGAGGTTGTTTGGAATGCGTCGCACTTTAGAATCACGGCCGATGCGGTAGCCGAGGCGGTCCGTGAGGCGGAAGGGCATGGCAATAGGCAGGAGGCAGACGGCAGACGGCAGTAGCAGGAGGCAGAATCAGGAGGCAGGGGCAGACGGCAGAAAGCAGAGGCAGGACATGAGGATGTTGATTACTTGTCTGGAGAGAAGATGATTGAAGCAACTGAACGGCGAGGGCCGGCGATTGAACCGCGAGAAATAAAACAGGAAGGCGACCAGGGCCTGCGCATCACCTGGGCCGACGACTGTGTTTGTCGTTACACGGCTGCGGAATTGCGCCGCGCCTGCCCGTGCGCACAGTGTGTCAACGAATGGACCGGGCAGCGTATGCTGGAGCCGAAAGCAATTTCCAACGAACTGACTATCGGCGATATAAATATTGTTGGTCGTTACGCACTGAATTTTCGCTGGAGCGACGGCCATGAGACAGGGATTTACAGTTTCCGGTATTTGCGCGATTTGGGCGAAAGGTAGAACTTGAGATGATAGTGCCTTGCCTTCAATCTCTCGGTGCGACCTCTGTGTTCTCTGTGTCTCCGTGGTAAACAAAGCCAAAGACCACTCACCACAGAAAAACAGAGAACGCAGAGGTCTCACAGAGAAGACGTCAAGTGAAGGCATGCCGAAGAACAGAGATTCAGCATGCAACACCGAAGAATGGCACAATGAGAAAGTATGAACGAACAAGACTTCTTTAACGAAAAGCAGGAATCGAAAAAGGCGACGTACAGTTGTCCCCACTGTCGCGAACGCGCAGAGTATGACGTTCGCTGGCTGAGGCGAACAAAGAAGCAAGGGCCTCCGCGTGGCGCAAATGAGCAGGACCGCCTGCGCTATCAGAAATCGCGCGACTATATGGTGCGCATTGATGACATGCTTGCATGCAAGAGCTGCCGCCGGCGCTTTGATATTCCCAGCTCGCAGTCAGTAGTTTTCATCTGAGCCCTTACCGGCGAGAAGAACCCTACACGGCTGCCGGTAGCGCGGTGCGTTCAACCTGACCTTGAGGGTTGCATCTCGTTACTGCTCGGAGTCGCTGTCAAACCCATGGTGTTGGGCTGTTCAAAAATCCAAGCGGTCCTTGTTTGCCGAAACTTGATGTCGCAAAAATGTTTCTACTGAAACACGACGCAGGTTTGTGTGTCCCCTCTATCTAATCCTGGAGAAAACAAAAACCGGCAAAAAACCGCGTGTTTAGCATGAGAAAAGACCACCAGCCACGGACCTCGAACAAAAAGGCCAGCGGCCTCAACTTTGCTCCTGGATGTGACTGGAGCAAAAGGATGGATTTTTGAACATGACAGAAATACCAGAGTTCGCCGGGGCGCATAAAACCAACACCTCGTTTCTCTCTCCGCTGGAACGCCGACTGGCGCCAGTAGTTATTCCCAGAATTCCCAGGTGGCTGGAAACTTATCACCTAACGATGCTGACCCTTTTGTGGTCGCTCATGATTCTCGTTTTCAGTTTTCTGGCAGCACGGAACATTCGCTGGCTTTGGATGGTCTCGGTGATGATTGCGCTGCAGTGGGTGACTGATCATTACGATGGCAAGGTGGGCAAGTATCGAAACACGGGCCTGGTGAGATGGGGGTACTACATGGATCACCTGCTCGACTATTTCTTTCTTTGCTCGATCCTTATCGGCTATTCTTTTATCCTGCCGGAACGATCGCGCTTTCAATTGCTGCTAATGTTAGCCTTGTTTGCGGCCTACGATTTCAGCACTTTTCTCGCCTTCACGGCTACGGACAAGCTCAAGATAAGCCATCTAAAATTCGGTCCCACCGAGTTCAGGCTGGCGCTTATCATAATCAACGGACTACTGATTTCCTTTGGTACGAGATACATGATTAGCGGATTAAAGTGGGTCAACGCGGGCGCCGCGGTAGGTCTGTGTTTTCTGATTTATGGAACGCAAAAGAGGATCTGGGAGCTCGACATGAAGTACCGAAAGCCCGAGCGATCGGCCAAAGCCGAGCCGCTGCTGGAAAAACCATACGCGGCGGCGGAAGAGTGTACGTATTAATAACGGCTGATTTGCGCGAGCGTGTACGGCCGGCCAACGTCCAGGCCGCAAGATACATCTGAATACCTGAAATACCTCGTATTACCTATTCGGCCAAATAAAGCGCGTCCAGTCTCTGAACCAATTCGTGGCTTAGTGTTTGCTAGTGGAAACGCAAGACCAGGCAGTAGCGGTCGTTCTGAGGTCAGTCAGTAAGAATCACGGAACTCTATTCCGGAAAAATCGTTTAATCGAAACAAGCAGCCATAACGGGCAGAAGATAAGAGTCGGTAACATGCCAGAAAAGAAAGTTATAAAAGTTATCAAGAAGGATGAGCGCGCGCGTAAGCAAAAGCCTGCTCCTAAGGGAAACACAACCGCGCAAACTGCGCGTGAAATGGTTCAAACCGTAACCAATTGGGTTAATGAACTGCAGCAGAAACGCCGCGTAGAAACCGCCAAGGCCATCAAACTGATGCTGCCGGAAAACCCTCGTACCAGCGAGGCTAACTAATCCGCTTCGCATCGAGCCTACAAAAAGCTCAGACATGAACCTTTCTCAAGTGGTCTCGATTTGGTTTTCTTTGTGTCTCTCTATGTTTCTATGAGTCTCTCGGGGTTGAGGAGTTTTCACGGATCGTTCATCACAGAGTTGCGCGGCCAGGGCCGCAACCAAAAGGTGACCACACTCGACGAGCCCGCGATAGCGGGCGGCAGCATAAAGCCTGGGGCGTGAGCCCCAGGTAACAGTCAACAGCCGTATCCGGGGAAAGCCCGCGTGAGCGGGCGAAAGCGCAGCGGTTGGGGTCTCGGGTGAATATTTACGCAGACACTGTCGCCCATTTCACGGGCTTGAAATCGTCTTGCATCAAAGCCTGGGGCTCACGCCCCAGGCTTTATGCTGTCACCTGCTTCGCAGGTTGAACTGACCAGGACACTCACGTCAATTGTATTGACACTCACTCGTTGCTGACGATACTTTCTGCTATGACAACGCCGGACAGAACTTCTGAAACGAACGTTTCCCACGCCTTCATGCAAAGGGCTCGTGAACTCCTCAAGGAAGAGTATCTCCCTAAGATTGAGCGTTGCGTGGAGAAACTAACGGACGAGCAAGTGTGGTGGCGGCCTAATCCGGAATCAAACAGTATTGGAAATCTTCTGCTGCACCTTTCGGGGAACGCGCGGCAGTGGATTGTCTGCGGATTAGGTGGCGCGACCGATGAACGACAGCGGCAAACTGAGTTTGACGAGCGAAGAATTATCCCTCGCGATGAGTTGCTCTCCCGGCTCAGGACGACGGCTACAGACGTGGACGATGTGCTAAGCGGTTTTGATCCGGCGCGACTACTAAAAAGTTATCCGATACAGGGAACTGAAGCGACAGCCCTCGAGGCCATTTTTCACGTGACCGAACACTTTTCGATGCACACTGGCCAGATCATTTTGCTGACTAAGCTAATGACCGCATCCGATCTGCACTTCTATGATTTTCAAGGGGATACACCGTTGCACCGCTGGCGTTCTCCTGCGTCTTGAGCGTCTTAAGCGCCCCGGAAGTGGTCAATAATCGGTCAACCGTTTCCAGCGTCAAGCTTGCCCGCTTCTCTCCCATATCAGTCTTGTGCAGGAAGATCGCCCTTTGTCCGGTGCGCGTATTTGAGCATCCCCCTAAATTACCCCCACACTCTCGGCATGTCGTATTGCTTCGAGGCGAGTATGAGCGTCAAGCTTTGTGAGAATGTGTTTGATGTGATTATTCACAGTAGCAGAGCTGATGTTGAGTTGATTGGCAATCGCTCTTGTGCTGTGGCCCTTTGCCAAACTTTTTAGGACCTCAACTTCACGAGAAGTGAGGCGTACGTTGATGCCTGGCGTGGGCGCCGAAGAAATCATTGTTGCGGCGTTCGGACCCCTCCTGGCTTGCGTCCGTACAAATTCGCTTAGTGCCTGTTCGAGTCGCTTCCGCATCTCGCGCGGGCGGACAATGTGGATAGCGTGACGCGCTCCTGATGCCGGGTCGCACGCGATCAATATGGACAGATTACACCATTGCTTGCCGGTTTTGGTTTGAACTCGCAAATCGAAATTCAGCAGCGGCCGATTATCTTGCGCCGCGCGCTCCACGACGCAATGTTCGGAACAAACTACTCCCTTCTCATCAGAGCCCTGAAGAATCTCATGGCACGGAACGCTTATCGCTTCTGCTTCACTTAGCCCAAACAGTTCGGCTGCGGCGTTGTTCCAGGCACTGATTAGTCCGGCGGCATCAACGGCGAACGCAGCATCCGCTGTTCCCTCGACTAACATAAGAAATTGTTTCGAGCCCACGGTGGGTTGGCCTCAATAAAAAAATGACTCACATAGGCTACAAAAATGAGCCGAATGGATTATTGACCGAAACAGGCGTTGCGATCAAGGATGTCACCTCTCATACGCCCAGTATTTCACCTCCCGTAAAAAGATCAGAACGTTGCCTAGTAGCGGAGAACAACTCTTAGATTAGGCAGCGATTTTGCCAAAACGATTTTCCACGTTACGTAGTGAGGAGCTTGTCCTGCAACTTCCCGACATGCAGACGCTCCGCTTTTCTTAGGTAACAAGTTCAGGTCTTACGGAAGGCATTCTCCCTCCCCCGGAATTGACTTCACTCTTTTCGATTTCAGAAGGGCACTGACTGGCTATTTTGATCCGTGCCCACTTCGTCCGGCCAGATTAAGAACGCATTTGCTTCTGACGGTCCCCACGTCGTCTGGATGTTCTCAGCGCACGCGATCAAATCAGACGCACTTGCTCAACGTAGGTGTTCGAAATGATGCAAGGGAGCAACCACATGGACAAATTAAAGATGGATCCGATCATTTCTCAGACTGAGAAATCGAGAATAAGCAGAAGAAAATTTGTAAAGGGCGCCGCAACGGTAGCAGCCGTAGCGGCGACAGTTCCCCTTGAACCGTTCCTCGGCGGTCAAGGGTCGATCGCCGAGGCCTCGACCATCCCCTACGAATCTAACAAGCGTACGAATGACAGCTTCCTTTATCGCAGACGCGTGGCCCAGAACAATAAAATTGACATTGGGGTATTGCCAGACAATGGCGACAGGGCCAAGTTCACCGACTTCAGCGCCCTGCACAGCAAAGCCCTGCGGCACGACGGCCTCGGCGTGCCGAACCAGAACTCCTACCAAAGTTTAATAGATGGCCTTGAGAAAGAGACGTTCGAAGGCCTCCAAAACGTGATTGTTGGAACACCCGGCGGGGGCCCGAATTCACGGTTGAACGGTCCCGACACCTCATTTGCATTCGACCTGGAGGGTCTCGACTCACATGCCATCTCCATCCCACCGCCAGCGCCGGGCGTGGCCACTGCGCAGACGGCAAGCGAGCAGGTAGAGCACTACTGGGCGGCTCTGCTGCGCGACGTGCCATTCACCGAATACGCGAATAGCACACTAGTGGCTCAGGCTGTCTCGGACTTGAATTCCCGGTCTTTCATCCAGAGCTCACAGAATAACCAGTTCCCGTTCCCGGTGACACCCCAGAACCTGTTCCGCGGGCGGGTGTTTGCGGGCGACGGCAATGTCAAGGGACCGTATATCTCCCAGTTCCTGATCCAGCCGACGTTTTTCGGCGCCCAGCAGCTCACCCAGAGATACGAAACGTTCCTTCCGGCGACCCTGGGCGGGGGCGGGGCCGACTACATGTTCGATGTCCCCAGTTATCAGAGCGTGCAGAACGGAGGGGCCACGGGTGAACCGAACGATGACCCGATATTTCGGCACATTCGAAACGGTCGTGACCTGACGGCCTATACCCGCGTGGACGTGCTCTATCAAGCGTACTTCGTCGCCTTCCTCGTGCTGGCTGGAATAAGGGCACTGCCGAACCCGACTAACCCTTACTTTAGCCCGTTTGTCTCGAACACCCAAAAGCCCTTCGGCACCCTTGGTGGACCCGACGCTGCGGGAACGCTTGCGGAAATGGCCACGCGGGCGCTCAAAGCCTCCTGGTGCCGCAAGTGGATCACTGACTTGCGCCTGCGGCCAGAGGAATACGGGGCCCTGGTCGAAGCGAGGCGCATCCACAGTACACCCGTTCCCCAGGCTTCCGGTGCGTTGCACTCCGACGTCCTGACCTCAGCAGTGCTGCCAAAAATCCTCCAGAACTATGGCACCCACTTGATGCCTCAGGCATTTCCCGAGGGCTCGCCGACACACCCCTGCTACACGGGAGGCCACGCAACAGTGGCCGGCGCGTGCTGCACTGCGCTGAAATTCTTCTTTGACGGCAGACAGAAGATCCGGCCGTTGCTTCTCGCAGCCGAACCCCACTCGGATGTGAAGCAACCCGCCACGGATGGGCTTTCGCTCGTAGACTACACCGGCTCGGACAGAGATAGTCTGGACATCAACGGAGAACTGAGCAAGATGGCTTTCAACATCTGCTTTGGCCACGGAGTCCATGCCGGCATCCACTTCCGCAGTTCCAATTACTGGGGAGTGCTGTTGGGCGAGGCGGTCGCGCTCAGCGTTCTGGAGGACCGGGCCAAGTCCTACAACGAACCGTTCACGATGAACATCACGAAATTCGACGGCACAACTGCGACCATTACCAACCAAAACGCAGACACACCTTCTATTTGACCAGCCTTGCGTTGCCTAGCAGGGCTCGGGTTTCATTAACCTTTCTTCGTGGGGTGGCCCAGGCAGGTGGGCCGCCCCTCCTTCAGCAACGAAAACATTTTCGCCAACGCGTGGTGCCGCAGTCAATAGTGACAGCGGCTTGTGGCGAAGACAACCACGATCATCTCTCACGACTAATGGCTATCTCCTGACTATCCGTAGCTCCCATGGCTATGGAGTATACCTATCAATTAGGGTACGCTCTGGCGTGACTGAGCCTGACGGGTCGACCTCTATTTCTACTCCTACACTCCAAGCGCTGCCTCCTCTCGAAGTTGCTACTGCTCGCAAAGTAGCAGCGTTGGGAAAAGCACGGGGATGGGTAACGGTGGTCCAAGCCCGACCGTCCCAGTGGAGAATCATTGGACCAGAGCCAAGCACACCGACTGCCCAGACGTCGTTGCTGGCAGCAGCTGCAACTCCAGTGAAATAGGCGTCAGCTCCGCCTCCTTCATAGCCCTCAGGCGGGTTCGAACCGCTTGCGGCACGACAAACCTTTTCGGTCCAGCGGGCACCATCCCAATGCACAATCGTAGCGAACGTCTGGTTGGTGAAAATTCCTTTAGCATCACCAACGGCCCAGATGTCGTTGCTGGCACTTCCGGAAACTGCAGTAAGCTTTTCAGTGCTTAAACCACCTCCTAGTCGCACGGAAACAATACTCCATGCGCTCCCGTTCCAGTGCAGGGCAAGTGGCGCTCCTACGGCAGTGCCGACGGCCCAGATGTCGTTAGCCGATATTGCAGTGATACCGAAGAGCTGATTAGCCCCACCGGCAATGTTGGGACTTGCCACCTGACTCCAACTGGCACCATCCCAATGCAGGATGAGCGTTTCTATCGGTGTTTCTGTTTTAGTGCCCCCACGGTATCCGACCGCCCAGACGTCGTTGGCTGAAAGCGCAGCCACGGCACGAAGCTCGTTGAATTGGGTATCAGGGCTTGGGCTTGGAGCGATACTCCACTGCGTCCCGTCCCAATGTTCAATTAATGTCCGACTAGGAAGGCTCCCATTATTAGAGGAGCCAACAGCCCAGACGTCGTTTGCGGATGCTGCGGAAACGGAATGTAGTTCACTTTGAGTATCATTACGCCCATCCAAGCTTCGCACAATGCTCCAGACACTGCCGTCGAAGTGCTCAACCAAAGTACGTTTGACAAACGGTGGGCCATTAGGATCCTGTGCCCAGCCAACAGCCCAGACGTCGTTTTCGGATACCGCGGCTATGCCCAGCAGTTGATTGTTGACCGAGGTTGCACCACTAACATTCGGGCTGATGACCTTCTGCCAATAGCCGGAGACAGGCGGCACCGTGTCCGGGCAGCTGGGAAACGTTTCGAAACTTCCGGTAGCTGTAATGCATCCTCGCTTGCTGCAACTTGTCACCTTAAAGTAGTAAAGGGTTCCTGGTGTTAGTCCGTCGAGTTGAACATCGTGAAGAGTAACCTGACTCGCTGAGTACACCTGCAGTGCAAAGACTGGGACCGGATTGCTGGTGCTGTACTGTACCAGGGAATCAGAAGCAATGTTGGTGTTCCAGACCACCGCTGCTGAATTGCTGGTTTCTGCAGTGGTGTAGACTTGGGTAATTTTTGGTGTACGGGGTGCAGCGATTACCGTCGCGCCCGACATTGACACTCCCAACGAGGCTAGCGCGAGCGGGACAACAATGTATTTGTGAATTTTTCTCATGCTAAAACCGAACACCCTCGGAAGACGATGTTCCTTCCCGGTCATTTTCATCATTTTGTTCTCCCCCCTCTCAATGGTCACGCTTATGAAATTAGGGGCAATGTTCCGACGAAGCGCCATGCTTTAAGACCCGAAACCCATCCTTTATGGATCATTTCAAACGCGCGCAAACAGCCCGTCCTCACGCATGCTTCAGATTCACAGCCGAAAGTCGAGTTTAACCCATTAATATCTCAAACTTGATTTTTATTCCGGGGGCGAGAACTATTCCTGCCTGACAATTGTTAACTAAACATCACGATACTTTTGTTTTGAAGTGTCTGCGGCGGCTCGGGTGAACGCAGCGCGCCATTTACCTCTGATTTCTGCAGCGCCGGCGGAGAAGTCACCACCGCGCAGGACGAACATGGCCGGCAGCCGCTTCCCGAAGGATGGGTTTGGTCGGCTGGCGATGGTGGAAGAACTGAGCCGGACGGCAGCGTCTATGCGACCAGCAGCTACAGCTACAACGTCCGCGACCAACTAAGCCGGATGAATCAGGCGGGGCAACTGCGCACTTTTGGTTACGACGGACACGGACGGCTGCAATCGCGCACCACGCCTGAGCAGGGCATACTACGCAAACGGCCGCAGCACACACTAACCTGGTCGAGAAGTGGTGCATTCCAGCCGAAGAAATTCATCAGCCACGAGCGCGATGCGAACTGTAGCGATGAAGCAATGTGGCAAGTCAGCCGGTACAGGTGAATCTCGTGATGGCTTTACTAAGCAACGATGAGTTTGCCCGTGCTGGGAAGGGCAGCAGGATCCGCGTGCGGTTTGTCGCCAATTCGCAAAGCCGTCAAGAAGCCGTCAATGGAAATTCAGCGAGTCTGCAAACAAAAGAAAGGGAAGCGTTTGTGATTCCGCTTCCCGTTTCGATGCACACTGGCCAGATAATCCTGCTCACGAAGATGTTGGCCAATATTGATCTCGTGTTTTACGATTTCTCTAGCGGCAAACCGGTACACACCTGGCAGGAATCAAGACCGGTATAATGTTGAGTGCCGCCATCTTGGTACTGGTTCAGTTTGGTAATTGAAAGCAGCAAGTAATGAGTCGTCGGGAATTCAACGAGGAAAACAAACGATTACAGAACCGAGCGCGGTAGCGCCGGATGGTAAAGTCTACGTTGGCCGTAAGCTGGGCAATACTCTTAATACTCAGCTGGACTTTAGCATCCGGCGCTACCGCGCTCGGTTCTGTAATGCTTCTGCATAGTTCCCGAAGTTGACACAGTCGCGCGACCTGCGGCCAACATTCTGTAAAGTTCGAACCCTGGTGCCGATTCCAGACTGAACCAGTGCCCCCATCTTTCAAAAGTCTACGATTCATGTTTAATATAGTGTCCCTGTAAGAAACTCAGAAAAGGATAGGCAGCAATGCCGGTCCTACTAAAACTTCAAGGAGAACATAGCTGAATGACTTACGTCGTTGCCGAACCCTGTGTGAACTGCCGCTACACCGACTGTGCCCTCGTCTGTCCCGTTGAGGCTTTTCATCTCGATGACGACATGTTGCACATCAATCCGGAGACGTGCATCGACTGCGATGCCTGTGTTCCTGAATGCCCGGTAGAGGCGATCTTCGCGGAAGCGAATGTCCCGCCCGAGTGGGCGCACTTTACGCAAATGAACGCGGAGAAGGCGCTCAGTGGTTTGCCAACAATCACGGCCAGGCTGGATCCACTTTGCGAAGTGGTTTCGTCGGCTCATTAAGTAAGAAATGAAAAAAGGCACCAAGCGCATGCTGGGCGGTCTGGCTTTGGTTGCCGGAGCGTTCGGCGTAGCCGGCACGTTCTTAAGAAAGAAGAAGATGGGAATGAGCGCCAAACAACAAGCCGCAAAAAGAACAGCCAGCGTCTGGGCGCGACCGGGCATGACGGTCACATTTCGGGCTGAGTTGATGCCGGGCCGCGATCGCCAGCAACGAACGGTGCGAGTGAAAGAACTACTTCCCAGCGGGCGTGTGACATTGCACGAAATCGCAGGCGAACACGCTGAGAAAGAATTCGATCCGATTAAGTAAAGTCCAGATGTCCAACGTCCAATGTCCGCCGTGCAAAGTCTGCTGGCCTTCTAATGAGATCGGAAATTGACTAATGAAATCGGAAATTGAAGTCTGCGTCTTGACGTTGGACGTTGGACGTTGGACGTGTGACGTTGGACGAGACGCTACCAGTTATAAGTCTTGCCAGGTTCCATCACGCCCAGCTTCGGAATATTCAAGGCATTCAATTCATCGATAACCATTTGACGGTAGGCTGGCTTTATGTGTACGGCGAGAATGTCCAGGCCGTTGTGATTCAGCTTGCTCAGGTCTCGCCGTAAAGAGGCTGGTGTGAAGTGGCGCGAAACTTCCGCCAATCTCGCCATCGAGTTGGGGAACGAAGCCTCAATCAAAAGAGCATCGATATGCGGTGCGCGATTGATGACGTTCCAAAACTCGTCGGTCTCCGCAGTGTCAGAACTAAAAGCGACGATGCTTTTGCCATCTGAAACTAGCAATCCCACCGTGGGCACGATGTGGTTAACTGAAACAGCGGTGACGGTCAGGTGGGCGATTCTGAAACTCTTTGCCGGCAGGAATCGGAACGTATTCCATGACCGGCCCATATTCATTTTTCAGTTCAGAAAAGCGCGGATAAACATTCCAGTTGAAAATGTCTCGTTCCAGGAGCTCAATCACTTCTGGAGTCGCGTAGATGCGCACCGGGCTTTTTAGGGTTTCGAAAAGATCGTCGATGAAGATCGGAAGACTGGCGATATGGTCCATGTGAGGATGGGTCACGATTATGTCGCGCACTCTCTCGCGCTGCTCAGCCGTCAGCGCCAGTGCGATACTGCCGGCGTCAACGGCAACACACTCATCAATGAGAAAACATGTCAGACGTTGATCTGAGGTTGCGTGGCCCTGACTATCAAAGGTGCTTGGTAGGAGTTGAACTCTCATCAGCTGGAGGAAGAGACCACCTTCGTGTATGCCTGTTTAGTATATGTCAATCGCAGGAAAATGGGCGAACTTTGTTATCGGCGCCACACCTTTTAGCGGCCGCGTATTCGTCTTAGCAAATCTTCCAGCGCTTGCCGGTAAGCTGCTTCGCGTTCACGCGCGTCTGCCGCGGTTATGCCCCGGGCTACGCGGCTACGATGGAAAGCAAGTTCACTGGCGGTTTGATTTAACTGTCTCGCAGCCTGCCAATGACTAAACCCGCCCCGAGAAAATGCATTAAAGGAGGCGCCCATTCGACCACCAACACTGCAGAGTTGTTTATATTCCTGCTCAGTCAATAACCCACCCTGATAATCCGCAACGAGATACTCGCGGACGATTTGGCCCTCGCGGCGAAGCGCAAGAATAATCACCACAAGCATAATAAAAAATGCGGGAATCATTATGACGATGTAGGTCAGAAGAAAGGCAATCCCGCCAAAGATAACTCCCGAACCGTTCCAGATACTATGCATTGAAATTGCTGCCAGTAGACCCATCATGGGCGTAATAAATTTAACGGCGGTGTTTCTTGATTGACGTGCTATGCCGAGTCCGATCCCAGTCATACTTGTGAACATAGGATGTGAGAAGGGCGCCAACGCTCCGCGGAGAATAAAAACAAAAGTGAGGCCGCCGGCGCCCCGCTCCATGACAGCCTTGCCGTAGTATTGGATATTCTCTGTCATCGCGAAACCCAGTCCAACCATTGCTGCGTACACGATGCCATCGATGACGCCATCAAACTCGTCCTTCTTCCAGAAGAAGAAGATGAACAGGATTAGTGCTTTTGCACTCTCTTCAACAATCGGCGCGGAAATAACGGCCCCAAAAGTTCGTCCCGCTCTCGCATTATTCGTCATCAATTGGACTGCGACATCACTGGCTGTATTAATCAGGAAGGCGAAGAACACTGCCACCAGTGCGCCCCAAAAGAACGCGGTCGCCAACATCCAACCCGGCTCAGCCTCATAGCGGTCAATCCAGAGAACAAGGACCAGATAGAGGGGAACCGGCACAGTGGCTGATACGAGTCCGATTAGCAGAGCGATCGGACCAGTCTCAACACCGATTAATAAGAGGACGATAAGTCCCAAGAGGATAGCGACAAGAGCGGCTAAGATGCCGAAAATGATCTTAATGGCATTCTTGCTGCCGGATGGCCTTATCGCGATCGGCGCCGCGAAGGCCGTTCGTGGATCGTTAGTCATGACGAAGCGATTACTTAAACAGTCGATTCGGATTCAGGCGATATAACGGTCATTGTCGCGCAGAGTATATACAGATAAATATTGAAGGGCGAGCGTTTGTTTAGTGCTTTGGAGGCATCCCTGGGATAGTTTTTCGGCCTCGACTTAAATTAGATTGTCATCATCATTTTCGCACGGTCTCCTTCCGCCCCGGGCGGTTTGTTCACTCGTTAACCAGTGTCGACTAGCGGGCGCAGGTTTGCGCACGTCCACCGTCAATTGAATAAGTTGCGCCCGTTATCCATGAGGCACGGTCTGACGCGAGGAAGAGGATTAGTTCGGCAATCTCGCTTGCCTGGCCCACCCTGCCGAGCGGGTGAGTACTTTTCGAATGCTCGAGAAAAGCTTGGTACTGTTCCTCGGTCATGCCGCCGCGTTTATGAATTTCGGTAACCACTACGCCCGGATTAACAGCGTTCACGCGTACACCTTTCGCCGCCAGTTCGAGCGCGGCGCAACGAGTAAGCTGATCCACACCGGCCTTGGCGACGCAGTAGGCCAGGACGCCGGGAAACGCTCGCAATCCCGTTACACTCGAGACATTGACGATATTGCCACGCCTTTCAATTATGGTTGGCAGAGCCTTTTGCATGAGTACGAACGGCGCCCGGAGATTAATTCCGAGCATAGATTCCCAGGCCGCCAGCGATGTATTTTCTATTGTACCGTTGGCAATATGGCCGGCCGCGTTAACCAGGATATCGATTCCGCCAAAGTGTGCGGACGTCCTTGAAACAGCCAACTCCGCTTCTTCTTCGTGCGACAGGTCTGCCTTAATCGCGAGAAATTGAGTGCCGCCACTTCGGAGTTCATTCTCTAGTTCTAAAAGCGCCGCTTTGTCTCTGCCCACGGCAGCAATGTTGGCGCCGGCCTGGGCAAATCTCATAGCCGTTGCTTTGCCTATTCCGGATGTCGCGCCTGTGACGAGCACAGATTTCTCCGCAAACTCTTTGTCCATGTCATTTTCCTTCTTCGGCAGTCGTTTTCAGACGTTGGCGGGCTATCATATATTGACAGTAGAATAGTAAAAAGCCGACTATTGTAGGTCATATAGTTTTGGGGCGCAGGTCGCGTCCTGAGGTTTCCCCCGCCGGCCAGGACATTGCTAGCATTGAAATGGCCGCTTTAAGTTATCTCCTGAGAGAACACACTTGGGCAACAACTCCGCGGATGACTTTTTTCCCCGAGCGGCGCGATCGCACGTGCACAGTGATACGGCGCGTAGGCGCCCTTCCCGAGCGCGCATGCCTTCGAGCGTCGGGTATCTCCTCGGTGCGATTGTGGCGGCGATAGCGTTGTTCTTCGCGCTGTGGTACATGCTGGTCGGCGGTGGAGACGAAGCGCCCTGGATTCCCGCCGGGCTCGCTGCCAGCGTAGTGCTTTTGGTGGCGTTATCTGCGCGCGAAGTGGTGATGCGGCGGGCTTGGACGCGTTATCTTCTGGACCAGCGTGGCGAATCGTCAGTTCGAGTGAGTGGCGAGCATAAGCGCCCCGGGGTGAAATCACATTCCACCTCCTCACTTTCAGCAGCCTGGCGAACTATTCAGCAACAATCCGAAGAAGCCGGGTCCGGTTCCAACCCTGAGTCACACTTCGAGGTCTTTCATCTTTGTCAGAACTACCTGGCGACCACAGAAGAAGCTTTGAGATCGAGCAGTCTGCCCTCGGAAAAGCGCAATGCGATTCGGGCAGGCCAGGAACGTGTACGCGCGCTTCAAAAGCACCACTTATTGACATGGGCCAGAGATTCCTCGCGCGCCATGACCTACGAAGCGCAACAGCGCGCGCGTACTTCCGAAAGAATTGAAGCCGCAAATCGCGCGCTGCATTGCCTGGAATCTGCTTTACAGTTTTACCCCAACGAAACGGAATTGCAGGAATCAAGTGTTGCGCTTCGCGAGTTCATTGCTTCCGTCAAGGTGGCCCACTGGGTCGAGTTAGCGGAGCGTTCCGCCTTCAAAGGCCATTACCGCCGCGCCATCGATCGTTACAAAGATGCGCTTTTTTACCTAAGTCGCGAGCCGGTGAAGGAAGAAGTAAGAGTGTCGAGTACGGAGCGAATCGGTCGCGAGATTGAATTGTTGCAAACTCGCGTTCGGTCCCAGAAGAACGAAAGAACCGAATCCGCAAGAGAGGAAGGAACGAATGATCCCGAGAGGATGCCCCGATGATTTCTCAAAAGTGTCCCAAGTGTCGTAGTTCGCGCATAAGAAAAGGCTACAAACCCACCCCGTTGCTCTTTCGACTGGTTGGCATCCATTACCTTTTGTGCAATCATTGCAACTTACTTTTCACCGGCTTCGCTGTTCCCGGGACCGTCGGACGATCCAGCCGGAAAAGCTCCGTACGAAGCGGGTCGGACGGAGACCAGGGCGCCATCCCCAGGTTCTCGCGGCCGAAGGATTACTAGAAATAGCGGGTTTGATTTCCTGAGGCGTTAAGGCATCGATCCCACGCGCCAATACATCTTTGAGAGGTCGATTGGTTGAGGTTTCCGGTTTCTGAGGTGTTTTATGAAAAGAAGTTTTTTGCTCGTCGCAGTTCTGCTTAGTTTGACTCTGCCAGCTTCGGTGCGAACACAGGAGCAGGAGGCCGCTCCTTCGGTTCCCAGCCAGGGCAGCTCCGACCGCGCCGTCTGTAGACAGCCAGGGAATCAGAAACTATCTGCTCGGCCCTGGCGATGTAATAGACGTCAGGGTGTTTGGCCAGCCCGACTTAAGCGCCATGGTCGAAATTGATAGTGACGGCAATGTTAGCTCGTTACCTTTCCTGGAGAAGCCGATTCCAGCAAGGTGTCGTACCGAGAAGGCGCTGCAAAAAGATATCGCGGAGGCCTACTCAAAATACATCAAGAATCCGCAGGTGAGCGTTCGCATCAGCGAACGAAAGAGTCGCCAGCCAGCGACTGTATTTGGCGCAGTGCGACAACCAACGCGGGTTCAAATGCAACGCAAGATCCGGCTGAACGAATTGGTAGTCGTCTCCGGGGGCTTTACTGAGCGCGCCTCGGGTACGATTCAGATTCTGCACACAGAGCCCCTCATGTGCCCTCAACCTGGCGAAGAGGCTGAGGCGGCGCCGATCGATGGCACTAAGATTCCGTTTCAGATAGTGAAACTTTCTGAGTTGAAGGCTGGCAAGTCTGAAGCCAATCCAGTGATTCGGCCCGGCGATTACATCATGGTTACCGAGGCAGAGCCGGTTTATATCACCGGCAGCGTTATTGCGCCGCAGGGGATTTTCCTTCGTGATCAGTTAACGTTGAGTCGGGCTTTAGCTATGGTCGGAGGCGTGCGGAAAGAAGCAAAGTCCAGCGAGGTCCTTATCTACAGGCAAAAGCCGGGTGCACAGAACCAGGAAGTAATAAAAGTAGACTACACCGCCATCAAGAAAAATCAAAAGCCGGACTTTTTTCTCGAGGCCTTTGACGTAGTCGAAGTTCCTGAAGCCGGCATGTTCTCCCCCAGTAGAATTGGATCAACTCTCATGGGCGCAGCTACGGGAACTCTCAATACGATGTTCACCTCCGTCGGCCAGACTCTCCCTACGAGAGTCGTTTATTAGTAGCGGATTACCTCCGAAAACGAAACCATCAGTAGCCACTTAAGTAGCAAGAATGGCTCAAGTGTCTGGAGTAAAAAATGAGCGCGTAAAAGAAATGTAGCTGGCGACCGACGGCGAAGGAGAATGATCACAATTCTCTGGACCGCCGTCCTTGCTATTGGCACGATAATTCTGATCTACAAGGAGATGACTGCGCTGCTCTATATTCTTGCCACTCTCGGAGTAACGGCGCTTCTCTTAATAGTCGCAATGGCTGATCTTGCTCACGCTGAGAGACTCACAAACGATCCTCGCGCCAGCGGAGACTCCGCTGCGATCGGCAGTGGTATTACATCAACTATGGGAAACAATCAATCCTGATAGCGGGCACCAATTGGTTTGCGAACTAATTCGCTTTACCAGAACTATTCGGGTCCTTTTCCGCTTGATTTATGCTCAAGTTTTTAATGGCGGAAGGTGGTTGAAAGTTTAATCGGACTATTGCATAATCCGGCTGCGTTCACCTCCCCGGTGGACGAAGTGGTCGCGTGGGGTGAGGACACGTGGCCTTAGGGTGGGGGCTGTGGGAGGCCCCCGCCCGCTTTTTTGCCCAGCGCTTTTTTGACGAACAAAATGAGTTGTTAGTGATTCTGCGAATCTGCTTGACGCAGGATCGAATCAGCGTAGAATTCCGCGAGTAAAAAAGCCAGACATTGAGAGGGTTAGGATACTGGTTATCGGCCAGTTGCTTGGCCAGCAGATGCCTCTATTCGATAGAACAAGACGAAACTTTAAGCTCTGGTTATTTAGGGGCGGTAGACAGCCGGCTGGCTCGGACGACGATCATCGCGGCCCACACAAACAACATCCCTGGTGGCAGGTGATGTGTCTGACGGGTGTCGATTATTTCTCGACCCTTGGTTACCAACCCGGAATCGCATTTCTGGCAGCCGGCGCGCTCTCGCCCGTCGCTACGCTCATACTCGTTCTCCTCACTCTGCTTGGTGCGTTGCCAATTTATAGTCGAGTAGCCGCGGAAAGTCCGCATGGAGAAGGCTCCATCTCAATGCTGGAGCATCTGCTGTCGCGTTGGAAGGGCAAGCTCTTCGTGCTCGTTTTGCTGGGCTTCGTCGCTACAGATTTCATTATCACTATTACTCTCTCCGCAGCGGACGCGACCGCTCACATTATTGAGAATCCCTTTACACCCGAACTGCTGAAACATCAGCTTGGCGTAACACTGGTCCTCGTCGTTCTCCTGGGCGCTATCTTTCTGCGCGGCTTTAAAGAAGCTATTGGGATCGCCGTAATCCTGGTCGCTACCTATCTCCTGCTGAATGTGATTGTGGTGGGCTTTGG
This sequence comes from Blastocatellia bacterium, assembly GCA_963698325.1. GTDB lineage: Bacteria > Acidobacteriota > Blastocatellia > Pyrinomonadales > Pyrinomonadaceae > PSRF01. Next base: position 489,731 of record CAVOQJ010000018.1, on the reverse strand, counting down.
CTTATACGAACTGTTTTCGCATCCTCATTATTTTCCGGAATGGAAACGCGCGATGCTTTACCACCCGAGGGTACACGGTAATCCGTGGCTCATCGTGGCCGTTGCACTAATCCTTTTTCCGAAACTTGCTTTGGGCCTTTCAGGCTTCGAAACCGGCGTCGCCGTAATGCCTCTAGTGCGCGGCGACACAGACCTAACTGAAGAAGAATGGGAAGACATCCACTCCACTCGCACCGGCCGTCCCGCTGAGCCTCGTACGCATAAATTGCTTCAGGGCCGAATTAAAAACACCCGTAAGCTTTTGCGCACTGCCGCGCTGATTATGAGCGTGATGCTTATTACGAGCAGCCTGGTGACGACGACGCTGATCCCGGCGGAAAAATTTCAGGAAGGCGGGGAGGCAAACGGACGCGCCATTGCCTACCTTGCCCACTACTATTTCGGCAACCTGTTCGGCACCGTCTACGACCTGAGCACGATCTCGATTCTGTGGTTTGCCGGCGCTTCCGCGATGGCGGGCCTGATTAATATCGTCCCGCGTTATCTGCCGCGGTACGGCATGGCTCCGCAGTGGGCCAAAGCTTCGCGGCCGCTTGCTCTCGTCTTCACACTGATCGCCCTCGCGGTAACCTTCATTTTCAATGCCGATGTTGATGCTCAGGGTGGCGCCTACGCCACCGGCGTGCTGGTCCTGATGACTTCGGCGGCGATTGCCGTAACGTTGGCCATGACGCAGGCGCGGTAAAAACTGGATACCCTTCCTGCTCATTGCGATCGTCTTTGCCTACACAACTGTTCAGAATATTCACGAACGTCCGGAAGGCATTAAGATCGCTTCGTTTTTCATTCTGGCGATCGTTACTGCTTCCCTTGTATCGCGGGTTTGGCGTTCAACTGAACTACGAGTGGAACGCGTCGAGCTTGACGATCTCGCGCGCGAGTTCGTTCGCCAGGCGGCAAGGGGTACCGTACGAATTATCGCCAATCGTCTGGACACCGGCGATGCGCTTGAATATGAAATCAAGGAAAGGGAGAAGCGAACTGACAACCACATACCGCCAGGGGAACCCATACTCTTTTTCGAAGTGACACCGGGCGATGCGTCGGAATTCTCCGGTGTTTTGCAGGTGCATGGCGAAAAAGTTGACGGTTATAAGGTGTTGCGGGCTGTATCGCCGGCAGTGCCGAATGCGATTGCTGCCTTCTTACTCTTCCTGCGCAACGAAACGGGGAAGTTGCCGCACGTCTATTTTGGTTGGAGCGAAGGCAATCCGCTGTCTTACCTGATGAAGTACATAGCCTTCGGCGAGGGCGACACCGCTCCGGTCACGCATGAAGTGCTGCGGCAGGCTGAAAAGGATCCGGAGCGCCGGCCGATTGTTCACGTAGGCGGTTAAAGATTTAATGATGTCTTCGCCGCTGGGCTGCCTGCTCTAACTTGCCGCATAGTTTCGCAAATCACTTCTGCCGCCACGATTCTTGTTCTCCTGGCATCTTTCTTCACAACTCTACGTTCTATCGCTAGCCGGGAGCTAGCTGCTCTGCCAGCGCGCTGCGATTGGTAGTTCGTCGCGGTCGACGTCTCTAATCGTGAGTTTTCTGGTAGGGGGAACTTTTCCTTCCTTCCACAGGAAATCGCCCAACAGGCGTTGGGCCTGAGTCGTCCAGAACGAGTTTTCGGGAGGAAGTTTCCGTCTTGTCATGCGCTCTACGTATCCGACTGCTTCTTCATCAATTTGCACCAGCACCTCATGCTCGCTTCCAGTGGGGCTCTTCACTCTGAAGCGACGCTCGTTGGGTTCTTGTCGGGCACCTTCCGAATCTAAGATTGTGAAACCGTTCATAGTGATGATTTGAATTAGCGGCTCCGCTGAAACCTCTGCCGATGGTCGAGCAGCGGCCGCGGATACACGTGGTTGTTTTGCAAGGGCTGCGGCCACCGCATTGCGCAAGATTTCCGGGGTCATGGGCTTGCGCACGAAGTCGGTGGCGCCAAGTTTCATCGCATCGACCGCTAGTTCAATCGAGGCATATGCTGTCGCCATGATGACGCGCGCAGTCGGGTCGCGTTCATTGATGTGGCGTAGCGTTTCGAGGCCGTCCATGCCCGGCATTCTCTGATCGAGCAACACCGCATCCCAGCCTGACCCGTCCCCAAAGGTTTCCAGGCCTCGCTCACCGTCGCCCGCCTCGCCAACCTCGTAACCCGCCGCCTGCAGGGTTAGGCGCGTTACGCGGCGGATGTTTTCTTCATCGTCAATGATCAAAATGCGCTTGCTCATTTACTAACTTCCTTTCGTGCGGCCGTATCCAATGCCTCACGCTCCACGCCCCTAAGCGTCAACCTGTCTGTGGCGCCCAGGATGGTAAAGCCGTTCAACGTCACCTGAGGCGCACCTTGACGCCTACTATCTTCCGCGACCTTGAACTGACGAGTCGCAGGTGGTTTTGCTAGGGCTGCGGCGAGTGCGTTGCGCAAAATCTCCGGCGTCATCGGCTTGCGCACAAAGTCTGTTGCTCCCAACTTCATCGCCTCCACTGCGAGGTCTACAGAGGCGTAGGCGGTCATCATGATCACGCGTGCTGCGGGTAGCATCACCTTGAGCCGACGAAGGATTTCAGTTCCAACCATTCCCGGCATTTTCTGGTCCAGTAGGACGGCATCCCACGACTCATCGCTGCCGATAATAGCGAAGGCCTCTAATCCGCTTCCGGCTTCGCCAACTTCATAACCGGCCGTTTCCAATGCCAATCGTGTCAGCTCGCGAATATTTTCTTCGTCATCAATAATCAGCACACGTTTAGGCATGACTTACCTCCTGCCTGGATTCAGACCCTGCCGCCAGCGGCAGCGTGAAGGTGAAGGTTGTCCCGCGCCCAATTTGCGATTGCACGCTGATCTGCCCGCCGTGAGCTTCCACAATTGATTTCGAGATCGTGAGTCCTAGTCCCGCTCCCCCCGTAGGTGCTTCAGGAACCTGCACAAACTTATCGAAGATGTGCGGCAGATATTCGGTTGGTATACCGCTGCCCGTATCACTGACAGAAACAGCGACATGATTGTCGCGCTGTTCGGCACTGATTTTGATTTCACCATTTCTTGTATGTCGCAAAGCATTGATGACGAGGTTGTTGATTACACGCTCTATTTGCAACCGATCAACCGACACCCAGGGAAGTTCAATAGGGACATCGACGCTCAGTTCAAGGCCTTTCGCTTCCACCTGCGGGCGCAACTCCTTGACGGCAGTTGTGAGTAAATCTCTTGCGCTAACAGCGGCGAGCTGCGGCTCGCTTTCACCAGCCTCAATCCTGGAAAGATCAAGCAGATCCCGCATTAGCTTATCGAGCCGCTCGCAGTCCTGGCGGCAAGCTTGAAGCACTTCAATTTGGTTATCGGTTAACTCACCGAGGGCGCCTTCGAGCAGCAAGTGAACACCCATTTGCACGCTGGTCAGAGGCGTGCGGAGTTCGTGTGAAGCAGTCGCTATGAACTCTGACTTGAGGCGATCAATCTCGCGCAGATGGGTGATGTCCTCGAGAATGGTGACGGCGCCCAGCAAGCGATGGCCCTGGTCGCGCATCGGAGTGGTGCGCAAGCGAAACGCTCTTTCCGAACCATCAACCGCAAGCGGCAAAACTGAAGACATGCCTTCGCCGGCGACCGGACGCTGCGACTCCAGCGCTTCCGCAACAGCGCCGGCGATACGCGCATCCCGCGCCACCTCGCCCACGTGCCTGCCCGTGTTTTCATTCTCAGAACCGAATATCTCCTCCGCAGCGGGATTTAGTTTCGTTACGCACCCTTCACCATCTGTCACAATCACCGGGTCATACAGGGAATCAATGGCGGCCTCGGTAGTTTGTTGAGCGACCAGAAGTTTTCCCATATCCGAGCTGCGCAGTTGTCGAATGCGCTCGGCCATTCGGTTGTACTCTGCTGCGAGCACACCAACTTCATCGCGCGAACTCACCGTTACTCTTGCATCCAAGTCGCCTCCGGCCATTCTTGCTGTGCTCGCAGTGAGTTGGCGCAACGGCTCAACTATTCGATTCGCCAGAAAGAAAGCCAGAAGTAAGCCCGCAACGACTAACACACCTGCAAATAACAGCGTGCGGTAGAACCAAAGTTGAGCCACACCAGCGGCTGCCTCCGACTTGGCAAGCATGGCGCGTTGATTGAGTTGCAGCAGGTGCTCGCATTCAGCGCGCAATTTATTGAACTGAGGTTCGAGACGGGTGAAGTACTCATTGCGCTCTGAGAGCTCTTCTTCCCTCGGCACACGGTGTGGCTCGGAACTTTCCGTCGCATTCACTTTAGCCATGAAGGCATCGAACATTTGGTAGTAACTATCGCGGTCTCGTCGAATTGCCTCTATGGCCGCAGGCTCACCGATCTCTGTGATGTTGTTCGCGGCTTTTTGAAAATTTGCATCGAATCGAGCGCGATGTTCACGGAGTTGAGCGATAGCCTTGTTGCGCGCGCCAAGAAGTGCAAACAGCGCGGCAGAGTCCTGACGCTCGAGGCTCTCCTTCATTTCCTGCGCGGCGACGACTGAGTCGTAATTATTGGAGATGATGCGGCGGGACACACTACCCATTTCGCGCAACCGCCAGGCGCTCCATCCGCCGAGCACTACGAGGGCAGTAACGAAAATGAGGTAACTGAGTAAAAGTTTGACTCTTAAGCTCATTCAGATTTGGTCTTGGGTCTTTGGGCTTTGGTCTTGGTTCACGTGCCGACGGAGAGTGGTTCGTCACAGAGAGCTCAAAGACCAAAGACCAAAAACCCAAGACCTGCCCTCCTTAATCCTCCAGGACCACTTCCTCCCTCGTTTCCAAAGGCACCACCTGCACAGTGGCGTCCCGCACTTCGTGGAGAAAACGGTTAATGATTGAGCCATGTAAAAGAATGTCCCAGCGAGACCGAGAGGTCTGACCGAAAACCACCTGCGTGATGCCTTCACGTCGCGCGAAATCGATCAACGCGTCTGCTACCTTTCGGGATTTCAACTTAACTACCTTTGCTCCTAACTCCTCAGCAAACCGAATATTTTCCTGGAGCGCGGCATAATCGGCCGGCTTGATCCGGCCCGGTTCCTCACCAGGCGTCTCGACGTAAACCGCGTACCAATCACTGGCTAATCGTCCAGCCACGCGCGAACCCACCCGCAGCAACTTCTTCGCGCTCCCGCGAGAAGCCATCGCAACCATTACTTTCTCAGGGATGACCGCCTGTTCGAGTCCTTCGCGTTCGCGGTAGTCGTGTGCTTTGGTGGCCTGGTCTGTCGCCACCTGCCGGAGAGACAGCTCGCGAAGTGTGGATAGATTTCCCTTGCGGAAGAAATTATTGAGGGCCTGTTCGATCTTCACTACGTCATAGATCTTTCCCTGCCGTAAACGTGTCCGCAGCGTGTCTACCGAGACATCCACATTTACAACTTCATCTGCCCGTCGCAGAAAGTGGTCCGGAATCGTCTCGCGCACTCGCACGCCGGTGGTGCGAGTCACTACGTCATTTAGGGATTCGAGGTGTTGAATGTTCACCGCGGTGATTACTGAGATGCCGGCGTTGAGTATGTCCAGGACGTCCTGGTAACGTTTGCGATTCTTCGAGCCGGGGACATTGGTGTGAGCAAGTTCATCAACGATCGCAATCGCGGGGCGGCGAGCGATAATCGCATCGACGTCCATCTCTTCCAGGGTGACACCCCGATACTCAATGCGGCGCATCGGCACGCATTCAAGATCCCCGATCATCGCCTTGGTATCTTCACGGCCATGCGTTTCGACAACCGCTACGACGATGTCTGCGCCCTGCTTCTTGAGCAAGTGCGCATCTTCCAGCATCTGATAAGTCTTACCAACACCGGGAGCTGCGCCGATGTAAACACGTAGCTTCGCCTGCTCGCCCTGGTTGAGCTTGGCGAGAAGAGATTCGGGTGATGGGCGGTTACCGTTTTGGTTCACGGTTGTCAGTGGTCAGTGGTCCGTTGTCAGTGGTTAGTCGTCCGTAGTGATTGACATGACCTCGTTAACTAGCAACGGGCTACTGACTACGGACAACTGATAATTTCATTTCCTCATAGGCATTGTTCTGTCCAAATCCAGATTAAGCTCCAGCACGTTCACTCTTGGTTCGCCCAAAAAACCGAATTGTCGGCCTTCGGTGTGCGCGCTGACGACTCGCCGCACTTCGTCTTCACTAATGCCGCGTTCACGAGCAACGCGTGGCACCTGAAACTCGGCAGCGGCGGGAGAAATGTGTGGATCCAGACCGGAAGCGGAAGTTGTCACCAAATCCACAGGCACTGGTTTTCCTGGATTCTCAGCCTGCAACTTCTCAACGTCGGCTTTGACGCGATCGATCAATTTCTGATTCGTCGGTCCAAGATTCGAGCCCGAGGATGCGCCCGCGTCATAACCCGCAGCGCCAGCGGCGCGATGGCCGGGAACGGAAATAACCAGGCGAAGAAAATGGCTGCCCAATCAATCGCGAGCCAACGATCGTGCCGTCAGCCGCGTTTGATCAGCTGGCCGTTTGCTTTGTCGGGAAAGATCACCTGGGCCAGGCCCGTCACAACCAGTGGATAGATCAGCCCCAGTAAGATCGTCGTCACGATCGTCATCAGAATTGCTGTAATTAGATTTTTCATAAGAACCACTCAATCAGGCCCGCAGGGCCGGAATTCAATGATCAGTACCGGCCCCTTCGGGCCTCGAATCGACTTCCCGTTCATTCCCTGTCCTCACGGACGGGGCTATTAAGTGCCGCCTCTTCGAGGCTCCGCGTTGTCACTCTTGGACGACCAACAACCCTCCCCCTATTACGCCAGCCCAATCGCATGAATGACCACGTCGATGATCTTGATGCCGATAAATGGCACGATAATTCCGCCCAGCCCATAGATCAGCAGAGTTGCGTCGTAGCAACGAAGCCGCGCTCATCGGTCGATACTTCACGCCTCGCAACGCTAGCGGAATCAGGGCGATGATGATCAGCGCGTTGAAAATCACCGCTGAAAGAATCGCCGACTGCGGCGTTCGCAAACCCATGATGTTCAGCGCATTCAGCACCGGAAACGCGGCCGCAAACATCGCCGGGATAATCGCGAAGTACTTCGCCACGTCATTGGCAATTGAAAACGTTGTCAGAGCGCCGCGAGTCATCAGCAACTGCTTTCCAATCTCCACAATCTCAATCAGCTTCGTCGGGTTCGAATCAAGGTCGACCATGTTGCCGGCCTCTTTGGCCGCCTGAGTTCCGGTGTTCATCGCCACACCGACGTCCGCCTGGGCCAGCGCTGGTGCATCATTAGTGCCATCGCCAGTCATCGCGACGAGTTTGCCGCCAGCTTGCTCGCGTTTGATCAGGGCCATCTTGTCTTCGGGAGTCGCCTGTGCGAGAAAGTCGTCGACTCCGGCTTCGCGGGCAATCGTGGCTGCCGTTAGTGGGTTATCTCCCGTGATCATCACGGTCCTGATGCCCATCTGCCGCATCTGATTGAAGCGCTCGACCATGCCGCCCTTGATGATGTCCTTAAGATGAATGACCCCAGCGGCAGCTTGATCTTCGGCCACGACAAGCGGCGTGCCGCCTGCTCGTGAGATTCGTTCGACGATCTGCAAGCAAATCTTTCGGCACAGGCCGACCATCCGCAAGATACTTCTCGATCGCATCCACTGCACCTTTGCGAATCTCGCGGCCATCGTAACTCGACACCCGACATGCGCGTCTGGGCGGTGAAGGGAATGAACGTGGCTTCGTGTGGAGCTAGCTCGCGTCCGCGCATTCCATACTTTTCCTTTGCCAACACGACGATGGAACGCCCTTCCGGAGTTTCATCCGCGAGCGACGATAACTGCGCCGCATCAGCCAACTCGGTCTCATCAACACCGGCTAGCGGGATGAACGCGGTCGCCTGTCGATTGCCCAGGGTGATCGTGCCGGTCTTATCGAGCAGCAGGGTATTGACGTCTCCCGCCGCCTCGACCGCGCGTCCGGACATTGCCAGCACATTGTGTTGAATCAAGCGGTCCATGCCAGCGATACCGATTGCGGACAACAAGCCCCCGATCGTTGTCGGGATCAAGCAGACAAGCAGCGAGACCAGAACGAAGATGGTCTGCGGCGCCCCTGAGTAGATGGCAAACGGCTGGAGCGTCACGACCGCCAGCAGAAAAATGATCGTCAATCCGGCAAGCAGGATAGTTCAGGGCGATTTCGTTTGGTGTCTTCTGCCGTTCGGCGCCTTCGACCAGCGCAATCATGCGGTCAATGAATGTCTCACCGGGATTCGAAGTGATTCGCACTCTTATCTGGTCAGAAAGCACGCGCGTGCCGCCGGTCACGGCGGATCGATCTCCGCCGGCTTCACGAATTACGGGGGCCGACTCGCCCGTGATCGCCGATTCGTCGACCGAGGCGACGCCTTCGATGATCTCGCCGTCGCCAGGAATGAACTCGCCTGCCGAAACAATGACAACGTCATCTTTGCGCAGTTGCGGCGCTTGTACGTCTTCAGTCTGGGAACCGGAAATCACGCGGTGCGCGATCGTTTCGGTCTTGGCTTTGCGCAGGTTGTCAGCTTGTGCCTTTGCCGCGGCCTTCAGCCATCGCCTCAGCGAAATTTGCAAACAGCACCGTAAACCAGAGCCAGAGCGTGATCTGCAATTCAAAGCCGGTATTTGTCACCCCAGGAATCGGCGCAATGATTCCTCGAATCAATTGCAGAGTCGTCAAGACACTGCCAACCTCGACCACGAACATGACCGGATTGCCCATCATCTTGCGTCGGATTCAGCTTGATGAATGAATCAACAATCGCGCGCTTAACGATCTGCGCGTTCCAGATTGCTTGTTTCTTAGTAGTAGTCATTGGCTTTGTTTTTCGTACTGGCCTTTGGTCTTTGGTCTTGGTCTTTCGTCAATCTTCAACACCAGCGATTGACGGGACATGTGATCAAAGGCCAAAGACCCAAGACCATTCTTTTCAAAACGTTTTTCCCGCATGCATCAAGAAATGCTCGACAATCGGTCCCAAACTTAACACCGGGAAGAATGTCAAAGCTCCTACAATTAAGATCACGCTTACCAACAGCCCGGAGAACAAGGGAGTGGTAACCGGAAATGTGCCTAACGAGGGTGGTGTGACTTTCTTGCGCACGAGGCTGCCGGCGATCGCCAGCATCGGAATGATCATGAAGAACCGTCCGAGCAGCATCTTGATGCCAATCGTCGTGTTGTACCAGAGCGTGTTGGCACTCAACCCCGCGAACGCAGAACCGTTGTTGCCGGCGCCGGAGGTGAAGGCGTAAAGAATCTCTGAAAGCCCGTGTGGCCCATTGTTGGCGAGCGATGTCAAACCGAAATTCGGCGCCAAGACGGAGATCGCCGTCAATAACAGGATCAGGAGTGGGAAAATGAGCACGTAAAGCATCGCCATCTTCACGTCGTAAGCCTCGATCTTCTTGCCGAGATACTCTGGCGTGCGACCGACCATTAATCCGGCGATGAAGACTGAAAGGATAACCATGACCAGGACGCCGTACATTCCCGCGCCGACGCCGCCGAAAATGACTTCTCCGAGCATGATGTTCGCGAGTGGCACCAGTCCGCCGATCGGCGTGTATGAATCGTGCATGCTGTTGACGCTGCCGTTCGAAGCATCGGTCGTTGCGACTGCCCAAAGCGTCGAGTTGGCGAGTCCGTAACGCACTTCCTTGCCTTCCATGTTTCCGCCCGACTGCATCGTGGATGCTGCTTGGTTGACATTGCCTGGGAACAGCGGATTACCTCGTGCCTCAGCCCAGTAGCAAACAATCAATCCGGCAAAGAACAGAACGGCCATCGCACCGAATACCGCCCAGCCGTGCTTCTGTGACTTGACCATTCGCCCGAGGGTGTATGTGAGCCCAGCAGAGATGGACAGAATCGAGAACATCTCGAGGAAGTTAGAAAAGGGCGTTGGGTTCTCGAAAGGATGCGATGAGTTTACGTTGAAGAAACCGCCGCCATTTGTGCCGAGCTGCTTGATCGCGATCTGCGAAGCGGCTGGACCCTGCGCAATCGTCTGCGTCTCAACGGTCTGCGCCTCTTTCGCCGTAGTGCCGTCAGGATTAGTGACAACGTTGCCGTCGGCGTCCTTCTTGTCGACTTCAATGCTCTGCTTCTCAACCAACTGGGCCGTGTCATAAGGTTTGAGGTTCTGGACCACTCCCTGCGAAACCAAAGCCAGCGCAAGCACAAAGCTGAGTGGCAAAAGAATCCAGAGAGCACAACGCACCATGTCAACCCAGAAGTTGCCGATGGTTTCTTTTTCGTGCCGCGCGATGCCGCGGATAAGCGCGATCGCCAGGCCCATACCCACGGCAGCCGAAGTAAAGTTGTGATAAGCGAGCCCGGCCATCTGCGAGAGATAGCTCATCGTCACTTCACCACTGTAGCCCTGCCAGTTAGTGTTAGTGGTGAACGAGACCGCCGTGTTGAATGATGAGCCGACGAATTTTCCTGTGCTACTTGCGCTGCTATCCACCCCCGCCAAATGCTGCGGGTTGAACGGCAGGTAGTATTGCAGGCGTTGCAGCGCGTAAAGCACTACCAATGAGACCACGCTATACAGGAGCATCGCCCCCGCATACTCAGTCCAGTGCATCTCGCGCTCCTGGTTGACGCCCGTGAGGCGATAAATGATTCGCTCGACTGGACGCAGCACGGGATCAAGGAATGTGTGCTCGCCTTCGAACACGCGCGCCATGAAGATCCCGAGCGGCTTCGTGATCAAAAGAATGAGCGCAAAATAAAAGAGAATCTGTAACCAGCCATTGAAAGTCATAAGCAATCCTCGAAGTCAGGAGTCAGAAGTCAGAATTCAGAACGCAAGGCAGCAACCTGCTTTTGACTTGCTTCTGTCTCCTGAATTCTGGCTTCTGTTTCCCGTCCTTAGAACTTCTCCGGACGGAGCAACGCGTAACCGAGATATAGGAGCAGCAACGCAGATATTGCCAGGCTCACGATTGATTCGACATTCATCGGATTCTCCTCACCTTAACTTCTCGCACGCGTGGACGTAGGCAAGTGCGATCAAAAAGAAAACAATCGTTCCAGCGATAAAGATCAGATCCTGCATTTGAAATCTCCTAATCTTGCTCGGCGATTTACCTATTTGTCCTCTTCATGCTTTGCATCCGGCACCAACTTGATGCGCTTGAGGCGGGCGGTGTGCTCGCTGCGTCGGCGCCGAAGCACACGCCAGACCGTGAGCTGCGCGACCGAGACAGAACCGAGAAAACTGAGATCTTTCAAGAGCACTTTCCAACGCGGCTTGGATCGCGCTGGTGACCGCGTCGCTTCAACCTGTTTCTCTTTAGGACTCAGCATCCTGCTCTTCAATTGAAGTTGTAGCCCACCTCGAAATAGAGGTAATGGTTTCCCTTTGACGCGTTCGCATTGCCAACCGAATACGCGGCGTAGCCCGTCAGCTTCTTAGTCAGCTTGTAGTAGCCGCCTGAGGTCCAATAACCATTCGCGTGTTTGCCGGTGTACCAGTCAGAGGCCACTCCGAATTTGTCGGTGATAGGCTGCTCGAATGTGAACTGTCCTACTCCGCGAACAGCGTTCGGCGCCGCTACTTCCCTGGTGAAAACGCCTCCGCCAAACCCTATGCGCGTTTTAGTCTTAAAGCTCTTTTGCACCATCACGTACGTGTGATTGCCCACGTCGTAGGATTTATTCCGCACAGGAATGAACACATGATCGCCGATAGCGATGGCCCAGCCGTTGTCTCTACCGTCATAAACTTTCCACTTCACGGCCCCTACGAGCGTTGTTGAATCCGGGCCCGGTTGAACGTTTCCGGTGATGTTCAGGCCCACCTCGACTCGCCCGCCCACGCCCACCACCAGGCGCGGCACAAACGACGAGAACTTATTTAGAGCATCCGAATCGTTGGGTTTGGCGCTGATGTCCAACTCAAAATAGACTTTGCCCTTATCGAGCACGTCGGTCGTGGGAACGTTGAATACGGTCTGCTGTCCATGAACCAGAGACGTCGCTCCATAAAGCAGAACCAAAAACACAATGCTAAGTCCCCTGGAAAAGTAATAGTGTCGAGGTTTCACCTTATCTCCTTGCTTGTGACCTTATCTTCGTGTCAAAGATCAGTTTGCTAGATTGCACAACCTTCAGCAGCCTTACGCGCCTTCTCGGCCGAGACGTTTTCTGTGAGCTTCAGTGTCTTTCCTAATCTCACTTTGTGGAACGTGTGATCACCGTCTCCGTTTTCACACTGAATGAGACCGATTTCTTCTTCGTCCGTTACACCGACTTCTTCCACTGCCTTCTTAATCTCTGCCCAAGTCATTGCTTTTCCTTCCTTAATTTCGAAACGCATTTGCCTTACTTGACTTTGAGGCGAGGGTTCTTCGCCTCTGCATCATGTTTGTCCATTAGATCGAGACAATGAGCGCCGAAAATGAGAAGGGGAATGGTTAGAAACAGCAGGACGGTGCCGTAGCGCTGGATGAAGAACCCATGCCAATGAGGACCTGTGAACCAGGCGATCGCCGTCAGAATTGATCCGATGAGTGGTGAGATGATGCCGAAGCAGAGTCCGCAGAACGCTCCAGCACTTCTCCAGTTCCAGCCATGGGCATGCATTTGCTCCAGGACAAGACGTGGCGTCAGTTTCGTCGTTAGCAATGAAGATTCAGTGGTCATAAGTTCGTGCCTATCGCACCTCGAAAAAAAGGGCGCGAAGCACACGCTCCGCGCCCTTTCATAAGAGGCGTCTATTTCGTGCCCTTCCCTTAGCCTGCGAGGTTAGCTGCCGGGCTCGGACCAAGAAGTGTCCTACGTGAATTTCACGATGCGCCCCGTGTCTCGCGTCGGCGAGACGCTTGGTTCCCCCGCGCTGCCCCTCCCAACGCATTCGCGCCCGTGAGCAGCTTCGGCAGACAAATTGTCAACAAAGAAAGATTACGACCCTTCATATAAAAGTGGTGTAAAGAGTTCATAAAAAGTTTGTAAAGACGGGATTAGTGTGAAGACTTCAACAAGGTGAGTGGTAAACGCTTTTTCGGCGGACGCTAATCTGTAGTATTTGAGGTTAACTACCCTGCGGATTGAAGCGGTAGCCGATCCAGGGTTCAGTGAGAAGATAGCGCTTATTCGGAGCGCCGGTTTCCAGCTTCTTTCGTAAGTTTCCCACAAATACGCGCAGGTACTGATCTTGTTCGACGTAATCCCCACCCCAAACGGCGGCCAGCAGTGTATGGTGTGTCAGGACCTTACCCGAGTGCTTAACGAAATAGATAAGTAAATCAAACTCCTTCGGCGTTAAATGGACCTGTCGACCGCGCACCGTTACATTGCGAGCTTCAAGATCAACCTGAAAATCTCCCACTTGCAATAGCGCTTGCGCGGCTTCGTTTGTAGGCTGAGAGGTTGCTCGTCGAAGCGAAGCGCGAACGCGTGCCAGCAATTCGTCAATGCCGAAGGGCTTGGTAACAAAATCATCTGCGCCGATGTCCAGCGCTTCAACTTTGATCTTTTCCTCACCCTTCGCTGAAAGAATAATTATGGGAACCTGTGAGATGGCGCGCAGGCGTCGGCAAAGTTCCAGTCCATCCATATTCGGCATTGCGAGGTCAGTAATTACCAGGTCGGGATGCCAATCGCTGAAGGTCTCAAATCCGGCCAACCCGTCAGGGGCAACGCGCACTTCGTAGCCGCGCGACTTGAGCCCAGTGCGCAACACTCGTGTCAGTTGCGGCTCGTCATCGACCACCAAAATTCGCGGCTTATCGTTCATGGAGTTCCGCAGCTTCAGAGACCCATGCAGACTCTTCAGTTATTTCTTCGTCTCCAATCGGCACCGTAAACAGGACCTTCGTTCCCTTTCCGTGAGCGCCTGATTCGATCCAGATCTTTCCGCCATGGGCTTCGACAATTCCTTTGGCGATAGCCAAACCCATCCCAGTCCCGGAAGGCCGGTGAGTACTAATGTCGCCGTCGCGAGTGGCGCGGAAGAACTTATCGAAAACCCGCTCGTGCAAGTCAACCGCGATACCTTTTCCCTGGTCCTCCACGGCCATCACGATCATCCCATCCTCAGACCGCTGGGCACTGATCTTTATGTTTGCTCCGGCCGGAGAATACTTCGCAGCGTTATCAATCAGAGTGTAGACCACTTCGCTTACGGCACGTTCGTCAACGCGCACCACGGGCAATTCCGTTTCAATTTTCACCTCCACCTCGCGACCCTGGGTAAAGGGCTCGGCACGGGCCAGCGCTGTTGAAATTATTTCATCTACGGCTCCCCACCGCCGGCGAAGGTGCAGTTCACCGGCCTCGATACGGGCCAGATCGATTAGCCCACCAATGAAACGATTTAGCCTATCGCTCTCTTCGTCAATCACTTCCAGCATTTCAAGACGAGATTCAGTATCCAGGGCGATCGGTTGGCCCTCTTCTATTCGACCCCTTGCTTCGTCCAGTAGAGTCGTAATCGACGCTTTGATCGACGTTAGTGGTGTGCGCAGATCATGTGTGACGGCGTCAAGCAACGCCGACTTTAGTCGCTCGCTTTGCCGCAAGGCTTCGGCATGACTCGCACGTTCAAACGCAGACTGTAGTTCTTTGTATAGGCCCTCGATCTCTCGTTTTCTCGCTTCCGCTTCCTCCGCCCGCCGCTTAGCGCGAGCGGAAAGCTGACCGACTGCGAGAGCGGTGGTGAAAAAGGCGGTCAAGGCAACCCAGTTCTGTGAATGGGCGATTGAGAAAGTATAAAGCGGTGGAAGAAAGAAGAAATTAAAGCAAAGCATTCCGAGGACAGACGCCAGGAGCGCCGGCCTGCTTCCCCAAAACAATGCTACGAATAGAACCACCAGCAGGAAGGTCAGGGCTACAGTGGTCGAATTTATCTGCGCGTGAAAAGGGGCAAGTAGAGCCGCTATCGCACCAGTACCGAGCACAGCCCCAACGTAGCCGGCCCATCTCAGGTTCACCAGGTTCCTTTCCATGCCCATATTGTAGGACAGTTAATTAAATTCGAGCACCACTGAAGCTGAGTGAAAACATTCGCTTCGCCGAAGACGTGGGCGCATAATGGGCTCTTGCTGAAGTTGATTCGTAAAGCAAGCGAGAGTAAGATTCGCGCATTGACAATCAATGTCTGCCGAAGTCACTTGCGCAGAGGCGAGTGACGCGGGGGAACCACTGTTTCGTTGACGCGGAACACGGGGCGAATCACAAGGCGCTCGAGAAGAGACACCTTGTGTAGAACACTTCCAGTTCGAGCCCGACAGCTAACCTCGTAGGCCCAAAGGAAGGGCAATGCCACGATCGCGATTTACAGGCGTGGAGCTAATTGCTCCGCGCCTTTTCGATTTTGTGCACTTGAAATTTCGAACAGGTGTTCCTGTCGGTGCCGCAACGCAACTGTCAGTTCGCAGCGCATCGCTCACTCAAACTGGGAGTTTCCGCGTCGTTACGCAAACTAACAGCTTTGCGTTACAGGAGGTAATGAATGGTCGCATCACTGAAGCGTTTTCTGGTCGGCAGCCCCATGAGGACGGAGCAGGCGATACATGAACGCTTGACTAAAAAAACCGCGCTTGCGGTTTTTTCTTCGGATGCGCTCTCATCAACCGCATACGCTTCGGAAGAAATCTTGCTTGTCCTGGCAGTCGCTGCTGCCGCCGGACACAATTATTCATATTATTACGTTGTCCCCATCTCAATCGTCATCGCCACCGTGCTCGGCATCGTGGCGACCAGCTACAGGCAAACAATCCATGCGTATCCTTCGGGCGGCGGTGCATACATCGTCGCCAAAGAAAATTTGGGCGTTAACCCTGGCCTTGTCGCTGCCGCTTCTCTACTGGTTGATTACATCCTGACAGTATCGGTGTCGATCTCCGCCGGTGTAGCGGCGATCACATCAGCAGCGCAGGGAACCAGTTTCGCCTGGCTCGATAATCACAAAGTTGCTCTTTGTCTGGCGCTGATTCTCTTGATTGCGATCGCAAACCTGCGCGGCGTGCGGGAATCAGGAGCACTCTTCGCCGGACCCACTTATGCCTTTCTGGTTTGTTTCCTGCTCATGATCGCGTATGGACTCATTTACTACTATCTGCATCCGGGCACAGTAGTACCGGTGAATGACGAACATTTGAAATTTGCCGAAGGCTATCATGCCGGCCCGCTTACCTGGTTTCTGCTGTTGGGCGCCTTCTCCAACGGCTGCGTGGCATTGACCGGCACCGAGGCTATCTCCAATGGCATACCGGCTTTCAAACCACCTGAGGCGCGCAACGCGGCAACGACCTTAACCGTGATGGCAGTGCTGCTGGCGATTATGTTCATCGGTACAAGCTTGCTGGCCTTTCTCTATCAGGTTCATCCGCACGATAACGAGACCATAATCTCGCAATTTGCTCGCGTAATATTTAGTGGACCGTTTCGTTGGTTCTACTTTCTGATTCAAGCAACCACAGCCCTGATCCTGGTGCTTGCGGCCAACACTTCGTTTGCCGACTTCCCGCGGCTTGCAAGTCTATTGGCTCGCGACCGCTTTCTGCCGCGACAGTTTGCCAGCCGCGGCGATCGTCTGGTGTTTTCAAATGGTGTCATTATTCTGGCGCTGCTGTCGGCAATTTTGGTGGTGGCGTTTAAAGGTGACACAAGTCGCTTGATTCCTTTGTATGCTGTCGGTGTCTTTCTTTCCTTTACGCTTTCGCAGTCAGGAATGGTTCGTCATTGGCTTAAAGAAGGCAGAGTGGTGCGTACGCAAACGGCAGAGCGCAGAAACGGGCACGACAGCAGTGCTGAGAAATATTTGACTCAGATTGCTGACGAAGGCGAACGACTTGACGACATTCATGTGAGCGTGACACCCGAAGCGCTTGCCGGCCGCAATCCAATCGACGTCGCTGAAGTGCAAAGAGAAACGTCACACTGGAAGCGATCGATCGTCATCAACGGTCTGGGCGCAATTGCCACGTCTGTCGTGCTCTGCGTTCTGATACTTACGAAATTTATTCACGGCGCCTGGGTCGTCATTGTGCTAATTCCGATTCTGGTAATGATGTTTCGCTCGGTCCACGGGCACTACGTCGAAGTGGCTAGTCAACTGACAACTCAGGGAATCGAGAGACTTCGGCCAATCCGCCACGAAGTGATCGTGCCCATTTCCGGTATTCATCGTGGCGTGATTCGAGCGTTGGAATACGCCAAGTCAATAGCACCAGAACACGTGACAGCCGTTTATGTCGATCTCGACGACGAAGCAACCAGGAAGTTGCGGGAGAAGTGGAATCAATGGGGTGCAGGCGTGGAATTAGTCGTGCTCGCTTCGCCTTATCGTTCGCTCATACGCCCGCTGACGCGTCACATCGAGCGCATTCGTAAACAACACAACAACGACATGTTGACGGTCGTCCTGCCGGAATTTGTGACGGCGCGCTGGTGGCATCAGCTACTGCACAATCAAAGTTCGCTTCTATTGAAGGGAGCGTTGCTGTTTAAGAAAGGTGTGATCGTTACCAGCGTGCCTTACCATCTGGAAAAGTAATGCCTGAGGTTCGACATAGATCTGTCAGCGAAGCGAAACGTCAGTGGGATTCATAGCGCGAGGATGAGTGTGGCTGGTGGCTGAGTCAGGCGCTGGCCGAACTATTCGCTTCAGCAGCGCGACCTTGGAGAAAGCAGGAGCGGCAGTAAACGGGTCGCCCCTGAGAAGGATAAAACGGAACGGTGGTTTGTTGACCACACTGTGCGCACTGCACCGAGACCTCAACGCGTTGCCTGATACCGGATGTTTGGGCCGCGGTGATGGCCGCTAACCTTTCATTCTTCGCCTGCTTGCAGGGCTTGCAACGCTTTGGCTCGTTCTTCAATCCCTTATCATGGAAAAAGGCCTGCTCACCCGATGTCCAGACGAAATACTCGTTGCAGTCTACGCATTTGATGCTGCGATCTGGACGTTCGGAATCGGAGGTTGTATCTACCTCGCGGATTTCTTCCCGTTCTGACATGATTCGTTCTCCCGGAGTCGACCTAAACCATGAACTAACGTTGGGCGGGCCACTCGGAAGCGGTTTTGCCTATTGTTCAAAGAGGGGCCGCTTTTCTCCTGGCGAGCTTCGGGGTGAGCGTGGGCTGCCCTCGAACAGGTGGAGCGGATGGTGAAAAGTATAACTATGACGAAATTGTGTCAAGAGTAAAAGCGGCTTATTCTGGCTACGAAAGTTAATGAGCAGATGCAAGGGGAAAAGAAACCAACCATGAAAGCGCTGATAATAGGCTCCGGAGGTCGTGAACATGCGATTCTTTACGCCTTAAAACGAACTTCAACGGTGCCTCTGGAGACTCTATTGCGCGCCTGGCAACGGCGGAATATCTGAGCTCGCCACTTGCATCTCGCTTCCCGCAACAAACCACGCGTCACTCATTGAGCTCGTTCGCTCAGAAGATATCGATCTGACGATTGTTGGCCCCGAAAGTCCGCTGGCTGAGGGTATTGTGGATGAATTCGAGGCCAGGGGATTAAAGATCATAGGACCAGATCGCGCGGCTTCGCGTTTGGAATCGAGTAAGGCGTTTGCCAAGGATTTCATGCGCCGCCACAAGATACCGACAGCAGAATACCGTATCGCCAATTCAGAGTTGGAGGCGTTGGACGCGTTGCACAGCGGAAAGTTTGGAATGCCGAACTCTGCGGTTGTCGTCAAGGCCGACGGACTAGCGGCCGGTAAAGGTGTGGTAGTGGCGCGTTCACACGCAGAAGCTGAAAGAGCTGTCACGGACCTTGCCGGTGGTGCTCTGGTCGCCCCGGGAGCTGCAAAACAAATAGTGATCGAAGAAGCGCTCGAGGGAAGAGAAGTGTCAATCCTGCTGTTCGCGGATGGTGGCGATTATGCACTGATGCCACCTGCGCGCGATCACAAGCGCATTGGAGAAAATGATACTGGACCAAATACTGGCGGCATGGGCGCGATCACTGATGCCGGAATCGTCGATGAAGAAACCCTTAGAGTCATAGTACGCGACATAGTCGAGCCGACGCTTGAAGGCGCTCAGCAGGAGGGTTTTCCTTTCCGCGGTATTCTTTTTGTTGGATTAATGCTGACCGCAGCGGGTCCGAAAGTGCTCGAGTACAACGTACGTTTTGGGGATCCGGAAACGCAGGCCATTCTCGTAAGGTTACAGTCTGATCTCTTTCAGGTGTTCCAGTCGATCGTCGAAGGAAAACTCCGGGACATGCGCGTTGAATGGAGTAACCAGTCTTCCGCCTGTGTGGTGTTGGCGAGCGCTGGATATCCCGGTTCCTACGAAACGGGGGTGCCTATTTCAGGGCTGAACAAAATTGCCAGTACTAACGAAGTACAGGTCTTTCACGCCGGAACGGCAAAGTCAGCAACGGGCGGTTACGTAACTTCCGGCGGCCGCGTACTTGGCATAACAGCAGCCGACGAGACTTTGGAGCAGGCCCTGGCAAGGTGTTACAGCGCCATCAAGGAGGTTCACTGGGAGGGCATGCAGTATCGGCGGGATATCGGCCAATTCAACGAAAGTTTGAAGGCAAAAGTGGTTTAGATTTTGCGCTTCTAGTTGCGGCTGTATCGAAGGGCGACCTGGGGTCAAGACTGTTAAACCCGACACTTGGGTACTGGTTCACTTTCAATTGCCAGGATGGCTTAGGTCCGAAGGACCGGCAGTTAGTAGCCCCGTCCGTCAGGGCGGGGACTCCATCCTCTCCATAGCCCAGAGGCCCGAAGGGCCGGCACAAATCGTGGCGCACCTTCGGCGCTCAGTTAACTAACCGTCGCACCTACCCCGCCCTCACGGACGGGGCTATTAACTGCCGGTCCTTCGAACCTGAGAGCTCAAACTGAACCAGTACCAACACTTGGCTCGTCTGGAAGCAGGCGCACAACTACTGTTATACTTCGTTTCACTTTGGCCGCCGTATTTTGAACCCTTCGAAGTAATTCATCGTACATATACGGGCGCGGGAATTTGAGAGCCACAAACAAAGATCGCACATCTCTTGGTGGAGGATCAGCGAAAACATGGGACTTTTTAGCAGAATCTCGCGTTCAGTGAGGGCGTTATTCGGCGGACTAATTGAGTCAACTGAAAATCCCGAGCTCATACTTCAGCAAACGATCCGTGATATGCGCGACCGTGTGCCGGAGCTAAATAATTCCGTGGCGCAGGTTATGGCGACGGAAAAGCTGTTGGCGAAAAGCAAAGAGCGTCTGGAAGGGCAGGTCGTTGACCTGGATTCGAAGATCCGGGCTTCGGTGAAGCTGAGCCGTGACGACATCGCCACCGCCTATATTGGCCAGCTGCAACAGGCGCAGATGGATCTACAAAAGACTTCGCAGCAACTTGAGCACGCCACTCTGGCATCGAAACAAGCGCTCAAGGCCCGCGACAATTATGTGTTGCAAATGCAGCGGCGTACGGCCGAGGCAATGCAGCTGATTAATCAGTCGAAGCAAGCCAAGTTGCAGGAACAACTGGCTCAGACAATGGAGTCGTTCCAGATTGGCGACGACGCTTCGACTTTTGATGAGATGCGGGACAAGATTGATCGGCGTGCCGCTGCCGCTGAAGCGAAACTACAACTCGGTTCCGCGTCAGTCGACAACCAGATGCAGGATATCGAACGCGAAGCTATGGATATGCAACTGCAAGACAAGCTACTCGCCTACAAACAGGAGATGGGCCTTTTGCCGGCCGCGCCGGGTGGTTCACAACAGGCTTTACCTGCTCAGGGCGAAACCAGTGGAGGCGAACAGAGCGAGAAAGTAGTCAACAACAGTAATCGTATAAATTGAACCAGGGACCGCGCGTGCCTCTCTGTGAACAAAAAATAACCGATTGTCTCAGTTCTTCAAGGATATGCCCGAGTTCCCTAAGATTGATCTTAAATATCTGAAAGAGGCTTTCAAGGAACCCTTAAATTTTTGGGGATTGGCGAGCTTTGCAGTTGTTGCAGCTTACGCGCAGGACGTTACGCCACTAGCCGCTGCCCTGGCCGCCGAAACAGTTTACTTAGTTACCGTGCCAGCCAGTTCAATCTATCGCCGACTTGTCGACCGGCGCGAGAAGCAGCGCCTGATGAAACTTCGTGACCAGCAACGCGAAGCCGCCATCAAGCTGTTTGATCCTCGCGAACGCGAGGCGGTTGAGTATTTGCGTTGGATGAAAAACCAGATCTACTCCAACTACAAAAAATTTACGGGCTCGAAACAGATTCCTTCAAACATTCAAAGTCTCGATCAGCGCTGGGAAGACTTTGTTGATCTGCTGGACGTTTATCGCCGGAGGAAACACCACCTTCGATCTATAAACCGCCAGGCAGTGCAGAACCAACTCGTCCAGGCCGAGCGTTCGGTTGAGCACTCAAAGGACGATCGCGAGCGGCGAATTCAGCAATCGAATGTAGAGATTCTTAAACGCCGGGTGGCGGCATTTCATGATATTGAGCGGTCCGTAAAGTTGGTCGAAGGGCAACTGCAGTCGATCGAGAACTTCTTCGGGCTGGTTAACGATCAGGTTGTGACCTTGCCTACTCCGGAACGCGTTTCTTCACTGGATTTCGAGCAACTCAGCGATTCCATTGCGATGACGAAACAAATGCTGGAAGAAACCTCCGATACGTTTGCCGCCCTGGATAGCCATAATCGCGAGATGGGCAAGTTTGAATTGCTGCTCTCCAACAGCTCGAAATAGTCTCTTCCATAAATCCCAATTCCAGTCGCAAAACCGCGCCAGAGATGTTGCGCAAAGGTTCGTAAAATGAATTCCATTTTGCGTTTTCTTTGCGCAATTTTTGTGCTCTTTGTGGTTCAGTATTTTTGAGGCGGGTCGTTAGCTTTGCCGAGCGAAAAAGTTTTAGCCTGAGCACCTTTCCGGCATTAAAATAAACACCATGAAGCGGCGATCCGAAGTGAGCAGAGGCGCTTGAAGCGACTGATAATCAGTGGTTTAGGACTTAACGTGGAGTCTCAATTAGCACACTATAATGCATTGAAAAAAAAGATGACCACAAGATATTGACATCGCGGTTTCAAAGGAGTATATTCCGCTCCGCTTGAGACGAGGCGGGTTAATCTGGAGCAGCGGCAGGCCCCCTGAGTTGCTTTCCACATAGGTTTTTTCGCTTCGAAAAAAGCCAACCGAAGTATCCGCTACACATGGAAAGAGATGGTGCGTCTACTATAATGTAGTCGTAGAACCGTCTGTAAGTCTCCCGATATTGGCCTCGTGTCCCCGACGCACGAGAAAGGCAGATAAGATGAGCACAGCCATTGGAAAACCAACCCCCGCAGCAGCAGACGTATCTTCAAAAACCGGAACAGGCACGCCGTCGACGCTGCCCCAGGTGCGTCGCAAGACCCAGCCGCTCGGCTTAAACGCCAAACGTGTGATCAGTAAGCGTTACTCGTTGAAGGATGCGAAGGGGCGTGCGCTCGAGGAGTGGCCGGATATTGTGCGCCGCGTGGTGGGTCATGTTTCAGCTGCGGAAAAGGACCCTCAGAAGCGAGATTCATTTTTTACCGCCATGAGCGATGTGATGCTGGCCAGAGAGTTTGTTCCAAATACTCCTTGCCTGGTAAATGCCGGCAAGACCAATGGCCAGCTCGCCGCCTGCTTTGTGCTCGACGTTCCTGACTCGATAACCGGGATTATGGATCACGCCAAGGCTGCGGCAACAATTCACCAGACCGGCGGCGGCACCGGAATGACTTATGAGTTTCTCAGACCACACGGCGCGTTGGTTGGTTCAACTCGCGGCGTGGCTTCCGGCCCTGTGTCGTTCATGAACATCGTGAATCAAGTGACTGACGTCGTGAAACAGGGCGGCGTGCGACGCGGTGCAAACATGGGCATGATGCGCGTTACCCATCCCGATGTGCTGCGTTTCATTCACGCGAAAAACGATCAGCACTCGCTGACCAACTTCAATATCTCAGTAAACGTTACCGACAAGTTTTTGAAGGCAGTCGACGATAACGAATGGTTTCAGCTTGAGTTTGACGGCGAACCATGGACCGAACCCATCTACGATCCGCTGCGTGATGACGATTATGTCGTCTATCGTCGTCCTGATGGTACAACCGTAACTTTCCCGGATAAGCAGGCGTTCCAGGCCGCGGATCTTTCCGGCTGCACCATTGAAGAGCCGCCCCGCCCGGGCATGGTCTACGCGCCTGACATCTGGAATCGCATCGTCGCCAGCGCGCACAAGTATGCGGAGCCGGGAATTGCTTTCATCGATCAGGTGAATCGCCACAACCACATGATGAAGTCGATGGGGCCGATCTATTCTTGCAATCCCTGCGGCGAACAGTTTCTACACTTCTCAAATTCCTGCAATCTCGGTTCGATCGATTTGAACAAGTTTTACGATCCAGAGAACCGCGTTGACTGGGATCGCCTGCGCGAAGTGACGCATCTTTGCACCCGCTTTCTCGATAACGTGATCGACACCTGCGCCTGGCCGCTGCCGGAAATCAACGATGTCGTCACGCGCACGCGTCCGGTGGGACTCGGCATCATGGGCTTTGCCGATCTCTGCTTGAATCTGAACGTCACTTATGGCTCAGCTGCTTCAATCGACTTGATGGACGAGATGATGGGCTTCATTCGTCGCGAGGCGTGGAATGCCAGCATCAAGCTTGGCGCCGAGAAGGGTGTATTTCCTGAGTTTGAGCCGAATCGCGAGGCTTACGAAGAATTTCTTTACAACCAGATTGGCGTGTCGCGCGATGTGCCTTTGACGCCGCGCAACTATGAAGTGACAACTATCGCCCCAACGGGAACGATATCTCTGGTTGCTGAAACGTCTTCCGGGATCGAGCCGAATTTCTCCTGGGCCTATGTACGTCGCGATACTTTGGGAACACGGACCTACGTGCACACCTTAGCCGCCCAGGCGTTGGGAATCGAAGTTGATCAAACTGAACCGGAGTCTATCGACAACGCCGCCGAGTATGTTTGCGAACATGAAAGCGAGTTGCCGCCACAGTTCATTTCGGCGATGAACATCAGCGCCGAACAACACGTGCATGTTTTGGCGGCGGCCCAACGCAATGTTGATAACAGTGTTTCCAAGACCTGCAATGGCGCCGTCAACGATACGGTTGAATCGGTTGATAATCTCTATCGCCTCGGTCGCCAGCTTGGTTGCAAGGCGGTGAGTTACTACCGCGACGGCTCGCGCGATAATCAGGTGCTGACGTCAATGAAGGCCTCGGATTCGCAGGAGTTGGAAACAAAAGGGGAGACGGCCTGCAATCCTGAAGCGCAGATTGAAGTGCTTGATGAGCCGCCGGCAAGCCACGCTGATGCTGCGGTGGTCGCCCCCATGGGCCCGGATGCCGAGGTGGCCGCGAGACAGCAGATACAGGCGGACACCACGACCGATGCGGAAGCCCAACCGGCAGCGAGGACTCAACCGCAAGTCGAGGCCGTTCGCATCGAGCGGCCGCGTGAACTGCGCGGCGCCACCTGGCAGATTCCGTTTGACGGCCAGAACCTCTACGTCACCGTCAATCATGATGGCAAGATGATTCAGGAAGTGTTTGCGACTGGCCCAATCTCGGGTGGCGTGGGATTGCTTGCGTCGAAGATGCTGCGCGGCGGTTTCGATGCCGCCGAAGTTGCCTACAGTCTTAACAAGGTGACGGGCACGCACGCCGTTTGGTTCAACGAGCGCTTGTTGACTTCACCCGAACAGGCAGTTGCGGAATGCATCATGATCACCAACCGTCGTGTCCAGAACCTTCCTGACTCCGCGCGGGCGCTGAAACAAACTGAGCACTCAGCGATCAGCAATCAGCCGTCAGATGGCGCAGCCAAGATCACTGGCGCAATCATGTCGACAATGATCGGCATCTGCCCCGAATGCCACGGCCAACTCGAACACGCCAGCGGCTGTGACTTCTGCCGCGATTGTGGCTACAGCAAATGTAAGTAGTCGATGTAACGCAAACTGTTAGTTTGCGGGATGTGGCAATAGCCAAACCGTGAGCGAGAGCGTTGTCTCAGTTGAGAATTAACGAAAGGAAAAGCAACAGACCAATCCAACAACGAGCAAACAAGGTTCGCTTGCCAAGATGCTGATGGAATACCATCTTGTGGATAGAGCAGGAATGGGCGTACTTCGAATGAGTGTCAATTCGCTTCGATATGGAAGGGATTTTCCTACTTTCGCACAAGGCGGGGATTCTATCGAAGTGACCATGGAAGCAAGAAGAGGCCCAAGTGCAGTTTGGTCCCTCGTAGAATGATTCTTTAATAGCCGGTTGCTCGTCGAAACCGGCGGGCGGGCGAATTCTACGCCGAAGGCGTTGAATAACTTAGCCCGGCGTAACACGCCGGGTTCGGACCGCCAACATCAGGATCATCGCCACGCAGGTTTCCTACCCTGAAAGGGTTGAAAAGACCACACGCTATCTCACAGTGGGCATAGTCTTGGGTCGAGGCCTGGAACCCTTTCAGGGTTCAAAAGGATTGGAGATTGTTGGCTTCCCGGCGTGTTACGCCGGGCTAAGTTAGCGAACGCCGTTGGCGTAACGGCTATGCCGTGTGATGTGCGAAGGTCTTATGACCTTCCGCGTGGACGTTAATTTAATCTGGGGCATACCCAAGGAGGGGCGTAGCCCCAAATCAAATTACAGACTAGTTCAGTGGGGCATAGCCGCCACCGCACATCGGGCGGCGAAGCCGTGAAATGCCGTAAATCGTGAATCGTAAATCATGAATAGTTGAAATCGGCCGAGCCTTCACTGATTCGAGCGGCTCTGTTATCCTCGCAGCATGAGCAGCAATCTGGATCAAGTCACGGCTGAGGCGATGAAACTATCGCCGCGAGAGCGTGTCCGACTGGCGCAGCAGTTGGTTTCTACTCTTGACGACGAAGTTGAAACTGACACCGAAGAGTTGTGGTTTGCCGAGGCTGAACGCCGGCTCGCAGAACTTCGTACCCGTAAGGTTCAGGGCATCGACTCTGACGCAGCCTTTCGCAGCGCTCGTGAAGCCCTCAGGCGATGAAGGCAATCTTCCATCCGGAAGCGCACGAGGAGATGATTCAATCGGCGCTTTTCTATGAAGGTAAATCTGACGCGCTCGGCTCAGATTTCCTCACCGCAGTCGAAGAGACGACACGCCGCATCGAGCAATTACCGGAAGCCGGTCTTATCGATCGAGACAACATTCGCAAGCGACTCGTATCCGGATTTCCTTTCACAATCCTCTACGAAATACAGACTGATCGGATCTTCATCGCAGCCGTGATGCACCAGCATCGCCGGCCGTACTACTGGAAGACGCGAGTGGAATAAATGCGAGTTTGCCTAGGTACGGCTGTGCCGCGAGGGCTGTGCCGCGAGCTACAACCATCGAAAGTCCGCGAAGCGGACGGCATGACAGTAGCCCAGCGATTTATCGCTGGGATCGAGTTGAGCGTAAACGAACTAGTCCGTGAAACGGACGGCTGAATTTCTGTCGCCCGCTTCGCGGGCTGCGCCCTCCCTCACGGTCGGGCTACTGCTCCGCAGTGTACCCAGCACTGAAGTGCTGGGCTATTTTCAGTCGTCCGCTACGCGGACGAAAAGAATCAAAAAACATCACGTAATCCCAGGGTAGCGCTGCGCGCAACCCTGGGCTGTGTTAGCGAACGCCGTTGGCGTTCAGGCCCTCCTCGCGGATGTAATACCTTTGCGCCCCGGCAACATATCGACCGCCACCTCTGCGGTTCGCGATACGCTTTATAAGGCGTTATGCTTTGCGTTCATACAAATGAAGAAGCTTGGATGGCGACAATGGTTGGTGGTGTTGGCGTTTGTGCTGGTTGTGTCTGTCACCGGGCTCCTTGCCGTTCGCACGGTACGGCGTGCAATCTACTGGCATTACCATCAGGACGAAGCGATTCGCCCCTGGATGAGCCTTGGTTACATTGCTCACTCGTATCGTGTGCCGCCGTGGGTTCTGCATCAGGCTTTGGGCTTGCCTACCAAACCTGGCAAACCAGATCGGCGCCCGATCCGTGAAATTGCCCGCGAGCAGAATCGCTCAGTCAATGAAGTAATCGCTATTCTGCAAAGCGCGATCGTTCATTCCCGACCACCTTATCCTCCTCCTCCAGACGCTCCTCCGGATGAGGTGTACCCGCGCGGACAACCAACCGCGTTCACACAAGAACCCCCGCGAGGGCCCACGCCAACACCGCAAACAACCCCTGAACCAAAACAAGAACCGCTGCGAGGACGGTCGCCATGAGTGTCACCGATCAAGTGCTGGCGGCCTTGTTGGTCCACGGCCTGCCGGTTCTCTTTGGCGTGATCCTGATCTGTTCCGTCGGCGTTCCTTTTCCCATTAGCTTAATGCTGGTGGCCGCTGGTTCGTTTGTCGAACAAGGCGAAATGAAACTGTGGCAGGTGATCGCCGTGGCCAGTGTTGCCGCAGTGCTCGGTGATCAAATCGGGTACGGTCTGTCACGCTGGGCCGGCCCTCGTTTGATCAAGCGGCTCAGTCGCAGAATCGACGCGGAAACAAAAATCAAACAGGCGGAGGCGTTGACTAAACGATGGAGTGGCGCGAGCATATTCCTCAGTCGTTGGTTGGTAACCGCACTTGGCCCATGGGTGAATGTAGCGAGCGGAATCGCAAACTATCCCTGGCGACGCTTTCTGTTTTGGGATGTACTCGGTGAGGTGCTTTGGGTGATCCTCTACGTCGGCATCGGATACGTCTTCAGTAATCGCGTGCAAGCTATCGCCGAGATCTTAAGTAACCTCGCCTGGGTGATTGCTGGCCTTTTTGTGACGGTCATTCTTGGCTGGAGGTTAGTGCGAATATACGCGCCGGCGGCCACTGAATACGCCGAAGGCGTTAAATAACTTAGCCCGGCGTAACACGCCGGGTTAGAATAATCCCCACCCTACAAACCGCTCATTCCGCTCCTACCCTGAAAGGGTTGAATAACTCACCCTTGACCGCCGAAGGCTTGAATAACGATCGAAGGAGTGTCTACATGTCACAGTCTCTCGCAAAGATCTGGACTCATCTGATCTTCTCAACCAAAGAGCGATATCCGTTTCTCTCCGATGAAACCGTGCGCCACGACATGCACGCCTACCTGGCATCCATTCTCAAAGCGAATCACTGCCCCACCCTTGTGGTTGGGGGAGTTTCGGACCCACGTGCATTCGCTCTTTGTCCTTTCCAAGAACCATTCGATTGCTAGCATTGTATGGGCGGTCAAACGCAGCACATCAAAGTGGGTTAAAGGACAGGAAGCGAGTCTGCGAAAGTTTCACTGGCAGGAAGGTTACGGAGCCTTTTCTGTCAGCCAGTCGGATGTGGAACGAGTAGAGCGCTATATTCTCAATCAGGAAGCGCATCACCGGAGAAAGACTTTCAAAGACGAGTTTCGTGAGTTCTTAAGGAAGTACGAAATCGATTATGACGAGCGATACGTCTGGGATTGATGAATATGGAACCCTTTCAGGGTTCGAATTTGAGGTTGTCGCTTTCCCGGCGTGTTACGCCGGGCTAAGTTATCGAACGCCGTTGGCGTAAGGGCAAACGCCTTCAGGTAACGGCGTATCCCTTCGGCGTGAACCACCCGCTCGCGAAGGTGGTTCTGACAAAACCCACTTCCGGCATTCAGCGGCCTCGCAGCAGTTGGTAATAACCGGTGACGCCGTTGAGGACATATTGCACGGCGAGGGCGGCGAGAACGATGCCCATCACGCGCGTCGCGATGTGAACCCCACCTTCGCCGACCAGACGGATCAAACGCGCGCCCAGATACAACGAGACGAAGGAAACAAGGAAGACTATCGCGATCGCGACGCCAATGGCAGTGAGCTTCTTAAGGTCGCTGCCAGCCTGCGAAGTCAGCAGCAAAATCGTGGCAATCGTGCCCGGTCCGGAGAGCAAAGGCATAGCCAGCGGGAAGACTGAGATGTCATGTCCAACCGATCCGCGTTCTTTTGGTTCCGGCGCTTGCAGTCCGCCGCGCTGTCCAAACAGCATGGGCATCGCTGCGACAAAAAGGAGTATGCCGCCGCTGATCGAGAAGGCGTGAACGGTAACGCCGAGATACGAAAGCACAGCGCGACCAGCGACAAGAAAGAACAACGCCACACCAAAAGCGATCAGGACGGCGCGAATCAATATTGCCCGACGGCGGGAAGGTTGTTCGTCTTTAGTAAGGGCGACGTAGATTGGCACCACGCCCGGTGGATCGACCACCACCAGCAAAGTCACAAAAGCCGCTAGCCCGAATCTAAAGAAGTCCTGATCCATGGGGAAGACAATAAAGCCGGTAGGGGTAAGGCCGCAATTGGAGGAAAGAAGTGCAGGTCTTTGGTCTTGGGCCTTTGGACTTTGGTCGTCCATGAAGGTGAATCGAGTACCGACAGATTGTAAAGACAAAGACCATAATCCTAAGAGCCTCACCAGTTGGTACCCTCATCACGCGTGCAGAATATATCCTGCATTTGACATATAGAGAACGTTAGCGTAGGGTGGTGTCGAACCGAGTCCAGCTTACTCCCTTCTCAGCTCCTCTGGGATCTTCCAGATCACCTGAAATCCACAGCTAAAGACCGAAGGAGCTAAAAAAATGTTTGCACGCCATGTCTCTATGAAACTCAAGGCTAATTCCGCCCCGGAGTTTAACCGCATTATCGAGAACGAAATTCTTCCGCTGCTCCGCAAGCAGAAAGGGTTTCGCGATGAGATCACCTTTGTCGCCCCGGAGCGCTCGCTGGCCCTAGCCATTAGCCTGTGGGACACGACAGGGGATGCAGAGGCTTACAACCGCGCAGGGTATCCGGAAGTGTTGAAGGGCCTGTCGAAAGTGGTCGAGGGAACGCCAAAGGTGGAAACCTTTGAAGTTGCCATTTCAACGTTCCCCAAGGTTGCTGCCAAAACAGCGTGAGGCTGAAAAGCTTCTGATTACGGAGGGCGGGCCCGCGTCCGCCCTCGATTAAACTCTTAGCGGAAAAACCGAAAAGGAGATTGAAGTAAGTATGACGACGAATATCACACCACTGCACGATCGCGTGATCGTGAAACGCATTGATGAAGGCGAGCAGGTGCGCGGCGGCATCATCATTCCCGACAGCGCCAAAGAAAAACCGCAGGAAGGCGAAGTGATTGCTGCCGGCCTTGGCAAATACAAAGAAGACGGAACGCGCCAGCCGCTGGATGTTAATGCCGGCGACCGCGTGTTGTTTGGCAAGTACAGCAGCTCGGAAATCAAGGTCGACGGTGAAGAGCTGTTGATCATGCGCGAGGACGAGATTCTCGGAATCATCACGCGCGCTGGTGCGGCTGCCGGCGGCAAAAAGAGCAAATAGTTCTCCGTTTGAACGAGCATTAAAAAGTATTCACCACAGAGACACCGAGGACACAGAGGTTGCACAGAAAACGCCTGGTTCCTCGGTCCAGCCCAGAACAAACAGGATTAGTCGGAGTTCCAACAGTTTTGATTTGGAGAAAAGACAAAAGATTATGGCAAAGCAAATAGTTCATGGCGAAGAATCACGCGCGGCAATTCTGCGCGGCGTTAATCAACTCGCCGACGCAGTGAAAATCACGCTCGGTCCAAAGGGACGCAACGTCGTTCTCGATAAGAAGTACGGCAGCCCGACGATCACCAAAGACGGTGTGACCGTGGCGAAAGAGATCGAACTCAAAGATGCAATGGAGAACATGGGCGCGCAGATGGTGCGCGAAGTGGCCTCGAAGACCAGCGACGTTGCCGGCGACGGCACAACCACCGCGACCGTGCTCGCGCAGGCGATTTTCCGCGAAGGCGTGAAGACCGTGGCCGCGGGTGCAAACCCGATGGCCCTGAAGCGTGGCATCGATAAAGCAGTCGAGCGCGCAACTGCGGAGATCAAGAAAATGTCGAAGCCGGTCGCGGGAGACATGATCGCGCAGGTCGGCACGATTTCGGCCAATGGCGATCACAGCTATCGGCGAGTTAATTGCCGAAGCGATGGACGAAGGTCGGCAAAGACGGCGTCATCACCGTCGAAGATTCGAAGACGATGGAGACGGCTCTGGAAGTTGTCGAAGGGATGCAGTTTGATCGCGGCTACCTTTCGCCCTACTTCGTCACCGACGCGGAAACGATGGAAGCTGTGCTTGAGAATCCGGTCATTCTGCTGAGCGAAAAGAAGATTTCGTCGATGAGAGACATGCTGCCCATTCTTGAGCAGGTCGCCAAGTTGGGCAAACCGATCTTGATTATCGCGGAAGATGTAGAAGGCGAAGCCCTCGCAACTCTCGTGGTCAACAAACTGCGCGGCACGATCAACGTGGCTGCGGTCAAGGCGCCGGGCTTCGGTGATCGTCGTAAGGCGATGCTCGAAGACATTGCGGTCCTTACCGGCGGCAAGGTCATCAGCGAAGACCTCGGCATCAAACTCGAGAACGTCAAGCTTGAAGACCTGGGCACGCGCCAAGAAGGTGACGATCGACAAAGAGAACACGACCATCATCGATGGCGGTGGCAACACGACGACTTGCAGGCTCGCGTGAAAACGCTGAAAACTCAAATTGAAGACACGTCGTCAGACTATGACCGCGAAAAACTGCAGGAGCGGCTGGCGAAACTCGTCGGCGGCGTCGCGGTAATTCGCGTCGGCGCAGCGACGGAAACCGAACTCAAAGAGAAGAAAGCGCGCGTTGAAGATGCGATGCACGCGACCCGCGCGGCAGTAGAAGAAGGCATCGTGCCGGGCGGCGGCGTGGTGCTAATTCGCGCCGCGAAGGTGCTCGACAAATTCAAACTCTTCGAGGACAATGAAGACGGCGCGAGCGACGGCGACCCAGACGAGCAGATTGGTGTCAACATCGTCAAGCGCGCACTGGAAGAGCCGCTGCGTCAGATTGTTTCAAACGCCGGCAAAGAAGGCGCCGTCATTGTCGAGAAAGTTCGCTCTAGAAAAGAACCCGAACTTCGGCTACAACGCAGTAACCGAAAAGTTTGAAGACCTTGTGGCCGCGGGTGTGATTGATCCCGCCAAGGTCACGCGTTGCGCGCTGCAAAACGCCGCATCAATCGCGGGCTTAATGCTCACAACTGAAGCCCTCATTTCTGAGCTACAGGAAGATGACAAGCCACGGGCAATGCCCGGCGGCATGGACATGTAATCCGTCCTTGGCAAATTGGGAAGCCAACATGTTCAGCATGCGGCTTCTGTTAACTCGCCAAAGGAGAAGTCTTCTGGAGTGAGAAACCCCAAAGGGGGAAAAGGTAAGAAACTATGTCTATGAAACTTTATGTTGGTAATCTCTCGTTTGAAACGTCGAGCAATGAACTACAAACATTGTTCGCGCAAACGGGCACAGTCGAAAGCGTATCGTTGATTGAAGATCGCGAAACAGGTCGCTCACGTGGCTTTGGCTTCGTCGAGATGTCAACGAAGGAAGAAGGCGCTGCGGCGATCCAGAAATTCAACGGCCAGGATCTGGGCGGACGTGCGTTGAAAGTCAACGAAGCCAAGCCACGCGAAAATCGCGGCGGCGGCGGTGGCGGCGGTCGCAACGGCGGCTCGCGTTACTAGTCGTCATTACGAATCGTTAACTCGCAAAATAACTGCGACTGATAAGCCTCCGGGGAGATATTACCGGGGGCTTTGTCTTTGGAACGCCGAGCGGGCAGGCCCCGTGAGGAACCAAGTGTCTATGGAGCAAAGCGGTTCGATCTAAACCAGGTCTGTAAACATTTGTTCCTCCTGACCAACAAGGGCCGACCCTCCAACACCGCGGTCACACGCCCGCTACTTCTTCGGCCAGTAAGTCATTAGCCCCAAATTCCCGCCAAAACCCGCCGTTTTTAAGATTTCTCTCGACCTCAAGAATTACTCAAGAATTTCTCAAGCCCCGTAAGTAAAGTGTAGGCGTGGATTTCCAATCAACACATCAATCAACATCGCCGGCGCAGCCATTTCTCAACTGTAAACGTCCTTGTTGCATGCTTTTTCTCTTTCAAGTCGGCATTTGCGCGCCCGCTGTGCCGACAATTTCTTGCCGCAAAATTAGCCGACAAATTCTAAAGGAGTCAGACTCAGATGAAACGCAATGCGCAGAAAACGAGTAACCGAACAGCCTATCGAAGCTCACAAGAGAACACCGGAAAAAAGAGTTCGCTATTTTCACGAATCATTTCGTCTTGCCCGCTGAATTCCTTCGGCGTTCTGATTGCGCTGGTATGCGTCCTCGCTGCTTTGACCATCGCGCTGGTCGGATTGCCAACGGCGGAGGCGTCCAGCCCTGCCGCGGGCACCATCAATACAACCTCATCGCCCATTACGTGGCAAGGTACAGCCACGGCCGGCGGCGCCATTGGAGATCCACTGCTTGGCCTGATTACGTCGGAAGACATGTGCATAGAGGGCACATCGTGTGACTCATTCACATTGACGATTGGCGGCACTCCCTCGGATTGGATCAACGCCAATAAGCTCGTGCACATTCATCTCGGTTGGACAGTGCCAACGCAGGACTTCGATCTCTACATACATCGCGGCGACTTGAATGGTCCCATCGTCGCCAATTCCGGCAACGGGGCAACCAACGGCATTCTTACCAGTGAAGATGCCGATCTTGATCCCAGCAGTCCATCGGTGGGCACTGGCACCTTCGCAGTCCACGTCGTCTATTGGACCGCGACAGCGGCGGATCAATATACGGCTACTGCCAGTGTAGAAAACGTGCCGGCGCCTCCTCCGCCGACGGGCACGCCTACACCCAGCACTGAGCCGGAGGGCACACCTCGGTTTTACAGCTACCTGGCGCCTCCGGGTGTCGCTGACGATGCGGGCGAGCCCTCTATTGGCGTGAATTGGAAGACCGAGAAAGTTAACGGCGGCATTCCGAATGGCGGCACCATCACATACTTTGGCGGCTTCCTTCCTTACATGCTGCGCGCAAGTTTCAATGACACTTTCACACCCGCGAAAATCACCTGGGAGAAGAAAGCCTTGACCGTAGCAACCGCGCCGCGTTTGTTCGGCGATCCGATTCTCTTCACCGATCACGATACTGGACGCACATTCGTCTCGCAGGAAATGGGACTGACACCGGCAGGCTCGACAATGGAATTCACTGACAACGATGGGGAGACCTTTACACCGAGCGAAGGATCCGGCGCCCCTTCGGGTGTTGACCACCAGACGGTGGGCGGTGGCCCATATCACGCGCCCATTCCAACCGGGGCGAGTCCCTTGTATCCAAACGGCACGTGGTATTGCTCGCAGTCGATTGCTGATGCAGTTTGTTCGCTGAGTCTGGATGGAGGCACGACTTTTGGGCCCGCGGTGCCGATGTACACCCTGGCCGACTGCGGCGGGATACACGGTCACATTAAGATTGGTCCCGATGGCACGGCTTACGTACCCAACGTAGGCTGCGGCGAGAACCAGGCGCTCGTTGTTTCGGAAGACAATGGCATGACCTGGAACATTAGGAGACTCCCGCAGTCGGCGGCGGCTGATCGCGATCCTTCCGTTGCGATTGGAAGGGACAACACAGTTTATTTCTCTTACCAAAATGCCGATGGCCACTCGCATGTTGCCGTCTCGCGCGACAAAGGCTTGACCTGGGAGCACGACACGGACATCGGCGCGCAATTGGGAATTAAGAACAGTCTTTTCCATGCGGCCGTGGCCGGCGACGGCGATCGCGCGGCAGTGGCATTCTTCGGCACGACGACCGGCGGCGCTGACTATGACCAGCCGGCATTTACGGGCGTTTGGTATCTCTACATCGCAACCACCTACGATCGCGGGCAGACCTGGTGGACGCAAAACGCCACGCCCAACGATCCAATTCAACGCGGCGGCATTTGCACAACTGGCGCTTGTCGCAATCTGCTCGACTTCTTCGGAGCTGAGGTCGACAAAGAAGGGCGGATCCTGGTTGGGTACGACGACGGCTGCATCAGTCGCGCCTGCATCACCGGACAGAAGTCTT
This sequence comes from Blastocatellia bacterium, assembly GCA_963698325.1. Classification (GTDB taxonomy): domain Bacteria; phylum Acidobacteriota; class Blastocatellia; order Pyrinomonadales; family Pyrinomonadaceae; genus PSRF01. Next base: position 454,714 of record CAVOQJ010000018.1, on the reverse strand, counting down.
ACGGGTTAGCGGCTGGAAACGATTTCATAGCGAAGGCGGCAATCGCGCGACAGACGGGGGGCAAGCGAATGTTTGCGGCCTACGATCCACCAGCAGGACCCGTGGCTGAGCCGCCGTTGAACCCACCGCCACCCGGAGCGGGAATCTCTTGCGACGGCCTGGTCGCCATGGATCCGACGGGCGATGCGAATAATCCCGAGGCTCCTTTGACCGGCAGTCCCGATAACTTTGACATCACCGCGGTAAACTTCGCACTAAGCGCAGACAAGCAGTCGCTGGTTACGACCGTCACGTTGAAGAACTTCTCAACAGTGCCTGCTCCCGCCACGCTTGGCGGTTATTACAGAGTCGCATGGGCCACGGGACAAACGACCGCCGATGGCCGTCCGAAGTATTACGCGACGCAGGTGACAACTGATCCGATCGGCTCCGTCTATGAATTTGGCCAGTATGATCCGGGGGAAGACGCGTTCGTTGGGTCAACTACCACTACAACAGGCGCAACGACGGAAGGTCCGAACGGGACGTTGTCAGTTAACGTGCCGCTCAGCGCACTCGGCAATCCGGCTATTCCGGTAACGAACACCACGACATTGCCGGCCGTGATCGAGCCCTATGCGTTAGTCTTTGCACACGAAGAGGTGGTTAGCTTCATTGCCGCTGTCGAGCGTGCGCCCGACTACGGCTTCTTCGGTTCGAGCTGGGCCGTTTGTGTGCCGCCGCCACCACCAACGACGGAATGTCTCGATGACAATGATTCGCGTATCAGCTATTCCGATGGTTGGCACCTGGTGAACGCAGCCAACGCCAGTGGCGGTCACTTCCGCTTCCACACCGGCAGTTCACCTAATCACTCAGCGACTCTGACGTTCAATGTCGCCGCCGGTAAGACGGGCAAGCTGACCTATTACTACGGCACCAGTACCAAGGGCGGCACGGCCGACGTTGTACTGGATGGTGAGTCAAGATCCATCACTTATCTAGGAAGTTCCGGTGGAATGAAGGATCCTGTTTTTGGATCAAAGTTGGAGTTTGCAAACCTGGCTCCGGGTTCGCACACGCTGGAAATCAGAAACATGAGCGATGCGGTCTACGTTGATGGTTTCTGTTTGGAAAGTTCCAGCTCAAACAGCCAACCGGCATCCGGGCCTGGCGCGACAACGAGTAGTGATAGCAATTTGAGCGCAGGGCAGGAGCTGTTAAGCAATCTTCCAATTGGAGCTGGGGCAACCGCAATCTCGATAGTGGCTGCGTCGAACAATAACCTACCGATTAAGCTGGCGCTTGTTAGTCCAGCCGGGACGGTGATGCAGGTTGTCAATAGCACCAACGGAGTGGCAGTAATCAACGCGCCGGTGTCGCAGTCCGGAACCTATCTGGTCAAGACGATCAACTTGAATCTTGGGCCAGTGCAGGTGTGGACAGTGGCGACGCCAACCGTACGGCGTTAACCTCCACTCGCGTTCGGAAGGAAGTCGCGCAGTTCGCGAGGCCCCTTGCGATTAATCAGGCCTCCGACGAGAATATTCGTCGGAGGCTTTTTTCTGCGTAGGGGGTCAGTTTGGAATTTGCGAACGCCCCTTTGCTGGGAGCGCGGGCGCCCTCGCCCGCAACACGGCGAAGGTGCGAGTTCTGGCGTGGCGATTTCTGAGAGGTTATTAACTGAGCTAGGTTTCGCGCTGCGCGCTCATTGCGGGCGAGGGCGCCCGCGGTCCCATTGACGGAGGCTGACATCCAAGCCAATCCGGAATTAATACTGCATACGTAAACCTTATATGAATCGACGTTTCTTTCTTTCTTCCGTTATCGCGTTGGGAGCCTTTGCGGCGTTCTCGAAGTTTCCGCTGTCTGCCGGGTTTGGGCAAGAGGGCAACGGCAACGGCAAGCGTCGCGATCAAAACGATCGCAGCGATCCCAATTCGCTGAAGTCCAGGGGAGTCAAAAAAGTGACTAAGACAAACGAAGAATGGAAAAGTATTCTGACGCCGGATCAGTATGCAGTTACCCGCCTAAAGGGAACCGAAGCGCCCTACTCAAGTCCGCTAAATGAAATTCACGGACAGGGCATTTTCGAATGCGTTGCCTGCGAGCTGCCGTTGTTTAGTTCCAGAGCTAAGTTTGACTCAGGCACTGGCTGGCCGAGTTTCTACGAGCCAATTGCCAAAGAGAACGTGCGTGAAGAAATAGACAATAGCCTTTCGGAGACGCGCACAGAGGTTTTGTGCGCAAGATGCGATTCCCATCTGGGCCACGTATTCAATGATGGGCCCAGACAAACAGGCTTGCGCTATTGCATGAACGGCGTCGCCCTGAAGTTTGTGAAGGACGCGAAGGGTATGTAAGAACAATGCGCAACCCCACCCGACACACGCCCGTGTCATCGTTAGCTTAAGATGAATGTGGATCGAGCTTGGCTTACTCCGATTCCCAGCCCTCTGTGATTCTCCAGATCGTGGGCTACGATCTCCCGCAGCCGCCCAACGGTCCACAGAGCAATTATGATAAAGGTGAATTAAATGAGTAAAAAGCAAATCGAGTGGTGTTGTGTTCCTGTCATTGTCGACGATACCGTCACAGAGTTGATCCACATGACACCGCCTAATCAGGACGCGCAGCAGCAACCTGAGTTTCGCGTTTCCAAAGGGACGATGGGCCTGGTGCCGCTGGACTTTGATCGCTATAAGCCCAGCCTGGAGCGGATGGTGGCGCATTGGCGTGAAGAGAAAGAACGCGAGATGACGAAAGCGAACGTGGCGCGCGCAACCAGGGCAGCCTAAGACTGCGGGCTGGAACACTCTGGTACGCCAATGCCTCCTAAGAGTACGCCGGACACCACTTGTTTACCCGCTGGAAATCCACAATAGCTCAATATTGTCGGCATTCGAGCCTTCGCCCAAATGGGCACAGGTCTTGGGACAGCAGTTGAGTTTGAAGGGGGAAAGCGGATGAACACATCTTTGACAGTCCAGAAAGTAAAGCGGTATGTGGCGGGTCGGCGTAGGCATCAATCCTACACCATGCAACCGGGAAAGCGGGCAGAGGATATTCTAGGCCCGTATGCTAACGAGCAAATCGTTTTCTCAGTGATGCAACGCGGTGGCAAGGTTCATTCTCGACATATTGAGCGCGTGACCTCTGACACGCTCAAAGCGGTCTTGGAGGATGTCGCCCACAAGGATGCTCACCTGATGACCGATACGGGTGTACTGAGGAAACGAGATACGGGCTACAAGCACTCGCTAGTGAACCACAAGGCCGATGAGTATGTTCGCTACGATGAGGGTGTGATGATCACAACTAATACCGTCGAGGGCTATTTCTCAATCCTCAAGCGCGAAATAAACGGAGTCTACCATCACGTTGGCCGTAAGCATCTGCATCGCTACTTGAGCGAGTTTGATTTTCGCCACAATGCAAGAAAGGTTACTGATGGTGAGCGAGCACAAGAAGCATTGAAGGGCTTTGAAGGTAAACGGCTCACCTATAAAACGACTGGTAGCTAAAACCAAAAAGTAACCTACAAAACTAGCAAAGGGCGGTCTAGCTATTGGCTGGCTGCCCTTGGTGCTTTATGATGCTGCCCTCAGATTTACCCCAAGATAACTGGAGGCTTTCGCATGAACCTTAAAGGCCCTTTTGTGTCCGTAGCAGCGCTGTGCGATGCCATACTGCACGAAAAAGACGAACGCATTAGCTGCATTCGATTTCTCGACCGATTGGAGATCGGTCTACCGCCTGATACTCCGGAGAATGCTGCGATACCGATACAACTAAATTGCTTTCTGGCTTTTAAGTCTGGCGATTTTGTGGGAAGCAAGATCGCCACTATGAAACTGACGCACCCACTGGGAGCGGTTGCTAAATTACCGGACGGCGGCGATCCGACGTCCTATAAGCTTGATTTTAAGGGAGGTGAGTATGGACACAACCTGATCTTACGAATGCAGATTGTTGTCGATCAGAGCGGGCTATTTATCTTTGATGTTTTGCTGGATGACGAATTGATGACTCGGATTCCGTTAAGGATAACCATTACGCGAGAACAACAGAACCTTGATCCACAGCAGCACTCTCAAAACGTTTGATCTCAGGTTTGATTGAGGTTGCAACAGGCCGAACAGCAACGATGAATCGAATATGCCATTCCGCAACTTGAGGTGAAACAAAACTCGCTATCTCTCTATTAAAGGTTAGGTCATCTAGATAACCATCAGAGTGAAGATCAACAGAGTGTATAACCATCGCCAAAAAGCGCACCGCCTCAGGATCGCTGTCTTTTTGGATAGACGCGACCTCGATCGCCAACCAGTCTTCCAACTCGTCTAGCGATTCGCGGTTATCCAGGTACGCTTTTAAGCGCTCGCGTAGTTGCTTAGCTGACAACATGTCACCTCAACCTATCCGCATCTCGAAATGGGATGTGTATCGCCTTTTCAACGAAGGCCGCTACTATCATAGGTTACTGAGCGGCGAATTCACAGCGACAATAGAACATGAACGACCATCGACTATAGTGTCAAGGAAAATTCCGCAAGGCTCATTGAGCCGAGAGGAATTTTACTGGAATAAGCAAGGGAACGTTGTGGCGACTGTGCAAAGTTTTGTTTACAAGGGTCGGATAGTAGCATCTAAGAAGCCCGATCCAAAGAGAATGGTAATTAACGGATTGTCTTATCGCAGAAGAAGGAAAAAGGATCAAACTACTACTAGATTAACTAACAACGAGATCAATCAGATTTTAGGAAAGCAGGGCTGGGACGCGAGATTAACTCCCCTTCGGGGATGTTGGAACAAGATCAAAGAGCTTTGGTTTGCTAAGATATTACGCCGCGAAAACTAAAAGGTGTAGAATGTTGAATTGATGAAACGAGAGATTCCGAATCCCGCCGGAAATAAAGGCAAGCCCTTTACACTTGCTCTGCACTCATTCGAGGATGCCTTGCGGAAGCAATTCAGTGATATAAACCGCGCTGTTCTCTCAGATTCCCTATCCTCGCCACAAAGGGGAGCGCATGTACCAGACCGTAATGATTCTGCTCGTAACGGCAGTTATCACGATTATTACTACCGTGGTAACAGTACGGTTAACAATGACCGGGCGAGTACTGAGCCAAACCGCAAAGGACACATTTAGCGCGAGGGCCAAAATGTAAGGCTCCATCGTCTTAGAGTTGCTCGGTTTGGCTTGGTCTGTTTCTTGGCTCACTTATGATGTTATGTCAAACACGCCAATCACTAAGGCCGTTATTCTTCAGATCTCCATATGGACATCCTCATGTATGGTCTGGATGATGCTGCTGGCCTATTCGTTTGCCGAATACCGCTCCAGACGGCGCTAAATTGGCATGGGTGTGTAAAGTACACCATCCTCTTTCCTCGCCGGAAAGTTGTGATATTTCTGTGTCCCGACTGTAAGTTTTGTTCTCTCTGGCAGATAAAAATTTTTACGTAACTATTACCTGCGAATACCTGATTCAGTATTAGGATTACTGCAAAGCCTGTAGTTATCCTGGTTCGATTTCAAACGCCCGATTGCAGGTCTTCCTGGCAGCGAAGGAGCACGCGATGAAGGTTTTGTTAGTCAACCCTGAATTTCCCAATACTTATTGGAGTTTTCGTCACGCCTTGCCCTTTGAGCGCAAGCGATGCGCTTTCCCACCGCTCGGTCTCTTAACTGTTTCGGCGCTATTGCCACAATCGTGGGAGCGGCGGCTGATTGACCTAAATGTGAGCGCCTTGAAGAAATCCGCTATCGACTGGGCGGACATTGTTTTTGTCACTGGTATGTTGGTGCAGAAAGAATCCGTCCATGAGGTCGTTAGGCGATGTAAGGCCGGCGGTAAGCGCGTCGTTCTTGGTGGTCCATACGTGACCACGACAATCGAAGATTTGCCGGCAGCTGATCATATTTTTCTAGGCGAAGCGGAAACGACCATCCCGCAGTTTGTTCAGGATCTGCAATGCGGCGAGGCAAAGCGAACCTATCAGGCTGCGGAGCGGCCGCCGCTGGCAACCACTCCGGTGGCTGATTTCCATCTCGCGGACATGAAGCGCTACAGCTCGATGTCGGTGCAGTATTCGCGTGGCTGTCCTTTCAACTGCGAATTCTGCGACATCATCGAAATCTACGGACGCGTGCCACGAACAAAAAGTAATCAACAAATGCTGGCTGAACTCGACGCGCTGCTACGCCTCGGATGGCGCGGCACGGTCTTCATCGTCGACGATAATTTCATCGGCAACAAAAAGAATGTCAGGCGACTACTGCCCGAGCTGGCCGAGTGGCAAGAGAGAAACGGCCATCCATTTTCGCTTCTGACTGAGGCCAGCGTAAATCTCGCCGACGACGATGACCTGCTTAGCGAGATGCAACGCGCCGGCTTTCGTCGCGTCTTTCTGGGTATCGAAACTCCGGTTGAAGAAAGTCTCAAAGAGGCGCAGAAGTCACAAAACCGCGGCGACCTGCTGCAATCAGTTAGGAAGATTCAGAGTCATGGGATGGAAGTGATGGCGGGCTTCATTGTCGGCTTTGATAACGATCCCGAGGACATCTTTGAGCGGCAGATCAGCTTCATTCGCGAAAGCGCAATACCGCTGGCGATGGTTGGTTTGCTCACTGCCTTACCGGACACTCAGTTGTGGCGGCGGCTGGAGAAGGAAGGTCGATTACTCGGTGAAAGTTCGGGTAACAATACGAACTGCGCGCTCAACTTTGTGCCCAGGATGGACGCCGCGCGCCTGATCGCAGGCTACCAATCAATCATGCGTACGATCTACAAGCCCAGCGAATACTATCAACGGGCACTCGATTCACTTAAGCGGACAGCCCAGGATGTGCCGGAACCGGTACGCATGAAGATCACCAGCGGAGTAGCAGCGTTCATTCGTTTGATACTCAAGTTGGGTGTGCTCGATCGCGAGCGCAAAGAATTCTGGCGCTTTCTTGCACTCACGATCCGCAGGCATCACGATCAGTTCCCACAGTCGATGCGCCTGGCGGCTATGGGTTATCACTTTCGGAAGTTGAATGAGGCGTATGGTGAATAAGCCCGCTTATTATTCGGGTGAGGCGCACGCTTGGAATGAACGAGGGCATACGTCTACACCCTCAAGCAGTATGGGCTTCATCTTTGATGACTTCGTAACATCCGCATGAGGTTGCTTCGAGCCCCGCGCGATCAATGACTCTGAGCCGACCGCGGCTGTACGAAATCATATTGCGTTTCTGTAAATTTGCCGCTGCCCGGCATACGCCCTCGCGCCGGACGCCCAACATGTTAGACAGGAATTCCTGCGTAAGTTGAAACTCGTCGTCTCCTATGCGGTCATGTGTCATGAGCAGCCAGCGTGCCAGCCGAGCGTCGACCAGATGAAACTGATTGCAGACTGCGGACTGCGTTATCTGCGTTATCAATGAGTGGGAATAGCGCCGAAGCAGGCGCGACAATACACCCCCATCGTTACAATGCTTGCGAAGAGCAGTTGCTTTCATCCTCATCGCTGAGCCGGCACCCTGAACCACCACGCGGTTCTGCGAAGTGTTAACTCCCATGAAGACAGACATGCCAAGCATGCCCTCTTTACCTACCAACCCGACTTCAAGCGTGGCGCGCCCATTGACAGCGGCGAGCAGAGAGATAATTCCACTGTTTGGGAAATAGACGTCGCTAATCAATACGTTGGGCTGGTAGAGAATCTCCTCGAAAACCAGAGGGATTTCTTCTAAGTGACGCTGCAGCTCCTGATAGTCTTTCTTTGGTAGCGCAGCGAGCAGTTGGTTGGCAATGCGTGGACTTTTTGTGGATGACATCGGTACTCCTTGTATCGGTCGCGTCATGAAAGACAGCAAGCGGCATAAGGAGAGGTTTGCGGAAACGGGTCCCGATGTCGGATGGGAAACTGGTTAAGTCATAAAATGCCAGCAGAGTTACATTACAGAATGACGAGCCGATTGTCCTGTGCGTTAATCGAGCAGCGACTCTAGGAGATTACGTGTTTGACGGCCTTCTTGGTCCCGCGTCCGAAGTGTTTACCGGCGCGCCCCATGTGTTTTCCAAAATGTTTGCCACCGCGCAGTACGCGGCCATGCCTAACATTTCGGCCCATGCTCTTGCCGGCCCTGCCGACCTCTGTGCCGCTTTGCTTCACCTGCCCTTTGGCAGTGTTGTTATTTTGTTGAGCAATGCCATACAACGGGGTCAAGAGTAAAGAAAGCGCCATCGCCAGCATCAGCAAAAGCTTCATCGCTTTTCGTTTCATATTCATCCTTTCACTATTGCACTACCGGGGTGAGCAAGTCTGTGCGCTCCCACACATATCGGTTCCGGGGCCAAAGGGGAAACTTAGCCGAGCAGACGATCATACTCGGTTCTGACAACGTGGTAGCATTCGCAGACGCCGGATTCTAACCCTTTCCGATCGAGGATCGTCATATCGCCACGAACATAGCTAATGTAGCCTGCGGTTTGCAGCCGTTTGGCGGCGTGAGTTATTCCTTCGCGGCGCACGCCCAGCATGTTGGCAATCAGATCTTGGGTCATAATTAGTCTGTCCGACGGCAGACGGTCATGGCTCAACAACAACCAGCGGCAAAGTTGCTGATCCACTGAATGCAACCGGTTGCAAACAGCGGTCTGGGAAATCTGTGTAATCAACGCCTGCGTATAGCGCAGACACAGATTATGAAAACGGCCGCCGCGCGTGAACTCATCTTTCATCATCTCTGCCTTCATCTTGAGAGTCTTGCCGGCGCTCTGCACCACGGCGCGGTTTGGAGTGGTATCACCGCCCATGAAGATGGCAATGCCTACCAGGCCGTCTTTGCCCACCACGCCGATTTCCGCGGTGGAGCCGTTTTCCATTATGTAAAGCAGTGAAATGATCGCAGTTGTCGGGAAATAGACATAGTCCATTTTTTCCCCGGATTCATAGAGGACCTGACCGAGCGGCAGAGAGACGAGTTGCAAATTAGGGAGCAGGCGCGCCAACTCCTCATCGCTGACACCGGCAAGCAAATGATTCTGGGACGCTTCTTCTCGGGTAGTATCGGCAGTCATGCGGTTCCCTTTCCGGGCCGTAGACGGAAGTTGCTTTTCACGACGTAAGCAGAAACCCCTTGCTCGTGTTGGTGGCGCATTGTTTTTGAGTCAAATCATCGAGGGGAGCAGTGAAGAGATACTATAACGTTCCCGTAAGTGCGTCAACGCACAGACAAGGTCATCAACAAGGGCCAGGATAAGCTCGACCCGGCAAGAACCCGCTGTTAGAGGAGGCCACAATGCCATCCAATACGCTATCCCGCGTGCTTTGTGTTGATGATGACTTGGACGCTTGCGAGCTGCTGAGTTTGCTGCTGAAATCACAGCAAATTGACGTCGCATGCGCGCAATCCGCTGCTGAGGCTTGGCCCCTGATCAAGGCGCAATGCTTCGACCTTTATCTGTTGGACGGCTGGTTGCCCCAACTCGATGGCTTTGAATTCTGCCGCCAGATTCGCGCGTTTGACTCCAAAACGCCAATTCTTTTCTATTCGGGCGCTGCGTACGACGCCGATAAGCAGAACGGGATTGCAGCAGGGGCAAATGCTTACGTGTCTAAACCAGACGTTGAGGGTCTTATTGAAACCGTGAGAGCCCTAATTGCAAAAGCCAAAGCCGCTGACGTCGCTACGCGCTGGGTTGTTAACCAGCGCCGTCCAGCCGAACGCTCACTTTCTGCTCAGTTCTTCAGCTTCAGTACTGCGAGCGATTGATACGGCGCTTTGATACGCGCCGGAGCTGGCGGAGGAAGCGGTGTACACTAATTCAAATCAAGAGTACAGCATGAAAAAGTTACTTGTCGTAATGTTGATGTTCGTGGTTTTGGGATTCGCGGTGCCGAGCGCTACGGCGCAACAGCGCCACCGACGCCATCTTCATTCGCGCAGTTTCTGGCAGAAACATAGAGATAAGTTAACGGTAGCCGGAACAACCGCAGCGGGCGCGGGCATTGGCGGCCTCGCTGGCGGAAAGAAAGGCGCGCTGATAGGTGCCGGGGCCGGCGCAGGAAGCGGAGCACTCTACACCTATAAGATTCGCAAGCGTCATCGCCGACACTACTAATCTTCAGGCCCTCAAAAGGCCACAGGGCGCTCAGGCTGAAACCTAATCTGAAGCGCGCTGGAGAACCGTTTCAGTTGATGAGGGTGAAAGCTATGTCCGAAGAAAGAGATAGTCGCAAGAACCGTGTGGAAATCGAGAACGATGGCAAAGTTGGTAGAGCTGCCGGCGAGCGCGTTACGCGATTAGCACTGGCAATCATGCTGCTGGCAGGTATTGCCATCGCCGTGGTGTATTTTGCAGGCGCGGGTCAGGCCCAAAGTGAACAGAGTCAAGGCAACGGAGAAGGGTTCGACCAGCAGATCATCGCACCGCCGGTGTTGGAAGATGGAAAGCAAATCTTTCGCTTTGACACCTTCGGCGATGAGGCTTTCTGGGGCGATACGCTCAAGCTTCATCGGGCGATCGAGGGTACTAAATTTGGAGGCGTCGGCGCCGGCGTCAGCCCGAAGACCGCACTCGCTGTCGGCTTGAAAGTTGACATGGATGCCCTTCCCGCAGACCTCGTCGAAAAAATCAAGCGAGGCCAGGTCAACCTGGACGATCCCGCGATAACCCTGGCCCTAATCAAGCTTAACTCGGTCCTCGGCATTCAAGGGCAGTTTAACCAGGATGGCAGTCTGAAGGCGATGGGAATTACCTGCGCCCTTTGCCACTCCACGGTCGATAACGCATTCACACCGGGAATTGGTCATCGCCTTGACGGGTGGGCCAATCGCGATCTCAACGTCGGAGCCATTATTTCGCTTGCCCCTGATTTGAGCGCGGTGACGAGCCTCCTGGGTGTCGATGAAGCAACGGTGAAGAAAGTGCTGGCCGCCTGGGGGCCGGGTAAATTCGATGCCGAACTTTTCCTGGATGGCAAAGGTTTCCGACCAGACGGCAAATCAGCCGCAACCTTGATTCCCCCCGCTTTTGGTCTTGCTGGTGTAAACCTGCACACCTGGACCGGTTGGGGAGGCGTTAGCCATTGGAATGCATTCGTAGCGAACCTCGAGATGCACGGGAAGGGAACTTTCTATGATCCGCGGTTGAACGACCCGGTCAAATTTCCGATAGCCGCGAAGGCCGGTTTTGCGAACGTACGAAACAACCCCGATCTGATCTCGTCTAAGCTTCCAGCGCTACAGTTGTATCAACTCGGCATCTCCGCGCCGACGCCGCCGGATGGTAGTTTCAACCGTGCGGGCGCGGCACGAGGTAAAGCCTTGTTTAGCGGGCAAGCGAACTGCGCTAAGTGTCATGTGCCGCCGACCTTCACAGAGCCGGGCTGGAACATGCACACGCCTGCCGAGATCGGCATTGATGATTTTCAGGCGAAACGTTCGCCGGACGAACGCTACCGCACGGCGCCGCTCAAAGGGCTCTGGACCCACCAGACCGGTGGCTTTTACCACGATGGTCGCTTTGCGACTTTGCTCGACGTTGTCAATCACTACAACAACCTTGGGGGATTGAAGTTGACCGACCGAGAGAAGCGCGACGTGCTTGACTATCTGAAATCGCTGTAGGGCTCGTTAAAAGATTGTTGACCCAGCTTCGGCCACTACGTACCTAAAGGTGTGCGCAATTTGTCACACACAGAATCAGTAGATCAATCAAATTGCTCCCAACCTCGCAATCATTTCATGGTATGTGTGGCAGCGCACAGACCGGGTGAACATGCCAGTCTAGTATTATCTTCAAGAAATCAGCTTCGACACTGGGATCCAGCCGGCCCTTCTCTGTTTTTCGTGTCTACTGTTGTTTCTGAGAGACGACTCTAGTGGGAACTTGTGGCATCTGGCACGCACCCACTTACTATCCTTGAGCAAAAATCTTCCGGTGCGGTTTTAATACTCGTAGCGGAGTCGTGTAGTAATCCAGATTGTGACGTGATTTATTCACGACCTCCGCAGGGCACAAGAGTTGCCCTACTGAGCAACAAAGGAGTAATTATGAAAACAAATAGTACACAAGTCAGAATTGGGGCAGCGATAGTCGTATGGTCGTTTCTGCTTATTATTGGCATTGGTCTGAGCTCGACAGCGCAGGCGCAATATCCCAATAACGGTGACGTCCAGGGCCGCCGCTACGATCGCGATCTCAATCAAAATAGGCGTGGACGAAACTGGGATAACTACGGTAATTATGGCGGCTCTTTCGACCTGCGCCAGACGGCTCTGAACGCCGGCTACAACGAAGGCTTGAAGGACGGCACTGCCGCGCGTCAGAAGGGCAGGAGTTCCGACTACCGCAATCAAAGCGACTACCGCAAAGCCACCAAAGACTACAGCTCACGTCTCGGTGACCGCGAGTTGTATCGCCGGTATTTTCGTGAGGCTTACGAGACTGGATTCAACGACGGCTTTAATCCTCAAGGTTCCGTTGGTGGCTTTGGAAGGCCGCGGCAGAGCGACGATAACAACCGCAACCGCAACTGGGACTGGAACCCCAACAACGGTCAGAATCGCCGTGGCCGCAACTGGGATCGTTACGACAACTACGGCGGTTCATTCGAACTTCGCCAAACGGCGCTGAACGCCGGCTACAACGAAGGCATCAAGGAAGGCCGCAAAGATCGCAACAACAACCGCCGCTCAGATTTTCGCAACAAAAGTGCCTACCAGAAGGCCACCACGGACTACAGCTCAAAGCTAGGTGATCGTGGACTATATCAACGCTACTACCGTGCGGGCTTTGAGAATGGTTATTACGACGGCCTGAATGGCAACTGAAACCAGATTCATTTGAGAGCAGCGAGCGCTTGCTTGTCTTCAGGTGCCGTTATCTATTTGAGGGGCGCGGTGAAGGGTCGAACAAAAGTTCGACCTTTCATGCTTTTGCAGTTTTCTTTTTTGGATCCAGGTGGAGGACGAGGGATAGCGGTTCCTAGCCCGCATTATTCACGAACTGCGGATTTGTTCACTAAGCCTGCGTTAGCAGTCGACAGCATAAAGCCTGGGGCGTCTGCCCCAGGTCACTGCAAAGAAAGAGTTCCAAGCCTGCGAAGCAGGCGACAGCGTGGACCAGTTCGCGCTCGTCTCGAAAGCAACAGGCTGCCGCCCGTTACACGGGCTGATGTTCATCTACATTGCTTTCCTGGGGCTCGCGCCCCAGGCTTTATGCTGTCGCCCGCTACGCAGGCTGAAATGACATGAAGGTTCATGAATAATCCGGGCCTAGGGACGTTGACCGTCTTCTAGTGCAGCCATCGCCTTAACCTTCTTCAGTTCCGGTCCCTTGACTCCGAAGTAGGTTGCCATCTGCACGATCTGCTTTGGATCTACAAAATCTTTGGCGTCGGAGCAGAATTTTTCCAGGGTTGGGCCAAACTCACGGCAAGTCATACTCTTCGGAATCTTGAGACCGAGTCGGCATTCACCATTTTGCTGGTACTGCAAACAGAATTCACAAATCTTCATTGCTGACTTCTTTCAGACGGTCCGCTGACCCCCTGACCGCTGTTCTTCTTCAATGTCCAACCGGTATTCGTTGAAAACGAGTTTTGCCTTCCGGATCCTGCCATGAAATATCAAGTACATACGGTTTGGCTTCGCCCGCAATCACTTTCAGGCGCGCCAACAGATCAGTGTTCGCGTCGGCAACCTTTCCATTAATCCAGGTCTTGTGAGAGAGAACCACATTCTCTTTTGGCCGAATGGAGTCTATTGCGTCAAATCTAATATGTGCTTGTGAAGGCCCACCGCCCGGAGTTTCAAGATCCTTAAGGAAAACTGTCAGAATCTCTACGCATTTGAGGGCGTGGTCGGCGTCGTTACTTAGCTCCAGGTGCACATCTGCTGCGTCTCCAATGAATTTAGCCGTTAAAGGGTTAGCCGTATTAGTACTCATCGCTGCTTCTTTCTTGCGCGTTCGCGAGGGGCGCCTTTCTTCCCGTTTTTCTTCGCAAGCGCCAGCGCGAGCACATCACCCGGTTGGCATTTAAGTGCCTGACACATTTTCTCCAGGGTTTCGAAGTTAATACCAAGGGCCTTGCCCTTCTTCAAACGCCAAAGGGTAGTGTGGCTAATACCGGTCTCTTTAGCCAACCAGTAAAAGGTCCGCCCGTGCTCTGCCAGCAAGTGGTCTACTCGAATTTCAATCATAAATGTTTCCACGCGCACTACAACTATTTACCACATACGGTAAATATTGTCCATCTGCAATATATACTGTATTTGACATACACGCCCCATTACAGTAATGTCAAGCAAGTGATTAACCTTTACATCAATGAGCGCCGGGTCGGAGATGTGGCCATTCTGGACTTGAAGGGCAGGTTGAGAGTAGGCGGGAGCACGCTACAGCTACACAACTCGATACGCTGCCTGCTTCTGGAAAAAAAGATTCTTATTCTCTTGAATCTGGCGGGCGTTACTTATATCGACTCTTGTGGCCTGGGCGAGCTGGTTGCCAGCCAGGTCTCAGTAGAGAACAAGGGTGGGGAAATCAAGCTCGTAGGTCTCACTGAGACGTTCCGTGAATTACTGAGAACAACCAGGCTTCTGTCGGTCTTCGATACTTACGAAAGCGAAGCAGATGCAATACCAAGCTTTGCTGATTATGTCTCAACAGTCAAAAAGTCTCCGCTCTCTTTCGTTTAGAGCGGTTCAGCAGAGATGGAGGTTTCAGCCTGACGGATAATCTCAAACAATCAGTGGCCGCGACTGTCGCGCTATCTTCGCCGAATTCTGTGGCAAAGACGCGCTGGGCCTTCATCAACGAGTGGAATGTGGAACCGCAATCTAATGACAGAGCGCCTATGTTTGGCGCTGTCGCTCCCAGCGCTGCATTGCCCGCGGCTCGTCGCGCAGCCGCTCGCCGGAGACATCAGGTTACATTCAAAGGGTGGTCAACAGAGCGACACGACTAGCGCAAGCTAATGAACGGACAACTGACACTCCGAAACCGCAGATTCGTAGTCATGTGTGGTATATTGAGCAGGTATTAGTTCTTCGAAAATCTACTCTCGACATCAGGATTTGCGCGTAGCTTCGTTCTCCTTGTGCCGTCTGTTTGTTTTTCAAACTCGACCAGTGCCAGGGAATCCTGATGTCTATCTCCACGACAAAATACAACAGGAAACGCTCAACGCTTGCACATGTGAACGGCGATGTGTGTGTGTGTTCAGGCGGGCAGCAATCGACTCAAGATTCAAACGTAAGACATCGGGTTGGAGCTGAAGCCAGGTAGGAATTGAGGGGGGATAGATAAATGAGCTACGCGAAAAAGAACATAAAGAACGTGACGGGAGCGATTGTTGCTGTGATTGTGGTTGCCGCGATCGCTATCTGGCAGTTTTACTTGTTCGTCACATTTAAGAGCGTCGACGGCGGTTCAGGCCATTTGTGGTGGGCCATCGCGATGGCTGTCCTGGCTTGTGGCGCGGCATTTCTCGTGCTTTCAGTTTTCGTGCGTCATGACACTGACGATGATCTGCACATCACTTCAACGCGGCGCGCGTGATTCTTATTAAATTGATAGAGCCTACTTCAATGAAAACTTTGTTTGCCATGCGACGCGCCAATGGTGATTGGTTTGCGCTCGATGATCAGGGTAGTTTCCGCGTCCCGGTGTTTCATAGTAGCGGCGAGGCAATGCTGGCGCGTGCGCGTGACAGTGGAATGGAATGCTTCAGGCCTGTCGTGCTCGACACTGCGGCTTTTAAGAACCTTACTACCACAGATGAAGGCAAAGCGTCCTTCTGGTTAGTAGCGGATCCGCTAATGAGGTTGAGCCTTGGTCGCCCGCTCGATCGCACGCAGCTTGAGCAAGTCATGAGAAACGGCGAAGGAAAGCAATCGAAGAGTGGAGTAACCGGATGATTTCTTCATGCGATCACTGTGGCAGGATATTACCCCTTTGGAGAATACGTTGCCCTAAGTGCAAAAAGTCGGCGATGAATTGGCTGCAACTGCTGGTAATCGTAGTCGTAACATTGCCCGCGCTATTTCTCCTCGCGAAGTTTCTATAGCTTCTCCATAACGCGCATCCAAAAAAGTTCTAAACCCGTAGCAAATTCGAAAGGCCTAAAAAGACCAAGCAATGATTAGCACAGAAAAATTAAACGGCAATAGCTTAACAGGAGTGGCGAATGAGGGGACCTGGCCGGGGATAGATTCCCGGTTTCGCTTAATCATCGTTGCTGGTTTAAGAACGAAACAACTGCTGCACGGGTCTAAGCCGCGGATCGAGGACGACAAGGGAAGACGCAGGAATACAAGCATAGCGCTCGAAGAAGTAAAGCGCGGGCTGGTGCACTTCACAAAAGTTGAAAGTGAAGAGGTGCAACGCGGTCACGGTGGCGGGCTCGACTGAATAAACGAAAATGACCACAACCATGAGCGGACTGCGGCTGTACGTTAATTCCTCGAGCACATTGCTGCCGGGCGGCATTGCTGTTGACGAGGAAGAGATTGAGGTCGTCAACGTCTTCTACAGCCGCCGTGGTCACGGACCGATGTATCGTTGGCTATACGAAGAGAAGCTGGCTCACTGGCGCGCCTTGCGCATGCACACCGCAGATTTCGATTCTCACAAGCTCCGCAACGCAAGTTGGAAGTTAGTGCCGGAGACGTTGCAGGAGCAACTCGGCGCACACTACTCCGATTGAGTTTATACCGACCAACAGATAGCGTATCTTTTCGGATCCCTAATGGAGCTCAGCGTGACAAACTGGACACCGAAAGATACAACCACTCATCAGGATCACGTCATTGCCCACGTTCTGGGCGCAACCCTGCTCGGCTATTTTGTTTTCGACGAAGCGTTGTATATTTTGCTCGACATAGGATTTGTTTGGACGATCCTGCTGGACGGTGAAATGAGTCTGCTGCCTCATCCAGTGGCGGTAAGTGAACTGGAGGTGGACCGGGAAATTAAGGCCGAGATCAAGTCTGATATAGAGGTCCTGCTCGGCAAGGATAGGAGCCCTGACAAGCTGTTACGACTTAAGCTACCGCCGGTTAATTGTCAGATCGAGGATGTCCACTTTTTTGCAGACGGCGACCGAAGGCGTCTGACAATTGCGGGAGAGGAAAGTAGTCTGACAATCGAAACATCATTAGCCTCCCGTGAGGTTCTGGTTATGACGCTTGATGACGACGGAAATAGAGACGCCGAAGATGACCCCGACGCCAAACTTGCAGGCGTTGCCAGGACGGAGCACGAGTATCTGCACCAACGTTTGCGAGAGGAGCTTGGGCGGGAACCAGGCGAAGAGGAACTGGATGAGTGGCTTCGCCAACATACCGAGGGCTACTGAGACCAGTGAAGAGTGAAGAGTAATAAAGAACCGCCTTCCCACAAACGCATGGGGCGGACACGCAGGTCCGCCCCTATAACCTCTTCACTCATCACTCTTCACTTTTCACTGTTTTCAGCTCATCACGACGATCTGGTTGTCAACTTGCTTCACTCCTTTGATGGATCCGATTATTCGTTCGGCCTGCGACTTGAGCGCCTCGCTCTTGACGGTTCCCGTTAAAGTGACCTTGCCATCCAGAACAGTTGCGGTCACGCCCAGACTTGAAAGAGTGGGGTCGTCGCTAATCTTCTTGTCGATGGCTGTCTGAATCGCGACATCCTCCGAACCGCTTGTTACTGATCCACCGCTCGGAGCCGCTGGATTAATGATAACCGGAGGTGGCTGCGCGCCCGGTTGTTGAATAATTACCGGCGGCTGTTGCTGTGGGGCGGGCTGCTGCACAATAACTGGCGGCTGCTGCGCCGGTTGTTGTTGCGCCGCAAGATTGGCGTTCGTTGTGTCGGGCGGTTGGCCGTTCATTAGGAACAATACAACTATCGTTATAAGCGCAATTGCTACCACCACGATCACGCCAACCGTCGCTCCCGAAATGCCACCGCGATCGTTGCGAACAGCTTCCGTCTGCGTGACTTCCCGTCTTGCTGTCGGAGTTTCCACCACGACCCTGCTTCTCCTCGCCTGCTCGTCATCGTATGCCATCTGCTTCCTCCTGATAGTTACATGAATATGGCTCTGGGAAATAAGAGTTCCAAGCCTCCGTCGTGTAGAAGAGCAATCCTCATTCCCGGTTGCGCCAGAAACGAGTTCTGACTTTGCTTGGAAAAAACTGAGGAAATTTGGGAGTCTTTTGCGGTTCTTCCTCAGATAAGCCGAATTGCCCGTATGCTTTTGATTCTGGTTATTATCCAGCCTCGTTGAGATCAAGACAACGGGGGAAGGGATAGCAAACAGTTAAACAGCAAACAGCAAACAGCAAACAGCAGACGGCAAACCGCAGTCGGCTCCGGCCTTGTCGCCCTAATTCAGATTGCCGACTAACGACTGGCGACTGCGGACTGGCTAATTGACTGTTAGCTGTCTGCTGTTTACTGTTTGCTCTAAATGACAACTGCAATTATTCATCATCCCATTTTCCAAGAGCACGATACGGGTGCGCATCATCCGGAGTCGCCGTCGCGTTACAGCGTAGTAATGAAAGCGCTGCGCGAAGACTCCGAGCTGTGGCCGAAGTTGTTAGAAGTTCAGGCGAGGGAAGCGCCGCGAGGTGACATACAAGCTTGTCATACCCCGCAACTTTACAAGCAGATCGAACGCGTAGTGAGCGAAGGGACCGGCTATCTTGATGCCGACACGGTTGTTTCAATGAGGTCGATGGATGCCGCTTTACATGGCGCCGGCGCGGCCTGCGAAGCGATTGATTTGATAATGCGTAATGAAGTTTCCAATGCTTTCGTGCCGGTGCGGCCGCCGGGTCATCACGCCACCGCGGAGCGCGCTATGGGATTCTGTCTTTTCAACACTGTGGCTGTGGCCGCCCGTTATGCGCAGAACCATTATTCCGAGATAGATCGCGTCGCTATTGTCGATTGGGACGTGCATCACGGGAATGGTACCCAGGGGATCTTTTATGACGATCCGACGGTATTCTTTTTTTCCATGCATCAGTATCCGTGGTATCCGGGAACGGGCGCCCGAGGTGAAAGCGGAGTGGGTCGAGGCGTTGGCGCCACCTTGAACGTGCCGTTACGCGCGCTTACGCCGGCAAGTGAGCAAAAGAGAATGTTTGATGCCGCGCTCGATGAGATCAGCGGGAAGTTCAAACCCGACCTCATACTTATTTCGGCAGGCTTTGATTCTCACCAGGGGGACCCGCTCGGCCAACTATTGCTCGAGGACGAAGACTTTGTTTCAATGACTCGCACGATTAAGGAGTGGGCCAGCGATGTATGTCAGGGGCGCATCGTCTCGTGTCTTGAGGGTGGCTACGATTTGCAAACCCTCGGACAAACGGTTCGAGCACATGTGGCTGAATTGCAAAGTTGAAACTTTCAGATAAATGTTTGAAGCTTCGCTTACTGTAGAGTAAACTCAGCCCACTTAAACCGTTTCGGAACGCGAGCACCGTAGGCGAAGGGCTTCAGCGCCAGCGCTTTTGCCAATCCCCCCTTGGGGGTTAACAGCCGTTAGAAACGGAACCATGATTCGCTTGCGTCCCGAAGAGCAAAGAGAGTGGCGAGACCTCAGTCCCACTCATGGAGGCAGCCATGCCAGACATCGAGATCACCTGCGCGGAGTGTGGGAACACTTTTCCTTTCACCGAACGCGAGCAGGAATATTATCAAGAACGCAACCTGACTCATCCAAAACGCTGCAAGCCTTGCAGGGATGCGCGCCGCTCAAACTTTGGCGGACCAAAAGGATCTGGTGGCGAACGTCAGAGATTTGAGATTACCTGCGATCAGTGTGGAAAGACCGACACTGTGCCGTTCAAGCCTTCGACTGGTAGGCCCGTGCTGTGCGGTGATTGTTTCGGCGCGAGTCGAGCAGCACAGCCGAGAACCTGATTATCATGTCAAGCTGAGGTCGACGGTTGACCAGGGGGTCACTGCGAAAACGAAACCAGGATTACGAGTACGCCTGGATGCGCGTTTGTAGGTTCACAGAAGTGCGCTCAAGATCAATATGAGTTACGAGACCATCCAAGTCGAGATGCGCGGGGCGGTTGGACTGATCACACTAAATCGCCCGAATTCGTTGAATGCTTTAACCACCGAAGTTGGCCGAGAATTTCAGGCAGCTGTTAGTGACGCTCGTGAAAGCGGCGCGCGAGCGATAGTTTTAACGGGAGCAGGTCGAGCTTTTTGTGCCGGTGGCGATCTGCGCGAGATGCAGAGACTTGCCGCGCGCGAAGGAAAAGTGGAAGCGTTCTTCGACGAGCCTTTACGGCTCCTGAATGAGTGCATCCTCCTTATTCGCCGTACGCCTTTGCCGTTTATTGCAGCGGTTAATGGCGCGGCTTCGGGCGGCGGATGTAATCTGGCGCTCGCCTGTGACCTCGTCGTGGCGGGTGAGAGCGCGCGATTCAACCAGGCTTTCATAAAGATAGGACTCGTTCCCGATTGTGGTGGGACTTTCATTTTGCCGCGGCTGGTGGGTTGGAAGCGGGCCACGGAACTAATGATGACAGGGGAAGTAGTGACGGCAGCGCATGCTCTGGAAATGGGGATGATTAATGTAGTCGTTCCTGATGAGGAGTTGCTGGCCCGAGCATTGGCAATGGCCGAACAACTGGCCCAGGCGCCGACCGCAGCTATCGGTCGAACTAAGGAATTGTTGGAAGCAAGCGCAACGAATGACCATGGCGGACAATTGGAACTCGAAAGAAAGGCGCAAATTCAATCCGGTCTAACAAAGGATTTCAGAGAGGGCGTCGCAGCCTTTATTGAGAAGAGGCCACCGAAGTTTGTTGGCGGATAAATCTCAAGGTAGTCTGCCAAGGTTGCGAGCCGCTGGTTTGAACTGGCGGCTCTTTCATTTAGGTTTCGAGTTCCGAGTTTCGGGTTTTGAGTTCTGCGATTGGCTGCGATTCCACTTTATTTCTCGGTTGCGAACTGTTTGGACAAACAGCCGAGGTAAGTTAAAACTCGAAACTCGAAACCAGTTTTAGTTATGGACTCACTAACCTACATCCAGCTCCTACGCCGCAATCGTTCTTTCCGACGCCTGTGGTGGGGACAGGTTATTTCCGAACTCGGCAACTGGTTTAATTTCATCGCCGGATTGGGATTGGTGCGCCTGGTGTCGCATGGTGACCCGGAAGTCACCACCATCATGCTACTCGCCCGCCTGGTCCCTTTCACGTTGTTTGCGCCTTTGGCCGGTGCATTTGTAGATCGCTGGTCGCGGCGAGCGGTAATGATCGTTAGTGACTTCGCACGCGTTGCAGTCGCCCTTGGCTTTCTACTTGTTCATCGGCCGGAAGATTTATGGATTGCATATCTGTGCACCGCACTGCTGTCCTTCTTCGGGTCGTTTTTCGAGGCTGCCAAAAATGCTGCTGTGCCGAACATTACGGGCGAGCGCGACCTGCTGGCGGGAAATGCGTTGATGTTTTCTTCACGTTTCCTGTTGATGTCTCTAGGTGCCGCGCTGGGCGGTTGGACAGCCGCAAACGTCGGCTATCGTGCCGCTTTCATCGTAAATGCGGTGTCGTTCGTTGGCTCGGCGCTTTCCGTTTGGCTTATTCCCGAGAGAGAAACAAAGCAACTTGCGTTGGAGAATGAGGGCGCCAGAAAAAGGAAGGTGAGTTACTGGTCAGACATACGCGAAGGCTGGTCGTACATAATCCGGCATGCGCCGGTTGCGGCTATTCTGCTGACCAACGTGCTTTGGGCCAGCGGCGGCGGCGCGGTTAACCTGATTCTGGACCGGCTCGGCGGTATTGTCTTCATGGGCCAACGGGGAATCAGCGGAGACTCCGCGGTCGCGGCACTCTATTTCGCAGGCGGTCTTGGCCTCTTCATCGGTATGATGATCGCCCGACGGGTCGGCTACTACTTTGCCTTTCTCGGCAAGACGACCGGATTCATTGGTTATAGCTTAGTAGTTCAGGGGTTTCTGTTCGCACTGATCGGGTTGATGCCAAATTTGTGGTTGGCCTGCCTGTTTCTTTTCCTGGGCCGCATATTGCTGGGCGCCGAGTTTGCCGTTCAGGAAACGCTGTTGATGCGTCTAGTCCCCGACAATCTGCGCGGCCGCGTTTCCACGACAGACCGGGCAACAGAGCTTCTGATCTGGAGCCTGTCGACCTCGATTGCCGGTTGGTCGCTGCGCTCAATCACACCGCGAACATTAACGATCGTTTCCGGCTTGCTGTCGGCAATCTCGGGCGTAGTGTGGCTGGTGTTATTTAGATCGGGAAAGGTAAGGCTGCCGCGTAAGCTGAGAGCTGCGGAGCTCGTGACCGAAGACTCTGGAAAAACTTAAGATCGATTATGGACTGATGGACCTGTTTGGAGTTGTAGGGCGGACCATTGCGTCCGCCCGGAGGGAAGAAGGGTCTAATTGCGATTAGGCATCGGCCCGCGAATGAATCAACCTACGAATGCGATCCGCGAAGAGTACGTCGATCTTACGTGGCTCGATTAGGGCAGTCACTTCGCCCGCACCCCAGATTGGGTGACTCATCGTTTGCCCGGCGCGATAGGTACGCGTCCTGTCATAGGGCTCGCTATTAACCGACTTGGAGCGGCCCCGGGTGAGCTTCGCGCCGTTTGAGAAAGAACCGCGGGTCCCGCATTTTGGACAAGTCACTCGCGAGATCAGTCCGCGCTTGGTAATCGAAGCGACCACGTGACCGCGTTCTTCCTGGCACACTGCGCACAGCTTTTCAACCCGGTCACCAATTGCGTAAGTCTGCTTTTCAATAACTTCTTTTTGTATAGTCTGCTTTTGCATAAAAACCTTTCTCGGAAGTAAATCGTAATTGGTAAATAGTGAATAGGAGTATTGCTTTCAAATCGTTTGTTGGTTTAGTTGATCGCATGAAATTTTATAGTTCGTGGTGAATAGCAATTAGGTTTGGTTCTAAACTATTTACTATTCACCATTCACTATTTATTTTCCGTTGCCTACCAGCGAGGTGAATTATCGCGTCCGCCGCCGCCGCCGCCATAACCACCGCGACCACCGCCGCGGTTCCCACCGCCGCCATAACCACCACGACCGCCGCCGCGATTGCCACGATCTTCGCGCGGTCTGGCTTCGTTGACAGTCAGGTTACGACCGTTCATATCGGTCCCATTAAATTGTTCGATTGCCTTTTCGCCTTCTTCCTTCGAGGCCATTTCGACGAAACCGAATCCACGTGAACGCCCGGTATCGCGGTCCTCGACAACAGTTGCCGACTCCACCGTTCCCGCCTGGGCGAATAGTTGTTGCAGGTCTTCGCTCGTAGTTTGAAACGAGAGATTCCCCACGTAGAGTTTCATAGCCATAACTGTAAATTTTTCCTTAGCTCCGTGGAGCATTAAGAGGAAGCTTCGAATCAGAGGTGGCTTCGGAGTACGGTAGCAGCGAAGGCCCGCGTTCGGGCGCTCAGTTGAGCAGCTTCTTCAGATTTTCATTGCCCACTCTCGTACTATCTAAAACGCCGAAGCCATTACGTCAGGCGTGGCGCATCACCGTTGATGCAGGAGAGAAGGAGTAACACAGTAATAATGCACTATCTTGCTTGCTCAAGCAAGTTGAAGGCCCTTCCCTGGACCACTTCCTGGCGAGGAAACGATGCAAAGGGGTTGATTACATAAGTATTACAACTGCATCTGCTCCCCCTTGTTAGGATAGTTCGCCAGTCAGCATCAAACGTCTGACTGAATACTTTTCATCGGAGTTTTAATGGACAACAAGACGAGCAATATTAACAAGCGTGGTGCTATAGCATGGAACACCACGATTTTTATGATCATTTTTCACGCCGGCGCACTTGCTTCTCTTTTCATGCTTAGCTGGAAGGTGATCCCAATCACTCTTCTGCTGTGGTGGATATCAGGAAGCCTGGGTATCGGCATGGGCTTTCACCGGCTGCTGACTCATCGTGGCTATAAGACACCAAAGGCGGTGGAATACTTTCTGACGTTTTGCGGATTGCTTGCTTTGGAAGGCGGCGCCATCAACTGGGTTGTGACTCATCGCATTCATCATGCGAACACCGACGAACCCGGCGACCCACACACACCGCGAGACGGTCGGTGGTGGGCACACATGGGATGGATTCTACGTGGCACCGCGCAACAACACGAAGAGAACGTAATGCAGCGATACGCGCCTGACTTGATGAAGGATCCCGTGCACGCATGGCTAAACCGGCTCTATTACGTGCCTTTAATTCTGAGCGGTATTGCTTTGTTTGCAATGGGCGGTTGGTCCTTTCTGTTTGTGGGAGTGTTCCTCCGCGTCACCGTCGGATTGCACTTCACCTGGCTGGTTAATTCGGCAACCCACTTGTGGGGAAGTCGACGCTTTCAAACCAGGGACGACTCAACCAACAGCTGGTGGGTGGCTTTGTTATCATTTGGCGAAGGTTGGCATAACAACCATCACGCGCATCCGCGCGCGGCAAGACACGGTCTGACGTGGTATGAAATCGACGTTAATTGGTGGGGTATTCGCACGCTACAAATGCTTGGCCTCGCCAAGGGCATCAGACTCATTAGCAAAGAGCAGATAGCGAGGGCCGCGAACCCGGAAATTGCCGAGCTGCAAGAAGCAGCGTAAGTACCAGGAGCAGACGGCAGGAGCAGACGGCAGGAACATCACTGCCTGCTGGTTTTTTTTAACGACTGGTTTTTTCTTGCCATTCGTCGCGCATCCTGCTCCTGCCGTCTGCCCCTGCCTCCTGCTCCTGTTACAATGAAGACATGGCTGTTAGTGGTCGTGGTAAGTCCATAGCGTTCTTTATAACGCTCGGCGCTTGTCTGGTGGCGCTCGCTATTGCGCTCAACGTTGGCTGGATTCTGCTTAACCCCCGCGAAGTAGCCCTGTTGGTTCTTGGCATCATCTTTTTCCTGTTGATAATTACCGGTCTTGTTCTCAACACAACCTTTCTGATTCGGGAGATACGTCGCAATGAGCAACACGATGCCTTCATTAATGCGGTCACACATGAATTGAAAACACCGCTTACCTCGATCCGGCTTTATCTCGAGACGCTGAAAAAGCGAGACCTTACTGAGAGCCAGCGGCAGGAGTTTTACGATGTGATGCTTGCCGATAGCGATCGGCTTTTGCAGACAGTTGAACAGATATTACGCGCGGGACGATCTGGTCAGCGCCGCCGAAACATCAATCTAAGAAAGATAGATATTGGCGAATTGGTGCATGAATGCGTAGATCTTGCCCGCCTGCGTTACAACCTCAGTCCCGCTGCCGTGAGCTTTGCTGAGTCACTCAATGGCGAGCGGCCGCAAGTGAAAGCTGATGCCGACGAGCTTCGCGCAGCCATTTCAAATCTCCTCGATAATGCAGTCAAATATTCCGTCAAAGAGGTCGAGGTGTCGGTCGAAGTTGCGCTGCTCGACGAAAAAAGGGTGGCCGTGCGGATTCAGGATCACGGCATCGGAATTCCAGCGGCGCAGTTAAAACGCATCTTCAAGCGATTCTATCGCGTGCCGGGGCGAGTCATGGGTCGGATCAAAGGCACAGGCCTCGGTCTTTTCATTGTGCGTTCAGTGATCGAGAAACACGGCGGCCGCGTGTTTGCCGAAAGCGAAGGTCTGGGACACGGCAGCAAGTTTACAATTCAACTGCCGCGAGCGTAGCCAGGCTTGAACATCTAGTCTTCTGGTTTTACTCTCTGCGTTTTCCAGCGGAATCTGCGTCTCTGGAGGCGATAATCGATGAGCGCTGTTTTGATAGTAGAAGACGAGCAGCATCTGGCGGATGGACTACGATTTAATCTCGAGGCGGAAGGCTACACTGTCAGCACGGTTAGCGACGGCGAGACCGCCTTGTCTCTATTCTTCGACGAAAATCAAAACTACGACGCGCTTGTGCTTGATGTGATGCTGCCTGGCAAAGACGGCTTCACCGTCGCTTCCGAACTTCGCGCGGCTGGTTACTTTGTGCCGGTTTTGATGTTGACGGCGCGTGGACGCCCGGAAGACGTGCTGCGCGGTTTCGAATCCGGCGCCGACGATTATCTGCCCAAACCTTTTGAGTTGTCCGTGCTGTTGGCCCGTCTGAACGCGTTACTCCGCCGCCGCCAATGGTTTCATCTGGATCAGACGCAGGAGCAATCGACCAGAGGCGGCCTTGAAGCCCGCGACCCGAATCAAAAAGATACGCCGAATAAAGATCAGGGGCGGGAGGAGTTTACCTTCAACGGCCGCGTCATTGATTTCGGCAATCTCGAGCTGCGCACACCACAACAAACGATCAGGTTAACGTTGATGGAAGCACAGTTGCTGCGTTACCTGGTGAAGCACGAAGGCAACGTGGTTTCGCGCAAGGCGATACTGGAAAAGGTCTGGGGACTGAACGAGGACACAGATACGCGAGCGATTGATAACTTTATTGTCAGACTCCGAAAGTATATTGAAGACGACCCGACGACCCCCAGGCTTCTCTTGACGGTGCGAGGGGTCGGGTACCGGTTCGTTGCTAACCACTCGCCGTAACGATTGCAACGCGCACGCCCAGCAGATCCGAAAAATCTTTTGAATAAATTGCATCCACACTCCGCACGCGGCTGACTGTGTCGACCAGCTCGTCAGTTGAGATAAAGCCATTTTCCGTATGCGCAATGGCCCACGCGGGCAGGTGCGCAGCGGTGTGAAGCAACTCCTCAACCAGGGCGAGATATTGCTGTTTGCTCTGAACGCGCGAGCCGAGTTTTCCCGCGCGCGTCTGCTCGAAGTCGATCCAAAAACCGTCTCCGCCCTGGAGCCACTCTTCGCGCCAGGCGAGCGGATGGTGTCGTGCCGGCTGAGGCTGAACGGGCACGGGCAGTCGCAGAAACAAAAGGTCAGTGTGGCGCCGCTCGGCCACGAAAGCGCGCACGTCCTGGTTGGTGGCTTTGCTGCGCATGGAGTTGTCGTAAGGAAAAGGAGTCGTCTCCGCAAACTTCCTGAAGATGCGTGACAGCGACAATGGCTCGCGCAGTTGCCGGCTGTCGGCGGTGAAGGAAAGTACGTAGTCGCCGACCTGTAGGCCCAGGGTTAACGCGAGGGCGCGTTTGTATTCCGTCTCCAGGCGTTCGGAGTTGAAGCGTAAGTTGTCAAACCACCAGGCGTCCATTTCGTTGAACCAATGCAATAGCGAAGGATTATCTAAACGCTCGCGCGGAACGTAGGCGTCGTCAACTATCGATTCGATCTCATCCGCAGTCAGCCGCTCAGAATCATTCTCAATCAAGGCCGTAGCCTTCGTGAATGACCAGTTCATTGGATCATTTGCCGCCACGCGCACTTTCCAGCGCTTCAGTTGGGCACCCAAGTTCGGCTCGCCGGTGAAGGGAAGGGCGATAGAAGAAAACTTCATGCGTCGCAGGACGCTGAGTTCGAAGTTTAACCAGCCATTCGGAAAAGTTGCGGATGCAATGTAAGCCATTAGTTGAGACTCAACGGTCGCTGCACAATACTAAAACTGAAAAGGCTAGCGAATTACGCGAGACTGACAAGATTTGCTCAAGCTCATTCACCTCATGAATGAAGAGAACATAGTCCAGTTGTCATCAGTCGTGGTCGGGGGCGTTAAAGGCTCCGACGTTCCCGCAAACGATTTCAACTCTTCCAGCTCCCTGAGTGAAAGAAGCACGGTCACGACCGCCGGATCAAATTCGATCGCCGCCTGCGCAATAATCTCCGCCCGAGCGTTTTCTTCAGTCAGGGCGGGACGAAAAGGTCGTGCATCAGTCAGCGCCGCATACGAATCCGCGACCCGCAGAATTCGCGCGGCCAATGGAATCTCGTTCTGTCTGAGTGCATCGGGATAACCAGAGCCATTCCACCATTCGTGATGCCAGCGAACCAGCAGTTGCGCCGCGCGATCGGCGCTGGCACGCGCGGCCTCCTGTTCACCAATCACCGGGTGCCGAGCGAGGTCGATCCGTTCATCATCCGTCAGCGATCCAGCTCGTTGAATATATTCGCGCTCCATGGCCACTTCACCGAGATCGTGCATGTAAGCGGCAGTGCGAAGTGATTTCCGATCGTGTGGAGCGAGGTGAAACGCTTCGGCCAGCGCATCTGCAATCGCAGCAATGCGAATAGCGTGAGGGTTTTCATACTGCTCGAAGCGGTCGGCCGCAGTGGCTAATTGCAGGTAAGCCTCATGCGCGACTCGGTCCTTATCACTTTCAAGATGACGTAAAGGCATCATTTCTTTGGTTACCGGTGCTAACGTTTTTCAACTGCGGGGAAGATACCTGCCGCTCACAACTTTCCGGTCGCCACCTCGACCCACGCCCGGCTGCCCCGGATACACTGGCAGGCCCAGGGTCCTCGACCCTGACCGAGATAAACCCGATCGGTTGCTCCCGGTTCTGACAGACAGTTGCAGAGAAGATGCCTGCGCTACAACGACTGATCCTGTCAACCTACTTTGCGAGACTTTTCCAGTTTGCGCAACAGCGCGTGCGCCGAAGCATTATTCGGGTCAAGCGCCAGCGCTCGATCCACTTCTGTTTGCGCGCGCCGATGAAACTTCAAGTCGAAATACAGTTCCGCGAGCATTGTACGGAAGTTGGCATTTGCCGGATCGAGTTTTATCGCTGTCTGTATTTCGTTCTCGGCCAGTCTGCGAGTCTTTTCCCCGGCGGCCAGTGCCCGGCCATAATAGGCGCGATACCGAGCTTCGTGTGGCGCCAGCCGCGCCGCGGCGGCGAGATGGCTGACGGCAGCGTTGATTCGACCTTGCTGCAGGGCGCCAAAACCTTCCCGAAAACTGTATTCTGCGTGGCCAAGCTCTTTTTCGGCGGCACTTTCAAACTCAAGATCTGGACCCGGACTATCAATGGGCTGAACCTTACCAGCCTTTGGAGCAGACTCTGCGAATCGTCTGGATCTTTCCAGGGACTGGTCGTATGCCGCGCGCGCATTGGGATTGTTCAAGGTTTCGTAGGCCTGGGTGATCCGCGCGAACGCTGAGCTTAACTCACCGTGCAGGCGCGTGCCCGCCTTCAGATGAAATCGATCAGGGTGGTAATTACGCGCAAGCGCATAGTAAGCGCCTTTAATTTCATTTGCCTGGGCGGTCGCGGGCAACTCCATGACCTCGTAGTAATCGGCGGCCTGACTAAGTCGCCGCAAAAATTCTTTCAGCTCTGCATCTTCATCCCTGATCGTTGCCCAGCTCGTATCAACTTGATCGGGCTCACTGGGAGAAGGTTCGGCCCCAGCACGAACGCTGGGTTCCTCTTTTGTTTTCGTCGATGCGGTCCGAAAGGCATTTTGCCAGTACTCACGTTTGACCAGACCGCCAAGAGCAAGGCCATAAATCACGCGATATGCATCGAGCTCCCGCAAGCCACTGAGAGTAACCAGCTCTTCCAGCCTGGTTGGTTCATCGAGTCGAGACAACATGAAACTCTCGATCGGCAGTAGATTGCTCGTTGGGGAAACCTCAGAAGAGCGCGAGATCATCTCGCCCGGGTTGAGAAGCCGCTGAGAAACAAACTTCAAAGGCATTATCTGAGCGGTTTCCCGTAGCAGCGTGGCAACGTCTATTTTTACGCGAACCGGATCATTCAAACGAGCGCGTTCATTAAACTCCCACGCTCCTTCTGTCCAAAGCAGGGCGACGCGCAAAACATCGCCGACGAGGATGGCGAGCAGGCTATCTACGTCGGTCTGTCTAAGCTTTCCGGTTGCGCTTAAGGTAGCGGCGAGTTCGAGGTCGGGCAGATTGTCTTGGAGGCTTGCGCTTTCTTTTTCTGAAATGAGACCGCGCTTGGTCAGATACTCACGCAAACGAAGCGTGCGCAGATTTGACGCCGCAAAGACGAGTTGGCCGTCCTCGAAATAAACGGCTGCCTGGGCTCGTTTGTGCTCGAGCCGCAACTTACCGGACAAACCTTTGGAAGAAATCTCGCGAATCAGTTCGGCGAGTGGTTGAGCGTTAAGTGTCCCCTTCATGTGATTCTGGTTCTGTCGGAAACCCGCGACGCTCCTTATTCCTTAGCCCTCCTCATGATCGGGCTGCTGCTTCGCGCGAGTCGTACCTACGGCAGCGACAGACTGGGGGTCCGTCGCACAGCATGATAACCACGATTTAGTTAAAAAAGAAGCATGGCTTTGACACCCATCTGGTGCAGTCTTATATTGAACTTACCGAAGCAATTTTAAGTCGCGCGAGGCATTGGCGGTGGCCAGCTTCGGCAGCTAACGATCGATGATTCTCAGGGCTCAGAGAACAGTGGCTGATAGTCCCATAAGGAATGACCAATCTGAAGCAGGGCAAGCAAACGCCGAACGCGTTGCTCATCTGATTGAGCAGCTAAAGCTTCGGACAATCGAACTGGAGGAGGCGAATCGCGAACTGCGCCACGTCTCGCACTATCGTTCACTCTTTCTGGCGCGAATGTCTCATGAGTTGCGGACCCCTTTGACGTCTATACTTGGTTTTACTGAAATTTTGCTCGATCAGGAACAGCTGACTGAAGCGCAGAAACGCTTCTGTCAGAAGATTCAAGACTCTGGGATGCAGCTACTCACAAGTCTCAATCAGCTTGTCGACTTGTCTCGTCTGGAGGTTGGCCCGGCTGAGCTTTTTCTTCAGGAGTTTTCATTACCGGAAACTTTGCGAGAGGCATGTTCCGCCGTTGCTCGGTTGGCGCAGAAACGGGAAGTAAGGGTGGAATGTAATCAGACGCCGGAAGTGACTATCGTTTCTGACCGGGGGCGGTTGCGGCAGGCTCTTTATACGTTTTTCGCCTGGGCGGTGAGCCGCAGTCACGAAGGACAATGTGTGAACGTTTACGCGGAGCTGCGTGAGGGTCGCTTTCTCCGCGTGCAGATAGATGATGAGGGCGAACCGATAAAAGACATGTTGCGAGTATTCGATCCGGAAGAAACACTGCGGGCCGGAAAAACCGATCTCAACGAACTGGGCATAATTGTTGGCCGCCGTCTGCTCGAAGTAATGAAAGGCACCGTAACCCTTGAGAATCGCGAGTGCGCCGGCCTGCGAACATTAATCGAGCTGCCTGCCGGACCACCCAAAGCATGACCGGGAACGGCCACAGATATACACTGTTCAGTTAGAAAAGACCCAGACGAAGAGGGCCGCTAACTATCGCAATTTTTATCCGCGATTATCCGTGAAACGTCTGTGGCGAATAATTAGAACCCCCAAAGATGGAAGACATTGTAATCCGCGAATGCACGACCATTGATGAACTGGACAATTGTGTCCAGCTGCAGCGGGAAGTTTTTGGCCTTCCCGACCTGGAAATTTCTCCGCGACGCCACCTGATCGTTTCCCGGCAAGCAGGCGGCTGGACCCTGGGCGCCTTCGTGCCAGACGATGGCGGAGGGCAACTGGTGGGATTCGTCCACCATCTCGCGGCCGTTCGCGGCAGTGAGATCTTTGGCTATTCACACATGATGGCGGTTGATCCGGATTACCAGAATAAGGGCGTGGGTGGCCGACTAAAATGGAGCCAGCGCGAGCGAGCTCTTGATGAAGGGCGAAGTTTTATTAAGTGGACCTGGGATCCGATGCAGGCGCGCAATGCCCACTTCAATCTAAACCGTTTAGGCGTCACGGTGTCGAGCTACGCAGAGAACTTTTACGGAACGGATTATGTAACCAGCCCGGCCTTGACAAGGGCGTCCCCGGCCGGAATCGATAGTGATCGCTTGTTTGCCGATTGGTATCTCCAGTCCCCTCGTGTCACGGAATTGGCGAGCGGCGTTCGGGCCACCGGGCAAACTCTTCCTAACGAAACGAAAATGACAATTGGTATTCCGCCTAACTGGACAAGACTGTGCAAAGAGAATCCCCGGCAGGCAAGACAAGAACAGCTACGCGTGCGACAGGAGTTTCAGAAGGCCTTTGCGTCAGGATTGATAGCAGCGGGTTTCGAGCGTTCCGCAGACGAGCTGCGCTATCTGCTCTACGAAAAGGGAATCTAGCAGTCCGTTTAGAAATCGCACTTGCTCCGTCGGGTCGCACGGGGACAAGTCTCACTCTAAACAAAAATAGCAGGCGCAAGTGTTGCGAATGAATCAGCTATGAGCTTTGCTCGTTTTGATCGATATGTTGACCGGCATGCGCGTAACTTTGCCGAGAGGCTGCAGGGCCTTTGCCGCATGCCTTCAGTGGCCGCGCGGGGCACGGGCATGCGCGCCATGGCCGAGACCGTTGAGCAGATGATGCAGCGAGTAGGTATCGGAACGCGGTCGTTTCGCATCGGCGCCGGCTATCCGATTATCTACGGCGAATGTGGCGCAGGTCCGCAGAGCTTTGTTATCTATGGTCACTACGACGTGCAGCCGGTGGGACATTTGACTGAATGGTCATTTGGCCCGTTTGCAGCGACGATTATCGACGGCAAGCTCTACGCTCGTGGCGCAGCCAATAGCAAAGGTGATTTAGCTGCGCGGCTCGCGGCGGTAGAAACCTATCAAAAAACTTTCGGCAAGCTGCCGGTGACACTGCGATTTTTAATTGACGGCGAAGACGGGTTAGGCAGTCCGAGTCTCTATCGGTTCGCCGCGGACAATCCCGAGATGCTGGCTGCGCAAGGTTGTATTTGGGACGAGGGTTATAAGGACACAAAGGAACGGCTCGTGATCAGTCTCGGCTTCAAGGGCATTCAATTCCTGGAGTTGAGGGCGCACGGCGCGCGCGCGGACCTTCATTCCAAGTGGGGCGCGATTGTTCCGAATCCGGCCTGGCGGTTGGTGCAGGCCCTGGCGACGATCACTTCGCCCAAAGGGGTAATTACTATCGATGGATTTTCGTCGCGTATTGCTCCGATTAGTGCAGAGGACGCCGAAGCGCTGAAAGCTATCGAGCTTGATGAAGTGGGCTTGAAACGCGAGTTTCGTATTGGTGGTTGGGTGCGTTCGATGAAAGGGCCGGCGCTCGTGAAAGAGCATATTTTTGGTCCGACCTGCACAATCTGTGGAATTCAAACCGGCCATACCGAAGCGGGAATAAAAACTGTGCTCCCGAGCACAGCGATGGCTCGTCTTGATTTCCGTCTCGTGCCCGATTTGACCCCCGAACTCGTACTCCAGCTACTGAGGGATCATCTCGACGTGCGCGGCTTTAAAGACATCGAGATTATTGAACTCGGTAACGCTCCGCTCGCGAAGTCGTCCGCAAGTTCTTTAGTTGCGCGCGCCGTGATCAGCTCCGCCGCGGAAGTTTATGGCGCTGAGCCGCTGGTTTATCCAATGGATCCTTCGAGTGGACCGGTAGGCGCCGTTTGCGGAGTCTCTTCCCCGCCCACACCGGTTGCTTCTTTCGGCATAAGCTATGCCGGATCGAATCCCCACGGGCCAGATGAAAATATTCGGGTTGACGATTTTCTGCAGAGCATCAAGTTTATCGGGCGCGTAATCCATAACCTCGCGGAGGGTAAAACCAGGACGAGCGGAATAACGAAAGTCAGTGGGATCCGCGAAGGGCGCGCTACCGTTTCGCATGGTTGAATTGTTAGTCGAAGAGCGGTGGCGAGCCCACTTTCCCCAGCAGGAGCTTATCGGAATTAAGGTTATTGATTCTGGAATGAAAGGCGTTCGAGGTGGGTTTGACCGAGCCAATCAACGCAGCTTTCAGGTTGAGCAGATGGGCTTGCCTCGGCTGGTTTGCCAGCAAAAGCATCAGGAGATTAAAGCTTGGCCAGAGTAGTATCAGTTGGAGCGGAAATCGAGAAACTGCGGGACGAGATTCGGCGTCATGAAGAACTGTATTACATTCTCGACAATCCCGAAATTTCGGACCTCGAATACGATACCCTGCTCGAGCAACTTCAGAAACTCGAGCAAGAGCACCCGGATCAGATAACACCCGACAGCCCCACCCAACGCGTTGGCGGCAGACCGGCCGAAGGCTTTCCTAAAGTCGTGCACCGCCGGCCGATGCTATCCCTCGAGAATAGCTACAACATCGACGAGTTGCGGGCCTTCGATCAGCGCTGCCGGCGGCTAGCAGATGGACGGGGTCTCGATTACGTAGCGGAGCTGAAGATAGACGGCCTCTCGCTGGCTCTCCACTACGAAAAACAAATACTCGTACGCGGCGTGACGCGCGGCGACGGACGCGCCGGTGAGGACGTGACGCAAAATGCGCGAACGATTCGCAGCGTTCCGCTTAAATTGCGGACAAAGGGAATGGCTTCCAAAAGCGCGGATCTCAAATCTGAGATCTCAAATCTAAAAGCGACGCTTGAAGTGCGTGGAGAAGTGTTCATACCACGAAAGGTATTCGAGCGAATCAACGCCGAGCGCGAAGAGCAGGATGAGCCACGTTTTGCAAACCCGCGTAATGCCGCAGCGGGGGCTATCAGGCAGCTTGATCCGAAAATCGTCCGTAGCCGCAAGCTCGACATGTTTGCCTATGATCTATTGGCTGGAGAGCGAAAGCCTTTCGCCACGCATTGGGAGGCTTTGAACTGGCTCGAGAGCGCTGGGTTCAGAGTTAGTCCCGAGCGGAAGATTTGCCACTCGATTGAGGAAGTGATCGACTTCGCCGGCCGGATTGAAGCGCGCAGAGACGATCTGGACTACGAAATCGACGGACTGGTCGTAAAGGTAAACTCAACTGCGTTACAGGATGAATTTGGCACAACGAATAAGGCTCCACGCTGGGCCATTGCTTACAAATATGCGGCGCGACAAGCCACGACCCGAGTGGTTTCAATCGTGGTCCAGGTGGGCAGAACAGGGGCCTTAACGCCGGTTGCGAACCTGGAACCTGTGAGTCTTGCCGGCACTACGGTCTCACGCGCGACGTTGCACAACCAGGATGAGGTCAAGCGGCTGGGAGTTCGCGTTGGCGATTGGGTGCTGATAGAAAAGGGCGGCGATGTCATTCCCAAGGTACTTAAAGTCATCGAGTCGAAGCGCACTGGAGCAGAGAAACCGTTTCGCATGCCGAGGCATTGTCCGGTGTGTGGTGGTGAAATCTCGCAACCTGAAGGTGAAGTAGTTTCCCGCTGCATCGCCGCCGACTGTCCGGCGCAGCTGAAAGGGCGTTTGCTCCACTTTGCTTCGCGGCGCGCAATGCGGATTGAAGGACTGGGCGAGTCGCTGGTTGATCAGTTGGTCAAAAGCGGGAAGGTCCGCGATGCCGGCGATCTCTACAGTCTGACTCTTGACGATATCGCTAGCCTCGAGCGGATGGCGAAAAAGTCTGCTTCGAATCTGCTAACCCAGATTGAAGCCAGCAAGCAGCGCGATCTGTCAAATCTCATTTATGCATTGGGACTGCGCCACGTAGGCGATCGCAATGCAACAACTCTGGCCCGGCAGTTTGGTTCGCTTGAAGCGCTGAGTAAAGCGTCGGTTGAGGAGCTTGACGATATTCCGGAGATTGGCTTGACCGTGGCGGAAAGCGTCCGCGATTGGTTTGACGATGAGGGCAACATCGAACTATGCAAGCGCGTGGAAGCAGCCGGCGTGCGCACGAGACTGGAGAAGAGCAGCGAACCCACCAACGAAACACTGGCCGGCAAATTATTTGTTTTAACCGGTGCGCTTGGCGGCTTCACCCGCGATGAAGCACGCGCGGCGATTGAGAGTCGCGGCGGTCGAGTTACCTCTTCGGTTAGCAAAAAGACTGACTATGTGGTGGCGGGTGAAGAAGCGGGCTCCAAACTCGATAAAGCAACCGAGCTTGGCGTTAAAGTGATCGACGAAGCGGCGTTTAAGAAAATGCTGGAGTAGGACAGCCATTCCTGCCTGTCTTCTTTTCTGAGCGTTCTGTATATTTGATTGAAGGGTGAAAAGATGACGGCCGGAACTTCGCACCTTTGCATGTTAAATTTTTTTAGGGAACAAATGACAGATACGAATGTCTGTCCTACTTAGGAGACCGACATGGCTACGCCGAACAAAGACGAGAAACTCGAATTGCTTTATACCCTCTTCTGCGACGACGTTCGCCTTGAAGTTGGCAACAAGCTATCGTTCATGGGGGTGTTTCAAAACATCATGGTGCAGCAAATGCCCGTTTCCCTGATCAAGTTTGCCGTGGTCAATCATTGGCGTGGCGAGGGCACACATCTCTCCGAAGTCAGGATCCTGACGCCCGATCGCCAGCATCCGGTCGTTGTTTCGCAGCCCACGAGCTTCGAGATCACCCCCGGCGGCTTTGCAGACAACATCAGTTTCTTCGTCAATGTGACTTTCCCGGCGGCGGGACAGTATTGGGTTCAGACGCTGGTTAACTCAAATCTTTTCGATGAGCAGCAACTGACTGTATCCGATGGACGCGAGCCGCAGGCCGACGATTCTTCTGAGGCAGTTAATTAAAATCGGTACGGCAGACATTCCTGTCTGTCATTTGCTACCAACACCAACACCCACAGACACGAACGTCTGTCCTGATTCACTGCCGTCGATGCTTTGCAATCAGCGAACGTGGGACAGACAAGAATGTCGGTTCTACAAGGCCGTCATGGAATTAATACTCAATCCCGTAAAGCTTGATCTTCGAGTTAAGAGTGGTGGGTTTGATGCACAATAGCTGCGCGGCCCTGGCCTGATGGCCGCCGGTGTGATCGAGCGCCAGTCTGATCAGACCCGTCTCAAACCGTTCAACCTCTCTATAGAAATCGATGCCTTCGGCTACGTTCAGGGTCCGTATACGGTTGGATTCATCGGTAAACGCTTTATCGCGAGCGAGAGTTTCCGTCTCTCGGAGCAGCGCGTCAGTGAGGTCCAGCAGACGCTGCACGCGGTTTCGAGTCGGTCGTTCAGCTATTTTTAGTTGCGGAGTGGCGCCGGTCGCAAGCGGTTCTTGTGCGCGGTGGTCGCCGCGTGTCAAGTGATCTCTATCCGCCTCGCCCGCCGTTCGAATGGCGTCGGCTCGTTCAGCCCTCATTTGAAACCCCTTTCAATGCTGCCTGTAACAGGTTTCCAGGAGAATTCCCGGCGCGATGCTCCGGGTGCGAAGTGCGTAACGACTCCTTTTATACGCTGGCGGCGCGTGGGGGTTCCAAAAATAGGCAAAGAAAAGCGAGCCCATTGATTAGGCTCGCTCTGGTTTCATGAAAACTGGTGCGGATGAGAGGACTTGAACCTCCACGATGTCGCCATCACAGGCTTCTGAGACCTGCGCGTCTGCCAGTTCCGCCACATCCGCATGCGTGGGTTTTCATTATGCGAATGGGCTTAGACAGTGTCAAGAAAGGTCAACTTGCGGGCATCTCATCGCTGGCTAACGCCGAACTAAGCGGCTCCATCTACCCGCCACAATATTAATGCCGGCCTCTGCGGCGACGCAGGAAATCATCATCATCGAAGGTGCGAATCCGATTGCGTCTCGCGTTTCGCAAGATCAAGTCGTCGTCAAAGCGACGATTACGGTTACGGATTCGGTTGCGCCATACAATATTACCGACGCGATTTCTACGTGGTCCCCGGCCGTCCCAGCGGCCATCTCTGGCGTCGTGGCAGTTTACAAACTTGCCGCATTTATTATGGGAGCTGCCAAAAATCCCGCCACGCCCATAGCGTCTTCCGCGGCCCTGCGCCGAGGCGGTTGCCGGTATGATCAGCGCCAGCAACAAAACCATGATGGTGACAGCAAAAAAGTTGTGCCTCGAATGTCTCATAAAAACTCCTCCCTCAAATTCGACCCGCCGGTCTAGTTTTCCTCTTTGGTTTTAATGTCAGTGGAGAGAGCACTGGGGCAACAATCATCGTGCCACGTTTACCAGGATTCCGCCATACTTTTCTTGCAGCCCGCCATCAAATGAGCCTCTTTGCTATGGATAGTCAATGCAACACCTGATTCAATCTGATAATGTAACCGTCCTGGCGTCAAGCTG
Source organism: Blastocatellia bacterium (assembly GCA_963698325.1). Lineage (GTDB taxonomy): Bacteria > Acidobacteriota > Blastocatellia > Pyrinomonadales > Pyrinomonadaceae > PSRF01. The sequence continues at coordinate 416,865 of CAVOQJ010000018.1, read as the reverse complement.
AGATTATTGCAGTTATCTTTCGATTCGATTGCGTGTGAATATGGCCGAGGACATAGTGGATTTTCAGGCGCTGAGCGAACGATTCACGAACGTTCGCAAGCGAATTGAGTCAGCGGCGATCCGGTGTAACCGCTCCACTGAGCAGATAACGCTAATCGCCATCAGCAAAACACATCCCGTGGAAGTAATAAGAGCCGGGCTCGACTTAGGCATCAAAGACCTCGGCGAGAATAGAGTGCAGGAAGCAGAGGGAAAGATAAACGAAGTGGGACGCACTGCGGCGCGCTGGCATCTGGTGGGTCACCTTCAGGCGAACAAAGCGCGCCGGGCAGTAAACCTTTTCGATGTTATTCATTCGCTTGACTCTCTGGCCTTAGCCGAGCGGCTCAATCGCCTGTGTGCGGCAGAGGGAAGAGAAGAACTGCCCGTGTTGATTCAAATTGATCTCGGCGGGGAAGAAACCAAGACTGGCATTGATCCCCGTCAGCTGCCAGGACTGTTGGATGCGCTTAACGATTGTCAACAGCTTCGGCTATTTGGACTGATGACTCTGCCGCCCTATTTTGAAAACCCTGAGTACGCTCGTCCCTATTTCAAAACGCTGCGCGAATTGCGCGACGAGTTGCAGCTCCAGAGACGGTTTGGTGAGCGTCGAGGCGACTTGTCGATGGGCATGAGCCACGATTTCGAGATTGCAATCGAAGAGGGAGCGACGATGGTGCGCGTCGGCACGGCCATATTTGGGGAACGAAAAAAATCTCTGGGTGGAGCTTCAGAGTAGAAACCATGATTATCCTCGGCCGGCTTTACTGGTTCATTAATTCGGCAGTCATCGCGATTATTGTCGCGGTTATTGTGTTAGTGCTTCTGCGGTTGATCGCCAACCAGGCTGATCTCAATCCCTTCAGCTGGAGTTCACGGACGATTCGTCGTCTCACGGATCCTTTTATTGTGCCCATGCGACGCGCACTAGTTGGCTTCGGCGTGGATCCAAAATATGCGCCGCTCGTTGCCATTCTGACAACGATTCTATTGGGATGGTTTTCATTGCAGCTGGTGGCGAGCATAGCTAACACCATCGCCGGCGTTCTGATGAGCCTGAGCCGGCATGCTGTCGTCCCGATCATCGGCTATGTGCTCTATGGGCTGCTCAGTTTTTACAGCTTGCTGATTTTTCTCCGCATAATTTTTTCCTGGGTAATGGTGAGCTATTCCAACCGTCTGATGCGTTTCCTGGTAAATGCTACTGAACCAATGCTCGGGCCGCTGCGCCGCATGGTGCCGTTAGTTGGCACCTTCGACATTTCGCCCGTCGTAGCCTTTATCATTTTGTGGCTGGTCCAGGCGGCGATTGCTGGAACGCTATTGCACGGCTGGCCGATCGTGTTTTTCGCTTAATGGTCTGCGGTCCAACGTCCAACGTTCAACGTCCAATGTCCAACGTCCAAAGTCCAATGTCCCATCAGAACCATGAAGCGGTGGCGACTGGGTGCCACCGGCGAGACACCGCGACAATCTTACGCGGACCTCGTAGACAAATAATATGGCGCTGGCAACGCACTCATTCGTTACTGTCTGATGGAACATTGGAATTGGACATTGGAATTGGACATTGGACGTTGGACATTGGACGTTGGACGTTGGACATTGGACGTTGGACATTGGACATTGGACTTTAACCCCATGATCAACTATTCCGAAAAAGACGGAATGCTAGTCTTCCAGGTGCGTGTCGTTCCTCGTGCTTCCCGCAGCGAGATCGTTGGCGAACATGATGGCGTCTTGCGAGTGCGCATCGCTGCGCCTCCAGTTGATGGCGCGGCGAATGACGAACTGGTGCACGTTCTTTCGCGCGTGCTGGGACTTGCGCGTAGTGCTATCGAGATTTCAGCGGGGCACAGTTCAAAACTAAAAACGGTTAAGGCAGCGGGAGGTCGTGGGTCCATTCTGGAAGCGATGGCGATTAAAAAACGATGAATCAATCGGCGTTGCACCCGGCCAAAGCGGCGCTTTCGGCGGCGTAGCGCAGGTGTCGTGGGCCAGATTCCTGTGATATATTTCGTTGCCTAAAAATCCGCATTTTTAATCTCGAAGGACCTTCGCAAAATGTCAGGACACTCGAAGTGGCATAGTATCAAGCACAAGAAAGGCGCGCTCGATGCCAAGCGCGGCAAGCTGTTTACAAAGTTCATCAAGGAGATAACTGTCTCCGCTCGCTCCGGCGGTGGCGATCCGGAAGGCAACGCTCGCTTGCGTAAGGCCATTCTCGACGCCAAGGCCGGCAACATGCCAAACGACACGATCGAACGCGCGATTCGGCGGGGCACTGGTGAAGAAGAAGGCGTCAGCTACGAAGAAATAACTTACGAAGGATACGGACCAGGCGGCGTGGCCCTGTTGATTGAGTCGATGACCGACAATCGCAATCGCACTGTTGCGGAGATTCGGCATATCTTTTCGAAGAATGGCGGCAATCTGGCTGCCGCCGGCGCGGTGGCCTGGATGTTTGAGAAGAAGGGTTACGTCGTTGTGCCCAAGAGCGCGAAGTCGGAGGAAGAGCTATTTGAGATTGTCACCGACGCGGGCGCCGAAGACCTGCGCGATGACGAAGACAATTTCGAAATTATAACGGCTCCGGCCGACTTCGATACTGTGCTTGATGCGGTCAAGAAGGCAGGCGTTGAGCCGCAGGTTGCCGAGGTTGAAATGGTTCCCAAGGAATACAAGAAGCTCGAGGGAACAGACGCCAAGCAAATGTTGAAGTTAATGGAAGCTCTCGAAGACCACGACGACGTCCAGAAAGTTTCCGCCAACTTTGATATCAGCGAAGCCGACATGGCGGCTGCTTGAGTTGGAAGTGATGGGTACTGAGTGATGAGTTCTCAGTAGGGAATCCAGCTTGTCCGCAATAGCAATCCCTCAATTTGATCAAAGGCACCATACCCCTTGATTGGTTTCTTCAGAACCGTTTAGAAAAGGCACTTGTGCCTCGCGGCCGGACGAGTCCCCCTTCTAAACAGTTTCAATCAATTTTTGAGTTGACAAGCGGAAAGTTGCGAGCTACCTTGCTGCTCGGATCGTCATTTCGGATTAAAGAATATGAATGACCGAACCCACAGCTTCCTGTACGCCTATTATTATTGGTGGTTCTCCGAGGAGGAGAGGCAGGGGAAAAGCTGTTCCGTGAGATGGACGTGAGATGATTTAAACGACCAACAAGTTTTCGGGAACAGAGTTTTTGAACCGGCCACTTCCTCCGAGAAGGAGAGGTGGCCGGTTCTTTTTTGTCTGATGCTTCCCGTACCTGGAGCAGACTAGACCGGCAGGCAAACAAATAGTTTGCGTTACTTTGCGTTACAAGGAAACGAGGTTTTCAATGCTCGTGCAACAACAAGATGCGTTATTGGCCGACCACGCTGACATGCGGGTCATCCCCCTGGACGCCGATGAAACTCCCGCGGATCGGAATCGAATTGTTCAACTCAGTCCCGACCATCCGGGCTTTCGCGATCTCGAGTACCGCGCGCGACGCAACCGCATAGCCCAATTGGCCCTCAGCTATCAGCCCGGGCAACCAATCCCGGAAGCGCCTTATTCCATGGAGGAGCACCACGTTTGGCGCGCGGTTTGGGAGGCTCTTCAGCCGGCGCATCAAGCTCACGCCTGTGCCGAATACCTTCAGTGCGTGAGGCAGTTGGCTTTCGCGCCGGATCGTATTCCGCAGTTGCGAGAAGTCAACGTAAAAGTCCAGGCGATTAGTGGGTTCCGCCTCGAGCCCGTCGCTGGTCTAGTCGAGCCACGCGTCTTTCTGGAGTCTCTCGCTTCCGGCACATTTCTCTGTACGCAGTATATTCGGCATCATTCGACTCCACTCTACACACCGGAGCCGGACGTAGTGCATGAAATCGTTGGCCACGCGGTGACACTCGCAAGTAAGAAACTTGCCGAGTTGAATCGTTTGTTTGGCAAAGCAGTAAAACGCACCGCTTCGCTCGAGGCGCTGAACCGGCTGTCACGCGTTTACTGGTTCACGATTGAGTTTGGCGTGCTGCGCGAGAATGGAACGGTTAAGGCCTATGGCACCGGACTGCTGTCATCGGCCGGAGAATTGGAGGCCATGCATAAGGCGGAACTTCGTCCACTTGATTTCGAAAAAGCGTCGCGACACGAGTATGACCCCACCCATTATCAGCCGATTTTATTCTGCGCAGATTCGTTTGAAATGATGTATGACTCACTTCGTGAGTTTCTTCTAAGCTGGTAGTTCGCATTCGGTAGTGTAGTGACTTAAATGGACTCGCCGACCTCTCAACTTCATCCTGCAAACTTCGCTCAGTTTGCGCAGGAAGCCACCCGCGCGAACGTTGTCGCCGTGACCAGGACCGTCGCAGCCGATTCGATCGACCCGCTTGATGCGTTTGTGAATGTCGCTGGTCCAGCCAGTTACGCTTTTCTTTTGGAATCCGTCGAGGGTGGCGAGGTAGTAGCCAAGTATTCCTTTCTCAGCGCGAATCCGCACATGATTATACGCGGCCGAGGAGATAAGACGACGATTGAGAAACAGGGTGTAATCGAAACGCATGCCGAATGCGTACCGGACTACCTCAGACGGCATTTTCAGCAATACAAACTGGCAAGCCTCGGCGAGCTGGGCCCTCTGGCAGGCGGCGCAGTCGGATACCTTGGTTATGGAGCTGCAAACTGGTTTGAGCCGGGGTTGAAAAGGAAGAGCAAATCCGATAACCAGGTTGAGAGCGACGATCAACGCGAAGATGCGCTCTTCATGTTCTACCGCAACCTGGTTGTATTCGACCGCGTGCAACAGCAGATGAGAATCGTGTCCGTGGTTTTCACAGAAGAGGCTGGCGCGAGCGAGGTTCGTTTGCGTGCATTGTATGAAACGGCGGTTGAGGAGACGCATCGCATCGAGAGACAATTAACTTCTCCGACTCAATCCCCAGCTCCGATTGCCGGCGAACGCCGAACTACGGTCTCCTCAGGCGAAAGAAAAGATCAGCAGACCAATGACGCCAGGAAAAAAGCCGTCCATTCAAACTGGACCTCGAGAAGAGTTTCAGAAAGCAGTCGGCGATGTTCAGGAGCACATCATGGCCGGCGATTGTTATCAGGTAGTCATCTCGCAGCGCTTCACGAAGGATGTAACAGTCGGACCTGTTCCGATCTATCGCGCGCTTCGTCAGAGCAACCCCGCACCTTACACCTATCTGCTTAAGATCGGCGCTGAGGCAATCATCGGCGCCTCCCCAGAAATGTTAGTGCGCTGCCGCGGCCAACAGCTGGACTACCGGCCTATCGCGGGGACGCGCAAGCGCGGCGCGACGGAAGCGGAAGACAATATGCTTGCTAACGAAATGCGCGCCGATGAGAAGGAAGTAGCCGAGCATATGATGCTTGTGGACCTGGGGCGCAACGACCTTGGACGCGTGGCGCAGTTTGGCTCAGTCAAAGTTGAAGACCTTATGTCGGTCGAGCGTTACTCTAAAGTGCAACACCTCGTTTCCAGTTTAAGTGCTCGTCTGCGGGCCGGCGCCGATCGCTTTGATGCGCTCGCCGCCTGTTTTCCCGCCGGCACTGTGACCGGCGCGCCCAAGGTGAGAGCGATGGAAATCATCCGGGAACTCGAACCCGACGAGCGCGGTGTGTATGCGGGTGCGGTGCTCTACCTGGACTATGCCGGCAACCTGGATTCGTGCATCGCGATTCGCACAATCGTCTTGAAAAAAGGAGAAGCTTCGGTGCAGGCGGGTGCGGGTATCGTCGCGGATTCCGTGCCCGCGCGAGAATATGACGAGACCGTTCACAAAGCACAGGCGTTGCTGCGCGCGATTGAAATGGCTGAAGAGGGTCTAGCCGCGGATTAACGCGGATTACACGAATCTGAAAAACGTGTTCATGTTATGCAGTTTTTTTGATCTGATCCGCGACTATCCGCGTAAATCCGCGGCTAACGCAAAACAATGATTTTGGTCATCGACAATTACGATTCGTTTACCTACAACCTGGTCCAATACCTGGGCGAGCTCGGCGAGGATGTCATCGTTCGTCGCAATGATCAAATCACACTGGATGACGTTGAAGGAAATCTGCCGAATCGAATCCTGATCTCGCCGGGCCCCGGCAGCCCGGCTGATGCGGGAATATGCCTCGCGCTGGTAGCGCGTTTTGCCGGACGCATTCCGATCCTGGGCGTTTGCCTGGGCCATCAGGCTATTGGCGAAGCTTTTGGCGGACTTGTTGTGCGCGCCGCCACGGTTGTCCACGGCAAGGCCACGGAAATCCTTCATGACCGTAAGTCGATCTTTCGCGGGCTCGACTCTCCATTCAAAGCCGGCCGTTATCATTCGTTGATTGTTGAACGTGAGAGTTTGCCGGCATGTCTGGAGATTTCTGCAGAAACGCGCGACGGGGTAATCATGGGACTGCGTCATCGGGACAAGAAAATAGAAGGGGTGCAGTTTCATCCGGAGTCGATTCTGACGCCCCAGGGAAAAATGTTACTGAGCAACTTCCTTCGGTTATGAACTTCGAGTTCGTATTCGTTTGCGACGATGCCGGATGCTTGTAAGGAGGTTCGTAGTCAACCCGGCAGCCGGTCGCTACTCTATATATGAAAGGGCGCTCCCGGTTCTGTCTTTGTGCGCCTGGGCACCTCCCGGTTCACCGCACGTTATCAAAGCGTCCGGCATCGTGGGTCGACGAATACGGAACCGGGAGCGGTCTAGCCACTCAACGCACCCGAAGCTGCTCAAGGTTGATCACCACGCCTCTTATTGACCGTCTTTTTCTTGCCTTTGCTTGAGCCTGATGTTGAATAGTCGTTTACGCGGTCAGTTCTTCAGGACTGCCAACCATGGTTCTATTTGCGACTCCAGCCCCGCTGGCGCTGGGCCTATGACTATTTCTGGTTATGCGTGGGGGCATATAGTAGCGACTGGTCCTCGGCACCTGGTCGGGACATCTGCTCCCTTGATACTCACCCACGACCCCTGCATCTGGCGCACAAAGCCTTAACGGTAGCCAGCGGCGCGCGTCAGCAATCAGCACTCACTTCGTGAGTCTCTGTAGTTGCTTGCTTAAGCCGCCGTCTGTTGTTTCATCCTTTCTGGATTGAACTGTTGACTACGTTTCCAAAGCGATAAAGTGATGGCCGCCAACTGACGGGCGATTGTCAGCCGCGCCAAACTGGGATCCATTCCTTGCTTCACCCGCGCGTCGTAGGCCGCTTTGAAGGGCCCACTGTGACAAGCGCTGGTCGCTGCACTTTTGAAGACCTTTTTCAGCAGGTGGTTATGATTGCGATTCAAACCACGCGTCGCTATTGGCCGCCGGCTGCGCCGCAACACGCCATCAACCACTTCATGCTCAGCGCTGGTACGCGTCACCACTGCCAGCCCCACATAGGTCCAAAACTGCCGCTTGCTGCGAAACCGGTGTGGTGTCCCCACTACCGCCAGCAACTGCGCCACACTTACCGAACCCAACTGCGGCATACTCATCAGCCAGGGATAGGCTGGTTGCCGCCGTGCTTCTTTTACCATCATCAGCTTGGCTTCATGTCGCAACGGCCTCAGCGCCGCCAATTGCTTATATAAAAAATTGGCCCGCTGACGCGCTCCTGGCTCGCCCAGTTTCTCGAGCCACTGCCGCCGCCGATCCTGGCGATAAATATCATGGCCCGCGCAAGCAATCGCCCGCCCGCGAAAGATGGCCTTTAAGCGCAACATCACCCGCGTCGTGTCACTCACCAGGCAGTCGTAAGTACGCACCAACTCTTTCAATGTCCGCATGCCGTTGTCGCCATGATAGACCGCCCTCAATGACCCATTGCGTAACAACTCCGCCAGCTTTTGGGCATCCACCCGATCGCTCTTGTTACCGCTGAGCAGCAGTTTGTTGTGCCGCGGATCACAGACCACCACTTCTGTTACCAGTGGCCGCACTACGTCATGGAGCCAGTTCGCTTGCGTCCCCTCTTCAAACGTTACGTAAACCTTACCGCGCAGCTGCTTGAGAAACCCGCGCACTCGCTCTGCCCCGGTCTCGATCACTGATTGCATCACCACTTTGCCTGCTCCGTTCAGTACTACCATCACAATGCTTGCACGATGCACGTCCATTCCAACATAATACGTTCGCATAGGGCTCTCCTTCCGGTTGCAAACTTGAAGTCTTTTAGAACAACTCCAAGCTACCACCGTTGGGGCGCCCTTTCATATATAGAGTAGCGACCGGGTTCTTCTCGAAAAGAAAATCTCTGCAAAACACCAGGTGACTGCTGACCCCGGTCGCTATTATTTCCCGGCTCCGTATTCGTCGACCCACGATGCCAGGCTCTTTGAGGCGAACCCCTCGCTACGCGCCTGGTTCTGCAAGAGCACCAACATCATGTTACCGTTATCCACATTATGACGCTGCCAATCAAGCCCGGCTTTCCGCCAATGGAAGCTTTGCTGGTGAGTGAAATTCCGGAGGGCGACAAGTGGGAGTATGAGCCTAAGTGGGATGGCTTTCGTTGCCTCGCTTTTCGCGACGGGAAGAACGTTGAGCTGCAATCGAAGTCTGGTCAAACGCTGGGGCGCTACTTCCCGGAAATTGTGGCCGCCCTGCTACAGCTGAAGGCTTCGAAGTTTGTGCTTGACGGTGAACTGGTGATACCCGTCAAGGGCGGCCTCTCATTTGATGATCTGCTGCAGCGGATTCATCCGGCCGCGAGCCGCGTTGCAAAGTTGTCGCAGCAAACTCCGGCCCATTTCATCGTCTTTGATCTACTTGTCGACGATGCCGCTAAGCCGATCCACGAATTGCCACTCAGTAAGCGCCGCGAAAAACTCGAGAGCTTCGCAAAGAAGTACCTCGCAAAGAACCAGACCATAGAACTCTCTCCGAAAACTAAGAACGTCACAGTCGCGCGCAAGTGGCTCTCAACTTCGGGGATGAAACTCGACGGCGTGATCGCCAAGCGGTTGGATCTCCCCTATCGATCCGGCGAGCGCGACGGCATGCAAAAGGTGAAGCGAATGCGCACGGCCGACTGTGTCGTCGGTGGTTTCAGGTACGCAACCAAAGGCAAAGTCGTCGGCTCATTGTTGCTCGGTTTGTATGACGAGAGCGGGTTACTGCATCACGTGGGTTACACCTCGAGCTTCAATGAAGCGCAAAAGAAGGAGCTGACTAAGAAGCTTGAACCCTTGATTGCGCCTCCGGGATTTACGGGTAACAAGCCCGGCGGCCCGAGCCGGTGGAGCACGAAGAAGACGAGCGAATGGGAGCCGCTCCAGACTAAGCTGGTAGTTGAAGTTCAGTATGATCATTTCACTGGCGGTCGCTTTCGTCACGGCACAAAGTTCCTGCGCTGGCGCCCGGAGAAGAAGCCGAAGCAATGCACCTTTGAGCAACTGACTGGCAAATGAAAATGCACTTCGATCCAAATCACACAATTCGGATCGTCAAAGAAATCATCGAAGCAACAAACATCTCGCATGTGCGAAGACGGAAACGCGATAGGGTCTTCTAATGAAGCCAAATGCGCCTCCTCGATCGTCAAACCGATTAACGGAATAAGCGGATTAACGGATGATGAGATAGGCTTGGTTGGAAAGGCTAGTCCCGCCCAGGCCCGCCGCCGAAATTACCTTGCTTTATTTCAAAGCAAGAGTCTTCGATATGAATTTGTGGCCCCTCTTTGTAATTAACTTCCTCAAATGGGGGAGGGATGATTCCCGGCGTAGGTTTGTCCGGAACACTCGTCGGGGGTGGCGGAGGATTGTCGGGCTTTTCTGGCTCAGGGTTTCTCTGTGACATTTGGTGTAACTCCAGTTTCTGAGGTTTCAGGTTTCTGCCATTTGTAGTAAGTGAAGAAGACGCCGAAAATGATAAGAGAGATGACAGAGACTCGCATAGCATTATAACCTACATTGAGCCACCTCCCTTTCTGATTAAATCTTTTTCGGTTCACTTCTCGCATGTTCTTCATTTGAACCGAAAGGTGAAAGTAGATATCAACAATCTTATTTTTATCAAAAAAATCAATCATCTCCTGGCTTAGGGGAATAACCATAACTTTGTAGCTTTTTAGTGCTGAGAACACCGAGAACCATGCAACCAATAGACTCAATAGGATGAAACTAGCGATCGTCAAAAGCGTTAGGTCCAGGAGATGTTTCGGGGGGAAAAGAGAATTGAGTAACCAATTAATGAAATAACCCGCAGCGCCCAGCAAGAGAGTCAAGACCGACAAGTAGTTTGATGCCTTCTGTTCAAGGCCCTGGAATCGTTCCACTTCTTCCTTAAAAACCTCCTTGGATAACGCATAGATACTCCTTATAATTTTCCATTAAAAGCTCCTGACATTGAAAAACTCAATCGCACGGTTAGCGATGCCCAATTAAGACGGTTACTGCAACGAGCTTCCGTTCGACTGGTTTGAGATTCCGTGACAATGGATGAGGTCCCAGGAACGGCCTAACGAATGTGTAATGGTCGTGAGCAATATACAGGGATTTAGTCCCGACAAGAACCTCAGTTTAAGGTTCCTAAAGCAGTCTTTGGTATACGGGTTGACTAGACAAAGCATTGCAAAGCTCTAAAAGTTGAGGGCAAGACCCGAGAAGCTTCGTATTCATTCATGCCCGCGCTTTTCTGGGCCACTTGTCCGCCTTCTTTTGAGCTGGAGCCGCGCTGCGATTCGTACCGGAGATAGACACGCATGTCTTGATTTCATGCGAGACAAGCCCTGGCTGAAGGGCAGTTGCCGCTCACAAATGGGGGATTGGAACCAGGTGGCCGCTGATGACTCAGCCTATAAAACCAGCGCAGCGAAAAAGCGTTTGCTCAGCCCATGCCAGGCTCTTTGGCACGGGTGATCTCACACGAACGATGCGGTGCTCGGTAATAATTGCTCATCCCGCTGATGAGGTTGTGGGCGCGGGCTGCCTCATCTCCAAACTAGTCGACGTTACCATTCTTCATATTACCGACGGAGCGCCCTGCGACATGCACGATGCCACAGCCGCCGGATTCGAGTACCGTTCTGATTATGCGGAGGCGCGCCGAGTGGAATGCCTCGCGGCTTTAGCCCTGGCCCACGTGCCCGAAGATCGCGTAGTTGATTTTGCAATCACGGATCATTGCGCCGCGCAGTGTCTGTCGAGACTGACGAAAAAAATCACTACCTTTCTGCAGCAGTCGGAAGCTGACATCGTCGTGACCCACCCTTATGAGGGAGGTCACCCGGACCACGATGCGACGGCCTTTGCCACTCATGCCGCTCTCCGATTGATCAAGAAAAATGGTTTCAGGCCGCCGGCGGTGTTTGAGATGGCGCTTCATCCGAGCAAGGACTTCAAAGCGAAAGTTCCCGAGTTCCTGCCGGGCGCCGAACGAGAGACGACGACTTTGTTGCTCGACGAAAGAGCGCAGCAGCTAAAGCAGCGAATGTTTGCCTGCTTCGAGACGCAGCGAGAGAGCCTGGAAGTTTCTCCTGCCGGCCCGGAGAAGTTTCGGCAGCCGCTGGCTTACGACTTCAGTGCGCCACCACATGATGGCAAATTGCACTACGAAAATTTCGAGTGGGCACCGAGAAGTGATGAGTGGCAGTCGTTAGCCTGCGCCGCACTGGCTGACTTATTTCCGGCGTCGCCGGCGCTGGAAGGAAGCACTTTAGCAGACCATAGAAACTGTGCTGACGATCGATCGCTATCCGGAGGAGCAGACGGATGAATCGAACAAGCGAAACTTGTTACAAACTGGATTCCGCTTCTGGCAGGCATCAGCGTGTCGGTGTTTCTTTACTCAGCCTGACCAGCTTCGGTTTGCGAGGTCGCCGAGCTTGAACCGTCTCTACTTTTGCGCACCGGCTTCCGGCTGCGGCTTGGCGCGAGGTAACTCTGCCGCCCTTCCGGTCTGGCCATACAAGTAATCTGGTAAAAGCCGCGCGGAGCGCATCGGAAATAAAGTCAATGCCTGCACTTTGCGCTGTAGTATACTCGCCGCCGTCTGCAAGTATTATTCGTCCTAATTTGAACAAATGATGCGCATTCTGGGAATTGATCCGGGCAGCGAGACGACCGGCTGGGGCGTCATCGAAGGCGACGGCCGGCGCTACGGTTTGGTTGAATGCGGCGCGGTGCGAGCAATGTCGGGTCAGAAGTTTCCCGCGCGCTTGCTGCGAATCGCCAACGCGCTGGAGGAGATCATTGAGCGTCATCGCCCCGATGCTTGTGCAATAGAGGACGGATTCCTGGCTACCAACGTCAAAGTCACTTTGAAACTTGGACAGGTGCGCGGCGTGGCGATGCTGGTTGCGGAGCGCGCCGCCCTCGAGATTCACGAGTACTCACCCAGACTCGTGAAGCAAACAGTAGTTGGCCATGGCAATGCCGAAAAGGTTCAGGTACAGCAAATGGTGAAAACATTGCTCTCGCTCGCGAGTGTGCCTGAACCTCACGACGCTGCGGATGCGCTGGCGGTGGCAATTTGCCATTTTCATCATGCCTGTTTTGCTCAACGCTTACTTGCCTCGCAAACAGGTGCGAAACTAGCAACTCCAAAAGATACCCATCTTAGAGTTCGATCGCCGGTTCGACACCCAACCCGGCGTCGCGTCTCCCGCTGAACAGCGACCGCGTATCAAACAGTCACCCTTCATTGACCTCATCTTGTGAGGAGGCGAAGCTGTGGATGTTCAACGCTTACCAAAGTTCTTAACAATACTTCTTTGCACAGTTTTGGTTCTCTTGCCCGAAGCGATTTTCGCCAAGCGTCGTGCGCCTGCGGGTGGTCGCATCGCGATAATTGTGGACGAACGACTGTCGGCTTTGAGAGCAACACCCGACCTGTCCGGGGGCTTGTTGCGGAGAATAGGACGTGGGTCGCTGGTGGCCATCAGGGGAGAGAAGAGAAGCCGGGATGGCGTTGTTTTTTACAGGGTAAATATCAACAGTCGAACAATTGGATGGATACAACGCGACGCTCTCGTCTCGCCGTGGCGGGCAGGTGACGATGCCCGGCTATTGCGTCTCATCAAAGGCTCTGAAGATTTCGATCGCATCGTACGCGCGCGAATTTTCCTCGACAATTTTAGGTCCTCGCCACTCCGTGCCGAGGTGCTCGTGATTTACGCTCAAGCCGCCGAAGACATTGCCGGCCACCTCTCCCGCGATGCTTCGCGCAGACTGGATGAAAAGGAAATGACTGCCGGCGGCGCCCCGGGTTTCAGCTACTACCTTAATTTCAATGGCCTCGATCGCTATAACCGGCAGGGAATCACTTTTGTATTCGACGCTCGCGCGAAGAAGTTTCGTTATGACGGTGAAGCCTGGCAAGAGCTAATTCATCGCTACCCGCGTAACCCGGAAGCCGTTGAAGCGCGCAAACGACTTGCAGCAGCCAGCCTGTTGATTACCAGGTGAACATGCGAGCACCTTACTTCGCGAATAACCACTTCGATTTTTTTGCACCCGAACAATCGAAGAGGTAATATTCGTTTGTTCCCCGCCGCCAGAGCAAAAAACTCCAAGCTCAGGGAGAAAAGTCATGAGAGCTCGGCACACGAAACGGCCAGACTCCAACCAGTATGCAACGAAGTGGTCTGCCTTTGTGTTGTCCGCGTTTGTATTGATCTCAGGACTGGCTGCATTACAACCGTGGCGCATGGCCCGCGCCGCGGGACCATCGGTAGTGCAGTTTAGCGCCAGCACTTACAACGTGAACGAAAACATGACCTTTAGGACGGTCACTGTTTTACGCACCGGCGATGTCTCTGGTCCGGCGACCGTCGATTACACTACTGGGGGTGTCACTGCGTCCCAGCGCACTGACTACACCGAGGCCATGGGCACTCTACGCTTTGCCGCAAACGAGTCGAGCAAGTCGTTTGACGCTCTTATTAGTGAAGACATCAAGCGCGAAGGCACGGAGACCTTCACTGTCACGCTCGCCAATGGCACGGGTCAGGCCCTGCTCGGCAGTTTGTCGAGGGCGTCGGTTGTTATCGAAGACGATCCGATAGAGAGTGGCCCGAATCCCATCGACTTCATCGACATCTTTGTCGGCCAGCACTACCACGATTTTTTAGCCCGTCAATCAGACCAGCCAGGGCAACTATTTTGGGAAAACCAAATCTCAATCTGCGGAACCAACCAGGCCTGCATCGACGACCGCCGCACAAATGTCTCAGCAGCTTTTTTCCTCTCCATAGAATTTCAGCAGACCGGCTACTTCGTTATCCGCGTTCACAAGGCAGCATTTGGCAGCGCCAAATCAAATCCTCGCTACCTGAGGTTCCTGCGCGATCAACGTCGCGTTACCGAGGGCGTGATGGTCGGAAATTCGGGCTGGGAGGTCCTGCTCGAAGCTAACCGGCAGGCTTTCCTTGAAGAGTTTGTCTCGCGCCCAGAATTCATTTCTGCCTTCCCACAAGGCTCTAACGCATTTGCTTATGTCGACACTCTATTTACGAACGAGGGCGTGGTGCCAACGGCCAGTGAGCGGCAATCCGCCCTCAACGCCTACGGCACGGGCAACACGTTGGGCCGCGCAGCCGCTCTGAAGAGCGTCGCCGAAAGTGCCACGGTATTTAACAAGCAGTACAACTCCGCCTTCGTTTTAATGCAATACTTTGGATACTTACGACGTGACGCGGACGACCCACCCGATAATAACTTCGCCGGGTACGACTTCTGGCTCGATAAGATGAACCAGTTTACAGCGCCGGGCGAAAACGTCCGCGATCCGAGCGTAGCCTTAAATCGCGTTAGGCGCGCCGAGATGGTAAAGGCGTTTATCGTTTCAGGGGAATACTTGGGAAGGTTCGGTTTATAGGCGCTCGGTAAACGCAGGACAGGCCTTCGTGCCTGGCCAATCTCAGATAGCTTGCCGTTCCCTGCCTGGAACGCTACTCACATTTGCCATTCGTCATCAGTACTGTCCCAACGTTAGTGGAACAGAATCAGTTGTTTGCAGAGATCGTCTAAGTCGGTTTGATCGTCTGCCAAAGAAAGGGCCTGTGAAATGGGGGTTTTCTCGAAAAGAGTGACGCTGCAGATCTGTAACATTCTGTAAAGACTGGCGTCCAGATGCAATTCCTTTTTCACTATGGCCACGAGCACATAAACCGAGATCGCGATCCAGATTTGAGTCCGCAAGGCGTTCTCGGAAGTGCCGTAGAAATTCTTGATGCGCAGGTGTTGCTTGATCCATTTGAAGAACAACTCGACCTGCCAACGGCTGCGATAAAGTTGGGCGATAGTCAGTGGTGGCAAGCTGAAGTTGTTGGTCAGAAAGACGAGTCGTTGATTCGATTGGGCGTCGAAATAACGAATGCGGCGCAGCTTTTCGGGATAGCCTTTGCGGGGAACGGGATTGACAAGTGTAATGATCTGATCGCAGATCACTCCCGTAGCTCGGTCTACTGGCTGCGAGTAGAGTCGCTGGAAATCGAACCGCTTTCTGGCACGGGTGACAAAGAAGCCAGAAGCGAGGTGCAATTTGTACAAGCGCGCGAAATCGAGGTAACCGCGATCCATCACATAGAAAGCGCCGGCTTCGAAGCTGAGTTGATCTAGAATGTTGACCTCGTGAACCTTGCCATGTGTAATGATCACCACAGTTGGGATGTTGCCACGCAGGTCGAGCAACGTGTGCAGTTTTACTGCTCCTTTGTGCTTGCGAAACTGGGCCCAGGGAAAAAGCGCCAGGCACAAATCGATGGTGGTGGCATCGAGCGCGTAAACAGTCTGGGCCAACTCGACGCCGAAGCTGTCGTTTGCGTAAGAGCGCTCGAGCGCGGGTAATCAACACCTGCGCGAAGTCGGCGTAGATGCGCCAATTGCGTACCGAGTTCGCATGGGCCAACGTATTGCGCGAGACTTGGCCGCGAATGCCGAGATGGTACAGCTTGGTGTGTTGCGCGCGCAGGCAAGCTTCGATATCGCGCAGACTCTCGCGATAGGTTAGCTGCGCGAAGCTCATGCAAAGAAACTGATCCCAGCAAGAAAACGTCTTGAGTTTGTAATCGCCCTGGTAGCGTTTGACACAACGTCGAAAACTCTTGGAAGGAAGAAAGTCCATCAGTTGTGCAAAGATCGATTTGCCAGAATTCATCAGCCCTCCGCTGCCGCAAATGTCGCGCATGCAGCGGCTGGACTGGTTTTGATTTCAAATCGATCCCTCTGTGCATCGGGCTTAACCTTCTCACTTTCAATAACCTACAGACAATGGGCTAACAAACGTTGGGACAGTACTGATTCGTCATTTCTTATTTTTCATTCCACATTCGAACCCAGGGCATTCTTGCGATGACAAATGGAAGATGAGAACCGATATGTGAAAAACTTCTTCATAAGTTCAGCAGCCGTAATTATTCACGAACGGCTTGCCTGAGCGTTTGCTCTTATGGCTAGCAGCGGCGTCTTCGGCCCGTTGATCGAAGCTATTGTTTCAGTGGTCCAATTGAGGGGCTGGCTCTCTGACTCGGAAAAAACTGAAACCTTTGCGTTGGTTTAGTCACTAACTCCCAGAGCATCTATTCGGCTTGGTGGAGGGAGAGATGAAACGCACCGGTCTTTGGTCAGCAACCTGCTTGCTCCTCTCACTTAATCTCACACAAATCGTCGTTGGTCAGGCCCTGAACGCCGACCAGAATACTGCCCGGAGCTTGCGGCTGGCGGCTTTGAAGTATTACGACGACAGGGAGTTTGAAAAGGCCGTCAAAGCACTCGAGCAGGCAATCAGTTTGAGACCGGATTACGCTGAGGCCCATAACGATCTTGGGTTGAATTATGCAGCGCTTGGGCGTCACCAGGAAGCGATTGCATCTTTGCAGGAGGCAATCACGTGCAAACCGGGATTTGCCATCGCCTACGACAACCTTGGGGTTGAATATTACGTGCGCGGTGAAACCAATCTCGCCATTCAAACTCTCCAGCAGGCGACTAAGTTTGATCCTCAGAACGCCGTCGCTTTCAACAATTTAGGCGCCAGTTTTTCCGATGCCGGACGATCCAGGGAAGCGATTGAAGCGTACGAAAGAGCAATTGACCTGAAACCTGAGTGGGCGGAGGCGCATCGTAACCTGGCACTCGCCAGTGCTCCGGCCGATGATTACGACCGAGTCTTCAAGCATCTGAACATAGCAATTTCACTGCGACCGGATTATTTCGAGGCATATAATAATCTTGGAGTGGCGCACTATAGAAAAGGGCACTATCGAGAGGCAGTTGCGGCCTTACAGCGGGCGATCAGACTCAAACCAAATTATGACGACGCGCTCTACAATTTGGGACTGATGCAAGTGGCTGCCCATAAGAGAAGAGAAGCCCTGGAACAGTACCAAAAACTGAAGGTCGCGAATCCCGGTTTGGCAGAAACCCTTTACGGCGGAATCTATCGCGGAATGATCCTGAATTTGAGAAACAAGTAGTCCGGCTTTTCGTTCAAGGCAGAGCTACTCAGCTTGAGTGAAGCAAACTGAAGGATGTCGGAGCGGCTGGCATTGGATTTGGCAGTTGATTTGGCAGGGCTTGAACGCCGGCCGGCCTCACATTCTGTGTCGCTCATGAATAGTTCTGAGGATCTAATAAGCCGAAGCCGGGCCGGGGATCAGGAAGCGTTTCGTTTGATCTTCGAGAGATATGCTCGCCCCGTATTCAGTTTCATTTATGACCTGGTGGGGCAACGCGACCTGGCTGAAGAGCTGACGCAGGAAACTTTTGTCAGGGCCTTCAAAAGCCTGAACAGCGTACGTGATGAGTCAAAGTTGGCCAGTTGGCTCTTCGGCATCGGCAGAAATGTTGCTCGCGAGGCGATTCGGGCGAGGCTAAGAGAAAACCAAACCTTCCTGGAGGCTGGCCCTTCGGATGGGCAACTCCGAGATAGTGCGCAGGTGTCGCCCGCACAGAATTTAATTGATAAGGAGCTGAACTTAGCTATGCATAATGCCCTTGCTCTACTCGATGAAGACCGCCGAGTTGTTTTCGTCCTGAAGGTATTTAAACAGTGCAGCTACCACGAGATAATGGATGTTACTGGCTTTACGCTGGCGAAAGTGAAGACTGATCTACATCGCGCCCGGTGCGAGGTTCGACGCCGCCTGGGCCCGTTTTTGGAGACTGAATAGATGAAATGCGCTGAATGCCAGGCGCTCGTTCAAGAGTATTTTGACGGCGAATTAGATCAACGTGCTGCCGGAGCCGTGTCAGTTCACCTCGAAAGCTGTTCGTCGTGCAGTACCGAGCTGGAGCAACTGGCCTTTGAACAACGGGCGTATCAGAGTTACGACCGTGAACTCGACGTTTCGCCGGCTTTGTGGATCAAAGTGCGGGAGCGACTCGCCGAGGAAGACAACGGGCGGACTCTTACACTTTTTGGACGTTCGCAGATTGCGTTTAGCAAACTCTTATCGTTGCGATTCCCTGTGGCCACTGCTGTAGCAGTAGCGTTCTTCGCGATTGTAGTTACCGTTGGCGTAATGAAGCATCTGAATAAGCAGGAGGCTCCCAAACAACTAGCTTTGTCCTCCGAGACTCCCCCGGGGGAGGAGCGACGGCCCAGAGAGACTAACGTCAGCGAGCCGGCAAATAGCAACGGACCTGAAGGTTCCATTAGAGGGCCTCGGAAAAAAAGAGGTGTTGTGGCTGGGCTACGGGCTGAAACTGTGCGCGGCAAGTCCTCGCTGGTTAGCGGAAACGCACGCGAACCTAAAACGCCGGTGCAGTTCGTTCGCGAGGCGGAGCAGAAGTATTTGAGCGCTATTGCCTTGCTGACCCGAGACGCCGAGCAGCGCCCCTCCCGGCTTGATTCAGAAACACGGGCAAAACTTAATGGCGCGCTGGTGGCCGTTAATCGCACGATCTTGTCTACGCGGAAGGCAGTCCAGCGAAATCCCAACGATCCGCTTGCGGTGCAGTACATGTTGAGTGCTTACGAAAAGAAGGTTGACGTGCTGAAGGGGATGAGCAGCTACTAATGAGCATGCGACTTCAATCAAGAAGCCACGTCATTCGTCTATTCCTCGCTCTCTTAGTTGCGACCAGTCCGGCGCTACTAAGGGCGCAAGTGCCTTCTCCGCCAGCTCCAAAGCCGTCGCCCGCAGGAGGTGCTCCGATCCCGCACACCGAGCGACGACTCGGCCGCGTCTCTCTGGCTGTTGCCCGGGATGTTCGCTTGCTGGTGGAAAACCGCACCACCGGCCGAATAACCCTCCATGGTTGGGATCAGGATCTTATAGAGGCGCGGGCAATTAGCGACCGGGGCGAAGAAGTGTTAATTGTTGCGCAAAGCGAAGACGAGGGTCCCAGGAAAGTCTTCCTCAAGGCAGACTATGTAAACCTGGAAAATTCAGAGACTCCAACTGAACCGCTCGATCTTCCTCCGCGGGGTAGTGACGGTCCACTTCAAATCCGTCTGGATGTGAATGTACCGCGGTATGTTGAACTTGAATTAATCCGGGTTATACGCAGTGATGTCGAGATCAGCGGAGTGGAAACGCCGATTACTGTCATTGGCCGGGAGAGTAACGTAACGCTGAAAGATGTGGGCCCAGTAGAGGCCCATACCCGCACCGGCTCGATTCTAATCGAGAATGCCAAAGGTATTGCTGACGTGACTTCGTCCACTGGCGCAATAAAAATCAGTAATTCGAGCGGCGCAGTGCGGGCGGTTTCAATTGCCGGATCAATCGAAATCAGGTGCTTCAAGGGCCGCATCGACGTGGCTAATACTCAGGCCCCGATTGAGTTGGAAGCAATTGAGGGCGATGTTGAGGCAATTGCTGCAAGCAGCAATGTTAGCTTTAAGGGACGCCTTAGTGACGACGGTCGCTATTATCTGAAATCAA
This sequence comes from Blastocatellia bacterium, assembly GCA_963698325.1. Classification (GTDB taxonomy): domain Bacteria; phylum Acidobacteriota; class Blastocatellia; order Pyrinomonadales; family Pyrinomonadaceae; genus PSRF01. The sequence continues at coordinate 397,010 of CAVOQJ010000018.1, read as the reverse complement.
TGTCGGGCCGCGTTGAGATGATATTGCCCGACGACACTCGTGGATTCAATGTCACGCTCACCTCCTACCGGGGCACGGTCGAATCCGATTTTTCACTGCATTCCAAACCCAGCGCTCAGGACGCGGGGACTACCGGTCGCCGCCTGTCAGGGCGGTTCGGAAAAGGGAGTCCGCAAATCACGCTCGACTCGTTCGAAGGTCTTGTTAAGCTCAGCAAGATCCCTTCAACGTCTATTCTCTCCTGCCGGTAACGTCCACGACATAGCTGCCTCCACTGAAAACAACTTGCGCCGCAACTAACGGGTGCGCATTACGACCACCAAAACCAGGGACACCATTGGCTTGCCGGCGCTCTGGCTCTTCTCTACACTAACGGCTATCAAAATCGCTTGAAGGGAATTGATGCGAATGTCAGCCAAACTGTGGTTGAGGCTTGTCTCAGTATGCTTCTTTGCGTTGCTCTTGTTGTCGTTCGCCTGTCAACAAACAACTCAGCCAAACAATCAACCCGCAACGACTGTTAAAGACTCCGGATCCTGGGATTCGTATGTAAACGGATTTCTCGAAGCCTATTTTGTGGCCCATCCCGATTTTGCAGTCCGCGCAGGCAGACACGAATTCGACGGCAAGCTGCCCGACTGGAGCGCCGAGGGACTCGCCAAAGAGATTAAGCGGCTGCACGCGGAAAAGGATCGCGTCGCAGGCTTCCAGGCTTCTGCGCTCGACGAACATCAAAGGTTTGAACGCGAGTATATGGCGTCGGTGATCGATGCGGATCTCTTCTGGCTCGAGTCAGCCGAGTGGCCTCTGCGCTGCCCGCAGTATTATGCCGATGCTATTGATCCGGACGTTTACGTGTCGCGCGAATATGCGCCCCTCGACCGGCGTCTCAAGGCCTACACCGCTTACGCCAAAGCAATCCCGACGGCGGTCGATCAGATTCGCAAAAACCTGCGCACACCTTTGCCGAAAACCTTCGTCAACATCGGCCATACCACTTATGGCGGCCTGATCTCGTTTTACGAGAAAGACGTGCCGGCCATCTTTGCGTCCGTAAAGGACGAACAACTCCAGCAGGATTTCAAACAAGCGAACGACGGCGCCATCAAGGCCATGAAAGACATCGATAGCTGGTTTAAATCGCAGGAGGCCGGCGCCACCAACAACTTTGCGCTGGGCGCCGAAAAATTTAGCGAGATGCTGAAAGCGACCGAGCGCGTCGATGTGCCGCTCAGCCAACTTGCAGAAACCGGACAGCGAGATCTGGATCGTAATCTCACGGCCTTGAAGGAAGCTTGCGCGACTTTCGCTCCCGGGGTCTCGATTACCCAATGCGTTGCGAAAGCACAAGCACATAAGCCAACGGGCGGTTCCGTCGAGATGGCGCGCAAACAACTTGGCGATCTCAAGTCGTTTATTCTCGAGAAGAAGATGGTCACAATCCCAGGCACAGAAGAAGCGAAGGTTGCCGAGTCGCCTGCGTATCGTCGTTGGAACTTTGCTTACATCAACATTCCCGGACCCTATGAGAAAGGTTTGCCGTCAATTTATTACATTGCGCCGCCTGATCCTTCGTGGTCACAGAAAGAGAAGGATGCGTATGTGCCGGGCGTGGGCAATCTGCTTTTCACTTCCGTGCACGAAGTCTGGCCGGGACATTTTTTACAGTTCCTGCATGCCAATCGCTCGTCTTCCAAGCTCGGGCAGTTATTCGTCGGCTACGCCTTCGCGGAAGGGTGGGCCCACTACTCTGAAGAGATGATGTGGGACGCGGGGCTCGGAAATAGCGACGCGGAGATGCATATCGGTCAACTGCTCGAGGCGTTGCTTCGCAACGTCCGGTTTGTTTCGGCAATCGAGATGCATACCGGCAAGATGACTGTGGAAGAGTCTGAGAAGATGTTTCTCGAGGAGGGTTATAAGGATGCGGCAAATGCTCGCCAGCAGGCTGCGCGAGGAACGTTTGATCCGGCCTACCTCAACTACACGATGGGCAAGCTGATGATCAGAAAGCTGCGAGAAGATTGGACCAACACGCGTGGCGGCAAACAGGCCTGGCAACAGTTTCATGATGAGTTCTTGAAGTATGGGGGTCCGCCAATTCCCCTGGTGCGAAAGGCAATGCTGCCTGGGGATACCGGCTCGTTGTTTTAGCTTTCAGTTTTTGATTGAAAGGCTTTCCTTTAAGGAGTTCACAACAGAGTTAAAGCAGCTCAGGGTGAGGAAGGGGGCTTGCCCCCGCTGACTCCAAAGGGCTTTCAACCTGGCAAGTAATTAAGCAAGTCAAATGATCTCAGGGTGAGAAAGGCGGGCTTGCTGAATCTAAAGGGCTTTCAACCTGGCAAGTAATTAAGCAAGTCAAATGATCTCGAGGTGAGGAAGGTGGGCTTGCTGACTCTAAGCCTTTCAGCCTTGCAGGTAACTAATCAAGTTACCCAGTCTCAGGGTGAGGAAGGCGGGCTTGCCCCCGCTCTTAGTTTCTCTTCTCATAACTCCTCCAACCTAACTCTTTCATAGCCTTGGACAAATTCTCGGAATCATCAGGCCACCTGGATTGACTATCAAATGGAAATGATCTGGCATGATCACATATGCAATTAATTTGCACGGCCAGTCATTAAGCAAAATTGCAAGAGAGTCAATGAAACACTGGCAGCATGATTCCTGCTTGAAGATGGAAATCCTGTCAAGGAAGTTTCCGGTGACAAAATGGAGGGCGCCTGGGAGATTCTGATTGGACCATTTGCGCGCCACGAGGAGTAAGGAAACAAATTTCAGAAGCGGGGGCAAGCCCACCTTCCTCACCTCGAGATCATTTGACTTGCTTAATTACTTGCCAGGTCGAAAGCCCTTTGGAGACAGCCGGGGGCAAGCCCGCCTTCCTCAGCCTGAGACTATTTGACTTGCTTAATTACTTGCCAGGTTGAAAGCCCTTTAGAGACGGCGGGGGCAAGCCCGCCTTCCTGACCCTGAGACTATATGACTTGCCTAATTGCTTGCTAGCTTGAAAGCCCTTTAGAGTCAGCAAGTCCGCTTTCCTGTCTCTGAGATTATGTGACTTGCCTAATTACTTGCTAGCTTGAGGCCTTTCAAAGAGGCGAATTTCAACCTATCCTTCAAACAGACTGTTAATAAATCCTTCTGAGCCTCGTTTCTAATGGTGGAAACGATTTTCAGGAGGGCACAGTGCAGGCAGCCGCCAAAACATTGAGACTAGTTACCGAATCTCCCAATAGCCCACAGACGGAGCTGGAAACGCTTTTCCAGTCACACCACAACCGCGTTTTTCGCACGGCCCATCGCATCACCGGCAGTCCGGCTGATGCTGAAGACGTGCTGCAGACCGTCTTCCTGCGGCTTGTTAAGGGCAAAGAAACTCACTTCCTTTCGGAAAACGCGGAAGCTTACCTGTCTCGCGCCGCCATTAATGCTTCGCTCGATCTAATGCGCAGCCGCGGGCGAACAAAATCTGTCGGACTAAGCGAAGCGGATTCTGAAGCGCTGGAAAGCAAGTTTCAGAGTCCGGAAGCGGAACACGCTGACCGCGAACTGCAAATGCTGATTCGCCAGGCGGTGGCACGTTTGGGCAAAACAGCCGGCGAGATGTTTGTTTTGCGATATTACGAAGGGTACGACAATCAGGAAATCGCGAAGATGCTCAACACTTCACAAATGGTTGTAGGAGTTGTGCTGCATCGCGCGCGAACAAGACTACGAAAAGAGATTGGGCACTTTCTGGAGAAACATCATGAAAAGCAATAATGATTTCGACGCAATCCTCGACAAGACTACCAGCGAGATGCGAAACGAGCAGATCGATCCGGTGGTAGTTAACGAAGCGGCTGAGCGTGTTTGGGCGCGCCTGGCCGTTGAAGTCTCGGCTAATAGCAACGACGCGGTGGCAAGCGAACGAATCGGGAGCTGCGCTGATTTTCAGTCGCTCATTCCGGCTTATCTGGATGGCAGTTTGTCGGAAGCTCGTTCACTGCTGCTGGTAGATCACACGCATGAGTGCATCCCGTGCCGCAAGGCAATGAAGGATGCGCGCACGCACACAATGCCGTCCAGAAAGACCGCCACTGTCACACGGCCTTACAGCATTCAGCCTGTTGTTTTGCGCTGGGGCATTGCCGCAGCGCTGATCATTGGCGTCGGACTGATCGCGCTTCCTTTTATTCAACGCTGGGCCCCGTTCGGTGGAGAGCTGGAAGCAACGGTGCAGGCGGCCGAAGGACAGGTCTATCAAATCGCTGACACTCGCAGCGCGCCAATTGCCGCCGGCGACAAACTCCAAAAAGGCGAGCGTGTTCGCACGGCAAAAGACGCGCACGCTTTCGTTCGTCTGGGCGATGGCTCAGTAATTGAGATGAAGGACCGTTCCGAGTTTTCGCTGACAAAGAATTCGCTGGGCACGACGATTCACCTGAATCGCGGCGCGATAGTTGTCGAAGCCGCGAAGCAGGGTAAGCAACATCTGTTCGTAGACACGGGTGACTCACTTGTGTCGGTTACGGGCACGGTGTTTTCCGTTAACAATGGCACAAAGGGTTCGCGCGTGTCGGTGATTGAAGGCGAAGTTCACATGAATCACGCCAACAGCGAACGCGTGTTGCGCGGCGGCGAGCAGGCCACCACGAATGCGTCGATTGAGAAAATTCCGGTTAAAGACGAAGTGGCGTGGAGCCGGAAGGCTGCTCATTATGCCGAGACCCTGGCCGCCTTCTCTTCGCTTAACAGGGAGTTGGGCAAGGTTGTTCAGCCGGGTGTTCGCAATTCCACGCACCTGCTCGATTTGATGCCCGAAAACACGACTGTTTATGCGGCATTGCCTAACCTGACCTCGACGATCGTTGAGTCGCACCGGATCATGCAGGAGCGCATCAACCAAAACCCGGCGCTGCGCGAATGGTGGGAAAGGGAAGAAGGCCATCGCGGTCCTAACGTTGATCAGGTCATCGGCAGCATTCGTGAATTTGGCGATTACCTGGGAGACGAAATCGCGGTTTCAGTCTCAATGGATGAAAAGGGCGAGCCGGTGGCGCCGCTTGTACTGGCGGAACTGAAAAACTCCGCCGGCTTCCAACAGTTTGTAGAACAGCAGATCGCGAAGTATGCAAGTAACGCGCAAGCGAATAGCCAAAACCGTCCGGCAATTCGCTTCGTGCAGGATCCTCTGGCTGTGACCGCAACTGCTACTGAGCCCGGCAAGAAGGCAGACGAGCTCTACGTTTGGATTCAAAACGATCTGTTTGCGGCAAGTCCCAGGCTCCAGCAACTTCAGGATGTGGCAACGATCGTTCATAAGGGCACAACCAGCAGCTTCACCGGAACTGCTTTCCACAGTCGCATTGCCCAGGTTTATCAGGAAGGCGCCGGTTTGGTCGTGGCCGCTAATCTTGAACGGCTGATTGAGCGGACGAGGCCAGAGCTAATGAAGGGCGCGGGGGCGGCGCAGCGTGAAAGCGCTTTGAAACAACTTGGCATCCTGAACCTTAAGTATTTTGTGCTTGACCAGAACAACGTTGATGGAAAGACACATACCCAGGCTACGGTCTCCTTCAATGAAGCACAGCGCGGGATTCCCTCGTGGCTCGCAGCGCCGGGGCCGATGGGTTCACTCGAATACATTTCGCCGGATGCAAACGTAGTCGCAGGATTCGTGGTCAAGAATCCAGTGAAGTTGGTTGACGATCTACTGGGCGTTATTGAAACCGTATCGCCTGACTTGCGGAAAAATCTGGACAAGCAGCAGGCAGATCGCGGCCTGGACATTCGCAGAGACATCGCAGCGCCACTCGGCGGAGAGTTTGCCTTTGCGATTGATGGTCCAATTCTGCCGACGCCTTCATGGAAGATGGTGTTTGAAGTAAACGATCCCGCGCACTTGCAGCAAACGCTCGAACGCGTGGTCGGTGAAGTCAATAAGGAAGCTGCGAAGTTTGGAAAAACCGGTTTGGTCTGGGATCGTGCCGATCTTGCCGGCCGCACTTACTACACGTTGCGATCAGCCGACTTTGGCGTGGAAGTCAACTACACCTATGTGAACGGTTATGTAGTGATGGGTCCAAGTCGCGCAATGGTCGAGCGGTCGGTGCGCGCTCAGGAGCAAGGCTATACGCTGTTGCGCTCTGCGCGTTTCACAGCTGGCCTGCCGTCGGACGGTAATGCAAACTTTTCGGCGCTCTTCTATCACAACCTCGCGCCGCTCGTGCAACCGTTCGCCGAACGCATTGCCAACTCCGCGGGCAGTCTGCCACAGGAGCAGCAACAGGCGATCAAGGCGATGGCTGCTGATATGCCGCCGACCCTTGCCTATGCCTATGCGCAGGGCGACAGCATTACCTTCGCTGCCAACACTGAAGGTGGACCATTTGGTTTGAGCCCGGCAACGTTACTGGGCGGGCCAAACGCATTGGAAATACAGCACATTCTTCAGCAAGGACTTAAACAGAAATAGGAAGTTTCGGGTTCCGATTTTCGGGTTTCGAGTTAAAAGCTTGAGACCCGGAACTCGAAACTTGGAACTCGAAACTGACGTCACGTCATGAAACTGATCTCCCTTTCGCTTGGCTCATGGCTGATAGGTCTCTCCGCCATCCTCTTTACCTTTGTTGTTGTCGAAGGTGAGAGGTTGAGTGTGACAGACCTCAAAGGTGCGACTATCACTTCTTTGATCGTTGCCGCGTTGCTATTCTCGCTGGCCTATGCTCCCTCTCTATTCTGGTTACGCACGCGGCTCGGCGGCTGCCGGCCCGCGGCGCTTTTCCTGGTTGCCTCTGCGTTGATCCTCAACCTTCCCGTTTTTCTGATCGGAATTTTGGCAATCGGCAGAACTTTAGGGACCGCGGAAGCGTTTGCATTCATCGGTGCATTCGTACTAATGGGAACGGCCTTCGGTCTCGGTTTTGTTTGGAATTATCAGAACAGGGATATAAAGTCTGCAAGATGGCATTAGCTGCAAACGTGTTGGAACCAGCCGGCCTTGAGAATCCTGCGAACTTCGCTCCGGTTATCGATCTCAACGACCTGAGCGTCAAATTCGGCGGGCGACCAATCCTGCAAAATCTCACCGGTGAACTGCGCGGACGCGCTATCGGTCTGCTCGGTCCCAATGGCGCTGGCAAGACCACGCTGATTCACACGCTGCTTGGATTCCATCCGCCCTCTTCAGGGACTGCCCACATCTTCGGCCAGGACATTACTAGTGAAGCGAAACGAATTCGATCACTGGTTGGTTACATGCCCGAACGCGATTCGTTTATTGCCAAGATGAGTGCCGTCCATTTTGTGCGATTGATGGCCGAGTTGTCTGGCTTGCCTTCCGAAGCCGCGCTCGAGCGCGCTCACGAGGCGCTTTTTTATGTAGGTTTGGGAGAAGCTCGCTACCGTAGTCTGGACACTTATTCGCTGGGAATGAAACAGCTTGCCAAACTTGCCCAGGCGATCGTTCACGGGCCGCGGCTGATCTTTCTCGATGAACCTACCAACGGTCTCGATCCTCCTGCTCGCCAACGAATGATCCGGCTCATGCGCGAGATTCGCGATAGCGGCAAGGCCAATATTCTTTTGTCGTCGCATCTGCTGCGCGACGTTGAAGAGTGTTGCGAGGAGATTCTGATTCTGAAAGACGGCCGTCTTGCCGTTTACTGCAATCTCGAGGAAGAACGAAAGTCAAATCGTAAGTTTCTGATGCTGGAAACACGTGGCGATCAAAACAAGTTTGCCGAAGCCATAGGCGCTTTGGGTTGCGAATACGCGCTGACTGGAGACCATCGTGTGAAGTTGGTCTTACAGGAGGGCATCGAAGTGCGTGATCTTTATCGTCTTGCCGCCGAGCATGACGTGCAAATCAGGCGGTTGAGTTACAAGCGCGATTCTCTGGAAGACATTTTCCTGAAGGCGATGGAGAACGGCCATGGCGGTTTATGAGCAGACCTACAAGCAGTATCTGGGAAAGCTGACTCCGGAATGGAGCCGGTTTCTGATTATTCCGCGCCATGCCTTTCGCGACGTCTTCAAATCGAAACTCTTTACGGCGTTCTTCGTCGTCTGCTTTATTCCGCTTTTGATCGAAGCAATTCTCATTTATCTGCATCACAACGTAAACGCGCTTGCGATCTTGAAGGTAGATGTTAGAGAACTGATTCCGATAGATGCTTCTTTCTTCCAGACTTTTGTGAACGTGCAGGGCACTTTTGCCTTTTTCGTGACACTGCTGGTTGGGCCACCCCTGGTTGCGCGCGATCTCCGAAACAATGCTTTGCCGCTCTATCTGTGCCGGCCTTTTTCGCGAACAGAATACGTGCTGGGGAAAATGTCAGTATTGTTGATCCTGCTTTCAGCGATCACCTGGGTGCCGCAGTTGTTGCTGTTTTTATTTCAGTCGTACCTCGAGGGCGCGAGTTGGTTTGTTCACAGCCTCTCGCTGGCCAGTGCGATCTTCATTGCCAGCGTCGTCTGGATTCTGCTGCTGGCGTTGCTGTCGCAGGCCGTGTCGGCCCTGGTGAAATGGCGCGTCATAGCCAGCGGCGCATTGCTCGGCATCTTTTTTATTCCGTCGGTATTCGGCGAAGTAATAAACAGTCTCTTTCTTACGCGTTGGGGCAGCATTATCAGTTTAGGCGCGCTTATTCAGAATGTTACCAAAGGATTGTTTGGCACGTTTGTTCGCGCTTCCGGACACTACACTGATTGGAATGGGCGCCTGGGCACTGAGATCATTGTGAATGAACCACCACTTTGGGCGTCGTGGTTTGCGCTGTTTCTGATTTGCGTTATTTGTCTGGCGTTGTTATCCCGAAAGGTTAAGGCTTACGAAGTTGTGAGGTGAATTTCGGATTGCGGATTGCGGATTTAAGCGAACATTTTGACAGGGAACATAATTGAAGTAACCGAGACAATTACAATGAATTCCGAAATCCGCAATCCTGAATCCGCAATCCTAAATTCAATGATCGTCTTCGATGATGTCTCCAAGTTTTACGGAGAGATACTCGGCGTGAACCGCGTCAATCTTCAGATTGCGCCCGGCATCACCAGTCTCGTGGGTCCAAACGGGGCCGGGAAGTCGACCTTGATGAACCTGATGACCGGTCTGCTTCGACCCAGTCGCGGCAAGATCACCGTTCTTGGTATTCCCACGGATCAGCCGGAACAGCTTTTTCGCAAGCTTGGTTATTGCACTCAGTTTGATTCTTTTCCGCGCGGCCTGACTGGAAGCGAATTTATTCAGTCGTTTCTGCTTGTGCATGGCTTCGAGAGGAAAAAAGCGGACGAGTTCACTACTACTGCGCTCGAACGAGTGAGTCTACTCGACGCAGCGGATCGAAAGATTGCGGCGTACAGCAAGGGGATGAGGCAACGTATTCGTCTGGCGCAGTCCATCGCTCATCAGCCGGCGGTATTGATCCTCGACGAACCTTTGAACGGACTGGATCCGATGGTGCGGGCGGAGACGATTGCGCTCTTTCGTAAACTTGCGGCGGAGGGACTGCATCTGATCATCTCCAGTCACATTCTGCATGAAGTGGACATGATGTCAGATCGCGTAATCCTGCTGAACAACGGCTACGTGGTTGCCGAAGGGAATGTTCATGGTGTTCGCGATGAGATGGAAGAGCACCCGATGCAGATCCTGATTCGTTGCGACAAGCCTGCGAAGTTGGCCGCGCGTGTCTTTGATAAGGACCACGTAGTGGAGGCGCGGCTTCATGACGATCGGCTGGGGCTTTTTGTAAAGACGCGCGATGCCGATCGTTTTTATTTGCTTCTCAATCGGGTGGTGGCCGAAGGGGAAATCAACATTGAGTCGGTTGCGCCGGTTGACGATGATTTGAGCGCAGTTTACCAGTACTTGATCGGATCAGAGGGAGGTGGTTCGTAGTGGGGAGTGCGGGAACCATCGCCAGCTTAGGGCTCTGGCCTCTGATGTGCGGAAGGTCTATGACCTTCCGAAAGCGAAGGGCAGAGTTCCCGGGGGCTGCGCCCCAAAAGTTTGAGAGGAATCAAAAGGGCGTAGCCCAGTACTCGCGCCTTACTTGCCGGAAGGTCAAAGACCTTCCGCACATCGGGAGGCAAAGCCTCAAGGCATCTTATGAGTAGTTCAACAATAGACATCACACCGTCGAAACAGACTGCGAAGCAGCCGCTGCCCTGGTCACTCTGGTTACGACAGATTCGCGCAATCTTTCGACTTGAGATTGAGAAGAACTTTCTCGGGAGGCGTTCGATTTTACTTTATCTGCTCGCCTTATTACCGGTTCTTCCGCTGGCCTTGCTGGCTCCGTTTACACCGCCCGGACGCGAGTGGCACGACTTCAATCAATACAACATGATCTTCGCGATCTACTATGGCGGATTGATCCTGCGGACGGTGGTTTTCTTCGGCTGTGCCTGGATATTTATGAATTTGTTTCGTGGGGATATCATCGACCGAAGTTTGCACTTTTACTTTCTCAGTCCGGTGCGCCGTGAAGTGTTGGTGGTCGGAAAATATGTCTCGGGGTTAGCCACGTCGATCGTCCTTTTTAGCGGCACAACCGTCGTTTCGATGTTGCTGCTCTACCTTCCTCATTTTTATGCCGAGAGCTCCCGCTACTTTTTGGATGGTCAGGGTCTCGGACAATTGCTGACCTACGCGGGTATCACGATGCTCGCTTGTGTCGGCTACGGCGCTTTCTTTTTAGTGGTCGGCCTGTTCTTCCGCAACCCGATTATTCCCGCGATTGTGCTGTACTTTTGGGAGTGGGCCAATTTCCTGATGCCGCCGCTCCTGAAAAAGATCAGTGTTATCCACTATCTCAATTCGCTTGCCCCTGTACCTGTGTACGAAGGACCGTTTGCGGTGCCCGCGCTGCCCACGCCGGCCTGGATCGCCGTGCCCAGTCTCATCGCCGTAACTTTGCTGGTGTCTGATTGTCGCCAGTCACCGCATCCGCCACATGGAAATTCGCTACGGCAGCGACTGAAAGCAGTAGACAAAAAACAGTAGACAGCAAACAGTAGACAGTAGACAGCAGGCTGGAAACGTATCCACATGCCCTAGAAAATAGCTACCTTCCTCCTGCTGTCTACTGTCTAGTATTTACTCACGTATGCATTGTCCTTAATCCAAAATCGCCAGGGCTTGTCGACCCACTCTTCGGCGTAATCAATTCCAATCCGTGGGCCCGAACCGATTTGTGAACGTGGAATGTGTTCGGCGTCCTCAAGCCAAACACGGTCACCCAACAGATCCGCCGCGTCCAGTTTGCGATCGATCCCCATTGCTATGCAGAGTTTTCCCGGGCCGTTAGTGAGATTGTGATCTGACTGACCGTGGCGACGTTTGCGCACCAACTCGATTCCTTCAACGGGTTCAACTGCACGAATCAACACAGCATGAGGGGCGTCGGCCGCGTTCGTCACGACGTTAAATTGGTAATACATCCCATAAACAAAAAAGACATAAGCGCTGCCGCCAATGCCATACATGGTTTCGGTGCGCTTAGTGCGGCGCCCGCCGTAAGAGTGGGCCGCGCGGTCCTGAGGGCCGCGGTAAGCCTCGACCTCCACGATCCTTCCTGAGACGCGCTTGCCATTGTCCGCAGGAACCACTAACAACTTCCCCAGCAGCTCGCGGGCAACAGCCACTACATTCGTGCGCGTATAGAAATCGCGTGGAAGTTTTTGTCCGGTCTTGCTGATTGTCAGTTGCGCTTTAGTCTTCATGTTGGCTAGCGCCAGAGTCGCCACACCATCGCAAAAGTAATCACGAATCCAATGCCTACAATGGCCCGGCGGACAGTAACCTGGCCCACGCGCACCGCCATCTTGGCTCCGAAATAACCACCGACGAGCGCAGCACCGGCCATCAACAGCGCATCAGGCCAGACAACAAGACCCGTCACCGCAAAGCTAACCACCGCGATGCTGTTGATACAGATCCCGAGAAAATTCTTGATGCCATTGGCGCGGTTAATGTCGTGCAGACCCAGTAGCCCCATTGCCGCCAGCATCAAGATGCCGTTGCCGGCGCCGAAATAACCTCCGTACATAGCCGAGAAAAACTGAAATACAATAGCGCCCAACCACCACGCCGCCTTCGGCTCAGCAACAATTGGTTGCAGACGTAGGCGGCGATTGATCGACCCTTGTGCCATGAAGAGGATGGTAGCGAAAAGAATCAGGAAGGGAACCAATCGCGCAAAGGTCGGCGATGGTGTCCAAATCAGCAACCAGGCTCCCACGGCCCCGCCGATGACGCTCGTGATCCCAAGTCGCAAGAGAATCGTCGAGCTGTTCTCCAGCTCCCGTCGATAACCAAACAATCCACCGAAAAGTCCGGGCCAAAGAGCAACGGTGCTGGTCGCGTTAGCAACTTTGGGATCGAGGCCGAGCCAGATGAGCACCGGGAACGTAATCAACGTGCCGCCTCCGGCAATGGAATTGATCACGCCGGCGGCGAATGCCGCTGCGATCATCATGAGCATGTTGGGGAGAGACATTAATTAGTTTCGATTTTCAAGTTTCGAGTTTCATGTTTCAGGTTCAATGTGGTCATCAGAAACCTGGAGTTAGAGATAGTCGCCGAGAACCAAGAACTCGAAACTCGAAACTTGAAACCCGAAACTTCTGACTTGTAGCCATGTTAGAATGCGCCGCGCAGTTTCACAAAGCAGAACCTGAGAGAGGCTATCATGGCAGGTGTAACTATTCGTCCGTCGAAAAACGGCCCCTACATCGTGGAAGGTCCAGTTGAGCTCTTCGACACTGAGAGGAACAGCATTACAGTTGATAAGCCGCGCATTGCACTTTGCCGCTGCGGCGCTTCCTCGAATAAACCTTTTTGCGATGGCACGCATAGCAAAATTGGATTTCAGGCCGCCGAAGCGATCAATCCCGAAAGTGCGGAGTGATGGCCGGATGATCAGCCGTCGCCCAGCGCTCATCTTTTGTCTGCTCGCGCTGCTGGGAACGCTTGTGTTTGTAGTTGCCGCAGCGCGCTTGTTCGGGTTCCCAAATTTTGGGAAGACCACGCTACGCGTGATGACTTACAACATTCACGTCGGTGTGGGCATGGACAAGAAGCTCGATCTGCAACGCATCGCTCAGGTAATAAATGATCAACATCCCGATTTGGTTGGATTGCAGGAGGTCGATAGAGGAGTCAAGCGCACTGAAGGCAGGGATGAGATTGCTGAACTGGCAAAGCTGACATCCATGAATTATGCCTTTGCACACAACCTTGACTACCAGGGTGGGCAATATGGCGTCGCCGTCCTCTCACGCTTTCCGATCGGCACGATCGATCATCGAAAGTATGAAAACAAACGCGAGGCTGAACGGCGCGGTATGATTTGCGTAGAGGTAGATATTGCCGGCAAAACAATTAACTTCGTTACCACCCATCTCGACTATCAATATGAAGACGGCAGAGTTTTTGAGACGGAACAACTGCTCCAATTTCTCTCCGCGAAAAAGGCTCCGCTAATTGTGGTTGGCGATTTCAACGACGAGCCGACCGGCGACGCTTATAAGTTAATGTTAACCAGATTTGAAGATGCGTGGCTGCGCAGTCGCGCAAAAGGTGAAGGATTGAGTTACCCCGCGGACAAGCCCGTCAAGCGAATCGATTACGTGTTCACACACCAGGCGGATCGCATACGAGCGAAGAAAGCGTGGATGGTGAGCACGCTTGCTTCTGACCATTTACCGCTGGTTGCTGATCTCGAGATTCGCTAGCTGTTTTTCCCACGCACAAAGAAACAAGCCGAGATCTCACAGCGACTTAAACTTCGCTGCAAGGGAGATCAATCGGGCCGGGCCTACCGTCCCGACGATCGCGGTCCACTGCAAAGCGAAAAGCCATCCGATCCCGGAAGGCTTGGCAGCTGCCACGTACTAAAGCGTTGTTTCCGATAGGTTAGACTTGTATTTAGTATTCGTCTGGCGATCGGTCATCTCGATATAGACATAGCTCGGTGGAATCACTCCGTCCTCCAGTGCAAACCAGATGTTGCCGAGGTCCGCTGGCTTGCCCAGAGCGCAAAACCCATACAGTCGTTTTCCTCTCTGATCATAGAAGTCCACCCAGGTGCGCGAGGCCTTTGTGTTTGCGCCGCAAGGCGGTAAAGCGGGCGCGGCCGCGAAGAGTTCCGCGGGATAATCTGCCTTATTGAGCACGTCAAATTTGTAGCGAATCCAATTCTTGCTACCTGCTGAATAAGCTTCCGTTGCGGTCAAATAAAGTACAGGGTTTGGCAGCGCAGGATTAGCGTGAGTTGTGTTTCTGTCGATTGTCATGGTCAGCAGGATACTGATCACAACCATTGTGAAGGCTTTTGATGTTCGCATAGAGGACCTTTCATTTGAGTGAATACTGCAGCGGTTAGTTGTGAATTCGAAGCTGGATAGCGCCGAGAGCATGCCACTAACGTGCGTTGTTTTCAAGCACCTTTTTGTCTCGGAACTCGCGACGGGCTTGGCTTGGTTGAAGAGGAAATCGACGGAGCACGGGTGCCTGTTTGAAAGGGTCATCTCAGGGACACGGGCGGCAAGGAAAGTCTACAACCTGGTGAAAGCGGTCCCTGACTTTCTCAATGGCGTCTTCTCTGTTGGTCGCCAGTATCGCAAGACCGTAGTATGTCTCCAGTCGTTGCAGCAGGTAGTTGATTTCGATATTTGCGTATCGGTCATGGCTGTCTTTGACTTCGCTCCGCTTGGCAAACAGAGCGTCGGCTTCGTCAAAAAAGAGAATTGCTCCGGCTGACTCAGCGGCGCGGAAGAGCCGGTCGAGATTTTTCTCTGTCTCGCCGACGTATTTACTAACCACCATATCGAGGTCAACTCTATACAGGTCTTTTTCTAAATCATTTGCCAGAGATTCAGCCGCGTCGGCCTGATCGGCGGCGCCGGCTCCGGTGAAGAGTAACAGCGTTCTATTTCCGCGCTGGCCACTGATCTCACGAGCGCGTTTAGAGATGTCAGTCAGGATTTCCTTCTGGTTTGCGGACAACCAAACAACCTGTAGATTGGCGCGTGGTTCAATTTTTCGCGCGAAAGCGGCCAGGTCTGTCGTTGCCGGCGGCCGGCGCAATCCAAGGAAGCGAGCCACCCATTTCAGAAGCTGATTGAAGATTTGCATTGCCCGAGCTCGAGGTTCAGGTCGTAAGAGTTCGTTCGATGCGCCGATCGGGAACCAACCACATAATCGACACGAGCACATACAAAGCGCAGGCAAGCCACCACTTAACAAAAGCGAGTGGAACGGCCACCAGATAGATGACCATCGATATCTTACCCTTGAAATCTCCGCCCAGTGCAGTTGCTAAAACTGAATTCGGTCCGTGGTGAGCGAGGAGCGCGCGCACGAGTATGAAATAAGCGATCGCCGCAAACAACAACACCGTTCCATACAGAGCCACAGGTGCGCGGGCAAAATGGTTCTCACCCATCCAGGCGGTGACAAAGGGCGTCAATGACAGCCAGAACAGCAGGTGCAGGTTAGCCCAAAGGATGCGGCCGTCAACGTGTTCCACGGCATGCAGCAGGTGATGATGATTGTTCCAGTAGATGCCCAGAAAGACAAAACTGAGTACGTAGCTCAAAAATACGGGAATGAGCGGCGCGAGCGCCGATAGATCCGCTCCGTGCGGCACCTTTAATTCAAGCACCATGATGGTGATGATGATGGCAATCACCCCATCGCTAAATGCTTCCATGCGATTCTTGGTCATTGACTGATATCACCAGCACGAATTTTTGAGAACAGATTAACTGCCCGACATCCACATGGACAAGCGTCACCTGGACGTGGAACTGTGCAAAATCTGATTGACAGAAACGCCAGGCCCGAATAAGCTGCGCGCGTTTTCGATATCTCGCGCAACGGCCGCTTCCACTAGGCGACCGGATTCTAAATGCGCACGACCGACTCAACTCACTGCCACAAAGGAGCCTCCCATGGAAACTAATCTCAGCGTCAACCGAGTCACACTTATGCTCGCCCACAGTTTTTTCTTAACTATCTTGCTGTTCTTTGTTGGCGTCACGCAAATTGTTGCCCGGACTTTGGATACCAACCCTTCGCCGACTCCTACACCCACCCCGCCTTATCTGCTCACCGTGGTCGGCGTGAAAACGCCGAACGATGCCGACGGGAAGGCCGGACTTGACGATGTGCTGGTGGTGAAGGTCAAGAATTTGAATAACGAGCTGGAGCGGGAAAAGACCCTTGCTGTAGACGCGCCTAAAATCGATCCGCGTAAGTTCGTCTTGTTCCTTCAAAAGGTCGAGATCACTAAACTCTATCCCTTTGCGATCGATCCGGCGAACGATGAATTACATTTTAGGTTAAGTCGCAGTACCGACTCGCGAGATGCGTGGATGAATTTTCTAGCGTCACCCGACCGTCCGGAACGGCCAGTTGACGCCACGGTCGGACCAGAGGGCAAGGCGCCCTTCCCTAGTGAAAACGCCGCCTTCACTTTAAGAGTCTACAATCAAACACTGCTGCGATGGGGTGTACTACTGTTTGCGCTTGCGCTCGTTGTCTTTCTACTTATGGCAAAAAAGACGACGATCATCCGCGATTCGGGACCGCCGGAGCCGACGGGTGGGCCGCTGTTTCGTCCTTACAGTCTGGGTCGCGCGCAAGTAGCCTGGTGGTTCTTCATCATACTGGGGTCGTTTCTGTTTATTGCATTAGTTACTGGGGACCTCGACACCATCACAACTTCTTCCCTGGTCTTACTAGGCATCGGCACCGGTACCGCTCTCGGCGGTGCGATGGTAGATGCTAATAAGCGAGAGTCGTCAAACGGCGACTTGCGAACCCTTAGACCTCAGCAGCGCAAATTAGCCGCAATGGTGAAAGAACTGAAAGACAAAATTGATCCCCTTGCCGTGAAGGAACAACAAAACCCGCCGACCCTCACGGATGCCGAACGAGCCAGCCTCGCTTCCTGGCGAACAGAGTTGGCTGCGAGAGAGGCGGAGTTAGAGCAGGTGAACATCCAAGTAAGCGACGCAGCCGCGGGCCAGGAGAGACCCGTAACTGGAGGCTTCCGAAGCGACCTGCTCAGTGATGCCAATGGCATAACGTTTCATCGCTTTCAGATCGTAGTCTGGACCATCGTACTGGGACTGATCTTTGTATGGTCAGTATGGAGAAAGCTCTCCATGCCCGCGTTCAGCGACACGATCCTTGCCCTAATGGGGATTAGTGCAGGTACATACATTGGCTTCAAGATTCCGGAACGGCAGACCTCCTCAGACGACGCAGCGGATAAAGCGGCAGCGGATAAAGCGGCAGCAGATAAAGGCGGCAGCGGATAAGGCGGCAGCGGTTAAAGCCGCTGCAGATAAGGCCGCTGCAGATAAGGCCGCTGCAGATAAAGCGGCCGCAGGTGACGAAGATGTCGTCGGATAATACGCAGTAGGTGATGTGCACCAGCCTGAAAGATTCACTGAAGCTTACCCAGGAGCCACGCCTTGAGAATGCCCGGGTTGTTTTTGTCAGTTGCGAAATACTCCTGGATCAGTTTTGCATAAAGATCGCGCCGGTCGGATACCTTGAGTTGATGGCCCAGGGGCATTTGTCCTCCCTTTATGAATGAGCTGATCAGGATCCTATCCATAGGCCAGTTTAGAGCTCCCAGACGCTCGGCGTTATGACAGGATCCACACACCATGGCATTAGCCGCTGGCGTCTTCTCAAAGCGCGCGCCGAAACGTTGCTTGCGATCTTCAGCAGTCGCGGAGCCTAGTCCTGGCCCAAGCTTTCTTCCATCCAGGTAGCCATCAAAACGCGGCGATCCGTAACTGAGAAAACGTTTGTTGACTGCGAGCAAAGCCTCTTGCTCGGCTTCACTAACCGTACCGCTTACGGGGAAGATAGGGAGAATGCCGCTCTTGTGACATTGCGCGCAATTATCATCGCCTTCACCCAGCTCCCAGCGTCCCTTGATGTTGATCGAACCATCGCGGCGATAGCTGCGGTAAAAGTCTTTAAAGTAAGCGTTGAAAGTCCCATTCGGGCCCGGCACTGCTGACACTATTGACACGTTGCGCACACGCGCGCGCATTCCTGGATCCGTAACCCCAAACTGCACCCACTTATCCGGCAATCCCTTCGCCGCATTCCCCGGCACTACAACCAGGAGCCGGCGACGACTCGCGTCATTGTCGGGCGTACCCAGGTGTCGTGACTGGTAGCTGAAGAAGATAAGTTGATTGGCAGGATCTCTAATAGCGTTAAGTTGTCGCAGGAAGGATTTTGCGCGCGCCAGGGTTTCATAACGGCTGACAGATCGGAGGAAGTTTTGGTCCAGAAGAAACTGAGGAATTTCCACAACCCCGCGCGTTTCCGCAAAATATTGTTCATCGGCCACGAGGAAGCCGAGTTCATGATCCGGTTGACGATCAAGAGAAGCAGTTTCGACGTACTCGACAAATGCGCGATAGCGGCGGGTGAAGTTGTCATCCGCGTTAAGCCCGCACTGACGAATCGTGTCGGCAACTGCGTCAAGCACTTTCTCATAAGCCGGAATCCCTTTATCGCTTTCATAAGCGTCGCGAGCTGCCCGGACGAGCGCATCCACCCTGGCCGCGACCCAGGTGTCCGGCTGCGTCTTCAATCGCATACACGGAGAAGCTGTGCCGGCAGCGGCGACAAGCATCATACAGGCGACGCACATGCTTACCTGTATGCCCTGGCGCAGCCAGCGGCCTTCGTGCATCCTTCGCATAGTTGTTGTCGTCAGCAAGGATTTCCCGCCAGACTGCTTATTAGCGGCCGGTGAAGAGTGTCTTATCGTCCACGAAGCAAAGTCCGTTGCCCCATGGGTCTTTTACGTAGAATGAGCGTTCGCCCCATGGTCGCACCACTGTCTCGCCCGCGCTGGCGCCATGCACGTCTTCCGTCGAAAGGCATCCTAAGTCGCTTGCTCGTGCATAAACTTTCTCAAGATCGGCAACCGCGAAATAGATGTAGTCGGGAATCGGTTTCGCTTCCTCGCCACCTGCTGCGACATCTACCAAAGCCAAAATTACTGGCCCGCAATCGATATAGTGACGTGAAGCGCGCTGGATTCTTCTGCCGGGATCGTCAAGCAGCTTTGCATAAAAGTCTGATGCTTTATCCAAATCATCAACTTGCAGAATCAAGCGGAACAGTGCCGGGGCATTAGACATCGTTCTTTCCTTCGGAAGGGAACCACTTAGAGCGAGGCCCGATTATAGCGCAGCTCTGCGGAGCCTCCTTCACGGAAATCGGCGCCGCACAAGGTTAGAACCGGGAGCCATAGCAACCGGATCCCCGGTTAACTACGAACCACGATAAACCCATCAGGCACGAGCGCCGCACAAAGTCAGAACCGGGAGCAAATAGCGACCGGATCCTCGGTTAACTAAAAACTCCATACCCCATCAGGCACGGGCGCCAAACAAAGTCAGAACCGCGAACGCTTTGCTCCCGGTTCTGAATTCGTCGACCCACGTTGCCGAACTCTTTGCTTATGCAGCCGCGCGAGCGCATTGAACGGTTTCTGTATCGCTGGTTGGAGCCGGTCGCTCAACAGGGCCTCAACCTAACCCGTTGCAAAAACTCTGGCAACATGGGTCGACGAATACGGAACCGGGAGCGGACCGGGGTCCCCAGACGGGCAGCCCGGCTGGGGTGGTGGTAGCGACCGGCTGCCAACCTGCGCTATACACAAGCGCATCAATGGCTGAGTATCGTGACGAACACATTCCCCTGGCCTACCTAATTACCTTCGTGCTTATGGCACTTGGCTGCACGGCGACAAGCGCGGATCCGTTAATCGCTTTCATAACCGCTTCGGCACCTCACTCATTGCTCCTAATGAACGTTGGCGAAAATATAATCACAGCCTGCTCAGCCATGCACCAGTCAAACTAAGCTCAAAGCCAAGAGCTTTGGTTGAGGAAGCAATTCGCCAGACATGTAGATTACGCGAATGGGAGTTTTGGGCAACGAATGTAAGAACCAATCACCTTCACACAGTTGTTGGAGCAGGTTGCGACCGGGAAAGAATCCTCATTGCGTTCAAAGCCAATGCCACCAGAAAATTGCGGGCAGCTGGTTGTTGGCGTTCAAGTCAAACCCCCTGGGTAGAGCGTGGCAGCAAGCGATATTTATGGACTGAGAGTGACGTGATTAATGCCGTGGTATACGTTGAGTATGATCAAGGCGGGCCGCTGGGATAATTCACCCGAATACTTTGCTTGCGCCGCAATGCGCGCATTGAACGGCTTGCGTATCGTAGGTTGCATCCGGTCGCTACCACCACCCCAGCCGGGCTGCCCGTCTGGGGACCCCGGTCCGCTCCCGGTTCCGTATTCGTCGACCCATGTTGCCAGAGTTTTTGCTTCGGCGTACAGCCGAGTTTTCACACAACCTCGATAGCGACCGGATCCTCGGTTAACTAAAAACTCCATACCCCATCAGGCACGAGCGCCAAACAAAATCGGAAGCTGCGGGGTTGATGCCTGATGTGGTACGGAGGTTCCTAGTTAACTAGTGATCCGGTCGCTATCACCTTGCTCGCCCGGTTGGCCCAGCCCTACTCCGGATCGTTCGGATTGTTAAAAAGCACAGTCAGCTTGATGCTTCCATGTCCAAACTGGGGGAAGTTGAAAGTGCTGCGGTTGCCCGGATCAAGCGTTGAAGCGGTATCGTCAGGGGGGAAAATAACGAGAGAATTAAGCAAGGCGAGCACGCGCTCTTGTTGTTCAGGCGAGAGAGCGGCAAAGGCATCGCGCGCCGCCTGGGCCTCACCGCCGTGGCGCAAGATCACTTCCATCAGGTTGATGCTGCGGCCATCGTGACCGTAAGGCGCAGTGGAGCCTACGCCCCAGAGTGGTGTGGTGAGAAATTCCGTGCGGGTCGTACCGTCGTAGTTTCTTTCGTAGAAGCCAGGACCAAGATCGTGTCGTTTGAAATCGGTGAAAATATTTCTCACCAGAAACGCCTGCAGTCTGGGCTGTTTCAGAGTTGGGAAACCGCTGTGGTCATCGACAGTATTGAACAGAGGGTTCGCGGTGGCAAAGAGATTTCGGTGATCGCCTGCGCGCGTATGGAACGCAGGTCAGTTGTGATCTCGTCGGCCAGCATTTCCTTTAAACCCAGGCCGAACAGATGCGGCGCATCGCGGCTGTCGGGTCGCGTCACCACGTCGCCACCAAAACCCGCGGAGCCGCGAGGGCGGCCATGACAGCCCGCGCAGCTATCGCTGAGTCCCGCTCCGAGCGCGAGATTTGTAGAGTGTGTGCGATTACCGTTTGCCTTCGAGGTTAGCCCACTCGCCTGACTGTATGAAGCTGGCCTGCTCCTGCCAGTGCAAGCCCCGACCTCAGCATGGGATTTTCGACTTTCACTTGTGCATTGATTGCTCTCGTAGTCTCTCCACTCTCATCGGACGAGGAAGCCGGAGTATCAGTCAAAAAGAATCCGTGTGTCGCGATGTGCAATATGCGCGGCGCAGCAGCCTGCTTCAACCAGGTTTCAGTCGCTTGCATTCCCATTATCACAGTCGCTTCGGGAAATAATGATCTGATTGATTGCGCTTCCCGTTCAGTGCCACTCAATGGTGCGAAGTAAACATTCGAGAGGTCTGTGCCGGTCGTCACACTCTGTCTTCGCCGGTTAAGCGCAAGTTGGTTCAGCTTCCGCGCGTCGGCTTTTACGATCTGCATTACTTCCGGTTCGCCAAACAGCGGATCGGCTAAGACAAGCGGCGCGCTTTGGCTCGTTCGCGGCACTTGTAAGCGTAATAAATCGCGCCCGCTGGTCAGGTAGCTGAACGAATAACGCTCGATCAAATAGCTATTCTCTTCGTCGACCAACGCCTCAAAAGGAATTAGATTGAGCGCTTCGTCGGGCGAGATTATCAGAGCTCAACTAAAGCAGCATTTTCAGGTATAGCGGCCCGCACGGCATCGACCGTGACGGGTTGGAACTGTTGATAAAGGCCTGCGCTGCGACGGCTGATTTCGCTTTCGAGTTTTTCTCTTTGTTCTTCAAGCGCCTTGATCTGTTTCTGATACTAAGCCTTCCGCCTTTCGACATCGACGGGATACTCACCCAAATATCTTTCATTGACTGAATCGTCAATTGCGGTTAAGAATTCAACGCTTCGACAAAACCCAAATTAGTCCAGGTGAGGAAAGATGACGCTGACAAACTCGCGACGGCCGCTTTCTGCAACCTTCCTCTTCTTTTCTGTTTGCCTGTTTGCTGCTCCAGCCCAGGCGCAGTCAAATTCAATCCAGTTCAATTCCAATCTGCTATCCGAATTCAAGTGGCGCCTGATAGGACCGTCGAGTCCGGCGGGCCGAGTTTGGCAGGTTGTTGGCGACGAGAATGATCCCAAGACTTTTTATGTTTGCACCGCGGGCGGAGGTCTATGGAAAAGCACTGACAACGGCACGACGCTGCTCCCCATTTTCGACAATCAAACCTCTGCTTCGACGGGCGCCGTCGCTATAGCCAGAGCGAATTCGAATCTCGTTTGGGTAGGAACGGGTGAACCAGCAAACACACGCGCGAATTCATGGGGCGACGGCGTCTATAAGTCGCTCGACGGTGGCAAGACCTGGTCGCACAAGGGCCTTGAAGAAAGCCGGCAGATCAGCGCCATCGTGATTCACCCGACGAAGCCCGACACAGTTTACGTAGCTGCGATGGGCTACGAGTGGGGCCGAAATAGCGAACGCGGAATCTTTAAGACCGTGGACGGAGGAAAGAACTGGAGCAAGGTCCTCTTCATTAACGACACGACCGGCTTCATCGATCTCCAGGCAGATCCAAAGAATCCCGATGTGCTCTACGCGGCGGCGTGGCAACGGTTCCGTTTTGGTGGGGGCGATATGGCAGAGTCGGGACCGGAAAGCGGCCTCTACAAAACGATAGATGGCGGCAAAAAGTGGATCAGGCTTACGAACGGTTTGCCCAAAGAAGAAATGGGCAAGATTACAGTCGCAGTAGCGCGCAACAATTCGAACATTGTCTACGCGGCGATCCTAACCGGCGAACCCGCCCTCGCCGGGAAGAGAACAGTCGACACCGGCGGCGTGTTTCGTTCAACAGATGGCGGCAAAAGCTGGCAGCGCATGAATCCGACGATGACCAGCTACTACTACGATCGAATCAATGTCGATCCGGGCGACGACAACCGCATCTGGATGCCGGTGTTCGATCTTATGGTGTCCACCGACGGCGGCAAGACGCTGGTCAAGTCAAATATTAAGCACGTGCACAACGATGAGCACGGTATCTGGATCGATCCGCGAGATCCGCAGCATCTGATTCTCGGCGGTGATGGCGGCGTCAACATTTCCTACAATCGCGGCGCCACCTGGCAGCAGGCGGTCTTACCAATTGGCCAGTTCTACGAGGTCGCAGTAGATAATCAGGATCCTTACTACGTCTACGGCGGCATGCAGGACACCGGCCACTGGCTTGGCCCCAGCCAAACCTACGACAACGAAGGAATCACCAACCACGATTGGATCAAGCTGCGCTTCAATGGCGACGGCATGTCGATCCATCCGGACGAAGAAGATCCAAATGTAATCTACATGGTGCAGGAGTTTGGCAACTTCTCGCGGCTCGACTTACGCACGTGGGACCGCAAAGAACTTTTGCCCAACGCGGATGAAGCAAAGAAACGAGGACTACATCCGTTTCGTTACGACTGGACGCCGCCAATGATCATTTCTCAACACGATCACGAAGTGCTGTACCTCGGCAGCAATTATCTATTCAAGTTTACGAAACGCGGCGAGAAGTGGGAGGTTGTGAGTCCCGACCTCACCGCGCAACAAGATAAGGAATTGAAGGGCAGCAAAAAAGATTACTCCGGCTATCATAGTTATGGCGCGCTCTTCTCGATCGCTGAATCGCCCCTTGACAGCAAAGTCGTATGGACGGGCGCGGACGATGGGCCAATCTACGTTACTCGCAACGGCGGCTCAACCTGGACCAACGTGACGGAAAACCTTCCCGCGGGCGCTCCCACGTATGCAGTGGTTGGTGAAATTGAAGCTTCGCGTTTCGAAAAAGGCACTGCCTACGTTGCCTACGACGCCCACACGCGCGAGGACCACAAGCCTTACCTTTACGTGACAAACGATTACGGCAAAACCTGGACCGACATCACGGGGGATCTGCCGCACGGTGGATCGAGCTATGTGATCCGCGAAGATCCGATTAACCCAAATCTGTTGTTTGTCGGCACGGAGTTTGGAGTTTACCTGACCATTGATCGAGGGCGGCATTGGGTGCAGTTAAAAAATAATCTGCCGACGGTGGGGGTGCGCGCGATGGCGATTCAGGCAAGAGATCATGATCTTGTCGTGGGAACATTTGGCCGCGCCATCTGGATTACCGACATCGCGCCCTTTGAACAGATGAGCGCGCGAGTACTGGAGCAACCGGCGCATCTCTTCGAGGTTAAGCCGGGTACTCTCTTCAAGACTCGTTACACCTACGGAGCGACGATTGAAGAGTTAAATGGCGACATGTTTTTCCGCGCGGACAATCCTCCGTATGGAACGACCATCACTTACTATCTGCGCGAAAACGCCGGCCAGGACGTGACTCTGATTATCAAGGACAAGAGCGGCAAGACGGTTCGGTCACTCACTGGGCCGGGAACGGCGGGCCTGCACCGGGTTCTTTGGGACCTTAAACGGGCAGAGAAGGTGACCGACGACGAAGCGAAGCGAGCCGGGGTTGAAACGCTTTCGGAACGCGATGCCCTCGGCTGGGTTTTGCCGGGAGAGTACAGCGTTACTTTACAGTTGGGCGCGGGATCTCAAAAGAGCGAAATAATCGTTCGCAGGGAGCAACAGGGAGTGAAGCGCGTGGAGGTCAGAAAGTAATCGCCAGCCCAAAAAAGACTCTGGGCGCCGACCTCCCCCAAGACCGGCGCCCTTGCCTTTATCTCAGTTCTCCCATGGAGAATTAACGATGCGGGATATTAAGCCGAGCCAATCGGGCGATGGTTGCAGTAATCTTGCAATCACTTCACGACGCCGTAACAAAACTGTCCGCAATCCATCGCCGCCTCGCATTCGTATGAGGCGGTCTGCCCGTTCCGTAAAAGCAAAACTGGCTTCAAAGTTCCAAAAAAGCTCGATTAATTGGAGAACATTCATTCATGTCGCCATCAAGTATCGCGCCCTATGGTTCATGGAAGTCGCCCATAACGTCCGACTCAATCGTTGCCGGATCCATAGGGCTTTCGCAGCCGTTAATTGACGGCAGCGACATTTACTGGGTGGAAATGCGCCCGACTGAGGCTGGCCGCAGCGTGATTGTGAAACGGGACGAGCTTGGGTTCATTAGCGATGTGACTCCGCCACCATTTAACGCGCGAACTCGTGTGCATGAGTATGGCGGGGGCGATTACGCGGTGCGCGGGGGCGTCGTTTACTTCTCAAACTTTTCCGATCAGCGACTATACGTCCGACGAGGGGAAGCGGCGCCGCAGGCGATTACTCCCGTCGCCGATTTGCGCTATGCCGACCCTGTGATTGATAAGACGCGAGAGCGTTTGATTTGCGTTCGGGAGGACCACACCGTAGCAGGGCAGGAAGCGGTGAACACGTTGGTGGCTATCAAACTCGGGGGCGAGGAAAATCCAGGGAAGGTGTTGGTATTTGGGAACGACTTCTATTCGTCGCCGCGTGTGAGCCCGGATGGGTCCGGTTTGGCATGGCTCACCTGGAACCATCCCAATATGCCCTGGGATGGATGCGAACTTTGGATCGGCCGATTCGGTCCTGACGGTTTATTGGCGACCAGCCAGCGCGTTGCCGGCGGCGCTCACGAATCGATATTCCAGCCCGAATGGTCGCCCGATGGCACGCTCTATTTTGTTTCTGACCGCAGCGGTTGGTGGAATCTTCACCGGTTAACTGCAAATGGGAATATTGAATCGCTATGCGAACTGGAAGCAGAGTTTGGCATGCCACAATGGGGATTTGGTATGTCAACTTATGCGTTCGAATCGGCAGACAGAATTGTGTGCGCCTACATTGAAAGGGGCTTCTCCCGGCTCGCGACGCTCGACACGCGCACGAAGAAATTTGAACCAATTGATTCTCCGTACACCGACATAAGGTTTGTCCGGGCGTCTCCGGGCTATGCAGTGATGCGCGCCGGATCGCCCATTGAAGCGGCCTCGATTCTAAGACTTGATTTGGAAATGAACACGTTCGAGGTGCTGCGCCATTCCAGCAACCTCGAGATTGACGAAGCATATCTCTCAACGCCGCGCGCTATAGAGTTTCCCACTGAAGGAGGATTGACAGCCTACGGATTTTTTTACGCGCCAAAAAATCCCGACTACCGCGCACCCGCCGTTGAGCGGCCGCCGCTGCTGGTCGAGAGTCACGGCGGACCGACGGCCGCGGCGACAACGGCTTTGAGTCTTGGCATTCAATACTGGACGAGCCGGGGCATAGCGGTGTTGGATGTTAACTATGGAGGCAGCACCGGATTTGGTCGCGCTTACCGCGAGAGACTAAAGGACAAGTGGGGCATCGTTGATGTTGACGATTGTGCCAATGGTGCGCGCTATCTGGTTGGTCAGGCGCAAGTCGATGGGGATCGCCTGATGATCACCGGCGGAAGCGCAGGGGGCTATACAACTCTTTGCGCGCTGACCTTTCGCGATACATTCAACGCCGGTGCGAGTCATTACGGCGTCAGCGACGCCGAAGCTCTCGCAAAAGAGACTCACAAGTTTGAATCGCGGTATTTGGACGGACTCATAGGCTCTTATCCGGAGAAGCGAGACGTTTATATTGAACGTTCCCCCATCAACTTTACGGAGCGGTTGTCGTGTCCAGTGATCTTCTTTCAGGGACTGGAGGACAAGGTGGTGCCGCCAAACCAGGCTGAGACCATGGTCGAGGCGCTGCGAGCGAAGGGGATTCCCGTCGCTTATCTTCCTTTCGAAGGCGAGCAGCACGGCTTTCGGCAGGCGAAGAACATAAAACGCGCGCTTGATGCCGAGCTCTATTTTTATTCGCGAGTATTAGGTTTTGAACTTGCGGAGCCGGTGGAACCAGTTGAGATAGATAATTTATAGAAAACGAAGAAGCCGCAGCGATCGCGATGTCGAATCAAAACCAAGGCAATTGCGATCTGTGTCATCCCCGTTCGTCAGCGGCGCTTTCGTTACATTTCGCACTGACAATTATCTGATTGGTTGGTCTGCAAATGTTGCGGCGCCGCCGCCGTGATCGCCGGCTCGCAGCACTCCGCTTTCATCGATGAAGTAAGACAATCTTCCCGACTTGCCATACTCGACGGGGATCGCGATCGCCTCGAATTTATTCCCTGATACTGTCAATTCAATTGTGTAACCGTATCTTTGAATGAGCTCTTTGCTGAGGAGACCTTCAGCAAGCAATTCATCAAGCGTCCCGTAGCGTCCCTTGCCCTTGTCAGCCTGGAACGAAGCCTCCGCACCAGCTACCGAGTGGAGCGCGCTTCGCGCTACCGCTTCGTTGCTCCGAACAGGCGCCTCGGCAGCCTGGTTTGATAGTCCAGCGACCAGCAGTTGGAGCAAATTCCTGGGCAAGTGAAGTTCGTGAAGCGGACCTTGGCCATCGTTGGAAAGCGCATAGGTGAGCGGATCGATCACCGGATTCACGCGGGACAAAAAGTCGCCTAATTTGTCGTCAGCCGGCGTGCCGACTCCAGAGGTATATTGTTGGACCAGTCCCGGCGCTACATAAACCTGGCCAAGCACTTGTCGGGGTTGCCAACGAGTGAAGTTTCGGAAGTGGCTGGCGGAGGAAAGAGTCTGGTGATTCAAATATGCGTCGACTACGCTGCGAGTCGCGGCCGGATTAGGCGACACTACCAAAAAATCGCCGACGAACGCGTAGGAAAAAACATTCCCGTAAGAAGTGATTTCAGTTCCATCCCGCTTCTCAGTTTGAGCCAGGAGATTAGCGCCTCTAAATCCAAACGATTCGATAATCTTTGGTATCAAACGACCAACGGCTTCCCTGTCCTTGACCGAGATAGCCACCACCGGGTTAGGCTCCGCCGTTCTTCCGGTCTTCTGGTCATTGTTATCTGATGGAGGTTTTTCTGTGACGGACTCGTCAGGAATTGTACTCGTGCCGGTCGACTTTTTGAGGAGGGCCAGAGCCAACTCATTTCCCAGTAGAGGAAACAAGTCGTCCTTAATTTTCAAACCGAGTTTCTTTTCATAGATTGCAAAAGGAGATTCTAAAGGCTGAACGTCTTTAACGGGTTGGCTTGTGTATTTTCGGGGCAGGCTGTCAGAAGTGGCTTTTAACACTCCCTCATAGATCTGCGGATAATCGAGTGACACGCTAACGAATAGATCCGCGTCCGCGGGAAAAATGTTAGGCGACTCCGGGAACGAGTGCTGGGCCGGAAACGAATTGCGGAACAAAGGGGATCGCATTGCTTTTGCTTTCTGTGCTGTTGATTATCAAAGAGCGTACAACATAGGCATCGCCCTCAAAGGCCACGGCCGCACTGACGGCTTCCGGCCACTTGCTTTGACCACCAAACAGGGCGCCATAAAACGAAAACATCATCGGACTCAGCACATCGGAGCTGGGCCGAGGCCCGCCCGAAAGCGTGGCATTGCTCGACTGCGCGTCGGATGCAGTTTCCATTGGTGTTGGTTCGGGTGCGGGTAGTTGTTCCGGCTCAGCGGGCGGAGGCGGCTCATCGATCGTGGGCTGCATCATCTCCGCTTCCGCATTAT
Organism: Blastocatellia bacterium; assembly: GCA_963698325.1. Taxonomy (GTDB): domain Bacteria; phylum Acidobacteriota; class Blastocatellia; order Pyrinomonadales; family Pyrinomonadaceae; genus PSRF01. The sequence continues at coordinate 368,244 of CAVOQJ010000018.1, read as the reverse complement.
CCGCAGGTTCTGCTTTGGGAGGATTAGCGGCCTCACTTTCAATTCGTTTTCGTTCCAACTCTTCCCATTCTTTCCGCCGCTCTTTGTCTTCTCTCTCAATCGACGCGACGTCGACGTAGAGAAAGAGCGCCTCAGAGGCAAAGCGATTCCGCGCCAGCGTAAAGTTCTGATCCTCTTCGAGCGGCTTACTCGCATGCGGTCTCAGATTGCGAAATTTGAAAGCGGTGTCGCTAATCAAAATAAGCGTGCCTGCCTGTCTCATTTCATAAGGCGGCGGGGGCGGCGCATTTTCCTGTTCGGAAACGGATCTTTTCTCGGCCACGATTGTTGGAGAAACGATTTTGGGATCGGTAGTTTTAACTTGGCTATCCCTGGGGCCAGCGGAAGCAGCAGCTGTGGATGTCGCCGCCGCAGCCGGAGTTGGCGTAGCCGTAGGCGTTGGCGCCGGCAAAAGCGTCGGAAGAAAGCCACGCAATTCCGGATAAAACTTCTTCGCTTCTTCAGAGGAAGAAAACTCGATCGCGATCAGAATCTTTGGAAGGTTGGGTCTTGAGGGCCAACCTGCCACCAGCATGCGCGAACCTGCAAGCACGTCGGCGTGCGCGTTGAGCCATTTCACGACCGTCTTAAACTCATCTGGTGGGCCGCCGAGCTTCAGCAGCGGATCGAGCAAGTCATTGACCGCAGATGAACGAATCAATCCGCCGACTCCTCTTATCTCGCAATAGATTTTGTACGTATCGGCGGATAGCAGAGTGTCAAACGTGGGAACCGGTTCGGGAGCGGCTGTCGCTGCCGGCTTCCTCGGCGCCACGCCGCGTCTCTGTTGCGCAAGGAGAGGCGAGGACAGGAGGATACTCGCAAGGAGCAGGCCGATTAGACGTTGACTTGTTTGGTGGTTGTGCATGGGAGTCTGAAATAGCTTACGGCAAAGACCCGGTTACCAAAGACTATTAGGATCGTCTGCTAATCAATCGACAAAATCAAGAACTTTCAGGTTGGCTTGTACTCTCAACTTTGACTTACCGCGCCACTCGCAGCCACACATTTGTTTCGCCTTCGCGGTCGACCAGACGTTTCACTTCGCTGTATGCCGCTGCGTAAGCGGCCCGCATTTCGTTTGCCGATCTTGCGGTGCGGCGGTCACTAAGTATCTTCTCAATTTCATCGGTAGTCAGACGCTGTCGGGGCTGATAGCGCGCGACCAGTCGTCCCTCGCCTGCCAGATACAATGCCAAACCTTCCGCGAGCCAGCGCGGCGCGCGGCCACGACCAACAGTGTCGACAAGTGTATGTACGAGTTCGTGGCGCAAAGTTGTTTCGAGAATTCGACGTCGTTTGAGCGTTTCGAGCGGCTGGAGTTCAATTCGATTTCCCCTGGTGGCGGCTGCCGCCCAGGCCGGTTGTCGTGTTCGACCGACGAAATCCCCAGTCGTTTCGTTGATGAAGATTTCGAGGGCGGGGAGCTGAGTGGGAATGCCGGCAGCGGTGACGCGCGCAATAAGAAATTTACGGTTTGATTGAAGCAAGCTCAACAATGCTGCAACCTCACGTTCGCTGATAGAGTTTGGGTAACTGATACGGAAGTCTTCGCTGGAGAGCGTGTGACGAATTGCTCCGGTTCGTTGAGGTAAAAAGGCTGAACGAGGAACGTCATTGATGGCTGCTGGTTGAATTTCAGAGAGCCCTCCCTGTCGGTCGAACTTCTGCCGGTTCCACATCAAGTCGGCCAATGAACGGCTTTCACCGGCGACGTGGGTAGAGGGAAAGTACTTCGCGAGGATTTGCCGGTAACCTGCGCCGCGCGCCGCCATGACATGCGCGCCTTCCTGACAAAGGCCCAGACCGTGGCCAAAGCCACTGCCGCGAAACACGAAATTCGAGCCCGCACGCGAAATCTCAAAACGTGAACTCTTGAGCAGGTTCCAGCCCAGCGCGCGGCCAATGATGATTTTGAAGTCCCATCCTTTGACGGTGATTCGGCGATTGCCTTCGACGCTAATCAACTCAGCTCGGCCGCTGGAGTCCCTGCGTAAGATCCTTACGTCGACAAGCCGGTCGCCGACGTTTGTACGCGGATCCATGTTGAGCGCCCTGATCATTTGTGCAGGCGAAATGACATCGGTCCAACTATGGTGTGGCTCACTTGCGCAATACTCGTCGCGTACTCCTCTCAAGTAGGACGGTGCGTTGCCACCCCATAGTGTCGACAGGTTTGCAGTCGCGCCACCGCAGGAGGCGCTGAAATAAGAATCGGCGAGTTGATCATTGTCGTCGCGTAACACTTCACCTTTAGTCGTTTCTACAGCCTCGACGATGGCGGATGACACCGCCGGCGATCCCGCATCGGCAGGGCGATATCGTTGGCAGTGGGTTGTGCTGCAGAAGTCGTATCCCTCATCGGCGTGCCGTCTTAGGTTCTTAAGAACATATGTCCGGCTGGCAATGGCCAGGGCTTTCAACGCTTCAGGCTCACTCTCCATACTGCCCTCAGTCGCTACCACCCCGCGCACGTAGTCTTCGAGTGGCATGGTACGCGTGATATTTTCCTGAACAAGATGAACGGCGATGGTCATCGTTTGAGAACTCAAATTTGAGGTTTCAGATTGAGGTTTCTGCGTTGCCGGAGTCGCGAGAGTTGAGTTCTCCAATTTCTGATCAGCAATCAGCGATCCCAAATTTGAAATCTCAGATTCCGCTAGCGTGCGAGCATAATCGTCGAAGATGGGCCGCGCGACTTCCGCTGCTTCAGAGCCGTGCGCCTTCGCCAGAAAAACAAGTACAGCGAGGTTTACTCTTTCCGGAGCGAAATCCGACTCGTCGTTCGGGTTCTCCTTCCCGGAAGCAAAACCGACAAACCAGCCCTGCGTACGATAACCGTTAATCTCGGTAGCCGTGCCTGTCTTGCCGAAAATGTAAATCGGTAGTGAGTAGAGGTTGGCGGTTTCGGCCGTGCCATACCGAACGACGCCGCGCATTCCTTTAAGAATTAGGCTGCGGTGTTCATCCTTAATCATGAGCCGCGCGCGAAGCTCGGGCACAAAATGAGCTGCGGGACCAATCCGCGGTTTAAAAAGGCGACCACCGTTCACCATCGCTGAATATGCATTGATGAGTTGGATTGGTGTCGCGCGAAGATAATCGCCCTCGCCAATCGCATTCTGCGGGTGCCACTCGGTGCGTCGCAGCGCGCCTTGCGCTTCGCGATCCGCATTAATCCCGCTCGGCCTGCCAAAGCCGAATTCATCCAGCGTTGAATTGAAGGCAGTTTCCTCCAGCTGCTCGCCCACTTTGCCGAAATAGTAGTTGCACGAATAAGCAATTGCGTCCGTTGGATTCAAAGGAGGCAAGTCGCGCGGGTGAGAACAGGTAGTGTGAAAATCTTCGTGGGCATACTTCTCCCGGCATAACGTGCGAGATTCTTCGTTAATCACCCCGGACTGTAATGCGGCCAATGCGGTGAAAGGTTTTATCGTCGAGCCAGGGGGCAGATTCTCTTGGAAGGCAAGCTCCGGATGGACCACCGCGCGGACGCGGCCGGTTTGCGGATCCATAACAATGACGGCGCCGCGGCGATTACCAAGCGCGAGAGTTGCCGCGAGTTGCAGACGCCGATCGAGAGTGTCGGCATTGACGAACTCCGCCGAAGAAGCTGATAGACTGAAGTACCGCGTGCCTTTTAGAACAACTACCGAAGCAATAATTACGAAGAAGATGATGGCAGCGACAAGAGGTCGTAGTCGTCTGGAAGCTACAGACAAGATATCTGCGCCCCCAGCATCACCGGACAAGATGCCCGGGCCTCCGGACGTCAATGATTGGCGCGTGCGCATCAAGCCGCCTCGTTGACCCGGTCAGGCAGCGGGGTTCTGGAAGAGTGCGCCAGGGCGCGCACAGTTATCGCCCAGCCAAACAATGTCAGGGCAAACACCACGAGGAGCCGCGTGACAAGCAACAAAAGCTCGAGCCAAGCGTGTTTAGTCTGGGTGGTTTTGAAAAGAAGCAAATAAGGAGCGACTCCGAAGACGAGAAAGCCGGCGATGTAAATAAGCACCGACTGAGGCGCGAAAGCTCGTGCGAGGTGCGTCCCCAGTTTTCTCACCGCCGAGCCCAATCCTTCATTTACGGTCGCGAGCCACAAGTGAATTGCCATCAGAGGGAGCACGAGGCCGAAGGCCAGGTAGCGCACTGTGGAAAGTAGTGCGATCTTCCAGTCAATCGGTCGGCTGGGGGGCTGCGCGTTCGCCGTCTCCGCTAACCGATGCGGAAGATCGGGATTGTTAAGAGTCGCTCCAAAACGGCTTTGCGCTTTTGCTAATAGATATGCGATGAGAATGGCCAGAGCGATGAGCGGCAAGCTGATCAGGATCACCTTCCAGAAACTCGCCAGCGATTTTCTCAGGAGCAAACCCGCGCTCACTTCCTCCGTCTGCGCGGCGACCATGCTTTGAAGGACGAAGAAAAGCAGCGGTGCTGCAATTGCCAGCGCGAAGGTGAGTACTACCTGCCCGAAACTGGCCTCCCTGACCGCCACAAAAAAGTAGAGAGCTGCCAGCAGGGAAGCGTAAACAATTGCGAGTAGCAACATCGCTCGCCAGTTTGTAAACACCTTACGTGTGGCAGTGACGATTGAATGAAATGTTTCAGTCAGCATGATGTTTGTCCTCAGCGCTCCTGACTTTGGTCCTTAGCCGGGAACCAGACATTAACCGCAAAGTACGCAGAGGTCTCGCAAAGATGCACAAGGAAAGATTGTTTGCGATACGTTGTGGTCTTCCGAATCTCTGCAGACCTTTCCGCTCTTTGTGGATTCTAGGCAGTGGGATCATTTCCTCTCCAGGAAAGCAAGCTTACCGCTTGCAGTGTTTGACTGGGTGGATGGACTGTACATCAATTCGGCGCGGGCCGGCGCGACACGAAAATCTCCCGGCACCTGAACCCGCATCGCATATTGCAGGGTTATGCCACCGTCAAAGTAGTCCAGGAAAAACACGGTTCGGTTATCGCGAAACTCGCGGGAGCTATACCAGTCGGACCAGTCACGACCAGAGGTGTAATCGAGATTTAAGTTTCCGACGCTCTCAACTTGTTCTGCTCCCGCCGGAATCGGATCTTCGATCAGCAAGTGACGCGCCTTCGCGCCGTTTAGTTTGAGCCTGACGACAAGCACGTCGCCGGAATGAATCTCTCCGCTCAATGGTTCAGTTTTCCACTTCAATTTGTAACCGTCCTCGACCACCTTGAGGCGCATATATTCGCGCGTGAGATTGAGGTTCGCTGAGCCTCGTGCCGCGACATCTTCTTCGCCGGTGTAATAATCAAGCGATGATGAGAAATAGATCATGCCTTTCCCACGCTTGACGACCCGGATTTCATTGGTAGCGGCCACGTCGTTCGCCTTGCGAGTGATGGAGAACGTCTGCGAAGCCCCGGCAGATGAGATGTGCTCGGTGAGCACGTTTTCGCCGTTTAGATAGACTTCCATGTCGTAATCGGGCGAGAGTTCCCGGCTCACTTTCAGGTAGTCGATGAGGCCGAAGATGGCGAAAGCTGTGTCTTTGGTCGACTCCCAGTAAAAACTATGGCCGCGACTGGAAACCAACCAGCGCGCCACGCGTGGCAGCAGTGTGCTGTCAGGCTTAATGCGAGCCAGCGCCTTTAACGAGAGCGCCGTGGCTTCCGTGTCGTTCGACTCGGCAAAGTCGAGCATCGCTTTCCGGTGCGATTCCCAGTGGGCGGAGAAATCATCCGCGCTTGCTGTGCGTTCGATCTCAGCAGCGACATCGCGGGCGCGCTTGTCGTCCTTGCGCTGTTTCAAAGTTAACGCCAGCAGTGCTCGGCCATATGGTTGCAGGTTGCCGCGTTCGCTAATGATCTTTTCGACGTGCCGGCTGTCGGCGTCGCCGCTTTCCTCGAGTGCGTAGACCATGAAGGCGCGTGTCTCCAGGTCGATCTGTGTTCCCGCCTCAGTCGTGCCCGAATCAAGCATTTGTTTCAACTTCTCGCGGCCGCTGCTGATGCGACTGTCGTCGGGTTGATAACCATTGTTTTTTGCCAGCGCCAGCCCACTGACGACGTAGGCCGTCATGAATGGATCACTCTGATCGTCTTTCCACCAACCCCACCCGCCGTCGTTGTGTTGATAGGCGTAAAGTCGATCCAAACCCTTTTGAACTTTCTTCGGAAGATCGTTCGCATTTCGAATTGATGAGGACTTAACGTCCTTCAGCGCCTGCGTGACGATCACGTTGGGAAGAAAACTCGACATGGTTTGCTCAGTGCAGCCGTAAGGGTATGAAGTCAGGTAATCCAGCGCGCCAAACAAGGTGCCGGCTACGGAGGGGGCCACATCGATTCGTAGACTGCGGGCGCGCGCATCGGCATTCCCCGGCAGATTCAGAGAAAAGGTTTTCTCAGCGGTTTCGTCAGCGAACGCCGCCGACTCATTCTTCACTTGATGAAGCCCGCGCGGCACAACTGTCAACGGCAACTCCACCGCATCTGATTCCGTATCCGTCAAGGCTTTCGCCAGCAGCTTGATCTCACCAACGTTCGGAGCGGAAATTTGCCAGTCGATGCGATGCTCACCTTGTTTGCCAATCGTGACTGTCTGCTTTCCGGAGTTTTGTAATTGTGCTCCGTTAACTTCCAACGAAATCTGCGTTGACTTGTCGGCGTTGAGATAGTTGTGAACGATTCCGGAGAGAGTGACGGTGTCACCTTGCGTGACGAAACGCGGCGTCTCGAGTCGCATGATCACATCTTTGCGCGCGACCACCTTGTATTTCGTGGCGCCAACCTTGGTATCGGCTGTCACCCCGCGCGCGGTCGCACGCCAGGTGGTTAAGTTGTCAGGCAAATCAACTTTGACAGTAGCGCGGCCATCGGCGCCTGTTATTACATCGGGCTGCCAAAAGGCAGTGTCTTTGAAGTTTTTCCTGATGGTCGGCTGAACCAGATCGCCCTCGTTCTTGAAATCCGCAAGCTGATAGGCAGACTTGTTCTTTGCGAGATCGATCGGCTTATCGCCCGCGAAGCCAGTGAACGTGTAGCTGATTGAAAGATGCGTCTCTACGCTGTTGTAACGCATGCCATAAAACTCGCTCCGAATGTTGCCGGCATAATCCGGCGCCACGCTGTAGATCGCTTCGTCAACTACGCCCAGACTAACCTCGGCGCCGGATACGGGCGCGCCGTCGGCATTGCGCGCGAGAATCGTATATGACGCCGTCTCGCGGGGCTTGTACTCTTTCTTGTTCGAGATGATTTCGAGGTTCAGCATCTTGTCGCGTGCCGGCACAACCAATCGCTGATCGCTCGTGTACATGTCGCCGCCTTTTACATATGACACGTTGAGAAAGACGTTGGGCGCGTAACCAGCCTGGATTGGAATGTCGAGCACGATTGACCTGCCGGGCGAGCTAACGTGCTGGACGGACATGACCGTCAACAGTTCGGTGCTGACCAAAAGATGAGCGTTATCAGTCGGCAGGATTGCCAGGACGTGAGCAGTCTCGCCCAGTTTGTACGACTTCTTATCCGGAACGAGCTTGATCGAATTGTAGTCTTCGCTGTAGTAGGACGAATCGGACCAGGCGTATTGGCGTTCGGTGACCCAGAGATAACCGCCGATCGAAGCCACCGGCTTCCCATTCTCCCAAATCACCGTCTTGATTGAGATGTTTCCATCTTCAGTGGTGGTGTAATCGTAGCTGGCCTGTCCTTGCGAATCGGTTTGCACATCAGCATATGCTATCTGCCGCTCGTGCATTTCATACTCGGGGTATGAGTACTCATCATCCTCCGCTTGCTTCTCCTTTTTGGTCCAGGTGCGCTCGACAAACTGAAGCTGGACCTTTGCGGAAACAGGGCGTCCTTCATAATCGCTGGTTGTCACGCGGATCTTGGCGACGTCGCCCTTGTTGTAGACGTAACGATCAGGATCTGCGTTTGCGACGACGGTGCCGCGAGTGGCGATAAAACTGCCGGCGCCGTCGATGGTGCGGCGAGCAGAATCCGTCACCTGCGCCTCCAGACGATAGCTGTAATCGTAGGTGTCCGTCTCTTCTGTTTGCGGGACCTGGAATTCAACATTGAGGTGACCACGCGCGTCGAGAGTGCCCCCGCTCTCCTGAACCATATCGTCACCACCGTGGTAAAACTGCGAGTACTCATCTTCACTGTCCGACTCGCCAGTCGAGTCATCGGAGTCGTCATCAGCAAAACCCCAGGCGTAATAACGCGAGCGATAGATGTAGTACTTCACTTCCGCGTTGGCGACAGGCGAACCGAAGAAATAGCGGGCGTCGATGGAGAAGTTGGTTTTTTGTCCGGCCTGAACGAATTTACCGGGCGCGGAAACCGTCACCTTGTATTCCGGCTTTTTGTATTCCGCGACTTCGAAGTTGCCGCCCGCCGTGCCGCCGCCCACTTCCGCGCTAATGCGGTAGCTGCCCAGGGGCGCAGCTTCTGAAACTTCTAATTCACCGCTGAAGGTGCCACGAGGAGACAGCGGGAGTTCTTTGGTGAAGATGTTAGCGCCGTTTGGATCTTCAACCGTGACGTTCACAGTATCGTCGGTAATCGCTTTATAGGCTCCCTTTTCATCCACGGCGCGAACAATTCCTTTGAAACTGACTTTATGAGTTGGCCGATAGACTGGGCGGTCGGTGTAAATGTAGCCCTTAATATTTTCTCCTTCCTCTTCATCCTCATAACCGCCGAAATACATCGAGCCGAGATCCGAGATCGCAAAGTTGTTGCTCTGTTTCGCGAGAATCAACAAAGACTCGGAATCAGTTTCCTCCGGCGCCTCGCCTTGCGCCTCGGCCCCCGCACCATCCCCTTCATTGTCGTTGTCCGCTTGCGGCTTCTTCTTTGCGATCTTCGTTCTCAGAATGCCTTGATTGTCGGTAACACCAGTGGCAACCGTCTTTTTCTCCTTTACGATTTCAACCTGTGCACCCGGTCGCGGCTCGCCGGTTTTGCGATCAACAGTGTAGACAAGCAATTCTCCATCGCGAGTGGTCTTGTCGATCATAGTCAAGTCAGTGACCACAACAACCGTATAAGCGCGCAAATCATTTTCAACCGCTTCTATGAGGTACACGCCCGGCGTACGCTTACCCAAAGGAATCATGCGCTGGTCGTATTCGTTTTCCAGCGGCGGCAAAGGTTCGCGCCAACTACTCACGAGCAGATCGGGATTCAGCAAGGGCACACGGGCATAATCGGAAACATTCAGCGGCGTGCGAATTAGATCGGCTTCCTTGCGAAACTTTTGATTGAAAGCCTGGCGTGAATCATGCTGCAGCTGCCCGCGCACGAAGGCTTTGATTCCGGAATAAGCCCAACGCTTAAAACCGCGCACTCTTTCGAGAAACGACTTGCGGTGTGGCAATGAGCTGACAACTTCTTCCTCCTCGTGTTCTCCCATCTGATGAGGATTTTTTAGCTGAGTGAAAAACTTGCGCGGATCCTTCACCTGATAAACGCGGAAATCCAGATGGTCGACACCCTGGAAGTCGACCCAGAGACGCGCGTTGTCGCTGGTTCCATAAGTGCGATGAGTTGAGAGCGAAAAGAAGGGCTTGCCGGACGGGCGCCTTTCGGCCTGGGAGTAGGCGGGTTCGGTAATAGTTTCCCGTTTCAGTTTTGCGCGCGATCGCAGCGTGGCAATCGTCAATGCCCCGGCAATTGCCACCAGATAAATCAAAGAAGTAGTCAGGACGCGATAAGAACGAGAGTTCATTTCAAACACGGCTTAGCCTCCTTCGGCCAGTCGAGAAGTTCAGTCGAGGATTTTCAATCTATAAAAGCCGAGGAAATTGGAATTACTTTCGACCGGCCGCCAGCGTTTATTCGGGTGATGATCGAGAACCGAGAGCTCAACCTTTTTTACGGTTCCTTCGTCGGTTGGCGAAGAGCCTGTGTGGTAGACCACCCAGTCGCTCCCCGGGTCGTTGCCCAGCTTTGCCCTGCCCAGGAAAATCATCACGTGAAAGGGAAACTTTTGCACCCAGGGCTGGTAGAAAAAGAGCAGGTCGCCGGCTTCCGCATAATGACGATCGCGGCTGATGAATTTGGCATTGAAGCTCTTGAGACTACGAGCATCGGCAAACTCCGAGAAGGTCCCGTTAGCCAATTCCCCATCCTTATATGAACCGAAACTTGTGCGAAAAAGCTTTTCACCGAGCGGCCCCTGCTCGAGGTTGTAACGTGTAACGTCGGGGGCGATCACCGTGTAGCCCGGACCCATCTTTTGAAACCATGCCCGATCATGACGACGCAGCGCTTCGCGCCAGGCAAAGCGCACCAGCCCGGCGCAGTCTCTCTGCTCCGCTTTCCATTGCTCACTTAAATGGTAAAACTGGCCCTCGGCGATTACTGTGAACCATTTGCGAAAGTTCTCTCGGTCCATGAAGCTTTGCAGCTCAGCGGTGTCAGGGATCCCGTCGTTGTCTGAATCTAACGAAGCCGAGCGTGTTGGAGTGTTACCCGTGGCGTGATTGTAAGAGATGGAGTTATTGCTCGTGTGCTGGAGCTGTGCGGAATAATCAGCTTGTCGGTTCCTGGCCAGCGAGAAATAAGAACCGAGAAGAACGAGTACAAAACAAAGCAGTAATGCGAGACTAAATTGTCGCCGTTTTATGAACGCGAGCATGCGGGAATTATTGGTCCTGGCTAATAATTCTGCGAGGCGGTGCTAAACAGTCAGTGACTATGTTAACACGTCCGGCTTCCCGGTCGGGTACGGATCAGGTTGCTGTGGAAATCCACAGCAACGTACGCTGTGCGTTTAGGGGTAGGACAGGCATCCCTTCTGTCTTTTCGAAACCGAACAACCGGCAAAAATGCCTGGGTTAGAGTCTTTTTATTTCGGCAAAAAAACCGCCAAAAAGGTTGTTGCAAAAACTCACAGGCGCGGGTAGATTGTTGCTGGTCAATCATAACCTCAGGCAGGATCACGCGTGGGTTGGATGGATTGCTGCCTCAAAAATCTGTTGGAGGTATAGAAGTGCCGACTGGAATATGTCCCGAGTGTGATGCGGATGTCCATGTGGATACGGACACGGACAAGGGCGAAAGCGTTTCCTGTGAGGAATGTGGTACCGAGCTTGAAGTAGTCGGACTCGATCCGGTAGAGCTGGACATCGTGGAAGAAGAAGACCTCGATGATGACGAGGACGAGGACGAATTCTAAAAATACAGGGGCAGGAGCAGGAAGCAGGACAAGCACCACAAACTTCTGTCCTTTAACCTATAACCACAAATTCTTTAGCCTAGAGTCTGCCTACTGCTCCTGCCGTCTGGCTTTCTCCGCTTGAAAACCTGGACGGCTTTGCCGCAGAGTTAACCCGGTCGGACCATCGACCCTGATGCTGTGAAACTGGCCATCGCGCCGCTTTTCGTTGGGTGGATAGAAGGCCAACACATATGACGAAGTAACTTCCTCAGCCAGCGCGCGAAATAACGCTTCGTAATTGTTTTCCTCGGCATAGACACTTCTGCCGCCCGTCAAGTCTGCCAACCCACTAACGTCCAAAGGCGTCGGCAGCGGAGTTTGCGTTGAGACGGCAAACACCCGTGAGTACGAAGGAAGAGTAACCACGTAGATGCTGGCGTCAGCGGCATTCGCACGCTCAATGACAGTGCGCGCGGAAACAGTGTCGCCTACCGGAAAGCCGTCAGTCACGACCAGCACTGCGCGTTTCATCAGCCGCCGTTCTCGCGTGCGTGGTGCGTGACGCACCAGGAGGCGAATCGCATCGTCAACGGCATCGTAGGTGTGAGTTGAAAGTCCGTTTGGCTCGCGCGCGATGCGCTCCAAAGCCCGTCCAAGCTTGTCAGGTTCCGACGTAAACTTCTGGAGAACTTTCACGTTCATGCCGAAAGCCATGACCGCGTAAAGCACGGAGTGGCCGGCAAGTTTCGCCGAGAATGCGTTGAGTGCGTTTCTCAGACGCTCAATCTCTTCGGGAGTCATACTGCCCGAAATGTCGAGCGCAAATACTACGGCCAGTGGACGCGGCTCACCACTGCGGCGCTCGACCTGGAAGAATGCGAGCGGTTGTTCCACTCCATCGACGTACACCCTGAAATCTTCTTGTCTGAGATTTCGAATCGGCCGCCCTTCAAAATCATTCGCGACGACATCCAGAGAAACGAGATCAGTATCGACCTTCAAAACTTCATCGGGTTGTTGCTCATCTCCAGGAAATACCTGTCGCGGGCGTTGTGCTTTAGGATCGGATTGCTGTGACAGGCCGGGTAAAGCGGTCGCGCAAAAAAGAGCAACGACAAATAACAAAGCGAGGAGCTTCCTGGTGTTGCGAGTGTTAGTCATTTAAAGCTTATTAAGGCTTGGGGAGAAAATCATTCAGGCGGATTATACGAGCTACCTGCCGGGTAGCCAACTTTGTTCACGGCAGGACGTTTGAACCTGGAGCGGAGCGAGCTGCGACAGCGACACACAACTACAGAACCGGAACGGTAGCGACCGGGTGAAAACTCGGAGATGCGTCCCTCTTTGCCCCAACGGGGCTGCGCCTCCAGCCCAACGTTGCCGCTTCGGCTACGTTGGGGAACGGGAAGGGAATAATTCTCAACCGCAACGCGGTTGCGTCATTCACATCGAGAGTTAACAAAGCGGGCGCAACCGCGTTGCGGTTGAAGGATGCAATCGTTACATTTTCCCAGGGTAGCCGCCCGAGGCGGCAACGCTGGGCTCCAAGTCGCAGCCCCGTTGGGGCAAAGAGACGAATGGACATCCGAGTTTTCACACAGTTTGGGCAGCGACTGGGTGCAAGTCTCGCTCAAATCAACATTTCATGTGCAACTCGATGCAGAACCGTAAACAGTACTGCTCAATTCCGATATGCAGACAACAGCCAGGTTCGTTCTGAGCATCAATAATCAAGTTGAGAGCCTGGCGCCTGGCGGCGGCGATGGTATTATTCAATCAATGAAGCGCACCAGATTAATTCTTCTGCTCCTTAGTCTCGTCTTGCCGGCGGCAGGCGTGTCTGGTCAAAATCGAGCAACAGGCGGCATTAAGGGCAAAGTCAAAGTCGAGACCGGCACACCCGGCGGAGTTTCAGTCATCATCAGACAAGGTGAACGGGAAGTAGCCCGTGGTGTGACTGATAAGAATGGTCAATTTGTAATCTTGCGACTGGCCCCTGGCCGCTACGGTGTGACATTGCGCAAACCTGGCCTCAGCATTGGTTCGATTGAAGACATCGAAGTCAAAGCTGGAGAAACTCGCTCGCTTGGTGACCGCCTGGTGCTCTCCATCGACGAAGGCTCCATCGCGTTTATTCGCGGAAGTGTTTTCAACCAGGATGACCGCAGCTCGCCAAACGTTCGCATTGAGCTGGCGAAGATTGAAGATGACGGCACTGCGCGGAAGATTGATGGCCGCATCACAAATGAGATCGGCGCTTTCGTGTTTCGTCTTGCGCCGGACGCCGCCAGGTATCGGGTCACGGCAAAGCCTAATGGTGGTGACCCTGTCAGCAAAGACGTTGCAATCGACGGCGCCGCCGTCTACCGCGTAGCGCTCTCGATTAAGCTGACTCGAAATTAATCAAGTCAAAAACAGCCGTAGAGTCCAAACTTGTAGTTTGCCGTTTTTGAACGAGCAAGTTAGAGCGCGTGACTCTGGACTTTAGACTGTTTTATGTTTGGCTGAAGGTTTGTAATTGCTATAGGATTACGAACCATAAGCCATGGAAGAGCGCGAAGAATTCCTTACTGCTCGTCAGCTTGCTAAGGTTTTGCAAGTGAGCGAGTCAACCGTGCGGCGGCTTGCCCGCAAGCGACGCATTCCTTCGGTTCGTGTTACGCCGCATATCATTCGTTTCCATCTCGATGCCGTGCGTGAAGCGTTGGACGTTCCTCGACACAGAATTCGTCACGGAGAATTCACTGAGCCCGTTGACGATGCGCAGTTGTCGTTTGACGATCTGATGCCGTTGAGCTGAGAAACAGTAAACAGTAGACAGCAAATAGTAGACAGTAAACAGTAGTAGCCGGACGATATAACGTCCGTGGTAAGATTTCGCTAGGCCCTGTCCACTCTTTACTGTCTACTGTTTGCTGTTTACTTCTGGAATTGTCGCGGGTTGAATTCAACCCACTTGCCATCTTGTTTAATGTAAATCCGCGGTTGTCGAATTGGAAACTTCCGTCCAAAGGTGGGATTGGCTTTTAAGAATCGCTGAATCGTTGCGCTGTCACCAGTGGCCACGCGCCACTTGCCGTCTTCGCGCACCAGATACTGCTGCACTACGATCTTCCCTTCAGCTTCGAGTGGCTTAGCGAGCCGGCCGTAAAGCTCGGTATCAGCAACGGCGACATTGCCCGAGACCCGAACCAAGCCAATATTGATGCGGTCCAGAACGTAGCGATCCTGAGCGCGCTTTAAGGCGCTGACAAAACGGTCGCGCGACATGCGGTTGCGGGTTGAGGAGGGAAGGGAATCATAGACCCCACCGTAATCGCGCGACTGGAGTTGCTGAAATACCTGTTGCACGACTCCGCGCACGTCAGTTTCTCCTGAAGCCCGAGCAGTGCCTGCAAGGAGCCATAACATTCCGACCACCAGCAATATAATCGCCGCCGTTTTAAACCCGCTTGTGTTAGTCATCATCATCTGAATCTTCACAACTTTCTTCTTCACCTTCCGTGTTTCTTTCCTGAACGTCTGCTGCTGCAATGACTTCTTTCATTTGAACCCGGTAGTTAAGAAACCACGCCACCATACCAAGGGCCGCAATCACAAAAGCCGTATTGAAGTCACTTCGCAGCAGAAAAAATGCAGCAACCACAATGCAAATACCAGCCAGGATCATCCAAAAAAGTTTCACAATTGATACGACGACGGCTTACCTGATGTTCACCGGGATGGCGAGCTGCAGCGTCCCTGGTGCGTAACAAACCTGATCGTCGCATGCTTGGATGCGCAATCTGCCGGAAAGTGATCGTTGGCCGGGCTTTGCTGCTTTGTCAGCTTTCAGTGTCGCTTTCAATCCCGTCTCACCTTCGTAGACCGCGAGGGGCTTTTCAGCGAAGGGAAATCTCTTATTGAGGGCCTTGGGGTAGTTGACAAAGGCAACCGAAATGCCCTCGGCCGGCGAGATCTCAAGCTCGGTTGCTTTCAGGTACGGATAGGTCGGCGGATTGGCATTGATGTGGTAGCCGTTTTGAATGGTGATATTAACAATTGCCTCACCCGAACCGCCCGCGGGAATTTCGACGGGTTCGGCGGCAACTTTCACTACAGATTCAGATGTGATTCTTTGGGCTGAAGGAGATGCGGTTGAAGGAGCAGAAGAATCACTGGCTGAATTCTGGACAGGCTTTGAACAAGCTGCCGTGATGAACAAAAGTAGGATGCAGGGAATAGTGATGCGACAGGATCGAGTCATCTTGTCCTCTAAGTTACTGTGATGGCGTATCCTGTTGCGGCCCACGGCTGAGCTGCATGTTCCTGGCACGGCGTACGACGTAGCGCGTTACGAGGAAGCCGGGAAGAATAATCAAAAAAAGGATGGGAATCATCACGATTACAAAACGGATGAGAAACAAGACTATTCCGGTGGCGACGTCCACGCTTTCCGCGATGGCCTCACGGATGTTTCTACCGAAGCTGGACGTATTAACGGCAATAGCGGTAGGAGACTGTAAACTGATGGAGATAGTCGACAAGCTGGCGCGGTTTTCCAGAAACCGCTTGCGACCTTCAAGCTTCTCGATTTCTGTTCTGACGTCGGCAACCTGGCGCTGCACCTCGAGCGCATCTTCCACCTTGTGTGCCTGCTTCATGATCTCCAGGAACTGCAACTCAAGGGCCTTCTGCGTTCTAATGCGTGCTTCGAGATCTATGAACTCCTCGGTTACATCCTGACCGTTTATCTTCTCCTGAATCACGCGGCTGCCGGTGCTGCGAATTTGATCGAGGGCGGAACCGAATTGCGTCGCTGGAACACGGACAACCAGGTCAATTTGGAGCTCCTGTTTTGCGTCTACTGTCTGCCTTTGTTTTGACTCAGAAGTAACAACGAAACCGCCCAACAACTCCGCAATCGACGTGATTTTGCGTTGGGCTTCCATAGGAGCCGCGACCTCCAACGTCAGATCGGCATTGCGAATAATTTTGCGGTTCATCGATTCAGCCATCGACTGAGATTGATCCGCCTGGTTTAGCGAGACTTGTTGCATAGCGGGATTCTGGGCCCTGGCCAGCGCTCTTTGATCGTAGGAGTCATTAACACCTTCTGTGTTTGTCTTTGCTGACTGGGCCGAGACGGTCGGCTCTCGGGATTCTGGCTGGGTCGACACCACCGACTTCCGTGCCGCAGGCTCGGAATGCCGTACAGAATCGCACCCCGCCAATACGAAGAATGACAGAATCAAAAAGAGAAACTTGGGAGATTTCATGATCGGCCTCCATCGCCAAAATTGATTTGGCGATAGAACGTCAGCAGCGACCCATCCTTGCGGGTTTGTGAGATCAATTGTGAGCGGCCACACGGATTAACCCAGCCTAGCCGGCGGCCTCTTTCTTCGCTTCCGGTTTCTTGATGCCAAACTTTTCCAGGCGATACTGCAGGGTGCGAAAAGTCAGCCCGAGCAGCTTGGCCGATTTTGTGATGTTGTAGTCGGTCTGTTCCATTGCCTGCATGATGAGGTCGCGTTCGACGTCTTCAAAACTAATGCCTTCGGGCGGCAATTTGAATGCGCCCTCCGAGACAGGGCGAGATTCCTGTCTTACTTCCAGCGGTAGGTCTTCTATGGTTATCTGGTCGCCCTCGCAAAGTAGTATGGCTCGCTCGATGGCTGACTCGAGCTGGCGTACATTGCCGGGCCAACTGTAATCAACCATCAGTTTGCGGGTTTCCGGGGTGAGTCCGCGCACCAGGCGTGAGGTATTGCGGGTGTGCTTCTTCACAAAGTAGTCGATAAGAACGGGAATATCTTCCCGCCGTTCCCGCAAAGGCGGAACGTCAACCGAGAGCACGTTGATCCGGTAATAGAGATCGTCGCGGAATCGGCCGTCAGAAACCATCGCCCTGAGATCGCGATTAGTGGCGGCGATTACGCGAACGTCAACACTGATCTCGTGAGTGCCGCCTACGCGCCGAATCTTCCGCTCCTGTAAAGCGCGCAGAAGCTTTGCCTGCATGGCTACGTCAAGCTCGGCAATTTCATCGAGAAAAAGCGTGCCCCGATCGGCGATCTCAAAGAGTCCTTTCTTCTCGGCGTGCGCCCCAGTGAATGAGCCTTTTTCATGACCGAAGAGTTCTGACTCCAGCAGGTTTTCATTTATCGCGGCGCAGTTGACTGCTTGAAACATATCCTGTGCACGCGGCGATTGGTTGTGAATGGCGCGGGCAATCAGTTCCTTGCCGGTGCCGGACTCACCACGAATCAGGACGGTCGAGTTTGAGCGGGCCACTTTCAGAATCATCCGCTTAACTGACTCCATCCGGGGTGACGCGGAAACAATTTCCGTGTCGAGCGCATCGAGCCGTTTCAGCGCGCGATCAATTGTCTCCAGCAGCGCCGTCTTGTCATACGGCTTCTCGAGATAGTCAAAGGCGCCGCGGCGCAAAGCTTCTTTAGCTGACTCAATCGATCCGTGAGCCGTGAGGAGAATGACGATTATAGAGGAGTCGAGACCGAGCAGATGTTGTAACAATTCAATCCCGTCCATGCCGGTCATTTTTAGATCGGTTAAGGCAAGGTCAAATCTGCGGTCTTTGGCAAACTTAATAGCAGCTTCGCCGGAGGAGGCAGTTGTTACGTCATAACCTTCGCCGGAGAGAATCATCTCCAGGATTTCGCGCTGCGATTTTTCGTCGTCAACTACGAGTATGCTTTTGCGCGCCATATTGTTGAGGGATAAAGGATGAAGGCTGAAGGATGAAATACAACCAAACGATTGGAGTCTTTTTCATCCTTCCATCTTCATCCTTCAGCCTTTCCTCCTCCGTCATCTGATGTTGCAGGCAGAATAATCGTAAACGTAGTGCCGCTCCCTTGTTTTGAACTCACGCTGATTGAGCCGCCATGATCATCGATTGCTTTTTTGACAATGGCAAGTCCCAGCCCGGTACCGGTTTCTTTCGTGGAATAATAAGGCTCGAAGATCTTGGCAATGTCCTCAGCGGCTATACCCTGTCCGGTATCAGTAATCTCAACGCGCACTCTGTCGCTTGCTTCAGCAGACAGCTTAATTTCGACGCTGCCCCCGCCGCCATTTATCGCCTCGAGACTATTGATAAGAAGATTTGTGAACATAGATCGCAGGGAATCCTTATCGGCGACAACCAGAGGCACTTTGCCTTGCTCAATCAAGCTTGTCTCAATGCCGCTTTCCGCAGCCTGCCCGGTAATCACGCGCAACGCGTCTTCTGCCTGCAGGCGAAGATCAAGAGGCTCGAGCTCAAGCGCCGACGGCCGCGAATACTTTAAGAAGTCGGTGATATGGCGATTGATTCGCTGCACTTCCGACTTCAACTGATCCGCCAGGCGTTCGAAAGTTTCGCGCTTGGCTGGGTCTTCGGGAGCGAAGGATGAGCGAAGGTGATCGAGAGTTAGATTGATGTAGTTTAGCGGATTGCGAATCTCGTGCGCGATGGCGGCTGCCAGGCGTCCCACAACAGCAGCTTTTTCAACCTGGTGAAGCTGCGCCTCGAGTTCGCGCAAGCGGCCAACCCGCGCGATCATGTCGTTGAATGCGGCAGAGAGCGCTCCCATTTCATCGCGCCGGTCGCTTGGAACGCGAACCTCGAAGTCGCCCGTGGCGACGCGCCGCGCAGCTACAGATAGATCTTTGATTGGCCGGGTAAATCGCCAAACAAACAAGCCTGTGACCAGCGTGGTTGCGACCAACAACATCAACGTGTAAAAAGCCGAGCGTGAAGCCTGGCGCTGCAGAATATCTTTCATTGTGTTTGCCGAACCGAGGACGACAATTACATACCAGCGCCCTTGCTGGGTTTCCACGGGGAAATAAAAGGCTCCCGGTTCGCCGGCCTGCGGAGCGTGCGACGCGGTCAGCCACGCGGGCAGTTTCTGGCTTTCGTCCGTTAGTTCAACGGCACTGCGCAGCGGAGGCAGAGGCACCTCAGTGATCTTCGTGTAACTGGGGCTTTTGTCGGCGTTCTGACCTGGCGCGTAGTCTTTGCTGAGACTGTCCAGGACGTCTCCGTTGCTGTTCACGACGAGCACGTTTCGAACGCGCCCATTTCGTTCGTCCAACAGCGGTTCGCGTACGCTGCTTTTCATTTGGTCGAGATACTTGAAGCTCGAGATACTGTTAACGCCCAGCGCTACTCCAGCCATGATCGCTTGCTCCTGTTCGACCAGCATCTGGGCGTTTTCTCGAACGGAGCGCAAATTCACGTAGTATTGGACACCAAGTGTCAGACCCAGCAGCACGACCAGCAAAAGCACCAGTCGCGCGCGAAAGCTGTCCAGGAGCTGCCGTGGCCTCATAATAATTTGACGTTGCGTTGCCGCAAGATCGTTGTCATTGTGCCTGTTCTCCAGTTAAAAGAGGAGACTGGAGAGCCGGTTGTTACAAGTTATGTACAAAAGATTACTTTTCTGTTGCTGCTCACGATTTCTGATGTTATATTTACGGCGGTCTCGAATCAATGTCCCCAGGGACCGCCAATTTGGGAATTCTCCCGCCTCAAACGTAGCAGGACCGAAGGTCCATAACAAACCAGGAGTTGTTATGCGTCACGCGGCGTAGATTTTTTCGGCGAGGCTCACACGAGTGAGCAACAAACCCTTAGAAAGGTAATAAACCCTCGATGACTCTGACGAATCGCCACCCCCGCGCTTTTTCTTTCGCATTCATACTAATCCTTCTCCTTATTCTCCCTTTTCAAACTGCAGACGCTGCCAAGAAGCGGCACGATAACAATGCTCGCGGGAAGAATTCACGACGCGCCGCTGGGCGTGCTGAGAAAGGCAAAAAACTTTCGGCAAAAGAACGTCGCGCAGCCAGGCGCAATGGGCGGCTTTCCGCAAGAGATTCACGGCGCGGCGGTAAATCCCGTTTGTCGCGAAGAGACCTTCGGCGCGAGCGAATGCAGAGCGCCAGGGAACAGAGCGCTTCGCTAAAAGCTCTTGAGCGAAGGTTGCGCAGACCGCTGAGTAAGCGCGAGCGGGCCGCGGAACTACGGCGTCTTCAGTCACAACGTCGACGGGAAATTCTCGAAGCTCGTCGCCGAGCAGAAGCTGCCCGGCGGGCTGCCATTGCTCGCCAGCAAGCAATCGACAAAGCTTTGCGTGACGAAGTTCAGGGTATGATCGCCAGAGATAATATTGCCGGTGAGGACCCGCAGGTTCGTCGGGTTGCGATCAACGCATTGGGGAATCACGCCGGTACAGTTGTAGTAATGGATCCCATCACAGGGAAAGTCTATTCGATAGTCAACCAGGAGTGGGGAGTGCGACGAGGGTTCAAACCCTGCTCAACAATAAAGCTGGTTACCGGCGTGGCCGGACTTTCCGAGAATGTCATTCCGCCGGCCGAGTTGACCCTGGCGTCTGATCGTAGTCGCATGGATCTCACTTCGGCGCTTGCGCACTCCAACAACCCATATTTCGAGCGCGTGGGTGGCGGACTCGGCTTTGACAAGATGATGCACTACGCGCGCGAACTTGGCTTGGGAGAGAAAACCGGAGCGAATGTTCCTTTCGAGTACCCAGGTCGCTTGCCGGAGATGAAGCCTGGCTTCGTTTTGCACCGAATGTTTTCCTATGCAGACGGCTTTGAGGTGACGGCCTTGCAGTTGGGCAATCTGGTATCGGCGATGGCCAATGGAGGAAAGTTGCTGGTACCACAGATTCCAGACAAGCACGACGGGGCGAAGTTTAAGCCGAAGGTGCGTCGCAATCTGGACATCGACGGTAACGTTCTGCAGCGTATGATCCCGGGAATGATCGGTTCGGTCAATTACGGCTCCGGGAGGAAGGCTTACGATCCGCTACAGACGGTAGCCGGAAAGACGGGCACCTGTAACGGTGGAGGAGGAAGCTGGGTAGGTCTGTTCACTTCTTATGCGCCGCTGGCTAATCCCAGGTTGGCAGTGGTCGTGATTACTCGCGGCACTGACGCTCATCGTCATGTGCCAGCCGCCGTGGCCGGGAAAATCTATCGTGATTTGCATCAACGCTTCGGCACTCCGACAAATCTGCAAATTGCTTCCACGCCAGACGATGAGGAAAAGGAAGTTGGCGACGAAGAAGGTCAGGATATGATCGCCGATCAGAACACGGATGCGCAGGCAACAGATAATTCATCAGCAGCTGCCACCGCTCCTACAACGCATAAGCTTCTACCTCAGGCATCTTCGAGTACCGTCAAGCGAGTGAGCATGCCGATTAACTCCCCGACACAAAAAGCGGATGCACAAAACGGTCCCGCGCCGGCGAAAACTTCTGTGAAACCGGCGACACAGCCCGATACGAGACCTCGTCGCGTTCAGGAAATGCAGCCTTAATTTGCAAGGGACTTGTAATCGCTGGAAAACCAAGCTGCGCCGGAGCCTCGTAAACTATGACGAGGGTCCGGCGCAGACGTCTTTAGGGGAAGTTTTCTCTCACCTGCGGCATTCTTGCCTTGACAGGGTTGCAAGAGTTGCAGGAATATTGCGGGCGTTCTTTTCGGCTCTATTTCAACTCGACGAAACTGTGGTTCTCTCCTGACGGTCACCGCAGATCGGCAACTGGTTTTTGTAAGTCCGCATCTTAGTGTGTCGGCTTAGGCGACTGTGGCAAGCCAAACGTGGCCCCCGCAAGGATAGTTTGATAGAGGGAACTTGGAGGTTCTGACGACTAATGAAAAAGATTATTCGGGTATTGGCAATTTACGCGAGCCTTGCCATTGTAGCTGCCCCGGTGTTCGCAACTATTTTAGGACTGCAGGCGCAAGCGCAGACAGCGGCCCAGGGCCAGTGCACCGACGAAGCCAAAGCCGCCTGGTATGCTGACTTCACTAAATACCGCACTGGGGAGCCTGCCAAAGCCTATGACGCAGCCAAGAAATACCTGGGCGCATGTCCTACGGAAGAGGGCCCAATACCAACTTACTTGAAGAAGTGGGTTGTTGCTTACGACAAGGAAGCACGCAAGCTTAAGCTTACCGACCTATTCGTTAACCAGAGGAAGTATGCCGAGGCAATGCAACTTGCCAAGGAGATCCTGACAGACGAACCGGATAATATTACTGCTCAGATAGCTCTCGGCTACGGCGGGTATGTTCTGGCAGTTACTACCAAGAACGAATCCGGGAATGCCGAAGCGATTGCTTACGCCAAGAAGGCGATTCAACTCATTGAGTCGGGTAAGGCGCCTGAGAACTGGTCTCCCTTCAAATCGAAGGATGATGCTCTCGGTTACCTTTACTATTCAGTAGGCTATCTGGAGCGGGTCAGCAATCCTACTGAGGCACTCACTCACTTTATTAAGGCCGCGCAATTTGAGAGTGACATCAAGAAAAATCCACAGACCTATGCCTTCATCGCTGCTGCATATGAAAACGAATATGCCAAGCAGTCGGCGGAGTATCAGAAGAATTTTACGGGCAAGGATGAAACTCCGGAAAGCAAGCTCGCAGTAGCTAACATCAACCAGCTCGTAGACCGAATCATCGACGCGCTTGCCCGTGCGGTGGCGGTTGCGGGTACCGATGCCGCCTCGCAGCAATTAAAGACTCAATGGCTCGCCCGTCTGACGGAACTCTACAAGTTTCGTCACAACCAGTCGGATGCCGGCCTAACAGATCTAATTGCCAGCGTCATGTCCAAGCCGTTGCCGCCTGTACCAACGCCGCTCACGACGCTTCCCGTTACTACGCCGGCAACGTCAAATACGCCGGCCACCGGAAGTGTGAGCGATAGCGGTTCAGCTCCGGCGTCCGCTGCGGCGGCGGGTTCTTCATCGCTGACGACGACGCCGAAAACAACTACGACGCCGGCTGCCCCGGCGACAAGCAGCACGAAGACTCCAGCTAAACCGAAAACGCGAAACAATCATCGACGTAACTAAAAGCGAACCAGCCTATTAGGCTCTTTATTTCACAGCCGGAAGCTTTGTCACTTGAGTGCGACGCTTCCGGCTTTGTTACAATCAAACTGCCTTGAAGAAACAGGGGATTACACTTCCGGACCTTGACCTCCTGGAGACTGTTCTCGCCTACAAGTTTGAAAACCGCGCCTTGCTCGAGCGAGCAGTCACGCATCGCTCCTGGGCCCACGAGCAGGTGGCGCCGGGAGCAGAAGATCTAGCGCGCCGGCTTCACAACGAGGCGCTGGAATTCCTCGGCGACTCCGTCTTGGGACTGGTAGTCGCTGACTATCTTTGCAAGGCATATCCGGCTGGCACCGAGGGCGAACTGTCGCGTATGAAGCATCGACTGGTGAGCGCGCCGACGTTGGCAGAAGCTTCGCTACGTTTGAACCTCGGCGACTTTTTGCGCTTTGGTCGCGGAGAAGAGAAAAGCGGCGGCCGCCGCAAAGATGCCCTGCTGGCTGACGTGTTTGAGGCGCTGGCCGGCGCGATTTTTGTTGATGGCGGACTGGTCGCGGCAACAGCGTTCGTCCAGCGTGCTCTGGGCGAAGAGTTAGAGAAGGTTACTCCAAGCGCCGCAGCGGAAGCCGACTACAAGACAATGCTTCAGGAGAAACTTCAGGCAGAACGCCGGCCGGCGCCGAAGTATACCGTGGTCGAGGCGGTTGGGCCGCCACATCGCCGCACTTTCCACGTCGAAGTGAGTTGGGACAATGGCAGCGTACGCGCACAAGGTCGTTCGAAGAAGACAGCGGAAGCGGCTGCGGCTAAAGAGGCCTTGGCCTTAATGAAGGCTAACAAGACCGAGGTGTGAGGGCGGCACGCGGAGCAAGCTTTCGTGGGCCTGCTTTTTCTATACACAGCCGGTCGCTAACGTTCTCCAGTTCTGACAGCAACGCAACTTGACCAAGGCAACTAAGGTATCTAGGATGATCCGTAGATGACGAGCAATCTTTCCAGCGGGCGAGCTGCGACCGGCGTATCGGAAACAAAAACGGATGTGAAGGCGTCTGTTTTTTCCCGAATCTTTAATCGCAATGGCCACGGCAGGCCTCCAGAGCCGGAAACGAAACCAAAGGGTCCGCCAAAGTCTGTGTGGCGCGAGTACTTTGAGTCGGCTGTGGTTACCGTAATCATGGCCCTTTTTGGCATGACCTTCATAGTGCAGGCTGTGAAGGTGCCAACGGGATCCATGCAAAATACGATTACCATTGGAGACCATCTATTAGTTAACAAATTCATTTTTGCACCTGGCGAGTCCCTGCCTTTCCTTCCCCAGCGGGAAATCAAGCGCGCCGATATTATTGTTTTCAAATATCCGGGAAACCGCTACGAGCCAAAACGTGATGAGAGGCCCGATAATAAGCCGATTGTCACTAACTACGTCAAACGAGTTATTGGTCTGCCGGGCGATCGTATTCGCATGGACGGCAGAAATGTAGTCGTTAACGGTAAACCACTTCCGGAACATCAGATTGAAGCGATCGATCATAACGACAAGGCACCTCTCGAGATTGTAAATGAGTCCCCGCGAAGGCCCGGCGATCTTTATGATGTTTACTACAGTCCCGACTTTGTCGAGGAAGACTACCCCATCTTTAAATTCGAAGGCGATGGACATGAGATCGTAGTTCCCGCCGGCAAGTATTTCGTCATGGGCGACAACCGCAACAATAGTGAAGACAGCCGCTACTGGGGTTTTGTCCCCCGGGAACTTGTGATTGGTCGCGCGATGTTTGTTTACTGGTCTTACGATGAAAGCCTTCCCTCCAACGGCTTGCTCCTGGACTTCATTAACAATACGCGCTGGAGCCGTACCGGCACGTTTGTGAAGTGATTGGTCATGCTCGAAGATGTTCCTGCGGCAAGGAACTTGGACGTGGTAGAACCCGAGCGCGACGGCCCATTCAGCAGAGTCAACATGCTCGCCTCTGTTAAAATCTCTCCACCGAACCCCCTAAATCAAAGCGTGTTCGCTCAATCCACGACGTGGTAAAATCCTGTTGCTTCGTGGACCTGAGTCGTTCCTGAATGGAGTCAAGGGGGGTGGTTATTTTTGAACTGGAAAAGTTTCGCCGGCAGGATCTGGAAGCGCATTAACGATCACGACATCTTCGGGCGTGCCGCTCAGCTCTCTTATTATTTCCTCCTGGCTCTTTTCCCTCTCCTGTTGTTTCTCATGACCCTGCTGGGCTATTTTGCGCAGGCCGGATCCGATCTTCGTCACAAACTGCTTACTTACCTCGCTACCGTAATGCCGTCTTCCGCAGTAACTCTGGTGCAGACTACGCTCGATGAGATCAGCACCGGACGCGGTGGCGGTAAACTCTCGCTGGGCATTCTCGCCGCTTTGTGGGCTGCCTCTAACGGAATGGGGGCGATTAGCGACACGCTGAATGCGGCTTACGGAGTGAAGGAAGAGCGGCCGTGGTGGAAAGTAAGGCTGATTGCTATCTCGTTGACGATTATGGTTTCGATACTCATTGTAGTAGCGTTGGGTATAGTCTTGTACGGCGGATACATCGGCGAGCGAGTGGCCATCTACTTTGGTTTTAGCGCCGCGTTTACAATCGCCTGGAAAATTCTGCAGTGGCCCATCGCTCTCGTGTTCCTCCTGCTTACTTTCGATCTTATCTATTACTTCGCTCCGAATCACAGGCGACCAAAGCGGAGGTTTTGGAATGCCGGCGCGGCGACCGCGGTCATTCTTTGGTTGCTCGTCTCGTTTGGCTTCCGGGCTTACCTCCACTTTTTCAATTCCTACAGTGTAACCTACGGTTCGCTTGGCGCTCTGATCGTGCTTATGCTGTGGTTCTATTTTACCGGTCTGGCGATTCTGATTGGCGGCGAGATTAACTCAGAGTTGGAACAGAACGTTGCAAGCCCATGAAACAGAAGCTTAACCGCAGACTTGTTTCCGCCGATTCGCTTCTGAAGCTCGCGGTCGAGAAATTTTCCACGATCGTCCTTTTATTTTTTCTGGTTCTGATCCCAATAGTGGTGGCCGCACAGGAAAAGGCGGTTGCACCGAAAACCAGCCTCGCAAAACCAAAGGCGAATCAGACTAAGGTTACCCGGAAGAAAGCGTCGCAGACGAAGGCGAAGCAAACGCGGCCCGCGGATGAGCTAGCGAGGCTGCGAGAGGAGTTCATTAAGGCTACCAACGACTACAAGGCGAGCCTGGAAAAGCTACGCGCGAGTTATGATAAAGACGTGCGGAAAGCGGAAGATGAGCTAATCAAATCAAGAGAATTGTTTGCCGCCGGCTTGATCGCTGGAAAAGCGGTGGAAGCCGGCGAAGCTCAGGTTGCGCAAGCGAAGGGTAAGGTGGCTGAAGTGGATAGACGGATGGCTAACGCCGACTCGCAGATTGCTGACACGCTGCTTGAGGCGGAAGCCGAAACAAAGCTTGCGAAGAACAGACCGATGGCGAAGGGCAGCATAATGAGGACCACCTCCTTCATTCGCTACAACGGTGCCGCGGTTTGGAATCTGTCTGACGCCTGGAAAGTTCAGCGGTTCTTCCTTGATGCGTTCAGGAAGCCGTTGCCGATTGCCGCTTTTGGGCAGGGCTTAATCCATGATCGCTGGCGCCTTGATCATCACAATGCGTTGGATGTTTCGCTTCATCCCGATGGCCCGGAAGGACAGGCGGTGCTGGGTTTTTTGCGCGCTAACGGCATTCCTTATCTGGCTTTTCGTGAAGCCATTCCAGGCACGGCTACCGGAGCGCACATTCATATCGGGCGTCCGTCGCATCGATACTAAGCATAAAAAGCAGACAAGATTTACTGCACGATAGACTAATAGTCGCGTTGATTTGTAATGACAATGGAGGAATAGTGTCTAACCAAAAATTTGCAGCCGTTCTTCTCATCGCAGTTTTTCTTTTTGCGACAGTCTCGACAATGGCGCAGATGAATAAGTCTAAGTCATCGGATATTTCACTAACTCAAGCTCAGGCGTCGCATTTTGCGCAGCTCGCCCTGAAATGTGTTTCCAGAGAATATCCAAACAAGCCGGAACATGTATTGAACGATTCCGGCGATGTGCAAAGTCCAAAAACGCTGCACCCTGCTTTCTATGGTTGTTATGACTGGCACTCGTCCGTGCACGGCCACTGGATGCTGGTCCGTCTGCTGAGAATGTTTCCAGATCTTCCCGAAGCGAAAGAAATTCGCAAAGCAATTGACGCTAATTTGCGCGCAAAGAATATTCTCGTAGAAGTTGCATATCTTAAAGAGAAAAACCGCCAGTCGTTTGAACGAACTTACGGTTGGGCCTGGTTGCTGAAACTTGCGGAAGAACTGTCTTTGTCGAACGACGCTGACGCAAAAAAGTGGTCGAATGATTTGAAACCGCTCGTCGATGCTCTGGTAAACGCCTACGTTCTCTTTCTGCCTAAACAAACGTATCCGATTCGCACGGGTGTCCATCCTAATACGGCCTTCGGGCTGGCTTTCGCCTCTGACTATGCAAAAGCTGCGGGTAACGAAAACCTTACGAGTCTCATTGCAGAGCGGAGCCGAACCTACTTTGCAAAGGACGCGAACTACCCTGCTGCGTGGGAGCCAGGTGGCGAAGACTTCTTTTCACCGGCGCTGATGGAAGCCGATCTAATGCGTCGTGTGATGAGCGCACCTGAGTTTCGCCGTTGGTTTCACCGCTTTCTGCCCCAACTCGCGGCGGGAGTTCCTAAGACGCTGCTTCACCCGGCAACCGTTACGGACCGCAGTGATCCCAAGCTCGTGCATTTGGATGGTCTCAATCTCAGTCGTGCCTGGTGTATGCGCAGCATAGCGGCCTCATTGCCGGCAAACGATCCGGCGCGAAACGCGTTGGCTAAGTCCGCCCGACTTCATGCCACCGATGCCCTCGCTCACGTCGCGAGCGGCGACTATGCCGGCGAACACTGGCTAGCTTCTTTTGCGGTCTATTTGCTTTCGACGCCCGAGCCATGACTACTTTGCGAAGCCTCTGCCTGCTTTGCGATTCAGATCTTTGGCCGCATATTCAAAAAGTAAACCGCCACGAATTATGTGAAGGCAAGGGCGGTTCAGAGAGCTTGCAGTAATTCGAGAACTTACGATTAAATCAAGATTATGATTAAAACAATTACCTCCCTGTGTGTAGTCGCCGTCATTTGTTGTGGCTGCTCAAAAAATTCTGGCGCGGTTAGACCGAACAGCACGGTTTCGCAATCTTCCAACAGCAATGCGGGAAATTCTTCTGGTGATTCAGCGCCGGCGCAAAACGTCGCCGGCGAATTGCGCTTCAAAGTTCCTGAAGGCTGGACAACTGAGAAGCCGACCTCCGAGATGCGCGTGGCGCAGTACAAATTGCCGAAAGCTGACGGCGATTCTGAAGATGCGCTGCTTGTCGTTTACTATTTTGGGCGGGGTCAGGGCGGATCGACCCAGGCTAACATCGACCGCTGGATTAATCAGATAAAGCAGCCAGACGGACAACCCTCCAACGAAAAAGCAAAGACTGAAACGCTGACTGTTAATGGATTGCAAGTGAATACAGTTGATGTCACCGGTACTTATGCTGGAGGGATGTCGCCGGACAGTGCTCCGGCGAATAACAAATCGATCTACCGGCTCCGTGCGGCTGTCGTCGAAACGCCCAAAGGGTCTTATTTCGTGAAATTGACCGGCCCCGAAAAGACAGTCGGCCATTGGGATCAGGCTTACAACGATTACCTCAAATCTTTCGAGTTCAAGTAACCTCTCGCAAAGTTAATTTGTCGCAAGCTGAATCCAATCCGATTGTTCTTTATGACGGTGTTTGCGGACTCTGCAATCGTCTGGTTCAGTTTCTTCTGAAACGCGATACTCATGACCGTTTTCGTTTCGCGTCCCTGCAAAGTGAGTTTGCCAACAACGTGCTAACGCAGCACGGCCTCGACCCTCATGACCTCGACACAGTCTATGTCGTAAAGAATTACGGTCAGCCTGATGAGCGCTCTGCTGGCGCGCTCCGACGCAATTCTTTTCATGCTGAAACAACTTGGTGGGCTTTGGAAGTTGGCAGGAGTGGGGCGCGTCTTACCAAAGGCATTTCGGGATGCGGTCTACAAGATCGTGGCTCGCAATCGTTATCGCGTTTTCGGCAAACACGAATCCTGCATGCTGCCGGAACCGAAACATCGCGCAAAGTTTTTGGATGTGTAAGAAGCGACTGGCCCCCAGTCGAGCAACTGGGGGCCGAGTCAGTTAGCACATCAGATTTATTTTCAAGCTTACGCGTGGGCGGGCGGTCCTTACCTGCGTCTGCGCGAGGCTGCCCGCAGCTGCTTGATTTGTCCTTTCAGTTGTTCAATCTCCTTCTGCTGCTCCTTGATTGCGTTGAGCATGGTCCAGAGAATCGGATCGTTGTTGACCATCAGGTAGCCGTGGCTGTTGCTGGTTACTGCTTCTGGAATGATCTTCTGCACTGCCTGAGCTCCGAAGCCAATGTGTTCACCTTCCGACTTGATGCCGAGAACATTGTTCGGCCGGTACTCGTAACGGAGCGGCTGCAACTGCATAACGGCTTTGAGTCCGCTGTTGAAGCGGCCCTTGATGGTCTTTAAGCGCTCATCCGAAAAGACTGACCAGGATCCACCACCGGGCTTGCTCGCGCCCCCATTGACCGATCAGGGTCTGATCCGGTGCGGTTGTCCCGATACCGACGCTGCGGTCTATCGGAGCCAAGTGATGCGCCGTCTCAAAGCGAAAGGCACAGTCCAACTGAGTGAATTACCAACCACCGCTGGGCTGAGCCACGATTGTCATGATTGCCGGCTGACGTGCAGTTGTCCGAACTATCAATGAATTCGGCGCTCCAGTCCCGATGCCGACGTTGCCGCTCGCCGAGATGTCGATCGAGCTGCTGGTTGGCGCGCCGGGTCGGATGCGGAACGGCAGGCGGGAACCGCCAGTGACATCGCGGACGAAGAAGTTGGCCTCGTTGCCGGCCACGTCCCAGGTCTGCGCAGTGAACCCGCCGCCGGAGTTCTGTTCGAACCTCATGGCCGGAGTGTCACTGGTGTTCATGTGAAGATCTAACACTGGCGTGGCGGTCCTGAGCCCGACTTTGCCCGTGCTGCTCACCCTGAGCGAGTTGGCCGGCGCGCCCGCATCGACTTCAAACACAACCGTACCTGTCTCCGAATTGCCGGTGGCGCCTTGATCCACAAATCCGAGGAAACTACCGCCACCACTGGCTGAGCTGTTCGCTCTTATCTGCCAGTTATTAGTTGCGAAACCGGCTGTTGTACTCGTATCGTCAAACTGGATTCGCGTGTTGTTCTCTTTAACCCTGATCGTGTCAAAGCCAAAAACTTCACCGTTAACACAATCGAGGCCGACGCAGGCGCTGCCCTGTACGATCAGATCGTCTGGGATCACATCATCGGGTTTAGTGATCAGAAGCGGGTGATGCTGCTGTTGGTTTTTATTTACTGCGTTGCCCGAGCCAATGACTCCAGACGGCTGTATAAGCTTACTTGTGGGTCCCGATCCTGGTTCTTCCTGGGCGCCAGCGACGATTATCGCCCCGTTGAGAATTGAGAATGCTCCCGACTGCACGAGAGCCGGTAGACTTCCGCGTTTGCGCGTCGCTCGCACTTCCTCAGCGTCATCGTCTTTGCCACGCGCGGCTGCCAGTGACTCCTTTAATCCCGCTGATAGCACGGGGGTGACCCGCAGTTCGTAAGCGTACTGCCCGTCTGGCAATCTCTCTCCCTGCTTGTCGGTAATCATGAATTCAGGCGAGGCGCCCGCCCTGAATTGCTTGCTAAACACTCTGCCATCGGGCGCCGAGACCGTCAGGGTGACTGCGGAGTAGGGAGTAGCGACCTCCCACCTAACGCCAGAGCCCATGCCGGAGATTGTGGCAAGTTTGTTTTTATCTTCCATCGCCTGTGCCGACACAGACACGTGGAAGCAGACGATGACCAACAAGGCAAACAATGCATAGGGTGAGCATTTGAGATTTTTCATTGAGGAACCTCCTTAACCGGCGGTTGCGCCGATCATTTGCAAGAGTGAATAAGCCTGACTTTCACAAATGGATTAGAAAGAAAAGACTTACATGGAAAGGAACTTGAGGAGTTGGATATAACAAGGACGAGCCGATGTGTCAAGAAAACCTGGGGATTGATGACGTTAATACTACGATTGGATTTCAATCGCCTTCGGCGCTATTGGTGTGGCCGATAATGGTGCCCCCGGCGCGATTCCAACGCGCGACCTTCCGCTTAGGAGGCGGACGCTCTATGCAGCTGAGCTACGGGAGCACGTGCGAGGTAAATCGTAAATGGTAAATCGTGAATGGTAAAGCTAACACTGTCCGTAGTCACCGGTCCGTTGTCAGTTGTTCCAGCCAATCTGCGACGGTCATTTACTCCTGACGACGAACAACTGGCAACAAACTAGCTTTGATACTTGATCAATGACCGCACGTCATAGCCATTGAGTTTCTGTCGGCCCGCCAGAAATTCCAGTTCCACCACGAATACGAGACCGACAACAGTACCGCCTAACCCCTCGACGAGATCGCATACAGCTTTCGCAGTTCCCCCGGTTGCCAGCAGGTCGTCTGCGATGATCACTCGATGACCATTGCCTACGGCATCTCGATGAATCTCTAAAGTGTCCTGGCCATACTCGAGGTCATAGGAGATCGAGGCGCATTCCGCCGGTAACTTTTTTGGTTTGCGCACGGGCACGAAGCCGGCGCCCAGATGGTAGGCCAGTGCAGGCGCAAAGATGAAACCGCGCGCCTCGACACCGATCACCGTATCTACCTTTTCGCCTTCATACTCCGCTGCCAGGGCATCGACGGTCTTGCGTAAGCCCTCCGGATGTTTCAGCAACGTAGTAATGTCATAAAAGTTTATGCCGGGCTTCGGAAAATCCGGCACTTCGCGAATTAGTTTTTTTAGATCATTCATAAAGATACAAGTCAGAAGACAATGGTCAGAATTCAGAAGTCAGAATGCAGTAGGTCACCGGTCAGTAGTCAATAGGAGAAGGCGGAGGGTGGGCATTTGTCTATGCCGAATTGGGTTTAACCTATTGACCACGAAGTACTGACCACGAAGTACTGACCACGAAGTACTGACCACGGACTACTGACTACGGACCAACCTGTTATAGTTCGATTCTAAAACTTGAATAGAGGCCCGTCGGTTCGAGGCCGATTTCCTCAATCTGCTCGACCCGGGACCATTGCGGTCCGGTTACCAGATCTTTCTTAAACTCCTCGACGTCATTCGGTGAGCCTTCAGCAAGTGCCTCAACCGCGCCGTCCGGACAGTTGCGTACGTAACCCAGAACCTGGTGGCGTGCTGCGGCACGTTGCGCGAAGAAGCGATAACCGACTCCCTGCACGTCACCCTTTATCAAAAACTTCCGCGCCACTTTCGCCATCATTAGTCCGTTGTCAGTGGTCCGTTGTCAGTGGTCCTCGGTTCTCTTATGTAGCCCGCATCTGATCTAATCAACATCCTGGCTATCCACTGACTACTGACCACGGACTACTTGCCATTGTCTTCACTTGCACTTGACCACTCGTCCTGAACTACCTCGCTTCAAAGTAAAGGTATCGAGAACTTCGTTAGTGTCCGCGAACTTAACTGTCAAGGTCATTATGTCGCCTTTGATTGAACCGGAGTAGATCGCGGGACGACCGTTGGGTTTCTCGTCAATTCGGATCGGTCCGCCATGCTCCCGATTATGAGTGCCATGCCACCTAAAACGCCCCTTGCTATCGATTGTGAACGGTCCGTCTATCGTGCCATTCGCACAATCATAGTCGATCGTGGCCGACCGTGGCCCAACCTCGATTCTGATGTGTGAACCACCCCAGGTGCCCGGGAGTATACGTTGCATCTTGCGTGGCTTGGATACCGCCGCCGAAAAAATCAGCAAAACTGAAGTGATAATGACTAAAAATCTAATGTGATTCCGCCACAACATAACATCCCTCCTGCTCTCCAACCCAATCCCTTTTTGATATCCGAACCAGACACTCCGCGCAGGATTGCTCCCCTTGTCAGGGCTGCGGAGGGAATTGTTCGGCGCTCGATTGTAGCGAACCAGTCGCGGTAATGCCCAGCAGACCGGATTCTGCTCAGCGCGGCAAGGCGCTGCTCAGGGCACTCACGGCTGCGATATCAGAACGACCGCGCTCGACGATAATTGCGCCCACTTCGGATTCATAGTCGCATGGCCTGCCTGGGACTCTGGCCGTCGGTGCCAGGCTGCGAAATTATCAGCCATCCACTTGTGTCTAATTTGTGAAATCTGCGGTGATCTGAGTTT
Organism: Blastocatellia bacterium; assembly: GCA_963698325.1. GTDB lineage: Bacteria > Acidobacteriota > Blastocatellia > Pyrinomonadales > Pyrinomonadaceae > PSRF01. The sequence goes on along the minus strand of CAVOQJ010000018.1, from coordinate 334,837 downwards.
TAGCCTTTGCCTTTTCCCTCCTGTTTCGTGGTAATCTTTTCCCGCATCCGCCCCGTTATCTCACTGATTTCCAATTCCCGACCTTTTGCGTGTGAGGTACCTATGACTCCAGCCATAGCGCCGGCTAAAGCCGTCTCCACTATTCTCCTTATCGAAGACTACTCAGACACGCGCGAACTGCTTTCAGTTTTGCTTCGCCGCCGCGGATACAATGTGGTCGAAGCGAAGGACGGCATAGAGGGACTGCTGAAAGCGGGTTGGGTCTACCCGGATCTCATCCTAATGGATTTGTCATTGCCGGAGATGGATGGCGTGGAAGTAGCGCGCCGCATTCACGCGCAGGCCAAGCTTTCCCGCATACCAATCTTCGTCGTGAGCGCATATTTGACTGAAGCCGTCGAAGCCGACGTCCACGCTGCCGGCTGCGTGGCGACGTTTTCAAAACCTTTCGACGCTGACGTCTTATTGAAGAGAATTACCGAAACACTAAATACCGAAAGCGCTGCCTAAGCCCGCCTTTACGAATCGACCCGGCCTAAACCGCATGCTCGGCTCGTGCGTAGATTGCCGCGCGACCCGGACAGAGTGGAACAAGATTACCTTTTGCATTCAACGCGTACCTGTAGCTCAATTCAGTTTGCGATCGAGCGACAAATTCCTAATAGCCGCGTCCAGCTCCGCCTGGAAGCGCGCGCGTTCGTCAGTGATAGTGCGGCGGTCCTTTTCGATCTGCTCAAGGCGAGTCTCCTGTTCGTCAGCCTTGGAAACATAGCGCGCGATGAGTTGCTTAGCCTGGGCAGTCTCGGTTAACGCTTTGATGTTCTCCCGCAGGCGTTGCTGGTCTTGCGCGATCTCGCCAGCCTCTTTGTTGATTTGCTGCAAGCGGACTTCGGCCCCAGCCACCTTATCCTTTAGCGCAATGATTGCCTCTAAAGTGGCGCGTGTTTTGTCATCAACATACCTTCGCGCGATAAAGAGCTCGAGCACACTTTTAGTGAAGGTCGTAAGCTGGTAGACGTCGCGCTGCTCGTTTCGCTCGACGACGGGAAACTCCAACTTTTGATGCGGAGCGAGATTGACGCGAAAGCGATAATGGTTTGCGGTTTTGCTAACAAGTGCAGCAGAACCAGCGAGACCAGTGTCCGCGGTTTCTGAAGAATCTGCACCGCTGCCGGGGTAGGCTGTCTTTACGATGCGCGCAGTCTCAGCAGTGAGTTCCCATTCCTCATCGGTATCTCGAGGATGTTCAAGATAAACAACGCGCGGGCGATCTGTTTGATTAACCAGCGTGTAGACTTTCTTGCGGATGTCGTAGTAATGGGTCTCGATAACTCCGTTAACCGCGCGGACGAGAAACACGGGTTCACGATCCTCGTCCTCTTCGCTCACGTTAACCAGAGTGCCGAGATCAACCGCAAAAGAGATCAGACGCTCTTCTCCGGGCTTCAGCCTTTCGAGTAAAGCCTCACCAGCGTAAGCATCACCATCGATGACCGTCAGCGAGCCGTCTTCCAGTGTGAGCGGCGACGTATTTTTCAGGAGCATGCCACTCATCGGTCGATGAGCCTGGCTTTGCTCATTGAAAATGGAGACTCGCTCGCCTGCCATGCGCGTTTGCAGGATGGGAATCAGCGCCGAACGATCGCGCATGACGGTAACCGGTTGCTCGATGTGATACTCAAACAGATCGCCAACCTCGCTGCCGGTTGTTTCCGCTTCGACCCCCGATTCGCGACGCGACACCAGGTTACTCAGCGACTCTCGCGATCGGTTGCTGCCGGTGATTCCTGGTGATAACAGGTTTAGACTTTGGCTGGCATTTGACCCGTCCTCAGCCGCCGCTGTGATCGTAACGGTCTCCGACACTTCGCCAACGTCCAGTGAGGCATTGAAGGTTGAACGCATACCGGATCCGATGTTTAGGTTGGTGGCCATCAGTTTTTTAAAACCTGGAGCTTCAGCATTCAGTGAATAAGTTCCCGGAGGAAGATTATCTGCGCGATAAAAGCCATTGCCGTCAGTAGTGAAGTTGAAGGTTTGGTTGCTCGTGATATTGGTTACCGTCACCGTGACGCCGGAGACGCTTGCGCCGGTTGGATCGGTTATTCTTCCTGACAAGAGACCCGCACCTCCACCGCCGTCACCAGGCTCGTAAGTTTGCGGTTTGAGGTTAAGGTCATCCTTCAGCGGCACGACTGGACGATAACGATAGACCGGATTTTGAATTGGCTGGATAAACGACACAGGCGTGCCGGAAACAAGCGACAGCTCGATGCCGTTCCAGTCTTCTTCGCTAACGTTATCTACGATGGCCCAGCCCTGGAAGAATGGTTTGCCGGTAGTATCCAGCAGCACACGGTAAGTTGTTTTCCAAATTGGGGCGGCGATGGTATAGGTAACCACCATCTCGCGTTCGCCGCTACCATCAGAAGTGACGACAATCGTTTTGGCGTCACGCCTCCTTGCCGAAGCTGCTGCATGTGCAAACTCACTCAAGTCCCGACGCGAACCTTCATCCGCGAGTTGCACCGAACGCACATCGCCGAGGTCAAACGCCGTCAGTTCGCCGCTATCAGACGCAATCACGAGGCGATGCGTGGTAACGGGCGGCTTATTTGAATCGATTTGCGAATGGCGTCCCTCTACGGTGAGAACCGATCCCGTCACGGTGCGATTGGCAGTAGCTACAATAACTCGCGCGCCCTGAAGCTGACTCAGGACACCCGCGAGTCCACCATTATTATTGCCATCCGTCGATGCCGAGATAGCGAACGGAATTTCAGCCATGCGCGACGAGGGCGGCTCTGAAGAGTTATAGCTCACAGCGCCGATCCGGCCCTTGCCAAGATCCAGGACTACCATCGATTTCAAAACGTCGTCGACCTGGGATTGTTTGAAGGAGAGGCTGACCTCGGCGTGATTGCTGACAATGCCGCGACGTTCGATGTAGGCGACGCCGTTGCTATAAAGAATAACGCGTCTGATGGGAAGGGAATTTCGAACTTCGGATTGCGGACCAGCACCGCCGTTGGGCCGCCCAGTACGGGACTTCGTGCTTCGAACTGCGGATCTTGCGATTAGAGACTTTGAACGCCTTCCAGGACTTCCCAGGGCTGGGTTGTTTGACTGGGGATACGACGCCAGGGTTCTTGCCTTAGCGCCTGACCGTAGTGTCGCTAGGGCGGTTGGCAGTTCCGTTTTGACCTGAGTGTCGAATGTAAACAGAGAGAGCAAAACAAAGAGCAGAGTGGTTTTCATGGTCGCCTCCTACAGCGAAGAGAGAGTTGCCCGCGGGGAAACGCTTTAGGAAGGGAGACTAATTGTTACTCTTGGTGGGGAGACAGATTGGTACTTCAGAAGCGCCGAAAAATCAGCTCATCTTGATTCGGCATCCATTTTAATGGATGCGGAAAGGGTGGCTGGAGTTGACCGAACTGCGTTGACTGGTCAGTCGAACTGCAGACGCAACGGCCAAAGGCAATTGGAAGGATTAGAGTGATATGGGGCTTAAGTTCTGGCAGAAGCCGCCTGTGAGGTTAGGGCTCAATCTCGTATCCAAAGTTTGTATCGGAGTCCTCCCTAAGGGCCGGGCTTCTGCTGAAGTTCCACAATAGCAATCCCCCCAGGGGCAACGCTTACTGTAACGCTATCCGATCCTCCCGTTTGTTTCTTTATCTCCAGCATTCGATCTGAGAGCCACTCCTGAGCGCGGACTATATTCGCCCCGCGCAGACTAATCCCGGCAGTTACATAAGCCGTGCGATCTACCTGGGCGAGACCTTGTTGGGGTTTGAAGACTCCCTTGTTGTTGAAGAGTGTTACCACCCAGCCGTCTGCAGTACGGTTGACGAGATATTCAACATCTCCGTTGACCTTGATCGGGATGGCATCCGTGAAAACGTGCGCAAGCATGTGCGAAGCGAACGGTGTGATGCGCTCATCCTCGCCGAGGAAATCGGGGAGCGTGCAAAAGACAATGGCGCCCTTGCCCACTTTGTTGACCGTCACCAGCGGATCGCCGTTATCGGAAATGATCAAGGGTTGCGCACCCTTGAGTTCAACTCTTTCATAACGAAACATTTGCCCGCTCAAGTTTTGCGCAGGTTCGTCGGGCGATACGCATCGCGCATTGTCCGCTTCAGCAGTTACACCCGCAGAGCGCACGCCGAGCAGATCAGCCGAGATGCCTTTCGTTTGGGCGGAGTTGAGTACGACAGTGCCGCCAGATTCTACGTAATCCTTAAGTCGTTTCATCCATTGTGCGGACCATTCGATCCGGCCGCCGACGACGATGGCGCGATACGCGTCAAGTGGATGCAGAGGGGAAAGGGAAACGGGTAAAGGGGAAGACGAGGAACTGCGAGAACGAAGATCGGGGAATGAGCTACTACGAGCGCTGGGAGAACTTCCACCCACCGCGACCGCATCGAGCGGATTGGACGACGACCCGCTGTCCGGGTTACTGCCTTCATATTCCCAGTCGGTGTTCTGAGTCGGATTCTTTTTCCTGGTTTCGCGACTTTGGACGTTGGACGTTGGACGTTGGACTGGGCCTTGGACTTTACTTGAAACCGGGTCGCTACCGCTCTTCGTTCTGATAGGACGTTGGACCGTAGACGCGGGACCTTGGACGTCTGACGCGACCAGCACATCGAAGATGTCGCCGAAGATACCGTTTACAAAGGCCTGTCGATCCGCGGTTGCCGGTTCACCTTCCATCACCAGCCCTGGATAGTAAGCGACGCCAAACAGTTCGCGCAGCGCGTGATCGCTGCGGTTGATTTGCGAAACTTCGAAGGGCCACTGCGGATAGTCAGTCATGTCCCAGCCGTGCGCCGGATCGAGTAGAAACGCAACTGGCGTATACGGCGTGCCCCGGTTGGGATGCTTTTCCGCGAAGCGCATGAACTCATCCGTAATGCGTCCGAGCGGATTCAACTGAAACTCATGATCGCCTGGTCCGGGTTTGAAGAATTGATCGAAGCCCTGCTCGAGATAAATCGCCGACGCGCCTGACATGTAATAAAGGTAGTAACTCTTGCGATACCATGAAAGCGAAGGGCCCATCGTCGCGCCGTAACGCGAGTGGAAAAAGTTGTCAGGTCCGGCGAAGTTTTGCTGTTTCGTAAATGTCGTCGCCGTGTCGCCAAAGTTCGGCGCGTGATAATACAAAAAAGCGCCGCCGGACTGACGCGCGGCGCCTCGGGTGAAGGCGATGCGCATGGCAAACATCGGTTGCACCGCGGCAGTCTCAACGCCCAGAAGCCGCACGCCCCACTGAGCAAGCGCGTGAGCAAATGAAGTGCTCGAAGTGGACTGCGCCGGAATTAGTTTGTCCCACATCGCACCCGTGTCAGTGTGGAAGAGCGCGGCCCATTTTTGCGCGATTGCCTTCGTGTAAAAAAGACGGTGCGCTTCAAGCAACTCCCGACGCGACATCGACGATGAAATTTTCAACTCCGCCGGTGCCCGTTCCCAAACGTAGCCAACACTCTCGCCCGACATCCAACCAAGGAACTGGTCCTTGAATTCGTCCGTCAAGAGTTTCCAGGCGGCTGCCGCGTCTGCAGCGGAGAGTTCCGCCGCGCCGTAATTGATCAGAATCGCAAACGGTACTTTTGTTTCGCGCAGGTACTGCAGAAAGGGACTACCCTCCTTGAGATACTCCGGCAGGTTGTTGATGTAGATGACAGGCACGATGAATTTGGAGCTGAAGAGTGGAACGTCCTTCGCGCCTTTGTACTTCCGCACAAACTCCTCGATTGGCTCGGCATTGAACGGATAAAGCGGACGTTCTGGAGCGGGTTGGTCGTAAAGTTTCCAGAACTCTGGTGTGATATTCCAGGGCATGAAAAAATCGCGACCCGCGATTTTCGGAGGTTGCCAGGTGGGCGGTATTGCGGCGTCTCCTCCTCTTGTTTGCAGTAGTGATCCGAGTGGCGGGCGCGTTGTAGAGAGTTCGCGCAGGTAACGCATGGCGGCGAAGTCTGGTTTGCGACGGCCGTCAGGAATGTAAGCGGGATCATTTGTCAGCACGACGCAATCGACGTTACGGCGTGCTTCGGACGGCTTTTCAACTTCAATCGAAATGCGAACCGGACCTTTATCGAGTTGCGCACTGCCTCCATCCCAGGCGAACGCCCAACCCCAATACATGCTCACTTCATCATGAGCATCAATAATGTCCGTGGTGCCAAACTCATGACTCACTAACTCTCGACCGTTCTGAGTAATGCGTATGACGAAGGCTTCAGTCTTGTTAGCCCAGTCAGCATACCGCACCCAGATTTTGTAATTACCTGCGCGTGGGATTTCCAGGTCCTGATAAATCTTGCCCGCGGTCTCGTCAGCGCTGGCCGCCGCGGAATTCCATTCGCTCTCCCCTCCCTGCGACCACTCGGCCGAAACGCCTGGACCATTCATGCCCCATCCCGGAGCCTTTGCACGGGGGAGGTTCATCCACGATGGGTTTTGGATCGGTTCGCCGTTTGGCTTGGTGCCGAAGCCGCGCATGTTCTCGGCTTCGTACCAGAGATACTCGGGCTTGGCTTGGTTGGTGGTTTGAGCAAACGCAGTATGACTAAGGAGAAATCCAAGTAAGAGCAGGCTATTGAATTGTCTCATCCGGTTACTTGATCGAAAGGGATTCCAGGGGAAATTAATGGCGCAAATCCGAATAGCTCTCAGGTTGGGAAGGTGGGCTTGCCCCCGCTTGTTGACGAACATGCCACTGGCGCTTGGTGGCTCCGCCTTCGCTCAAGGCGCAGCCTCTCAATTAGTAATGGGAAGCATGCGGAAAGGCATAGCCATTCCGCACATCAGGCGGCAAAGCCGCAAACCTACCCCAGCGCGTCGAGGCATTCCGCGAGCGTCCGCTGGCGGCAAGTGAACATCGGCGTGTCGCGCAAGGTGTAGGAACTGGCCTTGGTCTCGCGCAGCTCCTGCACCAGATCAAGAAAATCTGCCGGGTTGTCAGTCTCAAACGCGACGACAAATTCCTGGTCGTCCAAACCAAAAGAGTAGGTCGTGTGAAGCTTTACGGACCGATACTTGGTGCCGATGCGTATGTGTTCGTCCATCATTTCCTGACGCTGGTCAGCGCTACGCGAATACCATTCACGAGTCTTTACAAAAGGATAGACGAAAAGATAGTCCGACTTGCCGGGAACAATGTGCAGGCGGTCTTCCACGTGCTCGGGATTATCTTTATCGATATACATCGAGCGCTTCGTCATCGAAAGAAATGACTGGGCCGGCTCGAGATATTTCGCCATCTGCGTGTGATTGATGCGGGACGTCATTTCCTGAATCGGGTCCAGCTCAGAACCGATGCGCCAGATCATGAAATCAACATTTGTGCGCAGCCCGATCGTCGAGTAACTATGGATCAAGAGTTGTTTACGAAACTCGTCGACGGCGTTAATAAACTCTTCTTTGCTCCGCTTTTTGTCGTCCTCCGCAATCGTGCGCCACTCGGGACGCGCGTGATAGAAAGTGAAGTTGACAAACTGTCGCGGCAGCTTAGCTTTTTGCTCTTCGAGTTCAATGCAATTAGGTGCTAAACGGAGCGAGCCTCTGGTAGCAGTGGGTTCCTTGTCCGTACTCATTTGCAATAACCTCTAAAACTGTAAATTGAATTCGCCTGGTGATAACCGCGATGATTGTTGACGCGCGCAAGTATTCTGCCTAGTCTCAGGGGTGATTGCAACCGAGCACGGCTGGGAGTGGGGGTCCCTTGCCCGAACGCGCGCCGCGGGGACGAGGGTTTGCCTCGAACAAATCCAAAGAGATCGCAATGGCGCCTCGCGTTCTCAGTGGGAGGGAGCCGTCGCTTCCGTTAAAGCGATCCGGGTAAGAGAGAATTATTTGCCATGTCCGATAACGAATCATTTGCTTCGAAGCCTGACAAATCGCGGCGGAGGTTTGTATTGCTCCTGCCGTTCGCGGCGATTGGCGGGATATTCGCGACTGTGGCCGGCGCAGCATTTCGCTTTCTGCGTCCGGTGGTTTCAGCGAGCACTGAACAATGGATTGATGTGGCGCTAGTTGCAGAACTAAGTGGCAACAAACCAGTCGCGCGCAAGATGGTCGCTGAACAAGTGGCGGGTTGGGCCAAGTCACTCGCGGAACATTCCGTTTTTATCTTACCGGGGCAAAATAATCGTGTACTCTCGGCTGTATGTCCGCATGAGGGCTGTGAAGTTTCCTGGCGCGACGACAAAAACATTTTCTCCTGTCCGTGTCACGACAGCGATTTCGCTTCCGATGGTCAGCGGATAAGCGGTCCCGCTCGGCGCGGACTGGACTCCCTGCCGTCGCGTGTAGCCGATGGCAAGCTGCAAGTGCAGTATCAAAGTTTCGTCAACAATACTCAGGAGCGAATACGGCGCGGATGATTTCACCGGGGGACAGCGATTTCGACGGCCCGAACATTTCCTCACGGGCTTCATCCGTAAGCGCGAATGCCGACAACACCGGGAGTTGGCGCTGTTGGTTGTGGACGACTACGGGCATCGCCTTGATGCTCTTAATAGTTCAGTTGATAACCGGCTTGCTGCTGGCTTTCTACTACGTTCCTTCCATCGATCACGCGCACACGACGGTCAGCTTTATTGAGAAAGTCCTGCCTGCCGGCTCATGGTTACGGGCGCTGCATCATCACGGCTCGCAATGGCTGGCGCTGTTTCTTCTCCTGCATGTGCTCGAACTCTTCTGGCGTGGAGCTTATAGAACACAAACAACTCGCTGGTTGACTGCCGTAGTTCTACTCGGGCTCGCGATGGCCGCCGGCGCAACCGGCTATTCGTTGCCATGGGACGTGCGCGCCTTCTTCAGCACTCGCGTCGCTGAAGGCATTGTGAATGGTCTGCCGGTAATCGGGAGCGGTGCGCGCGCCTGGTTGCTGGGCTCCTACGAGATTTCCACGCTAACGCTCTCGCGATTTTTCGCACTTCATGTCTTGGTGACGCCACTCCTGATTTTGTTAGTGCTGGGCTGGCAGCTCTTCCTTCGCAGATCGACAAAGCCCTGCGCCTTAGGAGAGGACGACTTCGGTAAAACTGGCAACGAAAACGGCGCGGCTCTGACCGTCAGTACGGCAAAGAAAACTTCGCGCGCTTTGGCTATCAATCAACCGACACGCAATGTGCTGATGGCGGCGGTTGTGTTTTTACTGCTAGGTCTCTACGCGCACAAGTTTCCGGCGCCGCTTGGACCGTCGGCAGCCAACGCCAGCACCAATTATTTGCCGCGGCCGGGCGCTCAGTTTGTCTGGCTATATCAAACTTTGAAATACGTCCCCGGCGCTGTAGGTTCGCTGGTCGGAGTTGTGCTGCCGGGCCTGGTTCTGCTGACGCTTATAGTTTTGCCGTGGCTTGATAGAACACCACTTAAAAGGCTTACCAATCACCCGAGACGAAATATTGGAGCAGCGATACTATCGTTGACAATCGCCGTGGTCGTGGTGATGACCTTTGTCTCTTATATGAATGACCGGCGCGATCCGCACACCCGGCAACAACTGGCGCGGCAGTCAGCGGAGGAAGCGGCCTTTCGCCGCGAACCCTTTATCCCGATCTTGCTAAAAGAAGATGACCCCGCCACAGGCTCGGCTGCGTTGCCATCACCGGGCGCATCCGCAACCAGACCGCCGGCGGCGTACACAAAGTTTTGCGCGACGTGTCATGGTGAACACGGCGAGGGCGCGCATCAGGGTGCGTTAAAGTTTCCGTCGCTGTTGGGAGTCGCGGAAAAGCCGCGCCGTTCAGTGGACGACATCATTGGCATTCTTCATGACCCCTCGGCTTATGGACTCGAGCCGCCGATGAAATCTTTTGCAACCAAACTCACAGACGACGAGAGACGCGAGATCGCGAATTGGGTAGTAACACTGAAGAAAACAAACTAACGGGGCCGTTCCCTGCGGCCCTTTCGTGACGATGATAGCTGCGTTTTCAGGTACTGGTTCACTTTCAATCGCCAGGATGGCTTAGGTCCGAAGGACCGGCAGTTAGTAGCCCCGTCCGTCAGGGCGGGGACTTCGTCCTCTCCATAGCCCAGAGGCCCCGAGAGGATCGAGGCGCCGGCACAAACTTCGCGCACCTTCGGCGCTCAGGTAACTAACCGTCGCATCTACCCCGCCCTCGCGGACGGGGCTATTAACTGTCGGTCCTTCGGACCTGAGAGTCCGTACTGCACTAGTACCAAGTTTCAAGCTGACCAATCCGACTTCTCGATGTTAAGCTTCAGAACAAAATGCAGCGACTGATTTTTATCGGGCTGGCGGGTTTCGCCGGAACTTTGATGCGGTATTGGCTCTCAGATTGGACCGCAAGAAGATACGGCGAAACCTTTCCAACCGGCACGCTCGTAGTGAATTTAATTGGTTGCTTTCTGGCTGGTTTACTCTTTTATTTGATGTTTGACCGTTACCTTATTAGTCCAACGGTGCGCACGGTGGTTTTGATTGGGTTGCTCGGCGGATTTACGACGTTCTCTTCGTTTGGCTTGCAGACGTTCACGCTGCTCCGCGACGGCGAGATGGGTCTGGCCCTTTTCAATATTGCCATCTCCAACGTCGGCGGCCTCTTGATGATTTGGGTCGGCTATTCGTTAGCGAAGATTTTGTGAGGCGCTTATGACAATTCCTGAGGACGGCTATCTGCTGCGCATCTTTATTGGCGAAAGCGATCGCCATGGCCACCAGCCGCTCTACGAATCGATCGTCCTTCAGGCGAGAGAGGCCGGGCTTGCGGGCGCCACTGTGCTGCGCGGTGTGATGGGTTTCGGCAAACACAGCATACTGCATACCGCAAAGATACTACGCCTGTCAGAGGACATGCCGATGATCGTAGAGATTGTGGACAGCCTCGAAAACATTGAGAAGTTTCTGCCGCGGCTGGATGAATTGATCAAGGATGGCCTGGTGACAATCGAGAAAGTCAGAGTGATCCATTACCGCGCGTGACCCGCAGGAAGGGTTGCTTTTGTAGTTCTCTGTGCGGCCTTTGTGTTCTCTGTGTCTCCTTGGTGAATCTTTCCTGAGATACATTAACCACAAAGAACACAGAGACCGCACAGAGAAAAACCTTAATGAGAACACAACTCTGACTGCGTGCTATACTTTCGCTCCCCAAATATTAACAACACTGGAGAGGTTTCTATGAAGCTTTGCATACTTGCGTTGCTGGTAGTTTCTGCCATGTTCGTCGTTAGTGGTTGCAGCACACCCGCAAACGAGAATGTGAATAACACGCCCGCGACAACGACGACACCGGCGGTGAAAGCTACGGCCACGCCGGATGAGTTTGCCGTTGCGCGCGCCAACTACGCCAAGCACTGTTCGGCTTGCCATGGAGACGAGGCCAAAGGTGGGCTAGTGAAAGTGGACAACACCAAGCTAAAGGTCCCAAGCCTGAGAGAGGGACACGCGGCCCAGCACCCTGACGAGAAACTGGTCAAACAGATCACTAACGGTGGCGAAGGTATGCCGAAGTTCAGCGACAAGCTTTCACCTGATGAGATTAATGCGATGGTTCGTTTCGTTCGCCACGAGTTTCAAGGAAAATAGTAAGGCAGTAAATAGTAAATCGTGAATCGTGAATCGTAAATCATAAATCGTGAATATTCTTAAGGATTTACTATTCACGATTCACGATTTACCATTTACGAACAAGGCACCCGTAGCTCAGTCGGATAGAGCGTCTGACTTCGGATCAGAAGGTCGCAGGTTCGAGCCCTGCCGGGTGCACCAACAATTCAGTTCTTATGCCCGCAATTCAATGGACAGATTATCTAAAGTATCGGGCGGCGCTTAGGGGATTTGATTTGACCAGACTCGAGAACATTATCCGGCACTCGGATGAACGTTATTTCGACACGGAGACTCAACGAGCTGTCGTCGTTGGGCGACACAAGCAACAACTGGTCACGATTCCTTGTGAAATCAAAGAAGATCTGATAACTCCGGTTACTGTTCATGCTATAACACGTCAGCTGATTCGATTTCGGCTGCGAACTGGGAGATTTACTCATGAGTGAAACTCGTCTTAAATACTTTGAACAGGAGGATGTCTTACACCTGGTCATTTCCGATGAACCAGAAAGCAGAAGCGTCGAGCTGAGCCCCAACATTACTGTCGAGCTAAATGATAAGAACGAGATGATCGGTGTTGAGATCTTGAAGGCCAGTGCTTTTCTGCGCGACACAGTGTTGGAGTCAGTTCAGGCGAAAACGCTTCAATTAGTGGGAGCGGACTCACCGTGACCTCGGATCAGAAGGTCGCAGGTTCGAGCCCTGCCGGGTGCACCATCCTCACGCTTTTCGAGGACTCACGCGCCCATTCTCAAGCTGTCGCGGCATCGCTCGCTGCAGTTTTGCGCTGCTCAATTGGAACATACTCGCGGGTGCGCTGTCCCAAATAAACCTGACGCGGGCGCGCGATCTTCTGCTCCGGGTCTTCCAGCAGCTCTACCCACTGCGCCAGCCAGCCTGAGGTGCGCGGAATCGCGAACAGCACCGGAAACATGTCCACCGGCAATCCCATCGCTTTGTAAATAATCCCCGAATAGAAATCGACGTTGGGATACAGCCGGCGCTTAACGAAGTACTCGTCTTCAAGCGCAATGCGTTCGAGCTCGAGCGCGACGTCCAGCATCGGATCCTTGCCGGTAACTTCAAACACTTCATCGGCAACTTGCTTGATTATGCGCGCGCGCGGATCGTAGTTCTTGTAGACGCGGTGGCCGAAGCCCATCAGGCGAAACTCACCGGCCTTCACTCGCTTGATGTAATCCGGCACTTTGTCGACCGAACCAATCTCCTTCAGCATACGCAGCACCATCTCGTTGGCGCCGCCGTGCAGCGGGCCATAAAGCGCAGCCGCCGCTCCGGCTAAAGATGAAAACGGATCAGTCTGCGCGCTGCCGATACTGCGCATCGCATTGGTGCTGCAGTTTTGTTCGTGATCGGCATGAAGAATGAAGAGCACCGTCAAGGCGCGTTCCAGAACCGGGTTTGGCTGGTATTTCAACTCCGTCGTCTTGAACATCATGTTCAGGAAGTTGCCTTCGTAACTGAGATCGTTATCGGGGTAGGCGTATTGCATTCCAATGCGGTGACGGTAGGCGAAGGCGGCGATGGTCGGGACCTTAGCGATCAGCCGGTAGATCTGTTTTCTTCTGGAGTCGACGTCAAAAATATCCTTCGCGTCGGGATAAAAGGTTGATAGCGCGCCAAGGGTGGCTTCAAACATGCCCATCGGATGGGCGTTGTAATGAAATCCGTCGATTACCTTCTTGATACTTTCGTTGATAAAGGTGTGATAGGTGATGTTGTGGGTCCAGGCCTTCAGCTCTGCCTCAGTCGGCAGTTCGCCGTTGAGGAGCAGATATGCGACTTCGAGATAGTTGCTCTTCTCAGCTAGTTGATCAATCGGATAGCCGCGATATTCGAGGATACCTTTGTCGCCGTCGATGAAGGTGATTCTGCTTTTGCACGATGCCGTGTTCATGAAAGCCGGATCGTAAGTCATCAAGCCAAAATCGTCCTCGGATGTTTTTATCTGGCGCAGGTCCATCGCCTTGATGGTGCCATTCTCGATTGCAACCTCATACTGCTTTCCGGTGCGATTGTCGGTAATGGATAAAGTGTTTGTTGTCATGGCATGTGTTCTCCTGGCTGGTGCTTTGACTGATGTCGCGGAATGCAAAAGCAGATTAACTCTGAGACGACTCACTAATCAAACTCGCAGACTACGTCGACAGAATTCCTCTGGGGGATCATTACAGCGGCGCTCGACCGGCGTTGAGGAAATAAGCATTCAACGTTCGGTGTAATCCAGTTTGATCTTTGGTGTCGTGTGGTAACTAAACGTGGTACTAACGAAAAAAGAATTGGCCCACCAGGGCGGTGGGCCATACTCCTTTAACCTAAGCTTTGGAATCGACTGCTGTGTTATTTCCTCGCGTTTTTGATTTCTCGCTCAGCCTGCTTTTTCGCCTCGCTGGCTTGATTAGAACTCAAACCCAGGTTTTGCAATGTTCGACCCAGACTATCTCCCGATGCCAGCCCGGCCAGAATCGCGTCCGTGGTGACGTTTGGAAATCGGGAATGGAGATTTTGCTCAAGACGTCTGGCAGCCACATATTGCCCAAACTTCAGATTGGGATTTACTGCCAGCGCCGCCTGATACCCAGCTTCGTAGATCGTTTGCATTTACGTGAAGCGTGTTCGCGATGCCGGGATGGTCGCGCAAATCTTTCTCAGCTTGACGGCGGTTCTCTGCCGCCAATCGAGCCCGATCTAAACCAGCATCCGAACGTCCATTTGAGCGATCGGAAGCGTTTCCCAACCCGTCATCCGAGCGTCCATTGGATCGCCCTGAAGCATTGCCGATGCCGCGATCGACGCCAACTCCCGATGGCGGGCCGCCGGGATTGCCAGCGCCCGAACCTTGTCCACCGCCCACGCCGCCGCCGCGACCTCCACCTCTACCCTGGCCAAACGCCGATGCCGTCAGGCTGACCGTGAACAGGCAAACCATCGCAACGTATAGCATTTTCTCTAACCGTGTCTTCCTCATCGATTACCTCCCAGAATTGTTTAATTTCGTGCTATTCAAAACTATGAGCCGAGGGACAAGAGGAGAGATGCTTATTCTAGCAGTTAGGTTTTTCCTTCGGGCGCGTCCGCGCCGAATGAAAGGATAATGTAATGGAAATACCACAACAAGGCGAGAATTTCCCAACGGCGTCCTTAAAGCCGAGTGATCATTCGATCTGTTTACTTCACGCCCAGCAATTCAACGTCGAAAATGAGGGTTGAATTTCCCGGAATGTCAGGCGGTCTTCCCTGTGGCCCATAGCCCAGGGCTGAGGGAATAACCAACCTCCGCTTACCACCCACCTTCATCGACATGAGTCCTTCATCCCAGCCCTTGATGACGCTGCCGACACCGATTTTGAAATCAGCGGGCCTGCCATGATCGTAAGAACTGTCAAACTTCTTCCCATTTTCCAAGGTACCGGTGTAATGAACGGTTACTGTCTGACCTCTCTGAGGCGTGGCGCCACTTCCCACCACGAGGTCGGTATACTTGAGACCAGAAGCTGTTGTGATTTCTGTACCGCCACTTCCGACTCGTTGCTTAATCAAATAACCGATGACAGTTGCGGCAAGCGCCACGACCACGACGATAGCGATTATCCTAGCCTGACGATTACGGCCGGCTGGCGGGTTGGCTTTTACGGCTGGATACAGACCCTTCGGTCGTTTCTTTGCCTTGGTCTTTCGGTGTCTGCTTTGCGGCAAGTGGTCAGTTCTCCTCTGGAGGTACGGTTGGATCGGCAACCTTTATATCCGGTTTCCGAAACAGGTTCAATCGCGCAGGGTAGTGTCTTGTTTTCCCTTCTCTGTGCAACCTCCGTGCTCTCTGCGTCTCTGTGGTGAGCGATCGTTAGTAAGAACTCACCACGGAGTTCAGAGAGCGCAGAGGTTGCACAGAGATAAATCAAACCCAGGGACACCAGCTGGTGCAGGCATAATGCCTGGCGTATTTCGGAACCCTCGCTAAAACACTTCTCCATTTCGATAAATCAGGGTTAAAATCCGAGCCACCCGAAACACCCCAGGTATTTCCTACAATTCGAAGGAGCATTCTTATGAGCATCAGAACACGACTGTCGCTTTTTTTCGTCATCGTTTCTACTCTCTTTCTCCTCGCTACATCACAAAGTCCCCGGTTGGCATCTGCCAAGAACAGCGCCCACGATCCCACCTGGTGGGACAAGTATCAATTCATTCTGAACAGTGGCTCAGACGGTAGTGTTGGGCCAAGTACCTCAGTGAGTTTCGGAACTAACGTGGATGTCTCGAATGAGTGCGGACCCCAAAGCGAAACCTTTATTACGATCGATCCCAGCAACCCCGCGACGCTTGCCGCCGGTTCCAATGAAATCTTTCGGCTGCCGATGCGCGGTTACTTCTCTTCGGATGGCGGAACAAGTTGGGGCGGAGTAGATCTGCCGCTGCCCCCGCCAAAATCGAAGACTGGTATCGATTTCGGATCGGATCCCACGCTTGCCTTCGACAGCAGTGGCAATCTCTTCTATGGGTACATCGTCGTCTTCTTCGCCAGGGGCAACGGCATTAATGGCACGCAGATGGCCGTAGCGCGTTCCACCGATGGCGGTGAGACCTATCCATCGGCCACGTTCTTCGATTTTGAAAATGGCACGAACCACTTCAATGACAAGCCAATGATAACTGCCGACGCAAACCTCGGCAGTCCATTTCGCGACAATGTTTACATTGCCTGGGATGCGGCCTCGGGTGGATCAATCGGCGGCGGCGTGCGTCTGGCTACGTCATCGGATCACGGCGCTACCTTCTCCACCAAACGTGTCGATGATCTTCGAGGCCCAGGGCAATCGATTGGCGCATCTCCAGCGGTAGGGCCGAACGGTGAAGTTTACGTCGCGTGGAATGACTACATGGCCAATGCCATCATATTTAATCGTTCTTTCGATGGCGGACAGACGTGGGGAATTCCCGTTACTGTTTCGCCGAAGACACTGCCGTTTGATTTACGCATTCCGGCCGAGTCATTTCGCGGTGCGCTGGTTTACCCGTCGCTTGGTGTGGACGCCTCAAGCGGAATTCATCGAGGAAGGATTTACTGTAGCTGGATGGATCTGACAGCTCTCGACGTAACTGACATCTTCATTTCCTATTCAGACGACATGGGAGCGACCTGGTCTACAGCCGCTCCGGTAACTGATCAGTTTTTGTTTGCGGTGGATCGGTTCAACCACTGGATGTCGATCGATCCAGTGACCGGAGACGTAAATGTGGCTTTCTATGACACGCGTAACGACACCACCGGATCGCGCTATCAAACAGATTACTACCTGGCGCGCTCGACAGACGGCGGGGTAAGTTGGAACGCACCTGACATTCGGGTGAGTACGGCCAGCTCTAACGAGCACGATTGCGACGGCATCTTTCCCTGCGATGGCATCAACTACGGAAATCAGCAGGGTGACTACGAAGGCCTGGTGTCATTTGCTGGAGTTTCTTATCCCGTCTGGACGGATAGCCGAAGGCAACTGGATGCGTCGAGCGGTTGCCGTCGTCCTTTCCTGATGGAGGAAGTGTTCACCGCGAAAGTGAATTGAGACTTTTGCGAACGTGGCGAAGTTAAACACCGACGCTACGCGTCGAAGCCACTTAATCGAGGCTCCTTCAGTTTGTCGTCCAGTGTTACAAGAGCAAGCTATTGCGTGTTGGGCCTGACGCTGTGAACGAACTACTTGATCACGGCCCAAGAGTTTTTCGTAGAGAAGTACTCATTCCAAAGTTCAGGAGAAAGCGAATGTTTCTTTGCAAACGCATCGCCGGTCTTGGTCTGTTCATCCTCCTAATCACGCAAAGCGCAACGCTCAACGTCGCGCAAGAACCTTCGGCCACGCCTTCGCCCAGTCCGCAAGAGACGCCGGCCCCGTCAAACAACCAGACTATAAAGCCACCTTTCGAGGAAGCATTTCAAAGACTTGAATGGCGCAGCATCGGACCTGCAAATATGGGCGGACGTACAGCCGACGTCGAAGGCGTTCCCGGAAATCCAAATATCGTTTATGTCGCAACTGCTTCAGGTGGATTATGGAAAACCGTTAATGCCGGGGTCACCTGGAAACCGATCTTCGAGCGACAGGGAACTATGTCAATCGGTGATATCGCGCTCGCTCCGAGCAATCCGGATGTGATCTGGGTAGGCACGGGTGAGTCAAACGTACGCAACAGCGTTTCGTTTGGCGACGGTGTTTACAAATCGACAGACGGTGGCAAGAACTGGCAAAACGTGGGTCTGAAAGATAGTGAGCACATCTCGGCTATCGCTATTCATCCGCAGAATCCAGACATCGTTTACGTTGGCGCGCTCGGCCATGCCTTTGCTTCAAACGATCAGCGCGGCGTATTCGTGACCACCGATGGCGGCAAGAACTGGACGAAGACCCTCTATATCGATAAGGAACATGGTGTCGCCGATCTGGAAATTGATCCGACCAATCCAAACATTGTCTACGCCGGCATGTGGAGTTTCGAGCGCAAACCCTGGACGCATCGCAGCGGTAGTGAGAAAGGCGGCCTGTTCAAATCAATCGATGGCGGGCGAACCTGGAACAAGTTGACCAATGGCTTGCCGAAGCTACTGGGTAGGATCGGCGTGCGGGTGGCGCCGAGCAATCCGAATGTAGTCTATGCAATTGTCGAGTCGAAGGAAGGAACACTTTATCGATCAGACGATCGTGGTGAAACGTTCAAGCAAGTTTCGAAACAGACCAACATCGTTTCGCGCGGCTTCTACTACACGCGCGTCCGAGTTGACCCGAATAACGAAAACCACGTCTACGCCGTAGCCTCGACCCTGTTTGAATCGATTGATGGCGGCAAGTCGTTTCGTTCGATAACCGGGAAGACACACATCGACTATCACGCGCTTTGGTTGGACGAAAAAAATCCCAGGCGCATGTGGATAGGAGAGGATGGCGGGATCGCCGTGACTTACGACGGCGGCGAGACGTGGGAGCCTGTTTACAATATTCCGCTGGGCCAGTTTTACCAGATCCATGCGGACAATCGCCTGCCGTTCTATTACGTGATGGGCGGGTTGCAGGACAACGGTGCCTGGACCGGGCCAAGCCGGACTCGTGAACCGGCGGGAATCATGAACGACGATTGGCGCATGGTTAGTTTCGGCGATGGCTTTTACATTCTCAACAATGCTGACGATCCGGAACTTTACATCTCTGAATCCCAGGGCGGTGACATTGTACGGACTGATTTTCGCACGCGCGAACAACAGGCGGTAAATCCCTGGGGTCGAGGCAGTGGCGATGGTCCCGCCATTGGAGAGAAATATCGCTTCAACTGGAATTCGCCAATTCTGCTGTCGCCGCACGATAAGAATACCCTCTATTTCGGCGGCAACGTTGTTTTTAAATCGACTGATTTTGGCAAGACCTGGGAACAGATCAGCCCCGATCTCACCACTAACGATCCGGAAAAACAGAAGGAGGCCGGCGGGCCGGTAGCATTTGAAAACTCGACCGCCGAATATCACACCACCATCATCAGTCTTGCCGAATCGCCCGTGCAGCAGGGACAAGTGTGGGCCGGTACTGACGATGGAAATCTGCAGTTAACAAAAGACGGCGGAAAGAATTGGACAAACATTGTCCGGAATATTTCCGGCCTGGCGGGCAATTCGCCCGTCTCGCACGTCGAGCCTTCGCGCACGAGCGCCCAAACTGCATATGCGGCTTTCGACCGGCACATGTTCGACGATTTTCGTCCTTATATTTTCAAGACGAGCGATGGCGGAAAAAGTTGGCAGAACGTGGCCGGCAATCTGCCATCGAAAGCTTATGTGCAAGTTGTTCGCGAGGATCCAAAGAATTCCAATCTACTCTATGCCGGCACCGAGCTTGGTTTGTTCGCTTCTTACAACGGAGGCCGGGAATGGATTGCGCTCAATCTAAAGAACCTGCCAAACGTTTCTGTGCACGACATCCTGGTCCATCCGCGCGAGAACGATCTCATCCTGGCAACGCACGGACGTAGTGTTTGGATTTTTGACGATGCCTCGCCGATTCAACAGATGACTTCAGGTATCCTGAATAGCAATGCGCATCTGTTTCCGGTTCGATCGGGATTGCGGTTCGCTTCGCGCTTCACGCGCTACGGAATTGGAGACAAGTCATTTGCGGGTCCAAACCCAGCCTACGGTGCGTTAATAACCTACTACCTGAAAACCAAGCCTGACGATAAAACAGACTTTCATGTTCAGATTCTCGACGCGAGTGGAAAGCTGGTTCAGGAACTCGACAAACCTGCGAAAGAGAAGGGACTGAATCGCGTCAGCTGGAATTTGCGTTATGGAGGGCCCGAGGTGCGCCGTCCACCGAGTGAAGAGGAAACGGCTTTCGGTGGTCCGCCACGTGGACCACAGGTCTTGCCGGGGAGTTATACAGTGAAGCTGATAGTAGGTGATAAGACCCTCGAGCAAACGGTCGATGTGCGTCTCGATCCGACAATTAACGTCTCGCTCGCTGATTTGCAGGCTCAACTGGATTTACAAATGAAGCTGCGCGATATGCAATCGGCCGCAAACAACGCGCTGCGTTTTCTCGACAGCATCGAGGACCAGCTCAAGCATACGCAGACGACGGCTAAGACGCTCAACAAAGAGCCGGACAAAGAAATGATGAAAGCTCTGGAGGATTACGTAAAGCAGGTTGACACCCTCGAGGATCGGCTGGCGCGCCGCTCGGAAGGTTTGGGTTTTCCCGGCAAGTCGCAGGTTGTAAATAGGATTGGCGACCTGTTCTTCGGGTTGGATGGCACGAATGCCGCGCCAACTTCCGGCCAGAGCCAATACTTTCAGGAGATCCAACCGGAATTTCGCGAGCGCCTGACGGAAGTAAACCGGTTCATCAACGACACGGCGCCGCAATGGAACGAAAAGCTGCGCGCGTGGAACCTGCCGACATTGACAACGCGAAGGCCGTTTGACTTTTGATTCTCAAAAGAATTGGAGCGGGGGCAAGCCCGCCTTCCTGACCAATGAGACTAGTGGACTAGCTCGGTAGCTCGTGCCTTGAAAGCCTTTCAATCAAGAATTAGAAATCGAACTCAGATCAGCTCGCGGGAAGGCGGGCTTGCCCCCGCTTAATTCGTTAACCCTCCAGTCAGCTTCCGCTCTTCGATTCATCGGTCTCCGTCGAAGCCCGCAGCATTCGCGTCAAACGAATGTTGCCGTTGATCCCACTCGCGGAGATTGAAGTTCCCCCTTTGCCGATTTGGGCGCTGTAGCTGCCGTGGTTGGACTTGTCCACGACGACGTTCGGCAGATCAGACGTCACGTTGCCATTCATTCCGTGGGCGTCGAGATCGGCGTTTACTCCTTCGCTGAAGCGCAGTTCGATGTTTCCGTTGATACCGTGAACAGCGACGCCCTTGTCGAGTTGTTTGAGGCCAACTGAAATGTTTCCGTTGATTCCATGGAACTCAGCAGAACCTGAAGCCTGGGCAATGTCGACCTTTCCGTTGATTCCCTCGACCTCGACAGCTCCGTCGATCTCACCGACGTTAACAGAACCATTTACACCTCTGGTCAGCAATGAAATCTGTCGGGGCAGCTTGAGCGTAACGTGTTCGGTCGGACTTGAGCCAAACATTCGCGAGAGGAAGCTGCCATCGGCCTTTTCGCCGCGGATTGTCAGCCCGGATGCACTGTTGTCGATGGTAATCTTGCGACGATTTAAAACTTCCTGACTCGCGCCGCTGCGTTCAATGTAAATGTCAGCCGTCTTGCTGTCGGAAGTTTCAATCTTCACCCAGCCATTAATGCCGGACACCTCTACGCGCGCGCCGGGTGCAAGCTCATAACTTTTGCGAATCTCATCGCGCACCTCGCCCGTTGATTGCTTGTGGCCATTGATAACCAGCGGCCAGGCTCTACCGCCTCTCGAGTGCGAACGAACTACGCCTGCTACTCCGGCAATTACGACCAAAAAGACGACCAGGATTATTCTCTTCATGTTTGTGTTTCCGGCCTTTCAAGAAGTTAGAGCTCCTCTGATTTAACGATCAGGTCCAGCATTTGGTTCACATTAAATTCATCTTTCTGGCGCGATTTCCTTTCTTTAAATCAAACTGCGTGCTCTAGCTTGGGAATCGGCAGCCTAAAGGCTGAACTCTGAACTTCCGGCTTCAAACTGCATCAGTACCAATTCTTGACATACGGTTCACTCGCGACATACAGTCAGAACTACTCCCGGACTTTGAACATAACCGAAAAGCACGAGCAAATCCGCGTGATTTCTGTGGAATCAGGTGGTGGGCGGGGGGAATAGTGCAAAAAGACACGAGGGACCGCACTGTACTGATCGTCGAAGACTCCGATGATGCCCGGTATTTCATGAGGCTCTCGCTTGAGCAACTAGGTTATCTGATTATCGAAGCAGAAAATGGGGCCGTCGCCGTGGAGGTTGCGCAACGCGAGCGGCCCGACATTATTCTGATGGACTTGAGTCTACCTATCCTCGATGGCATCGCGGCTACGGAAAAAATCCGGGCTAGTGATGGACTCGGCGCCGTCCCAGTCATTGCCGTCACCGCTCACCAGGAAACAGACTTTCGCGCCGGAGCGAAAGCGGCCGGTTTCGACGCCTATGTAACCAAACCCATAGATATCGATTTTCTCAGTGAACTGATAAACGGTTTGCTCGCTTGTTGACGCCATGATTGAGGAAGAACGAAGCGCCGCTGGTTCGAATTTCGCTGCCCTGCTCGACCTTCTCGGCGAAACGCCAAACAAACTCGCCAGACTTACCGAGGGACTTTCGGTTGCCGAACTTCGTTGGAAGAATTCGGCGGATGAGTTCTCGGCCCTGGAGAATTTCTGCCATCTGAGAGATCTCGAATTAGACGGGTACACGCGAAGAATCAAACGGATTCTTAACGAGACGGATCCTCCGTTGCCGGACTTCGACGGCGTGCGCGTGGCAGCCGAGGGTAACTACAACAACCAGCAGCCAGAGGTCGCGCTGCAAACTCTTCAGACCGCGCGAAGAGAAAACGTGGAGCTTTTGACAAGCTTAACTGAGGAACAACTCGAACGCGGAGGCACGCTGGAAGCAGTTGGCAAAATCACCTTGAGGCAGTTGGCTGTAATGATGCGTGAACACGATGAAGGACACCTCGCGGACCTGCGCATTCTGCGGCAGCGACTGGAAAGACGGCGGTCTCAAGAAGCTTCGGCATAGTCTCCATCTGAAATCTCTGTGGCGCCTCTGTCTGCTCCTGTGGTGAATGATTTGGTTTATGGTCAACCACAGAGACACGGAGCACACAGAGAACGCACAGAGAAGATTTGGGTTTATAGGTCATTAAGATTGCGACGCGTCCCCCGAGGATGTATTCAGTCTAACAATCGTGGCGCCCAAACCGCCTGCCTCGGGTGGCGCGTCGATCCAATCGAGCACAAACTCGGTTCTTCCCAATATTGCGCGGACCATTTCCCGCTGCACCCCAACGCCCTTGCCGTGAATGATTCTGACGCTACGAAAGCCGAGGCGGCGCGCTTCATTCAGATATTCCTGAACTACTAGTTTCACATCGCGTGGCTGGATAGTATGCAGATCAAAGACATCCGTGATCGGAATCGTGACCGGCTCAGGAAAAGGATTGAATGGATCGAAGGGTTCTGGTGGTTGCACTGAATCGTCATCAGCAGACATCGTCTCCTGATTGTCCGGAAAATTGTCAGCATCAGAACTCACGTCGTTTGAGATCGAACCTCCCCGACAAGACTAATCAATTATGCCGATTTGAAAAAGATGGGCTGGCCGATCTCGCAGACTCTTGCTTATTGCTTGGGCGAGACATAACTTCTCCTGGCTTTCACGACCAATTTTCCCTGCGACTTCTCGACCGCTGGTGTGACGGCCACCTTTAGTTTTCGCAAAGTGCCGTCGCGCTTTCGATTTGAAGATACAAACGCGAGGTTATAGCGCGTGCGTAAATGATCGATGAGCGTAGTGAAGGTTGTATTAAGCTGCTCGGGTTTGTCTTCCATTACTTCACCGCCGGTTTCATCGGCAAGTTCTCTAACAGCAATAGTAATAGAAGCGGAACGAGGTATTTGCATTTTGCTAAGGCTGGGAGAAAGTGTTTCATAAGCACTCCAAAGTCCGAAATTCGCGAGCCGAACTTATTTTGGGGAGAGTGCTATTCGGGAGCGACAAATGATACTCCGTAAGAGTTCTCGCAGAAAAGGAGATTTCGCCAAGCCCAGGGCCTTAACAAGTCTGTCGGAGAAAAGAAGCCAGAAGTCCAGAGTTCAGCCTTTAGGCTGCCGCTTTGCGACACAAGCTGAGGCTTGAACGCTGAACTGCATGAGTCCCCGACTTTGAACCTGGGGTGAAAGTCGATTAAAGTATGCCGCGTCTGCCCACATTTTTTCCGTATTGAGTTTCCAGTCATCAACGCAATTGAGGTTTCCAGTCTCTAACCAAACCCCAGGAGATGATCCGATGAAGAGAAGCAGTTTGCAGTTTTTAATTTTCAGTTTTCAGCGCGCATTTTTGACGCTCGCAATCGTGGCCCTGGCGCTAGCGGGCTTGTCGGTCTCGCAGTTGACGCCCCAAACGCGTGCGCAACAGTCGCAGAAGATGGCGTCTGCGCCTGCTCCAGGCAGTGCAACAGGCTCGCCGAGCATTGACTACCCCGAAACTAAAAAGGGCACTACAGTTGATGATTACTTTGGAACGAAGGTCGCCGATCCGTATCGCTGGCTCGAGGCCGATGCGAATGTTCCCGAGGTGGCCGCGTGGGTGGAGGCGCAAAACAAAGTCACGTTCTCTTATCTCGAAAAGATTCCATTTCGTCAGAAGGTCAAAGACCGCCTGACCCAGCTTTACAATTATCCAAAGTATTCATCACCCACGCGCCGCGGCGACTATTTCTTCTACACGAAGAATGATGGTCTACAGAATCAGAACGTCTGGTACAGGCAGAAGGGCCTGGATGGCACGCCTGAAGTTCTCCTTGATCCAAATAAGCTGTCAGCCGACGGCACAACTCGCCTGGGAGCATTCTCGCTGTCGAAGGACGGAAAGTACGTCGCTTACGGGGTTTCCAAAGGCGGTTCTGATTGGAACGATATTTACGTTCTAGACACGGCTAGTAAGCAGGCGGAACCGGATCATGTCGAGTGGATGAAGGCCTCCGGCGTTTCATGGCAGGGCAATGGTTTTTACTACAGCCGCTATCCCGCACCCGAAAAAGGTCACGAACTCACCGGCAAAAACGAGAACCACCAGGTCTTCTATCACAAGGTCGGCACTCCGCAATCGGAAGATGTGCTGGTCTACGAAGACCCGGCAAATCCGCAACGATTCCATGGGGTTGGCGTCAGTGACGATGAGCGCTACGCGTTTCTTTCGATCTCTGAACGCGGCAAAGGCAAGAAAGGAAACGCCGTGTTCTATCGCGATCTTTCTCAGCCCGGAAACAAATTCACTCCAATTGTGGCGGAGATCGGCGATGACAGCTATGGCGTCGTCGACAATGTTGGCGACAAGTTCCTAATCTTCACGGATCACAATGCGCCCAACGGTCGAGTCTTCCTATTTGATCCTAAAAACCCGGAGGAGAAGAATTGGAAAGACATCATTCCGGAGAAACCGGAACCACTCGACCTTGCTAACACAGTGGGCGGCAAACTGTTTGTCACTTACCTGAAAGACGTCGCTAACCGCGCTTACGTTTACAGCCTCGACGGCAAACTGGAGAACGAGATTACATTGCCGGGGCTGGGAACAGTTGGCGGATTTGGAGGGAGGGCCGACGACAAGTTTACCTTCTACACATTTACGACGTTCAATTTTCCCCCAACGATCTACAAGTATGACATCGCGACTAAGAAGTCGACCTTGTTCCGGCAACCGGAGATTCCCGGCTTTAAGTCAGACGACTACCAGACATCGCAAGTCTTCTATAACAGCAAAGACGGCACGCGGGTGCCCATGTTTCTCGTCTACAAGAAGGGCATCAAGCTAGACGGAAATAATCCGACGCTGCTTTATGGTTACGGCGGTTTCAACGTCACCAACTCGCCGGGTTTCAGCTCACTGCGATTAGCGCTACTCGAGCAGGGAGTCGTTTACGCTTCGGCATGCATGCGCGGTGGTGGCGAGTATGGTGAAAAGTGGCATGAAGCGGGAACCAAGCTGAAGAAGCAGAACGTCTTTGACGACTTCATTGCCGCGGCCGAGTATCTGATCGCAAAAAAGTACACTTCGCCAGGCAGGCTGGCAATTCATGGTGGCTCGAATGGCGGCCTGTTGGTGGGCGCGGTTTCAAACCAGCGGCCCGAACTGTTCAGGGCGGTCGTGGAGCAGGCGGGCGTGATGGATATGCTGCGCTTCCATAAGTTCACGATTGGCTGGAACTGGATCGCTGATTACGGTTCGAGCGACAACGAAGCAGAGTTTAAGGCTATCTATGCCTACTCGCCGATTCACAACGTCAAGGCCGGCGCGAAGTATCCAGCGACTCTAATAACCACCGCCGATCACGACGATCGCGTAGTGCCGGCGCATAACTTCAAGTATGCGGCTGCGCTTCAGGCGGGGCAGGGGGGCGACAATCCGATTTTGATTCGTATCGACACGAAGTCGGGCCACGGCGCCAGCAGCACAACGAAAGCGATCGAACAGTCCGCGGATATTTATTCGTTTCTGATGTTGAATTTGGGCGTGAGTCCTAAGTAACTGCTCCGCAGATTGCGCAGATTCCGCAGATTCAAAAAATCATCAATCTGCGGAATCGGCGTAATCTGTGGATTTATTTGTTGTCACTGTCATGGGCAGAACGATTGTGACAATGAGACCCCCTCGGGCGATGTTTGCGGCCTTGACGCTCCCGCCGTGTAGTCGGACCGCACGCTCAGCGATCGCCAGACCCAAGCCAACTCCGCCCGCTTCGCGATCGCGCGCGTCATCTACTCGGTAAAAAGGACGAAAGATTTCGGTGAGTGCATTTTCCGGCACTCCCGCACCGTGATCGCGTACCGTGATTACCGCAGCGCGTTGCTCTGAATCTGGCTGGAAGGCGCCGGCAGTAACTCTCGTGTTTTGAGCTTCGTCCTTCGTGTTCGAAACCCTGCCATACGATTCTTCGCTGCCGGTGTTATCAGGGCAATCGAGTTTGACTTCAACCTCCGTATTTTCTGCGGTGTATAAAACCGCATTGCGTACCACGTTTTCGATGGCCCGGCGCAGCAGTTGCTCGTTGCCAACGATCGTGCACTTCTCAACCGATTGAAGCTTCACAGACCTTTTGCGGCTGCACGCTTCAAAGTCGGCATCATCGCTTATCTCGCGCACGAGCAGCGCCAAATCAAAGTCGCTTTTCCGGACTTCCTCAGCGCCACTCTCCAGGCGAGTCAACGCGAGTAGTTGTCCAATCATCTCGTTGAGAATTTCCGCTTCACGTTGAATGCGCTCGAGCGCGCTGGTGGCGTCGACGCCCGACCTTTGGCGCGCCAATTCCAAAGCAACGTTCAAGCGCGCGAGTGGCGAACGCAACTCGTGGGAGATGTCACCGAGCAGGCGACGCTGACTATTGATGAGTGATTCGATCGTTTCAGCCATCCTGTCGAAGTCAGCAGCAAGTGATGCCAATTCGTCGCGACGTTTTCCCAGAGCCGGCACGACGCGCGCGCTTAAATTCCCGCGAGCTAACTCCTGGGTTGCGGCGCGAAGTTTGGAAACCGGCGACGTCAGATATCTGGCAAGGCCATAGCAGAAGAGACCGCCGACAAACATGATAGCCAGCACGTGCATGATCGGGTGGAAGAAGCCTGGCGGCATTCGCGCCGGCATTTGGGCGACGAGCACGTATTGGTCGCCGGCTGATGTTATTGCCGGCCGGGCCAGCAAAGGCAGAGCAACCTCCGGGAGTCGCGTTTGCAGCGCTTTCTGCGCCACCACCGGCGCGCCGGTTGGTATGCGGCGGCCCGAAAGCTCCTGAAGCTGGCTGTTGAATAAGAATGCCTGGATGTTTGTCTCGCGTTGGATGCGGTCCAGGTAAGCGACTAGTGCGGTCTGACCGCCCCGCTCGTACTCTGCAGCGGCGTCGTGGGCATACTCACTGAGAATGGAATCAATTGGCCGTCGCGCTGGCGGTTCAGACGGCCGCATCAACTCGCCGATGACGAACGTTCCGACGATCACGGTGACCATCACAGCTCCGAACCAGAGAAAGATTTTCAGAAATAAGCTTCGCGGCAAATTTTTCACTTTCCCTCAGCGGCACTCGCCTGCGCGTAAATATAACCAACACCTCTCACTGTCTTGATTCGCTCCGTGCCGCCAAAGTGATGACCGAGCTTCTTGCGCAGGTTGCTGATGTGCATGTCTATGCTGCGATCGAATGGCGACGAACTCCGTCCCAGTACTTCTTTCGAAAGCTCCTCGCGCGTGATAATCCGTCCGGCGGCGCGCAACAATTTTTCCAGCAGGTCAAACTCGACGGCTGTGAGTTCTACATTCTCGCCCGCCCGATAAACCGCGCGCGTTCCGCTGTCCAGCTCTACATCTCCCACATGCAGTTTCCTGGCGGCAGCCTGGTCCGCAGGCTCGTCCGATTTTGCACGGCGCAGGATGGCGCGGATCCTTGCCGTCAGTTCGCGCGGGTTGAAAGGTTTCGGTAGGTAATCATCAGCGCCGATTTCGAGTCCGACGATGCGATCGACGTCATCGCCGCGGGCCGTCAGCATTAACACCGGGATCTTCGACTGGGAACGAATTCTTCGCAAAACTTCAAAGCCATTGAGACCGGGCAGCATTACGTCGAGCACAACCAGCGAATACTTGCCGGCGAGCGCCATTTCGGCGCCCGCATCTCCGCGATGCACCGATTGGATCTCAAACCCCAGCGGCCCAAGATATTCGGTCACCAACTCGCACAGGGCAACGTCGTCGTCGATGATAAGTATTTGATACATGCTGCGTGTAACGACAGTCATTGCTGTCTGTCCGATAATCGAAGACAGACTGGAAAGTCAGTCTTACCAAAGCGCGCCATTGTAGATCAAACGCCGAAGCGGACTTTGTAAAGAAGTGTCAATGCATAGAGCGAGAAGAGGTCGCCAACGAGTAAACAGATCGCAAGACCGCACAAATACAGAACCGGGAGCGATAGAGACTGTGTGAAAAGTCCAAAGAGTAACCCCTGCCCACTTCTTCGACGCGTAGCGTCGGTATGAATTCAGCCCGGCGTTTCAACGCCGGGTCAGCGCAACCGTTCGCCCTCGTCGCGTCAGCGACGGCTGATAGCCGCGCATTTCAGGCGTCGCTAGCGCGACGCGAACACCCTGTCAACCCTTACCCGGCGTTGAAACGCCGGGCTAAATTCATACCGCCGCTACGCGTCGAAGACCCATCGCCAAAACTGTCGCAGAGTTTCCACACAGTCTCGATAGCGACCGGATCCAACCTTGGGGACGTTCTTCATCTCGTAGGTGCGATCCGGTCGCTATCGCTCCCGGTTCTGTATTTGTGTTAGCAACGTCTTTTTGCTGCGAGATCCGGACGCTCCCGGTCCTGATGTGAGTGCCCTTCTTTACAAAACTTTACATTAGGTTAACTGAGTCTTTACATCGCGCGCGTTGAAAGTAGCGTATAAGAGTGTGTATGCAGAGCGGCCTGATGGATAAACTGTCGGCCTAATAACTAAAGGAGAGGGACGAAATGAGAAATCGAATCTTAGTGATTGCCGGCATCGCCGCGCTGGTTATCGGCGCAACGATTTTTGCGCTGGCGCAAGCGCATCCGGGCATGGGCCAACGAATGCACGGAGGCGGACCGCAGGACATGATTGAGCACATCTCTCGCGAGTTGAATCTGACTGACGCTCAAAAAGAACAAGTAAAGACAATATTCGAGGCACAGCGCGCAGTGCAAGAGGAGCGCCACACCAAACTTGAAGAGCTTCGCAAGCAAATCGATGCGGCCACTGCTAACGGTCAATTCGATGAGGCGACGGTGCGTCCGCTTGCCAGCCAGCAGGCGCAGTTGATGACCGATGAGACGGTCGATCACTTGCGCATGCACTCAAAGCTATATGCTTTGCTGACCGCCGAGCAACGCACGAAGGCCGATCAGATGATGAAGAGGCATGGTGAGATGCGGCGCGGTCCTGGTCCCGGTCACGGACCCCCGCCACCGCCGCCACCAGGGGAGTAAAAAAGTAAAGAGGTATTCCGAGAGAGAGGGCACGACCAGGTCGTGCCCTTCTTTTTGTCGCAGCAAACCTGCCATCAGCAGTATGCGACCTGAAGAAGATTCACTAGTGTCTTAAATTCGATTTCTCTGTGTTAGCTCTGTGCTGTTTGTGTCTCTGTGGTGACCGGTTGTCGGGCTTTTATCCACCACAGAGGCACAGAGGACACAAAGGTTGCACGGAGAAGATCTCAGACTAAGACACTCCCGAAGATTCGTACCTCTGGCTTAGTGCTGTAATTTACTCAGCGCGTACTCGGCCGATCTACTCCATAAACCAAAACCCTGATGCCCATGATTTCTGATTCGCCCTCGAGCTTCTCGCCGAGTCGTTCAGCTACACGTATCGACGGCGCGTTATCCGGATGGATGCAACTGATGACGTGGTCCTTGTCAAGTTCAGTGAAAGCATAAACCAGCGCGCGGCGCCCGCCTTCTGTTGCGTAGCCTCTTCCCCAAAACTCTCTGGCGAGCGTCCAGCCGAGTTCGAACCCGGGCCAGCTGGCGGGATTAAAGAAACCGAGCCGCCCGACCAGCTTTCCTGTTGCTTTCTCCTCGACCGCCCAGGGGCCGTAGCCGCGCAAGTGCCAGTGACCAATCATGAACGCGATGTGGCGCCAGCTTTCGGCCAGGCTGAAAGTCTTGCCACCAATGAAGCGCATCACCTCCGGGTCGGCGCACAGGTTCGCATATTGTTCCAGGTCGTCTTCACGCCACATGCGCAGGATGAGGCGTTCAGTTTCAAGAGTTACTTCGATCATGACGGTACGGTCACTTTCGCTTCCAGCGCACGCCGTCTTTCGTGTCTTCGAGAACAATCCCGCGGGCTGCAAGTTCATCGCGAATCTGATCGGCGCGGCCAAAGTCGCGACGGCGGCGGGCCTCCTGCCGTTCGTTAATCAGATTTTGAATTTCGCTGTCCAGCATTTCCTGCTGCTCAGTGCCAAAAATATTCAGAACCGAATCGAAGCGTTTCAATAGCTCGAGCAACTCCAGCTTGTTGGCTTCCTGAAGTTTCTTTCTGGCAAGGGCGGTGTTGACGACGCGCGTCAAATTATGAATAACCGCAAGCGCCACGGAGGTATTGAGATCGTCGTCCATGCCCGCTTCAAACTCCAAAGCGGCGCGCAGCGTTGCCTCGTGCAACTCAGCATTCATTCCGGGACTGGTCTTCGCCTCGCCCAGGCGCGCGCGAAAATCACGCAAACCCGCCACGGTTTTCTCCGCGCCCGCGAGCGCGTCGAAAGTGAAGTTGATCTGCTTGTTGTAGGGAACGCTTAGAAGGAAGTAGCGTATGGCGCCCGCTGAATAACCTTTGGCGGCGACATCGCGATACGTATAGTAGTTGCCCTTCGACTTCGACATCGTCTCGCCTTCCACTTTCAGATGCTCAAAGTGGATCCAGTAACGGACGAACTGCTTTCCGGTCGCGCCTTCGCTCTGGGCAATTTCGTTCTCATGATGGGGGAACACGAGATCTATTCCTCCGGCATGGATATCGAAAGTTTCGCCCAGGTACTTCATGGACATCGCCGAGCATTCGATGTGCCAGCCGGGACGGCCGCGCCCGATTGGCGCGTCCCAGGCCGGCTCGGTGGCCGAGGCAGGTTCTTTCCAAAGAGCAAAGTCGCGCGCGTCTTCCTTGTCATACCGATCGGTATCAACGCGCTCGCTGGCGCCGGCAATGTTGCCGGCGAAGTTGATCTTCGAGAGCTTGCCGTATTCGGGAAACGAAGCAATGCGGTAATAAACGGACCCATCTGACTTATAAGCGTGACTGGTTGCTAAAAGCCTTTCGATCAACTCGACCATCTCGGGAATGTGACGTGTCGCGCGCGGGACTATCTCCGGTCGTTCGCAACCGAGCGCATCAAAATCTTCCCAGAGAGCGTCGATATATTTCGCTGTGTAGTCGTCGATGCTGAGTCCGGCTTCCTGTGACTTGGCGATGATTCGGTCTTCAACGTCGGTGATGTTCATCACGTGCGTAACCTTGAAGCCCTTGAATTTCAGATACCGCCGCACGATGTCGGCAGCGATTGCTGAACGGAAGTTGCCGAGGTGGCCGTAGTCCCACACGGTTGGACCACAATAATAGAAACGCACCTCGCCTTCGCGTAGCGGGTGAAACTCTTCGATCTTGCCAGAGAGTGTGTTGCGAAATCTAAGCATGAAGTTCGTTAGTAGAAATACTTCTCCAGGGAAATCTTCCCCCAAACCGGGATCGCAAGTTTGGGAGTCTAGGTTGGGATTGATTGTGAGTCAAACCAACGGAAGAAGGAGGGTGGAGGGCGAAGGATGGATGAAGGATGAGGGATAAAGGATGAATCCGGAAGAACAATGATTAGGCTTCTCTCATCGCCGCCCGGTTTGCCCAGGACCTTTCATCTCTCATCTCTCATCCCTCCTCCTTCATCCTTCATCCTTCCGCCTCCGCCTTCATCCTTTGAAATGTTCCCAGCCCCCTGGTTCAAGGTTCCATGTTCGCGAGCCTTCCGAAATCTGCACGCCGGCGGAGGTTTCCTTAATCTCACCGATACGAGTTAACGAAACGCCGTCGACTCGCGTTGGCAGTTTTGCAACATTCTCCGGTTTGACGGTGAACAGGAGTTCAAAGTCTTCTCCACCATGGAGCGCGAGCATCAGCGGATCCAGTGCGCGGCGCCCGCTTAGGTCTTTAACCACAGGATCAATCGGAATGCTTGAGGCGTCGATAAGCGCACCGACTTTGCTTTCACTGCAGAGATGGTTGAGATCCGACGACAGGCCATCGCTAATATCGATCATCGCCGTTGCCAGTTGCTTATCGCCAAGCAAGACACCCCAGCCCACCCGCGGCTCCGGTTGCAGCTGACGGAGCAGAACGTAGTCAATCGGATGAGACTCGTTTGCGTGAGCGCCGCCCGATGACAGAACAGCTTCTGTTGGCGCCGGCCCATGCAATCGCGCGCCGCGTTCGATCAAACGCAGTCCGGCAGCCGCATCTCCCAGAAAGCCGGTCACGAAGATCTGATCGCCGGGCTGCGCGCCTGAGCGAAATACCTCGCGCTGCAACAGGCATTCACCGATAACAATCGAGTCGACGACGATCTTCTCCGGTGTGCGCGAGATGTCGCCGCCAATCAGTCTTACGCAATAGCGGTCGGCTAACTGGAAGAAGCCTTCATAGAACCTATCGAGAAATTCAGACTCCCAAACGTCATTCGGAACCCCAATTGTCAACAACGCCCAACGCGGTCGCGCGCCCATCGCCGCAATATCGGAAAGGGACACGGCGAGGGCCTTGTGGCCAAGCAGATCCGGATGCGTCGTATCGCGACGAAAATCAATATCCTCGACGAGCATGTCCGTGCTCACAACAACGTCCATGCCCGCGAAAGATTTGAGAACGGCCGCGTCATCGCCGATCCCGCGCACAAGACCAGACGCAGGACCGCGTTCCTCAGTAAGTAATCTGATCTTCTTGATGAAATCGAATTCATTCATGGGGCGAAATGAGCCACAGATTAACGCAGATTTAAACGGATAATAAGACGGCACGCACCAGCCCGGGATAATTCTTTATGGTTTGATCCGTGTTTATTCGTGAAAATCTGTGGCGGCTTGAAAGCTAAAGATTGCGGCGGAGTGAATCGAGGCCGGCTTCGATGGTTTCAATTGAAGTGGAGAAAGAAAAACGCAAGTGACCCTCACCGTGTTCACCAAAGACAATACCGGGCACCGTCGCCACTTGCGCGCGATCGAGCAATATCTCGGCGGCTTCTCGGCTGTTACTGCTGACGCGCGAAACATCGGGAAACGCATAGAAGGCGCCGGCCGGCTTTTCACAAACCAATCCCAATTCATTGAGTCCCGCCAAAAGTAAATTGCGCCGCTGAAGATAAGCGACGCGATTCGCCTCCAGCATGTCCGACTCAGTTGTAAAGGCGGCCAGCGCTGCCCATTGTGTCGGCGTGGAAACTCCGTTGGAAGAATAGAGTGTAGTTTTGCTTAAGCCGGTCATCCATGGCTCTGCGGCTACGGTATAACCCAGGCGCCATCCGGTCATGGCGTAAGATTTAGAAAGTGTGAACACACTGATCGTGCGCTCGAACATTCCTTCGATAGCGGCGATGGAATAGTGCTCACCGTCGTAAACCAAATCCTCGTAAGCTTCATCCGCAATCACGATTAGATCTCGTTCTTGCGCAAAACGCGACACGGCTCGCGCTTCTTCGCGAGTAAAGACAACGCCGGTAGGATTCTGTGGCGTGTTGTAGTAGATCGCCCTGGTTCGATCGCTCGAGTAGCGTGACAAGGTTTTTTCGAAACCCTCCGCGCGCGCTTCGCAAGTTGGAACAAGAATAGTCTTACCCTGGCAATGAGCGATCAGATCTTTTATCGGGGTCCAGTAAGGCGAGAAGACCAGGACCTCTTCACCGGGATTAACCACTGACTGAAACGCGCCAAACAATCCCTGCATTCCACCGTTCAGGATAATGACGTCGCTTGGCTGCGCGGGTATATCGTTTTTTGTGCGCAGCTTATCGGCTATCGCCGCGCGCAACTCCGGTATTCCTGAGGATGGAGCATAGCGAGTTTTGTTTTCATTGAGCGCGCGCACCATTGCTTCCTTAACGAAATCCGGCGTGTTCATGTAAGGCTCGCCACCCTCAAACTGGTAAACGGTCGCTCCCTCCGAGTGCAGCTTCATTATTCGGTTACGGATGTTAACGATGTCGGAAAATCCAATGTCGTCGAGTCGAGCGGCGAGGCGGAAGACGGTTCGGGCTGTGGGGGACGCTTCGGATGTGGTCGTCACTATTGGAACTAGCCCTCCCGGACAGTGGTGCTGGAAGCTGAGTGGAAAGCGGATTATAACTTGACGGCGAAGGCCCGTCTAGCAGGCGCTTTGAAGGTACTGGTTCAGTTTGGTAATTGAAAGCAGCAAGTAATGAGTCGTTGGGAATTCAACGAGGAAAACAAACGAGTACAGAACCGAGCGCGGTAGCGCCGGATGCTTAAGTCAAGCTGAGTTTTAAGAGATTCCCAGCTTATGGCCAACGTAGACTCTAGCATCCGGCGCTACCGCGCTCGGTTCTGTAATGGTTCTGCATAGTTCCCGAGTTGACACAGTCGCGCGACCTGCGGCCAACATTCTGTAAAGTTCGAACCCTCGTGCCGATTCCAAACAGAACCAGTACCCTGACAGAACCACTTTATGTGCCACGGAATTGACGCCGCTTCATGCACTAAATTGAGTCTACAAGTGGCGACAGGTCCCATCGACTAAAGCGATGACAGATCATCGCACTCCACGGCGTTACAGAAAACTACACCTTTAAGCGATACCTTTAAGAATCAGTTTGAACTCAGCCCGGCTAAGTGTAAGTGTTGACACGTCAAACGGCTGGCAGTAACATGTCGGCTCGCCGGGTTCTGGCAAGCTTGCCATTAGTCTCCTTTGACTTTCTATCCTGCAATTTCGCCAGGAAGAACATTTCGTCGACAGTTGTTACATAATGGGTCGTCCCACCGTAGCCATACCTGAGAAACTCTTCTTCAAGATAGGCGAAGTGTGCGAACTCGCCGGAGTGCAGGCGCACGTGCTGCGTTATTGGGAGTCGGAATTTCCGATGCTCGCGCCCCAAAAAAATCGTGCCGGTCAGCGAGTTTATCGCAAGCGCGATGTGGAAATTGCGCTGCGAATCAAAGAGCTCCTTTACGAAGACCAATACACAATTGCGGGCGCCAAGAAGCGCCTTGCCAACGACATGCGCGCCGGCGGGAAGCTCAGAGTAGTTTCGGCCGATGATGACAGCGAAGATTCCGAGACGAACTCTTCAATGACTGCGGCGACCGGCGTAGCATCCAGTTCAGCCAATACTCATTCAACTTCGGTAACGAGGGCCGCGGAAGATCGCAAGTCGCTGCGGAAAGTGGCTGCGGAATTGCGTGAGATACTTGCGCTGCTCGACGCTCCCAAAAAAAGACACTGAATTGATTGTAAATCGGCGTGCAGAGCAAACTGTTAGTTTGCGATGCCGGACAAGCATTAGCCCCGACCGAAAGGGACGGGCTCCCATGAAACACGCAAACCAACAGTTTGCGTTACAAGTTTTTTGCAGTGATACTAGAGGCGGCTTTCACGGGACGTGGCGCAGCCTGGTAGCGCGCACCCTTGGGGTGGGTGAGGTCCCGAGTTCGAATCTCGGCGTCCCGACCATTTTGGGCTTTCAATCAATGTTGATTGGAAGCCCTTAGTTTTTGTTGCCGCGGATTAACGCGGAACGAACGCGGATCAGATCAGGAAAGCATAAGAGAAGGTTGGTTGGTTTTTCAGATTCGTAAAACCCGCGTTAATCCGCGGCTTATTATTTTTGGTCCATTAACTCGGTGATCTCAATTGGCGAAAGGAGTGTTCTGTGAACAGGACACTTATGGGCAATCTCCTGTAGACGTGCCTGCTGTTCATCGCTGAGGTTTCCTGCAAACGTAACTGAGCGTTCAATGCGGTGCACGTATCCTTCCGTTTTGTTCGAACACTCAAGACAGTCAACAGCATGAATCCTTCGTTGTCGGAGGTGTACTGTTACCTGTTCGAGCGGCCAGCCTTTTCTTCTCGCGTACAACGTCGTGGTCATTGAGATGCAACTGCCAAGGGCGGCGAGCAGCAGCGTGTAAGGATCTGGACCGGCATCTTGACCGCCGGCTTCGACCGGCTCGTCTGTGATGAGCGTTTGCTCAGGCCCGTAGCGAACTTCGTTCTTCAGGTTCGTGAGAGAGGTTACTGTGACGTTGCTCATGCGAAGCCTCCTCGCAGCAGTTCTTGCTTCGGAACACGGACATTTTGCGCCTACTCGCGCTTGCAGTCATCTCTTTTATACCGCTAAACTCCTTCCGCTCTAATCAGGCAAATGATTTTGCGAATCGATGTTTTTCGATCGCTGAGGCTGTGCAATGAAGATTCACGAGTATCAGGGTAAGGAACTACTAAGAAAGTTTGCTGTGCCCGTGCCGCGCGGAATAGTTGCGCGCTCGCCGGAAGAGGCATATCAGGCAGCCAAAGAATTGGCGACTGAGGCCGTAGTCGTCAAAGCACAGATTCATGCCGGCGGTCGCGGCAAAGGCGGCGGCGTCAAACTCGCGAAGAGTCCGGACGAGGCGCGAGAGATTGCCCGGCAGATGCTCGGCATGAAGCTGGTCACACACCAGACTGGACCAGAAGGGCGCGAGGTACGCGTCCTGCTGATCGAAGAAGGCTTGCCGATAGATAAAGAGTTCTATTTAGGGATCGTTTTGGATCGCGCCTCGGGTCGACCGGTATTTATGGCTTCAGAAGCGGGCGGCATGGACATCGAAGAAGTTGCGGCAAAAACGCCGGAAAAGATCCTCAAGGAGACTGTCGATCCGGCTGTTGGTTTTCGCGCTTTCCAGGCGCGCAAGCTTGGTTTCGGTCTCGGTATTCCTTCTGATCTCGTTAACCAGTCGGTGAAGTTCATGCAGTCGCTCTACAACGCATACGAGCAAATGGATGCGTCGCTGATGGAAATCAACCCTTTCCTGCTCACGAAGGACAACCGCTTGATTGCGCTCGATGCAAAGGTCAACTTCGACGACAACGCTCTGTTTCGCCACAAAGAATTCCTCGACCTGCGTGACCTCAATGAAGAAGACCCACTGGAGATCGAGGCGTCAAAATTTGATCTCAATTACATCAAGCTCGACGGCAACATCGCCTGCATGGTTAACGGCGCCGGGCTTGCGATGGCGACGATGGACATTATCAAACTCGCGGGAGGCGAGCCGGCCAATTTCCTGGACGTTGGCGGCGGGGCTTCTCAGGAACGAGTTGAAGCAGCATTTCGAATTTTGCTGGCGGATGAAAACGTCAAGGCGGTTTTGATAAACATCTTCGGCGGCATCGTGCGCTGCGACATGGTTGCGCGCGGTGTAGTCGAAGCCGCGAAGAAATTGAACATACAGGTTCCGGTTGTAGTGCGGCTGGAAGGAACGAACGTGGAAGAGGGCCAACGGGTGATTCTTGAGTCAGGCTTAAACTTCACTGTCGCCAACGGAATGAAAGACGCGGCCGAGAAGGTGGTTGCGCTTGCGAAATAGACAAAGAAAGCGGAAGGATGATGGATGAAATAAGGCCTACGGGCCAAAATTCTTTTCCGATAACTGAGCGATCCGGGCAAGGTGAATCGACTGCTTCATCCCTCCGCTTTCGTCGTTCAGCCTTCGTAAAGTGGCTTGTTCGACTTAGTCGTTTCGGGCTGGCGGCTCTATTCCTTTTCACCGCCGGCGCGAAGCTTTGGATAGTTAAAGCGTTCGCCGCAAACGTTGCCGAATTGCTGAACGCGACGGGGCTTAATTCCGGACGCTGGATGTGGCCGGTGACTATCGCCGTTATCGCCACTGAAATCACTACTGCGATTTTCCTTTTGCTGCCGCGCACGGTTCGCACCGGCGCACTGCTGGCGGCCGCCCTGCTAATTAGCTTCTCCGCTTACGCGCTTTATTACCGTTATGGTCTGGGCAACGCCGAAGGATTGGAATGTGGCTGCTTCGGCGGAATTATTGCCAGCCAATTGGGGGTAACGACCGCGTTACGCAACCTCGGGTTGCTTGTGCCCACCTTCATAGTCTTTTTTGCCTATCGACGGCGTAGTGAGCCAGCGATCATGGATCTCGAAGACGTCCGTGCGACTACCTGAGCGGAGGGAGTGATTGGCTACCCTAACTTTCTGGGGCGCGGCGGGCACCGTCACCGGTTCGAAGTATCTAATTGAATCCCATCACAACCGCGTGCTGGTTGATTGCGGTCTCTTCCAAGGTCCCCGTGAGCTGCGCGAACGGAATTGGGCAGAGGCGCCGTTTCCGGCTGCGTCAGTCGATGCCGTGCTGCTCACGCACGCGCACATCGATCACACTGGCTACCTTCCGCGCTTTGTTAACCAGGGTTTCCGTGGACCCGTCTATTGCTCGCGCGGCACCGCGGAACTTTTGCGCATACTCCTTCCCGACTCAGCGCGCTTGCAAGAGGAGGAAGCCGACTATCGCAATCGCCACAAGATAACGCGTCACGATCCAGCGCTCCCGCTTTACACTGAAGCAGACGCGAATGCAGCGCTCAGACTTCTGGAGATAGTGCCTAACGATGGCCAGCTCGTTAAGATCGTCAAAGGAATCAGCGCGGAGTTTCGCATCGCCGGTCACATTCTCGGGTCAAGCCAGGTGCTCGCGCATATTGAGGCCGATCACCAAAGTCAACGAGTATTGTTTTCGGGAGACCTCGGTAAGTATGATCAGCCCATCATTCGCGATCCGGTTGCGCCGCCAGCCTGCGATTATCTCGTTGTCGAATCAACCTACGGCGATCGGATACATGATCCGGAAGAGCCAAAAGTCGCTCTGGAACGCATAATCAAGAATGCCGCTTTGCACGACAGCGAGATTTTGATTCCCGCCTTCGCAGTCGGGCGGGCACAGGAAGTCCTCTACCTGATTCGCGAACTTGAAGACGAGAAACGCGTGCCGATCTTGCCGGTCATACTTGATTCGCCGATGGCGTCAGCGGCGACGAGAGTGTATGCGAATCGCCGGGACGAGCACGACGAGGAATATGTGACGGCGTCTACGGGGAATGCCAGCCCTTTGCGCACACATTCGATGATCGCCAGCACGACGAGGGAAGATTCGAAACGTCTAAACAAGCAACGCGGTGCGCGTGTGATTATCAGTGCTTCCGGAATGATGACTGGCGGCCGCGTGCTGCATCACGCGTTACGAGTCTTACCTGATGAGAATGCCACGATTGTTTTTGTCGGTTATCAGGCAGCGGGAACACTTGGACGCCGCGTGGCGGACGGTGAAAGAGAAGTGAAGGTGCTTGGGCAATGGATTCCGGTGCGCTGCAACACCGAGAGAATTGGCGGCTTCTCCGCGCACGCCGATTGGCAGGAAGTGATTCGCTGGTTGCAAGACTTGCCTGCGCCGCCACGTCGCGTTTTC
Source organism: Blastocatellia bacterium (assembly GCA_963698325.1). Taxonomy (GTDB): domain Bacteria; phylum Acidobacteriota; class Blastocatellia; order Pyrinomonadales; family Pyrinomonadaceae; genus PSRF01. The sequence goes on along the minus strand of CAVOQJ010000018.1, from coordinate 294,991 downwards.
GTGACGCACGGCGAAGTTGGATCGGCAACGGCAATGGCGCAGCACATTCGCGAGCGGTTTGACTGGACGGTGGAAGTTCCCGAGCACGGTCAACAATTCGAGCTGGGCTGATCGAACGGAAGCTGTGAATAAACTGAGAACTATTTGGCCGCGTTTCTGGATGCCTTTTGAAGGCCCAAAGGGCCGATATTCAATAGCCACGTCCGTTAGGGCGTGGACGAATCAACATCTACATTCCCTGAGGCCCGAAGGGCCGACACTCTCAAGTTCCTTATGCCGATGGGTTGGTGCCGCACCTTCGGTGCTATCGACCTTCGAGGTTCTTGATCCACGCCCTAACGGATGTGGCTATTGAATAGCGGCCCTTCGGGCCTGAGATGAATAGCGGTCATTCGGGCCTGAGATGAATGGGCGATCCGGACGATCACTCCGACTGCGCCACCTGAGTAACGCTGCCTGAGTCTTATCGAACCTTTCATTATTCTGAGACAAACTTAAGCGCGTGTTATACTGCGCCCTCATTTTTTTAGTCCAAACAAGGAGCTATTCATTGAGCGTTTTGGTTGATAAGTCGACGCGCCTGGTTGTACAGGGAATCACCGGCAAGGAGGGCACGTTTCATACGAAACAAATGGTTGAGTATGGAACGAACGTCGTCGGTGGCGTTACGCCCGGAAAAGGTGGCACTACTCACGAAGGCATTCCTGTTTTCAACACCGTCGCCGACGCTGTGAAAGAAGCAGGCGCGAATGCATCCGTGATTTATGTGCCGCCGGCCTTTGCCGCGGACGCGATCATGGAAGCGGCGGATGCCGGGATTTCGGTTGTTGTTTGCATAACGGAGGGAATCCCGACCCTCGACATGGTGAAGGTCAAAGAATATCTCAGCGACAAAGCGACCCGACTGATTGGACCAAACTGTCCTGGAATCATTAGTCCCGGCAAATGCAAAATTGGAATCATGCCAGGCCACATACATCGCGAGGGACGCGTCGGAGTTGTTTCGCGTTCCGGAACCCTGACCTATGAAGCCGTGGGACAATTGACGACGCTGGGTATGGGCCAGTCAACAGCGATCGGCATCGGCGGCGATCCGATTGTCGGCACAACGCACGTTGACGCGCTGCGTTTGTTTCAGGCCGACGATGAGACCGACGGAATCGTGATGATTGGCGAAATCGGCGGCACCGCGGAAGAAGAAGCTGCAGCGTTTGCAAAGGACAACGTTACTAAACCAATCGTAGCGTTCATTGCCGGACAAACAGCGCCACCGGGACGTCGCATGGGCCACGCCGGCGCAATCATCGCCGGCGGCAAGGGAACGGCCGCGGAAAAAATGAAGGCGCTCGGAGATGCGGGTATCCATGTGGTGCGCTCGCCGGCGGATATCGGAACGGGAATGAAGGAAGCACTGGCAGCGCGCTCCGCAGCGTAAGAATTCAGCCGCAGATTAACGCAGGTTTGCGCGGATCAGAACTGAAAGAAATAAGAGCAGTCAGAATTTTGTTCTGCGGTTTCATATCGGCGTTTATCCGCGTGCATCCGCGGCCAATATTAGAAGAGGAGACAAGCAACAGAGCAGATGAGCAATCTTACATTCGGAATCATCAAACCGGACGCGGTAAGGGCGGGCGACACCGGTAACATAATTCAGCGAATCAACGATGCTGGTTTCAAGTTGCGCGCGATGAAGACGCTGCACATGAGTTTGCGAGAAGCCGAAGGGTTCTACGCAGTTCATCGCGAGCGACCATTCTTTGGCGACTTGACTGAATTCATGTCGAGCGATCCATGCGTAGTCATGGTTTTGGAAAAGGGAAACGCCGTAAAAGCGTGGCGGGATCTAATGGGCGCAACAGACCCGGCAAAGGCCGACGAAGGAACATTACGCAAAGAATATGGCGGTTCATTAGGAGAGAACGCAGTTCATGGTTCCGATTCAGATGAAAACGCGGCAATTGAAATCGCGTACTTCTTTAGTCAGATCGAGCTTGTCTAAGGATGAAACGCGAAAGGCCGCGAGTTTTGCGCATTATTATTCTCACCGCGGCTTTACCCCGGTGGCAGGTCATGCTGTTGTTATCTGACCGTTTTAACGGTTTGGAAGGCACTGAATAGAAGATCCGCAAAAGCGAAACCGTTGAAACGGTTCCACGTTATCTGGAGTCTCCCTTGTCACCGGGCTAAAGCCGCGGTGAGAACTAGACAGAAGGCAAACTGATCCGCCACCTAATTACTGGAAACAACCTATGAGGCGTTGTCCAACCTGCAACCGGGAGTTCACCGATGAATGGCTAACGTTCTGTACTCAGGATGGCACGTCGCTGGTAGAGGCCGAGCCTTCAGCATATGAACCGCCGCCGACGCTGGTCCGTCCACCGATGCCTCCAAGCGTAAGCCCGAGCGAACAGCCAACGCTCGACATGCCCGGCACTTACAGACCGCCGCCGGCGCCATTCGGTCAGCCGCAATCACTTCAGGGTGGCTGGACGCCGCCGCCTCCACCGGCATATCCGGTCGCCCCGCAACAAAGTCTGGCTATCGCATCGCTGATTTTGGGCATCATCAGCCCGACGATCGGTTTGTGTTGTTATTTGGGCATGCTAACCGGCCCCGTCGCCATCATCCTGGGCATCGTCGCACTAGTACAAATCAAAAATGACCCAACCAAATATTCGGGTAAGGGCATGGCGATTGGCGGCATCGTGACTGGCTCGCTCTACTTCGTAATGCTGGCGCTGATCATCTTGCTTTACGGAATGGCTTTTCTGTCAGGTGCTTTCCGCTAACACTTTACGCGCAGCGCTGGCCGCTAACACCGAACGCGAGGTCGCCCAGGGTCGCTGACCGCGATAGAATCAATGGTGGTTCCACCCATAATCGCTCGCAGCTAGAAAGAGAAGTTCATCGTGAAACGCTGCCCAACCTGCAATCGCACCTTTACCGATCAGAACCTGAGTTTTTGTACGGATGACGGAACACCACTCCTGTCGGTTGAAGCCGCTGATGACGAAGCGACAATCTTAATGCCTTCTGCCGGAGAGCCGCAGGCTGACTCAGCGGGGCGATCCGGTGCGCCGGAGCAGCGCAACGTTCCCGCTTATCAACCTCCTGGCTCATACGTTCTTCCTGGCCATGCTGGACCAGGCAAAGGAAGAACGTGGCCGTGGATTCTGGGGATTCTGGTAATCGTGTTCGTTATTTTTGCCGGTTTGGGAATTGCGGCCGCGATCATGATCCCGAGGATCATGCGCGCATCGTCAAACACAAACTCCTCAAACCTCAATTCCAATCCTGGCCAGCGCAATGGGTCGAATCCAAATTTAAACGACCGAGACTCCAATCTGAATTCCAACTCAGCGGCTGCCAATGAAAACACTAATGACAATTCAGCCGAAGACAGCACGTCTCCGCCGACGGATGAAGATGAAGTGTTGCAGACTCTGACGGATCTCGAACATGAGTGGACCGTAGCAAATATCAATGCCGACAAAAAGAAGCTGGACCGCATCCTCGCTGATGATTACGTTGGCAAATCCGCCGACGGAAAACCTCAGGGCAAAGCGGAGTACCTGAGAACGGCTACACGCGACGAGGCTATCCAACGGTGGGAGTTTGAAGGTCTGAAACTGAGTTTGAAGGGTGATCGTGCTACGCTTACTGGAATCATCACGCTGGAAGTCAAGAACGAGCAGGGCCAGAACCAGAACCTCGCATTTAATTTCACGGATAAGTTTGTCTGGCGCGATGGCAGATGGCAGGCTACCGGTTCGGAAGTGAGTCCATTGAAAGAATAAGAGCGGTCTCTCAAGCGATGGTCTGGGGACTTTGGTCTTTGGTCTTTGCGCATTTGTCAGGGCCGCGGCATCATTGAATCGAAGACTAAAAGCAAAGAGCAAGGCCAAAGACCGCAGGCCCAGGCGCAGAAACCAGAATCTAAAATCTGAGATTTGAGATTTCAAAATGTCAATTATTAGCGATGTGATCGAATCAACCAAAGCCATCATTCAGGGTATGGGTGTGACTTTGTCGTACATACCCAAACAGAAGTGGACGGTGCAGTATCCGGAAGAACCTGTAACGGTGCAGCCGCGTTATCGCGGACAGCATTTATTACATGTCGACGAGCTGGGTCGCGAGAAGTGTGTGGCCTGTTTTCTTTGTGCCGCTGCCTGCCCTTCTGAATGCATCTACATCGTTGCCAAAGACGATCCGCGCCCTCCCGAGAAACGCATTGGCGTCGATGAACGCTATGCCGAGGTTTACAACATCGACTATGGGCGATGCATTTTCTGTGGCTACTGCGTGGAGGCGTGTCCCAAAGATGCGATCACACATGGATACAACTTCGAGTTGTCGGTTTACAACCGCGCGGATCTTCTGAAAACTAAAAACGACTTACTCATTACCAAACAAGTGCAGTCGAGAAATTACCGGGTTGCTTCATCCCACGAAGACGTCGACTCTGAGTACAAAGAAGTGTGAACACAGAAGACAGAAGACAGAAGTCAGAAGACAGAAGCAAGAGGCCAGAGGCCAGAGGGTCAGAAGTCAGTGGTCAAACGCCGGATTGGATCGGTCGTCAAATAACGATACAAGCGCTTTGCAGTTCGCTGCCCTGTCACTTCTGATCGCCTCTGACTCCTGTCTCCTGATCCCTGACCCCCTGACCCCCTGACCCCTGATCCCTGTCCCCTGTTTTTATGGCCTACCGCGAACTTCATTACCGTTGGGAATATGAACTGAAAGCCAGCCCGGAAAAGCTGTGGCCATTTGTTGCCGATACGAATCGCTTCAATCGCGACACCAACGTTCCAGCCGTTGAGGTCGAACCCACCCGGCGCCGACTTCGCAATGCGCGCCGCCGTGTTCGCCTGTCGATTTTCGGCATGCCGGTCGAATGGGAAGAGCAACCGTTCGAATGGGTGCGGCCAGTCCGCTTTGGAGTAAAACGCACCTATAGCAAAGGTCCGGTCGCGGAGATGAAAGCTCTTGCTGAGCTGTCTCCCGGAGCACAGGGCGGAACCAGGTTTACTTACGATGTTTCCGTCACGCCAAAATCGTTATTGGGCGTCGTCGTTATCCCTCTGCAAATAGGAATTGTCGGCGCGCGAAAATTTCGCCGCGCATTCAAAAAGTACGACGAGCTGGCTTTGGTGGAAGCTTCAGGAGAAGAGAGCCGGTCAGCGCCGGAGCTTTCGGCTGTCGCGAGTAATCGGCTGACAGCTATCAGAGAGCGTCTCATCTCTGATCCTGATTCCGACCCCAGTGCAGTTGCCCGCCTGATTGAATTCGTTCAGCAAGCCGATGATTTTGCAGTGGCGCGCATTAAGCCTTATGAACTTGCCGACGACTGGGAACAGCCGCGCCGGGTTGTACTTGAAACCTGTCTGCGGGCAACGCGAGTGGGATTGCTGGATCTGCAATGGGACTTGTTATGTCCCTTGTGCCGCGGGCCACAGGAGAGCGGTTCCTCGCTCAAAGATATTGACAGCCAGGTTCACTGCGAAACCTGCCGCATCGATTTCACTGTTAACTTCGATCGCTTCGTGGAACTCACCTTTCGTCCGAACGCCACGATTCGGACGATAGATGTCAAGGACTATTGCATCGGTAGCCCGGAGCGAACGCCTCACGTCGTGGCGCAGCAGTTGTTGCCGGCACGAGGCGAGCGCGAGTTGAGCATGGCTCTCGAGCCTGGTAACTATCGTTTTCGCGCGCTCGAATTGTCCGGCGAGCAGCCCGTGAAAGTCTCGCCGATGGGAACACTTGCAGCAGACGTTACCGTCGCAGCCAACGGCTGGCCTCGAGAGGAGTTGTCGCTCGGGACTCGCCCGGCGCTCCGCCTGCGAAATGAAACAGATGCGGAACAACTACTTATTCTTGAGCGGCTGGCTTGGGGGGATCAGGCGGCGACCGCGGCAGAAGTTACCGCGCTACAAATTTTTCGCGACCTTTTCTCCACTGAAGCCTTGCGACCCGGAGAAAAAATCTTCGTAGGCACACTGACTATTCTGTTTACCGACTTGCGAAACTCCACGCAGCTCTATCGGGAAATTGGAGATGCTACGGCTTTTGGCCGCGTCATGAACCACTTCGATGTGTTGAAAAAGGTAATCGCCGAGGAGGATGGGGCGTTGGTGAAAACAATCGGCGATGCGGTGATGGCCGTGTTCCGCCAGCCGGCTTCGGCGTTGAAGGCTATGCTGAGAGCACAGGAGATCCTGGCGTCGCCTTCGCAGGTAGCTGGGCCGTTAACTTTGAAAGCCGGAATTCACAGCGGACCCTGCATTGCTGTTACGCTGAATGACCGGCTTGATTATTTCGGCTCAACTGTAAATATGGCAGCGCGTTTGGAAAGTTTATCCACCGGCAACGACGTGATTATTTCGCGTGCGCTCTACGATGACCCTGAGGTGCGCGAGTTCATAGCAGCAGAGAATCTGCGGGCCGTACCGTTTGAAATGTTGTTGAAGGGTTTTCAGGAAGAGCGATTTGAACTGTGGCGCGTTGGCTAGCCAACAGCCGCGGAGAAGAGCGCCGCGGATTCGCGCGGATAAGCGCGGGTCGGAATTTAAAACAGTTTTAGAGTAAGCAGGCACACATAACACTCGAGGAAAAGCTTCAGGCCGCCTACTTCTACTTGTTCTGATCCGTGTTAATCCGCGCGAATCCGCGGCTGATTAGATTCGCATGTCTCTCTTAGAAGCACGAAAAGTTTCAAAGGTCTACCAGATGGGCACCACGAGTGTCACCGCGCTTGATGATGTTTCAATGTCTATCGACGAGGGCGAGTTTGTCTCGATACAGGGAACATCCGGTTCCGGAAAGAGCACGCTCCTCAACATGGTCGGAGGTCTTGACCATCCTACCAGCGGCGAAGTGCTTTTCAACGCCAGAGCCCTGGGGCCCTTAAGCAAAAAAGAGATGGCGCGCTACCGGCGTTATTCCGTCGGCATGATCTTTCAAAACTTCAACCTCATTCCTACTATGACGGCGGCAGAAAATGTCGGACTCGCACTCGCTTTCGGGGGACTACGCGGCAACCAACGTCGCCGGCGGGCCGAAGAGTTACTGAGCAGGGTCGGGCTATCGGATCGTTTGACGCATCGCCCTGCGGAACTTTCTGGAGGCGAGCAACAGCGGGTTGCGATTGCCCGCGCGCTTGCGAATAAGCCAAAAGTCTTGCTGGCAGACGAGCCGACCGGAAATGTTGATTCAACCCGGGCTCACGAGCTACTTGCGCTGCTTCGTGAAATGGTTGATAACGACTCTCTGACAATACTGATGGTCACGCACGATCGGGAACTTGCCACCAGTTTTTCGGATCGAATTATTCTGATGAAGGACGGACGCGTTGTTAGCAAGGATGAAGGATGAAGGATGAGGCGGAAGGCGGCATTCGTCATTCCGCCTTGATCCTTTTTAATGTGAGGTTCCTATGTCAAACGAAATGACCCTTGAGGCTTTGCGCTCAGTGCCGCTCTTTGCGTCGTTGACCGATGCTGCCGCGACAGAGCTGCGTAGTTTGCTAACGATAAAAGACGTTTCAACGAGCACGGAGCTCTTTCATAAAGGAGATTCAGGCAACGCCATGTATCTCATCGAGACCGGCCGAGTGCGAATCAGCATCACGGACGAAGATCGAAGGGAGATAACGCTTGCTGAGCTGGCCCAGGGAGACTTCTTTGGTGAAATGTCCATCATCGACGGTCGGAACAGATCCGCAGACGCTAAGGTGATTGAGGATGGGCGTCTCGCAGTTTTGTCGCGTCCCAATTTTTTGACGTTTGTTCGTGGAAATCCGGATGTGGCGCTGGGAATGTTGGGAGCACTCTCTGACCGACTCCGGCGCACCGACGAACTTCTGCGTTCGCGCGTTTCCCGCAACGCGAACGAAGAAGAGAGGAAGCGAGCAACCGTAGCCGATCGCGCGGCCGACATGATTGCGGAGTTTGGCGGTAGTTGGAAATTCATTGGTGTTTCAATTGCCCTGATCGTCTTCTGGATCATTTTCAACTCCTACATACTTTTCTATGGCTTCGATCCGAAGCCGTATCAAATGTTAAACCTGGTGCTCGCGGTAATAGCCGGAATGCAGGCCCCAATCATTATGATGTCGCAGAATCGTCAAGGAGAGAAAGACCGTTTACGAGCAGATCTCGATTATCGGGTTAACCTGAAAAACGAACTGTCCCTTGCTGAAGTTTTGCGGCGTCTCGACGTGCTGGAAAGTGAGCGCCTGCCAAAATTGTTTGAGGAACAGAACGCACGACTGGGGCAGTCTAATGTCCAACGTCCAACGTCCAACGTCCAAGGTCCAATACACGACCTACAGAGTCCAAAGTCCAACAGCCAGAGTGCGACGTCAACACCATCCGTACATTCAGATTGAAATGCATTCGCGAGCCGCAACCGTCACGGTCGACTCGGTGGACGTTGGACGTTGGACGTTGGACATTGGACTAACAACAGATGATTCAAGCACTCTTTTTCGATTTCAATGGTGTCATCATTGATGACGAGCCGCTGCAATTGGCGGCCTATAGAGATGTGTTGCGCGAGCACGGTATTGACTTAACCGAAAGCGACTATTACGGCGCGCTGGGAATGGACGACAAGACGTTTGTTCGTGCCGCATTCGAGCGTGAAAAGAAACAGCTGACCGACGATGTCTTGAGACTGACTCTGGAAGGGAAGACAGCTCGTCATCGGAAGCTTATAGAGGAAGAATTGCCGTTGTTTCCCGGAGTGGTGACTTTTCTGAAGGCGACCGCGCGTCATTACTCGCTGGGGCTGGTAAGTATGGCGATGATTGCAGAGATCCAATACGTGCTGGATCGCGCGCGCTTGCGAAGTTTGTTCTCAGCGATTGTGAGCGCCGAAGATGTGAACGTCTGCAAACCGGCGGCTGACTGTTATCTGGTGGCGCTTGAAAAATTGAATGAACAGCGACGGGGAAAACGACTGCTGCCACTGCTCCCAGGCGAATGTCTGGTGATTGAAGATTCGCCACCGGGAATTGAGTCGGGCAGGCAGGCCGGCATGCGCACGTTAGGAATCACCAGCACCGTTTCTGAGAAAGCATTGCGGACCGCAGGCGCCGAGGTGGTTACGGCGAGTCTTGCTGATTGGACAGTCGACGCTGTGCGCCACGTGTTTGACTGAAAAAAACTCCAGGGTTGGAATCAATGGTCGTAGCTCGTCGTTTCGCGGCTTTGCCGCCTGATGTGCGGAAGGTCTTTACAGTCTTTGACCTTCCGGGCCCGATTTGGGATTTTCCTGGGCTATGCCCGACCTGGGCGCAGCCCAAAGACTGAGAAGCGCGCTTAACGGTGGGGCGTAGCCACCACTGCACGTCAGACGGCAGAGCCGGAGTTGAAATCGCCCGGTTTCATCTCTCATAACTTATCGTTGTCTCTATGAGCTTCTTCGACATACTTCAATTGGCTTTGCGAAATCTGCGCCAGGCAAAACTGCGCGCGATCCTGACGACGATGGGCGTGATCGTTGGCGTGGCCGTCATCGTCACGATGGTTTCATTTGGCCTGGGCTTGCAGCGCAACATGCTTTCGCGTTTTAAGGCGCTCGATCTATTTAATGAGATACAGGTCTTTGGACGCAGCCTCAGTGGTCTTGTCTCCACGCGGGCCCAGAGTCGATCTGCCCGAAATGAAAATGAGGGACGTGACCGGCGCTCGCGTTTGAAGCCGGACGTGCAGCCCACGCGAATTCTTGACGACGCTGCGGTTGCCGAGATATCCGCGATTCCCGGAGTGTCCTACGTTGAGCCCAGCATTATGACCTTCACCTACGTCAGGGTTAACGGTCATTCTCAAATTGAATCCATCGGCGGCGCATCGATACCTAATGCCAGTTCGCGTTTCGAGAAATTCATTGCCGGGCACATGATTAGTTCGGCGAATGCTGACGAAGCAGTCGTCAAGGAAACCTTCCCGCGAGACTTTGGTTTTGAGAAACCTGAGGATGCGGTCGGAAAGACTATCGAGTTTCTGGCGGCCTCCGATGAATCTTCCCGGCAACCATCCAGGGAATCTGCCACCGACAAAGAAGGTGAAGAAGACCTGCCAAATTTCTTTGGGTTGCCGCTGGAAGATGACAGGTCAAGGGAAGCGGGCAGCGGTGGCTTAGTGGCAAAGACATTTCGCATCGTTGGTGTCTTGAGTCCTGAAATAAAAGAAGGCGCCGGCCAGGGCGGTTTGCGTGGTTTGTTTCCCGATGCGCGCATTTACATTCCGCTGGCAGCGGCGCATGAATGGTCAATCGAGCATCGCGGGCCAATGAGTCAGGTGGCGTTGGCGCTGGCGCGCGAAAGTGGTTCGCTGGGCACATCCGAAAGTGAAGGTTACGATTCGGCGGTCGTAAGAGTTAACGATCCGGTTGCGTTAACTGGAGTGCGCAAGCGTCTCACGGAGCTGGGCTTTGGTAGTTTCTCAATTGTCGATCAGTTGGAACAGTTTCGCACGGTGTTCTTAATCATCGATTCGGTGCTGGGATTGCTCGGCGGGATTTCGCTCCTCGTAGCTTCCTTCGGCATAGCCAACACGATGATCATGTCGATACTCGAGCGCACGCGTGAGATTGGGATCATGAAAGCGATTGGCGCTGAGGATCGGGAAATCAAACTGATCTTCTTTGTTGAGGCAGCCGTCTTGGGTCTTTGCGGAGGAGTTATTGGAGTGCTCGGAGCATGGGCCATCGACGGCATTGCAAACCGGCTGGCGTATCGATTCATTTTGAAACCCCAGGGAGCGTCGTTCGTCGACTTCTTCTCACTGCCCCCGTGGCTCACTGCCGGCGCGATCCTGTTTGCGCTGATCGTTTCAATTATCGCCGCACTCTATCCCGCGGCGCGTGCCGCCCGCATCGATCCCGTCAGGGCACTACGGCACGACTAGGTTCTGTGCATTTATCGCTTGAATCTTTTCGCGACGCTTGCGATCATGTGCAGCAATGTTTTTTGAAGTCATCGGCGACATCACAGACATTGAGAGGATCGCCGTCGGCAGCAGAATCCGCGATCTCGAACGATTGCGCAAAAGCTATGGCCCTGGGACGTTGGCGAAAGCTCAAGGGGTTTGCTCAGGTGCGGCTTGAGGATGGCACCGAGTGTGATGCTGAACTACACTGGTACGAGGCGCATGGTATCGGCAAGAAAGAAATGAGAGTTAAGGAATTGCTCGATTAAAAGCTATGAAGACACAGCAAAATGCTCAACCTCAGTTTGCAGTTTGTATCGACAATGAAGGCTATCCGGCTTCATTAGAGTTGCGAAAGATTTATCGGGTCCTCCCCGATAAAAAGGCAGCGAAACACAGCTTGATGCGAGTGATCGATGAATCGGGAGAAGACTACCTCTATCCGGAGAGATTCTTCGTTACCATCCGGTTGCCGCAAGCACTCAAGGAAGCTCTCCTGCAGGCAGCCTGATCGTTCCCGAAAGGGCAATAACAGTGACCCCACACTAAACCTCCCGCCTCTCATCAGAGCGTTACTAATTTTTGAATTTCGACGCACGAGAGATGTTGACGCCGAACGGCTCAAGCATAAGCGGGCATGCAGGCTGGTTAGAGAAAATTGGGAGCAGAATGTTACCGTGACGGCAACATTCTGCTCCCAAAATTTCCTATCGGGCGCTGGTTGCTATAAACATTCTGCTCCTAGCGGAGCAAAAGCGTCTATACCACCCGCTCGGGTTTTGCTGAGTAGTCGGGTCTCATTCAGTTGGCGGTGCCGGAGCTGCTGCTTTCGCCACTCGCTTCTTTGGTTTTGGTTTGACCGGCATTTCTGCTTTGCGACTCCAGAAGGTTGGATCACCCGCCATCATTTCTTTCGATACATAACTCATCTGCGGACTCATTGCATAGACGCTGGTTTCGCTGAATAGAACAGTTTCGCCCGTCATCTTGTCCGCCTTCTTTTTCTGATCGTCGCTCATCGCGTCGCGAACTCTTGGGCCGATTCTCAGATCATATTCCGCCAGCGACTTCATTGGCCTGAAGAACATGTAGGTCGTACTTGGTGATCCGGCAATAATCTGGAAGGCCGCGATATGAAGCTCGGCTTTGGCTTTGTCGCGCGCCGCTTTCACCATATCGTTCACATAGTCCGCATATTGATCTTCCTGGCCGGGGCGTACCCGAACCGTAGTTACTGCGAAGTAGCGCATGGTCGAAATGTTGACTCCAGGGCTGTAGCTAAGATTCGGACGGAAAACCGCCAGCATATCTCGCATGCCGGCGTGAAGTGCAGGAGCCTCCTTATCAAGCCGGTCAAGGTCAGCTTTCATGTTGCCACCAACCGCGGACATCTTGTCAGCGGTCGTTTTTTGCATACTTTCCAGTTCGGCAAAAGTACCAGCCCCGGTTAGATAGATAACTTCATTCTCGCTGCCGGCAACTGGTACCAGCGCGATCCGGTGATTCGGCGTTTGAAGTTTGTTAAAGATGCCGGCGTACTCCGCCGAGTGTCTGTTGTGCGTGCCCATCATTCCGGGCTTGATGTCTTCACGGACTATCAGGACTACTGGTGGTGGACCTGACCGTTCTGGGGTTTGCGCCAGGACCTGGGAGAAGGCGGAAAGCAACGTGACTACAACAAAGAACAGGAGAGACTTCTTCATAAACAAATACCTCCAGGGGAATTTTCGGTTTAATGTTTGATTGAGTCGCAGTCAATTCTGATAGAACTCGACTGCGGTTGCGGCTACGAGCAGAAATTTTAAAATTGCTCGTTTGAACTAACCGTTCAAGTTGGATATCAAAGCGCGAGGGATAGAAAGCCCAGGCAGATTCAACTGCAATGAAGCGGTGAACTTGTGTGGGCGGCGGAACGATACGACTATCGCTCGGGTAAGTCAACCAAAGTTTAGAGTTCAGCTACTCGTCGTCAATCGAGTTCCACATTGATTACAAAAACGCGCCGCAACATCCCTGGGAATCACGCCGCAGGCGGGGCAGGCGCTGGTCTTGAAATTGGCGCCACACGCGGAACAAAACCCGGCCCCCGCAGTGTTGGTTGCACCACAGTTGCCGCATCGTCCGGGCAAAGGCGGAACATATCCCCCAGCTTTGCGCGCGATGTGCGCTTCGATTATCTTCCATGCGTCTTCGGTGAGTTTGTATTGCCAGTAAGCGCCGAGCGCGGGCAGGGCGATCAGCAGTCCAGCGGAGATTATCAACGCCACCGCGGCGACGGCCGCTTTGTCAAGCCACTTCTGCATGCCAATCTCGACGCGCGTACCGCCGGCTTCCGGTGTGACCCTGATTGTCAATGCGGCTGAAAGGCCTGTAAGATCGCGCAACGTGCTGGACTTTCGCGCTTGCACAATCGTAGTTGAAGACACGTGCATCGTTTGCACTTCATAATCCTGATCGAAGATATTGCGAAGCTCAGCGACTAGTTGAGAGACATCTGCTTCAACGCCGGGATAATATCTGCTGTCCATTTTGATTCGTCCTTTCGCGCTCTATTCTACGCGTCGGAGGATACGAATGTTCGGAGAAATCGTGGAGCGATTAGAGGCAATCGGAAATCGCATGTCGCTACCGCTGCGGCTGCGGGTGGTCAAACGAGAAGATTTGTTCAACCAAGGAGATTTGACTTGAAACTTCATAGTGCGTTTCGGTTCCTGATTATTTTCGCCGTCCTTCCAGGGCAAACGAACTCCGGCACTGTGTTCTCGCAAGGTTCGCCGGCTTCTAATCTCGATGGCTTTACCTCCGAAGGTTCCGCCGCTGAGCGGCGTTGGGAAGACGAATTTCGCGCCGTACCCGCGGCCAATTCGGCACGTGAACACCTGCGGCGTTTGACTGTGGCGCCACACGTCGCTGGAACGACAGAGGACTACGCCACCGCTGTATACGTGCGCGATCAGATTCGCAGTTACGGAATTTCTGCCGACCTCAAGGAATATGAAGTGCTCCTGCCTTACCCGAAGCAACCGGGCATAGTGGAGCTCGTCAGCCCGCAGCGGGAAAGACTGATGGCAAAAGAAGCGATCATCCCGGAAGATCCGTCAACGTCGAATCCGAAGATCATCCCGCTGTTCAATGGCTACAGCCCGAGCGGTGACGTGACGGCGCCACTGGTTTACGTCAACTATGGTTTGCCTCCGGATTATGAAGCTTTAAAAAAACTTGGCATCGATGTAACCGGGAAAATAGTGATTGCCCGTTACGGCAATTCATTTCGCGGGGTGAAGGCCAAGGTTGCGCAGGATCATGGCGCGATTGGGTTAATTATCTATTCCGATCCGGCGGACGATGGTTACATGCAGGGAGATGTCTATCCAAAAGGGCCATGGCGTCCGGCAACTTCGGCACAGCGGGGCTCCGTACAATTTTTGTCTTCCGCCCCGGGCGATCCTTTAACGCCGGGGAAACCCGCGGTGCCGGGCGTTCCCCGACTGAAGATGGAAGAAGTGAAAACGCTGCCACGCATTCCCATCCAACCAATTTCTTATGGCGACGCGCGTCGACTGTTGGAACCATTGCGCGGCCCGGTGAGGCCGAAGGGTTTCCAGGGCGGGTTACCGTTTCCCTACCACGTTGGGGGAACAGAGTTTGTTCGCGTACACCTGAAGACGGTCATGGATTATCAGGTGCGAAAAATTTGGAACGTAATTTCGCGTATTGACGGCGACGAAGAAAAAGATCGTTGGGTGATTATGGGCAATCATCGCGATGCGTGGACCTTTGGGGCCGTCGATCCGAACAGCGGGACGACGGCGATGCTCGAGGCAGCACGCGCCTTCGGCTCACTGTTGAAAAACGGTTGGAAACCGCGACGTACAATCGTGCTTTGCAGTTGGGACGGGGAAGAGTATGGCCTTTTGGGCTCGACCGAGTGGGTTGAAGAAAATGCTGATGAGTTAAAACAAAAGGCCGTCGTTTATTTGAATGTTGATTCCGCGGTTTCCGGTTCAAACTTCGGCGCTTCCTCGGTACCTTCGCTGTGGAAATTAATTCGCGCAGCGACGCGCGACATCAAAGATCCAAAGACGGGGCAGACGGTATACCAGCAATGGCAGGAACGCGCGCGCGAGCAGCAACCTGATCCGGAGCTGACGAATGCCGAAGCCGGATCTGATACTCCAATCGCCGAGGCGAGAATCGGCGCGTTGGGTTCGGGCTCAGACTTCACACCCTTCCTGCAACACCTCGGAATACCTTCGAGCGATATGGGCTTTGGCGGCGACTATGGTGTCTACCATTCCGCTTACGACACCTTCTATTGGATGAGTCACTTTGGCGATCCAACTTTCGTCTACCACGTAGCGGCAGCGCAGCTGTGGGGAACAATTGCGATGCGTCTGGCGGATGCTGACGGGTTGCCACTTGATTATCGCGACTATGCTTCACAGGTTCGCGAATTTTTCGAGGAGAGCATGAAGACCGCCAGACGTCGCAAGCTTGCGGGTGGTTTCGATGAGAAGACGATGACGAATGCCATCCAAAAGTTTTCCGAAGAAGCTGAGTGCGTTGAGAAAGCCAGACAGGACACGGTTGCAGAGATCCAGCGAACCCGTGTGGAAGCAAGCGACCGTCATCCGCGGGCGCTCGCAAGATTACAGCGTATTAATGAGGCTTTAACATCCGTCGAGCGATCGCTGATTGATGAGCGGGGACTACGCGGACGCACCTGGTACACGCATCAGATTTATGCGCCGGGAACCTATACGGGCTATGCGGCGCAACCGCTGCCCGATTTTCGTCAGGCGCTGGATGATCGCAATACTGAAAATGCCAGAGAAGCGCTTGATAGAATTATTGCGGCACTGAACCGCGCGTCTGAGACGTTACGCAATGCGCGCGACTAATTAGCGGGGCAAGGCCACCTTCCTCACTAGGAGCTGATTACAGTTGATCCATGATATCTGATCGGAAGGCTCTCAAAACGAGATCAACCGAGCAAGTCAGAGAAGCTCCAAGGTCGGGAAGGCGGGCTTGCCCCCGCGGTTTTATTGACACTTAACTTTCGACCAATAGAAGAACAAAACTGCTAAACAGTTGAGGGAGAGAATCATGAGAAAAAGGTTTGTGGGAACGAGCTTGGTGGCGGCTTTGGTTTTGGTAGTCAGTTTGACTTCCACATTTGTGGCTCAACGAACGCGCAACCGTCCTGCCGCTCAAGCGGCGCCTGCCAGTGATCTGAAAATAAAGTATCGGATGACTGTCGGGGGACAAGCTATCGAAACAATGACAATGATCAAAGGCGCGCGTGAGCGCTCCGAAACACACACAGGTTACGGGATGGACGTTGTCAATCTCACTCAGTGCGATTTAAAGCGCACCGTCCAGATTAGTGATAAGACCAGAAAGTACATCATCACGCCGATGGATGCGGGAGATTCCAACGTGAACACTGCAACGGGTGTGGCTGATACCGCTGGTCCATCTCGACGGGGTGGAGTCATCACTTATGTCATGACTTCCACCGACACCGGCGAGCGCAAGGAAATGTTTGGTTTCCAGGCGCGCCACGTTAAGACTTCGATCTCCATAGAATCGTCGCCGGACGCCTGCAATCCATTGAATCAGCGAATGGAAACGGACGGCTGGTATATCGATTTCAGTTTCGGTTTGAATTGCGCAGTTGGTCGCCCACAGATGATGGGCGCTCCCCCGGCACGTAGCGGCTGCCGGGACAGCGTCAGTTACAAACGAATTGGAACGGGCCGAACCGGGTATCCGCTTATGGAAACCACGACGTCGTATGGCCCAAACGGTAACGTTGTTTCTTCGATAACGAAAGAAGTCGTAGAGCTTTCTCGTGAGCCTTTGGATGCGGCACTGTTTGACGTACCGGCTGGTTACGTTGAAACGAAGAATACGCAGGAGTTGTATGGCATGCCTTCGATGGATGCGATGATGTCGCAGATGTCGAAAGACCGGCCGCCCGTCGAAGACGATCAGGGCAACGCACCGGCAGGTGCCAACACAAAAGCGCCGGGCTCAGTTCGGATTGGCGTAGTTCAAATCAGCAATAAAACTGACCACCCGGTTTCGACCGAGTCGCTGCGTTCGCGCTTACTGGGTGAGATTCAGAGCAGCGGCGTTGACGCCATTTCCTTGAATGCCGGTTCGCCTGCTGAAGCTGAAGTGGAAGCGAAAGCGAAGCAATGCGACTTCATCCTTTTTACCGACATAACCTCGCTGAAAGTATCGGCGGCAAAAAAACTCGGCGGAATGTTTGGCCGGGCCACAGGCGTTGGCAGTGGCGGCATCGACAAGACGGAGGCAAAAGTCGAATTCAAACTTCGGGCGACAAACGAGAGCTCTCCTCGTTTGCAATCCAGCGCATCTGCGAAGGAGGAAGGTGACGAAGCGAGCGCAGGGTCCGCTATTGATCAGGAAGCAAAAATGGTGAGCGCCGAAGCCCGGAAGAAAAGTCGCGGCTGACGAAGAAGCGCGACGGCAAACAAGGGCCACGAATACTAATTCGTGGCCTTCGGTTTTTCGGTCTTGCTTTTACCCTTCTTCTCCACCGGTGGTGGGAGTTTGCCGGCTGCCTGAACGATTGACTCAGCGTTTTCTGTAAGCTGCTCGAAACTGCTTAGTTCCGCATCGTCTTTCGCCCGGGCTTCGGCCGGTCTCAATTGCTCGACTATGCGCGAAGCCGCGGCTGCTAAGTTACGGACTGCCTTTGGAATTAGTGGGTTGTTTTGGTCACGCGCACTGACGTCGTCGATATTTGTAATGGCCTCGTCAAAAATCCTCGCGATGTCGCCAATGAGTTCCGCCCGCGTCCCTGATGGCAGCTCTCCCCAACTCTCGGAATCTTTTTTCAATTGTTTCGCGCTGGATGCATCTGTGCCATTCAGCGCAAGCACGCGACGGTCTGCGGCTTTGATGAATACCCCGATGCGCTTATCAAGGATCTGCGTGTCTTTGACCAGATCAATCTCCTGCGGTGTCAGGTGCTCTCGAGCTTGAAAGCCGATTGCCGGCGAAAAGCAAAGGGTGAATATTAAAACGACAGTCAGCAAAGGAAAGTAAACACGAGCGGTCATGATCATTTGTTTCCCGGAATGAACTAAGTTTCCTCTTAAGGCTTACTGCCTTCTTTCAGATCCCTCGGCTTTGGCGGATTATCGCGAACAACCGTATTGCCATAGAAAGAATTCAACGCTTCGGTTCGCCCTTTTCGCGCGAAGTCTTCGATCTCCTTAATCCAGACTGAGTACTCGGCCGGAGTGTTGCGGCGCATCAGGGTTAGTCTTGGCCCATGGGCCCGCAGCGACAACTCCAAACGCTTATAGAGATCGCGTTTGCGGTTGCTATCGCGCTCAATTGTCTTCATAAATGTAAGTGCATTCTCCACCAGGGCCCAATACATCCCTGCCTCGGCTGCGGCACTGTCATACTCATGCCGCGAAGTATGGTGCTCGGCGTTCGTGAGATGAGTTTCCGCAAACTCGAGAGTGATTTTCATGCGGGATTTCGGATCTTTTGATTCGTCAAGTTGAGAGCGTTCCTGGCGCGTGATAATTTTCAAAGGAGGCGGCGCGGTTTGCTCTTGAGCACGAGGTTCCTGGCCACCCAGCACAGCGACAGACAAGGTGACAAGCAAAAATGTTACGTGTGTGATCCTCGTCATGCGCCGCTTGGTTCTCGCCAGTTTCATTCTTATTTTTCCGCTACTTGACCATGCTTGTTAATGTTAAGCGGGGCGCTTGGGCTTCTGCTTCGCGCCTTGACCGAGTTGAATCTGACGCCGCAGAGAGGGCAGTCTTAGTTTGACTTTTTCGATTTCCAGTTGATTAGTTTTCACGTCAGCGCGAGCGAGAAAAGTTTCGTAGGCCACCAGCGCTTGCTCGTATTCTCCAAGATAATCGTGCGCGGTGGCAATGAAATAATACGCAACTGTCAGATCGGGTTTTGCGTTTAGAAGCCACTCGTATTCGCCCAGCGCAGAAGTAAATTGTTTCAATTCGTACAGGGCCGTCGCCAGATTAGCATGGGCCGCATAATTGTTTGGCGCGGCTGCTACTACTCTGCGCAGAACGGCCGCTGCTTCCGCGAACCTTCTCGCCTGCACCAGCGCTGCGCTATAACCCGTAGCATAATCGGCATTCGCCGGCTCTAACTCAGCTGCCTTTTTGTAATAATTCAGCGAACGACTTGGATCGACAGTTCGATAGGACGCGCCCAGACGAGCCAGAAGCATCGCGTTGTTCGGGTTCTTTCCCAGTAATGTCTCCAGAGATTTGCGTGCGACAATCGCATCGTCACTATTCGCTGCCTCTATTTCCTCCGGCGTACCAACCACCTTGAGAGTACCCTTCGCAGAACCATCTTCCGGTCTGGTCAAACCGGCGGCCTGCGCAACGCGACGCGCCTCATCGGGTTTACCCGCTAGTTCGTAATCTGCTACGAGCCGCGAGAAACTCGCCCTCGTTCCTTTTAGCAAGGGCTCGGCTGTTTTGAGATCGGCGATGGCGCGTTCGCAGTCACCGGCGGCGATGCGAATCTCGGCGCGTTCCATTAGAGCTGAGAAATTTAGAGGATCTATCTGAAGTAAATGGTCCAGACTGGCCAGGGCCCCCGTGTTGTCGTGCATGGCCCGTTCAGCCATCGCGCGTAAGAGCCAGGTGGACACAGGAGCTTCTTTGTCATTGCTGGCACGCCGCGCGAGTTCGAGTGCTTCTCTGGCGTCTCCGGCGCGCAGGCGAACGTCGGCCAGCATGCGAAGCGCCAGGTTGCTTTGCGCGTCAAACTTGAGCGCCTGGCGCAAAAAAGACTCAGCTTCTGAATCACGATTGAGGCGAACCAGCAAAGTGCCCAGGGACGAGTAGGGAAGTGACCAATCCTTGCGAATTTCTATGGCCCGGCGAAAACTCGATTCCGCTTCGACCAAACGTCCCAGCGCGAGCAGCGCATTGCCCCGTTGGAATTCGGCTTCAGCAAACTCCGGTCTTACCCTGATAGCTTCATCGTAAAACTCCAACGCCTTAATGAGGTCGCCGCGGGCGTGCGCATTCTGACCCCGTTCGAATAGTTTCGCCGGATCCGCGGAAGCATCACTGAAGGAATCTTCGGTTTGCGCGCGCGTCCAACTGCTGCATCCGATCATCAGTATCCAGATCGCGACGAAAGCCGCGGCACGAGACCATGAAATCGTGAAGGGTGATAACCGGTGGATCATGAAAGCAAAGCGCAACCAAGCGTGAACAGGAATATCTGAGGAGACGTTGATCTTAACATGGCAAAACTACTTGCGTCCAAAATCTGAACCGCAAAAACATGCATGCAATTCTGAGATGCTTGTTGCGCTCATCTTGATGCATGCGATAACATTGCGCACCGTAATCCCGTCATTCAACAAGAGGATACAGACGCGCGCGGCGGACGTGTCTTCATTTCCGGAGATCAGAAAGTTGTGACTAATTCGTTGCTTGAAAACGTTGAAATCGAACTACCCGTTAACATGGAAGAGAGCGCGCAAGCTTTGGTTAAGGAGGAGCGACTGCGGCAACTCTTTCGCGAAATGGGTTCCGCTCTGGTTGCGTTTTCCGGAGGCGTCGATAGCACTTACGTCGCTTACGTAGCAAACTCCGAACTTGGACAAAAGGCTCTTTGCATTACTGGTGAGTCAGCCAGTCTCGCCGCGAGCCAACGGGAAGAGACGGCGCGGCTGGCCAGTCTATTCGGCTTTAGCAGAGAGGTCATCCAAACGCATGAGCTTGATGATACTAACTACACCACCAATGGTCCTACTCGTTGTTACTTCTGCAAAGATGAACTCTATAGCAAGCTCGAGGAGGTTGCGCGCCGGCGAGAAATCGAATTCATAGTAGACGGTTCGACTTGCGATGATCTCGCAGATTATCGACCGGGGCGCGCCGCTACCAGCAAGCACGGTGTACGAAGCCCGCTGATCGAAGCTGGAATGAGTAAGTCAGATGTTCGCTTGTTAAGTCGCCGAGTGGGTTTACCAACGTGGAATAAGCCCGCTAGTCCTTGCCTCTCATCGCGCATTGCCTATGGAATCCCAGTAACGATTGAACGGCTCTCGGTAGTTGATCAAGGCGAAGAGATTCTCCGTAGCATGGGCTTTCGAGAGTTTCGCGTGCGCCACCATGACAGGCTCGTTCGTCTCGAAATTGCCCCTGCCGAAATGACCCGAGCGTTGCGGGTTGACGTTGTTGAAGATCTCGCCCGCCGCTTTCGCGAGTTGGGTTTTAAGTATGTAACGCTCGATCTACAGGGTTATCGCAGTGGGTCTATGAACGAGGTTCTGGCCCAGGAAGGCGATGCGTAGCTTCTCTACCGCCTACCGGGTATAAGGTACACTTCGTCTGTAGCCTATTAATTCACCGATCCGAAGTTAGGTGGAAAGTTTTGATGCACCTTTAATGTCGAGTTTGATTCGGAGATAGCCGATGTCCAGTATGCAAAGCACAGTCTTCGTCGATGATATTCGCGAGATAAAGGAAGAGAACCCGTTTGAATCAATGATGTCCCGGTTCGATCGGGCGGCTCAGCTACTCAACCTTGACGCTGACTTGTACGCAGTAATGCGCGTCCCCAATCGAGAACTGAAAGTTTATATACCAACGAGAATGGATTCGGGCCGCATCCAGGTGTTCGAGGGCTATCGTGTCCAGCACAACTTCGCTCGCGGACCAGCCAAAGGCGGAATACGATATTCGCCGGACGTTAACCTTGACGAAGTGCGGGCTCTTGCTGCCTGGATGACGTGGAAATGTGCTGTAGTTAACGTGCCTTTTGGCGGTGCCAAGGGCGGAATTATCTGTGACCCACAGCAGATGTCCATCGGCGAGCTTGAGCGTATGACTCGGCGCTATGCTTCCGAGCTGCTGGACTTCATTGGGCCCGAGAAGGATGTTCCCGCTCCCGACATGAATACTAACGAGCAGACGATGGCGTGGATCATGGACACTTACTCCATGCACGCGAGACATACCGTGACAGCCGTAGTCACCGGAAAGCCAATCGACCTTGGCGGCTCTTCGGGACGGCGTGAAGCAACCGGACGAGGAATTCTATTTGTCATTAATGAGGCAATAAAAAGATTTGGAATGTCGCCGGAAAGAACGCGAGTAGTAGTTCAGGGATCAGGTAATGTTGGGGGCATCGGAGCCCAGTTGATTCACGCGGCGGGTTACAAAGTCGTCGCGATTTCCGACATTCATGGCGGAATCTACAACGCCCACGGTATTGATATCCCGGCCGCCCTTAAACATCTCCAAGCGACCCGATCGTTTGAGGATTACCCCGGCGTGGAACGAGTTACGAATAGCGAATTGCTGGAGTTGGAGTGCGACGTACTGGTTCCTGCGGCTACCGAGAATCAGATCACCTCCCAGAACGCCGATCGGATCAAGTGTAAGGTTCTTGCCGAAGGCGCTAATGGGCCGACGACCGCCGCCGCGGATCAGGTATTGCATGAGAAGGGAATCTTTGTCATCCCGGATATCCTGGCCAACGCCGGGGGCGTGACAGTTTCATATTTCGAGTGGGTACAGGACAGGATGGGATACTTCTGGCGCGAGGACGTAGTCAATCAGCGACTTCAGGAGAGTATGGTTGCCAGCTTCAATGACGTATGCCGTTATGCCGATGCGCACTCCGTGGACACGCGCACGGCGGCATACATGCTGGCTATAGACCGGGTGGCCTACGATACGCGCATGCGGGGCATCTACGCGTGACGGAAAAGACATAAACAAATAGGGCCTAAACCATGAAAAGGTCTTGATTTCCACTAAGAGGTAAGGTATGGTCTGCCGTGATTCGTGTTCAGACCAGTGTGAGAATTTTGCCCCGTTGGGCCAGGATTAGGGACGCGGAACCGTCGTCATAAACGGGACTTTGGGTGGCAAAAACGGTAAGGTCTTTACAGTGCTGAAAGTTCCAGGCTGGGCGCGAATGAAAGCGCTGCAGCATCATTTTAACGGCACTGGTCTTGCGCTAACTTAGATTGGTTCTAACGGTGGAACTTGCAGCTATCGACGTTGGCATTCAAAACAAACTTCTATATTCGTTTTGCAGGAGGATTGCGATGAGACTCGCAACGAGAGCGCTTATTGCCGCGCTCACTACATTGGTTTTATGTGCCGCAGTGTCGGCACAGACATTGAGATCGCCACAGGATCCACGGAATCAGGCTCCGGCAGTAGGTACGGGAGGGCCGGTACCTGGGCCAACGGGGTTATTCACGGTCTATGATGGGGATACGATAAGGAAGGGTGAGTTTACGTTCAGCGTCGCGTACAGCAATTTTGATCGCGATCCTGGGAACGTAGATATAGTGGAAACACCCTTGAGCTTCAACATCGGGTTAAACGATCACCTGGAACTGTTCTACAGCACTATTGGATATCGTGGCATCAAGGTAAACAATCCACAGAATCTGTCGAGTTTCTATCTGCCGAACTCGCAGCTGTTCTTCAGCGCCACGACGCTATGTACGGGAGGGGCGGTGATATTGCCGCCTGAGAGGGTGAGCGGCTCGACGCAGTTGACAGGTTTTAGCCCGCTGTTTCGACCGGCTGGACCACCGTGCAATGTGGGGGGGCAGCCATTCGTGCAGTTTCCGTTTATCGGCGGTACTGGACCGAACTTTGGGTTGACGGGCAATGCGATTGCGCCGCCATTTGTGAGTCGGCTGGGGACGCCGTTTGGTGGGAATGGAAGTTTCGGAGCAGCGTCAAACTTTCCGGGGATCGGTTCGGTAGTGGGCAGCATCCTGCCGGGAATCGTGCTTTCGACGCGAGTAGTACCAGCCACTGCGACGACCCTTCCGATAACGGTACCGGCGACGTTCACGATCTCGCCGTCATATTTGCCGGAGGCGCCGTTCATCAATCGGCTGTACGGTGAGACAAGCTTTACCGACCACGTGGTGGGGGCGAAGATCAGGTTTAGTGGACCAAACAGCGCCTTAGGCTGGGGCATCATTCCTTTTTACCGCTGGTGGCCGGACAAGGCTAACGACTTTCAGGGCTTCAATCAGCTGCAGCGTGGCGCGGGTGCGGGCGGCGACATTGGCGACTTTGGGTTGATCGGATTCGTCGCCGGACGGTTGAGCCAGCATGTCAACGTGTCGGCTAACCTGGGCTACATACTGAACAGCAATCCGAAGAGCGAGGCGATGAACGATGCGGTGCTGCTGGACCGGCCGGACGAGTTTCTGGCAGGACTGGGATTTGATTTCCCAATCAACAAGCACTTCCAGTTAATCGCGGAAGCCCGTTCGACGATGTACGTGGCGGGCAAGACGCCGAATGCCTTCAACAACAATCCGGTTGACGCCCTGGGCGGCGTGAGAATCTTTCCGGCACGCTGGTGGGGAATTGGAGCGGCCTATCGGCGGCATATGAACCAGCAAGACCAGGGGCACTTTGATCAAACGTTCCCGGCTGGCTTTAATGGTTCGGATGACCCGAATGGATTCATCTTCCAATTCTGGGCTGGTCATCGCAACGCGAGGATACCGCCACCGCCGCCAAATCAGCCGCCTACGGTTAGTGTTTCCTCGTCTAGTGCAACAATCACGCTGCCGTGTCCACCGGGAACCAGTTCGCCGAGCTGTACAGCGAGCGCGAGCCGAACGGTAGACTTAACTGCGGATGCCCGCGATCCGGACAACGACACGCTGCTTTACACGTGGTCTGTTACGGGTGGTAGGTTGACGGGCGAAGGCCGGGGAGTGAGCTGGGATCTTTCCGGTGTCAATCCTGGTACCTACACAGCAACGGTTGATGTCAATGACGGCAACGGGCATACGGTAAACGGTTCAACTACGGTGACCGTGGCCGACTGTACAGGTTGCGTGCCTCCGTGTCCGACGGTTTCCGTAAGCTGTCCGTCTGACGTTGATCAGGGTTCGCCGATAACGTTTACGGCATCGGTTTCCGGTGACATGAACGTGACCTACAACTGGTCAGTGTCGGCCGGCACTATCAGCAGCGGCCAGGGGACATCTTCCATCTCGGTGGATACCGCTAGCCTCGGTGGCCAGACTGTCACGGCTACGGTTGAGCTTGGCGGACTTGATCCTTCCTGCCTCGAGGACGGCCTCGTGCACGACAAGTATTCGGGCTCCAGTCCCGCCGGCGGTGAAGTTTGACGAGTATGGGAACATCAAGTTCAACGATGAGAAAGCCCGTCTCGACAACTACGCCATCCAGCTGCAAAACCAGCCAGGTTCGCAGGGCTATATCATTGCCTACGGCTCGTGTGCCGGTGAAGCCCAGGCACGAGCTGATCGCGCGAAGGATTATCTGGTTAACACGCGCGGCATCGATGCCGGCAGGCTGGTAACAATTGACGGTGGTTGCCGGTCTGACCTGACCGTTGAACTATGGGTTGTGCCAACCGGCGCAACAGCGCCAGCGGCCAGCACCGACAACATTATTTCGCCTTGTCCGGAATGTAAGAGAGCGGCGCCGCGTCGCAGAACGCGCGCGCGTCGTGGCCGGATGGACGAATAGGCGATTACGCTCGCGTCCTTAATAGGCGCGAACCTTCCGCAACGGGCGGTGTTTCTCAACGAGAAGCATCGCCCGTTTCGCTTTCTCGAGGTGCCGACGATTTATCAATCCCTGATCAAGAATCCGCGAACCGTCAGGCGCTTGCGTTTTGAGATCTGTGCTCAGCAACTCACGCCGAGTGGTCAGCAGCGGGCAAGTATCAACGGCGGACCACCTGGTCCCAATTTTGAGGTAAACCTTTGCTTTTTCGAGTAGTTAGGCATTGACACTTACACTCTCATTTCGTATAAGTGTGACGCTAAGGTTTTGTGCCACTCGTTCAGAGTGGCGATTATTGTGCTCTCGTTTTTCGCGGTGGCATCAATCACAAATTTCAATACTCACTCCGCAGGAGGAATGCGATGAGACTCGCAACCAAAGCCCATATTGCCGCGCTCACTACATTGGTTTTATGTGCCGCAGTGTCGGCGCAGACATTGAGATCGCCACAGGATCCACGGAATCAGGCTCCGGCAGTAGGTACGGGAGGGCCGGTACCTGGGCCAACGGGGTTATTCACGGTCTATGATGGGGATACGATAAGGAAGGGTGAGTTTACGTTCAGCGTCGCGTACAGCAATTTTGATCGCGATCCTGGGAACGTAGATATAGTGGAAACACCCTTGAGCTTCAACATCGGGTTAAACGACCACCTGGAACTGTTCTACAGCACTATTGGATATCGTGGCATCAAGGTAAACAATCCACAGAATCTGTCGAGTTTCTATCTGCCGAACTCGCAGCTGTTCTTCAGCGCCACGACGCTATGTACGGGAGGGGCGGTGATATTGCCGCCTGAGAGGGTGAGCGGCTCGACGCAGTTGACAGGTTTTAGCCCGCTGTTTCGACCGGCTGGACCACCGTGCAATGTGGGGGGGCAGCCATTCGTGCAGTTTCCGTTTATCGGCGGTACTGGACCGAACTTTGGGTTGACGGGCAATGCGATTGCGCCGCCATTTGTGAGTCGGCTGGGGACGCCGTTTGGTGGGAATGGAAGTTTCGGAGCAGCGTCAAACTTTCCGGGGATCGGTTCGGTAGTGGGCAGCATCCTGCCGGGAATCGTGCTTTCGACGCGAGTAGTACCAGCCACTGCGACGACCCTTCCGATAACGGTACCGGCGACGTTCACGATCTCGCCGTCATATTTGCCGGAGGCGCCGTTCATCAATCGGCTGTACGGTGAGACAAGCTTTACCGACCACGTGGTGGGGGCGAAGATCAGGTTTAGTGGACCAAACAGCGCCTTAGGCTGGGGCATCATTCCTTTTTACCGCTGGTGGCCGGACAAGGCTAACGACTTTCAGGGCTTCAATCAGCTGCAGCGTGGCGCGGGTGCGGGCGGCGACATTGGCGACTTTGGGTTGATCGGATTCGTCGCCGGACGGTTGAGCCAGCATGTCAACGTGTCGGCTAACCTGGGCTACATACTGAACAGCAATCCGAAGAGCGAGGCGATGAACGATGCGGTGCTGCTGGACCGGCCGGACGAGTTTCTGGCAGGACTGGGATTTGATTTCCCAATCAACAAGCACTTCCAGTTAATCGCGGAAGCCCGTTCGACGATGTACGTGGCGGGCAAGACGCCGAATGCCTTCAACAACAATCCGGTTGACGCCCTGGGCGGCGTGAGAATCTTTCCGGCACGCTGGTGGGGAATTGGGGCGGCCTATCGGCGGCACATGAACCAGCAAGACCAGGGGCACTTTGATCAAACGTTCCCGGGTGGCTTTAATGGTTCGGATGACCCGAATGGATTCATCTTCCAATTCTGGGCTGGCCATCGCAACGCGCGAATCGTGCCGATTATCAACGGACCGCCTTCGGTTTCGGTCACGTCGTCTAGTGCAACAATCACGCTGCCGTGTCCACCGGGAACCAGTTCGGAGAGTTGTACAGCGAGCGCGAGCCGAACGGTAGACTTAACTGCGGATGCCCGCGATCCGGACAACGACACGCTGCTTTACACGTGGTCTGTTACGGGCGGCAGGTTGACGGGCGAAGGCCGGGGAGTGAGCTGGGATCTTTCCGGTGTCAATCCTGGTACCTACACAGCAACGGTTGAGGTCAATGACGGCAACGGACACACGGCAAATGGTTCAACGACTGTGACTCTAGCCGAGTGCACGGGTTGCCGTCCGCCATGTCCGACGGTTTCCGTCAGCTGTCCGGCTAACGTTCCGCAGGGTTCGCCGATAACGTTTACGGCATCGGTTTCCGGTGACATGAACGTGACCTACAACTGGTCAGTGTCGGCCGGCACTATCAGCGGCGGCCAGGGGACATCTTCCATCTCGGTGGATACCGCTAGCCTCGGTGGCCAGACTGTCACGGCTACGGTTGAGCTTGGCGGACTTGATCCTTCCTGCTCGAGGACAGCTTCTTGTACGACAGGCGTTGAAACACCACCGGCAGCATGTCGCAAGTTTGACGAATACTCCGATCTCAGGTTCAACGACGAGAAGGCGCGGCTCGACAACCTGGCTATTCAGCTTCAGCAGGATCCGGGTGCACAAGCCTATTACGTTGTCTTCGGCTCGTGCGACACGGAAGGTGCTGCGCGATCGCAGCGTGCGGTTGACTACCTCGTTAACAACCGCGGCGTCGATCGAGGTCGTATCACAGTCGTAGACGGCGGATGCCGCGAGACGTTGACCGTTGAGCTTTGGATTTGCCCGGCCGGAGCCGGCGCACCCACGGCAACCAACTCAGCGACCGTGTCGCCGTGTCCTGCATGTAAGAAGAAGGTCACACCGCGTCGGCGAAGTCGCGCGCGTCGTGGCCGGATGGACGAAGACTAGAGAAAACCCCGTTCGTGTTCTGTAAACACTGACGCGAACCTTCCGATTCGGGCGATGCTCGCCAATGAGCACCGCCCGTTTCGCTTTTTTGGGTACTCCCGCTCTGACAACCGTTCGTTGGTCGCCTGCGTCATATGTACCGTTCCCTAAACTTGTGGCATACAAATGGGAAAAATTATATTAAACTTGAGATGATGTGACGCTGAGTCTCAATAACATGGAGATAGTCTTAAGAAATATGAATAGTCCAATAAAACTCGTTCTTCTCTTCGGTCTGTTGCTTGTCATTCCCCTTCGCTTCCCTGTCCTGGGGTCCCCCGACTCGGCCATCGACAGCCTCGCCGATCCGGGCAAGTATTCCGAGGACTGGCGCGCCAACGGACCTCCGGGAGGCGACGTGCGGAGCCTGGTTGTCGACCCAACCAATCCCGATCGCTTTTACCTGGGAACTCTCGATGGACAGATTTACGCCTCGGCTGATGGCGGTAAGAATTGGGAGCTGCTTTACAACTTCAACAAACCCAAACTTTTTGTGGATCATATAATTGTCGACCCGCGCGACTCAAACACAATTTATGTGGCCGCCCATAGACACAAGGAGGCGGGAGGTTTTTTCAAATCGACTGACGGTGGACACCGGTGGCGCGAGAGCGCGGAGTTGAAGAATGAGGCTTTGCATTCGCTGACACAATCAGAAGCCAATCCCGATGTTTTGATCACTGGTACTTTTAACGGCATCTTCCGTTCTGATAATTCCGGCGACACCTGGACGCAGTTGCCGACTAACAATACGCCTGGTCTGGTTCACGTTGAATCGCTGGCGATTGATCCCCGGACAACTAACACTATCTATGCCGGCACCTGGTATTTACCGTACAAATCCACCGATGGCGGTCAAAGTTGGAAGAGCATCAAAAACGGAATCATCGACGATTCCGACATTTTCGCGATCGACATCGATCCGCGGGATCCAAATCACATCATCGCCTCGGCCTGTAGCGGGATCTACGAAAGCAGCAACGGCGGCAATAGCTGGGCGAAAGTGCAGGGAATTCCTTCTCAGTCGAGAAGGACGCGTGCCATAGTTCAACACCCATCAATACCTGGCCTCGTATTTGCCGGAACCACTGAAGGATTTTGGCGTTCAGATCGAGGTGGCAAGGCCGATTCATGGATGGTCACGACTTCCCGGCAACTGGAAATCAATTCCATCGCCATTCACCCCTCCCGACCGCAGACTGTCTATATTGGCACCAATAACTATGGCGTGATGGTATCAAACGACGGTGGCAAAAACTTCATGCCCACCAACGGCGGATACAGCGGAAGGTTTGCCAATGTAATTCTGGCTGATCGTGAAATGCCCAATCGCATTTATGCCTCGACCATAAACACTACCACCGGAGGCGGATTCCTGTTTGTTAGTAATGACAATGGCGAGACGTGGCGGCCGTCGATGCGCAGTATGCCAAATCGTCTCATCACCTACGCAATCCTGCAGGACTCGCGCGACGCTAACCTGATCTATTTGGGTACCAACCTCGGCGTCTATCGTTCCATCGATCGCGGCGCTTCATGGGCGCCGGTATGGACGATAACTAATCCAACTCCTCTCCCGACGAAGGGCCGCGCGGGCAAAAAGAAGGCTTCGACGGTCCGCACTGCCGGCACTGGCACAGCAGTCAGCACTGCAAAGGCCAACGAAACTATTCGCCGGGCGCAGCAGGCGTTGAACGCAGCGGGTTATAACGTTGGCACGCCGGACGGCCGTGCCGGAACGCAAACTCTCAGTGCTCTCAAAAGATATCAGGCGGATCGCCACCTGCCGCTGACGGGAAAATTTGACGATGTGACTCTCGGTTCACTCGGCTTGTCGAAGAGTGATGCGGCAAATGATTCCGCCGCACAGTCTGTCATTCTGTCTGATGCTGTTAACGCTCTGGTCCAGACCGTAGACGTAGAAAACCGGCAACCCCTCGTTTTGGCGGCGACAAATGTCGGTTTATACCGCAGCCTTGACCCGACACAGGGATGGCAAAAGATGCCTTATGGTTCCAACCTGGATTCGCGCACCAGTTGTGTCTCGGCTGATCCGGAGCATCCGGAAACGATTTTTGTAGGCACCGCTGCTTCGGGCGTTTTGGTTTCGCGTGACGGAGGTAAGTCGTGGCAGCAAGTGTCCGGTGTGCCAGGCGACGCTCCTGTTAATACCATCGCGCAAGATTCACAACGGGCTAACGATATATATGTGGGAACGAAGCAGTCCTTCTACATGTCGCAAGATGGAGGGACAAGCTGGAGCCGCCGCGGTGGCAATCTTCCTTTCGGCGATTTCACTAGTATCTTGATCAATCCGCGCAACGCGGATGAAATCTTCGTTGGCAATGCTTATCAAACTGGTGAAATTGGCGGCGGCGTATACCGCACGATCAATGGCGGCCTGACGTGGGCTCGTATCGATCCAAGGGAGCATCGGTTACCCAGTCAGCGAATTTGGGCGTTGGCTTTCGATTCACGAGATCAAAATACTTTGTTCGTTGGATCTCACTCGGCAGGCGTTTACGTTGTCCCACGCGGGTTAAATAGCGTCTCCGTCGCCAGCCAGTGACAGTTGACCAATGAAGAATCAACTTTATCACTTTAGCGCAAAGGACTTATGCGGTCGGACACCGGGATAACAGCACCTTGACATGCGCTTATTCCGACGTGTACATTGCGAACCTACCCGGTAAGCGACTGGTGATTGTCGGACCAAGCGGGTGACTACGGGCGCGGCGGAAATCGAAACAAATAAAACCTCCTTTTCCAAATCTAAACGGCTCGCACTCCTCGCAAGCTTCAACCCCGATAATATCGCCAAGGTCAACGAAGCAAGTGCCGCTTAAGCACTGTTCTTCGCTCGTCGGAGTGGCTTGGACGAGTGAATACGTGAATACGAACTTAGTGCGGTGAATTTTCCGGGAGTGTTACAGGAGTCTGCATGGCTAGTGAAGAATCGAAGTTAGACAACCAACCAGTAAGCGACGATAAGGCCGCTTCCAATGAGCAAGAAAGCTCGCCAGTTATAACACCTATACCGCCGGTAAAGAATGCCAGTCCGGCGGTGCCTGCCAATGCTGATGACGACGATGAGCCGCGTGCCGGCGGCGACGTTGACTTCGGACAATTGCTCGATCAGTTTGAGCAAGAGCAGGCCTCGCTGCAGGAAGGCGAGGTAGTCCGCGGCACAGTAGTGGGAATCAGCGAGCGCGGTGTTGTAATTGATTTCGGGTACAAATCGGAAGGAATCGTTAATCCGGCCGAATTTACAGAGAACGGCGTTCTGGCGGTGAAAGCCGGGGACGAAGTTGACGTGCTCGTAAAGAACATGGAGACCGCTGACGGCCTGCCGATTTTGTCACGCGCCGATGCGGTGCGGATGAAGGCCTGGGACGAACTGGAGAAGTCCTATCGCGACGGCACGAACATTAAGGGCCGCGTGATTGAGCGCATCAAAGGTGGGCTCCGTGTTGACATAGATGGCATTGGTGCTTTCCTCCCTGGTTCGCAGGTCGATGTTCGGCCAGTGCGCAATCTGGATTCTCTCCGTAACCAGGAGATCGAGGCAAAAGTCATCAAGCTCAATCGCAAACGGTCCAACGTAGTTCTATCGCGCAAGGCGGTAATTGAAGAAGAGAATGCCGGACGGAAGGGGCAGACACTCGGGCACATTGAAGAAGATATCGTCGTGGAGGGTCAGATTAAGAACCTGACTGACTATGGCGCTTTCGTCGATCTCGGCGGCGTTGATGGTTTGCTACACGTAACTGATATGTCATGGGGTCGTCTGCAAAACCCCAGCGAGATTTTCCGTGTGGGTGACAGCATCCAGGTCAAGGTTCTCAAGTTTGATCGCGAGCGTGAACGCGTTTCCCTGGGTTACAAACAATTGTTACCGGATCCGTGGTCCAGTGTCGAAGAACGCTTTCCCGTGGGCGCGCGCGTGCCGGGGCGCATTGCCAGCGTTGCTGACTACGGTGCTTTCGTCGAGTTGGAGAATGGTGTTGAGGGACTGGTCCACGTTTCGGAGATGAGTTGGTCAAAACGCGTAAAGCATCCAAGTAAGCTGGTAAACCCGGGCGACGAGGTTGAAGTGGAGGTGTTGAGCGTCGATCCAAAAGCTCGGCGCATTAGCCTGGGAATGAAACAGATTCAGGATAACCCATGGCAGACTCTACATGAACGTTACCAGGTAGGAACGCGTGTGCATGGTCGCGTCAGAAACCTGACCGACTTTGGCGCGTTCATCGAGATTGAAGACGGGGTTGACGGACTGGTTCACGTTTCTGATATTTCATGGTCCAGGCGGATCAAGCATCCGAGCGAAGTGTTGAAGAAGGGGCAGGAAATTGATGCCCTAATCACGAGCATCGATGCCGAGAACCGCCGGTTGTCGCTTTCAATCAAGGACCTCGAACCCAACGCGTGGGATCGCTTTGTTAACGATCACAAACCCGGCGACATCGTCCGCGGCAAAATAGCGCGCTTCGCAAACTTTGGCGCTTTCGTGGAGTTGGACGACAATCTGGAAGGCCTTTGCCATATTTCGGAGCTTTCAGAAGATCGGGTCGAGAAACCTGAGGACGTAGTTCAACTTGGCCGGGAAATGGAATTTAAGATCCTCAGGATTGACGTGGAGAACAAGAAGATAGGCTTGTCAGCGCGGGCGGTAGGTAAAGATGAACCCATCGTGGACACGAAGGTCTATTCTTCGCAAGCGGGTAGCGGTATGGCGTCGCTGGGAGAACTGGCCGATTTTGGACTCGGCAAATCGGAGCCAGAAAGCAGGCCCGATGCCGAATCTAAATCCGGCGCGGCGGCAGAGGCTAAGTCTGAACCAGAAACTGTGGCGCAGTCGGACCAGAACGGAGTGCGTGAGCCAGAACCTCCGACGGAGCCAGTCACGGAGCCGGATACCGCTCCCGAACCTGTGAGCGAGCCGGGACCTGTCGCGGAAGCAGCTGCGGAAGCTAATACTGCACCTCAAGCCGACAACGAGTCTGAAACTAAATCTGACCAGAAGTCGAAATAGTCGCGGCAGTTTTTTGCCGTGGAGCCATTCCCGGAAGAACCGAAAGTCTTATGGTCCCATTTTAGTTGGTCTGCTGGTGGGCTGCATCTTGTCCGGCGTGATGGTTTTCTGATAGGGTACGGAGTTGAACACACCTCGCCAATCTTAAGAAGTAACTGAATTATCGCTACGCTACTCATTGTTTGGGCCAGGGCCATCTTTCTCATCAGAGGTGTTGCATGACAAAAGCGGAACTCGTCGAGGACGTTGCCGAAGCGGCGGAACTTACTAAAAAAGATGCTGAGCGATTAGTCGAGATCGTTTTTGAAAGTATTATTGAGACCCTCAATCAAGGTGAGAAGATTGAGCTTCGCGGCTTCGGCAGTTTTCGCGTGCGTGAAAGGGGAGCCCGCCGTGGTAGAAATCCGAAGACTGGGGATCCGGTCAGTATCCCTGCCAAGCGCGTTCCTTATTTCAAACCAGGCAAAGAACTCAAAGAGCTAATTAACGAGCACAACTCACAACCTGCTGCTACGGAAAACTCAGCGAGCGTCGTCTCCGACGATTCGCGGCAACCCCCTGTCATGTAGGGCTCGCCGAAGGCCCAGAGGATTCAAGAGTGGACACGCTGTGGAGTCCCTGGCGTTACGAATACATCGCCGCCGGCGGCGTCACGGAGCCGGATACTCAGAACTGCATTTTTTGTAAGCTTCGCGACGATCCCGCCAAAGACGAAGCGAATTTTGTAGTCCATCGCGCTTCACACAGTTTCATCGTCCTCAATATCTACCCTTACATCAGCGGCCATCTGCTCGTGGTTCCCTACGAGCACGTCGGTCAGTTGGATGCTGCGACGAAGGAAACGACGGACGAGTTAATGGACTTGACGAAGCGTTGCCAGACAGCACTTCGCGACGCCTACGAACCAGCTGGCTTCAACATAGGCATGAATCTGGGCCGCTCGGCTGGGGCGGGTATCGTGGATCATATTCACATCCATATATTGCCCCGGTGGATAGGTGACACAAACTTCATGTCCACTATCGGCAACACGCGCGTTATTCCTGAAGACCTCTCCACCACCTACGAGAAGTTGCGGACGAGGTTTTAACCGACTGACGTGGAACGGTCGAAAGGGCTAAAGTGGGATCATTTTCCATTTCACATTTTTCATTCATCAGTTTCCATTTCTGAGCTATGACTGGTCGTCTAATGAGTGATGAACCCGCCTCTGACTCAATGAAAAATGAAAAATGAAAAATGAGAAATGGAAAATGAAAACCGAACGCCGGTACCGATTGAGCTCGCCAGCTTACCAGTCAACGTTTCGCAACCTTGCGCGTGACAGCTTCGTCTTCAACTTCACCGGCTTCGTTTATGGGAACGTCAGAGGCTTTCTTGTAAGTAATGCCGCGCTCTTCGCTGTCGATCGCCGCGGCCGGTAGAGTTGATAGAGGTCCGGTGATGTTGGGAGGATTGAAACCCGGATAGTCGATGCGCGCATGATAAATGGCGGTTAAGGCGCTGATCATAGCTTCGCGGATGGTTGTGATCTCCTGGAGCGTCAGATCGCATTCGTCCAACTGGCCGTCACTGATGACGGCGTCGACGATCTTCACAACGATTGCGCGAATGTTCTCGGGATCAGGACGGGCGAGCGAGCGCGCGGCAGCTTCGCAGGAATCCGCCAGCATCATTATCGCCGCTTCCTTGAATTGCGGCTTCGGGCCCGGATAACGAAAATCCTTCTCCTCAATTACTTCTCCGGGCTTGGCTTGACTCTGCGCCTTACGCAGAAAGAAATGCAACGTGCGGGTGCCATGATGCTGGGGAATGAAGTCTGCTATTTTCTTCGGCAGATTGATTTCTTTCGCCAGCTTGCTGCCATAAGTCACATGGCTGGTGATGATTCGAGCACTCTGCGATGGACGCATGTGGTCGTGAGGATTCTCGCCCTGCTGGTTCTCAACAAAATACTCCGGAGCGGCGACCTTACCGATATCGTGATAGAGCGCTCCAATCCGAGCCAGCAATGGATTTGCTCCGACTGCGCGACAGGCGTCTTCCGCAAGTTGACCCACCGCATGCGAATGCTGGTTCGTTCCCGGAGCGCGCAGGGCCAACTGGCCCAGCACTGGTAAGTCGGCGTTCGAAAGTTCGAGCAGTTTAACGTCAGTCAAGATACCAAAAAGTGATTCGTTAACCGGCAAACCGCCGGCAGCAAAAGTGGCTGTGAGCAAACCTCCGACAAAACCACAACCACCTGCCAGCAGTATCGTATTAAAGGTGAACGGTTGTTCAGCGTACGCTACCAGCGCAATCGCCATCACCACGTTGACTACGCCCACAAACAAACCGGCGAGCGTTACTGACTGTCGCTCACGATACCTACCGATTCCGTAAACGGCGGCTGCACAGGAAATCATGGCGTACAACGACTCTT
This sequence comes from Blastocatellia bacterium, assembly GCA_963698325.1. Taxonomy (GTDB): domain Bacteria; phylum Acidobacteriota; class Blastocatellia; order Pyrinomonadales; family Pyrinomonadaceae; genus PSRF01. The sequence goes on along the minus strand of CAVOQJ010000018.1, from coordinate 259,178 downwards.
GTATTCCGGAGGGCGCCAACATGCCGGCAAATAAGGCGGTGACGATCCCGGTAAGAAAGGCCAACTGGGTGTCAACCAGCATGACCACCAACAGCGAAGCCGAGGCGAAGGGAATTGCAAAATTCCAAAGGGTGGGATCGTTGAAAGGCGCGGTCTTCATTCCGTTTGCCACACTATCGCTGAGCGTGAAGCCAACTCGCATCAAAGCAGTCTCAACAACTATGGCAGAACCGACGAGGACAAATGCGCGTGTCTTCGAGAGAGAAAGCGCAGACGCTGTGGTCCTGTGTTCCGTAAACTTCCACACGGCCCAATAAACCGCAAAAACGATCAACAACAGCCCGAGCAAGTTGTGCCAGGGACGGCCCGCACGACCGGTGGTTTTCATTGCAGCAAGCTGGGCCAGCATTGCCGGAGTAACGGTATCTCCTTCTCGCGCGATTACCTGATTTCGTTTGAGAGATGCGGCCACTGGCGGAATCTCATTAGCTTGCGCTTCTCGCGCTGTTGCGGTGGCTGTTTGGTCGAGCACTACATTCGGCCGGATGAGCGGCAATATCGCAGCCACGAGAACGGATTTTTGCTCCTGAGACCAGCCGGGGAGATCGAGGATCTTCAACTCAAGCTCGTGGCGCGTGGCGCCTAACGAAAGCATGCGAGTTCGCGGCACGGGCATGATCATTTGCGCTGAGGGATTGCGCACGTCAACCAACACGATTTCCTGGTTCAAACGATCAGTTTCAATATCGTCATAGATATACTTGTCGGCCACCTCGCGAATCAACGCGACCAGGCGAATCAGATCCTCATCGTTGAAGTTGTGAGATGCAATGGCGCGCGCCACCCCGTTTCCACCCTCACCGCTCCAGTTGAAATCCTTACCCGGTGTCTTCGATTCAGCTTGTTTCTTTAAATCTTCCCAGGCTGCACGAAAACTGCGCGCGGAACTTTCGCCACGAGTCGAATCGAAATTAAAAATCGGCCGAGTAGCCTGCCGCGCTGTATTGCGACGCCTTTCTGTTTCCACGATGTCAACGCCGTTAACGTCAGCTCGTGCGACTACGTTGCCCCTTATGACATCACCTTCGCGATAGTCAGCTGATAAACCCGATGAGTAATTGGTGAGAAGCAAAAGAACAGTCATGACGACAAGAAAGCCGAAGCTGACGAGAAAACGCGTGCGCGGTTTAAGACCCTTGAAGGGGCGCAGAGCGTATTGCAGCGCGGCGTCGCGGGCACGGCTAAGTGGAGTTGTGAATCGAGGACGAAGGGCCATTTTGGTTTATGCGATTCGTGAGACCCGTCCAGCGTCAAAAGCATTTTCGCTACCGGGCGCGGCCAGATCCCGTGAAAGCATTTGTCCCACCTTATTGAGCAGCGGCGTTAGAGTTTTCCGGTCAGTTGCTGTTACCGACACAACCTCTCGAGCTCCTCCCTGAGCCAACTGCCGGGAAATCGCTTGCAGCGTTTCAACCTCCACCAGATCCGTCTTATTCAAAGTCAGGATCGAAGGAATCTGAGCAATATGAAGTTCCTGGAGAATTTTCTCCACTGATTGAATTTGTTGAGGCCAGCGCGGATTCGAAATATCTACGACATGTATGAGTAAACTACTGTCCCCGATTTCTTCCAGCGTAGCGCGAAAGGCGGAGAGAAGTCCCGGTGGCAAGTCGCGAATAAAGCCGACGGTATCGTTAATTATTATTTCCTGCTCCCGGGGAAGTCTCAACCGTCGCGAAGTGGGATCAAGCGTGGCAAACATTCGCTGTTCCGCGCGGACATCGCTATTGGTCAGCGCGTTTAAGAGCGTTGACTTACCCGCATTGGTGTAGCCGACAAGTGACACTACCGGCAACTGATTCCTGGTGCGCACTTTCCTGCGTTCGTGCCGGCGCAGTCGCTGTGTCTCAATCTCCTTTTCCAGACGATTGATGCGATCGCGAACGCGGCGACGGTCCATCTCGAGCTTTGTTTCACCCGGCCCACGACCACCGATTCCGCCGGCAAGTCGCGAGAAGGCAGAATCCTGTCCGGCAATCAATCGAGGCAAGAGGTATTTTAGTTGGGCGAGCTCTACCTGGATTTTACCTTCGCTCGACTGTGCACGCTGCGCGAAAATATCGAGTATGAGTTGCGAGCGGTCGATTATCTTCAAATCTGTGGCTTCCGAAAGCGATCTAACTTGCGCTGGAGTCAACTCGCGATCGAAGACAAGCATGTCCGCGCCCAACTGAAGCGAGCGAATGAGCAATTCATCAAGTTTGCCCCGACCAAGTACTGTTCGCGGATCGATTGCCTGGCGCCTCTGAATAACTTTGTCCTGAACGACAATCCCTGCGGAGCTCGCCAGTTCAGCTAACTCGGCCATAGATTCTTCGGCATCCGCAACCGGTCCGGTTGTTACGCCAACAAGGATCGTGCGATCTTTAAATCCATCCTGTCGCGATACCCGACGGTTTCGCGCCATCTCCTGTTCCAGTGACTCAATTAGAGAAATAAAATCAACGTCTAATTGCGACGCCACTTTGGGAGGCAGGTACGCGTAAGGTGTCTGACTGTTTCCATTTTGTAAGTCGACCGCGGCCATCGGCAGCAGGTGGGCGGCACTAACCAGACCAGGAAGCCCGTCATTGGGATTAACATCTATCGCTACCATCAGATCGAGCCGCAGCAGCGCCAGGTCCGTTAAGTCGTCCTGAGTTAAACCTTCGCCGCGGAGGTGGGTGTGCAGGCAGCGCAGGCCGCGAAAGCGATCCACCGCGACGCGAACACGTTTGAAGTCGGGAAGTTCAATCCTCCTATTATCACCGACCATTACGTATTCAACATGACCGCTGCGATCGACGAGCGCGCCGATTTGTCTTCGAGTTTCGTGTGATAGTTCAGCCAGCTGACGCGCGAATTCGGGCGTCACGATTTGAGGAGAAACAATCCGCCTGGTGTAAAGTTTTTCTATGCGGCGAAGTTGATTGGGCTTGAGGCCCGCAGTGTTGCCTATTACTTCCTTGATAGTTATTGCCCTCCATTCCCACGGTCTGTTATGGCCTGAGCGCACGGAAAACTCCTGGCGCCTACAGAGTCGACATTTTGTTTCGGGCTGAAATTACAGGAGGAGTGCTGCGAGCAGTGGGTTTCCGACGCCGAGAGAGTACTTTCGATTTTGCTCCGCGATATCGCTTGGCTTAGTCGCTTGAGCATTACAATAGTTTCGTTGACTGGCCTTCCTACGTCTCCAATACAAATGGAACCAACCTCGTAAGAAGCCTGCTTTAAAAAACTAATTATACCATAGCAACGGCGGCTCTCACGCAAATCAGACCGGTGTGTAGTGTCTTAATTTCGCTTTCTCTGTGTAACCTCCGTGTTCTCTGTGTCTCCTTGGTGAGTGATTTGTTGAGCGTTTATTTACCACGGAGACACAGAGAACACAGAGGTTGCACAGAGGAGATGTCAAACTAAGACACTACCTACCCGGTGGCGAGCGGGCAGCTTTCGGCTCTCATTCATGTCTTGAGGCTTGAGAAGTCGAAAACAGCCGGAGTTTGGTACTGGTTCAGTTTGGTATGAAAGCAGCAAGTAATGAGTCGTCGGGAATTCAACAAGGAAAACAAACGATTACAGAACCGAGCGCGGTAGCGCCGGATTCTAAAGTCTACGTTGGCCATAAGCTGGGCAATACTCTTAACACTCAGCTTGACTTTAGCATCCGGCGCTACCGCGCTCGGTTCTGTAATGGTTCTGCATAGTTCCCGAAGTTTACACAGTCGCGCGACCCGGCGGCCAACATTTTGTAAAGTTCGAACCTTCGTGCCGATTCCAAACTGAACCAGTACCCGGAGTTTCCCGAAATAGACAGTATTAGAGGCCCGTCGTATGATGAAAAGCTTTTACGACTGGAGTATTGGGGCGCGTGGCCGGCAAGCGATTGCCGGCTACTAAACATAAATGGGCAAAGAAGGAAAAATTATTCATATTGATCCGCCACTGGCACTACCCGGTGGAGAAGTAACGATTGAATGCGAGGGGTTTGATACCAGCGATCCGACACTGTGCGCGATTTGGTTTGGCAACGACCGCGCGCCCATTGTCGCGCTATCTCCGAGACGCGTGCTGGCAATTGTACCGGAAATGAAGCGCAGTGGTCCGATTGAGGTCACCCTCGAAAGTGGTGGGTTGCGTAGCGAAGCTTCAAGGGTGGTAGTTGCGAAACGGCTGGCCGAGGATCTTCATCCAGTTGCCAACCCTGCTTTCGATCCGGATGATGGCTCACTTTTGGTGACTCGCTCGGGCTCGCGCGGCGAGCAATTGCCCGTTACGCTTTTCCGCATTGATCTTACTGGTGAGCTAACGGAGTTCTCTGGTGATATCACGAATCCCACCGGCATTGCCTTCGACAGCAACGGACAGATGTTCGTCAGCAGCCGCATGGACGGCACTATCTACCGCATCACGCCTTTCAAGGAAGCGCTGCCCTTTGCGAAAAACCTGGGAATCGCCACCGGCATCGCCTTTGACGATTCGGATACGATGTATGTCGGGGACCGCACCGGCACAATTTACAAAGTCAACGGCATTGGCGAAGAGACTCCATGGGCACAACTCGAACCCTCCGTTTCCGCGTACCATCTGGCAGTCGGTCCCGACGGGGCTTTGTATGTAACCGGCCCGACGGTTGCGAGTTTCGATTCGGTAATGCGTGTTGATGCAGACGGCGAAGTTAGTGTTTTCTATAAAGGCCTGGGACGGCCGCAGGGACTGGCCTTCGACGAGGCAGGGAATCTTCTGGTTGCCGCTTCGCTGCGCGGGCGGCGAGGAATCGTGCGCATTTCCCCGGAAGGGAAGGATGCGGAGATGTTTGTGGCCGGTATGAATCTCGTTGGCCTCGCTTTCAGTGCGACTGGGGACCTGGCTATCGCTTCGACCGACTCCGTGTACAGTCTGGAGTCTAGAGTCTAGAGTCTGGAGTCGGGAAAGCATTTTTAGACTCTCGACTCCGTCGACTCCAGACACTCGACTCTGGACCAGCAGTTTTTAGACTGTCGACTTCAGACTCCCGACTGTGGACTTTGGTGTTTTTTGACAGGTCTCAAGGGCCATGTTAGTGTGAACAACTCTTGTTATCCCTTCAGATAGTTGATTACTAATGGGCGACATCGACAGCAGCGCTGTTGGGCAATTCATTCTATTCATGGTGGCGTTGGTCTTTTCGTTGTCAGTCCATGAATCCGCACACGCGTGGATGTCAAACAGATTTGGTGACGATCTCGCTCGATTGCAGGGACGCATCACTCTGAACCCTGCGGCTCACGTAGATCCGGTTGGCACTCTCTTATTCCCGGCGATTGCGTTTTTTACTGGCGCGCCATTGATTGGTTGGGCGAAACCCACTCCGGTTAATCCCTTGCGGTGGCGTAACAAACGCGTTGCTAATTTCTGGGTTTCAGCGGCAGGTATTATCAGCAACGCGATCATCGCAACTTTCGCGGGCATTCTGATGCGAATATTATTTGAAGCTAATCTCGTCGACTTGCAGCTGCACTCGTTTTATGGACTGGTCGCCTTTGCCCGGAGCGATTCATTAATTGCAGAAGGCGCGACAAAACTATTGAGCACGTTCTTCACGCTCAATGTAGCGCTGGCGATCTTTAACCTATTACCGATTCCACCGTTGGATGGCAGCAAGATTCTTAGTAGCATTCTGCCTTCGAGTTTCGAGCCTGGACTTGAAGCACTTGAACGCTTTGGTTACATCCTTTTGATTATCGCAGTCTTCACCGGAGTTCTTGGCGTCATATTCAGAATTGTCATGCCATTGGCGGCGTACCCGTTTACTATTGGACTTAATTGATCGCGAATGAAAAGAATTTTTAGCGGCGTACAGCCGACAGGCAACGTACATCTCGGAAATTACCTCGGTGCTTTACGCAACTGGGTTGCCCTGCAACAGGAGTACGAAAACTTCTTCTGCATTGTTAATCTTCACGCTATTACTACGCGCCAGGATCCTAAACTCCTTGCCGAAAAGAGCAGAGAACTGGCCCGGATTTATCTCGCGGTCGGAATTGATCCAGACGTTTCGACGATCTTTATTCAGTCAGACGTTGGAGCGCATGCCGAGCTAACCTGGATTCTCAACTGCATCGCGCGCATGTCTGAATTGGAGCGGATGACCCAATTCAAAGAGAAGGCGCGGAAACAAACCGAGAATGTTAGCGTGGGAATGTTTGATTATCCCGTGCTGATGGCCGCCGACATTTTGCTTTACCACACGGATCTGGTTCCGGTCGGCGAGGATCAGAAACAACACCTTGAGCTGACTCGTGACCTGGCCATACGGTTTAACCGAGACTATGGCGAGACGTTTCGCGTTCCCGAACCATTTATTCCTAAACTGGGCGCGCGCATTATGTCGTTATCCGATCCCTCGAGGAAGATGTCGAAATCAGACGACGACTTGAATGGCTGCGTGAGGTTGCTTGATGATGCCGACACCATTCAGCGCAAGTTTAAGCGCGCGGTTACAGATTCAGGAACGGAGATCCGTTTTGATGCTTCGCGACCGGCGATAACGAATATGTTGACGATCTTTCAGCTATTGACTAATCAAACGCCGGAGCAGATCGAGGCGCACTTTGCCGACAAGGGCTACGCACAATTGAAGCAGCAACTGGCGGACGTTACGATTGAGTTTCTTGAGCCACTGCAGGAACGCGTTCGCGCAATTAATGATGAGGATTTGACCGCGATGCTGGAGAAGGGAGCAGATAAAGCGCGTGGCATTGCCGGCGCAACCCTGGAGGACGTTAAAGAAAAAATGGGCCTTTTGGGGAGTAGGGGCCTGCCAAAAGCATCGCCGGAGAGATCGGCGGCGGAGAGGTAAATGGACGAAACCACGGAATCCAGCGCGGCCCAACCAGTGAAGGAAAATGCTGTAGAGGAAACGGAACAACAGCCTGGGCCGATAGATGTTACCGGTTCGTCGCCGGAAATAGTTTCCGATGATACTACGGATGACCTCAAGATTGTGATGGGCGAATTTGATGGCCCCCTCGACCTGTTACTCCATCTGATTCGCCAGGAACAAGTAAACATCTACGACATTCCAGTCGCGCGCATTGCGGATGAATACCTCCGTTATCTACATCTAATGCAGGAACTGGACATCGCCGTCGCCGGCGATTTTTTGGTAATGGCTGCCACGCTGATCGAGCTCAAGACCCGCATGCTGTTACCGCGCGATCCCTTTGCGCCGCCGGAAGAGGAAGAAGATCCGCGCCGGGAGCTCGTTGATCAATTGCTCGAATATCAAAAGTACAAAGCCGCAGCCCAGATGCTGTGGTCGCGGGCCACAGTGGAACGCGCAGTTTTCAAACGAGCTGAAATCGAAACTGACAAAAACAATCCGGAGGTTGCGGTCGGGTTGTTTGATTTATTGAAAGTTTTCCAGGAGATCCTTGCGCGACACAAAGAAGAAGTCTTGCTGGAAATCGAGCGTGAAGAGATTTCCATGGCAGAGATGCTCGAGCGGTTGAGAAACATGGTGATGTCCGCGGGCGAGCTTAATCTCCGCGTTTTCTTTGAACGCGCCCGCTCTCGGCGGGAGTTGGTGGTTGCATTTCTTTCGGTTCTGGAACTTGTCAGGAGCGCTGAGGTTAATCTATTTCAGGAGCAAACGTTTGGCGATATCGTCGCTAGAGTTACGAGTTAATCAATAAACCAAATGAGCGAAGAAAGTGCAGATAACAGCGTAGACGCCCTGCCCGACGAGGCAGCGCTTAACGAGGAAGCCAGCCGCGAACTGGAGGCCATGGTTGCAGCGGAGTCGCCCTTTGCCGAGGCCGAAGGATCGGATGAGGCAGCAGCCTATGTGGTTCAAAATGCGGCCGAGCGGATGGCGATCATCGAAGCCCTAATCTTCGTTTCGGAGGAACCTCTTAGTGTGAAAACTATGGCGGAAGTGCTCCGTGAAGATCGCGCAGTAGTCGAAGCGGCGGTAGCGGAGCTGGCAAAGGAATTCAACGGCCGAAACGGAGGCTTGCAGCTGCGCGAGGTAGCCGGCGGCTGGCAATTTGCCACGCGTCCCGAATACCACGAACACGTGCGCGCCTATTTGAAATCGCGGCCGAGCGCAAAGCTCTCCATTGCCTCGCTGGAAACTCTAGCCGTCATCGCGTACAAGCAACCAGTCACTGTGCCGGAAATTCTCGAGATACGCGGTGTCCAGTCGCCATCCTCAATTAAAACACTGCTCGATAAGAAATTAATTGTAGCCAAGGGGCGCAAGGAAACGGTGGGACGGCCGATGATGTACGGCACTTCGAAAGACTTTCTCTTACAGTTTGGCTTGAAGGACCTGAGTGAGCTGCCGAGCATGGAAGACTTTCAGGATTTGGCTGGCGGCTCTTAGACAGGAGGCAGGAGCAGGAGGCAGGAGCAGGTGATGAGTGCGGGTTTTCCTGCCGACTGCCCCTGCCGTCTGTCACCTGCATTTATTTATGCGAGAGCGAATACAAAAAATAATCGCGGCGGCCGGCATTGCGTCGCGTCGTCATGCCGAGCAGCTAATCACTGCCGGTGAAGTTACCGTAAATGGACAGGTAGTTACCGAACTTGGAACGAAAGCCGATCCTGAAACCGAGCACATCAAAGTCCGCGGTAAACTCATCAACCCATTGCTGCAGAGGCGAGAAAAAGTTTACGTCCTGCTCAATAAGCCGCGTGGATATCTCTCAAGTGTTTCCGATCCCGAAGGCCGTCCTACGGTTCTCGAGTTACTGCCCCCTTCGCTGGGAAGGCTTTATCCGGTAGGCCGTCTTGACTTCAACACTGAAGGCTTGTTGTTGTTGACCAACGATGGCGACTTTACGAATTTCATTACGGCCGCACGCAACAAAGTGGAAAAGGTTTACGAAGCGAAAGTGAAGGGTGTCCCTGACGAGCAGAGTATTGAACGTTTGCGGCGCGGCGTCACATTAGAGGACGGGACGCGCACGGCGCCGGCGAAGATCAGAAGACTTGGGGAGACGGAAACCAATGCCTGGTTTGAAATTTTGCTTCACGAAGGAAAAAACCAACAGATCAGACGGATGTTTGATCTCATCGGGCACTCGGTAATTAAGTTGCGTCGTTCACGCATTGGATCTTTGCGGGACGATGATTTGAAACCCAAGAAATGGCGCCGGCTCACCGCTGACGAGGTCGAGCTCCTCATGAAGAAACGACCGCGAACCAAAAGCAAGCCAACAGCAAAGTCTCAGGTGGCCGGTCACGATTCTACGCGCCGATGAGGTAGAATACTTTTACCCAATCCGAAGATTCAATTACCTTTGGCAGGCACGTTGGCCTGTCAGCTTTGACAGGCGGGCATGGGTTTGTTTTATTGTCCGCGTTTGGAATCACGAATGGAATTTGAATTAACTGAAGAACAGCAACAGGTCAAGATGAGCGTGCGCGAGTTTGCCGAGGCCGAGATCGCGCCGCACGTAATGGAGTGGGACGAGGCACAACATTTTCCGATTGAGCTTCAGCCAAAACTTGCCGAGCTCGGATTAACCGGCGTTCTTTTTCCCGAAGAATATGGCGGCGCCGGTATGGGCTATGTCGAGTACGCCACAATCATTGAAGAGCTATCGCGCGTTGATGGGTCAGTCGGCATTTCGGTGGCCGCGCACAATTCGCTTTGTTCGAATCACATCTACCAATTTGGATCGGAAGCCCAGAAACAGAAGTACCTCGTGCCACTGGCCAGCGGAAAGCATTTGGGAGCCTGGGGTCTGACGGAACCAAGTGCGGGCTCGGACGCGTCCGGAACGCGCTCGACGGCAGTCAAGAAGAATGGCGGTTGGATTGTAAACGGCAGCAAAAATTTTATCACTCACGCGATTCATGCTGATACCTGTGTGGCGGTTGCGGTGACGGATCGCTCAAAGAGGAGTAAGGGAATTTCAGCATTCGTCTTTGAAAAGGGAATGGCTGGTTTCTCTCCTTCGAAGAAGGAGAACAAGCTTGGTTTGCGCGCGTCGGAAACAGCCAGCGTAGTGTTCGAAGACTGCTTCGTGCCTGACGAGAATCGTCTCGGTGATGAAGGTCAGGGTTTTGTGAACGCCATGGAGATTCTCGATGGCGGCCGAATATCGATAGCGGCGCTTGCAGTTGGAATCGCCCAGGGCGCTTACGAGTCGGCTCTGCGCTATTCGAAGGAGCGGCAACAGTTTGGCAAGCCGATATCCGAGTTTCAGGCGATTCAATTCAAGCTTGCAAACATGGCCACGCAAATAGACGCGGCGCGCTTGCTGATGTATCGCGCCGCGTGGATGAAAGATGAGGGCAGGAAAACCACCAAAGAATCGTCGATGGCCAAGCTGTTTGCCTCCGAAGTAAGTGTGAATGTTTGTGAAGAGGCAATTCAGATACATGGCGGGTACGGTTACACGAAGGACTATCCCGCTGAAAAATACTGGCGCGATTCGAAGCTCTGCACTATTGGCGAGGGAACTTCCGAGATCCAGCGAATCATTATCGCCCGCGAAATCCTGCAACAGGCTGTCTAATAAGTGGACTCCGCAAATAACAACAACACGTCGCTAGTCGATCGTGTCGCGGCAGGTGACGTGCGAGCGGTAGCACGGGCGATCTCGAAAGTGGAAGATGTTTCCAAAGATGCAGCACAGTTGATGAAGAAGATTTTCCCATTGACGGGCCGTGGATTGGTAATAGGAATTACGGGCGCACCCGGCGCGGGAAAATCGTCTTTGGTAGACAAACTCGCTTTACTCTACCGGCAGCAGGGTGAGCGCGTAGGGATTGTTGCGGTTGATCCGTCGAGTCCATTTTCCGGTGGGGCGATTTTGGGCGATCGGATTCGCATGCAGACGCTCGGTCTGGATAGCGGCGTCTTCATTCGCTCGATGGCCACCCGAGGAAATCTGGGCGGCCTGGCGCGCACCACCGTCGATGCCGTTTCAATACTCGATGCTGCGGGTTATAACAAAATCATTATCGAGACGGTGGGTGTAGGCCAGGACGAGGTTGAAGTAGTAAAGGCGGCGGATATTTCCGTAGTCGTACTGGTTCCGGGAATGGGCGATGATATCCAGGCAATCAAGGCTGGCATCATGGAAATCGGCGACATCTTTGTCATCAACAAAGCCGATCGCGAGGGTGTTAACACTACTGAAAAGGAATTGGAAGCGCTGTTGTCACTGGCCACGAGAGACGACGCCTGGGACCCTCCAATAGTCAAGACTGTAGCCACTGAAAACAAGGGAACTCAGGAGTTAGCGGCCGCGATCGAGAGATATCGTGACTTCCATTTGAAGACAGAGTCCGGAGACGATCGGCGCCGAGCAATCGCACGTTGGCGCATCCTTGAGCTGCTGCGGGAACGACTGGTGGCGCAAACCCTGGGGTCGGATTCGGCATCCGAGAAGCTCGATCAGCTGGTGGGTGAAGTTGCCAGCAGGCGCCGAGACCCTTATTCTGCGGTAGAAGAGATCCTTGGACTGAAGTCTGGAGTTTAGAGTCTGGAGTCTTGGAATCGTAAGAACGAACGCTTTACTTTGAACGGTAGGTACCAAACTCAGAACAGACTGCGGACTGGAAACTCAAGACTCTGAACTAAGTATGAAGGTTGATCACATTGGTATTGCAACGCGCCGAATCGACGAAGCCCTCGGACTATGGCAAGACGCATTGGGATTGCAGGTCGATTTCACGGAAGAGGTAAGGGATCAAGGGGTGCGAGTTGCAATGCTGCCGATTGGTGAAACGTACATCGAACTGCTCGAACCGCTGAGCCAGGACTCACCGGTCGGAAAGTTTTTGGAAAAGCGCGGCCCGGGAATTCATCACGTAGCGGTCAGGGTTACAGATATTCGCGCGTCGCTGGCAAAGCTGAAGGAGAAGGGCACTCGCTTAATTGATGAAGCCCCACGGCAAGGGGCGCGCGGTTGTCTGGTCGCATTTATTCATCCCGCGTCGTCTAACGGTGTATTGCTCGAGTTAGTACAGCACGATTAGATTCGTTTTTTAAGAAAGGATAAGTATTTTGAGTTCAATTACTAAAGCATGGATTGCGGCCGCTGTAGCCGTAGTGTTTGCCATCGGCTTAATCGTCTGGCAAGTGAAGGCGCGGCGAACGGAGATTTCCAATCTTTCGGCAGAAGACATGTCGTTGATTGCGGAAGATCAGCCGCCACAGTTTCGTTCGCGGCTCGCGTCCGACGCGGCGGCGCGCAAGGATTTTGCAGACGATCTCCAAAAGCTGCTGGCCGTTGCCGAGGAGGCACGTGCCAAAGGAATTGGCAATAAGCCTGAAGTAAAGCGTCAGATGGAACTGGTTCGGTCTGTCATCTTAGCTGAGAACTATTTCAAATCGCAGGGAACTGGTCCCGCCGGTCCGAATATCTCCGAACAAGAGGTTGAAGACTTTTTCAAGCAGCCTGCTAACCAGGCGAGGTTTGACCAATTCATAAATGACGCCAAAGCGCAGAACCCGCAACTCGCCGGTGGTCAAATTCCCGAAGAGCAAATGAAGCAGGTTAAACGGCAACTCGGACAAGTGCTGATTGGAGAACAACGCGCCATTGCGGCGGGAACCGACAAGCAGCGCGCGGTCGACTTGCAAATAAAACTTGAACAAGCTCGACTTCTCGCGCGGACATATGCACAGGAACAGTTGGCCGAGAAAATGAAAGCTACGGATCAGGAAGTTGATGAGTATCTTAAGCAACATCCCGAATTGGACGCTAAGCAGAACCGCGCCAAAGCCGAGGAAGTGTTGAAGCGGGCACGCGCGGGCGAGGATTTTGCAAAGTTGGCGAAGGAGTTTTCCACCGATCCTGGAAGCAAGGAAAAGGGCGGCGACCTGGGCTGGTTTGGCAAAGGTCAGATGGTGCCTGAGTTTGAGCAAGCCGCGTTTGCCTTGAAGCCCGGCGAGATCAGCGAGCTGGTAGAATCAAAGTTCGGTTTCCATATTATCAAACTTGACGAACGTAAGACGGAAACTAAGGATGGCAAGTCGGAAGAGAAAGTTCACGCTCGGCACATCCTGATTGGAGAGACTGGCGGTGAGGGTGATAATCCGTTTGCGCCGCCAAAAACTGGACGCGAGAAGGCCCGGGCTGCCGTCGAGCAGGAGAAGCAGAAGAAAATACTCGACGATATCGTCAAGCGTTCGCACGTTACCGTGGCCCAAAACTTCCAGGTGAAAATGCCGGAACCGCAGCAGCAGCCGCAGGGAATGCCGCCTGAATTTGCTCCGGGACCAGACCAGTCAGGTCAACCGGCTCCAGTCGAACCAGCACAGAATAGTCCCAAGCCGAAGGCGGAATCGAAGAATAGCGAACCTAAAAAGCGTCAGAAGTAAGGAGACGGCTGGAACGAAATCGAGATGCAGTTTGGCGACTACCGCGTAGAGATTATTCCCGACAGTGAGTTTCATCTCGACGGGGGCGCCATGTTTGGAGTAGTTCCGCGGACCCTGTGGGCAAGAGTTTGTCCTCCCGATGAACAGAACCGCATCAGAATGAACATGAATTGTGTGTTCATAGAGACTGGCAGCGAGCGCATCCTGATCGAAACTGGCATCGGCGAGAAATGGTCCAGGAAGCACACTGAGATGTTCGGTATAGAGCGACAGCGACCGCTCGCTGAATCGTTGCGTGAGGTGGCTGATGTCGAGCCGGATAGCATAACCATCGTTATCAATACTCATCTCCATTTCGATCATGCGGGCGGAAATACGGCGCTAAACTCAGAAGGTCGTGCTGTGCCCACTTTCCGCAATGCTCGTTATTTTGTTTCGAAAGGGGAAGTCGAACACGCTGAAGCTCCCAGCGAACGAGATCGCGCGAGTTATCTGCCCGACAACTGGCGGCCGCTGGTTTCGAGTGGCCAACTGGAATTGAAGAAAGCCGAGTACGAAGTTGTGCCCGGGCTGCACATGAAAACTTATCCGGGTCATAATCGATCGATGCAGTGTTGGCGTCTCAATAGAGAAGGGCAGACGCTGTTTGGTTTTGCTGACCTTGTGCCGATGCGCGCACACGTACCGTTTGCCTGGATAATGGGCTACGACCTTTACCCGGCGGAAACACTTGAAATGAAGAAGAAGTTGTTGCCGCAAGCCGCGCGCGAATGCTGGGGCTGCTTGTTTTATCACGATCCTGATGAGCCATTGTGTCGAATCGTTGAGCATGATGGAAAGCTCAGCGCGGTTCCAATTAGTGGCCGAACAGCCTAAAGCGAAGAACGCGTTGATGGATGAATTGCTCGCAAAACGCAGTCAAGACGCACTGGGTGTCTACGTCAAAGAGAACAACTGCAAGGACAAGAAATAGGTCTCATGGAACAAGTGCGCTTAGGAATCATTGGCGGCAGCGGACTCTACCAGATGGCGGAGCTTCAGGATGTTGAGGAGATCTCCGTAGACACTCCTTTTGGCTCTCCATCAGATTCATTCATCGTGGGCACACTTGAAAATCACCGGGTCGCTTTTCTGCCGCGGCATGGGCGCGGACATCGCTTCACGCCTACCGAGGTCCCTTTTCGGGCGAACATTTATGCGATGAAGCTTCTCGGGGTTGAGCGCATACTCTCAGCGTCGGCGGTTGGTTCGTTGCAAGAGCAGTATGCACCACTAGACATGGTTATTCCCGATCAGTTTTTCGACAGGACTCGCGCACGCGTGCGAGAGTCAACTTTCTTCGGCGAGGGAATCGTGGCGCATGTGACCTTCGCTCATCCTGTTTGTGATGAATTGGGCGACATACTCGAAAAGTCGTGCAAGGTTACCGACGTTAAAACGCATCGCAGTGGCACTTATCTCTGCATGGAAGGACCGGCATTTTCCACCAAAGCAGAATCGGAAGTTTACCGGAGCTGGGGCATGAGCGTCATCGGAATGACGAACCTGCAGGAAGCCAAGCTAGCGCGCGAGGCCGAGATTTGCTACGCCACGCTCGCCCTGGTTACAGATTATGACTGTTGGCATCCGGGTCATGATGCCGTTACTGCCGATTCCGTCATCCAGTATCTCAATAAGAACGTCCGGAATGCGCAGCTCATTATGAAGGAAGCGGTTAGACGTTTAGGCGGGCAGGAGCGCAACTGCAAGTGTGGTTCGGCCCTGAAGCATGCGATCTTCACGCCGCCGCATTTGTGGCCGGAACAGACGCGGAAGAAACTTGACGCTATAGTGAAGAAATATGCACTCTCCTGAAAAGCCAGCATCCAACTTGGTCTCGTAGGATTGTTGAGCTGCAAATCCATTGCCCAGGCTGAAAGGTGATTTATGAAAAAGATTTTTGTAACAGTATTGGTCGTGATCGCCGCGCTGTTTGTCTCGGCTTCGGCTCTTTATGGCCAGGGAAAAGCGAAGACGGGTCCGGACCCTTCAACCATTCGCGATGCGGAACTGGAAAAAGATTCGTTGCACAATCTTGAAGTCGCTCGTCATTACTTCAAGCTGAAGAAGGCTTACGTGGCCGCGATCAAACGGTGCGAGGAAATCGACGCGGGCAATCCTAATTTTGCCCGGATGGATGAGGTGCTCTACATTGCCGGCGAAAGTAGCTTACGACTGGCGGAGAATCGCGGCAAACAAAAGACGAAGGAAAAAAACGCAGACGAGCTCCGCCAAGATGCACG
This sequence comes from Blastocatellia bacterium, assembly GCA_963698325.1. Lineage (GTDB taxonomy): Bacteria > Acidobacteriota > Blastocatellia > Pyrinomonadales > Pyrinomonadaceae > PSRF01. The sequence goes on along the minus strand of CAVOQJ010000018.1, from coordinate 243,530 downwards.
CGTCTATCTTTCGCGCCTGGTAATCCTTTATCCGAACAGCGTTTTCTCGAAGCAAGCGGCAATCGACCTGGAAGCGTTAGGCGGGCCGATCGAGCCAGAAGGCGTTACGCCGTAACAGAGAGTAGTTTTTTTCAAAAATGATAAATGAGAAATCTGAAATGACAGATGGAAACTATTCTAATTTTCCATTCATCATTTTTCATTTTACATTTGCCATTCTGCATCGAATCCGAACCGCAAACAAAAACAAATGTCGCTGCTCGTAGTTGGTTCTGTGGCCTTCGACGCGGTCGAAACGCCTTTTGGTAAATGTGAGGAGATGCTCGGAGGCTCGGCTTCTCATTTCTCAATCTCTGCCAGTTTCTACACCGACGTCAGAGTCGTAGGTGTGGTAGGAGGAGATTTTAGCGCCGGCGAACGACAGGTCTTTGATAATCACAGCATCGACACTTCCGACCTCGAATGCATACCCGACGGAAAAACGTTTAGGTGGTTTGGACGTTACGACTACGATCTAAACATAGCGCATACGCTCAACACGCACCTTAACGTATTTGCAGATTTCCAACCAAAGCTTTCAGAGGCGTCGAAGGCTGCACGACTCGTTTTCCTGGGTAACATCCAGCCCGACCTTCAGCGCGGTGTACGCGAACAAGTTCCCAACGCCGAGCTGGTGGCGCTGGATACTATGAATCTTTGGATCGAAACCGCGCGTGAATCGCTGCTGCGCACGATCAAGGGCGTGGACGTCGTTATTATCAATGACGCTGAAGCTCGGCAGTTGACGGAAATACCTAATCTCATTAAAGCCGCTCGCGAAATACTTTCTTGGGGACCTAAGGCCCTCATTGTAAAGCGCGGCGAATACGGCGCCGCTCTCTTCACCAACCAGAGTTATTTCGCAATTCCCGCTTACCCGCTCGAGTCAGTGTTTGATCCCACCGGAGCCGGCGACACATTTGCCGGTGGCTTCATGGGATATCTTTCCAGTCAGGAAAAGCTCGACGAGGCGGCCATGAGACGAGCGATGATCTTTGGGTCTGTTATGGCATCCTTCAACGTGGAAGAGTTTGGCACTGCGCGAGTGCAGAAGCTTACGCATGATGAAATCAATGAACGCTTTCGCGCGTTCAAACAAATGACCCACTTTGAGGAGATTCCTTTTGAACGGGCAGTACGTGCGGTAAAGTAGCTCTGCATTAGCCTTTGGTCTTTGGTCTTGGGGCTTTGGTCTTTGATTTTTGTTTGCTCACAGCCTGGTCGTATTGCCAGCTTGAAAGCTGTGCGAGCGAAGACCGAAGACCGAAGATCGAAGACCAAAGATCAAAGACCAAAGACCAAGAACTACTACTCAAAAAAGTCACTGGAGATCTTTATGTTCTGTCCTGTTTGCGAGTCCGAATACCAACCCGGCATCACTCGATGTCCTGACGACGGCTCTGAGTTAGTGCGACGCTTGACGTCTGAAACAACAATGCACGATGGGAGTGAAGCCAAATTCCTCCCGCTGCATCATCTCGGCTCGCCCGCTGAAGCCGAAATGGTTAACGACATTTTGACGCAAAACGGGATTCGCTCAGTCATTAAGTCTGGCGGTGCCGACACACTCTCGCCTTTGCTGTCGGCGACGTCAGAAGGCGCCGTCATCTTTGTTGACGAGCGTGATTTCGATCGTGCCAGGGAAATCTACGAATCGTTCTTCGGTGAAGATACGACGCCTCTGACCGGCGGCTTGTCCGAAGATGACGAATAGCAAGAACCGAGCTCCTCTATCGTCAAGACAACAGGAACGAAGATGTCAACTGACGCGATCGCAGTTTTCATGACAGCCGCAAACCGAGAAGAGGCGGCGCGATTGGCTCAGATGCTGGTGGAGAAGCGTCTCGCGGCATGCGTGCAGATCCTTCCTGAGATGGAGTCGGTTTACCGCTGGCAAGGCAAGGTTGAGCGGCAATCCGAAGTTTTACTAATTGCAAAGACGACCGCAGCGAGGTTCGAGGAATTAGAAAAGGAAGCACGGATCGTTCACAGTTACGAGACGCCGGAAATTGTGGCCTTTCCGCTAACCGCTGTGTCAAACCCTTATCTCGAATGGCTTAAGACAAACGTAGAGGGCTGAATTTGACTGCAACAATTCTTAGTCCTTGGCGGAGGTTGGGTAAGGATCAGCAATCTCAGAAATCAAACTATTATCCAGCCGTAAAGAGTCCTGGCTATTGATGATGAGTTGAACCACTTCCGACGGAGAATCCGTCACATGTAACAGCTTCAGATCCTGCTCGGTAACCTTACCTTCCTTCACCGCGAAATCGCGAATCCAATTTAGCAATCCCTCCCAGTAAGCAGAGCCGAAAAGCACCACTGGAAAGTTACGGATCTTCTGCGTCTGAATTAGGGTCAGAGCTTCGAAAAGTTCGTCGAGCGTACCAAACCCGCCGGGAAAGATAATGAAGCCCAGGCTGTATTTGACGAACATCATCTTACGAACGAAAAAGTATTTGAACTTCAATCCTTTCGTCAGGTAGGGGTTTGAGCTCTGTTCAAACGGCAGCTCGATGTTGCAGCCAATTGAAAGTCCCCCGGCCTCAAAGGCGCCGCGGTTGGCCGCTTCCATAATCCCCGGTCCGCCGCCGGTGATCACCGCGAATCCTGAATGAACGAGTAACGCCGCCGTTTCCTGGGCAGCCTGGTAGTCGGGATCATCAATGCGTGTACGGGCTGAACCAAAAATAGAGACTCCCCGCGTGAGCGTGGCAAGCTCGTCAAAGCCTTCAACGAACTCACCCATGATCCGGAAAACTCGCCAGGTATCGGTATGTGTAAACTCAGCCGGCCCCGGGCTCTCGAGAAGTTGTTCGTCCTGAGTGGTGCCCAACTGATGTTCGTCAGGTTCTTCTTTCTCTGCCATAGCTCTTCAAATTCCCATGATGTTGTAGCCGCAGTCGACGTAGATGACTTCGCCGGTGATGGCCGATGCCATAGAGCTGCAGAGGAATAACGCAGTATTTCCGACCTCACGAGCTTCCACATTACGGCGTAGCGGCGCCCGCTCGGCGGCGTGCTTCAACATCGAACTGAAATCCGCCACACCACGCGCCGAAAGAGTCTGAATCGGACCGGCGCTGATGGCATTGACACGAATGTTGCGTGGGCCGAGGTCATTCGCCAGGTAACGTGTGCTTGCTTCCAATGCCGACTTCGCAACCCCCATGACGTTGTAACCCGCAACAACTTTTTCCGCGCCGTAGTAAGTCATGCAAACAATGCTGCCGCCCTCCGTCATAAACGGGGTCGCCGCGCGCGCGAGTTGAACCAATGAATAAGCACTGATCTCGAGTGCGGTAAGAAAGGCTTCGCGGCTGGTGTCGAGATACTCGCCACCTAGTGCCTCCCGCGGCGCGTACGCAATGCTGTGAATTAGAAAGTCGAGACGGCCAAATTCTTGCGCCAAGCGCTTGAAGGTTGCGTCGACTTCTTCCTGCTTCGTAACGTCACAGGGCAGGAGCAGCGAACCGGGCATGGCCTCTTGCGTCAGGCTTTCGACGTTTTCTTTGAGCCGGTCGCCCTGATAAGTGAAAGCCAGACGCGCACCTGCTTCATGCAGAGACTGCGCGGTGGCCCAGGCGATGGAGCGTTTGTTGGCAACGCCGAAGATGATCCCGAATTTGTCTTTTAGCATAGGGGTCGAAGTATCAATAAAGTCTGGTGAAAGAGCAAGTCTGATGTGCTGAGCATAGAGCACCAACAACGCTCCTGCAGCCTAATGTTTGAAGTGCCGGATGCCTGTAAGGACCATGGCGATGTTATTTTCATCGCAGGCCGCAATCACTTCCGCGTCGCGCATTGAGCCACCGGGCTCGATTACCGCTGTGATTCCATGCTTTGCAGCTTCATCGACACCATCGCGAAAAGGGAAGAAGGCATCAGATGCGAGGACCGAACCTTTGACGGGCAGTTGCGCGCGCATCGCCCCAAGCTTCACAGAATCGACGCGCGACATCTGACCCGCGCCTACCCCAACCGTCTGTCCAGCCCGCGCATAAACAATCGCATTTGATTTTGTATGTTTGCAGACTGTCCAGGCGAACAGCAGGTCGTTGATCTCGTTGTCGGTAGGTTCGCGTTTAGTAACAAGTTTCAGGTCTTCTCGCTTCAGCTGATGCGTGTCGCGCGTTTGCACCAGCATGCCGCCAGAGATTTGTCTGTACTCGAGGCCTGACATCTTTTCCGGCATGCCGCAGCGCAAAACGCGCAGGTTCTTTTTTGTTTTCAGGGTTTCCAGAGCGCCAGGGTCATAGTCCGGGGCAATGATCACTTCGGTAAATATCTCGACGACTGCGCGCGCCGCGGCCTCATCAACTTGACGATTGAAAGCGACAATGCCTCCGAAAGCTGAGATCGGGTCCGTTGCCAACGCCCGACGATAAGCTTCTTCCGCCGACTTACCCAGAGCGACGCCCGCAGGATTCGTATGTTTGATGATCGCGCACGCAAGTTCATCAAAATCGTAGACGAGTTGCCAGGCCGCATCGGCGTCGACGTAGTTGTTGAATGACATTTCCTTGCCAGAAAGGAGCCCGGCCGGGGCCACGCCGTGAATTGTTTCTGTTGATGAATCATCGCAAATTGGTCGATGGAGACTGTACAGCGCAGCCTTCTGATGCGGGTTTTCGCCGTATCGCAAGTCCGAGATCTTCTTGAGATTCAGGAAGTCCGAATCCTCTAACGAATCCGGGGGGATCTTGGCAACATACTCTTCTTGTTCCTTTTCGCTCAGGTAGTTGTAGATGACTTCATCATACGCAGCCGTGCACAGGAATGCGCCGGTTGCGAGCTCGTGCCGAAGCTCAAGCGTTAGCGCCCCATCATGCTGGCCCATCTGGTACAGAATGAACTCGTAGTGGGACGCGTCAGGCACGACGGCCACACTGCGGAAATTCTTCGCTGCAGATCTGAGCATGGCCGGTCCACCGATATCGATCTGTTCGATTGCTTCTTCAAGGGTGACGCCTTCGTGCGCGATTGTTTGCTCAAAGGGATAAAGGTTGACGACGACCATGTCGATTGGCTCAATGCCGTGCTCACGCATTGCGGCGCGGTGTTCGGGATTGTCGCGCAAACCGAGTAAAGCGCCGTGGATTTTCGGATGCAAAGTTTTCACGCGGCCGTCCATCATTTCCGGAAAGCCCGTTACGTCGGAAACGTCGCGTACATCGATTCCCGCGTCGCGCAGCGACTTGGCCGTGCCACCTGTGCTGATGATCTCTACGCCAAAAGCCTTAAGCTCGCGCGCGAAATCGACGATTCCAGTTTTGTCTGACACGCTGATGAGAGCGCGACGAATTTTTCGCAAACCAGGTTCCTGTTGTTCGGTCATGTGTTTTGAGTGCAGCTGAAGGTTTGAATTTGAAAGATATTAGCATCCGAAGCGAACTGTCCGCCTGGGACGCGGACTATTTAGCGAATCAACCGGACAGACGCAAGTCATCGCCAGGGAAAATGTACTGAGGCATCTTAACCTTGCCCAAGTATATTTTATGGTTTTGGAAGATCGCTCGGCATCTTAACGAAAAATTCATGTGTCCGGGAGTAACCATGGCCCCCTAATTGATATTCGACCCCGGCCGGTAAGCTAACGGTAAAACGATGGTTGCGACCATCCCGTGACGCGTCGCCTGCGTAAAACCCCAGCAGATACTGGCTCCTCAAGTCTTCTTCAATTGCCTGGAAGATCGGCGTTAAATCAGTGCTGGTCTTATTTGCCTGTGGCGCGAGGGCGGAGGCTTCATTACCGACAAGAAAATACTTGCCACCGGTTTTTTCGGCGAGTTCCCGAAAACCCTTTGCAGGGTATCGCACCGCCAACCGTCCATCGCGTGGCTCGAACAGCGGCAAATGGATCACATAGAAAGAGATCTGTTTTTGCAATGCCGCCTGAATTATTGCACCCGGCTTAATCGTACTTGCGTTATCCAGCCCATCGCTAATCAAAACAACGATGCGACGTTCGGAACGAACGCGCGGCAGTGCGTCAAATGCGTTCACTGCCGCCGCTGCCGCGTCGAAGATGGCGGTGTGTTGATTTGCTCTAACTGGAAACTTAAACGCTTCGCGCGCTGCGGAGGTGTCTCTGCCAAAGGACGCTACGAGCAACGGCTTCTCCGCGAACCGGATGACCGCCACTTGCGACCTTTCGCCAAACCGGCCAAACAGTGCGAGCGCCGCTTCGCGCTGCTGCGAAACGATCTCGCGCAAACTGCCGGATTCGTCGAGAGCGAAGACAAGGGCAACGCGATCGGCGCCAGGATAGAGATACAATCCTGAAGTAACGTGATCGTTGTCTTTCAATAACAGATCGCGTTCAGTGAGCGTAGTGGCGGCTTGTCGGCGTTTGTCTTTTATGCGAATGGGGAAGACCAGCAGATCCGTGCTGACCTTTACTACTTCATCGCCCTCTACCGGTTCTTGTGCTTGAAGATGAATCAAGGGCAGGGCGATTATCGCCAAAGCGCCTGCGATCTTGAGCCAGGAGGCAATGCGCGAACGCAGAAGTAACGCACTTCGGGTTGAGTGGATTGTTTTGTGTGTTGCGGCAGGCAGAAGCATGCAGCCGTTCGGCTAAGTAAAAAAGCGTCCGAAAAGCAGAATGCTTAGAATCACTATGATCGTGATTACAATGATCTTGACCAGACTCATAACAAATCCCTCAAAGTTAGGCAAAAACAAGGGACGAAGAACGGCTGTATTCTAGAATCGGCCGTCAAAGTGTCAATGAAACGTTGCGGGCTCAGTCTGCCAATTCAAAGAAAATGCATTTGCTCTGGTTTCAGTTGCAGCCGCGGAAACAGCAGCCTGCGGAAACAGCAGCCGCGGAAACAGCAGCCGCGGAAACACACAGCCGCGGAAACACACAGCCGCGGAAACACACAGCCGCGGATACACACAGCCGCGGAAACACACAGCCGCGGAAACATTGACATGCTATGGTAATGAGCTACTGTCGCGCTGCTCACTGGCTTATCCCATATCACTTGGTATTCGGCAACTCAGTCCTGATTTCTTAACCTTCCACAAGCGAGGTGCCTCATGAAAACGCGACCAATTAAGTATGTTTTTGTTCCTGCGTTAGCTGTTGTCACAGGAGGAGTATTAGTAGGAGCAGCAGTTAAAAGACGCACAAACATAAAACAGCGCGCCAGGAAACACAGGTAACCGCAACAAACTTACCACCTGTCAGCTCTTCAATTAACGAGCTGGAAGTTGTTAATGCCTATGTAGATGACCATGGTGGTGAATTGATTATCACGCTATTTAATAATTCAAAGAAAGGGATTAAAGCGCTCGCAGTATCTTCTGGTAGCTATCGCGTAATATCGGCGCTTTTCGAAATGATTAAAAACTTGACATCTTAACCTTTACTACTTGTTGCAAGAACCTTGACAAGCGCAAGTTGTCTGCGTAGTCTCCCTTTACTTCGGAATCGTTGGATTGTTAATGGGTGTCTCGCCTTCCTACGACGCACTCCTATTAGGTTTCCTTGTTTGTATTACCAAGAGTTTTTCCTTCCCGCTGTAGATAACTGTTGGATTTGAGTAAGCGGTCTGAGGTCTCACGAGATTTAGTGGATTGAGCCCGGTGCCGAACTGCCTAGACGAGGTGCATATGAAGAACACAATTCTGGTTGGGATGATCCTACTTGCATTAGGGGTTGTCATAACGACCGGATTCAGCCGACAACCAACCAAACTGAAACAATCTGTCAATGGACGCTTGAATGTTAAAGACCTCCCGGACGATGGCTTGAACATAATACCTCCTTTGAATCCGGCGTACTCAGAATTGATTTCGAATCTTCTGAAGGGCAAACCAAATCCTATCATCGAGTCTCTTGCGCCCCCGTCTTCCCGAATACAGCAGACGAAGTCCAAGAGTATGTCAAACAACACCGCCTTAGGATGGATATTCTAGCCGCAATCGATCTCAATGGTCTTAAGGTCTCAGCGACGCCAACTCTCATTCTTGTTGACAGCACGGGAAAAGTACTTGATTTCTGGGTGGGCAAGTTGTCAGAAGAAAACCAGCAGGGGGTGATGAAGAGCATCGGTTCGTGTCGATTAGAAGCAGGCAAACGGGTTCTAGTGCGATTGTCCAATTGTGCTTAAGGAATCTTCAAACCAATTAGCTAAAGCGAGGTTGCTAGCTATGGGACTCATTCAAACTTTTAAGAAAATTCTGAGTAGTAGAATTATCTTACGCAACATAGTCATCCTTATAGGTCTTAGCGTAATGCTCTACATCCTCTCTTCCCAACTGGTCTCAGCCTCCCTAACGGCTGTTAGCGGTTGTTCAGTAACGGTCCTGGGTGGCTCGGCAACGTGTACGGGCGAGGGTACCTGCGCTGTTGGTGACGTAAGGGCTGGGCACATTCAAATAACGACCACTTCTAGCGGATCTTGCCCTAATATTTATACAAAGAACAAAGTTCAGATTACAGGAAGTATTGGTGGGCCAGGATTGCATAGCACGGCACAAACTCTGGCAGGCCCGGCAGAAGTTCAAGTTCTACACTTCTTTACCGTCGACTGGAACTGCGATGGCTCTAACAACAGTGGTGATGTTACAGTTTCTACTTGCTCGCAGGTTTCCTGTAGTGCATCAGGGAATCCTCCAGCATGTGACTCCTACCACTGGGATACTTACTATTGCCAATACGTGTGCACGTTTGATTACGCCTCGTGTGAAAACTCAGGTTGGTATTGGAATTTCGAAACGAATACGTGTCATGACTACTGTACTCCTGGCGTATGTGCATATCCGAAAGAATGGAACGAGGAACTCTGTCGCTGTATTATCGATTCTCCGATTCTGATTGACGTGTCCGACGACGGCTTTAATCTGACAAATGAAGCTGGAGGTGTCAACTTTAATTTGAATGTTTCCGGTACCGCCGAACATCTATCTTGGACATCCATCGACTCGGATGATGCGTGGCTGGTCCTTGATCGCAATGGCAATGGCACCATCGATGATGGTCGCGAGTTGTTCGGGAGTTTTACTCCGCAGCCTGAGCCTGTTGATGGTGTTGACAGGAATGGTTTTCTCGCTCTTGCGGAGTACGATAAGCCGGAAAATGGTGGGAATGGTGATGGCAAGATAACGCAGAATGATACTATCTTTTCGTCGCTACGCTTGTGGCAGGATACGAATCACAACGGCCTTTCAGAGACCACCGAGTTACACACAATGCATGAGCTTGGACTTAAAACCTTAGAATTGGATTACAAACAGAAAAATCGGACTGACCGGTATGGCAACTTATTCATGTTCAGGGCCGAAGTGAGAGATACTCAGGACGCTCAACTCGGACGCTGGGCGTGGGATGTGGTTTTGATAAAAGCACCCTAAAGAAAAAACCGGCCAACAGCTTTCATGACCGACCAGCCAGTCGCTATATTATCTTGGAATGGATGCGAGGGTAGCCTTCCCACTGGCCTCATTTCATTTTTGTCCTCAAAAGCATTATGCCAACGCCGGTTCTATGGCCATCAGTTGCACCGCTGCCTTCATAGGATTTGCCTCCTTCGGAAGCTGTGGAACAAATCAGAGACAGCAATGGAAATGAATCCGCCGGCGGCAAGCGGAACTTGACGGTTTACGCCCCATTAAGTCCCGCATTAATTTGCTTCGAAAAGCCATAGGCTTTCAGGCGCAGGAAGGTTCCCTCCTATTTGAATCTAAGCCCCAGGCGGCCGCTGATTAACCTCGGGTAGCCTACATGCGTACCACTAAAAACAGACTCAAAGTTGTAAAGGAACAGTTCGTTGGTTAGGTTTTGAACATCGAACTGAAGGTTCATAGAGACGCGCTCTTTTCTTAGCAGGTCTGCGCCGATAGAGAAGTCGAGTATAGTTCTGGGCCGAACACGTCCGCGCTGAAAGTCGATCTCGTTGTAGAGTCGCGGGTCGAATCCTTCCGCTACGAATTGCGCCAGCGTCGTTCCAGGCTCAACATCTGTGGGGACGCCAGAGTCGTACCGGCCACTGAGAGTAGCGTAGAGGCCGGAAGGTTTATGATTGTAGCCGAGTTGGAATTGGGCCTCGTTTCTTTGGTCGTGATCGTTGGCGAATTTCAGACCTGCGACTTCCAGACTCTGAGTATCTTCACCCAGAAACAGTCCGCCGTTAATTGGCGTGACGCCATAGGCACGGGCGTTTGCATACGAGACGAACCCGTGAAACCCCCTGATGTCAGTGGACTCAATTCTCAACTCCTCGCCCGTCACGCGTCCGGATGAAATTGCAATCGGGAAAATCACTCCGGTCTCGAAGAATTGATCCTTGTCGGAAAAATTCCTGATACGCTTTTGATACAAGGTTGCGCCTACGCGTAAATACTTGCTTATCAACTGCTGTGCTCCAACTTCAAAGGCATTTTCCTTATCCGGCAAAATAGGTCGAACCGTTGTGACACCTTGAAGCACCGCTATCGGAGAAATTGTCGCCGCTTGCTGTGAACTTGCAAGCAAAAGACTTTCCGCCGGCGGCGGTTGGAAAAGACGATTGTAAGAAGCATGAAGCGTGGTTTTCGAGACAGGAATGTAGTAAGCCACGCCGATGCGCGGGCTAAGCGACTGTTCACCGATTACTAATCTGTAATTGTCGTAGCGAATCCCGGCATCAAGGGTGAAGTTTTTGAATAGGGGAAATCGATCCTGTACATACGCGCTCAGAGTTCTGCCCGTCTTCTGACCGGCAAACAGAAACGGGTGGGACGCATTAAAATTGTTAATGGGATTGGGAAAAACATTCCCAGCATCGTCCACGATGTCGTCGAATTGAACGGTAGGGTAAAAACTAAAGTTTTCATTGACCGGGGTGATGGTTACCTGCCCGCCAAACTTTATGTTATGGCTGCCGCGCGTGAGCGATAACGAGCCGAGGCCGCCGTAGTTCTGAAGGGTGCGATCCTGAAAAGCGACAACCGGAGTTGCACTGGGATTGCTCGTCAATAGCGCGTGGCTGTTGCGGTTGAAGAAGGAGAGCTGGGCGACTGTGTTGGGCGAAAAGACGTGTTGAAAAGTGATGTTCTGCGAATTGTCGCGAAGCCTTTGTCGCAGGTCCTGTCCGGCAATCTCCTGTACCAATTTGTTGGGAACCTGGAAGTTTGATCCACCAAAGGTAAAGCTGCCTCTAAGGCTATTGTTTTGGTCAAACTGGTAATCGAGGCGGAAGAAGCCCTTTCCAGTGCGACCAAAGTTATGGAAGTTATCGAGAGTGGGCGGATCGAGGTAGCGTTGCGACGTAGTGGTCGAAAGGTTCGCGAGAAAGCCAAACTTCCTGGTGTGAGTCGCGAAATCTGCGGCTATCTCACCTGTCGAAAAACTTCCTCCCGAAAAGGAAAGACCACCTTGAGTTGGGCCCTCCAAACCTGAGCGCGTGTTTACGTTAATTACCCCGGCGAGCTTGTCACCAAATTCAGCCGGAATGCCGCCGGTCAGCACCTCCACAGTTCTGAGCGTGCGCGCATCGAGGCTGGTCGAGAAGATCGCGGACATGTTATCCGTCACTGGAACGCCATCGACCACGTATTGCACCTGCGACTCAGAACCGCGCGGATGCATCCTACCGTTATCGTCCGTGACGAACCCCGGCGCTGATGCAACCATACTCTCGATGGCGCGCGACGGCGCGGCACCGACGGGTCGCTCGAGAAGCGTCTGATTCAGATCGGTGTCTGATGAGGTACGGTCCTGCTCGAGTATGGCGGAACTGTCACTGGTTACGGTCACCGCTGCAGTGGCTCCGGCGAGCGACAGTGAAAGGTCGATGGTTGCCGGGATTGTGCTTTCGAGGTCGATTGATTGCTCGGCGGGTTGAAAGCCGGGCGCCTCGGCCTGCACTTTGTAGGTATTGAAAGGAATATTGACTAACTTGAATGAACCCTGCTGATCCGTTTGCACGGTCTGAGAATATCCCGTGAGCGGCTGAGAAATCGTCACCTTTGCATCACGAACGAGCGCTCCTGAGGGATCCTTTACAGTACCCTGGATCGCGCCGATTCGCGCTTGAGCGAACATCGTTTGGAAGAGTAATAGGGAAATTAAGACTGCCAGCGAGAACCTGAACGACTTCATTAGAATCATTGCGACTGAACCTCCTGGTAAGGTGCCTGGAGCTAGCGGGCCGCTTCCAGAAATTCGATCTCAAACCCTTTGAGATGAAGAGCTGGCGCGGACTCGCAAGACCTACGCATGGCTAAAAAACGCCATGCGAAAGAGCGTCAATTACAAGGAGGTTTTCGGAGGCGATCGGCCGGTTCTGGGCGTGGTACTTTGAGAGTGAACCGATACCGCCGTTAAGTTTGAAAAACGAGACGTGAGCGATGTTGGGACAATGCTCGGAGGAACGGCGATTACAGTGGCGGAGAAATTTTGGTGGAGTTGGCAAATGAGACAATCACCGCAGCCCAGCAGATTGCTGCTTGTTTTCGTTTCCGAAGCTGGATCCGAAAAAGAGGAACCGGCGATGGCATTGTTCGCTGCGATGAGGTTTCCATGCGTATGCGCGGCTTCAACCGTTGTCCCATAGACGATGAAACCAAGCAGCAGAAGCGAGAGCGCGCGCGAAAACAACGCGCCGCCCTTGGCTAATTTTGATTTTCCGTTTCTGGTCACTTTTTTACGGGTTATGTTAGAGTCCTGAGCAGCAGTATAAGGATGCCTACCAGCACTGTCAAAGAACTCCCTGGCCCACGTGAACTTGTGAAAAACCAACCTGGAAGTGCCACGTAATGATCAAGCCGTTGTTGAATTCTTTTAGACGGAACGCTCAATCGCCAATGACGCGAGGCGGGGTTTTCACCCTTTGCGGATTTTTCTGCCTGGCGGCGCTTGGCAATGCTGAAGCTCAGACACTCCACGCTCGAATCAGCGTCGTTTCTGTCGCTCCGGCGAAAATCAGAATTGATACAGAGTTTCCTAACGCAACAAACGTTTTATCTTTTCGCAATGCCTACGGTGGCGTTCTGGGATTGGGTGAGCGGATTGGAATGGTTGAAGCCATCAGGGCAGATGGGGAGAGTATTGAGAGCTCAACAACTGGCGCCGGGCGAATTCCAAACTACCGAGACGTTTGCACGCTTCAGATATGAGGTGAACGTTTCGGAGCCCCCGCGGCCGGCGCAAATGTCGCACGTCTCATGGGTAAATAGGGAACACGGATTGTTGATGCTGGCGGATTTGCTGCCTTCAGCAACCAGGGATTCCGGCAGTTTCGCAGCAGCACTAATTTCGGTTGACGCGCCGGCGGGCTGGTCGGTCTCATCAAACGTAAAACGAGAAGGTTCGCAGTTTTCAACTGATGACCCGGATAACACCGTCTTTCTGATTGGGCCTGACGTGCAGGAAAAGAGCCATCAGCTTGGCGCCAACACCTTATCAATAATTACGTCCGGCAAGTGGCCCATTTCAGATAGAGACGCAATCAAAATTGCCGGAAAACTTATCGAAGGATATTCCGGGATTACCGGCGTTAATCTCAAGCGCAAGGCAGTTCTTATGCTGTTGCCTTTTCCCGGAGAAGTTGGCCCCGAAAGTTGGACCGCGGAAACGAGGGGCAATAACGTTGTCTTGTTACTGGGTAGAAAAGCAACCGGCAAGAGGGTTTTGTCGCGGCTGGGAATAGTGCTCAGCCACGAACTTTTCCATCTTTGGGTACCCAACTCTCTGAAGCTCGCTGGAGACTATGATTGGTTTTTTGAAGGCTTCACACTTTACGAGGCTTTGCGGATGACTCTGCGGCTGGGCCTAATCTCTTTCGACGATTACCTGGCAACTATTGCACGCGTATATGATTCGTATTCGTCGTCGGTCGACCACGATCGGTTGTCCTTGATTACCGCTTCGGAACGCCGCTGGACGACTTCTTCTTCGCTGGTGTACGAACAGGGGATGTTGGTCGCGTTCCTCTATGATCTATCGCTCAGAAATTTTTCTGATTGCCGAGCATCGCTTGATGATGTGTATCGGGGGTTGTTTCGACTGCCCGCAACAGGACACGGAAACGCGAACGAGATTATAATTAAACTCCTTAGTGAACCCGCTGGATTGGAATCGTTTGCTAGGGATTACGTGGAGAACGCCGGTAAAATTGAGTCTCGCTTCAGCAGTCTCAGCATATGGTGTCCAGGTGGAACGAGGAAGTTCCGGAACGAGGTTAGCTGTTAGTCGTGAGCTTAGTAAGGCGCAACGAAAACTTCTCGGCTGCATTGGCCATCGAAGGTAGTTTGCGGGAAGCGAGTTTAGTTAAGAGTTAACAATGACTAATACGAATACCAAATTGAGCTGGATTTGCAAGAGCCTACTACTCGTGATTGCATTGGGATTGACCCAGGGCTGTAAGACGCTGGCAAAGCAAAGCGACACGGGTGTGGTAGTTGCACGTCGAGCCCAGATCCGCAGTTCGACAGCAGTAGTCGCGGCCGATCTGTTGGAAGTGAATCGTGGTGATTCGGTCGATATTCTGGACTTTCAGGACGTTCAAGATCCGACAGACAATTCTAAGAAAGAGCGCTGGCTGCGAGTCCAGGCGCACGATGAAGACACGACTGAAGGCTGGATTGAGTCGCGTAATGTCATGCCGGATGAAGTTCTGCAGGTTTCCAGGAAGCTGGCGGAAGAAGACAAAGACATTCCGGCCCAGGCCACCGGCCAGCTTCGCGCCAGCTCAAACCTACGTCTTAATCCAGATCGCGGCGGCAACGAGAACATTATGATGCGGCTGGATAGTGGCTCGAGGTTCGAGATCGTTGGTTGGAAGCGAGTGCCGAAGCCGAAGTCTTCCGAGTCTATCGAGAGCGATATAGCGCCGAAGGCTGGAAGCGCGCAACAGGGGTCTAATCGAAGTGCAAAAGAAAATCAGGATGAAAACGAACCGGAAGAAACAAACGAACTTTGGTACAAGGTTCGGCTGTCTTCTGAGATTTCACCGGCTCCAGCAGGTTGGATTTACGGAAAGCAAGTTGAGCTTACAGTGCCCAGCGACATTATTTTCTATCGTACGGGTCGCGAATTTGTGGCTTGGCAAAGGCTTGACGGTGATTCCACAGACGCGGAAGGTTCTAAGAACAAGGATGCAGCCAAAGAAGCAAAGCCCGGAAGCTGGGTAATCCTGGAGAAGAGTAGTTCCAATCAGCCACATACATTGGGCGAGCCCGACTTTGATCGCGTCTATGTGCTCGGCTACGACAAGCGTGATCAGGAACACTACACAGCCTATCGGAGTCCGGACGTGAAAGGGTTTCTGCCATGCCGGGTTGAAGGCAGAGCTGACAACAAAACCTTCATTATTCGGGTCCAGGGCGATAACGGACAACTGAACGATGTTCAATACGGAATCTATAAGGACGCGCGAGGATATTTGAAAGTTAGTGCGCCGAACGCGGCCGGTAAAGACAAGAAGAAGTAACCGAGGCGAAGTGTCCGAGCCCTTGTTACAGTGAGACGAACTCATTAATGGAATCCGAGCGTCCTTTAATAGTTGCTGTTGGCGGCTTCACTTCTGAGGTTGGCAAAACTACCTTGCTCTGTGAGCTACTGCAGGCTTTTCCCCGGTTGGGAAGCGATTAAAACAACTCGGGGGCACTATCGCTCTTGTGGAAAAGATCCGCACGCGTGTTGCGTCAGTCATTTGCTCGAGGACGAACCAGTTATCCGATCGGGACGTGAGCTGACCTATGCACCCGGAAAAGATACCGGACGATACTGGGATTCGGGTGCCGCTAACGTGCATTGGCTGATAGCTACAAATAATCAGATTTCCGATGGAATAAAGCAGGCTATCGGGAGAGTAAGAACAAGCGGAGTTTTTATCGAAGGTAACAGTTTTACTGAATCCATCGAGCCGGATTTTTTTGTTATGGTAGCCCGTCCGGATGATCTCAGAATTAAACCAACGGCCCGCCGGGCGCTGAGTCGTGTCTCCGCCATATATCTGTCTGGTGAAACTTATTCCGCCAGCGCCGGCGATGGTCA
>CAVOQJ010000018.1:0-222500 GCA_963698325.1 Blastocatellia bacterium | reverse complement strand
CTCCGGGACGGTCGCAGAGAAATGTCCCAGGCGACTGTTTACTAAAAACACAGGTCTCCGCAAAGTCGTGAAGACGACGTATGGGGGCTGACGCCTGCCCAATGCTGGAAGGTTAAGAGGAGTGGTTAGCCGCAAGGCGAAGCTACGAATTGAAGCCCCAGTGAATGGCGGCCGTAACTATAACGGTCCTAAGGTAGCGAAATTCCTTGTCGGGTAAGTTCCGACCTGCACGAATGGCGTAACGATCTGGGAGCTGTCTTAACGAGAGACACAGCGAACTTGTAGTACCGGTGAAGATGCCGGTTTCCCGCATCTAGACGGAAAGACCCCGTGCACCTTTACTACAACTTGATAGTGGGTTCGGGCAAACGATGCGCAGGATAGGTGGGAGGCTTTGAAGCCGAGGCTTTTGGGCTTCGGTGGAGCCAACGGTGAGATACCACCCTTCGTTTGTCTGGACTCTAACCTAGCAGCCGTAATCCGGTGCAGGGACACTATCAGGCGGGTAGTTTGACTGGGGCGGTCGCCTCCCAAAGAGTAACGGAGGCGCTCGAAGGTTGGCTCAGGCTGTTTGGAAATCAGCCGTAGAGTGTAAACGCATAAGCCAGCTTGACTGTGAGACAAACAAGTCGAACAGGTACGAAAGTAGGAGTTAGTGATCCGGCGGTTCTGTATGGAAGGGCCGTCGCTCAACGGATAAAAGGTACGCCGGGGATAACAGGCTGATCCTGCCCAAGAGTTCACATCGACGGCAGGGTTTGGCACCTCGATGTCGGCTCATCGCATCCTGGGGCTGAAGAAGGTCCCAAGGGTTTGGCTGTTCGCCAATTAAAGCGGTACGTGAGCTGGGTTTAGAACGTCGCGAGACAGTTCGGTCCCTATCTGGTGTGGGCGGAGCAGGATTGAGGGAATCTGTCCTTAGTACGAGAGGACCGGGATGGATCCACCTCTAGTGTACGAGTTATGGCGCCAGCCGTAGCGCTCGGTAGCTATGTGGAGCATGGATAAACGCTGAATGCATCTAAGCGTGAAGCCAGACCCAAGATTAGTCCTGCCAGTGAGACTCCTCGTAGACCACGAGGTTGATAGGGTGGATATGTAAGTGCAGTAATGTGCTCAGTTGACCACTACTAATCAGTCCCTTGGCTTGACCATAAAATTTACTCAAGCAACAAGCACTCGCGCTTGCGCGTAGACTTGCCTTGCAGTCACTATTCGATTTCTTTGGTCTTAGGTTTTTGGCCTTTGGACTTTGATTTCGTGCTGCATTCGTTGAGCGAATCAACGTGGGCATGAGAGACAAAGACCAAAGCACAAAGACCTAAGTCACCGATATGAAATTTCAAATCTGAAATTTCATATCGAACGAGTTTTCCGGTGATTTTGTCGGCAGGGTCACACCCGTTCCCATCCCGAACACGGAAGTTAAGCCTGCTGGAGCCGATGGTACTGCGCGGGTAACTGCGTGGGAGAGTAGGAAGTCGCCGGGATTATTTCAAAAGCCCGTTCGAGGTTGATACTCTGACGGGCTTTGTCTTTTACTCAGGCAAACAAGCACCTACACTTCAAGAGTACAGGTACTAAGTTCTACTGCGGCCGACTGATGACGCCCTCAAACCATACGTACGCCGGCTTCGTGATCCCGTTGCAGGGAATGAAGCCCGCTCGGTGTCATGCCGCAGCGGGCTTTTTTATTTTCCCAGATCTTCACAATAGAGGTGGTCAAAGTGCGCCGATTTGAATTAAATTAATATTCAGCCCTGTCTCACAGCCCCTTTCATTCAAACCTCAGAAAGGAAACTTGTCGGATGGTGCGTGAACTGTGGGATCTGTTTGTGCTGCTACTGCCGGTCTTCTCCCTTCTGACGCTTATGTTTGTTTCCGGCTTTGTAATCGGAAGAATAAGTAAACGGGAGCGATAGTCCTGCGCCGGATTCGAGGAAACTGACTGCCTGTTTGGGCTGTATCGCAGTAGCGACCTCATCTTTCTATAGAAACCAGCGGCATTATTTTTAAAAAGGCCGCTCGGTGTTATGCCGCGCGGGCTTTGTTTTTGGGTTTTGCGATCGGACACGGTTCGCGGAAGGGTGGCGATGCACGTCCGTTTAGAAGGAGCTGCCGAAGCGACAACGGGTTTGGGCCCACGCAATCCGCAACAAAGGTGTAGTCCTCCAGCCACGGATGCTGATACGATTCTTCCCGCATGCGTTGTCCAAGGTGCAAAAGCCTGCGCGTTCAGCGCGGCTACAACAATGCTCCTTTGCCGCTTAGAATGCTGGGGCTACATGAACTCCTCTGCAATCGATGCGGTCTGGAGTTCAAGGGCTTCGATCCCTTTGCGCGGTTTGTCAGGGAACCATCCGTCGAGACAGAGTCTCCGGGAGACCGACGCCGCGTGCCAAGGTACACAGTCCACGTGCCAACCACTATATCGCTGATTGAAGGTGAGACCCGAGCTGGAACAGTATCCTACACGCAACCCTCCAGGGGTCACTGCGAGTCCATTAGCGAACACGGGATGACATTGTCTTTTGTCGGGACGCGTTTTACGAGGGAGGATCTATCTCGCAAGGGGCGCCTTCTGTTTGTTAGGGTGAATCTGCCAAATGGCCCGGTTGACGCGGTAGTCTCAATCGTGATGCTTAACCGCATAGAAAACGTGTCTGCTATAGCAAAGTGGATTGCGGGAGTTAAGATCTATCAGATGACTGAAGAAGACATGGCCCGACTGCGCTACTATCTTGATCGATGCGCTGAGACACTGGTTTCGGAGTAATACCCGCTCCCAAACCTGTCGAAGAATTCCAGTGGTAACCGATTTCCCCTTAGCCTCACCCGGCTTTTGTTTTTTCCTTAAGTCCAGCAAAATGCCTGCATGGCTTCCATCGTTAAGCGGCTAATTCTGCTTCGAAAACCTCGATTCAGCCCGATTGGGATCATTCTGGTGATGGTTCTTCCTCTGGCCAACCCAGGTTGTCGAAGCGGGGCAATCACAAATCGCGCCAACAAAAAGGATCCTGAACGAGAGAGTGTTCGGACTTTCGAATATGAGATTGTACATGTTTATCCCCACGACCCGGATGCATTTACTCAGGGGCTGATTTTCCATGATGGCAGGTTGCTCGAGAGTAGCGGTGGGGTCGGCCGGTCGAGTTTGCGACGCGTGGAACTGGAGACAGCTGAAGTGTTGCAGAAGGTCGACGTACCGCAACCCTACTTTGCTGAAGGTATAACGCTTCTAAAAGGGAAGATCTACCAGCTGACCTGGCAACATCAGATAGGCTTTATTTATGACGCCTGGACTTTCGAGAAGATTGGCACCTTCAACTACCAGGGCGAGGGCTGGGGGCTCACAACCGATGGCCAGTCGTTAATCCTCAGCGACGGTACGAATCGACTACGATTCCTCGACCCGGACAACTTCCAGGTGCGGAAAACGATCGCAGTCGTCGACAACGGCATGCCGGTTAACGAGCTCAATGAACTCGAGTACGTTCAGGGTGAGATCTATGCAAACATTTGGCACGCCGACCGCATCGCTCGAATTGAGCCGCAGACGGGACGAATAGACGGCTGGATTGATTTGACGGGACTGCTGCCGCCGAATGAAGTCCAGGATGAAGAGGCGGTGCTCAATGGCATAGCTTATGACGAGACGAGCGGCAGACTGCTGGTTACGGGCAAGCTATGGCCGAAACTTTTTGAAATTCGCTTGACCCGTAAATAGTAGACCAGACCCTGGTTGGTTGCCGCCCCGGCCGGGCTCAATGGGGTCGCTGGGTTAATGACGGCGCACGAAGTTTTGGAAAGCGAAAACCCGGCGACGGTTTTAGATGTGAATTAATTCGCTGGTTAGTTTTTAATGAGCTTCAAGATCTATTTCCGAACTTTTTCCTACGCGACGGTAGCCGTGGCTACGCTAACACTCGTCTTAGCGGGCGGGTTGTCCGTCGCGCTTGCAGCCTTACTGTGGCTCTTGATGGTGGCAGCATGGATGTTGGAAGACACGGGCTGGCAACTTTCAGAACGCACGGGCTTGATGGTAGTGCTGCTCTCGATTCCACTTTTCTTCATCGATTGGAAATACCAGCAGAGCATCGGAGAGCCTGCGGGACGACTCGGAGTGAACTCTCTCGCACATCTCATCGTCTTTCTTTCCGCCGTAAAGCTGCTGCAAGCGAAGAAAGATCGCGACTGGGTATTCTTATATCTGATTTCTTTCTTTGAAGTACTCCTGGCGGCGGGACTGAGTTTCAGTCCGGTATTCCTGGCCACGCTATCGCTTTATCTGCTGTGCGGGCTTTCCACGATAATCGCTTTCGAGATCCAAAAGTCGCGGCGCGCAATAGCTGTCGCCGAAACACATTTGCTCGTGCCTCCGGATTCGCGAATCTTCAGGCACCCCCGCCGCCGGGACGGCAAACGAAATGCGGAAGCTAATCGTCTTCCGTTTGTGGCGCTGGTCCTGCTCACATTGATTTTTGTGCTCGCGATGCCTTTGTTTCTGGTGGCGCCGCGTGCCGGCTCCGCGGCACTTACTCGCTCGGGCGGCGCCCTGACGAACTTCATAGGATTCTCGGAAAACGTTACGCTGGGAGAGATTGGGGAACTCAAACGTGACAATGCGGTGGTAATGCGTGTCCGCATAGAAGAGTCGCAACCCGTGACCGACTTAAGGTGGCGCGGTGTGGCTCTCGATGAGTTCACCGGGCGCGGCTGGAAGAAATCTTTCGAAGCGCGCCACACAACGGAAAAAAAGAACGACAAGGGGTTCTTCCAGCTTGGCACCACTGAAGCGCTGCATCAGCGGACGACGCAAACGGTTTTTCTGGAGCCTATAGAATCTCCGGTTCTGTTTGCGGCGTCGCGGCCCATAGCTATTCAGGGCGATTTCCCGCTACTGCGGGTCGATGGCGAAGGGTCGGTGCAGTCGCGCAGACACGACTTTGAGCGAATGATCTACAAAGCTCTCTCCGATACGACCCAACCGGACGTAGCTTCGTTGCGAAAAGATCTGGGCCCTTATCCAGCCACCTTCGAACGCTATAAACAACTCCCCGGCGCACTCGATCCGCGAATAGAAGCGCGCGCGAACGCCATCGTCGCAAACGCCCACGCGCGCAATCGCTACGATGAAGCGCAGGCTATCGAATCGCAACTGCAAGCAGAATATGGTTACAGCTTGCAGATGAGAGCCGCGGGTCCGGATCCGCTCGCCGATTTTCTCTTCAACGTGAAGGCTGGTCACTGCGAATACTTTTCAACCGCTATGGCAGTGATGTTGCGAACGCGCGGCATTGCGGCGCGCGTGGTCAACGGTTTTCTTCCCGGCGAATACAACGAGGCGGCTGGCGCGTACACTGTCAGACAAAGCGACGCACATTCGTGGGTGGAAGTTTATTTCCCTGAGAGTCAAACCTGGGTGACTTTCGATCCTACTCCTGCCGCCGGAAAGACCGAACCGGTGAGTACCGGATTGACGGCGCAACTGGGAAAGTATGCCGAAGCGCTTGAGCTGATCTGGTTTCAATACGTAGTGGGCTACGACAAGCAAGAGCAGCGCTCGCTGGCAACCTCTCTTCATAATCAGTTGTTTGTATATCGCCGTTTATTCGTACAAATGGCTTCGGCCGTGTGGGCCGGTATTAACAAGCGGGCTCCTGGGATCGTATTGGTCGGTCTGGCTGTCTCGGTTGCAGCCCTGCTCTTTTTCATAGCTAAGCGTGTCCGTCGGTTCGGTTGGCGCCGGGGCTTGAGCTTGTCCAGGCATCACGCAGACAGGCAGGCTTCACCGGTTGTGTTTTACGAACGGTTGCTGGCTCTGCTCGCGCGTAGGGGGGTGAAACGCGATCCGGATCTGACGCCGCTCGAGTTTGCGCGCGGTTTGGATTACCAGCCGGCGCTATCGATAACACGCGCTTACAACCGCGTACGATTTGGCGGGCAGGCACTCTCGTCCGTGGAGTTACAGGAGATCGAGAAGACGCTTACTGAATTCGAGCGCGCAATCGAGTAGGGAATCTATGAAAAAAGTTGGATTTATTAGTCTGGGTTGTCCTAAAAACCTCGTCGACAGCGAAGTCATGATGGGTCAACTTAAGGCCACCGGTTATCAGATCACAGCCGATGCAAGCGAAGCCGATACCGTCGTCGTGAATACCTGCGGTTTCATTGATTCTGCGAAAAAGGAATCGATCGAAGCGATTCTCGAAGCAGCCCAACTAAAATCGGACGGTAAAGCCACGCGCCTGGTGGTCGCCGGTTGTCTGGTCGAGCGTTATCGCGATGAACTGAAAGTATCGCTGCCGGAAGTCGATGCCTTTATCGGTACCAGCCAGGTAAACGATATCCTGACGGTTTGCGATCCGCAGAAGGACACACGTTCGCTGCCGGTGGTATCGCTCGGCAATCAGAGCGCCACCTATCTCTACGACGAGTCGACGCCGCGCGTGCTGGCTACTCCGGGTCACTATGCCTTCATCAAGATTGCCGAAGGCTGCGATCGGCCCTGCGCCTTCTGCTTCATTCCTCAGATGCGCGGTCATTTTCGCAGCCGGCGGTTTGGTTCGATCGTTGCCGAAGCCCACCAACTGGCTGAAGAAGGTGTGAAGGAGTTGATTTTGGTCGCGCAGGATTCTTCGCGATACGGCGAAGACCTTGGTAAGCAGGACGCGTTAGCGCAACTGTTGCGCGAGCTATCGCACACGGACGGCATTGAGTGGGTGCGCGTCATGTACACCTATCCGACGCACATAAGCGACGCCTTTCTCGACGTGCTGGCGGAGGAGCCAAAGGCAGTGAAATATCTTGATATGCCTTTGCAACATGCAGCTCAGAATATTTTGAAACTGATGAAGCGCGGCGGCAATCGGAAATCGCTCGAAAAGCTGATTAAGCGGGTGCGCGATCGGGTGCCGGGGATTGCCGTGCGCACCACGTTCATCACCGGTTTTCCGGGCGAAACTGACGAAGACTTTGCCGAGTTGCTCACGTTCGTGAAGAACGTAGAATTCGATCGTGTTGGCGTATTTACGTATTCCGACGAAGAAGGAACGCCGGCATACGATCTTCCTGCTAAGGTCGATGCGAAGGTGGCCAGGCAACGCAGAGCTCGTTTGATGAAAGAGCAGTCGCGCATCTCGCGGAAGAGAAACAAAGCGAGGATTGGTGAGCGGGTCCAGGTAATCTTCGAAGGCGAGTCAAACGAGAGCGATTTGTTGTGGCAGGGAAGAATGGAAACTCAAGCGCCGGATATCGATGGCTGCGTGCTCATCAACGATGCGCCTGAAGGCTTCGTCCCATTGCCAGGCGATTTGGTAAACGTCCTGATTACAGAAGCCCAGCAATACGATCTGGTTGGAAGGATTGTAGAACAGTGATGAAGCGAGAGCGTCAAGAAGTTCAGAGTTCAACCTTCAGGTTGCTGCGTCTCGTTAGAACGCAAGCTAAAGCTTGAACTCTGAACTTCTTGACGCTCACTCGTTACTAATCGCTGTTCTCCCTGACTCACTATGGCGATTAAAGAATCCAGCGACGAATTGAATGCGACGGTTGTGACCGCCGGCACGGCCGTTCCAACACCTCGAGGCGCGCGTTCCGCAAAAGACTACCTTGCGCTGACCATCGCCACTTGCGGCGTCGGTTATTTGCCTCTGGCGCCCGGCACCTGGGGGTCGTTGCTGGCGGTGGGGATCTATTTCCTGGTCCGAATCGCCATAACGAGGGGACCCACCGACACACTGCCCACAGTCGGTCCTTCCGGCTTTCTTGCAGGACAGATCCTGGTCATCGCAATTGTTACGTGTTGCGGAATTTGGGCGGCGTCACGAACAGAACGTGTGCTCAAGATCAAGGATCCCGGGAAAGTTGTCGTCGACGAAGTTGCCGGTCAGTTCATAGCCCTTTTGCCGCTGCCGCTTACGAGGATTGGGCCGTGGCCCGTTTTGGTGATCATAGCGTTTCTGCTCTTCCGATTTTTCGACATAGTTAAACCATACCCTGCTCGTAAACTCGAGTCTTTCAAAGGGGGCTTGGGAATAATGGCCGACGATTTAGTCGCCGGAGCGTACGCAGCCATCATTGTGGCAGTCATGGTCGCACTTCGCTGGTTTACTTAGGAGGACTTGCATGGAGGATCGAAACAAGGAAGAGAACGCCGTCAGAGATGAGGGCAAAGAAGGCTTGGCTGAGCGGAAATCTGAAGCGACGAGTCATCAGACTCTGAGCGAGATCGAAGAAACTGAAGATGACTTAGTCGCAGATAGTCCCGCGCGCCATCCGGGACCATCACCTGACGGCTTACTTGATGAGCCGGACGAAATCAAAGATGCCGGACCGATGTAAAGCCTCAAAAGGGGAACGGGGAAAGGGTAATGGGTAAAGGCAAAGCACAACGTGATCCATTAACGTTTCCCCTTTCCCATTACCCCTTCCCCCCAAGTTGTATTCATCCTTCCACCTTCATCCTTTTCGGACGCGCTCCCCTGCCTATCCAGCCGCGTTTCCAAAACAGTCCCAGCATTCCTACAGCGACGAAGATCATGATTCCCCACACCGTGTAGTAGCCGTAGCGCGAATGAAGTTCCGGCATGTTTTCGAAGTTCATGCCGTAAACTCCGGCGATGAATGTTAACGGTAACATGATGGCCGAAAAGATTGTGAGCACCTTCATGATCTCGTTCAGCCGATTAGACACTACTGACAGATACGCCTCCAGGGAGCCGCTAATCAAATCACGATAGCTCTCTGCGAGATCGGTTACTCGCACCAGGTGGTCATAGATGTCTCGGAAGAAGGGGAGAACCGGCCCGGAGATAAGTTGAAACTGACCGTGGCTCATGCGATACAAAACCTCAAGCTGCTTTGACGATATTCGCCGCAGACGCAGCACGCTGCGCTTCAGTCCCAGAATTTCTTCGAGAATCCTGTCGTTGGGTCGATGCAAGGTGAAAATATTGTCTTCCAGATCGTTTATTCGTTCGTCGAAATCATCCATCACCGGAAGGTAATCATCGACGATGCTGTCAATTATTGCGTGAAGTAAAAACACCACGCCGCGCTGGCAGGTAACGGGACTGGAGCGCACTATCTGCTTCACTTTGTCGACGCTCGCAAACTTGTCGTGATGATAGGTGACGACAAAATTTCGTCCGAGAAAACCGTCGAGCTCGACAGTGTTGAAGCGCTCGGGACTGGTGTCAGTGCGAACTGCATGCACTATGAAATAAATGTAATCAGGAAACTCCTCGACCTTGGGATGGTGACGGTTGGCGCGGCAGTCCTCAATTGTGAGTGGGTGAAAGTGAAAAACGTCAGACAGGACGCGATCGTCGGCGAGAGACGGCGCTTCCATATCAACCCAAATTACGGCCTTATCGTCCGACAGCAACGTCGGAAGGTCTGCAATCGTGAAGCCTTCTTCCACTTCGTTTGATCCTGCTCGATAAACGAGAATTTCCATGTCTTCTCCTCATTTAGCAGTGCGGTGACCTGTCACCGCTTTGGTCCGCGGTGGTTTGACACCGCTTCCGGCAACAAATTCAATCGACCCAGGCTGCGACAAGTCGCAGCCGACCAAAGCGCTGACACCGGGGTCCCCAGCCGGGCAGCCCGGCTGGGGTGGTTGTAAGGTCAGCGCACTCCATAGAGTTGTCGCTTCAACTTCACCATAGATGCTCAAGTTTGTCGGACATCCGGCAGACTGTTACCATACCACCTTCTTTGCAGACAATAATGAAATAATCCAGGGCCACTTCTTCATGACAACTCCCCCAATTAAAGTCTTGGTAGCTGATGAAGTCAGCGATACGGGTCTGCAGCCTCTGCGTGACGCAGGCTTTATTGTAGCCAAACGCACGAAACTCGAGCCTGCAGAATTGCGCGATGCACTCTCCGGCTGCGCTGGTCTGGTAGTCAGAAGTGAAACTAAAGTCACTGCGGATTTGATGGACAGCGCAACGGCGTTGCGTGTTGTCGGCCGCGCCGGTGTCGGTGTTGACAACATTGATGTCCCGGCGGCAACCGAGCGTGGCATCGTCGTAATGAACGCGCCTGATGGCAACACGGTCACCACCGCTGAACACACCATCGCGCTTTTGATTGCGCTGGCCCGCTGTGTTCCGCAAGCAAACAGCAGTCTGAAATCAGGCCACTGGGATCGAAAATCCTTTATTGGTGTCGAGTTGCAGGGCAAGACCCTCGGCGTCATCGGCCTGGGCCGAATCGGCCGAACTGTAGCCGCGCGCGCCCGCGCGTTTGGCATGAAGATAGTCGCTTTCGATCCTTTCATAGCAACGGAGCAGGCCCGTGATTTGGAGATTGAGCTGGCGCCGCTGGACCAGCTGTTTGCCGGTGCTGATTTTATTACGATCCATACGCCACTAACCGCGGAGACGCGAGGCCTCATCGGCAGCGACGCTTTTGCCCGAATGAAGCCGGGCGTACGCATTATCAACTGCGCTCGCGGTGGCCTGGTTGACGAAGGCGCGCTGTATGACGCGATTACATCTGGAACGGTCGCGGGCGCCGCGCTGGATGTTTTCGCCGAGGAGCCGCCCTCTCCTAACCATCCGTTGTTGGCACTCGATGAAGTTATCGCCACTCCACACCTCGGCGCTTCAACCATGGAAGCGCAGGAGGGTGTTGCCTACACAGTCGCCGAACAGATGCGCGATTATTTATTGAGTGGCGCTTTACGAGGCGCGGTGAATGTTCCGTCACTGGGTACGAAAGAATTAGCGTTGCTGCGGCCATATATCGAACTCGCTGAAAAGTTGGGTCGCTTTCAGGCGCAGCTCGTCGACAGCGCCGTGCGCGAAGTTAAGCTCGAGTTGGCGGGAGAAATAGTCGAACTCAATGCAGCGCCAGTGACGAGATCATTTCTTGCCGGCTTGCTGCGCGATGTGAGCGCGCGAGTCAATGCAGTCAACGCATTTCTCATCGCCGAAGAACGCGGCATCAGTGTTACTACGAGTTACTTACGCGCGGCTGCGGATTTTGTGCCTGCGATAAGGACGCATGTGGTGACCGCGAACGGTGAACAGTCGCTTGCCGGCACCATCTTTGGCTTTGGGGAGCAGACTCGCGAAGGTCGCATCACCGAAATTGACGGCTTCCACATCGAGGCGATTCCCAACGGCCACATGCTCGTAATGCGCAATCGCGATGTGCCGGGGGTGATTGGCCGCGTGGGAACGATCCTCGGCGAACGCGGGGTAAACATCAGCCGTTTCCATCTCGGCCGCCGCGAGCGGGGCGGGGAAGCGATGGCGGTCATTGAAGTGGATGCGGCTATTGATAAAGAAACTATCGAAGCCCTGCGATCAATGGAGCAGGTTGTTTCGGCACGGCAGATTGAATTGTGAGAACCGCTTAGCGCGATCTTAGCCAGGAATCTTCATGTCCACTTCAATTCCCGCTGAGAATGCCGGCCCTGAGTTTTTTCCGCAGCCGCAAGTCGATGCGCCACGTGAGCCAGTGAAGGCGGCGCGCACCCGAATTGATTCCATCGACCTGCTGCGTGGCATCGTGATGGTCATCATGATGCTCGACCACACTCGCGACTTCGTTCATTCCGCTGGTTTCATATTCGATCCCACTGATCTGACGAGGACCACTCCGATCCTCTTTTTCACACGCTGGATCACACACTTTTGCGCGCCGGCTTTTGTGTTTCTCGCCGGAACGGGAGCTTATCTTCAGTTGGCCCGCGGCAAGACTAAAAGCGAATTATCGAAATTTCTGGTAACCCGTGGCCTGTGGCTCATAATTTTGGAACTTACGGTTGTCCGGGTGGGAGTCTTCTTTAATCTAGATTACCGGTTCTTTGGCTTTCTTCAGGTGATATGGGTGATTGGCATCTCGATGATTATTCTCGCGGCTTTGATTCATCTGCCGCTGAAAGTAGTCGCGGGCTTTGGAATCGCGATGATCGCCTTACACAATCTCCTGGACGGGTTTCGCATACAGGGATGGCAGGGACCAGGTAGTCCCGTTCCAGGTGTGGGCGCAAAGTTGTGGTTCACTCTGCATCAGGGCTTCCAGGCGTTTCCTATTCTCGGCTTTCCCGGTCCTATTGTCGTCATTATCTATCCATTGATCCCATGGGTTGGCGTCATGGCATTAGGCTATGCGTTCGGATCGCTTTACCAGAAAGACAGCGCGCAAAGAAGGCGCTGGCTACTCGTAATCGGTGGAGTTGCGACCGCGCTGTTCATTGTGCTGCGCGCAATCAATGTCTATGGTGATCCATCCAAATGGTCGCCGCAGAAGAATGCGCTGTTTACTTTGCTGTCATTTCTGAACACAACAAAGTATCCGCCATCACTACTGTTCCTGCTTATGACCCTGGCTCCGGCGGTGCTGGCTTTGGCATGGTTTGAGACGAATAAAACTTTCGCAGGCGGTCTGCGCAACGCACTGGTCACGTTTGGGCGCGTGCCGCTCTTTTTCTATGTGCTTCAGTGGTACACCGCTCATGGGCTCGCGGTTGTCCTGGGGCTGATTGCCGGTCAAAACGTGGCCTGGCAGTTTGAAAGCCCCATCGACAAGTTCAGCCATCCACCGCCCTCGGGTTTGGGTTTCCCGCTTTGGGTCGTTTACGTTTGTTGGATTATCGGCGTGTTGTTGCTCTATCCGCTCTGCAAATGGTTCGCCGGTGTGAAGGCACGACGGCGCGACTGGTGGTTGTCGTATTTGTAAGGGCAGAGTCTGGAGTCTGGAGTACGATCTTGTCGACGGTTTCGTTTATTTCACCCCTTCAGGGTGATGAGTCATTAATTGGGGTCGTTCACCCAGGGTGTTACCCTGGGCTGGAATTATCCAACGCCTTCGGCGTAAGAGTCGAGCTTTTCATCCGGTGGATACCCCTCCCGGCTCCATATTGTGGCTGTCGGGCCTCGCTTTCTATAGACATTGGCACAGAGTTTTTGAATATAATATCAGCAGCCGTCAAACCGTGATTACCGCTGGCGCATCTGATAGTTCTGGACGGTCAGAATGGTCATCCCTAACTTGCCACGAAGATTCTGATAGGCATGAAACATTTAAAGGAACGCACTGCAATTTTTCTCGTGGCGCTTTCAGCCTCACTTGTCCTCGTTTCGTTTGTTGCCAGGATTAGCCTCAGTCAGTCAAACTCGAAGGCGGAAGGCGGCGTAAAGGTAAAGCGCGTACTGAAGCCCACCGGTTTGAGCCGCAACGATGGCGAGAAAACCAGCACCGATTCCTCCTTAAGAGAAGCCGCAACCCTTAATGTGCAGCTCAGCAGCGAACTAAATTGGCTGTTTGGCAGCAAGGAGCAACGCGGATGGTATCTGTACACGCCACTTATCAAGCGGCTCATCAATACGACGCAGGATCCCGCAAACGCGAAGTTTGCAACCGCGCTCTCCGGGTGGCAGGCGAAATCCGGATTGAAGTCGAGTGGCGTGCTTGATGAAGAAACACTGTACACGATGATCAAGACGTGGCAGGACTCGCGATTAAAGGATCGCTCTGTGGCAGTCTCTGATCAATTACTCACCGCTCCGATCTCAGATTTTTACGACCCAACGCGCGCCGAGGATCTGCGCCAGGTGGAGCGGCGGACTTACGCTGCTTACAAACAGATGGTCGCCGCAGCTGTTGCCGACCGATCACTTGGTCTGGCCCATGCTTCTCGCGGCGAACTGGCAGCCGGCGAAAAATACCTGAAGATCATCTCTGCGTTTCGCTCACCGGAGTATCAGGAAAGGCTTCGGCGCGAGTCGCCCAACGCAGGCAGCGCTGGTTTGGCGGTTAACAGTCCACACTTTACCGGCCGCGCCCTGGATCTCTACGTCGGTGGCGAACCCGTCGATACCCAGGATTCCAACCGCGCGTTGCAAGTTGCGACGCCTGTGTACCAGTGGCTGGTGCGCAACGCTGGGCACTTTGGTTTCCGCCCATATTGCTACGAACCCTGGCACTGGGAATACGTTCGTTGAGCAGTGAGCGGTAGGCAAAAAGCACTAAGATCATTTTCCATTTTCCATTTCTCAGTTTTCAATTCTCATTTCGGCATTTACCTCGGAGCCTTCCCGTTATTCACTCGCACTTCGACTGTCTTGCGCGTCTGGTCCCTTTGAAGTCTCGAACCGAGGCAACTTCCGATGCTTCTGAAAAATGGAAAATCGAAAATGGAAAATGAGAAATGGAAAATCAGGTTCCTTTGGCTGCCTGCCGCTTCTTGCCTCCCACTTTGGGGATAAGGGGAATCAATCGTCCCTCTTCGAGTGCATGACCTTCGGCGATGCTATGTGTTTCCACGACGAACTGCGTTCGACGCGTCACCTTTGACAGCATCCGTTTTAAAGTAGACGCGTTAAGATTTGAAACGTCGACGCCTGACGACTCGAGCTCTGCGCGCAGCTGCGAAGGTCGGTTTGTCCCCCGGTTGTACACGTCCGGGTAAATGTGTAGCACACCACCTTCGACGACGAGCGTGTCGTAGTTGATATCGACCGGAACCGGTTCTTCGAGACGAACGACCAGCGTCCTGAAGCCCCTCTTGGCTGCCTCAATTCGTTTCCGAGAGACATTCACATTCCTCGCCGCAATCATCTTTTCGGCGAGGTCGTAAAGATGAGGACGCGGCACACGAACACAGCCGTGCGAGACGAGATTACCGACGTCAGTCATTTTTGCCGCCTGATGAATGAGGTAGCGGTCTCCCAGAGGAATCTTCATTTTGCCGAGCGGGTTGCGCGGGTCGCTCGCCTTGATGATCTCGCCCGGACGGACACCTGATATCTCATTGACCCAATCGCTGGATGGAGGTATCCATGCAGGGTTCCAAATTATTTCGGTCGCCTCGCGCTCGCCGATGTAAATTGGGTGCTCCTTCATGCCCACGCCGACGTAGTAAGACTTTACCTCTTTGCCGTTTTGCCAAAGTGTCAGCCGAAAAGAAGGCACGTTGAGAGTGAGAAGAATGTCCGGCTCGTTCGGAGCAAACTCCGCTACGTCTATGTGCCCACCTGTTAATTTGTCTGAGCGTTCCGACTCGTTGTGATCGGAGGCTGTCTGCGGCGAAGAAGGCGTCTGTGACAGCGCGCCTTGAAAGCCGCCCGAAACTATGAACAGGAAAGTCAGAAAGGCAGCTCTCGCGGCCAAATAATCTGGATACACGAATGTCAGATGCTTGTATTTCAGGCTGAACATGAAGGTGAACTTAATTCAAAGGGCTCAAGGCGTCATTCTTGGCCCTTCGAGGTTAAGATAGTTTTGCATGTTGATCAACACCTCATCACAGTCCATCGAATAGGCGTAGACGATTTTACCGCCGCCGCACCACCATTCAGCAGCGCAGTTAAATGGGGGGCCTGGAATTAATATCACGATTTTGCCAGTGCCACGATCTTTTCAATCGTCGTCCAGTTTCGAGTCGTGGCTGAAACGACAAGCTCTTTCTCGATGAAATTATTCGGATAGCCAAACCGTCCGGTTCTTTTGCGGCGCACCAGTGTGAATGCGGCGCGATCTTTAATGGCAAGGACTTCAAGATTTTCCCTGGACGACTGCAATGGAAGGCTTGGCTTGTGCTCTGGTTCTGCCGACAAGAAAGTAACGAACATCACAACGTCGTCGCCAGGTTTACTTGTCTTAAAGGGATTGCGTTTGACAATGCCTTCCAAATCCTCGAGTGTTCTCAACATCACCGAGCCTTCGTGACCAAGCGATTTGAGAAGTTCTCGTTCAATTTTCCTCCTCAGCGCATTGGGCTCACTTTTCACGCCATCAAAGATCACGTTGCCACTTTGAATATGCGTCCTGACATTCTTAAATCCCATCTGCGTGAAGACGCGGGCCAGGTCCTGCATCTTGATCAGATTCCTGCCGCCAACATTTATTCCGCGCAACAGCGCTACATACCTGATCATTTAACCTCCAACATCTCAACTAGACTCTGTGCGTGCTCTTTGTACTCTGCGGCTCCGTGGTGAATCCATATTAGAGATTGTTCACCACAGAGACACGGAGGACACGGAGGTTGCACAGAGAAACCGACACACTACCGATTTCCGCAGTTGCTTTCAACAGCATGAATTTTTATCCTAATATTTGACTGGATTATGCCGGTGATTCAGTCGACCTCGCTTGCAAGTAGTTTACCGGAGTAGTGATTTCGCGCTCAACACGAAAGCCCCGAAAGTGTAGCCGCAAATCTCGAGAGTCCACTTCAGCAGCGCTACCATTAGGCGATCTGAAAATTCGCTTCAATTTGTCCGAAAAGTTAAAGTTCACAACTCTTAACATTTTTTTACTTGCCTTTAACACAGCGTGACACACCACGGCGTATGCTTGGTTCACACCGCAAGACACCGCAGAGGTTAATATGAGGTTGAAGAGAAACAGGTTCTGGAGCCACGACAACCGCTTCCGGCTGATCCTTACCTTGGGTCTGGCGGTCTTGCTGCCCGCGGTGGCGCTCATCTATGTCAATTTCCAACACCTGGAATCCATCAAGCGTGACAAAAAGGTGGAAGCCCTCATCCATCGCGACTTCCAGTATGTGCTCGCCGTCTCCGAGAAAAGACTTAATCAGAAGGCTTACGGCCTGACGGAAGAGGTGCGGGATGTTTTCCCGTCGCCGGACACCGACAGTGACCTGGATAAAGTAAGAAAGCTTGACTCCGTCCTGTCAAAGAATCCGTGGCTGGCGCACGTGTTCCTCTTCGACAGCGACAAGGGTCTGCTGTTGCGTTCGCAACCGCAACAGCTTAATGACAAGTACTGTCGTGAAGAGCATGACCTCATGGAGAAGACCTACAGTGGTTGGTTCAGCATGGAAGGGAAGATGCTGGTGGAGGGATTGCACAAAAAGATCAGGCCTATCATGTGGTATACGAGTCAGACAAAGCGGGCCGGTGGCGACGCCTACATTGCGACCGCCTTCTTCGTCTTACCACAAGTTTCCCAAGACCGGGTCGTCCTGGGTGGCGCCAGCTTCGATCCGAATTATCTGAAGAAAGCCTTCTTTCCCGAAATGCTCGATGAGTTGATCACTCAGAAGTTGACTGAGGATAAGGGAGAACGACTGGCCATGATGGTCTATCCGGCGGATTACGAGGAAGGGCATGAGGATAAGCCACTCGCCACTTCGGCTGGTTGGAGCAAAGGGAAGCCTGAGATCACGCGCAAACTGGACGATGTTTTCCGCGGGCTGGCCCTGGGCATCAAGTTCCAGGGGACTACGGTGGATGCGATCGGACAGCGCTGGGTGATGCAGAGTTTTCTCATCCTGGGCGTGCTTTCGTTGCTGATGATCGGCGGGTTGGTGCTCACCTATCGGAATGTCAGCAAAGAAATGGCGCTGGCCCACTTGAAGTCTGACTTTGTTTCCAACGTATCGCATGAACTGCGTACGCCGCTGGCGCTAATCCGGTTGTACGCGGAAACGCTCGAGCTGGGGCGCATTACGACGCAGGAAAAGAAGCAGGATTATTACCGCATCATTCGCAAGGAAAGCGAGCGGCTGACCGCATTGATAAACAACATCCTCGATTTCTCGCGCATCGAAGCAGGACGCAAGGAGTACGACTTTCGTGAAACTGACATCGCCGAACTGGTTCGCAACACGCTCGATGCCTATCGCTACCAAATCGAGCAACAGGGATTTGCGTTTGAGCAGAATATCGAATCGAGCATTCCGGTAGTGCGCGTGGACCGAGAAGCCATTGCGCGAGCGCTCGTCAACCTGGTCAACAACGCGTTGAAATACTCGGCCAACGAGAAGTTCCTTGGCGTTAAGCTGTATCGAGCGAATGACAAGTTAAACCTTGAGGTTGTAGATCGCGGCATCGGCATCACACGGCGTGAACAGTCAAAGATCTTTGAGAAGTTCTATCGTACGGGCGATCCGCTGGTACACAACACCAAAGGCAGCGGCCTGGGTCTATCACTGGTCCGGCACATCACACAAGCCCACGGAGGCGAAGTGCAGGTGGAAAGCACGCCCGGAAAGGGCAGCAAGTTCACCCTGTCGTTGCCGCTCGCAACGGCCACACAATAAAGGCACAAACGGCGCAGACTCGGAAAGGCATCATGAAATCCAAAACGAACTCGATTCGAGAACTGAACAACCGCGCGACTGATCCCCAACCGCACTCCGCCAAAGCCGGGCAGAGAAGCGACGCCGGCGGGAGCGCTGGTAAAAGAACCCGTATTTTGATCGTGGAGGACGAACCTGCGATGGTCGCAGGCCTGCGCGATAACTTTGAGTTCGAAGGCTACGAGGTGATCAGCGCCGATAACGGAGCCGCCGGCCTGGAGCGCGCGTTGGCCGATGATCCCGATCTCGTCGTGTTAGACGTAATGATGCCACGAATGAGTGGCCTTGACGTCTGTAAGCAGCTGAAGGCCAGGCGGCCGGCAATCCCCATCATCATGCTGACCGCCCGCGGCCAGGAAATTGACAAGGTTGTGGGCCTGGAGTTGGGCGCCGATGACTACGTCACCAAGCCGTTCTCTGTCCGCGAGTTGATGGCCCGCGCGAAAGCCGTGCTGCGCCGGGTGTCGCCTCAGCCGGGCGCACCAGAGATTTATCGATTCAGTGACGTCGAGGTCAACGTCCGCAGTAATGAGGTCTTGCGCGCCGGCTCGCCCATCGATCTCTCGGCGAAAGAGTTTGCGCTGCTCGCCTATTTCATTTCCCATCCTGCGGAAACGTTAAGTCGCGACCGGCTGCTGGATGCGGTGTGGGGATATGAGAACTACCCTAACACGCGCACTGTTGACGCCCACATCGTTCACCTTAGACAGAAGCTGGAACTGAATCCGGAGGACCCGCGATTCATACTAACTGTTCACGGAAGTGGCTATAAGTTCGTCGGCTGAGGTCAACACTTATGAGTTGTTCAGAATCCAATGGTGGGTTGGCAGTGCGCCGCGCGATCGATCCCCAGGTCTCTCCGCTACCACGCGGGAAGTCGCGTAATCGATCACACCAAATCGAACTGGAACTGAAGGTCGCGGCACTTCAGAAAGATTACGCTGACCTGCATTCAGCGCTCATCGAAGCCGCGCAGGTGCATCGGCGTCTATGCGCTCCGCGCCTGGTGCGATATGGCGATTTTGAGATTGCCAGCGAAACTTTCGCCGTTCGCCATGTGCCAGGTGATTTTGTCACCGCTGAAAACGTTGACGGTACCGTCATCATTGCTCTCGGAGACATCTGCGGCAAGGGTCTGGCTGCTGGGATGTGGATCACTCATTTGGTGGGACTGGTTAGTTCCCGCACAGCGGCGAGCTCCAGGCCAGAGGCAATCGTAACGGGTGTGAACCGCGATCTCTGCCGCACGTCCTCGGTGACGCCGTTGGCCAGTCTGTTCCTCGCACGGCTTGATCCGGTCACCGGAAGACTCGACTACTGCAACGCGGGCCATCCCCCTGCTTTGCTGTTACGAGAGGACGGGCAGGTGGAATCGCTTTCCGAAGGCGGGCCGCTGCTGGGTGTCATTCCGGCTGCTTCCTTCGTTAGAGGATCCGTCGATCTGCGCCTTGGCGACTTATTGCTTGTTTGCTCAGACGGCATTCTCGAATCGGTCAATAACGTCGACCAGGAATTCGGGAATAAGCGTCTTGAGGAGCAGCTGCGCAGTGGTCGAATCGGTTCCGCCGATGCTGTTCTGTTTTCAGTGCTGGGCGCAGTTCAAGATTTCGCTGCGACGCAGCCATTGGTAGACGACATGTCGCTCCTGGTCGTGCGTCGCGCTAAAGGGAACGTGCATTAGGAGAAGTCCAACCTCAATCCGGCAAACAATGCGACCGCAACAAAAAGTCTGGATAAACGTAATTGGTTAAGATTGGAGCCAGGTTGCTCGAATCGACGTTGAAAGAGATGATATTGTACTTAATTGAATGACCAAATTAACCTCGAAGAACGTAGCGATGAAATACGATCAAGGCTTGTCTTATCCTCGAGGAATTGTGCTATTCCTGGCCGGATTGTCCGCCATCTTCTTTGCCGGCTGCGCGAACAATGCGCAACAGAATTTTGAGCGGCCACCGGCCCCTGTATCGGTGACCGTAGCTGTCAGCCAGGACGTTCCAACCTACCTTGATGCGATCGGGAAGACTGTCGCGCGCGAGGTGGTTTCAATTCAGCCGCAAGTCTCAGGCCGGATTACTAACATTCATTTCACTGACGGCGCAGATGTGAAGAAGGGCGCCCTGCTGTTTACGATCGACACGCGACCCTTCGAAGCGAGTCTGCGGCAAGCGCAGGCGAACGTGTCCCGGGACACCGCCTTGAAGAAGCAGGCTGAAGCGAATCTGGCCAGGGAGATTGCTCAGGCCAAGTGGGGCGAAGTTCAGGTGAACCGGTATCGAAAGCTGGTCGAGCAAGGCGTTGTTCCTCGGGAACAGTATGAACAGTTGCGGGCGAACCTGGATTCCCTCAATGCGAACGCCGATGCTGATCGCGCCGCAGTTCACAGCGCGGACGAGGCGATCAAGGTGGATATGGCTGCCGTTGAGAGTGCGAAGGTTCAACTCAGCTATTGCTACATTCGGTCTCCCATTGACGGTCGCGCGGGCCAGCGACTCGTGGACGTCGGAAACGTCGTTAACCCCGGCGGATCAAGCGGCAATTCCGGGGGCGCCGGTTCAGGTAATTCCAGTTCGGGCAGTAGTAATGCGCTGCTGGTCATCGAGCGACTGGATCCCATCTACGCTGACTTCACCATCTCCCAAAACAACCTCGCAGAAGTGCAGCAACAGATGCGGGCAGGCAGGCTAACGGCAGAAGTGCGTCTGCCCGATTCTGCGGATGAGCCGGTTATCGGTCAGCTCACATTTCTAAACAACGTGGTGGAGGATACGACCGGCACCGTGAACCTTCGCGCCACGATCCCAAACGCGGGTCATCGCTTCTGGCCCGGCCGCTTCGTCAATATTCGTCTGGTCTTGAACACAATCCACCAAGCGGTGCTTGTGCCGGCCACGGCGCCGCAAATGTCTGCCAAGGGATCGTTTGTCTACGTCGTAAAGCAGGATTCGACTGCCGAACAACGGCCGGTATCTCTCGGTCAACGGCAGGGGGATCTGGTTGTTGTAGAAAACGGAGTTGAGGCTGGTGAACGCATTGTTACCAACGGACAAATCGGTGTGACTCCCGGCGGCAAAGTTCGCATTGAGCAACCGCGCGACGCGGGAAGTCCAGCCACGACTGGCAACGGGGCGAATTAATGAATCTTTCGGAACCTTTCATACGCCGGCCCGTCATGACCGCGGTGCTAACGCTCTCAGTAATTCTGTTTGGACTACTGAGCTACTTCCAACTGCCGGTGAACGATCTTCCGGCAGTAGATTATCCGGTTATCCAGGTGACGGTTGGCTACCCGGGAGCCAGTCCGGATACGATTGCGAATAACATCGCTACACCGCTCGAACGCCAGTTCATGCAGATCAACGGGCTCGAGGTCGTAACTTCCACGAGTAATCAGGGCGTAGCAACATTCACACTTCAGTTTGCGCTCGACAAAAATATTGATGCGGCCGCGACCGATGTGCAGACGGCGATTTCGCAGGCCATTGGCAGTCTTCCCGCGGATTTACCATCACCACCAACATATTCGAAAAGCAATCCCAACGATCAGCCGATCATGTACATCGCGATGACCAGCGACTCCGTTACGCCGGGTCAACTCTACGATTACGCGACCACGCAGGTCGGCCAGCGTCTCAGTATCCTGCCAGGTGTTTCGCAGGTGAACGTGTACGGCACCAAGTCGGCTATTCGGATTAAGGCAAACCCTTCAGCGATGTGGGCTCGAGGCATTTCGATTGACGATCTGAGCGCCGCGATTAAGAGCGGAACGAGCTACACCGGAGCAGGGCAGTTGGACAGTAAATCCGGAACGGCGATTCTCCGGCCGCAAGGACAGCTGGAAAACGCCGAGCAATACAGCAATTTGATTGTTGGCGGTACCAGTGGCGCGCCCGTGTATTTGCGCGACGTGGCCACCGTGAAGAATTCGGTTCAGGACGAACGGGTCAACATGCGATTCTGGGTGCGAGGGTACGACGTGCCGTCTGCCACCGTGATCGTAGCGGTCAATCGTCGAGCGGGGGCTAACGCAGTAGAGGTGTCCAAAGGCATTCGACAAGTGTTGCCGCAGATCGGTTCCGAACTGCCGGGATCAATTCGCATCACGCCAATCTACGATCGCTCGCTGAGCATCGTTCACTCTGTCACCGACGTAGAAACCACCCTCGTCATCGCCTTCGTCCTCGTGGTGATAGTGATCTTTGCCTTTCTGGGACGAGCCACCGATACACTCATACCTACCGTCGCGCTGCCGCTCTCGTTGCTCATTACGTTTATCGCGATGCGTACGCTGGGCTACAGCCTCGACAACTTGTCGTTGATGGCGCTGACGCTGGCGATTGGGTTTCTGGTTGACGACGCAATCGTGTTTCTTGAAAACACCGTTCGCCGGCTGGAGCGAGGAGAGCA
Source organism: Blastocatellia bacterium (assembly GCA_963698325.1). Classification (GTDB taxonomy): domain Bacteria; phylum Acidobacteriota; class Blastocatellia; order Pyrinomonadales; family Pyrinomonadaceae; genus PSRF01. Next base: position 200,023 of record CAVOQJ010000018.1, on the reverse strand, counting down.
GCCGTTCGAAGCAGCCCTCAACAGTGCCCGCGAAATCAGCTTTACCATCATGTCGATGACCATCTCGCTGGCTGCCGTTTTCATTCCACTCGTGTTCATGTCAGGGCTGGTTGGCCGGATTTTCCGGGAGTTTGCAATCACGATCGTCATTGCGATCTTCGCTTCGGGCCTGGTGTCGCTGACGCTTACTCCGCTGATGTGTGCACGACTCTTAAAGCCTCGTGGCGAGGGCTCGAGGAAGAACTGGATGGAACGAGTGATCGGCGGGATCGAGAAGCGCGTGCTTGCCCTGTATGGAGGTTCGCTCTGGTGGTTCCTGCGACATCGCTGGATCTCTCCAGTAATTTGGGTCGTCTGTCTGGCCGGAACGATCCTGCTCTTCATAGTTGTTCCAAAAGCATTCCTGCCGCCGGGAGACAGCAGCGTTATTTTTGGCGCGTTCATCGCGCGCGAAGGTTCGTCGCCGGATCAAATGCGGGCTTTACAGGATCGTGTGGACGAAACACTCCATCAGGATCCAAACGTCATTACCGACTTCACCATGACTGGCGCCACGGGCTTCCTGGCCGCAAATCAGGGAATGACGTTTACCTTCATAAGGCCACCCGAGGAGCGAAAGCCAATACAAGAAGTAACGGCAGAAATGATGGGCAAGCTTAATTCCATACCCGGAGTGTTTACGTTCCTTCGACCATTTCCGGTCCTGGAGATCAGCACGGGCGCCACAAATCAGACCCAGGGCCAGTATGCCTATGCAGTGTCCGGCGCCAATCCCGAACAGGTCTATGACGTTAGCCAGAGGTTGCTGGAAAAGCTTATGCAATATCCGGGATTTCTCACAGTTTCATCCGATTTCTACAACAATACTCCCAACCTCAATATTGAGCTCCGTCGCGATGAAGCCAAGACATATGGAGTATCCGAGGCGCGGATTTTGTCGCTGTTGCGTAACGCCTATTCGCAGAACTACCTCTACCTGATCAAGAAACCGGATGACCAGTATCAGGTAATTCTGGAAATGGAAGACGCCGCTCGCGCTAACCCGGAAGATCTCTCGTTGTTGTACATAAGGTCTGACGACGGACAGCGCCTCGTGCCCCTTGGCGAGTTGGTTACGTGGAAATCAACACTGGGTCCGCAGGCCGTGAATCACCTTAATCAGTTCACCAGCGTGACGCTGTCGTTTAATCTCAAGCCCGGGGTTGCTCTCGGCGACGCCACGAATTTCATCAAGCAGGCAGCGGCAGAAATTGTGCCGCCTACTGTGCGCGGGGAACTGCAAGGCGAGGCGCAAACTTTCAGCAACACCGTCACCAGCTTGACCGTGCTGATGGCATTGGCAGTGTTCGTGATGTACGTGATTCTGGCAATACTTTACGAAAGCTACGTGCATCCGCTGACTGTGCTATCGACGCTTCCCACCGCACTCGTTGGTGGTCTGTTAACGCTCGTTTTGTTTGGCCAGGAGGCGTCACTCTATGCCTTCGTTGGCATGTTCATGCTGATGGGCATCGTCAAGAAAAACGGCATCATGATTGTTGACTTCGCTCGCCAACGCGTTGATGCGGGCGAGCCGGCGGATCGAGCGATTCATGACGCCAGTATGGATCGCTTCCGTCCCATTCTAATGACCACGCTTGCTGCGGTCTTTGGTGCGATGCCGATCGCGCTTGGTTATGGAGCTGATGGCTCGTCGCGCCGGCCGCTGGGGCTCGTAGTTGTCGGCGGTCTGGTGGTTTCGCAATTCATCACGCTCTATATCACGCCTGTGATCTATCTTTACCTCGAACAGTTTCAGGAGAAAGTGCTGGACCGGACTTCCTTTTTCGGCTCGCGGCACGCACCTAAACCCGCAACTGTCGAAACCATGCGAAGTTCCGAATCATTACCGTCGGATGTGGTTACGGGAGACTAAGGCAGTGAAAGGTGAAAAGTGATGAGTGAAAAGAGGACCAGTCCTGGAGGCGTTGCGGTGCTCTGCACCCGAAGTTTCGGCTTCTCTTCACTCTTCACTCTTCACTTTTCACTAAAGAAAAAACAACTGAAAGGAGAATATTATGGGACTAAGGCAGTGAAAGGTGAAAAGTGATGAGTGAAAAGAGGACCAGTCCTGGAGGCGTTGCGGTGCTCTGCACCCGAAGTTTCGGTTTCTCTTCACTCTTCACTCTTCACTTTTCACTTTTCACTAAAGAAGAAACAACTGAAAGGAGAATATTATGGCAAACGTAAAACCAATCCCCGATGGGTACCATTCGGTAACCCCGTATCTAATCATCAAAGGAGCAGCTGACGCCATCGAGTTTTATAAGAAGGCGTTTGGTGCGACTGAGCTATTTAGGATGGCTCACGAAGGAAAGGTTGGCCATGCGGAGCTCAAGATCGGTGACTCGCCGATAATGCTTGCGGATGAGCAACCCGCGATGGGGTATGTCGGTCCGACAACGCTCGGTGGTACGCCTGTTAGTCTTATGATCTACGTGGAGGACGTGGATACAATTTACAATCAAGCGATCAAGGCCGGTGGTGCGGAGGTAAAGGCGCTGCAGGATCAGTTCTATGGAGATCGCTCCGGCACTTTGAAGGATCCATTCGGACACGTCTGGACCGTAGCAACCCATAAGGAAGACGTGACGCCTGAGGAAATGGATAAGCGAGTGAAGGCCGCCCACGCCGGGTAAAACTTAAGGAGGTTGTCTCCACGCCGTCTTGTGAGTTCTTAGCGTCCTTTGCGGTGAAAACTATCAGCAGAAAACCGCAAAGGACGCAAGGAACGCACAGAAACTAACCATTGCGAACGATTGCTTCATAAAAGAAATCTTGCAGCAAGGAGTCGAGTATTCGAGTATTGAGAGCAAGCGGACTGTTCAGTATTTCTTTTTGGCAAATCAGCTTCAGTTACGACAGTAACGGAAATCCGACCGCTTACAATGGAGTGTCTCTAAGCTTCGATCCCGAAAACCGTTTGACGGCTCATGGCAGCACGCTCACCGCAGGCTACCGGGGCGATGGGCTGCGAGCCTCGAAACAAACCTCTTCAGGCACTACCTACTTCCTCTATGACGGAAGCAATCCGATTGTCGAGCTTGACGCCAGTGGGTCCGTCAGCGCGACGAATAGTTTCAGTCCGCGCGGTGTGGTTTCACGACGAGTCAGTAGCGTGAGCGTGCTTTACACCTTCGACTCGGAAGGAAACGTTGCGCAGCGAACCGATGAAAGCGCGAACGTTCTTTTCGATCATTTGTTCAATGCGCACGGTGTCAGCTTGAACTCCAGCTTAAGCGAACCCTTTGGTTACAGGGCACAACTTGGCTACTACACTGATAACGAAACCGGCCTTCAGCTTCTCACACATCGTTATTACGATCCGCACAGTGGCAGATTCCTAACGCGCGACCCGATCAGCTACGCGGGCGGCATCAACCTCTATTCCTATGCAGCTAACAATCCACTCAACCGTGCCGATCCCAGCGGCTTAACTGGCGAAGAGTTAGTGCTTCCAGCTGCCGGTGCACTCGGAGGCGGCGCCGCAATGGCAGCAGCGCCGTACGTCGCAATTGGAGCCGGATATGGTGCTCTGCTATACGGTGCGTGGAAGTTTGGTGAATGGACCGCCGAGCAGCCGTGGAATCCATTCACCCATCCAGCCATTCCCGCCGCTCCACCCTTCTGCCCTACATTGCCACCCGTGATTCCGTTTCCCGGACCCGTCGAAGATCGACTCCCCTATTTCCTCCTCCCCCAAGTACACCTGGAGAGATATGTCCGCTAAAAGAAAAGGTGGGAAGGATTTGCGTCTACGAGTGTCAAGACGGAACAACGTTTGGCATTTGGCTCGATGATAAGAGTCAACCATGTCCCACACATGCAGGGCGTACCAACTAAGGAAAGGAGGGATTTTGTTTTGCAGATAAAATTTGAAGACGTTAAGCTTGAGGGCTCATTCATTCGAGAAATTAGATTTGTGCCTTCTCGACGCGTGTACATAGAAGTGCGTAGCGCGCCCCAAGGGAGTGAAGCACGAGTATCAATTCGGTATGCGCTTGAATTCGATCAGGTATGCTGTTTTCACTGCACTGTCGAAGCTGAACCATGGTTAGAAATCAGATCGCACAGTATTGTTGAGTCGTCGGATTACCTGAAACGAAGTATGGATCGGAAGCGGGGAGAGATCGAAGAACCCTCTGATGAGATCCAAGCTGAGATGCGTCACTTTCGGCTGATCCTGGAAGAAGGGCAGATCGATATCATCGCTGAAGAATTCACCGCGTCAGTATTAGAAGAAATTCCCTTATTGGATTCGCCAAGACACTAGCAGTCAGCTCAGACTACCTTCGTCAGTGCCTTTCTAAGTCCGCTGGTCGGTCAGAACGAAATCAGAAATTGTTTCATTTCACGCCGGCAGGCGCCCTTAACTACAGCTACAACGCCGTTGGTCGACCGCGAGCATGACCAATCCATTTCAGATCGCTGGTGAGGATGCATTGAAGCTTCAGTAGAGACAGTGAACCACATCCGGGTCCTCACCATTGGACAAATAAAGGAAGATGGAAAGCAAAGAATTAAACGAGAAATTTCGCGGCTTTACAACTCTTCTGCGGCTTGAGTTTTCAGTAGACTTGCCGTCTGGATCTTGCACCTTGACTCTTGAATTAATGCGAGGTGACATTGGAAAGGGAGAAGTCCTGGTTGTTGAGTTTTTAGATGTCGCCGCTTTGTCACTGAGGGATTTCGGCGGCGGCATGACCCAGCTGTTATTGCTTCAGGTCGATGAAATAATGTACAAACAACTGGATCGCAGGAATTATGAAGTCCGCGAACTGGAACGTGAATCAATTTCGTTCGATTGCAGAAATTTTAAAATAGTGGCCAGTCCACCATAATGTCGACTCCCGACGGGGTTAGCGGACCAGCCACGCTAACGACATATTTGGCGGCACACGTTAGCCTGCTCGTCGGCGTTTCAAAAGACGCAGGGCACTGTCTACTGCCAGCCCAACAGTTGATCCCAATCCAAGCCAGAACCAACCCGTAAGGGCCACTGCGATTAGTCCTGAAGTATTTTCTGCCCTGGTTCGCTCTCGGTTCATAAGGTAGGCACTCACCAGGCCGGCTACTAAGCAGACCAGCGCTGACAACTCGCGTCTATCCTGCCACGCTCGTATCGTGGCAAAGAAAATTACCGCCAGCATAAGAAGAGGAATCAGCCAAAGCGCCGTGTGTCCGTCGCGTGCCAGATCCACTCCGCTCAGCCTTTTCTCTGATGCGCCACAACTCAACTGTACCCACGGCAGGAAAAAACAGATAAGGGCAATCAGTGCCATACTCAAAGTCACGCTTCGGCTATGCATTTGCATCATCCTCCGCTTTTTCTGAGAGCTACGAGCCGCATCTTAATTCAAGTTTGTCAGAGAGATAACGGTATTTGTCGGTCTGATTAACACCTGCCAAAGAAATTGCATTCAAATTATGTGACGAATCTATTCTGAAATCTGCGTTTTATGCGATTTATCATTTACCACATTTCGCATAGTCGTTCTTGAGGAGTAAAATGTCTACAGCAATTCCCCCTAAAGTAGTTCCTTCCCAAAATCGTCTCTTCTAAAAAAGAGGTAGCTCTTGAAAATAGAGCACTTTGAAAATGGAGGTTGAATTGGGACACACCAGCCATGCCGATACAGCACAACGCAGCACGGAGCTGATTCCGTCAGGGCAAATCACGCTTGCAGTTGAGCTGAACGTTCCCGCTCGGGCTACCGGCGTCGTACCCGGCTAGTGAAGGAAGAACACAGCAAAGTGTTCAATTGGAAATTCATTTGAACCTGGAGGTGAAACGATGCAAGTAAAAAACATCATGACTGTCGACCCCGCATGTTGCATTGCAGAAACGGCCTTACAAGAGGTCGCCCAAATGATGGTCGATCATGACTGCGGTGAGATACCTGTTATTGAGAACAAGGAATCTAAGCTGCCCATAGGTGTCGTGACTGATCGTGACATCGTTTGTCGGACAGTTGCGCGAGGACTTAATCCTCTCGATCTGACTGCGGCCGATTGCATGAGCAAACCCTGTGTGACAGTGACGCCGGACATGGCGCTGGAAGAATGCAGCCGGATTCTGGAGGAGAATCAAATTCGCCGCGTGCCCGTCGTGGATGCCAGCGGTTCTTGCTGTGGCATTGTCTCGCTGGCCGACATTGCTTTGCACGCGAAGAAAAGCGTCGCGGGCGAAGTGGTTAAGGAAGTATCCGAGCCAACTGCAGCTGCATCCGCGGCCGGAAGGTGAGTTGGTTTGCAATATTGACTCAGGGCGCTTGGGAATCGCGCATGGCCGGCGGTCCTTAGTAGACCGTGGTTTTGGGTAAAGGAGGTTATTTATATGGCACAGAAAGGTAAGCAATCAAAACGACAAGGGAAGCACGAAGTTGAAACCCGAGGACGGAAAAGCGAATCGCGAACCCAGCAGACTACTTCGAAGAGGACGCCCGAAACTGGGCTTGCGCGACGCGAACAGTTCTCCGGAGCTCGCGCAACGATTAGTCCGTTCTCCTTAATGCGTCGGTTTAGTGAGGAGATGGATCGACTCTTTGGAGACTTTAATTTGGGCGCCCTCGCACCTGGTTTCGGCGGCGCGCTGGCGGACTTGGAAACGTCGACATGGTTGCCGCCGGTCGAAGTGTTTGAGCGGGATGGGAAACTCACTATCCGTGCTGATCTGCTTGGTCTCTCGAAAGACGATATCGACGTGGATCTCACTAACGATGCGGTCGTAATTCGCGGGGAGCGTCAACAGGAAAGGGAAGAAAACGAAGAGGGCTATTATCGCTCCGAAAGAAGCTACGGCAGCTTTTATCGCGCGATACCGTTGCCCAGTGGCGTCAACGCCCAGGAGGCCAAAGCGACTTTCCACGATGGCGTGCTTGAAATAACAATGCCCGCTTCTGAAAGGCAACAGCAAGGTCGTCGGATTGAAATCGGCGAAGGTACGCAAGCGGAACAACAACCGCAAGCAAAAACTAAAACGGCGGGAGCATAAGCAAACCGGTCTTACGGAGCAGATAGTGATCTTTCGAGATCGAACCGACGCAGGACAACAATTGGCAGCAAGGCTGGCAAAGTACGCTAATCGCTCGGACGTACTGGTGCTGGCCTTGCCGCGCGGCGGCGTGCCCGTTGCCTATGAAGTAGCAAAACAAATCGGTGCGCCGCTCGACGTGTTCCTCGTGAGAAAGCTCGGTGTTCCCGGCTATGAAGAACTGGCGATGGGGGCGATCGCAACGGGAGGCGTGCGGGTAATCAACGAAGATGTAGTGCGCCAATTGGACATCCCCTGCGAAGTAATAGATTTGGTTGCGGCCGAGGAGCAGCGTGAGTTGGAACGTCGCGAGCGAGCTTACCACGACGACCGTCCGCCTCCGGATGTGAAAGGGCGCACCGTAATCCTGATCGATGACGGCCTTGCGACTGGTTCGACAATGCGCGCCGCAGCCGCGGCCCTGCGCAAGCAGGGACCGGCGCGCATCGTTATTGCGGTGCCCGTCGCTGCGGCCCAGACGTGCGATGAGTTTCGCGAGGAGGTAGATGAAATCCTGTGCGCCGTTACGCCAGAACCTTTTCGCGGCGTTGGCTTGTGGTACCAGGACTTCTCACAGACCACGGACGCGGAAGTTCGCGAGCTGTTAGAAAAGGCGAGAAAGCTTCCCAAAGAGACTCAAGTGCTAAGCAGAGGACAGGCAGCGAACCAGGGGAAGGGAGCAAACTGATGCCGGCCAGGACGACCTCCAATTTAGCAAATGTGATACGGGAGAACTCGCACGCTCTCACGCTGCACTTTGATGAGACGAGCGCCGTACAGCCGCTGGAGGGCACGGCCGGGTGGACCATGGAAGAAGTCGGCGAACCCGTGGAGACATTTCCGTCGGGTCTGTAAGGAAAGGAATAAATATGTCAACTCAGGAAATTCCGCGCGACGAATGGACAACGTTTCTGGAAAAATATAGCCGTCAACATGAAGGATGGCTCGCAACTCTTGAAGTATTCTCGCCTGATATTGGGGCTCAGGAGGAAGCGCGAGACCTGCCCCTTGAAGGGATTACCGCCGCCTCGAAAGATGCTGATCCCAGGACGATCTCGATCAGCCTTGGCGATAGCCCGGAAGATCATGTGACGCATACGATTACCGATCCCTCGCGTCTCTGGCTCGAACAAACAGCAGAGGGAGCCAACGCAGCTTTGGAGATTGAGTCGGCGGGCGACGTAAAGACGTTGTTGCGTTTCCGGTCCCCCCTGCCGGCCGAAATGGTGGATGGTGTAGTTTTAGAGAAGGGCAGTCAGGACCATGAATCCTCAAGCTCGAGGAAGCAGTAGTGAAGTGAGGTCACTCGGGACTCTTGCTAAAGTCTTAAAAAAGGCTTGGGCGAGAGGTGTCTCCGGCCTGCGGTTTACTGTCTGGGTTGTTGAGTCGTTGCCTGGAGGTAAATCATGACTACACGCGCGCAATTGAGTGCTTCTGCAGAACTTACCGAGGGACATACAGACTTGATGATTGCGGCGCTGGGCGGAGATACAGCGACTGTAACAACATTGCTCGAAAAGCAAGTCGACGCAAACGCCAAAGACGATGAAGGCCGCACCGCACTAATGTTTGCTGTTACTAATTTGCAGACTGATTCGGTCAATGCCTTGTTGGATCATGGAGCCGATGTGAATGTGCGAGCCAACGATGGTTGCACCGCACTAATTCTCGCAGCATCGGCAGGTGACATCCGTATCGTGCGGGCCTTATTGAATAGAGGTGCTGATGTTTCCGGCAAACTTACTGAGACCGGAAAGACAGCCCTAATGCTTGTGAAGGAGAAGGGTTATGACGAGGTCGCGCGCTTACTGAAGCAAGCTGGGGAGAAGGAATAGCCTATTCAAATCGCCGCCATTTGGGACTAGCGCATTCTTTGAGATTCCTCAGGAACCACTTCCAGGACCAACTTCTCCGTTCCTCTAATAACCACCAAAGATGATTTTTGCCCAATGCGGTCCTCTGTTAAGAGCTTATGAAGCTGATCGATGCCGGCAATCGGTCGATCGTCAAAGCCAACAATAATGTCGCCCTCAAGCGCTCCGGCTTTTCTTGCCGGACTATTCATGTCATACGAGATGATCATGATGCCGCTTTCAACCGCCAAATTGTAGTAGCGCACCACGCGGCGAGGAAGCGGGACGTTTTGCCCTGCCAGTCCGATATAGCTGCGACTCACTTTACCGTCACGAATTAGACGGCTGGCGACAAACTTCGCGGTGTCAATCGACGTCGCAAAGCAGATTCCCTGAGCGGGCAAAATCATGGCCGTGTTGACACCAATCACTTCGCCGCGAGAATTAACCAACGGGCCACCAGAATTGCCTGGGTTCAGTGCGGCGTCCGTCTGAATAACGTCGTCCATTAACCGGCCCGACTGCGCCCGAAGCGAACGGCCGAGCGCACTTACTACCCCGGCAGTTACGGTGTATTGAAAACCGTAAGGATTTCCGATTGCGACCACTAATTGACCAACGCGGATCTTTTGTGCTTCACCCAGATGAGCCGGCACCAGGCTGGGAGCATTGATTCTGATTACTGCCAGATCAGTGTCGGCATCGTCGCCAATCAGCTCAGCCTCATACTTGTGCCCATCTGAAAGGGCAACCTCGATCTTCGACGTACGGTGGACAACATGGCTGTTAGTCAGGATGAAGCCGTCGGGTGTAAATATAAAACCGGAGCCACTACCGCGGGCTTCGCGCGAAGTCCGCCGCGCGTTGTCTCGGGCTCTGGTCCGCTGCTGAACCTCAATATAAACAACAGCCGGACTGACCTTCTCTACGGCGGTCGTTACTGCTCGCGAATACGCGTCGAGTAATTCATCTTCAGCAGCAAAGGAGTTATTCGTTGCTGCATTTGTTCCTCCTTGAGCGAAGGATTGGTTCTCCAAAAGTTCGAATTCTTGTCGCATAAAATTGTGATACTTCCAATGTCTTAGCCGGCGCCGCAATCAACCTGGAATTCGCTTGTTGCCTCGCCGCAATTCTCAGTTTCGTTAGAGGTTATCTGTAACAATTATAGTTACAGTCGAGAAGTTGTCAAACCATTGCGTGAGAGGCGTACGGATGCAGGTTGAATGTGTGATCGTATTTTAATTTTGGGCGTCGAAGACGCTCCCAGGCGATCTAAGTTATTTGACTCTCATTCACACCGTGGCTTTAGCCCGGTGTTTGCTGCAACTTTGGTTTAATTGAACCGTTTTAACGGTTTATCAGTCGCGCAGGTTGGTGTTCCCTTAAACCGTTAAAACGGTCTCGAACATTGGCGGTGGCATTGACGCCGGGCTAAAGCCGCGGCGTGAATGAGACATGCGCTAAGTTACGGCTAGTTGATCTTGGCTCGGCCAGCAACGCTGCAATTTCTCCAAACCCATCAAGTACTTACCGGCAGTAGACTGTTGCTGCACGTTCTTCGCGATGAGCCTCAAGAATTCCTCAAGGATTCCTCAACCCCGCGGCAGTAGCCTGTAACCCGTTGTAAAGCGAAATTTTGGCCTATGGACGATGAGGAGGACCGGAATGCCCCGAAATTTGCGCACTAAATTAAGCCCGCGAAATCTTAAAACAACAATCCTACTGGCTCTTGTGGGCCGCGACTCCGTTCTTCAGAGGAGACATCTCATGTCACAGGATTCGCTAAAGCCGTGCATTAGGGCACTTAGTCTCCGGAAAAAGATCATTCTGGTCGCAGTCGCCTGCCTAATAGTCGCCGCAATCACAACGACGATCACACACTTCTCAGCGGTTGAGGCATCCAACCCACCTACGAGCAACATCACCGTGCCCTCGATCATCGGCCAGACGGTTAGCGTCACCTGGACGGGGGAAATCCCGGCGCTGGTAAATGGCACGAGCGACTGCACGAATCTCGCAGACACGCTGGCCGTCGACCAGCACCTACCGACCATCAACGTGCCGGCAGGCGTCTATAACAATCTCAAAGCCAAATTCACATTCAACATCACCTGGGATGGAAACGCAGGAAACGATGAAATCCTTACGGTTCTGAATCCCGATGGAAGCACGCTCGACTCGAGTGACGGCCTACAGTTTTGACAGCCTCGACCGGCCAGCCTTCGCCGGCTTTGGGACAGTCGTTCAGGGGCAGACGACGACGTACGGCGCACCCGGCGCTGCGGGCTTTATTTGCTGCCGGTATTGGCAAAGCCGGTCCCTTTTTCTTACTCGCGGGCATCACCTTTCTGAATTGTTGGTAAGAATTTCCCATGGCATGGTAAGACATCTCCTTTGTGAGTCAGACTTAATAAGTCTGGTCGGTGTGATCGGAAGCGTCAAAGAACGTTCTTAATCGCATCCGGTCTATCAGCATCACCTTCGCGGGCGCTCACGACAAATTATCTCGAGACAGCGCCTCAATTGGATTATGTCGATGCCGAGCTTTTCGAGATGTCTAATAAGGCGTTCGTCCAACACGGCTTTGTCCGTTAAGCATTTGAGAAACTCACAGAACACTCGCGAGCCATCGTCCGCGGGCGGAATGCCTGGGTCGCGCGGTGGATATCCGACAACTCCTGTAAGCAGGTGTTCGCGAGTAAAAGGTTGGAGACGCGATGTTAGACCAACGGCTCGGACATGAAAACGATAGACTCCTGCCTGGGCGGCGATGATGGACGATTCAAATTGGCCCAGGTCCGTTTCGACGAATGATAGTTGCTGCGTTGTGAAGTCAGGCCTCGTCATAATTGCGGTGACCTGAGGATGAGTTTCGAGTGGTTGACCATACTCCGTCACGACAGCACGGAGATTCATTTGCGCGCCTGGGGTTGAAGCACTCTGGGAGAGGGTTGCAGTCAGCCGCAGATTGGATCGAGCATGGATCAGTGCATGAAATCGCAGAGCTGTCTGACCCACGCTTGTACTCACCGGGGCGGCTACATTAAAACGTTCGTGTAGTCGCAGGGCCAGCAGTAGGTTCCACTGACCCTCCCAGTGCTCCTGTCCGTTGATCACTACGGGTAACGTAACTCGGAAGCTTCTCGATGTGTTGCCTGCGCGGAACGAGCCAGCAGGAAGGTTGGGTGGTCCGATGACTGTGCCATCTGGGGTCTCCAGTGCGATTGCGACAAACTGTGGTGCACGGCAAAGCGCGATGGCGTCAAAAGCGATATCTGACCGGGTGAGCGAGAATGGAACCCGGGTAATCTGGCCCGGAACAATCCAATCGTCAGGATCGCGCACGATATCACGATTAGTAACTCCGGCGAGAACCTGGATAAAGAATTTCTCCAGCAGGAACTCATCATCCTGCGGAATTGCGCCCGTCACAAGCATGAATCCGCCGCTGTTGTCGGCAAGTTCACGGAGGATCTCGTTTCTCACGTTCCCGGCATCCCCAACGCCGACAGCATAGACTCGTTCATTGATCAGGTGACGCACTTCATTTATGAGTGGATGTCGATCTTCGAAGCCATCAGTAAAAACAATGCTTGCCTTGATCTCGAAATCGCCTGCCAGCGGCGATGTGTTATAGATGTCTGCGGCTACTTCCAGACCCGCTCCGATGCAAGTGTGTTGAAAGACATCAGGTGGACCATGGGTGGAGATTTCGGTCCGCGCATTGTTTCGTGTCGTCGAGTTGAGATCGCCCGCGACTTCCAGATCGCGCAATTCGGCTCCAGTTTCCGCAAACGAGGCGAGTGCCAGGCCGTTATCATCGTATAGCTGATCGACAAAGGTCGTAGCAGCAAGTTGCAGCACTTGCAAACGAGTACGGTTGTTCCCCGCATCGGCTAACATGCTGCCTGATTCATCAAGCACGAGTGCGACAGCTACAGTAGGTCTCGCGACTGAGTTCGCAAATATCGGAATATTCAGCCAGCTTTCAAATACGTCGCCGAATTCGTTGCGAGCTTCAACGCTCATCACCCCGGCATCGACACTGCCCGGGCTTTCGCCTGTATACATCACCCAAATTCGCAACTCATCGGTTGTCAGTGCGGTGGCCGGATATGGAAACGGTCCCGGCTCAAAGAGTGAGAAGGGCGGGGTTGGCGCACTGGTAACGTGGAACGAAAGCGATTCACAGCTATCAACCCTGAACAGGGCCGCGCGCTTAGTGGTGTCCCCTTCCGGAACGTCGTTGAAAACTATTTGCGGCGTAAGCAGCGTAATGTCAGTGGGGTCGCCTGAGATGATGGCTGGAAGCCCTCGCTCGATAGCTCGATTCTCCATGGCATCATCGTCATGGTAGAAATATCCCAGCGCTGTGTGGTCCAGCATAGACGCCGGGGTCGCGCCTCCCACCATCGGATCGTTAAGCGGAACAAAAGTGGCATCAATGGTGTCGCAGCCGGCGCAGTTGTCGAGCGTATACTGCGTTACAGCGGGATGGTTACGCTGCCATATCGCCCACAATCGATCGACATTGCAATGATGCAAGTAGAAAAGCGGATCCAAAGGGGACTGCGTGCTGTTCATAGTGCCGCCGGTCCACGTATGACCGGGAACGTGGCTGCCGAATTCCATGCCCCGAAAATCGGCATACGTCGCGGCCTGCAATTCATCGATAACCTGGTCCAGAGTTGGCAGATCTCCAGATGGTGAGGATCCGCGCGTATACGTCCAATGATCAAATCTACCACCGGTGTTGTCACGCCCGCCAAAAAACGATTCCCACGGTTCAACGTCAAGATCACGAGAGTCGGCACGCGTCCAATCCCAGTAAGGCAACGTAATGCGCGCATCAATGCTGCGTAGCGACTGCTCGAACTCCAGGAGCATAAATCGATGCCAGGGAAGAAATGCGGGTCCGCGATGAATACCGTTAGAAAAGTATTCCTCATGATGGTGCGCATGGTGTTCAATCATTCCATCGTCGAAGAGTTCATTCAGCGCATCGGCAAGCCGGTTGCGTTCATCGGCAGTAAGATCAATAAAGTTTTTGCGGCAATACATGACGGTTTACCTCCCACGGTCTCGGTCAGCTTGTTGGGGATACTTCCGTAGAAAATGTTCGGCTACGTCCCGCAGGCTTTTCTGCGGCGGTTCGTAAGCTGCCTCGTGCAGGTTGTAACCACCTTTACTCAGGAAAAACTTTCGACGAATACCGTCGATCCAAAGTTCTTCTTTGTCTTGAGTTCTGCGAATCTCAACCGTATGACCTTCGATGGAGTGTTTCTCGGTGTCATCGGATGAACCTGGATTCTTTTTTCCCATTGATTTGGACCCCTTCCTGATTTGAGCTGCGCCAGCCGTAAGATTCAGCACGTCGGGGAACAGCGATTAAAGAGAGTCACGACGAGAGCTAACTCGCGGGGCCGTGATCTCTGGGAAGACAAGCGGGGGACTTCTTTGTCGTTAACTGTGGCGGACTTCTGATATTCGACTAGTCGTTTTTATACGCTCGTAAATGCGAAATTGACTTCGGCAATAATAATCACCACGATGATGGTGGATCCTCGAAAAACTTGGGTCGATTGAGATATGGACTAGATTGCTGAGCCAGACCAATGCAGTCAGATGAGTCGGCTTGATGACGTTGGTGAAGAACATTCGAAACTCCTTCGACGAGGAAAACTCAGCTTACGAGGTTAGGAGGCACGTTGTTCTGCGAGGTACGCGCACGATATATAACAGAATGATGATCTTGTCAACGGTGCGAATTGCCACGGTGCGAATTGCCTCTGTCGTTAGCACATGGATATGTCCGGTGAAATTAGCACATGAAATGTCCGCTTTCAGCGGCGTGGTTAGAGGCAGCCTGACCCACCTCAGCTTCACTAGAATCGATTGCACACCCTCATTGTGAGTCAGGTAAAGGTCAATAATGGAGCGTTCAAGTGGTGAGACTCCGTACCTACAGTATCGCAAAGCCCAATTCAAAAAATCATTCGCCATAGATTGATAGACGCACTTCAAGAATATCCACTGCCGTCCTTACAAGTGGTCGCAAGGGCCAATGCGCAACTCTCGTGAAACTCTTGCCGTCGGTGGTCCACATTCGGCCGAAGATGAACATAGCGCTGCGCGATCGCTCAGCGTGGCTCGGAATAATATCTGAGCAACTTAGACATATTCGCGGTGAGTTGTAGGGGCAATGCGTCTACGTCAAATCATGGAATTGATTGGTGAGGAAGCGGACGCACAACGTCCTGGCCGAGTTCTGCCTCAACGAGCAGTGTAAGCCTCCCTTAAAACCGGGCCATTGAAAAATAGAGGTTTCCGGGCGCTGACACCTCCCCGATTATTGGACCATTTCGAGAGTTAAAAATCCGGCTTTTGGATCGGTTCGGGTTTGTTGCCAATCGGCCACGAACTCGCTCGGCGTTTGTTGGCCCAGCGAGCTGTTGGGGCCGATATTCGTTGTAGTCCTGGCGCCAGTTTTCGATTGTCTCCCTCGCGTTAGCGAGGGAGAGAAACCAGTTCTGATTCAAGCACTCCTGCCGCAGTCTGCCGTTGAAGCTTTCGATGAAACCATTATCTGTAGGCTTGCCTGGCCGGCTGAACTCGAGCTTCACTCCGTGACGATGCGCCCAGGCGTCGAGTGCTTTGGAGATGAACTCGCTGCCGTAGTACCTTCAAAAAGCAAGGTTGTCATGCTCAGCCTTTCCTGGCGTATGGTGATTCTGCTCAAAGAACACTAAACGAAGGAGCAGCCAAGCATGACAGCAACAGACTCTACCGCAAGGGGCCGCATTCTGGTAGCGATTGACATTGCCAAAGCGAAGCATGAGAGACAGATCTAGGCAGCGGTGTCCTGATCTTACGGTTTGGGAGGGAACCGTAGCGGGAAGAGCGGCAGAGTGATACTAAGCGTTTCCGCTAGAAGTCAGACCACAGAACTGAGGCCACCCTTGCAAGTGGCCCCTTGTTCGATTTCATTAAGAATGAATGCTCCCCACAGTGGACACTCTTCGCAACTGCGCTAACCTCAGAAATTGAATCGCAGCCCGAATTGAAACGTCGAGTAGTTGCGTGAAAACCCGTTGACGGAGCGATAGTCGTAGCGTGGGACGAAACTGATGCGTCGGTTGAGGCAGACCGAAAGACCTGTCCCTACGTTGAAGCCGAACTTAGTGTCGCCCAGCTCGTTCCGATACGCGCCGGCGCCGATATGGACCGTCGGCACAGGGCAAAGGCGTCGCGAGAGTGCAAACTCAAACTCCGGTGAAAAGTGAGTCAAGTGAAACCCGCTGCCTGTACCTGCATTGGCGAAATTATCTCGCCCGACGTACAGACCCAGCGACGCTCGCCCACCGAAATGGAACGCGGGCCTGACTCCAAAACTGAAGCCTGGGTTAGCGATTGTGTTGAATGAGCCATGCGGGAACGTCGAGCCGGCATAAACCGCAATCGAATACTTCGTTTCAGCTTCGCAGTTGCAGCGCCCGCCTGGCGGTACCGGAAAACCTTCGCCGGGTCGCTTCGGCTGTCCCGGCAGCACGAAGGCCGTCATCATGTACCGCTCAAATGGCTCGCCTGCGGTTGAGGTGCCGGACGCTTTGAGATGTACGAAGTAGGCGCCTGGTATCGTCGCGGTGAACGCGAGACCGTAGATGCCGTCATTTGCACCGCCGTCCATAGATAGGCCGTTATCGGAAAGTAACACGTTAATCTTCACGCCATCAGGACGACGAACATAACCTTCAACAACCGCACCTTTCACGCCCTGCTTGTCAGCAACCCACACACGCAGCGGCATGAGAAAGTCGCCGGCTGGAACGTCTCGCCAATTGATTCGGGCCGACCCGCGCAGTGAGTGACGTTCGGCGCCGATGCGACGGCAAAGAATTCTACCGACGGATCGTTCGGTACAGCGATATAGCTCCAGATACCCGGCTGCGGCGTTCGGATGCGATAGACAGAGTGTTTGGGATCAGTTCGCACTGTTATTCCCGGCGGTGCGGCTGTTATTGGCGTTGTGCTTCCCGGCGCGAACAGAAGGACCTTCACCGCATTGTCGATGTTCGCGTGGAAGGCAACAGTCATCCAGTCGAGCCCGGGTTCCACCGTGAAGGTCGCACGGCGCTGTCTGCTGACGCCGACTGGCGGGAAACCTTCGGCATAGTAGAAACGCTGCTCGCCACGCACGTCCTCATCGACTGACTTGTACCAGTCAGAGAGACGACTCAACAGGAAGAACGACCCGGAACCTTCGTTGAGGTTGATGAATTGGCCGCCGGTGACTCCGGCAATATCCTGAAGCAGAACATCATCCGCATCGCCGCCGACTCCGACAGTATCGACACGGACAGTGTCAGCGTCGAACACAGGGCGCAACGGTCCTCCAGGGCCTGCGGCAGTCCAGAATGGCGCATAGTTCTCGAGTCCGTCAGTCAGAAGAATGATGTGTGGCTCATGGCCGGCGACGGCGCCGGTGGTGAGCATCGTTCGCGCCTCGACCAGGCCTGCGCCCGGCGAAGTTTCGGGACCTGTAAAACCTGGCGACGTGTCGGGAGAAATACCATTGATCGCAGTGCGCGCTGCGGGACGCTGATCGGTCCCTCCTTCGCCCGCTGTAACCAATATGAACTGCGGTTCTGCAAGTTCATCCGGATCGACAACACTGCCGTCCCCATTTTGATCGCGCCGCTGGAAGCTGATGACGCCAATCTTGTCGATCGGACTGGAAAGGTCAACGAAGAATTTCGCGGCTGCACGCGCGGCCTGCATCTTGGCGTCATTGGCGACTCCTGTACTGCCATCACGCAGCATGCTGTTCGTTTGATCGATTGCCAACACGCGATCGAACTCGCGTGTCTCATCGTCATCCCAGCAGAGGCTTTGTGGTTCGGCGGCGCTCATGCCGGCGGGAGTTGTCAGCGCTACTGAAAGATCGTAGCAGCCGTTTGGCTTGGGACCAGGCGAGATAATGACCCACGTTTCGCCGCCGACTTGCGCAGCCGCAGTCGGAATCTGTGCCGGTGTGAGCGCGACTCCGTCGACCGAGATCGTCATATTGCCCGCTGACATATCAAGACCCCCACCACCAAGCAGGCGCACCAACACACGGCTTCCGGCAACGGAAGTTCCCGCGAACGACGGGAGCGCCGTTGTCGGTTGGAGGATACGCAGCGTAAACGGCGACAAATCGTTAGTGAGCATCAATTCGTCGATGACAATGCGGCCGTTGCCCGCTCCGAAGGATGGTCCAACATTTAAGCGGACCGCGACTATGTTCGCGATATTGATGCCGGAACCATTATTGAGAAAATCAGTGGTGCGAATGCGGATGGTCTCCATCTCATTGTGCCAACCACTGCTGCGCTGATACGGCTCTTCCAAGCCGCCGCCATACGCGCCGATATTGATCGTGCTGGTTGCGCCGCCGCCATCGCGAATCGTGATCGAAAATGTCAGATCGCCGAGAACACCTGTGGTGTTCGGGTGCCGTGTACCCTGTGCACCGCGAAACGACAGATAACGAAATGCCGAGAAGTCGTTCCCGCCGGAAGTGACTTGCCATTCGTAGAAACGATCCGCTCCGGTCCAATCGAAAACGACACCTTTCGTGGTATCGGTAGGCCCTCCCTGTGTCGCTCCGTTGAACGGATCCCCAGCGGCAAAGACGAAATCCGAGTTGTTGTCGTCGAGGCGACCCTCAGTCAAATTCTCGACATCGAACGTGACTGTTCCTCCCGAACTGCTCGTGCCCGTGGCAGGTTGAGTTTGGTAATCGTCAATGATGAAATTCCCAATAGAAGCACCGTTGCGATACTCGTTCGTCACGACAACGCACGGGTTCGCGATCGGAACGCCGATTGGCTGGAACGACTCATATTGTCGCGTCAGAAAGTCGAGCGCCGGTATGTTTCCCTCGACATAGTGTTTAATGAGCGGCAAAAAATAGCCGAGTTGTATGCGGTGGGTGATGTTTTCGTCGAGCGAACAGGGTCCCGTGAATACTGCGCCCGCGGCGTCTTCATCATGAAACCAGCCGTGGCCTGTTCCCTGAACCACCGTAGATTGCTTGTATCCGGTTGCGCGATCCACCAAGTGAAACGTCTGGCAAAGATCGCACCCTGCCGAGCCATTCACGTCGGCATCACCTGACGCCGTCCAGAGGTGATAGTTCGCGTCATGAGGATTGGCGACGTCGGTTCCGTTGAAGTCCGTGGGCAGCATGCTGCTGATCAGCCTGACGTCTTTCTTGGCATAATGAGTTGGTGTGACGGTGCCATCGAACAAACGGTCGTAAGCAATCGCGACGCCTTCCGCGCCGCGACTGTGGCCGATCCACACGATGCGCCTTGGATCGATGTGGCCGACGAGCGCGCCGCCGGCAATTGCCCCCGCCTCCGCCTGATCGATAAAGGCATCGGTGTGGCCCAGCGTCGTGGTAGCGGCGCTGGCCGGGCCGGGCACCGTGTCGTTGTCGTGGCTAAAGACGACATAGCCGTACGAGGCCAAGTGGTTTCCGATGTGGTCGTACCATTGGAAATTATGTCCGTTGCCATGACCGATAACGACGATCGGCAGTTTGCCCATCGCAGCGATGTTGGTTGGAAAGTAGAGATCTTGACCACGACGGGTGGCGGGAATACCGAACGTCGCAGCAACGCCAGCGTCAAGACTGTAGACCACTTCGGTCACTGCCTCCGGACCTGCCGCCGTCGTGTCGTGCACGACGTAGAAACCGGCTTCACCGCCAAGGCCGTCGATGAAATCGCCCGCGCCCAAAGATCCATTCTGGTCGCAATCGAGCACGACGTCGTAACCGACACCAAGCCCGAGACCGGCGTTGGCGTTCAAAGTTGATGACGCCGCCACTTCGAAGGTGTTGAGCTGTATCGTCGCGCCGCTGAACAATTGTGTCAGATGTCCACCGGGCGTGACATCGACGAGCGCCGGGTTGGAGTTCCAGTCGGAGGGGCTCTTGTGGTTCACCACGTAGATGTCGCAGGTGTCACCAACGATCGCAGGAAACCGCGTCGGATCAATCGCCACCTTGACCGATGCGTTGACGTTGATGGCGCGCACGTACTCGAAAAACGGGTACTGACTAAGCGAATTGCCTGCGAGTTCCGTTTTTGTGATCTGGCCAGCCGCTGCTAACGGGAACAGCAGGCAAAGCACGACGAAGCTAACCCCGAGGATGAGACGGTGAGTAATCATGGTTGAGTCTTTCTTGCGTGCTGGATGATCAGCACGCACATGGTTTTAGTTTGGCTGCCGTTTAGGTACTGCCTTGGCTTCCGGCAGGCGCCAGGAATCCGCAAGCTGTTTTTCTTGCGGGGAGTATTCGTAGACGAGATCCGCGGCGACAGTGCGCAGCAACGTAGCTAGATCTTTGGCGGCTATAACTGGGCGTTCGATGCTGCTGAGCTTAGCCGACGGGAATGCCCGCACACCAGCTTTCTCCGCGAGTCCGCGTTCGTATTGAACGGTGCTTTCGGTGACCCGCTCCGGCAGTTCCGGAGTGCCGAACCATATCGGTGCGTTGGCGAGATTGATAGTCCCCGGCACGATGCCGATGACGCGGCCGGATCGTTCTCCCTGATTCAATCGCTGCACGGCGACGTTTCCGGCGTAGAGGACGGGTTCCAGCGTATTGCGAGGAATGACGAGTGCAGGGTCAACCTCGACGACGATGAGAACTCCGTTCGACACTCTAGCGCGCTCCTTGCTAAAGGTGTTGATGAACGGAGTTTCGAGTGTGAACGGTTGTGCAAAAAGGATGTTTTTGACCGGAGCGGGTGTTGCCGGACGCTCGCGACCGCGCTCGACGTTTTGACCTGCGACGCCAGGGGTCATTACAAGCAGCCATAAGGCAAAAACGGTTGCGAGAAATCTCATGCTAGTGCTCCTGGAAAGAAGTTGTTAACACAGCGACGGCAAAGCAGCACGTCTTTATTGGAGGGTGACTGCTGTCGGGGAGTTGGCTGAATGCTAGCGCGTTTATTTAAGTGAAGTCCAGTTCCTTACAGCTAGCTCATCACCCTTCAACGTATATGCAAATTAGACTTGAAACGTTTCTCCGTTTCACGGAGAGCGACAAATTACAGAATTAATCTTAGGAGTTGAATACTTGTGCTGGTTAGGGGTGAGGTAAAGGCTTTCTTTCCAAACACCTACAAAAATAAAATGGCTCCGCAGGTAGAACTCGAACCTACAACCCTTCGGTTCTGAATCGAAGGTGTCACGCCCAAAGAACAGTGAAACAACAGTGAAGATGCGAGGTGAGAACCGCTCTAAAAAGGTAGCGCCAACAATTCCGAAGGAATTCAAGATACTTGTACTTTCCCAAAAAATGGAACCAATAAATTGCCGGCCGATATTGGAACCATTAAGTTGCCGAGAACTGCGTCTAAAAATAGCGGGTAGCAATTTACGAAGGAATTTAGGGTAGTTTGTACTTTTTCGAAAAATTGGAACCATTAAGTTGCCGGGGACTATTGGAACCATTAAGTTGCCGGAGCGGCAAATTAATGGTTCAAGTAACAAAAAGACTGCCCGTTCCTATTTGATTCTGAAATGGTGCCGAGGGCGGGAGTCGAACCCGCACGACCTCGCGGTCAACGGATTTTAAGTCGCATGAAAGCGGTACTACCTAATCTTATGAAGTCATACGAGCCAGTATCCAATCGTCGTGTTGGGGGATATGCTTTCGCTCCTAGTCTCGCTGCTTGTGGAGTACCGTGTTTCTGCTGCTTTTCTATTCCTGCCAGAACAACGAACCGTTTGAACTTTTCTCTCTCCCTTGCACGGATCTTCGTGGGCATCGCTTACCGCAGCACGTCGCTTTCTTCAGCCTGACGAATTAGTCGCTTGGCATCTTCCGACAACAAAAAACGCTGGCGCTCTAAACGATCCACTGCGGCTTTCACAACCGCGACATACCCCGCGTGATCACGGTACCGCTCTTCAAGCGAAAGTCGCTGATCGCCAGAGGCAAGGCGCTCCGCTTTCGTTTTTGTAAAGGGAGTAAAGCCGCCCTCATTCCCTCACGGTTGATCCTTAATCAGCACAACATCAGTGGTACGAGTGCCGCGGGCAACGGCGAGACGTTTACCGTCGCGTGACCAATCGAAAGAGAATATCACCCGATCAGACTTAAAGTCAGTTATCTGTTTGGGCGGGCTCCCATCAAGTGGCTGACTCCAAATGTTGGAGCGGGCGGGGGTACCAATATAGGTCAGCGCCCGCCCGTCAAAAGCCCAGCGTATCGCTTGGGCAAAAGGGTGGGCGAAATCAAACACTTTTGTAGGCGGCCCCCCTTCGAATGGAATGACCGCAACCCGCCGCCGCTTCGAATTCTCCTGCTCATCGTAGGCGTAAGCGATCTGCCCATCCTTAGGCGAGATCGCTATTAGTGGTGAAAAGTAATCGGTTAATTGTACGGGATTGCCGCCGTCAATCGGCACCTTCCACATTGTGGGCTGCCCGGTTTCATGAGATGTGTAGATGACCCATTGATTATCTGGCGTGTACTGTGGGCGTGCGTCGCTGCTGCCGCGGGTTAATTGTTTTTGATTACCGCCATCGATATCCATCCTCCAAATGTTACCGGTGCCGATACGGCTGGAAACGAAAACAATGTGACGTCCATCGGGTGAAACTGACGGCCTTGTATTCCAGCCGGCGTCAAATGTCAGTTGCTTCTTTCCTGTCCCATCGTTGTTCATGATCCAGATATCCCGGTTGCCACTTGCTCTGGAAACGTGGACTATTCTGCCGTCAGGTGTCCAGGAGATGCCGCCTACTCCGTCGAACCTATTAGTCGTGATCGGTGAGGCGCGGCTGGCATCGCCATCGGGGGCCATCCAGATATCTGAAACCTGTTCAACCTGCACAGTCACCAGGGACGAAGAGTCTGCGGTGAGACTCACATTTTGGTAATCATTCACGTCATTGGTAATGCGTCGCACCTTGCCCGCAGGATATGACACGTACCAGATCTGCCAACTTGATCC
Organism: Blastocatellia bacterium; assembly: GCA_963698325.1. Taxonomy (GTDB): domain Bacteria; phylum Acidobacteriota; class Blastocatellia; order Pyrinomonadales; family Pyrinomonadaceae; genus PSRF01. Next base: position 177,080 of record CAVOQJ010000018.1, on the reverse strand, counting down.
CGGTTCTTCGGCGGCGATGGTGACCAAACCGCTGCCGTCTCGCAGCCAACAAATCGCTTCTATGGCGGACCACTGCTGAGAGGTGATCTGCTTTTCCACCCCGTCTTTTAGCCGTACTTCCATCAGATTCCCATAAGGGGCGTCAGGACCAGAACCCCGGAGAGGAAAAACAATCGTTTCTCCGTTGGGTGACCAGGCTGGCCCTACTAGAAAGAGGTCTTCTAGCTTATGCGTAGCGAGCACTTGCTCTCCTGTGCCGTCTGCATTTGCTACAATAAGTAAACGTTTCCCTCGAGTCGGGTCACCACGCATGAAGGCCAACCGTTTGCCGTCAGGAGAGAAAGTGATGGTTGTGTCTATGTCCTTCAGCAGCTCCTTCGCGGGGCCTCCCAGGACGGGCACTTGATAGAGCACAATCGCTCCTGACTCGAATCTTGGGAATCTTGAGAAGTAAATGCGATTGCCGTCAGGAGAGAAAGTCAATGCTGAAAACCCATCCCGGCTCGAGGGCACTATCTCTTGATCACTGCCCGTGGCAATATGTCTGAGCCAAAGACTCTGCTGTCCTGCGCTATCCATCACATGCACTACATATTTGCCATCTGGAGAGATGGCGGCATCGTGTGCCCTGCCAGTGGTGGTGAGGCGTGACATTTTTATCTTGGCGAAAGGCTCGACCGACTTGGTCGCAGGCTCGTTCCTCCCAACGTATCTGAGGCCCAGGAAAACGCCTGCTACCACAATGACGAGCGCTGAAAGGGCGAATATGACACCTCGCTTGTCCCATTTGGCCGCGCTCGCGAGATAGTCGGCACTCGACGTCGGGCGCACAGCTTCCATCTCCACGGTTCCGGACACCTGAACATCAGCAGTTCCAAACGTCGTCTGTCTGTCACTCGCCGCAGGCATAGCGCCACTGCTTGATTCCCGTCGGACAGCTCTGATTACCTCCTGTTCTGAAGTTTCCTCTTCTTCGCGTGTCACGACATGCATCCTGATGCGCCTCCCCACGATCAGGTCGGTGCTCTCGTCTGTCACCTCCACCGCTGCCGCAAACCGATAGCCCCGCCGTGACACCGTCTCGATGTACGGCTTGCCATCCTCGGCTGAGCCCAATGTCTTGCGCAAAAGCGACACGCTAGACGACAGGTTGCTGTCTTCGACAAATGTGGCGGGCCACACCGTCTCCATCAACTCGGCTTTCTCAACGATGTGCCCGCTGCGCTCGACGAGCGCGAGCAGGGTGTCAAAGAGCTTCGGCGTCAGCATCACCGGCTGGCCTTCGCGCAGCAGAACACGCTCGGAGGCATCGACGCGAAAAGGCCCGAACTCGTAGAAACGCTTTATTTGCTCACCTTTGCTCACGTTAGAACTCTCCAGGAAATTTCCCAGAACCTTCCAAGAGTTTCCTCAAGACTTCGTGCGTGCGCCCGACGCATGATGGGCGCTCGCTGACGACAGCACGGCGTGGTGGTTGAGGTGCGGAGGCCGAAGCAACGGGCCGAATTGTACTGCGGCGACTTTGGGCGAGGCAAGGAGCAATAGGCTGCAGCACCTCCAATCAAAGTTTCGGCGCGCGGAGATGGCATGAAGAAAACAAAGACAACAGAGATCACGGTCGAGACGGATGAGTTGTTCGTCATCAAAAGGCGTGATCGATCGGCCCATGGTCCATGCGAAAGGTGCGGCGCGCGGGTTCAGATGGTCACCCTGGCTGAAGCAGCCAGCATAGCCCGTGTGAGCGAGTTGGTGATCTGCGGCCAGATTAAGGCTCGTTTTCTCCATTCGACGCAAACACCCGATGGGCAGGTTCTTATCTGCCTCAACTCATTACTGACCTAACGATGAAAGCATGAAAGGACAAAAACCATGAACAGCAAAAGAATCTCTGCGGCTCTAATCATTACGGTGGCGATTGCCGCGCTGATTGGGCTAGGAGGCGCGCAATTCAACGTCCGAGGGGACGAGTATAATCCTCACCACCAATTGGTAGGGTCCTGGGAAGTTACCGTGATGGCAACCGGACAAGATCCGATCATAGACTATGCGACCTTCACCGAGGGCGGAGGCCTTATAAGCACTGATCCAGATCCAAATGTAAGCACGGGGATTGGGACGTGGGAGAGGATTGGGCCCAACCGCGTCGCCGTCACGTTCGTTCATTTCCTGAGCGATCAGGGGGCTCCCTTAGGCATATTAAAAGTCCGTTCAGAGGGGACCCTGGATTCCCAAACGAATACATTCAGCGGCCCGTTTCGCACCGACGTTGTGATTGGCGGGAATGTGGTTCAGTCCATTTGCGGCACTGTGCAGGCCAGGCGCATCAGCGTCGAGTCACTGGAAGAATGTCCGTAGCCTTGAGTAATGTTTTAAGCACGCAATCTGAACATGAGATGAATGCGCCGGTAGTTGCTGGGAGCGCAGGCGTCTCGCCTGCAATGAGCGCGCAGCGCGAAAATGGAGAGCTACTGCCATTTAACGTTGAAGGGAAACGAATCCCACTGAGCATGCTGTCGCAAGCTATGCAGGCGGGACACCTGCGCTCCCAGCGATGAGCTCTCTTTTTCCTCTCAGCGTCCATTCACACGCTTAAAACTCATGACGAACGACTTCTCCGCATATTCAGCCAGGTACACTTCACCCATTCCGCCCGCCCCGAGTTTCGAGACGGGACGATAATGCGACAGATTCGTGTTGGCTTCGAGTTCCTTATTCATCATGTTTGAAAGGTGGCAAACTATCTCCAGGGTGAGGACTCGGACGCTGGCCGGCCAAAGTAACTGGTCTCCTCGCCAACGCCGGCGGAGACGTTAACAAGATCGCGGCGCGCGACGGCACGGTGCTGACGAACGCCTTCTCCTTCGAAGATCTCTATCACCGCTATGGCGAAAGCTGGCGCGTCCCATCGGGCGAGTCGCTACTCTCGGCGTGCGGGGACAGGGTTGAACGCGGCAATCCTGGAAGACCGTTCTACGCAAAGGATCTCGATCCAGCGGTGTACCAACGTACGCGAGCGGTCTGCACGGCAGCGGGCGTGAAAGAGGGACCGCTACTCGACGCCTGCACACTCGACGTTGCGGTGATTGGCAACGACGCGGCGGCCAAAGTTTTTGTTGGCGCGCCCGATCCCATCGCCGTAGGAAACATTGTCACCACTCCCGGCGGAAAAGGGTCATGGTTCAGGATGTGGTGGCTATGGCTGCTGATTATCCTGATTATAATCTCGATCATTCTGTGGTTGCTTCGAAGGAGGCGCACGACTCCATGATTCGCGATGAGGTGCGGCAATTGGCTATATCGTAAAATGCGGAGCGGAACGAACCGCATCAATCACCTAAATCGTAGAGCGTAGTAGAGGTAATTCACCGGTTTTGAACCGTTTTCCGGTACGTTAGAGGGAGACTTAGAGGGAATGAGACCTCCTGCGGGGAGTGCCATCGTGAGCAATCTTCAATATTTCAAGGAAATAATGGTGAGCCGTGGAGGGCTCGAACCTCCGACCCGCTGATTAAGAATGCGTTGAAACGTTCTCCAGCAGGTTATGGCTCTTACGATTTTACTAACATTTGATATGGGTTGCAGCCGCCAGCGAGTTCATTTGTTACTGCCTACTCAGACCAGTTTGCCTATAGTCTCGTCACAAGTTTGTCTCAAGCCGTTCGCAGTCTCGGCGGGGCCTTGCTCCGAGCGTATAGTGCAAAAGCAAATCGATCAGGTGTAATTGGGGCAATCGTGAAGGCCTTACAAAAGCCTCCCGGCCGTCAAGCAAGAGGTCAGAGCTTTGCTTATCCGAGCAGCTCTGGTGCTGGGGACCAGAACGGGAAATCTCCCGGCTTCAAAATCAGGAAGATTGCGCAACATGATCAGAGAATGCGGAGAAGTCCGCAAAAGAGTCGGCAAGTCAGTGAAGATCCGGAAATGCCCCGTGGGCAGGCGACACTTGGACAAGACTGGCTAGCAGCCCGATGGCACTTGCGAAATCCTCCAAAAAGCCGTCGTTTCGTCCGCTGTCCCCAGGGGATTTAATTCGCAATGCGTCTTGGCGTGAAATTTGCGCGGATCGGTACCGGGAATCGAATGCGATTTTCAATTTCGTTGATCGGTTGGAGGTTTCGCTGAGGATCAGGCGGTCGTAACACCACCCCGGCTCCTGCCTTAATGCTAGAGGGAGAGCGTGAGCTACTCGGGATTTGGAACCAACTGACAGGAGCAACAGCATCTCAGACAAGGGCTTTGCCCAGCTTATTGGAGCGGCTTGGGTTACGTCGTCAACTTGCTTTGCTAGCTTCAGAACGAAGCGTTGGCGGCACTTGCCCTCCTCGTCGTGAGTGCTCTGTTAGACGTCGATGGATGCGGAGCCCACTAGTCAAGGAGCTACATGGAGCCTCTGGAAAAACTAGAGCTTTTCTCGCGCACGTTCGAAAACAGATTCATTTTTAATCTGTTCGATGTGCTGTTGTGCGGGATCATTGTCCTCGTCATCCTGCGAGGATGGCGGGCGCAGACAAGAGTTACTCCTCATCGAAATCAGCTGCTCTTTCTTTTTGGCTTTTCACTCCTGGGCGCTTCTTTCGCCACTCAGGCGATTTTCTCTGGCGCCTTTGTTTTCGTTCGGCGCCATTTGCCCGAAGCTCCGTTTGATTATCTGTTTCACGCGTTTCAGGCAAGTGCCTGGCTGCTGCTGGCGGCTAGCGCGTATCGGCGTCCGGCGCATCACCAGCCAACACTACCGGCACAATTGCCGGCCTTGATGTTCATACCTATCTCGCTATTTGTATCCACCTCGCTGCCAGGCTTTCCTTCAAAAGCCATTCTGGTCGTTGATCTCGGAAACCTGGTTCTGTTGGCTTTCACCTTCGTTCAAATCTATCGTCGCCCGCTCGGTGGTCGGTACTTCGTTACCGGAGCATTCGCTCTACTCTTCCTGGCTGCATCGCTGCACTTTATGGCAGCTTTGAAGTGGGAAAACAAAACGTCACTCATCTTCTGGGATTTGGAACAGTTTGGCTGGTCACTCGCGCTCTTCGTTTTTGCATTGGCGATTGGTGAAACCAGTCGGAATTTGTTCGACAAGGTCTTCGTGCGACTGCAGATCGCATTCATCTTGTTGGCCAGTTGTATGATCCTTGTAATTACTCAGACCGAAAAGGCGGAGTATTTCACGAGCATTCGCGGTCGCTCCGATCAACTCATGGAGTTTGTGCGTGAGCATGTAGACCGTCGTGGAGGACAGGGGGACCCTTTGTCGGTGATTGCCAAACAAGAAGATTTTCCGAACGCAATCCTCGGGCTTGGCAATCTGCCTGAGTTGAAGGTTGTTCGGATTGTGGCCGATGGCGAGGCCGCCACTTTTGAATTTGCCGACAACGGAGAAGTGCGTACCGACCTGAGGAGCCAGGCGCTCCCAGCACCCGTACGACTCGATTCTGAGGAGTACTTTCTCATTCGGGCACTTCCACTGAAAGCATTTCTAACCGGGGAAGTGACGTTCTATGGCACTCGCGAGTTTTTGGACCAGCACATTCGCCGGCGCATCGTGCTTATTTTTTCTCTCTTCACTGTCATGGTTGCCCTCTCCACCATGATGATTGGATTAGTTGTACGGGGCGCGAGTATGACAATTCATGAACAGGCCCGCAAGCTCGAGAAAACCCATCAGCAACTGCTGCAAAGTTCCAAGCTGGCGGCGATTGGGGAGCTGGCAGCGGGTGTCGCCCACGAGATCAACAACCCCGCGACCACTATCCTCAGTCTAGCAAGCTTTTGGCTTTCGCAGGAGAATGGACACCGCCCTGCTGTTGATGTGGAAGACCTAACGGAAGTCAGCGCTCAGGCCCAGCGAATAGCCCAGATTACTGGAGGGTTACTTGCGTTTTCCCGGCCACAGGTATCAGAGATGAGGCCGGTGCCGCTTGACCGCGTTGTTCATGTCAGCTTGCGCTTAGTCGAGGATCTGCTACGCGTTAATCACATTTCGGTTGAAAAGAATTTGCCGCGAGACATTCCCCTGATCCTCGGTGATGAAGATAGTTTGACCCGGGCACTGGAAAACCTTTTTCGCAATGCGATCGATGCTATGCCGAGAGGCGGCGTACTGAGTTTGAATGTTCAAAGGGAAGACCGATGGGGCACGCGGGTACGCTTGGAGGTGGCTGATACTGGTGTCGGGATTCAAAGTGATGACCTGGCTCGAATCTTTGATCCGTTCTTCACTACCAAGGAGGTTGGCAGAGGCACCGGCTTAGGTCTGTCAATCGTTCATGGCATCATCAAAGAGCATCACGGAACAATTACCGTTGAGAGCTACCCGGGTCGGGGCACCAAATTCGCAATTGTTCTACCTACGGAGGTGTGACCATGGACGAGGCGCGCATTCTGGTAGCGGACGATGATCGCGGCATTCTGCACACGTGCCGAAAGATTCTGGAGCATGCGGGTTATGAGGTGACCACCGCAGCGGATGGCAAGGCCGCAATTAGTATGCTGAAAGCCAGCCATTACGATTTGTTTCTAGTGGACCTCAAGATGCCGGCCCTGAACGGGCTGGAAGCTGTGAGCTTAGCTCGCGCACTCGACCCTGCACTTATGATCGTCATGTTCACCGCGCATGGGACGATCGAAACGGCAGTTGAAGCGGTCAAGCGCGGGGCCTTCGATTACTTGACTAAGCCCTTCACGTCTGATCAACTCCGGTTAGCCGTTGAGCGAGCTTTACGGCAGAAACAACTACTGGAAGAGAATCTTAATCTGCGTGAGCAGTTAGCTACCGAGCTGGGATTCGACAAGATTGTAGGTACCAGCGAACCAATGCGGAAACTCTTCGCGACGCTACAGAAGGTGGTGCGCAGCAATGCAAACATTCTGATCCAGGGAGAGACCGGGACCGGCAAGGACCTGGTTGCGCGCACTCTCCACGCGCACAGTTTCCGCCGAGACCGACCCTTTGTCGCGGTCGATTGTGCCGCCTTGCCAGAGAACTTGCTGGAGAGCGAGCTTTTCGGGCATGAAAAGGGCGCGTTCACTGGCGCCGACCGCGTTATTCGTGGCCAGTTGGAGCTGGCTCATACGGGAACGCTATTCCTGGATGAAATTGGAGAGCTCTCCTTCGCCCTTCAGGCCAAGCTGTTGCGGACATTGCAAGAGCGTGAGTTTCGCCGGCTGGGAAGCGAGCACCAGATCCTAATCGACATTCGAGTGATCTCAGCTACCAGCCGCGACCTGCGTACTGAAATCGTTGCAAGGAGTTTCCGCCAGGAACTCTACTACCGTTTGAATGCGGTAACCGTCAATCTGCCTCCGCTGCGGGATCGAAAGAATGACATTCCGATCCTGGCCCACCACTTCCTCGAGCATTTCTGCCGCGAGTGTGGACTGACATGGCTCGACGTTAGTCCGGATGTAAGAAAGCTATTTCTTGATTACGCCTGGCCGGGTAACGTCCGCGAACTTCAAAATGTCGTCCAACACGCTGTTCTCATGGCGGAAACCAAAACGATAGGGATTTGCGATCTACCTGATTACTTGCAAACCGAGCCTTGCGATCAACTCTCGTTTCATGAAGTCCGCAGTAAGGAGGCCGAGTCGGTTGAAAAGCCCTTCCTGGAGGAGTTGCTCAGAAAACACAGAGGCAATATCTCGAAGGCCGCTGACGAGGCCGGACTGTCCCGCAAGACGGTCTATCGCCTGGCTAAAAGATTCAACGTCGATCTACACGAGTTCCGTTAGATCCTCCAAGTGTCACACTGTTGTTTACCATCCGCACACCTCGATTCTTCTTGAATACTTGGAAATTCCGTCGTGTGCCTCTTATATCTGGATACCAAAGTAAACAAATCGGCCCGCGAGACCGCTGCTGGCCAGAAATCAATGTCCTTCCAAGCTACTGATCCTGCATCACTTACGGTTTCTCACTAATATTGCGCGCAGTGTGGTTCGCGATTTGATTCGCTAAAGCGGTGACAGCCATGTTTGGCTATCGTCGGTGCGAACGAGATCGGGCCCGGTAAGTTGGTGAATTCACAAGGAGGACTTCCTATGTCCACGCGACTCCAGAAGTTCAGAACCCTTAACCGAGCGATTCTTCTGCTCACTCTGTTCTTATTCATCCCAGCCTTTTTTGTCTCTTCTGGACGCAATCTTAACGGACCGGCAGACAAGGCGCCCAAAGGCGCCAAGCCCGCGGACGAAGACTACGTCGGCAGCGAGACTTGCAAGCTCTGTCACGAAGACCAGTTCAAGAACTTTTCTCGCACAGTCCATGCCAAAATCGCTAACGCAAAGGACTGGAACGGCAAAGTTACTGGCTGTGAGACGTGTCACGGCCCAGGTAAGGCTCACGTAGATGACGGCGGCGACACGGCGAAGATCAAAAACCCTGCGAAGATGAAACCGGAGGAGGCCAGCGCGACCTGCCAGACGTGCCACGCTCAGATGAACGAGCATGCAATCTGGCGAGGTAGCAAGCACGAGAGTGCCGGGCTTTCCTGCTTGAACTGCCACAGCCCGCATCATGCGATAGCAGGGGCTAACCCTGGCCAACTCTTTGCCAATACGCAGTCGGAAACCAAACTGCTGAAGATGAGGACCCAGGCAGAGACGTGCTTCCAGTGTCACGGCGACATGCGCAAAGCGCAGTTTCAGCGTTCGACGCACTTTTTCCGCAACGAGGACAGAGAGAGCCGCATGACCTGCTCTGCTTGTCACGAGCCGCACGGATCCATCGGGGCAAAGATGATGCGCACGGCCAATATCAACGAGACCTGCTACACGTGTCACGCTGAAAAACGTGGGCCTTTTCTCTGGGAACACTCACCAACGCGCGAGAACTGCATGACTTGTCATAAGCCGCACGGCTCAAACAACACCAACTTGTTGATTGCCAGAGCGCCGATGCTCTGCCAACAGTGTCATATCCAGGGCCGGCACCAGACCGTCGCCGGCAGGCCAAATTCAGGCTTCATCATGAACAGAGCATGCCTGAACTGCCACTCGCAGGTCCACGGCTCGAATCATCCTTCAGGTATTCTCCTGCAACGGTAAGCGCACAGCGAGAATGGAGAGGAGAAGACAATGAGAAACCAACAAAACAGAAGATGGTCGCTGGGCCATTTGGTTGTACCCCTTGTTCTCTTGCTGGCACCTCTTTCCACCTTGGCCCAGGAGCAGAGCATCATTGCTGCGAATAATGATCACATAGTCAAGAATGAGGAAAGCAAGAAGACCGATCGAGCGAAGGAAGAGAATAAGACTAAAGACGAGGCGAAACCATCCGCGACGCCTGAGCCCAAACCTACGGGAAAGGGGCTTTTCAGCAATCTCAGTTTGCTCATAGATATCGGAGGTCAAGCGCGCAGCGTTACCGGCGAGAGACCGTCGAAGTTTGAGGAGTACAAGCGCGTACGCGAAGGCTTTTTGTTTCGAAGGTTCAGAATCGCTTCGAACCCGGCAGACACGCCGAAATTCTTTCGGCTGATAGGAAGAGGGCCGTCTGAGAGAGATCAGCAGTACCTGCTTGACATCGGTGAATACGGTAAGTATCGCACCACGGTCGAGTGGGGCCAATTGCCGCGGCTTTTTTCACGCGGGAGCCGCACGCCTTATGTCGCGCAAGGCAATGGGCTTCTTATAGTGTCGGATCAAATCAAGGCCACATTACAACCTTTGCTGGATGTCAGATCACCTACTCTGCCATTGGTAGCCGGCAATATCTTTCGCAACTCGCCGCTTATCAATATCCGACAGACCCGCGAGACGTTGAGCATTAACCAGACATTTCAAGTGACTTCGCATTGGAGCGTTCGCGCTAGATTTCTTGATTACAAACGCTCCGGATCGAAACCTCTTGGCATCGGCGCCTATGAGCGCATTGCCACTCCGAATGCAGAAATCGGCATCACTACCGCGATCGGAGACTCTTTCCGCATTCTCAATCTGGAATTGCCGGAGCCGATCGACAGTCGCACAGATCAGATAACGTTGGGAACGAGCTACGTTACGCGTCACTGGGGGTTCAACTTCGATTACACTTTTTCTCAGTTCAACAATCGGATTGAATCTCTTACCTTCGACAATCCATTTCGACTCACTGACAAACAGGCCGTGGGGAGGCCGTCAACCGCCTGGAGTTTGCGCGCGGCATCTATGCCGAAGAGCCCAGCAACAAGTCCCACAGTTTCCTCATCTCGGCCTTCGTGGATTTGCCGGGCCATTCGCGGCTCGCCAGTGCGCTCGGTTGGAGTTTCTGGAAACAGAATGCGCAGTTTGTTCCTTTCACTCTCAATACGGCGATAGTGGCTAGTAACCTGCCGGCGGGTGTGTCGCCGACATCGCTTGCGGCATTGCCGCGTCAGAGTCTCGAGGGTGACGTTGATACTTTCACACAAGATCACGTCTTTGCGTCCCGACCCGCAAAAAACTTCTCGTTTGACATTCATTATCGTTCCTACGACTACAACAACACCACGCCGGACATGCTCTTCCCAGGCTCCGCGGCAGATAGTGAATCGTCCTGGCTCATAAGCCTCGGAACGGAACCTATGGAAAATATGCCGGTCTCGTTTCATAGACAGAACTTCACTGCCGAAGGCACCTGGGACATCGCGAAGTGGCTGAAGTGGAAGATTGAGTATCAGTGGGAAGGATGGGACAGAGAGCACCGGCAAGTAGCTAATTCGAACGAGAATACGTTTGGCACTCAGCTTAGTTACAAGCCCAATAACAGGTTCGAAAGCAAGCTGATCTACCGCTATTCCGATAGAACACCTCGCGCTTATGATCCGGGCGTACTGGAGTTTAACCAGCTCAGGGTCTTCGACCAGGCCAAGCGCATTCGTCATAACGCGAATCTGCAATGGCAATATTCAGTAACGCCAAAGCTGGGGCTCTCGGGCACTTTCTCGTATCTGCGCAACAATTACGACAAGAACTTCTTTGGGTTGGTGAGATATCTGCAGGGGCAGGGGAGTGTTGATTTACTCTACATGCCAAACGAGACAACCACCTTTTACGCCAACTACTCACGCGAGCGTTACAGCTCTTTGCTGCACAGCATTGCCAAGACGGGAGTGCCTTTCGATCTTAGAAACAGGTGGAATCGGGAGGATCGCAACTCGAATGACAGCTTTGGTATTGGCGTGACCTCCTACTTTGCTAAGGGCAAATTGCTTCTCGATGCCAACTACGCGCTCTCGCTCTCTAATGATCGGATTACGACGGCGAATTTGACTGCGGTGTCCCCGACCGCAGTCCTAAACGCTACCGCGTTTCCGTTTCCGGACGTGAAGAGCAACTACCACGAACTAAACGTGGATACGAGCTACCAGTTGACCGACAACGTCGCCCTGGGGTTCCGCTACATTTTCGAGCCGTATCGTTTAAATGATTTCCAGTGGAACGGATTAAATGCATATCCGCTTGACCGGCTTCCTCCCGAGCAGCAGTACCCGACTAGCCGTCCGTTGCTGCTGGACTCGCGCTACTCGAGCCATAATGCACATGTGTTCGGAATTTACCTGCGCTTCTCGAAAGGAAAGAATGCCGGCACACCCTAGTTATTTAACACACTTAGGTGAAGCCCGGTTGCAGCATCGCAGAACCGCGCTTCGATCACTCGAGCCTTGCGATCAACTCTCGTTTCATGAAGTCCGCAGTAAGGAGGCCGAGTCGGTTGAAAAGCCCTTCCTGGAGGAGTTGCTCAGAAAACACAGAGGCAATATCTCGAAGGCCGCTGACGAGGCCGGACTGTCCCGCAAGACGGTCTATCGCCTGGCTAAAAGATTCAACGTCGATCTACACGAGTTCCGTTAGATCCTCCAAGTGTCACACTGTTGTTTACCATCCGCACACCTCGATTCTTCTTGAATACTTGGAAATTCCGTCGTGTGCCTCTTATATCTGGATACCAAAGTAAACAAATCGGCCCGCGAGACCGCTGCTGGCCAGAAATCAATGTCCTTCCAAGCTACTGATCCTGCATCACTTACGGTTTCTCACTAATATTGCGCGCAGTGTGGTTCGCGATTTGATTCGCTAAAGCGGTGACAGCCATGTTTGGCTATCGTCGGTGCGAACGAGATCGGGCCCGGTAAGTTGGTGAATTCACAAGGAGGACTTCCTATGTCCACGCGACCTCAGAAGTTCAGAACCCTTATCCAAGCGATTCTTCTGCTCACTCTGTTCTTATTCATCCCAGCCTTTTTTGTCTCTTCTGGACGCAATCTTAGCGGACTGGCACCGGCAGACAACGCGAAGGCGCCCAAGGGCGCCAAGCCCGCGGACGAAAACTACGTCGGCAGCGAGACTTGCAAGCTCTGTCACGAAGACCAGTTCAAAGCTTTTTCCCACACTCAGCACGCGAAGCTTTCTACTTTGGCGAACTGGAAAGAGAAAGTGACCGGCTGCGAGCAGTGTCACGGGCCAGGCAAGGCTCACGTCGACGGCGGCGGCGATACGGCTAAGATCATTTCATTCAAGAACAAATCGACGAAAGAGACCTCGAAGACGTGTCTGGCCTGCCATGCCGACGATGAGCACAATAATTTCCTGCGCGGCGCGCACTGGGTCAACGGCATCGGTTGCACGGATTGTCACACGCCGCATGACACGGAGATAGTCCCAACGAGATCGCAATCCATAACTTTCATAGCCAACGCTTCTGAGTTGAAGCCAGACGCTTCCACACTCAAGATCTTAAAGACCAGCCAGCCACAGCTTTGCATCGGTTGCCACACCGAGGTGAAGGCGCAATTTAGCATGCCCTTCCACCACAAGGTGCTCGAGGGCCAGATCAAGTGCTACGACTGCCACAACCCGCACGGTGGCTTTGAGCTCAAACAGACACGACTGGCGGTGGGCGCTGATGTTCCGTGTCTCAAGTGCCACACCAATAAGCAAGGACCCTTTGTCTTCGAACACGCGCCCTTGAAGGTCGAAGGTTGCCCGATATGCCACAATCCGCACGGATCGGCTAATTCAAGACTGCTAAAGCGTTCACAGGTGCGCCAACTCTGTCTGGAATGTCACAGTAACATTTTCGAGATCGGAGCACCTGACACTCCGAGCTTCCACAATCAGGCCACGGTGAGATTCCAGAACTGCACGACGTGCCATTCAAGAATTCACGGCTCGAACGTTAGCAACCGTTTCTTCCGTTAGGCCTATGAAAGGAAAGCCAGAGGGCTTGATTAAGGATGGCTGCCATGAAAAACAGAACTGCATTGGGCCTCAATTGTATGCTTGGATTCCTGGTGGGGATAAGTTTGATGGGGGGTTCTGCCCTCGCTCAAGGTTCTATTCCGAGCCCTAGTCCGAGTCCAAAAGCTACAACAAACGGTGATCCGCAGAATCAGGAACAGGTAGTCGGAGATTACCTGCTGACTTCCAGCATTGAAGTCGGTATGCGAGGTCTGAAAGTTGAAGGGAACGTCGACAAGTATCGCAGCGACCTCAACTATCACCCAGGTGTGCGAATCTTCGATTCGAGTTTTCTGATGCGCTCCAAAGATAACCGGGGAGTTCTCTTTGATTCTTTGCTGGTCAACTCCTCAGGGTGGGGTGGCGATCCAAACGGATTTTTCCGCGCCGATGTGGAGAAAACCGGCATCTACCGGTTGAACGTAAACTACCGCCGCTTCACGTACTCCAACAACTTGTCCAACATTGCGTTGGGCCAGCATAACTACAACACACGGCACAAGTTTGGTGATTTTGATCTAACGCTGCTGCCGCAGAACGAGCGGATTAAGTTCTATTTTGGCTACTCACCTGATCAGAGTAGCGGCCCGGGGCTCTCCACCACCCGTTTCTCGGGCGACGAGTTTCCCACACTCGCGAATTGGGAGACCCGGGCAAATAACTTCCGGGCGGGAGTTGATGGGAAGGTCCTTGGTTTTGACCTGTCGTTTCTGCAGGGATTGCGCTACTTCAAAGATGATTCATCCTTCGCGGTAACTACGCCGCAGCCCGGAAATAACACGACCAACCTTTCACAAATTAACACTTTTCGGCGTGAGCTTCCGACCACGGGGCACCATTTCTTCACTCGCTTCAGCGCGCACACGTTCATAAAGAAGAAGCTCGACTTCGCCGGGCGTTTCGTCTATACGAGCACAACCACTCGGTTCACTTTGACAGAACAAATCACGGGAATAGCAAATACAACGGGAAACGTAGTCGTGCTTGATCGGTTGATTGACAGCGGAGTTGCTAAACGACCATACGGCCTGGGCGATCTGGCGGCTACTTTCTTTGTCACCGACAAATTCAGCATCTCGGAATCTTTTCGTGTCGATAACTTCCGCATCAATGGCGGCGACCAGTTCAACGAATCGCTCTTTCAGAACAACAGTTCTGGGGTAGGGCTGGCTCCTGTGTTGACGAATACTGCCGGCTTCCGGACGACAAATTATCGACGGTATATGAACACAGTGAGGGGAGATTACGAGTTTACGCCACGCTATTCAGCGCATGTCGGCTACCGGTACACGAACAGGCACATTGAGGGGGTTAGCCTGGATCAAAATCTTGCGCGTCCTCCCGTTGCTCCCGAGGAGGAGGTGTTTGACAACCACGCCAATGCCGTCATCTTCGGCTTGAAAGCGCTGCCCGCAAAGATTTGGTCGCTTTACTTCGACGGCGAACATGGAACTACAGACAATGTGTTCGTGCGCGTCGATAACTACAAATACACTAACTTCCGTGTTCGAACGCGCGTGGCGCCCAGCCCCAAGCTCTCGTTCAATGGTTCAGTCGTCACGAAGAACAACAACAATCCCACAGTGACCGAAGACATTCCGTCGCGTAATTTCGGTGTTGACATAAAGACCCGGATATTCAGTGGGTCTGTCAGTTGGGCCCCGAACGCGCGATTCACATTGGATAGCGGCTACACCTATTCCCGCATCTCGAGTGATGCGGCGATTATCATGTTCATCGCCGGTGTCAAGCGGGACGGAGTAAGCCAATATTTCATGAGGGACCACTCGGTGTTCGTCGATGCGTTCGTTCAGATTCATCCGCGCGTGACAGCATTTGCCAGCTACCGAATCGGCAAAGACAATGGTCAGGGAAATCTGGTTTCAACGGATCCTACTTTTCTCATTGACGGGTACCCGTACCAGTTCCAGTCTCCAGAAGTCCGTCTGGCTTTCAAGATCAGTAATCGAGTTGATTGGAACGTGGGCTACCAGTACTACAACTACAAGGAGAAGTTTGCGAATGCGCAGAACTATCGCGCGCACCTGCCCTACACGTCGCTGCGCATTTTCTTAGGTCGTGGTGAAGACTAGTGTTTGGGGCCGTTCGCTAATAACGCAAACGGTTAACGGGCAAACGTCGGCGCAATTTTGCCCCTTTGCGCACGAAAACCAGCTTGCCGACAAGGTGACCAAGAAGCACCCGTTTGGCAGAACCGGTGCAATAAATTGGCTGTTCGTTGGCCCGATAGTCTGGATTCAACAATCTCAATGGAGGTGAGCAATTGTGAAAAGAGTTGCTGTGTTTATATCTCTCGCCCTTGGATTCTCGGCGGTCATGTTCTTTGCGACAACGTCTCAAAGGGCTCGGGCCATGTCTGCTGCCAATGCCGCCAGCGGTCGCGACGTTCACGTAAAGAATTGCCAGAGATGCCACGGACCACAGGGCAAGGGAGATGGACCCGCCGGCAAGCTCCTGAAAACAAAACCGGCAGACTGGACCAATAAGCAGAAGATGTCGGGTTTGTCGGACGACTACCTATACAAGATCATCTCGGGCGGAGGCGGCTCAGTCGGCAAATCTACCCTGATGCCGGCTTTCAAAGGCAAGCTGTCTGACGGACAGATTCGCGAGGTCATGGCCTTCATCCGTTCACTTTAGGGTAGTCAGTCCGGCACGTTTTACTTCATAGGGGTTCTCTTAGGGGCGGCTTACCCCTCTGAAAGGGAACCGCTACGTTGGGCTTGTTGCGATTGATTCAGCCTCAGGGCTGAGTGTGCCTGGGGAAAAGAGGGTCTGTCCGTTGCCGGGGAAGGAAAGAACTCGGAGAAAGACCATGAAACGCACCATCGTCATCTCCATTGTCATGGCCGTCGTAGCTGTGGGGACGCTTACGCTGGGCGTACTAGTCATTGCACGATCCTACGGAAATGCGGTCGTTCAACCGCTCGCCTTCAATCATAAGAAACACGTTGAGCAAGGGATCAAGTGCTCCGGTTGCCACGATTCCGTCGAGAAATCAGCCGCTGCGGGAAAGCCGAGACTCGAGACGTGCATGCTTTGTCATGAAACCCCGCTCGGCCAAACCGCCGAGGAGGAAAGTGTAAGGCAATATGCCGCGCGAGGCGAAGAGATTCGATGGGGCCGGCTGTATAGGTTGCCTGAACATGTGTTCTTTCCTCATCAGTCTCATGTCGTTGCCGCGCAGATTGAGTGTAAGACCTGCCACGGCACCATCGGTGAAAGCGTCAGTCCGCCAAAAAGGCCCGAGATCAAACTGGCTATGAACGATTGCATCGCCTGCCATCGAAGCAGCGGAGTAACGACTGATTGCATTGCCTGTCACAAGTGAGGCGGAGGGCACAAAGAGTGAAGGAAACGATCTCACGTAGAGATTTCACGAAGCTTATGTCGATTGCCGCCTCGGGCTTTGCGTTGTCAGGGTGTGCGGTAAAGAAGCTTGTTGCCACGGCGGGCGCCGCAGAGGAGTGGCGCCCTCGTGCCGAGCAGTGGATCGCTTCCGCTTGCCTGCAGTGCGAAGGTGGTTGCGGAGTTTCAGCGCGAGTAGTTGATGGCTATGCTGTAAAGCTCGAAGGCAATCCGCTTCATCCCATAAACCGAGGACGACTCTGTCCGCTTGGTCAAGCCAGTCTCCAACAGATCTACAGCCCCGACAGAATCAAAGCCCCGATGCGACAGGTTGGCGGGAAAGGCTCGAACAAATGGATCAAGATTAGTTGGGACGAGGCGACAAGAATCATCACCGAGCGGCTGAAGGAGTTGAGACAGCAGGGCGAGCCACATTCGGTCGTTATTTTCGATGGCCGGCCGCGCGGGCTCATGCACACTTTGCTGGAAAGGTTCTGTGAGGCTTACGGAACCCCGAATCACATCATCTCAAGTCCACCCGACGGCACGCGCGTGGCCCATAACCTGAGCCACGGTATCGATGATCTCTTTGCATACGACCTCGAAAACACAAACTACATTCTGTCTTTTGGTTGTGGCTTGCTTGACGGATGGCGCAACCCAGTTGGAGCGGCGCGCGCCTATGGTTTCTGGCGGCAGGAAAGAGCGGGTGCGAAAGCAAAGCTCGTTCAGATCGAACGCAGGTTTTCAACGACGGCAGCGAGGTCTGACCAATGGATTCCCATAAACCCCGGCACTGAAGGAGCGCTGGCACTGGCGATTGCTTATGTAATCATCAGGGAAGGACTCTACGACAGCCAGTTCATTGAAAACTACAGTTTTGGGTTCGATGACTGGAGCGACGCACAAGGCCAGTCGCACACCGGTTTTAAAACGCTCGTGCTGAAAGAATACCGGCCCGATGACGTTGCCGAGATTAGTGGCGTACCGGTGGATACCATTATCAGCCTGGCGAAAGAATTCGCGGCGAGCAAGCCGGCAATCGCAATCGCCGACGACAATGCTACGCACTATTCGAACGGCACATATAACGCTCTGGCTATCCACGCCCTGAATGCGCTCGTCGGGAGCATCGAAGTCAAAGGCGGAGTCATTTTGGCTGAACCTGTTCCGCTCACCGACTTTCCACCACTCCAAACTGACGCCGTGGCCGAAAAGAGCCTGAGCATGCCCAGGATTGACGTTGGCCAGACAGCGCGCGTTCTTGGCGTCGGGCACTTACTTGATTCGATCCCTGGCAACATCACAAACAACAATCCGTACCAGGTTAATGCCGTCTTTTTCTACAACAGCAATCCGGTGTTTTCAGCGAGAGCCCAGGAAAGTTTTGTTCAGGCGCTGAAGAAGGTTCCGCTAGTAGTCAGCTTCTCTTCATTCATAGACGAAACCGCGGAACATGCCGATCTAATTCTGCCCGATCACCTCATGCTGGAGAAATGGATAGACGCACCCGCGCCAACCCTGTTAGGAGTGCCAGTTCTCACCATCGCTCAACCTGCAATCAAGCCCCTCTACGACACGATGCACACGGGTGATGTGATTCTGAAAATCGCCAATGGTATGGAAGGTCAGATTGCCGGTGCTTTCCCCTGGAAAGATTTCAAAGAGGTGCTCACATTCGCGGTTGAGGGACTGCATCAATCGGAACGCGGGGCGGTCTTCAGTGAGCCATCTGAAGAAGCCTACGCGCGCGAGTTACAGGAGCGAGGCTGGGCCACCAATGACGCGTCAGCAAACGAAGACTTTTGGCAGGCCCTAATCGAGAAAGGTGGATGGTCAGGGATCGTGCGCGAATATGGCCGGTGGGGAAAGATACTCAAGACGCCGTCGAACAAGTTCGAATTCTATTCGCAACGGCTAAGAGACAAGCTCGAAGTAGTAGGCCGAGAGAAAAGCATGACTCTCGATGGCCTGCTCAGCGAGCTGAAAATTGAAGCGCGCGGAGACAATGCGCTCTTACCACATTATGAGCCGATTAGATGGAGTGTTAACGAAAATGATTACCCGCTCTTCCTTAATCCGTTCAGCACGCTGGCGCTGAATTCGGAGTCCAGCGCCAACCTGCCGTGGGTGCAAGAGATCGCAGGCCCGCATGTCGGCGTCATGTGGAATTCATGGGCCGAGATCAATCCGGCGACTGGGCGCAAGCTCGGGATAAAGGATGGCGACGAGATCTTGATCGAATCCACGCGCGGTCGCGTGAAGACGCAGGCCAAGCTATATCCGGGCACCATGCCAAATGTGGTCAACGTGCCATACGGTTTCGGACATCACGCCTTTGGTCGTTGGGCTAAAGACATCGGTATCAATCCCAATTCAATTCTGGAGATTGCTGACGATAGTTTGAGCGGACTGCCCGCACGTTTTTCGACGAGAGTGAGAGTTCATAAGGCGTGAAAGAGATGAAAAGGCCCATTGGTTGTTTTGCGGTACGTACGTGGGCAACGCGGAGGAGATGCGGCGATGCATAAGTGGACAATGGTTATCGACCTGGATAAGTGCACCGGATGCATGGCCTGCACCGTTGCGTGCAAGGCCGAAAATAACATTCCCTTCTCCGATCCCGAGCAAGCCGCGCTGGGGCGAACTATCTCGTGGATGGAGGTGATGACGACCACCGAAGGCGAATATCCGCATGTCAAGACGCGGTTCATCCCGCGTCCCTGCATGCAATGCGAAAAGCCTCCGTGCACCAAGGTTTGCCCTGTGTACGCGACTTACTTAAACGAGGAAGGGTTGGTCGGACAGGTCTATGCGCGCTGCATCGGGTGTCGTTATTGCACCAACGCCTGCCCTTACACGGTTAAGTATTTCAACTGGTTTCAGCCAAGCTGGCCCGCTGAGATGCAGCAGTGTTTGAATCCAGACGTGACGGTGAGGCCGGTTGGCGTTGTTGAAAAGTGCACGTTCTGTCATCACCGGCTACAGAAAGAAAAAGGGCTGGCGAAGGGTGAGAAGAGGGAGTTGCAAGACGGCGATTACGTCCCTGCTTGCGTCCAAACCTGCCCCGCCGAGGCAATGTATTTCGGCGACATAAACGACCCGAAAAGTAAAGTATCGCAGATGGCAAAGAGTTCGCGCGCTTTCAGGATGCTGGAAGACCTCGGAACCGAACCGAAGGTTATCTACCTGACGGAAGGGGAATGGTATGGAGTCCGCAAAGACTGAACGCAGAAGCTTCGGGCTACCCGCAGTTCGGAACCTGTTTGCGAACAGCAAAGCAAGGACGGGCCAGCCATGGCAACCCGGTGGAGAGAGGGATGATCAGCTTTTCGCTCCGGTCCTGGAAACAGGGCGGAAATTTTATATCACCGTTGCCATCTTGTTGCTGATCGTCGCGTGGGCTTTCTTCGCCTGGGTTACTCAACTTTGGAATGGCCTCGGCGTCACGGGATTGAATCGGCCGGTCTATTGGGGGTTCTACATCACGAATTTCGTTTTCTTCATTGGCATCAGCCACGCCGGCACCCTGATCTCGGCTATCCTTCGCTTAGCTAATGCCGAATGGAGGAGATCCATCACGCGATCGGCCGAAGTCATAACCGTCCTCGTCCTTTTCTTCGGAGTGGGAAATGTGCTGATGGATATGGGGAGACCTGACCGCGCGCTCAATGTCATCTCGCACGCGCAGTTTCGTTCGCCGCTTCTGTGGGATGTGACCAGCATTACCACTTATCTCACTGCGAGCTCAATCTATCTCTTCCTCCCGCTGATACCGGACATTGCGCTGCTGCGAGACAGGCTCCTTGGATACGCGGCGGCGGGCCGGTCTTTTCCTCGTTGGCGGCTCAGGCTGTATACGTTTCTGGCGCTTGGTTGGACTGGCAGTGAAAAGCAGCAACGGCGTCTGAATCGGGCAATCAGCGTAATGGCCGTGCTCGTGATACCGATCGCGATCTCAGT
Source organism: Blastocatellia bacterium (assembly GCA_963698325.1). Lineage (GTDB taxonomy): Bacteria > Acidobacteriota > Blastocatellia > Pyrinomonadales > Pyrinomonadaceae > PSRF01. The sequence goes on along the minus strand of CAVOQJ010000018.1, from coordinate 156,557 downwards.
GCATACGGTTGTCTCCTGGGTCTTTGCGATGACGATTCAACCGATGTGGCACTCGACGATCTTCGGCCCCTACTTCGTTGCCGGTGCAATCTTTTCGGGCATCGCAGCACTCCTTATCGCGATGGCGATCATTCGTCGCGTGTATCACCTCGAGGACTATTTGAAGCCGGTCCACTTCAATAATCTTGGGCTCCTCCTGCTGGTGATGACGCTCGCCTGGCTCTACTTCACCATCGCCGAGTATCTGACCTCTTTCTACGGCGGCGAGCCGGCCCACATGAAGGTGTTTTGGGCAAAGATTAGTGGCCCGTATGCGCCGGAATTTTGGTCCATGGTCGTTTTTTGCTTCGTCATACCCTTCGCGATATTGACCCGGCGCAAGACCAGAACAATTGCGGGTACGGTCGTCGCTTCAGCATCGGTCAGCATTGGGATGTGGCTCGAGCGATTCACGATCGTGGTGCCGACGCTGATGAACCCCCGCTTGCCTTACGAACGGGGCGCCTATCACCCTTCATGGGTCGAGTTCTCAATTATGGCCGGATGTTTCGCCGCGTTCATTTTGTTGTATGTGCTCTTCACCAAGCTCTTCCCGATTGTCTCGATTTGGGAAATCCGTGAAGGACAGGAAAAGTCGGTCGATGAAACCGTTAAACGAATCAAGAGCTATCTTCCAGGAGTTGCGGCTTAGGAGTTTCCATGAGCGAGCTTAGCGCTACAAGAAGGGACGTCTATAGTTGTCTCAGCATCTGCTTTGACTATCCATCGGAGCTAATCATTGGAGCTGAGTCTGTCCACACCATCACTAAGACACTGCATTCACTCGCGCGAATGTGTGCCGAGGAATGCCTCGCTGGCGATGCCTGCCGATTCAGTCGAGCTCTCAGGGAAGAGAATAACCTCCTGGATCTGGAAGTCGAATACAGCCGGCTATTCCTGGGGCCTTTTAAGCCGGCGTTGTACCCTTCGGAATCAATCTTTCTTGGTCGCAGTAGCCGAGAGTCTGCTGATGTTGAGCGCGCCGACCGTGTCTTCTTACGCGAATGCCTGGCGCTTTCTCCTGAGTTCAAGGACGTGCCGGATCACATCTCCGTCGAGTTTGAATTCATGAGTCACCTCTGTCGCCGGGAGATCGAGGCAGAGGAATCCCTGGACGCCAGCGCAGTCTTCGCATGCAAGCTTCGGCAGCAGTCCTTTCTGGAGAAACACATCATCAATTGGGTACCCGAGTTCGGGGAACGACTTGAGCAGACCACGAGTAACCAATTCTATAAACGTCTCGCGAGTTTCACACGACAATTCGTGTGGTGGGATTACGATCGGTGTCAGGCGCCTCAAAGTGAGGAGGAGTTGCGATTATGTCACCTGTAAAACGAATCAATCCACTTTTGGCTATCTGCCTGTTTCTGATTGCCCTGCTTGCCATCGCCCTCGTGACTCGCTCTGTCTATCGAAGGAAGTCTCCCTCATCCGCGAATAAGGCACAGCAAGTGAGCACTATTTCTGAGAATCAATCTCCGGGTGAAGGTGAAAATGCGATAACTTCGTCCGGAAACAATGGAGAGAAGGCAAGCGATGCGGCTGGGACCCCTTCCGAGGAAGGCACGGAAGCCTCATCCGAAGGCGACGAACAGCCGGCCGGTGATCTGTCGGACAATCCCTTGAAGGGCAGAACCGTTTTCGTAGACAAGGGGTGCGTCAAGTGTCATTCCGTCTGGGGCGTTGGTGGAAAGCTGGGCCCCGATCTGAGTCGCGCGGGGATGGGTAGAAGCTTTTTGCAGATTTCCGGGATGCTTTGGAGTCATTCTCCACGCATGATTGAGCTGATGGAACAGCGAGGTGTGGCTCGCCCGACGTTCACGCAGGATGAAATGGGCGAGCTGGTCTCCTACCTTTATTACCTCAATTACTTCAACGAACCTGGTGACGCCATCGCTGGTCGGAACTTATTCTCTGAGAAAGGATGCGTAAATTGTCACTCAGTCGGCGGCATCGGCGGCAGCATCGGGTCTCCACTTGACGGCTATCAGGAATATGCGTCGCCGCTTTTCCTGGCACAAGGCATGTGGAATAGAGGGCCACGAATGGCGGCCAGCTTGCGAGGGCATGGAATGATGAACCCAGCGCTGCAAGGAAGAGAGATTGCGGATCTCGCGGCGTACGTTCGCGGTCAGGCTATTGGCAACCAGCAAGGCCAAAAGCTTATGCGACCCGGAGACCCGATCACCGGTCGGAAGCTCTTCAACGACAAAGGGTGCGTTCGTTGTCATTCGATTTACGCAAAAGGAGGAAAGGTGGGGCCGGATTTGGCTCGCAAAGACCTATTCAAGAGCGTGACTGAGATCGCTGGGGCGATGTGGAACCACGGTCCACAAATGTGGGCGAAGATGCAGCAAACCGGAATACCGAACCCATCGTTCTCGGCCAACGAACTCGCTGATGTCATATCGTATCTCTACTTCGTCCGTTACACAGATGAAGCCGGTGATGTTGTGAACGGCGAGAGGCTTTTCAATCAGAAAGGCTGCGCTGAATGTCATACGATCGGACAGGGAGAAAAAATCGGTCCCGATCTGGGCGCCTCGCGGGCGGCTACTTCCTCCGTGAGACTTACGGCGGCGATGTGGAATCACGCCCCAATAATGGAAAAGCTGACGCAGGCCAAAGGACTACCGTGGCCCAAATTCGAAAGCGACGAGATGCGCGATCTCGTCGAGTTCTTAAAGATGTCCGCCGGGCACTCAATACAACGACCAAAGCAGTGAACCCCGTCTCCCGAGGTATTACCGTTACGCCTAATGAGCACTTTCTAGGCTAAAGGGGCTTAACGTCTCCGCCAACCGAAGGAGTTCCTCTGTTGCCAAAAGGAGGTACCGACAGATGTGGACCAAGATGATTGTAATCGTATTGAACTTGTTGCTTAGTTTTTCCGCGACTTACGGCCAGGGCACAAAGACACCTGCCGACAAGAAACGGACCACTACAAATACCCAAGCCAAAGTGCCGGCAGTGCCGGCAGTTGAGTTCGTCAATCTCCTCCCACGGATGCACAAGACAGCGCTTCGAGAAGGCCGTAATGTGATCTACACGACGCGCACTGGGACGCAGCTCATCGCTACTGTGCGCCAGAACTCTTTGATAGGCTACGACGTTGTCAACTCACGGGGCGAGTCGCTGCCGATGACAATCATTCCGGATCCAGTCCAGAAAGAGCGTGCGCGCGAGATGCAGGAGAGCATTGACCGGGCGGCGCAAAACGCCGCCGAGTATAAGCACTGCCGAGAATTGCTGGGATGGTGGGCCCAGCCGCCGATTCAGAAGGGTTGCTGGGTTTTTTGGGAGGACGAGGATGGACTGCATCACGCAGCCTATAATGACTGCAAGAAAGGCTATTAATCGAGACGGCACCAGTTCATTACGCACCGACATCGCGGCCGCGCCTTAAGATTCCCCCCAGGGGCGGGAGGTTAGTTCTTGAAAGGGTGACGCTGGTGACGCTCAATACCTTATTATTCTTGTGAGATGATCACCCCTCTGAGCCACTCAACCACCTATCATCTCAAGATCGATATCCAGAGGAGGCAGGTTTTTTCTGTCCTGCCCGAATCCCGCCGGTGTAACACCGCATCCTGATGGCTTTCTGGAGTTCCGCACAGTATGCGCACATAAAATAAAAGGCAGTCACCGAAGACTGCCTGCAAATTATTGATTCTAAAGTGAGCCGTGGAGGGCTCGAACCTCCGACCCGCTGATTAAGAGTGCGTTGAAACGTTCTCCAGCAGGTTATGGCTCATACGATTTATCAGCATCTGTTACGGGTTGCAGCCGCCAGCGAGTCTATCTCTTACGATCTATTAACACTTGCTTTTCGGTATTTTGGTCACAAGTTGGTCACAAGCGCTGATCTTCGAGCTATCACAACCGTTTCGCGATCTACGCAAATTGGAAATCTGAACTGTAAATCGACCGTTATCGAAAAGGTGATTCTCGCTTGGAATTTTGACCCTTCCGAGGACTAGTCTGATCGGGAACCACTAAAGCATCAAAAGAGAAAGTGGCCGGACTGAGAGAGCTTGCGAGGAAGCGGAGCTCGTGAGAATTCAGGCTTACCGAAGAGCGGGCGGACGACATTTCCGTTACACAGAAAAGTGAAGCTCTCTCACCTCTCTCTACGACGAAATCAGTCGAGAAATAAGTGAAATAAGTGTTGACATTGAACATTAATAGATATATATGCTCCAACTGTCTCACATCCTTGCTTGGCAACCTCGCGCTCGCCGGAAAGCATGTAGACTTGCTCCGCTACTTCCAGATACTCGGAACAACCTCAAAACCCAAGGAGGCAAGCAAAAACATGGCCACCACTAAAGCCACTAGCAAAAGGGATAAGCGGTTTCTCGGACGCTCCGCTCGGTATGCCGTCATATCGATCGAAGCCGTCCGCGCGCTGAACGTCCGCACCAATCAAGAGGTTATCGAAGCACAGAAAGGAGTTGACGAGGACATGCTCAGCGCGCTTGAGGAAATGGTTAATGCAGCACGCGCTGGGCGGCTGGAAGGCAAATCCGCACTTGCCTTGGCTGCCATCAAGTGGTGAATTAATCTTGAGCGCGTCGCCTCGGCCTACCTTCAATCGTGCGCTGACAGAAAAGGTCGAATCTTATAGGTCGCCCGTTTGACTGATAGGCCGAGCTTCAAGCTGTAATCGCATTTTCCTTCTCGGGCCTCGATTTAGTTTGGAGAGGTGAGAGGCCACGCCAAGGCTCTGCCTTGCGGTGTCAACTTGTCCAGTTCGATTCCTATTGGTTCGACCGACCAATCTCTAATGGCTACCGAAACGGCCCAAGTAGATCGTCCCGCACTCGGAGCGAAGTTGTTGCACCTGAGTCCGAAGTCCAACAAACAGCAGCGTATCTGGTATGTGGGAGAAGGTCAGCACCCAACCGAAGGCGTCGACCATACGGCGTTAAATCTGGCCGTCGCGCCGCAGTGTCATGAGAGTTTTGCCTCACTCAAATCAATATTAGAGCAGCTCAAGCCTCTGGCTCAATCCATTCACCTTAAAGATATACAAAAGGTTGAAGGCTACTTACGGCAAGCATGTCCCGATGCGGATCGTGACGGCGGCGCTCAAACGCACGGTCAGCTTCTGGCGGACTCCGTAGCATTTGCGATCATGCGTCGAATCAGCCGGGAGAGTTTTTATACCGCTCGCGTTATCGAAGTAGCCGCAAGAACGATAAACGCCATTCTCTCCAGCCTGGCTGGTTGTCAACAGGTTCATGTGAATCATCTGGATCAACTCGACAGGCCGACGCTCAAAGTTCTAGCGCGAGCCATGCTCCTGCTCAAAGCTTCCGACGGCTTTGCCTGGGTATGGCACTCTACATGTGATCCGCTACAAGCGACGCCCCTTGAGACAGAAAACATTTATGTTCGTTCACGACTCCAGCTATTGCGCCAACTCGTCGGAATTCTTTCACCAACTTTGGTCATCCAACCTGGCGTTGCACCTTTATTCCCTTTGTCCGCTATTCCTCTCAAGACGACTACGTTCGATATTGCTGCGGCCCTTGTTGTGCAGAATTACGACGCATGCTTTTTGTGGTGTGAGTCCCTGGTGGCTGGTTCGGACGCAGAGGCTGCTGAAGGACACCGCTTGAGAGCTTTGGCGGCTGTGAATGTGGATCAACACGATGCTGCCCTATACTCGCTCAATCTCGCTGAACAGTTGTCCGCCTCGGTTGTCAGGCAAGCACACCTCTCTTACTTGCAAGGCCTAATCGAGACCAAGCGTCGTTATGACTTATCCAGTAGTACCTCGCATTACACGCGTGGTCTTAGCCTTCTTGACAGTTGCAACAAGACAAAAGGCGAAGATCCCCGTTTGGAACGTGCCTGGTTGATGAACGGTCTCGCCTTAAACGAGGCAGTATTGTGGCGTCGATATGTGTCTAAACAGGAGCACTATGCCAGAGCCTTCGCTCTGGAACGCGAAGCCTTTGCTTTAGTCCGAAACGGCGACAGTCCGGCCAGAACGTATCTCCGATTCAATCTCCTAGCCAATTCCGCGTTTCTCCTCGAGATGGCAGGGAATTACAACGTCGCGATTCGAACATTAGTCCGAGCATTCGACTTTAACCTCGATGAGTCATTCGACAGAAAACAGGTCTGGCGCAGCACTCTCGGATACCGTGTAGGAGTGTTGCACTATTCTGCGGGATCAAACGACGAGGCATTGCGCCTGCTAAGTGATGCTGCAGAATCTGACCTAGGTGATGAGAATTGGCCCACGCAGGAGCGAGTCCTCCGCGCTTTAGGCGCTGTCCTCCTTCATAACAGTCATTACTCGCGGGCAGCAGATACGTTTGCTTCCGGGCTGAGACTTTGCCGAGCCGGTAGATCAGCTCAGGGAACTATCGAACACGCTCGCAATCTGATTATTTGTCTAATCCGCGACGGTCAGAAGCGCCGCGCCGGCGAGCTTTGCGAAGAACTTCTGAGCGAAGAAGGCTTAGAAATCATTCCGCTGGAAATGTTTGCTCAAAGTCGCTCCTTTGAGGATCTGCATCCGTCACCTTTGTCGCCCAAACTTCCGGCCTATTTTCCCGAATTGGATTTGGAGGGAATACCTTCAATTGATCTGAATTTGTTCCTCGGTAAACGAGAAGCTGCGAGCAATGGCAAAGTGTCGCCTTGGAGGTGATTAGAATGCGCCGGGTTCTTATTCTCGGTGCGGGCCAAGTAGGTACGTTCGCTGCAGGTGCAATCGTACGTGCCGGCGCTTTCGTGGTCGCCGCGGACTTAACACCGGCGCCGGGATATTTTGCGCGTTACGGCCCGAGTGAGGATGTCGAACTGCTCGCCGCCGATATCCTGAATGCCACATCAATCACTAAATTGATCAAGACATATAAGGTGGATACTGTCGTGCTTACAGCGGGGCTAAGCGGGAGAGACTCCGCCAGCAATCCTGTAAAGGCGCATCGGCTGAATGTCGAAAGCGCAAAAACCGTCGGTGAAGTTGTACGTAAAACCGGTGTTGGACGATTGGTCTTTCTGAGCACCTTTGCGGTTTACGGAAATCCGAGTGTACAGCGAATTACTGAATTGGTGATGCCTCGCCCGCAGTCCGAATATGGACGCACGAAGCTAGCTGCCGAGGCAGCTTTGACCGGCTTGCGCGCGAAAGGCGTTGACGTGCGAATTCTTCGTCCCTGCGGAATCTATGGGCCACTTCGCTTGGGCATGGGCAGTCAGTCTGCCCAGCTTTTCGAGTCGCTTCTAGTAGGTGCCGTTAATAAGTTGGCGCTTAAGGTCCAAGCGTCGTCGACGACTGCCGACGAATATCTCTATGTGAAAGACTTGGGCAGGGCAATTGCAATCACTGCTCTTGCCAATGTGGAATCGCCGAATTTCATATTTAATGTCGGCGCGGGTCGAGTGACGACTGCGCGGCAGTTATGCCAGGCAGTACGACTGGTCGTGCCCGGTACTCGCGTCAGTATTGAGACCGTCGATGCTGAGACGACCTCGCCCTTGCCTCTTGACGTTTCCCTTATCAGAAAGACGCTGGGCTTTGAGCCCGAGTTCTCACTCGTCAGCGGACTAACAGATTACTTACGTGAAGCTAACCTGAAGGCATGATAGAAACGGACAACAAACACTTAGTGCGCGTAGTTAGCTCCGCGGAGCAGGTCACCAGTACAACGCTGCTCGGCGTGTGCACAAGTCTGAAACCGGCACACGGAGTCGAATCAAGCTCCGCCACGCGTTCGTGTTTGAACTACTCTCTCCAAGCTGTTGCGGTGGTTTACCCCGATACCTACTTACTCGATCTGCGGGACCATACGCTACCGTTCTTCGACGGAAGAATGCCGCACGAATATCAATGCGCTGACCTTGAGTTTGTTCGATCTTGTATCGATCAGGCTGGCGCTCTATTGCTGTCGATCCCTGCGTATTGGTCGGGCGTCTCAGGCGTCTTTAAGAACTTCGTGGACACGCTCTGCGGGCCAGCCTACGATTTGGACGGACTTGCACAAACCGTGTTTACGAATAAGCCCGTGGGCTTGCTGATCGTGGGTGCCGATCTCGCGAGCACGGAGGCTGGCGTCGCGCACGCGCGTCAAATCATGTCAAGCACTGGCGCAGTCATTGCCGCCGACCCGGTCGCAATTGCCAACCCGCGCGCTGGTCGTCTTGACGCCGAGTCGCTTTCACGTGAACTTGTTCTTTTGGGCGCACAACTGGCCCAACATGCCTTCAAAGCAAAAAAGAAGTGAGCATAAACCAAGCACCTCCGATCCAATCCACGCAATTGACCTACGAGGAAATTGTTGATCGGATCCTGGACGTCTTAAGGCGTCCGGGCGGATTACCGCGAGATTGCACGCCCACACCGTGGAATGCCTTCGTAAAACTTTCCGATCTCATTCACGAAACATATGAGGTGCCCTCAACTACCTTCACTCCCATCATGAGGCGACTCTTGTTCGCGTTGGGGTTCGCGGCGCAACCGCGAATCGTGGTAGGTGTTGGTACGTACGTTGGATATACCTTTTCATGGTTGTTACGGGATCGCAGCGACCATGAGTCAGGTCCATTCTGCGAGATGGCCATCGGTATCGATGTTGATGAGGTGGCCAACAGGCTCGCCCGACGTAACTGCGCTGCGATCAAGCATGGGAAACGGCTAACTTTTATCGATGGCGACGGTTTGACAGTGATAACCGAACTCAAAGAGCCGATAGATCTACTCTACCTTGACCTTGACGATCCACTCACTGGAAAGGCCGGCTACCGGCACGTCCTCGAGGTGGCGTCTCCGCTACTGAATTCCGGCGCTTTGGTGGTCGCTCATGATGCATGCGTCCCAAAATTCGCGGCGACCTTTATCGCGTACCACGATTATGTGAGGCAGTGTGGGTTATTCTCCGGCATGTGGACCTTGCCTGTAGATTCTTGTGGGTTATCCGTCGCGGTTGTGTCGTGAGAGTGCGTGCGAATCGAATGGACCTATATCGTGACTCTTTAACGTGACTTTCCACCTGTCTTGCCGAGTTTATAGAGAGGTTCACTTTGCTACAGCTTAACGTTTGCCTTGAAACCCGTCTGTTCGACGCAATACAGGATGTCACACGTTGTGTGAAGGGTGATGTCCATGTCCTCCGAAAGACGATGGAGGGCATCGTAACAGCTGAAGATATTTTCCAAACAGAGCGAGAACTCATCCTCGCGGACCTTGATTCCCATTTTGATTTTGCATCAATGGCTAAGCCAGGCGAATTTTGGACCAAGCAAACAGCGTTGCGAGCTTATATTGAACAGCACCGCGAGCAATCAGTCGCCGCCTTCGAAGCTTACCTTCCGTCTTCTCAAGTGAGCGTCGCGAAATCAATGGTTGTTTACCTGATACCCGGATTCTCGAAATGTTACAGCCCAATAGACGGAGTCCAACTGTTCGGGTTGCGAACGGCGGCAAGCCCTGAGGAGACGCTGCTCTTCCTCATTCATGTTTACTATCACGAAATCTCCTCTCACTTTTACACGGAAACTTCGCGCCGGGCTGTGGCTAAACCCAATACCCCGGAATTGTTTAAGCACTGGTTGCTACTTTTAATCCAAAACGAGGGTCTGGCGAACTACGTTGTCCTCGACTCAGTCTTGGATTTACGCGCCAGGGGAATTCACTTCTCGTACTTTACGTATGCGAATTTTATATCCGACCGGGACGCTACGGCTCGTTCCATGTCGCTTTGCCGTAAGATTCTGAGCTTGATCGACGATAGTAACCTGCCAGCCTTGCAGGGCCACATACTACAGTCCCTCAAAGACCCTCGTTTCCCGGTTATAAACCTGGTGGGCATTTATCTTTCTCAAACTATTGCAGCGACCTTCGATCAGCCTAAACTGTTATCCGTCGCTGACCGAGAGCCGCAGGAGTTCTTCCGCATGTACAACGAAACCGGAGATTGTTTGCGTAACTATTTGTTCGGACCAAACGGAGAAGCCGGGTCGCTCTATGGTTTGACCACCGCACTTGGAGTTCAATAATGGCCCATGCGCACCAACGCTATGATTGAGAGGAAACACGAGGTTATCAACCTCTCATTGGGCGAACCTTGTTATGAACCTCCTGAGGAGGCCAGAAATGCCGCGGCTTATGTTCTCTTGCGGGGCGGCAATGGATACTTACCTCCCGGCGGCCTCCCTGAATTGCGCGACGCCTTAGCTCAGAAACTCCGTGACCGTAATGGAATAGCCGCAACCACGAATCAGGTTAACGTAACCGTTGGCGCTAGCTTGGGGCTTTCCTCCGCGATTGCCGTCCTCTGTCAACCGAAAGACGGGGTCTTGATACCGGATCCGTGTTTTCCGCTTTACCGACTGATGCTTCAGACGCAGCGGTTAACACCATTGAATTATCTTTTGAAGGAGAACGATGGATATGAGCCCGACTGGGACTCGTTAGAGGCTCAGGCGAAGGCCGCGCGTGTTTTGGTATGGAATTTCCCCTCCAATCCGCTGGGAACCGTGGCGCGCCAGGCATGGCTCCGGCGGCTATACGACCTGCTTGAGAGACACCCTCAGCTGCATCTCATCAGTGACGAGGTTTATGAAGACCTGCTCTTCACGGGAAACCATTGCAGCCCGGCGGCCACTTCCGACAACCTTGCTGAAAGAATCATTTCGATCTTCAGCTTCTCGAAGGGCTACGGCATGACGGGTTGGCGCGTCGGCTACGTTCATGCTTCGGATCCGTTGGCGGCTCGCATTACCAAGGCGCACTGGGGTGCAGCCATGTCTGTATCCACCATCGCGCAACATGCCGCAGTTGCAGCGCTACAAGCTCCATCGACTTATCATGAAGAGGTCCATCGTTTTTTGCGACACAACCGGAGTGTGGCGCTTGATGGGCTCAGAAAGTGGAAACTGCCATGCAGCGAACCGGAGGCGGGATTTTTTGTGTGGATCAACGTCTCATGTTGTGGTCTGGACTCATTAACATTCACCGAACGCTGTGAGGAAGAATGCGGTGTGCGGGTGTGTCCGGGTAGCGACTTCAGCCCAAACTCTACAGACTACATTCGTCTCTGCTTCGCCGTTGACACGCAAGCTTTAACCCAGGGGATAGAGCTTCTCGGAAGCTGGGTCAACGATCTTCATCGCGCGAGAAAGTAAAATGGAACAGATTGTTGTCCGCGTCAGCGAAGTTGTCCTTGTAGGAATGTGCGCCGGCTTCTGTGAGCCTGTCGACAAACTCCTGCTGAAATCCTTCGTCGATTCTAAATTCTAGATGGGAGAGGCCATGAGTAGCGCCGCCGAGTCTTTTGGTTCCTTCTGGGTGATGGCTTCGCGCGAAGATCCCGAGTGTTTGAGTGCCTGCTTTGAAGAAGGCGGCGTCGCTATAGCGTGCGGTCATCTCGAGTCCGAGTACGTCAGCGTAGAACCGGCATTGACCTTCGAAATCATTAGCGATAAGGATAACAGCATCTATACCACAAACTTTTCCAGCTTTACGACCGTTCGTTGACATGACAGCCCCCTTTCAGATTCTGTTGATTAGCGGCAGTGCACGAGAGCCCTCATATACGCGGACACTCACAAAGGTGGTCCAGCAGGTTTTGATTGAGCGCGGGGCAGAAACCGTCCACTGGGACCTGCGCCAATCGCCGCTTCCGATTGCAGATCCCTCGTTCCATGGAGATCCCTCACAACATACAAACGCCAAAGTTCGGCGGTTGGTGGCCTACGCGACGGCCTCTGACGCGTTCGTCCTCTCGTCGCCGATCTATCATAACTCTTACTCCGGGGCACTAAAAAACGCGCTGGATCACCTCGCAATTGCACAATTTCACTATAAACCCGTAGGTCTGCTCAGCCACGGTGGCGATCACAGCACGCAGGCGGTCGATCACCTGAGGATTGTTGTGCGCGGTTTATTAGGGACAGCGATTCCTACTCAGGTGTGCACCGCTTTACAAGACTATAGCGACCAGGGTGCACAGGGTTATGAGTTAGTATCACCCACAATAATTGATAGGATTGACCGACTAGTTACGGAGTTGCTGGTGTTTGCGCGAATGCTCCGCTTAGTTCGTCAGGCCATCACATAGATCTTATATGTGCACGGATACTCTCCGCAGAGAGAGTAGTTTTATACAACGTTAGATATTGACTAATACGCCAAGTCCCGAACCGCTACTCATCACACTATTCCGGCTTGACGAACGGTTATCGAATTGTCCTGTCGAGACTAGAATCCAACAGCAATCTGAAGAGTTCTGCACTTATTGCCGAGGTCGCGTACCCCCTTTGGGCAGGGAATCCTTTACCCATTCTAAACCCGCCGGGTACGTTTGCATCGTTGCGTCAATCGTTGTTAGGCAGGTGCGAGTATAGAACTTCGAGAACACGTTGATCATATTCACCTGCTGAAGGATTTTGTTCGCGAAACCCAGCCGCCCCGAGAGCATCATGGCTGAAAACTCTTGTTTCTCCGCCAGGGGCAGCACCGCCCTGAATGCCTCGATGGTGCTTTTCAGCTGGTCCCGCAGAATTGCCAGGTCTGCGCGTTGAGCCTCCATGATTTCAAGAAGGTTACGTGGCTTCCGCTTCTCACTCTGCGACGATACATTGGAATATCGAAGACCGGTGAGACTCAGGCGTTCGACGGATCCCATCTGACCGAGGATCTTACCGAGGGCCAGGTCGTAGACTTTCAGTGACTTGCCACGCTTGTGTATCTCGATTAATTCAGACATCTTTTTATCCAGAAGATCCATCGCCTCAAGTGAGTCTTCAAAGCGTTTAAATGCCGCCTTGAATTGTTCAGGATCGGGCTTACCGTCCAGTTCAGCCATTACACCTTTTTCCAAGAGATCGTCAGCCTCGTAGTGGAGCGGAACTACTCGCGTGAATAACGTCCGTGAAACCTCAAAGCTCTTGCGGAAGTAATCAATTGTGACAGACCTGTCACCGTAAATCCCATGTCAAGCATTGGAATGCGCTTCGGCTGAAGGTACAACTAGCAGCGCACTAGTCGCGAAGATCGTCCAGAGTGTGAGTTTTGGTGTTCGTATTCGCATTTCTCTCATTTCCTTTCAAAAGTTAAACGTCAGTGGTTGTAATGCGCAGTACCTAAGGAGAGTAGAAATCTGATTAGGTTTCGCTTGTCGGTTTCGTTCAGGCCAAGGAAACTATCCCGTGAACTAGCGCCTTCCGCCGAGTGATGAATTATGGCCTCCGAAACGGTTGTACAATCGCCACGATGCCCATAAGGTGCCGAAGTTGCCAGATCCCAGAGCTTGGTTGTCATAAACTGGTCTGTGGGTACGTTGTCTTGTCTTATGTGCTCATTACAAAAGAATGGGTCGGCGTCGTCACAAATCCGATGACGCCTGAGGTCGGTGAATGCCCAAACAAGAACACCACCATCAGGTGCTCGTGTAACGCCCCCATGAGGTCGGATAGGCAATGGTAATGTAATGGAACGTTCCACATCTTGAGGATTTATATTACCAGGCCGGTTATATGGGTTCGGCTCCGAGAAATGGGATGTGCTCAGTCTGAGAAACGGAACGTGACAATTCGAGCAGCCGATAGTCTTGAACAGTTGGCCCCCACGCTCAGTTTCCGCTTGGTACTTGGAGATGAAGGATGGAGAGCGCCCGGCAGCCGGTAATGACGCTTGAAACAACACGAGGGCGCTAACTTGACCGACGGTGAATTCAACATCCACCCCGTCGCTGTCGAAATCATGTTGACCTGTTTGTTCCCACCCGAAGCGCTCAATGGCCTGAATCCCATGATGGTGATTAAGAGCGTTGATAGTAAACTCACGCAACGAAATAGCGACGCCTTTTGCTCCGAAGGGTTTTACAACCAGGTCAGGATCAACGCCTTCCAATCTCGAAGTGTCGTATGAGCCGTCGGGTCGCACTACGATTGCTCCGAAAGAAATGCCTTTTGTCTTTAGGGTAATAGGGTAGGTTCGGTTGGTGCTCTTCGCTTTGGACAGACCGGAGTCCCGTTGCATGATGAGATCTCGGGTCATCTCACGGGCCAGGATGTCAATAGCACCCGACCCGAACATCGTGATTGTATTGCGCTCGTTTGTAACATCGGTCGTTATTGATGTTGTAGGGGGATCTTTGAATTGGGCCCCCACAAATACGTTAGCCACGAAGTCGCCGGAGCCGCCAACGGCGGGTTGGTTATGACATGCGGAGCAAGAGTTGGCATCTGGTCCCGATGTCCTCATGAACCCACCATTATTCTCAACCGTGCGGAAGGTTGGCTTCGAATCCCCTGTTGCCGAAGGGCGACCAGCACCGTCCAGCCTATTGAACCTAGCCTCGAATAACAGTTTCCCGTCCATTAGGAGTTCACGCTTCTTGGCTTTTGATCTTGCTGCGTCATCATGTTTCGGGAAGACCGTTATTGCTGGCGGGTCCCAAATTTGGCCTTGGGTGATAGCCGCAATGCACAGGAGACCTATCACCAAGAGGAGCGGTTCCTTCTTGATGCTCGACGGCAAAGAGCTTGGACAACTAGCCGCTTTTCTCATCGCTAAGATTGAATCGAAATGCAGTTTGTGACACTTATTCTTTCGGCTGCATACCAATTGATGCGAGGTTCATTGGTGAAACCCAAGAACACGTGTTCAGGCTGACTAAGCGAGTGTGCAAGGAAGCAGAGGCTCGTGAGAGTTCAGCCTTATGAGAACAGCGGGACAGTATTCCTGTTATGAAGAAAAGTCAAAGCATTTTGTGTCGAGGATTTTGTGTCGACTATAAAGCCAAAGGTATGCTCACTTACCTACCTTGGGTGTCCACTAGTTGCCCGGCGATGCGAAAGCAGAATGCATGAAAGAGTTAATGGGTCACGCTTCGATTGTGACAACCATGCGTTACATTCACGCAACCGATCAAGGAAAGCGTGGGGCGATCACTGTCTTGTCAGAGTATCGACAGCAGCAGCGACGTCACAAGATTGTCACAAAAGAAAAACGGCAGGCCCTTCAACCTGCCGCAAGTCATTGAAAATAATGGTGAGCCGTGGAGGGCTCGAACCTCCGACCCGCTGATTAAGAGTCAGCTGCTCTACCAACTGAGCTAACGGCCCACAAGCGGAAGAAAATTATACGTCCGTAAACTGACGTGTCAAGCGGAGCATGATGTGAATTACTGCGTTGCTTCAGCCTCAAAATACATAGTGCACAGTTTCAAACAACTCGACGCGCAGTCTCAAACAATACATCGCGTATCGCTTTCTCAATCATTTCTGATCCTGAGTTCTTGATCTTGCCTTTCGGAAGCATTGCCACGCCAGAAGCAAAGCGAGAGGGCAATCATAACTGACTGGTCGGTCGTCCTCCCGTAACCAACAGCTCAACTGATCGAAGCAGCGCCAGGATTCCGAAGCCGCCAAAGAGAGCCGTAAGCAAATACCAAACAATGCTCATGAATTTGTTCTCTAAATTACGACTTGGGCGGGCGAGTTTACGCTCCAGAGGCCGAGGCGCATTCTCTTTCTGAGAGAAGTTTGTGAACGCTCTCAATCAAAGCGTCAACGTCCGGCTTTGCCACATAGTCGTCAGCGCCAGCCGCCAGTGCCTCCGACCTGTGAATGTCGTAAGCATCACCGGTGTAGAAGAGGCACGGAACGCCGGGAGTCACCTCCATCAGCTTAGCGCATAGATCGAGACCGCTCCCGTCAGGCAAGTGCCTATCAAAAACGTAAAGATCAAACTCATGGCTCTTCGCCAGGCCTAATGCTTCCTGTATCGTAACCGCGGTCATTACCTCATAGTCTTCCTGGGCTAACAGAAGCTTGAGCATCTCAGACGTATCTTCGTGATCGTCGATGCACAGAATGCGACACTTGGCTTGCGACATACGGGAACCCTCCTGACGAATTAACAATGCTGAGGAAAGAGAATTGGATTCTAAACTTATTTGGTCGAACTCGCCAACTCATACCAAGCTGGGTACTGGTTCAGTTTGGTAATGAAAGCAGCAAATAATGAGTCGTCGGAAATTCAACGAGGAAAACAAACGATTACAGAACCGAGCGCGGTAGCGCCGGATGCTGAAGTCAAACTGAGTATTAAGAGTATTGCCCAGCTTATGGCCAACGTACACTTTAGCATCCGGCGCTACCGCGCTCGGTTCTGTAATGGTTCTGCATAGTTCCCGAAGTTGACACAGTCGCGCGATCCTGCGGCCAACATTCTGTAGAGTTCGAACCCTCGTGCCGATTCCAAACTGACACTACCCAAAACCGGTAGCGCGAGCGAGAAAGCCATTGCACACGCTACCGCTTCTGGAATCGCACGATCATTATTCCTTTGATACGGGTACGTACGTATCGAGGATCGTTCACCTTTCTTGCGATCCAACTACGAGCAGGTGGGCAGTTGCAGACGCCAAACCTTTCTGCCCACCACCATTCTCCAAAAAGTAAATCCTAAATCGTAAATCGTTAATAGTGAATTGCTGGGTGCTATCGAACTGGAGTGCGCGGTTCCTGCATCACCTTGAGCAACTGATTGACGGCGTCGATCTCTTCCTCATCAGGTTGGCGGAGTTGCTTGTAGGTTTCAAGGGCTTCGAGCGCGCCGTTGAGGTTGCCTAGTTTGTAATGGACCAGGGCAAGATTGAAGTAGACGAGCGAGAAGCCTGGTTCGATTTGCGCCGCGGCTTCGTAATGGAGAAGCGCCAGAGGAAGTTCGCCGGCGTCGAAGTAGAGATTGCCCAGATTGTAATGCGCCTCGACGTGCCTCGGCTCATGCTTCAGCGAAAGCGTAAAGTTGTCGAGGGCCTTCCCAATATCCCCGAGGTCCTTATTGATGATTCCCAAATTGCAATAAGCCTCGGCCACATTGTCACCGTCACTTATTGCCTCGAGATATGACTCCGCCGCTTTGGGATCGCCCTGCTCATGGAGCAGCAGCGCCTCTTCAAAAGGAGTCAACAGACGAGCGAGTTTTCCAACTATGGCGCCTCGGAAAAGATTTAACTGCCCCTGAAGCTCAGCCTCGATCTGGCGAATGCTCTGACCCTGAGCGCGCAGTTCCCGAACGCGTCTAAACTGCGTCAGTGCCTGGAAGTCGTAGATGTAATCATTGGCTTGAGGGGCCGGCGTGCCCTGGATGATGCCTTGCTCAGTCCAGCGGCGGATCGTGCGCTCGCTCAAGCCGAAGAGCTGTTTGATTTCGCGAATGGAATAGTTTGACTTAACGCGTTGGTAGTCAGCCTTCGCGGGAACACGTGAGGGGAAGGACAAAACCTTGGTGCTGTTTTCTTTCATCTATAACAAAGACGTAACGCAAACTAATACTTTGCGATTCCGCTTCATCTGTACACTGTGTCGCTTATGACGCCTTTCGTCTCTTGACGGCCTTAGGCTTGGCCTCAGACTTCACCAGCGTTAGCGACTTCTTCTTTGCTGCCGGAGTCGTCGCCTTGACCATCGGTTTCCTGTTCGACTGCTGCAGGCTCTTCTTCAGCGCGCTCATAATATCAAGTCTGGGCAGTTCTTCAACCTCAAATTCAACGACCTTCTTACCTTTTATCTTTGAGTCAATCAGTTTCCTAAGGGCCTGGTTATACTGATCGACGGTATCAATTTCCGATAGCGTCGTGACCATCTGCTCGACAAGTGTGGTTGCCAGCTTCAGCTCGTTCTTATCGAGTTTTGTTGCTCCCTCCAGCTCCGGCACATCCTTCATACTGCGGATCTCATTCGGGTAATGCAGCTTCTGCATGACCAATCCATTCTCATGAGGAAAGAGGGCGACAAGGTCTTCGCGATCTCTGAGAACAACTTTACCGATACCAATCTTGCCGGTTTGTTTCATCACTTCGCGCAGTAACGCGTAAGGCTTTTCCGATACCGGTCCGTCTGGTCCGGCGTAATAAGGAGCGTCATAAAATGTCGTTGGAATTTCGGAGCTATCGACGAACCCGATAATGTCCACGGCTTTGGTAGTCTTGATTTTGACTTTGGCAATGTCTTCAGGCTCAACGATCGCGTAGCGATCCGGCTCATATTGATAGCCCTTCGTGATCTGATCGTTGCTGACCACCTGACTGCATTTCTTGCAACGCTTATCGTAGCCGATCGGGCCATAGTCTTCGCGATGGAGCTGGTTAAACTGGATCTTCTCAGCAGTCTCGATCGCGTTGTAGATGCGAACAGGAATAGCTACCAACAGGAATCGTATGTGGCCTTTCCAAATGGATCTCATTGCGAATGTCTCCGGTTTGCTGTCCGGCAAACCCGAAGCTTGACGGACCGTGGGGCGTGGAGCATGTCCCGCCTTGTAGACTGTTTCACCGGCTCTCGGCCGGTGACGGCCCGTATTATGCTGTTCGGACCGAGTCGAAGTAAAGAATTAAATTGACGTGTTCAAGTCGGCCGACCACCTGCTATTCGGTTGCTATTTGTTTTACTCGATTCCCAGGAAAATTGTCAAAATGCTGCCAAAATCAGCAGGCTCTTAGGGGTTCCCTTGTTTGCTCACCACGGTCTGCAGCCCGATACCTCTTGACGCTCACGGCTTATGCGGTTAGATTGCCGATGATTTACGCCCATTAGCTGGACTCAAGCTTCACCAGTGGCTTTCATTCAAATGTTTTAAAGACAGAAAACATCTCACTGTGCTCTTGCGCTTGTCTCAGTTACTAGGGCCACCAGTCTCAACCAACGATTGAAACTTCCACGATCGCTTTCGACGGTTTGCTTGCGAAACCTCCGAACCGGGTCACACAAAAGGAGCACTGAAGATGCTTAGCTGTCGCAGAATCTCACTCCTCTCTGGTTTGCTTTTGAGCCTGCTCGCTTTGCTCATAATGCCCGGCCGAATTGTCGCACAGAAGTCTGTCGCTGCCGTGACCGGGCCCAGAATCTCAGAGAATGTTGACATGCCCACGTCGCCGTGTGAGAAAGCTCCGGAGAGTGGTCTGCCGCTCCCCAGTTCTTTTCCGCCAAACAAGCTTCCCGACTTTCAAGCGCGCGTAAAGACGTTTCTGACCAGTAGCAAGTATCGACAGATGCATTGGTGCGAGGACAAGGCCCTGCGCGATACGGGACCATTCATTAATGGAGTCAGTTATGGCGTGCATCCTGCCGTTAAAATCTATTACTCGCCGAGCGTGATCAATTGGCTGTTAAGGAAGAACACGGACGAAGCCATTCCCGATGGAGCGATGATCATCAAGGAACAATACTCGCCGCCGGCTGCCAGGTATCAACTTCAGGCGCCGCCGCCAGCCAGGGGTTGGACGATCATGATCAAGGATGCAAAAGGATCAAAGGATGGTTGGTACTGGGGTGAGTTCTGGGACACGCAATGCATGGATAACAACAACCCGCCTTTCGCGGTTCCATATGCGGGCTTCGGACTCTATTGCCTGCGCTGCCACGCTTCCGCCGAGAAGGAGCATACGTTTAGCTATGCAAGGAATATCAAAGGCTTTCCTGGCGAGCCTGATAGCTATTTTGTGGATCTCTCGTGGACTTCCGCTCCCGCCCCGCATCCATCGTCCCCGCCGCCTCCCTGCGGAGAGTCTGCTGCCAGCGACATAGGCGAACCCACTGGTGGGCATACTGCGCCGCCGTTGGATGCGGTACGACAACTGGAACTGCTTAAACAGAGCTCAGCGTCGGGTTCAGCAACGGCGAATCCAGATCCAAAGTTTTTGGCTTTCTATAATTCAATTTCTGTCGTGCCCATCGGAAAGGTGCGCCAGATACCCGGTGAAACTTTCGACCACATCTTTCCGCAGAATTTAGGCTCACAGCCCCAGCCCGGTCCATCTCCAAATCCAAATCAGTTTCTTACCTCCGACTCCTGCATGGGCTGCCACAGCGGCGGCACTTACGGCAACGTGATGCTCTACTCGGGTGCAAAGCAAGCCGACGGTTCTACGCCGATGATGAACATTTCACCGTTCGGTGAATGGCGCTGGTCGCCGATGGGTCTGGCTGGACGCGATCCGATCTTTTACGCTCAACTCGACAGTGAAATTGCTTTCGTAAAGAGCTTCTTTAAAAACGACCCGACGAAGGTCGAGGAAAAGATTAAGGCAATAAACAATACTTGCTTCAAGTGTCATGGCGTCATGGGGAAACGGCGGTTGGATGACGATCACGGCGGCACTGATAAAGGAAATTTCGAACCCGACTTCGTTTACACAACTTATGATACGCAGCCGCAACCAACTGACAAGCAAGCGTACATCTACGGCGCGCTGGCTCGTGATGGCGTCAGTTGCATGGCCTGCCACCGTATCGTTGAGGACAAACCAGCGAAAACCCAACCTGATCCACTGAAGAATTTTTTGGAAAATAAGATCACGGGAAACTTCACCACGGGAAAGGTTGACGAACTCTTTGGTCCATTCGAAGATCCAACGATTGTGACCGATCCAATGAACAACTCGTTGGGTATCAAACCGAAGCACGATCCTTACATCAAGAGTTCACGCATGTGCGGTAATTGTCACACCATCAATCTGCCGCTAATGGACAACCCGACGCTGAATCCCGACAAACCACACCTCGAGCAGCTGACTTACCTTGAGTGGCTGAATAGTGGTTATCAAAACGAAGTCGGAAGCAATCCCAGGGCACGGACTTGTCAGGATTGTCATATGGAGACGAAGTACCGCAACTCTAAAGGGACACTGAGCGTGCCTCTGATTCAACAACCGATCGCTTTCATCGAGGACGACCAGTATCCGCAGACTGGTAATCGCCTGAGCGCGGACAAAATTCGCGTTCGTTTCAGAGATAAAGGTTTTGCTCGTCATCAACTTCAGGGCCTCAACGTTTCGCTACTGGAGATGTTCAGGCAATACATGTCAGGCTATCCCTCCAATGGCAGCACCATACCGGCCAACGTGATCCTCGGCGTACGCCAGAACGACTACATGTCTGGGCTCGATGACTTGGCTACCGCCGTCGATGCGTTTGTAGAGCAGGCGCAAAACTCAACCGCCGAAGTGTCGCTTTCGCCGGTGACCGTCAGCAATCAGAAACTTATTGCCGATGTTCTGGTGACCAATAAAACGGGCCACCGCTTGCCGAGCGGGGTTGGTTTTCGCCGGGCATTTCTGGAGTTTCAAGTGATTGATAACAGCACGGGAAGAGCCGTGTGGTGTTCCGGATGCACCAACGAGCTGGGTGTGATCATGAACGGCGGGGGAGACCAGAGCCAAAGGCTGGCGTCTGAGTTATTCGATGTTTACAAAGACGGCAGCAAGCCGGCGAACCATGACTACCCGGCGCCGTGCAATGCCAACTATCTTCCCGGTATTAACCCGCAGTACTACCAGCCGCATTTCTTCTGGGATCTGGTCAAGGGGACCGGCGTTTCGATCACCCGGCAGGATCAGGTGCAGATTTATGAGGAGTTGAATCTCAACAATCAATGCGCGCTCACCACCAGCTTTATCCGGCGCGACTATCAACTCAAAGACAATCGCTTGCTGCCTTACGGCTGGACCAGCAACGGACCCCTCAGGCCCGATAAAACTCCTTACATTCCCGCGGAGTTTCTCCATGAGACTCATCCGGTGAAGGTCGGAAACGATCCGGCTTACGCCAACGGCAGCGGAAGCAACGTCGTGAGATATGAAGTGACCTTGCCGAAAGGGTTGAACCCCAACAACCTGACGGTGAAGGCGACGCTCTACTACCAGAGCATACCGCCGTATTATCTCAACGACCGTTTCAAACAGGCGCCCAATGAACCGGCAACGCAACGTCTGTACTATCTAACGTCTAATTTGCGGACGCAGGGAACACCGATCGAGAATTGGAAATTAGAGATCGCGGGCGGAAGCCAGGCAGTCACCGTCCGGTAGTTTGATGTCTAATAGGGTTCAGTCTGGTCGTTGCCGGCCCGAAGCGCCGTTATTCAATAGCCACGTCCGTGAGGTCGTGGATTAAAGAATCTCGAGGGTCATGAGCGCCGAAGGTAAGGCACCAGCTCGTGATTGGCTTCAGAGTGTCGGCCCTCTGGGCCTCAAGCGACGGGGACGCCAACCGTTCCACGCCCTAACGGACGTGGCTATTAAATCCCGGCCCTTCGGGCCTAAGATTGCAGAGAGAAGCATGGTGAATTCTTTGTCACGAGAATGCCCTATTCCTTAAGTCACGTGAAGTAGCGCATTGCGCATCGCCTGCGCCGATTGCCACCGCTGAGTTGGATCTTTGACGAGGGCGCGATCGACGATCTCGCAAACAGCCTCGGGAAGATGAGGTGCGCGTTGGCGCAGAGGAATTGTAGGTTGCTCAAAGATCGCTTTGATAGTTTCCGCCATGCTCGCCTTCCGCGCGATATTCAAGGCGAGCTGTCCTGATAGCAAACTGTATGCGGTCATGCCGAGAGCATAGATATCTGACTGCGGTTTTACATCACGGAAGTTTTTGAGCTGTTCCGGCGGCATGTAAGCTAGCGTGCCCGCCATTTCTCCGGCGACCGTAACTCCGCTCATGCCCGATTGCGTGAAGCTCTTCGCGAGTCCAAAGTCTGTCAACTTCGCGGAAAGATTTGGCAGCTCTCCCCTCACCAGAATATTTTGATCCTTAATGTCGCGGTGAATGTAGCCTTGCGCGTGCGCGTAAGACAACGCATCGAGGGCCTGAGAAATGATCGCCAGTGTTTCCGGTTGCGGCAGACAACCCCCGCGAGCGTCGGCGAGTTTCGCGGCGTCGGCGCCGTCGATAAACTCCGTTACCAGATAGACGACGCCGTTGTGTACACCCCGATCGATAAACTCCACTATGCTGGGATGCTTCAGCGCCGCCGCCACGTCCATCTCTCGCATGAAGCGCCGCATGTGTTTGTCGCTGACAGCGAATTCCGGCAGCAGAGTTTTGATTGCTACGGCAGCCCCGGTTGTTTGTTTGCGGGCAAGCATCACGCAACCCATGCCACCGCGGCCCAAAATCTTAACCATGTCGTAGCCGGGAATCGGTTGCGGCGTCTTCTTCAACTCGATCCGGCAATCCTCACAGAGAAAGGTTAAGCGTTCATCTGAAGAAGTCGCTTGAGCTTCCTCGCGGCGGCCGCAATTCAAGCAGGCGACGGTAACAACAATTGGCTTTACGGAGCCTTCAGCTGACGAAGCAGCGGCTGATGTGTTTGCATCGCCCGTGCTCACTTCGACCAGCAAAACGGTTTCGCCGCCCTGGATTTGCGCGCCATTTTGCAGGAATGCTTCCGAGACTCGTTCACCGTTTACAAATGTGCCGTTGGTTGAACCCAGATCGCGAAGAAAGCAATGAGGCGGAGTGATTTCCAGCAGACAATGACTGCGCGAGAAAAATTTGTCGTCAGTCAGACATAGGTGGGCATCGTTGCTTCTGCCAATTAAGAAAGTATCAGACTGCGTGAAGCTAAAGACGCGACCCTGGTAAGGTCCGGCCAGTACTCTTAAGTTGACTTGCATCACTCTCCAAGTTAGGGGAAAGGGTCAAGGGGAAAGGGAAAGTAGTTGATTCCCCTTTAACCCTTCCCCTTTACCCTTAGGCCGGGGACGCCGCGAAAACTTATCGTTTAATATCGAGGTCGTCGAAGGCCACTTCGGCAGTGTCGCTGGTGTAGAGTCCGGCAATGCCACCTTTGAAGTTTTCGGTGTCCGTAATCCGATCAACATACTGACCATTAATATAGAAAGTAAGTTCAGAGCCTTTGGCGCGCACCTCCAGTTGATTAGGGTTGGTGCCGGAACGAATGACTTTTGAGTTAGCCCACGGCACGATCTCCGTCTGCACGCCGCCCTTGTGCTTGATAATTTCATACTTGGGCTCACTGCCTGTGTAGATGAGCAAAGCATAATCTTCGAGCTCGCCGCTTTTTGATTTCTCACCGTGCACAATAAGGCCGAACCCGGAAGCCGCCGGCGTGCCGTCAACACTGCGGGCGGTCACGCGGACCGTGGCATTACCCGTCTTGTAGTCACTCGAGGGTGCATACATAACGAGATACGTCTTCGGTTTGGCGCGCATGTGGTATTCGTTGTCAGCGTACCAGATGTCGCCAAAGGCGTAATTGCCAGTGCCCCATTTTTCCTCTGAAAAATCATCTGCAAGTGAGCTGGGAAGATTTGCGTTTGCATTTGTGCTGGACACATTCGCATTTGTGTTCGCGTTAGCGTTGCGATTAGCCACGCGAGAATTGACGTTTGCGCGATTTGAGTTTGCGTTCGAACTTGAACCCAGGCTGGCCAGAGCAATGATCATGATCACGCCGCCGATGGCGATAACTCCCAGCACCAGAAGTCCGCCGAGAATCCACCACACCGCGTTTGATTTTTTACCCTGCGCGCCGGGCCCGGGAAGCGTGGACGGCTGTTGCTGGCCAAACCGTGATCCGTAATGTGCGGCAGGATCGGCAACCTGATATACGGGAGGAGTTGTAGGTCGATACGCCTCCGCCGCAGGCGGTTTCGTGTCGCGCGCATCGGTATAACGAATGGTCGCATTCGGATCCAGGCCGGTTGCGGCGTTGCTGATGAGCGGCGTACCGTCTTCCAGACAGAAGTTCAATGACGCATCGGTATATGTGCGATTACAAGTGGGGCAGCTTTTCATGGTTCGTTGGCCCTCAAACTACTCGAAATCTTGAGCGCCAGTGGGCGCTACATGTTTATAGCACGTGATCGAATAATGTCTAGCAAGCTCCATATGAGCGGCTCGTACTGCGCCCCAGGAAACTGCTAATTGGAAAGGATCGCGAGCTGTAAACATCTGGCCGCGGCGAAGCTCGGTTAACTGCTGAACCCGTTTTTCGCCACCATTGTGCTCAGGCGCTAATGGGCTTGCCGCAGCGGCCGCAGAATTTTGTGTTGCCGGAATAACTGCTTCCGCAAATCTTGCAAACGACTTCAACGGGTCGCGGTTGGCTCCAGTCCAATGATTGCGAGCCGATGGGAATGCCACACTTGCCGCAAAATCTGGTGGCGTAAGGATATTCCTGTTTACAACGGGGACAAGCGATGGTGACCGAGGGCGCCGGCGGCACGGCGCTACTAACGCCGCTACTGATGTTCGCGTCACCCTTGACGAACATGAAAGTTGTGCCGCCGCAGCGGCCGCAAAACTTTATCCCTTCGGCGAAGCGGGATCCGCAATTCGTGCACGCGACCACGCGTGGCGCAGTTGTTGTGCCTCCAGCTCTGCTGTCGAGACTTCCTCCTCGGGAAGGCGTCAACTGCTCGCTCGATGGTGCGCTCTTAAACTGCGCCTGGATGATCTGTTCGATGCCGTCGGGCCTGACTTCTATTACGCGCTCGTCGTCAACTTCACCGGTGCGGGCTACGCGTAGCACGTGTTGACCGGGAGGAATTGAGTTAAGAATTACCCGCCCTGAACGTCCTATGCTGCCGTGTCTTTCGTCGTCAACATAAACTTCGGAACCCTGCGGGGCCATCACTACCAGGCGCGAATCGTTTTGGCCTTTAGTTTCAAGCTGCTTTCCCGCGGCTGCCTCCAATAGATCAAACCAATCGCTCGCATCTCGCGGTCGCTCAGAAGCCTCTCGAGCGAGTGCGTGCAAGATCACCTTGTCGACTTCCGCGGAAATGTCGGATCGCAAACTCAGCAACGATGGCGGCGACTGCATTAGTTTTTGCGCGATCAGTTGAGTGAGATCACCGATGAATGGCGGACGGCCACCCAGCATGTGATAAGCAATGGCCCCGAGTGCATAAATGTCTGCGCGGGCATCCAACTGGACGCCTGTTTGCATTTGTTCTGGCGCCATATATTCAGGTGTGCCAATAATGCCGCGTGATTCAGGGCCACTGGCAGAAGAGGTTTCAGTTCGGTCCGCGTGAACTATTTTGGCCAGGCCAAAGTCCCCGACTTTTATAAATCCGTCTGTGCCGCTAGTTCCAGTGCGCCGCAACTTTTGCGTGATAAAGATATTTGCGGGCTTAAGATCGCGGTGAAGTATGCCCTCGTCGTGCGCGGCTTCAACGCCTGCCACCACCTGACCCAGGATGGTCACCGTGCGCTGAATATCCAGAGTCCCCTCGCGCCGCAGGAGCTGATAGAGGCTTTCACCGTCGACGTATTCCATCACCAGAAAAAATACGCCCTCCGGACTCTTACCGAAATCCGTGACGTCCACAACGTTTGGATGGCGGATGGATGCCGCGGCGCGAGCTTCACGCTCGAATCGTGCGATCGCTTCTCCTTCCTGAAGCATTTCGTCGCTGAGTATGTCGGGCCGAACAGTCTTGATGGCTACCCGGCGGGTGACGAGATTCTGATCACGCGCAAGGTACACCTGCCCCATGGCGCCGCGGCCAAGGCGTTTCTCGAGCAGGTAACGCGCTGAGAGCAAGCGCGGTCCTGGTAAAGTATGTTTTGTATTCGCTTCGTCTTGCGGACAAGTGACTACGCCATCTTCATAACAACTTTCACAGCGTGGACACTCGCGCATGGGAAGGACTTTCGGGGATAGAGATAATCAATAAACAAACAATGGCGTCGCGAGCAGAGAATAAGGTGTGGCCGGGTAGACGGTCAATGAACCATTTTGCAGGGAAGTGATCTGTCACCGCTTTGGCTTGCGAGGCTTCAAGCCGCGCTGTACCCCTGAATTGAAATAACGAACGATGGCCTGATCAGGTCGGGCCCAGCTACTCACACGTCGGCGCGCGTCGAATAAAGCTAAGCTGCTCCCAATTCGGAAGTACATCCTGAGCACCGCGTCGCTTCCACAGGAATTGAGGATAAACAAAAGGGACACTCTTTTGTCAGCTCGACTTTTTCCACACGCTTGCTCCGGTTGACGGCTTTCACGATCAAAAAGATCACGAAGGCGATTATTAGGAAACTAACCAGATCATTAATGAACACGCCGTACGCAATCACCGGAAGTCCTCTTAGTCGCGCATCGGCTAACGATGCCGGCTGCTGACCAGAGAGGTCGATAAAGAGATTTGCGAAATCCACCTTTCCCAGCGCCATGCCGATGGGCGGCATGATGATGCCTTCCACCAGTGAAGTGACAATCTTGCCAAAGGCCGCGCCAATAATTACGGCGACTGCTAAATCAAGCACATTGCCGCGTGCGATGAAGTCGCGAAATTCTTTCAGCATTGTCGGTGTCCTTTCATTGGGCAAGCTTAGTTAGTCTTGACGCGGAAATTCTCCGGCAACTTTGAGGCTTTGACCTTCATTGGCAGTTCTGCGCTGGCTTGTAGCCGGCCTTTTCCGCTTCTTCCTTAGTCTTAAACACGATACGGTTTTCTTCCTTAATCTCGTTCAAACCCTGACAACGTCCGAAGTAATAAACCCTCGCGTGTTTGTCAGCACTTATCTCGCTCTGCTCGGCCTCTTCAATTGCCGTGTCCTGCTGTTCCCTGGCCTCTCTGCGGGCGGCCACCATTTGCTCTGCGGTTTGGTCGATAATGTGAAAGCTCGGTCCCTCAGCCACAATCGAAACTGTCATTTGAAAATCTGCACAATTGAGTTGTTGCCCGCGCACCTTCCACGGCTCCCAAAGATCCGGCAGTTGAAGCGATTGCGAGATTCCCTTAACGAATGCTGGAACGGTTTGCCATCTAAACGACCCGTCAAAACCTAACCAAAGAGAAGTTAAATGATCATCTAAAAAGTCGAGCGAAACGGTTCTAATTCCCGACAGGCTGGTTTTATCGATTTGCGGATTAAAGTCTGGGCTAAGGCTTGTTTTCGACAATCCAAATTCGTTCACTCTTCCGAAAACAACTTGCGGAACGCGCAGCTTTACCTGCGCTGTTGACATTCCCATCCTAAAACCAAACAACTCGGGAGCGTCGGGGAGTTCAGAAAGCTTCAACGCACATTTATTGTCTTGCCCTAAGACAGTTAAGGTACACAGCAGGATTAGCAAGGGAACGAGCGGCTTAAGTCTCATTTGGAGTGACACGATGACGGAATACTAAAGATAAGTAGATTTTCCATTTATCATTTTCCAGTTCTCATTCTCCATGCGGAATTCAATTTAGAAGTCAACCCTGCGGTTTTCAGAAATCTTGTTGTCGGTGGTCCTCTCATTCACACCTGGCTTCAGCCGGGTGTTCCATGGCGCAAGCGGCTCGGCAAACCGTTTAAACGGTAATTACATACTTGACTAACCAAGCGCGGAAACACTAATCGCTAGAAGACCGCACACCAAGAAAGACCCAAGTGTCTTTTGGGAGATAGCCTTGAACCCCCGTACTGGTGGCGTCAATTTCGGCAATAATGAATCTGCCCTTCTTGCCCGCGCACTCAACGATCTGATCAACTAACTCATTTGCGGTTTGCGCCAGCGAGATAAGATAAAAGGAGCTTGGCAGGTCCGTCCGCCATTGTAGGATTGATGGGACGCGATTTAGGCACGCTTTGACCTCCTCACGCGTGCCGAGCGTTTGGCTGTAAACCATTAAGTAATGCCTTTGCCGCTGGGTACTCACTCTTCTCGTCCCCTTGGTGTGTTCACTGGAGGCAGTAATCCAACATCAGCCTTGAACAGTGCCCCTTCTACTTGCGACGCTTCTATTGCGGGCCTTCCTTTTTCTTCTATCATTTCGATTTCCATTTTTCTAATCTGGAAGTCTTCTGACTGCAAATACGGTCTGTCAAAAATCAGAAGAAAGATAAACCCGAATATCGCTGCCGCCTCCGGCGCTAAGGCGCACACTAGCAGCCAATCGGACGCACCGGGTTTAACGCCATACACAAGTAAGCATGGTGTTGTAATGATCGCACAAAGCCACAACATAGAGTTGATGGCGGTGCGGACTCTTAGCCTCCCGCCAGCCTCCATTACTCTTGTTGTAAATATCTCGCGTATTGACACAGGAAAATTAGATTATTTCACGCGGCTTTCCGTTTCTTACTGGCCTTCTTCTTTTGGTACTCTGCCTGTCGCTTATCTATCTCACTTTTCGGAACTGAGATTAACTCCTTGGCTAGTTTCTCGAAGCGTTGGTATTCCTCTGACGGTGGTTTATTCGGTTTCTGCTTTTTCATTTCTCGCCCTCATCCGTTTCTGCTTGTTTCTTAGCGGCAGATCTTTTTCTTTTCGGTTCTTCTTCAGCTATTAGATCGAGTTGTTTTGCGCTTGGTAAAGGCAATTGCCACATCTTGATCACTAGAACAGAAGCATAACCAGCGAAGTTTTCTAGATCATGGTCGTCGGAGTAGATCGTGCTTACTTCGTTTGCAATGGCTATTGCCACAATCTGTTTGTCGAAACTTATCTTCGCCTTCGTATCTGTGGCTGCTTCGTCTATTTTGTTCTGGCGATTACTTCGCTTTCGTTTGATCTCCAAATTCAGTGCCGCCAATTCAATCGCCGCCTTTTGGTCAAAGGCCGCGACGAAATAGACCGGATCGCTATCAATCTCTGCAAGGTAAAGCGGTCCATCATTGCCGGCCAAATAAAGGAATTCTGATAGTACTGGAGTCGGAATAAGAATCTTATCGCGATCAGTTCGGAGATTTTCGATCAATTCTTCGATGCGATCCTCAAGTCGATGTATCGGCTTGCCTGTGGCGGGATCAAGAGGTGGTCCGGCTTTTGGAAAAAACAGAGCTGAGAGAAAAGTATTATCGACGGCAATCATAAGTATTTAGCCATCCGTGCCGTGGCGAATCTTCATTAGTTCGCCTATCGGATCATCAAGCTCTTTCCATTTACCAGGAATAGCTCTAATCCGTTCGAGGGATTCACGGAGATCGGTATCCGACAATACCTCGAATCCCTTGGCCCGGAATTCCTTTAACTCCCATTCTCCGCCCCGATGCCGCACCCATCGGGCAGTTCCGTGTACTCTTACTGTAGTTGTGAATAAATGTTTCGCAATGTCTTTCGCCATGCTTCGTTTTGCGACGCAAATGCGAACCACCCGTTGATTATCCTCTAGGTGAATTGGCACCCATTCCTTTTCGCCGCCCACCTTGATTGGCACTCCTTCCAACGTGTCAACTTGTGTAATTGGTCCATACTCTAACAGCTTGTTCAACTCGCGGCCCGGAAAAGGCAAGATTTTTCTTTTCATCGGATCGACGACGGCGGCTCGCGTGTTGTCCTCACGCAGCATCTCATTTACGATTTTATTAGCCCGCATCGCGTCCTCTGGTCCTTGCTTGGCGCGGACAGATTGCAATCGCTCTCTCACCTTGATTTCGTCTGTAGTGTTAACAAGGAAACGCGGCGCACAACTGCCGCTTTCGACTTCGACAAGATGCACGCTTTCACTGTGTCCAAATAGCACCGCTAATTCCTTCAAATACTCCGCGAGCCGCGCTAGTGGTATGGTCTCAGGCGTGAAGTCCTCGATCTTAAATCGGTACTCGCTAAAGCCACTTCGTCGTCGTTGTCTTGCCATTAGCCCGCCTCCTGTGATACAGAAATAGCGGGTCGCCCGCACACAATGTCCCTAACATCGTGCGAGCAACAACGGGTTCGGAAATTCAAGCTATTGTATGAAGGCCGTGAGGTGGTGCTCATGGCCTTCACTATTTTCTCATTCTCTTTCCTCGCCTCTGCCGAGGCTTTCCTCCGTTCCTAGCATGAAGGCTTGCCGATAAGCTGCTTGTACTCTAAACGCTTCCCAGTAATCAAGGAAACTAGCGCACTAAACCTATCGGCATCTGTACCTTTGCGCTTGTTGAATCTGAACGCTTGCTCATCCAAGTATCGGAAAAGGTGGAACGGTTCAACGCTGACATAGGTCCCACCGAGCGACCGCTTGAGCAGCGACCAAAAGTTTTCAATCCCGTTAGTGTGAACGTGACCGCGAACGTATTCCTCAGAGTGATTGATCACATTATGGATATATTCTTCGCCAAGGCGATTGTAAGAGCGTAGCGCATCACTGTAGACCGTCGAACCGGCCTCTACATGGTTGCTCACTTCGCTGTGGAGCGACTTGCGGCGCACGTTGGATACAACCATCGTTCGGACTTCACCGTGACGCTCTAACAGGCCCATAACGGCAACCTTGCCGATGTTCTGGTTTCTTCCGGTGTACGGAGTAGCAAACTGAGCCACACGTTTTGCCAAGACTGCGCGGTGCATATTCCTAGCCTTGCCACCGATGAACGTCTCATCGACTTCTACCGAGCCGGATAGCTTGTTGATGCTTCCGTTCTGCATGGCGAGCCGGATGCGGTGGAGCACGTGCCAAGCGGATTTCTGAGTGATGCCAATCGCGCGGGATAGTTCGCAGGAACTAATGCCATTCTTCGCGTTGGCGATCAGCCAGATCGCGGTTAGCCACTTATCTAGACCAAGTGGGCTATCCTCAAAGATGGTTCCGACTTTGAGCGAGAACTGCGACTTCGGATGTTTGCTGTAGCATTTCCAGCGACGCTGCTTGGCTAGGTAGGTGACATTCTCAGAGTCACAGACAGGGCAACGGACTTGGCCGTCAGGCCAGCGCATCGCTACCATGAAGGCGTTGCAGTTCTCAGGCTTGGAGAAGTGAACGATTGCTTGCTGTTGAGTCTTTGGCGTTTCCATGCAGAGACAATACAGGAAACGGTGCGGTTAGTCAAGTATATAATTACCGTTTAAACGGTTTCCGATTTATTTCTCATCGTCACACCTGGCTGAAGCCAGGTGTGAATGAGAGGAAGGCAATGTGTTGCCCTTCTAAGTTGAATCCACCAATCACAAATGAAAACTGAAAAATGATAAATGAAAAATCTCGCTGGTTGACTCGCTTGTTGATCAGCGGTGTTCGTCAGTTACTTAATCAGCCCTCTAATCAATTTCTCCAACTCCTCCGGCTCGAATGGAGTTGACACATATTCATTGCAGCCGGCCGCGAGAGCGTGGCCGCGATACTGGTCAGCGCCATACGCAGAGACCGCGACGATAGGTACGGCCGCAAAATCTTTAAGCTCCCGAATTTTGCGCGTAGCCGAGAGTCCGTCGAGTTCCGGCATTTCCACATCCATGATGATCAAATCTGGCCGATTGCTTTTTGCAGCCGCGATGGCGCGATTTCCATTTTCGGCCTCCACCACACGGAAACCTTTCTTCTGGAGCCAGGTTCTCAATAGCAACCGCGTGTCGTCAAAATCATCGACGATGAGAATCGTGCGGCGGCCATCTTTTGGTTTGTTAGGATCAGCAGACACGACGTTGTTTCTGTTTGAAGTTGATAAGTGACAATCGGCGGCGTCGCAAAGATGACAGTTCCGCTTAGAGGGGGAACGGCCATAGTTTGCGGAATTCCGTCCGCGTCTGGTCGTTCAAAAAATTCTTATAGATCCTGGGGGTTTTCAAGCCTACCATTTTCGGCCCTGCCTGCCAATATCGAGCTGCTGTTCGTTAGTGTCTAAATTGATTGCGAGCGTGACTCTCTGGAGTGTGCCGACCTGTCGGCGCCTTATTCGCTGCGATCGGTCGCAGCCTTCGTGCGCCGAACCGGTTCCTGGCACAACGTGGCGCCTGGATGAATGCGACTACCAGAGTGGTGCGAGGTGTGGTCACAAAGCGTTAAAGACTGTGTCACAAAGCATTAAATGTTATTACAAGACGAGCGCGGTTTTTCACTGTCAGCAATAGAAATTCGTGATAAAGTCACCGAATTCATCAAAAGGTGAATATCAAATTTTGCACAAGGAGACGCACAAAGTGAAGCAAATTTCGCCGCTTGCTCGCCGGAAATCGCTCATTGTCAAGGAACTGCCAAGCGAAACTCTAGTCTATGATCTCGAGACTGACAAAGCTCATTGTCTGAATGAGACCGCGGCTCGCGTTTGGAAAAGCTGCGATGGCAGACAAACTGTGGCGCAGTTGCATGAGTTGATGGAGAAGGAAAGCGACTCGCCAGTCCCGGAGGAAATGGTTTGGTTGGCATTAGAGCAGTTGGAGCAGTCTAAGTTGCTGGAGACGCCGGTAAACAAACCGCCTCATTTATCAAGCATGTCGCGACGCCAGATGATCCGCTTGGCAGGAGGTGCGGCTATCGCCGTGCCGGTGATCACGTCAATCCTGGCGCCACGCCCAGCGCAAGCACAATCCTTGTTGCCCCCGGGCGCGTGTTGTACCAGCCCCGGCCAATGCGCGTCAAACTCTTGTAGTCAAAACCCGGTTTGCGCCAGTACTCCGAGTACAAAGGCTTGCGATTAGCAACTTTTGGCTAAATCTTCGATCTTCACTGAGATCTTTGTTAGCAGGGAACACTGCAAGTGCAGGGATTCGGGGAACAGGGTAATAGGGGAACCGGGGAAAAGGGGAAGGGGCAAAGGGGAAGGGAAAGAACTTCTCAGCTATCGTTTTCTTCGTTAGCTTCTACCTTCTTTGTTTCCCCTTAACTCTATTCTCCTAATTCCTCTAATCGATTGTTCCTCTGGTCGCTGTCTCTTGTTTCCCATCCGCCTGCTCGTCTATCCGTATATTCCCCCTTACCCCTTCCCCCTCCCCCTTTTCCCCGGTTCCCCTATTCACCTGTTCGTTTCCCCGTTGTAAAACCTTGGCGATTTGGATAGCATCGCGGTCCTATGACTACCATTGCCGAAACCATGACGGGCGATGAGATCGTCGATCTCTGTCGCCGGCACACGCTCTTCGAATGGTCCGCGCAGTCCGCGGTGGATCCGATTCCCGTCGCGCGAGCGAAGGGCATCTATTTCTGGACGCCGGAAGGAAAGCGCTTCATCGACTTCAATAGCCAGTTGATGTGCGTGAACATCGGACATGGGGACGAACGCGTGATTCGTGCCATCCAGGAGCAGGTCTCGACCCTTGCCTATGCCAATCCCTTCATGGCCACCGAGGTGCGGGCGCGTCTCAGCGTCAAGCTGGCTGAGATCACACCCGGAGACATCGACGCGTTCTTCTTCACAAACGGCGGCGCCGAGGCAAATGAGAATGCGATTCGCATCGCACGACTCTTCACCAGGCGTCACAAGATTGCCGCACGCTACCGCTCATACCACGGTGGAACGGCGGGCGCTCTAACGCTGACTGGAGATCCGCGCCGCTGGGCGGCCGAGCCGGGCATCCCCGGTGTTATCCGAATCCCCGATTTCTACCATGGCATTCAGCAAGGCTCGGACACGACTGAGGAAGTTCTCACACGGACTGAGGAGATTCTGCAACTCGAAGGTCCGCAGACGATAGCGGCGATCATCGTCGAGCCCGTCGTCGGGACTAACGGCATTCTTGTGCCGCCGGAAGGCTATATGCAGGGATTACGCAAGCTCTGCGACACGCACGGCATCCTCCTGATTGCCGACGAAGTGATGGCCGGCTTCGGTCGCACCGGCGAGTGGTTCTCGGTCGATCACTGGCAAGTTGTGCCCGATCTGTTGACGATGGCCAAGGGCCTGACGAGCGCCTACGTGCAGTTGGGTGCAGTGGGCATGCGACGGCACATCGCTGAACATTTCGAAAAGAACGTCTTCTACGGTGGCCTGACGTACAACAGCCATCCGCTCGCCTGCGCCGCGGCGCTGGCAACGATTGCGGTGTACGAAGAAGATGGCCTCATCGAAAAGGCGCGCCGCATGGGCGCGGTGATGCGGGGAATGCTCGAGGATCTCGAGCGTCGACACGCGTCGGTCGGCGCGACTCGCAACATCGGGCTGTTCGGAATTGTGGAGCTGGTGCGAAATGCTGAGACACGCGAACCGATGGCGCCCTTTAACGGCACTTCGCCTGAGATGCAGGCACTTAGCAAATTCTTTCGCCAGGAAGGGCTCTACACGTTCGTGCGTTGGAACACATTCTTCACGAACCCTCCGCTATGTATCACCGAAGCCGAACTGCGCGAGGCGTTCGCGATCATCGATAAGGGTCTTGAGATCACCGATCGTGCTGTTTCGTAGTGGTGGGGGTCGATTGCATCACAGAACCGAGCAGCTTTGCTCGTCTGCGACGCGCAGATAGCGAGATGAAACATGCCAAAAATAAGGGCTTTTGTGGCATGTTTCTAAGAAGCGCGGTAGCGCCGGATGTTGGAGTCAACTTGCATAGCGTCGGCTTAACTATCGCGTAATTGGATAAAACTTCTGCTGGCCTCTCACAAAGAAACAAGAGTTTTCGGTTAATTCTCGTAGGTCTACCGTTACCAGCAGGTTGACTCTAGTATCCGGCGCTACCGCGCTCGGTTCTGTAAGCGCAAGCTTCCTTATCTCAAATTCGCAATTCTCGTAGGTCTACCGTTACCAGCAGGTTGACTCTAGTATCCGGCGCTACCGCGCTCGGTTCTGTAAGCGCAAGCTTCCTTATCTCAAATTCGCAATTCTCGTAGCTACCGCGCTCGGTTCTGTAAGCGCAAGCTTCCTTATTTCCAACTGACGCACTTACGACGCGAACCGCAACTCGACTGCCTCACAGGTTCTGTCAAACGTGATGTAAGGTTAACGATGAATCAGCGCGTGGCAAGTCGCTGCAATGCTGTGTTATCTTTTCTGCCAAACAAGCATTGCCCGCGTAGCTCAGTGGATTAGAGCGTTCGCCTCCGGAGCGAAAGGTCGCAGGTTCGACCCCTGCCGCGGGTACCATAATTTCCGAGAATAGAACCCAACCCTCAGGATGAGGGAAATCTTCTCACCTCAGGATCCAAGGTACTGTCCGAGTTTGAAGTTTGTTCTCTGCCCAACTGCTCGAGCTGGCGAAACTCCGCTCTTACAGAACCGAGCGCGATAGCGCCGGATGCTGGAGTCAACCTGGATGATGAGGGTAGACAATACGCGGGTTCACGGAAAACTCATTTCTTTGCAAGGGAGCCGCATAGAGTTTTATCCAATTTACGCTGGGGTGCACCCTTCTTAATGCGGAAGTTGGCTCCAGCATCCGGCGCTACCGCGCTCGGTTCTGTAAAGCAATCGACCTCGCTAACTCCAAACTGATCCACTACCCGCTCCAAAGACTTGCTTGACACGCTTCCTTTGGCGTGATACCTGAGTCCACACTTTGTATCATTACCTGTCCATCCTGCTTGTAATAACTACCGCCGCAAACTCACTGGGATCCTCAAGCGAGGGATTCTCTCGAGCGAACGCCGCGAGGATCAAGCCGCTTGAGTCTCAACTGCTGCAGACGATTCGTCCCGAAAACTGTCGTCGCGAGCATCGCATCTTTACCGAGAAGCCACACATGGCTGGGTCACCGCGTAATTACGAGCTGGCCCAATACGTAGCGAAGCAATGGCGTGCCTACGGTCTGGAAGACGTCCAGCTCATCGAGCACCCGGTTTACCTTCCGTGGCCCACCCGGTATGAGGCGACGCTCATCGGAGCAACGGAAGAAAAGCTCTCCTTGAAGGAAGAGGCGATTCCGCAGGACAAAGATTCCTACGCCAAGGATGTGGGAATCCCTTATTGCGCTTACTCTGCAGATGTTGATGTCACCGCGCCCGTGGTCTACGTCAACAGTGGTAATCCTGAAGACTACGACCTCCTCGAACGGCAGGGTGTAGACGTAAAAGGAAAGATCGCACTTGCTCGTTACTCTGTGCCTTACAGCTATCGCGGCTTCAAGGCCCTGACGGCACAAAGACGCGGCGTGGCGGCGTTGCTGCTTTACTCCGACCCCGCGGATGATGGCTTCAAAAAGGGTGAGGTCTTCCCCTGGGGACCGTGGGGACCGGAAAGTCATCTGCAAAGGGGTGGTATTGTTTATGACTTCAACCTGCCCGGTGATCCGCGCACACCCGGTTGGGCTTCTGTTCCCGGAGGTCGCTTCCTTCCCGCGGAGACTGCCGTCTCGATGCCAACAGTTGCGGCGGCACCAATGTCTTATAAAGACGCACGCAAGATTTTGGACAGGATGACTGGCCCCACGGTGCCGACCACATGGCAGGGAGGGCTCCCATTTAATTACCGGCTTGGGCCAACCTCGGACAAGCTTCATCTGATAATCCAAAACGACAAAGAGGTGCGATCGATCTGGAACGTCGTGGGTCGGTTGCGCGGAGCGGAACGGCCGGACGAGTGGGTGATTCTCGGAAACCACCGCGATGCATGGGTCTTTGGCGGCGTTGATCCGAGCAGCGGCACTGCCAGTCTGATGGAAACTGCCCGGGCATTTGGAGAACTTAAGCGAGGCGGTTGGAAACCACGTCGCACGCTTATCTTTGCTTCCTGGGATGCGGAGGAATTTACCCTGACGGGCAGCACCGAATGGGGCGAACTGGAAGCCGAACGGCTACGGGCCGGCGCGCTCGCTTACCTGAATGTGGACAGTTCATCTTCCGGTAGCAACTTTACCGTCGCCGCTGTACCCGCTTTGGCCGGATTCCTCCGCGACGTGGCGCGCGATGTCCCAGACCCGAGCGGTGGCTCGATCTACGAGTCGTGGTTGCGGAAAGAAGAAAAGAAGGACGCTAAGGAACCGACCGTATCGACTCGGCTGGGGTCGGGTTCGGACTACACAGTCTTTCTCAACTTCCTGGGCGTACCAGTCGCCGACCTGACTTTCGATGGCCCATACGGCGTTTATCATTCCGTCTACGATAGTTTCACCTGGGTCGATCGCATCGGTGATCCGGGCTATTACTATCACGCGGCGATGGCGCGCTACTGGTCTGTCGCCGCTCTGCGACTGGCCGAATGCGATTACTTGCCGCTCGATTATGCAGCTTACGCGCGTGAGGTGCAGATCTATCTCGGTGAGACCGAACACATGGCCCGCGAACGAAAGCTTGAAGTTGATTTCGGTCCGGCTCTCGAAGCGTCGCGCCGCTGGGAGAAAAATGGTCGTAAGGCTCTGGAGTCGGCGCGGCAAGCGGTGGACAGCGGCGATCGGGCTCGAGCCGAGCAAATACACAAAGGGCTCATGAAAGTTGAGCGCGCGCTTCTTGATCCCGACGGTCTTCGTGGCCGTCCCTGGTTCAAGCATCTCATCTACGCGCCCAGGCCAACATACAAACCGCTCGTTCTGCCTGCGCTGACCGAAGCCATTGAGGCCGGTGATCATAAACTCGCAAATGCCGAAGTCGATCGTCTAGTTCGCGCGCTGAATCGTGCCGCCACTGCCCTCGAGTTCGGGCCCTAGTTCAATTCCCTCAACACCTCATAAAGGAACTGTAGAGCGAAGCCAACGTTTTCGACCGACAATCGTTCGTCGTCACCGTGAGCGCGATCCAATTCGCCGTCGTCCATTTTGTATGGCTCGAAGCCGTAAGCGGTGATGCCGGCGCTGCGAAACTTCGCGCTATCGGTAGAGCTGGTCAGCATAGTTGGGATCACGGGAACGCTCGGGTCGCGCCGGGCGGCAACCGTGCGGATCGCACTCATCAGCGCGGTGTCTGCTTTTGAACCCGTCGGGATTGAGCCTTCGAGCATCTCGATCTCAAGCTCCGGATCTGCCAGCACACCGCGCAGCTTCGCGATGAAGCCGGCGGGCGTCTCGCCGGGTAACAGTCGCGCATCTATCTGCGCCCATGCGGTTCCGGGAATGACGTTTACTTTTTCGCTGCCATGCAGGCCAGTGATGGTGAGCGTGTTTCTGACCTCCGCGTTGAGGGTGTGGTCCACCAGCAGTTTCTTGCGCAGCTTAGGATTCCTGAGCGACTTCTCAAGGTTTGCATAGGCCATTTTCAGCACGGGGTCAGACTGCTGGGCTGCCCGGATTCGGTAGCCCTGGGCCACAGCGGGCGGAACTTTTATGGGAGTCTCCCACGCTCGCAAACGATCGAGCGCTTTGAGCAGGCGATTAACAGAAGAGTTTGCCAGCGGTATCGAACCGTGTCCCGCCGGGCCTTTGGCGGTGATGCGCAACCAAAGCGCAGCCTTTTCCATGACATCAACGCCGTATTGCTGAAGCTTCCCATCCTTGACGTAAGCCACGTCTCCTTCGTTCAAAAGAAACTCCGCGCCCCGGATTAGGTCAAGATGATTTTCAACGATCGAGCGCGCGCCTGTTCCGCCTGCTTCTTCGTCGGCAACCGCCAGCAGGATCACGTCGCGTTTGAGCGGGATATTCAGCCGCTTTAACAAGCGCATGAGTGTCACGTGCACCGCCGCGGTGCCTTTCATATCGCTCGCGCCACGCCCGTAGACAAAGCCATCATGAATCTCACCGCTAAAGGGCGGTACTGACCAACGTTCCGGTTCGGCCATGACCACGTCCGTGTGGCTGAGCAGGATTAGAGGACGGCCACGGCCGTCACCTTTGATACGAGCGTAAAGATTG
This sequence comes from Blastocatellia bacterium, assembly GCA_963698325.1. GTDB lineage: Bacteria > Acidobacteriota > Blastocatellia > Pyrinomonadales > Pyrinomonadaceae > PSRF01. The sequence continues at coordinate 117,400 of CAVOQJ010000018.1, read as the reverse complement.
GCCCTTCCGGGCGCGACATCGAGCACCCTGGTCTCGACGCCTTCAGCTTCGAGGAGCTTCTGAATGTACAACGCCGCCGCCCGTTCATTGCCTGGGGGATTGGTCGTGTCTATACGAATCAACTCCTGGAGCAGCTGCACCGCTTCGGCTCGGGCTTTGGGCCAGTCAATATCCTGAGCCGGACACGGACCAGCGGAGAGCAGCATCACAATTACCAACAAGAAGTGGTGAATACGCATACGACCTCCAGGAGACTGAAGACAGTAAAGAATCTACGCTCGACAGCAAAACACGGGACAGTCCATAATGCCGCGCAATCATACCATCGGCGGCCGGGCAGAATTTTTATTTGCTTGTCAGGTAATACCTCTGGAAGGTAGTGTCTTGGTTTGACATCTGCTCTGTGCAACCTCTGTGTTCTCTGTGTCTCCGTGGTAAATAAACGCTCAAAAATCACTCACCACAGAGACACAAAGGACACGGAGGTTACACAGAGAAAGCGAAATTAGACACTACACTCTGGAACATCGTTGAGGGCATGCCCAGAATGTAAATGCGACCAGTTCGCGCCGCAGGTTCTCGACGCTACGCGTCAAAAACCTTCCGTTGGTCGGAGTGCCGCAAGACTGGAATCGCTGTTCGTGTTGTTTCCTATTAGGCGATCGATAAAGGAAGAATGCAAACCAAACTAATGACGATGGAGCAGGCGATCAGCCGTTTCGTGCACGATGGCGACGTGATCGTTATTGAAGGCTTCACCCATCTCATCTGCTTTGCCGCCGCACATGAAATCATCAGACAACGCCGGCGCGAGTTGACCCTGTGCCGTCTCACGCCTGATCTCATTTACGACCAGTTAATCGGAGCGGGATGCGCGCGGAAACTGGTCTTCAGCTGGGCTGGAAATCCTGGCGCCGGTCCACTTTATGCACTCCGAAGGGCAGTAGAAAGCGGCATCCCCAGTCCCCTGGAGCTTGAAGAGTATTCGCACTACGGTATGGTCGCGCGGCTGACAGCAGGGGCAGCTAAGCTTCCCTTCTACCCGCTGCGCAACTACATGGGCAGCGATCTGCCGCGCGTGAATCCGCAAATAAAAAGTGTCGCCTGTCCTTTCACTGGAGAAGAGCTGGCAGCAGTGCCGGCGTTGAATCCCGATACGGCGATCATTCATGCCCAGCGCGCTGACGAGAACGGAAATGCACAGATCTGGGGGTTGATGGGGGTGCAGAAGGAAGCGGCGTTCGCGTCGCGCCATACGATCGTAGTCGCAGAAGAGATAGTTGACGAGAGTGTTATTCGCTCCGACCCGAACCGGACCTTGATTCCAGGTCTAATTGTTGACGCCGTCGTGTGCGAACCCTTCGGTTGTCATCCTTCTTATGCGCAAGGTTATTACGACCGCGACAACGACTTTTACCTTCGCTGGCGTGACACTTCAAAAGACGTGGCGCACTTCAACTCTTATCTCGATGAATGGATATACGGCGTGCGAGACCGTGCCGAGTATGTCGAGCGCATGGGGACATCGCTCGCCGGTTTGAAAGCGCACAATCATTTTTGCGAACCGGTCAACTACGGGTATTGACAGATCAAGATGAGCTACACCGCGAACGAGTTAATGGTGTGTCAGGCGGCGCGACAGTTGCGCGACGGCGAAGTCGTGTTTGTTGGTATCGGTCTGCCCAACCTGGCTTGTAATCTGGCCAGGCGCTTGCACGCCCCCAAGCTCGTCCTGATTTACGAATCGGGGGCGGTCGGAGCCACCCCGCAACGTCTGCCGATCTCCATCGGCGACCCAGCGCTGGTGACGGACTCGCTCAGCGTCTGCTCAATGTTCGATATCTTCAGTTACTACCTGCAGGGCGGGCTCATTGATGTGGGATTTTTACAGGGGGCGCAAATTGATCGCTTCGGTAATCTCAACACAACCGTAGTGGGCGACTATGCGCAACCCGCAGTCCGGCTGCCAGGCAGTGGCGGTGCTTGCGAGATCGCAATCCTGGCCAGGAGGGTGCTCGTAATCGCACCGCAGAGCAAGCGTTGTTTCCCTGAAAGAGTGGATTTCATCACGTCACCTGGATTCGTTGATGGGCCGGAGACGAGGGCTCGGCTCGGTATGCCGGGGGGTGGCCCCAGGATGGTGATCACCAACCTGGGATGCTACGAATTCACGAATGGTGAGATGATCCTCACTTCGCTCCATCCGGGATGCACGCTTGAACAAGTGCGGAATAATACGGGCTGGGATATCCATGTCTCTACACATCTTCGGACAACTGACGAACCTACCAGCGAAGAGCTGCACATCATCCGCGAAGACCTGGACGCTAAGCATTTATACATCTGAGCCCTGATCGGAGCAGAAGGTCGACATTTTGAGCTTCAAGTAGAATTGTCTCGATTCGACTGACTGGATCGGCCGCGCTGCATCCGTCGCTTAATCGACAGTGCCTAACCAGCGGTTGCAAGCGACGTGCACTTGTTCGCTGCCCTACGGCGCTGCCGCCCGCTGAACCGTCAGTGTTAAGCGCGCGCGGAGCGCATTGGCGGCCAAAGGGCAGGGATTCCCATCCCAAGAAAACGACGATGGGTTTGAATGCAAAACGCTTCCGAACGATCGCCTTCACAATATGGTTGTGCCTCATAGATCCAGCAACCGCTTTAAGGTAGCCTTGCCCTGACTTATCCGTGGCGGGAAAAAACCAACGTAGAGCTTTAATTCGATCGGACAGATCATGTGCTAACGACAGACAGATGGATCGCTGTATCGGACGCGCTATGTGTTTCAGACACTATTGAACTGGGCCCGCCGAAGAAGATCGGACATAGCTGTCTCGCGCTCTCACGGCAAGGTTGGGCTGATGCACGCGCACTTTGATCTGACGGCGCTCGCCGTTTGTGACAGCAGAGACTCCGGGATAATAGCCAAGACTGTATTGGCGACGTAGCTCCTCGGCAATCCTGGAGAACGCTTGCGCCAACTGCGCCGGATCATTGGCCTGATAGAGGCGCGCACCAGTCTTGTCAGCCAGCTCATGGAGATATTTGTCCGCTCGCTCATAGTCGGCCTTGGTTGTTCCCGGCGGCGGAATGCCACCAGTGGCTGGGCCGCCATAGATTACTTGTGAAGAGCTTCTGCCCGGAAAGGGCCAGTTGCTGCTGGTGCTTACGATTGTAATGCTGCCTGCATTTTGGATCGCGCGCAGGTAATCGCTCGTGTCGTACTGAATCGGGTAGATGAGCGCGTCCAGCTCTTCGACCTCGCGTAGGGTGCTCTGATATGTTGCAAGGTAGCTTGACGTGTCAACGCCGTCCGTGAAAAGCACGATAGCTTTCCGGCCTTTTATCTTGTTCAAGCGCTCTTTGATAACGAGGTCAACAGCATCGTAGAGACGGGTGGAATCGCCAGTGGTCGCGTTCTGTATAATGACCGTACTGACAACGTTGAGGTCGTTTGTCGCCTCGGTTAGGAGAAGCACCTGATCGTTGAAGCTCACGACGAGCACGCGATCCTGGGGACGCAGTTGTCTTGCAAAAGCGATGGCCGCTTCTTTGATCTCCCACAGGTGGAAATGCGTAGAAGCCGAGGTGTCCAGGACGAGTGCCACCGTGAAAGGCTTGTCCGCGGGTTCGAAAAAGGCAACTGACTGCTCGATGCCGTTCTCGAACACGCTGAAGTCTTCTCGCCGGAGGTTTGGGACGAAGCGGCCCTGGCGGTCCAGGACGCTCACGGGAACTGTGACGAGCGCCGTATCGACGCGCACAACGTCGCCCTCAGCCACCTCTTCTGGCCCAGGTGCGGCAATGGCGTTGGAAGATGCATTCGCCGGTGTACCGATCGACGTCATGCCGGTCAATGTCGGTGGGTTCGCCTGTGCCGTGGTATCAATCCCGCGCAAGTACGGAATGTCAGAATCCGTTTGTACTACGCCGACCCGGCGCGGACGCGAACCTGTCGCAGAGGTTGCCACAGGAATTTGTGCGCCGCTATTCACCGCTCCCGATCTGCGAGATGCGCTAACCCGTTTCTTGTTTGCCGGTACCGAGCTGTCAGACTCAGTGTTCTGTTTTCTGGTAGCTAAGGCCCTCTCCGACTCTGTCGGCGTTCCTTTGTCAGCTATCGAAGTATCGGACGCTGTTTCCAGTCGTTTGAGCAGGTATGCGCCATGCGGGCAGGCTGATGTCGTCATGTAGGCAGTGATGATGTAGCCACCCGGAATAGGCAGGCCCTGGCAGATTTTTACAGTCGCACCACGCGGCTTAGTAAGTGTGCTTTTGGTTACCCTACGGTGCGTTGTTTGGGCGTGAGCGATCGGCGCCAGCAGCGTGACGCTCGAAAGAAGGATGAGAGAGGCGACAGGCAAATTCATATCGCTACCTCCGACACTGGCAATAAGTTTGGCGGGATTATAGTCCCGGACACGCTGTCCAGACCAGTGAGCAGTGTGCGGTAAAGCAGTGAGCAGTCAGCGGTGGCAGTAAGCGCCCGCATCGATTTCGATGAGGAATATGCCGGTTTTGAACAAAGAGAAAAGAAACGAAGCGCTTATCGTCTTTGAATTTGTCTGGCGGCGCCGAAAAGCATGGGGTGACGTAACTAGCTGAGGCTATTGGAATCCGCGGCAGGGGTCGAACCTGCGACATTTCGCTCCGGAGGGGAACGCTCTAATCCACTGAGCTACGCGGGCATGTTTGTTTTGAAGAAGATAACACAGCAGCGCGACGGCTGCCGCCTCCTCAATTCGGCAAATGACAACTTCACCAAGAGTTTCGGTCGCCGCAACGCCTATCAACTAGTCTTCGCACCTAGCGCAGCTTTTGGCGCTACTGCAACACGGTTGCGTCCTTCGTTCTTTGCGACATAAAGCGCTCCATCACTCGCCGCATAGAGCGTGCGCTCGGAATCCGCATGCGCGGGACAAGCCGCAACGCCGATGCTCACCGTAATGTTTCCCACTCCTTCAATGGGTTGCTCAGCCAGGATGGCACGCAGGCGGTTGGCAGCCAAAACAGCTTTAGTGTCGTCGATCCCCGCAAATAACAAAGCAAATTCTTCACCTCCCAAACGCGCTGCCGTATCATTGTCACGCGAAACTCGGATCAGTGTATCGGCAATCTCGCGGATGACGAGATCGCCGGCAGGATGCCCGTAGGTATCGTTGATCGATTTCATGTAATCGATATCGAGCAGCAGCAGTGCACAGGGCGCTCCATAGCGCCGCCATCTTTCAACCTCTCGAGACAGCGCCACTCGGAAGCGGCGGCGATTTGCGAGCCCTGTTAAATGATCAAGATCTGCTTCGCCGCGAAGGCGATCCATAGTTTGCCGCAGTGTGACCAAACGGGTAGCACTCAGGATTAGTAAACCGGCCTCTGCAGGAATCTGGAAGTAGTCAAAAGCTCCGGTCGACATCGCCTCTTGCCGCCGTTCCAATGTCGAGGGTTGATCTCCAATTAATATCAGGGGCACGCTATCCGGGGTTTGGCCAATCATACGCGCGAGCTCCTGGGTCGACATGCCCTTGATGGGAGTGCTTGCGATAACGATCTGGGGACGAGAGCGCCGGAGTGATATAGGCGCGGCGATGGCAGCAGACACGCCTACGACTTGCAGCTCAGCTGCCTCAAGCTCCGCTTGAAAAGGAACAAGTGGTTCGTCTGTAATCAGCAGCACCCGCCGTTGGTCGCGCGCGGGCCTGTTCCTCAATTTTTCTCTCTGCGGCTTTGTCTTCAATATCGTCCTCAACTTGTTCTGATGAACTTACTGCTAAAACTTTTGGCAAACGACTTAACCAATAAGAGTGCTGCGTGGGGGAGTTAATAGAATAAGCCACCGCAATTGGGGCCTCAACGTTTAACGCGGGGCGTGCCGATCGGCTGGAATACGATGTGAACTTTTATTGGCTCTGGAGGCAAAAGAAATCAGGTCGGAAGGAGGCTAGGATGAGAGGCGCAGGACAACCCTGACGAGCCAGAAAGAAATCGCGGCGATGAGACCCGCCGCCGGTATGGTGAGTACCCAGGCCCAAACGATTCTTCCGGCGACGCCCCACTTAACAGCAGAGAGCCGGCGCGTTGCGCCAACACCGACGATGGCGCCGGTGATCGTATGAGTTGTTGAAACCGGAGTACCCGTGAGCGTCGCGTAGGCGAGCGTAATCGCGGCTCCGGTCTCAGCGCAAAAGCCGCCAATGGGTCTTAGCTTCGTTATTTTCGATCCCATCGTGTGCACGATGCGCCAACCTCCCGACAACGTGCCCAGCGCAATCGCGGCATGCGCAGTCAAAACCACCCAGAGAGGAATGGGCGGTATGGTGCCATTCGGTCCGTAAGCAAGAATGCCGCCAGCCGCCAACACGGAGGTGATTATGCCCATCGTCTTTTGCGCGTCGTTGCCGCCGTGGCCCAGGGAGAAGGCGGCGGCAGAGAAGAGTTGGCCCTTGCGAAAAAACCTATCGACACCTTTCGGGGTGGCCCGGCGGAAGATCCAGTGCACGGCCACCATTAAAGTAAAACCCAGCAGCAGACCAATTAGCGGCGACAGAACAATAAACGCGATTGTGCGCAACCAAACGTCAGTTTTGAGCAAGCCGTGAATACCTCCAAAAGCTGCGATGCCGGCGCCCGCGTAGCCGCCCAGCAGCGCGTGTGAACTGGAAGTGGGCAAGCCCAGATACCACGTTATGAGGTTCCAAATAATCGCTCCCAAAAGAGCACACATCAGCACATACAGGCGCCAATCAGCGCTGATCAAGTCCATGCGCACCCCATCGCCGATTGCCTTTGCGACGCGCGTTCCAAAGACGGCAAAAGCTATGAAGTTAAAAAAGGCCGCCCACACGACAGCCACAGCCGGGGAGAGGACACGCGTGGACACTACCGTGGCAATGGAATTAGCCGCGTCGTGAAAACCGTTGATGTAGTCAAAAACGAGTGCGAGCGCAACGAGGGTTAGAACGAAGGCGAAGGTAGCGGTCATGTTTTAAGACATTAAACAGTGAACAGTGAACAGCCGAGCCGCTTTCTGAATCTGAGAGTTGACAGACCAGACTACAGTGAACGTAAACAGTGAACAGCCGGACGCATTTATCAATCTGACAGATCACCGAGCAAATGACCGACTGTCTACTGTTGACTGTCTACTGTTTACTTATTCACGTATGCTTAATAATTACGCTCTCGATGATGTTAGCGACGTTTTCGCATCGGTCAACGGCGGCCTCGAGCTTTTCATAGACCTCTTTCCACTTCAATACCGTGAGCGCGTCGTGTGAATCATGAAATAGTTCGGCGATCGCCGCGTGATAGATGTCGTCGCCTTCGTTTTCCAAACGGTGGATTTCGACTAACCTTTGGGTTACGTTCTTCGGCTTTTGCAGCGTGGCGACGATCTCCTTGAGCTGATCGGCCATGCGCTCGATTACATCGGCGAAGTCGCGTGCGTAGTCGGTAATCTCCTGCACGTCATAAATGATTATTGCCCGCGCGGCATCGTCGATTAGATCTACAATATCGTCGAGCGCCGTTGACATGGTGTAAATGTCTTCGCGATCAAACGGCGTGATAAACGACTTGTTCAGTCGCGTCGAGACGTTGTGAGTCAGTTCGTCGCAGGCGTGCTCCAGGCCCTTGATGCGCTGCGCATAGTCAGCATACTCGTGGTTCTTGTCCGCCAACATCTCCTTGAGCTCGCGCGCGGCGGCGGAAATGTATAGCGTCATCTGAATGAAGAGATCGAAGTACTGCTCTTCGCGCGGCAGAAAATTAAGCAAACCCATAACAAGATTCCCTAACGGTAGATTTCATTTAATTGCTTTGGCGGAGTCCGCACTATAGCCGAGCGCATGCTGATTGTCTATCTGAATGTTATCTGAACGTTATCTGAACAGCCTAAGAAGCAGAGATACAGCTTCGCCTTGGCAGCCGTTTACGAAATAGGCATCGACAGCAAACACGACGGCGCCGAAATGCACTTGCAAAAGATGCGTGCGGTCGTATATCAAAGATACTGAATGGCTGATAAAAATTACTTTCCCCATGTTCAGGGCTTTCTTCGCCTGGAGTCGGAAGCAATAGCCCAAACCGCAACTCGCCTTAAACACGATCAAATCGAGCGGGTCTTGCAGCTGCTTGCCGGATGCAAGGGCAAGATTGTGATTCTGGGCGTGGGGAAGTCGGGAATTATCGCGCAAAAAATTGCGGCTACCATGACCAGTACTGGAACAGCGGCGCTTTATCTTCATCCATCAGACGCGCTGCACGGCGGCATTGGTATTATCAATGCGGATGATGTCGTAATGATTCTGAGCAACAGTGGCGAGACGGATGAAATAATCGGGATGCTCCCGTATTTGAAGCGACGGCAAGTGCCCCTGATTGCGTTGGTGGGAAACCTCAACTCCACCCTCGCCCGCCGTGCTGACGCAGTCATCGACGGCTCTGTGGATCAGGAAGCTTGTCCTCTAAACCTGGCGCCGACAACGAGCACCACGGTGGCGCTGGCTCTGGGCGATTCACTGGCCTTAACGCTAATGCAGGTAAAGGGCCTCACGCCGGATGACTTTGCTATCAACCATCCAGCAGGCCAATTAGGTAAGCGGCTTACGATGACAGTGGCAGATCTAATGCATGGCGGGTCAGACAATCCGACAGTTACCGCCCGCGCGGTTTGGATGGACATCGTGAAGGGAATCAGCGACGGTGGCTTGGGCGCGGTAAATGTCGTGGACAGCTCCGGACGTCTGGCGGGAATTATTACCGATGGCGATCTGCGTCGCGCCATTCAGCGACTGAATCACGAAACGCTTGCAAACCTCAAATGCGAGGAGATCATGACCACGAATCCGATAGTGGCCAGTCCGCAGTTGCTTGCCTATGACGCGTTGAGGTTGATGGAGGATAGACCATCGCAAATCTCCGTGTTGCCGGTGGTGGACGATAAGCGAGTTTGCGTGGGACTAATTCGATTGCACGACATTGTGCGCAGCGGCCTGTAAAACGTCCAAAGTCCAACGTCCAAAGTCCAACGTCCAACGTCCAAAGTCCAACGTCCAAAGTCCCATGTGAAAGTTGAACGTCTGAGCGACGACGCCGAATGCCTTAAGTCGTTTAGGATCTAATCGGAATAGAAGATTGCAACTGGTTGATCTTTGACGTTGGACGTTGGACATTGGACGTCGGACTTTGAAGCATTTCCGGCATGTCGACGATGTCCCACGCTGAGCGTACGCGCAGGAGTTTTGACATCAAACCCGTGTGCATTATGTGGCCGCTTCTCTCGGCGACCACCCTCCCAAGAATAGGCATTCCCAGCAGAGCCAAATCGCCGATGATGTCCAGAATTTTGTGACGCACAAACTCGTCGCGGAATCTAAGGCCGGTCTTATTCAACATACCGTCCGGGGTAAGTACGATAGCATTATCCAGTGAACCCCCGCGGATTAGATTCGCCCGCCGCAGCGCCTCAATCTCATCGGTGAAACCAAAGGTGCGAGCGGCTGCAATTTCCTTGCTGAACGAACCGTTATCGAGGTGCAGTGAAAACTGTTGTATGCCAATCATCGGATGGGAGAAGTCGATCAAGCAGTCGATCTGATAATGATCGCCCGGCTCAACGCTGATACGCCTGTTCCCTTGTTCGAAAGAAACCTTCTCTCTGACTAGCAGCGCGCGGCGCGCAAGTGTCTGGCTGATAATGCCGGCCTTCTCGATCATCTCTGCAAAGACTTCTGCCGAGCCATCAAGAATGGGAATCTCCAGATTATCGACTTCGATGTAGACGTTATCGATGCCAAGACCCCGCAACGCCGACAACAGGTGCTCAACCGTCGAGAGCATCACACCTGTGCGCATGAGTGTCGTGGCATAGCCGCAGTGAGCGACTGATTCGACCGTGGCCGGGATTTCAAAACCACCGAGGTCGGAACGGCGAAAAACGTAGCCAGTGTCGGGTGGCGCCGGCAGGAGGCGCACATGTACTGGCACGGCAGTGTGTAGTCCAATGCCATCTGTTTCGACGGCAGAACCAAGCGTAGTTTGCTTAACCAAGCAGGTGGTCCTTAGGCATAACGCGAGTCATGAATTTCATAACACAGATTAACGAGCAACGCTTATGCCGCTCTACAAACTTAGCAATCGGCTGAACTGCTAAAGGCTACATGTTGCGCGCCGGCTACAACCCCGAGCAAGTCAAAGGAGAGAATGCAACAGTAATTGGACCACCAGCGCCTTCGCCGGCAATGAGCGGAAGGGCGAAATGACCGGCTTCGCCTTGATGTTGCCTGAATATCTTGCGGACGACGGCTCCCGCGATCCCACAAAGAGATTGACCACAGAGCGTGCAAGGGGTTAGCAGAGAGTCGCGGAGAAGACGAAAACTTAGCACCCTTCTGCTCTTTGCGGTTAAGTTATTCTGCGACCGACTGCTTCATTGACACTGCGAAAACGCCTCTCTATCATCGAAACACATGCCAACTAAGCAAGCTTCCGATGGTAATAAGCCAGGCGAACGGGTTTTTCTCATCGATTCGATGTCGCACATCTTTCGCGCATTTTTTGCGCCGATGGCGAATCGCGCGGCGCCCCTCGCCAATTCTCGCGGCCAGGTCACACAAGCCGTTTATATCTTCACCAACATGCTGCGCAAGCTGCTCCTCGATGAGAGGCCAAATTACATCGCTGCCATTTTCGAGTCGGGCGAAAAAACCTTTCGTCACGAGACATTTGCCGACTACAAAGCCAATCGGCTCGCCATGCCGGAGGACCTTGCCTCGCAACTTCCTTACATCATCCGGCTCTGCGAAGCGTTTAATATTCCGGTGATCAATGCCCCGGGTTATGAAGCAGATGACGTGATTGGCACACTTGCGAAAAAAGTCGCCGACCAGAAACTCCAGGCAGTGATTGTTTCCAACGACAAGGACATGTGCCAGCTTGTTGCCGACCCTTACATCGTGTGCATGCGCACGAATTCGCAGGTGGTGAAGCGTAAGGAATATGTCCCTCCGATTGAGTGGTGCGACGAAGCGTGGGTTGAGAAAAAATTTGGCGTGCCGGCGAGCAAAGTGGTTGACCTGCTGGGTCTGATGGGAGACTCGATCGACAACATTCCCGGCGCTCCGGGCATAGGTGCGAAAGGGGCTGTGCAAATCATTACGCAGTTTGGCTCGATTGAAGAGGCGCTCAAGCGCTGGGAGGAGGTTAAGCACAAAACTTATCGCGAATCACTGCACAACAATCCCGACTTGATTCGCCAGTCGCGCGAACTTGCACGAATACGGCTCGACCTCGATGTTGATTTGGATCTGGATCAGATTAAGGCTCGTCCTCCTGATCGCGCGGCTGCCTACGAACTGTTTAAGGAGTTGGAGTTTTCCGCGCTGACGCGAGAGTTTGCCGATGCGGCGACCCCGCCACCTGCGGCTGTTAACGGTCAGCTCACTTACAAGATCATCGATTCGCGCGCCGAACTGGACAGCTTGATCAAAAGCTTATGGGATGCCGAAGCTGTGGGCATTGCCGTGGCTGATTCCACTCCGCTGGGCGATAAGGAAAAGAAGGCCGAAGAATCCAGCCAATCGGATGACCAGTTCATCTCGCAGCAATGTTCACTTGATTACGAGGCAGCTGAAGCAATCGCGTTCTCAACGGCGGCGGGTGTCTCCGCTGTGGTTGATTTCAACAAGTTTTCCGAGGGGCGCGAGACTGCGCTGGCCTCCTTGCGAGAGGTTTTGTCCAACGGCCTGATTGAGAAGTCTGTTCACGATTTGAAACGCGCCGTCGGTTTATTAGCCCAACTCGACATCACGTTGGAAGGCGTTAAAGACGACACATTTTTGGCCGCTTACCTGCTTGACCCTAATCGCAGCAAATATGAATTGAGCGATCTGGCACGCGAAGCAATTGGCGTCGAGCGTATTAGCAAACCGGCAAGCGGCTGGTCGGATTCACAATGGGAAACGGCTGCGGCCGCCGACTTGACCGCGCGCACCGCAAAGGTCCTGCACCAGCGTATACTCGAGAAGAAGCTCGAGACGATTTACAGCGAGATGGAGCTGCCGCTCGCGCCGCTGCTCTATCGCATGGAGCGCGCGGGCTTGAAAGTGGATCGCGCCACGCTCGCTGACCTCTCTAACTACCTCGGCCTGGAGCTGAAAAAGCTGACCGTAAAGATCTATGAGCTGGCGGGCAGAGAATTCAACATTGGTTCTCCCAAGCAGGTTGGCGAAGTGCTCTCTGAGTTGGAGATGACTTCGGGCCGAAAAACTTCGACCGGACGAATCTCAACCAGCAAAGCCGTCCTCGAGGAATTGGCCCAAACATTTGAGTTGCCGCGGCTAATAATTGACTACCGTGAGCTTGATAAGCTCAAAAGCGTTTACACCGATGCGCTGCCGCACCAGATTGCAGCCGACGGCAGAATTCATTGCTTGCTGAATCAAACGGTAGCCGCCACCGGTCGACTTTCGTCCAGCGAGCCGAACCTGCAAAACATTCCCATTCGCACCGAGCTGGGCCGTCGCATCAGGCGCGCTTTCGTCGCCGAGAAGGGAAACAAGATCATTTCGGCGGATTACTCGCAACTGGAGCTGCGTCTGCTTGCGCACATCACACAGGACCCGGTAATGCTCGAAGCGTTTCAGCACGGTGAAGATATTCACGCGCGCACGGCGCGCCTGGTCTTTGGCGCCAAAACCGATGAAGAACTAAAAGAAGCACGGCGCTTCGCGAAAATAGTTAACTTCGCGATCGCTTACGCTATAGAACCGTGGGGTTTGTCACAACGAGTCGGCATCTCGCGGCAGGAAGCAAAGAAAGTTATTGAAGACTATTACAACACTTACAAAGGTGTGCGGCGTTACATGGAGGAAGTGCCGCTCAGGGCGCGCGAACATGGTTATGTCCGTTCTATCTACGGCCGCATTCGCCCGCTGCCAGGTATCAACGATCGCAACGCAAACATTCGCAAAGCAGCAGAACGCGAAGCCATCAACATGCCGATTCAAGGCACGGCAAGTGATATCGTGAAGATCGCCATGCTGAAAGTTGACGAGGAATTCAAGCGCGAAGGTATCGAGGCTCAGCTCCTGATGCAGGTGCACGATGAACTGCTCGTGGAAGCTGCGGCGGACACGGCGAAACATGTTGCTGAAGTTCTAAAGAGAGAAATGGAGTCCGCGGTCAGTTTGGATGTGCCATTGATTGTGGATGTTGGTATCGCCGACAATTGGATGGATGCGAAGCCTTAGTGGGTTCAGAGTGAAACCTTCAGGTTGTCCGTTTACGATAGCAGCAAGGTGGATCTTCTGCTCTGGACCGGTACAGTAGCCCGACCTAAAGTAGGGCGCAAGCAAATGATCGAGAAGGAAGATACTAAGACCGTTCAGCCCGACAAGGCCGGCGCGTCTGGCAATGGCGATGAGCCCGTGGTCTCGACGGTTGATGCCTTTGAGGAATCCGCTGAACCGAAAGTTGTCTACCGTCGAGTGGAGCCTATCGAGACCAACCCTGACGCGCCGGTCCCCGTTTCGGCGCCAAGGGCGGGTCGCCTCGGCCAGCTTTCACCGGCAATAGTGCCGCTGATTGTCGGCTTCCTGGTGCTTTTGATACTCATCGCCGTGCTCGGGTTATTGAGTGTTAGTCGGATGGATCAGGTGGGACACGACGTTTTGAATCTCGAACAAGCGCACCTGGCAAAGCTGAGTTTACTGCTAAAGCTTCGGCTCGCAGTAACCAAACTCGATAACGAAGCAAGGACTCGCGCTGAAGCCGACGCCCGCCGCGAACTAAAACCTCCATTCGACTTCCGCCTGAGCAATGCCCGAGGCGAAGTGAATGCCTTGCTGGATCAGCTTGAGCATCCGCCGCTCGCTAACGATTCTGCCTGGGTCAGCTTTCGCAGTGACCTGGCGACTTACGTTGACGTAACCGAAGACCTTCGTCGCTATTCGCTCGAGGGTTTTCAAAAATTCAAAGCCGTAGACACAAAGCTCAATACCTTACTCAGTCAGTCGACGCAGGAACAGGACGAGATATCACGCCAGGGTGAAATCATCGAGCAAAATGCTGCACGCTCAATTCGGACCTGGAGTGTGATTGCTCTCTTGGTCGGAGCGCTGGTGGCCGCTGGCACGATATGGGAAGTGCAACGTCGCTTTGGCGAGATGCGACGGAGCGTGGAAGAAGCCAGGCGTGAACGAAACTTCACCAGTCAATTGCTCGAGGGAATGGTTAGTGCGGTTGCGGCTATTGATGAGAATGATCGCATCCGCAGTGCCAACGCGGCCTTCTTCCGCATTTTTCCCAGGGCCACTATCGGGGCGTCAGTTTATGAAAAATTCGCACCCGAGGCGGCCTTGAAAATGTTAGAAGCGGCCACGGCTACTTTGGTGAGCCAGGCGTCGTATCGCGGACGCTGGGTATGTCCCGCAGCTGAAGACTTCGATCAGCAACAGACTTTTGATGTCTATTCGTCACCGCTTGCGATCAATGGCTCACGCGGACAAATCCTGACGCTGGTTGATGTGACTGAGGCGGCGGAAGCGGAGCGTGGTTTGCGGCGTCAGGAGTCGCTTGCGGCAGTGGGCCAGGCAACCGCTCAGGTGGCGCACGAAATTCGAAATCCGCTTGGCAGCATACGCCTTGGCGTGTCTATGTTGCGTGATAGTGTCACCGATGATGAAGGCTTGAACACGATTGAGCTGGTGGAGCGAGGGATCAAGCACCTCAACAAACTGGTGGTGGACGTGGCTCAATTCTCACGACGTAAGGCTCTCGAGCAAACGAACGTGGACCTTCATGAACTAATCAAGCGCAGTCTTGAATTGGTGACTGACAAGATTAAAGACAAAGAAACGCCTATCGAGAAAAAACTGGCGAGCGAAAAAATGATCGGTCATTGGGACCCTGACCAGTTGAGCCAGGTGTTTGTCAACGTAATCGCGAATGCGATCGATGCCGGCCCTAAGCGTGCTCCAATTGTAATCTCAACGTCCGCAGTCAATATTGCGGGGGATGATGATGGAGATATCCCCGCCAAAAAGCTCGCGCGTGTCACGATTGCGGATCAGGGACAGGGAATGGACAAGACTACCCTCGATCGCATTTTTGAACCTTTCTTTTCCACAAAGAAACGCGGCACGGGCCTGGGCCTGGCCATCGTCAAGCAGATCGTCGAACAGCATGACGGCACAATTAGCGTTTCGAGTGAATCGGGCAAGGGAACGCGCTTCATTATTGATCTGCCGCTTTAGGTCAAAGCGAAGGCCAGGGAAGGATGAAGCAAGACGCGGAATGCTCAGTCAGGAAGGTGGGCTTGCCCCCGCTCTTCAGAACTGCAAATTGAAATGTTGCTGCAATAAGCGGGGGCAAGCCACCCTTCCTAACCCAGAGACTATTCACCAGCTTGTTTACTCAGAGCTTGGAAGGCTTTCCTGGAAGCCTCAATTGTTTGGTCAATGATGGCTTCGGTGTGGGCGATGCTGACGAAGCCGGCCTCGAATTGTGAAGGCGCAAGATAAACTTCTTCAGCGAGCATGGCATGGAAAAATTTGCCGTAGAGTTCTCGGTTGCTCCTGTTGGCGGTTGTCCAATTAGTAACCGCCTCGTCGGTGAAGAAGCTGGTCCACATCGAACCTACGCGGTTTGTGATCGTTTTGATTCCCGCGTCCGCGGCAGCATTCGACAACCCTTCGCACAGACGCGCTGACGTCAGTTCGAGTTTCCGATATATGGTTTCGTCTTTGAGCCGGCGCAGTGTCAGCAGTCCCGCCTTCATCGCCAGCGGGTTTCCCGATAGCGTTCCTGCCTGATAGATAGGTCCAGTCGGCGCGATGTTGCGCATTAGATCGGCGGGACCGCCGTAAGCCCCGACAGGCAAGCCGCCACCAATTATTTTTCCGAGGCAGGTGATGTCCGGCGTGACGCCATAGAGCTCCTGCGCGCCACCGCGGGCGAGGCGAAATCCGGTCATCACTTCATCGAAGATAAGCAAGGCGCCATGTCTGGTTGTTAAATCGCGTACGACGTTGAGGAAGCCGTGCTGCGGCGGAACACAACCCATGTTTCCCACGACAGGTTCAATAATTACCGCCGCAATGTCGCCGTATTGTGCGAAAACGCCTTCGAGCGCTGCCGGGTCATTAAACGGAACGGTTAGGGTGTGTTGCGCAAGCGATGCGGGAACTCCAGGACTATCAGGCAGCCCCAGAGTTGCCACACCCGAACCTGCTTTTACCAGTAGGCTATCAGCGTGGCCGTGATAACAACCTTCAAACTTTATCAGCTTGTCGCGACCCGTAATGCCACGCGCCAGTCGAATGGCAGACATTGTTGCCTCGGTGCCACTGTTTACCATACGCACCATCTCGATCGAAGGTACGGCAGCGACGATCTCCTCCGCGAGTTCGATTTCCAGCTCGTTGGGCGCGCCGAAACTTGTGCCGCTTGCTGCGACCGCCGCCAGGCCATCAACAATCTCCGCATCGGTATGTCCCAAAATCATTGGGCCCCACGATCCCACGTAGTCGATATATATCCGTCCCTCAACGTCGGTGATCGTCGGCCCGGCAGCGCTTTGAATAAACAGCGGAGTGCCGCCGACAGCACGAAAGGCACGCACCGGCGAGTTGACGCCGCCCGGCATCAGCTCTAGCGCGCGTGCAAAGAGTTCATCTGATCGGTTTGACTGTGGTTTCGGAAAAGTCATTGCGCATCAGAATAACAATTGTGCACAAAGTTCACTACAGGCCGTCCTGCAACTTCGCGCGAGCAAACGAGTCACAAGACGGTTAACCAGTCCACAGCAGGCGTAATCGGCCGGATAGACTCGTGTTGTAACCGCCAGCCTTTTCCGCAGCCTATGCAAGGCAGAAAGGATTATGAGAAGTGCGATTCAAAAGTAAGACGCGTGGCGGTGGAGGCGCACGTAAGTTTAGCTTCAAACAGAGCAACGCTCTACGACACGAATGTCCTTACCAGAAACAGCGTCATATGGATAGCATGCGCCATTGGTTAGCCGCTGTACTTGTTTGCTCAGTTGTGGCTGTCGCCATTGCGTCTTTCTTTGAGTCTAGAGCCGACGAAATCCTTACTAAATTGCTGCCGGCGCTGATGCTGATATTGGGCTATTATTTTGGTTGGAGACGTTGAATAGCTTGTTGGGCGTATCATTGCCGCCTAACAGCAGAGTCGAAGCAGTGGCCAACGGCTATTGAGCGCAGCCATGACTGAAACTCTCATTTATAGCCCATGGACCTTCTACGAGAATTCCTCAATGAGTTCAACCTCTCTCTGTACGAGTTTAGTAACCACCTCGCCAATGTCTTTGCCTTTCTTTTCCGCAAGACGCTCCAATTGCCCTTGCAGCTTGGCATCAAGATAAATGGGCAGACGCAGCTCTGCGCCCTTGCGGTAAAACTTTCCTCTGACACTTTTGGAAAAGTCATACTCTTTTTTCATGGTGCTATTTCCTTTCATACTGTTTGGCTTCATTCTTAGTAGGCTTACGCGCGGAGATTAGCCGTATCCGAGCGCTTGTCGCGCTCTCTTCGCGGAACGTATGGCAGACGACGAGCAATACGCCGGTGCGATCCATACCCATAGTAATCCAACGATCTTCAATCTCACTCGCTGCCTCATCAAATTCTGACAACGCATGCGGATCCAGAAAGATCGTTGCAGCACGCTCAAAGGCCACCCGATGTTTCTTCAAGTTTTGTAGAGCCTTGACCGGATCCCACTCGAACTCATATTGGAAACGTCTGGGCACATTCGTATGATCACACGAATAAGGCTCTCAGCCAAGAACCGCTAGCTTGGAAAGAGATTAGCCGACAAGAGATTAGCCGAGTCTATCCGAGACACGCCGTCGTCTGATAAGATGACGCGCTGTTATCCATACTGTTCCTGAAGCGGCCAGATTCTTCTTCTGACTGTCAACGCCAGAGCAAAGTCCAAAAAGTTTGAGGAGATTATTTTGTTTATGCGTCCCCCTGTGCCTGTCACTTTCACCGCTTTTGTATCGAGTCCCGCCGGTTGCTTTGTTCATGTTGCTTTGATGGCGTTCTTGATCCTCTTGCCGCTGTCGGCGTCTGCGCAGGAGGAAAGAGCCGCAGAAAAGGCTGCGAGGGAGAAGGCGCGTCAGGAGGCTGCGGCTAAACAGCAGGCGTCACCTGAGCCTACGAAGTCGGCAGACGAAACAAGTGCCGCAAAGAAGTCGGAAGATGAGAAGGCTGATGAAGAAAAAAAGCCGACCGACCCGATGTCGTCGCCGACGTTCAACGGCTTGAAACTTCGCTCCATCGGGCCGGCGTTCACTTCCGGTCGCGTTGTAGGATTTGCGGTTGATCCAAACAACCCGGCACGTTATTTCGTGGCTGCTGCCTCGGGTGGGGTGTGGAAAACCATCAACAACGGCACTACCTGGACGCCTGTGTTCGACAAGGAAGGGTCTTATTCCATCGGTGCCATCGCGCTTGATCCCAAGAATCCACTGACGGTATGGGTGGGAACGGGGGAAAACAATAGTCAACGGAGTGTTTCCTACGGCAACGGCGTCTATCGTTCGGACGATGGTGGTAAAACCTGGAAGAACGTTGGTCTCAAAACTTCTGAGCACATCGGGCGCATCGCCATCGATCCGAAGGACTCGAATATTGTTTACGTAGCAGCGCAAGGCCCGCTATGGGGACCGGGTGGAGATCGCGGTCTCTACAAGACGACGGACGGCGGCAAGACCTGGAAAAAGATTCTCTCGATCAGCGATAACACCGGCGTCACAGACATTGTGATTGATCCACAAAACCCGGAGACGCTTTATGCAGCGTCGTATCAACGCCGCCGTCACATGTGGACGCTGATTAACGGTGGGCCGGAAAGCGCCCTCTACAAATCAACTGACGCCGGTACCACGTGGAATAAGTTGAAAGCAGGCTTGCCGACAACTGAGCTCGGACGTATCGGTCTTGCAATCTCGCCGGTCGATAGCAATGTTATCTATGCGACCGTTGAAGCCGCAGACAAAAAGGGCGGCATCTTTCGATCAAACGATCGCGGCGGCAGTTGGGAAAGGCGAAACGAATATGATGTGACCGCGATGTACTACGCGCGCATCGTTGCCGATCCGAAGTATGTAGATCGCATTTACGTCATGAATGTTTTTCTCATGGTCTCGGACGATGGCGGAAAAACGTTGCGGCGTCTCGGTGAAAAATCCAAGCACGTGGACAACCATGACATTTGGATCGATCCGAACAATAACGATCATTATTTAGTAGGATGCGACGGTGGCGTATACGAAAGCAACGACCGCGGCGCGAACTGGGACTTCAAACGCAATCTGCCCATCACACAGTTTTACGATGTAACTACCGATAACTCCACTCCGTTTTATAACGTCTATGGCGGCGCCCAGGACAACTTCAGCTTTGGCGGACCGTCGCGCACACGCAGCACTTCCGGCATTACAAACTCCGACTGGTTCGTTACCCATGGCGGCGATGGTTTTCGGAGTCAAGTAGATCCGGAAGACCCAAACACTATTTATGCGGAACTTCAAAACGGTTCGCTCGCGCGCTTCGACAAACGCACCGGCGAACGGATGGGCATTCAACCGGCGATCGGTCGCGGGGAAGAGCCCCTAAGATGGAATTGGGATTCGCCCTTCATAATCAGCCCGCATTCGCACACGCGGCTTTACTTCGCCGCTGACAAACTATTTCGCAGCGACGACCGCGGCGATAGCTGGCAGGTTATCAGCGGACAGCTTTCGCGCGGCCTCGATCGCGACAAGCTGCCGGTAATGGGCAAAGTCTGGAGCATGGATGCCGTTGCTAAGAATGCCTCGACGGCATTTTTCGGTAACGCTTCCGCGCTCGCCGAGTCTCCTCTAAAAGACGGTTTGATCTACGTCGGTACTGACGATGGGCTAATTCAAGTGACCGAGGATGCCGGCGAGACCTGGCGAAAAATTGAAACCTTTCCCGGCGTTGCCAACATGGCTTACGTAAGTCGCATCATTGCTTCCAATCACGATGCTAACACCGTGTACGCCGCCCTTGAAAATCACCAGAACGCAGACTTCACTCCATATCTTTTGAAGAGCACTAATGCGGGGCGCACCTGGGTTTCGATAACTGGCAATCTGCCGAAGAACCATCCCGTTTGGGCAATAGCCGAAGATCATGTCAACCCGAACCTGCTTTTTGTTGGCACCGAATTTGGTCTCTTCTTTTCGATAGACGGCGGGCAGAAATGGATACAGCTGAAGGGCGGTTTACCAACTATTCAAGTTCGAGACCTGACGATCCAAAAGCGCGAAAACGATCTGGTCGTCGGCACCTTTGGCCGCGGAATTTACATTCTGGATAACTATACGCCGCTCCGTTTGCTCAAACCGGAAATGCTCAAACAGGAGGCACAAGTCTTTCCTGTTAAAGACGCGTTGATGTACATCCAATCGCAGCCGCTCGGAGGGCGTGGCAAGAGTTTTCAAGGCGAATCATTTTTCACCGCGGAGAACCCTCCTTTCGGCGCGACCTTCACTTATTATTTAAAGGATGAATTGAAAACCAGGAAGGCGAAGAGACAGGAAGCCGAGAAAGAGGCAGCAAAAAAAAATGCGGTTGCGGCCCTTCCACGTCTGACCGATCTCAGCGCTGAAGAGGAAGAGGAAGCACCGGCAGTCATTTTCACCGTCACGGACTCGAGCGGTCGTGTCGTCAGGCGTCTGACGGGACCAGTCACCGCGGGCATGCAACGCGTCGCCTGGGATTTGCGTTATCCGCCCTCTTCTCTACCGCCGCCGCCAAACCCGGAACTTGAAGATCCTTTCAATGAAGGACCGGCAGGGCCGCTAGTGATGCCCGGCGCATACAAAGTTTCCGTAGCGAAGCGAGTGGAGGGGGTAATGACGCCGCTCGGTCAGCCGCAGGAGTTCCAGGTGATTGTGCCGGGACAGGAGGGAATGTCTGCTGCTGATCGCGCTGCGCTCGTTGATTTTCAGCGGAAAGTGGCGCGGCTCCAGCGCGCGGTGCAGGGCGCGCTCGAAGCTGCCAACGCTTTGAAGCCGCGGCTGATACTAATTCGTCGGGCGCTAATTGATACGCCAAGCGCCGGAGACAAATTACTTGACGATGCTAGTGCGCTCGATAAACGCACAAACGATATTCTGCGCGCCCTGCGTGGTGACACTGCCCTGCGCGCGCGAAATATTAATTTGCCGCCTTCGATCAACGAACGCGTTGGCAACATCGTCGGCGCGCAGCGGCTATCGACCGCTCGCCCGACGCAAACACAAGTGAATCAATATACGGCGGCAGCCCAGGACTTTGAACAAACGCTTGCGCAGTTGCGCCAGTTGATCGAAGGTGACCTGGCCAGACTGGAGAAACAAATGGAAGCCGCCGGCGCGCCCTGGACTCCAGGCCGCATTCCCGAGTGGAAAGACCAGTAATGATGGTCGACATTGATCTGGACTCGGCAGGGTAAAAAAAGTTTTTGGAGGAAAAATGCACAAAACAATATTGGCTATGGTTCTCATTCTAATCAGCTGTGCTTTCGTTTACGCGATTCAGAAGGAGACTGATTGGATAAAATTCACTACGCCAGAGGGCCGATTTTCCCTGCTGCTTCCGCACGAGCCGAAACTCGAAGTGGTCTCCGACCCAGCAGACGCAAAGCTAACGCACAATAGATTCTCAGAATTCGAGGATGGCTACGCATTTATTATCGAGTATTTCGATAATGTTTCCATCACCGATCCTGAAAAATACCTCGATAGCGCCAGCCGGGGGATTGTCGATGCGATTAAGGGAACGCTGGTTCGTGAAAGCAAAACTACTTTGGAGGGTTATCCCGGTCGGGAATTGGAGTTATCACTAACCTCGAGCAATGGCACGGTTGTATCGGGTCGAACCAGAATCTATGCGGTGGGCAGCAGCTTTTATAGCATGTCATACGTATGGCGGAAGGATATCGATGCCGCGCGGGCTTCCGAAATCGGGGAAAAATACTTTTCATCTGCCAAGCTGACGCCCAGCAAATAGCAGCTTATCTGCTGCGGCAACAAAGAAAGCCTTGAACCCGCAAAGTGCGGTAAAGATAATCCCAATGATAAAACGAATATTCACCATCCCGGCCGTGATTTTAATTTTCTGTCTGATGTTTTCTCTCGGTTTTGCCGGTGCATCCACCGCGGCGGCCTCATTTGATGGTGCGCCGCCCACAGATACCGGTCGCCACGTACCCACTCTCGACGAGTTGTTGACGATAAAATCCGTTGGCGGTGCGCAAATTTCGCCGGACGGGAAATGGGTGGCTTACACAGTCGGAAGTGGCGACTTCAAACAGGATGCCTTCGTCACGCAAATTTGGTTGGCTGAGGTTGGCAGCACCGCTGGTAATCGCAACGTTCAGCTAACGCGAGGCGAGAAGTCTTCCACAAATCCGAAGTGGGCACCTGATGGAGAATGGTTGGCGTTTACGAGTAATCGTTTGGACGACAAGAATCAGATCTTCGTCATCAATCCCGCCGGAGGGGAAGCGGTGCAACTGACCAAATCGGAGACTCCGATAAGCAATTTTGCATGGTCGGAAGACGGGCGCAGTATCGCATACACTGCTACCGAGCCCGTGCCTCAGACTTCGAAGGATCGTAAAGACTATTTGGGCGACTACGAGGTTGTGCGCAAGGATTACAGCTATGCGCATCTTTGGACGCTCGATGTTAGTGAAGCGCTAAACGCACCGGTAGTCGGAAAGCAGCGGACGAAGAAAAAAGATTTCAGCGTGGATGCATTTTCCTGGTCACGCGACGGATTGAAGATTGCTTTTAGTGCGACGGTCAATCCGGATTTGATCCAGGGAGTCACTTCTGACATTTACCTGCTCAACCTCGCGGATGATGTGGTTACAAAGCTGGTCTCGCAGCCCGGCCCAGACAGCAATCCGCGTTGGTCACCCGACGGCAAACAAATCGTCTTTGCTTCGGCGATGGGCGATACCACTTATTTCGCCAGTAATTCGCGACTGGCCGTAGTGCCGGCCACGGGTGGCACCGCGCGCTCGCTTACGAACAGCTTCGACGAAAGTCCCAACCTGCTTGAATGGCGCCCGGACGGCGTCTACTTTACGGCGTTGCAAAAAACTGCGTCGCATCTTTTTCGAGTTGACCCGGTGGATATGCGGGTTAGTCGTATCTCAGGGCCGGACGGTTTGATGGCTGGTTCATTTTCCCTAACGCGGGACGGCCGGCAGATGGCGTTTACCGCCAGCTCACCGACGTCGCTCAATGAAGTTTTTGTTTCCGACGTTCTCAGTTTTTCCCCGCGTGCCTTGACCAAAATGAGCGAGCAAACAAAATCGCTGATCCTCGGAACACGCGAAGTGATCTCCTGGAAGAGCACTGATGGAACTACTATTGAAGGCGTGTTGATTAAGCCGACTGACTTCAACCCTGCCAAAAAATATCCCCTGCTGTGTGTGATTCATGGTGGCCCAACCGGCGTGGACCGTCCCGCGCTTTTGACTCCTGATGCGCGCTATTACCCATCCGACATCTGGGCGGCCCGTGGAGCGTTGGTGCTCAAAGTGAATTACCGCGGCAGCGCCGGCTACGGCGAGAAGTTTCGCAAGCTCAACATGCGCAATCTGGGCGTAGGCGATGCGTGGGACGTGTTATCGGGAGTGGATTATCTGATTGGCAAAGGTTGGGCGGACAAAAACAAAGTGGCCTGCATGGGTTGGAGTCAGGGTGGATACATTTCTGCCTTCCTTACAGCTTCGTCGGATCGCTTCGTGGCAATCTCCGTAGGCGCGGGCATTTCCGATTGGTCGACCTATTACTACAATACCGACATCACGCCCTTCACCATCAACTACTTGGGCAAGAATCCGGTTGAAGACCCGGAAATTTACCAGAAGACCTCGCCAATCTTTTATATCAAGAATGCCCGTACGCCGACTCTGATTCAGCATGGCGAACTCGATCGCCGCGTACCCATCGCCAACGCCTACGAACTGCGCCAGGCTCTGGAAGACAAAGGCGTGCGTGTGGAAATGATTGTCTATAAGGGCTTCGGCCACGGGATTACAAAACCCAAAGCGATGCGCGCCGTCATGAGTCACAACCTCGCCTGGTTCAATCATTATCTTTGGAATGATCCGTTGCCGGATTTCGCAAGCCCGACGGTGCCGCAGAAAGAGAGCAAAGACGGCGAAAAGAAGACGGCTGAGAACTAGCCCCAGAGTAATTATTTCGTCGTTCTCCGCTTCTGTGCGAGGGCAGATACAACGTAAACACTAGCTTTCGATATGCCACTGTCCGCCGGCACAAAAATCGGTCGTTATGAAATTCTGTCCCAACTTGGCAAGGGCGGGATGGGCGAGGTGTATCTGGGACAGGATTCGAGGTTGAATCGGAAAGTTGCACTCAAGGTCTTACCTGCCGAGCTGGCAGCCCATCATGACCGCATGGTTCGCTTTGTTCAGGAAGCAAAAGCAGCGGCGGCGCTTAATCATCCGCACGTGGCCCACGTCTATGAGATTGGCGAGCATGAGGGCTTGAACTTTATTGCCATGGAGTTTGTGGATGGGACCACGCTGCGCGAGAAAATACACTACGAGAACACCGAGCTCAAAAAACTAATCAAGTATCTGCAACAAGTCGCCGGCGGGCTCGCTAAAGCTCACGCCGCTGGCATCGTTCACCGTGATCTCAAGCCAGACAACATCATGATCACGCGTGATGGCTATGCAAAGATCCTGGACTTCGGTTTGGCAAAACTGGTCGAGATTCCCACGCCTGGTCCAAACAGCGGCACGATTAGCGATGCGGCGACCGTGGCCCTGGAGCCTCATTCAATACCGGGGAGACTGTTGGGTACGGTCGGCTACATGTCGCCGGAGCAGGCCCAGGGAAAGACCCGAGCGATTGATCATCGCTCGGACATATTTTCCTTTGGCTGCATGCTTTTTGAAGCAGTGACCAAACACAGGCCGTTTGAAGGAGAATCAAACGTCCAATCGCTTTACAAAATTGTCTATGAGCCGGCGCCTCAGCTTAAAGACTTCACGCCTTCGGCTTCGCCGGAGCTGCAACGAATCATTCGTCGTTGCCTGGCGAAGGATCCTGATGAGCGGTACCAGTCGATCCAGGATGTTGCACTTGAATTGAAGGAATTGCGGCGCGACATGGAGGGCGACACGCAGATAGATATCACTGTGTCGCCTCAGGGCACTGCTAGTGGAATAGGCGGAGTCACGCGTACGCAGAGTTCTATCTCCCCGACAATCGGGGATCAGGCCAGTACAGCCGATGTTTCGGCGGCGCGGTCCACCTCCAGTACTGAGGTCATCTTAGGCGAAGTCAAGAAACACAAACTGGGATTGGCATTCACAGTGGCTGCTTTGATTCTTTTGGTCGGTGCAACGATCTTACTCTGGGTAAAGTTCTCCGCTCCTGCCAAAGCGACGCCGTTTCGCACGATGAAGATCACGCGACTGACTACGGGCGGCAAAATCGGTAACGCCGCAATCAAGGGTTACGCGTCAATATCACCCGACGGCAAGTACGTGGTCTTTCGAACGACAGAATCTGGGAAAGATAGCTTATGGGTAAGACAAGTGTTGACCGGCAGCCTAATAAAGATCGTCCCAGACTTGGCAGGGAAAATAGGCGGCACAACTTTCTCTCGCGATGGTGAATTCGTTTATTACTCCTTGTTTGATAATCCGATCGGCACCCTTTATCAGGTGCCGGTTTTGGGAGGAGAACCGCGCCGCATTATGGCTGGCGTGACAAGCCCGGTGACGTTCTCGCCCGATGGCAAACAGCTGGCTTTTGTCAGACCTTCGTCATCGGAATCCGACTTGATGGTGGCAGGCATAGACGGAGCGGGCGAGCGGAAAATAGCGACCCGTAGATTGCCTGCTTACTTCTCCTTCGTTGGCGGAGCCGCATGGTCTCCTGACGGAAAAACAATTGTATGCGGCGCCGGGTCATATAGTGGCAATCTCTCCGCGACGCTGGTATCGATTCCCGCTGGAGGCGGCGTGGAAAAGCCGGTCACTTCTCAAAACTGGGTGTCTGTGTCCCGCGTCCTTTGGCTGGGCGATGGCAGCGGTTTGATTGTCGCCGCAGTTCCGGAGTTAGTCTCCGCGGGCACACAACTGTGGTACGTCTCGTATCCCGGCGGCGAGGTGCGGAGAGTGACCAATGACCTGAACGCCTATGGCACCAGCAGTCTGGGACTGACCTCCGATTCCAGAACGCTTGTGACAGTGCAAGCTGACAAATCGGCGCAGCTCTGGGTAGTTGAGGCAGGCGAGGACGCGAGTAGAGCGAAACAGATTACGAGCGGCAAGTATGACGGGGATACTCTTTCCTGGACCGCAGACGGCCGGATTTTTTACACGGCCCCCTCAGGCGAACAATCAGACATCTTTAGCGTCAACACGAATGGCTCAGCAAACAAGCAAGTGACAGCCGATGCCTACATTGAAGGATTGGGAGGTGTCTCTCCCGATGGACGGTATGCCGTCTTCAGTTCGAATCGATCGGGTAACTTTAATATTTGGAGAATGGATCTTGAAAGTGGTGAACAGAAACAATTGACGCAGGGAACTGAGATCGATTCCCAACCAGGCTGTTCGCCCGATGGTCAATGGGTTGTGTTCAGATCATTGCGACAAGGGAAGTCGACTTTTTGGAGAGTTCCCCTCGCAGGAGGCGAGCCCGAACAAATTTCCGATAAATCCTCCACCTGGGCGGCAGTCTCACCAGACGGGAAGTTCGTGGCGCTGCGCTACTTTGATGATCAAACTAATGCAAACAAGATTGCGGTCATGCCGTTTGCCGGCGGCCAACCGATCAAGACGCTGGATGTTTCTGTCGGCTACCGCGATGTAGGATTAGGGTGGACTGCCGACAGCCGCGCGGTCGTTTATGCCGACGCCCGCGGCGATGGCCAGGGTAATGCCGATAATATCTGGAGTTTTCCTATCGATAATGGTCCAGCCCGGCAAATGACAAAATTCAATTCGGGACTGATCTTCGCTTTTCAGATGTCGCGAGACGGCAAACAGATCGCTTTATCCCGCGGCACCCAAACCGATGACGTGATCCTGCTGCGTGACGAGAAGTTTTCGGGGGGTTAATGAGCGCGACCCTCCCGCCTGGTACTGGTTCAGTTTGGTAATTGAAAGCAGCAAGTGATGAGCCGTCGGGAATTCAACGAGGCAAACAAACGATCACAGAACCGAGCGCGGTAGCGCCGGATGCTAAAGTCTACGTTGGCCATAAGCTGGGAAATACTCTTAATACTCAACTTGACTTAAGCATCCGGCGCTACCGCGCTCGGTTCTGTAATGGTTCTGCATAGTTCCCGAAGTTGACACAGTCGCGCGACCTGCGGTCAACATTCTGTAAAGTTCGAACCCTCGTGCCGATTCCAAACTGAACCAGTACCTCCCGCCTTGCTAGTTTGCCCTAAATAGTGCATAGTGACGCACGGTTAATCCTTCTCTCGCGCATCGACGGTGATGCGCCCCGCGCATTAAGACAGTTAGCGCTGGCGTTTTGGATAGTTCGAGAGCAGGCTGATTTCAACTTCAGAAGCGCTCTTAGAGCATCCGAAAACCGGTCCTTCGCTCCTACCGTTCGACCGAAGCCAATCCGATTCGCAGCTTCTTTTATCCCCCTCCGGGGAAAGGTACATCTTTATGTCTATGAAACTTTACGTAGGAAATCTCGCGTTTGCGACCTCAAGCCAGGATCTGCAGGAGCTTTTTGCAGCCGCTGGCACGGTTGAATCGGCGAGCGTCGTGGAAGACCGCGACACGGGACGCTCACGTGGCTTTGGCTTCGTCGAAATGTCTAGCAAGGAAGAGGGCGAGGCAGCTATCGCTCAATTTAACGGCAAGGAAGTCAATGGTCGTGCGCTGAACGTCAATGAAGCCAAACCGCGCGAAAATCGCTCGGGTGGCGGCGGTCGCGGCTTTGGCGGCGGCGGCGGTGGCCGTAGCGGCGGTTACGGTGGTAATCGCGGCGGCGGTGGCGGTTATGGCGGCGGTGGTGGCGGCAATCGCGAGCCCCGCTGGTAATCATTTCCTAACGCCCCAATTAACGCGCGGGCGTTGGCGGGCACTGGCCGTCACCGGCTTTTTTCGCCAACGCCCCACGCGTGGATATTGTCGGACCTTCCTTATTTCCAGGGCAATTGGTTCTGGGTTTGGATTTAAATCACGCCTCTGGCGTAATCACATCTGCGCAAATTTTGCGCAGGAAAGAAACTAAGTAGGAGTATATGAATTTTTCTCAACTGGGACTGGCGCCCGCTCAAGTGCGGAGCTGCGAGTCTCTCGGATACACCGAACCAACACCGATTCAGGAGCAGGGAATCCCTGTGGTGCTCAGCGGCCACGACCTGATCGGCTGTGCTGAAACCGGCACAGGCAAGACAGCCGCATTTCTGCTTCCCATCATTCAAAGGATGACCGAGAAGCCGCGACCCGGCGTTCGCGTTCTTGTGCTCGCGCCGACGCGCGAACTGGCACTGCAGATTCAAAAGAACTATGGCGAGCTTAATCGCGTGAAGGCCAATCGCGGCGTCACGGTGATCGGCGGCGCCAACATGCGCGCACAAATTTCGGATCTACGACGTGGTGCGGCAATAGTCGTTGCCACGCCCGGACGTTTGCTTGATCTAACCGAGCGCGGCGCAGTCAATCTTTCGACAGTCGAAGTTCTAGTGCTTGACGAGGCAGATCGCATGCTCGACATGGGATTCCTCCCGGCAATTCGCCGCATCCTTTCGCTGGTGCCCGCCAAGCGGCAGACACTTCTATTCTCGGCGACCATGTCTTCAGATATTGAAAAGCTGGCGCGCACGACAATGAAAGATCCCAAGCTGATTGAAGTCAGCCCGCGTGGACAAGCTGCCACAATGGTGGAGCAAACGGCTTACCCAGTGGCTCAGGAATCGAAGACAGCTTTGTTACTGGACCTGCTCGAACGTGAAAAGTTTGAGCGAGTGCTGGTGTTTACCCGCACACGTCGCGGCGCAGAACGTTTGTCACACATTCTTTCCGCTCGCGACCACAGCGTGAACCGCATTCACTCTGATCGCACGCAGCCACAGCGTGAGGCGGCGCTACGGGGATTCCGCGATGGTGGCACACGCGTGCTGGTTGCAACTGACATTGCCGCGCGCGGTCTGGATGTTGACGCAGTTTCCCACGTCATAAATTACGACGTGCCTGCGGCGCCGGAAGATTACGTGCATCGCATTGGACGCACGGGACGAGCTGGAAATACAGGACGCGCGATCACGATCGTGACTCCCGTTGACGAGCTATCAATGCGTGCAATTGAACGACTTACCGGACAAACCGTAGCACGCGTGCTACTGCCTGGGTTTGGCGGAAGAAAGACTGAAACGATTAGCAAGCCGTTTGCTCGTGCGACAGCACCGCGCGCCGTGTTTACTCGTTCATTCCGGCCGCGACGCGCCAGCAGATAAATAGTTTTCGAGTTTCGGATTCCGGGTTTCGAGTTGTTTTGTTCCTTGAACTCAGAAACCTGGTTCAACATTTCTAAAACTCGGAACACGGAACTCGAAACACGTAACTCGAAACTTTCTTAGAAGGAGAATCTATTGGCAAGAGACGATTTGATTCCAGCGGAGGGCACGATCATCGACAAACAGCCCAATGCGTTTTTCAAAGTTCAACTCGACAACACTGAGCACGTCGTACTGGCAGCGATTTCCGGTAAGATGCGCAAAAACAGAATCCGCATTCTGGTAGGTGATCGTGTAAGCGTTGAAATGTCGCCGTATGATTTGTCGCGAGGCAGAATCACCTACCGGTATAAGTAAGCAGTAAGCAGTAAGCGGTGAGCGGTGGCGGTGAGCGGTGGCGGGGCGGCAGTGAGCGGTGGCAGTGAACGGCCACCAATGGGCAGTCAAGGGCGACTCAGTTATCTGTAACTGCCTACTTTTTTCGTTCGATATTCTCACCGGGTTCAACTGTTATTGTTTTGAAGCTGGACATGCGCACGAGTCCCGGTGCTGCGCCTTTGGGCTTCGACAGAAATTTGCGTCGCGTATAGTGAATCGCAACTTTCGAGTCCTTACTCGCCTGACTAAACTTCGCCGCCAGTTGTGCCGCTTCAAGTATCGTTCGATGGGGAATCTCAGTCCGGCTCGAGCTTCGCACGATCACATGCGAACCAGGGTAGTCGCCCGCATGCAGCCAAAGATCGTTCGGACGTGCCACACGAAAAGTTAGCTGATCGTTGTCGCGCGCGGTTCTACCCACCAACACTTCATATCCATCAGAAGACAGGTACCATCGCATCCCGGGTATGCTCAGCGTCCCTCTTTTTTTCCTCCCACCGGCCGTCTGGCTGTATTTCCGTTCCTCAAACTCGGCAAGGCTTGAGATCTCACGACTAGCTATCGCCGTTTCCAGCTTCTCGCGCTTCTCTTCAAACTGCTCCAATTCCTTATCCAGCTGAGCTAGTCTTGCGGCAATCTCTTCGACCGCACGTTTTGCCTTCGTGTAACGAGAAAAAGATTCGCCGGCTGCTTCCTGCAAAGACTGGTTTTCGTCAACCTCGATTTCGATCGCAGGCATCCCTTCCGCATAGTAATCCGTTAAGGTGACCCTGTTGCCGGCGCGTTTCGCGTTTGAGATATTGGCCAAAAGCAAATCGCCCAGACGCTTATGTTCTTCAGGGTTACCGTGTGTGACGAGGTCCTTCCTGAGATTGGTTTGTAGCTTTTTCCGTCTGTTGATTTCTTTACGCAGCTTAGCTCTGAGACTTGCCGCCAGACTTTCAAATTCCTGCTCGGTGTCACGATGTCGATAGTGTTTGTCAGCCGCGGCGGAAATACTAAGAGATTGTCCACGCGTAATTCGCGGCGAATCGGGCAGAGCTTTGACCTGCACCGGTGGCGGCCGATACAGATCGCCGATTTGCTGGCCCTCGCCTTTCAGCATTCGCCAAGCCTGCATAATCTTGCCTGCCTCGTCCAACAAGAACAGGTTTGCTGAACGGCCGGTAAGTTGAGCCACAAGGAGGTATTTCCGAGGAACGCTGAGATCGTCGGCAAGCGAAAATGAGAATCGTATTATGCGCTCATCTGCGTCCTTAGTTACTGACAACAGTTTGCCGCGGTCCAGAGTAGCTCGTATCCCCTGAGCAAATGGAACAAGCGATGTCGAAGCCTTTGCCAACTCCCGGACACTTCTTTTGATCAGGTACAGACGAGGCGCGGCCGGCTCGATACTGATGAAGAGGTAACCCTCATCTTTGATTCCGAAATCAACTGCCAACGAAAAGGCTGACAATTGGAAGATCTTTCCGAGAAACCGGCCCGGCAGCAACTTGTCGAGCTCGTCGACAATTTCCTTGAGTGTTTCCTGGTGCACGGAAATTCAGTTTGCGGGATGCCAGTTTAGGCTCGTATGAATTCAGGTCTTCGCGTTAAAGAAAAAAGGCCCTGCTCTGGCTGCAGAGCAGAGCCAATTTTAAGGACAAAACGAGGTCAAACTCGAATTACAGCTGTACGCGTGAAACGATCGTGAGCAGCATGTTTTTCGGAATCGACAAACGTATACAGCAAAATGACGCCGGCGGTCGCCAGCGAAAGCATGTAGAGCAATGCGCGTCCGGCCGATTGGCTCCCTGTTGGAATCAAACCGGTTCGCGCATCAACAACTCTTAATGAAAAGAGTTTCAGTCCGAGAGTCCGCCCGGTGAACGCTATGCTAACGGTCAGATAGAGAAAGCCGACAACCATAAAGGTGACCACCGCAAACGCAATGACCCGCGGGTTGCGCCAGTTAAGATTTGCTAACTCCGTAAGCGCCACGACAGGCGATGAGAAAAAAGAAACAACCAGTAGATCTACGATGGCTGCCAGCATTCGCAAGTAGAGAGGCGCAGAACAGTACTCGCGAGTCTCAACTGTGAGCGATGTCGGAATGGAATCCAGGTAATTAAGAGCCGGGTCGTTTTGGTCGTCAATGATTCTTCGGGGTTTCCTGGGTTCCTGCGGAATTTCGCTGGTGATGGCTGGCGGCGTTGGCACAACGGCAAGGTTGTGAACTTTTTCCGGTTTTGTTGCGGGTGGCAGATCTTCAGCGAGCGCCACGTCGAGGCCAAACTCCGGTTGCTCCTCATAGGCCACAGCGGTAGCTCCAAAGCTATTGCCTGCAGGCTGCGAGTGCGCTCGTTCAATTCGTCGCAAGGCGTTTACGACCAACGGGTTTAGCGGCGGCGGTTCGGTTTGCGGAAGTAGTTCCAGCAGGGGGGCTGTTTTGGGTTCAAGTTCATTGAATAGCGGTTCAATTCCCGCCTCTAAAGTCGCCTCGCGGGCCCGCCTTTCCTGTATTTCACGTACACGTTCCCCTAATTCCTTACGCCACTCGGGTAAAGCGCTTCTGTTGACACCGGGAAACTCAATCAAAGATTGATTATTCCTCGGCCTCTTTTGTCTCTCTTGCGTATTTTTAACGGGCGCTATTTCTTCCAACATAATTGGTTGGTCGTACTGAGCTTGCTGTGAAGGGTTCGTCGAGCTGCCATCCTGGAGCGCGCCGCATTCCGGGCACCTCGCAGAACGCTCTTCGTAAAACGCGCCGCACGCGGGACATCGCATACTAGCTGCCTCCGAAACGGACGATATGAGTTCTAACTTTGGGCCTAACTGAAACTGACCGAAAACCGGCCAGGGTCCTGCGCAGTCGGGCCGCATCCTATCAGGAATTACTTTAAGTGGTCAATCAGAAAATATAAGAGGCGTTGGAGTTGTCCGTCGGGCTAAGGTAACTACATTCAGGGAGGTGAGACTGTGCAAAACCTTCAAAGCGGTGTGCGACCGCTGAAGCCCGTGTCCACATCATGCCACCATTCGAGTTCATCACCCTCACCAAGTTGCCAGCAAAGCAGCACCACTCGGCCGTCTCTCAGCGAAGGGAAGTCGACCAAGCCGCGATCGAAGTCCTTCAATTGAACACCCAGGTTCTCCAATTCGGACATTTCCTCCGTGAAGTTGGTGAGGATCATTGCGTATTTCATTCCGTTCGCCATCCCGCCGCCTCCTTGCTCCGCTCCTTCCGCCGCGAGTTTTGCCTTCGCGCGGTATCGGGCCAGCCGCCGCCGGGACCGCTGAATTCGTTGCAAAATTTCGCGCACCGATGGCAAAAGCGCATTTGCTTCTTCGACGGTGAATAGCTTCATATTCGAATTCGCAGGTTCAGACTCAAAGCAAGACATGCGGGTCTAGTGTTCGTCCGTTATGCGTATGAAATCCGCAGCCGTGCCAAACGGTTCCGCTTCTTCATCAATCGTTGTCTCAAGCACAACTCGCAACGCCGACTGATACTCGTCGTCTGTGGTCTCCTGAATCTGAAGTTGTTCATGTAGATATTGCGTCGGCTGTTGCTCGTGGATCTCTCGTTCGTCGTAGCGAGCGCCGTGTATCGCTTCCTTGCGTACTCGATCGGCTATTTCGCCCAAGTCAATGAAATAATCAGCCACATCGATTAGTTTGGGCGCGGTATTCGAACGAAAACCAGCAACCTCGACCCGGCAGCCCTTGTAAGCAACTGCGTTTACTGCGTAGACAAAGTCTTCGTCTCCGGAAACAAGCACAGCTGTATCGTAACGACCGGCAAGCGACAGCATGTCAACTGCGATTTCGACATCCAGATTTGCTTTGCGACTTCCGTCGTAGAATGTCTTCAACTCTTTTTGAATTACTCGAAAGCCGTTGCGCCTCATCCAAAGCAGGAAGCCCTGTTGTCTTTCTGCTCCGACGTCGACGCCGGTGTAAAAGAAAGCCCTGAGCAATCGTCCATCTCCAAGCAGGACGCGCAGGAGTTTGTTGTAATCGATATCGATGTTGTGGAAGCGGGCCGCATGAAACAGATTGTTACCGTCAATGAAAACCGCCACTCTACCGCGATGTCCGAGTTGCCATGAAATGTTATTTGTAGGATCGAAATTATTCATCTGATAGCCTACTCCGATTAGCTTTTTAAAATCGTTTCTAGGATGCTTTTTTGTGGGTGATTGGTCAAGCAGGCCAGGAGCGAATACGAAACCGTTGGCTTATTCGACGGCAACTGTATCGCCGCTAACGGCGTCGATATAGGCGATTTTGACCGGAGCGTTGCTCAGTTCCATTTCCCAGGCAAGACGAAACTCCAGCGCGTCGGGCTTATCCTTTGATGGGAGAATGTAGGTTACCAACCCGCGAGGATTTATCGCCCCGGCTGCTGGTACTTTGAAGGTTAACTTGTTTCCTTGAGGATCCGTATAGTCCAGGCCCTTGTCACGTACTTGCTGTACGGCATCTTCTGCTTTGAGCCGAATACTGACACCTGAGAGAGTCGTTTGCATTCGCTCTGCATCGGGGATACAGGTGCTGGTGAGATTTAGAATGCGGCGGTCGGCGGTGAAGCGAATTTGTATTTTCCCGTAGTTTCCGCGGATAGGATAGCGAAACGGACGTTGTTCGTAGCTGGCAAGTTTCGAACCGTCCGGCTGGTCAACGCGTTCGACTAGCGAAAGCTTCGCGGGGTCGGCGCCAATGAGTTCCTGCCATTCCTTAATAAATCTTCGCAGTGATTCCCTGGTTTCCTCCTCACTCATAATTGCAGTGGCGCCGACTTTCGGTAGATACAAATTGCTGTTTGCTTTTGGAGTGAAGTTGAGAATTGTTGCGGTAACTGGTTGAAGCTGAGTATCTATCGAGCCCGAGTTTCCCGCCTGTTGGGCGAGTCGATGCAGTGCAACTGCAATTGATTCTTTTCGATGACTATCCTCGGCAAAGAGAATCGGATAGAGCGGCTCGGTTCCCCTTGGTCCACTCGGGTTCGGTGGCTGCAGTGCCGCACAACTAGTCAGGCCGAGCGCCGTAACGAGAATAAGGGTGGCTAACCTCGGTCTATGGTTCGCTATGGAAGCGAGAGTGAAAGTCATTGGCATTGGGATTAATATTTCGATAGCAGTTTACCGCGTCGTATAATCAAAAGTCTTGGAGGAGCTGTTGCCCAAAGATAACGAAAACGTTCCGCTTCACATTCTGAGGACCGACGGGCCAGGCGATGCTCCTCCCGAACCATTTGCGCCTGAGCAGATGGTCCGATGCGATGAATGCTTGCGAGCGAATCCGCCCACTCGAGTCAATTGCCTATATTGCGCTGCCGTCCTTCCGATCAATGAGCTGACCATCAATTTGCAAAAGCCTGCGCTAAGGCCCCTGGAAAAATGGGAACAGGGATATAACATCATTCTGCTGCCTTCACCCGCAAATTCTCCGGGCGAGCCTGCCAGGGAAACGCTGCGCGAAGCGGCTGATCTTTTGCGATTGCCTCCGGCAGACCTGGCCCTAGTTCTATCTTTGCGTGTACCTCTACCACTTGCGCGTGCGGCAACAATTGACGAAGCGTCATTGGTCGAGCGCCGGCTCAGTAATCTTGGCTTCAATACACGCATCATGTCAGATGCGGAACCGGGCACCGGCACTGCCGCCCCAATCAAAGTGCGCGCACTCGAAATTGATGAAGCGCAAATGTTTGCGTTTCAAACTCCTGAAGCTCCGGCCCTCAGGATCGCGTGGACTGACTTTGTCTTATTCGTCGTTGGCAGGTTAACCGTCAGGCGAGTCGAGTTAAAAGAACAAACGGGCGCCAGGGTAGAAAATCGGATTCTCGATGCAAGCGAGTTCATCACCGATGAAACGGCGGTTGATTTGTATACAAGAAAGCAAAAGACCGCATATCGCATAACTGCAAACAGTTTTGATTTTTCATGTCTCGGGAAGGACAAAGGGTTGCTGGCGAGTGACAACATCTCAAGATTGATTAATGTCTTTCGCGAGCACGCTCCTCATGCGGGATTCGATGATTCCTTCAATTCAGTGCGAAAAGCTTTAGAGGCCGTATGGCCCTCGGAGCAACAAAACGAATCGAGCGGGTGGCGGCGGGAGCGACCAGGGAAGTACAGTATTGGTAGCGTCACTGAGCTGAGCAATGAAATGCAATTTCTGCGATACTCACGACTTCGTTACTATTTCAATCGAGAAGCTGATACCGACTAATGAGTATGCGCAAGGCGACTGGAGCGAGACAACCCGCCGGCGAAAAAAAATCCGCTGAGCCGCGATTCGCCGGACGAAATGAGTTTGAAAAGGTTGGGGCTAACAACCAATCGAATGCGGTCAACACGATTTACGGCCTAATCCCCGTGCTTGAGGTTCTACGTGCTGGCGGCAAGAAGCTCGAACAGATAACGATCGCTGAGGGCGCCAGGCACGACCGTTTGCGCGAGTTGCTGAGTTTGGCAAAGCAGACAGGTGTGCCGGTACATCGCGCCCCCCGCCTCGCTCTTGATCGCGCGCTGCCGGGAGTTGTTCATCAGGGAGTAATCGCTAAAACTGCTGCCGCCAGTTATCGGGATCCCGATGAGCTGCTCGATGAATTGAGTTCTCAGGTCGGCACAACCACGCCCCCGCTGATTCTAGGGCTAGACGCAGTGGAGGATCCGCGCAATCTTGGAGCAATTTTGCGGACTGCGGAGTGTGCCGGCGTAGGCGGAGTTTTCATTCCCGAGCGCCGCGCCGTCGGCTTGACGGCAACCGTGGCAAAGGCGGCCGCGGGTGCCATGGAACACATTTCCGTTGCTCGTGTCACAAATCTTGTTCAATTGATAGAGCAATTGAAAGCACGTAACATCTGGGTTATTGGCGCTGCGGCCGACGGCACGACTGATTACACCGAATGGGACTGGAAGGTGCCGAGCGCGCTGTTCCTTGGAGGTGAGGCCACTGGCTTGCATCGACTTGTTCGGGAACGGTGTGATGCGTTAGTTCGTATTCCTTTGCGTGGACAGATCGAATCACTCAATGTTTCCGTAGCCGCGGGTATCATTCTTTATGAAGCGCTGAGGCAAAGAACCGAGCGCCAGTCCAAAGAGTAAACTCGGAAACAACTGCGGCTGTTGTGGTGTTCACGTGAGTAGTTGATCGGAGGTTAGAATGTTTTGTCCTAAATGTGCAACTCAGAATTTGGAAGGCGCGAGTTTTTGCCGCTCTTGTGGGGCCAATATCAGTTTGATTCCGCACGCGCTCTCAGGGCAGTTGCCTCAAGCAAGAGAGGATGATGAGATCGATATCGGCAGGCGTAGTCGGAGGCGGCATGGGCGGCACGAGCTCAGCTTGGACCATGCCTTCAAGAATGTTTTTATGGGGATCGCATTCCTGATTATCTCGCTGGCGCTCGCGTTTTCGCGAATGGGAACGGGTTGGTGGTTTTGGATGTTGATTCCCGCGTTTTCAATGATGGGCACCGGTATTGCCCAATATATTCGACTCAAGGAACGCGAGAAAAAATCGTTTCTTCCAGGCACCATCGGACAGCCCTCAATGACTCCTCCGCGACCTGTTGATTCATTTCCCACTCGCCGCACCGGTGAACTTGAGCCGCCGCCTCCGAGTGTCACCGAAGGAACGACACGACATCTTGGCGCGGAGAGGCCCACACGGCATTTCGACGAAACAAACTAGTTTCCCGAGGACTGACTGACCGAACAACACCACAGCAATGTTCCGACAGCCGCCAGCGCAATTGCCACTCACAGCCCCGCAATAACCTTTCTAATGGATTCTCCGCACAAGCCGCGCATTTGCATTTCAGTTTGTGAAGCAACAGTTGCCGCACTTCAGAACTCCCTTGCTGCAGCTGCGGAAGTCGGCGATCTGATTGAAGTAAGACTCGATTGTCTTGAGCCTGCCGAGTTGGAGACTGGCGCAAGTTTAATCACCACGCTGCTTGAGAAATTGCCTCGCGAGACAATTTTGACTTTCCGGCCGGCGGAGCAGGGGGGCCAGCGCCGGATTAATCGTGAAACGCGTCGCGCGTTCTGGTCAGGCGCCATTTTTTCTGAAAGCTTTTTTGACGTTGAACTCGATGTCGCAGAGGAGTTCAATTCTATTGAGAGCTCCCCACCGTTACCGATTGATTGGAGCCGGACAATCTGTTCACACCATGATTTCGGCGGCGTTCCCCGAAATCTGGATGAGATTTACGAGCGCCTGGCAAGCACCCCGGCGCGGGTTTTGAAAATTGCTGTGCTGGCTAACGACGCAACTGATTGTATTTCCGTTTTCAATTTACTGGAGCGTGCGCGTAAAGAAGGTCGAGAGACGGTAGCCATCGCCATGGGACCAGCGGGAATCGCCACTCGCATTCTCGGTCCCTCACGTGGCGCTTTTCTAACTTACGCCTCGCCAGATGATGGGACGGCCACAGCGCCCGGGCAAATATCTGCGCGCGAACTACGTGAAGTTTATCGAATTGAAGAAATCGATCAGCAGACAGTGATTTTTGGTCTGGTCGGCCTACCAGTGTCTCATTCAGTTTCTCCACAAGTGCACAATGCCGCGTTTGCAGCAGCGGGAATAAACGCGGTCTATTTGCCGTTTGAGGTGCACGACGTTAAGGCATTTATCAAGCGCATGATTCACCCGAAGACTCGGGAGCTCGATTGGAACGTGCACGGCCTCAGTGTTACAGCGCCGCATAAGTCTGCTGTACTGGCGCAGCTGGATTGGATTGAACCAGCTGCAAAGGAAATTGAAGCCGTCAATACCATCTTGATTGCGGACGACCAATTGCGCGGCTACAACACTGATGCTCAGGGTTTCATCAAACCCCTCGTGCAAAGGCTTGGTGATATACGCGAGGCGCGTTGTGCAGTCATCGGAGCAGGAGGGGCAGCGAGCGCAGCGTTGTGGGCACTCAGACGAGCTGGGGCGAAAACAACGCTCTGCGCGCGAAATGAGAAGAAGGCCAACTTGCTGGCAGCACGTTTTGGCACAAGGTGGATGAAGCTTGCCGAAGCCAGCTTCGCCGGATTTGACGTTGTGATAAATGCCACGCCGCTGGGAAGTGCAGGACATTTTGAGAATGAAAGTCCAGCGACCACTCAACAACTTCGCGGTGCGCGCTTAGCGTACGACTTAGTTTACAATCCAGCGGAGACAAGATTCCTGCGCGAAGCTCGCGCGGCTGGATGCGAGACGCTGGGTGGCCTGGAAATGCTCGTATCCCAAGCGACCGAGCAATTCAGATTGTGGACCGGCGGCTCGGCTCCGGAGACTGTGATGTATGAGGCGGCTCAGCGGGGGCTGAAGAGGATCTGAAATTTGAAATCTGAGATTTGACATCAGAGATCTGAGATTTGACATCTGAGATCTGAGATTCGAAATATGAGCGAACGTTATAGCCGGCAAATCTTATTCAGCGGGATTGGCGCCGAAGGCCAGCGCCGTTTATTGCAATCGCGAGTTCTGATTGTTGGTTGTGGAGCTCTGGGTACTGCTCACGCGGAAAGCCTTGCCCGAGCAGGAGTGGGATGGCTTCGCATTGCCGATCGTGATTTTGTAGAAGCTTCAAATCTTCAGCGGCAGACAATGTTTACCGAGCGCGATGCCGCTGAGCGCATACCCAAAGCGATTGCCGCCGCAAATCACATTCGGGAAATAAATCTAGAGATCGCAGTAGAGGCTGAGATTGCCGACGTCAATCACTCAAACATCGAACGGCTAATCAAAGATTGCGACCTGGTGCTGGACGGCACTGACAATTTCGCTACCCGATATCTGATCAACGATGCTTGCGTCAAACACCAGATTGATTGGATTTATGGAGCTGCGGTTGCATCTTACGGCGTAACAATGACCATCCAGCCGCATCAAACACCTTGCCTCCGCTGCGTGTTTGAAGAGGCGCCGCCGGCGGCCAGTGCGCCCACGTGCGATACCGCGGGCGTAATCATGCCGATAATAAGCATAGTGTCCGCTGTTCAAGTCGCTGAAGCTTTGAAATTGTTGACTGGGCAAAACGAGAGCCTGCATCGTTCGTTGATGCAGTTTGATGTGTGGCGAAATGAATGGCGAAAAATCAACCCTGGCCCACCGTCTCCTGTATGTCTCACCTGCGGTCTGGGGAAGTTCGCGACTCTGGAAGCCACTTCGGGAGATTTTGCCGCAGTATTGTGTGGTCGTAATGCGGTGCAGATCTCACCGGCGCGAGCGACGCAAATAAACTTTGAGGAACTCGCGGCAAGACTCAGAAACACTGGCGAGGTCAAATTCAATGACTATCTTTTGCGCTTCCGGACTGGCGATTTTGAGCTAACTGTTTTTCAGGACGCGCGATCGATTGTTCGCGGCACAAGTGAAATTAAAACGGCGCGATCCCTGTACGCCAAATACATAGGAAACTAAAACTAAAAATATGGTTCGAGCTAAACAAAAACATCTGGCGGGCTTTGTCGTTGCATTGCTGTTAATCAGCGCTTCGGCCCCCCTAACTTATTCAGGACAACCCCTAATCTGGGAAACAAGTGGGCGCGCTGATTTGCTCAAAGGTGACGCGCGCGGCGTTTCCATAAGCGACACCGGCGTGTTGATGCTGGCGCCCCGGCTGACCGAAATATTCAATACCGAGCAGGCATTTGTTTGGTCTAGTACAGCGGACGGCCAGGGCAATGTTTATCTCGGCACTGGTCATGATGGAAAGATCTATCGCGTCTCATCCGAGGGACGTGGCTCTTTGCTTTATGATGCCGCGGAGTTGGACGTTACAGCGCTTGCGGCGGCTCGAGACGGTGCGATCTATGCAGGAACCTCACCCGACGGTAAAGTCTATCGCATCACCTCGGATGGACGTGCTGAGATCTTTTTTGATCCTGGTGACAAGTACATCTGGTCCCTGGCAGCGCTTGCCGATGGCTCCCTGGCAGTTGGCACGGGCGACAACGGGAAGCTTTATCGGGTTCGGGCAGCCGGCGCGAAGCCGGAATCGTCGCTTTTGATCGCTACCAACCAAACGCACGTCATGTCACTTGCCGTAACGGCGCAGGGCGATTTGATAGCCGGAACGGATCCGGGTGGCCTGGTCTTGCGCATTTCGCCTGAAGGCAAAGCCTTTGCTTTGTTCGATGCACAGCTGCGCGAAATTCATTCGTTGGCTCCCGCATCCGACGGTTCGATCTACGCGCTGGCCCTCAGCGATGCTGCCTCGACAGGGCGACAGCAATCGTCGCCGGTTCCGGTGCCTCAACCGGCCGAGGGTACCGGTACGCCGTCCACGTCAGTAACAATCACCGCTATCGACGAATCCGGCGCACCGATTCAGCAGGCAAGTCAGCCGGCCCGCAGTCGCACGGATATATCAACGGCGCGCAGCGCTGTGTTTCGAATACTGCCGGATGGCGCGACCGATGTCGTTTGGAGTTCCCCTTCAATTACCGCCTTCGCTATCGCTCCGGCGCTGCAGTCCGGCAGCGTCTTGATTGGCACAGCTGACAAAGGACGCATTTATTCGGTCACCAACGATGGTCGCGATACGCTGCTGCTGCAGTCGAGCGAAGGACAGATAGCTTCGTTCCTGGTGCGCGGTAACCAGGTATACGCGGCCTCAAGCAACCAGGGAAAACTTTTTCGTTTCGGCTCGGAGTTAATGGCTGAGGGTTCTTATGAGTCGCCCGTGCGTGATGCAAAATTGACTGCGTCCTGGGGAAGAATCTGGTGGCGCGGTAGCGGCAACGTTGATTTACAGACGCGAACCGGAAACGGCGAGCGACCCGATGCGACCTGGAGCGAGTGGAGTACTTCATATCGGGATCCCGAAGGTACGGCGATCACCAGTCCGCGCGCTCGATTTATTCAGTGGAGAGCGACGTTGCGATCGGCTGGGTCCGGCCGGACCTGGATGGAAGATGCGAGCCTTGCTTATCTACCGCGTAACGTGGCGCCTGAAGTGCTGGCCATTAGTTCATTGCCAATCGGTGTCGGGCTGCAACAAATTGCGCAGCTTCAGGTCGATCCAAACGTAGAGTCGTCGGGACTCGATCCATCGTTGTTCGGCGCGGCGGCTCAGGTGGCGCCGCGGCGAATTTTTCAACGAGGCGCACGGTCATTCCAGTGGCAGGCTGAAGATAGAAATGGCGATACGCTGGAATACGCGATCTACTACCGACCGCTAAACGAAACTACATTTCGGTTGTTAAAGGACAAACTGCGAGATAATTTTTATACGATCGACGGGGCAACGCTGGCCGATGGGCGCTACGTCATTAAGATTATCGCTTCTGATGTGCCTGATAATCCGTTGGGCCAGGCATTAACAGGGGAACGGTTAAGTGAGCCAGTGGACATTGATAACACACCGCCGGTGTTGCGCGCCGTTGCAACGCCTCAGACTGGAGGCGGTAATCGCGTTGTATTCGAAGTTGATGATGCGACGGGCAAAATAAAGCGGGGCGATTTCAGTCTGGATGGCGCGCCGTGGACGCCCTTATTTCCTGATGATGGCATTGCCGACAGTGGCCGCGAACGTTATTCTGTCGAGCTTCCGGCGCTGGCGCCCGGCGAGCACACCGTTAGCTTGCGGACCTTTGATGGCAGCGGCAATGTGGGGACGCTTAGCGTCACCTTACGGCGTTAACGGGCGGCAGTCGTTGACTGCACGATACCGTGCGAACCAGTGCGAAACGGTGCGAAGGGCTCCGGGATAACGCTGTTGCTGGTGGTTTATTTAAGGCGGACTACGATATCGAATGCGTTAACATTTCTGGCACCGTTCTTGCTCGGTTAAGGTCAGCGCAGCTCTTACTCTCCCTCCCATGCGCTCTTGATAATGCATGAGGAGGATCGGAAATTCGATGTTCGACTTAAAACGAAAACTCGTAGCGGTGGCAATAGGCTGTTTGATCCCGACAGGCGCGTTTGCGCAAAAGCGGGGTGAAAGGCCCCCTAAGCCACCAAATACCGTGGTAGTTACCCCAAAGGGCGAGAAACCTCCACCGAGCAACAACAACCGAGGCGACAAAAAGCCGGAGGAGAAAAAAGGAAAACACTGAAGGACCTGCTCAACCGGTTGCAAAGTCAGCGGTACCGCTGGAGACTAAAGCCGTTGAGCGCATTTGATTAACGGTAGAGCAAATTCAAAAACCCGCGCAACTTGAGAGTTGTGCGGGCTTTTTTTGGTCATCGGAGTTCGGGTCTCGGATGACAAGTCTTAATGACGACCCGCGATCCTCCAAACACACAGCAAGGGTGGCGTTGACACGAGGTTTGGAAAGTGATGAGAAACTTGACGAGGCTCTATCCGCCGTCATCGGGACGATCCTGAATCATTCGTGGGCGTATCG
Source organism: Blastocatellia bacterium (assembly GCA_963698325.1). Lineage (GTDB taxonomy): Bacteria > Acidobacteriota > Blastocatellia > Pyrinomonadales > Pyrinomonadaceae > PSRF01. The sequence goes on along the minus strand of CAVOQJ010000018.1, from coordinate 74,172 downwards.
GGCCGAGAGATCAAGCGCGTCAAATGCGCCCTGCCCCAGACGCGAACATCCTCAACCAACGGCAACACTGATCGACCATAGTCTGTCAGCGAATACTCGACTGGAGCCGGAATCGCGCCCTTCGGTTGGCGATTCACGATCCCATCGCTCGTGAGCTCACGGAGTTGCTGAGTGAGCACTTTCGGCGAGATGCCGGGCATAACCTTCCGAAGGGCCGCGAAGTGTTTTGGCGACTCCGCTAACCAGTAGACAATAATTAATTTCCATTTACCGCCGATCGCCGCCAGCGCAGCCGTCAGTGGACAACCGTCGACCGGATTGGGGCGGCCAAGTCGCATCTCGGTACGCGTATGGTTACCTTCAGGTACCTTCTTGATGGAGCTCATAGCTCAGATTATAGTCCTCCTCGAAAATGTACAGATCAGGTTGCTCAGCGATCCTTTTGGGATTCCTTTTGGAGGTACCAATGATAGTAGAAGTGCGAAGTTACAGGGTCAAGCCGGGTCACCGCGAGGAATTCATTCAGTTCTTCGAAACGCGTTCCATACCGGCGCTACGCTCACACGGGATGAAAATACTTGGCCCGTTGCTTGATCTCGAGAATCCGAACAAATTCGTTTTTTTGCGCAGTTTTCCTTCACTTGATGAACGCGAACGAATGAAGAATGCGTTCTATGAAGGCGAGTTGTGGAAGAACGAGCTGGAAGCGATCGCGATGCCGCTGATTGATAGTTATGATGTCATCCTTTGCGAGACCTCGCCCGGTTACGTATTTGATGGACCTCGAGAGCCGTCGTGACGAGGTCTGAACGTATGTGGGAAGGGAAAACGGGCGACCCATCGTCGCCCGTCAAGTGTGATTGGTGCCCGCTAGTAGATTCGAACTACTGACCCCTCGCGTGTGAATCGTAATTCGACCATTTTCTCGCGATATCTCCAGTTCTCATTTTAGCCTTCAAAGGCCCGTATTTATTGCGCAAAAGTGAAATCAGCTTAGACTTGACAGCTCTGCTATTCTCTCGAAATCACACTCGATTTGTGTGCGAAAGTGTGTGCAAGTTTTGACGAGCTTCGCTTGTCGAATTGCGACAACGCGAAGTGAGTTTGTTTGTGCAACAGGAGGTGTCGAAAATGAGAGCCCGAGTTGGATCAGTTGTCAAAAGAAAAGGTCGAGGCAAAGGTGCGAAGCCGACGTGGTGGGCGCGCGTCACCTACACCGATCCTGTCACCGGCAAGCGACACGATCGTCAGCGACGAGCAGAGAACAAGGTCAACGCCGGCGACTTGGTCCATGAGCTTCTCGCGGAAGTCGATGCGACTGGCGGGCGCTCGCTCGCGAAAGAACACATGACGTTTTTCGATCTCGCGACGTACTTCGAAAAGCAATACCTCATACCAGCCGAGTACGTGGATGGCCGCAAGGTGGCCGGCGTCAGAAGTATTTCGCCGGTCGTAGCCGCCGTAAAGGTCCTTAAAGAGCACTTCGGCCAGCGGCAGCTTCGCGGCATTACCCACGACGATATTCGGGCATTTCGGGCCGAACCCCGTAGCCACACGCCATCCCAGACAAAATGTTCAGACCATCCATCCGCGCGCGGATTGAACAGCCGAGTTAACTCGCCTGTTTCTGGATCAAGACCGGCGATGTTCGGTCCCTTGCGAAGGTTGCAGGAAAAGCATGCCCACGCCAGATTCTCAGACTCGCTCTGGCCACCGTGCTTTTCAGCGACGATGTGATCGATATGAAAAGGTAGTTCGCTGGCGGATTCCGGGAAGAGACAGTATTCACAGCGCCCGGCTGCGCGGCGACGAACTTCGAGTTCGAGCGTGCGGCTTAGACGCGCCATCTCACGCAGGAGAGGTTTGCAGCGAGCGCCGAGCCCGCGATTTCATTAATTCCAGCAGCTTGCCGATATGCCGATAATGCTCCAGAGCTTCTGACTCTTCGTTAGTGAGATCTCCTGACTTCGCCCTTTCGAGCAAGATAGTCATTCGCTCTCGGTCGGTTTCGTTGAAGCCTATTCTTAGAATCGCTTCAGCAGCCGCCTGAGGCCAGTCTCCAGAATCCGGTTGAATGACCCGACTGAGGATAGCTGCTTCACTACTTTCAAGCTGCACGCTCATAGGTTGTTTTGTAACACACGGCTCGACACGAAGCAATCATTTGCGACCCTCTAAGTGGGCGACGGGCTGAGGTGATAGAGTTTTCGACGGACGCGGACCATGAATTCGACTAGTCTTTGGATCGCAACGCTTGCCGCGCTCAAAAGCGAGAGCATCTTCCATCGCTTCCTTCAGATCAGCAAATGCTTCATCACTCATATAACTAGATGATCGATGGCGGCAGCTTCGAGGGCAGGATCGAAGTCGGCGTCTGTCCCGGCGTGTTGAATCGCGTAATCAGCGAGCGCCTGATGGAGCTTTGTTCGATTGAGACTCTGATCACGCCGCGCTAGTGAGTCCACAAAAGCCTCAACTTCAGTGACTTTGTTCCGGGGAAGTCTTTTGATTTTCTCGATTAGTTCCTGCTGCTTCATAGCCGAAAGCATAGCACAAGGCTTCTCGCCGAAGCTTAGACGATCGTTTACTGGGGTCGAAATTACTCGCCCTATTTGCCGCGAGCTTTCTTCTTGGATGGTCGGCCTGGTTTTCTCGGCTCAATGTTCGCCAGGTCTGACTTCTTGATGAGATAGACACTGGCTACCTTTGTCGCCTTCAGTCTCTTCTGGTGGATCAACTGCAAGACGCGCTGACGACTGACGCCCAGAATCTCGGCGGCTTCCGGGGTAGAGATGTAGTCATGGTTAGCCTTTGGCACAGCGGGATTATAGGAATAAATCTCTTGTCGAGCAAAAACCTATTATTAACCGCTTGTCTATTGACAAGGGGTTACGAGCATGTATAATGCATTGTCTTAAGACAAGTAGTTTGTGATACGACCATTAACGATCTGATTTTAGCGCAAGGCCGCTGGTTCACGGGAGAAAACAATGAGCCATCAAGACGACGTTCACTGCACGTGCCGAGATTCACTGGCCGATCAAGAGACCTGGTAAATCATTCTTGACCCTGCATTTTGCAACGACCCCGGCGCGGCTGATTGTCTGGCTCATCTGTTGTTCGTCCTCAAGAAAGCCATTGCTGGCGGCCCGGACGGCAGCCTGCGAGTTATCAACACCCTTCAAGACGGAATCAGAATGGTCTGGCCCTACACCGAAGAACACAAACTCGCGCGGGAGTTGTACGAGACATACCTGTCTGGCGACCTGAAGCCTTGGGATGAGCCACGGCAGTTGCTTGAAGGCGCCCTTGAAAATTTCAAAGCTAAGAGGAAGCGTAAGAGTCCAAAGGCCAGAGGGCAGGGAAGTAAGCGGCGAACGCATCGCGCGGCTCAAGCCAGACCCTGAGAGCTCAGAACACACTGGACGCGCCTTAGTGGCGAGGGCGCATAATGCCAGCGACAGTCAGAGGTGACCGGCAATGATGGAGATAACAATGAAGCTGGATGAAGACGTGCTTTCGGCGCTTCGGCGCTCGCCGGACGAATTCGCCAACGATATGCGTCTTGCAGCTGCTATTTACTGGTACAAGCGCGGGAAGGTCTCGCAGGAGAAGGCGGCCCAGGTTGCGGGATTGGATCGGACGGACTTCCTGCTCGCCGTGGCGCGCGAAGGAGAAGACGCCTTCGCCGTTGACTTTGCCGACATCGGGAGAGAACTCCAACGTGGCTGAACGCTCAGTTGTCGCTACTTAGTGGTTGATATGGCCCGTTTCCGACTTGATTCGCTTGCGGCCGCTTGAACCTGCTCCCAAAGCTCAACGACATTTTTTCGCATCGCTTGCCTGACGTGTCTGGGGTCAACTCGTGCTGGAACTCCGTGTGAGCTAAGCCTCGCAAGAATACCTCGCCTCATCTTCTTGCCATCTATCTGCTTCCGGACATAGATTGCTGGATACCAATCCTCTTTGTATATAGGTGGGCGGGAAAGATATCGAAGTTTGAAACACTTATAGCCAAACTTGCTTTTGCGCGATGCTACCACCTCTGCCAATGATCCAAAGACGGAAACAAAATCACCCTGGGCAATACTGGGCTGCGCATATTGAACATTCGTGATTTTCGTGGATTCCCTTATAGCTTTCGATATGTCGGCGACGACAGTATTTCGAGTACGAACATTCAAAAGTCGGCGACAACGATTTAAGCAATGAGCCGCGAGGAGCCAGATCTGCCTACGGCTAGACATCAAGGCGTCCCACGAGAGTTCCGACCGAAGCCCGCCGATGTTCAGATGGATTGATTGGCTAGGCTCCCTATATGCTTGACCGTAATACAATCCCAGGACTAGACGCTCGGCCTTAGTAGCTAAAGGCAGGGCGCTGTCGAAACAAGTCTTGAAAAACGCAACTCGACTGTTGCCCTGTGGCTTGGGATTCTTTCCCTCCAGGTACCAACAGTCGCCAAGTTGCAACTTCTTCTCTCCTTCCCCGATGCTGCGCTTCGTGAAATCAATTGAGGATTGCGTGTTGAGATTCTCGCAATTGAAGTAAAGGTTAAAATCTAGCTTCCGCCTTTGATGCTCAGCGAGTTCCTTGTACAGGAGATAATGGTCGTAATACACATTTGCATTGGTCTGAGAGAAGCTGATTAGATCGACAAGAATCTCGGTTAATCTCCGAATGTGTAGAGCCTGTTCTCGTTCGACCACGGCAAATGTGTTCCTCAAGAGGCGCTCCCCAACTTCGTCGTTCGGTGTGCCAGGCGGACGTTCATCAAATGAGTCCTGTGAAAGTGTTAACGCCATCGCCACTTGTTCGATCTCATCCAAAACGGCATACATATAGTGGTCCCGACCGCGAAGATTATGCGCGCGGCTCATGAAACTGAAGCTCCTTTCATTTACGCGCAATCCGTTCCGCAGTTCATCAGCACCTCTAACTAGCAAATCTATCGATTCACTTTCCGGGACACCGGTTTCGTCTTTAACAGATGGCTCACTCATGCATGCGATTATAGTCGGAGAGCAAGCCAATTTCACTCGTTGATATCGGGAATGCCCGCATTGTTGGACGGACGACGACTGGTTGCCACGCACTAGGTGTTGAAACAGGAGCTGACCTTGAAGTCTAGGGCGTTCTGGTGATGTAGAATCAAATCGAAAACCGGGTCATACTTGATTGATGCAAGAAGTTAACTGGAATAATTTCAGGGCGAAATTCAACGGCAAAGAGTCCAAGACGTTCGAGTATCTTTGCTATTTATTGTTCTGCTGTGAGTTCGGTCTGAGTGCGGGCATTTTCCGTTACAAGAACCAAGCCGGAATCGAAACGGAACCGGTTTTCATCAACGGACAATGGATTGGCTTTCAGGCAAAGTTCTTTGACAACAGGATAAATCAGAAGGAAATAGAGGATTCTATCGAGACGGCGAAAAACCGAAATCCTAAGCTCAACAAGATGTACGTGTACGTGAATTTGGAGTTCTCTGAGAGTAGCAGGAAGGACGGTAAGGAGCCGAAATATAAAATAAGCATTGAGAGTTTTGCTAGGTCTAAGAATGTAGAAATCGAATGGAGAGTCCCAAGCCACATCGAGGCGCAGCTATCAGTAGCTGAAAACAGGGTGCTGGCGCAATACTTCTTCAGCTTCGAAAAGGGTGTGCTAGATGCTCTCGAAGAACTAGCCGAACACTCCACAGCAATACTTAAGCCGATACATTCTCAAATAGACTTCAACGGTGAGCAAATAAAGATTGAAAGAGCCGGGGCCCTAGCAAAGCTGAGTGCTGGTTTAGCATGTTCACCATTGGTGATCCTGAGCGGCGTAGCCGGCGTTGGCAAAACAGCCCTAATCAAAGACTTCCTTAACGTTCTGGGTCCCGGCATTCCTATTTTCATTTTCAAAGCTACCGAATTCAATGTCAGTCATATCAACGAGCTGTTTAAAAATTATGGAAGTCTTTCGCTGCTCGATTTTATTAACGAACATGAAGACGTTGATGTGAAGTATGTAGTGATTGATTCGGCTGAAAAGTTGTCCGACTTAGAAAATCAAGAGGCTTTCCAGGAATTTTTATCCACTCTACTTCAGCACGATTGGAAGATTATTTTCACAACAAGATACAGCTATCTAGATGATCTGAAGTTTCAGTTCGTAGAAGTCTACCGTCTTACATTCGAGCCGTTGGCTATCGAGAATCTTACTCCAGATGAACTCGAGAGCATTTCTACTCTGCATAGCTTTGCGCTTCCAACTAACGCCAGACTATTGGAGCTACTGAGAAATCCTTTCTATCTCGATGAATACCTGCAGGCTTACGATGCGTCACAGGGTGGATTGACGCTCACAGGATTTAAGAATCTGCTGTGGGATAAGCAAATCGCGAAGTCGTCGCACCGTGTTAACAGCATTCATGTCAAGAGAGAAGAGTGTTTCGCTAGCCTCGCCAAGGCAAGGGCTGACTCCGGAGGATTCTTCATCAATGAAGTGGTCGGCTGCGACAGCGACGCCTTAAAGAGTCTTGAGGCAGACGAGATCATCGAGCGTGATTCAAGAACGGGCCGATTTTTTATTACGCACGATATCTACGAAGAATGGGCATTAGAGAAGCTTATTGAAAAAACCTTCTACACCTCCATCGATCACAGGCAATTCTTCAATTCCTTGGGGAGTTCATTGCCAATCCGCAGGGCATTCAGAAACTGGCTGTCTGAGAAACTCCTAAGCAGTCGGGAGGATGTAAGACCCTTGATAGAAGGATCTTTTAGCAGCATTCAAATCGAAACTTACTGGAAGGACGAAATCATTATCTCAGTATTGTTGTCGGATTATTCAGAAGTATTCTTCCAAATGTTTGAGAACATTCTGTTAGAGAACGATCAAAAAGTCCTAATGCGGGTCGTCTTCTTGCTCAGAATAGCCTGCAAGGAGATCGATGAGAGTTTTCTAAAGCTTCTTGGCGTCAGCAAGAGAGATTCAAATACTCTCAAGACCGTCTTCACGAAACCCAAAGGTTCCGGCTGGAACTGCGCGATCGAATTTCTCTACAAGCATAGGGAGAAGATCGGCGAGTCGGGAATAGAGACTATTCTCCCGTTACTGGAAGATTGGAACAGCAAGAACCAAATTGGAGCCGCCACGAGATTCTCAGGCCTCCTAGCTCTTTACTATTACGAACAAGCGCACAGAAGTGAAAAGCTAAGATACCGGGACCTTGAACAGCGGAAGAAGCAATTAATCGGCATAATTCTAAACGCCTCCGCAGAAATCAAGGACGAGTTGAAAACAATCTTCGACGAGATCAAATCCAAGAAGCAATTCCATTATCAAAGCAAATATCATGAGTTAGTTCGGCGGGTCCTTTCCTCAGCGACGGATAGCTATGTGATAGCTAGAAATCTTCCAGAACGAAGTAATTGAATTGGCTGACCTTATCTGGTACGAAGATCCAAGCAAAGAACGAGACCCTCACGAACGGCACTCAAGAATGTTAGAAGTGGAAGCCAACTTTTGTATCTCAGCAACTAGAACTGAATACTTTCCGGCAAGCGCTCTGCAAACGCCCGTTTTCCAGTTGATAAATTGTGCTCCGAAACTGACCTTAGATTTTATTTTGTCGTTTACGAACAGAACCGTTGAGTGCTACGCGAAGTCGAGATTTAAAGATGAAGTGAAACAGGTCGAAGTGTTTATTACTCCGAATGAAACGGTCAAGCAGTACATAAGTACCCGCCTTTGGAATACCGTACCGAGGTACGCAGGTTTCCACATACTTGCTTGAATCGATTCACATGGCGTTGGAAAGGTGGCTCTTGCAGCATGCCAAAACAGCCTCGCAGTACTGAGCTTGAGGGCGTATGCCTGTATCTATTAAAGAATTCGCAGTCGGCATCAATAACAGCGGTTGTCGTAAGCGCCGTCCTATCACAGCCATTCAAGCTCTTCAACGTTGCACGAATACTTTTTAAGACAAAGGAATTCTTTTTTTATGATACAGGGCGGATGGTGCTCGATTTAAGCAGTAGTAGTCGTTACGCCTTTGGTGCTGGCCTTAATTACCGACACAAGATATTTGAAGACGAAAGAATGAAGACGTCCGAAGATCCGCACAGGAAGGGATCGCTTGAACAACTCGCCTTTAATTATCAGTTCTTCAAATCAGAGGATGAAGTTGATGAAGTCGCGAAAGAGCGACAAAGAGTAATGGGAGCAATCTTCGATGACTACTATGCAGGACTCCCAGCAGATGCGAAGGAGACTGAACATGAGAAGACTTGGCGACTGTACCTGGCGAGGATGGACCGAAGAAAAATGGCTACAGAGGTGAAAGAGAAGGACGGTCAAACCCTTGTGCAGTTCACTCCACAACTCGATCCGGAGCTCAAGAAGTTTAGTGAGGACTCGTTGAAGCAAAGTTCTGACGCGATGAGATATACCTCACTGTATCTGTGGTCACAAGTCAGATTTAGGCGGGAAAGAGATCAATACCAGCAATACCGACAGTATGAAGATGATCCCCAAACGGTAATCGCGGAAACGAAAACGAATCCGGGATGAGTCCACGAACGCTTCGCAGGAGACCTGGTCGCGGTCGTTCAACGCTTCTACAGCCGCATACACATGCGCAGTGCTGATGAGAGACTTTAGCGATAGGCTCACTCCTGACGATAGAGAATTCTGCAAGGAGGTCATACTTGAATTTGCCGCCAAACCACTTGCCGTTAAGCATTACTATTATCAAACGATCGACGGGGTAGAGCCGGCCATTTTAAGCTTGCCACTGCTTCTGAAGAATTTTCCGGAGGACCGCGAAACTATTAAGTCGTTGTTGCTGTTACTGTTGCTATATCGCTCTCCGACAGAAGCATCAAACTTCGCATTGCGGGCGATTTTAAACTACTTATGGGAGGTAAGTTTTGAAGATGCTCAATCACTTTTTGTGGGTTATTTGCTCCTGAAGCCGGAATACGAAAAGCTCTGGGACGAAATGCGCCAAGAGCATTATCGCGATTTCGAGTTCTCTGAAATCTCCGATGAATTCGTCTTGAAGCGTTTCCTTGAAATTCATGAAACTAATGCAGAGGACATTATTTCAAACAAGATCACCTTTGACGCTCTGCGAAACCTCGAGTCGATGGACTTGGAGATTCTAAACACAGCATTCCAGTTTTTGCCGCTTGGAACTACCGATAGAACCCATGAGCAATTCGTCAGCACGGTTTTTCCGGTGTTCGCAAATAGAGTGTTTGACGATCGTAAAGACAAAATTGACTACACGTTGAAACATAACTTCCTTGACAAGCTGGCGTTTTTCGTCTTGAAGGCTCCTGTCGACCGCATCCAAAATTATGTCCAACCTTTTGTCGACGGGTTCCGCGTCTCGCGAGACACGGCTGAGTTATTTGCACGATTTGTCTCGGCGGAGGATGCGTTAAATTGCTATGAAGAGTTCTGGATAGTATGGAACGCGTTTTATCCAAGAATAGTCGAATTGTGTAAGGATGGAGGAACACGCTATGACGGCCAGTCGATTGTACATAACTATCTGTTTGCATGGCAGTATTGGAAGGAGACCGCTAAAGAGTGGCATACGCTGAAGGACCGAGAAAAAATATTTTTTCAAAACGTCGCTCGTGATATGGGGCGCGATCCCGCCGTGCTCTATTCGCTTGCGAAAGTTCTGAATGAGATAGGAGCAATCTTCTTCGAGGACGGAATCGCTTGGATTAGCGGCCTTCTACAAAATAATCGCGAGTTGCAGAATGCAGAGCTCGAAGCAAATACTGTTTATTACCTGGAGAATCTCGTAAGGAAGTACATGTTGCTAAGACGTAGCGTCATAAGATCGTCGACATACATAAAGAGTCAAGTTCTTCTCATACTAAACTTTTTGATAGAAAAGGGTTCAGTGGTGGGATACCTACTGAGGGAGGACTTGCTGTGAGTGTGCGCAAGAGACCCAATAATCGTTTCCGCTATCGAACTGCTTTTCTGATTTCTGACCTCTGACTGACGTGTCTAGATTGCATAATTCGAGTTAACCATTAGCGTATACTTCGCGCGTGACATAGAGACAAAGTTGTAAACCGCTATGCCCGAAATAGCTACGTGGATCATTCAGCTCTTTGTCGATGGCCCGATCGCTGTGGCGACCCCCATCCGCTTTCAGCACCCAAAGGGCTTCAACGGTAGACGACAGTTCTATAGCGAGATCAATGTACAAACTAGTCAATCTGGCCTTCGGATGTCAGTTACTGCCTTTGCTCGGGAGAGCAACCCAGCGCGAAAGGCCGCGCTCGTTTTTGTCGGTGAAATGCTCGACGTATTAGCGACAGAACTAAAACTGCCCCTACGCCTAAGCCTACTCGATCCCCGCGGTGCCAATCGACAGGACCATTCCGTTAAGCGCGTAGTTACGGAACTCGAACTCAGGGAGGCCTTCAGTCGAGCGCGCTGGTTTTCAGAGCAGCAACCGACGTTCTTGAGGGCGCTGAGTTGGTTTCGAAAGGGGCTAGTGACTGAAGACCCTCTCGACAGATTCTTCGCGTTTTGGCTTGCACTTGAGATAGTGGCCGGTAAGTATCACCCTGACGTTCCAGAAGCGCGCAATGGCTCAAAAAGTCAATTGTGGGAGTCTTTCAAATTCTTATGGGGAGAGCCCGCGAACTGGCCAGTGATTGCAGGACAGCTGCAGTGGATTGATCAGAATCACGCGCTCCGAGTAAAAATCGCGCATGGTACGGCTGCCGTTGACGTTGAGGCGGTAGAGCATGCGACCGAGATGGGTGAAACCATCGTCGAGGTAGCCCATCAGTTTCTTACCGAGTCGGCGGTGCGTCATTTTCCCGGAGCCTATGTACCAGACTGATTGGTCGTTAGACGGTCATCCGATAATCGAGAATTATGTCCTTGTCAGTCATGGGTCGCGCCATCTGAGAAAGCGATGTCACGCCACATGCACCGGAACATAATTGCGATTATCATACGCCCGGCGTCTCTTTAGTTCTCTCTCCGTATCTAGGTCGCGCTCGTGTTGTCAGCGTGGTTCACGTCGCTCTCAGCTTCGACGAGCTCAAGCAAGAGTGGTAACTGGTGCGACGAGAGCAGTCAAGGATCTGCGCTGCGCTTCGATGAACTCCGCGAATTCGAACCCATTCGCTTCGTCCTTGAGTGCACTCTTCGCCCCGGCTAGGACAGTCCACACGAGCTGCCGTGCGCAGCGAACCGTCATCAATTCGTAGGCCTCCGTCTGTAGCAACAAACGCGGGTAAGCGGGCGCTCTTTGCGATGAGCTAAAGTGTGCGCGAACGTGATAAAGAATCAAACTAGGGAGGGCAGACAAGATAGAACCCGCAATTCAACTTTATCAATCCTCTAAACCTTGTGTTTTCAGTAACTTTAGAATTTATCAAATCTATTAAGAAACTTGGGCAACCGGGAGAGTCGTTTAAGCTGACTATCCGCCGTTAGTTATGGCTTTATTTTTGCTAAGAAATCCACATCTCGAATAAGCGGAGGATTCGATGGCAATACGACCCCAGGGAAGAAAGAGAACACTGTCAAAGAAGGTCTCATCTTTCAACATGTACATGGACCAGGTCTATCAGGTTCGGGCGATCATGGAATCGACGGGCGCTACGAAGGATGCACCTGTCATTCGCGTGTTGCTGGACGAGGCTCTCGGTGCACGTCGCAGAAAGGCGTTAGGGATTTGCGATTCCGAAGAGCCTCCCGGCCAAGGTACGGCTGAGACGCTTCATACTCTGCAAACGCTCTTGCTTAAGTTGATCAGGCGAGAAGAGTTGGTATTTGGCAATCAAAGGGTTGGCCTTAAGCTCCTCTTGGAAACCTTCGTAGAAGCTCGCACAGGTAGGGACGTTGTGTGGGACGAACTCGTGAGGAGGCCTTTGCTCGAAAAGGGCAGGACCGCGCAAGACTTGACCAACTACTTTGACATGAAAACGCACTACGCAAAAGAATATGCGGTTGAATTGCTTGAGAAGATTAAGAAGGAAGAGGCCCACAGTTAACTGGAACAAAGTCCGGGTGTTGGATTTTACATACACTTTAAGTGTGGTGTTTTACAACAGGGGTGATCAACTGGACTTTAAGAGTTCGCAGAACCTGAGCCAAGCCCTTCCGGTTTTTTCTCGTTCAGTCCCATACCATACCGTCCGTTCACGTTCCTTCCGAGAGCGCTCGGACGTGGCACAGGTCTTGAGATATCGCCGGAGCATGGAAGCAACACAGAGTTACCCCAATTTACTTTCGGAGAAACAGGCCGCAAAACGTTTGGGTGTCGCCCGCATCACCCTACTCCGCGCCCGTGAAGCCGGACGCATCCGTTTCTTTCGAATTGGAACCCGCGTGCTTTACTGTGCCGAGCAACTCACTGAGTTCTTGACCGCCTGTGAGCGTAATGGGCACAAGCGCACCCAACCGAGAGAAAAGAAACCTCGGGGCGAGGCAGCGAGAAAAGAGAACCGCGTCAGTTCGGGGCGAGTAGCAGTTGACCGCCACGAAGGAACACGCACGCATTTGAAGTCTGATCCACGGAAAAGGGACCAAGCGACTCTACCGTTCGCCACAAGCCGCTAGCGGATTCAAGTGTCCTCTCTGGATTACTTGGTCAGGACGCGAAGTTGCGGCGAGGTTATCGTGTGGCGATCCACAACCCTCAAATGAGGTTTCGCCGCCTGTATATGTTGATCGACGGTGTTAAGCTAACTTATATGGTTCGCACATCCTCTCTCCCGTTGACGTGGTTACTGATATCGGTTTTCAGCGTCAATTTCGGCCTATCGTTTTCAAGCCAGCAGGCCCAAGCACCAAGCACTACCGAGTTGAGAGAGAACGATCCCTTGAGTTACGCGGTCCTCTACGCTCGCAAATCAAACAATCAATCTGCTTTGAGCGAAATAGCGATTCGTTATGCTGAGCTTGGAGATTTTGAACGGGCCATGAGAGTCAACGAGTCTGCCACGGATGAGGATTGGCGAACCGGAGCATTCGGAAAAATCGCACTCGAATATTGGAAGCACGGGCAGAAAGAAAAATCCCGCGAACTATTTTTGAGAGTTGCCAATCTTCCGCTTCCCAAAGATGTGATCTACATCTGGGGAGACATCATTGAGAACATGGCCGAGGCGCAGCAGTTCGATCTGGCCTTAGACATCGCGAAGGGAATGGCCGACGGTGGAACCACGGCGGGCAGCGAGCTCGAAAACGTTGTAGAACAGTTTATACACGCACGAGCGCTAAACCCAACGTTGCCCGACATCGTACCGCGCGCAATTGCCATCGCGAAGACACTACCTGATTCTGGCGAAGTAGCCCGTGTGCTTAAAAAAGCAGCGGTTGCCTATGCAGCCCGGGGAGAGTTCGACCGTGCCGTAAGATTGGTTCAAGGATTCAACGAGGACTATGACCTAGAAGATGGCGCGCAGGAAGTTGCAGTCCAATTTGCGAAGCTCGGCCAATATGATCGCGCGCTACATCTTGCCGATAAAGCAGGTGACTACTTTGGCTCGATTGCGCTCGTGCAAATTGCGACAGAAGGTCTGAGAAGACGGGACAAAACCAAAGCCCTGGAAATCGTCACACGGACAGATTCGCTCATCGCAAAAACAAGGAAGGACGCGGACTATGAACCTACTGAAACCGAAGCCACAAGACTCTCGGAGCTTGCCGTCTTGTATTCACAACTCGACCGAAAGTCTCGTGCCGTCGAGTTAGCAAATTTGGCTTTCAAGACTGCAAAAGAGGTGGGCAAGCCTGGCGAGCGTTATGGTGCATTGCGAAGCGCCGCCAATGCGTACTGCGAACTAGGCCTCTACGATAAGGCAATCGATGCAACAAAGGCTCTTGGCGATTATGATCGAGTGCAATTTGACGCTATCGCCGAGGTTGGAGCACACGCGCAACGAAAAGGACGCGTCGACGCAGTTGCGAACATTGTAAAAACAATACAGGCAGCGAAACTCAAAGAGAACGAAGAATTAAAGATTAAAGCATTAGTAACCATCGCTAGAGCAGGAGCAGAGCAGGGACGTACTGCGGAGGCTCAGAAGTTGTTGTCTAGCACAGCGCCATTAACTGAGAAATTAGAATGGACTGAGAACACTGGCGAGATTCTGAAAAATTTTGTGGTGGCGTTCGCCGAGGCTGGCAACATTCGCGCTGCATTGCAACATATTCCTACGATTCAGCAACCATACTTCATTACTCACGCTCTTATTGAAATCGGAACACTTTGCGCTAAGAAGGGACTGACGTTTGACGAAGGCCATGTGACGCTTCTGAATGAAATCGTGAAATCTGATCTTCCGCCCGACATTCAGCCGGAGAAATTAGTCAATGATGCAGGATGGGAAATCCCCGGCCTCGCTCAATCGAGAATGCTCAGGCCACCGGAGCTACAAAGAACGCGCGATCGCAGCATCCAGCTCTACTTCACTTACTACGAACCAGAAGTTGCGACGTTCATCAAGCGACCTTTTCCGTCCCGTCGCAAGCCCAAGCCTGAAGAGGCTGATTGGGTATCGGAAGGATTGAAGGTCCGGCTCATAGAAGAGCGCGTAATCAACGGCGACAAGTTTTGTTACAAATTAGATGTGGAAGAAATGTTCCACGACAAAGTGACCGGATTCCCTAAGTACACAAACTATTCCGAAACGCTTCTCTATTACGACGAGGACGGAGACGGCAAATTTGAAACGTTGGAAGAAGGCCTCGACTACTTTGCGCGCGGCCACATTCCGAAGTGGGTGTTGGAGAAGTAAACTGCGACCGCCGTGAAAGAGTAGAAGAACAGCACGCTAGAAAAGAACGTGCTGGTTATTTCCAGAATCGAAGTTTCGCACTATAACGCAATTGGTCAAACGTTAGATCGAGCAACTCTTCCAACTCACTCAAATTCCAGCCATAAAGCCGCCAAAGATTCCAATTCAGTTTTGAAAATGAGGTGACAGCTACGCTAGCTGCGAACAAAACAAAGTCGGCATGAACATATTTCTCAAGAGCCTTTTCTGAACTCCCTTCTGCGTTTGGTGCGTCAATGACTCTGAAACTGGTTTGTTGGGTCGCCCAGTGATGACCATGCGCAACACCTGAAAGCAGTCGATATTCAGATTCGCGATCTAGGGTGGCGCCAATTAGTTCCGTTATTGCAGGCATCTGTTTCGCGATTCCGTTGATCTTTCCTTTCTTGTCGACCAGTTTGGGATAGCCCTGCGAAAGAGCATCATTCTCGACCTTGGTCATTCGCCGCCGTACATCATCGATTCGTGACGACCCGTTTGATGCCTGAAAGAATTTCATCTGTTGAACGAAGCCGATGTATCGAAAAGCAAAACACCTCGCGACGCGCTCCCGAACATCGATGTCCGGGCTAAGAAACCATATGCCAATCGCTGACGATTCCAACAAACCACGAACGCATGTCCATGGAGCTACGGTCTTAGATGGTTCTGTCAGCAAGTCAGCAAAGGAAACAAGATGATCGGCCGCCGCTTCCATTGACAGGACGCCTCTGTAATGCACATCCCTAACCAATTCTGGTGTCGAGAAATTCATCTGTTCTTGAGCAGCGATCGATCCGGACGATGGCTCGTTCTGGTATTGATTGAATAGTCTGCCCGTTTCGCTAAAAAGACGATTGACGGCATCTATCATCGTCAGTACGTGTTCACGGGTGACCGTCACTGAGGATTTTGGTGTTGACATTGCAATAAACCTCTCCGAATCGCTAAAAACCTCCGATGTTCACTTGCATTATCAGCCAGAAAATCTTCCGGTCGAAAATTAATTTTCGGCAAGGCCAGTTTTTCGAAAATTCGTGATCGTTTTTGAGCTCAAAGTGTGTGCGAAAGTGTGTGCAAAGCAAAACGGGCGACTCGACGTCGCCCGTAAGTTGTTGGAAATATTGGTGCCCGCTAGTAGATTCGAACTACTGACCCCTCGCGTGTGAAGCGAGTGCTCTACCACTGAGCCAAGCGGGCGTCCCTAATAAAATCGCGGGTTTCAAAGAGGCGGTGGCGACTTTACCCCTATTTATACCCCTCAGTCAATATAGGTAGGAGAGCAACATTTGTTGATGTGTGGAATTAGTTGGAGGGGGTAGAGCTTTGCTGATGCGTGGAATTAGTTGGAGGGGGGGTAGACGCTTATAGTTGCATGGCCGACAAAGATTACGACTATGGAAGGTCAAACAATATGAAAGTAAGACGCATCTTCATCTTACTGGTTGCTCAACTCTTTCGAAATATTTCGTAATGTGTTCTTCAGAGAAGCGCAACGTTCGGCGTGATGCGCGGTAACAGGCCAATCGTTTACGTCGGAGAGATATTTGATCTCAGGACGAAGCCGAGCGATGTTTACAACGTAAACGCGTTCGTCTTTTTCATTTTGGTTCTTTAGCCATTCCTTTGGTCTAGGCAGAAAACGGAAGAGTCGGACTTCCTGTGCGAGCCAATGCCAGAATGTTCCGATTTCTTCGTTACGGTAGGGACCGATGTATTGCCAGGCTGTGAGTATACTGCTGCGGCCGTAGTTCGGCGAGCGAGGCAGCGAAAAGGAAATGTGGTAAGAGATCGCTCTGGTCGTAGGGTTTTAGTTCTTCGTTATCGGGAAGTGTCGACATCCTTACGCTTTCGTCGGGCCCGTGTTCTTCAGGGGGGTGCATTAAGCTTGCAAGGTGGTTGTAGAATTGGTCGATATTGAGTGCGCGGCATTTGGCGGCTAGGGTATGCCAGGGCTCGGTGGGCGCTAGTGTTTGCTTCTGATCCTTTTCAGAGCGGTGGTCAGGGTTATGTTTCGGTCTGCTGCTATTCGCGCAACCAATAAATTGTGGGCGAAATGTTCTGTCTCAGGGATTTGGATGTTCATGATTTATCTTCGGCATGGCTACGGCTACGGCATTGCAATCGTTGTCGATGTTGGTCGTTGGGATATTGTTATCGAGGGGCCGTCCTTGCGAGTTGGCTACGTGTGCTTGGTATTGTTGTGAATTCATCCTTCTGCCGCTTCTCTTTTAGTCTTCGTTACCGTCCCCGTTTGGAAATCTGTTGGCGTTTGTGAGATTAGGGATGGAGCTAAAAAATTGCCGTGCTCTTTGCTCATCAATGCCTGCGGATCTTGTAGCGGCGAGAGCCTTGTTAAGGAATTGTTCTGGTGTGATAGCGGTTGGGGTGTCGCAGGCGGGATCGAAGAATACAGGGTCATTCGGGCCGGGCTCTCTGCCGAACTTTGCTTTGAACTTCTGACGTTGTGAGATTAAGCCGGCTTCGACGTGTGGTGGCATTTTCAACGTGGGTTTGTTTTTCATGAGTTGCTTTCCTTAGTTGCTGTTGCCTGCTATGGCGGTTCTTATCGGTTGGGTTATCGGTTTGTGGCGTTGATGCTGATGGTTTTGTCGGGCGGGCCAACTTGTAGATGGCAAGAGTAACGAGTAACGCGCATCTTCATCTTACCCCTTGCTCAATTCTTTCCAAATATTTCGTGATGTGTTCTTCAGAAAAGCGCAACGTCCGGCGGGCGCGGTAACAGGCCAATCGTTTACGTCGGATTTCACGCATGACTGTGGATCGGGAGAGGCCACAAAGCTGTAGTACATCTTCAATGGTGTACTTCGCTCGTTTGCGCTCAAGCTGAGGGCTGGTCTCCGGTTGGTTCGATGTATTCGCTTCCATAGTTCACTCCGGTGGGCTGTGAGAAATGTCGTTATTAAGTAGTAAGAGCGAGCCCGCCTTGGTAAGGGGGTCGATTGGCTTAATGCATAGCGTGTGCCATCTGGAGGGACCAGTCTCAAGGGCGAACAAAGACTGGTGTTTTGCGGATTCGCGGCCAAAAGAACGGCTCAGGGGTGGGGGCCGAACCCGTCGGGGGCTCGGAAGGCGATCTGGGTGGAAAAACCCGTGGCGCCGGTGTTCGCGGTTGCGGACAGTTGAGGGGTGAGACTGTCGGCGTTTGCGGCGAGAGTACCGTATTTGGTCAGGACGGCAGATAAGGGAGATTTCGACTGATTGGCGAAAATATCCGAAAATGATATTCTCGCGCGGCAAATGGCGGCATGTCGGGTTTCTTATGTAGATCTGGAGGGGTTTCGGCATTCAGTCGAGCTTGAGGCCGGGAGTTTGTATGAGGCGGCGGTATTAGCTGTAAGTACGTTCAGGCAGCATCATTTTGAGCCTGGGGATCTGACAAATCTTGAAGTTGAAATTCGGACTGCTATCACTCACACGGTTACGTTGAAGAAAGTGCGGTCGTGGTTACAGGGCGGTGCGAAGAAGTCCTAAAGAAGCGATCGCTAAAGATCGGTTGCGTGCACTTCTCTAAACTTACCTTCGATTTTCGTCTGTAGTTGTGTTTGTAGGGGGCTAAAGAACCGAAAGGCCGGATTGTGTAACGGCTAACGGTTGATCAAGCTAAGGCGTTAGTTGACGATGAGGATTCAGATGTCAAAACCGAAGCATACCGCTTTTTGGTTGCTCAACGCGCTGTAGATTTTGACGAAATAAGGTTCAAGTTGCCGGACACCTACGTGCGCCATATGAGTCGCACAATGCTGGCACATGGAGCACCGGTTGAGGACAGTCGTAGGGAGATTGTCGTATCGCATTACAGTCAATTTAGTTACGAAGAATTAATCGAGCAGATCGACTGGCAGCAACTCAGTGGCAGCGAAGCGTATCTGACGCTGGCGGTGAACTTCTTCGATCGCTTTGGTGATCGTCTCAGAGCAGACTTGGACGCTGATTTCTCAGCGGAGACTAGAGCCTATTACGAGAAGGAACTGCCGGAATGGGAACGAATGACCGCTGATCGAGCGACAACGCCAACGCGGCCTATTTTTAGTTTATTTGAGTGGAAAGCGCCAAAGGAAAGGACTGCGGCAGAGAGCGCCCAAAGCATGGCCGAGAGCAGGAAAGAAGACTATGTGATTGCCGCACTCGCGGGCCTCGTTCGGAACGGTGGACTGATGACGTTAAGTTCGCCCGGCGCTTGGCTGGAACGTCGAATGAAGAACTACGCTTGGAAGTCGTTAAATTGGTGAGGCGATTTGGGGATGCTAATGATGTGGGTTTACTTTTGCCGATCGCAAAGAGCAACAGCGGGTTGGCTCAAGAGTATGCTGCGAACGCGGCGTTGGAACTTGCGGACGACAAAACTGGTGTCGCCAACGAGTTAATTAACACCCGCGATGAATTGCTAATAAGTATCGCAGTTGTCTATCTAACGCGCTCGCAGGCTAATGCTGAGACAGTCAAGTTCTTGCTGCCTTTTCTGCGCAACCCAGATGAAAAGATCAGGACGAGGGTAATCGCGTACTTTGTTCACAATTCCAGCCCAGAGGCGCTTACGAAGATATTGACCGAATATTTGTCGACGACGGGAACGTACTACTACGATGTGGTTTGTGCTTTTGACCGGGCCATCTATGCGCCACCTCAAATTGCCGTTGCGTACCGAGAGTCGCTAGGCGAAAAATTCTTCGGACTCCTCGACGATCAATGAGCGGGCTTGTAAGCCATTCGCTGCTATGAAGCGCTATCTCACATTTGTCCGGCTCGCGCTGGAGGCGCAATTTCCGCACGCGTGGTACAGGCGTGCGGTGAAGGCCTTCGGCAGCGTCGCAGGCTTCATTCTTTTGTTTGTGGTCAGCGACTTTCTCGGTATACCGCTCAAGAACCTAGTATTACCAGCATACCAGGTGCTCTCGCCGGCGTTGTGGGCCGTTATCGCGCTTGCAATGGTGGTTATCTCACTTCTGTTGATCGTCAATGGGGCGCGTCGGTTTCACCGCACGGCACTCGACAAGGTCTACTTGGCGAACGACGCAGTCACGAAGGAATATGCGGAAAGCGCGAGCAAGATCGAACTGTGGAAGCTGTTCCAGGAAGATTCGATGCCCTTTACCTGCTGCTTGATAATCGCCGCTGGCCCGGCAGCAAGGGAGCACCTCTGTCGAGTGAGGAAATCCAATGGCACGAGGCCGACTTCAGCAACAAGCTCTTGGATTGGTTCGGGGATGACTACCGGACGGCCTACTTCCAAGGGCTCGGCGACATACCGGAAAGCGTCTTGGCGCAGTCGGAACGATTCAGATCGCACAGCAATCTGATGCACCAGCAGATCCAGACGGAGAGAGGTCGCCAGCAGGTTATCGCCCAAAGGGCGAACGAGATGAAGCAGGGGTTTCTTGAAAGTTAAGTCGGGCTCGTAGTTCGCCCGATATTTCAGGCAAGCAGCGACTGTCTTGAAGAGCCGCGCTGCAGGGTCCATCGCAGATTAACTATGAGAACCGACAAGAATTTCAATAACTGTGAGAAAGAATTTCATTAACTATGGTGCGGATTTCACTAACTATGAGAACTGAGATGTGTCCGGCCTTCATATCGGTTGGCGGAGGCTTTCGCCTCTGTGGTCACTGTCCTCACCCCAGCGACCTAAACGCCTAGTGCGCAGGATTTTATACTTTCAAAACTGGCTGTCAATAAAAAAGTTCTTGCAATAAATATGGTAATTCAACTGGTGGTCTACAGGAGTTTGAAGTTAAAGCAGAGTCAAAATTTATTGGATGAGTAGAAAGACTTGGTTGTCTTCGGCGCCCTCGATCGTTAATTGAGCCTGGCCGCATCCGGCGAGTTCGGTGGGAATGCGAATGATGATTTGTTGTAGTCCGGGCAGCGAGGGGAGTGTAGCGGCGAAGTCCTGGACCAATAGTGCTTGATAGCCGGATTGGCAGGTTATGTGGAGAATGAGCGTGTTTTGCTCAACGAGCTTTTTTGCTCCGGAGGCGAACAGTAAAATACGTCTTGTGCCGTCTGCTGGAAAAGGAGCGTTAGGCGTGAAAGCGGTTAAGCGGTCGCCGTCCAGTGTGAGAAGCGGACCGTTTGCGGTTCCATCAAGTGCCCAGAACGCGGGAGCGGTTGCTCTAATTGTAGCGGTGGTGTTCCAGCTGCTTAGCGGTACTTCCTGGTTAACGGTAACCGGGACTTGGGTTCCGGTAGTTGCCGCATCAGGGATAAGAAAATCAACGGTGTAGGACGCAGGGTTAGAGTTAGGAATCCGTTTGACGGCGATCATGGCTGCGGAGAGCGAACCGATCTGTACTTGAAAGCCGGCGAGCGTGATGGGCCAAGTGCCGTTTTGATTTTGTTGTCCGTAACTGTCTAGCAGTGATGTGGCAGGCAAGGTGATCGTGACCCTGGCCAACGAGCCTTGAGCGAGTACGTTTTTGGTTGAAGCGGTTTCGAGCTTTGCCGGCAAACTTTGGAGCTGGATATTAGCGTTCGGTATTGGAGTTGGCGTAGGCGTGGGAGTTGGACTGGGCGTCGGTGTTGGCGTTGGAGTGGGAGCAGCGGTGAACAAGCCGGTGATTGAAGCTGAATTGTTCGATTGAACCGGGTCGGCGGTAGAGGCTGTTAGCGTTGCTGTTGTTGTAATGGTTCCTTGAGCATTTAGATTCGTTGTGGTGATGGAAAAGCTCACGGCTTCCTCGGTGGCAAGTTGGTTGACCACCAAGTGAAAGTTATTACCAGTTATTTGAGTGGTTCCTAGCGTGGTTGCTGCTGAGATTGCGCTGAGTCCTGGTGGGATGGTGACGTTGGCTTCAATGCCCTGGGCCAGACCTGGACCTGTGTTCGTGATTGTGAACCCATAGGTGGCGTTGCTTCCAGCGCGAGTCTCAGTAGGCAGAGTCGTGTCTGCGGCAATTGAGAGATCTGGAGTTTGTTCGAGCATTTCGCCGGTTGACCTGTCTATCCATAACGGTAAGGTTGCTTTGCTCACAGGCGTGGCGTTGCTCATGAGCTGAGCGCGCAGACTGAAGGGGCCAATGCCGGCGGGGATTGGGAGTGACAATGAAAGCTGTTGTTGGAATGGAGTGGTTTGGACAAAGCTGGAGGGACCTAACCAGAAGCGGACAGCGTTGGGCGTGATGACGTAGGAGCGGCTGGTATCTATGGTGGCAGAAACTTGGATAGTTCCTGACGGCATTCCGGGAGTTACGTTTAAGCGCACTGGTGCGGTTTGCGTGCCCGCATCTTCGACAGTGAGCGTGTAGTCAGAAGTGGCAGAGGTAGAGTTTTGAATTGTGAGAGCCCAAAGGCCGGGACGTGGGAGCGTGAGTACTTGAGCGCCGCCGCCGGCAACTGAAAAGGATTGAGTACGGCCATTCAAGTCGACGGGCTGGAGCTGTATGAAACCAACAAAGGTGTTTGGGCTTTGCAGGTTGAGACGAAGCCGGCGAGGAAGAGAATCCGTGAAGTTGATAATAAGTGTGTCGACGTTTGAGGGAGTGACTTGGCCGCGAATCTTAGCTGGAATAGTGATAGTCGGCGCGGATTGTGCAGTTGATGGAAAGTCGCTCTGCTCGGTCAACAGAAGATCGTCTACTATTCCGTCGCAGTCGTCATCGACGTTGTTTATAGTCTCGATTGCTGTAGGTTTGATCTGAGCGTTGGTGTCGTCAGTGTCTCCAGCTAAAGGCGTAAAACCATCGCCGTCGGCGTCTATGCAAAAGGGATTTGATCCGGGGAATTTTTGGCTGATTCTGTTGCGAGCTTCTGGAGTGGCAAACCAATGCCAGGTGTCTATCTCGCAAAGGATATTTCGTTGCGCGCCCTCGGCGAGAGCTTCGACGAGTAGGTCGTTTTTTTCTTCACGTGTTTGTGGGCTGGTTGGATCTGTGCCGGTCGCCGGGTGAGTTGCGGCGTAGTCGCGTACGTATCTGAAAGCTCGTTTGACTGCTTCAATCCCGTGTAGTTTGGTAAAGCGTAAGAGGAGTCCCGCCCAGGCGCTGTTTGCCAGGACATTCGGGCAGGTATTGCCATTTCTCACGCATTGGGCCCACGTGGCTCCGGTGGAATCCCACGCAAGGGTGTATTCAGTAATTTTCTTTTCGAATAGTGCGTCGGCATCGGATTGGAGAATGCCAGCGCGCGAATAATATTGAAGAAAGGGAATCAGGAATGATGTCCAGGCGTGGCTTGAGTCAGGATATCCGAGGTTTAGGTACAAAATCCAAATTTCGAAGTTGTGTACGAGTTCATGAACGCACTCTGGGCTCAGTAGATCGGAGTTTATGTTTTGGATCACGGAGCCTAATTCGTTCTCGGACAACTCAACGCCTTTGAAGTTTGAGCCTGCATGGCCGGCATTGGCGCCGGTGGGGATCACTGCGATGGTGAGAAGGCCCGTGCCTTGCGGTTCTCCAGCCGTGATTTCAGTGAGCATGGCATAGGTGAGATCGGTGAGATCGATAAGCCGGCGCAGTTGAGATGGAGTGAGTGCGCCCGCTTGAGTCCAAGAATCTGGAAGGGCGTAGCGAGTGTATTTGCCGTCGTAGGCGGTAAGGTTGTAAGTCGTGCCTGCGAACGAGGTGTACTGGATTGGGTAGCCGGAAAGGGGAGGCTGCTCCTGGACCATGACCGGCGAGTTTACACGGAGCGCAGAGTGCGCAGGATAAATGGGCGCAGTGAGGGATACGAAGAGACTGAAGATGAGGAGAGCCGTGCACAGCAAGGCGTGGGTGGGGCTGGTTGATGTTTTGAACATAGAGACTCCATGACGGTCCTTCCTGGGACGCGGCGCGTAGTTGTCGCGCTTTGCCCACAGCCTTTATACCAGTTTTCAGGATTTGAAGGAGAAAGTTGTGGTGAGGGCGATTTAGTTCGATGTATCGGGCCTGTGAAGTAGGGGTATGCGAGGTCAAGGTTTGAAGCCGATCTCTGTCCAGAATCGCTCGACTTCTTCGAATGCTTTATTTCTGAGGGTTGCATACCATTCGGAGATGCTAAGAGCGGTCAATTGGATATTTTCCTGAACGGCCTCGTCGATGCCTTTCGGTCCCTTCCAAAACACTATCTTCGTTGTGGTGGAAAGACCGTGCTCGAGCGAGTCTCGCGTGCGTTGGGCTATGAGTCTGGCGAGCTGGCGGCAGACAGCCGGGTTGGTTCTATGATCGGCGTCAAAGGCTATTAGAGCGTTGTATGGTCTTGATGCCTCGATGATGTGAGAGTGCGAGCAGCTGACGCCGGTGGTTGCGATGACGCGGGCTTTTGGCCTGAACCTTACGAGAGTTTCTGCTTTGAGTGCTCCTTCGGTAATGACGACTGTTCCACCGGGCGGATAGTCTCGTGGCAGGAAAGTGAAGTGTATAGGCGTACCAGAACTGGTGCCGCGGCGTTCGAGTGGAGAGGCGAGCCATCGGTATTTCTTTTCGCCGGTGGGAATGTCGTTCGGGTGAAGTCTAATTTGACATGCCTGGATCAGCCCTTCTGAATCCTTGTAGGGTATGACAAGGATAGGCATTCGATAGTTTCGGGGTTTCCAGATATGGACCATACCAGAGGGATCTTGCCAAAAGCCTGGTATGCCGACGACGCCGGCGCGTGAATGGAGTTTGCCGTATACGGGGAAAGTATCGAGTACGAACCTACGCAAAGCAGATGCAAGGGCTGCGCGTTCTTTCTGTGTTGGTGGGAGAGCGCCGTAATTCTTAGCGTGGTGTTCGAGCAGGCCACGCGAGTACAGGCCGCCGGGGCCGGTGACGAGCTGTGCGTGGTAGCTGGAGGCGGGTGAGATTTTGATTAGTTCCTGAAAAACGGCGTCGCGGATCTCAAGTGAAGCGAGTGGTATCGAAGGTGGGGCAGGGCGAGCGTTTTGGTGAACGGCTGGAGTAATAGCGATATCTGTGTGCACGTGAATGTTTCCGCCGTTTTTTGATTCTCCGCGGTAAGTTGAGCCGTCACTTATCCACATACAAATGGAAGTACGTTCGTCGGTTGAGTAGCCACAGTAATAAGGTCTGCCGCAAATGCGGCACGGGCGCTTCTTGCTTACGCGCTGGAAGCCGCCGGAGACCAGTGGAGCACGAGTTCCGACGTTTCTTGAGGTAGAACGGTTTTTGTTGACTTGCGCGTTGGGCATCGGAGATCGGGAGTGTTTGACAGGGCCGTTCGGATTTTGATGGCTTAGGTGTCGTCCGCCGAATCTTTATTTCTTGGGCTTTATTCTTTCCGATGAATAAGGGCTACACGCGCTCGTGTCTTTGGTTGCGTGGTCCATAGTGTGGCCTCAACAGCGACTACGTCCGCAATCGCGGCAAACGTAGCAGCCTCCAGAAAACTCTACCTGTCCTCCGCATTCGACGCATTTTCCGATCATGCTGTGCATGCCACTTGCCTGTTTTGGCTGGATATGTGGTGTAGTTTTATTAGCTCGCGCAGAATCCATCTGCCCGGCTAAACGGCGTTGCATGATGAGTAGACATTCAGCGATGGCTTGCTCAGGAGAAGTAAGCAGCCGTTGGTTGAACCAGACGGAATGAGTGCCGGTGGTAGTGTCGAGCATGTGCGCGACTTCCTTGACGTGAAAGCCTCCACGCAGCATTTTCGATGCTAGTTTTCCAACGCTCGATGAGATTGGTCCAGTGACAAATATTTCCTGGATTTGCTTACCGTTGTGATTAACAGTCACGTAGAGTCTTTGACCGTCGAATTCAATCTGCCAGGTTGAGCCGGAAAGCTCCTTGGGGCGGTCCTCTCGGTCGGGAGCCCAATCGATCACTGTAACCGCTTCCGGGAGTTCGGAAAGTGAGGGGATGGGATCTGCGATCGTTTCCTTGGGCTGCGCGTCCTTTTTCATGCTGGTGAGGACCTGTTCGTCGCGAGAGCCGTCGCGATAGTAACTGACGGCTTTGCAGCCGAGTTGTCGAGCGAGCATGTATAGCTCGCTTACCGATTCAAGCGTGTCGTCTTTTGCACCGTTGCAGGTCTTGGAAACAGAGTTGTCTACATTAAGCTGGGTGGCTGCGAGTACCTGTACATGTTGCTCGGAGCTGATGTCCATCGCAGAAATGAAATGAGCCGGAAGCTCGCTTAAATGTTCGACAACATAGGCGGCGGCGCGTTCGATTGAGATCTGGTCTGTCTGATCGACGTGGAGTCCGAGCGCTTCGGCGGCGAGGGGATGTACGTAAGTGCGAGTGCCGATAGTGTCTTTGCGGACGTAGGCCCAGGAAAAGTTTGGCTCTACGCCACTCGAGGTTTCGGCAACGAGCGAGATTGTGCCTGTAGGTGCGCAGGTGGTTGTCTCGTAGTTGCGAGGAGTTAAAGGTACTTCGGGCGAAAGTCCAATAGTGTCGTAGATAAATTCCTGGTAGGCCGACCGGTTCTCTTCAAATTCGGGGAAAGCGCCTTTTTCCAAGCCGAGCTGAAGACTCTTATTCCAGGCTTCATAGCGTACAAAGCCCATGACCTCGTGCATAAGTTCGCAGGATTCCGGAGAGCCGTAAGTGATACCGAGTTTCAAACAAAGGTCGGCGAAGCCCATGATACCGAGCCCCACAGGTCGAGTGCGCTTGACGGTGTCTTCGATTTCAGGAAGTGGCCAGGTGCAGGTATCAATAACGTTATCCAGAAACTGCGTGCTGGTGTGGACGACGTGGCGCAGGTGGTTCCAGTTGATATTGCGGCGACCGCGGTTGTCGGTGTCGTGAAACTTGCTGACGTTGATCGAGCCAAGATTGCAGGAGTTGTTGGCGTGCAGGAATTGTTCGCCGCAAGGGTTACACGAGTAGATCGGTCCCATTGAGGCCATCAAATGGTTGTGGCGATTTACTTCGTCGATGAAGGCGATCCCGGGTTCGGCATACTTGTGCGCGCTGGCAAGAATGCGATTCCAAATGTCGCGGGCATAGATCATTCCTGGGCTGGGAGGCGTGACTTTCTTGTATCGGGTCAGGTCCTGTTTAAGGAAAGCGTCACGGTCGCAAAAGACCAGTGGGTCCGGTGCGAAGCATGGGAAGTTATCTTCGCGAACGTAAATGGCGTAGTCGTCATCGGCGACAGGATCATAGATCGCCTGGGTCCATGGTCGACTATCGAACTCGAGTTGAAACCATTCGTTGTTGTCAACGGCGGCGAGAAAGTTGTCCGTGACGTTGACCGAGATATTGAAGTTAACTAGGGAGTGCTGATCGCTCTTGGCGTGGATAAAGCGGAGAATGTCGGGGTGGGTGACTCGCATCATTCCCATATTCGCGCCGCGGCGAACTCCCCCTTGTTTCACGACATCGGTTACTTGATTGACGATGTTCATGAAAGAAACGGGCCCGGAGGCGGTGCCGTGTCTCAGGCTGACGGTGGCGCCAGCGGGGCGCAGCGACTCGTAAGTCATGCCGGTGCCGCCGCCGGTTTGATGAATCATCGCGGTAACCTTGGCATGGTCCATGATGCCGGCAATGGAGTCGGGAATTCCGAGAACAAAGCAAGCGGCAAGCTGGCCATTGTCGCGGCCGGCATTTACGAGGCAGGGAGTGTTCGGCAAAAACTCGCGGTTGAGCATGATCTCAGTCATTGCCTGATGGAACTCGTTATGCTTTGCCTGGTCCGTTTCGGCCCTTGAGACGTGATCGACAACGCGCTTGACAATATCGGGCCATTCCTCGATTGGGTTGCCGTGGAGGTCTTTAACCGAGTAGCGCTTGCTCGCAACTTTCCTGGCGTTACAGCCCAGGGTCTGCGATTTGAGTTGTCTCTCGGTGGGAGTGAAAGAGGCCTCAGGGGTTTGCTCGATGACGGTACTCATACTTTTCTAGTTACTTTCCCTTTAGCTGGCTGCCGTTTGTGGTTGCGAGACGTATTGCTCAGCTTGTGGGTGGTAGCTGCCCGCCCTTTTTCTGTCCAGGTCGTGATCGATGATGGTTATTGATCCGTTACACCTCGGATAATCCTCGCATCCGAAGAATTGTTGTTGATTGTCGCGGCGTTCGCGCAAGACAAGAGGCTTTTTGCAGTTTCGGCATCTCGGGCGCTGGTTGACGAGAACGAGTGCTTCACCGGAAGCGCGCCTGAGTCGACGACGCCAGTTCCCGGTCATGCGGAGATCTCCAGACCACATTTTTATAACCTCGCTGCCGTTGGCGGTGAGGTCCGGGTTTTTGCTGTCATCAAAGACTGAAATGTTGATGGTGTCTCCGTCAACGTTCGGATAAATTCGCGCGCTGAGATTGGTTTTCGTGACTCGGTAGATCCAGTGATAGCCGTGCTCGGTATCCTGCAGCCGGCGGTAGTTCGGCGGTAGGTTGTATTCAATCGCACGGAAGACAGACGGCAATGGCGAGTATTGCCGCTGTGTTGTGGTGGGTGGTCCAGCGACTGTGGCTGCGTTGTCGGGTAGAGTTTGTTCAGAAGCTACCATAGTGATTTCTTACCTCTCGCCAGCCGTTAGTAACGTTGGCGCATTCCTTCTTCGATACGGCGGTCCATATCCCTGGCTACGCCGCTGACAATGGTTGAGATTTCGCGGAGATGGGCGGCCTCGAGATTCGCGTCTTTGATTTGGCCGGCGGCAGTTGTAGTACTGCCGAACTGAACCTGGTTGGCTTGCACTTCAAGGGAGTACGCCTGATCGATTCCGGCTTTGGATATAGCTGCGCCACGGTTAGCGCCGCCGGCGGCGGTTCCGGCTCCGGCATTGATGGCCGATACGTTGCCATCGAGCTGTGCCTTGGTGGCGGTTTCCATGTCGCTCTGATAGGTGAACTGACTTTTTTGTACGGTGTTCGCGGTGGCTGTTTCGTTCTGTATGGTGTTGGTGGAAAACTCGTTGTTAGCTCGGTTGAGGTTGCGGGTTCTGTTGCCCACGGCAACGTTCCCGAATAGGGGATTGATAACGCCAGTGCCGGCATAGGGGATCGCGGTGGATGCGCCGCCCCAGATTTCCTGCTTGCGAGCCCTTGCTTCGCTGGCTATGCGGACCGACTCTGCCCCTTGTGAGATGCCTGTCTGGGTGTTGGCTTGGTTGGCGCGAGCCCACATTTGACGATTCGTATCGGCAACCTGTGCGTGCGTGGCGGCGACCGTGAAGTTAGCACTTGATTGGGCCATCCCGCGCGCTGTTTGAGCGCCGCCAGCGATTGCCGCCAGAGTCGCTTGTCTATTGCCTTCAATGTTCGCGTGCCCGGAAATCTGTCTTGCGTTAGCGCCGAGGTTAGAGGCATCGAGCGAACCTTTAGCTCTGGTCATTTCAGCTTGGTATCCGCCCTGGGTTTGTGTGTTCTCTGCCTGGCGCTGTAATGCCGCCCCTGTTTTCAGGCCGGTGAATTCGACAGCTGAGCCGATGATTGCGGCCATCCATCCGGAGGCGGTGCTCGAAACAGCCTCGAAGAGCTGGCCGGTGGCGATGCGATAGGCCAGGTATGGGGAGAGCCAAAGCATCATGCCGTTGATGAGCATGATGCAGAGCGTGACGATAATTATCAGAGTGGGATCGTAGGCATTGTTCTTGATGATCTGTGAGGTACGCTCGTCGATCGTGTAAGGAGCGGCGCCGTCATACAGCGACAGTCCAAAGCTGCCGACCGTATAAGCGATGAAGGTGAGGGTGTCGCGCACAACCGGGAAGATCATTGTGAAGACGACGGTTCCCCAGATGAATGGGTAGGAGATTCGTTCGGCGAGTTTTTTGTCGACAGCGACGGCGACCATGAAGGGCACTGCGAGCCGGAGCCCGATCATGATGAAGCCGCTTAACACAAGAAGGAATATCTCTCCTGCCTGAAGTATGCCTCGCGCAAGGTTAAGGCCGAAGAAAAGCTTAGGCATGGACCATGAGGTCATGTCGGTAGCGCCTTCCATAGCTTTCAAGCCGTTGAGCTTGCCGTCGCCGGATTCGTGATCAGTGAGGATACCGACCCAGCCGTATTCGCCGGGCTCGATATAGGCTGGTTGAATGAAAACGTTCTTTTCGTCTTTGATGATGAAGTGACCCTGCACAAACGCGTAGTACTGATCGTTGAAGGCTGTGCGCTTTTCCTCGATCATCGGTTCGATAGGGATGGTTAATGTGCGGCCGATCTTATAGAGAGTAGAAATTGCGGCAGGCGCAATCGCAAAGAGGGCCATGCAAAAAACGGCGCGGCCAAACCAGTAATAGAGCTCGCTCGAAGCGCCGTCGTTTTCCCGAATGGTTCTGATAAAGGAAAAGAGAAGGACGATGCTGGCAAGGATCATTGCCAGGAAGCTAAATTTTTCTAGGAGCGGTTTTTCTATCTGTCGGCGCATGTAAGGAACGAGTTCTCGCACGAGGTTCATGAGGGTGACCATCTGTGCGCTTGGTTGGCCGGCTTCCCAAGGAGGCGATGGAGGCGATGGAGTCGATGCAGGCGGCGGCGTAGCGGACTGGGATGGGTCGCCATTGCCTTGAGCAAAACAAGGTGGTGTGAGGATGAACAGAATGATTGTAATTAAAGCAATGGTCGCAACAGGAATCAGGTGGCGCCAGGGATTATGTTTGGCTGTAGTTGGCTGTAGGACTGTCATCCTTGTTCCTCTTGAATCTGCTACGTTGTTCGCTGTCGGTGCACTGTATGGCCGCGAGGTGTCTGCCTAGTTATTACCGTCTGCGGGATCGTCGTCGATGCCTTCGTCCTTTTCGAATGTCTTGTCGATTTCGTCGAGGATGTCTTTACGTACCGGGACCGTAGCCTCCCAGGCTTTGTTTGTTTGGTGGACCTGTTGGCCGTAGTCGGCACGGGTCTCAAGCTGAATGCCGTACTGTTGAGTTTTAGCGGCGAGCTTTTCTGTTAGGTCGTTAATTTGAGTTTTGATCTGTTCGATCTGAATCTTGGTGTTAGAGATTTGAGTTTGAATGATGCCGAGTGAATGGCGCTCGTCCTCAGGCTTGGCCATCTCGGTGGTTAGCATGTCTTCATACTGTTTGAGAACGGCTTGCGCTTCGGCGAGACGGCCGTAGGCGTTTTGGAGTTCGTAACGGAGACGCTCGAACTCGTTGTCCATATTTGCGAGACGTTCGATGTTGGCCACGGTGTCTTGTGAGGAGCGGCCAATGGAGTTGCGCAGGTACTCTTCGAGATCCTGCAGATCTTGTTGCGGGTTAAAGATTCCCGCTTTGAGTCTTGATTCGAGGGAGCGCACGGCGCGGATACGGCATTGGACCATGTTTTCAATTTGCCGTTTAAGCATGTAGATCTGGCGCACGGTGTTTCCGATACTCGCGATGGTGGATACGAGGCTCTTGTTACGAGCGAGTTGCTTGTCGATGGTGGTGAGGATGCCTCCCAGACTGGTGACCTGCTTCACGGCTTTGTCATACATCTGGGAGTAGTGCTCTACGGTCTGGAGCCAGAAATCGATCTCTTTGGCGAACTCCTGGATCTTGAGCGCGTACGCTATTGGGTCGTGAGTGATCCATTGGGCCTTGGCTGGCTGGGCCGGGGTGATGATGAGGCCGAGTAGTAGGCCGATGAGGAGTTGTCTGGTGAATGATAGATGGCGCATTTGCAGGTGTCCCTCTTCCGGAATTTCGGTCTGTTCAAGCTACTCGTAATTCGTTAGTTAGTTCGGACTCGTCAATGTCAGTGAGTCCCTGGGCGGTTAGGCCTCGGGGGTAACGTTCCGCGAGCCAGGCGATGACTACAGCCATGGGCCACATGGGCTTAATGCTTTGGACCCGGGCGCGCGCGTTGCGCTCGTCGGGGTTGGTGGTGAAGGTCCAGAGTTCGCTTGGGGAGAGATCTATCTGGAGCATTTCCACAACCTTGTCCTGTCCGGAGCCAAAGACGCCGAGGAATTGGGCGTGTTCGCCGGGTACGTTCTTTATTCCTTCAATGCAGGCATGAGCTGCAGGCGACAGGCCGGTTTCGGTAATTAGCCTGGTGTAGTCGCCGACCTGCTTGCCGATAAGCTTGACGCCGGCGGTTTTGGCGAGAGCGACGCCGATCGGGTTAGGAACATCCTTGCTTCCGGTAAAGTCCTCGTAAGCATGGGAAGCGAGCAAGGTGACAGCGTTTTCCTTACCGCCGGTGCGGGCGGCGCGTTCAATGACGTTGAGAATGAGCGGGTAGTGTTTTACCACTTCCCACATTTCATCAAAGGCGAGTAGGACCGGAGAGCGAGTGCCGTCAGCGTTCAGCCGGCCGATGGAACGCATGACATGCGCAGCAATGCGAAAAGCCATTGACTGGCGCACGCGATCGGGCAGGTTTTGGAGCGAGTCGATTTCATAAACATCGAGTTGCGATTCAGCGAGGAAGTCGGCGTGCGTGGGCGCGTCAATCCACGAGTCATCTCTAAATGATTCGAGCGAGATGCGCAGAAGTTCTGAGCGATCCCGTGCAACCTTCTCTTTGAAAGGAACAACCTTCAAGAGGTCGAGCAAGTGTGAGAGTCGAGGTTCATGTTTTTGACGGCCGGGACGATTTCGAGGCACTTGGTTTTTATAAACCTCGTCCACGAGCAGCATCAGGATATCTTCCGCTATCGTGTCGTTAGCCCGAGCCAGGTGCATGAGATCGGCAACCACGAAAGTCTTTTGTAGGTCGTCTGGCATTTCCCCGCGCTCGAGGCCAGGGTAGTCCCAGGTATTGATAGTGCGGGTGCCTTGATCGAAGCGGAGGTAACGGCCGTGTAGTACTTCGACGAGCGGGGCGAGCGATTTTCCGTAGTCAACGGCGCGCACACGGACATTCGCTTTTGTGGCGAGCACGTCGTTAATGATCCGGCACATGAGCACGGATTTACCGGCGCGTGGTTGCGCGATTAGCAGAACCAGTGGGCTGGTAACGAGATTACGGTCGTAGAGGTTGAAGCCGGTTAGGTGCCCGGTGGGAGTCGAGCAGATCGTATGCGGGTCCGGGCTTCCGGACCACGCTGATTCAGTGGGAGTGAGTGGGGCTAGGGAATCGGTTGTTTCGAGTATCTCGCGACCGGTCTGCTGGTTATTGAGTTCGCCGACGAGAGCCCGATGATAAACGGCGCGCAGGGCCGCGGGTTCTTCGCGGTTGGCTTCAGCTCCGGGGATACGGCGAATCGCGGTAACGAGTTGTTCGCAGTAGCGGTCAAGGTTGCGGAGCGAGATTCGGAGATCGTCTTTATTCGTGGCGGCCTCGCTGTAGATGACGGCATAGAAGCGGGCTTTGACGAGAGCCTCAGTGTCGCCGGTGATCTCTTCACGCACATTAGAGAGTTGGCCCATTGCTTTCCGGCCCTCGAAGGTGCCGTGGCGGCTGGTTCCTTTATTGGCACGGCTCACCTGGCGAATGCGTTTGTCGAGGCGCTTACGTACCTTGTCCTGATCGAGATAGACGTATTCGGTGATGACGTTATGGCGAAAGTTCAGCTCAGGGTTGGTGGTAAGGACGCGCATGCAGTCGGCGAAGATGTGGGGCTGTGGTGGAACAAACATGGAAACGACGGCTGCCGGGTAATTGCCGTGCATGACAAAGTGGCCATCGCCGGCGATTGTTTCGCCTGATAGATAGTCGCGAATGTCGCGGCCCGGAACATCTGGAAGGATGGGGGCGGTGTTTGAGTTTTGACGGT
This sequence comes from Blastocatellia bacterium, assembly GCA_963698325.1. Taxonomy (GTDB): domain Bacteria; phylum Acidobacteriota; class Blastocatellia; order Pyrinomonadales; family Pyrinomonadaceae; genus PSRF01. Next base: position 40,825 of record CAVOQJ010000018.1, on the reverse strand, counting down.
GGCCCAGGTAGACGGCTTCCCAAAGTTCTTGTCGCGTGAAGGGCTGGAGGCGCAGCGGGCTTTGGTGCTCAATCAGGCGGAAGGTCTTTTCCGCCTCATCTATTGCCTGCTGTTCGTCAGTAATGGTGCGGCGTGTAATACGGTCATTACTGGTTTCGCGGAGCGTATGGAGCAGCGCGCCTACGAAGCCGAGTAGTCCGCGCATTGCGATTTCCCGTTTGAGCGTGGGAAAGAAGCGTCCGAGTCCTTTACGGCTTTCGTCGTTGTGGTGTTTTACGGGTACGCGAACCCACGCTGACAAGGTGTGCTGCTTAAAGGCGCCGCCAATAGCGGCGTCCTCGTAGAAGCAGATGCCCATTGTGTGTAGTAACCCAGCGAGTGGAGCGATATCGTTTTCGTCGCGTGAGCGAAGGTGACGCTGGATGGCGCGTCCGGGATCGGGATTCGCGGATAAGCGAAATTGGATGATGGTGTCAGGCGGTTTTCTAGACGCGAGCAGGCGGGCGAGCTCGTTGATGCGGCGTTCTATCAGATGGGCTTCGCCAAAGATCGTGTTGTTGAGTGCGACGTGATAGGCCTTAGTGAAGCTGCCGTCGGTATGGCGGAGCAGGGCGCCGGAGAGGTCCATGATTGAGGAATCGCGGCGGCGGCCGGCAGGGCGCGGAAGCAGTTGAATGCGGGTTTGGTCCTGCCTAATCCGGGCCTCGGTTTGGCTTGTAGGCATTTTCGCCAGGTCGCGTTTTGCGCGGCGGGCGAGCGGTATGAGTCTGAGCCCTACGGTGATGCCGATGGCTGTCAGAACGACGGCTGCGGCAATGATGGTGATGGTTGTGGCATCCACGGCAATTTTCTCTCTCCACCGATCAATCTACTTTTGGACAATTTAGTTTTGCTCGCCGTTACTCCTCACTACTGATTTGGGAGCAGCCACGGGCGCTCTTTCTGATCAGTCGGGAGAGCGTGCCGGTGGCGTGATGCTGTTGTTAGTGCCACAGCCTGGTGTTGTAACCAGAAGGGGCGGCGGCCTATGCGTACGAAATTAAAAAAAGCAACTGAACCGACGAGGCCGATGACGCAGGTCCATATCTCAAGCGGGAAGCGCATCAGCTTCATGTTGAATAAGAAAGGAATGCTGTAGCAGAGCAGAGTAATGAAGATGACGAACTTCCAGTCAGCGTCCGTTACTCCGAAGCGCACTACGGGAAGATAGATCTGTGAACGTATTGGTCTTGCTCGCATTGGCTCTCCAACTCTCCTCTCACCCTTCTCTTAAAAGGGTCCTCTTTAAATGTTGTGAGGTTTCTCAGTTGCCGAGATCGGTATCGAGATTCACGGCATTACCTTGCGAGAACGAGTAAGCGAGGCTGGCGATTGAGCCGAAGGCAAAGCAGAAGACTCCGCCCAGCGCTTGCTTGGTCCAGTTTTTCTCGGTCATGTAGTTGACTGCTGCCCACATGAGGCCACCGATGCCGAGAAGGAAGAGCAGGTTTCTTCCCCACTTGATGATCTCCCTGACGCCATTGCCGAGCGTCTGGTCGTTGCCGCCGAAGATGGTCCCGCCTCCGGGTCCCTGGGCCATCGCGCTGACGGCCGTCAGCGAAAAGATCGCGACAATGGCAAGCAGCGGCGCGAGTGCATTAAGAATTACGCTTGCCTGAATCAGCCGGCGGCTGGTACGAGCTGCGCGTGAACTGGACAGAAGGTGTTGATCGATTTCCACCGTGTTCGCTTGTGAGCGAAGCCATTTGCGGAAGGTGTTAGGTCTCATGATTTACTCCTCAAAAAGAAATTCAGGTTTTCGGAATCAGGTTTCCAGGTTCGCGTAGTCGCTTGAGGTTTCCTCTGTCGCCTCAGGCGGCTGGTCGGTTCGGGCTTACTACAAAGGCTGTGCCAAAAACTTTTTAAGCGTCAGTAAGAGATCCTGGCTCCTTCTTTCTTAGGCGTGAGGTATCGCGGCATCGCTCTTGCACAAGAGTTGAGCTTGAGCGGAGCAGGAGGCTCGATCCCTTTATGCAAATCAAAAGACATCTTCCCCTTAATTTAACTGTACTGGCGCTGGCTGCGGTGTTGTGGCAGGCGGAAGCTAATGCTCAAACAAGTCAAACTAAAGTAGCGCGGCCACGATCGAGAGGTGTCACCGATCGCAGTCCAAAGAGGAGGGCAGGTGTTAGCAAACGCCGACACTTGCGGATAAGGCAGTTTTCGCGAATGAGGGAAAGAGCGCGGATGTATGAGCCTTTCATTGCCGCGGCGGCTCGTAAACATGGAGTCGATCCTCGGGTGTTATGGACGATCGCGTATTTAGAGACGCGTTTTCGGCCTGAGCTGGTATCGCCGGCGCGGGCGCGCGGTCTGATGCAGTTCATGCCAGGTACGGCGAGGCGGTTCAATTTAACGAATCCGCATGATGGGCCTGCGGCTATTGATGCGGCCGCACGATATGTGAAGGAGCTGGTTGGTGAATTTGGCGGGCGGCTGGACCTGGTGCTCGCGAGTTACAACGCGGGTGAGGGCGCCGTTGATTGTTATCGCACGGGGCGAACAATAAGGACTTCGGCCGGCAAAGTTATCAACCCGCGCGGTATTAAGACGAGTGGTGTTCCTCCCTACGCGGAGACGGTCTCGTATGTGAAGCGGGGCCTGTTGGTTTTCTCACGGGTAACGTCTGCGGGTGTTTTTAACCCTGAGCTAATTGCAGGAACGAGGGCTTTGCAATCACCTCCAATGGCTATCGCGGTGAGTGACCAGCGCATTATTGATAGTGAGTTGCGAGAGCTTGGAGGGTTGCCGGTTACGATGCTTTTCTCGGGAGTAAAGCAGATTGGTATTGGTCAGGGTGGTGGTCAGACTGGTGGTAACGAGGTGGCTATCGCCCGTCGCGCTAGTGCGAACGGAGGAGATAGCGCGGCATTTGAAACAGTCTTTTTTGATGTGCATTCCGGCGCGCGTTATCTGGTCAGCAAAGGTGAGATTGTAAAGCCTTTGGATGTCGTGGAAGCGAGCGGAGCTAGTGGGAATGCGGGGGAGGGAGAGGTCGTTCACCACGTTGTTGCGAAGTCTTTCTATCTTGGTGCGGGCGGGGAATAGTGGTTTGTGGGGCTTCTCCTTGAAGATTTTGAGGAACAACCGCGGAAAAGAGAAGCCAATTATGAGTAGAGATAACGATGGGCGAGCAGCAGTCGTCAGTGGGAATGAGATCCCTGGAGAGTTAAGCGACCTATTGGCCGACTTGGAGTCGGATCGAGGCGTTCAACTGAGTCTTGATGTGCCGGAGATGCGGCAGCCACGTTTTGCGCAGCAACCAGGATCTCAGGCGGATGGGAAAGAGCGTGGATCGGGTCCGGTGATTCCGGAAGTAAGAGCGCGTGGGGGAAAAGGATTGTCTTCAGGTCCTGCGGTTATTTATCGAGATTCGTCTGATGTGCAAACGATACTGAATTTAACGTGGTCGATGATGATCATGGCGCTGCTTTTGGTGGCGAGTGGTGTCGGCAATATTTATCAGTACCTGCGCCGGCCGGACAGGATTGTTGTGGACGGCGGAACCGGTCGGGTGCTTTCAATCAACAACCGCAATTATGGCCGAGAGGAAGGGGTTGAGTTCGGCCCCGACAGGCTGACACAGCAGGATAAGGTTTACATCACGAAAGAATTCGTGAAGGCGGTATATCAGGTCGATCCGGCAACCAGGCCTCGGGACATTGAGCGAGCTTTGACAATGATGGTTCCGGACTCTGCGGTGAAGTTCTCCAAGTGGATGCGGGAAAAGGGTGTGTTAGATCAGCAGAAAGCGGAGAGTTGGCAAACGATCTGGAATCCGATGGACGTGTCCGTTGATAAGAATGACGGCTACACGGTGAACGTCATTGGCAAGCAGGACATTACCAAAGTAGTCAATGGAGTCACGGTGACAGAGGCAAGGCAGTTGCGGTTAACGATCAAGCTTGTGGCTGACAATAAGGGCCGAGCGGATCGTAACCTGCGGTCAGGGTTTTTGGTTTCTTCACTGGACTATCAAGAGTTGAATGATCCTGTAAGCAAAGGTGTCGGGCAGGAGAATGGGGCGGTGAGCTCACCTGCGGCGAAATCGACGCAGGCTACACCAGTGACCGCTCTGCAGAATCAATAAAACCAATCTAGCTCGAGTGAGAAATGGAGTCTTTCATGTTTAAGCACGGGAATCGTAGACGCTCTCAGGCGATGGGAGTGGTTTTGTTGTTAATGATGGTCTCTGCCTTAGTAGTGGCGCAGCAGCGAGGGCAACGTAAGCAGCCTGAAAAATCAGGGCAGGGGCGTAAGCCTGTTGCGGGTGTAGTGCCGCCGGCGGCGAAGCCGTCTCCCTCACCGGTGGCGATGGTGCCTGTTGCTTTAGTGAATCCTTCGCAGCCTGAGTACATGTCGGGAGAGGCCAATGTCACTGTTCGGGGAAATCAGAATCCGATTATCCGTTTGGGTTTGGCGCAGAACGGAGTGAACGTCATTGAGTTTCCCGCGGCTGATTCCTTTTTCATGATTCATCCTGGTAATTCGGAGCTGGTGTCGTTTGATGAAGAGACTGCGAAGTTAAGCAAGCGGTCTCTTGTGTTGCGGCCGGGCACGGCTTTTGTGGCGCCGCCTGCGGGATCGACGACAAGAGGTCCGTCGGCGTCGATCAGCGTGCAGATGCAGTCGGGGATTGTTGTCACCTTTTTGATCTATCCGGTGCGCGAACTTTCGCAAAATGCGCATCGGTGCGTAGTGATGTACAACCGCGACGAGGTGGTTGCTGCTCGCAAAGCCGCGGGTTTGGCGGTCAATCTTGATGGGAGAGAGCCTGCTCCGAAACACAGTAATGGATCGATGCGGTTTGGTGAAGATGGCGACGATGGGGACTTGATCGTTCCTAAGGTGTCGCGATTGATTGCCGACGTTGATAGCAGTCGCGCGGATGAGCGCGTTCGCAACGGTAAGGTGTCGAAGAAACGGCCCAAGCTATCGGAAGTCGCAAACCGGGCGTTGAAGGATGCAATTAAGAATCCGAACAAGATTGGTGCGTTTGCGAAGTCGAACCACGGTCTTAGTTTGGCGGTGGCGCCAGTTGTTGATTTGGATGTTCAGGCTCGGATGGTGGTGATTGCTGTAAGGAACGACGCTCAGGGCGTGCTGCGAATTGTCCAGGGAAATCCGGAAGTTTATGTGCAGACCTTCGACGATAACGGCAAGACGCTTCAGTTGGAGCAGGTGAAACGTCTCTATGTTGAGAGTACTTCTCTGGAAGGAAAGCTGAACAAGGGCGACGTTGTTTACTATGCGATCGTTTATGAGGCGCCGGTGCTTGGTGCTTTGCAGCGACTGAGAGTTTCGGTTAGTCAGACGGAAGCCGCTGATGAGCCTGCGACGGCAGCCTTGGGAACCGCCACGGGACGAAAGTAGTTTGTGGGTGAAACGTTATTTTCTGAGTAGAGGCTGAACTCATGAACAATCAAACTGCGGATCGCGAGTCGGGTAATGGTAACGGTTTTCACGGGGATCGGCGTGTGGTTCTCGAAGAGCTTGATGACGAGATCGAGGGTGATGGAGAACGTGAGTTTGCAGGCGACGATGAACGACGTGCTGTCTTGATCGATGAAGGCGACATGGTTGCCGGGGTTGAAGAGGAGCGCGGAGAAAAACAGGGAAAGGGCCGTGGCCGTAGAGCGGTTCTTGGTCTTGGTGTTGTTGATTGTCATCGTTGCCTGTGCCGCGATCGCCGGCTGGTTTGTGATCGGCAAGGGAGCCACACGAAAGGCGAAGGTGCCGGTTAATGGAAGTAATGCGTCAACGAATTCAGGCGCTGAATCTGAAGAAGCAATGACGCGACAGGCTATTGAGCAAGCTCGTGTGAGTGGTCCAGGTATTACGTTGAGCGATGGGTCGGTGGTTAGGCCGGGCACGTTGCCGCCAACGACGGGAATGGGGCCTGGTTCGAATGTGCCCGTGACGCAGGTGCCGCCAGTCATCAACGGAGATTTGTCCAGCACGGTCAATTCGGCCCAGCCAAATACGAATACTGAAAATTCGAGAAATAGTGAGGCAAAGCCAACTGTTGCGCGGACGGTCGCGGCCGTTGTGGGGCGGAACAATGAGCGCTCGGTGAGGATTGGTGAGGATGTAAAGCCGGCGACTGATGTGCGTGGTCGTGCGGGCGCTCGTGAGGGGAGTGCGGACGAGGTACGCAAGGATCCGAGCGGCATCGCGTTGCCTTCGTTCGGGAGCATGTTGCCTGTGAAAAGTCTTGGGGTGCTTTATACCTTGCGGTCTGGTGGATTGGTGCGGCTTGAACTCACGCGGGATGTGAAGGGTAAGGGTTGGTCCATGGCTCGAGGGACTGTTTTAGTCGGCGCGTTGCGAGGGGCGGAGTACGACCGGGCTTTTGTTTCATTAGTCGGGTTTATTGATTCGGAGTCTGGGCGCTTTGTAAAAATCACCGGCGATCTGCTTGGCTCTGATGGGGGCGTAGGAATCCGTGGCAAGAAGAGGAAGATGTCGAGTGGTTGGGCGCGCGCGCTCTCCCGTCTAGGCGAGGCGGGTTTGAACATCGCGGGAACTTTAGCGGGCTCGGTGGGTCGAAGGCCGATCGTGATTAGTGATGCTTTCGGTAGTTATGGCGGACGGGTGACAAAAGAATTGGACGGGGCGCTGATTGGCCGAGATGGTAACAGCTTTGTGGAGGTAGCGGCTGGTAGTTCAGGCTACATCATGATCACGGAATTGCCGGAGTCGATTCAGGGTGTAGACGCCTTGGCGAAATTATCGGGGCGTGATGTTGAGGAACGCTCTGATGCGGACCAGCCACGTCGAACGACGGGTATTTCTGAGCGTGAGCTGGCGGAACTGATTCAGTCAGGAGATCCGGAACGGATCAAAGCGGCGTTCTCACGCATGACTCCTGAAATGCGACGGGTGGCGGAGGCAGTGGTGAGCGGGGATTTGGCGGCGCGATAAGGGCTACACATGAATCCAATGAATCCAGATAAGCCAAGCATTAACCCGCGTACTGTTGTTACGGACGGCGGGTCTGTGGCTCTGGCGCGAATGTTGGCGGGAACCGGTTACATGGTTCAGGAGAGAGTCCTCGGCGATTTGACGCAGGCAATTAAGAGTGGTGCGCCGCATTTGATCGAAGGGAGAGCGGGGCTCAGGGAAAACGGCTTTAGCCGAAGCGCTGGCGATCGCTTGTAACCTTCCGGTTTTTTATTTACAGGGAATGGAAGGTTTGGAACTCGAGGATGTGCTTTATAGCTGGGACAGAGAAGGTCAGTCTCAGTGGGTGCGCCAGGCGATTGCTTCGGGAATGGATTTGAAGGAAGCACGTGAGAAGCAATGGGGCGCGGACTATCTGATGTTTGGCGAAGCTTTGGGAGCTTTTGAGTTTGCCGCGCGTACAGGGGTTGTGCCGATCCTCATCGTGGATGAGATCGATAAGCTCCAGGATACGACTGAGGACATGTTGTTGCAGTTATTCGGTCGTGGTTATGCGCACGTGCCGCGTTACGGGGATGTCGGCGAGAGAGATCCATCGCGATGGCCGGTAGTCGTTTTATTGTCAAATGACATTAGACATGATCTGTCGGCGCCGATGCGCTCTCGTTGCGTTTATACGTGGATGGATATGCCGAGCGCACGTGAAGAGGTAGCCATATTGTGCGCTCGTGTGCCGGATGCGTCGCGCGAGGCGGTGGCTTGGGTGGCGAAGCTGCTTGACTGTATTCGTGCGATACCTGGAGTTCAAGACAAACCTGCGCTGCGCGAAGGCATTTGTTTGTTGAGTGCTTTCATGCGTGATGCGGTGCGAGAAGTAGATGAGGCTACTTTGACATCGTACTTGTGTTTGATTGCGAAGCGGCGGGGTGATCGTTCTTATCTACAGCAGTCGATGGCGCGAATCGAACTTGCAGTTAATGAGCGGCACGATGAAGTCGACGTGTGGGTAGAACAGGAGTTTGGTTTGCGCGAGCGTGGGCATCTGGCAGCCGTGGCCTGAGGTGTTTTGAATGGCTAGGAGTAAATCACAAAAATCGCTTGGACGAACGTTCCTGTCTTCACCATTGGCAGTGGTGTTGTCGGTGGCGATGGTGGTCGTGTTTGTAATGTCATTTGCTGGATACGTTCGTCGCGGTGGCTTCTGGTCGCCCGAAGTAGAAGCTCGGGTATTCAATGAGCGTGATCGCAGTCGTAATCGGCAAGATAACGGGACGAATGGCAAACAACGGATGTTTGCGTTTCAAGGTGAGGTCTATGACGAGGCGGAGCAGGTGAGAGAGGCGGCGTCTCTCGCTATGGGTACGACGTTATTGGCGGTCCAACAGTCTGTTGAACGGAAGCCGTTTTCAACTGTTGAGGGCTTGCTTGCGGGTGTAGTTGAGGCAGGGCTGTTACCGCCTGGTTTGAACCAGGACAGTGGTAGCACTTCCGTGAGTTCTGAGCATGCTGTTTATTACATTCGGTACAGGGCGGAGCCTCTTGGAGTTGAGGTGCTGTCGATTTGTAAGGGAAAGGGTGATGGGGTTGCCATAGTGGTCCGTTTACCGGATGACGAGTTTGCGGAAAACGCATTGACTTACTACGTGGTTTCTAAAGCAGGAGTGCAGATGCCTGGGGCGTTTGCGCCGGCAGCGCAGTTGATTGGTGCTGGTTGGCGGCCTGAGAGTTTTAAGGCGGCGGAGGTTTCATCTGCTGAGCGAGACAAGCAGCGTGAATGGCTGGCTGCGCGCGCGGCGGCGGCTGTTCGATAGGGTGTTTGAGTAGCACGAGGCGGGTGAGGAGATCTTATGTCGTTCGTTAAAAGAATAGAAGAGTTCGATGCTACCCGGGGTATTCCGCGGCCGGCAGACATGCAAAGCATGCCTGCTTACCAGGCGTTCCTGCGGGTAATGTCGGCTGGCGTCATGATGTTGTTATTGACGGGGTGCGGTGGATTATCGGCGTACTTGCTTTGGCTCTCTGCCGGCTATCTGGAAGTTTCAACTCAAACAAAACTTTATTTTCTTATTGCGATGCTTGCGTGTGTGCTTGTTGCTTGCATGGAGAGCTTTGCAGGAGGTTCTGCCGTATTACAGGATTCAGCAGAGGTTGACTTTTGGGACCGGACGTTGGGCGGACGAGGTGTATTTGAAGACCGCCGGGTTTGCTTTGAAACTCGCAGATATGGTTGGCGGTCTCCCTCGTGGGTCGCTGCGGATTGGCGAAATGAAGAGGGGCTATAGCTTGGTTTTGAATGAAACTGAGTGGTTGCGGCATATTGCCATTTTTGGTCCTCCAGGATCGGGAAAATCAAAAACGTTCTTGATGAATATGCTTCGGGATATGGCTCGGGGGGGATCGGCGATTGTGCTTGATCCGAAGGGTGAGCTTTTTGAGCAGACGGCTGGAGCGTTTCGTCAGGTATATCGACTTGATTTGGTTAATCCGTCGCGATCGGATAGGTGGAATTTTCTGCCCAAGTGTAAGGGCCGTGCGGAATTTGCCGGGCAGATGGCTGGTACGATGATCGGTCTGGAGGGGACAAAGTACAACATGGCGGATCCCTTCTGGCAGGAATCAGAGCTGTTACTTTTGAAAGCTGTGCTGCTGCATTTGCCGGATATCGTTGAAGAGCCGACGCCACCGATGATTTTTGAGTATCTGGCTCTGCGAGCTTTGAAGGACATTGAAAGCGAAATGCTGAGTTCGGAAAACGAGAAAGTGAGACTTGCGTGGGGGGCCTTTCAAAAGGCGCCGCCGCAAACTCAGGGAAGTGTTATTACCGGTTTGATGAATAAGCTGGGAACGTTCCAGGAGGAGCACGCTCAAAAGGTTTGTGCTCCTATATCTGACGCAGATCGTGCGGCGGGTGTTCGGCAAATCGAATTTAGCAGATTGCGCGAGTATGGGACGGTAATCTACATAGTTGTGGGAGAGGGTGATGCTACTCGCTATAAGAATGTCCTGGCTACGTTCATTGGGCAGGCCGTCAATGAGTTACGCTTTGATAATGACGCAGTTGATCTTGCGCCCGTGGGTTTCGTGTTGGACGAAGCGGCGAACGTTCCGTTGGTGGGCCTTAAAGAAATTGCAGGTGTGGGTCGTGGTCGCAGGATTGGTCTGATACTTGGTTATCAGAATTTACCTCAGGTGCATGACCAGTACGGACAGGAAGGTGGTAACGCGATCCTTGGCTCGATCGGGACAATGATTTTCTTGCCCGGGCTTGATGATGTTACGACTCAGTTTGCTTCGCGTCGTATTGGCCAGACAACGGTTTGGAGTCATACGACGGTGGATGGTAAGGGAAAGAAATTGGATAACGAGCGGCAGTCGGAGACTGGCCGGGCGTTGATGGATCCAACGGAAGTTCGGCAGATGGTTAAGCATCAGCAGTGCGTGGTGGTGATAGATACCTCTCCGCCGATTAAGGCTGGTTATCCACCGTATGCCGTCTTGAGGCAACGTGCTATTGCGGCTGAGTACGGGGAGCCGAAGCTGGTGTCATTGTTGCAAGCTGAAGAGGCGTTTTTGAAGGTCATTGCTCAGAGGATGGAGGTGGAGCTCCGGAAGAAGGAACTGGAGGAAGCGGCGAAGGAGCTGGAGGCCGGAGAAGGCGGCGAGCCGGCGAATGGTACTGGACGTGTGACGGAGGGTGCGGACGGGATCCCGCCATTGTTGCCCGAAACAATTGATGGAGGATTGAACTACCAGCCTGATGGCAGCAGCGTGCCGTCGGTCGCCATAGTAGGGACTACGACTCAGGTTGGTGATGCTGGGGCTTCTATTGGCACGGCAGGTAGCAAGGAGGTTGGTGCGCGGGCGAGGACTGGGACAGATCGTACTGATACTAAAGGGCGTCGCGCGAAGGTCGTGACTCTGGCAAATCCTAATCAAGCAATCCTATCTTTTTCGGATCAGGCTGTTGAGGAAGCATTGCTTGGTTCGGTTACAGCAGTTGTTGGCAGGCAGGGTCCCGGGGATTCAGTTCGAATATTTCCAGTAAGGAAAACTGACCCAGGGAATACTCCTTTATCTGATGATGCAATCTTGAATAGTGGGCCTGTGGGTGAGGTCGGCGCGCATCACGATAGTTTGCGATAACACTTTTGAAGAGAAGCAGGAGAGAGGTTATTAAGTCATGTTTGAAGGCGCCAGAAAACAGAAGTTCAAGATAACGTTCGTTATTCTTGGGGTGTCGGTCATTGTTTTGGTTATTAGTTTTGCGTATGGCACCTGGGCAAGGACGCAGCGCGAAAAAGAAATGGTGCCGCGACTTGGCGGCTGATAGCATGATGAAGGCGCTGAGACAGTATCAACGCCAGACTGGCCAGTTTCCGGATGACTTTGGTGCGCTCGAGGAGCGAATTTGGAAACACTCAAAAAATCCTGATTTTGGCCCCAGCAAGCGGACGCTTACAGTTGCGAATTATTACTATGTTTATGCCAAGACTGATCCTTTGACTTGCACAATATGGGCAATCCCTTCGGGGCCGAAGCGGGAAGAGGGTTCCACGCATTTTCTTGTTATCACGCCTGAAGTTATTCGGCGATGGAAGGGCCCGGCACTGTCAAAGGGAGATATTGATAAGATCGCTTCGGCGCCCACAGGGGATTTATTGAACATGCTGGGTATGACTGAGCAGCGGATTATCGATCAGCGAGCAGGTCGCACGACATCCTTGTTGTTACCCGTCCTATCATCGGATAAGAAGTCTCCGTAATGCGTTTGCGGCCTATTGTCCCGCCTCCCGAATGGTGATATAAGCCGCTTGTTCCTTGCGCTCTCTCAACCCTCAACCCCCGGAGGCTCACCATGAAACGAATCCTGATAGCCCTTTTTTTGATCATTCTTTTTTTGATCGGGGCCGACGCCCAGTTCAAAAGGACGTGCGAGCAGAAGACTCCTTGCGCGGACACGATAAATGATTGCCCTAAAGAGGGCTGTAGTGCCAACAATCATCACGACCCTGAACTAAACACTCTCAAAAACCTTAAATCGAGTACTAAGCCTGTCGAGGATCGCACTATCACTGCGATACTTCGACTCGAAAAGAAAGTAGAAGATTCAGGCTATGAACAAGGCGACTCGCGAAAGGTGCTAAGGGACTTGGGCGAAGGGTCACAGATTAGAGTTGTCGGTTATTTATTGGCAGTCAAACAAGAGTGCGGTGAATCATGCAACTGTGGACTCGCCGATGTTGACGTTACTACAGACAACCACCTCGTTCTAGTTAACCCCAAGGTGGTTACAGATAACCCCCTTCCCGAAAACGCTAACAAGAAGCAACTCACGGCAGTCTTTAAGGTACGGGAACCGCTATCAATGACCGCCGAGTTTACTCCCCGCGTAAGGGCTAACGGACACCCGAACTTTACAAGTGAACTCCAGAACAGGATCAATAAAACGCCACAAGGCGCGTTGTGGGTTCGGGTAACAGGTCAGCTATTTTTTGACTCTGAGCACTTCCATCAAAAGCCTCTGAAGCGTAAGACGAGTTGGGAGGTTCATCCCATACTGAATTTTGAGTACTGCCTAAAGGGTAGATCGTGCAAGATAGATAGTGATGACAACTGGCAAGATCTGGACAAGCAGCCATAACAGAAGCCTTGGATCTTTTGGAAGTGAGGCGATCACGGGTCGGCATTGCGATCTCTGAGGCGAGCCGGAAATTAAGACACTACCCAGAATTCTTGTTACTGACGTACTTTCGGTTGCAACGTTTAAACATCAGAGCCAACCACAGGACCTCTGAATACATCAAAGAGGTGGACTGATGACGCTGTTGCCTCAGGATTTCTACTTGATGATCTACCGATTTCGGTTGAATAAATCTACTGACGGAAGTTTAGCACAGTGGTTACGCTAGGGTGAGGACAAGGGGTTGGGGTTAGAGAATAATCAAACTTGTTTTTTAGGAAGCAACACAGCACCCGGAAAGGACAAAGAGACGATGATGACCACTCAGGTGATGTTATTCGGATCATACCGATTTTGGCTCTTGGGATGAATGGATTTTCGTATGCGTGATTGTTATTAGCATCAAAAACTGGAAAGACCACACAAGCACTTTAAGATTTGCAATTTTCAAGACGGTAGGCAGCGAGCATGGTCGCGGCTCTCGGTTTTTCAAATCACCGACTATGAGTCCGTCGTCGCTTCATTTGATGGGCACCGCGAATCACTTTTGCGCATCTGGCTCCCCGGTGTTTGTAGGAAAGATTGCTAGAATTACGGATCAGGTCCTTTGGTAATGGTAACGCCAACCAGGTAGCCGTAATTCACTTGCTCTCCAGGTTGTGGAGACTGATCGACTATGAGTCCGGGCTGAAGAGGAAGATCGGAGCGTGTTGCCAGGACGCGGATTTTCAAGTTAGAAGCGCGAAGTTTAGCCTCGGCATCTTCGTAATTTAATCCTTTGAGTGAGGGCACGCGTGTTTGAGCTGGCCGTGACAAGCGTTCGCGTTCTACAGACAAAGCAAGCTGTGAAAGCGCGATAGCCGGCAATACTATGAAGACAATAACAGCCGCGATCCCGAGTACTGTTATCAGAAGTGTTTTCTTCCCTCGCATACAGTAGCCAACGAGTACTCCAAGTAAAAATCTCATTCTTCTGCTCCTAATGCTTCTCTCTTATGAGCGCGAGTAGCGCTGTCCGCTTCTATTCTAATCTGCTTAGTGGTTGTTGCGAAATCTGAGCCAGGTTGTTTTCTATTAGTCTGGATAGAAATCAAAACGGCCGCCGGTTGGCTTTAAGATTAGAGGGCGAGAACTGCGGCGGCGATATCTTCGATACTGCCGCCGAGTTCAGCCGCGTTTCCGCCAAGCTCTGTCATGCTGCCGCCGGAAGTTGGTGCTGTGATGTCTTGGGCTTTAGCGACTTCTTGAGCGTTTGGTTCTCTGCCTGATTGATCCTGAATTTTAGTGGGTGAAGCGCCTTGTTTTTGTCTGTCGGTTTCTTCGCGTTGACGCTGTTGGTCGCGCTGATCAAAGGAAGCATGAGCAGCGTGATCGCCGTTTGAGGCAATAGGGGCTGTAGTGGCTACCAGTTGGTTGAAGGTCTGTTCGGTTAGTTGTGCTGCAGCGTCATGTTGATGAGTCAATTGGTGCGTGATGGCATGTTCTGAATTTGCGCGTTCCATTCCGGAAGCGAGAGTGTTGAAAAGGTTGCTGGCTACCTGATTAATTTCCTGCGCGCTTTCGCGTGTTGCGCCAAGGGTGATGCCGTTGTTTCTGGCTGTCTCAATAATGACGTTAGCGACTTGCTGAACGTGCTGGTCGAAGCGGTCCGGGTCGAGAAGCGCTGGAAGTCCTTCTTCGCGGGCAGTGTCTTTCAAGTAGGTGTTGATTTCTATCGCGGCCGGGCGGGAAATTTCTCTGAACTCCTGAAGCTTTGTTTCTTTGGTGATGTCGGCGCGGGCAAGATCCAGTTCGGTAATTTTCTCGTCGATGTCGTGTACGGAGGATTGGAATTTCTCTTGAACTGTCTCGACATTTGCGCGGAGCTCGGTGTAGCGATCGGCAGCGGGTCCTGTCAATTCAGCAATCACTTGCTGTTGGATATTTTCTCGCGCTTCAACGGAATTAAATACTGGTTGTTCGCGAACGTCCTGAGCATGGGCAATGGCGGCGGTATTCGCTTCGAGCGTGATATCGGCAGGAACTAAATCGAGCTCATGGGTAATAGCCTGGCTGACGAGAGTTGCCGGATCCAGTTCGGCGCGATCGAGGGTTTCGAGTATTTGATTCGCGGCGTCGACACGCTCCGGACTCTGACTATTGTCACTTGCGATAGCGGTAATGGTTTCGCGAAACTTCTCGTCATAGGCAAGGGTGGCGCGTTCTTCTTGGATTGGGGCTTCTACCAGAGCTACCTGCTCGGCAATAAAAGTGGAGAGTTCGGCGCGTTTGTCATCCAGTTCAAGTTCAACGGTTTGAGCTACGGCAACGCGGTCCATTACCTCGTCGGCGAGCGTGACCAGGGGCTCGGGGACTTCACGGCCGGCGGCAACGTCACGGAGTTCCTGGGGTTCAAGCGACTGCCAGGCGGGTTCGCGTGCTTGCTCGACTGCGGCTTCGCGGACCTCGGCAGGGAGTAGATCCTTGACGGTAAGTGGCGCGATCTGTTCTGGCGCGATCTCTGGAAGAGATTTAGCCTGGACCATCTCCTGTACCTTTTCGCCGAGCGTAGTGCGCGCAATCTCGTCTCTGGCGATTGTGTACCGGTCCATGGTTGTTTGAGTGGTGCCGGCAGTGCGCGTTTCAACACTCGCGCGTGTCTCTTGAGCTTTCACTACCTGTTGGTCGCGGTCAAGGTTTGAAAAAGGTGCGCAGGTAGTCGGCGCGAGTATTGGCGGCATAGTCTTTGAGTTGTGCCGCGCGTTCTCTATCAGTTGGCGTTAGGGTCTGCTGTATGAGGGCGTACTCAGGGGCGTTGGCTTTAATCAGTCCTGCCTTGCTTTGCTGCAGTTCCGGATCGAGCGCGACTTTGACGAGTTCACGCGTCGTTTGTTGTTGTTCGGCGGATCGGAAAGGCTGTGTAGTGGATTGTTCTTGGGCTACAACCTGCTCTGCTTTATTCACGCAGGCGGTAGTGTGAGCATTGAGAGTCTGGAATGCGGTGCGCGCGCGTTCTTGAAGGGCGGCGGTCTGGTTGATGCCGTGCGCTAACTCCTGCGCGTGGTAAAGCACTTCTGCGGGCGCGTCAAGTATGCTGGCCGGATCTTTGATTACCTCACGTTCCATGTCGCGCCAGGCCTGGGCCTGGGCTTCCTGTCTGAGGTCGGAGAGTTCCGGAGCTGGGAGCCGCGCGGCGTCCGTCGCGCGCCCGGACTCTTGTTGCGTGTAATTAACAATTGTGGTTACGGAATCCGGGGAGAGCGTGTAAGAAGCAGGCAACTCAAGCTCAATCTCTTTAACGTCGGGAGCGGCGCCGGCTACTTTGATCTCGGATGCGATCGTAATCATGTCGCCGATCGCTTGTTGATGTTCGTCGGGAGAATTCCTCAGATGTTCGGCGACTTGTTGCTGTCTGGTTTCGTCGAAGTTATTTACGACGTAGTTGATAGCTTGGACTTCGACGTCTTTTAGTTCGGGGATGATAGTTGAGCGGTCGAGATTGGAGGAAGCGCCTTTTTCGAGATTGCCGGCGGCGGTAACAATCTTTTGAGCTTCAAGCCAGTCGGCGCGGCCGTAGTACTCACGGTAGAAGTCGGTCTTTGAGGGAATCGGGGCCGCTGGCTCAGTGCGTTCAAGTGTAGGGATTAGAGGCTTGATTGTTTGCTCAGGGGTGAGTTGTGCGCCTTGTTGTTTGTTGTTAACGGCTTCGTACTTTTGAGCGAGCGCATGATTATGAAGAAAGTCCCTTTCATACTGCGGCAGGCGAGCATGGGCTTTGTGCAGGTCGAAGCGGTTCTGCGTAAGGAGCTCGGGTGCTGGAGTTCTCAGGCTGCTGTAAAAGTGATTGACTGCGCGTACAGTTTGACGCGTATCAAGATTAGCGAGGAGCTTGGAAAGTGTAGGAGAAGGCGCGATTTTGCCTTGGGCCAACAATTGTACTCGTTCTGTCTTTTCCTTACCGAAGACAGCCATTGACTGGAGAATGTCTCTCATCTCATCTCGGTCCGCGCGCGTGGTGGCGGCCGTTGGAGTGGTAGAGAGAAATACCTCGCGCATTTCCATGACTGTGAGTGGCTGCCGGTCTGGGGCGGCAATATTCGTGGGGTCGGCGCGGTGCGCGACGAGCTGTTGGTGAAGCTCGTAATTTTCGAGTTTGATTTGGGCGCTGGTTTGCAATAGCTCTTCGGGATTCCGCGCGACCGACAGTCTCTCGGAGTAATTGCGAAAAGTCGGGTTGTAGGAAAGCTCCTGGGTCGTGTGGTCCTTAAGCCGGAAATCAATATACGTGGAAACAAAGCGGGCCAGGTCCGCGCGTTCCTGGTCTACTCCGGAGATCGCGTGTGGATTGTACAGGCTGGACCACGTGGACGTGTCCAGTCGGCATTGTTCTGCGGTGGTGAGAACGACATCGTACTCGCGTTGGTTTTCTACGGGCACACGTACGTTGGGACTGGATGTGAGTGATACGTAAGCGGGCGTAGGTGACAGGTCGACTAATACTTTTGGTTGCTCCTGGAGGCCGAAGCGCGTCCGCGTTGCGTCGACCATAGTGGAGGCTCTGTCGAGTCCCTGGAGCTTAGCGGTAATTGCTTCGCGTGCCTGGCTGGCGTTGGTGATGGTGATGCCGGTGAGGTGATTGCAAAGTTCGTTGTAGCTGGCGAGCTGCGCGTTGTTAAGGGCTTGGGCGGTTTCAATCTTCGGATTGACGAGCAAATCGGCGAGCGTCTGTAGTGCGTCACGTTGGGTGACGTCGTTGCTCAGTGAGAGTTCGGCATAAGGGGATAGCGGCCGGGCATCGCCGGTTAGCTCAGGATAGTTGGAGCCGCGGCGCTCGGAGGGGAGTTCTGTAGGGGTATTGAAGCGCGGATTATTCGCCCGGATAAGGGCTTGTCGCTCATCAATCGAGTTTTCGCGGATTTCGGTTTGTATACTTGCTTTGAGTTCCTGAAACTCGGAACTGGCGCGCACTTTGTCTGCGTATTGGATGGCTTCGACGGCGAGCTGCTGAGAGGTTTGCTCAGCGGCTTCGTAGTTTTGCAGGAGTGTTTCTGCGGTGAGAGTAGCGGACGCAAGCCGTGATTGAATCAGATCGAGGGTTTGTGCGTGTTCCTGTGGAGTGGGGTTGATGCCGGCGATGGCTGCGTTTAGTTGATGGCCGCTTTGTTCCAGTCTGTTGATCGAGGCGATTTCTCCGCGGGTGGGCGCTTGCTGGCCAGGGTTATTGTTTAGCCAGGCGGCGCGGGCATCGCTCTGCGCGGTTACGATTCTTTGATATTCACCTTTCTGTAGTTTGCCCTGGGAGCGAAGCCAGTCGGGATTGACTCGATAATTCTCTTTGGCCCATTGGATGGCTTGGCGGCTGAAGGGCTTTGTCTGGTGTCGGTATTCGGCGCCAACAAGGATACGGAGTGAAGAAACGGCATTTAATTCTTCTGCTCGAGATACGATTCTTTCGCTTAGAGGATTACTGTCGGCGCGGGCGAAAGTTTCAGTAACGCGGTTCTCGAAGTCGCGCTGCGCGATCTCTCTATTGGTTTCATAGATAGGCGAGAGTATCTCTTTCTTGCTGACGCCGTTTTCGAGTTGAGTGTCAACGGATGGAAGTACGCGCTCGAATAATTCTGTTTGCGTCTCAAGAGTCAGGCTGTCGGGGATCTGTGGCGGCAGGGCGGCGAGATTGATTCGGTCGAAGGTGGCATCAAGCGTAACGCTGGTGCCGAGTTCTCGTTCCGCGCCTAAGTGGTCTCCTTCAGGAGTGGCGAATCCCAGCGGATCAGAGATCGCCATCTCATATATGTCGGCATAGATTTGGTTTTCATCAATCGAGAGGTCAGAGCCGTCGAGCGTGGAATCAAACTGTAGATCGCTAAAGCCTGACAGCTCTCCGATGGTGGCCAAACCATAGGAGCTGGACTGGAGATGTTCGAGGTAGAGAGAAGGTGGTTCGGGTTCAAGCCCGAGAGTTTGAAGCTCCGCGCCATGGTCTGGAATCTGGCCCATGGTGAGGGCGTGGTTTTCTTCTGCGAGGGCGAGTGTGTACTCGTGGACTTGTTCGGCAGTAGGTTCCGGTATTGGCTCAGGTAGTTGTTGAGCCCAGAGTGCAGTTTCTTCGAGTACCTTGTCTATGCATTCTGCTTTTTCTTCATTGGAGCGGTAAGCGCCGGATTCATCCTGACGAATCGCGGTATAGATGTGATTGAAGACGGTAAGTCTTCCATCAGAATCCATCCATTGGCCACATACCTTGTTTCCGAGTTCAAAGAGCAACCGGCCTTTCTCGGTAGCAACAGTCGGGTCGGCGATGAAGCCGCGGACAAAGTTGATGGCATGCGCCTCGGTGCCGATAGTTACTTTGCTGTCATCGCGTGGGCGAGCGTCGGGGTCTTTCGGTATGGAAAGGACACCTTCGTTAAGGGTGGCTCCACGTTCAAAGGCCTCGCGAGCGAACTGGTCGATAGAATTGAGATGACTGGCGTGCTCGGCTCTGGTCATCCCTTCTTGAACGTTATAGAGGGCGAAAAGATCGTCGCTGATGGTATCGGTGGCTATGACCTCGGCGTGTGCTTGCTCCGCGCGGCCGGATAAAGCTGGGGCCGGCATTCGTTCGGTGGCGGCTGGAACGGCTTGGGTGGATTTATCGAGAGCTGGTTGTGATGGCTGTATCTGTCGTGGCTCAAGCTGTAACGTTTGTGCCGGGTGACGGTCATTGTGGATTAGGAGCTCTATCGTTCCTTTGATGACATCGCCGTGGCAGAGTTGCGGAACACAACTGCAGGCGAGTTTGATTTGTTCGCCGATGGCGACACGTTCTTTGATCTGCTGGATAGCTCTAAAGACCGGACCTTCGCCTTTGTCGATTTGGGACGAAAGCCACTCGTGGAACTTACTAACTGCGTCTTCGCGGGTTTCAACTTTGTGTGCGGCGGCAGTACCAGGAGTGTGGGACCACTGGTTGCCGAGCGGTGTGCCGCGGCCGATATAGATATAGGAGTTGTCCCGTGGACCGGAGTAAGTATGGCGGTTGACGACTGCGACGTTTTCGAGTTCTTCCGCCGCTGATAGTCTGAGTTTGGCCCGCGGGGCTTTCATACCGTCTCACTCTCCGAAAGACAAAGGTTCTGGCACTGGCGGGCGGGATACAGTAATGCCCTGGTCAGTCGGGCTGTAAGTAGCAAATGCTGTGCGCTAAGGTTCTTTTGGGTTCGGTGCCGACAAAAGGGGGGCGATATTGAGATATTCAGATTATCTGCGAGGCCAAGGAGGGTGTTTTTCTCTCGTGGCTAAGGGGTAGCAGGAATGCGGGAGCAAGGCTGCCGGGCTGGTGTCAGCGTTTGCGAACAGTGAATTCGGCGAATAAAGACAGTGAAGAAAGCGTCTAGTGAAGCAGGTCGAGGTCCGGGGCCTCTTTGCCATGGTCCGTCGGGCTGAGTTGCGTCGTAAGAACTGGTTGTTGCTGATCCCGCTGCGGTAAATGGGCTTGGGAAGGGTGTTCTCTCTCAGGGAGATGGAAGGAGTCGGTCTTGGCCGCGCCCGGGCTTTGGTGGTTGTGAAGTGGGTCGTTTCTTTGCTGGTCGGCGTGGCGCAGGTGATCGCCCGGCAATGTTTGAGGTTCCGGTCCTTTGTGGGTTTGCTTCGCTTGTGTATGTGCCGCGAGCTCGGCTCGATTAACGAGTGTTTCTACTCGATAGCGTTCTGTCGGGTCCTGGTGGCGGGTAGCGTAGATTTCGAGCTGCACGATTTGTTTTGGAGTAAAGGTGGCGTCAGGGATAGGCTGCCCGGTGGTCAATAAGTGTTCGCGGTGGGAATCACTCAGGCCTTTGGTGAGCTCGTGGCAATGGGTAGCCTTGGTCAAGTCCTCTTTGAGCCTGGCTGCTCAGTGTCGACGGCTTTAGTGGTTTCGCGTCGCAGGTGGCGATGTTCTTTTGATTCAGTGATGCGTTGAGCCAGCCACATTACGGGATGGCGAGGGTGACGAAAATCGAAGAGGCGGCCGGTCTGTTCGCGTCCTTCCAGGTCCTTGATAGCTGCCGGGGTAAACTGTTTGTGTTCTTTGAAGGACTCGAGTTTTTCTGTAGCTTGGCGAAGAGCAATTTCACTGAGAACTTCGCGACCGATAGCGCGAGCTGCTCGGTCAGTGAGCGAAGGTTTCTTATCGTCTGCAAGCTGACGTTCTTCGAAGCGAGCTTCGAGTATAAAAGCTTGTTTCAACATGGCCGGGTCTGACAGGGTATTGCCATGTTCTATAAGCTGGTTTATTTCTGTGCGGGTAAGGACTTTTTCCTGACGCTCGCCGCCACGGGCGAGCAAGCGGGCTTGCTCCTTAACATGAATTTCAGAAAGCACGGAAGTCATGCGACCGGCTTCCTTGACTGCGGCTGACAACTCGTGGCGCCGTTCTTCGATCTTCTCAACCACAACTTCGCGGATTTCCTTCAGTTCCTTTACTTGAGTTGCGGCCTCACGTCTGCTGGATGGTTTCAGATGCAACGTGCTTATCTTGAGTGGTGTGCCGAAGAGGCGCGAGCGGTTTTCTTGCTCGCTTATGCGCCGGTCGAGATCTGTTAACGAGTACTTTTCGCCGTCGATTTCCCAGCGAGTTTGGTGACGGGTCCTTTCGAATTGGTGGGCACGTTCTTGGCGGGCGGCCTGTTCGGAGCGAGCGGTAAGTAGTTGACCGTCGAGACGTGCAATCTCTTGATCTGAGCGGGAACGGTCGCCACGTTCTGTAGCCAGACTCTCTCTTATATTTTCGATGGTATGAACGCGCGCAGGGTTCCGGGTGGCTATTGCTTGATCCTGTAGTTTGGTGATCTCACTGGGCCTGAGTAACGGGATAGGTAGAGGCGTCTCATTGGCTTTGTAATGCTGCTGGATTTGGTGAACGTGAGGCTTCAGTTCTGCGTGTTGGGTACGGGCAACGGTTAACTGAGTTTCCAGTTTAGCAATGGTTTTAGCGACAATAATTTGGTGATCGCCGATTCCTTTTTCGTGGCGTTCGATCTCGGAATCGTAGCGAGACTGGCGAGCTTGGTGGCGTTTGTCGGGGTTGGCGATCTCGGCCTGGCGAACAGCGGAAGTGGCGCTGGCATCTGCGCGACGGCGAATGTCGAATTCGGATATTTGTCGCGTGCGTCCATGGGTGGCGTCGTATACGCGGAACCTTCGTTTGTCTCCGTGCTCGCGGGTACTTTTCAGGTCTGATTCCAGGCGGTCTACTTCGCCGCGGGCAACCATTGAACGTCCCAGGATGTAGCGATCGCGCCAGAGATGTTCAGAGACGTTCGGTGGTTTTTCGAGCTCTTGCACGGAGGAAGAAGGTTCGTGCATATGGACCTGGGTTTCCTGTGGCTCATTGGATAGATTGGAAAGAGAACTGTAAGTATCCGGTTGGTTCTGATCGATGGAGAACGGGGCTGCTTCGTGCGCGTCTGAAGGTAGTGTGAGTTCACTCGAATAATTCGGCGAGCGGTCTTGTTCAGCGATCTCGATCGGCGTGTCGATCGGATGGCGGTCGTTGGAGTCGGGAGCGATGTTGTTGGTGTCAGAGACTACGGGGGCCGGGTTGATTTGATTATTTCCCTGAGCCAATTCTTCATGGTTTGTTTGCGAGTGATCGGTATCAGGACTTAGCTCGTGTGTGAGAGCTTCCTTGTCGGTGGTCTGACGAATTGCTTCATCGTGATTTGGAATTAGGGTTAGGTTTTCGTCCTGCTCTTTTGAGTATCTTTCCGGATTTCTTGCGCGCAGAAGTTCGCGCTGTTTTTCGATACCGTTACTAACGGTCTGGGCTATCTTTCCAGGGACAAAAGTTTTTTCACCTTGCTCGTCTTTAGTGTTGTGAGGAAGCAGAGTCCGGGGGAGGTGCTCGATGCGCTTTCCCTTTTCGGTGGTACGATCCCAGCCTTCGCGGCTGATAGCGATATGGGCGTGTGGGTGCTCTGTATTTAGGTGGATGCCGGCAACCCAATGTAGCTCTACGAAATTGACCTCGATTTCGATTTCTTCAGCGGCCTCGCGGATGATCTCTTTGAAGGCTTCTATCTGCTCCTCGCGGGTTTCTCCGAGTTGTTCAAAATCTTCCTTTTCTAGTGAGATAACGATATGTACGAGGTCTTCTTTTTCAGCGAGGGAGCCGGAGGTTTGAGCTAGTAATTCATTTGCTTCGAGGTAGGTGAGTCTGTCTTCATTTGCGGAAAAGAGTGGACGAGGTTCTTTGTCCTGGAGTCCTTCCTTTTCGGGGTTGCGTTTCGACTCGGCGATATAACGAGTAACGCCGCTGGCGCCTCCTGAAGAGCTGGGTTTGATTGCGACTACTACGTTTCCCATTTAGCAGTTTACGGAGTTCCTGGGAGTGAGCGGAGGATTAGGCCGCGAAAGAGCTGTCTTAATAACAAGAGGTGTGCCAGGAGGGTCTTTCAGGTTTGGTCTTCTGAGGGGTTAATTAAGATCAGTTGGTATTCATCCGGGTAGTGAAATTCGAGGGACATTTGTTCGACCATCTGGAGTCCTTCTAGCCGAGCATCATCTCGATGGGTTAGGGAGGCTTGAAACGAGTCTTTATTGTGTGCTGGATCGTTTCTAAGGATGGGCTCGGCGATGTAGCGTTGGATGAAATCGAGAGTGGCCCAGGTGGCGGCAAAGTTTTGGCCGGAGAGCATGTAATGAGCGGCGGCGAAGGCTCTTAATCGCGCCAGTTCTTCCTTCGTGTTTTTGAGTTCCTCGGCGAGTCGTTGGAGTAAGGTGAGTAGTGCCGAATCTTGATAGTCAGATGGGACAAGGGCAGTGTCCGCGTTTGCGGACGGTAAGGGAATGGATCCAGTCTTCAAGCAGCTCGATGATCGCAGCCAAAGCGGCGTTTACTGGTGTCAGTTGTTCAGCAATTATCTGTTGGTGGAGCTTCCTTACTGGACCTGCCAGTTCCATTGTGTCTTTGGCTTGTCCGGAAACCCGTATTGTGACTGCCCAGTCATGGACAATATCGCGTAAAAGTTCGGCGGGCGTAGTGTGTCTTCTTCCGACGAATTCATGGAAAAGACCGTGGTCGGCGGCCCAGAGTAAAGTGCCGGTGACTTCGCGTGCGAGTTCCTTTTTATGGCTTATGCTCTGGCTGCGCCGTCTGCGTTTGGTGGGTTCTTGCTTCGCCATTTCTGACCTCGTCTGACCTCGATTGAGAAGTGTTTAGAGCATTCCCTGAGAGGGAAAACGGGTGATTAAAGGGCAAGTGGTGTGCCTGAGGGAGATAGGTAGTATTCTTAATCGGCCGAGTGCTGAGATTAAAGACTAACTACAAGTAACTAAAAGGACTGATGATGGAAATTAAAGGAGAAAAAGGGAGCAGTGCAGGTAAGTGAAGCAAATACGGAGGAAAGAAGGTGTGCTGGCACAATTCTATTGAGGTTGAGTAATGAGCGGGCTAAGAGGGTCCTAAAAAGCAAGTATTTTAAAGGTAAATGGCTTGTTTTAATGGGTTATGTAAGATTGTTAAAGAAAATCGGGTGACTTTAAAGAATTAAAAGTCCAAGTGCGGCAAATACAGGGTTTAGACCGACGAATTGGGGAGGAGGCTTACAATCCTGTCTACGGTAATAAAAAGGCTTTCGTTTCAGTATTCCTGAGACTGCTTTTGAATGGGTCGAAGGTGTCTTTCAGGCGTGTTGTTTGGTTATTGACGGGTCGAATTATAGGTGGGTGTTTATAGCGCTATTGGGCTGACCTCGGTATGAGAAACTGGTGGTAAAAAGCCCAGCGGTTTTGGCATGAAGAAAGGCGATGGTCTGACCCGGTGAGTGGAGTCAAGTCATCGCCTTTTCGTTGGTAGGAATCTATGGTTGGGTGCTTAGGCGGGTATTCGTGCGGGACTAACCAGGTGGAGTTCTTGAAGTCGGGCGCAGTTGCCGAATCGTCTTTGGAAATCAAGCGGTTCCATTAGCTCTCGCAGCCGCTGTTTCTGAGTTCGTTCAATCTGTTGCCGCTGTCCATTAACCCAGCCTGAAAACTGTGGGTAATCAGCGACATTTTGATCGGCTTTTCTGCGAACGGGAACGAGTTGGGCGCTGTTAACGATGTCGTTCCAGAGAGCTTCCGGAGACTTGGGAGCCTGCAACTGTTGTTGGATTCTGCCTATTACGTAGGCGACCATTACGGCTGCCCTGGTGGCTTCAATTGCGAGCATCCGCGATATCTCCTGACGAGCATGATTGCGGCTTGCTATTTCTTGTTCACGGATGCTTCCGTTGGTATATGGACTACTCATTGTCTGCCTCCAAAAGTTCTAAGCCTGGACTTACTAAAATCAATTCATTGCAGTCCGCCTAAAACCTCGCTTGGCTTCCAGAGTTCAGGGTCAATGAATCATTGAGTCTTCAAGGAATGGTGGAAAACCTGTCTGTGTTTTGCTGCGTGAGGTTGGAGGGATTCCGGCACGGCGTTTGATAGGAAAGGGCATGGGCCAAGTGCCGCAGAATTCCTCCAAGATAAGGACACAGAAGTTATGAATGAAAATGACGGCGCGGTGGGGAAACCAGTTGCAGGAAAGTCTGCTCCCTTGCTGGTGCTCAGCCGTGTAACTTTCAAGAAGTTGAAACTTGAGATCAGGTCTGAAACGCATGACCAGCTCACTAAGTACGTGACCTTTTATCAACAGGCCGCAGGTGTGAAGCCTGATGAATCAGAGTTGGTCGATGCCGCTTTGGTTCGTGCGTTTCAAGACGACAAAGGGTTTCAGAGTTTTCTTAGCAATGGCGGCGGCTCAAGAGTTGGTAAGTCGCAGCCGGCTGTGAGTGGTGTTGAAGGCGGGAAAGGAGGTGGTCAGACTTAAAGAGTCCGCCTTCGTTCGTGCCGGGACAGAGCCCTGTTAGGGCGATTGGAACCGGCTGAAAGGAAAGTGCCGCCGTGGTTGTCTCCTGTCTTCGGCGGCGCTTTCTTTTTCATTGTTGGTAGCAAAGTTGTGGGGTTCAAATCTGGCGGGGTCTTAAGTAAGAGAAAAGGAATAAATGCGGGCGTATTGATAACAGCTATTATGACCGGGAGCGCCGAGTGAGGCGCTGGTTTGGGGAGGTCATAATAACCTGTTATCAGATGACCGGCCTTGTTGAGGCGGGTTGCTTTGAACTCGCCTCGGCCCCTTTGTTCGAGGATAGTCGCAGATGGTTTTCCTGCGGCGTCCGAGAACTGATTGCTTGTTAATTAAGCTGAGATTGGATGATTTGGATCGAGGATTTGGAGTGGTAGGACTGCGGCGAACTCGCTGTGAGGATTTTGAGCGCAGCTGCTAGATAGCAAGTGCGCGGGCCTGGTGGGTTTGAGATCGCTGTCAAAAAAAATGCCGCCGGGGATTCTGGGTCCACCGGCGGCGTTTTTTCAAAATTGTTGGAGTTGTCGATAAAAATTGTACATCGCTTCTTCGTTGAGTTCGTAGCTTGTAATTGCACGTTGTTTCCGGAGATTTCGTGTATCGCCGGTGCAGTCGAAGACGTGGACAATGTCGTACTTTTGGTTCGGCTGACTTGGTTGGCGTACGTATCCGAAGAGAAACCCAGGCAGGTTTTTAATGCCTTGGAGATTGTCTTCGGCGTCTTCTTTGGTGTCGAAGCTTTGGGTGGTTTCAATTAGCACGATGGCACTCCTTCAATCGAAACGCCGCGCTGGGTGTTTTAAGCCCAGGGCGGCATTTCGGAAAACTTCGCTCTGGTTTTCAGGCTGCGATCTCTTGCGAGTTTTTGGTTGCGAACTCGCAGCCATTGAGACCGCAGGCGTTGGTGTGTGCGACGTAGCTGCGCGTTTTTTCGTCAACGAGCATGAGCGGTAACGAGCAGCCCTCAGGGATTCCGATGAAGAGTTTGCCGTCGACTTTAATGTGAGCGCCGGGCAGCGGAAGTTCGGCGTTTGTTCGGCAGAACATGGTGCCGGTAGCGTCTTCGATTGTGAAGAAAGCGAACGGCGTCTGGTAGGTTGCGCGAACGACGCCGGCTACGGTCACGTTCTTGTCTTTGCGTCGAAGTGGGTCAGCGTTGAGTTGAGAGATAAGCATGTTATCAGGCCTCCAAGGCTGCGAACGTAATGTCGGCGAACTCGCTGCAAAAGTAGTGCCGGGGCGGTTAGAAGATTAGGACGCCATCGGCGCTGATGCGGTCGCAAAGTGGCATGCGAACATGCAGGCCGTAAACTCGCGCGAGTGTTGCCATGTCGTCGTCGGAGTCGAGGGCGCCATGGTAAGCATCCCAGGCAGCGGTGTAGCGCAGCTCTTCGGTTTCAGGAACGTTCGAGGCGTCGTCGTGATGTCTTTTGAATCGTTCTGCGGTGCCGCTTGGCAGTCCGTAATCGCTTACGAGCTGTTGCAGCATTCCGAGAAAATCGTCGCTGGCAGCGAACTCGATGGTGTCATCGGGGAACTCCGCGGGTAGCGGCTCGTTGCGGTGGTACGAGGAATATTCGGTGTCGAGATCGAGTAGGGCTATGTCGCGATCCGCATCGTTTGGATTGGCTGTTTCGAGTGAAGCTAAGGTAGTCATGGTGTGCCTCCCAGAAGTAATAAAATCAATTCGTTGCAGTCAGCCAAAATCCTGTTTTTGAAAACGAAAAAGCGCTTGCCCGTAACCCTTCATGGGTGGACAAGCGCCATCGCGTTTTGGTCGGCGAACTCGCCGGAATTCTGCGTTAGGCGGCGAGTGCGGCGCGCGAGGTGAAGTCAGACCAGGCGTTGACCGCTTCAATCCGAGTGCGCGCGTAGTACAGGCAGTTCTTAGTCCCACCTGACGTGCCGTCCCACATTGCGAGTACAAGCGCGTTGGCGGGGCCGGGACCGTTCTTGAGCGCCAGGTCTACCATTCTCTCGTTTCGGATCTGCATCTTGTTTGGCGCATATTCGCCGGGTGAACAAACAATCACGTTGGCGGCGTGGCGAATGTAGTTGGCATAAGCGCGACGTGCGTGGAGTGGCCACTGGGATTCTTGGCCGCGGAAAGGAATGCAAGCAACGTATGGTAATCCGAGATTCAAGCAGGCCTCGACGATCGCGGTATCCCATCCCAGGGCCATTCCGGAAATCGCGCCACGTGGGCGAAGGGCGGCCAGCCAGTCGATCGCAATTTGTTTAAGAAGGAGCTGGGCGGCCTCGCTGAAGCCTCCGCATTTCTGTGGGCGGTGGCCAGTAGCGACGATGATGCGGCTGTGAAAGTCCGGAGTAATTTCAGACGGCCGTTCAATTTCATTAAGAAACATTGACATCAGACACCTCGCGAGTAGAAAAGATAAAAATCAGTAATTGCAGTCGAGTCTGAATCCTATTTCAGGTCGTAAACGGTGACCTGGAGTCCATGATCGGAGAGCTCGTCGTCGATGATTTTGGCGATTAGTTGCCAGTTGCCGCCGGCGAGTCCGGCGGCCATGCGTGGCATGTGGATCGAGGCTGTGTGAGTGAGGGCGAGTTGGCGAACTCGCTCGAGGCCTTTGCGGATGGCTTCGTAGCGGACTGGAGGTGGATGATTGAGGCGCCCATTAGCAATGCCGGATTGGCCAATGATGTTCGCGACGCAGAGCCCTGCGGCGACGCGGACGAATTGGACGTTACCGAGGGCGAAAGGGAGAGTTTCGAGACCTGTCGCCCAGCGGCGATAGGCGCGCTCGGGTTCGGGCCAGCGGTGTGAGAGGGCTTTGACGAATCCAGCATTCCAGTAGCCCTGGTCGTTGCAGCAATGAGTGATGATGCGGTTTTCAGACCCTATTGGCTGGGTGGCATCGCCTCTGACGTAGTTGACTGGCATTCGAGTTAGGTCTCCTGAAAATCAGAAAATCAGTGAATGCAGTCAGCAGGATTTTTGTTCGGCGTTTCGTTTGGGTTTGTCTTTGGGAGGCTGGGCGAAGGGGTTTGATTGAAGGCTCAGCCTCCCTTCTTAAAATGTTTTATGTGGGCAGGCTGGGGAATTTCAAACCGTTTTGTATTTGAGATTTGGGCTTGCAGGGATGGCAAACTCACCAGCGAAAGTGAGTGATTCGCTGGAGGTTTCTTTAGAGGCGATTTCGATAACGCGTTTTACGGCGGCGTCGAAATCGCATTCGATTTCTTCGAGCGGGCGTGAGGTTTGGATCTTGTAGGTGCTGGTATTCAGGCGTTCGACGTAGGCGTAGCCGTAGTCGGCGCCCTCGCCGGTGGCGAGACTCGCAATTGATTCACGGACCATGTTCTGCCAGTTGGTCATAGAGAGGATCTTCGCGTGGGCCGGCGAAGCCGGCTGGTCCTATTGCAAGTAGTGTTCCTGTCGGCGAACTCGCTGGTAGTTTGAGGTTCAGGCTGTTATTGGAGTGATGGAACGTCGTAATGGAACAAGAGCTTGGCAGACGAGTGTTGATAGCGCATCGCGCTGATCGTCTGACAGTTCATCGGGAATTCCCGTGATTGTGAAAGGCAGGAGAAGATTTATCTCGGCAACGGTAAGATTGGGACGGCCGGTATCTATCTTTGTTTTCGTGGTTACGGTGATGCGGAGCATGGTTTATGCCTGGTCCGATTTCTTTTTGGGTAGGTTACAGGGTGCGATTTTAAGCTGTCGTTATCTGTATTTTTGAATAGCAGGCTAATGCTATTGCTCACGACCTTCGGGTTTGCTTTTTGAATTCGGCGACCTCGCCGATTTTCAAATGAGGTTCAATGACTTGCTTTATTTTGCTTTCTTTGGAATGGAGCGGGCGGGGCGTGCCCTGGCAACGAGGCAGCCCCGCCGGTGGCTTCCGGCCGGGAGGCATTCGGACGGAAGATCTTAGTTGCGAACTCGTGGCTTGATGGCCGCTTTCTATTTCAGTGAACTTCTCGGCTTACAGTTTGTTCAAAGGGAATAGTTTTTCACAGGTAGCACAAAGCAGCATTCGCAAGCCGGTGGTCCAAAAGGACCGGAGCCTGACAAGACAACCGCTGCCGCATGATCCACAAATTCCTTGTGTACGTCGTTTCATTTTGAGTTTCCTTCTTGTTGATCGGCGAACTCGCTGATTTTGGTGAGTTCGTTGATGGAGATCGTAATTCGATGAAGGGAGTAATCCTTCATTGAATTCGCCGAGGCTCGTTGAATCAACGCGTTTAGCGAAGCGGTGAATTTTGATGCTTGCAGTTTTAACGGTAGCCAAGGAAAAGCCGCCCGCGCAGAGTGGCGGTTAGGGTAGGGATAAGAGGCAGTGCGTAGGAGCAATTTTGTTAAGCGCCGCTGGTCTCCCGGTTCGGGGTGCGCAGGCCATGCGGCCTGAGCTTACATGCCGGCAAAAAAGGCTTAAGCGGAAGGCCCCGGTATTGACCAGAACCTTCCGCCGACCAGATGTTTCCAGTCCTGCCTTTGGTTGTTAGCCTTGAAAATTTCCTTTTCGCTTAATTCGGGCTTTTCGGATGACGTTCCCAAATCCGGGCGATGTGGTGATCGCGTAGCGCAGAGGATCGGGCATGTTGAAGCGATTGGAGCGGAGCGCGTGTCCGTCTTCAGCAAAAGAGTAAATGTTCTGCGGCTTGAGCGCGCCGGTTTGGGTGTATGCGATTGCTGCGCCTTTGATGGTCTTGGCTGCGGAGAGGTGCGGGTGGGCGCTCGTGCCTTGTGGGTCTCCGTAGTTTGCGGTTGACTTCGAGCTGGCGAAGACACTTACGGTGAGCAAAGTTAGAGTGATGACGAGGAGGGCGAAGATTTGGCTGAATCGAGCTGAGAGTTTCATGGCATGCTCCTGGAGAAGTTGAAGTCGGTTTCATGGATTCCGCCTTCTTTTTCTGTGCGGCGGATAGACGTTTCTAAAGTATGGCGACGAGAGCTGGGTTATAGCTTGCCAATTGGCCCGCGTAGCGGCGGAGAAGCTTTCTGCCGGCGGCCAGCTCGCGAGGGTTGAGAACTGTTTTTGTTGCGAGGCGGTGACCGAAGTCTGCGTCGAATTTGCTGAATCCGACTCCGTCGCGCGTGCGAGCGCCGTCGCAATCGTTTGCAAGATATTGGAGACCTTCGGAAACGGCGTTTCGGAGAGCTGGTGTGATTACGTTTTCTAGTCGTTGCACGGCTTCCGTGAGTATGAGTTCAGTGACTTCGCCGATTTCGGCGATGGAGCGTGCGATCGTGTCCGCGGCTTCCTGCTCTGTGTTGCCGTTATGGCCTTTGATCCATTCGTAAGTGACTTCGTGGATCTGTGCGGCGGTGTCGAGTCTGGCCCAGCAGTCGTGATTGGTTCGTCGTTTGTACTCGCCTTTCATCGTTTCGACTACATAGCGTGAGTCGGAACGAACGATCACTGTGCATGGTTCTTTCAAGGATTCGAGCCCGCGCGCAACGGCGATTATTTCGGCGCGCTGGTTGGTGCTTTCGCCGATGTATTCAGCAACGGCGCGGCGGCGTCCCTGGTAGTTGAGGATAGCGGCAGCGGCCGCGCGTGTTTGGGCTTGGCCGTTTCCGAGACAGGCGCCGTCGGCGGTGATTGTGACGAGTTTTCGTTCAGACATGATGTGCTCCGGTGGGCGACATGAAAAAAGGCGAGTCGCTTTGCGGTAGTTTGCAAGCGACAATGATTGATTTGTGAGGATGACGATTTGGGCGACCCGTGGTTGGGCCGCCCAATCGTATTTGTCGGTCAGGCTTGACGATCCTCAGAAAGGAATATCGTCTTTTGGCTGACCATCGCCCTCTGCGGCTTCAGTCGAGGCTTCCGTCTCGCTGCCGGCTGCACCAGCGCGACTTCGTTTCATTCCCGCGAGGAACTGAACGTCGCTGGTGTTGATGTTCATGGTCAGGCGGGTTTCCCCATCGCGGCCTTTCCACAATTCCGGGTTGATGCGGCCCTCGAGGTAGACGGGGTCGCCCTTCTTGAGGTGCGTGGCTACCGCTTCCGCGGAGTTGCCGAAGACGTTCGCCTTGAACCACAACTGCTTCTCGGTTCTGTCTTCGCCTGATCCTCGGCGCTCGTTAGCGCAAATCGAGAAAGAGGTGACGGGGTTGCCGTTGGGCATGTAGCGAAGTTCCGGGTCCGCGCCGAGGTTTCCAACGACAGTTACTTTTGCAAATGACATGATCTGAAGACTCCTTTGAGAGTGGGTGACTTTAGCTTGTTTAGTGAAATGAACGACCTGCGTTTGACGGACAAGTTGTTCGCTAATGTCAGATTCACCTGTCGGGTGAACTGACTGTGACGGTTCTTGCGGTCAGCCCCAATTTTCTTTTCGTTGTTGGAGCTAGGGACTTGTTTAGATGGAATAAGGACCACGCATTGACCTTTCCTTTCGGAGTCGGTTTCTGAGTGGCCCTCTTTCCTTTGCGTGCGGGCTTTCGAATTGCTAGACCAGGTCAAAGTAAGTTTCTTACTCCTAGTGGTCTATCGATTGCCCTTCTTTGTTGTATTGCGCTCAACCCAGTGTGGTGCGAGCACTCTTCTTTTTTGGAATGTGCTTCAAGCTGTCCGCCTGGGTTTAGATTCTTGTTTAGATCAGCGTTTGTGATCGGGCGGCGTGTTTGAGGGCCGCTATGATTGTTTCGGCGTTGATGAGGAGTAGAACAGAAAGGTAAAACGCAATGCTCATTGCGAGCGTTTGGTGGCTGTGCTGCATGAACAGGTAGTTGGTTGCGTTTTCAATCATCTCTAACTCCTTGGCTGCCAATGCCTATGTTGGTTGCAACACCTTACTTTCCGC
Source organism: Blastocatellia bacterium (assembly GCA_963698325.1). GTDB lineage: Bacteria > Acidobacteriota > Blastocatellia > Pyrinomonadales > Pyrinomonadaceae > PSRF01. Next base: position 8,585 of record CAVOQJ010000018.1, on the reverse strand, counting down.
TAACTTTTTCCGGTGTCTAAAACTGGAGTGTTGCGGGGCTGGATGTGAAGAATCACATCCGAGGGTCCGATTCTGGTGCTGCTGGTGTTTTCGGATCCGAAACACGACTATGGTTTGCACGCCTTGTGCGAGCGCGGGAGGCAGGGACGCGCTCTTGCCCGTTGGGACGTGCGAGGGAAAGCCGGGCGCTCCCCAGGAACTGTTTCAGAGTTTGCCGTCAGCTTAAATCCTCTCGTTTATCCGTGAAGTGGTGGTCCGTCGTATGCGATGGTCCAGCCATTTTGGAGAGTGATTTCGAGTTGTTCTTTGAAAACCGTTTGGGCGGTTTTTGCTTCGCGGTAGATGCGTATCGCTGGTTCTTCTAGTCTCGTATCAATGGTGACTAATCGGCTCTCATTGGGAAAGATTGCGAGGCTGAAGAGGCCGAGCGTGTTTGTTTTGACGAGGAGTACGGTCCGGCTCGTTTTGGGTTTTGGGAGTGTTTGTTTTATGAACATATCGTTTTTAGTTGGTGGTTGGTAAGAGCGGAAGATAGTGCCTACAGCACGGTTGTTCGCTGTCGCAATTACCGTGCTGTAGGTGATGAGAAGGGTTTAGGCTGCGACTGGCTCAGCTACGCCGGACGAGGCTTTGAGGCTTTCCCAGACGGTTGCTGTGTCAGCGGCCGTGAGCAAGTGGATCATGTTATGCGCTTCGTTCGGACGGCCGGTTTGGCGATCCTGGTAGAAAGCGAAGCGAAGGTACATGCGTTTACCCTGGCTGGCGCTTTGGATCATGGCGAGCAGTCCGTTAAGGATGCGTCCATACAGCTCGGGCCGTTCGTCGCGGAGAAGGCGGCAAATTCGTTCACGCTCTTGGTTGGGTAACGTGTGCATTGCAGTGGCTAGGGTGCGGAGTTCGCGAGTTGGAATCTTCCTTGCTATTGCGATGACGGGGATTGCGGGAATGAAGGTGCGCTCCCTGCCGTCGACGTTTTTGATCACTTGCACTGCAGTTGATTCAAAGCGAGCACGTTTTACCTCGTAGAGAGTGTTCAGGGCAGTGAACATTTTGATCGAGATGCTATGTTTCAGGCGTGCTTGATACGCTTCCTGAATTGTGGTGATCAAGGCGCGCACGTCGGAAGCTTCAGCGATCGCGTTGTGGAAAGCACGGAATGCTGCAGAGCGATTCATGCTGCGAAGAATGAAATCGCGCTGCATGGCTTCGAGTAAAATGTCCAGGACTTCGCGGACGTACTGGCGCTCCTCACGGTTCGGGTAGACCGAGACGCGATAGGTGTATTCGAACAATGCTGTTCGGGTGCCAACGGGTTTGCTCTGGTGGCACGTTCCATCGGCGCGGAGACGCGTTGGCTCAAGCCGAGTGCTGACAGAGCGCATGGTGCGTGTCACGCGGGCGTCTTTATCGGAAGGGTCGCCGTAAATTCGGTTGAGGCTGAATTCGATGAAGCCGTCGAGGGTTTCCATGTCTTCGCCGTCGATAAAGAGCTGGCGTATGTCGCTGGCGATGACTCTGGCGTCCTGCGGCAAGTAGTCCTCGGTAACGTCGTCTTCGAGGGTGCCGTCAACGACGAAGCGTTCGCCGTCGCTCATGTGGAGGGAAACTACTCCGCCTTCGCTGTATTGCTCGGTTACACGTTCGTGGCTTTCGAGCATGGCTTCGAGACCTTCTTCCTGGGTTCCGGAGTCGGCCATGTCGCTCAGGTAAGATTGGAACTGCGCTTCTTCGTTATAGACGATGCCAGAGGAGTGGGCCGGAGAAATTTTGCTGCAGATTGTTTTGAGCTCGGCGGCAAACGGGCCGGTTGCTTCGTGATTGAAGAGAACTTCTTCGCAACGTAGTTCGAAGAGATCCTGGCGCTCGCGCGGCGTGAGTTGTTCCTCGCGAGCTGAGTAGATCTCGATAGCTTCCGGCTCATCAAGTAAGCGATCTTCGTTCGTGGACGTGACGTCAGTCAGTTCCATTGCGAGGAAAGCGATCTCTTTCAGAACCTGGCGGATGATTTCGGCGCGAGCGTCGGCGATTTCATCTAATGAGGCGCCGCGGTTTGCAATCATGTATTGGCCATGACGGGTGCTGATCTCACGATAGCCCCATGAAGCCCAGATTTGCAGTGAGCGGGGATCGGCTTCGACGCCCGCGGAGACGGCCTGCTTTACTACGCGCACGAATTCAACCGCATCGTCGTTATTGGCGAGCTGCTTTTCGGCGTAAGGGACGGCCAGGATTTTGTATTGCTGTTCGGCTTCGTCGACCGGTCCGAGGTCGATTTCGACACGGCCGAGTACGCGGCCGCCGATGAGTTGCGTCGATTCGAGATCAATGCGGGTAATGTTTCCGCTGTAGAGAGTCTGCAGTCTTAGTCCCTGACGACTGCTCGGTGCCACGCTGTCGACGTCAACTCGGCGATTGGCGAACTTTTCGAGATGAGCGTTGAAGTCATAGTTCGGGTTTCCAGTGTCGACGGGGTGAAACAAAAGGTGAAGCGAGTTAGGGGCGTAACGTTGAAGAAATTGTGTTTGCACGGTTTGCCTCCAGATGCAAAGGACGGAAATATTGGAATAGGTAAAGCACCGATTGCAGTCACAACTAAAACCCAGCTTTGGTTTTTGGAGTTGGAGATGTCGGGGAACGTGTGAGGGACGCTCGCCACTCATGTTTTTGTTTTATCGAATTAGCAGATGGGGAACGGCTGAGAGAAGGCGCCCCAACGTGGAATCGTAGAGCTCGCTGAAATCGCTGATTTCTTCGAGTTACGTGCTGCTCGCATTCCGCATATTTTTTGGAGCATGGTTGGTTAGAGCACTCGGATACAACACGGGCTTTGGAGGAGGCTGGTCTTTTGTTTGGGGTTGCGAAGTTAGAGAGGTGCGGGTTGCGCGAAGTTGAGGCTACTTCGTTTCTTTGCCGTGCGGGGAAAAGCCGCCAGCCGTAGGCGCGGTAGTGTGGGGAACTATTTTAGGAGGGCTGGAGCAATTTTTTCGGCGGGAGATTTTGTCTCCCGGTTTGGGCCGCGCTTAGCGCGGCCTGGTGTTTTTCGATCTTGTTAAGGAGAATCTTCGTGGTGGCAGTGGCGCGTGGGTGACACAATCTTGTGCCGCCATCATTTTGGCGGTAACGAATCCATAGTTGATTTGGTGGGTCCTTGGAATTTTTCGGCCGGGGTTTTTAAGCCCGCTGGTTTAACCGGCGGCGCCTTCCTGTATTAGCGAAGCGCAGAGTTGTGCGGGCGGGCTCTCGTGGCACAATCGGCCCGGCAGAGGGGAAAACAAATTAGATTTCTCTCGGCTGGAATGGAACGGAGTGGAATGAGGGCGAGGCCTGAACGCTTTAGAAACATTCGGCGGAATCCTCAATTCCGTGGATCAGGGGGCTTAGGAGCCTCTCACTCAGTCCCAAGCCCTCCGGTTCAAAGCGCCGAATTAGTTTAGAATAGTGGTTTAATCTTGGTCATCCTGAACAGTAGGTGTGAAGCGTGAGACTTTTTTCGCAAACCGAAGCCGAGCTTTTCGAAAGCATGTTTCATGAAGATCTAACCAATCAGGGATCGACACTTCGCTGAAGTAAATCGGATTCATTGGTCGAATGTTCAACACAAAAGCGAACCTCCTGATTTCCGAGCACCTGAAGTTCAAAAAGGAGTTTATCGATGCTCGGGTTCAAGCCTACGTCGAAGCGTGTCGCCAGATCGCCAAGTATCCAGACCGGGTGGATGCTCAGGAATTCGCCGCCGATTCACTGGCCTGGCGAAGGGAGGAACTGATGACATTTCAAGGGCGCACAAGGATCGATTGGGCCCAGTTCGAGTGCAGAGTCTGGAAAAGACGATGGAAATACTTGAAACTAGACTTGGGCAGCGAATAGGACCGGCGATGTCACCCGTGCAGCGGCTTGTAGCCGAAGGTAAGCTCGGCGGCGAGTCAGCCAACCGGGAGGTATCAAATGAAAGAGGTAAGCAAACACGTCGTAGCATTTTATGAACATATCGGAAGGCAATGCCAAACACTCGGTGATTTGAATTGGTCTAAAACGAACTCCTACCTGGATCGAATTCCGAAACCGATTCCTCGAACGGGTCGACTTTCTTCGGGAGTTGGCGAAATTACCTGATGACGGAGTCGCAAATCACACAATCGTTGACCCAGCAACACACAACCGAAACACAAACACTTTCCTACGGCCGCTTAACGACGAATGCTCTCGCCTACTGGCGCGACACTTCAACGTAGAACTTATCGTCAAGGAGTCAGAGGAAATTAGCGGGAGCGCTGAGGCGATAGACTTTCTCTGGAGAGCCCTTCGCAGTTTCAAGAAGTACCATCCAGGCACGCAACAAGAGCACTACCTACCGCATGAATTCAAGTTCTGCAACGGAATGAAAGCCGAGATTCAATACCGGAAAGACGTACAAGCTGCAGCCACTGTCCCAGGTTCAATTCACAACACTATAACTGTCGGTGAGAATCGCGGGAACATCCAGCAGGGGGGTGTCGGCAACAGCCAAAGCATCAGCGGGCAAGACAATGAAGTTAAGTGAAGAGGCAAAAGCGTACGCCGAATCAATCTACCGAAAGGCGTTTACGCAATGCGCGGTAGAAGGTGAAACCGAGCGCCGCCAGATTGGCCAGATCGACGCCAAGCAATCCCAACATTTCTCAGATGTCAGATCACTTCGTTAGTATGACGAAGCGTCTGCTTGATGCGAGGCTCGATTCTTACGTTCAGGCATACAAGCAAGATGATTTACTCATTGATGACGAAGACAAAGACGCTATTGTCGAAGAACTGAAACGCATAATTAGGAACCATATAATGTGGGTGACCACTGACTCGACGCTTCGGGGAATTCAGGCTTCCCGGCAGCACCGAACTAATCCCTAACATCGAATCCTGAACATGACCGCGCGTTTGAAAGATCGCTCGGCGAGGCCGCAGTCGACCTAGATCTGGCAAGAAAACAAATGGTTATGGATCGCAAGAACAGGAGACCCGATCCAGCGTCGACTCATTACAACGTACACGTACACGGTGATAACTATGGCAACATTCAACAGGGCGGCGAAGGTAATAGCCAATCGTTAAGTTTGGCTCACGGAAACGATGATGAGAATAAGTAACGACGCCAAAGAACTGGGTGACAGAAGGTTTATACAAGCCGCTCAAACAATTTCCGCTCACCGCTACAGGAATATTCAACAACATGAGCAAACGATGGCCAGGGGCGGCGCAATGCGAGGCGCAATCGATAGAGAGCACCTGAACATGGCTCGGGAAATAGCCGAGGCCTACGTCGAGTACCATCTTGAGGTTTTTCTCCTGCGACGGAGAGCTTAATCCCCGACGCGAATGACTTGAGAGAAATGAGGACTGAAATCAAGGTATAGTTGCCCGACATGAAGGGAGCGTAATTCTGGAGTCCTCGCCCCGCTACTGCGGGCGCTATCAATTCTTCCGGATAAAATTTACGTTCAACTCGCGAACAGAGTCAAAGAAATGGAACTCGATAAGCAAGCTGCCAAAAGCCAGCGTTCCCGCAGCTGCCGGTATTCACATCGGCGGTCATAACTTTGGCCCAATACAACAGGGCGGACAGAACAATTCGCAAAGTGTCACCATAAGAACGCTCAAACTCAAATCAAAATTGAGGAGTTGTTGAACCGGATTAATGGCGCGACGGATCTGACTGCTCTTCAAAAGCTGAAGGCAAGCACCGACCTTCGATACGTTCAAGACTTGATCGTGTTGGAGAACAACGCAGAAACCAGAGACGAGGCACGCACTAAACTGGATGATGTTACTTCGGTCATTTCGTTAAGCGCCGACCTTGTTTCGTTAGGCATTCCAATAATTCAGATCATACGAGCGTCTTTCGGGCTCTAGGATTGGAAAACTCATAATGACCACAAAGGGTAAAGCGCGCAATAAGACCCGATTAGATTTCGGTATGTCGAATGATTTTAAGGAGAGTTTGTGGCATTAAGTAAGGAGTCAGAAGAACTCGCGGAGATGAAATACGACCTTGCGGTTCAGAAAATCAATAAGTCATACCGCGAGAAACAAAGACAGATTGAGTTTTTCACCCTGACGAATTTCCGCAGGGATCAAGAGGTAGTCAAACTGCTTCCGCCAAGGTTAGAAGAAACCGCTGACGCACTCCTGGATTGCTATTTTGAGAGATTTGTGGCGGATGTCGTCATCCCTGATCAATCAGACCGGAGAAGTCGGATCGAAGACTTGAGAGAATCTTCGGCGGCGGGTTTGGTGATTACACGGGATCACTACCGATTGGCATCACCCGAGGAGATCGAAGGCCTTGAAAAGCAAGCACAAAAGAAACTGAAGGTCAGGGCACAAGAAATGAAGCTGGGCGTCCCGGACTAGGACCAACATTCGCGACTACGATTCACGGTGATAACTATGGCAACGTGCAACAGGGCGGTGAGGGAGGACCCCAGACTTGAAGGTGAACAATGAAACTAAGTCCAGAAGCTAAAGGTTACGTCGAGGCCTTGCTACACAAAGCGACTTACGAGATTGCGTTGTGGCTGGAAGATGACCATCGGCGGGTGTCAACGATGTGGACTATGACAAATCCTCGATTCACCGAATTCGCGGGGAGCACTACTCCGAAGGTGTCAGACGAGGTTTCACTGCGATAATTGGGGCTTACTTTGAAGGGTACAAGATGGATGAGCTGCTCATCGATGATGTTGGGTGAGGCCGCAATCGAACTGAGACTAGCCAAGTCTAAGCCGTCATGGAACAGCGACGCCGAAGCGCTAGCAGTAGCCTCCCCACTGTCTCTCATGTGAACATCCAAGGTCCAAACGATGGTGCGATACAGCAAGAGACTCAACACAGCACCGCAGAGAATCGCCGTGGAAACTCAACAATTGAGAAACGGAAGGCCGCTGATTCGCTGGAACCTCTTGAAGCCGGAGATTGGGACTAAACGGGTTGCCGATATCGGCGATGTTGAAGTGACTGAATCCGACGTTGAGCGAGCCAAGCAAATCGGTGGAAACCCGCAGGTGGAGTTATGCGACGCAACCACTTTTGGTTGTATTGTCCGTAAGTATGCGCTCGGATTGTTCACGCCGGGAGATTAATTTTCAATCCAACTATGGACCTAAGGAGACAAAGGCAACTTCGCGAGGATTTTGTGGTGACCCTTTGGGAGATGCATGCCGGAAACTATGGAGGCGACCGGCCTACGAAGGAACTCTGTCAGCGAATCGGTATTGACTATGACACGGAGGGTTCGATCATCGGTCAATACTTGAGGGGCGAAGATCTCGTGACGTGGTCTTCATCTGATTGGATTTCATTGACACCGAAAGGCAGACGTGAGGCTGAAAGAATTGTAGAGAGGAGATACGCCGAAGAAGAGCGCAGCGTCTTGCAGAAGATTTATGACATGAGTGGCTCTGACCATGCTCGGCCTGTAGCCGTTCCCCTTCTTGTCAGTGAACTTGGATTACCCGATCGCGAGGTCAGCTTATTTCTAAACGACTTTGCAGAGCGCCGATGGGTTGATTGGGCAGGTGGCGACGTAGTTCAAATGCTCGCGGCAGGCATTAAAGGTTTGGTTAGTCAGGAGTCAAATCCGCAATCCACAAACATAACCAACATTCACGGTCCAAATTACGGCGCCATACAACAAGGAACTTCTAACAGCACGCAGAGCGTCACCATAACAAACTATCAGCCTATCGGAGAGATATTGCCTCAGCTAGCCGAACTGATTGAGGCGGTAAGAGCAGCAGATTTTCAAGACAAGGATGATGCGCTTCGCGATTTGGAAAAAGCGCATGAGTTGGCCCTCGCCAACCCGAATGCAACGCCAAGAGATGGCGTGTGGAGTCGAATTCAGACGAAACTCACAGCCGCGAAAACCACAATGGAAATCGTTGGCCTAGCATACGCGTCGTATCCCCACTGGCCCACTATCTGGGACTTCTTTTTCGGGAAGTAATCAGAAAACGGCCTGAATGAGATCCTGGAACAAATTCCTGTGATTCTCAAGCTCTTCAGCGTCTCGACAGATGTTGCTCAAGCCGAGTCATATACTGGAATTCCGAGGAGCGATCGCTTCACCGGCGAGAATCGCAAATCGCGGACCTGACCGCTACTTGTTTCCGACTTCTAGTTTTTTGAAGCTTGGCCTGATCGTGTATCCATTCGATCAGGCCACAAACCTCACAAAGGAAGTGCGTTCGCCTGACGAACCACCCGATAGTACGTTTGAAACGATTCGTGATGCTCAGCCGAGGTAAGACGCGCGTTCGGCTGCGGCAGCACGGTGACCGGCACGCGGGTATACGAGAGCCGCTTTCCGAAGAGTTGGCAACTCCCTTCCGACGCAAACAATATGAGCGGGATTCGCGACTTCCACGACTCGGCGAACGTGATGATCCCAGCCAACCTGAATACAAGCCTCCAAGGTTGTCGGATCTATCTTTGGCCGGCGGTGGAAGTACAGTGCCGCTAAGCTGGCATCGAGCAACCAGACGCCCAGTTCTCGGAGGCTGTTTAGCAAGCTGATCTTGTTTGCGATCCGCCCCGTCGGTGGCGTCGATGCT
>CAVOQJ010000017.1:0-5976 GCA_963698325.1 Blastocatellia bacterium | reverse complement strand
CTTTAGCTACAACAGGTAGCGCCGGAGCTGGTGAGCCGGCGTGAGATAGCGACCAGCGGCCAGTCGTACAAAGAGCAGCGAGCCAAGTGCGGTCGCGGCTCCCTGCATGAACACGACGACCATCTGATAGCGGATCGCGACGAGCGGCGACGAACCGGCGAGAATCTGACCGGTCATCATGCCGGGCAGTTGCACCAGACCGACGGTCATCATTCCGTTCACGGTAGGGATCATCGCCGCCCGCAGCGACGCGCGTACCATGGGCTGCACGGCCTCGCGTCCGGAGAAACCGAGAGCGAGTCTCGCCTCGATTTCATCTGAGCGAGCCCGTAAATCGCTTTGCAAACGGTCGCCGGCGAGCGCGGCGCTCGTCATCGAGTTGCCGAGGATCATGCCTGCAATAGGAATGATGTACTGAGGCTCGTACCAGGGCCGCACCTGCACGACGACGCCGATCACGTAAGAGAGCGTCGCGGCTGTCGAGACCGTTAGCGCAATCGCGGCGATCCACGCCGCGCCCGGCAATGGCTTCCCGAGACGAGACACCGCCGCCTGCGTAGCCACGCCGGTCATGACCCCGAGGATCAAGAGGACCCAATACCAGCGTGCGGCTGCGAACACCGCCGCGAGGATGAGACCAACGGCGTAGAGCTGGACGATGGCGCGAACTGTGCCGATCGCGAGATCGCGCTCGAGTCCGAGCGACTGGCGAACCGACACCACGATGATCGCGGCTACGAGGACGAGCGCCATCGCCAGTTGCCAGACGGACAGATCGCTGATACCGGCGGTCGGGCTCACGTCCGACTGCTCCCGCTGGCGATCTTCTCGCCCGCCAGAAACGCCTGAAGGCGCGTGTCCAATGCATCGGGAGCGTCAAGCGACTGAGACGCCTCGACGCGCCCCTTCATCAGATAGAGCAAGCTCCCGCCGAGCCTTCGGACAAGATCAGGCTGGTGGGTCACCGCGACGATGCTCAGGACACGCGCCGCGCGAAGTCCCGAGATGGTTTCAGCCACGAGAAGCGCGTTGGGTGGATCGAGCGCCGATGTCGGCTCGTCGAGGAGGAGCGCTTGCGGATCGTGCAACAGCGCCCGAGCGATCGTTACGCGTTGTTTCTCGCCCCCGGAGAGCGTCGCAGCCTCGCGGTCGAGAAGTTTCGGATCGAGCCCGACTTCATCGAGTGTCGCTGCCAGTCGATTCTCTGAGAAATCACCTGGCACGCCAGCGGGGCGGATGCAGAGATTGTCGCGCACCGTTCCTTCGAACATCACCGCCGTCTGCATGACGAGCGCGACGCGACGCCGGAGCTCGCGGGGATCGAACGATCGGATGTCACGGCCATCGAATCGCACCGTGCCGGAGGTGGGCTCGACGAGACGGTTGAGACAGCGAAGCACACTCGACTTCCCGGATCCGGACGGGCCGACAAGTGTGAGCGAGTGCCCCCGCTCCACGCTGAAAGACACATCGTTCAGGATTTCCACTGCGGGATAACCTCGACCACCCGGATAGGCGAGCGAGAGATGATCGACCTCGAAAATCGAATCGTTCGCGTCGTAGTCGGGAGCGGCAACTCGGTCGTGGCGCACTGTAGCCTCGTTGTTCAGAATACTCATCCTGTCAAACTTTCGCAGGCATCGTCCCAGGAGTATCAACTAGATCGCGAAAGTGTGTCAAGGATATTTCGCAGGCTTGTTTCGCAGGCAAATACCATGAGATCGCAGTATCTCCGCACATCAGGTCGCAGATCTATCCAGATTCAGAAACCCACCACGTGCCTTAGGATTAAATTGAACGACGCCTCAATGTGGTCTCACGCCGTACGGGAGACTTGGAGAATCCAATTCTATTACATGATTAACGTCATGCTCGCGAGGTGTAACGCGGTCACCGGGCGTCAGTCCCTTGTCGTATAGACACCGCCGTCTAAGCAGAAGCAGGCCGATGCGCCCGGAGAAAGGAACGTATCTGGCGCACCGCCAGCGGAATCCGCTCCTTGGGTTCCTTCCACGGGTACATGCTCACTTCGGCCTTCGGCGCGAGCATCGCGGCCTCCATGGCGACGGCGTACGGATGCGCCGGGACATCGTCCGGCAGGATCAGCACCGGCGTCTGGCAATTGCGCACGAAATCGCGCGTCACGGTGAAGACGAAGTCGGGCGTTGGTGCGGTACATCTTGGTCAGAAACTTGTCGACCATCTCCATCGTGATGTCGGGCCGGCGCTTGACCAGTTCCGGACCCCAGCCGGTCATGTTGTTGTCGTAGAAGAGGTCGGGCATCTCCGGCCGGAACCCGCTGGGCTGCGCCAGCACGGCCGCGACGACGCGATCGGGCGCGCGCTTCAAGAGGTTCCAGATGAACGGACCGCCGATGCAGAAGCCCAGCACCATGAACTTGTCGATGCCCAGGTGATCCATCAGGCCGAGGTGGTCGTCGGTATAGGCATCCCACGGCCGGTCGATCTCGAGCGGGCCGGTGGACTGGCCGCCATTGGCGTTGCGCAGGTCGGCCGCGATGCAGCGGTACTCGCCCTTGAACTCCTCGATCGGGTTGAAAGGGTGCGTCGCCAGGCCGGCGATCGTCGAGTTCAGTCCCCCGCCGGGAATGAGCAACAACGGGAAGCCGGAACCGGCCTCCTCATAGTGGATGCGAACGGGGCCTTTTTCGTAGAACGGCATGGCAGTTCCTCCTTGCCCGGCCTGCTCAGCAAACACGCGTGGCGCTGCAGCCATCGCCGTCACCGCGGCGCCCGTTTTCAGTATTTTGCGTCTGATCGGATCCATAATCGGCGTCCTCCTGACTTTCGGCCGTCAACTATGATTATCTAGTTTCGTATAGTCCCGCTTTACTTCTGTATTATCCACAATTGAATCACTGTTCGGTCGGGTCGTTTCTATAATGGGAACGATGAATTGTAAAGCCAAAAGAATCGCGGCAACCCGACAAATGCCGAAAGATGTTTCCGCATATTCATCATAAGGGAGCGCAGGTCCAGTTTGCTCTCACGATTGAACTGAAACGACGCAACAGTCCCGTCTTGTAGGATTAAGTCGTAGGAGAATTCAGTTCAATCCTGGCATCGCTGCTTGGTTTTCTTCCATCAGTCGCGGTAGGGACCGCCCTTGCGAGCGGCCCCCCGCACGGATCCGTACGTGAGGAATTACCTCATACGGCTCTTACCTCGGGTTCATGTGACGGCCAGCCGCTCGTCGAGATCACGGCTTGTCGTACGCGCCACAAACCCTGTGACTCGCATCCCCGGCTCTGTGTCCGGCACGAGTGCGCTTGTGGTGCGTTCCCCTTGGTCGCCCTCCTTCCCTCTGCGGACTCCGCTGCTAACGCATATGCGTCGGCTTTGTTCGCCCGCTTCGTTGGTACTACGAGGCCGTCCGACTCCCCGCAGACGTGCATGTCGACATTACGGCTTTTAGCCTTCTTCGACCGTCCCGCACTGCCATCGAGTGTGGGCGTCTGCAGGGCCTCCCGGTTCTCGCGCATGGAGTTTCCACACATGCCTAGGGTCTCTGACTCCGCGGTGTCGAAGGACCGCTCGCGCCTAACGCTGCCCTTCATGTTGCCTTCCCCGTATCAAGACACGGTCGGCACACCGAAGTGGTGATTTCGGAGCTCCATACCTGGCCTGTGTGTACCCCTGTCAACGCTTCGCCCGCATCCTTGCGGACCCAGGCGCATGACTCGGGGCCAAAATGGTGCGCTACTCCTTTCTTGTGCGGCTCTCTCATCCGCTACTCCATGCCGGTTTATCCCGGCGCTTTCCTTGATCACCTTATCCGCCCGCGCCAGCACATTCGGCGGAATCGTCAGGCCGATCTGCTTGGCGGCTTTCAGATTGATGATGAACTCGAACTTCGTCGGCTGCTCGACGGGAAGATCGGCGGGCTTGGCGCCTTTCAGAATCTTGTCCACGTAGGTAGCGGCGCGCCGGTCCAAGTCGGTAATGCTCGCGCCGTAGGTCATAAGCCCCCCGGCTTCCACAAATTCTGGCCTGTCGTATATCGCCGGGAGCCGGCTCTTTACCGCGAGTTCTGCAATCTGTGTTCGGTGAGAAGTGACGACGGGGCCCGCCACAGCATGAGGACTGCGTCAGCACGCCCCTTGCTTGCGGCTCGGAATGCGGTCTCAATATCCTTGGGACTCTAGTACGTCTAGGTATTGAAGCTTCACTCCGAACGCCCCTGCGGCGAGTTCCATCTCTTTTAACGTTTGTGCGTTGCCCGGGTCGGTCGAAGTCCCGAAGACGGCCACGCGGGAGAGCTTGGGAACGATCTCCTTCAGAAGCTCCAGTCGTTTTCCGCTTAGCTCCGGGGCAAGGGTGGACAATCCAGTGATGTTTCCGCCAGGTCGCGCCAGGCTGGCGACGAACCCGCTTGCCAACAGGATCGCTATCCTGCGTCATGACAATGGGAATCGTAGAAGTTGCTTCCTTGGCGGCACGGGTTGCTGTCGGACCAGCCGTGACGATGACGTCTACCTTGAGACGCACTAGCTCGGCCGCGAGCGCGGGGAGGCGATCGAGTTTTCCCTCTGCAGATCGCCACTCAATGACAATGTTTTTCCCCTCCACGTACCCAAGCTCGCGCAGACCCTGCCGGAATGCCTCGATGCGGGCCGAGTTAGCGGAAGGGGAGGCAGCACTTAGGTATCCTATCCGCGGGATTTTCGTTGGCTGCTGCGCCTCGGCGGAAAGCGCAAAGCGCAAAGAGCATAGCGCAAAGCAGCAAGACCAATGAATTTTCTCATGTTTCATCGCGTTTTCTCTGCTCGCTACCTTTCGCCTCACTCGCTTACTGCTCACTTGATCACCCTATCCGCTCTCGCCAGCACATTCGGCGGAATCGTCAGGCCGATCTGCTTGGCGGCTTTCAGATTGATGATGAACTCGAACTTCGTCGGCTGCTCGACCGGCAGATCGGCGGGCTTGGCGCCTTTCAGAATCTTGTCCACGTAGGTGGCGGCGCGCCGGTACAAGTCGGTAAAGCTCACGCCGTAGGTCATAAGCCCCCCGGCTTCCACATATTCTGGCCTGTCGTATATCGCCGGGAGCCGGCTCTTTACCGCGAGGTCTGCAATCTGTGTTCGGTGAGAATTGAGGACGGGGCTCGCGCCAGCACGAGGACTGCGTCAGCACGCCCCTTGCTTGCGGCTCGGAATGCAGTCTCAATATCCTTGGGACTCTAGTACGTCTAGGTATTGAAGCTTCACCCTGAACGCCCCTGCGGCGAGTTCCATCTCTCTTAACGCTTGTGCGTTGCCCGGGCTGGTTGAAGTCCCGAAGACGGCCACGCGGGAGAGCTTAGGAACGATCTCCTTCAGAAGCTCCAGTCGTTTTCCGCTTAGCTCCGGGGCAAGGGTTGACAATCCAGTAATGTTCCCGCCAGGTCGCGCAAGGCTGGCGACGAACCCGTTGCCAACAGGATCGGTATCCTGCGCCATGACAATGGGAATCGTAGCAGTTGCTTCCTTGGCGGCACGGGTTGCTGCCGGACCAGCCGTGACGATGACGTCTACCTTGAGACGCACTAGCTCGGCCGCGAGCGCGGGGAGGCGATCGAGTTTTCCCTCTGCATATCGCCACTCAATGACAATGTTTTTCCCCTCCACGTACCCAAGCTCGCGCAGACCCTGCCGGAATGCCTCGATGCGGGCCGAGATAGCGGAAAGGGAGGCAGCAGCTAGGTATCCTATCCGCGGGACTTTCGTCGGCTGCTGCGCCTCGGCGGAAGCGCAAAGCGCAAAGAGCATGGCGCATAAGAGCAAAGCTAATGACTGTCTTTCTCATAGGTTTTCTACGTGTTTGTGCTCTTTGCTATTTGATCACCTTATCCGCCCTCGCCAGCACATTCGGCGGAATCGTCAGGCCGATCTGCTTGGCCGTTTTGAGATTGATGACGAACTCGAACTTCGTCGGCTGCTCCACGGGAAGATCGGCGGGCTTGGCGCCTTTTAGAAT
>CAVOQJ010000016.1:0-5363 GCA_963698325.1 Blastocatellia bacterium | reverse complement strand
ATAATGCCACACTCACCACGCATTTTTGCCTCATCCCGTTAATACATGCCACAACGGTTGCGGCCAAGAAAATTGCGCTTGCGCCTCGCCGATCTTCGGTCTTTGAAAGTATGGCACAAAGATTGCCCGTCGAAGAGTCACCATGCACAGACAACCATTGATCGTGGTTATTTTGAGGAGGAGCGATGAAGCGTTCTGAAACAATTCGAGTACAAACAACTTTAGGCGAGCTTATCACGGTTTTGTGTGAAGAGACCCAAAGTCTCCTTAACTTTAAAAGGAGCGAGAGGCAGTTGGTCGTTGCGTATATCTTGAATGATTTAATAGGGAAGCCGGCTTATATAAGGCATAGGACGCGACCTAAAATAGGGGGGAGGGGCCAAGGGTAATGGAACGAAACCGAATAAGCGTCAATGCGGTGGTTTTGGAAACCTCATCTCTGACCCGTCGCTTTGGGGAATACACAGCGGTGGATGCTTCACGGTTTTGTTCACCCGTACGCGCATCATTCCCACCGGCGGTCTGTCGTATTTGGATTTCATGACTCCCGGCATCCTGGCGCAAAGCGTTTTGTTCGTCGCTATCTTTTACCACATGTTGACCGGCGGGGTCAGTGCTTTCGGGCTGGGCGAAGATTTCACTATTCTGCTGGTAGCGGTAGCCATCATGGTCATCATCGGCGGGAAGTTGTATCCACGGGTGGCGCCTTGATTCGAATAAAGATTATCTTTTGGAGCGTCCCAGTCATTGAACTATTGCAACAGCTGCAGATCCCCCAGCCTAGAGGGCTTGACCGGCGACTTCGAACCTCCGCCAAGTTAAAGCCCACAGCAAAAACCGCGGCAACGCCTCTGCGCTGGAAACCCGGTGAGTTACCATGGTGTTGCTTCCTCCTTCGATTCTTCCGAGAAACATTCTCACATTCAGACGTGCGAATGGCACCATTCAGGTGTCGTCCAGACTCATCCATGCTGCTTCCGTCGCGCTCCCAGAGGTGGTTGCCGAGTTGCGGAGCCGAGCGGAGGGCCTTACCGAAGAGGAAGCACAGCAACGTTTGGTGGAATGCGGCCCCAATGTGGTGGCCCATGAACAGCGCTTTACGCGTCTTCGGCTCTTTCTCAAGGCGTGCCTGAATCCGCTGGTGATCTTGCTTTTGGTGCTTGCAATCATTTCCTTCACGACGGCTGAAACCGCGTCCGATGTGGTCTCCGGGGTGTTGATGGTTATCATGATAGTCCTGGGCGTTTCCTTGCGGTTCGTCCAGGAGGCCCGCGCCGATGCCGCGGCCGCCAAGCTCAAGGCGATGATCCACGTCACCGCCACCGTCATCCGGGCGGGCAGGGAACGAGAAGTTCCATTGGCCGAACTGGTCCCAGGAGACGTCGTCAAGCTTGCTGCCGGCGACATGATTCCCGCCGACCTCCGCATCTTGTCCTGTAAAGACTTGTTCTTGACCCAAGCCAGCCTCACCGGTGAATCGTTTCCGGTGGAAAAGTTCGATACCGCCGAACCGCTTGCAGGCAAGACACCGCTGGAACTCAAAAGCATCTGTTTCCTGGGCACTAGCGTTGAAAGCGGTTCTGCAACCGCCATGGTCGTCGAGACCGGTCTGAGGACCTATCTCGGAACCATGGCCAGCGCCATCACCGAGGGCCCACGTCCCAACCAGCTTCGACAAGGGCATATCCGGGTTCACCTGGCTGATGCTTCGGTTCATGGCCGTCATGGTGCCGCTGGTCTTCCTCATCAACGGCCTCACCAAGGATAACTGGGGCGAGGCGTTCTTCTTCGCCCTCGCGGTGGCGGTGGGCCTGACGCCGGAAATGCTGCCGATGATCGTGACGGTCTGCCTCTCCAAAGGCGCCCTCGCGATGTGCCGCAAGAAGGTGATCGTCAAGCGGATCAACGCCATCCAGAACCTCGGCGCGATGGACGTGCTCTGCACCGACAAGACCGGCACGCTGACGATGGACCACGTCATCCTTGAAAAGCACTGTGATGTCGTTCGACAGGCGAGCCTCAGCGTATTGCACTCGCCTACCTGAACAGCCACTTCCAGACGGGCCTGAAAAACGTCCTGGACCGTGCCGTTCTGCAGCATCAAGAGACTCATCGCGAGTTGTCCATCCCCGAATACGCAAAGGTGGACGAAATCCCTTTCGACTTCGGCCGCAGTCATGTCCGTCGTGGTCTGCACGCCGAAGGCAAGCACCGTTTGATCAGCAAGGGTGCACCGGAGGCGGTCTTCCCTCGCTGCACGCAGTTCGAGCTCGACGGTGAGCTCTACCCGATGGACCCACTACTGCTTGACGATCTCAAGGAGGAATACGACCGGTTATCGCCGACGGCTTTCGCGTCCTGGCCATCGCCTATTGCGACAGCGATCCCAAGCCCACGTATAGCAAGGACGACGAATACGACCTGATCCTGAAAGGCTACGTCGCGTTCCTCGATCCGCCGAAGGAAACCGCGGCGCCGGCTATAACCGCTCTGCAAGCACACGGCATCGCGGTCAAGGTGCTCACCGGCGACAACGAGCTGGTTTCGCGCAAGATCTGCAAAGAAGTCGGCCTGCCCCTGGAGCATGTCCTCTGGACCGGAGGTCGAGGAGATGAGCGACGAGGAGCTGGCCGAAGCGCCCAATGCACGACGCTGTTTGTGCGTCTCTCGCCCGCTCACAAGCAACGCATCATCAAGGCTTTGCAAAACGGAAAACATGTGGTCGGGTTCATGGGCGACGGCATCAACGACTCTCCCGGATTGCGCGCAGCCGACGTGGGCATATCGGTCGATACCGCCGTAGATATCGCCAAAGAAGCCGCCGACGTGATTCTGCTGGAAAAGAGCCTCATGGTGCTGGAAGAAGGCGTGATCGAGGGCCGCAAGGTCTTCGCCAACATCCTCAAGTACATCCGCATGGGCGCCAGCTCGAATTTCGGCAACATGTTCAGCGTGCTGGGGGCGAGCCTTTGGTTGCCTTTCCTGCCGATGGCCCCGATCAAGATTCTAACCAACAACCTGCTCTACGATTTTTCCCAAGTGCCCATTCCAACGGACGACGTGGATCCAGAACAAGTGGCCAAGCCGCGGCCATGGTCCATGGGCGAGATCGCGCGGTTCATTCTCTTTATTGGGCCTTGCAGTTCGATCTTTGATTACACGACGTACGCTAATGATGTGGTTCATCTTCAAGTGCAATAACCTGGGGCTCATGCCGCCGCCTGAACTTGCCGAGCATTTTGCCCGCGCCAGTTTAAGCAATCCAGATTCGACCTACGCTGCCGCGTTGTTTCAGACCGGCTGGTTCGTCGAATCATTGCTCACGCAAACTCTGATTATCCACGTGATCCGGACAAACAAAGTGCCTTTCATCCAAAGCCGCGCCAGCTGGCCGCTCATCGTGACCTCAGTGGCGATCATGTTAGTCGGGATGTGGTTGCCGTTTTCACCGATCGGAGTGTGGCTGGGGTTTGTTCCTCTGCCGTTCCTCTATTGGCCCCTGTTACTGATAACACTCCTACTATATGTCGTGCTCACGCAGGGGGTGAAGATGTGGCTGGTTCGTAAGCTATGGATTTGAACACCCTTGAGTTTACGGTAGTCATTGCGTTGGGTTCCTTGCTTGCAGGATTTTTGGGGTCGTTGACCGGGCTGGGTGGCGGGATTGTCATTGTGCCCCTCTTAACGCTGGTCTTTGGCGTCGATATTCGCTACGCGATTGGAGCTTCTCTGGTTTCCGTCATTGCGACTTCTTCCGGAGCGGCGGCGGCTTATGTCCGGGAAGGCTATAGCAATATAAGGATTGGGATGTTTCTTGAAATTGCGACCACAGTCGGCGCTCTCTTTGGCGCCACCGTTGCGGCGAAATTATCTACGGCTGTGATCGCAGTGATCTTTGGATTGGTTTTGATCTACTCGGCTTACTTGTCAAGCCAGCCAAAGGCAGAGGTGGTCAGCGATGCTCCGCCGGATCGATTGGCGACACTTTTGAGGATGGATGGAAACTATCCGACTCCTGGTGGTCCGCAGGCTTACCATGCCCATGCCATTCCTACCGGTTTCAGTTTGATGTTTCTTGCAGGAATGCTTTCTGGTTTGCTTGGGATCGGGTCTGGAGCGGTTAAGGTGCTGGCCATGGACCAAGCTATGCGCCTCCCGTTTAAGGTCTCGACCACCACTAGCAACTTCATGATCGGGGTAACAGCCGCCGCCAGCGCCGGCGTCTATCTCAACCGCGGATATATTGATCCAGGCCTGGCCATGCCGGTAATGCTAGGAGTGCTCGCGGGTTCACTACTCGGGGCGCACGTCTTGGTGCGCGCCCAGACCCGGATGTTACGTATCGTCTTTAGTCTGGTGATCGTGCTGCTGGGGATCGAGATGATCTATAACGGGCTAACGGGAAAGTTTTAAGACGTGGAAGAGAACGTGGGTAAAAAGAGTCGGTGGTCTGATGAGCGGGTTGAGGAGGTCATGGGGAACCTGTTAAGGGCGGGGGTGATCCTCGCGGCTATAGTGGTGCTTGCGGGAGGAATATTTTATCTGATCCGTTACGGCACGACCTCTCCAGATTATCGGGTTTTCCGCGGGGAGCCAGCGGACCTGCGTAGCGTGTCAGGCATTCTGGCCGCTGCGATTGAGCTGCACAGTCGGGGGATGATACAGCTTGGCCTTCTCGTGCTTGTAGCGACTCCGGTAGCGCGAGTGGCCTTTTCGGTTTTTGCCTTTGCGCGGCAGCATGACCGCATTTATCTCACTGTAAGTCTGATTGTGTTTGCAGTGCTCGTCTACAGCCTCGTCGGCTGGCGACCATAAAGATGAGTCTAGTGCGCAGTGATGTCTTTTGACTTTAAGGGCTTCGAACTAGAAGCACGGGTACGGGGGCGATGTGGACCACCCCCTCAGCCACGCTGCCCAGAACTAACCGCGCAACGCCGATGCGTCCGTGGGTCCCCATAACAATCAGATCCGCTTCCCAGCGCCGAGCTTCCTTTGCAATTGCTTTGCTGAATTTTCTCCGGCATTTCCTCAAGCATCGCAGTATCGGCATCGACGCCGGCCTGGCCCGCAAGGTCAGCGATTGTCTTGAGGAGTTCATTTCCCTCTTCGCGAACCATCCGGCGCAAGGTCCCTGGATTAAAACCTCCTTCCACACCAGGAGTGATGTCGATGACGTGCACCAGATGTAGCTTTGCTTTTGTCTCCTTTGCCAATTTGAAGGCTTCCTGGAGTGCCAGATTAGAGGTATAGCTTCCGTCGACTGCCACTAGGATTCGCCGATACATATGCTCTACTCGTTTTGTCTATCTAAGATGGGCAAGAGGTATGCCACCCGGCAAAAAACCAGAGAATCAGCTGTTATG
>CAVOQJ010000015.1:0-6973 GCA_963698325.1 Blastocatellia bacterium | reverse complement strand
CCATGAAGACGGTCCTACCTAATCCCACCAGGTCGAATAAGCCAGTATTTAGCGCCTAGCGGTCGTCAAGGTATCGCTTCGTCTGGTTACGTATCAACACGTCCCGCCACCATCTTAGCCCCATCTATCATAGTGAAGATCTCTCAGGGCAGCGGCCTTTGGGCAGATATAATCTTGGCTGATATGGTCGTCCTCGTCACCGCGGACGTCGAGACGTTAGTCGCCTTGAATAGTGCTTTCGACGCCACATATCGCCTCGCAGAGATTACAATCGCGATAATAAAGAGAGCTATTGCTGGCGGTCATCATGGACGATTCGGAGAGAGCCAACCCAACGCCATCAGCACGCCCAGAATTCGAGGAAGGCCGTGCACGGACGTAGTTTGTGCCGCAAGAAAAGGCACTCACGGCAGCGCCTTTGCGGCTTCGAGAACCTGTTCGGCCCGCGCGCGTACAGAAAAATTCTCAGTCACCATTTGCCAGCGGATCGTTCCGGACGGATCGATCAGGAACTCAGCCGGACGCGCAATGTCTTTGCCGCTTGCTAACTCTTCGGCGTGAACCAGATCATAGCGGCGAATTACCTCGAGTTTTGGATCCGAGAGAAAAGTAAAAGTGTATCCAGCTTCCTGGACCATTTTAACGCGAGTTTTCTCAGGCTTATCAACGCTGATCGCAACTACACGAATTCCCGCATCACTAAGCGCCTTCATATTTTTTTCGATACCCCGAAACTCGGAGTTACATGACGCTCACCAATAGCCTCGGTAAAAAATTAGCAGCACGCCTCTTGGCGGCTTGTTATTAACCGGCTCGGTAACAACTGAGCTAATGTCACCGGCTTATTGTTCGTGTCAGTAAGGGTAAAGTCGGGCGCCTTCTGTCCGACCTGTGGCGCTCCAGCCGATTCAGGCAGCCACCGGAAGGCGACGAAGACCAGAAAAAGAAGCCCTGCAAAAAGTAATACTCCAAGCGCTGCCGCCAAAGAGCTGAAGATTTTTGAGACAATTCCCTTGTCAGGTTTTAAGGCACGGCGCAGGCCAAGAATCAAAAGCACCATGGCGGGCGCGAACAGGAGCAGATTGGCCCATGCATAATCCCGCGTTATCTCCCAATCGGAAAGTAGGAACGGGTAGCTCAATCCCGCAACCAGGCTGAGGACAAATCCCGCCCAGAGCTGCCAGTTTATTCTCTTTATAAAGCCGGACATATCACTGTCAGCCTCTCTTATTTAAGTCGGCAACGACTGAACATTGCCGCTGCTTGAAACCGACTTCCCTCGGAATGCATTTGTAAAACGAACTCGGACCAGCCAGAAAATCATTGCTGCTAGTGGCAGAAGCGCCGGAACAAACCACACGGCTGCTCCACGCCACGCTTTTGGAAACACCTGTTGCTGGCCCAGAAAGAAGGAACCGGTAGCGATAAAAAACGAAAAGCACATGCGCCAAAGATGGCGCACGATTCGCTGTCTACCGAAAACGCCGCCGCGCATGAGCATGCGAAGGTCTCCCGCGGCAGCAAGCAGGACCACGAAACCAAGGAAAAAGATCATTCCAACAGGAACTCCAGGTTTTGGCGCAACTGCTCCCGTAACCAGTCTTACGCCATGGGTCACGAAGAGAACTCCGGCCGCCAAGGCAAACAGAAACGCAGCCCAATCGAAAATACCCGTTTCCCCTTCTCGCCGCCTGGCGGTCAACCACGCGGTTGCCACCAGATAACACGCGAATAGCCCGCCGAAAACATTGCCGAGATACGCCGCGCTTGAACCCATGACGAGCATCGCGACGAAAAATACGTTTCCGGCTACGCGATGCCGTCGAGAACCTTTCCGGAACGACATTGCGGCCGCCCCGGACAGTACCCCTAAGACACCAGCGCAAATGTGAAGAACTAATATGGGCAATCGCATCTTAAAACCCAGGTCCTGACCCCGCCTGTTTGATCCATCTCTCTTCATTCACACCAAACACAAGTAGCCAGAAGATCGTTGCGGCTGAGCCTAACAGACCGAAGAGTGCGGCGATGGGAAACGCACGGTATCCAAGCGACGGGTAAAGGAAGGTCAGCCAGCCTAAGCCTGCAACGAACGACAAAACCCCGAGCCAGCGCGGCAGAAACGTTGAGCGGAAAACCAAATAGCCGCCCAGGAGAGTTGAGAATCCGAAAAATGCCAAAGCCGCACCAGCGCCCTGATCATTCACTTTAAGGAGAATGAGCGCCACGGACTGCAATTGTTCCGCACTGAATCCTTCCAAAGCCGCCGGGCGTCCCAGCACGAACAACGGAGCGATATAGAAAACCCGGGCGAAGGTCTTGATGATGCAGCCGGTGACCTCCAGGAAGAGCGACAGCAAAGCGACGGTCCGGTTTACCGGCTTCAGTAATTGATAGAAGAGCACTGCGGTCACGACCTGGCACGCCATCTCAATGAGATAGACGGTGAAGCCCACCTGAAACAGTCCTTTGTGCGTCAGGATGTTGGTCGCCGTAGCGGCAGCGTCGCTGAAGTCGATGAGTCTTTCGCTGACGAAGCCCTGAGCGAATATTCCTGTCAGGATTGTGAGCAGAAAAAACAGACCTGTCATGCGGGCTAGGGAACGTGGAGAAGAGGGGGTGATGCGTGACGTCATAAGTATTCCTCACGTGACCGTGATTTCAGTTCAGTCATTTTGTCCGTTGAAATTCGCCGCGCGCCTGAATCGGCCTACCGTCCGGCAGAATGTAAGTCACCTCTACGACATGATTGTTTGCGTCAACCATGGTGAACATCATGCGCTTCATGAGTCCTCTCTGCGTGCCTCCGGCAACATCGAGAAAGCTGAACTCTACGCTCTTTCCGTCCGGCGTTAACTTGCCTTCAAAGCGGGGCCGATTTCCCTCGCCACCGTAATGAGTCAATAATAGACGGTCACCCTCCAAATAAATC
Source organism: Blastocatellia bacterium (assembly GCA_963698325.1). Lineage (GTDB taxonomy): Bacteria > Acidobacteriota > Blastocatellia > Pyrinomonadales > Pyrinomonadaceae > PSRF01. Next base: position 4,041 of record CAVOQJ010000015.1, on the reverse strand, counting down.
ATCGTGATCTTATTAGTCGAGGCCATAAAGGCATCGTGCATGATCGCGCTGCCGGCGGAAGTCACGCGAATTGTCACCTGCGTGGACAAATTGCCGATAGTTCCTTCCCAGGAACCTGCCAGGGTTTTGAGTCTCTCGAAAGCCTTTTTTGCGTCAGACTGCGCGCTGGCAGTTTGCGGCGGCATCTGCTGCGGCAACGCGACGGCGGCCATCGCAACAAGGCACATTAGAATTGCTAGTTTTCGCATTGGTTCTCCTCTTGAAAGTTTTGTGGAACTGCAACGATGTACGACTATGCTAAGAGAAAGGTTGGCGTTGCTATGTAAACTGTTCGTAAAGTGACGACCGTTTTGTAAAGACGAGGTAAAGTCTTGGTCCGAAGTCGAGGCCGGTGACCAAATTTGAAAGTTATACTGCGAGTGATGTTCGGTCGGGTCAGAATAAATTGGCTAGTGTCGGGTTGCGTGGCGGTGTTGCTGCTCACGGTGATCGCCGGTGTGCTTCAGTATCGCTGGATCAATTTCGCGAGCGACGCCCACCGACGACAAGGCCGTGAAGCCATGGAGGTGGCGCTACGAAACTTCAGCGGCGATTTCCGAGATACCCTGCTGCAACTGCCGCCTTTCTTCCGTCCACCGCCGGACGAAAGAAACGATGTCGCATTTGAGCCATACATGATCGAGATTACCAGACGATGGCACAGCACCGCTGACCGCCCGCAACTACTAGCCTCGATCAGCATCGGCATGCAAAGCGACAAAGGAGTCGTCTTCAGACGGTTGCAGACGGGCGACAACCAATTCAAAACTGAAGACTGGCCCACCGAGTTTGTCGTTTATCGCCGCGTTCTGGAGGAGCGGCTGCGTTTGCCCGGAGGCCAGCCTCCGCTTTTCCCAAATGGATTTGCGTTTGAGTTTTTTCAAGGTAGACCGGTGTTGATATTTCCACTAGTTACCGGCGCCCCCACACCAGATTGGCAACGACCCGGCGGCCTGATGATTAAGTCGCCGCCATCAGAACAGCCGCAGGATTCGCGCGACTGGCTGCAATCGCTCAAGCCAGCGCCCCCGCGGGGATCGGATCATGTGCCTGAACTGAGGGGCTGGTGTTTTCTTGAAGTCGATAATGACTATCTCCGTCAGTATCTGATTCCCGAACTAGTGGCGCGGCATTACGGGAGTGGCGCCCGCTATCAGGTGGCGGTCGTTGCCAGCTACCCATTGAGTATGATCTATGGTTCGGATCCAACGCTGACGATTGCGTCGTTCTCACAGGTTGACGCCGGCATTGTCTTGCTTGACGCAAACATGCCGCAGGATCGTCAAGGGCCGCCGCGTCCCCCCGATGGCTTCGCGCCGAACGAGCGTCGTCCGCCGCCCCGGCCGGGACCGCAGCCGTTTGTCTCTGGTCCGCAAGGTGTGCCGCTCACTGAAATCCGCGGCAAGCGCGGAGGCGCCGATGACCAGGCCTGGCTGCTGGTGGTGAAGAACAAAGCCGGTTCGCTTGAAGCGCTGGTCGAAAATGCCCGACTACACATCCTCGGATTTAGTTTGATCATGCTCGTGCTGTTGGCCGGCAGCTCAGTGATGTTGATGCTGGCCACGTTGCGCGCGCGCCGTTTGGCGCAACAGCAGATGGAGTTCGTGGCGGGCGTCTCTCACGAATTGCGCACGCCGCTGACTGTCATTCAATCGACGAGCTACAATTTATCGCAAGGCACGATCCAGGACCCGAGCCGGGTGCAGCAATACGGTGACGTGATTCAGCGTGAAGCGCGCCGGCTGATCAATCAGGTCGAGCGCATGCTTAGCTTCGCGGGTATTCAATCGGGTCGTCGAGTTTATGACCCACAACCGACCAACGTGACTGAGATTGCCGAACGCTCTTTGGCCGAGTACGCCGTGCCTTTCGCGGAAGATGGCTGGCAAATCGAGCAGCACTTTGCAGAAGATCTGCCTCTGGTGATCACTGATGGTCCCGCGTTGGAAAGTGCCCTGAAGAATTTGTTTGAGAATGCGCTGAAGTACGCAGCGCGAGGCAAGTGGTTGAGTGTAACCGCGTGTGCCGCGCAAAAAACGAAGGGCAGGGAAGTGCAAATCACTGTTGCTGACCGCGGGCCCGGAATCGCGCCGAAGGATCTGCCGCATATCTTCGAACCTTTCTATCGCGGACAGAGTGTAGCGACGACTAGCGGCTCGGGACTGGGGCTGTGTCTCGTCGAGCGTACCCTGCGCGCGCTTGGCGGCAGCGTGACGGTGCAGTCAGCGCCAGGTGACGGGACATCGTTTACGTTGCATCTGCCGGTTTCCTGAGTGGTGCCGGGGCGGGCTTCCGTCGGAATGGTGATACGATCACGAAATCACACGAAGCAACACGAAAGAAGAGCTTGCTGGTTCGTGATCGTTTGGACTTATTTCGCGTGAGTTCGCGGATCGTGCCGGCTTCTGACCGGCACCTGACACCTGACACCCGGCCTCTTTTTTACAGCGACTATGGCAAACAAGATCCTGTTGATTGAAGACGACTCGGGGATAACGATGGCCCTGACGGACCTGCTCAACGCGGAAGACTATCGCGTTGAGACGGCCGCCGATGGCTTGACGGGATTGGCCCGCGCCCGCGAAGGCAACTTCGACGTGATCATTCTGGACGTCATGCTGCCGGGCAAAAATGGCTTTGATGTGTGCCGCGATCTGCGGCAACGAAGTATCACGACGCCGATTCTGATGCTGACGGCGCGTGGCCAGGTAATCGACAAAGTCCTGGGCCTGAAGCTGGGCGCGGATGACTATCTTTGCAAACCATTCGAGCCGCTCGAGTTGCTGGCGCGGTTGGAAGCGTTGCTGCGGCGCAGCCGGACCACGGCGAGCGCAGCGGAGCCGCTCGACGCGTTTGGCTTTGGCTCTGTCATTGTAAACTTTCGGAGCACCCAGGTGCTTAGCAACGGTAAGCAGGTCGAACTCTCCGCGCGAGAGTTTCAACTGCTGTGCTACTTTATCGCCCAACGCGGCGCTACGCTTTCGCGCGATGAACTGCTGCGCGAGGTTTGGGGCTATGAAACCGGAATGCTGACCCGCACCGTTGACGTTCACGTGGGCTGGTTGCGGCAGAAGCTGGAAGAGGACGCGAAGGAGCCGCGGCATTTTCTCACCATGCGCGGCCACGGTTATAAGTTTGTGGCGTAGCGGGCTGCCGGGTACTATACGCGGAGGCCTTTGCTCAATCCAGATCGGTTGGCCGAGGAAGGTCCGTGTTTTTGCCAAACACAGTTCGGTCGAAGGCCGCAGCGATTGTCTTGGAATGAAGGTTCGCAAACACAGCGTTGTGAGCGTACGAAATGACGTAATTGTTTATTGCATCAGCCTTCTCCCGACTGATTCTCACTAATGCATCGCCAGTTTTGGCGTCATCTATCAAGAGGCAGCGCGTAGGTGACAGCGGCAAGAGTACAGAGCCCTGTCTAATTCCAATGGCGCGCCATAATGCCTCATACCCTGGTCGCGTCAACACGACCGGATTGTCTGAGGTAACAAAGACGCGTGATGTGGTTGACTCAAGAGGTGCCATTGCCTTCCTTCGATAACCCCTTCAGTGCCTTCGGCCAGTTCGAGTGCCGTTTCTGTCAGACCAGCATCCGTTTTTGTGGGATTGCGTTCTAAATACCTTTGCTTGGCGCTTTCCAAAAGGCCCAGGCGTGTGGCTTCCAACTCGTCATCTGTCCCCGCAAAACCGTGACTTCTTTCGGACCGAAAGAAGTCCTCCTTGTCCGCAAAGAACTCTTCGAGGCTTCCCGTGAAAAATGAATGTCCTTTATATAGTCGCTCCTGAGTGTTGGGAGTCCGGTTCGCAAGAGTGCCAACGAACGCCGACAGTCGCTTACGCTCTTTATCGCTTAAATCAACTTTTGGCGCGTCGAGTAATCCCTTGATTATTGGCGCTGACTGCTTCTCGTGTTTACTTAGAGTCTTATCGACTTTGTCCTCATAGTAATCCTCGTCGCACGCGACAGTGCTAATTCCCACCAATTCCGCCTGTGCTTAC
>CAVOQJ010000014.1:0-7527 GCA_963698325.1 Blastocatellia bacterium | reverse complement strand
CCTGATCGGCGTGAACTACAGACTCTGGTGAGCGTCCCCCGACGGACTTCATAATACCTCTGCGCCAACGGCTTTCCTAGCCGGTTAAATGCGCTGGCGCTTTCGTAGGCGGTGCGTTATCCGGCGGAATTGAGCACAAGCGATCAAAGTGTTGCTGCCGGCGGTGGTAGTTGCTCAGGCTCCGCCCTCAACGAAAATGCCGGTCGCGTCCAAGAGCAGGTAGATCCGAAATGCGCGGAACCGGACACTCAAAACACGGTCGGTAAGGGTGAAACGCGGCTCCAAGATGCAAAGGAAAGCCTGAGCGACAAGCTCGCGCGCTCCGGCGGGGTGTCGGACACCGCAATTTTGCCGGTAAATTAGAACCGGCGCACGCGAAAACGTCAGGCAATGGTCCATCCATTGTCGAACTGTGGTCACCTTCACGAGTAAACGTTGCAAGCGCTTGGTTGACGCCGTGGGCTGCGAAGCCTCGGTCAAACGACCGTAGCCAGAAAACGAGGCTGGTGTGCGAAAGGATCAAAATCTTCCGCAACAGCGAATGATCGGTCGGCCTTTTTGCGAATTCTGCAAGGCACAGTTGTGGCTCGCCTGCATCGAGCCTGACAAGCCGGGCTACGATAAACGCACTTTTGAATGCCCGGTCTGCCCGAATGTAACAGTCAAGGTGGTGAAATATCGGACAAGCGACACTCCGCCTAGCAGCTGCGGCAGTTAAAAAAGCCCGGCTCGCCGGGAGCCGGGCCAAGTCGTATGGGAGGAACGTCACAATCGAACATTTGTCACGGCTGAGTCGCAAGAACCTTTCCTGCGTATTCCACGGCGGATGCCAGAGGTTATGGGATCTAATGCGAGCCGCGTCGCCCACTATCGCGGCGGCGAACAGAGCAGACAGCATGGTTTCTGAAAGCAGTGCGGCGCAAGAGTCAAAAACTCGTTCTCGTTCACGCTACCAATGATAGCCCAGGCGCCAAACGGTCAGATCACGACTATGACATCTGGGATGATAAGGGAAAAATCGTTGGCCGTGTTTTTCGCGCTGCGAATGCACCAAAAGACCAGCCTTGGTTTTGGATTGTCACCGAGCGAGCGGCGCGAATGCCGACGGACCGCGGCTATGCAGCGACGCGAGAGCACGCCATGGCGGCGTTCAGGCGTGTATGGATAACGCGCACCAATGCCGGCCTGAGTAGGAAGTAGACGCTTTGGGCCCTTGCGGAATCCCGAATGTCCGCTTTCGGCGGTAAAGCAGATATGCCGATTGCACTACGAAAGGGCACCCGATGCTGTCGTCGCGGCGCCTGCCCCGGCCTGCCAGCCAGGTCAAAGAGATTCGCCGTGAGAGTCAAAGAACGCTTATGGCAGCCGTAAAATCTCCGAGACCGCCCGTCTCCTTCGTCGAAATCTCGCGGACGTTGGCAGGCCATTTCGTCTGTCATTTCTGCGCGACCTTGAATGCTAGCGTGTGCCTTAACGGCAACGATCCAGAAGATTCTAATAGCAACTGCCATTGCGGACTCGACGCCGATTGAAAGTCCGCTCATCATTTTCAGTGGTGGGCCCTACCTGGCCTCCGGCAAAGCCTTTGCTGGTTCTCAGATGGGAGACCTGCTGCTCTATGCTTGGACGGCCCGCTGTGCCACAGCGGGCTCCCGAGAAGGCACATAGGGGTCACTTGCAGCGCTTCTAGAGCGCGAACGGTGAGCCGATGCTCCCGTGAACGACGGCTATTCGTTCGGCGGGCGCGCCTGACGGCGGAGCCTTAACCGGCTTCGTCGCACGGTGACAGGGAGGCGGGGGTTGTTAACGCGACCCTCGCTTCTTTTTTGCACGTACCAAAGCGATCTTGAGGCCCCCCGTCGCAAGAGAAGCCAACGGTGGGAGGCTGAGCTTTTGACTACGATCGGATGCTGAATGAACAGCATGAATAAGAAATCAGAGCGGGAGACCGACTTCGCGATGACTAATTATTCTGCCGCCCGGGATTACGGTCCCAGGACGGTACAACCAGTGGAATGGTTTTCCCATAACGCCAAGGAAAGGTACAAAAAGAATCCGTCGATTTCTGCGGCACCTCCGTGAGGTGATCTGCCGACGTGACAAAGACAAGTTCAAGTATCTCGTTCGGTGGCTGGCATGGGCAGTGCAGCATCCAGACAAGAATCCGGAAACGGTCATTGTGCTCAAGAGCATGCACCAGGGTACGGGGAAAACGACCGTCAGCGTCTGGATGTGCCGGATTTTTGGAGATCACGCCCGGAAGATTTCAAGCAAGGATCGCCTGTTTGACAGGTTTAATGCTGACCTAGAGACCATCGTTTTCATAGACGCCGATGAGATGGTATGGGCGGGCGACCGCGCCACGGCGGACAACCTCAAATCGCTCATAACGGGTGAGACCCTTACCCTAGAGGTAAAGCACGGCGCACGTTGGACCGTGCCCAACCGCTTGCACATTATTATGACGACCAATCACGACCACGCAGTGCAAGCAGGAGCCCGGGATCGACGCTATTTTGTCTTGGACGTGAGTGCGCATAAGGCTCAGAACAAGTCTTGGTTTGTTCCACTTTATGACGACCTGGAAAATGGCGGTCCCGAGGAACTCCTCTGGTTCCTGCAAGGCGTGAACCTTAAAGGCTGGCATCCACGACAGCTACCAAAGACGAATGAGGCTATTGAACAAACAAGGTTCAGCGCGGACAGCATCACGCAGTGGGCACAGGCCTGCATCGACGCCGACGCGATTGTCGGAGCAAACGGCCACCACCCTCTTTCTCAGCATTATGCCACGAACGTGCTGCATGACGCTTACCGACAGCACTGCAAGATTCATCCCGCAAGTAACGTCGCTTTCGGCAAGGCTCTGACACAGATGTTTGGACAGCCGTCTCGGCAGAACGTTTCCAGCGGCGGCAAGTCGCGACCTCGCACGTACTATGTCCCGGATGTCAGCACCTGGCAGCAGGCACTGGACCGCCGTCTCGGCATCAAATGAGGGGCGCGGCATGCCGTCCGAGTTGTCCGACATCTGTCCGAGTTGGCGGGCGGCAAAGATCGCCGCCATCACTGCGTTTGTCCGGGATGTCCATGTTGTCCAATTGACTTTGAACTATTGTTTAAGCAGGCGGCATGTGTCTGGCAGCCGTCACTCAGCAAAAAGCGACCCGCATTCCACCCGGTCCACCTGGACATCCCGGACCAAAGGCCTTGTTACCGAGGCTCGACATGCATTGTGGGCACGCCGCCACCACGGTCCAACCCGGACAAGACCCGGGCGCGCCCCGCCCTAACACCACGAAACCATAACACCATCGTCGGAAAGCGACGGCGCGTCGAAACCCCTTTACCTGAAGGAAAACACCCATGCGCCGGCTGAGTGTCTTTGTTAAAAAATTTTTGGGCGACAGGCTCATAAGCGAAGAAAAAGAAAAAATGTTGATTTTCATGGCTGACCAGTATCGGCTAATAAGCTTGCCTTGGTGGCGAAGCCATGACCGAGCCTGGAGGCTGTCTACGCCCTACGGAAAACTGGCCATTTGGGGCTTTGATGCAGGGACCAGAGTATTGCAACGGCAACGCGCCGACCTCGTTCATTCGATTTGTCACGTATCTGATGGATTTCACGGTTCATCACAAATCGTCGATGGGTGCTGTTGGGACATGCGTCATTCAACCTGTTCGACAACAATTCCCACTCCCGCGCCTAATCCAAATAATGGTGAGATCCTTCCGGACAGCTATGAAGTCGAGCGCGACGCTCTGAATGACCATTTGAAAGATGTTTTGGGACTTGATTTGGCCGCAGACGACAATCTGCTCGCGGATATTCGGGCGGCAGAAAGAACATGGTCCCTTCGGCCACCACAATGGACAACGCTCTCGGTCGGACAGCACATTCTAGCGACCCCTTGTGGCGTGTTGAAAGTGGTGCGCTTTTATAAGGGCTGGAGCGCGCACAGAGACGGAGAGCAGTTGAGCTGGTTCCGCAAAGAGGTTCCGGTAGTCTTTGCGCGTCTTCAGGATGCAAAAACAGCGGCCCTGCTGCACACGCATGACTATCGCGACCAACGCTTCGTAGATGGCACGCACTGGTGGTCGTGCGCCAATCAATAGAGATGCGCATTCACGGGGAGCGGTCGACGGCATCCTTCCAATTATTAAACCATAACACCACTTCATGGTTACCTCGCAGGTAACTCTCAACGCAAAGGTTTGATGGTTTGATGATCTAAAAGGCAGGCCCTCAGGCAATTCTGTAATTCTCATGTAACCGAAGTCATAAATGTATTCAGAAATGATAGCGCCCCCCCTAAAAAAAGCGAACAGCGACACCATTTGTCGAATGCACGTTGAGAGCTGGGTTTTTCTGGACGTGCATCAAACACCCAAGGAAAGAAAATACGATGACCATCGATGAAAAACGCGCAGCGATTATTCGCATGCGAATCAAGATACGAGACCTCATTAGCGCGGCGAGTTTTAAAGGTGAGCTCGCACAAGCTCTCAGTCATTCCGAGAACCGAAACCCCTGCCATCAAATAGTCGGCAAGCTTTTGACAGAGCGTATCAGGCGTGCACAAAAAGCGGCCCGACGTGCTGCGTCGGAGGCCAGCCGTGGCGCCAAGATCAAGGCGCTGCGGCCGACAGAAGTTCTGGTGCATTAGCGCTGGCAATACCGGTGGTCTTGGGTACGCACCGGCGATCAACCTAGCTCGGGGGGCTGCGCGTTTTGGCGCCCCAAGCACTCCCCGACCTTAAACCATCACACCGTCACACAGTAACCCCTGGGGGTAACTCTCAGTCCTTAGCCAACTAGATCGATTCGCGACACCACTCGTCAGTAATTTACGGTTCAAGGATAAAACCCACACCACTGAACAGGCCCCCGCTAACAGCATCTCCGGGATAGCGGGTGGGTGCCAAAGATCGTGGAGTCGGGCTAGGCAAGCGCTCGCAGCCGCGCGCACGGGTGCGGCGTTAAAGCCGAGGGTCGGAAAGGAGCAGATGAAGGCAAAGCGCGATGGCTGCTCTGGGAGACATCGTCACATCAGGCGACAGACGTAATCGAGCGCTGCACCGCGAGCATTGATGATTTCATGGTTTTGGGCATTAGCGGACATTGAGGACACCTCTGCATTCCCCCTTGCCAGGGAACCCAACTTAGGCTGTGCCGTTAAGAGCCTGGATCTCCAAAGAATGAGAGGCTGCCACTCGTCAGGGCGCCGCCAACTTTTGCAATGCGGGGACAATATTAATGAAAAAAATCGCGAGCATCTTTACCAACCCAAAACGGAATCTGATGAAAGCGCGCTTTCTGATGGGGACGATGCTGTCTGCCGTGGTGTGGGGGTCCCTCCACGCCACGCCGCTCGACAAGGCGTTGGTCGTGGCACAGGCGCCGCCGCAGAGTGAACAGGAGGACAAGAAGCAGCCGCCGCAGCGGCCTGGCCAGCGGCAAAGACAGCAAGAGGAGCGGCGGGAGGCACCGAAGCCACCTGGTGCGCAGCCTCCAGGCCGACCGCAGGAACGTCAGGTGCAGCCGCCACCCTCACCCGGTGAGCAGCCGCCAGGTCGTCGGCAGGAACGTCAGGTGCAGCCGCCACCCTCACCCGGTGAGCAGCCTCCGGGCCGTCGGCAGGAACGTCAGGTGCAGCCGCCACCCTCACCCGGTGAGCAGCCGCCGGGCCGTCGGCAGGAACGTCAGGTGCAGCCGCCACCCTCACCGGGTGAGCAGCCGCCAGACCGTCTGCAGGAACGTCAGGTGCAGCCGCCACCCACACCGGGTGCGCAACCTCCAGGTCGTCCGCAAGAACGTCAGGTGCAGCCGCCACCCACACCGGGTGCGCAACCTCCAGGCCGTCCGCAGGAACGTCAGGTGCAGCCGCCACCCACACCGGGTGCGCAACCTCCAGGTCGTCCGCAAGAACGTCAGGTGCAGCCGCCACCCACACCCGGTGCGCAACCGCCGACGGACCGCTCAGGAACGTCAGGTGCAGCCGCCAGGCCGTCGGCAGGAACGTCAGGTGCAGCCGCCCTCACCGGGGGCGCAGCCTCCAGGCCGTCCGCAGGAACGTCAGGTGCAGCCGCCACCGACACCCGGTGCGCAACCGCCGGGATCTCCGCCAAGTGCGGAGCAGCCAGGTCAGCGCGGCGCCGGCGCTCCCACCGGCGTGCCACCGCGTGCCGTTGCGCCACAACAACCGGTCGGAGCGCCTGCGATCGCTCCATCAGCACTGCAGCCAGCGACCCCGCCAACTGGATCCCCCGCGACGCAAGCGCAACGCGCCTTCGTGCCACCGCCGGCGCAGGACAGTGCACGACGCCTTGACGATGTGCGCGGCGCCCGCCGGGAGGTGCGCGAGGGCGATCGTGTCATGATCCAAGAGCCGGGACGCGTAATTATTCGCGAGGGCGGACGCACCATCATTCGCCACAATGAGGTTGATCGCTTTCGCTGGCAGGCCCGTGACGTGCACATCGAGCGGCGCGGCGCCGATACAGTGACGGTTTTCGCGCGGCCAGACGGCTCGCGCATTTATACTGAAACTGACGAGAGTGGCCGCTTGCTACGCCGCTACCGGCGCGCGCCGGACGGACGTGAAGTCATCATCATTGACAACCGCTATAGCGGCCCGCCCCGGGTGGGCGGCTATTTCATTGATCTGCCGCCGCCGGTGATCCGCATCCCGCGCGAGCGCTATATCGTTGACGCCCAATATGCGCGGCCCGATGACATCTACGGCGCACTCTGGGCCGCGCCGGTGGAACATATCGAGCGGCCCTATACGCTTGACGAGATCCGCTACAGTCCGCGCCTACTTGAGCGTATGCCGCGCGTCGACCTCGACACAGTGACGTTCGACACCGGCTCCTGGGAGGTCACGCCGGACCAGGTCGAGCGCTTGGCGGTGGTCGCTGACGGCATCAATCGCGCCATTACCGCCAATCCGAGCGAGGTGTTTCTAGTCGAAGGCCACACCGACGCAGTGGGCTCCGACGTTGACAACCTGTCACTGTCGGATCGTCGTGCGGAGTCGGTCGCGCTGGTGCTCAGCCAGCAGTTCGGCGTGCCCGCGGAGAACCTCACAACCCAAGGATATGGCGAGCAGTATTTAAAAGTTCCAACGCAGGGTCCGGAGCGAGCCAACCGCCGCGTGACCGCGCGGCGCATTACACCGTTGCTGACCGGGCAGAATGAGGCGGTTTCCGTCGCGCCGCGGTGATGACAAGCCGCGGCGTGCAAGCTCGCAACCGACGACGGGAGCATTCCCTGGAAAAGCTAGCGCGGCCACGCGCGAAGCATTTCTGACCGTGGCGAGCACGACAGGGCGATGTTCCCGTCGTTACAGTTGGTGCTAATTCGCCGTCAAACCACAACCCCATCGCACAGTTACCCTCGAGGTTACCGTCGCTGCGATGATTTGATGGTTGTATGGTTTTAGGCGGCTTGCCAAATCACACTCATCATCATCATCTTTTCTCATCCTTCTGCACGCGCAGGTCCCGCAGCCCGCTCGGGGGCGT
>CAVOQJ010000013.1:0-2031544 GCA_963698325.1 Blastocatellia bacterium | reverse complement strand
TCTCCACGCAACGCAGCAACTGCCTCCCAGCCTCTCGCACCGCCGGCGTCCTTCGTCGCCACCGCCTATAGCCTCCGTGGCAGAACCGCGAGTGGCCGGATGGTCAGCAGAGGTTTGATTGCCGCCGATCCGTCGGTGCTGCCGCTAGGTTCTCGCGTGCGACTGGAACACCCCGGCTATAGTGGTGAGTACGTCGTGGCGGACACAGGCGGCGCAATCCGCGGCCGGCGAATCGACATTTGGACACCCAGCGCCAGTGAAGCAATGCGTTTTGGGAGACGAACAGTAAAGCTAACGGTGCTTAGCTACGGCTCCAGGCGACCGAGGCGAAACAGGTAAAGGCTCATTAAACTACGAATTGGCGCGGCAGAAGGACAAACCTTCTGCCTTTTTTATTTGTTATCAGAACCAGGGTGGCGTAACGACGGGTATCAGGACCGGGAACAGAAGCTACCGGGTCATCCCATCGAAAATAAAAAAACGGAGCCAACCCGAGACCCGGCCGCTACCTGCTCCCGGGTTCTGATAATTGCGTCGATCGCATGAACACCCGGCATCCCACGGCCCGTGTTAACATAATCGAGTCAATCCATTTCAATAGCTGGCGAGGTTCCGAATCAGATGCAGGTATCGAGGCAGCCGTCTGAGAACAACTTAGAGATTCCTGCTGCTGAGCCCCTCGTCGAGGTGACGCGGGGCGGTATTACGGAATCGCGCCATCGCGGACATATCGTGGCAGTAGAGCCTGACGGCCGGATTGCCGCTTATCTCGGTGCACCGGAGACGGTGACTTATCTGCGTTCTTCAGCCAAACCACATCAGGCAATCCCTCTCGTGGCCTCCGGCGCCGCTGATCACTTCGGCTTCACTGAGAAAGAGATTGCACTAGCCTGCGCTTCGCATAGTGGTGAACCGATTCACACCGAGGTTGCCGCTGGTATGCTCAGGAAAATTGGCTTGGGACCTGAAGCCTTGAAGTGCGGCATGCACGAACCATTCAGTTCCGAAGCCTCTCGCCGGCTGCGCGAAAAAGGTGAAGAGCCAAATGTTTTACAGAACAACTGTTCAGGTAAGCATGCCGGCATGCTCGCCCTGGCACTTCACCTGGGTGCGCCAACCGAAACTTATGACGAACCAACCAACCCTGTCCAACTTGCAATTGGCAAAACGATCTCTGACTTTGCTGAAATTCCAATTGAAGACGTCGCCATTGGTGTCGATGGTTGTGGCGTTCCGGTTTTCGGAATAACGGTGAAGGCAATGGCGCTGATGTATGCGCGTCTAATCTCGCCACCGGAGGAGTTTGACGACCAAACGAGAAGCGCGTGTGCGCGAATCGTTTCAGCAATGACCACTTATCCCGAACTCGTAGGGGGAACTTCCGATCGTCTCGACACTGAAATCATGCGCGCGGCGAAGGGCCGTTTGGTTTCGAAAGTGGGCGCTGAGGGTGTCTACACTGTCGGCGTATTGCCCAGTGAAGATTGGCCCCGCGGCCTGGGGCTTGCCCTGAAGATTGAAGATGGCGACGATCATCGTGCCCGGCCGACAGTGGTGATTGAGTCGCTGAGGCAGCTTGGCATCCTGGCGGATGAATCGTTGGAGGCTGTGTCGCGCTACGCATTTTTCCCGGTGCGCAATCGACGGGGAGACGTGGTCGGGGAAGTAACTCCAGAGTTTAAATTGAATGACATCGTCAATACACAAATCTAAGCAATGGGAAGCCCTGATATCTCACAACCGCCTTCAAATAACGGGGGAAGCAGCAATGAGGATGCTCACATCCTGCCACCGTTGCGCAGGGATGCAGAGGGCCAGGTAGATCTGGATTCCGTTCCCGACGTTATTCAATGGTTTCTCGATTTCGACCAGCGCGTTGCAATCATCAGGCACCGCAACGTTGAAGAAGTGTTTCAGTGGAAACAACAAGAGAGCCGAGCCACGGGTGAGGCAGTCTTTGATTTCAAACAAGCCGAAGACCGTCTTGCGATTGGGATAATACAGGCGCTGGCTGAACATACGACCGAACGCGCGCTTCATTCCTGGATCAGCCAGCTTCTCAACGCACTCGATTCAGCGTCAAAAGCCAATGAAGCGGCTGCCGATGCTTACAAACTCGACCTGGCCGGCGGCCGTTCGGTTGTTAAAGAGGCTGAAAAAATCCCGTTCGGCGCGCGGGCGTCGCGACTTTCTGATCAACTGTTGGCTGGAAACGCTTTGCACCGCAGAAGCTCGGGTTCTGGGCTGGCTATACAAGGAATTTTACGGCCGTCCTTTTGCCCCATGATCAAGCTCAAGTCAGTACCACCTGCGGTAGCTGGTTTTGCGATGTTACCGCCCGCTACCGCAGGCGGTACTGACCAAATCCATTAGAACCCGCCATTACAACGAACAATCATGAACGAAACTTTGCGCGCGCTCTTCCCAGTATCAGAGCGCGCTATTTATTTCAACCATGCCGCCGTTTCCGCGCCGCCAGTGCCCACAATCGAAGCCATCAGTCTCAATTAGCCGACGTTTCGGAAAATGGGTCAGTGAACTTTCGCAATTGGATCGCGGTTAAAGAGAACGCGCGGCAGCTTGTCGCCGGCATGCTCGGCGCGCTTCCGCAGCAAGTCGCATTTACGCGAAACACTTCCGATGGACTCTCTACAGTCGCTAACGGCTTCAGCTGGCGCCCAGGCGACAATCTCGTAACTTTTCGCGGTGAGTTTCCTTCTAACATTTATCCCTGGCTGCGCGTTCGAAATGCGGTGGGCGTGGAAGTGCGCATGTGTCGGGAGCGCGATGGGCGAATTGATCTGGACGAATTGATTAGTCTTATTGACCACAAGACCCGGATAGTCGCCATCAGCCAAATCCAGTTTGCTCCGGGTTTCCGTGCAGACCTCGAGCGCATCGGACGCGCCGCTCGCGCTCATGATGCGCTGCTTGGTGGTGGACGTAATTCAAGCGCTGGGTGTCGTTCCCATCGACGTACAAGCGGAGCTGGTTGACGTTGCCGCGGCAGCTTGTCATAAGTGGCTCTTGACGCCCGAAGGCGTGGGACTGCTCTATCTTTCCGAGCGCGCTCGCGAGCGTGTCGAGCCAACGCTTGTGGGTTGGATCAAGTGTGCCGAACCCGGAAGACTTACGATAATTTCGAACAGGGTTGGAATCAAGGGGACTCTTCCCTGGGAGACGGGAACAGCGCCGATCGCACTGATTCACGGGTTGGAAGCGAGTCTTAAAACTTCTAGGCTGAAGTCGGAATCGGTCGTATCCAAAGTTATCTCGAAACGCTAACGGACTATCTCTGTGAACGGCTGCAAGGCACACCGTATGAAATCATCAGTTCTCGGCGTGCTGGGAAAAGTCTCAAATTGTTTGCATTCGTCGTCGAGCTGGTCTTAGCTCAATGGAACTTTACGTGCAACTCAAGAAAAGAAACATCATCACCGCACCACGCGGTGATCGGCTCGAATCTCGCCTCATCTTTACAACACAATCGAAGAGATCGATGTACTGGTAAAGGCTCTGCCGTAGCCCACAGCTCTGCACAAAAAGTCAGTGGCAGTTCAGTCCGCGAAGCGGACGAATAATCTAGCCCAGCAGTTTACTGCTGGGAATAAGTGCGGAATATAGACTTAGTCCGCAAAGCGACCTGAAAGTAACGAAACTTTCATTCGTCCGCTTCCGCGGACTGATTGAAATACTTTTTGTGCAAAGCCCCGTACGGGTCAGACATCCCGTTTGTCCCAGGGAGGATGTTGACAAGCGAGCGATTATCGTCCGCGAGGGAGGGCTGGATGTATTGAACGTGTACGGCATGTGAACGAGCAAAGTCCTGCCGCTCGCGCAGTTCGAGAGAATTTCTCAAGAAACCGGAGACCGGAGCGTGTGGCAAGTCGCAACTGGTAATTGGCACGCTCGTTGCCAAAGACTGACCAGAACAAGAAGGGTAGATAAGGGTAAATCGGGTCAGGCTCAAAATTGCGGTGAGTGGAGGCTTTGGGGGAGGCATCCTCTCACGAATTGAAAAGCAGGCGGTGGCTCTTTTGGGGGAACGGAGTTAACGCATGTACGTAGTCGAAGAGCAATAATTGCGGGCTGCTGATCGACGTCCTGAAGGGGCTTGGGGGAGCCTCCCAGGAAGATCAGCAGCCCGCACTAGTTTTTAAGTAGACCTTCAAGCGTGGTAGGAAGAAACGTCCACCGCGCTTTACTGCGTTCAGGATAAAACTTACAAACTTACTGGGGAAAGATGGCTAATGCATCTTGTCTTTTAGGCAGGCCCGAAAGGCCGATATTCAATAGCCACGTCCGTAAGGGCGTGGATAAAAAGAACCTCGCAGGATTATGAGCGCCGAAGTTGCGGCACAAAACAATGATCAGTGAAAGGGCTTGAGAGTGTCGGCCCTTCGGGCCTCAACCGACGAGGATTTTTACCTTCCACGCCCTAACGGACGTGGCTATTGAATCCCGGCCCTTCGGGCCTGAGAAAGCCACAACGATAAAACTAACTGCGCACTCGATCAGAGTTTGCTGAAGCTTGTCGCAGATTTCGTTGCTAGTTACCACGCCCAAGCAGTCGCGCCGGATCACTCTCCGGAGTCAATTCATCCAGGTTAAGCCGAAGCATCGCGCCGGAATCTGAATACGCCTCCCTCGCCCGCTGCTGGGCGCGGCGGACACTAAACAACAGAGCGCCAAAAAAGCCACCAACAACAAAACAAGCGGCCAGCGCTAAACCCGAGGCTTTGACTACGGAAACGAAAACTCCGAGCGTAGTCTCAGTGAATTCGCGCGTGGCGCGTTCGTACACAAAAGGGTCCTCGCCGAGCCACTGCACTACCTGCTGATACTTCACTTGATCGATCAGTTGGTTGGCCGCCTGCTCGCTCGGTGCGTCGAAAACAAACACCGCATAGTTGCCGACGCGACGATAGGCTGAGGGTAGTGGTGTTCCGATCGAAGGAACTGCTGCCTTGAGCTCGTTAATCTTAGCCGCAATATTATGGTCAATGGTCGTGGCAATTTGAGGAGTATTGAACTCCACAATTGCTAATCTACCTGCATCATATTGAGCTACTATCGCTTCCGCGCCGCCTTCGAAGCTGACGACATCAAGGATAGGCTGGTTTGGCAACAGTCCCTTAAGTCTGTCGATGGTTACCGCGTAGGAAGCGTTTAGCCCAACTTTGTCCCAGGCCGGGAGATGTTTGACGAGTACAGGGATGTTGTTTTCACCTTCAAGCTGTTGAGCCAATCCTCGAGCCAATTCAACCATCTCACCTTCTGACGAGCCGTCGGTACCTTCCGAGGAGATGCCGGCAAAATTCGACCCCTTGCAGAACAACACGCGACGCGGTGCAACAATACTCGCCGTTCCGACAACAGCCAGTTTGATTTCGCCGTTAAACCCTCTTGCTGAGGTCAACAGGGTATAAGCAGCGGAGTCAGAACGTGTCTTGCTAATGTCAACGAAATACGTTTTTCCACTGGGCGCCGTGTAGGTTCTGACTGCGAAAGAAAGACGTTCCGCCTCGCGGGGCACCTGTGCAGGAACAGAAGCGGGACCGCGAGCACGGAACACGCCAATCCTGTCGGGTAAAAGCTTTGCGGCCTCAACCGTTGACCCTTCAGCACTAGCCGTGGGCATACCTATAACGCCGCTGAGCAGCACCAGAGCAACTATCTTATAAAGCAGAAAGCGCACTATGACCTCACGAAAATGCACATCAACCGAGTTTAGAACCCGGAAATCCTTAGACGTTCCCATAAGGCTCGCGGTTGGACGGGATCAGCTATGACTAGAAGTTTAATGCCAGCGTCGGAGTTCGCGCAAAAGAAGGTCGGCATGGCGGCGAGGATGGCTGATGTTATGCAGGATAGTAGTGCCTCCTGCCTCGCTGGCGTTGTCTATTAACAAATCGCCAAAACCGAATAGCCGTTGGGGAATGCTGGCGGAAACGGTAACGTCCTGAATCTTGGTCAACGGGATGTTCCGGGTAGTGCGTGCTATCAGGCCAGTATCAATCTCAACCTTAGAGTCGGTTAGTGTGTACCGAACCATATTTCGTCTCAAATGATAATAGGCGGGGATTAGCAGCAGCGAAAGGGCCAGCAGTATTGAGATGTAGGGCGGTATCTGGATCAGCGCCAGCAGAAGGACGAGCGCAATCGCTCCAATAACTGACAGCGCGTAGCCAAGCTTGATGAAAATCAAAGTCGGCCGCACAGTAAATACGATTTCCTCGAGCTCATCGTCCTCGTCCTCGTCATCCAGACGCATGGGGAAGTTACGCTGAGCGCGGACGATTCGAGTTGCTTCCGGATCGTTGGCAGGTGAACCGCAGCCCGAGCAAAAGCGCACGCCGGGAGCGATGTAGGAACCACAGTTGGAACAGTGCATTTGCGGGTTACGGCTTGGCCGCGTTGCTATCTACAGGGAGACCGGCGTTTTGCCAGGCGGCGAAACCACCAAGCAGCGCCGCGCCGTTTTCCATACCCCTTGCTTTCAGTTCGACCACCGCACGGGCGGACGTATGTTCGTTTGGTCAAGAGCAGTAGGTGACTATTAACTTATTCTTCGGGAACTCATCAATGCGGTTTACAACTTCATTCTCAGGAATCAGCTTCGACCCTCTGATGTGCCCCACGTTGTAGGAAGCCTCATTGCGGACGTCGATAACCACGGCTTCATTCCGATCCAACATATCCTTCAGCTCAGCCGTGGTAACGCGCCGCACTCCATCGGCGGGCGGGGGAGCCGTGGCCGGCGGCGCCGGGGCGACGGGTGACGTTCTGGCGTTTTTCCATTCAGCGGAATTACAGTCAGTCAGAACGCCAAGACCAAGAACTCCAATTGCAAAAAACGAAAAAATAAGACGCATCGATAATCCTCCGAACGAACCGTGTCAGGAATTACTAGAGGTAACAAATACCTCCGGAGGCTAATTTCTTATGCCTATCAGCATTTGTCAATGCCGCGCCCCATGTTTCAAACGAGACTGGTGTTCTGCGCTGGTTAAATGCGTTTGTTTTCTTTACTTCTTTGCGTGGTATAGTTCGCTCTCGCCAAAATCGATTAGCCGGAGTTTCATGCTCGAAGAACCACAGAACCCCCCGGTTAAGTGGGCTAAGGTCATCGACCAGACGCGTTGCATTGGCTGCCACGCGTGTACCACTGCGTGCAAGTCGGAGAATCTCGTCCCGCTTTCGGTAACGCGGACCTATGTGAAGCACGTTGACGTCGGCGTCTTTCCGCAGGTGCGACGCGCGCACCAGGTTACCCGCTGCAATCAATGTGCGCATGCGCCGTGTGTCACTGCCTGCCCCACCTCCGCGATGTTCAAGCGCGCCGACGGCATCGTCGATTTCGACAAATCGATTTGCATCGGTTGTAAAGCCTGCATGGCCGCCTGTCCTTACGATGCAATCTTCATCAACCCCGAAGACCACTCGGCCGAGAAGTGTAACTTCTGCGCGCACCGCATCGATGTAGGTCTCGAACCTGCCTGCGTGGTTGTCTGTCCGACGCAGGCAATTCTGGTTGGCGACCTGAACGATACTGATTCTTACGTGTCGCAGATCGTCAATCGTGAAGTGATCGCAGTTAGGCGTCCCGAAAAAGAAACGCTGCCTAAACTATTTTACAAAGGCGCGCATCAGGCGACGCTTGATCCGCTCGCCGCGCGGCGACCCGATGGCGGCTTGTTCATGTGGAGCGAACAACAATTCGGTTCCGAAACCGTAGTATCGGGTAATCCCAACTACAACAACAGCTCGGCTGCGGCGTTGCTTTCTTACGACGTGGCGCACGCGATTCCCTGGGACTGGAAGGTCAGTCTTTACACCTGGACCAAAGGGATTGCTGCCGGGGTTTATCTCGTCGCCGCTTTACTGGTTTTGTTCGGCTTTCTCCGTGATCAGAGCGTGCTATGGCTCTGGGCGACACCTGTCCTGTCAGGAGCGTTTCTCGCCATCACTGGCGGCCTGTTGATTTGGGACCTGGAACATCCGGAGCGTTTCTATTTGATCTTTATGCGGCCACAGTGGCGCAGTTGGCTGGTGAAAGGCGCGTTCATCATCGCCGGTTACACGTTAGTGCTCGCGTTGCATTTCAGCGGCAGTTGGTTGGGTTCAAGATCGTTCCAAAAATGGTTGCTGCTTCCGGGAATTCCTTTGTCAGTCTTGACCGCCGTGTACACGGCTTATCTCTTCGCGCAGGCTAAGGCGCGCGACATGTGGCAAAACCCGCTGCTGCCGCCGCATTTGCTTGTTCAGGCATTGTTGCTCGGGTCGGCGGTTCTGTTGTTGATCGCTGCTTGGGTAGAAGGTACATCCATTCAAGATGTGCTCAACTCTCGTATTGTAACTACTGCTCCAGTGCTTGCTTTGAGCTGGTCGTTCGCCATCACGAGCCTGCTTCACCTGCTCATGATCTGGGGCGAGGTTTCGCTTACACACGCGACAGCTCATGCGCGACTCGCAGTTTGGGAGATGGTGCGCGGCCGTTACAAAAGCGACTTCTGGATCGGCATGGCGCTCTCGCTGGTGGGCGGACTGCTGCCGTGGCTGGCGATATTAAGCTACGTGAATCCATCACTCGGCGTGGCCGGCGCACCACTGGCCTTAGTGGGAATGATGCTTTACGAGAATGCTTACGTGCAGGCCGGGCAGTCAGTGCCGCTCGCGTAAAGCGGGATTGCGTTTTCTCGGGTGGTTTTTCTGTCCAATATTGTAGTATCTTCATTGTAGATACGGAGGAGGACACAGCGATGAAAGCTACGATTCAAAAATGGGGAAACAGTTTGGCTCTTCGAATCCCCAAGTCTTTCGCGACGCACTCGAGTATTGAACAGGGCTCAGTGGTGGATTTGTCGCTCGACAATGGGCGACTGATCGTGGAACCCACGAAAGAACCGGAATATTCCCTCAAAGATTTGTTGGCTCGAGTAACCAGGAAGAACCTTCACTCGGAAGTCGATTTCGGCGCGCCGGTTGGAAGAGAGGTGTGGTAATGGCTTACGCGCCCGACCGCGGCGATGCCGTTTGGGTGACTTTCAATCCACAAGCCGGACACGAACAGGCTGGCAGGCGTCCGGCATTGGTGCTGTCGCCTGTCGCATACAACCGCAAAGTCGGCCTCGCTATTCTTTGCCCGATTACAAATCAGATCAAAGGGTACCCATTCGAGGTAGTAATCCCTCACGGTCTCAAGGTGACGGGAGCAATCTTGTCAGACCAAGTCAAGAACCTCGATTGGAAAGTTCGTGAGGCGAAACTGATTTGCAAGCTACCACCGACTGTTACGGAAGAGGCGTTGAAAAAACTGAATACCTTATTGCGATCGAGCTGACCTATGCTTCATGACTTCGATCAAATCTTAAAGGCCGCGCCGGCTCTGCCGTCCGACGCACGCGCAATGCTCGCTGATCATCTGCTTGAGAGTCTGAACTCTCCGAATCAAAAGCAAATTGATGCTGCCTGGGCAGAAGAGGTTGAGCGACGAATACGCGAAATCGATGAAGGTAGAGTTGAAACGATAGACGGCGAGTTAGTCACGCGGAAGGTGCGGTCAAGCTACAAATAGAAACAGCTCACTTTGATCAATGCGTTACGAGTTAATGAATTTTGATCTAGGTCCCAAACCACTATGGCGCGAGTTCGATGTAGGACCGTATAAGATAGCTCTAGTCCGCTCCCCACTGGATTTGAACCTCTGATTGTGAAGCTCAAAAAGGAGATAGAACAGAGTGAAATCAGCGATCAAGACAAGAACCGTCTGAAGAGTGCAGTTGGAAAGTGGGGAAGTAAGAGTGCGCAAGAGAAATTCAAGAACCTGCTTACGAAATATGAGCTTGTGGAGCCTAACCTGAATGGTATTCCAGCACAGAGAGTAAGAGGCATCTGGAATATGCGCGACCGGCTCGTGCATGACGGCGAGTTTGCGGTCCCCACTTGGATCGACGATGAGGAGCGACGGAGAGAGGTTCAGATCTTCATTGCCTCAAGGCTTATTCCGGCAATGGTCATGGAGTACTTGAATCGCAAATTCGGTTTGATGGAACTCAATCGCGTCCAACGTAACTCAGGAATCATTAAGGAATACATCTACAGTGGTATGCACGAGGGCTCGGTAATCGATGGACTCTAATAGTCTATCAGGAGCAGCTACGGCCATGGCGGATAACAAAACATGCGAACCTGCCACAGATCCCGAAACCTTCTATCCCGGGCCGAGCCGTAATCATCTCGCGGCGTTTCCGCCAAAGGAGCGCTGGGATGATTGGACAGAGCTTGATTCGCAAGCGTGGCCGCGGCGTAAAGAGCGTCACTATTCACTCGTTCCCACCACTTGCTTTAATTGCGAATCTGCCTGTGGCTTGCTTGCCTATATCGACAAAGTCACCGGGGAGGTGCAGAAGTTTGAAGGTAATCCAGAGCATCCCGGCTCGCGCGGCCGCAACTGCGCCAAAGGTCCGGCGACACTAAACCAGATACAAGATCCCGATCGCATTCTTTATCCGCTAAAACGTGCCGGCAAACGCGGCGAAGGTAAATGGGAACGCGTTACCTGGGATGCGGCTCTTGACGATATCGCCTCGCGGATTCGTAAAGCGATCGTTGAGGATCGCCGCAATGAGATCATGTATCACGTCGGCCGGCCCGGCGAAGATGGTTTCACCGAACGCATACTCGCAGCCTGGGGCGTTGATGGTCACAACTCCCACACAAACATCTGCTCCTCCGGCAGCCGCGAAGGCTACCAACTCTGGATGGGGCTCGATCGACCCAGTCCCGATCACGCCAACGCCAAAGTTATTCTGCTCATCAGCGCACATCTTGAGTCAGGCCATTACTTCAATCCGCACGCGCAGCGCGTCATCGACGGCAAGGCCAACGGCGCCAAGTTGATTGTTTTCGACACGCGTCTTTCACACACCGCCACGCATGCCGACTACTGGGTCGCGCCCTATCCCGGTTCCGAGGGCGCAATGCTGCTGGCAATCGCGAATTATCTGATTCAAAACAATCTCTACAATCGCGAGTTCGTGCGCCGCTGGTGGAACTGGGAAGAATTTCTCGAACACAGTTCGGAGTTCCGAGTTCCGAGTTCCGACAAACAGCCGCGTAGCGGCGAAATTTTTGTAGCACCTGAGGCAATGCCAGATCCCTTCCGAGAGCAGCAAAACGCACCGCGTTTTGCTGCTCTCGGAAAAGAGTCGAATGAGGAATCGGATCCAGCTATAAATATTTCGCGCCTACGGCGCGATGAGGTGGACGCCGGTCACTTCGATGAGTTCGAAGCAATTCTGAAACAACTCTACGCTGAGTACACGTTTGAGTTTGCCGCGAAAGAATCAGGCGTCGATGCGAAAATCATTCAAGAGATCGCGAAGTTAGTCGCCACAGCGGGCACGCGCTTTTCCAGTCACAACTGGCGCAGTGTTTCCTCCGGCGTTAGCGGCGGCTGGGCAGTTGCGCGCGCGGTCTTCATGTTGAATGCGCTCTTGGGCGCGGTGGCGACAGAAGGAGGCGTGTTTCCCAATGCCTGGAACAAGTTTGTCCCGAAACCAATTTACACTCCGCCGCATCCGCAGATGTGGAACGAAACACAATGGCCGCGCGAGTATCCGCTCTCGATGCACGAGATGTCGTTTCTGCTGCCGCATTTTTTAAAGGACGGGCGCGGTCGATTGGAAGTTTATTTCACGCGCGTCTATAACCCGGTCTGGACCAATCCCGACGGCTTCTCATGGATCGAAATGTTAACTGATCCGGATCTGGTCGGTTGCTATGTCGCGCTGACACCGACGTGGAATGAGACCTCGTATTTTGCTGATTACGTCTTGCCGATGGGCCTTGGTTCGGAACGTCACGACATCCATTCGTATGAAACGCACGATTCGCAATGGCTCGGATTTCGCCAGCCAGTGATAAGAGTCGCGCGCCATCGCAATGGCGAAATCAATATTGGCACGCGCGAGGTGAATCCCGGCGAGGTTTGGGAAGAGAATGAGTTCTGGCTGGAACTTACCTGGCGCATCGATCCCGACGGGGATTTGGGAATTCGCCAATACGCCGAGTCGAAAAAGAATCCGGGAACGCGGCTTAGTGTCGACGAATACTACGAATGGATCTTCGATAACTC
Source organism: Blastocatellia bacterium (assembly GCA_963698325.1). GTDB lineage: Bacteria > Acidobacteriota > Blastocatellia > Pyrinomonadales > Pyrinomonadaceae > PSRF01. Next base: position 2,019,405 of record CAVOQJ010000013.1, on the reverse strand, counting down.
GGTTCCCGGTTTACCCGAAAAGGCCGCGGCCGAGGGTTTAACTCCCCTTGAATTCATGCGTCGCTATGGTGCCTTTGAAGTGAAGCAAAAGGTCGGGGCGATATACGATGAACCCGTTGACGCAGAAGAGCTCGAAGACCTTCGCGAAGATGCGCGCGGTCGCGTTTTCACTCGCGCCGCAAAGCCTGCGTCGCCAAACGTTGTTCCCGTCCCCAGTCCCGATGGCGATGATGATGGGCGGCGACTTGTCGGGATAAGGGTTGACAACGAAATCAAGCGGGGCTTCCCCACGCCGAGCGGCAGGCTGGAATTCTATTCGCGCACTTTGTCTGACTGGGGTTGGCCCGAGTTTTCGATTCCTACCTACATTAAGAGTCATGTTCACCCGGACAATCTCGAGCCGGAGCAGACGATTCTGATTTCTACCTTTCGGCTGCCCGTGCAAATTCATACGCGCAGCGCCAACGCCAAGTGGCTTGACGAGATCGCGCATACGAATCCGCTTTGGATTCATACGAACCATGCGGCAAAACTCGGCGTCCGTACCGGCGATCTGTTGCGCGTGGAAACTGAAATTGGTTATTACGTCGTGCGCGCCTGGGTAACGGAAGGCATTCGGCCCGGCATCGTGGCCTGCAGTCATCACATGGGCCGCTGGAAATTGAGTGAGCAGGGGCCCCAGGGACAACGCCAGTTGATGGCCACCGTAAAGCTTGATCATGAAGGAAGCAAGTGGGGACTCAAACGAGAGAAAGGCGCCGAGCCTTATGATTCAGGCGACCCCGACACGCTGCGTATTTGGTGGAGCGACGTCGGCGTGCACCAGAACATGACCTTTCCAGTTCATCCCGATCCGATTTCCGGGATGCACTGTTGGCACCAGGCGGTGCGGGTCAAGCGCGCCGAGCCCGGCGATAACACTGGCGATGTATTTGTTGACACGCAGAAGTCGCGCGAGGTTTATAGGAAGTGGCTCGGCATGACGCGAGCGGCAGATAAGTTTTCCCCAGACGGCACGCGTCGTCCTTACTGGATGCTGCGGCCCTTGAAGCCGGCGCGGGAGTTTTATAAATTGCCAGAGCAAGAGGACGACTTAGTCGGTGTTAAATAGAGTCTCCTGCCTCGCGAACCCAGCGAACTGGAGAAGCGTGCAGTGAGGAAGGTGGGCTTGCCCACGCTGGTTGAATAAGGAGAACATCCAGGGTGAGATTATCGTGACGAAGAGCGGGGGCAAGACCTTCCCAACCTATGAGACCGCGACCTTGGAAGGCAAATCCCGGAGACATATGTACTTCAAACAATTTTACCTCGGCTGTCTGGCGCACGCTTCTTACCTGATCGGTTCTGAAGGTGAAGCGGCGGTTGTCGATCCGCAGCGCGACGTTGATCAGTACATCGACGAAGCCACGGCTCAAAATTTCAAAATTAAATATGTGATCGAGACACATCTACATGCTGATTTTGTCAGTGGCCATCGCGAACTGGCCGAACGAATCGGCGCCGAGATCGTTTTTGGCGCCCAGGCCGGCGCCGCATTTCCGCATCGCGCGGTGCACGACGGCGACGAAATTCGTATCGGCAAAGTGGTCCTGCGCATCATGGAAACGCCCGGCCACACGCCGGAGAGTATTTCCGTACTCGTCATCGATTCAGAGGTTTCAAATCAACCTCAGAAAGTTTTGACTGGCGACACGCTCTTCGTTGGCGATGTTGGCCGGCCTGATCTGGCGGGCGGTAAGGGTTTCACACCGCCCATGATGGCGGCGATGATGTATGACACGCTGCACGACAAAATCTTGAAGCTTGCGGACGAGGTCGAAGTCTTTCCTGCGCATGGCGCCGGCTCGATGTGTGGGCGCAACATGTCGCAGGAAACTTTTTCAACCATCGGCACGCAGCGAAAGTCGAACTATGCCCTGCAACCGATGGCTAAAGATGAATTTGTGCGGATGATGACCATTGATCTGCCGGAAGCGCCCGCTTACTTTCCCAAAGATGCTGAGATTAATCGTACCGGCGCGCCGGCGTTGATCGAAGTTTCGCAGGTCGCAGCTCTCGCGCCGTCTGACGCAGCGAAACTTGCTGCCGAGGGTCACTTGATTCTTGACGTGCGTTCGGCCACAGAGTTTGGTGCCGGGCATATTCCGGGCACGCTCAACATTGGACTCGGCGGACAGTTTGCAATCTGGGCCGGAACCTTGATCTCAATGGCAACTCCGATCGTGATCGTTGCAGAGTCGGAAGCTAGGGCCGCAGAAGCCGTCACGAGACTCGCGCGTGTGGGCATTGAAAGCGTGAAAGGGTATTTGGCCGGCGGCATTGGAGCCTGGCACGATGCCGGACTCGAACTCGCGAGCGTGCCCCAGATAACCGTTGACGAACTCAATCAGCTGCTCCACGAAGATCCCAACCTACAAGTACTCGACGTGCGACGTCCGCCTGAGTATGACAGTGGACACGTGCCCAGGGCGCTGCACGCGCCGCTTTCGAGTTTGCAGCAGAATGTTGCAAACCCAACGCTCGATCCAGCGAAGCCTACTGCTGTAATCTGCGCCGGGGGCTATCGCTCGAGCGCCGCCACCAGCCTCCTGCAGCAATATGGCTTTTCGAATCTCCTGAACGTTACCGGCGGCACGAGCGCCTGGATCGCTGCGGGCCATCCGGTGGAGAAGTAAATCGTGAATCGTGAATCGTGAATAGTGAGCGCGGTGTGAACGCAGTACCATTCTGCAAGGCCGCTGACGCTTCGCAACAACCGCGTTTCTGCCGCTTCCCGTTCTAACAAGACCGCAAACGTTTTACTATTCACGATTTACTATTTACGATTTACCCGTCTTGGATCCCTTTACCTTCAAACTCCTGATCAGTTTCGCGATCGTCGTCATCGCCACTATTCATGGCTATGGAGCAGCGTGGCTGGCGATCTGGATGCTGTTTCATCCCTACGAGCCGGTGAAGCTTTTTGGCCTGACTGTCTGGCCGCAGGGAATGATTCCGCGACACCGAATGAAACTGGCCGAGTCGATCGGCAACGCAGTCGGCAACGAACTTGTTTCGCAGGACACCGTGTTTGATGCGTTGTTTGAAACGAGCTTTTTTCACAGCAAGGTTGAAGATTTCGTCGGCACCTATACAAACGAACTGCTGTCGCGAGTTTATCCTTCATTCATTGAAGCCCTGCCATCGCAAGCTCGCGCGCCAATTCTCGATACTATTTCCGCGTTGCAGTATCGCCTGGCGGAATACATCGCCGCGATGCTGAAGAGCGAAGTGACTGCCGAAGCGATAGAGTCTTTCGTCGATCGGCAGGTTGACGAATTATTGGCGCGCCGCGTGGGCGAAACCCTCAGCGAAGATCAATTCGAAAAAATTCTGGACTTTATCCAGGAGCGCCTGGAACATTTAGTGAGTGAAGAAGGCTTCGAACAAAGAATCGGTGATTTCGTTTCCGGCCGTCTGGACGATTTGGCCCGCAGCAATGCGACCCTGGCTGAGACGTTCACGCCTGAGACTGTGGCCTTCATCAAGGAACGTATCGACAGCCAGGTGCCGCCAATCGTGCAACACCTGGCAGACATTGCGACCAGCCAGAATACTCGCAAACAGATCGGCGCGCTCATCAAGCGCGAGGTCGACGATTATTACGAGCAACTTTCCCTCATCAAGAAGATCTTCATCTCGCGCGAGCGCATTCATCGCGAAGTTGATGAGCTTGTAAATAAGACCCTGCCTCGTCGCATCGAAGAATATTTGCGGGGACCGGCGTTCGAGCAGGAAGCCGAGGCTTTTCTGAATGCAACAATCGATAATGTGCTGGCTCGGCCGCTAAACGTGCTGGTGGGACAAATCGGGTCAGACAAGTTTGACTCGATAAAACGCGAGATAACCAATCGTATCCTGGAGCTGGCCAAAAGTGAGGAGTTGTCGGCGTCGGTTTCTACCTATGTGCGTGAAGCAGTCGAGCGACTGCGCCCGCAAACGCTTGGTTCGGCTTTACATCATCTTGATCCCGATTCGATTCAGCGTGCCAAACACCTTCTGACTAAGAGCCTGCTGGGTCTCTTGTCACGAGACGACACTGCCCGGACCATTAATCTAATCCTGAGTTCGCAAATCGAAAGGTTGTTGATCGCGCCCATTGGCCGTCTCGGCGACCACGTCTCGCGGCATTCGCTGGAGCGGGCCAGCAAGGCTCTGGTCGTGAGGATAACGGCCGCGGCGCGCGAACGGCTGCCCAATGCCATTGCAGAGTTTGATGTGGGCGGCCTCGTGCGCAAGAAAGTTTCGGATTATCCGATTGAAAAACTCGAGGCGCTGGTCCTGTCCGTGGCGCAGCATCATTTGAAGACGATCGAACTCTTTGGCGCGGTGATTGGTTTCTTTATCGGCGTTGGGCAGGCCGTCTATTTCTGGCTGACTTACACGCCGGGCCGGTAACCATGGACTATCAAGTGTGAAACTCTAAGCGAGTTCAGCAACCTTCAAGCTTTGTAATGTTAGCCAATCCGCGGGGGCAAGCCCGCCTTCCTTACCTGAGAGATTCTTTGACTTGCTGGTAGTACTAACCTTGAAAGCCACTCAATCCAAAATTTCTGGGAAACAGCGATCATCTCATGGTTAGGAAGGCGGGCTTGCCCCCGCTCACTGCGTAGCACTGATTGTCTGAACCCTTCAAGCCTGGTCCTCACGCGCTGTCCTTCTAAGTATATAAACCGCTGAGGCACTAAATGGTTACGATTAATATGAAGGGGCAGCGCATTTGAACGGTTTGTGCAACGCCGCCTGGCCGCGGTCGCTAACATGACGCGACCGTAGCAAAGAAGCCTGCAACAAGGGTCGACGAATACGGAACCGGGAGCGATAGCGACCGGACGCGCGGTTCAATACGAACACCTGTTGCCAAAAAACCTCGTCCATTGCTTCTGTGAATATCGCTGCTTGAAGCCGGTCGCTATCGCTCCCGGTTCTGTATTTGTTGGGCGCACCAGACGAAAGGGCGGCGCACCATGAGATGCACCGCCCTATTGGTATCAAAGTTTCCGGCACCGGGCCGTGGTTTAGTTCCCCGGTGAAATCAGCTCGGCTGATTGCGCTGCTTTGGGATCGAATGGCGTGGCAAGAAACTTCTTAGCTACTGCCATGGCATTGTCGTAGTTGATTCCCGACTGCACGGCCTTGTTGTATTCAGAGACCGCGCGGTTGCGTTCGCCCTTGGCGTCGTAAGCGTTGCCTTTTTTTATGTGCGCCCAAACTTCGATCCAGGAAGGTTTGAGAGTGCCGTTAAGCGACGCATCAAAATTATCGAGCGCCGGTTGCCAGTTGCGTTGCTCGAGATAGAGCAAACCAAGATTGTAGTAAACCCACGAATTTGAACGGTCTAACTTCAACGCAGCTTCAAACTGCTGCTGCGCTTCCGCGTAGAGCCCTTCCTTCATTTGCTCGATGCCGCGACGAGCGATTATCGAGACGCGCAGATCATCAGACATACGCAGCACTCGGTAGTTGGGATCGACGACAACTTCCAGTGGCTGACCGTTTGATTCGAAATCGAAGTCTTCGCTTTTGCCTTCGATCTTTATCGTCGTCGTTTGATTGTCGCCTTCGGCGCGCAACATCAACTGCACCGGCATCCGCAGAGCATCCAATGTCTGTTTGACTGTGCCACGAGTGCGGAATTTTCCCGCGCGCGTGCGAATGATCTGGTAGTCGACGCTAAACTCCGGAACGCCGGTTCCTTCGACCCACTGAGCGAAGAAGTAGCGCAGGTTCTCCACCGCGATTTGTGAGGCCAACTTTTCGAAGTCGTCGATTGAAGCATTCTTGCCGCGATACTGCTCGAGGAAGTCGTGCAACAACCGATCGAATTTTTCCTTGCCTATGCTTTCGCGCAACATGCGAAAGACCATTGCGCCTTTGTGGAAGACGATCGATTGGTAGGCAGCTGATTGATCGTCCAGTGCGCCTGGCGCTCGCGCTATCGATGCGGTCTGCTCAAACGTAAGGGCGCGTTCCTGTTGCTCCCGCTGCGCCGCTTCGAGCGCGCCGCCAGTCAAATTGGATTCACGAAACGCGAAAGCGCTCCACTCAGCCAGGCCTTGCGAAATCCAGGCATCATCAAAGGACTTCAACCCCACCGTCTGGCCCCACCATTGATAAGCCACTTCGCGCTGCAGTTTCTCTTCAGGCATCGGACGAGAAGAGTCGAATAGTTTCGAGGCCAGAAAAATAATTCCCGGTCCCGAATAAGTATCCAGGCTCTCATCGTCAACCTGGGTCACTACCAGGCGACCGCCGAAGATTGGGGTGCCATACTGGTTTGAGTAAAACTCCAACACCTGGCCCATCAGCTCCGCGTAAGCATTAATGCGACTCTCACTCCCGGGCTTCGCGAAAAACTGAATCTCGTACTTGCCAAAGCGCAGATTCCGGTTGATGTATTGTCCGGCAGCGAAGTTTCCGATCAGGACCGGTTGGCGATGAACGAAGTGAAAGCGGGTGGCGCCGTCCTTCGGCGAAGCCTGTGGAGTAACCGGGTCGTCACTCGTTCCTGCAACCTGCAAACCGGTGGGCACAATTAACGTAATGTCAGACGTAGCGCGATCCGCGGCGTAGTCGTGAAAAGGAAACCAGCGCGAGGCATACATCAAATACGAGCCTTCCGGGCCAACATAAGCAAGCCGCTTGGTGGCCAAAGGTCCACCCTCAGGCGAGAGCAACGCTCCACTCCAGCGAAAACGCAGCGTGACCGGCTGATTTGCCGGCACGACCTGGCCGAGATCCACTCTGATGCTTGGTCCAAGCGACCCTACGCCAACCGCATCCTGAACAAAGCCGGTCAGCGGTCTACCGTCGCGATCAATGCTCTCGACGTGCAGGGAGCCATTGAGTTCGAAGACCAGGGATCGCGTTGATTCCAGCGGAATGACGGTCACGTCAGCGCCGGCTCGCAACATATGCTGGTCGGGAATCAGTTGCGCTTCAATACGGTAGTTGGTGACGTCGAATCGGGTGGCGGCCTGCTGCGGCGCCGGCTGTTGGGCGTTTACGATTGTCGCCAGGCCGGCAAGCGTGATCAGCAGCAACGATAATTGTCGTGGCCAGCAGCTTTGTGCCGGTCTCGGCCGACAGGCAGGAACGCCTGTTCTACAGGAAATTGGCTGGGAAAAGGTGGGCCTGAATATCTTCATTTTATCTCTGCTTTTTTTGATTAACGCTTCCTTGAGTATACAACCGCCGGTGTTTCCAGAATAGCACTCCGACCGCTGGACACTGATGCAGTTTAGAGTTCAAGCTTTAGCTTGCGTGGCGGAGCGGCAGCCTAAAGGCTGAACTCTGAACTTCCGGCTTCAACTGCAGGATTGGAAGCTTTCCGTGTCGGGATTTTGGATGGTAAAGAGGTGCGGGCGGTTGGCCGAGAGGAAAGGTCTGCCGGGCGAATAATGAGAATTCACATTCGCAAGGAAGCCCAAGGGTGGAATTTGCAACGCAAAGTTAACGGGTCATGAAAGTGGACTTGCCCCCGCTCTTGCGGGAGGAAGCTCTCAGAATTAGGCACACTTTAATTGAGTTTCACTCAAGGCTTGGGGCTGGGCGTAGCCACGAAATCCAATTCTTTCACGTCATCATTCACGACCGGCAAAACCTTATCCACCGGCTCAAAAGTGAAACTATCTCGGGAAGGAATGATTCGGTAACTGTGCGGCGATGACGATGGGGATGATGGCGCGACGGTGAATGAGTAGTTTCCCTTCGTGTCAGTCGTGGATGCGAGCACTGTACCCTCTGGACTGATGAGCACCACCACTACATTGGCGAGAGCATCACCGCCGGCGTCCTTCACTCGACCGGTGATCGTAACCGTCGCTCGTGGCGGCTTATCCATTTTCTCGACTGGCGACGCGTCCAGCGAAGGCGTGGAAGCCGGTGTCGATGCCGGTTCGGGTGTTGGTGTTGCCGTCGACTCTGTTGGCGCTGCGGCGGACGGTGTTTCCGGTGTGGGGCTGGCACTCGGTTCGGGCGTAGCTTCGGGCGACGTAGTTGGTGATGTCGGCGCTGGCGATGCTGAAGGCTCCGGGGTTGAAGGCTGCGGGGCAGATGATGGCGCTTCCGGAGACTGAGGAGTAGCCGCAGGGGGAATATCAACCGCTGGACTCGGTGCGGGACTTGGAGACTGTTCCGGTGTAGACGATGGCAATGAAGATTCCGGAGACGGCGTAGTCGCCGGTGTCACGACCGGAGACTCCGGAGAAGGCGGTTGCGAAGCTGTGGTAGACGGAGCTGGCGAACTATCGGCAACCGGAGTGCCCGAAAGCACCGGAGTTGCAGACGGCGCACTCTCCGGGGGCGGAGCCGGCTGAGCGGTCGCGTCACTAGTTTTATCCTGCGGGTTATTGGACGCTGTTGCCTGCGCGCTCAATGAGGAGGCTGGACCAATTCGCTCGTCGAGCCCGTCCAACGATCCGTTGACCTTCCGGTAGATTTGCTCTATTACCGCGCGGCGAACAGGATCAGGCTCACCGGTGTTATAGCTCTTGATGTAATAGGAGAGCGCTTCTGTCTTTTTATCCTGGCGTTCGAGAGCGGCCCCAAGATGCCACAACGAAGTGTGCGCCGCCGGCGTGCCCTCCGGAAGTATGGCGACGGCGCGTTGCAAATGTTCCACAGCTCCATCCAGCTTGTCCTGATTGAAGAGCGCCCAACCCGAAATATCCTCGATCCGTCCGCGCAAAAGATTAGACAAAATGTTACGAGGCGCCTCAGGAATATCCGGTGTGCCTCCGGAAGCGATGGCCCGCGCGCGAATCAGGCGAAACTCATCAGCCTGTACTGCCAACGTAACCGCAGGAACATTCAGCCCGCCATCGGCGCTGGTTCGCGCCGCTTCGGCAATTTCATAAGCCGTCTGGAAACCAACTCCTCTCTGCAGCAACCGGCCCGCCACATAGAGTTGACGAAACACCCGCGCCGCATCGTCGCCTGAGGCAAACTCCGTTGCTGCCGCCGTGGCGCGTTCCTCGTCAATCGTTCCTCCGTTAGTTTCCGGGTTGGTCAGCGTTGTGAACGTCAACAGCGCTTTAAGAAGTTTCGCATTGTCCTCGGTGTCGGCAGCAACTCCTTGAAAAATACTTGCCCGGCGCTCCGGGGCCAGCAGATCCATGAAGTTGACGCTGCGTGCGGCAGCCTGCCCGCCGAGCCTTGTTTCGATCTGGCCATCTTTCAGGCTGAACGACTGTACCAGGATCTCCGCGGCTTCATCGTAGAGTCCAGAGGCTGCCAGCACACTCGCCAGCTCATAATCGAGTGTCGGAAACTTTCCATATTGTCTTGCGAAACGAAGCGCGCGTTCAGCTTCGAGCGGTTTCTTTTGCGCTACCAACGCGCGAGCCAAAGCTACTTGCGCCCACGTGTACCTGGGTTCGATTTCCACGGCTTTGGATCCCAGGCTGAGCGCGAGATCTCCATCGTTGTGCGCGGCAAACCAGTAGGCAGCGCCCGCGAGCAGATTCAGATTTCGCGGATCGGCTTGCAGAGCTTTCTCAAGTTCGCCCTTCGCCTCATCAATTCGGCCGAGATCGAGCAGCGAGAGAATCAGTCCGGTCCGCGCTGCTTTGTCTGTCGGTTCAGCCTCGAGTTGTTGCCGATAGATCGCTAGCGCTTCTTCGGATTTTCCAAAGGCGCGGTCGAGATCAGCCAAACTGCGACGCGCTGCTTTCGAATTTGGATCGAGCTCGAGCGCTCGTTTGTATTCCGCAGCCGCTTCCTCGAGCCGCAGCGAAACGTGCAGTGCGCGCCCGAGACCCTGATGAGCTTCAGCAAGGTCGGGAGCGAGCTGCACCGCCCTGGTTGCCAGTCGAGCGGCCTCGGGTCCCTGTTCAGTGCTGATATAAAAGGTTGAAAGGGCCACCAACCGCTTTGGATCGTTCCCGAATTTTGCCTCCACCTTCTCAGCCGCCTGCATTGCGGCCGCCGGCTCCCCACGCAAATAGAGGTTTAAAGGAATTTGCGAGATCACTCCGGAAAATAACTTCTCTGAAGCATCGACTGGAGCGACGGCAATCGCCAGCATCAGTTGTTCGATACCACCGGCGCTGTCGCCTTTTTTCAATCGCTGGTCACCAAGACCTGCGTGGGCACTAACGAGCAGTTCCGTCGCCCGCGTCCTGGACCTGGATTCAGGATGGTTTTCGAGGAAGGCTTTGAGCGTCGTGACGCGTTCTTCAAGCGGCTTGGTGAGCGTCAACTCCACTTCTTCTGACTCGTCTTCATCATCGACGCTCGTGCTCGGTTGGCTGGTTTTTGGCTGCACTCTATCGTTGCGAGCTGCCAGAATTCTAACCCTGGTCGATGCGAACGGCGCGGGAGTTACCGAAGGAGCTAATTGACCTAAGGCCTGGTCAGTCGGCGGTGGACTTGCGGTTGAAGCCGCGGCGGGTGCGCTGTCTAACTCCTCGGCGCTGAACGCCAACTTCTGTCCGAGCGAATTCACAAAATGCCGCACACCTGCATTTATTGCTTCGCTGAATTGACCGGCGTCAACCAGCGCGCGCATGCGTTGGCCCATTTCCCCCAAAACACCCTCAGGCAAGTCGCTCTGAACTGACTTGCTAAACTGCGTGAAGGATGTCTTCTCGTTAACCGCCACGACCAGCAGCAAACTCTTTTTGGCGCTGATGCGAGCACCGATCTTCCAATCCATCGCGAGCTGTCGCGAGAAATCGAAGATGTCCTGGCCGCCAGTCGATTCGACCGTGGCCACATCAAATTCGATCCCGGTTTTCAGCTTCATATTCGCAAGGATGTTCTCCAGTTGCTGCCGTGTCTTTTCATCTACGACTCCGGCAAAGTCGTTAACGTGAGATGTAGGCGCGGGGATTTGTTGCTTCGTCTGTGCAAATTGCTTCACACCGAGCGACAGGAAGAGTGCCGCGCTGCAACAGGAAAGGAGCACCCACTGTAGCTTTCGCGGATCCGATAATTTCATTCTTTCGACTCTCTCAAAGCTTGGGTCTGATTAACGTCGGGGAGAATGCGCCGGTTGGCCCGGACGCTCGAGCACATTTTAGTTTTATCTAAATGGAGACGCTCGGGAGCGCCATGATAACATCGCGTGCTTTCGCGGGGGAACAGGACGTGTTGTCAGCCGCAGAAATCCGCCGCGGATTAACGCGGAGAAGACGAATCTGAGAACAGCTTTTCCAGATTTCCGATCCTTATTTCTGTTCTGATCTGATCTGATCCGATCTGCGTTTATCCGCGTAAATCAGCGGCTATTCTAGTTCCTTAATGTTTCTAAACCGTTTTCGGAGGTTGTGGTGAGTGAACTCGACGAGGCATGGGCCCTTGCGCTGGCCGAAGCCGAAGCCCGCGCGCGAGCGGCGGGACGAACCGATGTCTCCGAGTATCTCGCGTTGCGTCGCGCTAATGACCTCATAAGGAAGATCGCCAGTGAATGGCTGCTGGGTCTATTCGTGAGGGCCGCAGGTGAAGCAAACCGCGCGGGCGGCGCTATAAACATTTCAACTGATGATCCGCATCGGTTCAAAGCTGGCAAGGCCTCCATGGTTGGTCATCGCTTGAATTTGGGAAATGGCGTGCGCATGCTCACAGTGGAAATTGGTTGGCCGCGGGCGCCGCGTGATGGTTTCATTCGTGGCGGCGGTTTGGCTTGCGGCAATATCAAACACCGCGGGATAACATCTGCAAATGAAGAGCTCCGGCTGGTCTTGCGGGCCGATGGCACACCGATTTGGATCGCTGAGCGAAAACACGAAACGCATGTGGAGCTTCACGAGGAAGACATTAAGAAACACATTGCAATCCTGCTGGATGATTCACGAAATCAGCGCTCTTAACCATTTCCGCCAACCGGTGCACGTTTTCGAACTACGCCGACGACCACAATTATTGAAATCCACTTAAAACGCCCGGAGATTTGAGCTTTTCAGTTCGACCACACCAGCCTTACCGCCGCCTCAGCTTTGGGCACGATGCTTGCCAACCAATGCAGTGGCGTAACGCTCGGTATGACAGGTGTCCCCCATTACGAGCGTAATAAAACCGGGTTGGCCCGTAATTAACCGCACGAACAACAACAGGTTGGTCAACTCAAAAGAGATTTAGGAGGGAACTGATGACGAACCGACGCACACTGAAGTTTACAATTTTCGCGGCTGCAATCCTGGCGCTGTGCTTGCCGGCGTTGGCCGCCGCTCAAGGTGGTTACGGCAATCCGGATTATGGTCGCAACCGCAATGGCAATTACGGCCGCTACGATGAACGCTATGTTCGCGATTCGATTCACCGGCTGGATCGGCTGGCAAAAGATTTCGAAAGAGACTTGGATCGCGCCCTTGATCACAGCCGCGTCGACGGAACGCAGCGCGAAGATCGTATCAATGCCCAGGGTCATGATTTCCGGCGGGCTGTCGGCAGACTGAAATCGGCGTACGGAAACGGGCGGGACCTTAACCGGAGCCGAGACGAAGCACAACGCGTATTGCAAGAAGCGCGGCAGTTTGATCGCATCGGACGATCGCGCGCGATGGATAATCGAGTAGCGTCCGAGTGGTCCCAGATTCAACGGGAGCTGAGCATAATCTCGGATGCCTACGGACTGGGATACGGCGGTTATAACAATGGCGGTTATTATCCGAATGATCGCAACTATCCGAATGACCGAAACCGCAACAACAACGACTGGTGGCGCCGCATTCCCTGGCCCAACTAGGAAAAACAGTAGACAGGAGACAGTAAACAGGACAGTGAACAGCCTCGTCCAACTTGAAAGAGTGGGCGAGGCTTTCGCCTGCCCGGTCTTGATGACAGAATAGTCATATGGCAGGAACGCTCTACCTGGTTTCGACTCCAATCGGCAATCTCGAAGACATTACTCACCGGGCGGTCCGTTTGCTCGGTGAAGTAGCGCTCATTGCTTGTGAAGACACGCGACATACGAAAAAGTTGCTCAACTATTACGGCATTAACACCCCGACTATCAGCTATCACGAACACAACGAACGTGAACGCGCCGCTGAATTGCTGAAGCGGCTCAAGTCAGGCACAGACGTAGCCGTGGTTTCCGACGCCGGCACACCGGGCATCAGCGATCCCGGGTTTCGACTGGCGCGGCTCGCAATCGACAATGACATAAAAGTTGTTCCGGTGCCGGGAGCCAGTGCTTTGATTGTTGCTTTGGTAGCTTCCGGTATGTCTGCGGACGAATTCTTTTTTGGCGGATTCCTGCCATCGCGTTCCGGCGCGCGCCGTACGCGGCTAAGTGAGCTTCGTTCCATTGCGGCCACTTTAATCTTTTATGAAGCACCGCACCGCATCGCCGCCACGCTCCGCGATGCCCGAGAAATTCTCGGCGAACGCGAGGCAGTAGTTGCACGCGAGCTAACGAAAATGCACGAGGAAATTGTGCGCGGCCGTTTGGGTGATCTGGCCACACATTTTTCTACCGCCTCCGCTGCGCGCGGCGAAATGGTTCTGATTATCGACCGCGCAGTTATCGCCGGCGAAAACGAAAAAGACCGATCTGCCGATAGTATCGCCGTGCTCGTTACGAAATTGGAAAACGAAGGATTGGATCACCGTGCTGCTCTGAAGAAAGCGGCGCGTGAGCTGGGACTCTCGCGCGCCGAAGCTTATCGCCGACTGGTGGCGGAACGCGGCCAAAACGAAGAGCGGGGGCGAGCCCACCTTCCTAACCCAGAGACACTTTGAGTTGAGAAGCTAATCCTAGATCGAGAAGCCCATTCCGCATCGAAGCTAATCCCAGATAAAAAGCCACTCAACCAGGAGCAACCGATCAACCTGAAACACCTCAAGGTCAGGAAGGGGGCTCGCCCCCGCTCGGTTTTGTCTTGATTGGTACTCGAAGATCAGCCGCCACTTAACCAGGAGCAACGGATCAATCTGAAACACCTCAAGGTTAGGAAGGGGGCTCGCCCCCGCTTGGTTTTGTTTTGATTGGTACTCGAAGATCAGTCTCGATTAAGCTGCGCCGGTAGCTGTTTATCAACCACAGGACGCATTGGCCGGCCGGCAACTTCCCAAAGCGTCATGTAAATCGTGCGTGCTACCTTCTCCATCTTTTGAAAATCAATCTTGTCTACCGAGTCGCCGGGGCGGTGGTAATCTTGATGCTCGCCGTCGAAAAAGAAAACAATAGGTATGCCCTTGCGCGCGTAGTTGTAGTGGTCGCTGCGGAAAAAGAACCGGTTCGGATCGGCTGGATCATCGTAGCGATAATCGTAGGTGATGTTGAGATATCGCTGGTTCACGCTTTCCGTTATCTCCCCAAGCTCCGTGCTCATCATCTTTGAGCCAATAACATAAATTTCATTTGGTCCCGAGAGTTCCCGGTTTCTCGGGTCCGTGTCGCCTTCTTTTTTGCTGCGGCCAATCATATCGATATTGATTTGAGTCACTATCTTGTCGAGCGGAAGCGTTGGGAAGGTAGTAAAGTAGCGTGAACCCCACAGTCCCTTTTCTTCGCCGGCATGCCAGACAAACAGAACCGAGCGTTTAGGTCGTATGCTTGCTTTCGCCAACGCCTCAGCCATCGCTAGTAGTGCGGTTGTTCCGGAACCGTCGTCGTCCGCCCCGTTGTAGATTGCGTCGCCGTTCACCGGTATGCCTATACCGACGTGATCGTAGTGTGCACCGAGCGCGACGTATTCATTCTTTAATACCGGATCGCTGCCTTCGAATACCGCTACTACATTTTGAGTTGCCGCCGAGTCGGATTTTACTTTCACAACCAGGGAAAGTTTCTTGTCGGGATTCAGCGCAAAAGGCTCAAGCAATTGACCCCCGTAGACTGCTTCGAAGATCGATTGGGCGTTTTGCTTCTCACCCTGGAACAAAACGTTCGCCACGCGCGGAGATACAACGATCTGCGGTATTTGCGCGCCGGCCGGCGATTGAAACTTACCTACCCTCGTAACTCCGCGTTCCGCCATTCGCATTCGGTTGCGATCCCAGTTCGCCAGATACTGAAAGTCCGGAACGATGACAATGCCGGCGACACCTTGCTTTTGCGCATACTCGGCCGCGCTCATCCAGTCCTCGCCGCGCTTGCCTGTAAGATCGGCATTCCTGATGCCGGAAGGTGTGCCGTATGGCGGACCAAAGATGACTGCGATTTTTCCTTTCGCATCTATCCCTTTGTAAGCATCGATATTTTTCGACTTGACGAGCCAGCCATTTCCGGCAAAAACCATTTGCGTCGCGGCGACGTCAGCCGGCCGCACAAAAGGAATGTAATCGTCGCCGAGCACCAGCGGCTGGTTGTTGAGTTGCGCGCGCGTCTCCGTTTTGTCGATAACATCCCGGCTGAGACCGATCTTCTGAAAATAGCTGCCGTCGTCGCCCGCCGGCTTGAGCCCCCAATGCGACAGGTTCATCGCCAGGAATTTGGCGGTGGTGTCCAATCCCCGTGAAGGTGTGTCGCGACCTTCCATCTCATCGGAGGCGATGAATGAGAGGTAGTCTTTGAGTTGTGCCGCTGTAATTGTGTCCGCGCCTCTTTGCGACGCGAGAGATACCGGTACGGCTTTCTGAGTCTTAACAGACTTGCGCTGGGAGAGAGTGCGCGGAGCGATGGGGGCCCATGAAAGACTAAAAACGAGGAGGCTGGTCAGGATTACTGTTGCAAGTGATCTTCGCATGAGTGCTCCGGTAAGTTCCTGAGCCTACTTAGCCGCGAATGAACGCGGATGACGCGAATCTGAAAAATCGGACTGAGTTTTATATTCTTATTTCCTGATCTGATCCGCGCTTATCCGCGGAAATCCGCGGCTAGTCGTTTAGGCGTGTTGCACTGCCCCCACCAGTTTAGTCAGGGTGTCTTTCGCGTCGCCGTAAAGCATGCCGGTCACGTCTTTGAAAAACAGTGGATTCTCGAGGCCTGAAAACCCTTTTCCCTGGCCACGCTTCAAAACCACCACTGATTTGGCACGATCTACTTCCAGGATGGGCATGCCGGCAATCGGGCTGTTTGGATTATCGCGCGCATCGGGATTGACCACATCATTCGCGCCGATCACAACCGCCACGTCAGTCGAAGGAAACTCGGGATTGATTTGTTCCAGCTCATATAGCGATGAGTAAGGCACGTTGGCCTCGGCGAGCAACACATTCATGTGTCCGGGCATGCGTCCAGCCACCGGATGAATCCCATACTTCACTGTCACGCCTCGCTTCTCGAGCGTGTCTGCCAACTCGCGCACAGCATGTTGCGCCTGCGCGGTAGCCATGCCATAGCCGGGCACGAACACCACTTTGTTTGCATAGGCCATCTGCACCGCAATGTCGTCCAGACTCACCTCACGCATCGATACCCTGTTGCGCCACCGGTTCCTTGCAGTTGTTGCCGCGCTTCCGAAGGCGCCGAACAACACATTCGTCATCGAACGATTCATCGCGCGGCACATGAGGATCGAGAGAATGAATCCTGAGAAGCCGTCGAGTGTGCCGGCGATGATCAAAACGTTATTCTTCAACACGAAGCCGGTGGCCGCGGAAGCGAGGCCCGCGTAGGAATTCAACAGCGACATTACCACCGGCATGTCGGCCGCTCCGATTGGCAATACGAGCAGTAGTCCGAAGACGAACGCCAGACCCACCATCGTGAAGAAGAGCGGCATTGAACCTGGCACAAAAATCAGATAGACAAAAATTCCGATCGTCGTTGCCAGCAGCGCCATGTTGAAAATGTTCTGACCGCGGTACGTCATAGGCGTGCCGCGGACCAGACCCTGCAACTTGGCAAATGCCAAAAGACTCCCGGTCGTAGTCAGCGCGCCGAGCATTACTTCAAATCCGAGCGCGCTCATCGTGATGGTTTCGAGGTGTCCGCCGTGACGATAAAATTCCGAAATACCGACCAGCGCTGCGGCGAAAGCACCAAATGCGTGCGACAGCGCAGTCCGCTGTGGCATCGCCGTCATCGGCACCCAAAGACCCATCGCCAGACCGACCAACGACCCGAGCACCAGACCGGTAATGATCCAGGTGAAGGTGACGATCTCGTAATGCATCAGCGTGCCGATGATCGCCATCAACATCCCAAACTCGGCGAGATGCATTCCGCGCTTGGCAGACTCCGGGTGACTCAATCCCTTGAGGCCGAGAATGAAAAGAACGGAAGCCAGCAGGTAGCTTAGTTCGATGAAGTAGGTTCGCACAGTTGTTTTGGCTACTCAGAAGAGCGGGGGCAAGCCCACCTTCCCCACCTTAGAGGTGTTCGACGTTGTCCGTAATCTAATGATTGAAAGGCCATTAAGTGAAAACTCAATCAGTCAACTAAAGCAGCTCCGGGTCAGGAAGGCGGGCTTGCCCCCGCTTCTTGTCTCACTTTTTGACCTCTTCTTTCATTGCCGGCTTGCGCTTAAACATCTTCAGCATGCGATCGGTAATCACAAATCCGCCGACCACGTTGGTAGTGGAACAAAATACGGCGGTGAAACCTAGAATGGTGCTGACTGTGTTGTAGTGTGCGCCCGCAGTAACAATCGAGCCTACGAGTGAAATTCCCGAAATTGCGTTGGTCGCCGACATCAAGGGCGTGTGCAATAGCGGCGGCACTCGCGAAATCACCTGGTAACCTAAAAATGCCGCCAGCGCGAAAACGTAAAGCGCAGAGATTAGTAATTCTGCAGTCATAGCAAGTCAGTCAGCCTCCAAAATCACTATGAAGCGGTAATCTTTCACATTTGAGAAAACAAACACGACGCCATCGGTCGGGATTTGCGGTTGGCCGCCGCGCACTTCCGCAACACGGCTCAAGCCCCAGCGCCCACCGCTGCCGCTACTCGACTGTTTACAAACTGCCCTCCATGCGTGACACACGACGGGCCAACCACATCGTCATTCAAGTCGATGTTCAACTCACCATCTTTGATCAGTAGACTAAGAAACGATGTGACGTTGCGTGAATAGAGTTGGCTGGCATGGACCGGCACAGTTGCCGGCAGATTGGTCGGCGCCATAATCGTCACACCATCGCGTTCGATAGTTTGATCCGGTTTGCTCAGCGTGCAATTTCCACCTGTAGCCCCGGCAAGATCGACGATTATCGCGCCGCGTCTCATGCCGTTCACAGCTTCCTCCGTTAGCAGCACTGGCGCGCGTCTACCGGGCACTTGCGCCGTCGTAATTACTACGTCGGCGATCTTTGCATGTTCCGCAATCAAGTCGCGGCCGCGCTTCAACGCTTCCTCAGATAACTCAACAGCGTAACCACCCGCGTCTTCAGTTTTAAGTCCACCTAAATCAACTTCAAGGAACGTTCCGCCGAGCGAGCGAACTTGTTCACCTGCTGCGGCGCGCACGTCATACGATTCGACGACCGCACCTAATCGCCGAGCTGTCGCAATCGCCTGCAATCCCGCCACGCCCGCGCCGAGCACAAGCACGCGGGCCGGCGGCACCGTGCCCGCCGCGGTCATCAACAAGGGAAACATTCTCGGAATGCTGGCAGCGGCGAGGACCACCGCTTTGTAACCCGCCACCGTGGCCATTGAAGACAGTGCATCCATCGACTGTGCGCGCGTGATGCGAGGAACCAATTCCATCGCAAACGTCGTTAGGCCTTGCGTCAACGCCGGCTGCAATGCCTGCGGCTCGTCGAGTGGACGAAGGAAACCAAGCACCACGGCGCCGGTTTTTAGGGCGGCAAAAACAGCTGTCGAAGGCCGGTTGACGGTAACCAGAACGTCCGTTTCCGCCAGTATCGCATTGCGGTCCGCCGAAATTTCTGCGCCCGCCTCCGCGTAGTCCGCATCTGATCGTGCAGCCGCAAGGCCTGCGCCATTTTCAACGGACACCTTCGCCCCGGCACTCAAGAGTTTTTTGACCGAATCAGGCATCAGCGCGACGCGCGCTTCGCCCGGCAGTTCCTCTCTAAGAACGGCGATCTTCATTTCAGTTTAGCTCGATCCGATTGAGTGAATTTGCTCTCATGGTGAGGAAACTTACCCGCGTCTGAAAAAGATCGCGCGTTCGCCTCCATCGATTGATTCAAAGAAAATTGCGGCATAAACCCGGCGAGTCTTTTCAGTATGGGCGAGCAATTTGAAGTATAACATCCGTGCAAAGCCTCTCAACAGTAGATTCAGACTCAGGGAAACCGCTGCGAAAGCCGACAAGTTGATGGTTTGCCATCTTTCACGTTGGCCCTCTATAATCAATTATTGTTCCACGGCGCATTGGTGTAGTTGGTTAACACGCTGCCCTCTCAAGGCAGAGATCACGGGTTCGAGTCCCGTATGCGCTACCATTATTTCAGTGTGTTACAGTCCAACCACCACCACCCACCATGCTCCATCATCATCATTCCTGTGGTTGTAACTTTCGACTGGAAATAAGTTGACCGAGTCTTAGAGAGCCTGTTTGACACTACTCACAATCAGTCGGTGCATTAGATGGAAACTGCCGCACATTGTAGTCGCGAACTGAATCAGTCGTTGCGGCTCGCATTATGAACCGGCTTTTAATTGATAACGCCGTCAGCGGGTAGTATAGTAATCCGCCAGATAGCCTATTTATCCTCAGAAAGGTGCACCAATGGCGTCGAAAACCTCTTCCGACAAAACCGGAACGTCCTCCGACCAAACCAAAAAGTTACGCGACCTTACGGTTGAAGCAGCTCGTGTCCAACTCGCGGCGATCACTTCCATGGTAAAGTTCTGGGCCGGCTGGGCCCAATCGGCTGACAAGTACACGCAGGGGATAAGTAAAGAGTTGGCACGCATCAGCGAAGGAGGCACCGAGTCTAACAGCGCCATGACTCGCCTGGGAGATCTCACGCGGGAGTATTTGCGGGAGTTAGGAAAACTTCCCAGCGTGGCGGCGGAACAGTTCAGTGGCGAGATTGAGAAACTCTCAAAGCCGAAAGCGCCGCGCTCCAGAGCCGCCAGAGCTAAAGAATGATCGGTGACCCCGCCAGGCAATCGGCATCTGAAATCTACCGCCAGCTGTTGTTGTCTGGTCCAGTGTGTCGGGTCCGACGCCAGCTCGAGTCCAATGCAGGTCTTCTCGCCGAGCACTAGACTATTAAGGAAAAACCAGCAGCTCACCAGGCATTAACAGCCTGGTTCACACCAGACCTTGCGCGCGTGGATCTTCTTTCGATTGGTAGATGAGCGATATTGCATTAAGCCATTTCGTTTGCAGATCTCTTTGCCAGTTTGCGTGCCAGATCGGATCGTCCGTAATCGATTCCCACCACCCGGCTTGCCACGACAACCAATCTCG
This sequence comes from Blastocatellia bacterium, assembly GCA_963698325.1. Taxonomy (GTDB): domain Bacteria; phylum Acidobacteriota; class Blastocatellia; order Pyrinomonadales; family Pyrinomonadaceae; genus PSRF01. The sequence goes on along the minus strand of CAVOQJ010000013.1, from coordinate 1,999,143 downwards.
CGCTGCCGCAAACACTGGGTTTGGTTTTAAGTCCAGCAAAGATAGCAATCCGCGCGGAAACAGGCTCATTAGTTCCGAAACCGTTTTTTCCCAGATCTCGCCGAGCACGTTGGAGGGGTGTATCTCCAGGCCGCCGAAGCAGGCCCCAGCTGTGCGCGCAAATTCGAGATCCTGCTGGGCAATCTGGCAGCCTCTGGCGACTGCTCGCAGCCACGGTTCGCGGAAATGCCAGTTGCGCATGGTGGCCGCACAGAGATCGACAAATACCATTGACGGATCAAAGTAGCGCCGAAATTCCCTTTCGTATAAGGACAGGAAACCGGCATCGAATCGACCGGATGCCAACGCCTGCTCGACGACAGGCGCCGCGATCAAGGCTGACTCAATCGCCGGAGTTATCCCTTCTCCGGTCATTGGATCGACGAAACTGCCGGCGTCTCCGATGAGCAATCCGCCATCGAAGAAGTTGGGACCCGCGCCTCCGTATGTCTTGACGATGCCGCCGATTGGTGGTCTGCAGAGTTTGAGTTTGTTGCACCTGTGGTGTGTACGCCGCAATTTCTCAAAGAAAGCTTTAAAGAGCGATGGCACTTTCACGTCCAGGCGCCGGGCGGATTCGGCGAGGATGCCGACCCCGAAGTTGACTCTTCCTCCACGCATCGGAAACATCCATCCGTAACCCGGAAATAGATCTCTCTCAAAATAGAAGACTGCCTCGCCGATGTCTCCTTCGAGTCCTTCGGCATAAGCACGTTGCGAAAGCGCTATGTGTCGCTGATCATTAGCCAGCAAGTTCACACTGCGAGCCACGATGGAGTTGACCCCATCAGCTCCGACGACCAGGCGACCCTTGAAGACATTGCGCCGCGCACCGCACCTGGCTTCCACCTCTACGCCATTCCTGCCCGCAGAAACTCGCCGTACGACAGATTCTTCGCGCGCGTTCGCACCTGCTCTTACGGCAGTTTGGAAAAGCAATTCGTCCAATTGTTCGCGCGGGACAATGTAACCATGGGGTGGAAGATTTTTCAGCAGTCCATAAAAGGGGATTCGGCCGCGATATTGGCACTCAGAGTCGATAAAGGTGGCGGAGTGAGTAATCGGTAAGGGAGAACCTTTCTCCAGTTGTTTGAGGCAGCCCATTGCATCGAGCGCCCGCAGCCCGCGTGGCTCAATGTAGTCGCCGCACACCTTTTCGCGAGGAAACCGTGAAGCTTCAAGAAGCAGAACAGACACGCCCTGCCGTGCCAGCTCCCAGCCCAGCACGCTGCCGGCTGGCCCGGCCCCGACCACTATGACGTCGTAACCATTTTTCGACCTTTTAGACGTTGACCGGGGACGTCTCGGTGTGGTGCTTCGCGTGGGCATCAGGGAACTCCGGAGTCAGTTTCGAGAGAGGGCGCGTGTGTGATGGACGAGGGCAATAAGGCGTTCCGGAAATCTGGCATTCGCAAGCGCCTCGGTCTCAGCCTCCGCGGCGATTTTGTCCAGGTAGCTTTCAGCTTCAGGCAGGGCCAGAATGAGTTGATCGACAATTTCCGCCGCGTTTTCCAGTGATGCGTTTCGGAAAAGCAAAGCTGTGTTTAAGTCCCTGGTGGCGATTGCCGCCGGAAGTGTCAGGATACCGTCGACGACATCTTCCGTCTTTCCTCCACCGAGGGCTGTCGTACCGCGCACGTCCGCCACATCGTCGCAACCGTGATACAACGTGCCCAGCAGATACCCAAACTTGCGCAGCCGATCGTTGCGGGTGCCCAGTCTCGCGCAGGTTTCGAACATCACCCCCGTATCCTCTCCCGCAATCTGCCGCCAATCTTCCACACCCAATGGTTGCCGCCGCAGGCGCCATTGCAGACATTCCGCCACGCCCAGGCGTTGCATTAGTTCGGCCAGCAAACGCACGCTGTAGCCGTCAGTAGTAACCAACTTGAAAGCAGCGCAGTTTATGTACCCGGCCGTCATCAATGCCGGCAGGAATCCGTAACGGCAGTGTAGCGACAGATTTCCTCGCCGAAAACGCGAGCGATCCAGGATGTCGTCGACAATCAAACTGACGTTGTGAAGCAACTCCAGCGCCACCGCTGAGGATAATAGACTGGGGGGAGGATCTTGCTCGGAGATCGATCGATGGCAGGCGAAGATCGTTACGGGTCGAAAATACTTCGCTCTCGCCGACATTTGCCGGCGCACGATGTCGCGCACCTCTTTATCACATTGGTCGGACCAGTCGCTGATGGTCTTTTTCAATCGCTCAATGTCTGAAACCAGATCGAGCGTTTCTGGCAGCTCCCAGGCAGAAGTCTCTACTGCGGAAATTCCGTTGCCCACTCTGCGCTCCTTGTGCTCAGTGAGTGTTCGATCAGCGTTACGAACGGCGAAAGCTCGGCCGTCCTCTCACATTAGTGCTCCGTCAGAAAGATGTTCGGGATTACTTGTTGCGCGAGCAACTAAGCTTTAGCTGAACGCTTCTTGAATTTCCCGCGCGGCGCATTACGGCCGGGAGTTCTGCTACGAGCGCCCGCGGGGGAGGTGTTGCGGGCCTTCTTCGACCCCGTAGCCTTCGCTGTGCCTGTCCTCCCCAGCACCACTGGTATACGCGTTCCCATTAGTCCGGGAACCCCGATCTCGCCGCGATAGCGGATACCTGCAGGCATGTCTTTGCTAATACTCGCCAGCACCTTTACCAGGATCTGCTGGCCCGGCTCGAGCGTTACGCAGGCGGGTTGAAACTCTACATTCGGATTGATTTCATTCCCCTCATCGTCAACAAAAGCCGACGCGGTTGCAGAAGCGGACACGGCTCGCGAGAAACCGTTCTCCACCAGGAACACGCCGACTGCTCTTCGGCCAACTTCCGCCTCGAGGACCATCATGGAAACTGGTGCGGGATTCGGAGCGGTTGTAGCTGCCTGATTGATGACGCCAGGCGTAGGAGCCTTCGCATCCGAGATTGACCTGGAGTTTGAAATGTCGGTCGTGGCCAGGAGGGTTTCCAGGCAATCGACAGCCAGGGCCCCCAGGGCAGAATAAAACTGGACCGTGGCATCCAGTGAGCGCCGCCATACGTCGGTGAGTTGCACAGGTTGGCTCATTTGTTTGTACCAAGCGGGCTGCCGCCCGTAGCGGGCGTGATTGCGGGGTTGGGGCCCAAATTGGTTCCGACCGTTCCGGGCTGGCGCTGCTCCTGACAATGGCGATGGCAATAGAAGTGATCGTACCAGTGATGAATCATGTCCGGACAATCATTGACTTCAACTTCGTTACACATGTCTACGCCGCAGGCGGCGACCTTTACTACCCAGCGGAGATAATAGTTTTTGCAGCCGTGAACTAACAGCACCAGCTCATGTTCCTCACCCTGCTTCGCCGCCGCCGCTATTTGCAGAGAAGCCGACACAGTGCCACGCTCGAGTGGTCCAAGTGTTAACGAGGGCGGAGTGAACGTGAGACCTGGTTCAGGCTTGATGCTGGCAAACGTTATCGTGCGAGCACTGAAACCGCAGTTCGTTACGCGAAATCGAATCGTAGCCTGGCCACCCGGCGCCACAAAGCTCGTTACCTGGCCCAGCGGTTGAGGCTCCCAACATGGTGGGGGAACGTCACAAGTATCGCAGCCGCCCAGGGCTCCGAGGGGCGTGCGTCCCTGAACAGTTTCGCAAAGAGCCTTGGACGAACTTTGTCCGAGCGCCCCGAGAATTCCTATTCCGATCTGAGCGCTGTGGCCAAAAAGGTTCCGAACCAGCATGACTGCTTCACCTATTGAGGGACCCAGGGTTGAGCCGTTCATTTGTCCACCTCCTTAACCCTACCGCTCACCTGAAGCTCAATGGCGAGGCCAGTGTTTTCAACTTTCCAGGTGCCGGAATAAGTCTGACCTGAGCGCAGGCGATCGGACAGACGCAGGGCAATGTGCAGTTCTCGCGTTTCGCCGGGAGCAATGGCTCCAGACCCGGATTCGATTTCAAGGCGCACGCGTCCTCCGTGAGACACCGCAAGCTCATTCGCCAGTCGATCGATGCGACGCTCTCCAGTCGGGGGATCCGAAGCCAGGGCGACAAAAAATGCGCGATCAATTCCACCGCGCTCGAACACACAGAAGCGGTGCTCCTTTTCAAGATTAACGACGAAGTTACCGGTATTGAGAACCGTCAGGTTTGCGTTCACAACAGACCCCGGCGCGGCGCTGGCCCTGAGGGTGCGGGGAAACAAACGCAAGCGTGAGCGCGGTTGGACCTCAACGACGATGGGGAACTCCTTATCCCCAACCTGGATCGTACCTTTGTAAGCGCCGGGCGGAGTTGAGAACGGCAACTTGATCCGGAGCAACGAAAGTCCCGGTGTCGCGGAATCAAGCTCGCGGATACTTGCCCGCTTCACCTCAACTCCCGGCAAATTTACGCTGCACGGAGATAAACGCGACGATGCCCTGTTTGACGATCCTTTGTACGAGGATACTCTTGCGGGTAAGCGAAGGACCGTAGTTAGTTGACTCGGATTCCCCCTAAGCTGCACCGGCGTTGACTGATCCTGTTTCATGATTCACGCTCTCAAGTACACCTTTAATTCTTCAATCACACTGTTCGCATGGATTGGGCCGGTAGGGTTCTGTGATCACTTGAGCTTCGCCGCATAGTCGTATGCAGAACAACTGTAGACCCAGAACTGAAACGCCTACAGTAAAGTTTGCAGGCAAATGACCTCGAACCGAGGGAATCTCCTTTATGTGCACCGAGACATCGAGTGGCTTTATCTCAAGCGGATCAATGCCCAGAAATATCTTGGGAATATGGCTGATATCGATGTGGAAAGTGTCAGGTATGCCGGCAAGCTCGACTGGCCCGATCACGTCAACACCGACCGTTCCCCCCAGATCAAGCGGCCCAACGAAATCAATTGGGTACTCGTCGGGAAAATTTACGTCGACGCCCACGGTTGGCTCCTTCCGTTAGGTGAAGAAACAGTTATTGCGAGGAGGCAGATACCGTAATACAACCGCCTCAGGTGATTGTCAAGAAAACCTATCTCTGAAAACCTATCTCTGTGGCACGCGCTCGCGAGGCTAGTTGCGGTACGCTGGAATTATTATCTCCCCACGAGACCCAGTCAATTTCAATTTCGTTGCGTCAGAGTCCGAGTCAGTGCTGCGCTTCTATCGCAAATCTCCACGAGAGACTCATTCGCGGGCGGGTTCGTCTCTTGACTTTACACGCGCGTGTAATAAAGTCGGAATCATTCTTTCAGTGCGCATTTGCAAAGGGGACCGATGAACACGTCTCTATCTAACAGTTCTCTGAGTGACCTAATGGCGCGGCTAGCCCAGGCAAACGGTGAGTTTGCCAGAAAGTATCCGGGCGAAACGGGGAAGCGCCAGCCAGTGCACACCGTTTATGGTGGCGCACATCTCTTCAAGTCGGATTCGGCGGCGCGGTTGGGCGCACTCGCGCGGCGCTCGTTGGACCAGTTTGCGCCGGATTTTCTGAGCTTCGCGAAGGCGATTGGTTTACCGGGCGCGGAAGTCTTACCGCAGTCGCTCGAAGAAGACAACGCACTGATAGTCAGCCTGGAAACAAACCTGCAACAGGTGCGCCAGGAAAACAAAGCCGCGTGGCTCGCGCATTCTATCTACAATCGTATCAGCGAAAAACTTCGGCGCGAACCGGTCGAGGATTTTCGCATCGATTTTGAAGACGGCTACGGCAATAGGCCCGACGAAGAGGAAGACGGACATGCAGAGTCAGCGGCAATCGAAGTGGCGGAAGGGCTTGTTAGCCGTACGTTGCCGCCGTTCATCGGCATTCGGATCAAACCCTTTAACGAAGAGCTTCGCCGGCGCAGCATGCGCACGCTCGATATTTTCGTCTCGACGCTCGTGGAGAAGTCAGACGGGCGACTACCTGACAACTTCGTTGTAACGCAGCCGAAGATTACGATCCCGGAACAGGTCAGCGCGCTGGCCGATCTTTTTGACCTGCTGGAAAAGGAAACTGGTCTGGCCGCGGGCGCTCTGAAGCTCGAGATGATGATCGAGACCACGCAGTCCGTAATTAATGCGCGCGGTGAAATAAATCTCCCGTTGCTGTTGGCAGCCGCGCGCGGTCGCTGTGTGGCCGCACACTTTGGAACCTACGACTATACGGCCAGTTGCAACATCACGGCGGCGCATCAGCACATGATGCATCCAGCCTGCGACTTTGCGAAACATATGATGCAGGTTTCGTTTGCGGGCACGGGCGTCTGGCTCTCGGATGGGGCCACGAATATCATGCCCGTGGCGCCACATCGCTTTACTGAAGGTGGACCACCGCTCAAGCCTGAGCAGATTGCGGAAAACCGCGAGGTCGTTCATCGCGCCTGGCGACTCCATTACGCACACATTCAGCATTCACTCGAGAATGCCTTTTATCAGGGCTGGGATCTGCATCCGGCGCAACTACCAACGCGCTACGCTGCCGTCTACGCATTCTTTCTCGAAAGCCTCGACGCCGCATCGGAGCGTTTAAAGAACTTCGTGGAAAAAGCAGCCAAGGCAACGTTGGTTGGAGACGTGTTTGACGACGCTGCTACGGGCCAGGGGTTGCTCAACTATTTTCTGCGCGCGATCAATTGCGGCGCCCTGACAGAAGAAGAGGCGGTTGAACTTTCAGGGCTTACTGTGGCTGAATTGCGTTCCGGTTCGTTTGTAAAAATTTTGAACAATCGGCAGAACTTGTAGTTAGGGTCCTGTAGTTAAGAGTACCAGCTTTAGCTTGAAGGTTTACCAACGAGCAACCTAAAGGTTGAACTCTGAACTTCTTGAATTCATTGTGGGAGGTCCAAATGAGATTAGTCGTTAGCTTGCTGCTTCTTGGAACAATGCTCTTGATAAATATTTCTGGAATGCAAAAACAGGGCAAAAAACTGGCCGGCGATCCTGAGTTGGCAAAAAAGATCCGCCGCTTCGCGCCTACGGTTTTGACTGCCAATACGTCTCGCCTCTCGCCGGGTGATCGCCAGGCGCTACAGAAGATTATCGCCGCAGCAAAATTGCTCGATCCATTGTTTTTGCGGCAGGCTTGGAGCGGCAACGACGAGCTGCACAAAAAGCTGCAGGCTGACAAGACAGCGGTTGGGCGTCAGCGGCTGCATTACTTCCTGATCAATGATGGACCATGGTCGCGCCTCGACAGCAACGAACCATTTATTGATGGAGTTCCTCGGGAAAAACCGCCGCAAGCGAATTTTTATCCGGACGATATCACCAAAGACGAGTTTAATTCCTGGCTTGCGGGCTTGCCTGGCTCAGAAAAAGAGAAAGCGACAGGCTACTTCTACACAATCCGGCGCGACGCTAATGGCAAGTTAATGACTGTGCCTTACAGCGCGGAGTATCGCGAGTTTCTCGATCCCGCAGCCAGACTGCTGCGCGAGGCGGCGGCTTTGACGACCAACGGCACTTTGAAAGATTTTCTCTCGAAGCGCGCCGACGGGTTTGCCTCCAACGACTATTACGCAAGTGACGTCGCCTGGATGGACCTCAAGGCGCCGATTGATGTGACCATCGGTCCTTACGAAACTTACGAAGACGAACTTTTCGGCTACAAAGCGTCGTTCGAGGCTTACGTCACGCTAACTGATGCCGCTGAGAGCGCCAAGCTGGAGAAGTTTGGGCAGCACCTCCAGGAACTGGAAAATAACCTGCCACTGGAAGCACGTTACCGCAATCCAAAATTGGGCGCCTCGTCGCCGATGCGCGTAGTAAACGAGGTCTTCAGCTCCGGCGAAGGAAATAATGCTGTGCAAACCGCAGCCTTCAATCTTCCCAATGACGAACGCGTGGTGAAGGAAAAGGGCTCCGCGCGAATCATGTTGAAGAACGTTCAGGATGCGAAGTTCAACAAAGTCCTGATTCCAATCTCACGCGTCGTGCTGACTCCGGACCAGCAGCGCGAAGTTTCCTTCGATCCGTTTTTCACGCACATACTCATGCACGAGCTGATGCACGGTCTTGGGCCACACAACATCACAGTCGACGGCCAGGCGACAACGGTTCGGCTACAACTCAAGGAGCTCTATTCCTCGATTGAGGAAGCGAAGGCGGATGTGACCGGCCTCTGGGCGTTGCAGTATTTACTCGACAAGGGCGTCATCGAGAAAGAGATGCAGCGCACGCTCTACACCACGTACCTTGCCAGCATGTTTCGCTCGGTGCGTTTCGGTCTGACTGAATCACATGCGCGCGGAGTGGCTATGCAGTTCAACTACTTCACGGACGAAGGCGCGATCAAGTTTGACGCGGCGACGGGCAAATTCAGCATCGATAACGGAAAGATAAGAGAGGCTGTGCGGAAGTTAACTAACGACTTGCTGACACTCGAAGCCGAAGGCTCCTACGAGAAAGCAAAAGCGATACTGGATAAGTATTCACTGATTCGCCCGGAAATGAAGGGCGCACTTGACCGGCTTAACGATGTGCCGGTGGACATCGAGCCGATCTTTCCGCTGGCGAAATAATTCTTCTGTGCATCCTCAGTGTGCTCTGGGTCCCTGTGGCGAGTGTCTCTCTTAAATAAATCCCACCACAGAGGCACAGAGTTCACAGAGATCGCACAGAGAATATGCGGCTGGTGCCTACGCTCTTCTGATAAATTTTGCCGCAACCCAGCCGACCAGAATTAGCACAGCGAGGACGGCCCAGTTATAGCGGTCGCCGTAGGTTGCCGCCGGGAAGTGATTGCTGATCATGATGAAGGCAACCGGAACGGCCATGAAGGTGTTTTGTTTGGAGCGGAACTTTGCCTGAGCGCTCAACGCCTCGTCGGGCTTTCGTCCTTCCGTGATCGCCGCAATCATTTTTTTCTGGGCCGGCAAAATTCGCATCCACACGTTCGCAGCCATGATCGTTCCAAACATGGCGCCCACGTGAATGTAAGCGGCGCGTCCGCTGAGGTAACGCGTTAAGCAGTAACTGATTCCGACCACCATCAGGTACGCGATCACTGCAAAGGCCTTCTCATTTTTTCCCAGCGGCGAAAGCATCATCAGATCATAGATAACCCAGCCCGCGACCAGCACTCCTACCCCCAGCGCAATCGCAGCGTTCACGCTGATGTCGAAAACGTCCCGGTCAACCAGCGCGCCGCCACCGAAGTAGTAAACGACAATCAGCAGCGCCATCCCGCTCAACCAGGTGGTACCGGCTTCCCAGCGAAACCAGTGGAGCGTGCGCGATACCAGATCCGGCACCTTGCGTTTTTCGACCACATAAAATCCGCCGCTGTGCACCATCCAGATTTGCGCGGCATTGCCCGCGACCACCCCAGCGGGGCTGCCTCCCTGGGGACCCCGGTTGGTGTTGGCGATTGCCTTTTCTTCTTCGCTCAGACGCGCATCGAGCCAGGTGAAATAATAAGTGGTTCCCACCCACATGATGCCCGCAAAGACGTGCACCCAGCGGAAGATCAGATTGAGCCATTCGCTTAGAGTTGGATTGAGAGTCATTTTTTGTCCAACAATACTTTAGGAACCTGCTGATCAGGTGCCGCAGTTAGCATCAACAATCGGGCTCTTTGAAATCTCAGGCCCGAAGGGCCGGGATTCAATAGCCACGTCCGTTAGGGCGTGGAAGGGTCAATACCGACGTCGCCCCGAGGCCCGGAAGGGCCGACAGTCTCTAGGCTTTCATTATCAGGAACTAGTGCCGCACCTTCGGCGCTCATCGTAGTTCGAGGTTTTTTTGATCCACGCCCTCACGGACGTGGCTATTGAATATCGGCCCTTCGGGCCTGTCTTCCGAACACCGCTTTTCAAATCTGGCGCGGTTCTCCAATCTTCGAGAACTTCCTGAAGGTTGTCGGACTGGTAAAACTAGCTGCCGCGATACGTGGAGTAACCGTAAGGGCTTATTAACAGCGGTATGTGGTAATGCTGCGCTGTATCGTCGATCTTGAAAACAACGGTGACCTGCGGATAAAAACACTCGATATCAAGCCCCTGGTAATAGGGCTCCGTTTCAAACACCAGCCTGTAGGTTCCGCTGGAAAGCGGTTCGCCAACGAGGAAAAAGGGCTTTACGCGGCCGTCTTCGTCGGTCCAGGCATGGCTCAGTTCGGTCCAACTCTCGTCTGTGTTTTCTATCGCCAGGGAAACTGCAACGCCGCCGGCAGGCGCGCCGCGTGACGTATCGAGAACGTGTGTCGAGATAGTGCTCATACGAGTCGGGAGTCTACAGTCTCGAGTCGAGGGTCAACAACTAAAATCTTCAACCGACGGGCCTTATGATTCTGCATTATCAATCAGTTTTCTCAATCTCAGTTGTGTAATCTTCGCCTGCTCGGCTGCGGCGTTAAGTAATTCTTCATCCGCGTTATTCCCCACACGTTGGCGCAGGATCGCGAGCATTTCTTCGGAACTCTTTCCTGACGCGCAAACGATGAAGATGAAACCAAACTTCTCTTCATATTCCCGATTCAGCTCAGCCAGAGCTGCCATTGTCTCCAGTGCCGAATTGCGCGTTCCCGATTGTTCATCCTCAGACCACTTTTGCGCTTCGGCGGCAGTCGCGGCTGCCGCCTTCTTCTCACCGATTTTCGGATGACTGTGAAATGCTTCTAACCAATCGCGCGGCTCGAGTGACCACCATACTTGATCAGCTTTCACGATCAAGTCGTCCACACTGTTAAAAGGTCGCGCGGCAATTAGCTGCGCCGCCCACTCGCGGGCGCCGCAGCATTTCAGCAACTCACTTTCGGCTTCGCTTGATGGCAATGCATTCAACCAAGCAAGTTTGGAATTGGCAGCCTGAGTCTTAATAATTTTCAAGCTCGCTTGTATCTGACAACAAGCCAGCAAAGCTGGCGGAAGATAGTAGCCCCGGGCATAAGCCCTGGGGTACAGCGTCAAAAATATGACCGAGCCCCGAAGGGGCGATAGATTTTCCTCGAGCTTCTGTCGCCCTCTTCGAGGGCTGGATCCTACACTATGGAACCCCCGGGCTTACGCCCGGGGCTATGCTCTTCCGCACCTCCGGTGCTCGTTGCTCGAACTTTCCCGCTCGATGCCGGCGCCACCTAAATCATTCGACTCGTCCAAAAACTCGCATGCGGCTCACGCCGCCATCCGGAAAGATATTGAACCGCAGATGCGAAACAGTGCCGGCATCCAGGATCTCTTTTTCGAAAAGATGCCGCGTGTGGGCCTGTAACTTAGTGCGAGGCAAAACGCTTCTCCAGACAACTGACAAATCAGTCAGATTTTCTTCAGGCAAATTATTCGTGCTCCTCGCCTCAAGCGAGCAGCTCTCGGGAAAATTTCCTTTGAACCAGGAGGTATCAACTTCCACCCGACGAATTTGTCCAGGCGTACCGAGCTTGATAATAGACCAGTCGTGGCCCGGTCCTCGGCGCCGCTTGGTTTCCCAACCATCGCTCATGTTCGCTGCCCTGCCGGGCATGATGAGATTGTGACGGTGACCGAAAAACATGTCGCTACACGAGATCACCAGGCCGCCATTCTCAACCGCGGCCAGATCAATATCGCCGCCACTGTGTTTCAGACGATCCCAATCCGGCACAACCTCGCCATAAACTCTGCAAGCGTGCCACACCACCATCAGGGTAGATTTTGAAACGGAGATGTGTGAAGCGTTGCTCGCTCTCAACCGCAAACGGGTTTTGCGTATCGCCGGTGAGCGACAGTTGCGGCAGGAGTGGAATCCAGGATATCGCTTCGCTGGTTAATTCTTCCGTAGTCGGCACACCGTCAAGCGCGCACGCTTCGAGCGAAAAATGTTCCGGATAATTTCCCCGGAAGAAGCTGGTATCGACCACGACGCCGCGAATTATTCCCGGAAGTCCGAGACGGATGATGCACCAGTCGTATCCCGGCGTGCGCCGCCGGCGTGTCTCCCAGCCATCCATCCACTTTCCCAGATCGGTGTACTTACCTTCGACAAAAATGGGCGCGCTGGGCTTAAGGAGATTTTCCTTGGGTGCGAAAAACTCATCGTTGGCAACGAGCACAGCACCGCCAAGTCTTTCCGAGGCGAGATCAACCAGGTCAGTAAAATCCATTTGCGCTTCTAGCCTTCGGGATAGAAAACAAACAAAGTGCAGCCAGTCCTGGATTGCGGCACGTGAGACGAGCCTGCCGGATTATGAATAAAACTGCCGGCAGAATAATCGCGCACGCCATCGTTGAAGACACCCGAAACCACGTAGACTTCTTCAGGTCCGGGTTCGTGAAGATCGATTCCTTCCCAACAGGCGCCGGGATCGAGTTCAACGACCTGTGCTGTCGCACCAGTCGCGGAGCGCCAAAGGGTTCGTACCCTGACGGTGCCGCCAAATTTCTCTTTTACTGGGGCGTCTTCAACTCGCGCCCATTCTATTTCAGGCATAACATTACTCAGCTAACTCATGCGTGAGTTTCGGGTTCAGAGTCCAGGCTCAGCTTGCGTATTGCGCACAATTAGCAACCTAAAGGTCGCACTCTAAACTGCGCTCTTAATTGGACCATTCCGTGTCTTCGTCAGCAGTTGTCCCCGTGCCTCCGCGATGAATTCGCCCCCATCATATATCTTCTCGCCGCGAAGAAAAGTTTTCTCCACGACTCCATTCAAGATCCGATCCTGATAGGGCGTCAACTTGTGACGATGTTGGAGCGCAGCGCCGTCTACTCTGAATTGTTTCTCAGGATTCCAAATGACCAAGTCAGCGTCATAGCCAATCGCGATCAGACCCTTGCGACCTTCCAGACCGACAAGTTTTGCCGGCGCGCTACACAACCATCGCGCCAGATCCTCGATAGTGTGCCCGCGTCTGCCCGCCTCAGTCCAAACAGCCGGCAGACGCAACTGTAGAGACGATATGCCGCCCCACGCGCGAAGAAAATCTCCACTGTCACGCAACTTCATCTCCGGCGGACAGGGCGAATGGTCTGAAACGATCATGTCTATAACTCCGCTGGAAATAGCGCTCCACAGCTGTTCACGATTTTCACGCTCGCGAATCGGCGGACAACACTTGAATTCAGTGGCGCTATCAGGAATTTCCTCGGCAGCAAACGTTAGATAATGCGGGCAAGTTTCCGCGGTGATTTTGACTCCTGTAGCCCTGGCTTCCCGGAGCAGCGGCAATGCGTCTGCCGATGAATGATGAACGATGTGGACGCGCGTGCCAAATTCACGGCCCAATTTGATCATTAGCGCGACGGCCTCGTCTTCAGCTGCACGCGGACGAGACCGGAGGAAGGTAGCGTAGCTGGTGGGACAGACATTAGTGACTGCTGCCGTCCTGCACCGATGAGGTTTCAACGTCGTTAGGACAGGCAGTAATGCCTGTTTTATCAATCGGCCCCGGTACTTCCGCATGAACTATTAGCAGCGCGCCCAAGCGCGTCAACTCTGGCAGTGCTTCCCTTAAATCGTTCTCAGTGACATTCGGAAATTCATCGACGCCGGAGTGTATAAGAAAGCATTTGAAACCAACCACGCCAGCCTCAATAAGCGCGGGAAACTCACCCACGTTTCCCGGCACTACGCCGGCCCAAAAACCGACGTCGACGTAACACTGGCCGCGCGCCGCTGCTAACTTTGCCTCCAGTCCCGCGACTGTTGTTGTCGGTGGAATCGAATTGAGCGGCATGTCGATGAGCGTAGTGACGCCACCGGCCGCCGCTGCTCGCGTCGCGGTTAAAAAACCTTCCCACTCGGTTCGGCCCGGCTCATTGATGTGGACGTGCGTGTCCACGAGGCCCGGCATGACCAGCGACTCGCCGCTCTCGATCAAGTCGCAACCAGCGAGGACGCTCTCATAAGAATCGATGGCTCTGATAACGCCGTTGCTGATATGAAGCGATGCGGGCGCAACCGATTCCGGCAAGACAACTCTCTTGCCGCGAATGATGAGCTTATTGGCCGGCATCATGTCTTATGAAGTGGTAATTGCAAAACTGTGCTTTGCATAAAAATCATTCGGCGACGAAAGCCAAGCTAGCCCGCGGTAGCGGACGACAGCATAAAGCCTGGGGTGGAGCGTAGCGGAACCCCAGGAACTGCCAGACCGAAAGACCCAGCCCGCGGAGCGGGCGAAAGCCCCGAAATCACTGTAAACACTGTCGCCCGCTCCGCGGGCTGGCATTATCTTTGGACAATCACCTGGGGTTCCGCTGCGCTTCACCCCAGGCTTTATGCTGTCGCCCGCTCCGCGGGCTGGGACTGGATATCATCGCTGGAAGTCTTCTCGCAGCTCAATCGAGACATTTTCTGCAAAGCCGCAAAACTGCAGGCCCGCGTGACGTCAGCTCGCGTAAAAGCTTAAACAAAAGATGGCGGAGGTGGCGGCAAATTAGGCTGCACCTCGCCGAATCCAAACACTTGTTCGTATGCCGCCGCGAGTGCGGCAATACCGATCGGGGCCACTAACAATGCTCCCACATAACAGAAAAGGGCGCCGACGAGATTCATGAGAAATGTTAACAGAAGCATCCCCAGCAGCCGCCAAAAATTTGCCATCGCTGCTCGTATGCTGAGCTTCACTGCATTTAGTCCTGACAACCGCCGGTCCACAATCAAGGGATACGCAAAAGTGAAAGCGATGGAGACGACAATCAGAATAACAACGATCACGATCCAGAAAACAAAGAAGAATCCCAGAAATCCAAGTATCGCTGCCGGATTAGGTTCGCCATGGCTCTGCGACAACGTCACGATGAACCCCACATAAAAAGCGAGGAAAATCATGTAACAGGGGATAAGGATCACGATGACCGGAACTAAATGCAGCAGCGTCGCAATAAGACTGTCGCCAAAAAAGTCAAAGCCTTTGAAAAGCGTACCAAACTCAATAGGCTGACCGCGTCTGGTTTGAAACAGCGCCAGGTAGATACCGCACATCATTGGCCCCATAAGGATTCCTAACGGAACCACGGCGCCGATAAATAAACCGACTACCGTTATGCCCACGAAGAGCCAGTATTGACTTTTGATCAACTCAAACCCGGCCTTGATACATTCGATAGGCTGTACTGCGTTGCGCCTGAATTCAATCTGGTCGAAAGGGAAACTCATTGTTTGCGGTCCTTTCAATGGAGGTTGGCGTACGATTAATTTCGTTTCCAGCCAGCCTTATCGATTAGCTGGTGCAATTGCCCCTTGATTGCTTCGGTATAAATCAAAGCTCCCATCTGATTAGGATGGCCAAGCGAAGCATAGCGGCAAATCAGAAACAGATCCTCGCGGGAGTTCTTTAGGCCTTTGTCTTCCTTAATCCCCTTTGGTTTCTTAAACGTCTCTTCACAACTTCTGATTCTGCTTTGTCTGACGCGATCGTTTGCCTTATATGCAGCCGTGCCGAACGAAAGCCAAACTATTATTTTCGCGAAGCCGGTAAGGTTTGTTGAAGCAAACTTAAAATTCCACAGCAGGGAATCGGGCGCCGCAAATAGATGTTCGGGCCCAAATTCGATCTCCACGAACGACACTTTGGCAGACTCCGGCGCGTCGTCCGCGTTTATCTTAGCGATCGCTTCAACGAGGTTTGCAGTCGAAGTTTTATACCATTCGTCTGAAATCGCTATCAGCCGTGCCCGCATCTCCTTGTCAGTCATCCGCCGCGCTTCGGGTCTTTGATTGTTTAATTTTTTTACCAGCAGTCTCAGGAAAGCGTTGTCAGCGGTTTGCCGAGAAACTAGCGGATAGTAACCGGTGACGAGCACATATGATTGCGGAAAACTATTTCTAACGCGCTGCAACAGGCGATTCATCTCTTCGCCGCAGCTTTTCCGGGCCTGCACGCGCAGATCGTCCAACGGAGTTGACGCAGCCAGGAGATTTTTTACGCCGACGTCGTTTATGCAGCCATTCATTAGAATCAGCGCTGGGCTTGATTGATCCTGCCTGTAAAACTGGATCGCGTGGTCCAATTGTTCGTTGATGGTCGGAGTGCCCAGATTAACTTCGCCGTTGGCGGTTAGGAATTTAGGAGGCGTTGCCGGCGCCGCCGATATGACGGCCCCTGAATGTGCCTCGACGTGGACTTGTACTTCTCGATTGGTTTTTTCCTCCAGCCAACACTTCACTCGCGACGAAAACTTTTCTTCTTCTCTTAATCCCTGACCCCACATTATCGAGTCGCCGAGCACCAGCATCTGCAACGAAGCGGCACCGGAGGGCTTGATTTCATTTGCACAAGCAGCAGTCGCTGTAGTGGCAGTCAGGAAAAATAGGAGGACTAGCCCGGGACCTATGAGGAATGTTTGGCGAAGAGATTTGAGGGTCATCAGATTCTACCGCGCAGTACTTCCGTCAGGATTGGCCACAGTTCTTAGCATAAACCAACGCAGTCAGTCTCGATGCAACTTAGACGTGCCTGGCGCGAGTTGGCGCAGGAAATCCTCTAGTAAGTTGAGACTGACCCGGGAACGATAGCTCTTTGTCGAGCGAATGTCGTCTATGGGCACAATTTCCCGCGCTAACGCCGCCCTGGCTTTCTCAATAATATTTTCGTCAAGCCTTTCTCCGCGTAACGCCTCTTCCGTTTTGAGGCAGCGAAGCGGAATGGGCGCGATGCTGCCGAAGGCGATGCGTATGTGGTCCACGGTGCCTTCGTCAACCCGGGCCGCCGCGGCCAAACAGACTTTAGATATCGCTTGCGCTTTTCGAGTGCCCACCTTGCGATAGTAGTGATGCAAATCCGGCCACAGTCGGGGCAGGCGAACACGTGCCAGCAGCTCATCAGGCTGCATGATCATTGTCTTGTAGCCCGTGTGAAAAGTTTGGTACGGCACCCAGCGTGAGCCCCGCACCGAAAGGAGTTCCAACTCCGCGTTGTAGGCCAGCAAGGCCGGCGGCGAATCGGCAGCCGGAGAAGCGTTGGCAATGTTGCCACCGATTGTGCCGCGGTTTTGAATTGCCAGGCCACCCGTCTCACTTGCTGCCTGACAAAGCATAGGAAACTCTTCGCGCAGGATCGGGTTCGCTTGAATTTCCGTGTAAGTAGTAAGTGCGCCAAGAATGACGTGATCTGTGGTTGCGGCAATGCCGCGAAGCTCCGCAAGGTTCCAAATATTAAGATAGTTTTTGTGCAGTAGTTTGCCGGCTTCCAGCAACACCATGAGATCTGTGCCGCCGGCAAACGGCTGCCAGGTCCCCGGCTCACGCGCGAGCAGAGACAGCGCCTCCGATAACGATTTCGACGTTATGAGCTGATAGTTAGGAATGAATGCGCGCATTCGGAACTCGTTTCTCGCGGGAATGCGATCTTAAAGTCGTCTGCATCAGTGAGCCGCGAAGCGGCGGCAGGGAATAGCCCCGGGCGTAAGCCCAGGGGATCCTCCAACAAAAAACGCACTGCTTAGCCCGCGAAGCGGGCGGCAGAAGTCTTTATAGCATTTGAGAGAATTCCATTAGATGCGTTTAACGAAACTCTCTTTTCCGTAGCCATTCAAGAAAACAATCAAGTCTCTCGGTTTCTCCAGGCCTATCACTTCACGTCCGCTCCCAACACGCGCGCACCACCGACTCGAAAATCTTCATATAGCCTGTGCAGCGACAAAGATTGCCAGCTAATCCACTGCGAATATCGGCCTCACCAGGATTCGGGTTTCGCTCGAGAAGATCCATAGCCGCCATCACCATGCCGGGCGTGCAGATGCCGCATTGTGCTCCACCGCAATCAATGAACGCCTGCTGAACTGCGTGTAACTGGTCTCCATTCGCAACGCCTTCAATCGTTTTGATTGACGCACCCTCAACCTGCGCCACGGGAACCAGACAGCTATTCACGATGCGGCCATCAATCAGCACTGTGCAAGCACCGCATTCGCCTTCGCCACAACCTTCCTTCGTCCCCGTCAGACGTAGCTGCTCGCGCAGTACGTCGAGCAGACGCTCCATCGGATAGACTTCAACGGTTCGCGTTTCGCTATTAACCAAAAACTCCAGTTTGATTTTCGTTCTCGTTGATTCCAATTTGATCCCATTAAGAGCGGGGGCAAGCCACCCTTCCTAACCTCGAGCTGAAGTGCGAAGAGTTTGCAATCTTGCTTGAGAGTCCTTCGAGCTAGTATGAACCGAGACGCCAGGTAGTCTCGGGGTTGGGAAGGCGGGCTTGCCCCCGCTCATCCTAATCGAACACTCAACTCCCCCATCATTGCTTCAGGCATCAAGGGCACGTGATTGAAGCTAACGCCGGTGGCATTCTCAATCGCATTCAGGATCGCCGGCGCTGCGCCATCCATCGGTAGTTCGCCGATTCCTTTCGCCCCGCCGGGGCCGTATGCATAAGGGTTCTCTTCGAAATAAACACGAATCGGCGGAATGTCCGCGGCTGTCGGCATGATGTAGTTGGTCATCTGGCCATTTGCCATGCGGCCGTCTTGCCACACGACGTTTTCGAAAAGCGTAAAACCAATCGCCTGCGCCACTCCACCTTCAATCTGTCCGGCTGCCAGCACCGGATTGATCACTCGCCCGACTTCCTGCACTGCGACGAAGTCTTCGACGCGAGCTTCATATGTCAAAGTATCAACTGAAACTTCGGCAACATAAACTGCCCACGCATAAGCGCCGTATGCATCACCCTGATACTTCTCGTCATCCCAATGAACATTCGGCGGTGGCTGATATTTACTAAATGCCTTCAATGGGCCAAAGCTCTTGATGTAATTGCGGCAGGCTTCCGCAAATTCCCCTGAGCCATAGTTTTCCTGTAACAAACCGCTGCCTGCGAGCGTCTGCTTCAAACCGAGCACTGCAGACTCCACCAGCTTGCCGACGACCATACAGGTGCGCGACGCGACAGTCGGCCCGCTGTTGGGAACATTTGCCGTATCCGGCTGGCTAACTTCGATCAAGTCAGTGTCGACTCCAAGCGCCTCTGCGGCGATCTGCGAAAAGATCGTATTGGTGCCCTGACCAATCTCGGTGCTGGCCGCGAGAATGCGCACGCGACCTTCAGCGGTCGCTTCAGCGCCCACTACGGATTCCAGATAAACCTCACCCGAGCCCGTGAAGCCGGCGCCGTGCATGAACGATGCGAAGCCAATGCCTTTTTTGATTCGAGCCTGCTTCCTGCCGTCTGCTCCTGCCTCCTGCTCCTGACCTTTTCCGTTCTCACGCGCGAATCGCCGGGTCTTTTCGTGGTAATCCGTTACCTCAAATGCGCGATCGAGCAAATGATTCAGCTCGACCTGTTCACGAATCACCTGGCTGGTCGCCGTAGTCTGCCCTTCGTGAATGAAGTTTCGCCGGCGAAACTCGTCTGGCTGTTAAGCCGATAGTCTGTGCAACTTTATCCATCTGCCGCTCGAGCGCGAAGATACTCTGCGGCGCGCCAAAGCCCCTGAAGGCGCCATGCGGCGGCACGTTCGTGGCGACCGCGCGTGCTGCGAATGCGGACGTTGGGACAGAAATAAGGACCGGCCGCGTGAATCGTGCCGCGCGAAAGCACCACCGGCGAGAGCGTGCAGTAGGCACCGCCGTCGATGACGAAGTCGATCTCCATCGCAAGCAGCTTCCCGTCTTTCGTCGACCGCGGTTTTATGTCGCGTGCGCGATGGATGTCGCTTCGTGGTCGCCACCATGTCTTCCGCGCGGTCGTATATCATCTTCACCGGCTTGCCCGATTTCCACGCGAGCAGCGCGGCATGTCCGGCAATCATCGACGGATACTCTTCCTTGCCGCCAAAGCCACCGCCGGTTTCAGTTTGAATGACGCGGATCTTTTCTTCCGGCAGACCAAAGAGTTTTACGAGCGCTTTGTGAACGTAGTAAGGACACTGCATTGATCCCCAGACGGTCACGCCTTCATTCGGATTAGCGATTGCGATCGCGCCGTTGTTCTCGATGTAGAGCTGCTCCTGAGCGCCGGTGTAATATTCGCCCTCGACGATGAGATCGGCTTTCGCCCAAACGTCATCGACGTTGCCTTTATCAACCAGGAACGACTTGAAAACGTTGTCTGCGCCCCAAACGATCTCTTTCTTCGCTACTGAGTCTTCTAAAGTAAGGATTGCAGGGTGCTCTTCGATTTCGATGCGGACGTGGCGACGCGCTTCTTCGAGCAAATACTTGTCCGTGTGGGCGAGAAGAACGATTGGCTCTTCACGGTGATTGACTGCCTCGTCCGCGAGATACGGCTGATCGTTAAGAATCAGCGCGACGTAATTCTCACCGGGAATATCCTTAGCGGTGACTATGGTGAATTCATTCCACGGAATATCACCTTCAAACAAAATCCTTGTGATTCGCCCACGCGGAACGTGACTGCGCACCGTCGCGCCATGAAGCATCTCCGGAAAAGAAATGTCGTCGACATAAAGCGCCTGGCCGGTAACCTTCTTGCGGCCTTCCTTGCGCGGCGCTGATTTGCCGATGGGGTGATTACTTGTTCGTGCGCTCATGAGGGTTTCTTAAACAACTCGACTCTCTGGAGTTAAGAGCACTTACAAAATCAGGGTTCTGGGATGGAAAGGTTACGGCAGATTTTCCTGGCAAGCTGATTTGATACTTCCGTATGGCGTGGTACCGCTTCGACTGCTCCCGTTCTCGGGTTTACCCACAACGAATGTGCGCCACCTTCGCGTTTCAGATAGCAGCCGTGTTTACGGAGATGCCGCAACAACGAGTTGCGTTTCATTCCACGACAACCATTTCTCGAATGGCGTCCGGCGGCACGCCGCGCAAACCATCTTCACGCCTGTCTTCAAGTATCAAGGCGATCGCCTCGGATAAATTTGCTCGGCATTCTTCAGCCGTGCGTCCCTGCCCGTTTGCCCCAGGTATTTCTAGACAATAACCAATGAACCATTCTCCATCTTGCTCAATAACGGACGTGAATTCGTTGCGCATGTGATCCCTCCTTTAGTAAAGAGTAATCTACACCAAACCAGCTTCAGACTGGTATGCCGCCGCCTTAACTAATACTCTGTCAATTTACCCCAGTAACGTTCCGTTGAGCTTAGCCCAATCGAATCGCTCAACCACAACGTTAAATCTGGATATGCCAATCGCGCTTTGTCTGCCGCTCGACAGATTGCGCAACTCGCGACCGGTTGCGGTCTCCCACAATTTAATTGTGCTGCTGCGAAATGTCGCTGTCGCAAGCAGGCGCCCGTCGGGACTAAAAACTAGTCGGGTAGCGCCGAAGAAATTGTTGTAGCCGGTCTGGAGAACGAGCTCAGGTTTGGCCTTTTGTTTGTTTCATAGAAATACTCTGGGCTTACCTGGTGGAAGCGTTATGAAAAGCTCCCGGCGTCCTTCAAATTCAAGGGCATCGGTTAACTGGAAAGCTGCCTAGCCGTTGTGTCTCGTGTATTATTCCCACGCTCTTCCATCCCTTTTGATCCAGACCAGAGAGAAAAACGAACGTTCTGTCGCCCGCGCCGGATGCTGGAGTCATCTCACAGTACTGCGCGGATAGCGCTGGACTGCGCGCTAGCGTCACGGGTTTTACAGAACCGAGCGCGGTAGCGCCGGATGCTAAACTCAAGGTCAAATAAGCGAACAGCTGCATACTGATCCCGCAGGAGCAGCTTTGGATCCGGCGCTACCGCGCTCGGTTCTGTAATAGATCCGCGCCGCGGGCTCGGGTTGAGATAATGGTGTGGTCCCCTGGGCTTACGCCCGGGGCTACTATCTGCCGCGCCTTTCGGCGCTGGTCGATTCCTCTCGTCCTTTCACAGGGCCGCAGGGCATCTAGTTAACTCACGAGAACTTTTGTGTCTCGTGTATTATTCCCACGCTCTTCCATCCCTTTTGATCCAGACCAGAGAGAAAAACGAACGTTCTGTCGCCCGCGCCGGATGCTGGAGTCATCTCACAGTACTGCGCGGATAGCGCTGGACTGCGCGCTAGCGTCACGGGTTTTACAGAACCGAGCGCGGTAGCGCCGGATGCTAAACTCAAGTTCAAATAAGCGAACAGCTGCATACTGATCCCGCAGGAGCAGCTTTGGATCCGGCGCTACCGCGCTCGGTTCTGTAATAGATCCGCGCCGCGGGCTCGGGTTGAGATAATGGTGTGGTCCCCTGGGCTTACGCCCGGGGCTACTATCTGCCGCGCCTTTCGGCGCTGGTCGATTCCTCTCGTCCTTTCACAGGGCCGCAGGGCATCTAGTTAACTCACGAGAACTTTGCATGTTCCAACAACAACAGTCCAATAGAAATTGCGGCCAGCGCATACATCACCGGATGAATATCTCTTCGCCGGCCGACTAGTAGATACAGTCCAACGTGTGAGATGAAGCCCCAAAGAATTCCCTGTGTGATTGAGAACGTCAGGGGGATAAGAATGATTGTCAGAAACGCCGGCAGGCCTTCCTCAATCTTCGAGAACGAAATCTTCCCCACGCTGCGAAACATCGAAGCGCCTACAAGGATTAACACAGATGCGGTCGCATAGGACGGAACCATGCCCGCCAGGGGTGCGAGAAAAAAGCAGGGCAGAAAGCAAAGCGCCGTGAACACCGAAGTCAGTCCCGTTCGTCCGCCCATATTGATGCCTGCCACACTTTCGATGTAAGCCGTGCCGGAAGATGTTCCAGCCAGTCCGGCGCCAAGCGTCGCAAAGGAATCAACAATCAAACCCTGCTTGAGGTTTTTCGGATGGCCATGTTCATCGAGCAGGTCCGCCGCGTGGGCGACGCCGATGAAGGTAGAGATCGAATCGAACAGATCGGTAAAGAGGATGCCGATAATCGCGGGCAGCAGGGATAGTTTCAGAGCGCCGAGAATATCCAGTTTGAGAAAGACGGTTTTGAAATCAGGTGCGCTGAAAAATCTGTCCGGCGCTTTAACTAAACCAAGCATCCAGCCAATCAGCGTGGCGAAAACTATCCCGGCGAGAAATGCAAACGCGCTCTTGCGTGTTATCAGCCAAACCGAAATGGCGGTGGCTATGATCGTTAGCAAAGCCGGCACACCGAGTGTTCCCAGCTTCACAAACGTCACCGGATCCGATGCGATCAGTCCCGCATTCTTCAGCCCGATGAATGTCAGAAAAATTCCAATGCCGGCCGCTGTTCCCAGTCTTAGTTCAGTTGGAATTGCTTTAGCGATAGTTTCGCGAATGGGTGTGACGGATATAAGGAGGAACAAGACGCCGGCCCAGAAAATAATTCCCAGGGCGACTTGCCACCAAACCTTCTGGGTCAGAATGATGGTGAACGTAAAGTAGGCGTTGATGCCCATGCCCGGCGCCACCGCAAAAGGGAGTTTCGCGTAGAGACCCATGAAAAGCGTCATCACGAAGCAGATCAGCACCGTCGCCGTCAGCACGCCGCTGAAAGCCATGCCGGTTCCCGGCGTCGAAAGAATTGCCGGATTCACGACGACGATGTAAGCCATCGTGAAAAAGGTCGTAACGCCAGCGATTGCCTCCGTGCGAAGGGCCGATCTCATTTTCCATTTTTCATTTTCCATTTTTCATCGAACATATCTGACCAGCTATTCACTTCTTTTAATCGATGATATATGACAAATGGAAAATGGAAAATTGCTTTCCAGTAGACCGCAAACAACAACCCGAAGGTTTCCCTTCGGGTTGTGTTTATCAGCTTGCAGCGAGTTCCCCAATTGAATTCTCTGCTAGCTGAAGTCTGCAAGTGAAGATGCGAGACTATCGTCGGGCTTTTATCGCCACCACTTCTCTGGACAGCTTGTTGGCTGCGAGTTCGCGAGCGATCTGCTTTTCGCTTCGTGACTTCGATGCCTGCATGCCTGTGCTGTCGGCCTGGAACCACGCCTGTGCGAAGAAGTACTGATTGCCATAGCGATTGAACACCAGCTTCGCATCTCCAGGGGCGTTGCGACTGACACTGTTGGTCCGAAGCATCACGCTCTCGTGCCCGTCCCGGGCTGCGAAGTTGCAGTACCTTCAAATCCGAAGCCGGATTGATACAGCTAACGGTGTATTCACCGGCCGGCATTGTCTTGTTGCCGACGCTGAACTCGAACGGGATGTTGGTAGTCAGATGAGGTGCTGCACTGTTTTGCGCGCGGCCAGAAACGCTCATGATGCCAACGAGCATCGTGATTGCCATTATTGTATAGAGTTGCTTTTTCATGGGTATTCTCCTTCGAATCGTTTTCGCTGGGGCTGAAGCGGAGTCCCTGCGGTTGTTCTTTTTGGGGCGGCCAAATCATCTCGGCCTTCGCTTCGTCCCCGAATGCCCCTACATCTACTAACGCGGAGACTTGGCGGAAAATCCCTCACGGCCTGAAAACCTCTTGAGGTAGAATCCTTTTGCATTCAACCTCGCGTGGCACGAAGTCACTGAAATAAGGTGAGTTAACCCTTCCGAGTCGGCTTAGGAAACCGGCACTTCAATGCAAACTCCCGAGGGCATAACCCAGTTACTAATTCGCTGGAACAGCGGCGATCAGGCCGCGCTCGAGAAGCTCATGCCGCTCGTTTATGAGGAACTGCGCCGGCTGGCAGGCAACTACATTCGCCGCGAGCGCCAAGGTCACACACTGCAGCCCACCGCTCTGGTTAATGAGGCTTATCTTCGGCTGGTCGACCAAAGAAATGCGAAGTGGCAAAACCGCGCTCAGTTTTATGGCATCGCCGCGCAGCTCATGCGCCGCATTCTGGTGGACCACGCGCGACAACATAAAGCGGCGAAACGGGGCGGCTCGGATCAGCAAAGGCTATCGATCACCAGTGCAGGCGGGTTGCCGACGAAACCCGATCTGGACGTGCTGGCTTTGCATGAGGCGCTGGAAGAGCTTGCGACTCTCGATCCGCAACAAGCGCGCATTGTCGAGCTGAAATTCTTTGGCGGTCTTTCGATTGAAGAAACCGCCGAAGTAATGGATCTGGGACACGCCACGGTAGAGCGCGACTGGAAGATGGCTCGCGCGTGGCTCAGACGAAAGCTTGAATAGCGAGCTAACACCCCAGCGGGGCTGTCCCGCTGGGACCCGTTTTGAGGGACAGCGCCAATCGCTTGCGCGTTGGATAGTTAGAGGTCGGGCAAGTTTCATGGTCCGACAGCCCTGAGTTTGTCGCGCGATAACGGCATTGTCGGTACTGGCTCAAGTTCAACTAGTAAGGTCCGAAGGACCGGGAGTTAGTAGCCCCGTCCGTGAGGGCGGGGTAGATGTGGTGGTTAGTTACGTGAGCGCCGAAGGTGCGCCACGATCTGTGCCGGCCCTTCGGGCCTCCAGGTATCGAGAGGCTTGGGTTCCCCGCCCTCACGGACGGGGCTACTAACTCCCGGTCCTTCGGACCTCAAGCATGTGACCGTTGAAACTCAACCGACACCGTATCGCCGATGATGTTGATAATGGCAGCGACAAGCTAAAGCCTATCGGACACTCGCAAGTTCTCAGTTTGCACGACAGCCATGACACCCGAACGCTGGCAACAGGTTAAGGCAATATTTCATTCGGCTCTGCAGCACGAGCCAGAGCAAAGATCTGTCTTTCTCTCGAACGCGTGCGGTGGGGATGAACTGCTGCGTCAGGAAGTAGAGTCGCTCATCTCCTCACATGAGAAGCATGGGAGCTTCATCGATTCGCCTGCCTTTGAAGCAGCTGCCGAGCTGATTGTCGATGGGGGTAAATTGAAAGCCGGACAAACTCTCGGCTCTTATGAGGTCCTTTCTTTCGTTAGCCGTGGTGGAATGGGTGAAGTCTATCTCGCGCAAGACAAACGGCTGGGGCGCAAGGTTGCCCTCAAGCTGCTGGCGAGTCAATTCACCAAAGATTCCGATCGTCTGCGTCGCTTCGAGCAGGAAGCACGCGCAGCCTCGGCGCTGAATCATCCCAATATCATCACGATCTACGAGATTCGCGAGGCTAACTCAACCCTCATGATCGCTACTGAGTTTGTCGAAGGCGAAACCTTGCGCCAGCGCCTGGGTGGAGCCGAGCTAGATCTCGCTGAAGCGCTGCATGTCGCGATTCAAATTGCTGATGCTCTCGCGGCCGCTCATCAAGCCGGCATCGTCCATCGCGACATCAAACCTGAAAACATAATGATTCGGCCCGATGGTTACGTGAAGGTGCTCGATTTCGGCTTAGCCAAACTGGTCGAGCACGCTTCGCCAATGTCGGCCGCAGAAGCGCCGACGAAACAGGTGAAAACCGGCTC
This sequence comes from Blastocatellia bacterium, assembly GCA_963698325.1. GTDB lineage: Bacteria > Acidobacteriota > Blastocatellia > Pyrinomonadales > Pyrinomonadaceae > PSRF01. The sequence goes on along the minus strand of CAVOQJ010000013.1, from coordinate 1,973,072 downwards.
CGGCATGATTATGGGCACGGTCGGTTACATGTCGCCCGAACAGGCACGAGGCCTGACGGTCGATGCTCGCTCAGATGTTTTTAATCTCGGCGCGGTGATCTACGAGATGGTTGCGCGACAGAAACCCTTCGAGGGCGAAACGCCCAGCGACATTCTGGCGGCGATATTGAAGAGCGAACCACCGCCGCTGTCGCACTTCACATCGGAAGCGCCGCCCGAATTGGTCCGCATCGTAACTAAAGCTTTGCGCAAAGATCGCGAACAGCGTTATCAAGTCGTTAAAGACATGCTGCTCGATTTGAAGAGTTTGAAAGAAGAGTTGGAGTTTCAGTCCAAGCTGGATCGTTCCGTCGCGCCAGGCAAGACTGGCGAAGCGTCGGCCGCAGTTAGTCAGTCTCAAACCCTGGCGACAGGAAAGACGCCTGCTAGTACGGATGAAATCAAAACCGCCATTTCAACGATCACCCATTCTCTGAGTGGTGAGATCAGGCGCCACAAGGTTGGCGCTATTCTCGCTGTGACTATGATCGTCGTGGCAACGATTGCCGGCGTCTTCGCCTTATACAAGTTTCTGAATCGAAGCCGGCCTGCGGCGCCGGCGAATACTGAGGCGCCGCAAATCTTGAGGACAGAGCAAATCACCTTTTCGCCGGGCCTCAACAACTATCCGGCTCTATCACCAGACGGAAACTCGATTGCCTACAGTTCTGATCAGAGCGAAAGCTTTGAAATCTACGTCAAGCAAATCATCCCGGGCGGCCGCGAAATCCAGTTGACTTCGGACGGTCAGCAGAACTTTCAAGCCGCGTGGTCGCCAGACGGACGGCGCATAGCTTATTACTCAAAGAATCGCGGCGGCATCTGGCTAGTGCCGGCGGTGGGCGGTGTTCCCACCCGGTTAACCGAATTTGGTTCCGCTCCAGCCTGGTCACATGACGGATCGGTCATTGCGTTTCAGTCAAATCCGATCGTGGATCTGGGCGCGGGCGCGCGAAATGCGCTGCCACCTTCCACGATCTGGACTGTTTCATCCCAAGGCGGGACGCCGACGCAACTTACGCAGATTGGTAGTCCGCCGGGCGGCCACGGCGCGCCCTCGTGGTCCCCTGAGGGTAAGCGAATTGTCTTCGAGGCTGACGACTTTCTCACCTCATCTATCTGGACGGTGTCGGTTAACGGCAATGACCTGAAGCAGATCACTGACCCCTATTATGCGGGTTCGTCGGATCCTGTTTGTTCACCCGACGGAGAGAGCATATACTATGTCCACAATTTGATGCTGTGGCGAATTCCCGTATCGTCAACGAGCGGCGAGCCTTTGGGCCAACCGGTGCCGGTTTTGCCGCGGCGCCAGCCTTCGCAAAGCATCCAACCATTTCAGCGGACGGAAGAAGGATCGCTTATGCTGCGCTAACCATTCTCAGCGATATGTGGTCGCTGCCGATCTCTCCGAGTTCACTTGCGGCAACTGGACTTCCTAAACAGTTAACAGTAGATAGAAGCCAAAGGCACGTCCTTCCCGTCGTGTCGCCTGACGGCGAGAAGATTGCCTTCGGCCTGTTTCGAGTTGGACCTGGAGGCGATATCTGGATGGTGGATGCAGACGGCAAGAACCCCACTCAGATGACTACCGATCCAGCCGCGGACAATCTCCCCAGCTGGTCCCCGAAGGAGATCGCATCGCATTCTTGTCGCAACGCAATAGCCAGTACATGAGGCTCTGGTCAACGACGCTGGCCGGCGGAAGGGACCAGTTTCTAATTGATCTTGGCCCAGGTGTTGAATATGCGCGATTGTCCCCTGACGGAAAACGAGTTGCCTTTAACTCCAGCAAGAGCGGAACCATCAATGTCTGGGTGGCATCACTCGAAGACCGGGAGCCAAAGCAGTTGACTTTTGATAAAGAACTGATGGGTTTTCCCTGCTGGTCACCCGATGGACAATTCCTCGCCTTCGAGACGAAACGGGGAGACGATAACTATCTCGAAATAATGCCCAGCAGCGGCGGCGACATCACGCAGTTGACCAACGATCACGGCTTGAGCTGGCCGCATAGTTGGTCACCGGATGGCGACAAGATTGCTTTCGCCGGATTCCGCAACGGCTACTGGAATGTTTATTGGATCTCGCGCACAACCAAAGAACAGAAGCAATTGACCAACTACAAAAAGTTGAACGCCTACGTTCGCTATCCGGCGTGGTCGCCATTGGGAAATCAGATTGTTTACGAATACGCAGAGACGTCCGGCAATGTCTGGTTGGTTGAACTGAAGTAGCCGCTGCCCGACAAACTTCAGTTCGTGCTTGCGCGATGCGTCCCGGCATTGCCTGGTGAAGTTGGGTAAGGGAGATGTGAAAAGCAGTCCTCACGCCAGGGAATCTCTCCGCAGGCGAGCTTCCAGGTGTTCACGCCGGCTGCGGCTCAGCTTCAACTGCGAGCCATCGTCCAACACGACCACGTAATCGCCATTAAAATGGGGGTGCAGCTCCTTGATGCGATCGAGATTTACGATTATTGAACGATGAATGCGAACAAACTTTTTCGGATCGAGTTGGGCTTCGAGGTCGTGCATCTTTTCGCGCAGCAGGTGTGACTTGCGACCCACATGCAGCTTCGCGTAATTTCCGTCGGCTTCGATCCAGTCAATCTCATTGACCTTCAAAAGCACCACCCTGCTGGCGAGCTTGATCATCAACCTTGTCAAATAAGTTCTCTGTTGGCGCTGTCGCTGTTTGCTCTCGCGATCCTCAAGCAGTGCCAGCAACTTCCGGCTGATCTTATCGATTTGCCGCTGCTCAATCTGGGCCTTTGCCTGTTCGAGTGCCCTTTGAAATCTGGCGTCATCGAAAGGTTTCAATAAGTAATCAAGGGCATGTACCTCGAAAGCCTTCAGCGCGTATTGATCAAAAGCCGTAACAAAAATGATGGCCTGAATCTGTTTCGCCCCAACCTCGGCCAGAACGTCGAAACCGTCCATCTCGGGCATTTGAATATCAAGGAAGACCAGCTCCGGCGAGAAGTGTTTGAGGGCGTGGACAGCTTCTCGTCCGTTTCGGCATTCACTAATAATTTCGATTTGCGGATCTTTCTCGAGCAGCAGACGAAGATTGCGCCTGGCCAGGGGCTCGTCATCAACAATCACAGTTCTTATTTTCTCAACCATGACGACTCCCCACAGTTTCTCATTGCTGCGAACTCGTACGAAACGGGACCACGATAACTACCTCGACGCCTCCCTGCGAGCGATTGCGCACATCCAGACGGTGGTTCTCACCATAAAGCTGTTGCAGCCGCGCCGCGGTATTCGCCAACCCAATCCCGCCGCTGCTTTTTAGCTGCCAGCTTTTTGGTAAGCCGGCGCCATTGTCAAACACCGTTAACTTCAAAGAATCTTCTTCAACATGAGCAGTGATTCCAACTAAACCGGAAGCGACGCTGCGTCCGATCCCGTGTCGTAAAGCGTTCTCTACGAGCGGTTGCAGAATCAAACTCGGCACCAGAGCGCTGGTGGCACGGGGATCAATGTCCATCGTGATCTGCAGCCGGTCGGAAAATCTCATCTGCTGGATGTTTAAGTAGAGCTCCAGAAAGCTAAGCTCTTCCTTCAGCTCCACCTCCTGCTGCGTCGAGTGTTCAAGCGCATGGCGCAAAAGATCACTCAGGCCGACCAGCATATTAACAGCTGCGTCGTTTTTATTATCGCGCACCAGGCCAACGATGCCGTTAAGAGTGTTAAAGAGAAAGTGTGGATGCAGCTGGGTGCGGAGCGACTCCAACTGCGCTTGCGCCAATTGTGCTTCTAATTGCGTAGCCAAAAACTCACGTTCGCGATACTTGCGATAATAGTCAAACGCGTAACAGACGCCGATAACCCCGCCGTAGACAAGCAGGTCGGGGCCCAACGAGCCCTGCATTCGCGATAGGAACCGCGGCCAAAAGGCGTAAGGGCTACCCATGTTGTCGAATGGCCTAACCGCGAGGGTGATCGCAGTAGCGACAACGCTGTGGGCGGCGGAAATGATCAGGAAGGCGGGAACATGAACCAGGACATTGCGTTTCCAGGCCGAACCAACCAAAGAGAAGCGTCGTGCTAACCAAACCATGACCGGCGTCAAGGGCGCCCAGGCACACCACGTCAAGATTCCCCACGAGAAGATGCGGCTCGCGGCATGCTTCATACCGCTGGTTCGCACCTCCATATAAATTGGTCCAGCATAAATAATGCCGAGGACCACCCAGACGCCCAGGACGGTTACCCATCTCAGCCACCAACTTCTGGCCGGTGTTTCCGGTTGCTTTTGATAGATGTAAGTCGAGTCGAAACTTTGCATTAGTTCGGACGCTTCGGCGGGATGAATAGAAAGGACAATTTAGTTAGCAATATAGCAAAGCCTGCGAAGCAGCTGCCAGCCGCCTCGCAGGATTGCTGAGGGATATTCCGACACTCTGTTACGACTTCAGGGAAGCTGAGCGCTGGAGTTGTTTCGAGCAACTTTCACGCTCAACATGAATCGGTTGCGCTCTCCGGCTGCCGGTTCCACTCGAACGATACCATTCCAGGCCGTGCCTTTCTCATCAGTGAAACTCCATAGACTTTCGCTCGCGCTTCTCGAGTTGCGATCCGTGCGGGCCCACTTAACGTGTTGTGGCCCATAAGTCTTATTCTCCGCGATCGATTTGTTCACGGTCTCAAGCAGTTCGCCGGCGGACGATTCAGTCGCTACCGACCACCTGTTTTCCCACCAATCGCGAGCACCGGCTCGACTGAGCGGCTTCCAGCCCCCTGCAAGCACTTTGACGTCATAGTTAAATCGCATGTACTTGTCCGCCAGAGCCGCCCGCACGAATTTTGATTCAGGGTCCCAATTGTATTCCATACCCAGCGCCGCCATTTGAGCCGTCCCTCTCCCGAAGAATCTTTCGATTACGTGCAGCGACCCATCGATTCCCGAAGAGAGGCCGGCGGTAGTGATGATCTTTCCGTTGTCCACGAAGCGTTGGTCATCAACGACCTTCGTTTTCGGAGCAGCTTCCTTGAAAGCAGGTATCAGGCCGGCGGTGGTTGTCGCCTCAAGTCCATCGAGTAGACCCGCCTTAGCGAGAATAAATGCCCCGTTACAAACAGACATGACTATTTCCGCACTCCTGGCCTTGTTTTGGATCCATCTAATGACATTCTGATTCTCGAGCTGCCCTTTCACGTTACCGCCGGGGACAAGCAGCACATCCGGCTCGGGCGCGTTTTCGAAGCTGTACTTTGGGTTGACGCTCATGCCCATGGCCGTGGTTATCGCGGCCTGCTTCTCTGAGACCGTATAGATGTTGAACGCGGGCCCATCATTGCTGTATGTGTGGCCGAACGTTTCGTATGGACCCGTATAATCAATGATCTGCACGCCCTCAAAAATCAGTATTGCCAAATTTCGTGGGACCGACTTTTCCGGTTGGGCCGCTGGTGCTACCTTGTCAACCTCTTTCTCGCGCTGTCCCGCAACTGGTCTGTTTGAGACGATAGTCAATGCCAGAATTAAAACGGCGAGGACCATTTGAATTGCCTTCATGATTTCCTCCTTCGCAAAAATCGCAGGTTAGATAGTTGGTGAGTCAGTGTGTAACTTGCAACTGACCCGAACCGTCGACATTCATGATCCAAATTTCCATTTGTCCGGTACGGTTGCTCTGAAATGCAATACGTTTTCCGTCTGGAAACCACGACGGCGTTTCGTCGAGGTAAGTTTCATCGTGAACTCCGAGTTTTCGTGCCTCGCCATTGGCGACCTCCACGATCCAGATGTAAGCGCTATTTTTTGACGAGCGACTATTGACCTGAACAGCGACCTGTTTACCGTCAGGCGACCAGACCGGCCACTGCGCAGCTCCTTCTTCAGGTGCGATGTGAGTTAGCTGACGGCGCTCCGAGCCATCGGCATTCATAACAAAGATTGCCAGATCGCTTTGAGAGTCGTGCCGCCCCGTGAATGCCAGCCACTTCCCGTCTGGCGACCAGTGTGTGTTCCAGGCGCTCGACGAACCATCGGTAATCTGTTGTGGTCGTTGGTCCTCTTTTGTACCGATTAATGCAACCATCAGTCGCGTGGCTTGCCAGCTGCCGGCCATGTAGACCACGCGCTTTCCGTCAGGCGAGGGTGTTGGGCTTCGTCCGGAAAACCTCCCAATCTCTCGCGGGTTATTTCCGCTGGGGCCATCGAGACCGATTTTGTAAAGCGTGCTTATGTCGTTCGCATAAACAGAGAACAAAACATGTTTGCTGTCCCTGGTCCATCCCGCCGGGCTTTCGTACTCCGGTGTGTGTGTCAACTGCACCTTGCCTGTTCCGTTTGAGGAGATCACAAACAGATCAGTAGCCCCATCTCGATCGGAGACAAACGCGATGTGAGAGCCGTCAGGTGAAACATGAGGCAGACCGGCATTGACAGTCGGCCTCTGAGAAACGGCCGGCTTCTTTTCCTCAGACCACGCGACACTCGTCAACGTCAGACACATTAGACAGCCGGCGATCAATAATATTGTTAAAGATGATTTCTTCATGTTGACTCGTAGGTGGTCTCGACTAGATCGATTTCCACAGATCCATCAGCACCGGCACTCTAGCGCCGATTAGGATTGGCCGATATGACTTTGCCGCAAGTTGCCGAGGTCGTGACGCAAACTATCGCTTTTGAGTGATGAGTTGCGGACAACAACGTGGCATAACGCCCAAATCTTGGCTCACTTCCAGCAACTCGTATAGAATCCCGCCGCAAGTAATCAAGAGACTCAACCAGCAGGGCGGCGCCTAAATTCAGGGCCTTTCAAAAAGGAGAAGAAATGGCACTAACAAATAGTTTGGCTGGCAGAAACCTGGGAATGCTTTTACTCGGCATATGGTTGATTCTCACTGGCCTATTGCCGTTGCTTAACATGAGACTTTCTACAACGGTTACGACCGCCCTGGCAGTGCTTGGCATCATCGCGGGCATATTGATCCTGCTCAAACGATAAACACGCAGCTACAGTCACACAGACAGATCACGATAATGGGTTTGATTGCCGGCACGAAACTCGGTCGCTAGCCAAAGAGCGTCTTCGCGCCCAAAAAGGAAAACGCCATCACGAATATTCAAACCGCATCAGTATCCATTACGTTAACGGCGTGAAATAAAAATCGGGGAAGGCATATACCTCTTCGTGCCTTTTACGATTGTGTTGAACTGGACATCCGATTTGAAGCGCTGAGCAGTCACTGGATAATTCTTTTTTCGCGCTTAACGGACGACAAATCCGCAGGTGCAAAGACCGGTGTTTGAACGCCAACGGCGTTCGATAACTTAGCCCAGGGTTGCCGCTTCGGCTACCCTGGGATCACCAACCCCAAGAAATCCTTCGCCCCAACGGGGCGAAACAGATTCGCATTATTCCGCGCCTTAAGCGCCCAAACCCTCGATGAATCAGGATCCAAGGATGATTTTGCAGGATTCATCTCACACGAGCGGGTGGACGCGGGAGGACATTCGATTCCCACTTTTTGAATTCCGACTTAAGTCGCGTGAACATCGTTGGATTCTGTTCGCGGAAGTTGGCTTGTTCTCGCGCATCAACTGAAAGATCAAATAGATATTCCTCGCTGCCATCCTTGAGATACTTCCAGTGGCCTTGCAGCGCCGCGTCCTGGATAGACGTGCGCCAGAAAAAAGCGCGCTCATAAACCGGTTGGCTCCCACGGATTACCGGCAACAAATCAATACCATCGAGTGGATAACCGGAATCCGCTGGAGCCTTCCCGACGGCAAGCATCGTACTCGTCCAGTCCATCGTGATCGCCGCTTGCTGAGTTGTCACACCAACAGGAACCACACCTGGCCAACGCACCATAGCGGGCACGCGAATGCCGCCTTCCCACAGCGAAAACTTCTGCCCGCGAAACGGCCAGTTATAGGAAAAGCGCTCGCCGCCGTTGTCACTCGTGAAAATCACCAGCGTGTTACGAGTGAGAGCTGCCCTGTCCAACGCTCGCAAAACTTCTCCAATACCATCATCCAGACTCTTCATCATTGCTGCGTAAGTTTTCAATGAGCCGCCGGCGGTGAAACCATCGTACCCTCGTCCTAACGCGCGGCTTACGTCCTGATCACGCGGTCCTTCCCAGGGCCAGTGTGGCGCTGTGTATTGCAGACTCAAAAAAAAGGGGCTCGCGCTTCCCGCGCCTTTACGACGATTGGAAATGTATTCGACAGCACGCTGCGTCAGCATCTCTGTTGTGTAGCCGATGCGTTCGACGGGAACTTTTCCCTCGTAAAGATCCGTGTCGCCCCGCATGTCTTTGTGCGTAAAAAAGTCAGCCGCGCCACTCATAATTCCGAAGAACTCATCGAAGCCACTTTGCACGGGTCCGAAGTTGGGTAAATAGCCCAGATGCCATTTGCCGATGAGCGCCGTTTGATAGCCGCTCTGCTTTAGCAAGGAAGCGACAGTCGGATGCTCAGGTGGCAGTCCGAGAGTCTTCGCTTTCTCACCCAGGTCTCCTTTTTCTTTCAAAGGTTCTTCAAGCCCAACGCGAGTGCGCGCCGGGTAGCGTCCGGTGATGAAAGCGCAGCGGGTGGGCGTGCAGACCGGCGAAGCAGAATAGGCGTTGACGAAACGAACACCCTGCGCGGCGAGACGATCCAGATGTGGCGTTTGATAATCAGGACGACCGTAGCAACTCAAATCACCATAACCAAGATCATCGGCGAGGATGAACAGAATGTTTGGACGGCTGCTCAATGTTGTTTGCGGCTGGCCCAATGTTGGCCCTAGTGGCTGGCCTAATGAAGGCGTGGGACCTATGCCCGCGCCGGCGATCGCGGCGCCCGTTAGTGCGGTGCCTGTTAGTGCGGTGCTAACAAATTCGCGACGAGTGACTTTGCGTGACATGCGGCACATCTTAATTCCTGCGAGCAGTAAAGACAACGGAATGGATCGCAGAATAACTTTCGTCCACAGATTACACAGATTACGCCGAGAGAAAAAAGAGACGCAGAAGCAAGGTCAAACAAGAGTCGGTGCCTACAAAGTTCAAGAGCCCTGGACCCCATAAGCCTTTGGTATGCCTCTTTAATCCTTATCTTTGAATCTGTGTAATCGGCGAAATCTGCGGACAGTTTGTAGCAGCGAAAACTCTGGCTTTCCGGAAGTCTCAGTAATAAACTAGCGAAAAAATGGTCTTGGGACTTTGGGCTTTGGTCTTTGAGAAAGACCTAAAACCAAAAGCCACGGACGCGGTATTCAACACGTTCGGGAGGTGGCGTGTGGATCACGAAAAGCATCGGTTGCAATACCAACCTGAATCATGGCGTTCTGATGATGCGTGGTTCGACGACGACATCGTACTATCTCCAGAAGAGAAAGAGTTCACGGGTTACGGATTCACCCGCGTTCGGCGATCCGAGTCGCATCCTGAAGCGTGGGAACAAATCAGGGTGCTGGAATTACTGGGCCGGATAAATTACAAAATTATCAAAGGCAATAGAGTTTACATCGAAGCCGGTGGAGTCGTTTACAAAACTCTCTATGGCGGTTACTGGCGCAGTGTCTTTACGGGCGTCGAGCACTACCTGTTCAGATGCGAGCAAGTATCAGGCTCGATCTGGGCCGAAGAAAGCGACGCGGATACGGCTATTGACTTACCCATCGTCTACTCGGATGACGGCTGGACCGCGAACGGTCAATCCCTCTCCTTCATGCTCTCGCGTGATTGAGAAGCAATCGGCATACACTGCTCACTGCCCACCTAACGTTCGACTAGAATCGTGAATAGAAGAACGCCGAGGACCACGCCGAGACTCAACCATCGTTGACTTTCGCCTTTGTCTGGGATAGAAGTGCGCCCACTAAATCGAGCCGCTTGTTTTACTTCCAACTAAACTTCCCAACTCAGTTCAAAGGAGCCCAAAAAAATGAAACGAATTCTAGCAGTATCATTACTGATAGTTGCCGCAGCCACAATTGCATTTGGTCAGTGTAGCGACGCCGATAAAAAGAAGCTGGAGGATTTTGATCGCGCCTGGGGTGAAGCCAGCGTCCGTGGTGACCGAGCCTTCCTGCAAAATATCTACGCCGACAACTTTGTTGGCCTGGGCGCTGCCGGCGCCATAGACAAAGCTCAAACCGTTGACGGTGCCGTTAGGCAGGCCGAGCGCGATAAAGCCAACCCGAATGCCGCCAGGGTCACCCATGATTATTACATGATTACGTGCTCGCCAAACTCGGCAACGATCACCCATCGCAACGTAATCACAGAAAAGGCGGGCGGCAAAGAAGAGACTTTCTATAGCCGCAGCGTTCACTTTTTGGAGCGGCGCGGTGATGGCTGGCAGGTCGTCAGCAATGCCGGCCATCCGCTGGATGATGCAGGCGCTCTCCTCTACATTGAGCGCGAATGGAACGATGCCAGCAAGCGAGGCGACGCAGCCTGGTTTGAGCGCAACTACGCTGACGATGCCACGGACATAAGCAGCCGTACCGGCGCACTTCACAACAAAGCAGAAGAGATTGCTTCGATGAAGAGTGACAAGACAACGCTTGACTCGCTCGAGCTTTCGGACATGGACGTTCGCGTTGAGGGAAACTCAGCGATCGTGACGGGCATCAATCACGTGCGCGGCAAAGACGCTCAGGGACAGCCGTTTGATCGTCGGACTCGCTTCACTGACACCTATATCAAGCGCGATGGACGTTGGCAGGTGTGGGCCACTCAGGGAACTGCGATTCAGTAACATCAAAAACGGCGGAGACGACGAGCAGATGGGCGGCCACTCATTTTTTGGCGCTCTCGTGAACGCCAACGGCGTTCGATAACTTAGCCCGGGGTTGCCGCTTCGGCTACCCCGGGATCACTAACCCCCGAAAATCCTTTTCGCCCCAACGGGGCGAAATAGATTCCGCGCGCAAAGCACCTCAAGACAAACGCGGGCGAAGCGCATCGACGCAAAAGCGCCGTAGGCGCGAAAGTTTATAGCCCAGGGCAACACCCGGGGATCCAACAAGGCGGGTCAACCATTCGCCGACCCTCGATGGGTCGGCGTCTTTTTTCTGATTACTTCCCATCGAAATCGACTGATTCAATCCAGCTTCGCGCGGCAGCGCGCAGTCCAAGCGCCGTAGGCGCGAAATGTTTATAGCCCAGGGCGGGGCCTTGGGATCAATCGTTTCTTGAAACAAATTCGCCGACCCTCGATGGGTCGGCGCTTTCTTTTTGCGTTAATTTTTCCGCATGGTGTTACCCGGTCGCTAACCGCTCCCGGTTCCGACTTTGTGTTGTTTTTGTGGGCGCCGCACCCAATCCTTCACTATCTCGACCATCTCGCTTTACCATTCGCGCATGCGAAATCAAACCACCTGCTGCCCACTGATCAGCGCTCACTGCTCACTGCTCTTGCTGCTAATCGCTCTGCTGTTGCCCGTCATTCCATCCTGGGCACAATCAACGACCCAATTCGATGGTCAATCGCTGCTTCGTGAAGTGGAAGCGAAACAGAAAGAAAACTCGGCGAGAGCGCAGCGCCAGTCCTACATGCTTAAGCGCACCGTCCAGGATCTGAATGATAAAGGCGAAGTGAAGAAAGAGAAGGTCTACGTCTATCAGGTGTTCCCGCTGCGGCAAGGACTGCCCGCGATGTTGCTGCTCAGTGAAGATGGGAAGGCGTTGAGTGATGAGAAACTAGCCAAAGATAAAGTCAAAATAAATAAGTACTAGCAGGAACACAAAAGCGATGCGCCCAAAAGCACGGCCGGCGAAGATGCCCTCTGGTTCACGGCGCTGGATTATAGTTTGGTTGGTAACGAGCGTTATGAGGGCCGGGACGTAGTCGTGCTCAGCTTCAAGCCGAAGGCAGCCTATACCCCAAAGGAAGACGCTCAGAAATTCATATCCGGACTTAAAGGACAAATCTGGATTGAGCCGGCTGAGAAAGTGATGGTGAAGATTCACGGCGAGCTCACCAACGCATTGAGCGGCGGCGGTTTTCCCGGTTTCCTTTCCTCACTCCGGCCGGGCTCAGTGCTTACGGTTGACTTTATGCCGACAGGGGACGGACTCTGGGGCGCCAAACGCGTTGAGTTTGCTTCCATATTGAAATCCCCGGGTGATATTTCTCTTGCCGCAAACTGCGCACACCCGACAACTCGACGAAATCAGCGACTATCACCCGTTTGATCCTGAGACAAAAGATCTGTTTGCAAAACCGTAGGCCACGGTTCTCCTCACGGCAACGGCGTGAAATAAGGTAGCGGTGATCTCACCGCTAGCTTCAACGCCAACTGGATATCTCAAGAGCCTGAACGCCATCGGCGTTCAGTAACTTAGCCCAGGGTTGCCGCTTCGGCTACCCCGGGATCACTAACCCCCAAAAATCCTTTTCGCCCCAACGGGGCGAAACAGATTCGGATCATTCCAACGCCTTCCAGCGCTCCAAACATTTCACAACGCGTCGCACTTCGCGCGGCTCTGCCGCCCAACGATTCAATCGAATCGCAGTGGTAATCTCAGTCGCCTATAGCCACGCCTTTTCTTCATCATCGGATCAGTCCTCAAATGGATACGTACAAATGCAGTACCTTAAGGAGCCTCTTGGCGGAGGGAGGTTTATGGGTGGTTCGATAGAGGTCGCGTCTAGTACCAAAAGCCGCTTCGGCGACAACGGCGCCAGCGAGGTAGGTTTCAGGAGGGAATTTTTCTATTCGCGCGTTAACGAGTTTTGCAGCGCCGATGGGATTATTATCTATTACGAATGCGAGCATTCCCGCCCAATCATGACCAGCGGCATATTTGCCAGATGTGAAACGGACCACGCCTTGCGTTACATAAAGAGTAGCGAGCGAACCGTCGGTGGCGCTAACCCTTTTACACTCGATACTAAAATAGTCCTCCCGCTGAAAATCAAATATGAGTTTAAAGTCAATGCGACCATCCGGTATCAGCAGTTTTTCATTCGACCTCGATGCGGCCTCACACTCGATATGAGGCGGACCCTCTATCCGGCGTTTCCTCTTTATCTTCCACAATTCTTGAAACAGTGCGCCCGCGATCTCCGGCTCAGTACTGGCAGCATTTACAACGGAATGCTTGCATACTTGTGGCCAAGCTCCGTAGATTAAATCCAATGTGATTGGAATGATGTCACGCCGTTTGAGCCGCTTGATCAAGCCCGGACGGCCAACCCGAGAGCGTGGGGTCGAGGTAATTAGAGTCATTATCTTCTTCTAAATGTTCGGCGAGGATAGCGTCGGCATCGCTTAAGGCCGCAGCCTGAGTCCAGTATTGACGCTCAGCAGGTCTCACAATGTAGAGAGTCGTACCGGAATAAACGCGCAAAGCAGGTTGCGTGTAAATCTGTTGGGCGATTCTTTGAGGCAATTCCCTAGCGATACTGGCAAGGAGAGTTTCACTCTTATTGTCCGGCACAGCCTCTTGCACTATTATGTCAGCCACCTCATCTGATTCGGATGAGAATTTGACCGCTCTAAGAGGCGCATTACCCACATCATAAATAGTTGCTTTCACTCGCTGGCCATCAAAGCTCTTGAGAAATGGTTGAATAACAGAGATCGTCTGCCGCGCGTAATTGACAAGATCAGGAGTTGTCGGTCTCTCTACCGCACGAGAAGCGCCACGCTTAATCTTTAAATCAAGAGTGAAATTAATCATATCGCGAACGAGAATTCGTTCAGTGCTATCCATTTCAAACAGATCAAATACGGCTTCATCGAGACTTCGCTTCAGTTCCACAAGCTGGGACTTGTCACGTACGGCTCTCAGCTCACCCTCTAACCTCACAATTCGATCAACAAAGGATTCCTCGCTCCACACAAACGGCAATCGCAGCACATCTTCGCTTCTAACCTCATCGCGCTCGACTCCCCAGACAGTCGAAGTAAGGAACAGGAAGTAATTGATCAATGATGAGTTGAGGACTCCATTCACAAAGTGCGCCAGTCGTGTTTCTTTTCGAGGAAAAGCGATCCCGTAATAAGACTCCGAATAGAGTACATCGACATTACAATAGGCAGCCCCAAAGCCTCGTAACGTAAGTCCCCTAGTAGTGATTACTAAAGGCGCTTTGTATATCTCCGGCTCTCTCGGTCTATGTAAACCATGGCGGGCAAAGACCGGTAACCCTCTGGCATCTATCTCTAAGGAATCCAAATGCCTTGGAGGAAGAACCTTCATGCCAATAAATTCATCCGGAGTTTCAGTCTGGCGACTAGCTACCTGAAATCCCTGCCCAGGGTTGCAGCGCTTTTCCTCGATAAGGTCCGCCAAGGTTGGGTTTGAGGCCCGGAGCCTTTTGATTAAAGCAAAATCGCGCGCCCCTCCCCACGAAGCGGTTTTTAACAAGTCCGGATCGTTTGCTAATTGGATGACACGCAGGGATTTTATTTGCTCAGAGCTAATCTGAATCATGCCATGCTTTTTGACGGCGGTACGGCGTTTTGGAGAGGCTAATACCACAAGATCTTCTTCTTGGGACTTAGCATTTTCGCCGACGTAAATTAAAGCCGCAGCTTGCGAATGAGGAAAGAGCTTTTCGAGCCTTAGATCTGCAAGATTTATTAACAACCGTGGGCGCAAGTCGGTAAGGAGTGCCTTCTTAGCAGCCAACGCCGTTTCAGTTCGAGCAAAAAACGGCTTACCATGCAGTATCAAGCCTATGATCGCACGTTTCTTTGAAATGTCACCCGCACGCCAGAGAAACGCCTGATCAGGTGTGTTCCTCGCGAGACGGTGTTTTCTTCCCTTACAGTAATCAAGAAGCAGTTTGTGGTCAGCCTTTTTTCCTGATTTCCAAGGCGGATTGCCAACGACCGCCCCGAACAACCTGTTAACAAATACATCTTTCAAATTGAAGTCGGCCGTTTCGTCAAACGCATCAGCGGCAAACAAATTCTCACCGATTAGTCGCTTGAACTTTAAGGCGCTTGGAGGCAGCGGCTTTGGATCAAGTTCGAGTGCCGTCAAGTAAAGGCTGAACGCAGCTATCTGGACAGCTTCCTTGCTGATGTCAATTCCGAATACCTGGTTGTGGAGTGTTTGACGGATCAGTTTTCTCGTAAGCTCTTCCCCGTTGGCCACGCGCTTAGAGACAAGGCGTCGAAACGTTTCAACAAGGAATACCCCAGACCCACAGGCCAAATCAATCGTCTTCGTATCCGCCGAAATTCCCTCCATGACCTGGCTCAGCACTAAATCAACTAAAGGAAATGGCGTGTAGTGAGTGCTTCTGCTACGCGCGGCCTCCCTATCTCCGCTGTACGCAAAGTTCTCATAGATCGAACTTATCAGCTCCACGGGGATAATGCTGAAGTCATACGGCCACAGCCTTCCCTGTCCCCTTGCGATCTCAGTCCCTTCTAGTAAGTCCTGGATGATTTGCAGATGTTCAGGTTTGACTCTGTCCTCTTCGCGCACAGTACGACCGCTACCAGACTTTCGCATCTTTCTTCTTCTGGTTAAAGGGAACAGGTCTCCGTTGAAGATGCGGCGGACCCATCGAAAGAGTTGATAAGTCTTGGTTTTACTATCCAATAACTGAGCAAAACTCTTAACGTGGTAGTTCATTCGAAAGTACTGCCTGCTGAGAATCTCCCTGTCCTGGAGGTAAGCAACAAAGACTGACCGACCCAGTAGAGCATGAGCCATGATCCTGGGCAGACGCTGGTTTCCACGCCCGCCCGTAAGCTTCTCCTCAGCATCTCTTAGGTCTCTTAGCAGTGAAGCGTCTACTCTATCGTTGCGATCGATTCGTTTCGCCTCTTCACGCTGCCAGAACCTTCCTGTTTCGATCTCGAGTCTTCCGGAAAATGCATTGAGATCCTTTAGTCCCTGTTCGGTCAGTTTAAAGACCTGCAAAAGGTTGTCTTTCGCATCTTTATCTGGATTTAGATTCGGCCGAGCATAGGCATTGTAGATTAATACCTTGGCGGGCGTGATTATCCATAGAAGAGGCGCTACCCCTCGATTCCAAGCTGACTTTCTAAGTTCAGTAAGCTGGGCAGCCGATGGATCAGACTCGGCCAGTTGTGCGAAGTAAATACAGGGCGCACCTGAGAGTTCATAAACTGAAACGGTAGAGGACTTTTCTGAATCGAAGAGCGCTTTGTATCTGAACAGCTCCCGTTGCGACGAGGTGGAACCGGCTTCTATCACCGTCGGAATAGGTTTGCCGGCATAATAGAAGCCGGCGTCCTCCATTACGCGCCTGTAAGTTGAATTCTTGGCAGCCATAGATCAGTGGGAATCAGTTAGTGCGCGGCAGCCAGCCCGTACAGAAGTTGCTCTACTAGGCGACCTTCCTGAGCTTTTCAATCTGCTCCTGAATTGGTATGAGGAGCATCTGGCGATTGTGCTTCAAAAGATCCACCACTTCACTGTTGCTCTTAGCGCAAAGGATAGTAACTCCATCTGTTAATAGATATGTACCCGCTTCATCCAGCCGCACTCCGGTACTGAGGAGGTTTCGGTACAGCTGTCTAACCTGCGGTAAGCTGAAGCCTCGCTGCTTAAGGTCGGAAAACATTAAGACCTTCAGAGCCTCAATCGTACAGTAGAAGGACGCAGGCTTCCCGCCGCCGCGCACGCGAGGATCGCGCAAACTCGGCGTAATCAATCTCACCTGTGCCCAATAATCAAGCTGTCTCCTGCTGAGTCCTGTTAATTTCTGCAGTTCCGGTATCGTGTAGTAGCGCTTCCCCGCAGAACTGGGTGGAACATGCGGGCCGATGACGCCCAAGGCGTTTCTCGTGTTCCTATTCATAGAGCAAGCGGTAAATTAGAGTTGAATTCTATTAACAATTATCTGAACTTTTGTCAATCCAAAGTTGACATCCAAAGTTGACAGACTTTCACCACTGAAACGCGCAGCAAAAAGCAATCAGTAATCAGTGATCAGCAAAGAGCCATTCTAAGCGGCCCAGTGTGTTAACCAGGTGGCGAAGGTGAGCCAGGCTTGTGTGCCGCCGAGCATCAGTCGCAGCGGCTGTGA
Source organism: Blastocatellia bacterium (assembly GCA_963698325.1). GTDB lineage: Bacteria > Acidobacteriota > Blastocatellia > Pyrinomonadales > Pyrinomonadaceae > PSRF01. Next base: position 1,956,053 of record CAVOQJ010000013.1, on the reverse strand, counting down.
TGCGACTATGAAGAGGCCCGCCAATGCAGTGGCCCGATGGATACGCTTGAGCGTAACGAGGTCGTAGAGAATGCAAGCCACAATGAACGCGTCCGTCAGCCCAAAGAATGTGGGTGGCCGGCCTGCGCGTCAGCATGCATTTAGCCATGGCTTTCAAGCCAAGGGTCGCGAGTTCCCAAGAGAAATGTCCGGGTTGGGGCGTGGGGAGCGATAACCCTTTCGCTTCGGCGTTTGTTCGCGCTGCGCGCTCATTTGCGGGCGGGCCGCCCGCGCTCCCAGACCGCGAGGTTCATCGAGCCCAACTTGAGACTTGTTTCAAAATCCTTGACGGGCTTACAGGTCTCGGGATACCGTGCGCCCGTCGAAAAACTATTTCCTATAGTTCAATTCCTACCTCGCTAATTCCAATTCCCAAGGAGAGGAAAATGAAAATGCATTTAAGAAGTGGTATTCCCCTTGTCGCTGCGGTTTTGTTAACCGCCACAGTAGCATTTGCTCAACAGCCGGCCCAGCCGCAAGCGCCGGTGCTCGAGTTGTACCATATCCACATCTCGAAGGCGGCGCCCGGAAAACTGCCGCAGCTCATCGAGGCTTATAAGAGCGCGCCGGCGCCCGCAGCAGACGAGCCGCAAGTCACGCCGATCATCCTGCGCCATCGCGATGGAGACGAATGGGACTTGCTCACGATCACGCCACTTGGCAAGCAGGTCACGTTGTCGGCTAGCGCTCCCCCACAGGCCGTCCAGGATTACTATCAGCGTCTGGGACCGCTCAGTGACTGGCACAACGATACTTTTGTCGTTGGTCCAAGTTGGGCTGTGGTGCAGAAAGCGCTGGTTGTGGCCAAGGGCGAGCCCGTCTATATAGTCACTGACTACCGCGCCCTGCCCGGACATCGTCCGCAGTTGCGGCAAGTACTTGATCGCGGCGCCCAGGACACCCCCGGCCGCAACGTGCTGTTTGCTCATGTCGAGGGTGCTGCCTGGAACTTCCTTGATATAACGCGCTACGACTCATGGGCCGATATGGGTGCCCCGCCGCCGCAGCCACCGGCAGGCACACAGCCGCAGGACCAGGGACTGGCGATGCGCGACCACGTGGCCGTGCATCACGACACGATTGCAATATACGTCTCTGGTGGACAACCGATCCGTTAAATTCTAATTTAGATGACAACATCGTGGGTGACGGCTTGATTGGCATTGTTGCGAGAAGTTGAGCCTGCGGAGCGGGCGAGAGCGTAAAGCCCTGGGCGAAAGCCCAGGGATAAGAACCACCACAAGGATCGTTGAGCCCGCGCAGCGGGCGACAGAACGCGTTTCAATACTTAACGCCGAACAGAGGTGCGATCGCGGATGTCGCCATTCGATCTTTCGCCCGCTTCACGGGCTTCGAGAATTATTTGATGCGCATTTCCTGGGGCTCACGCCCCCAGGCTTTACGCTCTCGCCTGCTTCGCAGGCTTTAGTCTTCGCAATCAACACTCAGCAATTAGTAATCAGCAAACAGCCTTTTAGGCGACCCAGTGTGTTAACCAGGTGGCGAAGGTGAGCCAGGCTTGCGTGCCGCCGAGCATCAGGCGCAGTGGCTGTGATGCAACTATGAAGAGGCCCGCCAAGACAGTGGCGCGGTGGATGCGCTTCAGCGTAATGAGGTCGTACAGAACGCAGACGACAATAAAGATGTCCGTTAGCCCAAAGAATGCGGGTGGGCCTGCCTGCATTATCGCGAGAGGCAACCGGGCAATTGCCGCAGCCAGAATTGAAATCGTTGCGAGCATCATCAGACGCTTGTGCACGTCGGGCCGGCGCCGGAAATAAAAGCCTGCTCCTATCAGTATCGCAAACACGAACATGTCGCCGAGCGGTATTACCAGAAACGAAAGCGGCGATGCGCCCGGCACCGGGACAGCTCCCTGGCTCGCCCTGATGACAGCCGTGCTGACGCCGATCAGAATCATCAGTGTCGCGATAACCCCACCGAGAATTCCCAGTCGACGATGAATATCCGTGCGATGCGCAGCGACAAGCGTGGTTTGTGTTACGAAAAGCACCAGCCAGGATGAGAACACCAGGCCGTGCAGATGAAGGAGCGGCATTAGCGGCGCGGTAGTGAAATAAGGTCTGAGATAATAGGTGCGTGAAAAGCCGGCAAAGACAGTGATCACGACCGCTACGGACATGCCAATGTAGAACAAACGCTCGCGTCGCTTGCGAACGAGTGCGGGGGCTGCTTGCATGGTTTAAGTCTCCAGGATTGTTGCCAACTAGAAGTCGGCGGAAGTTTTGCAGGGCCTTTTACCATAATTGGTTTAGTCCTGTCGATACCCGGAGAAGGTGAGGTAGTGGATCGGTTCGCCGCAAATGTCCGATAAACTTAAAGCTTATCGGACATCGCCCTGGCGGTGGACATTTTCAAACTAGCACGACAAGGAATAACTCGATGTTCCAAATCTTGCAGGTTAGGAAGGGGGCTTGCCCCCGCTTGGATTGAAAGGCATTGAGTGAGCGGGGGCAAGCCCGCCTTCCTTACCCTGAGCCATTCCTACTTGAAGTGGAACGTCGATGGATTCACTTCCACTTCAGGACTTCATCGATCGCGGCGACGGAGATTGGGTGGTAGGTGGGGCGGGCGCGACGGTAAATCGCAAACGCGCGTTCTCTTCCTTCAGGTGTTTTCGCCAGCTCTTCGTACAGAGGTTTGATGAACTTGCGGCGTCCGATTGACATGAGAAATTCTTCGAGACGCGGATACGCGGGTTCGTAGCGATTGCGAATCGACATCATTAGCCACTGAAACGCGATCTCTGAGTTGCCGGACTGCGTTAAGTGAAACGCCTGGTCCAGCTCCGCCATACGCTTCCGATCCAGAACGACCTCACTACTCTTGTTCGGACCGTTCCGATCAGGACTGGCAGTTGTGGACTCAGCAGCGGTGGACCCGGCAGCTGTACCAGTACTGTTACCACTGTTACCTTGGGTCGCAGCCGCGTCTCCCAGCAGCGGCAAAGACCTCAGGAAATGCAGCCACTCCTGCGTAGTCCACCCGGCAACCGGAATCTTCGACGCCGGAATCTCGCCTCGCATCCAGCGCTTCGCTTGCTCTGCAACCTTACTGAAAGCCGATGACGTCGGATTCGGCGCGTTCCGAGGAATGCCTGGCTTGTTAATCCATTCATCAACCGGCACCTGCACTGCCAGCGACCGATCCTTATTCAACAAGTTAGTCTTTAAATAATCGAGAAACTGATCTGTAGTAATGCTCTGGAACGCGAAGTGTTCGAAGTAACTGCGCAGGAAACGATCGAAGCGCGCGCGACCGAAAGTTTGTTCGAGATGACGTAGAAACAGTGCGCCCTTTTCGTAAGGCACATCGCTGGAAACGTCGTCCGGGTCGCGGCCCGTTAAATCAATGTGCAGAATCTCGTCCCGGTCTTCGAGACGCGCGAGGTCGTCGCGCAAGTCCCGCAGACCTAAAGCGGCTTCCATCTCCTCGCGCGAACGGCCGTAAACAGCCTCCAGAATTCGCCGTTCCAGATAAACCGTAAATCCTTCGTTCAACCAAAAGTCGCGCCAGGTGGCGTTGGTAACGAGATTGCCCGACCAGGAGTGGGCCAGCTCGTGCGCCACCAGCGCCACGAGACTCTTGTCGCCGGCAAGAACGGTCGGCGTTGCAAATGTAAGCCGCGGATTCTCCATGCCGCCATAGGGAAAGCTCGGTGGCAGGACCAACAGATCGTAACGTCCCCAACGGTAGGGACCATACAGTTTCTCGGTCGCTTCGACCATCTTTTCTGTGTCGCTAAACTCACTAGCGGCTTTCTCAACGACAGAAGGCTCCGCATAAACGCCGGTGCGTCGCCCTAAAGGCCTGAAGCTGAGATCGCCGACCGCTAACGCGATCAAATATGAAGGAATCGCTTGCGGCATGCGGAAGCTGTAGTCGCCATCATGAGGCGTGTCCGGCTCATTCTCTGCGCTCATCACGGCCAGCAAGTTGGGCGGCGTGCGCACGCGAGCAGTGTAAGTCACGCGAACCTGAGGTGTGTCCTGAAGGGGAATCCAGCTTCGAGCATGAATTGCCTGCGACTGCGTGAACATGAAAGGCTGCTTCTTGCCGGCCGTTTGTGCGGGCTCGAGCCACTGCAAACCTGACGCATCCGGGTTCGTTGAATAAGTAATGCGAACAAATTTAGCGTTGGTTGGTAACTCGATTGTCAGCGGCGCGCCCAGGATAGGATCCGCCTGGCCGACACTGAATTTCGTCGCAGCGTAGTTTGATCCACTCGCAGAAGTTTCGACCTTGTCGATGTTCAGATGGCGTGTATCTAGGATCAACGGCGCCTGTTTGTTCAGCCTGTCGATAGTTAAAACCGCTGCGCCCTGCAGAATCTTTTTATCGAATGAGACGTCCCAGTCAAGGTCCAGATGCCGTACACGAACGTCCTGCGGATTCGAGTACGAATGGAAATCTTTGGCTGCGGGTTGGGAATGGGAAGTGGTTGCCACGCAGAAAATAAATAAGAGCAGGATGAAATTCTTCATAAGACTTGCGTACTTTAACCGATGTTGGATGTGAGATGGCAGGGATTGGATGCCGGTTCCGAGTTTCGAGTTTCGAGTTTCGGTGCGAAAAAAGGGAATGGGTCTAATACCCATTCCCTTCAATCTACCTGCCATCGAACACAGCAAGAGCGGGGGCAAGCCCCCTTCCTAACCCAGAGACATTCCAGGTTGAACTAACCCAAAGACATTCCAGGTTGAACTAACCCAGAGACATTCCAGGTTGAACTAACCCAGAGACATTCCAAGTTGAACTAACCCCAGAGACATTCCAGGTTGAACTAACCCAGAGACATTCCAGGTTGAACTAACCCCAGAGACATTCCAGGTTGAACTAACCCAGAGACATTCCAGGTTGAAATTGAGCCACTCCAAGGTGGCCTTGAGGCGTTGGAATATTCGGTCGATCACCAGCAAAGCACTGCTCAATCCCATCGGCTTCGACGGTGTCGCATTCCAGCAGCAACTCTACCAGCCGCGCGATGGAATCCTGTCTTGCCGTGACCACTTCACAGGCTCTCGCAAGTTGAGCGTTGATGATGTTGTTGACGGCTTCCTCCACTCGATCGAGCAGGGTTTGGCTGAGCGGCGCCGAATTAGACAGCGCGCTCGGGTCACCAATGTAGATCGGACCGAGCGGACTCATGCCAAACTCGCTGACCATGCTTCGCGCTATCTCAACGGCGCGTTGAATGTCGTTCGAAGCGCCGGCGGTCATCGTAGAAAGCAGAATTTGTTCGGCAGCGCGTCCACCCAGCAACACCGCAATCTGGTCCTCGAGATACTCGCGTTTCTTCATGAGACGATCGCGCTCGGGCAAAGCCTGCGTCACGCCCAGCGCGCGCCCGCGCGGCAGAATGGAAACCTTGTGAATCGGATCGCCATTCTTTACCGCCAACCCAACGGCGACGTGACCCGCTTCATGAACGGCCGTCGCGTAGCGCTCGTCCTCGTCGATCATGAAGCCATGCCGTTCGGCGCCCATCAAAATTCGATCGCGAGCGAACTCGATGTGCGTGCGGCCGACTGCTGCGGAATCGTCGCGGGTGGCGGCGATCGCTGCCTCATTCAAAAGGTTCGCAAGGTCTGCGCCGGAGAAGCCCGGCGTACCGCGAGCTACCCAATTGAGATCGAGTTCGGGAGCGAGTTCCAACTTGCGTGCGTGCACTCGGAGTATCGCCTCGCGGCCGCGCACGTCGGGCAGGTTAACGGCGATCTCACGATCGAAGCGGCCGGGCCGCGTGAGTGCGCGGTCCAAAACGTCAGGACGATTAGTTGATCCCATAACAACGATACTCGAGCTTTGATCGAAACCGTCCATCTCAATCAAAAGTTGATTGAGTGTTTGATCCTGATCGGCGCTGGCCGAGTCGCTGCCGCGTCCGCGTTGCCGGCCCAGGGCATCAATCTCGTCGATGAAAATAATACAGGGCGAAACTTTCTTGCCCTCCGCGAAGAGGCGGCGCACGCGCGACGCCCCCACACCGGCAAACTTTTCCTGAAAGCTCGAACCTGACGCCAAGAGAAACGGCACGCCTGCTTCCCCGGCGACGGCGCGCGCCAGCAGGGTCTTGCCAGTTCCCGGCGGGCCATAAAGCAAAATACCCCGAGGAGCACGACCGCCCAGCCGGCCAAAGCGCTCTGGGTCACGGAGGAAATCGATTGTCTCCGCCAGCTCGGCAGTAGCCTCATCAACGCCGGCAACATCGGCAAACGAAACATTTTGTTTGCCATTCTGATCGCCCATGCTAAAGCTGCCCACGCCTCCGTTCATGCTGGCGTAGACGCGCCAGCCGATAAAACCGAGAAACAGCACCGTGATAAGCGGCGCGCCCCAGGTCAACAGCGTTGCGGCCCAAGTTGCCTCCACCGGTCGAAACTCAATCGGCACGTTGTTCTTGCGAAACTGTTCCACCAGTCCCTGGCGAATTGCGTCACTCGTAACCGTGGCCTGAAGCGACGTTCCCTGCTTACTCTGAACGATCAAAGTGTCGTTCTCGATAACCAGTGAAAGCGCTGATCCCGTTTCCGCAATCTGGAAGAGCTCCGAATAGTTGATCTTTGTAATGCGCGGTGTGCGGCTTTGGAAAAAGATTATGGTAGTAGCAGCGATTAGCAGTGCTGCCATGGTGGCAACCAAAATCAAAGTGACTCTTTGTGAGCCAGAAACAATTTTTCTAATGGGGGAAGGCATAACAGATAACTCCAAAAAACTCTCGCCGGGCTTTCGTTAACACGCGTTCATTAACTGGCGTTAACCGCGCTTGGCGAGCGTTAATTAAGCGACGGACGGGCATGTCTGTCGGGTTGAATTTCAACTGGATCAGGATTGGAGGCGCGGAGTGTCGGGTGACATCGACGCAATACAAAAACCCGAGTTCATTAACGTAAAGCGCTCGCCGAAGTTGGGAGCGGCGAGCACAGGCTTACTTTAACAGCCTGTGGAGAAAGATGTCCAGACGTAATTAGCCGCGGATTTACGCGGATGAGACGGATCAGAAAAAACCAATGCCGGGGAAGCAAGATCTAGAGAAAAGGAACTGCTCGGCCAACTGCAACCACAATTTCCCTTTTTCAGATCCGTCTCATCCGCGTAAATCTGCGGCTACTTATCTGAATCAAAAACTGTCGCCGAATTTCGAAATGGCGGGTTTTCATACGCCCGCATAGCACGGCTCAATCAACTACTAAACACGCAATGCAAACGGAAAGTCGGCCTTACACAACACTTTGCCGTGCCGGTTTCTCAGTTGGCACATGCATTGCGAATTTACCGGCAAGCATTGAGGCAAACTGCCTGCGCATTAGGCCGGGCACAAAAGGAGGAACAGATAATGCTTTGGACAATCTTCGTGATTCTCTTGATCTTGTGGTTGGTAGGCGTGGTTTCGAGTTACACGCTGGGCGGTTTTATTCATCTGCTGCTCGTGATTGCGCTGGTGGTGTTGCTCATTAATCTCATCAGCGGCCGCAGACCTGTGGTCTAAACTATTAGATCGCGGAATACGCGACATTGTAAATGCGCCCGGCCGCACGTTCATCCGTTACCGCCAGCGCAATCGCATGCGCGACGTCCATCGCCTTTGGTTTGATTCTATTTTTTTCTGATCCGTGTCAATCCGCGCTAATCCGCGGCTAATAAGTTCCGGCGGCCTGCTTTGCTCTGTTTTACTTCACTGCGCGGACATGCAGCGTCAGCAGCACGTCATTGCGAATCAGATTATCGGCAGGCCCCGCGTAGTTTATGCCGAAATCCTTGCGGTTAATTGCAAACGTGCTCTCGACTGTTATGACACCGGGGCTTACTGCGATCGTCGCCGGAAAAGTTATGGACTTGATGGCGCCGTGCAACTGTAAATTCCCGGTCACTGTGTGGGTGGCCCCTTTGTCAGCGCCGGGCTTTATCTCCGTCGAGGTGAACGTTGCCTCAGGATATTTAGCAACGTCAAAAAAATCAGCGGTCTGTAGATGCCTGGTTAAATCGGAAGTGTCTGTGGTCACTGAGTTCGTCTCGATGGTGATGCTCACGTGACTTGTTTCGGGTTGGCCATTGAAGTCGATAGCTCCCGAGAACTTTTCAAACGCTCCGTGGTGACTGCCTGTAACTTTCGATCCAACAAACTCAATCTTCGAACCGTCAGGCGTTATCAAATACTTTTCTCCCTGAGCAGCGGATGACGCGACTGGAGCCGCCTGGCTCGTAACTGCCTGGGGTTTGTCTGCGGCGGGGTTTGCACAAGCAGAAAGGAATGAGAGGGCGGCTAGAGTTGTCAGAACCAAAATTGAGCGGACCATAGATTTTCTCCGTTGAGCGAAGTTTTGAAGCTGCCTGTAAACATATGACAAATCGCGCGCGGTGACAAAAGCCGCAACTGTGATGGGCCGCCGCCCCCAGAACAAATTTAGAATCGCGCAGCCGCAGGTTTTCGCGGATAAACTCGAATCTGATGCTGAATGCTTTTCCCTCTCCCGTTGGGAGAGGGGTAGGGGAGAGGGGCTAGCGGCACTAAAACCCCCACCCCAACCCTCCCCCAACGGGGGAGGGAGAACAAGGAATAAAAGCGAGACTCTTCGGCGACTTTTTGTGCAAGGCCGGCTACTGTTCACTCTTCACTGTTCACTGTTCACTGTCGACTGTTCACTGTCGACTGTTCACTGTTCTCTTCACGTTGAGGTGAGACCCTCGAGTTCGTCGGCGCTACGGGGCCAGTCGGAACGAAGGAGGCGTGAGAGGGCGCGGTCGGCGAGAAGTTTTCCGCCAGTCTGGCAGTTGGGACAATAGTTGGTTTCGTTTGACGCGTAGCGAATGCGCTGGATCTTGTGACCGCAGCGAGGGCATGGTTCCTGATACTTGCCGTGGACCGCCATCTCCGGACGGAAGGCAGTGACCTTTTCGGGGAAGCTACCAATCCCTTCGCTCGGAGCGAGGGCAAGCCGCCCTTCCTCACCTGGAGACGTCCCAGCTTGAGTAGTCCTTTCAGCCTGTTGCATTACATCAACGTGCAGGAGTTCGATCCACTTCGTCAGCGTGGTGCGTGTCGAGTTGAACAGCCGATCGATTTCTTCGCCGGACAGCTTTTGCGTCAAGGCGACGGGAGAGAGTCGTGCCTCCCAAAGAATCTCGTCGGAGTAAGCGTTGCCGATGCCGCTCAGTAAGCGCGGGTCAGTGAGTGTGCGTTTCAGAGTATGGTTCTCCGACTGGATGACTCTGGCAAAGGTTCGCTGGTCAATCTCAAAAACTTCCAGTCCCCCCGGATCGAGCCGTTGCAGGCCGATCTCGCCCTCGACAAGGTGCAAGGAGGCTCGCCGCTGACTGCCGGCTTCAGTGAGTGAGAGAGTGCCGCTGGTAAAGTCGAAGGTGGCGAGGCAATTTTTAGAACCACGACCCGAGCTCTGCGCAGCGCTCCGCCCCCTGAGGGAGGCGGTTCTGACAGGAGCTCGCTCGTGCCAATGCAGCCGGCCGGCAATCATCAGATGTAGAACGAGCCAAAGATCTCCTTCGAGTCCGATACAAATCCGTTTGCCCAGTCTGCGCAAATCAACGACCTGCCGGCCTGCGACGCTAGTGATCGGCGGCACCGCCGTACGCAGCAGAAAGGGCAACGCGATGGTTACGCATTCAAGAGTTTTCCGGAGGATGCGCTGCTCGAGCGCTTCGAGGTAGACGACGATGTCGGGAAGTTCAGGCATGGCAGACAGTAGACAGTAGACAGTAAACAGTCAGGAAGGATAAAGATGCGATGGCTAATCTATGAATTCAGATTCGTGTTTATCCGCGAAATCTGCGGCTAATTTCTGCTCGGTAATCGGCAATCTCCTGGGACGCTCGATTGTCAGACCATCCGAGAAATTTTTGCGCCATGCTTGCGGCGGCCTCGACGGCATCGAGTCCGCAAGTTGAATTCAAACCAACCATCGTGCGACGAAGTAAACAATCGGAAAGTGTCTGGGCCAACTCATATTTGAAAGCGAAAACTATCTCCGCTGCAATTGCTCTCGTCTCCGGATCGATAACTTCTTCGAGAGAAGCATCACGCGCGAGCAACTCGGTGATTAGGGATGCGCGCGTTCCGTAGATTCGCAGCAGCCGCTCCCTTATTGCTTCGGGTAAGGTAGTCCGCTCGTTGAAATCTTTGCAAAAGCCTTCGAAGTCAGAAGTGCCGGCGCCAGGTAGCGGCTCGCGGTCAGTCGTGCACGGCGCAGAATCCCGTCCTAACTTCTTCAAAACCAGGTCGACTGTTTGTGCGGCCAGACTGCGATAGGTCGTCAGCTTGCCGCCAACGATTGAAAAGAGATTATCCACGTATGGATGCCGTCGGATGAAGTGACGGCGCGTGATGCGCTGTTCATCTTTGTCTCCCGTGAACGGCAACGGTCGCACGCCTGAATAGGTGTAGAGAATCTGTTCGCGAGTTAGTTTTGCTGCCGGTAATACTCGATTCGTTTCGCGAAGCAGGTACTGGAGTCTCTTCCGTTTCCACGCGTACGCAGTCGAGATCGCCATCGTAGCGAATATCGGTTGTTCCAATTAAATAGTTTCCATTCCAGGGGATGATGAAGAAGGGTCGCCGGTCGGTTTCCGCCTCGACGTAGATCGCGATATGGGGAGCGCCGGCAAAAGGAGCAACTATAAGATGGCTGCCTTTCGTGCCACCAATCAGACGCGGCGAGTCATCAACGGTTTCCGCTAACAGTTGGTCGATCCACGGGCCGGCCGCATTGATAACTACGCGGGCGCTGGCTGTGTGAGGTTCTTCAATTGAGATGTCTGATCCTGTCCTGTTGGTCGGGCTACTGCCATGATGTTCGTGAGTGAATTCAACGCCGCGAACCTCTCCGCCTTCGACAGTCACCTTATGGACACGAGCATAGATTAGAACGGTGGCGCCATGCGCTTGGGCCGAGAGCGCGTTTTCGAGCACAAGCCGCTCGGCAAATTCCACCTGCGCATCAAAGTAAACTGCCGCGCCGAGCAAGCCGTCAGGATTGAGCCCGGGCGCTTGCCGCAGAGTTTCTGGCGTTGAAAGCATGCGGTGAGGCGCGAGGGTGTTACTAAATGACAGGACATCGTAAGCAATCATTCCCGCGCGTATTGTCCAAAAACCGCGGCGCGCATGTTTGTAAATCGGCACCAGAATCTCGAGTGGACGGATCAGGTGCGGGGCGATTTTAATAAGTCGTGCTCGCTCCCGAAGCGACTCACGCACCAGCCCAACCTCGCCATGTTCGAGATATCTCAAGCCGCCATGAATCAGGCGCGTCGACCAGCTCGACGTGCCGCTGCCGATATCGCCTTTATCGACGAGCAGGACCTTGAGCCCACGCATCGCCGCGTCGCGTGCGATACCGGCCCCGTTAATTCCGGCGCCGATCACGATCACGTCAAATTGAGGATAGGTAATTTCGGTTGTCATTTAGCCAGTCAACTTCGGGAACTATGCAGAACCATTACAGAACCGAGCGCGGTAGCGCCGGATGCTAGAGTCAAGCTGAGTATTAAGAGTATTGCCCAGCTTATGGCCAACGTAGACTTTACCATCCGGCGCTACCGCGCTCGGTTCTGTAATCGTTCGTTGAATTCCCGACGACTCATTACTTGGTTTGTGATTATTACCAAGCTCGCGACTTTACCATCCGGCGCTACCGCGCTCGGTTCTGTAATCGTTCGTTGAATTCCCGACGACTCATTACTTGGTTTGTGATTATTACTAAGCTCGCGATCTGAATGAAACATGATCATGCGCACCATATAGTGCCTATCCTGCACCTTCTCGGGCAAAGTTCTCGAACGCATTTCTGAGATCGACAACGATCTCGAAAAACTAACGCGACCAAAGACCCTCTGTAACTAACCGCTGCGACTGAGAGAACGGGAGCTCGAGAACATAATGCACCCCGCTACTTTGTGATTTCTCCCTCGGATCTTTGGTAACTCGCGGTGCCGGCGCCTGGAGTTTTCAAACCGCTGCTGCCTTGAGAAATCTCAAGCCCTCGTTGAGAATTATTTGAGCTAAGAGTCCACCCCGAATCTCACAAAATACAGCCCTGAATTTGTTCAATGCCAAGGCCAAGGGCATGCATCTTGCTCCTGGTCCAGGCAGCAAGTTAAGTCCGTAGAAACGGTAACAGACAGGCGAGAATGCCGGTCCTGGTAACAGCGACAGACGAAATGTTCGTCCGCCAGGGCTTAACACTTCGCCAGCGCGCAACCCGCCCTGACTCTCTCCATTTCAATGGCGCGCTTGACGGTCCACGAATTTAACAACTGAATAAACAAGGAGCGTAACTATGCGTTCTACCCGGCACACTTCACGGCGTTTTAGCCGACTCGTCCCTTCCACCGTTCTCCTGCTCTTCCTGACATTCTTAACCACCTCAATTGTCGCGCGCGCCGCGGATGACGATGCCGACGGCGGCGAGGAATACGACGTCAAGGCGCGGGTTGTGCGCATTAGCTTGATTACGGGTGACGTAAACCTCAAACGCAACGGCAACCCTGATTGGGAGCGTGCGCGCCTTAACTTCGCTCTCGTCGAGGGCGACACGATATCGACTGATCACGAGGCGCGGGTTGAGATTCAGATCGATGCGCGCAACTTTGTGCGCCTGGGATCAAACACCATTTTGAAAATCCTTACGTTACGCGATGAAGGTGTGGCGCTGAGCGTAGTTGAGGGCACGGCATCGGTGCGCCTCGCCAAGTTTGATTCAGAGCACGAGTATTTCGAGGTTGACGCGCCCAAAACCACGCTGGCTGCGGAAAAGAAGGGCCTCTATCGCATCGACGTTTCGCGCGAAGGTCGCGTGAGACTCAGCGCCCGCGACGGCGGACGTGCGCGTATCTATTCCGAAACTTCCGGCTTTGCCTTACGCGATGGGCGCACGGCCGAACTTGTTTTTGAAGGCGCGGACGCCGGTGACTGGGAGTTTATTGCGGCCAACGTTTCTGATTCGTGGGACAACTGGGTCAATGATCGCGAGCGCTATCTGGCCCAGCGTCTTCGTTATGACGTTCAGTACTACGACAGCTATGTTTGGGGCGCCGAAGATCTCGACGCATATGGCGCCTGGAATTACGTCGACGACTACGGTTGGATTTGGCGACCGCACACCGTCGCAATCAGCAATTATTACAACTGGGCGCCCTATCGTTACGGAAGCTGGGTCTGGGTTTCACCATATGGCTGGACCTGGGTGGGGAATGAGCCCTGGGGCTGGGCTCCTTATCATTACGGCCGCTGGGTCTATTACAACAACTACTGGGCGTGGTGTCCGCGCAGCAGTTACTACCGTCACCGGAGCTGGTGGCGGCCCGCGCTGGTGGCTTTTCACATTTCGTTTGGCGATAACATTTGCTGGTACCCGCTTCACTATCATCAACGCGATCCGCGTTCGCGTCACTACCAAACGCCTGAGCGCCTTCGTCCGCTGCGTGCCGATGAGATCGCTCGTCTGCAGCGAGTCAATCCAGCGTTCTACCGAGCGGTTACTGCCTTGCCGGCGACGGACTTTGGCGCTGACGGAGCCGGGGTGCGAGCCGCGGACGACGTGCTGGCGCGGCGAGCGATCAATGCGGAACCGCTGCGCACTGATCTTCCCGTTCGTCCTGCTTATGCGCTGGGTGATCGTGGAATCGCCGGCGAGCGAACAGAACGCGTAACGGTGGCACGTCCGGCCAGAGTTGCTCCTCCCAGAGAACCGAGTGATAGGCCAACGGGCGCTGCCACACGCAGTCCGGGTGTTGCCCTCGACAACGAACTGCGTCGCACAAGAATACTGAATGGACGCGAGGGCCTTCCCGCTCGTCCGGAGATTCCTACTCCAACCGCGGGCGCCGCTGGAGTAGTTGAAACGCGACCCACCGGTGCCGTCGCGCGGCCCGTGCGTCCAGCTCGCGAAACTGATCCGCGCGTCGATCCTCGTAACGATGGCGGGCGGGATACAAATCGAGCCCCGGATTCCGAGGAGCGTCCGGTAAGGCCCGAGCGCACGCTTCCGCGAGAAGACGTTCCCACTCGACCGGGAGGAAACGAAGAGCGGCAAGCGCCGGTACGCGTACCGGTGAGGCCTCCCTCAGCTGAAGATGGTTCGCCGGCTGATCGTTCGGCTCGGCCCGAGCGAATCGATCGGCCTGCGAGAGATCGCAACGATCGATTGGATCAACCAGCTCGGCCGGAGACATCGGAACGACCGGCGGAACAGCCGGCCAGAGTGGAAAGGCCCGAACGCCATGAGCAACCTGAAGCTCCGCCGCGTTCGGAGGTCCCCGTGCGAAGGCCAGAACCACCGCCGCGTAACGAACCACCGCCGCGTCACGATCCGCCGCCGCGTAATGATCCGCCACCGCGTAACGATCCACCGCCGCGTAGCGATCCGCCGCCACGTAATGATCCACCGCCGCGTAACGATCCACCGCCGCGTAATGATCCACCGCCTCAACGTTCTGAGTCCCGGGAGGACCGCGCTCCGGCCAAGATAAAAGACCCGCGGTAGTTGAAAAGAGGTTGCGATGAAAGTCGTGAGGTTATTTCCTGCTTCCACAAATTACGCTGGACGCATATTGCTCGTTGCCGGGATTCTCGCTTATGCGTGTCTGTGCAGCGGGGCCGTTAGCGCGCAGACGATAGATCCGGATCTCAGGCCTGATCTTCGACGCGCGCTTGCGGCCGAGGCCCACGTTTCCGGCGGCAAAGGCAGAATCAACGGTTATGTTCCCGCGCAAGCCGTTGCGCTAAAAACAACGCGGCCTAAATCTTCGTCGAGCTTACGCAGTGATGGATCTTCTTCACTGCCGATGTCTCATCCCTCCACTGCGATAAACATACCGGCTACAACTTCAATTTCGCCCGGTACGCCTTTAACTCAAATCCTGCATACATCGCAGTTGAGCTTGAGTTCGTCCGCAGGTACCGACGAGCAGTTTGTCGATCGCAATGGCGACCTGGTCGCAGACGAGCGAACCACATTTGATTCCGTGGGCGGCTCCTTCGATGTCGCGGTCGGCCGATCGGGAGCGAGGTACGAAGTCTACTCCGCAACCCTCAACAATACTGCGGTGGGCGTGTTGGTCGTTGCGCTCGACACAAACGGCGACTACCAGATTGACAGTTCGAGCACTCGCGAACTGCGAACTGACTTTTCGCTGCGTTCGGCAGCGGCTGTTGTGACCGGCACCTCCAGAACAGGCCGCGAGTTTGTAATTGTCTGCTCGAGCGGTTACTTCAATGAAGCCAATCCGAACGATCCGAATAACGAGCCTTCGCCGGGAGTAATTTTGCTGGTTCGTGATCCCAGCACCGGTGGCTTCGACGACGCACGCTCGCGCGAGCTGGTTCGCGTCGGGGACAATCGTCTTTTCAACGCAAACGCTCTGGCTTTACTGCCAAACAATGATTTGCTGATCGCCGATTTTCATTCGGACGAACTCCGCATCATTCGCGACACCGACGACGACGGCATGCCTGATACGCTATTTACGACGCCGTACTATTCTTATCGCTTTTCAAATGATGCGCCGCTCGATGTCGCGATTAATTCCCGCGGTGTGGTGTTTTCATATTCGGTCGGCAACGACACGGTGATGCTCGCGCTCTACGACGACAACGCGGACGGTCGTGCCGACCGCGACGAAGTCTGCGTAGAAGGTCTCTCCATTGACAACAATCTCTTTCTGCACGGCCTTACAGTTGATGGCCACGGAAGCGTCTACGTTATCGAGGATGCATCGGGACCCGCAGATGGCCCCGGAGGCAATGGCGGAACACCGCGCGTCGATGCCTTTCCCGATCGATTCCAGGACGGCTTCCTTAGCGACGGCTCAATCTTCACGAGAGCTGATGATGCGGTTAGTCAGGCGCTGACGGGCCTCGCGTTTGGAGCACTGCCCCCAAATAGCATCGACGATCCACAATTCTTCGTGATCCAGCATTACCGGGACTTTTTGAATCGTGAGCCTGATCCAGGCGGACTTGCGTTTTGGACTAACGAGATCACTTCCTGTGGCAATAACACGCAGTGTATTGAGATCAAGCGCATCAATGTTTCGGCGGCTTTCTTTCTTTCGATTGAGTTTCAGGAAACCGGCTATCTGGTCTACAAATTTTACAAAGCCGCTTACGGGAACTTGCCGGGCGCGCCGGTGCCCCTAAAATTCAACGAATTTCTGCCGGACACACAACAGATCGGGCAAGGCGTGGTGGTGGGAGTTGGCAACTGGCAAACGCAGCTTGAAAATAACAAGCAAACCTTCGCGTCGCAGTTTGTCGCGCGTTCAAGGTTTACTACTGCTTTTCCAAATTCGAGCACGCCCGCGCAATTCGTCGATGCGTTGTTCGCCAATGCCGGCGTGACTCCGTCAGCGGCGGAGCGAACGGCGGCCATTAATGAGTTTGGCGGAGCGGGCACGAGCGCTGATACGACGGCGCGCGCTCACGCGTTGCGACGCGTGGCGGAAAACTCAACGCTCGGACAGCAGGAATTCAACCGCGCGTTTGTGTTGATGCAATACTTCGGTTACTTGCGCCGCAACCCCAACGATCCGCCGGAACCCGGTCTCAACTTTGACGGCTACAATTTCTGGCTGAACAAATTGAATCAGTTCAACGGCAACTATGTTGAGGCGGAAATGGTCAAGGCGTTTATTTTGTCTGCCGAGTACCGGCAAAGATTTGGACCGTAGGTCAAACAGCGGCGGCAAGCCCGCCTTCCGCACCTTGAGCTGATCACAGTTGACTTCTAAACCTTGCCTTGAAGTCTCCCAAGGTAAGATTAACCGGGACCGGATAGTCTCTCAGGTCAGGAAGGCGGGCTTGCCCCCGCTGTTTGAGTACAATTCAAGGTTTTGTTGGACAGCTAAGCCTTGGGATCGACGCTCAGGCGCGGCAGGACGCGGCGTTCACCGTCGATGTCGGCGACCGTTTCACCGCTACTGTGGGCGCCCATCTTCCGGTAGAACCCTTCGGCGTTTGGGTCTGACGAGATCTCAACTTCGGAAATATCCCGCCGCGCCGCGTTTTGCATGGCGTGGATGAACAGTTCCTTGCCGACACCGGTGCCGAGGTGGGCAGGCGCTACCCACATATGATCGAGCTCAGCTTTGTCATCGCGGATAATCAAAGCGTAGAAGCCGAGTATATTGTCTTCGCTTTCCGCTACGTACACGTGATTGGCTGCGACAAAGTCCGGCGAGAATGTCAGGTCGTCCTGCCAGTGCTTGATCCAATGTTCCGGATAGCCCCAATGCCGTTTGGCATGATGAGCAATGGTCGTTAGCGACTCGGCGTCTCCAGCGGTTGCTTTTCTTATTCTCAAGCTTCCGGAATCCTAACCTGAACAAGCGACGTCGCTCAATTAGCCGAAGACAAACACGGATGGCTACGACTAATCTGCTGTTTTACTGATTTGTATTATCCGTGTTCATCCGGGGCCCGTCAGTCGGTTCGATCATTGCTTGTTTTCCACGATCGCCTTGCTTAGTTTTTGAACGAGATCGCGAGCTTGACCGGCGAACTCACCTTTTGGTTCCAGACGCAAATACTCCTGGTATTCGGCAAGCGCGCGCTGCTGCTGGTTTACTCGTAGCAGAATATTGCCCGCCAGCAAATGGGCTTCAGCAAAATCCGGTTTCAATTGCAGCGTCCGGCCGACAGCCGGACCAGCCTTTGCAATGTTGCCGAGATCCCAATAGAGACGGGCCAGCGTAAAATGGCCATGCCAGGATTTATCGTCGAGCTTGAGTCCGTCGAGCAAAGTTTTTTCGGCCTCATCATAGTGCTTTTGACGCCAGTAAACCTCGCCCAAAAAAATGATGGCAGTGGCGCTGCCGGGCTTCAGCTCCACTGCACGTTTAAAAGCAGTTTCACCTTTCTGCCAATCGCGTGCGTCCATCAAGGTCGTACCCAGCAGCAGGTGTGCTTCATAAAACTCGGGATAGACCGCAATGGCCCTTTGCAGATGTCCAACTGCCTCGTCGTTACTCTTCTTGCTGAGTGCCTCGCGACCGCGAATCAATTCTTCACGAGCTTCGGCCGGCGCGCGGGCATCGATGACATCGATCAAAGAGACGGCGTTTCCATTTTCAGAAGCCAGGTCAAAAACCAGGAAAGCACGAAATAAGACCTGCAAGTCGGCATCCTGTTGCGCCAGCCGGTAGCCAGGCGCCTTGACTATCACTCTGTAATAACCGCGTTGCAGGTTGGGAAAGCGAAAGCGGCCACTGCTGTCGCTGTCGATCTGATCAACCAGGCCGCCGCCAAATCTCTCCAGCCTGATCGGAACACGGGCCGCCGGCAAGCCGGACTGGGCCACGCGCACCTGGCCCACGACTTCAAAGGAGTTGGCCGAAGCTCCTGAGTAAGTATCGCGCTCTCGCTGCGCAAGAAGAGGCGAACTGATCGCGAGCGCAAAGATGAAAGCCAGTGGGTAACGATAAAGGCGTAACACGTTAGGTGCCTGACGAATGCTGTTGGCTATACAGGTTCTTAGCAGTCACTCCAAAAACTAAGCCGGGCGGATATGGTCCGCCCGGCAAAGTTAGCTTCTCAGTTGTGTCAGTGAGTGTATTTCAAGCCAAACTGAATCAGCCGCGCCGGAACCGCGGTTGCAGTGATTTTGGTAAACGTCGAAAGTGTTCCGATGTTAACCGATGACGGAGTACTAAAAATCGGATGGTTGAACACATTGAAAACATCCATCCGGAACTGGAAAGAATGCGATTCAGCGAGCGAGAATGAGCGCATGAGCGACATGTCCCAGTTTTGCTGATAGGGTGCGCGCCAGGCGTTACGAGGCGCCGTGCCCCATCCGGTAGCTCCCGGACCTGCGCTGAAGGGGACGGGCGCCGTGGTCCCGAAGCAGGCGGGATTTAGGTAATGGTCGAGCCGTTCTTGGGTCGTACCGTGAGTGTATGCGTCCGCAATTCGGCTGCACAGAAACTGCGCCGTGCCGAGGGCGGTTCCAAACAAGCCGCCGCTGGCGCCATCAGTTACCGAAAACGGCAAGCCTTTTTGATACGTGACGATACCGCTTACAGTCCAACCCCTAAGAACCGGATTGTCCATGAAGCTGTTTTTCATCACCGGAATATCGTAAGCATAGCTTACGACCAGGCGATGCGGACGATCAAAGTCGCCACGAGCTTTATTCTGCGCGGGGTTGGATTGATCGTTGTAGATGTTGCCGCCATTTTGGCCGGCGCGAGTTGCGTTCAACTCGTCGGTGCTGAGAGACCCGCTGACATTGTCTTCGGTCTTTGACCAAGTGTAAGCACCCTGAAAATAGAGACCGCGATGCAGTCGGCGCGACAAGGTGGTTTGCCAGGAACTGTAGTTAGCGAAGCCGATGTTACCGGAGTAGCGTGATCCCCGTTTGCGCGAGAGACCGATGATCTGATGGCGCAGTTCCTCGTTGGCAACGGTGTTGGTGGTTATCGTGTAAGAATTGCCGTTCATGTCACGAACAACGATTGGGCTTCCGGGGCTGGCCAGCTTGGCAACATAGGGATCCCAGATGCCGATGCCGCCAAGGTAGTGTGACCCTACATAGCCCGTCTCGATTGCCCAGCCGCCTTTTAGTTGACGTTGGACGGTAAAGTTCCATTGTTGAGTGTAGGGCGTGAAAGCATCAAGCGGTGCACTGGTAAACGACGCCAGGTTGATCGAGCAATTGGTCGCCGTGCCTCCATAGTTGAGGCAGCGCTGTCCCGCGGCGTTGACGAAAATGGGACCCACGTTCGGATCGTTAATGTCAAGCGGCCCGACGCCGCTTATGCGACGCAGCCCAGCAAAGAAGGTCGCGGTAGGAATAAACGCGGTCGCCACGATAGACGGTGGCGGCTGACCGGCCAGCGGGTTTGCGAGTTGCAGGGTTGTTGGAACCGAACGATTCTCCAACGGCTGGACTGTGAACGGCGCCGCCAAAGAATTCTGTAGGATGTTCTGGTTCGAGAGGCGCTGGTAGTAGATGCCATAGCCGCCGCGCACAACCGTTTTTTGGTCACCATAAACGTCCCAGGCAAAGCCAACGCGTGGCGCGAAGTTGTTGTCGTCGCGGCATCTGATCAAGGCACAGTCGCGAACGCCTGGCGTGCCTGTAAATCCGCCCAGATTAACCTTCTCCGGGATCAGAAATGGGTTTTGACCGGCCGCCGCCAGCGCCGGATCAAAGATGCCGGCACGGTAAAGTTTGTCGCGGCCGAAGCTCATGGCCTCCCATCGCATTCCAATGTTGATCGTCAGTCGCGGACTGCGGCGATAATCGTCCTGGATGAATGCGGCGTAGTCAGTGGCGATGAAGTTCCTGGCCGGATCGCCAAAAGCCGACTGTAGGGCCGTAGGCGCTCCGCGCAGGAAATTTTGAAACGGCGTGAAAGCATTGCCTGTTCCCGTAGTTTGGTTAAAGGTAAGTGAGCCGCGAACCGCAAAATTATTGAAGCGATTCAACTGGTATTGAACGGCTTCACCACCGATGCGCAGGCTGTGCTTGCCGGCAACCATCGAAAAGGTGTCGACGATGTTATAGGTATTCGAAATTGTACCGCGGTCATCGTTCACGCCGGTTCCCAGCGAGAATAAGCCCGTAATACCAACTCGATACAGCCCTGGAAACTGCCCGTTGGCCTGCGCGCCGACTTCGCTTGCTAAATGCGAATCAGTCGGAATGTTGCCAAACAAAAAGCGGCTGTAACCCAGGCGCAGCTCGTTAACCTTGGTCGGGCTAAAGAGGTGAGTTTCGGTTATTGCCAGGTAGCGATTCCACTGAAAGTCGTTGCGCAGGTTGGGCAAGCTGGTGTCAGTGCCAAAAGGCCTAACGATGGAACCTTCATCCCAGAACCAGGTCCCGTTGATTTTATCCTTATCGCCGCGGAAGCTGCGGTCGTAACTTACCGTGTACTGGTTGTCCCTGAATGGACCTACAGTGGAGAACGAGCAATTAAACGTGCCGGTCACACCGCCGGTCACTGTGCCGCAGCCGCCCTGGCCCACGCGGGGCACGAGAAACCGTCCGTTGAAGCGAGTGTCCTGGATGTTAAGGATGTTGACGGCGACCGGATCGATCTGCGCCGGCGTCAGACCGAAGGCCGGAGCGAGCAGAGCCGCGGACGTACTGCCGTCGGCGTTGGTCGGAAACGCCTGTACGACCGGATTCGTGCTCGAGCCAAGAGGGTCGATGCCGTTGCGCGCACGCACGCCCTGGTAGTTAAAAAACCAGAAACCGCCGACCTTAGGAATCGGACCACTGGCGCTACCGCCGAAAACGTTTTGCAGCAAGCGGCCACGCTTCGCGCCATTTTTGTTAAAGAAAAATTCGTTGGCGTTGAGTGCGTCGTTGCGATGCTGCCAGTAAAGGTCCCAGTGAAAGTCTTTCGAACCCGTCTTGGTTACCAGACCCAACGAACCGCCGCCCTTGCTGCCCTGCGAGGCGTCGTACAGCGAGGTGGCGACTTTCATTTCCTGAAGCGTGTTGGGATTCGGCAAGGGCACCGTGTCGAAATGCGCGAGGTTAAAATCATTTACGTTGATGCCATTGAGCGTAACGCTGTTATTGGTGGTGCGCTGACCATTCACACTAACGTCTGCGGTTCCTCGTCCCGCTGTTCGCACGTCCGCGGGCTCACCAGTGACGCCAGTGGAGAGAGAGAGCAGAAACAAAAAATTAGGTGAAGCGAGTGGCAGAGACCGTATCGTTTGGCCCTCCAGTGATTGGCCGGTAATGGCACTTTCCGTATTAATCAAAGTAGGCGTCGCTTCGACGTTCACCGTTTCTTCAATGCGGCCAGTCTCAAGAGTAACGTCCTGTCGGACGGTTTCCGTGATCCTCACGGCGACACCTGACACCACGCCCTTCTTAAAATTTGTGGCCGTGACCTGTAGCCGATAATTTCCTGGCGGCAACAACGTGGCCCCGAAACGGCCATCGTCGTCGGTTGTAACAGTGCGCACCGACTGCCCGTGAGTTCACTGAGAATGTCCACCGTGGCGCCTTTCACCAGGGCGCCGGTCTGATCGGTCACAACACCTGTGATGCCTCCGGTTTGGGATCCTTGTGAATAGACGGATGCCACAAAAAGAAAGCTCAGGATTAACCCGCTTGCCAGCAAGCGCAAAACGCTTCGCATAACAGCTCCTCCTTTTTTTCGAAACAACTCTTTTTAGGAAACGACTGTTCAGTTGATTGGTGCCTGGAAAAGAACCCTAGCCCGTGTTCGATAGAGGGGATAACCGATTTGCGGCGAAAATAAGCAAGCAACATTCCAATCGGACAGAACAAACCTGATCTCGAAAAACCCGCCATTTGCAGCCTCTTCCAAAAAGCAGGCAGCCGACCGCCTGGTTCAGATCATGGAGTTTTTGGGTTTTTGTTCAAAATCTTGGATTCGCTCTGCTCGCCGGGACTGTAAGGATCTGGACAATCTGGACAATCAAAAAAAGCGTAGTCGGTCGAGTCATAACAGTGCCGAAAAATTTCAGCAGGTGATTGCACGTATTGCGGACTTATCTTTCAAACCAGAAGCCAATTGGCAGGCGATAACCCGAGCGGGCGTAATCCAGGAATGCGGTGCAGGAATCAGCAGCAGAGCTTACAAGATAATCCGGGAGTGATTCTAACAAACGAGCCTCAGCGTTGAGGCTGCTTCGCTTGCTTCCGCCGGCGTAGTTTCGTCGTGATGCTCGGTCGTATAGAGACGAAGGATATCCTGTCCTTGTCGCGATCTGGGATCGATCGTGCGAATATGCTTGCGCCCTTGCATCTCCCAAATCGCTGTCACTACGCCGTCCTTCTCCACGGCGTGATAGGAGATATCTTCCGTGGCGGCTTCAGCCGCCGGACTCTCGCTTGTTGTATCAGTCGCGCCTTCAACCGGCGCGGTCTCATTCTCAGACATTTTTACAGTAACACTCCTCTCAGAACTTCATCGCTTGTGTTGTTGGTTTAAGGAATTGTTGCACACGGCTCACGGAAGTGTCTACCAAACAAAGACCGGGCAAACAAGGACCGGGCGCGTCAAACAACAACCGCATTCACCTGCGCCCAGTGGCGAGCAGCGCAACCTCGACCGCCTTGCGAGGAGCAACGACTCCCCAGCCTTGTCTCTCGACTGCGATTCCAGGCACACGCTCGGCGGTATCAATCAGAATGCGTTTCACTTGTTGCGGAGTGAGCGCGGGGTTGGCCTCCAGCATGCAGGCGGCAATCGATGCAACAATCGGCGAGGCGAAAGACGTACCGTCAACATACTTGTAGTGTCGACTGATGACGTTGCCTTCGCGCAGCTTGATCGTTATCAACTGTCTTAACAGCGGGACCGGCAAATCACGAGCTTCGTCGAAGTCTTTATCCACACCCGAATGCGAATCGATGATCGCCCGCAAGTCGTCGTCAGCAGCCGCATCAAGTTCGGAGCAAAGATGCGCTGCGTCAGCCGTCGGCGTGGCCGGAAGAATCGGCGCAGCCACCCAAATGCCGGGAGCAATTATTTCGGGTTTTTGTAGCCCATCAATCGTCGGCCCATATGACGAACGATACATCCCGCGTCTGGCTCGATCGAGCGAGTTCTGATCGTCAAGCCCGCCGACGGAAATGGCTGAGGGCGAAGCAGCCGGTGGGAGCACGGGATGGCCCGGAGCCATTCCGGCATTACCGACGGCACAAACAACCATCAAGCCTTCGGCCACTGCACGTTCAACGGTTTGGCACAATGAACTGTCCAGATACGACTGCTCGAAATCGCCCCCGGCAGAGATGTTGACGATGCGAATGTCGTATTTCTTTCTATTGTCTAAAACCCATTCCAGGCCGCGACCGATATGCTCATCGGGAATGCGTCCGGTGCGCCCCACCTTGATCAGCACGACCTTCGCAGCGGGTGCGATGCCGCGGTAAAATCCGGCGGACAAATAGCCGTTTCCCGCCGCGACCACCGAAGTCATCATGCCGTGCCAGCTCGCGACGTCAGTTGTCTCGAGCGAAGTGCGATCGTCTTCGCCGTCGAAGATGCTGTGGTAGGCGACGATGCGATTTTCGGGTTTGGTTAGATCGTCGTGGGCGTAGAAGCCGGAGTCGAGGAAAGCAATGGTCACGCCGCGTCCGGTGAATCGCTCGTGGGCATCCATTCGCAGCGGGGTAGGTAAAACGTGGTCCGTCTGTTCAAAAACAATCTGATGTGAATCGATTTGCGCCTTGGCTCGGTTGAAAAGCTCGACGCACTTCACGCAAACCCGGGCCAGCTCGCCCGCTATGTCAGCGTTTGCCTTGAAGAGCGCGGCGATGTCTGCCGGAACTGAGCCCAGCGGTATGTGCTGGTCATTAGGGCGGCCGCAGAGCTGGCAACACAGGTTGGTTCCTTCTGGCGTTTGACCCAAATCAGTAGAGAGAATTGACTCCGGCATCCTGGGCAGTTTACTTCATTCTGTCTTGTTTTCAATTGGGCGAATGATTCTGTAACGCAGATTGCTAATTTGCGGTCCGCGAGCAACAACGTCGCTCTTCAACGCAAACTAACAGTTTGCGTTACATCAGTTGGGCCCCATTTGTAAACTTCCCCTTCGCCCGTGTAAGGTATTCCGGCAAGAAGCAGCAAAACTTTGTCGGACACTATGGCCCAGGAAGGAATAAGCGTCTCCGATCTTTTTCGCCGCGCCCAGGAGCTCAGGCGGGAAAGACCCCAGGCCTCTTACGAGGAGGTTAGGGATCTGCTTGTAAAAGAGTTTGCCGGCAAGCCCTTTCCGTCTTTGCATAATTTAACCATCCCCGAGCAGGACGCTCGTGCTCCGGAAGAAGACTGGACTGCAGGTCTGCCGATCATCGGACGCGGTATCCAATTCCAGGATTGGAATGAAATCGCGGATGGAATCATACTGAGCCTTGAACAAACCGAAAACTACGAACGCGAGCGCGGGCCTGAGGGCGACAGAGACGACTGGCACGATCGCACTCGAGGCATCGAAGAGTCGACCAGGAAAGCCGTGGGCAAATGGATGCCGGAAGAGCTAATGAAACTCGCGGAGAGAAACGCGAAACCCAAGGTCGAAGCGAAAGATGAATAGAAATCCACTTCTCAAGGCTGGCGAATGGCTCCTGGTGTTAGCGACACTCGGATTGTCGAGCGTCGCCCAGCAGCCTGCCCGGGAGGCTAAAGACCGGGAATGCACTATTCCCGCTTACAACGGCAAACAGCTTGATCAAAAGCCAGAGATTCTCGCAAAGCCCGAACCGAAATTCAGCCTGGAGGAGCGCCGAAGATACTACAGACAGGTGATAACGCTTGGGGCTCTGCTTTGCGGGTCGGGTAAGGTAACCGACATCGAAGTGAAGGAGGGAGTGGGCGATGGAGTAAATGAGAAAGCCATCGAAGCTGCTCGAATGATTAAATTCACGCCAGCCGAGAAAGACGGCAACAAAGTGTCTCGCTTTGTCGTGCTGAAATATTTCGTCAAATAGTACTGAGACTTTCCATGAGTTTTCTAGGAAGCCTATTCAACGATCCGAAATACCAACCCGGCGATCCGCGCAAGCCGGTAGAAATTACGGAAGCCGACATCATCAGTCCGGACACGCGGCGCGATAATCGAATGCCGCCTGGGCAGTCGCGCACGAAAAAGTGGCCTGTGCTCGACGCGCATGGCACGCCCGAAATAGATCTCGCGACCTGGTCGTTTGAAGTTGATGGACTGGTCGAGCATCCCCAGAAATGGTCACTCGATGAATTCATGCAACTCCCTGCGGTTCGCGTGTATGCCGACTTTCACTGCGTCACGCGCTGGTCCCGGCTGGATAATCTTTGGGGTGGCGTGCCAACTCGCGAACTGGCGAAGATCGTGGGCATTAAGCCCGAGGCAAAGTTTGTACTTGCGCTCGCTTACGATTACGGCTGGACTACAAACGTTCCTATCGAATACTTCCTCAACGAAGACTCGCTGTTCGCGTGGTCGCATGACGGCGCGCCAATTCCGCCCGAACATGGTGGGCCAGTCCGTCTAATCATTCCCCAACTCTACGCCTGGAAATCGGCGAAGTGGGTCAAAGGTGTGCGCTTCCTGGAACAGGATCAGGCCGGCTACTGGGAAGAAGGCGGCTATCACATGCGCGGCAATCCCTGGGGCCCGGGGGACGGTGAGCGATTCCGCTGGTCTTAAGGCGGTTGTTAGTGCAAGAGCGGGGGCAAGCCCGCCTTCCCGACCCCGAGACGATTGAAGTTGAGTCCTTAATTCCACGCTTGATAGGCTTTCGAGTCAGAACGGCAAAGTGTCTGAGAAAGCCTCTCGGGTAAGGAAGGCGGGCTTGCCCCCGCTGATCGCAAGCAGTCAAGTTTTATCGCTTAAATGCAACCCTCGATTGATCGAACGCCCAGAGACGCGGCTGCCGTTATTCTCCTCCGCCACAACACCAGCCCCCGCGATCCGGAAGTTTTTCTGGTTCGCCGCAGTGAAAAGCTCGCCTTCCTCGGTGGGTTTCACGCCTTTCCTGGTGGCCAGTTTGATGGGATGGACGCAGAAGCACCGGTCGAAAACTGCGCCGATGCAGAGACACGGGTCGCCATTAGTTGCGCCGCTCGGGAATTGTTTGAGGAAACTCAAGTGCTCGTCGCGCGTGGCGGCGAAGCCTTGACGCACGGCCAGCGCGCTTCTCTGCTCGACGATTTGCAGTCCGCACGCCTGTCCTGGCCGTCGTTACTCAAGCATTACGATCTTCATCTTGACGCCGGCGATTTCACTTTCGTCGGCCGCTGGGTGACTCCTCCATTCAGCGCGCGGCGTTTCGATACCTGGTTCTTTCTGGTTAATTGTCCTCGGAAACAGCGCGCTTACGTGAGCGGTGAAGCGGAACTCGCTAGCGGCGAATGGATTGCCGCGAGCGCAGCGTACGCGCGTTGGCAGCGCTCGGAGATTCTCGCTGTGCCGCCCGTGCTGCATGCTTTGAAGACATTGGCAGAGGGGCCGACTTACGATGTAGATAAAAGGTTTCTTTCATCGCCAAACGCCCATCGCGGACCGGTACGGCGGATTGAGTTTCGACCAAACTATATTTGCTTTCCGGTGCGCACGCCGACTAAGCCTCCAGCGACACATACGAATTGTTATTTGATCTATACGTCTCAGGAGCTACTCATTATCGATCCGGGCTCGCTTTACGAAGACGAACAACAAGCCCTCGCTGCGTGTATTGATTCCCTCGCTGCCGAAGGCAGAAGCGTCAGAGAAATAGTATTAACTCACATGCATCCGGATCATGTTGGGGGAGTTAATGCGCTACGAGCTCATCTGGGCGAATCAGTAAGGGTCGCCGCTCATCGGCTAACCGCCGAACCGCTCGCCGGCAGTGTCCGCGTGGACCGGTTTATTGAAGATGGTGACATGATCAACCTGGATGGTTTGCCGCAGATTTCCTTGAGAGCAATGCACACGCCCGGCCATGCGCGCGGGCATCTTTGTTTCTATGAGGAATGTACCGGCACGCTGATCTCCGGCGACAACATCGTGGGCCTGGGCTCAGTTCTAATCGATCCGCCGGAAGGAAATATGCGCGAATATCTGCAATCGCTGGAGCGCATGCGGGCACTACGGAATCTTTCTGTGATTTTCGGGAGTCACGGACCGGCCATCGCGAATCCTTACAGGAAGATTGACGAATACATTGCCCACCGGCTCGGGCGTGAACAAAACATTCTCGAGGCGGTCCGCGAGGGTTCAGCCTCTCCGAAAGAAATTGTTATGCGCGTCTACACCGACGTCTCTCCCAAAGCGCACGCGCTGGCCGAGCGCGCTGTGCTTGCGCACCTGGACAAACTTGTCGACGAGAACCGGGTACAGAAAACGTCTGAAGGGCTGTTCGTTTCGGTTGAGTAAATCAAGACACTACCTCTTCCACTGACAGTCGCGTAAGATATTCACATCTCCCGTCCATATTCCGAACTGAGCACAGGGGTTCTATGAGCAGTCCAAAGCCTTCAGGCGAACTAGTCAAAACTTTCGGCGAGCTTAAGCAGTGCGGCTACAAAAGCGTTCCTGTTAAAGACGAACTGCGCGCGAACCTCGTCAGGAAACTACGCGCCGGTGAGAAACTCTTCCGCGGAATCGTAGGTTATGACGAAACAGTCATTCCCCAACTCGTCAATGCAATTCTCGCCAAACATAACGTTATCCTGCTTGGGCTGCGAGGGCAGGCCAAGAGCCGTATCATTCGCCAACTTACCGAACTTCTGGACGATCACATTCCGATCATTGCAGGCTCCGAAGTGAACGACGATCCCTTCAAGCCGATATCTGCCTACGGTCGCCAGACGCTCGCGCTTCACGGCGACTTAACACACCTCGACTGGATCGATCGAGATTCGCGTTTTGTAGAGAAGCTGGCTACGCCGGACGTTACTATTGCCGACATTATCGGTGATGTAGATCCAATCAAAGCCGCCAAGGGCGGACATCTGTTGAGCGACGAGCTGACCATCCACTATGGCCTGCTGCCGCGCGCTAACCGCGGTATTTTCGCTATCAATGAGTTGCCGGATCTCGCCGGCAAGATTCAGGTCGGGCTATTCAACATCATGCAGGAAGGCGACGTGCAAATTAAGGGATACCCGGTGCGCCTGCCACTTGATGTGATGCTTATTTTCTCAGCGAATCCGGAAGACTACACCGCGCGCGGAAAGATCATCACCCCGCTGAAGGATCGCATCGGCACCGAAATCATGACTCACTACCCTGCGCAACTCGAGACCGCCGTTGAGATCACTCGCCAGGAAGCGTGGGTCAGCCGCAGTGGCCTGGTGCAAACTGACGGTTCGCAACCGCGTTTGCACATTCCGGAGTTCATTCGCGAGCTGGTTGAACAAATTGCTTTTGAAGCACGTGAAGACGACAGAGTTGATAAGCATTCCGGAGTTTCACAGCGCATGCCGATCACTGTAATTGAGTCGGTACTTTCAAATGCCGAGCGGCGCGCGCTGCTTACCGGGGAAGAAGAGGTTGTGCCGCGCATCTCGGACGTTTACGCGGCTATTCCTTCGATGACGGGAAAGATGGAACTTGAATACGAGGGCGAACAAATCGGCGCCAGCCGCATCGCGAAGGATTTAATCAAGCGCGCGGCAGGCGAAGTATTTGAAGGTTACTTCGTGGGCATTGACTTCGCACCGACCGTTCAATGGTTTGATCAGGGAAACAATCTTCGCCTGGCAGACACTGCTGCGGCAGATGAATGCAGGACGTTGTTGGAAGCCGTTCCGGAGTTGATTGAGACAGCGGTCATTCCGTTTGAATTCAAGAAGTCAGATACGGCGCAGTTGGTGGCTGCCTGCGAGTTTGTGCTGGAGGGACTTTATGCTCAGAACAAGATCAGCCGTAACGAAGAGGGTGGCTACACGGCGGTAACGAAGGCGAAGAAGGATCGGCGTGGAATGATCTATGACGATCTGACTGAGACAGGAAAATACAGCTAGGCCACAGATGAACACAGATAATCACGGATTTAAGCACGGAGAAATAACTCAGAAGATCATTCGAGTTTTCTATGACGTGTACAACGAGCTGGGCTATGGCTTTTTGGAATCGGTCTATGAGAAGTCCCTGGAGGTTGCGTTAAACTCCACGGACCTCAAAGTATGCCGACAAATAGAAATACCCGTCTACTTCCGTGGTCGTCGAGTGGGGGACTTTAGCGCCGACATGCTAGTGGAAGATTGCGTGCTGCTCGAACTCAAATCGGCGCGCTCCCTGGATACATCTCACACTGCTCAGCTGCTGAACTATTTGCGCGCTACTGATATTGAGGTGGGCTTACTGTTGAACTTCGGTGTGAAGCCTGAATTTAAGCGGCTTCTCTTCGATAATCATCGTAAGTCAATCCGTGAAAATCCGTGTTTATCTGTGGCCGATTTGTTAATTCCCGACGAACCGGGGACACGATGAAGTTTACGCGCTACTCAAAATTCAAAGGCCTTGACGTTTCCGGAATTAATCTCGGCGACCTGATGGAAAATCTGTCTGACGCGCTGCTCGATTCCGGCTACGATGACGATTACTACTGGACCCGCCAACGTCGACCGCAAGATACGTCGCTTGACGCGCTAAGGCGCGCGCTTCTGCAAGCGCTGATGGATCAGGGTCTGCTTGACCAACGCCAGATCCAGGAGATGCTCGGCGATAACGAAGGCAAGTTTAAGGGCTCGCTGCTCGAAGAGATGCTGAACCAGTTGATCGAGAGGCTGGTGGAGGAAGGCTATCTAAAACTCAGTGAACAACCCGCGCCACAACCCGGACAGCGTCGAGAACAACCGGGAATGGGCCTGCCAGAAGTATCTGAGCCGTTGCCGCGTAACGTTAAGTTTGAAGTTACGGAAAAGGGCCTCGACTTCCTCGGCTACAAAACTCTGCGGAATCTGCTCGGGAGTTTGGGCAAGAGTTCCATAGGGCGCCACGATACAGCACATCTTTCGACCGGCGTGGAAGCTGCCGCTGCCAGCAAGCCTTATGAGTTTGGCGACACAATCAATCTCGATGTCAATACGACCCTCCTCTCCGCGATCCAACGCGAGGGATTAACGGTACCGCTTAATCTCGAATATAGCGACTTGCACGTTCATCAGTGTGACTATCAATCGTCATGCGCAACAGTGGTGATGCTCGACTGTTCGCATTCAATGATTCTCTACGGAGAAGATCGTTTTACTCCGGCGAAGAAAGTCGCACTCGCACTGGCGCATTTGATTCGCACGCAGTATCCGGGCGACTCGCTCAAGATCGTGCTTTTTCATGATTCCGCGGAAGAATTGCCGCTCGCAAAACTCGCAACCACGCAAGTTGGTCCATATCACACCAACACCGCCGAAGGGCTGCGACTCGCCCGCCGCATCCTGCAGTCGCAGCGCAAAGAGATGAAGCAGATCGTGATGGTTACTGACGGAAAACCGACGGCCTGTTTTGTTGAGGGTGTAGCACAGACAGTCTTGTCTGTCCCTTCGGGACGGCATCGCGATCCGACTGGCGGTAGGAATGCCGGTCCTACTCGCCGCCTTTACAAGAATTCCATGGGTGGCGACCCCTTTGTAATGGAGGCGACCTTTAAAGAAGTCCAGGCTTGTCGGAAAGCCGGTATAATGATTAATACCTTCATGTTGGCGAGCGACTATTATCTGGTAGAGTTTGTGAAGCAGATGACGGCGATGACAAACGGCAAGGCTTACTTTGCTAACCCTGGTAATCTTTCGCAGTTTGTTTTGATAGATTTTCTGCGACGACGAACCAGCCGTGTTCGTTAACAGCAAGCTCCGAGTAGTAACGTCGGCCAATTGTCACGCCTGGCTCCCAGGCCAAACCTGAAGAACTCGAAATCTCCACGGCGAACCGCTGCTGTGGCCCGCTTAGCGGCTGAATGCAACTGATGGAATTCGCAACCTCCAAACCTGCGTTCTCACAGCGTGGACATCACTCCATCCCGTATCTCGTTCTCGCCACCGGCGTGCTCTTCACGTTTATGGTCTCTTACCGGCAACAGTGGTCTGCTTACATTCTCGCCGGCGGATGGTTCATCAGCATTCTTTTCTTTGCTGCTATACGCTCGCAAATGCGCGCGCGCGACAAGGCTGAACGCTCGGAAGCAGAAGTGCGTGCCTCGGAAGCAACTATGCGAAAGATACTCGAGGAGCGTGAGCGCGCGGAGGCAGCAGTCAAAGAGAGTGAAGAGCGTTACCGCGAAATGGTGGAGAATGCAAACGACATAGTTTTTACGCTGGATCTTGAAGGCAACGTCACTTCGGTTAATAAAGCCGTGGAGTCGATTACCGGTTATACGCAAACGGAATTGCTCGGAATGAACATGTCTGAGTTTCTCACGCCGCGATCCACCCAGAGGGCTCGCAGCATGACTGAGCGGAAATTGGCTGGTGAAGAACGAACTAACTATGAAGTTGACGTGCATGCGAAAGATGGACGTCTCTTCACTTTGGAAATCAGCAGCCGGTTGACCATACACCAGGGGAAACCGGTGGGCGTGCAGGGCGTTGCCCGCGACATCACGACGCGCCGGCAGGCAGAAGAAGCATTGCGCCGCGCCGACCAGCGCGCGCTGTCGGAATACGAGCGGTTGCTGGAAAAGGTGGCAGGCCTCGCCCAGACGTTGGGAACTTCGCGAGACTTGCTGGCGATTTTCCGCGGACTGCGGGAGTTTGCACTTCTTTCCGTTCCCTGCGACGGACTGTTTGTTTCTCTGTACGATCCCGTTCGTGATGTGCGGACCGCATGCTATGGCTGGGGCGATGGGCAGGAGATAGATACATCACAGCTGCCGCCGATGCCGGTCACCTTCAGCGGGCCTAACAGCCGGGCCGTCAGGACGAATCAGGTGATCATTACCAACGATTACATGAGTGCGACGCTCGGCCATCCGGCAGTGTTGATCGGTCCCGATAACGGACTGCGGCCGCAGTCCTCGCTCTCCGCGCCGATGGCTGTGATGGGAAGGATCATTGGAACGATCGAAGTGCAGTCATACGAAAAAGAGGCCTATCGTGAGGAACATGCGACGGCCATTCGCATGGCCGCAAACCTGACCGCCGTGGCAATTGAAAATGTTCGATTGCTCGAGCGCGAAAGTACCGCGAGAGCCAGTGCGGAGGAATCCAATCGTCTGAAGGATGAATTCCTGGCTACCGTCTCTCATGAACTGCGCACTCCGCTGACTGCGATCCTTGGTTGGTCACGCATGCTTCAGGGCGAGTCACTGGAAAGCGACATGGCCGCTCGCGCCATTGAGACAATCAAGCGAAACGCCAAGGCCCAGGCTCAGATCATTGATGATATTCTTGACGTTCGAGAATCATCACCGGCAACCTGTATCTGGAATTGCACCCGATAGAAATTGCACCGGTGTTGGAGTCGGCAATCAATGTCGTGCGCCCGACAGCAGAGGCAAAAGGCATCCACATTGAAGTCGCCTTCGCACCGGAGCCCGCCGCTGTCCCCGGTGACTCCAACCGTTTGCAGCAAGTTTTTTGGAATCTGCTTTCAAACGCAGTCAAGTTTACGCCTGCCGGCGGCAAAGTGACGGTGGAGCTTCGTCATGTGAACTCGAAAGTCGAGGTTGAGGTGAGTGACACCGGGCAGGGCATTACCGCGGAATTCCTGCCGTTCGTTTTTGACCGGTTTCGTCAGGCCGATAGCACATCCACGCGGCAACACGGCGGCCTTGGACTGGGACTGGCGATCGCCAGACACTTGATAGAAATCCATGGTGGCAGGATTGAGGCGAGAAGCGGCGGCAACGGCCAGGGCGCGTCGTTTACCGTCACGCTGCCATTAGCCGGCTCCGTCGTAGAAACGCCGGGCGCGATGACAGCAGCGAGGATCGATGCGGAGGTGGAAAGCGAGCGCTTGAAATCGAGGCAGATATTGTCCGGCCTGCACGTCTTAGTCGTCGATGATGATAAAGACACTTTGGACCTGCTCAGTGCCGCTCTCACGCAGCGAAGCGCCCGCGTTACAACCGCTTCCTCCGCCGCTGAGGCCATCAGAGCTCTGAAGTTTTTCAGACCTGACGTGCTGATTTCTGACATTGCAATGCCGGTCGAAGACGGTTACCAACTAATTCAAAAAGTACTGGCACTTAATGTAGTGCCGAGAATTCCGGCAATTGCGATTACCGCGTACGCGAAGCAAGAAGATAAAGAGCGCGCCCTGGCGGCAGGCTTTCAACGCTACCTCGCGAAGCCGGTAGAACTCGGAGAATTCATCACAGCCGTGGCCGAAGCAAGTCAGAACCGGGAGTGGTAGCGACCGGGTTACTGGGTCAATGGCGCGAGCATAACCGAGGGCGTTATCGCACATGAACCTAAGGTCATGCGCTGAAGCAAGTCAGAACCGGGAGCGGTAGCGACCGGGTTATTCGGGCAATAGCGCGAGCATAACTGAGGGCGTCGTCGCTCGATAACCCAGGTTCATTTTAATGAACGTCATAAATGCCAGAGCCAAAAAAGTACACAATCGAAGAGCGCGTGCGCTGGGGTGACGTTGACGCTGCAGGCATAATTTTCTACGGCGCCTACATCCGCTTCTTTGAATTTGCCGAAACAGAACTTTTTCGCTCCGTTGGTTTGCCTTACAGCGTCATGTTTGACGAGCTTGACGTGTGGCTGCCGCGTGTTCATCTGGAATGCGACTTCCACCACGCGGCTCGACTCGACGACTTGCTGGAGGTTTCAGTCTATATCGGCCGCGTCGGCAACAAGTCTATGCGCTTGAATTTTGAAGTCCGGCGCAAGGGTGAGGAGTTGCTGATCGCACATGCCCATTTTGTGCTTGCCTCGGTACGCCGCGACACGTTTGAAACGGTGCCGATTCCTGAGGAACTGAGGGTTCGCCTGGAGCCGTACACGAAGACAACAAATTGAGCCGCAAAAAACGCGAAGCAGGCGCAAAGGTGCGCTAAGCTTGAACCCTGACGCGAAGTTAGATCTTCTTTGCGGTACTTTGCGACATGCTTTGCTTATTTTGCGGTTAAATATTTCTTTTAGACTACAATCACACGGATGAATGAAACTCAGAACAGCATCGCGGCTGAAGATCTCGATGAGAGAACAGTCGAGCACGAACCAATAAAGCAATTTCGAGATTGGTTCGACGACGCCCTCGTCTCAGGGTCTCGCTTACCGGAATCGATGACGCTGGCGACGGCGACAAAAGACGGACAGCCTTCAGCGCGAGTGGTGTTGCTGAAGGACGTTGATGAACGTGGCTTTGTTTTTTATACCAACTATCGCAGCGCGAAGGCGAAAGAACTTGACGAGAATCCCCGGGCAGCACTCGTGTTTTATTGGCTGGGGCTCGATCGTCAGGTGAGAGTCGAAGGAACTGTAGAGCGCGTTTCTGACGAGGAGTCGGACGAATACTTCAAAACGCGTCCACGTGAAAGCCAAATCGGGGCGCTTGCCTCTCCGCAAAGTGAAGTGATCCACAGTCGCGAGGTTCTGGAAAAGAATTTTCGCGACCTGGATGAACTTTATCGCGATCGTTCAATAGATCGCCCGGCACATTGGGGCGGCTACCGCTTAAAGCCCGAGCGGGTTGAGTTCTGGCAAAACCGCGCGAGCCGGCTGCACGATCGAATTCTTTACGAGCAGCAGTCAGATGGCAGCTGGACCATCAGCCGCCTGGCTCCGTGATTGTCAGAAACCCTCACGCCTTAGCGAGGCTTCACTAAACAATGAATCAAGTTTGCCGCCGCGGCTATGCCTTCTGATGTGCGGAAGGTCTATGACTGTCTATGACCTTCCGGGCTACCTGAAATTCGTACTGGGCTACGCCCGGTTTCGGGGGCGCAGCCCCGGTGAAGTAAAGACTTCGATGCCGGTGGGGCACAGCCGCCACCGCACATCAGACGGCACAGCCGAAATAGTCGAAGACGGTTCTTCGATGCTAAGCCCTCGCGAACTCAAAGCGGTCGCAGCGCGCGTCGCGCTAATTTCTTCTTCAGATCCACATAGCCCTGTTCGCCGGCGACCAGATCGCCAAGCACTTTCTTAATCCCACGATGTCCCCGCGCAAACTCGATCATTCTTTCCGTGAAAGGCGCGCCCCAGAAGTTTCCGTAGAAGCGCCGGCGCATTTGTGAAGCGCGCCTCAGCTGCCGACCAAAATCTTTGCGCCAGCGTTGCTCATATTCCTCCGGCCGGCCCTCGAGAAAAGCATCAGCGAAAAGTTCCGCCGAGCGCAGCGCGTAATAGATCCCCTCGCCTGTAACCGGATCCGCAAAACCGGCAGCGTCGCCGAGCAAGGCCCAACCCTCGCCACAGGCACGTCGTTTATCCCACGTCTGATCGGCTAGACCCGGAATTCGCGCCGCATACCGTTCGGCAGTCGCGCGCAGGTTCTTCACTGTCGCCCGAGCGGCGGGTCCTTCCAGTTTTGCCCAAATCCTGGCCTTATCATTTTCGCGTTGCTGGTAATAACCCAGCATGAATTGCCATAAGAGATCGTCAAGAGCTTTGTGTTCAAATGCCTCTTGCGTTGTAGCGATGCCAAAAGAGATGTGATCCAAACGCGGAAACGCCCACGCGTAACCAACCCAGCGAGGAAGAAAAGCAATCACGGTTGGAACATCGCCTTTCTCAGGCAACGGGGTTCTGTAGCCAAAAGCGACTTCCATGTCCGCAGCCTTTAGCGGACCGGCCAACTTTTTGGCAATCGCGCTGTTTGCTCCGTCCGCGCCTACCAAAATGTTCCCTGACCATTCCGATGACGAGTCCCCTGGTTGATGATTGCCACTAGCACAGCGCAGTGTCCAACCTGACGGCGTCCTGGTAATTCCGCGAGCACTGATTTTCTCAAAGAAAACTTGCGCGCCGGCTTCCTTTGCGCGATCGCGCAGATATGAGTCAAAGGCAACGCGCGAATAGATTGCGAAAGGTTCGTCGAGCTTTAAGTGGAGACGCTTGCCGGAGGGTGAGTACATTTCCAACTCAGAGACTGTGCGACCGACTGCGCCGAGCAAATGCGGCCAGGCTTTGAGCGCTTTGGCCGTTACACCGCCACCACAGGCTTTCGGCTCACCCGCCGGCCGGCCATCGAATAGCGCTACACGTACGCCGCCTTTCGCCAGTCGCTCGGCAGCAAAAGATCCGGCCGGACCGGCGCCGACAATCAAGACATCAAAGTTTTCGTTATTCATCAGTATCTAAATACTTCAAACGCTTCAGTTCATCTTAGTAGTCTTCCGATCAGTAGCGCAATTCATGGTAAAATTCGGCTGTTCCCTGTCAATTAGTCTATGACCGGTTGAGCCTCGAGCTTCGCCGCAAACTAACAGTTTGCGTTACAACTGTTGTCCCGTCCTGATTTTCCATCCTTGCTGGAGGAAACATGGGAAACGCCATGGGAATGGATAGCGCCATAGTTTTCAGCGGTATCGCTCCCCACCCGCCGATAATGGTTCCCGAAGTGGGTGGTCAAGCCGTAGTCGACGTACGGAAATCTATCGCCGCGATGGCGGAACTGACCCGGCGCATTATTGCCAGCGGCGCGGAAACGGTGGTGCTCATCTCGCCTCACGCTCCGCTCGAGGCGAGCGCCTTTGTCGCCTATAACAGTCCGAAGCTCTACGGAGATTTCGCAGACTTCCGCGCCCCCGACACCAGCCTTGAATTTGTACTCGATGAGGAATTGCTCGAGGCGATAAGCCAGGCCGCTGACAATGACGATTACGAGATCATTAACCTCAACAACTGCCGGTTGGACCACGGTACCGCCGTTCCGCTTTATTTCCTCGATCGGAATGGCTGGCGCGGTCGAGTAGTTGCCCTCGGTTATAGCTTTCTTTCAAATGAGGACCACTTGAGGTTCGGTGCTTGTCTTCGAAGGGCGGCCGATGTGGTTAAACGATCCATTGCGTTGGTCGCAAGCGGGGATTTGAGTCACCGTTTGAAACCTGAAGCTCCAGCCGGTTATAACGCGGGTGCCTACCGTTTTGATGAAGAAGTAGTTGACGCAATAGAGGACAACTCGCCAAATCAAATCATCTACATCGATCAGAATCTGCGACGGACCGCAGGAGAGTGTGGCTATCGGTCAATGCTGATCGCGCTGGGTGCTATTGAAGAGCTACCGCCGACCTGCGAAGTTCTGAATTATGAAGCGCCGTTTGGAGTTGGTTATCTGGTAGCACAACTGACCAACGCGAAAGCTACCAGGGAATACGAAGAACTCGGTAAACCTGAAAACGCTATCGTTGCCGCGGAAGATTCCGACCCGGTTGCAGAATTACCGTTGCTTGCTCGCCAGGCCGTGGAAGCGTTTGTCCTGACCGGGAAGCAAATCTCTGCCCCGGAAAAAGCTTCGGCCCTGCTTTGCGCGCGTGCCGCTTGTTTCGTTTCGCTCAAAACTCGCAACGGAGAGCTGCGAGGCTGCATCGGGACGATTGAACCGTTGAAGCAATTTCTGGCCGAAGAATTAATCGCCAATGCCATCAATGCCGCCACGCGTGATCCCCGATTCGAACCGGTCTCGCCTGGCGAACTAGCTGAGTTGACCTATTCGGTTGATATTCTCGGTGCTTCAGAGCCCACTACGTTTGAAGGTTTGGACCCGAAGGTCTACGGGGTGATTGTTGAAGACGATTCAGGAAGGTTGCGCGGATTGTTGTTACCGGATATTGCGGGAGTGGAAACAGCCAGACAACAAGTAGAAATTGCCGCCCGCAAGGCCGGCATTACGCCAGGGACGCCCTTGAAGCTTACGCGCTTTCGGGTGGATCGTTTTCGGGAGCAGTAGGACAGGAAGGAATGCCTGTCCCCTTTTGGAAAGCCTGTCGAGAAGGGTAAGACATTTAAACGTCCAGATTCCTCACGTCGAGCGCATTGTCTTCGATGAATTTTCGCCGCGGCTCTACAGCGTCGCCCATCAACACCGTGAAGATCTCGTCGGTTTCGACGGCGTCGTCGATCCTCACTTGTAACAAAGTGCGCTTCTCCGGATTCATGGTTGTTTCCCAGAGCTGCTCGGGATTCATCTCGCCAAGACCTTTGTAGCGCTGAATCGATAAGTCTTTCTTCGCGGCAGCCAGCACTTTCTCCAGCAATGCCTCGCGTGTTGGGATCTCTTCACTGGTTCCATTGGTGCCCGTGATAAAAGGCGGCGCCAGTTTGTCTTCAAGTGTCTTGTAAAGTTCGACGGCCTTTTGAAACTCTACGAAGCTTGCAAAATTCCAGTCGATCGCGATATTCAATCCCGAGGTCGTTGTGGTCTCAATTTCCCACAGACCGTGTTCGTCATCTGTCGTGAGTTCAGTTTTAAAACCTGCTTTGGCCAACACGCCTTCAACCTTGGCCATCAGGTCGCCATTCTGAAAGACGTTTCGGAGCGTAGTTCCTTCCTTACGCAGCACGCCCTTCATTCCGGCAAAAGCCGCGAGCAGCGTATCGAGGAGATGCGCGTCGCCACCCAGGCGGCGCGCGGCGCGCTCGCAGTAACGTTTAAGATCAACCAGCTTTTCTAACGAGCGGGCCAACTCCTTGCCTTCGATATCCTGATTGGCCCCCACTGACTTCACGGTCATGTCGGCGGTCGCCATCCGCATCAGATATTGGACCATCAGGCTCTCGTCTTTTATGTATTCTTCCTTTTTCCCCCGCTTGACTTTGAACAAAGGGGGTTGGGCAATGTAGACGTAGCCGCGCTCAACCAGTTCGGCCATCTGCCGGTAGAAGAAGGTCAGCAGCAGCGTTCGGATGTGCGAGCCATCAACGTCGGCATCAGTCATCAAGGATGATCTTGTGATAGCGCAGCTTGCTCGCGTCAAAATCTTCCTTACCGATACCGGTACCGAGCGCGGTGATCAGCGACTTGATTTCGCTGTGGCCCAGCATCTTGTCGAAGCGTGCCTTTTCGACGTTGAGGATCTTGCCCTTGAGCGGCAGGATCGCCTGGTTTTTACGATCACGGCCCTGCTTTGCCGAACCGCCCGCCGAATCGCCCTCAACGATGTAGATTTCCGAGAGAGCCGGATCCCGCTCCTGACAATCAGCCAGCTTGCCGGGCAGCATGGTCGAGCCCAGCACGCCCTTGCGCACAATTTCGCGGGCCTTCCGCGCCGCTTCACGGGCCCGCGCCGCATCGACCGACTTACCAACAATCCTGCGGGCGACCGTGGGATTCTGTTCCAGGTATTCGGTCAAGCGCTCGTTCAAGAACGATTCGACCGCGCCCTTCACATCAGAATTGAGCTTGCCCTTTGTCTGCCCCTCAAACTGAGGCTGTGGCAACTTCACCGAGATTACCGCGACCAGCCCTTCACGGACGTCGTCGCCTGTGAGCGAGCTCTTGAAGTTTTTCGCCAGGCCCGACGACTGCGCGTAAGCATTGATGGTCCGCGTAAACGCCGAACGAAATCCCGACAGGTGCGTGCCGCCATCGACTGTGTTGATGTTGTTGGCGAACGAGTAGACCTTCTCGTCGTAGCCGTCGTTGTACTGAATCGCCACTTCGATCGACAAAGCGTCGCCTTCCTTCTCGAAGTAGAGCGGCTTGTCGTGAAGCGTCGTCTTGTTCTTATTAAGATGTTTGACAAACTCGGCGATTCCGCCTTTGTAGTAAAACTCGTGTGAGCGCTCTGGCTCTTCACGTTCGTCCTTGATCGTGATGCGAATGCCCTTGTTGAGAAAAGCCTTTTCTCGCAGCCGCTCCGAGAGTTTGTCGAAACTGAAAACTGTGTGATCAAAGATCTGAGCATCCGGTTTGAACGTGATCTTAGTGCCGCGCTTTCTGGTCTTGCCAGTCTGCTGCAAACGGCGCAACCGCAATGCCGCGAACATAGTCCTGTTCGTAAGTCTTTGCAGTCGCGCCAAATCTCGAGGTGTAAGGTCTCGGAAAGGAAGTTGACGCACGGAAACTCCGACGCCGTGCAGTCCGCCGGAAACTTTGTAAGCGTTTGAGTCAAACTTTCCGCCGGCGTGAAGCTTTGTCATCACCACTTCCGCGGCAGACTTCCTCTCCTTCTTCATTTCATCGACCGGAATCCCGCGCCCGTTATCGATAACGGTGATTGAGTTGTCGAGATGAATCGTGACTTCCACCGTGTCGCAATAGCCGGCCAGTGCCTCGTCGATAGAGTTGTCAACCACCTCGTAAACCAAATGATGAAGACCCATTTCGCCGGTTGAGCCGATATACATCGCGGGTCGCTTGCGTACTGCCTCCCGGCCTTCCAGAACCGCGATAGATGATGAATCGTAAGCCTGGTGCTTTTTGCCCGTAATTGTTGTTCCTGCTGTCGCCAATACGTTCTCCTTCATTACTTACTAACTAAAAATAAAGATTATTGTTATTGGTTCATCCTCGTTCGTCGCACTTGGAGCGTGTCTACTGAACGCCCTCAACCAGCGTCGCTGCCGCGGAAAAAGTGTTTTCCTTCGCTGCGGCTAATACGGTTTCGCCTTGCACAATCTCGTGTACGTTTGCTTTGGAAAGGAACCCTTCGACGTGGCTTCTCTTCGACGTGGTAATGAATGTCTGAGTGCGGCCTTCAAGGTACTCCAAAAGACGTCTTATCCTTTTTTCATCCAACTCGGCGTCGACGTCGTCGACCAAAAAAAGTGGATAATCATCATGACACGAATTATACACTGAAATCGCTGCTAAGTCTAATAGTAACAATGCACTACGCTGCTGACCCGAACTACCATAAGCGCGCATTTCCCGGCCTCCCAAAGCGATGGCAAGGTCGTCTCGGTGCGGCCCCACGAGCGCCCGCCCCGCCGCCACTTCTGTTTTCATCCGGAGCTGTAACCGTTCTCTTAAAAGGGTTTCGTAATCACCCAAATCGCCCTTCGTCTCGAGCGACGAGGAATAACGAATTTGAAGCTCGGCTGGCTCAAAAAGCGTGCGCTCGAGCGCGCTGTTCAGCCGCTCTGTATAATCGCTGCGAGCTTTATGAATCTCGGATCCCAGACGAGCGAGTTGTTCATTCCATGGCGCGATTAGATTTTCGGTCTCTTCCTGTCGGATTTCACGTTCGGATGAATCCTGAAGAATACGGTTCTTCTGTTTGAGTACTCGATTGTAGTCGGAAGCTGTTTGCACATATGCCGGTCTCAATGAGGCGACTCCGCGATCAATGAAATGCCTTCTCGCTTCCGGCATTCCTCGCACCACCTCGAGTTGATCCGCGGTAAAGGCAAACACCTGTAACAGGCCAAGATATCGCGCGAGTTGTTCTCGCTTACCATTAACCCAGATGGACTTGGTATTTTCTTTCAGTGCTACCCGCAATTCTCTTTGAAGACCGTTTCCAGTTGAGACCTGGCCCTCAATAGACGCAGTCGCTTCTCCAAATCGAATTGATTCCTGGAGTCGTTGTGTGCGAAAGGATTTCGTTCTGGAGAGTGTGTGGATAGCTTCAAGCCAGTTGGTCTTACCCTGGCCATTGTTGCCATGAATGATGTTCAGGCCCGGTCCCCAAAAGATTTTGCCGCTGAGATTTCTAAAATTTTTTACTTCGACAAAATCCAGGATCATCACGCAATTTTAGCATACGTATTGAAAACACATGGCCTTTGCATCCGAATGCGCAAGAAACAAGAAAGCGCTCTTCTTAAACAAGAACGAGCGCTTCCCTCCAATAACATCTCTTCGTTGCATCTTTAGAGCCGCATCGGCATTACCACGTACTTGTAGTCATACTCACCACCTTCTGCCGGTCGAAGCTGGGCTTGAGAGTTTCCGTCTTTGAACTCGAAAGCTACGGGTCCGTCTCCAATAACGTTCAAAAAGTCCTGGAGATATTGGGCGTTGAAACCAATGTCTGTTTCCTCACCATTGTAGTCCGTTTGGACCGTTTCGCGAGCCTCCCCTTCTTCCGCGTTCTGAGCGCTGATCACTAACTGATTCGGCTCAAGATGGAAGCGGATCGCATGTGAGCGTTCATCGGCCATTAGCGCCACGCGCCTGATAGCCGAATTCAATAATACGCTGTCAAATTGAATTGATTTGTCGTTGTTCTTTGGCATCACCATGTCGTAGTTAGGAAACTGACCGTAAAGCATTCGCGAAATTAAGAGTCGTGGGCCAACTTCAAAGAAGATGTGATTGCCGTCCATTCCCAAACTAATCTCTTCTTCATAACCAGCCGTGAGTTTTGTCAATTCTGCTAATGTTTTACGAGGAATCAAGGTGTCGATGGCTTCGCTGCCATTTTTGGAAGCCCCTTTCCGCTCTACGTAGGCCAGGCGATGACCATCCGTCGTGACCATCTTTGCCCCCGTCTCATCCAAAATGAACTTGGCTCCGGATAGCGTGTAACGCGACTCCTCCTGTGTAATCGCAAAAATGGTTCTGTCCACAAAGGCCTTGATAACGCCCGCCGAGATCTTGGTCGGCGCCGACTTGAAGGAAGGTACCTCTGGAAACGCATCACGCGCGACACCAACCATTTTGAAGCGCGTCTTGTCGCAAGTTACCGTGACCCAGTCGTTGTCTTCCTTCTTAAAACTTACTGGAGCGTCGGGCAGCAACCTGGCTATCTCGAAAAGTTT
The DNA here is from genome assembly GCA_963698325.1 of Blastocatellia bacterium. Taxonomy (GTDB): domain Bacteria; phylum Acidobacteriota; class Blastocatellia; order Pyrinomonadales; family Pyrinomonadaceae; genus PSRF01. Next base: position 1,912,982 of record CAVOQJ010000013.1, on the reverse strand, counting down.
CCTTGCCTGCACGCAAATGGAGCCTGGAGTGGAAATATCTTCCGCATCCATGTCACAACGAATAGTCACATCCAGGTCTGTACCAGTCAGTCGAATCGTGTTTTCGCCGACAGACTCCATCAGAATGTTCGAAAGAACCGGAATTGTATTCTTCTTTTCAACGACTCCCTGAACGAATCCGAGTTCCTTCTGCAGATTTTGCTTACTGACGACGAATTGCATGTTCGACTCCTTACGCTTAACACCTTCATTCATAGCCATAAATATTTTCCTCGTTATTTTCTGCTTCTAACTAACAGAATTCTTTATTTATTTTTAGCCGTAGTAGTAGGGCCTGTTGACTTGTGGAAAAAGCTGAAAAGCGCAACTGAATCATGCTCGACCCCTGTTCATAACTGCCGTAATTCCGTTCGAGAACGATTTCCAATCTGTGGAGAACAACTTAGTAGTAAGTCATTCTAATTCTTTCACAGGCTTACTTCCAAACAACCTGAGGAAAAGTCTTCACGGTACAGTAAATTGACCAATTGCTGAAATAACCACGCAGCAAATCTTGTGGAAATATGTGGTTCACTTTTGCAGGCTCTCTGTTAGGTCAAACAGAAGCCTTTGCAGGCCCGGATCTGCAGCAGATAGCGATTGGATCTTCTCGAATGAGTGAATAACAGTTGTGTGATGTTTTCCCCTGAAAGCTCGGCCGACCTCCGGGTAGCTGTGTTTCGTTAGCTTTTTACAAAGATACATGGCGATTTGGCGAGGGAAAGCAAACTGTCGAGCATTGTTTTTTGAGACTAACTGATCCACCGTGAGTTTGTAATGAGCGGCAACCACCCGCTGGATTTGTTCGATAGTAATAACTCCTGATTCCTCTTCGCTTGCGATATTTCTAATTGCATCCCGGGCGAGATCCTTGGAGATAGGAATTCCCCGCAACGATGAAATTGCGAGCAGTCTGATCAGAGATCCTTCCAACTCTCTTACATTGTTCTTTACTCTACCGGCGATAAATAAAGCCACGTCATCGGGAATTACGAACCCGGTCGTTTCCGCCTTGCGCTTCAGAATGGCGACCTTAGTTTCCAGATCGGGAGGCTCGAGATCGGCAATGAGTCCCCACTCAAATCGGGAGTGCAACCTTTCTTCGAGCGTTGGGATTTCGCGCGGAGGACAATCGGAACTGATCACAATCTGCTTTTGTTGCTCGTAAAGAGTATTAAATGTGTGGAAAAACTCTTCCTGCGTGCGTTCCTTTCCGGCCATAAACTGAATATCGTCGATGAGCAGAACGTCAACGGACCGATACTTTTCGCGGAAGCCCTGGGTCTTGTCGTAACGAATCGAATTGATCAGTTCGTTCATGAAGCGCTCGGAAGACAAGTAGGAAACTCGCAAGTGAGGGTTTCGCTGTTTTATCGCGTGGCCACATGCGTGCATCAGGTGAGTCTTGCCTAGTCCGACGCCGCCGTACAAATAAAGCGGGTTATACGTTTTGCCGGGTGCTTCGGCTACAGCCAGGGACGCAGCATGCGCAAACTGATTGCAGGAACCAACCACAAAACTGTCGAAGGTGTACTTTGAATTGAGGGCGGGATCAAACGCCACTTGCCGGGCCGGCGCCAGAGCCACGCCTAGGCCTGATGCAGAATATGGAATACCTTGGGGGGAAACAGCCGGAGATGGGTTTTGCGCTGCAGGAGGCTCGGTCGGTTCAGATGAACGGCTCGACGCTAAGAGCTTCGGATTCTCTTCTGGAACTACCCAGTCAACAGAATAACCACTTAGACTGAGTTCGCCAAAAGACTGATCCATCAGGTTCGCATAGTTAACATTTACCCAGTCACGCACCACTTGATTAGGCGCTCGAAGACGAATAAGGCGCCGCGTGTTGTCAATGCCTTCAAACTGAATGGGGTTGAACCACGTCTCAAAACTCTCACTTTGGAGTTTGGTTTTTATTGCGCGAAGGACATTCTCCCAGACTTTACTTTCCACCAGACTCATAATCACCGCTCGCTTGGATTTCAAATAAAAATCTCAGGTCCGGATCGATCCGCGGAAAGTTCGTCAAAGCGTCCCATACGAATCATTGCCACAATCCTCCGCTAAGCCAAGGGGAAAGGACTTATTCACAGGATTTTCCTCAGCTTTGTGGAAAAGCACCCGGCTCTTAAAGTAAAGCTTTAAGCTTATATTTATCAACCACTTACAGGGAGTGAGTTGAACGTGAGCGGAGACTAGCACACAGCTTCCATCCGAGGCAAGAAAGCCGGAATATAAAACACGTTTTCCTCCGCACGTTGAAAGAAATCGCCTTCTGAACGGCCCGGAATGCAGTTCAACAAAAAGGGTGAGGGCTGAAGTGCTCTGCCGAAGTTCGTAATCAAACCCAAACCGATTAGGGTTCTCAAGAAGGAGTCCCTACGATCGTTTAGACCCGGGTGCGCCTTTCTTGACAGAAGGTTCGGTGACCGCTAGTCTTACGGTTTTCTTTTGACGGGAGAGTTCCAGCTATGTCTAAGCGAACATTTCAGCCTAACAATCGGCGTCGAGCTAAAACGCATGGATTCCGAGCAAGAATGGCTACTAAGGCCGGCAGACTTGTCCTTAAGCGACGACGCTCAAAAGGACGTCGGCGTCTGACCCCTTCTCACTATTAATGTGTTGTAGTTCATGACGGTGTATCTGCGAGGAAGCAAGGATTTCCAAAGGGTTTATCGGATGGGCAAGCGTTACGAAGGCGTATTGATGACCGCATTTGTCTTGCCCAACAACTTGCCCCACAACAGATTCGGCATCACTGCGTCCCGAAAGGCACTCGGCAATGCTGTTCAAAGAAACAGGGCGAAGCGATTACTGAAGGAAACTTTTCGCTTAAAAAGATCGACGTTACAAAGTTTATTACAAAAATACGACTGGGTAATTAATGCGAAACGAAGGCTGCCCACTTTCAAAGTGTCTGCGGCGTTCGAAGAATTTGAAAACCTGGTCTCAAGAGTGGCCAGCGAAGAGAGTAAGGGAAGAGAGTAACACCCAGACGTTGTGGGTATACGTCCGTGAAGTCATTACTGATAGCATTTCTTCGATTCTATAAACTCGTCATTTCGCCCTTTCTTCCACCTTCTTGCCGATTCTTTCCAACGTGTTCGCAATATGCCAGTGAGGCGATTAGTCGATATGGCGCCCTTCGAGGAAGTGGCCTGGCGCTTCGCAGGTTGCTGCGTTGTCACCCCTTCAATCCAGGTGGCTACGATCCCGTTAAATAGTAGACGAACATAGGATTTAGGCCATACAAATTGTTGGCAGCCGCTACGCTAAATGCAACAAAAAAGATTAATAATCGCGCTCCTGATTTCGACAGCAATTCTCTTTCTATGGAGCTATCTTGTTCCCCAACCGCAACAGCCGAAGCCTCCACAGACTCCATCTACCTCGGCAACTCCGCAACAGGCGGCTAGTCCAGCGCCCGCATCGAGTCCGGCTCAATCGCCTTCTTCTCCCGGGCCTCAAGCTCCGCCGGTTAATGCAGCGCCACATCGCGTGATCCTGATCAGGACGCCTCTTTACGAAGCGAAGCTTGACAGCAAAGGCGCCGAAGCAATCAGTTGGATCATAAAAAAGAACAAGGATAGCAACGATGGCAACCGGGAGATTTACTCAGTAGCTGGAGATAAAAAGAATCACGTTCCGCTCGAGTTGGTTTCACAGGAGGGACTGAAAAGAGAACCCCGTGAGGCTCCGCTTCAACTAGCGATAGGCGACGCGGCTGTAGACGGTGTTTTGACGTCAACGAACTATGCGATAGAGGGTATCGACAGTGGGACAGGTGACTCGGAGTTGACACTGCAAGCTGGCGAGAAGAAACGAATAACGTTTCTCCTCAAAGATCAGGCCACTGGTCTAGATGTCGCAAAAACGTTGGTGCTGGATGCAGACAGTTACATCGCTGACTTAGAGATCACGATTAAGCGCGGCAACAACGTTGTTCCCCAGGCAAAAGTTAGAGTTGGACCAAGCGTCGGCGATCAGGGTGTCAAAAATTACAGCTTCTACTCAGTAGCTCCAGAAGCCGTGGCTGCTGTCGGCGCTAAGGTGGAGCGTCACACGGCCCAGGCGATAAATGAAAACAAGAATAGTCCGGACCGCCTGGCTATACCCGGCGCAGTGGACTGGGCAGGCGTTGGCGACACCTATTTTGCGATGGTGGCTATGCCCGGCAGGAAACTGGAAGGCCTCGAGCTTCAAACTACACAGTTCGACTACTCTGCTAACGGCAAGCCCGAAAAGCGCTACTTAATAACAGCCTGGGTCCCCATTCCTACGGATGGTGCGCGTTCGGCCCTTTATACAGGTCCGAAGGATCACTACTTGCTCACAGAGGCGAGCAGTAAACTGCGCGCCGTTGTTGGACGTGAGAGTATCGACCTTGAAGGTCTAATCGATTACGGCTGGTTCAGCTGGATGTCGCGGCCTCTCGCCGTGCCTATTCTTAGCTCAATCAAATGGCTGCAAAAGCTGACCGGTAGTTATGGCGTCGCAATTATTCTATTTACGATTGTCATTTACTCCTTGTTTTTCCCATTGAAGTGGCGGTCTTCCAAGTCAATGAAAAAGGCGCAAAAGCTGGCGCCTCGCATGAAAGAGCTACAAGAAAAGATCAAGGGGATGAAGCAAAACGACCCTCGCCTGAAGGAGTTGCAGGTCGAGCAGTTGCGCTTGATGAAAGAAGGAAATCCTCTTGGTGGCTGTCTGCCATTGCTCATTCAAATGCCGTTTCTCTTTGCTCTTTACCGAGCTATCACTATCTCGCTTGATTTCCGACAGGCAAGTTTTCTTTGGCTTCCCGATCTCTCGGCACCCGAGCCCTACTTCATACATGTGCTACCAATCCTGATGGCCGGCACCATGATCGTTTTGCAATTGATTACTCCAGCGCCCTCGGCGGATCCTTTGCAGCGAAAGATGATGGCAGTGGGCATGCCTTTATTCATGCTTTATGTTCTTTGGAGCGCGCCGTCAGGCCTGCTACTCTATTGGCTGGTTGGAAATATTGTGGGGTTTGCTCAACAGTTCCTTATAAATAAATGGACTCAACCAGAAGGTGAGGATCAGCCGCCGGAGGAACCGCGCGGACGCCAACCGTCGAAGAAAAGGAATGGAGCGGGTAAGCCAGCTGCTGCCTGAGAAAACCTGGACCAGAACTCTTTGACGACTATGCAGGATACTTGTACTAACGCCGGCACTTTCCTTGAATCACTATTTCAAGGTACAGGTCTGAACATACGTGTTGCCATTACGGAAACTCCAGCCGAATGTCTACTGGACTTGAGTGGACCGGACGCGGAATTGCTGCAAGTCGAAGGCGGAGAACTTTTGCAAGCAGTACAGCACCTTGCGAATCAGGCATTTCGAAGGATGCTTCCCGAAGGCCAGCGATTAGTTTGCGATGTGGAAGGGTTTCGCGCGACGCGGGAAGCGGAGTTGCGCGCGATGGCGAAGCTTGCGGCCGAGCGCGTACGGACCACGGGGTCGCCGTTTGTTTTTGGCGAAATGAACTCAAATGAGCGGCGAATTATTCACCTCACTCTCGCCCAATGCGAAGATCTATATACGGAGTCAGTCGGAGACGGATCGGCGCGGAAGCTCCGAGTTGCGCGAAAAGCGTCTCCGTAAGCTGCCAGGGTCTCGCCCTTTCAGCCCAATCGTTTCAACCGCGATGGATACCATAGTCGCAGTCGCAACACCCGCTGGTCGCAGTGCGATTGGCGTCATTCGACTCAGTGGACCACACTCGCTCGATATCATCCGCGCTCTCGCTCGCGACGAACAGTTCGCACCTGGGCCAAATACGGTTGTCCTGAAAAAACTCGTGAGCAATTCTGGCGAACCCCTTGACTATGCGCTGGTGAGTTACTTCCGGGGCCCGCACTCATTTACAGGCGAAGACATGGTTGAGATCAGTTGTCACGGTTCACCTGTAATTCTGCGGGCACTCCTGGACCTGACCCAAAGCTTCAATGCGCGGCTCGCTGGTCCGGGAGAGTTCACACTTCGGGCCTGTAAGAATGGCAAGTTGAATCTTAGCCAAGCCGAGGCAGTACGAGATTTGATAAACGCGCAGACAGATGCCGCGGCAGTGCAAGCCGCGCGTCAGTTAAGAGGTGAACTATCCAGAGCGCTGCAGCCCTGCAAGCAAAAGCTCATTCAGATAATCGTGAGATTAGAGTCCGCGCTTGAATTTGTGGAAGACGATCTGCCGCAAATTGAAGTCGAGAAGATAAAGGCACAAATCTCGGAGGTGATGACGCGGGTACAGGAACTGGCTGGGACTTATTCAACGGGCCATCTTTTACGGGACGGACTAAAGGTGGCGATAGTGGGTCGGCCGAATGTCGGTAAGTCCAGTCTGTTCAACAGGTTACTGAGGTTAGACCGCGCCATAGTGACCGACATAGCAGGGACGACGCGCGACAGCATTACTGAAGCTGTCAGTCTGCGGGGCATTCCAATTTCCCTGATCGATACGGCTGGAATAAGAAGAGCGGGTAACAAGATTGAGGAGATGGGGGTCGAACGCACTCACCGTGCGATGGCGGATGCTGATCTACTTTTGGTAGTGCTCGACGGCTCTACGCAACTTCTTACAGAGGACTTCGCCGTCCTTTCGCAAGCGACGAAAGCGAGACGTCTGGTAGTGGTTAACAAATGCGATTTGACCATCGCTCCAGGCTTGAAGGACCAAATCAGTTCTCTATCGCCGGTTGTGCATTTCTCCGCGTTAACGGCGGAAGGACTAGAGAATCTCATCACGGGTATACTAGCGCCATTTGGCACGGTCGATTCGGAAAGAGTGGGACTACTGGTCACGGACAGCAGGCACTATGATCTGTTACTGCGGACCCAGGCCTCCCTGGAAGACTCGCTGAACGGAATGGTGGAAGGAGCGAGCGAAGAGTTGGTTCTGGTGGGACTGCACAACGCTCTTCGATTCCTGGGAGAGATTACCGGCGAAACAACAACCGAGGATATACTTTCCGAGATCTTCAGCACTTTCTGCGTTGGGAAATGACGATGGTTTTCGATGAAGCTTTTGACGTGCTCGTTATTGGTGGCGGCCATGCCGGTTGCGAAGCCGCATCGGCGGCAGGGCGTTTGGGCGCGCGGACTGCGTTGGTGACACTGAACCTGGATCTGATCGGACAGATGTCCTGCAATCCTGCGATCGGTGGAATAGCCAAGGGGCACTTGGTTCGCGAAATTGATGCATTGGGCGGAATCATGGGTCGAGTGGCGGACAGGACCGGCATTCAGTTTCGCCTTTTGAACCGTTCGAGAGGACCAGCCGTGCAATCGCCCCGCGCTCAAGCCGACCGCGCTCAATACCGAAGGGAAATGCGGAATACTCTGGAGAACACGGCGAATCTTCATCTACGACAAGGCATGGTTACTGACCTGCTGGTGCAGAATCGAAAAGTTCTCGGTGTGGCCATGCAAGATGGTCGGCGTATTAGAGCAAACGCCGTAATTATAGCGACCGGAACGTTTCTGAACGGTCTGGTTCATACAGGACGGCGCACGTATACCGCTGGTAGGGCCGGCGAACCTGCATCAATCGAACTGGCTCAAGCGCTAAAGGGTTTGGGTTTTCCTGTAGGCAGGCTGAAAACAGGTACGCCCCCGCGTCTGGACGGAAGGACGATTAATTGGAACGCGTTCCAGAGTCAAGATGCAGATGAACGGCCGATCCCATTTTCGTTTTCCACTGAACGGATAGATCAACCACAGATTAAGTGCTATATCGGCTACACAACTAATGCGCTTCACGACGCGATCCGGAAAAATCTTCATGAGTCGCCACTCTATTCAGGACAAATCAAGGGGGTTGGGCCGCGCTATTGCCCTTCAATCGAAGACAAGGTAGTCAAATTTGCGGACAAGGAACGGCACCAGCTTTTTTTGGAACCTGAGGGGCACGATACAAACGAAGTATACCTCAATGGCTTTTCAACCTCACTGCCGGCGGGAATGCAACAGGATCTGGTGAGAATGATTCCGGGGCTTGAGGAGGCGAAGATTATCCGGCCCGGATACGCGATTGAGTACGATTTTGTCGATCCACGGGAGTTGGGTCCAGACCTCCAATCTCGCAGGCTGGGCGGGCTGTTTCACGCAGGCCAAATAAACGGAACGACAGGTTACGAAGAGGCGGCTTGCCAGGGTCTTGTGGCTGGAATAAACGCAGCGGCTTTTGTTAAGAGACGTCAACCATTTAGGCTTCGACGGGAAGAATCCTATATTGGTGTTTTGGTAGATGATCTTATTACCCAAGGTGTAGATGAGCCATATCGCATCTTCACGTCAAGGGCGGAATATCGGCTCGCTTTGAGATACGATAACGCAGACGAAAGATTGAGTCATTATGGATTTGAGGCCGGGCTTGTAGGCGATCACGAATGGGAGCGCTTTCACCAGCGCCGAGAGCGTATCGCGAAAATTAAGGCTGCTTTAGGAGCGACACGCCTGAAGAAACGCGACGCCGCGTATTTAGCCCTCGCAGAAACGGTCTCGTGGGAGCTGGGTGAATCGTTGACCCTGGAAGATCTGGCGAAACGGCCAGGGATCACGGTGCAGATGATTTTGCGTCTGCTGCCGAGGGACACGGCAGGAATGATTAACGTGGCCGACCTGGAGACAGCGTTGGCAGATAGTCTTTATGCCGGATATATAAAGGCCCAGGAGTCAGTCATCTACAGGCTCAGCCACAGCGATGCGACGCCTATTCCCGCAGATTTGAGTTTTCGTGGGTTGGAGGGCTTATCCCATGAAATGGTCGAACGTCTCGAGCGCACCCGGCCCCGAACGCTTGGCGAGGCACGAAAACTTCCGGGCCTTACAGCTGCTGCATTCTCTACTCTGTACGTCGCGGCCAACTTGCCGCGCGAAAGGGCATGAAATGTTTCACGTGTCCCCTCGGCACTTGGCTTGTAGGCGAAATCGTGCCGAGTTTCGTAAACGACCGGGTCCTCGCCACTACGCAGTAGAAACTCGCCTGGGCTTGTGTTAACTTAACCCGCCTATGTGTAAAGTGAGCCAATTTCTTCTAACTTAGATGACCAAGATCATCGCGGTCGCAAATCAAAAGGGCGGCGTCGGAAAGACCACTACTGCTGTTAACTTGGCGGCTGTCTTGGCAAGTTGGGATATACCAGTATTGCTTGTAGATGCGGACCCGCAGGGTAATGCTACCTCCGGGGTTGGCATTCGACGGGGGACTTTTCGGAAGAGCGTGTACCATTGTGTTGTTTTGGGAGAACCGATCAACGACACAATCCTGAAAACCGAAATCTCAAACCTAACCCTTCTCCCAGCCAATAAGGATCTAGCCGGGGCAGAGGTCGAGCTTGTCGACATAGAAAAGCGCGAGTTTCGCCTTCGCCAAGTCTTGCAAGATGTTGACGGGACCTATCAATACATCATCATAGATTGTCCTCCCTCATTAGGCCTTCTTACCTTAAATGCGTTAACGGCAGCTAGGTCACTACTAGTACCTATTCAGTGTGAATATTACGCCCTTGAAGGAGTAACGGAATTATTCGACACCCTGGCGCGAATTCGTCGTCTTCACAATCCTACTCTTACTATCGAAGGATTACTCCTGACAATGTACGACGAGCGTACGAATCTGTCGGCTGCCGTCGCCTCGGACTTACGCGATTTTTATGGACAACAGGTTTTCGAAACAGTAATTCCTCGAAATGTGCGCTTGGCAGAGGCGCCTAGTTATGGAAAACCTATTACCCTTTATGACGTGCATTCCAGAGGCGCCGAAGCATACTTTCATTTAGCTAAGGAGATAATTGCGCATGACACGAAAGGCCTTGGGTCGCGGGCTGGGAGCACTCCTTTCGGCTGAAGGTACAGGCACCGCGATAGAAGAGATGAATGAGGTGCCGATTGATCTCATCGATCCCAGCACCGTGCAACCCCGCGCGATTTTCGATGAAGCCAAGTTGGATGAGTTGGCAAGGTCTATTACTTCTAACGGCGTTGTCCAGCCGGTTCTGCTGCGACGAAAGGGAGATAGATTTGAGCTCATCGCGGGAGAAAGACGTTGGCGCGCTGCCCAACGAGCAGGTCTAACAAAAGTGCCCGCCGTGTTGCGAAACGTCTCGGACGAGAATGTTCTTGAAATCGCCTTAATAGAAAATATACAGCGGGAAGACCTCAATCCCATTGAAGAAGCCCGCGCATACAAGAAGCTCATGGAGATGTTGGGACTCACGCAGGAAATGATCGCCGAACGTGTAGGGCGGGACCGTTCCTACGTAACTAACTACCTACGGCTTCTACGCCTGCCAGCAGATTTACAGGAACTGCTCCAATCAGGCAGGTTATCCACTGGGCATGCGCGAACCCTGCTGGGAGTTGACGAGCCGGATGTTCAGCGTCGGTTGGCGCGCAAAATAATTGAACAAGATCTGTCCGTGAGAGCAACTGAACGACTGGTGCGCCTGGTTGGCGGGTCGCCGCGCGCGCAAGCGAAAGCCTCCTCGAAAGCAGCCTTCGAGGATGCGAATGTTCGAGCCGCGGAAAACAAATTGCGAAGGCATTTTGGAACCCAGGTTCGAATAGTTAGGTCTGCAGGGGCCGAGTCGGGCAGGATCGAATTACACTTCTATAACCAGAGCGATCTCGACCGACTGTACACGTTACTGTCCGTGCCCGCGGCGTAGTCGTTTCGGACCGTAAACGAGCTTACAATAACTGTACAAGATACAGCCGCTTATCTCGGCGCTTGTAGTGTGTTGCTTGTAGGTGTAACGCGTAGAGGGCAGGCGGTTGACCCAGTGATTTTTCGAATGATAGACTCGCTCGCTTTCGTCGTGGATGGATTACGTTGGGGGTCTACCGCTTGGCCTTTTTGGGTTTCTCAAGTAGTGCAATTCAATTGGTGCCTGACGGCACATTGATCTTCCATTTGGCGGTCATCGTCATGATGGTGGTCCTCCTAAACCTCACCTTGTTGCGGCCAATAAATCGCGTGCTAGAAAATCGTGATAAGCGCACCAAAGGCAGTTTGCGAGAGGCTGAACAGATTTTGGCAAACGCGAGTGAGAAACTGTTGAGATATGAGCAACGGATGCGCGAGGCTCGGGCCGAGGGTTATATGCTGCTGGAAGAGGATCGCACGACTTCCTCGCAAGAGCGCGAGCGAAAGGTGGCCGAAGTCAAGAAGGAAGTTGCTCGTTCGCTGCACGAACAACGCGAAAGGATGAGGCTGGACGCCGAGAAGAGCAAGGCGGCGCTGGAGAAGGATGCGGAAGGAATCGCATTAGCTATCGGCCGTCAGATTCTACACAGAGAAATTGCAATGGACCGGTTACCACCGAACAAAAAGGATTAAGACCGATTTCCGTGTTTCTTTGCATCTCCACTTCATACCAGTTGCTGGGTATAGCGGTCGATGGTTCGAATTCGTGGTGGAACTACCCGGGTTTGGAATTGTGGAAGTTTGCCAACCTACTAGCATTTATCGCTGCTGCATTCTATCTTCATCATCGCTTTGGGAATCCAATACGAGAAGCGCTGCGTTCGCGTGGCGAAGCGATCAAGCGTGACCTTATAAAAGCCCGTCAGGAAAGGGACGAGGCGCTGGCCAAGCTGGCGGAAGTGGAGTCGCGTTTCGCCGGCTTAGATGCGGAGGTAGCCAAGGTAAAGGAAAGAGCTAAGAAGGAAGCCGAAAAAGAGAAGCAGCGAATCGGAGCTATTACTGAGGAAGAGATTAGGAAAGCCCGAGAGCAAGCGATAAGAGAAATAGAAATCGCTGGCAAGGCTGTGAGACAGGAGTTGCGCAAGTTCGCCGCGGAGAAGAGCGTGCACCTTGCAGAAGCGATTCTGGATAGAGAAATAGGAGTGGAAGATGACGTGAGATTGACCAACCTCAATGTTGAAGAACTTGGGAGGACAAGGGCTTGAGTTCACAGACTGTAGCGAGGCGTTATGCTTCGGCCCTGGCGGACGTAATAATTGAACGAGAGGAAGAGTCGCGAGTTCGGGAGGAGTTGCGGGCTTGGGAGAAAATGATCCTGGGAAACGAGCTTTTGCTTGAAGCCTTCAGCAATCCAACGGTACCGTATGAACAAAAGCAAAAAGTTCTGAACGAATTGATTGCCCGCACCAAGGTGGCACTGACCACCGCGAATTTTCTTAGAATATTGTTAAAGAACCAGAGGCTTGCTGACCTGGCTCGAGTTAATGCAAAGTTGGCTCAGGTATTAGACGAACGCTCCGGAGTGGTCAATGCACATGTGCGGTCGGCACGTCCTGTGTCTGATAGCATTAAGGCTTCTTTAGAGGAGAAGCTTAGGCAGATGACCGGGAAGCGAATACGGTTGACTTTTGACATTGACGAGACGCTTCTAGGAGGAATCGTTACGACCATCGGTTCGACTATCTACGACGGTTCGGTGCGTAATCAACTCGAACTACTAGGTGAAGCGCTTGCGGGTTAGCTTAGAGGAAAATGATGGAAACAATTAGAGCGGACGAAATCAACGAAATTATTAGGAAGCAGATTGAGAATTTCGAGACCGGGGTTACGGTAATGGAGGTTGGCACCGTCATCAAGGTTGGCGACGGTATTGCGGAAATCCACGGACTGGAGAAGGTAATGGCGGGCGAGCTCCTGGAGTTCCCTCACGACGTTCGAGGACTGGCTTTGAACCTGGAGGAAGACAAGGTTGGGGCAGTACTCTTTGGCGAGTACCAGGCAATCAAGGAAGGAGACCTGGTTAAGCGTACGGGCCGCATCATGGAGGTGCCAGTGGGCGATGCCATGATCGGACGAGTCGTCGATGCTCTGGGAAATCCCATCGATGATCGTGGGACAATCGTTACAGATGATTATTATCCAATAGAACGCATTGCTCCAGGTGTCGTCGATCGGCAGCCAGTTAAAGAGCCGTTGCAAACCGGCCTCAAGGCTATAGACGCTATGGTGCCCATTGGCCGTGGACAGCGTGAGTTAATCATCGGCGACAGGCAGACGGGGAAAACAGCAGTTGCCGTCGATACGATCATAAATCAGAAGGGTAAAGATGTAGTTTGCATTTACGTCGCAATCGGACAGAAGGCCTCAACTGTCGCACAAGTCGTGAAAACCCTTGAGGATTTTGGCGCGTTAGAATACACGATTGTTGTTAAGGCGACTGCCTCCGACCCGGCGGCCATGCAATTTCTGGCACCCTACTCAGGCGCCGCGATGGGTGAATACTTCCGCGACAATGGACGTCACGCTTTGACTATTTACGATGATCTATCTAAGCAGGCTGCAGCTTATCGCGAAATATCACTGCTCCTTCGTCGTCCGCCAGGCCGTGAAGCTTATCCCGGAGATGTGTTCTACCTCCACTCGCGTTTGCTGGAGCGCGCGGCAAAAATGTCTGACTTGAAGGGGGGCGGTTCGTTAACTAGTCTTCCGATCATCGAAACGCAAGCGGGAGACATCTCAGCTTACATCCCGACTAATGTCATTTCGATAACAGACGGCCAGATATTTCTTGAAGCGGACCTTTTTAACAGCGGCATTCGTCCGGCTATTAACGTTGGCAACAGCGTTTCCAGAGTCGGCGGTTCCGCTCAGATTAAGGCCATGAAGCAGGTGGCAGGAACTCTTCGCATTGATCTCGCGCAGTTTAGAGAACTACAAGCCTTTGCACAATTCGGATCCGATTTAGACAAGGCTACTCAAGCGCAATTAGCGCGCGGCCAGCGTCTGGTCGAGATATTAAAGCAGCCTCAATATCAACCGATGAACGTGGAGAACCAGGTCCTTGTTATTTGGGCCGCCAGCAATGGGTATGCTGACGACATTGCGGTTGAAAATGTAAGAAACTTTGAAGCTGAGCTGCTGAAGTTCGTAGAAAACTCTCACCCAGGTTTGCTTCAAAGTATCCGAGAAAAGAAGAGTTTAACTGACGAAATCATTTCGGATCTCAAGCAGGTGTTGGCTGATTTCAAAGATATGTGGGCCGAGAAAACCAGCGCCTCTTTAGCCGAATCACCTTCCGGAGTTAGATCAGCAGAGGCTACACTCGAGCCTGCTCCTGCCGGAGCGTAATCTTCGCGACTAATGCCCAATCTCTTAGACATTCGCCGGCGCATCAAGTCGGTTAAGAACACGCAGCAGATCACCAAGGCGATGAAAATGGTATCTGCGGCAAAGCTCAAACGCGCCCAGGATCGCGTGGTCACGGCTCGCCCATTCGCAAACAAGATGATGGAAGTTCTTGGTGGACTTGCCGATCGCACTGACGAAAATTTCCGCCATCCACTGTTGGATCCACGTGGCGACGAACATTATCTTCTGGTGCTCATAACTGCGGATAAAGGTCTTTGCGGGGCCTTTAATACAAATCTTATCAAGGCAGCCCAGGCCTTCCTTCGCGATAATCCCGACAAGCAAATTCAAATCCTGGCCGTCGGCCGCAAAGGCAGGGATTTCTTTCGTCGCAGAGGCGCCAACCTGGCCGGCGAATACATCGGGGTAACCGGCAAAGGTCGCGTGGAGTTTTCAGAAGCGCTGGAGATTGCTCAAGATGTCATCAAGCAATTCACCGATGACAAAGAGATTGATAAAGCATTTATTATTTACAATGAGTTTAAGTCAGTGTTGCAACAACGAGTCGTAACGGAGCAGCTGTTGCCGGTTTCTCACGCAACTTCTGACAACCCGGACCCCGCAACAGTGGATCAGTCGTTGAATCTTGTCGACTACATTTACGAACAACCTCCAGGTGAAATCTTTGCTAAGTTGCTTCCCCGCTTAATCGAAACACAGATATTTCGTGCTTTGCTTGAGTCGATAGCTTCTGAGCAGGGCGCGCGAATGACCGCAATGGATTCGGCTTCGAAGAACGCGCGCGAACTGATAGATTCGCTTACTCTCAACATGAACCGCGTGCGTCAGGCAGCCATCACGAACGAGATCATTGAAGTTGTGTCGGGCGCGGCGGCGCAATAGTGTGGGGACTAAACTCCGGCAGGCTGCCCAACGGATTCTTCTTAATACATCAAGCACTAAGGGAAGCAGCAGGCGCGGCTTCCCTTTGTTACGTTGGGCTCTATGACTAAGCAAACTCTCAGTTGGATTGAAGCAACAGCTCATTCTGCCACGCGCCAACGAATCTACCGTTATGGCCCGCTGTTGCTCTGGATCGTGTTTATTTCCTTCGCATCAACGAGTGAGTTTTCCGCAGCAAATACCTCTCAGCTGGTCCGTCCCTTACTTCTTTGGCTTTTTCCAAATATTACCGAGGACCGACTGGCGGCGGTACATTTCCTAACGCGCAAGGCTGGACATTTCACAGAGTACGCCGTGCTGGCGTTCCTCGCCCGCCGAGCTTTCGTCACTTCCTCTCGCACAATCTTTCAACGGTATTGGTTTCAATTGGCACTTTTGCTGATTGTGATCTACGCACTGCTGGACGAATTTCATCAGAGTTTCGTTCCGTCTCGCAGTCCTTCCATTTACGACAGCGCCATCGACATCGTCGGAGGATTGACCGTTTTGCTAATCTTCAAGCTTCGTGGCAGGAATGAGAAGAAACTCCGGCTGCCGGCAACTAACTAGCCTGATATCGCGAAATCAGCTTTCCCGGCCAGCCGCTTTATGCAATCATTTCTTTCTGTTTGGGTTTCGGAATTTTTTCGTTAGGTGAACCTACTCGACACACGCGGCGTATTAATCATTTGCAGCCAATTGGCCGCACGAAGGAGAAAAACATGGGAATATTTGACGCAATTCGCTCTCAGTTCATTGAAGTCCTAGAGTGGCTCGATGATTCTGGCAACACTTTACTGTACCGTTTTCCCGTTCAGGGTCAGGAGATCAAGAACGGAGCACGACTGACGGTGCGCGAATCCCAGGCGGCTGTTTTTGTCTACCAGGGACAAATTGCGGATGTGTTTGCACCAGGGCTTTATACGATCGATGGCGGCAACACGCCTATCCTAACCAAGCTCGGCGCGTGGATGCACGGCTTCAATTCGCCATTTAAAGCAGAAGTTTATTTTGTAAACACCAAGCAGTTCACAGATCTAAAGTGGGGCACATCGAATCCTGTCATGATGCGCGACACGGATTTCGGAATGGTCCGGTTGCGCGCCTTCGGCATCTACTCAATTCGCGTTGACGATCCACGAGCCTTCATCAAAGAGATTGCCGGCACCAATGCACACTTCATAACCGAGGACATTGAAGGTCAGCTCAAACGAACGTTGGTGAGTGGTTTTAGTGATGCATTGGCAGAGTCGAAGATTGCCGCGCTTGACCTCGCCTCAAACTACGACGAACTTAGCAAATTCACGCGCGGCAAACTCACCGATGATTTCAAAGTATTCGGTCTGGATTTGACGAAGTTTGTGATTGAAAACATTTCGCTGCCGGCGGAGGTAGAGGCTGCGATGGACAAGCGCACATCGATGGGCGTTATTGGCGACGTTGGACGCTACGCACAGTTCCAAGCTGCAGACGCGATGCGCGATGCAGCGCAAAACCCTGGCGGCGGCGGTGCCGCGACAGGCGCTGGGTTGGGAGCGGGCTTCGCGATAGGCAATGCTATGGCCGGCGCGATATCAAACGCGATGAATCAGTCACAAAGTGGAACGCGAAGTGAAAGCGCAGCCGCAGCGAAAGTGGCCTGCCCGAAGTGCGGTGCTGCAAATCTCGCTGGCGCAAAATTCTGTAACGAATGTGGCGCGAAAATGGAAGTTGCAGGACAGACCACTCCCTGCGCAAAGTGCGGTGCCCAAGTGCCGGCCGGCTCTAAGTTTTGTAACGAGTGTGGAACTAAAGTCGAGACTGCCAGTTAGTCGGGCAGAGACTTAAACGAACACCTTTCCGACCCGGCGTTGAGGTGACGCCGGGTTTTTCCTGTCCCGAGCATTCGGCGGCTTGGCTAATTCTTTAAACGCGGTGTTATTCTGAGTGCGCACCCGACCTGTTAGCCTCGACGAGTAGGATCAATTCGTATGTTTAGCAAGTTCAAGCGACCGCGGCGTGTGGTGATTACCGGCATGGGCTGCGTCACCCCGATCGGGATCGGGCGCCAGGCGTTCTGGAACGCGCTGACCCTCGGTGAAAGCGGCGTCCGAAGAATCGAATCGTTCGACGTGTCTGACTCGCCGGTAAAAATCGCCGCTGAGGTTCGCGACTTCGACTGGGAAGCGCAACTGAATCCCAAAGACCGAAAGCACGTTCCCAGAACCGTGCCGCTCGCCTTGGCCGCCGCGAGGGAAGCTCTGGAAGATGCCAACGTTCAACCAGAAAAGATTTCTTTGGAAGAGCGACGCGCAATCGGCGTAGTGTTGGGAACGGGAGGTGGCGGTCTCGCATTTACTGAGCAACAGTATGCCTACTGGTATGTCGGTCCAGCTAATAAGGCGAGCGTGTATACAATTCCCGCATCGACACATGGAGGTCTATCGAGCGAGTTGTCCATGGCTTTTGGACTACGCGGTCTTTCGCATATCGTCTCCACGGGTTGCACCAGCTCGACAGACGCCATCGCCTACGCTGCCGAACATATAGCCCTGGGTCGTCAGGACATGATGTTAAGCGGCGGCGTGGACGCACCTCTTGCGCCCGGAATTCTCGCGGGCTTCAATCTCATGACTGTGTTGACAAATGATTGGAACGATGAACCGCAACGGGCCTCGCGCCCGTTTTCGCTGGACCGTTCCGGGATTGTGTTGGGCGAAGGCGCCTGGATTTACGTGCTTGAAGAACTGGAGCACGCAAAGCAGCGGAGCGCCAAAATCTATGCTGAGGTCGCTGGCTACGGAGCGACCTGTGATGCCTATCATCGCGTTCGCCTCGCAGAGTCGGGCGACGAACCTGCTAGGGCGATGAGACTTGCGCTCGAGGACGCGAATCGCCAGGCCGAGGAAGTCGATTATGTAAATCTCCACGGCACATCGACAGTCCTTAATGATCGCATTGAAACTAGTGCGCTCAAGCTGGCCTTAAACGGTCGAGCAATCAAGACCCCCATGTCAGCCACGAAATCACAGATTGGCCACCCGCAGGGCGCAAGTGGCGCGGCTGGTTTAGCAGCGGCCTTGTGTGCCATGCACACGGGGATAATTCCTCCCACCATCAACCTCGACGAACCTGATCCACAGTGTGATCTCGACTACGTCGCCAACCACGGACGGCAAGCCGAGGTCCGTATCGCGCTTTGCAATTGCATAGGCTTTGGCTCTAAAAACAGCGCGTTAGTTGTTGAGAAGATCTAGAAAACTTTATCCACCAGACAGATTCGTGGAGTCTGTAATTCTTTGCGCTTTTTTCGGCTACTTTTTTTATCTGTATCCCGTGAAGAACACAACAAAGAACTCCAAGAAACGCCAAAGAGCGACATTTGGGATGCAGGTTAGTCAACGAGACGGAATGGTGGCGCCCCTCGTTTGTCAAAGAACTGGTGATCAGCTACGCTTAAGCGAATCTTTTAAAAAGTAATTCCAAAGCCTATGTCACAATTAACCGAACAATTGGTGCTCGACACATTGCGTCAAATCAAAGATCCCGATCTTCACAAAGACATCGTAACGCTTGGCTTTATTAGAGATCTCAAAATCGACGGCGGCGTCATTTCTTTCCGCATTGTATTGACCACGCCTGCGTGCCCGGTAAAAGCAGAGATGGAAAGTGCAGCACGCGATTTGGTTGGCGCTTTGCCTGGAGTTACTGCCGTCGCCGTCACGATGGATGCGGAGGTTCCGAAAGGCCGAGGCATAGGTGACAAGATCGCGGTGGAAGGCGTGCGAAACATCATCGCCATTTCGTCCGGCAAGGGCGGTGTGGGTAAGTCGACGGTGGCTGTTAATCTCGCTGTGTCGCTAGCGCTTGATGGCGCGCGAGTGGGAGTGATGGACATGGATGTGTATGGTCCTAACGTACCCATGATGCTCGGCGCGAGCGCAGCTCGGCCGGAAGTTGACGTTAATAAGTTAGTGCCAATTGAAGCGTACGGCGTCAAACTGATCTCGATGGCGCTGCTGCAGCCGGGCGATAAGCCGATGATCGTGCGTGGCCCAATCCTGCACGGGCTGGTGAAGCAGTTTTTGACGGATGTTAAGTGGGGCGAGTTGGATTATTTGATCGTGGATATGCCTCCGGGTACCGGTGACGTTCAGTTGTCGTTGGCGCAGCTGGTACCTGTTCAGGGTGCGGTGCTGGTAACCACGCCTCAGGATGTTGCTGTGGCGGATGTACGTCGCGCGTTGCGCATGTTTGAGACCGTCGCGATACCAGTTCTCGGCATCATCGAGAACATGAGCTATTTCATCGCGCCCGATACCGGAACTCGCTACAACATCTTCGGCGAAGGTGGCGGCGCAAAGCTCGCCGACATGTACCACGTGCCCCTGCTCGGCACTATTCCGCTCGGGCTTGAGGTTCGTGAAGGCGGTGATAAGGGCGTACCGGTAGTAGTTAGCCATCCGGATTCTCCGCAGGCTCTGGCGTTTAGGCGTGTTGCGGAGGAAGTGGCGCGGCAAGTCTCAATCGAGGCCATGAAGCCTGAACTTGTCGTTTTGGGCAAAGGTCAATAAGATGGGGTTTCGGATAAATTGGTCTTTGGACTTGGGATTTAGGTCTTGGTAGTATTTCCAAGAGCAAAGATTAGGGTTTTTATTCGCAATAATTGATACGAAGGAGTGACTTAAGATATGTCTACACAAACCGCCTCTACCGGTACCCCTGGGGCCACCACCGCTGCACCCACAATGACTCTTGAGGTCACTGAAAGTGCGGTCACCGAAATCAAGAAATTTATGGCAGGCGAAGAAGGTCTTCCGGAAACTGCCGGACTGCGAGTCCGGGTTGTTCCGGGCGGCTGTTCGGGTTTTCAATACAGTCTGAATATTGAAGAGGATTCTCGTCAGGGGGATTTTATTCTCGATCAAAGCGGCGTGAAACTTTTCGTCGATATGTTTAGCGCGCAGTATCTCAACGGCGTTAAGATTGATTACGTCAGCGGCGTGATGGGATCAGGTTTCACGTTTACGAATCCGAATGCGACCGGAAGCTGCGGTTGCGGCACTTCATTTACGGCCTAAATCGTAGGATAGGCATTCCAGCCTGTCCCACTACGATCGACAGACTGCAAAGTCTGTTTCACAGAATGCAAAGCGCGGTGCGCGATTCCGGCTCGATGGTTTTCACAGAAGATCATCGAGCCACTTTCGCATACCGCGTTATTGTTTAGTGAGGGTCATTCTGAGCCATGAAGCTCATTTGCCATGTACCATTCATTAGGCTTCAAGAATATCGCGGCTTACTACCACAACCCGGTTGACGGCGCAGCTTTCATGGAGTTGGAATTATGAGCCGCCAAGTCGCCAAAAGCTCAACCGGAGGAACTCCGAAAGTCTGCCCGTTTTGCGGCGGTGTTTGCATCCCGTTCTCTCTTTGTTGTGATTTGGCGGTTGATCTCCTCGCTTGCTAGCGAGCGTGTCTTGTGACAAATTCATTGGGCAATCAAAACTTAAGTTTCCGGAGTCATTAACTATGCCCAAGATTGAAGCGACTACTGCGACTGGCACGCAGACAATAGATGCGCCACAGGAGAAGAAACTGGTCCTGGTCCTCGAGGATGCCGGCATCGACATCCTCCATCGTTGTGGCGGCAACGCGCGTTGCACCACTTGCCGCGTTGAGATTCTCGCAGGCGACCCTGGCGAAATGCGTGAGCTCGAGCGCAACCGCCTGGCCATGGAGGCTGAGCTTGCGGACAACGTTAGACTTTCTTGCCAAATCCGCGTCAACGGAGATCTAAGCGTCAGGGTAATCAATCAAGCCAGTATAAGAGGAATGGACGCAGGGCCGCGCCCGTTTGACGAGTAAAAGTTCTAGCTTGCGCGTTGTAAGGTTCGAATCAATTTACCTACCGATGAAAACCTGAAGTATCTTTGGTCCTTACAGAACCTGACAAACTGCTGTAAGTCTTATTGCGTATCGCCTGCCTCAAGGTGTAATCTTCGCGAGTAATTCCACAAAGACGCAGGACAGACATAGGTGTTTGTCCCTGAACTTGATCGGC
Organism: Blastocatellia bacterium; assembly: GCA_963698325.1. Lineage (GTDB taxonomy): Bacteria > Acidobacteriota > Blastocatellia > Pyrinomonadales > Pyrinomonadaceae > PSRF01. The sequence goes on along the minus strand of CAVOQJ010000013.1, from coordinate 1,891,881 downwards.
CAAACCGACAGGCAAGGAATGCCTGTCAAACCACCGGAGGTTTCGAATGTTAATCGAGTCAACTGTTCATCTCCCCGTCAGTCTGGCTATGTTTCAGGATCTGTTTCATCCACCCAATTCTACAGACATCCTGCGCATTGGTTTGCGCTGGTCCCACTTCGTGGCGGGCATCACCTGGATTGGCCTGCTCTACTTTTTCAATCTCGTAAATGTGCCAGTCCAAAAAGCTCTTGATCCTGATACTAAGAAGAAGGTGAATCCGGATCTGCTGGGACGCGCACTTTGGTATTTCCGTTGGGGCGCTGTGGTAACCGTCCTTGCGGGTCTTGCTTATTTTGCGATGTACACCCTTAAGGCGGACGTTGCCAATGCGAATACTATAGGAGGGGGTAACATCAACCTTGGCTGGGTCCTGTTTGCGTGGCTGACCTATCCGATTGTTTTGTTCATCGTGGAGTTTGCCATCATCAAGAAGGTGCCGGTTCTGACGAAGGATGGACGCGTGTTCGCGGTCGTCATGTTCATCCTGGTCGCGTTTGTCTCCTGGGGGCTCCTGAGGTTTTTCGACGCCATGCTTACGGCCGGCGGACAGAGCTTTGCCAGTAATAAGACTTACTCAATCGGCATCGGTGGCGCCTACGGCATTGTGATGCTCCTCAACGTGTGGGGCATAATCTGGCCTAACAACAAACGCATTCTTGCCGCGACTGCCGGCACTGGGCCAGCTGCGCCGCCGGAGTTGGCACGCCAGGCCTTTATCGCCTCGCGCACCAACGCCTGGTTGTCGCTTCCGTTGCTTCTATTCATGGGCACGGCACACGGCGATTGGGTAATCTTCGGCAAATAACTAACGCCAGGAGGCAGCGGCAGGAGGCAGGAGGCAGGAGGCAGGAGCAGGAAGACGATTCCGCTTCTGTTTCTTGTCTTTGTTTTTGGCTGCTCCTGCCGACTGCGCCTGCCTCCAACTATCTTCCGTCACACTAATTCCTTAGCCTCTCCACTCATTCGCCACACTCGCGCGCAATAGTTGTTCATTTCCCAGGGAACAACAAAGCGAGACGTATTGCCCACCGGTTCTCGAAGGCTCTAATACGATGGAGGTGAAGCATGAGTTCAATAGGGTCTTACAAAGCGAGAGAGTTTAACTTGAGTGGCCTCAATGGCATTTCTGATGAAACGCTTGACGTGCACTTCAAACTCTATGAGGGTTATGTGAAAGAGACAAACAAGTTGACGGAAGCGATTACGAAATTCATCCAGGACGGCAATGTGGATCAGGAGGAAATGCCGGCTTACTCTGAACTGACGCGCCGGCTCGGTTTCGAGTACAACGGCATGGTGCTGCACGAATATTACTTTGACAATCTGAAGAGGGGTGGCGTCAGCGGCGATCCCGATCGAACGGCGGCGTTTGCTAAAGCCGCTGAGTCAACTTTTGGCAGTTACGAAATCTGGAAAGCGGATTTTGTGGGCATTGGTAAAATGCGCGGTGTGGGCTGGGCCATTTGTTACCAGAACCCTTCAAACGGCAGGTTATCAAACCACTGGATCACGCTCCATGAGACAGGAAATATTGCAGGCTTCGATCCGGTGCTGGTGATGGATGTTTGGGAACATGCATATCTTCTCGACTACAAGCCAGCCGAGCGCCCGAAATATATCGAGGCATTTTTCTCCAACATCGACTGGACAGTTGTTGAGAAGCGCTTGCAGAAGAATACCGGCGTACGCAGCGCCGGCGCGTAACCAGGAGCAGGAGGCAGAGGCAGGAGGCAAGGAGGCAGGAGCAGGAGGAGGCAGGAGAGTGAACACCTGCCTCCTGCTGTCTGCTCCTGCTTCCTGATTTCCGGGTCCTCATTGGCTTACCGCGCCTCTCGGGTTACACTTGCCAAAAATTAATTTGGTTTTATTCTCGTAATTATTGGCCGGGAGGAACATCATGAACCGCTATAGAAAGCTTCTTCCATTGTTACTGGCGCTGGGAGTATTTGCCCTCTTATTTGCGTCCTGTTCAGCTGAGAATCCTGAGAACGCGGCCACGACGGCAACGAGCACCGTGACACCGCCGCCAACACAAACGTTGACGGTTGTCCCGCGGCCGCAAAAGATCATCGACCTGATGAAGGCGCGTGGCGAGCAGGATGAAGCTAAGCCGGTTTTGAAGATCGTCTCGCCAGGTAAGGACGCGGACATCAATAGTTCGACGGTTGAAGTGAAACTCAATCTCAGCGGCGATCTTAAAGGCTACATGCCGCACAAGGATCCGGCGACGGGCAAGGGTAATCACATTCACGTCATTTTAGACAACCAACCCTACGAAGCCTATTACGAGTTGGACCAGCCCTTTGAGTTACGCAATGTGGTAGCGGGCAAACACACACTGCGAGTATTTCCCTCGCGTCCCTGGCACGAAAGCTATAAAAACGAAGGCGCTTTTCAGATGGTGACGTTTACCGTGAAGGGCGGTGGAGATGCTTCCAAACCAACAACCACCAATAGCGGCCAGACGATGGCGAACAACAACTCCAGCGCCAATCCCGCAACACCGCGCGAGGGCAAGGACGTATTATCAAGTACAGCCGGCGAAGTCGATCCGGCAAAGCCTCTGTTAACCTATAGCCGTCCGAAAGGGGAATATAAAGGTGAAGACGCTGATCCAATCATGATCGACTTCTGGCTCCCGAATACGAAGCTAAAAGGCGACGGCGGCGAGTATCGCGTTAGATATATCATTGACGACGACGACGCGAGGTTTATCGACAAGTGGGAACCCATCTGGCTGTCCGGCTGGATAAGCGGCAAACATACAGTTCGTCTTGAGTTGTTGGACAAGGACGGCAAGCCGGTCGAGAATGGTGGTTACAATACTACCAGTCGAGAAATCACCGTCGTAAAATAATTCCGGGCTTTTCCTTGTTGCTTGAGCTTGTCGAACCGTTCGCAAACTAACAGTTTGCGTTACACTCCTGGAGCTGAAGAGTGCGACGACGAGAAATTGATGGCTGTCCCGTTGCTGGCGCGCTGCAGATGATTGGCGACAAGTGGACCTTGCTGATCGCGCGGGATCTCGCCGCCGGCCCAAGACGCACGATGGAGTTACATAGCGGGCTCTTCCCGATCAGCAGCCGCACCCTGGTAGCGCGTTTGCGGGACATGGTAAAGGACAACTTAATCAAGCGTACTGACTTCGGCGGGAATCCTCCACACATCGAATATGCGCTCACTGAACGCGGACGTGTGCTGTTGCCGCTGGTAGATGCTTTACGCGTGGTAGGCCAAACGCTGGACTGCAATCAATGCGAGGATCGAAAGAAGTATCTCGGGTTTTACTGCGAAGCCTGCCCCAAAAATATTCAACCCGTTGAAGATGAAGCGCTGTCGCAGGCAAGGCCCGCTCCTACGCCGCGCCGTCGACAAGACGATTCGATTGTTTTGTTATAGCCGGATTTGTCATTAACAAAGCCCGTGAGAAGAGCGCAATTAGCACCTGTGGTGGCAGAAATTCTGTAATGTCCGCGAGGATTGCTTAGCCTCCTCAAGATCGAGGCTTTTTACCTTTCACTCTTCCCGAGTCGCCAACGTCGCCGGATGATTCGAGATCATGCTGCCATCAGGCTCAATAATGGCTTGATGATCCGGAGTGATGTGTTCGCCTTCCATAGTTACCTCGTCGCCGCTGGGCATGGCTACCGGCAGGTGGTCCAGGAATCTTTCGGCGTCGAGCGCTGCCATGCAGCCGGTACCCGCTGCTGTTACCGCCTGCCGGTAAGTTGCGTCCTGCACGTCACCGCATGCAAACACGCCCGGCACATTCGTTGCAGTTGAGCGGTGCGACGTTATGATGTAGCCAACCTCATCCATCTCCAACTGGCCCCTGAAGAGCTCCGTGTTGGGTTTATGCCCGATTGCGATGAAGACGCCGGCAGTCGGAACAATGCGTTGCTCGTTGGTTTTCAAATCGCGCAAACGTACGCCGGTGACGCCAGCCTCCGATTCGCCAAGAATCTCCTCGACTCCCGTATTCCAGATGAACTCGATTTTCGGGTTTTGAAAAGCTTTGTCCTGCATGATCTTAGACGCGCGCAGTTTGTCGCGCCGATGCACCAGGTTAACTTTAGAAGCGTATCGAGTCAGAAAAGTCGCTTCTTCCATGGCCGTGTCACCGCCGCCGACTACTACCAGGTGCTTGTTGCGAAACCCCGGTAACGGGCCATCACAAGTCGCGCAAGCCGAGACGCCGTTGCCGCCGAAACCGTCCGGCACTTTAGCCTCGCCGGGAATTCCCAACCATTTGGCTGACGCGCCGGTGGCGATGATCAGTGTCTGGGCGTTGACAACATAATTGGACATTTGCAGTCTGAAGGGTCGCTCACTCAAGTCAACTTCCGTGATCCATTCCTCGAGAAATTCGGTACCGAAACGTTCCGCTTGCTTTCGAAAAGCAGCCATTAACTCCGGACCCTGAATGCCTTCGTGAAAGCCAGGATAGTTTTCTACATCGGTAGTTATCATTAATTGTCCGCCGGGCGTAGTCTGTTTTCCGGCATCCGGGGGCGCATCAATCAAAAGCGGCTTCAAGTTGGCGCGGGCGGAATAAATTGCGGCCGTCAGTCCGGCAGGCCCGGAACCGAGAATTACGACTTCTCTATCGAGTGTTTGCGTGGCCATCGAGTGTCGTCCGTTCCCTTTGCTGAGATGAAAAAGTGTGACTAAATGCCCGAAAGTATAGCCTTTTCAGTTAGGCGTATAGTATAACTAGCCGTACTAGCGTAGTCGAATCCGAGAGCTAACGGCCTTGCTGACAGAGAATCCCAGCTTTCAGAGAACTAAGGCAAACGATTGAACGCAGGCATTGTCCCGCAAACCATCGAAACGATCGGCGTCATAGGCGCAGGCACCATGGGTCACGGTATTGCCCAGGTAGCTGCGGCGTCGGGCTACAAGGTCCTGCTCCGCGATGTCGATCGTGATTTTCTTGCTCGTGGCATACAGGCGATCGAGCGGAATCTCGCCAAAGGTATACAACTCGGGAAACTGACCGAAGACGATCGAGATTCGACCCTGCAACACATTCGTGGAACGACGCAATTGGCCGAGATCGCGAATGCTGACCTGATCATTGAAGCAGCGCCTGAACAACTGGAACTGAAACAAGAAATACTGCGCCAACTGGAATCGCATTCCAACAAGGCTTTTATTTTTGCCAGTAACACGTCATCGCTTTCCATAACCGAGATCGCCAAAGCTTCTGCTCGTCCTCGGGATATCGTCGGCATGCACTTCTTCAATCCGGCTCACATCATGCGCCTCGTTGAGATCGTAGTCGGCAAAGCTACGAGCGATGATACAGTGGAGACTGTTCGCGAAGTTAGCCGCCGGCTGCGGAAGGAACCAATCGTCGTTCGCGATGTACCTGGCTTTGCTTCGAGTCGTCTTGGGGTCGCCCTTGGACTCGAAGCCATGCGCATGCTCGAGCAGGGCGTGGCCAGCGCGAAAGACATCGATACGGCGATGGAACTTGGCTATAACCATCCAATGGGTCCTTTGAAGCTGACCGATCATGTCGGTTTGGATATCCGGCTTAAAATCGCCGAATATCTCTACCGGGAGCTTGGTTCGGAGACGTTTCGCCCGCCGGAAGTCTTGCGGCGGCTCGTAAAAGAAGGAAAGCTTGGCAAGAAAACCGGCGAAGGTTTTTACAACTGGAACAACGAGAAACAGAGTCTGGCGAGCAGTAGCTTGTAGTTTTTTAGTTGTTGCTGCTCACTTGCTCATTGCCTACGGCATACTGATTTGATGAATCCGCCCTACAACAACGAAGAACGACGCTTTGCCTTGCGAATGGCCTTGCGCCTCCCCATTGTCGTTTCCGGCCGCGCGGAAGACGGCTCGGCCTGGAGCGAACCTACCGAGACCGACGACATCTCAACTTCCGGCGCGCTTTTTCATCTGAATCAAAAAGTCAGCCGCGGCGAGCGTTTGTACTTGCGCGCGCATCGCCCGGATGGCGCGCCCATTGAAGTGACTGCAGTAGTTATTCGTATCGCACCGGCAATTTATGGAACTGCCCGAGTGGGTGTCCAGATTGCCGAGTCTGCGGAAAACTGGTTACGATTGTTCGTCTCCTGGGTCGCTGACGACCAACCCGCTCTTGACCCCGCAGATTCAGAAAGCTCGCCTTCAGAATAGGCCAATCCATTTGCAGTTTTCGTTTGAGGTTTGCGGGGTCCGTGGCCGCTAATCACCTGGCTTTCAACGTCTTAACCAACCCGTTACCGCGAAACATAGCCTGATTTCTGCCGGGTTAGCTGCTCACCGGTTAACCGATTGAATCACAACTAAATACACCCTACGCAAAAGTGATTGTCTGTCAGCGTGATATGTGTAATTCTAATAGCTGCGGATTCTCACCGAGGCCGTCCCGAAACGACCTTCGCTTTCCATCCGTAGCCCCAACTGAACAGTTAACTTTCCAGGAGAACGCAATGAAGCTGTGTCCAGATTGTGAGTTTATTTATGAGGACGACCAGAGCTTTTGCGATATGGACGGAAAAGAACTCGTCTTTGATCCAAAGCCGCTCTCCTTCGAGGGAAAGGCTCCTTCCAACACTATGCAACTTGAGGCTTTCGTCGCGACGCCAGCCACTTTGGCAGGCGCTGGGCCAGGCTGGGCGTCTGAACTCCCACCCAGCCTTCCCTCAAGATGGGAATCGAGAAGCCTGACCGTCGCGGCTTTAGCTGGAATTGTTATAGCGGTACTTCTTTTCGTCGCTTACTACGTCCGACTGCACCGGTCGCGATCAATCAACGCGAGCCAGAGCCATAGCCAATCCTACGATCCCTCCGCGCAGCGCGCGATTAGCACCGAGCCATCTGCGCCCGGCTTAGTCGCAGAATCAGCTTCTGCCGCCGAGGGCCCTCCTTCCGAGCAACCGCCACTGGAGCCTTTAACGCAATCGCCCGCTGCGCAGGTCCGCCAAGCGGCAAGTCTCGCTTCCGCCGGAACTTCATCCGGAACGAGTCGTGCCTCGGTCATCATCCAGCTCACGAATGGCGCGATCATCAAGGCTGACGAAGCTTGGGAAAATAAAGAAGGAATTTGGTATCGACAAGCCGGGGTAGTGACATTTCTCAAACGCAGTCAGGTAAGGGCGATTCAACGACTCGACCCTTCAACAAAAACTCAACAACCAACGAGAAGCCGGGAAACGACTGTGGCCCGGCAGCAGCCCCGCGCAGAGGAGCCGGAAGCAGATAGCCCGAAAAAGGAATCCAGAGTGAGCTCATTCCTGAAGAAAACTGGACGAATATTAAAGAAGCCATTCAAGTTTTGAGGCGCAAGTGAAGAGCCCCTCCTTTTAGGCAATCGATAAAAGGAAGGCTTATCGACTTTAGCGCGGCAGTCTGGCGATCTCCTCGAAGTATTTTGCGAACGCGACCATCCCACCTGAGGCCTGTTGCCAGTCGAAGTTTTCATTCGGCGCGTGGTAACCATGTTCCGGAAGCGACAGGCCCAAAAACAGCACCGGACACTTAAGTACTTTCTCAATGCTTGTCATAGCGCCAATTGTTCCACCGTCGCGTACAAACACAGCATCGCGTTTAAATGCAAATTTAATGGCACGCTTCAAAGCTTCCGGCAAGGGGCCCTCCAGCACGGTACGAAATGCAGGCGCCGCCGATTCAAATTGCACCTTCACGTCGGGGTTGCGTTCCCTCACTGCCGCCTTCAACTGCTTCTTGATCTTCTCCGGATCCTGGACCGGCACCAATCGAAACGATGCTTTAACTTCCGCGCGCGGCGGGACGATCGACTTTACGCCCGGCCCCTGATAGCCACCGATTACGCCATGAACTTCGAAGGTCGGCATGCCCCAGATCCGTTTCATCACCTCAAGCGGATCTTCGGTGCGCATTAGTTTCAGATGATGGGCCTTCTTAAAGGCGCGAACACTAAAACCGCAGTTGGCCCAGTCGTTCAATTCCTGCCTGGAAGGCGGAATGACGTCGTCGTAGAAGCCCTTGATCTTGATCCTTCCAGTCAGGGGGTCATAGAGATCGCAAACGAGTCGCATCAGCTCGGCGATCGGATTTCGCGATGCGCCGCCTGTTTCGCCGGAATGCGTGTCGACCTCGCCCGTTTCCAGTCTCAGTAGAAATCCCAGTAGACCTCGCAACCCGGCAGAGCTTGCGGGCCTGTTTCTCGAAACCCAAACCGTATCGGAAACAACAACTGAATCAGTGCGCAGGTCTGATGATGCGTTGGAAATAATGCTTTCGAAATTGGGGGAGCCGATCTCTTCTTCAAACTCCCACAGGAAACGAATGTTGATGGGAATATCCGCTTCCATCGCCGCGCGTGCGCCGAAAAGCGCGGCCAGCGCCGGTCCCTTGTCGTCCGTGGTGCCACGGCCAAAATAGCTATCGCCGTTTTTCGTCATTACGAAAGGCTCCGTATTCCAGGGCTCAGTCTCTTTGGACGCGGGTTGCACGTCGATGTGGTTATATACCGTCACCGTCGGGACGCTCTTGCTTGAACCGAAAACCCCATGAACAAGAGGATTGCCTTTGCTCGCTTTTAAAACGTCTACCTTGCCGCCAAACTTGCGCAGGGTTTCCTCGGTCAGATCCAAACCGGCGCGAATGTCTTCAGCATATGCGGGATCACAGGAAACAGTCGGTGTCTCCACGAAACGCTTGAGCAGTGCTTCGTATTCGTCGCGGTGACCTTTGGCAAAGGAGAAGAGTTGGTTTCGGTCAAGCGGGTTCGCCATTCAGGAGATCCTCCGATCGTTTCCGGTTCGAGACAGCGGTCGGTAGTCCGCTGAAGAAGCAGGAATACAACCACCGCTGACTTATTATTAAGGGCTTGGGCGAAAAGTGTAACACGCACCTCGGAGCCTACCGAAGCAGCGAGAAAGTGTGGCGGCACTGCGCTAGTTACGGGCGTTTTGATAAGTGAGCTAGATTGAAACTGGAGAGCAGGCCATGGAGCGCGAGCGGCGGGGATACGAAAATTTTTCCTGACGATAGAAACCCTATTCTTGAGGAAAACTTTTCGACAAGCAAAACTAGCGGGCGTAGCTTGAAACACTTCCAGTGCTGGCGATTTCCAGGCATTCACCAATGAAACAAATGCACTGAAGGGAAATGCCGGTTCGGAATGAAATCGTCACGATTTGAAAACCGCCCGCAGGGCAACGTTTTCCACAGCTCAACTCACTAAGTCCGAAGACCGAGCTCCAGTTTTTCGCCGGAATTTGTCGCGATTTAATGAAGTAGACTCAAGCGAAGCCTGACCTTGGGCAGGGTCGCCCTGCCGCTTGCGTCAGGCTTTTGGGACGATTTTCGGATTTTGCAGAGGAAACAACCCAAAGCCATTTTTCGTATCCAGCTCGCCGTTACGTTCAGTTGGTCGCGGTCTTCATGTTATTCTGGCAAACCGCTTCGGCTCGCGTGGCTAGTGCGGAGTTAAAAATTATGGTCGGGAACCAGGCATTTAGGAGGCTTTTCGTGAGATCAAGATTTTACTCGGTTGCCATCTCATTTCTCTTGGCGCTTTTTTTCTCCACAAATAGTTATGCCCAACAGACGGGTTCCGCGCGCCGGCAACCCGGTAATCCACCTGAAGCTTCCACCGCACCGAATAAAACGAGTTCAGGCGCGCGCATCAGCGGCGCAGTCCTAAAGAGCGACGTGGCCGAAGCACTGTCGGTAATCCAGGACAATTACATCGACGGCAAAAAGCTGGACTACAACTCGATCTTCAAATCATCCATTAGCGGCATGCTGAACGTGCTCGATCCGCATTCAACTTATCTCGATGCGACCGATTTCGCCGCTTTTAAAACTGAACAGCGATCGGAGTATTTCGGTATCGGCGCAACCATTGGCGACCTGCATCAAGGCGATGACCTAAACACCTATATCAGGGCCACGTTCCAGGGTGCGCCAGCCGCACTCGCCGGCCTGCGATTTGGCGACAAGATCGTGGCGGTTGATGGACAGTCTATGAAAGGTAAGAACTTTTCCGAAGTGCGCAAGTTTTTGCTGGGCCCGCTGGGTACGGTCGTTAAAGTTACGGTCGAGCACGCCGCGACGAGACAAACCGAGACGGTGACTATCACTCGCGATGCGGTTTCGCTACCTTCGATTCCGCAGGCCTACATGGTCAGGCCCGGCGTCGGTTATGTGGCGATGACTGGCGGCTTCAACACTACAACGGCTGACGAGTTTCAGGCTGCGCTTCAGGATCTTCATTCGAAGGGCATGAACATGCTGGTTCTGGACCTCCGCGGCAATCGCGGTGGCCTCTTGATTCAGGCGGTGCGAATTGCCAACACGTTTCTGCAACGCGGGCAGTTGATTGTTACGCAAAAGGGAAGAATCCACGGAAGCACCGAACCATTCGCCGCGCTTAACGACGCTCCCGATCCGGTTCCCTTGGTTGTCTTGGTAAACGGTGAGACTGCCTCAGCTGCCGAAATTGTCGCCGGCGCTTTACAGGATCATGATCGCGCGCTAATCGTGGGCGAGAATACCTTCGGTAAGGGACTCGTCCAACTTCCTATTCAACTCGAATATGATTCAGCGTTGCTCTTAACTATCGCCAAATACTATACGCCTTCGGGACGACTGATTCAGCGCGACTACTCTAATGGCGCCTTCTACGACTATTACACTCGCGGCGGCGTCTTGAGCGAAAAGGACTCACTGCCCACCCTACCAGCCGGGCCGGAAAGCCACACCGATACTGGCCGGGCGGTCTATGGCGGTGGTGGCATCGCTCCGGATGAGGTGGCCAAGCCGGCAAGGATTACCCTGGCTGAGAGTCGTCTTGTCGACCCGGTTTTCGCTTTCGCGCTGGAATTAACAACCGGACGCGTCACTGGTTTTGAGAAATATAAGGTGCAACGCGTGATCGAATACGATCACGATCTGCAGTCGACGGATTTTCCTGTCACAGAAGATCTCTTCAAAGGGTTCAAGCGTTTCGTCGCCGCCAAACCGGTATTCAAAGTGACGCCGGAACAATTGGATCGCCTGCGCCCGTTTGTCGAGCGACAGTTACGCTACGACCTGGCGACGGCTGCTTATGGTTCCGTGGCGGCGCTTCAGGTTTTCAATGACACCGATCCGCAAATTGCGCGAGCAGTTGATGCAATGCCACGGGCACGCGAACTCGCTTTGTCAGCCAGACGCGCCCGAGCGCGCTCCTAATCTTTTGGGACAGGCATTCCTGCCCATCCTTTCTTTTGCGAGTAGGACAGACATTCTTGTCTGTCCTACCTCACTCTATCAATAAAACTATCTTGCCAAAGTTTTCGTTCGACTCCATACGGGCGTGAGCTTCGCGAATCTCTTCTAGTTTATAGACCCGATCGACTACCGGCTTAACTGTATAGTCAGCCAGAAGCGGCACAACCTGTTCCGCAAATAGCCTCGTCGCGGTTGCCTTCTCTTCATTTGAACGTGCTGCGCAATACCGTGCCGACAATTGTTACTCGTTTTCTCATCACCGCCGAGAAATCGAGTGTTGCCTGCGCGCCGGCAGTCGTTCCCACCAAAACCAACCGTCCTTTTTCAGCCAGCGCCTTAAGGTTAGCGTCGAGATACTTCGCGCCCACAAGATCGATAATGACGTTGACGCCACGATCCCCCGTCCACTCGTTGACAGCTTCAACAAACGCCTGCGGGTCAGCGTTAACAACAATCGAGTCGCTTAGGCCATATTCCTTCGCGCGCTCGAGTTTGTCAGCGGTGCGAGAAGTTCCAAAAGCCCTGGCGCCAGCAGTGCGCGCGAGTTGAATGGCAGCTGTGCCTACACCGGAACCCGCGGCGTGGACCAACATTGCTTCGCCCGGGCGGACTTTCGCGCGCGTGAATAGCGCATCGTGAGCCGTAATGAAAACTTCAGGCACGGCTCCCGCTTCGGGCCAGCTAAGATTCGCGGGAACCTCGGCCAGGTGATTTTCCGGGACCACGACATACTCGGCCTGGGCGCCACCGGCAGTAATCCCAAATACGCGCTGGCCGCGCTCCCACGTACGCACTTCCTTACCAATTTCGTCAACTTCACCGGCAAACTCCAACCCCGGAATATCCTGCGGATAGCCGGGAGGTGCAGGATAGTAGCCCATGCGCTGCCAAACGTCCGCGCGATTCAATCCGGCGGCGCGAACCCGCACGCGCACTCGATCGGCGTGGGGTCGCGGCGGATTTTCGACCTCGCGAACTTCAAGTCCTTCAATGCCGCCATGCGTTGCAATCGTGACTGCTTTCATGCAATGGATGGTAAAGGCTGAGTGGTCACCTCGTAAATATCACGCACGTTAAAGCCGCCGAACGGCGACGCCGCGACAAACTTGCTCATTCGCTCACGATAGAACATTTCCCATTCGCTCCTTTAGCATCTACTATCCTCTCGTGCGCATTCAATCGCGTCCTCTAATCATCGTCAATAACGCTGCCGCCAAAGCCAGACGTGCGTGGCCAGTTGTCCGAAAACAATTGGAAGCCGCCGGCGTCGCCTTAGACGTTTACGAAACTACCCAGCGAGGCGATGCAACGACACGAACGCGTGCCGCACTACAGGACGGAGTAACCAGCATTGCTGTAGTCGGCGGCGACGGCACGTTGAGCGAAGCCGCCGAAGGCTTTTTTGAGTTTAGGGAAGATGTCGAAGACCTTCCGTCGCAGATAAATGCAAAGGCCCACCTGGCAATTCTTCCCGCCGGTACCGGTGATGATTTCGCTCGTAGCCAGATGGGAAGGCGCGAGCCGCTGGAAAAGTGGGTCGACGTTTTCATTTCCCATTGTCGCGAGCCTGGCGAGGAGAAGTTGCGCGTGGTGGATGTTCTTTACGGTCTTTGCGATGGATATAAAACGCCGTTCATTTGCCTGAACGCTTCGACCATGGGAATTGGCGGCGAGACGGCGGCGCGCGTTGCGGCCCAGGGAAAGTTTCATGCGGAGGTTTTCCGGTGAAGCGCGTTTTGCTGCGGCTGCCGTCGCCGCCCTGGCCGGCTGGCGAGAACGTCACGTACGGATCTCGATAGACGATCGCGAGGTCATTGAAGGCCGGATGAACCTGGCCGCAGTCGCCAATGCGCTCTACGCCGGAGGTGGCATGATGCTTTCGCCTCACGCGAAGATTAATGACGGCAAACTGGATGTCGTAACCGCTTCCGGCCTGAATCGCGCGGAGATAGTGCGCGAGCTCGCGCGCATTCATAAGGGCGGACACGTCGCAAACCCGAAGGTTCGAATCGTGCAGGGAGAAGGCGTCAGTATCGAGACCTTCTCCCCTGAAGATGCTATGCCGATTGAAGCTGACGGAAATGTGCGCGGACTGACACCGGTTGAGTTTCGAGTGATGCCAGGAGCGCTGCGGTTTGTGGTTGGGTCAAAAATGGAAACAGAGTAGGACAAAGAAGATTTTCCATTTGTCATTTTTCATTTATCAGTTTTCATTGAAACGAGCCAGATCGAACCTTCGAAAACGAGATGACAAATGAAAAATGAGAAATGATATATGGAAAATCTTCCTCCCTTTTGGTCGCCGACTACCTCTCTTCCATTTCAGCAATCTTCGCCAGTCTTCGCCGGTGCCGTTCTTCGCCGGTGAATCTCGCCGCGACGAAACGCGCGCACAATCTCCAGTGCGAGTTCTTCGCCGGTAACGCGCGCGCCGAGACACAGCACATTGCAGTCGTCATGTTCGCGTGATTGATGCGCGGAATAAGTGTCACCGCAGAGCGCGGCGCGAATTCCAGTGAGCTTGTTGGCGGCAACCGCGGCGCCGACGCCGCTGCCGCAAATCAGAATTCCGATCTCCGCTTGCGTTGTTCTGGATAGCCTGGCCGACTTTTAAAGCGTAATCGGGATAGTCGTCCGGCCGCGAGCCGACGTGCGTGCCGAAATCGAGAAGTCTCGTGTCCCGCGGCATCGAGTTCGCTTGATCACTCGTTCATTGAGCGGGTATCCGCCGTGGTCGGCGCCGATTGCAATTCGCATGGCTTACAGCAGCGCCTTCGCGTGGCTTAATACATTGTCGACATTGAAGCCCAACTCGCGCATGGCCACATCGCCGGGAGCTGAAGCGCCAAAGCGATCGAGGCAGATAACATCGCCCTTGGGTCCAACGTAACGATCCCAACCCTGGCGGACGCCTGCTTCAATCGCCGAGACGTGCTGTCACGCCGGGCGGAAGAACTTCGTCGCGATAGTCCTTCGATTGCTCTTCGAATAGTTCCCAACAAGGCAGGGAAACGACGCGCGTCGGAAGGCCATCGGCTTGCAGTTTCTCGCGCGCTTCAAGAGCGAGGGAAACTTCCGAGCCGGTAGCGATCAGAATCAATTGCGGTTGCGTTTCCGCCTTCGCGGCGCGTCGCTACCGCCACTCAGCGCGGCTCCGCGGACTTCGGTGCCCATTCTGGTAGCCTGAGCTTCGGCCAGAATGTAGCCGCCGCGGCGCAGGCCTGCAGCTGAGCTATAACGCGTCCGATCAATCAAACCAACTTTCTGACGCGTCAACGCCAGCGCGGTTGGCGCGTGGCGTCGCAAGATTGCAATGCGCCAGGCTTCACTCACCTCAGCCGGATCAGCCGGGCGAATCACAAACAGATGTGGAATCGCGCGCAACGCTGCCAGGTGTTCGATCGGTTGATGCGTTGGTCCATCCTCGCCAAGTCCGATCGAATCATGCGTGAAAACGTAGATCACCTGCACTTCCGAAAGCGCGGCGAGACGAATCGCCGGACGCATGTAGTCCGAAAATGTCATGAACGTTCCGCCATAAGGAATCAAGCCGCCATTCAAAGAGATGCCGGTCAGCGTTGATCCCATCGCGTGCTCGCGCACGCCGAAGTGAATAATCCGGCCGTCGTAAGAACCCGCTTCAAAGTCACCGCCGCCTTTGATGTCCGTATTGTTTGAAACGCCGAGATCGGCCGAGCCGCCGATCAACATCGGCAGGTCCGGAGCCAGCGCATTGATGACTTCTCCACTCGCCACTCGGGTCGCCATCGGCTTCGCGTCTTCAAAGTCCGGCAGGTGACTTTCCCAATCCGCAGGTAGTTCACCGTTCATCGTCGAGCGCCAGAGACTGGCCCGCCTCGGGATGCTGCTGCTCATATTTCTCAACCAGGGCATGCCACTCGGCTTCCTGCTGCGCGCCGCGATCGACCGCCTCGCGAAAATGCGTCAGCGCTTCATCGGGAATGTAGAACTGTTTGTCTTCGGGCCAGCCGAGATGTCGCTTCGTTTCGCGCACTGCCTCTTCGCCGGGCGCATCGCTGTGCGCTTTGCGCGTGCCGGGCGTCGGCATGCCGTAGCCGATCATTGTCTTCACTGAAATCAAAGATGGCTTGGCGCCCACCGACTGCGCGTCGCGAATCGCAGCCTCGATCTCGTCGAGATTGTTGCCGTCGTCAACCGTTAGCGTGTGCCAGCCATAAGCCTCGAAACGTTTCGGCACATCTTCGCTAAAAGCGAGATTGGTGAACCCTTCGATCGTGACGTGATTGTCGTCGTAGAGATAGATCAGTTTGCCGAGCTTGAGATGACCGGCAAGCGAAGCCGCTTCAGAGGCCACGCCTTCCATCAGATCGCCGTCGGAAACAATCGCGTAGACGTAATGATCGATCAGCGGAAAACCTTCTTTGTTGAACTTCGCTCCGAGATGCGCCGCGCCCATCGCCATGCCGACGCCATTCGCAAAGCCCTGGCCCAGTGGACCGGTAGTGATCTCGACGCCCGGCGTCAATCCGTACTCAGGATGGCCCGGCGTCTTCGATCCCCACTGGCGAAAGTTTTTCAGTTCATCGAGAGAAAGATCGTAACCGGTCAGATGCAGCAACGAGTAGAGCAGCATCGAACCATGTCCGGCGGAAAGCAGAAACCGATCGCGATTTTCCCACTTCGGGTTTTGTGGATTGTGACGCAGGAAGCGCGTCCAAAGAACATAGGCCATCGGCGCCGCGCCCAGCGGCAATCCTGGATGGCCCGATTCGGCCTTCTGCACGGCGTCAAGCGAAAGCGTCCGGATTGTGTTGATGCAAAGTTGATCGAGTTCGGGAGTGGGTTTGATGTTTTCCTTCTGCACTGGTGCGCTCATTTCACCTGTCCTGATTCTGAGTTAGGTTTTTGTGATCGCTCGTTCGTAAGACTCGACTTTAAAGTTCGAGCTGTATTTTGCCCGCCGCTTCACGCGCAAGCAAGGCCGCGCCGCGTGTGCGTGTTTTTCAAAAGTTCTTACCGCAAAACATTCCGCGCCGCCTTCGCTTTTTTTTCTGTTTTAGCTGGTAGAATGTCGTCGATGCACGTAGAAACAATCAACTGCCCAAACTGTGGCGCCGCTACTTCAACGGACAGCCCCCTCTGCCAGTTCTGTGGTTCGCGCCTCGCCACGGTTGCTTGTCCGTCATGCTTCGCGATGATGTTCATCGGCAGCAAACACTGTCAGCGCTGCGGTGCAGTGGCGGCAGCTCCGGAGATCAACGAGGCAAAGGATCGCAAGTGTCCACGTTGCCAGAGTGAAATGTTATCAGTCACGATCGGTGCAACTGCCGTACGTGAATGTGAGCGGTGCCTCGGTCTCTGGCTTGACGTAGTTTCTTTTGAAAAAATTTGCGCCGATCGCGAACAGCAATCAGCAGTACTCGGACTGGCATCGCCCGCGCCATCCCACCTGGTCCGCGAGACGAGCAAAGTAAAATACGTACCGTGTCCGGAGTGTTCGAAGTTAATGAACCGAATCAATTTCGCGCGCTGCTCGGGTGTGATTGTAGATGTTTGTAAAGGCCACGGAACCTGGTTTGATCGCGACGAGCTGAGCCGCATTGTTGAATTCATACGTGGTGGCGGTTTAGAAGCGTCCCGTGCCAAAGAAAAAGCTGAGATTAGGGAAGAACGCCGTCGCCTGTTGGAGCAGCAAGCCGCCGCCGACACCCAAGTCTCGAAACATTTTGGAAGCTTCCGCGACGACGATCATCGCCTCACGGGCATTGCCTCCGCACGTGGTTTGTTAAAGTTTCTGCTGGATAATTAATCCACAGATTACGCCGATTACACAGATTTCACACCTATGGACAAAATGATTATGAGTGCGCGAGTCGAAAGCACTTAAGGAAACCAAACAAAAGATTGGTAGTCGTCGCTTATTAATCTGTGTAATCGGCGTAATCTGCGGATAAGATCTTAGGTGACAGTCTTCCTTACTAAAGCGACAAAGTCAGCTATGTCGTCTTCGGTTGTATCAAACGAGGTCATCAAGCGCACTTCTGAAGTCTCATCATTCCATACGTAAAAGAAATATTTCTTCTGCAACAATGGAACGTACTTCTTCGGCACCAGGGCAAACACGCCATTCGCTTCGACTTTCTGAGTAATCGTTATCTGTGGGACCTTTTCGAGCTCTCGTGCCAGAACTTGAGCCATTCGGTTCGCATGCGCGGCGTTTTGACGCCAAAGGTCGTTCGTCAGCAACGCCTCAAACTGCGCTGAAATAAATCTCATCTTTGACGGCAGATGCGTGCCTTGCTTGCGCGTATACTTGAAATTCTTCGCGAGAGCTTTGTCAAAGAACACGACCGCTTCGCCATACATCATCCCGTTCTTGGCGCCGCCGAAAGAAAGAATATCGACGCCCGCGTCCCTGGTTATCGTTTTGAGTTTGATATTAAGTCCAGCGGCGGCGTTTGCGATCCGGGCGCCATCAACATGCAACAGCATGCTATTGTCATGGGCAAAGCTTGCCAAATCTTTCAGCTCCCGCGGCGTGTAGACCGTGCCCATCTCCGTCGCTTGCGAAACTGAAATCACTCGCGGCTGAACGTGGTGTTCAAAACCAACTTCGTGAAGCAAGGGTTTTATCTGGTCAACCCTAATCTTTCCATCCGCCGTAGCTCACGGAAAGCAGTTTGCAACCGGTGAATTTTTCCGGCGCGCCACACTCGTCTACGTTGATGTGCGCTGTCTCGGCGCAGATGATTGCCTGATGCGACTCGGTGCCGGCTTTCAAGCCCAACACGTTAGCGCCGGTGCCCCCAAAGACGAAAAAGACTTCCACGTCTTTACCAAGATGCTCGCGAAACTTCTTGATTGCGCGCGCTGTGTAAGGATCGTCGCCGTAGGCAATGACGTGGCCATCATTGGCGGCACGGATCGCCTCCATGATGTCAGGATGAACGCCGGCGTTGTTATCGCTGGCAAAACTACGGGATGGTTTCAAGTTCCTCATGTCTCACTTTTTGGTTCCTAAGTCCCGTAGGGACAACATGTTTATAGAAGAGCGTTCACCTCAACTCCTAAGCTCCGTAGGAGCGAAACGTCGCACATTCCGTATCGTCCCACAAACATTTCGCTCCTACGGAGCTTCTCTTTCTTAGTTGAAGTTACGGCTATAAACATCATGCTCCTACGGAGCTAAATCCGCCTTGCCTTAAAGTCTCTAATCATCTCGCGCGCCGCATTGGCTCCCGGTCCGCCCGTGACTCCACCACCCGGATGCGTGCCGGCGCCACAAAGATAAAGTCCCTTGATCGGAGTTCGATATTGCGCCCAGCCAATCACCGGGCGAAACGTGAAGAACTGATCGAGCGATTGTTCGCCGTGATGGATATGACCGCCACTCAATCCATAGGTTTCTTCAAGATCGAGTGGCGTGATAACCTGGCGAGCCAGAATCGACTCCTTCAGATTTGGCGCGTAATCTGACAGGGCATTTACAACTGCGTCGGCAAACTCTTCACGTCGCGAATTCCAATCGCCATTCTTTAACGTGTAAGGTGCGTACTGCACATAAACCGACATTACATGAGCGCCGGCTGGTGTGAGAGCGGGATCGAGCAAAGAAGGGATGGTGATGTCCATGTAGGGCGCGGGTGAGTAGTCGCCATACTTCGCGGCATCGAAAGCGCGCTCCAGATAATCAATGTCTGGTCCTATGTGTATTCGCCCCGAAAGTTTAGCGCTGGTCGCCTCCACGTCGTTCGCATCGAGCCCTGTAAATGAAGGCAGCCCCGAAAGCGCCAGGTTGATTTTCGCTGAGACTCCCATCGCGCGGTAATTGCGAATCTTCAGGAGGAAATTTGGATCCAAATCAACTGGATCCACCAACTTCAAAAATGTAGTACGAGGGTCGACATTGGAAACAATCGCTCGCGCCGAGATTTCCTCTTCTGTTTTGAGTATAACTCTTGAGGCTTTTTCCTCCGAGATCTCGATTCTTTCAACGTCCGCCGCAGTCCTTATTTCAGCTCCAGCGCTGAGCGCCGCCCGGGCCAGGGCTTCAGTGAGCGCGCCCATGCCACCACGAACGAATGAAGACGGACTAAGGGCGGAGCCGTCCATTGCTGCCTGCCAAAGCAGTCCGGTGCTTGTGCCCGCGGACCATGGCCCGGCAAACGCACCAAAGATTCCGCGTGCCGCGACCGTTGCCCGCAAAGTTTCAGTTTCGAACCATTCCGCCGCCAAATCGGCAACTGCCATCGGCCCCCAACGCAGCAAGCGGTAAGCATCTTTCTTTCCCAATCCCCGAAACGACCGACCGAGCTTGCCAAGGTTCCACAGTTCAGCCGGCGAGGGATGTTCTATCGCCGGCGGCGTCTTGTTTAATAATGGCGCCAGCATCTTGCCGATGCGTGAAAAACTCTGTTCGAATTCCGGATAGTTCTTCGCGTCCTTTGCGGAAAATTTTTCTATCTCGCAAATTGTCTGAGCTGTGTCGTTGTGAATACAGATCGATTTACCATCGGGCGCGAGAGCAAGCACACGGGTTGCTGGTGTGATGATCTCGAGTCCGTGACGCGTCAGCTCCAGGTCTTTTGTGATTTGTGCAAAGAAAGGCGCTGTGGAATGCGCCAATGTGGAACAACGAAACCCCGGATGGATCTCTTCAGTGATCGCGCCGCCGCCGACGATCTCACGTCTTTCAACTATCAGGGTTTTCAATCCGGCTTTCGCCAGATAACAGGCCGCGACCAACCCGTTGTGACCGCCACCGATGATGATGATGTCGTAGTTTGTCATGCTCGCGAGTAGTCTAAAGCGGAAATTAGCCGCGGATTCACGCGGATAAAGAAGAGATCTGAAAAGAATTCTATAGGCAGCTAACGGGCTAATCAGCACACTAATTGGATTGAATCACTCGAGTAATTGCTCGCCTCTCAAACCGGTTCTGTTAGGGTCTGAACCGCGTTATCCGCGTGTATCCGCGGCTAATTTCCTACTTCTTATCCTTCAATATCTGCATCGCTGCATTCCGGCCCGGCGCGCCCATGATGCCGCCGCCCGGATGCGTTGCCGAACCGCACATGTACAGATTGCGAATCGGCGTACGATATTGCGCCCAACCCGGCGCCGGTCGCAGAAAGAAAAGTTGCTCGAGAGTCAGCTCCCCCTGGAAAATATTGCCTTCCGACAAACCAAATTCACGCTCGAGATCCAGCGGCGTCAAAACCTGGCGATGCAGAATCAGGTCTTTGATGTTTGGCGCGTGCTCCGCAATGGTGTCGATCACTGTATCGCCAAACGCTTCGCGCTTCTCGTCCCACGTTCCCTCTTTCAAGTTGTAAGGAGCATACTGCACAAAACACGACATCACATGCTTGCCGGGCGGCGCCACTGAAGGATCGGTCAAACTGGGAATCACGATGTCGATGTAAGGGCGTCGCGAGAAGCGGCCATACTTGGCTTCGTCGTAAGCTCGCTCCATGTAATCGACGCTCGGCGAAATCGAAATTGCGCCGCGCAGATGCGCTCCGGCGCCCGGCAGCGATTTGAGATTCGGCAAGCCATCAAGCGCGAGATTTACCTTGCCGGAAGAGCCGCGATACTTGTAACGCTTCAGATCATCGGCAAAGTCCTCAGGCAGATGTTCTTCGCCAACCATCTTCATAAACGTCAGGCGTGGATCGACGCTCGAAGAAATAACGTCGGCATAAATCTCATCGCCGTTTTTAAGTACCACTCCTTTCGCCTGGCCGTTCTTGAGAATAATCTTTTCAATCGGCGCCTCGGTGCGAATCTCAGCGCCTGCTTCGCGCGCCGCGTCGGCGATCGCATTTGAGATTGCGCCGGTGCCGCCGCGCGACAATCCCCACGAGCGAAACGCGCCGTCGATCTCACCCATGTAATGATGCAGCAGAACGTAGGCCGTGCCCGGTGATCGAACCCCGAGGAAAGTGCCGATAATTCCGGAGGCAGACATCGTTGCCTTGAGCACGTCAGTCTCAAACCACTGATCGAGAAAGTCGACCGCGCTCATCGTCATCAACTGTACCTGGTTGTACTTGTCTTCCTCCGGCAGTTTTTGAAATCGGCGGCCGAGGAAAAGCAGGTCCTTCAACCCCTTCGGATTCAGTGACGTTGGATCAGGCGGCGTCATGCTCATGATCGGCTTCACGAAGTGGGCCATCTCGATCATGGCTTTGCCATATTCGTCGTAGGCTTCGGCATCGAGTTTTGAGTGACGCGCAATCTCGCGGCGAGTTTTTGCGTGATCGTTCACGCGCCAGAGGTAATCGCCGTTCGGCATAGGCGTGAACGTGCCGTCGAGTGGAAGAATCTCTAATCCATGGCGCGGCAGATCGAGCTCGCGAATAATCTCCGGACGTAGCAGCGAAACAACGTAGGAACAGACCGAAAACTTGAAGCCTGGAAAGACCTCTTCAGTGACCGCCGCACCGCCAAGCACGTGGCGTCGCTCCAGCACCAACACGCGCTTGCCCGCGCGCGCGAGGTAGGCAGCGTTCACCAGTCCATTGTGTCCGCCACCGATGACGATGACGTCATAGTTGTTAGTCATGAGTTGTTCGGTAATGCAGTTTGCTGAAGTACATCAAGCATACTTATAATCGCTCGCCCTGACAAACACGGCCTTTGAGGTAAGGCATGCCCATCGGAACCGCGTTTCACGAAAGAACTTTTCAACTTTGCGAAAGTCTGAACTATCGCGAGTGGTCCGGGTACTACGCGGTCAGTTCCTACGAGCCGCACCATGAACACGAGTACAACGCGATTCGTAACGCGGCGGCGCTGATCGACATTTCTCCGCTATTCAAATACCGGGTTACCGGAAAAGACGCGACCCGCCTCGTTGATCGCATCATCACACGCGACATGAGCAAGGTTACGGTGGGCCAGGTCATCTACACGCCATGGTGCGACGAGCATGGCAAAGTTATCGACGATGGCACGGTCTCACGCCTTCAAGAGAACACATATCGCTGGACTGCCGCCGATCCAAGCCTGCGCTGGTTTACGCAGAATGCGGCCGGAATGGACGTGCACATCGAGGACATTTCCGAAAGCGTCGCTGCGCTTGCGCTACAAGGTCCGACATCTGGTCGCTTGCTACAGACTCTGGTCAATGACGCGGACCTCAAAAACCTGAAATACTTTCGAGTTACAACTGGAACGATCGCCGGCGTCCCCGTCGAGATATCTCGCACCGGCTATACGGGTGATCTCGGCTATGAAATCTGGATTGCCGCGGACCAGGCTGTGAAGGTGTGGGATGCTCTGATGGAAACGGGAAGAGCTTTTGATATTCATCCGGCTGGTATGCTCGCGCTCGATGTTGCGCGCATTGAAGCTGGGTTGCTGCTAATCGATATAGATTTCAACAGCAGCAAGAAAGCGCTTATTGAAGAACAAAAATATTCTCCCTTCGAGATGGGGCTGGGGCGTTTGGTACATATAAACAAGAATCGCTTCATCGGTCAGGCAGCCTTGCAGGCGGAACAAAAGCTCGGCAATCCACGGGAAATTGTCGGACTCGAAATTGACTGGCCGGAAGTTGAACGGCTTTACGAAGATGTTGGTCTCCCGCCGGCAGTCTCGCCGATTGCTTCCAGGGTTTCAGTACCGGTATTCAAAGACGCGACGCAGGTCGGCAAGGCTACTTCGAGTACCTGGTCGCCGACTTTGAAGAAGATGATCGCGCTGGCAACCGTGAAACGCGGCCTTACACGCCCGGGCACTCAACTTGAGTTTGAAGTCACCGTTGAGGCTAAACGTCATCGCGTGCGGGCTACGGTGGTGAAGACACCTTTCTTCAATCCGAAAAGGAAAACCGCAACGCCGATTGTTTGAGCGCCGAAGGTGCGAGAGATAGTAGCCCCGGGCGTGAGCCCGGGGTTGGTCTGAGCAAAGAACGAGCCCCGCAAGGGGCGGCAGAACTAGGTGGCGCGAAGAATCTTTCGAGGGGCTTTGTGTCGCCCTCTTCGCGGGCTTATACAATTCCTTTGACCCGATCCCCCGGGCTGACGCCCGGGGCTACTATCTGCCGCGCCTTCGGCGCTATCGAATTGTCATTCCAAGCTGACTACATGGCGACGCTCAACGAAATCATCGACAGCTACGACGCCGGCGCGCCGCTCGAACAAGCGTCGACAATTCCGGCCTCGTGGTACACAGACCCACGCGTCTACGATCTGGAAACGCGAACAGCCTTCGCGCGTTCGTGGCAGATGGTTTGTCGCCTCGATCAACTAAGCGAACCCGGACAATACGCTACTGCAGAGATTGCAGGTGAACCAATCGTAGTGGTGCGTGGCGGTGATAATCTCTTGCGCGCTTTCTTCAACGTTTGCCGTCATCACGCTGCAACAATCATGACTGAACCGGCGGGCACGGCTAATCAGCTTCGTTGTCCATATCATGGTTGGACCTACTCGCTGGCAGGCGAATTGAAAGGCACACCTGATTTCGCTGGCGTATGCAATTTTGATCGCTCGGCGAATAGTCTCGTGCCAATCGAGGCAGCTGTTTGGGAGAAATGGGTGTTTGTCAGAATTGAGGGAAACGAAACGCTGGAGAGTTTTCTGGGCGCCGACCTGATTGAACAAACGCGCCCGCTAAGGTTCAGCAGTCTTCATTGGATGGAGCGCCGCCACTACACCTTCGACTGCAACTGGAAAGTTTTCGTCGACAATTATCTCGACGGCGGTTACCACGTGCCACACCTGCATAAAGGACTCGATAGCGTCCTCGATTACAGCCACTACATGATCGAAAATGGCAAGCGCTTTTGTCTGCAATGGAGTCCGATGGTCCACGAAGGGGTGGAGCAGCAAACTGGTGCCGTGCGTCAAGGCGAACGTGCCCTTTACTATTGGATCTACCCAAATTTAATGATCAACTGGTATCAGGGCGTCATGGACACGAACCTGGTAATACCGCGAGGCATTGATAAGACCGAAGTGATTTTTGACTTTTATTTCCCCAATATTTCCAACGCCGCCCGCGAGCGCAATCTGCAGAGCATTGAAGTGGGCCAGCGTATTCAGGATGAAGACGAGGCGATCTGCAAATCAGTGCAGCGCGGATTGAGCTCGCGAGCCTACAAGGCAGGACGTCTTTCGGTGCGGCGTGAAGCCGGCGAACACCTCTTTCATCGTTTGCTGTATGCAGATCTCAAATTGGGAATTGCGGAGTAGATATCAAAGTCAATCCTGGGGTCACGATTGAAGCCGCAAAGTACGCAAAGATTTTCGCAAAGGCCGCGAAGTAACTTGTTAGTTCGCAATTGGTCTTTGCGGGTCTTTATGTCTTGCTTTGTGCCTTTACGCTTTTGAAATCACTTGCTAAGGGCGAACCAACTGGAGAGACCAGCTAACACGACTTCAGCAGCAGAAAAACGCGGCCGCCTGCTGCGCGTGCTCGGCGTCGGTTTTGGGCTCGCTGTAATCATCGGCAACACGATCGGCGCCGGAATCTTTCGTGCGCCCGGCACCATTGCATTACAACTGCCACATCCCTGGCTCTTTCTCGGAGCGTGGCTCCTCGGCGGCGTCTACGCTTTGCTCGGCGCGATCTCTCTGGCGGAGCTCGGTGCAATGATTCCGCGCTCGGGTGGGCAATACGTTTTTGCGCGCTACGCGCTCGGCGAATATGCCGGCTTCATTGTCGGTTGGAGCGACTGGCTTTCGACGTGCGGTTCAGCTGCGGCCGTATCTCTGGTTATTGGCGAGTTTGCCGGCGCACTCTTTCCTGCCTTGAAAGACAAGGGTGTAGTCATCGCGGCAACGATAGCCATCGTGTTTGCGGCACTTCAATGGCGCGGAATCGTATGGGGCAGTGTAGTTCAGAACTCTACGAGTTTGCTCAAGGCGCTCGCCTTTCTCCTGCTCATCGCCGCCGCCTTTATTTTTGGTGGACAGGGTTCATTCCGAACTCACGCGGGACTGCCGACGCCCACAGGTTTTGCCTTGCTTGCCGCCCTGGTGCTATCGCTGCAATCCGTCATCTACACCTACGACGGCTGGAACGGTGTCGTGTACTTTTCTGAAGAAGTCACAAATCCCGGACGCGACATTCCTCGGGCAATGATTGGTGGCGTCCTTTTGATCATAGCGCTCTACCTTCTCGTTAATGTGGCGCTGCTCTATGTTCTTCCAATTTCGAAGATAGCCGGACAGGACTTCGCCGCCGGCGCCGCAGCCCAGGTGATCTTCGGCCGGCATGGCGACACCGTCTTTCGATCTTTGACGATCATTTCAATGCTCAGTGCGATCAATGCCTATCATCTGATGTCGACACGAGTCTTATTTGCGATTAGCCGTGATGGCCTTTTCGCGAAGCAAGCAGCGTCGGTTAACAAAGGGGGCACTCCCATTGTCGCTTTGGCGATGAGCGTGGCCGTCGCCGTGCTCTTTATTGTTTTTGGAGAAAAGTTTGACATAGTCATTTCGGCGTTGGCCTTTTTCTTTGTGGCAAACTACACGCTCTCTTTCGTTTCCATCTTTGTGCTGCGCCGCCGCGAGCCGGAAAAAGATCGGCCCTATCGCGCCTGGGGTTATCCCTGGACCACCGCCGTGGCGCTAATCGGCTCGGTAGTTTTCCTGGTTGGTGCAATAGCCGCAGACCTGGCCGGCAGTACGCGTTACAGCCTCTATGCCCTCGGGCTGCTTGCAGTCAGTTATCCTTTGTTTCGTTTGATGAAGCTCACAAACACTGTTTTTAAAGATTGACTTCAAGTCAGATTTAAATTAGAAGCCTTTCGCTTACGTACCTAAACCCGTGGCTAAAGAAAAACCATATGAAACTAATTTTTGTAGTCGTCTCAAGCGTGATCATCACGATCAGTGTGCTCTTTGTCTGTCAGCCTACGCGAGCGGCCTGTGTGGGAACCTCAGTTTATGGCCAGCAAAACGATGAGGCCGTTCGCAACCAAACCAGAGAACGGTTAGCACAATTACTGGAGAAGGCCGGTCCGGCCGTCAACATTGATTTCAGTCAAAGCCAAAAGCAGCCGTATAACTATGTCGGCACTTTGAGGACAGGACTGGTTAATGCTGACAGTTTCGAAATCGTGATTAGCGTTACTCCCAAAGAAACCATCGGCTTCCGCATCTACCCGCATTACAAGAGTGGCTATATCAATGTCGACAAAGTCAATGACCGCCCAGCACTCATGCGGCTCTTGTTGCGACTCAGCGATCGAGCTTTTCTTTTTTGGGGAGCGGATGAGACGGGCGACATCTTTACCGGCTACACCTTCACGCTGGAATCAGGCTTTCCGGAGGAAGCAATCAACATTGTGCTGCGCAGCATTGTGAATAGCGATAAGTTTGTCGGCGAGATGCGCCCGTTCCTGGATGCTCCCATACAAGATGTAACTGCCACCACTCCTGCGCCCCCAGCAGCACAGCCAGCTAAAGCACCACCAGCGAAAACAAGGGTGAAACGGCGAGTCCGCCGACGCGGGAGAACGTGAGCCTTTGTCGAGGAGCTTTACTCGCTTAACAGACGCGCGTCCTTCGAATATTCGTGTCTACCTGCCAAAAACAAGCAACGTGAACGACCCAGGGAACAACGGTAGGCCGAGGTCGGGGTTGTTCCGCAGTCGGAGCCGGCGAAGGGCCGAATTCCGTGGTTATCAGAAAGACTTTCTGGGTCTTCTGATCGAGCGCCATCGTTCGCGAGCCTCGCTGCGTCGCGACATTTTCCACGACACTAAAGTTGTCAGGGCGCGTCTTCGTGAATTACCGTCAACGTGCCCTCACCATTGGAACTGAAAGCGAGTTGCGTTTCAGAATCGAATACGGTGGCGTCGACTAGCTGCGTTCGAGCGGCAAACTTAAAAGGTCCACGCGACCTTGCCACCATACACATGCGCTCGAGGGTAAAATAGCGGAATGACGCGCGGAAATAATTTGGATCGTGCTACGTCGCCAAGGTCGCCAATCTCTTTTTCGTTTCGAGTGTCGAGCGCCGGATCGTGATGCTTATGGTAGACATAACGGCCGATGCCGTAACCCATCGCGCTGCCAACCAGCACGTCAGAAAGAAAATGGTTTCGCCCTGTATACCGTGACAGGCTAACCGCAGTGGCGATGCCGTAGGCGCCAACCTGCACCAGCGGGCGGTGATGGCCATACTCCTGACTAATCACAGCGGCGAGCGACCAGGCGTTGATTGCGTGACCGGAAGGGAACGAGGTGCCGCCATCAAAGAATTCTCCACTCGAATGATCTACCGGCGGTCGCTGGCGCTGGGATGCTATTTTCAATGCGCTGGCGACAATATTGCTATCAATGAGCGCTTCGACACTGAGCAAACCAGTTTCCCGCAAGCGATCGTTGTGGGTTGCTCGACCGGCAAGATACATCACACCAGCAGCTCCAGCAGTGGAATAAAGCGCGCCCAGCCGGCTGATGTCCCTGCTGATCCTTAGTCGATTCAGGTTGTCTCCATGCTCGACCAGCTCGCCGGAGGTGCGCCGGTCGGTTGCAAGCAGTACCACCGTAGACAACCCAACCGGAGCTAACCATTTCGCGTCGCTTTGGTGCAAATGAAAAGGCGAAGTCCAGATGACGCGTTGGTCGTCGAGAATGCTGGCGAAGAATTTCTTTTCCAGCTTTAGTTTTAGGGAAGATTTTGGTTTGGCCGGATCGTTGGTCCGGGGAGTTTGCGCCGGAGTGTTTGTCGAGAAAATGAGAATAAGAAAGAACAACAAAGTTCCGGGCCGGGCTGCGCGGGTAATCGCAGAAAAAGCAGTCATATCTCGTCCTTCGCGGTTTTAGGAGATTGTATTGATTGAACGGAGGGGAGCCCGGCCAATTATCTGCCTGGTGAATGCATTAGACAATGGCGGAATGAACGGGAGCGCGAGTCCGGCTGTTCAATGAACGGGAGCAATCCGCGTCGTACCGGTACCTGACGCGAGCCAGCTGTTCGATCGATTCGAGCTTCTGTGCTTGACGTAGTTGCGCTACCGTGGTCGAGCAAAGCTAAACTCATCGGCCCTCAAGAGATTGTGAAGGACCACTTAAGCAGTTATTAGAGGTCGATCCGCAAGCTGGCATAGTCGACGGCTATGGCGCCGTAAGATAGGGAGAGTCCCTGGACTTCTGGTCGGGCAAAACGGTAAGTCTGTTCGTGAAAGAGAGGAAGAAGCAGTCGATCACGCGCAATGATTTCTTCGATCTGTCGATAGACCGCATGCCGCGCCGCCGGAGATGTTTCTAATCGTCCCCGTGCTATCAGACGGTCCACTTCGGCTGAACCACATAGCGTTCCCAACATCCCCTCTTTTGTGGCTACGAGGTTAGCGAAGGTGTCGGCATCCGGATAATCAGCGCCCCAGCGCCCCAGCACCACGTCGACAGAACCCTGGTTTATCGCCTCCAAAAATTCTTCCATGGTCCTATTCACGGGACGAATTGTTATCTTATGATTGCTAAGCGAGCGCGAAATCTCACGCGCGAGAGCCGCGTATTCTCCAAAGAACACCGGGTTGAGGACAGCGGTCAATTCGATTTCCACGCCTGGTTGCGCGGGCGCTGACGCGGATGCCAGAGGCATCCTTGGGGTGTAGGCTGAATCATGACCAAGAAGTCCAGGCGGAATGAGGCCGTGCGCCGGGACGGCCAGTCGTCCCAGAGTTTGACGGACCAGGCTCGCTACATCGATAGACTGCGCCAGCGACTGCCGCAGGCGTTTGTCTTTCAGTGGTCCGCGGTGAGTGTTGAATGCCGCGTAGTAGGTCATGAGCCTGGGGATCTCGTGATATCCGGAAGCAAACTCAGGCTCGCGGCGCAGGGCCTCTGCGTCCGCGGGTAACAGATCCGACGCCAGCGAAAATCGACCGGCGCGGAATTGAGAGAGGATGTCCGCCGGCGTCACACCGAAGTTGAAGGTAATGCCTTCAATCTTTGGATAGCCCTTGCGCCAGTAGGTTTTATTTCGTTCGAGTTCGAGGCGTACGCCCGGCTCCAACTTCACTACGCGAAAAGGGCCAGTTCCCACGCAGCCCTCTTGCCAGCTCGCTCCAAATTTGTCACTACCCTCCGGAACGATGGCTGCCACGTGGTAAGAGATGAGTGCCGGAAAGAATGAGACCGGTTCTTCCAGCTCGATCGTAAACTCGTCCGCAGAATGAATGCGGAAACCTGCCAGATCAGACTGCTCACCGTTAAGGAGCGCCTTCGCGCCGCGGATGGGCGAATAGAAGAAGCGGCCAGTGCTGTCGGGGTTCAGTAGTAGTCTCTCGAACGAGTAGCGAACATCGCGCGGTGTCAGTTTGCGTCCATCATGGAAGCGGACATCATCTCGGAGGCGAAAGCGATATCGCTTACCACCTTGTTCAGCCGTAAAATCAGTCACCAACCAGGGAACGATCCTCGCGCCGCCGACGTCGCGGGTCAGTGTTTCGAAGATGCTCGGCATCACTTCCGCGTCTTCTACGGTGGCCGCCAGTGAAGGATCCAGGCGGTGAAGTGTTCCGGTTATCGGAACTTGAAGAATTCCGCCGCCCGCCCGTCCGATGTCGGTCGCTTTGGTCACCGATTCTAATTTACCTACCCCGGCTATAGTTCACATATGGCGCGCTACCATGAAGGGTGAGGCCGAGAACTTTTGAGTTGGCAAGCCGATAATCGACGTCGTGAAACAGCGGCAACACCATTCCTGATTCCTGCAAAAAACTTTCGTACTTTCGATAAAGTGATGCACGAACACCGGGACGGCTTTCCGTGCGTGCTTCTTCGAGTATCTGATCACCATCGGCCGAGGAGATGTAAGGGCGATAAACACCCACTCGCGAATGGAAGAGACCATAGGTGAAGTCGTCCGGGTCATCATAGTCAGCATTCCACCTACCGATGAACAGATCTAATCCTGTACTGTCTTGGAAGGATTCCAGGTAGGAGGACATCGTGGGGGTTGCCACCTCCACTTTTACGCCGAGCTCTGCCCAGATTGAGAGCAAAGTTGTCAGTAGCGACTTATACCGATCCAGGAACAGAGGATGCACCGCTGCCCTGAGGCTAATTGGATAGCTGATGCCTGCCGCTCGCAGCATGGATGAGGCCTCGTCGCGAGTGAGTGTCTGGTGACGCCTGCCCGGATCATACCCAAGCATCCCAGGTGGGATCAGGCAGACGGCAGGCTGCGCAAAGCGCCCCAATGTTTGCCAAACCAGATCGTGCGTGCGCACTACCCCTGAGAGTGTCCGACGAAAGTCTGCGTTCTGGGCGACTGAACCACTCGTAGAATTGAATAGGAGGAAGTAAGTATTCTTGCGCGGAGACTCAACCAACCCGCCACGAAAGCGAGGGTCGCGAAGAAACTCTTCAAGATCCTGGGGCGATAGGTCACGCGCGAGATCAATCGAGCCGGAACGCAACCCGGAAGCTATCTCTGAAGCGCTTAGGCCTGCGCGAAATTCGACCTCATCAAGAAGCGCTGAAGTACCTTTCCAGTAGTTTTCATTGCGCTCGAGCACAATGCGGTCAGGGCTGTACGAGGCCATTCGAAACGGACCTGTGCCGATGAGAATAGAATCGGTCTTTCCTTCATTGACGTTAAGGGTGATACCGGTCTTGTAATCTGTTAGCAAGGCGGGATAGATGGAAAGCGGCTCCGGCAATTGTATTTCCAATTTGTAATCTGAGTGGGCCAGAATTCCAGCCAGCTCCTTCTCGTCGCTTTTAGCGAATTCCGCCGCACCGCGAATAGCCACGAGACCTGGAGGTAGCTCGCGAGCCACCCTAATGCTCTGCTCAAAGGAATGCTTTATAGATTCAGCGGTCAAGGCCTCGCCATTCTGGAAGCGGACATTCTCTCGCAGAGTAAAAAAGACTGAAGTGCCGTTGTCGGACACTTCCCATTTCTCGCAGAGAGCCGGAATCAAGTTACCTTCAAGGTCTGTGGCTAAAAGAGTTTCAAAGACATTCGCCAGGATCTCCTGCTCTTCCACCAATTCCATATTGACGGGATCAATATCCCCAAGCGGAGTCGCCAACGCCACGACCAATTTGCCCCCTTTGGGTATTTCTTCGTCGGTTTCGGTTTCCTTTTGCGCAGGAGCCAGTAAAACAGCCTCTTCGAGGTAGTGATTGGCTTTCTCATACTCTCCACGCAGGTTGGCGAGCGTGGCAGCCAAAGAGAGCACATGCCTGAGACTATCCTTATCTCCCACAGCGCGCGCCGCATCCATAACCTGCTGGACCAATCGGGTTGTCTCTTCAACCTTTCTGGCCTGCCAGGCAGTCTCTGCTGCGAGTAAGAGCGCGGTCACGGCCCGCGACTTATGGCCCTCACGTTCGAGGATGCGTCCCGCACTTTCCGCCTCTTTTAATGCGGCGTCGACATCTCCAGCCATTCGGTGTGCCTGGGCGAGCAGCATTCGCGCTTCTCCCTCCAGAGCAGGGTCACCCTCCCATTCTTCATCGAGAAACTCGAGTACCGTTTTGGCAGCCCGAGCTGCCTCTTCGGGGCTGAAAGCATCGAGCGCAGCCTTGGCCATGCGCAACCCATACTCAACTGTCTTGTCTGGAACGTCGCCCTGAGAGAAGTGGTGGACCAGTTGTGGATAGACTCGCTCAAGCCTTCCTCCGTGACGCTTCTCAACCTCCTCAGCATACTTGCGATGTAATGATCTCCGCTTGCGGCGCGAAATTGCGCCGTAAAGCACGTCGCGAACGACACCGCTCGAGAACGTCAAGCGATCGCCGCGTGACTCGCGCTCTTCCTCGAGAAGTCCTTCATCTACAAGACGGTCAATCGCGTCCTCAACATCGTTTGCCCCGGCCAGGGCTTCCAAATCGCGAGAGTCAAAAGCTTTGCCAATTACGGAAGCGATCGATAGCACCTCGCGCAGTTCCTCAGGCAGACGCTCAATGCGTCTTTCAACTGCCTGCTGTATTGTGGCCGGCAAGTCACCGGTTGAGAGATCAGTGGCCGCACCCAGACTCCACGCTCCGGTTTGGTCCTTTGAGATGCCGCCGGAATCGAGAAGCGAACGCACCAGTTCCTTAGTGAAGAATGGATTGCCCTCAGTTCCCTCATAGAGTTTTTCGACGAGACTCTCAGCTAGTTTAGGTCCGCCAATTAGTGTTTCGAGAAACAATCGATGTTCTGCCGGTGAGAACGGTCCGAGGGCGATGGCCGAAAAACGGCGGTCTCCACGGAAACTATCCAGCATGCGAAGCAGCGGATGGGAGCGGCTGTCTACTTCACTTGTACGGTAGGTACCCACGATCAGTGTGGGTGTCGGTCCCAATCGTCGAACAATGTATTGCAATGCCTCGATGGATATTTCGGCGGCGTGTAGATCTTCGAGGAAAAGGATCAGCGGCTTTCCGGCTGCCAGGCGCGTCAGTGTTCGCGCCAACAGCTCAAAAATCTGAGTGCGGTTTTCGGGACCTTGCGATCCGCCAGGCGATCCACCGGTTTGGGCCAACTTAGAATCGCCCGTCGCGGCGGCGCGAATCTCACTGATCTCTGTGAGCATGGGAAACAGCGACACGAGATCAGGGGCAACGTCTGAAAGCTCTATCTTATTGTCCGGAGAGCTGGACGTATCATTTTGCCGGAAGTATTCCTGAATAGCTTCGCAAAATCCCTGATAGGGAAAGGCGCCGTCCTGCTCGATTGATCGGCCATGAAGCACCAGCAGTTTGCGGGCCTTCGCCAGGTTCTCGATTTCGTCAAGCAGTCGTGTCTTGCCTACGCCGGGCTCACCCGAAACCACCACGAATTGGCATTCACCACTGATGGCGGCATTGAGTCGCTTCTGCAACTCAGCTTGTTCTTTCTCTCGACCGATGAACGGAGAGAGGGCCACACGCGGCAGCATCAGTGTCTTCGTCATTACCACTGATTTGCCAAGATCGCTTTGGTGTAGTCGGGTTTGGCAGCGCCGCAGAGAATCAGCGACCTCACTCGCGTGCTGTGGTCTTTTAACAGGATCCTTGGCTATGCAGGTGAGTATGACTTCCTCAAGATCCTCATTGATGTCGGCACCCAATAAGCGCGGGGGCTGGGGAATCTCATGAACTATGCGATAGAGAATTGACTGAAGCTCACCCGAAAATGGCGGTTCGCCGGTAAGACATTCGTACAGCACAGTTCCGAGAGAGTAGATGTCCGAACGATGGTCCACCCCGCTGGCGGCTACCTGCTCGGGGCTCATGTAGGAGAGCGTGCCGGCAATAGTTCCGGTCTTGGTGATACGACTTTCGGTAGCGCCTCGGGCGAGACCAAAGTCCATGATCCGAACTCTAAGCCGGGCGCCATCCTCACGCACCACCATGATGTTCTCCGGTTTAATATCGCGGTGAATTACGCCGCGTGAGTGGCTGTATTCAAGTGCTTCGGCAACCTGAATCCCAATGTCGATAACCTCGCCAAGCGTGAGCGCGCCTTCGCGCTGGAACCAGCGCAGGTTTGTTCCCTGGACGACGGGCATGACAAAGAACAGCGATCCTTCATGCTTGCCAAAGTCGAAGATCGGCACAACTGCGGGATGATCCATCTGGGCCACCAACTGCGCTTCGCGCTGGAAACGTTGTTCCGTTTCAGGGCTCAGCAGCGTGGGTGGAATAAGCTTGATGGCAACTTCGCGGTTCAATAAGGGATCATGCGCCCGATAGACGACGCCCATTCCGCCGTGACCCAACTCCGCCCTGATGTCGTATCGGTTGGAAAGCTTTTGACCGATCATCTCCCCTCCATAAACAAAGAATTCAAAGAGGCCTGAGCTTAAATCGTGAGGGTTTTGTAAGTAAGAGAAAGGGGCGCCCTTTTAAGGCGTCTGTCCCACGGAGCCAAGCGAGTAATGAAGTTGTAATGATAGGGCAAGCTCTTGTGGATTGTATAGGGACACACACGAGCGTCATTCAATGATTGCAGCGGGAGAGATGAGTCACTTGCCTACCGTTACAATCAGTCTCTCATTTGTCTAACAATGCCGACGTCACACCGACCCGGATCCGCTGGGTCCCGGACGGCAGCGCGTTGTTGTATTCGGCCGACGGCCGCTTGTGGAAGGTCGCCGCGTCCGGCGGCCAACCCAGGGAAATCCGGTTCACCGCCGAGCTCTCACTCACCCGTCCGCGGCGCGCGCTGCCGCCTGCCCGGTTTCCTGAACCCGGTCACCAGGAGCCTGCGAGAGGTTTCATGGGACTGGCTCTCTCGCCGGACGGACGACGCATTGGGGTGCTCGCGCTTGGCAAGCTGTGGATCATACCGGTGGGCGGGAGTCCACGCGCGGTTGCGGACGTTCCGTTTGAAGCGACTTCACTCGCGTGGTCGTCGGATGGCGCCGAGGTCGCCTGGTCCGCCGGAGTGGCGGGACCAGGAGGATCTGTTCGCGACCGATCTGACGACGGGCGTCACCCGGCGAGTCACCGCGTTGCCCGGTCGCGAGACATATCCCGCTTATTCTCCCGATGGCCGCCATCTCGCGTTCGTGCACGCGCAGGATGACGGAGTGCTGCGGGTGGTGGACGCCCGCGCCAGCAACGTGGCGGATACCGCGCAGACTCAGGACCTGGGATCGATCGGTTTGAACTGGACCAGCCCGCCGCAATGGAGTCCGGAGTCGGACGGGCTGCTGGTGTCCGGTGAGGCCAATCCGAACCAGCCCGGGCGCGCGACCTTTGTGCCGCTATCAGGCCAGCGGCAAGCGGTGACGCACTTCCCCAATGCGCCAATCTTTCTGCAGTGGACGCCGCAGCACACGATCGTGTTCGTCCGCCACGACCGCCTATGGCAGGCGCCTTTCGATCACACAGGGATGCTGTCCGACCCGAAGCCGATCGGAAATGACGCGGCGCTCTACGCCTCGTCATCGCGCGACGGCACTCTGCTCTTCGTCTCCGACGGAGGACTGCGGTTGCGCTCGCCCGATGGCGAGGAACAGAGGGTCGGCTGGCCGATCTCCTACACGCCGCCCATGGCCGAACCGACGCTGATCCGGAACGTTCGGATCATCGATCCCGCTGGCGGCTATCCGGTTGAGCGTGCGCACCACGCGCGCCGCGGTAAGTTGAAGTCCACTTCAATTGAGATCTTTCACTACATTGAAGGTTCGAAAGTTCAGTGAGAATCAAATGATCACGATCTTAAAGCGGTCTGGTCGTGTATCATCGTTGGCAAATTCTTATTTGGTTGAGGATTTTTTCCATGTCAAAGCACCTACTATCAATATTTGTTTCTTGCTTCCTTGTGGGCCATCTGTCCGCGCAAGTCCCACAAAACGCGGTTGCGGATGATTACAGCAGCATTTTCAAAACAGTTAAATGGCGATCCATAGGCCCATTTCGTGGCGGGCGTTCCAATGCTGCCTGCGGAGTGGTGGGCGATCCCAAGACTTATTATATGGGGACGACCGGTGGTGGTCTTTGGAAAACAGATGACATGGGAATCAGCTGGCGGAATGTCTCGGATGGTTATTTTAAGACCGGTTCCATTGGGGCTGTGGCTGTTGCCGAAAGCGACCCAAATGTCGTTTATGTGGGCATGGGTGAACACGCGGTACGCGGTGTGATGACACACCCAGGGGATGGCGTGTACAAGTCAACTGACGCAGGTAAGACATGGAAAAAGATCGGATTGGAATTAACTCAGCATGTTTCACGGATCGTCGTCGATCCTAAAAACACCGATATAGTCTTTATAGCGGCACAGGGGTCGCTGTACAGCAGATCGAAGGAGAGGGGGATCTATAAATCCACCAATGGCGGAGCCACCTGGAAAAGCGTCTTATTTGTGGACGATAAGACCGGTGCAGCGGAATTATCGATGGACGCGAATAATCCAAGGATACTTTATGCCGCGATGTGGGAGCATGGGCGGCTTCCCTGGAAAGTGATCAGCGGAGGTCCGGGCAGCGGTCTGTATAAATCCACCGACGGCGGCGATACGTGGGAAAGAATGAAAGACGGCTTGCCGGAAGAAATGGGCAAAATGTCGATCGCGGTAAGCCGTTCGAATCCTGAAAAAGTATATGCACTGATCGAAAGCGATTCTGATAAAGAGGCCGGTGGTTTATTTGTCTCGATTAATGGCGGTAAGAAGTGGAGCCGTATTACCAATGACCACCGGTTGGTGCAGAGAGCCTGGTATTACATTGAGCTATTCATTGACCCGAAAAATGAAAATACGATTTACGTTATGAGTGCATCTGCACTCCGTTCAACGGATGGCGGTAAAACATGGGAGACCTTGTCCGGCACCCACGGTGATTTTCATGATCTTTGGATCAACCCCGACGACCCGAACAACTTCATAATTTCCAACGATGGCGGTTCCGCGATAACTTTCAACAACGGAAAGAGCTGGAGCACGCAAAACAACATGCCGACGGGGCAGTTTTATCGCATCAACGTAGACAATCAGTTTCCCTATCGTATCTATGGAGGACAACAGGACAATACATCCGTTTCCATTGCCAGCCGTGAGTTAAGAAGCGGCGGGATTACCACTGATAGCTGGGAGGCTTCTGCCGGCGGTGAAAGTGCCTTTCTCGCATTCGATCCCAATGAGCCCAAATATGTATTCGGCGACAGCTATCAGGGAACGATAGAGGTACTGGATGTGAAAGCGCAGGCCGGCACGAATATTATGGCTGCGCCCATTCAGTACCTGGGAATGGATGCGAAAGACATTAAGTATCGATTTAACTGGAATGCTCCAATCATCTGGAGCAAACACGAACCCAATACTTATTACCATGGATCTCAGTACTTGCTGAAGACAAGTGATATGGGTAGATCGTGGAAAGAAGTCTCACCTGACCTCACCCGCAACGAAAAGGAAAAACAGGGGAAAGGCGGTGGGCCATACACAAACGAAGCTGTCGGTGCGGAAAATTACGGCACGCTGAGTTACATCATGGAGTCACCTCACGAAAAAGGAGTGATCTGGACAGGCAGTGATGACGGACTTGTCTATCTGACTCGAGATGGTGGTGCCAACTGGAAGAACGTAACCCCGCCCGGCTTGGCAGAATGTCTGATCAATGCCATTGAAGTATCGCCGCACGACAAAGCAACTGCTTATATAGCCACGACCCGATATAAGTTCAACGACTACACTCCCGGCTTATACAAAACCACAGATTATGGAAACACCTGGACCAAGATCACCAATGGCCTACCTGCCAATGCATTTACCCGCGTTGTGCGCGAGGATGAGGTGCGAAGGGACCTTTTATTTGCGGGTACTGAACTTGGTCTATTTTTGTCCTGGGATGGCGGAAGGGATTGGTCGCCGTTTCAATTGAACTTGCCCGTTACTCCAATAACCGATCTGCGCATACATAAAGGAAACCTGGTCGCATCCACGTCGGGGAGAGGGTTCTGGATACTGGATGATTTGAGTGTCATTCGTCAGTACAAGAAAGACGCGGCTTCTTTCGCTATCTACCGACCCGAGAATGCTTACATCGTAAATGGCTCTAGTGAAATGGACGCGTCGCCTGACCTCACTCCTGAAATGCTACTTGCTGAGTTTACCGGAGCTAACAGATTCAGAGGCGTAAATCCGGCAACCGGAGTGGTTGTTTACTACCAACTGCCCGAGTTGAAAAAAACTGACGAAATTACGATGGAGATCAAAGATGCGGTAGGAAATATCGTTCGCAGCTTTTCTTCAAGAGCTGATGATAAGTTCAAGAAATATGATGGCGGTCCAAGGCCAGATCCGCTTCTGCCCAAAGCTACGGGACTGAACAGGTTTGTATGGGATATGCGTTATTCAACGATGCCGGGCGTGCCCGGAGTTCGTATCGAAGGTCGCTACACCGGACATAAAGCACCGCCGGGGAAATACAGTATAACCGTACAAATGGGTGAACAGTCGGTCTCAACCGAAGCTGAGATACTTGCGAATCCTCTCTACCCGACAGACGCCTCAACATACAA
The DNA here is from genome assembly GCA_963698325.1 of Blastocatellia bacterium. Classification (GTDB taxonomy): domain Bacteria; phylum Acidobacteriota; class Blastocatellia; order Pyrinomonadales; family Pyrinomonadaceae; genus PSRF01. The sequence goes on along the minus strand of CAVOQJ010000013.1, from coordinate 1,853,722 downwards.
GGAATATCATCAGATCATGTCGGATATGGAAACTGAATTGGCTTCGATGCACCGAATGGTAAACAGCCTTTACGAAAAACAGACACAGTTAGAATCGCTTCTCGGTTCATTACCGACCGGGGATAAATTCAGTGCCGTAAAGAAAGAAGGCGATGCCCTGTTAAAGAAAATGAAAACCTGGGATGAAGATATGGTGCAGCGTAAATCAAAGGCGTACGATGATGTTGAGAACTTCCCAAATAAGTTCACGGCCAATTATCTGTTCCTGATCAACCAATCAGAAAGTGATATTCCAAGAGTGAATCATCCGTCGCTGGATCGGCTGAAGCAACTGAATATGGAATGGTCTGGCTTAAAAGCAAAGGCCAATGAGATTCTCGACAAGGAAATCCCGACCCTTAATAAACGACTATGGGATGCCGGACTAGGGGCTATTTGGAAAGATTAGGAGTCTTATCCAATCTAACGGCGGCGTGTAGCAACTCTCGGGGGACCCATCGTGAGGAATCGGACCTTCTTCTTTTTTCGATTACCTGGGACAACGAAATAATCTTCTCATTCGCTTTGAAACGGTGCTGCCCACGGCTTTATCCAGACTCGGGAACTTGTCAGGATTTTCCGCGACAGATATTTGACCTGGGTGCTTGATAGGATTGGTGGAGCCGAGGGGGATCGAACCCCTGACCTCATGACTGCCAGTCATGCGCTCTCCCAGCTGAGCTACGGCCCCAAATTGGATTTACTAGTGAACGGCAGTGAATTCTGTAATCAACTGCATTGGCAAACAAGAGTAGCCCGCGCGCAAAAGAGCGTCAAGCAGTGGTAGAAATTCAAATCGCTCGACCCTTACCGCCTCGGCTTCCTCAATGCAGCCATAAACGCTATGGCAGTCCCAACAACAAGAAGCACTGTTCCTTCTACTACGCGAAAAGTGTCGGGGAGCTGGCGTATGCCTCTCTCGGAAATTAACACCGCCGCACTCGGTTCGACAAAAAGCGCGCGGTAAGCGATAACGCCACCAATAGCTGCGAGCACGATTCCGAAGATGGTAACGATGGCTCTCAACATTTTAGTAGTTTCGAGTTTCGAGTTTCTGGTTCCGAACTTTCGGAGTTTCAGCTTCCGGAAGTTTGAGCTTTCGCATCGTTGGCCGGTCAGTTTCTCTTCATTAACTCGAAACTTGGAACTCATTTCCCTTTGAACTCCGGCTTTCGTTTTTCCAGAAAGGCGCTCACGCCTTCGTCCTTGTCTTCAGTCGAGAAGCAAAGCGCGAAGAGATCAACTTCGCGACGCAAACCCTCGTCCAGGTTCGATCGAGACGCGAGTTTCACTGCTTCTTTTGCAAGGCCCAACGCGATTGGACTCTTAGTAGCGATGCGGTTGGCGATCTCCATCGTCTTCGCCTCAAGGAGATCGGCCGGAACCACATGATTCACCAGGCCAATGGTAAATGCGGTTTTCGCGTCGATGATGTCACCCGTGAGAATCATCTCCATAGCTTTGCCTTCACCGACAAGGCGGGTTAAGCGTTGCGTGCCCCCGCCGCCGGGAATAATACCGAGATTGATTTCCGGTTGACCGAATGAGGCTGTCTCGCTGGCAATCCGTAAGTCGCAAGCCAGCGCCAACTCACAGCCGCCGCCCAGACAATAGCCGTTGATCATGGCGATGATTGGTTTAGGAAACGTGTCGATAGCGGTAAACAGCGAACGCGCGGTCATCACGTCGCGCTGCATCATCGCGGTACGACCGGCAAACTCAGCAATATCCGCTCCTGCGATAAATGCCTTATCGCCCGCGCCCGTGATAACAACCACGCGAATCGTCGCATCAGTGCGGAGTTCTTCAAGCAGCGCCGCACCCTCTTCGCGTGTCTTGATGTTTAGCGCATTTCTTTTGTCAGGACGATTAACCGTGACAATGGCGACGTGATCGCGCCGTTCGAGCAGAAGCGTCTCATATGGTTGCGGTATTGCTTGCGACATTTATTTGTCTCCAGGATTTTGTTTTCGTTTGCAAAGAAATCCTAAGGGTTGATCCAGGAATCGTCAACGAGGCTCGAAGGTTGGCACTAACGACATCAATCCGGAGTAATCTTTCCTGCCCAGCCGCCTGGAGTGCTCCTTCCCGGTTTACTGTTTTGCAGTTGCTGATCTAGGATTCACGCGTTTCACGAAACCCCCAAGGAGATCCAATATGTCGGTTTACATGGTTGACCGCGAGCTACCGGGAATCAAAATGGAGCAATTAGCGGCTGCCCAGAAAGCAGCTATTGAAACCAGCGAGAAGTTTACCGACGAAGGTAAACCGGTTCGCTACATCCGCACCACCTTCGTTCCCGGAGAAGCCCATTGCATGTGCCTGTTTGAGGCGGACAGTGCCGATCACGTTCGCGAGGTCAATGAAGCTGCAAAGATACCTTTCACGCGCATAGTAGAAGCGCTCGACCTGACGCCATAGCCACCGCAAGCCATGCGGCCATCTCTATAGCAAGCTCCGAAACCGGTATTCGCCGCGGACGAAGTGGTTATCGCCGACTGCTGCCTTGTTCCCTCTCTCTCAGCGCTGTCTTTATTCCGTTCGATTCCCGCCCGCCGCAACCTCCGAGCCGCAGCGATCGACCGGATACAAAACTTCTTGCATGGTTCATGAGTCTGGGCATGACTCTGCAAATATTGAACTAAGGGACCTTTCGGGCTTACTGGGGGCAACCGCTCTCCCTGGTTTCAAATAGCGCGCTGGTTCTTATAGTCACTGACACAAGATTTCATGCATCCAGGTAATGTCACCAAGGAAACGCTACTAAAACTGCAACCAGAGCCGCCGGGACGGCACCGCTGCTGCTTGTGCCATTGTTCAAGCCTGCAGAAGGGCTATCGGAAAGCAGTCAAGTTAGTTGCGAGATTCGATTGCTGTGAGAAAGAGAAATGCTAAATCAAAGCAGGCGGCAGCCCGGCAAGAACGCTAAAGATTGCCTGAGGTTGATTCAAATGACACAGGCCAGGCGCTCTTCATTCAACGCCACGAAGCCAAGCCGCTCATAAAACCTGCGTGCTTCGGGATTCTCGAGGTGCACACCAACGTCAATTCGCGTCACGGATTCTTTTCTCAGTTGCTCCTTCAGTTGCTCCAGCAGAGCTGTACCTATCCCGCCGCCGCGGCGGTCCGCTTTCACTGAAACGTCATCGAGCTTCGCAACCACTGCGCCCATCGAGGTAGAGATTGCGTAACAAACCACGCAAATCGCACTGACGCCACGGTCGTCATAGGCCATCCAAACAAATCCGAGTTCAGGCTCCTCGAGAAATAGATCGAGCGCGTCATTGAGTCCCTGGAATCCGCGATCGCCATAAGCCTTGCTGCTGGCGAGGTAATGCTCGTCCTCGCTGAGAAATACCCGCAGCATCTCAAAGGCGTCGGCAACGTCGGCGGCAGTCATCTTGCGGCAGGTAATCAAGTAAAACTCCTTTCGGCGGCGAGCCATGATGATCATGCGCGCAGCGTCGGATATGGTCAACTGCCGAAAGGTTTCCTGCAGGTAGAGCCGGCGGCCGGCTATCTGCGACGAGTACCAAGAGGCGTTTCGAATATTCGAGCGGCTCGCAAATGCAAAAAAGGTCGGTACTCGGGTCCGGCCCCTAACATTAGCACCCTGCGATCATCGACGGCTTGATTCAAGGATTTGTAGTTTGAAGTCGGAAGGCACAAACTCAATTGACTTAATGGCGCCATCAACTCTGGCACGCGGATCATTTGCAGGGGAGTAGCACACGACTACGTTATTCGCCGGCTTGCGGATACCACAGTTAAGCTGCTTACCTGCATCCTCGCTGAAGCTCAGGATATTCAACTGCGAAAAACTATCCGTATGGAGTTTCAGAAATCGATCGTTAACCTTCACAATGAAGGTAATGCCTTTTGCATCGCAGTCGAGGCGCACCAGAATGCCCTGTGCTCGCGTCTCACCGGCAGCAGGTTTTCTAAGCGACTCTCGCAGAATAGCCGCCGGATCGACGTCCCGGACTAAGACTGGTTGGCCATTAAGATCGTGAGAGTCTCGGAAGTCTGACGAGTGAAGCGCGACTGATGCCAGTAAATCCCGCTCCTGGCGTACGCGTGCCAACTCTTCCAGCGAGATGATCTGGGCCAGCAATCCTTGCGCGCGTCGACGCCTCTCCGGGTCACTGTCGCCATTCAACCTGGCAATGAGTTGGCGCGCGGTCTTGAAGTCCTCTTTGCGCAGGTAGAGCTGCGCCAGCATATAAACCAGATCATTTCGTTCGGGAGAGTTTGCGAGAGCACTTTTAACCATTTCCAGGGTTTCATCAAGGTCGCTATTAGTTACCAGGCTCACAAACGCCAACAGGCTATAGGATTCGGCAAAATCCGGGCGAAGTTGGATCGCGAGCTTGAGTTCCGCTCGCATCCTATTTGCAATCTCGGGCGCGACCGTTTGCATGTCGCGGTTTCCCTCGCGACTAAGTGCGTAGGCGTAGTAATAGTGAGTCAGGTAATTTTGAGAATTTGCGGCCACTGCTCGTTCCAGGCTTTTGCGCGCCTCCTCAGGCTTGCCCTGACGCACTCGCAACATGCCCAGCGAAGCATGGGCCATTGCCAGACTCGGATCGAGAGTCAGAGCCTTCTGCAAATAGGCTTCGCAATCATCACGATTACTGTGAAGGAGCAGGTCACCCAGGTAGGCCTGCACTTCAGCCTCGGTCATCGGGGCGGTTTGCATTGCGGTGTCATAGCCCACCCTGGTTGAGAAACTTCCACTAATAATTGGATAGCGATCGCGTTGGACGTAGGAGCGCAATTCCTGCTCAATGCTTTCGAAACTCATTCCGAAAGCCTGCGGGAATGCCTGCTCCACCGGCACATTCGCCGATAGCAGTTCCACAAACTTGAGCATTTGAGGCAACCGTTGGCCGTCTTTCCCCAGAATCAGATAATGCATCAACGCCCACGACTCAGCGTAGAAAATGCTCTGCTTATCACGCTCGTTGTAATAGGGAGATTTCTGATCTACCTGAAACAGCGTGCGCAGCGGCAACATCCTGTTTTCGCGCAGCCGGTAGACGTGACTGGCTATTGGTCGGCCCATTACTACTTTCTGATCACCGGTGATGCTAAACGTGCTGTAGTATTCGGCCAGTCCCTCATTGAACCACGTCGGCACATTATGGTTTGTGTTTCTTACAAGCAGGTGGGTGTACTCATGAAAGATGGTGGTGAATGGATCCTGATCGCTGTGCAAATCAGTGGACAGCTTGAGAGTGATGTAATTCACGTCAGCGCCCGGTTGAAAAAACCCAGCAACATATTGATTAGGCTTGAAAGGGCGATAGGAATCGTCGTTTTTGAAAACGATGACTGTGGTCGGCACTGGTGAATTGACGTTTAGGCTTGTAAACAAACGCGAAAACACTTCGCGAAACTGTTCGAGATGGACACCTACCTGCCGTATGTCTTTCTCGCTCGCGTTGCCAAGCAATAGGAAGTTCTTCGAGCGCACGCTCGTCCACGTGTCTCTCGCAGCCACGGGAGCATCCCAGGAGACGACCAAAAAACAAAAGACAGTGGCGAGGACAAGACCAGGTCGCTTTGTCATTAACTTCTCATTAGGCAAACACTAAAAGTGTACGAGCCCAGAGCAATCGGATAATCGCACTGGGAGCCAGGCGGGAGACGACGCGTTTTCAATTGCAGAAGGTACAAACCGGCATTGTCGGCTGTCAATCCCTTTTTCCTGCTCAGGGAGTGAAGATCGAAGAGTCAGCCAAACGAAACACATACTCAACGGTTAGCCATTGCCCGACTGGCTGACCGTCTTTCATGGCCGGTTTAAATTCCATCTTGCAAGCGGCCCGAATCCCGTTTTCCGTGAGTCCCGCCGGAAGACCTTTCAGCACTCTTACACGCGTTATTTTCCCCACACCCGAAAACAAAACTCTCAACGTGACGAAACCCTGGACGCCGTTGCGTCGGGCTTCTTTGGTGTATGAAGGCCGAGGCTTGGCGGTGATCACGACGCGTGTATCTACTTGCTTTGCCGAAACGACCAGTTCATCGCTAGTGTCTGTTTCCAGAATTCTGGCAAGACTTCCATCCTGTGTGCAGCGATAGTCCTGGTTCTTTTCCGCCGTTACGGGAGGTGGCTCATCCTGTGATGCCGGATTTGTTTTTGGCTCATTTTCCTGCTGCGAAGGTGCGGGCACAGCAACCCGGGTTTCTTTTACTCTTCGCCCGGATTGGGAATAAGCGAGTGAACTAAGAATCAGAACAGCGAGGGCAGCAATTACTTTCATAGCTTGAATTGTACCAAGACCTTCGATCGGGCGGGAAGCAGCAGAACAGTCTTAGACGTCCACGCCAGCTCAAGGAACCAGCCTGGAAAATACTGCCAAAGAGGCGAGCCAACACTGAATGGCTCGCCTCTAAATCGTTCTGAGTAGATTTTTGGGAAATTACTCTTCTGGTCCAGTACAGGTTGGGCCATGCAAGGCGGGAATCTTGGCGCTGATCACCGGATATTTTGGAGCTTCGTCGATGTTTATCTGGGTCCAGTGGGCGTAGTTTTCGGGCACGTTGTTATCGGCAAAGATCGCTTCTACGGGACATTCGGGCACGCACGCATCACAGTCGATGCAAGTGTCGGCGTTAATGTAGAGACGGTCGGGGAGTTCGTGAAATGCTTCGACCGGGCACACCGCGGCACAGTCGGTATATTTGCAGTCAACACATAACTCAACAACTACATAGGTCATTGGCTGGATAAGCTCCTTTCGATAATGACAAATAGTTATTCAGTACTGAGTGGAATGTCAACCGAAAAATATCACAAGCGCGAACCTGAAGATAACGTTTACGATCCTCCCGATTCTTTTTTCTCTACTTTGCCTGGTCCGTGTACTGTTTGATTCACGACCGCATCGCCTTCGTAGGTTACATGTGATGGGCCAGAAACGATCACGTCCAGTCGCTCGCTCGCATGGACCTCAATGTTTGAAACCCCTTTGGAATCGATCACGACTTGCGCGGCGCGCAATCTATGCGTATCGATCTTTCCCGCGCCACTCGCGTCAATATTCAATCCTCTGGTTTCCCCAGCAGCCCTTATCGTTGGGGCGCCGCTAGCATCGATGTCGAATTTCTCGTTCCCGATTCCGGAGACCTGGATGTTGCCCGCTCCTCTCGCCGATATTCCTTCAAGATTCGGGACCGAGATTCTTAACGTAATGGGTTCAGAAACCGAATAACCGCGCAGACTCTTTATGTGCAGCACATTGTTAGACACCTCCGTGCTGACGAGCGGCAGAATGTTGTCGTCGCCTTCGAGCTCAAGGTTCAGTGGTTTTTGACAGACTATTTGAAGATCAAAAGCCCCTTCAGTCGAGATCGAAGTGAACGATCCAACTTCGCGCCTTTCTTTTTGCAGTTTTCCAGAACCCGCAATCTCGTCGTGAAAGCTATGGCAACCTGACGCGAGCGCAATCAGGACCAGCAGGACAATTTTCTTCACGTTATTTCCTCTCAATGCTCAAGACCTCTGAAGGCTTGGTTAACTCGAAGGCTCATGGCGCGAGTATTCCAGCGTGCGAGTTGTGTTTTCAGTAACGCTGGGAATGGGCTCCGGAAGCGTACGCGGTTGAGGTTGGCGTAACTCGTTGGGCATTGCGACATGTTGCGGAGGTTCAATCGTTTTTGTTTGGTTGGTCCCCGTTAACCGGGACAACTGTCTTACGAGCATTATTTCCGTGATACCAACAATCAGGAAAGTAAAGAACATAAAGAAGCCGACAAGCTCTTCTTTCAAGTGCGCTTCGTTGTTGAGCGCAATCGCTCCTCCCAACATGATCCCCAGGCCGATTGTGCCAATGAGAGTGATGGCGGTTAGGAAAGCGGTGATCGCTCCGGTCTGTTTTTGTTCAGCACGCTCCTTCAGACTCATGCCGCAGCGATTACAAAAACTGAGGCCAGGCGCCAGAGGCGTCCCACAAGCTGAGCAATACATAACGCATATTCCTTCCCAATATAAAAAGAATTGCGGAACTGAACCTTCCTACAAGGAGAAACGGTCACCGACCCACTCAAGTTCCGCGATTTTGAACGAGCAGCGCTCAAAAAGCCCTGAACCGCCCGGTAGTGGAATCCGAGGGCGAGTCGCGTAGGAGAATACTATGGCGGCAGGCTAAAGACGATCACAAGCCGGGGCTAATTTGCGTACTGCTTCATTTTGAAACATGCTGGCGATGGAACGGAACCACTACCGCATTTTGTCCTGCCTTAAGCTTACATCGCATCCTGGGCTAAACTAACAATGCTTACTTTAGTCAGCTATTCTGACTTTCCAGGACTTGTCCGCTGCTTCTTCAATGAACTTGATCATCGTTCTGCTTCGAATCGCGCTGAGTGCTGTCTTCGCTGTTGCCGGCATCACTAAACTGCTCGACCAGAAGGGCACGCGCGACGCAGTCAAAAACTTTGGCGCACCCCAATCGCTCGTTCCGGCGCTTTCATTTCTTCTGCCGATCGCCGAGCTCCTAACCGCTGCCGGGCTACTCTTCGTTCATACAACTCGCCCGAGCGCCTTCGCGGCACTTCTGATGTTGGGTGTGTTCGTTATTGCCATTAGCGTAAACCTCGCGCGCGGTCGCACTCACGATTGCCACTGCTTTGGCCAGCTTCACTCTCGTCCCTTGGGCTGGCCCACACTTGTGCGCAATCTCATCTTTGCGCTTGGCGCGGGTATTGTGTTCTGGCAGGCACAGACTCGGCCGGCTCTGAGTATCTTCGGCACGCTTGCGCAGCTCGGTTTTTTTCAGTGGCTGCTGTTGTTTGCTGGTCTCGCCGTTATCACGGGCATGCTGACGTATTTACATCGGCGGCAGCAACGCCTGTTGATGAAAACCTCAGCAGTGCCCCAGGGATTGCCGGTCGATTCAATCGCGCCGGCGTTTGAGGTGGATGCGTATGCCGGCGGCAAGACCTCGCTCGCGCAGCTACTCGCTTATGGCAAGCCCCTACTGCTTATTTTTGCCAATCCCAGCTGCGGGCCGTGCGTCGTGCTCTTCAAAGAAATCAAGGAATGGCAGGAGTCACATAGCGACCACCTAACAATTGCGCTCATCAGTTTTGGCACGATCAAGGAAAACTTCGTAAACGTGGCGAGGAATCGCCTGGGACAAGTGCTGTTGCAGCGAGAGCGCGAAGTTGCGGAGAGTTACGGCGCGAACGTTACACCTACCGGGGTGGTCGTTAACGTTAATGGCAGAATCGCCACCCCGCTGGCGGCCGGCGCCGATGAAATTCGCAAGTTACTGGCGACGGTGTTGGGAAACTCTCACGCACCAAACGACCATAGACATTTGCGCTAAATAGAAACGAATTTCGAAAAACTGAACCGGGCCCAGTTTGCGACCTCTTGGACTTTTCTATTTACGATTCACGATTTACTATTCACTCCATGTTAGAACGACCAAAACCAAACGAAGCTGCCCCTTACTACTCCATCTACATCGACCGTGTAGCCAGTGATGATATTGTGGATGTACTCGCAACCCAGTTGCAGGAAGCCGGCGCATTCTTGTCTGGGATTTCCGAAGAGCAATCCCTTCATCGTTATGCGCCGGGCAAGTGGTCGATGCGCGAACTTCTCGGTCACATCAACGACACCGAGCGTGTTTTCACGTTCCGAGCGTTGTGGTTTGCGCGCGGCTTTCAGGATCCGCTTCCCAGCTATGATCAGGAAATTGCTGTCGCGGCTGCTGAGTCTGACAAGGTTTCATGGGCGAGTCACGTGGATGAGTTTCGCGCAGTTCGTTCAGCCACCCTCTCCCTGTTCCGAAATCTCCCGGACGAGGCCTGGCCGCGCAGCGGCATCGCCAGCGATAACCCGGTAACGGTCCGCGCGCTCGCCTATATCGTCGCGGGCCATCTCTCCCATCACCTGGCGATCCTGCGCGAGCGATACCTGTAAGATTTCGTGGATGCCGATCAGCGTTCCGCGGAGGTGAATCCGTTTGTTAATCCTGCGCGAGGAAGTCGCGAATCAGACGGCGTTCGTTCTCGTCTTTGATGCGCGTAAATAATTTCGTGCCCAGAGTCTTTATTGTCTCTGGACGGTCGAATGGCATACGTTGATAAACTTTACCGCCGCTGAAGTGGCAAGGCTGGCACCGGGCTTCGAGGATGGGCTTGATTTGGGTGGAGAAATCTACTTTCGCCGGCGACTTTGCGGCATCGCTGGCCGGCTGCGCGCGCGAATCGGTTGTTCCTGTCCGTGCCAGGGAGTTTTGCGATCCCGACTTTGCCGCTTCAGATCTGGCCGCGTTTGAGGTGGAAGACTCTTTGGTTCCTGCGTTGGTGCGGCCGCACCAGGAGAAACCGAGCGTAGAGACTAACGCGAAAACCAACGCCAATTCTCTCATGCCGGAATGCTACTCCCGATCAGCATAGTGCGACAAGCATCCGCCACGGGGGGGGTCGATTCCTCGTTTATCGCGTTCCAGATTTCCTTGCTTGCAAAGCTTACCGACTGCGGGGTGTAGTGTTCCGCGGCGTATGGAGGCTAAGGCGTGTCCGCATGCGTTGCTGCCACGCGCTGCGCTGGTCATCTGCTTCCTCAATCTCGGCGAGCGCATCGGCAAGACTTTCTCCTCCCAATTGCCGCATTTTCAAGTAAAGCAGGGCCGGCACGATCGACATCAGCGGTACAACAAAAATATTTACGAGGCTCAATAGTTGTTGAGAGATCTGAGCGGAAGGAGAAGATCGAGCTGCATGCCCGCCAAATACTATTCTTGTCCGGCCAATAAACAAGCTCACAGCCATCGGAATCAAAAACTGTAGCAACGAAACAACGATAATGGTTCGCCAGGACCGAGACGCTAACTCGCGCGCCCGACGCCTGGCCGCCTTTTTCTCCAACCCCTCCATCAAAACCACGGGCGCGTAAAGCGCGTAGCGCATGGTCATGATTAGTCCGGGAATCACCAGCAGTATGAAACCGATGACGATGCGGAGCGTGACACCGATGGCAGTTTTCAGAAATGGCTTCCAGCGTTTCTTGAGGATGGTGAAAGCACTATGCAGCTCTACCGGCCGCAACGGGGCCACGGACAACTGCGTAACAATAATCGCGGTCATGCCGGAGATTGCCGCCGACGCCACAAAGTAGGCCGCAACTTGCAGCAGCCCCACGAGCACCATAGCGCAGATGAACAGCGCCTTAGTTCCCATCCCACCTTTGGGAACATACTTTTCTGCCAACTCCACCCCTATCAGTAGCACCGTACTGATAATGACGGGGATATGCGCTATTAGCGACATGCGCAAAAACTTTGGGAAGTATTCGCTGTAGAGGGCGAAGGCGCGGCGGTATAGTGCGCCCACACCGTCGGCCTGGGCGCGCAGTGAACTGGCAAATGCGGCGGCAGTTTGCGGACGATCTTCCGGCTTCTTAGAGAGCGCGGTCATTACTACCTGCGCCACGCGCTTCGGCACTTTTTTGTTTCGCTCGCGCAGAGGCGGCGGAGCAACCTTGAGATGCTCTTGCATCACGTTGCCAGTTTCGCCCGCAAAGGGAGGCGCTCCGGCGAGCATTTGGTAAGCGATGACGCCGAGGCTGTAGATATCGGAGCGCGCGTCCAGACGATTGCCGGAACATTGCTCAGGCGACATGTAAGTGGGCGTACCCATGATTGCGCCAGCGCGAGTCAAATCCGGGCCGCGCGTCGTATTGGGCCGTAAGGTTGTTTGCTTGTCGTCGAGGGCTTGTTGCGTTGCCTTACCAAACATCAGCGTTGGTTCATCATCGTCAAAAGTCTGAGGGGAATGTTGGGCCACCGCAGTTGGAGCCGCCTCGATGTGCGCCAGAGACTCCCCGAAGAGTTGTGTATCCTTATCTTCCGCGCCGCTATCGGCTTGTGTAGCGCTGGCCGCGTTGTATTTGGTAGGGGACCCCTCTTCGGGGTATTTGGAATAAACAAGAGTGGCAACTTCTCGATCCTCACCATCCGGTTCCACGGAAAGGAGCCCAGTTGCCTCGCCTGCCTTGATCGACGTACCCACACCTTGGTGTGCAGTATGTGCGGCGGGTGCCTTCGATGGTGCCGGCAGTGCCGAGGAGCCGGTCTGGTTGCCATCGGCGTCGGCTTCAGCGAGCTTCGCAATGCCAAAGTCGAGCACCTTAACGCGATAACCTCCCAGGCGGTTAGGCTCGAGCCAGATATTTTCGGGTTTTAGGTCACGATGGACAATTCCCTGTTGGTGCGCTTCATGCACTGCCGAGCAAACTTGCTCGAGGATGTCTACCACCCACTCAAGTGGCAGTCGCTTCTCCTCGGCAAGCACATCGCCGAGCGTGCAACCATCGAGGTACTCCATGACGAGATACGCGACAGTCTCTGCACCAACGTGGGCAAAACCAAAGTCGGTAACGTCAACAACGTTCGGATGGCGCAGTCGCCCGGCGGCGCGGGCCTCGCGCTTGAAGCGCGCGACAAACTCTTCGTTGCGCATGAACTGCGGCGTGATCAACTTGAGCGCTACGTAGCGCTCAGTGCCGCGGTGAGTCGCCAGGTAGACTGCACCCATTCCGCCTCGTCCGAGCAAACGCTCAAGGCGATACTTTTCATCGAGCAGCTGACCAATGTAAGGATCCGGGTCTGTCATGCGTGAGAGTATGCTACAGCGTGAATCCGCAATCGTAAATCTCAAGAGGTCGTCTTAAGGAAGACTAGCCGCGTTGAAGCGAAGAGCACGAATGTGAATAGACGAGGAGAAGGCGAATTTGGTTTCAAGCTTTACGGTGGGGTTTTACCGATCCAGATAGACGTGTGCTATTTCTTCAGCGCTTTGGGCCGAAAGCCAATAGGCTTCGTTTTCGCTGGCGGCGGTGTCATGAGATGGCGAAGAGCATCAAACACTACTCTAAATTGTCGGTCGTACTTACTTTCGAGTGCGTCTAGCTTGCGGGCGAGGTCGGCATTTGAGGCGAGCATTAGGCGAAGTTTTACGAACGCTCTCATTATCTCAATATTCACGCGAATGGCTCGTTCACTCTTCAAAACGCTCGATAGCATCAGAATGCCGTGCTCGGTAAATGCATAAGGGAGGTGTTTGATATGTTGCCCGCGCTTTAAGATCACATCCTGTGATCTTAAACGACCACCTAAGTTTTCTTCCGACCAGGCTCTAGCTTCGTCCAGTGTGAGTCGAAACATGAAGTCTTCAGGAAATCTTTCCTGATGTCGCTTGACGGCTTGGTTGAATACACTCGTTGATACTTGGTAAAGACGCGCCAAGTCACGATCCAGCATTACCTTCTCGCCACGGATTAGCATGATTCGATTTTCAACGCGTTCAATGGGAAGCCTTACAAGTGATTTGTTCATGTAAGTGTTGGCTGCGTGTTTGTCGGCTCTTGGTCGAGACACCAGATTGAAGCGTTTTCCGCTGTTAAGCAATCTCATCGTAGTGAGGGTGGAGTGTTGCCTTATGCAAGAAACTCGACAAGAGGCGAGGCAATTACTAGCGGCACATCTGCAGCGCCTTAATCGCGTCTACTGGAAAAACGAGCATGAGGACTTCCAGCAGCAAGCTATCTCTGATCCAGACGATTAACACTAACTCAAGCGCCGCAAACACTATTAACGAGCGGCGCAGGCCGAGACGTTGGGCGATAATGAAGCCAACTACGGAACAAAGTATGTCGCCGAACGAATTAATGACGGTGTCGCCGTTATAACCCAGGGCCGCAGTCGCCGAGCGATAGCGATCGATAATGAAGTCTGTATTTTCAAAAACTTCCCACAATGCCTCAACCGTGATGGCCAGCGTCAACTGCCAGTGTGCTTTGAGACGGGGCGCGAGCCAGGCAATCAACCAGAAAAATAGAAAGCCGTGGAGGATGTGCGTGAAGCTGTAGGGATCCAAAAAGTGTTGAGAGTTGTCAGAACTACAAACCTTACCCGCCCACACCTGTAGCCTGCCACACGAGCAGATCCACAAGCGACCTTCAAGGTGAAGAAGGATTGCGCTAGCAACTAAAGCTGCTCCTATCATCAGTGCCGGCCAAAGCTTTTCGCGACTTCGCGTAATAGCGCTTTTAGCAGTCAAACTTTTTCTCGCGTGTATTTGAGAGTGTAGCTGGGCGGTTCAATACTTTCCGGCAAACGTGGATCACTGACGGGCTCCCCGGCGACTAGCTTAAGAGGAAGAACACCAGCCCAAACGTTGAGCGCGTAATCTTCGTCATCGTCAATTGGTGGCCCAGTGCGCACCTTGGCCGAAACCTCGACAAGCGGTAGCGACAGGACGGTAGTCGCTTTGAGTTCCTGTTCAGTTGGTTCGCGTACGTCGTCCCATCTACCCGGAAGCACATGTTCAGAAAATGCGAATAGCGCGGCGAGCTTAGCTTCCTTGTCTTCAACAATTGCTGCACGTCCGAAAATCACGACTGAGCGATAGTTTACCGAGTGATGAAACGCCGAACGCGCCAGCACGAGACCATCAACCAGGGTGACAGCAACGCAGACGTTGACACCTTGCGCCAGCGTGCGAAGCATTCGGCTCATCTGGGAACCATGAATGTAAAGCTGGTCGCCAACTCTCGCGTAGCCGGTAGGAATAACAAAGGGCTGACCATCAACAGAGAAGCTGACGTGGCAGATAAACCCTTCATCGAGAATTTGGTAAACAAGCTCGCGGTCGTAAACACCGCGTTTGGGAAGACGTTTGACCGTGTTGCGTTGGGTTTGGGGGAAGTCCATGGAAGTGAATCGTAAATGTTAAATCATGAATCGTAAAGAAGGGCCGATAGAGCGGCACAGTCACGCGCGGGCCGAAGTTAAGCTGGGGGGAGTGGGCCAGGTGCGTGTAGAATGTTTTCCCTTGAGCAGACCAGCACATCGCATTCTTCCAAAACGAATCGCGCCTGAGCGGCTACCCATGCTTGTGGCAGTTGCCATAATCGCAATCGCGATCGGCGCCTGCTCACGTCAAAAGCAAACGGACAAGGAAGCAACCCCGGTACTTTACGGGCCGCAGACCACCTTTACCATGCCGCCCCTCAGCGCGCGGAACGAATTAGGTTGGGTACTGAATGACGGGAGCCGCGCAACCCTCATGGAATACCAGGGGACTGTGCTGGTACTGGATTTCTATGCAACCTGGTGCGAGCCCTGTCGCCAAAGCATTCCCCGCCTGATTGGTCTCGAACAGAGCTATGGTCCGAAAGGTTTGAAAATAGTCGGCCTGAACGTTGGCGGCCCGGATGATCGAATCAAGGTTGCCGACTTCGCAAAGGAACTCAACATTCAGTATCCTCTTGGGTTTCCAGACAAAGCGATGACGGACCTGTTTCTGTCTGACAATCAAACGATTCCGCAGACGTTCGTGTTTGATCGAGACGGGCAACTGGTAAAAAGATTTATCGGTTATGAGCAAGCCACTGGAACAGAAATGGAGAAGGTGATTGGTAAAATGGTGAACAGTGAACAGTGAGCTGGAAAACATCACAATCAAATCATGATGAGGTTAACTTTTGAATTGCTGCCAACGCTGGTTTTTGTGGTGGTAGTGGTATGTTGGTTTGTTTTTGCCGGAGTCTTCTTGTTGCGCAAGCAACCTGCCAGTCTGCCCGACGAGAGGCGTGAACGCGGTTCGCTTATTGGGGTAGCCTTGCAGGGACTGTCTTATGCAGTAGTCTGGGGAATGCGCCGCCCGGCATTCACGCCAATCTTTTTACATAGTAGACCTTTAGCAGTGGCAGCCGGCGGATTGGCGATTGTGGCTGCCGTAGGTTCCGTGTGGTTAGTGACGAACGCCGTGAGAACTCTCGGCAAAGAATGGAGCGTAACCGCGCGTTTGGTACAAGGCCATACACTGGCGACAAGCGGCCCGTATGCCTATGTCCGCCATCCGATTTATACGGGCATGTTGGGAATGCTGGTGGCTACCGGGCTGGCTGTGAGCTATTGGATAGCGTTGCTTGCCGCACTGATCGTCTTCTTCATTGGCACGATAATTCGTGTGCGTAGCGAAGAAAGATTATTGCGTTGCGCTTTTGGTGAACAGTTTGAAAACTACGCCCGACGTGTGTCGGCCATTATTCCTGGTTTGTATTAAATGTTCAGCTGTTACCGACTCAGGCCTAAACTAAATGAGTAAAGCGAAAATTCTTGCGACGCTCGGCCCCGCTTCGCGCGACCAGGCCGTAATTGAAGAGTTGCTGCGTGCCGGTGCAAACGGCGTGCGCATAAACATGTCTCACGGAACTCAAGAGGAAAAGACGCAAGACATCGAGCGCGCCCGCGCAGCCGCCAAAAAATTGAAACGGCCTTTGGCAGTGCTCGTTGATCTGTCTGGACCAAAAATACGCACGCGCCAACTTAAGGACGGAAGGTCGGTAGCACTGAAAGCCGGCGATATTTTCACGTTAACTACGCAAGACATTGTCGGCGACGAGAAACGGGTCGCAACGAACTATCCGGATCTCCCTCGCGTCGTCGAACCGGGCACTCGGCTCTTGCTCGATGACGGTGCCATCGCTTTGATTGTGGAAAGCACCACCAGGACGGACGTAATTTGCCGCGTCATTAATGGCGGCGTTCTCGGTGAACGCAAAGGCATTAACCTGCCTGGCGTTTCTCTTCCGATCGATTCACTGACAGAGAAAGACATTGCCGATCTAAAGTGGGCAGTCGAACAGAATGTTGACTACATCGCGCTTTCTTTTGTTCGTACAGCGGAAGATTGTTCGCGAGCGCAAAGTTTGATCAGAGAAGCTGGCGGACGCGCACCGCTGGTTGCAAAAATCGAGAAGGCGGAAGCGATCGATCATCTGGACGAGATTATTGCTACCGTGGACGCCGTCATGGTGGCACGAGGCGACCTGGGAGTGGAGACAAGCGTCGAGCTGGTGCCGGTCTATCAAAAACGGATCATAGAAAAAGCTGTGCATGCAGGCAAAATGGTGATCACCGCGACGCAGATGCTGCAATCCATGGTTTCTAATCCCCGGCCCACTCGCGCCGAAGCCTCCGACGTGGCCAACGCCGTTTGGGATGGAACGGACGCATTGATGCTTTCGAATGAAACGGCCAGTGGGCTTTATCCGGTTCCCGCAGTCGAAACTATGTGCCGCATTATCGAATCAGCCGAAGCCGGTCTAGAGCCGGCGCCTGACAAGATTACAAAGTGGGCCGGGCGGCAATCGGGCCGCGTGAGCCGGGCGCTTTGCGAGGCTGCGGCCTTTGCGGCAGAGGAGATGGCGACAAGAGTGACGGCGGTTTTAACAGAATCGGGATTGATGGCGCGCAGGCTTTCCACATTGCGGCCGGAGCAGCGAATCATTGCCCTCACAAATTCTCAGGAAGTACAGAATGAGCTGGCGTTGATCTGGGGGGTTGAGTCGTTACTTACACCGCACGCGGACACGACCGAAGAGATGTTGAAACTGGGGGAAAAAACTTTGCTGGAAAGCGGAGCCGTCGAGAAAGGCGAAATGATCGTGATTATGGCCGGAAGACTTTCGGGCCTTGGCCTCTCGAGCTCAGTAACGCTCTTCACGGTAGGGGCAACGCTGGGCGCAAGCTAGTTCGGGTAATTATATACTTGACTGACCTTTAGTTTCGGGCCGCTTCGATGACGTTTGCGCTGGACGAAGATCGAACCGAAGTTAGCTCTTATAAGGCCCCATTTGCCCATCACGCCACTTTTCTTTTCTTTGCCATTTTCTTTATGTTCGCACTCCGCCTGTCGCTGATCTATCTCACTTTTCGGAACGGCGTTTGAGGCAGCCTCTAGTCCAGTTATTTTAGGTTTAGGCATTCTCGATCCGTGTTGTTTATGAGCTTTGGAGATCTGCGCCTGCCATCAACCCAGCCACCGACAAATCCTCATCCAGTTCCGGCCAATGCAGCGAGGCCCCACCGCCGCCAATTTCGTACTTTGTTCGCTGTTCCGGCGAGGCTTTGAGCAGTAATGGGAACCAGGCTATCGGTACGCTGATGCGCCGCCCGTCCGTAAGTAGGACATGGAGCATATCTTCATCAAACTCTACGGACTTGGCCAGTGCCGTTGTCGGCACGTAGGCTCTTTGAGACTTCGCGTCACTGCTTACGAAAGTAGTCATTTCGAAAGTTAGCAGCGTCTACTCAGCGCGCAGCACTTCGTGGATAGTGTCTTTCAGGGAGCTATGCGGCTTGGTCAGGCCCGGAGCCTGCTGCGGATCGCGCCAGTTGTCGAGGATGCCAACCTGGTGTACGCACTGCAGCGTGCAGGTAGGCGCACACCACTTCTCGGTTTTGTACTCACGGTCGAAGTCGGCCATCGTGTAATCCTCAAGCGGAATGCCTGGATAGCCTCGCTGCTGGGAGCACCAGTGCACCAAGCCGTCCTCGCAAATGTAGAGATACCTGGCCCCGGCTCGACAACGCCAGTTGTAAGGTTTGCCTTCCGCGATGTGGTCCTGAAACCAGTTGAGACGCGCGTGGTCTTTGTTGCCAAGCTTCTTCACTTGCTGGAAGACGTATTTCTCTTTTGCCGAAAGTGGCTTCAGAGTTCCATCGTTATCGTGGATAACGCCCACGGTCGTCGAAAACTTTAGTTCCACCGCCCGGCGTGCAACGGACAGGGCATCCTCAGGATTCTTGATCCCGCCGCCGATCACCGAATTGATGTTCACATGAAAGTCGGCATACTCGGCAAGATATCGCAGCTTCTTATCCAACACGCGGAGGCTCTTACGGGAAACTACGTCGGGCTCAACGTTGTCGATGCTTATCTGCAGGTGCTCCAGGCCGGCTTTGTTCAATCGCTTTATGCGTTCCGGAGTGAAGTAGTAACCGTTCGAGATGAGGCCGGCAATCATGCTGCGCTGACGAATGTGGTGGATGATGTCGTCCAGTTCCGGGTGCATCATCGGTTCGCCGCCAGAGATAGTGACGATGGATGTTCCCAAGTCAGCTAGTTTATCCAGTCGGCGCTTGATCACGTCGAGCGGCACTGGTGACGACGTATGATCGTACTCATTGCAGTAGCCGCAGGCGAGATTGCAGCGGCGCATCGGAATTAAATGAGCCAGAACCGGATGGCGGGTGGAAAGCAAAGCCCGGCTAATGAAGCTGGCATGCCGAAGTTTAAGCTTAACGAATTTGCTTTTTCGCATCTCGGAGACTTGAACTTGCCTGGAAGTTACAGAACCCACCAGCTGAATTTGAAATCGAAGAATAGGCGACAGCAGCGGCGAAACGCAACCCGGTATAGCCGTCTTTATCTCGCCAAATGGAAAAGGGCTCTGATTTATGACTTCAGAGCCCCACCCTTTGGTTTACTAACCTGGCTTAGCCTTTAACGATCTTCACCTTGGAATCGAGCTTTACGCTAAACTCATCTGGAGAAATTTTCAGATTCCGTTCCACGCCGCTCAGACGCATGGTTGTGGCATCGTCGTTCTTCTCCACAATCTTCGTCTGCACGGGCATACCCGACGAATCAACCCAGATTTCAGCATACTTGAAGCTCGCATTCCCTTTGGGCACGAGTGTCAAGTGAATGGTGCTCACGCCGCCCCACAAAGTTTCTTCACGAACATCCTGTACAGGCTGAAACTTAGCTTCGAGCTGCTGTTTCGACATGTACATCATGTCCAAAACGCCACTGGCTCCCGCTTTTCCCTTCACGGAACCAGACTTGCCGACGATCGCTTGTCCCAGGCTTGGGCGAAACAGTGTGTATTGGCCCTTGGCAACCGCCAGAATCTCATGCCGCGGCCTTTGCCATTCGATACGCACCGACGCATCGCGGCCGCTCCCGGGAACATACAACACCCATCCGCTGTAGCTGTCCTTATCACGGAGTTGGGCGTTGTACTTCTCCATGCTCAGGCTCGCTTTAAGCGATTTTAGCGATTGGCGATTACGCTCCATCCGGCTCAACACCGAACTCACCAATCCCGCACTCTGCCCGTTTGTTGCCTTGGGGGAACTGATGATTGAAACGCCTGCCAGTACTGCCAATAAAAGACTCAGGGGGACTAACCTCTTCATAAAAACTCCTCAAACTTAAAAGAACTCTTTTATTTTTAACCCAACCCGAAAAGTACAATCGGGGGGTCCCAAAAAACCCCGCAATTATAAGGGATGACTAACGTATGTCAACCTCATAGCCGCGAGGCTTGCCATCCTTGTCCACCACCCTTCGCACGTTAAGAACCTGAACCTCACTGCGGCCTGTAAAGGACCGAATCACCTGTTCAACTTGACCCTTATCCTCCGCGTTTTCAATGAGTTCCGGGCCAACCAGTATGGTTGACTCAATAGAGTTTGGATGCGCCAGGAAGCCTCGCCGTTCGCTATTTTCAAACCAACTTTTAGGCGTCAGAAAGATGAAAATTAGAATAACAACACACAAAACATCCCATTGCCAGGTGTTCCTGGCGTAATTCCAAAAGAACAGCTTTCGTAGGACGTTCAACAATAGTATCGGGGCCTTCCAGTACCTAATCCAGCAAGTTGCACGCCAATTGTCCTGGCATGCATCAGTACATTCTAGCGTGAGCGAGAGGCCCTGTAAATCAAGAGGTTAGCAGTTTATAGCTGAACAGTTGTGGCAGGTTCGACAATGTGCCCGTCGCGCATTTGTATTATGTGTCGGCACATTGCTGCGGCTTCCGGGTTGTGAGTGATCATGACAATCGTTTGATTGAACCGGTAATTCAATTCTTGAAACATATTGAGGACGAGGGCCGAACTCTCGGAGTCCAGATTTCCCGTCGGCTCGTCGGCCAAGACGATCGCAGGTCGCGTTACAACCGCCCGTGCCAAAGCTACGCGCTGTTGTTCGCCGCCAGAGAGCTCCAGGGGCTTGTGATGAAGCTTGTCCTCGAGTCCGAGCAATTTAAGTACTTCCCGTCGACGTTGGGGATCCTCTCCGCCATTACCGTGAATGCGTTCAGCCAAACGCAGGTTTCCCTCTGCCGTGAGTGTTGGAAAAAGGTTGAAGCGCTGAAACACAAAACCAATCTTACGGCGCCGAATGTCTGTTCGTTTGGCATCGGAAGCCGCAGTCAAATCCTCGCCGTCGACAATGATGCGTCCAGTGGTCGGCGTGAGAAGGCCGCCAAGCAGATGAAGCATTGTAGACTTGCCACAGCCGGAAGGACCCATGATGGCCATGAAATCACCTTCATGGACCTCGAGCGAAACCCCGCGCAACGCCGGTACATCAACCTTGCCGACGCGATAAATCTTAACGAGATTCTCAGCTCTTAGAATGATTCTCATCAGCGGTTAGAAAATCCGATTAGTTAACCAGAATTACGCTTTGCGCGGATCAAGCAGGTTAGCCAGGATGCCAGATGTTAATACAGGCAGAGGTTTAATAGCTACCACGCGGAATCTATCAGGGAGTTACCACGGCTTTATTACGCTGCCGAGCGTCGAGATCGACCTCTGGCAACTGCCATCTGTTCTCCAGAACAAAAGCTTCAGGTCTGAATTCCTTATCGATCTCAACGTTGGCAGGAGTCTGATAAGCAATGCTCAGCTTGTAATGATCGTGAGGCCGCGTGATTTCAATGCGCGATGGCAGACGGATTTGTGCCGATTCGCCAAAAGGTTTCTCGTTCCAATACGACACATCTGTTATCAACAAGCCCTGATCATTGAACGTTTGAATGCGGGCCAAACGAATTCCGCCAACGCGGTCAAACCAGAACCGACGCAAAAGGTGAGACTCGCCGGAGCTGGGCTGAGAAAATTCCTCCAGCACGTAATAGCCCCTAACTACGCGAACTCCCGATTTGGCCTGAGGACGATAGTCAGGCTCCTCCTGGTAAAACTCGCTGCGAGCATATGCCTGTCCACTCTGGGCCGGGTCCGCTATCGGACTGACCATCAGTGCGTCCGTGAGGTGTTGCGGGCGCAAATTGGAAAGCGCGTTCACGGCCTCTTTCGCATTCATCAACCCTTTCTTGCGTTTATCGGATTCGCTGGAACGTCCATCCATGTCCAGTTTTTCGTAGACAGCGTTATTCGTCCCTTTTACAAAACGACGGTACTTCTCGTCGCCTTGCAACACAGCCACGCGAAACGACTCCCCATTGGAGGTCATCTGCGCAATGTCCTTAGCTATAAAGGGAACCTGAATGATCAGATAAATCTTGCCGGGTCTTTGCACTGTAAGCTGACCATCGGCTTGGCGATATTTTTCTGCGATGCCGGCTTCGGCGAAGGAAGTGTCCTCAAATATGATATCGATTTTTCCGTGGATCGAGCGGACGGCGGCCAGCCGGTTAACTTCGCTAATCAATTGTGCAGTATTTGCTTCGGTAAGCGGAGTCAGGAGCTGCGGCACTTGGACTTTTTTATGAGTACCGAAGAGTCCACAGCCAGCCGAAAAAATCGATGTCAATACTAAGGTCAGAAGGATTGGCAGCCGGGAAAGCGAGCGGGGCTGGTCAACAATTGAATTGAGCATGAACAGGGATCTCGAAAACGCTCCACACAAGTGACAACGGTCGTAAAAATTAGAGGCTCAAGCTAACAAAGACGTTTTTCGTTGTCAACGCACCCGCTTTTTTCGTGGGTCCGTTTGTGCAGCATTCCGGCGCCAGCAGCAACAACTACCGCACAGCTCCAGCGAAACCTCAAGCGATGGTTTGGCATTACTCTAGTACCAGGCTTGGCTTGCCAAATCTGTGCCGCAATTTGTTAATCGCCGCAAGGATCTGTGGCCGGCTGACCAATTTATGTTCCAGCCTGCGCTTTCCCGGAAAATCAAGCAGCATTATTCCCAGCAGGATAGTCAACAGACCCTGACCGGGCACACCAGGAATTGACAGCAAGATACCAAGCACAACGAGGACAATGCCCAAAACATTTTTCGCGAAGAGACCCAGCCAGCGAAGCGCCGGATGCCGATCAGACCACAGGTCACGAGGGTGGTCCTTGTGAAAATAATCGGGTGGAATTCTGATCAGAATGAAAGAGACTATTGCCAAACTGATTGTGAAGGTGACTAAAAATAACAGAACACCGAGCAGCACGCTCTGCCAGGTGATCGATCCGAAAATGTCTCTCAGCATCTGCTCCTCTCAGTTCGCCGTTCTAGAGGTCGTGGCGAGCCCGTAGTAACGACTGCAACAGCTCCCTAACCACTTCCTCTGCCACTCTGGGAAGCTGGAAGTCAGGCGTGTTGGCAACTTCCCAGAATTCATCGAGGCCTTTGGCGCCTGCGCGCTCGAGGACATAGGCCTGAACTAACAAGTCAATCACATCTGCAGCTTTGACCAGTCGAGCTTCCAGGCTGTCCCGTTGTTCGTAATCGTAATAAAGAGTTTTGTATTCCGTCTCGCCGGACCCCGCTTCGCTAACGATGTCTGCAAAGGCCAGTGCCTCAGCTTTCTTTCTTGTGTCGAGGCCAAAATAGTTTGAAGCCGTTCTCGGCATGTCGCCGACGCGCGTTTCCGCCCAATCGTGTAGCAAGGCCATCCGCAACACGCGTTCGCAATTAATGTCGAGGCCCCGCGCCCTAATCTCATCTGCCAACATCATTGCGGTAACGCCAACGCCGAAAGTATGCGAGGCTACCGATTCTGTACCGTTAGGCAGACCGCGAAGCGTCCAACCAGTGCGCTCCAGACGTTTCAATCGTTGAAGTTCGATAAGAGTGGCAAGCATCGGTTTTCTCTCGCGATACTTTACCGCGCTCATAAGCACTGCAACAACCGCCTGCTGATTGCCTGCTGCGAACAGCAGCAAGCTAAAGGAAACAAAAACGGCGACACGATTTCTCGCATCGCCGCTTCATTTCACTGCCTCAAATGGGGCTATTGATCCTTGGCAGTTCCGGCGCTGGCCGACTGCGTTAGCACAAGATTGAAGTTCGTACCCTTCTCGAGTCGCAGATTACCGCCCTGCAGCGACAATATGGAACTACCCTCGACTGAAGTGCTGCTCGATTGGGAAATCTGAATTCCGCCAAGCGACCTGCCCACGCTTGCAGTGTTGCCAACGGCATTAGTGGTCGAATCTACGGTAGTACCCACTGCTGAAGTCGTACTACCAACAACTCCGCCGACTGTTGAAGTCGTGGAATTGACAACACCACCCACGCCGCCGAGCAAGCCACCATTTGAAGAAGACCGCGAGGAACTCGTGGCTCGTGCCGAACCGCTGGCGCTCGTGTCACTTTCAAACATGCTGTCGTTGTTAGCGCGGGCGCTGGCTCTGGCGGTAGTAATTGAAGTTATCGTAGCTGAAATGGGTACCGCCAACGACCCGCGCTCGAGCCGATTAAACAGAATACCAACGCGTGATTCGGCATTGTCCTCGCTCTTCTGGGTGACTTCAGTGAGATGGCCCAGCAGTCGAGACCCTTTGCCAACAACAGTGCGACCTCCGGACTTTATTGCCCGGGTCGTTTTTAGCACAACTTGATCGCCGACTTTTACTCTGCGCACATCGATAGCATTTTGCAGTTCACCGGCCAGACGAGTTCCTGATTCAAGCTTGATGTTCTTGTCGGCTTGGTTCACGGCCGCGGAAGTTTGATTGCCAGCTGCACCTGACGCCCGAGTTTCCGCGTTCTGAGCGTAAGCGACCACCGCACAAGCAAGCGACAGACTTATTGCCAGGATACTTCTCTTCATTGTTTCACCTCGTGGTTTTTGCGACTTCACTGAGCGTACGTGAATTTATGATTTGGGCTTCATTTAGAGTCCTCAGGGAGCGAGCTTCACATCGGATCGCCCCCGAAGATGGCAAAACATCAGATGAGTTTTCAGAAACTCAAACGCCCATAGTTTTTGCTGCTTGTCAGGATGAGCGAAGTCTATGAGGCGTTGCCGTTGGCTCGGCTACGCTCAGGTTGCAAATTGATTACAAATGGCGTTCGCAGTGAAACGTAGCCGCCAGGTGGGATTGGACCGGATCTTTTTCTTGAGTAGGTCTCAGCCCTAAGCTGGTCTAACGACAGGCGTCGTGTTCGCAGCTACAACCTATTTCCTGAACATGCGCCCTCTCGGCATTCTCGCAATACTCGCCGCAATACTTGCTGTCTTTTTCGGGCGGGCAATCGCAGGCGGGATGGGCGCACTTGGTTCCCTCATTCTCTGCCATAATACTACCCCGTTTCTGCTAAGTTCGTGCTTTGCAACTAATCCTAAAACTCAAAATTCCAGTGGTCAAGCATGGACGAGTTTCCAGTTAGGGAGCCTCACGCAAAACAATCGTTCGCTGTCTATCTCCCAGAGTAAGCACCATGGGTTTATCAAGCTGAATCGGATGTTCTTCTCCGTCGATGCTGATAATGAGATTAAAGGTTGAACGACTTGCGGTTGTGCTTGTAGAAACCGGTCCGCTCGGAACAACCCTGGGAAGCAAGTTATTGACAACTATTCTCCAGGTTGCTGGCGAACAGCGAATACGTATTCCCGGTGTGTCAGTCTCAAACGCTTCGGCCATCGCAAGCGCATCAGCTTTGAATAGCCCTTCACCGCAACGCACGCCCGCGCCATCGTAAAAAGTAACTAACCCTGAAACGAAGGCATAGGAATTACTGCTGGCATTTTTTATCACCAGGCGAGTATTGGTTACAGGAGAGTCTTCCGCCCCGTTGATTGCCGTGGTTCTTAGTGTTGCTTCAAGCACTGGCGACCCATTGCTATCCAGGGCCACGGCGGTCTCGCTGAGCGGCACGCGTCTTTCAGTGGAACCAGTCGCCGCTTCCTGCGCCACCAGGAAACCGCATCCAGTCAGCACAACTGCCCCAACCAGAATTATTCTGATTATCATCCGTCATCTCCTTCTTGACATTCAGAAATCCACCTAACGGGAAGTCTCGATTCTAGTGCCACGAGCTCCCGACAATCAATCTTTCTCTACGAGACAGTTAGTCGACATAACCTTAGGCGGAGCAACGTATATACCGAGCCTTAATAAAAGTAAATCCAAAACCGGCTCTACTGAAGTAAGGGCATCAATGCCGCACCGCGCTGCATAATAAAACCTTCGACCTCGCGATCGAGGCTATCAAGAGCTTCGCGTAACGAGCCCGCCGGTGTCATTCGCATGTATCGAACCTCTTCGTCAGGTAATTCTGAAACGAGTTGTATTCGGTAACGTTCAGCTTTCGTTAGCAATGACCAGGCTGTTTGGCCGTTTACCTCATAAGCATGGCGGAGTCGAGCTTCGAGCGTGCGCGAATCTTTCTCGTCAAACCATTTCAGAAAAGTTGGGTGACCCAGGCCATCAGGACACTCAGCCAGCAGCACGATTGTGCCGCCTTCCGTGCAAGCATGGGCAGCCATGTCCAGAGACTTATGTGCC
This sequence comes from Blastocatellia bacterium, assembly GCA_963698325.1. GTDB lineage: Bacteria > Acidobacteriota > Blastocatellia > Pyrinomonadales > Pyrinomonadaceae > PSRF01. The sequence goes on along the minus strand of CAVOQJ010000013.1, from coordinate 1,827,386 downwards.
TGAATGAGATTGATGTCGTAGGGCGTACCACCGCAACTAACGACCACAACCGCACGCTTCTGATCGATAGCGGTCGAATGGTTAGACAGATAGTTGCGGCAACCAAGGCGATGGGCAGCTCGCCATTCGCCGCTGTATATTCGGACGGCCCGGCCGCGCTCATCTACCACGCTATTGATGCTAAAGCGTGGCTTGATCATGGCGGCGACTCGTTCACATTCTTCGTGGACCGCATTGCCATCGAGGAGGCCGGCGCCGACGCCGGCACGGCGTCCACCAGTTTCAAAATCAAGTGCGAGCATGTGGGTCGCCTCAATCGTGCGCGCGGAAGCTAATCCTGGACAGATAGATTTGCGACCCCCCGTAAAGCCGGCGAAGTAATGAAAACCAATTGCGCCGGTTATGATGACATGAGCAAAGTCCCTAAGCGCGCGATTTACTTCGACTGGCGTGCCGCGGTCCGTCGTTCCTAACGAAATCATTGCTCGGGAATCGTACGCAGCATGGTCAATCGTCTTCACACGCTGCGCAATGAAGGGAGTTAGCAGCTCGATTTTCTCCTCGAGGGTGACAGAGCGATGTATGCCGGTAGCGAAGATAATCGCGAGGTCCGCTGGTGAAACCCCGATTTGAATCAGGCGGCGCACCAGTAGGTTGAGAATCTGCGCGCTTCCTGTAGCACGTGTGGCATCGGAGACAACGATCAACACTGAATCGCCCGCGGAAAACAGATCTTCAAGAAGCGGCGACTGGATTGGCGCGCTCAAAGCCTCATTAATCTCAACGTCAGTAAGCGGTCTCTCCTCGAATGAGTTTGCGGATAACACCTGGTAACGGTTTTCGTCGAACGTAAGACTTAGCGACGTTCTGCCGTAACCTAAATGTATTTCAGTCATGTGGAAAGTTTTTGCCGCAATGTCAGACACCGAAGTCCACCAGCGCGCGCTCAATAACATGCAGGGAAGCGAAGTCGGTTTCGCCTGCTGTGCGAGCTTCGGCAAGCCATTTGCGAAGCTGACGAGCCTCTCCGACGGAAGAAATTCGGCAGGCGCCAGTCAATGCCAGGGTGACCAGTGCATCTGGTGCGCCGTGAGTAACAAGTGCCGCTTGCAAGGCGGCCTGTTCGCGAAGGTCCAGCGTGAGCAGGAGTTTAATTTCCATGAGCGCTATTCAGATCGGGAAAGTATCGAACTTTCCTTACGCAGCCACCGTCAGCTTCGTTGTTCGATATCGTCAGATTTTGTCGAGCGCCCCGGTGATGTCAGCGATTATATCTTGCGCGGCTTCAATACCCACGGAAAAACGCACGGTCGCCGCTGAAACGCCGGCAGCTGTGAGTTGATCTTGAGAGAAACCTGAGTGCGATGAGTAAAGCGGATAGCTAACCAGCGTTTCGACACCGCCAAGCGAAGGGGCGGTGCGAACGAGCTGCAGTGAATTAAACAGCTTCTCTACTTCCAGCTCACCGCCGACTAGATCAATCGCGACGATTCCTCCGAAGGCTTTCATTTGACGCTTCGCCAGTGCGTGGCCCGGGTCATTTTCGAGTCCGGGATAGTAGACACGTGCCACTTTGCCGTGCTTTCGAAGCGCTTCGGCAAGCAGCAACGCGTTATCGCAAGATTTGTGCACGCGCACGTTCAACGTCTTCATGCCGCGTGACAAAAGATAGGCAGCAGCTGGGTCGAGCGTGGTGCCTACCATTACCGAAATTTGCCGTGCTCGATCTATGAAATCTTTACTTCCTGCGACCGCTCCGGCAGTTAAGTCGGAGTGTCCACCCAAATACTTCGTCGCACTATGCATTACTGCGTCAATTCCATAGGCCAAAGGTTGCTGCAAGACAGGAGACGCGAAGGTGTTGTCAATGATGGAAAATAAACCGGCCTGGCGTGAGATTTTAGCCACGAGCTGCAAATCCAGAATGCGGTTTAGCGGATTGGCGGGAGATTCAAACCAAAAGACGCGGGTTCGCTCTTCAGCAAGTTTGGATATGTCGGCGATTTCATCGAGAGTGACAAACCGCGAACGAATGCCAAAGCGATTCAGGACTTTGGTCAGAAGTTTGATTGTGCCCCCGTAGACCGAATCACAAGCGATTACTTCGTCTCCCGCATCGCAAAGTGTCGCCAGTGTGCAGAAGGTGGCCGCCGATCCGGAGGATGTGACAACGCAGGCTTCCGCGCCTTCGAGTTGAGCGATTTTTCTCTCGGCCTCCGCAACTGTCGGGTTCGCGTAGCGCGAATAGAAGTAAGCATCAGGCAATTCGCCGCGCGCGTACCGGCGCATCTCTGCAAAGTTTTCGAAGGCAAAAGTGGCGGAATGAAAGACCGGAGAGACTACCGCACCGAATGGTTGGTCAACATTTTGTTCGCCTCCGTGGACCGCAATCGTGGCGGGCGACAGTTTGACATCTGCGGCTGATTTGTTCGGGCTCATTGAATCTTGAAGCTCCAGAAGGCGGAGCGCTAAGGCGGGCTAAGCTTAACAAATTAGGCAGTTGGGCGACAGAGTTGTTTGCCGCCGAGCGGTTTTGGAGCGTTAAGACGTTCCGTCCTTTCGTAACCGGCTCACAACCTTCCCAGCGCCTTCTGAGCCAGAATTTTCGATCTCTTCATCTTCGTAGCCTGATCCGCCGCACCACCGATACTGACGCGAATGTAAGCATCTCCCTTCAATACATAGAGAGCTCCGCCAACACGACTACTGGTCCAGTAAGCCTCGTCACCGATGCCCGGAATCTTTTGCGGAGGAACGCCTCCCTCTTCTTCTTCCTCCTCCTCGCCTCTTTTCTTATCATGGCCTTTACCTTTTTCTCGGACTTTATCTTCGTGAAACGTATCGCGCCAAAATTCTTTTGGATCGTTCGCACCGCTGCCCTCTCCCTTTTGCGCAATCAGCAGACTTATAGAATTAGTAAAGTTTGGCAGTGTAAAAAAACACTGCGAGACGCTAAAGCCACCTGTGGACTGTCCTGTTAGTTTAGTTTCCTTAATTGCCTCACCCTGCACCGATTCGATCTCTTTGCTCGTTAGCAGCGTGCAGGCATCGACCTTGGGCTTAACTGCTACAGTCTCAGTAGCTGCTGACGAACTCGGTTGATTGGCAGGGCTTGAAGCAGAAGAAGGCTGAGCCGCGTCCACGGCTGTTTGCGAACCATTGGCAGGGGGTGGAGTCGTACTACCGCTACAACCGGCGATTGCCAAACACGGTGATAGCAAAACGATGAGCAGTTTTAAGTGCATTAGAATGCTCCTTTCAAAACGGACATTTTACGAGGCAAAGGCAAGTTTTGCGCGAGCGAATTCTTGCATGACGTCGTTTCCTCGGCAACCAGATTACGCCTGCGAGCTTGAGGAATCCTTGAGTAACTCTTGAGGACCTGGCGCTCTCGCGCGGCAAACTAGAAAAGGGCCACATAGGTGGCCCTTAACAGACTATTGAGACTGTTAACCTTCTTTCACGCGCAACCCTTGCGGGCTGGTAGCTGTTTAAACTACAAAGCTGGAACACCCAGTGCGCTATTGAATTCCCTATAGAGCTCGTTGTACTCGCGGATCCGGCGTTCAATTAGTTGTGGCAGCTCCGCAATTTCGTTGATATTGATGGTTGCATTCACGTTATTTAGAAATGCTGCATGAGCGTCCATCGTGCGCAACGATGGCGATAGCAACACAAAGAACATCCGGCGACGCTGCGCGGGCCTCAAGATGCTCACCTCGCGCGTCACGAAGACGGCGCCTTGTTCCGCCTGATCAAATCTGGGATCCAGCAGTACTACGTCCAACTGATTCTCACGCATGCGATCCACAGCTTGCCTGGTGTCCTGAGCGACAAAAACCTGACAGCCAATGTCCGCCAGACTGCGCGCCACCAGTTCCCGGTCTTCCTCGGCAATGCAGATCAGCGCTTTCCTGGGATTCCACGAGGGACGCACGCCAGGTAAGCTACGATTAGCTATCGGCTGGTCCATCAAGGTTGACAGTAACTCCGCTAGTTTTTCGGTTGCAGACGCGGCAGGGCTGTTCACAACGTCCTTTTGTTGCGGCTCATATAGAGGAGCTGGAGTAGGTTGATCGAACCGTGGGTTTTCAGTGGCGGGGGACGCGCCGGCAGCGGTCGCGCTCTCTTCTAACGCGGGACCCGGCGAACCGGAATCCACACTGTTGTTACACTTCGGGCAGCGAATAGTGAAGGGCCGCGCAGGCACTTTCGTTTCATCTATTTGCAAACGAGAAGAGCAATTTTGGCAGGCAATAATCATGCAACTTTTAATATCTGAAACTATCAGTAGAGCACTACTCGATCATACTCAGCATTGATCCCGCAACTGGTGCCGACGGCATGGTAATACCATTGCCTTCGCGTTGCATGAAGTCCTCAGCGGCAGTCACTCCCTTAAGCGTCAGGAGGAGATTGTTTTGATTTGTCGCGAAGGTGAGTCCGTCCTCGAGCGAGATAGTGCCTCTTTCAATCAACCCTCGGATTATAGTATCAAAATCCTGCATGCCGTCGAGTTTTCCATCTCGCATAGCGTCAAGAAGCGACTTGCCGTCGGCTTCGCCGGCTTCTATGTACTCGCGCGTGCGCGGGCTTGATCGCAGAATTTCAACCGCGGCAATACGGCCGCGTCCATCAGCTCGCGGAATCAGACGTTGGGAAATAATGTAGCGGAACGTTTGGGCCAAACGGGTACGAATAACGGCCTCTTCATTTTTTGGATAAAGGCCAATTATTCGATCGACGGTTTTAGAAGCGTCGATAGTGTGCAGTGTTGACAGTACCAGGTGACCCGTCTCAGCTGCTTCTAACGCAATTTCAGTGGTTTCAAAGTCTCGCATTTCACCGATTAGGATTACCTTGGGCGCTTGTCGCAGCGTGGCGCGCAACGCCGAGGGAAAGTCCCTGGTGTCGTGGCCGACTTCGCGTTGATTGATCGTAGAGTTCTTATGCGAGTGGAGGTACTCAATCGGATCTTCGATAGTTACTACGTGGTAATGCTTTTTCTCGTTGATGATATCGATGATGGCAGCTTGAGTGGAGCTCTTACCTGAACCCGTCGGCCCAGTCATTAGCACTAGGCCATTTCTTAGATCGGCAATTTCTGCAAGTTGTTCAGGGAGGTCGAGCGATTTCAGTGTCGGAATATCGGTTGGAATAACACGCATCACGATCGAGTAAACGCCGCGCTGTTGAAAGATGTTAACGCGAAAACGGGCTCGCGAAGGGAGGGAGTAACTGAGATCGGTCGTACCCGTGCGTGCGAGGCGTTCGGCAGCATCAGGGCTTCCGTGCATTAGGCACATCGCAATAATCTCAGTCTGGTAAGGCGTGAGTTTTTGCATTCCCAGGGGCTGGACCGGAGTGAGTTTCCCATTGATTTCAACCTGAGGAAGCTGACCAACTGAGAAATTGAGATCGCTGATTTTGTCTGAGACGAGCAACATTCGCTCGATAATTGGCGGCAGGTCGAAAAAGCTCATTAACTTGGGACTCCCGAGAAGGTCGTGGTGGAGCGAAAAGAGGGTTGGCGCCAATGACGCTACCCGGTTGGCCCAAGGATTCTCGCGCATAACGTTGCTAAACGCAAGTAAATAATGTTGTCAATAGAGCTCCAATTAAGTCTTGTTAAGAAAGCGTTTGGTCAGAATTGTGGCTTTTCCTGCGGGCATCCAGATACCTCGGATTACGGCAACCGCATCGGCGCCGGCGCTCAGGACATTCCCGCTATTCTCGAATGTGATGCCGCCGATAGCGACAATTGGAACTGTGCCGACCGCTTGGCGTACCAAGCGCAATCCGTCTATGCCAACTATAGGATTCGACGTTTGCTTTGTTGTGGTCGGAAAGATTGGGCCAATGGCAAGGTAGTCAACCGGCATAGTCGCCGCGACAATTGCTTGCTCAGGATTGTGTGTAGAGAAACCAATGATGACGTCAGGGCCAAGGATGCGCCGGGCAGCCGCCGGCGGTAGATCGTCTTGTCCAAGATGAACTCCGTCCGCCTTCAGCGCCAGTGCTATGTCTACTCGATCATTAATGATGATCTTTACGCCACGCTCGCGTGCCACCTGCAAAGCCACTTCCGCCTCATTGTAAAAATCGAGCGCCGAAAGAAGCTTCTCTCGCAGTTGGACCAGCGTTGCTCCACCATCGCTAAGTTGTGCTACTTGTTCAGCGTGTGAGAGTAGAGAGAGTGGTCGGTCGGTAACTGGATAAAGGTGCGTACCGGCCAATGCATTCAAGAAGGTTGAACTCATGAATCGAAATCTTAAGCCTCTCTCTTTTTTGGCCGTTCATTGGCGCGGAGTACTCGCTTGCGCAAACGAATGTTTTGCGGAGTCACTTCGACCAGTTCATCATCGCCAATGAACTCGATCGCCTGTTCGAGTGAAAGCTCCTTGGGTGGTACCAGGCGCATGGCCTCATCTGCTGAAGCGGCGCGCATGTTTGTCAGTTTCTTCTCCTTTACAGCATTCACATCGAGGTCTACAGCACGCGCGTTCTCGCCTATTATCATTCCCTCATAAACCTTTGTTCCAGGACGAATAAAAAGGGTTCCCCGTTCCTGTAGATTGAAGAGCGCGTACGTTGTGGTTTCTCCGGTCCGATCGGCAACCAAAGAGCCGGTAGAGCGCCCACGCAGACTTCCCTGCCAATCGCCCCAACGCAAAAACAACGTATTGAGCAAGCCAGTTCCTTTGGTTTCGGTCAAAAACTCGTTGCGAAATCCGATCAACCCCCGTGAGGGTGTTTCAAACTCAAGCCTCACGCGACCAGTACCGTGGTTAACCATTTTCGTCATTTGACCCTTGCGACGTCCGACCGCCTCGGTAACGACGCCAATAAACTCTTCCGGACAATCGATTACAACTTGCTCGATTGGCTCAAGAGTGCGTCCGTTGCCTAGTCGAGTAATCGCCTCAGGCTTCGAGACCTGCATCTCGTAGCCCTCACGACGCATCATTTCAATGAGTATAGACAGCTGTAATTCGCCGCGACCGGAGACTTTGAATTGATCAGGCGATTCAGTCTCCTCCACTCGTATCGCCACATTGCCGAGGATTTCCTTATCTAGTCGTTCCTTAACCTGCCGCGAGGTAACATATTTGCCGTCCTTTCCAGCAAAGGGCGAATTGTTAACTCCAAAAATCATTGAGATGGTAGGCTCATCCACCGCAATAACGGGCAGGGGCTGAGGATTGTCAACAGAGGTTATGGTGTCTCCGATCTCAATATTCTCGACTCCCGCCAAGGCTACGATCTCGCCGAATCCGGCACGCTGAACAGGTTCGCGCTTCAATCCTTCGAAAGCGTAAAGCTGGGAGACACGCACCTTCTCGAAAGAGCCATCAGGCTTCGCAACCGAAACCTGATCACCCAGGGCGATCTCACCTGAGAAGATTCGTCCGATTGCCAAACGTCCTACGTATTCGCTGTAGTCGAGATTTGCCACGAGCAATTGCAAAGAATCATTCCTTATCTGTTTTGGCGCGGGAATTGTTTCTACGATCTGATCAAACAGTGGGCGCAGATTAGTTGATTCATCCGTCAATAATCGCTTGGCTATTCCGTCGCGTGAGATTGAATAGAGAATAGGAAACTCGATCTGTTCGATCAGTCGCATCGAGATCGAGGAACAATTCGTAAATCTCATTCACTACTTCTTCAGGCCGCGCGTCCTGGCGGTCGATCTTATTAACCACTGCAATCGCAGGAAGTCGGGCCTCAAGAGCCTTCCGTAGAACGAAACGTGTTTGCGGCAGGCATCCTTCGGCAGCATCAACCAATAGCATTACGCCGTCTACCATTTTCAAGACGCGTTCAACCTCACCACCGAAATCTGCGTGGCCGGGAGTATCTACGATGTTGATCTTCACGTCCCGGTAATGTACGGAAGTATTCTTGGCCATGATGGTTATGCCACGCTCACGTTCCAGGTCCATAGAATCCATCACACGGTCTCGAACCTGCTCGTTATCGCGAAAGGTTCCAGACTGCCTCAGCATGGCATCTACCAGCGTAGTCTTGCCGTGATCGACGTGTGCAATAATTGCGATGTTGCGAATGTCTTTTCTTTCCTGAATCATTATTCCCTTTACATAGATCGGATCAGTCTCAAATTCGCGCTAAAACGAAAACATATATCTTATCACTTGGAACTGAATAACTCCCCCCGGCTACCTTTCTGGCAGCCATGCTTTTGGACCGCAATCGTGAAGCGTAGTTGCTCAGAATTTGAATGCGCCGGTTTGCCGCAACGCTTCGTAGAGAACAATCCCCACGGCAGTCGCCAGATTTAGACTGCGAACATTTGGATTAAGCATTGGAATGGCGAGGCACCTATCCCAATTAGAGCGAAGAACCTGTTCTGGTAGCCCGCGTGTTTCTCGTCCGAATATCAAACAATCATAGCGGCCAAACTCCCAATCAATGTAATGTTTGTCGGCTTTGGTCGTCAGATATATGAAGCGGGCTTCAGGAAGCGACTCATGTAGATTTTGGAGATTCGGATGGCGTCGCAATATTACCTCGGGCCAATAATCCAAGCCCGCACGACGGACTGCTCTGTCGTCCAGACGAAAGCCAGCCACTCCCACAACATGGAGGGGAACTCTTGTCGCAGCACATAGCCGCGCGATATTACCAGTGTTGGGCGGAATCTCAGGTTCCACCAAAGCCACACGAATCATTGCACAAGGTGACAGAATATTTCCGACCGCACGTAGTCACTTGACGATTAAATACAAAAGGAACGACGAGTTTCTCTTGAAGTCCTCGTCGTTCCTTTTGAAAGGCCATGCTGGCCTCAGAAGTTTGTGTGCGCCTGTGGAGGGTTGCTGTTGAAACTTCCTTGTCCGAACTATCTCTTCTTGGCTGCTTTCTTCGCGCCCTTCTTTGCTGCTTTCTTGGCGCCACCCTTTTTCGCTGCCTTCTTTCCACCTTTTTTAGTTGCCATTCTTAGTTGCTCCTTCTTTTCAAGATTTTAGGTTTCGAGTCGTGACCACAAGATACTGTGCTTGGTTGTGTCTTGTGGGCTAGTGTAAACGGCGCACAACATCTTGCTATATAAACGCAAACGTGCGCGATGTCAACAACTTATTACTGTTCCAGGAAAAAATATTTTCGCGTTCAGAACGGTTGGCATGAAGCTAATGATGAAATAGTTCCCGCACAGAGAGCGCGATCCCGGCTCTTATGCGAATGCGCTGATCGTCAAGTTTTTGCAATTTCAGTTACCAAGAATAGCGCGGAGGTTCTTGAGAGGATGAAGCGTTGCAGAAATCTGAGTTGCGCTTGATGAAGAAATTATCTGAACAATGGAGTGAAGATCCACCCGTCGTGATGATCGATTCCGTAATAATTAATTACCGAGTTACTCCTGCTGCCAGAAACAACTCCGATAAAGGGCCCAGAGGAATTGTCATCTCCGGTTGCCGGTGAGCCAGTTGACGCAATGCCTATCGTTGGCAGAACCGGCGGCGCCATAAATGATTCTACCCGTTTAAGTTGCGGGTCATTTGTGGGGGGTTGAACGTTTCCGGCGAACAACATTATGGAGCGCTGAAAGTCTGCTAGTTGTGCTGAACGTGGTCGGACGAGCTTCCATTCACCATCATCAGACAGCGGATCTCGAGCCGCGGATGCTCGAAGTATTTGAACCTTCTTTGTGCCGCTTGTTACGCCTTCAAGAAGTTGATCGATCGATGTAGGAAGCGCCGTATCTCCAGTGCGTGCTCTGTTTTGATTGTAAGAATAATAAATACGAATCGCGTCGGCGACTTCTTCCCCGCGAAAGATCGTTTCGATCTCGCGCTCACGTTGCGCCTGCTGACGAATACCAGGAGCCGCGGCGAGCGCAAAAAGGGCGAGCACAGTCATCAGGGCAAGCAGCGCAACCAGCGTATAACCCTGCTCGCGGTCTCGTTTTCTGGCCGCCAGGCGGGTAGCGACCGCCGGCAAAGCCTCTGGAGTACTTGTCCACATCTTGTGGTATGGTCCAATCCTATGGTTCATCATCTTCGCTATCAACTCGCGGCGTTGGACGCTGGAGTGGGTTACCTCTGTCACCTTGCGTGGTCATAGCCAAGGTATGCTTAACCTTCAACGTGTTATCGACAACTACCACCTCTTTCTCTGAAATGCTGGTCACCCGAAATCTACCTCCAAGAAGATCTCCACGCTGGACGTTGAGCGTCTCCTTGCTGCCTTTATCCTGGAGAATTGCAGTGTCGACGTATCGAGGTGTACCAATGATGCCAATGTACGAGTAATTTGGCGTCGGCGGCGCAGCCACGTTGATAGTGGCGGTATTGGAGTAGAGCTTGCCATCGGCAGATCGCAACATCACCTGGCGCTCACCAGGATTAGCAATAAGTGAGGCCGGCACCAAAGTCGAAAGTTGTTGCGGGCCCAGATAGCGAGTAGGCAACTCATTATTGTCGATCAGCACGCGCAGCTGCGCTGTAAACTTGTCGCCGGAAACTTCAAGGGTGAAGTCACCAGTTCGTGCATAGACATTTCCGGGCGAGAGGCTTGCGAGCAGCACAGGAGGTATAGGCGTTGGAGTGGGCGTCGGAACAGAAGGAGTCGCGAGGGGCTGAACAGGCTTTTCGTAATATGTGAAAATGTTGCGTCTTGCTTCCGGTACACTCACCGCAGCGTATTCGATAGTCACAGGACGTAATCGATCCAGATCAGTTCCCTTGAATTCCGCTACGGTTTGCGCTGGGAGCGTGCTGGTGGTACTACGCCCGACAGGTGGGGAAGTAGGCTGTGCGGTTCGTGGCGACACTTTGGCGGGAGTATTGCCGAAACCAAAAAACGTCCACCAAAGGAACACTATCGCGATCAACCCCAACACTGCCGCCACGATTAATTTATTTCGTTCACCGGGATTTCGAATATCACTCAATTGCATAATATTACTTTAATGCGTCACCGAACTGGTTCCGGCCTCTTCCGAAGCACCGCGCTGAAAGTAAGTTGCCATTTCCAATCGCAGGCTAACGAGAGTCCCACGTGCTGCACCAGTCGACTCTCCTTCGGCTGAAGGTGAACTGTTCGTTTCCGTCGAGCGTTCCAACTCCACGCTATTGATAATGACGAACTGCTTATCCATCTCTATATCTTGAATGAATCTGCGGAGGTTCGAATATTGCCCCTCTACCGTAACGCTGATAGCGATGCCGGGATAGATGCTTTGCCATTTCGTATTTGCTGATCTTGTTGTGTTAGCGTCTGCTTTCGATCCGGCGGCTTCGAGCGGCGTGTAGGTAGGGCCGGAAGTGTTCCGCAATCCATTCTTGCGAATGAGCAGGTTAAGATTATCGTAGAGACTCATGCGGCCGCTATTAGCGTCCGCCAGTTTTTTGTTCTCGAAATCGTCAATACTTTGCGTGATGTCTTGAACTCTAGCCTCCGTGCTCTCTCCTTTGATTATGGCATCCTCCGAGGTTCGCAATTGGTTTCGAAGTCCGGAGCGTTCTGATTCGAGAGCATTGAGGCGAAAGCGAGCGGGTACCAGAAAATAGAGGTAACTCACAATTACGAGCAGAAGTATTAGGAGGCTGCCCGCCAGTCCGATGATCTCCGCTGGGCCAAGAAGTCGCTGTCCGCGCGAGAGGTTGAAGTTCTGAAGTCGAGCTCGTATCAGATCACGTTTACCAGCGCGACGAGGAGTTGGCGTTTGTTCGCTCATCGGCTTCCTTCCTTGGACAAGTCGGCAGTGGACGGCCCCTCGGTAACTGATGCCACTGAGTCGGTCGGCGACCCTGCTCGTGGCCTATACACCACGTAAAGTTCATACTCGGCTCCGCTTTCACCTCGACCTCTCTGCAAATTCTGGGATCGCAGTTCGGCGTGGAAGATGCCGGCGCGATCCATGTCCGAGATCATATCCGTTATTGTCGAAGGCGTTTTTGCCACTACGGTTAGCTCTAACTCAGCGAGCGTTTCGTCGCCGCGCGTAGCTACGCCGCGCACGGCAATTCTCTTTACGCGTACATTTCCCGGCAATGCAAGCTCCAAATCTGAGAACAGACGCGACCAGGAGAAGCGCTTCCGATCAACGAGCGTATGAGCCGCCGCGAGCGTTTGCAGCTGTTCAGAGGTCAAAGAGTTTTTCACCGCCTGTGCTTGTTCGCGAAGCTCTTTCTCCTGTCGGGCGAGGCCGTTAATGTCGTTCTGCACAGCATAGGCTTGCGCTCTCGCTTTCGCGGTAGCTCGCACGATAATGACCAGCGATATCAGGGAAATGAAGATAACTACAGTGGTGACTACCCACGGAAGGGAGCGATTGCTGAAAGGTCGACTGGCGAGGTTTAGTTTCGTAGGCATTTAAATTCCTGCCGAAGTTTGCGAAAGAAGCATACACGCCTCAATTAATGGAGCGCAACTGAGGCTCAAACCCGGCACGTGGCCTGGCAACTTACACGCCGATTCGGGCTCGGCGTTTCACAAAGAAGTGTCTTTGACGGAGACTTGCAGAACGGGTTGCTTACGAAGGGCGCCTGGGAGGCAACGGGCCTTCAGTCACCGCCAGCGACGGGCGATAGGCACAGATTCGATTCCGCCCGCTCCGTTTGGCCCGATAGAGAGCAGAATCAGCGAGCTCTACCAAATGTATAGGATCCGTCGCATCGTCAGGATACGCGGCCACGCCAATACTAATCGTGATGCGATGTGTCGCTTTACTGCCCGGCGAATCCCTGCGGGTGACCGGGAACTCGTGTTCTGACACTGCGACACGCACGCGCTCGGCGGCAACTAGACCCTGAGCATAGTTAGCGTCAAGCAGGAACGCCGCAAACTCCTCACCGCCAAAACGAGAAGCGACGTCTCCGGCCCGCAACGCGTCCTTAATTATCCGTCCAGTTTCTCCCAGGGTTTGGCTGCCAACCAGGTGGCCATAAGTGTCGTTAACCTCTTTGAAGTAGTCCAGATCCATCATCAGTACACAGAAGGGACGCGACTCCGCCTGTGCCCTGGCAGCTTCGCGTCGCAGTTCTGAAAAGAAGGACTTGCTCGTCAGCAATCCGGTTAGTTCATCGTGCGCAATTAGCCGACGGATTTGCTGTTGAAACTCACGATCGATCTCATCCAGCATATCGAAGCGAAAGAGATGATCACCGATTATGATCTTGTCTCCGTCGTTGAGTAACATATCGGTAATCAACTCGCCATTCACCAGAGTGCCGTTGGTAGAACCCAGGTCCGTAATGTAGTACGTCGTGACATCAGCTCGTGGGATCCAGTTTGCGGGTGATGCGGGCGTGCAGACGTGAAGCGCGAGAATCGTTGAGCCGGACATCAGCTTCGATAGCGCGCCCAATTGTGACTTCATCGCGCTCGAGCGGAATGGGAACGGCCATCAACTCTCCGCGAAGCGAAACCAAAGCCGGCCGGCGCTGCCGTTGAGCTGACTTTACGTCCCTTTCTACTGGACGAAGCTGAGTGACGCCGGATTCGTCATCGTCAAAGTGTTGGCTGGGCATCAATCTGGGCTAAATGAGAGCGACCACGAGTCTGCAACTTAAACGCTTCCCGAAGACGGATAGCAGACGCCCGGGTATCTTATATCGGAGCCATTGCCGTAGCAATGTATTGTGATGCTTCTTCGTGGAAAGCCAGGCCGGATTACGCGTCACAGCGTGTTCTCGTGTAGCGCTTGTCGCTTTACTCCTATAAAATCATAAATAAATCCAAATTGTTCCGGTGCCAGAAAAAAGGAGAAATCGGTTGAAAGAACAAGCGGCAGGTACGTGCTCAGGATCAGACCAAAACCTTTCCGTCGAGCGCGTCGCAGTCGCCACTCTACCCACGGAATGGGGCGAGTTTCAAATTGCGGGTTATCGTTCGCTGACCAGTGATGAGGAGTTTGTGGCGCTTTACAAGGGAGAGATGCGCCGTGACATTCCAACCCTCGTCCGAATCCATTCGCAATGTTTGACGGGTGACGTCTTTGGATCGACAAAATGTGATTGCGGACCGCAGCTTCACCAGACAATGAAGATGATCGAGCATGAAGGACGCGGTGCAATCGTTTATCAACAACAGGAGGGTCGTGGCATCGGGATCCTGAACAAGATTCGCGCTTATGCTCTTCAGGACAAGGGAGCGGATACGGTAGAAGCAAACGAACAGCTGGGTCTGGCCGTGGATTCGCGCGAGTACCGGCAATGCGCGGAGGTTTTATTCGATCTCGGACTTTGCCAGGTGCGGGTTATCTCAAACAACCCCCTCAAGCTGCGAGCGCTGGAAGAAGCCGGGTTACGGATAGTCGAGCGAGTGTCGATTCAGGTGGAGCAACCCGAAAAAGCCGGGCACTACCTAAGAACAAAAAAAGAGAAGCTTGGACACTTAATTGAGTTCTCATAGTAGTTAAAACAATGAAACTGAAGCTGCCACCCTGGGTAATAGCGCACGCTTCTTTCGTGTTGAGCAGCCGCGCTTCGGCCGGCGTGCAAGCTCATGCGGCGGTAACCATATTGCTAAACCGAAACTAAGGTTTAGGTTGCGACTCCAATGCCTTCTTTATCTTCTCCACTGTAGCACGAGTCTGCTCAGCGAAAGCCCCCTTCGGCTCCAAACGTAAGTATTCTTCAAACTCATGTTGCGCATCGGCCGCGCGGCGAACCCGTAACAGCAGATTGCCCTTAAGCAAATGTGCCTGCGCCAGATTAGGATTCAGTTCCAAAGCTTTCTTGACCTGATCATAAGCTTTTTCGAGAGAGGGCCTTGCCTGCGTATCGTCTTTGATCTTTGAAGCCATGCTCCAATAGACGCGGGACAGGCTGAGGTGTCCCTGATAAGATCGATCCTCTCTCTGCAATCCCTGGAGCAACGTCTTTTCGGCGTCCTCATCCTTTTTCTGCCTCAAGTAGAGTTCACCGAGTGCTAACAGAGCGTTCGCTGCTTTCGGATCGAGTTCCGCGGTTCGCTTAAGGGTCTGTTCAGCCTTTTCCCACTGACTCAGGTCCATGTAAGCCGTTCCCAGCAAGAGTTGGGCTTGAACGAATTTCGGATAGATATTCACAGCCTTTTCCAGGTGACGAACACCTTCCTCAATTCCTTCCTTCTTACCCGTGGCAAGACCAGCGGTCGCTTCGTCGTATTCTTTTTTCGCACCCTCCGGGACATTTGAGTCGACTATCGCTGCAGCTGACGCGGCCGGCCTGGCTGTTGCATCTGGTTTAAGTTGAAACTGCAGGTTCGCACTCGGGGAGGTTAGCAGTTCTACTGTCTGTTGCTGTTCATTGAAACCGGGTACGCGCACGGTAATGATGTATTGGGATGGCGCCAACCCTGTAAAACGAAACCTTCCACTGCGATTCTGTCATCTCCTGCCCACAGGAGCCACTATTAAATGAATCGCATCTAACGAGTACGTTAAAAGCCGGCTGGCCACCAATTCCCGCGTAGCGAACCTGACCAGATATTTGACCGCTTAGAGCTTGAGGTTGAGCGCGGCTTTCTTGTGACAACAACTGCGACGACGCGATTACTACCAAACCGAACATTAAAACGGTACGAAACAATTTAGGATACACCGATATCTTTCTCCTTCAGAACGAGAATGGCTTTTGTTTGTGAATGTCTGTTAGCTACTTTGGGGAGCTTGACGCACTTACTTCTATAATCTTCTCGATGCCTGTGACCGGGTCTTCAAGACCTTTTCGGCGCAGCGAGCGCAAGCTTAATCTTTTGAATCAGCGCGCGCGTCTGATCGACAAACTGACCGCTGGGATCTAGTCGAACGTATTCTTCAAACTCATGCAACGCATCTTCGGCGCGTCTGGCCTTGAATAACAGGTTGCCCTTTAACAAATGTGCGTCGGCCAGATCAGGCTTGAGTTCCAGGGATCGTTTTGCCTGCACGTACGATTTCTCAAGTAACGGTTGGTAGTGCGCTTCATCACTGAACTTTGTGGCCATGTTCCAGTAAGCGTGACCCAGACTGAGATGGGCTTGCCAGGATCGATCCTCAAACTGCATCCCCTGAAGCAAAGCCCTTTCCGCATCTGCGTCTTTTTTGTTTAGATAAAGCTCGCCCGAAAGCAAATAAAGCATTCAAAGCCTTCCGGTAGATTTCCATGCTCGCGTCAGCGCGTGTTCAGCTTTAGCCCAATCGCTCTGGTTTCATGTAGGCAGTTCCAAGCAGCAACAAGGCCTCGAAGTACCTGGGATAAATCCTTACGGCATTTTCGAGATGCAGGATAATGCCACCGGCGAAATTGCTGGTTGGTTTTGCAGAACGTCGCGACCTTTTTCAATTCGGTGAAGGCGCTATGAGGAACGTTTGCATCGATCACACCGGTGCGGTTGGATAATGAAGAGCTATTCGCTTCGGCGACCAACGTTAGGCCCTGCCCACGTAATCCGTTATCTGCGTCCTGAGATCAACCTGTTGCGACCCTTCTCTAAAGCCCGGTGTCCGTACTGATACCACATCGAGCTCAGGGGCTAAACCGATGAACGCAAATTTTCCCGAACGATCAGTGGTCATCTCTCCCGCGACACCGCCGCTGAAACTCTCAACCCGTACCAGGATGAATTCTGCGGGGCGACACGCCTTGCGCGTATCGGACTTGGCCATTTACTTGTCGCGGGATAGGTGACGTGCGTGGAGGTCTTTGCGCTTGACTTGCCACCGGCAAAATGAGGAAAGAAAGAAGAACAACAAAGCGGGAAAAAAGACGAACCATGGTCGTACTCCTGGAAACGAGCTACAGCCTGAGGAAGGATAATTTTAGCCTATTAGTTGAAGAAAAAGAATAGGGAGGAGATTGCTCCCCTCCCTATGAAAAGATTCGTTACCGAATCGAATTAGAATTCAAATCTCACTCCCAGCCTGAGATTGAATGGAAGATGATACCCACCCGCTACTCGCGGCTTCAAAAAGTCCGGATTTGGCGGATTTCCAGCCCCAACAAAGTCGAGCGCCGAATTTTCGTCGGGCCGGTTCAGTTTCTGACTATTGAAGACGTTGAAGAAGTCCGCAATGAACTTCAACTTCGTCTTCTCCAGTCAGGCCCCACGAATAATCCGTGTGGACATCAAACCGAGTGTAACTCGGTGTACGACCTTCGCTGCCGCGACCACCAACCGGAATTTCGCCCGTATTCAAGTAAACTGGATGCGGATCGAATCTGCTGATTGGAAGCCCGGTCTCGAAGTGTACGTTGAGACCAAGGTTCAGACCGTTCAACGTGTTCCAGCCACGCTCTTTGCCGAAGCTATAGCTGCCGAACACGTTAACGATGTGCCGGCGATCGCTGTTCAGCGGCCCAACGGCGAACTGATCACCCAACAGGTTCAAATCTCCTGTCGTAAAGTCAAACAACGGCTGATGGCCGGATCGGTCTGGCCATTGTCGTTGCGCAGGTGACCTTCAAAGTTCCCCTCCAACTTGGCTATGCGCCAGTTGAAGAAACCTTGCCAGCCGTTTGAGAATCGACGATTGACCGCAGTTCAAACGCCCGATACCGGCGAACTGCATCTGGGAATCCATCAGGGTTACCGTCAGGACTGTTTGATCTCCAAATCGGTGGCGGGGTCGATGCCGGTTTGAGCAAAACAGACACCCGGGCCGCTACCTGTCCAGTAGAAGTAGTTGGGCTGACCCGCGGTGCTGGCGCAGCCTGCCGGGGTGTTAGTAATAAGCCCCGCCCCGTCGAATGCAGGCGTGAAGCTGAACGGCACGAGGTTTACGGCAGCATCCAGTTTCGAACTAATGTTGCCGATATAATAAACCTGGCCAACGAAGTGTGTGTCGCAATTGGGCCAATCACAGGATAGCGAGGCCTCCGGCGAAACAGACGCCGCATCTTCAACAATGCGCTTGGCATCACGCTTGATGTAACGTGCGCTCAGCGTAAAGTTGTGTGGCAACTGCTGCTCAAATCCGAACGTATGTTCATCAGTGAATCCCAGTTTTGTGCCCGGAGTAATCGGGTTCTGAGGATCGCCGACCGATACTGCCGCACCCTGTAGTTGGTGGGCCGCATCAATGATTGGGTTGACCGTGTTGAATTGGTTGATCACTGCACGTCGAACGCCACCCGCATCGGTAACAAAATCGGGTATGAACAGCGCTCCGAGCCAATCTTGCTCGACTGAAAGCGAACGCTCAGCCAGGTCGAGTGGGATGAACTCGAAGAACCTACCGTAGTTGTAGAAGGCTTTCGTCTTTCCTTTACCGAATGGATCAACAGTCACGCCAAGGCGCGGAGCCCACTGGTCTGTGAAGGTATAGCCGACGCGCTGGCCTGTTACTCCAGGGCTGCCAATTAACCGCTCCTGCTCCCAGCGAATGCCGAACAGACCGGTGATGTACTTATTGAAGCGCCACGTGTCTTGTGCGTACCAGGCATGATAGTTGGAGTAAGTGGTGAAAGACGGCTCACTAAACTCAGCTCGAACAACCTGGAGGCGCACAGGCACGTCGGCCGTTGTGCCGTCGGCCAGTGTCACTGGGAAAAGGGGAAGAATGTTGTCTACGCCACCAACGGTAGCGCTGGTCCGGTAACGTAAGCGGAACGCAATGCTGGTAGTTTGCCCGGTAGCGGAACCGTTGCCGGCAGGAATTGTCCACGTCGGACCGCTGCGGTCACGCCTACCGTCATAATAACCACGCTGGAACGTGTAACCGAGTCCCGCCGTGTGCTGACCCCACATGTTGTGTGTCTTGGAAAGGTTAAATTCAGCGCGCCTGCTTCTGCTCTCGGTAGGCTCGAAGAATCCAAGGCCGACGGCGGTAAAGTTTCCTCGTGCAGGAAGTTGGCCTGTGAAAGCTTCAACATTGAGCTGATCGGAACCGCGTCGGTCGGCTATCTGGTTAATATTCTCAAACCCGGTTTCATTGAAGCGCGACTTGCCAAAACCCAACGAGGCATTAAGAGTCAGCGTGGGTGTCAAGGTGCCGTTGTACCGCAGTGACATGTTGCGAGTTCCGTAATCCAGAACACTGTCGGCGGTCGTGTTATCAATGATCAGCGAATTGAAGGAAGCTCTTGTTGGTTTTCGAAGGATCGCCAAAGATTGAGAATGTGACCTGGTGGTTGGGGTTAATCAACCACTCCGCTTTGCCTGCGTAGTTGTATACGCGTGTGCGGCGGGCAAATTCAGGACCTCGGATAATCCTCAAGCCAGAGTCAGTAGTGCTCAGCGCGTTTGCTTCTGCGCCACGAACAATCTCTCGTCTGACGCTGGGGTTGAAGGATCCGAAGAAGAACAGGTTATTGCGCGCCCCCGGCACATAACCGCCTAAGTCGGCGCCCATGTCGTATCCTTCCGCATGTAGAAGTTTCCCCCCCGGGTTCCTGCGGGGAAAATCATCCGGCTGTTTTCTTGTTGCCTCAAACGACTTCGGACTTGCAAACCCGTAAAGGGCGCCGTGGTACTCGTTGCTGCCCGATTGCGTAATGATGTTAACGATGCCGCCTTGCGACTGGCCATACTGTGGCTCAAAACCAGCAGTCTTAACCTGCACTTCTTTAACGAAGGACGTGTTGATGCCGGTTCCGAGAGCGCCATATACACGCGTAAACGTACCGATACCGCCAAAAGCCGTGTCGGTAATGTTGACACCGTCAGCAACGTAAAGATTATCGAGAGCAGAACCTCCCGAGATCGACGGGTTGTCACGACCGCCACCGAGGCCGTCTGTTGTGCCCGGCGCCAGATAAAACAGGCCCGAGACGCCGCGCTGGATTGGGATACTCCCAAAAAGCTGATCGTTCAAGTTTGAGCTCGTTGCCGTGCTCCCTTGATCAATTCCCTCGCCCCCGCCCGTGACAGTAACAACTTCTGAGATGTTTCCAGCCTGCAACGTAGTGTTTGCGGTAGTAGATTTACCGACCAATACGATCACGTCCGTTACTTCAGCAGCTTTGAAACCCTCTTTTTCAATTCTTACTTTATACGTCGAGCCAGGAACTAGATTGGCAAATTCAAACCGTCCTGACTCGTTGGTAGTAGCGGTGCGCTCGCCCGTTGGCGTCGTCAGTTTCACTGTAGCGCCCGGAACGATACCCCCATTTGAGTCGACAACTTCCCCTGAAATCGACCCAGTGGTCAAAGTATCTTGTGCAAACACCGCCGTGCCGGCAAGTGCAATGCACAGGATCATAAACAACCTTAAAACATTCTTCATCTTTTGCTGTCCTTTCTTGATTCTGGAGGAGTGCCGCCGGGGAGCTCCCTGTTAACCATTTGTTCCTTATTCTTTCGCGGCACTTAAAATTCCGAAACTAACTGTCGTAAAAACTCTTGGCAGGTAGTTTCGCAATTCTTATGCCCGCAAGCGTTGAGCTGAGTATAACTAACGTAATCATACATTTAGCACTGCGTCTTTATGCCCTCGGAGGGCCGGAAAATCCAAAATATTGGGAACGATCCATAAATCACAACCGAGTTGCAGGCTGCTGTTAAAGGGTGTTATTTGGAGCTTTTTTACCGAGCTACCGCCTGGCTTATTGCCTTTCGGTCTTTTTGCAGGTATTAACAAATCCCCAAATGTCCGAGAGAATCTATCGCGATCCGGTCCACAACATCATTCGCCTTCGCACCGACACCAACGAAGGCGAATTGATGAGGCGTTTGATCGACACGCCCGAATTTCAGAGGCTGCGACGCATTAAGCAACTCGGTCTCGGACTCTATACCTACCAGGGTGCGGAACATTCTCGTTTTACACATTCGCTTGGCGCGTTTCATCTAATGAGCCGTGTGCTCGGTCGACTCGCCGAAAAGCATTTAATCAACGAGCAGGATCGAGCAGCGGCCCGCGCGGCGGCATTGCTCCACGACGTGGGCCATGGATCGTTTTCCCACGTGATGGAAAAAGTGCTGGGGTTTCATCACGAAAAATGGACCGTGGAAGTTGTGCTGAGTGAAGCTACTGAGATCGGCCAACACCTGCGATCCTACTCTTCGGAGTTGCCGGCGAAAGTGGCGGCGATTATCGAAGGCAAATTTCAGCCGGCTGCTCTGGCCCAACTGGTTTCCTCCCAATTGGACGTGGACCGCATGGACTACCTTCTGCGCGATTCTTTGATGACTGGTGCCAAGTATGGAATCTATGATCTCGAGTGGATTATTAATGCGCTGGCAATCGATGAAGAACACGATCGTATTTATGTAGCGGCGCGCGGCCTATACGCGGTGGAGGAATACTTACAGGCACGTTACTACATGTTTCGCCAGGTCTATTTTCATCGCACACTGCGTTCGGCAGAAGCGGTGTTACGAGCAATCCTGCGGAGAGCACTAAAGCTCCTGGAGAGTGGTCAGCCGGTTTGGTGCGCGACCGACACAGCATTCGAGAAAGTGCTGCGGCAAAAGTCTCTAACAATCACCGAGTATCTCGAAGTGGACGACTCCGACGTTTTGTTTCACGTTAAGCAGTGGCAGCGTTCCGCGGACACAATTCTTGCCGACCTCAGCAGACGCTTTACCGGCCGCCGGCTTTTCAAGGCCATCGACCTGGACATGCCAGTTGCGGAACGACCGGAATTCCTGGCGGCGGCGCGAGAGTGCGTGATTAATGCGGGGTACGATCCGGATTATTACTTCATAGAAGATCGCGCCAGCGATGTGCCTTATTACAATTACTACACCGCGGAAGGGGCCGAGCCGAAGAGTCGAATATACGTTGAGGACGGCTACGCGCGTCCCTGTATACGGGAGATCACCGAAGTTAGCGACGTCGTCCGTGGGTTGCAGCGCGGCTATGAATTGCACCGGGTTTGTTTCCCTTCGGAGGTGAAGACAGAGGTCTATAAGCTCTACCACAGCTTGACGCCCAGAGATCGCTCCGCTGTGGGAGGTCAGTAGCGCGTTCTATAGAGTTGCTGGGTCCAAAGGAGAGTAAGGTGCAATGGCAAGAATAGCGGACGTGAATCTCCAGGAAGTGGATAAGTACATAGCCAGCGTGCTCGAGGCACAGAAAAAAACCTGGGGCGCACCTCTTTCTAACCACCTTATCTATGCGCGCTGCCCGTCGATCTTTCGCGGCGCGCGAGCAATGTGGATCGGCATCGAGGCGTCGGGATTGATTGAGCCGAGTTTGCGAGCACTGCTCAACCGCCGCGTCGCTGCCCTAAATGGTTGTGAGTTTTGACAAGACATTAACGCTGCCGTGGGCAGCCAACTCGGAATATCGGACGAAAAAATTGACGCTCTACCCAACTACGCGGCCAGCGATTTATACAGCCAGGCTGAACGTGTAGCGCTCGAGTTTGCCGACGCCATGACAATAACGGGTCGGGATGTAAGCGACGAACTTTTTGCGCGGCTGCGCGAGTTTTATGATGAGGATGCTCTAACGGAGTTGACAGCAACCATTGCGTGGGAAAATGCTTCCAGTAAATTCAATCGCGCATTACGGGTGCCGTCGCAGCAGTTGTGGAGAAGACACCGACCGTCTTTGCCTGAACTTAAAGATTTGAAATCTGAGACCATGTGAGATCTGAAATTTGAAATCTGAGACCTGAAATTTGCGTTTTCAAATCTAAACAAGACCCTCGCCCGGGCCGTCGTTAACGGATGCCATCGTTTCAATCCCATTTAGCTTCGCGAATATTGGCCCTCATTTCTTCTGGTTGCACCTTGTTGTTTTTGGGGTGGATTTGTCCGTGCGTCGGTTTCAGCATAAGCAATCAAACAACGGAGCGGCCGTTAACTCTGGCAGTTTTAGATTTTGGCGACTCTAACACGGGAAGACTGGCTGCCGAGAAACTGGCCTCAAACCTCAAAAACGAGGCCGAAATAAGTCTCTTGGATCGCGATCAGGTTCGAGCGGCCGCTCGCGGGGCTGGATATGCGGGATCGATCAACCTTTCGCTCGACGAAGCGCGCAATCTTGGCGCCGTGCTCGGTTGTGATTTTTTTATTTTAGGAGATGCTCAAACACTGCGTCGCTCGCCTTCCACCGGGCCCGTATATTTCGAGTCGTACGCCTCGATCTTTGTGGTTAGTGCACGAACAGGCAGACTCATCTACTGGGAACGCCCAAACCTCCAGGGTGCAACCCCGGCCGCCGCGGAGCAAGCGCTGCTATCTGAATTATCAGGTTTCGAAGCTCGACACCGACCAAGCCTTTCAATTCGACGCGCGCGTGAAGATGAACGCGGCGAGCGCGAGCTAACAACTGATCAGCGGATCCCGATCATCGAAGAAGCGCCCGACGATGATAAGAGCGCAGCAGCAGAAGGGCTTCGCTTGCCGCGGCCTTACCGTCGCTTGATTCCCGCTTACCCCGAGAGCGCTGCGCGCGCCGAAGCGGAAGCGACGGTCGATGTGCTGGTTGATCTCGACCCGCGTGGCGACGTTACGCGAGTTGAGGTTGCCCGTTGGGCCGGATTTGGTTTGGACGAAGCAACGATCGACATCGTTCGTCAATTACATTTCTTCCCGGCAATGCGCAATGGAGTTGCTATTCCGATTCGAGTTTTGCTGCGGTATAACTTCCGCAAACCGGCCAAGTGAAAGGCAAAGGGTAGAGGGGGATGGGAAAAAGGGGAATGGGTAAAGGAAAAAAAGGGATAAGCAAGTTGCGAGTGCTCGCATTCGTTGTCGCGCTTTCGTTTTACCCCTTGCCCTTTACCCCTTCCCCGTTTCCTCCGGTTCGCGCTGAGCGAATCGACTCTGCCGCCGTTTCCACGGCCACGCGCGAAGGCCGCCTGGCTGTCTTCGACGACGTCTGGTCCAGGATAAACGAACGTTACTACGATCGCGGATTTCACGGTTTGGATTGGGAGGCTCAAAGAGCAGCATTCCGCTCGCTCGCCGCGGAGGCTGGCTCGGGCGAGGAACTCTATGCAGTCTTGCGTCGCATGATCGCCACCTTAAACGATCCACATACGCGCGTCTTTTCGCCTGCAGAAAAATTTGATTGGTGGCGCCCGCGCTTCGTGACTACCGGCCTCGGGATCGCAGAGATTGATGGGCTGCCAACTGTTGTTAAGGTCGAACGGGGTTCGGCGCCGCAACAGGCAGGCGTTCGCGTCGGCGACGTGATTGAAAGAGTGAATGGCCAAGCGGCAGCGACCCTGCTTGAAAGTCGGCTAACTGACTTAGCCGCATCCGCGTCCTCGCGTTTTCGCGCCTTTGCGAAATTGTTGGATGGCCCACCCCAAACCCTGGTGGAGGTTAGTTGGAAAGCGAAAGACGGCAAACAGAAGTCTGCGCGCTTTGAGCGCCATTGGGAACAGCGTGAACTTGGCGTGCGTATGCGTCGCGAAAGCGGCGAATACGTGGTCGTTGAAATCGACGCGTTCACAAAACCCATCGCTGTTGGTTTTGCACGAGTTCTGAAAGAGAAACTCAATGGCGCACGCGGTGTAATTCTTGACCTGCGCGGCAACGGCGGCGGCGACGCGGAAGCTATGATCGGACATTGCCTCCACTTTTCTTGGGATCGGGCTTTAACCTCGGCCAGTTCACCGATCGCTTTGGAGTCAGCTTCAGCATCGCCACGCATTTCCGCTCTCCGTTTTCTCCCGAGCTGCTCGCGCAAACAAACTTCCCTTGATTGTGCTGACCAGCGAACGTACTTCGAGCGCGGCCGAAATTTTTGTCGAAGCGCTCAAGATATCCAGTCGCGCAACAATTGTTGGCACGGAAACCTGTGGCTGCGTTCTCGCGGTTCGCACGCGCCACCAGTTGCCTGACGGCGGTTTACTCGATATCAGCGAACTCGACTATGAAACAGCTGATGGCCAACGTCTCGAAGGACACGGTCATAAAGCCGGACGAAACTGTCGTCACATCCCGTAGTGATCTCTACTCCGGACGCGATCGCGCCATGGAACTGGCCATCAGCCGATTGACTAATCTGCGGCTTCACTCATAGCAACTTCGCCCCGCCCGTGAGTCGCAGATTAGCTTGCCGTTGTCTGCGATACCTCATGCTATGATTCGCGGCGAAGAACCCCAGGGTGAATCAATAATGCTCTATTTGTCGCAAGTGTTGGGTCGCCCCATCCGCGATCTCGAAGGCGAGCGTGTGGCGACCGTCAAGGACGTCATCGTGCGGCTTGGCGAAGACGATCATCCGCCGGTCACCGGTCTCGTCGCTCGTTTCGGCCGCCGCGATTTTTTTCTTTCGCGGTGGCGCATCACCGAGCTCAATGAGCAGGGCGTCCGGCTAAATTCAGACAAACTAAATCTGCGTCCATTTGTGCGTCGCGATGGCGAAGTGTTGCTGGCTCGCGACGTGCTCGATAAGCAGTTGATCGATGTCGACGGTAAACGGGTGGTTCGCGTTAACGACGTGCAGATCATCGAAGCTGCGGGCGACTGGCGGGTGACTGGGGCGGACGTTAGTTTGCAAGGTCTTTGGAGACGACTTGCGCCGGCAGGCTTCATGGGCACGCGTAACCCTGTCGAAGTACTCGATTGGGCCGACGTCGGTTATCTCGCGACTGACGCTGCTACGGTGCAGCTCAAATCTTCGAGCGGCAAACTGGCGCGCCTTCATCCGGTTGAGATCGCGCGTCTCGCTGAAGCGCTTTCCTATCATCACGGCTCCGAAGTGGTCGAATCGCTCGACGACGAAACAGCGGCTGAGACGCTCGAGGAAATGCCCTCGGAACGTCAGGTACAAATTCTCGGCGACATGGACGAGGAACGAGCGGCCGACATTCTCGAATGGATGTCGCCAGACGAAGCCGCTGACGTGCTGGGCGATTTGCCCGAGGAAAAGGCTGAAGAACTACTTGGGCTAATGGAGGACGAGGAACAGGCTGACGTCGCCGAGCTGCTACCTTATGAAGACGACACCGCCGGCGGTCTGATGACGACAGAATTTGTCACGCTCCCACGCGAGTTGACCGTTGGTGAAGCGCTGGCGCGTTTGCGTGAGATGGCGGAAACGCCGAACATGATCTATTACCTTTATGTCGTCGAAGGTGAAGGTTCATGGAAACTCGTTGGCGTGATCGCGTTGCGCAGTTTGATACTGGCGGACCCTTCAGTGCCTCTGGCTGAAGTTATGCGCACGGAGTTTCAAACTGCACATCCGGATGAACCGGCAAACGAAGTGGCGCAAAGAATCGCTGAGTACAATCTGTTGGCCTTGCCCGTGATGGATGAAACGGGAGATATTCTGGGAATCATAACTGTAGACGACGCGATGGAGATCCTCTTGCCGAAAGATTGGCGGCAACGCTTGCCAAGACTGTTTGGATAAATCTCAATATTGGCCGCGGATTAACGCGGAATACACAGATCCGAAAGAGTTTGCTGGCCTCGTATTCTTATTTCATCTGATTCGCGTTTATCCGCGCCGATTCGCGGCTGAGATTTTTATGACTGACGGAGAACCTCCAAGTGGCGGAATCACGAGCAGCGGTATTAGCCACTGGTCGGCGCTTACTGCGACGGCGGGGTCGAGGTGTGAAACCGACTCCCGGTTGGCGACGCAAATATCTTGGATACCTCGCCATTCTCGGCCCGGGAATGATCGCTGCCAGCGCCGGTAATGACGCCGGTGGTATTGCGACCTTCGCCGCTGTCGGCGCCGAACAGGGCTACCGCCTCCTCTGGATCCTTATTCCCATCACAATCAGCCTGGGCCTGGTCCAGGAAATGTGCGCTCGGATGGGCGCAGTCACAGGCAAAGGTCTCGCCGATCTGATTCGCGAGCGTTTCGGTGTTCGTTGGACCGCAGTTGTAATGCTTGCGCTGCTCATTGCCAACGCTGGCGTAACCGTTTCTGAATTCGTTGGCATCGCCGCCGCGACGGAACTCTTCGGCGTGCCAAGATTTATTTCAGTCCCCTTGTCGGCGATTTGCATCTGGTGGCTCGTCGTTAAGAGTTCATATCAGCGAGTTGAGCGAGCGTTCCTCCTCATGTCGCTGGTTTTTCTGGGCTACATCGTCTCCGCCTTTCTTGCCAAGCCCGACTGGAACGCCGTCGCGGTTGGCCTGGTGAAGCCGAGTTTTAGCCTGGATTACGCGTACTTATTTACCTTCGTCGCCATTGTCGGCACCACGATCTCGCCGTACATGCAGGTCTATGTGCAGTCGTCAGTAGTCGAAAAAGGAGTGACCCCTGAAGACTACCGCAGAACAAAATTGGACGTTTGGGTGGGAACGATCCTGGCGATTCTGGTGGTCTTCTTCATCGTCGTATCGACGGCTGCAACATTGCACAAGCATGGTATGCATATCGAGAGCGCCGCCGATGCCGCGCGCGCGCTGAGGCCGCTAGCCGGTCCTTACGCGGAGAAACTGTTTGGTCTCGGTCTGTTTGGTGCGTCGATGTTAGCCGCCGGCGTTTTACCATTGGCCACTGCCTATTCGATCAGCGAGGCGCTTGGTTTTGAGAAAGGCGTATCGCGCAGCTTTCGTGAAGCTCCCATTTTTCTCGGCGTCTTTACTTTTCTGATCACAGTCGGAGCCGCCATCGCCGTGATCCCGGGTCTGCCACTGATCCGCGTCCTTCTGGTAACGCAGGTAATCAATGGTCTGCTGCTGCCCGTCATCCTTTTCGCGATACTAAAACTGGTAAACGATAGGGAGTTGATGGGTGTCTATGTTAACGGTCTCGTCTATAACATTGGCGCCTGGCTTACAGCCATCATCGTCACCATCTTATCTCTCTTGTTTATTCTGGTAACTGTCTACCCCAATGTCTCGGGAGCCTGACGGCGCCCAACGTTCGACTGATCCGTTCTCGCCAAGGGAACGAATCAGTGATAAAAGATAGGACAATCAGGCTCGAAAAACCTGGTTCTCGCTACCAGAACGTCCAAAAAAGTGAATCGATCCCGCAACAAAAACAAATTCGCGCTCTTCCTCATAGCGATGGCAATTGTATTGCTGGCGATTTACCTGGTCGCTCACTTTGATTATCCACTTCGGGAACTGTTGCGCGAGCGACTGCTGCGCTCCCAGATGGGTGGACTTGCACCCCAGGCAGACACAATCATCGATGCTTTACGCCTGATTCTTTTTGCGATTCTTGCTTATCTGGCGGTGCGCGCGCTCAATAGTCTGATCTTTGATCTAGTCTTTCGTTTCCGCCGGGGTTATGAAGCGCCAACTTTGGTGCGGAATATTTTTTCGATTATCGCTTTTACTGCTCTGTTCTTCCTCATTTTCACTTTGGTTTTTCCCCAGGTCAATCTCGGTGCGCTATTCACGACGTCTGCAATCTTCGGCGTCATCCTCGGACTCGCTCTGCAGGACACACTGGGAAATTTCTTTGCCGGCATCTCGTTGCAGGCTGATCGCCCGTTTCAAGTGGGCGACGTGATCACGGTTGGAGTTCAGAGGCACACCGGCGTTGTCGAAGAGATTACCTGGCGCGCGATTAAGATCAGAACATTTTCAAACCACGTAGTGCTGATAAGCAACAGTACTGCGGCCAAGGAAGCGATCGAAGTCTGCCCGAGGGAGAACTTGAATGCCCGCCTGGTATTCTTCAATACGCTATTTACTGATTCACCTGCGAAGGCGATCCATGTTGTCAGAGAGGCTGTTCGCGAAGCCGAGAATGTGTCGCAGAGAATTACCCCGGTGGTTCGCATCAGAAACCTGGGAGACAGTGGCGTGGAGTATGAAGTCAAGTACTGGCCCGAGGACTACGCCAAACATCACGACACTGACGCCCTGGTTCGGCAGCGAATCTGGTACGCGTTTCGACGCGCCAACCTCAATTTTGCCTATCCCACCAGAACTTTGCTCGTGGAGCGAAAGGCCAGGACTGGCGAACGCGACGGCGATGGCGGAGCAATCGTGGAACGTCTGGCTGCCGTCGATATCTTCGCCCCCCTCTCGACGGAAGAAACGGGGATGCTTGCTCAAGCCGCTACAAGCCATGTGTTTGCTCCCGGCGAAACAGTGATACGCGCGGGCGACCCGGGCTCATCAATGTTCGTGGTGCATAATGGCCGTGTAAGCGTGCAGATCAGCGAAAACGGCCGCGCTCGCACAGTAGCGACACTTACCGATGGAGCTTTCTTCGGCGAGATGGCTTTGTTCACAGGTGAACCGAGAACCGCAAACGTGATCGCGCTCGAGGAGACGGAAGTCCTCGAGATCGGACACTCCGCAATGAAGCGAGTCTTCGATACCAATCCGGACCTGGTCGAATCCCTCAGTCACATCATCGCCGAGCGCCGGCAGGCACTGGCTGCCAGCGAAGATCTTTCAGGCGGGCGTAAGGATGTATCCGCTGGCCTGCTTTCCTCCATCAAGCGATTTTTCGGGATGAGTTAGCCTCCCAGCCAAACGCTTTCCTCCAACCAAGAGCTTCGAAGTTTAGGCCCTGATCCTAATGGATTTGCTGGCCTTTCCACGCTTCTCCGCGAACTTGACAGGGTTAGACTCAAATATTATTATTGCGTCACGCTCACAACGAGGTCAAGAGGATTAACCGAACCCGTTGCTTCGAGCGTGAAATGAAATAAGGAGGAAAAATAGAGATGACTATAGTTCGCTATGACCCCTTTCGAGACCTGCGCACTCTACAGGAAGAAGTGAACCGGCTCTTTTCTACCAACCTGACCCGAGGTTTTGCCGAGGAAGGTATCGGGCGCGGAGCTTGGAACCCGAGCGTCGACATCTATGAGAATAAGGATCACATCGTGCTCGAAGCCGAGCTTCCAGGAATGAACCGCGACGATTTCGAGCTTTCGGTAGAGAACAACGTCATTACGTTGCGAGGCGAGCGTCAATTCGAAAAAAAAGACGACTCCGATAACTATCATCGAGTTGAACGCTCCTATGGATCGTTTACCCGTTCGTTTACCTTGCCTCAAACTGTTTCCGCAGAGGGGGCAACCGCGGAATATCGCAACGGCGTATTGCGAGTGACGTTGCCGAAGCGTGAAGAAACCAAGGCGCGTCGCATCGAGATCGCCGGCGAAGGAGCTGCCTCTTCGGCGAAGACGATCGAAGCGAAGGCTGAGAATGTCAGCGACGAAAAATCCAGCCAGGCCGCAGGCGGCCGCTAAGTTGTTGATCTGAATAAAAACAAGAGCGGGGTGTTCAGTTTTAATGGGCAAGGGCTGGCCTACAAAGTCTATCGAACTGAAGCCCCGCTCAAGGGTTAGGCCGCTAGTCGACAGAGAAAAATCTTATGCGTCTAGATAAATTCACTCTTAGAGCTCAGGAAGCCATCCAATCGGCTATCGAACTCGCGGAGCGAAACCAGCATCAGCAAGTTGAACCAGAACATTTGCTCGCGGCAATGCTCGAGCAACCCGAAGGAATTGTGCGTCCAGTGCTTGGGAAACTGGCCGTTAATGTCGCGGTAGTACTCAACGATGTGCAGGCGGCCATAGCTCGCTTTCCCCGGGTTGAGGGTGGGCAGCAATATTTTAGTCCCCGCCTAAGTCAGATTTTTACCGCCACACAAAAGCAAGCAGACAAAATGCAGGACGAGTTTAACTCGACCGAACATCTGCTGCTGGCGCTGGTCGAAGAAAAGGACGGTGAGGCCGGCAAGATTCTTCGCCAGCATGGCGTCAAGCGTGATGACCTGCTCAAGGTAATTGAGCAGATGCGCGGTGGCTCGCGTATCACGGATCAGAATGCGGAACAGAACTACCAGGCGCTTTCAAAATATGCTCGCGATCTAACGGAGCTTGCCCGGAAGGGCAAGCTGGACCCGGTTATCGGCCGCGATGATGAGATACGCCGAACCATCCAGGTACTCTCGCGACGCACCAAAAACAACCCGGTGCTGATCGGTGAACCCGGCGTCGGGAAGACCGCGATTGTCGAGGGTCTGGCGCAGCGAATAGTTTCGGGCGACGTTCCGGAGACGCTCAGGAATAAGCGACTGGTGGGCCTTGATCTTGGGTCCATGCTGGCTGGCGCGAAATATCGTGGTGAGTTTGAAGACAGACTCAAGGCAGTCTTGAAAGAAATCGAGAACGCGCAGGGCCAGATCATTTTATTCATCGATGAACTACACACGCTGGTTGGAGCGGGCGCAGCTGAAGGCGCCATCGACGCCTCAAACATGTTAAAGCCTGCGCTTGCTCGTGGAGACCTTCGCTGTGTCGGCGCTACGACGCTCAACGAATACAAGAAATACATTGAAAAAGACGCTGCGCTGGAGCGGCGATTTCAGCAGATCTATGTTGGCGAGCCGACGGTCGAAGACACGATCGCAATTCTGCGTGGCCTGAAGGAAAAATACGAAGTTCATCACGGCGTGCGCATCAAGGATTCGGCGATCGTCGCTGCTGCCACTCTTTCCAATCGTTACATTACCGATCGATTTCTTCCGGACAAAGCAATCGACTTAATTGATGAGGCGGCCTCTCGACTGCGAATCGAGATCGACTCGCTGCCGCAGGAGATCGACCAACTTGAGCGCGAGATCCTTCAGTTGGAGATTGAGCGGCAGGCGTTGCAGCGTGAAGAAGACGAAAGATCGAAGGCTCGTCTGAAGGAGATTGAGCAACGAATTGCGGATCTCCGCGAGAAGTCGTCGGGCATGAAAGCCAAATGGCAATCTGAAAAGGAGGCGATTGAGCGCATGCGTGCCGCCAAAGCCGAGCTGGAACAACTGAAGCTGCAGCTCGATCAGGTCCGCAACGCCGGCGATCTGGCGCGCGCGTCGGAACTTCAATATGGGCAGATCCCGGAGTTGGAGCGAAAGTTTGTGGCCGAGCAGGAGAAGCTCGCAGAGTTTCAAAAAGACGGCGTGATGCTCAAGGAAGAAGTTGATGAAGAGGATGTCGCCGAGGTGGTTGCTAAGTGGACCGGCATTCCTGTTTCCAAAATGCTGGAAGGCGAAATGCAAAAATTAGTCACCATGGAAGAGCGTCTCAGCAAACGCGTTATTGGGCAAGAAGAAGCGCTCAAGGCAGTGGCTGACGCCGTTCGGCGCGCCCGCGCAGGACTTCAGGATCCTAACCGTCCCATCGGTTCTTTTATCTTCCTTGGTCCAACGGGCGTAGGCAAGACTGAAACGGCGCGGGCGCTCGCGGAATTCCTTTTTGATGATGAACACGCAATGATCCGACTCGACATGTCGGAATACATGGAGAAGCATGCTGTAGCGCGCATGATTGGCGCGCCTCCCGGCTACGTGGGCTATGAGGAGGGCGGGCAACTGACCGAAGCAATTCGTCGCCGGCCGTATGCGGTTGTGCTCTTTGACGAAATCGAGAAGGCGCACCCCGACGTGTTCAATGTCCTGCTTCAGATTCTGGACGACGGGCGCCTCACCGACGCGAAAGGCCGCACCGTCGATTTCAAAAATACGGTTTTGATCATGACCTCAAACCTCGGCTCGCGCGAGATTCAGGACGCCGAAGGTGACGAGAAGCAAGTGCGCGAGGCCGTGCTGCAAGAGCTGCGAGCAAACTTCAAACCGGAGTTTCTCAATCGCATCGATGATATTGTCATTTTCCATCAACTTTCACGCGAGCAGATAGAAAAGATCATTGACGTGCAACTGGAGCGGCTGCGGAAGATGCTTGCAGAAAGAAATATCCAATTGGTGCTGGACGATTCTGCGCGACAGCTGCTCGCCCGCGAAGGTTACGATCCAAATTATGGCGCCCGTCCCCTTAAGCGCGCGATACAGACACTGATACAAAATCCGTTGGCGATAAAACTTTTGAGTGGAGAGATTCTGCCAGGTCAGACGATAAAGGCGTCGGCCAGTGGCGATGCTATGGATCTTAAAGCAGAAGCCGCAGCGGTCGCGGCGTAGGGCCCTATCAGTACCGCCTGCAGTAGCGGGCGGGTACTAATGACTGCTGATAAAGCCGACGGGTCCACCCGCTACCGCGGTGGTTCTGACAAGATACTGACAAATACGAGGAAACAAAGATGGCACAGTGGAATCCTTTGCACGACTTAGTATCACTGCAAGATCGCATGAACCGCTTATTCGAAGATGCTTCACAGCGACGCGCGAAAGAAGCCGACCAGGGCGACGAAGTTGAAGGCGCAGATTGGTATCCAGCCGCGGACGTTTATGAAGATAAGGACCAATACACGGTGGCGATTGATCTGCCCGGTGTCGATCGCACGACGCTTGATATTAGTGTTGACGACAACAGGCTGACAGTGAGAGGCAATCGTTCCGGCCCGGGAGTTACCCAACATCGGGGCGAATGTCCGCGTGGTAAATTTCTCAGGACGTTTAGTGTGCCGGCGGCCGTCGATCAGAAAGACATCAGGGCTGATTACAAAGACGGTGTCCTTCAAGTCCATCTTCCCAAGCGACCTGAGCGAAAAACTCAACGAGTCGAGATAAAAGTATCGTAGGACAGAGCAGAGGAATAGCATGGCTAAAGACTTTTTCGGCAGAGATCGGAAAGACAGACGAGATGACGACCCTGAAATTCGCGTGACGGATCGGCGGCGTATTCTATTGGATGAAGACGAGAACGCTGAACGCAATACGGCCGTGGAATTACCAAGTCTCAAGCCGAGTTATGTGGAAGAACTCGAGGCGCGCACGAAGGCCGCTGAGCAAAAGACTCAGGAGATGCAGTCGCGATTTGAGCAGTTGCGGAAACAGCTTCAACGCGAGACCGATGAAACTCGGCAGCGTCTGAACCGGGCGGCTGATGAGCGAGCACAAGGTGAGAAGGCAAATTTCATTGCCGCCTTGCTGCCGGTGCTCGACAATCTCCAACGTGCAACCGAAGCCGCCGAAACAGGTGGCTCGACCGAGGATATTGCTGAAGGTATACGGAGAACGGCTGCGAGTTTTGAAAACGCACTTACCGCTGCGGGGCTTGAGCCAATCGATGCCCTTGGTGAGACGTTTGATCCGGAGTTGCACGAAGCGGTCGAGACCGTAGAAGTGGCGCCTGAAGATGAAGGTAAAGTTATTGCTCAACATACGCGCGGCTACAAGATCGGTGACCGGCTGCTGCGCCCGGCCCGTGTTAAGGTTGGGCGGTATTCAGAAAGAGCAAACAAGGCTGGAGACTAAGTTAAGTTCGCTCGTAAAGATTGTTGTAAAGTAAACAGTTAGTTTGCAGATGGTTGGAGGCATCAACCGACACCGCAAACTAACAGTTTGCGTTACCAGAGACTAAAGGAGAACGAGAGTGGCTGCAAAAGAGATGAAGTTTCGGGAAGAAGCGCGTAGCGCGATGCTGCAAGGCGTGAACACGCTTGCGAATGCTGTGCGCGTCACCCTTGGCCCAAAGGGTCGCAACGTCGTCCTTGGTAAAAAGTATGGATCGCCTGTCATAACGAAAGACGGCGTAACCGTTGCGAAGGAAATCGAGCTGCCGAACAAGTATGAAAACATGGGCGCGCAGATGGTGCGCGAAGTTGCCGTTAAGACTAACGACACCGCAGGTGACGGCACCACTACCGCGACGGTATTGGCCCAGGCGATTTTTCGCGAGGGCGTGAAGAATGTGGCCGCCGGAGCTAATCCCATGTCGCTGCAGCGCGGTATTCAATTAGCTACTGAGGCGGTAGTGGGAGAGCTTCAGCGCATGTCCCGTAAGGTGAAGAGCAAAGAAGACCTGACGAATGTCGCCACCGTCTCGGCCAATAACGATCGCGAAATTGGCAAGCTCATCTCAGAGGCCATGGAGCAGGTTGGTAAAGACGGCGTGGTCACGGTTGAAGAAGCAAAGAGCCTGCAAACCGAACTCGAAATCGTAGAAGGAATGCAGTTTGACCGCGGCTATTTGTCACCTTACTTCGTCACCAACGCTGACCGGATGGAATGCGTGCTCGAAGAGCCGCTGATTCTCTTGCATGAGAAAAAGATTGCCGCGATGCGCGATCTGCTTCCCATTCTCGAGCAGGCAGCCGGCGGCGGCCGCCCACTATTAATTATTGCTGAAGATATCGAAGGCGATGCGCTGGCGACTCTGGTAGTCAATAAGTTGCGCGGCACGATAAAAGTTTGTGCGGTCAAGGCGCCGGCATTTGGAGATCGTCGCAAGGCCATTCTCGAGGACCTGGCAATCCTGACCGGCGCTCGCGTGATAACCGAAGACCTGGGTGTCAAACTCGAAAACGTTCAACTAACGGATCTGGGAACGGCGAAGCGCGTGATTGTTGACAAAGACACTACAACCGTCGTCGAGGGCGGCGGTGACGCCAGGGCCATCCAGGGACGAGTGGCCACGATGAGAAAACAGATCGAGGAAACTACCTCGGATTACGATCGCGAGAAGTTGCAGGAACGGCTCGCCAAACTCGCGGGCGGTGTCGCGGTAGTAAAAGTCGGCGCCGCGACGGAAACCGCGATGAAAGAGATCAAGACGCGGGTCGAAGACGCTCTCAACGCGACGAAGGCGGCGGCTCAGGAAGGCACCGTCGTTGGCGGTGGCGTAGCTTTGCTGCGCGCCGGACAGGTGCTGGAAAAATTTTCAAACGATGATCCCGACGTGGTAACGGGAATGAAAATAGTGAAACGCGCGCTGGAGGAACCACTGCGGCGAATAGCTGAGAATGCAGGACTCGACGGCGCGGTGATCGTGGGCAAAGTTGAGCAGTTGAAAGGTACAAAAGGATTCAACGCGGCCACTGGTGAATATGAAGACCTGGCTGCGGCCGGCATACTCGATCCGACGAAGGTTGTGCGTACGGCGCTACAGAACGCAGCGTCCATCGCCGGACTGTTGCTCACCACCGACGCGGCAGTCACAGACGCTCCAGAACCCAAGAAAGGAGCGCCGTCGATGCCCGGCGGCGGCGAGGACTACGACTATTAATTAGCGTCGAAAAGCGTCGAATCAAAAGATGACGGCGTGGGTCTTTTAGCGCGTTGGCGTGCGCTTGAATTGGCCGAAAAATTGCAGGGGTAAAATCTCATGAATTCTTATTGCATCGAAACGCAACGGCGCATATGCTCAGTACATCTAACCCGCGAGGTTAGTTAGTTTTTTGAAAGCGGGCACAAAATAAGGTTTGGCGGCAGGTGCTGTCATGAAATCGTGCACGCTGGTTAGAAAAGGAAGTTAACAGGTTTGAATACAATGGTGGATCTAGGATCATATAAAGACAAATTTGGAGAAAGTGGGCAACGCATACTGGAGCATGCGCTGAGCGAGTCGCGCCAGCGCGACCAGAATTTCGTGTCAGTTGAGCATATCCTCCAGGCCCTCATGCATGAAGAGCCGGACATGTTCAACTCGACCATGCGCGAGCTTTCACTCGATCCGATCGTGGTCAAGATTGCCATTGATAAGCGACTCGACAGCAGCCGCCAGCAGCATGTCGGCAAAGGGTTTCGAATTGCTCCCGACACTACCGATCTTTTCAAGCGAGCGATGGAACGCGCGCGCGCGCAGGGTCGCAAGACAATCGAAGCGACCGACATTTTTTACGCGCTTACAAACTACGACAGTCTTTTCGTTGAGGTCTTGAGAAACATGGGAGCAAATCCTGACGCCGTCGCTGAAAACGTTCAGACGCAGGTGCAAAAACGCGAGCGGGAAGAGGAGCAGTATCGCAAGAAGTTTGAACTGCCGCCCTATCTCAAGCACTTTGGCGTTTCGCTAAATCGCCTGGCGCGTGCCGATAAGATCGCACCTACGATTGGCCGCGAAAAAGAAATTCAGCAGATGATCGAAATTCTTTGCCACCGCGAGCGCGCAAACTCGCCAATGCTTGTTGGTGAACCAGGCGTCGGCAAAACGGCGGTGATCGAAGGCCTCGCGCGTTTGATCGAGATGGAACCAGAGAAAGTTCCGGCGCGGTTGCGTGGCGCACATGTTGTGCAACTGCAAATGGGTGGCATTGTGGCCGGCACGATGTTGCGCGGCATGTTTGAAGAAAGAATCAAGGGTATCATCGACGAGGTTAAAGAACGTGACAATCTGATCCTCTTCATCGACGAGGCGCACACGATCATGGGCGCGGGCGCAGCGCTGGGCACCTCTTCCGACGCCGCGAATATGTTCAAGTCGGCGTTGGCGCGTGGCGACATGCGCATCATCGGCGCCACCACTCTGTCGGAATACAAAGAGTACATCGCGGAAGACGAGGCGCTGGCGCGGAGGTTTCGCCTGGTGAAAGTAGTGGAACCTTCGATTAGCGAAACGCGGGAAATCCTTCTGGGCCTGCGGCCGCGACTGGAGCGAAACTACTCAGTGAAGATTTCCGATGAAGCAATCAACACTGCCCTGGAAATGGCGCCCAAGTACATTCGCAATCTTCATCTGCCGGACAAGGCAATCGGCTGGCTCGACACGGCCGCTGTCAAAGTTGAAATCAACGAGCCGCAAACGATGGTCGTCAAGCCGGAACACGTCATCGACGTGATCTCGCAGGAGTCTCGCATTCCGCGCGACATGATCTTTCGCGACACGAGCGATCGCTTCTCGATGACGGAAGTGATGCTTTCGCAGCGCGTAATCGGCCAGAAGGCCGCGATCAAATCGGTCGCGCAACGATTACGGCTGAATAAAGGTCCGCTCAAAGAGTCGCATTACAAACCGGATGGCGTGCTGCTGTTTCTCGGTCCGACTGGCGTTGGCAAGACTGAGCTGGCGAAGGCTGTTGCCGAATTCATGTTTGGCGACGAAGAGAAGATGGTGCGCATCGACATGTCTGAATACAGCGACGGCACCGTCAGCATTGAGAAGCTGATCGGGATGCCGCGCGGCATTGTGGGCTCCGAGCGTGGTGGAATCCTAACTGAACAACTTCGCGAAAATCCTTACACCGTGCTTTTGCTGGACGAGGTTGAGAAAGCGTCGCCTTATCTGATGAATCTCTTCCTGCAGGCTTTCGACGAAGGCTGGCTGACAGACGGCCGCGGCAAGAAGGTTTATCTGTCAGACGCGATAGTGATCATGACGTCCAACCTGGGGTCAGAGAGCTTCAAGAAGTTTGAGAAGCCTTTAGGTTTTGGAACCAAGACGGCGCAGGACTTTCGTGTAGTAAAGAACGAAGTCATGAAAGCAGCAGAAACGCGTTTCTCGCCGGAGTTTCGCAATCGCATTGACGAGATTATCGTCTTCGCGCCGCTGACGATGGATGAGGTGCGCCAGATTGCCGAACTTTATCTGAATAAGCTGCAACGGCAGATGAAGCGACAGGGCAAAGACGTGAGCGTCACTGATGAAGCGCTCAACTTCTTAACCGAGAAAGGATTCAACACCAAGTATGGCGCGCGTTTCCTGAAGCGGCACATCGACGAAAAGGTGAAGCTTCCCTTAACCGCGTTGTGGAAAACGGCGTCGAATTTCGTGGTTGATGTCGAAGATGGCGATATCGTAGTCAAGCCCGTCGCGGGCACCAACGCCAGTTTGAACTGATCTCAAGTTAAAAGGCCGCACCCGACCGGCCCGTAATCGTTAATAATTCGGAAGGGCTTCAACGCTATTCATTGAAGCCCTTTTCTTCTCTATGCAGGTTCAGTGTTGTCAGCAGACTTTGTGGTAAATTCACAGTTATGAATTCAAGGCGACAGTCCATAATTCTCTGGTTCTTTCTCGCCGGCTGTCTTTTCCCAGCGCGGCTTGCAGCGCAAACCGCTACTCCTACGCCGGTCCCGACCTCCTCTGATCCGAAGGCTGAAGCGATCGTAACGCGCGCAATCGAAGTTGTCGGCGGCAATTCGTATTTAAATATTCAAACGGTCGTGGGCCGCGGCTTTTTCACGGCTTTCAAAGACGGCCTATCACAAATCCCGACGAGATTTCTTGATTACATCGCTTATCCCGACAAAGAGCGGACCGAATTTACGGGCGACGGAATTCGCGTTATCCAGACAAACACGGACGAGACCGGCTGGCTATTCGATGGGGCGACGAAGAGTCTGAGTGATATGAAGGGTGCGCAGATCGAGGACTTCAAGAGAAGCATGCGCACCAGCGTCGAAAATTTGCTGCGTGGTTGGTGGAAAAAAGAGAACGCTACTCTTCGCTACGTGGGCCGGCGTGAGGCCGGACTTGCCAGACGCAACGAGACGGTTCGCCTGACTTACGCTGACGGTTTTTGGGTTGAGTACGAATTTGCGGCGAAGGAAGGTTTGCCAGCAAAGGT
This sequence comes from Blastocatellia bacterium, assembly GCA_963698325.1. GTDB lineage: Bacteria > Acidobacteriota > Blastocatellia > Pyrinomonadales > Pyrinomonadaceae > PSRF01. Next base: position 1,788,434 of record CAVOQJ010000013.1, on the reverse strand, counting down.
AATTTACAAGACAAGCAAAAAAAAGCTGGATTCGGATGAAACTGAAGAGGTCACCGAAGAGGATCTGCTGGCGAAACCAATTACAGTTGCCGGCATCACGGCACCCTGGGTTGTAGACCACTTCATCAACGGCGCTCAAACCAGTCGCATTAGTTACGAGTCAATCGAATACAATCGCCCACTAGCCGATGCGCTCTTTGTCAAACCGGCCAATATCAAGAGCTTGAAGTAGGAGCAGTTGGTCTGAAGGCACGCACATCGAAAACCAGCGAGGGCGAGTCCGCCCTTCCCGACCACGAGCTTATTTCAGTTGAGTGTTTGATTGTTCAATGAAAGGCTTTCAACGCCTAACAATGGAGATAGTTAGATAGCCTCTCAGGTTGGGAAGGGGGCTCGCCCCCGCAGGTCAATTCGCTATTAGCGAGAATGAAATCAACCGGCTTATCACTACTGCTGATTATCTCCGTGCTTTGCAGCACCTCCGCTCGCAATAGTTACGCACAAACCCGCTCCGACCAGGACGACGACGTTATTCGCGTTGAGACCGATCTCACCAACCTTTTTTTCACTGCCACCAACAAACAAAAAGCTTTCGTCATTACGCTACGAGAGGAAGACATTCGCCTGAAGGAAGATGGCGTGCCGCAAAAGATTCTAACTTTTCAGCGCGAGACGGATCGTCCACTTGCAATCGCTTTTCTGATTGATGTCAGCGTGTCCGAGGAACGCACGTTGCCGCAGGAGAAGGCGGCCGCCCGCGCATTTATCGAGACGATCATGCAATCGAGCAAGGACCAGGCGGCCATCATTCCTTTCACCGGTTCGGCGTTTCTCGAACAGGGTTTGACTCGCGACGTGTTCAGCATCTATCGCGCACTCGAGCGCGTTGAGGTTGCACTCCCCGCCTATCTTGGTTCGGGCCGGCCCATTAGCGGCATTGCTTCCGGGCCCGGCATGAAGGCGACTCCGCCTGAAGGGTCGACTGCAATCTGGGACGCGATCGCATTAGCGTCGAGTGAAGTACTCGGGCGAAATTCGGATCAGAGTACTTTGAGCACTGGCGCAGCACACGCCGGCCAGGTTCCCAATCAAAGGCGTCGCGCGATTATTCTATTGACCGACGGTCAGGACACAACCAGCCGGCTGCTGAGGAGCGAAGCGATAAACCGGGCGCTTGAGGCCGAGACGGTCATCTATGCAATTGGCATCGGCGACAGCAAGTATGAGGGTGTTAACCACGACGCGCTCACTGCGGTGGCGACGGGGACCGGTGGCCGCGCATTTTTCCCGAAGCGAGAAACTGATTTGACCAATGCCTTCGCGGAGATCGAGCAGGAGCTTCGTTCACAATATCTGATCGCTTATTCTTCAACTAACAAGAACCGCGACGGCTCCTACCGCCAGATGCAGATCGAGATCACCAATCCTGAGCTGCAAAAAGAAAAACTAAAACTCCGTCACCGGCCCGGTTACTTCGCGAAGCCCCTCTCTTTACAAAACCGTGAGCCGTAGTAAGCAGGTGTGCGAACCAGCCCCACGATTCGAGTAGCAAGACCGCGAAGCTTGGCTCGACAAAAGTCCCAGAGGGACGAAATGTTTATAGATAACAGCCAGCCGCGGAGCCTAGCCCATTTATGGGCGACAGCCGTTTCGCTCCTATCGGAGCTTCGAATGTGATAGAGGCTTCTCGTTGACTATAAACATTTCGTCCCTCCGGGACTTTTTTCCAAAATGAGCACGAAGCTGGTGATACTTATTTTCTCATCTAGCGTCGAAGTGCTCTTGTTTTGTGTTTCCTGACTCGGCGTGGACGCTTTGTAGTTTTTGTCGCGCTTGTCGAGCTCGCAGCGGTTGGCGAAGTGTCAATTGATGGCCCGTGCGCCGGAGTTGCGCTTTGACGATAGGCCTCAGCTTCCGCTCGTGCGATTGCTGTTTCGAGTCGGGCATGACTGGTGCCCAGCAGACCGAGTTGGGCCTTCACTCCATTACGCTCAATCTCCAGTTCTCGCCGTCGCTGTTCGCGTAGTTCCTCCGGATGAGTACTGCCTACTCCCGCCAGGCTGTGCTCGATGTTCTCGGGTTTCAAACTCTCTTCCAATTTTTGCAGACGCGTTTGCAGCTCCGCTTGTTTTGCTTCTACTTCATCCAGCTGCGCGTGAAGACTTGCAACTTTTTCCTGCGCGCTGTTTTGGACCGGAGGATTGATCGGAGTAGCAACTGATACGAGCGCGAACTCGCTCACAAACAATGCGGCAGAAACGACGAACACGATCAGATATCGCATGCAGTTATTTTACGCTTCGCTTGCTGTGTCAGGTTGGGAGTGAGAGAAAAGCAACAGAAACGCTTCAATTACATCAGAACCGGGTAGCGAATAGCGACCGGGTTTCAGGGGGCGTTGTCTACACAAAATCAGAACCGGGAGCGGCAGCGACCGGCTTTCAAGCGTGGGCTGCTTCAAGTGGTTACAAAATTCAGGGCCGGGAGCGGATCGCGACCGAGTTAGAAGGACGTTCTTCAACTCTCACGAAAACTGGATTTCTCGTGGGTGGACCGTCGCGCCAGTTAACTCCCGTCGCTACCGCTCCGGGTTCTGACTTCGTGTTCCGTGACTACGATCCTAACGTCGGTTCTTCGCACGCGCTGACTGACTCTCGGCGGCGGGTTTCTTTTCCTCAGGTCGATCGCTGAGTAACGGCAGCGGATTCATCGCGCCGTGCGCCGGCTGGTAGACACCGAAGTGAAGATGCGGTGGCGTGCCCGCGGCATTGCCGGTAGTACCGACGTAGCCGAGCAGCGTTTGCGTTGTAACATATTCGCCCTCCGCCAAGTGCGGCGCGTACGCATCGAGGTGCGCGTAATAATAAACCCGGCCGCCGGCGCCGATCACGGAAACGGTCTGGCCACCCAGCGAGTTTTCACCAACGTTTGCAACGTAGCCTTCGGTAGCTGAAACAACGGGTGTGCCGCGTGGCGCGAAGATGTCCTGTCCCTCATGCAGGCGACCGCCATCTCGCGGCGCATGCCAGGTGTTGGCAATCTGCTTAGCCGAAACATCCTCGAGCGGCATTGCCAGTTTCTTGTCCGGGTCCTTTGTGTAGAGCTGCGCGACGTGGACAAAGAACACAACCTTATCCGCGAATTTACCGGCGACTTTTTCCGCGGCGGCGGACACCCCCGTCATACTCCCAAGCATGAGGAACGCGAATAGAACGACCACCGCCATGGACAACTTTTTCATCACGTGTTTTGGATGCTTCGGAACAGTCCGCCGTTGCGCCTTGTTTACTAAGGTTTGCAGGGAACGCTGAAAGCGTTCAATAACATAGCCCAGGGTAAGCGCCTTGCGCGCCACCCTGGGATCGTGATTTCTTTAATGAACCTTAGCCCGCGAAGCGGGCGACAGAAACCAAGGGAGTCGTCATGCCTAAGAAGAATCGACGAATGTCGCCAATCCACCCCGGAGAGATTCTCCGAGAAGACCTCATGGAGCCTTTAGGACTAACGGTGAGTAGTCTGGCGCGCGAATTAAAAATTTCTCCAAACAAAATGAGCAAGATCGTCAACGGTCGACACGCGATCAATGCCGATGCGGCGCTGCGTTTGTCGCGTTACTTCGGCAGCACACCCGAGTTCTGGATCAATCTGCAGGCCGCCTACGATCTCCGCGTCACCATTCATTCCTCCGCCAGTCGCATAGAACGTGAGGTGCGCCCGCGTAAAGCTGCGTGACTCCCCCATCTGCTTGCTCGGCTCAAGAAGATAATTGAGAATGAGCCATACGCCGGAAAGATCGCGTACAAAATGAATGAGGATAAGCCCATAGATGTCCGCGAAGTTCTCTACTACCTTGCTGTTTTCGACTGTATGGAGTATGACCAGAACAAGCATCCAACTAGGCTGTTTGGACGCAAAGAGGGCATCGTTCGGAGTTTCGCTGAACAAGCTGATCCCAAGAAGAACGTGGCCAAATCTTTTGACATCCTCATCTCCCGGGCACCCGATATCCTTAAACTTCGTGATCTAATCGAGAAGAAGGTTGTGACGGAGGTAGAGAATATCGGGCACCTTAAGTCAGGCAAGAAGGAACGCATAAAGAGCAAGAAGCACAAAAAGAACGAGCTGCACTTTCTTGCGGAAAGCATTGATGGGAAAGTGCCGCTGGGTTGGATCATGCCGATGCTCGGTGCATTTCGGGCTAATGTTGTGTGGGATGATCCCGCCGGGTCGTTTTCTTGGAAGGTCCCTAATGAAAAACTGTTGAAGGCTTCCTTGCAGCGCCTCGTTTCCTGCATACAGGAGATTCATACGCGGGAGAACAGTCGCCCGGAGTACGTAGGTCGTAGTGGTACTGCTTGGCGTCTGTGCTATGAAACTGTGCAAAACACGATCCTTGAGGAGGAGTTGAAACAGGCTCGAGTGCAAGGTGCGGCCTCGCTCTCTCCATAGTTTGGCTCATTGGTGGGTAGGATAGTGATTGGCCAGCGACGGGTTAAGGCCGTCGCTGGCTTTTGGAGAGTTAATTAGGATATTGATTCCGCGCCAAGAGGTCCTGATACGCCTTCCCTGACCTTCCAGGCTAACGTCGCGATTACCTTTCCAGTGTGGCGCGCTCCCATTTGGCGAGGTTGGCGCCGGCTTCGTAGGTAGTTTGGCAGAAGTCCATCAGCGTCTTTTCTGGTGAGTCGGATTTCCGCACGTCGTCGTAAGGCAGAAAAAATTCCTTCATCTCTGAACTGTAGAATGTTTGCGCGGGAAGAATCTTTCCCTGCGCGATCGTGTCTGCGAGTCCAGTCGGCTCCGGAGTGGTGTAGGAATAAAACGCCGCCTCCATGTCTTTGTTTCCCGGCCAGAAGCCGTGACTGATTACTTCATGCGAATAAGCTTCGCGCGTGATCAGGTCAGCGTCTGGACGCGCGGGAGCAGGTTTGCCCGAGAAGCGTGTAACCGCCATGTCGAAGCTGCCCCAGAAGAAATGCACCGGACTAACTTTGCCGATGAAGCGCGCCCGAAATTCCTCGAACACGTCATCCATCTTTACCAGCGCGCGCCAAAAGCGATTAGCATACTCCGCGTCGTAAGCTGCGTGGATGGTGTCTTTTTCAAAACGAATGGGATTCGGAATCTCAACCGGCATGGTCCAAATCTTGATCTCGATTCCCAGACCGTGAAGAGCCGACATCACTTCGGCATAAAAGTCGGCCACGGATTGTGGCCGCAACGCGAGCGACGTGGTCGAGCCGTCGCTGCACTTGATCAGAAGCTGGTGCTCGATGAAATCAAATTCGATCTCAAAAATACGGCCATCGCGATAAGGCATCGCGGAAGTGGTAAGGCCGCGCGCGGAAACATAAAGCGGCACATTCCACCAGTGGTTAACCAGCGGCGTCTGCCGCAGCCGGATCTTGCCGACAACCTGTGTCCACATGTGGAGCGTGGCAAGAGTGTCTTGCCATTCGGAAAATTTTAACAAGGGCCAGGAGTTGTTCATAAAAAGTAGACAGTCAACAGCAGGAAGGTGAAATATTGAATCGTAAATCGTGAATAGTAAAGCGGAGAATCGGGAGGCAGGTGCCGATTAAGAGTCGGAATCCCGGCGAGCGATCTGCTGCAGCCGTATCAAAGCTTTCATCTTTTACGCTCTATCATTACCCATTGGATTAGTGATATAAGCGCCGCTCTTGAGCACCGTTTCATACGAGGAGGTTATCCCATGAAGGCATATGTCATGACTACCGGCGCGGTCTTCGGGCTCCTCACCCTGGCGCATCTCTTGCGGATGTTCATCGAAGGGCGGCAGGTTGCGACGGACCCATTTTTCGTTCTCATAACCGTTGCCGCAGCAGGTCTATGTCTTTGGGCCTGGCGACTGCTTAGGCTTTCGGCACGCTCGTGACGCATAAGAAGAGCGGCGGCTCGATCTCGTCGGGACGCTTCAGCACTCCCTGGCGCCCACACAATCACCCCACTACCGAGCGTCCATATCTGGAGCGTAGTGACGGAAACATAAGGGCTTTGCCCTCCGATGTGCGGAAGGTCTTCGACAGTCTTCGACCTTCCGATTTCGCTACAGAATGTTTTGGGGCTACGCCCTAATTGGGGCGCAGCCCCGGATTGGTAAGAAGGTCTTGCGGGTGGGGCACAGCCACCACCGCACATCGGAGGGCCGAGCCCTTACGTCCTCACGCTTTGGCCGCCTTCGTCCTGATGAAAGCAAGGTTAAGCTGCGGCAGGGAATTGAAGTTAGCGGCCTTTGTGCAAAACTCCTTCGCCTTTCCCATGTCGCCTCTGCCCTGATAGGCCTGGCACAGACGATACAGATCGTAAGGATTTTGCTGGTTAGCCTGTTGCAGTTCGACCACCGCGTTTTCGTAGTCCTTTGCCTCCAGAGCAATCATCCCGAGAAGCTCGTGGGCCTGCTTTGTTTGGAAGGGATTCTTCAAAGTCTCTGTGCCCTTCCGGAAGCTTTCCGCTTCCGCCCTGGCAGTTGTCAAGTCCTTCTTCGCCAGCGCCACGCGGGTCAGGTTGAAGTGATGAAATAGTTTCGCGTTGTCTTTGATCTCCTGCGAGAGATTTGAGTCCTCGGTCATCTTCAGGCCGCGTTCAAAAAGCGCCCTGGCCTCATCAGGCTTGCCCATTTCCAGCATGATGTTTCCTTTGAGTTGCAGGTCGCCGGTCATCGCGGGAATGTCGTTGGTCTTCTCGCCCAGGGCGTATTGTTTGTCCACTTCCGCCAACGCGTTATCCATCTTGCCGCTATCGACGTCAACGACGGTCAAGGCGAATAATGCGGTACGTCGCTCAGCGTCGCTCCTGGCCTTGTCGGTAATTTTTTGCAGCTCGGCGGCAGCTTCATCAGGCTTGCCCTGATACATCAGCGCCGCGGCAATTCCCTGGTGGGAATTGATAAAGTTTGAATCTATCGCCAACGCCTTCTGATACTGCGCGATCGACTCGTCAAACCGTCCCATCTTCAGAAGCAACTCGGCATAGGAGTCGTATGGGTTCGGATCTTTGGGAATCAACTCGATGTATTTCTTGAAAGCCGTCTCGGCATTTGCGTAATCAGCATTCTGGCGATAGGCATAGCCAAGAATGTTGAAGGCAGTCGAATAATTAGGATTGAGCTCAGTTGCTTTTTTGTAGTGCTCGATCGCCTGCGGCATATCCTGCTGTCCGAAGTAGTAGCCACCCAGGTTGAAATGCGCGCGCTCGTCGTTTGGATAAGCGGCGACGAGCTGATCGAGATATTCTTTCTGCTTCGCGGCGTTGCCGTTAGCGCCCGCCTCGTTGCCAAGAATCAGCAGCCGCTCGCCATTGGAAGCTTTGTCGGAAAGGCTGACAGCCTTCTTCAGGTGATCGAAGAATTCTTTTCCGGTGGGGCTCACGTTGGCCCGGTTCAACTCTGCCAGCGCGAAGTTTGGATCGAGCGAAATTGCCTTATCAAAATGTTGGATTGAGTCCTGGATGAGCAGTTTCTCCTGAAGATCACGGCCTTGAAGAAACTCCTTCCTTGCTTCTTCTGAAGCGGTGGTGACGGGGATCTTTCCGCTATCGCTGCCTGCATTGCTTGCAACGGCCGGGCCCTTGCTCTCTTCTACTTTAGCGCAACCGCTTAAGGAAACAACTGAGGCGATAACTATCGCCAAAAAAGGGATCAGAAATCTACTGCGTAGCATGGTGTTTCTCCTTCGTTTGGGGGGTGAACATTTTTGTCGCGAAGCTCTGGGCGGCTTCGGCGATCGGGGAATTCAAATCAGTAAACCAAACTCTGACTTCGTTAATTAAAGGCGAGCAAAGTCGGGACAGCATAGAGCGCAACGGCGCCCAGACAACCAAGTGGTCGATAACTTAGAGCGTTAAGATGGCCGAGAATACTTAAGGGAAATACTGCGGTCAAGAAAATTGTAGGGCTTCCTTTACAATTCCACCGCTTCGTTGTTATTCCGAATTCTCGTAACCGTCTTCCTCGCACGTGAAGCACGAAATACTCAAGTTGAACACCGTTCGTTCTATTCCGGACAAGCGGCGCCGTTGCGTGCCCACTCCTGGAGCCGTCGCGCGAATTCATCATGGGCCATCGGTGGTACCGTGCGTCCTTCGCCCGGATTCCAGCCCCACATCACAAGTTTGTCTGACGTCACATGCTCGACGATTTGTACGATCGTCTTCCCGTTGTTCTGTTTCGGATCTTTTATCTGACGACAAATCTGTCCAGGCGTTTTGCCTTCCCAGATCATCGGGGTGTCGGCGGGCGGCAGCTGCCAATTGGGTGCGCCGGGCGGCATGTTCAGCCCGGCAACGTTCTGCTCCTGATGGCAGGTGCTGCACCTCTGACCATATTTGCCGAAGCCGTAGAGTCCTCGTCGTACGTTCTGTGTGTGCACGTGGCTATCGTCGCCCTGACGCGGGAAGTCGCCATTAGCATGGCAATTGAGACACCGCGGATGCTTGAGCACGGGAACGATGGAGACGAAGAGTTGGCGCGCGCGCGCATCGTTGGTTTGGAAGGCGCCGCTTGCCGGAGTTGGAAGTAGGGTAAGAACTAAGACGAGCGCGATAATAGACAGGGCGACGCTTATAAGCTCAAGTGATTTTGTGTTCGTCATTTTTCTCGATCCGTAAATGGGAATGCAGAAGAGCGGGGGCAAGCCCGCCTTCCGAACCATGAGCTGATCAGAGTTGAGTTCTGATTCCTGGCTTAAGAGGCATTCGAGCCGAGATCCGCGCAGCAAGTTAGGAAGCCTCACAGGTCGGGAAGGTGGGCTTGCCCCCGCTTTTTTCGGATAGCTATAGTGCATTTAACCTTAACCACTTAGCTCAATCGTATCGGCAATCGCCGAACCCGCTTGCCCGTTGCCGCAAAGATCGCATTCGCGACCGCCGGCGCGACCGGCGGCACGCCCGGTTCGCCTACGCCAGTTGGCTTTTCCGTACTCGGCACAATGTAAACTTCAATCTCGGGCGCCTCATTAATACGCAGCATAGGATAGTCATGAAAGTTGCGCTGGTTAACTCGACCTTGTTCAAGCGTGATCTCGTCCTTGAGTGCGGCTGTCAGGCCAAAAATTATCCCGCCTTCCATTTGTGCTTTCACCGTATCAGGGTTCACCACCTGGCCGCAGTCTACGGCACAGAACATACGATGCACGCGAACATCTCCGTTTTTCTCGACGGACACCTCGGCAACCTGGGCCACATAACTATCGAAAGAAAAATGTGTTGCAATGCCGCGGCCTCTACCGGCGGGCAAACGTTTACCCCATTCTGCTTTCTGCGCGACCAGATCGAGCACCGCACGCATCCGCGGCTGATTTGCGAGCAGAGTCCGGCGCAACTGATACGGGTCTTTACCGCCGGCGTGGGCCAGTTCATCAAAGAAGGCTTCGACCGCAAAGCCATTGTGCGAATGGCCGACTGAGCGCCACCACTGGACCGGCACACCAATCTTCGGTGTGTGAAGATCCACTTGCAGGTTCGGAATGCCATAGAGCAAGTGCGCCGCCCCTTCAACTGATGACTCATCGATTCCATTCTTTATGCCGAACCGCTCGAACATCGTCCCCTGCATGATCGACTGGCCCACGATCGTGTGGGTCCACGCAACGGGATTGCCGTTGGCATCAACGCCGCCCCTCATGCGGTCGTACCACATCGGGCGATACCAGCCGCCGCGAATATCATCTTCACGCGTCCAGACAACTTTAACTGGAACCTTCGCCGCTTTCGCGACCTGCACGGCTTCGATAACGAAATCCGAAGCCGGGTTTGCACGGCGACCGAAACCGCCTCCAAGCAACGTCGTATGAATTTGGACTTGTTCCGGCTTGAGGCCCGCGGTGGCAGCGGCAGCCATGCGGTCGACAGTTTGAAATTGTGTGCCGGTCCAAATCTCACAACGATCGGCGCGCAGGTCGACCACGCAATTCAGCGGCTCCATCATCGCGTGAGCAAGGTATGGCACCTCGTATTCCGCCGTTATTGTTTTGGCAGCGCGGGCGAGAGCGCTGGCGGCATCGCCTACTTTGCGAGCAACCAACCCTTGAGTTTTGGCCAATGTCGCATACTGCTCTCGCATGCCGGCAGTTGAAAGACTCGCGTTCGCACCATCATCCCACTTGATCTCGAGCCGGTCTCGACCGAGTTTTGCCGGCCAAAATCCAGTCGCAATCACCGCGACACCGGCAGGAACCTGCAAGACGTCCTTAACGCCGGAGACAGCTTTCGCTTTTTCCGCGTTAAGACTCACAACTTTGCCACCGAATACTGGCGGCCGCAGCACGACTGCCGTCATCATGCCGGGAATCTGGACATCAAGACCAAATTGGGCGCTGCCGTTAAGTTTGGCAGGCGTGTCCAACCGTCGCGTCGACTTTCCGATTAGTTTGAAATCTTTCGGATCTTTCAGCGGCACGTCTTTAGGCGGCGTGAGAGTCGCTGCTGTATCGGCAAGTGAACCAAAAGAAGCCCGGCGATTGCTCGGAGCGTGGAGCACGTAACCTTTCTCAGCGCGTAAACTCTGCGGCTCCACTTTCCAGTTTTGCGCGGCGGCGGCGATCAACATGATGCGCGCGGTCGCTCCCGCTTTGCGAAATCGTTCCCACTCCGACGCCGTGCTCGTGCTGCCGCCGGTCATCTGGATGCCGAAGACTACATGAGCATACGCTTGATCCACGGGCGCCGACTCCACTTTGATCTTATTCCAGTCAGCTTCGAGTTCCTCTGCAATGAGCATCGGCAGAGATGTGTAGACTCCCTGGCCCATCTCTGACTTGTTAACGATAATTGTGACGGTGTCGTCCGGGGCGATACGGATAAACGCATTGGGGGAAAACGTCGCGGGTTCGACAAACCTAAATTTGCCTGGTGAGCTGGCGGTCACGCCGGCTTTAGCCAACTCGGGAAGGTAGAGACTGATTAGCAACCCGCCGCCGACCGCGGCGCCTGTCTTCAGAAAATCGCGGCGCTTGATAGTTGTCGCACTCATTTTGCACCTCCCTGAGCTTTGATCTCAGCGGCGCGATGAATTGCGCGGCGGATTCGCTGGTAGGTGCCGCAGCGGCAAATGTTGCCCGCCATTCCTTCGTCGATGTCGGTGTCGGTAGGCGTTGAATTTTCAGCGAGCAGGGCCGCAGCGCTCATCAGCTGGCCAGACTGACAATAGCCACATTGGGGCACGTCGATTTCCATCCAGGCCTTTTGCAGGGGATGACTCAGGTCCGGCGAGAGTCCCTCGATAGTTGTGATCTCTTTGCCGGCAGCGTCCGCGACCCGCTTTACGCACGACCGAATCGCTTCGCCGTCAAGGTGGACCGTGCAGGCGCCACATAAGGCCATACCGCAGCCATACTTCGTTCCCGTCAGCCCGAGCGTTTCGCGCAACACCCATAGCAGCGGTGTCGCGGGATCCACGTCGGCGTTCAATTGCTTGCCGTTGACTTTGAGAGTGATCACAATACGAGTCCTTCCTCTCCGGCCTGATGCTTTTGTGTGTTTGGGGAATTGTAAAACTAGAAAGGCGAACAGTAAATAGGAAGAAGGCTTAGGTGCCGGTTCACTTTCAGGACGTGCTTCTCTTTGGAGTGCGATGACCGAGTCATCGCTTTTGCCGGCGGCGGCTTCACGCCGCTCCAGTCATGTAACTATTTTTCTTTGGGCTCCGCTCGCGGAGTACCGCGTGGAAGGGTCACGCGTTGTCACATAGCCAGCCCGCCGTCGACTTGAATCACCTGGCCGGTGATGTAGCGAGCGTCGTCGGAAAGCATGAAGCAGGCGATGCGCGCGACCTCATCGGCTTCAGCGAAACGGCCCAGCGGAATTTGCTCGATGATCTTTGCGCGATAGCTTTCATCGAGTGCCTCTGCCATGTCAGTCGCGACCATGCCGAGAGCGAGAGCATTGACCGTGACTCTTCTGCTCGCCACTTCTTTGGCAAGCGCTTTGGTGAGGCCAATCATTCCTGCTTTCGACGCCGAATAGTTTGACTGTCCCGCCATTCCCACTTCGCCGCTGATGGAAGAGATGTTCAGAATCGATCCGCCCCCTTCCTGTCGCAACATCGTCCGGAGCGTAGCTTTGGCGAAATTCCAGGCGCCCTTCAGATTTGTGTCGATGACTTCGTCCCAATCGGATTCCTTCATGCGCAGGATAAGATTGTCGCGCGTGATGCCGGCGTTGTTGACCAGGAAATCAATCCGGCCAAAAGCTTCCTTAACTTCCTTTACCATCTCCGCCGCCGCCGCAGTATTTGCTACGTCGCACTGAGACGCGAGGGCACGCACGCCAAGCGCTTCGAGTTCTCTAGTCAGCGACTTAGCGGCGTCGGCGCTCCGGGCGTAGTTGAAGGCGATGTCGGCGCCACGACGAGCGAGTTCCAGCGCAATCGCGCGACCGATGCCGCGTGTCGCGCCGGTGACGATGGCTGCGCGTCCGGAGAATTGTTTTTGATCAGACATAGATTTAGGAATCTGTCACAGAGGCACCGAGACCCAGTGAATGACTCAAGAGAAGGAAGCTCAAGGTTGGGAAGGGTTGCTTGCGCCCGCCCGCTGAATGCCTCTCAATCTTGGCGGGGGCAAGCCGCCCTTCCCAACCTTGAGATTACATGTCTCGAATCATTCTCTGTGTCCGAATTTCTTCCGACCAGTTTCAAGCAAACTTCAGAGATCGCAAGTACTCTCTAAACTCGGTCGCCAGTTCCTCGTGCTTCAGTGCAAACTCGACTGTGGCAATCAGGAAACCGAGCTTGTCGCCCGCGTCGTAGCGCGTTCCCTCAAAGCGCACGGCATAGAATGGACGCTTCTGCAAGAGTGAACGCATGGCGTCTGTGATTTGAATCTCCCCGATAGCGCCGGGGCGGGTCTTCTCAATCTCGTCGAAGATGTCAGGTGTCAGTACGTAGCGTCCGATAATAGCCAGGTCCGAGGGCGCCTCAGCATAGGACGGCTTCTCAACCATATCTTTGATCTTATAAACACCGTCTGCCACTTCCTCACCATCGATGACGCCGAAACGCGAAATCGCCTCCCCGGCTACCTGCATCGTGCCCAATACGGGAGCATCATATTTTTCGTAGACGTCGAGCAGTTGCCTTAGCGCCGGCGTTTCGGAGTCGATGATGTCATCGCTCAACATCACAGCGAATGGCTCGTTGCCGACAACATCGCGCGCTTGCAGTATGGCGTGGCCGAGACCGAGGGCTTCCCGCTGTCGCACATAGCTGACGCGCGCCATCTCCGAAATCGCGCGCATCGCCTTGAGCTCGGCTTCTTTTCCGCGCTCTTCCAGCAGTCTTTCAAGCTCAAACGAAACATCGAAGTGATCCTCGATGGCAGTTTTTCCGCGACCAGTTACGATGATGATGGATTCAATTCCCGATGCGACTGCCTCCTCGACTACGTATTGGATCAAAGGCTTATCGACCAACGGCAACATCTCTTTGGGCGACGCTTTGGTGGCGGGCAGAAAACGAGTACCCAAACCGGCGGCAGGAAAAACTGCTTTACGAACTTTTTGCGGCATAACCGAATGGTGAAAACGACCGTTGAATGGATTAGGAGTTGGATTCACCACAGAGTGGTAAATCTGCTTCGTCCGAACAACCTGATCTATGCTGAGTGCCAGGCATTGTCGTCTTGACACTACACATCGGCGTCGGCTAGCGTCAGTTTTCTTCGTCGCAAGTAAAGACGACTCTCTTACCACATTTTGCGGGAATAGAACAAATGCTTGATCTCAACTACGTGCGGGAAAATCTCGAGAAGGTGCGTGCCGCGCTGCAGACGCGCGGTGTTGCGCCTGAAGTTCTGGATAGCTTCGCCGAAGCCGACGCCGAACGCCGGCGGGTTATTGCCGAGTCGGACCAACTAAATGCCGCCCGAAATGCCGCCAGCCGCGAAATCGGCGGCCTGATGAAAGAAGGAAAACGGGAACAAGCGGAGGAACGTCGTCAGGAAGCCAACCAGCTGAAGGAACGCATCGCTGAGTTAGACCGTTTGCGCGACCAGGCGGAAACTCGCATGCATGATCTACTCTCGACGTTACCCAACATTCCCCACGAGAGCGTCCCGGTCGGTGAAGATGAATCAGCAAACGTCGAAGTCCGGAGTTGGGGCCGGAAACCGGAGTTTGAATTCGAGCCGAAAGATCACGTCGACCTGGGTACAGCGCTCGGCATTCTTGATCAAGATCGTGCCGCCAAGATTGCAGCCGCGCGTTTTGCCATCCTCAACGGAGAAGGCGCACGCCTGGAACGAGCTCTGATCAATTTCATGCTTGATGTCCACGCGCGTGAGCACGGATATCAGGAAACATTGCCGCCTTTCATCGTGAACAAGGCGGCCTTGTTTGGCACCGGCCAATTGCCAAAATTCGAAGAAGATCTTTTTAAGTTAACTGACGAACGCGAGCTTTATCTCGTGCCGACAGCGGAAGTGCCGGTAACTAACTATCACCGCGAAGAAATCCTCGACGCATCACAACTGCCCTTGAGGTGGGTCGCTTATACCCCTTGTTTTCGCTCGGAAGCCGGCAGCTACGGTCGCGATACTCGTGGCTTAATTCGCCAACACCAGTTCGAGAAAGTCGAGCTGGTGAAATACTCGTTGCCGGAAAATTCATATGACGAACTCGAGTCACTGACACGCGATGCAGAAACGATCTTGCAGAAGCTTGGCATTCACTATCGCACCGTTGCGCTCTCGACCGCCGATCTTGGTTTTGGCTCCGCCAAGACTTACGACATTGAGGTTTGGTTACCGTCGCAGAACACCTTTCGCGAAATCTCCTCATGTTCCAACTATGAAACGTTTCAAGCGCGTCGCGCGCAAATACGCTTTCGACGCTCTGGCAGAGCGAAGCCGGAGTTTGTGCACACGCTGAATGGTTCAGGACTGGCGGCAGGCCGCACGTGGATTGCGATCCTGGAGAACTTTCAGCAACCGGATGGAACAATTGTCATTCCCGAAGCCCTGCGGCCATACATGAACGGGCTCGATCGAATTTCGAAGTAGTATCCACAGATTACGCAGATTACGCAGAGAAAAATATCAACGCGGGAAACTTGAAGGGCACACACACTCCCGCTCAGTCGGGTGAAATCTGTGGAATCTGCGTAATCTGCGGAAGGCTATTTGATTTCCAGATCAAACGGCATAATCAGCGACGATTCACCGCTCTTCATTCGGTCGAAAAGCGCCATGTAACGCACTGCTCGGCGCGCATCCTCCGGCAATGTCGCGAGTACGGCCTGCCGTTGTTTCGCTTGTATTCGGGTTTCGTCGCCCAGGCTGAGCAACTCCTGTAGGAACGTGCGCGGGTAGGGGAGAATCACGCGATGCACGCCCTTGTCCTTCGGAATCTTGGCCAGGTCTTTAGCAATTTCTACGGCGCGATCCAAACCGCCAAACTCATCCACCAGCCCGCGGTCCCTACCCTGTGCTCCGGTCCAAACGCGACCCTGGGCTACGGAGTCGACATATTCGGGCGTCTTGTTGCGACCCTTGGCGACCTTGGGAACAAAGTCTTCGTAGTAGGTTCGCTTGACCACTTCTTCAAATTTGGTCCGCTCTTCAGGAGTGAACTTCTCTGACTCGCGGAACATACCTGCCTGCTTGCCGCGAAGAACATACTCGTTTGAAATTCCCAGCCAGTCGTAAAAGCCCTTTAGCACCGGCTTACCAGCAAAGACTCCGATCGAGCCAGTAATCGTCGAGGGTTCAGCAACAATCTTGTTCGCCCCGGTAGAAATATAGTAGCCACCCGAAGCCGCGACGTCGCTCATCGAAACTACGACCGGCTTCTTCGCTTTCGCAGCTTCCACCGCATGCCAGATGATGTCGGATGCTAAACCTGAACCACCCGGGCTATCCACCCTGATGACAATTGCCTTGATCGTCTTGTCTTCACCGGCGTCTTTGATCGCCTTCGAGAGAGTGTCGGACCCAATCGATTGCTCGCCTCGAGGGCCGTTCTCGGATTTTCCCGAACCGATATTGCCGGTCCCATAAATTACCGCAATCTTTTCACCTTTATCGAGACCTAACGATTCTGGTTCGACCCCACTGTAGGCCGAGCCGCTTACCACACGAAGTTCGTCAGATTCCTTATAGCCCAACTTGGTTTTCAATTCTTTTTCGAGTTCGTCGCGATAAGCAACACCATCGATAAGTCCCATTTCTTTAGACCGGGCAGAACTATAGGGAGCATCATCGATGATGGCGCGCATGTCTTCCGTAGATTTCCCGCGCGCTTTCGCAACTGCCTCAACATAGCGATTAAACAAATCGTCGAGCAGCGCGTTCACGAATTCGCGGTTCGCATCCGACATGTCTTTGCGGGTAAACGTCTCGACGGCAGTCTTGTATTTTCCGACCTGAACCATGTCCGGATAAATACCAAGCTTGTCGAGGGAGCCGCGGAAGAAGAGCACGTCAGCAGCCAGGCCGTTGATGAACAACTCTCCCGGCGGCGCCAGATAAATTTTGTCGCAGACGGTGGCTATGTAGTACTCCTTGTCCGTGGCGTATTCCATGTAGGCGTACACGGGCTTGCCCGAGGAACGAAAGTCTGTGATGGCCTCGCGAATCTCCTCAGACTTGCCCCAGCCTGCACCTGACATAGTGATGTCGAGAACGATTATTTTGATTCGATTATCTACTTTGGCTTTCTTGAACTGCAGAATGAGATCGGTAAGCGATTGGTCAGTATTGCCAAAGATTCTTCTCAGCGGGTCAGCGGGCACGTAATCCGGAAGGGAGCCGGCGACGCGCAGCGCGAGTACGCTGTTGTTTTCTATTGCCGGCTCGTTATGCCGGAATGCGGCCAGCAAAACAGCCAGACCGATTAGCACTACCAAAACAAGCGCCAGCACAATGCTGCTAATAATTAGGACCGTCTTTCGCGTGCGCGACATTGCCATAGTATTTCCTGCCTCATATTTGTGATTAGCCGATGATTATTAGTGGTGTGAGTACGTTCAGATGGGCGAAAAGGTTTACGAAAGACAGGGGAACAGGGGAACGGGTAACAGGGGAAAAGGGGAAAGGGGAAAAGGGGAAAGGGGAAGGGGTAAAGGGGAACGGGTGAAAGGGTAAGGGCAAAGCGATAAAAATTAGCGATGGTCAACCAGTAACGTTCCGTTTTACCTTCTCCCTTAACCCTTTCCCCTTTACCCTTTCCCCCTGTTCCCCAGACGTTTTAATTATCCAGCCGCCACCGACTACCTCGTCGCCGCGATAGAACACGGTGGCCTGTCCGGGTGTAATGGCTCGCTGTTGTTCGTCAAAATTGACATGAATCCGGGTGTCCTCAAGCGTCGTAATTGTGGCTAACGCGGGTGTGTGGCGATAGCGCACGCGCACCTCTGCGCGAACGGGACTGTCCGGTTTATCAAACGCAACCCAGTTGACCCCGGCGGCCGTGAATTCGCGACCCAGCAAATCGTCCTGCTGCCCAACCACCACCCGGTTTCTCGGCGCGTCGATGTTGATGACGTACAGAGGTTGCGCGCCGGCGATGCCAATTCCGCGACGCTGGCCAACGGTGTAACGGTGGATGCCTGCGTGATGGCCCACGACGCTGCCGCCTGCATCGACTATCTCACCTTCCCCCGGCAGGCGATTCGCCTCGTCTTCAGCTTCGAGATAGCGATCGATGAATCCGGCATAGTTGCCATCGGGAACAAAACAGATCTCCTGCGACTCGGATTTTTCAGCCACCGCCAGACTGTGCTCTCTCGCCACCTCGCGAACTTCCGGCTTCGACATCTCGCCCAATGGAAACATGGCGCGCGATAGTTGGTCCTGCGTCAGCTCCCAGAGAAAGTAAGACTGGTCCTTTTGCAGATTGCGACCGCGGAAAAGCCGGTAACGCTTTGACGCCTCGTCGTATTCAACGCGCGCGTAGTGTCCGGTCGCCACTTTGTCGCAGCCAAGACTGGCGGCGAGTTTATCGAGCGAAGCGAATTTCAGACGACTGTTGCACGAGACACAGGGAATCGGCGTTTCGCCATTGAGATAGCTCTGAACAAACGGCTGCACGACATCGCGTTCAAATTCGCGTTCCAGATTGAGCACGTAGAACGGAAAGCCCAGTTCTTCGGCAACGCGTCGCGCGTCGTAAACATCGTCGAGTGAGCAACAGCGCGAAGGAAGCGGATCGCCATGCTCGTCCACACTAATGCCGCGACGCTGATTCCACAATTGCATCGTGAAGCCAACGAGATCGTGGCCCTGTTGCTTGAGGATTGCTGCCGCTGCCGACGAATCCACCCCACCAGACATTGCTACCGCTAACTTCATACTTCTGTTTCCGCCGAAACCCACCAACTTTCTGGTACGGATGCAGTTTAGAGTTCAAACTTTAGCTTGCGTTGTCGATTGACAGCCAAATCCGCAGCCTAAAGGCTGAACTCTGAACTACCGGCCTCAAACTGCACCAGGACCAACTTTCGTACCTGCTTCAGAGTGCGCTCTCGCAGGTGTTAAGATACTTCAACGAGCGAAGAACAGTTCTGAAAAACTAAGCATAGCAGTCAGACTCCAATGCCTCAAATGACTGGTCAAAAGCCTCGCCTCGTAAACTGAGACGGGAGAAATTAGTGAATAGAAAGCACCTCTTAACGTTAATGCGGATGTCTGGCGTACTGTGTGGCGTCCTGCTCGCAGCTCAAGCCACGTTCGCCGTTGGCTCAGGGGAGGACAAGCGAATGAGGTTCACTGTCCCCGCGGCTCCCTGGACCCTGACCTTGCCGGCTGCGGATTTTAAGGTGGCACAACAAGAGGTGAAGCCCGACGGAACGTCAGGTTATTTCTATCTGACCAGCGAAAAGTCTCATCTCAACGTTTCTTTTTTTATCGAGCCTGCTTCGGAGTGCAAAGACAGCAAAGCATGCCGCGATATGGTCTGGAAGGCGGGTAATCCGATGTGGGAGAATCCGCAGAACATTGTTTCATCTGAGATTGGTGACGTTAGTTACTTCGAGTTCCTGATGCCGTCATTTAGAAGGCAGCCCCTTCAGCAGCAGAACATGTACGCAGAGTTTGTTGTGGACGGCTTCTGGGTTGATTTCCACATCACGAAAGTTCTCTACAAACCCGAGGAGCACGAGTTATTTGAACAGCTGGTCAAAGCGGTAAAGTTTGAACCGAAGGAAAAGAAGGCCAGGAGCTAGACGATTCGCGACGCCGCAGTAAGCAAAGCATCATGCCTGAACGCGCCATTGAAGAATATCGGGTTGCCGACGAGCCTTATTACCTGCCGATTGCAAGGGAAACAGATCTCTTCGAGGCGGCTTACTCCGCTCGCTTGCCGGTCATACTCAAAGGCCCGACCGGTTGCGGCAAAACTCGTTTTGTCGAACACATGGCCTGGCGGCTCGAGCGTCCCTTAATCACAGTCGCCTGTCATGAAGATTTGTCAGCAACGGATTTGGTTGGACGGTTTCTGTTGGAGGGTGAGGAGACTGTTTGGCACGACGGCCCGTTAACCTCAGCCGTGCGCAATGGCGCCATCTGTTATCTCGACGAGGTTGTGGAGGCGCGCAAAGATACTGTAGTCATCATCCATCCGCTGACCGATCATCGCCGCCGGCTGCCGATTGAAAAACGCGGTACGATATTAGAGGCTCCTGATGATTTCATGTTGGTCGTGTCGTACAACCCCGGTTACCAATCGATCCTCAAGGATCTGAAACAATCAACCCGGCAACGCTTCGTGGCGATTGATTTCGATTACCCACCACCGGAGATGGAGACTGAGATCGTGGCGCGCGAAGGCGGAGTTGACGAAGGCACTGCGCGCGATTTGGTTCTCATCGGCCAGAAGGTTCGCAACCTGCGCGGTCATGGATTGGAAGAAGGCGTCTCTACGCGCTTATTGATTTACGCCGCACAACTGATCACGCTCGGTATCCCGCCTGTCACCGCTGCTGAAGTGGCAATGTGTTCCCCCATCACCGACGACCGTGAGCTGCAACGCAGCATTCGTGAGATCGTGACTACGGTGATTTAAGCGCGGGAGTACTTCAAAGGAGGTCCTCGCATGCCCAAACCCGACTCGATAAGCATTAGAGGGGGTCAACCCAGTCCCGTAGGGACGAAATGTTTATAGAATGCAGGTTGCCACATCTCGCATTAGCTCCGTAGGAGCGGAACGTTATGGGTAGCACTGGACGCTTGACTGGAATATTCCGCTCCTATGGAGCTAGTGATCCAGCTGACTAAAGTGACTATAAACATTCGGCTCCTAACGGAGCTAAAAGAAAACGTACTTCACGGCAATGCAAGACGAGAACATCGATTCAGGAGTCCCCAGCGCTGAGCGCCAATCGTTTCTGAGGCTGACGCGCGAGCTGGCGAGTTTGCCGCTCGAGCAATCAGCGGCGGCGCTGGAAACGAGTGCGGCGATTGCCGGTATTTCTCTGCGCGCGAGCATTGGCTTCTTGCGCGCGGCGCCCGAAGCCGCCGCAACCCTGGGAGCGAGCGAGCTCCGTTCCTGGGGCGAGTTGGGCCGGCGGCTGGCGATGAATGACGTTGAAACCGCAGTCACATTTTTCGCCGAAGGAGTCAGTGGTCTCAAAGAGATTCTCGCAAGTGTTCATCCCCTGGTTTTCCAGCTCTGTTCGCGGCAAATCACTCTCTCTGCACCAATCGCCACCGAGACCTTCCGAAAACTTCCCGCGCTCGCAAAAGCCGTCAACGACCTCGAACTGTTGGCCGCGATACTTGAAGTCGCCTCCGAAATCTCTCGCCGGTCCGCCAAACACAGCGCCGAATTTCTCAAGCAAACACCTGAAGTCATCGAGCGCCTGCAGCGCACCAGGAGTCGCGAGGTTACGAAAAGAGCAATCGAGCTGGTCGCAGAGTTTGCCACGCGAGCCGGAGGAATCGCGGCAGATGCATGGGCAGCGCTCCCGGCGGCGCTCGCAAATCTGAATCCGGTCGACGCGCTGAGGCTCCTGGATAATACGATCGGTTTTCTCGAACGCGGCGGCCGTTCGGCTCTGCACGTCCTGATTACGGGCGGCGAGATTCTGCGGACGTTGCCGGAGATTTTCGACGAGTGGGCGAAACTGTTATGGACAGTCGCACGGCATGGCAACGCGAGTCTGGTTGCATTCGTTCGCAGCAGTCCGGGGTTTGTGCGCACACTCGGAAGCGAAGTAGACCGCGCCGGTCTAATCAATCTCGCGTTGCGCGTTCTAGACCTTACACGTCAAATCGCTGAGATAGACGGCGAGGCCGCGCTTGCCTGTTTCAGATCCAGTGCCTCGGCGCTTCGTTTGGTTTCTCTCGCGCAGTTTGAGGAGTGGGCCCGCCGTGGTCTTGCATCACATAGCAAAGACGCACGCGCGCGCCGCAGCTATTTCGCGCTGGAAACAAGGGGCAGTTACAACGCGCTTCGTAGCGGCACTAGTGGACTGGCGCTCGAGGAGGTCCGCGAACTTCTCAAGCTTTACATCGAGGGATTGACGGGCCACGAAGTCGAGATCAGCCCGCTCGCAGCCGTACCGCAGGAGTCGCGCATTGGAGACGGCCGTACCACACATCTTCCTTCAACAGTGGCTGAGTTTGGCGACGACGAACTCGACTTTCGTCTCTACAAAGTTTTGGCCGCTCATGCAGCCGGACAAATTGAGTTTGGAACTTACGAACGCGCAACAGCGGACTTGCGCGCTGCTTATTTGACGCTTGCCGAAACCTACACACGCGAAAATGCGGACGCGCTCGACGCCTTCTCGGTTCCCGACGAAATGCTTGATGTAGGACAGACACTAATGTCTGTCCCTGATCCCACGGGCGAATCTGACAGGCAGGAGTTCCTGTCCCACAGCGTCGACTATCGCCGCGCGCTGCAACTGTTTCCTCATCCACAACTCGCTCGCCGCATCTTCGGCACGCTGGAGAATGCTCGCATCGACCGCCGCCTTCGTGAGAAGTATCGTGGCCTCGCGCGCGATCTTGATTTGATTCGCGAACACCTTCGGCGCGGTCGTCCCCGGGTCACCGAGTTGCCCGCAACGCTGGTTCCGTTTGAACTGCTTTTTCAAACGACGCTACTCGGCGGCGCTACGGATGATGCGCGACAGTATTACGGCCAGATTGTTTCGGAGTTCGAAACTCTCACCGCGGAATATTTATCCAGTGCTTCCGCTACAGTTGCCGACAGCTTGATGGCGACGAGCCGTGTCTATTCATTGTTTCAGTCGCTTGCTCCCGACGATGATTCGATTCAGGAAGTTGAAACTGAGGAGGAGCCCTCGGAGTCTGAGGACGAGAATTCGATCACTACCGAGAGCTTCAACCGGCGGCCTTCGGATAGGAACCCACAACGGCGCGATGCCCGTGAGCTTTTCAACGCCTGGAACGATCCAGACGGCGAGGGCGAACCGGATGAACTCGCCGGCGCCGAGGCCTGGACGGAGGCGGAGTTTCCGGAGCAGGCGATTGAGGAAGGCGAAGTTGCTTACAACTATGACGAGTGGGATCGCGAGTTGACTGATCATCGTATTGGTTGGTGCCGCGTAATCGAAAAACGCGTTAAGCACGGCGATAAGCTTTTTGTCGAACAAACGCGCGAGCGCCACAAAGGAGTGATTTCTTCCATTCGCCATCAGTTTCAGTTGATGAAGCCGGAAGACCTGGTGCGTATTACGAATGAGTTGGACGGCGAGGAGTTTGACCTTAGCGCGGTCATCGATTACGTAATCGATCGACGAGCGGCTAAAGTCGGTGGCGGGCATCAATCAGAGCGGCTTTATACCAAGCGTCTGCGGCGCCGGCGTGATGTCGCCGTGTCATTCCTGCTCGATCAATCTTCCTCGACGGCGCGCACGATTGGGCGGCATCCGCTGCAGCCTTACACGCGGCCCGGCCGCCGCATTATCGAGATCGAGAAAGAAGGTTTGGTGTTGATGAGTGAAGCGCTGGAAGCTGTCGGGGACACGTATTCAATTAATGGGTTCACTTCCGAAGGCCGGCGCAACGTTAAGTTCTACGTGGTGAAGGATTTTGATGAGAAGTATTCCGACGAAGTGAAGCGGCGAATCGGCGGCATCAACTTTCAGAACAACACGAGGCTGGGCGCGGCCATACGTCACGCGACAGCGAAACTTGCGAAACAGGAGGCGCGCACGCGCTTGCTGATCGTGTTGTCTGACGGGCGTCCGTACGATCATGATTACGGCGATGCGCGTTATGCGCGCGAGGACACGCGCGAGGCTTTGCGGCAAGCGAAGAACCAGGGCATTACTCCGTTTTGCATTACGATTGATCGCGAGTCGGAGGCGGAGCTGCGCGACCTCTACGGTGAGATTGGCTACACGATCATCGACGACGTGCTTTCACTGCCCGAGCGGATGCCGGGAATTTATCGAAGACTGACTACCTGAGACAATGCAGTAGTACAGGCTGGGACCACGGCCTGCTCGACCAAATTCGTAACCAGGTGTCGAACGCCGAGGATGTACGCAATTATGTCGCGCGCCAGCAGGAGCACCACCAAAGCGGGCTCGCACTTCTTTGGATGTCTTTTCCTGGGGCTTACGCCCCAGGCTTTACGCTGGACGCCTGCTTCGCAGGCTGGTCGTGCGCTTCCTGCTCCTGCCGCTTGCTCCTTTTCCCCTGCCTACTGCTCCTGCCGTCTGCCTCCTTTCCTTCTTACCAAAACCGCCGCCACCCGGAGTTTCAATTCTCACGCGATCGCCCGCTTCAAGTTCCCAGCTTCCTTTCGATCCAATTCTGTGCGTACGGCCTTTGCGAATAATTGCGGCGCTGCCCGGCTTGCCGTCGTCTCCTCCCGACAAGCCATAAGGCCCGCGCTTGCGTCTATCCGCGAGCAGCGACATGCGCGCGGGCACGAGCGTTTCAATTTCGCGAATGACGCCATCGCCGCCTCGATATTGTCCTTTTCCGCCCGAGCCCTTCCGAATCCGGTACTCACGCACGCGTAACGGGTAAGCATACTCGAGCGCTTCGGCGGGCGTGTTCAAGCTGTTCGTCATGTGCGTGTGCACTGCGCTCACGCCATCATGGGCCGGTCTAGCGCCCATGCCGCCGGCGACCGTCTCGTAGTACGAAAACTCGCTCGAGTTATTGCGGCTGCGCGGATCAATTCCACCAATCGTCAGATTATTCATCGTTCCCTGACTCGCCGCGGGAATGCGGGTCGGAAGTGCCTCGGCCAGGGCTTTGAAAAGAACGTCAACAATGCGCTGCGAAGTTTCCACGTTGCCACCGGCCACAGACGCCGGATGTACGGCATTGACGACTGTGCCCTTTGGCGCGACAACTTCAATCGGGCTCATTAGTCCAGCACTCGCCGGCACGTCATTGCCCTCGAGCAAACAGCGAAACACGTAGGAAACGGCCGAGACAGTGATTGCTTCCACCGCATTGATTGGCCCGGCAACCTGCGGCGCGCTGCCGGTGAAGTCAACCTGCGCCCGTTGTCCGTTAATAGTAATTCGCACCCTGATGGGAACCTCCCGCTCGCTCACGCCGTCGTCATCAAGCGCATCTTCAGCGCCGTATTCGCCGTCAGGGATCGAACCAATAGCATGACGCATGAGTCGCTCCGAGTATTCGATCAAGTGCGTTGCGTAAGCAGCCGTCTCGCGTTGGCCTCGACGCTCCACGATCTCAAGCAGTCTGGCGGCGCCGGTTTTTAATGAACCAATCTGCGCTTGAAAATCGCCGCGACGTTCAGCATGGCTGCGGACATTTGCCAGGATCAACCGCATCACGTCTTCATCGACCTCGCCGTTTCTTACCAGACGAATTGGTGGAATACACAAGCCTTCGCCGTAGATGTCCGTCGCCATGCCCATCGAGCCCGGCGTCGCGCCACCGATATCCGCGTGATGCGCGCGGTTGGCGACAAAAAAAAGTGGACGGATGACCGACGACCGACGACGGTGCACAGCTCGTTTCTTCACGGTCGTCCGTCGTCGGTCTTCGGTCACTTCCTCGAACACGCCACTTACCAATGTGACATCCGGCAGATGCGTGCCGCCGGCAAACGGATCGTTTAGGGCAACCACGTCGCCGGGTTGGAGAGCGATTTCTCTTAAAGCCGAAGCGACTGCCATTGGCATTGAACCAAGATGCACCGGCATGTGATCGCCTTGCGCTATCACTCGGCCCTGACGGTCGAATACCGCGCATGAGTAGTCTCGCCGCTCCTTGATGTTTGGTGAAAAGGCGGTGCGTCTGAGCGCAATGCCCATCTCCTCGGCGACGGAGGTATAGAGCGCACGATAGATTTCCAGTGTGATGGGATCAAACCGCGTCATAGTTCTACAGCAATCTAAACAACTCGCAGTCAGGAAGGGGGCTTGCCCCCGCTCTTTCTGAGTGAACAATCAAGCCGAAGCAGCGGGGGCAAGCCCCCTTCCCAACCTGCGAATTCATGTCACTTGAATGATCAGGTTCCCATAGCTATCAACCTCACCGCGAGCGTCCGGCGGAATCAGGGTAGTTGAAGAATACTCCGTGACAATGCAGGGAGTGCGCAGTTTGGCGCCTGCCGCCAATCCCTCGCGCTGGTAGAGCGCCACCCTGAGTTTCGTTCCATTGAGATAAGCGGCCATAAACTTTTCTGTGTCCGCAGTTTTTTTTCGAGAAACGCTCGCGCGTCTTTGCGGCAGTTTCTCCACTATCCCGCTTGAACGAACGCGTGCACTAACAACTTCAACGACGTTTGCTTCCTGCGAGTAACCGTATCGTTCCCGATGAGCGCGATGAAAACTGGCAGCGAGGTTCGTGCCCGTTTGTTTGATATCCAATTCAAACGACTGGCCCTTGTAGCGAAGCGCGAGCGAACGCTCATGCTTTTGCTGCGTCGTGGAAAAGCCCTCGCGTCGGAGAGCACCTGCAGCGGTGCGCTCCATCTCTGCGAAAATCTTTTCCAGCTTCTTTTCAACGCCAGGCTCAAAGTCCAGCATTATTGTACGGCTCTGATCCTTAACCACGTCGGCCGTAAGCACTCCGATTGCCGATAGTGCACCTGCGGAGTTTGGCACGACGATGCGAGGAATGCGCAACTCGCGCGCCAGGTCCACTGCATGAAGTCCCCCGGCGCCGCCGAAAGGAAGGAGCGCAAACTCGCGGCTATCGTAACCACGTTCAACCGAGATACGGCGGAGCGCGCGTTCCATGTTTGTGTTTGCGACCGACAACACGCCCTCCGCCGCTTCAATTACTGTGATCCGTCGCCGAGCGGCTTTGCTCATCTCCTTCGCCAGTTTCGTCATGGCTTTGCGCGAACGCTCTTCGTTAAGCGCAAACGCGCCGCCCAGCAAACCAACGCCGCCAAAGTGGCCCAGCACCAGGTGCGCGTCAGTCACTGTTGGCAAAAGCGAACGGCCGTAACAGGCTGGCCCTGGATCAGCCCCTGCCGACTCAGGGCCAACGCGCAGCGAGCCACCTTCGTCAACTCTCGCGATCGAACCGCCGCCGGCGCCAACTGTATGGATGTCCATGACTGAAACTGCAACCGGGAAGCCTGCTACCGTAGCTTCATTTGTCATGCGCAAGCCATCGCGTTCGCAAAGAGCCACGTCCGTGGAAGTCCCGCCCATATCGAAGGTAATGATCTTTTCGAAGCCCGCAGCCCGTGCCGTTCTCAGTGCGCCGACTACTCCACCGGCAGGCCCGGAAAGAATGGTGCGTACCGGTTCGTCCGCCGCAGCGGATGCAGATATGCTGCCGCCGGAAGACTGCATCACGCGCAGGCGTCCGGTGTTCATTGCGAGGCGTTTGAGATAAGTACCCATTAACGGTTGGAGGTAGGCATTGATTGTAACGGTGGAAGTGCGTTCAAACTCTCGATACTCAGGAAGGATCTTGTGAGAGACCGACAAGGGGATATTGAGATCGGCAAGGGCCACCGCTATCTGTTTCTCAAACACGGGATTTACGAAAGAAAAAAGCAGACAGATCGCGACAGATTCGACGTTCGCTTTCTTTATCTGCTTAACCAGAGCCGTTAATTCGGCGCCGTCGGGCGACTCAAGTATTTCGCCCGTCGACGATACACGCTCACGCAAGCCAAAACGAAGATTGTCGGGAACGAGCGGTGGCGGGCGTAACGCATTCAAGTTGTAGAGTTCGGGTCGCGCCTGGCGTCCGATGACCAGAACATCTGCAAAACCGCGCGTTGTGATCAATGCCGTGCGAGCACCGCGTCTCTCGAGCAATGCATTTGTGCCCACGGTTGTGCCATGAACAACTTCGATGTTCTCGAGAGCTACGCCTGTCGTTTCTGCGATTGTGCGGAGACCAGCCGCTATGGCGCGCGAGGGATCGGAGGGCGTTGAAGGATACTTAAAAATCTCAATTTGGCCGGCTGTCTCAAAAACAAAATCAGTGAACGTTCCGCCGGTGTCAACACCAACGCAGCAGGCGGCAGGGGCAGGCGGCAGGTTTCTTTTCATACAGGCTCTTTCTGCCTACTGCCGTCTGCCTCCTGCCTACTGGATCCGCGTCCAGCAGCCGCTCTCATTCGAAGCGTGCGCTGCGTCGAGCACAAGTTGCACGCGGTAACCATCTTCGAAGGTGGCAGCACCCTCGACGCTCTTGCGACCCTCCCTGAGGGCAGTAACGATTGCACAGGAGAAAGCCGTGAAGCCTCGCGACCAACTTCCCTCACGCATACCTGGGACGAGCGGGTTGTGATCTACGTCGACCGGTCGCCAGGCGCCCGCTCCCGCCGGCGAGTGCCAGAGTTCGCCGGACTCCTCGACCATCAATGCGCCGCTGCTCCCATAAACTTCCAACTGGTTTTGGAGTTTTCCCGATTCAACGACCGAAAGAGACACGGACCCGGTAGTGGCTTTGGTCAAGGGAGTTTCAGCGAACCTAAGCAGCATCCGAACTGTGTCATCCGAAGTTACCGGCCGCATTGTTCCGCTCGTTTTGTCGGGTCGCTCGGCAACGTGCGTTGAGAGCACGCAGCAAACCTCGCTGATCTCTGCGTCGAGGAGCCAACGAAAGGAATCCACGGCATGAGAGCCAATGGCGCCGAGCGTGCCGCCGCCCATCGCGGCATCCGACCACCAGTCCCAGGTTCCCAGTACACTACGATAATCGGAACGAAAAACATAGTTACAGTGACGCACCGTACCGATTGCGCCAGTGTGCAACATGGCGCGCATCTTCCGGCGACTGCTGAGGAATCGTAACTCATGATCGATCAGGGCGAGCACGTCAGCTTCGCGTGCAAGGTCAGTCATGCGTCTGGCCTCGGAGGCATTCATCGCCATCGGTTTTTCGCAGAGCACGGCCTTGCGTTGCTCGAGAGCGGCGAGCGTGATTTCCATATGCGTCGCGGGAGGAGTCACGACACTTACGAGATCGATGTCATCTCTGGCGACCAGATCTTTCCAATCATTGGCGACGTGTTCAATGCCAAACTCCTGAGCGACACTCGCTGCGTGTTCACGATGGCGGCTCGTAATCGCCACCACGCGAGCGCCCTTACAGTTGCGAAAGCCCGGAATCTGCGTGGTTCGGGCAAACCCCGCGCCGACGATTCCCACCCCGATCGTTTTGTCGTCACTCAATTTTTTCAAACGTCTCTCCCGGATATCCTAATGCTTGTAGACTCGCACTCCTCAAAAGGCTTATCCAGTGCCGTGAACCCCAAGTCGTTTTTCGCCCAACTCCACGTGGGGCGTGCCCGCTAATCACTTCGTCTCGCTGATTAGCACGGCGTCGCGCGCGTGATTGCCGCGCGCGAACGCCAGTTGCCCGCCATCGCGCGAATAGGCAAAGTTATAAATCAGATCGGTTTTAAAGTCGGTGATCTGCTCGGCGGCTCCGCCGTCCAGCGGTTGGCGCCAAAGATTTGACACGCCGCTGAGCGTATTAACGTAAATCAATGCGCGTCCATCGGGTGACCAGTGAAACCCATGATAGAAGGAGCTCTCGTAGAAGCTTGTTCCGGTTGTCACCGGCAGGTCGAAGGTTCTGACGGGTGAGCCACCGTCAAACCCGATCACGGCAATCTTCGGCCTTTTCGTTTGCTCGTCATCAAAGGCATATGCGAGCAACTTGCCATCGGGCGAAACCTGCGGGTAACGCAGATTCCCTTTGGCCACCAATTCAGTTCGCGGTCCGCCGTCAATCGAAACCTTAAAGATCCCGCCGAGGTAGAGGCTATAGATCACCCATCGCCCGTCCGGTGATATCGAGCACGTTGGCGCGCCTGTTTCCTGCGTCAACTGCTTCGGATTACCGCCATCAATGTCCATCCGCCAAACCTGAAAGCCATTGCGAGTCGAGGCGAACACGATATACCGACCGTCTAGAGACACTTCCGGCATAAAGTCATCAGCCGCGCCGTCGGTCAATGGTTTCGGCTCGCTGCCGTCGGCATTAACAATCCAGATGCTTGCTTTACTCTTGACGTTCTGAGTCGTACACCAACTTCCCGTCGGGCGTCCACGCCAGACCGTAGTGTCCATCCTGCACATTCCGTCTCGACGTAACGGCGCGGGCACTGCTCGCTTCGCCGTCCGCCGCAACCCAGATGTTGGAGACAGGGTCGGTTTGCACAGCAACGAGCGCACGACCATCCGCGGTAAGGCTCAGGCTGTAATAGTCATACGAGCTAAGATCGTTGGTGAGACGCCGTGCTTCGCCGTCCGGGTATGAAGCTTGCCAGATCTGGAGAGGCGCCAATCTTTGCTCGCGTGCGATGAAAACCACGCCACTGCCATCACTGTACCACGAGACATTCCCGGTATAGGGCCAGCCCCGCGACGTAATTGGTTTGAGCGAGGGGTTGGCGAGCGATACAACGGCGATGGTCATCACGTAGTTGGCTTGCGACAGTTGGGGATCGCGCAACTGACTACCGTAGCCCACTGCCAGCATCTTGCCATCGGGCGACCACGCCGCGCTGGCGCCGCTGAGCCAGTTGGGTTCTACGACTTTGACGATGCTCCGCTCATTCATCCCGTCACTGTTCGCCACCAGCAATTCATCTTCTGGTGAGGTTAAGTGGTAACGTCCGAACGCGATCTGTTTTCCATCCGGAGAGATCGAGACCGGCTGCGAGACGTCAGCGAGGATCTTCTTCGGTGTTACTCCACCCAGTACCGGTACCTGATAGAGCCCGCCTTTTGGATTCTGCTCGTCAACCCTTGTGTAATAAACATAGCCGCCGTCGGGTGAAAACGTTCCGGCATTCATCGCCGACGCCTCCACCGGCGCGACAATCTGCACACGGCTGCCGGTTCCGAGGTGTTTTGTCCAGAGACTGCGCTTGCCGCTTTCCTCGATCGAGTACGCAATGTATTTCCCATCGGGCGAGACGGTAACGCTCTCGACATTGCCTTCGCTCGTCACACGCGTGATGTTCATGTTTCTAAAATGCGCGATGGATGTCGTCGTCTGAAACAGAAAGTGAAACAACCAATAGGCCAAGCCGATACACGCAACCAGCACCAACGCCAGCACGAAAAACGCGGCGATCTTGTGCCGCTGAATTCCGTGGACGATGAACTCGGCGCTTGAAATTGAAGTCGGGCCAGTTGCTTCAGCAGTCCAACCCGCGCTAGTCGCCGAAGTGCGAGGAGATGGCGGAACGGTTGTGTCAAAGTCGGCGCCGCTTTCCAGCTCGCGGCGCAATTCTTTTAACTCGATCGCGACTTCCTTGATCGACTGGTAACGCTCGTCCGGATCCTTCGCGAGACAGCGCCGCACAATACGCTGTAGTTCCGCCGGCGCCGATGGATTAAGGTCTTTGATCTGAGGCGCCGGTTCGTAGATCAAGCTGTGCAACGACTTGACGATCGAATCGCCTTCAAATGGCTTGTGTCTGGTAGCGGCTTCAAACAGGATGCAACCAAACGAGAAGATGTCTGAGCGCTGATCTATATCATTCGTCTTCCCTTGTGCTTGCTCGGGAGACATGTATCCGACAGTGCCCATAATCACGCCGGGCTTTGACTGCTGTTGGAGGATCGCCGTTGCAGCGTCATCAGGATTTTCACCCTCGGCGATTTCTGTCGGTCGCGGCTCCAGCAGTTTCGCCAGACCAAAATCCAGAATCTTCGGATGACCATCACGCGTGATCATCACGTTGTCGGGCTTCAGATCGCGATGCACGATACCCGCACCATGAGCCTTCGCCAATCCTTCGGCCGCGTGCTGCAGGAACCGCAGCAGCTTTCGCAGCTCGGTTCGCTCCTGATAAATCTTTTGGCGTAGGGTTTGGCCATCGACGAACTCCATTGCAATGAAGTTTGTGCCCTCGTGCTCGCCAATCTCATAGATGTGCGCAATGTTCGGATGATTGAGCGCCGCCGCGGCCTTCGCTTCCTGAACAAAACGACGCATGCGGTCGGAATTTGCAGCCAGGTCAGCCGGCAGGATTTTCAGAGCGACCTTGCGATCGAGCTGTATGTCTTGCGCCAAATATACTTCGCCCATCCCGCCCGCGCCGAGTTTGGAGACGATGCGGTAATGCGACAGAATAGTGTTGGCTGCCAGGTCTTGATTCACTTTTCGCTGACTAATTAACGGCTACCCGGTCATGTAAGCGCAAAATCCCTGGGGCTTCGACCACGGCGTATACCCCCGCGCAGGGAAACTGCCCGACGGCGCCGACTTGAACCTTGTTGTGCCGAGCGAGCGTGCGCAGCACGTCGGTATCCCTGGGAGCTCTTCCTGCGCGAGCGTGGTCATCACACATCGCGGATCGGCAGTGCCACTTTGAGTCGAGTCCCCCCTCCTATACTGAGTTCGCGACTGACCCAGTTGTTCTCGACAAACCCTTCTTCGCTAGTGTCCACGATAACGTTCATTCGGAAGCGTCGCTGGTCGAAGCGACTCGCAGGCTGAAGCACGTTCAACCGGTTCAGTGTTGACGTTGACATCCAGCAATGCGTGGGTTTGAGCGGAGATCGTCGAGGACAGCGGAGACACCGGAAACACATCGCCTCTCTCACCTGAGCGAGGTTGAGTTTTGACTTCAGAGCGGCCTAAACGAGCGCTGGGGGAGACGCTTGGGTTCATGCAGAAGGAGGCCGGGTTCGCCGGCACCGAAGAATTGCCAACAGACTATTATAAGAGCGCTAAAAATGCCCTGGGCTATGGATTCATTCTAGGACAAGATGGGCCTGACAGCCAGCACTGAGTTGCTGGCTCTTTCAAGTCACGCTTTATGAGCCGCTATCCTTGAGTTGGGGGTTTTCGCTAATCGAGCATTGGTGCCCTGAGCAGACAGGCGGACGCGCATCCGGAAGGCCTATTTATCGCTGCGCCATCGTGAGGTACATGCTTCGACCGGCGCAGGGTCAGTTGAGTTTGATTCCACGCGTTCAGTCGGATCGCAGCGGAAGGAACTCCAAAGAATTACAACCAACGCGAATGTTTGCAGATCTATTTTGAGAATCCGATTCTTGAGGGCGACCCGCGCTGTCGTAGCCGCAGAGCCGTGGGTTTGAATCAGAGTGTCTTGCTTTCATGTCAACGGCTCGTAGCAAAGTAAGACATTCCCATTCTCAAAGGCCCGCAACTTCGTCCGTTTCATGGGCAGCCTTTTCCTTACACCATCGAACATCGTCCTTCCCTTGCCCAGAACGATCGGACTCACAACCATCTGGTATTCATCGATCAATCCGTGCTCCGACAGTTGCGAAACAATGCTGCCGCTTCCGAGAATCACCATATCTTCTCCAGCTTCACTCTTCATCTTCCGTACTTCTTCGACCAGGCCACTCTTCACCAGTTTCGTATTATTCCATTTGGCCTTATCCAGTGTTCTCGAAAACACGACCTTCGGCAGATTATTCATGCCTTCCGCTACTTCAGGCATACTTTCCAAAGCCGCCGGTGTGGGCCAGAAACTTGCCATGAGCTCATAAGTGATCCTGCCAAACAATAAGGTGCCTCCGCCCTTTGCATTATCTGCGGCAAACGCATTCCACTCCGGGTCATTCTTATGAGCCCAACTCATGTCGCCGTTTGCGTCAGTAAAGTAACCATCCAGCGTGACGTTGTTGAAAACGAATAGTTTCCTCATCTTCTGTCTCCATTATTGATGATGTCCCTTGATCTCCATCGGTTAGTCGAACGGCCAGCGCCGAAATCGACATATGAAATTTCCAGGACCTTGTCTATTGAACTAATAAAGTGTGACGAAACCTAAACAAGTAAGTAGATTAACTACTCATTTTCACCTGAATTCAGTCAGGTGGTAACGGGCAACGTATTGATCTCAGAACCCTTTTAAACGGTTTGGATTAGGAAACCGTTGAAACGGTTACTTTCACGTCGCTATACCATCTGATCACCGCACTAAAGTGCGGTGCTAATCAGAATTTGAAAGCAACCCACTAGCGTTTACCTCCAGAAGGGATCCTCCGGCGAACTTAGCGTCCTTGACTTCCAACCTTGCGTGAAACAAGATCCGTTTACCTTCAGTTCTCGGTTCCACCTGTCGTATGCAGCACGATGGAGCAAATAAGGGAAAACCGCAAACTCACCCTCCTCCGGAAGACGTCTCGGAGCGGAAGCGAACGGAGGAGGCCCTGCGAAAGAGTGAGGAACGGTGGCGATCTGTCTTTGAGAATTCGGCCATTGGCGTTGCGCTCACCGATCTGAATGGCCGCTTCCTGGCCACAAATCCCACTTACCAAAAAATGCTGGGTTACACGGAGGAGGAATTCCAAACACTTTCATTTCTCGAGATTACTCATGAGGACTACCGCGAGGCTAACTGGGCTCTGGTTAACGGAACTGCTGGAAGGGAAACGAGAGCAGTTTCAGATCGAGAAGCAGTACCGACGCAAGGATGGCAGTCTTATCTGGGTAAGGAACAATGTCTCCCTGGTTCCGGGCACCGAGAGAGTGCCGCGCTTTATCATGGCGCTCTCAGAGGACATCACTGAACGGAAACAAGCAGAAGAAGCCCTACAAAAAAGCGATGAACGAGTCCGTCTTATCCTCGATTCCGCGGCTGAAGGAATCTTTGGTTGCGATCCTGAAGGCACATGTCTGTTCTGCAATCGAGCAGCAGTTCGCTTGCTCGGTTACGACGAACCCATCGAATTGCTCGGCAAGAACATGCATGCGCTCGAACACCACACTCGCAAAGACGGCACCACATTTCCCATTGACGAGTGTCCCATTTATGTAGGTTTTCATGAAAACCGTGGAGTCCATATTGACGATGACATTTTTTGGAGAAAGGATGGCACCAGTTTCCCGGTTGAGTATTGGTCCCATCCGATGCTCCGTGATGGCAAAACCGTCGGCGCCGTCATAACCTTCCTCGATATCACCGAGCGAAAAAAGGCGGAAGAGGCACTGCGGAAGACCGAGCAAAGGAAATGCAGCCTTCTCGAGGTCAACAATGCCATCATCAACAACCTCACCCAGGAAGCGCTTTTCGCTTCGGCCTATGAAGCTATTCGTCGCGTCGTCTCGTTCGACCGGGCTGCCTTCCTTCTTTACCGGCCGGAAACGAAAACCCTGAAGCTCGTCTCTATGGACAGCGACGCTGAGTCTGAGTTCTTCCATCTGGGAAAGGAATACGATCTTCAAGAGACCCGCGTTTCGGCTTGGGTTCTTGACCGTCAACAGGCGGTCATGCGTGGCGATCTCGAAAAGGAACAGCAGTCCCCCGGCGACCAGCGTCTTGTCGCTGAAGGTATTCAGTCCTATTGCGTCGTACCACTCGTGGCGAGGGGCAACAGCATCGGCACGTTTACAGTGTGGAGTGAGACAAAGAACCGATACTCCGAGGCAGATGCCGAGTTGCTGCAGGAAGTCGCGAATCAGGTCGCATTAGCGATCGCAAACATGAAATCGTATGAAGAGATTGCGGCGTTGAAAGCAAGGCTTGAGAAAGAGAATGTCTATCTTCAGGAGGAGATTCGCACCGAACATAACTTCGAGGAGATCGTGGGTAACAGTCCAGCGCTTTTCGAGCTTCTGCGACGAGTCGACCAGGTCGCCCCCACTGACTCCAGCGTGCTTATCTATGGTGAAACGGGCACGGGGAAGGAACTGATCGCGCGCGCCATTCACAACCGCAGCGCCCGCAAGAATCGTCCACTGGTAAAAGTCAACTGTAGTGCCATCTCTGCGGGTTTGGTTGAGAGTGAACTGTTTGGGCATGTGAAGGGTGCTTTCACCGGCGCCTTTGAGCGGCGCATCGGCCGCTTCGAACTCGCCGATGGCGGGACACTTTTTCTCGATGAAGTCGGTGAACTGCCTTTGGAGACCCAGGTTAAGTTGCTTCGCGTTCTCCAGGAGCGCGAATTCGAGCCGGTCGGCAGCAACCGTTCGGTGCGCGTTGACGTGCGGATCATCGCCGCCACAAATCGAAATCTTCAAGAGTCTATTAGCGCCGGCAGTTTCCGCTCGGATCTCTATTATCGATTGAACGTCTTCCCGCTTGAAGTGCCCCCGTTGCGTGAGCGTCATTCCGATATTCCTCAGCTCGCGATGTTCTTCCTTTCTCGATACTCCCGGAATCTCGGCAAAAGGATGGACGGGCATCTCGGCGGCGGCCACTGAAAGGCTTCATCCGCTACTCCTGGCCCGGCAACATACGAGAGCTGCAAAACGTCATCGAGCGGGCTTTGATTCTTTCTCACGGCCCGATTCTCGAGTTAGAGACCGATCTAATCAGCGTCTCGGCGTCCGAGGCTCCTCGCGACGCTGCGCGTGAAGTGGCTGCCGCAGCCCAGCCTACCGGATCATCTTCATCGCTTAAGACCTTGGAAGAGGTTGAGCGGGCTCATATCTCCGCTGTGCTGCAGCAAACTCGCGGGGTGATAGAGGGCGCAAACGGCGCCGCGAAGACTCTTGGTATGCATCCGAATACGCTGCGACACAGAATGGAAAAGTTGGGAATCAAGCGCTCCGCCCACCGCATATCGTAGCTCTCCTGCCAAAGGCTGATCTCTCTAACTACTAAATATCGTAGACCCAGCGCCGATCGGTTCTGCTTCTTCGCGGTCCGTCGAACCCTTTTTGCTCCGCAAGTTCTCACAATCTCCAATAATCAAGCGGAAGCTGGGTAGCCAAATTTCGCAGCCTGGTTGCGCGGCACGCAATCTGCACTGGAGTGGCCCGCGACAAATTTCAAAGAGAGACGATTGAATGATGAAGATCACAGAGTTGCGTCGCCGACACACTGGATCTGATAGCCGATGGCTTGTTAACGACTTGGGTCTGATTAATCTCAGGTCTGTTTCACGAGTCACCTAGTCATATAGAAAGGATATGCAACCATGAAAAAGTATGCGCTTTTAACGTTCGCCGCCGCCTTTGGTTTGTTATCGATTGGCGTGCCTAACACAATTCGTCAGACCGCGCACGCTCAGGACAAGATAACCAAAGATTTTGTTACAGAGAACGCAACTAGAGATTTTGTTACAGCGAACACAACCAGAGATTTTGTTCCACCGACTGTGTTCCAGGCTGCCGGGCCAAACGTCGCCTCGATTCAAAGCTCGGTCGATGCGTTCCGCGCTGAGTTGGGAGACCCGAAAACGGCAACAACGCGGGGCCACTCGCAACCGGTCGCCGCGAGATCAATTGGGATGGAGCCGGCGGAGTTGACACTACTACTACGGCTCCGGTAACCCCGTTCAACGTATTTCTGAACACCCGGGGCAGCCAATTCACTACACCGGGGATCGGACTTTCCCAGGCACCTGCATCGGGGGGTCCGCAGGGCGGCCTCGCAGTCCTTTTCAACAACCCGAGCTACGCAACGATTTTCAGGCCCTTCAGCAATTTGCGCCTGTTCACGCCGGTAGGAAGCAATATCACCAACTCTTCGTTCTTTCTACCCGGATCTAATGGAACTGTTCCAGCAACCGTTAGGGGCTTCGGCGTGGTCTTCACCGACGTCGATCAACCGGATGGGAGTGGCCCGGACAAAAAGCAGGGCAACCGCAGAGCCAGCACGCTGATTGACGTTTTTCGATGCTGACGGCCAGCTGTTGTTCAGCAGTTTTGTCCCAGCCTCGCCTGGCGATGGGAGTCAGTCTTTCTTCGGCGTCATATATAACGACGCCCGGATCGCCCGCGTGCGGATTACGACAGGCGACGTCGCTCCAGGTCCGGACGATGACAGCAATAATGACATCGTCATGATGGATGACTTTATCTACGGCGAGCCCCAAGCGCTTCCGTAAGAAAACTACAAATACGAAGCGCGAGCGATCGGGAGTGGGGCGCTAAGGCAAGGTTTTGGCGTCCCAAACCCATTCCGAGTTGGAACGACATATTTCAAGCGGGATAATTGAATGCTGAAGATCACAAGAGTTGCGTCGTCGAAACAGGAAGTCACTCTGCAATTGGATGGTCGGGTCTTGGGCCGATGGGTTGAGTTACTACGCGAGTCCGCTGAGTCGGTGCTGAAAGAAGGAATGCGGCTCACTCTTGATTTGGAAAATATTTGCTTCATCGACTGTGAAGGAATTGTGCTTATCAAACGTCTGATAGACCGCGGAGTTCGACAGGTAAAAGCTCCGCTCTTTGTGACCGAACAAATTAGGAAGTGCGCTGAACAAAGCGATTGAGTTGGAAGGAGAGCAAACCTTATGCGACGTAGGCTGCTGATAACGAAACGGCTCCGGCGCGGACGATTCAGCGCCCGGAAGGCTGCGCGACAGATGGCCGACGCAAAGCGCCCAGCAGATACTGCTTTATGTCATGAGCGCTCGTCCCACCTAGTCCCCTCTGTGAGCTGAGAAACCACGCGGGAAACTTTGTGTTAGGCACGAATCCCGGACAAGGTCAGTGAAGATATCAGGTATACCGAATAATACCGAATAATACCGAATAGGTAATTTTGGAAATCCGCCGTGATCGAAAGACTACGGAGAGGCGTTATGAAAAGTCTGCTACAGAATCTTGTTGCTCCGGTCAAAGACGAAAGAAGAATACGAGGCGATTTACTGCCCTTCGAGGAACTCTTCAAACTCCATCACGGAAAAGTTTATGCCGTGTGCTTGCGAATGACCGGAAATACCGCGGAAGCCGAGGATTTGACGCAGGAAGTCTTCGTCCAGGTATTTCGTAAGCTGGATAGCTTTCGTGGTGAAAGCGCTTTCACGACGTGGCTGCACCGCCTGACAGTAAACCAGGTGCTGATGTACTTTCGCAAACGACGCAGCAGAAGAGAGCAACTGACCGAAGACGGCGAAGTACCGGAGCGGACAATTCAAGGTCGAAAAGTTCTAACGGGCTCCGCGATCCTTGATCGGCTCGCGCTGGACGAAGCGATTGTCAAGCTGGCTCCTGGATATCGCGCCATCTTTGTCCTTCATGATATTGAAGGATTACAGCATCTCGAAATCGCTAACATCCTGGGCTGCTCGGTGGGCACAACTAAATCGCAACTGCACAAAGCTCGAATGAAGCTGCGTAGACTTCTCCGACAACGAACTGATCCCGGCAAGGCTATCGCAGCGTCTCAGCAGATCCACAAGGGTTTAGACAGATTGCCTCCATCGCAATCCACGCCTCACGCAATCCTGTCAACGGCGAACCGATCGAAATTCATTGGACTTTCGCCAGCGCATGGGTAGCTCTTGTTAGCCGTGCTTTGCTTCGCTAGCAATGAGTCTCCGGCGAGACCACAATTTTTTGCGTGGCTACGGACGTTGATCCCCTGAACCTTGCGGCGGCGTTTCGTCGCTTTGACGGTTACCAACCTTCCTGGTCTCCCTGGATCGTCGCGCGATTAAAAGGTGACTCACTCCTGTTCTTTCAGAACCAGGGTTGCGACTGCAGCAATTTGCAGGGCTATGAGCTTCTGACGAGGCTTGTCATTTTCGGGCCAACCAACGAGGTTCGCATGGAGAGGAGGCGGTTCTTCAGGCAAGATGTCTAAGCCGACTTTCCTAACTTCATGCGCTTTGATATCGCCACGGCCGTAGAGCGTCCGCTTACTCTTGCTGCCAACGTCGCTGCCTATTTCCCAGATTGCCGACTCGGTTAGTCCGTCAATGCGGAAGACTGAGACCTCGCCCCTACTGGGCATGTACGCCTCAGTCTTGACGCGAGGAGGTTGGCGACTGAAATGCCTGGTTGAGAAAATGTAGCGCGACAGGTTTTCGTTCCCGCCGACGGCAGCTGTTGGACGATGAAGGGTCTCACCTTTAGAAAGCCACTCTCTTAATGTGAGAAAGAATGACCTCAGGAATCTCATCATGGAAGACTTCTGTTCCGTAAGTGCGACTAGCCCCGAAAAGCCCTGCGTAGTTGAGCTCGTTGTGCGGTCCGACGCTTACTGAAAATACTCGAGTCGGAGTTGAATACCATTCAAAGGTTACCTCGCCGTCCGGTTCGGCTGACACTTCAGGCGATGAGAATCCGAACGGCAGGGCGCGGACGAACCGCTTTGCATTCTCATAAGATTCAAAGAGGATCGGTTGTGCACCGTATGCATCCCAATCAGGATGACCACATTCTTCAAGCACCTGATAAAGCTGGGTATATGTATCTTGCAGTGATTTGCCGAGAGAGACGCTATCAACCAGACGTTGTATTGTCTCTTGAAGCAAAGTCAACAAGCGCTGGTGATCAGCGCCGACGCCCGGGGTTCCCTCAGTTAAAAGCGAACCTAGGCCAGAAAGTGATAAGGCTGCGGTAGTCATCGGAATAGATCAATGGCCCTGGTTGTCAGGCCGTTGAAGAACACTCGGTTCTTCATTTCTCTCAGCTTACCAAAACGCTCCCTAATTGTAACATCATCGGATGGCAGCATAACGTCGTCATATGCATCGATGTCAAAAATCAGGGCCACGCTGGTCTGTCCGGGGATCTGAGACTCGAGGGCTTGGATCACGTTTACCGAGACCTCGCTTTCCGCGTCGTGCATAACTACTCGAGTGAGGAATGCGCTCATCTCGGTTGGCCACCCCTCAGCAGTCATGGGGGGTGCTTTCAAATACTCTTCGGGGTTTGAGAACGGTGGCGGGAAAAGCATGCGGTTGATATAACGAACGGCGATCCGGGAAACTTCCGCAGGCCTTCCGGCTTCGACGTACATGCCCCAGAGCCGCCAAGCTTCAGTGAATACCTCATCCCATCTCGTGTAAGGATTCAGGCGGCTAAAGGTAAACCCGTCGCGACGCAACTGGACGACATTCTTTCCGTCCTTCGAAAGGAGTCGATATCCGTGAATTCCTGAGAGTCGCGTCGAAAACTCAGCTGCACTTCCAGGGGTTTGTTTTATTATCTGCTCGACGATTTGCTGCTCTTCAAAGCCGGGATAGTCTTCAGCAAGTTGGGTTCGCAGGGGCTGGAATGCATCCAGTTTGAAGTCGGAAGGCAGCTTAACGCGGAAGTCTATCACTGCCTCTACGATCGGGGCTTTGCTCAGGTGTGGATATTCACTGACTGGTTCGCTCATTATTTCTCTCGATTATCACCACTGCGAGCAAATCCGCATTCGCCTCTTGGTTCTTAGTCAGAAACTCCTCGCAACCCGACCGAGGCGGTCCAAGCGCCATATTAGTTGTTCGCGGAGTGAGGCTCAACCTACCATAAACATTCCGGTGGGGCATCAGATAACGTAATATTGGTTAAAGTCTGCGATCCACTTTAAAACGATATCGGATCCAAGCCACTCATGGTTTTGAAAGCAACATTGGCGGCCCTTCCCGATATTGAAGGCTTGCGAAAGCTCACCCAGTCGCTGGCGATGCTGGATGCCATTATGTCTCCTGAGTGGGAGTACAGATACTACTCTTTCAACTCCAAGTGGGATGACGGCGAGATGATGGCTTCCATGAGGAACGGTTCAGGCGATGAGTATTTCATTCTGGTCTGCTCCCTGGGATCACAAGACAAGAATTACAAACAGCTTATGACTGTGGATTCTATGAACTTTCGGTTTTTCAACGGTGGCACATGGGACATTCAGAGGGTAAAACCTCCGTGGGGTGATCGACGGTCGATCTACCAGCACATCCTGGCCAAGATTCGCTCCGGACAGCCCGGACTCGGCGAAGAGGGTGAGCTGCTCCCTGACGATGAGATTGTAAAAGGTGACAATCGGTTCAGGTGGGCGCCGGGGGCACTTGACGGAGTATTTGGACATCACGGCGGTGGCACCGCCGCCGCCGATGCTGCAAGGAAGATTCTCGAATCATTTCGAGCACTCGCCAAGAAAGCGAATGATGACCGTGCAGACTCACTCTACTCAATGCTAGTGGAACACTCGGCCCTCGGGTACGTTGATCATCTCCTCGAGACTGTTGTGGCCGACGATGATCTTGATGCCGAACGACTACAAACAATTGCGCGCTGGGTCGCCACCGGCGCCGCCGACCGCGAGCCTATTAAGTGTGCAATTGCACTGCTTGGAGTTTTTCAGGGCGGCGAGGACCGCGATCTCCTGCTAACTCTCGGACGGCACGAGGAGTTCACGCTCTTTGCTTCAGTGGCGCTAAAGAACTCCGGTGACGACCCTGAGTTGTCGCTCTGGGCCCTTGCCTGCCTTGTGACTGGCTGGGGCCGCATCCAAATCATCCAGAGGCTCGCTGAAACCAAAGATGAACAGATCAAAGCGTGGATGCTACGCGAGGGGTACCGGAATGACATCATGGAAGAATATACGGCGCTAATCTGCGCGAGGACCGGGGATTTATTATCCGCACTCCGCAAACTTCAGCCGGATGAGAAGCTCTTGAAGGGAGCTGGTTCTCTCTTGACCACTCTTATTCGAGGGCGCGGTGGCCCTTCGGAAGGTATCGAATCGTATGTGGACGGCGCTGAAGCCACCGAGCTGTACCTCCAACACTTGCAATCGCGCGACCTCGACCTCGAAGACTTCATCGCCGTGAGCGCGATCGAGCTGTTCCTCAACGAAGAAGAGGGCGAAGTACAAGATCCTGCCCTCGGTTGGCCAAAACGCCGCGCGACTTTACTCGACTTGACTGGCGCTATTCGGTCCCGCCCTGGTTGGGAGGAGAAAGTCCGCGAGGGACTCGACAGCCAAGCTCGACAGACCTTCTGGACTGCGACCGAAGCAGCGCGCGTGTTAGGCATTGACACTTGGGATATCTACTTCGAACGCCTTAAGCGAGGAGAGGATCAGTGGTACTTCGTGATGCAGACGAACGATCATGAACGTATTGATAAGGTGGTACAGTTTGCGGAGGAAACGGTTCCGTTGCAGGAGATCGCTTCCGGACCGGCAGACTCACTAGGCCTTGGCCCTGAGTTTCAGCACCACAGCGCGCTCGACTTTGTTTTGCAGGATCTGCGGAGATTTCCTAGCAAGGGGTGGCCACTCATACGAGCGGGCTTGCAGAGTCCAGTCGTGCGTAACCGCAATATGGCAATCCAGGCGTTGGCAGCGTGGGATCGAACAGCGTGGCCCGTTGAAGCCGAAGCGTTACTGAGGCGCGCGATAGAAGCGGAACCTAAGGATGAGACTCGAGCAATAATGATCAAGGCTCTCGCAGATGAGTCGCATGAAACAAGTCAACATTGAAGGCTATTCGCCTGATGAAATTCTTAATCTGCCCGATGAGCAACTCGATGCTCTCGTGCTCTCGGGTGAGCCGCTGGTCTTTCGCATGGGCTCTGCAGAAGTCCACGGAGAGTTCAAAATCAAGGGCGAGAGTCTGTATGTCGAACTCGCGCAAATCGATGGTGGCGGCGAGGGCGTGCTTCCCACACTCACCTCACTCGCGCAGAGGTATGCTAAGCAGCGGGATTTGAAGAAAGTGGAGTGGGTGGTGCACGCTCTCAACTGTGCCGAACCCAACCTAAAGCTTCGTCGCGTGATGGAGCGTAAAGGTTTCCAGATAGCGGATGTTGAAGGAATCGGTAAAGCCTTCTCTCGTCCATGAAATCGGTCGAAGCGTTCATTTTAACTATTATGTATTCACAAACGCTCGAACAGTTTAGCTTTCAAGGAAAAACTCACGAACCCATATGTAAGAACACTCACGAGATACTTGGTGCCCCCGCAGGGATTCGAACCCCGAACCAACAGATTATGAGACGGTGCCTTGTTTTCCGGCGCAAAGCTTGATCGAGCAGACCTTTCATTTTGCAGAGCAACTGGTGCGGCCTTCACTACCTCCACAGCACGTGGTGCACACTTTGTAAACGCTAAATACACGA
The DNA here is from genome assembly GCA_963698325.1 of Blastocatellia bacterium. GTDB lineage: Bacteria > Acidobacteriota > Blastocatellia > Pyrinomonadales > Pyrinomonadaceae > PSRF01. Next base: position 1,745,319 of record CAVOQJ010000013.1, on the reverse strand, counting down.
ATGGTTGGTTCCTTGAGGCAGACCTCACCGACACTGACTTTTACGGATGCGATCTATCCGGCTCCGACTTCGGACGGCGCTACGCAGAAGAAGGCAACCCACCAATCCCGCCCGCAATCGTGACCCATGCGAGGTTTACAAAAGCCAAACTGACAGGCACGAATCTGCGCGGAGTCGATCTCAGGACAGTTCGTGGACTCACGGCGGCGCAGCTGGAAGAAGCAATTACCGATGACAATACTCTACTGCCAGAACGCTGGGGCGTCGATGATACTGACGAATAATCCATTGTGGGCTTCCACACAACAAAGTGTTTATCTGCCCTCGACAACTACGTCCCATATCTGAGACACTAACCAAGTGAAGTCAGCCGTATTTCACCCAAAGGCTCGGGATGCCATAAGAGAGTTTCCCGAAGACGTGCGACGTGAATTCGGCAAGGTTATCTTTGATTTGCAGAAAGGTGAGAAGCTCTCGATGCCGTTGTCGCGACCCATGGGTTCGGTTGCGTCAGGTGTGGAGGAACTTCGCGTCCGGGAGCGCTCCGGCGCGTATCGAATTTTCTATTACACGAAGCTGGCTGATTCAGTTTTGATCTTTCATGCTTTCGCAAAGAAAACCCAGAAGACGCCACCGCAGGAGATTGCTTTAGCGCAGAAGAGACTCAAGGAGATGCTCGATGAGGAAAGTTAAACCAGTAGTCGCCCGTAATGCCAGGGAACTCGCGAAGGTATTGGGCCTCGCGCCCGCCGACGGAATGGAGATCGAGTTCCGCAGCGACTTGAATGATAAGATCGTCGAGGTAGTCGGCAAGAAGGGCTTAACCCATTCAGACGTGGCGCGACTGGCTCACACGTCACGCACTCGCGTGACCGCCATTCTGAACCGTAACACCCACGATATTTCAACCGATCTCATGCTGCGTGTATTGGGCTCGCTAGGTGTGCAAGCGAAACTCCAATTCAAGAGCGCTGCCTAACGCGTTTTCGTCTTCCTACTTCTATCCTGTCCGGGAAAATTGTCTTTAGGTGACCTTGTGTTCGGCGGGCGCGGAGCTTGGATTCGCGTCACGTTTAAGTCGCGGCGATTTCCGCGCTCATAAGCGAGAGCGTCTTCAAATGCTCGCTTGAGATCGGCAAATGCTTCGTCACTTACGTAGTTCGTTTTATCCCTCTGCACATTCTGAGTTCTCTTTGCTGCTTTCATCGGTGTTTTCTTTTCCTTCCCGATCGCCTTGCTTAGCGTTCCGATGATTCGTTTCTATTCGGGCGACAATTCGGCTTGCTCACCTTTGCTAACAGGTATGGCAAGTGAATCCGGCCGGGCGTGTTCAAGGTGACGGACGTTGAGGGCGTCGGCAAAGCCTACTATCTGGTCGGACGATGTAAGGTATCATCCAAGGCATCTCATGTGGCGCGCAGGGTTCGAGTCAGGTGAACTCCGACCACGATCAGCCAACTGAAAAGTAGTGCCATCAATAGGCGCTGCGCGTAACCACCAAAGCCAAGCACAAGTATCGAGAACACCATTAGAACAAACGCGGCAATAATGCTAGCCGAGAGCGCCGACGCCGCAACTGACACCGTTCTCCAGGCAACATCACGTCGCATGCTCAGCGAGAACAGGCTTGACGCCAGGGCCATTGCGGGAAAGGTCAAAATGCCACCCAGGGCGTGCAAGCGGCCTGATGAAGTCCGAAGCGGTGGAGGATAATCCATGGGAAAGGTACCTGCGATTAAAAAGCCAGCGCTGGCGATAAGCGAGACGGCGAAGGCGACCTTGGTAAGGCGGGTGAGACGTAACGTCGTCACGAGACCGCAGCTAACTGCCAGCCAACCGGCGCACAGTACGAAATAGTTTAGGGTCATTAGAGGACCATAGGCGCCTAAAACGTATGCGCTCATTGGAACTCTGAGGGGACTTAACTCTGCCTGCAGAAGGTGCATCGCGATGAGCACAAGAACTGAATACCCAACACTCGCGATTACTATAAGCCCCGCGGTCCGCCTAGAAACCATTCTCATCTCTAATCCCCTTCTCGGCCGAAAACTTTCCGACCAATCCAAGTCTCAAACATTGACAGCATGAGTTCGACGTAAAACTACGAACAAGGGGCCGATCGTTCGACATGGTAGCCGCGAGTTGATAAGAACCTAAATACGTCGAACTCACGCTTGCCAGCCGACTATTCGAGGCGTCGTCCGACTGTGGTGGCGCATCTGGTCTCAATGACGTCGCCGTTCGGATTGGCTGCTTCGGCAATGTCAGTAGAGGTGAGCTCATCGGATTTCTCGCCGAGTTCGATGTTTCGTCTGATCGTAACCGTACCGACATAAGCTCCATTCATCGGGTTGAACCGGAAGAGCACTATGGTGTTGGTGAAGCTCAACCCGCCGGCGTGCTCCCATACCCCGTGGCCGGTGCGAAGGACAGTCGGGGGAACGGCTGGGTCTGATAGCATCGAGCCTCCGATTAGGTATGTGTGCAGGGCCGGAATGGTTCCTATAGCCGCGCCTGTTTGACAGTCACGATCCGTTATCTCTACACGCCAAGTGCCCTCTATCCTTCTGCCTTCCGCGTTCTGCCCGGAGGCCGGAACCTGTGTCGCGGCCAGCACCAACATGGCCGCCAAGGCCATGCCGGAAATCGCTGTCAAGTATGTCTTCTTCATGGTCGTCTCCTTTTCTGGTCTCAAGTTTCTTGCCGGAGGTCGAGGCTATGAGCGAGGCCGACCCCGACAATCAAGTCGGCCGCACTCGTCTGCATCAATTGCTCTCTCTTATTTGGCCTCGCCTCTTGAATGCGGGAACCGCGGCGAAAAGCGGTAACATCAACGGAAAAGAATTCCGGGCCCCGCTTCTACGAACACCTGAGCCTCCAGGCAGGTATAATGGCGCCGCTGACAGTCCCGCCTATTCGACAGGAGATCTCCCATGCCGACCTTGGCGTCACACGAAGTCACGCAGCTCCTACTGGCTTGGAGTGGGGGCGACCGCGCGGCGCTGGATCGGTTAATCCCGCTCGTCCACGCTGAGCTGCACGGGCTGGCCAAGCGCTACATGCGCCGCGAGCGCGCCGGGCACACACTGCAGACCACGGCGCTCATTAATGAGGCCTACGTGCGGCTGATCAACGCGCAGGAGGTGCACTGGCAGAACCGCGCGCACTTCTTCGCCATCGCCGCACGCCTGATGCGGCAGATCCTCGTGGACTTCGCCCGCGAGCGTGGCTACCAGAAACGCGGCGGCGCGGCCCGCCGAGTCGAACTCGACGAAGCGCTGGTGGTCAGCCCGGGCCGGAACGAGGACCTGGTGGCGCTCGACGAGGCGTTGAACGTGCTTGCAGAAGTTGACGCGCGCAAGAGCCGCGTCGTTGAGTTGCGCTTCTTCGGCGGTCTGTCCATGGAAGAGACGGCCGAGGCGCTAAAAGTCTCCCCCGAGACGGTCAGGCGTGACTGGCGTCTGGCTAAATCATGGCTGCTGCGCAGGCTGAGCGAAGGCGGACAGGATGAAGCCTGAAAACTGGGACCAGGTCGAGCGCCTCTATCACGACGCACTGGAGCGCGAGCCGGAGGCGCGCGCGGCGTTCCTCGACGAGGCAAGCGGGCGCAATGAGGAGTTGCGGCGCGAGGTCGCCGCCTTGCTCGCCTACGACGAGAGGGCGGCGAGCTTCATCGAAGCGCCCGCCCTCGAGGTCGCGGCCAAGGCGCTGGCTTCGGACCCGAAGGCCATAGGGCGGGCCGAACCGTCAGTTACTCCCAAGTCGGGCGCCAGATCGGCGCCTACCGACTCCTCTCACCGCTCGGCGAAGGCGGGATGGGGGAAGTGCACCTCGCGCTCGACACTAGGCTGGGGCGGAAGGTCGCGCTCAAGCTGCTCTCCGCCGACCTTACTACGGACGAGGAGCGCGTGCGCCGCTTCCGCCAAGAGGCCCTGACCGCCTCGGCGCTCAACCACCCGAACATCATCACCGTCTACGAGATCGGCGAATGGGAGGGCAGGGACTTCATCGCAACCGAGTATGTCGAGGGCGTGACTCTCCGGACGCGCATGCGAGGCAGAGGGCTGTCGTTTGCCGCAGCGGTGGATATCGCGCTACAGGTCGCGAGCGCCCTAGCGGCGGCGCACCAGCACGGGATCGTCCACCGCGACATCAAGCCAGAGAACGTCATGGTGCGGCCCGACGGTCTCGTCAAAGTCCTCGATTTCGGCATTGCTAAATACGCGGAGCGGGCCCGGACGCGAGACTCGAAAGAGTCTTGGATCAGGACAGGGACGGGCGTGGTGATGGGGACGACAGCCTACATGTCGCCGGAGCAGGCACGCGGTGAAGAGGTGGACGCGCGCACCGACGTCTGGTCGCTGGGCGTGATCCTTTACGAGATGGTAACGCGTAGGCTCCCGTTCCCGGGCAGGACACCGACCGACCGCCTCGCGGCCATCCTGGAGCGCGAGTCGCAGCCGCTCGGCAAGCTGAGGCGCGGCGTCCCCGCGGAACTCGAAAGGATCGTCGGCCGCGCGCTCGCTAAGAACAGGGACGAGCGCTACGCACAGACCGCCGACCTGGCCGCTGACTTGAGAAAGGTCCGGGCGAGGCTCGGCGAGGAGCGTCCCTTCCGCTTCGCCCTGCCCGCGCCGGCGCGGATCTTGGCCACCCTTTCTCGCCCTCGCGTTACGATTTTGACCGTGGCGCTCTCCCTCATGGTCACCGCCTTGATTGTCGCCGGGCTGCTATATTTCCGCCGCAACACAGCCGGCGCTGCGGTTAATTCGCTGGCCATCCTGCCATCTGATAAACGTCAGCGGTAGCGCCGACAACGGAGTACTTGAGCGACGGCATCACCGAGAGCCTTATCAACGACCTGTCGCAACTATCGTCATTGAGGGTGCTGGCGCGCAGCACCGTCTTCCGCTACAAGGGCCGTGCGGCCGACCCACTGGCAGTCGGGCGCGAGTTGGGCGTCGAGGCCGTGTTGATCGGCCGCGTCGAGCAGCGCGGCGAGACACTGGTGGTGCAGGCGGACCTGGTGAAGGTGGCGGATGGCTCGCAACTCTGGGGCGGGCGGTTCAACCGGAAGGCTGTCGGACGTGCTCGCCGTGCAAGAAGAAGTCTCGAGAGAGATCGCGGGTAAGTTACGGCCGAGGTTAAGCGGCGAAGAGCAAAGGCGGTTGACGAAACACCACACGGAGAACGCCGAAGCCTACCAGCTCTACATCAACGGGCGGTTCTACTGGGAAAAAAGAACGCCCGAAGGGCTGAACAGGGCCATCCAATACTTCGAGCAGGCAATTCAGCGCGACCCGAACTACGCCCTGGCGTATGCCGGACTGGCTGACGCCTACGCCCTCCTTGGGGTCTTCCATTTGCCGCCGAAAGAAGCGTTCCCGAAAGCGAAGGAAGCGGCGGTGAATGCGCTCAAAATTGACGACACGGTGGCCGAAGCACACGCCGCACTGGGCCATATCAAAGTCCAGTACGAATACGACTGGGCCGGAGCCGAGAGGGAGTACCAGCGAGCCATCGGATTGAACCCGAACTACGCCAACGCGCACCATTTTTATGCCCTCTACCTGGCGATGATGGGGCGCTCTGAGGAAGCGCTCGCCGAGATCAGGCGGGCACAAGAGCTGGAGCCGTTCTCGCTGTTTATTCACGCTAACGTCGGAGCCATCCTCTGCCAGGCGCGTCGGTACGACGAGGCCATCAACCAACTTAGAAGGGTCTTGGAGATGAACCCGAACTTTGACCACGCGCACAGCGTTCTCGGTTTCGCCTACTGCCAGAAGGGGATGTACGAACAGGCCATCGCCGAATACCAAAAGCGGGCCATGCCGGGTTCAGGTGGCTCCGGAGACTTGGGGGTAGCTTACGCGTTATCAGGTAGACGAAGTGAGGCCCTCAAAGAGATCGGCAAATTGCGGGAGATGTCTAAACAACGTTACGTTGCGGCTTACAACCTGGCGATCATGTACGCCAGTCTCGGCGACAGAGATAATGCGCTTCAATGGCTTGAAAAAGCTTATGAAGATCGGTCGACGAGGTTGGTCTGGATAAAAGTAGATCCCTTGCTGGATAGTCTTCGCTCCGAACCGCGCTTCGCCGAACTGCTACGGCGCATGAATCTCACAGCGTGAGCGGTGAAGGAGAACTCTCCATCATCAGAATTGCAGGTGAGCCTAAGACCAACTCATCAGCCCTTGGTTGCATTCTCCGTTGTTGAACGCTCACTCGTCTCTTTCATTGCAGGCTTACAGCTCTGCGTTGCTCGAACATCTTTGACCGAAAATGCTCAAGGGCTCGTTCGGCAATGATATCGATCCTTTCTTTGGCGAACATGAGAAGCTTTTTCCTGAACCGATCGAGTGCTGGCCCATCGTATTCGACATTTAGAAAGCCAACTTCCTCCAAAGTGATGTATTGCATTACGTCTCCAAGTCGACAAATTGAGCGATTTTTTCTAGTGCAAAGTTAATTGTTTTCCCAGTCCTTCATTAATGCTTTTGTGCACTACTCAATTCCTATGAGCGAATGTGTTTTGAGTTGTCGTTAAGAATCGGTAGGTCCAAATATCTCATCGAGACCGTACCGAGTAGCACCGCGAATGTTTTCCGGCAGAAGCCGTCGGTCAGGAGGTATTCGAGCGGCATTTCGAATTGTATCAGTCATATTCTCAAAAAGTTCAGACACCGTCGCTATTGCTCTTTTCGCAGTTTTGGGCGGCAGCTTCGGCATAACGTCACTCTCCCAAACTGTTCTTAGCTTTTCGAGCGACGCACCGAACAACTCCAGCGTATCGTGAATATATAAAACGTCCTGGGCCTTCTTATCATCATCGCGGTGCTTGTGGATCAAAAGCTTCTGGACGATGAAACTCACTGGATTGGGTACAACCAGCTCGACGTGGCCTTCGACTGGGACCTCAGTCTCGCCACCAATTTGAACTTTCCATGGCGCTTCTAAGAGCAGTTCGAGATGCCTTAACTTTTGCGCGGTGATTCCTGCTTTCGAAACAGTCAAATCAGGTTTGCCATCGCGCTTTAGACCACTCCCTTGTTTCACAGTTAGAAATTCTGCATAGAACCCCGCATCCTCCTCTCCGAGGTAGTAGTGTGTAACGGGCGGCGTGTCTTCACCCGATAGCTCTTCTTTAAACCCAGCTTGCTTGAGTGCGTCTCTAAGATCGCCCTCAAGAGGTGCATTGAGTGAAAATGCTAAGTCAACGTCACGCGTACGGAGTGGCTGATATTCTTGAGACGTTGCAAGTGGGTGGAACCTATGCAGCCGATGCGCCCAACCGCCCACAATCACCAGGTGAGTAAGCCAAGGGCGAACGGCTTCAACGAGACGCGCAAAGTTCGCAAGATCCTCCATTAACGCTTCTCCTCGATCACCCGCTCAAGCACTCTTTTGCGAATAAGGTCTGCCTGCTCCCGTCCGCGCGACGGATGCGAGGACGCGTCCACCCAAACTTGTAGGAACGTCGGATGCCGCGATACCGTTCGGGCGGACTAGTCCGCGAAAGATCGACTGTGGAGCCGGAGCTTGGCGAAGGATAAGGTCAGGATGTTCGCCAGGCTCACATTGTCGCAGGTTTTTCCATGCCGAAAGGTTTGAGGGCTGAATGCGTTCGACATATACGTACGGTGGCACACCTTCTACGAATCCGAGCTTCAGCGCTTCTGCAGCCGCGAAGAGCGCCAGACATGCACGGCCGCTACCAAGCATTTTGCGGAGTTGCGCGCGTGGGTCTCCTTTGAGCAGGTATCGCATGGGCACTTCCTTGACCGACCGTACGGCGGACGCCTGCCATCGGCGAAAGAGATCTTCACGTCGTACGAGGTTCAGGTATGGACCAGACTCGGATAGGTATCCCTCCTCTTGGAGCTGTTGCACGAAGCGAAACGCGCTCATCACAGAAACTTTAGCGGCGCGCGCAAGTTGCGACGCGTTTCTGTACTGGCCTCGCGGAGCGGAAAGTAATTCCTCGGGAACCTCCGGGGCCAGCAGTACCTTCAGCATCCACTGGTTTAGATCGGAGAATAGGTGTCCGGAGACGCGCAGCGACTTTGATGCCATTGACGACTTGTGCGGAGCCTCCGCGTTGAGTCCCTCGAGGTGCGGTCCCCGAAACAAGCGAAGCCCCTCGAAATCGATAACGCCGGCCGCTGCATCGGGAGCGTAGTGCTCTGCGAACTTTAAGACCTGTTCTGCGGCGCCTTGGCTTATCTTAGGCGCAGCGACTACCGCGAGTGGGGCCGCATTCTGGCCCGCACCATGTAATGACTGGAGCACGGCCTGGGAAAAGAGGGGCACTAGGCGGTCACCACGACCCTCGACAGCCGCCTTCACTTCGACCGCGTAGACAACTCCAGGACGTTCGGACAATCATATCGAGCTGGGATCCCTGGCGGGGAGGTCGACGCTCAACACGCCAGCCGGCTTGCTCAAATATCTCGGCGAGCAAAGATTCAGCGCGTCGCTCTCGTTCAAGGGCTGCGGAGTTCCGGGCTTTTTCTGGGTTCTTCATCATTTTTTCACATCCGCTAGACTATCACGGCCCTGTTAATTCACATGGCCAAGGTAATTACCATGGCCATGGTACCAACCCCGGCCTGCCGATGTAAACCTTAGTTTGTCCCGACAAGGCCTACCGTGACTACTTCTCTTACGACAACGATTTGTGGATCGTGAGGATAGTGCTTGTACTGTCGTAATAGCGTAAGAAAAATCGAGTCTTCCCAGATTCTCGCATCGGTCGGTAAATTCTCTAACTCAAGCCAAGCGGCGGCGGGAACCGCACCATACAGCGCCTGGCTACTTCTCGATTCGCCCAAGCGCTTCTCGGAATCACTAAAAAGTTAGAGATTTTCCTCGGTTCTTAACGATAGCTCGACCATGCGTTCCAGGAGTTGGTCTGGTGGTAAACCGACGAAGTTCCTCAGCACGAGCTCCTTGGAATACAGTCGGACCAGATAACGAAGCTTGAGCGACTTGTTGCGGCCGGCGTACACGAAATCGCGGTGACCGTTGTTTACGACAATTATATTCCGCGTCGAATCGAATCTGGATCGCCACGAATCGCCCGGCGCGCTTTCGAAAGTGTAACCCGGCAAACCCGACGATTCGACCGTTGTCGTTCCAACCTGTGGAAGTAATTCGTGCGTCACCGTTATTAGTCCGTCGCCTGACCGCTCAATGTCGCCTTGGCGAACCCAGACCCTCACGCGCACCAGGCCAGGCTCGGTCGGAGCAAGGAAGCTCACCGCCTGATTGTGACGATGATCCAGGGCGCCATTGCCTTCTACTACTTCCCAATTGAATGTGAGATCGCTTTCGACGCGGCGACGCGACCGATCATAAGGCAAAGCGCGCAGCGACCTCTGCTCGCCAACCCTCACCACGCTCGAGGCGGGTGAGACCGCGACACTAAAAAGCGGACCAGCGAACTCGAAAAACTGCCGCTGCTTTACGTTGCCGGTCTCAGGCTCCGTAGCACCAACCATAAGTTCTTCGCCAGAATCGACCTCGCGATTGCTACTTCCCGAACCCCGTTGTGCACGGGAATGAATATCGAACCAGTCGTACTCTTCGGCCGGCAGCGCCAGGAGTGCCTCGCGAAACGCGCGCTGGATGGTGTGCAATAGTTCACGGCTGGCTTGCTCTTCCTCAGCTCGACGCTGCGCTTCGAACATCTCGATCAGCTTTTCCTCCAACGGAAGCAGCGCATCCAGAAGTGCGGAATAAGCTTCATCGTGGATAATGCCGCTGCGGGTGCCCGGAGTTAGATTGATGAAAGGTGCATCGATGTGGCCTTGAAGATACCGCGTTGTCCACGGCGGCTTCGCCAGTTCGTCCACCACGGAAATGTCTTCGAACACACGCGTGCCGTGTCGAAACAGCGCGACTCGATTCGTTTCCTCGGGCTCGTTCATGTAAAGCTCAACGTAAACGTCGCCGAGCGTAGCGCGAATGGTCGGCAATTGATGCAGCAATCGTCCTTCGTACTGCCGTGGTTCCACTGCGTACTGCTTCCGAGCGATCTTGTCGATCACCGTAATACGCACGCCGGTGTGGCGGATACGGTCGCGCAACTCCGCCGCGAGGTACCACTGGATCTTCTCTCCCGAGAGCGAACGAATTCCGTCGAGCAGCCTGGCTATTCGCAATTGAGTTCCCGGCTCAACAAAAAGCAAGCGTTTGGCTTTGACCGCGTAGCTCGGGTCGCCTTTTCGCATGACCATTTGCCATGCACGATTGTCCGCCCCTGTAGATGTCAGCGTCAGTTCCTCTCCAAGCGTCCAAAAGGAAAGCAGGCCGATGCCGAACTCACCCTGAAGTCCGGCGGCGCCTTCCACCTTGAGCCGTCGCTTCACGGAGTCGCAAATATGTGTTGCGACATAGCGAAAGTCCGGCCGGCCGGCCGTATCGCGGGGAATGCCCTGCCCGTCATCCCGGACCTCCAAGTAGTGGCGGCCTTCGCTGCGACCGCGAACGATCGTGACATTCGTTGCGCGGGCATCGATGGAATTCTCAACCAACTCGGCGATGGCCTTCAGCGGATTCGATTGCGACAGCGCGATGATCGTGATCGCGTTCCAGTCGTTGCCGATGCGGAGTTTGCCCCGCTGATCGGAGCGATCGCGCGACTTCAATTTCTGAGACATAAGATGATTACTACTGCAGCTCTCAAATTTTCTGCATTCCCGCGATTCAAGCAGTGTTCTAACATTCACTTAAGAGTAGGTTTCACGACATCAGCGCGCCATCTAAGCACCAACTTGTCCTAATCGGTTCATGACTCAGTTAGAACTGGCTGAAGTGTTCAGCTCGAAAGTTGGGTATGAACGGATGAACAGGTGCGCGTTCTTGTTCCGCTTGGGCCGAATATGCCGGGCAAAGGTTCGATTTGACAAAAGAGGGCGGTTCAATCCGAAAGAAGACCGGTTGAAATGCGCCATAATCGCGCCATCTTGGGTTTGAGCGTAGATAATTGGTGCCCCCGCAGGGATTCGAACCCCGAACCAACAGATTATGAGACGGTTTGAGGGGCATCAACAAGGCGAGACGAAGTGAGATGAAGCAGTATTTACCGAATCCGCAGCCGTCAAAGTTAGTTACATCTTGCTACGTCTGAACACGCCATCGCGCCATAATCGCGCCATCGAAAGGGACGACTGAAGCATTTGCGTTCGGAAGATTTTTAGAGGCAGGCAAACTCAAAAAACCTGCACAACAATCGGTATGAATGGGTTAAGCGGCGCAGTCGAAAGCCTCAGCCGACACTCCTTATTGATAAGCGCGTGCCCTACGTAACGTGTGTCTATGAAGTCGGAGAGCAAAAGACAATGGCCTAGAAAATCCACCCATTCCCTTTCGTTCATCACCGTTTGACCATAGTAATGAAATGAGTTGCCAGAATTAAGCAAGACGCCATTGGTTTGGTTAATCTTTGCAAAGGCTTCTTTTGCCAAGTCGATATTTTGCGGCGTCGGAGCGCACTTAAAGTCTATCATTGGCAAGTGAGCAAGGCTTCCATCCTTTAGTTTAACCCTTGATGAAGCGGCCAAGACAAAGTCCTCTGGCAATTCAAACAGGCGCTTCCAAAGTTCAGGACGCAATTCTGTGCGAGGTATATGCTCTTCACGATCTGCTTCATTGTCATGGATTGTGGCTTGTTCAAGAAACTTGGCGGGATCATCAGCTGACTGAGCGGTAGTGCGCTCTGGCAAACGGCGCTTGTCCTTATATCTGACAACTGTAAACTTATCGATCTCGGGATGTTTCGCAATGAGCGCCTCAAATGCTTCTGAAGCTCTCATTCCGGTAACCACAGCTTTTGTTGTCGCTGACACTCTTGTATTCAATGGTTGATTGGAGATTGCGTTGCAGAGATATTCAACTATCCGTTCGACATACTCAGGCTCGCTTTTAGGGTACCAAATCCTTCGGATACCATCAACTCGAGAAGGTCCGGTTCACTCGAGCGAAAATCCTCGTCGCCAGAGTGTTCTACAACAGCGTAATGAGGGGGTCTTGATGTTGGTGCACCGAGTTGCTTGATTAACCTGACTATACGATCATTGTGCAGGCTACAACCAAGGAAGAGTACCGGTCGACTAATTAGCAGCTGTTGCAGCAAGCGTGGCAGCGGCTTGTTGAAATCAATCTGAGCGGAGTTGTCCCGCCTCCATAAGCCTTCTCATATTGATTTAGAGTAAGGACGCGATCGCTGTCATCCTCGACATCGCCATGCAATTTGAGAAGATACCTTCTGTTTTGGCCGATAGCTTTTCGTAATATTTGTGCTCTGGTGGCGCCCCAAACTATTTCCTCAAAACGAGCTCCTGAGTCAGCAAACACCTTTTCCAATACGCCATCAAAATTGGTAGTTATTATTGGCCCATCTGTCAGTCGCGGCAGATAGCTCACAGCGCCCCTTAAGTTCACACCGGCTAATTTCTTTTCGCCGAATTCAATGGTCAGGGCATCCTGAAAATCAAAATCGCCCAACGCCTCCAAGAGGTCCTGGGCAGCTTCCTCAAACTCGCCTCGCTCAATTCGCTGCGATATCTTCTCCTGGGGGATAATAGACTTTATTGTGAGGAGAAACTCTTGCCAACCCTTAAAACCGAAGGGTATAGATAAACCCGCACCCACAAACGGCAGAACCCCTAAAGCCGTCTTAAGTTGTGTCACAAGTTCATCGAGCACGAACTCATTGTTCTCGAGTCTTTTGATGGAGTCTAAGTCGTTCATAGGTACAGAGGACTCCAGAAAGTGTCGTTAACTTCTATCCCAGCTTGTCGTTCGTAAATCCGTCCAAAGCGACACTAGTTGAGAAGGCGACTCATCGCCCCAAAATCTCTAAGACCGTTTCAAATCTAGCTCTGGCCTTCTGAAGTATCTCTTCGAACGACCACAAGTGCAAACCGGCGTGCGCTTGCTTGTCACGAATCGCCAACACAGAAGGATCATATTCTCTTCCTACCACATAGGTCACAAACTGTATGTTTGGTCTATGCTTTTTGATTAGTCCTTCGTACTCCAAAGCCTGCGTAACGTGTTCCATTTTTATCTTCTCTTTCGGCCGTTTGAACTCTAAAATGACAGCGTCTTGCCCCTCATCCCGAGAGCGACAAATCAGATCGGGACGCAGATCTTCTCTATCCTTGTAGAGCAGTTCCACATGACCATCGAGTAGAGTCTTCAGAGGTTTATCGGAGGACCAGAGTTCCAAGCCTTCTTTCACCAGCCAAAGATTACTCTCTACTAATTTGTGTAAATCAATCTCATAGGCCTTGTCCGAGGCCACTAACTCCTCCAGACGACTGATGATGCTGATCTGAGTTTTAACTATCCCAGCAACGCTATTCAACTGCGAGAGGCCCCATTCGTTGACTAGGTCAGCGAGCTTCTCTGCTTCATGGATATCAGCAGCGGCAATCGCATTCATTAGCTCCTTCAGCACATTCGATTCATAGTAGCGAAGTATCCATTCAATTAGGTTCTTGGCGTCCTCATCGGAAGCCGTCTTGAGCTTTCCAATGATTGCACGAACGACTTTGGAGGCCGTACTTCGGACGTGAGGCGGGAGCGCGGTAAGGCGGGTCTGTACTTCAGATGAGCCCATTAGCGCGTCTGTTCGCTTCTTTGTTTCACCTTCGTCAACTCCTTGAACGACCTTTCGAATGAAAGTTCCCGCCCATTCATTGAATTTTTGAACGACGTCGGAATCCTCAAGGAAGCCATCCCGCGACGTTTTGATAAGATCGTGTCTTCCCTCTCCGGCGCTTTCAGGGTCCAAAAACTCTGCATTGATCTCGCCAACGATTTTCTCTGCAGTAAAAAAACCATGTGTCCGCGTGTCCAAGTCGAAAAGGGATGGCTCCTGCACTATTCGATCGCGCACACGGACAGCGAGACCAGGATCGCTTTGGCGCGCATTGGCTATGATGTAATAGCCAGTCACGTTTCCAACACCCGGGATAGTCTCGCTGAAACTGCTCTTTTCGCCGAGGACATCTTCAGCAGTGCATTCAATGTCATTTACGTACATCGCAAAGTCCGAGGTGGACGGCATCGTGCGTTTGAGGTGTCGACGGACAACTTCTGCGGAGGGTAAGTGTAACCCCTCGTGAAGCTGCAGCAGTTCGATCGTGGTGCCGTTGTGTAACTCAGTATCCGAAACTGTGATATTGAACGGATGGCCCGTCAATTCATGAACGGAGTCGAGATCTTTTCTGTCGATAGTGATCGAGGATTGTTTTCCGTCGCGTCGTGTGGTCAGTCGAATACGAGATGCAATGCCGAATCCAGCCAGTTTCCCGATGCCCTTACTCCCGATAACGAGCCTATTAGAGGCGGTGCGATCCCCATCTCCTCGCCGGTCGTGCCCGATGTGGAGAAACTTAGCCTTTAAATCATCAGTATTCATGCCGGTGCCATCGTCAGATAACGTGATGGAGGCGTTCTCGTCGATGAGATCTGGAAGAGATATGTTTACGCTCTTGGCATCGGCGTCATACGAATTCGCCACAAGCTCCGCGAGACATTTGCGCACGCTGTTGTACGCCGAAATTCCAAGATGTTCCAAGATCCTGGGTGAAAAAGTGAATTCCGCTTGAGTAGAACTCATTTAGTGGCCTGACCGACCCACTGCACGAAGAGACGAAACTACTCCTCTGCGAGCTAGGATCTTTTTGGACTATGCGAACTTGGACGAATTATGCGTGGGAAGTGTCAAACAGGCAATGCAACCGCCAGAGAGATTTTCTAGCGTAACTTTGGCGTAAGATCGTATACCCCGCTTCTAAAGTTGGTGGCCCGAATCGCTGGCCGTTGGGGATCGATAAAAGCGAGGAGATTTGTGTTATGGAGATGTCTGGTAAATGGCCAGTGTGCCGGTAGCGGCACGACAGAAATTCAGCGAAGCTTTCCCCTTCCTGTCTGTTCCGAGGCAGATGGAAAACGATCACTCTCATCGATATATAGGGCTGGCACTCAAGCGTCATCCGAAGAACGACGCGTCGGCTCACTGATATCCGAGCCGGCCACTCAGTGGACTAACAAAACCTCTTGACAATCAAGGCTCCTACGCTCTAGGCTAAGCGCACTTAGAGGTCTTCTAGCTGCTAGAACTCTTAGGACTGTTTGAGATTCTAAGGCTCCTAAAGCTGCTAGAGGAGCGCAAGCAGGACGGGGACTTGGAACTTTCAGGTCTCTTGGCAATTTCCATAAGAAAGGGCAAGCCAAAGGCTGGCTTGACAACGAGGAAACAAGAGCGTAAATGGAGAGGTCTTCAAAAGCAGGTAAATCAACAAACGATTTGGTGACGGCAAAAAAACTGGCCGCTGCTACCAAAGAGCCGTATCCGACCATCGACCATTGGAGCAGCGAGGGGCTTCTCGTTTACAAGCGATTTGGCTCAAAGCGATTGTATCCTCTTGAAGAGAATGTGAGGAGATGCAAACGGATCCGAGAGTTGCAGGCTGAGGAGCTGTCGCTAAAGCTGATTAAGAAGGAACTGTCAAAGTAGGTCGACTAGAATGTTATCCTCACAGCGAGCCGATAACACCCAAAGCAGCCAAGATTCCGAGGATCTCGGCATGCAGATTTTCATAGCAGCCTGGATCAGGCAAGCTGTCGACGAGATGAATGTCTCGGCCAAGTCCGGAACTATCTCCCTGGCCCCGCTTAAGCGATTTCAAAGAAAAATTGAAAGCCTGACGAACGCAGAGTTGAGCAGTCAGAATCGATTTGTCATCTTCTTGCTATCCTCGCTGATTCAAGATCTCTTTTATAACTTCTCGGGCGATGTTCCCTATTCAAAACGCGCCGAGGAAGAGAAGCAACGAATGTTCGCTGGCTTAGTCGATGATCTGAATCGCTTCGCTTTTGCACTGGAGAGCGGAGATTCACAAGCGAAACTTCTCGCGTCTACCGAATTGGTCAATACGTATTTGTCTGGCGTCGAGGTTGTGGACATGGTTTTGACGAAAGAGGAGGACTAATGGATCGCACAAGTGTCGCCCTGTATAACGCCTTAGATCCGGTCGAGCGGGAGATCTGTCATGACATCGCTCAAAAATGCCTCAAGAATAGCAGCTATGACCTAACCTCAGGAGGTAGAGGAGGCCACTTCTTCGATATAGACGAGTACACGACCAGCAATTCAGCTGGCGCAGAAAACGGTCAATCTGCGGCCGAGAAGGCACGCAGGGTGGCCGATCTTTGCGCGAAAAAGATAGAAGAACTGAAGTCGAAGGGGACGGAGATTGACAGGCTGGCGTTCACTGAACGCGATAGCGGACCCGTTGGGATGATTACGTATAAGGATCTGATTGAAACCGTAGCCAATATGGAAACATGCATTATTCGACCGAGGAAAAGGTTGCTGCGCTCCGCGTTGAAGGGGCGGCCATTCGATCCTGGCGAACGCGTTGCATTAATTAGTGATGTCGCCACATCAGGTGACACAATCCACGAGGCGGCTGAAAAGATCTGGAGTCTTGGCGGGGTTGTTTCCTGTGCCCTAGTTCTTTACGACCGACTTGAGGGCGCAAGAGAATACTTATCCTTGTATGACATTGACTTGGTGCCAATATTTGACCGGATCAAGTTTGAAGAGGAAAACCTGATCGAGCCCAAGGATACGCAAACTACCAACGTCATGCAGCTCATTGGTGTCGGTACTACCCGCTGAACCCGTGTCCTTATCTCAATGAACCCCCTAGGCCTCCACTATGAACGGCTCCTCTCGCCACCCAATCGAAATCAGCATTTTTGACAAGGTTTTGATCGAGAGTGATCTGTCTGCCACGATTGTTCGAAGGTATACGTTCACAAACCCAAACGATGAACCAGAGACGATTGAACTGTCTCGCACGGAAAGATTCGACACGCCGGTAGAGGACTTCAGATGTACTACTGCCTCAATCGATATTCAAGTCCTCCCGCTGCAGGCAGGACAAGTTTACCAGGTGCCATGGTCTTCAACTCGCTCCCATTCTTTGGGGTCTGAAGAGGAAATAGTAGTAGAGTTCTCGTTCAGACGTGACTTCTTAAACATTGCTCCACCCGTAGTTACTTTCGAGTACGCGTCAACTGAGCGCGTCTTATACTCAATAGAAATCACACCCCACTGGCCAAGCTTATTTAGACTTTCGGAAATCACTGTTACGCCTGCGCCGTTGGATTCCGAAATGTCATCCTTTCTGATTTCCGAAGATGGGGCATTGATCGTTTCGGAACGAAGAATATCCGCGAACAAGGGTGGGCTGTTCTCTCTTACAATTCGTTGTAATCCTCCAAATATAGAAACACTAGAGCTGCTAAGAATAATGGCCAATGACGCAAAAGATGCTGGGGTATCTTTGTCTGGAGTCTGTGTAGTACTTGTCTTGCACCTTCTCACTGATTTCCTGTCATTCGTAGATGCCCTAGAAGCAATTGGGCTCGATCCAGAAAGAACTTTCATTGTGGGGATCCCCTATTCGCTGAAAGAGCATGTAATTGTAAGACTCTTAGCTCGTGGCTATAAACACATTTCCGGGCCCTCCAACTATCCTTTTCTGCCGGAAGTTGATGCAGCTATTGAAGCAGCTGCTAATTGTGGTGACGCCAATTCTAAAAATCTCTTGATCATAGAAGACGGGGGTTATGTGGTTCCAAGACTTCACAGCCATTATCCTGAACTTATTCCGCGAGTCGTAGGTGCTGTAGAGCAAACAGCGAACGGTATATGGGCTTATCAGGACATTCCGGCGCGGAAGCGTCGCATCGCCACAATGAATGTTGCTGAATGCGACCTCAAGAAACGAAGAGAAAGTCCTCACATCGGAGATGCTGTTTTTAGAAATGTAACTCGTCTTCTCGAAGCCGACCGCGTAGGCGTTCGCGATAAACAGGTGCTAGTTATTGGCTATGGCGCAACAGGATCTCATGTCGCAGCAGTGTTCAAGAACAATGGCGCGAAGGTCACCGTGTTTGACGATAAGCGCAAGAGAAGATCTCAAGCTAAAGCTGATGGATTTGAGATCGCCTCGCCCATTTCTGATGCAATTAAGGGTAAATTCTTGGTTATCGGATGCACGGGGAAACTATCGGTCAAGATAAACTCTTTATTGCGAGCCGATCATAAGACCTATTTTGTGAATGCTTCCTCTAAACGCCTTGAAGTAGATCACCGCGACCTGAAAAGCATAACAAGCTCTATAGAACGAATTCCAAACGTAGGGTCGAATTATCACCTCGTAAACGGTCGCGACCTCACTATCTTGGCCGACGGGTATCCAGTGAACTTCCATGGAAAAGCAGAGAGTGTTCCTGATAAAGAACTTCAATTCATTTACGGGCTTCTATTTGGTAGCGCTATGCATGTGCGTCAGAGCGAAGACCTGAAGCCTGGTATTGTTTCAGTTCCGGACGAAATGCAAAAAAGAATTGAAGAGCTTCATGATGCTCTCCTGTCAATTTGAAAACGCCCTATGCAACACATGAAAAACTTTGCGGATCGGGTATTGGAGGCTGTGGATCAGAAATCGAGCAGCGTTGTAGTTGGCCTTGACCCGGATATTCGAAAACTTCCTGAATTTTTGATTCAAAGATCTGTGGCGCGACATGGTCACGGTTTGAAATCCTTGGCTGAGGCAGTTTTGGGTTTTAATACGCAGATCATCGAGGCCATCCACGATATTGTCGTAGCTGTTAAGCCACAGATTGCATTCTATGAAGCGCTAGGCATTCCTGGTCTTCAGACACTGCAGAAGACTATTCGCGCGGCGAAGTCGCGCGGATTACTTGTGATTCAAGATGCTAAACGTGGGGACATTGGGTCAACTGCGGAAGCGTACGCAACAGCTCACATAGGGTTTATTGACCACGGCAAAAAGAAATCGATCTTCGGTGCTGATGCTGTAACCGTGAACCCTCTTCTTGGAACAGACAGTATCGAACCATTTCTAAAGCGGACAGAAACAGAAGGCCGAGGAATTTTCGTTCTGGTTAAGACGTTCAAATCCATCATCGTCCGAGATTCAAGATTTAGAGGTTGTAGCCAACGAGGTGCGATGTCATGTGTATGAAGTGATAGCGCGTCTCGTCAGTCGCTGGGGTGAGAATTCAATCGGTCAGCGCGGCTACAGCGCCGTTGGAGCCGTTGTAGGTGCAACGTTCCCTGAGGAGGCAAAGCTCCTCCGAGAACTAATGCCTCACGCAATTTTCTTGGTGCCTGGCTACGGCGCTCAGGGAGGAACTGTGAAAGACATAATTCATTGTTTCAACCGTGATGGCAAAGGCGCAATAGTCAACTCCTCAAGAGATGTCATATACGCCTTTCGTAAGGAAGAGAAGACCGCTACTCAAAGCGAGCCTGACTTTGCGCTTGCCGCCCGTGAATCCGCACTTAGAATGCGAAACGAGATTAACTCAGCCCTCGCACGGTAGACTAGTTAGCGCGGTTCAGAGGACGGTCATCCGATAACGGCGCATTATGTCCGGTTCAGACAGGCTTCGCGCCACCTGAGGAGCGGGTGTCACGCCGCCTGCACCGGCACATAATAATTCAGAGGATTCTTTCCGAAGTCTCGCCGTGAGCAAGATTGGAAAAGCTCAAGTTGTCATTGCTGAGTGGTGGCGCTCGGCGAGCACTTTGGAAAGAAATGTATTGGACGAAGCCGCGGTCGCGACTATGGGGATTGAATGGACCAATCAACCAGCGCTAAGCCATGCCGAGGAAGAATGCGTCGTCGTAAGTGACTGGTGACGAGAGAAAAGAGCCTGGCATTTGGCCGTGATTGGGCGAAGGATCAATTCCGCGACGGTCAAATTGTCATCGATAACGCAGCGTTCGGCGCGAGGTGCGCTGATGTCTGAAGAAGCGAACCCGTGAACGAGTAAGAGCAAGTGGGTTTGTATTTGCATTACGGATCTCGTCACGGATCGTAGTTACGATGAATCGATAGCCTGAGGGGCAACCAGAGGCCCACGCCGAGTGTTATGCGCACCAAAACTAACCAGCGAGACGATAGGCGCAGCGAACTTCATGTTGCCGGTGCGACAAGCCGGACAATGCTGCAGCGATTCGCCAGTGACAGTTTCATAAAGAGATTTGTAGTCCCGAGGCAGAGGCTCAATAGCCTGAGCTGTTGTGCCGAGCAGTTCGCGGCAACGGGCTAGTTGTTCGTGGCGGCGGCGATTGGCCAGTAATCCGAACTGGCGAATACGCTGAAAACCGCGCGGCAGTACATGCAGCAAGAAGCGGCGGATGAACTCATCAGCGCTGAGCGCCATTATTGATCGGCTCTGGCCATGACTATTGTCTCTCCAGCTAAAAGTAACCTTGCCGTCCTCCAATGATAGGAGCCGATGGTTCGAGATAGCCACCCGATGTGTGTAGCGGCCCAGATAAGCCAACACTTGCGCTGGTCCACCGAAG
Organism: Blastocatellia bacterium; assembly: GCA_963698325.1. Lineage (GTDB taxonomy): Bacteria > Acidobacteriota > Blastocatellia > Pyrinomonadales > Pyrinomonadaceae > PSRF01. The sequence continues at coordinate 1,724,885 of CAVOQJ010000013.1, read as the reverse complement.
GGAGGCTTGGCATAAACCCACCACTCGCGAGACCGAAGACTTTTGAGTAGTCGATTGAAGGCGAGCGGCTTGACTAGGAACGCACTAGTGCCATGAAAGGTGAGTTCGCCTTTCTCGTAAGCGTGCTCCAGAGCTTGCAGGAAGAGGCGGCGGAACAATCGCGCGAGCACGTTGACGGGCAGAAAGAAATCTCGGCGACTACTGAGCCAGCGCTCGCCATCGACTGACAAGCCACCACCCGGAACGACGCAATGCAGGTGAGGATGATGGCGCAGGGTTTGGTCCCACGTATGCAGTACCGCTAGAAAGCCGATGTCAGCACCAAGGTGTCTCGGGTCCGCCGCGATCGTACGCAAGGTCTCGGCAGCCGCAGAGAACAGAAGGTTGTAGACGACTCGCTTATTCTGCAAGGCCAGCGCCGCAAGTTGCTCTGGCAGCGTGAAGACCACATGGAAGTACTCCACTGGGAGAAGATCAGAGAGTCGCGCCTCCAGCCAGCGGGCTTTGGCCAGTGACTGACACTTGGGGCAATGGCGATTGCGACACGAGTTGTAAGAGATGCGTTGGTGGCCACACGCGTCGCATTGTTCAACATGTCCGCCCAGGGCTGCGGTACGACAACGCTCGATAGCGCGCATGACTCCACGCTGCTCTGGCGACAGCGGATGTGTAAGTCGGAAGTCGTACCCGTGCTGGCGGAGGATGTCGGCCACCTCAAGCGGTGGTCGCACTTTCAGAAACGCTCGTGGTCGAAACTATAGGCCAGAAGTTCGAGCGGACTCGGGGCGGCGCGCACCGTCTTGGTGGAGACGTAGGTGTAACGCTGCGTCGTGCGCAGGCTGCGATGTCCGAGCAACATCTGAATGACGCGCACGTTCTGGCCGGCTTCCAACATGTGCGTGGCGAACGCATGGCGCAAGGCCCTGACAGTGACGGGCTTCTTCAAACCAGCAGCCGCGCTCAGCCGGCGACACATCTCAGCCACGGCATGAGTACTAATCGGCTGGTCGGCGTGCTGGCTCGGAAAAAGCCAGGTGGTCGGCCGTTCCTGCCGCCAATACAGTCTCAGCACCTTGAGTAAAGTCGGAGCGAGCATGACGTAGCGATCCTTCTGACCCTTACCTTGGCGGATGCGGATCACCATACGGCTGGAGTCAATGTCCGAGATGCGCAGTTGCACGACTTCTGATGTTCGCAGGCCAGCCGCATAAGCAGTCATCAGCAGGGCCAGATACTTAAGATTGTGAACGGAATCGAAGAGCTGTTTGACTTCTTCCTGGCTCAGCACTACGGGCAGCTTTTTCGGCTGCCGTGGACGGGGAATGCGTGTGATGGCCCAGTCGCGCTGCAAGGTAACACAATAAAGAAAGCGCAGGGCGCAGACCGCTTGATTGAGATAACTCCATGAGACGTGTCGTTCATTAACCAGATATACTTGGTACTGACGAATCTCTTCCGGCCCGAGCGTCTCCGGTGACTTGCCGAAGTACCGGGCAAAGTGAGCGACGCAGGCGATGTAGACTTTGATAGTGTGCGCCGATCGATTGCGTACCCGCAGATCATCGATCATGCGTTGACGAAGAGTAGTCATGGGAAGCTCCTTTCAGGGACAGAATGTCTGTTTGGTCACAAACATTATGCTCTGTTGAAAGGAGCTTTCTTCTTATTAAAATGATGGGAGAGATGAGTCTCGAAGATCCGCCGCAACTCTCGTGAGCTTACCGCGCAGCGGTTTTGTCCAATGAACGTTATCGTACGCCCGGCGATTGTAGATTTTCCGCGGCCTCGTTAGCGCCTTTTCGTTGCCCAGTCGACGCCAGGCCTTCATCCCTCCATAAGGATATCAAAGTCACGCAGTCGGTCGTCGTGCGGTTAGCAATTGGTGAACCATGCTCGGATACGGCGAGGGTTACTTTCGGCGAAAACGAAATAAAGTTGGTCAATAAAGTGGGCAGACAAGATAGAGCTCAAAAACCGGATTCAATTTCGCCGTAAGTCCTTGGTAATCAATAACTCTAGAATCAGGAAAATAAATAAATAATCTTGAGAAAACTGGGAATTAGCTCAAGCTGTTTGCAATCAATCAGTTGTGGCCTTTTTTTGTGCTGATTTTTGCACCTCGAAAAAAGCAAAAATAAAGTTTTCATGATCGCGTTTTCTGCCTCCGACCACTCGGGTTGCCAAGCCGGAGCTTAGTGGGATGTCTCGATTGCGTGGTGGTCAATCTACTCTTGATGCATGGGTGCGGCCGTTCCGTCGGACCACTTTGCAACTTCGACTGCGAACACAAGAATCGGCGGCAGCCCTTTCGCCTGGGACGGTTCCTTCGACGATAAGAACCAGTAAGGACCGGCAAAAACTGGCGAGCCCGATGCGCCAGCCCCCCAATTCTTACCGTCCTTGAGCGCGGTAAAGAACATCACATGTGGTCCGTTGTGATCGCCTGCGTCGAATAGATATGCCGACTTCGACATCATGAACGCCATAGCGCCGTTTTCGAGATCTGGCAGTTGTTCATTCTCGAACGCCGCCTTAACGGCCAACACGATCTCCGCCTTAGAGTGGCCGGCCATCACCATCCTCGTCCGCAGATCAGCGATCGGCAATATCGATCGCGCAGCTTGGCGATTCAGGCATTCGGCACCTTTCACCTTCGGGTTCCAGAACTCAGGCGAGTCAAACGCCTCCATCCAGCTTCTTTCCACCATACAGACAAACCCGTTCTTTCCTCGGACAGCTGTTTCATAGCCTTGCCGTCCCAAGACCAGGATCGTCGCGTCGCTGGAGATGGAATCGGGAGCGGCGCTCCGCGCCAGCAGAATCTCAGCATTCCTTTCCATCAAGTATTGGTCGACAGGTGCCATTGTCGAATACTTATCCGACTGTGCCGCCGCCTTCGGCACAAGGAAACCGATGCTGATTACCAGCACCAGGGCCATGATACTGATCACTCTTTCCCTCGTGCTTTTCCTCGTGGGCCTCATCGCGAGGTATCCTTTCGCCGTCGCCGCTGCTCGCTCTCCTTGATCATTTCGCTCAAATCCACAACCGGCCGTATCTCAATCGGTCCAAGTCCATACTTAAAGCCTGGAAGCTGTGAGACAAGCTGAATGGCATGATTGAGGTCTCGCGCCTCAAGGATCTGAATGCCGCCGAGCTGTTCCTTGGTTTCCGCATAGGGGCCGTCGGTCGTCGCGACTTTGCCGTTTTTCCAGTACAGGGTCAACGCGGTCTCCGGAGGCTGAAGAGGTACTTCGGCAACAAGATGTCCGTTGGCGCGCAGATGGTCGTTGTACTCAAAGCATTCGTCGAGCATTGCGTGTCGCTCGTCCTCGGTCATCCCTTCGAATTTTCCTGGCTCGATGTATCCCAAACAGATGTATTTCATCGATTCCTCCTTGTTTCCTGTGACTCAGAGAGCCGCAGCTCATCGTTCTGTTGGCTTTGCCTCAAAAGTCGCAAACACTCCGAATGGCCGACACGTAGCGTCGAAGGGAACTTAGCCCGGCCTTCAAAAGGCATTAACATACTTGACGCATCACGTGTTTTAGTCCGCGGAGCGGACGACAGCGTAAAGCCTGGGGCGTAAGCCCCAGGTGAAGTACCAAGATGTCAATCGAACCCGCGAAGCGGGTGATAGCCGTAACGCTTAACATCCGCCCAGATGATTCTGCTGCCGCCCGCTTCGCGGGCTTTGATCATTTTCCCTGACGCGTCCTGGGGCTTACGCCCCAGGCTTTACGCTGTCGTCCGCTCCGCGGACTCTCAGTCGTTCAGGAGACCGAAAATCGACAGGGCGCCCAACACGGCGCGAATGTCTATTGACTTCCGGTTTGGACTGCGCCTGCACGCTCGTAATTCACGAGAATGACGCCACTCGAGCCGACAATGCTTTCCGTCACCTTGAACGCCGCCGGGATCGTGCCATCGGCAAACAACCGTTTCCCACTGCCCAAGGTTATCGGATATATCATCAGCCAGAACGTATCGACCAGATCATGCTTCATAAGCGTCTGAAGGAGATCACCACTTCCCCAAACGTGGAGATCCGGCCCCTGCTCTTGCTTGATCTGGGTGACTTTTTCTGCAATATCACCGTTTAAGAACACGGACGGCTGCCACTCGTGAGAAGTCATGGTGTTCGAGGCGACGTATTTGGTTGCCGTGTTGACGCCGGGCCATACGTCCGCATGTTGCGGCCAGAACCCCGCCCAAATGTCGAAGGTCTTGCGCCCTAACAATAGGTCGAACGGCATATTCATCTTCTTTTTCAGGGCCGTTCCAATAAGCTCGTCGGAATACGGCGCTGACCATCCGCCATACGCAAAGCCGTCGCTGGTATCTTCCTCTGGCCCGCCCGGGGCTTGTATGACTCCATCAAGGGAGATATGTTCAAGCACAATAATTTTTCTCATGACTAAGTTCCTTCGAGTCCTCTCTGATTCTGTTTAATCTACGGGCGTCCTCGGTTTCGATGAGCTTCTTCTAGAAGTCACCGTCTCGCCGGGGCTTGATCTCAGCACAAATCTTGCCCCGCAAGGCAGTTTAATGAACGGGCGATTTTGTCACCAACCGACCTTCCGTTCCGTCTGACCACCGTTGCACGGCAATCACGAACGTAGTCACGTGCTCCCGGGTGTCGCTAAAAGCTAAGATGGGAGAACCCGGCAGACCAGCTCCCCAGATTGCAGGGTCGGTCTGCGAAAAGTAAAACATGAGGTGGGGAGGCCAGTGTTCGACGCTGTCGCCGCCGTATCCTTGCTTCGACATCATGTAGCACATCGCCCCGGGCTCCATCGCAGGCAGTTCTTTTTTGTCGACGGCGGCCGCGATGATCTCGTCCGTCTGAGCTTGCGTGCGTCCCGCCAGGATCAAGTCGGTCCTTTTAATGTTGCGGACAAGGGAGGAATGCGCGGCTGCCGCATTCCAACATATCGGGGTCCGCACTTTCGGATTCCAAAAGTCAGGATCAGCTGCGGAAGTCCACGAACGCTCCACGATACACACGAAACCGTTTTTGCCTTTGACCGCCGTTTCGAAACCATGACGTCCAAGAACCAGGACCTCTGCATCGCGTGAGATGGACTCTGGTGCTGCGCTGCGCGCCAGAGCGATCTCGGCAGTTCGGTCCATAAGATACTGCTCGATCGGGGCCATGCTCGGATAAGCTGTCTTGGCATCCTGTGCCATCGCTCGGTACGCTGTACCGAGCACAACGAGCAGCGCCAAGCTTTTGATTGCGATTGCGTGAACCTTCTTTTTCCGCATTGTTTTCCCTCTTGAGAATGGGCTATCCGTGACCGCCGGCTTATTGCGAGCAACGATATCGGCGCAGCCTCGGAAAGCGGGTGGAGGCGTCCTTCAGGGAGCCTCGCGGCAGGCACCGGGCACAACAACCCGGCGCCAGCGCGCTGCGGCCAGACTATTCCGTTGCTCCCTTCGGAGCCGGGTAGAAAAGAAGCTCGCGCACCTCGCCCGCCGCATCGCATGAGATGGCACCCTTGCGCGCCCACGCGAGTGCCTCGTCCATATCGGCAGCTTCCAGTATCCAGAAACCGCCCATGTGCTCCTTGGTCTCGGTGTATGGCCCATCGGTGACGAGCACCGTACCATCAGGTTGCTTCCGCACCGTCTTTGCGTTGCTGGCCGGGGAAATTCCGCAAGCGAACTTCCTCACGCCGGCAGCAATCATTTCGCGGTTGAGCGCGTGGATCTCCTCGATCATCGCTTCGGTTACGGCGGACGGGTCGAAGTCGTCGGGGAGGTAGTTAGCAACCAGATACTGTGGCATGACTTTTTCTCCTTGTTTTCTGTAACGGTTTTCGGGCGGGCCGTTTGCCCTGCCTTCACCATATAGTCGAACGGCCAGACGAAATTCGACAAAGCGTCAAAGAAATTTTTCTTCTTCCGCGCTTTAGTACGCCTAACAAAACCGTCGCGTAAGCAGCCAAAGGCTGAATCCATCTGGCCTTCTTGCAGCTCGGCTGCGCCCCCATCTCCCTGCGTTTCCTCAGCTAACCACATCCAACTCGCGAGAAGGGTCGGCCCGAATCGCCGCGCACGGCCTCTGCTATACTAGGGACATGACGATCAAGAGATTGGACCACGTCAGCGTCGTCGTCGACGACCTTGCAGCCGCTATCGCTTTTTTCACCGTGCTCGGCATGACGATCGAAGGCGAGGCGCCGGTCGAGGGCCCGTGGGTGGACCGCGTCAATGGGCTCGAAAGTGTCCAAGTCGACATCGTTATGATGCGGACCCCAGATGGGCACGGGAAGCTTGAGCTGACGAAGTTTCGCAATCCCAAACTGGTCGAGATCGAACCGGCGATCGCACCGCCGAACACGCTGGGCCTCCGGAGCGTCATGTTTACAGTCGAAAGCGTCGACGACACTGTCGCTCGCCTGCGCGCCAACGGCGCCGAACTCGTCGGCGAGGTGGCCCAGTACGAGGACAAGTACAGACTCTGCTACATGCGAGGCCCTGCGGGCATCATCGTCGCGCTGGCCGAGGAACTCTTCTGAAATAACGATAAATATTTATTGACAAACGATAAACCCGTGAAAATAGAGTCGCAATGTAAATCAGCCATAAGGATCAACTATGAAACGAGGCTCGACGATCTTCCTTCAGGTAGTAATTGCACTTCTCGGCGTAGGCGTTCTTGCCTTGCTGCTTTGGGAACCCCAAGTCGAGGGCAGGAACGTGAACGCCACGCTTTTTGAGATATATTTCAAGGACCCATTTTTGGCGTATATATACTTGGCCTTCGTCCCATTTTTTGTCGGTCTTTACCAGGGATTCAATATCTTAGGGTATGCCAGACGAGATGAGATCTTTCTCCAGCATTCAGTGCGAGCTTTGCGGATCATCAAGTACTGCGCGTTAACTACTGCGATCTTTATTCTCGGGGCGGAGGCCTATTTATTCATATTCATACGTGGTAAGGATGATATTGCTGGTGGAGTTATGATGGGTGTCTTCGTTATTTTGGTTTCTGCCATCATCGCCACAGCCGCTGCAGTGTTTGAGCGGACCTTACAAAAACGCCGTGGATATAAAGTCTGAGAACGATCTCACTGTCTAAACAAACATGGGGGTCAAGACCGGGGGCAGGCCTTCGATTGTTCGGTTTCACACTTGAGATGGCCGTCACACCGAGCTTCCCAATCGGAGAATCGCCGGAATCGCAGGCCTGACCCCAGATTCATTCTTCTACCTGTTGGTAAGTTTACTCTCACGTTTGCGCTATTGAGGTTCGTTAGCGCGTTGTTCATGTTCAGCTTTCAAACGCGCCAGCACGGGAAATGAGTATAAGTGCAACGCGAGCCACCAGAGGTAGCGAGCTGGCGGAGAGTAAAAGCTATCGTGATCGACTAAGCCGTGCGCCATGTCGTTTCTGAGGTTTGCTCCAAATCTTTCTACTAGCAAACTTCGCATCTCAAATACGATGTCCGCGCCCAATATCTCGGTTAATGGTTGCGCGTATTTTGAATAACAAAGAGTACGGTTCAAATCGATTTCTTCCTGGACTCCGGTGTCGTCGAGCGACGAGGCGACGATGCCAGCTTGAGCCAAAAGATAACGAACAGACTCCTCCAATTGGGGTGCCAGAAGATGAGTAGATACGACGAAGTCACCGTTGAGTCCGGCATAGAGTCCCCGGGCAACAATCATTTCTCGACCTGCTGGGATCAGGCGATGATCCGAAAGCATCACAGCAAAGTCGCTGACACGGACGTTATGGTCAGAGACAACCTGTCGTCGTGCAGGCTCAATTATCGCTTGTACGTGAATAGACTGGAATTGCGTTGCAAGACTACACATGTCAGCTCGTAATGCTTCTTCGTCGTCAATTGGGTGACGTGCGATGACGCGACCGAACGCATTCACGTAAATTTTCGTGAGAAGATTTTGGAGTACATATTTTTGTCTGTTTTCCTCCGCTCGCGATCTCAGGTTTTCAAGACTCAATGGCTTTACAATCGTGGCTAGTGCAAGCATCGCATCAAGTACAGATTTGCCCTTTACCGACTCAATCGCTTTCGTAACCGTATCGGTTATATCCATGTCATAGGAAAAGTGGCGCAACTCTGAAACTGACTTCTTTTGGTAGTCCAAGAGCTTCGAATGCAGTTCTCGTATTCGAGTTTCTGAGTCGCCCAGGCGTCGAAACGCCTCGATCGCCTTCTGAAGAAATGTAGACGCAAGAGAGTAGCTTGGCGGTTCTCCAGCCAGGTGTGCCTCTGATTGCTCAACATACGTCTCCGCCGCACGAACTTTGGCTGCTCGTTGCTCAACTTCTTCCTTCGCAATCCGATGCCACTGAGCTTTTGTCTCCCAATAGGTCCTGGCACGATCCCAATCGCGCTCGTGTTCGCCTTTAAGGGCTAGCTTTGCGGAAAGAGCAGCGTATTTCGCAGAGTCACCGGTTCTGCAATCCTGAAGAAGATTCATCAGCTGCGCGGAGAGAAAGAGAGGATCTTCACCGTTGCATCTGGCTAAAACGTCTTCGATATGTCTAACAACTAAGGGGTAACTTTGGGCGTTTCTGCCCATCATTGTCGCGAGTTGCAGAGCGCGTGCTATTCGATCATATGTGGCTACCCAGTTTTTAGGGTCTTCTAGAATTGTCGCCGACTCAAGATAAGCGGACACTGCCACCCCGCCTATCTTGTAGTCGCGCCTCAAAAACCAGAGAACGTCTGCAATGCGCGCTCTAAGATCGGAATCGGTTACGTCATGAACTATGTCGTTGAGAAATCGTATTTGGTCAGAATCGAAATCTTCTGGAATTGCCGTTCGACCCTGTTGGGAAGTCATCATCGGACCGTACGGTTGTTCTGGTGAATCTAGTTTTAGATTCAGACTGCAAATGTCTCCGAGCAAACGGAACAGTTCTTCAGTTTTTGGATCGTTCGCATCTTTAGCTTCACGCGCCTTCTGCCAAAGATGCGACATATAGTCATTACACTCTTTATCGATCGAGCGTGCAATTACTGTTTCCCATCCAATTTGAAGAAAATCGTCTCGTGTTGCTTGCATAATCGAGAGTGTACGAGGGAGCAATTAGGACGGCAACTCTCGCGGCGCACCCTTAAATGGAACCGTGATCAATTGGGGTCAAACCGTGTTGCGGTAGAAGTTTGACGACTACGTCCATGGCGCGCGGTATTCATGCCTTTTGCGTCGGTTTCGTCGATTGAGGAGCCGGCTGACTTAACATCGGCTCGACCTTCGTATTGATCGCCGATGGCATCCTCCAACGCTTCGATTTCGGCGTGCAGGTGCCCCGTCCCCCGGCTCTCATTATCCGCAGCCGCTTCTGACGAGTGTTTTCTTATTTCAGCTGCCGAATCCGCTCCTGCAGGAATTGCCGCTCCGGTTCCTGTTGGGTCAGCGCCAGAGCTTTCTCATAAGAGGACCGGGCCTCAGCTGTCCTGCCGAGCCTGCGGTACATATCTGCACGGGCTGAATGCGCCAGGTAATAATTTGCCAATTCGCCATGTTCCAACACCGCGTCGATATGCGTCAGACCGGCCTCTGGACCATCGCGCATTGCAATTGCCACGGCACGATTTAGCTGTACAACCGGCGAAGGCTGAATTCGTAGCAATCGGTCGTAAAGCGCAACAATCTGCCGCCAGTCGGTCACAGCGACCGATTCCGCCTCCGCATGAACGGCCGCAATCGCAGCCTGCAGTGTGTAAGAGCCGAAGCGATGGGACTTCAGGGCTTTCTCCAGCAATGCCACTCCCTCCGCGATCTGCTCTCGGTTCCAGAGCGAGCGATCCTGGTTCTCCAGCAAAATCAGCTCTCCGGTCGGAGAGGTTCTCGCGGCGTGACGGGATTCCTGTAGCAACATCAGGGAAAGCAGCCCAATGACTTCCGGCTCTGGCTGGAGTTCGGTCAGCAACCGGCCCAGTCGAATCGCCTCGCCGGTTAGCTCGGCCCGCGTTACCTCCGCTCCCGCCGCAGCCGAATAACCCTCGTTAAAGACGAGATAGATGACCTGAAGCACCGCGCCCAGTCGCTCCGGCAATTCCTGCGGCGTCGGCACCTCGTACGGAATCGGTGTCTCTCGAATCTTTGCCTTTGCGCGCACAATGCGCTGCGCCAGCGTACGCGGAGTGATGAGGAAGGCCTTTGCTATCTCCTCGGTTGTCAGCCCGCACACCTCACGCAAGGTGAGCGCAACGCGCGCTTCCGGCGCCAGAGATGGATGACAGCACGTAAAAATCAGGCGCAGGCGGTCATCTTCAAGGCCATCCTCAAGGCTGTCCTCTTCATTGGACCTTTCCGCCGAACTCAATTGCGCTTCGAGATATCGCACGAGCTCGTCTTGAGACGCATCAAATCTTGCCCGTCGACGCAGAGTATCAATGGCTTTGAATCGGGCCGTCGAAATCAACCATGGTCGCGGGTTGCCGGGTACTCCACTCCTCGGCCACAGGCTCAGCGCAGCCGCAAAGGCTTCGTGCATCGCCTCCTCGGCAAGATCAAAATCACCGAGCAAGCGGATCAGAGTTGCCAGGATTCGTCCCGAATCCACGCGATAAAGGGAGTCGAGCAATTCGCGTATCTGCTCGGGGGAACGCTCGGACATGACGACGACCGTAGCAAACCAGCTACCCCGAATCAATTTGGCAAACGGCGGATCGATGCAAAGTGCCCAGGTCGTGACTCTGAAATCTGGACAACAGAACGCTTCCTCGGTTGACTCAAAATCGCCAATGCACTCATTTGAGCTTCGTAAACGGGAGCGGTTGGCGACGCCGACGATGCACGATAAGCCGGAGCGGCCCAAGCCGCGCTCACCGGCAAGCGTCAATCGCGATCTCGCTTGTCTTTCGAAGATCCTCTCGATGGCTTTTGATAATGAACTGATCGACTCGAATCCGATGAGGCCGGTCCGCCTGCTAAAAGAGAGTCCGAGCCGAGAAAGGTTCATCACGGCAGATGAAGAGAAGAGATTGTTTACGCAACTGACCGGCAGGCGAGATCACATTCGCTCCGTTGTCACCATCGCTCTTAATACGGGCATGCGACGCGGAGAGATTCTCGGCTTGCAGTGGGAGCACGTGAACTTTCTCGCTCGAACAGTTTTCATCGCCAGAAGTAAGACCGGCAGGACTCGAACTATTCCCATGAACGACGTTGTCTTGAAGGAATTGACCGCACTCAAGCAAGATGCTGAACCAAAGGAGTTTGTATTCAGCAATTCCCGCACGGGTGTCAACATCGATTCCATCAAGACGGGTTGGCGGAATGCTTGCGAAGAGGCGGGCCTCGTGAATCTCAGATTCCACGATACTCGTCATACCTTCGCAACGTGTCTAAGAGCCAATGGCGTTCACGAATGGGACATTCGAGATCTACTCGGTCACACTTCAGTGCGGATGACGAGTGTTTACACTCACCAGACGCCACTGAATCTGTGTCATGCAGTTAACACTCTTACACAGACGAAGCTAAGCAAGGTTGTGCGGTTCAAACGAAGGAGCGAGCGACGAGTGTCAGACCCATCCGCTACCGAGACTGTGTGGAAACTCTGCGACAGTTTTGGCGATGGGTCTTCGACGCGTAGCGGCGGTATGAATTTAGCCCGGCGTTTCAACGCCGGGTAAGGGTTGACAGGGTGTTCGCGTCGCGCTAGCGACGCCTGAAATGCGCGGCTATCAGCCGTCGCTGACGCGACGAGGGCGAACGGTTGCGCTGACCCGGCGTTGAAACGCCGGGCTAAATTCATACCGACGCCACGCGTCGAAGAAGTGGGCAGGGGTTACTCTTTGGACTTTTCACACAGTCTCTACCGCGGACGGTACTGACCTCATGACCCGCCGATCGCGTACTTCCCAAATCGCGCCATCTTCGCGCCATCGTGAGGTTGAGCAGCTATCTTCTCAACAGCCCGATGCTGTAAGTGTAAGACAACTCGCCAGTTGATTGGTGCCCCCGCAGGGATTCGAACCCCGAACCAACAGATTATGAGTCTGCTGCTCTAACCGTTGAGCTACAGGGGCACAACAACTTACGGGCGGTCGACTTCAGACTGTAGCGGAATTTGTGGTAACTCCCTGTCTTGTTCCGCTTTTGCAAACCGCCGTCTGGTTCAGATTATCGAAACGCTCGAAGGCGCGTTCCTGCCCTTCCGGCGTCGGGTTAATGTGCGTTCGGAAAATCGTCACGCTGCTATGACCCGCGACCTTTTTAATCGTGAAGGCATCTGCGCCGGCTTCACCGAACCTCGTCAAAAAGTGTGACGCAATGAGTGTATCACGCAGTCCTTATGGTAGCCGCAAATCACCCCTCAGCTTCTTATTAGGATGTTCGAGCGAAGTAACCAGGTACGCTTTGCCACACTAATGCGAATACATACTCCGACTTACTCAAAAGCGATCGGTTGACCAGCATCTCTTGTCAACGGAACTTTAGACTTACATCCCGGCGCGCATTCTTGGACTTGCCTTCGCGAACGAACAGGTAACCGAGCTTCTGGCCGCGTCTACTGAAGGGCTACCACGAGTGCCTCGAATTCCGGGTCGATCTCTTCAAAATAGGAGGGTTTCTCAAGGAGTTTTGTCAGAGAGGGCGGCACTGTCAGTGGTTCTCCGATGAGTGGCTCGACGACTGACTCAAACTTTGCGGGGTGTGCTGTTGCCACAATGATCCAGTGTGGGGCCACGAGGCTTTCGCGCACATGAACCGCGGTGGCGGTGTGGGGACACCAAGTCTGCTGCCAGCGGGTGCCGCCCCGAGCGATTGTGCTGGCGATCTCTTCATCACTGACCGAAAACGCCTGAGCGATTCTTCTGAGCTCCGAAACCTCTGGATGCAGATGGAGGAGCCTCTCCATGTTGCTCGGATTTCCTACGTCCATCGCGTTCGCGAGGGTCGGAATGTTCTGATGTGGCTCCCACGAGCCGGAAGCGAAATAGTTCGGCACGGCATAATTGGCATTGGTGGCAAGAATTATCTGCCGCACCGGCGGCCCCATCTCCCGCGCCCAGAACGCGGCCACCGCGTTACCCAGATTACCCGTTGGAATAATGAAACCGGGCGGCGCCCCTCGTTGCCGCAAGTACCAGATGCTCGCTGCCGCGTAATACACAGTTTGCGGAAGGATTCGTCCCAGGTTGATGCTGTTCGCGGACAGAAGACCTTGAGCCTCTGCCCACTCTTTGTTCCTGAATGCGGTCTTAACGACGCGCTGGCAGTCGTCAAAGTCCCCGCGCACCGCGAAGGCACGTACACTTTCGCCCCAGCAAGTGAGTTGGTTCTGCTGTCGCCGCGAGACTCTGTTCTTGGGGAAGAGGATGACAACGGTGATTTCGGGGTGTTCGTGGAAGGCCGCTGCCACCGCCCCGCCAGTGTCCCCCGAGGTCGCCACCAGCACGGTCCGTCGGCCTGGAAGCCGCGACACGCAGGCGGCAAGGAAGCGTGCCCCAACATCCTTGAAAGCTGCCGTCGGCCCATGGAACAACTCGAGCACAGCCGTGTCATCGCTGATGTAATTCAGTGAGATGGGGAAGTTGAACGCCTCCCGGCAAATTTCGCCAAGCAGGGGTTGCAAGGCGTCGCCGCTGAAGAAGGGCTCAAGGAGCTTAGCGCCAATCTCGCTCCATGACTCACGGCCGTCGAAGTCTCCGATCTCGAAGGTGGGAAAACTCTCAGGCACATAGAGACCACCGTCCGGCGCGAGACTCGCCTGGATGGCCTCGGAGAGAGTCAGCATCGGAGAGGTCGAGCGCGTGCTGCGAAATCTCATCGGATGATTGTCGCCCCCTGTTGGCCTATGGAAGAGATCCACGAGTCCACCTCGGTTAAGCCGTGTGACCTGAAGGCCCGGACCATCGCATCCCGAACTTTTTCCGCCATCTGGTTCGACGTGACCCAGGCGAACATGCTCGGGCCAGAGCCGGAGATAGACGCCCCAATCGCTCCGCGCTCCATTGCCGCTGCTTTCACGTCGGCGAAACCAGGGATGAGGGACGCTCGCTGCGGCTCGATTATCAGGTCGGAAAATGTATGCGCAATCATCTCAAGGTCATTGCCAAAGCAGCCCGCAATGAAGCCTCCGAGGTTGGCCGACTGCTGGACGTGGTCAGCCAGCAGGACGCTCGGTTTAAGAATGCTCCTCGCGCTGTGCGTGTCAACGCGCAGTTGCGGGTGAACAACCACCGTGAGGATACTTGCCGGTACGGGCAGCGAGACGTAGCGGACGGGATCTACCGAGAGGATAAGCATCATGCCACCGAAGAGACACGGCGCGATGTTGTCCGGGTGCGCTGCGCCGCTCGCGACTTGCTCCCCAGGCAGCGCGTACTTCAGCAGGGCCTCTATGGGGAGAGGGCATTCCAGAAGGGAGTTAGCGGCGACCAGCGCACCGACGGCCGAAGCCGCGGAGCCGCCCATACCTGATCCGAGCGCAATGCCTTTGCGAATCGTAACCTCGAATCCGAAATTCAACCGGAGCTCATCGCATAGCTTAATCAGGCCGACCGTGGCCGCGTTCCTGGTGGGATCAAGTGGGATGTCCAGCGCTCCCGACGTGCTCGTGTCGTTGACTATTTCTTTAATGCGAACCGACCCGCGCTTAGTCGTCGAAACCGTCACTACGTCCCCGACGGACTCAAGAGCGAATCCGAGAATGTCGAAGCCGACTGCGACATTAGCCACCGTGGCGGGGGCGAATGCTGTGGCCGATCTCATAGCGGAGCCCCCAGGAAAGAGGCGAGCCGGAGCAGGTCAGCGAAGACGCCCGCTGCAGTCACCTCGGGGCCGGCGCCGGGGCCTCTCACTATCATGGGCTGGGTATTGTAACGGGCGGTTTGAAAACTCACTATGTTGTCGCTGCCGGAGAGGTTCGCGAAAGGGTGATCGAGCGGATACTCTCGCAACCCAGCCGACACGCGCCCGTCCGCTTCGATGGCGCCGACATAGCGCAGGACCTGACCCCGTGCACGCGCCGCGCCCAGCAATTCGGCTACCGCCTGGTCATGTCTCCCGAGGCTGCTTAGGTACTCCTCCGCGCGGGCCGCGCGCAAGTCTTCGGGAACCAGGCTTTCCACATGAACGCTGTCCAGCTCCAACCCGAGTCCCATCTCTCGCGCGAGGATTATCAGCTTGCGGGCCACGTCAACGCCCGAGAGATCCTCGCGCGGATCAGGCTCGGTGAAGCCCAGGGCGTGTGCCTCCCGCACGATCTCAGAAAAAGTACGCGGGCCGTCAAACGAGTTGAAGATGTAAGAGAGCGTTCCGGAGAGAACGCCCTCGATTCTGATTATCTCATCGCCCGTCTCCAGCAGGTCGCGGAGCGTGTGGATGATGGGCAGGCCGGCGCCGACGTTAGTTTCATATAGGAAATACCGTTGACATCTGCGGGCGGTCTCCCGCAATTTGCGGTAGGAGTCGAGGGATCCAACGTTTCCTTTTTTGTTTGGTGTGACGATATTAATTCCTCTGGCAAGCCAGCTTTCGTAGTGCAGAGGAAGTTCGGCGCTCGCCGTGGCATCCACGATAACCGCGTGTGGGAGGTGTGCGGCGTGCACGTGTTCGACGAACCGTTCGACGTCTACCTCCGACGTGCTCGCGCGCAACTCGTCAGCCCACACCGACAGGTCAAGCTGCCGGTCGTGAAGGAGCATCTTTCGGCTGTTCATGATGCCGCGTACTCGCAGGTCTATGCCACGCCGCGATCTGAGCGTCACCATACGCCGGCTGAGTTGATCAAGAAAAGTGCTGCCGATCAGCCCCGTGCCGATCACTCCGATGGAGAGGGTCTGGCTCGAAAGATAAAAGGCGGAATGCACCGCCCGCAGGGCCTTCGTCGCTTCGTGCTGTTCGACGACGGCAGAGATGTTACGTTCGGACGACCCCTGCGCGATGGCACGTACGTTGACGCCAGCTTTGCCGAGGGCGGTGAAAAACTTCCCGGCCATGCCTAACCTTTCGATCATCCCGTCGCCAACCATGGCGAGAATGCAGCAATCGTCCCTCAGGTCCACCGTCTGAACCTCCCCGCGCTGCATCTCAGCGAGGAATGTTTGCTCGACCGTCCGCTTAGCGAGCTCCGCCTGCACCCGCGGGACAGCGAAACAGATTGAATGTTCGGAGCTCGCCTGGGAGATCATGACTACCGAGACATCCACTTCTCGCAGCGCCCCGAAGAGTTTATGGGCCACCCCGGGGATGCCTATCATCCCAGTGCCCTCGACATTGATTAACGCCATGTCTTCGACCGCGGCGAACCCCTTGATCGGCACGTGGGAGGGTGAAAAGGCTGAGATTTTCGTACCCGGCGCCCCAGGCTTGAAGGTGTTTTTGATCCAGACGGGGATGCCCTTCGCAATCGCCGGGAACATTGTGTTCGGGTGAATGACCTTTGCCCCGAAGTACGCAAGTTCCGCGGCCTCCTGGTAGGAGAGTTCGGGGATAATGACCGCGTCTGGGACGCGCCGAGGGTCGGCGCTCAACACCCCGTCGACGTCCGTCCAGAGAGTCACCGACTCGGCCTCGAGGCAGAGCGGCGAAGATCGAGGCGGAGAGGTCACTGCCGTTTCGCTTCAGCGTCGTGGCGACGCCATCGTGAGTGGAGGCGATGTATCCCGTGATGACCAGGAAGTCACTGTCCTGACCCGCCTGCCAATTTTGTAGCTTCTCTTGCGAAAGCTCCCAGTCGACCGCGATGGTTCTGCTATCGGGCTCGACCACGAGAACCCGGCGTGCGTCAAGCCAGGCCGATGAGTGGCCACAACATTCGAGATGGGCGTGCAGTAGTTGCGCGGACCAGATCTCCCCGTGTCCCGAGATGAATTCTTTGATGCGCCCGGAGGCGAGCTTGGTGATCCAGGCTCCTCTGAGGACTTCCTCGATCTCCCTGAAATCGGAGGCGATGGTTTCCGCAAGAGACTGCTGTCGCCCTGCGGAAAGATGCAGACGGCCCAACGTATCGAGGTGTCTTTCCTTGAGGCTCTGGAGTTTGGCCAGGTAGGAACCGTCCTGACTGGCCGCGAGTTCGACCAATCGGATGAGGGCGTCGGTAACGCCGCTCATCGCCGAAACCACCACGGCGGTGCGCTCGCTCCGCTTTTGGGAAAGTAGAATTCCGGCGGCGGCTTGATAACGCTCCGCGTCCGCGATACTTGTGCCGCCAAATTTGTGAACGACCCATCTGGAAATCATTTGTTTGTCAGCCGGTTTTGAGACCCGCTAAAACAGAACGAGAAATCAAACGCCCACAAGAGTGTGGGGATTATGAGTCTGCTGCTCTAACCGTTGAGCTACAGGGGCACATGTAGGCTTTCCAGCCTGTTCTGACAGGTAAGGCCATCGCAGCGGGCAGTCCCGCTGGGGACCACGCAAGAATGCCTGTCCTACTCTTTGAGGATTGCCGGGAGATTCTAGCGGAAATATCAGCGCCTACCAAAATGTGTTCGGATGTCGAACCTGCGTGTTAAGATCTACGCTTGATTTCAGTTCTCAGATTTCAAATCAAATTTCAGAGTTCACATCCGAACGCGGTTAGTGTCTATGCCTGCATCCAGCGCTAACGATCTTCACCTGGTCCCTCTCGGCGCGGGAGATCTCATTGACCGCGCGGTCCGGCTCTATCGTCGCCACCTCTTCACCTTGATGCGCATCGCGGCGCCGCCGGTAGTAGTTACCGCCATCGGATCGGTTTTATGGACAATCGGTTGGCGGGAAGTTTTCAACACGCCCGACACTGCTGGCCTCATCTTTTACGTTTTTCTCCTTTTCGCCGCCACCACCGTATTTATTAGCGGTCACCTTTTCAGCCTGTTGGTCATGGGCGGCGCTTCGCGCAATCTCGTGACGCACCTTCTCTGGAACGAACCTGTGTTGGTTCGTACTACATATGCCGCAGTGCGCTCGAGATTCTGGTCGTTGTTTGGGGCGACGCTCGTCGTGATGCTGTGGCTGGGCCTCGCTTTTGCGGTCGCGTTTTTCGGTTGGTACATGATCGTGATTTTTGCCACTCTGGGGGCCGTTTTTCTCGCGCAATGGGTGCCTATGTGGCTGGCGGTTTTCGTGGGAGTGATCGGTGGTATTGCCGCGACCATACTCGCGCTTTGGTTGTTCTTTTTTATGGCGGGGAAAGTGGCCTACGTTCCACAGGTGATGCTTGTTGAAGGAAAGCCCGTCTTTGAATCTATCAGCCGAAGCTTTTCACTCGCCAAAGGAAACGTGCGCCGGCTTATGGCGATGACCCTCTTCATCAGCTTTGCAACTTATTCTGCCTTGATGGTCCTGGTGATTCCGCTTGGCTGGTATGGCTACCTCAATGGAATTGATCCATCTCCCTGGAACGCGGCGCAGTGGCCGGCCTGGTATGCTATTGGCTACAGCGTCATCGAGCCACTTAGCTCAATTCTCCTGGCGCCGGTGTGGATGCTCGGCATGTCGTTGTTGTATGTTGACGAAAGAGTCAGACACGAAGGCTACGATATCGAGCTGATGGCCTCTCAGAAGTTGGCGCCGATGCCGCGGTTAAACGTTTCTTCACCTTTTGCCCCGGCTATTTCAGTCGTGTCTGAGCGGTTGCCGTTACGCCCAAGCTCATCAGGAAATATCCTCGGGTTGAATTGAAGTTGATAGGCGCTCCGTGAGTCGCCAATGATTAAGACGACACCTGTTACGCAAAACGAACCACCTCGGACGCGCGTCCTTCTCAGACCACGCGTAGCTGGGCGAATAGTGTTGGCCGGCACGGTTTTCTTCTTTTTGGCCCAGACAATTCTGGCAACTCCTGTAACTGAATATCATAAACGGATTCGCCAGGCCGTCACGGCGCTCGACAGCCTGGTCCAGTCTGATGAAACTGAAAATGCCCAGGCCTACGACAAGCGGCGTACTGAAACGCTCTCGTCTGTGCGCACTCTTTTGCCGGAGACTGAAACGGTTGAATGGAACGGGCAGAGCTTCAAAGTTGACAACGCCTGGCTGCATCAGCAACTCGATAAATACGAAAGCGCGTCCAGAGCTGAGCGAAACGAGCTTGTTAAAAACGCAGCGGAACGTCTTCAGGCAATAGATGAACGACTAGCTGAAATTGAAAGGCCACCCTCGGGAGCCGTGAGCGATAAGAACGAGGAGAGCCGCAAGCTCGTTGAAATTCTGCAACGGCCGGAATATGCACGAAAAATTAAAGATCAGAGCGCACTATCGCGTCTCTTCGATCGACTTCTTGAATGGCTCCGACACCTGATCCCGACACCTAAACCGGTCTCGGCCGGTAGCGCCATGGTGATTAGCAAGACCGCACAAGTGTTCGTAATTGCGCTTGCGCTCGGCGTTTTGGCTTTTGTCCTGAAGTTATTTCTGCCCCGCTTCCTGCGCTCTCGCAGGCCGAAAAAGCAACGCAAGGCTAAGGCGCGCATCGTGTTGGGTGAAAGGCTGGAGCCCGATCAGTCGGCCCTCGATCTTTTATCAGAGGCTGAAGCTCTAGCCCGGCGGGGAGAGTTGCGCGCGGCGATCCGGAAGGCTTACATCGCACTTCTGGTGGAGTTAGGGGAACGCAAGATCATCAGTCTGGCGCAATACAAAACAAATCGTGACTATTTACGCGCGGTGCGGGAGGTCGAGCCTCTCTATGACAACGTGAAGCAATTGACCGACAGCTTCGAGCGTCACTGGTATGGTTTGGCCCAGGCGACCGAAACTGATTGGCTGGCGTTTCGCTCCGCGTACAAGCAAGCACTATCTAAATGAATCGACCAGAAAAGTGGCCGCGGATGAACGCGGATAAACGCGGATAAGAATACAGGAACCGAAATGAGCTTCAACTCTCTTCCAGACGCAAATTCAAACTTAACATCTGAACGTCTTAACCCGCGTAAATCCGCGTTCATCCGCGGCCAATTACTATGCGTCAACGCCTGGGAATAATAATAACGATTGTGGTGGCGATTGCGGTTTTGATAGTGATCAACTCCGTCGCTTATGTCAGCGAGGAGGAAAAACAGGATTCAGAACTCAATCCCAACAGATCCACCTACAACGCCGGCGCCACTGGCACGCGCGCGCTCTACGATTTTCTAAGCGAGTCCGGCTACAAAGTGATGCGCTGGCGCGAGGCGCCAGAGCAATTGTTGGGACAGGGCGGTGCTAAGGTCCAAACTTTTGTAGTGATCGGCACGCCACGTGTTCCCATCGATGAAGCGGAAGCAAAACTTTTGCTGCAATGGGTCAGGCGAGGTGGGCGGCTGGTGATTATTGACCGCCGGCCCGCAGACCATTTGTTGCCGCCTTCAGGAGAATGGAAGATCACGACGGAGCTTCTTAACTTTCCGGGTTTCGGCGTCGACCCGGCGCATTCGGAACAAATGACTGAAGGCGTGCAGCCGGTTTATCCGGCCTTGCCTACGCAGCTAACGCAGGATGTTGAGTCTGTCATGCCGTCGAAGTTTTATTCTTCAATCAAGTTTTTCGCGTCCAGGGAAGGTGCAAACCCGAAATCGGATCAGAGCAACTCCAGGAGCGAAACAACGCCTGACGATGAAGATGTGGACGAACCACCCCCGCCGGCGCGCGCTGGCGCCATCGCCATTGCGGAGACCCCTCCAAGCGGTTCACCCGCTCCCGTTGTCCACTTGATGGCAGCGAAGACAGTCGTATTGCTTGATTATCTCCAGGGTAACGGCAGAATAGTTTTGCTTAGCGATCCTTTCATCGTTGCCAACGGCGGCATTGGCCTCAAAGACAACCTCAGGCTTACCTTGAACCTGCTCTCGGCGTCCAACGGGCTGATTGCATTTGACGAGTTTCATCAAGGGCGCGCGGTAGCACACAACGCGTTTGTGAACTACTTCGCCGGCACTCCGGTGCTCGCGATTTGCGGTCAACTGGTACTGCTGATTCTGCTCGTGCTCTGGACACGCGGACGGCGGTTTGCCCGGCCCTTACCTTTGCCGCACGTTGATCGGAGATCAAGTTTGGAATTTGTAGCGTCAATGGCGGAGCTTCAGCAGCGCGCCCGGGCCTTTGATCTGGCAATTGAAAATATTTATTCACGGACGAGGCGAGTGCTTGCGCGCTACGCCGGGGTGGATTACAACAGTCCGCGCGCGGAGATTGCGGAACGGATAGCAGCACGGTCGACGCTAAGCGCGCATCGGGTGGAAACTCTAATGCGGCAATCAGAGGAAGCGATCAATGGCGCGGCAATTAGTGAACGGCAGTCGATCCAGTTAGTGAAGCGGCTGCGCGAAGTGGAAGCCACTCTGGGTTTGCGCATGCGCTCGCGGGAAGTGAAACAGACGGCGCAAAATATTTGACGAAAGAAGATCTTTGTACTTTGTGCTTGGAACTTTGTGCTTAGAACTCTGTGCTTTGTTTTTTCTGATATCGGGGATCTCAAATCTGAGATCTTAAATCTGAAATCTCAAATCTGAGATCCAAAGACCAAGCACCAAGCACTAAGTACAAAGCGGCAGGTTACGAAGCTCCAAGCAAAGCACCAAGTTCAAAGTACAAAGCACCAAAGTTCAAAGTACAAAGCACCAAAGTTCAAAGTACGAAGCTCCAAGGCTCTCAAGCGACCTAATCAAAAAGCCAATTACAAAACCAAAATGATTGAATACGTCTCCTCAACGGTCGACCACATACGGCGCGAGCTGAGCAAAATCGTAGTTGGCCAGGATGAACCGATCGAGCAAATCCTCGTAGCGCTTCTTGCGGAAGGTCATGCACTGATCGAAGGTGTTCCCGGAACAGCCAAGACGCTCACCGTGAAAACGCTGGCTCGCATTATCAATGCCAATTTTGGCCGGATACAATTCACGCCTGACTTGATGCCTTCTGACATCACGGGCACCAACGTCTTCAACGTCGCCACTTCAACTTTCAATTTGCGGCCAGGACCGATCTTCACGGATATGCTGCTGGCAGACGAAATAAATCGCACCCCGCCCAAGACGCAGGCAGCGCTGCTGGAAGCAATGGAAGAGCGGCAAGTAACAATCGATGGCGAAGGACATCAACTTTCCCCGATCTTTACAGTTTTGGCTACGGAAAATCCGATTGAGTATGAAGGAACTTATCCGCTTCCCGAGGCCCAACTTGATCGCTTTATGTTGAAGATTCTGCTGGATTATCCCGAGGAGGAGCAGGAGCGACAGGTGGTGGCCAACTGGGACGCAGGGTTTAACTCGAGGCGATTGAACGAAGTTGATATTGAGGCGTTGACAGATGCGGATGCGATTTCTCGCTGCCGCCGCGAGGTGAGCCAGGCGCGCATGGAGCCAGGCGTACAGCGTTACGCGGTTGACCTGGTGCGACGGACGCGCACGCATCCTTTCATTTACTACGGCGCGAGTCCGCGCGCTTCAGTGGCACTGCTCTTGTGCGCAAAAGCGCTGGCTGCTATTCGCGGCCGCGAGTTTTCCACTCCCGACGACGTTCGCGACGTAGCCCGGCCGGTAATGCGCCACAGACTAACCTTGCGCGCCGAAGCCGAACTCGACGGTGCAACTCCTGACGCCGTCATTACAGACATTCTGAAGAGCGCCGAAGTCCCCCGATGAACAACATGAACCTGTGCTTTGAGCTTTGTCCTTTGCTTGTCAGCGGTAACTCGGTTCTGAAGACTCGAAAATCAAAGTTCAAAGAACAAAGTTCAATATCCAAGGCGGCGTACTGTACCAGTCTGAATTCGTCTACTCGTTCATGAGTCCAAAGAAACTTGCATTGTGGTTTTTGATTGCCTCAGTTGCCATCAGCGCAGCGTTTGGAATCATTGCCATTCTTACGGGTAAATTTGGAACATTTCAGATCCGAATTATTTTGACAACTGTCACCATCTCCGCAGCGAGCATTTGTGCGCTCGCTTCGGGCGCGTTATGGGAAGGCAGGGGGCGGAGAATTTTGCCGTTGGCAGGCATTGTCCTCGCGGTGATCGCGGCGGCTTTGCTGATTACGGGGATTTGGCTGGAGCCATCGGCTGAACAGTTTTGGAAACTCACAGCCTCGCTGGGGGTCCTTGCTGCGGCAACCGCTCACGCCTGTCTGCTGTCACTGGCAAAATTGGAGCGCCGCTTTAGCTGGGCTTCAGTAACAACCTTCGCAGCGATTTATCTACTCGCCTTCCTTATCGTCCTCAGCATCTACATTGAGCCGCAAGGCGATCTCGGCTTCAGGCTCATTGGTGTCACTGCGATCGTCGTTGCCGCTCTGACGATCATGATTCCTATCTTCCATCGCTTAAGTCGCGACGATCTAAGCCTGACGGTTGATAAGCGTGAAGCGGCAGGCCCGGAGTTGTTCTCGACTATCACCTGCCCGCAGTGTGGTGCGCCTCAACCCAACTCGTTGAGCGAGATACAGTGCCACAGCTGTGGTTGCCGGTTTGTCTTGAAGATTCTCGTTGCAGGCCGTCGCCTTTAACTGTTCCTGAGCCCCAATGCGTTTTGTCTTCACAAAATTCTTTTATCTCCTGATTGCTGCGAGCCTCATCCCGCTTTCGTTTTCCTGGGGGCGTCCGTGGTTACGCTGGGTAGTTCTCGCTTACGACATCGGGCTGATTACCCTCGCGATAATCGACGCGCGTCGTAGTCAACTTCCAAAAGGGGTTCGCATCACACGCGAATTCAGTGGGCGATTCGCGGTGGGCGCGGAGACTAACGTAAGCATCAACGTTCAGAACACGCAGCCGCAGGCGATTTCGCTGGTTGTAAAAGATGAATATCCGCCACAAATGAGATTGTCGGGTTTACGCGAGGCACGTATTCGCGTGGAAGGGCAAACTTCTGCCGCTTTGGTTTACGGGCTCACCCCGCCTAAACGAGGACGCTTCGAATTTGGTCAAATCGCGGTGCGGTTCGTTTCAAGGTTGAAGCTGGTGTGGTGTGAAACGCGGGTAGGTGAAGCGGCCGCTGTAAAAGTTTATCCAAACATGCGCCGCGCTCGCGAAGCCGAGTTGAAGGCGCTGGGGGCGCGGTCACTGGTCGCTTCACATCGGAAGACGTCATGGCGCGGCGAAGGTCGTGAGTTTGAGTCGCTGCGTGATTATGTTCGCGGTGATGAGTTGCGGCATATCTCCTGGTCAGCAACTGCCAGACGAGGAAAGTTGACGACGCGCCAGTATCAGATCGAGCGCGACCAGACAATTCTTATCGCCATCGATGGCGGTCGCTTGATGACCGCGCGCATTGAGCAGGAAACGAAGCTGGACTCCGCGGTCCATGCCGCGCTCGCGCTCATGTCTGCCGCGGCCAGGGCGGGCGACAATGCGGGCTTGCTGGTCTTCGGAAGAAAAATCAAGAGTTTTCTGCCGCCGGGCCGAGGCCATGAACACCTTGATGCGGCGCTCGAGGCGCTCTATTCAGTCGAGCCGGAGATGATTGAGCCTTCTTACTCGCGCGCTTTTGAGTTTATCGCCGCCAACAGCAAACGACGCTCGCTGGTTATTCTGCTGACTGACCTGGTCGATGAGGAAGGCTCAAAAGAACTGCTGACTTCGCTGCGCTTGCTGCGGCCGCGGCACCTGCCGCTCGTTGTGACCATCGCAGATCGCGATCTCAAAGCTGTGGTGAGCAATGCGCCCGTTAACGTTCGCGATCTGTTTACACAATCAGTCGCTGAAGAAATCATGTACTTGCGTGAGGCTGCGCTCCGTTTAGTCGAGTCGCAGGGAGGCTTGGCGCTCGATGTGACGGCAGCGGCACTCGCGCCAGCGCTGTTGGAAAAATACTTGCAAGTAAAGGAAAGGGGGCTGCTGTAGGGGCGGCTGGACAAATTTAGGGGTCAAGGGTAAAGGGTAAAGGGGAAGGGGGAAACGAACTCTTGCGAAAAGCCATCATTCGCAATTCCTATCGACGCATCTGTAGAGAAGGATTCTTTCATGGGCAGAATTCGCACATTTGAAGATTTGATTGTTTGGCAGAAAGCCATCACGTTCGTCAAACAGGTGTACTTGATTACCGAGGTGGGTGAACTAAAGCGCGACTTCGGATTGAAGGATCAACTCCGCCGGGCTGCCGTCTCGATTCCCACAAATATTGCGGAAGGTTTTGAGAGATCATCGCGCAAAGAGTATTTGCTGTTTCTGAATATTGCTAAAGGATCAGCCGGTGAGGTGAGAAGTCTCTGTCGAGTGTCGTTTGATGTAGGTTACCTCAACCAATCGACTTATGATGAGCTTCGGGAGGCTGTGCTCGTGATCAGTAGATCAGTGTTCAATCAAATACAAGCAATCAAGCGGGCAGCGGTTAGACTTCAGTAACTGCGTTACTGTTACGCTTTTTTCCTTACCCTTTCCACCTTACCCTTTACCCTTGTCCTCTACCGCCTGGCCGTGCCCTGCTAAGAGCAAATATGAATAAAGCGCCAGGCCGGTTATCGCCCCAATACTAAACTTAATCGGCGGGCGAATCGGCGCGGGCGAGATGAACCCTTCAATGATCCCGGCCACCACGAGCACTACTGCCACGCCCATCATCAAACGAATTGCATCTTTGCCACGACTCTTAAGCGCGTCGGCGCGCGATAGATCGCCGGGCATTATGAGCGCGCTTCCGATTAACAGACCGGCGCCGCCTGCAATAAAGATGCAGGAAAGCTCGATCACCCCGTGACCGACCATGAAGGTGAGCAGTTCGGTGCCATAGCCGGCCCGGTAAGTGAGGGCCAGCACCGCCGCGTTAACAGCGCCGTTAAAGGCGAGAGAATACAAAGTGCCGACGCCAAATAAGGCCCCAAGCGCAAACGTGTAGATCGTCACCCGAACATTGTTTGTCATGATCCAGCTGGCGCCCACCTGGTTAGCTTCGTTCAGATCTTCCCACCAGTGAACTTTGTTTTCTATGTAAAGTTCTCGGAACGCAGGCGGCACTCCTACCAGTTCTGAGAACTCCGGATCATATTTAGTTCCCAGGAATCCGATCACGGAAAACAACGCAAACACCATGAACGAGACTGCTGTATAGCGCCAGGTGCGGCGAAACGTTTGCGGAAGATCACGCGCAAAAAACTGCTTGATACGCGAGCCGCCCTGCGCGTCAGCTTGATAAATGCGGCCATGCGCGCGGATGACGAGGCTATTGAGATAATTAACCAGACGAGGATCGCGCGACTCGGCGCGCGCGATCGCGAGATCGGAGGCTGTGCGGCGATAGATTCGTCCCAGCTCGCGTACCTCCTCGCGATGCAACCGGCGCAGCGAACTGCCGTCGAGCAACCTCAGCAGATCTTCGAGACGCTGCCAGGCGGTTTTGTGTTTTTCGATGAAACGATCGGTGGGCATGGATCAGTAAGCAGTGAGCAGTAAGCAGTAGGCAGTAGGCATCAGCATTCCAATTGCCGATCGACTCTGTGCTTGGTACTTTTTGCTTACTACCCGGTTTCCAACTATCTTAAATCGCGCGATTCAGAATAGAGGACAAAGGACAAAGATCCAAGCTCAAAGTACGGAACAAGAATTGAACAGCGAAGATACAGAATCGGCGATGCTCGTTGAGTGTGTACCAAACTTCAGCGAAGGTCGCAAGACCGAAACAGTCGAGCGGTTGGCGGAGGCTATTGCGTCAGTCGAGACAGCGTGCGTTCTCGATACGCACATAGATCCGGATCATAACCGCTCAGTAATCACTTTTGTCGCTGCTCCGGCGATGATAGTCGAAGCTGCGGTCCGCGCAGTTGGACTGGCTGCTGAGCTAATCGACATGCGTCAGCATGTGGGAGTGCATCCGCGGATGGGCGCCACTGACGTGTTGCCTTTCATTCCGATAAGCGGCGTGACCATGGAAGACTGCGCGGCTCTTGCGCACAAGGCCGGCAAACGAGTCGCGCACGAACTTTCTATTCCGGTTTTTTTCTATGAACGCGCGGCCCTCAGGCCTGATCGGGTAAACCTTGAGGACGTCAGACGCGGCGCTTTGGAATTGTTGCGCGAGGAGATTGCCCTGGATCCCAAGCGCGCGCCTGATTTGGGACCACTTCGAGTTCACGAAACCGCGGGAGCTATCGCAGTTGGCGCGCGACCGTTTCTGATTGCGTTCAACGTTAACCTGGGCACAACGGATGTGTCGATTGCGAGAAAGATCGCGCGGGCAGTCAGAGCGCGTGGCGGCGGCCTTCCCTTTGTGAAGGCGCTCGGCTTTGAGTTGAGCACGCGGGGGCTGGTTCAGGTGTCAATGAACATCGTTAACTACGAAGTCACGGGACTTACCCAGGCTTACGACGCGGTGCGGCGGGAGGTTGAACGAGCGGGCGCGGAAATTGTGGGTGTAGAAATTGTCGGGCTGGTTCCTGAAAAAGCTCTCGACAAATCGGCGGAGTACTTTCAGAAGTTGGAAAATTTCTCGGACGATAAGATCTTCGAACGGCGCCTGCGGGTGTGCAAGGGGTTCCAGGACTAAGAGATTTCCTGCGATCCGAGATTAAGAGCTTGCAAGCTCAGATATACCTCGGGGTTGGGAAGGGGGCTTGCCCCCGCTCTTCATGTAAGTTGTCAAACTAGCTTTTGACTCAAGTTGAAAGAGCGGGGGCAAGCCCCCTTCCTGACCTTGAGACATTCAATGAAGCCTCACCGCGACCCCAACTTGATGATCGCCTTCCGCAAACGTGCATGCTTCTGCATCAGTTTCAAATAACTACTCTCATCCGCAGACCCCTTTGCGCGGATGACTCTAACCAGGGCTCGTTTTTCAACCTGACTCCACTCGCTCAAGCCTTTAACTAAAGACAGCGTGACGGCGAAGTCACTTAGAGCCTGCAGCTCGCCTTCTCGCCAATCCGTGGTGTGAATGCCCAGTACGCGCGTCAGTTCTTTAACCGCTCCGGCTCGAAAGCTGTCCGCATCCCCTCCATGCTTTGCCGCCATCCGGCGTTGAACTGCCAGACCAATGTTTCGAACTTGAAACCGATCCCAGTCGCCGGATCTGAATTCTTCCTGAGTCTTATCGAGTTCGAAAATCATCGGCCCGACCGCCAATTTGCGAAGCGTTCGCAGCGATGTGCGGTAGTTGGATCGAGAAGCAATCTTCTTTTCTTCATTCAGAACGAGTTTCAGCACGTCACGATCGGTGGGGCGAAACCCGAGCTTGCGATAAAACCAAAAGGCTCCCGACTCAATGCCTTCCTCGTTTTCATATCCGATTTGGTAGGGGTCAATGGAAAAAGCGGTGACGCCCAACAGATGACGAAAGATGTTCAGAATGCGCGCGTACAGCCAGGCCGTTTCGCCGTCGCGAAACGTGTAGTACAGATTGAAGCCACTCTCCATTCGCTCAAAAAAGAGAGACCCTCGAAGTAGCCAACCGGCACGCCATTCTTGAAGATCATTGCGGCGTGATAGGCACGCAACGGCAGGCGCTTGCCGGGCGGCAAGCCGGCAATAAAAACATCGACGCCCCGGCCGAGATTTGCTTTGAAAACTTTTCCCGGGTCGCCATGAGTAAACCCATACAGCTCACGATAGCGTACGGTTGAAGCGGCGCGCGTCATATCGAGCATCGCTTCGCCTTGTCTCGGCGAAAGTTTTTTCAGCACTGGTGGAGGAGTCTCCAGTTCACGTCGCAGGGAAATATCTCTTCTTTGAATAAGCGGCTCGCGGTGGTAGAAAACTTTCGCTCCTTTTGACATTGCCAGCCGCATTCCCGTGCGGGTTAACGGAAAGGTGGGCGTCCAGCGTACATAAAGTTTCTGTGAATCGTAGAGCTCGGCCTTTTCCTTTTCTGTTTTTGGAAGGGTTTCGAATCGTTGAATGAGCCAGGCCACTTCACTAGCTGGACCACCTTTGGCCGATTGCAGCCATGTTTGGTAGGGAACATTTGCTTCCACAAAGGCGTCTTCCTCAAGCAGCGGCATGAACCTGGGCCAGGTTTCCGCCAGACGATTCTCATCTTCAAACCAATCCCAGGCGAGCGCCACCCGCCCTCGCTGATTGTGGAGTTTTACTAACCAACGAACGATCGGGTAGGTAAAAGTGTCTGTTACGTGTCCTCCGGCGATTCCCGAGACTTCCGGCGAATCAAGTGGTGAAAGATCCGCGTCAACCTCGCGCAAAGCCTCGACGCGTGTGACAAAGCTTCGGAGTTCCCGTTCGACGAGACGAAGAATATTCGTAGTGTGTGGATACGCCCGTAAGAAAAGCAGAATCTCGTGATAACGAATCAGCGCTTTGGCATCGGCGAATCTCCGTTGGCTAATCCGCACAAGTGTGGCTCCGATCTTCTTATCTTCGCGCCCACCGAAATGGCTTTTCAATTCGTCGAGTTGATTAAGAGGTTGTTTGAGCATTTGCAACGGGATGTTTTGGCTCGTCGCGTAGCGACGGCTGACTGTAGGCAGGTCATTTATGGCCTGCACCCAGGCCAGGTGATAGAAGAGCTTCGTCGCAATGAAAGGCTGGGCTAAACTCATTTCGTCGCTACGCGACGCCCCGCGCCTTTGTGTTCACTTCAAATGCTTCCGCATGAACGTTGCTATCTTCCAGGCGTCGATCGCTTTCCAGGGCAACGAGGCCATTGTGTAATGCCCGCAGGAAAGCCAGACGACGTCGAGCGGCAAATTGTGGCGCCTCGCTTCGGCAATCGTTTGGTGCGTGAGATCCAGCGGAAACGTCAGGTCGTAACGCGCGGCAATGAACCGCATGGGACGATTGCCCATTTGTGGCAAGCGAGTGATAAACGGCACCGGACTAATCGGCGTCCAGTATTCCCGCAGTTCGTCGAGGGTTAAATGGTCGGCAAACCCTTCCCGCAGGTGACGCGTAGACAATCCACGCCAGGCAACATCAGCTACATAACCCGAAACGTGATTGAAAGTACCGGCGTTAATGTGCGGCTCGTGGGCGAAGGCGAGAAACGCGATGCATGACCCGACGCTGGTTCCTAAGATCCCAACGCGCTCGTAACCTTGATTCTTTAACCAACTCACCGCGGCGCGGGTGTCGAGGACCGCCTGCCGCATGGATTGAATCGTGCGGCCTATATTTGTGCTGACCAAATGGTCAGCTCGCTCGAGTTCAGGTGGCCGGCGCTGCTCATGATAGGGGAGGGTCAAACGCAACGCCGACATCCCAATGAAATTGAAAATCCGGCAGGCTTCAACATGACTCTCCGGTTGCGCGTTCCATTGTGGCAACACAACTACTGCTGAACGGGGCTGCCTCGCGCGATTCGCTTTGACCGGAAAATAACGCGCCCGCGCCAGGTTGTTCTCAACCGCGGGCGTGTGAATAGCGCTCGTCCAGGTTAGTTGATCATCTTCCAGTTGAAAGTCTCTGATTTCCGGAAGAGCGTAAAACTCTTCGCTGCGCACCATTGCCGCCTGGGAGTGCTTGCGCAAAACATGGTGCGGGTCATCACCGTTCACATGATCGCTGATAAACGACAGTCCCCACTCAAAGGGCCGCACGAGCCGGTTGTTATCCCGCTCGTGAGCGGCACGCTCGCGCCCGTGCATGAATGCTTTCCACAAAATTCGCGCTCACCTCGATAAGAATCTACAAGGATGGACATGCTAGCGGTCGGATCAAACCAAATCAAGTAACCGACGGGCTTCCCTGGAAAAAGAAGCGTTGGGGCCTTTCTGGCAGCCTTCTTGGAATTATCCAGCGGCCGTCCTTTGCTTTAAGCTCCATAGACTTGACGCGAGGCAGTCACGCCGAGACGAACGGATTAGAAATTCAAAAGCCTTCGAAAAGTGCTGCGGCCGCAGAAATTGAGACAACGGAACCGAACTTCAAGGAGTAAGGCCGCTCGAGTTGACACCCGAGCGGCCTCGTGAATTGCGACACAGACCTCTCAGTCTATGTCTAAGACACCTTTAGACTCACTGACACGTACTCAGCTTGAACGTGTAGATGTAGGTGTTCCAGTTGAAGGTTCCATTGGTGGGTATGTACTCGCCCGTAAACACCATCGTGCAGCCGTCCACCGGGTCAACACTGATGGTGCTGTAGTCGCCCCAACGCGCAAGGTTTGTTGTTTGCGAGCCGGTGCCAACCAGGATGGAAGTTTCGTTGCCCATTGTTCCCAGCGGATCTGCCGGCCCACGATAGGCGTAGCGGAGACTCGGCCTGATGGTGCTGCTGTTTGAGATGTTGTACCCGACAGCGATACCACCTGTTTTGTCGATTGCGGCGCTGCCCATCCAGCGGAAATCCGAACTCGGGGCGAAAGTGCCCTGTTGACGGATCACCGGAGTGGCGCTGGCCATTGTCTGGCCCGTAGCGTTTTGCAATTCATACCAGCGAACACCGGTGCCGCCACCGCTCGCGACCGAGTGGTTGATAACCAGAGCTTCGCGAGTTCCCAAATTACGATAACTCAAACGATACATCAGCCTATCAGCCAATGAATCAAGTTGCTGCGTAGTTCCTGGTTGGGGAATACAAGTGCCCCCGCCGCAAGCGCGGCTAAAAGCTGCGACTCCGGCAATAGCCGTTGGTCCGGTAAGTGTGCCTGTGCCTGCCGTCCAGTTCACAGCGAACCTCCAAAAATTTACGGAAGTAGAAGTTATGCTGAGCAGCAAGTTAGGAGTTCCAGCAGGCGGTAAGGCGGTGCCTTCCAGATCTGCCGGTTCGAGACTGTGATTGCTGTTGCTGGTTTGGGCGCAGATTTGCCGCGCCGATGCTCCAATCAGCATCTTATCTCGTTCGAGCGCGCACACTCTGTTTCCGCTAAAGCTGCGGCCATTCTTGAACATGTTGTAAGTGATGTAGTACGCGTCGGGCCACACTCCGACTTTCGGATAGTCGTTGAAGTCCCGGTTGTATGAATAGGAATACCGATTATACGTTCCCGTCGGATCCGGGCCGGTGGAGACGGCAACACACTGCGTGAATGGCGTGGCAGATACGGCAAACTGAGTCAGTATCCAGCGATCAGCCAATTGGTCGTATTGCACAATCGGGTCGCCGTCGTTGTCGGATTCACACCGACCGCCGAAGCCCTGCCAGACTACGTTGCCATTCTTGGGAAAACCCGGAACCAGATTAAAGCCGGTAATATTGTTGCTTCCATCTCGAGTCAAAGTGTAGATCGCATACCGTAGGTTAACCCATTGCACATAGTGGTTTGGTCCCACATCGCCGGTGGTGTCGGGCGGAGCCACTCGAAAACTCGGATCGACCGGCGTTCCGTTAGTAGCTGCCTTGGGTTGCGCGAATGCGGATGGCGAGCTGACGCCCTTTTCAGCCAGGGGATCAATGCCGCCAGGATTTACGTTGCCGACAGGCTGAGGACGGCCAGGCTCGAAATCCCTGCCTCCTCGAGCGACAGCCGGCCGGTCACCGCGATCAAACATCTCGCGCAGAGGCCGCGCACTAGTGTCGTGATGGACCGGTCCGCTCACTTCAGCGCGATTTTCCAGAGCCTGCGCTGGTAGCGAGCCGTTATTTTGGGCAAGCATCGAGGCCGGCCACAATGTAGCGATGCAAAGCGTTAGTAATGCAAGGGTTGCGAAAGTTTTCTTCATTTCATTCCTTTCCTTCTACGGCCTGGTGATCAGAACTCCCTGGGAGCGGGTACTTCGCCGAGTGCAAACGACAATCCAAGCTACCAGAGGCAGCTCGATTATCCAGAGTTGGTCGCTTCTACGCAAAAAGTTGTTTTACAAACTTCAAGAGGTCCGGTGTGTTTGAGCGGCGGACAGTATAATACTTTCTTACGAACAGTGGTAGTAATAATCGCGAACAGCTCTTTTAATTGCGTTGGTGCAAGCTTCAGGTGGGGAGATGCATGATCCGGGAAGGTAGGAAACCGCCGGTAAGATGGCTATTCGCGAGGTCCCAAAAGTCTGCGAATCATTTGCGGTAGAAGCACTGAGGTCCTCAGAATAGACCCGGTCGTGAAATGGCTGGCGAGCCCGCCAAAAAGTTTTCCGGCGCGAGTTGAATAACGAAACCACCAGAGGTCAGGCAGGAAAGATAAACGATTGATATGGATATGCTGGGGTTGGACTAACTCGAGCAAACCCATGCGCCCGTGAGTCCTGCCGTAGCCGCTCTCTTTAACCCCACCCCAGGGAGTCTGCGCTATGCCGTGGGTGTAAACGACTTCGTTGACCATCACTGTGCCCGCTTCAATCTGTTCCGCAATTCGTCGTCCCCTGGCGATATCTTTCGTCCAAACGCTGGCAGTCAAACCATAAACACTGTCATTTGCCAACTTGATGGCTTCGTCGTCGGATTTGAATGTCATCACCGGCAGCACGGGACCAAAAGTTTCTTCGCGCATTATCGTCATTTGGTGATCGACATTGATGAGTACCGTTGGTTCGTAGAAGAACCCACCAGGATTCGCTCCACGGCGTCCGCCCGTAAGAATTTTTGCGCCGCGCCGCTCGGCATCATTCACGTGATCGGCGACGATTTGAAGTTGACGTTCATTCGACATTGCGCCTATGTCGACGGCCTCTTCAGTTCCGGGTCCCTGCTTCAGCGTTCGTGTTTCCGCAACTACCCGTTTGATGAACTCGGGAGCGATTGATTCCTGCACGTAGCAGCGCTCAACCGACGCGCAGGCTTGTCCGGCATTGGCGAATGCGCCCCACACGGCGCCGCGTGCCGCGTTCTCGATGTCCGCATCTTCGAGAACGATCATGGGATCCTTGCCGCCGAGTTCCAGAACGACAGGAGTGAGATATTTGGCGGCGGCTGCCGCGACTCGTTTGCCGGTGGCCACGCTGCCAGTGAACATTATTTTATCGACACGGGCATCGATGAGTGCTGCGCCGGTCGACCCATCGCCGGTTACGACTTCTAACAAACCCGGTGGCAGAGAGGAGCGCCTGAAGATGTCGCCAAGTTTCAGGGCGATGAGCGGCGTGAGTTCGCTGGGCTTCAGCACCACGGCGTTGCCGGCCATCAACGCCATCACCACTTCATCCGCGGGCGTGGCCAGCGGAAAATTCCATGGCGATATTATTCCGATTACACCAAGTGGCCGGAAGACGATGCTTGAGGAACGGCCCATCAACCCATACTGGCCAATGTCGATCTTCTGGGGCCGCAGAAGATTTTCTGAAGCGTGCGCAAAATAGTGCATGGCAGCGAGTGTCGGCACTATCTCCATCGAGAGCGCCTCAGCGACGGGCTTACCGGTTTCTCTGGAGACTAAGCGAGCAATCTCATCGCGTTCGGCGAGCATGAGTTTTCGCGCGGCGAGGATAACGCGGCTGCGCTGCCGGAATGACAACCTGGCCCAGGCGGGCTGCGCCGCGCGCGCCCGGCGGACGGCTTGTTCAACTTCTTCAGCCGAGCATAACGGCGCGCGTCCGATCTCTTCGCCGGTAGCCGGATCGTAAGAAACGATTTCGGGTACTTGTTCTGCTGGTGCTGGTTGAGTCTGTGTGCTCATTCGAGAAGCCGATTATCTTACAAAGCCACTGTTGCGCCTAGCCCCTGGGATGTCTGACTCAACTGATCGGCCTCTCAGGTTGGGAAGGCGGGCTTGCCCCCGCTCTTCTTTCTTGGAACAAGGAACTTCTGGGCCTGGACATGAGTGCTAATTGAACATGGGCGGGGGCAAGCCCGCCTTCCCAACCTGAGAGACATTCATAGTTGAGAAGTTTCCGTTTCTGTTTGCTGGTTTCCGCAGTTCTATCCCTCTCAGTTACAATGCCGAGACACAATTCTTCAATTTCCTACGAGGAGCAGCCTTCATGATCAGACCGCAGCTTGAGGAATTCATGCGCCGCATGGATCAAAAATCAGTGGCCATCATTCCCGCCGCCCGCGAAGCCACCCGTTCCAACGACACACAATATCGCTTTCGTCAGGACTCTGATTTTTACTATCTGACCGGCTTCGAAGAACCGGAGTCAATCGCCGTTATTGCGCCTGCGCACGAACAGAAGTACACCTTGTTTGTGCGCCCGCGCGATCCGGAACAGGAGATTTGGGTCGGGCGCCGCGCCGGTGTTGAAGGTGCGAAGAGTGAATTTGGCGCCGACGAATCATTTCCCATTGCTGAGTTTGAAGAGAAGCTTCAGGACATACTCGACGGTGCGGAAAACCTTTACTACCGCCTGGGCGTCAACGCTGACATCGACAACGCAATCATCAAAAAGATTGCGCAGATGCGCGCGCTCAATCGCAAACCGATTCATCCGCCGCGCACGATTATCGATCCGGCGACAATCGTCCACGAGATGCGCGTACTGAAATCTCCTGAAGAAATTGAACTGATGCAACGCGCCGCCGACATTGCTGCCGAGGCCCACGTGGAAGCAATGAAAGCTGTCAAACCGGGCATGAAGGAATACGAAGTTGAGGCGCTCATTGAACAAATATTTCGCCGTCAGGGCGCCGCTGGTCCTTCGTACACTTCAATCGTGGGCGCCGGCGCAAACGCCACCGTGCTTCACTACATAAACAACGACGGCGAGCTGCGCGATGGCGAGTTGCTTCTGGTTGATGCCGGAGCGGAATACAAAGGCTACGCGTCTGACATCACGCGCACCTTCCCGATCAATGGACGCTTTTCGAAGGCTCAGCGCGAAATCTACGACCTGGTCCTCGAGACCCAAATGTCATGCGTGGAGATGGTCCGACCCGGCGTGACGCACGACGAGCTGAAGGCTCATTCAGTCGAGATGTTGACGGAAGGTATGGTTAAGCTCGGTTTGCTGAAGGGGGAACCTGCTGAACTGGTCAAAGAAGAGAAGTACAAGCAGTTTTACATGCACGGTCTCGGGCACCTCCTTGGCATCGACGTGCACGACGTGGGGATTTATTACTACGACAAACAATCGCGCGCGCTCGAGCCGGGTGTGGTAATGACGGTGGAACCGGGAATCTACGTGGCGCCGGATACGAAAGACATTCCCGAACAATATCTCGGCATCGGCGTGCGCATCGAAGACGACGTGTTGTGCACCGCCAACGGCCCGCGCGTGTTGACTACGAAAGTGCCGAAGCAGGCCGGAGAGATTGAAGCGCTGATGGCGAAGTAATTATTCCAAGTTAGCATCTCGCCCTTTGATTTGCGCAACATCTCTGACCATAGGACTTGATTGTATTGAATACTCGTCAACTTGTTGTTTGCTTTCGATGGAGTTACCAATCACCCCAGCGAACTCGGACTCTGGATCCCACCCATTCTGGCAGTCCTCAAGAATGCTGAAGTCGTAACCGAATTGCGGCCCAGAGCATCCTGTTGATAGAGGGACACGCCCACCTAACGAAACAAACGCCAAAGGCGTTCGCTAATTCCAGCCCAGGGCATCGCCCTGGGAAAGCAGCAAAATGAGTTTTGGAACGCTGAAAGCGTTGGCCAATACTGACGAAAGGTACGTTTGGGACTGAACATGCTGGCGAACCCCTTCAGGGTTCACTGTTTCAACAACCTCTGACCCAGGGCGCTGCCCTGGGCTGAAATTCGCCAACGCCTTCGGCGTATCTCCCTTCTGCTCTACTAGTTTCCTGACAACTCCGCCACGATCTCACGCACTATCGCTCGCCCTTTCTCAACTTCATCAGGCTTCAGAGAAATAGCGCCGACAACGGCGTGACCGCCGCCGCCATAGCGTTCGCAAATCTTCGCGATGTTGTGAGTTCGTGGGCGTGGCGACCAGGGATTTGAACCCACAGAAATTTTGGTGCGCTGCGGGCCGCGCGTTAAGGCCACCGTATACGTAGTCTCCGGGTAGAGATAGTAAGGAATGAATTTGTTAAAGCCGTCGTAGCCTTCGTCAACCAGATCAAAGTGGACTACGCGCTTTGCCAAGACCGCGTTGCGACGAATTGCTTCCAGCGTCTCCAAATGTTGCTGGAGGATTGGTTGAAATCGCTGCTGAACTTCGTCCCCGGTGGCAACGTCTTCAAGCGACTTCACGGTGAGATCGCGAATAACCTGTTCGATGAATTTGTCATCCGGATCGGCTTCGATCACCTGCATTAGTTGCAACGCCGGGTCCTTTAGCTCCACACATTGGGCTGCCGATTCGTAGAGCGCGCCGTCGATGATATGCGCCCAGTGAACCAGCGACTGCAACGGCGCGTCGTCGAATCCGAATTGAGTGCGCGCAACGTCGGCGATGAATTCCGTGCAGGACTTGCGCGTAGCATCGAGGAATTTCCGGCCGGATTTATCATTCTTAAAATGAGTTTCATCCTCGGGGGTCAGGAATGCCGACTCGTGATGATCAAACCACCAGGTTAGTTTTTCTGACGCCGCATACTTGAAGTCCACGATCGCGTTTTCGTCGCCGTCAAACAGACTGAGATCAAATAAGTTTCCCGGGCGATGGAGCAACCCGCCGTAGTTGACTTCGGCTTCGGGATGAATGCGTTCTTTGTAAAAGCGTGTGAATGTTGCGGCCGAGGCGACGCCATCGAAGCAGTGGCCGTGATAAAGCAAACGAAGTTTCATAAGGTTAATATCGTCAAGCGGCTTCGAGAAGTTCAGAGTTCAACCTTTAGGTTGTTAGCCCCGCGAAGGCGCAAGCTAAAGGTTGAACTCTAAACTGCTTGACTAGTTTCTCGGACAAAAGAGCCGCAAATCTTAGCAGTGAATTGCCGTAAACAGTTAATGGTGAGGAGTGATTGGCGGAGAGCTGTGGAGAGATCCTTAAGTTATCGAAATGTAGGACACGGCATGCCGTGTCCCTACGAGCGCGATATAGATGCTCTGTGTGCCGGCGTCATTCTTTACAGGGCACGATCACCGAAGCGGTGCTCGGCTTCAAATGATCGGCGATAAACTTATCAACGTCGGCCTCAATCACCTCACCGTTGACAACCCAGGCTTTCTCCGTGAGCACATCGCCGGTCTTTGCCAGCGCTGCGGGCTCGAGAAAAATATTCCACGGTGAACCCCACTTACGCGTGTCGCCCGTCGCTTGCCGGTAGCCGAAGTGCGGAGTCTTATCGCGATCTTCCCGTAACTCCGACTCGCTGACCACTGTATAAGGCGGGCCGGTCGGCCCAAAATAATTGCGCACGTCATCGCGCGAGCCATATTCACTAACGCCAAC
This sequence comes from Blastocatellia bacterium, assembly GCA_963698325.1. GTDB lineage: Bacteria > Acidobacteriota > Blastocatellia > Pyrinomonadales > Pyrinomonadaceae > PSRF01. The sequence goes on along the minus strand of CAVOQJ010000013.1, from coordinate 1,686,944 downwards.
CACCGCGAATCCCTGATCTTTGTATTTTTCATAAAGCCGGGCGGCTACCGGCGCTTCGTTGCACCAGTTTGAGCACCACGGCGCAAAGTAAACCACCATCACGAGCTTCTTGCCCTGTACCAGCGAGCGCAGATCGACGGGCTTGTTGTCTTTGAGATCGTTTAGTGTCCAGTTTTTGTAGTTAACAGTTTTCTCAACCAGCGGAGAATACTCGTGACCGTCCTGGGCATAGGTTGCAACCGGCGCCAAAGCCACTGCGAAAACTATCAAGGCGAATAATCTTTTCATGGTCGTGCTCCTGCTAAATAACCTAGTCGGTCTTCTGGGCCGTCCTGGGCATCTCGTCGAGCAGCGGTTTCACCGCTGCTTCCCAACCGCTGCGGTCTCGGGCGCCGATAATCTTCTGCCGGATGCGCCCATCGCGATCTATCAAGTAAGTGGTCGGCAAAGGAGTGCCGCCGAACTTCGCCTTCGCTTCGTCTCCCCCCACCAGTACCTGATACTCAAATTTCCGCACCTCTTTTTGGTACGTCTCGACGCCGGCAGCCGTATCTTCCAGCGATGCCCCGACAATCTTTAACCCGCGCGATTCTAATTCGTGCTGCATTGCGTTGAGCACAGGAATTTCTTCGCGACAGGGAATGCACCAGGTGGCCCAGAAGTTTAGTAATACAACATTGCCGCGAAGCTGGCCCAATGTGAACGGTTGGCCGGCCAGAGTTTGAAATGGAACTTCGGGCGCAGGTTCGAAATTCGTGCCAGTGCCAGGCGCGCTGGATGTTACCGGAACCGCAGGGTTAACTTTTATCCATCCTTCGGCGTTTGGCAGCCACGCGGCCAGCTTCGAACTCGTGAGCAAAGTTGATTGGCCGGTCATTACCAGCAAGCCGACAAGAATTAGCACGACCCCCGAAACAACCTCAACTTTGTGCAGATGCCTGCGAAACTTTCCGTAAAAGGCAAGAAACTGGTTGATGCCCAGGCCAGTCACCAAAAACGGAATCGCGAGCCCGGCGGAATAAAAGGCCGAGAGTGTTAAGCCGCTGCGCCAGCCGCCGCTCGCGGCAGCCAGTCCGAGGATGCCGCCCAGAATCGGGCCGATGCATGGCGTCCAACCTGCCGCGAAGGCAATTCCCAAAGTAAACGAGCCCAGCGGACCGCGAGGCTTCTCGTTTGAGAAAAAGCGAGTGTCTTTGTAGAGGGTGGATATTTTCAGGAGCCCGATCAACTGCAAGCCGAAAAGGATGATGATGACGCCGCCGATCCCTCTCACCCAGGGGTTACTAATAATGGAAGCGCCCACGAGACCTGCCGTCGTTCCCAGCGCCACAAAAATAGCTGACAGTCCGGCATTGAACGCCAGCGAATTTAGAATCACTGCGCGGCGTGCGTTGCCTCCCGATCCGCCTTCCTTGAGACGGTCAATACTGACGCCCGACATTAGAGAGATGTAGCCCGGCACGAGCGGTAGAACACATGGAGACAAAAACGAGAGAATTCCCGCGACGAAGGCAATTCCGATTGTTATGTTTTGACTTTCCACTGCTGCCTTGCCAGCCCTTACGCGTTATTGAATTTCAGTATACGGTTAATACCAGTTACGACGATAGTTCCTGGCCTGGTTCTGGAATCAATGCTTCGTCGCAACTCCACCTGCGCCATCGCCTTGAGCGGTTCGGACATTTCCTTCCGTAGACTCGGCTATTACTTTCTCGACCATTTTCCCCAGCGCTGCAATTTCCTGTTCACTTGCCCCCATCGCTATGAATCGTACATTCCCGCGACGATCGATCAGAAACGACATCGGGATGGAGAACACACCGTAGTTAAAATCGTTCACGGACGAATCAGCAACTACGAAGCCGTAAGGAAGATGATTTTGCTTCTTGAAAGTGCGCAGGTAAGCAAGCTCTTGGCTGGGCGTCGCCCGACGACCCTCGATATCGCCGGAGTAGTTTGTGAGACCGAGTATTAGCAATCCCTTATCTTTATAGCTTTCGTGCCATCGTTGCAGCTTGGGAAAAGTGTAGCGACACGGTCCGCACCAGGGCGCCCAAAAATCCAGCAGCACAACCTGGCCGCGCAGATCCGACAACTTCACCTGTGCCTGATCGATCCACTGAGTGCCGACTATTTCAGGAAGCGTGGTAGCCGATGCGCTTGTAGCATCGTTAAAAATTGCTCGTAGGTCAATCGTACGATCCAGTCCAGCGAGGCGAATGTTCGCCAGCTTCAATAGGTTCCCGGAAGGAAGCGAGAGCGCCAGCTTGCGCAGCTCAGTGACGGTTGCGATTGCTTTATCCTTCTTGTTCAACTGCATTTCAGCTTCCGTTAAGTACGATACCGCCTTGAACAGCATATCGTCGCGCCGAAAGGGATTCGCAGCTTTCCCCGACGTTATCAGCTTCGCAACCTTAAGCATTTCCTCAGCATGACCTGACATCCGCTCGTAGTCTTTCGCCTTCTGCAACGCCTCGGCGATCAGCGTTTCCATACCGAACCACTCCGTCAAATTCTGCGGCTGGTTTTGCGCATAAGCCTCAACGGCACGCTCGGCTTCCGTAATAAGATCTTTCCGAGTTGCGTAAAGAACTACGACAGCGCGCGCGAGCTGTGCATTTTCGCCGCTAACCTCAATGGGGGCCAGATAACAGCGCATCGCCTCGAGCGCGCCGTCGGCATTGCCCGCTGTGTAATAAAGCATGCCGAGGTAATAAAAGTCTGCGCCTGCTAACGGCCTTCGCGCTTCGAGGACTGTCGCATACTTTGCCGCCAGGTCCTTCTGTTCCTGTTTTATTTTCGCTTCGAGTTTTTGATCGTATGGAAGTTTCTTTTTGTTGAACTCGGCAAACGCCTTGTCTACATAAGTGCGTGCCTCTTCATACAAAACTTTCGCGGGACGTTTTTCGGTAGTAACGCTCGCATCATTCTTTATCGGCGGCGCCGCCTCGGTGACTGAGGGTTGGGATTGTGGATTTTGCGCAAAAGCGCCTCCCGACGAGGCGAGTGCCAACGAGACCAACGCGAAAATCAGAAAGTTATGACCCGGAAGTTTCAATTTGCGAATCGGATTATCAGTTTACTGAGACCAGTCCAAAGCGATCCGGCGAAAAAATGCTAAGCGATGGGGGAAACACTCCATCTACAAGTGCCCGGGCGATTAGTTCCCCCGTTACCGGCGCCAGCAGGATGCCATTGCGATAATGCCCGGTTGCGTAAAAGACCCCTGTAATTTCAGCACAAGGACCGAGGACAGGCAAAGTGTCGGCGGCGCGCGGCCGTAGTCCTGCCCAGGAGTCAGTCATCGGCAAAGATGAAATTCGTGGCGAAATCTCCAGCGCCGCCGAAAGAATGGAATGAATCCCCGCGACAGTTACGCATTTCTCAAAACCCGCATGCTCAGTGGTCGATCCAGCCAGCAGGCGCCCGTCGCGCCGCGGGACTATGTATCCGCGCGGACTATAAATGACATGCCTCGAAATCTGCGGATTGGCTTCAAAGCAGAGCATCTGTCCGCGAACGGGTTTGATGCGAAGATCCGGCAAGGCTATGTCCGAAGCAAGAAGTGAACTCCAGGCGCCGCCGGCAATGACGACCTGCTCAGTCGCGATGAAACCGCGCGACGTTTGTATGCCTATTACTCGGCCGCGCTCCACTTTCAACGACGCGACCTCAGTTCCAGTCTCCATTCGAACGCCGAATCGCTCGTTGGCAGCAGCCAGTGCACTTATGAGCCGCCGGTTCTCTACCTGCGTGTCGAGAGGAAACCTGAGAGCGGCGCGAACGCTCTCGCAAATGGCCGGCTCAAGTAGCCTCGCCTCAGTACCGCTTAGTTTCTCTATCGGGAGTCCTGGCCTGCTTCTGCCAGGCATAACGTTGATCGAGCTCGTCCGTGTCGTGGTCAGTGAAAGCGAGGTAGAGTGTGCCAGTGCGTTCAAGCTCAATGTCGATGCCAGTTTCTTCTAACAATGACGAGGCGAAGCCTGGATAAAGGTCGCGACTCTGGCAAGTGAGTTGAAAAAACTCATGTGGACGATTGGCCTCGGCCTGTGGCGCCAGCATTCCGGCAGCCGCAGAAGACGACTCCGCACCCAAACTGTGGCGTTCGATCAGAAGCACATCGTTCACGCCGCGCAAGGCCAGCGCCCTTGCCACGGCGAGACCGATCACGCCGCCACCGATAATTACAACGTCTGCCGTATCTGTCATTTCACGAGCGTGTTTTGTCTTTACTTGGTTGGCGACGACGGTCTTTGGCCTTTGGTCTTTGGGCTTTGAAGTCTGTATCCTTAGGCCCTTCGAAACAAAGTTCAAAGGATCAAAGACCAAAGTCCAAAGGTTCGAACTACAAAGACCAAAACGATTATGAAACATCGTATCACACTGATTCCCGGCGACGGCATCGGTCCTGAAATCGCTTCCAACGTAGTGCGCATCATCGAAGCTTCGGGCGTGGAGATTGAATGGGAAACTCACTACGCCGGCGCCCAGGCGTTGGAAAAATTCGGCGAAACGCTGCCGAAAGACTTGCTCGAGTCGATACTGCGCAACAAAGTTGCGCTCAAGGGGCCGGTCACTACGCCCATCGGCAAAGGTTTCACTTCCGTCAATGTAGGTTTGCGAAAGGCGCTTGATCTGTATGCTAACCTGCGTCCGATCCGTGCGCTGCCAAACGTTCCCTGCCGTTATCCCGAACTCAACCTCGTCATTGTTCGCGAGAATACGGAAAGTTTGTATGCGGGCCTGGAGCACGTAGTGGTTCCCGGAGTTGTGGAGAGTCTGAAGATCATTACGGAAAAAGCTTCGACGCGCATCGCGCGATTTGCTTTCGAGTATTCGCGGCGCGAGGGCCGCAAGAAAATAACCTGCGGGCATAAAGCAAACATCATGAAGTTGTCTGACGGATTGTTTCTGGATTGCTTCCGGAAAGTCGCCGCTGAGTTTCCCGATATTCAGGCTGACGACAAGATCATCGACAACGCTTGCATGCAGCTGGTGATGCGGCCGGAACAGTTTGATGTGATGTTGCTGGAAAATCTTTACGGCGACATCGTATCGGATCTGTGCGCGGGTTTGATCGGCGGGCTGGGCCTGGTGCCTGGCGCAAACATCGGCGAGAAAGGCGCTATGTTTGAAGCAGTGCACGGCTCAGCGCCAGACATCGCCGGACAGGGAATAGCCAACCCAACCGCGTTATTGCAGTCAGGCATATTGATGCTGCGTCACATTGGTGAACGCGAAGCAGCCGATCGAACTGAGAATGCGATGCTGAAGGTTTTCGAGGAAGGCAAGGTGCGCACCCGCGACATCGGCGGCACTGCCAGGACCGCCGAGTTTGCGGACGCGATTATTCGAAGATGAAGTGACTGGGAGCCAGTGGCGGGCGAACTATTTCACTGGGAATCTGATCATTCAAGTCACATAGTCTCGAAGGTCAGGAAGGCGGGCTTGCCCCCGCTGCTTCGGCTTGATTGTTCACTCAAAACGAGCGGGGGGGCAGGTACTGGTTCAGTTTGGTAATGAAAGCAGCAAGTAATGAGTCGGCGGGAATTCAACGAGGAAAACAAACGATTACAGAACCGAGCGCGGTAGCGCCGGATGCTAGAGTCAAGCTGAGTATTAAGAGTATTGCCCAGCTTACGGCCAACGTAGACTTTAGCATCCGGCGCTACCGCGCTCGGTTCTGTAATAGTTCTGCATAGTTCCCGAAGTTGATACAGTCGCGCGACCTGCGGCCAACATTCTGTAAAGTTCGAACCCTCGTGCCGATTTCAAACTGAACCAGTACCCGGGGGCAAGCCCCCTTCCTGACTGCGAGTTGTTCAGATCACTGTAGAACTATGACGTAATCATCGACCGCCTATAAAACACCGCTCGCCTAACGGCGCTCAGATTTCAGTACCGACTTATGCCGCCGCCCTCCAGCGCCGTATAAACATCGGGCGAAAGCAATCCCAGCCATGGGTCTGAACGTGGTGTGAGAAACAGCTGCGCATAAACTCTCTCGTTCAATGCGTTCACGTCATCGGCATTCTGGCCGAGCATCAGCCATGCATGAAGTTTCGTATGCAGCACATATTCATTGCGCACGGAATCAAGGGCCAGCAAACTTTGAAAGTTTCTGACGAGGCCGGCGAACTGAGCATCAGTCGTTCTGGGCGCTGCCAACGTTGCGAAGAGGTTTTCAGTCTGACGTCTGATCAGCGCCTGACTCCGTGCGTCGAGCATCGCATCGTCGGCGTGCAGCGCTGCAATCTTTTTCCACCCTTCTTCATCGGTTGCTTTGCCAAGGGCTTCGGCGTCTCTCGTGATAGCGCCGAGTATGCTCACTTCAGTAATAGACTTCGTCACGGCGGCCGGAGCCACTATCATCGCGCGCGGCGATTTCTGGTCACCGCTCTTCACTAGCGAATCCGGAATCTTGCCGCCGGATTTTCCTGTGTCTGCGACCCAGGCGGCCGTGATCGCGTCGATACGAGCGCGATGATAATTGTCCAGTGTCACGCGCCGGGCCTGGTCATCCTTTCCCTGCAACTCCTTGAAGACTTGTTCCGCGTGTTCGAGCCCACGAAAGAATGGCCAGAAACCGTAAAGGCCCGGAAGCGCGTCGATGGGGCGACCTTCTGCGTCGAGTATGTAATGGATGCTATTGCCGGTTAAGGTGCGCTCCAGTTTTCTACCGTCGCCAAAATCAATCGTCACTTTGGGAACCGGACGAACCGATTGCCAATGAAGGATGAATCTATCGCGAAGCATGATCGACATTTGCGCATTCGAATAAAGCACAGTGCGGAAGAAGCGACTGTTGGCGCAGCTAAACTCTTCATTTAATTTTCCCAACAAGCGCAACGAGAGAATTGGTTTCCCGCTGGCGCGCGCGGCTGCCTTTGCCTGGTCGATGTCGGTGTACCAGTAAAGCCCGGAGAGGTAGCTGTCTTTCTGCTGGCTCACGGCATCGAGAGCCGCGCTCAACCGTTTCCATTCCGGCGTAGCGGCGTGCGCGGGATTCACGATCTGCTCATTGATCTCTCTGGTGTGAGTTTGAAAAAGCGCATTTAATCCGGCTGGGCCCATGGCACGAAGTTCGGCAATAGCGGCCGCGGATTCGGCCGAGTTTTCGGAGACGGCTTTCACCGCCAGAGCCTCGGGACCAGTTTTGGCGTAGACAGTTTGTGTGAAAACAACGAGGAAAAGCAGAAGGAACGAGCTTGCGAACCTGGGCCTCATCGTAACCTCCGAGCCGAATGGGAATGAACCGGGAATGGGGGAGTGTGGATTGGAGTCGCGAACAGTGGTCCGGGGTTGTCCTGACTGTTTGATAGTGTGGACAAACAAGAGCGGGGTTAAACCAACCTTCCCGACCCAGAGACTTCACAATTGACTTAGATATCTTGCTTGCAAGCCTTTCAATCCCGAGCGTTGCGCACAACTGTAGTTAGCTCTGGGTTGGGAAGGCGGGTTTACCCCCGCTCTTTCTGTTTCTCAGAAATCAATAACAGTCTCTGAGCACCAAGCTTGAAAGGATCTTCCGACAAGGAGGAATAGGCAACGACAATTTCGAAGCCTGCTTCGCGCAGCAACTCCTGGAGTTCGTGGTAGGTGTAGACACGCTGTGAAGTGGGGCGCCTGTCTGTCTGTCCATCACGTATGAAAGTGTATTCCGTAAACATTCGACCCTGCGCGTGATCGTAACGGCTATCGGCGACAAGCGTAATGCCGCCAACTTCCATGCTGCGGTTTTCTTGAAACACCGGCAGGAGGCACTCAGCAATCGCGCCAATATCCAGCAAAAACTTCGCGTCCGGTCGCAGAGCATTTGAAACTGCCTTGAGGAAATCCAGATTGCCCTGATCGTCGAGATAGCCAAAACTATTGCCAAAGCAGAACGCGCCATCAAACTCTCCGGTCCAGGGCAGGTCGCGCATGTCGCGCTCGTGCAGATCGATCGGAAGGCCGGCCTTACTCGATTTCATTTTTCCTTCGGCAATGAATTCGGGTGCGACGTCTACGCTGGTTAGTTGGATTCCCCGGCGCGCTAGTTCAATTGAAAGTCGGGCGTTGCCGCACGGCACATCCAGCACTTTGGCGCCGGCGGAAAGTTGTAGATGCTTCTGAATGAAGTCGGCCTCGGCACACGTCTGTTCGTCGCTTATCACAGCGCGCCAAAAATCCAGCGCGACTCCATGAAAAAAGTTTTCCCACCAATTTGTTGGCATCAGGACCATTGAGCCTCCGGCAGACAGGGTCGGCAACGGAAACAGAAAGATGCATTTACTATACTCATATCTCAGCGCTTCGAGGCTTTGCCGACAGTTGCTGGGGATTCCAGCTGCGCCTTCAGTTTCCGAGGCAATCTTTCGAGGATTAAGTGGTAGGCGTTTCTTAGCAGGTCCTTCAGCTCGCGCTCAGGCAAGACATCAAAACGTTCGAGCGCCACCCAATGGTAGCGGGCTACATAAGGTGCCGGCACAATTCCTTCTCGTTCGGTTAATTCAGCAAATACTTCCGGAGAGCACTTGAACGACATACGGTGATTGCTGGCAGCGTCAAGCGCTACTACGGCAAACATCTTGTTACCGATGCGAAAAAGCAGATCGCTTTCCCACTGCACATCCTCGGTTACATGTGGCAGCGCGAGGCAAAACTTGCGAACAGATTCAATGTCCATACTTAGTTCGTCAATCGTAATTGATGAAAATCACGTCGGTGGTCTTTTACATGTTTTCCAGTACCAGCAGCGCGGTTTGTCCGCCGCCAGCCGTAACATTCAAAAGCGACGAAGAAGAGAGCCGCACCAGTGCGCCTTCCACTTTGTTATGAAACAGAAACGGATTGAAATCAATAAACAACTCTTCCAACCGAACACGATCGGTAAACATTGGCATCGAAAGCTTCTTCAGCACTACACGTTCCTGAACAACGTAAGGTCGCGCCAGTGCCAGCTCGATGGCCGCGGACCAGGCGGCTTCATCGATTTCCCAGCCAATGAAGACGCCATGACCACCGTAGTCGTCGTTTGGCTTCAGCACAAACCGGTGTCGTTCCCGTCGCAGCAAATCCAACAGATCATGTTCCTTTCCTTCAAAAACTGTCGTTGAGCGCTCAACCCGGCGCGTCCAGGGAATGTGGCTACGAACGGCCTCGATCTCTGGCGCAGTGAACAAGCTTTCATAGCGCGGATCGCTGAGGATGGCGAAGCCCGCTTTCTTATGCGCCATCTTGCTGCGAAAAGAATTAGCCATGCATACGCGACCGTCTGCGTAAGCGCGGGCCAGCGCATGAGTCTCGTTCGTCTGCTCAAGAAACTCATGAATAACTACGCGCTTGTAGAGGATATCGACTCGCGCATCGCCGGCCCATAGCCGATCGCCGTCATACCGCAACTCACGCGGATCGGCAATCACCGTCGGGTGGCCTTCAGCCTCAAAGTATTGCCGCAGTATCCGAAATTCGCTCTCGGTTGCGACGCCCTCCCAGTCAACGATGGCGATCCGCGGGCGCTCTTCTTCACCGCCCCACTCGCGATAGGCGGCAACCAGAGCTTTCAGCAATAACCGATGTGGCTCGGGACGCCAGTGCGCGTAACGTTCGAGAAACTCTCTGGCATGGTCCAGCGAGAAGATGAGTTTCTCGAGTTGCATTTGATCGCCGACTCCCGCGGGGCTCTCAGCGTTATACTCGAGAAACTGAAAACCGGTTTCTGTTAGAAAGGCATCAAGGCGGCTGGTGACGCAGAGCACCGAGTAGCCCGGGTCGATGCGCGCCATCTTAAACTCGGTAGCGGTAAGGCCCAGTTCATCGAGCATTTTATCGTCGCTAAGTGCCTGCGTCACCAGCTTCTCGAATGCACCGGCAATGATCTCTGCTGCACGACTGATGCTTGCATACTGCTCTCTGCCAAGAACGTGAGGACGAAGAAACGGGCAGGTCGGACGATCCCCATGCAGCAGGCCTAACTCGCGTTGGGTTGCCAATAGTCGTTCAAACAGCTGCCTGCCAACAGCCGGATCATTCAAGATCCGGCGGTCCAATTCCGCCACTGCCGCTGTTAGAGCTTGAGAACCCATAGAAACTACCAATAGGAACCGGGAGCTGGATGAATTCTTTGCCAATCCATTAGTGAACAGAGGTCAGAAGTCAGAAGTCAGAGTCAGAAGTCGGAAGTCAGATCAACATGGTGGGCCGTTCTCCTATTACCCTTTACCCCTTCCCCCAGTTCCCCACTTCCTCCGTTGGTCCTGCCCGTTACTCATTTCTTCATCAAGTCCAGTACGGCTGAAGTCATGGCTTTGATCCCGGTGCGCAGCGTGGGTTCAGGCAACGGCTGAAACAGAGCCGAATGCAATGACGGCAATGGCGTTCCCGTTTCCTTACTTTCTTTTACTCTGGCTGGATCGACAGCGCCAAGCCAGAAGTCTGTCGACGGAATCTTTTGATCGAGGCTGAGGTAGCCAAAGTCTTCGCTAGCCATTGCTGGCGCAACTTTAACAACATTGTTCGCCCCAAGGGCTTTAACAAAGACCGTTGCCAGTCGCTCCGTCAACTGCGGATCATTGTAAGTGGCAGCAGTGATCTCGGTCTCGCTGACTTTCACGATCGGTGCTCGATCGTTTGGAATTCCCGCAGCGAGGGCGATCCCTTTGGTGATTCGCTCGATGGCGGCAAGAAGTTTCTGCCGCACCTCCTCTTTGTAGGCGCGAACCGTCAACTGCAAATTCACTTCATCGGGAATGATGTTGTAGCGCGTACCGCCATGAATCGAACCGACCGTAACCACAGCCGGATCAAACGGCGAGTTTTCACGACTAACGATCGTCTGCAAGGCCATCACAATCTGCGCGGCCACCACAATTGGATCTTTGGTCGCATCCGGTTTGGAGCCGTGCCCGCCGAGCCCGCGAATTTTTATGTCAACTGAAGTGGAACTTGCGAGCGTGTAGCCGGGCGTGTAGCCAACTGTTCCCGCTGGCAAATTAGCGTCGTCATGAAGCGCTATCGTGTAATCTGGTTTGGGAAACCTCTCGTAAATCCCATCTCGCAGCATCGCCCGGGCGCCGTCGATAGTTTCCTCTGCCGGCTGGCCGATAATGATAAGCATGCCGTGCCACTGGTCTTTCAACTCCGAAAGCATCTTTGCCGTGCCCAGCATGTTCGTTATGTGAATGTCATGACCGCAGGCATGCATTACGCTAACGTCCTGGCCGGCGTCATTTTTAGTTTTTACTTTGCTTGCATAGGGCAGGCCGGTCTTCTCGTCAACGGGCAGAGCATCAAGTTCCGTGCGCACTAACACCGTCGGACCGGCCCCGTTTTTCATTACGGCAACAACACCGTAGCCAGTCCATTCCGGATTTTCATATTTCCCGATCCGCTCCGTGACGGTGTATCCCATCGCCCGCAACTGGTTGGCAAAAAATGCGGCCGTTTTTTCCTCGTGATGCGAAAGTTCCGGCGCGGCGTGCAGAGTTTTGTAAGTTGCCACCAGCGAAGCAAGATCACGGTCGATCATGGCGTCGAGTGACTGCTGAGCCTGGGCGCCGACGGTCGTTGCTATGAAGGTGAAAAGGAAAACCAGTAAGCAGATTCTATTTCGCATGGGGCTGCTCCAATGGGTTCAGGCAACTTTGGTATCTCGGATTAAGTCACGTAGAAAAACCGTTTTAGCCTGCAGAGCAGGCGTCAGCGTAAAGCCTGGGGTGAAGCGAAGCGGAACCCCAGGATCGAGGAATAATTAGAACAGAGCCCGTGTAACGGGCGACAGCGTGGCGCCCCGCTTGGTAAACACCAACCTTAGAGCATAACCACAATGGATCAACCTTAAGCCGCTATCGCCCGTTACACGGGCTGAAATTGATCTGCGCTTCTTCCTGGGGCTTACGCCCCAGGCTTTATGCTGACGCCCGCTTCGCAGGGCTCACTACACATTCACCAATTGTCGGGCATTATTGCTCGGCTAACATTACCCCACAAACAGCCTCGCCACTATCGAAGCGTCGCTAATCCTAATCTAGTAAATCGTGAATCGTAAATAGTAAATCGTGAATAGTTAAGAAAAGAACTTCGCGCTTCGATCGGCGACGGTTTTCGACTATTCACGATTTACTATTTACGATTTACTACTTCGTTCTTTGGTTCAGTGAGGCTAAACCAATTTCCGGAGTTATCTTTGAAGACGGCTTCGATGCCGTAAGGTCTTTCGGTGGGTTCAGAAACAAACTGCACCCCCTTGCCCTTCAACTCTTCATAAGTAGCGCGGCAGTTGTCCGTATGAAACGCACCAGCCCCCAGCACACCCTTGTCCATGATCGCGCGCAATTGGGCGGCAGTTGACTCGTCCATCAGCATGCCAGGCTTGGGCTCCATCAGGATAATCTCGAAATCGGGCTGATCTGGAGCATTGACAGTAAGCCAGCGAAAATCCGCTCCCACCATAGCGTCTGTGTGGACTTTAAATCCCAGCTTGTCCCGATAAAAATTAAGAGCTTCGTCCTGATTGTTAACAAAAATCGTGGCGTGGGACATCTTGCGGATCATAAGCGGTTCTCCTCAATAAGGTTTTTGAAGAGAGTAAACGATCCTGCGAAATGGCGCTTCTCGAAAATTGCTATGGTTCTGAGGATTTGATGCAATCAACGTCAAAACTTATCCGCGGAGGGCGTGAGAGTACTCGCAAAGTTCCGCAAAAACTTAATAATTTCGGCTCGCAGGTTTGACGCCGTTCAGAAGCGCAAGTACCAATCAAAACCCAACCAAATTTATTTGTTGATAGCTGGAGTTGAAGCTGTTGCAGATGAGCCGGTCGCTACCGCTCCCGGTTCCGCGTTCGTCGACCCACAATGCCAGACTTGTTATTACGACCGTGTTCTCAACGTCACGACGATGAGAATCGTGGAGCACAGCATGCACTTCAGCGGCTGCGACGAAAGCGAGGCGCGGCTCACAACAAATACAGAACCGGAAGCGGTAGCGACCGGCTCCGAGGTTCGCTGAAGTCAACCGCGCACTTGTGCGGCGTCGGACGAGTCTGCGTTCTATACGGATTCAACGGAGTCTAAGCAGATTCCAGTTTGTACATCACCAGGAAACAGCCCGGAATCTTCCGCTTTGCCGCCTGAATTTCGCGGCTTTTCTCGCGGTAAGTCACCGGTGGATGGCCGACAGATTTGTGGAAGAGACTGCTAAAAGATCCCAGACTTTGAAATCCAACTTCGAAGCAAACATCTGTAACTCTCAGTTCGTTTGCGCTCAATAACTCCTTCGCCCTTTCGATCCTTCGCTCGACCAGATATTGGTGCGGAGTCTTATTGAATGCCTGCCGAAATAGTCGCAGAAAGTGGTAACGAGAAAAGCAGGCGTGGCGGGAAATCTCATTAAGATCAAGCGGGAGATCGTAACAAAGGTCGATAAACTTTCGGGCGCGGTTGAGGCGCTCAAGGACCTCCGGGGCGGTCAACCGTGATTCGTTATTTGCTTCAGTAACTTTATTCATTGGCGATCACCTGCCTCCTGCTCTCGACTTGTTCTTTATCTCACTACAGCGCTAAGCGTCAACCTTTTCGTCACTATCCTTCGTGAAGGGAACACCAGGCTCCCACAGTTCGATCCGGTTGCCCTCCGGATCCATCAACCATGCGAAGCGCCCGTATTCGTATTCTTCCACGCGTTCATCGACCGCCACGCCTTCGCTCGTAAGCTGCGCCAAAACAGCAGCGAGATTCTCGACTCGGTAGTTGATCATGAAAGGAACGCTACTGGGATCGAAGTATTTTGTATCGACTGGAAATAACGACCAAACCGTCTGGGCAGTTTTCTGTTGCTCTTCGTCTGCCGGACAATCAAAAACCACGCTGCCATAAGTGTCGAACTCCAGGCCGAGATGTTCCTGATACCAGGCACGTAGCTTCTCGGGATCTTTCGCCTTAAAAAACACGCCCCCAATCCCTGTCACTCGCTTCATAGGTTTTTGCTGACTGGGACCGCGGGCGCCCTCGCCCGCAACGCGCCGTCAGGTGCGCGATACAACTCCAGAACTCCCGGTTTGCTCACAACCAGTGAGTAGTGATATTAGCACTACGTTTCAGTATTAGCTTCAGAAGAAGGGACACAGGCGATGCCTAATAACCTCAAGCACTTTGCGATTCATGCCGATGACGTTGACCGCGCCCGAAAGTTTTATGAGAACGCACTGGGCTGGAAATTTACGCCGTGGGGACCGCCAAACTTCTACCTCATCCAAACCGGGACTGATGACGATCCGGGCGTGCAGGGCGCGCTACAGGGTCGACGCGAGGTGGTCGCGGGAAAACCAATGTACGGGTTTGAATGCACCCTCGGCGTCGATTCCATCGACGACACGATTGCCGCCATAGAGGCCAACGGTGGGAAGATCGTCATGCCCAAGTTTTATATTCCCACCGTCGGCACGTTGATCTTTTTTGAAGATACAGAAGGCACCGTCATTGGCGCGATGCAGTATGACAAGGAGTAGGTGGTCTGGAGCCGGAGCTGTAGGCGGAGCACTGTTTGGAGCAAGCCGGCGACAGCGCGAATTGATCTACATGGCGCCATAGCTCTGACACCATTCTGCGGAGATTCGAGCGTTTCGGAATGGTGCGGTTGTAATGAATTATGGCGCGATGATATCGAGCAGGTGACCGGGCGCCTACAATTTGGCCACGAATCCACTACCTGGAGAACGATCTTCACGTTACCGTCTGTCCGAAGTCTCCCGGCGTGATCAACGTCCCGGGAATGACATCCGTGGGATACTTCTGGAAGAGTTGCACACTCGGGTGCATGCGCATGTCTTCGTCCTCAACCACAACTTCATAATAAACGCTCTTGCGATCAGGCTTGCCTCCCGTGAGTGAGACTGTTTCGTGCGTCGCAATGGTCGCGTCAAGAAAAACTGCGGTTGGTCCCGCGATCGCAATCTTTGGCGCTCCGATCGGGCACTTATACACCCTGACGCGAATCCAGTGGCCGATGATTCCGCCATTCATCACTGTCCAGTCTATGAACCTGGCGTTCTTAGGCGCTGAAAACAATCCGCTGGACCGCGCGTTTGGAAAACTGGAAGGCATTACTGGTGGCGCGGACGGCAGCGGAGCGCCCATTCCGATTACACCTCTGCGACTTGTAAGATTTGGATTCTTTCTTATCGGCATGTGTCCTCCCTGGAGACGCGATCAATGTTGGCGATTCGACGCAATGACCCGAGCGCGTGAAATTTACGAGCCGCATTCTTTTTCTAACCGAAGATACTTCTCTGATCCGTGCGTATTGCAGTTTGAAGCGTAGGCTTTACGGAAACCGTCTGTCGTATTCCCTGGATACCCTAGTAAGAAGCGCTCCATATTCCATTACGGTAGTAGTCAGGTCGACCCACTCAAATGGATAAGGCTTAACGTTAGTTGCTCGAAATCTTAACAGTTGAAATTCATCAAATGCCGGAAGAGCTCTCTGAATCAGGAGCTCTTCCGCTCGGGGTGCTTCTTGGGAAGGATGCAATGCAAATCGGATTGCCACCACTCTTTTTGAATTGCTCGACTTGTCGAATGAGGTCACCAATCACCCGGTCGATCTGCTTAATCATAGCCTTTGCGAGTATTTTGGTTTCGGCTCCGATTTCAATTGTAGCTACTGGACCGCGGCCAACTAGTATCCCTTTTTCGATCACCGCGATCGCCGTGGGCACGATTTCGCCGAACGTACCGTCACCCCTTCGCGCTGGCTTACCGATCATCACGTTTCGAAGATTAACCACTCTCTCGTGAGCGTGAACTCTCGCCGTTAGTTTTTCAGATTTATTCAGGGCTACAAGATCTTCATACAGCTGCGAAGCTACAAAATCGCCCAGGTTGGATTTGCGATGAAGATAGGGAGAACCTTCGAAGAGTCCGCGAAAAGCTTTGAGCAAAGCGTATTCGTGTTCAGCCATATTTAGGTAAATCAGCTTATGGTCACGCTTGCGCGGGTAGCTCCATACATCCGGCCTTGCGCTGCCACAGTCTTTAGCCTGCGTTCAGCCATTCCAAAATATTTTGTTTCAATTTCTACTCCTATGCTATTCCTGCCGGTGTTCAGAGCACCAACGCAGGTTGTGCCGGTTCCGACAAAAGGATCGAGCAGGGTATCTCCAGCGAACGAGAATAATCTGCTCAAGCGTTCGGCCAAAGTTTCTGGAAAGGGCGCAGGATGCCCTGCTTTGGTGGATTCGCCTTTAACGTCGCTCCAAGCGGTGACCAACCATCTTTGCATCTCTTCTTTCGTTAGCATGGAAAGGGCCTTTTGCATTGGAGTTGGCGAACGATAGGTGCCACCCTTTCGGAAAAAGAGAATGTGTTCTACATCGTTCTTAATAATCGCTCCCGGTTGGTAGGGCTTTCCATAGAAACCAGCGCCATTACCTGGAACCTCGGTAGCTCCATTTGCGATCTTGAACCAGAGAATCGGCGTCAGGCAATCGAGGCCTATTCCACGAGCCCGCACTTGAAGGTCGGCATGGAGAGGTAGAATGTAGTGCCTTCCGGCTGCACGACGAGAAATGCACACATCTCCAACAACACAACAAATTCTACCTCCTGGTACGAGCACCCTTGAGCATTCCTGCCACACTTTATCAAGTTCATCCAGGAATTTTTCGTAATCCTCTATTTCTCCCAGTTGGTTTTCATTGTCCTCGTACTTCTTCAACGTAAAGTAAGGAGGAGAAGTAACGACTAAATGCACGCTTTCATCCCGAATGAAGGAAAGATCCCTGGCGTCTCCCAATTGCAAATGATGTGTAGTCCTGTCGTAGGGCTCGGGCCATACGTTGTGGCGATAATAGTCGTTGAGGGTGAGAAGTTCACGAATAGCGCCCCTCTTATTATCCGGAAGTGGGGCGGTGTCTAGCAGTTTTGGCTCTTCAATAGAACTCAACATACGTTTTCAGTTGTATCCATGGCCTAGGGCACGTCAATAGTACCGTTATTCTTGCGAAGTGTGAATGCGGGCAGTACTCGGTTTATAATTAATCCAAACAAAAAGTTTGGTATGAGGGATAACATGCAGAATCAGAGCAATCCGGAACAATCCCGGAGGATTCGTTTCACGCGCCGCATTCTTTTTCTAACCGAAGACACTTCTCTTATCCGTCGACAACTGGAAGCCGAAGATGATGAGCAGCGAGAGCGGCTTGAAGCAGAGCTCACAGCGCGTTTGCTCAATGACGACCTGCCGCTGATGAGCAACATCTCGACCGACGAGATCACACCGGGCTGGGTTTGCTTTTACTACGACGAGACGTTGGGCCAATACGTTTATGTCGGCATGCGCGACGGCGCGGTGAAGAAGGACGAAGTGAAGGCTGGCGGCTTCGCGGTGGTGGTTTCCGGACTCTCCAAGGGATGCGGTTCATCTCGCGAGACGGCGCCTTACGCCGAGAAGTGGGCTGGCATTCAACTCGTCATCGCCAAGAGTATCGAAAAGATTTACGGCCAAAATTCGCAGAACATCGGGCTGCTGACCTCAACCGACTTCGGCCTGATTGAACGCATCCGTCGCGGCGAAGAGATTCCGCTCGATGAGTTTACGCGCGGGCTCGATCCAATCTCCAAAGACATCGTCGAATACGGCGGACTCTTCAACTACAACAAAGCGCGACTGGCCGGCAAGGTAACGCCGCCGCCGCTGGAAACGCCTGCGGAACAGCCGCAACGTCCGATGACAATCACCGAGAAGATCATTGCGCGTCATGCGTTTGTGCGGGCCGGTGAAATTGGGGTGGCGGCGGTGAAGCCTGGCGACGCGCTCTTTGCTGTCGCGGACGTGCGTTTCTCGCATGAGTATGTGACGCCGATGGCGGAGTCGCTCTTGAAACAAGCGTTAGGTCCAGCGGCTCGCGTAAGCGAGCCGGAATCAGTATTCGCCTTTCGCGATCACCTGACGTTTCTTGGCAAGGTGATGTCGCCGAAACATCGCGAGATGGGACTGCTGGAGAGAGCGGAGGGGCTCGCGACGACGCAGGAAGACTTCACCACCAAGCAGGGGATTCGACTCTACGGTGAGAATCCTGAAGGCGGCTCGGAAGCAATCTGCCACAACGCTGTCGTCGAAGACCTCGCGTTGCCCGGTCAAATCGTTATCGGCACTGACTCCCACACCTGCATGGCGGGCGTGCTGGGCTGTTTCGCGTTTGGCGTCGGCTCGACCGACATGGCGAATGCGTGGTTCGCAAAAGACATTCGCATTAAGGTACCCGAGACGGTGCGTTATGTTTTACAGGGACGCAAGCGTCCGGATGTTGCGGCGAAAGATGTGATGCTGGTCATTCTTGCAAGCGATTACATGAAGACAAGCAAAGGCATCGGCAAAGTGCTCGAGTTTGCCGGAGACGATCTTAAAGAACTGGCCCATGGATGAGAGAGCTACGCTAACCAACATGTCCGTCGAAGCCGGAGGCACCACCGGCATCATCGAGCCGGATGAAACAGCTCTCGACTACATCGTAAAGATGCGCGGGCTCGACCCGGAAGAAGTGCGCAAGGGGTTTACTTACAGCGATCCGGACGCGGAGTATGCAGCCGTCTTTGAAATTGATCTCGATGAGATTCGGCCGATGGTGGCGCTGCCCGGTGATCCCCGTAACGGTATACCTATCGATCAACTTCAGGAAGAAGTGCGTATCGATGCGGCGTATGGCGGCTCGTGTACCGGTGGCAAGATGGCCGATATGGATATGTATGCCGAGGTATTGCAGAACGCGCTCGCGCAAGGGAAGCGCGTCGCGCAGGGCGTTCATCTCTATCTTCAGTTTGGCTCCCAGAAGATTAAGCAGTATGCACGCGAGCGGGGTTACATCGAGATCTTTGAGCAAGCCGGCGCGGAGTTGATCGATCCTTCCTGCGGTGCTTGCATCAACGCGGGCCCAGGCGCTTCGCCGACCGCTGAGACTGTCACCGTCAGCGCACAAAACAGAAACTTCCCCGGCCGCAGTGGCCCCGGCAAACTCTACCTCGCTTCCCCTTACGTCGTCGCCGCGTCTGCGATAGCAGGCAAGATTGTCGAGCCGGATGAGTTCTTGAAGAAACCGGACGAAGAGTTGGTCGAAGCGTAGTTGCGTGGTCTCGCTGGCGGCGGCGAGATGTCCCGGAGCTCGCGATCATGGCTCTGCCAGCTGATGTGCGGGAGGTCTCTGACTGTCTCTGACCTTCCGCGAAGTCCTTGATTTGCTCTTTGGGCTCCGCCCTTAATCCGGGGCGCAGCCCCAATATTTTCCCAACACTGACGGTGCGGCATAGCCACCACCGCACATCAAGTGGCAGAGCCACGATCACGAGTTCGAAGTTCGCTCGTACACAACCGGATTCAACGGTTCACATTTCCTATGCCAGTAAGACCGATAGTTGACTATCCGGCCGTGGTTCTTCTAGAGCCTGGCGATCCGGTGGTGGATTTTGACGGCGACCTGGAATCACTGGTTCAGGACATGTTTGACACCATGTACGACGCGGGAGGCGTGGGGCTAGCGGCGCAGCAAATCGGCGTGCCGCTGCGTTTGTTCGTGATGGACTGTGACGGCACCAAGCTGGTGGCCGCCAATCCCGAAATCCTGTCGGTTGCAGGTGAACAAATCGGTGAGGAGGGCTGCTTGTCGATTGCCAAGGTGCCTGCTGAACTCAAGCGACCCGACCGCGCTGTCTTGCGAGCGCAGGATGTTAAGGGGAAAACTTTCGAGCGTGAAGCCAACGGACTCGCGGCGCGCTGCTTCCTGCATGAGACTGACCACTGCGACGGCATACTGTTCATCCGCCATCTCAGTCCACTGCGCCGGGATTTGATCACCAGGAAGTTCCGGAAGCTGAAGAAGGAAAGGTGAGTACTCGAATGGACCACTTGTTTTTAGCTCATACTGAGGCGACATATATTGCGCGCCACTCATAGCCAGTGATTATAAAAGAGAATTCCCAGCGCTAAAGCGAAGGCCGACACGCCGGCCAGGAAAAAGAGGACCGGCGACGTCCGAGTCGATTGAATCGGAGAATTCTTCATGATTACTTCGCGCATTCTTCCGTTGAGTGCAAGGACGATCTCCAAAGCACCAATAAGGCAAAGAAACGCAGCTGCGAAGTATTTCCACATAACTTAGCGAATTACTGATCGTTATCTTAAGGCCTTCACGAGAATGCGCCTGAGGCTGCCGCCCGCCCGCGGGCTCTGATCTCTTGGATTCACAGTCCTGGGGTTCCGCTACGCTCCACCCCAGGCTTTATGCTATCGCCTGCTCCGCAGGCTGCGTTGGATTTCATCGCCGCCCGACTTTTTGTGCAAGGCTACTATGGCCGCCGGCCCCAGGTGGGTGGTGGCGGTTCTTTCACGGCACGATCCACAGGGCGCTCTTTCAACATACGCATTGCTTCCGCGACGGCGCGTTCGAGTTGCGGATCGTGACCGGCGATAACGTCCTTAGGCCAGTTCTCGACGTCGATGTCGGGTGCGACGCCTTCGTTCTCCACAGCCCACTTCCCATCGCGCGTGAAGAAGCCGCCGCGCGGCGCGATCATTGAACCACCGTCAATAAACGGTGGTGTATCCGCTGTATGAACCAGCCCGCCCCAGGTTCGTTTCCCGACCAGCAAGCCAATCTTGCGACGCTTAAACATGTAGGGCATCAGGTCGCCGCCCGAGCCGGCCATCTCGTTAACGATCATCACCTTTGGTCCCCAGATTCCGGCCGCCGGACTGGTAAACGGATAACGATCACCAGCAACGTTATTGAAGTAGCCGTCGAAATCGCGCCCGAGCACGTCGATGATGTAATCTGCCGCCGAGCCGCCGCCATTGAAACGTTCGTCAACGACCACGCCTTTCTTGTCCTGTTGCGAAAAGTAGTAACGATTAAAACTCGAATAGCCCGGCTGTCCGGTGTTGGGAAGGTAGACGTAAGCAAGCTGGCCATCGGAAAGTTTCTCGACCAGCCGGCGATTCGATTCTACCCACGCGCGGGTGCGCAGACCTTGTTCATTGGCAACCGGAACGACCGTCACGTTTCGCGCTCCCTCCATCACCGGCTTGCTATTTACAGTTAACGAAGTCTGCCGGTTCGCTGTGCCATCCAGCAGACGATAGATATTGTCCGGCGCTTTCAACTCCACGCCGTTGATCGCGAGTATGTAGTCGCCGACAGTGACGTTTGCGCCGGGCGCGGCCAATGGTGCGCGCAGATCCGGGTTCCAACTCTCGTTGTCATAAATCCTTGCTCACCCTGTAACGCCCATTCTCTATTGCGAAGTCGGCGCCCAACAGTCCTCCCTGCACCGCCGGCACCTGCCGGCATGTCTCCGCCGCGCACATACGAATGTCCGATCGCGATCTCAGCGCCCATCATGTCGAGCAGGTAGTTGAGATCGGCGCGATGATTTACGTAGGGAAGCAGCTGTCCATACATCTCCCTCATCTTCGGCCAGTCGGCGCCGTGCATGTTGGGCACGTAGAGATAGTCGCGTTCGTTGCGCCAGCCCTCGTTGAAGATTTGTTTGAACTCCTGTTTCGGATCGAGGTACATCCGGAGCGCTACATTGAGGCGTCCCTGTCCCGCCGGCGGCGGATTGCGATCGGTCTCAACTAAAAAAAGTGATGGAACGGGAGGCGGTGCACCCGGCGCCGGTGGCGCCTCCCGCTCCTGTCGCGGGCGCCGTGCGATAGAGCAACTTGCGACCATCAGCGCTGACTTCATAAGCTTGCGACTCCAGTCGCAAACGAAGCAACCTTGCGATCGCATAAACGATAACGCGACAACTCACTGCCTGTGCCCGGGCCGGCACCGGGTTGATTGCGTGCGCCTTCAAGGTAAAACACCATTCCTTCGGGACCGGCGTGCAATTCTGAGTACTGACGTTCGCGCACTCCCGGCACAGACACAATGCGCTGCTGCAAGCCTTCAAAGTCGATTTGCACGGCAACCGGAGGCCGGGGTGCTCGCGGCGTGGGCGAAGCTTGTGGCGTTGCCTGATCACCCTGGCCGCTCTCTGCCGGCGCGTCGCAGGCGCCCGGCGCCGGTGCACGGCGACCAGTGCCGACGCCTTTATCTTCATCGCTCTCGGGGAGCAGCGGGCTCGACTCGGTCTTCTTCAACACTGCCAAATAGAGCCCAAAATTTTCGTCGTGATCGTATGAAGTCATGTCCAGCCATTGCGAACGCAAACCAAAATCGGTCGACGCCAAAAACCAGAGATACTTTCCACTCGCATCCCATGCGGGCCAGACGGCGTCAGCGAGACCGTCAGTAATTTGTTTTGTTTCACCAGTATCGACGTTGCTCACGAAGATCGCGTGATACATCGACCGCAGACGACTGGCATAAGCCACCCACTTTGAATCGGGACTCCAGACGGGATTGAGCGTGCGGTTTGGCACCATCCACGGATCGTTACCGACTACTTTCGCCTGACCGCTGGCGGCGTCAATTACCCAAACCCGCAAATTTGTATCAGTGAAAACGATCTTTTTCGAATCAGGCGACCATGATGGCGTGTAGTAGTGCGTCGGATTCTGGAGAACGATTTCGCGCGGCGGCGTCAGGCCGTCCTGCGCCTCAATGTAGAGTCGATACTCGCCTGACTTGTCACTGAAGTATGAAATGAATTTGCCGTCGGGAGACCAGGCCGGATCGCGCTCAGCGGATCCACTTGAGTTCGTCAGGTTGCGCACGTCGCCCTTCTCGGCAGGGATAGTGAAGATTTCGCCGCGGGCTTCAACGACTACGCGTTTTCCCGTCGGCGACAGCGCCATGTTTGTGATGCGGTTGGTTACGTCTTCCCAATTGGGCATCATCCAGGGAAAATCGCCCGCGGCAGTTATGTTAACGATGTGTTCCTTTCCGCTGCCTGGATCCAATTCGTGAACATAGCCGGCTTGTTCGAAAACAAGCGAGCCCGCTCCCGATTCGAGTGCCTTGACGTCGAAATCAGTAAACCTCGTCAGTTGCGATAATTTCTTCGTCCTCGTCTCATATCCCCAAACGTTGGCCACGCCATCGCGATCGGAGATGAAATACACTGCGTCGTTCAACCAAACTGGATCGACATCTTTCGAGTCAGTCCATGGCGGCGAACTGAGATCGTAGCTTTTTAGATCGACAATCCAGATAGGCCGGTTCTGGCCACCGCGATAATTGCGGCGTTCCTCGTCCCAGGAATTGTTCATGCGGTAGGCGATGCGCGCGCCATCAGCGGAGATCTTTCCCTGGTAAGCGCGCGGCAGTGGCATTGGTTCTTCGACACCGCCTTCGACAGGCACTGTCCAGAAACGCGGCGCACCACTCGGCGCCCACGTCGCGCGCGACGATGAGAAGAGGATCGATTTGCCGTCGGGAGTCCAACCCTGAACCAGGTCGCCGCCGGGATGCCACGTCAATCTGCGAGGTTCTCCGCCCGCAGCTGGCACGACGTAGACGTCAAGATTTCCGGCATACTCGCCGCTAAAGGCGATCCATTTTCCGTCAGGCGAGAAATGTGGATTTCCCGTCTGTCCCTGAAAACTCGTGAGACGACGAGCGCTGCCACCCGACCGCGGTACGGTCCAAATATTATTTGCGTAGGCGAAGGCTATCTGCGTTGCGCTTATCGTGGGCGTGCGCAGTAAACGCGTTTGCCCGTCAGCTGTTTGTGCGTGTGCTGCAAATTTCGCGAAGCACACACCGCCAATCACGACGGCGGCAAACAGCAGGAACGGACGACGAATCCGAAAAGAAATTAAGGATGAATGGCGCCGGCGGCAGGCCTCCGCCGCAAAAGTTCGCTTAGGCATGTGGTGGTTCCTCCAGACGGGAAGGATGATTGCGCGCTTCTTTTAGCATGAACCTGAGCGGTGGAGCAAAGTTTGTTTCAATAGCCATATGACTTGGAAAACAGCTCAAGAGTCAAAGAACAGCGCTAGTTGGAAAGTCTCAGGGTTGGGAAGGGTGGTTTACCCCCGCTCGTTGAATGCCAACGAACTGAGCGGGGCAAGCCCGCCTTCCCAACCATGAGATTTGCCAAATTGAGTTACTCCGCTGTGGCTCTGTGCCTCCTGGAAGCGTCCAAGACGGTGCTAATGATAGTTACGAGATTTCGGATTTCAACCGAGGGTCTGGAAGCGAAAATAATCTCACCATGCGTAGTAAACCTTCGAGGGATTAAGCGAAACTAATTGCTCTGATCCGCGTAGTAAATCGAACAGTCGCAAGCTTGGCAGATAGGAACTCTGCAGGTGAAGCGCGGCCAGGTCAACCAATGGTGCGCTTAGCTCCGTAGGAGCCGAATGTTTTTAGAACCGGCAACCAAAACCAGGAACCCCAGCTCCGAAGGAGCGAAATATGCTGAGGTCTCCAATGCGTTTAACAACATCTCGCTCCTCTGGAGCTTGAGAGAGGTTTTGGTAACGTGTGATCTATAAACATTTCGTCCCTCTGGGACTGGGTAAAAAACTTTGCACAAAAGCAAGAAGTTCGCACCTTGTGTCACAACATTACTTCAAAGGCGACGGACCCTCAGCAGCTGAGGTTCCTTGCTGTTGACGCAGGTCACGATAGATAATTTGCCAAACTAAATAACCAGGAGAAATACCCATGACCACCCGGAGATGTTTCTACGCTTCTTTCGCCTTATTGCTTGTGTTGTTGGTAGCGCCCTTCGCATCGGCCCAGGTTCGATTGCCCCGACCCAGCCAGAAAGCCAGCGTCATGCAGACGATTGGCGTCACCGACGTGACCATCACTTACAGTCGTCCGGGTGTGAAAGGCAGAACAATCTGGGGCGATCCGCTGCCGGAACAGGCAAGCATTAAGGGTGAGGCCACGCTTGACGATCAAACCATTCGCCCCAAAGGCGCGCCCATTGTGCCGTGGGGTCACGCGTGGCGGACCGGCGCCAATGAAGCTACGCAATTTGTAGTCACCGACGATGTTCTGATTAACGGTCAGAAGCTTCCCGCCGGCAGCTACAGCCTGCACACCATTCCGACGAAAGACGAATGGACCATCATTTTTAACAGTGTGGCCAACCAATGGGGCAGCTTCAGCTACGATCCTGCCAAGGACACGCTGCGCGTCAAAGCGAAACCGCAGTGGGTTGGTGAAAACAAAGAATGGTTGGAGTTTTGGATTGATCCCGTTAACGAGAATTCCGCAGAGGTCAACATCCGCTGGGAGAAGGTACGCGTGCCTTTTACGGTCGCGGTAAAAGATGTGAAGGCGTTGACGTTGGAAAAAGCACGTGCCGCCGTAGCAGCCGCTAAGCCTGACGACTGGCGCACGCCTCTGCAGGCAGCCAACTACGTCCTGTTGGGCGACGATAAAACGGCTGCGCCGGAAGCGATTGGTTGGCTGGAGCAGTCGCTGAAGATTAAAGAGACTTTCGGCAACCTGTACGCTAAGGCGCGTCTATTGGCGTCGCAAGGCAAGACGGAGGAAGCCATCGTCGTCGGTGAGAAGGCGCTCGCGATGGGTAAGGAAGCAAAAGCCAACACCGGCGATTTGGAGAAACGGCTGGCTGACTGGAAAACTAAAAAGATGTAAGCAGGCAAAAGCCCGGTGATCAGAGGCTCGCTGAAAGACCGGGCCTTCCTTGTGATCGCTTTGACAGCACAATCACGCTCTTTTGGGTAGGAATCACGACTATGAAAACATCGAACACCACACTCTTTGCTCGCACCTTAGCAACTATTTTGATCACTCTTTTTGCTGTTGCGCCTGCCTGGGCAACTTGTGGCGGCGGTGGCGGCGGTGGCGGTGGTGGCATGTCGGGCGGCGGTGGCGGCGCAGCTGCGGAAGTTTATCCGGTGCCCTGGAAGGTTCGCGCGCCTAAGGATGCGCCGCCGATGGGACTCGTCCTCTACTGGTTTCCCGTCTCGAACGAGGAGCTGAAGAAATCCAGCCTGCGCATGTCTCGCACGCTATCTCTTTATGCCTCGCAATGCATCTCGATGGAGGTGGCCGACGGCAATGTCCCGAATGCTCCGAAACTCGTAGGCGAGTCGAAGCTGCCGGTGGCCGTGCTGGCTACGCCCGACGGCACGCCGATTACCAAAGTCGAGAACAAAGACGGAAAACTCAAAGTGGAGGTGGTTGAGAAGGTCGTTGATGCAGAAGTAAAGACACGCGCGAGCGCGC
The DNA here is from genome assembly GCA_963698325.1 of Blastocatellia bacterium. Taxonomy (GTDB): domain Bacteria; phylum Acidobacteriota; class Blastocatellia; order Pyrinomonadales; family Pyrinomonadaceae; genus PSRF01. The sequence goes on along the minus strand of CAVOQJ010000013.1, from coordinate 1,660,813 downwards.
TGGACGAGAATTTGAGGGACGCCAAAGCGAAGGTTGTGGCCGGTGAAAAAGACGCCGCCATCAAGCTCTTTCAATCAGTGCTTGAACAGAAGTGCATGTTTCCGAAAAAGGCAAAAGACGCCGCGAAAGAACTGAAAAAACTTGGCGTAGCCGAAGTCGCGAGCGTAGCCGATGCTCCCGACTTCGCCTCTCCTGTTTTTGACGCGCGCCAGAGTAGACAAATTGAACTCACCATGCGACGCGGCCTCATTGCCGAAAACAACGCCCGCTACCTGGCGGCAGAAAAACTTTATCAACAGGCGCAGCTCATGGACCCGGCTGACCCGACGCCATTACGTTACCTGGGCGAGCTGTATCGCCACCACATCGGCGACTGGGACAGAGCGCGGACGACATTCGATCGGATCCTTAATATGCCCGCCGATCCGCTTTCGCGCGCTGTCGCCTTGCATGGGTTGGGCAAAATTACGATACATGAAGGAGCATTCTTGAAGGGCTTGCACCTCATGGAACAGTCTGTCGCCGAATATCCGCTCGCGCTTGCCTATCGCAATCTGGCGGTGTACTGGAATTCGGAGGGGGATCTGGTGAAGGGTAATGAGTATACCGAGAAAGCGCTGGCGCTCGATCCGCAGGATCCCTACAACCTGGTTTTCGCTGCCGTCTTTATGGCTGCTTCCGGACACGGTGATGAAGCCTTGAAGGTGGCGCGCGCGAACATCAACTTGCTGCCTGCCTCGTACAATCTCGCGGCAATCTACGCCCAGAACGGTCAGCGTGAAAAGGCATTAGCGCTTCTGAAACGCCACTTCTATCAATACGAGCGTTACCATGCAGTGCGCTCCAAAGAAATGATGGAGGCGCGCGTTGATGCAGTGTTTGATTCGCTGCGTCAGGATTCGGCCTTCCTCGCACTCACTCGCGACGCCGATGGCCGGCTCATGATGCCGATGAAAAATATGGGGACGCCTGCGAGCACGAACAAGTAGGTAAATTCATAGTCGCCCAGACTTGATTCAGCGAGTGCATTTCGACCGACTCCACAACGACGCAAACATCTGGTAACGATGCAAACAGTCCTGGCGTCATGGGACGATGAATACGGAACCGGGAGCGATAGCGACCGGCTGGTGTGCCACTAGGTTCAACTCGGCTATCAACGACTAAATTTGGCTGAGTTTTGAATGGTACTTGGGACGTTGACTTCCGCGAGTGTTGGAGCCGGTCGCTGGTAGCGACCGGGTTCAACCTGCGATACACAGCCGTTCAATGCGCGCGCTGCCGAAGAAAAGGCTGGCATCGTGGGTCGACTAATACGGAACCGGGAGCAGCGACCGGCCGCGATGTACACAGAAGCAATGCACCGTGCTTAACGGCGACGCGGGATGCATACAGGCTCGTATGAACCGTGCGTCCGGTCGCTATCGAGACTGTGTGGAAACTCTGCGACAGTTTTGGCGATGGGTCTTCGACGCGTAGCGGCGGTATGAATTTAGCCCGGCGTTTCAACGCCGGGTAAGGGTGTTGACAGGGTGTTCGCGTCGCGCTAGCGACGCCTGAAATGCGCGGCTATCAGCCGTCGCTGACGCGACGAGGGCGAACGGTTGCGCTGACCCGGCGTTGAAACGCCGGGCTAAATTCATACCGACGCTACGCGTCGAAGAAGTGGGCAGGGGTTACTCTTTGGACTTTTCACACAAGCTCTACCGCTCCCGGTTCCGTATTTCATCGTCCCACGATGGACTTACCAAACCCGCCGACCCCTTGGCGTTATTACGACGTACTATCAAATCCGCACCGAATTGAGCAGAAGGATCTGGCCGATGAGACAGGTGCTTGGTTCCATGGGCCCGATTATTGGCAGACAGTCAGATATGATCTTCGCACTGGACTGTATGGCTGGAAGGTTTGGGCTTCCGTTCCCAAACAAGCAAATGACGTAGAATTTGCAACACGGCCTTGAATAGATCGAGCGTGAAGATCTTTTTCTCAACTGAGCTTTGATAAGAGTCATTCACAATCTGATCGCGCTGGTTATGTTGTTGTGCTTCGCCTCAGCAAGCGATTCACAACGACCCCTTGCTTCGGTGACTCGTTCATTTACTTCACTGCAGCAGCTCGCGCGCGACTCGCGTTATCCCGCGCATTGGTGGGCGCCGGTAGCGAAAGAGGGCGCGCCAACGTGGGAGATACTGCCCCAGGAGGCTGGACCCGGTGAAGTAATACTTTCCAAGCGAAATGAACTTGGCCTGCTCTCCAACTTTGCCGCCACCCCGTTCACGTTTAGAGGGAAACACTATGCCAGCCTGGAAGGTTTTTGGCAGATGATGAAATATCCCGAAGGGCCCAACGACGAGCGCGCAAAATTTCCTGGCCTTGAGTGGAGGTACACGCGTGAGCAGGTCGGCGAACTCACAAGCTTCGATGCGAAAGCCGCAGGAACACTTGCCGATCAAAATATGAAGAAGGTGGGCATCACCTGGGTTACCTTTGCAGGGCAGCGGATCGAATACAGACCCGCCGTTCCAGGGCAACACTATCGTCTGATCGTAGCCGCAACGCGGGAAAAAGTGCGGCAGAATCCGGAGGTCAGGAAAGTTTTGCTGGCAACCGGTGACCTGATCCTCAAGCCAGATCATCATCAGGAACCAAACGCGCCGGCTGCCTGGCGCTACTACGAAATACTCACGCAAATCCGCACCGATCTGCAAAAGCAGCATTAATCTTCGCCGCCCGCCGGTTTGTTTCTCTGTTGTGGTAAAGGTAAAGTTTACGGCGAAAGTTACCAAATGGGCGTCGCTAAACTAACAGACCAGAACACGATCGTTCCGGCCGAGAGCAAGTATGCGCGCTTGGAGCGTGAGCGCCGGTATCTCTTGCAGGACCTGCCGGAAGGTTTGACGCGCGCAAGTCCGCACGTGCAGATCACTGACAACTACCTGACCGGCACACGGCTTCGCATTCGGAAAGTCCGCGACCCTCAGACCAACAAGTGGACTGTGAAGTTAACGCAGAAGTTTGTACCGGACCCGGAGGATTTTTCCCGCGCAATAATAACCAACATCTATCTCAACCCGCTGGAAGCGGAAACGCTGGATGTGTTTGCTACGAACGAGATTCGCAAGAATCGTTACAGGTTCGAATTTGCGGGGCGAAAGTTTTCATTGGACATGTTTCTTGGTGACTTGTTTGGTCTGGTGTTGGCGGAGGTTAGCTTTGAAACAGATGAAGAGCTGGATAGCTTTTTCCCGCCTCCGTTTGCTATTGCTGACGTAACCCAAAGCGAACTGTTCACTGGCGGCAAACTCTGTGAGTTAACGTTTGCCGATATTCGCGAAGAGATCTTGCGTAGCGGATTGGTCGGTATTTAAGTGTGAATCAAGGACAAAAACGCAACTGATACGAAAAAGGGGTGGTGTCTTAGTTTGAGATCTCCTCTGTGCAACCTTTGTGTTCTCTGTGCCTCCGTGGTGAGTAAACGCTCCACAATCACTCACCACAGAGCAGACACAAAGGACGCGGAGGTTACACCGAGAAGCGAAATTAAGACACCACCCGAAAAGGTTATGAATCTGCAAAAGCAACTCTTAACAGCGCTCGCATTGATTGCCTTTTTGACTGTCGCTGGCTGCCGGAAAAACCCAACGACGAGTGAACAAGCTGCCCCGAGCCCGCCCGACGGCACCGAGCGCCAGCACCCGGAAGGTGGCATCACGGCCGCCGCAGAAACCAAATTCTTTAAGGGTTCGATTGGCAATACGCTTGGCATGCAAATGAAGCTTGTGCGCGAAGGCGAAAACCTCGCCGGTTCCTATTTCTATCAAAAAGTGGGAAAGAAGATTGATGTCCGCGGCACCGTAGATAAAGACGGCAATGTGACATTGGAAGAGTTTGATCCAAATGGAAAACAGACCGGCATCTTCAAGGGGATCTGGAAACAGGACGAAAACGGCGCAATCGAGATTGCGGGAAACTGGACAAAGCCCAACAGCGATAAGAAAGCCGCGTTTTCGCTGCATGAGGAACCGATTGAGTTCAGCCACGGCGTAGAGATCGTGGCGCGTCAGATCAGGGAAAAGAATAAGAAATTAAAATATGAAATCGACGTGGCGTATCCGCAGTTAACTGGTTCAGTGGATCCCAACTTCGAAAAGTTTAATCAAACGGTTCGTAGTCTGGTTAGCAAAAAGATCGCGGATTTTAAGAGAGAGATGACGCCTTCAGCAGAGGATGAACCGGTAACGGACTCGCCGCCAGTGCCCGAAGATGAATCTTTGGGAAGCGACATCAATATTGGCTATACCGTCGCGCTGGCAAAGGACGATCTGATTAGTGTTGAGTCCACCGTCAGCAGCTATTCCGCTGGAGCGGCCCACCCAAATTCCTACACCGAAGTCATAAATTACGACTTGAAAAACGGAAAGCTACTAAAGCTTGCCGATCTTTTCCTGCCCGGATCGAAGTATTTGCAGACTCTTTCTCTATACTGCATTGAGGCGCTCAAGAAGCAAGCAAAGGCTGAGGGTGACGGCGCGATGCTCGATGATGAATGGATTCAGAAAGGCGCCGGACCGGAATCGACTAACTACGACAAGTGGACCATCACTAAGAAAGGATTGGGAATCACTTTCGATCCTTATCAAGTTGGGCCATACGCGGCTGGACCGCAATACGTCGTGGTGCCTTATTCAGCACTGAAGGAAATCGTAAAGCCGGATGGGCCGCTGGGACAGTTTGTAAAATAAGGCTACGACTGGGAGCGCGGGCGCCCTCGCCCGCAATTTGATTAGGCGGTCCCAGTAAACAGATGAATCGATTTCTCGGCTTATGGGTAATCCTCGGCGGCGCTTGCCTCATTATCGTCGGCCTACTGATTTACTCCGGCGGCTTCAACTGGTTTGGAAAGTTGCCGGGAGACATTCATTATGAAGGCGAGCGCGTACAGGTTTACATTCCCTTCGTGTCGATGCTGGTGGTATCGCTCGCGCTTAGTTTGATTTTCTATCTTCTCCGCAGATTCTTCTGAAGTATCCAGAGACAAGCAGGAATGTCCGTGCTACCTCACGTCGCGGCGGCCACGCTCGCGTCCGAGTAATCGGCTGCGTGTACGCGAGCGAAATAGACCGCGAGCAACAAAGCGAGAAACATGATTGCCGAGCCAGCCCAAAAAGTAACCATCAGCGAGTGGTCGCTCATGAAGTGTGGTTCGCCATCCTTGCCTACATAAGCAATAGCGCTGTGAATCAGCAACGCGGCCAAAGTTGGGCCGACGGCTCTCGCCAAACTCGCCACCGATTGTGTTACGCCAAGGACGCCGCCCTGGTCTGCCGCCCCCACACTCTTCGACGCCAGGCTTGTTAACGAAGGAGCAGCGAGAGAGTTGCCGATGGAGAAGAGGCCGCCGCCTATCAACAGCGCCAGCAGGCCGCCTGTCTGCGGTCCCACGAAGGGAACAGCAAAGAGACTGCCGGCAAACAGGAATGCGCCGGTAATGACCAACGGCAACTCACCGAAGCGCTTCACTAATCGTCCAATCAATCCTCCCTGCACGATGACCGCTAGAACCCCAACGTACGCGAAGAGGTAACCGGTATGCTGCGCGTCGTAGCCGAACCGAAACATCGTAAAGAGTGAAAACGAGGTAGTCATTATCGAGAAGGCAACGATGAACAGAAAGTAAATGGTGAGAACAAAGCCCAGCCGCGGATTCTTAAGCGACTGAATCAATTGTGAGAAGCCGCGCCCGCCGGCAGCCGATACACGCGCCGGGTGATCCGGCGTAACTGTTTCAGGCAAGGTGAAGTAAAGCAGCAGGGCGTTTGCAAAGCACAACCCGGCGGCAAACAGGAAAGGCACCTCGACGCCCCAGCGACTTAGAATGCCGCCGATGGCTGGGCCAAAAACAAAGCCGAGACCAAAGGCAGCCCCGATCAGACCCATTCCTTTCGCGCGATTTTCTTTGGTGGTGATGTCGGCAATATAAGCCTGCGCCGTGGAAATGTTTCCCCCTGTAATACCGTCAAGGATGCGACCGACGAAAAGCATCCAGAGGGTGTTGGCGAAACCAAGAATCAAAAAGCCCATTCCGGTGCCAATGATCGAAATCAAAAGAACCGGCCGTCTTCCATACTTATCGGAAAGCCGTCCAAGAATGGGTGAGAAGATCAACTGCATTACTGAGTAGGAAGCGAACAGCAAACCTACCATGCGAGGACTGGCATTGAAGCGAGTTCCTTCCGCGTAGAAAGGCAATACCGGAATGACAATACCGAAGCCAACCAGGTCGATAAATACCGTCGTGAAAATTACGACGAGTGGTGAACGTTTCATGGATTAGTGAATCGTGAATCGTAAATAGTGAATCGTAAATAGGAATTCGTAACGCCAGCTGTAAAAGGCAAACGGTCTGACTCGGGGCGGTCGGTTATTGTCTCGACTATTGACGATTCACGATTTACTAGTCACGAGCATTATCTTCGTCGTCCTCTCGAAAGCGCGCGATCGAATGAGGCCATGCCGCCGCCCGAGATCAAAAGCGCAAGACACATGGCGAGCAATGCCAGCGGATACTCATACCCACCTTTGCTGGCGAAGAAGCCCGATGGCCAGTGAACACCGGCAATTGCGGTCAGCATAATGCAGGCTATGAGAAAAGCGCCGACTCGTGTGAGTAGCCCGAGCAAGATCAATATGCCTCCCAGCAGTTCCGAAAATGCGGCCGCACCAAGCCACAACCACGCAGGCCGCATGAATGGAAATGGTGTCTGGGCCATGGGCCCGGTAGTGAAAGCCTTTAAGCCGGGACCCGTGAAGCTGCCGAGCACTTTCTGGGAACCGTGAACGATAAAGACCGCGGCCAATGCCAGCCGTATCGGCAACGGCGTCCATGACGCGGACGTTGACATCAATCTTCTAAACATCGCAGGAAGTCCTTTCACTCGCGGAACCTGAAAGAGCGCCCCTGATATTAAGAAACGGAGGAAGAAAGGGCAAAGAGAAGGCCGAAGTAGGGAAAAGGGTAAAGGGTAAAGGGGCAAGGAAAGAACAAGTTGTTTTGACTTCCCCTTTCCCCGTTACCCTTTTCCTCAGTTCATCTGTTCCGGTTCCCCCGTTTCCCTTTACCCCTCTTCCCCCTTTCCTATCCGGCTTGGGCCAGCAGCCGAGCGGCGATGGCTGGTTTTGGTTGCGCCCCAATAAGCCGGTCTACAAGTTTTCCGTTTTTGAAGATGAGCATGGTGGGAATACTCTGAATCTGAAACTGAGCAGCCGTGCGCGGATTTTCATCGACATTCAACTTGGCCACGCGGTAACGCCCATTCGACTCGGCAGCGAGTTGTTCCATGATTGGGCCAACCATGCGACATGGTCCACACCAGGGAGCCCAGCAATCCAACAACACTGGCCGCCCATTACTATCCAGCACGTCATGCTGAAAGGTAGCATCCGTGACGATCAGGGGCTTCGTTTCCGCAGCAGTTTCCACTGTCTTGCTGACGTCGAGCGGCGTACCACATTTCCCACATCTGGCAATTCGTTCAGCAGCATTGCGAAGGTCAACGCGATTCTTAGTACCACAGTTGCTACAAGCTATTACAAGCATGCCTCTACCTCTCAAAGTTATAAAAATTCAAAGACACTATTGCGCAAAAGTTTTGCAAAACAGTCTCGTCCGCTGATGACTTGGAAGACCAGCCTGAAGTCGATTTTTTTGGTGTGTCTGACCAGTCAGCGCTTTAGTCGATTGCGACCGGTCGCGGGCCTGCGAATTGACTTTTATAGAATAATGCGGCTTCAAGCCCTTGCAGACCAGAGCCAGGACGGTTAACCGCACTTGCAGAGACAAACGCCGCTTGTCCAGGTCACACGTCCATTTAGGTCGGTCGAAGTCGTTCGTAGTAACATGGCATTGAAGATCATGCCCAACCAACCGGAATCGAAACGGCCAGAACACCGACAATATTTCGCAAGCGTGCTCTCGCTTCTGGTGATCTTGACGGCAACCTTTTGCGCAGAAGCTCAAAACGAGAAGCAGCAGAGCGTGCCGGAAATCGCCTTCACGGTTTCGATGCCGAAACCGCATACTCACATTCTTGATGTCGAGATGAGAGTCACGCGCGGCGTCAGTCAACAAGCACCGCAGGACGAATTGCTGGTGATGCCGGTGTGGACGCCCGGCTCCTATCTAATACGCGAGTTTGAACGTCACGTGCAGGACTTTACTGCCACGGATGCTTCAGGACAGCCGCTCAAGTGGGACAAGATCAACAAAGATTCATGGCGGATCACAACCAACGGCTCGCGTGATTGGCGCGTCGCTTATCGAGTTTACGCAAACGAGCTTTCAGTGAGAACAAATGAAGTTAATTCGGAGCATGCCTTTTGGAACAATGCTGCCCTGCTGATGTATCTCGAGGGGTTCCTAAACGCGCCTTCGACTCTCCGTGTGCTGGCGCCGCAACCCTGGAAAGTAGCGACTGGACTGCCGCCAGTGCCAGGGCCGAAGAATACATTTCGCGCAGATAACTTCGACATTCTTTACGACTCTCCGGTAGAAGTAAGTAATTTTAAGACACTCTCGTTTGAAGTTAAGGGAGTACCACACCGCATCGTGATCGACGGCGAAGGAAATTACGATCCCGAGAAGATGCGTGCTGATGTAAAGAAGATTGTGGAGACGGAAGTGGAGTTGATGGGCGGCGAGGTTCCTTACCATGACTACACGTTTATTCTACATTTGCGATCAAATACCGGCGGCGGACTCGAACACTTAAACTCGACAGCACTCGGATATCCAAGCTTTGGCTTCCGGCCCGAACGTAGCGATGGCGTGAGTTCGGCTGGCCCCGCCGCCGCGCCGCAAAGAACCTATCAGGGGTTTCTATCGTTAGTAGCCCACGAGTTTTTTCATCTCTGGAACGTCAAGCGGATACGTCCTGATGCGCTTGGCCCATTCGACTACACGAAGGAAAACTACACCAGGCTGCTGTGGGTTGCGGAGGGGCTTACCGACTACTATGCGCGGCTTGTTTTGCGGCGCTCAGGTTTGACATCAGAAAAAGAGTTTTTATCGGAAAACGCGAAGGCCTTTCAAAACTTGCAGAACACGCCGGGTCGTTTGGTGATGAGCGTGGAAGAAGCGAGCTTTGATACCTGGATAAAGTATTACCGTCAGGATGAAAACTCGGTTAACTCGCAGGTGGACTACTACGACAAGGGTTCCATTCTCGGTTTGCTTCTCGACTTGGAGATTCGCAGGCAAAGCCGGGGAGCAAAGTCTCTGGACGACGTAATGCGTTATCTATACATGGAGTATTACAAAAAGAATCGCAACTATACGCCGCTCGACTTTCAGCAAGCATCCGAGTTGATGGCGGGCTCCAGCCTCGAGCAGTTTTTTGCAAATTATGTGCGAGGTCGCGAAGAGCTTGATTACAATTCTGCGTTGGCGGCGGCCGGTCTGCAACTCGACAAAGCCGCTGCCGCCGACGGAAGTAAGGCTCTGGAGAAACCGTATCTTGGCGCGGATTTATCCCAGGAAGGTGATCGGCTGCTGGTGAAGAAGGTTTATGCCGGAACCCCGGCTTACGAACAGGGATTGAACACGGGCGATCAGATCGTGGCTCTGAATAACACGCGTTCGGACAAAGATTTTTTCGAAGCACGGCTCGCGGAAAAACGCCCCGGTGATTTGGTTACCTTGACGATCTTTCGCTCGGACAATCTGAGCACGTTGCTCATCAAACTCGGGGGGCGAGTGAATTCGGTTTATCGGATTGTGCCCGTCGATCATCCAACTGAGGAGCAGAAGCGGATTTATCAAGCATGGCTGGGATCATCGGTCACGAAGTAACATGGAAGTTTCTCGTGTAGCTTCAATTAGGTGCACCGCATCTTCGTTCTCGAGCGGCTTCGGACGTGACTGTAGCAGCAGGCATCGTTCAAACAACGTACAATGAACTTTCGGCCTTTTGAGTAAGCAGGACTATTGGATTCATGCCCGACAATTATCAGCACATCAAATTCAAGATCGATGATCGCGTTGCGCGGATAACCTTTGCTCGCCCGCCCGTCAATATCTTTAACATCGCAATGATGCGCGAGATAAATGACGCGCTCAATCAATGTGGGCGGCAACGTGAACTAGTCGCCATCGTTTTTGATGCCGCGGCCGACTGCCGGGCGTTTAGCGCCGGAGTTGCCGTGGAAGAGCATGTGGAAGAAACGATCTTTCAGATGCTCGATTCATTTCATGCGATTTTTCGTAATATCGAACAAATCGCCAGGCCCACGATTGCGGTTGTTGACGGGGCCGCACTAGGCGGCGGCTGCGAACTCGTTGCAGCTTGCGACATAGCGATCGCCAGTGAGCGAGCGCGTTTTGGACAACCTGAAATTAAGCTCGGAGTATTTCCTCCGGTAGCCGCTGTGTTGTTGCCGCTGGTTATAGGCGATAAACGCGCGCGCGAGTTAATCCTCACGGGTGAGCTTATCGAGGCGACGGAAGCCGTGCGGCTGGGATTGGTGAACTACGTCTTGCCGGACAACGAGCTTGAGCAAAAAACATCTGAACTACTTGCCGGTCTTCGAAGTCTTTCGGCGGCCGCGCTCGAGCTCACTAAAAGAGCAATCGACCTCGGTCGCGGGCGGTCACTGGATTCAGCACTAAAGGAAGTAGAAGATATGTATCTGCACGAGCTGATGAAAACTTATGATGCAAACGAAGGCATCAATGCTTTCATCGAGAAGCGAAAGCCCGTATGGCGCGATCGTTGATAAGAGCCTGGCTTTTGCGCAGCCCATAGAGCGAGTTGATATACAGGAGAAAAGGACGAATAGCAGGGTGATAGGGAAAGGGACGACGCGAATAGGAGCGCTTCAAACCAGACACTGGATCTTACTGGTTAGTACCCTTGCCACTTTTTTTATCATCTTCGCACTCGGCGGTGATAGTCCCGGCGCATTCGCTCAGAAGAAACCTAAACAGGGAACGCAACGGACTGCTTCGCTTAAGAGTCATTCACGGGATTCGTTGTCTCCAGAAGCGCGCGAGTTGGTCGAGCTGGCGAGTGTCGCAGTCTGTACAGAGCGATTAAGCGATCCGAAAGGTAGTGTGCCCATAGACGAGATGCAGGCAAGACCGTCACTTCCGGTGCAGAGTCCGGAAGCGGTAGCCGGCGTCAAACGAGCGCAACGTTTATTACCAACCGCGAAGGGCATGGTGGTGATATCGCTGAAACGACTGGCGAGGGATTACTATTTTCGTAACCCGCAAGGCTACGGCGGAGGATTGCAACGCGCGATTGCCCGCGTGGAAGCGGTAAGGAACATTCGGCCAGACATGGATTCACGTGATAATGCTTCCGTGTTTCTGAGGAACCCGCACACCATCGTGTTTGGTACGATATTCCTCGCCGGCTTGCCCTCAGACGAAGGCATAATCAGTGTTCTCGCACATGAGTTAGTGCATATCGCGGATGGAAACGAAGATAGTCTCAACCTGCTGTTTCGAGCGGTCGGGAATCGTGCGTCGAAGCTCACCGGAATGAAGATTCACGACCAGAGAGCCGAGGAGTTGACATGCGATCTGGTAGGCACATTGGCTGCGCGCTCTTATGTGGCCGGCGCGCCGAGCTATGAGCCACTACCCAGAAGGTTATCGCGTTCTCTGGAACACAATTGCGTAGAACAGGACGAAGGCGATGATGATCATCTATCGCCGAGGAACACAATTCGCGCGCTCCTGGCTCTGAACCCCGCACTTTCACACGAGCTTGTGTACGGCCGCTAGATTTAGGTTGTTAGCCTCAGGGTTTGCAAGTTCCGCTAACAACCCGGACCGGCTCAACGAGCGGGGCTCAGGCACTGGTGGAATGCGGGTGCAGTGCAGGAAACGGCACGAGCACCGGAACATCGACTTCATTGACTTACCATTGTCGCGTTTCTATCATCGCTGGCTAGCAAGCAAACCTGAGGCCTGATCGACTTGACCGAATCTCCCGCGACGAAACAACCGGCTGCATCAATAAGGCGGCGCAAGCACAAAAAACTTTTCGCCGCCATCTCTTTCTTAGGCAGTAAATACAAGAAGACGTCGCCACTAATAATCACAATTCTGGCAACGCTGATCTCACTCGCTGTATCGTGCACTTCAATCACGCAACGACGGGACGTGCGCCCGCTCGTCTTGCGCGATGTTCCGGCACAGCGTCTGGCATATCGGTTTGAACCAGACGTAGCCGTACCTGCCGAAGTTATCAATGAAAATACTGACGATAAGATCGAGGCGATTCAAATTGACTTCAACACACGAAGACAAAATGACGCGCTCGTGCGCACGGTGCGTTCGCCCGACGGGCAGCGAGCCCTCGCGCTTTATGGAATAGGGGATGAGCCCAGTCAGGAATTTCACATCGATCTGTATTCGGCCGACGGCAGGTTTTTGCGAAACTTAACGCCACCTGATCTCGCCTGTGTCTTTCCGGAAACGGTAGCCTGGTCGCCTGATGGGAACTTCATGACTTTCATTGCCCATAAAGCTCTAAAGCCGACTCCAACTCCTGCGCCTCCCGGCGCGATCCCGCCTGATACAACAGTCCCCGGCGAAACCGGGGAAGCTACGCCGCTGCCTTCGGTCGCTCCAGCTTTTCCCGCCGTGCCGCTTTTCAGTACTGAGCAGATCTACATCTGCAATCGTGACGGTTACGATCTCAAGCCTTTGACTTTGCGTGAAGGTCTAATCTACTTCTATGCTTCCTGGGCGCCGGACAATCATGCCCTGGTAGCAATGGCCTGCAAGGAAAGCGAATGGGATGCGCGAGAAAAGCAATTCAAGTTACCCACGGGTCGCCCGCGTTTGCTCACGCTGGATGGCAAGGAACGTTTGCTTGATGACGAGCTAACCGAAGCCCTGCCGGTTTGGTGTCCCGACTCGTCGAAAGTTGCCGACGCGTTTGATACCGACGTCATGGTCTATGACGCCGTTTCGACCAAACCAACCCAAGCGCGTATCAGGTTGCGTGATCCGTTAATCGCTGCTTCGAGGGTTTATGAGGAGAGGAGTGCAGGCGGCAAGAAGAAGAACGATAACACCGAGCGTAAAGCAGTGGAGGGTAGTCCGGCAGAGTTGGCGATACCGGCGTCATTCAACCCGGTCATTCGACTGGAATGGACCAGTCCCGAAAAACTCTTCTTTGAAACTGCCTATGTGCGGCTAATGCCGAATGAAACGATTAGTACCTTCCAACGCTGGCACCTTCTGTACCTTAGCCCTCAAGCCGCGATTCTGAAGTGATCTGTTCCAGTTACAGGTTTCGCCATAACCATTGCAGGCACAAAAAAGGGGGCGGCCAAAGCCGCCCCAAATCTTTCAGCCAGTCGCGTAGCTAAAAGTCGAACCGTATCGCAAGCTGGATGACCCTGGGAGTGCCGACCGTATTAATGGATCGGCCAACCTGGGAGCTGGACAGGTTGCGAACAGGTAGCCCAAAGTTCGGATGGTTGAAAAGGTTGAAGGCATTTGCCTGAAGCTGCAAGCTACTGCCCTCAGTCACGCGGAACTTCTTGTGAATGCCGAAGTCTACATTGGCAAACTTGGGACCGGTGAAGACATTCCGGCCCGATGTTCCGTTGCACCACCAACGCGCAGTGCTGAAGACTACTCCGTTGCCCGGACCGCAGGTGGCAACCACGTCAGCCGCAGTGCCATCATCCGCAGTTCCACGAATTCCATCGGGACCGTCAAGAGCTGCGCTAACCAGCGTATTCATACCGGCGAACTGCGATGCATCAAAGAAGCCGTCCGCGGGGCTCCCGCCGGTGTAAACGGAATCCAAGTTGGAGCCGATGAAGACGGCCCGGTCAGTGAAGATGCCATCGGCATTCGGATCCTGACCACTGTGGAACACGGAGAAGGGCACGCCCGACTGTAACTGGAGGATGCCGGACAGCACCCAACCGCCCAGCCAACGATTGTTTTTCATGAAAGGTACTTCGTAAGTGGCGCCGGCTACAAACCGATGACGGATATCGAAGTCAGCTCGACCGCGGTCGTGCTTGAGATTGAAGTTGTCGGTCGGATTCAAACCGAGCCGCGCGTTAAACGCATCGCTAATTTCATCAATCGCCTTGGCGAAGGTGTAGTGGCTGTTGAATTGCAGCCCGTGCCACGGTCGGTTTCGTACAATTATCTGGCCACCGTGATAGATCGACTTAAAGGCGTTGGTGCGGAAATTATCGCTAGCGATGCTGGGGTTGGGTCGCCTGGAACCGCCCCCGCGTGTGCGCCCGTTAAAGGTGTTGATGTTAATTACTCCGGTCAGCTTACGTCCCTGGGTAGTGATGTAGTTCGCTTCCAGAAGGAAGTCCCGCGCGAACTCATACTGTACGCCGAGGTTAAACTGTTGGACGTAAGGGGTAACCAGATTCTCGTCCATGTGTCGTGGGGATGGGGCGGGGTTGAACGCCGGGTCATTAAATCCGGCGGTGTTAGCCGCAGTGAAGGGAACGTCGAATAATCCGGGCGTAGATAGTGGCCCCGACGCAATCCCATTACCGAAAACGCCAACGGTGGCGAAGGAGAACAACGGAGCGTTGAAGCGGATGTTCTCGAAGAGGTTGTTCCAGATGCGGTCGTAGGAGATTCCGCCGCCGCCCCGGACGATTAGCTTCTGAGTGCCAAAAACATCCCAGGCGAATCCGGCGCGCGGAGCAAAGTTGTTGAAGTCCTTCTGCCAGATCTCATTGTCACGCAGTTGAAACCCGCCTCTGACCACTCGGGCGTGAAGGGCGCTGTCCGTCGGGAAGAACACATTCGCCGAGGGGTTCGGGACCGGCGTGTCCGGCGCGCCAAAAAAGAAGTTTGAATCTAACCCCGGACGGAAGTTATGGGGCGGCCCGAAATATTCCCAGCGCAAGCCTAGATTGAAGGTCAGATTGCGTCTGACTTTCCAATCATCCTGGAAATATAAGGCCCATTCGTTTGCTCTAAAGCCACGGTAGAATTCGGGCAGAGTGCCCGTTTGCGGATTGAGCGAAGCCTGCGCGAAGGTAAAAGCACCAAACGGTCCTCCGAAGAGGGGCGTGTCGACAGCCACATCCGCTTCATCACCGAAGAAGCCATCGGTGACCAGCTCTTCGATGCCGTGGGGCAGGAAAAATCCATTCTTAGTCGCCTCGAAGGCAGAACCGTTGCGAGTGCGACGGTATTCCACGCCTGTTCGGAAGCTATGGACCCCGCGGATAAGAGAAAGGTGATCCTGATACTGAAACTGGTTATCGGTGAAGAATTGAGGCAGGGAGCTTGAACAGCCGAGGCCTACAGTCAACGGGTCGATGCCGGTAACTATGGATGGAATGCCTTCCGTACCCGGGCACTGTGGAAAGTCGCGTCTGTGGCGGAGATAGCTACCCTTAAGCTCGTTGATTACCGTTGGGCTGAAGGTGTGGGTCCAGGAAATGCCCGCCAAAATCGAGCGGCCAGGAGATACGAACGCCGGGCCGATGGTTGTGTCGGCGCCATCAAAGGCAGAGGCGGTATCCGAATCCTCGAGGCAAGAAGGTGCCAGTGAACCGATTCGTTTCGCCCATTTGGTGGTCAACCTTAGTCGTAAAGCGGCCGATATTAGTTTGACTACTATTAGTCACGCTGACGTTGCCGTACACCGGCACGGGGTATATGAGGCCATCTGTGAGCAAACTGGCACCCCGGTTCGATAAGCCTGAAGTAGCCAGCGGGAAGGGTTGGCTGGACCGCAGCGAGTTGAAGATCGCGCCCAGCTGGGCCGAGTTACTGAATGCGCCCGGGCAGGCCGCACCGTTAAACTGCATACAGATTCCGTTCGGGTCGCTTTCGTGGAAGGTGGCAAAGCCTCCGCTCTGAACGAAATCCAGGAATTGCTGAGTTGTGGAAACGGCAGTTAACGGGGATCCCTGTCGGAGGCGTTGAATCTCGACCGAGCCAAAGGCAAAGGTTTTGTCCTTGACGATTGGGCCGCCGAAGGAGCCGCCAAACTGGTTGCGAACCAGGGAATCTTTGATATCTGCCGAGTTGGAAAAGAAATCGTTAGCCGCTAGTTTCTGGACCCGGTTGTATTCGAATAAGGAACCGTGCCACTCGTTGGTACCCGACCTGAGCACCGTATCACTCACAAAACCGCCCGCCTTGCCATACTGGGCCGAATAGCTGTTCGTGATTACACGATATTCCTCGATGGCTTCTGGAGAAATGCTGGTGATACCGCCAGAGACAAGTGCACCGCGGCCGCCCTGGCCCTGATCGTTATTGTCGTAACCCTCGACCAGGAAGTTCCCCATACCGCCGCGTGCGCCGTTGACAGCCGCTCCCCGAGTGCTGCCGGCGAAACCGTCTGGCACCGCGCCGGGCAGAAGGTTAACAAACTCGTTCGTGTCGCGGTTCTCAAGGGGATAATTCTCCCACACGCTTCGATTCAGCAATTGAGACACGCTGGAATCGGAAGATTGCGCGAGTTGTTCGCCGCTGGCCACAACTGTAACGCTCTCGGTCGGTGCACCCACTTCAAGTTTGACATCCTGAGTGACAATTTGCCCGACTGTCAGAACAACGTTTTCAACATTCGCGGATTTGAATCCTGTTGCTTGAATAGAGATCTTATAAGAGCCAACAGGCAAAGTGGGGAAACGGTAAAGACCGCCACCCGAGGTTTGCGTGCTATCAGCAACGTTCGTTGCGATATTTGTCGCAGTTACCGTTGCGCCGGCGACGGTAGCACCAGTCTGGTCCGTTACCGTCCCAGTTAGTGCAGCGTTACCCTGGCCAAAAGCTTGAACATCAAGAAGGACGACCAGGGAGAAAGCGGCCGTCAGGAAGAAGAACTTTCGCATTACGTGACCCTCCTTAGGTGTGAGTTGATTCTGCGTACCTTGGTTAAGCAACTTGAGGGCCGGGGCCGGCGTCCCAAGCGAAAGCGAAAGTCGGCTGCCAGTATCCAACTTTTATCTACTGTTTATTCGCAATGGTGGGCGAAGCCATAATGAAGCAATCCCAAAAATCTGGAATCTCTCCAAAATCTTGGAATTTGGCTGGGCGAGGGAATTAACCGGCTGGTCGCGCGAAGAGGGGTTGTTTAGGCTTCCAACGCGGACGCCTCCGGGCGCGAACCCGCCGGACCTTTCCGCAAGCGGCGAAACCGGGGAAGCTACGCCGCTGCCTTCGGTCGCTCCGGCTTTTGCCGCCGTGCCGCTTTTCAGTACTGAGCAGATCTACATCTGCAATCGTGACGGTTACGATCTCAGGCCTCTGACTTCGCGTGAAGGTCTAATCTACTTTTATGCTTCCTGGGCGCCTGACAATCATGCTTTGGTAGCAATGGCCTGCAAGGAGAGCGAATGGGATGCGCGAGAAAAGCAATTTAAGTTGCCCACAGGTCGCCCGCGTTTGCTTACGCTGGATGGCAATGAACGTTTGCTTGATGACGAGCTAACCGAAGCCCTGCCGGTTTGGTGTCCCGACTCGTCGAAAGTTGCCGACGCGTTTGACACCGACGTAATGATCTACGACGCTGCTTCCAACAAACCAAGCCAGGCGCGCATCAGGTTGCGAGATTCGTTAATCGCTGCTTCGACGGTTTATGAGGAGAGGAGTGCGGGCGGCAAGAAGAAGAACGATAACGGCGAGGGTAAAGTAGTGGAGACTCGCCCGGCAGAGTTGGCGATACCGGCTTCGTTTAACCCGATTATTCGACTTGAATGGACCAGCCCGGAAAAGCTTTTCCTTGAAACTGCTTACGTGCGGCTAATGCCGAACGAAACAATTAGTACCTTCCAGCGCTGGCACCTTCTTTTTCTTAGCCCACAGGCAGCCGTGCTGAAGTAGTCTGCCGACTCCCTCTCAGTCTAGACGAAAAAACAAATAAAAAGGGGCGGCTCAAGCCACCCCTTACTTCCTGCACCGAGCCTGCACTGTTCGATCTAATTCGCAGCAGCATTCACATCAAACCAACCAGCCTCGAGAGGCTGATTGAAGGAAAACTTGCTGAAAACCATTTCCCAGTCCGCAAGGTAGGTGTTGTTCGTTCGTTCCATCATCAACTTGATCTTATAAGTATGAGGTAGGGTCAACTTGCCTTCCTGCTTGAAATCGGAAAACCGTTCTTCAAGTTCGTAGTGCAACTCTCTCTGGCCTGACTTATCGGCGTCCGGGGTCGCGCCCGTTTGCGCGGACACAGTTTGTGCATATTGAGTTCGCAAGTGCTGAAAAGTCTGGGCATCGAAGTACAAACTAATCTTGAAATCCGAGCCCTTACGCGGCGTGTATTTCAGCACATAAGTTTCTCGTCCATCGATCTTCTTGGTTCCGCCATACTCGAGTCGACCTTTGTCGTTACTCCAGTTCAACAATGGCCAGGCAGTTGAAAGCGTTCCGCCCATCAGGCCGTCCTTGAAAATGGATGTTCGTCGAAAGATAAAGTCGCCCAGCGTCGAGCGGAGTCCTGGCTTGACGTAGCTAATGACCAGGTTCGCTCCATCATAGCCGAACTTTTCATGTGGGTAGGCTGGATTGGCGAAGGTCATAGCGATAACACTCTTGTTTCCCTCGGAGAACAAGATGGAGAGCCCGCTGTTTTGGCCGGAGCCCGGAGAGCGCGCGGTATAAAGCGAAGTGCCGGCAGCGATGCGTGTCTTGACGGCAGCCAGATCCTCCGGAGCGCCGATGGACTTGAGGTGCCTGGCAACTACTTCCTCCGCAGTTAGCTTCTCTCTATCTCCGGCGCGGGCCGGCCGGGTTGCCGGCGAAAGTGTGAAGAACAATATCAGGAGAGAAATAATTCCGAGGCTTAGGCGGCAATTGGTCTTACTCATTGGCGCAAATTCCCTTCGACCCAGGTTTACGGGGCGGATTTTACCAGCCCGAAGTGAAGTTCGGTAGTTGAAAAATGTGAAGGTGAAAATAAAAAGGCCAGGACTCAGCAGATTTGCTGTGCCCTGGCCTTTAGTCAAAGGAGTTCGGTTAGAACTCGAAACGGCCCGCAAACTGAATAATACGAGGATCGAAAGTAGCGAGGAGTCTTCCGAACGTATTACTGTTGATGTTTGCCTGCGTGAACTGGTTAGTGATCGCGAAGTTTGCTCTATTCAAGACATTGAACGCTTCCGCGCGAATCTGGAAGCGAGTGTTCTCCGTAATACGAATGTTCTTGATGATAGAAGCATCCCACTTGATGTAGGTTGGACCACTAATGAAGTTGCGCTCCATGTTGCCCGTTTGCCCCGGAGCCACGTTGAAGAAGACCTGGCCAGGGAAGGTTTGTGGCACCACGGTGCCCGGCGCACCAAACGGATTGAAGCCCAGGGAAGCAACGCCAGCGGTCGTGCCGCCGACGCGCGGCGCGATGATGCCATTGCCACACTGTGCGAGATCCAGATTGATGACCGCGGGATCGATGAAGAAAACACCGCACGGCGTACGGAAGGTGCCGATGAGTTTCTTCACTTCGTCCTTGGAAAGGTTCGTGATTGCCGTTTGGCGGCCGGCACGGCCAGCGCGATTAAGCGTGCCGCGCGGGTCGGTGATCGAGAACGGAGCGCCGCTGTCTATTCGCATAATCGTGGTGACTTGCCAGCCTCCGATGATTCGATCAACTACCCCATTGGACCCACCACCAAACCGCTTTCCTTTACCGATTGGCAGTTCATAAATCATGTTCAGATTGAACACATGCGTCGTGTCGGTGTCGGCAATTGCATATTCCAAATTTGGCTGTGCATTGTCGATCAACGGCTCGAAACGTGTTTGGCCCGTTCCAGGAGAATCGGTCAGGCTCTTTTGGAAGGTGTAATTCGCCTGGAAGGTCAGACCGCCCGAGAAGCGACGGCGGATCTCGGACTGTAACGCGTTGTAGCGATATTTGGACTGATTCGTGATCAAGTCAACCACGCCCGTGTTCCGGTTGTTAAGGAGCACGCTATTACCAACTCCGAAAGTGGAGAGATAAACGAACGCCAACTGACCGACGTCACCGGCTGAAATTGGATTAAGCGTGTTTGAGAATCCGAGTGGGTTGCCGAAGACGCTGGTGTTAAATGGCGCCTGGTTTAGCAGCTGTAGCGGCTGGCAGTCTGGCCTGGCCACACTCACCGTGCAGTTAACCTGGCTGGAGCCGTAGAGCTTGATGTTATTGCGGGCGCGGTTGAAATCAGCAAGGAAGCCATTGTTGAAGATATTGACCTGGTTCAGGTCAAGGCCGCGGACGAGGTTGTTGCTTTGGCCATGTACGAAACGAACCTCAAACGCCGTCTTCCAGCCAATCTCGCGTTCGATGCCGATGTTGATTTCATCCGTGCTCGGCAGTTGCAGGTTTGGGTCGACAGCAAAGACCGTCCCAAAGTTGGCGGCCAGCGCGTTATTCTGAAGGTAAGTGCGTGGCACTTGCAGCGCCGGCGCGGTGAAAGTGGGGGCCGTAGGAATTCGGAAGTTTCCTTGCGAAGTAAGGCCAATGGTCAGACCCGCGTTGCCGGACAAGGCATTGTCAGCCGAACGGATAAACTCGTCGTTGACGAAGCTTCTGCGGTAACCGCCGCGAATGACTGTGCGACCTTCGCCCGGGAAGAGTCCGTTGAGAAGACCGCTCTTGAACGACGGTGACCAGGCAAAGCTGAACACCGGCGCGAAGTTGTTCCTGTCCCACTTGAAGAAGTTGTTTCCGTTGCCGTTCGCGCCCACGAAATCGTAGGTGCCATTCGGATCGAGAATGGCGGTTCTCACGTCACGACCGCCCAGGACCGGTTCCAGAATGAGACCATTCAGTTCACGTATGGGAGAGAACAGTTCATAGCGCAAGCCGAAGTTCAAGGTCAGCCGCGGGGTTGCGCGCCATTGGTCCGCTCCGTAGAACGAATAGGTTTCATAATCTAGTTCGCGCAGCGGAGGAGCCGGCGCCAGGGTTCCCGTCTTGCTGATGCCGGTAAACGTCTGCGAGCCAGTGCCGACCAAACCGCCCAGCAGTGCCAGGAGGTTATTCGCCGCGGTCACCGAGCTAATGCAGTTAACTCCCGTGGCCGCAACGCAGCCGGCCGCGGCGTTAAACGAGGTAACGTTGAAAGCCGGCGTCGTACCACCACCGAGGGCGTAGGTGGGAATAAACGAAGCGCCGAAAGCACCAGGACCGAAAGGCGCGGCTTTGAAGCCCTGAAACTGGCCACCGAAACGGATCGAGTGGTTGCCGCGGACCCAAACTGCATTGTCCTGCAGGTTTTTGATAATCGTGTCGCGACCTTGCGCCTGGAATCCACTTTCAGGATTGTTAATGAGTGGAACCTGCAAGAAGAACGACGGATCAACTTGAGTTGAGCCAAACGCTGGATTGCTCCTTTGCCAGCCGGCGCGCACTTCGTTAGTTAGAGTCGAACTCGGTGTCCAATGCCACGCGCCTGCCAGGAATGGCGTATGGGCGTCCTGGAAACCGAAAGGAGTTGTCGTATAGCAACAAGCGGTCGCGTTTACCGTCAAGCCCTGCTGAAAATCGACGTCGGGGCGCAGAAGGAATTCCTTCTTGTAGGCATAAACCAGCGTGAAGCTATGTTTGCTGTTGGCTTCGACGTCAAAACGGGTGGTGTAAGCGTCACGATTCTGGTTCTGCCCACGAGAGAAACTTAAGCCCGTAGTATTGAGCTGATCGCCAATGCTGGCATTGTTGCCGGCGGTGGGCAAGGCGCCCAGGATGCGGCTGGCGATAGTCGGATCAATGGCGGACACACCGGTCGTGGCTGCAAAGTTTCCGCCGAGCAGGTTGATCGTCCGGGTTACACCGGAAGTATCACGATAAGTAAAGAGGCCCAGACGCGCGTTTGGTAAGAGGATCGTGCGGTTCGCGGAAGTAGACTGACGCAGGCGAAAACCTTCGTACGCGCCATAGAAGAAAGCCTTGTTCTTCCAGGTCGAAGCTCCGCCTTCTCCAAATCGCGGCAGCGGAAAGGGGCCGGAGAATTTGCCGCCGTACTGGTTGCGATTCAGGAAGGGACGACGAACACCCGAGAAGTTGTTGAAGAATGTGTTTGATGCAAAATGAGAAGCACGGTTGTAGAGATAGAGAGCACCGTGAAATTCGCTGCTGCCGCGCGGGGTCACGAGTTGAACCTGCGACGAGCCATAGCCTGCTTCGGCTCCAGCATTCTGCGTGATAATCGTGAACTCACCGGTATCGTCAACGTTCGCACGATCGGGGATAAAGTCCACGGCGTTGGCGCGGATGAAGTTATCCTGTACGTTGATACCATCGCGGGTGATGTTGGTGAAAGACGAGCGCTGGCCGTTAATGGTCGTATTTTGAGCGCTGTTCGATGAGGTGCCTGCTTGCAGCAAAATGAGGGCAAGCGGGTTACGGCCGTTGAGAGGCAATTCGACAATCTGTCGTTGGTTCACGGTGGTTGACAACGTCGCGTCGGCGGAGTTGATGATGTCGGCGCCGGCAACGACGGTGACATTCTCGGTAATGCCGCCCGGCTCAAGCGCCGCGTTCAGTGTATATGCCTTGGCGACGTCAATCTTCAATTCCGTGGCCGTGTAGCTCTTGAAACCGCTGGCGGTGATTTTTACGGTATAGACACCCACCTCAAGCTGGGGCAGGATGAATGTTCCTTCACCGCTGGTCTCAGCCGTTCTTTCTTTGCCGGTAGCGTTGTCGGTGACAACAACCGTTGCCCCACTAACCACTGCACCCTGCTGGTCGACAACAGTACCGACAAGGCTTCCCTGATTGGACTGGGCGAATGCCGACGCTGCAAATAAGCAGAGGGTCAGCACCGCCATACTAAACCGGAAATTCTTCATTGGTAGGCTCCTTGGGAAACTAGGTTTCAGTTCAAACTTGGCAGAGCTAACGCCTTGGAGGGTGAACACTGCCGAAACTTACGAGATGTGCATTTGGGTCATTACGCTTGAAAAAAGCCGTCACGAGCTTAGGTTGGGAGCAAGTATCATGCCGTCTCGGAGCTTACCTTGAAAGTCTCCAGATAGGCCGTTTTACAGGGATTACGGCGCGATGCCGACTGGCAATCTTGATAAATTTGGATTCTTATACGAATACCTAAATTTGATTTATAGGCAGGACTTCCAATGGCACCAGGTCTCAGGATCGATCTGCTCACGATCGATTAGTCGACGCTGCCATCATTGCCGGGGGGCAAACCTTTCACAACCTCAAACTCAAAATGGAGTTCCTTACCACGAAAGATATTCGAGAGGTAGAACTCCCAGAACTTGCGCGTGAAGCGAAAAGCAGGCCAGTGCTGATCGAGATTGGCTAGCCATTCAAGACCGAGCGCTCGCCAGAGATTTGCGAGGCTAACGTAAGTGGACCGCGGTCGAAGCTCGACGGTTGTGTAAAACGGAAAGGGGGTGCGCTCAGGCATAAAGCAGGTGAAGGAATAACTGTTGAAATGGTTGCGGTGAGTTGGATCCGTTGGCCAATCGGGATTCGAATAGTGAGGTGTAACGATCTTGATCAGTCCGCCAGGTTTCGTTATGCGATGCAGCTCAGTCACGAACGACATTACGTCCGGAACATGTTCGATCACGTGACGGCAGATGATCTCGTCGAATTCGTCGTCGGCGAAGGGATACGGCAAGACGGCTAGATCATGAATCACATCGGCGTTGGTGCGCGGGTTTGAATCGATTCCGATCGCGCCAGGGTATTTGTTTTGTCCGCAGCCAACGTCGAGAATCTTTTGCGCGGGTGCCGAAGCGGATTGCGATGAAGGTGTTCCCTGTAGTTCGGGGGCGGTCATGGATTGCCAGGATCAATTTTGGCGAAAAAGCAATTCAGCGAATGACTTCAAGTCGAGAGGATAAACCGGCAAGCCAAGTTTCGCAGCCAGCTCGTCAAGTTGCATGCCGTCGAGCATGATCTCCTCATCACTTTTAAGAGTACTCTTCGGGATAATCACAAAGTCTCCAGTAATGCGATCACGGGCCGCGACAAGATCGCTGCCTGTTAGTAACCCAGCCACGGAAACATCGCCGCCGAAATAGTTGTTTTCGACTCCTTGCACCTTTAACCTGGCGCCGGCACGGGCGTTAAAGTCTTCAATCAGAGGCTTGAGCACCGGCGCGAAAAGCGTACCTGTTAAGAGGGTGCCGCACAGCTTTTCCAGCGGTGCCAGGGGTTGCCGCTCAAGACGTTTCAACAACGCCGCAAACTCGTTCTTGAACGAACGCACCATGCCGATGCCGTCTTCGATCTGCGGGTAATCGCCATAGTGTGATCGCGGCGGCACAGCCAGTCCACCACGAAGATAAATCTCGTCGCCCAAAAAGGCGAAGGTTGTTCCCAGGCGCTTACGCAGGTCGGATTGAATGGTCGTGACCTCGGCGACGGTTTGCCGGCAGAAGTCAGGGGTCACGGCAGTCAACCGCGGGTCAGTGTTGTAGCGCGTTAAGCCCAGCGGGACGATCGCCACACTGGTGATGCGCGGATACTCAGCAGCAAGATCAGCGATGGTCTGGTGTAAGACCTGGCCGTCGTTAATCCCCGGACAAAGCACCACTTGGGCATGGATTTCAATTCCAGCGTCAAGCAATCGTTTTAACTTCGGAGCAATGTCTGCTCGCTGCTTATCAATTCCCAGTAGATAAGCGCGCACGTCCAGGTCGGTCGCATGAACGGAAACGTATTGCGGAGAAAGGCCCTGCTCAACGATCCTCCGCATCTCATCCTCGGTGATCGAAGTTAGGGTGGTATAGTTGCCGTAAAGAAATGAGAGCCGCACGTCTTCGTCCTTGATGAAGAGTGACGGGCGCGCGTCAGCGGGGTTGCCATTGCAGAAGCAGAAGATACATTCGTTGGCACATTGACGCGGAACGATCTGCTCGAAGCTCAGTCCAAAATCTTCGCCCTCCCCTCTTTCGATTTGCAGTTCCCAATCTTCACCCGAGGCTTTGCGAACCTCGAGCACTAATTCAGTTTCCCCAGCCGTTTGAAAGCGAAAATCGAGGTAGTCGCGAACCGGGCGTCCATTCACCTTGATAATTCTGTCACCCGATTGGAGTTCCAATTCAAAGCCAAGACTTTCCGGCGAAACTTCGGCAATTTCGACACCGCGCCGCCGAATGCTGTTAACTGCAGGAGCTACTGCAAATTCGTACATGTAAGAATAATGTCCGACAAACTTTGGTTTGTCGAGCGGCCTTAGCGCGGTTAAGTCGGATTCGACCAAAGATCTTCAGTCCCGCCGACAAGCTGAATTAGTTGAACAAAAAGCGCCAATTTTATTGACAATCGGAGTCCTCTTTGTTAGTTATGCAGCGCGTTTTAATTCCAGCCAACTTTTTGTGGTTGATCCGGCTTTTTCCAACCTGATTCTCTGAGTGTGGATCTAATGAATAATAAACTAAAGCCAGCACTTCTTGGCGGCCTTATCGTAGGTGTGCTTTCCGCGATTCCGCTCATCCAATATTGCTGTTGCATCTGGAGTATTGGCGGCGGCTTTCTGGCTGCTTATCTTTACATCAAGAGCTCGCCCACTCCGGTAGCTATCGGTGATGGCGCGATTGTGGGCGGCCTCGCCGGAATAGTTGGGGGAATTATTTATCTCATTATTGGTCTGCCAATCGCCATCTTGTTTGGGATGGCCGCCATGACGGAACAGCTGAGCCGAAGTGGCGTTGAACTTCCTTTTTCCGGCACCCTGCTAATGATTGTTGCGGGCATAATCGGCGCGATTATTTTGGTGGTACTCGCGACTCTCGGTGGCATTATCGGTGTGGCCATATTCGAGAAACGCAAAGGAAGCAGCCTTACACCGCCGCCGCCGCAGGGTTTTTAGCGCGACGATTCTGCAAGGCCATAGCGACCTGTCAACTAGCTTAACCGAGCGATACTCGCTCAAGATTCTTAGTCTCGGTCCTGGAGAATTTAGACGTCTCGAGAGTGGACTCCTGTGTCAGGACCAGGGGCATCGGCTAACATTCCAAACTGTTTGATCCGCAAGCCTGGCCACGATATTCTGTTGCGCGAGACAATCGTTGAAGCGAGAATTTCTTGGCGTTGTAAACCCAGAACTTCAGATTCGTTTTGCGACGCTTCTGACCTAACCAAATTTCCGGAGCAAAAATTTAATGAGCAGGTATTGCACAAAATGCGGTGCGGTAAACGATGATACCGCCCAGTACTGCATAGGCTGCCAGGCGCCTTTGAGTCCGATAAGCGGCTATCAACCGATGCAGTCGGTTAACCAGGGCGCATCAGGCGCAATGACAGACTGGAAAGCGATGGGTGCGGACAAGAAGATCGTGGCGGGAATCTGCGCTATTTTACTTGGCTGGGCCGGTGTCCATAAATTCATTCTCGGTTACACAACCGAAGGCATCATTCAGCTGGTGATCGGCTTACTAACGTGCGGTCTAAGTAATATCATCGGTATCGTCGAAGGCATTATCTACCTCACCAAATCCGACGAAGAATTTGTAAGAACTTATATCCAGGGCAAGAAGGGCTGGTTCTAAACGGTCGTCCGCCGCTTTTGTCTGGTCTCACCAGGTAGCCTAATGTTTATGGCTTCCGCACTCGTCCGTTGCTGCTGGTGTGCAAACCCTTTCGCGAATGTTCTAATAAACATTGCCGTGTTAGTTTAGTTTTCTCATGAGTCTTGATGGGATAGTGAATCCTCCTTTGCGGGCCGCGCTCCTTTGGGCAACATTGGCGGCGGGAGCGATCTATCTATTTATTTTCGAGCCTGGTAGATCGGGCTTTTTTCTCGCCTGTCCGTTTCGCACCCTTACGGGCTTTGCTTGTCCAGGGTGCGGCGCTACACGGGGACTTCACTGTTTAGTTCACGGCGACTTCGTCGCAGCCTTCAGGTTCAACCCCCTCGTGATTTTGTCGTTGCCGTTTTTGCTTTACACACTTGTGCGCTACACAAACGCGGCGATGCGCGGTCGCCCACTACGAAGCAACCGGCTCAACGCGAAATACATTTGCGCACTGTTTGTTGTCATCTTGTCTTTTTGGGTGTTCCGTAATACACCCTTTTATCCGTTTCCCCTGTGAGGTTCGTGAACATGTCAATGAAATGATTGGAGACCGGAGATCATCATGCGTCTACTTTTCGCTTTACTCCTGATTGTTACCGTCGCCACAGGTTTGCAATCGCAGCAAACAAAGCCGGCGCAGGAAAAATTTGTCGTCCCACCACGTCCCGTGCATACGTTTTCAATTGTGGCGCGCGATCCCGCCACTGGAGAACTCGGTGTTGCCGTTCAATCGCATTGGTTCTCAGTCGGCTCGATAGTCCCATGGGCTGAAGCCGGGGTGGGCGCCGTAGCTACACAGTCGTTTGTCGACCCCAGTTACGGCAAACTCGGTTTAGAACTGATGCGAACCGGCAAAAGTGGTCCAGAGGCGTTGAAATCTTTGCTCGCGGGCGACGCGGGCCGCGACGTGCGACAGGTAGCGATGATCGACGCACAGGGACGCGTGGATGCGTGGACCGGCAAAAACGACATATCCGCAGCCGGGCATTTTGTTGGTAAAGACTTTTCTGTCCAGGCGAACCTAATGCTCAACGACAAGGTGTGGCCGGCGATGGCCCGGGCTTTTGAAAGCACTAAAGGCGATCTGGCCGACAGGATGCTGGCGGCGCTCGATGCCGCGCAAGCTGTCGGCGGCGACATTCGGGGCCGGCAGTCCGCCGCGCTCGTTGTGGTGACGGGAAAGCCTACGGGTCAGCCATGGAAGGATCGCACGTTCGACCTGCGTGTCGATGATAGTCCTGAACCGCTAGCGGAACTGCGCAGGCTTGTTACATTACAGCGTGCCTACAATCACATGAATGCCGGCGATCTTGCGGTCGAGAAGAAAGACAACGAAGGTGCGTTGCGAGAGTATGGCGCCGCGGAGGCACTGGTTCCCGACAACGCCGAAATGATTTATTGGCACGCCGTGGCCCTTGTAAACATGGGCCGTGTGGACGAGTCGCTGCCGCTTTTCCGCAAAGTGTTTGCGACGGACAAGAATTGGGCGACACTCACGCCGCGCTTGCCGAAGTCAGGATTGCTGCCCGATGATCCGAAGCTGATCGAGAGGATTCTTGCTGAGAAACGCTAGGAGACTGTTTATAGCCGGAATATTTAGGGTCGCAGCCGATGAGGAATGATGGATGATTGCAAAAGTTTGCCTGTTGTCATGCGCGCTGCTTTTGTTCTGCTCGTGTTCAGGCGCGAATCGACAACCTGCCGGTGAGAACCGAAGTGTTTCAGAGGTAACAAATCCGAACGCAGCAGGTAACTCGAACCAAGGGCCTGGAGGAACGATGGCAATCAAACTTACGAGTACAGCATTCCTGGACGGGGGAATGATCCCCGCAAAGTACTCCTGCGACGGAACCAATGTTTCCCCGCCGCTGGAATGGTCAGACGTGCCGCAAAACACGAAATCTGTCGCCTTGATTTGTGACGATCCCGATGCGCCCGGAAAAACGTGGGTGCATTGGGTGGCTTTCGATCTCCCTGCCGGGAGAACGAGCTTGCCCGAGAATGTGCCGCCGCAGAACGCGATCGCCGGCGGCGGTAAGCAAGGAACAAATGATTTCAAAAAGATCGGTTATGGCGGTCCATGTCCACCGAGTGGGACGCACCGATACTTTTTCAAAATCTATGCACTCGATGCCGAGCTGAAGCTTGACAGCAAGACCACCAAAGACCTGTTGTCGCAAGCAATGAAAGATCACATTCTGGCGCAAGGCGAATTGATGGGCCGCTACAGAAGATAGACCTCCAGCGACAAGGATCGAGGCACAGAGAAAACGCTTAGCCGTAACTAATCGGCTGCTTCTTTGTGCCCTTTCTGTCTTTGAGGTGAAATTGATTCTATGCCCTGTTCGCGTGGGCGATATCAGATTAGAGAAGGCGCAAACAAAGCACGAAAGCACAAAGATCGATGCGAAGTATCTTAATAACAGGCGGAGCAGGATTCATTGGCTCGCACCTTGTCGACCGCTTGCTCTCCGAAGGCGAATGGCAGGTTTTCATCGTCGATGACTTCAATGACTTTTATGATCCGGCAATCAAGCGCGCGAATGTCAACCGCCACGAGAAGGAAACTCACTACCGCTTATTTGAAGCGGACATTCGAGACAAGACGGCGCTTACACGAATTTTTGACGAGCAGACTTTCGCTTGCATTGTGCATCTCGCTGCACGCGCGGGCGTGCGTCCTTCACTGGAACAGCCGCTGCTCTACGCGGAGACGAATATCAACGGCACGATGAATCTTTTAGAGTTGGCGCGGGAGCATGACATCAAGCACTTTGTGTTTGGCTCGTCGTCGTCGGTGTATGGCATCAACGCGAAGATACCGTTCAGCGAAGACGATCCCATTCGCCAACCAATCTCTCCCTACGCGGCAACAAAGGCTGCGGGCGAGTTGCTCTGCCATACCTACACGCACCTCTATGGCATACGCTCGATCTGTTTGCGGTTCTTCACAGTTTACGGACCACGCCAGCGCCCAGATCTTGCGATTCGCAAGTTCGCGCGCCTGATGAGTGAAGGGAAACCAATTCCAGTTTTTGGCGATGGCACTACGCGCCGGGATTACACGTTCATCGACGACATCATCGCCGGTGTTCGTGCGGCAATCGACTATGACAACAGTGACTACGAGGTCATAAACCTGGGCGAGTCGCGGACGGTTGAATTACGCGAACTGATCGCTTTGCTCGAGAAGGAGCTGGGGACAACGGCGAAGATAGATCGCCGGCCACTGCAACCCGGTGATGTGCCACAGACTTTTGCCGACATCACTAAAGCCCGACAATTGCTTGGGTACAGTCCGGAGACCCAAATTGAAGAGGGCATACATCGATTCGTTGAGTGGTTTCAAGAGAATAAGAAGTCCGATAAACTTTAATTTGTCGTTAACGGCCGAAATAAGCCATCATAACGACAACGACAAGGAGAAGTTTATCGAGCTCTTAAAGAACGGCAATGGCAACAACCACAAACATTATCGATAAACCCCTGCCGCGCGAGATGCAGCAACATACCTACGCGATCATGCGCAGGGTGGAGGAAAGTCATTGGTGGTTTGTCGGACGACGGCGAATTATCAAGAGTTTTCTCGAACGCGTATGTGGCGATCTGAAGGCAGAGCACGCGCACCGGGGCGAACAAAACTCAGCTCTCAACATACTTGATGTTGGCTGTGGCACGGGCGCGAATCTTGAAATGCTCGCGCAATTTGGAGAGGCCAAAGGCGTGGATGTTTCCGCGGAGGCGTTGTCCTTTTGCCAGGCGCGCGGATTGACGAACGTGAAACAAGGCGAGGCGGAAGCGTTGCCTTACGAGGCTAATTCGTTTGATCTAGTCACGGGCCTCGATGTTGTCGAACATCTCGACGATGATCTACTGGGTTTAAAAGAGATGCGGCGCGTGTTGCGTCGTGACGGGCGGGCGCTGTTATTCGTGCCGGCGTTCATGTTTCTATGGGGCGTGCAGGATGATGTGAGTAATCACCGGCGCCGTTACACTTTGAAAGGACTCAAACGTGTGTTGCGGGAGGCCGGCCTAGAGGTTGAACGCGCGACCTACGTGAACCTCAGCTTCTTCGCACCCATACTTCTGGGACGGCTGGTCATGCGCGCCACGGGGCTGCGTCCGGAATCAGAAAATAATCTTACGATCGGATTTCTCAACGGTGTGCTGGGGAAACTGTTGGGAGCGGAAAGGGTGCCGCTGCGCTATTTGAATTTTCCTTTCGGAGTTTCCATTATTTGTGTGGCGCGGAGAGTTGAGTAGCAAGTTTCCGAACTCTTAGAGAGCGGGCTCTGCCCGTCGATGTCGAACCTAAGTGCCGCGTGGTATCGAAAATTGCGATGGCGGCGATGCAAGCCTCCAAAGATCCCGGCAGCTCGGTTCACAGCAAATGAAAACTTACGACGAAGAAGCAATTCTGGTAAGCAATGAACAGTTGGCGGCGAATCGCGTTAAAAATCCGGCGTTGTCGGTTTTCCTTCCCGTCTACAACGAAGAATCAAATCTGCCGCCACTCCATGCGAAGTTAGACGAGGCCCTGAAGGCTCTCGGGCGAACGGCGGAAATTATTTATGTTGATGACGGCTCTACTGACGGTAGTTTGAAGGTCTTGCGCGAACTGGCACGGCTGGATAACCGCGTTCGCGTGGTGGCCTTGCGACGCAACTACGGTCAGACCGCTGCGATGGCCGCCGGCATCGATGCCGCGTGCGGCGATGTGTTGATTCCCATGGACGCCGATATGCAAAACGATCCCGCAGACATTGCCCGCCTGCTGGAGAAACTCGACGAAGGCTATGACGTCGTCTCGGGTTGGCGAAAGAACCGGCAAGACAAATTGATCACGCGCAAGATTCCTTCGATGTTGGCTAATCGATTGATCTCCTGGATCGGTGGCGTGCCGCTGCATGACTACGGCTGCTCGCTGAAGGCCTACCGCCGCGAGTCGATCGAGGATGTTCGTCTTTACGGCGAAATGCATCGCTTTATTCCTATCTATGCATCCTGGGCCGGTGCGCGCGTGGCCGAGATTCCCGTCGAGCATCATGCGCGCACCATGGGAAAGTCGAAATATGGACTATCGCGCACGCTCAAAGTCGTGTTCGATCTCATGACGATTAAGTTCATGGCTTCATATCAAACGAAACCGCTCTATATCTTTGGCTCAGCCGGGATGCTGACGTTTTTCATCTCTTTTCTCTCGGGGCTATTCGCGCTGTTGATGAAGTTTATCTCCTGGCCTAAGCATGCGGATTTCGTTCAGACACCACTGCCGGTGATGGCCATGGTGATTCTGGTTTTGGGTATCCAGTTTTTCCTGATGGGACTTCTGGCGGAGATGCTGGTGCGCACTTATCACGAGTCGCAGGCGAAATCGATTTATGCAGTGCGGGAAAGAATTGGATTTGGAAAACAGTGAATCGTAAATGGTAAATCGTAAATAGTTGTGTAGCTTATTGCTCTCCCGTCGAGCGCTGCGCGATTAACGATTTACTATTCACTATTACGATTTCCCAGTTATGTGTGGAATAACCGGTTGGGCCAATCTCGACTCACGCACGCCGCCGCCTGATGGTGCGCGCGAGCTTTTGCATTCAATGTGTGAGCGCATGGTTCATCGCGGGCCGGATTCCGAAGGACTAATGGTTTCCCACGGCGTGGCACTGGGAATGCGCCGCCTCGCGATCATCGACCTGGTCACCGGCGAACAGCCCACCTTCAATGAAGACAAGAGTGTGGCCGTTATTCTTAACGGCGAAATCTACAATTACCGTGAGCTTCGCCAGGATCTCGAAAAGCGCGGACACAGTTTCCGTAGCCAATCCGACACCGAAGTGCTGCCTCATCTTTATGAAGAGTATGCGGACGAGTTGGTTCAACACCTCAACGGCATGTTTGCCTTTGCGTTATGGGATGCGAAGCGCCGCCGGCTTCTGCTCGCGCGCGATCGATTTGGTGAGAAGCCGCTTTATTGGGGGGTCTTTGATGACACTCTGTTTTTTGCCTCAGAGCCGAAAGTTTTGCTGGCCCACCCTGCCGTTAAGTGTTCGCTGAACCTGCAAGCGCTGCGCGAGTATCTCTCATTCGATTACGTGCCGGCGCCGCTTACGATTTATCAAGGCATAAACAAACTACCCGCCGCACACACTTTAACGCTAGAGGACCGCGATATTAAGACGCAGTGTTATTGGTCGTTGAGTTACCGAACAAAACAACCGGCTCCGCCTGAAGTCGAAGCTGCCGAACAACTACGCGAGCTGCTGGCCGATTCGGTACGCATGCGTCTGGTTTCCGACGTGCCTCTGGGAGTATTGCTTTCGGGGGGTGTGGATTCATCGACAATCGCGGCGCTGGCGGTGCGGGCCTCATCGGAAGCGGTCAAGACGTTTTCGATATCGTTTGCTGAATCATCCTTTGATGAGTCGTCCTATGCCAGGGCTGTGGCCAAGTTTCTCGGCACCGATCACCACGAAGAGCGTCTCAGCGCCAACCTCGCCGCAAACCTCGTTGGCGAGATCGGTTCCTGGATGGATGAACCCTTCAGTGATCCCTCGCTCGTTCCTACTTACCTGTTATCTCGTTTCACGCGTAAGCACGTGACTGTCGCGCTCGGCGGGGATGGCGGCGACGAGCTGTTTGCGGGGTATCCGATGTATCGCGGCCATCGCTGGGCTGAGAACTACGCGAAGGTTCCTCGCGGATTGCGTGCCGGGATAATTGAGCCTTTGATAGGGTTGCTCCCGGTCAAGACCAAGAACCTTTCGTTTGACTACAAGGCCACGAGATTCATTGCTGGCACGAAATACGATCCGGTTGCCCGGCATCACATCTGGTTTGGTTCGTTTAATCCGGCTGAGCAGGAAATGCTTTTGACTCCGGAAGTGCTCCGCCACAGCGATGGCGACATTTATCGCGAGGCGCGAAAGATGCTGGCCCAGTGTGATTCCGCGGATATTGTCGAGCAAATGCAAAGTCTCGACACCCGGCTTTATCTTGCCGAGGACATCCTCACCAAAGTTGATCGCGCCAGTATGGCGGTGTCGTTGGAAGTTCGGGCGCCGTTTCTTGATCCGAGAGTTGCGGAGTTCGCCGCCTCGTTGCCGGCAAATTACAAGCTGCGAGGGCGAAGGACAAAATATATTTTGAAGCGCGCGATTGAAAATTTACTGCCGCCCTTCGTCGTCCGCCGGGGCAAGAAAGGTTTTGGCGTGCCGGTGGCAGAGTGGTTAAAGGGAAAACTGCGGCCGCTGGCGCGTGACCTGTTGTCGCCGGACCGCGTCCGCAAAGGGGGTGTTTTCAATCCTGAATATGTAACAAGACTACAGGATGAACACGAGCGCGGAGTAGCAAATCATCGTAAGCTTCTCTGGACTCTGCTCATGTTTGAGCTCTGGCATGAGAGCTTTATCGAAACGCCGCGCCGAATTGAAACTTCAGTTGGCAGTGGGCAGTAAGCGTTAGGCAGTAGCAGACTTAACGCAGATAAAACAAATCAGATCAGAGAAAAAGAAGTACGAGGTTTTTTCAGATTCCCGTAAGTCGCATTTATCTACGTTTAGCAAAAGTCGTTTAGAGGCGGGCGTTGCCCGCCATTTCTATGCACGATCCAACTCTGGAACAGGCATTCGATGATCTTTTCGAGTGGTGTCGCAGCCGCGACTTTGCCGGTTATGATCCATTCGACGCGCTGAACAGCCGGTTCTTCCAATCAACTCCTTTCCAGCATTCCCAAACCGCGCGATTTATCTGGACGCAACTCTGCAAACGTTCCGTGCTGAATCTGCGTCCGCTGTTGCTTGTTCCGCCGCAAAAGAATGCAAAAGGACTCGCCCTTTTCGCCCTCGCAGCGCTCGCAAGTTATCGTCGTCGGAAAACAATCGAAGCCGAGACCGAGGCGCGCCAACTGCTCGATGAACTGTGGCAAATGCGTATTCCGGATTACAGTGGCGCTGCCTGGGGTTACAACTTCGACTGGCAAAGCCGTAATTTTTTTGCGCCTCAGGGCACGCCGATGATCGTGCCTACGGCTTTTGCGACGCGGGCGCTAATCGAGGCGTATGAAACATTTGCTGACCAATGCTTTTTGCAAATGGCACGTAGCAGTTGCGAGTTTATCCTTACCGATCTCAAGCGCAGCGCCGAATCAGAAGACGAAGTCTGTTTCAGCTATTCACCTTTGGATGGCACGCGGATCTTCAACGCGAGTTTGCTCGCCGGCGAAATTCTGGCGGGCGTCGGCGCGCTCACCGGGGAAACTGAGCTTTGTGGTTTAGCTCTAAGCGCCGCGCGCTATGTTGTTCGCAGGCAAGGTGACGATGGCTCCTGGGTGTATGGTGTCGAGCGCGGTCAGCATTGGGTCGACAATTTCCACACGGCCTACGTCCTTCTTTCGCTCTCCACAATTCTGAGGTCTTGCAGCGGCGCCGAAGTTGATCTTGACCAGGCACTGCGGCGGGGCTACGAGTTTTGGCGCGAGCGCTTCTTTCTTGCAGACGGGTGGCCGAAATACTACCATGACAGCCTTTATCCAGCGGATGCGCATGCGGCGGCTACCGCAATCATCACGCTCACGGAATTGCAGGAATTGGATTGTGACGCGCTGCCCTTAGCCGAAAAGATTGCTGCCTGGACTATTCACAACCTGCGCGACCGCCAGGGCTTCTTTTATTATCAGCGGCGACGCTTCTATACCGTTCACACGCCCTACATGCGTTGGACACAAGCTTGGATGCTTTATGCGTTGGCTCGATTGCTTGAAAGCTTGTTGGAGGAGACGGCTTTGTAACGCAAAATTGTTGGTTTGCGGCTTATCCAGGAATTCGATTTTGGCTGAAGACCTAGCCGTGCCTTACAGCAATGACAAGGCAAACTCACCAGTTTGCGTTACAAGGACAAGAGGAAGTTAAATGCCGATTAGTTCCGATGTGTCGTTGGGGAAGGATGTATGGATTGTCCAACCCGAACTCGTCAATCTCTACGGCTGCTCGATCGCGGCGGAAACAAAAATCGGGGCATTTGTCGAGATACAAAAAAATGCGACGGTTG
Source organism: Blastocatellia bacterium (assembly GCA_963698325.1). GTDB lineage: Bacteria > Acidobacteriota > Blastocatellia > Pyrinomonadales > Pyrinomonadaceae > PSRF01. Next base: position 1,625,262 of record CAVOQJ010000013.1, on the reverse strand, counting down.
GCGCGCGCTGCAAAATATCGTCGCACACTTTTATCTGTGAAGGCGTGACTATTGAAGATGAAGTATTCATCGGCCACGGAGTGATTTTTACTAACGATCTTTACCCCCGCGCTGTCAACGATGACGGCTCGCTGCAAAGAGAAGCAGACTGGACCGTGGTGTCAACGCACGTGAAGCGTCGAGCGTCCATTGGAAGTAATGCGACGATTATGGCAGGTGTCACCATTGGTGAGGCAGCGCTGATTGGGGCGGGCGCAGTGGTCACCGCCGACGTGGCGGACTACGCGATTGTCGCCGGTGTCCCGGCACGTGTAATCGGCGACGTCAGAGAACGACGCAGTCAAATACAGAACCCCAACCTGGATTTCGCATGATCAAAGTCGGAGTGATTGGCTATGGATACTGGGGCCCAAACCTGGTGCGGAACTTCATGGAAGCGCCGGGCTCAACGGTAGTGTCCGTTTGCGATCTGCGTAAAGAACGATTGGCGTTGTTGCAGGCCCGGTATCCGACGATTAGGACTACCAGTAGCGCTTGCGAGTTGTTGGCGGATTCGGCGCTAGATGCGATCGTGATCGCCACGCCCGTCTCATCGCATTTTGAATTGGGAATGGCGGCGCTCAAAGCCGATAAGCATGTGCTGATCGAGAAACCTCTCGCCGCAAATTCCGAACAAGCGGTCCAGTTGATTGAAGAGGCAATGAATCGCAAACGTGTTCTCATGGTGGACCACACGTTTGTCTACACGAGCGCAGTGCGAAAGATCCGCGAGTTGATAACCGCTAATGCCCTGGGCGATATTTACTACTACGACGCAGTGCGCGTTAATCTCGGACTCTTTCAGCACGACGTAAACGTCATTTGGGATTTGGCCATTCATGACCTTTCAATCATGGATTATGTGCTCCCATCAAAAGCGACTGCTGTTTCGGCTACCGGCATCAGCCACATTCCCGGGCAGCCTGAAAACGTTGCTTACATTACGCTTTTCTTTGAAAACCCACAGATTGCTCACGTTCACGTGAATTGGCTCACACCTGTAAAAGTCAGGCACACGCTGATTGGCGGCAGCGAAAAAATGATTCTTTATGACGACCTCGAGCCGAGCGAGAAAGTAAAAATCTATGATAAAGGGATAACAGTTTCACAGAGCCCGGAAGCAGTTTATGAGATGCTTGTCAGTTACCGTTCCGGCGATATGTGGGCGCCCCGACTGGACGCGACGGAAGCACTACACACTGAGGCGCTGCATTTCATTGACTGCATTGAAAACAATAAACAACCTGAGACCGACGGGCATGCTGGCTTGCGACTCGTGCGGATAGTGGAAGCCGCGGAACATTCCTTGCGGGCCCGCGGTCAATTGGTGGAGATTAATTAAACACACATGATTCCTTTAGTCGATCTTAAGAAACAGTACGAAAGCATCAAGCATGAAATTGATAACGCCATTGCGGACGTGGTGCAGAGTTGCCAGTTTATTTTGGGCGAGCAGGTCGAAAGGTTTGAAACTGATTTTGCTGCCTACTGCCAAACGCGTTTTGCGTTCGGAGTGAATTCCGGCACCAGCGCTTTACATCTGGCGCTGCTCGCTGCGGGGGTTGGACCGGGCGACGAGGTCATTACCGTTAGTTACACCTTCGTCGCGACTGTGGCTGCGATTTGCTACACCGGGGCCTCGCCTGTTTTAGTCGACATCGATCCACATACCTGCAACATCGATCCGGCGAAGATCGAAGCGGCAATTACACCTCGGACGAAGGTGATCATGCCGGTGCACCTTTATGGAAGTTGCGCGGATATGGATCCGATCAGCGACATTGCGCGCCGGCATAATCTGATTTTGATTGAAGATGCAGCTCAGGCCCATGGCGCGGAATATAAAGGACAGCGCGCCGGAAGCATGGGCGATCTTGCCTGTTTTAGTTTTTATCCCGGGAAAAATCTCGGCGCCTATGGCGAAGGCGGCGCCGTAGTCACTAACAACGAAGAATACGTCGAGGTTATCCGGCAACTGCGTGATCAGGGGCAAAGCGAAAAGTACTATCACGCGCGTGTTGGTTATAACTATCGCATGGAAGCGCTTCAGGGAGCGGTTTTGGGCGTAAAGCTAAAGCATCTCGACGATTGGAACGCAGCGCGCCGAGAGCATGAAGAAGTTTACCGGCGCGAGCTTACGGATGTCGGTTTGCGGCTGCTCAAGGAGCCGTCTGGGGGCAAGTCCGTACATCACATTTTTCCCTTGTTCAGCGAGCGCCGCGATGAGTTGCGAGCACATCTCCATGCAGCCGGCATAAGCACTGGCGTTCATTATCCGATTCCGGTGCACCTGCAAGGAGCTTACCGCGATCTGGGATACAACGCAGGCGACTTGCCACATACGGAGCGTGCTTGCCTCGAGGTGCTTTCCCTTCCGTTGTACGCTGAACTCACGAATGAAACTGTAATGCAGATCGCGGGGTTGGTGCAGCAGTTTTGCCGGCAAGCAATTGCGGTCAATACCTGATTAAATTCGTTCCGTTGGTTCACCATCGATTTCTCCTAAATGCGAATCTGGATTGATCTGGCAAACTCACCGCACGTGCCATTCTTTCGCTCGCTCGCAAATGAATTTCTTCGTCGCGATCATGAAGTGATCGTTACCGCGCGCGCGTTTGCTGAAACTGTTGAACTAGCTGAAGCAGCCGGTTTTGCGCCCCAGGTAATTGGGGGGCATGGTGGCGGAAAACTTTCCGGCAAAGCCGGCAACCTGGTGCAGCGTGCATTCGCACTTGCTCGTTGGGCGCGTGGACGCAACGTTGATTTGGCACTCAGTCACAATTCGTATTCCCAAATTCTGGCGGCGCGCGCTTTGTCATTGAGGGCTGTAACGCTGATGGATTATGAGCATCAACCCGCAAACCATCTGGCCTTTCGGTTGGCATCCCGCATCATTGTTCCGCGCGCGTTTCCCGAAGCGGTCTTGTCTCGTTTTGGCGCGACCGCCGCGAAGGTAAGGCGATACGATGGCATCAAGGAAGACGTCTACCTCGCTGACTTTCAAAGCGATCCTGAGTTTGCAAAGCAACTAAGCGAATTGGGTATCACTGCGAGCGACGTACTTGTGACTGTCCGTCCGCCCGCCGGCGAAGCGCTTTATCACCGTTTTGAAAATGAATTGTTCGATCACTTACTTGATCATCTTTCAGCCACGCCTTTAGTAAAGACTGTTCTCTTGCCTCGCAATAATGCGCAACGAAAAACCTACAGCATGCGCGCCAACGCTCAACTAGTCGTTCCGCCCAGGCCAATTGATGGCGCAAATTTGATCGCGCAAAGTGATCTCGTAGTCAGCGCCGGCGGCACAATGAATCGTGAAGCCGCAGCTCTCGGCATTCCGGCTGCCTCGATCTATTTAGGTGAGTGGGCGGCGATAGATGAGGAGCTTGTAAACGAACGAAGGCTGCAAAGAATTTCCACCCCCGAGCAGATTCGCGCCTTGCGTCTCCAGAAGAAGGTATTGGCGAATGCCCGCCGCGCGACGCATGTCGCCGCCGAAGTGGCGGACCTGATACTCGAGGCGTGAAGTTTTGTTATGCTGTGTCTCCCCGGTCCAGGATTTAGGCTGTTCATCCAATCCTTTAGCAAGAAATTTGGAAAGGATGAACGGGATTGCGCGGTTAGTTTTTGTACCCTGACAATCGTGTAAATTCTATCTTTCGTTTTCCTCGAGCGGGTCATGAAGTCAGTGAGAGTCGAGCAAATCAAAAATCGGTTAGTCAACGCGACTATCGTGCGTGCGCCCTCGCGCGCGCCACATTGGGTCATCCCGACCATCAAAGCAGTGCTGGTAGTGACCGACACTCTAATTGCCGCACTCTCGTTTGTCGCAGCATTCTATCTACGTGAAGGCGGTGCGATATTTCGACAAACCAGCGTCGACAGTTTCGGCTGGAGTGCAAGGTTTGCGCCCTATGCCGCGCTTATGCTTTTTGTAGGACTGATACGCGTGCTCTCGCTGCGTTACTACGATCTCTACCGGCTCCGTGGCGAGTTCTCTTTCGTCGATGACGGCATACGCGTTTTCAAATCAACAGCGATCGGGTCATTGCTCATTGTTGCGGCTGCGTTTTTGTATCGAGGAGGTTTCCACTATCGAGCATTCTCATATGCTCGTAGCGTCTTCGTGATCGATTTTCTGATCGCGCTCGGGAGTTTCTATACGATACGGCTGCTGCTGCGTAGCTCGCAGACCTTTTTCAGATCGCGCGGTGTTAATTTAATTCCGACTTTGGTTGTCGGCCGCGGACCGGAGGCGGCGTTCTGCATCAAGGAGATGCGCGAACGTCCCTCGCTCGGATACCGCGTGATAGGCGCGGTTGATATCGGAGCGCCCCGTAGCCAGGCGCCCGAAACTTATGAAGGAGTGCCGGTGATAAGCGATCTCGCGGGACTGCCGGAAGCGATCCGCGAGTCTCAAGCGAATGAAATAATCATCGCCGACTCACATGTTGATGGCGATGCACTCTTCGACGTGATGATGCGGTGCGGCCGTCGGCGTGGAGTGGAATTTCGAATCGCGCCCAGTCTCTTCAATTGTTTGCCCAGTAAAACGGAAGTCGATCAGATCGGCGCCCTGCCCATGATCAGACTTTTTCGCGAGCCACTGTCGGATTTCGCGCGCGGCACCAAACGCATTTCCGATATCGTCATTGCATCTCTTACGCTCGCGCTGCTCTCACCCTTCTGGTTGTTGATTGCGTTGCTAATAAAGTTCGACTCGAAAGGCCCTGTCTTCTATGCGCAGGAACGCGTGGGGATGGACGGGCGGATTTTTGTCGTTTACAAGTTTCGCACCATGCGCACCGACGCCGACAGCGACATCCATCGTGAATACCAGCGAAAATTCATTGCTGGACATGCGGAAGCGAATGTCGGCGACGCTAAGCGGCCCGCATATAAGCTGCGTGACGATCCGCGCATTACGCGCGTGGGCCGCGTGCTCAGGCGCTTGAGCCTTGATGAGGTGCCGCAACTCTTCAACGTGCTGCGCGGCGACATGAGTATTGTTGGTCCACGCCCGCCAATTCCCTACGAAGTCGAAGCTTACGAACTGCGACACCGCAAACGTCTCGACATGAAGCCCGGATTGACGGGACTCTGGCAGGTCTCCGGCAGAAACCGTTTGCCTTTCGAAGAGATGGTGAAGCTGGATCTCTTCTACATTGAAAACTGGTCGCTGCTTTTTGATTTGAAGATCATCCTGCGCACCGTGTTGGTGATGCTGCGTGGCGATGGCTACTGACGCAAATGAGATTTAGCACGAACGGCGCGAAGTCGCACTCGATATCGTAGGTTGGTTCAGGAATGTAACCGAAGAGTGACATGGGCCAAGCGGAATTTATTACTACGATTGGATCAATGACCGGCTTCGTTTGGTGCAGTTCAGTCCGGTTGGTTCTTATCCCGAGGCGGATCCGTGAGTGAAGAACATGAGGTGAAAAGTCGGGCAGCGAAAGTGCTTGACGGCGCGATCGTAGCCTTTCTTTTCTTGTTTGCCGCCGCGGCCCCAAACTCGATTGCCGCGACGCAAAGCGCGTGGCTCATCGGATTGGCTTTATGGCTAGCACGGTTTGCGTTTCGACCGCGACCCACCATTTACAGAACGCCGATGGACTATCTGGTACTCGGCTTCTTTATCCTCACCGGTCTTTCATCCTTTCTCTCCTATGAGCCAATGGTTTCCATTGGAAAGCTGCGAGCAGCGAGCCTCTTCACAATCATTTATTTGTTTGCCGAAAATGTGCCTTCGTTGCGAGTGGTCCGCCTGCTTGCGCTTACGCTGATCTGCGCTTGCATGGTCAATGTCTTTTACACCGCCGGCGAGCGTCTGCTGGGACGCGCGGTAAAAGTTTACGGTGTGTCAGAACAGAGCCCGCTTTACAAAGCGGGTGTCCGCGACGGCGACACATTGATGGAAGTTGACGGAGTGAAGCTGAGCGACCCGCAAGAACTGGTTAGCGCTCTCTCAAAGCCCGAGAAAAAGCCGGCAGCGGTTCTGACCTACCGGCATGAGTTGCAACCAGTTTTCAAGGTTCCTCGCGGCGCTGTTTTAGCGGGCATTGGTCCTCTGGAACAACTGGGAATCGGAAGCTGGTCAAGAGGACGCGATTGGCGGGCAACTGGTTTCTATGGCCAGTTCGTCACTTATGCCGAGGTTCTTCAGTTGGTCATCGCCCTGACAGTGGGCCTCTTTGTGGGTCTGCCGTCGAAACGAAGTTGGGCGGGCTCCTTATTGCTTGTTGCGCTGGCCGGATTGGGTTTTGCGTTGCTAATGACTGTCACGCGTGCGTCCTGGCTGGGCTGCTTGGTGTCTACACTGATCATTCTTCTCCTCGGCGTTCGGCGACGCAGCTTGATCGTCATTGGTTTGTTGGCAGTACCACTGATACTCGCGGGTCTGCTCCTGCTGCAGCAGAAACGCAACGTTGCTTTCATCGATCAGGCAGATCAGTCAACCACATGGCGCGAAACTGTCTGGCGAGAGGGAATCAATCTGCTGGCAAGCAATCCGCGTCATCTATTCTTTGGCGTCGGTATGGATTCGATAAAGGGCCATTGGCGCCAGTGGGGACTCTTTGACAGCGGACGTATTCCCTGGGGGCACATGCACTCAAATCTCTTACAGATCGCACTTGAGCGCGGCGTGCCAGCGTTGATCGTCTGGCTGACATTCCTATTCGCCTACGCGCGTACACTCTGGCGCTCACTGCGAAGTAGAGGGCAACTTGAATGGATCGAGCGCGGGGTTTTACGAGGAGCCTTGGGTGGGCTAGCGGGATTCTTTACTTCTGGCCTGGTTCACTACAACTGGGGCGACTCGGAAGTGGTAATGGTCTTCTACATGATTATGGGATTGGCGCTGGTTGTTCATCGCCTTACAGGTCCGATCATCGGATCTAAAACTAGCTCCTAATACTTCAAGCGCGATCGCTATACCCTACCCTGTATCCCTCCGATCAAAATCGGCGCCGCAACGCATTTTAACAGGTAGAGTCCCGAAGACACGGTGCACTCAGGACGCACGAGCGGCTAAATTGAAGCTGCGCAGGTCGTCAAGGGATCAGTGAGCCGATAACGAACTCAGTCTATTGAATAGTCACGAGTATATGGGAATAACTGAGCAGTTCTTTTTTTCTTCCAAAAGCGGAGAGAATCAACTTCCTGCTTTTGCCGCCGGAACAAAGGCCTACTCACGCCTCGTTGCACCCCCCAGACCGACCAACCCGAACGTTATTGCGACCGAGTAATCTGAGGGGCGAATGTAACCGCGCAGAACGTTAATCCGACTAATGGAATAGGGTGATCCCTTAGCATTGTCACGCGCCGCAGTCGAATCATTCAGATAAGTCTTCATAGCTTTGCACCTTCCTGCAAGGGGTGTCTGCGTATGAGAAGGAACTTACGCCTCCGCTGGCATGTTGCTTGCCAATTATCCTCGCGCGAGCGCCTTATTGCGGTTTTCTCGCCAAAATGAACGATCTTTGAAGAGAAGCGACGCATATTGACTGGTTGACAGCCTTGCTGACCTGGGAACCAGAGAGCGCGTTCGGGTTACGGGAGTATCGAGCCAAACAAACCCAGAAGGAGTGAATAAGCTTCGTCAGTGAAACCGGAGATGTTGCCGGCGATACCGGAGATATTGCCATCCTTACCCGAGATGTTCCCATCTTTGGAGGGAGTGCCGGAGATGTTGCCATCAGCCGTCGGGGCGCCAGAGATGTTACCAGCCCTACCCGAGATGTTGCCTGCAAGAGCGGCTGAGGAAATCGACAAGGTCAAGAGCGATGCGCAAAGAATTGATTGGAAGCGTTTCATTTTGATTTCTCCTGGTAATCGAACGTTTACTGGGACGGTACGCTAGGGCGGGACTTGCTACCTTTGAATTTCAATTCTCGTTCTAGCGTCCATTAACAACTTGTTCGGCAGTCCGTATTTCAAAGCTTGTGCCACGAAGGTGATAGTCCGGTTGATTGCCTTAAGTATCTGAGCCAACGGTAGTTACACGATGGGCCAGAAACTCCTGAGTTTCAGCTATAGAAGACTAAGGATTGGGTAGCTCGTATACAGGATCGGTGCTGATAGGCCCAGAAATGAACTTAACTCCCACCTTTTGCCATATTAATGAGGTCTTAAGCGCCTTGTTACCGCAGTATGCACGTGTATACCTGGTACTCAGCAGCGTCCATCCGGAAAAATCGAGAGGCCTGCCCCACTGCTAGTTCCGTCAGTCAACTAGTCCTTGGACGGCTAAGAAGACCACAGCAAAACAAGAAAGAGTTAAGCATCCCGTCAAAGAGATCGAAATGCGACTGATACAAGCAAAATCGACTCAGAGCATTGAATACTCGCCACTAACGTTAAGTGAGCAGGCTCAAGCGTCATGCATCATCGCCCGTGAAAAACTTGAGCTCGGAGACTACGATGCCGGCTGCGCAGCCCTTCAGCCTTGGTGGACAATCGGCGAGTGGCCCAAGCAAGCGGGTCTCAGCCAGTTGGCTGCGGCGGAACTGCTTCTCACCGCCGGAACGCTAAGCGGATGGGTCGCAAGCACTAGACATGTAGACGGTGGCCAAAACTGTGCCGAGCGACTTCTGAGTGGAGCGGTCGCACTGTTTGACCATCTCGGAGAGTCTGCCAAGTCAATAGAAAGTCGCTCGGAACTTGGTTATTGTTATTACCGGCAAGGGCTGTTCGATCTCGCACGTGCCACGCTTCGCTCTTCTCTAAACGATGTCACCGATCGGGTGCCAGAACTGAAGGGAATTGTCTTAGTCCGACTTGCGACTGTGGAACGTCATGCCAGCAGGCTGCATGATGCGGTTAGTTTGCTCAATGAGGCAAACCGTCTAATTGATTACTTAAGTCCTTGGACGAAGGGACGATTTCATCTGGAATTTGCGACAACGCTGAAGGATCTCGGAATTGCGGAAAATGAGGGTCACTACTTCGATAGGGCGCTCAATCATTATCGGGAAGCCTTTTCACACTTCGAAGGAATCGGCAACCACCGTTACACCGCGATAGTTGAGAACAATCACGGTTACCTACTCTCAGCCCTCCATAGATTTGATGAAGCGCAACTCCATCTGGGACGCGCACGCAAACTTTTCGAGGAACTTGGCGATCAGGTGAGACGCGCTCAGGTCGATGAAACTTTGGCACAACTCTATCTTGCCTCAGGACAATACGGACTAGCTCAACGTTCGGTCAGCCGCGCCGTCGAGACCATGGAGACAACCGGCGAAGAGGCATTGCTGGGCGAGGCTTTGACCACGCAGGGCTTGGTACTGTGCAAGCTGAGCCGCCGCCATGAAGCAAAACCCATTCTTCATCGGGCCCGGCGCGTCGCCGAAAGGTGTGGAGACTACGAAGGCGCCGGTCGGCCGCTGCTGATTTTAATTGAGGAGATGTGCGAGCAGTTGGACGAGGATGAGCGTCAGGAGATCGGAGCACAGGCCAGCCAGTTGCTCGCGAATTCGCAGCAAGCGTCTACCTGCGAGCGCCTTAGGAGTTGTCTGGAGCGGATTGCCGCTGCCCATGCTGAACATGAAGAACTCCGCGAGCGGGCGACTCATGCCGAAAAGATGGCTGCCTTAGGCGAGCTTTCATTTGGTGTGGCCCACAACGTCAATAACACACTGACCGGAATTCTGGGTCGCGCACAACTATTGCTGCGCACGAGGGACTCGGAAAAAATCAACTCAGGTATCGAGATGATCATCAAAAGCGCCGAAGATGGGGCTCACATTATCCGGCGCATTCAGGACTTTGCCCGTAAACAACCCAGCCGCAAGTTTCAAACAGTTTCCGTTGCGGCGCTGATGAAAGATGTTTGCGAGATGAGCCGTCCGCGTTGGGAACGAATCGAAGGGCCACAGATTCGCGTGGCGCTTGTGGCGGACTGCATTGCATCGGTGATGGGGGATGCCGTGGAGTTGCGTGAAGTGCTCGTCAACATGATTTACAACGCGATCGATGCGATGCCCTCCGGTGGCGAGATTCGCATGAGTTCGCAGGAGGTAAATGGGCGGGTGGTATTGACGATCGCCGATAGCGGTACAGGCATGACGCCCGAGGTTAAGTCGCGTTTGTTTGATCCTTTCTTTACGACGAAGGGTAAGGGCGGCACCGGCATGGGAATGGCGGTCAGCTTTGGCATCATTCGCCGGCACAACGGCTCAATCGATGTGGAAAGTGAGCCCGGGCGCGGCACCACGTTTCGCATTACGCTTCCGGTAGCCGAAAGCGAAGCAAACCCCGAAGCCGCTTTGGTTACAGCTGAAACGTCGGGCGTAGAAGAAAAAATTCGCGCACTTGTCGTCGACGACGAAACGGCTGTAAGAGAAGTGCTTCGTGAAGCGCTGGAAGCCGAAGGTTGTGAAGTGATGGTGGCCGAAAGCGGAGAGATGGCGTTGAAGATCTATGATGCCAGGAAAGGTAAACTCGACATCGTTTTTACCGACATTGGCATGCCCGAAATGAACGGTTGGGAACTCGCAAGCGAAATCCGGAAACGCTCGCAAACGATACTTCTGGCAATCGTCAGCGGGTGGGCGGACGCGATTAGTTGTGATGCGCGGCAGGCAATCAAAGCTGATTGGGTAGTTTCGAAGCCCTTCGACATTGCGACAATTGCAGGAATTGCAAATGAAGTTGCGGAAAGAAAGAAACAGCCGTTGAACGCAACGCTCGAAGTGGCGACTGGCGATGTTCGCGCGCTGCTCGGGACGTCGCAACCCTAGGCGCTGGCACTCAGCTGGTAACGTTCGAGTTTGAGGTAGAGGCCACGGCGCGTGAGGCCAAGTTCACGAGCAGCGCGCGAAATGTTGCCACCGTGTTTGCGTAGGGCGTCAGCAATCATACGCCGTTCAACGTCAGCCAGCGCGTCAGCCAAGGTAACATTTTGCAATGAACTTGCCGGCATGGAAGCCAGCGTCGACGCTGGTGAACTTGGTGTAGCGGGAGCGGACGTCCGCTTAAGTTCCGGAGAAAGATGGTCAGGGGTGATGACTGTGGCATCGTCGGCACGTGCAACGACCCTCTGGATTTCGTTGCAGAGCTGACGAACGTTGCCCGGCCAGTCGCTGACCATCAACAGATCAACTGCTGGCGGTGTAATTTGAATGTCCCGGCGCCCAAACTTTGCCGAGTAGTGATTGATGTAGTAATTGACGATCGTGGGAATTTCCGAGCGACGCTCGCGCAGAGGCGGCACGCGCAACCGGATCACATTTAGACGATAGTAAAGGTCCTCGCGAAAACGACCTTGTGCCACTAACTCTTCAAGATCAGTGTTGGTTGCTGCAATAATGCGAACATCCACTTTCAGCGGCCGCTGCTCACCGAGCGGTTGAATTTCGCCTTCCTGCAAAAATCGCAAAAGCTTTGGTTGAAGATCAAGCGGCAAGTCTCCAATTTCATCGAGAAAGAGCGTTCCTCCAGCTGCGGTGCGAATGACGCCGGCAGAATCTGTTACTGCGCCAGTAAAAGCGCCGCGACGATAACCAAAGAGATAACCTTCAGAAAGCTCTTTCGGAACAGCTGTACAGTTGAACGGAACGAACACCTTAGAACGACGCGTCGAAAGCGCGTGAATCGCACGTGCGACCAACTCCTTGCCGGTACCTGATTCACCAGTCACCAAAACCGTTACGTCCGAAGACCTAATCTTGTGAACTTCTTCGACGAGTTTGGTCATTGCCGGGCTTGAGTGAATGAATCCGGGCATGAGGCTGGTGCCTGCGAGTTCGTCAGGCTGTTGCACGCGCGAGCCCTTCTGAGAGCCGGCCCTTAGAGAACAAACATCCATGCCAAGTTCTGCTACACGCATCAGCGGCTCAAGCGAAAGTCCGCCCGGAAGGCTCGCACGGCTCCGTGGCGAAATGTAAAGCGTTGCCGGAGGGGAATGAGATGAACGAAGTTGAAGAACAGCAGCGTCGTTCTTCTTTGCGTAAGCAGCCTGTGCTTCGTCATCGATCAACTCATCGAGCTGCTCCGCGATCTTTGTGCCTTCAGCAGGTGTGCACCCATGGGCAATTACCACTCGACGACGATTGTGTTCGCCTGGCTCAGTGATCACCACGACCTTCGCGCTCGTTTCCTGACGCATGATCGCGGCCAGCTCTCGCAACAACAGTTCTCGAGAGGTTACGGCCTCAGCAAGCCTGAGGGTAAGGAGTTGAGGCAACGCGGATTGCTCCTCGTTCCGTTCGGGGGCAGTACGGTCGAGATTGGCGAGAGCCGCTTCGGCCCGCTTTTGATCAAGTTTTGCTCCGAGTTCACGAAAGGCGTTTACAGCGCGCGACAGATGTTCCATCGCGCGACTAGGCTGGCTGAAAGCATACGCGCGTCCGAGTTCGGTATGAGCGCGAGCGGCACGGTAACGATCGCCCAGCATGTCAAAAATTGAAACGCTGCTACCGAAATGTTGTGCTGCTGAGGAAAAATCCGATTGAGCAATTGCCAGCATGCCGAAGAGCCGGTGTGACTCGCCCGCAAAGCTAAGATCAGTCGTAGATTCGGTTGCTTCCCCGGTTACTTTTTCTAATTGCGCGGAGCATTCAGCATCGTCACCATTGTGCAGATGTGCCTCGGCCAAAATCAATCGCGACTCACAAATAGCCTGGCGATCGCCAATGCCTTCGGCGAGGCTAAGTGCTTCGTCCCCTTTCGCGAGTGCCTTTGCATGATCCTCCATGGCGAGGTAACAACGAGCGAGTGTTCTCAGTGCCTGGCATGCATACCACTTGTTGCCGTCATCCCTGGCAAGCGCGACTGCGCGCATAAGATAATCTTTGGCCTCGTCAAGTTCGCCGCGCAACATCAGCAACTCGCCGAGCGAGTCGAGAATCATCGGCACCTTTTCGTTTCGTTCGTCTGCTTCTGAAGCCAAGGCCAAAGCACGTTCCAAAGCTTCCTGAGCTTTGCCCCATTGTCCAATTAAGATCAGATTAATACCGAGGTTGTTATAACCATTTGCAGCGCTCCCTTTGTGGTCAGTGCGCTCGTAGTAAGCGATTGCTTTCTCAAGATAGCGAATGCCTTCCTGAGGCCGCTTAAGAAACCAGCAGGCCCCAGCCATGTTCGCGTAGATTCTTCCCAGCGTGTAACTGGCGGGATGATCTCCGATGAGTTTGAGAGCTTGCTGCAGGTTTTCCAAGCATGCTTCGTAATCGCCTTCCTGCAAATCCGCGAGAGCAATTCCGAAATACGCTTCAGCAAGACCGCGCCATTCGCCGGTTTGTCGGAAGTGCTCCAAGGCCCGCTGCGCGTAATCGCGGGCTATAGGGTATTCGGTGATACTGCGATAGACACGAGCCAGTGCGGCATAGATAGGGCCGTTATTCTGTTCCGTTTCGCTTTCGGAGAATTCGCGCAAGGCCCCTTTGAGAATTGAAATCGCTTTGGGATGGTCACCGTTGTAATTGTAGGCGAGACCAATCTGAACCTTGAGTGATTGGATAGCCTGTTGGTCGAGTTTAGCTCGCGATTCCGGAGACTCGTACATCGCCACCGCTGCGAGGGAGTCGCGATACTGGCCCTGCATTTCCAGCGCGGTGGACAAAGCGCAACGTGCCAGCGCGAGAACCGATGGATTGCTTTTAGCGGCAGAGATAAGTGAGGCGATGCGAGACTTGGCTTCCGCAGAGAGACCTTGATCGAGGAGAGAGCGAACTTCGTCTAACTCTTGCAGCAGATTCTGGTTTGAGGGATGACGTGAGCGCGAGCGCAAGCGGACCCGCGCATCGGCGAGATCGACCACACCTTTTCCGCTTGAGGATTCTTCCGGGCTACCGACCCCGGAATCTGCATTCTTAGCCATGTAATCCTTCAGAAACGGTCAATTCAGTCCGTTTTTCATAGCTCACTTTGTTGAAGCGGGCGGAAGGTTGGGTGCGTCGGCAATCTCCCACGAAGCCGCGCATCTTATTAAGCAACAAAACGCTTAGAATTTAGCACAGGGAACAAAGGGCGTCCACCATGTGTTTTCCTCAGTTTGGCTTGGGAAAGATCAATATCGCATCGCTAACTGGACGCTCGCCAGTTTGATCGGAAGGTCTGTTAACGATCTTGTTATGAACAAACGTCGTCGTGAAACCGCCACCATCAAGATTCACAGCATCAATTGCTCCAAACTCCAGCAAAAGGTCAGCCAGCATTTCGAGAGTCATGCCCGCACTGATGCCTGGTTGGCGTCCATCCACAGTGACCAGCAAAATTCGTCCCGATTCCAAGTTCGCGATCGCGGTTCGCGGATGGCGATCTGTGGCAAAACCTGCAGCCATCTTTTCCTCCTTGTCGGTAATCGCAATCTTACCCTCCTTGATAAGTTGAGGACCGCCGCCAAGGATGCTGTAAATGCGCAGCCAATCAGCATGATTACCCGGTTCAATAGAGTTTAGCTGCCACGTGAAGTTGACTTTGGAGCCTTTGCGAATGTGAGTCTTCACCCATTCGCGAGCGCGTCCGACCGCGGAAATCACGTAGCCGTCAGCAGGAATATCGCTGCTACCTTTAAGATCGCTGACGGCCGTGACCCGCTTTCTCCGCACAGTGACTTCAATTCCGTCAGGATTAGTGAGCGTAGTGAGATGAAACTGAGGCGTAAAAATAATTAACTCATCAGACGACACTGGCCGATTCAGTCCTTGAACGGAATACTTCTCGGATCCGATTGAAATATCGCCGGCGAATCTTAAATGACCGAAGATTAATTCGGTTTTGTTTCCAGTATCCATGAGTCCAAACCCGGCCCGCTCGTTATGAGGTTCACTAAACAACTGGCGATCAAGAACCAATAGTCCGAGCGACTCGCCTAGATACGTTCCGGCGATTCGAAAATAGCCACCGTTGGTTGCCGCCGGCGCGCGGTATCTTGCTGCCAGGGAACTAACGGTTTCCAGCCCGACGCCCTCGTCGAGTGCATGCACAACCTTCAACCTCGCGCGATTGGGATCTATCCTGAGTACATTTATGAACCAGGGTCCGGTCATCTCGTCCTTCGATGCATGGCCGCTCGAGGTTTGACCGTATTCGATTCCCGACTCAACTTCCTGCAACTCGAGGGACTCAGTGAATCGTCTACTCCCGGACGTTTGCCCGTGGGCAACCGCAGAAGGTATTTGCCAAATCGCCGGGTTCAACACCAGGATTAGGAGCAGCCAGGTCAGTGTTTGAGGATAGTAGCGGGCTAGTAATCTTGTTCTTCGCGATCGCTTGCTGGTTTTCAAGGCGTGGTCTCCATCTAATCATTGTCAGCTCTTTGAACGGCAATGTTACAAGGCCTAAGTATGCATTCACATCAAGCATATCAACAGATTAGGCGTAGAGAGCACAATCATTTAGAGTGCTTACCTTGACACCCTTTCAGGCTGGCCGCTATCATCTCCGTTTTCGCCGCCGGCAGGAAATTGTGCCCGAGTGATCTATGTTTGAGTCCCTATCGGACAAGTTAAAACGGACTCTAAAGAACCTGCGCGGCGAAGGCGTGCTGACCAAGGAACACGTCGACGCGGCGTTGCGCGAGATTCGTCTCGCCTTATTGGAAGCCGACGTCAACTATAAAGTCGCAAAAGACTTTATCGCCTCAGTCAAGGAAAAGGCCGAGGGACAACAGGTTTGGCAGGAACTGAAGCCTTCCGAGCAAGTCGTCAAGATAGTTTATGACGAGCTGGTTGATTTACTGGGAGGCCAGTCGTCCCGCCTGGTCTTTACCAAGCAGATTCCCAACGTCGTCATGATTGTGGGCCTGCAGGGCTCCGGTAAGACGACCTCGACGGGTAAGATAGCGCGCTGGCTCGCCGCGAATCAGGATCGCAAGCCGCTGCTGCTTTCGGTGGACGTTTACCGACCGGCAGCTCGCGAGCAACTCAAGGTTATTGCCAGAGCTACTGGCCAACAGATCTTTGAACAACCCGAAACGAACGATCCGCTGACGCTGGTACGCGAAGCTTTGAAGCACGCGCAACAAATGGGCTTCGATACGCTGCTGATTGATACCGCAGGACGCTTGCACATCGACGAAGAGTTGATGGATGAGTTGGTAAAGATCAAAGGCGAAACGCACCCGGTCGAAATACTGTTTGTCGCCGACGCCATGACCGGCCAGGACGCTGTTCGTTCGGCTGAAGAATTTCACCGGCGCATTGGGATCACCGGCGTAGTGCTCACGAAGATGGACGGCGATGCGCGAGGAGGCGCAGCTCTTTCGATCAAACAGGTAACGGGTCAGCCAGTAAAGTTCGTTGGCGTGGGTGAAAAGTATGACGCGCTCGAGCCTTTCTATCCTGACCGCGTCGCGCAACGAATCCTGGGCATGGGTGATGTCTTGTCGCTCATCGAAGAAGTTCAGTCGAAAGTAGATCAGTCTGAAGCGGAGGAACAGTTAAAAAAGCTTCAGAAGAACGAATTCACTCTCGACGATTTTCGGTCACAGCTTCGCCAGGTCAAGAAGCTTGGTTCCTTCTCAAAGATCATGAAGCTTCTTCCCGACCAGCTCCTCGGCGGCATTGGCATGCCACAGATGGATGAGGAACAGACGAAGCAGATGGAAAAGGAGCTGAAGCGCACCGAGTCGATCATCGACTCAATGACGCGCGAAGAACGAACCGACCACAGGATTCTGAATGCCAACCGACGCCGGCGAATAGCGCGTGGGTCGGGAACAAATGTCGCTGAGGTGAATAAGCTCATCAAGCAATACACTGAAATGCGCCAGATGATGAGACAGCTCACGGGTTCCGGCTTGTTTGGTGGCAGCGGTCTAAAGGGAAAGATGATGCGGCGCATGGCCGGTCTACCGGACATGGCTGGGCTGGCTGGAATCGGCGGCGACGGCGATGACCTGCCGTCCTTTCCTTCATTAGGAGCGCCGACTGGGCCGTCAAGAAAAAAGCTTAAGAAGAAACGTAAAAAGAAGCGGCGTTAAAAGGACAACTCAAAACAGTAGGGAATTAGTCAGTCAAACGGAGGTAAGGATTTGTTAGCAATCAAATTGATGCGCACCGGCGCGAAGAAGAGACCTTCCTATCGAATTATAGTGAAGGAAAAACAATCAAAGCGCGATGGTGCCTATCTCGAAAACCTGGGCACCTACAATCCGACGCGCGAGCCGGCCGAGATCAAACTGGACATGGACCGCGTTCGCTACTGGATGGAAAAGGGCGCGCAGCCAACTGAGACCGTTGATCAATTAATTAAAGCAAGCGGCAAGCAAATGACGACCGCTCAGCCCGAGGCGTAATCAATCGGACGCGTTGAAGGCCAAAGACAAATGAGAGAAGCTGTCGAGATGGTTGTTAAGTCATTGGTTGACGACGTTGACGCCGTGGACGTGCGCGAAGTGGAGCAGCAGGGAGCGACTCTGATTGAAGTACGCGTGGCACCGAGTGACATGGGAAAGGTCATAGGACGGCAGGGACGAACCATACGCGCCTTGCGTTCGTTGGCTTACGCAGTGAGCCTCAAGAGAAAGCATCGGTTCATGCTCGAAATCGTGGAATGAACGTGCCGAACGAAGAAAATCGAGACGACCTAATTATCGTTGCTCGCGCAGCTAGAACGAGAGGCTTGAAGGGCGAGTTAGTCGCGGACGTTTTAACAGATTTTCCCGAACGATTCGCTCGTATCAATGAATTAACTGGTGTTGGACCCGGCGGAGAACGAACGCAACTGGAACTCGAGAACTATTGGTTTCAAAACGATCGCATGGTGCTGAAGTTTGCCGGGTACGACGGCATCGAATCGGCTCAGGCCCTGGTAGGGTACGAGTTTGGTCTTCCAGAGGGGGAACGCGTCGAGCTTGCCAAAGACGAGTTCTATGATTGGGAGCTCCAGGGGTGTCTAGTTGAAAATAAGCTCGGCCCGGTCATCGGAACAGTTCGCGAAGTGATGCGAACAGGTGGCGTCGAGCTACTTGTCGTCGAAGGTGAAAAGCAGCGAGAAATACTAATACCAATGGCCCAATCGATCGTTGTTGATATCGACGTTTCGAACAAGAAAATATTGATTGATCCCCCGGAGGGCTTGTTGGATTTGTAGTTGTCTTTGAAATTCCACCGTGCTGCGCTGCGATATCATTACTATTTTTCCGGACTTTTTTCGCGAAGCGTTTGATTACGGGATTATTCGCAGAGCGCGCGCGGCGGGGCTGGTTGAAACGAACGCGCACGATCTGCGCCGGTGGACGAGCGATAAACATCACATTGTCGATGATCGCCCGTTTGGTGGTGGCGAGGGCATGGTGCTTAAGCCCGAACCGATCTTTGCGTCTGTCGCGGAGCTAACCGGCTGCAGTAGGCGCCAGGATTATTCGCTGGAAACGCGCGTGGTTCTCTTGTCGCCGCAAGGGCGGGTGTTTACGCAGAAGCTTGCAGAGGATCTTTCGCAGAACGCGTCGCACATTGTTTTGATTTGCGGACGTTATGAAGGCGTTGACGAACGTGTTGCCGAAGCTCTGGTAACGGATGAAATCTCAATCGGTGACTACGTATTATCGGGAGGAGAGCCGGCCGCTGTGGTAGTCATCGATGCGGTGGCAAGGTTGTTACCGGGAGCGTTGGGAAATAAAACCTCGACAGCGAACGAATCGTTTTCGGAAGGACTATTGGATCATCCGCAATATACGCGACCGACAGAGTTTTCAGGATTGAGCGTCCCGGATGTCTTGCTGACAGGTAACCACGGAGAAATCGCACGCTGGCGCCGTGAGGCAGCTCTCCGGAAGACGCAACAAAATCGTCCTGATCTTTTGAAATAAGTATCTTGGAGTTTAGCCAGCGATCGACAGCTGAAGCTGAGTCTCTATTTGTGGAGTAACGATATGAACCGATTAGATAATATTGAGGAAACTCAACTGCGTAAGAATATTCCTGATTTTCAGTCAGGCGACACTGTACGCGTACACGTCCGTATTAAGGAATCTGAGACCAAGGAGCGTTTGCAGGCATTTGAAGGCGTAGTAATCGCTCGCAAACACGGCGGTGCGCGTGAGACAATCACGGTCCGCAAGACAAGTTTTGGCGTCGGCGTCGAGCGAATCTTTCCGCTTCACGCAACCATTGTTGACCATATTGATTTAGTGAAAAGAGGCCGGGTGCGGCGAGCAAAGCTGTATTACCTGCGTGGGTTGCGCGGCAAGGCGGCGCGCATTCGCGAGCGCGACACGCGAGGCCAGCAAAGTGGTGATTCACAGGCATCGGCGGCGGGGAAGAAATAGTGGCATGACGGCGGTCTGCTTCTAAAGAACTCGACAGATCCCCACGTCGCTGAAAAGTCTTTGTGAGAGTCGCCTTACCCGATCGTTGTAGTTCAAAGGCGGGCCCTGCCACCAAACTTCCGCGCAATATTGTTACGTGATCTAAGGGAGCCGCAGGCGATTTGCGAATAGCAATTGACGCCCACTCTGTTGGGACTGGACTTGGCGGCAACGAGACTTACGCGACAAATCTGATTGAAGGTCTTGCCCGGATCGATTCAGTGAACAGTTATACGCTGTACGTTACCAGACGAGAAGCTTTGGAACGATTCAGCAACCGCTGGCCAAACTTTTCGGTCCGCGCCACTTTACCGCATACGCCTCTGGTCCGAATCCCGCTGACTCTAAGCTCCGAACTCAGAAGAAACCCCGTCGATGTTCTCCATGTGCAGTTTACCGCGCCACCGTTTTCACCTTGTCCCGTAGTAGTTAGCATTCATGACCTCTCCTTCGAACACCTTCCGCAGACCTTCAAGTGGCGCAGTCGCAAGCAGCTTCGAATAACTGTGCGCCGTTCCGCGCGACAAGCAGCACAAGTGATAACGCTTTCGGAATACGCACGCAGCGACATAATAGCGACCTACAGCCTTAACCCGGGAAACGTAAGCGTTATTCCCTTGGCGGCTCCCGATCATTTCCGGCCGACCACAGATAAAGTAGAACTGCAACGCGTTAGACAAACTTATGGCATAGAAGGCGACTATATCCTGTCGGTCGGCGCGATTCAGCCGCGTAAGAATTTGAGCCGTTTGGTCACCGCTTATTCCCGCTTGCGCTGGGCCAGACCAGAAGGTAAGCTGCCTCAACTTGTGCTCGTGGGAAAATGCGCCTGGCTATATGATGAAACACTCCGCACTATCAAGGAACTGGAAATCAGTAACTCGGTAATTCTGACCGGCTATGTCCCGGAGGCCGATTTGCCGGCACTGTATTCAGGGGCTCTCTGTTTTGTTTATCCCTCATATTTCGAAGGATTCGGCTTGCCACCGCTCGAGGCAATGAAATGTGGCGTGCCGGTAATTGTCGGCGACAAGACCAGCCTGCCGGAAGTCGTTGGAGATGCCGGCCTACTGGTGGATCCTTTTGATATAGATGACATAGCTGCCGCAATTGCAAAGGTGATCGCTGATTCGGAATTGCGGATGCAGCTTAGCGTCAAAGGCTTGGAACGCGCGAAACTCTTCGACTGGCAGCAAACTGCACGTCAAACTCTTGCGGTCTACAAAAGAGCCGCCGGCGCAGAGCGGTCATGTTAATGGAATGAAGCTACCGGCGTAGTAGCGTAACGGATCGATTTTTCAGACATATGCGCATCGCTATAATCGGAACGCGTGGCATTCCAGCGAGCTACGGCGGATTCGAAACCTTCGCGGAACATCTCTCCACGAGACTTGTCGCGCGGGGCCATGAAGTCACCGTGTATGGCCGGGCACACTACGTTTCTCCACGCCAATTGGAATATCACGGTGTGCGGTTAAAAGTACTCCCCACGATTCGCCACAAATACTTCGATACCGTCGTTCATTCCTTCCTTTCAGCCGTCCATGCGGTTTCGTCGCGGTTTGATGCCGCGCTAATCTGCAATGCGGCGAATGCTCCCTTCGCTCCCATTCTCAGACTCACCGGCACGCCCGTAGCCATTAACGTCGACGGCCTCGAGCACAAACGAAAGAAGTGGGGCTGGTTAGGGAAGCGCTACTATCTGGCAGCTGAGCGCTTAGCGACAATTCTTCCCAACGTCATGGTGACGGACGCGCAGGTAATTCAGGATTATTACCTGGCTCGTTACCGGGCCAAGTCAGAAATGATCGCATATGGTTCGGAAGTTGAACGGCGGCCCGATCGTGCCGCCGTGCGGCGTTGGCGGGCAGAACCAAACCGGTATGTTCTTTACGTTTCGCGGCTTGAACCAGAAAACAATGCGCACCTTGTAATTGAGGCTTTCAAAAAGGTACGGACCGCCTATCGTTTATTGATAGTCGGCGATGCGCCGTACGCGCACGATTACATTAGTGACCTAAAGGCGCGCGCGCGTGGCGATAAACGAATAGTTTTCACGGGGTTCGTTTTTGGACAGGATTACCGAGCCTTGCAGCAGAACGCTTATTGTTACGTACACGCAACCGAGGTGGGAGGAACTCATCCTGCCCTTCTGGAAGCGATGGGTTATGGCAACTGTGTCTTGACCTTGGCCACTCCGGAAAACATCGAGGCTGTGGGCGATGCGGGAATACCTTATGCGGACGAGTTGGACCTGGCAGAAAAGCTCCAACGCGTTTTGCGAGATGGCTCTCTGGTGCAGAGTTATCGCAATCGCGCACAGATTAGAGTGCAACGATACTATGATTGGGATCGGGTTGTTGACCAGTATGAAAAACTGTTTTCGGAGATGACCGGCGGAGCAGGGTCCATCCATTCGTTAGCCTCGGATAGTAATTTGGAGTTACCAAAAAAAGCAGTCCTTTCAAGAAAATAACTCATAATTTTGATTGTTCAAAAAGAGAGGCGCCCCGCTAATCAATGAAGATTGGCGGGGCAAACTTTCCGGCAGGTTCGGGTAAATACAGGGCGGTGGCAAAGAACTGAGAATCGTCACTTAGGGCCGATCCCGATGAACCAAGGCGGTGCGTTTTGCGGGTGAGATAAAACCGCGCGGCGTCGATAAAGAAATTAAACCGCGTCCCTCTTACTGGCACCTTTTCAATAAGACTTCTTGATCGGTGTGAAATTATACCGAACAATTGTGACGTGTCAAGCATAATGTTAACGATTTCGCAAAACTTCTGTAACATTCCCCTTCCCCCTAACTCGGTTTTGCTTAAGCTATTCACCTGAGCGGGCTTGAGAGAGACGCAGCGCCTGGCGGCGCGTGGCCTCGGGGACATTTCGATTTTGGGTGAGGTGTTTAAGGTCCTTGGTGCGAATCCGAGGCAGTGTGCTAATTACTGTAGGGATCGGTGTACGAGGGTTACGAACAAGATTATGGATGATGGGATACGAACGTGCCCAGTTGCGGTTCAGCGCGATAAGGCGCAGTACCTCGTCGGCCACAGTCCGCATGGCTGCAATATTTTCCACTTCCTGATCAGTCACTCTGGGATTATGGATCACCGCCGTGGCTACTACTCTGTTTGGGTCCCGAATCAGTATGCCGCGTGCTTCGCGGTCCCCTTTCATTGCCAGCTTCATGCGGTCCTTCGCATTCATAAACATGATTCTCCGAATCAACGACACGCGCTCGACCGGCACTTCGCCAAATTCGATTCGTTCAAACTCGATTACTCGTTTGAAGTTGGCGGCGTGTTCCTCGGCGGTCTCCGCTTTCAGTTCTTGGTAACGTTCCGAGGGCAACCAGGAGTTATCGAGATCGGCGTCTGAGACCTCAATGTGTTGGGCGATTAACCAGGCATCCTCGACACTCAAACCCTCCGTCAGATCAGCGCTCTCAAAAAATTCAGCCGCCGCACTTTTGCCTCGCGTGCGAAGCTCCTGGGCAATTTGCTGGGCGCCCCTCTCCTTATCAAAAAATTCCTGTTTAGTTTCTCGTGCTCTTCGTTCCGCTTCCGGAGAGCGATCTGAATTTGCGAGGATCGCGTGAATGATTTTCGGAAATCTCACGAGCCGCTGTTGATTGATGGCGATTAATTCCAGCAGCGAGCCGTCGGCAGTTGAGGCGGCTAAATCGGCGATGGTCTGATCAGAGGTCTGGTTGTTGAGAATTATGGCTTCATGAATTTGACGACTGTTCTCTGAACGCGTTGCGAGGTAGTCGAGCACGGTAACTGACGTTTCATCGCTCTTGGCGGCAGCCAACAAATCTTCTGATTCCTGGCCGTCGAGCGTCGCCTTTGCTGCCGTGGCAATTTCCGAGTCTTCCGATTGCCGCAATGCGACCAGCACTTCCAACAAGTCAGACTGTGGAAGGGGCAACAGGCCGCTTGCGGCTGCCAGTCTTGCCTGATGCGGTGCGGCCTCGCCGATGATGGCCTGCACGGCAGGATTCGTTGATGTTGTAGTGGTCATTGGAGACAAGCTGTGCCGCAACCAAAGCAAAGTCGGCATTCAGAGTTTAACCTAAATAGCCTGTCCTTCAGTACAAATTGAAATTGTATTCGAGTTGGATGAACATCGAGACCCGGCGGCCGTAGATAGTGGCGGGATTACCCTTGATCTGCCGTGCTGATCTTATTGCTGCCTCGGTGAGACCATTGAGCAATCGATTTAGCACCAGAATATGGCGGACCGTTCCGTCTGAGTTGTAAGCGAAGTCGTACCTGCTGAGTTTAGGCCCCATGACACTTCTTATACTTTTTGCCGGAGCCGCAGGGACAAGGTTCATTGCGACCGACCTTCGGTTGATCGCGAACAACGGTTTTTACCTTTCCTGCTTCTTCGCCGGCTGCGGCAGCGCCCTGGTTTGGTCCAGTGAAGGTCATTGGCGCAGGGCGGCGCGGCATTCGACGGCGCCGAAGCGCTTCGGGCGGCTCTTCGGAAACGACCTGAAGGTTGAACAGCGATCTGATCGTGCTGGTGTCGATGCGATCGAGCATCTCCTGAAACATGTCGAAGCTCTGCTTCTTATATTCAACCAGTGGATCCTTCTGTCCATAACCGACCAGACCGATGCCCTGTTTAAGATGATCGAGCGACAAGCAGGTGATCTTTCCACTGAGCATCGATAATATTTAGCATGATGATGCGTTCGTAGGTGCGCATCGCTTCCGGTCCGATCTGTTGTTCCTTTTCAGCATACTTGACCTTGAGCTTTTCCCAGATCGCATCCGTAACTTCCGCTGAAGCAAGATTTGGAATATCGATACCTTCAGCATCCGCATCGAAATCGTAGATGGTCTTGATCTGAATCTTGTAGTTTTCGACATCCCAATCGTCCGGTGAAACGTCCGGATTCAAGTATTGCTTGGTGAGATCCGAAAGCAGGTCATAGGCAACTCCGCCGCCGCTGCCTTCCTTTGCCCGCTCGTCGATTGGAGGCGGATCTCCCATCAGGTATTCACGTTGATCGGGCTCTTCCATCAACTGGCGGCGCAAACCGTAAATCGTCTCGCGCTGCTTGTTCATGACGTCGTCGTACTCGAGCAGGTGTTTGCGCGATTCGAAGTTGCGGCCTTCAACCGACTTCTGCGCCGACTCAATGCGCTTGGAAACCATCTTCGACTCGATGGCGACACCCTTCTCCATTCCCAGGCGCTGCATCAGGGCCTTGACCTTGTCGCCGGCAAAGATGCGCATCAGGTCGTCTTCGAGCGAAAGGAAAAAACGCGATGAACCAGGATCGCCCTGGCGTCCGGCACGTCCACGCAGCTGATTATCGATGCGCCGTGATTCGTGACGTTCGGTGCCGACAATGTGAAGACCGCCAATTCCTACTACTTCCTTGTGCTCCTCCTCGACGATTCGTTTCGCGCGCTGAAACACTTGTGACCACTGTTCCTCGGTCGCTTCGTCAGGATCGATCTCTTCCTTCTTCAGAAACTCACGCGCCATGAAATCCGGATTGCCGCCAAGCAGAATGTCAGTTCCGCGGCCGGCCATGTTAGTGGCGATTGTAACCGCGCCTTTGCGTCCTGCCTGCGCGACGATCTCCGCTTCGCGTTCGTGATACTTCGCGTTCAGAACGTTGTGAGGGACGCCTCGCGTTGCAGCCTGCGCGCGATCAGTTCGGAGTTTTCAACCGAAACCGTGCCCACCAGCGCCGGCTGGCCGCGTTCATGGCAATCCTTGATCTCTTCGATCACGGCGTCCCACTTCTCAGGCAGCGTGCGATAGATCACGTCGGAAAAATCACTGCGGACCATCGGCATGTGCGTCGGAATAACAATTACGTCGAGTTTGTACGTAGAATGAAACTCTGCGGCTTCGGTTTCAGCTGTACCAGTCATGCCGGAAAGTTTCTCGTACAGGCGGAAATAATTTTGCAGCGTGATCGTCGCGAGAGTTTGATTCTCTTTCTCAATCTTCACGCCCTCTTTGGCTTCGACAGCCTGGTGCAGCCCATCAGACCAGCGACGACCTTTCATCAATCGTCCGGTGAAGTCGTCAACGATGATTACTTCGCCGTCCTGGACAACGTATTGATGGTCAAGTCTGTAGAGCGTGTGTGCTTTCAACGCCTGCTCGACGCAATGGAGCAGTTCCATGTTTGCAGGATCGTAAAGATTGCCGACGCCCAGCAGCCGTTCCGCTTTGTCAACGCCTTCTTCCGTCAGCACGGCAGTGTGCTGCTTTCTCGTCAACAACGTAATCGCCGGTTTTCTTCCCGTCGACCTCTTCGCCTTTTTTTAGCTGCGGAATGATCGCGTCGGCCTTGTAGTACTTGTCGGTCGCTTCGTCCGATGGTCCGGAGATGATCAGCGGCGTGCGCGCTTCGTCGATCAGAATCGAATCGACCTCGTCAACGATCGCGAAGTAGTGGCCACGCTGAACACAGGTCGCGAGGTCAAACTTCATGTTGTCGCGCAGGTAGTCGAAACCAAATTCGTTGTTTGTGCCGTAGGTGATATCAGCGGCGTAGGCAGCCTGCCGCTCGAAATCGTCCATGTCGTTTTGGATACAACCGACCTCGAGACCGAGGAAGCGATGAATCTGGCCCATCCATTCCGCGTCGCGCGAAGCGAGATAATCGTTCACGGTAATGACGTGAACGCCGCCCCGTCCCGTCAGCGCATTGAGATAAGCGGGCAGCGTGGCCACTAGCGTCTTGCCCTCGCCCGTTCGCATCTCGGCGATCTTGCCCTGATGCAGAACGATGCCGCCGATCAACTGCACGTCGAAGTGGCGCATGCCGGTAGTGCGAACACTCGCCTCTCGGACAATGGCAAAAGCTTCCGGCAGGATCTCGTCGAGCGCTTCCCGCTCACGGCGCTTCCGCTCGTCGGGATCAGTTATCTCAGCGACAGCAACTTGCAACTGCTCCTTAAACTCCGCGGTACGCGCGCGAAGTTGTTCGTCGGACAGCTTCTTTATGGCCGGCTCAAGTTCATTGATCTGGGCAACAATAGGCTGGATTGATTTCAGGAAACGCTGGTTGCTGCTACCGAATACTTTGGTCAGGAATTGATCGAAACTCATATCTTTTGTTAGTCCAGTGGGCGGAAAAACCGCTGTTTTCTTCAGGCTTTTATTGATGTTTGATTTTAGTTGAGCGTGGGGAAGGTATCAAGCCAGCCTTCACTTGCCGGTTAGCTTGGCTTATCCGGTGCGAGTTGCTTCTTTATGAGGTCGACTACTGCTTGCCGTGGCATCGTAAAATTGAAGACGATATTCTTGCCGACTGACTCGGCACTGGTATTCCTCAGTAATGCTTCTTCATCTTTTCCGGCTCGCGCCTGGGCCCCAATGGTCAACGCTGCATTGAAGCCTTTTGCGAGCACGCGAGCGCTATCAACCGAAGACGCTTCGGATTCTACCGTCGCCAACACTTCGCTTTCGCCCTGCTTGATCGTAAACACTACTCTCGACCCGGGATTATCCTTGTCGACGGGTTTTAGATAGATCAAAAACCCGCTGTCGTTCAGCGCCGAAACCATGCGACCAAACAAGTCCACGAGGTTCGGATCGCCCGCTTTCTTTGTGAACTTGGCATTCTTCAGTTTGCCGTTCTGGTCGAGTTCAGCTTCGATAACAATCTCAAAGGGTTTGTTCAGATCGAGCTTGCCCTGGTTCTTCAATTCGTTCGCATAAATCGCAAAGTCTTTCAGGGCTTTCTTGTTAATCTCATTTTCCTTCGGCAGTTCGAGGTTGTTTTTAGCAGCTGTTTTATCCAGCTCCGTTTGTGCTTCGTCCGCTGTCATCGTGGGACTCTGGGCCGGAGTCGGACTCGTCTTCGCTTGCGCAACAACCGGCGATGGCGAAGCAGTTGTTAGCGGACTCGGCGAAACCGTCGCAATTGGCGATGGGCTCGGAGAAGGTGAAGGGCCAAGCTCCGGTTGCACTGCGGGCGATTGAGCTTGGGCTATAAGTTGCGGCGGTGCAGAAAGAAACGGATTTGCAACCGTTTGACTCTCACTCGCGAAATAGCCCTCCGGATAGTGAAACTTGTTACTCGCCAGTTCCAACAATTGCACATCGTCGCCAATTTCCGTTCGCTCGTATGCCTTATCCACGAACCTGGTATCGCTAATCAGGCTGGCAAGATTGAACGCGTCTCTAATGCCGGGAACAAAGAGGACGCAAGCAGCGGTCAGCAGATGTACGGCGAGTGAGCCCGCCAACAGCTTCGAAATAATCAACCACCTTGGCTCTCGATTGACCTCAAAATTAGCGAAAAGTTCTGCCATTTCCTAATCAAACGCCTCTCGGAAAGATAATGTTCCCTATCTTAGACGCGCGCCGTCGACCGAGCGTTGTGAAAGCTTTTTGACATGCGTACTCTACGTTAGCACTTCGTGGGCACGGGCCTCAAAGCTAGAATGGATTATGCGACGTTCTCGTGACAGAGTTGTTGATAAGAAGCGTCGATCTGGTAACAAAAGCAGATCGCGCCCGCCCGAAGAGGGTCAGAAACCCTCCAGAGCGTTCCCTTCAAATCCCATCGAGCCAAACTATCCCGCCCGCGCGCAGTCCCGAGAGGTGAAGAAACTGCTCGAGGGAATCGGCACGCCGCGAGCTGTATCCTTCAAGCCGGATTCTTTCCAGCTCGAAGCACTCGCCGCACTCGAATTCGAAGATGTGCTGGTGACTGCGCCGACTGGCAGTGGCAAGACCTGGATTGCACGCGAAGAGATTCGCCGGTTGTTAGATAGCGGACGCCGTGCCTGGTACACGACGCCCTTGAAAGCCCTAACCAATTCCAAGTACCAGGAGTTTTCGGCAGAGTTTGGTGCGGAACGCGTGGGGATATTAACAGGCGACCGGAAAGATAACACCGATGCACAGCTGATCGTCGGCACCACCGAAATATATCGCAACCAACTTTTCGACTCCTTGCGTGGTGGCAGTGATGTCAACGCGGATTTGGTCGTGCTCGATGAGGCCCACTATCTCGGCGACGAAGATCGCGGCCACGTTTGGGAGGAAGCGATTATCCTGACACCGCCGCGCATTCGGTTGCTTCTGTTATCGGCTACCGTTGGGAACGCGGATGCGTTTGCAGCATGGATTGGAGAGGTACGCGGTGTTCGTTGCGGAGTGGTGACGCGTCCAGGCGCGCGGCCGGTGCCATTGAGGGCGGCGATGCTGCTGCCGGACAAGCGGCTAGTCCCCTTGCTAACTGAAGATGGAAGACTGAATCGGGAGATCGAGCGAATGTTGGAACAAGGGCGCGAGGAAAAGAGGGTACCGGCCCATAGGTTCCGACGAAGGTACTGAGAATTTTTTCGACCGCGACGGCGGAGCCGCGAGAACGTTGTAGTCAGTTGAGCTATGAAACTTCGTATGCCGGAAATGCCGCCCGCCACGTTGCTGGCAGCGCTCGGCTCTTACAATTTGTTACCGGCTATCGTGTTCATGCCGACGCGCCGGCGTTGCGATCAAGCGGCGTCAGAGACTGCGTTGATGCGGCGCGATTGCAACGACGCGCGGCGCAAAGCGCGACGCGACTTTATGCGCAGCGCCGTGGAACAACATCCGGAGATACGCGGTCATCGTCATTGGGACACGATCATCCGGGGGGGCGTGGCTTCGCATCATGCCGGACACATTCCGGCGTGGAAACTAATCATTGAAAAGCTGATGAGCGCCGGTTTACTTGACGCAATTTTCGCCACTGCGACTGTTGCCGCCGGGGTCGATTTTCCAGCGCGCACTGTTGTTCTGACAGTTGCCGATGCGCGCACCAGCAGCGGCTGGCGCCAGTTGAGTGCTTCAGAGCTGCAACAGATGACGGGTCGCGCCGGACGGCGCGGGCGCGACAACGTGGGCTTCGTTATCGTTGCTCCAGGCTTGCATCAGGATCCTCAGCGGATTGTCGAGTTGTTGAGGGCCCGCCCAGATCCGCTCCTCTCTCAGTTTCGCGCTACCTACACGACATTACTGAATCTGCTGGACGCTTACCGCAGCTTCGCCCAGGTGCGCGAGATTGCGGAAAGAAGCTTTGCGCATCGCGAAGCCGCCTTGCAAATCGCCCAACTTGAACAAGCCCGGGCCGAGAGCAAGCAGCGAATACAGTTGAAACTTAAGCAAGCAGGTTGCGATTTGCCGCTGGCCACCGTGATTGGTTTTGAACGTCTGGTTAGTGCGCGGGCCCGGCTGCATGAATCCAAACCGCAAACGCGAGCCGAAGCTCTGCATCGCTGGTTGGATGAAGTAGTCCAACCCGGGCGCATCGTCGGTATTGGCCGCAGCGGTCGTCGGCTGGTGTTGATTACTGATAAGCGCGACGGCAATGTCCGCGGAATTCGCGAAGATGGACGCAGCGCGAGCTTTGCGTTGGAACGCATTGGACGAGTTTATTCACCGACCTATCGGTTGAAAGAGGAATTCATTGAAGACGCGTTTGCGGATGTGCGCCAACGTGGCAAGGAGCTTGTAATTCCTGAGCCTCGCCTGCGCGACGCACAATCCGCGGAGGGCGAGGCAATAAGCGCACTCGATGATCGCATCGACTCTGTGTTTCCCAACACGCTCGGTACAGAAGAGAAGTTGAGGTGTACCCAGGCACTTTGGAGCGCGCTCGTCGATGCAGAAGAACTTGAACGGGCGACTCGGCAGATCGAAAAGCTGCGTGAAGAGGTTTGGCAACCGTTTCATCAACGAGCGCGTGTTCTCGCGGTATTTGGTTATCTCGACTTCGATGCTGAAAAGACAACTGACCGTGGGCGCTGGCTTGCTGATCTGCACCTCGATCGTCCGCTGCTGGTTGGTGAAGCGCTCGAGAGTGGACTATTTAATTCGCTCGATTTTCATCGGCTGGCCGGCGTAATGGCCGCGCTTACCGCCGACGAGGAGCGTGACTACGGCCAGCTGGAGTTGGAAGATGCGCTGGTAAACTCGCTCGCGCAATTTGAAGATATCGGGTTCAAGGTATCAACTGAAGAATGGAAACTTGGCATAGAGCCCGCGCCGGAATTGAACTTCTCTGCCGCAGCCGCTGCCGCGCGTTGGGCCACAGGAGCAGAGTGGTCCACCCTTGTTCACGAAACCGGCGCCGAAGAAGGGGATCTTTTTCGCATGCTTTCGCGCACTGGTGAAGCGCTGTTGCAAGTTGCCGGATTGCGCAAGGCCCACCCGGAAGCTGCGCGCATCGCAGCTGTGGCCGCAGACGCCGTCCTGCGAGAGCCGGTTCGATAGCTGTTTCAGTTATGGTAGAAGCCCGATTGTTGGGCAGGGCTCGTTAGCGAACAAATCATCATCATGAACCTCCCGTAACGGTCGGGCTTCCGCAAGTAAACGCAAGCGTGCCTACAGCAACCCTAGAATCTTCTCCCTTGGTTCCCAGCGTTAAACCGGTAGAGATCTATTATCGCGAGGAAGGCGAAGGATTGCCGCTTGTCTTGCTGCATGGCGGCTGGGGTTACAGCCTGAATCCCTTCAATCGCCAGATGGAGAAACTTCGCGATGGATTCAGAGTGGTGTGTCCCGATCGCTCCGGCTATGGTCGCTCAACTCACCTGAGCGATCTCGATGATCTCACGCCTGACTTTCACTATCATGCGGCGCTGGAGACGTTGAGTCTTCTGGATTCTTTGGGTATCGAACGGGCTTTTCTGTGGGGTCACAGCGATGGCGCGGTGATCGCGGCAATCATTGGCGTCACCGCGCCCGAGCGGGTGCAGAGCTTGATTCTCGAAGCTTTTCACTATTACCGGATGAAGCCGCGTTCCCGAGAGTTTTTTGAAAAGCTGGCATCTCAACCTGAAGCCCTGGGCGCCGAACTGTGCGAAAGATTTGCGCTGGAATTCGGCCCGGAGGACTGGCGCAAACTCGTCACTAGTCATGCAAAGGCGTGGTTGCAAATCGCCGTTGGAAGCGCTGGTAACCACGACGATCTTTATCACGGCAAGATCCAACAGATTAAAGCGCCCACGCTATTCATTCATGGGCGCCTCGATCCGCGTACCGAACCCGGTGAACTAGAGGCGGTGGCGAAGGAGTTGCCAAAGGCAGAAATGCGGATACTCGAAAGTGTGGCCCATAGCCCGCACAGCGAAAGTGCGTCTGCGGATCTGGTGACGAAGATCGCGAGTGAGTTTTTCGAAAGACCAAACGAGCAAAGCCGCGATCGTCAGAGACATTGCTAAGTCTTCAGCGCCGTTGCGGTTAGTAGCCTCTGATTTCCACCATTCAGCAAGGGAATTCCGATCAGCGCTGCTAACCGTCGAGCTTTCACCGACCCTATAATTCCCGAAACCCGGAGGAAATAAATCCGCAATGGCGCTCATTACAGCCAACGAACTAAAACGCAAGTTACTAATCACGGTTGACGGGCAGCCCTTTGTGGTCCTGGAAGTGTTCTTTGCGTCGCCAACCGCACGCGGCGCAGCGACGATGGTTCGCACTCGTTTGCGCCAGCTATTGACCGGGGCGGTTATGGAGAAAAGTTTCCGCTCGAGCGAGAAGTTTGCGGAGCCGGATATCGAGTTGGCGCCCGCGTCTTTTCTTTATAGCGACGCGCACGGTTTTCATTTCATGGACGAGAAGAGTTACGAGCAGTTTACTTTTTCGGTTGACGACGTTGAGTCGGATCGCGGGTATCTCAAGGAAGGTGTATCGCTACAAGTTTTGAAATACAACGGCGCACCGGTTTCGTTGCAACTCCCGCAATACGTCGAACTCGCAGTTACCTCAACAGAGTTGGGCCTGCGCGGTGATACCGCAGCCGGCGGCGCAACCAAGCAAGCAACGTTGGAAACGGGTCTCGCCGTTCGCGTACCACTCTTTATCAAGGAGGGCGAAGTCGTTCGCGTGAATACGCAAACTGGCGAAGTTGCCGGCCGCGCCTAATCCAATTGACCTCATCATAGCACCCTAATTTTCTGTCGCTCGGATGGCCCTTTCCTTCACTCTGAACGTCACTGAACCGGACAAAATGTTGCGTCAAAACCAGCGCAATGGCTTGTTTGAGTACGTCACATCGACACCTCACAGCAACGAAAAAGTAGCAACCATCGCAATCAAATCTCCATCTTACTTACGGTTTCGATTGCAAGGCTTTTTAAGTTCTTTGAATCGGTTCCACCATGCGCAGCTGAAGTTCGAAGTATTAAATCTTGATGGCTGTGGGCCATCGCTCACATGGAGAATCAAATATGAAGCTTCCCCTGTTTCCCCGCACTACGCCCCGTTTGCGCTCAGCTAATCGTTCGCGAAAGTATCATTTGCACTCGGCGAAGTTTGCACCGTTTGCCATCATCTCTCTTTTTCTTGTTTTCAATTTCACCGGACTCTTCTTCAGTCCTGTAATGGCGCCCACCGTTGATGCGGCCACTCGGGTGGAAACGATACCCGAGGACATTCCCTTGTCAGGTGATTGTGATCTCGATTGGATCATCTTTCGCGCCGGTGAGAAGCAAGGTGTTGATCCCCGCTTCATTCACGCCGTTATCAACCAGGAATCGAGATACGATCCAAAAGCAGTTTCACACGTCGGCGCGCAGGGACTCATGCAAATGATGCCGGCGACGGCGAAGAGGTTTGGCCTCAAGGATCCATTGAACGCAGCAGCGAACGTCGAAGCCGGCACAAAATATCTGAAGTGGCTCTTGAATAGATTTGACGGCGACGTTTCACTCGTACTGGCCGGCTACAACGCGGGTGAAGGAGCTGTCGATAAATACAAGGGCGTGCCACCCTACGGCGAGACTCAAAACTACGTGAAGAAAATCGTCTCCACCTACGGAAAAACTTATCATCCCGTTCTGCCGCCAGACGACGCTAAACTTGCATTTCATCTGCTCTCTTACGGGATCCCGGCAAGCTCAAGCGGACTCTAGTCCACCTTCAGAGATAACAGCCACTGATCGCCACCGACACAGGGATCTGATTAAAACCAAATCAAGCTATTTGATTTTTTCAGATCCGTCTTATCGGTGTTTTATTTGCGGATGCTTGAGTTTGCGATCTCATTTAATGTCATCCAGGCGTGCCTTGGCCTCAACGATGTGTGCCTTAAGCCTATCCAGCTCATCGAGGGTAAGCAGGCCGGTGACGCGATCACACGTGCCGCTCGAGAGTGACGCAGCAGTACCGCTGCGGCCCTGACGGAAGACGACAATTTCCAGGTCACCAGGAGTGCGGTAACGGGCCTCGAAGCTCGCGAGCTTCGTAACCGTTTCGTTTACGCGAGCAATCGAGTCGAAGGCCTTCAACAGACGATCGATTTCGTCGTAATCGATGAACGCTCTGTTTTCTCGAGGCGTGTCACCCGTTTCTTTTAGCGCGATGACAATCCCGAGAGCTCGTGCCGGAGCGCCCGCGCCTTTCAATTCCACAGCATCGATGCGAACATCCGCCCCGCGCACGTTTATGGTAGCTATTTGACTGAAGCCTTTAATCAGAACGCTTTCATATTGCCACTCGATTGCTTCAAGTTTTGTGCGCGGTTCCAATGGCTCGCAGGCGAGCGGCCGGCGAAATTGAGGCCCAGGTCTCTGCGCTATTGCAGAGCTACAAACCAGTACTAGCATTCCCAGGACCAAAACAATTGGACGCATCAGAGGCATAACTACTCCTTCGGTTTATTTAATCAAGACCGAGTCTGTCAAATTAACAGTTTGCATGACAAGTCGTACACTCGCCACCATCGCCGCAGTTGCAAAAGTTGGTTCAAGTTAGACAGAAGTTCATCGGGCCTTTAGAGTTCCGTTCAACAGTTTGCGGAAGGTTGTGAGGTGCGCGCAGGGTAGCGACCGGGTCGTTTCCGCGACGTTCAACTCCAGCTATCAAAGCTGTGTTATTGAGTGGTACCTGGGACGTCGACCTGAGCGAGAATTGCACCCGGTCGCATCCACAACCCAAGCGGACTGCCCGCTTGGGGACCCCGGTCCGCTCCCAGGGTCCGTATTTGTGGGGGGCGGCAAGCGCGCGGAGACTCATGGAACGGGCCGGGCTGTGCGGTCGTATTTGAGTAGTGCTAAGATATTGAATCCGTAGGAATCAACCGCGGTTTTAGATTTTTGGAGGAATTAAGCAATGCCGGAAACAACGGAATCCGAAACTCAAGCGGAATCGGGAAACAACGTTATCAACGAACTCTGTGATGCTGTGCGTTACATAGGCGACGTTTCTTACGCAATTCTGCCCGAGGATGTGGCGCATAATTTGGGCGACCTGAAGAAATCTTTCCTGAGCACGATTCGCTCCTTGATCGATAAAGACATCGAGTGGGTTGAAGCTCGCGTTGCCGGCGGCGATCGGCTGCGTGGAGAATGGAAGGAGAAGTGGAATTGCGACAAATCGGAAGGTGCGCCTGAGCCGATAAACTGAGGTGTAACGCAAACTGCCAAGACTCCGCTGCAGGATGCACCAGAGTCGTGCTTCTCAAAAAGGCATTCGCAATCCAACAGATTGCGTTACATAAAACATGGAAGTCTTATTAGCTGACGAATACGGTTTCTGCTTCGGCGTTGAACGAGCCGTCGAGATGGTCGAAGACGCTTTGGACGAAGGAGTTCGTCCGATACGTTCCCTTGGGCCATTGATTCACAACGCTCAGGAGATGGAGCGGCTCGGCGATCTGGGAGTTTCGACGATCGACGAGCCGACGGAAGCTGACGCTGACACGATTGCCGTGATTCGCGCCCACGGCGTGACACCGCAAGTCCAACTTGATCTGGAAGGACGAGCCGCAAAAGTTATCGATGCCACCTGTCCGTTTGTTACCAGAGTGCAGCACCTCGCGGAGCGCGCGGCCAAGGATGGAAGAGACGTAGTAGTCGCCGGTAATCCCGATCACCCGGAAATGATCGGTGTAGTCGGCTATGCGCCGGACAATACTTACGTCGTTCGCGACGCGAGCGAAGTTGCCTTACTTCCCCAATTGCGCTCGCCGTTGGTTGTTTCCCAAACGACGATCAAGCTGCAGACTTTTCTCGAAATTGCAGAAGCCGTACGGGAGAAAGCGGATGCTGAGCCGCAGGTCGTAAACACGATCTGCTCGGCTACGCGCGACCGCCAGGACGCCGCGCGCGCACTCGCCGGGCAGGTAGATGTTTTCTATGTGATTGGTGGACGACACTCCTCAAACAGCGTAAAGCTGCTGGCAGTTTGTCAGGAGCAATGTGAGAAGAGCTACTTGATAGAAACCCCTGCGGAGATCAATCCAACCGACCTGGGAAATGCAAAGCGCGTCGGCGTGACCGTGGGAGCTTCGACTCCGAATTGGTTGATCGATCAAGTGGTGAGGCGCTTGCACGAGATTGGTGAGAAAGCGGCTGCTTAGGGACCTTCACGAATACCCTTCCGTCAGCATCAAGAGATAGATTTTCCATTT
This sequence comes from Blastocatellia bacterium, assembly GCA_963698325.1. GTDB lineage: Bacteria > Acidobacteriota > Blastocatellia > Pyrinomonadales > Pyrinomonadaceae > PSRF01. The sequence continues at coordinate 1,589,578 of CAVOQJ010000013.1, read as the reverse complement.
TTCATTTCTCAATTTTCATTGGTCATTGAAAAGAACTTGTTTAGATTGGCATGAATGGCAAATGAAAAATCTCAAATGATAAATGGAAAATCCTTGCTTCTTGTTTTCAATCTGAAAACCCTGTGGATGGATTGCAGTCTTGGCGGTCATTCAGAAATCATCATTGGAAGCATCCACCTGTGCCAGCGCGTTTACGATTTGGCGGGCCTCTTCTGAACCATAATCCTGCGCCTGGCGGCGCAGTGAATCGCGGGCAATCTCCGAGTCAACCGGATCACTCAGCAAGCCTATCAGGACTGAAGTGGGAAACTGGGCCAGCGCTTCATTAGCCAAAGCTCTGACAATCACATCCTGTGATCGTGCCAGCTCGCAAATTTCACTGGGCGCAAAACCCATCAACGCATCCGCCAACGTGTCGATCCGTGCATAATTGCGCTGGCTGCCGGCGCGGCGCACTAGTTGAGCAAACACTTCCGCCGAGCGAGTTTTTTCCTGTAACACAGCAGCGCACGTATCTGCTATACGCCGAAGCTGAGTTTCTTTCTCTGCTTCCAGCGCGGCGTCAGGCTCCAGCGCACGTTCGTCCAGCGCCGCCAGCAGGCGGCTCAATTCTTGATCCGCACGCGCATCATAAGGTGCGTTAGCCGCGCTGGAGTTGCGCGGCGCAGCGGGCGGCGTGCTGGGCGTTTGCAGGGCACGTTCGACCAGGCCGCGAGTGGTCGGACGAAGTTCCGACCAAACACTTGCAAGGCGGCCGCCAAAATCTTCCATCGTTAATGACAACGCTCTAAATTCTCCTAAAACAGCTGCGTAAAACTAAAACGGCGTACTATACGCGAAGCAGGCGGCAAAAAACAGTAGGCACCAGGCAGAATGAAGAGGGCAGAACGAAAGAGCGCACTACCTACGGCCTTCAGCCCGGCGACTACTCATCTTAGGATTGAGATCCTTGATCTCAGCGATCGAAGGAAACGGTATCTTGACTATCTCGCCGTTCGCGCATTCCATCTTGACGCTTGGCGTTGTGAGGGCTTGAGTGGTTTTCATGCTGCGAACGATGCCCCGTACGCGTTCGCCATCGACCGTAACAATCTCAACATTATCCTTACCGTAAAGCGGTTGCAGCGCCGCGAGGGCTTTAGTTACTTCCACGTTACCTCCTCAGTCATAGCCATCTCCGTGCCTGAACTCTTCTAAGCTTTCAAAAGATATTGCACTGAAGCAGGCCGGTTGTCTATGCGACATCGGCATCAGTTCAAAACGCCGCCCGGCCTAATAAGGCACACTTCATTTGGGTAGGTACCCGCGAGACTTCCGACCCGGAGAACGAACGACTGAGATAGCCCAGAGAATCACGACAAACCGCGGATCCAGGCTCTTCTTCGGTTAGTCGGCGGGACTGAGCTGAAATGCAACCGGAGAGCCCCGTTTAGCGTATAGACATCGGTTATTCTTTTCCGTTGGAAACACCTTTAGCTAAAAGTGTCCCAAATGAATTCTCTCTGAATCCCAAAATGGATGCTGAAGTGACAACTTGTGGAAACTGCCGGTCGCCGATGCCGAAAGAGCTGCGCTTTTGTCGCAACTGTGGATTTCGGTTAGGGGAAGGATCAGCCGAGTATACAGAAACGGTTCGTTTTCAAGACGTTCCCCAGGGAACCTTCGCCCCTGGCGGCGCGCCGAATTTGTTTCCTCACAATATCGGAGGCCCGGTGGCCGTCTCGCCCGGAGGACAAGTTAAAAAGCGCCGCCGTCGTCGCATAAGTGGCATGACCTGGATGTTTCTCGGGTTGTTGATTTTCTTTATCTTCGCGGCCGGGTTTACTGCAATCGTCAAGCAGGTTCGCGTTAACTTTCCTGCCGGAATTGCGACCGCGGTCGCGCCTCGTTCATATTTCGGAGTTGACGGCTTCGAGACGATTGATGGCAATGGCGGTGTCACCTTTGCTAACGTCGAGCCGCCGGGCTCGCCGGCGGACAAGGCTGGGCTCGTCGGTGGGGACATCATTACTATTGTTGACGGCCAGCCTGTGCATTCAGACGATGAGATGATGGAAATATTGCGTCGCATCCCGATCGGTAAGACAGTCGACGTTGTTTACATTCGCGACGGTGAAACAAAGAACACGAAATTAACTACAATGTCGAAAGATGATTCTGATCGTCTCAGTAAGGAGTTTGCCAGCCGTCCGGCGGGTAGGGGACGGTTTGGCTTCGATGACGACGATACGGAGCGCGTGCCTATTGCCGGAACCAAAATGTTTGGTGTGAGACTGGACGACGTCGAGCCCAGCTTGCCTGCCGATATGGCCGGAATAAAAAATGGTGATATCGTCATTGAGTTTGATGGAGTTCCGATTCGTACGGTAGACGAACTTAAAGCACGCGTGCCGCGTGCAATCCCTTACAGCACAATAAAGGTCGTTGTGATCCGCGGCGGCGAGCGTCTGGAAATTCCTGTAAAGATGGGCAAGCGATAAGAAATGGAGAATGAGTTAGGGGGAAAGGGTAACGGGTAAAGGGGAAAACATCTTTTTGTCTTCCCCCTTCCCCCTTCCCCCTTCCCCCTTCCCCAATTACCCCTTACCCCTTTCGCCTTTAATCATCACTCCTGACTCATGACTATTTCCTTGCGTAGTCTCGCAGGCGCGCTTCCATTTCACGACGCATTTCTTCCCGTTGTTCTTCTGTTTCGTCTTTCTCAAATGTTTCAAATAGAGCAAAAGGGTTTTCAGCGAGCAGTCTTAATTCCCAGGCCTCGCGTTGCTGATGCGACTCGCGCGAAAACCACAGGCCGTCAACCTCTCCTTCTTTCGTTTCCGCACCATCCCATAGCACGGAATCGAAACCCGGATCGGCTTGAAGCTCAGCGAGCGTTTCTGGTCGCAAAAGCAGGCGACGTAAATGCCAACCATGCTTCTGGTAAGTGCCGACAATCTCGCTAATCAGTTCGCTGTGCCTCATTTGCCTTCCCGCCCGCAGAATATTTCACCGAGACAAGTATATAGCGGGAAGCAGTTTGGTGGCTCAAGCGAATCGGCAAACCCGGATCCATTTGACTTCTCTTTGACGCTTTCAAAAGAGCGAGTGGTTGGCAGAAGAGCCAGATAGCCAATGGAATTTTGATCGTATCGCTCTAGCGAGGCTCGAACGCTGAGCAACTAATCCATTGTCAGAAGTCGTGTACAGTGGTGTTTGACTGTTTGACGCTTTGTTGACCGCTGCACGCATGCACCACTATGATCCGTGGCTGTTACCGGGGTTTAGTTAACAGGTTTTGCGAAAGATGTGGTGAAGGCTTGGTTACACGCGCGCGATCGCCTAACGGTTTGTTAGGTTTGGTAATTTGCTTCTTACTATCGATTTTCCCAACAGCAGCGCAAGGCAGAACCTGTCTAAGAATCGGTGCAATGACAGAAAAACATTCGGAAAACATGACGAGATCAACTGACGGTAATGAAAACAAGCCGCCCGCTCCCTTTTATGAAGTGTTGCTGAAGGCGCTCAAGAAGCGGAAGACAAAGCTCGAGAACATATGTCCGCCGTTCGACACTGTGGCGCGACGCGTACTTGAAGATTATGGCGCGATGTTTCTTGCCAACAAAAAAGTGTTGCCGCCGCCGGTTTGTGTTTTTACCAGCGACGCGCAGGTGGCGGAGTTTCAGGAGCGCGCCGGCTACTCTACCGAGTTGATCGGCTTCGACGAGGTTGAATTGCAGCCGGAAGCGATGAAGGAGTTGCTGAAGGCTCGCGAAGAAGCGCAAAAAGAAAACCTGGATATTACGCCACGCGATGGCGCCGAAGCTGCGCGCCGCAGTTATGAAGACAGTTTACTACTATGGGACACGCGTTTCCGGCCGGCCCTTGATTACTGGCTCGGCCAGGGGAGGCTAACCGAAGCCGAGGTGGCGCGTCTGAAGAGTTTGCCGCTGCGCAGTCAGATCGCCGCAGTGCTGGAGTTGGAAAAGAGGGGCATCTATTTCAGCAAAGATCTTTCCAAGTCCATTCTTTATTCGATAGCCGCGCCGGGCACGTCGCAACACATCGCGATGCTTGCTTTCGACGTCAACGAGTTTGATAACCCGCGCGTGCGTGAGATTCTCGGGAAGCACGGTTGGTTTCAAACAGTCCTCAGCGACTTGCCACACTTCACGTTTCTTGGCTTGAAAGAGAAAGACCTGCCCAAACATGGATTGAAGCGGACGGAGGTTGATGGGCAAACATTTTGGATTCCCAATGTCATTCCCGACGACATTCCAGTCAACGGCCAACCACGATAAAGATGAAGCGAATCAAATTCGATGATGCTGCCCGCGAGACTCTCACCACTTGCGTTAGAAAAATCGAAACGGCGACCGATGCTGAATTAGTGCTCGTCGTTCGCGCGCGCTCCGGGTTTTACCGTCACGCCGATTATCTCTTCGGCGCACTGCTCGCCTTCGCGGGCCTTTTATTTTTGCTTTTCTCGCCTTTCGATTTTCACCAGTACTGGGTTGCTATAGACGTTGCGTTGTTGTTTCTTGTAGGAACTTTTGTCACCTCCCGCAGCAATACGCTTCGCAGACTGCTGACTACTGAAAAATTTCGTGCCGAAGCTGTGCGCAACAGCGCCGCCGCGCTGTTTTATGAAGCAGGTATTGCCAACACGAGCGCGGAGATGGGCTTATTGATCTACGTATCAATACTTGAGCGACGACTTGAGTTGATCGCCGATCGGGGCGTTTTAAAAAGCGTGAACGCGCTGGAGTGGAACCAGGTTTTATTTGAGCTGCACGAGGTCGGGAGAAAGCCCGAACCGCAAACACTGCTGACCGAAGTAGAGAAACTGGGTGGCTTGCTTGCCAAACATCTACCCGCAACCGGTGAAAATCCGAATGAGCTACCTGACATGCCACGTTTTGAGTTGAAATGAGAATTCGAAACGCCAGTTTAATATTCCGTTTGCTGTTGCGCGCCGCTTTGGTTGCTGGTGCCGTATCCGTTGGTCTTGTGGTTGCCGGTGACGTGCTGGCTCGTGTGGGTGGCGGCCAGTCCTACGGTGGTAGTGGTGGGCATGGCAGCGGTGGCGGGGGTGATGGTGGCGCAATCATCGGCGTAGTCAGGATACTGATTTGGCTAACAGTCGAGTATCCAGCGGTGGGAGTTCCGGTAGACATCGCGGTCATCGGTTTCGTGGTCTATCGCTTTGCCCGCGGTGGCACGAAGGGAAAGGAGTCCTTCTCATCAACAGCCACTTCGACGGCGGCAATAGCGTTTCCGCTGGGCCTTGAAACTCTCCACGCGCGGCCTGAAAGCGTTGCTCGTCAGTTTGCGCAGCTGCGTAAGTTCGATCCTAACTTTTCGGAGATTGTCTTCACCGATTTTTGCTACGCGCTTTACGGTAAAACGCACGACGCGCGCGGCCATGGTGTCGCTGCGCTTGATCAATTTTCGCCTTATCTCAGCGAGGGCGCGCGCAAGGCGCTACTCGAGCGCAACCCGAGCGGTTTGAAGGAAGTTAAAGGGATTATTGTCGGCGCGTTAACTGTAGAAAATGTTGGCGGACTGGAAAAGCCCACAGTTAATGTCAGTTTGTTATTTGAGACCAACTACACTGAGGTGATAGCCGCCGACGGCAAAGCTTCGGCGGAAATGACCTACTACATTCGCGAGCGCTGGCAACTCGAGCGCAAGCGCGATGTTTTGTCTCCACCTCCGGCGCAGGCGACCGCGCTTCATTGTCCAAAGTGCGGCGCTCCCTTGCAGAAAAACACGGTCGGCGCTTGTGCGTTTTGCGGGACGAAGGTCGAGAGTGGCGAGTTTCAATGGTTCGTGCGGGGGATCTGGCTACTCAGCCGCGAGGCTAAGGGGCCGTTGCTTACCGCAAACGTGCCGGAAGCAGGCACTGACTTGCCCAGTGTCGTGCAGCCGGGCTTCAGGGAGGTTCGCGTAGAGTTTGAGAAAAACAATCCAAGTTTTTCCTGGGGCGAGTTTCAAGCACGCGCCCGTCTAATATTTGACGAACTGCAAGCTGCCTGGTCAACGCTCAACTGGGAACGCGCGCGGCCCCACGAGACCGACAATCTCTTTCAGATGCATCAATATTGGATCGACGCGTATAAGCGGCAGCACCTGCGCAACGTGCTCGACCAGTGCCGCGTTACAGCGATGCAACCAGTGAAGCTCCAGGAGGACGCTTTTTACAACGCGATAACGTTGCGCATTGGAGCACAAGGTTACGACTACACGGTTGACTCCAGCGGCAAGGTCGTTAGCGGTTCGAAAACTACGCTTAGATATTGGAGCGAGTATTGGACGTTCATCCGCAACCGGAAGGCTAAACCGGTTCCGGCCAGTGCGGATCTGAATTGTCCTAACTGCGGCGCCCCGCTGAGAGTCAACAACGCGGGAGTTTGTGAATTCTGCGCTGGAAAGATAACGTCAGGAGAATTTGATTGGGTGCTATCAAAAATAGAGCAGGATGAGTCATACGCGGGATGAGAAGGCAGGAAACAGTCAGGAGTCAGGAGTTCACCTACCCGATGACTCCTGACTCCTGACTTCTGTTTCCTCTCTAAAAGTGATCGCTGCTGGTCGGCGTGCCGGCGCTCGTTGCTGAACTTCTCCCGAGGTGAATAAGGATCGAGCGGGGCTGTCCATCAAGCTTGTCACAAAGTCGCGCCAGCAACACTTTCCCTCGTTCGTTTACGAATTTGCCTGACCGGGTAAAACTACGCCTTAGAGACTATGCGCCGCTCAATCAGCCGCACCATTTTATCCAGGTCAATGGGCTTAATCAGATAATCGTTGCAACCCGCTTCCTGGCCAGCTTTTTGCGGCGCCGGTTCAGCGTGTCCCGAAAGAAAAATTATGGGCACATCGCAAGTAGTCTTGTTTGCCCTGATTAGTCGAAGAGCGGTGAGATTAGTTGGAATTGTTTCCCCATGAGCAGCTCCCCCATCATCAAGAGTGTTAGTTCCGCAGCAGTTGCCCTGGGTCCGGCAATAGAAGGACGCAGGCAGAGCGTGCTGATCGCCGATGATCACGAAGACACCCGGTTAATGCTGAAGACCATCCTGGAAATGAATCGTTTCTCTGTCCTTGAAGCCGCCGACGGACTGTCTTTGCTTCTTTTGCCCCAGCGGGGCTACGTCCTAAAGCCCAACGTTGCCGCTTCGGCTACGTTGGGTAGGAGGCAGTTGGATCGCCCAACCGCAACGCGGTTGTGCTGCTTCATGGTTCTTTGACGAAAATGACGCAACCGCGTTGCGGTTGAGAATTATTCTCGTCTCTGTTCCCCAACGTAGCCGAAGCGGCAACGTTGGGCTTTAGGATGTAGCCCCGTTGGGGCATCAGCAAAGAATGACGATATCAACGAGTTTTCACACAGTCGTTACCATTCCCGGTTCTGATGTTAGCCTTTCGTTTGTCAATTCCGCGTTGGCAAGCTAACCTCGAAAGGGCGCGTTTATCAGTTTCCAGGCGGCGGCGAGACGAAATCCTTAGGCGATTTGACATCCAATCTGTCCACAGCAACATCGAACTGGCTCGCCCAAAAAAGGCGGGCCTGCCGGCCGACAATACCCGCCTTTTAACAAGGACGAAATCCTGCAAAGGAGCTCTTAGTGAAACGCAGTCTGTTATTACTCCTCTTAATTTGCTCGCTGTTTGTTAATCCAGCGATTTTTGCCGGACAAAGGCCTGCTCAAAAACCACGGCAAGCAACAGCGCCTTCACAGGCGACCGCCGTTGCTCCCGCGCCGCAGCCGCAGGCAAAGTTTGTCAATCGACAACTTACCAACGGTCTGGAAATGATCGTGCTTGAAGATCATTCCATTCCCTTAGTCACCTGCGAACTTGCGGTAAGGAACGGGTCTTTTACTGAACCGCCGGAGTTGAACGGACTATCACATCTGTTCGAACACATGTTCTTCAAGGCCAACCGCGCTTCGCTCAACGGCGAAGCCTACCTGAATACTATCGACCAGCTCGGCATCATTTATAACGGTCAGACGCAGGAGGAGTTGGTCAACTACTACTTCACTACCACTTCACCGAATTTGCCGGTGGCCATGCGGTTCATGCGCGACGCCGTGCGCTATCCGTTGTTTGACGAGCACCAGTTTGAACAGGAGCGCGAGGTAGTCATCGGCGAGCTTGATCGGCATGAGTCGAATCCGTTTGGTTTTCTCTCGCTCGAGATGAATAACCGGCTTTTCTACAAGTACCCCAGCAGAAAGAATCCGGGCGGCAGTAAGGAGACGGTGCGTAGCGCCACTACTGCCATGATGAGACTCATTCAGAGTCGCTACTATGTGCCGAACAATTCGGCAATTGTAGTGACCGGAGACGTGAGTCCGGAAGCCGTCTTCCTGCTCGTCCAGCAACTGTTTGGCGACTGGCCACGCCGCGAAAAAGATCCCTTCGTCGAGTTTCCCCTCGTCGAGCATCCACCGCTGCCGAAGAGTGAAGGAGCGATCATCAAGCAGCCGGTTCAAAACGTCATTATTGAGTTCGGCTGGCAGGGACCATCGATTGGCAAAGACAACCCGGCCACTTATGCGGCGGATGTGTTTTCCTTTATTTTGCGCCAACCAAATTCCCGCTTCCAACGAGCACTGGTTGACACCGGACTGGTCAGCGGCGTGAACCTCGGCTACTACACGCAGCGCAACGTGGGACCAATCAACATCATCGCTCAGACTACGCCTGAAAATGCCCGGGCCGCAGTGCGCGCGATTTATAACGAAGTTGCTCACTTCAAGGATCGGGACTACTACACTGACGAACAACTGGAGACGGCGAAAGCTCTGCTCGAAGCAGACGATCTTTTCAATCGCGAGAAACTATCCGATTACACACATACCATCAGTTTCTGGTGGGCTTCGACCGGCATTGATTACTTCCGAGGCTACCTAGGAAACTTGCGACGCACCACACGCGCGGACATCAGCCGTTACGTGACGACATACATCCAGGGCAAGCCGCATGTTGGTCTCGCGTTATTGTCGGAAGACGCGGCTAAGACTTCTCAGCTTACTCCCGAGGATCTCATTGGTGACGAGAAACGAAATGGAACGACAGCACACCGGTAACGCCATGCGCGCGCCTATCACAAGAATGAAGCAACCAAACGAAGCAAGACAGATGGAGCAAACGATGTTGGCAGGTATGAAGACGAGGTGGTTGAGTTTGCGGGTGACCGCACTCTGCTTGTTTGTACTCTCTTTTGCTGCGCCATTCGCCGCTCAGGAGGCGCCGCCCACCGGCGTCGCTCCTCGGCCGGTGGCAGTCGCCAGGCCGTTGCTTTCCGATGCCGCCGCGCTGGTCACTGAGTTTGACGTAAATGGCCTGAAGGTCCTTGCCAAACGTCGCGAGGGCAGCCAAACAGTGGTGGCTGGGCTTTTCATAAAAGGGGGGTCGCGCAATATTACGCCGGCTAACGCCGGCATCGAGAACGTGATGCTTGACGCTATGTCGGAGGCAAGCGTCAGTTTTCCGCGCGAGCGGCTGCGTACAGAACTGTCACGTATGGGGACATCCATTTCGTCCGGCGTTAATTACGACTATTCGGCACTGTCGATGGCCTCGACGCGCACCAATTTCGATCGCTCCTGGGAAATCTTCACGGATGTGGCGTTGCGGCCAACTTTTACTGCTGAAGACGTGGAACGCGTGCGCAACCGCATTGTGCTCTCCATCCGCGACGACGCGGACACCCCCGACTCTTACTTGCAAGTGCTGCAAGCGCGCGCCGCTTATGCCGGCCATCCATACATCAACGATCCGGACGGAACTGCCGAGTCCGTCTCGCGCCTGACAGCGGAGGATCTCCGTCGTTATCACAAGCAAGTGATGGAGACTTCGCGTCTCTTGCTTGTCGTCGTCGGCGATCTGGATCCGCAGGTTCTTCGCCAACGCATCGCCGCTTCGTTTGGTAAACTGTCCCGCGGCGATTACCGCCCGGGCCCTCTTCCGGAGCTGTCCTTTAGTTCATCAACAGTAGACGTGACGGAGCGTGATCTCCCAACCAATTACGTGCAGGGCGTCTTCAGCGCACCGAGCCTGGCCGCTGCCGACATTTACCCAATGCGCGTCGCCGTTTCGATTCTTCAGAATCGGCTCTTCCTCGAAATCCGAGCCAAGCGCAATCTTTCTTATGCGCCCGAAGCCTTTCTCTGGAATCAGGGTTCGAACCTCGGTGGTGTCTCCGTTAGTTCCACCGACGTCAACCAAAGCGTGCAGATCATGCTCAATGAGATAGCGCGCCTGCAGCATGAGCCAATCTCGCAGGACGAATTGAAAGGCACGGTTCAGCATTACCTGACGCGCTATTATCTGGGCCAGGAGACTAATGCGGCGCAAGCCAGCGAATTGGCTCAGTCCGAATTACTTGGCGGAGGCTGGCGCACCTCGACGACCTACATGGACAAACTCAGTGCGGTCACTCCCGCTGATGTACAGCGTGCGGCGCAAAAGTATATGCGCAACCTTCGTTTTGTAGTGCTGGGGAATCCGAGGAGCGTGGATGCAAAAATCTTTACCGGACAGGCGGGGGGATAGAGCAGGAGGCAGAAAGCAGGAGGCAGGAGCAGGAGCCGGGCGTTTTAACCTGGGGATAGAGCAGACGGCAGGAGCAGACGGCAGACGGCAGGAGCAGGCGGCAGACGGCAGGAGCAGGTCGTATCGCCTGCGACAGCGTGCGGCTCCAACGGACATGAAACCGAGCTAGCGAACACGGCAAAAGCAAAGGGCACTACGAGATGTTTCGTAGTGCCCTCTTTTTTATTGCTTCTTTGTTCTGTTGGCTTACCCGCCCGCTATGGCAAGAGGGGTATTGACCTGCTCGTTGACCTGCTCCTGCCTCCTGCTCCTGCCCCCTGTTCTTGCCTCCCTGCCGTCTGCTCCTGCCTCCTATTTCTTACTGTTCCAATCGCGTTTCGCTGACGAGTCGTTCATAGAGCTTCACATCGAGCTGGCGCAAAATCTTTGCTTCGCTTAATGCCAGCCTCTCGTTTCCACTCTCAAAATACGCGACCGCAAGATTGTAATGCGTGTCAGGATTGCCGGGCCGCAGAGCAGCGGCGCGACTGTATGACGCGATGGCTTCGCTCATTCGTCCGGCGTAATAATAAGCGTCACCGAGCTTGTTATGGATCTCTTCTGAGTCAGGCTTAAGTTGTAACGCGTGCTGGTAAGCTCGAATTGCTTCTTCATTTTTCCCGAGCTTAACTTTGCAATAACCAACCTGCACCCAGGCGTCTGCGCGACGGGGATTTCTATTTGCTGCGGTTTCGAAATAACCAATCGCATTATCGTAGTTGCCCAGCCAGAGAGAATCCAGTCCGGTTCGATAAGAAGACTCGGCAAGGTCACCCAGCCTTTCTTTCGCTGGAAGAGAAGCGATGGAGCGCAACTGCCCCGGGCTCAGTTGCTCAACTCGGGCGGCGCCAATGGCGAGGTTGATGTTTTGTCCGTTCGTTACTTTAACCGTCACCACACCCACCACCTGGCCCTTCATATTGAAGACCGGACTACCACTATTACCGTGTGAAATCGGCGCCGTAATCTGAATGATCTTGCCGACGTTGGGAACCTCGCGAACGGCGGATACGATGCCGTCGGTGACCGAGCCCTCCAGTTTGAGGGGGTTGCCAATCACAACGATCTGCTCGCCCTCATCGGGCAACACGCGCGCGAGTTCGCTGGCGCGCGGCCGATCGGGCGGCATATCAATGCTGAGAAGAGCGAGGTCGCCTTCTTCATCAACAGCGAGCGTGCCGGCTACGGGAAAAACTTTACCTTTTCCATCGAGCGTCTTGATCTCGCAGCGCTGCGCTCCCCGGATGACGTGCAAGTTTGTTACGACCTGTCCCGGGCGCACGAAGAATCCGCTGCCCGTCATCAGCGCTTCGCCCTGCGAATCGTAGGTCGCAATTGCAACCACCTGGGGTTTAACGCGCCTGACAAGATCGGGCAGACTTTCCTGAGAAAAGGCCGGAGTTGAGAAGAGGAAGAAGCTTACGACAATAAGCAGCAACTGGGGGAAGATGCGTTTGTACATATTCAATTGGAATCCGCGACTAAATCCTGGTTGATGGGGAACCGAAGCAGCACGCTCCGGCGTTACTCTGTAGGCTTTACGAGTCGGCTGTCGGGGCTCGACCTGGAAGGCGGAGCCCGTATCCAGCCCGTCTGGGACGCATATTAACTCAAGAGGAAGCGAACTGGATAGAGAAATTTGTACGTTTGTGTACAGGATTATTTCTGTCAGCCTTGCGGACGAGCCTCAAACGCTGGGAAGACAAGCTCTGCCAGCCAAAAAAATGAGGCCGCCATCTCGGCGGCCTCTGCATTTGCCCCAACAAAAATATGGGGTTGCTATGGGACTATTTGGATCACACCAAGTCGCGGACCTGCCGGTATAACGACAGTCTTCAACGTGGCCTGATTTTCCATTGTCACGAGCAAACCGAAATCATCCAGGGTTGTATTGGCTTTAATCTCGGCCTCGTTACGTCCCGGTGTGTTTACGATTTCTCCCAGTTTGGTAAATTGGTTGTCAGGCGAAACTGCCCAAACGACGTAGGTCTGTCCCTGGGGAGCCTGCTTCAGATCGTGGAAGCGCATCCTGACTTCCGTCTCTTTGCCATTCTTATGCGGCTCGATGAAAACATTCGCGCGCGCACCAGTCATGGCTCCAGTAAAGTCCACTTTCAGTTTTGTGTCATCGCCTTTTTTGTAAGCCGGGATATTCAGCATCGGCACCGTCAGTGTGCTGGCCGGGGTAGTTCCGGGAGTCGTCGTGGCGCCTACCGTTTCCCCAACCGGCGAGGTTGTGTGCGGAATTACGGCAAAGCCTTCGGGTACCGCGCTGCGGAAATAAATCTTCGCATTGGGATCGTAGGCCGTCAGGCTTGTGTCGGGCGCCGTGATCAGCATGAACTTACTAAGCGGAGTAGTGGCGCTGAATTTTCCCGTTCCATTCGCGAGCACCACTGGGCCCAATGAGGTGATGGCTCCGGTGTCGTCCACTGCGTAAACATTCATCGCCGACACGTCGGCGGGCACATCCGTTACATTCAAAATGATCCTGGTGCCGGTGTCATCACGCAGGATCGTACCGACAGCTTTTGATTTAGTCAGCCCCACCAGAGTAAATGCGAGTTGCACTTCCTTGCCTACGGGATACTCGATCACCGTGTAGCTGCCGTCAGGATTTTGAACAGTCTTGGTAACCGTGGTTGGAGTTTGTGTGACTATCGTTGTTGGCGTTTGCGTTATTGGCGTTTGCGTTGGCGTCTGCGCGGCTACGAATACGGCTGATGAGATCACCAGCATTGCCGCCGCCAGAATTGAAATACCCTTACTCATGAGTTTCGCTGCTCCTTCCTGTTTATCGCGATTACGGTGTTCGTCGGGCAAATTACAAGCTTGTCTTTAGATTGATACTCGCAAGCATTGTGCCCCAGCGGAAAGTGGAAAACTCCGGATTATTACGTTATGAGGGAGATTTAATGGGGACGTCGATATACAACAATACACTTGTGTACGCATCTTCGGATGCCGCGCGGTCACAATTTCAGAACACTATGGACGGGGGTTTTCCCCAGGAAATATGAGCGTGTATTCGCTCTGATGGGAGCGAGATGATGGGCTCGGTATGAGTAAAAAGGTCGTGCTGGCAAGAGCCGGACGGTCAATAGGTCTTCAACTCGGCAATCGCTTTAGCGACATCGCTCGACTGCGGGAGGATGGCATCTTCGAGTTGCGGAGCGTAGGCGACGAAGGTATCGATGGCAGCGACGCGTCGAACGGGAGCATCGAGGTATTCAAAGAGCTCATCTGCAATACGCGCGGCGATCTCAGCGCCGTAACCGAATGAGAGCGAGTCTTCGTGAGCGACGATCACTTTGTTTGTCTTCTTCACGGTCGCCGTTATCGCGTTCCAGTCGTAGGGTTGCAGGCTGCGCAGATCGATAACCTCCACGCTGATGCCTTGCTGTTCCGCTTGCTTGGCAGCGACCAGCGAACGTTGCACCAGCGCGCCGTAAGTAATGATCGAAAGATCGGTTCCTTCGCGAACCGTCTTCGCCTTGCCGAACGGAATCATGAAATCGTCCGACGGATACTGCGACTTGTTATAAGCCTGGCGATAGAGATGCTTGTGCTCGAGAAACAGCACCGGATCGTCGCAGCGAATTGCGGTGCGCAACAAACCGTTCGCATCGAGCGCGTTTGAAGGATAGATGACTCGCAACCCCGGAATCTGCGTAAACGTGGAAACGCCGGATTGCGAGTGATAAACAGCACCGCCTTTCAGATAACCGCCGATGGGCACGCGAATCACCACCGGCGATTTCCATTCGCCGCCGGAGCGCCAGCGCATCAGCGCCAGCTCGTTGCGAATCTGGTGCATGGCGGGCCAGATGTAATCGAAGAACTGAATCTCGACCACCGGCTTCAGTCCGCGTGTGGCCATGCCGATGGCGCGACCGACAATGTTCGCTTCCGCGAGAGGCGAATTGAACACGCGGGCGCTGCCAAACTTTCGTTGCAGATTTGCAGTTACTTTGAAGACACCGCCTTTGCCTTTCACCCGATCGAGAAATTGCTCGCGCGAACAATCCGCGACGTCTTCGCCAAACACGATGATGCGCGGATCGCGAGCCATCTCCGTATGCAGGCAACGATTGATCAGATCGACCATCGTGCCGGCGTTGCCGGAGAGCTGCGCGCTTTCTTCGGTGTCAAAGTCTTTCGAGGTTGGATCGACATCGGGCGAATAGATGTAGAGTTTCGCCGTTTCCGGTGCGGGCTGTGGACTTAAGAGCGCCTGGTCGGCCGCTTCGTTTACCGCGGCGTCGATTTCGTCCTTTATCTTCTGGATGCCATCCTGATCAATGACTCCTTCGTCGATCAACAGAGCGCCAAAGCGCTTAACGGGATCCCGTTCAGCGTCAGCGGTTCGCTCTTCCTCCGGACGATAAAGACGCTCATCGTCGGAGAGTGAATGCGAATAAGGACGGATAACTTTGGCGTGAACAAAAGAAGGACCCTTGCCTTCGCGACAGTATTGAACGGCCCGCTTCATTACCTCGAGCGACTCGAGCGCGTCGGTGCCGTCGCAACGTTGCAGGTAAAGATTGGGAAAGTTCTTGATCAGTCGCGAAACATCGCCGCCCGCTGTTTGCACCTCAACCGGCACGCTGATCGCGTAACCGTTATCTTCCAGAAGAAAGAGCACCGGCAGCTTCAAATTGCAGGCAGTGTTGAGCGCTTCCCAAAATTCGCCTTCGCTGCTTGTGCCGTCGCCGAGCGAAACGTAGACCACTTCGTCTTTCTGAAAGTTTGACGCGCGCTTCCGCAGCTCTTTGATCAACTTAAAGCGATATCCCGCTTCCGCGCAGCCGACAGCCTGCAACAGCTGCGTGCCCGTTGGCGACGATTGCGAGACGATGTTTAGTTTCTTGTGACCCCAATGCGACGGCATCTGGCGGCCGTGGGAGTTTGGATCCTTTGCCGCGCCAACGGCGGAAAGCAATTGCTCGAGCGGCGTCATTCCCAGCTGCAGACAAAGCGCGCGATCGCGATAGTAGGGATAGAACCAATCGTAGCTCGGCTTCAGGACCATGCCCGCGGCGACGAGTATGGCTTCATGTCCTGCACCACTAATCTGAAAGAATATTTTGTTCTGGTCCTTGAGTTGTATTTCCTTGTCGTCGAGCCGGCGCGAGAGATACATCGTGCGATACATCTTGAGCATCTCTTCGGGTGAAGGCCGAGGCCGCTCACGACGATCGGCCCGATCGTGTCGTTCGCCTTTCTTTTGTTGCCATTGTTCAAGCGGACGAACCTGCGGCGAGACGGGCTGCGGTGTTGGCTGAGCAGGCCGACCGGGCTGTGTTGCTGGTTGGGATGCAGTGGCTACAGGGGCAGGTCGCTGCGATTGAGTTTGAGCGTGCTTCTCCGCAGACGCCGCATTGCTCTCGGCGATTTCTGCCTTCGTCTTTCTTACCAGCTTTAAAACTTTGGTATCACTCATGATTACTGCTGCGGCAGGAGCCTCTTACTTCAAAGCTCTGCCAGCATCAATCGATATTCTTCCGCCATTGACGGATGACCATGCGCCGTGGCCGCGTCAATCCCGCGCCCGTAAGTTTCCCTGGCCTTGTCGCGTTGATTAGTCTGCTCATAAGCTCGCGCCAACATGCCAAAGGCATTACCTTCATCGTCCGCAATCGCCAGATAACGCTCGAGGGTTTCGATCATCTCTTCGGTTTGCCCGCTCTTCTCATATTCCTTGGCCAGGCCAAACAGAATGGCGCTGTTGATGGGATCACTCACCAGCATTTGCTTGAAGATGTCGATGCGAGCTGTGGACATAAATTCAGTGAACAGCAAACGGGCAGTAAATGGTAAATGGTAAAGCGTAAAAAGTAAGAACCGAATCGCGGTGACTATTCACGATTTACGATTCACTATTTACCGATCAGCAGTTTCGCGATCGTCTGCAACTGCATGTTTGAGGTGCCTTCGTAGATCGCGCCGATCTTCGAGTCGCGCCAGAATTTTTCCACCGGATAATCCTTCACGTAGCCGTACCCGCCATAGAGCTCGATCGCCTTTGAACTAATGCGTTCGGCCGCGCGCGAAGAATAAAGCTTGGCCATCGCCGCTTCTTTCACGAAGTTCATGCCGGCATCTTTCATGCGCGCGGCGTTGTAGACCATCAAACGCGCCGCTTCCAATTCCGTGGCCATCTCAGCAAGTTGAAACTGCACGCCCTGAAACTCCCTGATCGGTTTGCCAAACTGCTGGCGTTCGCCCGTGTAGGCGAGGGCGGCTTCGAGCGCGCCCCGCGCAATGCCGATCATCTGGGCCCCGATACCGATTCGGCCTTCGTTCAAAGTTTCGATCGAAACTTTGTAACCCTTGCCCGCTTCGCCCAGCACATTCTCTTTGGGCACTTTGCAGTCTTCCAAAATCAACTCCGTCGTCGACGAGGCGCGAATGCCGAGTTTGTTTTCTTTCTTGCCGACAGAAAAACCTTCGAACCCCTTTTCCACTACGAATGCAGTGATGCCGCGATAGCCGGCCTCGGGATTCGCGTTGGCGAACAGCACAAAAATCTCAGCCTCATTTCCGTTTGTGATCCAGAGCTTTTGGCCATTTAACAGGTAATGATCACCCTTATCGACGGCGCGAGTTTGCATCGCAAACGCGTCTGATCCTGAACCGGCTTCACTCAGCGCGTAGGCCCCAACCTTTTCGCTTGCCAACTGAGGTAAATATTTGGCTTTCTGCTCGGCATTTCCCCAGCGAATGAAGGCGTTATTAACGAGCGTGTTCTGCACGTCAACAAACACGCCAACTGAAGCGTCAACGCGTGAAAGTTCCTCGACCGCCAGGATCGCAGTGAAAAAACTTGAACCGGCGCCGCCAAACTCTTCCGGCGTTTCAATCCCCATCAACCCAAGTTCGAAACACTGCTTGATGAGCGCCGGATCGAGTTTACCCTTTTCGTCCATCTCCTCGACACGCGGGCGCAGTTCGCCTTCGGCAAACTCACGCACGCTGGCGCGAAACATTTGCTCGTCTTCGGAAAGGTTGGTTAACGGACGACCAGCAAGCTCTTCAACGGCTGTTTGGGATTGACTCATCGGCACCTGATTCGTCGCGAACTGTATCGATTGAACGCATGCATCATAATCAAGGCAAAAGTAAAAAGGCAAAAGCTGGAGCACAAAAGTCTCGAGTTTCGAGTTTCGAGTCACTTCTTCGGATGGGGTTAACCACCACGTAACTCGGAACTCGAAACTCGGAACTTGGAACTCGGAACTTGGAACTCGGAACAACGAGAAGACTTAAGGTGCCCCAAAGCGGCCGCGGTACTCGCCCGAAACCAGAAACGACTTGACCATTTCTGCTCGGCGAAAATCGCCGCCAAACTCATCAAGCTTACGCAGCCAGAAGTTGTAGCCGTCGAGGTTAGTGTCCGGCGCTTCGCTGGGGTTGCGCTGCAGATAACCAAAGTATTGCATCAACACAAAGGCAGGATTCAGTTGGCGTTGCGCGAAAGTTTCGTTCTCGGCCACGCGACGCAAAACGCGAGCGCGCGCGCCGATATCTTCGCTCGTCGCTGCGGCTTGAAACTCTCCGACCGCCAATGTCAGTTCGTTTGGCGAAAGCACACCACCGGTTTTTAAGTTAAGCCGGTTCACAAACTCGGCCGGCGAGAGGTTGAGCGGATACTCTGCGGCAAACTGCGGACGCGCGACAAAGCTTTTAATGAACTCGGTTTTGTTTGCTTCGAGCAACTGCTCCCAGCCCGGAGCGTTAACAACAACTCCTTCGCCAATCGTTCGCGTGTCCAGCAGAAACTGCTCGAGATGCTGCGGCGGTTGCGCGAATGACGCTTGATAGAGACGATAGACCAGGAAGCCTGTTTCATGGAATTCGATGGAAAGGAAAAAGGCGGCAGAAACGTTTATGCGACTATCGTCAATGCAAGTAGCATCTGTTCCGCAACTTAGGATCTGGTTTGACCAGAAGGCGAGTCCCTCTGCATCGGGTGGGCGGTTGAGGAAGTCGCGATAGTGCTGGCGAACGAAGAATTGCGCGTCGTCAATCGGGTTTGGCGCTGCCGGACTGCTATCGTTGTCGGCTACGGTGAGCGTTGCCGTGCTGTTGTGGCCGAGCATGCCGCCCACCAGAGAGCTCAACTCGAGGGTAATGTTTTCATTACCTTCGACGTGGGTGTCATCCGTGATGAAGATAATGAAGCTCTTGCTTGTCTCGCCCGGGGCGAATCTAAGTCTGCCGATCACCGGGATGACATCGCTCCGCTGATCGGCTGAACTATCATTGGCTGAGTAGATCACCTCAGCTGCGCCCGATGTGTCGCCCGTGCGGGTGACTGTTACGGTAATCGTCGTGCTTTCCGTGACATTGTAGCTCGCCGCGCTAAACTCCAACACGCACTGTGGGTTCCCGTCTGTTAGCACGTAGGCTTGATACTGGTTAGCGGCGAGGGAGTTGTAGGTTGTAGCTGATGGGTTGAATGAATAGCCGAGGAGCATCGGCGCGACGGTGTAATTGCCTTCTGAGGGAAGGCCCGCGAAAGAAAAGCCACCGAAGCTGTCGCTCGTCGTCGTGCGGTTCTGTGCGCCGGAGAGGGTGACGGTAGCGCCGGGTATTGGGTAGTTGTTTGCATTCACCAAAATGCCTGCGACAGTGTACACAACGAAGGTACCGGTGAAGCTGACGTTTTGGTTGGAGTCCAGGTCGTTGAAACTCCAGTTAGTTGGAGAAAATGCGTAACTTGTCTTCCGAGGCGTTACCGTGTAGTTGCCACCCGCCGGGAGGTCCTCAAACAGGTATTCGCCGTCAGCACCGGTTGTCGCTGTCATACTCTGCGAGCCCGAGAGAGTGACCGTGGCACCAACCAGCGCATTGCCGGCGTCGTCCGCCACCCGGCCCCCGATGGCATGGTGGTTGAAAGTCGCGACGGAGTTGAATATCTGATCGGCCGCCGGGGTAACTATCTGATAACTCGCTGGGCTAAGTGTGTAGTGCCTCCGGAAAGGAATCACGGTATAGGCGCCGCTCGTCGGCAAGTTGGAAAACTGATACTGCCCGTCGGCATCTGTTTCAGTGGTCACCTTCTGCGAACCGCTAAGAGCCACTGTTACGCCCGCCATGCCCGCCCCATTTTCGTCAACTATCCGTCCCGTCACAGCAAACTTCTCATGCGGCGCGGCTGCAAGATAATTGCCCAGGGCCGCTCGTTTGGCATCAACACACTGCAAGTTGTCGCCGCATTGGAGAATTTGGTCCGACCAGTAGAAGTGGGCTGCCGGATCGGGATCGCGGCCAAGCGTCGCATTGAATTGCTGGCGCACGTATTGAACCGGGTCCTCGTCAGGCGCGTTGGTAGTGATAACCCTCGTGGTCTGCGCCAGAGAATCCAGATGGTTATAGACCGAGTCAATCACGGTGAGGCTGCCCGTCGCGGAATCAGCACGGATCCGGTCAGCACTTGCTACACACTCCACTCGATCAAGGATCGCGTTGCCGACGCTGAGGAGGTGGATTGCCGAGTCCGTGTTGTGGCTCCAGCCATAGTGAGAATTTTCGATAAGCACGTTCTTCAGGCCGTTGAAGTAATGCCCTGTCGTCCCCAGATTGGAGACGTTCATATATAGGCCGGTGACGTAAACCAGGTCAATCGGAGCGCTCGGAGGTTGGTAGCGGTCAGGCAGGCTGGAAAGGCCGACAAACCCACCCTCGTCGAGGAAGACATTGCGGATGGCCACTTGCCTGCGGGGCGAGTAGCTCGTCAGCGCTGCGGCGTTGCCGATATTGACCCACGAGAACGGTGCGGAGAGACCGGTCTTGCTGAACAGCTCGGGCCGCTGCCCGTAGTCAACGAAGACCGTGTCAGAGACCGTGATGGCCTGCCACTCGATATTCTGAACGACGGCGCCGTAAATGCCACTGTTGGCCGTACTCCCCAGGAACACGCTCTGCTCTATCGTCAGCCGACTCCGCACGGACTGCACAATTCCCGGGCCCACTTGCGTGCTCAAGCCGTAGAACTCGCAATGTCTGATCGTCGCTTCCCCAATGTTATTTAGAGCTACCGTGATTAACGCATCGGTGTTAACTCCGGGCGTGCCAATGAAGGTGATGTCTTTGATCAGGAAGCTTTGCAGTCCACTGATGTTGACCGCGATCCCCTGCTCTCCCGTACGTGGAGCAAACTCAGACGTCAAGTCGAGCCCATGACTCAACACCTGGCCGCTTGAATTTGGAGGAGGAACGGGCGTCAACGACTCCACTCCAAGGATCGAGACATCCGAAGCAAGTCCAGAAAAATCTTTCTGGACGGGAGTAACAATGGCGTAGCGACCGGCCGGCACGAACAGTGTTCCACCACCGGATTCGCCGATTGCGTTTAGTGCGCTTTGCAGTGCCGGTCCATCGTCCGTCACGCCATCGCCAACCGCGCCGAAGTCGGCGAGGTTGAAAACATCTTCAATGGCGGCCGAAAGCGATTGATTGCGAGCGGCACGAACTCCGGGTGAGCCGGCAGATACGGTTTTTCCCAGCGCCACTGTAAGCGCAGGGGACGCCAGCAATAGTAAACACAGGATTATTCTGAGTTTCATTCGAATCCTTCCTGGAGGTTTTTCGGACCATCGAATACGCACATTCCGACAGGGCCGAATTGGGACAAAAGGTATGGACTCCGTTTTATTGATGAGGCCTGAGGTAGGCCGATTAGCATGCGTTAACTGCTCGCCTGGCGAGGGGGCGCACGCCAAGTCGTCGGGCAAGGATCTTACACTCTGTTGTAATTTATTCCAACGCTTTTCATGGTCCAGGGTGTTTCCTCAGCCATGCGAGAGGTTAGACGCACAACAGACTCGAACGGTTCACATTGTTACTTAATAAACCAGACCAAAAAGATTTCCAGTAACAAAAAATGTCAGGGAAAACCTGAGTGTGACGATTGCCGGAATCGTTTGACCGTGTGATACCGTACTTTTATTCCTTTCGAGCGCCAGGCAGAGGACTTAATCAGTTGGAAAAGGAACTCCAGCCAAAGTCGGCAATACCGAGCAAGACTACGGGTCAGCCGACCGTTACCAGCACTGTCAAAACAAACCAGGCCAGAAATAGGAAGTTGGCGCGTTTTGGATTCCTCTTTGCACTTTTGGGTCTGCTGCTGTTCGCTTACTTCGTAAGAAAAGCCGGCGTCTCCCAAATCATCCTCGGCATCAGCCGACTCGGCCTCGGGTTTTTGTTGATTCTTGGAATTTCCGCGATCCGCCAGGTCGCTCGGTCGCTCGCCTGGATCCGTTGCTTTGAGGCGCCACACAGTCTGCGTTTCCGTGACGCTTTTACCGCCAGGGTGATGGGCGACGCGCTGGGCAATATCGTTCCGCTTGCGAGCGTCGCTGTGTCGGAGCCGTCAAAGGCTGCGTTTGTTACTAATCGCGTGCCGCTGTTGGTGAGCTTTTCGGCGCTCGCACTGGAAAATATCTTCTACAGTTTATCGGTGGCGATTTTTATTTTTTCCGGAACGGTAGCGCTTCTACTCGCCTTTCCTCTTAAACCAGCACTCCGTTATGCGAGTTTCGGAACGCTGGCCGTCACTATCTTGATTGTGCCGCTCGGCTATCTCGTTATTCGCAAGCAGTGGAAGTTTCTCAGCCGCTCCATAGCGATTCTGCACGGCCGCGGTGTCGGCCGGGCCTGGACAGAAAAAGCGATTCCTCGCGCACGTACGCTCGAGGATCGCGTCTATGGGTTCTACCAGAGAAACAGTAATCGTCTGCTCGGAATCCTGGCGCTGGAGATGTGTTTTCACCTGGCCGGTATGTTGGAGATCTATACGACGCTCTGGTTCATAAGCGACATCGTCGCGCCGACCCTGCTTACCGCTTTCATTTTGGAGTCGGTGAACCGTGTCATTAATATTGTCTTTAAGTTTATTCCCTTTCGCCTCGGCGTGGACGAGGCCGGAACCGGAATGCTCGCTAAAGCGCTCGGCTTTACTCAGGCAATAGGAGCTGCCCTGGCCATCGTGCGAAAAGGACGCGATCTTTTTTGGACGGCAATCGGTGTGGCCCTCATGGTTCGCCGGGGCTTGTCGCTGAAAAACTTAGGCACGATTAACGAGGGCGAGAGCGCATCAGTAGAGGGAAGAGTAGTTACAGGTGAGTCTGGCTAAAGGAGTAACTTTTTCGATAACAATGAGTAATAGAGCCCGGGGATGGGTCTATCTTATCAACTATTCGTAAGAGAGCGCGCTGACCGCATCGAGGTTTGAAGCGCGCACCGCCGGATAGAGAGCGCCAAAAGCGCCGCCAAGAATTCCGATCGCGGCTGCTGTCAGGGCCCAGCTCCAGCTGTATTCAAAAAAGAGTCCGTAGTATTGATGGATGCCATAGCCGATCACAAACGACAAGACAAACCCTGCAACTAAACCAACCGCGCTAATCAACAGTGCCTCTGATTCAATGATGAAGACGATGTAGCGCCGCGAAGCGCCCAGGGCTTTCAGAATTCCGATCTCGCGCGTGCGCTCGGTGATGGTTGTATACATGGCCAGCATCACAACCAGGGCGCTAACCACCGCTGCCAGGCCCACCAGTATGCGCAGAAAAACGCCAAGGTAAGGGATGGTCTTCTCAAGGCTGGTAAACAAATCGCGAGTAAATTGGATCTTGTTGCCCGGCAGCGCAGCGTTAATTCGTTCAGCTACCTGGACCTCTTCATTTGGATTACGAACTTTGACCAGGATGTAAGTGGCTTTCTCGGGAGACTCCAGTGCGTCCTGCATCGCAGCGAGCGTCATCTTCACGCGAGCGCCTGACTCGGGAGAATAGATCCCCACGATCCGTAGCGGCTTGTCACCAAAGAGTTTCAGCGTGTCGCCCACCTTCAGCTTATTATTGCGCGCCTTTGTTTCGTCGATCACAATTTCGTCCGGAGCTTGCGGCGGCCTGCCTGTATCTAAATGAATCTCGTTTACGCGAGCGAAAGGTTCCCATTCCACGCCTTCGATTTGTTCAAACCCAAAGCCGCGGCCACCCTGAAATACATATCTAATTACAGGCAACGCTTCTTCAACACCTTCGATTTGTTTCAATCTTTCGACGTACTTGGTGCTAAGGTTAGCCGTAGACGCCGTTAGTTGCATTGCTCCTGGTCGCGTGAAAATGATCTCGGCACGAACATTTGACGCGCGTCTCTGGAGGTCGTTTGACATGCCCCGGGCCAGGCCGGTGAAAAGCATCACCAGGCAAACTCCCAAAGCGACTCCTGCCACGCTGACGAGCGTGCGAATCGGTCGCTGGCGAATGTTGGAGACTACAAGATTGTCCATGCGTGCTAACGATAAGACATTTTACTGAAAGCTACCAATGGGTGACCGAAACCACAGGAACAAATCAGAGCTAGAAGCGGCGGCGACCGGATCGACATGGTTCTTCATCGGGATTTTGTTTTTGAGTAACGCAAACTGTTAGTTTGCGTCTGAAGCTGTCAACTAAAAGCTGGGCGCAAATGGCATCCTTGAGGGGTCGCAAACTAACAGTTTGTGTTACCGAAACATTTCCGGTCCTACAGCTCGCGGTTCTGACGAAGAATTTCGAGTGCGGTGACCTTTAGCACAGTCCAACATAGAACCACGTCCTTTGAAAGCGAAACTGTACCGAAAGTTTTGCGGGCGAGAATCCATCACGGTTTTGAGTTAGGATTAGTGACTTTCGATAAAGGGAATATTCATCCTGGTGGCGACGACGAAAAGTAAGCCTTCCACCGAAGCCGGCGAAGCCACTGCCGGCGACACCTTCCATCCCGAATCTGACCTCGCTTCAAGGCGGGATCGCAGACTGGGATGGGAGGTAGTTGCCGTGCTTGTAGTGCTAATCGTTGTGGCCTTTGGATTCCGGGCCGGCCACCTGGGCGCGATCGGCTTCGCCGAAGACGAAGTGAACAAAGTCGAAGCGGTGCGGGCCTATGAACGAGGCGATACTACGGCCAATGCTGAACATCCGATGTTGATGAAGGCGCTGATGTTTGCCTCGCTGAAAATTGGACGGACTCTGCAAGCCGGCGGCAGAGCGATTAGCAACGAAGCGCTGCTCCGTTTTCCCAATGCCATTTTCGGCGCTTTAACGGTAATTCCGCTATTCCTTTTGACCGCAGCTTTCTTCGATCGTTGGAGCGGACTGATAGCTGCCGCATTCTGGGCCGGCGGCATAAACGCAATAACTTTCAATCGCATCGGGAAGGAAGATACGCTGCTCGTGTTTTTCATGCTCTTTGCGTTCTACTTTTATTTGCGGGCCAAGCAGACCGACACGCGAAACATTGCGCTCAGAAAACGAAACTATCTGCTCAGCGGAATTTCTTTTGGGCTTATGCTGGCGTCCAAATACTTCCCACACTACTTCGGCCTGAATGCGCTCTATCATCACAACTTCCACGTGCGCAAACGCGGGCCAGGTGAGCCATCCGGTAAGACAGCTCGCATTTTCTACATCGCGATTCTAGTCGCCTTCATAATTGCCAACCCTCCCGTGTTGTTGCCGCAGGTTTGGGAATATCTGAACGCCTACATGAGCGAGAAGCTTTTGGTCCACTCCGGCTACCTCTTTGCGGATCATCTTTACAAAAACAACGTCTCGAGATCTCCCTTCTGGGGCACGCCCGTCTATTTCTATCTGGTTTTCATGGCGATCAAGATCCCGTTGCTTGTGCTGGCGTCGTTCCTGATGGGTTTTGCCGTGGCGGTTAGGCGTTGGCGGCATCCCGGGTACGCTTTCGTCCTCTTTATGTTTCTGCTTTGGATCATTCCTTATTCATTGATCGGCTCGAAGTGGTTGCGCTACACGCTTTCACTGATGCCCTTCGTGTATATGCTGGCGGCGATTGGAGTAGTGGAGTTGATTAGGTTTACAAACCGGCGCCTGAACGCTTCTCAACAAACTCGCGCGCTCGTGGCAGCATTGGTCATTGCAATTTTTGTTGGCGCGCCCGCCTGGATTGCTTATTCGGCCGGCCCTCATTATGCGCTGTACACAAATGCTCTGGCCGCGGACAAGGTTGGGTATTTCTTTCCGCACGATGAATTTTATGACGATGGTTTACGCGAAGCGATTAAGTTTGTCTGCGACACGGCGCCGCGAGGAACCCTCATCGCCCATGAAACTCCCGGAGTCACGAGTTATTATCTCGAGCAGTTTCGGCGAACCGACCTCAACTCAAAAGCGATCTCAGCGCCGGATTTCGATGTTACAAAAATTTCCGGCCCGGCTTACTTCATTGTTCAGCGAGGTCGTACATACTTCGAGAATCGCGATAAGCTTGCTTTCATTAGAGCTAACTTTAAGAAGGTCCGTGAGGTTTCCATTAACGGCATGACGGCGGCTGAAGTGTTTGTGAATCAACCAAAATAGTGTCCAACGTCCGAAGTCCAACGCCTCTTTGGCCAAGCTGGTTTTGGATTTTGGACATTGCACTTTGGACAGTGAAAATTATGAAGGTGAATAGAAAAGCTTTTTTTGGGATGTTCTTCGTTGTGCTGGTATTGATTCTGACGAGCTTTCCCCTCGCCGGCATCACCTCAACACAGCGTGTTCACATTGTAGTTCTCGGCACAACCGATTTACACGGCAACCTCTTTCCAGTCGACTACTACACCAATAAGGCCGACAACCGCGGTTTGGCTAAGATCAGCACGCTCATTAAACAGGTGCGCCAGGAGAACAAGAACGTTCTGCTGATCGATTCGGGCGATACCATTCAGGGCACCCCACTCGAGTATTACCATAACAAGAAGAATAACCAGCCACCGGATCCGATGATGCTCGCGATGAACGCGCTCAACTACGATTCCATGACCGTTGGCAATCATGAATACAACTTTGGTTTGCAAGTGCTTGAAAAAGCTCGTGGCGAGGCGGAGTTTCCCTGGTTGTCTGCCAACACCTACAACAAAGGCACGAATCAAACTCACTACAAGCCATACATCGTCAAGGAAGTCGGGGGTGTGCGCATCGGAGTTTTAGGTCTAACCACGCCCGGGATTCCAAACTGGGAGAATGCGCCGAATTATGAGGGACTCGAGTTGCGCGAACCTTTGAGCGAGGCGCAAAAGTGGGTGCCGGTGCTCCGCGAAAAAGAGCGGGCGGACATAGTTGTGATCGCAATGCACATGGGCCTCGAGCAGGATTTGCGAACGGGCGAGATTAATCCCGGACAAGTGCCGAATGAAAACCGGGCCGTGGCGATTGCTAAACAGGTGCCCGGTATTGATCTCATCTTCATGGGCCATACCCATCGTGATGTGCCCTCGCTGGTCATCAACGGTGTCCAATTGATTCAGGCAAACTACTGGGGCCGACACCTCGCTCGCGTGGATTTGTATTTGGAAAACGAGGGCGCGCATTGGCGAGTGTTTGCGCTTTTGGCGCGCACCGTTGCCATAGACGATCGGATCGCTCCCAATCAGGAGCTACTAAAAATTGGCGAGCCTTACGACCGCGAGACCCAAGCGTGGCTATCCCGCGCGATAGGCGAATCCGACGCAGAATTAACGGCGGCGGAGGCGCGCTTCCGCGATACAGCAATTCTGGATCTGATCCAACAAGTGCAGCTGGAAGCGGGCAAGGCTGACGTTTCCATGGCGGCAGTCTTCAATCCGGACGCGCGCATAGCTAAAGGGCCGGTAACGGTCCGCGATATTGCGGGACTTTATGTTTACGAGAACACGCTGGTCGTTTTGGAAGTGACCGGCCAGCAGTTGAAGGATGCGCTCGAGCATTCTGCGAAATACTTTCGCCCTTCTGAGCCGGGGAAGTCTCCGGCCGAGCTGGTCGACGAAAAGATTCCTGCCTATAACTTTGATATTGCTGAAGGCGTTTCCTACGTGCTCGATATCGCCAAACCCATTGGCCAGCGAATAGAAAATCTTCAATTCCAGGGGAAGCCGCTGTCACCCACGCAAAAGCTTCGGCTGGCAACGAACAACTACCGCGTGAATGGCGGCGGTGGCTACGCGATGTACCAGGGGGCGCCCGTGGTTTATCGGTCCAGTGAAGAGATTCGGGAGTTGATCATCGACTGGGTGGAACGACACAAAACGATTCCGACGGAGCCAACCAACAACTGGAAGATCCTGCCTTAGTCAGTCCAAAGTCCAATGTCCAAAGTCCAACGCGAGGCCAGACAGACTCTGGACATTGGACTTTGGACTTTGGACTTCTTTAGGCCAACCAAACCGTCAGGTTCCGTGTCTATTGAATCGTAGAACGCGCTTTGTTCCCTCGAGGTAACTCCTGATTGAGCAGTGAAGATGAACTAATCAGGCGGGCGCAGGCAGGCGAGACCGACGCTTTCTGTTTGCTTGCTCAGGCCTATGAACGACGCATTTACTCGTTGGCGTTCCACTATTGTCGTGACCGTCAGGATGCCGAGGACTTATCGCAGGAGGTCTGGCTCAAGGCTTACGCGGCATTGGCAAGTTTCAGAAACGAATCCACCTTTTACACCTGGCTGCGGAAAATCACGATCAACTGTTTTCTTAACCATCGACGTCGCCACGCCAGGTCTTTTTCCGTGCTGAGGAGAACCACCGATGAGGTTACCTCGAGCACCTCCGCAATTAATTATGGAGGGGGAGCAACGGCTCCGTTGGAGATCGCCTTGCAGAACCAGTTGGTCGTAGAAAAAGTGATGCAGGCCTTGTCGAGCGTAACGCCGCAACAACGACTGATTTTCCTGCTGAAGCATCACGAAGGAATGACTTACGAAGAGATTTCGAAGGCACTTGATTGTTCACTGGGAACTGTGAAGAAATCCGTTTCGCGCACCATTGCGAAACTGCGCGAGCAGTTGGGAGTTAACGAAGAACCGGAAAACTACGTCTCGTGCGCCGCAACCGGAATATTGAGGTAGGGGTTTTCAAATGCACAACTGCAGACTGACAAAAAATCGCTTGCTGGATCTTACACTTGATGAGGTAGCGCCGGCCGAAGCAATGCAATTGCTGCAAGCGGTGGACGACTGCCCCACGTGTCGGGAGGAGTATGCAACGCTCAGAAATACCTTGCGCGTGTCGACACAAGCGCTGCGATCTGCTCTGCCAACAGAAGATTTTTGGCAGGGCCACCAGGCCAGGCTGCGAACCAGACTAATGAACAATTTGTCGGCCCTTCATACGCTACCGTTGCCCCTGAACGCTCGCGTGTGGAGTGGAGTGCGCAAGCTGGCAACCACATCGGTGCGCGTGCCGGTCCCTGCCGCTTTGGCGATGATGATGCTGATCGTAATTTTCTTTTTTGCCATGCGCTCGCGCGAGCAGGCAAACCTTACTCCGTCCCCTCCGTTAGCTTCGGTTGAAACCAGGACCGTCCAGGTGCCTATCATTCAGGAAAGAGTGGTTACTCAAATCGTCTACCCGCACAAGAAAGGTCGTAAATCTCGAGGTGCAGCCAACCAACTGGATCGCGCTGATGTGAATGCGACAAATAGCATCGCCCGGGCAGGGTCCAACACCTCCGCCAAATCGGCAATGAGTTTGATTGGTTTCAAGCCGACCGATCAGCTCAAGTTGACGATAATCAAGGGGAGTTACCAGGATGAGAAGTAAGGCCTTAATGCTCCTGTTTGGTCTTCTGCTTCTGCCCAAACCGGGTGCAGCGCAGGAAGACACCAGACGTCGCATGGTGGTGTCGCTGACCGAGGGCGGCTTCGTGGCTTTCAAAAGCGAAACTGCGTGGGCCGGCACGACCAACACGTCAGCAGTTGTCCAGGAACTGCGGGGAGAGTTTAGAGCACAGGTTTTCCTTGATAAGGACGACGTAATTCATCGCGTGCTGGTGGATGCGGCGGGAAAATATATTTTCGGTTACGACCTCCTGATACAAGCTGTTGCCGCCTCAAGGACTTTCAATATCGCCGTCAAGCCGCTGGATTTACAGATTGAAAACAAGTTACTGACGAGCGGCGCTGACGGCCACACGGCGCACATCGCTACTCTCCTCCAATCATCTGAGCCGCAAATACTGGACGACGGAGATTCGTTTACGCTTGATTTACTGGTCAACCAAAAGACAGGCGTGAAGATCGTCGACCTCGTCCGAGTATCATTTGATCGTTCGAATCTCGAGCGTGAGAATCCCAGGACGGTGCCGCGAGATTTCACTCTGGATGCAATAGCGTTGACGGTCAGCGACTACAGATTATTGATTGACGGCAATCTCATTGCGGCAGGAAAGCCGGGAACGAACTTCGCCGGGTCTCTGATCTGGTGTTACGTCGAGGGCCACGGCCGCTTCATCTTTTCTCTCGTTCCACGAGAAGGCTATCCGTTTCAGAAAGTTGGGATCATCAAGGAGAACAGAATCGAGTTTACGCTGAAGGGCAATCGCTATGAATGGCTTTCCGATTCACCAATCCTACCCGGCGGGGGAACCTGGAACGTCTGGGTGCTCCACGATCCAAAGTACGTGCCTTTTGGATCGCGGGAGACTGTCAAAAAGGAAAAGAGCGCGTTAGACAAGCTGGACGACTCCATCAAAAACGCTAAGGATAGGGCCACCAGAATAAGTGATCCGGCGCCTGCCACTTTTCAAAAGAAAGCACAAGAAGTTCAGCAGGTCGAGACCGGCCAACGCTTTAAGGTAATGGTGGGTGCTGCGGATCGGATCGAGAATCTTTGGCCCAGGAATCCGTAGCCGGATTTTGTGGCTTGTTGTTCATCGGGTGTAGGCGTTGAGATTCGTCGATCAACTGCGCCTTAACGAGTTTCCGCAAGTGTAATCCGAGTGCATTACTCCGAAGCCTAAAGCTGTGAAGGCTGCGGGGCTGGGGCAAGGTGTGCCCAAAACGCGAGCTGAAGTATTCGGCGCGAACGGCTGACCGTAGCCGTCCTTTGGGAAGAAGCGGTCCGACATTCAGAAGGTGATCCGAACTTCTAAGGAGATGAAAATGAGAATACGAAAGTCCCTGGTGACCGTCGTCACGTTGCTTTGGTTGCCACTTGCCTTGCTGGAAACGAACGCACAATCGGATGAGGTGCCAAAGTTTGAATTAGGCGCCCAGTTCACTTCAATTACAAAACCCGACTTCAATAATGGCGCGACGGAGCCCGGGTTTGGCGGAAGGTTTACTTTCAATCTCAACCGAGACGTTGCACTCGAAGCGGCGGGAAACTTCTTTCCGCATAAATGTCAGTTCTGCGGAAGCGGAGGTGGGACTGGCGACAACAGCGGCAACATCACGCAGGCACTCTTGGGAGTTAAGGCCGGCAAGCGTTTTCAGAAATGGGGCCTATTCGGAAAAGCCCGGCCGGGGGTCGTAAGTTTCAGTCAGGGTGACAGCAAATATGTTGCCACCGGAGGTGGCGGTTCTTTTCCTTTTGAGTTTCAACGGAATCGTCTAACAAACTTTGCTGTCGATCTTGGCGGGATACTCGAGTTCTATCCATCCAGGCGGATTGTGACTCGCCTGGAGGCAGGCGATACGCTGATTCACTACGGCCAGCGCCAAAGTAACTTTCTGTTCTTCGACCCGATCACAGGTGTGCCGGTATTGGTTCCGTTCACCACGCGCTCGGAGACTCGGCATAATTTTCAATTCGTAGCTGGGGTTGGATGGCGGTTCTAGGATTCGACCGATGGTTTTGCCCAGCCGCGCGGTTTGCGGGCGCAGCAAAAACCAGAACGGCAACCCGGGGGCGTTGGGTTGCCGTTCTGGTTTTCTAACAACCGGAGAGCGGGGAGCTCGCCAGCCGTTGCGCGGGATAATCGTTTACTGAATTGAAGCTATCACTTCTACCGTTTCATAAGTGTTCATTGCTGTCGCGCTCGCCGCTGAAATGCTGGCAAGTTCGCGTTCGATGGCGCGCTCTTCCTGCGACTTCAGTAGTTCACGGCCACTGCGGCCGGCGCCATTCCAAACTTCAGCGAGAAAATAGCGCTCGCCGTATTTATGAAACACCAGGCGGGCATGCGACTTATTCTTGGCCCGTTCAGTTGCTTGACTGAGACGGACGGCTGAGGACTTGCCATCAGCACTTTGAATCATCAAGGCATCGCCCGCGGTGGTCACTGTTCGCACGCTATACTTGCCGGCCGGCATCGTTTTGTAACCAACACTGAATTCAAACGGAATGTCTGCCACTACACGATTGGCCGACTGTGGATTAGGCGAGGCGACAGCGGTCGCCAGCGCAAGCACAACGATGAGCATCAACATCGTGAATCCCTTAAGAAGTCCCTTTTTCATGTTTCCTCCCTTGCCTCTGGGCATCGGTCGAAGTTCTGTCGACCGCAAACCTTTGTAGTAAGCAAGTGAACCCTGCGGGATTCCTTCTTACCAGTAGCAGCTCAACCGTTTTCAAATCTTCTCGGGAGCCACTCAGGTCCATTGCCACTTGCGTGCCGCGGTTTTTCAGCTTGCGACCGTTGTGCGCTTGTTTGCTCGGGAAACTGTAAACATGGGGAAATTCACTGATTCGAGCCTAGAAAGATTGCTGGCAGTGATGGAGAAATCAGGCCGAACGGCTATCCTTTTAGATAGAGCCAATATCTGTTTAGATAGAATGTTGTAACTGAAACTGTTAGTTTGCTTCCACTGTCAACACCAGGTCATTGCATTGAACCGCGCCGCAAACTAACAGCTTGTATTCCAGGGCAACTGGAGCAATCGCCCAGGGTATTGCCGCCAAACGGAGCTACGCGTAAACTTGGTTGCTCAACAAACTCTTAAAGCTCACGCGACAGTGATGAACCCGCGACTCAGCGCCATTTCCGGAAGACTTAAAGGCAGCGTGTTCACGATTGAAGATCTGCCCGTCGTCATCGGACGCGATACCACGGCGACGCTTTGCATCGCCGACGCGTCTGTTTCTCGCCGCCATTCACAGATTGAAAAAGAAGATGAGCAATTTGTAATTCTCGATCTCGAAAGTCTCAACGGTACGTTTATCAATGACGTGCCGGTGAAACGGCGCCGCCTGGAACATGGCGATCGCCTTCGCATCGGAGATTCGCAGTTTCTTTTCCTGATGCATGACGGTGCCGTTGATTCGAAATCCAGTGAAGTTCGCTTCGATGACGCTCAGATTGTCAGCGGCTCTACGTTGCAAGTCAGATTCAACGACGCGCTTTACCTGATGGCCCGCGACTTGAGCGCGCTGATGAAAGTGAGCACCACGATCAATGCTATTCGGGGCGTTGAAGAACTTCAGCAAACCTTGCTGGAATTGCTTTTCGAAGTGGTGCCCGCTGAGCGCGGAGCAATCCTCCTGACCGATCCGGGGCCGCAGGGAGACGCATTGGAGTTTGCCTCGGTTTTTGGCTTAGACCGCCGGCGAGGACAAGACGAATCGATCAAAGTGAGCCGCTCGGTGACGAAGTGGGTTTTGCAGCACGGCGAATCATTGCTGATCAACAACCAGACGGAAAGCAGGGACTTTGAGTCAGCGGATAGTTTGATTGCCGATCGACCCGGATCAATTCTGTGCGTCCCGCTCATCATGTTGGAACGCACGCTGGGAGTGATTTATCTCGACACAAAAGAACCTGAGGCTGTTTTTGACAAAGACCATTTACAACTCGTATCTGCTATCTCCGCCATCACGGCGGTGGCAATCGAAAACGCACGCCACATCGAATGGCTCGTCAGCGAAAACCAAAGGCTGATTGCGGATTTCAATATCGAGCACAACATGGTCGGCGAAAGTCGGCCCATGCGCAACGTCCTGCAATTCGTTTCCAAAGTCGCGCCCACGGATTCGACCGTTTTGCTTTCCGGCGAAAGCGGCACTGGCAAGGAGTTGGTGGCGCGCGCCATCCATCAGAACAGCAAACGCGCAGACAGACCTTTCATGGCGGTCAACTGCGCCGCCCTTGCCGAGTCGCTACTGGAAAGTGAGCTCTTTGGTCATGAGAAGGGATCATTCACCGGCGCCCTCGCAATGAAGAAAGGTCGCCTCGAGATTGCCGATGGCGGTACGGTGTTTCTCGATGAAATCGGCGAGCTCTCGCTCGCCCTGCAGGTGAAACTGCTACGCGTCTTGCAGGAGCGCGATTTTGAGCGCGTCGGCGGCACCCGCACGATCAAAGTCGACATTCGGCTCATTACCGCTACCAACAAGAATCTGGAGGATGCAGTTGCGGCAGGCAC
Organism: Blastocatellia bacterium; assembly: GCA_963698325.1. Taxonomy (GTDB): domain Bacteria; phylum Acidobacteriota; class Blastocatellia; order Pyrinomonadales; family Pyrinomonadaceae; genus PSRF01. The sequence continues at coordinate 1,555,888 of CAVOQJ010000013.1, read as the reverse complement.
ATTTCGCCAGGATCTTTACTACCGTCTGAATGTGGTGGGTTTGGAAATGCCGCCGCTAAGAGAGCGTCAGGAAGACATTCCGCTGCTGGCGAATTATTTCGCCGCGAAGTATGCCGAGAAATGCAATCGACGCATCACCGGCATCGCTGCGGAAGCGCAGGCTCGTTTGCTTGGTTACGATTGGCCGGGCAATGTACGCGAACTGGAAAATGCGATCGAGCGCGCGGTGGTGTTAGGTAGTACCGACCGCATCCTGCTCGAGGACTTGCCGGAATCAATTTTGGAATCCGAGCCCGCTGCCACCACGCCGGGAACGAAGTATCACGAAGCAGTGGCCCAAACAAAGAAACAAATCATTCTCAATGCGATGCAGCAGGCTAAGGGTAGTTATACTGACGCCGCGAAACTGCTCGGCGTGCATCCAAACTATCTGCACCGCTTGATCCGCAACCTAAATCTGAAAGACCAATTGAAGAAGTAGCTTTCTCGCTCGGAATCCTAAGAAGGTTTTCATCGAATCCGCGTGGTCTGGCATCATGGGTCGACGAATACGGAACCGGGAGCTGTTCGCGACCGGCCGCGATGTACACAGAAGCAATGCACCGTGCTTAACGGCGACGCGGGATGCATACAGGCTCGTATGAACCGTGCGTCCGGTCGCTATCGCTCCCGGTTCCGTATTCGTTGACACATGTTGCCAGAGTTTTTGCTTCGGCGTGCAACCGAGTTTTCACACAAGCTCTACAGCTCCCGGTTCTGAATTCGTCGACCCACGTTGCCGAACTCTTTGCTTATGCAGCCGCGCGAGCGCATTGAACGGTTTCTGTATCGCTGGTTGGAGCCGGTCGCTGAACATGGCCCCAACCTAACCCGTTGCAAAAACTCTGGCAACATGGGTCGACGAATACGGAACCGGGAGCGGACCGGGGTCCCCAGACGGGCAGCCCGGCTGGGGTGGTGGTAGCGACCGGCTGCCAACCGGCGCTATACACAAGCGCATCAATGGCTGAGTATCGTGACGAACACATTCCCCTGGCCTACCTAATTACCTTTCGTGCTTATGGCACTTGGCTGCACGGCGACAAGCGCGGATCCGTTAATCGCTTTCATAACCGCTTCGGCACCTCACTCATTGCTCCTAATGAACGTTGGCGAAAATATAATCACAGCCTGCTCAGCCATGCACCAGTCAAACTAAGATCAAAGCCAAGAGCTTTTGGTTGAGGAAGCAATTCGCGAGACATGTAGATTACGCGAATGGGAGTTTTGGGCAACGAATGTAAGAACCAATCACGTTCACACAGTTGTTGGAGCAGGTTGCGACCCGGAAAGAATCCTCATTGCGTTCAAAGCCAATGCCACCAGAAAATTGCGGGCAGCTGGTTGTTGGCGTTCAAGTCAAACCCCCTGGGTAGATCGTCGGAGCAAGCGATATTTATGGACTGAGAGTGACGTGATTAATGCCGTGGTATACGTTGAGTATGATCAAGGCGGGCCGCTGAGATAATTCACCCGAATACTTTGCTTGCGCATTGAACGGCTTGCGTATCGTAGGTTGCAACCGGTCGCTACCACCACCCCAGCCGGGCTGCCCGTCTGGGGACCCCGGTCCGCTCCCGGTTCCGTATTCGTCGACCCATGTTGCCAGAGTTTTTGCTTCGGCGTGCAACCGAGTTTTCACACAACCTCTACCGCTCCCGGTTCTGATTTTGTGTAAATCCGATAGAGACGGTCAACTCTCGCTGTATTGAGTTGTGCCTCGGATGTCGACTTGAGCGAGACTTGCACCCGGTCTCTATCCGCTCCCGGTTCTGATTTTGTGCGACTGCCAAACCTCGCTTTCGCTGAAGGTTCTGAAGTGCATGCTCGACTTCTGCCGCTACCGGTATACCTGCCGAAACAATGCCTAGCACAATCACGTCATGACTAGTGCCGGCGCCCACCAGCCTTCGCGCAAGTTCGTCGCCGGCGCTGCTCAAATTTGGGAAAGGTTCAATTTGCCGGTTCACGTTTTGTGTCCTTTGGCCGTGAGACAAGAATTCTTGCATCGAGTGTAGCGTTACACGACGGTTTGAGTGTATAAGACTTCTACCACGTTCACCCTGGAGAGGGCGGCGCCGAATCATTGAGGCGGTGACGCCCTTTCCGCTTTAGTGCATCTGATTAACTGTCACAGCTCTGCCCGATTGTTCAACCTTTTGCCTTGACGAAGATGCTACAGAGTATAAAAATTTGAGTAATGCAAAAACACGATTGTGATCCCGATGGTGATGAAGAAGCTTTCCGTGCTCTTGGATTGCGTCCAGCGACATCAGATGACGAACCGTTTCTGTTGAAACTCTTCGCTTCCACGCGCTCGGATGAGCTTGCCCTCATGAACTGGGACGAGGATCAAAAAGAGGCTTTTATCGCGATGCAGTTTAATGCACAAAGAAGGTGTTATCCTGAGGCGGATGACAGAATCATTCTTTTGAACGACCTACCTGTTGGCAGACTGACGGTGGCCAGAACCGAAGCAACTATATTGCTGGTAGACATCGCCCTGCTACCGGAATATCGAAACGCCGGCATTGGAACCACTTTGATTCGAGGTCTTTTGAAGGAAGCCGTCACCGCCGGGAAACCGGTCCGCCTTCATGCGTTGACTTCGAGCGCCGCAGTGCGACTTTACGAACGTCTGGGATTTTCCCGAATCGGTGTCGATGCAGCGTACTTGGAAATGATGTGGTTTCCTCCCGTTTCTCGAGCCTGCTGAATGGCAACCACGACTTGCGCTAGCCACAAGTTTCCGACTTAAATCCTTCTTTCGATCAAGAGCGAATTCATGGTTCCTTACAGGATCAGTCCTTATCTAAATTTCATCGAGAACCGCTTGTTTCCCGGTGTCATCCAACATGGCGTCAGCCATCGGTTGACGGGAGAGGTGCTTGAACCAGGTGAAAGAGTCCGCTCTTTGCTACTGGCTGTAAAAACGGGGAATCGGATTTCACTTAGTGAGGAGAATTTGAATAGTTTCGGCGAAGATGGAGGCCAGCTAAAGCAACTTATTGAGAAACAGTTTCTGATCCCGGATGGTTACGATCCTTTAACCCCTTTCGTGAATCAGTATGTGGCCCGGCCCATACAGAATCCTGCTCTGGCGTATCACTCCAAAGACGGAGCGGTCTTGTTGGTTCGAACGTCCATGGCCCAGCACGTGTTCTCTCCCAGAGCGGGGGAACTGCCAGCGATCATTGAAGAGAGAATATCCCCGGTCGCTGCGGCGGTATTCGAGCTGGCCGACGGTACCCGGACGCTGCAGGAAATATACACAACGCTGGGAAGAAACAAAGACGAGAGAATTCTTGACGACCCCGGGTTCAGGGAGGCCCTGGAGTTCTTGACCAGTCAGGAACGGCAACTAATCAAATTTACCTCGCAACGTGAGGATTTGGACGATCCTTACAAACCTGTCAATACCGTACCGCGAGACCTCTATCACTCTTCCAAATGGAATGCGCAACCGCCCAATGGCTCTTCCGAACCCATAATCGATTTTCATCTAAGCGGAATTGAAGATGCGTGGTGGGAATTTGATCTGATAGAAACGACGGTAAACCATTCCTTCCGTTTCCCCAGCGAGGCACTCGGAGGGCTTGATTACGGATCCCGGTTTTGCTTTTCGACATTGCGGCCCGAGGTGGTTCCTTCGTTGCATCTTTCAGATCGGCTCGAGGTGTTAGAGGTAGGCGGCGGCACGGGCACCTTTGCACGGTCGTTTATCGAACAGGCCGCGACTTTGAGCGCGACTGTGCTTGACGGAATTGATTTGAATTATCACATACTGGATCTGTCTCCGACCCTGATTCAAAATCAAAAGAAGCTGCTATCCGAGATTCTGCCCGCGAACAGACATTTCCAACAGGATGCCACGAAATTCGATATTCCCGGCCGCAAGTTTGATTTGATTATTGCCAACGAAGTGGTAGCGGATTTTCCGATGGCCCTCGTCCAACGCTGTTCCGTTAGCGACCGAGGCGATAAAAAAGAGGACGCTGATAACGGTCAGCAATGGCAGGGAGCGGGCACTTACTACCTTGAGAAATACAATCTTCCGACCGAAGCTGCACCAGATAGTTTTCTGGTTAACTCCGGCGCCTTTCAGTTTATCGAGCGCTGCTGGGAACACCTTGCCCCCGGCGGGACGCTGGTATTATCGGAATATGGAGCAGCTCAGATATATCCGGTTCAGTCTTACCACCTAAACCACGAGGAGTTTTCCATTCACTTCGGCCATCTGGCCGCCTGCGCTGCTAAAGTCGGATTTGATTGCAGACTGCTGACATTGAAAGAATTCTTAGCGCTGGACGACCAGGTTTTGGTGCTCAATGGGCGGGAGGAACACATACTGTGTTTGAATCATGTTCTGCAGAAGCACGGGATGTCGCTTCCCTTTGCGGTCGTTTCAAAGACAGAATTCGAAAAGCGATTTCAAGGAATCGCCGAGCAGATAGAATTAAGCGGATTTTCATTCTCGCCGCTTAGTAAGAGCTACCACTTCGGTCCCAGGATAGAGGACTTTATGGTATTGGTATTGAACAAGCCGCGTTGATCGGCGAGACCAGACTCCCGGAGTCACGAAGTGTTAGCAGCAAAAATATTCCGTTCGGAGAGGGCACATACATGGAGGCTTCCTTAACACACGAAGCATTTGCTCAACAAGTCAATACCAAGTTTCAGGTTCAGGTTGACGATACCAAGCGCGTGGAGCTGGAGCTTGCCGAAGTTTCGGACCTCAAAGAGTCTCCCGTGCAGGAGCAATTTGCCGTTGTATTTCGTGGTCCCAATGAGATGTTCCTGGGGCAGGGCGTGCGTTCCTTCGAGCACGATCAGATGGGGCAGTTTGGGCTATTCATAGTTCCGATTCGCCAGGATGAGCAGTGGTATTACTACGAAGCGGTATTTAATCGGTTTCGTGAGTAGACCGACCCTACTCGGCGGGACCTCGATTTGTGTGAAAGTCATTCGACCGCGGAAAAAGGTTTTTTAACCTCGCACACTGAGCACGACCAGGATCAATTCAAGTGAACAGGCAGTCAATCGATCAATCCCCGGCAACTTCATCGATCACATACCGTCCAACTGGGCCAGACGACGACACTTTTCTTCTCGAACTCTATGCCAGCACGCGGGCTGACGAGATGGCTATGGTGTCATGGAGCGCCGAGCAGCTGCAGGCTTTTATCACAATGCAATTTGCAGCTCAGCAAGAGCATTATCAGAAGAAATACCCGATGGCGAGCCATGAAATTATCCTGTCGAGCGGTCGACCAGTTGGACGCCGCTATGTTGCCCGGCTGGAGCAGGAGATTAGAATTGTCGACATTACTCTGATGCCTCCGGAGCGAAACGGGGGGATTGGAACTTTTTCGCTAAGGGAATTGCTGAACGAGGCAGTGAGCACGGACAAGGTTGTTAGAATCTACGTAGAGAACTTTAACCCTTCACTTCGTCTCTTCGTGCGCCTGGGCTTTCGGCAGGTCGACGAGCAAGGAATCCACTTTCTGATGGAGTGGTCCCCAAAAGCAGCTAACTAGGCACCCATTAGATGACATGAGGATGCCCGCTTTTGAACAGGGATGATTTGCTGCCTGGCAGAGATAGGAAGCTCCGCTTGGAGAGCCAAATGAACTTACGGATGCAGGCGATTAATTAATGCTTCGTAATAAGGCGCGCTTTTATCCCGGCTCATAACCGGTACGAGCAAAAATGAAAATAGCCCGAGCTTTTTGTGTTCAATCAGGTACGTGTTCTGTTGGAGAGCCGTAGTCTGATCGCCTCGGAACACAAGTGAAAAGGCCTCTTTCCGGCCAGTTGCTCCCCGCCGAGGCAAGTCGGTGACGTCAACCAACCTGACCGCGACTTTTGAAGGTCCGTCAGTGATTAGAAAATCTGTGTGCAACTGCGCTAGAAATGCTGCCTTGTTCAGGCCGAATGCAACTGAAGGCACAGCGGTTTCACTGCCGGCAGCCCTTTCAGCCAAGCTCACCGGAACTCCGGCAGCAAGTGCCACCAGCGAGCCCTTCTTCAAGAAATCTCGACGCGAAGTACCCATTTCCCGTCCTCCTAAGAAAGCATTTAATAATGAAACACTACCGTGAAGGGCGTGCAGCATATTGCTTCTTTATTAAAGTTGCAACAAAAAAATTATTGTTTTGTACTTTGCATAAAAAAACTCTTGTATTTCTGTTCCGGTTCAAGATATAGTCCGCGGCGCACCAAGGTTTACTTCGGTTAGGGTGCTCTTGAGTTTCCCTTGACTCGCACTGGGGAATAAGAGCAAAAAGCTTCCACACATATGAACGATCGTATGACGAGTTCTCACGGCATTCGTATCGTCCGATTGCCAAGTTAATGAATCCGACGTTTAAGGAGAAGTAGAATGGCCCAACCATATGTAGGTGAAATAAGGATGTTTGCAGGTAACTTCGCTCCGGCCGGGTGGATGTTTTGCTCAGGGCAATTGCTGCCCATATCCGAGAACGAAACTCTATTTCAATTGATTGGCACGACCTACGGCGGCGACGGGCAAGAGACATTTGCTCTGCCGGATCTTCAGAGCCGCGTGCCGATTCATCAAGGTCAGGGACCGGGAGTAGCCAACAACTATATACTTGCAGAACAGGGGGGCGTGGAATCGGTGACGATAACGGTCAATCAATTACCCATTCACACTCATGCGGCGGGATGCAATGACATTGTTGGTGGTGGTGCCAACGCAAATCCTGCCAATGCCATTTGGCATATCTCTGACGTTGTGCAGTATGCCAACCCAACGACCAGCGGCCCGCCCACCGGAACTATGAAGAACACCGCGATTTCGCCGACCGGCGGCAGTCAGCCGCACGACAACATGCTGCCCTTTCTGTGCATTAACTACATCATTTCGCTTTTTGGGATATTCCCGAGTCAGACCTGAAATTTCCTCATGAGGAAAATGGAGGGAAAGATTGTCCCGGCCGGCACGATGAACGGCAAACAATAAGGAGCAACTAATATGCCTGAACCATTCTTGTCTGAAATTAGAATCATGAGCTTTAATTTCCCGCCAAAAGGCTGGGCGCTTTGTAACGGCCAACTGTTGCCCATTAATCAGAACCAGGCGTTGTTCTCGCTCCTGGGTACGACTTATGGCGGCGATGGACAAACCAACTTTGCGCTACCCGATCTACGCGGCCGTGTTCCGACGCATTCGGGAGCTGGCACTACCCTGGGTGAAAGCGCGGGTCAGGAATTCCACACGCTGACGACTAGCGAGATGCCGACGCATGTGCACGTTGTCAATCCGGTTGTCTCAGCCAACGCTAACGCAGATGCCGGCGATCCCACCAATAACCTTTGGGCAAATTCCGGTAAGACAAACTACACGACGGACGCGCCGAACAACGCCATGGCGCCCCAGGCGATAAGTAATGTCGGGGGAAGTCAACCCCACGAAAACCGGTCGCCTTTTCTGGTGCTTAGTTTTTGCATCGCGCTTCAGGGAATTTTCCCTTCACAAAACTAGGAGAGAACTCATGGCTGATCCTTTTGTAGCAGAAATTAGAATTTTTCCATTTAACTTCCCGCCAAAGGGCTGGGCGTTCTGCAACGGCCAACTGCTGCCCTTAAGTCAGAACACCGCGCTCTTTTCGCTTCTTGGCACAACCTACGGCGGTGATGGAAAGTCGACCTTCGCCCTTCCTGATCTCCAGGGCCGGGCGGCGATGCATCCGGGCCAGGGCGCGGGACTATCGCTGCGTGACCTCGGCGAAACTGGGGGCGAGACAACTGTGACGCTGCTTGAGTCTGAAATGCCGTTTCACAACCACTTGGCCAACTGCCGGAACGGCGCTGGTACGAATTTCACAACACCGGTCGGCAACATTTGGGCCAGTGCGGCTTTTGGTCGAGGCGGCATTAACCTCTACAACACCGGGGCCGCGAGCGGCACTATGAGTCCTTTCGCGGCGCAGCCAAGCGGCGGTGATCAGCCGCACAACAACCTGCCGCCTTATTTAGTTTTTAATTTTTGTATTGCCCTGCAGGGTGTCTTCCCGCCAAGGACTTGAGCGCGGCGGGGTAATGATTTTTGATCGGGGAATTGGGAAGTAAACGGCTTACATCCACGCCAGGGCGCTAAGCTGAGAACTCAGAATCCTCATGGTTCCGCGCCTTTCGCGTTCGACTCGGGAACACTTGATCCCTGCCGGCAAACTGAACGATCCCAATCGAACAGAGCCGATGTCGAAGGCTTTGCCCAAGAGATTTGCTTTCAATTAATGCGCTGCAGTGACGCTGAAACAAGGAGCCCGAAAATGTTTCACTCTAAGGATCGAAAAACCCGCAGTGAATTCCCCCGCGGATCAGTTACCAGAATGTGGTTAATGCTGGTCTTGCTTGCCATAAGCACATTAGCAATAGCCGCAGCTTCCGTGTCAACGCGCGCAGTTTCAGCGCGAGCGGATTTCTCGCGAGCTGCGGCTGGGAATCGGATCGTGCGAGGCGATCACCGAGTTAATGGACGTCGCCCAACAGCTAACAACGTGGGGGTAGGGTCCGCGAGTGTCTTACCGATGCTTGTGACTATAACGGTTGACAGAACCGATGATAATCCCTCGGCGTTCTCCTGTAGTGCCGCAGCAAATGACTGTAGTTTGCGTGGCGCACTTGAATTTGCCAATGTCAACCCGGGAACAACGGTAAATGTTCCTTCCGGTACTTATCAGCTAACCATAGCCGGCGGCGCCCTTGAAGGCTTCAATGGAGATAACACCATCGGCGATCTTGACGTCAAGGCCAGTAACACATCCATCAGCGGCGCCGGCGCGGCCACTACTATCATCCAGCAGACCCAGCCCAATGATCGCGTAATCGAAGTGAACCCTTTTCTGGATGCTAATTTTAATTTCACAATTTCCGGGGTGACTATCACTGGTGGCAGCGAAACCACAGCGGTGGGCGGCGGCGGTCTCATTTCCGGCTCCATTGACAATACAATGACCGTGACGAATTGCATTATCTCGGGTAACTCAGCCACGGGCTCGGGAAGCCTGGGAGGCGGTGGTATTGCACACACCGGCGGCAATCTTACGATCAGCGGCACTACCTTTAGCAGCAACTCGACGAGCAGCAGTGGCGGCGCTCTCACTTATTCGGCGGGTGATCCGTTTGGCAGGACACCATCAACGGGCACGCTGAGCATTTCAGGGTCAACTTTCACGAATAACTCGTCGGCTTCAACGGCCTCTGGTGGCGGGGCTGCTGATCTTTTTAACTTCAATCTGGGCACGGGCACTTACAACGTCAACAGCTCAAGTTTCTCGGGCAACAACGCCAGTGGCGGAAGCGGCGGCGCCATCAATGTGGAGAGCGGTCCGCTGACGGTTACAACCAGTTCCTTTACGAGCAATCAGGCAGCTGGGAGTGGTGGGGCTATCGTCTCAGCTGATACTGCGAGCGTCACATTCTCCCGCCTGGTGGGAAATACAGTGCCTGTGGCTGTTAATGGTCTTGCCCTATTCCGCAGTGCAGGCACTTTCACTGCCGACGATAACTGGTGGGGCTCCAACTCCGGTCCGGCGGCGAATGATTTTCGCAGCACCACCGGTAGCATTTCCCCGGCAACTTATCTGCGGCTTCGAATCAGCGCCAGCCCGGATATGATCTGTACCGGCGCTTCTTCCACGCTCACGGCCGACATAAAGGAAAGAAGCGGCGGCGGCACGCCTTTAACGACAGAACTCAACGGTTTGCCCGCCTTTCCAGTTCCCCCGGCGACGATTTTCAACAATGCCGTATTGGGAACACTCTCTGGCGCCAGCACTCAGTTTGTTAACGGCGTGGCTATTGCCACCTACACCGCGGGGGGCACTGGTGGAATGGGCAGCGCGGACGCTACTGCCGATAATCAAACAGTTACGGCATCCATCTTAGTTCAGGCTACTTCAACAACGGATCCGACCGACCAGACAGTTTGCCAGGGCGCCACGGCCAGCTTCTCGACAACGGCGAGTGGCATCGGTCCTTTCAGCTACGCATGGACTTTGGACGGCTCACCATTCAATGGTGACAGTCCAAGCATCATGGTCCCGACCGGCTCGCTGAGTATTGGTTCGCACACTGTGATGGTAACCACAACCGGCGCCTGCGGCAGCGCTTCGCAAAGTGCGACGCTGACCGTGCAAGCACCGACAACGACCAGCGACCCGGCTGACCAGACAGTTTGCAAGGGCGCCACGGCAAACTTCTCGACGACGGCCGGTGGCACCAGTCCATTCAGCTATGCATGGACTTTGGATGGTTCGCCTTTCAATGGTGACAGTCCAAACATCAGCGTGCCAACTGGCTCGCTGAGCGTTGGTTCACACACTGTGATGGTAACGACAACTGGCGCCTGCGGCAGCGCTTCACAAAGCGCCACGTTGACAGTGAGTGGTCCGCCGGTAATCACGCTCACCACTACCAACATATCGGTCTGGCCACCCAACCATGATTACAGGACGTTCAACGTGAGCGATTTCGTTGCCAGCGCCACTTCCGCCTGCGATCCCAACGTGGACGCCAGCGATGTGGTAATCGCCAGCGTGAGCAGTGATGAGCCAGAAGACAATCTGAGCGGCGCCGACGGCACCACTCTCAACGACATCGTGATTGCCGCTGACTGTAAGTCGGTAGATCTTCGCGCTGAGCGTGACGGTGATCTCAATGGGCGTGTCTATACGATTACGTTCAAGGTGACGGATTCGTTCGGCAACACTACCACCGCAACGGCCACTGTTTCGGTGCCCATCAGCCAGAGTGGCGGGGCAGCCGTAAATGGGCCGGGACCTGGGTACACAGTTACAAGCGCGTGCCCGTGAGATCTAGAGAAATTATTGAGTTGTTTTCCTACGAAAGGTAATTAATATGAGGAGTTTGCTCACTAGCTCAAAACCTCTCGCAATCCTCGTGATTCTCTTTGGCATTTTCGCATGCGTACCTCTGTTTTCGAATGCGCATGCCTCTGCCACGGCAATCACCATCGTAAACAACTCCAGCCGCGAGATTCGACACGTCTATCTTTCGCCACCGGAGCAAAACAATTGGGGACCGGACCAGCTGGGCAGCTCAGTAATCGCAGCGGGCGGCGGCTCCGTTACCATCAGTGCTACTTGTAATGGAGCTAGTATTAAAGTGATCACGGAAGATCACCAGGGCTGCTTCCTCTATCAGGTAGTTGTTTGCAGCGATAGCGTGACCTGGACTATAACTAATGACGCGGTGCCGGATTGTGGTAATTGAATTAGGCAGATGACTAGTTGCCTGTTCGCAATTTGCGGGGTGCAGAAATGATCTGCGCCCCGTTGTTGTCCTCAACCTCCAGAGTCTCGACGACAAAACCATTCGCTGCATTGGCAATTTTGGCTTCTCGCGCTCGCCTGACATAAATGCTGCGCTGGTTTGAATACTATTGACGGTGACGCTCTAGCCAACGTAAAGTATGCGCCGAACCGATCTAAGACTTATTGTGGGAGTGTTCACACCCGCCACTCTTCCAACCGCACGATGGTTCACTTCGGACTGACACAATCGCACTAGAGAACAGGAGATTCCTCGATGTATCCGGTTAAGAATCCTACTCGCAAAATGCACGTCACACTTTTTCCAGTCACAGCCAAAGCAAGTATCAAACTGCTCATGCTCTGTTTGGTGATCGCCTGCGTGCCCGTCGCTCTATACGTGCGTGTCGATTCTATGGATTCCAAGGCAGCGATCACGGTGCAGGCTGCGGGGCGCGGCGGGCAGGCCCTGAATCTTCGGGACGGGCGAGCGATGCAGGTTGAGTATCGTGGTGATCAATTCTCGGGTGAGGCTTTGCAATCCGGCGCGGCGCGCGCCAGGGCTGTGGCTTCAGTGGATCTCGATGATAATGGGACCCCTGATCTGGTGGCGGGATATGCTCACAATGGTAGTGGCATCGTTACAGTTCAACGCGGCAGCGCTGACGCATTTGCCCCCACTGACGATTCAGTCTTCTCGCGCGTGCAAGGCGGCTACAATCCCGACTCGCTCTCGCCAGTTGCGGAAACCTATCAAGTTCCGGAACCTGCGGATTTTGTCGTAACAGGGGATTTCGACCAGGACGCAGTCAAAGATGTTTTGCTGGCTTCACGCGGTGGCGGAGCCTATCTGATGTCGGGCGAAGGTAATGGGCGGCTGACTGAGCCGAAACAAATATCATTGCCTGGCCCGGTAACCGCATTGGCTGCCGCCGAGTTTGGCATGGCAGATGGAAAGGCCGACTTGGCAGCCGGCGTCTTCGGCCCCGCTGGCCCAGCGTTGCTGTTGTTTCCGAGCGTAGAGGGCGGATTATCAACGCCCGAAAGTTTCCCGCTGAAAGCAGAAGCGACGGCCATCCAGTTTGGCAACCTCGATAACGATCCTTTCCTTGACGTAGTTGTAGCTGCCGGTAACGAAATAGAGATCGTCCACGGCTGGGGCCAAAGGAATTTCGCCAACGCGCAATCCCGAGTGGAACAGATTAACGTCAGCAATGTGCGCGGATTGGCGCTGGGAAACTTCATTTGGGATCGTGAGAACCGAACAGAAATCGCCGCGCTGGCCGCGGCTGGAACGGTGTCGATCCTGCAACTCGGGACGCTTGATACGCGACCCTTCAGCGCGGAAGAGGTGGCCGTGCGGGTGCGTATGAGGGGCAAGGTAACTAAGCAAACCAACGAAGAGGTTTTAGCTGCGCCAGCCTGGCAGTCTGCCAAGGCGGAGAGTTGGAGTGCGGCACGAGAGCTGGCAGTCACGGGCGTGATAACGGGAGCAGAGCCTTCGCAGGGGCTCCTGGTCGGTTCTCACATTTCGTGGCAGGACACCGATCAATTGCTGGTGCTCGATGCCGGGCAAAACTCCCTGAAAATCGTCCAGCAGACTGACCCTGCCAGGGATGGAGCTCAGACCGATGCGCTTTCAACAACGGGCGATATTTCAGCCACAAGATTAGATGTGACCTCCGCGCCGGTGGCGGTAGCCGCGCTGCCGAGGAAGATCAATGGCGAGCGCGACCTCGTGCTGCTGGGATCAGACCGGTCAGCGGCCTCGATCATTCCGCTGGCTCCTACGGCCATCTTCAATGTAACCAAAGCCGCAGATACCAACGACGGGGTCTGTGGCGCCGACTGCAGCCTGCGCGAAGCGGTCGTGGCCGCTAACGCGGCTCCGGGTTCTACTATTAATGTCCCGGCCAATACTTATCAACTTACGATTAACGGAAATGCGGAAGCCGGATTCTGCCAGAGCCCCGGCACCGGAGATCTTGACATCTCAGGAAACAACACAACGATAACTGGCGCGGGTGCGGCCACCACGATTATCCAGCAGACTCAAACTACTGACCGAGTAATCTGCGTTGATCAAGCTCTCGCTGGAAACTTCACGTTCAACATGTCAGGCGTGACGATCACGGGCGGTCGCGAAACGTTTGCCGTGGGCGGCGGCGGCATGGTGTCGGGCGCTGCCAATGATAATACGACTGTCACCAACTGCGTATTTTCCAACAACCAGTCGAGTGGCGGCAGTGGACCTGGCGGCGGCGGCATCAACAATCTGGGTGGCAGTCTTACAGTAACAAACGGCACGGTTGGCGGTACGAGTGCTCCGGGCGCCAGCCAATTGGTCGTCGCACAGGCCAATTCCAGTAGCGTTAGCGGTGGTGGGTTATCGCATTCACCGGGCGACCCGCTTGGCCGCGCCTCGAATGGTGTTCTCACCGTAACGGGTTCGACTTTTCAAAACAACACCGCAGCATCTGGAGCCGCTGGTGGAGGTGGCGCCGATGTCTTCACCCACAATCTCGGCACCGGCTCGCATAGTTTCGCCACGTCGACATTTTTAAGTAACAAGGCGACCGTCGGCAACGGCGGCGGAATAATTATCGAGAGCCTGACTTGTACAGTTGCCACTACTGCTTTCACTACCAATGCGGCTCAGGGTGGTGCGAGTCTCGGCGGTGGAATCTACGTCTCCGGTGGCGGCTTGGTGTTAAATGGGACCAGTCCCACCATCACTTTTTCCGGAAACACGGCGACAATTGCAGGTAGCAGTATTTCGACCGCCTCCACTGTTAATGTTTCAGGCACTAATACCACCATCGGTGGAGACATTCATATCCCCACAAACGGCATTTGGACCAACCTCGCCGGCAGCGCGCTCTCGCCTTTTAATGTGGTTATCTCTGGCGGCACGTTCAATATGAACAACAGCACGATGACCGTTACCAACAACTTTTTGCTTGGCCCCGGCCCGGCTGTTGGTGGCACCTTTAATGGCAACACGGGCACGGTGAATGTCGCAGGGAATTTCACTTCGACGGCCGGTGGCGCCGGACCTGCTACCACTTTCAACGCTGGCACAAGTACATTCAACTTCAACGGTGGCGGCGCCCAAAGTATCAGTGGCAGTCTTTCACCCACTTTCAATAATTTGACGGTGAACAAAGGTGGCGGCACGCTCACACTCGGCGTCAATACCCCAATCTTGAGTAACCTCACCGTCACCGCAGGTATATTTGATCTAGTTACCTTCACAGCAAACAGAACTATCCTGGGTGGCACACTGACAGTGAGCAACGGAGCCACACTAAAAATTGGAGGATCAAACAGCATCCCAAGCAATTATTCGACCTACACGCTTGGAGCAACCAGCACGGTCGAATACAACGGCACGGGAACACAGACAATTGCGGCTGTTAATTATGGTCATCTGACCAGCAGCAGTAGTGGCGCGCGCACGCTCGCAAACAGCGGCACGATCGGCATCGCCGGAGTATTCACTCCGGGAGGAAACGCTTATACCATCACCGGTAGCACGGTTGCCTTCAACGGTGCCGGTGCACAGACCGTACCTCAATTCAACTTTAACAATCTGACCATCAGTAACACTCACGGCGCTAACGCTGTGACTCTGGTCAACGGTGGGACCATCGGCGTCGCGGGTACGTTCACGCCCGGAATCAGCACCTTTACGATTACCGGAAACACGGTGAACTTTAACGGTGCCGGCGCGCAAACAATTCCGGCCTTCAACTTTAACAATCTGACCGTTAGCAATACTCACGGCGCTAACGCTGTGACTCTGGTCAACGGTGGGACCATCGGTGTCGCGGGTACGTTCACGCCCGGAACCAGCATCTTTACGATTACCGGGAACACGATGGACTTCAATGGCACGGGCGCGCAGACGGTGCCCGCTTTCAACTATAACAATCTGACGATCAGCGGCAATCGCGGTGGTTTGGCGGTAACTCTTGCCAGCGGCAACATCGGTATCGCAGGTATTTTCAATCCAAGCGTCACTAACAACACGTTTGTGACTACTGGCAACACCGTCATCTTCAATGGCTCCGTTGCCCAAACTATTCCTGCTTTCGCCTTCTTCAACGGAATGACCATCAACAACGCTGCCGGCGTCAGCCTTGGCGGCAACGTAACCGTCGGCGGGGCATTAACGTTGACATCCGGAGCGCTGGCGGTTGGCACAAACACGCTGACCTTGAATGGCGCCGCCTCCGCGACCGCGGGTAGCTTAACCAGCGCACCCACAGGCACGGTTATTTACAACCAGGGTTCGAACGGACAGGCAACGGTGTTGGCAGCCAACTATGGCAACCTGACGTTTAGCAACTTCAGCAAGACGCTTGCCGGCACCGGCACGATCGGAATTGCAGGTACATTCACTCCAGGCACCGGCACGGGCCATACGATTACCGGCAGCACGATTAATTTCAATGGTGCGGGCTCACAAAACATTCCTGGATTCACTTACAACAACCTGACCAGCAGCGGGCCCACCGTTGCTCGCATACTTGACCCCGTCAACACTATCAAGATCGCTGGGGTGTTTACGCCGGGAACCGATGTCTATACGATCACAGGCAGCACCATCGAATACAACGGTGCCGCGGCGCAAACGCTGCCGGCGACCTTCACTACCTACAACAACCTGACGTTGAATAATATTACGAGCATAAGCGGCTTTGCCGGTCTTACCGTGCAGGGATTGTTGCGTGTTCAGGCAGGCACATTCACAAGTAGCAGCAGCTACAACAATGTGCAGATTGACCCGGGGGCGACGATGGTTGCTACTGCCGCCAGTACCATCAACGTTAGCGGTAACTGGACCAACAATGGAACGTTCACACCTAGTACGGGGACAGTCATCTTCAATGGCAACAACAACACCCAAACTCTGTCAGGAAGCACGACGTTCAATAACCTGACCATCAATCACACTGGAACCGGCAATGTAACGGCCGCCGGCAGCACGCTTGCAGTAACCGGCCTGCTGCGCGTGCAAGGCGGTACGTTCATCAGCAGCAGCACCTTCAACAATGTGCAGATTGATAGCGGCGCGACGTTGCAAGGCACCAACGGCACAACCATGAACGTCTCAGGAAATTGGACCAACAACGGAGGGACGTTCACAGCCAGCGGCAATACCGTTAACTTTAATGGCGCTGGTGCTCAGAGCATCGGGGGCTCGTCGACCACTCAGACTTTCGACAACTTCACCGTGAATAAGGGCTCGACGCTTAGCGTTGCGGCCAGCACGACTTCGCTGGACATTAACGGTAACGTGACTCTCACCCTGGGTACTTTTGCGGCGGGCACCGCCACCACCATCACCGTGGCCGGCAACTGGACCAACAATGCAACGTTCACGCCCGGCTCCGGCACGGTGACCTTCGATGGTAACAACAACACCCAGACCCTGTCGGGAAGCACGACGTTCAATAACCTGACGATCAATCACACGGGGACCGGCAACGTGACGGCCGCCGGCAGCACGCTTGCCGTAACCGGCCTGCTGCGCGTGCAAGGGGGTACGTTCATCAGCAGTAGCACCTTCAACAATGTGCAGATTGATAGTGGCACGACGTTGCAAGGCACCAACGGTACAACGATGAACGTCTTGGGGAATTGGACCAACAACGGAGGCACCTTCACACCCAGTGGCAACACCGTGAACTTCAATGGTGGTACTGCTCAGAGCATTGGCGGCTCGGCGACCACCCAGACTTTTGATAACTTCACCGTGATTAAGAGCGGCGGCTCGACGCTCACGGTAGTGGCTGACACGACTGCGCTGGATATCAACGGTAATGTGACCCTGACCCTGGGTACTTTTGATGCGGGCACAGCCACCGCCATCACCGTCGCGGGCAATTGGACCAACAATGGCGGTGTGTTTACACCGGGAACAGGAACGGTGACTTTTGACGGCGGAGTGGGTCAGGCTATCGGTGGCACGACCGCGACTACCTTCAATAATCTGACTAACGCCAATGCCAGTGGTCTCGCCATGAACAATGACAACACGGTTAATGGCATTCTCGCGCTAGCGAGCAGCGACATTACCGTGTCCGGCGCAAGAACACTTACGCAGCCGAATACCGGCAGCTCCTCGGGAACCTTCGATGTGATCGGCAATTTGAAGCGCACCGGCTTTGCCACGGGCGCTTGCCCCGTTGCTCCTTGCGCCAACACACTGAGCTTTGGCAATCCCAATAATCAGATCACGATCACCGCCGGTACAGCTCCCACTGACATTAACGTAAATCTGGTTAAGTCTGCGCCCGTCGATTTCTCAAGCGCGGTGCAAAGGACTTACACCATCACGCCAAACGGCGGCGCCGGCATCACCGCCACGCTGCGTTTGCACTATCTCGATTCGGAGTTGAATGGCAATACTGAAGCCCTCTTGAATCTGCGCCGGTTTAATGGAACGGGCTGGGCGCCTTATCCTGCTACTGCCGCCGATCCAACAACAGACAACTGGGTAGAAAACAATGCCGTCCAGACCTTTTCAGCGTGGACGCTAAGCTCATTCACCCCTACCGCATCAAACGGAATCGTCACCGGTAGAATAACCAGCAGTGACGGAACGCCGGTGGAGGGTGCCGTGGTGAGACTGAGCGGCACGCAGAACCGCAAGTTCATCACCGACGCGAATGGCAACTATCGCTTTGACAACGTGGAGACGAGCGGGTTCTACACGGTCACACCGTCGCGAGCTAACTATACGTTTAGTCCGGCGTCGCGGAGCTTCAGCCAACTGGGCCAGACGACGGAAGCAACCTTCGGGGCGAATCTGACGAGCGGCGGGTTCGTTAATCCTTTGGACACGCCGGAGTATTTTGTGCGGCAGCACTATCTCGATTTCCTCGGACGTGAACCCGACGAAAGCGGCTTCAACTTCTGGAGCGATCAGATACTCGAGTGTGGCGCCGCTGACAACATTGGCACGAACTGCAGTCGAGCGGCGGCGCGAGAATGTTTCGGCTGCTTATTTCCTCTCGATCGAGTTTCAACAAACAGGCGGACTGGTTGATGGACTCTACCGCGCGAGCTACGGGGTTCGTCCTGAGTTTGCGCAGTTCATGCCGGACACGCGTGCGGTGGCGCAGGGTGTGGTGGTAGGACAGGAGGGCTGGCAGTCGAAACTCGACGCGAACAAGGAAGCGTTCGTGGCCGCCTTCGTTAACCGGCCGGCGTTCCATGCGGCGTACGACAGTTTGTCGAACGAAGAATATGTGGCCACGCTGATCAACCATACGGGTGTGGCGTTCACCGCGGGTGAACGCGATGCGCTGGTGAGCGGCCTGGCTAACGGCACCCTAACCCGCGCGGCTGTCTTGCAGAGTATCGCGGAGAACCAGGGCTTCATAAATGCGAAGTTCAACGATGCGTTTGTGATGATGGAATACTTCGGTTATCTGCGGCGTGATGCGGATGCGAGCGGCTTCGCATTCTGGCTGAACAAGCTGAACGAGTTTGGCGGCAACTTCGAACAGGCAGAGATGGTCAAGGCCTTCATTGTTTCGAGTGAATACCGCGGCCGCTTCCCACGATAAGTTGTAACGCAAACTGTTAGTTTGCGGGGGGCGCACGGAATAGGCCGCGGATTAACGCGGATAACGCGAATCAGAGCAATTCAATTCTGATCTCGGTTATCTGCGTTAATCCGCGGCTAAGATAACTCCGACTGACTTTTGTGTAGTGTCTTAATTTCGCTTTCTCTGTGTAACCTCCGTGTCCTTTGTGTCTCTGTGGTGAGTAATTGTTGAGCGTTTATTTACCACGGAGACACAGAGAACACCGAGGTTGCACAGAGGAGATTTCAAACTAAGACACTACCGACTTCTGACAAGCCTACTTCACCCGACCGAAAGTGTGCTATAAAAGCCCGTCTCCCCTGGGACCCCGGCGATAATTTGCAAGACTTGTGCTAGTCGTCTAACCGTCTCTTTTTAAAATCAGCACGAAATGAAATTCCGGTCTGCACGTTTGGGCTCGGCTCGAAGCCTATTGGCATTATCCGTTTCCTTTGCGGTGATCATTTCGAGCCACACCTTTGCCTTCGCTTCCCTTGCAAAATCTGCTGCCGGATCAGACGCAAGTCCAAAACAAAACGCTTCCTTGCAGAATGAGTTGCGCCTGATCTCGGTGACCGCGACCGCAACCACCGACGGCGTGCTGCTGCAGTGGCGCACCAACGCCGTCGCAGATAATCTTGGGTTTAATATCTACCGCTTGAAAGGCGGGCAGCGCACGCGCCTTAATCGCGAAATTATTCCGGGCGCTGTATTTGCTTCCGGCAGACCAGCGCAATTGCGCGGCGGCTATTCCTATTCCTGGTTTGATCGAGGTGGTACGGCAGACTCTACTTACTACATTGAATCCGTGAGTTTGCAGGGGACTGCCAACCTTCATGAGTCACTCAGTCCGGTAACAAGTAAGACAGCTTCCGGGTTTGCGCCAACGCCTGACTCCTTGAGCGGCGCCGCCGCCAACGCTACTGAAAGCACCGGCTCGTTTGAAAAGTATTATCCGGCCGAACTCGAGATCAACTCGCCTGCCGGCTCCCTTGAAGATCAGTGGGCCATTGCGGCGCAGTCGACGCTGAAGATCGCCATCAAAAAGGATGCGTGGTATAGAGTCACGCAGCCGCAGATGGTGGCCGTGGGTTTTAATCCCACGGTGGACATCAGAAACCTGCGTCTGTTGGTTGAGGCCCAGGAAGTAGCTATCAATACCAGCCAGCACAGTGGACCATTTGGCAGCAGCGATTACATCGAGTTCTACGGACGCGCGCTCGACACACCAACTACTGACACGCGCATTTATTACCTGGTCGCCGGAACAACGCCCGGCAAGCGCGTTCGCGGCCAACTTCAACTTGATGGAGATCTGCCGCTCGCGCCAACCGCAACTCCGCCGCCCGTGTCGCCGCCAGCTTCGCCCGTGAACACGCCTGGCCCGTTGCTGGTCGATCCAATCTTCTTTAGTTGGGTGCAGCAGCAATTCAATAGCTGGGCAGCTTCCCTGAGTTCCAATAGCACCTCAGCGTCGACGAAACGCGAGACTAAAAACAACAAACCACGGGAGGGCGACTTTCATCAGCTGGATAACTCTCCTCATTATGAGTTGCCTTTAAACGATCGGGCCGCGAGTAATTCAACCAGGATGAAATCTGAGAACACGCCCGCGAAGCAGCAGCACCCTGCTACCGCTGTCGCTTCAGACCAGAACGGCCGGTCACTACCGCTTCCGGTTCTGATCAAGGAGCCTGCCGCCGCTGGTTCTAAATCCAATAACCCGGTCCGCTCGTTAACGCCTCCAGCTGTAAGAGCTGGAGGCAGGTTGCCAAAGAACTCTGCTTCCCGGAAGCGTGTTGTTTCGAGAAAGAGAAAGCGGGACAAGCTGCGGCGCGGATCCAAGCCGCAACGCAATCACGCCATCATTAGTGCCGCTGCGGCGCCAACCAATTTTGATTACACCGCTGAACGCAAGGACCGGGGCGTTTACTTCGTCACTGTCTTGAATGGTGATGCGGAAAACTTTTTTGGCCAGGTGATTACCTTTAACTCCACAAACCCAACCAGCCAGGTCATCAATTCGCCCAATCCAGATCTGACGGCGCCAGGGACAGCCAAACTGGAAATCGCATTGCAGGGAGTTAATCTGGTGCCTCACCAGATCAGCGTCGAGTTTAACGGCGTCATCATCGGTTCGTTTTCATTCTTCGGCTACGATCCGGCCTCGGGCGGACACCCAGTTCAGGTATTCAACATTCCCGTTGCGCAACTGCACGATGGCGCCAACACGCTAAAATTTATTCTTCCCGCGAGTGGCGACGTGAGCATCGTAGATTACGTCAAGCTCACCTATCCGCATTTGTTTCGTGCTGACGCGGGCGCGTTGAGATTTAATTTGCGCGGCACTCATTCGCTGAAGGTGGACGGCTTCTCCACGCCTTCCGTGCGGTTGATCGACTACACCGATCCTTTGAATGTTGGTATTTCGAGACCGGCATCCGAACCGAGCGGTCCCGGATTCGCTATCACGGTCCCGACGAGTGATCCTCCTCAGAAAGCAACGCGCCTGTTCTACGCAATTGCGAAGGGCCAGTTTGATCAGCCCGCGAGTCTCGCGTTGAATCAACCCTCGACTCTTAATCAGGGAAACCTTTCGCAGACAATCACGCACGGTGCCGACTTTTTAGTCGTCTCCCACAAAAACTTCATTCCGAATCTCGCGCCGCTTCTAAGTCAGAGACAGGGTCAGGGCATGACCGCCGCCGTAGTGGACGTTGAGGACGTTTACGACGAGTTCGGTTATGGCGCGCATGGACCACAGCCAATCAAAGATTTTCTATCGTATGCCTCGACTCACTGGGTCACGAAGCCGCGCTACGTCATCTTTGCCGGCGACGCCAGCTTCGACCCGCGCAACTACACGAATGTCGGTAACTTCGATTTGGTGCCGACGAAGCTTGTGGATGCGACCTACAATGAGACTGCTTCCGACGACTGGCTTACTGACTTTGACAACGACAACATTGGCGACATTCCGGCGGGCCGTTTAGCGTTGCGGACGACAGCCGAAGCAGACCTGATAATTTCAAAGATAATTAACTATGCGCCTGCCAACGTGCCCCAGAGCGCGTTGCTGGTTGCGGATGATCCGACCGGTTACTTCTTCAATTTCGAAACTGCGAACGATCAGGTCCAGGCCCTGTTGCCTGCGAGCATGACGATCCAACGGGTCAACGTTCGCATTGACGGGGCGGCGCTGGCGAAGACAAACATAATCGCGGGGTTCAATGAGGGGCGGGCATTGGCTAACTATTCCGGTCATGGCAATGTCGACGTTTGGACCCAAGCCTCGATATTCACGTCCAACGATGCTCTCGCGCTGACCAACGGCAACAAACTTTCTTTTGTAGTCGTGATGGATTGCCTCAATGGCTACTTCCAGGATCCTACGTTGCTTTCACTTTCTGAGGCGCTCGTAAAGGCGCCTCAAGGCGGAGCCGTGGCAGCCTTTGCGTCTTCTGGTCTAACACTTCCCGATGGCCAGCACGAGATGAGCGAGCAGCTTTACACCTTGATCTACGGCGCGGGCGCGCAGCCGATTGCGTTGGGCGATGCCATCAAGATCGCCAAGGGTTCGACCTTCGATGTTGATGTGAAAAAAACCTGGGTATACTTCGGCGATCCGTCACTGAAGATCCGTTAGCCTGGGCCAACCTCCTATCCCTTCCTGACCTCCGCAACCAGGCATCCCTCAGTTCGGCCTCCCATCTGTTATCGATGGCCACAAACTGGGCCGAGCAACCCATTTGATTTCCCGGCTTTGCAAAAAGTTTCTGCGGCTTAATCATCCGCTGCGCGAACCGATTGCATGATCTTCTCCGGCGACGCCCTGATTGCGGGCAGTCTCAATCACCTCAAATCCTCTAAAAAACTTTTCGATGCAAAAAACCTGGCATCTTTCCTTGACCGCATGCAAGATTGCTGGTAAAAACTTCGCACATTCCTGGGGTTCGTCATTCTGGTTTTCCTCCCAGATAAAAGTGCGGCTAGTGAAAAGCTAAGTTTGAAAGGATCGATTTATGCCTAATGCCCCGCGGTTCGCTTCGCGTAATCCGCTGTTGACGATCGTAGTAATAGGCCTCTTCGCATTTGCTATTGCAGCGCACCAAATGTATTTCGCGCGCCCGGTAAGTGCGGCGATTAGTGTTTTCATAAACGAGTTTCACTATGACAATGCCAGCACTGACGCCGGAGAAGCCATCGAAATAGCCGGACCCGCGGGCACCAATTTGTCTGGCTGGAGCATAGTCCTTTATAACGGCGCCAACGGCCTCTCCTATAACACGAATAATTTGAGCGGGGTGATACCGAACCAGCAAAATGGGTTTGGCACACTCAGTTTTTCCTATCCCGTGAATGGAATACAGAACGGCAACCCGGACGGTATAGCCCTGGTAAACGGGGGCGTCGTAATGCAGTTCATAAGCTATGGGGGAACCTTCACCGCCCTCGACGGTCCTGCTAACGGAATGGCTAGCCTCGATATTGGTGTTACCGAGCCCTCGACAACACCGCTGGGGCAATCTCTTCAACTCAGCGGTACCGGACAGTTCTATGAGGACTTTACATGGAATGCTCCCTCCGCAAACACCTTTGGCGCAATTAACACGGGTCAGACTTTTGGCGGTGGCACACCAACGCCGACTCCAACACCAACACCAACGCCAACACCAACTCCAACGCCGACTCCCGCGGGGGCCGGAACGGTCGTAATCAGTCAGGTGTACGGCGGAGGCGGCAACAGCGGCGCTACGTTGAAAAACGATTTTATCGAGATCATTAATCACACTGATGTGCCGGTTGATTTGAGCGGCTGGTCCGTTCAATACATTTCTGCAACCGCGACCACTGGGTCTTGGGCGGTCACACCTCTTACCGGCTTTCTTCTCCAGCCTGGCCAATATTATTTGATTCAGGAAGCTGCCGGTACAGGCGGCACTGTTAATCTGCCAACCGCGGATGCCACCGGTACAATTCCGATGGGGGCCACCGCCGGCAAGGTCGCTTTGGTGAGCAACACGACTCCGCTAGCTGCGACTTGTCCACCGGGGCCCGGAGTCATTGACCTGGTAGGTTATGGCGCCACGGCCAACTGTTTTGAGGGTTCGGCGGCGGCACCCACACTCACTAACACTACCGCAGCGCTCAGAGGAAATAGTGGCTGTCTTGATACCGATGACAATGCCAATGATTTTGCAGCTGGAGCGCCAAATGCGCGCAACAGCTCATCCCCAACACACGATTGCACGATTCTTTCAGGTACTGGCTCAGCGAATCCCAGCACCGTTCAGCCTGGAGACACCACCACTCTGACCGTGGAAGTTTCTCCGGCTCCTAATCCACCAAGCACGGGTATCACTGTGGTCGCCGATCTTTCTTCAATCGGCGGATCACCAAGTCAGTCTTTCAGTGGTATTGGAAATACTTTCACCTTCGACGCAACGGTATCGATTGGCACTGCGGCAGGGATGAAGTCTTTGCCCGTGACCATAAGCGACGATCAAAGTCGCTCGTTCATTACCAGTATTCTGCTTAGTGTCCAGGCGCTCGTTCCCGCAAATCACATCACGATTAGCCAGGTCTACGGCGGTGGCGGCAACAGTGGCGCTACCTACACCAACGATTACGTCGAACTGTACAACCCGACGGCTACGACCGTGACAGTTACAGGCTGGTCATTGCAGTACGGTTCAGCTACTGGCACAACGTGGACTAACAAGCAGCCCATCGGCGGTTACATCGAACCCGGCGAGTATTATCTTGTCAGCCTGGCCTCGGGCGGTGCCAACGGTGCCCCGCTTCCGGTCGACCCGAACATTTCGGGTGACATAAATATGGCAGCCGGGGCTGGAAAGATTGCGCTCGTCAGCAATTCTGATTCACTTTCCGGAACTTGTCCCCTTGGCGCCGATCCCGACATCGTGGATTTTGTGGGTTATGGATCGACCGCGAATTGTCATGAAGGCAGCGCCAATGCACCTGCGCCGAGTAATTCGACAGCCATATTTAGAAAAGCTAACGGCCAAACGGATACCGATCAAAACGGCGCCGACTTCACTGCCGCAGCGCCGAATCCCCGTCGCACGGCACCGATTGTGGAACTGGGCCCATGGGTGGCGAATACCGATCCGATAGCAAACGGTACAACTGTGCCCTATGACGCGACCATCACGGTTGACTTTAGTGAGCCTGTGGATGTCGTCGACGCCTGGTACGACATTACCTGTGCCTCCGGCCAGCACAACTCTGCGACCGTGGCGTCGTACAACGGCTCCAAGGGCTATCAGATCACACCGAACGTTAGCTTCCAGTTCGGCGAGCTGTGCACGGTCACGATCTTCAAGGATCAGGTTCACGATCAGGATCTGGACGATAGCGGAGCCGACACCGACACTCTCTTTGCCAACTATGTCTGGTCGTTCACTGTGGTCGGCGCAGGTCAGCCTGCTCCTTATCCACCGAGCGTTCACCTGACTATGGGCAATCCGTCCAATGCGACTCCGCTTGTGACGAACCCGAATAACTATCTGATGGAGAAGCCGACCTACACACTCTCTTACAACAGAGATAAGGGCACTCCGAATTGGGTTAGCTGGCACTTGGACCAGTCCTGGTTCGGCAGTCTCGCGCGCGTTGATACCTTCCGCGCAGACCCGAGAGTTTGGCCTGACTGGTATCGCGTGCAAGCCACTGATTACTTCAGCAGTGGTTTCGATCGCGGTCACATGACACCAAACGCCGATCGCGACAATGAGAATCGCATCCCAATCAATCAGGAAACCTACCTGATGACTAATATGGTTCCGCAGGCTCCCGACAATAACCAGGGGCCTTGGGCCAATTTTGAGAACTACCTGCGGAGCATTCTGCCGCTGAATGGCGAACAGGAGATTTATATAGTCTCGGGACCTCAGGGCGTGGGGGGCTCCGGCTCTAACGGCGGAACGACTACAACCCTTGCCGACGGTCACGTGACGGTTCCGGCATACACCTGGAAAGTGGCTCTCGTGATTCCCAAGGACAGCGGTGACGACATTGCGCGCGTGACCTGCGGTTCGAGAACGATCGCGATACTCATGCCCAACACGCAAGGCATCAGGAACGATCCCTGGGAGAACTACCTGACGACAGCGGATGCGATCGAGGCCCTGACCGGCTACGACCTTTTCTCGAACCTGCCGGACGCGGTCGAGAACTGCGTCGAGGCGGGCACTAATGGGACTAACCCTCCAGGCACGGCGAATGAATCCGCGAACACCTCGGAGGACACGCCCGTCCAGATCACTCTGGATGCGGTGCGGTCGAACAACAACACGCTCACCTACTCCATCATAAGCGGCCCAACGCACGGGTCACTCGGCAGTATTAGCGCCGCTTCCTGCACGGGTGGGGCTTGCACAGCAACTGTTACCTACACGCCGGGCCTGGATTACAACGGATCGGACAGCTTTACCTTCAATGTGAATGACGGAAACGCTGATTCAAACGAATCAACGGTAAGCATTGCAGTCGATCCAGTGAACGACGCGCCGACGGCTAACAGCCAGTCGGTGAATACAAACTGGAACACGCCGGTGGCAATTACGCTGACCGGAAGTGACATTGAAACTGCTTCGGCAAATCTAACCTATACGGTGACCTTTGGACCTAGTCACGGCTCGCTCTCCGGCACCGGCGCCAATCGCACATACACGCCTACGCAGAACTACAGCGGTCCGGACACCTTTAATTTCACCGTTACGGACACGGGCGACGGTTCATCGGCGCCGCTAAACAGTCCGGAAGCGACGGTCTCCATCACGGTGAATTGCCCGCAACTAACCTCGCTGGGCGCTGCATCGGTTTGGATTGGGTTAAAGAACAGCGATGATGTAGGGACGAAGTTCGATCTGTTGGCTGAAGTCTTAAAGAACGGGTCGGTAGTCGGATCGGGCCAGCTCAACGATGTGCCCGGTGGCGGCAGCGGCTTTAACAACGCTGTTCAGCGCGGCATCAGTCAGACTCTTTCCAGCCCACAAAGCCTCTGCCCGGGGAACGTCTTGAGCATCAGGCTGTCTGCGCGAGTTGCTGCCAGCAGCGGTCACAACAGCGGGACAGCGCGGTTGTGGTACAACGATGGCGCCGCGAACAGTCGCTTTACTGCAACGATCGGCGGTGTGACAAACGATTACTACTTGCGGAGCGGGTCGGCGCTGACTACTTCCGCCGGCACCGGACCGAAGAGCACGGCAGACGTCGCAGTCAGCCGGTCTGGCGGTAATCCATTCAAACCATTTGGAACCTGGAGTATCACCTACTAAGCAGAGAGCTGTGCAAAAGGCAAAGCTCTTGCCCACATGCGGGTGCGCCTCCGCCGGCCTACTTCGTGATAGGGGATGGCCCTATTATTGGTCCCAAGCAATAGCAAAGATAGTTCGGCTAAGACTCGTTTGGAATAGACGCAGTCTGGCAACGAGACAAACGGACGGAAGCCTCTTTTGGGTTTCCGTCCTTTTTTGGTTCAACTTCGCTAACCCCAGGAAAAGCCTTGCGCAAAAATGTTTGCGACCTTGTCGTCCTCTGCACCGACTGATTGATGATTTTTTGGCAACGCCCTTACGAGAAATTCTTTCAGCCGCATTCCAATGAAATATGAGGAGAGCGGGAGACTCCGGGATCACTTAACAGTGTGAAAGCGGTTGATGATAGAATGCCCCCCGCACCGCAGATATTATCCGCTTAGCCAGGCGACATAGAAACAGTCGTCCCGGGCCGTCTCCTACAATTAATCTCGTACATGAGCAGGCGCAATTATGTGCAACTACGCTGAAATTTGGGAAAGGTGAAACTAAATGTTTCTTCGTTATAGATCAGTATCAAACACTTCCAAGGTAATCGCGTACTCGCTTCTTGCTGCGCTGGTGCTCGGAATATTCAGCAGCAACCTGGTGAAGCGCTCGTTTGTGCGAAGCGTCCTCGCAAACAGCAGTGCGCAGACGCTGCCATTCTCCCAGGACTGGACTAACACCGGCCTCATCACCGCTAATGACGACTGGTCAGGCGTACCCGGTATCGAGGGCTATCTGGGTCAGGACATAACCACTGCCACGGGGACTGATCCGCAGACCCTTCTCGGTACCAGTGCTGTCGCGAATGACCTCACGGTACTGGCGAATCAGACCGCGACGACGGTCACAAATGGCGATGTGGGGGAATTCCACACTACCTCACAGGCTGGCGCGCCGGGCACGAACCCCACAATTGCTCTGCAAGGCTCGGGCACAGCGGACGCTCCATATCTTCTGCTGTACCTGAATACCTTGGGACAGTCGAACATAAACATCGCTTACAATCTTCGCGATATAGACTGCACCACAGATAACTCAATTCAACAGGTAGCCCTTCAGTACCGTGTAGGCAATTCCGGGAATTTTACAAATGTTCCGGCCGGCTATGTCGCAGATGCGACGTCGGGTCCAAGTCTTTGCACGCTCGTGACGCCGCTGAACATCGCCTTGCCCGCAGCGGTAGATAACCAGGCCTTAGTGCAGGTGCGCATCATGTCAACGAACGCTGTCGGCAATGATGAGTGGGTCGGCGTTGACGACATCAGCGTGACTGCGGGAGGCGGCGGCACGCCGACGCTGAACATCAATGATGTCTCGCAAGCGGAAACAAACAGCGGCATGACTAGCTTTACCTTCAACGTGAGTTTGACAGCTCCAGCCGGAGCGGGCGATGTCACTTTCGACGTGGACACGGCGGACGGCACTGCGCAAGACGGCACACCCGGTGGCGACGACAACGACTATGTGGCCGTGCACACGACGGGGAGTATCGTGTCGGGCAACTCGTCCACCAACGTTACCGTGCAAGTTAATGGCGATACCACGCCAGAGCCAAATGAAACTTTCTTCGTAAACATCTCGAACATCGTGGGCGCGAATAGCGGTGATACGCAGGGTCAGGGAACTATCCAGAACGACGACTTCGTGATCACTCCGATCCACGACATCCAGGGAAGCGGCTCGTCATCTCCATTGGTGAGTACTTCTGTTACCACGACGGGAATCGTCACCGGCTTGAAGAGCAATGGCTTCTTCCTTCAAACCAGTGATGCCGACGTTGACGCCAACCCGGAAACGTCTGAAGGCATTTTCGTGTTCACTTCCAGCGCTCCACCGGCTGCCGCGGCGATCGGAAACTCGGTAAACGTTGGCGGCACGGTGCAGGAGTTTATTCCTTCGCAGGACCCGAATAGTCCGCCGACGACGGAACTCATATCCCCGGTAGTAGTGCTGCTTTCGACGGGCAACCCATTACCGGCTCCGATCCCCATTACGGCAGCCGAAACAACGCAGGCATCAGAGACGACGAACCCGTTGGACTCGCTCGAGGAGTATGAAGGAATGCGAGTGACAGTCGCATCCCTCACTGTGTCAGGCTCCACGCAAGGCACAATCACTGAATCGTCCGCCACTGTCGCTTCAACCGGCGTCTTCATTGGTGTCGTTACCGGTGTGGCCCGGCCCTTCCGCGAGCAGGGCATCGCCATTTCAGATCCTCTACCGGCGGGTGCTCCAGGGACTATTACACGCTTCGACGAAAACCCGGAAAGGATTCGCGTTGACAGCGACGCGCAGCCAGGAACGACAGCGCTGGACGTTACGGCCGGCACGATCGTCACAACCATCACCGGGCCGTTAGACTATGCCTTTCGCTGTTACACGATTGATCCCGATGCGGCCACGCCTCCGATCGTCGGTACCCAAGCGGGCTCGACTCCGGTGCCGGCTGCAACCACCGATGAATTTACCGTCGCTTCATTTAACATGGAGCGCTTCTTTGACACGGTTAACGACCCGGCCATTAGCGATCCCGTATTGACGGCGGCGGCCTTTAATCGCCGGCTTGCCAAGGCCTCGCTGATCATCCGCACCGTCCAGCGCTATCCCGACGTGATCGGTGTCGAGGAGATGGAAAACCTCACAACGTTGCAGGCTGTGGCGACGCAGATCAATAACGATGCGGTGAATCTCGATGCACTTCCAAACCCGAACTATACGGCTTATTTGGTCGAGGGTAACGACATAGGAGGCATCGATGTCGGCTTCCTGGTTAAGGAGTCACGAATTAGCGTGGTTGACGTAACCCAGTTTGGCCTGACTACGACGTTTACGAATCCTGACAGCTCAACTTCGATTCTCAATGACCGCCCGCCACTGGTTCTGCGCGCTACCTGTCCGCGCCCGCTGGGAGGAACCTTACCTTTTACCGTGATCGTCAATCACTTGCGCTCGCTCAACGGAGTTGACGATACAACCGCTGGGACAAACGGCTGGACCACCGAAGGCGAGCGCGTCCGGTTCAAGCGGCGCGCTCAGGCTGAATATCTCGCTAATCTCATTCAGACTCGACAGGTCGCGGATTCGACGGAACTCATTATCACCCTCGGCGATATGAACGCCTTCAACGTTAATGATGGCTACGTGGACTCGATCGGAACAATCAAAGGTACTCCGGCGCCGGCTTCCCAGGTCACACTGGCCAGCAGCGATCTCGTCAATCCGGACTTGACGAACCTAATCGACACTTTGCCGGCGACCCAGCAGTATTCTTACAATTTTGATGGAAACGCGCAGACACTCGACCACATCATCCTGAATCACAAAGCGCTCGTTTTCCTGACTCGTTTTGCATACGCGCGTGACGATTCTGATTTCGCGGTTAAGAACTACGAGTCGACCAATGAGCTGCGTATCTCTGATCACGATCAGCCGGTCGCATACTTCAACCTGACACTCTCGCCGAGTGCCACCAACGGCGTTGTCAGCGGAAGGCTGACTGATCCTAATGGGATTCCTATCGCGGGCGCGGTCGTGAATCTAAGCGGCACACAGAACCGGAAGTTCATCACCGATGCGAATGGCAACTATCGCTTCGATGGGGTGGAGACTTCGGGCTTCTACACCGTTAGACCTTCCAGCGCTAACTATTCCTTCAGTCCGGCGGAACGTTCGTTTAGCCAAATTGGCAACGCTACGGAATCGGCCTTCACTGGCACTCCCGCGGGCGTATTTGTCAATCCTTTAGACACGCCGGAATATTTTGTGCGGCAACACTATCTCGATTTCCTGGGACACGAGCCTGACGAGGCAGGGTTCAACTTCTGGAGCGATCAGATACTGGAGTGTGGCGCGGACTCTGGGTGTCTCGAACGCAGAAGAATTAATGTGTCGGCAGCATATTTTCTCTCAATCGAGTTTCAGCAGACGGGTGGACTGGTGGATGGACTCTATCGGGCGAGTTACGGAGTTCGTCCGCAATTCGCCGAGTTCATGCCTGATACTGCAACGCTCGCGCGTGATGTTGTTGTAGGCCGCAGCGGTTGGGAGCAACAGTTGGCGGCAAACAAACAGGCTTTTATTGACGACTGGGTACAGCGATCGGCTTTCCGGTCGGCTTATGATCTGCTGACCAACGATCGCTATGTTGACGCACTGATAGCACACACGGGTGTCAGCTTCACACCGAGCGAGCGCGATGCGCTTGTAAACGATTTGACCTTTGGCACACTTTCCCGCGCCGGCGTGTTGCAACGCATAGCAGAAGATGAACGGTTTATGGCAGCGAAGCGCAACGAAGCGTTTGTGATGATGGAATACTTCGCCTACCTGCGTCGGGATCCGGATGAAAGTGGGTACGCGTTCTGGCTCAACAAGCTGAACGAATTTAATGGCAATTTTGAACAGGCGGAGATGGTCAAGGCGTTCATCGTCTCGAGTGAATATCAAGGAAGGTTTTCTCAGTAGCAAAGTTAGCCGCGACTAAGTCTGGAATCGCGGCTTTGGGAGCCAGGCTGTAAGCCCAGACAGCGCCGTTTCTTGTAACCAAAATTAGCTATTCGCTATTGACTAGTAGCCCCGTCAGAGATATTGTCAGCAGCGCTCGTACGCGGTCAGGCGCCTCTAGTCAGTGAACGCCCGTTTTTTGCATCAAAATTTTCCTTTGTTCCAAGGGTAACAATGTACGTTGCCGGATAACGGAGTTATCCGAGCGCCACGAGCATCGGTTAAAGACTTCAGTCACTCGGGCAATAACTTTTCCAGCACTACAAACAGTAAATTTCCCAGATAGCGATAAGGAGTTGCACATGCAAAAGATGCCGCAAGCGCGAAGAAGCGGACTGATAGTTCAGGAAGTTGACAGTGAGATTTTGATCTACGATCAGGAAACAAATAAGGCGCACTGTCTAAACCAGACCGCAGCAAAAGTTTGGAATTATTGCGATGGCGAGACCACTTTAGCGGACGCCTGCAGTGCCTTGTCCCGCGATCTTGAAACCCCCGTCGACGAGAAGCTGGTTTGGTATGCCGTGGATCAATTCTCCAAAGACAATCTGCTCGAGAAGGGGTTCAAGCTTCCGGCCTTCATCATTCCGGGAATGAACAGACGCCAGATGGTGCGGACACTCGGATTGGCCGCAGTTGTGGCCGTGCCTTTGGTAACTTCGATAGTAGCGCCCACGCCGGTGCAGGCCGCCACTTGTCTCCCCCCAGGTCAGTCGTGCACCACGAGCGCGCAGTGCTGCAACGGATTGTGTAGCGGTGGAACGTGCGCTGTTTAGCGCCAGTGTCGACTCAACAAACCTTTTGAGTCTTGTGCATATGCGCACAATGACGATCCGAGCGGCCCTATCTGAGGTCGTTCCCCTAAACCCAACAGTGAACTCTCCTCTGAGATTACGTTCGGAAAATTGCCAGTAACTCGAGAGTTTCACCAGAATCGCACCCTTCAAGGATACCGTCGTCGCCGGCGAAAACGATCGTCATGGCGCAAATACCTGCGTACATTCGGACGCGCTCTGGCATCGCGAGGAAATTCGAGCGAGGCGGTTTTACTACCGTTGGCTGCAGTATCCTCACTGCTTATCAACTGATTTTGATCCGGCGATTGCCGCCAGAGGAATAACTCCGTGAAAAAAAATTATTGCACACGCTCCAACTCGCAAACTATTGCTCAACACCTTTTACCGAGCAACACCCGTGGCCGTTTGACCGCACTGTTTGTCATGGTGTTTGTGGGGGCCATCCTCCTGATATCAACGGGAGCGTGGGCAAAAACGAAAAACTCAAAGAAGCCGAAGCGCCAAGTAACTCTAACGGCGAAGTCTGAGTCCAAACTCAGGCGTGCCAACACCAACGGCCTTAGGCAAAGAAAGGCCCTGGGAGCGACGAATAAGACTTTGGGGGGAAGTTCGAATCAGGATGCCGATGATGGCCTGTTTGTTAATCGAAAGCCCATCGAATCACGTCTCATCAAGGCTCATGAGTTCAACGGCGATCTTCGGCAACTCCCCCGAACGCCGCCAGTGAAGAAAGAACGACCGGAGCGCGAAGCACCCGAGACTGTTCCCGGCATCTTTGGATCAAGCGAAAGAACTGCTCCAACCGCGCCGACCCTGCAGGCACCGGCAGCTCCAGCCCCTACGCCAAACCTTACTTTCCTCGGACTCGACTTCGCCACCTGGGGCTCAGGACGCCCGCCGGACACCAACGGCGACGTAGGCCCTACCTATTACATCGAGACCGTCAACACCTCAATCGGTATCTACAATAAGGCTGGCGGTCCTCCGGTTGCCGCTTTCACTTTTGACACCCTTATGAGCCAGGGCAATTTTGGCAATCTCTGTGATACGGATAACTTTGGTGACCCTGTAGTTCTTTACGATACTTTCGAGGATCGCTGGATAATTACCGATTTCGCGTTTCAGCTTGACGTTCTAGACAATGTTATCAACCCGCCCGGGGCTTTCCAGTGCTTCGCAGCTTCCAAGTCGGGTGACCCGGTCAGTGGTGGCTGGAACTTCTACTCGATCAACACCACCGGCGGCTTGGGCGACTATCCGAAGTTAGGCATCTGGCCCGATGGTCTTTACATGTCGGTCAACATGTTCGACTACGCCGCCGGCGGCTCGTTCCAGAACCCACGGGTGTACGCGTTCAACAAGGCACAGATGTACGCCGGTGCTCCGAACGTGCAGTCCGTCTCGTTCGACGCTCCAGCCGCCGACTTCACTCTCCTTCCCAGCAACGCCCGGTTGCAAACGGGCACACCCCCGGCGGGCAGGCCAAACCTCTTCACCTCGGTATGGCAATTCACCAACGCGGTCTCTGTATACAAGTTTCATGTGGATTGGAACAGCATCTCCACTTCCACGTTCACCGGTCCTGATATCGTGATGGCGCCCGCCAGCTGGATCATCCCGCCGGACACAGTGCCGGCACAGGGCGGCAACAACAACGACACTCTGGCAATCCGGTTGATGATGCAGAACCAGTACACGAATCTCGCCGGGGTCGAGTCGCTGTGGAACACTCACACCATACGCAACCCGACTACCGCTGGAGTGGCGGCAGTCCGCTACTATCAAATAACCGTGACTGGCGGCACCGTCGCCGCTGCCACAACGCAAGCGGCAACCCACGCTCCCGACACAATAAACCGCTACATGCCGAGCCTCGCCGTTGACCGCGCGGGCAACATGGCCTTGGGCTACAGCGCCTCCACCGCCACGCTATTCCCGGCAATCCGATACGTAGGACGGCTCTCCACAGATCCTGTAGACACATTGCCGCTGACTGAATCGTCGCTTATCGAGGGCACTGGTTCGCAGGATACAAGCACGCGTTGGGGTGACTACAGCGCGATGTCGCTCGATACCGACGGGTGCACTTTCTGGTACACCAATGAGTATTTCATCACTACTGGGAACCAACTGGCAGACCAGGGTTGGCTCGTTCAATTTCTCCCCTTGTACCCCAGTAACAAGCGGCACGGTGCAAGGCACGGTGACGGCCACCGTTGGCGGCGCTCCCATTATCGGCGCGACAATAACCTTTGGAAGCAGAACGACAGCTACGAATGGTTCAGGTTTTTATCAATTTCTTAACATCCCGTCCGGCACATACCCGAGCATCGCTGCGAGTGCTTCGGGTTATAACCCCGGTACAGCATCGAACATCGTTGTTACCGACGGCGCGACTACGGTTCAGGACTTCTCGCTCAGCACCGCGCCAGCCAGTGCGTGTCTGACAGATAATACACAGGCTGAATTTCAGACAGGAGTACCAACAAGTACTGATCTAACTACCAGCCCCGGCAACGTCACGCTTTTGAAGCTCGTAAGCCTGGACCAGTCGAACACATCGATCAGCAACTTCGGCGATATCTTAGATGCCACGACCTGGTGGGCACAGACCTTCACAGCGGGCGTCACCGGCACGCTGGAGAAGGCTGACATCAACCTGTTCTGCAGCGGTTGCACGGGCACGGCACCGAATCTCACGCTCGCGCTCAGGGCTACGAGCAGCGGCGCGCCTACGGGCGCAGACATCGCGTCAACAACGCTCATCGGCAGCGCGAGCGGCGCCACGTCCTATTTCTCCGGGACATTCAGCAGTCCCCCGTCGCTAACGGCGGGTACGGTCTATGCGTTGGTGGCGCGCCCGGTGTCGAACCCCTCGGCGGGAACTTACGCGGCCACCTTTAGCAACAGCGATGTCTATGCGGGCGGCGCTCGGTACACTTCGACCGACAGCGGCTCGGCCTGGGACACCCCGACGGGTGCGTCCAGGGATCTGGGCTTCCATACTTACATGAAGAGCGTCTTCGAGCTGTCCGGCAATCAGATTTCCGCGCTGAAGGATTCCAACCCCGCTCCCGGTCAATTCACCCACTGGGCCTCGCTATCGTGGAATGCCACCGTTCCGGCAAACACCACACTCCGGTTTCAGGTTGCTGCCAGCAACAACGCTGAAGGTCCGTTTGATTTTGTCGGCCCCGATGGCACGCCGGCTACCTTCTTTACTACGAGTCCGGCGACGAACATCAATATCCTCAACGGCAATCGTTATCTGAAGTACAAAGCCTATCTGACGACCACCGATAGCGCCGTCACTCCCACAGTGAACGACGTGACGGTTTGTTTCAACAACACTGCCCCGCCCACAGCAACTAACGGAATCGTCAGTGGCCGGATAACCGATCAAAACGGGGCGTCTGTTGCCGGCGCCGTAGTGAACCTTTCGGGGTCGCAGAATCGCAAGACGATAACTGACTCGGCCGGCAACTATCGTTTCGAGTCCGTGGAGACTAGCGGCTTCTATACGGTAGCGCCGTCGCTTTGGGGTTACCACTTCAGTCCGGAGAACCGTTCTTTCTCACTTCTGGGGAACAAGACTGATGCCGGGTTCACGGCGATGCGTGACGCGATCATTAGCGGCAATGTGATTGACATGCCGGAATACTTTGTTCGTCAACACTACGTTGACTTCCTCGGTCGTGAGCCTGATGAGAGCGGGTTCAACTTCTGGAGCGATCAAATGCTCGAGTGTGGCAGTGACACGAGTTGTCTCGAGCAAAGGCGAATTAACGTTTCGGCAGCCTACTTCCTTTCAATAGAGTTTCAGGAAACAGGCGGGTTGGTTGACGCACTCTATCGCGCAAGCTATGGCCGGCGGCCGTTGTTTTCTGAGTTCATGCCCGACGCGCAGAATGTCGCGCGTGGCGTGATTGTTGGCCAGAGCAACTGGTCGGAGCTGCTGACGACGAACAAACAGGCGTTTGTCGAGGCGTGGGTGCAACGTCCCGCATTCGTCAGCGTCTACGGCAGTCTGGCTAATGATAAATACGTCGATGCGCTGATTAGCCACACGGGAGTTAGCTTCAGCCAGAGCGAGCGCGATGCGCTGGTGAGCAGCCTCAGTAGTGGCGCCTTAACGCGAGCTGCCGTATTGCAACGGATAGCCGAAGACGAACGATTCGTGAGGGCCAAGTTGAACGAGACGTTTGTGATGATGGAATACTTTGGCTATCTCAGACGCGATCCGGATGATAGTGGCTATCAATTCTGGCTTAACAAGTTGAACCAGTTTAATGGCAACTTCGTGCAGGCGGAAATGGTTAAGGCCTTTATTAGTTCGGCGGAGTATCGGCAGCGATTCGGCCAGTAAATACGGAACCGGGAGCGATAGCGACCGGCGTCCAGTTTGGGCATGCGCAAGTGTGGACGATCGAAAAGTTCTTGATTTGTTAGCCAGTTCGGGTGAGTCAGGAGTCGATTGGTACATCGAAGGTTGACTTGAGAGAGTCTTGCAAGCCGGTCGCTGCGGCTCCCGGTTCTGTATTCGTCGACCCACGTTGCCGCATTGTTGCTAACTGCAGTAGTTTGCTGCCTTTCACAGTGAAACCGAAGCGTGGCGTGAAACAAATACAGAACCGGGAGCGATAGCGACCGGCGTCCAGTTTGGGCATGCGCAAGTGTGGACGATCGAAAAGTTCTTGATTTGTTAGCCAGTTCGGGTGAGTCAGGAGTCGATTGGTACATCGAAGGTTGACTGGAGAGAGTCTTGCAAGCCGGTCGCTACTCTCCCGGTTCTGTATTCGTCGACCCACGTTGCCGCATTGTTGCTAACTGCAGTAGTTTGCTGCCTTTCACAGTGAAACCGAAGCGTGGCGTGAAACAAATGCAGAACCGGGAGCGATAGCGACCGGCGTCCAGTTTGGGCATGCGCAAGTGTGGACGATCGAAAAGTTCTTGATTTGTTAGCCAGTTCGGGTGAGTCAGGAGTCGATTGGTACATCGAAGGTTGACTTGAGAGAGCCTTGCAAGCCGGTCGCTACTCCCGGTTCCGTATTCGTCGACCCACGTTGCCGCATTGTTGCTAACTGCAGTAGTTTGCTGCCTTTCACAGTGAAACCGAAGCGTGGCGTGAAACAAATACAGAACCGGGAGCGATAGCGACCGGCGTCCAGTTTGGGCATGCGCAAGTGTGGACGATCGAAAAGT
This sequence comes from Blastocatellia bacterium, assembly GCA_963698325.1. GTDB lineage: Bacteria > Acidobacteriota > Blastocatellia > Pyrinomonadales > Pyrinomonadaceae > PSRF01. Next base: position 1,518,116 of record CAVOQJ010000013.1, on the reverse strand, counting down.
TCTTGATTTGTTAGACGAGCACTTCGGGTGAGTCAGGAGTCCACTAGTACATCGAAGGTTGACTGGAGAGAGTCTTGCAAGCCGGTCGCTGCGGCTCCCGGTTCTGTATTCGTCGACCCACGTTGCCGCATTGTTGCTAACTGCAGTAGTTTGCTGCCTTTCACAGTGAAACCGAAGCGTGGCGTGAAACAAATACAGAACCGGGAGCGATAGCGACCGGCGTCCAGTTTGGGCATGCGCAAGTGTGGACGATCGAAAAGTTCTTGATTTGTTAGCCAGTTCGGGTGAGTCAGGAGTCCACTAGTACATCGAAGGTTGACTGGAGAGAGTCTTGCAAGCCGGTCGCTGCGGCTCCCGGTTCTGTATTCGTCGACCCACGTTGCCGCATTGTTGCTAACTGCAGTAGTTTGCTGCCTTTCACAGTGAAACCGAAGCGTGGCGTGAAACAAATACAGAACCGGGAGCGATAGCGACCGGCGTCCAGTTTGGGCATGCGCAAGTGTGGACGATCGAAAAGTTCTTGATTTGTTAGCCAGTTCGGGTGAGTCAGGAGTCGATTGGTACATCGAAGGTTGACTGGAGAGAGTCTTGCAAGCCGGTCGCTACTCTATATATGAAAGGGCGCCCCAACGGTGGTAGCTTGGAGTTGTTCTAAAAGACTTCAAGTTTGCAACCGAAGGAGAGCCCTATGCGAACGTATTATGTTGGAATGGACGTGCATCGTGCAAGCATTGTGATGGTAGTACTGAACGGAGCAGGCAAAGTGGTGATGCAATCAGTGATCGAGACCGGGGCAGAGCGAGTGCGCGGGTTTCTCAAGCAGCTGCGCGGTAAGGTTTACGTAACGTTTGAAGAGGGGACGCAAGCGAACTGGCTCCATGACGTAGTGCGGCCACTGGTAACAGAAGTGGTGGTCTGTGATCCGCGGCACAACAAACTGCTGCTCAGCGGTAACAAGAGCGATCGGGTGGATGCCCAAAAGCTGGCGGAGTTGTTACGCAATGGGTCATTGAGGGCGGTCTATCATGGCGACAACGGCATGCGGACATTGAAAGAGTTGGTGCGTACTTACGACTGCCTGGTGAGTGACACGACGCGGGTGATGTTGCGCTTAAAGGCCATCTTTCGCGGGCGGGCGATTGCTTGCGCGGGCCATGATATTTATCGCCAGGATCGGCGGCGGCAGTGGCTCGAGAAACTGGGCGAGCCAGGAGCGCGTCAGCGGGCCAATTTTTTATATAAGCAATTGGCGGCGCTGAGGCCGTTGCGACATGAAGCCAAGCTGATGATGGTAAAAGAAGCACGGCGGCAACCAGCCTATCCCTGGCTGATGAGTATGCCGCAGTTGGGTTCGGTAAGTGTGGCGCAGTTGCTGGCGGTAGTGGGGACACCACACCGGTTTCGCAGCAAGCGGCAGTTTTGGACCTATGTGGGGCTGGCAGTGGTGACGCGTACCAGCGCTGAGCATGAAGTGGTTGATGGCGTGTTGCGGCGCAGCCGGCGGCCGATAGCGACGCGTGGTTTGAATCGCAATCATAACCACCTGCTGAAAAAGGTCTTCAAAAGTGCAGCGACCAGCGCTTGTCACAGTGGGCCCTTCAAAGCGGCCTACGACGCGCGGGTGAAGCAAGGAATGGATCCCAGTTTGGCGCGGCTGACAATCGCCCGTCAATTGGCGGCCATCACTTTATCGCTTTGGAAACGTAGTCAACAGTTCAATCCAGAAAGGATGAAACAACAGACGGCGGCTTAAGCAAGCAACTACAGAGACTCACGAAGTGAGTGCTGATTGCTGACGCGCGCCGCTGGCTACCGTTAAGGCTTTGTGCGCCAGATGCAGGGGTCGTGGGTGAGTATCAAGGGAGCAGATGTCCCGACCAGGTGCCGAGGACCAGTCGCTACTATATGCCCCCACGCATAACCAGAAATAGTCATAGGCCCAGCGCCAGCGGGGCTGGAGTCGCAAATAGAACCATGGTTGGCAGTCCTGAAGAACTGACCGCGTAAACGACTATTCAACATCAGGCTCAAGCAAAGGCAAGAAAAAGACGGTCAATAAGAGGCGTGGTGATCAACCTTGAGCAGCTTCGGGTGCGTTGAGTGGCTAGCTGTCAAAAACTTTATTGGCAGCTCGGGAGAACTTTTTTCTTGACAGCCCTTTCATAGAACTATTCAACATCAGGCTCAAGCAAAGGCAAGAAAAAGACGGTCAATAAGAGGCGTGGTGATCAACCTTGAGCAGCTTCGGGTGCGTTGAGTGGCTAGCTGTCAAAAACTTTATTGGCAGCTCGGGAGAACTTTTTTCTTGACAGCCCTTTCATAGAACGGCTCCCGGTTCTGTATTCGTCGACCCACGTTGCCGCATTGTTGCTAACTGCAGTAGTTTGCTGCCTTTCACAGTGAAACCGAAGCGTGGCGTGAAACAAATACAGAACCGGGAGCGATAGCGACCGGCGTCCAGTTTGGGCATGCGCAAGTGTGGACGATCGAAAAGTTCTTGATTTGTTAGCCAGTTCGGGTGAGTCAGGAGTCGATTGGTACATCGAAGGTTGACTGGAGAGAGTCTTGCAAGCCGGTCGCTACTCTATATATGAAAGGGCGCCCCAACGGTGGTAGCTTGGAGTTGTTCTAAAAGACTTCAAGTTTGCAACCGAAGGAGAGCCCTATGCGAACGTATTATGTTGGAATGGACGTGCATCGTGCAAGCATTGTGATGGTAGTACTGAACGGAGCAGGCAAAGTGGTGATGCAATCAGTGATCGAGACCGGGGCAGAGCGAGTGCGCGGGTTTCTCAAGCAGCTGCGCGGTAAGGTTTACGTAACGTTTGAAGAGGGGACGCAAGCGAACTGGCTCCATGACGTAGTGCGGCCACTGGTAACAGAAGTGGTGGTCTGTGATCCGCGGCACAACAAACTGCTGCTCAGCGGTAACAAGAGCGATCGGGTGGATGCCCAAAAGCTGGCGGAGTTGTTACGCAATGGGTCATTGAGGGCGGTCTATCATGGCGACAACGGCATGCGGACATTGAAAGAGTTGGTGCGTACTTACGACTGCCTGGTGAGTGACACGACGCGGGTGATGTTGCGCTTAAAGGCCATCTTTCGCGGGCGGGCGATTGCTTGCGCGGGCCATGATATTTATCGCCAGGATCGGCGGCGGCAGTGGCTCGAGAAACTGGGCGAGCCAGGAGCGCGTCAGCGGGCCAATTTTTTATATAAGCAATTGGCGGCGCTGAGGCCGTTGCGACATGAAGCCAAGCTGATGATGGTAAAAGAAGCACGGCGGCAACCAGCCTATCCCTGGCTGATGAGTATGCCGCAGTTGGGTTCGGTAAGTGTGGCGCAGTTGCTGGCGGTAGTGGGGACACCACACCGGTTTCGCAGCAAGCGGCAGTTTTGGACCTATGTGGGGCTGGCAGTGGTGACGCGTACCAGCGCTGAGCATGAAGTGGTTGATGGCGTGTTGCGGCGCAGCCGGCGGCCGATAGCGACGCGTGGTTTGAATCGCAATCATAACCACCTGCTGAAAAAGGTCTTCAAAAGTGCAGCGACCAGCGCTTGTCACAGTGGGCCCTTCAAAGCGGCCTACGACGCGCGGGTGAAGCAAGGAATGGATCCCAGTTTGGCGCGGCTGACAATCGCCCGTCAATTGGCGGCCATCACTTTATCGCTTTGGAAACGTAGTCAACAGTTCAATCCAGAAAGGATGAAACAACAGACGGCGGCTTAAGCAAGCAACTACAGAGACTCACGAAGTGAGTGCTGATTGCTGACGCGCGCCGCTGGCTACCGTTAAGGCTTTGTGCGCCAGATGCAGGGGTCGTGGGTGAGTATCAAGGGAGCAGATGTCCCGACCAGGTGCCGAGGACCAGTCGCTACTATATGCCCCCACGCATAACCAGAAATAGTCATAGGCCCAGCGCCAGCGGGGCTGGAGTCGCAAATAGAACCATGGTTGGCAGTCCTGAAGAACTGACCGCGTAAACGACTATTCAACATCAGGCTCAAGCAAAGGCAAGAAAAAGACGGTCAATAAGAGGCGTGGTGATCAACCTTGAGCAGCTTCGGGTGCGTTGAGTGGCTAGCTGTCAAAAACTTTATTGGCAGCTCGGGAGAACTTTTTTCTTGACAGCCCTTTCATAGAACCGCTCCCGGTTCTGTATTCGTCGACCCACGTTGCCGCATTGTTGCTAACTGCAGTAGTTTGCTGCCTTTCACAGTGAAACCGAAGCGTGGCGTGAAACAAATACAGAACCGGGAGCGATAGCGACCGGCGTCCAGTTTGGGCATGCGCAAGTGTGGACGATCGAAAAGTTCTTGATTTGTTAGCCAGTTCGGGTGAGTCAGGAGTCGATTGGTACATCGAAGGTTGACTGGAGAGAGTCTTGCAAGCCGGTCGCTACGGCTCCCGGTTCTGTATTCGTCGACCCACGTTGCCGCATTGTTGCTAACTGCAGTAGTTTGCTGCCTTTCACAGTGAAACCGAAGCGTGGCGTGAAACAAATACAGAACCGGGAGCGATAGCGACCGGATTGTCTAAACTGAAAATGTCTCAACTGAAAATGTCTCATGGTCGGGAAGGTGGGCTTGCCCCCGCTCGTTCTTGCTGAGAATTCAGGCACCGAAGCCCGCCTTCCTGACCCTGAGATTGTCCAACTCGAATTCAAAGACGTTTCTTGAAAGCTGATAAACAAATCCCGCCTCCTGAACTCGCTGAACTTGAGCGAGACGTTGAGCAGCGCAGCGCTGTCTTCAAAAAGGAACTCGGTCTTTTCGATCTCGTCCTGACGCAAATTGTTTTCGTGGTAGGAACGATCTGGGTGGGCTGGGCGGCCAAGCTCGGCGATCACCAGATGGTCTTTTGGATTCTCGCCATCATCACATTCTATTTGCCGCTGGCTGCAGTCGTTATCTTTCTTAATCGGTTGATGCCGTTGGAAGGCGGAGTCTATCAATGGGCCAAGCTGGCTTTCAACGACTTCGTTGCTTTCATGCTGGCGTGGAATCTCTGGATTTTTGGCATCCTGGTGATGTCAGGCATCGGCCTGATAATTAAGAAGAATATTGCCTACGCCATTGGACCGCCCGCTGACTGGATGCACGAGAACAAGTGGATGACTACGCTGATTTGCACGCTGCTGATGGTCATAATGATCGCTGCATCGAGGCGCGGTTTAACGCTCGGGAAGTGGGTACAGAACTTTGGTGGCGGGCTTTTGCTGTTGACCTTCGCGACTCTAATTCTGTTGCCATTCATCACCGCCGGCCGGGGCACACTTGCTAACTACCATCCGTTTTCGACCAGCTTTCCAGAACTGAGTGGTTACAACATTAACGTCTTCAGCAAACTTGCGGTTGGGGCTCTCTCAGGTTTTGAATACATCGCTATCCTCGCCGGTGAATGCCGTGCGCCCGCCCGCAATATCAGTCGCTCAGTGATGATCTCTGCTCCCATCATAGCCCTGATGTTTATTCTGGGTACCGGCTCGGTGCTGGCCTTCGTCTCCCCAGAGAATGTCGACCTAATCGGTCCGATTCCACAGGTGCTGAGCCTCGGTTTTCGTTCATTTGGCTGGGTTTCGCTGCTCGTCTCGATCACTATTTTTGGAGTTGCGGCCAGACAGATCGCTTTGATGAGCATTTACTTTGCCGGAAACACTCGTCTGCCGATGGTGGCAGGCTGGGACAACCTGTTGCCTTCATGGTTCGCGCGTTTGCACCGGCGTCATAGGACACCAGTGAACTCGATACTATTTGTCGGTTTGGTAACGTTGGTATTCAGCCTTGCGAGCTTGCTCGGTGTAAAGGAACAGGAAGCGTTTCAGTTACAGGACAATGCCGCCACTACTTTTTACGCCTTGATCTATATGGTGCTCTTCGCAATTCCACTGGTGGCGATCAAGCGGTTTGGCGTTAAGGCACCGCTGTGGCTGAAGGTTGCGGCGGTGTCGGGTTTCGTGGTGTCGATGGTTGCCGGTTTTTTCACACTGGTTCCCATCACTCAGGTCGACAGTCCCTTAATGTTCGCAGTGAAGATAATGGCGGTTGTGGTCGGCGCCAACGCCGTTGGTGTGATGTTTTACCGGCTTCGCAAGCCGAGTCGGGCCACTGCTTCAGTTTAATAATACTGGCCTTCAAATCAATCCTGTGATAAATGCTCAAGCGCAAAACGCGTTTGGATTCCTAACCCCCCCAATAAGGAGCCTGAAATGAATAAGATCAACTTCGGACGAGTGATTCTTGGCGGCCTACTTGCAGGACTGCTGCTGAACGTCGGCGAGTTTGTGCTGAACGTCAAGGTGCTTGGCGAGCAAATGAAAGCCTTCAACGCCCAACACAATTTCCCTGAACCTGGCACCAATTTCATCATCGTCGCCACCGTGCTGACTTTTGTCCTGGGCATCGTAATGGTCTTGGGTTACGCCGCAATCCGACCTCGCTTTGGTCCCGGTGTGAAGACAGCGATCATCGCCAGCCTCTTTGCATGGTTTGCCCTCTATTTCTACATGGGGATCTTTTTCGCCATGCTTTTTGGTATTCCAACCAGCACCTGTGTTTTGACTATGGTCTGGGGTCTGGTGGAGTATGCCATCGCAACCGTAGCCGGCGCCTGGTTGTACAAAGAAGCCTGAAGCAGCGCTAGATAGAGTGCAAGGGGGGATCGCAGTTGGCCAGGTCACTAGCCGTCATTAACTGCTCACAACTCGTCACTCTTGCCGGGCCGGCTCGTCCGCGAGTTGGCCCGGAAATGCGTGAGCTATCGATTGTCGCCGACGGCGCGATGCTGGTGATTGGCGAGCGAATTGCCAAAGTCGGCTCTCGCCAAGCGATCGAGCCTCTGATTAGCGCCGACTCCGAAGTGATCGATGCAGGCAATCGCGTTGTTACGCCGGGCTTTGTCGATGCCCATACGCATCCGGTTTTTGCCGGCACGCGACTGAATGAATTTGAGGAGCGCGCTGCCGGAGCGACCTACCAGGAGATTGCCGCGCGTGGCGGCGGAATTCAGTCGACAGTGCGTGCGACCAGAGAGGCTACGCTCGATGAACTGGTCAGAACCGGCAAGCGTTACGCTGATTGGTTTCTGCGGAGCGGCACGACTACGGTTGAAGCCAAGTCCGGCTACGGTTTGACGCTGGAAGACGAGCTCAAGATTCTCCGCGCAATCAAACGCCTCGATAACGAAACCTCGCTTCGCTACGTGCCGACTTTTCTTGGTGCTCACGATATTCCTGCTGAATATCAAAGCGCGTCGTGAACGAGTACGTGTCGCTGGTTGATCGATGAGATGTTGCCACGGGTCGCGCAGGAAAAACTAGCTGAGTACTGCGACGTGTTTTGCGAAGAAAAGGTTTTCACGACTGACGAGTCGTGGAAGATTCTTTCGGCCGCGCGTTGTCACGGTCTCGGGCTTGCGCATGCATGCAGATCAGCTTTCACTATCGGGCGGCGCGAAACTGGCGGCCGAACTTAGGAACGGTCACCGCCGATCATCTGGAGCACACAGACGCGGCGGGAATCGCGGCGCTTCGAAGTCTGCGGAAGTGCAGCCCGTGCTTTTGCCCGGTTCGGTTTATGCGCTCGGTTCGACCGTTATCCGGCGGCGCGCGAGATGATCGATGCCGGTCTGGCCGTCGTGCTGGCCACTGATTTCAATCCCGGCTCCTCGCCGACACCGTCGATGCCGATGATTCTTTCGCTGGCTTCAACTCACATGAAGATGACGCCTGCCGAAGCGATCACGGCTGCAACGATCAATGCCGCGTACACGTCTGAATCGCGGCGATCAGATTGGTTCACTCGAGCCGGACAAGATTGCCGACTTCGTGATTCACGATTGCAGTGACTATCGCGAGCTCGCGTACTTTTTCGGAATTGAACATGCGTGGCAGAGTTTACGTAGGGGGCGAATTGTCACTCAGCTATGCCTGCGCGATATGCGGTGGCGGACCGGCGATCGAAAATCAGGGTGAAGACGCAATCCGTCATCACTTTAGTTCCGTTGAAAAACCAGTTGACGCCTCAACTCTTCTATTTTATTATCGCGTCAACACTGGAAAGGAGGTGATTCTAAAATATATGAGTTCTTATCACAGTGAGGTGGCTGCGGCCTGACCTCTGAACCAGTCGTAACTCGTTAGGATTATGGTTCAGTAGTCTCACTGCTTAGTGCTCCTCCTTTCTGGAAGTGCACACAGTCAGCCTCAGGCCAATCCCAACAGTTCACCGAAGCCGTCCACGCTCGAGCGTGGACGGCTTCTTATATTTTTGCTTCGAACTATCAGAACCGGGAGCATTAGCGACCAGGAATGGCCGCGATTTCACGGATAGCGCGAATCAGATAGTCAGGCGAACTATCTTATCAGTATCCATCCGCGTAAATCCGCGGTACTTCGTCGCAACTCCGACCACTTGACCGCCATCCAATGCAGTGAGAGATTAGGATTCTGCACTACTCTTAGGAGACGCTTTGTTTGTCATCCGCCGATTCCCCCGTTTTCATGATCCAGCCGGACGCCGCTGGCGGCGAGTGCGTCGCACCTGGATGGCGTTGGCAATTGTCGTCACCAGTCTGGCCGCGGTCTTCATCGCGAGCGTGTTAATCAATCCCGTGCTTCCCAGTTTGAATGTGCGCCCGGTTGCGGGTTTGCCGCACACTGCCGACCTCAAACCTAAGGCTTCGAATCTGCCGGCGAACCCGAGTCAACAAAAGGCAAAACGAGCTCAGTGAAGAACTGCAACACGCGCTGGCCACAACAAAGCGTGTGGTGCCGGCTAAACGACGCTTCGGAAACAACTCCGGTCTCCGGCACCGGCGATTCCGCCGCCCGCAGTTCCCACATCGCGGCCTCTCTCGATTGGTTTCTACATCAACTGGGACGAGTCGAGTTATGGCGTCACTCGAAAAGAAACCTGGATCACCTTGACTGGGTGATCGCAGAGTGGTCCCATCTGCAGGCTGGAAGCAATAGCGAAAATCCGCTGGCGACTGACGTTCACGTGCCGGCATTAAACTTTATTCGCCAGACTCGGCCGCAGGTTCGCATCATTCCAATGGTCCAAAATCTGATTGATGAGAAGTGGAACTCCGACCTGCTCGCGCGAAATATTGCGGACGAGGCCTCATCGCCAACGCTTGATTAGCGCGCTAACCAGCTTTGTTGAAGGAAATAAATTTGCCGGCGTCTGCATTGACTTTGAAGAGCCGCCAAAAGCATCCCAGGCCGACCTGCTTGTTTTCATGCAGGAATTGCATGACGTGTTTGCCCCGAAAGGCCTGACAGTTCTACAAACGGTTCCTTTCGATGATCCTGACTGGAACTACAAAGACTACGCGGCCGCGAGTGATTACCTGATCCTGATGGCTTACGACCAGCACTGGGCGGGCAGCGACTTCGGGCCCGATAGCTTCGCAAGACTGGTTTGAGCAGAACCTCGTCAGCCGGATGCGGCAAACTGGACGCGTCAAAAACGATCATCGCGCTCGGAAACTATGGTTACGACTGGAACGAAGCGAAAAGAAAGCAGACGAAGTTACTTGTCAGAAGGCGCTGATCACGGCTCACGAATCTGAAGTAAAAGTCCTTTTTGATGCCGACTCTCGCAATCCGTATTTCGAATATGACGAAGAAGACGAATCGCACCACAAGGTTTGGTTTCTCGATGCGGTCACTGCTTACAACCAGATGCGCGCGGCCAGTGGCTACAAGCCCGCGGGTTTTGCTGTTTGGCGACTCGGATCTGAGGACCCTTCAATCTGGTCGATTCTCGGAACGTCAACGGTTAATTCGCCCGAGGTTTTGCGTCGCATTGTTTACGGTTACGATGTCGATTTTGAAGGTACCGGCGAGTTGCTGCAAGTCATGTCGCGCCCACAGGATGGCTGGCGCAATCTGGACATTGATCAATCAACAGGTTTCGTAAAAAGCGAAGATTTTGTTTCCACCCCTTCGTCTTACGTCATCGAGCGCGGCGGCGATCACCCCGGACTAATCGCGCTCACGTTTGACGATGGTCCGGATCCGAGATGGACGCCGGCAATTCTCGACATCCTGAAAAAGGAAAACGTGCCGGCTACGTTTTTTATCATCGGCAAGAACGGACAGTCCTATCCCGATCTGCTGCGCCGCATCGTTAACGAGGGGCATGAGATTGGCAATCACACGTTTACACATCCGAATCTCGGTGAAATTCCCGTGATCGTTAACCGATCTGGAGTTGAACGCTACTCAGCGACTTATCGAATCGGAAACTGGCCGGTCGACCGTACTGTTTCGTCCGCCGTATTTTGGCGACGCCGAAGCCGACAAACCACAGGAAGTCGAGCCGGCATTCCGGGCCCAGCAACTGGGTTACCTGATGGTGGGAGTGCGCATCGATCCCGACGACTGGCAACTTCCCGTTAATGCCGGTCAAATTGTCGACCGCACTATTGAGCGCGCCCTGGACAACAACCCGGAAACACGCGGCCAGGTCGTTTTGCTTCACGATTCTGGTGGTGATCGTTCAGCAACAATTGCGGCTTTGCCAGGGTTAATTCACGAATTGCGTGCGCGCGGCTTTCGCTTCGTGCCCGTCTCCGAATTGGCAGGGCTCTCCAGAGATCAGGTAATGCCGCTGATCCCACCAGGTGAGCGTGTCTTCACCAGGGCTAACGCCATCGCTTTCTTTTTTCTTTCCACCATGGGCTGGACGCTTCAGTGGATATTTGTGATTGGCATTGCCCTCGGACTCGGGCGGCTTATCTTTATCGGTGCGCTGGCATTGGCCCAGTGGCTTCGCTCGCGCCGGCGCCAACACACTCATGCGGGGGAAGGATATTCGCCGTTCGTGTCGATGATTGTTCCGGCATACAACGAAGCAGCTGGTGATCAAGAACACAATCAACAGTCTGCTGGCTTCTGACTATCAGAACTATGAAATCATCGTGGTTGACGACGGGTCATCGGACGACACGAGCGAGATCGTTCGCGAGAATTTTTCAAATGACGAACGCGTAAGGCTTTTCGCAGCGGCCGCAGGAGGCAAGGCTGCGGCCCTCAACGTGGGGCTGAGATACGCGAAAGGTGACATAGTAATCGCCCTTGATGCTGACACGCTGTTTGCACGCGCAGACCGTCGGCGCGCTGGCTCATCGTTTTTCCGATCCCAGGATGGGCGCTGTGGCCGGCAACGCCAAGGTCGGCAATCGAATAAACATCGTCACCCGCTGGCAGGCGCTCGAATACATCACCTCGCAGAACATGGATCGCCGCGCCTTCGCGAGCTTAAACTGCATCACGGTGGTGCCGGGCGCGGTGGGCGCGTGGCGGCGCGAGTTGATCGAGCAGGCAGGCGGCTTCCAATCAGACACGCTGGCAGAGGATCAGGACCTGACGCTGCGCATCCGTCGCATGGGTTACAACATCGGTTACGAAGAAGATGCCATCGCCTGGACCGAAGCTCCTGATCGACTGCACACGCTCGCCAGGCAGCGATTCCGTTGGGCCTTTGGCACCTTGCAGTGTATGCGGAAACATCTCGACGCGTTGTTTCGCCCACGCTACGGCGCACTCGGATTCATCGCCCTGCCAAACGTTTGGATTTTTCAAATTCTGTTCCCATTGATCTCGCCAGTGATGGATCTGATGCTGGTCTACACGCTCGCGGTCGCGGGATTGGATCGCTTGCAACAGCCAAAGGGTTATTCATCGACTGCGCTTCAACAGGTGCTCTTCTATTACGCTTTGTTCCTGGCGATTGACTGGGTGGCCGCTTGCTTCGCGTTCCTGCTCGAGAAGAAAGAACACTGGCGTTTGCTCTGGTGGCTCTTTTTGCAGCGCTTCTGTTATCGGCAAGTGATGTACTACGTCATGATCAAAAGTTTGGCAGTGGCGACACGGGGAACAACCGTCGGTTGGGGTAAGTTGGATCGAAAAGCGACGGTTGAAGCACGGCCCTGACCCCAGAGAATTTATTCATGGCGAAAAAACGTAGCAGCAAGCGGGAAAACAAGCGACAGGAGATGCGGAATGGAATGGTTGCGTATGCGCTGCTGCTGACAGTGGCGTTTTCTTTTCGAGTGGCAGTAGCGAGGTTCTATGCGAACGACGCGCCGGATGATGGCAGGGTGTATGCCCAGATTGCGCGCAACGTGTTGGAACAGCATGTGTATTCCCACGAGATCAATCCGCCCTATGTGCCTTCGCTGATACGTCTTCCTGGTTATCCGGTCTTCCTAGCCGGCATCTATTCCGTATTTGGCCATGGTGACAATACCGCCGTTCGCATCGTTCAGGCGCTTTTCGACACTGCATCCTGCGCGCTGATTTCATTGGTTGCTTATTTCTGGGAGCCCGATGAAAAACGGAAGCGGCGCACGTCAATTGCCGCCTTGGCACTTGCCGCCGTTTGCCCGTTCACAACCATCTACGTTGCGACAATCCTCACTGAAACGCTGACCATCTTCTTTGCGGTGGCGATGTGTTTGACGGCGACGCTCGCCCTGAGAGCAACCAGGCAAAGAAATGCCTTTTGGTTATGGGTTGCGACGGGCTTGATTTCGGGAGCCGCTGTCTTATTTCGGCCCGACAGCGGTCTCTTCGCCTTAGCCATAGGAATCACCCTGGTCGTTTCCCTGCTGGGCCGTGCCGGCGATGTAAAGCTCGATACGAAGCGGGAAGAACTCCTTTACCGATCTGCACGGGCGCCCTATCTAGGCGCGGTGTTTTCATTGGCGTTCTGTGTGGTGCTGGTTCCGTGGACAGTTCGCAACTATCGCGTGTTTCACCTATTTCAGCCGCTGGCTCCAGCCCACGCTGAGATGCCTGGCGAATTCGTACCGCGTGGTTACCTGGCCTGGTTGCGAACCTGGATAGACGACAGCCGCCACGTTGGGCCAGTGCTTTGGGCCCTGGAAACGTCTCCGATCAAGCTGACTGACATTCCCGATAACGCCTTCGACTCCGCGGAGGAAAAGCAGCGGGTAGCGGTGTTGTTGGAAAAATATAATCACCCCTCTGAAGAGTCGGAATTATTTACTGCTGCGCCCGCTTCGCAAGCGGCAGGAACTCCTTCAATAGACCAGCCAGATGAAAAATCAAGTGAAGTTGGTGAGCCGACTAACGAAACGTCACCCGGTGACGAATCCGACGAGAGCGACAAGGCCGATGAAGGTGATGAGAGCGATGAGGATAACACTGGTGATGAGGCTGACGAAAAGTCGCCTTCGGGTCAGGCTGTAGAGATGACGCCGGAGATTGACGCCGGCTTTGCCAGGATCGCACTGGAGCGCATCGCGCGAAATCCGTTTCGTTATTACCTTTGGTTGCCGCTCAAACGCGCTCACTCGCTCTGGTTTGATACTCACTCGCAATACTACCCATTTGAAGGCGAGCTTCTTCCGCTCGAGGATCTCGACTACGACATTCATCAACAGTATTGGTTGCCCTTGTTTGCCGGCTTGACTTTTATTTACACAGTGCTGGGAATTGCAGGCGGGTGGTTCTTGTCGCAAACGCGCGACTTTATTTCGCAGCCATGGGTGCTGTTGGCGACGTTGATGGTCTTTCTGCGGCTTGGTTTCTTTGCGACGCTGGAAAATCCCGAACCGCGCTACGTCGTCGAGATCTTTCCGTTTCTCTCAATACTCGGAGCGATTGCAGTAATGCGAATTCCGGCATTACTAAAAAGCAAAAGGACCCTAATACACCGCCGGCGGTAGCTACGTGACACGGTTCAAGTTTCGGGTTAGCAAAAGCAATTACGGGTTTTGAGTAGGCGAGGGTGTCGGTGACGGAGACTGTTCCGACGGCAGCACGCGTGATGGATCGGGTCTGTCGGGCGAAGTATGAAGATGAATTGCCTTCCAGTCTTTGCCTATTCGCTTGAACACCAACGTCATGCGACCGGTAGCAGTCTCAGGCGTGCCCTTGTAGGTTTGCGATTGCGTCCAGAGACAACTGATAACTGCGCCATCGCGGCCGAGCATAGTGATTGAAAGATCTCGCACGTCCAGCTTCACGTCTTTCAAATCCTTGTAAGAACTCTCGCGATTCCGGCGCATCTGTTCCCAACCTTTTGTCACCGTGCCGTTGTTGTTGAAGAGTATCAGGCGAGGAGAATTCCAATAAACATTGGAAACGGCTTTGACGTCCGCGTTGCGAATGCCATTTATCAGCGCGTTGAATGCGGCAATGACGGCCTGTGATCCAGGCGTCTCCGTGGTGACCCTGGGTTTTACTTCCGCGCGACTGGGAGTTGACTGCGTAGTTGTTGGTTGCTGTACGTCTGTGCTTTTTTGCTGATCAGTTGATTTAGTTGCATTAGTTGCCGGCGCGGTGGTGCGGGGACGCATTGTCGGAGAGGAATTCGTGTTTTGAGCCAAAGCCGCAGAACTGGCTGCAGCTAAAACCATGATGGTGCAGACTAATATTTTTTTGATCATGATCTGTTCCTCGTAATCGCCGATGTTAAGGTGCAATTCCTGTTTGGCGCTTTGAACTCCACTCACACATCACCGAGGGCATTCATGGCGTCGAACCATGGTACTCCACTGCGCAGTCTTTCAACAGAACGCTTTTGCCCGAGAATTTCAAATACCTCAAACATAGAGGGACCCACCGCTTGACCAGTGAGCATGGTGCGCGACCCATTGATCAGCAGGCCCGCTTTCACAGCGGCTTCGTCCGCGAATTTTCGCAGCGTGGCTTCTGTACCCGCAGCAGTGAAAGGATCAGTCTGTTCGAGCTGGTCCGCAAGAGCCGGCAACAGTTCTCTTAGCCGGGGTTCTTTTCGCAGGTTCTTGTTGACTGCCCCTTCATCGAAATCGAAATCATCGGAGAAATATGCACGACCCTGCTGCGAAAAATCTTTGAGCGTAAAGAAGCGCTGGCGAATCAGATCCAACAGCCTTCAGCAACCATCCGCGCTCGTCTTCGTCGTACTCGTCGCGCCAGAGTTTGTTGGCGCGCAATTCCGCCTTCACCATTGGCAACAATTCTTCAACCGGCATTGTGCGAATGTATTCGGCGTTCATCCAGAGTGCTTTTTCGTCCGTCCAGTGACGCGGATCGTTTTCCTGAAAATTGAAAACTGCGGGCGAGCGATGGATGTGCTCCAAAGAAAACTGCTGGACCAGTTCCTCTACCGAAAGGATTTCTTTTCCGTCCGCCGGCGCCCAGCCCAGCAGCGCCAGAAAATTGCGAAAAGCTGCGGGAACGAATCCGCGATCGCGGTAGGTTGTTAACGAAACCACTTCGCCGTGTTTGCGTTTTGAAAGTTTTCCTTTGTTGGGCGCGAGAATCAAAGGCAGATGCGCAAACTGCGGCACGCTTGCCCCGAGCGCCTCGTAAAGCAGAACCTGCTTGTGCGTATTCGTGAGATGATCCTGGCCGCGAATCACGTGAGTGATGCCCATCTCGATGTCATCGATCACCACTGAAAGGTTATATAGCGGATGGCCATCGGAACGGAGCAGCACCAGATCTTCAATCTCGGAATAGCTGCGTTCCTGAGGTCCGTAGACAAGGTCCTCAAAATGAGTCTTGCCTTCGCGCGAAATCTTCAAGCGTACGGCAAAAGGCTCGCCCGCAGCTGCCCGCCGGTCTGATTCTTCCTGCGACAAGTCCCGGAAAGGATTGCTGCGATGGATCCACGCCTTCGGCAGAATGTGCCCGCGCGCGATCAGCAATGCCTTGCTTTACAGTTGCATCATCGCGCTCCGCCTTGGGCGTGAAATCACGATAGGCCTTGCCTTCTTCGACGAGTTTGTAAGCGGCGTCGCGATGCTTGTCGGCGTTGGCAGATTGAAAAACAATCTCTTCGTCGTAAATCAAGTCCCAGCCATTGCATGCCTTCAATAATCGATCGGGTTGACTCTTCGGTGGAGCGTTGCAGATCGGTGTCTTCGATCCGCAGCAGAAATTTGCCCCCGGTCTTCTGAGCGTAGAGCCAGTTGAAGAGCGCTGAGCGGGCTGCGCCGATATGCAGATAGCCAGTTGGTGATGGAGCGAAACGAACGCGAACAGGCATAAGCTCAAAATGATGAACGCGGAATGAATGAACGATGAACTGAAGACAGTGGCTCTAGTTCCGCGTTCAGCATTCCGCGTTCATTGTTGGATTTTCTGGCGGAGATGACAGGATTCGAACCTGTGAAGGGCTTTTGACCCTTAACGGTTTAGCAAACCGCCGCCTTCAGCCACTCGGCCACATCTCCGTGAGCCGTACAAGGCGAAAAATCATTCTAATCGGCGCTTACGGATTGTCAAGGTAAGGTGTCCGCTGGTAGTGGTTCATTTTCCACTACCTGTCCGCTATTTAGTCCTCGTGATCGCCATGAGTGTCAGGTCGTCTTCAGGCACCCTGCCTTCCGTGAAGGTGTGTAGTTCCTTCCTGCATAGTGAGATGATCGCGTCGGGCGACAGATTGTGATTGTCATTCAAGAGACGCGACAAGCGATCAGCTCCGAATTCTTTACCAGCTCCATCCAAACTTTCCGACAGTCCGTCAGTGTAGAGAAATAAACTGTCCCCTTTGTTCATTTGAACTCGGTTTACGGAGAAACTTTCGCTGCAAAAAACGCCAACCGGAAGTCCTGTCGCCGCAATGCTGGTCACTTTGCCTTCCTGAATCAACAGCGGTGGCAGATGCCCGGCGTTACAAATTTCCACTTCGCCATTCGTATTCGCTCTGCCGCAAACCAGCGTCGCGTATTGAGTAGGCAGGGTGCTCTCGCAGAAAACGCGACTGGCGCGCCCTACCATTTGCTCCAGAGGCAGGTTGATCGAAATGAGTGTCCGAAACATCGCATTCAGGTGTGCCATCAGCATTGAAGCCGCCACGCCTTTACCCGAAACGTCGCCGAGCACGAAATGCACCGACTGATCTTCACCCTTAATTAAGTCGCAATAGTCACCACTTACTGCCCCGGCCGGCTGGTAGTGATAAGAAACCTCCCAGCCATCGATGTGCTGCGTGCGTGGCGGCAACAATCCGGTTTGAATCTGTGACGCCAGTTCCAGATCTTCCTCAAGCGCACGCTGCTCGCTGGGCGTCAGATCACCTAGACAAAAGCGAGTCAAAGGGTCGGCAATCAACCGCTCGGTCTCCACCGGCTCATGGCAAACCTCGCATAAGCCATAAACGCCGATGTCCATGCGATGCAGGGCGGCGTCAACTTCCCCCAGGAGTCGCGTCAATTCGGCGGGCCGGTGAAAAGCACTCGCGGCATTTTCCAGTTTGTGACGACGGTCGATTAGTTGTTCACGCAGTAGAGGTTCGATAGCGGTAACCATTTGTTCGGTCCTTCCTTGTTCATGGAATGCTTTGTTAGGCCACCAGGCTAGCGGGAAGAGGGGCTCGTTGAAGTTGTACGGGAAGCTTCGTTGCGCAGCAGATTTTTTCCAAACGCTCGCGATCGCCCTTCATCGTTGGTTCGTTCGCCAGGGAGGCGCGGACTTCACGAAAGATGTTGGCTGCATGAGAATCGGGCGGCTCAACAATTCGATAGTGAATCCATTTACCTTCTCGTCGAGCAGAAACGACTCCCGCTCGCCTCAGGTATGCAAGATGCCGTGAGATCTTTGGCTGATTTATTTTCAATACTTCTACGAAAAAACATACGCAGACTTCGTTTTCTCCAATCAGATTGATGAGCCGTAATCGGGTGCGATCCGCCAGCGCCTTAAAGAGAAGTGCGATGCTATATTCTTTGTTGCCCATGTTGTATTTGTTACCTGAATTACTACGATTCTGAACCCTCCATAGTTCCTTTTACGAGCATTAATTTAAATCTAAAAACGCCTCTATTTCTATCCGAATCTTGTGCTTGAAACTGGTATTTCTGGTCTCTTCGGAACACTTTCCTCTGCAACAGCCACCAAGCGCGGCGCGGGCAAATGATTGCTGTGCCATCGTTCCCAAGTTGGCGCCTCCGTCTCGAAGGTCGCCTGGCCGCTGGCGATTCCTGCGGCATAAATGGAATGCACAAAATCCCAATCCTCCACGGTCAGCGGTCTGATTTCAAATGCATTTTCGGCCAAACTGCCCTCCAATCTCACATATGCCTTGACGGATATGATTTCCTGGCGTAGTATATCATACATTCGCCTAAGCGAATATGAGTATAAGGAGGAAGATATGGAAGGCAAGGCAGACAATTCAGACAATTCAGACAATTCAGTCCAGGCACTAAAGGCGCATCTTGCTCTCAACGTTCGAGACGTGGAGAAGAGTATCGACTTTTATCGCAAGATGCTGGGAATTGAGCCAACTAAGGTCCGCTCGGGTTATGCCAAATTTGACGTGCAGAATCCTCCGCTGAATCTGACGCTCAATCAGAACCAGTTTCAGGAGCGCGGAGCGTTGTCACACATGGGAATTCAAGTGGCCTCGACAAAAGACGTTCTAACTATGCGTCAGAAATGGATGGATGCCGGACTCGCCACGCGGGACGAGATGCAGACAAACTGCTGCTACGCTCTTCAGGATAAGACGTGGATTCAGGATCCTGATGGGAACGAATGGGAAGCATTTGTCGTTTTACAAGACAATCTGCCGACCAGCGGCCTTTGCTGTACTACGCAGGCGCCGGAGCCGGTAGCGATCGGACGACAGACTCAAATGTAAATAGAACCCCGAAGGAAACGGCCAGCTCATTAGAGTTGCCGGGTCCCTGAAGGATGATCGCAGGGCTAAATTGGCGTTTTATAAAACGAAAGGGCCTGGCATGCAAAAGCAGCCAGGCCCTTCCTCAAGACAACGAACGTCGCTACTGCGGCTTTTGATTCAAACGCTCCTGGCGTTCCTTGATCCTCTGTTCCATTCTTTCTTTACGCTCTGTTTTTAATTGCTCGAGTTGAGCTTTTTGCTCAGCCGTTAGAACACCTTGCATCTCCGTTCGAACACCTTCCATTGCCGTACGGATTTCCTGACGTAAAGCTTGTGCTCTTCCTTCATCATCTGCAGAGAAAGTGCCGGCAATTCGTTTCTCGCGCAATCTGAACAATTCTTCGCGCTGAGCTTTTGTACTTTCCAGCCGGCGCTGCACGATCGCGCGAGCTTGTTGTCGCTGCTCCTCGCTGAGGTTCAGTTCGCGCATCAGATGTCCTATGCCATCGCGCCGACCCATACGTCTAGCTTTCCGCAATCCTTCGCGATCCACTCGCTCGCGACGTCGTTGCATCCGCTCGGTTCTCTCTCTCCGGAACGTCGCGTCCGGCGCCGCAGGTGTTTGGGGTTGCGGCTTTTGAGCGAAAGCAACGATTCCCCCAGCTAAAATGATTCCTAAGATTCCGAACAAACTTTTTCGTAAATACATTCGCTAACTCCTTTTTCGATTTGCAGCGCTATAGCTGCGAATTGGCGAGGTTTCCTCGTTCCCGGACTTTAGACGCTGAGGTGTCAGAATAAGTCTGGAAAGAAGGCGGGATTGACTTTCTTAGTTGGGCAGAGTACTTTATCGCGCAAAGGAACAGTCTGCCTGGGGTGAGCAGCTGTGTTCTAAGATTCGGAAAAATTTTGTTAGTTAGTAAAAATCTGAACTGCCAAGTTACAATACCGCGCAAATGGAGCTTCTGGAAAATATAAACTCGCCTGCAGACTTGCGGCGGCTGCCTATTGAGCAGTTGCAACCCGTAGCCGACGAGATTCGGCAGTACATTTTAGAAACCATGTCGCGGATCGGCGGCCATACCGGCGCTTCCCTCGGGGCGATTGAGCTGGCCGTGGCGCTGCATTATGCCTTTGACACGCCGCGAGATCGGCTGGTCTGGGATGTAGGTCATCAAGCTTACGCGCATAAGATACTAACGGGCCGCCGCGAACTACTGCCGACGATCAAACAGTATGGTGGCATCAGCGGATTTCTACGCCGAGATGAATCGGAGTATGACACTTTCGGCGCCGGCCATGCTTCGACCTCGCTTTCGGCTGCGCTTGGGATGGCCATCGCGCGCGACAAGAAACGCGAGGACTATCACGTGGTCGCATTGATCGGTGACGCGTCGCTGGCCGGTGGAATGGCGATGGAAGCCATCAACCAGGCTGGTCACCTCAAGAGCCGCCTCATCGTATTGCTAAACGACAATGAGATGTCGATTGCTCCGGCTGTTGGTGCGTTAACCGGTTATCTCAATCGCATACGAAGCGCTCATAACTATCATCGTTTTAAGGATGAGGTCGAAGAGACATTACTCGCCATTCCTTCCGTCGGGGAACGTTTGCATCATGCTGCGAAAACCATGAAAGACGCGATTGCAGCGGCGGTGCTTCCTGGTGCGCTGGTGAGTGAACTTGGCTTCAAATATATCGGCTACATTGATGGCCACAATCCGCGCGCGCTCGTAGCCGCGCTACGTGAAGCTCAGCAGATTAAGGACGGACCGGTAATTGTTCATGCGTTAACGACCAAGGGCAAAGGTCATCCGCAGGCCGAGAAGGACTACTATCGTTGGCACGCTACCGGACCTTTCGACCTGCAAAGCGGCAGGGCCATCAAATCCAAAGTCAGTGCTCCTACCTATACCGCTGTATTCGGAAATACATTGGTGGAACTCATGGAGAAGGACGAAAAGATCATCGCTTTGACTGCGGCGATGCCTGACGGCACAGGAGTCTGTTCGGCGCTCGAGAAATTTCCCGAGCGATCATTCGATGTCGGTATCGCCGAACAGCATTGCGTCACTTTTGCCGCCGGAATGTCTTGCGAGGGTTTGAAACCAGTATGCGCAATTTATTCCACATTCCTGCAGCGCGGATTTGATCAATTGATCCACGACGTTTGTATTCAAAATCTCAACGTTAAGTTTTGTCTGGATCGCGGGGGAGTTGCCGGCGGCGATGGTCCCACCCACCACGGGCTACTCGATATTGCGTATCTTCGTGCCGTTCCTAACATCGCGGTGATGGCGCCGAAAGATGAAGGTGAGATGCGAGATATGTTGTTTACGATGATCGAGCACATGGGTCCAGCGGCCATGCGATATCCGCGTGGTAACGGCATTGGGGTCGACATCACTCGGTCTCCGCAGCTTCTGGAAATCGGAAAAGGCGAAATACTTCGCGATGGTGGCGAGGTAGCGATTGTCGCTTATGGCTCTATGGTTCATCCTGCTTTGCAAGCCGCTGAGAACCTGGTGAAAGACAAAATCGAAGCTACGGTGGTGAATGCCAGGTTCGTTAAGCCCCTTGATGCGCAGCTGTTACTCGCTTTGGCGCAAACCAAGCGGCTGATCGTGACTGTGGAAGAGGCCTATCTGGCAGGCGGCTTTGGCTCAGCCATTTTGGAGTTGCTGGAAGAAAACGGCCTGCAAGACAAAGTCCGCGTAGTGAGAATGGGAATTCCCGATCGTTTAGTCACGCATGGCGACCCCAAGCTCCTGCTTGCCAAATATGGCCTCGATGCCGATGGCATCTACATGCGGGTGAAGGAAAGTATTGATGTGCTGGACGACCGCCGCGCAAAGCCGCAAAAAGTCGGCCGGTAGACCTTACAAAAGTTGAATGAGAATTCCGTCCCCGTGCCGCCCCACAGACCGGCGCGTTGTTTTGGTGCACGATATCGTCACCAATATTTCGCGTCCACTCCCCGTTAAACTTATTGACAATGAGTTTCTGCGCGGAAGTTCGGCGCCAGGCGGTCTTAGTCTTCCTGTGGCCTCGGTCTTGCAACAATCCTTCGGTCCGCATCAAGGTGAGGTTACGCTGTCTTCGTCATTAAATTGAAAAATGGAAACTAATATCACTGACCAACAACAATCTGGTGCGGAATTGCAACTTTCGGAACCTCATTTTGACGAAGAGGCAACTCTGCTTTCTGCCCGGCCAGTAGTTCCGCTACGCGATATTGGAGTGAGAAGAGTTCAAAGGCGCCTGATTTATGGATTGGCGATCATAGTGGCAGTTATGGCGGGAGCTTTTGCCGCCACACTTGTTTACAAACAGGGTAGTCATAAGCCTACAGCTACGAGCTTCGAAAGAAGTGTGCCAATTTCCGAGCAAGCCGCACGCGAAGTCATATTTGGCGCAACGGGAACGATCTCTGACTCGCCAGCCACCACCGCTCCAGTTGGGGAAAATGTGGAAACGGTCGCTGCCCAAGAGGTGCCTAACACGGCCTCCCCTGAACGAACCAGGAAACCGGAGCCGCCTTTTTCATCGGGTGCTAACACTGGAGGCGAAATCCTGCAAAGAGCAAAGGATCACCGAATTGCTACAGAAATGCGGCGCGCAGAGCAAATAGAGGCGCGGCGTCTCAGACGAAGTGCCGAACGTGAAGCCGCACAGGAGACTCGGCATAACGGCCAGTCTGCACGCGATTTGTTACGAATCAGGGAGATATTTGAAGGATCGCCGCGGCCGTAGCGATTCACTTTTTCAGGTGGCGAAAGGCCAGTCCTTCTCAACCAGAATAAAAACGAACTGGACAGCGTGCGTAGCACAAAGCCGAATTGCTGTTGCCGTTTAAGGTTGTTGACTGTTTCCCAAACGAATGGCATCATCTACATAAAGCGATTAAGAGTTCGTCGATCAGCAGCTCGCTTGCCCCGATAAAGACTCTCTCACAATAGCGAACCCGACGTTATTGACTATTCATTTTTTCGCGGATGCGGCGCGAAGGAAGAGGGCATTTGTATGAAGCAAGTGTATCGTGAGCGGGAGTGTATTCACAGGGACGAAGGTGCGGAAGGCGAGTTCTACAATGGGGCTTTCTACGTGCAGGCGTTACAACAATTGCCCATCGATCGAGCCATGCAGGTAGCCGGTAAAGTGGGCTCTTTCTTCTGGGCCGATGCACCCCATATCTTGGTGTGGCTGTGTGGTGCCTGTGCGGATGATCTTCAACTAGGTGACACGCCACGCGCCATCACGCAAGCGGTGCGGCGGCAAGCTTAGGAAATAGATCAGCGATTCTTCGAACGACCAGCCGAGGCTCAACGTCCCGTTCTGCGTTAAAGTATGCGCAGATGAGTCAGGAGCGACATGAGCGACCCAAGAGGATTGACAAGCTGCTTGTCGACCGCGGTCTGGCAGACTCGCGTACCAAAGCGCAGGCGCTGGTCATGGCGGGCGTGGTGCTCGTCGATGAGCAACGGGTAAATAAGCCGTCCGATCTTGTCGACCCACGTGCGAACATTCGTATCAAGGGCGGAGACGATCCCAGCTCTCGCTATGTAGGGCGCGGCGGGTTGAAACTGGAAGCGGCGCTCAAAGACTTTGAAATTGATGGAGCAGGGCTTAACTGCCTTGACGTTGGCGCTTCAACGGGCGGCTTTACCGATTGTTTGTTGCAACACGGAGCCGAAAGAGTAACTGCCATCGATGTCGGTCACAATCAACTGGACTGGCGCTTGCGAAATGACCTCCGAGTTGAAGTTAGAGAGGGGATCAATGCGCGCTACCTCAAGCCGGACGACTTCCCCGAAAAGTTTGATCTTGCCGTGATGGACGTCTCGTTCATTTCCGCCACCAAAATCCTGCCCGCCATCGTGCCACTGCTGGAAGAGGATGGACGCCTGATAACTCTCATCAAGCCTCAGTTTGAAGTTGGTCGTGGAGAAGTTGGCAAAGGCGGCATCGTTCGCGATCGGCAAAAACATGCACGCGTCATCGAGGAAGTTAACCGAGCGGCCCAGAAACTGGGACTGCAAGTGCGAAAGATCATCGAGTCTCCCATTCGCGGCGCCGATGGTAACGTTGAATTTCTTGCGCTTTATGAGAAGCGTTTGCCAACCAGCGCGGTTGAGCCACCCATACTCACTTTGAACTGATCATCGTCGAATTCCTTTGCCTTACTGGCCCTTCCACTGCAGATCGACTTAGCCAGCTGGAACAACTCTCAAATTAGAAAGCCATGCGTGCCCCCCGGCTGGTTCGCGCATTGCCCCTCGGTCATGCTTGCAGTTACCATTGCCAGCGTTTTCTTCAATCACCCAAGAAGTAACTGTTGGTCTACTGCGAAGCGCGATGACGACCTCGTCCATAAAGCGTATCGGCATAGTTCTCAAGCAACATCAGCCAGACGCGTTGAAAACGATGTGTGAGCTCACCAGCTGGCTCGCCGAGCGCGGGATCGTTCTGCTTGGTGGACCGGAAATTGAACGTGAGCGCATTGAACAGCAAACTGGTTGTGCCGTCGAAGAAGTGGCGCCTGAGAAGCTCGCCGCAAGTGTTGATCTGGTTCTCGTGCTGGGCGGCGACGGGACAATGATCGCCACGGCCCGGTTGACGGGCGAAACGGAAGTGCCCGTCCTCGGTGTTAATTATGGCGGGTTAGGCTATCTCGCCGAATTTCGCATTGAAGAATTGTATACGGCGCTCGAATCGATTCTCGCCGGTAACTATCGATTGGACAAGCGCGTGATGCTTGACGTTGAGCTTCTGCGCGGCGACACACAGGTGACGCGGAATCGCGTGCTCAATGACGTTGTGATTAACAAATCGGCTCTGGCGCGCATAATTGAAATAGAAGCCTACCTCAACCGGCAGTTTGTAAATTCATTCCGCGCTGACGGCCTCATCGTTTCCACCCCAACCGGATCCACTGCCTACAACCTCTCGGCGGGTGGTCCAGTGATATTTCCCTCGATGAACGCGGTGGTGATCACTCCGATTTGCCCTTTCACGCTCTCGAACCGTCCCATCGTCGTACCGGACGATGCCGTCATTGAGTTGTGTCTGAAGACGGAACAGGAGGATGTGGCGTTAACCTTGGATGGGCAGGTTGGTTTCCCGCTGAGAGCTGAAGACCGCGTCATCATTCGCAAGAGCAAAACCACCTTCAATCTGGTCCAGCCAACCAACAGAAATTATTTCGACGTCCTGCGCGACAAGCTGCGTTGGGGAAGGTAACTACAGTTTCGAGTTCCGAGTTCCGAGTTTCGAGTTGAGACGAACCTTATGCCCAAAGACAAAGACAAGAAACCGGCCACCGCCAGGATTGACGCTGACGCTTTTGAGCGGGAAATTACGACAGATCTCGACGAGGAGACCCCGGATAAGCCTAAGGGGCTGGCACTTCACAATCGCATACTAATCGGTCTGGCGGTCGGAGTGATCGCCGGCGTTTCGGTCAATTACGCGTTCGGCGGTGACCATCCGCGCGTTGCGTGGGTAATTGACAATATTACGCAACCCATCGGCCAACTGTTTCTTCGTTTGCTTCTGATGATTGTAGTGCCGCTGGTTTTCTCTTCACTAGTTGTTGGTGTGGCAGGAATCGGCGACATTCGCAAACTGGGGCGGGTCGGACTCAAATCTTTTGGTTACTGTCTGGTGATCTCCGCTATCTCCGTGGTTATCGGCTTGACTCTTGCAAACACAATCAAGCCCGGCAAGCGGATTGATCCAGCGACTTCCGCAGCCCTGCAACAACGTTATGCGAACGATGCGACCAGGACCGTCGAGGATGCTCAGAAGGCGAGCACCGCGACACCAAAGCCGCTGATGGCGGTGGTGGAAACCATTGTTCCGAAGAACCCAATCTTTGCAGTCGCTGGTGAGAATCCGAACATGCTTCATCTCATGTTCTTTGCACTGGTGATCGGCATTGCCATTACCTTGATTCCTGTCCGCATCACTGAGCCGCTGCTTCGCGTGCTTGAAGCGCTCTACGAAATCACTGCCAAGATCATCGAGATGATCATGAAGTTTGCTCCTTATGCAGTGGCTTGTCTGCTTTTCAATAACACCGCGCGCTTTGGATTGAATCTCTTGCAAGCGCTCGGCTGGTTTGTAGCAACAGTACTCATCGGATTGTCTCTACACATGTTTGGCGTTTACTCGCTATCTGTTTATTTCCTGTCGCGACTTTCGCCAATCGACTTTTTCCGGCGCATTAAGACGGTAATATTAACAGCCTTTTCGACGTCGTCGTCGAACGCGACGTTGCCGACCGCATTGCGCATTTCGGAAGAAAACCTCGGCGTGCCGCAGGAGATTAATAGTTTCGTGTTAACGGTGGGCGCCACTGCGAATCAAAACGGCACGGCGTTGTACGAAGGCGTGACGGTACTATTTCTAGCCCAACTTGCAGGCGTGGATCTCTCGCTGGGCCAGCAACTGATGGTGGTTTATCTGGCCATCCTGGGAGGCATCGGCACGGCCGGAGTGCCTTCGGGCTCGCTTCCTTTTATCATTGGTGTGCTGGTAACGATTGGCGTCAACCCCGCGCTCATCGCAATCATTCTCGGCGTGGATCGTATACTCGACATGTGCCGTACCACGTTGAATGTCGTCGGAGACATTACCGCGGCAACCTATGTTGCTCGTTCGGAAGGTTATGAGCTCCTGAGGCCACATGAGCCGGCGATTGTGCACGCGGGGTGGCCATCCCGGAATGAGATTCGCAAGCAGAAGAACCCCTACAGTTAATCGAACACACATTTTCAAACAGGGGATATCGAACAATGGTTTTTCCGCTCTACGATGACAACAGCGATCGCACGACTACGCCGATAGTTAATTACGCTTTGATTGCCGTGAATGTCCTGGTGTTCGTCTTTCTGCAACAGCTTGGGACAAACGACAGGTTCACTTACGCCTTCTCGACTGTGCCGCAGGAGATTATCAGTGGGCGCGATGTTAGAACGCCGGATCGCGTCGTGGAACATCCGGTCACCGGGCAGGAGATTTTGATTCCGGGTCTGCAGCCGACTCCATTTTCCGTCTATCTCACTTTGATTCTTTCGATGTTTATGCATGGCGGTATTGCGCACATCGCCGGTAACATGCTTTTCCTCTGGATCTTCGGAGATAACGTCGAAGACCGCATGGGCCATCTGCGGTATCTTGTCTTCTATCTTGTATGCGGCGTCCTGGCTTCACTCGCTCATGTGTTGACGACGCTCATGTTTGCTGCCGACCCGGGCAGCTTATTGATACCGAGTCTGGGGGCTTCGGGAGCAATATCGGGCGTTCTCGGCGGCTACATCGTGCTCTATCCCCATCGTCGCGTGACGGCAATCGTGTTTCGTTTCGTCACGGACGTGCCGGCCTACGTTGCGATCGGAATCTGGTTTGCATTTCAGTTAATCAGCGGCATGGGAATTTTGGGCGGATCGCAGCAGGGTGGCGTAGCCTACGCAGCTCACATTGGCGGCTTCGTCGCCGGCGTCGTGCTCGTAAAGATATTCACCATTGGCCGCAGCGCCGGAGCGTATGCGTAATCGGAGTTATTTTAGGGTGCAAGCTTGTCAGCCTGGAGGCAGCAACCTAAAGGTTGTACTCTGAACCGCGACCTCAGTTAAGATCGCTCTTCGATTTTCAAGGAGCAGAATATGGCAATTGGGGAAGACGAGCTGGCGGCAGCCAATCAGCAGGGTCTTGACATACGGTCAACGCCTCGCGCGGAGATGGATCTATTTCCGCTCGACACTTTCCCTTATGAGTTTCCGGGTCGTGAGATAAAAATCGATTTCGAAATTCCCGAGTTCACCGCCATCTGTCCTTTTTCCGACTTTCCGGATTTCGCCACGATTCGTCTTACATATGTTCCCAACGAACGTTGTGTAGAACTGAAGAGTCTCAAGCTCTACATCAATTCATTTAGAAATGTGAAGATCTTTCACGAACACGTCATCAACGTGATCCTTGACGACTTTGTGCGCGCCTGTGATCCATTGAGCCTGGAGCTGGAGGGCGACTTTCACGTGCGCGGAAACATTAAGACTGTCGTGCGAGCGAATTATAAGAGACAGTAGTTAGAGAGGATCCTATTTGCTTCTATTTAATGAAGAGGACCAATAATCATTTGCTGAAAGGAGATCTCTGATGTCCGCAAGTAGCGAACAAATCTTTAAGGAAGCACTAGCCTTACCACCGCAAGAGCGCGCCGAGTTGGTTGAGCAACTCTTAGCAACATTTCAATCGCCTCCCGAGCCGCATATCGACGAGCTGTGGGCGCGCGAAGCCGAGGACCGTCTGGACGCGTATGATCGGGGCGAACTCAAGGCGGTTCCCGCAGAGGAGGTCTTTAAGAGAATCAGACAGCGGCGCACGAAATGAAGATAAGTTTTCTTGACGCCGCTCAATCTGAATTTGACGACGCGACAGATTACTATGAGGAACAACGCTCCGAATTGGGTTTCGAGTTTGCGGAAGAAGTTGAACAAGCGTTGGAGCGTATCAATCACTACCCTGAAGCCTGGTCGCCACTTTCGCCGCGAGTACGCCGTTGCCTCGTTAATCGATTTCCTTATAGTGTGATATATGAAACTTCGAAGCGAAATCATAATCATAGTTGCCATTCAACATCATCATCAAAAGCCGGAAAGTTGGCGATCCAGAGTGATTGAATAGTCCTACTCGAACGCTTGTTCCATGAGCTTCACCACTATCTTCCTAATCGCTGGCGCAGTTTTGCTGGTGATCTTTTTCCTGATTGCGAAACTGGCAATCCGCTGGGCAATCAGGGTGGCGATCGTCGGCGTGATTCTCGTCGCGTTGCTTGGCGCCGGCGGCTTTTGGTGGTGGAGCAATCGGCTCACTGCCAAGCCTAAACCAAACCGGCAACCAGCCACGCCCAGCAAACGAGCCGCTGGTCGCTGAGCTGCGAAGATCATGGGGAAGACCGATACCGATGACGCCGCCGATCCAGTCTATTCCGAGTTAGTTCCGCCACTGCACGGAGGAATCTCCGGGTTGTGGCGCCGCTACCGGCGCCTGCCGCGGAACGTTTTCGCCATTAGCCTCGTCAGCCTGCTGAATGACGTCTCCAGCGAAATTATCTATCCGCTGCTACCTTTCTTTCTAAACATTACCCTGGGCGTTTCCCCGAGAGTGCTTGGCAGTATCGAGGGGGCGGCCGAATCCGTCTCCAGCTTGCTCAAACTGTTTGCCGGCCATTTTAGCGACAGGTTCGGCAAACGAAAAATCTTTGTTGTCTTCGGATATGCTTTGTCCAGCTTCGCCAGGCCGCTGCTGGCCTTTGCGACAAGCTGGCCTCAGGTGCTGGCAATACGTCTCTCTGATCGCGTTGGGAAAGGAGTCCGCACGGCGCCGCGCGATGCGATGATTGCGGACACTGTTGCCGTCAAAGAGCGTGGTTTGGCATTTGGATTCCACCGCGCAATGGACCATACGGGAGCAGTTGTCGGTCCGTTAGTCGGTTACCTGCTGGTTTCGCTGTTTGCCGCCGATCGCAACGCGCTGGGCGCCGAGGACTTCACTACGATCTTTCTGCTGGCTTCGATTCCGGCACTCGCAGCAGTGCTGGTGGTTTCACTCTTCGTGCGGGAATCGCATAAGCCGAAGCGCGCGAGAGATACTGACGCAGATACGGCCATAACCGTTGGCACTGCGCCGGTGCGTTTTTCATTGCGCGGCTTTGACGGCAATTTCAAACGCTTCCTGGTAATCATCTCGCTCTTCACGCTATCAAATTCATCAGACTTTTTTCTGTTGTTGCGCGCGCGGGACGCCGGAGTGTCTGTCTTAAACACTTCTTTGCTGTGGGCCGCGCTGCATGGCAGTAAAGTTTTAAGCTCGATCTTTGGTGGCGATCTTTCCGACCGTCTGGGTCGGAAGCGTCTGATAGTTTCTGGTTGGATTCTTTACGCCGCCGTTTACGCCGGATTTGCTTTCGTTTCCGAGCCAATTTCAGTGTGGATACTTTTCCTCATCTATGGAATCTATTTTGGCCTGGCAGAAGGTGCAGAAAAGGCTTTGGTTGCGGATCTGGTGAGACCCGAGCAACGCGGAACAGCTTACGGGCTGTATAATCTAGCCTTCGGAATAACTGTGCTGCCGGCGTCTCTGTTAATGGGTTCAGTGTGGGATTGGCGTGGCGCGAGGACGGCTTTCCTCGTGAGCGCGACTCTTGGAGCTTCGGCTGCCTTATTGATGATGATATTGGTCAGAACACGAAAACAAGACCACAGACTTGAGCCCGATTTAACGTAGAAAGGATAATTGAAATGTCCGGTCTTACGCTTGACGCAGTTGCGGGTTTCGAAAGCGGGATCGGTTTCTACCTTGCCGGCATGGAAGAAGTGCGCGGACAACTTCGAGAGGCCGTGACGGGAATGTCTGACGAACACATTGGACGACCGGCAATTTCCGGCGCCCATTCGATAGGCGCACTGGTTCTGCATATTGGCGAAGCAGAGTGGTACTGGATGCAATGCGTAGTGTCTGGACAAAGAGTGTCTCGCGAAATTCGTAGCACGCCATATTGGGACGTGCTGAAAGATCCGGAAAGTTTCTCTGCCAAAGGTTATTCAGCAGAATTTTGCCTGAACGAGATTGGAAAACTTCGAGAACAAACCCGCGAGACTTTGGCGTCATTCAACGATGCAGATCTCGAAAAAATCTTTTCAATTGAACGCCGCGGGGAAACACACGAGCGAAGTCTTCGCTGGATATTGCATCACCTGATTGATCATGAAGCGCAGCACAAAGGACAGATCCTTATGCTGAAGCGCTTGCACGGTTTGAAGAACGAAGGATTATTTAGTTAGCGATGCCAGCATTCGTTTGCAACCAGCTCTCCTCTTCGCCGCTCTTGTCGAATTCCTCGCGCCCTTTGCGGTTTGGATTTTGTTATGCGGGCTACAACTTACAAACTAACTCTTAACCACAAAGAACGCAGGGAATTCGCAAAGGGCCGCAAAGACTAAGCAAATGAACACGAACTACGAATTCGTAAAAAATGGAGAACAGCTGCGCAAAGCCATCGAGTCTTTGTCGGCCTACCAGGCAATCGGACTCGACACTGAAACCACCGAACTTGATCCCTACTTCGGTCGGCTGCGTTTAATCCAACTCGCCACGCCCGGTGGCGTGCATATCGTTGACCTCGATGCTTTTCGTAATGGCGGCAACGGCGAACTTTCGCAAACGAATGCGCTTGCACCTCTGCGCGATCTTCTCTCGGCTCACCGTCCCGTTAAGATTGCCCACAACGCGAAATTTGACGCGAAATTCATCAAGCATGCTCTCGGTACGGACCTCGGTGGCATCTTCGATACGTTGCTTGCGAGTCAGTTGCTTGGCGCCGGGGATATCGAAGAGCGTCACGGTCTCGAGGCGGTTGCATCGCGTTATTTGAATGAGTCGGTCGATAAGAGTGAACGGCTCAGTAACTGGAACCTCGAGCTTTCCGAAGCCCAACTCGAATACGCGGCTCGCGACGCGGCGGTGTTGGTGCCGCTGCGCGAGAAACTAATAGAGCGATTGAGGTCCGATTCGCTCATCGACTGTGCGCGGCTGGAGTTCGACTGTGTCATGACAGTCGCCGATATGGAGCTGACCGGCTTCTACATGCACAAGGATCGCTGGCTCGAGCAGTTGGCCATTGTTGAGAAGAGAAGGGCCGAGCTCGCCGATCAATTGCAGGATGTGCTTGCGGAAGAGTCTTCGCAAGGAACACTCTTCGGTGGTCCGCAGCGGGATGAGATCAACCTTGATTCGTCTCAACAGCTGACACAGGCTTTGGAGCGGCTAGGTATTCCGGTTCCGGATTCAACGCGCAACTGGAAACTTCAGCCACTCGCGGTGGAATATCCGGTTATTGCGACGTTGCTGGAATATCGCACGGTGCAGAAAGCTCTGACGAGTTACGGTCAGAACATGATCGAGTTGATCAATCCTACTACCGGCCGATTGCACGCTGACTTCCGCCAGATAGGCGCGCCGACCGGCAGATTCTCCTGCACCAACCCCAACATCCAGCAGGTGCCCCACGCCGTGGAATACCGTCGCTGCTTTTCCGGACATCCCGAAGGTAGAAAGCTTGTGATTGCCGACTACTCGCAGATCGAGTTGCGCATTCTCGCCGAGTTTTCAGGCGATCGCGCCTTCATAAATGCTTTCAACTCCGGCGCGGACCTGCATCGGGTAACGGCCGGCGAAGTTTTTAATGTGACTCCGGAGCAGGTGACGCGCGAGCAGCGGGATTTTGCCAAACGCCTAAACTTCGGAGTGGTTTACGGCATCGGCGCACAACGCTTCTCGCTAATGACGGGACTGGGTGTGCCCGAGGCTGAAAATGTGCTGCGCAAGTATTTTGCGACTTATCGCCAGCTTGATACTTATCTTCACGAAGCGGCAAACCGCGCCGTGAATGAACGACAGGCGAGAACCGGCTCGGGCCGCCTGGTTCGTTTCCGCTATGACGAACAGGATCGCCAACAGATTTCGATGACCAAGCGTAACGGCAAAAATACTCCAATTCAGGGTACGAGCGCTGACATTCTAAAACGCGCGTTACGTTTGCTTAAAGATGAGTTGCGCGGCACAAACGCGCAGATCGTCAACATCATTCACGACGAAATTGTGGTGGAAGCGGATGCTGACGAGGCTGAAGAAGTGGCGCAAAAGGTTGAGCGCGCGATGTGCGCCGCGGGCGAGGAATACGTAAAGACGGTGCCGGTGAAAGTGGAAACGGAGATTGCCGACGAATGGGTGAAGTAATATCAGCACGTAAGGGCGGGGGTAAACCCACCTTCCCAACCCCGAGCTTACTGTATTGCCTATTCAGCTTCTTACTTGAGAGTCTTCCAGATAGAAATCCGACGCAACTTTAATCGTCTCATGGTCAGGAAGGTGGGTTTACCCCCGCTCTTAGTTAACCGCACGCCTGCGCCACACGAAGTAAACCGGGATTCCGGTTAACACGAGCAGGTAGCCAATTCCCGAGGTCGAAGGCGCAAGATAAGCCAGGTCCAACACTATCAGAACTGCTAACGCAATATAGATCAGCGGAACGACAGGATAACCCCATGTTCGATAAGGTCTTTCAATGTGCGGAGCTTTGCGCCGCATGACAATGACCGCCCCGACCATCAGCGCATAAAAAATCAAATCGGCCGAAATGATGTACTCAAGAAGCTGCGTATAGACATTACCGTAAACGACGGCACCTGTCTGCGGATTGGTCGTCACCGTTCTTGGCAACGTTAGAAATGCTGCCCAGATTCCCTGCAGGATAAGCGCGAGGGCAGGCACATGACGATTATTCAACGAACCCGCGCCCTTAAAAAAAAGATTGTCGCGGGCCATCGCGTAATAGACGCGCGCGCCGGCGAGAATCAAACCGTTGTTGCAGCCAAAAGTCGAGACCATGATCGCGATGGCCATTAATATTGTTCCGCGTGGCCCGAAGGCAGCTTGCATTAGCGCAGTCGCGACGCGATTCTGCGGTGCGTTTTGAATTGCGCTGAGAGGTAACGTGACGACGTAAGCGACATTGGCAAGCAGGTAAAGCGCAACAACGAGTCCGCAGCCTACGAACAGCGCGCGCGGCAGATTCCGGCCCGGATTCCGCACTTCGCCGCCCGTGAAGGTCACGTTGTTCCAGGCTGATTGTGCGAAAAGGGGACCAACCATCGCACGCCCCAGCAACATGATCAGTGCCAGAACTAATAGTCCACTGGCGCCAGATTCGAAGCCGAGCTGAGAGCTGGCCGGATGCCATCCATTCCGAAGGGGATTCCACCAGTCAGACGTATAAGCCGCGCTTCCGCGATTCCAGCCCACCGTGACCCCAACCACGATTAAGCCAATCAGAGCCGCCGTTTTTGTAAACGTGAAAGTGTTTTGAATTACCTTGCCGATTTTCAATCCACGTGTGTTCGTCATGGTGAGAAAAAGAATCATCACGACAGCGACAAGCTGCTGGGTTGAAAGACTGATCGCGTAACCGCCAAAGCCGTGCGGCGCGACGATGTAACGGTC
The DNA here is from genome assembly GCA_963698325.1 of Blastocatellia bacterium. Classification (GTDB taxonomy): domain Bacteria; phylum Acidobacteriota; class Blastocatellia; order Pyrinomonadales; family Pyrinomonadaceae; genus PSRF01. The sequence goes on along the minus strand of CAVOQJ010000013.1, from coordinate 1,484,462 downwards.
GGCCGATACACTGCTGATTAGCACGCCGGTGAAGTTTGCGAAGGCAACTGCGACAGCCGCTATCGTTCCCGTTTGGATAATGAGAAATAGGGACCACCCGAAAAGGAAACCAAGGGAAGGATCATACGCTTCGCGCAGGAAAACATATTGCCCCCCGGCGTGTGGCCACATCGCCGCCAATTCGGCACAACAGAGTGCGCCCGTAATGGTGAGTACTCCGGCCAGTGCCCAGGCAACCAGCAACCATCCCGGTGCTCCCACCAGCCGTGCAGACTCAGCCGAAACGATGAAAATGCCGGATCCGATCATCGATCCGACGACGATCATGCTGGCGTCAACCAGGCCCAGTCCGCGGACCAGTTTCGGAGAAGAGTTGTCAGCCGGCTGGGTCATGAAGTTGTGTGGATATAGTTGTGTGTGATGGTCGGTGTCAAGGTGAAATCTGTGAATAACAATCACCGGCATGAGTTAGGTCCGAAGGACCGGCAGTTAGTAGCCCCGTCCGTGAGGGCGGGGACCCGATTTTTCGATAGCCCGGAGGCCCGAAGGGCCGGCACAAATCGTGGCGCACCTTCGGCGCTCAGTCTGGCTAATCATTGCATCTACCCCGCCCTCACGGACGGGGCTATTAACTGCCGGTCCTTCGGACCTAAGAGTTCAAATGGAACCACTACCAGGAAAACCCCTCTGCTTGACACTCCGCGCAACGCTCCAATAGTCTTGCCTGTTTGAATCTTGCGAAGTTTTTCGCTCAGAGCGCCTAACCAAGAAACCGGTTACATGATCAAGGAACAAATAATCGATCTGATAAGAATGAAGCGTGCTCACATTGGCGTGGTTGGCCTGGGCTATGTTGGCTTGCCACTGCTCGCTGAGTTTGCACGCAGCGGCTATCAGGCGACCGGTTTTGAGGTTGACGAGACTAAAGCTGCCCAGATTAATGCCGGCCAATCTTATATCGGCGACGTGGGCTCCTCGGTAGTTAAAGAACTGGTGGAGAACAAACGTCTCAGTGCGACTACCGATTTCGATCAACTAAAGCAATGCGATGCCATCATCATCTGCGTGCCAACGCCATTAAGAAAAACCAAAGAGCCCGACGTTTCCTACATCCTGGCGGCGGCAGAAGAAATCAAGAATCGCCTCCATCCGGGACAGCTAATCATCCTCGAGTCGACCACCTATCCCGGAACCACCGACGAAGTATTGCTGCCGATGTTTGAGGCAACTGGACTAAAGCTCGACCACGATTTCCTATTGGCATTTTCACCTGAGCGAGTTGATCCGGGTAACCTTGAATTTCAAACGCATAACATTCCCAAGGTTGTCGGTGGGGTAACACCCGATTCCACCGAAGTTGCGGCATATCTCTATTCGCAAATTGTCAGGGATGTCCATGCTGTCAGCTCGGCGCGGGTCGCTGAAACTGCCAAGTTGCTGGAAAACACTTTTCGCGCGGTGAACATCGGTATGGCAAACGAGATGGCGCGGCTTTGTTACGCGCTAAACATCGACACGTGGGAAGTGATTCGCGCGGCGGCCACGAAGCCGTTCGGTTTTATGCCTTTCTATCCTGGACCGGGAATCGGCGGGCATTGTATTCCGCTCGATCCGCATTACCTTTCATGGAAGGCGCGCCAACATGGCTTTGATTCGCGCTTCATCGGTCTGGCGGAGGAAGTTAATTCCCGAATGCCGGAGCACGTCGTGCAATTAGTTGCGGACGGTTTGAACGACGAAAGCAAGGCGATGAAGGGTTCGCGCATTCTGTTGTTAGGCGTTGCTTACAAAAAGGACATTGATGACGTGCGCGAGAGTCCGGCGTTGTCGATTATCGATCGCCTGCGCGCGAAAGGCGCCGAAGTCCGTTACCACGATCCATTCGTGAAAGAAGTCCATTTCGACGACGCGCACACTGAAGGCGGTGGCGAGCCGCTCGGCTCCGTGACGTTGACTGATGAAGAGTTGCGGGCGACGGATTGCGTGGTGATTGTCACGGATCATAGTGGGACAGACTACAAACGCGTGTGCCAACTTTGTTCGTTGATAGTAGACACCCGAAACGCGCTCAATGGAGACGTCAGGCGCGACAGCAGCGCGCGAATAATCAGGCTGTAGTCCAACGTCCAACGCCCAATGTCCAAAGTCAAGATTCGCAGGCGGACATTGGACATTGGGCGTTGGACATTGGACATTGCTGAATGCTTAAGGTAATCAACGTTGTCGGCGCGCGGCCCAACTTCATGAAGGTCGCGCCGATCGTCGAGGCAATGAAGCGGCGCGAACGAGAGTTTACGTCGCTTGTTGTTCATACGGGCCAACACTACGACGCGGCCATGTCCGACCGTTTCTTCCGCGATCTGGATCTGCCGCAGCCCGATATTCACCTCGGCGTCGGTTCCTCGTCACACGCCGCACAAACCGCCGCCATCATGGAACGATTCGAACCCGTCGTGCTGCGTGAGCAGCCCGACTGGGTACTGGTCGTAGGGGATGTTAATTCCACCCTCGCCTGCGCGCTCGTCTGCGTGAAGCTGGGCGTGAAGGTTGCGCACGTCGAGGCAGGACTGCGCAGCCGCGATCGCACCATGCCTGAAGAGATAAACCGGTTGTTAACGGACCAAATTGCCGATCTGCTTTTTACTCCTTCCGCAGATGCTGATGAGAACCTCCTCGCCGAAGGAATTCCGCGAGAGCGAATCCGCCTGGTCGGAAACATTATGATCGATTCGCTCTATAAGCATCTGAACCGATCCCGCCAGTCCTCGATCAAAACTCAATTGGGATTAACTGACTGTGACTATGCGGTGTTGACTCTGCACCGCCCTGCAAATGTGGACGAACCGGCGGTATTCGAACGAATCCTGGATGCGCTTGAAAAAATCTCCGAACAGGTGCCGGTAGTTTTTCCGATTCACCCTCGCACCAGGAAGACGGTTGCTGAACTTGACCTGCACGAGCGAGTTGCCGCGATGAAAGGCCTGCGATTAATTGATCCGCTAGGGTATCTGGATTTTCTCAATCTCTACAGTGGCGCGCGCCTGGTGCTGACGGATTCGGGCGGCATCCAGGAAGAGACAAGCGTCTTGGGTATTCCCTGCCTTACTTTGCGCGAAAATACCGAGCGACCGATTACAGTAACGATGGGAACAAACAGAATAGTCGGGAGCGACCCCGCCAGGATCGTTGCCACCGCTTTCACTGCGCTTAATGAAACGGTAAGGCGGCCTGTTAGCATTCCACTGTGGGATGGCCATACGGCAGAGCGCATTCTCGCCGCCCTCGGTTAAAATGAGCGGCACTGTGTAACGCAAACTGTTAGTTTGTATATGGACTGAAACACGGTAATGACGCAAAAACCTTTTCAAGCCGGTGAAACCGGTGACAGGCTCGAGCATGACCTTCTGCCGCCCGCTTCGCGGGCTAGTGATCATTAAACGCCGTAACCCAGGGTTCCGCTGCGCTTCACCCTGGGCTTTACGCTTCCGCCTGCTCCGCAGGCTCATTGAAGTCTTCGACCCAGATTGAGCCCAGGTGAGCCGTTGTCAAACTCTTCCGACCGCCCCTCCAAATCTTGCGTGTCGTCAATGAAGAGAGGCGTCCGCGGCTTTCTCGGCGGCAGCATAAGTTTCGCCCAGGCGGTGCGTGAAGGTTTTCGACGGGGGCGCGTTGCAAGTAACCGCCGTCACGAGCGCGCCATGCTTGATCAGTTTGCTTCCCAACCGGCACGTCTGCGGCCTGAATTCCATAGTCTCTCCTCATCCGATTTACTTAAATACTTTCGGGAGCGCGCTACGCCTTCGTTCTTTCCCGGTTTTGCACTGGCAGACTCTACGTGTGCGTGGCAACGAAGACTTTTTGCTGACGAAACTCAGCGCCTTATGGAGTCGGCCCGGCTCATCACTGAAGAACATCGCTGGCCCTTGTTGGGTTTTGCAGAGAAAGAATTTGGTCATCCACCATCCCACGCGGGCTGCCCGCGCGGGGACTCCGGTCCGATCAACTGGCAACGCGATCCGCTCTCCGGGAGAGTCTGGCCACTCGATTATCACGCCGATATTCTTTTGTGGCACAACGACGGCTCAGATGTTCGGGTGTTGTGGGAGCTAAACCGCCTCGGCCACCTCATTACCCTGGGCCGTGCCTATGCATTGACCAAAGACGAAGAATTTGCCGCGGAGTTTTTCAAGCAGGTTGAGAGCTGGCGCGGGCAAAATCCAGTGGCACGCGGACCAAACTGGGCTTGTGCGATGGAAGTAGCTTTGCGCGCCATTAATTTGTTTACTGCCTTCTCGTTGTTCCGCGGGTCGTCAAACCTGGACGAACAGAGACTGTCGATGATGCTGGCGATGTTCGATCAGCACGGCGCTCACATTCAACGCAACCTCGAGTTTTCACACCTCTCGACGAGCAACCACTACCTTTCAGATGTCGCGGGTTTGCTGTGGATTGCGATCATGCTGCCGGAGTTGAGCCTTGCCGAACAATGGCGTGAGTGGGCTCTGGCGGAAATGCTCCGGGAGATGGAGAAGCAGATCCTGCCCGACGGCGCCGACTACGAAAGCTCAACCGGCTATCATCGCTTTGTCCTCGAACTGTTTCTCTATTCCTTCATTCTTTGCCGCGCGAATGAGATTCCTATCGCGGACAAGTATTGGCGTAAGCTTCATGCGATGCTCGTTTACCTGCGGGCCATAGTTCGAACCGATGGCCTGGCGCCGCTCATTGGCGACACGGATAGCGGTCAGGTCTTGCCAATCGTTTCTCGCAGTGCAAACGATCACGGATATTTGTTGTCCCTCGGCGCCGTGGTCTTTAAGGATTCGCAACTCAAGCTGCCGCGCCTCGAAGCGACGGAGGAATTACTGTGGTTATTGGGCGAAGAAGGTTTGCGCGACTACGACGAACTGGCGAATTCGAAAGGAGAAATTTCATCGCAGGCTTTTGCCGCTGCGGGCACTTACGTGCTGCGGCAGGATGATCTGTTTCTTTTGTTCAATGCAAACGGATTTCAAAAGGGCAGGCCTACTTCGCACCGGCACAACGATGCTCTCAGCGTGGAGATTTCAGCCTGTGGCTGTGGTTTCATCGTTGATCCGGGATCTTATGTTTATACCGGTGACTTGCAGGAGCGCCATCTCTTTCGCTCAACTCCCTATCATTCGACCGTTCAAATAGATGACGTCGAGCAGAATACACTACGAGAAGCAGATCCATTTGTTATCGGAGCCGAAGCGCGTGTCCGCGTTTTGAGCTGGGAGAGCACGCCGGAGCGCGACCGAATTGTCGCTGAGCATTCAGGCTATGAGCGTTTGGCTGAGCCGGTAGAACATCGACGTGCAGTTGTCTTTCATAAGCGGGATCGCTGGTGGTTAATTGAAGACGATATCATCGGCAGAGGCGAACATAAATTTGCCGCGCGGTTTCATTTCGATGCCGGACTCGAGGTAAGTCTTTTCGAGAGCAATAGTGTTATGGCCCGTGACGAGGTGAGTGGCGCGCGCTTGCTTTTATGTTCGCTTGATCTTGATCAACCGGCGGAACTGGAAGCGCAGTTTACGTCTCGGCATTATGGTTCCAGGCACGAATCGCTTTCGGCCTGCTGGACGACTAAGCTAAGCGCGCCATTCAAGCTTCGCTGGGCGATCGTGCCGGTGCGTCTGGGCGAAGAACTGGAGAAGCGAATGAATGTAGTCCAAAGTCCAACGTCCAAAGTCCAACGTCCGCTTACCGGTTGGACATCGGACATTGGACGTTGGACTTTGGACTAACACGATGTGTGGCATCTGCGGAATATGGGAATACGACGCGAGCGAAGGGCGTATTGACCTGGCGCTCGTCGAGAGAATGCGCGATGAGATGCGACATCGCGGCCCTGACGATGAAGGTGCGTTGCTCTTCGATCAGGGACGCGGCGGTCTCGGTTTTCGCCGCCTCTCGATCATCGATCTCTCGCCCGCGGGAAATCAGCCGATGCATGGTTGTACGGATCGTGTATGGTTGGTTTTTAACGGTGAGATTTACAATCATGCAATCCTTCGTGAAGGCCTCGAGCAACGCGGTCACGTGTATACTTCACACACGGATTCTGAAACCATCCTTCATCTCTACGAAGAGCGTGCTCTGGATTTCGTCAACGAGCTTGAAGGCGACTACGCAATAGCCCTCTGGGATGCGGAACGCGAGCAACTGGTCGTCGCCCGCGATCGAATCGGCGTTAAGCCGCTCTACTTTTATCACCAGGACGGCCGCTTTATTTTCGCTTCAGAGATCAAGGCAATCCTGCAACATCCTGCGGTGACGCCTGAGATTGACGAAGAGTCGCTCTATCACTATCTGACATTCCTCACCGCGCCCCCGCCACGCACGCTTTTCCGTGACATTAAAAAACTACCTGGCGGCCACATGCTGGTTGTTAAGCGGGACGGCAATTCAGACGTCAAACAATATTGGGACGCGCTGCCGCCAAAAACACTACCTGAAAACATCAGCTCACGCAGTGAGGCAGAGCATAGTGAGGAAATACTTCGCCTGCTGAGAGATTCAATCCGTAAACGAATGATGTCTGACGTGCCATTCGGCGTGTTTCTTTCCGGAGGTGTGGATTCATCAGCCAACGTCGCCCTCATGTCAGAACTCATGTCACAACCAGTGCGAACCTATACCGTCGGTTTTGAAGACAGTGAAGAACTGAATGAGCTTGACTCAGCCCGGGTGATAGCCGGGCGCTTTGGCACAGATCATCACGAAGTGATCATCGGCCAGCAGGACATGCGAGCATTTCTTCCCGACATGATTTTCCATCAGGATGAGCCGCTTGCCGATCCGGTTTGCGTGCCGCTCTACTACGTCTCAAAGCTGGCACGCGAAACGGGGACGATTGTCGTCCAGGTTGGCGAAGGCGCCGACGAAATATTTGCCGGTTACGATTGGTTCAGAAAATACGTGCGCATCAACGAACGGTTTTGGCGTCAGGCCGAAAAACTTCCAGCTTCACTGCGCCATTCATTGACCTCCATGGCCAAACCACTGCTGGAAGCTTCGTTCAGCAGGCGCACCGGGATTGAGTTAGTGCGCCGGCTGGGCGCGGGTGAATCGCTGTTCTGGGGCGGCGCAATAGTGTTTGACGAAGAGTACAAGCGCAGAGTTTTGTCCAACCAGGAAAGTGCGCGCGTTGATGGTTTATCGTCGTACGACGCGGTGAGGAAACACCTGGATCATATTGCCAAACTCAGGCCCAATTCCGACTTTGCCGCACGCATGACCTACCTCGAACTGAAGCTACGGCTGCCGGAGTTGCTGCTGATGCGCGTCGACAAAATGACGATGGCAACGTCGGTTGAAGCACGCGTGCCTTTTCTCGACCATCACCTGGTTGAATACGCGATGGGCCTGCCTGTTGAGCTTAAGATCAAGGGCACGAGCGGCAAACACATTTTGAAGCGTGCGCTCGAAAAAGTTTTGCCGCCTGATTTGCTCTATCGTCCCAAACGTGGTTTTGGTGCGCCAATACGCGAATGGTTTCGTGGCGCCAGTGGCGAAACGCTTGGCGGGCTTATTATGAACTCTTCAATTCGTACTCGAGAATTATTTGACTATGCATTCATTGCGCGGTTAATTGATGAACACCGGCGCGGAGCGCGCGATTGGAGCTTCCATCTGTGGGCACTTCTCAACGTCAGCCTCTGGTACGAACGGTGGATTGATCAGTCGTCGAGTTTAAGAGTGGTCACAAATGGCTTTGCTCATAATTGCCATACCAAGTAGAGCGTCTGCCCGAAAGAGATAGTGCGCCGAGGTAACACAGAGTCAGTTGAGGTAGGACAGTACGTCGTGCCGTACATAGTCCACTATGACTCGACTAGCGCAGCAAATCTTTGAGGGCGCTCGCGGTGCCCTTAGAGAAACGAGCGTAACGACCAGATACCACCTCTCGCATCACCAGCGGCACACGCCGCAAGCGGCTCTCCGGCAACCTGCCGCGGACGGAATAATGCGCCCGCAAATCGTCCATAAGAGCTATGCGATCCGCGGCGACGAAATAATCTTGTTTGCGGGTGGAGTCGCCGTTGACGGCCCGCAATCTCCCTTTTACATCGTCGATCTTTTTGATCTCACCGGCGTAATAGCTCTGGCGTTTTGCCTTCCTGTGTATGCTTTCCACGGTTTAATACGCATCCCCCGCCGCTGGTTCACCCCGAACTGTTGTCCTGGGTGTTGCCGGTATTTGATAAGCGATTCCGGTACTGCTACAACTCGGGCAACCATGGCGATCCGCACCGCGATCCAGCGTCGTGGATGAGGTAGGTATTGGCGGGAACAGGGAGCACAAGCTCCCGGAACCGCGCCTGGAATGCCATCGTCGCACCGGTTACCACGTTGTATCGCAGCAAGGCATCAAACGCGCGGCCCCGCTCAAATAGCCGCTGTTCCAGCGGGGTGAGGGTATATTCCCAAAGCCGCTCGCCCTTTGAAACCAGGTTCTCGTCCACCAAGTCCGCGTCCGTGAAAACTATCCCCACTTCGGGCGACGCTGAGAATATTTTCTCGAGCCGTTCGAGCTTCTTTGGTAGCCACACGTCATCCTGATCGGAAATGGCGACGATATCTCCAGGCCCAGCTGGTACCGCCTTTCGAAGTTTCTCGTTGGCCCAGATTCACCGCGTTGACGTCAACGACCACGGCGAAAGGCGCGTTCGCGGCAAAGGAGGTCACTACGCGGCGAGTCTCGTCGGTGGAACAGTCGTCGCAGATGACGAGCTCATCTGGTGGACGAGTTTGTTGAGCGATGCTGCCAAGCTGTTCCAGCAGAAATTTCGCGCCATTGTAAGTGCACAGTGCTATGGATAACTTCACGGTGTGGTTCTAGTTTTCGAAGGCCAGTTCTTAACTTTGCTGCCAACGACCCGTTTCACCGGATAGCCGGGGGCCAGCGCGAGTCGAACGACAATTTTGGTGGTTGAGAATACTCCCCGCAAGAAAAGCTTGGAGGACATTGAAAGATTGCTTAGCAGCATTTTCTTTAGACAGAGCAATGGTGTTGTTAGTCTGGCTTTGTTAGGCTTGTCTGGACGTCCGCCCATCGGTGGTCCAGCGCAGCAACGGGCGCACGACCCCCGGCATAGGCCCAATGTAGTCGCCTCGCGCTGAATCGTCTGAAGGACTATCAATAACCTGGAAGGCTATGGCGTTGCGCTCGTGAGCGTGCAGGATAGTCGCTGGAAAATGGGACATGATTGAGACATGACCTACCAAACTACCTTCGGCGAGCAAGTTGCCCGGAATCCAGACGGTGCTCGTGTAGGTTCCGCGCGGACGTGGGTGCCGGCGCCAATCGGTGCTTGTGTCGTGGGTGCTGAAAAGCTCGGTGCCTGCTTCGTTATAGAATTCTATTACGGGCACGAGCGCATGGCCTTCATCCAGGACATCATAAGTCAGCTCGATACCGAATGGTTTTTGGATATCGACAACCGCGATCGTGTTCCCGTCCTCTGCACGCACGCGCACGCGCCTCAGCCGTACAACCTGGTCGCCCGGGGCATCTTGCAGGGTTGACCATTCCCGCAGCGCGCCTGTTTTCAAACTTGAACTGAGATAGTGTTTGACAACTTCGCGTGGCTCGCCGTCGAAAGCGATCTTGCCGTCTTGCAGCAGCACCACCCGCTTGCACAATCTAGTGATGGCAGCCATGTCGTGCGACACAAACAGAATCGTGCGACCTTGCTGGCGAATCTCGTGCATCTTGTCGAGACACTTCTGTTGAAAGGCAGCATCACCAACCGCCAACACCTCGTCCATCATCAGGATCTCCGGCTCGAGATGCGCTGCTACGGAGAAAGCGAGTCGCACGTACATGCCTGAGGAATACCACTTGACCGAAGTTTCAATGAACTTTTCCAACTCCGAGAAGGCGACTATCTGGTCGAACTTGCGCTCGATCTCGGCGCGTCGCATTCCCAAAATCGCGCCGCTGAGAAAAATGTTTTCACGTCCCGTGAGGTCGGGGTGAAAGCCTGTACCGACTTCGAGTAAGCTACCAATTCGTCCAAAGAGTTCGACTTCGCCGATCGTGGGTCTGGTCACGCGCGAAAGAATTTTCAATAGAGTTGATTTGCCCGCGCCGTTGTGGCCAATGATCCCTACCAGCTCGCCCTGTCCGATCTCCAAATTTATATCGCTCAGCGCCCATAACGTCTGCTGGCCGTTGCCGCTTTTGATCCTTCTGAACGGTGCAGTGACGACGCCGCCGAGCATTTCGCGGAAAGTCATATACCCGGGATGCAGTCCGCCAATGCGGTAACGTTTGCTGATATGTTTGATTTTGATTGCGGGCTTCATATTTGCAAACTCAAACCACGTCAGCGAAGGTGTCCTCAAAGCGCCGGAAGATATACACGGAGCAGAGCAACACTGCCAGAGTGATAACGGCTGAAACGGATATGTGAATCCAATCGAAAGGGCGTCCCGTCAGTGAGGCGCGGAAACCCTCAATGATCCCGGCGACCGGGTTGAGAATGACCAGCCACTTCCATCTTTGCGGAACGATGCTCGTTGGATAGATAACAGGCGAGGCAAACATCCAAAGTTGGATGATGAATGGAAGCGCGTGACGCAGATCGCGGTATTTGACTGTGACCGCCGCCGAAAGCAGGCCGACCCCCAGTGCCAGCAACGCCATCATCGCGACGAAAAGTGGGAGTAGTAAAATGTTCAAGGTCAACGTAACGCCGTAGTAAAAACCGAGCACTATAAGCAGCAGAAAGGCTACGCTCAGATCAACAAGGCCGGCGGCTACTGACGCCGCCGGGATAAACATGCGCGGAAAGTACACTTTCGTGATCAGGTTTGCATTACTTACAAGACTGTGCGTGCTGTTTGTGACGGCGTTAGCGAAAAAAAGCCACAGCAGCAATCCCGAAAGGGCGAAAAGCGGATAAGGCAGTGACCCGGTGTCCAGGCGTACGAAGCGATTAAAGACAAGCGTGAAGATCAAGACCGTCGTCAGTGGTTGGATGATTACCCAGGCCACTCCCATCAGCGTCTGCTTGTAACGGACCTTGATATCTCGAAGGGTGAGGAAGTAAAGCAACTCGCGGTAGTGCCATAACTCGCCAAGGTTCAGTTGCACGCCCGCCTCTTCTGACCTGATTAGTGCGTGCCTTTCGGGAGTTGATCTGGCAGCGAATTCGTCGATCTCTACGTTGACCGTTGGTGCGGAAATGGCTTGCGGAGGTTGGTGGCTTGTGCCTTTGCTGGTTTCAAAATCCATTCAAGATTTTTCCTGGCGGGCGCGGTCTGCCAAAGTGGATCATTTGTTCGTTCGAAATCGAAATCTTAAGATGCTTATGTTGCTCGCCGTCAAGTTGGCCAGTCTAGAGACCCTCAAATAGTGCCGTCAAGGAAGGCCTAAGGATCGGTGGGATGTATTTTGAATGAATTATTGGAACCGGAAGCAGTAACGACGTCATTATCTTGAGTAGTCCCCGCATGAGCTACGTCAAAACCTTCAAACGTATTGTCCCTCGACCATTCTGGCCTTACTTGGGAGCGGTCCGTCGTTGGGTGCGTACCGTACCGCCACGGCCCTGGCTAGATAAGAGCCGACTTCTTGCCGACGCGTCACTTACTGAGGCTGAGCGCAAACTCCTCAAAAAGGTGAGCAACCGGATCTATTACCGGGATGGCATGTACAACGAAGACGGGATGCATTACTACCGGGTAGGTTTGTCTGCAATCCGTTGCATTGACGAAGCCCTGAAGGGTGGGGACTTGAAAGACGTGCGGACCATTCTCGATTTGCCGTGTGGCGGTGGCCGCGTATTGAGGTTTTTGGTACACCGGTTTCCCGGTGCGGAAATTACGGCTTGCGAGTTGGCTTCAGGCGCGGTGGAGTTTTGCGCACGGAACTTTGGCGCGCAGCCTGCCTTTTCCTCGCTTAATCTCGATGAAGTTTCGCTCGGCAAACAGTTTGATTTGATTTGGTGTGGCTCGCTCGTTACTCATCTAAACGAAACCCGGATCACCGCACTGCTAACGCTCTTCCGACGTCATCTTTCAAAAAATGGAATCATGATTTTCACGACTCACGGCGACTTCGTGGCGCGCAGATTACCAACCAGGGACTTTGACTACGGACTGGAAGCGGAACAAATAGAGAGCATCAACCGCGACTATCCAAAAACCGGTTACGGGTTCAAAGATTATCCGGGTGAGAAAAACTACGGCGTCTCGCTGACTTCCCCTGAATGGATTCGCGGGCGCGTTCGCGACCTCGGTGGTTTGCGAGAAGTGTTCTTTAAAGAACGCGGCTGGGACAATCACCAGGATGTTTTTGGTTATGTGCGCGAGTAAAGCAAAAGTTTGCGTTACAAGGTTCCGTATCGCTCGCGAGCGCGACGCTGACGCACACGTTCCCGGCCGCGCATGAACGAATTCGGTATCAACAGTCGCAGGAGGATTCTCGCCGTCTCGCGTGCTGAACGAACGCCCCGCCAGTTATGCATTAGCAAGCTAAGCGCCTCCCCCTTTTGTCCGACTCTTAGAAAGTCTTCTGCACGGCTAAATTTTGTAGCCCTTTGCAGCTTTTCGATTTCATTGTCACTTAAGCCAAACCTCAACGCCCCCAATCGCTGCGCCCGCAACTGCTCTTCAAGCATGAGCGTTTGATCCCAGCTAACATTGGAACTATGCCGGCGCCAGGCCGACAAAACCCGCTCGTCGAATGCGAACGGGCCCGCGGCGCTTAAGCGAAGATATAGATCATAGTCTTCGAGTTTCGACTCTTCATTCCAGCATTGCTGCCAGAGAGCGTCGCGGCGATACAACACAGTGGGACTCATCGGCGCGGTAGTGTGCAAAAGCATCTCGCGCACGTCGCCATCAGCATAATGGGCCCAGTCGGCGGTGCAATCGACGATATGATTTTCTCCGTCGATAAAATATGCATGACCGTAAGCGAGAACGGCGTTCGGCCGCGATTCGAGGAGGCTAACGCGCGCGCGCAAAAAATCCGGCAGCCACAAGTCGTCTGAGCCTAAGTAAGCGAAATAGTCGCCGCGCGTTCGCTCAAATCCTTCGTTCAAGGTCGCCGAGAGGCCGCAATTTTTCCTGGCAACAAGCTCGCATGGGAACGGACAGTTGTGCAACACTGTTTCGATGATTTTCGGTGAACCATCGGTCGAGCCGTCATCGATGACGAGCAACTCGGCGGGCGTAAACGTTTGCCTGATTATCGAGCGCAGCGTCTGCTTGACAAAGGACGCGTGGTTGTACGACGGCACCACGACGGACACGCGCGTACTCTTGCCGTGTGCTGCGCTTAACTGTTCAGGAGATTCTTCCAGCTCCAACAAGGGGGTTCCTTTCGACGGCAACAACTTGCTGCGCCGAATTCCCGAAAAACCGGCGCGTCGGATTCTGAGTTGCAGGCGGACATTATACAGTTGCAACCATCCGGCCAGGCACCGTTCGGCGAGAGCTAAACTAAGAGGAGTAGGCACACACGATGAGCCGCAAGATTGTCCTGCTTGGGCCGTATCCGCCGCCCCACGGTGGGGTGGCGATTTTCACCAGTGCACTCTTTGAATTTACGAAAGGCAGGGGCGCCGAACTGTGGGCGGCGGGAGAGAATTTGCCGCGGAGTCCGAACGTGAGCCCGATAGATTACAGGAGGCTCGGACTTATTCCGCTTCTGCTAAGGGAAGGGTTCAAGGCCAGAATAGTTGACTCGTTCTATTTTCTTATCGAGTATCCGAATCCTTTCATGGTTCCCCTGTGGGCGCTCTTGAAACTCGTGCTGCGTTTCGAGTGGGTCAAAGTCGTGCACGATGGCTCTCTCCCTTCCAGGTACTCGGACTTCGGCCTCCTGACGAAAATGCTTTTCAAGCTGTCCGTTAGTTTGGTCGACGAGTTCGCGGTGGTCAACGAGGGCATCAACGAATTTTTGCGAGATGAGATTGGTGTGCGGCAAAACGTCAGTACAGTTAACGCCCTGCTCCCGATACCTTACAGCGAACTCCGCGCCGGATTGTCGAGCGAGATCGAGTCCGTCCTCGCACAATACGACAGGCATGTGGTCTCGACTGGTGTGTTCATTCCTAGTTACGGTTTCGCACACGTGGCCGAGGCGGTCGAGAGGATTCGGCGCGAGAGCGGGGAAAACGTCGGGCTCATCCTGATTGATGGTGCATTCGCGCGCGACGACGACTATCGTGCCGAGGTGTTGCAGGAGCGTGACTGGATTACCGTACTGGAAAAGATTCCGCACGCGCAGGTGCTACAGATTTTCAGGCGGAGTGATGTTTTCGTCCGGGGGTTCAAGCACGAGGGCTATGGGCTGTCGCGCATCGAGGCGATCTGGTGCGGGATCCCGGTCATCGCGGCGATGGGCGAAGAGAGCCGCGGAATGCTCCTGTACGGCTTCGGTGATTTGGATGCGTTGGTCGCACACCTTCGGGGAACCCTTTTTGGTTCTTCCGCAAACGAGGTGGAACAATGGGCAGGAGTGTTTCAGCGCGAGGCGCAAGAGAATCTCGAACGTTGGATGAGAATAATGAAACTTGTCTAGACCGTCAGCGCCGGTGATGGCGTTTAGTCCACCGTTTGCACGTCCTGATTGCGTTCGAGATCTCGTCTTACCGTCGCGCATTTTCGCCGCGCAGGCATGTGCTCTATGATTTCGGAAACAAACAAAAATTGATCAGTGTTGAAGACAGCGTTCTTCAATAGGCTTTGTTTGATTTGGCAGCCGATTGCGTAAACACTAACAGCGGCCAGCACAAAGAGGAAATAGTGGATGACAAGAACGTAGCGATACTCGGTGTGCAGGGCTGACTGCGTGCAGAAGTAGTAACAAGGTACTATCAGCAAGATCGCCAGAGGTTGAAGCCGGCGTTGATAGATGAGAATGGCGGCACCAATCAAAGACAAAGGCAGGAAGATTGCCGTGATAAAAAGCTTTTGAATAGCGCGCAATGGCCACTGAAATAAATCCTCGCGCACTTGCTGATTGCACGGATGATCCGCATTTGCTACGCCGCTGCATTCGTGCTTCATTACGCGGCGGATTATACAGACCAAAGTGATTCAAGGACACTCGATTATCTGTTTCGCGGGAGAGGATTGGTGGTATCACCATCCCCACTCGAAGTACCATCTGATGCGGCGCTTCGCCAAAGCCGGCAATCGTGTGATCTTTGTTAACTCGATTTCGATGGGCCTGCCGAGTCTCGCGCACAAAGACTTGCTGCCTCGCATCGCACGCAAGCTTCGGTCTTATGCTCGTCTTGCGCGCGCTACGCCGGAGGGAATTACTGTGGTCTCACCCGCAGTGATTCCTTTTTTTGGAAGTCACGCTGCGCGCGCTATAAATCGTAGATTGCTCGCCACGCAAATTGGGCGGCTGGCGCGCCGGAAGGGTCTCTCGCGACCAATTCTTTGGATTGCAATTCCCACGGCGGCAGACATGATTGGCGAGTTTGATGAACAGCTGGTGATCTATCAGGTGTCAGACAAGTATGATGCGAACCTGATGGACCACGCTACCGACCTTGAGACGATTAGAAAACTACATGAACGCGCCATCGATAACGCCGATATCGTGCTTTATTCAGGGCAAAAACTTCTGGCGGAAGCAGACCGCGCTCGTGAACGTTCTTTTCTTTTGGAGCAGGCTGTCGATTTCGATCACTGGTCGCAAGTCGGCGCCGGCTCCGCCGAAGTTGCGGCAGCGGTGACAAGTATTTCCGGGCCGCGGCTTGGTTATTTCGGAGCAATCGAACCATGGTTGATTGATCAGGATTTGATAAAGCGTGCGGCGCGGGAGCGACCTGACTGGCAGTGGATCTTCATCGGCAACAAGTCGCGGGGCGTCGAGATTGAGCATTTGCCAAACACGCATTTTCTGCCACCCGTGCCCTACCAGCAATTGCCACAATATGCGGCGGGTTTTGATGTCTGTGTCCTGCCGTGGGACACTGCGCATTCGTTTACGAGTTATGGTTCGGCGATAAAGGTCCGCGAATACCTGGCAACGGGACTACCGGTCGTCATTTCGCCATTGCCCGAATATGAATCAATGGGCAACGTCCTGCGCATCGCGCGCAGCCACGATGATTGGTTTCGCTTTGTAGAAGAGTCTTTGAACGAAAAGGATCCGGCCGCCGCGCGAGCGAGACAGTCGGCGGTCTCGAGTGGAACGTGGGACGCACGCGCTGATTGGGTTTCGGTTCTGATAGAGAGTACTTTGGCGAGGAAAGCCAATACAAGAACATAGAGAGCACTGACCAAGTAGAAACTCTTAGCGGTGAGTGTTGGCCCACCAGCGGGGGCGAGCCCACCTTCCCGACCATGAGCTGATCGGAGTAGATTTCTGATTCTCGGCTGAAAGGCTTTCAGGCGGGATAATTGAGCGGGTCAGAGAGTCTCTGGGTCGGGAAGGTGGGCTTGCCCCCGCTCTTGGCTAAAATGCACTCTTTTATTATTTGCTCGGACCTGAACGTTAATAATGAAGCAGCTTTTGCAAAACTTGAGAACGGGCGAAGGCACCGTAGCCGATGTGCCGGTGCCTGTGGTCCAGCCTGGCCGTGTGCTGGTTCGCACCGCTGCATCTTTGATCAGCGCCGGCACTGAGCGCGCGCTTGCGGAGTTGGGACAAAAAGGTTTGTTAGGCAAAGCCCGAGAGAGGCCCGAGCTGATCGGAAAAGTTTGGCAGAAGGTGAAAACCGACGGTCTGCGGCAAGCGGTTGAAGGTGTACGCGACAAACTCGAGCAGTCGCACGCAGTCGGCTACAGCGCCGCCGGCATAGTCATTGAGGCTGCGAAAGACGTGACGGAGTTTCACGCTGGGGATCGCGTGTCTTGCGCCGGCACTGACTACGCGTCTCACGCCGAAGTCATTTCCGTACCGCGGAACCTATGTGTGCACCTGCCCGACCAGTTGAGTTTTGAAGAAGGAGCTTTCGGTACGGTTGGCGCGATCGCGTTGCAGGGCGTGCGGCTCGCTGAGCCGACTCTCGGGGAATCGATTGTAGTTATCGGACTCGGTTTAGTTGGCCAGCTTACGGTGCAACTTTTGAAGGCGAATGGCTGCCGTGTCTTTGGAATTGACATCGATGAGGCGCGTACTCAACTGGCCCGTGCCTCCGGAGCCGACGACGGATGCGTTCCTGGTGAAGCGAGTGAGAAGGTTATGGCCTGGTCACGGGGACGCGGTGCCGATGCTTGCATCATAGCGGCAGCAACGACGACAAACGGGCCAATCGAGCTGGCGGGCGAAATTTCACGTTTGAAGGGTCGGGTGGTCGCAGTTGGGATGATTGGCATGGATGTGCCCCGGAATGTCTATTACCAGCGCGAGCTAACGCTGAAGGTTTCGCTATCTTATGGACCGGGTCGTTATGATCCCGACTATGAGGAACACGGACACGATTATCCTATTGCCTACGTGCGTTGGACCGAGGGCCGCAACATCGAAGCATTCCTCGACCTCCTGGCCGCCCGGCGCATTGACGTAAAGCCACTCATCACTCACAGATTTTCTATCGAGGACGCGCGGCGCGCTTACCAACTTATTTCCGGCAGCACGGATCAAAATTACCTGGCGGTACTGCTGACTTACGACACTGAAAGCGGAATTAACCGCCGCATCGAAAATCAATCGGCTGTTAAAAAAGCAGCACCGCCTGCTGGACGCGTTGGTGTGGGATTGATAGGCGCCGGGGACTATGCGCAAAAAGTTCTGTTGCCAAACTTCAAAACAGCCGGCGCCGAGTTTTGTTCAATTGCTTCCGCCTCGGGTGTCTCAGCGCGCGACATGGGCGCGAAATATGGCTTCGCTCGTTTTCTGTCAGACGCACAAAGTGTGATTGATGACAATGAGGCAAATCTAATCGTCATCGCTACGCGACATGGCTCGCACGCGGAGTTGGCGAGACTTGCCCTGGAACGTGGCAAAAACGTCTTCGTCGAAAAGCCTCTCGCCCTCGACGACGCTGAGCTGGATAGCGTGCTCGAGGCAGCCTCCAAGTCTGAAGGAAAGTTACTGGTTGGTTTCAACCGGCGTTTTTCTCCTTTAGCTGTCAGGGCGAAAGAAGTCTTTGCCGCTCGGCAGGCACCTCTTTCAATCGTTTACCGCGTGAACGCCGGTCGCATCCAGCGCGAGCACTGGACGCAGGATCCCGACGAAGGTGGCGGACGCATCATTGGCGAAGTTTGTCATTTCGTCGACTTGATGCAATTTCTTACGGGCGCACCACCGACGTTGGTGTATGCCGCAGCTATTGCCGGCGGTAAGGGGAATGCAATTCGTGAAGACTCTGTGCTCATCACGCTACAATTCGGCGACGGATCAAACGGCATGATTGCCTACCTTGCCAATGGGGACAGTGCCCTTCCGAAAGAACACATCGAAATTTTTGCCGAAGGCAAAGTCTTCGTTATCGAAGACTTTTGCAGCGCCCGCCTCTACGCCGGTGGCCGCGAAAAGAAGGAGACGTTGCGCCGGCAGAACAAAGGTCAGACAGCAGAGACACGCGTGGCATGCGCCGTTGTCGCAGAGGGCAATCCGGCTCCGATTACTCTTCAAGAACTCGAGGCTACCACCCGCTCTACCTTTCGCATCAGGGATTCTCTACGAACAGGACTGCCGAGGAAAGTGAAGAGTGAAGAGTGATGAGTGATGAGTGAGGAGTGAAGAGTGAAGAGTGATGAGTGATGAGTGATGAGTGAGGAGTGATGAGTAATGAGTGATGTGATGACCTGATGGCCAGTGATCAATATCTCAAAGAATAGGTTCTTCAATATCAGCGTTCTCATCACTCTTCACTCATCACTCATCACTCATCACTATTCTTAGCCTATGTGTGGAATTGCCGGATTAATCAGCCTCGATCCCGAACAACACATTGCCGCGATGTTGCAGACCATCGAGCATCGTGGCCGTGACGATGAAGGAGTTTGGACTTCAGAAGCCATTGCTGCCCCAGCGCGGCGCGCGTGTTTGGGCCATCGCCGTCTCGCAATCATCGACACCAGCATAGCGGGTCATCAGCCAATGCTTTCCGCTGATGGTCGTTACGTCATTACGTTTGGCGGCGAGATCTACAATTATCGTGAACTGCGCGAGCAGTTGAAGGGCAAAGGCCACGAGTTCAGGACTGAAACAGACACGGAAGTGCTGCTGGCTGCTTTTGCCGAATGGGGTCCTGAATGCCTGTCGCGCATCAACGGCATGTTTCATTTCGCGGTATGGGACAATCAGGAACGCACTCTGACTCTCGCGCGGGATCATGTAGGCATCAAGCCACTCTATTACGCGTACGTGCCCTCACGAGCGGACCAACCGGGCCATTTTGTTTTCGCCTCGGAGGTAAAAGCAATACTGGCAACGGATCTCATCGAACGCGCCCTCGACACGGAATCGCTGAATCAGTTTCTGACATTCCTCTGGGCCCCCGATCCGAATACCCTCTTTCGAGGGATCAAGACGCTTCCGCCAGCCCATGCCCTGAGGTTCCATGACGACGAGATTAAGATTAATCAATGGTGGGATGTTTCGTTCGATGAGATCGAGGAAGGCCGCAGTGAGGCATGGTGGCAGGAGCAGTTGCTTGAGACGCTAGATAGAGTTGTCAAGATGGAAATGGTTGCCGACGTTCCGCTTGGATCGTTTCTCTCGGGCGGGATTGATTCATCAGGAATCGTTGCGATGATGAAACGTCATAGCAACGGGCGGCGAGTTTCCACGTATACGGTGGGCATAGATTCTAAGGATCTGCGTTACGACATCATTCCGGACGACGTGGAGTGGGCCCGTCGAGTGAATCAGCATCTGGATACCGACTACCACGAAATCACGCTGCAACCCGCGGTCGCGGAGCTGCTGCCGAAGCTCGTTTATCACATGGATGAGCCGGCCATCGACATGGCCATACCGTCTTACCTTGTGTCGCAAGCTGCACGCGAAACGCGGCGAGTGATGTTGTCCGGCATGGGCGGTGATGAAGTGTTTGCGGGCTACCCACGGCAGCTGGCGATGAAAATTGCCGGCGCTTTCGATCCAGTGCCAGCGATGCTGCGGCGTCCGTTGATGAAGACGATCGAGCGCACACTACCGGGCGGGTTGCCGGGAAGATTGACGGCGCCGCTTCGCAATGCCAAGAAGTTTGCACGCAGCGCGGGTCTGGATTTTGAAGAACGATATTTGGGTTACGGCACCTACTTCACTGATGAAGCCAAACAGCGAATCTATTCCGACGATATGCGCCAGGCGACGCGCGAACTGAATGCCTACGCCGCCCATCGCCGTTACTTTGCGCGCGTGAGCGGCGCCGCGCCACTGAACCGTCTGCTTTATGTGGATCTAAAAACTTTTCTGCCGTGCTTGAATCTAATAACGACTGACAAAACTTCGATGGCCGCGAACCTGGAAGTGAGGGTGCCTTTCCTTAATCGCCAGATGATTGAATTCGCAGCGCGCATACCGCCAGAACTGAAACTGCACGGCTTCAAGCGAAAATACATTCTCAAGCGCGCCCTGGAAAGGCTCTTGCCGCACGACGTCGTCTGGCGCAAGAAGGCCGGCTTTGGCGCCCCGATTCGCTCGTGGCTGCGCGGCCCCTTGCGGCCGCTGGTAGAGGAACTGTTGTCAGAAAAAGTCGTTCGGCAGCGCGGCCTGTTTCGTCCCGAGGAAGTGAGACGCCTCATTGATCTGAACCTTTCGGGTCGTGAAGACTACAGCCTTCAAGTTTTTCTGTTACTGAATCTTGAGCTTTGGCACCGACAATTTATCGACGAGTAGCCTGAACTTACGGCCGCGGGTTAACGCGGATGACACGAATATGAAAAGCTATTTCTTACTTTGGACGCCTGATGTTATTCAATCTGATCCGCGATCGTCCGCGCAAGTCTGCGGCTTAGATCGAGCCTCACCGGATACTAATTGACAATGCTCTCAGCTCAGTCTTATTCTGAGTCTGCCCGGCTTGCCACAGCCCGCGTCGTCGGCAGTAAGACCTTACCGCCTGGCCAACAGCTGCCAAACTCCCGACGCACCCACAATACGATGGTCCAGGAAAAAATTTCATTATCAGAGTCAGATGTCGTTATGCCGCAAGCTGAATCTAGCAACGGGATTTGTGTCCTGCTGGCTGAAGATGATCGTGCCCTCAGACGTTTTCTGGAGGTTGTGCTGGAGCGTGGAGGCTACCGCGTGATTACAGCTTCTGATGGACTCGAGGCTATGAAGGTGGCACTCTCCACTCCGATAGATGTGGTGGTAACCGATGCAATGATGCCGAATCTCAGCGGCCACGAGTTTTGCCGATTCCTGAGAAACAGCCAGACACTCGCTCATCTTCCGGTTATCCTGCTCAGTGCTCTCGAACGAAAAGACACCAATTGCGACGCAGACCAGGCAGACGCTTTTCTTTCCAAGCCTGTTACAAGCGAGAGGCTGATCGAATGTATTGAAGAGTTGCTGGCTCGGAAGAACGGTTAGGAATACTAGCCGCGGATTTGCGCGGACAAACGCCGATCAGAACACAGAACAAGACAGCGTTAGGAACTGTTTTTCAGATTCGTCTAATCCGCGCCAATCCGCGGCTGAAAAAAACAGATCACACTACAGACGCGCTGGTGACTTCCACCAGGGCATCGATGCTGGTGTACGCGAGACCCTGCGCTTCAGCTACTGCCTGGTAGGTACAGTGACCAGCGTAAGTGTTAACGCCGGCTTTTAATCCTGCATCGCTGCGGATTGCTTCAAAGAATCCCTGATTAGCCAGCTTCAGCGCATAGGGAAGCGTGGCGTTAGTCAGCGCAAATGTGGACGTCCGCGGCACCGCCCCAGGCATGTTGGCCACGCAGTAGTGCAAAACACCCTCGACGTAATAAGTCGGGTTCGAGTGGGTAGTCGGATGCGTCGTCTCAATGCAGCCGCCTTGGTCCACCGCGACATCAACAATCACCGCTCCATTCGGCACATCTTTCAGCATGCTTCGCGTTACCAGGCGTGGGGCGGCGGCGCCGGGCACCAGCACCGCACCGACGATCAAGTCAGCGTTTGAGATCGCATCGTGAATCATGTAAGCGCTGGAAGCCAAAGTTGAAATCTTGGAAAGAAAAATATCGTCAAGCTCACGGAGGCGATCGAGGTTATTGTCGATAATCGTCACGTGGGCGGCCATGCCCACCGCAATCTTCGCGGCGTTTGTTCCCACGACGCCGCCGCCGATAATCACCACTCTTGCTGCGGGCACACCCGGCACGCCGCCGAGAAGGATGCCGCGGCCGCCGGCCATCTTCTCGAGGTAGTGGGCGCCCACCTGGATGGCCATGCGTCCGGCAACTTCGGACATTGGTGTGAGCAGCGGCAACCCGCCCTTCCGA
This sequence comes from Blastocatellia bacterium, assembly GCA_963698325.1. GTDB lineage: Bacteria > Acidobacteriota > Blastocatellia > Pyrinomonadales > Pyrinomonadaceae > PSRF01. Next base: position 1,462,076 of record CAVOQJ010000013.1, on the reverse strand, counting down.
TCCGTGATCGTTTCGTAGGCGATGCCGGTAACTTTGCTTTTCAGAAGTTGTTTGGTGAGCTCGGGGTCTGGCGCCAGGTGAAGATAGGTGAAGAGCAACTGTCCTTCGCGCATGCGGGGATATTCAGGCTCGATTGGTTCCTTGACCTTAACGATCATTTCGGCCCTGGCCCAAACATCGTCAGCGGAATCGATAATTTGTGCGCCTGCTTTTTGATAAAGAGCATCTTCAAAACCAGAACCGTCGCCGGCGTCTTTTTCAACAATCACCTCGTGGCCCGCGTCAGTCAGCGCGCGAACACCTGCGGGCGTCAAGCCCACTCTGTATTCATTATCCTTTATCTCTTTTGGCAGGCCGACAATCACAGTATTCCCTCCAGAATGACAGAAGATAGAAGACAGAACTCAGGAGACAGAAGTCAGAAAAATTAGTCAGATTGCGGATTGGCAGCCATCGTATGACGTTCTGATCCCTGACCCCCAACCCCCGATCCCCGACCTCCTGTCTTATCCCATGCCGTCAATGAGGTCGATCTGAGCGCGCTGGAGCTTGCCGCTATAGTCGACATAAATTGATTTCCACTCAGAAAAAATATCCAGAACCTGTGTGCCCGCTTCGCGATGACCATTGCCGGTCGCTTTTGTGCCGCCAAACGGCAGGTGGACCTCTGCCCCAATTGTCGAAGCGTTTACATAAAAAATTCCGGTGTACATATCCTGCATGGCGCGGAAGGCACGGTTTACATCGCGAGTATAGATTGCGGCAGACAGGCCATAGCGAACTCCATTGGCGATTTCAACTGCTTCGTCGAGAGATCTAGTTGGAATCACAGCAGTTACCGGTCCAAAAATCTCCTCCTGGGCAATGCGCATGTCAGGAGCCACGTCGGTGAACACTGTGGGCTCGATGAAATAACCTCGAGCATATTCGCCTCGCGTCAAACGTTTGCCACCGCAAGCCAAAGTTGCGCCATCCTCCCGTTCACCAATTTCAATGTACTTCATGATCTTCTTCACAGCATCGGCATTGATGACCGGACCGACATCCGTTTTCGGATCTGCGCCATTACCAATGCGCAAAGCTTTGGTGTGTTCCACCAGCTTCTTCGAAAACTGCTTGTAGATTTTCTTATGAACGACCAGGCGCGAGGAGGCCGTGCAGCGTTGTCCTGAAGTTCCAAACGCGCCCCAAATTGCCCCTTCAATTGCGAGATCGATATCGGCGTCATCCATGACGATGATGACATTCTTGCCGCCCATCTCGAGCGAGCAGATGGCGTTGCGCTCGGCACAAGCCGAAGCGACAATGCGGCCTGTTTCCGTTGAGCCGGTAAACGAAATCAAACGTAGCGCCGGATGATTAGTAATCGCGGCTCCTACGTTTTCGCCATGTCCAGTGACCAGATTCACAACGCCCGGCGGTATACCTGCCTGCTCGCAAGCCTGCACCAGGTTGTAAGTGGACAGCGGTGTATCTTCGGCGGGCTTCAGCACCACGGTGTTGCCGCAGACGAGCGCGGGAATTAGTTTCCATGAAGGTATCGCCATCGGAAAGTTCCATGGCGTAATCAATCCACAGAGACCCACCGGCTGACGCACGCACATTGCAAACTTGTCAGGCATTTCCGCCGGAGTAGTAAACCCGTGCAGTCGGCGTCCTTCGCCGGCAGTGTAGTAGGTGCAGTCGATAGCTTCCTGAACATCACCGCCCGCCTCTTTCAGGACCTTTCCCATTTCCCGCGTCATGTCGGAGGTGAAGCGATCTTTGTTGCGGATCAGGATTTCGCCCAAGCGGAAAAGAATTTCGGCGCGTTTAGGGGCCGGCATATTACGCCAACCATCGAAGGCGCTTTGGGCAGCGTTGACCGCAGCGTTCACATCATCACTGGTTGAGAGCGGGAAACGACCGATCACATCCTCGGTATCAGCCGGGTTGATGTTTTCAAACACTTCGCCGGATTCACTTTGGACCCACTTGCCACCGATGTAGTTACTGTAGGTTTTTACGGAGGCGCGTGCTGGCGCTCGGGATTGTTTTTTCGAGCTATTTTTTGCGAGAGCTTTTTTTGCTTGAGCCATTATCTAGGTGTCGAGTATCAGAGGTCAGGTGTCGGCCGACTGGCACCTGACACCTGACGCCTGGCACCATTCCTTATTGGTAAGTAAACTGAATAATTCTCGTCGTTACCCGATCTCTTACGAAGCGTGAGACCTGCAACACAATCGGATCACCCGCCTTCAAACTGCTCAGAACCCTTTGGAAGTCAGCCAGAGTTGCTACCGGAACCCGGTTTATGCGCGTGATGACATCACCTTCACTAAGTGCCTGCTGTCCGCCGGCGGCGCGCACTTCCGCCAGCAACCCATTAGGATCAACATCCTTCACGTAGAGGCCCCGCACTCCGGTGAGATGCTTCTCCGCAATGAGCTGCTGTGTGAGCTCGGCGAGCGTAACTCCCAGGTGCAGTCCGTTTCCTTTGGGATCGCTTTCCTTTTCATTGTTTTTGGGAGCAGTCGAATCATCAGGTTCGTTAAGTTGCGGCAGCTTGGGGCGTTCTCCAAGCACCACGTTGGCGTTTAGTTTTTCAAATTTTCCGTCGCGGTCGCGAAGGAAGGTGAAGCTCACAGATTCACCCACCGGGCTTGCCGCAACTTTCTGGATCAAATCCTGCGCACTGGCCACCGGCTGACCGTTGAATTCAGTAATGATGTCGTTCGACTGCAGGCCTGCTTTCACCGCCGGAGTCGGTTGACCATCCTTCGTTGGCGGCAGGTCCATAATGATCGCGCCCTTTGCCTCAGGCAGACCATAGACGCGCGCAAACTCTTCTTTGACTGACTCGAGTGTAACGCCCAGATAACCTCGGCGAACCTTTCCGCCGGCGAGAATCTGGCGATAGACGAAATTCGCTTCCACCGCCGGCAGGGCAAAGCCGATACCGTTGTAGTCTCCGGTGGAAGTGGCTATCTGGGAATTGATCCCAATTACTTCGCCGCGCATATTTACGAGTGGACCACCGCTGTTTCCACGATTGATCGCCGCGTCAGTTTGCAGGAAGCGCTGAAAGGTTGTGAAGAACGGGCTCTCTCTTTCCTTCTTCGAAATGATGCCCGCGGTAACCGTTTGGTCGAGACCAAACGGCGAACCAATCGCCAACACCCAATCGCCAACCTGAGCGGCATTCGAATCGCCCAGCGTGACGGTCGGCAAGTCTTGTGGGGCATCGATCTTTACCACCGCAACGTCCGTTTCTCTGTCGATACCGACAACTTTGCCGCGATATTTTTCGCCAGACTGCAGGCCCACAATTATCCGAGACGATCCTTCAACCACATGTTCATTGGTCAGAATGTAGCCTTTTGGACTGACGATGAAACCGCTACCCACGCCCCGCGTAGGACGACGCGCCTGACGACGAAACATGTCGAGCAAAGGATTGTTCGACGATTGCTCGTCTTTATCTTCGTTATCTTTATCGGCGACCTCGGTCGTTGGCGTGAGCGTCTCTATGTTCACGACCGCGGGCTCTACACGCCTGGCGATCTCCGCAAACGAAGCCGAAAGTGCCTCCGGCGCACGCGCAATCTGCGCCTCACTCTGCGCCCCGGTTGGACGCCCGGAAAGCATGGCGCCTACTCCAATTCCCGCCAGCAGACAGGCGGCGCCCAGCGCGATGATCCAAACGCGGAGCTTCCGCAAGATGGCCCGCTCGTTTAGAGTTGTTTGGTCTTTAGCAAGGTCGAACATAAAACACCACCTTCGAAAAAAAGCTGTCAGTCGGGCCCCCGAGATCATCACTTAAGTAAAGTGATTACCGGACGCAGGGAAGGCCTGAAGTATAACTAATGGTAGACTCTTGGGCAAAAGATCGGCGGCGAAAGGCAGAGGGCAGACGGCAGGAGCAGACGGCAGGAGCAGACGGCAGGAGCAGACGGCAGGAGCAGACGGCAGGAGCAGGAGCAGACGGCAGGAGCAGACGGCAGGAGCAGACGGCAGGAGCAGGAGCAGACGGCAGGAGCAGACGGCAGGAGCAGGAGCAGACGGCAGGGCGGACGGCAGGAAGTAGCCGATTTTCCATTTCTCATTTCTCAGTTTTCATTTTCCATTTAGGTCCGCAACTTCCGTTTTCCATCTAGATCCGCATCTTCCATCAAGCTGCCTAACCATCATTCCACTTGCTCGTCTAGTACAAATGGAAAATGACCATTGAAAAATGAGAAATGGAAAATATCTTTTCTGCTTTCTGCCGTCTGCCGTCTGCTCCTGCTCCTGCCGTCTTGTTTTTCACGGTCTGAGAAACACTTTCAAAACGCCTTTCCGGCCGGCGCGTTCCATTGCATGCACGCCGCGGGAAAGCGGATATTCTTCGCTAATCAGGCTGTCAATATCGATCGCGCCTTTCTTCAACAGGTCGAGCGCCGGCTGGAAGCGGCCGCAACGTGAACCCACAATACTAATCTCGTCAACCACCAGACGCGCCTGATCGATTTCATCGATCTTACCCGGTCCCTGAAACGTCGACTTTAAAACCAGCGTGCCGCGCGGGCGCAACAACTCCAAAGCCCCAACAAAGCCGGAAGGCGAGCCCGACGCCTCTACCACCACATCAAACTCACGTTTTCGTTTGGCAGCAGTTCGCGCCGTAGCTGTTTCAATTCCACGCCGTTCCGCGATGCGTAGTTTTTCAGTGTGCTTACCGATCAACAAAGTGCTGGCTCCACTTAAGGCAATGGCCTGCGCGCAAAGCAGGCCCAACTTTCCGTCGCCGATAATCGCAACTCGATGTGAGCGTTTGATGTCCACCCGTTCCATGATGCCGCACGCAGCGGCAAGCGGTTCCGCGAAAACCGCATGCTCATCAACCACCATATCAGGCACGGGCAAAAGGTTCGTTGATGGCAGCCGCAAAAACTCGGCATGTGCGCCGTCTCGTCCAACAATGCCGAGCACCGTTCGATTTTGGCAGTGACGCGGATCGCCTGCCTGACACAAGTCACAGGCTCCGCAGCCGGCGTTGATCTCACCGACAACTCTTCTACCCACGAGTGAGCGATCAGGCGCTGCCTCCACCAGGCCAACAAACTCGTGCCCGAGGGTTCCCTGGAACCCGGCATAACCTCGCGCGATTTCCAGGTCGGTGTTGCAGATTCCTGAAAGCAACACGCGAACGAGAGCCTCCGTTCCCGGCTCTGGTTTTTCAATTTCGCGCACTGCCAACTTCTTTTTTTCGATCCGCAGGGCCTTCATAAAAGCAGATGTCAGATGTCAGATATCAGGTGTCAGATGTCAGATGTCAAATCTCAGATGTTAAAGGGCAGATGACCCATGAATGCGGCTACGTGCTTCCGACCCCTGACCCCTGATCCCTGACCTCTGACCTCTGTTTTTCAAAAGCTTCGTGTTCGCGCGTAGACGTTCTGCGAAGTGAGCTCAACTATCTGTTTGGCGCCGCCGACATTAAGCGGAAGACGCCACTCCAGGTTTTCTTCACCAGACAATTGTGCGTGCAGCCACCAACTGCCCCGGCTGATGACCACGGAAGTCTGGCCCTGCTTGTCAAGTTTGGCGGCAACGGGAGCGCGACCCTTCATGCGCTCGTTCAGAAAGTCGTCGAGGCGTTTGCCTGCACGTCGCTCAGTAAAATATTCGTGACGCGCAGCGACGATGTCGACGATGTCGATCGGATAGAGATTCACAGGTATGTCCAGCGCGTTGGCGCCCTCACTAAGAGGTAGGTGCAACACGATCTGCAACGTGGTTTCGGGACTTGTGGCCGGCTTGTCAATCGCCGACTCGTGAGGAAGTTTGCTGTAGACAAGCCACCCCGAGCTGATCAGCGCAACCACAAGTGCCGCACGAAGAACAACAGTAAGAATGCTATATGAGATGCTCGTCGTCTTCACGTCTCAAGAATATGGAACAGATATTTCGCCTGACGTCTGCTTAATGATAAGTAACAGACAAGTGTGTCTTGCCAAATCTTACCGCCTCGCCTCCCCTGGCTCGGCTTGCGAATGCGCTGCCAAACACCACGACAAAGACTACAACTAACAACGCGCATCTCATCGATCTGGTTCTCCGATTTTTGCAACAGGTTTTGCTTCGTGGGGAGCGGCAATGTTTTTCTGATTTACTGAGCCTGGAAATTCAGCAGTCAGTCTATGATGAAAAACAATGATACCGAAGCCGGAATGTTTTGTGTATCCCTGAGAGTGATTCTTTCTGAGTTGAAAGCTTTTCCAATGCGAAGTAAGCTCAGAGTGTATTCAGAAAAGAAGCAAGTGACGCGGTGCCGCCTGCAGACAGCTCGTCGCAGCAGCCGGCTTGACGAGGTGGATGCAAGCGCCTGATAAGAGGGAATTTGGAGATAACTACGGATAAATTTCACGATGAATGCGGGGTCTTCGGGATCTACGGTCACCCTGACGCCGCGCGTCTGACGTATCTCGGTCTCTACGCCCTCCAGCATCGCGGGCAGGAATCCTGCGGCATTACTTCATCGAATGGATCAGAACTGCGTCTGGAACGTGCGATGGGATACGTCGCCGATGCGTTTGATCAGTCCACTCTTGATCGTTTACCTGGCGCCAGCGCTATCGGCCACGTTCGCTACTCTACGGCCGGCGATGTTTCAATTCGCGAAGCCCAACCTTTTCTTGTTACCTGCCAGCATGGGCAGATCGCCGTTTGCCATAACGGCAACTTGCCGTTCGCTCGCGAAGAGAGGCGCAAACTCGAACGCGAAGGCGCAATTTTTTCCGCGACCTCTGATACGGAAGTGATATTGCACGGCGTGGCGCGTTCCAAAGCCCCGTCAGTTCGGCAGGCGATACCAGAAGTTTTGCGAAACACGGAAGGCGCCTTTTCCATGCTTTTCCTGACGCCGGGGGAGCTAATAGCGATTCGCGATCCACGTGGCTTTAGGCCACTAGCGCTGGGCCGGCTCGGAGACGCGTGGGTAGTGGCCTCAGAAACGTGCGCGTTTGATCTCATCGATGCTCAATACGTTCGCGAGGTCGAACCGGGTGAGATGCTGATAATCAGCCAGGATGGTTTGCGTTCGTCCCATCCCTTGCCGGAACAAAAGCCTTCGATGTGCCTCTTCGAACACGTTTATTTTGCGCGGCCTGATTCGCTCATTTACGGTCATTCGGTAAATGAATCGCGGCACAAAATGGGCCAGCGCCTGGCGATCGAACAACCTGCCGATGCAGACCTCGTTGTGCCGGTGCCTGATTCGGGCACGGTCGCTGCTATTGGCTACTCAGCGCAAAGTAAACTCAATTTTCGTTTTGGACTGGTGCGTAATCACTATGTCGGGCGCACCTTCATAGAGCCACGCCAGTCCATTCGCTCATTTGGAGTGCGCATCAAATTGAATCCTGTGCGCCACTTAATAGAAGGCAAGCGCGTGGTTCTTATAGATGACTCGATTGTTCGTGGCACAACGTCAAAAAAGATTGTCAGGATGGTGCGCGAAGCAGGAGCGAAAGAGATCCACTTGCGGATCAGTTGCCCGCCGACGATAAGTCCGTGCTATTACGGAATAGACACACCGAACAAAGCCGACTTGATTGCGGCGCAGATGTCGATTGAAGAGATTTGCAAGTTTATCGAAGCCGACTCCCTTGGCTATCTCTCGCTCGAGGGAATGATCGAGGCGATTGGCATTCGTCCCGAATCTTCCTGCGTTGCCTGCTGGAACGAGAAGTATCCGACGCGCATTACCAGCGAAGCGGAAACAATGTGGGAGCGCGATCATGAGGCAGTTGGCGCCGATGGATAGGTTGAACGAAATAAAACTTCCCGCTTACTTGTCAACTCCAGCTACGAGGACAAAGTTTTGGCGAAGCGATCGCTAAGGGGCTGCGGCTGCGCAATTGCTGTTTTAGTAGTTGTGCTTGGCGCGGCAAGCTATGTTGGCTGGAAGTATGTATTGCCGTGGTGGAAGACAAAGCCTCCGCCGCCGTCGGGAGGGGAACTTCAGGTCCACGTGCTCGATGTCGGACCGATCAATGGTGATTCGATTCTCATTATCTCGCCGACTGGAACGACGGTTTTGCTCGACGCGGGTGACACAGGCAAAGGGAAGGTTGTGCTTGACGCGTTGAAGCGCTACAACGTGACGCAACTGGATTATTTTATTGCCACTCATCCGCATCCGGATCACATAGGTGGCGCTGACGAGGTCATCAAGGCGACCAAAGTCTTGAATGTAATTGATAATGGCCTCGGGCCGGACCTGCCGGAGTCGTTAGCTTCTCAAACAAAAGCTCCCGCTGCCGCAGCCGGGAAAAAGCCTGCTAACAATAAGCCGGCCGGCAAAAAGCTCGACAAGGCGGCAACAATCACGAGGTTCTTCGACGAATACAAAGATGCCGTGAGCAAGAGTGGCGCGCACTACGAGAAGGCCCAGCCGGGCGCGAAGTATGACATCGGTGGCGGTGCCAGGCTGACGATACTGGCGCCGGCTGAACCTTATTTCACCAAAGAGCAGACGAAAACCGGCGGGAATCCAGCTAACGCAAACTCTGTTGTGGCAAGGCTCGACTATGGCGACTTTTCAATGTTGCTGCCCGGTGATGCCGAAGAACAAACGGAGCATCGGATGCTTACCAAAGACATGAATCTCAAGGCCAAGATCGTTAAAGTGGCCCACCACGGCTCGAAGTATGCAACGTCGCAGGACCTGGTAGATCGCGGGAAGCCGGAAGTAGCGATCATTTCCTGTGGAGAGTGGAATCGTTATGGTCATCCTGCACAAGTTGTACTGGAGCGGCTGCGGGCGGCGAATGTGAAACTCTACCGCACAGACTTGCAGGGCGAAATCACAATCACGACCAGAGGCAAAGAAAGCGACTACGTCATCAAAACTGCAAAGGAAGCGACTAGTGATTTGTGGGCTGGACGCCTGGCACAAAAGGACGATTCATCCCGGTCAGGCTTCATTGCCTATGGCGACTTTGGGCCACCACCGAAGAAGAGCAGTAAATAGTGAATAGTAAATTGTGAATAGCAGATCATATGGATTGCCACTATTTACCATTCACGATTTACCATTTACAAACACATGACTAAACCCGTCACTTACAGCGATGCCGGTGTCGACATCGATGCGGCGACTCGAGCGACAGATAGAATTAAGGAGTTGGCGCGACGCACCTTCAATGATCGCACACTCTCCGAGATAGGCAGTTTTGGGGGAATGTTTGACGGCGCATTTCCTGGTTTGCAACAGCCAGTGTTGGTTGCATCTGCGGACGGTGTGGGCACGAAGCTGAAGATCGCGTTCATTACTGGAGTCCACAACACGGTCGGCCGCGATCTTGTGAACCACTGTGTAAATGACATCCTGGTCCAGGGGGCGCGCCCGCTCTTTTTTCTCGATTACATCGCGACTGGAAAGCTTCTGCCCGAAGTTGTGGCCGGCATTGTCGAGGGTATCGCCAATGGTTGCCGCGAAAACGGCTGTGTGCTGCTCGGCGGCGAGACGGCGGAGATGCCGGATTTTTATTCCGCGGGAGAGTATGACATCGCCGGCTTCATCGTCGGCGTCGCGGATCGAAAGAAGATTATCGACGGTAAAGGTATCGTGCCGGGCGACATTCTCCTGGCGCTTCCTTCAGTCGGACTTCACACCAATGGTTATTCGCTGGCGCGCAAGTTATTTTTCGAAGTCGCCGGCTACGATGCAGATACTTACCTTGACCAGTTAGGCATGACAATGGGCGAGGCTCTGCTGCAGCCGCACGTCAGTTACCTCAAACCGTTGGACAGAATGCTTGGTTCCGGATTGATAAAAGGGCTTGCGCATATTACCGGCGGGGGATTGACAGACAATATCCCGCGGATTCTGCCCGAGGGCTGCGGGGTAGCTATTGAGAAAGGGAGCTGGCCCGTGCTGCCGATCTTCAAACTAATGCAGGAGATCGGAAACGTTTCCGAAGCCGAGATGTATCGAGCATTCAATATGGGCGTGGGCATGGTGGTCGTAACGTCGCCGCAAAACAAGGCGGCGGTCGAGTCTCATCTTCAACAACAAGGCACTGAAGTTTTTGAAATCGGGCGAGTGACCGAAGGCAAGCAAGAAGTCTCAATCAGTTAGGCCCCGGTCCGCTTTCCTAAAGGGAAAACGGGCAGGGACCGCCCCTACACTCATGACTCGTGTTGGCATCTTAATCTCAGGACGCGGTTCAAATATGCTCGCGCTCGCGAGCGCCGTAGATGATGGTTGCGTCCCCGGGGCTGTAATCTCCGTGGTGGTTTGCGATCAGCCAAACGCTGTGGGACTGGACGCGGCAAAAAGGCGGGGCCTAAACACAACCGTCATCCAACGTCACGGCCGCAGTCGAGATGAACATGATCGTGAGATTGTCGCAGTACTAAAGGCTTATGGAGTAGAGATTGTTTGCCTTGCGGGTTATATGCGACTGCTCTCCCCGTACTTCATCGAAACCTATCGTAATTGCATTTTGAATATTCATCCGAGTCTGTTGCCCGCGTTTCCCGGACTTGACGCTCATCGGCAGGTACTGGAACACGGTGTCAAGTGGACCGGCTGTACCGTTCACTTTGTTGATGAGACTCTCGACGGTGGTCCAATCATCGCGCAACGCGTGGTTCGTGTCTTTGATGACGACACCGAGGACACTCTTGCCGCGCGTGTACTCGAGCAGGAACATCAGATATACGCCGAAGCCCTGGCTCTGATTGTCAGCGGAAAATATGCGGTTCAGGGACGGCGCGTCGTTAGGAAGCCCTAAGGCCGAAGGGTCAGGGATGGAAGCCTTAGCGATCCGCCATACCAGAGTTGCCGAGGCTTTGAGTTCCGCGGTTAAGGCCATTCACCGTTCCGCCTTCATCCTTCATCCTTCTTCTTTCCGCCCAACACTTCAGCCCGCTGATATGCAGCCCAGACTGCCTTCGAAAGCACTGTGCGCAGACTGCCCTTTTCCATTTGGTAGATCGCCTCGGCCGACGTCCCGCCTGGCGAGGTGACCATGTTGCGGAGTTCTGCCGGATGCTTTTGCGACTCCTTCGCAAAGAGAACTGAACCAAGCATCGTTTGCTGCACCAGTTCCTGGGCAACATGGCGGGAGAATCCCATGTGAACTCCTGCATCCACCAGCGCTTCCATCACGAGAAAGATGTAGGTGGGGCCAGTCGCGCTCAGAGCTGTGGCCATATCGATCTGTCTCTCGTTTTCTACCCGCATTGCTTTACCGAGCGCTTCCAGCATCGCGCCAACCTCGCGCTCCTGCGCTTCACTAACCTCGGGTGTCGCAGTCCACGCTGTCATACCTTGCCCAATCTGCGCCGGCGTGTTTGGCATAGTGCGAACCACCGCCGGATGCAACAACTGGCCGGCAATGGTTTCGGAACGAGCGCCAGCGACAATCGAAACGACGAGTTGATCGGGATGAATCACGCCCTTCAGTTCCAGCAATACCTTGTTCAGACGCTGTGGCTTAACCGCGAGAATGACCAGCGACCCGGCACGCCCGATATCAGTTGATTGCTCTGCGGGGTGCGCTGCGAGAGCCGCTTCGCGATTGCTTTCAAACATGTGCACCGAATATTTCTTGTAAAGTTCTTCGCGCCGCACTGCCCGCGGATGACTGCCGACGATTTGCCCGGCGGTAACGAGTTGTTTTCTCAACAAGCCCGCTATGATGGCTTCAGCCATCACGCCACAGCCGATGAAAGCGAGTCGCGCGCCCGTCAGCGGGGTGGGAGTTTGATTCTGTCTCTCTTCAGGTTCTGGCATATTCCTGTCCACGCTCCTGGCGCCGGATTCTGGTCTTAGATTTTGAGCATAGCGCAGGGTGTTAGAGATGCGCTACTCTCTCGCCGTGAATCGTAAATCGTGAACCATCAATAGCAGAAGCACTTCTTCTATTTACGATTCACCATTCACCATTTACGATAACGAGATGACTATAGACGAACAACTCGCCTACCTGCGCAAGGGGACCACGGAGATCATTCGTGAGGATGAGCTGCGCGCCAAGTTGGAAAGATCCGCCAAGACGGGCAAACCGCTGCGGGTAAAGCTTGGCGCAGATCCGACCGCACCTGATATTCATCTTGGCCATACGGTCGTCATTCGCAAACTAAGAGCATTTCAGGAGCTGGGCCACACCGCCATTTTTTTGATCGGGGATTTCACCGGCCTGATCGGAGACCCTTCAGGAAAGTCTGCAACCCGTCCCCAGCTTACTCGCGAAGAAATTGACGCAAACGCAGAAACTTACAAACGACAGATTTTCAAGCTGCTAGATCCCGCCAAGACTGAAATACGCTTCAACTCTGAATGGATGGCGAAACTTGGTTCGGATGGTTTTGTGCGTCTCGCATCGCACGTTACCGTCAGGCAGATTTTGGAACGCGACGACTTTGCCAAACGGCTATCGGAAGAGAAGCCCATTGCCTTACACGAGCTGCTCTATCCACTAACCCAGGCTTACGATTCTGTCGCGCTGCAAGCAGACATCGAGCTTGGCGGCACCGATCAGAAGTTCAATCTGCTAATGGGCCGGAATCTACAGCGCGAGTATCAACAGGAAGCGCAAATCGCCGTCATCACGCCGCTACTCGAAGGAACCGACGGCTTGCAGAAGATGTCAAAGAGTCTCGGCAATTACATCGGCATCAACGAGCCGCCATCCGAAATCTTTGGCAAGGTAATGTCGATTTCCGATCAGTTGATGTGGCGCTATTACGAACTGCTGACAGATTTATCAATCCAAGAGATCAATGCCATGCGGCTGAGTGTGAAATTAGGAGGGGACAACCCGCGCGACATCAAAGCCGAACTTGCCAAGTCGATCATTTCAGATTTTTACGCGAAAGTAGATGCTGAAAGTGCAGAAGAGGAGTTCCATCGCATCTTTACCCTCAAGGAAGTGCCAGGAGAAATCGAAGAAAGGGCTGTAGCTTCGGGGACCTGGGAGCTAAAGCACCTGTTAGTGACACTCGAACTCGCTTCTTCCAAAGCTGAAGCGCGACGGCTCATTGAGCAGGGGGGCGTATATGTTGACGGTGAGCGCTGCGATCCCAAAATCAACAAATATTTTCCATTCAGGCCAGACCGGCCAGGATTTGACATTGAAATAACAGCGGAGACGCCCAGGACTTTAAAGGTCGGCAAGCGCCGGTTCGTGCGGGTGCGAGGAATTAGAGTTCCGGCTTGACTCGATCTGCCACTGAGTTGAATACTTCGTTGAGAGAGTCCGTAGTGATGGATTATGAGCACAGCAATAAACACGCTATTGGTTAGCTCACCTGATGTTTGTGGGGACGTCTGCGCATCGACGGCACCCGTATCACGGTCAACCAGATAGTCGCCTTATACAAGCAAGGTTACAACGCTGAGGATATTGCCGATCAGTATCCGCACCTTACAATGGCCCAAGTTTACACGGCTCTCGCCCACTATCACGCCAATCAGGATGAGATTGAGGCTGATTTGGCAGCGGAGAAACAGGAAGCCAGCACCCTCGCAGAAAAGCACAAAACCCGCTGAAAGTCTCCGATGCAGTTGCGTCTGTACATCGATGAAGACGCCATGTCACGCGCCCTGATTCGAGGCCTTCGTTCTCGCGGCATAAATGTGACCTCTGTCCTGGATGAGGAAAAAGTGGGGCAAAGCGACACCACGCAACTTGAATTCGCTGCCCAGCACGGACGTGTGTTCTATACCTTCAATGTTGGCGACTTTTACCGATTACACAAAAAATATCTGACCGAGGGAAAGCATCATTCTGGAATCATAGTCGTTTACAGACAGCGATATACGGTCGGCGAACAACTCCGCTTGTTGCTAACGTTGGCAGAATCAAGCTCAGCGGAAGAGATGACCAACCAGCTTGTGTTTCTTTAAGAAATACTAGTTCCTTTGAATAATCTGAAGATTGATGTCAGCCGCACTCGCCACTGAAGACATACTCGTAATTGAAACGCCGGAGCGCGTTCCACTTCACTTTGCGCTGGCATCGATTGGCAATCGTTTCATCGCTTGTGCGATTGATCACGGGTTGCAAGCACTAACTGTCATCGTGATGGCCATCGCGTTCAATTTAATCGCGAATTATTCGAGCCTGGGTAATCAGTTTTCCAATGCACCGAAATGGGTCAAAGCAGTTTTGATCCTCATCGTGTTTCTTATTCTCTCCGGCTATTTCGCTTTTTTCGAATGGGTTTGGAAAGGGCAAACTCCCGGCAAGCGTTGGCTTAAGCTGCGCGTTATTCGTGAAGACGGACGTCCGATTACTTTTTGGGAAGCGGCAGTAAGAAATTTGCTGCGGACGGTCGACATGATGCCTTTCCCGTTTTATTCCCTTGGCTTGATCTCGGTTTTTATAAGTTTGTCTGACCAGCGCATAGGCGACATGGTTGCCGGCACTGTGGTCGTGCGCGAACGGGAGGCGGAAGCGCCGGCCTTTGCCCAGGTGTTTGCCTCGCCGGTGAGTGATCCTGCGTTGCGACGATCATTCAAGCCGGTAGATTTTATCGCCGAATTGAATGTCTTGACCGAATCCGAGATTGAGGTGGTGGAAACTTTTTTGCGCCGCCGCTGGGATCTGGCAGACATGGCGCGCCAGTGGATGGCGTGGCGAGTGTCGCTCCCAATAATGTACAAGCTTCGTCCGACCTATGACCCGTCAACTTTTACCTACGAAGGATTCCTGGAAGAACTGCTACACCGCTATCGCGCTCGCCATCGCTTTGTGGAATGACCTGCCTGCCGGCAACTTAATTTAACTTTTACGGTGGCCCTAAATTGACCCAGTCTTTTCCGTCTGTTAGGCTTTTTTCGTTTGTTGCCAAGAGCAAAGTTCAGACAAGGGAGCGGCGAGTAACAAATGTCGAAGGATGTTTTCATTTTAGGTGGCAAGCGGACAGCAATGGGAGAGTATGTCGGTGCTTTGAAAGACACTTCAGCAATTGACCTGGGAGCGATTGCCGCCAAAGGCGCTTTGGACGCTACCGGCGTCGCACCCGAAGAAATCGATCACACCGTCATCGGCAATGCGCTTCAAACTTCGGGTGATGCCATCTACGGCGCGCGGCATGTCGCGCTCAAGGCAGGTGTGCCATTTGATCGACCGGCGTTGACCGTCAATCGCCTCTGCGGCAGTGGCATTCAAGCAATCGTATCAGGCGCGCAAATGATTCAGCTGGGCGAAGCTAAAACCGCGTTGGTCGGTGGCATGGAATCCATGTCACAGGCTCCGCACGTCATCAGGGGTGCGCGTTCAGGGTTCCCGCTCGGCGGAGGCAAACTTGAAGATAGCCTGATGGTGGCGTTGCTGGACACTTACTGCAACACGCCGATGGCGGGCACGGCCGAGAATCTGGCGCGCAAGTTTGAGATTGCGCGAGCAGAGCAGGATGAGTACGCACTTCGTTCGCAGCAGGAAGCCAAGCGAGCTATGGACGCCGGATACTTTGCTGAAGAAATTGTTCCGGTGGAAATTAAGTCGCGCAAAGGCAGCGTTGTGTTTGACGCTGACGATCACCTGCGGCCTGAGACCACGCTGGAAGGCCTGGCAAAGCTAAGACCAGCTTTCGCGCAGGATGGTTTTGTCACAGCAGGGAATGCGTCCGGGATCGTGGATGGCGCTGCGGCGTTGATTATCTGCGGCGAAGAATACTTGAAGAAACGGAATGCGAAACCGATGGGCCGGATTGTTAGCTGGGCCTACGCAGGCGTCGAGCCGGAGCTAATGGGAATCGGACCAGTGCCGGCGACGCGCCAGGCATTAGATAAAGCGGGCCTCAAACTTTCCGACATGGACCTCGTCGAAGTCAATGAAGCGTTTGCTGCTCAATATCTCGCAGTTGAGAAAGAGTTGGGATTGGACCGCGCTCGCACGAATGTAAACGGAGGCGCGATTGCTTTGGGGCATCCGCTCGGTGCGACCGGGACTCGCTTGGTACTCACCGTTCTGCATGAGTTACAGCGGCGAGCAGGCCGTTATGGGTTGGCCACTGCATGCATCGGCGGCGGACAAGGGATTGCAATGATAGTGGAACGAATCTAAATCAAGCGAACGCCGGACAAGTTAGCGTGAACGGACGGCGATTGCTCAAACTGTCGCGGCGCGGGTCGATTTCCTGATTTTCCGATTTTATCCAAATTCTCGGCTAAGCTTTGTGCTGAAAGAAGTCTAAACACTGGGTAAGTGTTGAAAATTGGGCACTAAATTCAGCACCGGACTTTGACCTTTATTCGGCATACAGCTTGCGAATAAAAGTGTGATGTGTTCAGTCCGATCCATCTTTCCAGAATCAAGCACCAAGAGTGGATTTTACCTGGCTCCAATAAGTATTACGCTTGCGCAAACCTTGGCAAGCGTGGTAGAAGTTCGCGTCTACAAACGCGGTTGACTGACAATCACTTTCCTTCTTGATTGGCATAATTTCAATTTGTTCTCAGTTCGAACGTCGCAACCTGCGCCTAACCGGTTGTGCAGACTCTTTCAACGTTATCTCATGCCTAAGGAGTTCCCCAGTATGTTGAAATTTGTAAAGCTCTCTTTTGTGCTCTCGTTTATTTTCGGGATGAGCGCAATCGCTTTTGGACAGTCAACAGTGACTGGCGCCATTGGCGGAGTCGTGACTAACCCGAACAAAGAAGTCGTTCCAAACGCCGCCGTGACGGTGCGAAACACCGACACGAACAAGGAAGATACCGCTACCACCGACGATCAGGGACGGTTTAAGATTGCGGGCCTGCAACCAGGCACCTACGCCGTCACTATCAATGGGACGGGATTTAGTCCCTATGCGCAGGACAGAGTTGTGGTCGAGGTAGGACGCGAGACCACGCTTAACGCGGCTCTTTCGATTGGACCACTTTCCGGTACGGTAGAAGTGACCTCCGAAGCTCCAGTGATCAATACTTCGCAGCAGGACTTCTCCAGCAACATCAACCAGACTTCGATCAATGAACTGCCGATCAACGGTCGTCGCGCGTCCAACTTCGTATTGCTGACGCCCGGCGCCGTTCCTGATGGCAATTTCGGTCTGATAAGCTTCCGCGGCATCTCCGGGCTGCTCAACAACAGCACCGTTGACGGCGGCGACTAATAACAAGGCGTTCTTCTGCCGAGGAAGCGGGCCGCACACGGATCAGCTCCTCGATCAGCCAGGGCGCGGTGCGCGAGTTTCAGGTTAACACCTCAAACTATTCGGCCGAGTATGGTCGTGCCGCCGGCGGTGTCGTGAACACCGTAACCAAGTCCGGTACGAACGATTTTCACGGACAGCTTTTCTACTACCTGCGCAACAACAAATAGGGCGCGCGCAACCCGCGCGGCGTCAACCCCCAGACCGGCGCCGCGCTCAAACCCGTTGATAAGCGTCACCAGTTGGGCGGCGCCATCGGCGGCCCGATCGTGCATGACAAGGCGTTCTTCTTCTTCAGCTACGAGAAACAGAAGCGCAACTTTCCAGGTATCGCTCAGTTTAATAGCGGGTCTTTCCTGAACACCGTCAATTCAACGACTTTGACCGCCCGCGGTTTGACGCCGACCCAGATCACTGCGACCAGGGATTTTCTGCTAAGCCTTACCGGTGAGGTGCCTCGCAAACAGGACCAATACCTGCTCCTGCCAAAGATTGACTGGAACCTCAACGACGAAAACACACTGACCTTCACCTACAACCGCCTCCGCAGCGAATCGCCCGCAGGCATCCAGACACAGCCGACGGTGACGCGCGGACGCGCCAGCTTTGGCGACGACTTTGTCAACATTGATTACGGCATCCTCCGGCTCAACTTCGACCTTGAGTCCCACGCTCCTTAACGAGGCGCGCGTCAAGATCGGAAAAGAGGATCTATTCGCATTTAGCAATCCTCCTTTGCCCGGTGAGCCGACCACCGGCCTGAACGGACGTTCGCCTTCAATTGCAATCGATCCCTTTGGTAATGGTTTTACGTTTGGTAAGCCAAACTTCCTTGAGCGCGTCCACAATCCACTTGAGAAGACTATTCAGGTGGTGGATAACGTTACCCTCACAACAGGCAACCATACCTTCAAGTGGGGCGGCGACTTTTTGCGCACTAAAGATCTTCTGGACAACCTGTTCCAGGAAGGCGGCGTTTACCAGTACAGCAATATCAATGACTTCATGGTTGACTACGTCAACTTCACCGGTGGCGGCGCGCTTCGTGCTCTAAGCGCCGGTACACCGACTACCAATCCGCTAGGCCGTTGCAGCAGCTCAACCCGTCGCGCCGGCCAGTGTTACACCAGTAACTACGCGCAAGGGTTTGGTGCGGCCGGCGCCGAGTTTTCCACGATCGACCTTGCTTACTACATTCAGGACGATTGGCGTTGGTCACGTCGCTTAACCGTCAACCTCGGTCTGCGCTACGAAATTGAAGTGTTGCCAGACCCGCAGATTCCGAATCCGTTGTTTTCGCAGACGGGCAGTTTCCCGCTCGACAAGAATAACTTTCGGGCCGCGTGGAGGTTTCGCTTACGACGTGTTCGGCGATGGCAAGACTTCCGTGCGCGGGGGTCTCGGCCTCTACTACGGGCGTCTGATTAACTCAACAATCTCGAATGCGATCACCAACACGGGCACCGATCGGGCACAGTTGCAGGTTTCCCTTGCGGGGACGGCATCAACCGCGCCCATCTTCCCGAACGTGGTTCCCGCTCCCGCCGCGATCACCAACCCAACTGGAGCACACA
Source organism: Blastocatellia bacterium (assembly GCA_963698325.1). Classification (GTDB taxonomy): domain Bacteria; phylum Acidobacteriota; class Blastocatellia; order Pyrinomonadales; family Pyrinomonadaceae; genus PSRF01. The sequence goes on along the minus strand of CAVOQJ010000013.1, from coordinate 1,443,369 downwards.
TTCCCGGATCGAGCATTGTCGTTCTCGCACAAGACCTACATATGCCGATGATCGTGCAGGGTGACTTCATCATCGAGCGAGAGATCGCCCGCAATACGTTGGTCTCTGCCTCTTATTTAACTAGCCGAGGAAGGTTCCTGCCTACGTTCATCAATAAGAATATAGCTCCGGCGACCCAGTTCCAGACGTTGACCGTTACCAGCGGTCAGTACGCAGGACAAAGCGTCACCGTGCCCGTCTACACGGCGCGTATTAATCCGAACTTTTTCAACATCACAGAGGTCCGTGGCCAGGTCGATTCCGTGTATCACGCTTTGGTGTTGCAAGCCAATCGTCGCCTGACAAACGGATTGCAGTTCCAGGCCAGCTATACCTTGTCGCGAGCGAAAGACAACGGGCAGACTTCCGTGACTTTCACCTCGACCAACACCCCCACCGATCCCTACGGCATCGATTTAGACCGCGGCCGAACGAGCTTTGACATTCCTCATCGCTTCGTCGCGAGCACCGTGTGGTCACCCAAGTTCTCGTCGGACAACGCCGCAAATGTGATCATCAACGGCTGGACCTTGGCGCCCATTGTCACGGTCCAATCGGGAAGACCTTATTCGCCTGGCGTTTCGGTCACAAATAGACCTCTGACCAACGCGCTTAACAGCAGTATTACCGGCTCAGGCGGCGACAGCTACTTCATTCCGCTCGGACGTAACAGCTTCCGCCAGCCAAAGCTATTCAACGTTGATGCGCGCCTTTCGCGCCGTTTCAATTTCACCGAGAACACGAACTTGGAGTTTCTGGTCGAAGCATTCAACCTCTTCAATCGGACTCAAATCACTTCGGTGAACACGACAGCCTTTACGTTGGTCAGTGCCGTTTCCGGCGGACCTGGTATAAACCTCGTTCCTAATGCGAATTTCGGCACGGACACCGCAACAGGCAACTCGATCTTCCGCGAGCGTCAAGTGCAGATGGCCGTCCGCTTCAATTTCTAAACAAAGCGGAAAGCAAAACTAACCGGGTGGGCTTTGCATACCAAGGCTCACCCGGTTTTCTTTTGGCCTCCACCCTTGAGGGCGAATACCGCCCTTAGGTTGCTAATGAAAATGTGAGGAGCTAGATCAAACGGTCCCCTTCGCTGGCCGCGGAGTCCTGTCGGTAATGGCAACCCCTACTCTGCCGATTATGGAGTGCGGCTTGGGCCAGTATCAACGCGACTTCTACCGCGTTCCGCAAACCAATCAATCCGTCGTCGAGTTTCGTAGTGCGATAAAAAGTTTCGATCTCATTCCAAAGATGGCGTAGCTCGCGGATGGCCCGTGAAAGGCGCTCGGCGTTGCGCACGAGACCGACGTAGTGCCACATGATGTTCTGAATAGTTTGCATGTCGCCCTGTATCAAGGCCGGATCTGCGTCTGCGACTAGTCCGCTTTCATCCCAGGGAGGCACATTCTCAAACTCCGTTCGCACGAGCTGTCCTTCACCGAGCGATGCTTCAATGTGTTGCGCAGCGCGATTTCCCCAGACCAGACCCTCCAGAAGCGAGGTCGACGCCAGCCGATTCGCACCGTGAACGCCCGTACAACTAATCTCACCAACAGCATAAAGACTCTCGATATTAGAGCGACCCCATTCATCTACCAGCACGCCGCCACAGAAATAATGTGCCGCGGGCACGACCGGTATTGGATCACAAGTAATGTCGATACCGGCTTTAAGACATTGATCGTAGATGTTCGGAAAGCGCTCGCGAATCGCACCGGCCGGCATGCGCGACGCGATATCCAGTAGGACGTATGAGTAACCGTTTCTTTCCATCTCGTGGTGAATAGCGCGCGCAGCCACATCACGAGGCGCAAGGTCTTTCCATTCAGGAGCATAATCGCCCATGAACGCGTTTCCGTCGGGCGTAATCAGAATGCCGCCTTCTCCGCGAACAGCTTCGCTGATCAAAAACCCCTCGGCGCCGGGTACGGCAAGCGCGGTCGGATGAAACTGAACGTATTCTGCGTTGGCGATTCGCGCACCGGCACGGTTGGCCATGCCTAGACCGTCCCCGCGCGCTCCGGGTGGATTAGTAGTATTTCGATAGATTCGTCCCAGGCCGCCGGTTGCGAGCACTGTCGCCGCGGCCAGGTATCGATGAACAGAGCGCTCCCGGCGGTCGAACATGTAGGCGCCGTGACATGTGATTGCGCGGTAATTGTCCAATGGATCGCGAGAGTGATGCGGAAAGGTAACCAGATCGACGGCTGTAATCTCGGATTCGATCGTGACGTTGGGACAATCATGCAAGGCCGTGATCAGTCCGTTTATGATTGCATTGCCGGTGGAGTCTCCGACGTGAAGGATGCGGCGGCGGGAGTGGGCCGCTTCCGTGGTGAAGAGCGGCTGGCCGTCCGCGTCGTGGTCAAAAGTGACACCGGCGGTTTTTTCAAGCACCTCGTGGAGCAACGGTGGACCTTCTTCAGCAAGGATACGCGCCGCGTCCGGTGAACTGACGCCTGCGCCAGCGTCGATGATGTCAGTCATGAGCAGGGCGGAATTGTCGTCAATGCCGCAACCGACGATTCCACCTTGGGCATAGAGCGTGTTTGATTCGCGAGGGTCGCGCGCACGAGTGACGACGGTGATATGGCGCCCCGGATTGCGGGCCAGCCGGAGGGCGGCTGTTGCGCCGGCTATGCCGCAACCAATGATCAGCACGTCAGTTCTGTTCAAAAGCCTTCTTTCAACCCTTCAGCCGATTGCTATCATTCTTTCGACTGCTCGCGCAGCTCGTTTCAAAATCTCTTCCGGAATCTCGATGACGTATTGAATCCTCCTGAGGGATTCCAGCGTGTCTTCAAGCGTGATCTGATTCATGTGCGGGCAACGCACGCTGCAGAGACGAAGCATGTCCTTGTCAGGATTAGCGGCCGCAATGTTGTCGCCCATGGCACACTCGGTGAGAAGCAGATAATGAGGAGCCGACGTGGTTTCCACGTGCCTGATCATGGCGGCCGTACTGCCGGAAAAATCCGAGGCTGCCAGGACCTCCGGACTACACTCGGGGTGCGCGAGAATTGTGACATCGGGAAATTGCTTTCTAACATTCTCGATATCGCCGACGGTAAACTTATCGTGGACCTCACAGCGTCCGAGCCATCCGATCATCTGGTAGTCCAGGTCATTATCAAGTTTCTGCCGCGGATCCATGGTTGGGAAGATGATGTGCTTGCCGGTTTCTTTTGCGACGTTTTTGGCGAGATATTCGTCTGGTATGAAGATCACAGTTTCTGTACCCAGCGACTCTACTACCGCCCGAGCGTTTCCAGAAGTGCAGCAGATATCCGATTCGGCCTTTACGTCAGCGTAGGTGTTGACATAGGTAACCACCGGAACGCCGGGAAATCTTCTCTTGAGTTCGCGAACATCTGCCGCCGTGATGCTGGCTGCCAGCGAGCACCCTGCCTTTTCCGAAGGCAACAAAACGGTCTTCGTCGGATTCAGTATCTTGGCCGTCTCCGCCATAAACTTCACACCACAGAAGACAATGATGTCCTTATTCGTTTGTGCTGCTTTGCGGGCAAGTTCGAGTGAGTCACCAACGAAGTCGGGAACTGAGTTGAATAGCGCCGGTTCCATATAGTTGTGCCCGAGAATGACGGCATTCTTCTCACCCTTCAGGCGATTGATCTCTGCGGCAAGCTCTGACTTTATTTTTAGTTCAAAATCCGGCACCACGTTGGCGAGCTTGGCCTTCATCGCCTGGTACATCTTCTCGGGGTTCGTTTCAGTGATCATTGTTGTTAACCTGGCCAGACTGACTTCAGCGTTGGTCGCTCTCGTGGAATTTCAAACTTACGTCAAAGACTTTGGCCGAGTGGGTCAGAGCGCCCACGGAGATATAGTCAACTCCTGTCTCGGCGATCCTTCTCACATTAGCGAGAGTTACATTTCCCGACGCTTCGAGAATCGCGCGATTGGCAGTTAGTCTTGCAGCTTCCTGCACCGTATCAAGCGACCTATTGTCCAGTAAGATGCGCCGCACTCCTGGTTCGATAGCAGTTTTAACATCATCGATTGTTGCAGCCTCAACTTCCATTTCAAGATCTGTGCCTGAGGCACCCCCGCTACTGACAGCCTCGGCCAAAGACCCGGCGCAGGAGATATCAACCACGGTTCCAGTTTTGGCAGCGGAGCCTTCCGGCACATTCGCGGTGAAACGCAGGCTTTCATCCAACATCCGGAAGACCACAGCAGCAACGTCCAGACCGGCCACGCCTCCTTCCTGTTTGGAAATGATCCACGCCCCAATACGCGAGTCAAACGATGCCCTTCGCGGTGACATCGCCTGATCCAATGTCCTCAGCAAGTGCCCGGCGAATGCAGGCCGTTATTTCCTGCGTAGGGCTCACCCGGCCCAATCGGATAGGTAGCGCAGATCTCTTTAGGATGTAAACCCGCACGAGCGCACCCGCCACGTTAATCAGCCGGCAATAGTACACCTTGGATCAATGACAAACGAAAGACTGACCAATTCGGCCGGAGATTTTCCGGCGGCACCTCCATTGGCTCCAATTTGAATTCGCTTCTCCCATAACGGTGAGATCGTGCTTGTCAACGACCTGACGATGGCACTCGGTTTGAATTGCTTTCCAGCTTTGATCGCGGCCGCCGGCTACCGATCTGCGAAAAAAATGAACGATTCGTGAAAAGGACTGAAGAGCGGGAAGAGTAGCTTAAGAATTTCGGATAGATCCAATGAGATCAATCCCGCCCTCTTCCGATTGTCCCAAGATCAAGCACTAGAGTCTGCGAAACGTACATGTGCCAGGAGTTCTCTCGTTCTTCCCTTTCTTCGGTTAATCCCTTCCAGCATCACGTTGATAGCTTTCAATCAGTCAAAGTGCCGCGCTCCATTTTGAGGAACACGCGTTGCTCTGTCCATCACTAGTGCAATTAAGCGGGATCGATTCTCGCGAGGTGATGAGCAAAGGAGGATTCAATGGGTTTACCAAATAGAGATGAGCTTGAAGGAAAATTTGATCAGGCAAAAGGTGCCACGAAAGAAACTGTTGGCCGAGCAGTCGGCGATCGCGACCTCGAAGCAGAAGGCGATGCCGAACGCACGGGCGGTAAGGTACAGGAAGGTTTCGGCAAAGCCCGACGCAAGGTCGGAGAAGCGATAGAAGACATAGGCGAATCGGTTCGCAAATAGCTTGCCGGTGAACCGTTACTTTTCAGATAACGAATAGGGCTTGCGACGTGTCACTTGTCGTAAGCCCTTTTTGTTTTGAACTCGCAATGGTTTTGGAATTTATTCAGTTCGCACTTGCTCACCTCCGAGCGCCTCAAGCTACGATTTATCCTCCTTCAGATTTGCCGTCCGTAACGTCCAAAAGGAAAGGGAGAAGAGACATAGGGGCAACACGTGTGCCGAATGGTAGGATGGGTATTTGGCAGCCTTTGTGCGGGGGTCGTGGCGGCTTTCCAGCCGGTAAGCAAACAGCGATCGGTTACTCTGTTTCGCTTCGGTACGCGGCTTCCTAAGGCCGGGAAAAGAAGGCAGCCACAAACGCTCGGCTGCAGTATCGGCGCCTACGCTTGCCGTTGAAGGTTTAAGAATATCGATGGGCAAGGAATTCTTGTATACATTTCGAAGGTCTTAGAAGATTGTCCAATTTTATCCCGTGTCAAACTTTCCCGCGTTGAGAATTCTTCAGATAAGTTCAGCTCAATCTTTCGGTGGTGGCGAAAGACACCTCGCGGATCTGGCGAATGGCCTGGCGCGACGCGGTCACGATGTTCATGTTGCGCTTCGATCAAAATCGCCGCTCATAACTGAACTGGCACATGTACCGAAAGGAAATGTAACCACGCTGCCCTTGCGAAACTCCCTGGATGCGATGAGCGCTCGACATCTTTCGCAGCTGGTGCGTAAAAAACAAATTCAGATCGTTCATGCCCACATGGCCCGCGACTATCCGCTCGCTGCTTACGCGGCGCGGATGAATCGAGGCTCGAAATTAATCGTCACTCGTCACGTACTTTTCGACTTGAACCGATTGCATCGGATAACGCTTTCCAAAGCCGCTCGAGTAATTGCGGTTTCGCAAGCGGTCGCATCGCAGCTTCAGGCGGACGCAATAGCGCCGTCAGAAAACATCAGCATAGTTCTAAATGGAATCGACACCGCAAAGTTTCAAGAAGCACGAAGAAACTTCACTCGTTCTCCATTTCTTGACGCTTGGAACCTGCCCCGCGGCTGCTTGCTCATCGGCACCGTAGGAGAGCTTACGCCACTCAAAGGTCAGGAGGAGTTTCTCCGCGCGGCCGCACAAGTTTTGAAGCAAATTCCAACTGCGTATTTCATAGTTGCCGGCATGGATCACTCGCGACGACAGGAACACCGTTCGCGCATCAAGCAATTGATCGAAGAGCTGGATCTGGCGAATCATGTCAAACTCGTCGGCTGGTTGGACGATTTGGCTCAGTTGTATTGTGCACTTGATGTGTTCGTCTCCGCGTCTCACACAGAATCTTTTGGATTGGCGTTGGCGGAGGCGATGGCCGTCGGCACAGCTGTAGTGGCAACTAAAACCGCAGGCGCGCGCGAGTTGATCAAACCGGGTGAGACGGGCCTTCTGGTTCCCATAGACGATGTCGATCAGCTCGCGGCGAGTATTTTCGGTCTCCTAACGAATGAAAATGGGAGGGTCCGAATGGGAGCTGCCGCTCAAAAAATCGCCGCCCAACGGTTTAGTATTGAGCGCATGATTGATGAAACGGAAAAAATCTATCAGGAAAGCCTGCAGTGAACTCGCGATTGTTTGATCCCGCTTAGAGCTTGTCAATCTTCGCCGCCAGAATAAAGTCGCTCTCGGTTAGACCATCAATTTTGTGCGTCCAGATTGTAATTTCGGCCCGACCCCATCCATAGCAAATGTCGGGATGGTGCCACTGCTCCTCTGCAACTTCCCCTACTCGATTTACAAAGGCCTGCGCCTCTTTGAAGTTTTCAAATCTGTATTCTTTGCGCAGGTGATGCTCATTTACCACTTCCCAACCGCCAAGTTGGGACTGCAGTTTCTTTATTTCCTCGGTTGGTAATGGTGGTACGCCACCCCGACAAGGAACACACTGTCGACTTGCTAGTTCGTTCATACTCCATCCTCCAAAGCCGCTTTCTTCAAAATCGCAATTTGACCTGCGTGATAAAGACTGTGCTGAATCACGCCGTGAAGCGTCACATAAACCGAACTCAGGCCTTCAATGATCGGCTGGTCCAATCTTGACTCGTCTATCTCAGAAACTGCTTTACGCAGCTCTTCATGAGCCTGGCGAAGCAGTTCTTTGGTGCGTCCCCAGGCGGCCTCATCTGTGTCGTTGACTGCGGGCCAGTCTTCAGCCGGTGACAGTTGAGCCCGATCTCCCTCCAGCCTTCTTCGGCACGCGCGTTCCCAGGTTGCGACGTGAAGCACGATTTCCCAAATGCTGTGCGCGCTGTGGAAAGGTCGAACAGCGGCTTGCGGCGCTGTTAGACCATCGAGAATTTCCATCACCGCCGGCCCATGCCAGGCTTCGCCCGCGAAGGATCGGTTCAGTTGATCTACGATTCTTTCGACCTCAGTCATGACGGTTGTCCTTCAACTCGACCAGTTTTTCCTCGGCTAAAGTTTCCAGTTCAGCCCGCAAGTTTTCTCGTTCCATATACAGTTTGGCCAGCGGCGCCGTCAACGCAACATTATCGTCTTGAACCGGATCGAAACCGCGAGCAATCATCTCGCTGCGCAGTTGCTGATCTACCAGGCGCAGTTTTTCTGCGAGCTCCGTTTGCCTCGACGCTTCCGGACCTGACATGCCGAACATTCTACACTCACACTTTGCAGTTTGGCGCGTCAGCTGGAAGCATTTCCGCCGCCTAAAATTCTCGCAAATGTTTCCGCTTACATGATGGTGTCACGGCTTGCTAAGACCACGCGTGAACGGATAGTCTTTAGCGACAAGCTCCTGCAATTCATAAACTTTCAGCAAGCGACGCGCAGTCGGAAACTGTCTGTTGATAATCGGCGAGGCCAACTGCGCCGGGAGGAAATAGTGGCCGTTATTCGTCCTTTTAATGCTTTGCGTCCAACTGGGAATCGGGCCAGCGAGGTTGCGAGCGTTCCTTACGACGTGGTCAATACTGAGGAAGCGCGTGCTCTGGCGGCCAACAATCGCCTGAGTTTTTTGCACGTGTCTCGTCCGGAAATTGATTTGCCCGACGGCACAGATGTGCACAGCGACCCGGTGTATCGCAAAGCCGTCGAGAATTTTGAAAAGCTGATCAAAGATGGTCCACTGTTGACCGAAGAAGCTCCAAGCATCTACCTCTATCGCCTGATAATGGGAGACCATGAACAAATTGGCGTGGTCGCGTGCTGCTCGATAGATGAGTATGACAAGGATCTGATTCGCAAACACGAGCGAACCCGTCGCGATAAAGAGGACGATCGCACTCGTCATATGCTGGTGCTGCGCGCCCAGACCGGACCGGTGTTTCTTACTTACCGGTCGAGCCGCGAGATTGACACGATGATGATGGAGACGACCATGGCAAATGCCATTTTCGATTTCACCGCGGCTGACGGCATTCAGCATACAATCTGGCGCGTGCCCGACCCGGTGCGTTTTGTCCATGCCTTTCGTGAGGTTCCGTTTCTTTACATTGCCGATGGCCATCATCGCGCCGCCAGCGCCGCGCGTGCCCGCTCCGAACTCAAGGAACAGAGCTTCGGGCATACCGGCGACGAAGAATACAACTTCTTTCTCGCGGTAATCTTCCCGGACGATCAAGTACAAATACTTGCCTACAACCGCGCTGTGCGCGATTTGAATGGACTCTCGACAGGAGAGTTTCTTAAAGCACTCGAGAAGACTTTTGATGTTAAAGAGGATGGAAGCGACATGCCGGCGCGTCGGGGTAACTTTGGGATGTATCTTGACGGCCGTTGGCACACGCTCAGGCTGCGAGCAGATGCAGCGCCGCCGCAGGGGACTGTGGCCTCGTTGGACGTAAGCATTCTTCAGGATCGGGTGCTTGACGCGATCCTTGGGATTAAGGATGTCCGTACCGACAAGCGAATCGACTTTGTCGGCGGCATGCGTGGCAGCAGAGAACTGAAACGTCTTGTCGACGAAGGAAAAGCAGCGTTGGCTTTTTCGCTCTATCCCACGACGATGCAAGACTTGCTGAGCGTTTCTGATGCCGGCGAAATAATGCCGCCGAAGTCAACGTGGTTTGAACCGAAGCTGCGGGACGGACTTCTGATTCACAGAATTTAGTCAGGTGTCTGCATTTAGTCTGGAGTCTACAGTCCTGAGTCCACAGTCTGCATCAGTCAAGAAGGACATGGCCGATCAGGTCGAGACTCGAGACTCCAGACTCCAGACTCGAGACTCGGGACTCCAGACTTGAGACTTTAACGATGCGCCTCTTAATCGCCGACAAATTCGAACAGTCCGGGCGCGATGGTCTACAGGCCATCGGCTGCGACGTTTCGTATCAGCCAGACCTCAAGGATGAGATGCTAACGGAGGCAATTCGCCGGGTAACGCCTGACGTGCTCGTAGTACGCGGTACCAAAGTCACCGAGGCGATGCTTGCAGCGGGCCAGATTAAACTCGTGGTCCGAGCTGGCGCGGGGTTCAATACTATCGATGTTGCCGCGGCATCGCGTCGCGGCATCTACGTTTCGAATTGTCCCGGCAAAAATTCCATAGCGGTGGCTGAGCTGGCCTTTGCGCTTATTCTCGCGCTCGACCGGCGAATCGCCGACAATGTAATTGCTTTGCGCCGCGGCGAATGGAACAAGAAAGAATTTTCCAAAGCGCGGGGCCTTTTTGGTCGCAAGCTCGGTCTGGTTGGTGTCGGAAAGATTGGCGCGGAAATGATTCCGCGCGCGCGGGCCTTTGGCATGCCTGTGATTGCCTGGAGTCGCAGTCTGACTGCCGAACGCGCCGGCGCGCTTGGAATTGAATACAAAGCAACGCCAGACGAGGTCGCGCGCGAAGCTGACATTGTTAGTGTTCATGTTGCACTGAATCCTGACACCAAAGGCTTGCTGGGCGCTGAATTCTTCGCGGTGATGCGTGAAGGCGCCTACTTCATAAACACGGCGCGCGGCGACGTGGTGGATCAGGCAGCATTGGTCGAGGCGATGAGGTCCCGCGGCATTCGCGCCGGACTTGACGTGTACGCCGCAGAGCCCCCTTCCGCGACTGCGGACTTTACCGATGAGATCGCCAGGGAAGCGAATCTTTACGGCACGCATCACATAGGGGCTTCGACCGATCAGGCACAGGAAGCAATCGCCGCCGAGACGGTTAGGATAGTTCGCGAATTTAAGGAAACCGGCAAGGTCCCGAATGTAGTAAACCTCGCGCGGCAAACGCCGGCCACGCACCGTCTAGTTGTACGGCATCTTGATCGTCCCGGAGTATTGGCGACAGTGCTCGACGCGATCAAGTCGGAAGGAATAAATGTGCAGGAGATGGAGAACATTGTTTTCGAAGGCGCGGAGGCCGCTGTCGCCCGCATCAATCTCGATAACGCGCCGTCACGCGAAATGTTGGATGAACTCAAGGCTGGGAATACAGACATCATTGAGCTCGACCTGCTGGGATTAAGAAGCTGATGGGCGTGGTGCACACGATTTGGAATGCCGATAAAGATCAGCGTGTGGACATCTTCCAGCGTGAAGACGGCACCTTCGGCTTCGAAGAATTACGCTATGCCACTGAGGGGCAAGCGTGGTGCCCCTTTGGTAGGTACTGCGAATCGTTCAAGGAAACCTTGGAAGCTGCTATCTTCGAGGCGAGTAGTCGAGTGCAATGGGTAACCCCCCACATAGAAGAGTCATAATGAACACCACCCTCATCACTGGCGCTTCCAGCGGAATTGGCGAAGTCTTCGCGCGCAAGGTGGCCGCGCGTGGCCGCAACGTTTTGCTGGTCGCGCGTTCGGAAGACAAGCTCATAACGTTGTGCAATGAGCTGGGCCGCTCCAACAGCATCCGCGCGCAATACGTCGCGCTGGATCTGAGCAAGCCCCAGTCACCCGCTCGCTTGTCTGCAGAAGCGGAGAAGCGCGGTTTGTTTGTCGACATGCTGATCAACAACGCCGGTTTCGGCTCGATGGATGAATTCAGCAAGCTCGACCTGGCGCGCGAGCTGAACATGATCGACCTCAACATCAAATCCCTGGTAGAACTTACGCATCGGTTTCTGCAGCCCATGGTTGCGCGCAAACAGGGAGCAATCATTAACGTCGCTTCCACCGCGGCGTTTCAGGGTGTGCCTTATATGGCTACCTATGCAGCCACAAAAGCGTTCGTGCTTTCGTTTTCAGAGGCGCTCTGCGAAGAGAACCGGCCACACGGAATCAAGGTGATGGCACTCTGTCCGGGTGTTACTGAGACAAACTTCTTTGAAGCCGCTCGTGGTCACAAACCACCCACGCGCATTTCGCAAACTCCGGAAGAGGTAGTAGACGTAGCGCTCCGCGGGCTGGCCCACGGCAAGAGTCACGTCATCTCGGGCTGGATGAATTTTCTGATAACAGAGAGTGAGCGCCTTGCGCCGCGATCGTTGGTGACCCGTGTGGCCGGCCGCATGATGCGGTCGCAAAATAAGAGTGAATCGTGAATCGTGAATCGTGAATCGTAAATAGTGTTTGATTGCCCGAGACGTTAGGATTAGGTCAGACCAGTACTTCGTTCTTACTATTACCATTTACGATTCACGATTCACTATTTACGGAGACAAGAATGACGAAACGAATACACAATTTCAGCGCCGGACCGGCGATTCTCCCTGTGCCGGTGCTGGAAGAAGCGCAACGCGACATGTTGAGCCTTCCCGGCCTCGGCATGTCAGTGATGGAAATTAGCCATCGCTCGAAAACTTTTGCTGAGATTGTTAGCCGCGCGGAGATGGGTCTGCGAGATCTCCTTAGCATTCCCGCCAACTACCACGTGCTTTTCCTGCAAGGCGGGGCGAGTCTCCAATTCTCAATGATCCCGATGAATTTTTTACCTCAGCAAGGCAGCGCTGATTACATAATCACCGGCAGTTGGGGGAAAAAGGCTCTCAAAGAAGCGAAGCGTGCCGGCATTGCAAATGTCGCTGCGACGATGGCTGACGGCGGCTTCACCCGCGTTCCTGGCAGCGATGAACTCAAGCTTGATCCTAAGGCGGCCTACGTCCACATAACGACAAACGAGACGATCGAGGGAGTGGAATGGAAGAAGGAACCTGATGTCGGTGAGGTTCCGCTGGTTGCCGATGCCTCATCCGACATCCTGTCGCATCCAATTCCGGTAGATAAGTATGCCCTTATCTATGCAGGCGCGCAGAAAAACATGGGACCAAGCGGCGTTACTCTGGTCATCCTGCGTGACGATCTGCTAAAGCGAATACCAGATGGGCTCCACACAATGCTCGACTACCGCACGCACGTTGATAATAAATCTCTCTACAACACACCGAACACCTGGGGCATTTACATCATCAGTCTGGTTTGCAAGTGGCTCAAGGATAAGGGTGGGCTGGAAGCGATGCATCGCGAGAATGAGGCAAAGGCGCAGCTAATCTACGACGCTATCGATGCAACGGAATTTTATCGCGGACATGCTGACGCCGACGCGCGCTCGATTATGAATGTGACTTTCCGCCTGCCTACGGAAGAGCTCGAAAAGACATTCGCTACGGAAGCAACCGCGCAAGGCCTGGATGGTTTGAAAGGACACCGCTCCGTGGGTGGCATTCGCGCTTCAATCTACAACGCTTTCCCGCTTAAGGGTGTAGAAGCGCTGGTTGCTTTCATGCAAGAGTTTGAAAAGAAAAACGGCTGAGAAAGAGTGCGGTAGTCTAACCCACAGAGCCCAAACGTTTCGCAAGGGTTCGCAAAGACGCCCCTGGATTACCCTGGGACTTGCGGCCTTTGCGCGTTCTTTGGGTAATCTGCGTCTAAAATATTTCTCCATGAACCCAACCGACCAGACAGCCCTCTCCGTTTCGCCCGACAACGAAACCCTGACGCTCGAAGTCAATGAAACGGACGCCGGCACGCGCCTCGATGCATATCTCGCCAGGTACATTGATGGTTGGAGCCGGGCTCGCTTACAACGCCTAATTGAAGCGGGCGACATCCTCGTAAACGGCAGGGTTGCGAAACCGTCTTATAAAGTTTCTGCAAAGGACAACGTAGAAGTTGAACTAACGCCCGCGCCGGCCAGCAACTTTAGCCCCGAAAATATTCCGCTCGAAATCATCTTCGAAGATGACCACGTGATCGTGGTCAACAAGCCGGCCGGACTAATAGTTCATCCAGCGGCGGGCATCTATTCCGGAACGCTCGCCAACGCCCTCGCTTATCATTTTCAACAGCTATCTAATACCGGCTCAATCCGGCCCGGCATCGTGCATCGTTTAGACAAGGATACTTCGGGATTGCTTGTTGTCGCCAAAACGGAATCGGATCACGAAAATCTGGCCGACCAATTTCGGGCGCGCGAAGTTTTCAAGAGTTACATTGCATTAGTTTATGGCGTGGTCAAACAGGGCGGTCGTATCGAACAGCCGATCGCGCGCGACCCTCGCAATCGAACACGCATGGCGATCGTCTCCGGCGGGCGTGGAGCTCTGTCGCTCTATAAGATTCGGCGAAGTTACGATTCGTTTACACTTCTGGACGTGGAGCTGAAAACCGGACGAACTCATCAGATTCGGGTTCACTTGGCATGGTTAAAGCATCCGGTGGTGGGCGATGAACTTTACGGCAGCGGTCGGGACAATAACATCCAGGACGCTCAATTGCGGGCACACATTCGCAAACTGAAGCGACAGTTTCTCCATGCGGAGCAGTTAGGCTTTCGCCATCCACACACAGGCAAACAAATGCATTTCGTGGCGCCCTTACCCGCGCAACTAACTCAGTTGCTGGAAGAACTTGAAGCGCGGAAACGGCCTGACAAATCTTAGGGTGTCTTTCGGGTTGACCGTTCAGCGGTTTGCTGGCGATCTAAAAATAGAATCAGTGTACGCGTTTTGCGGTCGGTTTGCTGGATTCCGCATATATGGCCTTATAATGTTTGAAAGCCAATAGCAGTAGTCCCGGCTCTTAGGGCAACGAGGCCGAGTTAACAGGGCATCAAAGCGCAGGTCTCCAACAGTCGGAAACACGGCAAATCACCGATTCCATATGAAGCATTGTTTTCCCCATTTTTTGACGCGGCTATTACTGCTCACGCTTGTCCTGACGACGACGGAAACAGTCCGTGCTCAACAACAAAAGCCGAAACCAACGCCGCCGCCAGCTGCTAATGAGCAGGCCGACCAGTCAGAGAAAATATTCATCCGCCGCGTTAGGCTTCCTATTACTGTGGTTGATAAGAAAGGTCAGTTTGTTCCCGGACTTACCCAAAAGGATTTCGTTATTCTCGAAGACCGGGTGCCCCAACAGATCGAAACCTTCTCAGATGATCTCGGCCAATCCTTGCCAGTATATGTGGCGGTTTTGATGGACACGTCTCCTTCAACAGCGGGCAAACTCAAGTTTGAACAAGAGTCGGCGATGAATTTCATCCAGACCGTAGTTCGGGCGCGAAAAGATCAGGTACTCTTTGCCACTTTTGATCATGAGATCAATTTGCGTCAGGACTTCACCAGCAAACTTGACCTTTTGGATCGCGCGGTGTCGAGTATTAAGGCGACAGGAAATCAAACTGCCCTCTTTGATGCTATTTGGCAATTCTGCGATGAGAAGCTGAGAACAGCTGCCGGCCGGCGCGTTCTCGTAGTTATCACTGATGGAGAGGATACCTACAGCCGCGCTAATCTCCGCGACGCCATTGATATCGCCCAGCGTACCGAAACTACAATTTTCGCGATCTCCACAAAAGCCGGCTTTGTGTCGACCGTTCCCGGCGTTGAGGCTGGAGAAGTCAAAGATAAGAAGGATCGCGAGTTGACAACGCTGGCTGAAGAAACCGGCGGAGTGGCGTTTTTCACTGGCGACATGCTTTCCCTTGAACGTTCATTCAACAAGATTTCCAAAGAGCTTCGCGCTCAATATCTGGTTACTTACAAACCTGTTAACGATCGCTATGACGGCAGCTTTCGTAAGATTGAAGTCAAACTTGCGGAGGGTCGAAAAGATCTGAAGGTGCGAACAAAGCATGGGTACACGGCCAAAGCAGATAGTGTTAGGCCGTAAAAAATAAAGATGTCCAATCGAGCAATAAGAAATTTGGTGTTGATCCCTGGTTTGGTGGTCTCGCTGCTGGCTGGTTCTGCAGTGCCGGCGAAGATGTTTGCGCAGACTCAGAGCACTCCTGTTCCTGAGAAGTCCCGCACAAGACGAGTAACCGATTCGGAGCAACCCGCTCCCTCACCGACGCCCCCTGTCCTCCCCAGAGAAGAGAACCCGCAAGAGTCGGATGAGGTCGTTCGTGTCGAAACTAACCTAACCAGTATCTTCTTTACTGCCGCTGACAGCAGTAAACGCTTTATCAACAACCTCAGGAAAGAAGATATTCAAATACTAGAAGATGGTCAGCCTCAGGAAATATTCACATTTCAACAGAATCTCGATTTACCTCTTTCGATAGCCATCCTGATTGATACGAGCCTTTCAGAGTCGCGTACCCTGCCCGACGAGAAAGCGGCAGCGCGATCTTTTGTGGAAGCAGTAATGCGCCCCGACAAAGACGAGGCGGCAATTGTTTCATTTACCGGGGACGTTACGCTGGAACAAGGGTTCACAGGAAATCTCGATCGCCTGCGACGGGCTATCGATCGGGTCGAGTTTGTGCCACCTTCCGGTTACATTGGCGGCGGCGTGGTCGTTGGTGGTACGCCCCCGATTTCCGACCAGAATCAAATACTCGCTGGTTCTACTGCAATTTGGGATGCCGTTTGGGCGTCTTCCAATGATCTCCTGGCGGCCTCGGCTGACAACGTGCGCCGCACAATAATTCTGCTGACTGACGGTGAGGACACAATCAGCCAGGTGAAGATGCATGAGGCGATTGAACGTGCGCAAAAGGCAGATGCACTCATCTACGCCGTCGGCATCGGTGATAGTTATCAAGGTGGGGTGGACATGGGCTCGCTACGAAAGATTACTGAACAGACCGGCGGCCGAGCTTACTTTCCGCGGAGCGAAAGCGAGTTGAGAAGCGCCTTTGCACAGATTCAGCGCGATCTGCGGGAACAATATCTTGTCGCCTACTCGCCTTCAAACAAGGCGCGGGATGGCTCATATCGTAAGATTCAGATTGAAGTAATAGATCCGGAGCTTCGCAAGCAGAAACTCAAACTCAATTACCGCCCAGGCTACTTCGCCAAGACTGCCGACCGAGAATTACCCGCCAGAAGGCGATCCAATCCCTAACCGGCTCGTTTTTGTGGGCAAATCGCAGCTTTTCCGCGGATTTATCCCATGACAAACTTCTGCCAACCTTGTTATACTGCCTCGCGCGGTTAGTCAAAACCGACTTTCCCAAGCTTAAACCCTTACGGGTTGCCTAAGATTAAAGAGCGTTATCATCTTCCTCTCCCAAATGCCTGCAATGCCGTCTCCGACATCCGCCCATCGCAATTGGCTGCCTCAAACTCTTTAACATGATTAAAGCCCCTTCAGAAAAGTGCCGAGTTCTGATCGTAGATGACGATCAGAAAGTTCGCTCCCTTCTCACCGAACTTATCGAAAACGAAGGGTACGAAGTCGCATCTGCCGGTGACGGTGGCAGCGGACTCGAGCTTTTCAATTCTTTTGAGCCTGACGTTGTGATCAGCGATGTGGTGATGCCTGTCCTCGACGGCATAGAGCTTTGCCGCCGAATCAAGAAAGAACCCAGGACCGCTGACATTCCGGTTCTTCTGATCAGCGGCAATCGGAATTCCGTTGAAGACAGCATCGAAGGTTTGACGGCAGGAGCGGACGATTATCTCGAACTTCCGTTTCGGAACGAGGAATTGCTAGTCAAGGTTGCCAGGCTCGCCGAGCGTCGTCGTGTGGAGAAGCACTATAGAGAAATCGTCGAGCAAGCAGCCGACATTATTTACACTCGCAACATGGAGGGAATTATTACCAGCATCAACGCTGCCGGAGCCAGATTTTTTGGCAAGCCTGCCGATGAGATTGTCGGAGCACATCTCAGCAAGTTGATTGGTTCCGAGTCAGCAGCGCGGGATATCAAGGAGACGAAAAGAGCTGCCACCGATTCACCGGTGCGATCGATGTATCTTCTAAAGGATGCGGAAAACGACGGAAAATATCTCGAAGGAGTCACTACAATTGAGCGCGACCGCCAAGGGTGTCCGACCGGCATCCGGGGTGTCGTCCGAGACATCACTGAGCAAAAGCTCGCCGAGGCAGCCCTAAGAGAAAGCGAAGAACGGTATCGCCGGCTGGTAGAACTCTCGCCGGAAGCGATCGTCGTTCACAGTGAAGGCAGATTCGTTTACATCAATCCCGCGGCGCAAAAGCTTTGGGGGGCATCGACTCCTGAAGAATTAATTGGCAAGCCCATATTAGATTTCGTTCATCCGGATTCGCGGGACATGGCTCAGAGAGGGATACGCGAGATTGAGGAATTAGGTTCAGCAACGACGCTCAATGAACAGAAGCACATTAAGCTCGACGGAGAGGTAATCGATGTTGAAGTTGCCGGAATGCCTTTCCTGTTTTGCGGAAAGCCGGCGGTGCAGGCGGTAATTCGGGATGTAACAGATAAGCGCCGAGGACGTGAGGCGTTGCGTCAGACTGAGGCACGCCTTCGCACAGTAGTTAGTAGCGCTTCCCTCATGCTTTTTGCTCTCGATCAAAATGGAATCTTCACCTTGTCGGAAGGGGAAGGACTAAAAGCGCTGGGTTGGAAGTCAGGTGAAATGGTCGGCCGATCGGTTTTCGACATCTATGCCGACAATCCGGAGGTGCTCACGAATATCCGCCGCGCACTTGCCGGCGAGAGGTTTTCGCGGGCAGTCGATGTTGGCGAGCTAACGTTCGAAGCGCGCTATTCGCCGTTAACGGATGATGCCGACAATGTAATCGGTGTTATTGGCGTGGCTACTGATATAACCGAGAACCGCAAAGCGCAAAAAGCATTGCAGGAAAACGAAGAACGCTATCGTGAGTTGTTTGAGAACGCCAACGACATCATCTATACGCATGACCTTGCGGGAAACTTCACCTCACTAAATCGAAGGGGCGAGCAGCTGACGGGTTACAGCCGCGAAGAAGCCTTACAAATGAATATCGTGGATGTGCTTACGCCGGAATACCTCAGCATAGCGCGGCAGATGATTGCCCAGAAAACTGATCAGATGGGAGCGACGATCTATGAGCTGGAGATCCTTACTAAGCATCGCCGTCGCGTCCGGCTGGAAGTAAGCACGCGACTCATCTATCAAGACGGGAAACCTGTCGGCGTACAAGGAGTGGGTCGCGATCTGACTGAACGCAAACGATCTGAAGAAGCCCTGGCCCAGCAGTCTCAACGCGAAGGTATGACACATCGTATCTCGCAAGCCATACGCTGTTCGCTGGATAGTTCAGAGATCTTCCGCACGGCTGTCAACGAGCTCGGGTCCTATCTGAACGCCGATCGCTGTTCCTTGTTCATCAAGGACGAAACCGGAAACCGTGCCATGAACACCGCCGAATATCATGCCGATGGCGTTCTGCCCGCCGCCGCTAACTTCCCGTTGGCAGACTTGCGCGCACTAATCGGATCGCTCGATGAAAAAGGCGTACTTTCTTTTAATGATGCCGCGCACGATGTGCGCATCGCGGACCTTTATGAGCGCATTCTGTCGAAGGCGGGCGTGCGATCGATTTTGTACGTGGCCATCCGCGTTGGCGACGAAGTTACCGCTGCTTTTGCTCTCTCTACCACTCGCGAGCTGCGTCGCTGGAGTGAATCAGATATAGCTCTTGCGAAAGCAGTCGCCGATCAAACTGGCATCGCTATTCGCCAGGCAGAGCTGTTTCAAAGAGCAGAAGCCACTTCGAAACGCGAAGTGCTCGTCAACAACGTGACGATGGCCATACGAGCTTCGCTTAGCCTGCCTGAAGTCTTGAGTGCAGCGACTCGAGAACTTGGACTCGCACTTGGTGCTTCCCGCGTTCACATGCATCTTTATGATCCGGATAATCCCATTTCACCGGTTGAGCACGAGTATGTAGCTCCGGGGTGCAAGAGCATAAGCGCCTTCCACGACAGCTACGACGACGCGGTTGGTCAACATTTGTTAAGGAGTTCGAAACCTCTTGTTATTGCCGACTCATTGAATTACTGCGACGGACCCGCAGATCTTAGTGCCGCCGTTAGAAAGCACGCGCGGTTGGTGGATGTTCAATCTCAAATCGCCTACCCGCTGATTGTCAAAGGTCTATTCCGCGGAGTGCTTTGCATCCATCAGACAGATCGTCTGCGGCCCTGGTCTGAAGACGAGTTGTCTTTGGTTGATTCAGTCGCCGAGCGGTTGGCGATCGGTATGGCGCAGGCTGAGCTCTTTGAAATGGTAGCGAAGGGGAAATCGGAGTGGGAAACCACTTTCGATGCAATGTCTGACGGGATATTCATCTTCGATCGCGATGGTCTGCTCAAACGTGTCAACCGCGCCGGGGCGGCGCTGGAAGCATCAAACCCGCGCGCCCTGTTGGGCAGCAGATGTTGCGATATTCTTCGCGCCACATCCGAAAATTCAGATTGCGTCGTCGAAAAGGCAATCGAGGAAGGCCGCAGTGTCACGATAGAGGTAACGCCAGATCGACTCGACCGGCCCATTTTGGTTTCAATTGAACCTGTCGTGGACGAGGCCGGTACAGTGATAGCCGCGGTTTGTACCGCTCGCGATCTTTCCGATTTGCGCAAGGTGCAGGCCGTCGCCCGTGAGCACCAGTCTCTGCTGACAAACATCCTGGAAAGCGCTCGCGAGTCGATTTATGCGGTAGATATGGACGGCCGGTTTAAGTGGTGTAACAGCGCCACGTTATCAGCGCTTGGATTGAAGCGCGAAGAGTTTATTGGCCGTCGTGTCTGCGATCTGGTGTACGAATCGGATGGCGCACTCGTCCGCGACAAACTGCAAGCCGCCATGAAGGGCCAGCCGCAAACTTATGAAATGCGCTATTTTTCCGGTGACGGAAAGCTGCGTTACGCACGAGTCGACAATTCTCCGCTGGTGGTCGAGGGGCGCACGACGGGTGTGCTTGGTATTGCCCGCGACATCACCGAGCAGAAAGAAGAGCGCGAACGTGCCGCGCGAGCCGACAAGTTGCGCGCCTTGGGCCTACTGGCGTCCGGGGTTGCTCACGATTTTAATAACTCTCTAGCTGCTATCCTGGGTCGAGCCCAACTACTCCGTCGCCAAACCCAGGACGACCCGCTGCTGCGTAACATTGAGATTATTCAAACAGCCGCCGAGGACGCTGCCGCGACAGTTCGTCGTATCCAGACCTTTGCTCGCAAATCGCCGGCGAAGGAATTTGAAATGCTCGATGTCAAGAGCTTGCTACACGATGCCATCGAGATCACCCGGACCCGTTGGGAAAACGAAGCAAGACTCCGCGGCCTCGATTACCGGGTAACGCTCGAGGCCGAAGATGGTCAGTATACTTTTGGCAGTGCGTCAGAGTTGCGAGAAGTTTTCGTCAATCTAATTGTCAATGCAGTTGACGCGATGCCCAAAGGCGGTGAACTTGCCATTGGGTGCGTGCGTGAAGGCGCTCGACTGCGCTTGCGGTTTGCTGATTCGGGAACAGGAATGCCGGACGACGTCAGACAAAAGATCTTCGATCCATTCTTTACGACCAAAGGTGCGCAAGGTACCGGCCTTGGCCTTTCAGTAAGTTACAGCATCATCGAGAGACATGAAGGGTCGATAAGCGTCGCATCGGAATTGGGTGGTGGCACCGTTTTCACTATAGATCTTCCCGCTGCTGCTGTGCAGTCGGAACCCAGGGAGGGGTCTGCTGTAAATGCGGAAGTGCCGTCGCTCACGATTCTCGTAGTTGATGACGAGCCTGCGGTACGAGAGACACTGGCTGAGATGCTGGAAGTGATGGGCCACCGGGTATTGCTTGCGGAAAGCGGGCAAAATGCTTTGCAGGCTTTAGCAGGAAACGATTGTGATTTGGTGTTTACTGATCTGGCGATGCCAGACATGGACGGCTGGGAGACTACGCGAGAAATCCGCAAGCGCTGGCCGGAGATGCATGTCGTTCTCGTTACTGGTTACGGAACAGGCACCCTGCCTCCGGCCGGCGAGGACCATCTGGTTAACGGCATTATCGGCAAGCCATTCGATTTTTCGCAAATAAGCGAAACCATCACAAGTATCTTGGCCAGTGAGTCTGTACTGGAAAATACCGGCGCCTAATGAAGAACATCGAGAAAGTGCGAACTTCCAGCGCGCGTTAGTTGTCGTGGTTCATGATTCCCGCACTGGCGGTAAATCCCACCCCAAAGCCAACAACCATTGCCGGACCCTTCCAATCGTTCTTCTCAGCGAGCATAAAGCCGGTGGAAGCGCTCGAGAGGTTGCCGTAGTGTTTCAAAACTTCGTAAGAACCCTGAACCTTCGTGGAGTCGGTTTCAAGATGCAATTGAGAACAAACTCCGTCGAGTATCTTTTTGCTTCCTGTGTGAATCAAGCAATCGTCCACCTGGCCCAGGTTTGAGACCGGCGAGTCAGGATGTTGCAAGACGTTCATAACAGTAGTAACCGCATAGTGAGCGCCGCGAGTGGGTACGCTGGGTCGCATGAAGTATTGCGGCCGTCCTTTTAAAAACTCGTGTGAGCTGTTGCGGTTCATCGTGAGGAGGTTGACATCTTCTGTCTCCTCGTTGGTTAGGTGGGATATTGGTCCGAAACTTGGTTTTCCTTCTTCGTTGCCGACTAGCAGAGCCACCGCGCCATCACCAAAGAGCATTGATTGAATGACGAAGGTGGTATCCAACCTCTTCTTTTCAAACTGGGCTTCATCTAGTTTCTGCTCCTTTCTCAGTCGTAGGATTTCTCGAAATCCGTGATATTCGTCGCGCAAGAGCGGCGCGACGTAGGGAGTGTGAGCTTCGGCCATTAGCACCACTGCTAACTGGCCGGGATTTGCGGCGAGATACCATTGAGCAACCTCAATGGACTTCAACAGGACCGAACAACCCTGAGCTTGCATGCTGACGGTGCGAATTGATCGAGACAAAAGTCCGTGAGTCTTTCCCATGATCTCTGAGGCCAAACAGGGAAGCATTTGGTCCGGAGTATTAGTACCGGCAATCAGCAATCCTATCCGTGAAGGATCGCCCTGCCATTCCTCGATGCAGCGCCGGGTCGCGCCAACACCGAGCTCGGTAGTTGAACTTGTCGCATTTATGGGTTTTCCTGCCAGGAAGTCAGGATAGTTATCCATCACGGAATATCTTTGATCAACGCCTAATGAGTTGAGCGTGTTGATAAGCTCGGGAGAAAGCTTGTGTAGAAGGGCATTAACGAGCTCTGTAGTTTGAAATGCGTATTGGGGGGTCGCAGTGGCTGCCGAGAGTAAGTTGATCATGACCGTTATTCTCCCTGGGGGTCTGAGAATTTGCTGCCGCCCTTGAATCCTCTGCTTTGTGCGTTACCGCCGCCTGAGAAAGAGGGTGAGCGGTCGTCGAGCCTCCCTCGTTCGGCAGGGTATATATCAATGCCCATGCCACGGTTCGGTCGCGCTAGGTTGCTAGGCTAAATGTAGAAATGATGCGACTTACGAATCTCGCATGGACAAGGTGTGCTGGCCACTCGCTTGGATACCGGGTATGCACCAAACCCATCAAATTCTCATACAAGGCTCTTTGTTGGCAGATTGTAGGTGAGTGTCAATGGTAAGCAGGTATACAGATGTGTAGCTTGTATTCATCGACGCATCGACGCGGCTTTGCACAATAACCCTCTTAACAAGGCATTCTGCACAAAAAGTCTCCTCTCTGCACAAAAAGTCTGGAGGAGGGGCTAAGCCGTGCCGCTAGTAGTTCTATATCTCGCGGCAATGACGGTGGCCCTGCTGGTGTGGGCTTATTTGGCGGCGCGAGACCGGGACAAATTCTCCGCGTTAGTGTGTAGTTGCGGAGCGGCGACTGTGCTTTGGCTTGCCAAGGCTTGTAGCCTCGGAACTGGTGTTTTCAAAGGTGTGAGTTCCTGGGTAATAAACGCCCCTGTAATCATACTTGTACTTGTTCTCTGCTATGCCTTCATAAAGGGCAGAAAAATGAAAAATCTAACCTCCCGCTCTTAATGGCTCTCTGATAGTCTCCTTCAACGAGGATAAAAACCGATTGGATGTCTGAATGCGGCGGGATAAGTAAGAAGCCTGATTCACGATGTTTGAATTGAACATCAAGCCAGAGTTTTGGGCTGAGGACAATGCTATGATGGCTCCCTTGACGTGACAGTCAGACAATGGCATAGCATGACGAGGCAAGGCATGGAAAAGAGGCGCGGCTTTGTTGCGCCCCGCTTTTCGTTTGCCGCGATTCTGCTAGACTCCTAGGTCTAATAAGGCTATAAATCCCAATGACTTTAACTTCGCAGACGCCGATAACACCTTTATTTGCCAAGGCTTAGGGCAACCGACTATGCGCGTTCTTCATCACAAGATAGCGGCGCTAGTTTCGGCTGTGCTAGTCGTCTTTAGTGCGGTGTAGCACGCGGAGAGCACATTATGAGAAAAAATCTCAAAGCATCACGACCGGACGTCCCAACTGTCTTTACTACCAGGAGCGGCAGCCGATTCGTTCGTTCCATCGACGTGATAAGGAGCAAGGCAGGACGCCGTGAACTATCTCTTCAGTTGCAGAATCAGCCGAAGAATAGCCGTGCCTATGCGGTGAAGTCGGCGGCTCGCTTGACCAAGGCCAAGTCTTAAACCACTTCCATGCCCTACAACCTGCTCCTCCTTCCTCTGTTGGGTGGGTATCTCTTTCTTCGTTGGTGGAACCCTACTCGCTACCATGCGTTGCGCGCTGAAAAAGAGCGCCTTGTGATCTTGGCGGCAATCCCTGGGCTCGCAAGCCTGACTATCGCCTTTGCGATTGTGAAAGGCTTAGGCGCTGCTCTGCCTTGTACTGACTGGCCTAACGTTCCTTGCTTCCCGGCATGGTGGAAAGCAAACATCCCCTTTGACTATTTGGGTACGTCGCTGCTCGCCTTCGGATTAGGTGCGAGTGTCTGGAAACCTTGGAACTACTTTTTCTGCGAGCAGAAAGTAGTCATAGACAAGGGAAACGCTTGGAAAAGTTCAGCGTTCAGTTGTCGGCACGTATGGGAACCTCTTCAGACTCTGCTACTTCTTTCACCTTGAGGACTGAGTTGGCGAACCAAGACGGAAGCGGCCGATGGTGCTTTCGCCGATGCTGCCGAAGTAAAGTGAACCCTGACGTTCGACGACGTTGGCGATTTCGGCATAGCACGCGGGTGAACCATCCTGGAGGTTTTCCACGACGCGGCCATTCAAATCCAGCCCCAGCACGAAGCCGTAGCGTTTGGGCGCCGGTTGCAGGAACTTTGGCAAACGTGCAACGACTTTTCTGAGAAAGGGATGTGGCAGCAACTTGTCGAGACCCGCGTCACGAGGCGTAACCAGTGCCAACCAGACCTTGTCCTTGCCGTTCGAGGAAATGCCGTCAGGAAATCCCGGTAGATTATCGATGAAGATTTCCGTCTGCCCATTCCTTGCACCCTTGAGCCAAACGCGATGAATCCGGTAAGCGCCCGTCTCGACTACAAGTGCAAACGATTGATCTGGACTAACGGCAACACCGTTTGCAAAACTTAGGTCAGCCAACAACGTTCGGGTTGCTTTTGTTTTTGGATCGTAGGCAAGGAAGCGCCCATTGCCGCGATGTTCAAGCAAGTCTGCCGTGAAATTCGCCAGTGGAAATTTGCTGGACGCATCGGTGAAGTAAATCGTCCCATCGCTGGCGACATCAAGGTCGTTAGTACAGCCAAACGGCACGCCCTCAGCGCTTGTGCTTAACACAGTCACCGAACCATCAGGGGCGATTGCCAACAATCCTTTTATCGCGTCAGCCACGATGAGATTACCGTTTGGGTCAAAGGCCAACCCAAGCGGACGGCCGTGTGTGTTTGAGAAAACATCCGCGCGGGATCCATCGGCTTGCAGACGCATGATGCGGCCGTCGTCGAGTCCCGAGTAAATGCGACCCTCGGCATCCAGCGCCACGTCCTCCGGAGCGAAGCCGGTTCCCTGGCGCGTCGCGTTAGTTCCCAATGGCAGGCGTTCGACTCCCGCGAGCCGCGAGTTCTGTTGATATTCACCGGCTAAAGGCGGTGCCGGCGGAGGGGTCCAGGCTTGCGGTGAAATGGGAACGGGCCAGAAAAGAAAGTACAGAACAACGATCGCGATCAGTAGCGCGCTGAAGAGGAAGAACCGCCTGGCTTTAGTCATTGAGTTTTTACCGTCCAGAGGAAAACGAATAAAGTTTTTGAGACGCTCGTTATCGCTCGCCGCGCGCTTCTTCCACCTGGCTTTCCAACTCAACTACCAGCTTGCAGATTCCGGGTTGGTCCATGGGTTCGATCAAGCGTAGCGCTTCGTCGAGCACGCGTCGTTGGTGCTCAGGCCAGTTTGGGAGCCCGGCGACGCTTCCGAACTCTCCTTCGTAGAACGCAGCGCGAGGCGGTCGCACACTTTGCACTACCTCTTTATCGACGGCAAGCGTCATCGTAGGAATGCCTGCCTGCTCGACTGCGCGCGCAATAAGTGAAACGGATTGATGACACAGTCTTGAAGCCGGGATCAATAACGCGGCTTGCACTTCGTAGCGCTGCACGCGTTCAACGAGGCGCGGAACCGTCTCTTCGGTGAATCTGGCAGCATCAGGAATGAAGCCGCAGCAACTCCAAAAGACCGGATTAAGCTGACCGATAATTCCATTACTTTCAAATTCGAAAAGACGACCGAGCGGCAGCAGCGAGTTGATGTCACTCTGTACGGCGGTTGGGTCGTAACCTCGGGCGGAGAAGCGCAGATCCTCCGCCTCTATCTGAGATGGAATCTCACGGAAGCTGAGATCGCCGCTCGACGCGGTGGTATCGAAGGGAGCGGTACCGTCGATATACGCGCCTGCTGATGAAATGAGAGCGAGGTTGAGCATCGGCAAAGCGCGGCGCGCAGGCGAAAAAGGCGCACGCGTATTCTTCACAAGAGGATAGGAATCGCCAAGGTCATCGTTGCCGGTAGGAGCGTTGCGATCCTTTAGCCAATCGGCATAGCGTTTACGCCACGCCGCAATGTTCTCGATGATTTCCAACCGGGAGTTACCTACCTCTGACTCGATTTGAAGCGATGCGCGACAACAAAAAACGCAATCAGGCCGGCAATAATAGCAATACCAAGCGCAGAGACAGAATAGCCGTGCAATGCCGCAAAGGCTACACGATTTGGATCGGTTAGCGCCACCTGATCGATTTGCCCATGCATTGCCGCTCGCAGGCCACGCATCCTGGAAGCAATTACCCATTCACCAACGCCTGTTGCGGTAGCAACGATCGCCAGCAAGACTATCTGAAGAATGAAAGATGCGCGTCCATAACTTTTCTTCAGCATAAAAGTCGAGGCGAGTAACAGAACACTCAGGACAAAGCCACTTATATTGACCACAGCCAGCGTGCGAGTTACGAGTGTGCCCGCAATCTCGTTTGCGTTAGTAAGACTAAAGGACCTCAATACTCCAAAAACGCTCGGCGCGACGACTGCGCTGAAATAAATCGCGGCGCCCAGCCAGGCGGCCAGTAGCAACATTCTTACTTGATTAAGCAGCGGCAAGCGGCATGCTCCTAATCGTAATCATTGATCTCGGGCCGGAGCGCGATTTTTGGAACCGGAAAGTTTGGCGGCGTTAATTCACGCGGATCGGGAACAGTCAACAACCACGATAGCGCCCTATCCAGTTGCGCCTGATAGTCTTCAAGGTCAAGAGACATGAAGATGTTCGTTCCCAGGCGCGCAAATTTCTCCTTCGCCCTTTGATACATTTGTCGCGCGGCCCCCGGCCTGCCGATGTCGAGGTGATGAAATGCGACCGCCGATTGAATCATCGCCTGAAGGAAGAGTTTTTCCTGCGCGCCGACCTCGCCCATCCAACGCTCCTCCCAAACGTCGTGCGCCGCGTGAAACTCACCGGCATTGTACAAGTCAATACCCGCGATGTATTCCACCGGGTAGGCCGCGATGTGAGCGTCGGTGTACGGTGGTTGTTCTTGCGTGACTGTTTCAATCACTTCTGGATTCATGAGTGCCACGTCGAAATGCGACTCAGAGCTGCTGGGGTGCTTTAATCCGGTCCAGCCTCACCTGCGCATGTTCAAGCGCGTCGCGATTACTTTTGCTGCGGTAGCGCCGGCGCCGCTGGCGCCGCTGATTGTAGGGGCAATCGGATTCGACACATCACCAATCGCAAATACATTCGCTACATTCGTTTCCTGTTGATTAGTAATGAGCGCATAACCATCGTCGTCCAATTCCAGTTGCTCGCGGAACAGCTCCGTGTTTGGTTCAACCCCGATTCTAATGACTACGCCCTGGACCGCCATCTGGAAAGGTTTCAGCGCATCCTTTCGCAGTATTTCGACCGCTTCAACTTTATCGCTGCCAAGAATTCTGGTAACTACCGATTCCGGAAAGACTGTGATGCAATGCTGTGCCTGCAGCTGTTGCCGAAAGCTTTGCCGTGCCCTTAGGTTTTTACTGCGATGCACAAGCGTTACGGTAGGACAAACATCCGCCAACAAGAGAGCGTTCTCTGCAGCCGCATCGCCACCACCGATAACGCAAACATCCTTGCCGGCAAATTCGTGGCGATCTCTGCTGGCCGATTCAATAACTCCATTTGCAACAAACTCTCTTTCCCCGGGAATACCGAGCTTCCTCCGTCTTACGCCAGTGGCGATAATGATCGAGATCGACTGCAACTCCTCACCGCTGCGCAAAGCCACTCGTTTTGCCTTCAAGTCAACGCTTTCGATTTCGACATTTGTCCATAGATCGAAGTCGGCTTCATTGACTAGATTCTGAAAAACGCTCGAGAAACTCGCGTCCGTTATTTGCAGTGCACGCCCGGATAGTTGTTTACCGGCCCGTAGATCGATAGTAGTTGTCCACCAACCTGCTCACCTTGCTCTAATACCAGAGTGTCAAGGCCCAACTCATCACACCAAAGAGCTGCGGAGAGGCCCGCCGGTCCGGCGCCAATGATCAATACGTCATGCATTTGAAGGTAAATAACACGAAGCTTCGGAGAAGTAGTTTATCGGCTTATGAACCAGCGACAGCCGGCTGAGCTGAAGACGAAAACGCGCGAATGGTTTTTACGACTTCGTCCGGCGCCAGCATTGAAGAAGCCAGCGCACCATCCTTGCCAAGAAATTTTATCGCCGAAGACAGTTCGCTGTTGTCCGGCTTCCAGACGCCCTCGCCCTCAGGCTCAAGCTGATTAAGCGTGGTCAGGAGTTGCGAGAAGTCGCGGCGCACAATGCGTGGTCGAACAACTGTCTCTGCCCAGGAGTAGTAAGGGTAGTCAATTCGATAAGCCCAACCTCTTTTCAACGGAGTCGCTATCAAAAAAAGTCTGCCCCTGGCATAACACGAGATCGCCGTGTAAGGCGCCGCATGGCGTGTGGGATCAAAGCCACTCGGACTAAATACATCGGGCGCAAGTGTTATTAAGGAAAGAGCACCGTCATCAAACGTAGTGACTTGCGAAGCGCCACGCTCGAAGCTCTCAATTGCAGTCTCAATTCTTTCCCAGGCGCTACGCCACAAAGGCTCATAGTCATCCGTCCTAATCAGCAACCGCTCCACTTCAGGTAAGACCAAATCGTAGGCTCTGGCATCATCGTCGACGGGTTCACCCGCTAACTGACAAGCCAGTGGTGAGCCCGATTCATCGCCCGGCGTCGGTTGATCAGAACCTTGGATCGCAATGCTTGCGCGCACCGCCTGCTCGTTTGAGAACTCGGAAAAATCTCCGGCCTCGGCCGCCGGAACAAGTTTCTCGCGCAACTCCAGCGCGCGTTCGCCAGTTAGGACTGTCCAGACCGAAAGCACGCCGTCAGTATCGAAATGATTGTTGGTTACCAACTCAATGCCGCGCGTCAGTTCATTTTTGTTCGGAGCGGCGATGAGATTCAACGCGATTTCTGTTGACGTGTCAGCTTTGAGTTGCGCCGGCGTTTCGTTTCCTTGCCAGTGGGAGAAATGGATGCTGTTCGAAACCGTGCCGTCGACAGAGAGTTTGGGCACGTCATCGAGACCGGAGTGGTAAAACTCAAAACGCATAGTTTTATAACTGCCTTAGCATTTTGGATTGGGTTCACTGGAAGTGTAGCGCATGTATCTTGATTGAAGAAACTAGGAGGTAAAGCTCCTGCAGCGGAGCCGCAGGATGCAGACTGTAATTGAGTTTGGTTGTGATTGCTTGAGGCGCACAGATAGAATACGCGCTGACAATCGACTTGATAAAAATAGTTATGCTTCCTTACGGAGGACTCATGAACGGAACCACTCAAGGTATGCCGGACATTTCGGCGACTGAACTAAAACAGCGTTTGGATAATGGCGAGGACATTCAAATAATTGATGTGCGTGAAGCAAACGAAGTCGCGGTGGCGAAGATTCCAAACACAATTCATATTCCGCTAGCGCAGGTTTTGAACCGCATGTCAGAGATTGATCCCACGCGCGAGACTGTGGTGCATTGCAAGATGGGCGGTCGTAGTGCGCGAGCCATTGAAGCGCTGAAGCGTTCGGGGTTTGCCGGCAATCTTCTGAATCTCACAGGGGGCATTACAGCCTGGTCGAATGAAGTGGATCCGACTGTGCCGAAGTATTAAGGTTTAGAGTTCAGTACTAGCTTGCGTGTTTGCGAGACAACAACCTTAATGTTGAACTCTGAACCGTCCTCTAAAAAATTCGTCCTCCTTCACTGTTCTCGCGTCTAAGTTTCAGCAAGGGGTTTCCGAAGCAGCAATTAAGATTTCTGCCGAGAGCGTTTATGACGTTCTCAGGTTGAAGTGTGTCTCTCCTCGGAGCTTCGGCTGACTCGGTAACTCCAGCCGTGAGGCTGGCGCGGAAACTTAGCTTATGGAGGAAGATGCGATGAGGAGAACACTTTTGCAAAGCGGTTTAATGTTGGCCGTGTTGTTCCTGATTTCGATTGGCGCGACCGCTCAATCGACTGTACGTGGAATCGATCCGGGAGAGCGGCGGGAGCTGCGAGCCGACCGTCGGGAGATCAGGGCGGACACAAGAGATATCCGCTTCGATCGTCGTGATATTCGAGGAGATCTTAGAGACCGTCGCGGCGACGTACGCGAGTATCGCCAGGACAAACGCGAGGGCGCCTCGCAGCAGGAGTTACGGGCCGATCGCTGCGAGATCCGGGCTGACTCTCATGAGATTAGAGCCGACCGCCGCGACCTGTGGGTGGATCGCCGTGACCGGCGCGGCGATCTACGCGACTATCACCGCGACCGCAGACGCGCTCGCCGAGACTAGCATTGCCACAGCACAGGCTTTACCAGCCGCAGATTTACGCGGATTAACGCGGATCAGGCAAAATAAGAACAAAGGCTCGAAAAGTTTTTTAAGATTCGCGCTATCCGTGTTAATCCGCGCCTGTCCTATTTGGTGATGCCGTCGAGCTTAATAAACTTGGCTGAGTGAAGTAATCGTCATGCCCTCGATCACTTCCATGCGGCAGGCGAGTCCGGGTTTATCATTAGCGTTGGATTGTGCGTTGGTGTGGAACCAGATCTGGCAATTTGTGCACTCACCGTTCCAACAAAAGTCCCCGTACGAAATTGTGTTTAGCGAGAGATACTGAAAACAGCGGAGCAGGCGATTTTTTTCCGGCACTTCTACCTGCTTACCCAACACCTCAATGCCGACCAATCTCTCATAAGGGTCGAGCAAATCGTCATCGATTGTGGATGGCTGGAGGGGTACGCAGGTCTGCTCGCTCATGGGGCAAAAGTATAGCTGTTCTTTTTCCAAAATGACATCGCGATCTTTATTTCGCTACGCAGCCACTATGCACCGGGCTAAAGCCCCGGTGTTAATATGACCCTGGAGACGAGACTCGTCCTGCGCCTCGTGTTTTCTGTGCTCGCTTCTCATCCGCGCCGATACGTTGCTAAAATATCTTTAAACGGAGGTGACGTTTTTGGCGCTAGTTATTTATACAAAACCAGGGTGTCCCTATTGTCAGCAGGCGCGGGATTATTACAACTCGCAGGGCATTCCATTTACCGACTACGACGCGCAAACTGATCGCGCACACCGCGCCCAAATGCTTTCCTTCTCAGGCGGTGATCCCACCGTGCCTTGCATCGTTGAAAACGGCAAGTACAAGGGATCAGGTTGGGGTGATCCGCCGCGCGGTTGAACGGTTCACGATGACTAATGGCCGTGAGCCATTTAACAAACATAGAATGCAGTCGGCCTCCCCAAAAGATTAGTATCAATTTTCCAAGCCAAAGGTCCTATATGAAAAAATTGAAAACGGCGATGGCGCGCCTGCTGATTGTGCTCCCAATTTGTCTGGCGCTTAGCGGTACCGGTTTTGCGCAATCTAATTCTGATGCGACCACGCCTCAACCACCCATGACTGAAAAGAAAACCAAGACTACAAAAATGCATGACGATACGATCCTCGACGACTATTTCTGGCTGCGGGAGAAAACCAATCCCAAAGTTATCGCGCACCTCGAAGCCGAGAATACGTATGCTGAAGCGGTAATGAAGCCCACTGCCGCCTTGCAGGACAAGCTCTACAAAGAGATGGTTGGGCACATCAAGGAGACCGACGTCAGCGTACCTTATCGTTGGGGAAACTATTTTTATTACACGCGCACCGAGCAGGGTAAGCAGTATCCAATCAACTGCCGCAAAAAGGGCAGTCTCGACGCCAAAGAAGAGGTCGTTCTGGATCAGAATGAGCTCGCCAAGGGGTTGAAGTTCTTCAACGTGGGCGCCTTTGTTCCCAGCGACGACGGTAATCTGCTCGCCTATTCAACCGACACCACCGGCTACCGTCAATACAAACTCCAGATTAAGGACCTGCGTTCCGGAGGACTTTTGCCAGAGACCTTCGAACGGGTGGGAAACGTAGCCTGGGCCACAGACAACAAAACGATCTTCTTAACTACGGAAGACGCTGTTACAAAGCGTTCTGACAAGTTCTTTCGCCACGTTTTAGGAAGCGACAAGACGGATTTGCTCTTTGAAGAGAAGGACGAACTTTTCGACATTGGCGCCGGACGTTCGCGAGACCAGGCCGTGATTTTCCTGGGCTCGGAAAGTAAGACTTCTAAAGAGTGGCGCTATCTTCCTGCCGACACGCCAACGGCTGAATTGAAAATTATCAGCCCGCGCGAAGCCGATCACGAGTATGACGTCGATCATCGGGGCGACCTTTTCTATATCCGGACAAACAAGGGAGCGAAAAACTTTCGCGTGGTAACGGCGCCTGTCTCCAGTCCCGCCCAGGCGAATTGGAAGGAGCTGATTGCCCACCGTCCGGAAGTGAAGATTGAAGATATCGATCTCTTCGCCAAACACCTGGTTCTTTCGGAATGGGAACAAGGCTTACAGAAGATCGAGATTTTCGACTTCCAAACAAACAAGCGACATCGCGTCGAATTTCCCGAGCCCGTTTATTCAGCTTCGTTGGCGCAGAATCGCGAATTTACTACACCCGTCGTGAGGTACAACTATCAGTCGTTAGTAACGCCGAGTTCCGTGTTTGATTACGACATGAACGCGCACAAGGCCACGCTGCTTAAGGAAACGGAAGTGCCCGGCGGTTTCGCCAAGAACAATTACAAGTCGGAGCGGCTGTTCGCCATCGCTTCTGATGGGACCAGGATTCCGCTGTCGGTGGTCTACCGCAAAGATACGAAGCTCGACGGATCGGCTCCGCTGCTGCTTTACGGATATGGATCGTATGGCATCTCCATTGCGCCGAACTTCAGTTCGAATAGACTGAGCTTGCTGGATCGTGGGGTGGTTTATGTCATAGCGCACATCAGGGGCGGCGGCGAGTTGGGCGAAGAGTGGCGCCAGGCAGGGCGCATGATGAAGAAGATGAACACCTTCACCGACTTCATCGCGAGCGCTGACTATCTGGTGAAGAACAAGTACACGTCGAGCGACCGTCTGGTCATTCAGGGCGGCAGCGCTGGGGGCTTACTGATGGGCGCCGTTACGAACATGCGTCCGGATCTTTTCAAGGCGGTCGTGGCGCAGGTGCCGTTTGTCGACGTGCTCAATACCATGCTCGACGCTTCGTTGCCACTGACGACCAGCGAATACATCGAGTGGGGCAACCCAAATGAGAAGGCGGCGTATCAATACATGAAGCAGTATTCGCCTTACGACAACGTCGGTCGTAAGAATTATCCGGCGATGCTGGTGAAAGTTTCACTCAACGACAGCCAGGTACCCTATTGGGAAGGCGCGAAGTTGGTGGCCCGGCTGCGCGCAATGAAGACAGACAATAATCCGCTGCTGTTGAAGACGAACATGGGGGCAGGCCACGGAGGCTCGTCCGGTCGTTATGATTTCCTGCACGAAGTGGCCTTTGACTACGCATACATGCTTTGGCAGATGGGGATTGCTGAATAGCCGGAAGAAACCTGCCGTCAGAGGGCCTGAGTGACGTTTATTAAAGAAAAGGCCGCCCACTGAGAGCGGCCTTTTAACTTTTCATTCGCGAGCCTTCCTGACGAGCCGGCTCATGCTGCGCGATAGTCACAACTTTACGCGATTGTTCAAATCTCGAAGAGCGTCAAGATTTTGTTGTCGCAGCTCAAATTCCGTGTTACCCACTTTCATTTCAACCACCTGCGCTCGCGCGATCTTCACGAATACAGCGTATGGCATTGTAACTTCCAGCACTTCCGTCATCAGCGTATCAGCACTCTGGCTGACTAAATGCATTTGACCGAGTCTTAAAGTCTCTCTGTCCGCCACCACCGACAATTGCCGCTGGTTTAACGGATGCCGCTGATCCCAAGCTTTGGTTTGGAAAATTAGTTGCAGGTGGGCGTAGCGTACATGGTCAAGCTGGATGCCCGGACAGTGGAGGGCAGCGACAAAGCTGACGCAAGCATCTTTAAAATTCCCCTTCACGCTTTCGCAGGTGATCCTCATCTTATTGAGCGTCACGATGGTTTCATGGTTGAACCCGTCGTAGCGGCTCTCAATCTTTCCGCCATGGTCCGAAGTCTGCGATTTATTTGCCGATCGGGCAAAGGAAGTCGAACTCGCGTGAGCCAATCCTGGCGTTTCGCTTTGTCCCAAACAGGTCACAATTGCAAGCAGAACAAGGCAGCAGAGAATTTTAGTAGTCAACTTCATAGATCAATCTCCCAGAAAGCAGCTGAGCTTGTTAAAGAGTTGAGAACGAATCGGGAAGGCAAGAGGGCAGACTAAAAATCCTTTAGATATACAACCACCCTAAGGAAAAAATAGCCACCAAGGGTCGGAATGTCAATTAGTTATTTCTTAAGAGATAAATGCGGGTAAAACTGGGGCAGAGGCCTGACGTTTTTCATCACCAGTCACAATACTGCAAATCCCTATTAGGTTGCGGTGTAGCGAGGGTTGGGAGTTAAATAAGGCGAAAGCAATTAGCCTCATGGTTGGAACAACATTAGGGAATTACAAGATTCTCGAAAAGCTCGGTGCGGGCGGGCAGGGAACCGTCTATAAAGCTGTTGATTCCAAACTCGGACGCACGGTCGTAATCAAGGTCCTGCCGGAAGAACTCTTAACCAAAGAAGCAAACGTTAAGCGCTTTGAGCGCGAGGCACGGTTGGCGTCCGCCCTCGATCACGCCAACATCTGTACGATTTTTGACTTGAACGAGATCAATGGCGTCCACTTCATCGCGATGCAATACATCCCCGGCCGCAACGTGCGCCAGCTGGTAAACGGCAAGCCATTGCAGCTCGAAAGCGCGCTCGCTATCGCCATTCAAGTCGCTGACGCGCTCGCCGCCGCGCATGCGCAGGGGATAATCCACCGCGACATTAAAGCAGGCAACGTTATGGTAACGAGCAAAGGCGAGGTGAAGGTTCTCGATTTTGGTCTCGCTAAACTACTCGACGACGATGCAGCGCGGACGTCCGGCATTCATCACACTGAGCTTACTGAGGTAGGAGTGCCGTATGGGACGGCAACTTACGCGGCGCCTGAGCAAGCCCGCGGCGACCGCGTCGATTCCCGTGCGGACATTTTCTCCACCGCCGTGCTGCTCTATGAGATGCTGACGGGCACCTGGCCCTTTCGCGGAAAGACAGCGGTCGATGTTCGTCATGCTGTCTTACACGAGGAACCGGCAGCCATTAGCGATGCCAGACGGGAGCCGGTTCCACCCCGGTTGCAACAAATACTCAATCGCGCTCTGCAAAAAAATCCACACGATCGTTACCAACAGATCGGACAGTTTCGTGATGACCTGCGCGCTGTTGTGCGTGATCTGGCGACAACCAGTGGCGCAACTATCGATCAAAGCGGCTTACCGGTAGCGCCGCGACACTTGCACGCTGAAGGACCAATGGCGCGGGCTATGCGCTGGTTCAAAAATCTTACCGGCAGCGAAAGCTCCGCTGGTTCCTCTTCGCGCGGGCGCAGCGCTTCGCAACCTCTCGAGGCTGACGAAACACCCACCACCTTTGGCGATCGCGACCGCAAGAGTGTGGCGATAATGCCTTTCAAGAATCTGGGCGATGACCCCGAGACCGCCTTCTATGAATTCTCGCTTGCTGATGCGGTAATTACGGAGCTGGCCCGCGTCCGTGCGCTGGTGGTTCGGCCATCGTCAGTTATCGTGAGATATCAGGGAAAGCAATTTGACCCGGGCGATGTCGGCCGCGAGTTGGACGTTGATGCGATCCTAACCGCAAGCTTTCTGCGAGTTAAGGATCATTTGCGAGTAACCGTGCAATTGCTTGACGTGAGAACCAGCGAGATTCTCTGGGGCGATCGCATCGATGCCGACGCCAGCGACATCATCGCCGTCCAGGACTCGATTGTGCAGCACATCGTCGACGGCCTGCGCGTAGAGTTAAGTCCTGATGAAAAGGTCGAACTGGCAAGAGGATCGACAGCCGACGCTGGTGCCTCCGAAGAGTATTTGCGCGGCCGCGACTGCATGGGGAAGTTTATCTATCACACCATCAGTCGCGCTGACCTGGAGGCGGCAATCAGTCACTTCCAGCGGGCGACCGAGCTGGATCCGAACTTCGCGTTGGCCCACTCCGCTTTGGGTGGTTGCTATGTCAATCGAGTTTTGAAGGGGCTGGGTGAAGCGAACGATCACGACAAGGCACTGGCGGCATTCGATAAAGCGCTCGCTCTCGATCCCAAATTGCTGGAAGCGCGGATGCAGATGATTTTTATCTATTTAAGCCGCGGTGAAAAACCAAAGGCGCGCGCGGAGGTCGAGCTGTTGCGCGAAGAGTACCCAAATGACGTTGGCGTCCATTTCGCGCGCGGAGTGGTGGCGCGCCTCGACAGCGAGTATGACCGCGCCTTACGTAGTTTTGATCGCATGGTTCGGCTCAATCCGAACGAGCGCGTGGTGACCAGCTATAATCGCGCGCGTATCTTCATGTATCAGCGGCGCTACGAAGAGGCACTGCATGAACTCGATCAGGGCGCAGCGATGGAACCTGACCATCCCTTGATCAAAACCATCCGTGCTCGTGTACTCTATTATCGTGGTGAAATTGAAGCGGCGACGCGGATTCTCGAGCAGGTGCTGGAACGTAATCCCAGGATGGACGGAATCCGCCCGATTCTGGCAACCTGTCTGAGCGCGCAGGGCAAGCACGAGCTGGCCGACAAGCAGTTGACCGATAGGGTCAAGACAGCGGCAGCCGCCGATCATGACATCGCTTACTGGCTGGCCTCGGCATATCTGCTACAGGGCCGACAAGTGCTGGCGCTCACGTGGTTGAAGAAGGCCATTGAACTGGGTAACGAAAACTACCTCTGGTTTGAGTCAGATCCAAATTGGACTGATCTGCACGACGACCCGCGTTTTAAGGAGTTGATGCAAAGGGTCAGGACCTCACTTCAGGAACGCGAGGGAACCACTGCATGAAAACTTTTGTTGTCGGGGATGTCCACGGCCGTTGCGCCCAGCTTCATCGGCTGTTGGAAATGCTTCCGCGCGACCAGACTTCAGACATGCTCGTCTTTCTGGGTGATCTAATCGATCGCGGACCGGATGCCCCTGGTTGTGTAGACCTGGTAATGAATCTCCAGCGAGACAATCCCGAACGGGTGCTTTGCCTGCGCGGCAATCATGAACAAATGTTGTTGGATTTTATTGAGGGCAGTGCCAATCTTTGGATCACTCCGGTCACTGGCGGTGAGCGCACGTTTGAGCAGTATGTGGGAAAGGCCTTGAGCATAACGAAAGAGCAGGATCTCGATGACGCCCGGCGGGACATCGAAAGCAGCGTACCATCAGAACATTTGGACTTCTTCCACGCACTCCCCTACTACTACGAAGACGATTACGCTATTTATGTGCATGCCGGTCTCGATCGAAACAAGCATCCACGCGACACTGCCCCGGAAGCGCTGCTCTGGATGCGCGACATGGAGTTTTACAAAAACTACCGTGGCAAACCTTGTATCTTTGGCCACACACCGACGCCACTACTTCCTTTGTGGGGACGTGTGGGCCGGCATGGAATTTACATATCACATAGTGCCGTCGGGATCGATACGGGCTACAACCTTCATTCTCCACTCACTTGTCTTTCGCTGCCTGACTTCATGCTCTATCAAACATTCACGGATGATCATGAAGAGACACACCAGATCACTTCATTTATTCCCGAAACGTGGAAAGAGATGCAGAGAAAGGCAGGCTTGGCGGACAACCTGCCGTCCGCCATTCACTGATCCCAAATCAATCGGCATATGCAGTGGGTAGTGGGCAGCCCGGAGGGCTGCAAGATAGTAGCCGGTGGTCGAAGCGTAGCACAGACCACCGGGAGGAGTTTGAAGATCGGCAGCACCCTGAAAGGGTGCGAGAAGGATCCGGATGAGAAATGCCCTTCCGGGCACATGATCTAACACCCTCTTCAGGGTGATGACAATGAGCTGCTTTGTTACCGGTGGTCTGCGCTACGCTTCGACCACCGGCTACTATCTTGCAGCCTTCCAGGCTGATTACGGCTCAGACGTAGTGGTAAACCTTCCCTGACGGTTGGGCTTCTGCCCGTCCAGAGCCGTTCCTGCCCTAGTCCACCTTCCGCCCGGATCAAAGCACCGTGCCGGCGTATTTCTTTTCTCCGGCTTCAATACGAAAGGGAAGATGATTTTGCCGCGGCGGTAACGGGCAGGTGGCAAAGTTTGTAAAGGCGCAGGGTGGACTGTAGGCCTTGTTGAAATCGATAATCACTTTACCGGACGCATCCGGTGGCGACACGTAAAGGTAACGTCCGGCGCCATACGTTTCCCTGCCCGTAGTTTCGTCGGCAATCATTACGAAGAGATCCGTCTCACCTTTTTCCAGTATCGGATCAATTCGATAGGTCTTGCCATCGACTTCAAACGCGAGCGCGCCCGGCGACGTTTCGTCATCCGTCATGCTGAGTACGTTCGTAATGGGAATCGTTTTCGGCGGCTGGTACGGTTCGAAGCGAGCTTCGATACGCCACTTCGGATCAATCGGGTAATACTCGAGGCCTTTGAACTCACGCCGCGTACGGCTTTCGACATCTTTAACTCTTAGCCCAATTCGTTCGCCGCGCTTGACGACGTTGATTAGCAGCGGTCCGAGTTTCAGAATCGTTGGTCCACCATCGCTGTTATCGTCTTTGAGATCGAGAGCCTTCGCAGATTTGCCGTCCGCAGTGATCTCGACACTTGGACGCGCAGCCAGTCGCACACGATCGTTCTCCAGCCATAGTGATCCTGCGATGGGAGGCGCTTTGTCTTTCGGCAGCACGATAGGGTTTCCTGGATCGCTCCCAAATTTGTTCTCGCCTTCGTTGAGCCAGAAGAGACCAACCAGCGTGAGCCAGCCATCTTCCTTCGTCAGACTTGCCAGACGATTGCTCTGCCATTTCTGAATGTCATTTTTGTAAGTTGCCACGTCAACCACCGCCGCCGGTGATGTTGACCTTGTTGTTTGACGACAAGCCGTGCCGAAAAAACTCGCGGCCAGAGGGAACAAACAGAGCAAAACGAATGCAACTTTATATTTCATTGTTATTAAGAACGCAGGATGTAAGAAGGAACGGTTCTGACTGTCTCACGCCTGTCGCTCCAGAATAAAATCAGCGATGGCGCGCAACAGTTCGATGGGCCGAGGCAAACTCTCCAGCGAAGCGCAAGCCGTCTCGTGAGCGTGAGTCAGGTGTTCACGCGTGGCCTCGACTCCGTAAAGTGCCGGGTAAGTCGCTTTTTTCGAGCGCATGTCCTTGCCCGGAGTTTTGCCGAGAGTTTCGGCCGTGGCAGTGACGTCAAGCAGATCGTCCGTGATTTGAAAAAGAAGACCAAGCTGAGCAGCGTACTCGGTTATCGCCGCGAGTTCGGTCTCCGAGGCTTCGGCAATGATGGCGCCGCACCTGGCTGCGGCAATAATTAGTGCCCCGGTCTTCAGCCGGTGAATCTGTTCCAACTCTCCAGCGGTCACGTCGCGTGATTCCGCCTGAAGATCGTAAGCCTGGCCGGCTATCATTCCGTGAGGAGTCGCCGCCGCGTCTGCAATCTCCGAGATCAGACGGACACGCTTTTCCGTCGAGAGTCTTTCATCTTCCGAAACTGTCTTAAAGGCCAGCGTCTGCAACGCGTCGCCGGCCAGGATCGCAGTTGCTTCGCCAAAGCGAACATGGCAGGTTGCGCGCCCGCGCCTGAGGTCGTCGTCGTCCATGGAGGGAAGGTCATCGTGAATCAACGAGTACGTGTGAATCATCTCCAAGGCGCAGGCTGTGTTGATAAGGAGCGCCGAGTCCGCCTCGAAGGTTGCCCCTACGGCGAGCAGCAGCAATGGCCTAAAACGTTTACCCCCCGCGAAAACACTCCAACGAATCGCCGCGTGTACCTTTTGAGGAGGCAGTGTTTCCGAGGGTAGAATTCGATCGAGCGCTGCATCTACGAGGTTGCGAGTTTCGCGTACGAATTGTCCCAAATTGGCGTCAGTCGCAGTGCCTGACATTTCAATAGCAGCTATCTCAGAAGACGTTTTCATGTTATGCGTTGCTGTCTTCGGAAATTATTTTTGCTTCCTCGAATGCACTTACTACGGGACGACCCTGGTTATCGCGCAGCAGCACCTCGATGCGGCGCTCAGCCTGATTGAGACGTTCCTGACATTGACGAGAAAGTCGAATACCTTCCTCGAATAATTCCAAACTTTTTTCAAGTGGCAGGTCACCTCCCTCGAGCTGATGGACGATTTGTTCCAGCGCTTCGAGCGAGGCCTCAAAGCTTTTGGGCTGTTCGTCGTTTTTGTTCATTCAGCAAACCTCATCATGGCTGCGGTCGTTAGCTGTCCTCGACGCCCTCAACGCGTGCATCAATTCTTCCCCTGGCCAGACGCACCTTAACTCTGTCGCCTATGGAAACGAGTTTAGCATCACGCAGGAGATTGCCGCCTTCGTTCTGTGCAATCGCATAACCGCGTTGCAACACGCCGAGCGGCGAGAGCGCATCGAGCGAGGTTGCCGCCAGCCCGAGTCGTTTTTTAGCCTCAACAATCTGCTTCTCAATCGCAGTATTGCAGCCAGTATACGCCGAATCAAAGCGGACGCGCTCTTCGGCCAGGCGAGCACGTAGCTGCGCGGGCGCCAGGCTGCCACTTAAGGCATCGGCGCGCAAGTGTGCACTGCGAACCGTTTGACCCATCAATATCTGCAGCCGGTGTATCGCTCGGTTTGTGGAGGCGGCCGCGTTGCGCAATCTGCCGCGTACTTCATCGAAGGCCTGCGAAAGAGCCTGCTGCTGCACACGGCTGCGCGCTGTTACGATTTTGTAGCGCATCAGTTGCGAGAGGTTTTGACCTGTTTGCGCGAGCGCGGCGCAAAGCTGATCTTCGCGCGCGGCGACAAGCTCCGCTGCGGCGGACGGCGTCGGAGCTCTGCGATCGGCGACGAAATCCGCAATCGTAAAATCAGTTTCATGGCCCACCGCGGAAATGACTGGAATTGTCGAGGCACGAATCGCGCGGGCCACTTCCTCTTCATTGAACGCCCACAGGTCTTCAGTTGAGCCACCACCGCGGCCCACAATCAGCACGTCCACAAGGTCGCGGTCTCGTCCTTGAGCGCGGGCGCGCTCATGGTAGTCGTTAATAAGTTTGATAGCCCGAGCAATGTCGCGTCCGGCGCCGTCGCCCTGTACGCGCGCGGGGGAGAAGAGTACGTGAACTGTGCGCGTGCGCCGCGAGATAACGTTAAGGATGTCTCGTATGGCCGCGCCGGTCCGCGACGTAACTACTCCTACGCGTCCCGGAAAAAATGGCAGCGGACGCTTCAACTCGGCGGCAAAAAGTCCCTCAGCTTGTAGCCGATCTCGCAGTTGCTCGAAGGCGACCTGCAACGCGCCGGCGCCTACAGGATCGAGCGCTTCCACGATCAACTCGTATTCGCCGCGAATTTCATAAACGGTCAGACGGCCGCGGGCCCTCACGTGCAAGCCGTCAGTGGGGCGAAAGCGTATGCGGCTGTTCGCAGAACGAAAACACTTGGCGCGCAGTTGAGCTCCTTCGTCCTTGATTGTGAAATACCAATGACCTGACGAATGCGCCTTGAAGTTTGAGATTTCGCCTTCTACCCAAACGGATGCGAAGCGCGCTTCGATGGCTTTGCGAATCGACTCGGTCAACTCGCTGACAGTCAGCGGCCGTCGCTCGGTTTCATCAAAAAGAGATGCGAAGAGTGGCTGCGACATACGAGTGAGAAGGATGAAGTATGAAGGGTGAAAAGTAAACTCCAGGGGTGTCCTAATTTCAGCTCTCTGTGTGTAACCTTCATGTTCTCCGTATCTCTGTGGTGAGCAACCGTTGTAAAAATTCACCACAGAGTCACAGAGAACACAGAGAACGCACAGAGGTTAATTCAACTGCATTACCCAGGAGTAACTGCCCGCTGTTCGTTACTAAGGGGTTGCTACATTCACGACCGGACTCAAACGCACTGAAGCGCCTTCGCGGTTGGCGCGCACGCGCACCCGGGGACTAACCGAAGGGCGTGAATTGGAAGCGTACGTGATGGTGTAGGCGGTGCGGAGTTGTACGACAACGTCGTCGTAGGCGCGTTGCAATTCTTCCAGCCGGCGAATGGGGTAATAAACGCCGCCGGAAACCTGAGCGAGCTTTTGGCCCTCTTCGTGCGCGCGTGTGGTGAGCGTGAGATACCGGGTGCGCAGCGGATCAATCGTGACTTCAGGTTTCGGAACGCTATGCTCAGGTATCAAGCCGGAGGGAATATATAGAGGATAGATCAACGCTCCCGATTCAATTATTGCTTCCAGAATTGCGGGAAACGGCACAAAGGATTTGTTGTCGTCGCCGTCTGAAAGAACTACCACGGCAGTCCGTTCACCGCGAAGCTGCTTCAACGTGTTTGCAAAAACATAACCCAGCGCATCATAAAACGCCGTGGCACCGCCGGCATCTATCTCATCGAGTTTTCGGGAGAGCATCCTCCGATCGGTCGAAAAGTCTGAGATCACCTGAATGTCGTCGCGAAAACTGATAATGGCGATCCGATCCTGCGGGCTTGCAGTAT
Organism: Blastocatellia bacterium; assembly: GCA_963698325.1. Taxonomy (GTDB): domain Bacteria; phylum Acidobacteriota; class Blastocatellia; order Pyrinomonadales; family Pyrinomonadaceae; genus PSRF01. The sequence continues at coordinate 1,400,520 of CAVOQJ010000013.1, read as the reverse complement.
TCAAAAAGTCGCGGGCGGCTTTGCGAATGAAGTCGATGCGCTCTTCCACACTTCCGGAAACGTCCAACAGCAGGACGAGATTAAAAGGTTCCTGGGTGGGGACAACTTTCGTCACCTTGCGTTCGACGCCATTTTCATAGACGGCAAAATCCGATTCCTTCATGCCGCCAATCGCTCGCCCGTTGCGATCGGTGACACTCGCGTTGAAGCGCATCAATAGTGGCGACAACTCGCTCACGAACTGGCCCGGCGGCGCTCGCCGCAGCAACGTTGGTTCTCTTTCAGGTGGGGGCAGCGTCTTTGCGTAGTCGCCAAACATTTTTGGCGAAACTTTGCGGATGGCTTCGATCAGTTGGTTGTCACCGCTACGCACGATCGCGCGCGCAGCTTCAGTAAGCGGCCGTTCGCGCAGATCGCTCGGCACCATGCTTGGATCTACGTTTAGCAAAACCACACCGCGCTGCGTCAGAAAATCGAGTTGCACGCGCTCTTCTTTGGCCGGTTTCTTCTCGCCGAGCCTGCCGGAAAGAGTGAAGACACCGGCAGCCTTTTCCTTAACCCTGGGAAGCTCCACATCGCTCAGATAACGCGGCTTGCTTGCGCTCCAGATAAAATTAAATTTCAAAGCCTCAAGCGGGACATCCGCGTGAATAGTTCCAGTGTTGGTGCTTACTTGCGCAGACTCAACATTGCCTATTACATCGACCGCGCCGGCTTCGCTTTCGATAGTTACTTTCGAACGCGAGGGAATACGAACCGTGAGATCGATGCGGTCCTTGTCAGCGCGATCGCGCATTTCGATGTTGACCGTGTTTCCTTTAGTTACGGCGTGAACATCAGCTGAGTCAAATGCGCCGACCGAGCTCGCTTCGATTGTGACATTCTTCGTCTGCTCGTCAGACGCAATCACGCTCACGCGGCCATTGCGACTCTTGACCGAAAGAGAAACCTTTTCGCCCGTTTCTATGTCCTGGCGGTAGGTTTGCGCAGCACTTTGCCCGACAACGGAAGTGAAGGCTGCCAGCAGCACTAGCAGCCCGGTTATGACTACGAACTTTCTGCATTGAGACTTGCTGCGGCCTGGGTGAACCGCGGGGGATTTCCAGTAAAACATAGGGCCTGATCTTGCCCGACGTAAATACTGCCGGTCAAGCGCGTGTGGAAGACGATATAGCCGCGGATTAACGCGGATGACACAGATCGGAATTCGTTTGAGTTTCTGATTCGCGCTATCTGCGTTCATCCGCGGCTAATTCGTTCCTCTCCGCAAACTAACAGTTTGCGTTACAACTTATCGTGGGAAGCGGCCGCGGTATTCACTCGAGACGATGAACGCCTTGACCATCTCCGTCTGTTCGAAGTTGCCGCCAAATTCGTTCAGCTTGTTCAGCCAGAACGCGAAGCCGCTGGCATCCGCATCGCGCCGGAGATACCCAAAGTATTCCATCATCACAAACGCGTCGTTGAACTTCGCATTCACGAAGCGCTGGTTCGTCGTAGTGGTCAACGAGATACCTACGGCGGCGTTTTGAATCGCGCCCCCAGTGCAGGTGCCTGCTGAGGTGCAAGTGCCGCCATTGCTACCGGCGATGGCTGTGCCCGGGGTGCAGTTGCCGATATTGAACCCTGAAAGCGTGTTGTTGCCAGGGGCGCCTGCCAAGGTCACGCAGTTACCGGCGTTGGTTGCAGTCGGCGTGGGCGCAGTCGCTATAAGGTGATGATGGTAAGAAGTATCGGCTGTCGGCTTGGGTCGTTATGCCCAATCATGTACACCTTCTCGCCGCAGGATTCGAAAATTACACCGTGTCGGACATTATGCAGTCTTTCAAATCCCTCACAGCGCATAAATCGAATAGGCTTTTAGAGCGGGCAATTCTGGATGCTGGATTATTTCGACCGCTACATCCGAAATGTGAAACATTACAAGAAGACGGTCGAGTATATTGAAAACAATCCGGTGAAAGCTGGACTCTGTTCAAAACCAGAAGAGTATCGATTCAGCAGCGCCTGGTTTCGACAGCAAGCACGGCAATGAGGATGAGTTCATCTTTATTGGGGGCGCGGGCGCCCTCGCTCCCAGTAACAAGTCGCGCACAGTTGCTAATCGAGGCTGATCCGCTATCATACGCAGACCCAGTCAGAGTTAACTAAATGCTTCCGTGCATCCCCATGCACGAAGCGGGGCATTAGGGATAAACAGGGGCGGCACGTGTTAGAAATTCAGCCGGCACAGATAGGCGAAGAGAAGTTCGTCATCCATAACCTCGTCAAGCGAGATCCGCGTGCGGGACTTGCCGAAGATGTACGTCGCGGTCTCACCAAAGAGCCCAAAAGGTTTCTTCCGAAGTATTTCTATGATCAACTCGGCTCCCAACTCTTTGAGGCGATCTGTCTCCTGCCTGAGTATTACCTGACGCGCGCTGAAAACGAGATCCTCGATCAGTATGCGGACGAAATAGTTTCTTCTTTGGACGGCAACACCACTCTGCTTGAGATGGGCAGCGGCAGTGCTTCGAAGACGCGGTTAATTATTGAGGCGTTGCTGAGAAAACAGCCTGAGCTACTTTTCATTCCGGTAGACATATCTGCGTCGGCACTCGACAGCAGTTCGCGAATACTCTTGCAGTCGTACCCGCAACTCAGCATTGAAGCTTATGCCGCCGACTACTTTGCCGGCCTGGCGGAGTTGAGGAAAAAACCGAGAGCCCGCACCCTTGCGCTCTTCCTGGGTTCCAACATCAGCAACTTCGATCCGGACGAAGCGCTCAAATTTCTCCGTGCGCTCCGCCAGGTGTTGCGCGCGGGAGATGCTCTGCTGCTGGGTGCAGACCTGAAGAAAGAAAAGAGCATTCTTGAAGCTGCTTATAACGATGCACTCGGCGTCACCGCGGCGTTTAACTTAAACGTGCTCGCGCGGATCAATCGCGAACTTGGCGGCAACTTCGACCTCCGTGCATTCCAACATCACGCCTTCTATAACGAAGTCCTGGGCCGCGTTGAGATCTACATTGAGAGCACGCGCGCGCAGACCGTCTGTATTAGCGAGCTTGAGATGGAAGTTCAATTTGGTACGGGCGAACAGATCCATACTGAAAACTCTTACAAGTATGATCTGTCTGACATTGCGAAGTTGGCTGCTGAAACCGGGTTTACTCGTGCGCGGACGTGGTTGGATCAAAAGCAACAGTTCAGCAGTAATCTTTTGTTGGCGGTTTGATGACCGCTCAAGCAGCGGGGGCAAGCCCGCCTTCCTTACCTGAGAGCCTTTCACAGAAGGCGGGTGGAAAATACGCCTGAATGCCTCTCAAGATTAGTTGCGATGATCGACTGAAGTCAGCTCAAGGTGAGGAAGGTGGGCTTGCCCCGCTCTTCTGTTTAGTTCTTGACCTTAAATGATTGAGTCCAACAACAATCCCCTGGTTGAGTTTCGCGATGTAAGTTTCTCCCATGCTGCGGCATCCGCTCCCGTAATTTCACACCTCAGCTTTACAGTTCAGCAGGGTGAGACGCTCGTTCTGCTGGGCGAGTCCGGCTGCGGCAAGACCACTACCCTCAAACTCATCAACCGTCTTCTGTTGCCGACCTCCGGTCAAGTCATGGTTGAAAATAAGTCTACAACCGAGTGGGATCCGATTCGTCTCCGACGCCGCACCGGCTATGTCATTCAGGAAGGTGGCCTATTTCCACATTTCAATGTCGCGAGAAACGTGGGGTTGGTTCCTTCGCTCGAGCATTGGGACGAGACGCGAACTAAGAAGCGAGTAAACGAATTGCTTTCGCTCGTTGGACTCGAGCCGGATGAATTTGCCGACCGCTATCCCGGCGAATTGTCCGGTGGACAACGGCAGCGCGTTGGTGTGGCACGTGCGCTCGCTGCCGAGCCGCCTTTGCTTTTGTTGGATGAGCCATTCGGAGCACTTGATCCGCTGACGCGCGCGAGCCTGCAACGACAGTTTGCCGAGCTCAGCAAGCGACTCAAAAAGACTGCTGTCTTCGTTACTCACGACGTGCGCGAGGCCTTGCTGCTCGGTACTCGCATCGGTCTAATGCACGAAGGGAAACTGCTTTTGCTGGAGACCCCCGAAGGGTTTCTCAAGTCGAAAAATGAAAGAGCCCTTGCATACATAGAGACACTTGGCGTTGCTCCCGCAACTGATGTTACCGCGGAGGGCAGCGCATGAGTTTTCTGCAATTCCTTCAACAAAACTGGCCTGAGTTATTGACTCACTTGCGTGAGCATCTGGAGCTGGTTTTGATTTCCACTGGCATTGCCGTGCTGATCGGAATACCGACTGGTATTTTGCTCACTCGCAAAAGGAGTCTACGCGGTCCGGTGTTGGGAGTTGCGAATGTGATGCAGACCATCCCCAGCCTCGCGTTGTTTGGTTTTCTTATTCCACTTCCGTTTATCGGCGGCATCGGTGCGCGCACCGCTATCGTGGCGCTGGTGCTTTACTCGTTGCTGCCCATCATTCGCAATACTGTGACCGGCATCCTGGGAGTTGATCCGAATGTACGCGAAGCGGCGGTGGCGATGGGCATGACGAGCCGGCAGGTGCTCTGGCAAGTGGAGTTGCCGCTGGCGATGAGTGTGATTGTCACGGGCGTGAGAGTGGCGCTGGTGATTGCCATCGGAGTCGCAACGATTGCTGCGGCTGTTGGAGCGAACGGTCTTGGAGTTTATATTTTTCGCGGCTTGCGCCAGTATGACAATAACCTGTTGCTTGCGGGCGCTGTGCCGGCGGCACTAATGGCCTTGACCGCAGACTTCGGCCTGGGCTTGCTCGAGCGCCGCTTCTCGGTAGGTCGCCGGCGGAAAGTGCATACAACCTCAGGAAAAATCGGGCTTGTCGCGGTGGCCGTAATAGCCCTTGCCGCAATCGCTGGAGTTTATTCAAGTTGGCGCAATTCGAGTTCGCCTGCTTCTTCAGCGCCAGGCGCTCGCGTAGTGGTTGGCTCAAAAGATTTCACCGAGTCGGCAATTCTTGGCGAGATCGTGGCGCAGATGCTCGAGGCGCGCGGTGTTGCCGTTGAGCGCAACTTTGAGCTTGGCGGAAACTTGCCGCACGACGCGCTGCTGGCGGGACGGATCGATCTCTATCCTGAATACACCGGTACCTCTTACACAGCGATACTCAAGCACCCGCCCATCACTGATCCACGCGCCGTCTACGACCAGGTCAAGAAAGAATATGCGGAAAAATTCAATATCGTGGTAAGTGAGCCGCTGGGTTTCGACAACACTTTTGCGATCCTGGTGCGTGGCGCTGACGCCAGACGACTGGGGCTGAAAACGATCTCTGACGCAGTGCCGCACGCTCGCAATTGGCGCGCGGGGTTTGGGCAGGACTTCATGTCGCGCGCGGACGGCTATCCGGGCCTTGCTAAAGCTTATGGTTTGAAGTTTGCGGAGGTTCGCGAGATGGATCTGTCGCTGACTTATATCGCGCTGGCTTCCGGTAAAGTTGATCTGATTGCCGGCAATTCAACCGAAGGAAGAATAGCGGCCCTTGATCTCCTGCAACTCGAAGATGATCGGCATTACTTCCCGCCCTATGAAGGCGTCTACCTGGTGCGGAAAGAATCCCTCGCGCGCGTGCCGGCGCTCAATGAAGTGCTGGCCAAAATCGCGCACGCGATCTCGACCGAGGAGATGCGGCAACTAAACTATGAAGTCGATGCTAACAAACGCAGCCAGGCTGAGGTCGTCCGCGAGTGGATCAAGAAGAAAGGATTCTGAGCTCGAGAGGGGCGCGGTGTTTTATTCCGTCGGCGAAATCAAACGGGGAATGGTAATTCCTGGTGGCGAGTATCCATCGGACCAAGACAAATACAGAACCGGGAGCGGTAGCGACCGGGTCTTGGTACGCCGGAAACTTCTGTGTACCTGCCGTTTACCAGGTCGCTACCGCTCCCGGTTCTGTATTCGTCGACCCACATGCAAAAAGGTTGGCCCTACGCTGACATTTCGCTCCTAAGAGCTTATACGTTGAGTTCGGTGCAGCACTATAAACATCGAGACTCCTACGGAGCCAGGGATGTAACGCAAACTGTTAGTTTGCGGACGGCTCATGAGCTGTCAAACCTACACCGCAAACTAACAGTTCGCGTTACATAAAATGCGCAGTCAAATACGATCTGGAGAACAACCTTGGAGAAGAAAATGAGAACAACTTTTGCCCTAAGCCTCGTGTTGTCGCTATTGCATAGTAGCGCGCTCGCTCAAATCAAAACGCCCACGCCGCCAAAGCTTGTGCTGATCAAGGCGGGCCGTCTAATCGATGTGCGCGGCGGACGCGTACTCGAAAACCAGGGCATCCTGGTTGAAGGCCAACGGATTAAGGCAGTGGGACCATTGGCTCAAATTCAGAAGGACACGCCCGCCACGGCCGGCGTGATTGATCTGTCGCGGGCCACCGTTCTTCCTGGACTCGCAGATTGTCACACCCACATTCTCCTGCAAGGCGACATTACCAGTGCCGACTATGACGAACAGCTTCTCAAGGAATCGATACCTTATCGAACTATCCGCGCGACCGTTGCGGCTCGCATTGGCTTGATGAACGGCTTCACCGTGATGCGCGATCTGGAGACCGAAGGCGCGATGTACGCCGACGTTGATGTGAAGACTGCCATCAATCGCGGTATTATCCCGGGACCACGTCTGTTTGTTTCCACGCGCGCCTTCTCCGCGACCGGGATGTATCCGCTGACAGGGTATTCCTGGGAATTGAAGATGCCCGAAGGAGTGCAAATCGTTGACGGCGCCGACAACATACGCCGTGCTGTGCGCGAGCAGGTTAAGTATGGAGCAGACTGGATAAAGTTTTACGCCGATCGTCGCTACTACCTGAAGGACGGGGCCCTTCACTCCTGGGTAAACTTCACCGAGGAAGAAATGAAAGCGATGGTTGACGAGGCCCACCGCCTCGGTCGCCGTGTCGCAGCGCACGCGATGGGTTGGGAAGGAATTGACGCTTCACTGCGCGCAGGCGTGGATTCGATCGAACACGGGTACGGGCTCGATGAAGGTCTCATGGACCGGATGGTGAAACAGGGAGTCTACTGGTGTCCAACTATTTATGTAGGGGTTTATGTTGCTGAAGGACGAGCCGCTGCCGGCGCGCCGATCTGGTTAACAATGCGCGATCTTGAGGCGAAAGCATTCGGCGTCGCCGTGCGCAAGGGCGTTAAGATCGCTTACGGAACAGACGCCGGCGGTTATGCCTGGACTGAGAACCAGGCTAAGGAGTTCACTTACATGGTGCGTTACGGGATGACGCCGATGCAGGCGCTCCAATCGGCCACCGTTGTCGCTGCGGATCTGCTGGAACGTCCCGGTGACCTTGGCGCTATAGAAAAGGGAAAGTTCGCTGACATTATTGCCGTCGACGGTGACCCGCTGCGTGACATCAGCCAACTCGAGCGCGTGCAATTCGTAATGAAGGGCGGAGAAGTTTACAAGAGGTGAGTCTGGAGTCGCGAGTCTCGAGTCCACAGTCTGGGATGGATTGCGGACTGTGGACTGTGGACTGGTGACTGGTGACTCGTGACTTAGAACGGAGGCTTAAATGACATTACTCGATCTACTTCTGTTGCTTCTCATCGCCGGTGTTTGCGGCGCCCTCGGCCAGGCGATTAGCGGCTTTTCGCGCGGCGGTTGCCTGGTGTCAATCGCGCTTGGATTCATCGGCGCCCTTTTGGGAATGTGGCTGGCGCGTCACCTCGGATTGCCGGAGCTCTTACCGGTTCAAATCGGCACTACAAGCTTTCCGATCATCTGGTCAATCATCGGCTCGGCGCTATTTGTGGCGATTATTTCATTGCTGACAAGGCCAAGAATTTGAGCCTGTCTTAGACACAGAAATCCCTTATCGCCGACCGATGATAGGGTGACGATCTTTTCAGTTTATTCATCCCAACTTCGACGGGAGGAGCCGGACGTTTTTTCCTCAGGTAAAAAAGGGAAGGACTATCTCCGAGCGGCCAAACTCCAAGCGACTCAGCAAGAAAGGGAAAGGGAATTCATCACCTGGTAAACACGGTGACTTTCCACTTCAGTGGGTTTTCGCCATTGCTATCATATTTCGTTACATCGTGCTCATCTTGAACCAGAATTCTGGTTACCTTCCGGTTATCGTTCTTGTGTTTTTTTGGATCGTTAGGATCCTTTGGGTAGATGCTGTCGTCGTAATCCAAATCGACAGAGCTACCTTTGATGATGATGTCTCCGCCGTCTGCCGGGCTTGGGTCTGCCATGAGAGTGTCTCCTTCGAGGTTTAAAATGGTTGAGTTTACCGGGGCCGGCGGAAATTCGCTCCGTAGTTTCCGAAACGTATGGGGATGTTTGACAGGGAGTTGGTCAGAACACACTTCTAACCCACCGTGGAAAACAAAGCGGCAAGAATGTTCCGCCGACTTCTGCTTCTAACGAACGTCTTTATTTGCAGGTAATTTTGATTTCGCCGTTGAATCCACCGGGAATGTCGTTGCTGTCGAACTGCTGGTTGCCGGTGATGACGATGCGCTTGATCTTCAAGGTGTCATGCCTGTGTTTACGCTTCCTCGGATCGCTGGGGTCTTTCCTGAAAACGCCATCGTCGAAGTGTATTTCGCAGGAACCACCTTTGATAATTATGTCGCCGCCATCTGCTGGGGCTGCGCCGAGATCTGATGCCATGTGAGTCTCTCCTTTTGGGCCGGGTTGGGATTAGGATTTGCCAGCGATGAATTCGCTGAGGTGTTTGCGAGAGAATGTAACGTCGGGACGATTGAGGTAGGAATTATAGTTTTCGTTGCCCCATTTCTGTTGCAGTTCTGATAAAAGTTGCTGCGCGCGGGCAGCGTGCTCAAAGCTCTTTTGACTGTCTCCAGTCCCACGGCTCGCCCTTGCGGCAATAAGCCACGCAAGCCATTCAGAATCCATTCGACCGGCACGAGCGGCTAGTTCCTGCGACTCAAGCGCATTCTTGAGCGCACCGGCGTTGTTACCAGTTTCGATCATCGCCTCAGCCAACAGCAAGAGTGCCTCAGATAACGGAAACGGATCGCCGGCCCGCCGGGCCATCTCGACCGCCTCCTGACATTTCAGTTGGCCTTGCCGTGATGATCCGGAAAGAGCCTGGGCCGCACCTACGGTGGCTTTTGCCAGGATGGCCATATTCTTAACCCGGTCGCCCGCGAGTTCCAGCGCCTTTTGGGCTTTAATTTGCGCTTCGGGAAAATGCCGTTCACTGAATGCGAGGCGTGCCGCGGCCAGGTAATATGCAGCCGCGAGATCCCTGGGAGCGTCAGGATGCTCTGCACTGGTTGAGGCCTCGCTCAAGGCCGCACGAGCTTCATCGTAGCGACCCAGGCGCCATAATGCGTTGGCGCGATCGATCAAGGTCAAGATTACATTCTTCTTCATCTCCACCGACTTGGCTATTGCATAGCTCTCCATGACGTGCGGAAGCGCTTCCGGATACCTGCCCTGCTTGATGAAAAGCAAACCAAGATCTTCGTGCGCCAGGCAGCTCGTAGACGACTCGCCCAGCTGCTGGCTGAGCTTTAGCGTTTGCTCAAAACTCTGTTGCGCCGCGTTATATTCACCTTTCTGCACTTTCGCGCGCGCCAGTAAGTGCGCAGCCTGCATCGTCTCTTTGCGATAGCCTCCCTGTTCATAGAAGGGTAGGGCCATTTCTACAAAGTGGACTACGTTGTCCGGATCGCTAAGCCGCTCAGCCAGACTTCCCAGGACAAGCAACGCCCTGGCGGTGTTACGCTGGTTCTTTTGCTTCTGTGCCAGCTCAAGAGACTGCTTGAAGTTTTTCTCTGCTTCCGCATAATTGGCTTCGGCCAGGTAAGTGTTACCGAGGTCGATGAGCCCACGCTCTGTGAGGTTATCAATCCCTTTTGCCTGGGCCAGCTCTATGGCCTCAAGCATATACTTACGGGCGCTTGCGGTGTCACCGGCATCAATCTCGGCGTTACCCAATCTCTGCAGCGTCTTAACCTGTTGGTATTCGTTTGCTGTCGTGCGCGCCAATTCGAGCGCACGTTGCAAGTGTTTACGAGCTTCTGCAATATTGCTCCGGTCATCAAAGAAAGAGCCTCGCTGAAACGATACCTCTGCCTGTCCTTCGAAGTTTGCCAGCGCCTGGTAAAGCATGTCCGCTTTGTCAAACGCAGCAGTAGCGCTCGCAACATCTCCCTGTCTGCCGTAGAGAATTCCCACGCGCAGGAATGCGGTGGCGTCTCGAGGGTTTCGGTTGGTCGCCTCCACATAACTCTCGATCGCCTTTTTGATTTCGTCGCTCTTCTCATAGGCGCGACCAAGGTCAACGTAAACCTGAGGATCGTCGGGGGTAAGTCGAACCAGTTCAGTGTAAGCTTTGATCGCACCGGAAAAATCCCGGGTCACGGTGGCATGAATGGCCTCGAGATAGAGCGCGTCAAGACGCGGTAACTGCGACGAAGTTTCACCCAACGGCTGCGCCTTCAGCATTTCGTCCTTGGCCCTGTCCGCATAGTCGAGTTCGGTCCAGGCTTCGGCGAGCCGGGCGTGAGGCAAAACAAACTTGGGATCGTTCGCCACTGACTGTTCCAGTGCTTTGGTGGCTTGCAGGAAGGCGCCGTTTCGTAGCGCATCCGTGCCTTTGTCATACCATTCGCGCGCCAACGGTGTGGGCTTATAAGCTGCCGGCTTCCACCAACGGAGAACTATCCAGCTCGCTAAGGCGACGACCAGAATGGCCACGATAAATGTGCCCAGCGATGGTCCTGGCCGTCGAAACGTTTCAGTTATCGTAGTCAACGCGCTGGCGGAATGCGTGCGTGATTTGGTTAACGATCCGGTGGAGCGGCCCTTACGATGGCCGTTACTATCAAGGACCGGAAGCACCAATCGGAGATCTTCAATAAATTCATCCGCCAATTGGTACCGAGCCTCTACCTTTTTCTCGATCGCTTTCATCGTAATTCGATCAAGCTCGGGCGGAATGCGATCGTTGATTTTCGATGGCACCATTGGCGTCACATGAATCACCTGAGCGCCGATTTCGATAATGCTGTCACCCCCGAACGCCGACTGGCCGGTAATGCATTCATAAAGAACAGCGCCCAGTGCGAAGAGATCGCTGCGTCCATCCACACTCTTTCCCGTGGCCTGCTCTGGCGACAGATAGAGCGGTGTGCCGACGATTACATCACTGCGAGTTCGCGTAGAAGGCAAAGTTTTCTGGTTAGGATCTCCATGCGGGGTAACGTGTCCGGCAATTTGCTTCACTAGACCAAAGTCGAGCACCTTTACCTGGCCCCGCTCAGTTATGACTACGTTTGAAGGTTTCACGTCACGATGCACCACTCCCTGGTGGTGAGCTTCTCCGAGAGCTTCGGCAATGTTAGACACGATCCTTACCGCTTCCCGTAGAGGCAGCGATCCCTCTCGCAGTTTGTCGCTGAGAGATTCGCCTTTAATGAGCTCCATCACGATGTAAGGTTGGCCTTCAGCGGTTTCACCATAATCAAAAACTGTGGCGATATTCGGATGCGTCAAAGCAGAGATGGCGCGGGCTTCGCGCAAGAATCTGGCGCGATATTCTTTGGTGGTTGAAGAGAGGAATTTCATCGCCACGCGCCGCGCCAGATTGGTGTCTTCGGCCAGATAGACAACTCCCATCCCGCCCTCACCAAGCTGGTCGATGATCCGATAATGGGAGATTGTTTCACCGATCATTGTTCTGGTTTTACAGCAAAGCGAAACAGGAAGAATTGTGAAAAACAAACGGAGTCCTGGGGAATCGGGCCTTCTCCGTCGCGGCATTTCTGTGACCGCATTCTGCTCTAAAGGCCGGTATATTTCAAGAAAGAACTGCCGGGCACGGGGGTTATGGAAGCGTAACGTTGCGAACTTGTTCTTCCTGCCGTTTACGAAACTGCTCCAGCTTTGAGCGAAGTTCAGGTCGACTGTTGGCGAGTATGGCAATGGCGAACAACGCGGCGTTAATGGCGCCAGGCTTCCCGATGGCTAAGGTGCCGACGGGGATGCCTGCCGGCATTTGGACTGTGGCCAGGAGGGAGTCCATTCCGTTGAGCGCATCGCTTTTCATGGGAACCCCGAGCACGGGCACAACCGTATGGGCGGCAATCACGCCGGCGAGGTGAGCCGCTCCGCCGGCGGCGGCGATAATGACTTCAACACCACGAGAAGCGGCGGTGGCGGAAAACTCTGCGGCCAATTGTGGTGTGCGATGAGCTGACATGACTTGGCACTCATGTGCCACGCCAAACTCCGTGAGGGTTTCGTCGGTATGCCGCATTGTCTCCCAGTCAGACTTGCTGCCCATGATCACGGCGACCAGGGGCCCTCGATTTCGGATTTCGGATTTCGGATTTCGGATTTTTGAAATCCGACGACTTTTCGATTCAACGGCCTTCCTGGGCATCGATTTGGCCTTCCCTTTTGAAATAGTCTCGCTTTAGTTTTGCAATTCGAAATCCGAAATCCGCAATCCGCAATCCGTTTCACGCGCCCTGGTCGAGGGAATACCCACGCTCGCCGTCAAAGTTACAAAGATTCTCCGTCTTGATGAAATCGAAGCCGGCATCCGAAAAACGTTTCAGTAGTGAGATTATCTGTGGATGCGATACCGTTCCACCTTCGGAGTCAGACAGAAAACGGCAGCGCCAGTGGTCGGAACAAAACGTCTCCGCGTGGCCACCGGGCCACACTTTAACGCCGCGATTGCTAATCATGTCGAGCTTGGTGCCGTCTCCACTGAGTTTGCTTAACGCGTCGCCCAGATCGTTGGCCGAACCTTTTGTCCAGTCTAGAAAAACGTCAACGCCGACGAGATCTTTTTTCGCCCGAGTTTTCGTTGGCTCGACCGCCTTTGCAGCCGGAGGTACTTCATCGGCGGATTTGTATTTCGCCGCCTTCAGAGTCTGCGGCGTTTGGCCCACGCGCTGGACCACCGCCTCGGCGAATTCCTTGGTGCCAACCTTTTCCTTGCTCTTGCCCTCTTCATAGATATCGTAGGTGTGAATGCCATCCTCGATCGTTCGCAGCCACGCGTTGTGGACACGTTCCGCAACGGTTGTTTCGCCGATGTGCACCAGCATCATCACAGCGCCCAGCAATAAGCCTGACGGGTTTGCCAGATTCTGTCCTGCGCGGCGAGGTGCCGAACCGTGAATCGCCTCGAACATGGACACGTGTTCACCAATGTTTGCCGAACCTGCCAGGCCAACGGAACCCGCAATCTGCGCCGCTACGTCTGAAAGCACGTCACCATATAGATTCGGCATCACGATCACGTCAAAGACCTCGGGCGTGTCTGCGAGTTTCGCGGCGCCAATGTCGACGATCCAATGCTCGTTTTCAATGTCCGGATACTCCGCTGCAATCTCGTCAAACACCTTGTGAAAAAGACCGTCAGTCAGCTTCATGATGTTGTCTTTCGTGAAGCACGTGACCTTCTTGCGATTGTTCCGGCGCGCGTATTCGAAGGCGTAGCGCACAATCTTTTCCGAGCCCGGGCGCGAGATCAATTTCAGACACTGCATGACCTGTTCGGTTTGACGGTGCTCGATGCCGGCGTAAAGATCTTCTTCGTTCTCGCGAACGATAACCACGTCCATACTCGGGTGTTTGGTTTCGACAAAGGGATGATAGGAAACGCAGGGGCGAACGTTGGCAAAGAGGCCCAACGTTTTGCGCACGGTGACGTTCAGGCTTTTGTAGCCGCCACCCTGCGGCGTGGTGATCGGCGCTTTAAGAAAAACTTTCGTGCGTCGCAGGGATTCCCAGGAGCTCGGCTCGATGCCCGAACTATTGCCGGCCAGATAAACTTTCTCGCCGATGTCGATTGTTTCTATTTCAAGGTTAGCGCCGGCTTCTTTAAGAATATGCAGCGTCGCCGCCATGATCTCCGGCCCGATGCCGTCGCCATTCGCGACAGTGATGGGTACAGGGTTGGACATATTGAAATAAGACCTTTCGCGAATAGTAAGTTGAAGCGAAGCAATATATTCCAAGCGCCTGGCACAAGCAATCACGCAGAATAAAGAACGGTCAGTGGTCCGTTGTCCGTGGTCAGTAGTTCGTTGTCCGTAGTAGACGGCGTTTTAGTTGGTCTATTCCTAGCAGAAACCCGTTTTCCAGAACCAACGCCTTACCACGGACTACTGACTACGGACGACCGGCCGTGGAGCTTGAACTGAAAAGCGGGCCTGAGGCATACTCTGCGTGTCAGATGTTCCCTGCTCTCGCGCATCAATGGTGACTGCGCCTGTCCGTGATCGTAAAGCGACCCGGTTCGGCTGAGGAGAGAGTGAGGCGTTGTCAACTTGTTAGAAGCCGCTCTCGCAGTTTAAGAGCACCGGGTTCGTCGCGTTCGCCTAAAGAAATCAAGTCGCCCCCGACTTGAGTCTCGCGATTTTATTCCCGCCCGCGCTTCAATCGATTCAAAGGATAGAAAAGAGATGGCTACGAAACTTTATGTGGGAAACCTCTCGTTTCGCACAACGAGCGAGGAACTGCGCGATGCATTCGCGACAGTAGGCACAGTGGAGTCAGCTTCCGTGATTGAGGATCGCGACACCGGACGATCGCGCGGTTTTGCTTTTGTGGAAATGGCAACTCCGGAAGAAGCGGCGGCAGCGATCGAGCAGTTTAACGGGAAAGACTTTGGCGGTCGTAATCTCACCGTCAACGAAGCCAAACCGAGAGCCGATCGTGGTGGCCGCGGCGGCGGTTACGGCGGGGGCCGTGGCGGTTATGGTGGTGGCGGCGATCGCGGCGGTGATCGCGGCGGTGATCGCGACGGTTACGAGCGCGAGCCGCGCTGGTAACGCTTCGCGTAAAGGGTCAAGGGGAAAGGGTAAAGGGAAATAGGCGGGCTCGTATCTTGCCTTTTTACCCTTTACCCGTTCCCCTTTTCCCCTGTTACTTGCGGGCTGCCGGCGTGAGTTTGAGTTTCAGTCGCTCGGCGCCGCGCAGTAGTTCAACTTCATATTCCTGCCCCGCCTTCATCTCTCCGAGCGCGTACGTGTAATCGTAAACGTTGTGCACGTCTCGGCCGGCCAGCTTCACAATCTTGTCGCCGGCTTTGATGCCCGCCTTCGCCGCAGGCGAATCGTCGCGCACACCGTCAAGTAACAGTCCGTCACTTGAATCTGCATAGTTCGGAATTGTTCCGAGGTAGACGCGAAAGCCGGTAGCGCGTCCGGTCGATTCGCTCTTGGCAACTGTATATGTGGGTTTCTCGTCGTTCGCGTCAAGATCCCGAACGACTCTTGCGACTACACCAACTATACGAGCTTCGTCAGGGTAGTTGATCTTGTCGGCCGTATCAGATGGCTTGTGATAATCCTCGTGGGTCCCGGTCCAGAAGAAGAGAACCGGGATTTGTTTGGCATAGAAGGATGAATGATCGCTCGGACCGAAACCGTCTTCGTTGAGGGTCAGTAGGAACTGCGGCTTCTTGTCATTGTCGGTAGTTTTTGGATCATAAGTGCCCATAACAGCTCGAGCTTCACTTGCCGAACTGCCAGAAACAGTTCCGATCACATAGGGTGTAAACCCGCGATTCGCATTTTCGACTAATTCGCGCCACTCCTGCGATGTACCCATTCCACCGACAATTAGTTTGTTGTTTTTCATTCGGCCAATCATGTCCATATTGATCATGGCGACGGTGTTGGCGAGCGGCACAATCGGATGGTTCACGTAGTAATTCGAACCCAGCAAACCCTCTTCTTCACCACTGAAGGCAATAAAAACGATGGTTCGTCGCGGCCGCGGATGCTGCCCAGAAAAAATGCGAGCGAGTTCAAGCAAACCCGCAGTGCCGGAAGCATTGTCATCCGCGCCGTGGTGTACGTCGCCTTCTTTCGGTGCCAGACTTCCTTCACCGCCACGCCCCAGATGGTCGTAATGCGCGCCGATCACAATTACTTCGTTCTTCAAAGTCGGATCAGAACCGTCGAGAATGCCGCCGACGTTCGAAGCGGGAACTTCGCGGCGAATCAGGTCAGTTGAGAGTGAAAGCTTTGCCGAAGGCGACGGAATCAAGAAGCTCTCTTTCTCCGGCGTCCAACCAACCGGCGGTGCAACCTTGTTCAGAGACACGCGCCGAATATCATTCTCTAATGAGGCAAGTGAAGCAGCGTCGGGTTGAGCAAGAAGCTTTGCCGCCATGGCGCGTGAGATAACCGCTACAGGCAGTCCAGCATCCCCGGCACTATTGTCGTAACGCAGTCGTGAAAGTCGGTCCTCTTTCAAGTTCTCCTCGCGAGCGATGACCACGAGCGCCTTGGCGCCAGCCGTTCGTGCGGCAATCGCTTTCCAGCGCACATCTTCGTACCGGCCAAACTGCCCGTGCGGGTTATCGCCATCCGGCGTGCCGGAGAAGGCAAGGGCAATTTTGTCTGCGGCATTACCTCCCGCATAGTCGTCGTATTTCAACTCGGAGGAAGTAATGCCGAAACCTACGAACGTTACGGGCAGGTCTTGAAGGCGTGCGGTGATTGAAAGGCCGAGCGGCATCCACGCTTCGCCCACCTTGTACTGCGCGATGTCATCGGCGCGACCCGGATTTACGAAAAGGAGATTGTTCTTGCCAAGCTCAACGCCGGCGACGTACGGAAACTTTTGCAGATACCGGTTGGGCGAGTCGGCTTCGAAGTGGGACATGCCGGGCGTGTCGTAACCAATACTGCGTCGCAAGCCATAACGCGAAAACTCGCGCGCGATGTATTCGGCGGCGAGGTTGGCGCCAGGACTTCCGGTTCGACGCCCCTCTAACTTGTCGGAAGCCAGAAATTCAATGTGAGCACGAAGTCGCTCGATGCTGGGAGCGTTCTGCCGTTGAGTTTGTTGCCCGCCGACAGAGATAGAAATCGCGGTGACTAATGCTGCCGTGACAAGTCGACGATTCAAGAATTCGATTTTCATATTAGCAATCCTCACAAGTTAGGCGAGAGATTCAATGAGCTCGCGAAGCGAGCGGCAGCTTATAGTCTCGGGCGTGAGCCCGAGGTAGCAGTTAAAGAAAATGGACTGAGGCCCGGGAGGGCGACAGAGCATTCAAAATCGCTGTGCACATTCATACCTGCAAATTGTGGAGCCGTGATTTCTGTTGCCCTCTTCGAAGCCATATTCTGTTTGACTGGTCCCCTGGGGCTCACGCCAGGGGCTACTTTCTTCCGCGCCTGCGGCGCTGGTGGCGTCTCACTCAACCCAATCCGCGATGAACACGTTCGTATCGCCTGGAGACTTCGCATTTCGATTTGAGGCGAAGACGAGTTTTTTCCCATCCGGCGAGAACATGGGAAACCCGTCAAAGGTTTCGTTGAAGGTGATGCGTTCCAGTGCCGCGCCGTCCGTATTGATCTTGTAAAGATCGAAGTTGCGGCCTTTGGGATCGTCCATGTTGGAAGCAAAAATTATGTGCTTGCCGTCAGGAAAAAAGTAAGGACCGAAGTTGGCCTTGCCGTTGTGTGTCACTTGCCGTTTCTGAGAGCCGTCAGCATTCATCACCCAAATCTCTAAAGTCATTGGCCGAATCAGGTTTTGCTTGAGCAGGGCCAAATAATCCGCCTTCTCCTTCTCAGTTTGTGGGTGGTAAGCGCGATAGACTATCTGCTTGCCGTCATAGGACCAAAATGGGCCGCCATCGTAGCCGAGTTCATTCGTCAGGCGGCGGACATGTTTACCGTTCGCGTCCATCGTGTAAATCTCCAGGTCGCCATCGCGCATGGAAGTAAAGACAAGTTTGCCATTGCGGGCGATCGTCGTCTCAGCATCGTAACCAGGCGTATTGGTTAACTGTTTCAAATCCGAACCGTCGGGCCGCGCGGTGAAAATATCAAACGCCGGATAAACAGCCCAGACGTAACCCTTGGAAAAGTCCGGTCGAGGTGGGCACTCTTTTGCGCCGAGATGCGTTGAGGAATAAAGAACGCGCCGGCCATTTGGGAAAAAGTAGGAGCAGGTAGTGCGGCCGTCTCCAGTCGAGATCATCCGCACATTAGACCCATCCACATTCATAGTGTAAATCTGATCGCATTTGCGACCGTCACGCGTCGATTGGAAGATTACCTGCTGGCCGTCAGCTGAAAAGTAAGCTTCCGCGTTCTCGCCGCCGAAGGAAAGCTGTTTGACGTTTTTGAGATGTCTCTCTTCAGGCAGCCTCAACACTTGATCCGGGACACCCGCACGGGAAGATTTGGCGTTTGGGCCAGGGATGAAGAGCAGAGAGACCGCGATTAGTGTTAGTAGTAGGATTTTGAAAGATCTAATTTGCATTGACATTAGTTTGATGATTGAAACCGCAAAGGTTGCAAAGTTCAGAAACCGGTTCATTTTGAACACTTAGGTCCGGGGGACCGGCAGTTAGTAGCCCAGTCCGTGAGAGCCCGTGTCAAAACTCTGATGAAAAAACTACCTGAAAAAATCTTGGGCCACATTCGACCTGTAAGAGGTTTTTTTTCGATCGCGGCGAATGATTTTTGACGGACCATTTTCCGAGATTTCAGAGTTTTGACACGACCTCGTAAGGGCGGGGTACATGTGACGGTCACCTATTTGAGCGCCGAAGGTGCGCCACGATTTCTGCCGGCCCTTCGGGCCTCTGAGCTATCGAGACGCCAGGTTCCCCGCCCTCACGGACGGGGCTACCAATTGCCGGTCCTTCGGACCTAACACACCCTGCCCATCGAAACTGAAAAATGTCGAAGTTTGCACAAGGGACTGAAGAGAAAGGCAAGCTCAGTGCTCTTTGCATAGATCAGTTCATAAAAAGCTTTACGTTGTTACAGCCAAAGCTTCCGCTACGAGCCGCGCCTGCTCCGCCTGGTGAATCGCATAGGATCCAGTAGCAGGACTTGCCGATGGCGCACGGCCCACGTAGATCGGGCGCTCGCAAGTTGGCAAAAGATTTTCCAGTCGCTGCTCAACAAACGTCCAGCCGCCCATGTTCTTTGGTTCTTCCTGCGCCCAAACAAGCTGTTTTGCCGCGGGATATTTAGCCAGCACTTCGCGCAGCCGCGTCTGTGCGAACGGATAAAACTGCTCCATTCTGACGATGGCAACGTTCTCGACACCTGCCTTCTTCCGCGCTCCCGCAAGATCGTAGTAAACCTTGCCGCTGCAAAGAACAACGCGATTCACTGTCTCCGGATTCTTGATCTCGGGATCGTCAAGCAACGGTTGAAAGCCGCCACTGGTGAAGTCAGCAAGCGCGGACGCGGCGGCCGGAAGTCGCAGCAGGCTCTTCGGCGTGATCACAACGAGCGGACGTTCCATTCCCGGCCTGACCTGGCGGCGCAGGAGATGAAAATACTGCGCTGGCGTGGTCGGATAACAAACCTGCAGATTATTCTCGGCGCATAGTTGGAGGAACCGTTCCAAACGCGCGCTTGAATGTTCCGGCCCCTGCCCTTCATAGCCGTGTGGCAAGAGCAACGTCAGGCGCGAAGTTTGACGCCACTTATCTTCCGACGCCGCAATGTATTGATCGATGATGGTCTGCGCGCCGTTAACGAAATCGCCAAACTGGGCCTCCCACAACACCAGCGCTTCGCGCGCGACGACGGTGTAGCCATACTCAAACCCGAGCACGCCTTCTTCGGAAAGTGAACTGTCAAAAACTTCGAAGCGCGCCTCGGGGGCCGACGGGGTTCGTAGCTCAGATAGCGGCGCCCACGATCGACCAGTCTGCGTGTCGTATAAAACCGCGTGGCGCTGGCTAAACGTGCCGCGTCCTGAATCCTGGCCGCTCAAACGAACGCGACTGCCTTCGAGGACCAACGATCCAAACGCAATCGCTTCCGCAAAAGCCCAGTCAATGGGCAACGCTCCCGACCCCATCTTCGCGCGACGCGCGAGCTGGCCAACCATTTTGGGATTTATGTTGAAGCCTTCGGGTACGATGGCGATCTTCTCAGCGATAGTCCGTACGGTCTCAGCGCTCACCGGCGTTTCTACGACCGTAGAGCCGTCCAGTTCTTCTAAGGGTGGTTCAACTAATGCCGGATCTTTCCTGGAAGCAACTTCCTTAGCGCGCGCGAGTGCATCTTCATATCTTCGAACCCGCTCTGCTATTAGTTCGCCTAACTCCGCTTCGGTGATAACGCCTTCCTTGATTAGTCGCTCGGAATAAATCGTGCGGACGCCCGGGTGAGCTTTGACGCGCGCATACATCAATGGCTGGGTGTAGCTGGGCTCATCGGTTTCGTTGTGCCCGAGCTTACGGAAACCCACGAGATCCAGCACCACGTCTTTATTAAACTCCTGCCGGTAATCCAAAGCGATTTGCAGCGCGCGATAAGCGGCTTCAGGATCGTCACCATTGATATGAAAGATCGGCAACTGCGTCATGCGGGCCACGTCAGTCGAGTAGATCGTTGAGCGTCCGGCTTCCGGCGAAGTGGTAAATCCAATCTGATTATTGATGATGATGTGAATTGTGCCGCCGGTACGATAACCCTTCAGCTTGGCGAGATTGAGCGTCTCCATCACGATGCCCTGACCGGCGAAGGCGGCATCTCCATGAAGGAGCACCGGCAGCGCACGATCTATAACCTCTTCGCGAGGCATGCCAGCGCGGTCTTTCAAGTCGTCTTGTTTGGCGCGCACCATTCCTTCGACCACGGGATCGACAGCTTCGAGATGACTCGGGTTCGGCGACAACGTCAACCTGACTTTCCGGCCGCTGGCTGTCTCGCGTTCGCCAATGGCGCCCTGATGATATTTGACGTCGCCTTCATCCGCAGGAAACGAAGGGTGCACGGACCCCTCAAACGACGCGAAGATACGCTCGCAAAAATGTCCGATAACATTCGCGAGTACATTTAGCCGCCCACGATGCGCCATGCCCAGGGTAATGTCTTCAACGCCGCGCGTCGCACCACCTTCAATCAGTTGATCAAGCAACGGGATAATCGTTTCGCAGCCTTCGAGCGAAAATCTTTTCTGGCCGAGGTATTTAGTGTGCAGAAACCGTTCGAATTGTTCGGCAGAGATTAGTTTCCATAGCAGCTGCTTTTTGATCTCTGCGGGAATTGGTTCGGGACTAACAAACTGCCGGCGTATTTGCTCGCGAATCCAAAACTTTTCCTCCTTGCTTTGAATGTGGCGATATTCAATCCCAACTTTCCCACAATAGGCGCGCTGCAGAATGTCGAGTATTTGTCGCAACGTAGCGATTCTGGTTCCCGCCAGTCCGCCAGTGATGAATTCGCGATCCAGGTCCCAGATCGTCAGCCCGTAAGTTTCGATATCAAGTTCCGAGTGATAGAGCACCGGCATCGCATGCAGCGGATCGATATCGGCAATCAGATGCCCGCGCACGCGATAAGAATTGATCAGTTCAATTACGCCGGCTTCCTTGGCCGCCTGATCGCGCACCTGATCGCCTGGTACCAGCGCGCGGTTTTGATCGATATTCCAGCGAAACGGAACGTGAGCCATGCCGAGGTCAACAAAAGCGTCATCGTAAAATCTGGACTTGCCTATTATCAGCTCATGAACGCGCGCGAGAAACGCACCCGACTCGGCGCCTTGAATGATGCGGTGATCGTAGGTGCTGCTGATCGTGATCGCTTTGCTAATTCCGAGTTGCGATAGCGCTTCGGGCGCCATCGCCTGATACTCGGCCGGATATTCAATCGCGCCCGTGGCTATGATTACTGACTGGCCAGCCATTAAGCGTGGCGTCGATGAGACTGTGCCGATGGTTCCCGGGTTTGTAAGTGAAATTGTTGTTCCCTGGAAGTCTGCGATTTGAAGCTTTCCTTCGCGCGCGCGCTTTACCACGTCGTCATAAGCCTGGAGAAACTCCGAGAAGCGAAGCTTATTTGCGTTCTTGATATTTGGAACCAGCAGCGTGCGCGTGCCATCCTTTTTTGTCACGTCGATGGCAATGCCGAGATTGATATTTGGCCGCCGTAGTCGTACCGGCTCTCCATCCACGACTCCGTAGCCATCATTGAGCTGCGGAAATTCGTCAAGCGCGCGCAATAGCGCCCAGGCGATCAGATGCGTGTAAGAAGCTTTGCCGCGATCGTTATCCTGAAGATGTTTGTTGATAATCCGGCGGTTCTCGTCAAGCAATTTTACCGGTATGCGTCGCTGGGAAGTCGCGGTGGGAACCGAAAGACTCGCTTCCATATTCTCAACAATCTTGAGAGCCGCGCCGCGAATAGGAATGGCTTCGATCTCTTCAGCGGTAACTGGAGCAGGTTGCTTTATTTCCGGAACAGGAGTGGGGATTGACTTCGTTTGTGCTGGAGCCTTGGCCGCCGCTGTCTGGCCGTTGGTAGTGACGGAGTTAGCCCGACCATTATCAGCGGAGCGCGCATCCTCCGCACGGGCAGCGACAGTTGGCGCACCCGTGGTCTGCGAAGCAGCAGCTCCTTCACCATTTCCCAACAACTCCGTAAAGTAGGCGCGCCACGACTCGTCGACCAACTCTGGATTGCTGCGAAAACGGCTGAGCAGACCTTCGACGTAAGTTGCATTTGCGCCAAAATTTTCGGCGATGATTTCAGATAAATCAGTTCTCACTGGTTGACCCAACTCTTCACCTCTTCCAGGTAAAAAAACGATAGGCGACCCGAGGCCTGCATGGCGTGGCTTTTCTAATAGATTATCACCTTCGACAGCGCTTTGCATCCGCACTCTGAGACTGCCTAATATCCTAATTTGAGGACTCATATCTGCGTGAGCAAGTGCTTAAGTTCTTGTCATTTGCGCAAAGTTGTTAACCGTAATCAGTCCCGGAGGGACGAAATATTTATAGACACCGAGTCTCTAGCCCGCATTATTCACGAACTGCGGATTTGTTCACTAAGCCTGCGTTAGCAGGCGACAGCATAAAGCCTGGGGCGTCAGCCCCAGGTCACTGCAAAGAAAGAGTTCCAAGCCTGCGAAGCAGGCGACAGCGTGGACCAGTTCGCGCTCGTCTCGAAAGCAACAGGCTGCCGCCCGTTACACGGGCTGATGTTCATCTACATTGCTTTCCTGGGGCTCGCGCCCCAGGCTTTATGCTGTCGCCCGCTACGCAGGCTGAAATGACATGAAGGTTCATGAATAATCCGGGCTAGGTAGTTTTCGCAGCTCCGGAGGAGCGAAATGTTGTCGATGAGAATCGTGCTTACAACAATGCCGCTCCTCCGGAGCCAACGTGTTTGATTGCTGCCTTTTGTTTCGCTGTGACCAGGCTTTAAAAGAACCTCTCAAAATTAGTTAACGGTGGAGGTGCAGAGAAGGCACTGGTTACACAGCGAAAATTTCAAATTATCGGCCGGTAAGTGGTATCTTAAGCCTCCACTTCAATCAGCGAACAAATCACAAAATCATGAAAGAAAAAGAAATGCGACCCTGCAAACGCACGCTGATCGCAGTTCCTTGTCTGGTAGTGATCACACTACTAAGCGCTGCCGCATTTCCGCATGTGGTGGGTGCTGCCGATCAGCCTCCAACGACTGTCATCCTCGTGCGGCACGCGGAAAAGAAAATTGTTGCACCAGAAAATAAAGACCCTGATCTAAGTCCAGCAGGACTAGCGCGTGCGCAGGAGCTCGCGAGGATCTTCGGTAACAGCGGTATCGCAGCGATTTACGCAACGCAGTACAAGCGCACCCAGCAAACCGTACGGCCGCTGGCGGATAAACTTAGGCTCTCAGTTACGCAAGTTGAAGCAGCAAAGACGTCTGAACTGGTGAAGCAGATTCGTGCCCGGAATGCGGGGCAGGTAATCTTCATCGCGGGTCACAACAACAGTGTTCCGGAAATAATAGCGGCGCTGGGTGGGCCGCAATTACCAATCATTCCGGAAGGGGAGTTTGACAACCTCTACATTTTGACGGTTCAGAGCGATGGCTCTGCAAAACTCCTAAAAATGAAATACGGCAGCCCGGCAATAGCGAGCGGACAGGAAATGATGAAGCAGTAGGCAGTGGGCGGTGGGCAGGAGGCAGGAGGCAGGAGCAGGAAGCAGGAGCAGGAGGCAGGAGCAGGAGCAGGAGCAGGAGGCAGGAGCAGGAGCAGGAGGCAGGAGCAGGAGCAGGAGCAGGAGGCAGGAGCAGGAGCAGGAAGCAGGAGCAGGAGCAGGAGGCAGGTCAGTGTCGATGAATGGGAACAGTGGAGGGCAGGACAGCACAATGAAAAAATCCGACTCGAAGAAGAAGCGCGCTAAAAAATCAACAGCCACCCTTCAAGCCGTTAGCGTAAACCGGCGCGCATTCGTAAAGCTCGTTCCCGCGCTGGGTGCCGCTGCGCTGGTGGCGCCTCGTCTCAACATTTCACCGACTCCAGCGCAGATTCCATCTCCGACACCTTCGCCAACACCTTCGCCTTCACCAACCCCGGCGCCATTACGCGTGACGAAGGACATGCTACGCCAGGCCGAGAAACTCATCGGGATCGAACTCGGCGACGCTCAGGAGGCCATGGCGCTTCCGAACGCCAATACAAATCTCGAGAGATATGAAACGCTTCGGAAGATCGAAATTCCGCTCGACACTGAACCGGCCACTCTGTTTCATCCCGCACTGCCGGGAAAGAAATTCAACCTCAAACCTGCGAAATTCAAACTGAGCAAGGCTCAGGGTCTCCAGTTTAGTTCCCTCGAGGAGTCTCGCCTTCGCGACTCTGCCGCAGCTTGCTGAGTTGATCCGTACGCGCAAAATTTCTCCAGTTGATCTAACGAAAATGTACGTCGCGCGTCTAAAGAAGTACGGACCGAAGCTTAACTGCGTAGTGACGCTCACTGAAGATCTTGCCCTGGCCCAGGCCGCCGCCGCCGAGCGCGAAATCAAAGCCGGAAAGTATCGCGGACCGCTACATGGAATTCCCTGGGGCGCGAAGGACCTCTTCGCAACAAAAGGAATTCGCACCACCTGGGGCGCGGAACCATATCGCGAACAGTTGATCGATTACGACGCGACAGTGGTGGAACGGTTGCGGGATGCGGGCGCGGTGCTGGTGGCAAAGCTTTCAATGGGCGCACTTGCGCAGGGCGGCCGGTGGTTTGCCGGCATGACCCGGAATCCCTGGCAGGTAGAGGAAGACAAGACCGGCTCCAGCGGATCGTCGGCCGGCCCAGCTTCCGCGACCGCCGCCGGGCTGGTGGGCTTTTCGATCGGCACGGAAACGCTTGGGTCGATCATTTCGCCATCGTCGCGTTGCGGCGTTGTCGGATTACGACCGACATTTGGACGCGTTAGTCGGTATGGCGCGATGGGTTTGAGTTGGACGATGGACAAGATAGGTCCGATTTGCCGTGGCGTGGAAGACTGCGCCGCCGCCCTTCAGGGTATCTATGGACCCGATGGCCGGGACCTGACCGTCGGAGACGTTCTTTTCAACTGGGAACCGGACACGCCGCTCGCAAGCATGAAGATTGGCTACATAAAGACTGAATTTGACCAGCAGCAGGATCCGGAGCGAAAAACGATCTACCAGCAAGCGCTCGATACATTGAAAAGTGCGGGTGCGAATCTGCAGCCAGTCGAAATGCCAAAGTTTTCCGTGGGCGCATTGCGCATCATTCTGGTTGCGGAAGCAGCGACTGCATTTGACGACATCACTCGCGATGGACGAGTCAATCAACTTTCGGGACAAGAGCCTGGCGACTGGCCCAACACATTTCGTAGTTCACGTTTCATTCCCGCAGTTGAGTACATCAGGGCCCAACGCGCGCGTCGGCTGCTAATGCAAGAAATGGACACGTTGATGGCGCAGTGGAATGTGTTTGTTTCGCCCGCGCCCGGCAGCCTTAGTTTGTTGATCACGAATCTCACCGGTCATCCGGCGGTGGCCGTCCCCTGCGGGTTTCCCAAAGGCCTGCCGCAATCAATCATGTTCACTGGCAGACTCTACGATGAGGGCGCGGCGCTGCGGGTAGCGCTGGCTTATGAGCGCGCTACGCAATGGCACGCGATGCATCCGAAAATGGATTGGCCAACCTAAACGACTGAGAGCGTGAACATGACACGGCGCGCTAACTCCTTGAACCGGGAAAATGAGCTGATAACAGTCGCGGGAGATCGAGCACCAACGCGACTGTTCCATCCCTTAGTTCCGTAGCCCCTGCAATACCAGACCAGCGCCCCGCATAACGACCCAGACTCCTAACCAGCATTTCCTGCGGCCCCTCCACTCGATCAACAACAATGCCAACGCACTTTGATTCCCGATTGCTCAGGCCGGCTCGTTCATCTTTAAACTGGCAGGTGATGAGATGTAATTGATAGCTCGCATCGTCCTCTTCAGGTGCTTGACCAAGGAGATCACGCATAGAGACTTGTCGCAATTGATCAGCACCCGAGGAGCCATCTATGACATCTATCGCGTCGATTCCCAGAGTTTGGGCCGCGGGAATGCAGTAACAATTCCCAGCCGAGACAATCACATTAGTCGCTATCAGGCCAAAGGTAACCGGCAAACGAATTTCAAACGTTGTCCCTTGCTTTGGTTCGCTTGAAACGCGAAGCTCGCCTCCCACTTGCTCAACCGCCGTTTCAACAATGTCGAGCCCAACACCCGTCCGGAAATGTCTGACACCGAGGCGAACTCGCTTGTCATGCCCGAGACACCGACGACTCATCGTCGGTTGAATGCTCCCGCTCATCATCCGGATGCGCAGATTCGTCAGGCGGAATGTTTGGTTGCGGTTGTTGTTCATCCAGGTCGCGCTTAATGGCGTCGAGAATACCGTTGATGAACTGCGTAGCTTCGTAAGTCGAGAAGCGGCGAGCTATTTCCAGGGCTTCGTTGATGGCGACCGTGCGAGGAGTAGGTTCGTAAAGGAATTCGTAGACGGCAAGGCGAAGAATGTTGCGGTCGACAATCGCCATGCGCGGAATGCGCCAATGTTCCGCGCGCGAACGTATGCGCTCGTCGAGGGCCTCGAGATGCGCGAGAGTTCCCGCGGCGAGACGCGTCGCGAATTCGCGCGCGGTTTCCTCCGTTTCTGAATCGTCCAACTCTGCCCAGTAAGTTTTCAAAACCTCTTCCGGGACAGCGTCGGCAAAATCAGCCGCAAAGAGCATTTGCAAGGCACATTCACGCGCCTTACGTCGCGAACCCATAATGCTTCAAACATGAACTATGAATATGAATGATGAGGAAGATTTTCCTTTTCATCGTTCATCGTTCATCGTTCATCGTTCTCCAAAAACTTCCCTGTAAAGATTAACCAACTCCACCGCCGTGGTGGCGGCTTCAAAACCCTTGTTACCGAGCTTGACTCCCGCCCGATCAATTGCCTGGTCGATCGTGTCGGCAGTTACAACTCCAAAGACCACCGGCACCCCTGTTTGCAAACCTGCCTGTGAGATGCCGCGCGCGACTTCACTTGCGATGTACTCGAAGTGTGGAGTTTGGCCGCGAATTATTGTACCGAGACAAATGACCGAATCAAACTTTCCTGATCCGGCAAGCTTCAACGCCAGCAGCGGAACTTCAAAGGCGCCGGGAACTTTGTAGACTTCTACCAGTTTCTCGTCGCCACCCAAACGTTCGAGAGCGTCAAGGGCGCCATCAACGAGGCGAGCGCTGATGAAGTCGTTCCAACGACTGGCGACAATCGCAAAACGAAATCCCTGAGCATTAAGATGACCTTCGTGAATTACTGGCTGCAAGATTGGGCTGCTCCGGTTTTTGCCGTCGGGCTGAGACTTACCAGGGTCGTTTCGCAGTATAGGGGATGCATTTCCGAGCGGCAAGTTTGAGACAATTTTAGAAGGACAGGCATTCTTGCCTTTCACTTTCGGCGCAGGAGCGCCGCGACAGACACGAATGTCTGTCCTACATTTCAAGCCCCTTTGAAAACGGGTTGTCGCTTTTCCAAAAAGGCGCTCGTGCCTTCGCGCACATCATCGGTAGCGAAGAGGTCGGCAAAAAGTTTCGCTTCCAAAGCCAGGCCTTCGGTTAGCGGCAGTTCAGCCCCTTTGATAACTGCTTCGAGGCAGGCGCGGATGGCGAGCGGAGCTAGCTTGGCAATTTCCTGCGCGAATGATTGGGCTTCAGCCAACAACTCGTCTGCGGGAGCGATGTGATTGATCAAGCCAAACTGTAATGCCTCAGCGGCGCCGACAGACCTTCCCGTCAACATCATTTCCAACGCGCGTCCGTTACCTATCTCGCGGGCGAGCCGCTGCGTCCCGCCGTAAGCAGGAATGATGGCAAGCTTTGTTTCCGGCAAACTAAACTGCGCGTGCGTCGAAGCGATTCGAATATGACAGGCAAGCGCCAATTCGCAACCGCCGCCTGCAGCAATTCCGTTGACCGCGGCAATCACCGGCACGCCACAATTTTCGATCTGATTACAAAGCGCCTGGCCGCGTTCCGAAACTTCGTGGGCGCGATTACTGTCAAGGCTTGTTAGCTCGGCAATGTCGGTCCCAGCACAGAACGCCAGATCACCGGTACCTGTAAGGATCACAGCACGCAGATCAGTTTGATCTTCGAGGCTTGTGAAAACGTCGCTGAGGGCGACGATCATTTCCGGCGATAACGCATTACGTTTTTCCGGACGGTTGAGGCGAATGATCGCGAATGATTCGCATCGTTCCTCGCTGATGAATTCTGAACGCATTATGACAATCACCAATAACAAGCTTGTTTAGCCAGGCTGCGGGGGCAAGCCCGCCTTCCAAACCTGGAGACTGCGGATCCAGCTTGGGTAAGATCACTCTGAAAGCCTTTCAAGCAAAATAAGGGATTCAAGAGTGGCCAGCTCATGGTCAGGAAGGCGGGCTTGCCCCCGCTCTTCGCTAACGTTTACACCAACTTCATCGGCGTTGGGTTTTTCGGATCTTTGGTGTAGTCGTAGAATCCGCGGCCAGACTTACGGCCATACAAACCTGCCAGCACCATCCGTTTCAACAGCGGCGGCGGCGCGAATCGCTTCTCGCGAAATTCATTGAACATGATCTCTGCAATGTAGTAAGTCGTGTCCAGACCAACGAAGTCTCCCAACGTAAAGGGTCCCATTGGATAACCCAGGCCGAGCTTCATCGAAGCATCAATGTCCACGATCGAGCCGACTCCCTCTTCGAGAGCACGAATCGCATCAAGCATGTAGGGCACCAGCAAGCGATTGACGATGAAGCCCGTAGTGTCGTTTGCTCTCACCGGCACTTTTCCCAGTTGTTTGCCAAACTCGATTGCCTGTTCGTAAATGTTTTCGTCCGTGAGTATAGTTCTGACCACTTCAACCAGCTTCATAATCGGTACCGGATTGAAAAAGTGGAGCCCGATAAAACGGCGTTGGCGTTCCGGCGAGGTTGCTGTCATCATCTCAGTGATCGAAATCGAGGAAGTGTTTGAGGCAAAGATCGTCTCTGGTTTACAAATCCGATCAAGCTCGGCGTAGGTGGCCTTTTTCTCTTCGATGTTTTCAATGATCGCCTCGATGACGATATCGCAGTCGGCGAAATCGGCGAACGACGTGGTTCCCGAAAGACGTTCGCGCGCAGCCTTTTGCTGCTCTGCAGTGATGGTCCCTTTCTCAGCAAACTTCGCAAGAGACTTTTCAATTCCGGCAAATCCCTTTTGCAACACTTCGTCCGAAACTTCGCGAACTACAGTTTCAAATCCCGCACCGGCTGCAACTTGCGCTATGCCTGAACCCATCAGGCCGCAGCCCAAAACTCCCACTTTTTTGATTTCCATCTCTTCTCAGTCTCCTATTCTTTATAAAGCAAACTTTCAGTTTGCGCGCGCAACCTACACCTCTATACGTTGCTTCGAACCGCGAATTGCCCCAGCACTTCATCGCAAACTAACAGTTTGCGTTACAGCTACTTCCGCAATTCAGTTTCGGTTAACTCGCTCGGACGCGTACCTTCTTCCGTTGGTTTTCAGCCAGGTATTGTACTCCTTGCTCCAGGAGGTAAATTCCTGGGCCAGGTCGTCCTGCTGAGCTTTATGTGCAACTCGATTAGCAGTCGGCGACTCCGAATTCTTTGCGGCAACAGCCAGGTCCCGTGCCTTGATCAGTAATGCCTTCAGCTTCTCTCTTAACTGATCCGCTTTCGGGTCAAGTTGGGGAGCCGAGTCCAGCTCTTTCACGGCGCTGTCAGCGCGCGCCACATCGGCCTCTTTCGTAACCAGGTAAAGAGCTTCCTGCGCTTCATTCATCGCCTTCGCGTAGGAAACAAACTTCTGAGTCGGCTCGTCTACAACGGAATTCTGCTGGGTCTCTTGAACCAGAAATGCCGGCAACGGATCCCGAAGGTGCTGCGCAGTCTTCAGAAAGCTGACAGCGACAAGCGCGATCGCAGCGATCTGGAGCGCGGACCAGGTGACTGCAATCCCGGATCGTTCGCCAGGACGGCGGTAATCAACGATGAGAGCCAGCAGTGCGCCGGAAAGCAAACCGCCCAGGTGTGCCGCATTGTCAATGAAGCCGCGGCCCATATATCCGATGAACAGGTTGAGCATAATCATCGGCAGCAAGCCAGTGCCAAATGCGCGCCGAAACCCTTCAGGCAACTCGTGGCGAAATTTGATGCCGAAAACGAAGAGCACTCCCACCAGCCCGAAGAGCGCTCCCGAAGCTCCGGCGGACGCCACGTCTGTGCTTTTGAAAATGAAGCGGCCGATCGGGCCGACAGATAACTCGGGCCTGACGGTCAGATAGCTGGCAGCCACACCGGCCACACCGGTTAACACCCAAAAGAATATGAACTTCGCGGAGCCGTAAAGTTTCTCGACGTAAGGGCCGACGATCCACAGGCTGTACATGTTTACTATCAAATGCAGAAAGTTGACGTGGAGAAACATCGGAGTGACAAAACGCCACCATTGATGGTTGTACCGAATCAAATAATTTATCTTGGCGCCAAAGGGGATAAGTACCTCGCCAGGCAATGGGGTCAATAAGCTAAAACGCAGGCCGCTCGCTTGCCACATGAGCAGGAAAACGAAAATATTTACGACCAGCAGAATGATCGTGAACTTGTAGGGCCGGTTTAAGACTGCGCGTGCAAAGCGCATTGTTTCGCCATCGGCAACCGCGCGCGGTGGCCGCGTTGACGCCGAAGCGGAAACACTTGTTCCGCAAACTGCGCACTGCTGTTGCCCACCGCCCACAATTGAGCCGCAACTGCGACACATTGTTGGCCGGCTGCCGCTAGTGGAATTCGGGACCGGTTCATTGAGCGAGTTATCAGGCAAGAGCTTTACACTAACAAGCGTGATGCTTTTTCATGAAAAGCACCACGCTCAAATACTTCTCAAAAACTTTGGATTGAACTTGATGAGATTCTACACTGAAGTCATGAGAAGACGTTAATGGGACTGCGAGTTAGCGGATGCAGTTCACTTTGCAGTCCTTTGCAACTCCTGAGCGTTCTTACCGGGTAAAATTATCAGTAGAAGCGCAAAGTTCGCGCAGGAAGAAAGCAAACTCTCGCACCGTCAGGGCCAAATCGCATTCAAGAGAGCAGCCAACCTATACCCTCCCCAGGCAACCCGCTGGCGAGCAACTTTCAATGCTTTTTTGTTGTATGAAGCACTTGGCGTCACGCCGTTTTTCATCCCTTTATAGGCGGTGCTTTGCGCGAGAGCGAAACTCTCGTCGGCCCAGGCGTCGTAGTTGAACGGATCATCCAGCTTCAATTTTGGGTCAGTGTCGGGATTTCCGGCCATAGCTTTGGCAGCAGCGGCGGGAATCTGGCTGAGTGGCGGTGGCGCGAAGTTGGGTCCCGTCTTGGGAAAGCTGCCGATGCCGCCATCCCAATAACTGTGGAGCTTAACCTTTTTACTTCCAACCTTAATTGTGACCAGGTTGCCGCCCTGATCTCCCTCGGGGTTTGCGCTACTGACTCTCGTGGCGCAGTGAAGCGGTTGATGAATGTCACCGACAAAGTGAATGATAAACCGCAACGCTTGAGCTTGCGCGTCCTTGTCCGTGCTGGTCTTGAGTATATTTACGTTGTCTTCCAGGGCCTTGACTACGTTATCAGGCTCCGGAACGCCTGCAGGTAACGCAGTGCCATCGATCGAGAAGGGCTTGTCGATGAAGTGAAGCGGTTTGAAGGAATCAAATTCGGCGAAAGGTCTGAGATCGTCAGGCCAGTGAGAGGCGTTGACGAAGTCCTTACTCTTTTTGGAGACAGCGGCGGGGTTTATTGGCCGTGCGAGCAGTGCCATAGCCTGCGCTTTGGCTCTGGGGTTAAGGCGTTTGAAGGCGATAGAGGCAACCATCATGTGTCCGCCGGCTCCCCAGCCCAGAGCGAGTGACGGCATACACAGCATGAGCGCTAACAATCCAACTGCAATTTTGCTTTTCACTAACCGGAGCTTGCTTTCGTTTTGCATCAGATTCTCCTTCGAGGAATGGGTGATGAGGCATCCTGAGCCGCCGGCTCTGGGCGTCCATCAAATCGGGAAAGTATCAAACGGCATTGAGGTGCCGAAGGAAATGGGTTGAACGTATTCTTCCCTGGTATTTGCGCGTCAAGGTGTTGAGATCACCTGGACGTTGTAGCTTGATGGTAAAGGCGAGGGATCTATATCACAGGCGATAATAGAGTGTCACGATAAAACGACCGTCGGAAACGAGTAATCGGAAGCTTCCGCCAGTAAAATCGCAGTGAGATTCCGATCATCAGATTCGTTAGGCGAACCGCGGCGAACAAGCGGCGTATCGAAGCTAGGTACCAATCTTCTCCAGCAGGCTAACCAGGTCATCGGCATGTTCCTCTTCCATCGCCAGAATTCCTTCGAGCATGCGGCGCGTTGTTGGGTCGTCGTTATTGACGTAATTGATCATTTCGCGATAGCTATCGATAGCTATTCGTTCGGCGACCAGGTCTTCCTTGATCATATCGAGCAGCGAGTTGCCCTCGACGTATTCCGCATGACTTCTCGTCGTTAGGCCATCGGGATTGAAGTTTGGCTCACCGCCTAACTGCACGATGCGCTGCGCGATCTGATCAGCATGTCCCTGTTCTTCGTTGGCATGCTGCAGAAACTCAGCCGCGACACCTTCCGCATAAATCCCTGTAGCCATGAAGTAGTGCCGTTTGTAACGCAAGACACAAACGATCTCGGTAGCCAGCGCTTCGTTCAAAATCTTGACCACGGTATCGCGGTCGGCCTTATAGCCCTCAGTGACGGCCCCTTGTTCGATATGCAGGCGGGCGCGTTCACGCAATGTTTTGATATCAGTTAAAAACGGTTTGTCGGTCACGGCCTGTGTTCCTGATTGATTAGCCACGGCTTTTACTCCTTACATGGAATTAAGGGGGAAGTCTGATATTACTCGCTGCACCTACGGTGAGCAAGGTGAGTGCCGCTAAAGCCGCTTTTCCTGGGTTGGCAATCAGTGCGCCGGCAGAGCCACGTTACTCAAGGCTCAGTTTTCCTTGCACTCTAATCATGCTGGGAGCGCTTTCGTTATTTGTGACTTCCACGGGAACGCGCCAGACGAGCGTTTTTATCCGGCAAGTTCCGGTGTTGTCTTCGCGACAATAAAAGAGTGTCAGTTGCACGCGAAGGTCCGTCTTGCCTGGTTCAAAAGTCCGAATGGGAATACGCAGCGGCAGTTGGAGGTTCTTTAACGACCGGCTAATAACTTTGTCTCGACTGATTACGCCAAGTTCTGTTTCAGACTGCAACCCGAGTTGCTGAGCGCCATTCGCAACTGAAACTCGGTAACGCTGTGGCGCGGCGGGATTGAGATGGTAACCGGGAGGCAACTCGACCGCGGCCACCAGCGCCGCATCGCTGCCCGTGCGCAAGGATTGCGGGGCCAGCTTGATCTCTTCCGCATTCGGGCCGCTTTCAGTTGACGCTGAATCAGCACCGACGTTTTGAAGTGGTGGCTCAAGTCCCTTGATGTTCAGAGTTGAGGTTCGTTTAGTCTTTAAATCCACTATTCGAACTGCATGGTTATTCGTATCGGCGATATAGAGTTTGCCGTTTGCGACAGTGAGTCCACCGGGTTCGTAGAACATTGTCGCGTCTCCGTCCACCTGTCCGGGTTTGCCTGTGCCGAGGATAGTTTTCACTGAGCGAGTGTTTGCATCAAGCTCCTTGATTTTGTGATTGTAGGTATCGGCAATCAGCACTTTGTCGCCCAGAGCAACTACTCCGAGCGGATGTTGAAGACGCACGTCATCGCCGTGACCATCGACATCGCCAAAGTCAAAAAGATCGCCGCCAACGAGAGTGTCGACCCGGCCGCTGGCTATATCAATGGCCCTGATGATATTTGACTCACTATCGGCGACATAAAGCTTCCTGCCATCGGATGTAACGCCCGAAGGTTGGGCGAAGCCGGCCTCGAGCAGCGCTCCGTCTTGTCGCGCTTCCCGACCAGAGCCCGCGAAAGTAGACACTTCCTGCTTGTCGAGATCCAGCTTCCAGATTTGATGAGTGCCGGCCATCGTGATGTAAAGCTGCCGGTCAACAAGTTGCAAATCCCAGGGCGAACTTAGCTCTATAGTGCGTGCCGGCCCCTGACGAAAATAGTCTTGTGCTTGTTGGCCGGTCCCGGCCACGGTCTGAACCGTTTTCGTCTTGAGGTCAACGCGTCGAATCAAATGATTCTCAGTGTCCGCCACGTATAGACTATCGCCGTCCAGCGCCATTCCCTGAGGCCGGTAGAAACTCGCTTTGTTAAAAGCACCGTCAGTTGAGCCCGCCGCACCGGTCCCGATAGTCTCGATGAGTGATCCGTCAAGTTTGGTTACGACGATGCGGTTATGATTTGAATCGGCGATGAAAAGGCGATCGCCTCTCGCATCCGCGAGAATCTTTCCGGGAAATGCCAGCGGCAGGTCGCCAACTTTCGCCCGCTCGAGCGTGAGCTGCAGCGGCTCTTCATTTAATTCACCGCGTTTGCGAAACTCATCGACGACTTTGGCAACTACTTGATCGATGAGCTCGTAGTTTCCTTCGCCCGATACCGCGCCAATGACATATCCGGCGGGGTCGATCAAAACCTGCGTAGGCCAGGCGCGGACGCCGTAGCTTTGCCAAACCTTGTAGTCCGCGTCGTTGTAAACCGGATGCTCCAACTCATAACGCAGGATGATGCGCCGAATATTTTCCGTGTCCTTTTCGTTTTCAAACTTCGCGGAGTGAACGCCGATAACTACGAGCTGATTGGGATATTTATGTTCCAGACGTTTGAGGTCGGGAATGATATGAATGCAGTTAATACAACCGTATGTCCAGAAGTCGAGAAGCACGACTTTGCCTTTGAGGGCCGCGAGGCTAAGTGGCTTATCGGTATTCAGCCAACCTCTACCGCCCGTCAATTCCGGCGCGCGGACGCGAGTTTTTTCCTGAGCAGACATGCTAAAACCCTTCAGTGAATTGGAAGCGGATGAATGGGAAAGAGATGACACTGTTGCCAGCGCAAGTACCCAGGCGATGGAGATTAGGCGACGAATGTATCGGTTTCTCTTCAACGGTAGATATACGAAGGTGCGCTCCGTTTCAGATTTTCATTTCCTGGCGCAGCCTGTTGTCTATGCTCTGCCACGCTCGGGACGCTGTCTCGCGACCCATGCGTTTCAATAGTCATGCTGATGCGGCGTTGTTTCGGTAATCTCGCTGCCGAACGACTGGTCAAGTCGATCGATGGCGCGCCGAAGATGGGGAATTGTTATCGAGCCGCCGACCACCAGCGCAATATTAAATGCATCGAGGAACTCGGGCCGCGTTACTCCAGCCGCCACGCTCTGTTTGATGTGATAGGTAATGCAATCGTCACAGCGAAGCACTATTGAAGCCACCAAACCGAGCAGCTCTTTGGTGCGCTTGTCGAGCGCGCCGTCTTCGTACGCTTGTGTGTCCAACGCGAAAAACCGTTTGATGCCCAAGTGGTTGCTGCCGAGCAACCTTTCATTCATATCCGCACGATAACGGTCGAATTCATCCATAAAGAGATGCCTTTCCGCCGCGCCCTGCGACACCGGAATAAGGCGCGGATAACTTCATGCTGTCTCGCGATTCAAAGCCATTCTATCTGGGCAAGCTGAAAGTCGCCAGAAAGGACACCGAACCGAATGGGCTAGTGACCGGCCCTTGAAAATAACGTCCGCAAACCGCGTTCGCTTTCTGATCCTAAACACGAGCACTACTGACGAGTCGTAACATCTGTAGCTACCGCGGCAGCTCTGTGTTCGTAGCTTGACTACGATAGAATGATCGCATTGATTCTTTTAACTCGATCAGCATGAACAACGACAGAATGCCGAAACAGCGAGAGTCTACTGGCGAATTAAACTCCCAATCGGTCGTCCGCCAGCTTCAGCTCCTGCGCGCGGGCGCGCTTCAGGTGGGTATCTTCGCGGAAGACATTGTGACCATTGCAGGCTGGCGAAAACCTACGCCGTTGCCCCAGGCTCCCGAGTCGGTGCTTGGGGTTGTTAGTATCCAGGGCCGCATGTTGACCGTTCTCGATCTCGCAGCGCTGACTGACCGCGAAACTGCTTCGAATAATGAGCCGGTCCAACACCTCATCGCGCTACGCGGCGACGAGCAGCTCGCCCTTGCGATAGGTAGTTTGGGCGAAATCATCGAGATCGCGGAAACTGATTTGAATGCAAAAGGAGAGACGTCGACCGCACTTTTTCTCGGCGTTGTGCTTCGTGATGGCTCAGAAATAAACGTTCTCAACTTAGATGAACTTTTTGCAGTCGCGATTCAGGGACGCGAGCGCCGCCGCCGTCGATTCTAAACCTGCAAGAGAAGACCTAAGCGTTCCGGTGCAGTAGTCGGGCCGTCAGGTAGGTACAGATTCGGTCAAAGCCATTAGGCGTGCTTGCAACTTCTGCTTCGGAGCAATGTCGAAATATTTCCTCAATGCTAGAATCGGAACGGAAAAAACAATCAAGGAGTTTTGAGTCCGGAAACCGCGCTTTTTCTGGATGACTCATACTTAAAAATCATCACTGTTCAGTAGCAATGCACGAGCAGGCTTTCACCATTCTTGAATATCCCGAGCTGCGGGCGCTAGTTCGGCGCGGCACGCAAACTCCCATGGGCCGAGCGCGAGTGGACGCCCTGCAACCTTTGGCAATTGTTGCTGAACTGGAGAAACAGCTTGCCGCCGTCGCTGAGTGTGTAAATCTGCGAAAACGAGGCGGCGCCTGGACGTTTAGTGAGCTGAGCGATCCGGATGAGAAGCTGGCGATGCTGGAAATTGAAGGTGCGACCCTGGAACCAGCAGCGATTCTCGAGATTAGATCGTTGTGCGACCAGGCAATGTCTGCGCGTGCATCAATTCTCGCTGAGCGTGATTTCTCGCCGGTGCTCTGGAACCTGGTCGGAAGTCTTCCGAGTGATTTGACCCGTCTCAGTGCTCGCATCGCGAACAAGATTTTGCCAACCGGCGAAATAGACGACCGGGCCAGTCCTGAGCTGGCCCGCATACGTCATGAAATCACGGGACTGCGCTCGCGCATAACGCGCACGCTCGAAAGTCTCATGCGCAAGTCTGGCGAAGCCATACAGGACGAGTTAGTCACGATTCGCAATGACCGATTCGTCATTCCCGTCAAATCCGATCACCGCGGCCGCGTCAATGGCGTGGCGCACGGTTACTCATCATCCGGCGCCACGACTTTTATAGAGCCGCTGGAAACAATTGATGCCAACAATGAGTTGCAAGCGCTTCATGAAGCAGAGGCTCGCGAAATTTTCAAAATCTTGCTCAGCATAACCAGAGATTTGCGCGGCCAGTTGCCCGGTATCAAATTGGCTGCAGACGCAGTTGCTGAACTTGACTTCATCAACGCCAAAGCAGCGTTTCATCAGCGGTTCAATTGCGTGATCCCGGAAATTGTTCCTGCGACCGTGGGCGTCCTGCCCGCAAATACTGTGATCACGGACGTCTCGTCCGCGCCTGCATCTGCAACATGCACTCTTGAGCTGATCGAAGCGCGCCATCCGCTGCTCGAAGAAAACCTGCGCGCGCTTGGCGGCCCGGTGGTGCCAGTCTCATTTTCACTCGATGAACGGAACGATACGATGGTGATCTCCGGCGCTAATGCGGGTGGCAAGACTGTGGTTCTCAAGACCGCTGGACTGCTAGTGTTGATGGCGCTTTCCGGTGTGCCGGTTCCTGCTCGCGCAGCAAAGATTCCATTTTATGCTTCTGTGCTTGCTGACATCGGTGACCATCAATCGCTGGCTGCGAATTTATCCACTTTCACTTCACACGTCGCAAACATCTCGCTCATGATCGAGTTATGCAAAGCACCCGCGCTGGTTCTGCTTGACGAAGTTGGCACTGGCACCGATCCGGAGGAAGGGTCGGCGTTGGGCGTGGCGGTAGTGGATCATTTCCGCAAAGCTTGCAGGG
This sequence comes from Blastocatellia bacterium, assembly GCA_963698325.1. Taxonomy (GTDB): domain Bacteria; phylum Acidobacteriota; class Blastocatellia; order Pyrinomonadales; family Pyrinomonadaceae; genus PSRF01. The sequence continues at coordinate 1,362,202 of CAVOQJ010000013.1, read as the reverse complement.
CACAAGTGATGGCGACTACGCATTACAGCGGCTTGAAGATGTACGCCGGAAACGAAACGGGCGTGCTGAACGCGAGCGTTGAGTTTGATGACAAGACGCTGCAGCCGACTTACCGGCTGATTATTGGCGTAGCGGGCTCGTCATCAGGTCTTGAGATCGCGCGGCGCTTCGGTATTCCGAACGAGGTGATTGACGTCGCTTTTGAGTCGGTCAAAGATTCTTCGCGCCAGGCCTCGGAATATCTGCGGCGAATCAAGCACGAAGCGGAAGAGGCTGAAAGTTTGCTCGCGGCCCTTGAAGAAGAACGCTCCGCCGTAGCCGAGAAGTTTGCCTCACTCGAAAAGAACGCTGAGCGGCAGGAGCGCGAGCGACAAATTATCTTCCAACGCGCCCTGGAGAAAACAGTCAACGAATTTGAGAAGCGATCGCGTGAGCTAGTCGCTACCATCCAGGATCGCTCTGAACGCCTGAAGGTCGAGCGTGAATCCCAACGGCGGGCAGCAGAACTGAAACGCGAAGCACAACGCGCCACCGCTGCGGGAAGTAGACGAGAAGCGATTTTGTCTGGTCCGGCGAGCACGAGCGGGCGCGATGTGCGGGTTGTGCGCGATGGAAAGATTGTTCAAAAGGAAACCAGCAAAAGCATTTTGCGTACGAGCGAGCCCGAAGCTCGGGAGTATGTGCCCGGGAAAGTTCGCGAAATTGCTGTGGGTGATAAAGTAAAACTTCGCTCTTTCGGATCGATTGGGATTGTTGACAGTCTCAAAGGTGACGAAGCTGAAGTGCGGGTAAGGTCTTTGCGCTTGAGAGAGAAGCTTGAGAATCTGGAACTGGTTGAGCTGGCCGCTCCTGCGAAATCCAAAAGCGGGAAATTTGATAGTTTGCGTGAATCAAGCGGGACTGAGGTTCAGTTAAAAACAGGTCAGGGTAATGGTCGTTCCGAATTGAACGTGATCGGGCAAACCACTGATGAGGCCGTCGATGCCGTTGACAAGTTTCTCGACGAGGCGTCACTTGCGAGTCTCAGCCAGATACGAATTATCCATGGTCACGGGACTGGCGCGCTGCGGCGAGCAATAGCTGAGCTATTGAAAGATCATCCACACGTCGCACGGTTCGCGGCCGCGCCACAGGATCAGGGTGGAACGGGAGCGACAGTTGTAGAATTGAAGCAATAGCAAGATCAGAGATGCGCTATCCACAAACATTCATCGATGATCTCAAGCGTCAGGCAGACATTGTGCGCGTAGTGCAGGACTACGTGCAGCTAAAGAAGAAGGGTGCAAATTGGATGGCGTGTTGTCCCTTCCACAGGGAAAAGACGCCGTCGTTTTCCGTCAGCCCAGCTAAGGAGATTTTTTATTGCTTTGGTTGTCACAAAGGTGGCTCGGTTTTCAACTTTGTGATGGAGATGGAACGTGTGTCGTTTCCGGAGGCCATCAAGCTTGTCGCCGAGAAGTCAGGCGTACCGCTGCCAAAGCTGATTGACGACAGTCGCTTTGAAGCGAGGCGCCACGAAGCTGACGATATAATCGAGCTAAACAAGTGGGCGCTTGAGTGGTGGGAGCAGCAGCTTGAGTCGAGCGCGGAGGGCCGCATTGCCCGCGAATACCTAAAAGGTCGCGAAATCACGGAGGAAACACGCAAAACGTTTCGGCTGGGCTACGCGCCCGACAGTTGGGACGCTCTTTCGATTTATCTCAGACAAAAAGGCGTCAGCCAGGACCAGATCGATCGCAGTGGGCTGGTAGTAAAAAAAGATGAAGGTGGATCTTATGATCGCTTCCGCGGCCGTCTGATCTTTCCGGTGATGGACATTCAGGGAAAGCCCATCGCCTTCGGCGGGCGCACACTGCGAAATGAGGACGCCAAGTATATAAACTCACCCGAGACGGCAGCGTACGTAAAAGGGCGCAACCTTTTTGGTCTGAATCTAACCCGAGATGAAATCCGACGCGCCGGCTTCGCCATTTTAGTCGAAGGCTTTTTGGATTTGATCGTTCCTTATCAGTTCGGCATTCGCAATGTCGTCGCAAGTTTGGGAACGGCGCTAACGCCTGATCAAGTGAAACTATTGAGCCGATTTGCCGCGCAAAGTCGTGGTCAATTATGATGGCGACAACGCGGGAGTGCAGGCAGCAAAGAAGGCCATCGAGACACTTCTCGCGGAAGATCTTGAAGTGAAAATTCTGGTGCTTCCGGATAACTCCGATCCGGATGAGTTCATCAGAAGGTCTGGCGTTAGTGAATACCAGCGGCAACGTGGCGAGGCGCAACCCCATATACAATTTGTGATCGATCAAGCCGTAAGGGATCGCAAACTTAGCAATCCCGCCGACAAAGAGGCGGCAATTGAAGAAGTGCTTCCATACATTCGCGCTGTTCGCAGCCGCATTCAGAAGCGCGAATATTTTGACATCGCAATGGACTCGCTGCGGATCAGCGACGTAGCTTTGCGGCGAGAGTTGTGGCATTCAATCAGGACCGGAATCGGTAAGAGTGCGCGAAATGCGCCGACAAATGTCAGGCGCGCGCGTGTGAAGCCCACGGTGGCGGAAGAGCGTCTTCTGGAGCTACTCCTCGCCGATGACAAACTGCGTCGTACCATTTTACCGAAGCTGGAAGCCGGAGACTACGAAGACCTCCCAACCGCCCTTATTTTTCGCGCGTTGTTCGAAGCAGAACGTGAAGGCACAGTAATTGACTTCGAGTTTTTGAGCGCGAAAACCGAGGGCGATCCAATCTCCGAGTGTTTGCCACGTCTATTAATGACTGAACTAGAAAACGACGGAGACGATCAAACCGAGGGTCGCCAACTGGCAGCCCAAAGGTGCCTTAACGCGTTGCGGCTGATGAAAGTGGATCGCCGTATTAGTGACTTGCGGTCGGAGATTGCCGCAGCCGAACGAAATGGCGAAACGGACCGTTGCGATAAGCTAGCAATCGAACAAATTGAATTGACCAGACGGCGTGAAGCTTTGCTGCCGAGAGCGGAAGCAATGCAAATCGGGAATTAGCCGCTCACTTCATTGGCAATCATCAACAGTTGGATAGTTCGTCCTGGGATCCGACGAAGTAAGTGATCCCCGCGGGCCGCGCATTTTGGATCGAAATTAAGTGGGGCAGATAGACTTGAGTATCGAAGACAAAGATCGTGACGATGTCATGGAACGTCTCCTGGAGTTGGGTGGCGACAAGAAGTATCTGACGTTTGACGATCTAAACCGCGAGCTGCCTGACAATGTCGTTTCTCCCGACGACATTGAAGACGTGCTCCAAAAGCTCGAAGGCTCAAATATTCCGGTAGCTGATTCCGACGAACGTCTGCTCGAACAGGCGGCCGCAGTGGCGATCGATGACGAAGAGGCCACTGATGAAGATGTTGAACTCGATCTCTCCGCAGGGGCCCTGGAGAAGACCAACGATCCGGTTCGCCTATATCTGCGCGAGATGGGCGTCGTTCCGCTACTGACGCGCGAAGGGGAGGTGGCTATTGCGAAACGAATCGAACGTGGCCAGCTTAAAACTCAAAAAGCGATTGCGCGTTCTCCTATCGCCGTCCAGGAGTGCCTGAAAATCGGCGAAGAACTGGAGGGCGGCAACGCGAATATTCGCGAAATTGTTATCTTCGCCGAACAGGCTGAGTTGACTGGCGACGAAGACGTGGACAAGGCCGAAGAGTATAAGGCTTGGACGATTGAAGGCATTCAGAACATTCGCAAGCTCTTCAAGCAGGCTCTGAAAGAATTTGAAAAACTCCAAGAGGAGCAGAAAATCACCCGCGGCAAGAAGAGTAAAAAGGTGCTGCGCATGCGTCGCAAAGTGGCGCGCCTGCGGCTGGAGATAGCGCAGGAAATTGGTCGGCTAAACATTACGGAACGCGCTCGCCAGCGCTTGATCACTTCAATTCGCAGCGTGCAAAAGGAAGTGCGCGATGCTGAACGTGAAATCGACAGTCTTACAGAAAAGCTCCACCGGAAGCGAATCAGAGCCGATGATCAAAAAGAATTCAAGCGCCGAGTTTCAGCCGCAAGGAAACGACTGCTTCAGACGGAAGCTGAGCACAACATCAGTCCAGTTGAAATAAAGCGCTCGCTACAAGCGATCATCATTGGCGAACAGCAGACGGGCCAGGCCAAACGCGAATTAGTGGAAGCAAACCTGCGTCTGGTTGTTTCAATCGCCAAGAAGTATACGAACCGAGGCCTACAGTTTCTGGATCTGATTCAGGAAGGCAACATCGGTTTGATGAAGGCGGTCGATAAATTTGAATGGCGGCGCGGTTATAAGTTTTCGACTTACGCGACGTGGTGGATTCGCCAGGCGATCACGCGCGCGATTGCCGATCAGGCGCGGACCATTCGCATTCCGGTGCACATGATCGAAACGATCAATAAGCTGATTCGAACGTCGCGCTCGCTGGTCCAGGAACTGGGCCGCGAACCGACGAGCGAAGAGATCGCGAGGAAGATGGATATTCCGGTATCGAAGGTGCGCAAGGTTTTGAAGATCGCTCAGGAACCGATCTCGCTGGAAACACCGATCGGTGAAGAAGAAGACTCACATCTCGGCGACTTCATCGAAGACAAGTCGATCCTGAATCCGGCGGATGCCGTGGTTGCTTCCAATCTGCGCGAAATCACTGACGAAGTTCTGGCAACGCTGACGCCGCGCGAAGAAAAAGTGATCAAGATGCGCTTCGGCCTGGGTACGACCGGTTCCGAGCACACGCTGGAAGAAGTTGGCCAGCATTTCGCGGTGACGCGCGAACGCATTCGGCAGATCGAAGCGAAAGCGCTGCGCAAACTTCGTCACCCCTCACGTTCGCGAAAACTCAAAGCTTTCCTTGACAACACTCAACGATAGTTTTCCTGGCAAATGAAAAGGGACCTCAGAATCAAATCTGCGCGCCCTCGCTGCTATCAGCACTCTAAAGCCAAGTTCACTTAACGGATAGAAATGTAGAACTCTTCGCGGTGTGATCAAACTCATAGTTATAGACGAAGCCCGGGAATTCTATCGGTTGGGTATACTGAACTGTCACTTCCATGCGATTGTCGTTCTGCGCTGACGTAATGACGGCATTGGCTGGGATGCCATACTCGGGGGCGCTTTTTGTTAGTTGTTCTGTAATCCAGGAAGTCGGCCTTCCCAGCGCGACAGCTGTTTCGACATCGTGCTGCATTAAATCTCTGAATTGGTAAGCTTGATATGCGACCGGAATGAACTGGTATCCGGAATAAGCTACGATGGCGATAATCGCAATGACGATTATGAACTTTAGACGTGCGCTGCCGCGCTCGCATCTTCTCGCCACTTTATTCATCAATCAACCCTCAACATCCCGCTGATGTCTTCGGATTACCTCGCGTACGGATCGCCGCAACAACTGCGGACTAATATCCTGTCCGTCTACGATTCGCGGGCGTCCGATGCGTTCAAGAAGCACCCACTGCACATGACCCGCCGTTCGCTTCTTGTCATGGGCTATTGCCCTTATCACTGCACTCTCGTCCAAATCGCCAGCGGCGGGTAATGGCCCGCACAGGCTTACTGCCTGACGGATCAATTCTAACTCTGATTGCACCAGTAGACCTAGATTTTTCGACAGCTCGCAGGCTACCAACATCCCCAGGCCCACAGCTTCGCCATGGCGAAACCGACGGTAGTTTGTGACGGCCTCCAGAGCGTGAGCAATAGTGTGGCCAAAGTTTAAGATTCGGCGCGAACGTCGATCACGACGACCAATGGCCTCACGTTCGTCGGCAGCTACGATTGACGCCTTGAAAGCACAATGTAACGCAATGAGTTGTTCCATTCGCGTGGAACTCAAGACTCGCTGAGAGTTACATACTTTCAGAAAGTCGGTGGTTTGTTTGAACAGTTTCCGACTGCTCACTGCTCCTTGTTTGACACACTCACACCAGCCGGCTACAAGCTCCCGCGTCGGCAGGGTGATCAGTGTCTCAACGTCTATGATGACAGCTGCGGGTTGGTGAAAGCTCCCAGCAAGGTTTTTTCCTGAAGGTAGATTTACGCCTGTCTTACCACCCACGGATGAATCGATTTGCGCAAGCAGAGTGGTAGGAATCTGGATAAACGGAACACCCCTCAAATATATGGCCGCAGCGAAGCCGGCCAGGTCACCGACAACTCCGCCACCCAATGCTACAACGCAATCGCTGCGCTCGATGCCGCTATCACTGAAAAAGCCAAGCGCCTGTTGCGCCGTACGTAGCGACTTATAACGCTCGCCGTCTTCCATTAACCAACGTGAAACGAAAAAGCTGTTGGCTTGCAGACTCCGGATTAATGTAGGCCCGTAGAGTGAGAAAATTCTTTTGTTGGAAATTATCGCTAACCGCTGCGTTTTCTTGCCGAGGCATCTGCGGGCAACTTGGCCGGATTCCGATAAGGTACCACGACCGATTGTTATTTCGTATTCACGGGTCGGCGCTTTCGTGCGAACTTGCAGCCGGGGCAATGACAAAACTCCTTCCGTCGGGATCACTCGGACTAATTGAGAATCAATTCTCGTCAGTCTGAGCGTATTGTAGATTCAGATCGGGCGCAACCAGGAAGGCTACCAAAAGTGGATCACTGGACGTATCGGAGTCGACGGCAGATTGGAGTCTGCAAGCGGGCAACCTGGGGGTGGTTGGATGCGAGCGCGTCAAGTACAGCGGATATGGCGCCCCGGAAGCATTTCATTGTGAGCTAAATGAAAACGTGCTACGGAAAAAGCGAATGGGCGCGACAAACGTGGGAGTGCGTCGCGCCCATCCATATTCGTGGTCACTGTCCTCACCCCAGCAACCACTTGAGACGGAGGATTCACCAACCGTCTCTCTTGCCCCACAATATACATCGCAACGCGCGTGCCGTGCAAGATAGTTCTAAGTGAAAAACCCAAAGGTAAATATTTCCTTCTTGTTCATTCAAAGAACCCGAGTGCGCCTCAAGAAATCCGCCTGACTCGCTGGCTGAAACAACGTAATTATTTCAAAGTCGAACGTAAAATTTCCACTGTTAACCAAAACTAAAATCCCAGCGTATTTTGGATCACACCTGCTAATTTCTTTGCATGTCTTTCGATTTCATCCTGGCTTTCGCCCTCAATCATCACCCGTGCCAGCGATTCGGTTCCGGAATAACGCAGGAGAAGCCGCCCCCGCGAACCGAGCGCCGCTTCTATCTCGCGCGCAACGTTTTGGATGGCTGGAACCTCTGCGAACGGCTGCTTAACTTTGACTTCCACGTTTACGAGTATTTGGGGAAACGTCTGAAAACCCTCAATAAGTTCGTGAAGCGTCCTTCCTGCCTCTGTCATGGCTCGGAGCATCATCAGTGCCGTGATTAACCCGTCCCCCGCGAGGCTTAAGTTGGGAAATATGATGTGGCCGGATTGTTCCCCGCCGAGGCTCGCGTCGAGCCGCAACAGCTCTTCCAGTACATATTTATCGCCGACATTCGTTCGAACCAGGCGTATTCCCTGCGACTGAAGCGCGAGTTCGAGGCCGATGTTGCTCATCACTGTAGCCACTACGGTATCGTGGTTTAAACCGTGGTATGCCTTTAGATACTTGGCAAGAACCCACAGGCTTGCATCACCGTTTATTAGTTTGCCTTCAGCATCTACGAACAAGGCGCGATCTGCATCGCCATCGAAGGCAACCCCGAGCTCCGCATTCTGCTTAATAACTTCAGCTTGAAGCGCTTCGGTATGAAGGGAACCACATCGAAGATTTATGTTGCGGCCATCCGGTGTATTGTTGATGACAATAGCGGTCGCCCCAAGCCGACGGAATAAATCAGGAGCGATGTCGGAAGAAGCACCATTCGCACAATCGATCACCAAACGGATTCCTTTGAGTGACAGGCGGCGACCAATTTCGTTTGCCAGAAAGTGCACATAGCGGGCGCGCAGATTCCAGCTGTCACGAGTATCGGTTTTAAGACTTGTTAAGAGTTGATTAGCTGGGTTCGTCGAAGGCGCTTTCCGTCGAAAAAAAACATCTGACTCAATGAGACGTTCAGTAGCGTCATCGAGCTTGCGTCCTGAAGGAGCAAAGATTTTGATTCCATTGTCTCGATATGCGTTATGAGAAGCGCTGATCACTACTCCCGCATCCGCCGGTAGGGCGCGGGCGAGGTACGCAACGCCTGGCGTCGTGATCACGCCGGCTACTTTCGACACCGCACCAGCGCTCGCAACGCCTGCCACTAGTGCCTGCTCGAGCCATTCGCCTGATTTCCGCGTGTCTCTACCTATCACTATTACCGGCGCATGCCCTAGTTTGTCTTTGAGACGTGTGGCAAGGGAGGTTCCGACAGTCTCTATTGTATCGGCGTCCAGCGGAAATCTGCCGGCTTCGCCACGCATACCGTCCGTGCCAAAAAGTTTTTTCATCAAGATGGGATAAGCAAACGAGGGTAAAACTACTGATGATGAGCGGGCGCGCCGACACTGGCTAAGTAAGGCGATCCGTCGGCACTCGCAAATCCGAAATGTAGATCGCTGCGCTTCTTCTCGGCAATTTCGATATGGACGTCTACTCCGGGATCGAGTACATCAATCTTCGGGTCAGGAATGTCGATTTCGACATGATAGAGAGTAAAGGGTTCCTTTTTGCCGTCCAACCACACAGTCTCAGTCATAGCTTTGTGTAAGGCATTTATCCTGTCGGCGGGACCGCGCAATCGAATCTTTGCCGGGTTAACGCTCACGCTGACTATCTCATAGCCTTCGGGCAACTTGCCCTCAAACTTGAGTTCTACCTCCACCGGCATCTCAATGATTGGCTCGAGGCGAATGGGAATCGTGGCTGGTTGAAACCACTCAATCTTGACGTCTTCGCGCAAGTCCACTTTTACCCGATCGAGCGACAACCTGACGGTACGTTCGCCGGCTTTGTGATCGCTCAAATCGACAGTTGCTACCAGATCACGCGGTCCGATCTGGTTCAGCTTGTCAGGGCTTCCCCTGAGAACCACCTCGACGTGGTCGGGCGGTTCATTGCTTATCTCTAGACCATCAGGTTTGAGGAAATTGAGTTGGACGTCGGAGATGCGCAGCGTCACCGGTTGGTTCTGGCCCGTGACCGCCAGCCACAGAACGACCGTGATCGCGAGCGCCAGCAACTTCAAACTCCAGTCTTCAACAAATAACTTCCGCAGCAATCTTTCCACCATCGTTGGTGACCGAGGGATAGGGGCTGCTTCCGTCTCTTCTATGTCCTGAAAGGGCATACGTACGTAGTTTTAGATTCAATCTTGAAATCTCAAGAATATCAAAAACGCCACACCTTCCGAACCCGGAAGGAAAGGTCAGATTGAGGCGACTTCTTCAGTGTCAGTATCAGGTTCGCTGGGTTTTTCAGTCCGTTTCGCCTTGTCCCGCTTTGGCGAAACTTCAAGTGCTTGAGAAATTGCGACTCGAAGCCGAGTGGCATCCAACCCCCGTTTAATCTCTCCACGTTGAACGATAGAAATCAAGCCCGATTCTTCCGACACTACGACCGCGACCGCGTCAGTGTCCTCGGTGACACCAAGGGCCGCGCGATGGCGCGTTCCTAAATCCCGGGAAAGGCGGGGATTCAAAGTTAAAGGAAGAAAACAGGAAGCTGCGGCAACGCGATGCCGTCGCACTACAACAGCACCGTCGTGAAGCGGTGACTGAGTGTTGAAAATACTGACCAGCAGATCGTAACTGAGTTCGGCATCCAGTTTTACGCCGCCATCGATTATGTTTTTCAGTCCGATGTTGCGCTCAATTACGATCAACGCGCCTGTCTTAGTGGACGCCAGAGTAGTGGCGGCGAGCACTACTTCGTCATACACGCCTTCGCCGAATTGGCCGTGGTGCTTCCGCGCGAAAGGCATGCGAAAGCGATTGCCGAAGGTGATTAGCGCTTGTCGGATTTCGTTTTGAAAGAGAACGATGATTGCCACGCCGATGTAGAGAAGTGCGCCGCGCAGAATAAACTGAAAGTGTTGCCAGGTCTTGTTTGATGGCCAGCCAGTAAAGGAGGGCGAAAGCTCCAATTCGCGGCGGCCATGGGAGCGGCACGGGTCCCACGAACGAGTTTCAAAACTGCATACACAAGCAAGAAGACAAGAATGACGTCCGCGATATTGCGCGGCTCACTAAGCCTTCCCAGGTACTCCGTGTATGGCAGTAGTAACAACATTTCTCAGTTTGAAATCCTGGATTTGCGATTTGCGATTCAGAAGCAGCAATTTAGTTTCACCAAACCGTAATCGAAAAATCCTCTATGACCTTTTTCAGCCGACGTGTTCCGGAACACACTCGATCTTGTTCGCTATCGCACTGGCGCGCGCTGTCTCCAGAAAAATCATTTCCACTTTCGGTTCCGCTTGCTTGATCAAATCACTCAACTTCTTCAATCGTTCGTTCAATATCAGAGGTAACAAGATCGTCTCGCAGGTTGACATGCGCGTTAATCAAAATTTGCCTCGGAGCCAGATGCATAGTTAGTAATTCAACTACCCTCACTACATTCGGATGGCTTTCGATTGCCTGTTTTATTGCTCGCCAGCTTTTTGGACTAGCCGCCTCCCCAAGCAACAAGCCGCGGGAAGTTCGCGCCAGAACAAAAGCCACTATCGCGAGCACTACGCCGATAACTATCGAAGCAACCCCATCCCAGTAAGCGCCATCACCGGGGCCACTCTGATGCTCGGTGAGTAAGAGTCCGCCGGCAGCGATAATGATGCCGAGTAATGCCGCTGAATCTTCAAAAATAACGGTCTTCGCAGTAGGATCTTTCGACTCTCGAATATAGGCAAAGAACGAGAGTCCATCGTGGTGCGCTTCTTTCGCCTCCTGATAAATTGCCAGACCAATTGACGCGCCTTCCAACAAAAACGAAACGCCGAGGACCAGGTACGCCCATTTCAAATTTTCCGGAGGGTGCGGGTGCGTTAGTTTCACTATGCCTTCGTAGATTGCATAGGTCGACCCAACTCCGAAGATAAACATCGCCGCTATGAAAGACCAGAAGAAGCGTTCTTTTCCATAACCGAAAGGGTGTTTACGCGATGCCGGGCGTTTGAAAAACCGCAATCCTAGAAGCAGAAATACCTGATTGGTTGTGTCTGCTACCGAATGCAGCGCCTCGGCCATCATGCCCGAAGAGCCCGTGATGAGCGCTGCCGCGAGTTTCAAGATCGCAATTACTGCGTTGGCAAAGAGCGCACCCAGTACTGCCAGCATCAACGATTTCCTTCGGTTACGAAATGGATAGCTCCGCTTGGATTATCGCGAAAAAAACAGACCGTGGCAATGGCGACAGGGTTGCAAGATGATAACTTTTGGAAATTCCTAGGCGACCGCAATTCAGTGCGGTGAATAGACATAATGATGTGACATTCACATTCTCTTCCCGCCTGGAAGGTGCTCGTTAATTGGAGCGGGACTTTGTTTTTGGAAGCCGCCTGATTCTTCCGCCTTGCAGAAAACCTACCAGTTGTCCCTGAGCATTCACTACTGCGATCGAGCCCACGCCGTTCTCCCTCATCAATTCCTGCGCAGAATCAAGTGTGGTCCCCGGTTCGACAAAAAAGCCCTGCCCGACGGGGCGCATGACGGCTTGCACGTGTGTGGTGGACCAACAGTCGCGCGGGAGTGATTTCAAGTCTTCGAGCGAGAGAATCCCGTAAAGACGTCCTTTTACAGCGACAGGAAAACTTGTTTGCCGGTGCAGCGGAAGAATGTCGTCCACCAGTCTCGTGATAGTGAGCCCCGGCTCAATAGCCACCGGCGGCGACATCGCATCGGCCACTGTAGCCAACCTCGTATTCTGCGCGCTCCTAACAACTTTCATAGCGGTGTCGAGTAAAAACAGTCCGACCAGGATCGACCAGCCGCCCATGAAGTAAGGCTGGGCTGGCCGCCAGTTTGGCGCGATCATTATGTAAATTCCGAATAGGATAAGCACGCCGCCGATCAAAACTCCGCAAATACCAGCCTTGCGGGTTGCGTCCTTTATGTCGCCGCTTCGTCGCCAAAGAACGGCTCGCAAGACGCGGCCACCATCGAGTGGATAGCCAGGAAAAAGATTGAAGAGCGCGAGCAATAGGTTTCCCGAAGCGATTAAGAAAAACACGACCACCGTGGCTTCGTAGTTTCCCACTGCCGCGATCTTGGCGCCGGTAAAAGCAAGTAAGGAAAATAAAAAGCTCGATGCTGGACCAGCGAATGCAATGCGGAATTCAGCCCGCGGATTCTGAGGCTCAGTTTTAAGACGGGCAAGACCTCCAAAAGGGTGGAGGACTATTTCGTCAATCTCAATGCCCTCAGCCCTGGCCATTAAGGCGTGAGAAAGTTCATGCCCAAAAACAGAGAGGAAAAGTCCTGCCGTTGTAATCAGTCCCAGGATCCACGCAGTAGCCTGCGCATGCGGCGGGAGGCGAACGTTGCCAACCTGGATGGCGTGGCTTTGCAGATTGCTTTCAATCAGCCAAACGCTCAGTGCGAAGACGGCAAACCAACGATAGTCTATGCGGACTGGGATGCCGTAAACGCGCGCAATTGTTAGTTGCCGTTTGAAGAACTCAGGAAAACTCATAGCGAGTTTCGAAGGCAATACGTTTTGTTATTAGCCTCGCTTCTCTTGATCTTTTGTGCGAACCATTGCACATCCGGTACCAGTTTTGCGGTCCAATGAATTACTGTCATTGATGACGTCAACTGCAAAAGCGCAAAGGAATCGCGAAGTGCCCGCAAAGGTTCGCTTCGATTTAATTGAGGGGAAACTAAGAAACTAAAAGGCGCCGCTGGCGCGCTGCCAATCCACTTCCCACAGGATAACCGGTTGTTCGCGATTCTTGACGGTGATAGGTTCGCGGGGGTGCAGCTTATAGCGGCTGCGAGCAGCCTTGGCAGTTACGTCACTAACCAGGATCTCGCCACCCTTTGCATTTGATTCCAATCTCGCAGCGGTGTTAACCGAATCGCCGATGGCCGTGTATTCAGAACGGCGCTCAGATCCGATGTAACCGACCGTCACTTCACCGGTGTGCAATCCGATGCCTACACCAACTTCTGATAGACCTTCCTCGCGTAATTCCGTGTTGATGCTGAGCAATCGACGTTGCATCGCCACTGCGGCATTCAGGGCGTTTGAAGCATCTTCCGGCGTAGTTGTGGGCGCGCCGAAGAGAGCCATCAGACCATCGCCGAGATATTTATCGAGCGTTCCACCATGTGCGAAAATAATGTCCGTCATGGCGGAAAAATAGCGGTTGAGCAGGCCGACAATTTTTTCCGGGGGTGCGTGCTCGGAAATACTCGTGAAGCCACGAATGTCGGCAAAGAGTATCGTGATTGTCTGATTAACTCCGCCGAGCTTAAATGATTCGGGATTCTCGAGCATTTGTTTGACGACATACTCGGGCAGGAACCGGCTGTAATTCGCCCGCGCCACTTCTTCGCGCGCGAGACGCTCGTGCGCTCGAGCGTTTTCCACAGCAATTGCCGTCTGTGCGGCAACCGCGCTAATCAGCTCCAGGTCATCCGGTTTGAAGGCCGCAAAAGGATCCAGCCGATCGGCGTAAATGGCGCCGTGGACTCTCGACTCACCGACGAGCGGAGCGCAGATAGTCGAACGAACTCCCTGGGACACAATCGAATCGACTCCGGCAAATTCTTCGTCCGAGGCGGCGTCCTGTGAAAGGAGTGCCACTCTATCCTTCATCACTTTTCGCGTGATCGTCCGGCCTATTGACAGTTTGCGCGCGTGGTTACTAAGGCTTTCATCACGAGCGCGCATGGCGATCGGATTCAACTTCACGTCCTCAGGATTCTCCATACCGTTGCCTTCGGCGAGCAGCGCCACAACGCGGTCAGCCGGGGTCGAACGGAAAATAACGTCGGTCGCCTTTGCAAATATTGCCTCCAGATCGAACACAGATCCCAACGTCTTGCTCATCTCATAAAGTGCCGAAAGTATGTTTGCTTTTCTTTGCAGGGCCTCCAGCACTTTGTCTCGCGCCGGGCTCATCGCGGCCGTTGCCATACCTTCCGGCTTTGAATGGAGCACCGTCTGCATCACGTCGTTGGCGGAAACGACCAGCTGTGTATGGCCGAGCGGCTTGTCGTCGTAACGCACATCGGTCGTGCGTTCTTCGGCGCGTTGTTCAAACCGCAACGTACTCGCGCCAATAGTTATGCGATCGCCGTTTTGTAATTGGTATTCATAATGCGCGCCACCGTTAACGAAAACTTTGTTGGCGCTACGACGGAGCTCTCCATTAATTATTGCACCGTCCACCAGCGTGAACGAGCCATCTTCGGCTGGTTTCACATGCGCGTGATAGCGCGAAGCGCGTGGGTCATCGAGAACTATCGTGTTGTCTGGGGCGCGGCCTATGGTGCATGCGCCGTTGGGCAGGAAGCCGTACTCCCATTGGCGGCCGCTTGCATCGGTGATCTTCAGGAGTGCCATGATGAATTAGTCAGATTTGAAACGAGCGAGAGATCCAGTATCCATCGCGGCGTGCCCGCGTGGCGCGCCGGGTTTTATAGCTGAGACAGAACATGGTTAAAGAGCCTGGGAGACGACAACAACAGTAACTGTTCTTACTTGATCCTAACATGGTTTGGCTTTCACAACTAAATAGGTTCAGCGGCAATATTGGAAATGCATTTAGACGGCGACAAGTACCACGGTATTCAGTATCATCTACACCTCCTCGTTAGTTGAACCCTTAGGAAGCCTATATGAGTAGCCTCCCTCGCTACGCAGTCATTTCGGCCCTTATCTTTAGCTGTGCTGTTTTTCGAACCGCGGCGGACGCTCAAACAACGACGCCGAGAAAAGCTATGACGAATAGCGTTTCGGGCCACATAACCATTCACGGAAAAGGTGCGCCTGGGATCATCGTCAGCATTCGCAATACGGGCTTTTCCGCGCAGCCGGGTCCCGTCCTTAAAGCTACGACTGATCAGGACGGCAATTACCGAATCAGCGATATACCGGCAGGTAACTACCAGGTGTCGCCGATAGCGCCGACTTACGTCTTCCCGGAGCCGTTTTCGTCCAGAGCAAGAGGCAAGATGCTTATGCTCGCTGAGGGTGAGGAGGTTCAAGGCATCGACTTTTCTCTTGTTCGCGGCGGAGTGATCGCAGGCAAGGTAACTGATGCTGACGGCCGACCGGTTATTGAAGAGCTTCTGGCGATCGTGCCGGAAGGTCAGGACAGCCGCAATCGTCAAATGTCTTCTCCGATCTTCGCTGGAGGATTTCAAACGGATGACCGCGGCGTCTATCGAATCTACAGCATACCGGCGGGGCGTTATAAGGTTTTTGTTGGAGCTGCCGATGAGGAATATTCTTCACGTGTTCGCTTTGGGCGAATAGCCTACAAGCGAACATTTTATCCCGATGCTGCCGAAGCGGAAGATGCCAAGGTCATCGAAGTTACCGAAGGGTCTGAAGCGACAAATATCGATATCACTGTCGGTCGAAGTTTGCCGAGTTTTGCTGCGAGTGGAAAAGTCGTAGATGGTGTGACCGGCGACCCTGTGATTGGCCTGAGGTTTGGGTTGCGACGACTCCTCAAGGATGGCGAAGATCACGTCGTAGGAATGTTTGTGGCGTCAAGCAGCAAGGGAGAGTTTCGCCTGGAGAACATAATGCCCGGGAAGTATGTGGTTTTCATTGCCCCGCAACCGGGCAACGAAGTGCGTGCGGATGGCGTGCCTTTTGAAGTGATCGATCAGGATGTGACTGGATTACTTCTCAGGACTTTCCCCGGACTAACCATCACCGGAACTGTCGTCCTTGAAGACGCTTACGACAAGAATGTCTCGGCAAAACTTGCACAGTTGCGGCTTCAGGCTTACGTCCGCGACGAGATCAACAACTCTTCCTGGCAAGAATCCATCATCAATACCGATGGAAGTTTTCGCATTGGCGGCCTGGGACCGGGCACCGCAAATTTTTCGCTTCGCGCCCCGAACCGGAGTCCGGTTGCGACTTTTGCGATCGTACGAATCGAGCGCGATGGAGTGGTTCAGCGGCGCGGTGTAGAGCTTAAAGCTGGCGAGCGGATCGGAGATATAAAGATTATCGTCAGTCATGGAACCGGTTCAATTCGTGGTGAAGTCAAAGTGGAAAATGGCCCGCTGCCTGAAGGCGCACGCATTACGATTTGGATGAAAAAGTTGGATGCTACGGAGCCAACGTTCCGGCCCTACAACGTGGATTCGCGGGGACATTTCCTGATTGAGGGAGTGACAGCCGGAAGTTATGAAGTAAACGTTAACGCAACTAATCCGGGGCGTCGAATGTCCCCGAGCACTAAGCAAATCGTTGATGTTTCCGAGGGAACGTCAAGCTATATCAGCGTGACGCTGGACTTGAAAGCGAATCCGTTGGAATTCCCAAACCCCTAGATTTGCGCAATGTACTGGACGCGATGATTTTGGCCCAACAAAGTCTTCATCAAATAAGGCTTCCGTTCGTTTGTCTTTTACTGATGGTGGCTTTATCGTTTGGCGTTTCCGCCCAGTCCCAGGAAGACGAAAGCAAAAGCGGCGCGCCAGGAACGGGAACGGTCAGAGGGCGCGTAATCGATGAAACCGGACAGCCTGTCCCCCATGCCACAGTTTACGTAAATGCTTCGGTAGCCCTTCCTCAACGTCATATTACCTTCACAGATGACGGGGGAAACTTTCAGATCAACGGCCTCGATGCGTTGATTTACAATGTGGGCGCCTCCGCCCCGTCTTACGTCACTACGCCGCGCGAGCCTGACAGCCTCTCCTACTATCGGATCGGCGACTCAGTAACAATTAGCATGGTCAAAGGAGGCGTGATTACCGGAACGGTGACAGCCGCTACAGGCGAGCCGTTGGTGCAGATTGCGGTGCGGGCGATCCTTCTACGCGACACTAATGGTCAGCCACCGGCGGCTCTTCGATTTCCACCTGCGAGGCCAACCGATGATCGTGGCGTTTATAGGATCTATGGTTTGACGCCCGGAACTTATTTGGTTTCCGCGGGCGGTGGTGGTCCGTATGGTTATTCTACAAACGCGCACGATACTGAGGCGCCAACTTATGCACCATCCTCAACACGCGATGGAGCTGCGGAAATAATCGTGCGCGCCGGCGAAGAGACAACCAGTGTGGATATTCGTTATCGTGACGAACCGGGCCATGCAGTCAGCGGCGTTGTCAATGGGCCAACCGCTCCAAACTCTCCTTCGTCGATCAACATCAGCTTGACCCAAATAATAAACGGCGTTCCGCAAAACAGCACTTTTTCGTATCAGCTACCGGCAAGGAAAGGGTTCGCATTTTATGGAGTCGCCGACGGGGACTACAATTTGATTGCGCAATCCTCTTTGGACCAGGGCGAGATAGTTGCCTCCGAGCTTCGACGCATTACGGTGAAAGCCGCCGACGTAACCGGCATTGAACTTGTTCTCAAAGGACTAGCATCCATTAGCGGACATCTGATTTTGGAGACTTCAGCGGCGGCTGAGTGCAGGAACAAGCGTCACCCGTTGCTTTCTGAAACATTGCTGATTGCGCGTCGAAGCGAGAAGAACACACTGAATGATCGAGCATTTTCCAATTTGTTTGCGCAGGGTTCGCCCGACAAGTCTGGTGATTTTCGGCTCCGTAATCTTGCGCCTGGCCATTTCAACCTGGATGTGCGGTTCTTTGCGAAGTACTGGTATCTGCGTTCGATTGCGCGTGAGGCGACCGCGGTCCAGCCCGTGACAGGAAGAGTTGGAGTGAATAACCGGCTAACGGATGCGGCTCGAAGTGGGATCAGTCTGAAGTTTGGTGAGCGCGTGAGTGGACTGACGGTCAAGCTTGCTGAAGGCGCAGCCTCGCTTCGCGGTGCAGTCAAAACTGCGGCAGGCGAAAGCGTCCCGCCCAAACTTTATCTATACCTCGCTCCGGCGGAAAAAGAGAACACCGAAGATGTATTGCGATTCTTTATCGCCCCGGTACCTGCGGAGGGAACGTTTGGAATCAACAACCTGCCGCCCGGCCGCTATTGGGTGCTGGCTCGCATTGCCGCCGATTATGAGCCACAGTCTATTTCAAAGCTCCGTGCGCCGGAAGAAACGGATCTCCGTACACAGATTCGACGTGCCGCCGAAGCCGGCAAAACAGCTGTTGAATTTAAACCTTGCGAGAATGTGTTGACCTTCGAGTTACCATTCAAAAATGCGTTGCTCAAAAAATAGCTATGACTTTGCACAGACGAGTTTGCCAAATGGCGTCCGCGTATCCACACGATTGATTTGAATCCAACCCGTTCGGATTTCGATCTGGGATCTCAGCGTGCCGCGCTCAATGAGACTTCAGACGTTATGAAAGACTTTCGTGGATTTGAGATTTCAGATAATTTCCGATTTCAGATCTCCTCTGGGAAAGTCAAGGTTGAAAAATTCAAAAACTTTGTTCCGCTTTTCACTTGCGGAAGTTGGTCATTGAATAGCTTGACGCTTAGCAAGAGCAGTTGCTAGACTCAAATCACTTACCAAGATAGGGCCCCGGCGCTTTACTGCGTCGCTCGGTTTTCCCCCAGACCCGCGCGTGCGGCGCAGTCTGATTTTCAAACTCAATGGAGGTGCTGCGGTGGGCTTCAAAGTCGGCCAGAAGGTTGTTTATCCAAATCACGGTATCGGAACCATCGAGCAGATTGAACAGAAGCAAATAGGCGCCACTCTACTACCTTTCTACACGCTTCGGCTCGCTGCTAACAATTCCCTTGTACTTGTTCCCGTTTCCAATGCCACGGAAGTCGGTCTCCGATCCCCAATCTCTTCAGGTGAATGCGAAATGCTCTTCAAAGTCTTAGCGGATGACTTTTCGTTGCCCGCCAACGACTGGAAGGATCGGTTCAAAGACTTCTCAGAAAAGATGCGCACCGGTGATATTTTTGAAGCCGCGGAAGTGCTTAAGCACTTGACCTACCTCAGTCACCTCAAGCCACTGTCTTTTCGTGAGCAACGGATGCTCGAGCGGGCTCGGTATCTGGTGATTTCCGAATTGGCCGCTGTTTGCCGCCAGCCGGAATGCAATATTGAACCTCGCGTAGAACAGGCTCTCACCCGCGCTTGCGTCAAACATGATCGGCGCCCGGCGCGCGCGCGCGCAGCGGCAGCAGCCGCCGGTCACTGACTGACCCTTATCGGCCTCGTCAGTTGTCCCGCGTGGGACTCGGAACCGCCCAGCAAACCTCGCCGAAACGGCGAGGATTTGAACACGTGCGAAAATCATTGGAGTTTTCCTTACTCTCGTGAACCCCCCTGGCCGACGTTCTGTTACTGGGCCATCTTTCGCGTGCTATAATCCCTAGCCTGAATCAACTTCCGCCTTTATCAATGGACGAATCCGGCAGTAATCTCACCGACATTTTTCAGCGAAGGGCTTTTCCGGCCACGCTGCTTCTATGATTGCACTCCTAAAATTGGTTGCGATCGCTGTTCTCGTCGCGACAAACGCGTTTTTTGTGGCGTCAGAGTTTGCGCTGGTTTCCGTCCGTCGCGCACGCCTGGAGGCGCGCGCGGCGGCCGGCGGTAAGAACGCGCGTGCGGCGCTTCGCCTGCTGGATAACCCAACTATCTTCATCTCCGCCGTACAGTTTGGCATTACCCTCGCCTCGCTTGCTCTGGGATGGATCGGCGAACCCACGGTTGCGGCACTCTTCGCGCCTATTGCCTCGAGCATAGCTTCAGAAGGGCGAGCGGGCTATGTGGCACACGTGATGGCGATTGTCATTGCCTTTTCGTTGATCACCTTCCTGCATATTGTCCTTGGTGAGTTAATGCCCAAGATGGTCGCGCTTGAACGCGCAGAGAAGATTGCACTTTTCTGTTCACGTCCGCTGGAGCTATTCGCGAAAATTTTTAAGGCGCCGCTGTGGATCTTTAACTCAGTTGGATCGGCACTCGGCCGTCTTATTGGCCTCAAATCTACGCTCGATCATGCGGCGGTTTACACCGAAACCGAATTGCGTCAGTTGATTGACGTGGCACGTGATAGTGGCTATCTGCGAGCAGAGGAAAGGCGCTTAATTCATCGCGTGTTTGAGTTTTCGGATACTTTGGTGCGTGAGGCCATGATTCCCCGCACCGAGATGGCCGCGATTCCCGAGGACAACGCGCTCGAGCAGATCACTAAGGCTTTCGAAAAGTTTCGCTATTCACGTTTGCCGGTCTATCGCGAGTCGTTGGATAACGTAGTTGGCTTCATACACAGCAAAGATGTGATGCCCTACCTGTTGCACCCGCAAAAGTTTCGCCTTCAGGACGTGCTTCAGTCACCACTGTACGTTGTCGATACCGCTCGGCTGGAAGATGTTTTGCGGCAGATGCAGAAAGCAAAGGCGCATTTTGGTTTCGTCGTCGATGAACACGGCGGACTTGAAGGCATCATAACGCTTGAAGATTTGCTCGAAGAAATTGTGGGCGACATTTCTGACGAACACGACGAGGAAGTCAATGAACAAATCGTGTCTCTGGGTGACAATAGGTATTCGCTTGCAGGCGGACTGGCGGTGCGGGATCTTAATCGACGGCTAAAGCTCTCCCTGCCTGAGTCCGAAAGCTACACAACTATTGCCGGCTTTCTCATGACCGAAGCGGGCCACGTGCTTAAACCGGGTGATAAGGTGAACTACAACGGACTCCGATTCGAGGTCGACCGAGTCGAGCGGCGTCGCGTCATAATCGTGCGACTCGAATTACCCTCCGGCTCCCAGACCGCAATTGCGGGGGCAGCGAGCGAAGGCGCGCGCGCGGCCAGCTGATTATTAACGTATTCACTTGCACACTTCGATTCCTATCCTGACGATGGTAAAGTTGCCTCGTCGCCACTACCGAAAGTCATTTGCTAGTCGGAGACTAACGAGATGAGCTGGATTGAGGACATACACGCGCGCGAAATTCTGGATTCACGTGGCAATCCCACGATTGAAGCGGAAGTCACTTTGGTTGGCGGTGAAGTAGGGCGGGCCGCGGTACCATCAGGCGCGTCGACCGGTGAGCATGAAGCTGTGGAGCTGCGCGATGCGGACAAGAACCGTTACGGCGGCAAGGGCGTTCTAAAAGCTGTCAGCAACGTAAACGAGATCATCGCGCCCGAAATCAACGGCATGGATGCCCTCGATCAAGCCGAGATTGACGCCGCGCTCATTGCACTAGATGACACGCCCACAAAAAAGAATCTGGGCGCAAACGCACTGCTCGCCGTTTCCATGGCTACCGCCCGTGCTGCCGCTGCGTATCTGGAAGTCCCCCTTTACAAATACCTGGGCGGTCCCAACGCGCGAACACTGCCGGTGCCGATGATGAATATCCTCAATGGGGGCGCGCATGCCGACAACAATGTCGACTTTCAGGAATTCATGATCGTGCCGGTAGGCGCTGAGAGTTTTAGCGCGAGCCTGCGTATCGGCACAGAGATCTTTCACGCCTTGAAGGGCGTACTTAAAGGTAAGGGCTACGCCACCAGCGTCGGCGATGAAGGCGGCTTTGCTCCAAATCTTGGCTCCAACGAGGAAGCGATCGAAACAATACTCGAAGCGATCGTTGAAGCTGGGTATGCTCCTGGAAAAGATTGCCTCCTCGCGTTGGATCCTGCAGCAAGCGAGTTTTATGAAAACGGTTCGTACGTTTTCAAGAAAAGCGACCAGCGGAAACTTTCAAGTGACCAGATGGTCGCATTCTGGAGAGAATGGGTTGAGAAGTATCCCATCATCTCCATTGAAGACGGTATGGCTGAAGATGATTGGGATGGCTGGAAAACTTTGACCGACGAGTTGGGCCGGCAAGTACAACTCGTAGGCGACGATCTGTTCGTGACCAACACTGAATTCCTGCGCAAGGGAATTAGCCTGGGCGTTGCAAACTCAATTCTGATTAAAGTAAATCAGATCGGCACGTTAACAGAAACTTTGGATTGCATTGAGCTTGCCAGGACTCACGGGCGCACGGCAATCATCTCCCATCGCTCAGGCGAAACGGAAGATCCTTTCATTGCCGATTTGGCGGTAGCCACGAATGCGGGCCAGATAAAAACGGGATCGCTTTCGCGCTCTGATCGCATCGCTAAGTACAATCAACTCCTGCGCATTGAAGAAGATCTGCGCGGAGTTGCTCGTTATCCGGGCCGCTCCGCGTTCTGTCAGTTAAAACCCGACGGTTCAAATCACGCCTCAAATCAAGCTTCAAATCGAACAAGGAAAGCCGCTGCGAAAAGCTAGAGGACAGGAAGCGATACATGAGGGAAGCGGGAGAGCGCGAATGGCAGCGAGGCGAATACACAATCAGCACCGATAACAACCGCCTTGATATTTATACAATTCATGACTTCATTGCGAATCAGTCTTACTGGGCACAGGGTCGCTCGACCGAGACTATGCAGCGTGCCCTCGATAATTCTTTAAACTTCGGACTCTATAAACACAATCGGCAGATTGGCTTCGCACGCGTCGTTACGGACTATGCAACGTTCGCCTGGATTGCCGACGTTTTTGTGCTGCCGGATTACCGTGGGCGCGGCTTGTCGAAATGGTTGATGGAAGTGATTTTGTCACATCCGGAACTGCAAGCGTTTCGTCGTTGGGTTTTGGCAACCAAGGACGCACACACCTTGTATGCGCGCTTTGGTTTCATCCCGCTCCATCGGCCTGAGCGTTGGATGGAGCGTCCGGATCCGAACATGCAGGAAAGTCCCGATTACTGGAAAGATGATCTCTCAAGTTAAGGCTATTTTAGGGGTTAACCTTTGACTCAAAAACAAGGACCGCTGGCATTAATCATTATTGACGGTTGGGGCTATTCTCCGCGGCGCGAGGGTAATGCTATCGCCATCGCCGTAACGCCTTATTACGACGAGCTTTGTGAAAACTATCCGCAAACATTGCTGGAAGCATCAGGTTCGCGAGTGGGTCTGCCCGAGGGCGTGATGGGTAATTCCGAAGTGGGACATTTGAACATTGGCGCTGGCCGGGTCATTAGGATGGCCGTTTCGCGAGTTGATCACGACATCGCAACTGGCGAATTTTTCCGCAATCAAATTTTACTGGCCGCGATGGATGGGATTAAGAAACGAGGGAAGGCACTTCACTTGATGGGCCTCGTTTCGAATGGCCAGGTGCATTCATCACAAGAGCACCTCTATGCCCTCCTTCGTCTCGCGAAGCAGCGCGGCCTTGAGCGAGTGTTTATACATTGCTTTCTCGATGGCCGCGATACACCTCCTTCGTCTGCAGCCCACTACATTGCTGCATTACAGAAAAAGATCGAAGAAATCGGTTCCGGCCAAATCGCCTCTCTCATTGGGCGTTACTATGCGATGGACCGCGATAAACGGTGGGAAAGAACCGAGCGTGCCTTCGATCTGTTGGTAAAGGGCAAGGGTGAACCGGCTAGCGACCCTGTCGCCGCGATTCGTCGCTCTTACGAGCGAGGCATTACTGACGAGTTTATCGAACCCACGGTGGTCGTTAACGCTAACAGCGAGCCGGTGACGAGAATCCAGGAGGGCGATGCCGTCATATTTTTCAACTTCCGGCCCGATCGCGCGCGCCAGCTTACGAGAGCGCTGGCGATTCCAGGGTTCGCTGAGTTTGATGTGTCCGGCCGCCCGCAGATCGATTTTGTTTGCTTTACTGTCTACGACCGTTCGTTTTCACTCCCCGTTGCCTTCGCGCCACACGACCATAAAAACGTATTGGCCGAAGTTTGGGAAAAGATTTGCGTGCGCAATTACCGGCTCGCGGAAACTGAGAAGTATGCCCATGTCACTTATTTCTTCAATGGCGGCGTGGAAAAGGAACATGCCTGCGAGCGACGCTTGCTGATCCCATCACCGAAAATTTCTACTTACGACTTGCAACCCGAGATGTCGGCTTTCAAAGTCACGGATAAAGTCTTACGCGCGATCGAAGAAAGAGAGACAGACATTTTCATTATCAACTTTGCGAATCCTGACATGGTTGGTCACACTGGCAAACTCGATAAGACAATTGAGGCGTGTCAGTATGTTGACACTTGCCTGGGTTGGATAACGAAAGGTATTCGACAAGCTCGCGGTTCGACAATAATCACTGCGGATCATGGCAACGCTGAACAAATGATCGATCCGCAATCGGGAGGACCGCATACTGCACATACGACCAATCCGGTGCCATTCCATTTGATCGACGAAGCAGCTCGAGGCTTAAAACTACGAGACGCCGGCGCGCTGGAAGACGTGGCTCCCACTCTGCTGGGGTTGCTGGGTAACGACAAACCAAAAGAGATGACTGGGCGCGACTTGCGCGACTTGGATTGACGGGCGTTGCCGAGTAAAGTCTGATTAACAGAGGAAGGAATTGGAAGATTGGATAGTGTTTGATCCTCGCAACATCCTGGTCATCGATTTTGGCCAGCTCGGTGATGTCGTGCTCAGTTTGCCGGCGCTGAACGCTATCCGAAAGAGATTTTCGAGAGCACGGATCACGGTGGCCGTGGGTAAGCCGGGCGCCGAGGTTGTTGGTTTATCCGGTTCCGCCAATGAGACGCTAGTTGTGGATCGCGTGGCGTTGCGCGATGGCTTCAAACCCCTTTCTATCTTTCGCCTGCTCAAGCTTGTCAAGGATGTCCGAGAGAAGAATTTTGATTTCGTAATCGATCTTCATAGCCTCCCGGAGACGAACTTGTTGGGTTTTCTATCCGGAGCGCCAAAGCGACTCTATTCGCGTCGGCCCGGGCGCTCGTTGGACTATCTGGCAAATTTTCACCCGCGTCCGCCGGTTGAAACGGATCATCGAAAGCGGCACTTGATCGATCGATATCTTGATGTGCTGATCCCGCTCGAGATTGAAAAGCCGGATCGTGTTCCTACTCTGAAAACGCGACCGTCAGATGCCGCGGCAGTTGAGCGGATCCTCGTAAAGGCCAAAGCGGACACCGGTGCGCCGCTGGTTGGACTTTTTCCTGGTGCTGGTCATCCAAGTCGGCGGTGGCCACTCGAGCACTTTGCCAGCCTTGCAGATTTTTTGATCAGAAACGATCAGGTAAAAGTTCTGGTTTTTCTGGGACCCGAAGAACGTGCGTTCGTAAAAGACGTCCGCCAGCAATTCCCCCCATCGATCGTTATTCTCGATCAACTTACGATTCCGCAGCTGGCGGCAGCGCAAGCGAGGCTGGCGGCTTTCGTTTCAAACGATACAGGTCCAATGCATATTGCCTCGGCAGTTGGCACGCCGGTCGTGCTTCTGCTCGATAAACGTGCACCCGAGAGCTATTTGCCGCAAGGTGGTCGCCATCGCGTCATCTACAACAGCGTCATTAGCGACATCCAGGTCGAGGAAGTTTACGCTGCTACCCGATCAATTCTTGCGTCCGGCCGGACAGCGACGCTCTTCGCGAGTTGAGTACGGCATAGTTTTGTTAGAACTCTGTGGTTACTTTCAGTTGAGCTTCCCTCGAAACGTGATGAATATGGATAGCAGTTACCAGAGAGCTCGCCGCCTGATGGTAAAGAGCTTCTTGATTGTTCTTCTGGCTCTTCCAGTTCTATTGCTGCTCAGACCTCCCGGCACGGGCACCGCAAAAGACAAAATTCAACAGGACGAGCCGAAGCAGGCGGCAGTTTCGAAGGAACCAGCTCGCGGACAATCCGCTGGATTGGAAAATTTGGCGGAGCACATAGATAAGGCAATTGACGGAAGTGAACTGGCAGCGGCGCGCTGGGGAATATGTGTAATTTCGATGTCTGACGGATCTGTGGTCTATCAAAGAAACAGCGACCGGCTTTTTACGCCGGCCTCTAACATGAAGATCTATACGACGGGAGTGGCTCTCGATCTTCTCGGTTCTGATTACCGTTGGCGAACTTCTGTTTACACAAATACGCAACCGGACGCGAGCGGCCGCGTTCAAGGCGACTTGATTCTCTATGGACGAGGCGCGCCTGATCTGGTGGCGCGTAGCAAGGATGAGAATCATGGCTCGCTTGCAAAACTGGCGGATGATCTGTATGCGCATGGCGTTAGACATGTGGCCGGAAACTTAGTAGGAGACGAGAGCTACTTTCGTGGCAATCTGCTTGGCGATGGCTGGCAGTGGACGGATCTTCAGTGGTACTTCGGCGCGGAGGCAAGCGCGCTCTCAGTCGATGGGAACGAGGTTGACGTTAACTTCGTGCCCTCCAGTAAAGCCGGTGAATCGCCGGTAGTGAGAGTTAGTGATCCCACGGGCTATGTGACAGCGGAAAACCACATGGCTTTGGCGAAGTCAGGCGTGCGTCCGACCATTGGTGTATATCGAGGACTTTCTGACAACACCATACAAGTGTGGGGAGAATTTACCCCTGGAACAAAAGGCTTTGGAGTCTCGACTGGCAGTGCACAATCCAGCACTCTGGACTACCAAACTTTTTTTGGATGCGCTTAAGGCCCGTGGCATAACGGTCGGGGGAGAGACACTGGCGCGCAATTCGCGCTTGCCTCAAAGTCAAAGGCTTGATCCAACGCAGTTGATCGAATTGGCGTCAGTAACTAGTCAGCCCTTGAGTGAAATCGCAAAGGAGACCAACAAGGAGAGCATAAATCTTAACGCTGAATTGATTCTGCGTACGCTCGGAAGGGAGCGCGGAGAAATGGCGGCGCTTCCTGAGGCAATAGGAAGAGAGCGTGGAGATGACGAAGCCGGGCTGGCTGTCATCCGGGTTTGGTTGGCACGAGCGGGAGTCGCGACAAGTCAAATTGCTCTTCATGACGGGTCTGGTTTATCCAGGCTCGACCTCGTTACGCCTGAATCGAGTGCTCGGTTATTAGTCGCTATTTCCAAGACTGCCTCAGCCCCGGTCTTCAAAGAGTCATTGCCAATCTCTGGACGAGACGGAACACTGGGTGGCCGGCTCAAAAACATAATTGATAGAGTATCTGCCAAGACAGGTTCCTTAACCTACGACAATTCGCTTTCCGGCTACCTGACGACCGCCAAGGGCGAGCATTTAGCCTTTTCAATCATGTGCAATGACCAGATAGGCCGTAGCAGCAGCATTGTGCTGATAGATCAAATTGTCGCCTTGTTGGCATCGTTTCCTGACCTGCCTGCCGAAAAACTACAAAAAAGCGAGTAATTTCTGCCCATTCAGTCAATGTTGGCTCTAGACAAACTTTGTTCAACCCGCTATTATCGCTCTGGTTGAGTTGGCGGTTAGTCCCTACCCGCTTCCAGCACCGCCTCACATCTTTATATTGAGAATTGTCCCACCCTCTTCAAGTCAGGAGTGAAACCAAATGCTAAGACGGATCGGTAGTGCCACTTTTTCTGTGGTTATATTGGCTGCATTCAGCGCTATGACGTTAGCGCAGTCGAACCTTACGGCGAAAGCCGGTAGGGGTCAGCCGGCTCCTGCCCGTGCGGTAGTGGAAAGCGATCGCATTAGAGACGGATTGGTCGGGCCGGTACGCCGAGTGAGAACGGAAGTCGTTAAGCTTTCGAATGAGAGCGGCAAACTGCAGGAAGGGAAACATGCCGTCTTGGAAATAGTGGCCTACGATATCAAAGGCAATAAGATCGAGAACCAGTATTTCCCAATATCCGGAGCTAACCTTACCGGCAAAGAGGTCTATAAATACGATGACAAGGGAAACATCAGTGAGATGACTCTCTTAAACACGGATGGATCTTTGTTGAGCAAGGAAGTCTACAAATATGAATTCGATTTTGCGGGAAATTGGAACAAGATGACCACCGCGGTTGCCGTCATTGAAGCAGGTAAAATGTCGTTCGAGCCCACGGAAGTAACCTATCGGTCGATCATGTATTACCTGGATGAGAATATGATGAAAATGGCCCAACCCGCCTCACAACCTGGTACACCCCCCGCCTCGCCATCTTCAGCACCCGCAAATAATCTAACTGCGTCAAATCCGGAAACTAAGAGCGCGCCACTCGTTCTTAAATCCACAGTGAATAATTCAACTTCGACTCCAAAAACTTCACCCGCCTTACCCGGTGCGGTGAATGCTGACAAAGTGAGCAGCCTCGGGTCGGTCGAGCTAGCGACGGAGGGGGCAAGCGCGAATCCACAGGCTCCAGTAGTCCAACTTGAATCAGATCCGCCTCCTGATCCCAAGCCAATTCTCAGACCAGTGTCGGGCGGCGTGCTTAATGGCACCGCACTCAGCTTGCCTTCTCCAACGTATCCAGAGACAGCCAGACGCATGAGAACGGCTGGTGTGGTCTCAGTAGAAGTCGTTGTGGATGAAACTGGAAAAGTAATTTCGGCGGTAGCCAGCAGCGGACCTGCAGCGTTGCGAGAGGTTGCGGTACAAGCCGCCCTTAGAGCGCGGTTCTCTCCGACTAAGCTTTCGGGTCAGCCAGTCAAGGTATCGGGTTTGATCAATTACAAATTCGCTATCGCCCAGTAATCTCCCAAGTCTAAAGGGTGCCAACCTCCTGGCTGGCACCTTTTCAGCGACATCTCTTTTCATAAGAGGAGCTAACTCTGATGGCATTAACCGGACACCTCAGCGATCTTTCGCTTTCCGAATTGATCGAATTTTTCTGTAACCAACGCAAGAGCGGCCAGCTTAAGGTCCTTTACCCGCAGGGTCCCGGATATTTTTATCTTCATACTGGCTCGGTGGTTGACGCGCGTATTGGTGTGCTGCGGGGAATTGACGCGGTTTATTATGCCTTGACCCTTCCGAATGCAAAGTTTGAATTTGGCGGTTCGCCGGAATCAACTGAACGCACTATTAACCAGCCCTGGACACAGGTAGTGCTAGAAGGTTTGCGCAGACTCGATGAAGGCGTTGTTCCCGCTTCTGCTTTTCCTGCCGACTACCAGGACGAGAATCAGTCTTTGGATACGGCTGGGCAGGAAAGTTCGGTTGCTGACCTTGAAAGGTTGCGCGTCCCGGCCTTTCTTTCTTTCATAGGTACAGAATCGATGGGCAAACGAAAGTTTGTAATCGCCGGCGCAGTTGCCTTTGCTGTGTTTGGTAGCGTCGCAGCGATAGGCGTCCCCGCAGGTTGGTACAGTCATGCCAAAACGTCTGTCGTTGCTAGCCAGCCGACTAGTACCGCTGTAGTAACTGAACCTTCGTCTCCCACCGTTGCCGAGGCCCCGACTACAGAGACTTCACAGCCAGACAATAACAACGACGAGGCTGCGCTTGCGGCGAAGCGGCAGCGGGAAAAAGAAAAGGCGAAGTCGCGTGAAGAGAAGACGGCGGCTTTGGGACAACCGGCTGCAGGTTTGGGCCCAACGGTTCCGTCGAATTTTGCCCCTGAAACTGCGAAGTCGGGACCAAAGAAAATTGTGGTGAGCGTTACCTACGATGAGTCAGGCCGCGTTACGCAGGCTTCGGGCGGAGATGCAAGTGCGATACGAATTGCGCGCCAGAAGCGCTTCCCGGCGGGAAAAGCCGGTTCAGCAACAATAACTATTCCGATAAACTAAAATCGCTAAGCCGATAAAAGGTAAGGGGAAAGGTGAAGCCACGCCGCTTTGTTCACCTTTCCCCTTTTTTTCCGTTGGTTCAAACCAACCTTATGATTTCGTCGTCTGCTAGAACAGTCGATGCTTGCTTGGCCCGCTCGTAAATTCGGGTAACGCGCTCTTCGGTCGCTTCGATTCCTCGCTTCTCAAGCCAGTAGACAACATTTGACTTACCACTCATCGGTCCTATCTCTACCACCTGTTCCAAACCAAACTGTCCTGCGGGTACGCCGGAATAAACAAGGTCAGCGAGCTCTCGATCACCCTTACGGTAACTCTTGATCACCGCCGCCGCGTGTACGCCCGTCGCGGTGCGAAAGGCATCGCGACCAAAGACCGGGTAGTTACAAGGAATGGCCCAGCCGCAGGCCTTCGATGCTACCGAACAATACTCGCCCAGTCGCGACAGATCATTTTGAATCCAGCCCATTAGTTTTAGATTAACGAGGAGTTGATCCATCGGCGTATTACCAACTCGCTCCCCGATGCCCAGCGCTGAGCCATGAACTTGATCCGCGCCACCCTGAATTGCGGCAATCGAATTAATTACACCCAGACCTCGATCCTGATGCCCATGCCAATCGAGCCGGATGTTGCCGCCTTGTTCCTCGATGATGCTTTTCACAAATCGAACCACAGAGCGCGCGCCATCCGGAGTCGCGTGTCCGACGGTGTCGCAGACGCAGACGGCCCTCGCTCCGCATTGAATGGCAGTCGTATAGAGTGCGCGAATTGTCTCCGGGTTTGCCCGCGTGGTGTCTTCGGTGACATACATAACCGGCACTCCTTCGCTGACGGCAAAGCTTACGGCCTCTTCAGTCATTTTTAACAACCTGTCGAGGGTCCAGTCTTCTGCAAAGAATCGTATAGCGGAAGAACCGATGAAAGTGCAGGCTTCGATTGCAATGCCTACTCGCTGCGAAATTTCGATAATCGGCAGGATGTCGTTACGGTGAGTGCGCGCCGCGCAGTTAGGCCGAATCTTCAGTTTTTTCGAGACTATCTCACGCGCCATTGACTCCACACCGGCCGCATGAGTCCCGCCCGCGCCGGGTAGGCCGATATCCGCAGTATCAATGCCCAATGCATCCATCAAATGAAGCAGCTCGATCTTCTGTTCAACCGGAGGTTCTCTGACGGAGGGTGACTGTAAACCATCACGCAGGGTTTCGTCGTCAAAACCTATGTGACGATTGGGTGGAATTAATGCCGGATCGATTGTGTTCCAATCGTAAATTAATTCATCAAGAGACACTCGAACCTCCAACATCGGCTCAATTCTTAACTTCAGACGCCAACCTTAGTCTGCTGTTGTGGGACTTATCAAGCTGAACCTTATACTCTGAAGCGAGAAGAAATTGATTACAGCAACCGGCCATAGTTAATGTCAAGCGAGCCATTTCACTGGACGCTTTTGACGCCGCTGGTCGCTCTGTTATAGCCTCTCACGCGTTTCATCCATCGAGCAGTTTGGTTCTATTCTGTCGACTTTGAATCCACAACGTACAGCCCAGGTCAAAACAATCGCACTGGGCTCTGACCGCGCGGCGAAGATTATGGCCGTGAGAGCGAGCATCGCGCGCGTTGCGGCCATCGATGCTTCGTGGGCTGAAGCGAGCGTGCTGGCCCGTGCCGTAGAAACAACAGTACCGGCAATGCCGATGAACGACTGGGAGCTTATGCAGGGAGCTCGCGAAAGGGCGCTTGCCGTGCGCGACCAACTCCGCACGCAGAGGCGCGATGCAGACATTTACGTTGGACTGGAAGGCGGATTTCATTCCATTTCTATTGAGGGAGAATGGCACACGTTCTTGCGCGGCTGGGCGTATGCGACTGATGGCAGGGACGGAGCATTTGGCGCTGGGCCTTCGATTAGTGTTCCCCCAGCGCTGGCGAAAAGAGTAATCGAGGGACGACGCGAATTGGGCCTCGTGATTGATGAGGTGGCTGGATTACAAGACGTGCGCAGTCGCCAGGGCGCGTGGGGCATTCTTTCGCGCGATCTTGTCACGCGCTCGATGAGTTTTGAAGTCGCTCTGATTGCTGCGTTCGCACCGTTTTATAATAAAAAGATGTATTCTTGAGGCTTAGAGTTTCACCCTTCCGGTTATTATCCTGGGAAAAGCGCAAGCTCAACTTTAACTCTGAAATTTTCTAACATGGAAGAACTTATTGCACAGGTAAATGATGGCGAGCCCGCGCACCAATCGCGTTCAAATGTGGGCTGGATCGAAGTGATTGCGGGTTCGATGTTTTCAGGAAAATCGGAAGAGCTGATTCGGCGCCTGCGGCGTGCGAAGATTGCGCGGCAAAAGGTGCAAGTATTCAAACCCGATATTGATTCGCGCTTCTCGCGGGACCACATCGTTTCCCACTCGGAGATGCGTCATGAGTCGGCAAATATTCGCAGTGCGGATGAGGTGCTGGCGAAAGTTGAACCCGACACGGAAGTAGTTGGCATTGATGAGGGACAGTTTTTCGATAATGCTCTGGTGGATGTCGCAACTCAATTGGCAGGGCGCGGAGTTCGCGTGATCATCGCCGGCCTGGACCAGGACTACACCGGAAAACCCTGGGAACCGATGCCACAACTGCTCGCAATCGCCGAGTACATTACCAAAACGCACGCCATCTGCATGAAGTGTGGCCAGCCGGCCAACTACTCACAACGCACCTTTGAATCGGAAGAGCGCGTCGCCGTTGGCGCCACCGGCATGTACGAAGCTCGCTGTCGCCGATGCTTTGTCCCGCATGCCGATGCCCCCACTGTGCACTCGGACTAAGACGCACTCACCGCGTTGGTGTGGCCGAGGCCATAGTCTTCGTGCTTCGCCCTCATTGGCTCCCGGCGTCATTTGCGTCGACATCATGCGTGGTAGCTCGACAGCTAGCTTCCGCGATTAACCACCCAGGCGGTGAACTCAGGCGGCCGTCTTAATCAACCGGGGTGGAAATCCTGGTTGTAATGAGGGCGCCGATGCTCACGTTGATTACAGCAAGCGAGCATCGGCGGTGGGGTGAGTGACTCTTTTGATCTTAATATCCCTGGGCTTGGATATTTGGCCGTGAAGAACCACAACCAATCAAAAGATTTTTGTTGTTCACTAGTAATGACGTAGACGTAGAAAACGTTTCGCTGAATTCGGAATCCGTCGCCCATCGTGGTCGCGCGCTCCGATTTCGCAGCGAGATTTCGCGGGTGTACCGTAGTATTTTGGTCAAGGCCTGTGCAGTTACGTTCAGGGGCAGCAGAGGCGGCCTGGCGAATCATCGCGGCCGCCTCGCGGATCAATTAGTGAGATCTGAACCGGGTCTGCTTGGCGTGGGGTTGGAGGGAATGCCGGAACGATGCTACTAAGCGAAACAACCTGTGAGGAGTATCTTCAATAGGTTGAAACCCTGAACTTGGCTTCGATTAGACCCACAGATACAATGCTGTCGCTACTATCAAGCGGCGCGCGCGGTGCGTGATCCCTCCCGAGTTCACGGCTCACAATAATGGTCCGCCGGCTGCAAGTCCTTAAGAAAATATTAAGAAATGAGTGGAGTGATAATTGAGTATGAGGGCCGCTCAAGCTTTCGGCACGAAATACCGATTTGGCGAATTCCAACTCGACACCACCGAGTTGGTATTGCGCCAGTCCGGTAAGATCCTGCCGCTTGCGCCTAAGGTAGTCCAGGCTTTGGAACTCCTGGTCCGGAACGCTGGACGTGTGGTTTCACGGACTGAGATGGTGGAAACACTCTGGCCTGACTCTTTCGTCGAAGAGTCAAACCTAACCGTCACAATCTCGATGTTGCGACGCGCACTTGGAGAGAATGAGAACGAGACAATTTTTATTGAGACCGTTCCGAAGCGAGGTTACCGCTTTGTACCTCCTGTCAGCATCAGCAGCAGTGGGCGACCAGGCAGAGTAAATTTTAGTTCCATGCAAATCATCCGCCTGACCCACGACGGGCATGTGCTGGATGTGGGGATTTCGCCGGACGCGCGTTTGCTGGCGTATGTGCCAATCGAGGCGGGCAAGTACAGTTTGTGGCTCTGGAATCTCGAGTCTGGAGAAAAGCTGCAATTACTTCCACCGTCGCCAGCCTTGTGCTGGGGCATACGATTCACTCACGATCAGCAAGATCTCTTTTACATTACCACTCAGCCAAACAGCACGATCAGCGTCCTGCATCGATTGCCCGTGAATGGCGGTCAATCACAGCAACTAGTGGTCAATATTGATGCGCCGATCGCCCTTTCTCCTGACGGTCTAAGAATCGGATTCGTCCGCTGTTTCCCAGGTCAACACAAAGACGTCCTTATTGTTGCCAATGCCGATGGCTCGGGCGAGCAGGAAATCGCCCGGCGGCAGCACCCCGATAAATTTTGTTTCTCCGCGGCTTCGTGGTCGCCAGACGGCAAACTGATCGCCTTGGGTGCTAGTCGCAACAACGAGCTCGAGTTTGCCGTGCTCGGCGTGCCGCTGAGTGGAGGTGCACCCATTGAACTGTCGCGATGGGATTGGAAGGACATGCGGGCGGTAGAGTGGAGTGAAGACGGCAGTGGTCTTTACTTTTCCGCGATGGCTTTACACTCGAACTCCCTTCAGATTTGGCGTTTATCGTGCGACGACGGTGAGAAGCAACGCATCACCAATGATCCTAATAACTACGAACAGATTAGCGTCGCGGAAAGGGCGGAAGCGCTCGTCACCATGCAGGTGGAACCGCAGGCTAACATTTGGATTGTGCCTGCGAGTGGTGCGCCGCGGCGCATTACTTCGGGCCGCACTGAAGGTTTCGACGGGTTGGCGGTTATCGATGGTGGACGTCTCATTTACGCGTCTACTAAGAATCAGCAGTCAGACTTGTGGAGCATTAACGCGAATGGATCTGACGGCCTGCGCTTGACTTGCGACGGCGGATTTTTTCCGTCAGCTTCACGTGACGGTCGTTTAGTGGCCTATGTTTCGGCGGAGGGCAGCACCCTTCACATTTGGTTCATGAACTCCGATGGCAGTAATAAAAAACAATTGACGAAAGGCGCCGGTGAAAGCCATCCGAGCATCTCCCCCGACGGTCAATGGATTGTGTACACACCGCTTGGCGAGGGGCGCAACACGCTCTGGAAAGTTTCAACAGATGGAGGTTCGACGGTGCAGTTGACGCGCGACAGTCTGGCAATCAAGCCGGTCGTCTCGCCTGACGGAACCAGGATCGCATGCGTGCATCGCGGGGATGAGGCCGATAGATGGAGGATTGCTATCTTATCTTCGGATGGTGGAACGCCACTCATGTCTTTCGCTTTGCCATACTCATACAATCAGGTTATTCGCTGGACGCTGGATAGCAAAGCGCTCATTTATGTGGATCGGCGCGACGGCGTTCATAACCTTTGGCGACAACCTCTCGATGGCGCAGCGCCAAGCCAGGTAACCAACTTCACGGAAGATGCGATCTTCTACTACGACTGGCTGGACGATAAAGGACAACTAGTCGTCTCCCGCGGCGCGAGAACCAGCGACATCGTGCTAATCAGAAACTTCGAATGAGGCGCTACAGCGGCAACCTCGAATCAGGCGAAGGCGAGACAGACAATGAATGTAGTGTTGTGGTGGGGAAATAACGCCAATGTCGACAAGGACCACCTGTCAGACACCTGGAGCCGAGCCACGACTCCTCCCACCGCCGAATACAAAGACCCATAGCTGAGTTAAGACCGTGACGCTTGAACTAGCGGTTCTATTTTATTGCCGGTCTGAAATTCAAAGCTCCGGAAAGCCGCGAAAGATTATGGCTTGAGGAGGCTTCCGTCAAAAGTGAAAGAGAAGCGGCGGGACGACCAAGGGGCGAAAAAACCTTTGCTCGGCCCGCCTTAAAGCGGCATGCCTAGGGTGTGGGGTGCGTAGTTCACGCCTCGGAGTGCCGCGACAAGGGCATTGCAGTTGACAGCTCAGGTGAGAGGAGTCAAACGGCGGCGGCGAAGCCCAAGGGTACCTTGCGCTCCCATACCGAAAGCTACCTGTTGAGAGTCTCTTGTAAGGTTTCCTTGTTGACTCTTGCCGCAAATTACGCTCTCAATTCTTTATGACAGAACCCGGCACGACGTTTCATTCTAATGGGATGGTCAAAAGCAAACAGTAATTTCTGCCCTACGAATACCTCCGTTGACAGAAGCGGCAAACGGCGCTACGCTCTCCCCGTCTTTATCCTTACGATGATTGCCGTCCATAAGTTAGCCGTGCCCTTTCCACTTAGAGCATCTGTTCCTTTGTTCCTTTAGAGACTATCTGCAAAGCGTTCTTGCGATGTCAGGATCCTGATTTCCCAACGAAATCTTTTTCTCCTACGGTCATTTGAATATGGAGAGTTCTAATTAGTTCACAAAAGCATGACCAGCGTGTCTGAGCTTCCCTCGCGAACAGGGAGTAACACCGGTGATACGCCCAGATATCAAATGTCTGCCGGAGCAGGAAGATTAATTCAGCCAACCTTCAATCCCGTGCATAGGTTAACAACGATAAAGCCTGAAGAGGAGCAATATCATGAGCGCAAACAATCTTCGAGATTGGACTGTAATGGTTTACTTTTCTGCCGATAACGACCTCCAGGACGAGGCCTTCAACAACCTGAGTCAGATGGTTGAGGTCGGGGGCAGCGACAATGTGCACGTGCTGGCCCAGATTTACAGCCGTAAAGAGATCCCCACCCGCCGTTATTTTATGCGCGGACCTAACGATACGGAGGCGACAGACGTAGAGGGAGCAACGAGGGTCGGCAGTGTTATAGATCTGCTGAAATTCGTTGACTGGGCTAGCTCCGGAGAGCACAGAGCAAAGAATTACCTGATTGTCCTTTGGGGGCACGCAAATGGAATATTCGACGACGAGGAAGATGTTGGCACAGCAAAGGCCAAGTTAGAGGGTATGTCAACGCACGGCGCAAAGGCAGGGGAGTTGAGAAAACTAGATCGGTCAACCACTGCGCCCCCAGGTCCCGATAACGCTCTGACAAGCTTTGAGCTCAAACAGGCTTTCGATGATATCGAGCAGATGCTCGATCAAAAAGTTGCAATCCTGGGGATGGACGCTTGCCTGATGAGTATGGCCGAAATTGCCAAACAGGTCAGCGGAAGCGTTAGATTGATGGTTGCCTCGGAAGAAGTTATCCCGGACAAGAGCTGGCCCTATAACCGCATTTTGCAAAGACTCGTAGAGGCTGCAAAGGCTGGGCCCGTGCAACCGGAGGAGCTTGCTAAATTGATCGTGGACGAATATGTCAACTGCTACCAAGCTTCAGAGGACCCCGTGACATTGTCGGCCTGTAGGTTGGAGAAAATGGACGACTTAGCTGGTGGCCTCGACGAACTCGGCCGGGCCCTCACTGACCTCATGAAGGACGAAACCTTGAGAAGAGCGGTTAGCAAGGCGCGCCGCGAGACCCAAATGTTCTTGTTCAGGGAGTACGTTGATCTTTTCGATTTCTGCGAACGCTTGCTTGAGACGCTTAAAGAGGACCGCTTTCAGACGCTCTCCAATAACGGAGCGGCGACACGAGCTGCTGAAGAGATAATGGACGTGATTGGCCGCAACGCTGGTAAAGCGTCGGACTTTGTACTTCATTGCGGAAGCACTTCCGGTGAGGGGGGACTTCTGAAGAAAGCTCACGGCGTTTCGATTTATTTCCCACCGCTGCCTGCTACCTACGCCGATTTGGATCTTAGCAGGCACACGCATTGGAATAATTTCGTGCATGAATACATGAACAGGGTGTTCCGCAGGAGTGAGGTTTCCGAAGTGAAGAAACGCGACCAGCCGGAGCAGGGAGCAAGGTTTGAGCAGCCTTTTGAGTCGGCATCGCCTGCTAAACCAAGCCCACAGATAGTTGCGGCCTCAAGCCTGGATCAGCCCTCAGGAAATGGAACGGAGGGCCAGCCGGCGCGAAATGGAAGGAAGGCTCGTCTGCTGTTGCCCAAGGGCACGCTCGTCAGGGACCTCTTGGGTGAGTTTCAAGAGGTCTTGACTGACCAGGCATTCCTGATGATCGATGAGCCCGCAGAGATAAAGGTGCCCGAAGGCACCGTACTGAACATACCAAAGAAAGGCAATGTCAAAGCGTCGTCCGGAACTTCCACAAAAGCATCATCTGGCACTTCCACAAAGGCATCTACCGGCACCTCAACAAAGGTTAATGAGACTGAGGTGGATGGAAGTTTGTTTTTGGGGTGGTTAGATGTGCCGATGTGCATCTTGAACAAAGCGTTTTCAGGTGGTCAGACCAGAAAACTCAGAAATGGCACCAGGATCTTTCCGCCAACGATCGCAAAAGGCAAGGCCGACAAGAATGTCGAACCGATCATCGTCATCAACGAAGTGAAGTTTGTTGTTGACGAACGAGAGATCTATGAAGAGAAGCCTGCGCTCAAAGGGCGCGCCCACGCGAACTATTAAAACTCGAGGTCGTCAGCTCGCTACTCAGTTGGGCAATTAATCGAGTGTGAGAGATGTCGGCGCGTTGTTTAGTTCTCGCTCCTGGGTTAGACAGGAGCGCCTTTGGGCGGGCCAGTAAGGTTCTTCTTACTTACGTTTTTTTGATAGGTTACAGCGCCTGCCCATGTCGACAATCGGAATGCCTCTTGTTTCGCGATGCGCGTCACTCAGTGGGTGTACACGCTTTGCCAAGCTGTCCTTCATGTACTTAAGTAAGCCGCTCGTCTGTTTCGCTTTCATTCTGGTTCTACTGCCACGCCCCAATGCTCTGATTTCTACTGACGCCCACTATTCGTTTGGCAACTCCGAAGTCTTCAAACGGACGCTCTCACCAGGGGATCCAATTGACTCCAGTTCCTTCCCGCCCCAATTCATAAATACGCCTGCAGCAACTGATTCTTCTGGTCATTTAACCGTTTCGCGAACTCCTCGTTCGCGGAAGGACTTAAGGTTGCCGCAGCGGTCCACGATCGCCCCCTCAACGACTAAGCCTGATCAGCCTGCAACCGTGATCGCGAGCTCAAAGGAGGAGCAGCTCGAGAGCGGCCGTCGGGCCTTCGCAGAGGCCGCGCGCCTGCGCGGCGAATGGAAGGAGGCCTCGCTGCGCCAAGCTATGGATAAATATCAAATTGCGTGGCGTATCTTTGAAAATGTTGGCCAGAGATTGGAAGCGACCGACGCCCTGATGCAATTGGGCAAAGTATCTTCGGTATTAGGAGAATACCGCGAGGCGCTGACTTACTTCGAGCGAGCGCTCACGTTGAGCAGAACTACCCCCAACTCCAGACAAGAACTCGAAGCGCTCAACAACAAGGGAGATGTCTATACGCTTCTTGGAGAGAATGAGAAAGCGATTGCGTTGTTTCGGTCGGCTCTTCGCTTGGGCAAAAAGATTGACGACCGGCCAGGTATTGCGAGGGCCATGGGTAATCTCGGAGTGGCCTTCTACAACCTGAGTGAGATGAACCGGGCACTCGATTTTTTGAAGCAGGCGTTGCCACTTTCCGATGCGGCGGCAGATCCCCAAGGGAGAGCCCGGATACTCAGGTATCTGGGTTACATATATACAGACATGAGCGAACTGCCTCTGGCGTTGGAATATTTTCAGCAGGCGCTCTCCCTATGGCGCGTTGTTCGCGATCTGCGCGGCGAAGCTGAGACCGTGAACGCCATGGCACTGATCTACTCGCTGCTCGGTGAGCGGGAACAAGCCATGGAATACTACAGCCGCGCCGAGCAGATGTTTCGCACGGTCGGTGATAAGAAGGGCCTCATCACGGCACTAAATGGGCAAGGCGAAATCTTTGCGGATCTGGATCTCCGGCGGGCTCTGGACCATCACACCGAGGCGTTGCGGCTGAGCCAGGAAACAGGAGAGTTGGATGGACAGATTATTTCCCACCGCTACCTCGGCAACATCCATCGTGCAATCGGCGATACCGGAGAAATTGGAGAAGGGGAGTCAAATCAGCGGCCTTATGAGCTGGCGATTCAACACTACGAGCAGGCGCTGTCGCTTTGCCGCACGCTCAAGGATCGCCGCATCGAGGCTTACAATCTTCAGGACCTTGGCGGTATCTACGATTTTCTCGGAGACGCGAAGAAGGCGCTCGCCTACTACTCGCGCGCTCTCCAATTGAGCAGAGAGGTGAAGGATCCCCGCGGTCAAGCTCTGGTTTTGAACAGCGTCGGCGTGATCTACGCGAAATCGAATCAGAGACAAAGGGCAATTTCGTGTTTTGAACAGGCGTTGCCGCTCACTCGCGCTTCGCAGGATCGCGCGCGCGAATCTCTCACGCTTTACAATCTTGCCAGTGTGCAGCGGGATGCAGGCGCGCTCTCTGCGGCCAGTGCAAACATTGAGACGGCGGTCGGTATTGTTGAATCACTGCGCTCCAGAGTTCCCGGTCACACACTCCGTTCATCTTACTTCGCCTCCGTTCACAAGTATCTCGATTTACGAATTGACCTGCTGATGCAGAGACATAAACAGAATCCAAAGGCTGGCTTGGCAGAGAAAGCTCTCGAAGATAGTGAATTAGCACATGCGCGCAGTCTGCTCGACATGTTAGCCGAGGCCCGCGCGGAGATTCGTCGCGCGGTCGCGCCGGAACTGCTTCAGGAAGAACGTCGTGTGCGGCAGACTTTGAATCTAAAGGCTGAACACCAGATGAGCCTGCTCAGCAGCCAGCACTCTGAACAACAGGCCGCAGCTGCGGAAAAGGAAATACGCGACCTTACCGTCAAGTATGAAAATATCCAGGCCCAGCTTAGGAGTCAGAGTCCACACTATGCGGCGCTAACACAACCGCAAGCCCTGAGCCTCCGTCAGATTCAAGAGCATGTGATTGACGACGAGTCATTGCTCTTAGAATATTTCCTCGGTGATGCCCGAAGCTACCTGTGGGTAGTTAGCAGATCCGAGATCGCGGGTTTTGAACTGCCGAGCCGTGCCGAGATCGAGGAGGTGGCATGCCGTTTTTACCGCTTGCTGACAGCCCATCAGTCGGTGCCTGGAGAGACCTTCGAGCAGCAAAAAACGCGCGCCGTCCAGGCCGACGCTCAACTTCCGCATGAGGCCGCGGTATTGGGCAGCTTGATCCTCGGCCCGGCGGCCGCAAAACTCAGGAACAAACGGTTACTCATTGTGGCCGACGGAGCTTTGCATTACATACCTTTCCAGGCGTTGATCGTCCCTGAAGTGGGCCAAGCAGAAAATGACGCAAACGGGTCGAATCGGGTCCGCGAAACCATCGGTGAACCATTAATTGTAAAGCACGAGATTGTCAACCAGCCTTCGGCCTCGACGCTGGCGCGACTCAGAGAGGAAACTGAGGGGCGTCAACCGGCTTCAAACTCAGTAGCCATCCTTGCTGATCCGGTTTTCGAAAGTGACGACCCTCGCATTCAATCCAACAACGCAGCCAAAACGCAATCGGAGCCGTCCACCGAGGTGCAAACAGCACTGCGGGATCTTGATGTTTCGAGTGGCTGGACCAAGATCCCTCGCCTGCTGGCTTCGCGGACGGAGGCAGATGCAATCATGGCGGCGGCACCATGGGGCACGGGCATGAAAGCCACGGGTTTCGATGCCAGTCGCGCTCTGGCAACGGACCCTGAGCTTCATAACTATCGTATAGTTCATTTCGCTACGCATGGTCTGCTCAACAACGATCATCCTGAACTATCCGGAATAGTACTTTCGCTGGTTGATCAGAATGGTCAACCGCAGAATGGTTTCTTGCGTTTGCACGACATATATAATCTGGATCTCCCGGTCGATCTCGTTGTGCTAAGCGCGTGCAATACCGGATTGGGAAAAGAGGTGAGAGGAGAAGGGCTTGTAGGGCTTACGCGTGGGTTCATGTATGCGGGAGCGGCAGGTGTCGTAGCTTCGCTATGGAAAGTAGATGACGACGCGACGGCGGAATTGATGCGACACTTTTATGAAGCGATGTTCAAGGAAGGGTTATCACCCTCCGCTGCGCTGAGAAAAGCACAGCTCGAGCTTTCACGGCAAAATCGCTGGCGCTCGCCCTACTTTTGGGCCGGGTTTGTCATCCAGGGCCAATATTCGGAGCGTGCCACGTGGAGCCCTGGGATTACCTGGACTGCCAAACTTATTGCGGGAATTGTAATGACGCTCCTTATTCTTGCCGGTCTTTACGCCCTGAGACATAGACGGAAAAGAGGCTTTTAGGGAAAATGCTGCCAGCCGTCTCTAAATTTCTTTAAGGTTAAATGCCACGAGCATAAATGAACAAAGAATGGTCCTTAACTCAGGAAAACTTCGATGCCTTGTTGTTATGGCTCGACCCAAATCGCGAGCAGGCGGGCCAAAAATACGAGAAGATTCGACTCCGCCTCATCAAGATCTTTACGTGTCGCGGGTGTTTTGAACCCGAGGACCTGGCCGATGAAACTATCAACCGCGTCGCTAAACGGCTGAAGGACATAGCAGACGAATTTGAGGGGGAACCGGCGCTGTATTTCTATGGTGTGGCAAGCAAGGTCTATCTGGAGTATGTCAGAAAGAAGCCTGCGCTTTTGCCGCCGCCGCCCCGGCGAGATTCCGATGAGATCGAGCTGGAGTATAAGTGCCTCGAGCGATGTATGGAGCAGCTGACGTCCGACAACCGTCAACTCGTTTTGCAATATTATCAGGATGAGAAAAGGGCCAAGATTGAACACCGCAAGCGGCTTGCAGAGGGTCTAGGTATCGCCCTGAATGCTTTAAGGATCCGGGCACATCGCATTCGGCTAAACCTGCTGGAATGTGTGCAGCAGTGCCTGCAGGAGCAACAGGCCTGGTGAAATGGCTGTGCGGTAAATGTCATTCTGTTTTAGGAAGGGTTTTATGGAGGGGCCCGCGGTATGAAATCACAAGAATATGAAAATATCCGGCCCTATTTGTTAGGCTTGATCCCGCAAAATGACCAACCGCAGATTGAAGAACGCTTGCTGGTGGATAATGAGTTCTATGAAGAGTTATTGATCGCAGAGGACGAACTAGTCGACGAGTATTTGGCAGGCGAGCTTTCGCCTATGGAAAGGCGAAACTTCGAAGAACACTTTCTGGTAACTCCGGAGCGGGAGCAGAAGGTGCGGTTTGGTAGAGCGCTCAAGAAGTATACTGCCGACAAGTCGAGCCGGAGGGCCCCCACCCCGCAATGGTGGTCCTACCCTGCCGCTTTCCTCTCATCAAGAAATGCCGTTGCGTTAACCGCTTTGTCTGCAGCCGCACTTGTGCTCGTAGTCGGCGTGTGGCTGGCAACAAAGAACCCTTGGCAGCAAACGCCCGGCACAGCGCCCGTCAGCATCGTAACTGCGGTTCTTATACCAGGAACCGCCAGGGAAGGCGGTGAAATCACCAGGATTTCGATCCCTCCGGGTACGGACACCATTCAGCTACGACTTGCTCTACCACCTGGTGATTACGAGAAATACCGCGCCGCAATATTAACGAGTCAGGGTACAAACGTGTGGACCGGCACGAATCTACAACCTGAGCTGCTCGTCGAAGGAACATTCATTGTTCTAACCCTGCCTGCCAATATTTTCAGGCGCGACGATTATCAAGCGAAGCTCAGCGGTCAGCTGGCGAACTCAAGCTTTGAAGATGCAGCAAGCTATACGTTTCGGGTCTCTCGTTAGCTGGAGCCCGGATTACGCTTCACTTGTACTATCCCGCCCTGTTCCAAGACTCCACAAACCAGCAATGTTCGGCGCCAGGGACGGTGCGGAAATGTTTTGCCGCACTTTGTCATAAATAAATGGACAAGCCCTTTCCTTGAGTAGGTTAATTGAGAGCAGATTGAAAGGAGAAGAAATAGCTGATCCTCACTCGCGATTTCGGGAAGGTAGTAGCTGCCATGTCGCAACCCAAATTCACACTCTATACCGTTAATTCCAGTAATCGCCCGCTGATCAATTGGCTCGATGGTCTTCCATTGCCTCTCTCCGACCTAAAGCCGACCGCCACTGATCCCGGCTTCGATCCCCATAATCCCCACGCGCATAGTGCCGGCGTACTCAAAGATGTTTGGCACACACACAAGATTGGCTGTCTCGTCATTGCGGAAAGTCGGCAGCTTTTTGAGGGCGAGCGATTCGCCATCAGTCTGGAACCGGTCAGGTGGTGATATCTAAACCACCGAACGTCAAACGTGGATCTCTTGGAAGACGTCTT
Organism: Blastocatellia bacterium; assembly: GCA_963698325.1. Classification (GTDB taxonomy): domain Bacteria; phylum Acidobacteriota; class Blastocatellia; order Pyrinomonadales; family Pyrinomonadaceae; genus PSRF01. The sequence goes on along the minus strand of CAVOQJ010000013.1, from coordinate 1,318,536 downwards.
AGTTGTTCTAACGCCCCGCTGAAGTTCGTCAGAATGACAGTTGTAAGCTACGAGGCCAGGCCCACTTGAGTCTTCCCCTTGAGACAGAGGTCGTGAACCGTTCCGTCCTACTGCAAGAAGTTTCCCAATCCTCGTTCTACTAACCGGTCAGGTTCCTCTTTCAGGGTCGCCGAACTGTCAAGGTCTCCCTGCTCAAGGGATCTATCCAGGCTCCCCTTAACGATTTTTCATTTGGCGTTGGGCGATGCTGCTCGCTGGTAACAACGACGGAAGTTTAAGCTTGGGGATTAAAGCTTGGCTGGGTCAACGCTGCCTAAAAAAGCACACCCGACAGCTCTTTAAGGAGACAAGACAATGAAGAAACAGGTGTTTGTTCTAACACTCGGGGTGGTTCTGTCGTCGCTCATGGTTTCAATGGGCGTACTGATCAGTGCACAGGCTCGCAAGAGTTCTTCCGGCGGCGGCGCCGCTGGGCAGGGAGAGAGAACTCAAGCCGGAGACTATCGACTCTCTGGACCCTACACGCACAAGAATTTGACGATTTTTCTCGTTCACGGCAAAAACACAATTAAGGGCAAGTCGTTTCTAACGCTCCAGGAAGCGCTGGTGCAAAAGAAGGTCGTCGTTTACGAGACGAAGAGCGTTAACGAACTCTCCATTCAGAATTTTTCGGACGAGGATGTTTACGTCCAATCCGGTGACATCGTCAAAGGCGGAGCGCAGGATCGCATGATAGGCGTCGACCTAATCGTGCCGCCGCGTTCAGGCAAGCTACCGATTTCGGCGTTTTGCGTGGAGCACGGCAGATGGAGTGGACGCGGTAATGAACAGGCTAAGGTTTTCAGCAGTTCATCTGATGCGGTCGCGACTAAAGAAATCAAGCTTGCAGCCAAACGTGAAAACTCACAAGGTGGGGTCTGGCAGAGCGTAACCGTGGCGCAGGACAAACTGAGTCGCAATGTCGGCACGCGAGTTAACTCGACGGTATCAGAATCGAGCCTGCAACTTGCGGTGGAAAATAACAAGGTACGGGAGACCGCCGACAGTTACGTCAAAGCTCTTTCCAACATCGCAAACCGCAGCGACGACGTTATCGGTTACGTGTTCGCGATAAACGGCAAAGTGAATAGCGCGGATATTTACGGTTCAAACGTGCTCTTCAAGAAGCTCTGGCCAAAGCTGCTCAAGGCGAACGCGATCGAAGCCATTGCGGAGTTGCAGAAGGACAAATTCAAACCTGCATCGGCTGATAGTGTGCGAGGATTCCTCTCCGAAGCCGAAAAGGCGAAGGGCTCAGAAAAGGATGTCAACGCTCGTGTGAATCTTCTCACTCGCGAGGACAATGAGAATATCTTGTTTGAGACTCGCGATCGTGCACAAGAGGGCGCGTGGATTCATAGAAACTACATTAAGAAAAACTAGAAACCGGGGAATGGGTAAAGGGGAAGGGGTCAAGGGGAAGAGGTCACATTCCCCTTTACCCCTTTCCCCTTACCCTTTTTCTTTGTGTCAGTGGACAATTTTCGTTGAATACATAATGCCGTACATCTCATCCTGATGTTTGGGAAAACCTCTGCCATTACTTGAGAGCATCAGGTTCACAAACTGCAACTGACCGGCATACTTGCGGTAAGCCATCCATTGCAGTCTCCTGAAGCCGTCCGGCTTCTCGGGATTCGCTTCGCGAAACTGAACACCCTTGAGACCGTCAATCTCGAGCCATTTCACTTCATCAACCTCACCGTTTTTCGCCCGCGACTTGGCCTGGTCGTAGTATGCCTTGATGCTGATATCGGCGGGAAAACTTTCGTCCATTGGCGAGATACTCACGATCAAGTTAGCAGCTTCCGACCCACCCGGTGAGTTCCAAACAAGTTCCTTCGATTCGTTGGTGACTTCCTTCCATTGCGGCGGAACTGTCCAGGACATTCCTTGTTGGTCCCATTTGACGGTTTGGCCACCAGCCAGCGCCTGCAACTGGGCCGCAGTCGGCGTTGCGTGCTCTGCTTCGCCGCTACTATCACTCGAACTCGGGGCAGACTTGCCCGGCCCGTTGGAGTTGTTTGCGCTTTTCAGTTTATTCGTTAGGTTGCAAAGCGAGAGAGCAAATCCGAGAACAATCAAGACGGGAATCTGTTTCATAGGCCACACTTATGAGAAAGAAACTGTTAGAGCAGTGCGCTTCTATTCCAAAACAGGGTGTCAAGTCAATGCTCAACCGATTCTTATAGAGCAAACTGTTAGTCTGCAGGTACGCAGGAATTGCCACGTCGAATTGGTACGCCATTTCGATTTCAACAACTGCTGTGTCTTTTATGTCTCCGTAATGAATAAACGCCCGACAACCACTCACCACAGAGACACAAGGAGCACGTGGGTTACACAGAGAAAGCGAAATTAAGACACCACCCAAACTAACGGTTTGCGTTACAAACCTGGGTGGTGCGTGTTATCCTTAGCCTTCCCTCAAAACCCCCCTGCCACAACCGGGGCCCAAGCCGCTCAATTCCTTGGAGAGTCTATGAACACTACTGTCTTCAAAACCACACGATCAATTTCTCTTTTACTAATGAGCCTGCTTGCATTTGCCGGCAGCGCTTGCCAGAGAGCCGCTACGAACGCAAATACGAACCTAACCGCTAATGCCAACACGTCGCTCACAAACGCGAATGCAAATCTTTCGCCGGAGTCTCCATCGGTAATCGCCGCGCGCGAGCCGGAAAAATACCAGGCCGTGCTCGTGCTTAGCGCGGAAACCGAGGGCGGAGAAAAGACGATCGGCATTCCTTCGTTGTCTGCCGCGGTGGCGCGCAATGGCGCGGATCGCCGCGTTGCCTTCAAGCTGCCTGATGGTTCCGATTTGATTTACCTGGAGCAGGGCAACATGCACATTGCCATCATGCCCGGCCGTAAGCAATACGCGGAGTTAACTCCGGAAGCGACCGGCATTCAACTGCAAAAATTGATGACAGCGGGACAGATCGTTTCCTATTTGGAGAAGCAGAAAGGTGTGGAGAGAGTTGGGGACGACACTATTAACGGCCGCCCGGCCGATAAGTATCGTTACGCGACGACTACTAACACGTCGACATCGGTGGGGCAGGTGAATACCGAGGCTTTCTTTTACGTTGATAAAGAGACCGGACTGCCACTCAGGGTAGACCTATCCTCGCAGGCGACCGGAGATGTTCAGGGCGTGAAGGGCGCGAGGATTGTTGCGGAGATGCGCGACATCAGCACAAACGTTGACGACTCGTTGTTTCAGGTTCCCGCGGGGCTCAACAAGGTTCCACCCGAGCAAGTGCGCGCACAGATCAACGCGTTCACGAACACAGTTGCGGCTTTAGTTAAGGCGTTGATGAGTAATATGAATGCTGGGGCGTCAACAAGCGCATCGCCCCCAACGGCATCGCTAACAGCATCGCCGACACCGTCGCCCGTTCGATAAAATCGCGGCAGTAGCCCGACCGTCAGGGCGTGTACCTGGGAAGAAACGCCCTCCCTGACGTCGGGCTACTGCCCCAAGCTGAGCAAACCTATGAAATACATACTGCTTCTGCTTTTGGGACTCGTCATCGGCGCCGCTGCCGCTGTCTTTTTTCTCGGCGTGCCGAGCGCAAGAGCGATCCCCGGCGTGCGTGTGCAAGCTCCGCCGCCGGGGGGCGATCCGCCCGGGTCGGTGGTGGTTTCCATCAGCGATAGTTTCTTCGAGCAACTGCTGGGAACAATCTTTCGCGACCTCGGTCCGCCGACATTCAAACTGGCGGGATTGGATGGACGCGCGGGTTCCACCACAATTGAGCACGCTGCTTTTCAGGGAGGCTGCGCCAACAATGTGACGCTGGCTGCGGATGGCAGTAACGTCAAAACACAGGTGCAGTTTGCCGCGGGCAAGATCTCAGCGCCGCTTGTCTTTAGCGGCACATACAATCTGCTGGGAAACTGCACGCAGTTTAAAGGGTGGGCGCAGACGACGATCCAACTTTCGTTTGATCAGCCCAGCCAAACGCTCTATGGCCGCGTGAATGTCGAAGGGGTCAACCTGGAAGGCGTCAATCCGTTCGCCAATAATTTCGTCACCGTGTTTGTTCGCACGGCAATTGACAGCCGGGTGAATCCAATTCACTTTTTGAGCCCGCAACAACTGCAGTTGCTGATACCGGTGCAGGCAAGCAATGGTTCGGTAAAGGCGCAGGTGAAAGACGTTCGTGCGGAAGTGCAGGATGGCTCCCTGCGACTGCATATCATTTACGACTTCAGCGGTGCGAAAGGGCAAGTACCGCCGGGATAAAGAATCGACAGAAACTCAAATTAAGTAAGAAAATTTGATGGTTCAGAAGGGAGTGTTGGCGAACCAGCCGGGGCGAGCCCACCTTCCCAACCTCGAGCTTATCAAAGTTGATTTGCAATACGTCAGTAAGCGCCATTCAAGGTGGGATTGACCAAACTAACCAGAGCGTCTCTCAGGTTGGGAAGGCGGGCTTGCCCCCGCTCCTCGACCTGGATTCACAGATTTCTTATGGACGTTTCTGATATCAGGCTGCGTTACCGCTTTCCGCCAGACTGCGCTGCCGTTCAAAATGGTCGACGATTTCCTGTGCTGTCTTTTTTCCCACAAACGGCGTCAACTCAGAAACCGCCGCAGCTGCAATACGCTGGATCGAACCGAAGTGTCTCAATAGTCGACCCTTCCGCTTCTCGCCCACGCCGGGAATTGCCGAAAGTTCAGAAGTAAAGTCACGAAGTTCGCGGCGCTTGCGATGGTAGCTCAACGCGTAGCGATGCGTTTCGTCGCGAATCATTTGCAGCAGACGAAGAATCAGCGAATGCGGATCGAGATAGATGGGCTCGTGCTCGCGTCCTTTCACCAACAGGTAGGAAACCTGGTTGTGCTTCAAGGGAGGTTTCACCACACCCACCATTGGCACTGCTTCAAGATCAAGTTCGCGCATCGCATCAGCCGCGGCATTGAGCTGACCCTTGCCACCGTCAATCATGATTAGATCAGGAAGAGGCTTGCCCTCGTCGAGCAGCCGGCGATAACGCCGATGCACAGCCTCGCGCATCGACGCCACGTCATTTGCGCCCTCGACAGTCTTGATTCGAAACTTGCGATACTCCGACCGGTTCATCTTTCCGTTATCGCAAACAACCATCCCAGCTACATTCTCGGCGCCCTGGATATGAGAGATGTCAAACGACTCGATGCGCGCCGGAAAACGCGGCAGCTCGAGCGTCTCCTGCAATTCCTCGAGCACCAGTTTCATATCCGGCTTGAGAACACGGAAGCGCTGCTCAAACGCGAGCTTCGCATTCTTTTCCCCAAGGTCGATAAGGTCGCGCTTCTCGCCGCGCTGGGTGTAGTGAATTCTGACGCGCCGCCCTTTACGCGCGGTCAGGGCCTTCTCCAACAGTTCGCGATCGGTGAAATCTACCGGGACATGAATCTCTTTCGGCACGTAGTCGGTTGCGTAATACTGCGCCAAAACTTCGCCGAGAAACGACGCCGGATCAAAATCATCTTCCGGCAGATCTTCCCAAAAGAATTCGCGCCGGCCAACGATGTGGCCCTCGCGCATCGTAAAGAGTTGCAAAGCGAGCCGCGGGCCCTCGCGATAGTAAGCAAAAATGTCAACGTCGCGGTCTGGCGAGGTAGCCATCTTCTGTTGCTCAGAAAGCTTGATGACAGTCCTGCGCAAGTCGCGATACTTGGCCGCCATCTCGTAACGCATCTCTTCCGACGCCTGGCCCATGCGCTCTTCCAGCGTGTCCGCGAGTTCGGTGTTTCTACCTTCCAGCAATAGCCGCACGTCGCGCACCGCTTCCTGATATTGTTCCGGCGTGCAGAGTCCCTTGACGCAGGGACCAAGGCAGCGCTTGATGTGATACTCAAGACACGGGCGCGGCGCCTTGCCGTCGATTTCGATATCACAGGTCCGAAGCTGAAAAGTCCGATTGATTACGTCGATCGTTTTGCGCGCGAGACTGGCAGGCAGAAACGGACCGAAGTAGAGTGCACCGTCTTTTTGAATACGGCGCGTGATGACAGCCTTCGGGAACGGCTCATTGATCGTTAGTTTGAGATGTGGATACGATTTATCGTCTTTTAGATTGACGTTGTAGCGAGGCTTGTGTTTTTTGGTAAGCGTTGCTTCCAGAATTAAAGCTTCGACCTCGTTGTCAGTAACGATGACTTCGACGTCGGCAATCTGTTTGACGAGCGCGTCGGTCTTGCGGTCGAAAGGCCGCGCCTGGAAATAGGAGCGCACACGGCTGCGCAAACGCTTGGCCTTGCCGATATAGATAATTTTGCCGGCGCTGTCTTTGTAGAGGTAAACGCCGGCTGAAACTGGAATTTCCTTGAGTTTGTCAGCTAATGTCACTGCTTAATGCTACCGCGAACTAAAAGGTAGAGTTACATTCTAACGCACCGAAGTAATGAAAACCACGAGGCCACACCTCAGCATCTCAAGTTTAGATGAACTTTCCCTTCACACTTCCGACCGATCGACAGTTCGATGCAGTTGGCTTCGGCCTTAACGCTGTCGATCATCTCATCGTGGTGCCTGGTTACCCTGCTTTCGACAGCAAGCTGCGCTTCCTCGATCACAAACAAGCGGCTGGTGGACAAACGGCCAGTGCAATGGTCGCTTTGCAACGGCTTGGACTGCAAACGGCTTACGCGGGACGGTTTGGTTCAGATGCCGAAGGGCAGTTTGGTTTTCAGTCGGTAAAGGACGAGGGCGTTAACATTGAATTCGCGGAAGTGATAGAGGGCGCGCGCAATCAGATCGCTTTCATCATCGTCGATGCACGCAACGGTGAACGCACCATCATCTGGGATAGAGATGAACGATTGACTTACCATGCGGATGAGGCGCCCGTGGCACTGGCCTCACGTGGCCGCGTGTTGCACCTCGATGGACACGATCCGCTGGCAGATACGCGCATGGCTCAGGCTGCTCGTTACGATCGTTCCAGGGCCACGGTTGTTTCCGCCGACATCGACAATATCTATGAAGGCTTGCCCGAACTTCTCCCGCTTATCGACATTCTAATCACCTCGAGAGAGTTTCCCCATCGCCTGACAGGCATCGCCGATGAACGAGCGGCGCTCGTCGAATTGAAAGCTCGTTACGGTTGTGGAATAGTCGGCATGACGAAAGGCGCGGATGGTGTCACTCTCTATTGCGAAGGACAGTTCCTCGAATCGCCTGCCTGCGAAGTGCCTGGTGGTTGTCATGACACGACGGGTGCGGGCGATGCCTTTCGCGGAGGTTTCCTTTACGGTCTTTTGCGTGGCGAAGATATCGAGACAAGCCTGCATCTCGGCAATGCAGTGGCGGCGTTGAATTGCCGGTCACTCGGCGCGCGCAGCGGGTTGCCAACCGCTGGCGAACTGAATGAATACCTGACATCCGGACCAGCAACACTATGACGAAAAGGAATGGTAATGGACGCGAGATTTCATCCGGCGACGGCTATGATTAAGTCGGGCAATCTTGAGGGGCTTCGGGCGCTGCTACTCGAGGACCCTTCTTTAGCGACAGCTCGGTCAGCAAAAAGTCATCCAACATTGCTCCAGTGTTTGGCCCTTGAGGCCCTCGACGTACCCAACAAAGTCGAAATGGCGCAAGTCCTGATTGACGCAGGCGCGGACATTAATGGCGCGCTCGGCGCAGCTGCATGCATCGACAATGTAGAGATTGCCGCATTGCTACTCGATCGCGGAGCGGCGATCAATGGCACGGGCAGCTGGTCGCCATTGGAGGAAGCGTTGTACTGGAAAAACCAGGGCGTGATAGATCTCCTGCTGCAGCGCGGCGCGTCAATGCACAACCTGCGTATTGCGTCTGGCCTTGGTCGCACGGATTTGATGGAAACTTTCTTCGCGAGCGACGGGAGTCTGAAGCCGGAAGCCGGCAGGATCGATTGGCCGTTTGGCGAGTTGCAAAAGTCGAATTTGAATTGCGGGATAAGGGAAGAATTGCAGGCGAAGGTCGCTGGCTGGTCTACTGATTCCCAGGACATCATCAACAACGCCTTTGTCTATGCTTGTATTCACGACCACATCGACGCTGCGCGGTTGTTATTGCAGAAAGGCGCGCAGATCAACGCCGTCCCACCCGGCTTTGATTACTCAGGCACGGGCCTGCACTATGCGGCACTAAACGGCCATCGCGCTATGGTGGAGTTCTTAATCGAACAGGGCGCGAATGTGAGCGTCAAAGACACTAAAGTCCATTCGACGGCCGCCGGCTGGGCCGAGCATGGCGGTCATGCCGAACTCAAGAATTATCTGGACCAGATTGCAAACGCGCAGAGTCAGTAGAACTTATGCGACTCATTAGCAGGCTGTTTCGGGCGGACCAACGCAAAGAGCGCGTTAGGTGCGGGTCAAAGCCATTAACTACGGGAAAATCCCTGAATGGCATCCGGACAAGGGCGGTGAAGCGCGGACTGGATAACAGATTCAACGCGTGAGGAGAAATATAGTGGAGAAACTATTTCTGCCGGTTTTGTTGGGAACAAATCGAAAGAACCGAAACAGCGTGCATGCGGCCAAATGGTTGATTGGGGAAATGCAGAAGCGGCCCGAGATTGAAACGGCGCTATTTGATGCGGCCAATTTCGCCTTGCCGCGAGATGACTACGGTCAGGGGCTCAAGGACCTTTTCCCCGAGTGGCGAGATGCGATTATTCGCGCCGATGGGTTGGTAATAGTTTCACCGGAATATAACCACGGCTACCCCGGAACGTTGAAAGCTGTTCTGGATCTGCTATTGCGAGAGTACGTACACAAGGCCGTCGCCTTTGTCGGAGTCTCCGCCGGTCCGTGGGGTGGCACGCGGGTCATCGAAGCCATGGTGCCGATGGTTCGTGAGCTGGGCCTCGCCGTTACCTTCTCGGACCTCAACTTTCCTTTTGTACAAAGGACGTTTGACGCCGAAGGAAAACTTTTGGATCAGGCTTTCGAGAAACGCGCCAAGGAGTTTTTGGACGAACTTGTCTGGATGAGTCGCACGTTGAAGTGGGGCCGCGAAAACGTGCCGTCAAAATTTCATCCGAGCAAACAAACAACCCAATCCTAAATCCCTTATGCGCCTGTTGGCACCGCAACGGACAGGTGTTTTCTGAATAAATCAAGCACGCGCCGCCACGCATCAGCTGCTGCCACGGCGTTGTAAACTTCAGGGCGCGTATCGTTGAAGAAGGCATGGTCGGCGTCGTAGGTGACGACTTCCACCGGCAAGTCATATTTGCGTGCCGCTTCAATTAGTTGATTCACTTTCTCAGGATTGATCCAGGCGTCGCGGCTGCCGGCAATGAAGAGAGTCGGCATCTTTAAGTTTCTCAAAATATTCTCTTCGGGAATGTCGCCGTAGAAGGGTGCGGCAGCGGCAAACTCGCTAATCTCGCAAGCGGCCCGCAGCGCAAACGTCCCGCCCATGCAGTAGCCGGTGATGCCGATCTTCTGCACGTTGTAAGTGCGCTTCGCATCGGCAATCGTTTCTCGAATTGTTTCCAACCCATCTTCGATTTCCAGGCCTTGCATCAACTTCGACGCCTCTTCCGTGTTTTTTGCAACTTTGCCTCGATATAGATCCGGGGCGATGCAAAGATAACCTTCATTCGCATAGCGGCCGGCGATGTCGCGAATGTGATTGTTGATGCCCCACCATTCCTGGATCAATATCACGGCTGCCAGGGCGTCATTAGCAGGACGAGCCACATGTGCGGTAGTAGCGCCGTGCGAAGTGCTGAGATTAAGTGTTTCTATTTTCATCGCAAGTCCTCTGAATTATTGTTGGTTAGGTTTTTTGCAGGTTGATTATAGTGCAAACTCAACGGGCCCTGTAATACTCCGCTCGACTTCTTAGCGGTTCAATTTGAACGTCTTAGGTTCGAAGAACCGGCAGTTAGTAGCCCCGTCCGTCAGGGCGGGGACTCCTCTCATTTGCCGAGGCCCGAAGGGCCGGCACAAATCGTGGCGCACCTTCGGCGCTCAGCGGACTAACGTTACATCTACCGCGCCCTCACGGACGGGCTACCAACTGCCGGTCCTTCGGACCGGCGAGTTCAAATAAACCGTTCGTGCCTACAGTTTCTCGTGAGCAAGTGATATAAAGCGTTCGCTCAGCAATTACTTCCGTCCGGGACCCAGTCAAAAATATGAAAGCAGCTGCTTTTCTTATAGTTCTCGTCATCACCGCTTTTCTGTTTTACCAGGCTCCAACAAAAGTCGAACCAGCGGACCTTGTTTTCAAGAACGGCAACATCTACACGGTCAACGATGCGCGGCCAAAAGCAGAAGCAGTCGCCATCAAGGGTGATCGCATTTTGTTTGTCGGATCAAACAGCGAAGCTGAGAAGTATGTGGGCAGCAATACCCGCGTGGTCGATCTCGCCGGTAAGACTATGTTGCCAGGCATGACTGACGCGCATCATCATCTTTCAGGTGTCGGCTTTCGCGAGATAACGCTCAACCTCGAAGGCGCCACGAACCTCGAAGACTTTCTCGCCAAAGTTAAAGAGCGTGTGAATCAGAAACAGCCTGGCGAATGGGTTACCGGGCGTGGCTGGATAGAAACGTTCTGGACTCCGCCGGTGTTTCCTACGCGCTGGGACCTCGACAAAGTTGCGCCAAACAATCCGGTGATTCTGACGCGCGCGGATGGTCACGGCACGGTGGTCAACAGCGCTGCTTTAAAGATTGCCGGTATCGATAAAAATACACCGAGCCCTTTCGGCGGTGAAATATCTAAAGACAAACGGAGTGGTGAGCCAAACGGTATGTTGCTTGACGCTGCGCAGAATCTCGTGCATCGCCATCTGCCGCCAACATCCGCAGCCGAGGCGGAGCAGGCCATCGTATTGGGAGTTGAGCGCGATGTGGAGCTCGGTTGGACACAGGTCCAGGACCCGGGTGGCAGCTTTGCGGAGGTGGAGCTGTTCAAAAAACTCCACGACGAAGGAAAAATCAAGCTGCGTATTTACAAGGCTCTTTCGGCGCCAGGGAAAGAGGCTCAACGACTTTTCCACGATGGCCCAATCGTCGGCGCTGACGATTATCATCTGACCGTGCGCACGCTCAAACTCTACGCTGACGGCTCACTTGGTTCGCGCAGCGCGGCGCTGCTTCAGCCTTATTCGGACATGCCGGACACCTCCGGCTTTCTAACAATCAAGGAAGAGGACCTGCAGCCACTACTGCGGGAAGCCCTGCGAAAAGGGATTCAGATTCAAACGCACGCGATCGGCGATCGTGGCAATCGGTTCATCCTCGATCAATATGAGAAGGCGATGAACGCAGTGCCTAAAGCGGAATGGAAGATTAAGGAGCCGCGCTGGCGGGTCGAGCACTCTCAAATCGTAAACCCGGCCGACATTCCGCGTTTTGCAAAGCTCGGAGTAATTCCTTCAATGCAACCATCCCACGCGATCGGCGATCTACATTTCGCGCCAAGCCGGCTCGGGATTGCGCGATTAGCCGGTGCTTACGCGTGGCAGAGTTTCATTAAGTCAGGATCGATTGTTCCTGGTGGTTCCGACGCACCGGTCGAACGGGGCGAACCGATGATCGAATTTTACGCGGCCGTCGCGCGCAAAGACCTGAAGGGCTTTTCGGGAGAAGGCTGGCATCCTGAGGAAGCGGTCTCCCGCGAACAGGCGCTGCGTATGTTTACTATCTGGCCTGCCTACGCTGCTTTTGAGGAGAAACTACGAGGTTCGATTGAACCCGGCAAGCTGGCCGACTTCACGGTTCTTTCCGCCGACATCATGAAGCTTCCGGAAATGGAAATCCTGAAGACGCGCTGCGTGATGACCGTGATTGGTGGCGAGGTCGTTTACGAGGCTAAGTAAGATTGAATGACTTAACCAGCCTGCGGAGCAGGCGGCAGCATAAAGCCTGGGGGTGTAGCGCAGCGAAACCCCAGGGACGCACTGAAGATCATCTCCATCTGCTAGCAAAGCTCCGGCCTGATAATGCCTTGTCCGATGTATTGCGCGATCTCAAAGCGAATGCCAGCGGCTGGATGCATGACGTTTTTCCTGAATTAAGAGATTTCTCGTGGCAGAGAGGCTATGGCGCACTCACGGTTAGCCAGTCGAACGTGGAACAGGTCCGTCAATACATCACACGCCAGAAGGAACATCACGCGAGAATCTCGTTTCGCGATGAGTTCATCCAGTTCTTGAAAGCGAACGAGATCGAATTCGATGAACGGTATGTGTAACGAACGGCTATCGCCCGTTCCACGGGCTCTGGGTATATGACTCGCGTGTTCCTGGGGCTCACGCCCCAGGCTTTACGCTGCCGCCTGCTCTGCAAGGCTGGTTGAAGGATTTGATCTAAGGATTCTTTTCTGCGACGAATGCGGACGCTGAGAGGAAATATCGAAGACCTTTTGCGTGATGATAGTGATTGGCGGGAAATTGTTTACGAGAAGAAGTGACTCGATGATATGACAAAGGTGGAGTTTACACGAGATAGAACAAGACGGGCTTTTTGATGAGTCTGTTTTCGACTAGACGTTCTCCGCCGGCTGGTGGAGTCTTTGCAAGCTTGCCGCCTGCCTGAACCAGGCTATGTTGAAGATTTTTAATACGGACCCCTTCATCACGAAATGGAGAAATTTTCCATGATCAATTCTGCATTCCATCGCCGCAATTTCCTGTCGCTTGCCGGCAAAGGCCTGGGGCTCGCCGCGTTTTCTTCGACCGCAATCGCATCTCTCCTGAAGGAAGTCCAGGCAGCAACGAAGAGCGTCGCCAATCTCATGCCTGAGCAGGTGGCGATGGACGAAGACTACTGGGCGGTTATTCAGAATTCCTTTTCCGTAACTCGCGGCATCATCAATCTGAATAATGGCGGCGTCTCGCCCAGCCCGCGGATTGTTACCGAAGCGCTGGTGCGCTACATCTGGCAACAGGAAGATGCGACAGCCTACACGATGTGGCAGATACTCGAGCCGCAGTCGGAAACCATTCGTACGGGGCTCGCGGAACTGTTTGGTTGCGATCGCGAAGAGATTGCAATCACGCGCAATGCTTCGGAGTCGCTCGAAGTGTTGTTGATGGGAATGGATTTCAAATCCGGCGACGAAATTCTCACTACCACTCAGGATTACCCGCGAATGCTGACGACCTTGCGCCAGCGCGAGAAGCGTGAAGGTCTCTCACTCAAGTTGATCAAGATACCCATTCCGCCAAAGAACCTGAACGAGATCGCCGACGCATTTGAAAAAGGAGTTACCAGCCGCACACGGCTCATTCTTATCGCCCACCAGATAAACATCACCGGCCAGATTACGCCCGTAAGAGCTGTTTGCGAGATGGCCCGCGCGAAAGGAATCGAAACCATAGTTGATGGCGCACATTCTTTCGCGCAGTTTGATTTCAAACAGAAAGACCTGGGCTGTGACTACTTCGGCACCAGCCTGCATAAATGGCTTTACGCGCCGAAAGGCACAGGCTTGCTCTACGTGAAGCGATCCAAGATAGAGAAGATCTGGCCTTTGATGGCCGCAGAATCAAAACAAGCTAATGACATTCGCAAGTTTGAAGAGATTGGCACACACTCTGCCGCGCCCAGGCTTGCCATTGGCGAAGCGCTGCTGTTTCACAACGGCATCGGCGGTAAACGGAAAGAGGCGCGACTCAGATACCTCTCGCGCTACTGGATGAACCGCCTCAAGGACGTGCCTAAAATTCGCTTCAATACCTCATTTGATGCGAATCAATCGTGCGCGATTGCTAATGTGAATATCGAGGGAACAAATCCCAGCGCCATCGGCAGCTATCTGTTTGATAAGCATCGAATTTTTACGACGCCGATTGTGCATGAAGAGTTTCAGGGCATTCGTATCACGCCCAATATCTACACCACTCTCGGCGAGCTGGATCGTTTCTGCGGGGTAATGGAGTCGATCGCGCGGAAGGGTCTGCCAGCCTGATTCCGTGGGTGGTGCCCTATTTTCATTTTCTCTGTGCAAGCTTTGTGTTCTCTGTGTCTGCTCTGTGGTTAACAATTGCAGCAAAAACTCACCACAGGAGACACAGAGGACACGGAGCACGCACAGAGAATTTCAAAATTAGGTCACTACCATTCCGGGGCAAATATTGACACACGTTTGGTTTTCTCTTAAAGTCCCGCTCGCCAAGCCCAGTGTTTTGTCAAATCCTGCTGCAAGCCTCGTTTGCCGCAAACATGGTCTCGAGAACGCACGACCCCGTACCGTCGTCTCGAGCCTACTCCCCACGTACGGAAAGGAGCCCAGTATGAACTTCAGACGTATGTTTATTGGTTCGTTAGTAGTTCTGGTATTGATCGTTGGTATCTCAGTTTTCGCTCAGGTTAACCGTCCCTATCATAACGGTTCAGTTTGGAGCATTGCCTTCATCCGGATGAAGCCTGGCATGGAGACAGCATACTTGAACTATCTTGCGGGACCGTGGAAGGCTAATCAGGAGGCGGCAAAGAAGGAAGGACTGATCCTTTCCTACAAAGTAATTGGCGCCGAAGGGCATACGCCCGGCGATTGGAACCTGATGCTTATGACCGAATTCAAAGACTTGGCCACAATGGAGGCCAATGAAGACAAGGGAGACGCGCTCGCGCAAAAGATGATCGGCAACGACGACAAACAGATGCAAGGATATAAGGACCGATCGGAAATTCGCGAAGTGATGGGTGATCGGCTGGCGCGCGAGATTGTACTGGAACCGAAGGCCCGCTGATCGAGAGTTGTGAATTAATAATTTTCAGGTGAAGAACCATGCGCCGCACTCAACCTTAAGTGCGGCGCTTTGGTTGCAGCTGAGGGGAATTAGTCATAATAACAGGACGGTAGCGCCGAGATGTCACAACTGATCTCGCGACCGCCACCGCCGCCACCTTCACCGTCAGCAATTAAGAATGCTTCCGACTATGCCGGTACATTTACATCGCCCGACGGCAGTAAGTTAGTGCTGCTAAATGAGGGCGAGCAACTCTTTCATTCGGATAATGCCTGGTACGGCAGCACCCGCGTTGTGATCCGCAAGGGACAATTGCTTGTTGCTGGAGACCAACCACTGGCGCCGGTCGAACCTGGCGTGTTTCGTCCGGCGGATGATCCCAGCGACGCGGATCGAGTTACCTTCGACAACATCGTAGACGGGCAGGCGATGCGCATGAATTATTCGGGGATTGAATTCTTCCGAAGTTTTACGCCTTAGTTAGAGTGGATTTCCTTTGGGAAAGCGCACTTGTGCGCCGCGATGTGAAGGTGTCAACATTAATGCGTTCCGGCGGCGCCGAACACTGGCGGACAAATCCGCTATCTAAACGGAGTAAACAAAAAACCCAATATAAGGAGCAATAAATGTCTAGTCCTGCCGCACAACAACCATCCCCGCAATTATTTTTTCAAACCATCAATGCCTACCAACGTAGTGAAGCATTGAAGGCAGCCATCGAGTTGGAGGTTTTCACCGCCATCGGCGAAGGCAACGCGACCGCGCCGGAAATTGCGAAACGTTGCGGAACGTCCGAGCGCGGCATGCGCATCCTCTGCGACTTTCTTTGCATCATGGGCTTTCTCAATAAAGAAGGCAGCCGATACAGTCTGACTCCCGACTCGGCAACCTTTCTCGATAAACGTTCGCCGGCTTATCTTGGGAGCGTTATCGAATTCATTTCATCGCCAACGCTCACTGAACAATTTAAGAATTTCACGGAGGTGGTCCGCAAAGGCGGCACCACTGTGCCAGATGGAGGCACAATTGCTCCTGAGAATCCTATCTGGGTGAAGTTTGCGCGCGGTATGTCGCCGATGATGGCGCTGCCGGCACAGTTGCTGGCGAAGCTCGTCGACCCAACTGCTGATCGAAAATTAAAAATTCTGGACATCGCAGCTGGTCACGGTCTCTACGGGCTTGCCTTTGCGAAGAATAATCCTCACGCCAGCGTTGTGGCCCTTGATTGGCCCAACGTTCTTGAAGTCGCGAAGGAGAATGCACGGAACGCCGGAGTTGCCGACACGTATTCCACGATCGAGGGCAGTGCTTTCGACGTCGATTACGGCTCGGGCTATGACCTGATACTCTTAACAAACTTCCTGCACCACTTCGATCCACCGACAAACGAAGCGCTACTGCGGAAGGTCCATGCGGCGCTTGCTGAAGGTGGCCGCGCGATCACGCTCGAGTTTGTGCCGAATGAAGATCGCATCTCACCGCCAGATGCTGCTGCGTTCAGCGTGATGATGCTCGGGGGAACGCCGGCCGGTGATGCCTACACTTTTCCGGAGTTGGAACGAATGTTTTCGAATGCCGGCTTCGCGCACAGCGAGCTACACCAGTTGCCGCCATCGATCGAGCAGGTGGTAATCTCACAGAAGTAGTGGCTGGAAAAAGCTCTTCTTGACTGAAGTTTCAATGAAACCCTGGGAGCAATGACGCGATGAAACAGAGCGACATGCTTCGTGAGCTACTAACTAAAGTCCTCGGTTGGCAAGACGCGCATGTCAACTTTGATGCCGTCGTAGAAGGCATCCCTCCGCGGTTGCAAGGCGTGCGGCCAGCAGGGCTGCCCTATTCGCCATGGCAATTGCTGGAGCACATGCGCCTAACGCAGCGTGACATCCTGGACTTCTGTCGTGACCCCACATACGAGGCGCCGAAATGGCCTGATGATTACTGGCCGAAGAGCACTATTCCGCCTACGCCAGAGTCCTGGCAGGAGAGTGTGGCTGCTTTCCTCGCCGACCGAGAGGCGCTGGTTGGGATCATCGCCGACCCAAGGCTCGACTTATATGCGAAGATTCCGCACGGCGATGGACAGACGTATTTACGCGAGTTGGTGCTGGTTGCCGATCACAGCGCCTACCACATAGGTGAGTTAGTGGCGGTGCGGAGACTGCTTGGCGTCTGGAAATAACTGGTGGCGGTTTGGAGGTCACGCGGCATTGCAAAGGGCTGACTGCCACTCATTGCGGATGGCGGCGTCTGATGACAAGCGTTAGGTGTAAGCGAAGGCGAAGGCGTGATGGCTAATGTAATAACCCGATTGATGATGCTCGCTCTGGCGTTTTCTTCGGTTGTCATATTAGCCTCAGGGAAACACAAGAAGGCTTTCCTAAATCTCCATCAGACTCAGTCATCCGGAAGCAATCGTTCGCGAGTTGGGTAAGCCAAATGAGTGGGACGGGAATGCAGGGGATAGGTAACAAAAAAGTCGCGGGAAATGAGTTACAGGTTTAGTTTCTTTTGATGGCGCAGAGGCTGCCGCTGAATGCCTTTACCAAACCTGCTCGGATTTGCTCATCCAGTCTCCTGGTTTCCAAGCACTGTGGCTATAGTCTTCAAGAGATCATCGCCGGTAAACGGTTTCGAAACGTAGGCGCGAAAACCAGTCTTCAGCGCCTGATTCCGATCGAGGTCGGCGTGGGCCGTAACAGCCATGCAGGGTATGGTTCGAGTCCGCTCGTCCGTTTTCAGTTGCTGAAAGACTTCCCAGCCATCCAGCACGGGCATCGACAAGTCCATGAGAATGAGGTCGGGCGTTTGGTCGCGGGCAGCTGCCAGGCATTCACTTCCATTTCTTGCCTCGCGTACGTCATAGCCTGCTCCCGAAAGCAAAAGCAGCAGGAGCTCGCGATTGTCATCATGATCGTCGGCAATTAGGATGGTAGTGGCCATTAAGGTGCGGTTGGATACCATGTAACAGCAAATTGGTACCCGGTGGGACTTATAGCTCAGGGTGGAAAGGGGTGTCAATCAGCGTCAAGGAAAACGATTTCTTGACTCGCTGATTCCCGGACGGCCATAATCAGTCAAGAGACGCACTGCCCCCCGCCAGGTCTCAGCAACTAGCGTTTATCTCAGGTATGATTCTCACCAACGAGAGCGCGTTTAATTTAATCCTTTAACGGAGGAATACACTGTGGTCAGCGGACAACTGGAAGAGAGCTTGCGTCACGACATAGAAAGCTATATCGAAGGCCGCATTACCGGAATCAAACAAGAGATTGCCGCGCTCCAGAGCCAACTCAATGAGTCGCTCAATCGGCTCATGGATCGGCAGGCAGAGGTCCAACTTGACGGTGGCGTCGCTGCTTCCATCATGGAACATCTGAGAGCGGCCCACGAAGAAGGCATCGATCTCGCTGCCTCCGAGTCATCTCGCGCGAAAGCCTCAAGTGACATGGCCATCGTCAAAGCGGCCATCACTGAAATCGACGAGCAGGACTCGCAAGCAAACATCCTGAAAATTCTTGTCAACCGTGCGGCGGCTTTTGCGCCGCGGGTTGCTTTCTTCGTTATTAAAGGCGAGCAGAGCATTGGCTGGCGCGCCCGTGGGTTCGAGGGAACAGTCGGCGACAACGCAATACATCAATTGTCGTTTCCAGTCGGAGCCGACACGGCAGTCGGTGATGCGGCAAAATCATGCAAACCATGGAGCGGCGGACCAGGGTCACATACTGAGGACCATATGATCCTCAATCGCCTGGGTGAGGAGCCGCCCGCTCGCGTTGTCGCCGTGCCACTTGTCGTGCGTAACCGCGCGGTGGCAGTTTTATATGCCGACTCGGCCGGTCTCGATTCGGAAGCCATCAATTTAGAAGCCCTCGAAACACTCGTTCGCGTATCCGGTATGGCGGTTGAGTTGCTGGCCGGCCGCACCGCTCCGGCTAGTCAAGCGACACCGCAACCTGCTCCGGCGGAAGAACCGTCAGCGGAAGTGGCAACTGAAGAACCCAGCGTTCACGAACCACCCGCGTACACGCCGGCGGTTGAGTATGATGAGATTACTCCGGTCGTTGAAGAAAGCGCGCCGGCGGCGGAAATTGCAGAAGCTGAACCTCAACCCGAGTCGCAGATAGAATTTGGACAAGTCGACATCTCGCCGGCTTTAGTTGAAGCCGAGAGCGCTCAACCGCCGGTGGTGGCAGAGACACCCGCTCCGAGACGACGCTATGGCATGGATGTCGAGCTGCCTGTCGAGGTGGCGAGTGAAGAAGAGCGGCGACTGCACAATGACGCGCGCCGTTTTGCCCGCTTGCTGGTTTCGGAAATCAAACTCTACAACGAACAGAAAGTCGCCGAGGGCCGCTCGCAGGGTGATCTTTACCCGCGCTTGCGCGAATACATAGATCGTTCGCGCGAGATGTATGTCAAGCGGGTTAGGCCGGAAGTTGCACAACGATACGACTACTTCCACCACGAGTTGGTGAACACGCTTGCCGAAGGCGACGAAGCCAAACTCGGTGGTGCTTATCCGGGAGCAACGGTTTCAGTGTAAGGCGCGACTAAGTTTCGAGTTTCGAGTTTCGAGTTAAGGTGAATTCACAGTTTTTGGCGGGAACATCATTCGCATGTTTGCCGTCTGAAAACTTGAAGCCTGAAACTTGAAACTTGAAACTGTTTATGGAAGTGCAAAAGTTGATTAAGAAACTGGGAAAGTATCGTCTAACACTCATTCTTGTAGGCCTTGCGATTATCGTGGGCGCATCTCTGCCGGCGTTTATGACCGCAAGCTGTCTGACGCGTCAGCAAACGCCCGCTGAAATAAAGGCGCTGGAAAATCTACGCGCGATGACACGTGGGAGTGTATTGCCTTCCGAAGACGTCGTAGCGCGCATCGAGTCGGATTTTCCGCGCACAAAGGCTGCCGCGCTGGCAAGGATAGCGCGTGCTCGCATAAGGATTAACGCCAAAGATTTTGCCGGCGCTGCGACGCTGCTTGATTCCAGTGTAATCCGCGATCACAGTGCGCTGGGAGACTACGCGCTTTTTATGCGCGCCGGCGCACTGGAGCAGGCCGGACGTCTTCCCGAAGCACGCGTAGTTTACGAACAACTGCTCAATGATTACCCGGCGTCGCTTCGCTCCACAGAAGCGACGTTGCGCGATGCTAATATTCTGCTGCGCAGCGGCACTGCGTCGGCCGTTCCGCTTCTCTTGAAGGACCTTTTTGCCAGAGACAACCCAGCCGCGTTGCTGCTAACAGCTAACGCTCAAGAACAGACTTCTGATTCGACCCGCGCCCTCGCGTCTTACCGGCGCCTCTATTTTTACGCTCCCGCTTCAACGGAAAGCCAGGAGGCTGCAACAGCAATCTCGCGGCTCGGGTCGACGCCTTCGCCCGCAACAGTCGAAGAAGCAGTAGCTCGCGCGAATAAACTCTACGAGGCAAAGCGATTTTCTGACTCGCTGCAAGCTTACAATGACGCGTTTGCGAGATTTCCGGCTGCGGCAAACGCCGAAGCTCAGCTGCGGCGCCTCATTGCCGCGGCCAGCGTCAGGAAAATGGCTGATGCGGTTAGCGCTCTGAATGCGATTCCTTCTTCCGCCGGCGAGACGCGCGCGGAAGCGCTTTACTACATTGCCCAGGCATACGCGCGCGCGAAGCAATGGGAGCAGGCAGGCGCAGCTGTCGAAGAGTTGCGGCGCAGTTTTAGCAGTAGTCCGTTCACGCCGCGCGCCCTGGTAACGGTTGGCCAGATTGCGGAAGATACAAATAACGATGCTGACGGTTCGTATTTCCTGCGCACCGCGGTCAATAGTTATCCAGGCTCAGCGGAAGTGGCGCAGGCGCAGTTTGACCTGGCCTGGAAGACTCATGAAAGCGGAAACTTTCCCGAATCGTCGAAACTACTAACCGAGCATCTCGCTTATTACGCAGACAAGAATACAGATAATCGAGGGCGCGCAGGCTATTGGGCCGCTCGCGATTCGGCACGCGCCGGCAAAATCGCCGAAGCGCGTGCGCTTTACCAGGCGATGCAGGCGCGTTATGACGCCAACTGGTACGGCTATCTCGCCAAGCAGCGATTAGATGCCATGTTTCGCAGCGGCATTGGAACAGTGCCGCCGAAGTCTTTCCCGGCCGATTCTGTAGTCGCACGCGCCATTGCAAATTTGCAAACAGTGACCGTTGCCGAAGAGACAGCCGGTGCTACAGAAGACAAAGAGATGGTCAAGGCTGATGAGCTAAATAACGTCGGTCTTAACGATTGGGCCCTGGAGGAGTTGGCCGCCGCCAGCGCGTCGGCGGGAAACAGTCCCAAAGTTAATCTGGCAATCGCGCGAATTTATCGTTCTGAGGAAGACAACGTACGCGCGCTTAACGTACTGAAGAAAAGTTTTCCCGACTATTCACAGATGAAACCAGAAGAGCTAACACCTGAGGAATGGGATGTCTTCTATCCGCTTTCTT
This sequence comes from Blastocatellia bacterium, assembly GCA_963698325.1. Classification (GTDB taxonomy): domain Bacteria; phylum Acidobacteriota; class Blastocatellia; order Pyrinomonadales; family Pyrinomonadaceae; genus PSRF01. The sequence goes on along the minus strand of CAVOQJ010000013.1, from coordinate 1,297,331 downwards.
ACTGGGAAATCATCGTTCAGGAATCGCGCGCCCGAAACCTCGATCCGTTTCAAGTGGCCGGTTTGATTCGCCAGGAGACGGTGTTTATGTCACGCGCACGCTCCTCTGCCCGGGCGTATGGACTGATGCAGGTGTTAGTGCCTACAGGCGTGCTGACCGCAAAGAAGAATGGTCTGGAGCGAACGATTACGGAAGAGTCGCTTTACGAGCCGCGTTTGAATATCCAATTGGGCACTGCGTATCTGCGGGATCAGATCGATAAGTTTGGCCGCATTGAATACGTGGCGGCTGCCTACAACGCCGGTCCGATTCGCGCGGTGCAATGGCGAGCATCTCTGCCTGCGGAGATGGATGAGTGGGCAGAGGCTGTGCCGTTTAAGGAAACCCGGGGCTACGTTCAGGGAGTAGTGCGGAATCGACTTCAATATCAGCGGCTCTACGATGCGAATGGAAAGTTTCGACCCGAGGTTGGAACTCGGGCGATAACAAAACAACCGGCGACTGGCGTCACACCGGGAACAGAGCCCGAGGATTCATCGGTGCGTAAGCGGCGTGTTACCGGGAACGAGAATGAGGAATGAAGCGAAATGTTCAGTACTCTGTGCCACCTTTGTGTTCTCTGTGACTCTGTGGTGAATAGAGATAGAGGAAGGATTAACTACAGAAACACAGAGATCCGTGAGTTTGCACAGAGAAGCTCCTTGTGCCACTGTAAATCTCCGCAGCGTGAACACGGCAACTCCATTCGGATAAGTGTTGCCGTGCTTTTTTGTTTAGTCTCTTACACTGCCTTTTCCCAGGGTCGAGCGACTACCACATCGCGGCCCGGTGCGGGTGCACTTACCATCACGAGCGAACCCAACGCGATCATCTGGATCGACGAAATTCGCCGAGGTGTTACTGACGCCTCAGGCAAGCTTGAATTACAGAGAGTCTCAGCCGGTCGTCACACGTTGCGAGTGCGGGCAACAGGATTTAGAGAAGTAACAATGCCGTTGCTTGCCGGCAAGGGAACCCAGGCGGTCAAACTCGCAAAGACTACGAACCAGGCAGAACTTACGTTTCAGCAAGCCGAGGATGCGCGCGAAAAGGCGAGAGACGACGCCTCGAGACAAAGCGCGGCCGAGCTATACCGGGCCACGTTGAGACTTCGTCCGGCGTATCCCGCGGCGCATGTTGGCACTGGCGCGCGTACTCCTCGATCTGAATCAGTATCAGGCGGCCCTCGACGAAATTGAGGCAGCGCGGCGCACTCGTCCTGTCTATCCGGAAGCTTCCGCTGTCGAAGGGCGCGTTAATCGCGAGGCCGCCTTCACGGATGAAGCCATTAAGTCCTTCCGCCGGGCAATCAGAGAGGCACGCGGGATTCAGCCGGAGGCGCACGTCGGCTTGGCGCGAGTCCTGGAGGAAAAGGGCCAGTATGACGAAGCCATCCTTGAGTTTCGCAAAGCTATCGATCAGCTTGCGGATTCAGAACCGGTAATTTACCAACTCCTGGGCGCGGCATACGAGCGTGCACAGAAGTACAAAGAAGCCGTGGCTGCTTATGAGAAATATTTGGCGCTGGCGCCGAATGGTAGCCTCGCACCCGCCATCCGCTCCATCATCGATCAACTTAAACGCGACGCCGCCGGACAAGAGATCATTCCGTAGCAGACCTTGGAACTATAAGAGCGTACCAACCGCAGCACATTTTCCCGCAAACTGCCAGGGAGCATTTCACTCTTAGGAAAATGTACTCGTTGGCGTGTGACACCGGCGCACGAAGAATCGCTCATCGCCGTTGCGGGCGATGGCGAGCTTTGGCACTCCACTGTCATCATCCTGATGAACAAAGTATTGGATCATCTACTTCCGTGATGAGGCCGGACACATCATGTGCTAACGACAATCAACAAAAAAGTCCTTTATGACCGGGGAATATTACTCAACGGCCTGCGTGAAAATTCTCGGCTTTTAGCAAGAGACCTTTGATTACTTTGGAAATCAGTTCAGCACACTGATTGCGTGGTCCTTGTACAGAATTGTCGGTTTGAATTCGTTAGCTTGTTATGACGAGTGAAGAAAACACTCACATCTCGAGCCTGGTAAAGCGGTGTTTTGTTAACCGTTGAGAATAGGCCTCACCAAGGCTTTTCCTCGACCGATAGGATTCCAGGGAAATCGAATACTAAAGTGATGCAGCTTCCTCTCGCTGTACCTCCTTTCTCCATCGCACCACGTCTTTCATGGACGAGTGATGAAGGTTTGTGCGGAGAAATGTTTCAGGCAATAGGATCCTCTCTCAAAACTCAAGGAGCCACCTCATGCAAACAACGCGTCGTTCAACACTTTTCCGTGCTTCTATCTCACTTTTTCTTTCATATGCATTCATTTCGTTATCCGCGCTGCCCTTGACGAGGCCCACGATCGCCTCGCCATCAGCGAAACTAAGCCGTAGTAAAAGCGGTCCGGCGCCGTCCCTGGCGACCTCAGTTCAAGGGCCGGAATGGCGTTCCGGCGAACTGTTGGTGCGTTTCCGCTCGGGCGTCGCGCAGCAAAACAAAGATACGATCCTGGCGGCGCTCGGCATCCGTGGCAAAAAGCAACTGCGCGGCGAGTCAGGCGTTGAGAAGCTAGAGGTGCTCGGCGGGCAAGATCTGGAGACGGTTGCTCAGTTGTTGCGTTTGCAGCCCGAAATTGAATTTGCGGAGCCGAATTTCCTTATCAGGAAAGACCAACTAGTCACGAGCGATCCTCAGTTTGAAGAGCAATGGGCGCTGCGAAATACAGGCCAGACTGGGGGACAGTTTGGTTCCGACATCAACGTCACGACTGCCTGGCAGACGACAACTGGAGACCAGGGAGCGGTCGTTGCAGTTATCGACAGCGGCATCGACTTTACACATCCTGATCTCAGCAACAATGAATGGAGCAATCCCGCCGCCGGGGCGGAGACAGACCTGCACGGTTGGGATTACGTTACCGATAGTAACGTGATTAGAGACGAGCAGGGGCACGGCACGGCCATCGCGGGCATCATTGCTGCCGAGGGTAACAACGCTGTTGGCATTACGGGTGTGATGTGGCATGCCAGCTTGATGAGTTTGCGCGTCCTCGACAGCACCGGCACCGGCGACATCGCGAACGCGGTAGAAGCTATTGATTATGCAGTGGGCCACGGCGCCGAGGTTATCAATCTATCTTGGGGAACCAGTGGTGATTCGCTAATCCTAAAAGACGCTATCGAGCGAGCCATTCGTCGGAACGTAGTGGTGGTGTGTTCGGCCGGCAACAATGGGCAGGACGTTGATACGATGCCTTATTATCCCGCATCTTTTGGTTTACGAGATCTCGTTGCCGTAGCGTCAACCGATAACTTTGACCGCCTGTCGACCTGGTCAGACTATGGGCAAAGCAACGTTACGGTAGCAGCTCCGGGAAATAGCATTCTAACTACGCAAATGGGTGGTGGCTATTCGACCGTGAGCGGCACATCAGCATCCGCGCCACTTGTCAGCGGCGTTGCGGGATTGCTGAGATCATTGAGTCCAAATCTGAGCACACGTAATACGGTAAGAGCGATCAGCGACGGAGCGCGAAAGGTAACATCGCTTTCAGACAAGGTCTCATCAGGAGGAGTGGTTGACGCAACCGCCGCGCTTACGGCGGTCAGAGGAAATCCTTATCCAGGTAATGGAGGAAATCAGGGAGGAAACGGCCAGGGGAATGGCCAGGGTTACATCCCTCCCGCCTTACGTCCTGATAACAACGGCCGTGCAAACGGCGTAGACGGACTGCACGTTCCAGCACCAGCAAGTTTGCAAAGCGCGCCATTAGCCAACCTGCCGAATCTTGATCAGTCGCGCAAGATACGCAACTCACCAACTGACCCTGCTCCTTCAGCGCCAATTCAGTCCAACCTGATGTGCAGTGATTGCGATCCCGGTGGCGGTGGCGGGGCCGGCGGCAGCGATCCATATTTTGGCACCGCGCGGACGAGACCAGCGAACGAAACGGGAGACCCAGGTGTGACCCTCGGCTCTCGCAACTTCAATTGGAGCCTGCCCATAGTTGACTTAAGGGGACGCGCCGGATTGGACCTTTCAGTCTCACTCTATTACAACTCGCTGGTATGGACTAAACAGGGAAGCGCGATCGAATACAACGCGGACCACGGCACTCCCGCACCCGGCTTTCAGCTTGGTCTGCCGCGGCTGCAAGCGCGCTACTTCGATACAGATGACAGCTCATATTCTTATCCGATGATTACTGCTTCGGGCGGCCGCGTCCAGATGAAGCAAGTGGGTACCTCGAGTGTCTATGAGTCGAGCGACAGCACATATACTCAGTTGACCTTCTCGGGATCGACGCCGATCGTGAAGACTACCGATGGCACGCAATACGTGTTTGGCACTCAGGTTAGCAGCGAATGGCGCTGTACACAGATTAAAGATCGAAACGGCAATTACATCTCGGCGACTTACAACACCAGCAACGGACACATCCTGACGATTACCGACACGCTCGGGCGCGTCATCAACTTCAATTACAACGGCGACAACAATCTCTCGACGATTACGCAGACCTGGGGCGGCGCCACACACACTTGGGCGACCTTCGTTTACGGAACTGTTTTCATGTCGTTCAGCTTTCCCGGTTTGTCGACCTACGGAGCTATCAACGGTTCCAATCAGACGGTGCTCTCTTATGTCGCTTTTCCGGAGAACACTTCATATCACTTCGATTACAACTCGTACGGCCAGGTTTACCAAATCAGACACAAGGCGCCCGATGGGCACGAGCTGGAACACATGCTCTACACTATCAACACTGTGGGATCGCAAACCGATTGCCCACGTTTCACCGATAGACGTGACTACGCCCAGGATTGGAACAATAATCAGGAGGCGATCACTTCCTATGCAGTGACAAACAACGCTACCTGGATAAATCCCGAGACTAGCATTCAGCAGACGGGTACGCTCGTGCAGGTGACCGCTCCAGATGGGACGATCTATAAAGAATATTCACACACTTCGGGCTGGGATACAGGGCTGACGCAGTTGACCGAGTCGTGGTCAGGAGGAGTAAAAAAGAAATGGACCAGTATGGCCTGGACGCAGGACAACACTGCGTTAAGTTATCCGCAAAATCCGCGCTTGGCGGAAACAAACATTTATGATGAGGCAGGGAATCGCCGGCGCATTACGGTTGACTACACTTCATATAGTCTGCCGAGCGCGGTGAAGGAGTGGACCGGCGCGGGTGCAACTACGCTTTACCGGCAAACAACTACCGGCTATAGATTTGATACAGAGTACATGAATCGCCGCATCATCGGATTGATTGACAACACACAGGTGACTGATGGCGCTGGCGCATTAGTCGCTAAGACTACTTACGGCTATGACTGGGATTGGTCTGGAGACATGTTCCAGGATACACCGGCGCCGGCAGTGCAACATGATCGGACCAACTATGGCCCAGGTTTGATCATCGGACGCGGAAATCTGTCCCAGATGGGGCGTTGGGACGTCAATGATCCGCAGAACCTGAACAACTCGGTGGTGGAAACAAAGTGGCGCGTAAATAGCACCGGCTCAGTTTTGCTGGTTCGTGATCATCTCTGGCACCAGATCTTTTTCGATTACGCGGATTCGTTCTCCGACGCAGTGAATCGCAACACTTTTGCTTATCCAACGAAGGTTACGGACCAGGAAGGAAACTATTCGACCACTCAATACAACTACGATTTTGGAGCGGTGACTCGCACGCATGCACCGACCAGCGGCACTGGTGGCGGAACTACTTACGTTGATGAAGTTAGACAGTATGACGCCTTCGGACGACTCGATCGGGTGACCAATCAAACCAATAATGCCTACGCCCGTTTCGTTTATGATCTGAACGGAAATTACGTTCATACCTATCAGACCGTCATTGATCTGACGCAGGCTAATGAATTCCACTCCTGGCAGGTAATGGACGGCGCGGGCCGAGTCCGCGCCACAGCCTCGGAGCATCCGGGCAGCGGTGGCGGCTTCACCGGGCAGTACATTATTTACGACAACATGGGCCGGGTATCACAGCAGTCGAATCCCACTGAGATGAGTGTCAACACCAGCACCTGGGGGAACTGGGTCGCGGCGGGCGATGACGTTTATGTGTCGCCAAGCCAGGGTGGCTGGCGCTACACGCAACAGGCTTACGACTGGAAGGGCCGTCCCACACAAACAACCAATACGGACGGCACGACGAGAATAATTTCATACGGTGGTTGCGGCTGCGCGGGCGGAGAAGTCACCACCGCGCAGGACGAACATGGCCGGCAACGCCGCTTCACAAAGGATGGATTTGGACGGCTGGCGACGGTAGAGGAGTTAAATTGGAACAGCAGCGTTTATGCCACCACCAGCTACACTTACAATGCGCGCGACCAGATTACGCAAAGCAATCAGGCGGGACAGCTGCGCACTTTTGGTTATGACGGACACGCACGGCTGCAATCGCGAACAACGCCCGAGCAAGGCACGACCACCTTCAGTTACAACGTGGATGACACGATTAATGTGTTTACCGACGCGCGCGGAGCGACGATGACTTACGGCTATAACCCGCGGCGTCTGGTTACCTCAATCACTTATGGCGCGCCGGCGGGTGTGGCCACAACGGCAAATGTTTCCTTCGGCTACGATGCCGCCGGCAATCGCACTTCGATGAGTGATGGCTTAGGCTCGGTAAGTTATGCCTACAATAACCTTGCACAATTGATTTCTGAAACCCGGACCTTCACGCCGAACTATTACACGTTAAGCTATTCGTACAATCTCGCCGGCGAGTTAACGAGCACTACGAATCAATGGGCGACAGTGGTCAATTACGGTTACGACAAATCGGGACGCGTCACCGGAGTCACTGGCTCCGGGGGGATCAATCCGCCAAATTTCGCCAGCGGACTGACCTATCGGGCGTTTGGGGCTATCAAAGGTATGAGCTATGGCGATGGGAAATCGCTGTCAACCATCTACGATAACCGCATGCGGCCGACAAGGTGGGATGTCTCCAATGTGCTCGGTTACAACTACAATTATGACTACTACAATGAACATACCGGGCGTGTGACTTATGCCGCGAGCATCTACGATTCCACACTTGATCGTTCTTATGAATACGACCACGTTGGCCGGCTCGCGGATTCGCATTCCGGAGCGGAAGCGAGAGCGGCCACAGGCCAGGGCCCCTGGAACATTATGGATGGGCCCTATTCGCAAGGCTACGATTACGACGTGTGGGGAAACGTAACGCATAAGTTTGGTTGGGGCGGCGAGGTGCAGGGCGGCACCGCGGGTCAGACCAGCGACATTTACTACACTTATACAAACAACCGGCGCAATGGGTTCAGCTATGACGCGGCGGGTAACCTGACTAACGATCTGGGCCAGACGTTTACTTACGATGTAACAGGGCAGCAGACCAATGCTTCCTACGGTGGTTATTCGCTGGTGCAGTCGTATGACGGCGATGGGCGGCGGGTGAAGAAGAATGAAAACGGCACCATCACTTACTATCTGCGTTCAAGTGTACTGGGAGGGCAGGTGGTTGCGGAGATCAATGGCAGCGGAGGGTTACAGCGCAGCTATGTCTACCTGGGTGGCCAACTATTGGCGCTTAAACTGGCAAACGGCTATAACTACTGGGTACATGAAGACCCGGTGACGAAATCGAAGCGGGTGACGGACATGTTTGGCGCGGTGGTGAGTACGATTGAGACGGATCCGTGGGGAGCAGACACCAACCGCTCGAGCAACGCCGCGTTTCAACCAAAGAAGTTCACCAGTTACGACCGTGACGCGAACGGCACGGACGAAGCAATGTTCCGTCGCTACAACCGCTGGCATTCACGCTTCGACCAACCCGATCCTTATGACGGTAGTTACGACTTCACGAATCCGCAAAGCTTCAATCGTTATGCATACGTGCAGAACGATCCGGTGAACTTTGTTGATCCGAGTGGACTGGATCCGTGTGTAGATGTGGATGGAAACATAATCGACTGCGGGCCCGATATTATTGATCCCGCGGACGTTATTCCAACCGATACCTGGGCACCAAGTTGGAATGACTTGCCTGGCGGTGGTGTTACCGACTGGGGCGGTTTCCTTGCATTGCCGAGGGTTGCCGAGATTCCCCGCAAAGGTGGTGGTTTCGAATTCCCGCAGAAACCTTTGGACGATAAGGAAGTTCAAAAACGTATTGCTGAGGGACAGGCTTGGGATAAGTGGTATGCGTGGGTCAACTGTAACACTCCGATCATGAACAAGTACAACGCGCAAATCAATGACTTTCTCAAAATCGGAGGAGAAGCTTTCTGGTGGGAAGTGGGGGCAGGACTTGGCGCTGCAACGACTATCCTTGGGGCAGGATTTGGCTCCGACGCGGGTATTATGGATGGAGGTCCGCCTGTCGGTGGCTGGGGTGTCGCCCTCATCATTGTGGGCGTCCACTCTGCGGAAAGGAAGCGTATAAACGACATAAAGTCTGAGTACCGAAAAGAGGTAACTGAGAACTGTGGACCAAAACCTCCGCACCCTTAAGCAAAAAGTTGAGGCAAACTAACTAGATCCATCTGTCTTGGAGCAATTTAAAATGCCGCCTCAACAACGGGATGTAGCGTGCGATCTGCGTAGCGACTGCCCGACCAAATCAAGGAGATGCACCGATCTTAGGGAGCGTAATTCGAACAACTGTTGAGGGAATAAATGACCGAACTATCAACGCCCTTACGATGGCTGGGGCGTGCCGCCATCCTCCAGTCTACCCTAATATTTCTCGTTCACCTTGTTTTAACAGAAAGACTTAGCAGGTTTAGAAGCGACCTAACGGACGCACTGTATAGAAGCCACGCGACTACCGAACAGCTGGATAAGGTCAACCAGGTGTTCTCCTCGATTTCAAGCCTTACTTTATGGATTTTTATAGCAGGAATTGCATCGACGGTTGTTGGTTATGGTTTGCTACGGAGCATTATCACAAAGACCTGGCCAGTACCAAATCTACCTAATTCGCAAAAGTAGCGAAACCTACGCCGCAGAACCCTGTACCGCCTGAGGATTTCCGGCGTGACACCTTCAACAAGTTCCAAGCCGACATTGAGCGATGCATAGATGAGATCTTTGGGAAAACAGCCAAGAAGATCCCCACTCAGACTCTCGACAATGCTCCCCAGCTGGATGTGAGCGTAAACGGGCGTGACCTTGCCAAAAGATCCTCCGTAAGCGGTAGCTACAGAAGCATTCTGGGCTTACCTGATCCCAACAGGGGTAAGAATGGGACTGTCTTTATTCAAAGCGGTGCCTGGAACTATCCAAACTATCCGGTTGATGTTCTCCAAGGGGCTTACATTCATGAATACGGAAACATCCTGGCTTCGAGATACGGGGGTGGTGATTTCAACAAGAGTTTTTTGCAAATGTTGTGTACGAGAGAACACTCAGGCGGCGATTCTCTGAGCCTCCTCTTGTAGACCGTCTTTGAACTTCACGCCTTGAATCACCTGGGCGAACAGGGCGTGACCTTTGAGAGTGCGCCAGTTTTGTTCCGCGGTCTTGGTCAGCTTGAAGACCATGGCCAGGATGCCAGCGCGCGAGACGCAACCACGAGTCTTGGAGGTGCGCAGCCGCACCGTCGCAAACGTCGATTCAATCGGGTTCGTGGTGCGAATGTGCAACCAGTGCTCGGCCGGAAAATCATAAAACGTCAACAAGTGGTCGCGATCTTTCGCCAGGCACTCGGTGGCTTTGGGATACTTGGCTTCATAGGTCGTCAGGAAAAGATCGAAAGCCTGGCCGGCGTCCAGGCGACTCTGGGCCATCCAGATCTGATGCAAGTCGTGTTTGCCTTTGGCCTGCAGAGCTTTCGGCAGTTTGTTAAGCACGTTGGCGGTCTTGTGCACCCAGCAACGTTGCGCCTTCGTCGTGCCAAACACTTGCGGCAGCGCCTTCCAGAAACCCAAAGCGCCATCGCCGACGGCAAGTTTCGGATCGATTGTGAGCCCGCGTGCCTTGAGATCCAGCAGCAACTCTTTCCACGAACTTTCTGACTCGCGGTAGCCGTCGCCCATCGCCAACAACTCCTTCTTACCGTCGGCAGTGGCCCCAATTACTACTAAAATGTACTGACTGGCGTCCTCCAAGCGCACCCCGAAGTGCACCCCGTCCACCCAGATGTAAACGTAGTTCTTGCCCGCCAGCGAGCGCTTGGACCAGCGCTCGTACTGTTCTTTCCATATCTCTTTCAGCCGGCTGACCGTGGCCGCCGAAAGACCCGGAGCGTCACGGCCCAACAAGGCAGTCAAGGCGCTGGAGAAGTCGCCGGTCGAGAGCCCTTTCAAGTACAACCAGGGCAGCAGCTCCTCGATGCTTTTCGTGCGCCGCAGATAGCGCGGCAAGATGTTCGAGCTGAACTTGATCGTGCCTTCGCGATCGCGCACTCGCGGCGCTTTCACCGGTACGTCGCCGATGCCTGTTTGAATCGTGCGCTCTGGTTGATAGCCGTTACGCACCACCCGCTGTCGCTCTCGTTCATCTTTCAGCTCGCGATGGCAAGCGACGAACTCCGCCACCTCCGCTTCCACCGCCTGCTGCAACAACTCTCGCGCCCCGCTCCGCAACACCTCGGTCAGCGCATCCGCCACCGGCAAGGCGATTCCTGGATTCTGGTACTCAACTACGCTATCTTCTTTCACGGCGTATTCCTCCTTAGCAATAAGGTTGATGGTTCACGAAAACTCATCAAGAATACGCCACCTTTTTCATTCGCTCATACACAACTTTCAAGCTTAACTCGCTGAAGCGTACGGAGGATGGCTTATACCCGGCGCTATTTCTGCGCTCGAGTGTGTTGGGCGGGCAGATAGTGGCGGAGATTGATTACGCGAGCGGTAGTTGGCAATGGTGGCGCGGGTATGTCTATGCAGGCTCGCAATTGCTGGCGGTGCAGCAGGGCGGAGTTTTCTGGATGCATGAAGATCCAGTGACGAAGTCGAAGCGGGTGACAAACAGTGCTGGAACAATAGTCAGCACGATTGAGCTCGATCCATGGGGTGCGGATACCAGTCGCTCGAGTAACGGTGCATTCCAGCCAAAGAAGTTCACGAGCTATGAGCGCGACGCGAATGGCACGGACGAAGCGATGTTCCGCCGCTATAATCGCTGGCAGTCGCGCTTCGACCAACCCGATCCCTACGATGGCAGCTACGACTTTGCAAATCCACAGAGCTTCAATCGCTATGCTTATGTGCAGGGCGATCCGGTAAACTTCGTAGACCCAACCGGGCTCGACGAAGAATACGGACCGGGTGATACGATCTACATCAATGCGCCGGGCCGCCGGCCAAGCCCAGGTCCAATTGGCTTGCCTCCAGGTGTATTAATTATCCCCCCTGGCGCGCCCGGTGGCAGTTACGTTCCGGGAGGGATTGGTGGTGGCGTTGGCGGTGGCGGCGCGCCCGGCGGCGGAACTGGAAATCCGCAGAATACCCCGCAGCCGCAGCCCCAGCAACGGCAGACCTGCGATCCAAGCTTCTTCAACGACAATCAGAACTTTACGATTTCTGGCGATGCAAACAATCGGAGTTTCACTGGGGCTGATCTCAATTACGCTGCCCGAGTTGTGTTTGCCGAGTCATCAAGCATTACATCTGGACTCGGTGATCAGATCAACCGGGAACGAGACGCAATTGCGAGCGTCCTATATAACCGCATAGGCCAAACTGGTTTCCCTGATCGGACGGCGCGTTCGACGTTTCAAGGCGTCGCAAACGCACCTAACGCGTTCCAAACCGTTACCGGTGGCGCTGCCTACGAAGCAAAATTTAACAGTTCTGCCCCTGGCCAATACCAAAACCTTCAAGAAGCGAGTGTCAATTCAAGAGGTCAGATTTACGGAGGCGGCTGTAACGATCTCCGAGGATCGGTGGATGCTATCAGGCGACTCGTCAATTACGGATCGCAGTATGGCTACACCTCAAATAGAGGCGGCATAAGGGGTCAAGGCACAGTCATCGGAGGCAGCCGTTTTTGGTAATTCCATTAGGAGTGAGAAATAAGTTTATGAAAGACATACTGCGTTTGTATCTCTTGATACTTTCGTTCGCGTTCATTGGTTGCTCCCGTGGGTACGACGCTACTGGAAGTCAGAAGCGAGTCACTGCCACGCCGTCTTCAGCTGTTCAGGGTGCCAAATCGGCATCCAGCCCTACATCTCAAACTGAAACTACACGCTTTGAGACGGAGGCAGTCGAAGGGCCACAACCTGGTGCGGATGGCATCTTCGTCGATGAGCAGCATGCTTGGGTTGCAGACGAACTCAGACTCAAAGGTTCCCCCACCACAAAGTCATGGGGCTTGGCTCGTACCTCGGATGGCGGACAGATATGGCTTCAGTTACGTCCGTCGGAAGGAACGAACCCACTTGGTTGGTTACAACATTACGGCTGGCATATGACCTTTATTTCACCGACACGCGGCTGGTTAGCAGGAAACGACAGTACGTGGAAAACAGACGATGGGGGATTGACTTGGCAACGAATTTTCTCCGCTTCATTTGACGACCTACAATTTGGCGACGACCAACATGGATGGATGAATATTGCGGACAAATCCGGTCAACAAAGCTATGTTACTGCGGATGGCGGCGATACATGGCAACCGTGCGGGCCAAAACGCGATTACAGCAAACAGGTTCCAGGACAGCATTCCTATTTTGTTACATCGCAAATGGGATGGTCCATTACCAGCAAGGCTGACAAAAGGGATTCCAGAATAACCACAAAAGGTGTTGCCACAACCAAAGACGGTGGCTGCAATTGGGAGCAGCTGTGGGTGAATAGCAACCGGGACGCTAGATATTACGATATTTACTTCGTTGACCAGTTCAAAGGCTGGTTAGCCGGAGAAACGAGCCTGTTGAGCACTTCGGATGGCGGCAAAACTTGGTCCGAGATCCGACGACCAAGAACAGATGCGAACGTTCTCCATGTGCACTTTCTGACTTCCAAAGAGGGATGGATTATTACTGGATATCCGTCCATGCGAGCTGAAGATACAGGAGTCTATCGGACCACTGACAGCGGGGATAGCTGGCGGCAACTATCTGAAACAGAACTTTTAGAGGGCTTTAGCGAGAATGGCGGGCGGGTTGAGATGCCTGCAAAATGGAAAGCTGGGAAGTTGTTGCAGATGCTCTCGTCGAGCAGAGCCAAGAGTCACGAGAAATGAACTTACTGCTGAAGACAGACTTCCGCAGGATACTTCACGCGGACCAGGTCAGCCACAGCCCTGTCCCCCGACCGTCCAGGAGTTGATGGCTGATCCAACAGTTCGAGCCGCTTTAGATCAGGCATTTAATGATTCTCAAGCGGGGACTACGAGCAATCATGAAGAAGGTGGGTGGATCTTCGCCAATGCTTACAACGGCAATCCTCACATTGTTCGAGTGCCATCAGGGCCGGTCGGCGGTTTTCTCAATATGGGCAGCATACCAACAATGCCAACTGAAAGGCTTGTCGGAGAGTTTCATACACATCCGTACAGGCAAGGTCAGCCAGTCCCGGTCATGCCGGGTTACGTGTTCGGCAATCCTGCAAGGCCTAGTCCCGCTGATACAAACGGCGCAAATAACCAGTCAAGGGTTCCGGGCCTAATTAGATATAGAGATAGAAGGGGGAGGAGGAGAACTTCTCCATATGGGCCGAATCGGGGACAATGCACTCCGGTCTAACAGATTAGACAAGAGCTCAGCTTGCAGTCACCTCTATGCTAAGTATAAAAGCATTGCTGAGGGAAAAGATCAGTAAGGACAACCTCATGAAAGATCTTCGTTCATTGGGAATTACTATGAAAATAATGGTGCTCCTGTCTCTTACAGTAGCCTCCTGCTTAGTTGGGTCGCAAGAAAGATCGAAGGTGGCCCCAAAGATTGAAGAGGAGAAGAAGTTGGAACCAAATACTACGTCAGGGACTTGGGAACCTATCTTTTTTCGGGCGATCGACGAGCGCGCCAAAACAGCCAAACTCGCCAACCTCAAGGCGGCTGTTTTGTCAAATGAAGACTTGGAAGTTCGAGTGTGGATCGGTTTTGGCCTAATTCCTCTGGAAGGCTTTGTTATTAGTCGCAGGGGTAACCAATGGTCAGCGATTCATTTAAAATCCATTGGTCCCCACCTGCCTAAAAGTCGCTATCAAAACGTACTACCGACACCGAGATCAGGATGGGATAATTTCTGGCGACGCTTAACAGATGAAGGTATTCTAAGCTTACCTGACTCCTCGGAATTGAAAGATGAAGTTATGACTCGCGATGGTGAATCCTTCGTGGTAGAGATCAATTGGCACAACTCGTATAGAACATACCACTACCAAAACCCACAGTCTCAGAAATGGCCTGAAGCAGCGACCATGATTAGAATTGCTAAAATCATTTTAGAGGAATTCCAGATCAACAGACAACTGCTTGCTCGGGACTGAAGCTAACGTCATCTCACCATTCCGCAGAAGACCGAGACACCACGATTTGCGCTCTTCACCTAAACTTATCAAACGCAGCGAGCGGCGACGTATGAGACATCTGCCCCCAGCCTCACAGCCTGGTGGAATCCCAGCCGCGCGCCCATGGATGATATATGCGAAGCATCTCTTCCCGGTTCTGTTCGTTACCGCATTACCGATTGCACGCAGCTCAGTCTTGATTGCGAATATCTGTTGGAGGGTAACCGGGCGCGGGCCTGGGACGGAACCGGGCATTTTGCTCTGGCTCAAATCTACAATCAATCGGTTTTCCCGGACACTTTCGGTTGGACGCACGCCTATTTTGCAGGAATGCCTTTTCCAAATTTTTATCCACCGCTCTTTTATTGGTGCGTGGCCTTACTGAGTCACACACATCTCATGTCCTTTGGCACGGCTTTCAAACTGGTCTTATTGATTCCGGTTCTTCTTTTGCCTGCGGCGCTTTGGATTTTGGCATTCACTCTTTCGCAACGGGATAGGATTGTCGCGAGCGCAGCGGCGATCGCTATTCTTCCAATGCTGATTGACTATCACCTACTTCATCCGGTGGGGCTGAACCATCAGGGAACCTTTCTGATCGGTCTCTATTCGCAGGCTCTTGGTTTTGTACTTCTAATAACCTGGTGTGTTGTGTATATAAAGGCGGATCAACGCGTCTGGCGGTTCAGCCTGGCCTCACTGCTACTTGCCTTAACCGTTCTCGCCAATTTCTTTGCTGCCGTCACTGCCGCCATCTTCATTACGGCAACACTCGTTAACGACTTGCTGAGCTTGTACCGAACCACTCAGGAAGCTGAAGCCCGCGAAAACCGCGCTTCTTTCCTTTTTCACCTTAGTTCGCCGCTCGTTGCGCTTTGCTTAACCCTATTCTGGGTCGTTCCCATGGTTAGTCAATACGCTTATTTTGTGACTCGTCCGCAAGCCTCGCCTCTTAATGAACTTGTTCCTAGCGTCATGTGGATTTGGTATCTGTTGGCAGCGCTTGGGATCTGGCAGTGGAGGAAGCGGCCCACCCCTTCCATGCGCCCGTTTCTTCTTACATGTTTTGTACTTGGTGCAAGCGTCATGTTCGCTACGTTGGTTTCACCCCGCTGGTTCTCCCTGCAGACCCCTCGGTTTCTCTCAACACTCAACTTTCTCCTGGCTGTTCCAGTAGGGTTTGCCATTCGAGCAGGTCTAATCCGTTTGGCTTCGGCAGTTCGCGAGAACCTTTCCGGTGAAAAGAAGATATTGAGCCGGAGTCAAAGGAAAATCGCAGCGAGAAGCGGGAAAAGAAGATCAGCATGGCTGGAAATTTTTTTTCGGGCTCCGATTACAATTAGCGTGGCAACAATTCTCGTTATCGTGGTTCTCGTATTGAGTGAGCCGGCCGACTACAGCTACGTTTTCTACAAGACCGAGGGTAGTGAGCAGATTGATGGTGTGCTCGGTTTTGCGCGAGAGCATCGCGACGGGCGCTATCTTGTAGAGGTGCCTTTCGCGTCGCGTCCTGATGCCGCACTTGATGGCCGCGCGATCAATTCCTTTCTAGGTGCGCAGGGAAACGAGGCTCTAAGTGTTGTCTTTCGCGAGGCCTCACCTAGTTCGATCTTCTTCAACCCTCTGGCTAGCGCGTTTGCTGAATCTCCCGATAACTTTGGCATCAGCACTGTATTGGCTGATGATCTGGATTTCGTCCAACAACCGCTTGAGCGACACATATACCGAGCGCGATTCGTTGGTGTTCGCTATCTGGTGATCGCCACGCTATGGATCAAGAACTTTCTCATTCAGCAGGACGCGATTGGCCCACGTCATGACTTTGGCGTTTGGAGCGTCTTTGAGTTGCGCGAGCGGCCTGCGGACAAGCTGCGCGTACTGCCGTACAAGCCGGCGCTGGTGGTTAGTCACTTTTCGCTTAAGGAACGACGAAGCAACGAATATGATTATGTGAGGTGGGCGGAAGAGCAGTTCAATGACGACTGGTTTGACGTTCTTGTTAGTACGTTCGCCGGAATCGAAGATCGAACGGCTTTCAGATCTGGACAACTTTGGCGCGCTTATTCTCGACACTTATGACTATGGCGACGAAAACCAAGCCTTCGAAATTTTAAGGCGTTTCGCGCAAAGTCGGCCCCTGATTCTGCTCTCAAGCGAGAGTAATCTGTTTCATCGAATATTGGCTGCAAGAAGTGAGTTCCCGTTCGTTGAAACCGTGCAGCGTCAGGCTGCGCCAGCGGGTCAACCACTGAACGCATTGAAACCGACAAACCGTTATGGCTCGAGTCCCATACGCGAGGAATGGAGAGCGATTCGTCGTGCTCTTGAGCGCGTGAAAACAGCAACCCCGGAAGGCGCAAACCTGAGCGGAGAGATTAGTCAAAACACGATCAGCTTGAACTATAGAGGTCTTCGAAATAGTGAAGCTGTGCCTGTATTAGTGGCGACAACTTATCACCCCAACTGGCGTAGAAGCGATGGCGGCGCTGTTTACGCAGCCACGCCGTTTTTCATGCTCACATTCGTGGATAAATCTGTGAGTCTAACCTACGGCCGCCGTTCGATTGAGAAACTAGCGCTCTGGGCCTCCACAGTTAGTTTTCTTTTTCTCTGCGGCGCTACAATTTGGTGGTATAGACAGTTCATTTCGCATTTCAGAAAGGATCACTGGTCTGGCCACCAAGAGCGCTTAAAAACGGGCTGAGTTGGGCTTGCACTCCCAGCAGCGGCAGGCCGAAAATGGCGCCGCCCGGTTGCCACATTGTGATTCGAGGTCGCAGGAGACTCTAGCCGATCTCTCTCGAAATGGCAGCGTAAACGGACGATTTGCCGCTAAAAAGAAAAAAGGGCGCACTTGGGTCGCAATCCGAGGTGGCTCAATGCTTTAACGGTGCCGAAAAATAGCTAAAAAAGAAAGAGGAAGGTTACAAGATCGGAAGATGAACTCCATAACCGCGCTTATCGGACGCGAGTTTACTTACATATTGTGTATTCCGCAGTGATCTGGGCTGCAAATTTGTCCGTCTTGCTGGGAAGCGACGCAGGCGTCATGGCGAATACTTTCGTGATTTCGGCTGTCCCCATTTCATCGCCAGATCGCGAAGAGTTGCTAGTGTAGTGTCTCAGAAATTCCTGACGCAGAGCTATGACGGCGATGGGCTGCGGGTGAAGAAGAATGAAAACGGCACCATCACTTACTATCTGCGTTCAAGTGTACTGGGAGGGCAGGTAGTTGCGGAGATCAATGGCAGCGGAGGGTTGCAGCGCAGCTATGTTTACCTGGGTGGACAATTATTGGCTCTGAAACAGTCAGGCTACTATTACTGGGTGCACGAAGACCCGGTGACTAAGTCGAAGCGGGTGGTGGATCAGTGGCAAACGCTCGTCAGCACGATAGAACTCGATCCGTGGGGTGCTGATACCCCACGCTCAAATAATGCTGCGTTTCAACCAAAGAAATTTACGAGTTACGAGCGTGACGCGAACGGTTCGGACGAAGCAATGTTCCGGCGTTACAATCGCTGGCACTCGCGCTTCGACCAACCTGATCCCTACGACGGCAGCTACTCGCTCACTATCCGCAATCCTTCAACCGCTATCGCTTACGTCCAAGGCGATCCGGTGAATCTCATCGATCCGAGTGGCTTGATGCCAGGTGACCAATGCTTTACCGGTAGTGGACAGCCTGGATTAGAAGGGAACGATGGCAGGTGCTATGCAGGACCGAGTGGATCTGTAACGGTGGGAGATGGTGGTACAACGCCCCTTGATGACCCTACCACCTATAATTTCGTACTAGCTTCTATGTTCTCTGGATTCGGTGGTGGCTTTGGTAGCGGGCCGCAGAACCCTGGACGCGACGAAAAGGAAATAAGTGACTGCCAGCAGTTTGCGGCAAATGTAGATGTAATTGCCAACAACTCTTCTAGCCGCCGGGAATTTCTAGACACACTGGCGCGGACATTCACCTCAGCCAATAACAGCAGCATTCAAGAAATGCGACATAACGTTGGTGGACCCCTCATTCCTCCCAGACTCTCGTTCGGCTCCAGTGGGTTTAAGCCTCAATTTAGGGGTCCTGCTAATCAAGTGCGTCATTTCGTGGGTGGGTTCATCGCCGGAGCAGATATAGGTTGGCTTCCTGCCAGAACCTTTATGAATAGTCTAGAACAGCCGGGCAGGGATGATGAGGACATAGCTCTAAACGGTGTAAGTACAAGGCTCGGAGCTAATACCATCGGGAATCGAATTGGATACATCCGCAGAAATACAGCTAACGACATAAGAAGCGAGGTTTGCCAGTAGATCCGGCTAGACGAGAGAGGCTATGAGACACATGAACAGGATAGCTTTAAGAATAGTTTTCGCGTGTGCGGTTATTGCTCTGGCAATCGGCTGTGATCTCATTTCCAAACCCCGGAAAGGGATCAAGATCAATGAACGGTGGGAGACTAGCAATAATGTCTTCAAAATTCGCGTCACAGCGTATGCGGAGGAGAATGGCGGATTCGTCGGTGGCGCTTACTACGTCTTTGAATCTGCACCGGTTCAATCAGACAGCTGGCGGGAAATTATGACTTATCGACACGACGATCCGGATCCTATCCCACGCGATCAAGTTCGTTTTGTGAAGGATAAGATCGGGTATGTCTTTATCGTTTACAAATATGCTGTGACAACCGACGGCGGCGCGACTTGGCAAGCTTGGGACATAGTGGAGGATCTACCAAACTGGAAAAATAATCGAGCAGCGATTAAAGATGTAAAAATTGGTGAAGATGGACTCGGAGTGATGAGCCTCACCCCATTTAGCGATCGGCCGAATCTGACGGAACTTTTCACTAAAGACTACGGCCGACATTGGAGTCCACAGTAACTCATAACAGCCAGATTCACCTACGACAGCGTGCTTGAGGAATGCGCAGAACCCTGGACCGAGAAATCCAAGAGATGTTAAGAGGGATTTTTACAGGGATTATGAAACGGCTCTCGGGCGCTCCAGCGGTTGGCTTTGGTGTTCGAGCAGCAGCGGCAACCCTCGGTCGTGGGGTAACTGGGACTAGCCTATTCCATGCTCTTTCCGAAGTAGCAGATGGTGGGGTCATCGGAGTGGTTCCGTTACTAGGGGGTGCCGTCATGATGCAAGGGCTAGGAGAAATGCTTGAGAACCGCCGTGTGGCTGAGCGTGCTGTGGCTGATTGCGCAAGCCGCTTCCCCAATGCAGTTCATGCTGTGCTGCCGTAGAAATTTCAACTTAGGAGAGGAAAAATGTTCTGGCTCGCAATAGTCATACTTGTCGTGATGATCCTGTTGGGGCTGGTGAGGGCTGTTATCGGATTCCGCCTTCTTAAGTCAGGAGAGAACTCCGAAAAACCTGAACGCGAGATAAGGATTTTCCTCTCCTCGCTCGCTGATATTGTGCTTTCGCTAATTGGCTTAGCCGCAGTGAGCACTAAAGCATTTCCTCCGGTCGAAACTCTAATCGCTACTTGGCTACACTAGCCGCAATTTTCTCACGAGTGTGTAAGAAGTTCGCTTCCATAAACGACATTATGAGTCTCGCAAACAGTAGCGCTCACGGGTTTTTAGACCACAAGACAAAACTTCTCTGAGCCCAAGATAGAGCCCAAGCTATTGCGCTTGGTCCATATGTTCTCTCATTCCGTCCGCCTGCCACATCTTGTGAGATAGGATTCAGAATCTCTTTTCGTGAGAGAACTCTAACCGATCGCTCCTGGCAGCAGGAAGAGTAGCGATAAGAGGATTTTTGCCTCAACTGAGGCGCCCGCTATCGTATAGTTGTTTCTCAGGTGATTGATGAATGTCCAGCCTCGCGATCCTGAGCTACCTAAGGCTGAACAACCGCATCCTTCGCGGACGCCGGCCCATTTGGATTGGCGTGTAACTGGGATGAAGTTGAATCAATGTAAAAGTGAGTGCCGATCTTAGCCGCGCTGGATACCGGATCAGCGTTGCAGCTATAAAAGCCCTCTGCCTTGCCTTCCGTTTTCGCTGTAACCTCCATAGTCAAAAGATAATCCTTCACGGTGGGCTGGCTGGAATTGAAGCGGGAATCCAGATACCCACCCTCGCAGAGCTGTTGAAAGGTCCCAAAGTCACCACCGTTGCTGAGGGAGTAGGTTCGCTGGGCCACTGCGATGGCATGCAGTGCTGCCCTGGCCGCAGTTTCATCGGCCCGCGCCATACTCTGCTGCAAACCAGTCGAATAGCTTTGGCAAGAGAGTGAGGCGACGCAACCAAGAACCATTAGCACGAGAAGGAACGATTTAAGCATGATGGAGTATTCCTTATTTCAAAACTGCGTTAAGTAATCTCTCGAAAACGAAAGCAACCATGATTGTGATCGTTGACCATGCCGACGGCTTGCATAAAGGCATAGCAGATCGTCGAGCCGACAAACTTGAAGCCGCGCGCTCGTAAGTCTTTGCTCATCGCGTCTGATTCTACTGTGTAGGCAGGCACGCCCTGCCCACGTTTTCTCTTCCTGGGAACACCATTAACAAATTGCCAGATATAATGATCGAAACTATCAAACTCTTCGCGTACCGCGAGAAGTGATTTCGCGTTTTGAATCGCCGCGTCTATCTTTAAGCGATTGCGGACAATGCGCTGGTCCAGCAGCAAACGCTGACGCTGTCTGTCGCCGTAGCGGGCTACCCTGGCCGGATCGAATCCGTCAAACGCAGCTCGATATCCTTCCCGCTTTTTTAAGATGATCTCCCAACTAAGACCTGCCTGAGCGCCTTCGAGAACCAGGAACTCAAAGAGTTTGCGATCGTCGTGGACCGGCACACCCCATTCGTTGTCGTGATAAGCGATAGACAGTTCGGTGCGGGCCCAATCGCAACGTTTTGGCATGTGCACTATCTTATCAGGAAGTGTTCATGATGGACGTGGAGAGTTGGCTGGAAAGGAACTTACTTAGGCATTTGAGTGTCAAGAGGAAATGGCGGATTCAAGTTTGAAGTGCATGCATATTCAGTTGGAAAGTTAGTGGTACTTCTCTCATTAACACCCGGCTTCAGCCGGGTGAACCGGGATACGCAATTAATTCTGAAACCGTTTAAACGGTTTTCTCATTACAGCTTGAGCTGCAATCACCTGGCTGAAGCCAGGTGTTAATATTATTTTTACCCAGCACTCATGAATGAGAGATCACGTCCGGGAGACATTATTTTCACTTAAATATTCTTCCCCGTTAGTGCTTACTGAGTCTACCGGCCAGACTCGCGACTATCGTGATCAACTCGTTGGCATCGACTGGCTTGGCTATGTGGGTGCTATAGCCGGCCACTATTGCCTGCATGCGATCCTGGACTCCAGCGTAAGCAGTCAACGCCACGGCGGGAATGCGCTTATCTTTTCCCAGCTCCTGTTTGCGAATTCTCCTGATCAATTCGTAACCATCGATCTCCGGCATACCGATATCGCTAACCAGCAGATCGAAGCGGCGTTCTTCAAGAACCTTGAGCGCATCCGTTGCATTCGTAACGCCGGTAGCCTTCGCGCCGTGTTGCGCCAGCTCGGCGGTGATCAAATCCAGAGCATCAGTCTCGTCGTCGACGACCAGAATCTCCAGTCCTTCCAGGCTGGCTGGTTCAGATTGGCTCTCTTTCGCTGCCGACTCAGCGCCAGCCAACGCTTCAGGCCGCAGCTCGCCGCTGGGCAATGGCAATCTGATCGTGAAGATGGCGCCACCAACATCCTCGCGATTATCAACCGCAATGGTTCCACCATGAAGTTCGACGAGATGGCGAACGATCGCCAGTCCAAGTCCGAGGCCGCCGTGCGTTCGCGTAGTCGAGCCATCGGCCTGGCGAAAGCGCTCGAACACGTAAGGGAGGAACGCGGCCTCAATACCTGGTCCCGTATCTTTAACCTGAATGTGAACGTGGGTAGTGCTTTGGCTGACAGAAATTTCAACGTTGCCGCCCTGTGGCGTGAATTTCGCCGCGTTTGAAAGGATATTCCAAACAACTTGCTGCAGCCGATCGGCATCGCCGGAAACCATTCGGAGACTTGCATCTATGAGAGTCTCGATTTGGATCTCTTTTGCCTCCATCGCCGGCCGCACTGCGTCAAGAGCCGCATCGACGACAGCAACCAGATCAACTGGACTGAGATTGAGTCGAAGCTTGCCGGTGATCACCCGCGAGACGTTGAGGATGTCTTCGATAATTTGTTTTTGGGCCCAGGCATTTCGTTCGATTACTTCCAGCGCATGCTTTGAGCTCTCGCGATCGAGCCGGCCGGAACCGAGCATTCGCGACCAGCCAATCACCGCGTTCAGCGGCGTGCGCAATTCATGAGAAAGCGTGGCTAGAAATTCATCTTTCAAACGATTGGCCTTTTCCGCGTCGGCACGCGCGACACGTTCGCGCTTAAATAGTTCAGCGCGATCTTCTTCTGCCAGCCTTCGTTGAGTAAATTCCCCGATCTGTGCGCCAATCCCCGCGACCAGCCTTAGCAACTCCTGATCGGGTTGCCTGATTTCAGGACTGAAGAATTCTATTGCTCCCCCAACCTCGCCGCCCAGAAGAATGGGAAAGCCAAAAGCCCCGCGCAGTCCCTCCCGCGCAGCCACCCTCGCTCGAGGAAAATTGTCATCGGCTGAAACATTATTAACCCAAATGGGTCTACCAAGTTCCCAAACGCGGCCTGGTAGTCCTATCCCTTTCTGGAATGCAATTGTCTGCGTCAGGCGGTCAAACTCAGGAGTCTTCATGGAAGTGGCATGATACATCTCGATGCAATGCATCGACTCAGTCCGGCGATCCACTCTCCATAAAGCGCCAACTTCCCAATCCAGACTTTCGCAAAAGGACTGCAGAATGTTTTGCGCGCTCTCAACAAAGTCGTGCGACTCAGAGAGTATTTTGGTTATGGCATACTGCAGCGTCAGTCGGCTCTCGGTTCGCTTTCGCTCGGTGATGTCCCGCGTAAAGCAACGAGTGTGAATAAACTTTTCATCTTCGCGGTAAACACTGGAGTTAATGCGGACATACTTTATCCCGCCGTCCTTGCATCGCAATCGCGCCTCGTAATCCTGAAGTACTTCGCCATCCTGGAGGCGCGTGAGAATATCCGCAATCGCGTTGTGATCGATATGAAACTCGGAGATATGATGTCCTTCATATTCCTCGCGAGTGTAGCCAAGCATATCCAGCTCGGCTTGATTGACGCGCACCACGTTGCCATCAGGACCAAGCCAATGCAGGCCGATTGCGGAGTTCTCGAAGAAGTCAGTCAATTGAGCTTCGTTGCGCAGCAGCGCTCGTTCCACTCGCTTTCGTTCTGTGATGTCTCGCTTGATTCCCACGTATATCGGCTCTCCCGACTTACTGCGCATCGTGAACGCCGACAACTCGATGTGTTTGACCTGGCCCGTCTTTGTTCTACTAACTACCTCGCCGCGGTACTCGCCCGTTTCAGCCAACTCGCGTGCTACCTCTGCAAAAACCTCTTCGCCAAGGTGAATCGCGGGCGTTTGATTCTTTAGTTCGTCGTCTGAGTAACCGAGCAGCTCAGCATGGGCGGCATTTTGTTCCAGGTACGTGCCCTGCCGGTCGATTATCGCGATCGGCTCGCTCGAATGAGTGAATATCGCCCGGTAAAGATCAAGGGGCAGTTCCCGCTGCACACTAGGCGCGGTATTCAGTACCTGGGTGGAATTTTTGCGAGACATAGTTCCAGACGGCTAGGAAAAAAGAAAGCCTGGATTCCAAAAGGGGAAAAAAGGGGTGACTTGATAATAACACCAGCCGGATGGAGGTAAAAATCCGCATCGGGCGCGAAGCCGCGCCTAAGGAAGCGCGGGCCGAAGCCATAGCGACCAGGCGTCGGATTCAACTGGGCAAACCTGGTCGCTACCACTCGCCGGTTCTGATGTGAATTACGCCGCGTAGCCGCCGTCTGTAATTTGACTTGGCGCCGACTTTGGATGTAAAAGCATTGCGTACTCCATAAACAGCCAACCAGGAAACCCTCCCTTGTAGTCAATAGGGAGATTACCCTTTATCAATGGAAGGAGATCGAGATGGCTTTACGTTTAGGTGACATCGCACCCGATTTTACAGCAGAGACAACCGAAGGCCCGATTAGCTTTCACGAATGGATCGGCGACAGCTGGGCCGTGTTGTTTTCCCACCCTAAAGATTTCACGCCGGTCTGCACCACCGAGCTTGGTGAGTGTGCGCGACTCAAACCCGAATTCGACAAGCGCAACGTGAAGGTGATCGGCCTCAGTGTAGACCCGACGGATTCACACAAGAAGTGGGCCGAAGACATTCGGGAAACTCAGGGGACAGCCCTGAACTTTCCGGTAATCGCGGATCCGGATCATAAGATCTCAGAATTGTATGACATGATCCATCCGGAGATTAGCGACGTGTTTACAGTGCGTTCGGTTTACATTATTGGGCCAGACAAAAAAATCAAGCTAATGATCACTTATCCGGCAAGCACTGGCCGTAACTTCGACGAGATTCTGAGGGTGATCGATTCACTTCAGTTGACGGCGAAATACAGCGTGGCGACACCGGTGAACTGGAAAGACGGCGATGACGTGATCATCGTTCCTTCAATGTCGGATGAAGATGCGAAGGCGAAGTTTCCCGCGGGCTGGAGAGCACCCAAGCCTTACCTGCGGATTACGCCACAGCCGAATAAGGTCGCGGCTACGGATACGGCAGCAAAGAGCGCGAGCTGATGATTTGGGCGCAGAGCGTGAAAACCTCTGCGCCCTTCATCACTTTCAAGTTGGATTTAGCTTGAAGCAGAGTATGGCAATATCTTCGCCATTTATTCGAGCCAACATTTCTTATGAAGAAACTCGCCGCTATTTTCGGCTGTTTTGTCCTTGTAGCAAGTTCCTTCGCGCAATCCTCGACGAGCAATAAGACGCGCGCTCGCCGCAATAAGCCAACTGTCGAGAAGAAAGATCCACTTTCCTACGAGGAATTTCTGAGAGAGACAGAGGCTGACGCTGAACTACCCTGGAAGTTTGGTAGGTCAGTCGGCGTGACCAACGATGAAGCTAGCTACGTCGATCTAATTTGTTAGATTTAATGTAGTTCAAGCTCA
The DNA here is from genome assembly GCA_963698325.1 of Blastocatellia bacterium. Classification (GTDB taxonomy): domain Bacteria; phylum Acidobacteriota; class Blastocatellia; order Pyrinomonadales; family Pyrinomonadaceae; genus PSRF01. Next base: position 1,271,700 of record CAVOQJ010000013.1, on the reverse strand, counting down.
ATAGAGCATATTCAAAGCGTGAGAAGACGAAGAAGAACTCACATATCAACGGCTTCTTATAGAGCCGATCCATCAGATTACGGGTGGATTCCCGAGAGTCCAGCATCTTAAGGTCTCCTCTCATGTCCTAAAGACACTTAGTATCTCTCTCGTGGGCAGCGCGCTGTCTGCGCTCCAGAATTTGCTTTGTCGGGTGCGCTTGGCGCTAGGCCTGTTTCGGGTAGCGTGAGATTTTTTCTTTCAGCCATGAGTTGACCAAGGATTCAGCTGGTGTCCGTTCCTGTTCGGCAATTTCCGTCAGTCGGTTGTTTAGCTCTTCATCAATTGCAACGAGGTGGGTCTTTCTCCGGAGGTCAACTTCAAAGTGCGCTTCCGGCAAAGCTCCTTCATACTCACCCATATCGTGAGTGTCAAAGAATTCCACCAGCTCATCGAGCGATGCGAAGGAAGGCAATTGTTGTGAATCATTTTCTGCCATACATCTTCCTCTCTTTCTCCGCCATGTCCCTGGCGCTCAAGATCAAGGCATCCTTTGTTTTCTTATGAATGAAGAGCACCGTCAAGTATCTGCCCGCATCCGTTTGGCCGAAAGCGAGGTAAACATTCTTGCCTTCTCGCTCGCCTTTTTCCACAAACCTGAACTTTGGCTTGCCGGCAAATAGTTCTTCGACCTCAAAGGCTTCAACGCGATGTTTGAAGGCAAGTTTATCAATAACGGCTCTTAGCCAAATGATGCCTTCAATCCTCATGACCACGCTGTTCTTATCATACTGCCGTCGCGAAGCAAACCCCAACGACTGACTTGAGCGGATAAAGACAAAGTGGTCATTTGGAAGTAACCTGTATGGAAGCAGGATTGGATGGAGGAACGAATGCGACAAATCGTGACCACAGCAAACGGCGGTGTTGAAGTTCTGAAAGTTCAGGAGGCCCCGGACCCCCGGCCGGACAAGGGCGAGGTAGTAATTAAAGTGAAAGCTGCCGGCCTTAATTTTGCCGACATACTGGCGCGGCAGGGTCTGTATCCGGATGGGCCAAAGAAGCCCTGCGTGATGGGTTATGAAGTGGCGGGCGTGGTGGAAGCAGTTGGTGAAGACGCGGATCCGAATCTCCTCGGCAAAGCAGTTGTCGCGCTAACACGCTTTCGGGGGCAAGCGGAAAAAATTGCCGTGCGCGCAAATCAGATTTTTGAAAAACCCGAATTGCTCAGTTTCGAACAGGCGGCGGCAATTCCGGTCAACTACCTGACGGCCTATGCGCTGCTCTACGTGATGGGTTCGTTGCAACCGGGCGAATCGGTTTTGATTCACAATGCGGGCGGTGGTGTCGGTTTGGCCGCGCTGGATATTGCCAGAAAGATTGGCGCGACTACTTATGGCACGGCGAGCCCGGGCAAACACGAATTCCTGCGGCAGCGCGGCCTCGATCATCCCATCGATTATCGCAATCAGGATTGGCTTCCTGTCTTGCAGCAACTCACTAACGGACGAGGGGTTGAGTTAGTAATCGATCCAATCGGCGGCAGTCACTGGAAGAAGAGCTACGCGGCGTTGAGGCACACGGGCCGGTTGGGTATGTTCGGAGTCTCTTCCGCATCTGCAAACGGCTTGAAAGGTAAACTGAAGCTGATCAAAGCTGCGGTCCAGATGCCGAGATTTCACCCGATCGGATTACTCAACAAAAACCGTGGTGTGTTCGGATTAAACCTGGGTCACATGTGGCACGAGCCGGAGAAAGTTGCGACATGGATGAAAGCAATCCTTGATGGAGTTGATGAGGGTTGGATTAGGCCGTTTGTCGATAAAGCGTTTCCTTTTGCGCAAGCGGGAGATGCCCACAGCTACCTGGAAGCGCGAAAGAACATTGGTAAGGTCGTGTTGGTGCCGTAGGAGGAACCCTCATGTCGAAAAGCAACCTCACTGAAATAACAGTCTGGTATCAGACCATCTTGAAGGTCGCCGGCGAACAGCCCCATCTGGTTGTCGACGGAAAGTTTGGCACAAGCACCAGCCAGGCCCTGGAGTGCTTCCAAATGATCTCCAAGTTGGAGCCCAGCGGCGTCCTGGATGTGCCAACGAATGTTGCGCTGAACCAGGTCGCCATGGAGTGGATGTATAGAACACTCAATCCGACTCCACTCGGCAAGATGACGGAGGAACTGCGGAATGCCCTCAAGCGTTTTCAGCAGGACTATGGACTCGAAGCCGACGGCAAGGTCGGGCCGGCTACGCGCGGCGTGATGGTACGCGTGCTTCGAACCGAGTTGCCGTCTCCGTTGCGGAACTTCCATCCGCATCTCGGACAGGGCCTGCCGCGTTCAGCTTCTGCGACTTCCGAACCGATGAACGTTAGCACTCGAGGCGGCCACGGCCAGCGAGCCATCCGGCATCATCAAGAATGACGACCGGATCCCGACCTCGAACACCATCGACCGTCCCTTCCGCTGGGTTTGCCTCGTAAATCCCGAATACGAAACATTTGAGAGAGGTCTTGCCGCAATCCTACCGCAACGTTCTCTGCCATACCATTGACACGACAAAGGGCCAAAGCGGAAGCCCCGTCTGGCGCCACGTCGAGGAGAACGGGAAGTCAGTTTGTCAGTTGGTCGGCATTGCAATCGAAGCGGCCAGCCGAGAATTCAATTACGCAATCGCCCTGACCGACGAAGTGCTGACCCAGATTGCGAATTGGGCTCCAAAGACATTTCTATTTTCAGATGGCCTCCTGAGCATCAAGAGATAGGGACTGGAGGTGGTGTCTTAATTTCGCTTTCTTTGTGTAACCTCCGTGCTCGTTGTGCCTCTGTGGTGAGTGGTTGTCGGGCGTTTATTCACCACCTGGGACACAGCGGTTGCACAGAGAAGATCCTTGGTCAGCTTGCGCTTCTCCGTTTTGCGAGGAAGAAAGAGATCAGTGCCGAGTAGATAAGGCCGAAGAGCAGGGAACCCAGGAACAACCCGACGAAAGCGCCAAGGGCTATTCGCCACAGCGGCATATTTTCCGCACCCGGTTCGCCCGCCATTAGCTTTGTGCCGACAACAAGAAGCGCGATCACAAAAAACAGGCAGAAAGAAAGTGCATAGACAAAGGCCGTTGCCATTCCTGTTTTCATTCCTGCCTTAAAAACCAATTCGCCGGCGGCCTCGTTTTTCAAACTCCTGATAGCAAGATAGATTCCTGCGATGTGAAGAACGTTAAAGAAAATCCCGGCACCGAGACTATGAACCGGAGAACGAGGATCAGGTACGAGCAGGTGAGTGACAACCACCCAGGCAATTGCCCCCAGCGTAATCATCAGCCCATACTTCAGTGCAATTCTCATTTGGATTCCACCTTATGCCGGGTTGAGAAGACTTGCTCGCGGACAGTCTACTACGGAGCGGAAGTGCTTAGTAGTTGCGCTCGGGCGTCGCACTCTACGTGTCAAGCATGTCCCACTCGTCTCCCAAGGCCCACCGAAGTGCGGATAGCTTGCCATTGATCATGCCCCACTCGAAATCATCCCAGGGTCCAAGGTTCTTCTTGCCGTAGCGATGCTCGACCCTCCGCGCCGACTTCAGAGCACCTCTCCACACGTCTCGTTGGATCGTTTCCTGCGCACCTGGCGGGCGGGGATAGCTCTCTTTTTCTACGACCTTGATCTTCCCTTCTTGGACGCCAATTCGCAGGTTCCAATGTCGGTTGTACCAAACCTGATTGAATAGCAATTCCTCAGCTTCAAGGATTTCTGTCAGGCCGCGAGGTTCTTGGGTCCAGGAGTGCTCAAGCATAATGTCGGTAACGAGCGATGGCTCGACGCGGCGAAGGGCTTCGGGTAGGTTGATGAAGTACAGCGATTTGATTCGGGAGAAGGCGCCGGTGAAGTCCAAGTGCGGCATTTTATGATTGCCGTTCTCGGTGCTGAAGTCCCTGTGGTTGTGAGTGACAAACGCGAAGCGAACGCCCGAAGCCGTCTTGTCGCTTACGCAATCGGCATAAGTCTCAATAAGGATCGCATCGGCCATCGCGTTCCTACCGTGATGGAACGGAGCCTTTTTTTCGAGTGCTCGCTGGGCTGCGCGAAGTCTCACCTCCCTCGATGTTTCAATGATCGGGGACGTAGCGAGCAACTTCTCAATGCGATCCAGTATGCCAACGGCCTCGCCGCCGATGATCGGAATCTTATGGCCTACATCGTCGAGACGCGAGAGAACGACCCGCTTAATCTTCTTGTTGCCGCCAATCTTGCCAACCGCGTCCTTTACGAGGCGGAAATGTGTAGATAGACTCTTGGCGCTTTCCCTGGCAATGCGTTCCCGGTTGCGCAGAAACTCATCGAGTCCAACGCGCGGCACGATGAGTGTGATCATGCCGAGCTTGACCATTTCCTCGATGACGCCGAGCACGGGGACCTGCCTCGGGTCTTTAGCAAGGTCAAGCCATACGGAAGTATGGTAGTGGGTCAGTTTGGCGTCAGCGGAGGCGCTTACAGAACCGAGCGCGGTAGCGCCGGATGTTGGAGTCTCCTTTAGTGATAATCTTAGGCATACGAGACCGCCTATTACTGAAGTTCCTTTTAGGATCCGGCGCTACCGCGCTCGGTTCTGTATGCTAGCTGCCTCACTGAATTGAAACTGACCCACTACCACAACTGGGCCAATCTCGGCAAAGTTTTGCAACTTGTCAGTTTCTGCGATGAGGCGATAGCCGAACGTTTCTGCGCGCTGACGGCTGTCGCGTGAAATGAAGGTTACAATGTCGCGGAGGTCATCGCGGGAGGCCGGAGACACCGCACACTTAATAACTTGTAGTGGCTCAGTTTCAATTCAGTGAGGCAGCAGCATACAGAACCGAGCGCGGTAGCGCCGGATCCTAAAAGGAACTTCAGTAATAGGCGGTCTCGCATGCCTAAGATTATCACTAAAGGAGACTCCAACATCCGGCGCTACCGCGCTCGGTTCTGTAAGCGCCTCCGCTAACGCCAAACTAACCCACTGCCCGAGTTGTCCCTGAGTATAGCGTCCCAACTATTCGTGAAATCATTGTCCGATCTTACCGGATTGTTTACCGCGTCGATCACGAGCGAAAGCTCGTCGAGATTGCACGAGTATGGCACGCAGCTAGAGGCACGCCCGAACTATGAGACTGTTTGGATGAAAGAGTGGCGCTACCGACCGCTCGCCCAGAAGGGCAGTCGCACGTAAGCCGTGCGGAACGAGTCGTCCGTTCGGAAATCGCGCTTGATAGTCGTTGCCGGATCAAAGAACCACGACCCCAGAGGCTGCTTGCGAGCATTGTTGTCAAACCAGGCCCACGGTGGGTGTGCCATGTTAAGACCACCAGTCTTGCCGAGGAAAGCCGAGCCAATCTTTCTCAGTGTTATTCTGCGAGTAACAACGCGCCCATTGGGCTGCACGACATTGATTGCGATTTGTCCATAGTCGTGAGTGTTGCCGTAAGTGATGTTTGCGCCGCCGCTCAGTCCCTTTTTGGCCCTGGCCCATAAGGTCGTTTCGATTGAAAGCAGATCGTAGCCAACAGAACCATCCTGCTTTCGCTCCGGATCTTCTGCTCTGCCTGTGAATTTGTAAATCAAAAATTCCTTCTTCGCCGTTTGTCTCTCATCGCCCACATACGCTTCGACACCGTGGCCCTTCGGCTCGACATACATCAACGCATGCGCGCCGTCTAATCGGAAAAGACCGAAACCCTCTGGCGCCGTTTCTCCCGGAAGGTAACGAGAAAAGTCGTTGTGATGCAGTGTTTCGATAAAGACAACACGCGCGCGATCGAGATTACTGCCATTCTTCGCCACTACGATCAGGCAGCCCTCCATGTCGTTCTCATGCGCGACGCCCGCTTCTTCCAGCAGTCCGGTTGGGTCACGTTTAGTTCCGCTTTTCACGCCTTCGCGAATCAACTCGCTCAAGATGCGACCCTTGCGTTCGCCTCCTTTGTAGTCGCGTGGGTGGAAGACGGCGTAGTGAATGAAGAAATGTGTAGCTGTTTCGGAAACTGAGTAGTAGACGTATGCCTTCAGAGGAAACTTCTTATCGTCGGTGTGGTTCCAATTATTATCACCTCGCCAATCGCCGTCAAAATCAAAATTTGTAATGTAGTCACTGCGAGGTTTGTCGCCGAGTGCTTGATAAAACACGGGCGCGAACGCGGCGGCTATCTCACGATCACGAGCTCCCGATTGCGAGAGGGCCGTTACAGCAGATAAGAAGTTGATTAGAAGACAAACTGATAGCGAAAGTCGGGGGAACATTTGCGCGAATGATATCAAAATATGTGCGCAAGGAAGGACTTGGATCAGATTTTGCGCCCGGCCGCGCCGGCGATGATTCTTACCAGCGCTTCCGCTTCGATTGGTTTGGCAACATGCGTTTGAAACCCGGCAGATAGCGTGCGGGCACGGTCGTCGTCGGTGGCGTAAGCGGTGAGTGCTACAGCGGGGATCTGCTTAGCCAGCTTTAGTCTCAGCTTTCTCAGCTTCTTAATCAGAGCGTAACCATCTTCCTGCGGCATCCCGATATCACTCACCAACAAGTCTGGCTTCCACTCTCGAAAAGTTTTGAGTGCTTCCGCAGTTGACTGACAGCATCTTACTTTGCAACCGCATCGCGTCAGGATCGCAGTCACCAGGTCGCGCGAATCCGCTTCGTCGTCAACCACCAGAATCCGCAAACCCTTCAGTAATTCGGAAAAGCCGGCGGGCAGTCCATTACTCTCGGCCTCAGCAGGCTTGGCGTTTTCAACGGTGTCGGTAGACTTTGCGGGAGCTAGTTCAAAGTGAATGTCTTTCGCTTCAACTGACGGGCGCACGGCGTCGCTGGCAGCTTCAATCACACCGCAAAGATCAAGTAGGCGAGTTTCTATCTGCAGCTTGCCGGTAATGATGCGTGAAACGTCGAGCAGATCGTCGATCAGCTGCGACTGCGAGCGCGCGTTGCGTTCGATAGTTTCAAACGCGCGCATCAACTGGTCTTCATCAAGCTTTCCCGATCTGACCAGATGGCTCCAGCCGAGAATCGCCGATAACGGCGTTCGTAGTTCATGGGAAAGGGTTGCCAGGAATTCGTCTTTCGTCTGATTCGCTTGTTCAACTTCGGCGCGCGCGGCCCGCTCCCGGATTAACAGTTTGGCGCGTTCTTCTTCGGCCTGTTTACGTTCAGCGATTTCTAACTGCAAATCGCCGGCGTGTCGGCCGATGTTCGCGGCGTTGCGGGAACCTGGAAAGGACTTGACTGACAATGTGAATTCCATGGCCAGCAACCTCACCGATCAGGTCCGCGGAATTGCTCGCGTGGTTACCGCCGTCGCCAATGGTGATCTCGAACGAAAGTTGACGGTGGAGGCGAAAGGCGAAATCGCCGAACGGTGGCTACAAGATCTCTAATTGCCTGTTCATCGCTTTGCGCATTTTTCTGTACAGCGTTTTGCATTTCTTCCCCTCTCCAAGTAAACCTGACTGGAAGTTCCGATCTATTTGATCCAGACTGTCTTCACGTTGACGAATTCGCGGATGCCGAATTCGCTTAACTCGCGTCCGTAACCGGAATGTTTGATTCCGCCAAAAGGCAAACGTGGATCGGAAGCGACCATGCCGTTGATGAAGACACACCCCGCCTCAAGCTCATCGATGAAGCGCTCTTGTTCGCCCTCATCGTCAGTCCAGGCGGCAGAGCCGAGGCCAAAAGTTGTTGCGTTCGCTAACTCAATCGCTTCATCAATATTATTAACTCGGAATAGTAGCGCGACGGGACCGAAAACTTCTTCGCAGTACGCCGGAGAATCGTGAGGAATGCCGGCAAGAACTGTCGGCTGGTAGAAGTTTCCCGGTTGGTCCAACTTCTTGCCGCCGGTCAAAACGAGCGCGCCGCCGGCAACCGAAGTTTTGACCTGTTCGTCTACGTCCTTCAGAACTTGCTCAGTTGCCAGTGGCCCTATGTCGGTGGACTCGTCGAACGGATCTCCCACGCGCAACGTCTCCATCTCTTTAACAAACCTCCGTTCAAACTCAGCGTAGATTTCTGCGGCAACAATGAAACGTTTCGCCGCAATGCACGACTGGCCATTGTTAATCGTTCGCGCTTTCACGGCGGTGTGCACCGCCTCCTCCAGCTCGGCTGACGGCATTACAATAAAGGCATCGCTGCCGCCGAGTTCGAGGACAGTCTTCTTAATCTGTTTCCCGGCAATGCCGGCAACGCTTCGACCGGCCGGTTCGCTTCCGGTTAGCGTGGCCGCAGCGACGCGGCGGTCTTCAAGAATGTGCGGAACGGCGCCGGAACCGATGAGCAAAGTTTGAAACGCGCCCTCAGGAAATCCAGCACGACGAAAAATGTTTTCAATAGCCAGCGCACACTGCGGCACGTTTGAAGCATGCTTGAGCAGTCCGACATTGCCGGCCATCAGCGCTGGCGCCGCAAAGCGAAAGACTTGCCAGAACGGAAAATTCCAGGGCATGACGGCCAGCACCGGCCCCAGAGGCTGAAAGCGCACGTAACTCTTTTTTGCATTTGTCTCAACAAGTTTGTCTGATAAATGCTGTCTGGCGTTTTCGGCATAGTAACGACAAACCCAGGCGCACTTTTCCGCTTCACCGACCGCGGCTTTGATTGGTTTGCCCATTTCCATGGTCATCAGTCGCGCAAAATTGTTTTTCTCTGTCTCGAGGATCTCCGCAGCACGCGTCATCCATACCTCGCGTTCTGCAAAAGGGGTACGGCGATAAACCTGAAAAGTGTCCGCTGCGCGTTGAAGTTTCTCGTCAATCCGGGACTCGCTAAGCGACTCGAAGGTTTTGATAGTTTCCCCGGTAGCCGGGTTAATGGAAGTGATAGGCATCGCTCGACTCCTCGGATTTTGGTAAAGGTATCATAGAGGTAAACCCAAGTCTCCGTGTGTGCAATCTTTGTGTTTTCGGTGTCGCCTTGGAGACGGCGTTTCGAGAACGAGCAGAGTTAACTTTCGGCCCAGTGCGGCGGCTTTGCCGCCTTCCATGCGGAAAGGCTTTGCCTTTCCGACAGCCACTCAACGTTCTGAGGCTGCGCCTCCGCTGCTATCGATGTCACTTGAAGCGGCTTTGCCGCATTCCGTGCGGAAAGGCTGTGCCTTTCCGAATTCTACTCAATATTTCGAGGCTACGCCTCCGCTGCTATGCCAATCGATCTGATCGATGTCTACAAGTAGAGGCTCATCTTCCAATGGCCTATGTTGCCAACATCGAACACTCGACCAGCGATAATCTTCTGCTTGTTCAACCAAGCCCGCTCGCAAGGGATTCTGATGGATATAATTCGCTTTCTCAATAAACGCATTTTCTGTAGTTATCAGTTTAAGATTTGGATGATGATCCCAAAGTGAGTATTTGTGCTGGCGAAGGGCGTGTTCTCGCTTGAGCTTTTCCAAAGACGATTCGAAGCTCTTCTCTTTCAGATAGTTGATCACGCGATGGCCGCTAATGCCATTTACATAACGCAGCACGGCGGAGGGTTTACGCTGGGAACCAATTAAGGCGTGTAAATGATCCGGCATTATCACGTAAGCGAAGATCAGCAGGCTTGCCGAAGTGCGGGCTTCGTTTAACGCCTCGCAAACCAAATTCTTAAGTTTGTTGGTCTGAAACACCGGCAACCGATTATTGGCGACTGATGTCAGATAGTAAACTGGCGAGTCTTTGGAAATGCGAAACATGAGGCGCAGCCTCTCATTCGATGTTGATGGATCGGAAAGGCAGAGCCTTTCCGCACGGAAGGCGGCAGAGCCGCGTTAGGAACGGACAGGGTCTGACCAAAGACGTGTACGACTAAAGGTAGGAGCCGTCAACGTCCAGGCTTCCCGTGGCCGCGATTGAAATGAGAAAAAATTCTTGTATTCTGGGTTAGTAATGACTGGAAAAGAGCGTCTGGACAAATTCGCCATCGCCGCAGCGCTTCAGGAGATTGCCGCGCTGCTGGAATTGAAAGGCGGCAAGGATCGCTTCAAAGCTCGTGCCTATCAGACGGGAGCGCGCGTGATTGCGGGCATGACCGACGACTTCGGTGAGACCATACTTGAGAATCGATTGACCTCAATGCGTGGGATTGGAGCTGCGCTTGCTTCGCAAATCGAACAGCTTTACCTCACGGGTGAGTCATCCGTTTTGCGAGGACTGAAGCAGCAGTTCCCCCCAGGCATCATTGAACTTTCGGGAGTGCCAGGGCTTTCCATCAACAAGATCAAAACACTTCATGAAGCTTTGGGGATCACTTCGATCGCGGAATTAAAAGCTGCGGCGGAAGCCGGCAAGATAAAAAGCATTCCAGGCTTTGGCGCGAAGACTGAACAGAAACTCCTCGAAACAGTCACCACTCATCGCCAACGAGGAAAGTCCGCGGAGCGATTGCATCTTCATCATGCATTGCGCACTGCAGAACAAGTTGCCAACTATCTCCTGACGGCTCGCGATACTGCGGACCTTACCTTGGCCGGCTCCTTGCGCCGTTGGAAAGAAACTGTCGGAACGGTTCGCATAGTTGCAAATACAAAACGGCCGTCGTCCCTCGTCGAACACTTTCTTCACTTCCCGCTCATCGTTCAAGTCTTAGAGCAGATGCACGAGGCTTGTACGGTGCGGCTTGGCGAGGGCGCCCGTGTTTCGCTGGTTGCCGCCCGTCCCGCCGAGTTTGCGCTGGCTCTGTTGACGGAAACCGGATCGATTGCGCACGTGAACAAGTTGCATCAGATTGCAAGCGATGGAGCGAACACTCGGGCAGCTAAACGGAGCAAGACTGCTGCCCGCCCCTCTGCGCGATCGACGCAACTAGCGACCGAGGAAGATATTTATCACCAGTTGGGAATGGATTACGTCCCTCCGGAGCTGCGTGAAGACGTAGGCGAAATTGAAGCGGCCAGGGCTGGAAAGCTGCCGAAAGATCTTGTCACGCTGGCAGACATTCGCGGCATGGTTCACTGCCACACGACCTATTCAGACGGCAAACACTCAATTGAGGAGATGGTGCGGGCGGCCGAGGCAATGGGAATGAAGTACGTGACGATCACCGACCACTCGCCCACAGCGTTTTATGCCGGCGGCGTCACCCTGGATCGCCTGAAGCGACAGTGGGACGAGATTGATGAAGTTCAGGAGAAGGTCAAGATCAAAATTCTGCGTGGGACAGAATCCGATATTGTTGCCGATGGCCATCTCGATTATCCCGATGGAATTCTGGAACAGTTTGACGTGATCGTTGCCAGCATCCACTCTCGTTACAAGATGGATTCAGCAAAGATGACCAGACGAATTGAGACAGCAATGCGGCAGCCGGTCTTCAAAATTTGGGGACACGCGTTGGGCCGCCTGATTCAGCGGCGGCCGCCCTTTGAGTGCGACGTCGAGCGGATCCTGGATGTGATTGCGGAATCTCGTGCAGCGATTGAGGTCAATGGCGATCCTTACCGGCTCGACATGGAGCCGCGCTGGATTCGCGAAGCGCGCAAACGAAAAATAAAGTTTGTGATTTCAGTTGATGCTCATTCAACCGGCGCGCTTCATAACTTGAAATACGGAGTGGGCATTGCGAGAAGAGGGTGGGTGACACAACGTGAGGTGCTGAATACGCTAGGGACAAGAGCCTTCGCAAAAGCAGTGAAGCCGACTTCGACGTAACATCAGTCTGTTAATTCACTGAATACCAAAACATATCCGTTAGGATCTTTCACTTCGAATTCCCAATCGCCGTAAAACTGCTTCTCCAGCGGCCTAAGAATCTCCAGATCCTGTCGAACTGACTCATAGAACTCTTTTATGCCATGCATGCGGAGATAGGCATCCCAAACTCCTCCCTTGCGCACTCCATAAATGTCGGGTTTGCGGTAGTCTGGTCATAGTTTCATTAGATGGAATTAGTACCAAAAGTCTTTCATGAAGGCCAGGTCGTGCAAGTTTTGTTGAGTCTAACGGTTTCGCCCAAACGCATAGTACATTTTATCCGTCCCGGCTTCGATGAAAATCTTGATATGCTGCACTGATGGAAATTGGTCAACATAGCAACGTGGTTTGCAGATGAAGATGAGCTGTCTGTTCTGTGGAATTGTCAAAAACGAAGTCAGCGCTTCGATTGTATTTCAGGATGATATTTCAGTAGCCTTTCTCGATCATCGCCCACTTTTCCCGGGTCATTGTTTGCTGGTGCCGAAAAAACATTTTGAAACTTTAAGCGATCTTCCGTCTGATTTGGTGGGACCGTTTTTTCGAAGTGTGCAGCTATTGGCCCGAGCGGTAGAAATTGCGCTGGAAGCTGAAGGTTCTTTTGTGGCGTTAAATAACCGGGTTAGCCAGAGTGTGCCTCATTTGCACGTACATATCGTGCCTCGCAGAAAGAAGGATGGCTTGAAAGGATTTTTCTGGCCACGAAATAAATATAAGGGCGACAGCGAGCTTTTAGCGGTACAACGGGCAATTCAGTCGGCTATCGCCAGTCTTCTTGAATAACACGATTTAAAAACGTTTGTAATAGGAGCAACCAAAATGTTTGGACGACGTGTGATGATTTCGCTGTTAGTCGTTCTGGGTACTGCAAATCTCAAGCAGGCACAAACAAAAGGTTCGCTGGAAGATCTTTCCTGGCTAACCGGGTGCTGGGAGGGTCGTCAGGGCGATGCAATTCTCGAAGAGATCTGGTCGAAACCCGGCGGCGGATCAATGCTGGGGCTCGGCCGGACAGTGAAAGAAAGTCGTACTACTTCATTCGAATTTATGCAGTTTCGGGAAGAAAACGGCAGTCTGGTTTTTTTGCCTCAACCGCAGGGTGGCGCCCGTGTTCCCTTTCCGCTTAGGGATTCGTTTGGAGGAAGACTTACATTTGAGAATAAAGAACACGATTTTCCCCAACGAGTAATTTATGAACAAAAGGGCAAAGGATTGCTCCTGGCGGCGATCGAGGGTACGTACAAAGGAAAAGAGGGGCGCGAAGAGTATCAAATGCGGAAGGTTCGCTGTGATCCAAAAGATGATAAACGTTAGGAATGAGTTGAATTCTTACAGCGCGAAAATGTTTTTGCGATGAGGCCAAAAAATAAAACACAAAAAAATTTGATCTAAAACATCGATAAGCGTATAACCCTCCCTGTCACGAGGGTCACGGCCTTCGAGACCGACACAGGGATCGGCAACCGATGTGGTGACACACGGAAGAGGGAATCAGACAACGGTCTGTTGATTCTATTGACGCCCTGAGCCGAAGCCGAAAGGCTTTGCTAGGGAAGGCTGAGAGATCTTCTCAAGCCACTCGGATAAAAACGAGTGGCACCCTTTGGACGGACCCGCCGGAGGGGGCGAATGGCTCGACGCAAGTTGAGCCGACGTTTTCGGATCGTAACCGAAGGTGGAGGAAAAGCCACCAAAACAAAAACCTAACGGCACCGCGTTCGAAAGGACGCGAGAATTGGTAAAACAATTCGTGTGCTGACCGAGGACGGACTGACCGACAGTTGATCCTCGGGATACAAACCGGCAGCCTAGTGTGTACATGCGAAGCTGCCATCCTTTTAAAAGCTTCGGCGATTATTAGGAAACGGATTGCGCTACTTTCGGCTTGCCGGAGGTAGCGTTTTCCGTTTTTGGGGTTAACAGAAAAAGAGTTTATTATAAGGGCTTCTAACTTCAATTCAATTCGACGCCGCGCAGGCACTTGCTGTCTCCCATTGAGTTTGCGCGCCTTCCAAAGGAGATGAATCAATGACCGAAGCAAGAATGCAAGAGGTCCCAGCATACAAGCCAGGAACATTTTGCTGGGTTGAGCTGGGTACCACCGACGGCGAAGCAGCGAAAAAGTTTTATACCGAGCTGTTTGGCTGGACCTTCAATGATAACCCCGTCGGGCCGGGCATGGTCTACACAATGCTCCAGCTGAACGGCAAAGACGTCGGAGCGCTCTACCAAATGCCTCCAGAGATGACGTCGCAAGGCATTCCGCCAAATTGGCTTTCGTATGTTTCAGTGGCGAACGCAGACGAAAGCGCAGCAAAAGCAAAGGAGTTGGGCGCGACTCTGATGAAGGAGCCGTTTGACGTTATGACTGTCGGGCGCATGGCAGTGGTCCAGGATCCAACCGGAGCAGTTTTTGCGCTGTGGCAGGCGGGAGCGCACAAGGGTGCCGGCGTAGTGAACGTGCCTAATTCGTTTTGCTGGAATGAGCTCGCAACTCCTGATACAGAAAGGGCCGGAGATTTTTACACCGGACTTTTTGGTTGGGGAAAAAACGTTCAACAGATGGGACCCATGACTTACACGTCATTTATGAATGGCGATCGACCGGCGGGAGGAATGTACAAACCAGGTCCTGAAATGGGGAACGTTCCGCCGCACTGGCTTGTTTACTTTGCCGTCGATGACACGGATGCGAGGCTCAAGCGGGCCGGCGAACTCGGTGGAAAAACCATTGCGCCCGCCATGGACATTCCCGGTACTGGACGTTTTGCGATAGTGCAGGATCCGCAGGGTGCGGTTTTTGGGATAATCAAACTTGAAAATCCACCGGCGTAGCCTATAACGCTGTACCACGTGCAGTGAAGGAGCAGCGTTCCATTAGGGACGCAATGTTTATAGTAAGGAAACAATCAGAAAGACTTTGCAGGAGGGGCAAGTTAGGTTAAACGCCGAACTTGCCACTCCTGCAAGTCGTAAAGCCGATCCAGCCTGTCGCCTATAAACAGCTCGCTCCTGGGGGCTACGTCGGAATATGAAATCACGCCTCGTCTGGCTTCTCTTGTGTTGCATCTGGGGCTCGACCTGGCTGTTCATCAAACTTGGTCTGAATGATCTTCCCCCGCTCACCTTTGCAGGCATCAGATTTGTAATTGCCGCGATCATCCTTTTCTCGCTGATTGCGGTGCGTCGCGTGCCCTTACCGCGTAAGAGGCGCGACCTCATGCTGCTCGCCCTGACAGGCGTTCTATCGTTTACCCTTAATTACGGTCTGGTCTTCTGGGGAGAACAATACATCTCTTCAGGGCTGGCGGCATTGTTGCAGTCAACGTTACCGGCGTTTGGATTGATAATCGCGCATTATTATTTGCCGAGGGAACGGATGACGCTGCCAAGAATGCTGGGAGTGTTGTTGGGAGTGCTTGGCGTCGCCGTCATCTTCTCCAATCAGTTGCAGGTGTCGGGACCAAGGGCGCTGTGGGGCAGTGCGGCGCTGGTAGTCAGCGCCTTTTGCGCTGCTTATGCCAACGTGCTGGTAAAGACCTATGGGTTGAATCTGCAGCCTTCCGTACTTGCAGCCGGACAGATGGTTTTTGGCTTGATTCCATTACTGTTGATTGGAATCCCTCTGGAAGGAAATCCTTTGAAGTTTCACTGGACGCCAATCGCCTTGATTTCACTGCTCTACCTCGCGATCGTGGGTACCGTGATCGCGTTTCTCCTGTACTACTGGCTCATGCGTAACATGGATGTGACGAAGACCATGTTGATTGCGCTGGTAACACCGGTAGTCGCAGTTGTTTTGGGCATGCTCATATTGAAGGAGGAACTGCATTGGCGCACCCTCGTTGGCGGGGCAATGATAATGTCGGGAATTGGTTTGATCGTTGTGCGGAAGGGGAAGACTAATGCAGTGCCTTTGAGTTGATGACGACCACACGGTAATCCTTGGAAGGCTTCGGCTTCTTGCTTGATGGGACGCCATCAAGAGTAATCTCAATTTCGGGTTCGAGTGCCCTGAGCCACTTCACTAAGTCATTCGGAGTCACGAGCGGAAAGAACATTGCTTCACAAAATAGCTTTTTGTATTCCACGCCCGCTGGACTTCTATTAGCAGCCAAGACCGCCACGACTCTATTGCGAGTCTCTTTCGGCGTATCGAAATTGTAAAGCCAAAGCTTTCCGTGATTTCGGAGGATTGGGATCGAACATCAGGGCAGGCTGTCCGGTTTTTTGGATGTGCGCCTGATGCCGAAGATCGTCCTGAATCTTCGCGGCTTTGATTTCAGCCGCTTTGAAGACTTCGATTCCGCGATAATGTTTCGTCGCATACACCAGGAAATATCGGATCGATTCCTTGTCTGGTTCCAGGATTACCGCCGCCGATACATACTTGAAATGACACAGCTCTTTTAGGCTCTGCGAGTATTCAAGTACGGCCTGTTCGGCGCGTTCCTCCGGAGGAGAGTTTCGCAGTTTCTCAAGGACCCCGGGTCGGCCGAAGAGACTCCGATAACTTTCAGCACGATCTTCTTGACCTAAAAAACGGTTAATGTCCCGTACCATCAAGGTGACCAGTACTTCAGAACTGCGTCCATTCAGAAAAGACTTGAGTTTTTCCATCGGAACCTGAGCCCAACCGGTTGGATCGAGAAGGACGAATTTGAATGGATCCTTGCCACCACCTTTAGCAATCCGATCAATAGCGGGAATCGTGTTAATAAATTCGCCATGAAGCGCGTGTACTTCAAAATCTGAAGAGGTTTCACCTGCGGCGAATCGTTCGAGTTCCGCAAATGCCACGTTGTTTTGTTCGACAAGAACGCATGT
The DNA here is from genome assembly GCA_963698325.1 of Blastocatellia bacterium. GTDB lineage: Bacteria > Acidobacteriota > Blastocatellia > Pyrinomonadales > Pyrinomonadaceae > PSRF01. The sequence goes on along the minus strand of CAVOQJ010000013.1, from coordinate 1,255,196 downwards.
AACCTGAAGATCTCGCCCATGCACATCGCGCAAGCCCACCTGGGTCCGACGCAAGGCGTCAATGGCAATGGCGAACGAGGAATCAGCATGTGAGAGATCTTGAGTCTTCCAAGGTCCTGCAAACCCGTCAACATAGGCAAGTGAATCCCACGTTCTGCCAATTCTATACGCCAATGCAGGTAGGTACTCTTCGAGTAAACTATGCTTCACACGGGCTGGCTCGCGGCCGCCTTCATAATTTGAGAGGTCGACTTTAGGCATGAATCAAAGGTGTGTGGGGCACCCCGTCCCAAGTTGTTCCTTCAAGAATGCGGCCAGCCAGTTTTTTGCTAAGTCGAACCATTTCAACCGGTCGCTCGTTGTTTAGCTCAAGAAGCGTGGGTCTGGACTATTTCGTTTGTCAATTCCGTTGGTACCCAGTGGCCCCATTGCTTAAAATGAAAAGGGACTCCATATCTTTGACACTGACGTAGAAGGCTTATCGCCCAATCCGGATGCATAGGGACGAGAGCTTCCACCACTTTCACCACCAGCAATTATCCAATCAATCGGGTGAAGTCCTCGTTTACTTAACCATGGCCGCAAGGTCAAGCTGGCCTAGCAATGGTTCGCATGAGAGAAAGCGAACCGTAGACGCGTTCCTCAAAAGGAAAGGCAGCCGCTTTTCCGCCAGGGTCTGGTTTTCTACGCTCGTACCTAACCAGACGTTTCTAGGCCAATTGTTGCGCCAGGGAACAAGTCTTTCGATATTCTGTGGGCGCTTCGTCAGGAGAAGCCAATCGAGATTCGGCGTTTTCTGGATGAGATCCCAGAGACGTGTACGTTGCTCGTTTAGATCAGAGCGCCACTCAAAAACATCGGCCATGCTCGCGCAAAATACTCTTTCACGAGTCCCAGTTAGCCCAGCTTCTTCATTCCATCTCAGCGGTTCGGTCCAGTGTGCGTCGCCGAAGAATCGGCGCGGCGCTGTGGTGCCCCAAAGCTGGTGTCCCATTCGCTTCGCCCACAATTCCGCATAGCAGTTGTCGCAAGCAGGCGAGACTTTTTTACAACCCCACCAAGGGTTGAATGTGTGGTGTGTCCATTCAATATGGGAGTTCTTTGCCATTACGAACGGATTGTAGCTTTAAGGCCGATTTGATGGCGAATGTTTTCCTCAGTTAAAGATTGTCCACTGATGAAAGAGTTCCTGTAGCTGCATAGAGGTCTTCAGTTTGTGCAAGCAGATAAGTTTCCACCGCGCGTCTCACCAAATCAATTTCATTCGCGGGATAGCAGTCCGGCAGTTTTCGCAATTGCTCAATCTGATCCGGCTTTAACCAGAATCCGCCAATCTCCGAACCAAAGAGATTTGGGATGGCCAACTCCAGAGCTGTTCGGTGGACTGCACGTAAATATCTTGCTGACTGCGATTCGATGTGGACAACACAATCAGTCAGTGCAAACGCACACAGCTTAAAGTGCTGATACGTTGTTTCGAAAAACAAGGTCTTCGCTGTTAGCGGCCTTGCACAAAAAGTCGTCTATTGAGTTCACGACGCTCACGTCTCCGATTCAGAGGGTTCTTTTCCCTCTCCCGTTGGGAGAGGGGTAGGGGAGAGGGACTAGGTGCAGCTAAAACCCCCACCCCAACCCTCCCCCAACGGGGGAGGGAGAAAAAGGTAATAAAAGCGATCGTCGGCGACTTTTTGTGCAAGGCCGCTGTTAGCGATAATACTCATACTCGCAAAGGGGACGTCGCAGGCTTCGGTAATTGTGTCTTGCTCGACTCAGGCCGGAGCTGGAGTTGAATAATTGCGAATCAGTCCGCGCACAACCCCCTGAAGCTGAAGCCTGCCCGGGGTCTTGATAAATATCGGCTTGAACTGCGGGTTAGCTGGTTCTAAACGTATGAAATCAGGCTCACGATAAAACTTCTTCACGGTGGCATAGTTTCCATCAATCAGCGCTACTACCATCTGGCCATTCTCGGCTGTCTCCTGGGACGACACGATGATTATGTCGTTGTCCTGAATGTTCTCTTCAATCATTGAATCGCCGCGCACACGCAGCGCAAACATGCGACCGCGGCCAATCATGCTCTTCGGAGCAGAGACGGTTTCATGAGAGAGAATCGCTTCTATTGGCTGACCCGCCGCCACCAGTCCCAGCAAAGGAATTTCATAATCGTCAGTGTCGGCGTCCTGGTTTGCGAGTTTTACCAGCTCAATGCCGCGACTGACGTTGGGAATGCGTTTGATAAGTCCCTCCCGCTCGAGCGCCGACAAAATGCTGTGGACGCTTGCCGATGAACTCATCCGAAAATGCTTGCCGATTTCGGCGATTGTAGGAGGCTGGCTTTCAGTCTGAATAAAGCGGCAGATAAACTCGTAGACCTGCCTTTGCCGTGCAGTTACTGGCATTTCCATTCCCTCCATAGCTAAACAGCTAAAAATTTCTTGCCTCATTTGTGGCCACTATGCTATTTTCGCGCTGTTCCGAAAATCAGGCGAATATTAACGAATATAGAGAAAGGGCGTCAAGGGGAAAGTTAAAGGCGAAGGACACCGCCAGGCAGCGATCGTTACTGAACCGAGCGCGGTAGCGCCGGATGCCAGAATCTACCTGGTAAACTTTGCTTCCCTTTCTTCCAAAACATGGATCTAAGGTTATCACTCAAGTTGACTTCAGCATCCGGCGCTACCGCGCTCGGTTCTGTAATGTCACGGCTGTGCGCAGACGGGATAGAGTGGGGACAGACAAGAATGTCTGTCCTATTTGATAACGCGAGCAAGCTTTTTGAGATCATCGACAAAGCGACGATGTTCGAGGCGGCGGGTTTCGTCATCGGGAGCTCGCAGAATTGAAGAGGGATGAACGGTGGCCATTACATAGGGAGCAAGAGCGGATTCTATAAATTCTCCACGTTGTTTGGTTACGCGAAATTTTGGGCCGAGCAGTGCCTGAGCTGCGGTGGCGCCGAGGACCACAATTACCTTTGGCTTAACAAGCGCGATCTCGGCTTCGAGCCACGGACGGCAAGCAGAAATTTCCTGAGCGTTCGGTTTTTTATGGATGCGGCGTTTGCCACGCGGCTCCCACTTAAAATGTTTGACAACATTAGTGACGTAAGTTTGCGAGCGATCGATGCCGGCTTCTTCCAGGGCGTCGTTGAGCAGGCGACCGGCCGGACCAACGAACGGATGTCCAGTGAGATCTTCTTCATTGCCGGGTTGTTCGCCGACGAACATGACCACCGAGCGGCGGCCGCCTTCACCGAAGACGATCTGCGTGCCTCGTTTCCATAGGTCACAGGCTTTGCAATCGGCAGCGGCCTCGCGCAAAGAAGGCAAGGTTAGTTTGTCAGGAAAAAATTCTTCGGCGGAGCCATTGGCAGGTTTACGCGGCATATCAGTTTTTATAACGCAAACTGTCAGTTTGCGTTGGGTACGTTGCCAAAGATCGCAAATTAACAGTTGTATTACGACGTCAGAGTTATAAAACATGAGCGCTGCATTTTCAAAAGCTGAGATTGAATCCGAGCTCACCTCACGCTTCGGCTCTGCGTTCAACCTACACGAAAAAAGGGCGCCGGAGGTAATCTCCACCGGCATTCCGCAAATCGATTCATTTACGTTCGGAGGATTGCCACGGGGCGCCATAACCGAGGTCTTCGGATCAGCCTCATCGGGTCGTACAAGCTTTATGCTTTCCACTCTGGCCCATGCAACCAATCACGAAGAAGTTTGCGCGCTTGTCGACACAAACAATGTGTTCGATCCTAAATCAGCAGTACAAGCGGAAATAAATTGTGAGCGACTACTCTGGATACGTTGCGCCGATAATCTCGAGCACGCATTTAAAGCTACCGATCTATTGTTACAAGGCGGCGGCTTTGGACTGGTGCTGCTTGATCTGGGAAACATTCCCGCAAAATCTGCCGGACGGATTATTTCATCCTGGTGGTATCGCTTCCGGCGCACCTTGGAAGCAACCCCCACCGCGCTGGTGGTAATTGCGGAAGAGAGTTGCGTGCGATCATGCTCATCTTTGGCGTTACAGTTAACCGGACAAACTTGCTTATGGTCATCGAGCAGTGCAGTACTGAAAACAGCGAGCTATGGATTCACCGCTGGATTTAATAATGGCAATACTCGCCAGTTGTCTCACTCCAGCTCCTTATCATCCGTTCCCACTCCGGCAGTTATGAACCTTCGTCGCCGCCTGCCTGAAGGCTCACTACCACAGTCAAATTTACTGCGAGGTCTGAATTTTCAAGTGGAATGCCGGCGTCCTCTCTACCTCAACAAGCGAGAGGAAGAGGTTTTAGTCAAAGTTGCCCATTAGAAAATAGATAAACGCCGCGCACTCCACAAACTAACAGTTTGCTTACAGGAGTTGGTTCAGTTTAATGCGTCAGGGTCCGAAGGACCGGCAGTTAGTAGCCCCGTCCGTGAGGGCGGGGTAGATGTGCTGTCAGTTACCTGAGCGCCGAAGGTGCGCCACAATTGGGTGCCGGCCCTTCGGGCCTCTGGGTTATCAGAGGATGCTGTTCCCCGTCCTCACGGACGGGGCTACTAACTGACGGTCCTTCGGACCTGGGAGTTCAATTAGACCCAAATAGCGCATTTACCGCCCAGCCTTGACAATCTTCGTAGATTTTCGCTAATCTTCGCTCACGGTTATATTCCAGTTCAAAAATCTTAAAAGTACGATGTTTGCCTGTATTTATGGTGAAAAAATTCTGGTCGAAGTGGCAAGCGCGCCCGGACTGCCCGACGGGGAACGGAACTCTTTGGCCGAGTTTGCCTATGCGTTTTCGCCTCTCGTGGAGGAGACGGCCTCGGATACTGTAGTGATTGACGTCGAGGGCTGCGCTTTACGATTTGGATCTACATATGAACTTGCGAATGAGATCGCGAAACAAGCAAGAGAGTCAAAGGAATCCGGCGGCCTTGGATCCAAGGTAAATGTCGCTTTGGCTGCGAACCCTGATGCCGCCATACACGCTGCTAAGTTTTGTCGTGGAGTCACGTTTACCGCTCCGGGAGAAGAACTCACCTGCTTCGGCAGCTTGCCGCTTAAAGCACTGCAATATTCGCTAGTCGGGATTGACGGGGATCGCGCCACAGAAATACTGGAAACCCTCAATATCTGGGGCGTGCGTACCTTTAAAGAATTTGCAGAACTGCCAGTCGCGGGAGTTTCCGAACGCCTGGGACAGGACGGATTAAAGTTACGAGAACTTGCCGGCGGGAAAACCAATCGTCACCTAAAAATCAAGCAGGCTGCCCCGGTTTTCAAAAACTCAATCCAGCTTGAGTATCCAATCTCTCAACTCGAGGCGCTCTCTTTCATCCTGGCAAGATTGCTCAATCAAATCTGCGCCAGTCTAAATGCTTATGCGTTCGCCACAAACGCGTTGCAGGTGGATATGAAGCTGGAGAATGGCGCCTTACACGAACTCAAACTGAACCTGCCTTATCCAATGCGCGATCATAAAGTGTTTCTGAAACTTTTATTGCTTGATACGGAAATACATCCGCCGCCCGCAGCAGTTGTCGGAGTCTCGATAAATTGTGAACCGGTGAAACCGCGCGTGCTGCAGACGGGACTGTTTATCCCGCTCGCTCCTGAGCCGGAGAAGTTGGAACTGATGCTGGCTCGACTCGCAAAACTCGTGGGCGCGGAAAATATCGGATCGCCTGAGTTGCTCGACACGCATCGACCAGATGCTTTTAGAGTGAACAGATTTGAGTTGAAAGAGACAAAGCGAAAAAGAGGAAGAAGCAAACAGCAAACAGCAAACAGCGGTCAGCGCTTAGCAAATAGCAATCCGAAATCCGAAATCCGAAAGCCGAAATCGGTGCTGGGCTTTCGAGTTTTCCGGCCACCTTTGCAAGCGCTGGTGCACGCGGAAGGAGGTTGTCCGCGGGAGATTAGCGCCTGGGATAAAAACAAAAGTGTCTATGGAAAAGTAATTAGTTTCGCCGGTCCCTGGCGCACGACGGGCGACTGGTGGCGCGCGGACAAATGGGCCAGAGATGAATGGGACGTGGGAGTTGAAAATAGATCAGGGATTAAAGGCAGACACGATGTTGAGAGTGGGGGTTCGCGATTGCAGGTTCTTTATCGCATTTATCGTGAGCTGAGTAGCGGGACTTGGTTTGTCGAAGGCATTTATGACTGACACTGGATCTTCGCCAACCAGCGGGGGCAAGCCCGCCTTCCCGACCATGAGGTATTCATAGCTGAGTTCTAATTCTCGCTTGAAAGGCTTTCAAAGCTAATCAACCGAACGAGTCAGAGAGGCTCTCAGGTTAGGAAGGTGGGCTTGCCCCCGCTGGTTGACAACGGACATTTTGGAATGGCTGAGCAATACATCGAATTGCATGCGCGGTCAGCCTTCAGTTTTCTCGAAGGCGCGTCGGTGCCGGAAGAATTAATAGCTGCGTGTCGGGCGCAGGAGATGCCGGCGATGGCTTTGCTCGATCGCGACGGCGTGTATGGCAGCCCCCGATTTCATCTGGCGGCGAAGAAGAATGGGATCAAGGCGCATATCGGCGCTGAAATAACAGTCCAAAGTCCCGACGAAGTCCAAAGTCCAAAGTCCAATGTCCAATGTCAAAAACAAAAGAGGCAAGCGGACGTTGGACATTGGACGTTGGACATTGGACAAAACGGTTTGCGCCACACGCCAAACACGTTCTCAATTCCGCTCCTCGTTCGCAATCGTACCGGTTATCAAAATCTTTGCCGGCTGATCACGTTGATGAAGTTGCGCGTGCCGAAACATGCGAAACCGGGCGAGTGTGCCATAACTCCTGATGAGCTGGCAGCGTATGCCGATGGATTGATCTGTTTGACGGGCGCGCACGATGGCCCGCTAGCTAAAGCGTTTCACCACAGAGACACAGAGAACACAAAGGACGCACAGAGAAGAGCGGAGTGGTTAGTTGATGTGTTTGGGAAAGGAAATGTCTATGCCGAGCTGCAGCGCCATTTCAATCGCGAAGAAGAAGCGCGCAATCAGGCGGTGGTTGAAATTGCACGGCGCCTGGGTTTGCCGCTGCTGGCCACTAACGGCGTTTGTCATGCGAGTCCCGCACGGCGGGAAGTGTCGGACGTCTTCACCTGCATTCGCAATCACGTGCGTCTGGAAACTGCCGGTCGTTTGCTGGCGACAAATTCCGAGCGATATCTGAAACCTGCGAAGACGATGAAGGAAGTCTTTGCGGATCTGCCGGAAGCGATTCCCAACACCGTGGAGCTTTCGTCGCGTTTGGAATTTACGCTGGAAGATCTTGGTTATGAGTTTCCCAAATATCCGGTACCGACGGCGAGACGATGACCTCGTTTCTGCGCAAGCGCACTGAAGAAGGCGCGCGGCGGCGTTACACCGGCCGTAACGGCCGGCCCGCTTATGAAACGCGCGACCGCAGATCGAGCGTGAGCTGCGGCTGATCGAAAAGCTCAAGCTCGAAGGTTATTTCCTGATCGTCTGGGACATCGTTCAATTTTGCAGCAGACAGGGAATTCTGGTTCAGGGACGCGGCTCGGCGGCAAACAGCGCCGTCTGTTACTGCCTTGGAATCACCGCCGTCGATCCGGTCGGCATGGAGCTTGTTGTTTGAACGCTTTCTTTCCGAAGAACGCGGCGAGTGGCCGGACATCGATCTCGATCTGCCGAGCGGCGATCAGCGCGAGCGCGCCATTCAATACGTTTACGAACGCTACGGAAAGCTGGGCGCGGCGATGACCGCAAACGTCATCACTTATCGCGGCCGTTCGGCGGCGCGCGAAGTCGGCAAGGTGCTCGGCTTTGATGAAGAAACGCTTAGTCGACTTTCCGGGCTGGTGCACACGTGGGAATGGAAAGATCCAAAGGATTCGACCGAGCGTCAGTTTCGTGATGCCGGGCTCGATCTGCGCAATCCGCGCATCAAGAAATTCTTTCAGCTTTATGAAATGGTGCAGGATCTGCCGCGACATCTGGGCCAGCATTCAGGCGGCATGGTGATTTGCCAGGGACAACTCGATTCGGTCGTGCCGCTCGAGCCCGCCGCGATGCCCGGTCGCGTCGTCGTGCAGTGGGACAAGGAAGACTGCGCCGACCTGGGAATGATCAAAGTCGATCTGCTGGGACTCGGAATGATGGCCGTGCTGGAAGACTCGATTGAGTTGATTCGCGACTCTTACGGGAAGAAGTTGATCTGGCGCATCTGCCGCAGGACGACCCGGCTGTTTACGAGCGCTTTGCAAAAGGCCGACACGATTGGCATGTTTCAGGTCGAAAGCCGCGCGCAGATGTCGTGTCTGCCGCGACTGCGGCCGCAAAAGTTTTACGACATCGTGGTGCAGGTGGCCATCATTCGACCCGGCCCGATTGTCGGCAACATGGTTCATCCTTATTTGAAACGCCGGCAGGGCCGCGAGCCGGTTGTTTATGCGCATCCCTTGCTCGAGCCGGTGCTGAAACGCACGCTGGGCGTGCCGCTGTTTCAGGAGCAGTTGCTGAGGATGGCGATGATCTGCGCAGACTTTTCCGGTGGCGAAGCCGAAGAGTTGCGGCGTGCGTTTGGATTCAAACGATCCGAAGCGCGCATGAAGGAAATCGAAGTGAAACTGCGCCGGGGCATGGCGCGCAACGGAATGACAGGCAAGACGCAGGATGAGATCGTGCAGGCGATCACTTCGTTTGCGCTTTATGGTTTTCCCGAATCGCATGCGGCCAGCTTTGCTTTGATTGCTTATGCCAGCGCTTATTTGAAATGTCATTACCTGGCGGCGTTCACCGCTGCGATTCTCAACAATCAGCCGATGGGTTTCTATCAACCGTTTACGCTCATCAAGGATGCGCAGCGACATGGTTTGAAAGTCAGGCCGGTTGACGTAACGCGATCGGATTGGTTGTGCACGATCGAGGAAGAAGAAAGTCCAAAGTCCAAAGTCCAAAGTCCAAGGTCGAGACAACAAGGAGGTTCAAAGGCCAGTCCAATGTTCCGAACTCCTATCGATGGACAGACTTTGGACAATGGACATTGGACTTTGGACAAACTAGTTCTGCGTCTCGGGTTGAGATATGTAAAGGGTCTTCGGGAAGAGTCGGGACAAGCCATTGTTCAGGCGAGAGCCAAGCGTCCCTTTCTAAGCATCGATGATTTACACCACCGCGTGCCGGAGTTGCGCAAGGATGAAATGAGAAAGCTGGCGGCGGTAGGGGCGTTGAACTTTATTCAAGCCTTAAAACGTCCAACGTCCAAAGTCCAACGTCCGGTTAAAGTCCACAGTCCACAGTCCACAGTCCACAGTCAAAAACAGGACGTTGGACATTGGACGTTGGACATTGGACAACAAGAGGACATTGGACATTGGACTTTGGACAAACCAGGGATAAACCGGCGCGATGCACTGTGGCAGGTTGAACGAGTGGCGCGACCGGCGGGAGAGCTTTACGAAGAGCTTCATGGAGTGGACGGCAATTCGCCGCTGGCTGCCATGACCCGAGCGGAGCGCATGGATGCCGACTTTCGTGGCACCGGATTGACGATTGGACGTCATCCGGTTGCTTATCATCGAGCGGAGTTGGATAAGCTTGGCGCTTGCCGCGCCATCGATATGAAGCAGATGCGCGATGGCAGCTCGATCAGCGTGGCAGGCTGGGTGATTGTGCGGCAGCGTCCGGGAACTGCAAAGGGATTTGTGTTTTTGACTATGGAAGATGAGACGGGAGTGGCAAACGTTATCATCACGCCACAACTGTTCGATAAGTATCGTCTAGTTTTAGTTGACCACCCCTTTCTTCTGATCGAAGGCAAACTGCAAAACCAGGACAACGTTATTTCTGTAAAAGCAAAAACTGTCCGCGCGCTTTCCTTCAAGGTGGCAGGCGCACCTTCGCATGACTTTCATTGATCGCCGGTGCGATACTGGCTGTCTTGAAACCACAGGAGGCGGCAGCATCCGCTGCACAGCCGGCGTAGTTGGTATGTGTAACCCGAAGGGTTGGACGAAAGTAGCCGGTGGTCGGAGCGGAGCGAAGACCACCGGTAACAAGGCCGTGATTGAAGCACCCTGGAGGGGTGCAACAGCCTTCGATCTAGCACCTCTGCAAGGTGCTATCATTCTTCGGCCGCCTTCCGGTGGTCTGCGCTATGCTTCGACCACCGGCTACTCTCTGTCAGCCTTCCAGGCTGCGTAAATCAACGCTGAGGTCTTCTTTACGTCCCATTGCGTTGGCTGCGCATCCTTTGGTCAACTTCCCGCCAAAACTTTCTTGCAAGCTTCAGGGAATTCAGTAAACTCGCCTTTGAAATGTCGAAGTCGATCATCGGCGATCAACTATGGGCCGAGCTGACCGAGGCCCAGAAGGTCGAGGCCGTTCTTACAGGCCACGCGACACTGAAGCAGATGAGCGAGGGCTTGCTCAACGGTTCGGAGAAACTACGCAAAGCCTGCCGGGAGTTCCTGGCTGAAACCGGCCCATCATTTGAAAACCTTCCTGTCGATCCCGAGCAAAGCGGCCCGCACGAAACAACCGGCCTTGCGCTTAATTCGGCTTTTCCAAAACGTCAAATAACGAAAGCAAAGAGCCGTACGCAAACTCCGTTATCCAAACAGAGATTTGGTCTACCCGAAGGCTTCGTGCCGCGCCTGCAACGTTACGGCCGAAGCGTGTTGCTGGAATCGAATATCTATCGGCTTCCTAATGGGCGGGAGTTTATCCCCTGCCATCCGACCGGTACCTTGGGAATGCGTCGTCACCTATATGCTCTGCTAACCAGCGAGCAATATTTGGACGGCAAGCGAGGTTCAGTTTACATTCGCACGGACGGAAGAATTTTTGACTATAGCGTTGATCACGGGAACGCATCGGGCGACCTCTTCGATACCGGATATACGATTTACGAGCTGGAGCGAACCGGGCGATATGCTCCTGAGCACCGCAGGAAAAGGAAGAGGCGCAAGCAGCACAAATATCAACACGCAACTGCCGGACGGTAAAAAGAAACCAGACAGGAATTGAGCGATGATTCGAAAGTTGAAATCAGGGAAGTATCGGCTCTACTCAAGAAAAAAAGATCCGAAGACCGGGAAGCGCAAGAACCTCGGCACATTTAATACCCGAGCAGCAGCGCAGAAGCACGAGCGAGCAGTGCAATTTTTCAAGCGACACTGACGCCGCAGTTCAGAATTCAAGCTTTAGCTTGCTCCTGCGTAACCACAACCTAAAGGTTGAACTCTAAACTTTGGAGACCACGAATGGTTGCACATGATTCTGATAACTCGCCGCGGTTTGAGGGAAGACCGTGGGGAACTTTTACGGTCCTTGATGAAGGAGATGGTTTTAAGGTCAAAAGAATCGAAGTCCTACCCGGAAAGCGTTTGAGTTACCAGAAGCATGCGCGACGGGCCGAACATTGGGTGGTGGTAGAGGGGACTGCTAAGGTGACGCTCGACGATCGCGAGGTGATTGTTGAAGCAGGCCAGGCAATCGATATCGCGATTGGCGCGGCCCATCGCGTGGAAAACTCGGGAGGAGAGACACTGGTCTTTATTGAAGTGCAACGAGGCGGTTATCTGGGCGAAGACGATATTGTGCGCTTGCAGGATGACTTCGGAAGGGTGGCTGATGAGTGATGAGTGATGAGTGATGAGTGATGAGTGATGAGTGATGAGTGATGAGTGATGAGTGATGAGTGATGAGTAAAGAGTGATGAGTGATGAGTGATGAGTAAAGAGTGATGGGTGAATGAGTGATGGGTATAAGATTGTTCGCTGCTCGTTTAAGATTTGTCGTCGGCCAGCGTCGAGAACCGATCAAAGCTTGCAAACCGGATTTGTAATCGAGGGCTACGCCGCTTGAGATCCGAGGCGGTGTACGCAATGCGGCTTTGCCGCCTGATGTGCGGAAGATCTATGACCTTCCGGCCAGACGGCCTCGAAGAATTGGGCTACGCCCAACGCCAGGGCATAGCCCTGAGAATTAGCGCAATCCTTACGGTGGGGCAGAGCCGCCATCGCACATCAGACGGCAGAGCCGCACCTTCTTCACAGCGAGTCGGCTTTTCGCTTAACACAAAACATTCCGTAGAGTTTCTGCGTTAGAATCAAACGATTATGTGTCCATAGTTTATTTCAACCGAGACGAAGATGCCAGATTCCGAAAGCCTGCCAACATTCACAGATGCGACGTCCAGCGCTCCGGCGGGCGTTACCAGTGCAACGACCGCTGAGACGCAGAGCCTTTGGAGCGCGGTGCGCGAATCGCTGCGCGGGAGCCATCGCGACTACACGTCGGGACCGATTGGCCGCGCAATCATCGTGCTCGCAATCCCGATGGTGCTGGAGATGTGCATGGAGAGCATCTTCGCGGTGGTAGACATCTTTTGGGTTTCGCACTTAGGCAAGGATGCGCAAGCAACGGTCGGACTTACCGAATCGTTGTTGACGTTGATTTACACGTTGGCTATCGGCCTAAGCATCGGCGCGACAGCGATGATTGCCCGACGTATTGGCGAACATAACCCGGAAGGCGCGGCACGTGCGGCGGTGCAGGCCATTGCCCTCGGCCTGATCGTCTCAATTGTGATTGCGTTGATTGGAGCGCCTCTGGCCCCGACATTGTTAAGAGCGATGGGCGCTTCGCCAACGGTAGTGGAGCAAGGCGCAACCTTCACGAGAATAATGTTGGCGGGCAATGTCACTGTGGTAATGCTTTTCATGATCAACGCAATTTTTCGCGGCGCCGGCGATGCGGCTATTGCGATGCGAGTATTGTGGTTGGCAAATGCCCTAAACATTCTGCTCGGGCCTTGCTTCATCTTCGGCCTTGGCCCTTTCCCTAAACTCGGACTGGCTGGAGCTGCGGTCGCAACCAACATCGGGCGTGGCACTGGCGCCCTTTACGCACTCAGCCGGTTGATTCGTTCCGGCGGCCGGTTTGACATTAGAGCGCGGCATTTGCGACTTGAGCCCCAGATCATGACGCGCCTGATGCGCTTATCCGGAACAGGCACATTCCAGGTATTTATCGGCATGGCAAGTTGGATCGGATTGGTGCGCATCATCTCCAGCTTTGGCACGGACGCGGTGGCGGGTTACATAGTGGGTATTCGCGTCATCCTGTTCGCGCTGCTTCCCTCGTGGGGCATGTCAAACGCTGCGGCCACGATGGTCGGGCAGGCGCTGGGCGCAAAGAAACCCGAGCGCGCTGAGCGTGCTGTCTGGAAGGCGGGTTTCTACAATATGATTTTCCTGGGCTCGGTAGGTTTGATATTCGTGCTCTTCGCCAGACAGATAATCGGATTGTTTACCAACGATCCGAATGTCGTGCCTTATGGTGTAGATTCTCTGCGCATTGTTGCCTACGGGTTTCTCTTCTACGCTTACGGCATGGTGTTGACGCAGTCGTTCAACGGCGCCGGCGATACGTGGACGCCGACGATCATCAACTTGTTCGTTTTCTGGTTGTGGGAACTTCCGCTCGCTTACGTGTTGGCAATCGTTTTCGGCTTAGGACCTCGCGGCGTCTTCCTGGCGATCATGATTGCATTTTCAACTCTGGCAATCGTTAGTGCTTTAGTCTTTCGCAGAGGAAACTGGAAGGCCAAGGCAGTGTGAACTACACTTACCAGTCATACGCCAGGAGCGCCAAACCGAATTACGACAAGACTGAAAGACGGACTGGTGATGTCATCTTTTTTTGCGGTCCTCGAGTCTTGACGGTTCAGGCCGGCCCCTTTAGCTTTTTATGCAGTTAACCATCATGAAATTTGGCGGCACCTCCGTGGAAGGCGCTACGGCCTTCAAGAATGCCGCGCGTATTGTCCTCGACCGTCAGGCTCTTCGGCCCGTCGTAATTGTTTCCGCCATGGCTGGATTTACCGACGCGCTCCTGGAGAGCGTGCAACAAGCCTTGAATGTGGAAGCGCAAGAGGCTGCGGCGAAAAGCATAGAAGACCTTGAAAAGCATTTCGACCGTCACGTGCGAGTGATCGATGCACTGTTACGTGAGGAAGCTACGCCAATGCACGCTCTCGTGGACGAAGCCCGCGATCAGATCGCGAAACTTCTCAACCGGGCGGCTCTGGAAACTGGAAATGATCGCAAGCGTCGCAAGTTTTTCGAGGACGCGATTGTTTCTTATGGTGAGCGGCTATCGGCAGCAATGCTTGCAGCAGTGCTCCGGGAAAATAAAATCCTGAGCCAGGATGTCGATCCGCGACGTTGCATTATCACCAACGATGATTACGGCTGTGCGATCCCGTTAATGGCTGAAACTTTTCGCAACACGCAGCAACAACTACAACCCCTGCTGGAAGCCTCGTTTGTTCCGGTGCTCGGAGGTTTCGTAGGTTCCACGTTGACGGGAGAGACAACGACCCTGGGCCGTGGTGGCTCGGACTACACTGCCGCGCTCGTTGGCGCTGCGCTCGAAGCAAAAGAAATTCAAATTTGGACCGACGTTCCGGGCGTGTTGACAGCCGACCCCCGTCTGGTTTCACAGGCTCGAACGGTGCCTCAACTTTCTTTCGAAGAAGCGGCAGAATTAGCTTACTTCGGCGCTAAAGTGCTTCATCCGAAGACTCTCCATCCGGCGATTGAAAGGGACATTCCCGTGCGCATCTGTAACTCACGCGCCCAGGAGAGTGGCAGCACGCTGGTAGTTGGAGAGACAAAGCGATCGCCCCAGACGGTAAAGGCCATTGCGCACAAGACCGGAGTGACAACTGTTCAGGTGACTTCGACGCGGATGCTTGGTGCCTATGGATTTCTGCGCGCCTTGTTCGAAATTTTTGATGAACACAAAACCGCCGTAGACGTTGTGACTACGTCCGAAGTGAGCGTGTCGTTGTCACTTGATGACACGACTTCGCTATCGCAGATCGTGGCGCAACTGGAAAAGCTTGGGACCGTCTCAATTGAAGAGGGACGCGCGATACTCTGCGTTGTCGGCGAAGGCTTGCGGAGTACGCCCGGCATTGCCGCGCGCATTTTCTCGACGATTAGCGATATTAATGTGTCGTTGATTTCGCAAGGCGCTTCGAGGATAAACCTCACCTTCGCGGTGGAAGAGGGGCGTGTTCGCGAGGCTGTGGCTCGGCTTCACAAAGAATTCTTTGAAAGTTCAGAAAGCGAAGACGCCTTGCGGGAATTCAACGACCTTGGCGCCGAAGTTTCAGCATAATCTTTGTAACGCAAACTGTTAGTTTGCGAACCAACGCCAGCGATACCGCGCAAACTAACAGTTTGCGTTACAGTCAATGAACGTTTACGAACTAACGCGAAAGCTAATCGATATTCCATCCGTGACCGGTGCGGAGAAGCAGGTTGGACTATTTCTGAAATCGTACCTCGGGGGATTGGGTTACGTTGTTGAGCTGCAGGAAGTCGAACCCGATCGTTTCAATGTGATTGCCACTACCGGCGCCTGGCCGCGTGTCGTGCTCTCAACACACATGGATACTGTGCCTCCGCATATCGCTTCCAGCGAAAACGAAGAAAAGATCTTCGGCCGTGGCGCATGTGATGCGAAAGGAATCATCGCTGCGCAGATCCTGGCCGCCGAGCGTCTCCGGAAGCAAGGCATAGAGGAAGTAGGATTGTTGTTTACAGTTGATGAAGAACAGGGAAGCGCCGGCGCGCAGGTTGCGAATAGAAGCCCGCTCGAGCAGCCACCCCAATACCTGATCAATGGCGAACCTACCGACAATAAACTGGCGGTTGCGACCAAAGGATCGCTGAGAGTGAAGCTGCGCACAAAGGGGCGCGCCGCGCATTCAGCGTATCCTGAGCAGGGCGAATCGGCGATTGAGAAAATGCTGGACGTCCTCGCGAGTATACGCAAATGCGACTGGCCCGCGGATGAGTTGCTCGGCGCGACCACTTGCAACATCGGCGTGATTAGCGGGGGCACGAGAGCGAATGTTGTTCCGGAAGAAGCTTTTGCTGGTTTGCAGTTGCGGCTTGTGGGCCTGGCGGGTCCGGTAAAGTCGATTCTTGAAGACGCGATCGCGGGACGTGCCGAAGTGGAGTATCTGTCAGAGCATGACCCCGTTCACTTGCAAACGATCGCCGGCCTTGAACAGTGCACGGTTCGCTTCACGACCGATATCCCTTATCTCTCGCAATGGGGCAAATCGCTCTTGCTCGGACCCGGCTCGATTCTGAGCGCGCACACGGATCATGAATTTGTTGAGAAGCAGGAGCTCAGTGAGGCGGTGGACCTCTACGTGCGGCTAGCGAGCGCGTTGCTTGCCAGAGAACCCGAGTCCCGAGAGGCAGTGGAAGGAGCGTCAAGATGAAGCTGGCGCTCATCGGTCATGGCGCGATGGGACAGTTGGTAGAAAGCCTGGCGCGCGCCGCTGGCGACGAGATTGGCGTTATATTGACGTCGAAGGATTCAATCCGCAGCAGCGACGAAATGGCGGCACTTTTGCGCGGACATGACGTGGCTATTGATTTCTCGGCGGGGGCGGCGGCCGTCGCCCATGTTGACGCATGCATGCGCGCAACTGTGCCGCTGGTGCAGGGAACGACGGGTTGGAAGGATCACGAGGGTGACGCGCGTCGAATTGTTAAAGAACATGGCGGCGCTATGGTCTACGGCGCCAACTTTTCCATTGGTGTAAATGTTTTCTACCGGATCGCAGCGGAAGCGTCGAAGCTTTTTGCGGGTCTTGATCAGTATGAGGCCTTCATCGAAGAGCAGCATCACTCCCGAAAGATCGATGCGCCTTCGGGTACGGCACTGAAACTAAAAAGTGTGATGGCCGAACATGGCAAAGGACCCACCTCGATCGCGTCAACTCGCGCCGGACACATTCCCGGCACTCATCGAGTAGGATTTGATTCAGCCGCGGATCAGATTACGTTGACACACATGGCGCGCTCGCGCGAGGGGTTCGCTGCCGGCGCGTTGCTGGCTGCACGCTGGATCATTGGCCGCACGGGCGTCTTTGAGTTTTCGGAAGTGATTGATGAAGTGTTACGAAGTGATGATTGATGAGGTGATAGGGTATAGGTTGAGAAGATTTTCCATATACCATTTTTCATTTTTTATTTGCCATTGAATTAATCTCGTAAGCTTGAGTTAATAGTTGCGAGTAACCATGAAGATGAAACATGAAAAATGATATATGGAAAATCTGCCTGGCTTTTGAGAGGAGATTAAATGACTATCAAAATCGACTGGCTGCGTGGTTGCGCAACTGCGCTGGTGACGCCCTTCACGGCTGATGGCGCCATAGACGAAGCTGCCTTAACACGTCTAATCGAGTATCAGTTATCCGGCGGTGTGAAGTTACTGGTTCCGTGTGGCACGACGGGAGAGAGCGCCACGATGACTGACGAGGAAGATCAGCGCGTCATCAAACGGACAATTGAGTTGGCGCGCGGCCGCGCGCACGTGATCGCCGGCACGGGCAGCAACTCCACCGCTGCTGCTATTGATAACTCGCGCATCGCCAGGGATCTCGGCGCGGACGCAGTACTCATCGTCGCCCCTTTCTACAACAAGCCGACGCAGCAAGGTCTGTATGCTCACTTTCGCGCGATTGCGGAGGCCGTCGATCTTCCGATCGTTATTTACAACGTGCCTGGTCGGACGTCCTGCAACATCTCGGCGGACACGACCCTGCGACTGGCAGGCGACTGCGAAAACATCGTGGCGGTTAAGGAAGCGTCAGGTAACTTGTCGCAGATCATGGAAATTCTGCACCAACGTCCGGACGGGTTCCGCGTACTTTCCGGCGACGATGCTCTAACATTTCCGATGATTGCGTTGGGCGCTGACGGGCTGATTTCCGTGGCTTCAAACGAAGCACCGGAGTTGATGGCTCGCATGGTGGACCTTGCGCTCGAGGGAAAATGGAGTGAAGCGCGCGAACTACACTACCACCTACTGCCGCTGATGGAAGTTAATTTTATCGAGTCGAGTCCCGGCCCGGTCAAAGCCGGTCTCGCCATGATGAACTTGATCGGAGAAAACTTCCGCTTGCCTCTGGTTCCTATCCAGGAAAAGAGTCGCGCGCAACTCCGCGTAGTGCTCGCTGAGCTTGGCTTACTGAAGGAAGCATCTCATGCCGCTACGTGAAGCGATTGAAGCAATCAGCTCTCGCGACGGAACTCAATTCTCGACTGCGGATCGCGCAGTCTTTGCCGAGTTCAAGGACGGGTTGAATCGTGGAGAGATCCGCGCCGCCGAACGCCAGCCGGATGGACGCTGGAATGTCAATACCTGGGTCAAGCAGGGAATCCTGGTGGGCTTTCGCATGGGGCGATTGATTGAAATGTCATCGTCGTCAACGTTGCGCTTCTTCGATAAAGATACTTACCCGGTGCGGCCCACAACTGTAGCTGATAACGTGCGCATCGTGCCTGGAGGTTCGAGCATACGCGACGGAGCTTACGTTGCGCCTGGCGTAGTTTGCATGCCGCCGATGTACATAAACGTTGGCGCCTACGTTGACGAAGGAACGATGATAGACAGTCACGCGCTTGTCGGTTCCTGCGCGCAAATCGGCAAGCGCGTTCACCTGTCTGCCGCGGCGCAAATTGGCGGCGTGCTCGAACCAATCGGCGCCGTGCCGGTAGTTATTGAAGACGATGTGCTGGTCGGCGGCGGCTGCGGAGTTTATGAAGGAACCGTCGTTCGCGAGCGCGCGGTGTTGGCAGCCGGAACGATTCTGACCGGCTCGACTCCGGTTTACGATCTGGCGCGCGAAAAAATCTATCAGCGCACGCCTAATGCGCCGTTGGAGATTCCAGCAGGTGCCGTAGTTGTGCCCGGTTCACGAAGCGTTCGCGGAGAATGTGGGCAAGCCTGGGGACTCTCGCTCTATGCGCCGGTGATTGTGAAATATCGCGACGAGAAGACAGAACGGGCTGTGCAACTAGAAGACTATCTGCGTTAACGTGTAAGCCTTGACGCGTTGTGACGACGCACTTAAGGTTTGAAGCACTTGTCTTATGAGGAAATACGAGATTCATTTGCCATTGACCTACAGTGATGGCAAGCTGATCGAACGAGAGAAGATGAGGCGCGTCCGCGAGGAACTCGTCGCCATATTTGGTTCGTTTGCGGTGCCAGATCGAAGAGTCTGGAAATATGACGGTGTAAAATACATTGAAATCGTGAAGATCGAAATCATCACGACCAGCGATAAGGTGCCAAAGAAACGACTCAAAGATTTCAAAGAACACCTTAAGGAATCCCTCCAACAGAGCGACATCCTGATCCTGACCCACGGCATTCAGGTAAACTAAGTTAATTTCCGTGAACTCGTTTTGCGTCTACCGTGCCGAAGGAGACACTAAATCGAAGCCAAGCTTACTCGACGGGTCCTGTCAGAGGCGCGAGTCATTGCCAAGGGCAAACGCATTCGTGATGTTCGTCGTCTGGTTGCGCAGTATGGTGGCAGAGCGTCAAAATGGGTAAAGAAAAGCAGCCCACGGATCGAAGCTGCCGGTGAATATTTTGAATTTCATTGGTATGAACATCCTGGAATCGGCAGGTTCGAAGTGAAGCAAGTGAGAGTGAAGGGATCATGATCGTAAAACTGAAGAAAAAGAATAAGCGCTATCGAGACCTGACGTTCGGACAGCCGTATGTTGTGATTGGCATCGAAGCCGATGATCTCCGCATCTTGAATGACGCCGGTCGTCCTTTCTTATATCCATCTAAACTGTTTTCATTGGTCGATTCACGAGAACCCGCTGATTGGGTTACAGAGTTCGGCGACGATGGAGAGCGATATTCATATCCCGCACCTCTGAACAAATCCGGCTTCTTTGAAGACTTCTTCGACCAAAAGGCCAAAGCCGTTGCAACATTCTGGCGCGTAGTGAATCAGCGGCTTGCGGCCAGTCAGCGGAGAGTGGCGTAGCCGAGGCCGGCCACACGGTGCCAGCAAACGACGAACGTCTTCAAAGAACCTCCTCCACAGTTGATATTCTGATTACAACCCTCGGCATTCAGTTTATCTAAGTAGCTGTTGGGTGACGGCAATGCCGATTAGAACTGGGGAACGATGCCAATATTAATCGACGGCCCTCAGGGTCGGATTGCAGCGGATTCACTTGCCTTCGACACAGAAGGAGAACTCGAGAAAGTCGTCGCGTCACAACCCAATCTTTTGGAAACCGACGACGAGGAACCGCTGGCTTTGGTTAGCAGCCAAGTTATGCTCCCTGAGGCTGGGTTGCTAGATCTTCTGTTTGTGAGTGAGGCTGGACTACCGGTCGCCGCAGAGGTCAAGCTCGCTCGTAACGGGGAATCGCGTCGGCAGGTTGTGGCACAAGTTGTCGACTACGTCTCCGACCTTACTTCGCTGACAGTAGACGAATTAGACCAGCGAGTTGATGGATCGCTAGAGACCGCGCTGCGTTCGTTCGATGCTGGTTCTGATATAGACGAATTTGATCGGCGTTGGCAGGCGGTTGGCGCCAATCCTCGTGCAGGCCTGGCCAGAGTAGTTCTTGTTTTGGACGGTGTTCGTCCCGATCTTGAACGAATAGTCCGTTTTCTGAGCGACCACTCTAACCTTGATGTGCGCCTCGTGACAATATCCAAGTATGGGGCACCAAAGGTTGGCACTCTGTACGTCCCTCGCATCATCATTACCGCACAGGGAAAGCCGGTGCCACGACCACCAAGTGGCCCTCGACCGCAGCGCCCTGAACTTGCTCAGGTCATCCAAGCATACGACCACATGGCCGCAAGCGATCTCCAAACAAAAGGAAACGCCTCGTGGTACCGTCAGATTCGACCGCCCGAATGGCCCACTGATTTCAGGATGCATTATGAGTTTGTTTATCAACATAAAAGAATTGGTGCCGAACTGCATCTAGGGATTGATCGCGCCACTTCCCTTGCGCAGTTGTTGAGTCAGATGGCGGGGCGAAAGGTAGGACCGAATCAAACCGAACTGCAGTGGGACCCAAAGTGGAGCAACGGAAGAGGCCGCCTCATGGTGCGGTACGCTCTAACCGAGCCTCCAGATACGATTGCAAAGTCAATGCTCGAACTTATTCAACTTACTCGTGAGCCGGTCGCGAAGCAGGTGTCGGAGTTGGGCATTACAGCACCTGTCAACATGCCTGAGGATGGAACTTCGCTGGGGGATCACTCTCCTTGAAAACTTTTCAGCCACCCAAATTTCTCCGCAGTATAGAGAAGAGCCCGATTCGTCAGATCACGGATCGTGCGAAGCCAGGGGACATTAGCTTCGGCTTGGGCGAACCTGATCTGCCAACTCCCGAGGTGATTCGCAGGGAAGCAGTGCGCGTCATTCAGGAAGAACGCAACGGTTACACGTTGCAAGCAGGACTGCCGTCACTGCGCGCTCGCATTGCTCAAGACTATCCACACTTAAATCCCTCGACCGATCAGGTGATCGTCACTGCCGGGTCGCAGGAAGCGATGTATCTTGCTTTGATGACGCTAGTCGAACCGGGCGATGAAGTATTGATTCCCAATCCTGGCTTTGTCGCGTATCCGACGATTACCCGCATGGCGGGTGGACGTGCAACATTCTATCAACTGCCGGCCGCCAGCGATTTCAGTTTTGATTTGGATGATTTCAAGCGACGGCTCAGCCCGAAGACGAAAGTCGTCGTTTGCACCAGTCCATCTAACCCGACGGGTCGCACGTTGACGAACGAAGATCTGCGCGGGATCGCACAAGCTGTCGGGGAGAGCTCCGACGCATTTATTATCAGCGACGAGATCTATCGCGACCTTTATTACGGGGGAGAACGCCCGAGTTCAATTTCGGAGTTCTATCCGTTCACCGTCGTGATAAGCGGCCTTTCGAAGTCGATGAGCATGACTGGCTGGCGTCTTGGGTGGATCCTCGGCGACGAAGGTGTGATTCGTGCTGCTCATCTGCTTCATGGCTATGTCACAACCTGCGCTTCAACAATTTCTCAGAAGGCGGCGCTGGCCGCGTGGAGTAATGAAGCGGCTGAAGCGCGCACTCAGATTCGCAGCACTTTCCAGCGCCGACGCGATCATCTGCTGGAGTTGATTCGAGATGAATGCGGCTTGCGATGCGTTACGCCCGACGGCGCCTTCTATACGATGGTGGATATCGCTCGTTATGGCTCGTCGATGGAAGTTGCAGAAGCAATGCTGGAGTCGGGCGTGGTGACAGTTCCGGGAAGCGCCTTTGGCAGCGAGAGTGAAGGATTTTTGCGTGTTTCATTTTGTGCTGATTTGCCGGTGCTTACGGAGGGTGTTAGGAGAATGGAACGCGGGCTAAGTACATTACAGAACCGAGCGCGGTAGCGCCGGATGTTAGAGTCAACTTCAGTGTTAAGTCAGTTTCAAAACCGAATTCCTATGAGAGCGGATGCTGGCTTAAACCGATAAACTTTCTACTTAGCAATCAGGCATATTCCATGAATCCTTAGATTGCCTGCGGTTATCATCGAAGTTGACTCTAGCATCCGGCGCTACCGCGCTCGGTTCCGCAATGGCGTCCGTTTACTGCTGAGGCTGAGACCGGATCTAATGACCAAAAAATTTCGCGTGGGAATACTTGGCGCTACCGGCATGGTCGGGCAGCGCTTCATTCAGTTATTGGAAAACCATCCGCAGTTTGAAGTAACCGCCTTGGCCGCTTCAGATCGTTCGCAGGGTAAGAGATTCCAGGAGGCTTGCACGTGGCGTTTAGCCGGAGAGATGCCGGCCTTTGTGAAATCGATGACCGTCGCACCGCCACAGCCGCCGCTCGACTGTGAACTCATTTTTTCCAGCTTGCCGGGCGACATCGCGCGCGAGAGTGAAGGGGCCTTTGCTCGCGCAGGTTTTCCAGTAATTAGTAATTCTTCAGCTTTTCGGATGGACGGTGACGTGCCGTTGTTGATTCCCGAAGTGAATCACGAGCACCTCGCCCTGCTTGATGTGCAAAGAAAGAACCACGCTGGGCAACAGGGGTTCATCGTCACGAATCCAAACTGCTCGACGATCATGTTGGCCCTTGCGCTGGCTCCGCTGCATGAGAAATTTGGCGTGAGCAGTGTGGTCGCCACCACCATGCAGGCATTGTCCGGCGCCGGCTATCCGGGCGTTGCTTCACTTGCCATCAGCGACAACGTGTTGCCTTTCATCGAAGGAGAAGAAGAGAAGATCGAACAGGAGACACTGAAGATTCTGGGCAAGTTCAAAGGCACAAGGATCGAAGTCGCGCCGCTGGCTGTAAGCGCGCAGTGTCACCGCGTCAATGTTACTGATGGTCATCTGGCTGCTGTGCGCGTGAAACTGCTTCGCCCGACCGCGATTGAAGACGTTAGCGCGGCGCTGGCATCGTTCAGGGCGTTGCCGCAGGAGTTGCATCTTCATTCAGCGCCGGATTGTCCAATCATTGTGCGCGAAGAATTGGATCGTCCTCAGCCGCGTCTGGATCGCGATGCCGGCAAGGGAATGAGTGTCACCATAGGCCGGCTGCAAGCTGATAACGTGCTCGATTATCGCTTTGTTGCGCTGAGTCATAACACGATCCGAGGCGCCGCCGGCGCCGCAATACTAAACGCCGAACTATTGATCGCTACGGGAAACTTGATATGAAAAAGTTTATCTGCCTGACGCTTCTCCTTGGATTCATTTCGCCTGGATTTGCCCAGAAAGCGAAAGAAGTACCTGCCTTGCAATCCATGGTCGATACTGAGCGCGCCTTCGCCAGAATGTCTGAAGAGCATGGCATTCGCCCGGCGTTTATGAAGTTTATTGCAGATGATGGAATTTTATTTCGCCCCACGGCGGTCAAGGGGAAACAGTGGATGACGGAACATCCGTTGCCGGCCTCGGATAAACGTCCGTTGTTGAGTTGGCAACCGACGTTTGCGGATATTGCGCTAGCAGGAGACATGGGATACACCACCGGGCCCTGGCAATACAAAGCCGACATTCACGATGCCAAGCCGGTTGCGTTTGGAAACTTCTTGACGGTGTGGAAGAGACAACCGGACAGATCGTGGAAATTTGTGATTGACCTCGGCATCTCGAATCCGCAGCCGGAGCAGGCAGCAACACCGTGGCAACTGCCAAGAAGCTACCAACAAGTTAATTTCGGCAGCACAAGGAATATCAAGGTAGATATAATTGCGCTCCTCGAGCGCGAGCGTGAATTCTCCCGCGACTCAGCGTCGCGCGGTGCGCAGAAGGCTTTTGAGGCCTATGCCGCTAATGACGTGCGTGTATTTCGTAAGGACAAGCTTCCGTTTGTCGGCAAAGCGAACGCCGCCGCTGCTCTTCCCGCAAGCTCGATTGTTTGGACCTGGGAGCCAGCCTTTGCCGACGTATCTCACTCGGCGGATCTGGGCTACAGTTACGGAACCTACCAACTTGCTAAAAAAGATGGGACGCTGATTGAGACCGGCAACTACTACCGGATTTGGCGGACGCAGTATAGCGTCCAGCAAGGCAACGTCTGGAAGGTTGTCACTGATTTGTTGGATCCGCTTCCGGAGCCGAAGGAGAACTGATCGCCTGCATCATGGCTTCAGTAGCTCTTATCTGTACCGCGAATAGATGTCGCAGCGTGATGGCTCACGCGATATTTCTTGCCGAAGCTAAGAAACGATCTCTTGCGGTTGATGTATATTCTGCCGGTGTCTATGATTTCTCAGACGCCCCTCCGTTGCAGGAAACTTCAATGACCTGCTTGCAGCACAACACACCGCCTCCCAAAGAATCTCCAACCTGGGTACGACAACTCCCGCTCAAATCGATCAATCGCTTCCTGGTTATGGAACAAGATCACGCCGACTTGCTGATGAGCAAATACGACGTCTCACCCGACCGCATCAGTCTGCTGGGCGAATTTGATCCGCACCAACGTGGCGTCGAGATTGCCGATCCGTTCAGCTATGGGAGTCTCGTTTACCAACGCTCCTACGAGCTAATTCGTGACTGCATCATTGGTTATCTCGATGCAACTGACGAACTTGAGCTGTAATGTCGTGGTTTGACTCTTTTCAGAGAGAAAGCGGATTCAAAATATCACCCGCTCACAGGCTGACTTGCCCCTCCAAACAGCAGACATCTATCATGAGCAATGCTCTCAGCGCTAAATATCGTCGTCGTAATCCTCCTCGTTTTAGCCAACGGTTTTTTCGTTGCTTCCGAATTTTCGCTCGTCGGCGTTCGACGTTCGCGCATTGCCACGCTCGCCAACGGCGGCGACAAACGCGCGCAACGGCTGATGCGTCTGCTGGATAATCTGAACGCTTATATCTCAGCCACTCAGCTTGGTATCACGCTCGCCTCACTGGCGCTCGGCTGGATTGGTGAACCTGTAGTCGCGCATTTACTGGAGTCGCCCCTTAAAGGCCGCGTCTCGGAAGCTGTCCTCGATACTATCGCCCTTGCCATCGCGTTTAGTGTTATCACTTTTCTTCACATTGTGATTGGCGAGCTGGCGCCGAAGACGTTGGCGCTTGAACGTGCCGAAAAGATTGCGCTGGCAATTTCCCTCCCAATGGAGATCTTCCATCGCGTGTTTTATTACCCGATTCGTCTACTTGATTGGGCAGGCACTCGCACGGTGCGTCTCCTCGGTTTAAGGCCCACATCTGAACATGGCTCCATATACACTGCCGAAGAGTTGCGCCAGTTGGTAAATGCTTCGCGCCAGAGCGGGCACGTCAAAGCAGACGAACAGAAGCTTATCAATCGCGTTTTTGATTTCTCCGGCGCGGAAGTGCGCGAAGCGATGATTCCACGAACGGCTGTTGCCGCTCTACCGGCTTCGGCGACACTCACCGAAGCAAAGACCGCGTTCCGCAGTTTGGGTTATTCGCGGCTGCCTGTTTATCGTGACCGGGTTGATGAAGTTGTCGGGGTGGTGCATCGTCGGGATTTAGAACCATACCTGGAGCAGTCACAGCGAGGCGAATTCAATCTGGAAGCATTGCTACACCCACCAGTGTTCATCCCCGCAACGGCGCGGCTGGGTTCAGTTTTGAAGCAGATGCAGACGTCACGAACACATCTCGCTTTTGTGGTAGATGAGCATGGAAGTATGGAAGGCATCATTACCCTTGAAGATTTGCTCGAAGAAATTGTGGGTGAGATCGACGACGAATATGACGAAGAAGTTCGTGCGCAAATTGTGAAAGAAACAGGTGGAACCTATCTGTTGAGCGGCATGCTGACCGTGAGGGATCTGAACCGCCAGCTTCATCTTGGCCTGCCCGAGAATGCGGGTTACACAACGTTGGCAGGGTTCCTTCTTTCGCAATCCGGGCGTCTACTGCAACCGGAAGAAACGGTTGAATACGAAGGCGCCCACTTCACGGTGGAACGTATGGATCGGCGCCGCATACGCCAGGTTCGCTTCACACCTGCAACAAAGTACAGACAAGTCTCACCCATCGTTATTCTTCCCTTCGTGAGCACATGGTTGCTGGAATGGCTGTTTCTCGTCGCCTGAATGAGATCTTGGATCTCAAATCACAAATCTCAGATCTCAAATCTCAGATTTCAGATCTCAGATTTCAGATTTCAGATTTCAGATTTCAGATCTCAAATCCAGACCACGCGAAAGCACCTTGTAAGTCAGCGAGTTTCAGCTTACGGAGTGCCGGACCAATTCTCTCGGCCGCGCCTTTGGCGACCTCGCAGCTTGTTTCTTTCCTCTTGAAACTGTTTCCACTGATCAGGCGTGAGGACCTTCTGTAATCTTTCGTCAGCTTGCCGTCGGATTTCAGTGACGCGTGGCTCAGATTCCTTCCTTAGTGCCTGTAGCTGCTCCCTCGTCTCGCCCAATATTTGATGGACTTGGGTTTTTTGATCGGCGTTCAGTTGCAAATCGTCAAGCATGCGCTCGAAGCGATTCTGCCGCTGTCCTTCTGCGCTGCCACGACTCCACCTCTTGTAACCGTTAAGCGTAAGCGCACCAGCCGCGAAGCCGAGCAGGAATATTACTATTGCTGCTATCCGTACCTGCCATTTGCTTTTGTTGGTGATGTCCATAATCTACCTCACCGCGTCTTCATCTGCATCGTATATCGTATTCAACACCTGGGCATCGGATACGGGCTCGTCAAGCTGTTCACTCTGATTAAGCAACACTTCTTCCGCCGAATAATTGTTCGCCAGCGAACTCAATTGCTGCTCACTGGAAATCATTTGATTTCCGGGAATAACGAAAGTCAAAACTGCCAACGCCGCTACGGTTGCCACCATCGACGACGCCAGCGCGCCGGCGGCCCGCCACATTCGACCTAAAGCCCACGTATCAGAGGCATTCGCCTGCCGCTCTCGCAGAATGGCCATTACTCGAGTATGAAAGAAAGGCGATGGCTCAAACACTTCGGCACTTCGCTCTTTCAGCAACAGGGCAGCGATTTGAGCGGCCTGGAATGCTCGCAGGCAGTCCGGGCAGTGATCGTTATGAGCGCTAATCGCGGCTCGATCGTTTTCGCTCAGGTTCGCGAGCGGCGCATTCTCAATTAAACCGATGATGTGTTCGTCTCTCATTTGGAACTCCTCAAGCTTGCCAGGCTCTTACCGCTGCCTTGCTTTCGTGCCAGTAGCTTCTCAACTGCTTCTCGCATCCGGCGGCGTGCCCGAAAAGCCTGTACCTTTACTTTCGATTCCGACCAGCCCGTCATCTTCACAACGTCCTTCACTGAAGCTTCTTCACCGTCAATCAATGTCAAAACTAACTGATCGTCTGGCGCCAAGGTTTGCAGCACTCGCCCGGTCAGGTCCGCCGCCACCAAACTACGTTCACTTGAGTGGTGTCTTTCCGTAGCCGCGTCCGTCAGCTTGTTGTCCAACCAATTGGTCTCGTCCTCCGTCAGATCAGATACTGTCAATTCCGGCCGGCGCTTCGAGCTGCGGAGCAGGTTGAGGCAAGTGTTGGTGGTGATGCGGGTCAGCCAACCCTCCATCGAACCGCGTCCTTCATAGCTGCCGAGCTCAGTGAATGCCTTCAGGAAGACCTCCTGCGCTGCTTCTTCTACCAGACTCCGCTGACGAAAGAACTTACCGGCAAAACGAAAAACACGTGGGCTGTAGCGGCGCATTATCTCTTCGAAGGCAGACTCATCGCCTTCGCGCGCCAAGCGCGCCAACTCCAAGTCTGAGTCCTGTTCGTAACCGTGCGACAGGAAGCGTTCCTCATCGGTTCTAAGATGTGCTGGACGGCGGACTCAATCTTACTGAACCCGCCACCCTGCTTGCCAGCGACGAGCCGGCTTTCGTTACGGTTTACTGAACCTTCTGCGCGCCGTGATTGGCTCTCTTCGCCTTAAACTCGGCTCGCTTCTGTTCCAGTTGTGTTTTCTGCTCCGGCGTCAGCACCGAAAGCATCTCCTGGCGCATTTTAAACTGCTCACCCATCAGTTTCGCCTGCAGGCTGGCTGATTCTTGCAGTTTCTGCGTTGCCAAAGCTTCGTTGAACGTGCTGCCTTCATTTGCCTGACGCAACTCCTGCCGCTTGGCGCGGAGCTGCTCACGCAATGACTGCGTGCTCTCGCGAAAACTCTGACCGATCTGCTTCATCTTAGCCTTCTGATCGTCAGTCAAGTTGAGGCCTCCGAACATCATGCCGTGCATGCGGCCACCACGTTCGCCACCCCAGCCTTTGCCGCGACCACCACCTTTGCCCCAGGCTTTGCCGCGACCACCATGGCGCTCGCCGGTGACTTGCTGCTGGTCCTGACTAGTGCTGGTTGACTGCGCCAAGGCAATAGGCGCCGCTAAGGCAACGGCCGACAGGGAGGCGATAGTCAGCGTCTTTATCTTTCCTAATTTTTTCATTTTTTCCTTTTACTCCTGGTTAATTAATTTCTGAGTGGAGGGCCGTTATTAGCCTCCCGACTTATAAGACACCGTAACTCCTGGAACGGTTACAGCAAGTTTAGAGTCCAGCCTTTAGGCTGCTGATGGTTAACCAGGCAAGCTAAAGCTTGGACTCTAAACTGCGACCGTATTCAGTTGTAACCGAACCATCGCTGACTGTGTCTAACTAATTGGCGAATGCAATATTGAAGTCAAACCGTTGATAAGGTGAGTATGTCCAGTCAAACCATTAAAGAGCGTCTGCCTATAAGTGGCATCAACACAGCCAGAGCAACGAACTGGCTAAGCCGGAGTTGGAAGAGCCTCCTGGGCAAAAAGAAACGGCTCATTTTGGGAGGTGCCGGCCTGTCGTTGCTCGCACTTGCAGGTTTTTACTTTTGGGGAAATCAGTCAAGCGCTCCGCAATACATGACCGCGAAAGTCGAACGCGGAAGTCTGCGTAATACAGTCACTGCGACCGGAACTCTACAAGCTGTGACAACGGTGCAGGTAGGCAGCCAGGCTTCGGGAACCATTTCCGCGCTCGATGCCGACTTTAATTCCGTGGTCAAACAAGGGCAGGTCATTGCCCAACTCGACCCGTCGGTTTCCAAGGCGCAGGTTGATCAGGCGCGTGCGAACCTGCAACAGGCCCGCGCTAGTTTGCAGCAAGCGACGGCCAGTGTTGCGGGATCGCGTGCCGGCGTAAGCGATGCACAGGCGAAAGCGCTTGCCGCGAAGTCGACCGTGCAAAACAACCAGTCGGGCGTTTCCAGCGCGCAGGCCAACCTCGCAGTACTTAAAGCGCAACTCGATGATGCTCTGGCTTTCCTCAAGCAGCAGGACTACTTGATGAAGAGCGGAGTGATCGCACAGCGGGATTACGACCTGGCGAATACCAGTTACAAAACTGCCGAGGCGCGTTACAACCAGGCCGCGGCTCAATTGAATCAGGCGGTGTTGAGTGAACGATCCTCAGTTGATTCAGGAATCGCGCAGTCGCAAGCGCAGGTGCAGCAGTCACAAGCGCAGGTGCAACAGTCGCAAGCGCAGGTGCAGCAGGCCCAGGCACAGGTGCAGCAAGCTGAGGCAGCCCTTCGGCTCGCTGAGGTGAATCTGGCGCATACAACAATCACCTCGCCAATCGATGGCATTGTCGTGTCGCGTGATGTGAACGTGGGCCAGACCGTTGCGGCAAGCCTTTCGGCCCCCACCCTCTTCACGATCGCCCAAGACCTGACGCAGATGCAGGTCATCGCGAACATCGATCAGGCTGACATTGGTTTGGTTGAACAAGCGAAGTCGGTCAAGTTTTCCGTCGATGCATTTCCGGGCAAGGACTTCGACGGCAAGATTCAGCAGATGCGACTCAATCCGCAAAATGTGCAAAACGTCGTTACTTACAACGTCGTCATTGACGTCAACAATCCGGAACAGAAACTTAAACCTGGCATGACAGCCAATCTGACGATCACTATTGACGAGCGCAACAACGTGCTCAAGGTTCCAAACTCCGCGCTTCGCTTCACGCCGGCGGATGCCTCGGGACAAAGAAACGGCAGGGGCGGGGACGGCACCGGGAATTCGGGTGGTCAACGACGGCAGCGCGCGCAAGATCAGACTGGTGAAGCTAATGCTTCACCGAGCCAGACGCCGCAAAGCGGCGGACAACAGTCCAGCACACAGCAAGCCGACAGGCAGCAGGGAGGGCAGCGAAACTTTGCTCCGCCTACCGCACCTGTGTTGGAAGGCCAGACCCGTTTAGTTTGGGTGCTGGGCCAGGACGGCAAGCTGCAGTCTCGCCGCATTAAGGTCGGTTTGACTGATGGCGCTTCGACGGAGGTCGTCGAGGGTAATTTGCAGGAAGGCGAAATGGTTGTCATCGGGCAAACACTAACCAGCGCCAATAAAGCGCAAAGCACGCAAACGCCAGCGCCTGGCTTTGGTGGCGGGCCGCGTACCGGCGCGCCAGGCGGCGGCAGACGAAACTAAGTTGGTAGAGTGGGTCAGTTTGGTGTCCGATAGGCTCCAAAAAACTCTGATCAAATAGGAAGGATGGTTTTCCATTGGAGAATGTTCGCCAACAGAGCGGGGGCAAGCCCACCTTCCTCACCATGAGGTTATTGGAGTTGAGTTTCATTAATTCAGTGAACGGCGTTCAACGCGGGACTAGCCAAACTTGGTCGGAGCCTCTCAGGTCGGGAAGGGGGCTTGCCCCCGCCGGTTGACTGATATTCACCTTGAAAAAGATTGAACAGACTTGATCGGCTTGAAGATGTTCGCGGTTACGGTGAGACGGAGAATTAGATGTCAACAACATTTGCAATTGAACCACAGACGCTGCCGATGGATGCCGCTGCTCTCGCGTCGCAACCGGAAGCAAGTCCGGTGATTCAGTTGGATCATATTCACAAGATTTACACGATGGGCGACGTTGATGTTCATGCGCTGCGTGGAGTTTCACTGACGATCCGTGAAGGCGAGTTTGTCGCCATCATGGGAGCGTCCGGCTCGGGAAAATCAACCACCATGAACATCATTGGCTGTCTGGATCGACCGACGCGTGGTCAATACATTCTTGCCGGCCAGGATGTTTCCGGGATGTCGAAGGATGAGCGCGCCGATATTCGGTGCCAGAAGATCGGCTTCGTGTTTCAGGGATTCAATCTTCTTTCGCGAACTTCTGCGTTAGAAAACGTTGAATTACCGATGCTCTATGCGGGGGTTGATTCTGCGGAGCGAGATCAACGCGCACTGGAGGCGCTCGCGGCGGTGGGTTTGGCGGGACGCGAACAGAACCATCCCAATCAGTTATCAGGCGGACAGCAACAGCGTGTGGCTGTGGCGCGGGCGCTGGTCAACAACCCGGCGCTGATTCTGGCGGACGAGCCGACTGGTAATCTCGATTCGCGAACTTCCGTTGAAGTAATGGAGATCTTCCAACGACTCAATCGCGAGCGAGGCATCACGCTCGTTCTGGTAACGCACGAGCGGGACATTGCCGAGTACGCTCAGCGCACAGTTGTTTTCAAAGACGGCAAGATAAAGAAGGATTACCAGATTGAGAACCCGCGCGATGCAGCGGAGGAGTTGAGGGCTTTACCTCCCGTAGTTGAGGACAATGATCCGGTGAGTAACGACGATGAGGAAGACTAGTTATCCACGGATTTCGCAGATTACACAGACAGAAGAAGCGGATGCGTGTCTGTGGGGTTGCAAGGGGTATCAGAATAGACGCGCATCTCGTAGTCTGTGTAATCTGCGAAATCTGCGGAAAAACTTTGGTCGGGGAAAATTATGAACCTGGCAATGATCATTCGAGTGGCGTTTCGCGCGCTTGTCCGTAACAAGATGCGCGCGATCCTCACCATGCTTGGCATCATCATTGGTGTTTCCGCGGTAATCGCGATGGTCAGCATCGGGCAGGGGGCTCAGGCTTCGGTCCAGGCGCAGATCGAAAGTATCGGCACAAATCTTCTCTTCGTCAGTGCCGGCGCTCAAAACGTTGGTGGCGTGCGCAGCGGGACCGGTGACAGCGGCACGAACACACTCACTGTCGAAGACCTCGAGGCCATCAAACGAGAGGTGCCGAGCGTGTCGATGGTGACGCCGGCGGTAAACGCCAGATCGCAACTCGTATCAGGCAACATGAACTGGAATACCTCCGTTCAGGGTGTCAGCGAACAGTATCCTGAGATTCGCAAATGGAGCATTCAGAGCGGGACTTTTTTTACTGACGCAGATGTGCGCACGGCGGGACGTGTGATCGTGATTGGACAAACGATCGCGGACAATCTCTTTTCGGGGATGGATCCGGTCGGGCAGACGCTGCGCGTAGCTAACCTGCCGTTCAGAGTGGTGGGCGTGATGGCGCGCAAGGGACAGGATCAGCAGGGACGCGATCAGGACGATATCGCTTTCGCTCCTTACACCACCGTACAAAAGAAGATCCTCGGCAGCCCGCGGCTGCAAATTTCTTATGTCTCGGCAATTTCACAGGAGGCCACATACACGGCCCAACAGCAGATCACTGATCTGCTGCGACAACGCCACAAGCTTACGGCAAATGAATCCAACGACTTTACAGTCCGCAATATGACCGATATTGCCGAAGCGGCAAACGAGACCAACAACACCATGACGATCCTGCTGGCCTGCATTGCCAGTGTTTCCCTCCTGGTGGGCGGCATCGGCATCATGAACATTATGCTTGTTTCCGTGACTGAGCGGACGCGTGAGATTGGCATTCGCATGGCCATTGGAGCGCGTTCTTCCGCGGTGCGCAGTCAGTTTTTGATCGAGTCTATAGTGCTTAGTCTCACCGGAGGTTTCATCGGCATTGTGTTGGGCATTATTGTTTCCGTGGCGATTCCCAGGCTGCTTGGCTGGCCCACGCTTATTTCCAGCCTGGCAATCGTCGGCTCCGTTATCTTTTCCGCGGCCGTGGGAATATTCTTCGGTTATTATCCGGCGCGCAAAGCAGCTGCGCTCGACCCAATAGAAGCGCTGCGATACGAATAAAATAAAGAATCTTGATCAAGTGCGCTGGTGGATATCTGTTCAAGACTTTCAACTTGAATCGTAGCCGAACAGCGGGGGGCAAGCCCACCTTCCCAACCATGAGCTTATCGGCGTTGAAACTTCAAAGCTTCAGTGAATGGCCTTCAAAATTGCTAAGACCGATCTAATTACAGTGGCTCTCAGGTTGGGAAGGCGGGCTTGCCCCCGCTGTCATCGTGTGGAACTGAAACTGCCTTAGGTTGTGGCATATGGCCAGGCCGCGCAGGATGCCTAAAAAAACAGAGCCCTGGTGGCTTAGCGACGCGACTGAGACGTGTCCGACATGCAGTCAGGCGTATGCATATCACACGGAAGTCCGCTGTGTAGACTGCGACGGACCGCTGTGTCCAATTTGCGTGCAGGTGACTACAACTCTCGAGTTTTCCTGCCCCGATTGTTTTGAGGCCAGCGAGGCCAGGCCAAACGACAATTTAGCTAGCGAGGTTTCTAAGTAATGCCGGCACGCGCGATCTGGAAAGGCGAGCTGAAAATCGGCTCAACGAAGATCCCGGTAAAGTTGTATTCGGGCGTAGTTGACCGCACGGTCCGTTTTCATATTCTCGACGATAAGCACCTGATGAGAGTGAAGCAACACATGGTGCACCCGGATTCGGGCGAGGAAGTAGCGAACGAGGAAATTCAAAAAGGTTACGAGATTGAGCCCGGCAAGTTTGTGATCCTTACGGATGAGGATCTGGAAGGCCTCGAGCCCAAACCTTCACGCGACATTGAAATCACGGAATTTGTCCCGCCCGAAGCGATCAGCCAGCAATGGTACGAGCGGCCTTATTATCTCGCGCCCGATGGGGATGAGAAGGCATATTTCGCGCTCGCGGAAGCTTTACAAAAAACTGGACGGGAGGGGGTCGCACACTGGGTAATGCGGAATAAACCTTACGTTGGCGCGCTTCGCGCCGAGGGCAATTATCTATTGCTATTCACGCTCCGCAATGCGGAAGAAGTCATCTCAGCGCGCGATTTGCCAAAGCCCGCAGGACGCGCGCCGACTCAGAAAGAAATAGGTATGGCGAAGCAACTGGTGGGTCTACTGGAGGGAGAATTCAATCCGGCGGATTACAAGGATGAATATCGTGAGCGGGTGATGGAGTTCATTGAGAAAAAGGCAAAGGGTAAAGCTCCCAGACTCCATGCGGTAAAGACAAAGCGCAAAGCTGCGTCACTTGACAGCGTGCTGGAGAAAAGTTTGCGGTCGCTGAGAAAGGAGAAGCGCGCTGCCTAAGCGTATGGTCGCGCAGCCTCAGAAAATGGAAAGGTCGCGAGCAAACACAAAGAGACGCAGTGAAGAGGACGAGGAGCGGGGCGGGCCGCGCCCATTCTGGTCCGGAACGATGACGTTTGGACTCGTCAGTGTGCCTGTAAATCTGTTTCCTGCTAATCGCAGCAACCGCGCAACCTTGCGCATGCTGAGTCCCGAGGGTGAGCCGCTCTCGCGCAAGTACTACTCTGAAAAAACCGAGCGCGACCTTGACGCCGACGAGATGGTTCGTGGTTACGAAATCGCCAAGGGCAAATACGTAGTCGTCACCGATGAAGAGCTGGAACGTCTGGCTCCGGAAAAATCGCGCGACATCGACTTGAAAACTTTCGTTCCGGAAGAATCAATTCCGCCCGTCCATTTTGATCGTGGCTACTTTCTAACGCCTGCATCAGGCTCAGAAAAGGCGTACAAGCTTTTGGCTGAAACGATGGAAAAGGGGAACAAGGCGGGACTGGCAACTTTCGTGATGAGAGGCAAGGAATACCTGGTGGCAATATTTGCAGAGCACGGAATTCTGCGAGCCGAGACCATGCGCTTCGCTGACGAATTGCGTTCTCCTGAGGACGTCGGCCTGCCAAAGAAAAAACCCAAGGTCCCGGCGGCGACCGTGCGCAAGTTTGAGAAGCTAATCAGTAGTAAGTCGAAAAAGCAGTTGTCGCCCGAACGGCTCAAGGACGAACAAACTGAGCGGCTGCTCAAATTGGTTAAGAAGAAGAGCGCTCAGCGCAAGAACGTCGTCGAGGTCGAGACTGACAAGCGTGACGAAGGAAAAGTGATTGACCTGGTGGCGGTGCTGAAGAAGAGTCTTGCGGGCAACGCGTAAAGCAGCTTGGAATGGGATTACAAGTTTTCAGTTTCTCCCGGCGCAGGAGCAAGGCCAGTCCAAAGTTCGGTAGTGCTCTCCATTAGGAGTGTTGCTGGGTCCAACACTCGAACTGTACATCGGAGCCGACGGCCTCACGAATACACGTCATTTTGTCCTCTGTAACAAATATCAGCCCATGTTCCCAAGCAACGGCGACGGCCCAAACGTCGTTAATATCAACTCCCAAATCAAGCAGATGTCGTTCCGTTCTTTTCTTGGGAGGAGGGGGATGTTTGCGCCAGATCCGGGCAATGATTTCGGCATAATAATTCCGGGTAGAAAGCGAAACTTCGAGAGCGACATGTGGAAAGTTATCGTTTACGAACCTATCATATTCATCGCGCTTTAGCTGATCAGTTGTCTTGGTCATACGGTGGCCTGCTTCAATCTCACCTAATGTGATAGTGCAGACCCATAGTAGGCAATCCGGCGGAATCGAGCGAACCTTCTGGACCACGCTCGACTCCTTCCCGAACAATGCTTCTACATGGTTGTCATCTAGCAAATACCCTCGCAAGGTAGCCCCCTAACTGAGCCCCATGCGCCTAAGTAACTCTCCAGACGTAGCATCCCTGAATCTTGGTGAGAGGTGGTCGGACAGAGAAAAATAAACCTCACAGTCTGCTGGCAGATAGTTGCCGAACGGATGCCGCGTTGGCCTGTCGTTGCCGTGATTACGGAAGAACTCTAGCAGAATATGCTCCAGTCTTGGTGGCATCCTATAACCTTCAAGAATAAGTGCATCTATTTCCATTAACAGACGCTCAGGATCGCCCGAATGCATGATCATTGGCGAGGCAATGGCGTTTCGGTAGCCTGCGATCAACGACCTAAGTCTCTCGATCTGTACTTCTGTAAGGTATGGCATTGGGATACGCTCTAACGTTCCTTTTGTTATGTCTGTTTTGCCTTCCCGAGTGGCGACGAAGGCATTAGCCAACGGTGAATTGAGCACCGCAGCCAAGACCGATTCGTCATACTTCGATTTTGGCCAGAGACCGTAAAATGTCTGATAACAGATAACTCCTTGCGTATCGGGAAAAGCGGCCATTCGCCAATGACCCCGAGAGCGCGCCGCCTTGTTAAGAATCGCCTTAGGTTTTTCCCACTCCAATTGCCAAGCATCAGTGAGTTGGTTTTCCGGACGACGGCTCAAGTAATAAAGCCGAGGCGTCTCAAAAACGGTAAACTTTGTTCGCGGAGCAACGCCCAACATGAAACCATCAGCAGGCTTGTCCCTCACGAATTCCTTCCTATTTCCTGTTTCGTGCCCATGCTCGTCTGTTAATGGTTTGTTCCACTGAATACCGCGACGTAAGTTAGCAAACTCATGCAGTTGTTGATAAGAATTAAGAAAGTTCCATATTTCGGGAAGTTCGGGAATGCCTAGACTCTCGCTTGCTTGGTCAACATCGAAATCGGTCTCATAGTGAGCTGAAATCTCGTGTCTCAACTCGAATTCTCGCCAGGCATCGACGCTGTCGTTAACTCGCCTGTGCATAACATGGCAGAGCTTGTGCGGGATGGGTTCGGTTGCAACAAGCAAACCGATTTCAGAATCGGCAGGAAATGCCTTGTCTGGAAGAATAGTAAGTTCAAGGTTGGCGAAGCGTTCCGCGAGGCGTTTCCGAATCGCTTTGTAACTCTTGCCATCAATCACCAGGCGCGGTAATACGAATCCAAGAACTCCACTAGGGTGTAAATCGTCTAATACACGTTCAAGTAGCTCCACGGGTTTCTTTGGAGACCGAATCTGATACCTTGCTCGCTCATCTTCGTCAAACGCCCCAAAAGGAGGATTACAAAGAACCACTCCAGCGCTTCGGAGATAGTCCGCCATAGCGCCCGGCTCGAAAACATCGGCTTGAGTGATCTCCCAATTATTAGGATTTGGAAAGTCTGCCAAAGTAAGGGCCAAGCGACTAATCTCTACGCCGAACGGATCAGTTTCAATCGCGGCTAGGTGTTTGACGAAGTATTGATGCCGCTCTGACGGATTCATTAAGAACAAGTTGTGTCGCAGATAATTCATCGCACCGATCAGGAACACTGCACTCCCAGAGCACGGCTCGAAAATAATCCGCTTGTCATCTCCAGGCTGAATTGCGGGCAGTGCGTGCTCGACGATATACCGAACGATTGACCTTGGCGTTCTCTGAATACCAAGCCGCCGCTTAGTGTCATCGTCGATTAGCATCCCAGCCCACATCTGCGACAAGACCTCGACGGAAAGATGTCGAAAGTCCAGAGTGGTCCATATTAGAGCTGCTGCTATTTCGCGGGCCTGCCGATTCAAAAGGCGCGGCGTTAGCGTATTGTGTTGCCTCGCAACGGCTTCTAACAACGCATCAGGATCTGGGCCAATCGATACGAAGCGAGGCACACGACGGTCATGAAAGACCTTCGCAGTGAGAAGCCAAAAGATTAATCTGAACAATTGCGAGGGTTCCGGGCTGCGACCCGTTGCATCTTTATAAGCAGCTTTCGTAGAGGATAGGGTTTCATGAAGCAATGGCTCCAACTTGGCCTGGATTTGTTCCTCTAGTTCCGGGAGCAAACCCGCAAATAGGCCTAATTGGGTGGTCCAATGAAACGAGCCAATATTCTTTGCCCTTAAAAGTGGTTCCGGTTTCCAGTCTGGGGCTCGACGTACAAACATCTCCCGGATGTTGTCGATTGAGTAACGCTCGATTAGTCCGTGACCGTTTTCGCGACTTGAAACAGCCCATTCACGAACTTCATGTCTGTCGATTTCTAAAAGAAATGGGGCAGCCAATGCGCGATATTGGTTTACCAACGACTGCTCTCTAGCTCCATTGGTACAAACAACGCCTATGCACGCAGAATCATAGGAGTTCGGCGTCTGGCCGAAGGCGACTGCGTCAATGCGTCTCTCCTCAATTCTCCGAGCGAAATAATCTGGAAAGGCGTAATCCTCCTGAAGTAGGCCGCCCTCGTAACCGATTTCCCGCAACCCGGCTACAACTTCCGAATAAGGCTTGTCGTCACTAAATAGAGTAGTCATTTAGACTCCCACACATTGTCCCGTACTTCCGTCCGCACTTCGGTTGAGGATAGCGAAAATCAGCGAAAATATCAACATAAATTGTTCATGATAAAGGAGTTGTGCTAACTGTTGCAGTGTCAGCACTTAGCGAATTCTAGCCAATAATTTTGCAAGAACTCCCCTAAAAAAGATGGCGGCTCGGGCTCGAGCACAGAAACATTGGAATTGCTGAGAGAGTCTGACTAAGAGGGCGCATTTTATAGCCCCGCTGTTCGCATCGTACAAGCTGGCAGCTCGTGCAACGTCCAAGGTTCAAAGTCAGCATCGTAAATCAGACATTGGATGCGACCTTCTGACTTTGCCTTTATCACTTAGCCGTCGAGTCATGATACGCGGCTTCAACGCCGGCGCCAACGACGTAGTTCAGAAAAATTAGTTTCCTCATGCGCGAGTCTCCGGCGATTAGCTTCTGAAGCTCATCGAGGTTCACACTCTTTCTCGTTTGTTCCAACGTCTCGCCCCGCGCGACGGCGGCGTCTACCTGATCCCTAATGGTTGCGAACAGCTTCACTAAAGACTTCACGTAGGTGTCATCGTGCAACACCGGCCCGTGCCCAGGAACCACTATGGCCGGGCTCAGCGCCAGCAGTTTTTCCAGCGTCTTACTCCATTCTCCGGGATGCGATTGCGGACTTCCCACATAAGGAATAGGCCAGATGACCAGATCTCCCGAAACGACGATGCGCTTGCTTGGCAAATAGACCACGATGTCGCCGCTGGTGTGCCCACGCCCCAGATAGCGAATATCAATTGCGCGTTTGCCACTGTAGAGCGTAAGGCGATCGTTGAACGTGATAGTCGGCAGGACTATCTCAACGCCTGGATTCTCGGCCATATACCGCCCAGCGATCTTGATGTCGCTCTCATAGGTGGCCCGCTCTTCCTCATTCATCGGCCCACCAAATACGCTCTCATTCTTCTTGAGGCGGTTTTTAAGGGCGGCGATAAACCCTGACCGCCGGTCAAAGAACGGGAGAGCAACGTAAGCTGCTCTCCCGGTTTGGTTATAGGCCTGCGGCAGGTCGCAGGCGGATTAAGGAAAAGGAAAGTCCTTTTCTGACAGTCGAGCTTCGGCCACCAGTTTGAATCTTTATCTCAGAAGAGGAATTTCAATGCCAGTTGGACATTGCGGCGCTCGACGTTTCCGTTAGGCGTTACGCCTTTGACGGCCCCGACGAAACCGCTGCTCACGTCCTGCGTGCCTGGCGCGATGTAGAGATTCGCGTGGTTAAGCGCGTTGAAAACCTCGGCGCGCAGTTGCAGGCTATACCGCTCATTCAGCCTTACGTTTCGGCTTAGACCGGCATCGAGGTTCCTGAGACCCGGACCGCGAAACTGGTTGCGTTTGGTCATGTTTGCCGGATAAGGACCGAAGTCTGAGCAGCCACCACAAACTGCATTGCCAAACGCTCCCACTGGTTGACCGGTCAGGTCAATATAGTTGAAGAAGTTGGCGTTACCTGTATCAGTGACATGAACGCTGAGCGGTCCGTTTGCAACCAACCTGGGGCTGGAAAGATTCGCGTTGGAACCGTCAAAGATGGTGAAGGGTGTGCCGGTGCGGGCGTTGAAGATACCCGTTACCGACCAGCCATCGAGCAAAGCCTTCGTTACACCGCTCGTGTTCTTCGCGAAGGGTATCTGCCAGATCAAGCTGCCCACAAAGCGATGCCTGACGTCGTAATCCGCCGGACCAAAGTCGAAGCTTGGATCATAAGGATTGGTCAGTCCCAGGTTGCTGTTGAATGCTCCTTCGCTGAAGGTGGAACTGAGGTTGTCCTTCGCCGAGGCGAATGTGTAATGGGCAGTAAACTGCATGCCCGTGTTGCGGAAGTTGTTTCCGTCCAGCGAAACAATCAAGGCGTTGTAACGCGAATAGCCTTCATTGCCGCGTGTGTTGATGTTTGAGTAGACGTTGTTGAGTCGCGAATCTGGATCCGCATCCCCAAGGTAGAAAGCTCCGGATCCCGTTATGTTCAAAGGCGAGATCGAATAAAGCTTTCCGCCCCGCGAACCTGCATACTCCACCGACAATACGTTGCCACGACTGACTTCGCGTTGGAACGCCAAACTATAGAAGTGAGCGTAAGCGTTGACGATGTCTTCGCGAACGTGGCGAAGACTGGTGGTGGGCAAGACCTTGGTCGGTGGCGTAGTGCCAGCCAAGGGTCCCGCGTTGTTGGTAGTGATCTGCAGATCGGAAACCCGCGCACTCGCTCCGCCCCAGTCTCGATGACTGCTTGCATCACTATCTTGCCAGCTCCGTTCAGCACCACGATCACAATGCTTGCACGATGCACGTCCATACCAACATAATACGTTCGCATAGGGCTCTCCTTCGGTTGCAAACTTGAAGTCTTTTAGAACAACTCCAAGCAACCACCGTTGGGGAGCCCTTTCATATATAGAGTAGCGACCGGGGGCCACTTGCAATGCACACCACCGAACCAACGCGCGATATTTAGGCCGACGCGTGATGAAGGAGGTTTGTAGTGAACCGAGCGCCCGGTCGCTACTCCCGGTTCCGTATTTGTGCAGCGCTCATGTGTGGAGTATGTACGGAGATTTGTAGTGAACCTAGCACTCCGTCTTAC
Source organism: Blastocatellia bacterium (assembly GCA_963698325.1). Taxonomy (GTDB): domain Bacteria; phylum Acidobacteriota; class Blastocatellia; order Pyrinomonadales; family Pyrinomonadaceae; genus PSRF01. Next base: position 1,214,057 of record CAVOQJ010000013.1, on the reverse strand, counting down.
CGCTCCCGGTTCTGATTTCGTGCTCCGCTGATTTGAGGACAGCTGGGTTTATCTGACTTATAAACACAAAATCACCCAGCCGGGATGGACTGGGTGACTAGAGCAGCGGGAGGGGCTGATCGGAGACAACGAGCGTTCCGTTTACGCTTGCTCATCAAGCATGTTGGGGCTCTTCCATTGCCTGAGTTTCAATCAACGGATAAACGTTCACGAACCCATTAGGATTGATGTTGTAATGTTTGATCTTGGAATTCAGTGTAGTTACTTTCAAGTTCAATAGTTTGGCGGCCCGGACCTGATGACCTCCAGTATGAAGCAGTGCGCGGGTAATGAGATCAATCTCGAAGCGACTCACCTCAGCATAGAAGTCGAGTCCGCCATCAAAGGTAAGGGTGTTACCCTCAGCAATGGATTGCACCTCGCAAAGAAGTCGGAAAACAAGATCCTTCAAAGTGGTTATGCCGTTGGTAGGGGATGAAGGCTCGATCCTCTCATCAGGCCGAGCGGTCTCCAATTCTTCGCGGCTCCAGGTTGCGGTTGAATTCATACGCCCTCCTCAAGTGTTACCCGGATCTGATAGGGCTACTTATACGCAGAAGTTTCTCGGGGCGGTTCGCTTTTGTGACGGAAGGGCAGACGCCTGTGACTAGAGGGCTTCAGGGTGTGATAACCCCCATGGAGCGGGGTTTACGGGCGAGTTTAGGGCAGTTTGCCCAGGGCTTCCTGCAGCTTGTCGCGATAGTTGCGAGAGAGGGTCAGTTGGGTGCCGTCCTGAAGAATGACGCGATATTCTCCATGGAACCAGGGCTGAAGTTCCTGAATGAAATCCAGGCGAACGATGGCTGAGCGATGGATACGCACAAACTTCTTCGGGTCAAGTTGTGATTCAAGGCCGCTGATAGTTTCTCTAAGCATATGAGATTTTTTAGCGCTGTGTACGGACACGTAGTTACCTTCAGCTTCGATCCAATCTATCTCGCTGGTCTCGAGAAAGTAGATGCGTCCACCCGCTTTGATGACCAGGCGTTCCAGATACTTGTTACCAGCCTTCAATTCTTCCAGCAGCGCCAGGATCCGCCGATCCATGCTCACGCCGCCGTTTCGGTCGCGGATAACTTGCGCCTTGGCGCGCCGCCACGAGACATCGAAGCGTTCCTGATCGAATGGCTTTAATAAGTAGTCAAGCGCCTGAACTTCAAACGCGCGAACGGCATACTGATCATATGCGGTAACAAAGATGACGTAGGGGATTTGTCCCTTTTCCAGAGATGCGAGTACCTCGAAGCCGCCCACCTCGGGCATTTGCACGTCCAGAAAAAGCAAGTCGGGAGAGTGAGCACGAATCGCTTCCAGAGCTTCGCGGCCATTACAAGACTCGCCGACAATGGTCACATCCGGATCGCCCTCAAGCATTTCCCGCAGCATCTCCCGCGCGAGCGGCTCGTCGTCTACCAACAATACGCGGATGAGGGGAGTCTCATTCATAGTTCCTGTTTGCTACCGGAATCCAGAGTTTGAAGTATCCGGCGACCTCTGACGCTCGCAAAGAATTAACCGCAAGCTGGTAGCGTAAAACTTTTGATGTCGATTGAACCTGGGCCGAAGGCCTTGGAGGTTAGGCTGACTGGACTAAGCGATTTCTGATGGGCTGGGAGCGGCGCCGTCTTTATGAAAGGGTATTTCCAAAGTCACGATCAACCCGCCATCGGGGTCGTTCGTCAGGTCGAAGAAGTGATCCGCTCCGTATAATCGTTTCAGCCGAGTCTCGGTATTAGCCAGCCCCAGACCCTTCTTAAACAGAACCTCGGACATCCGATGTTCGGAAAGGCCCGGCCCGTTGTCTCTGACCTGAATACGAAGCGTGCCATCGTGTTGTTTCGCTTCAATTTCGATCAGGCCGGGAGTGGAGCGGGGCGCGATTCCATGGCGAATAGCGTTCTCAACGATCGGTTGGAGAATGAGGTTGGGCACTTTGGCGTCGAGAGTATGTTCGCCCAGGTCCATGCGGGTTACCAGGCGGTTCTGGAAACGGATGCGCTCGATCTCGAGGTAACAACTGAGGAATTCCATCTCTTGTTGCAGGGTTACCTCCTGTGAGCCGGAATTTTCCAGCGTGAGACGCAGAAAATCGCCGAGGCGAGTAATCATTTTACGGGCGGACGGGACATCTTTGTTGAGCAGTGCGGAGATTGAATGGAGCGTGTTGAAGAGGAAATGAGGATGAAGCTGCATTTTTAGCGCCTGCAGTTGGGCATGTGAAAGCTGCGCTTCGAGCCGCAGAGTTTTTAGCTGACCTTCCCGATAGCGAAGATAATAGCCGTAGGCGTAACTCGTCAGCGCTATCAGCATGTATATCCCAATGCCCTCGCTGAAGTTGCCGATGACAAATCTGGTGATGCTTTCAAAAGTCAGGGGCTTACTCATTGGATAGCTGAACTTTAACCAGATAAGCACACGCCCGAGCGCTGTTAATGCCACGCTGAGAACAATGCTTATCGGGATGTGCAACAGGGCACTGCGAACCCAATTGCTTCTCTCGATGGGCAATCGTGCGGCGGCCCACAGTATGAGCGGAGTGGCGAGTGCGAACAGATACGCCCAGGTCATCTGTATGTAAAGCGACTCCGTGAAGGGCATGGGGCGTTCAGAGCGATAGGAGGTGAAGTAGCCCTGAAAGGTAAAAACAATGCCGATGAAAGTCCAGATTCCCCAGATAAACGCCAGGCGCACCCAGCGACCTTGCCAGATCGAAGTTGTAGAGCCTGTGCTCTCGTAGTTGTGAGCGGCGTCTTCAGTCATAACAAGCAAAGTGTCTACACAACGCAATCGCTGTTAGACGGGATATGTAATCGAATGATGACTGCCGCTCGTACACCGTCTGACACTAGTTGAGACAGACCAGAGCGTTGATGACAGTATTATCGGCTGAACAGACATCATATTTCCGCTTGATAGTAGACCCCTGGAGTGGGGGGAACGCAACTCTGGCAGTTCACACCTTGTCTAAGTACTGCGATGGTGTTCCCTTGAATTCGTGAACCAGATGAAGAGCCGATACTGGAGGACTGGGTTTCAGGTTTCTCATGCCACGCCAAGGTGCCACGCCCCGGATTCAGCGATTCTACTCGTAGGCCTAAGCGTGGATCGGATGAACTGGACCATTTAGGACACCTTCAAAGTCTGCACAACCGGTTTGTGATGAAATGGCCGCGAGGGTTGGCCAGACGGCCTGAAGGAATGACGGCGAAGGTCTGCAGCGCCGGCCAAGAAAATAGCCACCGAGCTGGTGGCTACGGTAGTGATTGACAACGCTTGGTGTTCGGTATATTGTTCTGCGCCAGCGAAAAGGTATATCTGATTCTTATCACCACTCTTGCTCACAGGCGGTTTGTGAAGTCTACAAACCGACCCCGATCACGGGGGCGTACTATCACGGTTTTGAGCGACCCAGTGCCCCATTTCTTACGACCCGAGGGACCTGCCGCACCTCGCGGGTGGCCGATCACTCTCCGATCGGAGAAGGAGAAACAGCCATGACAATCCTACTTGAATTGCTTCTTGCTGCCGCTTTGGCGGTGGGAACGACTTCCACCAGTTCGAACAACACAGGTTATGAAGGGCAGCCCGGAAATCAGGACAGTAGCACCAACAACAACAATGGGACCAATGGGAACTCGAACCCTGGCTTAAGCGGGTATGAAGGTCAACCCGGTAACCAAGGTGGGTAGTGAAGACGTAATTGGTTCTGCCTTGTGGGAAGCCCCGGCACGCTGCCGGGGCTTTCATTTCTGCGGTCAGTTTACTCGTTCTTGTTTCGTTATGCTTAAGAGGACTTGAGGCGGGCAGGACCCGAACCTGCGACCCACTGCTCGAATAACTTATAGGCCACGTCAATCGTTAGGTTTCTCAAGGAACAAGTTAAGTCAATACGGAATAAAGCAGATAATTCAATAAGAAGACAATCGGGTATAAGCAAATGAAAATTATCCCGGCCAAGACGGACCTTTTCTTAGCAAGTGTCGTGAGTTCACGGTATGCGCCCCAGCCGGCAATTGTCCAAGCTAATAATGCAGCCACGCCAAGCCATATCATCAAACTAACCGCTGCTAAAGGGAGCAGCTTCCTGATGTCACCTGAAGCAGCAGCTTTTGCCACATATGCCTCTACTTTAGGATTACTGAAGCCCTTATCCTTATAAGCCTCTATGAGAAGAGCATACAATCCCGGATCCCAAACCTTGGCGAAACCGTAGGCCAAAACAGTGAACGCCTGTAAACCAATTAGACCTACCGCATAGTAATAGCAGAACGTAATCAAAAATCTTCCAAAGGGTGCACGTCCCCCTACCAATTTCCAGGCAAATCGCAACGCAGTTGCCAAAAGTGCCATCTCGATCAGCGCCAGGAGACCAACAGTGGCGATGTACTGCCAGAAATTAACGTGCGCCGGTATGAGAGGGGCCTTTAAGATTAATGTCAGGACAAATGAAATAGCTAGGAAAGTCATTGCTTCAGTTAAAGACCGATCGTTGTATACATTCCTCTTTCGAACAAATCTCTTAGGACCAGAAACTAGATTGAAAAAGTTGAAGAGATATTTTGGAATTTGAGCGAAGACCAATTTGATAAGATCATTCATTACAACTCCTCGTTCAAGGGCCTAACAGGCGCGCTTCAGCGGCTAGCGATCCCACTCAACATCCATTTCAAATGACTACTATTGCGTGCTTCAACCGAGTCCGCTGCAAGCTGCTTCTTTGAATGCGCGATACGCTCAAAAGGGTCAAAATCGCGGCACAAAAGATTAAAGGCCGCTCTCGGGAGTGGCCTTTTCTTTTAGTTTGCTAAGAGATGTTGGCTCCCCACGGTGGACGCTCTTCGCAACTTGTTCTACGCGCCGACGGTGGAGATGAAGATCACATTTGAACTTCTTCGGCAAGGTTCACTAACTGGCTAAGGTTCCAAGCCAATCTTCTTGAGTGCGTCTAATTTCTCGGTGATGGCTTCGTGGTCGGCCAGGTACTCGTAATGGGCCTGAACGTTCGCCAAGTTATCATTGTCAATCTGTAACGCCTCTGTGGGGTACTTCTCATTCGCCTTCGCAATAGCTTTGCGGATGCTCTTACCCCTGCGAATCCAGCGTATGACTTCACGGTCATATTTCTCCTCGTCGGGCGTGCGCTCTCCGATGATTTCCTTAGCTCGCTCAGTGTATTGCTTCAGAATATCCATGCTAATTCTCTTCGCCCCGAATCACCGGCGCCGTTAACTTGAGCTTGAGAAGGGCTCTAAATTGCGTCTCCGGCGCAATCGTTCTCTGGGCGGCATTCGCCACTCATTTTCGGTGCAACTGAATCACATTCGCCGAAGCGTTGTCGCCACTCTGAGAGCTATTAACGCGGCGCAGCAATCCGGGAGCGACGTTCCAATGCTCCCCGCTTTCAGTGATAACTGTAACAGTCTTTTTGTTGTAGCGCGTGAGCATACCAACCAGCAGGGGCCGGCCTTCCGGCTGAAACGAAACACGATCACCAATCCTAAACTCCAGCATTTGGGCATGGGCCCGCATGTGATTCAAGAATTTCAACCGCTCGACAACCCGGTGGTTGAGATCAATAAGTTCAGCTTCGGTAGCCCGTCAATGTCGATCTTCATGACCACTCCAGATATCACAGAAATATTGCTACCGTCAGGATATCATGCATGCCAATATTCGACTGTTCAAAGCTACTGCAAGTCCATCGCAGCCATCAGCCCAACTTCGACCCAGTCTGAGTTCCATTGAATTCAACTCGCCAATTCGTTAGGAACAAGATTGGCCCAGTAAACTTCGCCCCGTTTCATTTTTCTGAGTCTTGATGGAGCAGGTGATCGGTCGCCGCGGCCTCGAGATCAGAGTCCATGTCGGCATCCGTTCCCGCGTGTTGAATTGCGTAATTGGTAAGTGCCTGATGGAGAGTCATTCGATTGAGACTATGCTCTCGGCGCGCCAGGGATTCGACAAACTCCGCAACTTCAGCGACGCGATCCTGAGGCAGTTTCTTGATTCGGTCGATCAATTCTTGCCATTCCATAATCGAAAGTATAGCAAGGCGTCTTGCGCGAGTCGTACTCGTCGTAAAACTGCCGAGACTTCTCAGAACGGCGACGGAATTCCAAGCGCTCGGCAAATGCTTCGAACTGTTCCCTGGGGAATTTCTCGATGACGCGGAACGGCAGCCGATTTCCTGGTTTGGCGGTTGATGAAAAGGCTATGCTGTCTCCCTTCGCGCATGAGCTGGCAGCCCTGACTTTCAAGATGCCGAATCAAATCGATTCGCTTCATGCGGCGCGGAAGGAGATTTCTTCGCTACTGATTTTTTCTCTGGCAACATCCTCGGCTAGCAGGCGGTTTCCTTCCAGCACCATCTCGATTGCTTCATCCAGATTTCGGCGCGCCTCCTCGACATCAGCGCCGAGCGAGATCGCGCCGGGAAGCTCAGCGACCGAAGCCTGAATCAGCCCATCGGCCTTTTCATAGATTATGGTCATCTTGATTTCCATAAGTCCCCTCCGGTCACATCATAGCACGAGGCAACATGGTGAGAGCCGATTCGATTGCGCCGAAACGATCTTCAGATTCTCATGCCATTGGTCCCTGGGATTGAAGAAAGCCACAAAGTAGAGCGTGTCAACGAATGCGACTTTCACGGCTGCTGCTTCGGCGCTCCGTAAAGGTAATGATGATCGAGATTGATCGAGCCGTCGTCGGGATCGTTCAATAGGCGATCGAATCGAACAAGCTCCCTTCGGCGGAACCCGAGTGCGACGAGATCTGCTTTGGTTACCTCTGACCGGGCCAGTTCGAGGATCAGATCCTGATTTTGGTTTATGATGAAGCGCGCTTGCTCTCTGGAGAGCAGTCTGCGCACAAGGTCCGCATCAGTGACGTTTATGGAGTTCGGGCTGGTAAGATCAACGAGTTGCAGGTTTGAAATAAACGCTAACAACTTTGGAATCTCTTCCCCGAGAAAGGAGAAATGCGTTTTGTGGGGTATCCCACTCTCCGTACTGAACCGCTGAATCGTAAGAGTGAAAATGCCCCGCGTGTCTTCGTAGAACTTGGCAACGATCTCTTGGCGCCCTCCATCCGTGACTCGAATGACATGCTCCGCCTTCTCTAACACGAACGAATGGGTTTCTGGAGAATCCAGAACTTTTGATGCAATACGGATTTTTCGACCTTCCTGAGAGCTGAAAGACAGGCTTTTGCTAATGTAGGTCTTGTCTGGTTTCTTGTTCTGATGGTATTGGTAGTCTTCTGTCATTGGCCCACCTCGTTAGAGAGCTACATGAAGTAAGCAAGGTCGTCTAAATATTCCTCAGCCTTGCGCAGCACTTGACCAACTGAACCTCTAAAATCCTGAACAGCACCGAAAGGCAAAAGCTTTATCCGGATGCCGCCTGCTGCATCTATTGGCAGTTTATCGGTGACATAGATTCGGAAAGCATTTAGATAGCCACCTTCACCGAGTACTTCCTCGGCGAATGGTCGGCAAATGTCAATCATGATGTTATCCAAATCCTTGCCTAGCCTAAGTGACCGAGGCGTCACTTGAACGTCTAACCACTGGCACCACTATGGGATTAAATATGTTGCTACGCTCCGTCAGGGCTTTTAGGGTGTCAGAAATCCGCCGCCTGTACTCCTTAGACTCGCCTGATTTTTGTGGCAAGTCGCCCAAATCAATAATGTATGGATGCCCCGTTTGGTAGTTACGGATAAAGTCACCGAAGTACTCGCCGTGATCCCCCGGTTGATCGAAAGCTTCAATTCGATTGAGCTCTAACTCCAATCTCTGTAGTTGAGCCTTCGGAAGAACTTTTAGTAACCCGTCTGGAATGTCCGTTTGTCTGTCAGAACCAGCATCAAAGCCAAGTTCATCTCTGAACTCGAAATTCGTCTTTGCTTGCCGCCCGTTTTCGCGGAGTACGCGCTCGCGCAACTGGAAAGCGCCATTCGCGAGTATCACCGCCGCGCCCGCCACGACGACGCGCTGAAACTAATCTGGCACGAGTTTGTGGAATCGCCGTCTTTGAAAAACTACCAGGAGTTGAAGGCGCACGCTCGAAAAGTGCGCCCGCGTCCCGACTGGCCTGGCTGGAGAGACAAAGCGCTAGCCAATCTGCGAGGTGTCATTGAGAAAGAAAAGCAACAAGAGAAAACTTCAAAGAACCATTGGCATTGGCCTGGTCATGCCGACAACTCGCGTCTGGTTGAAGTCTTTCTCTGGGAAAAGCGCTATGACGAGGCGTGGCAGGAAGCCTCCGCAGGCGGCTGTTCTTCAGGTCTTTGGCTTCGGGTTGCCGCCGCGCGTGAAGAGAGACACCCGGTCGATGTCGTACCAGTCTACAAGGAGATGATCGCGCCCATTCTCAAGCAGGCAAACAATGCCGCTTACGCGGAAGCAGCTAAGCTGCTGCACAAAATCCGAGAGCTAATGGGCCGCCTGGACCGCGTGACTGAGTTTGACGATTACCTTGCCGCGCTTCGCGTCGAATACAAACGCAAGCGCAACTTCATCAAGCTGCTTGAGGGATTTGAAACATCTTGATCCGGGGCAAGAGCGATCCCACTGTCTGATTTTGGAAGAACTTGACAGCTTAGTCTTCGGTCTCCTACCCTCTATGCTGTAGTCAGATTAAATGCAAATTTATCTATGGTGGGTGTAAACATGAAACTTGCTCGAGACATTATGAGCCTGTCAACTTTCAAGCGCGATAGCAACAAAGTTATGCGCCAGATGAAGAAAACCAAAGAGCCCGTTGTCCTGACTATCAATGGCAAAGCAGCCGTAGTCGTGCAGGATGCCGAGGGCTACCAAAGCCTACTCGATCTCAAAGAGCGGTCCGAAACTATTGCAGTGCTGCGCCAGCGCTTGACCTCACTGGGCCGGAAGAAGGGCCGAACGGCAGATGAGTTTTTCACCGAGTTCTTCGCCGAGAACAACATTCCCACCGCAGACTGATGAAAAAGTACTTGGTTATCTTCCACCCGGACGCGGAAACAGACATTAGTTCAGTTTATCAATGGGGTCGCCAGGTGTGGGGCGACAAACAAGCAAAAGCGTGGGCTCAGGAGTTGCAGCGCACGATTAAGTTGCGCCTGACTTCGCAACCACTGAGTTGCCCGCTTGCACCTGAAAGCGATGATCTCGGTATCGCTGTGCGGCAACTAATTGTGCAGCGCTATCGGGTTCTCTTCATTGTCGAAAAAAAGACGGCCACGATCCTCCACGTCAGAGGCCCATACGCCGCTGGCCGCGATTCACGCGAAGCGGTTCACGAATAGCCTAAGCTGTGACCAGGTGATCGGTCGCAGCGGCCTCGAGGTCGGGGTCGATGTCGGCACCTGTCCCCGCGTATTGAATGGCGTAATCGGTGAGTGCCTGGTGAAGATTCATTCGATTGCTCCTATGTTCACGCCGCGCCAGGGAGTCCACAAAATTCTCGACTTCAGAATTATTGGGATATCGTTCAGCGATCTGCTATTCTCAGGCTAACAGGCGAGGCACACAATGAGCCAAAACTTACAAAGCGTCTTGGAAGCAGCGCGACAACTTCCACCTGAACAGCGGCGGCGATTGGCCGCGCAGCTTTTGGAAGAAGTTGGTGGAGTAAATGAACCGCCAGCGTCTGAGCTAACTCGCAAGCAAAGAGCGCTGTCCATCGTCGAAGAAACCTTCGGCGCTATCAAGGGGCTGGATCGAGTCGCACTCGCACAACTGGCCGAGGACGAAGAATTCAGTGGATATTAAACAAACTGAAAGCAAATCCAGCGGTCATCAGCACCTTGACTGATTACATCGCGGAAGTTGAGAAATTGCTCCAACTTCCATTTGTGATCGCCGAGGTCACCGCAGCCGACATCGCGGAGAGTCATAAACTGCGGCGGGCTCACGGCTTCTTTGTTAACGACTCCATCAATCTTGCCTGCGCTCACTCACCGGCTGAAGTATTGCAAACATTGTGACTAATGACCGCGATTTCAACCGCGTGTCGACAGTTTCGGTGTGGGAACCAGCCGACGTTTAGAGTCTCTGCGATTCTCCGTATCACATGGCTCTCTTTCACTTGGCTTGGGCTTCATCTACACTCACGGTTTGGGTCATAAGCAATTCCTCTCAGCGTTCGCAGGGTATATCATTGTTAAAGGGACTTCTTCATTCACCTGCAAGACGGAGAAGTCTGAGCCTCTCCCCAATTGTTGGAAAAAAAACCGGCTTGAATAAGGTAGTGTCCGGCGCCGCTTTCAAACGGGGAGCGGCAGCTCCCCTTATGGACCTTCCAGCCGTAGCGAGGAAGGCAGTCAAGGGCGACGCGAACTGTTTTGTAGTTTGCGGCGTTCATCGGAGGGAGGCTTGGCGAGCGCAGACCCTTGACGGCCTCCTCAGCGCAGGCTACCGCCGTTTGCTGATAGTGTGAAGCGCCTAAATAAACATCCCGGGAATTCTAAGACTCGCTTCAAAAACAAAGCGCCCGCCCCAGCGGGGGCGTTAGCGAAGCGAGCAATGCGATGCGCGCATGCCATCGCTTCTTGATGGCGGGCGCACTGCCTGATTACCGAATGCTCGATTATCGGATGACCGTCCGATTCTTGAGTGTTTCTGCTTTCGCCACGAATTACATTGGAGGCGCGACTCGCCGTTTGGAGAGGAAGGAATTGTTCTTGGGGGGCGCGACTACCGGTCTATGAGCATCTCTATATCGGCCACATCGAGCGCCCACACTTGTGCGATCTTGTCTTTCTTCGAATTGTGCATGCCTATTATGTATCCGCTCCAATCACCTCCGTCGGGACCTCCTGGTATGTGGACGAGACGGACGGAATCATTATCTGCGAAGCCAGCAAAACCTCCCTGCCAGTCGCACGCCCATACCTCGTTGGTTGTTGGTACCTTTACCCACCAAATGATTTTCTTCTCTTGTTCCCAGAGACTCCGAGTGGTTCTTGACTCGATGATGTAACCAACTTCGGAAACGCTAGCAGAATCTGTGCGCAAGACAATCGGTTGCTTTTCTAACTCCTGGGCCTTTCTCTCAGTTCGATAGTAGGCCCAGGCCGCATAAAGGCCGACGGGGACGAGAATCAAGGCCAATAGCACAGCTATAGAAACTGGTTTTCTTCCCGCTCTCGTTCTTAGCGCTCTAGGTATCATAAACACCGTTACGCTTGTTGTCGGGCGAGAAGGTGAGCCTCCGCTGTCGCCTCTTGTTCGATGGGCAACAACAGAGCCCGAGCAGGCGTCAACATTTCTGCGAGCTTTTGGCCGGCGTTTTCATCGATGAAGCTGCTATCAAGCAGCTCAATTAACTCTGCTTTCGTTACCTTTATCAGCGTGAGAAGAACGATTGCGCACCTGAGATGATCGAGTACCTGCAACAGCAAGTTGTTTAGACTTCCATATTGCTCATCAATCTTTCTCAGTTTTCTTGCTTCGACCTGGTCCCCGTGCAGGAACGCGCTTCTTACGTCGTAAGCTCGCTTCATGGCATCCTGAACGCGGTGAGGGTCAAATCCGACCGTTCCAAGCACCCTTGCCAGACGCAAGCGGAGACGATAAGAGAGTCCGTCATTCTCCAAGAGAAACAAGCTCTCCAATCCAATCACCGCATCCGAGATCCTGCGCTCAACGGTGACACCCCAAAAGAGAAGGGCATCCGAATAACGCTGATAAGCTATTTCGATTTGATCGACTCGCTTTTGATCTCGTCCATAGCCTTCTGGAGGCAAAGCTTCACTCAGCTTCAGCCAAAAGTCTTTGAATCGCTCTCTATCCACATCTTCGATCACAGAGTTCGTGACCACCGTATAGTGCTGATGACTTCCGACCGTTCCGCCCAAAGCGAAGAAAGAGTCAGTCTCATTTGTGTACGACAGCTCTCGAATGCTTCCGACTCTAAATAAGCGCAAGACCGTGATTGCCTGCCACACCGCCTCCTGAATCTCGTACTCACCTTTCAGGATCTTGCTAAGCCGGAGAATGGCCGAAGGCGTGGGTGGGAAATAATCACGCTTGACGAACTCTGGCTGCTCCTCGACTAGGTCTTCATCCGTTACTCTCCTAAGAAGAACGCTTGTGCCATGCGCATTAAACTCAACAGGCGTGGGCGGTGCTGCCAGCCCTACCAGTCTAACCTCTGATGAGTGTTTGAACTGCTCTTCGCCTAGGTGCTTCCTCACTGCCTCCAATTGCGAGGACAAAAACTCAACTCTCTGAGGTTCATCAGCTGCTTCCAGAAACCTATAACTGATCCGCTGCGCAAAAGAGTCTAACAGCCGCTTTGCCCTCTTAGCATCGAGAGCTGTGCCATCAAACATGCTGACTATGTCCGTGTACTTGTCAGACTCCTGCAGACGCCAAACAACTGCGCGAGTAGCGTGAAGCCAGGATTCCTTCACGAATTCTTCTGGAGCGTAGTTTATTCGCTTTACCCCGTAGTCAGTTTGTTTAATCGACCTTTCATCAATTGGATAGCGTGTGTAAACCTCTTCAGTCGGTCTAAGTAAGCCTTCGCGCTTTCCATCTATTATCGTTTCGCCAATCTTGTTGCTGAAATTTCTCAGAGCCTCAATAATCGCCTCCGTCCTCACGCGGACGTAATCAGCTGCTTCATGTACGGGTTCGCTAGAATCCCCAGCCGAAACCGCCGGTGCTTGCTCGATCTCTGAAGCGTCTTCGTCTCTCATGGCATTATCACTAACAGCCTCTATCGGGGGAAATTCAAGGTCACTTCGAATTTCCTCTCAGTTGTCATGGCATCACTCGACTGGACGAATAGCCGGGCGGCTCGATCAGAAAAACCGTTGAAAGAACCCCGCAACTTGGGAAGCCGACCTATCGCCGCTCCGGTCCAACGCCGTTTGGGCGGCAGTGGCGAATTGGGTTACGACTCGCGGGCACTCTTACGAAAAATAGGAAACATTTCGGAATAGCAGAAGATAAAGTATGTGACAACCAATAAGGTCGTAAACGGCAACCTGACAATCCCGAAAACTCTGACAGATAGTGCGAAACCAATAAGGCCTAAGGAGACCAATCCTGAAAACATCAAAGTGTCAATAATTTTTACTGGAGACGGTCCCCGACCTTGAGTCGAAGATCGTAAAAGAACCATAGTCACAAAGAGTATCATTACAAGAGCTGTCGTGTAGCCGGAGAGCACTTTCACGGACACTCCGGCGATGGATAGGATCCAGTTTGTAAATTCGGATAACCCCCATCCCAAGACTAGAAGCAATACTGAAAAGCCGCCTGAGATCAGGGCGCATGCAAGTGCCGATACCAAGTATTCTTTGGAGTATTCCAGCGGATCTTCAGGATCAGCTGGAGCTCTTTCTTCGTTCATATCTGCGTCACCTGCTAACACAGGCTCATTCGCCCTTGGCGACGCCGACGTATATTCCAGATCAGCACGAGTATAGATTTTCTGCCAGTAGAGCGGGTCCTTGGATCCCAAGCTCTTGCAGTAATCTCCGAATGAAGATCCAGTTTCGTCGGCCGCCAATCGTTCGTCCTTGAAAGTCAGAGTAGCCGAGTCAATCGGGTTGAAGACACCTTCGGCAAAAAGCTCGTCGACTTGGTCGTCAGAAACAAAAGTACCCATGATTGTCCAACGAATGCTGTCGTACAGTTTTAGTCCTTCTGTAAACCGCTCATTAAAATCGTCGCTGTCGGCTAGTATCAAAAATTCATTGGCAATACGCAGTTTGAATGCGGTGCCAATTTGATAGATGTCGTACCCCTTAAGAGCAGAAACTGGGTGATGGCGGTGGCGTGTGTCTTGAAGTGCGTCGCTGACGATGTCGAGAATACTCTCTGCTTCGGAGATGTTCATTGTGGCCATTTATGGTGACCCTAGCTAAGGTCTGAGCTGCTTGCTAGAACAATCTTCCGAGCACTCTTCATCAAGCTCTCGGTCGTTTGTGATTGAGTAACGTCCCGGCAAGCCTGAGAGGTGCGTGTCGCATAGGTCCACGTGCCATGTCAACAACTGGATTTCGTAACCTCTTTCACTCCAGCCCGCTTCATGGGACTCAGAACAGATCACATGCTTATAGGCGACATCTGTACAATCCCTCCACTGGCACATTCGGTCTTGTGTTTGAGACATCTAATTAAAGGGTGCGCTGCCCGCGCTCCGATCCAGCGAGTTGATAAGCCCGCCGGTGCAAGTTCAGCTATCTAACTTCTCAGAAATCAATTCACGGCTAAAATCTATGGTGCCTTTGACATCGTTCAAATCAAATTCGTCCCACTGTGCGTGGGGGGCTTTTGTACGCACATGAGCGCCCACCCGCGCTCGTTTAGCTTTTGTTTGCGAGATCACATCTGCCTTAGCAAGCGCAGTTATCAAGTTATCAACCTTCTCGCCCTTTTGAGGGATTCTATACTTGTCGCAAATTCGCCGAATTGTGTCCTCAAAGACCACGCCAGCGATGACACCTGACTCATTCTTTCGTCCCTCCTTGTAGTACCTTTCACTGTGATCAAGAAAATCATCAAAGGCCTCCGCACGCACACGGTCAACAATAGATGATAGAAGTCCATGCTCAATATCAACTACCAGGTGCGTTAGCAAATCAGTTAGTTCTCCCACTCCCGTGTGAGTCATAAGCCCACGTTTAGATTTGATGATCTCATCTGCTCTCTTGCGATAAGCAGTATCTGGATTCGGGCAAACAATCTCGATCACATTTTGAGCTGGAGCAAACCACGCTACGCATTGCTGTAGATGTTCCTCAGCGTGAACTTGGTCATGTTGTTTGCCGCGGCGCAACTGCTGTCCAATCGCAATTATTTTTGCGAAGCGCTCTTTAACCCTCTCCTCTACTGCCATACCTAACACTCCTTATTACCAAACAACCACTTAGGGCATAACGTCAGGGTTCACCGGGGTCGGCGATTGTCAGCAACGTGGAAACCAAAGAACAGGTTAAGGAACGTGCTACCCGCGCCCCGATCCAGCGACCGCGGCGCAATCAAGTTGCTTGAGTGCTTTGACTCGCGTCTGCCTTAACACTTCGCAGCCTCAGAGAGCCCTTCGAATGTTGGTTTAGGAAGAGAGGCTCGGATTGTAAAAGAGCTGCGCGCAAAGCTCTTACGTTCCCTGCATACATTTCTCGGTTTGCGACAAATGGAAGAATGAATGCCGAGCAAAACGATGGCGATCTCGTTCCGCGACCAAAGACCAACCAGCAACGTCAGAGCCAGAATGTAGCAGAGGGCTGTCATGCGTCGTCGCAGCGGGTTCATTGGATGGCTGAAGACGTGAGCTATCAGCACAATGGGCACGCCCGCCAGCAACAAGTAATGACCTTGCCAAAGGGCAAACGAGATTATTGCGACAATAATTGTGACCGGAGCAAAGGCGAGGATCAGATTCACAAGTCGGCCGGGATAGGTCCGGACGAAAGGAGCAAATTCGCGTGCGGCAACATATGAGACCTCGAGAACGTACGATCGGTTTGCGATGGCGTTTCGTATCTCGGCGTGCGTTTGAAATGGAAGATCCGGGGCCTCAGACACGGATTTCCACTCATTGCGCTCGCGAAGCAGATTTTCATCGAATCTCATGTTGAAGAGCACCTCGGCGGCCCCTCGTTGGAAGCAACCGTGCTAAACGATTTTCGAGCTTCAGATAATTTTCAAGCTCACCCTAAAGTGCTTAAATGGCGACATCAAGATATTACCAATAATTTCCAATACGGGCAGGACTTTGAGCACGAATTTGATCGCGAAGAGGACAAGGGCATACTTCCAGTTAAGGTATAAAAGGGCGATGAAAATCGCCCACATAAGCCAATCGAAAAACGACCACCCAACTGGGTAGCGTTGGTTCATCGGGCGCCAGGGTTCCATCACGCTTCGCCTGCGTCAACCTAAGATCAAACGTGCTGACTGAGGCAACGAGGAAGTAGGCGACCGTGAGACCGATGATGAGTGGGGTCCATTCCATCACGATAAATCTCCTCCCGTTAGCCGGGTAGCGGCCCTACGCGGACGAAGTAATTACGCGAAGCCGCCAAACGCCCGAATTAATCGCATTACCGAAAAGGTTTCGTGTGCCCCGGTCCATTATTGCCCCGAACCTGTTATTTAGCTCTTCGTCTTCCCGCTTTCTAAACTGTGGAAAGTACTCCAGCAGAAAATCGTACCACGTCCATCGATAGCCAGGATCGCGCAGTGCTCGCGCGTTGAAACACTGCTCAAGAGTGAAGTCACCTTCAACTAAGTTAGCCATCATTTCTTCAAGGGTATCAATATCGATAACTGCCAAGGGCGCTACTTCCACGCCTCTCGATACGTTCTTGCGAGCCAGCAATCGAACGAATCGGCGACTCAACATTTCCTCTATGGCTGAGAAGCGCAAGAACGATTCTCGCACGATCAGTACCGGGGTTATCCTTTCGATCTTTGAGTGTGAGTTCCGCAGTATTCGATGAAGCTCGTCAATCTGATCGCGGTCGGACAATGGTTGACGAAATAGGCGCTCGATGTGCTTGGCTAATTGGACCACACCTTCATTCGCACCAAACTTGGCATCCAAGTCCTTCTCAAAGGCTCTCACTCTCCCCCCGTATTTGGCTTCAATCTTCATGAAGCCCCCTTTGTATTCAAGCGCAATTAGATGGTTCCCCCGCAAAAGCATTCCGTCGAATGAAGGTTCACGCGTTTGATATCTCGGTGACGGAATAAAGGCACCATCTGACGCCGAAATTTGCTGCAAGAGTTGATTCACATATACCCGCAAATTGACAAGCAAGGAGCACAATCAGTTGAGCGGCTTGCCAAACTCACCTTGCCAATTCCCACCATCCCATCGGCGCGTACGGAACAAGCAGATGCGGCTACCCCCGGGGGAAAGCTCGCGTCCACGAAAGAACCTCTAAAGGAGTCGCGCCTAAACGATGAAGAGCTTAGCCGGCTGGCCACCGTCTATTTGGTTTGAGAAAGCGATGATATTTTGATTGATGTCTATTAGTACGCGCTCGATCATCGCCTTCGTCTCTTCTTCACTTGTGGCGACGGGCGTACTTGGCAAGTCTTGCATCATGGCCGCGATCTCGCGCAGACAGCCCTTAAGATCCTGCATCTCTTGGCGGATGGGAGTGAGCTGTTCTGTCATGAGATTCTCGATGCGACGTTGGCTAATGCCCTCGCTATCTTGATCGTCGCGCGAAAGCATCTCTTTACGGATCAGCGCCTCATTCACAATCTGTCTTAAGACTTCCGCGGGGCTCTGCCGTAGCCGCTGACAGAGCTGCTCAAATTTCGGTTGGTCGCTCTTCAACAGTTTCGTCGACGTAGTGCTATCCGCATATTGAGGCTGGGTGCCCCCGCTACTATTTTTCCTTTTGACTAATCCCATCCAGGTGAACCTTGCCTTTCCATTAATCCGAAATAACCTGCCGACCACTTAGCAAAGCAAGTGCCAACACGGGGCAGCAGCGCTCGATATTCATCGGACTGCCGAGACATTGGGATTGGTCGATATGCCGCGCACTTAAAACCTTTTAAGTTATTGAGAGTTTGAGTTTTGGAGGTGTTCAGTCTGCTCACGGCCTTTCAGGTCCAACGATCGTCTCAAGCAGGTTGAGGCGCTAACGGTAAACCCTTAGTTAAAGTCCTTTAGGGGTTCTGCTCGCTCGGTCTCAGATCTAGAAGCCCTAAGTCCTTTGAAGAGCTGGGATAAAAGGTCGGAAAATGCATGGGGCTCATAATCTTGCCCACAATTTGAGACTGAAATCATTTGCTTGAGTTTGAGGCTTTCTATTCCTGTGCAATTCTGGCGCACCGGAACCATTGCCTTGCACACAAGATGGTCATTGATGATGACTGGAAACTGGAGAGCCCTATAAGCCGAACGGAAATCTGAAATGGCACTCGTAAGACCATCGACCTCGTTGTTCTCCGCTGGCTTTCAAAACGATTCCTGAAATCAGTCGTGGCCAAGTGGCCAAGTGGGAAGCGCGAAAACTCTTTGACTGCAAGAAAGACCCAGCCCAAAAAACCAAGCCGCCATTCTTATACGCGTTCTGAAAAATGGCTTTGCTAGGTTTGAGCGTCAGCCGCCAAACCCTAATGCGGAAACAATGTGTTGGTTGAAAGACACGCGAGCGGTTAGCAGTTCTCCAGGCCGGGAGGCTGAACCTTTGCCCTCAGGTTTCTGAATAAGGTCCAAGCGTTGAAGTAAGGAATCTGGCTAATGCTTCCGGGTTCGTCAGGCCTATCTGAGATGATCCCCCCATGATTCAAGTGTGTGAGTCTCCGCAATCCTTCGAACCTAGCGCCAGCCCCCAGCGGGGCGTTAACGGAGCGAGCGGTGCGAGGCGCGCCGAGCGCGCGCGCAAAGTGGAGGCGCAAGGGGGAGAGTCGATAAGATGCGGGCGTCTCGATAATCCGCATTATGTAAGAACGGCAGTCGCGCATGACATCTCTTTGATGGCGGGCGCGCTGCCTGATTACATTAATGCCGGATTATCGGATGACCGGCCGATTGAAAGTATTTGCTTTGAGTTGGGCTCATCGGTGCACAGCCCGAACAGCAACCGCAGCTCGGTCCGCAACGCCATTCAGCCGGGTGGTTTGGAGACGATCCTCAAGGGCGCGACATCATCTTGTCGATCTCCTGCGTGTCCGCAACCGCGGAAAGACCTGTTCGCAAGCACTGACACCTCTCTTGTCGCCGGTCGCCATCTTTGATTCGTGGCGTTAGCTACTCAGCCTCAAAACCGAAAGTTTACTTTGCACTGGAAAGGAAACTTTCCAGTTTTAGTTCCGCTAGCATGCTCTAAGAAAAGCTCAGAACTCTCGCAGGGAAAATTTTAGTGACAATGCTTTCTATGGCTTAAGGTCCAATCGAGTGTCCCACGGAGTTCCCGCTGGGTTCCGGTGGCACAACCCTTGTTACTCCGAATCCCTGATGAGCCGGTTCTTGTGAATTCGTTCAGAACAAACGAGGCCGACTCGGTTCAACGCTCAGGAATCTGAATAAATTCAAGCCGAGATAGTCAAAGAGCAAAGGCTCTTTCCGGAATAAGTATCGCCAGAATTTCTGCGTTTTCTCATGGAACGATCTAAGAGCAACTTGATTACTCGTACCTTGGAAGTGTGGCAGCCACATGCCGCGCGCATTATTTCTGACGAAGACGCGAGAGAGATCGCAGAAAACGAGAGAAAGAAGGGCAAGTACGTTTACTATCATTGCACCGGCAACAAGGGGAATGCTCGGAACCCTACACTCGCGAGGAAGTACTGGAAGAGTGCTTTGGGGACTTGCTGAAAGGCCTCGTCTTTGACGATGAAGTCATGGACTGGGTGAGCGAAGCCTTACACCAAAGCCATGCAGATGAGAAACGCTTCAGGGATGAGGCGATTGCGCGACTGCAAGCGGAGGACAGCAAGATCCAGAACCGTCTTGATAAGCTTTACGAAGATCGGCTTGATGGTTTCATTGAACCCGCTTTTTTTGAACGCAAAGCGCAAGAGTGGCGGCAAGCACAGAAGCGCTTGATGGACCAAAAGAACGAACATCAAAACGCGAATGATAACTACGTGGACGATGGCGTGCGGCTACTCGAACTCGCTAGAAAGGCCTATTTCTTATTCAAAAAGCAGAATTCGACTGAAAAGCGCCGATTGCTGGATTTCGTGTGTTCGAACTCAACATGGAAGCACGGAACACTGACTGCTACATTCCGCCAACCCTTTGATCTTCTTGCCGTTACGAACACAGCCTGGCAAAACGAAAAGGCCGCCGGAGTTAATCCCAGCGGCCTTCGTCCAATCTGGCTCCGCAGGTAAGACTCGAACTTACAACCCTCCGGTTAACAGCCGGATGCTCTGCCATTGAGCTACTGCGGAATAAGCGTCCTCGCATCAAGTAAGACAAGCGGGCGCGAAGAAATTTTTATAACAGATGGCCTACAGAGCGTCAAGGCAGCGCTCTTTGAAAATGCGTCGACCTTTCGGCCGCTGAAACTTGCGCTCATTCACAAACTGCGAGAATATTTCGCACTGCAAAAACGACAGCAACACGTTTCTAATAAGTCGGGCCCTGGCGCGGTGTGCGAATGAGCATTGTGTTACCCCTCCTACAGGGTAGACTGTCACCGAAAGGTCTTCATGGAACGTCGAATAACATCCTGGTTCAGTCAAAACTTAAGCAGCGAGATGCCTTTAGTCGCGTATGGTCATGGAGGTCAGCCCTTGCTAATGTTTCCAACCGCCGCGGCTGACTATCTCGAATATGAACGGTTTCATTTAGTGGATGCCATCCGGCCGCATATCGACAGCGGCCGTATCCGTGCCTACTCCATAAATAGTGTCAACAAGTACAGTCTGCTTAATGAACAGATGCCTCCCAACATGAAGGCGGAATTGCTGACGCGTTTCGACCGCTACATTACAGATGAAGTGTTGCCGCTGATCCGCAAGGATTCAGGTGATAGCGAGGCCAAACCCGTGACGACCGGAGCCAGCCTCGGCGCGTTTCTGGCGGCCAACGCCTATTTCAAGCATCCGGATTTGTTTCGCGGGGTGATTGCGATGAGTGGCAGCTACGATGTGCGCTCCTACCTGAAAGGCTTCTATGACGACAACGTTTATTTCAATAATCCTGCCGACTATCTTCCCAACTTGCAGGATCAACACTACCTGCCAATTCTGAAGCAAGCCAACGCCATCTACATCATGTCCGGACAAGGAGCTTACGAAGCGCCCGAACGCAGCCGCCATCTATCCGACATCCTCAAAGAGAAGGGTATTCCGCATACACTCGACCTTTGGGGTCCGGATGTAAATCACGACTGGCCGTGGTGGCGGAAGATGCTGCCGTATACCTTGGATAGAATTGTGGGTCAGTAACTCGAATAACACATGCATGGGCAAAGGGAAATGGGGAAGGGGTAAACCGAAGCATTACCCTTTCCCCATTACCCTTTGCCCTAAAACTTTGCGTATCGCCTAGGGTTCATCGCCGCCCTTCTTGCCCTTCTTCTTCTGCGGTTCGACTTCGCGAGGCCGGGTGACGGTAGGTGGCGGTGGACCCTCAACGCGCGGCGTTACAGTTTCTGTTTTAGGCTGCGGGTTTCCTGGGCCCTCCTCAGCGCGCGGCGGCGGTGGCAGCGTCATCTGTTCCAGCTTCGGTTCTGTGTTAGCAGCAGGCAGCGTGGTGTCCTGGTCCGCTTCTTTCGCGGCGTCTTCATTAAACTGCGCGCGCTCGGCAGCGAGTTCACGCTGCCGTTGACGGAAAAGTTCCTTCATGTCCTCAGGCATTCCCGGCGCTTTATCGAAGTCTTCCTTCGGTTTCTCTTTCAGGAAGTCTTTCATGAAGGTGATAAACATTGGCAGCGCGCCGTGCCCGCCCGTCATGTCATTTCCGAGTGGTTTCTTCCTGCCGGGATAGCCCATCCAAACGCCCGTAACGTAAGTTGGCGTGTAACCTATAAACCAAACGTCGGTGTGGTCGTTTACAGTGCCGGTCTTACCGGCCAATGGTACGCCCAACGAACTCGCGGCCGTAGCGGTTCCAAACTGAACGACGCCACGCATCATTGACACCATTGTTAGGGCCACATACGAATTCACGACTTTGTAGGTGGTCTTTTCCCATTCTTCGAGTATCGCGCCATCGCGGTCCAATACGCGGCGAATCAGGTGGGGCTCAACGCGTATGCCCTTGTTCGGAAATGCCGAGTAGGCAGAAACCATCTGATCGAGAGGTACCTCTGTCGCTCCCAATGCGGATGGGAGATACGGCGCCATCGGAACTTTGATGCCGAAGCGCCTGACCATTTGCGCGCCGGTCTGAATACCGACTGTTTGTAACAGGTGGACTGCCGGCACATTCATTGATTTCGCGAGCGCCATCTTCAACGGCAGATCGCCATTGCCCAAAGAGCCGTCATAATTGTGCGGTTGCCACGTGCCGATACTAATCGGCGCGCCGCTGACGGTTGTGTCCGGTGTCATCCCCCACTCGACGGCGGCAGTGTAGACAAAAGGCTTAAAGCAGGAACCGGTTTGCCGGTAAGCTTGCGTAGCGTTATTAAACTTGCTGGCGCTGTAAAAATCGTAACCACCGATCATCGTGACTACTTCGCCGGTCTTGGCGTTGAGAGTCATCATGGCCCCGGCCACCGCCGGCACCTGAGATAGCTCAACTTTCAACCGCCGGCTCTTCTGATCAACTTCCTTAATTTCAAACTCTGAAAGATATCCCGCCTTCAACTCATCCTTCGGCTGACGTTTGGACCACCCCATGTCTGCCACAGCCACGGTGGCAGTGTAATTGCCAAAACGGATAGTAGCCTCATTCCTTGCGCGATCGACTTTCGTCACCAGTCCCGACAAGAAGCGACCCTGTTGATAGTCGTTTCCATACCAGTCCGGATCTTTGTAGTTATTGATCTCCTGGACGGTCGGTGGACCTTGCCCATTGTTTGCGGCCGTCGGAATCATTTTGTAGCTTGAGCGCCAGCCACTATGAGTCTGATCGTAATTCCGCAAGCCGGCGCGTAAAACTTCATATGCTTTTTTCTGCGCTTCGACGTTAATCGTGGTGTAGACAGAAAGACCACCCTGGGCCACGCGGGTTGTGTACTTATCCTCAAGCTCTTGTCTGACTTGCTCGACCGGGTAGTCGAAAGCGCTGGATTTCGGCTGCGCTTGATAATAGGCCGTGTCGGCAAGTTGGATCGGTTTTGCTTTGGCCGCATCCACTTCCGCTTGAGTTGCAAAACCATTCTTGGCCATTAAATCCAGAACAAGATCGCGCCGCTCTTTCGCCCGCACCGGATTTGCAGTGGGAGAATATTCACTAGGCGCTTTGGGCACACCGGCAAGCAACGCCGCTTCGCCAATCGTCAAATCCTTCGCTTGTTTCCCGAAATAGGTTTCCGCGCCGGCTTCCACACCGTAGGCATTGGCGCCAAGAAAGATGTGGTTTGCATAGAGCTCCATGATCTGGTTCTTGGTGTAGTACCGTTCGATCTGCAGTGCCAATGCCCACTCGTTCATCTTTCGTTTGAGAGTCTGTTCTTTTGAGAGAAACAAGTTCTTGGCTAGCTGCTGTGTGAGTGTCGAACCGCCTTCGACCTTGTCGCTGGTCAGGTTCTTCCAGGTGGCACCAATGATGCGGATAGGATCGATGCCCACGTGATCGTAAAAGCGCGCGTCCTCAACGGCCAGGATTGCGTTCTTCATTACGGGCGGGATCTCTTCATACTTGAGCGGGATTCTTTTTTCCAGCGCGAACTCGCCAATCACAGTTTCGCCGTCGTCTGCATAAACTCGCGTGACAACGCTTGGACGGTAAGTGGCAAGGGCAGCGACCTCATTGGCAGCTCGGGAATAGTTGAGTTGGTAGGCTGCGATAATACCGGTTAAGCCGCCGGCAGCCAGCGCCAATAACAATACTGCCGGGAACCAAAATCTGCGCAGTAAATGCCGCCGCTGTTCAGGCGGGGCATGTACGATTGCCATTGGAGAATATGATTTCAGGTTAGAACCGGGGGTTTTTGCAGCCATATGAGTTCCGTCCTCGATATTAACAATGCTCTATGATGCCGATTCCAGGCAATGTGGCTTCCCACAGTACCGAATTTCAGGGAGGATTGGTGGGGAATTATAATGCGAGAGGGTGATCGATTCCATGGACAGACTATCGGCGGAACTCAGGGCGGCTGAAAGAGAAATAGACGGTGCATACAGGTCAAATGGCCTGACGCGCCTAAGTTTTGCTCCCGCGGCTTGGAATCTACTCGGCATAATCGAAGATCAACTATTTCTACCACTGATAAGCGAAGATGAGACCCTTACTCGATTCAGACTTGAGGCGTTAATTGACCATTTTATGTTCATAATCAGACTGCCAATCTACTGGCTGAAGATCTCATGTGCACCCGGTGGCCAAGTTCCGGAGAACTACAGCGTTGAGAACTACGAGGCTTCCTCCGACTTTCTCAGGTTAGCATCGGAATACAATACTTTCTACAAACTCTTTACTTACGCAAGCCGAGGTTTAATCGATCTACGTATTGAATCTGACAACTTAATCCCTATCGGTAACATTGCCAATGATAGTCAATATGAGGCGTACAATCGACTGGTCAAGCCAGTCAACGTTGGATACACCGACGATGTTCTGTTCGCTCAACAGGAAGAAATTCGTTCTAGGATATTGCCGACGCTGAAACCCGAGGGCGAAAGATTCTCATTCGAGATAAACCCGTCATTGGTCGCTTTTACCATTGACGCACTGGAACCCATACTCAAACAAAAGTTTGTTCTGCCTGGCGAATGGAAATTCTTTGATTATTCGATTTCAGATTTTAGAAAAGTCTTTGCCGCAACGACTGCTCTGGCCTTTTTGCAGTACTCGGCGCGATTCCTGGCCGTGCAGCTTGGCTGCCCCGATCGTGGATTCGCAGGGTCATTGATGATTGCTCGAAAGTATGAACTCCTTAGTCGACTGATAAGATACACTGGGTTGAAGCGCGAAATCGTAAAGAGCATTCTCTACGACTTGACTCTCGGATCGAATGATATCCCACCCCACCAAGCTGACCCTACTCAACAGCCATTCATCCCCTTAAATGAAAACAGTTACGCAATCATGCCTCAGTTATGGATAAACAACGCCGCCGAACGAAACTTTGTTGCGCTGCTGAACAGGGTACCAACCAAAAAGCGTCAGTACCTCAGCCTCGTTGGATTAAAGGAGGACATAATGCGCCAACGTCTTGAGAAGGGCATCGCTGAGAGACAGTGGCGAACTTGGTCTGGGACTGTGCGTGCTTCTAGGGAACTTCCCGATATTGACCTGGCAGTGATAGATGATGACGAAAAAACGTGTCTCTTATTGGAACTAAAATGGTTCATTGATCCAGCAGAGCCGCGAGAGCTTGTTGAGAAATCGGAAGAAGTCAGTAAAGGAATCTCACAGTTATTAAAACTAAAACGAGCTTTTGTCGCTGGGAGTGAAGGCATCTTTAGCTCCTTGAATATCAACTCAGATTATACGCTCGCATTAGCAGTTGTTTCTGAGAATTGGATCGGACTTGGCTCGGTCCAACATGCCGAGGTACCTGTGATCCGCGAATACCACTTATTAAAGAAGATCGCCATTACCGAGAGCCTTCAAGCGACTATTGATTGGTTGCAAGGCCGAAAATATCTTCCGGTGCAAAGGGTGCACTATGAAATGGTTTGGACGCCTTCGTCCGTTGGCAACTGGAAAACCAAGTGGTATGGAATCAAACCTTTGATTGAAGAAACGGAGTTTTTGCCACTATAAAAGAGACGTTCGGCAAGTATTATTACGACGTTTATGACGTGAAACTTGCGAAAGCCAATCGGAGTTTCTCCTAGCCTGCTTTTCATTTTGACTCCTTAACCATCTATAATCGCTTATGCAAACGGGGGCGACAGGCTTCGACAGGGGTTTGGACGACCGACGGATGCCATGCCGGGCTACTCTATGCAGCTCGTTAAAACGCGTAGGGAAAAAACAATTGCCAATAACAATGAATTGGCTCTAGCTGCCTAATTAGCCGCTAGCGTCTCGCCGCAAGTTGCTTATGCGCGCGGAGGGAGATGTCACTCAGATAAGCTGGCCCAACCTTTCGGTCCGTGGGGTTGGGCGAGATCAAGTCGGACTAGCTTTCGCCGAGGTCTTGTCGCTTCACTTACTCGGTTGAAAGCGAAAATCTGGTCGCTCGTCGGCCAGGAATGAGAAGCGACTAAGCATGTAGAGTCTTTCGGCGGCTTCTCTTGGATCCGAGTTCAATTCTCGGCGCCTCCACCAATCTCTGAATTTCGGATTTCGGATTTCGAAATGCGGATTTGAACACCGACATTGGAAAACATCGAGATCGTGAAATCTGAAATCCGCAATCCGCAATCCGCAATCCGCAACCCCGCACTTCCTATTGGAATCTTTGACAGCGGCGTTGGTGGACTGACTGTCTATCGTGCGCTGCACGAACGCCTTCCGTCTGAGCATTTCGTTTACCTGGGCGACACCGCCCGCGTGCCTTACGGCACAAAATCCCTGGCCACAGTCGAACGTTACGCCATTGAAAACGCGAAATTTCTTGAAACACACGGCATCAAGCTGCTGGTTGTTGCCTGCAACACCGCATCGGCTTTAGCGTTACCCGCTATTCGCGAAGCTGTTAGCGTGCCGGTAGTGGGCGTCATTGGGCCCGGTGCGCGCGCGGCGATCGACGTTGCCGCAGGAAAGAAGATCGGAGTGATTGCGACCGAGGCTACGGTACAAAGCGCGGCTTATGCCCGGGCTATTGGCAAGATCAATCCAGCCATTGAGGTCATCGAGCGCGCCTGTCCATTATTTGTTCCATTGGCAGAAGAAGGTTGGGCAGAGACCGACGTCGCGCGCGCTGTAGCCGAACAATACTTGAATGATCTAGGGAGGGAAAATGTCGGCGCCCTGGTGCTCGGCTGCACCCACTATCCGATTTTGCGCGACTTAATTAGCGACGTTATTGGAAGTGAAGTCCCGCTCATTGATTCGGGAGAGGCTGCCGCTCGAGAGGTGCAGGACCTTTTGCAATCCACCCGGCTTGTGTCCTCCGAGAAGTTCGGCGCGGGACAGAATATACAGGAACGCCGGCTGTGTGATGATCTGGACCATTTCTATGTTACAGATGCAGCAGAACGTTTCGCAAAAGTAGCTGAGCGATTTTTAGGAACGGCTCCCTCAGTGTTGGAGGCCGTAGAAGTTTGGGGACACGATGAGCTTAGAACGCACTGACGGTCGCGCTTTCGATGAGCTGCGTCCGGTGAAAATAACTCCCGGCTATCTTCCTTATGCGGAAGGTTCAGTTCTCATAGAGGTGGGCCAAACCCGTGTGGTATGTGCGGCTTCGGTAGATGAGCGCGTGCCCCATTTTCTTCGCAACAGCGGACAGGGTTGGATCACGGCCGAGTATTCGATGCTGCCGCGCGCTACGCAACAAAGGACGCCGCGAGAGATTAGGCGTGGCGGACCATCCGGTCGAACCCACGAGATTCAACGCCTGATCGGCCGCAGTCTGCGGGCGGCGGCGGATATGAAGCTACTCGGCGAGCGCACAATAACCCTGGATTGCGATGTGCTCCAGGCAGATGGCGGCACGCGCACCGCAGCGATTACGGGCGCTTACGTTGCCTTTGCCGTGGCTGCCAGCCGCCTACTCAAGACGGGCAAAATTCAACGGAGTATTATCACGAACGAAGTGGCGGCGATCAGTGTCGGCATTTTGGAAAATGCGCCACTGCTTGACTTAAAATATGACGAGGACTCAAGGGCGGAAGTAGACATGAATGTGGTGTGCACGGGTGATGGGCGTTTCATCGAAGTGCAGGGCACCGCGGAACGCGAGCCATTCACGCGCGATCAAATGGAAAGCTTACTGGGTTTGGCAGCGCAGGGAATTCAGTCGTTGGTGGCGATTCAAAGGGAAGCAATCGTCGGGGCCAGTTCTTAGCTTTTTAGTGTCGACCCTTGTCGGCCGTTGACGCATTGATTCGCAAGCCGACGCGCGTTACCGTTGGTGTTAGGCACGAACGGTTGCAGACAACGAGTGCTGTGGCAAAACGCATCGAATGGTTTCAAACCAAGCAAAGACCGGTTATTGATACACGCCAAACTAATCCGTCGTTCAGAAACCCAAGCGGATCTCGAGGAGTTAAGCTAATAAGATGAAGTACCTGATAGCGGTTCTCATGCTGATAACCGGAACATGTTCCCTGGCCGCGGCGCAAGAGTCCTACACCAGCGATCAGATTGACTATATGATCGAGTTACCGTCGACGCAGTGGCGCGTGATCTCTGAACCCGACGCCGCCCATGAACACGCTGAATTCGTCTATGGAGATCGATTGGAAGGTTACCTGCAAATTCGTAAGGAGGTGGTTGACGCCGGCACTACGCCTTCGGATCTGGCTCGTCGCGACATGGATCAAAAGCTGCGATTCCTCCCTGGCTTTGTGGAAGGAAAAGAGGAAGCATTTAAGGGTCGCTTGAGTGGAGCTACCGTATCCTATGAGTTCATCAAAACGGCCAAGCCGATGATGGGGCGCATCTATTATCTCCAGGGCGATAACCGCACCATATACGCTTTGCGTTTCACTGGCTTGCGCGACAAGCTGGCGCGTATTCGCAATCAGACAGATCTAATCGCCCGCAGTTTTAAGCTTAAGTAGGTTTCCTTTGTCACGAACCAGCATAGATGGCCGCCACGCTAAAGGCTTGGCGGCCACACTGTTTTCCGTTATCGCAAATTTCAAAGTGCGTCGCATAAACAAAAGTTTGCGTTACAATCACGGATATGAGACTAGCGCTCGCTCCCGGCTTATCAATAAAAACATCTCCCATCGAGGGCAAAGGCTGCTTCTCAGTTACTCACTTCAAGGCCCAGAGGAAAATAGCGGAATACTCGGGCGAGAAGATCACAAACGCGGAGGCCAACCGCAGGGCCAGCCGGCGGAAGTTGCGCATCTGCGCAATTAATGATCGCTGGAGTCTCGACGGCAGCCGTGGAGGAAACGGTACGCACTACATAAATCATTCATGCGAACCGAACGCCTACGTGAAGGTTCTTTACGATCACATCCTCTTCATCGCCTTGCGCGACATTGAACCTGGCGAGGAAATCACGATCGATTACGAATCAACGCTTCATTCCGACAAGAAAAAGTGCATCTGTGGTGTGCCATCCTGCCGCGGAACGATTAATAAAAGGCAAAGGTAAACAGGGGAAGAGGGAAAAAGGAAAAGCGCCACCGGTAGCCAAGAACACCCCTCGTCGCCTCATCTTCGCTTTCCTGTTCCCCTTTTTTAGAGCCGCGGTAATGTAAAACTAAACTTGGATCCGCGGCCTACTTCCGAATCGAGAGCTACGGTCCCCCCGTGCTGTTCGACCACTTCCCGAACAAAGGATAGGCCGAGCCTCGTTGACTCTTCATCCTTCTCCTGCCCTTCCCGCACTACGCGGTAAAACTTTTCCCAAACACGATCCCTGGCTTCAGCGGGAATTCCATAACCTCGGTCTTCAACGCAAAGCCTGACAGCTTCAGCTTCAAGCGCCGTAGATACTGTGACTGTCGTACGCTCCGGGCCAGCTTCAGAAAAACTAAGGACCCAGTGAAATTAGTGCCGCCAGGAGTTTGGGTTCGTCACTATCGTCTACAGTTCTAAGATCGAGGAGAACGTGACCGTCAGCGATCCGCGCAATTACGGGAGGTGAGAAAAGCCTCAGTTCTTGTTCAATCTCATCGGCATTAAGCTTTTCGTGTTTGAGCGCAATGAGCGCAGTTGGCGGATGAACATTCGGACCCGAACCGCCGCCGACTGCGGATTCGCCAGTAACGATAGTGACAGTTAACGCATGTGAATCGGTGCTTTTGGCGAGTTTAGCTATGAAATTCTTTGCGCGGCCTTCGATTGCGTCGCTCGGCATCGTCAGCATTCGCAACGCGGGTATCTCATCGATGGCGCCGCGTCGATGTGCTTCGAGTGTGGCTTCGAGCGCAGCCAAACATAGCTTGTCTACGCGCAGGGCGCGATAGAGTGAGTGCTTACGAAGACGATCAACAATCTCGCGCCGTCCGACGATCAATCCTGCCTGCGCTGCGCCTAATAGTTTATCGCCACTGAAGGAAACTATGTCCGCCCCGGCCGCAATCGATTCACTAATAATGGGCTCATCGCTCAAGCCGTATTCGCTTAAATCGTTTAGCACCCCCGAACCGGCATCTTCGTACAAAGGCAGCCTGGACTCGTGCGCAAGCAACGCGAGTTTAGCGAGCTCTGGCGAATGGGTGAAACCGATAATGCGGTAGTTTGAAGGATGCACTCTCATGATGAGACGTGTATTGCCGTTTATCGCCAGCCGATAATCATCCAGACGGGTGCGGTTGGTGGAGCCGACTTCCACCATGTGAGTGCCGGAGTTGGACATAACATCCGGCACACGAAAATCACCACCGATTTCCACCAACTCACCACGCGATACTATGGTCTCCCCGTCGCGCGCGAGCACCGTCAGGATCAACAATGATGCTGACGCGCAATTATTAACGACCAGAGCCGCCTCAGCTCCTGTCAGTTGGGTTAGGAGCTCTTCCACTTGCCCGCCGCGCCTACCACGCGAGCCGGTCGTGGGGTCGTACTCGAGAGTGCAGTATCCAGCTGCCTCCTCTGTAATTGACTTGCGAGCGGCTGCCGACAAAGGAGCGCGCCCGAGGTTGGTATGGAGAATCACACCGGTAGCATTAATTACGCGACGAAGCATCGAAAGCGCATCGCGCTGGCAGAGCGATTGGATTTTTTGCACCGCTTCACTTAGCAGCTCGTCCTTTGTTTTTCCCGGCCGACCCGCCGACTGAATTTCTCTACGCAGCTCGTCAGTGACTTCTCGAGCAATTGCCGTGAGTCGCGTCAGACCGGCCGAACTTCGTAGTTGGGCTACTGCTTCGGTGCGAAGTAGCTGATCTACCGAGGGAATCGCGCGAAATGTAAGATCTTTGGAAGCCGCAGGATTTGCCATAGTATCTAAATAAATTCGTTTGCCCTGGTAGCATAGCTGCTCATTACGAACGGAGCAAACTGCGTTTTTGGTCCAGGAGCAGGAAGTTAACTCCTTCCGACTTAGTTGTTGACATGGGGCTTTTGATACCCCTAGACTCGCGTTAGTTACGTCGCGAGACTCATAGCGACGCGTCCCGCCCGGTCCCGCCTGTGTAAGGAGAGCCAGCCTTATGTCTAAAAGCAATAACAGACTTGTTCGATCACAATTGAGAGCAAAGAATAAAACCAAGTTTACCAGCGGGCCTTCTGCGCCTACGGTGGACGATCAGTTGTCGCGACTTGAAGAGGACATCCGCCGGCTAAAAATTGAATTTGATGTGTTTTTCAACGGGGCTTCAAAGAAGCCGCCCTACGATACAAAGGGCCGGGTTGACACAATGATGAAGCGGTTGGGCGATGATCGCACTCTCAGTTTTGCGCAGCGCTATCGTTACAACTCACTAGCGTCGCGCTACAACGCATTTCGCGACCTTTGGAGGCGCACGATGCTGGGTCGAGAAGAGGGTCGCGATGCGGCGGCTACAGCACGGGCCAGCGCAAAGGAGCAAGCTGTGGCGGAGTTCAAGAGAGCTGACTTTGTGTGCGACGATGCTCATAAAGACGTAGAGTTAGTGAAGAACTTGTATAGGGCTTTGGTCGAAGCGAAAAAAGTCTGTGGTGAGTCGGTGGAAGATTTTTCCTTTCCCCGGTTTCATAGACTGATCGCGTCACGGGCTGACGGCCTCAAGGAGCGGCTCGGTTGCGACCGAGTGTCGTTCTCGATCGACGTGGAAGGCGGGCGCGTCAGTTTCAAAGCCAGGGGCGAGAGAGCTTAGGCTTAGGTAACGACATCCGAAAACAAAAAAGGCAACCAGTTTTGGTTGCCTTTTTTATTAGGCGCTTACCGGACCGAAAGACCGGAAGCGGTCAGTGGCGTTGCAAAAGCAAGCCGGGGAGACCTACACCTTCATGACGTTTTCCGCCTGCGGCCCTTTCGGGCCCTGAGTTACTTCAAACTCAACTTCCTGGCCCTCTTCAAGAGTCTTGAAGCCGTCGCCCTGGATGGCGCTATAGTGAACGAAGATGTCCGAAGAGCCTGGCTGTTCGATGAAACCGTAACCCTTCGAATTGTTAAACCACTTGACCTTACCGGATATTCTAGACATAACAACGAATCCTCCTAACGATTCGGTAAAACGGGGC
The DNA here is from genome assembly GCA_963698325.1 of Blastocatellia bacterium. Taxonomy (GTDB): domain Bacteria; phylum Acidobacteriota; class Blastocatellia; order Pyrinomonadales; family Pyrinomonadaceae; genus PSRF01. The sequence continues at coordinate 1,182,237 of CAVOQJ010000013.1, read as the reverse complement.
GAAAGCTTGCAGAGCTTTCGCGCGACCTGGGTTAATGCTTGTGAGCCGGACGCGCTTTTTGAGGGGCGCAAACGGAAACACACAATCAACAAAAAATGCATGGTGAAAAGCGCTGGTTGGCGCGATTTCATCATGCACGCTTACGGGGGAAAACTAACAGAAACACATTGCTGTAAAGCTTGTAAAGCGAAAAGCTTAGGACTAATCTCGAGGCCTCACTTCAAGCGAGGGCGCATACTAAGCGAAAGCAATTTGGGCTGTCAAGAGAAAAAGGTCACTTAACTGCGCTCGTCAACAGATACTGCAATGGATTCACAGGCTCATCGTTGATTCGAATCTCATAGTGTAGATGTGGACCCGTCGAGCGCCCGGTTGAGCCAACACGTCCAATGAACTGAGCTCTTTCAACCTGCTGCCCCTGAGCGACATCAATATGGGACAGGTGTCCGTAGCGAGTAGTCAGCCCGCCGCCATGATCGATAACAACTAACTGCCCATAACCATTTTGCCAGCCAACAAAGGTGACTTTTCCGCTCGCGCCTGCCACCACCGGTTCTCCGATTGCGGCGTCGATGTCCTGACCTGAGTGAAATTCAAAAAAGCTCCCGCCGAAAGGATTCCTACGACCGCCAAACCCGCTTTCCAGTTTGCCGATCACGGGCCAAACCGATGGGGTGTACCCCCGCTCACGCAAAACATTCTCATAGGCACGTATGTTCCGTTCGAGTTGGTTCATCTTACCTTCAAGTGCGGCCAGGCTGTTGGCATCAAGTGGCAGCGCGGGACCGCCAGCACCGGGCAAAGTAGTCTCTTCACTTATTACTCCCGACTTTTCGGCGAGTTTTCGCGAAGTGTCTTCAACCGCGTGTACTCGATTGCTTAAAGAGTCAAGTTCCCAGCGCTGCTGCTCGTTTTCCGCGCGTAGACGTTGGTTTTCGATCTCTGTCCGGAAGTGCGCAGCTTGTTGGGTAAGGCCATAAAAACCGTAAAGCGCACCACAGAGTACCGTGATCGCCAAAAGGACAAGCATTCTGAGAGATCTCTTTTCGACGCAAAAACGACGGATGCTGGAACTCGAACTGGGGGTGTGGGCAATTATGAAGGCGTAAAACCGATCGTCTTTAGCCATTGTCTTTGTCTCTCCGATTGCGTCAGCGAAACAGGGGGGTAGCTGAAAGCAAATGAAACGCACAGCCTCCAAAGGGCGACTGGTGCGGAACCTATTTCTCTACGAGGTTAGTTTTTGACCTGCTTGAAGATTGCAGCGGATGAATGAAACCTCAGATATTGGAGGTGAAAACCCATCCGGCCGGTGCTGCAAAGAAAGCTGACCCTATCACACGAGTTTAGGTCATTGCAACCGGGGCGGCAGCCAGATTTGGTTAGGTATCCCGAACTTCGTCACGACGGCGGGAGCGGTCGCGCAAGATAGAAAAAACAATCATCACCATTACTGCGATGAATATGACTACGATCAATATTTTGATGGCGCCGAGCAAAAAGCCGCAGAGCGTGATGAGAGAGCCAAGCAGAGTTATTACGAGAAGGATCAGTGCGGTGATGCCGCCAATTGCCTTGATGATGAATGCCATAGTCCGAGCCAATCCTTGTTATGGGCCACTAAGAACTTCGTTTGAACGGAATAGAATCAATTTCATGCCGACTGAATTGCGTGGTTTCTCCGGAGCGGAACCGCGGTGATTCGACTGCCGAGCTTACTACCACGGACGGAGGTGGCCGCCGCGAGTCGAAGCGAATGACGCGACTGTTCGTACCGCGCCGGCGTACATAGTCAAACAGCATATAGGCCCCAAGCGCCACGAGTGCAACCGGAAGCAATTGTCGAACTGGGAGTTGCACACCGAGGAGCGTATGAAGCAGGAACAAAGTACCAATTACTATAAGTGTTATGCCCCAGGCAAAAGGATTTCCATACAAGCGTCGCGCGATTACATCTTCTTCGGTATCAGGCGTAAGGCCGGCGCGCATGAGCTGAGCTGTGCGACAGGCATCTACCGCGGCAAAAAGCCAGGTACCCAACACACCGAGAATGAAGAAATGCATTCCCTGCGTCAGCACGGCCATCTGAAAGAAACTTGCAAAGATCGCAAAGTGGACGATCGCCTTTGCCGTTTGCCCGTTGTAAGCAGCGCCGAGTCCGGGGACGAATGACAAGAGCGTGGCCACAAAGGGGGAGCCATTGCGATAGCTAACGGGAGACGCTGAGGACTGCGAACCCTGGCGAAGCAACTCGACACCGGCAACGATGCAGTCCTGACAAAAAGGGAAACCGCGAATCCGGTGATCACAAGCAGAACACAGCCGGCGTCCACACTGGTTACATTGGACAACTCCGGGGTTCTTTGGATGGTAAGTGCAATACAACATTACTTAAATATCGACTACGGCTTGTTTTGCCGGTTTTTGCTGGGAGCGCCGTTTTGTTTGGGTGATTGTTTCGGCTCACTGCCACTCGGGGTTTGTTCAGCTGCAGGTTGGGCATCCTCAGGTTGGCCACCCACTAATTCCTTAAGACCTTTGGTAATCTCTTTTATTCCACCATTCGAGCCGCTGCCAGAGCTCTGTTGAGCCAAACGCAAGCTGGCGCTGTAGACACCACTGATGGAGCCGTCTGCGGACACAGTATTAGTTAGCACAAATACTGCCACCAGCAGCATCGTTGCCACCGTGGCAAGCTGTGGAGAGATAATCGGATCGAGCCAAACACGAAGCCACGAAGCGAGTCGCTCACCAAAAGACGCGCGAATCTCCTCGGAAATTTTGGATCCCGACGTTGCCCGCAAGATTCTTTCATGAAGGCCGGCCGGCAGAGGCTTTTCCTCACCAACATAGATATAACAAGTACCAATGGCTCGCACGACTTCGCCCGGTAACTCTGTGCAACGGGCGCAAAGAACAGCGTGGCGTTCCCAGCGGTGATAAAGCGACGCAGGCAGAAACCCGTCGAGATAGTCCGTGAGAAACTCTTCAAAGTTCTCGCAGGTCATCGCCGTCTCGGGGATCGTGCTCAACAGAATTCGCGCTTCCAATTCTCTCGGAGGCTCCAACCCACTTGCAGCCTGACAAGCCTGCATTGTGTTTTTCACTTCGCTCAGAGTTTCGTGACAAACCGGGCAACGAAGAGCATGCTCGGCAAACATCGTGTGCACATCAGGCTCAAGCACGCCATCGAGGTAATCCGTCAGCCGGTCTTCGAAATCGTTACAAAGCATCAAATTTCTTCTTCCTGCCCCCAATCCTTTTTAACTTCTTAACTGTATCGCCCCCGCAGACGAAACAGTCCTTTGCCTATGCCTCACTCGCTGCCAACACTTTCATGCGTCGCAAAATTTTTGCCAGCTCAATGCGCCCTCGATTGATTCGCGACTTCACCGTTCCTTCCGGTATCTTCAAAAGATCAACTATCTCCTGGTAGCTAAGCTCTTCAATATCTCGAAGTATTACGCAAGTTCGCAGGTCCGGCGAGAGTTTATCGATGCCGGCTTGCACCTGTGCGCCTAATTCCTGACGCTCCATCTCCTGTTGCACTGAACGAGAAGAAGTGTGGAGGTGATAAGTGTGATCGGCGAGGTCGTCAGCCTGGTTATCGTGTGGGGTGCGCTGTCGTTTCCTGTAGTCGTCGATAATCAGATTGCGCGCTAACCTCATTAGCCAATTTTGTAGATCACCCTGCTTCGCGTCGTATTGTTCCAAAGATCTGTAAATCCTGACGAAAACTTCCTGAGTCAAATCCTCGGCGGCGTCCGCTCGCGAAGTAAAGCGGTAAGCCAGGTTATAGATTCGTCGTGAGTAGCTGTGAACAATCTCTTCCCAGGCCGCCCCGTCCCCCGCGCGACACCTGCGAACCAATTCGGCTCCTTCGTTGGCAGCCAAAGCTCTTGCAGCCCCCACCTATTGCCTCTCCGCCTAAACTTATTTACCGCCCTTGAGCCTCAAGCAACCGGAACTTCCCCTTGTTCAGACGGAATTACGATTTGGGGAAAAGGAAAGTTCCGGGTCGTTTGATAGCTTCGCCGACTCCTCAGAGCGCGCCGGCCTGTCCCTCAAAGAAGAGGCCCTCTCAAAGTGAAGCAGTACCCGATTTCCGGCTTTCTTGCTCCAATGTTATGAACTGTAGTAGCCTTCGCGCGGCCCAATATCTTGTGGTTTACTCTCTTTGCGAGTCAAGCAGTTACTAATTAATGAAGCCTATCACACGAAAATACATTGAGTTTGGTGCGCTTTGCCTACTCGCCGTAGGCATTCTCTGGTGGTTTGGCAGGAAACTAAACTGGCTGGAGGTGCGCCAAGCCGTCAGCGATGCCAATCCTTACCTGCTCGGGCTCGCCGTCCTGATAATCAGTTTGGCTTACTTTTTCCGCGCAGCTCGTTGGGGCGCGTTGCTCGCACCTCTTTCTCCCGCGAGTTTGCGAAACCTTTTTATTGCAACGACGGTGGGATTTGGCGCTGTGTTTTTGTTTGGGCGAACTGGAGAAGTTGTGCGTCCGGTAGTCTTGCCCATGCGCGACCCTAGAATTCGGCCCAGCGCTTCGTTCGTCACGATAATGGTGGAGCGAATCTACGACATGCTGGCGGTTGTCGTTTTGTTTGCCGTGAATCTTCTCTGGTTCAGGCCGCCGACAAACGTGGGTGTTGAGTTTGGCCGGGTTCGCATGACCGGGATTATTCTCCTGCTCGTGGCGGTGGCGGGTGTTTTTGGTCTAACGCAATTTCGGAAGAAGTCACCCGGCGCGATTGGCTGGGTAAAAAGAACAATCGAGGGACGACGCTTCATACCAGCCAGATTAACGCGAGCGGTAGTAAGCATCCTGGAACAATTGGCGAGCGCGCTGAGAGTGTTGGTCGACGCGCGTGAACTCGCTGTTACTGTCGGCTGGTCTGCTCTGGTCTGGCTGGGTATTACTCTCGCGAACCTGCTCGTGTTGCGTGCTTTCGGGCTTCCTTTTGGAGTTACCGAAACCATCTTTGTGCTCGGCTGGTCACTGGTGGGTTCGCTTGTGCCGACGCCGGGCGGGGCGGCGGGTGCTTTTCACGCTGCGACTGCCGCTGGACTGATCTTTCTTGGCGTCCCACGAGACACTGCGGCGGCAATTTCCATCGTGCTGCATGTGGTTGATTTCGGTCCCGCGCTAATTTTCGGCATTTATTACATCATTCGTGGCGACATCAACCTATCTCGCTTGCGCGCCAAGACGTCGTCTGAATCCGTCGAACATGCGGTTGAGGACGAACCGATCTTGCCGGAAAAACTCTTCGTGGAAAGCGAACTGGAAGCAGCGGCTGCCAGAGATTGAACTTGCCTGAACACTGCGGATCAAATCCGTTTCTGAGGGCCAAATGCGATGAAGTGTCCATTCTGCGGTTATCTTGAAGACAAAGTGGTCGATTCGCGGGAGTCACGCGAGGGGGAGGCCATCCGCCGGCGCCGCGAATGCTTGCGGTGCGAACGAAGGTTCACGTCGTATGAACGCATCGATGAGATTCCCTACATGGTCGTCAAGAAAGATGGACGCCGTGAGCCTTTCGACCGCAACAAGGTGATGGCCGGGTTGCTACGCGCTTGCGAGAAGCGACCGGTTCCCTCCGCGAAGCTCGACTCGATCGTGAATGCTATAGAAAAATATGTGCAAGAATCCTCCGAGCGTGAACGACCAACTAGTAAAATAGGTGAAATGATTATGCGGCGATTGAAAGAACTCGACAAAGTTGCTTACGTTCGGTTTGCTTCGGTGTATCTTGAGTTCGAAGACGTTTCCGAGTTTATGACCGAGCTGAAACATCTGGTACGTACACGTGCCTCAGCAAACAAGAAGAATTAAAAGTCGATATCGTCGATTCTTTGATAGCCGTCACTTAATACAATCGACCGGCGGCAGAGCCTGTCCAACCAGAAGGTGACGGCCGGGTCTGTTCCACATGATTAAACCCGTCCGCGCAACTGGCCTTGAGCGCCTCGAACTTCACCGCCTTCGTGATCGTGTAGGGCGTTTGTTCGCTGCTTTACAGGAGGCGACCGTAGCGGATGACCCACTGGCTTCAGAAACCTGGGCCCCGCCCGTCGATCTTTGTGAAACTACTGACGCGATAGTGTTGCGAGTCGAACTTCCGGGACTAACCGCGGATCAGATTAAGGTTGGCGCGACGAATACGCAGCTGAGAATTTGGGGCGAGAAAAAACGTCGCGTGACGCGAAACAAGATATTGTCGCATCTATGTTCTGAGCGCAGTTACGGCAAGTTTAGTCGTGTCGTGCCAATGCGCTGGACAGTCAGTGTCCGGGATGCCACTGCCGAAGTGGCCAACGGAATGCTTACAATAAGGCTTCCCAAGATCGAAGATCGCAGGGGAGTGGAATTCAAGATTACCGTGAAGGACCGAAGTGGGGATCAAGCATCGTCAAAGGTAGAGGGAACGGAGCAGTAGTCCACATTAGGCAAAGACAAACAGAGCATTGGCAACGAAGCTAGATTATTACTATGGCAATCATCAAAGACGCTGAAATAACCGAAGGCATTGAAGTGGCGGATAACGCTCAGGAGTTGCAGATCCCCAACGATCTGCCGGTGTTGCCATTGCGCGACATCGTAATTTATCCGTTCATGATCGTGCCGCTATTCGTTTCGCGCGAGAAATCGATTCGCGCAGTCGATGAAGCGCTCGGCGAGAATCGCATGATTCTGCTCGCATCTCAGAAAGATCTCGACAAGGAAGAGCCGACCGCCGATGATCTCTACAAAGTGGGAACGGCGGCAGTGATCATGCGCATGCTGAAATTACCCGATGGTCGCATACGAATACTGGTGCAAGGACTCGCTCGCGCAGAAATCGAATCGGTGGACACTACTGGCCAGTACATTCGCGCTCGCGTGCAGGTGATGGACGAAGTCCTTCCCCCCGAGCGTTCGCTGGAAGTTGAAGCCTTGGTCCGCAATGTCCGCGCTTCCATGGAGAAGGCCATCAACCTGGGTAAGAACATTTCGCCGGAGGTGATGGCAATCATTGCCAATCTCGATGACGCGGGACGGCTTGCGGATCTTTCGGCCTCCAACCTTGAACTCAAGGTCGAGGACGCACAGTCTGTGCTCGACATTCCCGACACCACCGTAAGACTGCGACGAGTCAACGAACTGCTAAACAAAGAGATCGAAGTGCTGACGGTCCAGCAGGAAATTAACACGCAGGCGCGTGCCGATATCGATCGTTCACAGCGCGAGTTTTACCTGCGCCAGCAGATGAAAGCCATTCAAAGCGAACTTGGTGAAGGCAATGAGCTGGCGGAAGAAGTGGCGCAGTTTCGAGAGAAGATTGAAACCGCCAACATGCCGAAGGCCGCCGAAGAGGAGGCTCTACGGCAGTTGAAAAAACTCGAGCGCATGCATCCGGACGCGGCTGAGACGGCGACGTTACGAAACTGGATGGAGATCATGACGGACCTGCCGTGGTCGAAGTCTTCAGTTGATAACCTCGATCTACAAAAGGCTGAACGTATTCTTAACGAAGATCACTACGGCCTTGAGAAGGTCAAAGACCGAATCATTGAAGCGCTTGCAGTGCGCAAGTTGAAAGAGAAACCGAAAGGACCAATCCTTTGTCTTGTCGGCCCTCCGGGCGTAGGTAAAACGTCTCTGGGACGTTCGATAGCACGTGCCCTCGATCGCAAATTCATGAGATTGTCCCTGGGCGGAGTTCATGATGAGGCTGAAATTCGCGGCCATCGGAGGACATACGTTGGTGCGATGCCCGGCCGTGTTATTCAATCGATTCAACAAGCCGGCACAAACAATCCCCTTATCATGCTCGATGAGATTGATAAGGTCGGCGCTGACTTCCGTGGTGATCCTTCCTCAGCCTTGCTTGAAGTGCTCGACCCGGAGCAAAACAACAGCTTTCGGGACAACTACCTCGGCGTCACGTTTGATCTGTCCAACGTCATCTTTATGACCACGGCGAATGTGCTCGACACGGTTCAGCCGCCGCTGCGTGATCGCATGGAGGTGATTCGTCTCGCGGGCTACACCGAAGAAGAAAAACGCGAAATTGCGCGCCGGCATCTGCTGCCAAAGCAGATGGAAGAAAATGGCGTCACCGCTAAGGATCTACACATTTCCAATACCGCATTGACTGCCATCATCCAGCAGTACACGCAGGAAGCCGGACTGCGGCAACTGGAGCGTGAGATCGGACGGGTCTGCCGCAAAGTCGCGCGGCGCATCGCGGAAGGCCACAAGGGATCGGTTAGAGTCTCACTAAAAAATCTTCATGAGTTTCTCGGTGCTCCGAAGATCATTCCCGAAGAGGTTCTCAAGAAGGATCAGATAGGCGTTGCCACCGGTCTGGCCTGGACCGCCGTCGGAGGAGACGTGCTCTTTATTGAAGCTCTCAGAATGAAGGGCAAGGGCAGCCTGGTGCTCACGGGCCAACTGGGAGAGGTCATGCGCGAATCGGCGCAGGCTGCTTATTCTTATGCGAAATCGCGGGCAAAGGAACTGGAGATCGATGAAGAAGATTTCAATAACTATGATCTCCATATTCATATTCCCGAAGGAGCAATTCCCAAGGACGGACCCTCGGCCGGAATTACTCTGGCCACTGCAATGGTCTCAGCACTTTCCGGGAGAGCGGTGCGAAAAGACGTGGCCATGACGGGAGAGATAACCTTGCGCGGGAACGTACTTCCGGTGGGCGGTGTAAAAGAAAAAGTTCTGGCCGCGCGCCGGGCGCGAGTTTCAACAATAATTCTGCCGCAACAAAACCGTCGGGATCTGGACGAAGTTCCAAAAGAACCCTTCAAAGATATACAGTTTGTTTTCGTAGACAATATGCGCCAGGTGTTTCGAGAGGCACTAAAAGAAAAGGTGGTGCCGCCAGTTAGCTCCGGACCGCGCCCACAGAGAATGCCTCAGGCGGCAGCCGCCAGGCCGGCCTAAAGAACCAGCAAAAAGGATCAAAGGGGCGGCAGCCCGGACTGACGAGTGCAATCCATTCGTCCGGGGTCGATTTCCTGTTGGTGTGCGTAAGATCCAAGCACTTGAAACGGGAAGTACAGCCTGTTCGCTAGTGTGATCTAGTATCCTGCCGTTGCGCAACATGGCAGGCCAGGATATTGCACAAGGAAGCCAGGACTTCTTCACAGTTCCCTTCAGGCGACAACTTGAAAGATAGAATCCACCTTGAGTGCCGCAGCGGCCACCTGAACTCGGCCGTCAGGCCTTCATTAGGAGTTAGCTCCAATGGAACATTTAAGTTCACAAATCATCGTCGCATTTATCTTCGGCTCTACTTTTGTTGTAGCGCTAATTGTCCTTGCTATTGTACGTCCCACGCCATCTCCGTTTCAGTTTTTGGTCTTCAGGATTGCGCTTTCATTAGCTGCTGCCGGCGTAGCAGCTATGATTCCGGGCTTCATCAACCTGGAGGTGAGCCCTAGTGTCGGACTAGTGATTCGCGCAGGGGGCGCTTTGGCTGTTTTTGTAATTGTTTTTTTTCTTAATCCTGCACCATTACCAAAACAAGATTCGGAGGCTCCAAAATCATTGGAACAAGTTGCTGCCGTGTGTTATCGCATCGCTCAAGGCTCAATCGAATTTCTATTGGTCAAAACTACAGGAGAACGCTGGACATTTCCGAAGGGCAATGTGGATTCTGGCGAAGAGAAATGGTTCGCCGCTCAAAGGGAGGCTTTTGAGGAGGCTGGAGTGTCGGGTGATATTGAGCATGAACCGCTGACTGCATATCTTCATGAAAAGAAGGAGTGGAAAAGTAAGGGCATAAAGATAGAAGTCCAAGCTTTTCTCTTGCGAGTGAAATCGGTACAGCCCCCTGAAGAAAAAAAGAGAAATCCTTCATGGTTTTCTGACGTTCAGGCAGGGGAAGCGTTGGCAGAGGGTAGGAAGTTCAAGTATGCAGAAGAGTTTCGACGTGTCTTGCGGGAGGCCCTCAAGCGTATAAATGATATGCACAAGCAGTAACTTGGTTGCCGTAAACGCTACCTTGGGCGGTTTGTGGTTCGTCTTACCTTTTAAATGGAACCTGGAGGTTCGGGAGTCGTTCTAAGTAGCGCGCACTAAGTAGCGCGCAACCCCGCGCACTAAGTAGCGCGCAACCCCGCGCACTAAGTAGCGCGCAACCCCGACTGAGAGAGGCGCATCTTTATCTGCGGACGGTGAGCAATCTGGTGGAAAAGTTCACCATTTTGTCGTCTATATTAAAATGTGACGTGTTTGACACCCCGGAAAATCGTGTGATAACCTCCGGGTTGACTTTGGCTTCGTTTACAGAGGCTATTTTGGGTCATCCAGCCCATTACAATACAAATGTCGAGAAGCCTAAGACCTCGCAAATAATTTGTGATACCAGCTTGGCGACTAAACTTCCGGTAAACCGGTCGGCAAACTAGCATTAATATCTACGAAGGAGAACTACAACTGATGACGACGAGTTACCCGACTTTAATAGCGCGTATCACGCTATTTGCGGCGCTCGTCCTATCGGCGTTCGGTGTTCACGCACAGGTTCCCGCCGGCGGTTCGTCCGCGCGCGATATTCCTACCGCAGTTCAGCAATCAGAAGGACAGGTCTCGAAAGTCATTAATGCGGCTGAGGATCACTTCCGTAAAGGCAAATTAAACCTCGAAGACCACAAGCGCGATCAGGCGCGAGATGAGTTTGACAAAGCCGTAGATTCCATACTGGAATCCGGCCTCGATGTCAGAGCGAATCAACGCCTGCAAGGTTTCTATCTGGAACTCGTCGAACGCATTTATCGCGAAGAAGTTCCACTCGGGCGCAGTCTGGTTCAAACGAACGTAACAGAGTTGGTTGCCCAAAACGGAAATTCAGCACCGGCCGCGCAACAGAAGACCGAACCGCCACAAATTGGGTTTCGCGAACAGAAGTTTGAGCCGTCGCCTTTGGATGAGCTGAGCAAGCTGGTGCTTACGGACGATGAGAAAAATGTGTCGCAGGCCGACGTCCTGGCCCTCGAACAAGCAAAGCAGAACGTAAACTTTGCCTTCACGATCAACCCGCTGATCCAACAATACATAAACTACTACCAGGGTCGTGGTCGAAGCACGATGGAATCGGGACTGCGGCGTTCTGGTCAGTTTATGAAGATGGCGCGTCAGATATTCAAAGAAGAAGGCGTACCGGTTGACATCACTTGGTTAGGCCAGGTTGAAAGCGCCTGGAAACCAAAGGCTGTCTCCTGGGCTGCGGCATCTGGTTTGTGGCAGTTTGTTCCCGGCACTGGCCGTCAGTTTGGTCTTCGTCAAACTGCCTGGATCGATGAGCGCAATAGTTTCGAACAAGCGACCCGCGCCTCCGCCAAATATCTTAAGAGCCTGGCCGCGCGTTACAACGGCAACTGGGAATTAGCAATGGCTGCCTACAACACGGGCGCGGGCAATGTTGATCGGGGGATATCGCGAGCGGGCACAGCAAATTTCTGGTCAATCTATCCCTACATTGCGCAGGAAACCCGCAACTACGTTCCTAATATCCTGGCAACAATTCTGATTGCGAAGAACCCGGAAAAGTACGGGTTCAAAGGCATTCGTCCGGAATCGCCGATGGCCTATGACGTGGTGCAGGTATCAAACGCCACAAGTTTGCAGCTGGTTGCCGAAGCAACCGACACCAGCGTTGACTATATTCGTAGTCTGAATCCAGAGCTCAGGCGAGATGTTACACCGCGGGGAGAGGCCTACAACGTTCGCGTTCCCGGCGGCAGAGGTAAACAGTTTTACGCGCTGCTTAAACGAATTCCAGCGGAACGCCGCGATTCGGCTCGCGTGATTTCGGTCGTTCCCGGCGAAGACCTGCAGAATGTTGCCAATCGAACTGGAGTGAGTCTGGCTCAATTGCAGGCGATGAACAGCGGCGTAGATCTAAAGTCGACCAACAAGCTTGTAGTTCCCAACAGCAACGTGCGCTTAACTCTTTATCGCCGCAAGCCCGGGACGACTGAACCTGCTGCCTCGGTCCTGACCAGGATTCGCGCGCGTAAGGGCGACACCATAGCGCGCATTGCCGCGGCGCGAAATCTCGATGCAAATGAAGTAGCCCGGTTAAATGGTGTTACCCCGGAAGTCGAGCTTCGCGCCGGACAAGAAATCAGATTGCCCGCAACGGCTGCCGCTGCGCCGTCGCGTCGCAGATAGCTTTCCGAATTGAAAATCTAACGCCTCTGTTTCGTTGACACCCTCGACGAGAAGGTTCTACTGAGCGCGCTTTCGAATTTGTCCCGAAGCGCGCTCGATTCGTTTTCACCCGCCGCTTAACTCAATGTTTTCCCACTCCGCCATATCGCAGAGGAAGCACCTCCATGCTCTTTCGCACTCTTTCAGCGGCTGTTTATGGCATCAACGCCGACCTCGTCGATATAGAAGTTGATCTGACGCCGGTGCGCGGCGAGGCGGAGTCGCCCTTGTCAGTGACGATCGTTGGATTGCCTGATGCCGCTGTGCGCGAGTCGCGCGAACGCATTCGCGCCGCGATCACCAACTGTGGATTCTTTTTTCCGTTTCAGCGAATCACTATCAACCTGGCTCCGGCCGATGTGAGAAAGGAAGGCGCCAGTTTCGATCTCCCCATTGCGCTGGGTATTCTCGGCGCAAACGGCGATCTCGCGGAAGAGAATAGTCTGATAGATCTTCTTTGTGTCGGCGAGTTGTCGCTCGACGGGCGCGTCCGTCCGATCAAAGGCGCGTTGCCGATAGCGATCCTTGCGCGCGAGGCCTTGATCAAGCATGTAATTCTTCCTGATGAAAATGCGAAAGAGGCGGCGGTCGTTTCCGGTGTAAATGTTTACCCGGTTGCAGATTTGCGGAGTGCGGTTGAATTAGTGGCGGCTTTACGGTCTTCCAATCCACCACAGCCCTTGATTATTGATCCGGCTGAAATTTTGATGCGGTCGGATCACTACAACGTAGACTTTCGCGAGGTTCGTGGCCAACTTTCCGTCAAGCGAGCGCTGGAAGTTGCCAGCGCTGGATCTCACAACATACTGCTGATTGGTCCGCCAGGTTCGGGTAAGACGATGCTCGCCAAAAGGCTGCCGACGATTCTGCCTCCGTTGGAATTTGAAGCTGCTTTGGAGCTGACAAAGATTCATTCTGTGGCGGGATTGACTGGCCGCGCCGGGCTGGTTACAGAGCGGCCTTTTCGTTCTCCACATCACACAATTAGCGACGCTGGGTTGATAGGTGGCGGCGCAGTTCCACGTCCGGGTGAAGTTTCGCTGGCGCATCAGGGTGTATTATTTCTCGACGAATTGCCGGAGTTCGACCGCAGCGTTTTGGAAGTGTTGCGCCAGCCGCTTGAAGATCAGAAAGTTACAATCAGCCGTGCGGCGATGTCGTTGACGTTTCCTGCCTCATTCATGTTGGCGGCTGCTATGAATCCCTGCCCGTGTGGCTTTTGGAATGACCCAACGCGCGAGTGTCGCTGTACGCCGTTGCAGATTCAACGTTATGTCGGTCGCATATCAGGTCCGCTGTTGGATCGCATCGATATCCACATTGACGTCCCGGCGGTCAAGTTTCGCGATCTGACTGGCGATGCGCCGCCTGAGACAGACGACTCCGCCGCAATTCGCGAGCGCGTGATAGCCGCGCGTGAGAAACAGCGCACGCGCCTGAACGATGAAAAGATCTTTTCTAACGCGGAAATGACACCACGGATGATTCGGCGTCATTGCCGTATCGACTCCGACAGCGAGCAAATGCTCGAGCGGGCGATGACGCGACTGGGCTTGTCAGCGCGCGCTTATGACCGTATCCTGAAAGTGAGCCGTACAATTGCAGATCTGGAAGGATCCGAAGAAATCCGCTCCGCGCACGTAGCCGAAGCGGTGGGCTATCGTTCACTCGATCGCACCTACTGGACGTGAGCGGGAAACTAAGAAAGCGTTGCTGCGGCTGAGGAAATTCAACATCTTTTGGGTGGGGTAAGGCAACGACGCGCTTGAAGCGCCGCATCACACCCGCGTTGAGGGCGACCAAACGACTCGCAAAAGCCCGCCTGGGAAATGCAGAGGAAAAAGGTTGCCGCTCCTTTGAAAGACGCGGACTAGTGGTGATCGTGGCGAACTGGCAGCTAAAGATAAAATCTTTCGTAGCTTGCCCCAATACGAACACGTGACCGCAGCCGAAACCGAGACACAGCAGGAAACGGACTACGCCCTGGCACAGAAGGCCGCTGCAGGCGATATGGCAGCCTTCGAGCAACTTTACCAGCGGCATAATCGTCGGGTTTATTCACTCTGTTTGAGAATGACCGGCAACGTCTCGGAGGCTGAAGACCTCGCACAAGAGGTCTTCATTCAGCTCTTTAGAAAAATTGGAAGCTTTCGTGGTGAGTCGGCCTTTACCACCTGGCTGCACCGACTGACCGTCAATCAGGTCTTGATGCACTTTCGCAAACGCGGTGTCAAGATGGAACAGACCACCGATGACGGCGAAACGCCGACACAGATAGTCAAAGGCACAGAAAACCCCAATGCGATGCCGGTGGTGGATCGCATAGCGCTCGACAAAGCTATTGGTCAATTGCCTCCCGGCTACCGCACGGTCTTTACCCTTCACGATATTGAGGGACACGAACACGAAGAGATTGCCAGAATGCTGGGTTGCTCGGTTGGGACTTCCAAGTCGCAATTGCACAAAGCCAGAATGAAATTGCGCGGCCTTCTTAGGCAACAGAAGGTGAAAGACTAGCTTCCAATCTGAGCTTGCCGAGGTTTTATCTCCTGAAACCTGAAAGGCCGGAAGGGAGTAAGTCCCGAAACAAGTTTTTTGAACGCAGTCTCCCCTTGATTGCTTGAAAACCAAATTGCCACGCTCTGGTCGTGGTCGACGACTACGAAAGATGGCAGGTTAGAGGTTCTAAGACAATGAACTGCGAGAAGTGTCAGGATCTGATTAGCGATTTTCTTGACGGGGCCCTAAGTCACGAAGATCAAGCAACGCTCAATTTGCATTTTGAAGAATGTCTCGATTGCGCGGGTGTACGCGATGATCTGCAATCGATCGTCGGCTCTTGTCACGCGCATCGCGGCGAGTACGCGGCGCCTCCGAATGAGAAAGCGCTGTGGCAGCGGATTTGTAATGTGATCGAGGCGGGCGCGAGTCCCATTGCGCCCGCGCCCGCGCCCGCGCACGGAAACTTATCTCAAGGTACCTTTTGGACCGACTGGTTCAGTCGCAGCTGGGAACTGTCTTTTCCCCAACTGATTGCATCAGTGGCTGCCATCGTGTTGGTGGTTTCGCTTTCGACGTTGGTTGCCGTTCGTCTTTATCAAAGCGGTTCGGCGGTGACTAGATGCAGCGTCGGGCGAGACAAACTCCAGCCTAGCAGTGGCGGATGTACGCGAGCGTGTTTCGCAGCAACAGCAGCTGATTTCTTATTGGAACCAACGAGTTGAATTCAACAAGGCTCGCTGGAGTCCGGAGATGCGCGAGACCTTCGATCGTAACCTGAAGGTAATTGATGAAGCAGTCAACAATTCGTTTGAAAGTTTAAGCCAGAATCCACACGACGAAGTATCGGAAGAAATGTTGAATGCCGCGCTTAACGAAAAGCTGTCGCTGTTGAAAGAATTTGCGGAGCTTTAGGTCCAGCGGCCTTCCGTGTGAAGATTAAAGGAAGAAGATTGTCACAATAGCCCCACGTCGATGAGAATGCGAACATTGTCCGCGCCATTTGAAATCCCCCGCGTCCGTTTTTATTCGAAGCATTTATTGTTCGCGTGCCTCCTCACTTTTGGCGCGCTCAGTGTGAGCGTCAATGCTCAGCAGCGTTTGTCAAAACGATATCCTGCCGGAAAAAACGTTCGCATCGAACTGAAAAATATCTTCGGCACTATCACGGTCGAGTCGTGGAACCGCGACGAGATCAAACTCACCGCTGAGCTTGAGTCACCGAAGGCCAATCTTACGCCGCGGCAGAGCCGCGATGAATTGATTGTCGATGTCATGGCGACAATCGTGGCCGGGGGGACATCGGAAACATAAATTTCAGGTTGCAGGTTCCCGTCAATTCCTCTGTCGATCTGGAAACGAAACGTGGCAACATCACCGTGAACCACATTCGTAGCGGACTGGTTCGCGCACATGTATCATCTGAAGGGGACATCACTCTGACAGACATCAGCGCTACTCAGGTGTTCGCGCAAAATACTATCGGTGACATTTTCTTCGACGGCGAATTTACCAGAGGCGGAACTTACCAATTTCAATCGGGCAAAGGTAACATAAACATTCGCATTCCGGCCGATTCGGCGTTCAATCTGGTTGCCGCGGCACCGAACAGGAAGATTGCGCTGGGCGAGTTTTGGAACAGTGGATTTAAGTCAATGGGCGATGGACGCAAGTATGTTGGCGATGTTGTTGACGGCCGTTCCAAAATGATCGTTACAAACTTCCAGGGCAGCATCACCTTCATTCGTCGCTAGCACCAGACTGCAGTAAGAAGGCTTGATGCGGACGCTCTCTATCATTTGATTAGGGCGTCCGCATTGGTTTGTAGAGTGCCGTGTTAGTATCGTCTATTGTCATGGCGTTTGCCTTAAACCAGTGTCAGTTCATAGGTGGCCAATGCAATCTGCTTGCACACTGCTCCTGATTACCGTTTTTCTCTCGTTTCCGAGCGCCGCCATATCGCAACGGAAGAAAACTCCTGAATTAAATCGGCCGCCGCAATTAGTGCGAACGACCTCCAGACATGAGTCGCGGCGATTTGCCTTTGGCGGCACGCTGACAATCGTCGGTGCGCCCGAAGGGTCGATCACAATCGAAGGCTGGTCTAGAAACGAAGTCGATATCGGTGCTGAGATACAACTTCGTGCCGATACCGAAGGGGATTTGGACTTGCTGGCGGCAGTCAATAACTTCTCCATCGACGAGGACATGAATCATCTGCGCGTGCTGAGTACGGGAACACACGACAAGATTTTCATGCGAGCGGTCGCGAAAAAGTTTCCTAAGACACTTCTGGGCTTGCCCTGGAAAATTGATTATCGTATTCGCGTGCCGTTCGCCACGGATCTTGAAATTAATGCCGGGCGTGGTGCAATCAACCTTGCTGGTGTCGAAGGCAACATTCGGCTCTCGGCTACCGAAAGTGAAGCCAACCTAAAACTTTCCGGCGGCACTTTTTCGGCGACTATAGCGGCAGGGAAGTTGAACTTGAATATTCCCCTGCGGAGTTGGCGCGGGGTAGGAGGAGAAGTGCGTCTCGCTGCGGGAGAACTCACTATCGAACTTCCTCCCGGGTTCAACGGTGACCTCAATGCCGAGATTCTCCGGTCAGGCCAAATTACAGACTCGTATGGTGGGTTGGAACCGCGCGAGAAGCCCGGTATAACGTCGCAAGTGATGAAAGCGCGCGCAGGCGCTGGCGGTGCATTTTTCCAGCTCACAGTTGGTGACGGCGCGATCTACGTTAAGAAGCAGCAAACAGGAGACATTAAACAGTAGACAGTGACAGTAGACAGTAAACAGTTTACAGGAGACGATTATTAGCAATTCGTGAGCACCGAAAGACCATGAGAAATATGTGTTTGACTGATCTCCTAATGCTGTTGACTGTCTAACTGTCCTCCACTGATTTGCTGTTTGCTGTTTGCTTTGCCCCACGGTATTCTCTCGACTCATTATCATGAGCATAAAATCAGACAAATGGATCCGCCGGATGGCGACCGAATTCAAAATGATCGAGCCATTCGAACCTGGCCAGGTTAAGGAAGTAGCTGGCAGACGAATTGTTTCGTACGGCACCTCGAGCTATGGTTACGACATCCGTTGCGCAGACGAATTCAAACTCTTCACCAATCTCAACAGCACCATAGTTGATCCCAAGGAATTTGATGAGAAAAACTTTGTCGACGTAAAAGGCGAGTCAGTCGTAATTCCACCAAACAGTTTTGCACTTGCGCGCACTATCGAATACTTTCGGATCCCTCGCAACGTGCTCACCATCTGTCTTGGCAAAAGCACTTACGCCAGATGTGGAATTCTGGTAAACGTGACTCCCTTCGAGCCCGAGTGGGAGGGCTATGTGACATTGGAGTTTTCCAACACTACGCCGCTGCCCGCCAAGATCTATGCCAACGAAGGCGTCGCCCAGGTTGTTTTCTTCGAGTCCGATGAGATTTGCGAGACCTCATACAAAGATCGAGGTGGCAAATATCAAGGCCAGCGCGGGGTAACCTTGCCAAAGCTCTGAGAAGTTTCCGTGTTCTGGAGCTCCTATGAATTACGTTAGGCTGGGACAAACCGGCCTCAAAGTTTCACGCGTCTGCCTCGGTTGTATGACTTATGGCGTGCCCGAGCGCGGCGCGCACACCTGGACTCTCGATGAAGAAAAGGCCCGTCCCTTTATCAAGCGAGCACTCGAACTCGGCATCAATTTCTTCGATACTGCCAACGCCTACTCTGACGGCACAAGCGAAGAGATCGTGGGCCGCGCACTCCGCGACTTTGCACGTCGCGAAGAGGTGGTGCTCGCTACCAAGGTATTCTATCCGATGCGCGAGGGACCCAACGCCCGTGGTCTATCCCGCAAATCCATCCTGACTGAAATCGATGCCAGCCTGCGGCGGCTTGGCACGGACTACGTAGATCTTTACCAGATTCATCGTTGGGACAAACATACGCCGATAGAGGAAACGCTCGAAGCATTGCATGATGTGATTAAGGCGGGTAAGGCTCGCTATATCGGCGCGTCATCAATGTATGCCTGGCAATTCTCCAGGGCACAGTATGTGGCCAGACTAAACGGTTGGACTCGCTTCGCTTCAATGCAGAACCACTATAATCTGCTTTACCGCGAAGAAGAGCGTGAGATGATGCCCCTTTGCGTGGCGGAAGGAGTTGGCGTCCTGCCCTGGAGTCCACTCGCGCGTGGGCGACTTACACGCGAGTGGGGTGAGACGAGCAATCGTATGAAAACTGACGAGTTTGGTAAGACGCTTTACGTTGCCGCAGAAGATGCGGATCGCAAGATAGTCGAGCGAGTGGGGGAAATCGCCGCGAAGCGAGGTGTGCCACGCGCGCAGGTGGCCCTGGCGTGGATGGCGCAAAAGCCGTTCGTCACCGCGCCAATCGTCGGCGCATCGAAGTTGCATCATCTTGACGACGCCGTGGCGGCGCTCTCACTGAATCTCACGCCTGAAGAAATCTCTTTGCTGGAGGAACCTTATGCACCCCATCCGGTCGTTGGATTCTAATCAGCTCGACAACACTGCAGATGCGGCGTTACGACTCTTAAGTTTCAAACGGTTGGATCCAAAAGCGATTTTGCCAACGCGTGGCAGCTCACTGGCAGCAGGCCTCGATATCTGTGCAATTGAAGATCTGACAATTCAACCGGGGGAACGCGCTTTGGCGCGAAGCGGGCTGGCAGTCGCTATTCCTGAGGGCTATTACGGGCGCCTCGCGCCGCGCTCCGGACTCGCTACACAGAAAGGTCTCGACACGCTGGCCGGTGTGATCGATGCGGACTACCGTGGCGAGCTTCGCTGTCTTCTCTATAACGCCGGGAGCGAGACTATACATCTGCCCGCCCAGAGCAAGATCTGCCAGTTGATAATCGAGAGGATCATAACGCCCATGGCTGTGTGGGCGGATGAAATCAGCGAAACGGATCGAGGAAGTGGCGGGTTCGGTTCGACCGGATAGATTACTGCCGCGGATTTACGCGGAGATACGTGGATCAGGATAACGATCCCTCGGTCCAGTTCTTGAGTTTTCAGATCGGTGTTATCCGCGTAAATCCGCGGCTAAGAAACTTTTTTGTTGGCTAGTTCAACGGGATCTCAACCAGTTGTGGCAGACGCTCAATCACCAGGACCAAACCGCGCGGACTTTCAACCGGTTCTTGCTTTGGCGTTTCAAAGAAAACGAATCCCTGGCGGCGGCGCTGAGTGTCAGACAAAGGCGGTTCAAGATCGATCGCATAAGTTGAAAACTCTTTCTCAAATTGTTTGCGGGAATTTGGATTGTAGGCATAGACATCGTTTGCTTTCAGAATGCGCGATATGGCCCGCTTCGGCGTCACCGATTTCCATTCAAGTCCCTGAGCGTCTCGCAAACGAAAACGCACGCGCTTAGTTTCGACAGGGATACCGCTTTCGAATACCAGCTCCAGGCGCACCGGCAGGATTCCACTCAAAGGCAGATTTGCTTCAAAGAGATCCTGACTTTCTTCATCGGTCATAAGCGGGGCTACCCTTACCGTCACGCCGCCCGCACTCATCGTCTTCACATTTCCCTCGAGTGGGGGCAGCTCAACTACCGGTTTCACTTTGAAGAGCGAGCCTGCGCAGGCACTCGAGAGCAAGAGAATCGCAACTAGAATTATCGACGAGAGTTGCCGGTTGATCATGGCCTCAATTTAGCACAGGCATTGTTAGCAGCCCAGACTTCATTGGCGTACGTTCACCTGCGAGCGCTTTCCTCGGTCGCCCTGTCGCAGTCCGCTGAGGTTGCCCAAGCTCCGAAGTGCGAGTTTCCCGGTATGCTACTATGACCAAAATATGATTAGACCTTTTGGCGGAATTCATCCGCAGATCCCCGAGAGCGCCTACGTCGATGTGAGCGCTCAGGTAATCGGTGACGTACATCTCGGAGAGCAATCATCGATCTGGTGTAACGCTGTCCTGCGCGGCGACATGTTTTACATCCGCGTCGGCAACCGCACCAATATTCAGGATAACTGTGTCGTCCACACCCGCACCGGCTCACATCCAACGATTCTTGAAGACGAAGTTACGGTGGGCCACAGCGTCACCTTGCACGGCTGTTATGTGGAGCGCGGCGCGCTGATTGGTATCGGTTCTATTGTGCTGGATGACGCTCGCGTTGGTTCGCAATCGCTGGTCGCTGCCGGCTCGTTGATTTCGCCCGGCACAATTATTCCGCCACGCTCGCTGGTCTTGGGAATTCCAGCGAGAGTGAAGCGTCTGCTCACTGATGAGGAAGTCAGAGGACTTGATGCTTTCTGGAAAAACTACGTCCAGTATGTGCCCAAATACAAGAGTGAACCGTGATAAGTGAAAGGCCTTGGTCGCACTTTTGGGGACAATCATTTCAGGTTATGATGCCCACCGTGATCTTACACTCCTGCGGCAGTCTCGATTAAGTGGGCTCTTCCAAAACAAAGCCGGCGCGCGGTATGCGCGATTTTCTGCCTGCGGACGTGCGGCGGCGCGAATACGTCATCGGCGTCATTAAGGAAGTGTATGAACGATATGGCTTCGAGCCCCTCGAAACTCCGGCGGTGGAGAATATCGAAACGCTGATGGGAAAGTATGGAGAGGAAGGGAATCAACTCATCTTCAAAATACTTAAGCGCGGTGTGCATGAAAGTACGGGCGAGGCAGACCTCGCATTGCGATACGATTTAACGGTGCCACTTGCGCGAGTGGTGGCTGAGTATCGCGGCCTGCTGCCAAAATTTTTCAAGCGCTACCAAATTCAACCAGTATGGCGAGCGGACCGTCCGGCGCGTGGTAGGTTTCGCGAATTTTACCAGTGTGACGTTGACATCCTTGGGTCTCGCTCAATGCTGGTCGAGGCTGAGATTTGCGCCGCTGCGAGTGAGGTGTTAGTGAAGCTTGGATTTGATGATTTCTCAATTAGACTAAATCACCGAAACGTTCTAACCGGCGTGCTGCAAGCGGCGGGAGTAGCCTTTGAGAAACACGAGGTCGCGTTAGTAGCCCTGGACAAGTTTGACAAGATCGGCAGGTCGGGGGTCGAGAAGGAGTTTGCCGAGCGAGCAATTGGAAGTGCGTCCGGCACTTCGATGCTCAACTTCTTTGGCGAGTTGAATTCGCTTGATCATGCGGCGGAAATAGCCGTGAGTGAAGACCCCGGGCAGAAACGAAAGGCTCTGAATGCCGCGATTCTGGGACGCCTGGTGGAGTTCGTTGGCGATAATGAGCTGGGCGCGCGAGGCGTCGATGAACTTAGCGCGATTATGAAGTTTGCGGAAGCCGAAGGCATCGCTGCGAGAGTTGAGATCGATCCGACGCTTGCCCGTGGACTGTCCTATTACACGGGCGCGATTATGGAGATTAATGTGAAAGACCTTCCGGGTAGTCTGGGTGGCGGCGGCCGTTACGATAATCTCGTCGGTATGTTCCTCGGTGAAGACGTTCCTGCGTGTGGTTTCTCGCTGGGACTTGAACGCATCATTGTAGTGATGACCGAGCGAGAGATGTTTCCTCACGCGGTGGTAGCGACACCGGCGGACATAATGATAAGCATTTGGAATGAAGAATCCATCCTGGAATCAATCGCACTGGCTAATCAGTTGCGAAGCGAGGGACTACGGGTAGATTTGTATCCGGAAGCCGACAAGCTCGGGAAACAGTTCAAGTATGCCTCGTCTCGTGGAATACCTTTTGTCGCCATTGTCGGTGATGATGAACGAGCGCGAGGCGAGGTCGCCATTAAGGACTTACGATCAGGGGAACAGCTAAGCCTGAAACGCGAACACGTCACGATGGAACTCCGGCGAGTGTTGTAGGCGCGGACCTATGCCCGCTGGATTTAATAAGGAGTCGGCGCATACATAGGTGCGTCCTTACAAAATTATGAATGAATCACTTGGCAAACACTACCTTGAAGACTCAGTTGCGAGTCTTCGCGCTTACAAGAAACTCGCAGAGAAAGCTCTTGATCAACTAAATGAAGATGAGTTCTTTATCATGCTTGATGAAGAGGCAAATAGCATCGCCGTGATTATGAAGCACATGGCCGGCAACATGTTTTCACGCTGGACCGACTTTTTGACGAGCGACGGCGAGAAGCCTGATCGCAACCGCGATATGGAGTTTGTCATCGAACCAAAGACCAGCAAGGATGACGTACTCGCCTACTGGGAGAAGGGATGGCAGCGCGTCTTCGATGCTCTTGAACCTCTGAGCGCCGAAGATCTGGGAAAGAAGGTTCTGATACGCGGCGAAGAGCACACCGTTATTCAGGCTATTAACCGCCAGTTGATGCACTACGCCAACCACATCGGCCAAATTGTATTCCTGGCAAAACACTTTCGTTCGGCCGAGTGGAAGTCATTGAGTATTCCGCGCAATCGTTCCGCGGATTTTAATGCCTACCTGGCGGAGAAGCCCGGAGTGGCTGACAAAGAGAAGCAGTTGGAGACTGTAGTTGACTTTGCCAAACAGGCGAAGTCAGAACGCGGGCAATAAGTCTTGTTAAGCGATCTTAGGAGATAGCAAAATGTTTCTGGGCTTACGAACTGCTGCCTATCACGTTTCCGACATCGAAAAGGCTAAAGACTGGTACAGCTCGATTCTCGGTTTTGGACCCTACTTCGACGAACCTTTCTATGTAGGTTTCAATGTGGGCGGATACGAACTTGGATTACAACCGGGTGAGGGCGAACCCAGCCTGAAGACGGAGGGCGTCGTAGCGTATTGGGGCGTGGAGAATGCCGAAGCGGCGTTGAAGCGGCTGCTCGAGCAAGGCGCGACTCTGCATGAGAACGTTCAGGATGTCGGTGGAGACATTAAGGTAGCAAGCGTCAAGGATCCTTTTGGAAACGTTTTCGGGGTGATCGAGAATCCGCATTTCAAGCTGACAAACGATTAACCGCCGGTTGAATGGTTATGGCTATTGGCATACTCGAAATCAATCATGTGAACGTTGTCGCGCCGAGATCTCTTGAGGAAACGACGAAGCACTTCTATGGCTCCGTGCTGGGACTGAAAGAAATACCGAAGCCGGTAGAGTCGCGAGGGCGCGGCGGCGCCTGGTATCAACTTGGCAGCGTGCAGCTTCATCTTTCGGTTAGAGCTGATAATGGCGTGGCAGGCAAGGGCCATGTTTGTTACACGGTTGCCGATCTTGAGGCGGCTGAAGAGCAGTTGCGCGCGGCAGGCGTGGAGATCATTCCAGATGATCAGCCGATTGCGGGCAAACCGCGTTTTTATGTGCGCGACCCCGGCGGGAATCTGATCGAGATAGCACAAAAGAAAGACTGAACCACCAGGACGCCAAGAGCGCCAGGAGAGCAATAACGCTGGAAAGTGTCGTTCCAGTGATCTTCTTCTACCTTGGTGTTCCTGGCGGCTTGGCGGTTAATATCGAAACATGCTCGATAACCTTGGAACGCGGCAACGCACGCACTCCTGCGGCGCATTGCGCCCTGATGACGTGGGAAAGACCGTGACCCTCATGGGCTGGGTGGCCCGTCGCCGCGACTTTGGGGAGCTTACATTCATTGACCTGCGCGATCGTGATGGTGTCACCCAGATCGTTCTCAATTCCGAAGACGCGCCTGATGCGCACGCGAAAGCGAAGGAAGTGCGCGGTGAATACGTGATCGCGGTCACCGGAGAAGTGACGCTGCGTGACCCGAATCAGCGCAACCCGAAACTAGCAACCGGCGATGTTGAGGTGCACGCGCGCGAGTTGCTGCTACTTAACGATGCGCGCACGCTGCCGTTTCAACTCGAAACAGCATCCACTGATGCGCTGGCCAGCGAAGATTTGCGCTTGAAGTATCGCTATCTCGATCTGCGCCGTCCACAGCTACAAGCAAACCTCCGTCTGCGCCACCGCGTGCTCCGCGAGATACGGCGTTACATGGATGAGCAGGGCTTCACCGAAATCGAAACGCCCATTCTCATTAAATCGACGCCCGAGGGTGCGCGCGACTACATCGTTCCGTCTCGTGTACAGCCGGGCAAATTCTTTGCCTTGCCGCAGTCTCCGCAGTTGTTCAAGCAGTTATGCATGATTGCGGGCCTCGATAAGTATTTTCAGATTGCTCGTTGTTTTCGCGACGAAGATTTGCGGGCCGACCGTCAACCGGAATTCACGCAGCTCGACGTGGAGATGAGTTTTGCCACGCTCGATCAGATCTATTCAGTAACCGAAGGGCTGTTTGCGCGTGTCTTCAAACTAATCGGAGTGGAGTTGCCACTGCCCTTTCCGCGCTTTAGTTATGCTGAAGCAATGCGGCGCTGGGGTTCGGATAAGCCTGACCTCCGCCTTGAGGATATGGAGTTGGTGGAGCTTTCGCCGGCGCTCGAAGGGACAGATTTCGCTCCTTATTCGTCGGCACTCGCTGCGGGCGGGGAAGTGAAGGGAATTGTTGTTCGAGACGGTGCGGGCCTTTCGCGAAAAACACTGGACGAGTTGCAGGAATTCTCCAAGCGTTACGGAGCGACCGGACTCGCCTGGATAAAACTTGGTGAGGAAATCACTTCATCATTGCTCAAGGCTCTCGGCGACGATCGCGTCAATCGCATCGCCTCAACAGCGGGCGCTCAAAAAGGTGACGCGGTCTTAATCGTCGCCGGGAAACCGAAGACAGTGGCTGCGAGCCTGGGCGCGTTGCGCAATGAAATTGCCCGTCGCCAGAAGTTAATACCGGCAAACATCTATGCGCCGCTGTGGGTGACAGAGTTTCCGATGTTTGAGTATCACGAAGACGACGATCGCTACTATGCCATGCATCATCCCTTCACGTCGCCGCTTGATGAAGATCTGCCACTGCTCGAGCGCGCAGTAGAGGGAGGCGAGACTCACTTGCTGGGCCAGCTCCGAACGAAAGCCTACGATCCGGTGATTAATGGAGTTGAACTGGCGAGCGGCTCGATTCGTATTCATCGTCGTGACGTGCAGCGTTTGGTGTTCAAAGCACTCGGTATGACAACTGAAGAGGCGCGGGCACGCTTCGGATTCTTCCTTGATGCGCTGGAGTTTGGCACACCTCCCCACGGCGGAATCGCGCCTGGCATCGAACGGCTAATGATGGTACTCGTGCCGACGGAGAATATTCGTGACGTGATGGCTTTTCCCAAGACAGCTTCCGCAACCGACCTAATGATTGATGCGCCCGGCGAAGTCGATCCGAAGCAGTTGGAAGAACTGCATCTCAAAATCGTGGACAAGTAGTGACGCCGCTTTGTTGGGACGACGGACGCCCTCGCCCGCGGTCCCGGTGAGGAAGCGATATTGGAACCCAAACTCACCCACTACCAATGAACTGATCTATAAATGATCACGCTCCAAAGTTCACACCGCGATCAGATCTTTGCCTACGCGCGCGAAGCTGATCCGGCCGAGTGTTGCGGCTTGATAGGCGGCACTGAGGACGGGAGAGCTAAGAGCATCTATTCTCTCCGCAATGTCGCCGCCGACAAGATCGTTTCATACGAAGCCGCCCCTGAGGGCCTCTTCGCGGCACAGCGGCAGATGCGGGAACGTGGCGAAGAACTTCTGGCCATTTATCACTCCCACCCGCGTTCCGCTGAACCCGCCCCATCTGAGACCGATGTTCGGCTGGCGTATTATCCTCAAGCTGTTTATTTCATTATCGGTTTGGCCGGCCCGCAGCCCGTTATTCGTGCTTTTCGCATCTCTGAGCGCGACCAGCGTTGGCAAGAGGTTGAGTATGCAATTGCCGGCGAGTAAGATTGAACCATTCGAACAAGCGCATCGTAGGACCTGTTGATGGAGACAAAGAAGAGCAAGTACGACACTAACCCGCTCGATCCTGACTTCGTTAATCACGCTGAAGAGGGTTGGGGCGAGGAGGGTAGCGCCCCGGAAACTCAGAAATTGAAGCGAACAACCAGCGAGGTCGGCTCAGACGATAACGCGCGCAGCAATATTTATTCAGAAGCTCCGACGAGACGTTACGACAACCCGTCGCTAGATTCGCCCTATCCCTCGATTTTTGTTCCACCTACTTACTCTCAGCCTACACCTTATCGACCATCGCCTGCACCATATCGGCCTCCTGACCAGAACGCCAGATCAAGGCCGGTGGCAGGAATAGGCTTGCCCGAAAAGTGGGCGTTAATGTTGCCCTATACTCCTTTCTATATCGGAGTAGTTCCCGCATTGCTGGAGCTGTTTCTCGTTCCGCGCCGCGAAGTCAAAGTGCGGTTTCACGCGGCGCAGGCTCTGGCCCTTCAAGTGTCGATTTTGGTTATTCGAACGCTGTTTGCCGCGGTTGCCGCGATAACCGGTAGTTCAATCGGCGGAAGTCTTTTCAAGCTCGCGAGCCTTGTATTTCTGATCATTTCGATGGTCCGCGTATGGAAGGGCGAGCCGCATCACATCGCGCCCATCGCCGAGCCGGCAAAGTGGTTCAATCAACATATCGAACCGCGAAACAAATCATAGGAATTAGCTTATCTGGCACTGACCTTGCAATGGGAAGCCAGCGGAGGGGTTGCCAATAACTAGCTTGGAGAATCTTCGGACTGAAATCGTTCTCAAGGATACACGCGATGTTGTATTTTGGTTCAGTATCAGCTTCCGGATCGCAATATTTTGGCAAGAGACGGCAGTCAAACGCGCTTTTTCATTAACTCATCAAACCCGAGTCAGGCCAAAGGTTCTCTTCCCAGAAAGACGCGAGTACGGTGAGAAAATTAATTCCGGGGAGGATGAAGCCAGAAACAAAGATTAGAGCGGCAAGCCTCGGACTAGCCGCTCTTTTTATTTCAGGGGTTTTAGGTTTGCGGATGAGAAGTTTCGCGCAAGTCGCGACGGAGGAAAAAGATGATTAGAAAGCATGTAAACAAATTGCAGGGGCTGGTGGCCTGGCTGACAGTATTCGCAGTTTTCGCGATGCCTGTGGCAGTCTTTTCGCAGACCCAAATCAAGTATCACAGCAACAAATACAAGCCTGCAGATGATGTCCGACTTGGCCGGCAAGCGGCAGCCGAAGTTGAACAGCAAATGCCGATTCTGCGCGACCCAGAGGCGACCAGCTATGTATCACGAGTTGGGCAGCGGCTGGTGAATTCTATTCCTCCGGAGTTTCAACATCCTGAGTTTCAATACTATTTCAAGATTGTGAACGCGCGCGACATCAACGCTTTTGCGCTGCCGGGTGGTCCAATGTACGTGAATCGCGGCATGATTGAAGCAGCACACAACGAGGGCGAGATGGCGGGTGTAATGGCCCACGAGCTGAGTCACGAGTTCCTGCGACACGGAACGGCGCAAGCGACCAAGGGGCAAAAATATGGCTTGCTCGCGGGCATTCTTGGCATCGGCGGGCAAATTCTTGGTGGCCCCGCGGGAGCTGCTGCCCAGATAGCCGGGCAGGGAGTTGGAGTCTATTTTCTAAAATTCAGCCGTGAGTATGAAACCGAAGCTGATGTTATGGGTGCTCGGATCATGGCCAACGCCGGATACGACCCGCATGATCTCGCCAACATGTTTAAGACAATCGAACAGCAAAGCGGTGGCGGCGGCGGCGGATTTTTGAGTGACCACCCGAGTCCGAAAGATCGTTACGCGCGAATTAGCCAGGAAGCTCAGTATCTGCGGGTGGTCAATCCAATTCGCGACACGCGTGACTTTGATCGGATTCAGGCGCGTTTGCGAGGCATGGGCCGCGCACCTTCGATGGCCGAGATTGCGCAGAGTGGACAACGCTATCCCACCGGCGAAACTACCGGCAACTATCCCAGCAATCCGCCGCGCGGCCGCGTTGAATATCCATCGACGCGCTATCAGACTTATTCTACAGTGGGTGGGCGGGTGCGCCTGAATGTGCCCAGCAATTGGCGTCAGTTGGGTGACAACAATTCAGTTTGGTTTGCCCCGGAGGGCGCTTATGGACAATACCAGAACCAGGTTGTCTATACGCATGGCGTCAACCTCGGCGTAGCGCAAACCCAAAGCCGCAATCTGCAACAAGCCACCCAGGAGTTCTTAAATAATCTGGCCCAGGGTAATGGCAACCTGCGTCAGCGCAGCGGCCTGCAACGTACGACGGTTGCCGGACGAACCGGCCTGACTAGCACGCTGACCAACACAAACGAGGCCACCGGTCAGGCGGAGGTTGTGACTGTGATAACCACTCAGCTCCGCAATGGCGAACTGCTTTACATGATTGCTGTCGCGCCAGAAAATGAGTCAGCGAGTTATCAGGCTGCGTTTCGAAACATTCTTCGGTCGCTCCAGATAAACGACTAACTGGAGAGTCTGTAACCCTTGATGCTTACCAGGGCCCGCTTGAAGAAGCGGGTCCTTTTTGTAGGTCCTCGATCGATGATGTGCATCACACCCGGTCGACTCGCTCACGGTTCTGATGAGATGTTCGGCTGAGCCAGCTTCGCGCTCTCAAAGAATTCATTGGGAACAAACGGTCCGAGTCTGGTGTCTAACACCAGAGTGCATCCATATCGGCCCTGGACAACTACTCAACAGAGACGGAGAAATTACCATGCGAAAAATGATTCTGGCGTCTGCGGTTTGTTTGATAGTACTTGTATCTCAGGCCAACGCCCAGTCTCCTGCCGACGCGAGCGCGATCAAACAGACTGCCCTGGATTACATCGAGGGTTGGTATGAAGGAAACGCCGAACGAATGGAACGCGCACTTCATCCTGAATTGGCCAAACGAATCGTTCGCACTAATCAGGAGGGTAATAGTCGCCTTGACCAAATGAGCGCGCTGACACTCGTTCAGGGAACACGAAGAGGTGGCGGAAAAAGCACGCCCAGCGAAAAACAGCAGAAGGACGTGACAATCCTTGATGTTTTTGAGAACGCCGCGAGTGTGAAGGTTGTCGCCTCGGATTGGATCGACTACCTGCACATGGCGAAGTTCAATGGAAGATGGGTGATCGTTAATGTGCTCTGGGAACTTAAGCCAAAAAAACAGTGATGAGTGATGAGTCATGAGTGAGCAGTCCGTTGGCGATGACAGGTCAGCAACCTGGTGGGCAACAACTGCCCACTGCTCTACGCCCAGTTATGACTGTTTCTTCGCTTCCTGCCAGAGCGACTCCAGTTCATCGAGCGTTGTAGTGTCAAAAGGCTGTCCGTGCTCGCGCAATCGTCTTTCTATATAACCGAAGCGCCGGCGAAACTTTCGGTTGGTCAACTTCAAAGCGGCTTCTGGTTCCACTTTCAGGTGGCGTGCAATGTTTGTTACCGCAAACAGTAGATCACCAAGCTCTTCGCGCACTCGAGTGTGATCGGCTTCGTCGTTAGAGACTGAGTGTGTTTGGATGGCGGTGCGCAGTTCGCCGATTTCTTCCTCGAGTTTGGCGAAGATGTCTTCAAGTTTTTCCCAGTCAAAGCCGACCCGCGCGGCCTTGGTGGAAAGTTGATGCGCTTCCATTAATGCCGGTGCTTTGGATGATACGCCATCAAGCAGCGATTCTTCGCGTTCGCTCGTCCCGGCGATTCGACGCTCTTCCTGTTTCATCACCTCCCAGTTTCGCAAGACAGTTGCTGTGTCATTTGCGCGGGTCTCGCCGAACACATGTGGATGACGCCGCACCATCTTGGCATGAATGGCGTCAGTCACATCAGCGATGGAGAAGTCTCCTTGTTCGCTGGCGACCTGGGCGTAGAAGACGATCTGGAAAAGCAAATCGCCAAGCTCATCACGCAATTCATCGGGATGGCCTTCGCGCGCTTCTTCGACAGCTTCAAAAGCTTCGTATGCTTCTTCCAAAAGCATCGGCGCCAGCGTCGCATACGTTTGTTCGCGATCCCAGGGGCAACCTTCCTGTGAGCGCAGCTTCTGCATCAGTTTGATCAGATCTTCGAAGGTAGCAGGCATGGCTTAAGTTTCGAGTTCCGGGTTTCGAGTTTCGAGTTCAGCCGGGAACGGGACTTGAGTTTAGAACGTAGAATTGCACAGACCAAACGCAGAATTGAAAACTCGAAACTGGGAACTCGAAACCCGAACCTGATTAAACCGGTGTCTTGCGACCCTACAAGGCGGATGCTACCATCGGTAAACATCACAAACTGTAATTGAAGCGCGGACAAGTGAGTTGTCTTCACTGTGTCTGGCCTACAGATAATCGGCGATTAGTAAATGAAAGTAGGCAGTAAAAATGAGCGAGGAACAAACCAGTTATAAAGTGACGGATCGACGGCTCTTCAACCCGGACGGCACTCCGCGTGAGGTGCCCGAGGATGAGAGACCTGAAGCAAAACCGGAGGCGCCCAAGGCAAGTGCTCCACCAGTAAGCGCAGCGGTTGAGCCGCCGGTTGGGCCCCAGGGCCCTCAGACTGCGGCAGCACCGAGTCGTGAACAACAGAATCAACCGGCGCCAACTGAAAGAAGTGAAGAGGCCGCGCCGCAGGCTGCGGAATCGGACGTGGGAGCTGAATTGCCTGGAGCGGACGATCCGGCAAGCTTCGCCAGTTTCATGATGTCGATCGCTTCAAACGCTGCGTCCTCGCTGGGCATGATGGAGCACCCGGTAACCGGTAAACGCGAGGTCGATTTGGAACTGGGCAAACACTGGATCGAACGTCCTGGGAATGCTGCAACAAAAGACGCGCGGCAACCTCCTGCCGCAGGAACAACAAATTCTTGAAGGGCTACTCGCCGACCTGCGGATGCAATACGTTTCCCTGACCAACGCCGCGCCGAAGGCCCGCAGCTACACAGGCCGCGACATCACCGGCGGCTGACAGTAGTCTAAAGTCCAACGTCCAAAGTCCAACCTCGGAAGTCCACCGCCCAGGTACTTCGGGTACCGCCTGGGGCGTGTTCGGACTGTGCCACCGTCGATTTGACTTTGGACGTTGGACATTGGACATTGGACTGGATCATGAAGCTTACGTTTCTAGGCACCGGAACATCCACGGGCGTCCCTTCCATTGGCTGCGAATGCGAGACCTGCACCTCAGACGATCCGCGTGACAAACGTTTGCGAGTTTCTGTTCTCATCGAACATGCCGAACAGTCTGTATTGATCGATACGTCTTCCGACTTTCGTCAGCAGGCATTGCGCTATGGCCTGAAGCATCTCGATGCAGTCCTGATCACGCATTGCCACGCCGACCACATCTTCGGTCTCGACGATATTCGCCCGCTGAATTTTCGCTATGGTGCGTTGGGTCTTTATGCAAATGAGCGCGCCTGGATCGATATTCGACGCATCTTTAGGTACATCTTCGAGCCTTCACACTTTGGCGGTGGGTTGCCGCAGGTGATTCCTCACACGGTTGTGCCCGCCGGGCAGTTCTGTTTGGGTAAAGATTTACTGATCACGCCGCTGGAGGTAATACACGGGCGCCTGCCAGTGATGGCTTACCGCTTAAACGATTTTGCGTATGCAACCGACTTGAGCGAAATTCCGCCGGCGACAATGGAACAGATGCGCGGTCTCGACGTGCTTGTGCTCGACTGCCTGCGGTTCAAAGAACATCCCACGCATCTCTGGGTGGACAAGGCGCTCGCATACATCGAAAAGATCAATCCGCGACGAGCTTACCTGACCCACATCGCGCACGACGTGAAGCACGGGCGTGATTCGCGCCGGCTGCCGGAAGGAGTTGAGTGGGCCTATGATGGACTGGTTTTGGCTAATGAGTGATGAATCGATGGAGACGAGCCCGAAGTTGAGAGTTCAAGCTTTAGCTTGGGTAGTTCCCCAGCCCGACAACCTGAAGGTTGAACTCTAAACTGCATGCGCTTATTTCACGGAACTGACAACGCTGAGATCCAACGTCCGACAGTTTTGACACTCGGCGTGTTTGACGGGCTGCATCTCGGCCACCAATTGATCATACGAACAGTGGTAGAAAGAGCGCGCGAAACCGGCGCGATCCCGACCGTAATAACTTTCGATCCGCATCCGCGCGCCGTCCTGCATCCCGAATCAGCGCCGCCACTCCTGCAGACACTCGATCAAAAAGTTGAAGGGTTTGGTGTCCTTGGTATCGAGCAAACGATCGTCATTCGTTTCGATGAAGAGTTTTCCCAAACTCGTGCTGAAGATTTTCTGGGAGACGTAGTCAAGGATCGGCTGCATGCAAAAGAAGTTTACCTCGGTCGCGGCTTCGCGTTTGGTCACAACCGCGAAGGCAATATTGAACTATTGAGACGCGTCAGCCAGGAGCTGGGTTTTTTTGCAGATGAGGTTCCGGAAGTGCAGTTTCGTAGTCAGCGCGTTAGTTCCAGCAAGGTGAGACAGCTGCTCGTAGAGGGCAAAGTAAATCTGGCGCGTCGGCTGCTTGGCCGGCCTTATGGAGTGGAGGGCCGTGTGGAAAGGGGCGCTGAACGCGGGGCCAGCCTGGGTTTCCCTACGGCCAACTTGCATCCCCGAAACCGCGTCATACCCAGGAATGGCGTATATGTGACGGGAACGCTAATCGACGGGCAATGGCGCCGGAGCGTCACCAATGTGGGAGTACGACCGACTTTTGGAGCTGATTCGGAACCTTCGGTCGAGACTTTCGTAATGGATTGGGCGGGCGATCTTTATGGGGATGTAGTGCGCGTTCGCTTTCTCCACCGCTTGCGCGACGAGCGGAAGTTTGGTTCGATTGAAGAGTTGCGGGCGCAGATTGAGCAAGATGTGAAACGGGCACAGAGTTATTTTGCGCGAAGCAGTACGCAGCACATGCTTTCGCTGGTTTGAATTCGTGCCGCGACGGATTCAATTTCACGTTTGGAAGGCAGAGTTTTGTTAGTGAGTAATTAGCTTCTTATGGATAAGGATCGAGCATTAGTTCCGGTAACAGTGGTTCCGGTTAACGGCAATGGGAAGGTGAAGGCTGCAGGCAGGCATGCCGGCGATCACATTGGCGGCAGCCCTCCTTCGATAAAAAACGCTCCTGCTCCCCGGCCACTGAACGACGAGATGGTGGCCGCGATTCTCAAGGGCCGTGGCCTGCGTGGCTGGTGGCGACTGACGCAGGTGACCCGAATCCTCGGATTGTTTTCGCTTTACCTCTTTCTCGACACTTACGAGATTCGCGCCGATTTCAATCGTCGCATGGCTGAGCGGCTTCGTGACAAAGCGAAAGCCGGCGCTTTGAGCCCACGACTGCGCGCACGCTCTCAACACTTTCTGCTGGTTGCCTTCGACAAATTGATTCGGCTCGCGCGCTTGATTGTATTTCGCGGCCGCGAAGGGTCGGACAAGAAAGCCGCGCGTCTTGCGAAACAGGCAGTTTGGTTGAGAAAGAGTCTGATTGGTCTTGGCCCGACGTTCATCAAGATTGGCCAGGCGCTTGGCACCCGGGCCGATCTGCTGCCGCTAGCTTACGTGAAAGAGTTGTCAACCCTGCAAGATCAAGTGCCGGCCTTTCCTACTGCCGAAGCTTTTGCACGCATCGAGATCGAACTTGGCCGCAGTTTGCAGGAGTGTTATGCGGAGATTGACAGCGAGCCGATTGCCTCAGCGTCGCTGGGTCAGGTTTACCGCGCGCGTTTGTCATCGGGCGAGGAGGTTGCTGTTAAGGTTCAGCGGCCTGATCTCGAACAGATCATTAGCTTCGACATCGCGATTCTTTATCGACTTGTGAAACTCACCAACCGTTTCTTTCCGAAAGCGAATGAAAATGCCGACTGGGAAGGAATGCTGCGGGAGTTTCATAGCACTGTCTTTGAAGAGATGGATTACGTGAAGGAAGGACGAAATGCGGACCGCTTCCGCTACAACTTCCGGACCTGGCGAGTAGTTCGCGTGCCTAAAATTTACTGGACACACACGAGCCGCCGCGTATTGACGCTCGAGTTCATTCGCGGCACCAAGGTTATAGACGTTGAAGGGTTGCGCGCGCGACGCCTTTCGGCTGTTAAAGTTAACCGCTTGTTGGTGCGCACTTATCTGAAGCAGTTATTGGAAGACGGTTTTTTCCACGCCGACCCGCACCCTGGAAATCTGCTGGTTATGGATTCCGGTCATCTTGCGTTTTTCGACTTCGGGATGGTTGGTCGCATTACGCCAAAGTTGCAGTCGCAGATGATTGACGCGTTCTTTCATGTAGTTGCACGCGACGTGCACGGCCTGGGCCAGGACATCATTAACCTCAACTTCCTCAAGCCGGGTGTGGATCCGGAAACGGTGCGGCCCGTGGTTGAAAGACTTTTCAAGGTCTACCTAAATCTCAAGCTTGGTGAGGTCAAGTTTAAAGAGTTGACGTATGACCTGGCCGAAGTCATCTATGAGTATCCCTTTCGTCTGCCGGCAAACTTCACCTACATCATGCGCGCGTTGATGACCCTCGAAGGCATTGGGATTGTCACCGATCCGGAATTCAGCTTCTTCGAAACTGCGAAACCTTACGCGAAAGAATTTATGTTGCGGCGCGAAGGCAAAATGTTTCGCAAGCTGATCCTGGACAAGTTAACTGGCCGCGAGAATGGGAATAGCGGTATTGAATGGTCGCGAGTCTGGAAACTGACGAAGATGGCCGCGCAAATGTATCTTGAGGGGTAATCGCTGACCGGCGGAGACCTTTAGCAGCAAAGCCAAGTCTAGTGGGCCGCGGGCGCCCTCGCCCGCAAACGCGCCGTCAGGTGCGTAGATCTCGATACCAAGCAGTTCGCGCTACGCGCTCATTGCCGGCGAGGGCGCCCGCGTTTGCAGCGTTCGGGTTAAATCTACCTGCTGCTAATCGCATTGAAGAACAGCGGATAGGTTGCCAGCGACTGGCCGCGATATTGCGGACGAAAGCCAAAAAGAATGACGCGGCCCTTGCCCATCGTCACTTCAACCAGCGCCGCCTTGCCTTTGATGCGATTGCCACCCAACAACCAACCGGACAGGAGTGGGTTCTGTTGGATGGATAGCGGGCGATGATATGCACATTGGAAGGATCTAGCCCGGTCGCTACCGCTCCCGGTTCTGACTGCTTCGAACACTGGCGAATCTTCAACCCACGCGATTGTTTCTTTCGGCATGCCCTGCGTGATAGGGCTGGTCGTATCGAGTTCGATACGCAAGATGGAACCGGGCACAAAGAATTCTTTTTCAGGCACATCAGCGACGACATCTCGCACCGGCAGTTTGAATTGTTCAATGGCAAAAGTTGAAGCGCGATTCAAACAAACGAGTGTGCCGCCCTGCTCGACAAACTCACGCAAAGCCTTGACGCCAGGTTGTCCCAGTCCGCCGGTGTATTCCGGTGGCATTGCGCCGACAGCGTAGCCGTTGAGAATATCTTTGGGCCGCTGGTCGGGGATGATGATTGAACCAAACTGCGGGCTAAGTCTCCCCTCGCGTACCACACGGTCAGTGATCGTCTTGTATCGAACCTGGCTATCTTCCAACATCCAGCGAGTCCATCCTTCGTCCATTGCGGAAACGAAAGATTTATATAACGCGGTGCCGAAATCACGATCGCCGAAACTACCAAAGATGGTGGGATGCGCCTTCATTTGCTGATAGGAAATAGGTCGATAAAACGGAACGATGCGGACGTCCATCAATGTGGCGAGATTATGGGCGGTGACGTCATAAGGAG
The DNA here is from genome assembly GCA_963698325.1 of Blastocatellia bacterium. Taxonomy (GTDB): domain Bacteria; phylum Acidobacteriota; class Blastocatellia; order Pyrinomonadales; family Pyrinomonadaceae; genus PSRF01. Next base: position 1,145,986 of record CAVOQJ010000013.1, on the reverse strand, counting down.
CAATTGGCTGGCCCTGTGAGTCGCGAAGGTCAGGGTATTGCTGGTCTTGAAGTAAGGCTTTTGCAAAAGCGCCATAGGGCTGATTAAGGTGGATGACACCCGATAACATTTGGAATACCTCGCCCCGTTGCTTGAGCGATGATGCCAAACGATTAACCTCCACCCCCGCTCTTTCAAGAATCGAGATCAGCTCACTCTGATTGGATGCTGCCACGTTAAGCCCGGATCGTGAGGCTACAGGAATAATAAATCCTTGAAGCTCACCCTTATGTCGCGGCCGCACCGCCTCTTTCCCAATCTCATAAAACCTCGACAACCACTCTTCACGATTCTCCGAGGCATGGCGCAACAACAAAAACGCCGCACTCGTCATGTAGTTTGTGATGTCGCGCAGATGCCATTCGCCACCGCGCCAGACTGGCCCAAAGTTGCTCGACTCTTTTTTTGGATCATAGCCTTCACCTTTGCGCAACTCGGTCAAACTTAACTGTAATCGGGGTGGCGATCTTGCAAGAGGCGGTCTCCGAAAGAATCCGGACGCCGCCGTGGTAATGCGAATAAGCGCGTGAGGGTGACCAGGCGTCGTAACTCGAATCCGTGGTGATGCCTTTAAAGCCTTGCGCGCGCATCTCGCGAGCCATGAAATTACCGAGCTCCGTGTAGCCTGCAACAATTTGCTTCGGGACGTTCGGTTCGACCGGTTGCATGTAGGGTGGCAGGAACAGCCGCGAACCGAACTCACCGTGCTGATGGATGTCGTGGACGATCTGCGGATGCCAGACGTTGTGAATCTTGTCTACGGTGATTTGAGTTTCGACCTGCGTGAAGGCATACCAGTCGCGATTGTTATCGTGGCCCGTGTACTTGTGATAGAGCTCCGGCGGATCGGTTCCTTCGTAAGGCGTGCCGAGAGTCTTGTCGTACCAGTTCTTGACGATATCCACGCCATCAGGATTTAGTGACGGCACCAGCAAAATGATCGTGTTTCGGAGAATGTTCCGAATCTCAGGATCATCTGACGAAGCGAGGCGATGAGCGATCAACATGCTTGAGAGATAAGAACCTACTTCGGTCGAATGAATACCGCAGGTGATAAGTACGATGGTCTTGCCGCGTTTGATTAGTTCCGACGCTTTGCGGTCGCGGAGACCCGGCGGACCGAGCTTGCGCGGATCAGCAAGCAGCTCCTGAATCTTCTTGTATTCGCTAAGCCGTGCCAGATTTTCCGGGGTGCTGATCGTCGCCATCACAAACGGCTTGCCCATAGTCGAGTTGCCGAGCGTTTCAAAGTTTACGCGGTCACTCGCTTTTGCCAGCGCGTTGAAATACTCGATCACCTGATTCCAACTTGCGAGCTTCCGATCGTCGCCGGGAACGAAACCCAGCACTTCCTCAGGCGCGGGCACATGCGCGGCGCGTGAGGTCGCAATTCCGACCGGTACGTACGGTTGTGCGCCGGCGCGTGCAAATGAAACCAATGGGAGAAGAAACGAAGTGGTAAGAAGGAGCGCAGCGATTCGTGTTCGCATTAGGTTCCCTTATTGCTTCTCTCGAATGACTGGCAAGACCGGAGAAGTGTAATCGAAAACGGGCCGAAGGCTGAAGAACGTGAACACTGGGACCGCGGGCGCCCTCGCCCGCATGTGCTGCAAAGCGCTCGACCTCGATCAGAAAGCGTTGTTCGCGCTGCCCGCTCATTTGCGAGCGAGGGCGCTCCGCGGTCCCAGTGTTCAGGTTGAGCTTTCAGATTCTCACTCAAAGCAAATCGCGCCGCTCGTTTCGGTTTCAAAATTTCAGAACGCCCCCGTTTTATCGGCTACCGAGCTTGCCCAAGCGCGCGTGGCCCGTGTAAAGTAGCGGACGAACTAACCCCTGCGCACTCCCCGTTTAGCAACTTTGTTGGAGGAAAACACGAATGTCTTCTGAAAGCATTCCTGCGATCGAGTACCCGGACAGAATCGGGTTCAAACCGGACAATCCCTATCTGGACACATTTCGACCATATATCCCAGCCGGAGTCCGTCTGCGAGAGCTAACGCCGTTGCCGTTGATTGTTGGGACACTGTTGGGGATGGTTTTCGGAGCATCCTCTCTTTACCTCGTTCTCAAAGTTGGCTTGACTGTGAGCGCCTCAATTCCCGTCGCGGTTATCTCCATTACGATCTTCCGCATGTTGTCGAAGGCTGGTTTGCGCGATGCGACTATCCTCGAAAACAACATCGTGCAGACAGCGGGCTCGGCGGGCGAGTCGATTGCGTTTGGCGTGGGCGTAACCATGCCGGCGATCATGATCCTCGGATTCGATCTCGAGTTTACCCGGGTGATGCTGGTGGCCATGCTCGGCGGGTTGCTGGGGATCCTGATGATGATTCCTTTGCGCCGCGCCTTGATTGTGGCCCAGCACGGTTATCTCAAGTATCCCGAAGGAACGGCATGTGCCGAAGTTTTAAAAGCTGGCGCCAGCGATGAATCGCGTGCGGCCGCAGCAAAAGGTTTAGGAGAACAAGAGGCCGCGCAGGAGTCGGTGCAAACCGGGGCCAAAACCATCTTCGCCGGGCTGGGTGTTGGTTTCCTCTATCAGGTTTTGATGACTGGATTTAAGGGCTGGAAAGACGTCCCCGAGAAAGTCTTTGGCGCGCCTTTCAAAGCAGGATCCATTTCGGCCGAAATCTCGCCAGCGTTGCTGGGGGTGGGTTACATCATCGGACCGCGCATAGCTTCAATTATGTGCGCGGGCGGTGTGTTGGCTTACCTGGTCTTGATTCCGGCGATCAAGTTTTTTGGCGAGGGAATGACAACGGTGCTGCCTCCGGGCACTGTGCCCATCAGCGAGATGGGCCCCTCACAGATTCGTGGCGCCTACGTGCTCTACATCGGAGCCGGGGCGGTCGCTGCTGGCGGCATCATCAGCCTGTGTCGCTCGCTGCCAACGATCTGGGGTGGCCTCAAGGGTGGCTTGGCTGATCTTCGCGGTGGCCCGGCTGCTACTGCGAATGCGCCGCGAACTGACCAGGATATTTCGATGAAGTTTGTGATCGGCGGTATCGTTGCCTTGATTGGCATGATCATGGCGTTCCCTCAGTTAGGACTTCAGATCAATCCCTTAGTCGCCTTCATGGGCGCCATCCTAATCATTGCTTTCGGTTTCCTGTTCGTGACGGTTTCGTCCCGCCTGACCGGCGAGATAGGTTCCTCCTCAAACCCGATTTCCGGAATGACCGTCGCCACCCTGCTGCTCACCTGTTTGATCTTTCTGCTGGTCGGCTGGACTGGTCCAAGCTATTACATCACTGCACTGTCTATTGGCGGCATCGTTTGCATCGCTTCTTCGAATGGCGGAACAACTTCGCAGGATCTGAAGACGGGATTTCTGGTTGGCTCAACGCCGAAGTACCAGCAGATAGCCATCCTGGTTGGCGCCTTTGCGTCGGCGCTAATCCTGGGACCAATTCTCCTGGTGCTCAACGACTCGGCGACGGTTTATGTGCCGCGCGTGAGTTTTGAACCGGCAACGCAGAGCGTGACTCTGGATTCAACCAGGGCAGCTTCATTACCAATCTACTCGGATCAAATCAAACCGACGGCCCCGGGCGAGTATCGAGTGCTTAAAAATGAGGCTGGCGCCACGAGCGTGGCCGGTCTCGATCCGGGTGAGTATCTGGTGGATGGTTCCGGCAAGGTCGCTTATAAAGTTGAAGAGAATTTTCCGGCCACTCTGAAAGTAGATCCTTCACAGGCCGGCGCCCCGGAAAAGTTGCAGGGTCCACAGGCCAACACGGATACCGGCATGTACCGGCCCTGGCACAAGACCGACACTGAGGGTGGTCCGGCAGGGCGCTACCTGGTGAACGACCAGGGTGCCGCGGTCTACCTGTCTGACCCGGGCATCAACGGCATCCACAAGGTTAGACCGGACGGCTCAGCCGTCACCAAGTATGACGCGCCTAAAGCGACGCTCATGTCTTACATCATTAAGGGAATCCTGAACCGCCAACTGCCATGGGCGCTGGTGCTGTTAGGTGTGATGATCGCCATCGTGCTCGAGATGAGCGGCATCCCATCGCTGGCGTTTGCGGTCGGCGTTTATCTTCCACTGTCTTCGTCAAGTCCGATCTTTATCGGTGGCATGATTCGCTTGGGTGTCGATCGTTACCTGCGAAAGAAACTCAAGCATCAGAAGCTGACTGAAGATCAACTGGTCGCTGAGACCGACAAAAGTCCCGGTGTATTGATGGCTTCAGGATATATTGCCGGAGGTGCACTGGCGGCCATTGTGATAGCCATTCTGCAGGGTGTCCCGAAGCCTGCCCTTGCTAACTTCAACAAGAGTGTTGAAGACTGGGCTAATTTGCATAATCCGCTGTTCGGCGGCGGAAACGCAGATATCTTGTCGATGATTCCATTCCTGATACTCATGCTCTTGTTATACTTGGTCGGGCGCGAAATCCTGCTGACGAGTAAACCGTCTATCGTTAAGCGGAGATAAAACGATCAGAGCGTTAATATCGACGATGGTTAACTGAAGTTTTTTTCGGAACCTCCGAGGCGCGCTGCTAAGTAAGGGGCGCGCCTCGCGTTTAATCATTTCAAAGGATTAGTATTTATTTATGCGAGCTTCAGCTTTACGTTTACAGTTTTTGGCGAAGGTCTTTATAACCGGCTTGCTGGTTTGTTTGGGCGCTCTGCCGATTAGGTCGCAACAGCCACCGCCGCGTTCACCGTCGGATACAGTGCGTGAATTCTACAAGGCAATGCGCGAAAAAAGATTTCGTGACGCCTTCGATATGTCGATCTATAAACCTGCGATTGAGCCTTTGAAGCCGCAGGAGTTTGAGGAACTACGCCCGGACTTCGAAAAGATGGCAGCGGTGATTCCTGAGCAGGTAAACCTGGGTGGCGAGCAGGTGAGCGGCGACATCGCGACGGTGTTTGTGAAAGTGAAGGAGGGCGGTGCTCCCGAACAAGCGGAGCCGGTTATGCTGATTCTCGTCGACGGCGTCTGGATTATCGGCGACAAAGAAAATCAGGCGGTCGTCAAGAAAGCCGGCAAGCAGTTTTTCTTTAACGCCCGTATCGATACTCACCACGACGAGGTGCAAGTCATGCTGACGCGAATTTCCCTGGCGCAGCTCCTCTATAGTCAACAACACAACGGCTTGTTTGCCGATCTGGCTACCTTGATTTCCCTGGGGCTACTACCAAAAGATCTCGAAGGCACCGAGTCAACTGGCTACCGCTTCCACGTTAACGCGCTTTCCGGCGGTAAATCATGGAATGCCGGGGCCGAGCCGGCGCAGTATGGCCGCACCGGTCGCCTATCCTTTTTCCTGGATGCAGCCGGGGTAAGAAGCAGCGATACAGGCGGGAAGCCTCTGGCTGCTGCAGTCAAGAACTAGTGGGTCCACCCCCGTCCGGCCCAGCGCCGGCCGCGAAATTGATCGTTCCCCGAAATCTTTCTATTGCGCCCCGGCCTCAGGGTCACTAGAATGAACTTGCGTTCCCGACTAGCCTCATCGTTCTGCCCCTCCTCAATTTCATCTAAAGACACTATGGATGGCTCGTAGTGTCGGGAATGAAAGCGGATGTTTTGGGAGGGCTCGGAAGCCCATAGCGCGGTAAAAACTAATGGAAATCGCTCGAGCATTGGTGTCACGTTTGCGGCAGTATGTCGGCAACCGCCGCCGTGACAAGCGGCAGAGCGTGCGCTTGCCGTTTAGCCTTTCCTTGCCCTCGCCGGCAAAAGGTCTCAACGGGGCAAGACGAATTAGCAGGATGGATGGCCACACCCTGGATCTCAATGCCACCGGACTCTCGCTCGTCACACCGAGGATCACGCTCGGCGAGCATCATCTGGTTGGAGAAAACCGGGGCTTGAATGTGAAACTCGAATTGCCGCTGGGCCCGGTCGAAATGCAGGTCATTCCGGTTCGTTATGAATGCCTGGAAGATCATGAGACGGAGACAGGCTATTTGATTGGAGTCCAGATAGTCGCGATGCCTGACGAAGATCGCGCGAGATTTGCAGAGTACGTTTCGACTCTACCAGGACGAACCAGGTAACCAGCCAAGCCATCGATTGCAGCGATACTAGAAAAAATCCAGCCGACCAAAAGCCCTGGGCACGTGAAAGTAAGGTTCTGGAGTGTGAGTTGGTTGCCACGCCAGGAACCGGCCGTTTCCCTTTCCCACGCAGCGAAATAGATTTACTCGCCAGCTGTCGCCGCGCTGCGGTCTGGAAATAGCTGCGCTCCAGGGAATACCCATGGCAATAGTTACTCGATCCTTTTCAACGAACGTGGCGACTGTCATCCCTGAGTCAAATTTCCAATCGGTCTCACGACCGTCCGGCAGCACCCGGATCCCCAAATCAAGCCATTCACCTGTCGGCGCAGCTTCAAACTCGAAATAATGTTCCGGTGCGTCGGGATCGGGAGCGACGAAAATCTCACATACGTCTCTGTTCCATAACCCGACGGTTTTCTTGTCGAGTCGAGGATCCGCGCTCACCAATAAGGGTTCCTGTTGCCGGCAAACAAAGCGCACGACTAAAGCTTGTTCCGACCAGATAATTCGTGCTTCAGCATGGCGAGAAACGGGCGCCTCTTCTCCTGACCATTTACGGGTGATGGAAATTGCTGGCGCCCGCAGCCATTCTGGATGATCAAATTCGTTCGCGCCGAGGTTAATCTCAGAATAGTGGGCAATGACTATGGCGTCCCGAATCATCATTAGAAGAGACTCTTCACCCAGCCGCCGTCAACCTGAAGCGTAACGCCGGTGATGTAAGAAGCACGTTCTGATGCGAGAAATGCAATTGCTGCGGCGATCTCTTCCGGTTTCCCAATCCGGCCCATTGGTCCCTGCGTGGCCCAGGATGCGATGATTTCGTCTTTAGATTTTCCGAGCGCCAGAGCGCGCGCTTCAGCCAGTTCATCCTGTCTCTCGGTCAATGTGTAGCCCGGGGCCACGTTATTGATGGTGACGTTGTCACGTGCAACTTCGTTGGAAACGGTCTTGGCCCAGCCCGTGAGCGCGGCGCGCACAGTGTTTGAGAATAGCAATCCGTCAATCGGCTGCTTGACGGAAACTGAAGTGATATTGATGATGCGGCCCCACTTCTGCGCCTGCATGCCTGGCAAAACCAGTTTGGCGAGTCGAATCGCTGAGAGCGCATTTAGTTCAAAGCTCTGCCGGAACACTTCCAACTTGGCGTCGGCGAAACTGGATGCGGGCGGGCCGCCGGCGTTGGTGACAAGGATGTCGATACGACCGGCACGTTCGCGCGCGATGCTGACAAACCGTTCGGCCTGTTGATCGTCCGTGACATCAGCGCCGACTCCTGCGACGCTGCCGCCGGTTTCAACATGAATCTTTCGCGCCGCTTCACTGGCGCGGGCTTCATTGCGGGAACAGAGAAACACACGGGCACCTTCCCGAGCCAACTCGCGTGCGGCGGCGAAACCAATCCCTTTGCTGGCAGCAGCTACAAGAGCAATCCGATCTTTTATTCCCAGGTCCATTTCCGGCTTCCCTCAGCTCGTTTGCTCGCGGCTCTGTAGCTCAGTCAAACAGGTCTCAAGTAATTCGTTCGGGTTGTCGTTTTGGAAAACACGGGCGCCGGTGTCCTTTGAAAACTTCTGGAGCAGGTAATTCACTTCGTCAGCTACACCACCCGTGCCCGTCAAACAGCCGATAATTTTTCCTTCGTCGTGAGCGATAGTGAATTCATTGAGCGAACCCATCGCGCCGGCAATAAACAATACGATGTCGCAGGAACGTACCAGCACGACATTCCGCCCTTTCAACCCGAAGCCTGTGTAAACGATTAAATCGCAGGCATCCAAAGGCAGTTTGTATCCTTCCAGGTGTTCTCGGCTGTGGCTGGCAGGTGAAATTCCCAAATGGAAAATTCCTGCATCATGCGCCATCCTGCCGACAACGTAGACTATTCCGGTTGTGGCTCCGGTCAACAGCAGCAGTTTACGTTCGGCGATAGCTCGAGCCAGAGCGCTCGCTTTTTCAACGAGCATGTCTTTACCATTCAATGGCAAAGTAACTCCTCCTGCTGAGCCCATCACTCCGACCGTGACACTCATTTACGCTTCCTAAACCAAAGATTAGAATTTCTTGTAAAGAGAAAATAGGTTCCGAGCAACTGCAGGATCGTGATTATGATGCTGAGGGTTCCAGACATGACATTCTTTCTTAGCTCTTGCAGATAGGCCGCGACCGCGAAAGGAGTGCCAAAGGCAACCAGCACCAGCAGAAGAATTCGCGTCCAATTTCTTCGCCCCGATATTCTATTAATTAAAAAGAAACCAAGACCGAAAAACGCGATGACTATGAGCGACGCGAGAATCATAGAACGCCTGATATTCTTTGTGCCAGATGAAATATGGACGTTATTAATCCAATCGCTAACGATGAGGTAAGAAACTGAACCGCTCTGGAAACTTCCCGAGGCCGTCCACCATTCGCCTGGTGTTCACTTGCTGGTTCCATTTGCTACCCCTTGACGAATGTTACTCCGCAGCTAAAGTTTCAATTATCCATTACGGCTTTAGGAACAGTTTCACGCGTTCGCTCGAACCGATCTCTGTCCCACCATCTTTGGGTTGCAAACCAGGCGACACCGGGAAGCAGGAAAAACGCGCCAATCCCGACCGCGACCGCGCGAGGAGAAAACCCAAAGCGATCGAGTAGTTCGCCGGTCGCGTAGTTTGAGACGGCCATTGTAAGTGTAAGCAAAGCCAATTCAGCGGCAAAAACGCGCCCGCGAAAATTGTCCTCGACGCCACGCTGCAGCAGAACGGTGGAGAAGACCCAAAGGATGCTGCCTCCCGTGTGCGCGAGTCCCAGAACTATGAGTGCTACGATGAAACTGGTTGCCATACCGAAAGCCATATAGAACGCGCCGCCAATCAGAAACGCTATGCCGATCGAGACCTGCATACGTTGCTTGCCTTCGCCCGAAATCCGGCGAGCAACAATCGGTCCGACGGCCGTTCCAATTCCACGCGCGGCAAAAAGAACACCGATACCGGTAGCTGCGCTCTTACCCACGGGAAATATTTTTTCGCCAAACACTGCCAGCAGCGTCAGGATCCCGCCCCCCAATCCCCAAGCCGGTTTCACCAGAAGCAAAGCCAGCACGCGCGGTCGTCGTTTCACGTAGCGCGCCCCTTCAATTGTCTCGCTGATACCGAGAGCCCGGCTGACGGTTAGCTTACTCTTCTGGCGAGGCGGACGTTTGGGCAAACGCACGCTTGCAATCAGCGCCGCCGAAAGAAGATAGGTCAAAGCGTCGAGAATGAAGGCGACATCAGTGCCAAACCATCCCGTTACTACCCCGCCGATAGCCGCTCCGATCGTCAACATCGCGGACCAGGTTACGGAGGAGATCGCGTTTGCAGAGACCAACTCGCGGTCGGAAACAATCGACGGGATTACCGCAGTCTTGGCCGGCTCGAAAAAAGTCGACAGTCCCAGTTGCAGTACGGTCAGCAGGTAGATGATCCATAACTGGTCTGCACGGCGGACAAAAAGGAAGCCCAATACCACGATCGCGCGCAGCAGATCGGAAACAATCATGATCGAGCGACGGCTGAATCGATCGGCAACAACGCCGGAAAGCGAACCAAATACAAAACTCGGGACAAAGCGAGCAACCATCAGCAGACCGATAGCGCGGCCTGATCCCGTCAGGTTGAGGATGATCGTGTAGAGGGCGATAGTGTCAAACCAATCGCCCATCTGACTCACAACCTGACCGAGCCAAACCTGGCGAAAACCACGATTGCCTCGAAGCACCTCGATGTAACCAGCTGGTCGCGTTGTTTCTAACGGTGTGCCGGAATCTGCCACTGTATTTGCCCCAGGAAAGTTTGCGTAATGAGTGATTAGTATGCAAAGCGCTGCTGCCATCACCCGTTTACGTCCTGACGTAAAGACGAAGGGTGCCCGCACCAGCGAATGTTGTCAACTCAACGATTAATCCGACTACTAACCCAGTTTGATTTTTACGAAACGACAAGCACTAAGCAGGTTGACTCGCAATCTCAGTTTGACGTGTCAAACTGATTTCGGCTGAACTTCATTGTGCACTGTCGTATGAACACTCTGAGAAAAGTATTGAGCAAGTCCGCGTTCTGCACCGACCGATTCCAGGATTTTGCCGCGGCACAAAAATTGAAAAAGGGATAGCGCGGCTGAGAAGCCCTTGAGGCTTCACGGGCTCTCCGCACGGAGCCCGAGCCGCTAATTTCTTAAATGAGAGGGCGATGCAGTGCCGAATAAAGTACACAACTGCCGCTCGATTTTTACCCGACACTCACCCAGCAGGGCAGGCTCGGAGCTTGCCGGCTTGCCCCTCTTGATGGTCGGAAGCAAAGCTGAATGGCTCCCAGCTTTGCTTCCGGCCGCAATACTGGCGCATCGAAACGGTCAGTCGCTCGGGAAAAGGGACTTGAGGGTCACAAACGCTTTTAGAGGTCCGGTGAGTTGAGGAGCTTGGATGAACCTGCCCGACATGACTGATTATGGTTCGGTGGCCCCGGCACAGTTGAATGACAATGCTCCGACAAGGCGCTACCGTTTCTTCATTACTGCGGGCGCGGCCTTCATAGCCGCTTGGGTGATTCAGCAGGCATTCTCGCTAACGCTGCTGACCATAACGATCTTCGCCGGCGCGCAAGTGGTCTATCTTGTCTGGTCTCGACTCAACGCTAAAACGCGCGAGACGGAAGAACTTAGCCGAACCCACTTTGCGACGGCGGAGGCGCTGGCAACTGCAATCGATGCGAAGGATCAAACCACGCATTGCCACGTGCGGCGCGTGCAAATCTACGCCGCTGGGCTCGGCGAGGTCCTGGGACTTTCACTGCAGGAGATTGCGGCATTGAAAGCAGGGGCGCTGCTTCACGACATCGGCAAACTTGCAGTCCCTGCGCACATTATCAACAAACCCGGCCGCTTGACACCTGCCGAGTTTGAAAAGATGAAAATCCACACTACGGTCGGCGCGCAGATTCTCAGCCGCGTTGACTTTCCCTATCCCGTTACTCCAATTGTGCGACATCATCACGAACAATGGGATGGGATGGGCTATCCCGATGGGCTCAAAGGCGAACAGATACCCATTACGGCGCGCATCATTTCCGTTGTCGATTGCTTTGACTCAGTAAGGGAGGATCGTCCGTTTCGGCGCGGCATGACGCGCGACGAATCCATCGCATTTCTGTTGCGCGATTCGGGTAATCATTTCGACCCGACAGTAGTTGAGTTGTTCATAAAACATCTGCCTCGCTTTGAAGCACAAATTGCGGCCGTTGGCCTGCCTCAGCAACTGCTGCCAAACGAAATGCATGAACCCTTTGTGTTGACCGAAGTGGATATGGCCCAAACCAGGGAGCGCGGTTGTTACATGGCTTACGACCGGATCAAGAGCGCGCACCAGGAGGTCTATGCGTTATATGAGATAGCCCGCACTTTTGGATCGTCATTGGACGTGCGTAACACGGTTGAAGTTTTGGTCGACAAAGTTGGGCACGTGGTTCCGTTTGATACTTGCGTGGTTTATCTTTACGACGAATTGAAGGGCTATGCCACTCCTGCTCACGTTGCTGGAAGAAACGCGCAGAGCTTGGCCACGAGATGTGTCGCACCCGGAGAAGGCGTGACCGGTTTTGCTCTGGCTAATCGCAGTCCAATAAACCAGCTCCACCCAAGCCTTGATTTCGCCGGACTCGATATTGAACGTGAATATCGCTCGATGGCTTCACTGCCGCTCTTCAAGGAGGAGATGTTGCTAGGCGCCTTATCGGTTTACTCCACGGAGTTGGATTACTACACGGATGATCACATGCGTCTGCTGGAAACGGTTACGAGGTTAGCCTCAGACGCGTTATCCAATGCGATGCAGCATGCCCAGGCGGAATCGAATGCGCTTACCGATCCACTGACCGGCTTACCCAACGCGCGTTACTTGGCTTTGCGCTTCGATGAGGAAGCTTCTCGAGCGCGACGCACCACGCGGCCATTTCAGGTAGTTATGCTTGATCTGGACGACTTCAAAATCGTCAACGACACATTTGGACATAAAGTGGGCGACAAAATGCTGCGCGAGATGGCCCGAATAATTCAGACGCAGCTTCGTGAGTATGATTTTCTGGCACGCTATGCCGGCGATGAGTTTGTCGCTATTGTCCAGGAACTGATGGGTAATAAGGTTGAAGAATTGCGAGGCCGGATCGAAGCAGCCGTTTCTGAGTTTTCGCTGCACGTTCGCGGTGGCGGCCGGGCGCAAGTGGGAATCAGCATCGGAACCGCGACCTTTGGCGTGGAGGGTGAAACCTTAGATCAATTGCTTGTGGCTGCCGATCAGGCTATGTACCGAGCGAAGTCGTGTCACAAACTGGACAAGATCTCCAAGGAGGGCACATCCTCTGCGAAGATCGCCGAGCTTGAAAACGAAAACGCCGTGGAACTCAAGAACGAAAACCTCGCTTCCGTTTCGGTCAACTAAAAATGGTTCAGTTTGCATTAGCAGACCTCGGTTGCTCTTCCGGGACATATCATAGATACCGCCTCCTGCAAATCCAACCCGCCAATCGGACATCTTGACATTCCTATCCCCATCGCTTTCAATCGCTGTTAGGAGATGCTCGGGAGTCAGGTAGGAACTCCAACACGCATGCTCCGACGACCTCCGGTCCCCCAGACCAGGCCGTTTTAAGGATTGAAAGCATGCCTGCAGCTAGTGATCCCCAACAGAGTGCCGCCGTTCTCGTCGTCGACGACGATATCAAAGCGCGGGAGCGTCTTCGCGGCGCCTTTGAAAAGGCCGGTTATCGTGTTTCCGCTACGGGCGATGCCACGTCGGCGCTGCGATTACTGCAAAAGGAACCTTGTGATCTGATCGTGATTGACCTCGCTTTGTCTGGAGTCGATGGCATTGCGCTCTGCAAAATACTTCGCGCGCAGGCAGTCACCAGCAAACTGCCTTTGATTGCTCTCTCGGATAACGATTTGGAGAGTCAGAAACTGGAAGCTTTCGCGGCGGGCGCTGACGACTACATTATCAAGTCGGCAGCTCCCGCTGAAATCGTCTCCAGGGCGGGGGCTCACTTACGAGCGGCGCAGCGAGAATGGGCGCTCATCGGCAGCAATCGAGAATTGCGATTTTTGGCAGATCTGGGCCGGGGACTACTGCGAACACTGGAGCCGGATCAGTTGGTGCGGCGGGTGGCTGGAGCGACCTACGACGGTACTGGCGCTGCTATGTGTGCCGCTTTTGTAAGTTTGGGCGAGAAGAGCGAAGCTGCCTGTGTGTTCGATCGCGAGGGTAGCGCTGAAGATGCAGCGTTGCTCGAAGTTGATCGGTTGAAGAATTGGTTGACCGCAGCAAATTCGCCGAGCCTTGTCCCGCTGCTCATTAGTGACCCGTGCAACTTTTTCCTGCGCGACGAAGCCCATTCGGTGGAATACGTAGCGCCTTTAAGGTTTGGAGGCCGCACAAAGGGCGCGTTGATTGTGGGATTTGACAAGCGCGAAGACTGTGAAGACACCGTATGCCGCCTGGTTGATGCGGCTGCACAACAGGCCGCGTTGGCTGCGCACATTTTGAGTCTTTACCAAGCGGCTCGTGACGCTTCAGCTAATCTCACGATTGAAGTGGAACGGCGCACCGCTGAAGTGCAAGCTCAGCGGCGTTTCATCGAGGCAATTATCGATAGCCTGCCGCTCTCGCTTTATGCAATCGATCGTGACTACGAGATAGTTGCATGGAACCGCAATCGTGAGCTGGGGGAACTAGGCATTCCGCGCGGTTCAGTATTGGGAAAAAATATCTTTGACGTCCTCACGCGACAGAAACGTGATTTGCTTGAAACCGAATTCCGCGGTGTGTTTGCAAGCGGAGAAATCCAACGTATAGAACACGCGACGGTGGCCCCAAACGGCGAAATGAAACATTGGTTAATCAGCAAGATTCCGATGTGGATCGATCGCAGCGGGGACGTGTCACACGTAATTACGATTGGCGAGGATATTTCCGAGCGGGTTGAAGCGAATCGCGCCGTCGCTCGCGCTGAAAAATTGGCCGCCATTGGCCGGCTGGCTGCAGGAGTAGTTCATGAAATAAACAATCCGCTGGCGACCATCTCCGCGTGCGCTGAAGCGCTCGAATCGCGAGTGAGTGAAGGCGAGTTCAAAGAATCAGCCGCGCTTGATGACTTAAGCGAGTATCTTGGTTTGATTCGCAGCGAGGCTTTTCGCTGCAAGATGATCACCAACGGACTATTGGATTTTAGTAAAACACGAACGACAGAACACGCGCTCGTCAGTCTCGCGGACGTCATCTCTTCAGCCGCTCGCTTGTTATCGCATCAGCAACGCGGCGAGAAGGTAGAATTTCAAATAGATACGTCTGAAAATCTGCCGCCTATTTCCGGTGACGCCGGACAACTGCAGCAGGCAGTGATTGCCCTGGCGACAAATGCAATAGACGCGATGCCCGAAGGTGGCGTGCTCCGCATCGCCAGCCGGACAAACGGAAGCACGGTGCTGGTAGAGGTCAGCGATACCGGAGTCGGGATCCCCCAGGAAAACATTACTAAAATCTTTGAACCCTTTTTCACCACGAAAGAAATCGGTAAAGGGACGGGTCTTGGCCTGGCAGTTTGTTATGGTATCTTAACGGAGCACGGCGGCAGCCTGGACGTACAGTCTGCAGTAGGCGCCGGCACTACATTCACGATTTCACTTCCGGCAATAAATAACGACGGAGAACCGCAGGCTTGAGTGAGCAAAAGGCAGCACGAATTCTGATCGCCGAGGACGAAGCAAATCTTCGCATGGTGTTGCAGAAGGAGTTGGAACGCCTGGGTTATCGCGTGCAGGTCGCCCCTGACGGCGATGCTGCATTGCGCAAGCTCGAGGAAAGCAATGTCGATGTGTTGCTCTGCGACATCAACATGCCGAAGATCGATGGCATGGAAGTTCTCCGCCGCGTTCATGAGCGCCCAAACCCACCGGAAGTGATCATGTTGACGGGGCAGGCAACTGTGGAAACTGCCGTCGAAGCGATGAAGCTGGGCGCCTACGATTATCTGACTAAGCCTTACAGGATTACTGAACTCGATGTGCGGGTGAAGCAAGCGGCGGAGAAGCGCCGTTTACGCGTGGATAACCTGCGTCTGCGCGAGCAGTTAGCGCGGCAGTCTGGATTGCCCGAAATCGTTTCCGTGTCCGATGCGATGGGGGAGGCAGTCAGGCTGGTGGAGCGCGTGGCTCCTTCTGAGGCGTCGGTTTTGATAACGGGCGAGTCGGGCACTGGTAAAGAACTCATCGCCCATGCGATTCATCGTTTGTCGACGCGCGCCGATGGATCTTTTATCGATATCAACTGCGCGGCGTTTCAAGAGTCATTGCTGGAGTCGGAACTCTTCGGTTATGAGGCGGGCGCATTTTCAGGCGCAAAGGGACGCAAGCTCGGACTGATTGAACTTGCGGACGGCGGCACACTGTTCCTCGACGAGATCACCGAATTACCGGCGCAGCTTCAGGCAAAACTCTTGCGCGCAATTGAAACACGAACATTTTTCCGCGTCGGCGGAGTACGCAAGGTTGAGGTGAACGTGCGCATTGTTGCGGCAACGAATCGCAATCTTGATTCAGTAGTTGCCAACGAATCCTTTCGGTCAGACCTTTTATATCGCATCAACGGTTTTCAGATTGATCTTGCACCCTTACGTGAAAGGCCCGAAGACATCGAACCCCTCGCTCGGCATCTGTTAAAAGACGTAGGAGGGACGACTCCGCCCGAGCTTGAGCCGCAGGCGCTCGAGGCATTGCGGGCCTATAGTTGGCCAGGCAATGTGCGGCAACTAAAAAACTGCTTGGAACGGGCAGTGATTCTTTCCAACAATGGCCGCATCACCATTAATGAGTTGCCGCCCGAAGTGGTGCGCCCTTCAGTCGCGGTCGCCCCTGGTGCCCTTGCGCAGCCTGGTACTGCCTCTGAATTCGGTTTGGGGCCAGGTTCCTTCGCCCCCAGCGTGAGTTCCTCGCCTACGTCGTTGCGCGACGTGGAGCGACAACAAATTCTCGCCGCGCTCGAACAAACCGGCTGGCATCGCGGCAAGACCGCCGAGATCCTCGGCATCTCTCCGTCAACTCTCTATCGCCGTCTCCGCGATTACAACCTCGAAAGCCGCAATGGTTAAATGACAGAGCCCGGCCATGAGAGACGGCTCCGATCTTGAGTTCTCTCTTGTGGTCGGCTTCCGTCCGCCTTCAAGCATAATGAAGCGACTTCAATTCCCCGGTAGGGTCTTTGGTGGATTGCGCGGTTTGTTGAAGGGTGACGTGGTGCGCCACATCGGCATCGCGTCTGTGTTTGCGACGCGCAAACCGATGATCATGCCAACTTGAGCGAGTGTTTGCGGGCCCGTCCAATTCCAATCAGGTTTCACGGTATCGCTGGGCGAGTGGTAGTCAGTTTCCAACCACTTCCTGGCGCGCGGAATCCACAGCGACACGTCACCCGCCGGACCGCCGAGCAGCATCAATGCTGGCACGCCTTTCTTCACAAAAGGGTAATGATCTGAACGAACAAAAGCGTTCTCTTCCGGCATGGGATCGGGTGTGACGATGTTTGCGGTCGCAGCGACAACGTCCTCAAAAACACTGCCCAAATCGGAATGCTCCGCGCCAAACCCGACGACACGTTTCACCGGACCATAGATCTCAGTTCCGATGCCGTCGAAATTAATATCAGCGGCGACCTTCTCCAGCGGCCAGGTGGGGTGCTGCACCCAGTATTCCGAGCCAAACAAACCATATTCTTCACCCGTCACCGACAGAAAGATAATGGAGCGACGTGGACGCGAAGCCGGCGTTGAAAATGTCTTGACTAAAGCTTCGGCGATGGCCGTGATCGTTGCGGTGCCGAGCGCATTGTCCGCGGCACCAGGATAGATGTGTCCATTATCGAGACCGTAAGCATCGTAGTGGGCGGAAAAGACAACCGCCTCTTCCTTCAGCTTTGCATCTGAGCCTTCGAGCACACCGACCACGTTGTTGCTGGTTGTCTCCTCCTGCTTTATGCGCAATGCAAGAGTCGCTGTCTTGCCGAGTTCGCGCGAGACCATCGCGCCGGTCTTCGCCTTTTCCAAAGTTTGCGAGTAAGTGATTTCGGAGCCGGCGAAAACTTTTTCCATGGCCGCATTGCTCACCAGCAGTACCGGCGGAACCTTGAACATCGGTGGTGGTGCAGACGCTAAACTGACGCGACGGCGTGAAAGATAATTAGCAATTATCGAAAACGGTTGGGCCGATGTGCCGGCGTTAGCAACGATCATAGTTGCTGCGCCCTTACCGAAAATGTTCATAGCCCGCACTTGTGGATTCGTAGCACGTTTCCACGCTGCTGGGTCCACGCCCTCAGGCTGGCCACTGAGAATGATCACGACTTTGCCTTTCAATTCGAGCCCTGCGAGATCGTCGCGCTTC
Organism: Blastocatellia bacterium; assembly: GCA_963698325.1. Classification (GTDB taxonomy): domain Bacteria; phylum Acidobacteriota; class Blastocatellia; order Pyrinomonadales; family Pyrinomonadaceae; genus PSRF01. The sequence goes on along the minus strand of CAVOQJ010000013.1, from coordinate 1,128,475 downwards.
AGTTCCTGGGAAACGACGCCGTAACCGGCGAACACGATGCCGCCAGTCGCGTCCACTTGTTCCGACGTGTAAGGCGGCAGGATGACGTAATCCTCGCCATGCCTGAGGACCGCATCGCCAACCCTGACGGATGTCTCCGGCAACACTTGCGCCGATTTGAATTTGATCGCTTGCAGGTAAGTGCCATTCTCGCCAGCGGGATTAAGCCCGAGTTTGGCGAAACGGTCAGCTAAATAATGCGCCGCCTTGTCAGCGCCCGGCTGTCCTGTTCCGCGACCTTCAAACTCCGGCGAGCTCAACGTAGTAGTGACCTCTCGGATCGTTTCGAGTTTAACGCGGGCAGCCGCCCTTTTCTCAGTGGCGGTAAGTGCCGGTGCTGTTTTCCTGGTTAAGAGGGCGGAACCGGCGCCTTGCGCAAAGGTGACAGATGACAGCGTAATCGCTAGCGAAATAGAAAGAAGGACAGCCAAAAATCCGCGACGGCGGAAATCACTACGAGAAAGTGAATTCATTAAGCGTGACTCCTAATCGGATCAGTTGGAAATGGGAAAGAGTATACGCAGCGTATCGGGGAATGGTTCTGCTAAAGTATCTTAGGTAACTGATACTCAGGTGTCCTAAGGCCTTCGTTACTCTGCTTCATCTTCGTACGGTCAATCTTGCCACGTTTCGTTTTTGATGGTGAACTCAGCGCTTTAAAGGTGAAACGCTTTAGTGTTACGACTCCGGACGAATGAATGCGCTAAAGCAATTGCCGGAGCCCACACTCTCGCGGGGCACCGGCAACTTTGGTTCACTTCGAAGGGTTCTTAATTGCCTTTGCTGAGTCAATCGGCCGAATGCCGCTATTTGAATTTGAAGTTCGCGTAGTGGCTGGTCCCATCATTGAGACGCAGTTCCAGCAACCGGCATGATCCCCTGGGATAACTCGCCAGTGTCTTCCAGTTTATCTGCCAATTGCCATCATCCTTATACTGAAGACCTGAGCTTCCCGACGACACTGTTTCAACCGGGGCCTCCAGACCGTCTGTCGTCCCGCAGTTTATCTGGTAGGAGAAAAGGCCAACAAAGCTATCTGCATCGGAGACGGGTGCGCCGCCCGAGGTGCTGAGTCGCCAGTTGACCGGCACCGCCGAGCCGGCTTTCGCCGTGTTCACAATTGGTGGGTTGTCAACGGGGGCGAAGAAGCCCTCGAAGTTGTAGGTAACGCTTTCGTCGTTGGCAATCGTAGCCAAGCCCTGGTTGTCGCTGATGGTGGCTTTGATCGCGTTTGAGAGATTTACTAAGAACGTCTCGCCGGTCTCGGACACCGTGTCTCCGCACACTTTGATCGTGATTGTCATCATCGTGTCGGCCGGAGCGAAGCTTAGTGTCCCGGTCTTTGACTCGTAATCAATGGCGGGGCCGCAGGCCACGTCGCCCGTTGAAGCATTGGTTATTCCGTTGGCCGTTGCGTAGTCCACGCTAGCCGTCAATGCCGTCTGGCCGATCTTGTTTACGATGAAAACGAAGTCGGTCGTGCCGGCGTTACCCTCAGGGACGGTTACGTCATTGATCGTGAAGTTCGGTGCGACGTCGTTATCCTGGATCGTATAGGTATGTGTCGCTTGACTGGCGAGTGTGGCATTCGTAGGTGTCGAGAGATCCACCACCACCGTCTCATCATCTTCGTGCAACAGATCGTCATTGACTGTGAACGAGATATTCCTGGTTGTCTCACCCGGGTTGAAGTTCAAGATACCATTGACAAGTGTGTAGTCAGTACCGCCACCGGTTGACGTGCTGGCGCCATTGACTACGTAGTTAACGGTCACGGTCGCGTAGCTGTCGTTTGACAAACTCGCCACCAGGTTCACCGGGCTGATGGACTCAACGCCTGAAGTACTCTCCAGCACAAACTGCACGGTCGGCTGGCTGTCGTCGTTCTGAATTGTCCCCAGACCTTGGCCGTCGGCGATGGTTGAGTTGGTGGGTGAGTCAAGGATGACCGTAAAGATTTCGTCACCCTCAAAAGTGGTATCGCCGTTGATGCTCACCGTCACGGACTCCGAGGTGTCACCCGGCATGAAAGTCACTGTACCGTTGGCGTTGCCGTAGTCGCCGGGCTGCATGGCTGTGCCGTCACTGCTCATGTAATGCACAGTTATGGTCTGATCACTTGGGTTTGACAGGGTCAGCGCGAAGTCGGAGTTGCTGCTGCCGCTGTTTCCCTCAGCCTGACTCTTGTCACTTATTGAGATCGCCGGCTGTACGTCGTCGTTCTGAATTGTGCCGATACCCTGGCCGTCGGAAATGGTGGCGTTGGTCTCGCTGGCGAGGTTCACGAGGAAGTCTTCGCTGGCCTCAAAAGTGTTGTCACCGTTGATGATCACATTTGCCAGCTTCGAGGTCTCGCCCGGCAGGAAGGTCAGTTTATTGGCCGGAACCGATGTGTAGTCGGTGGGTGCCGTGGCGGTGTCATTGGCCGTGGCATAGTCCACCGTCACCGTTTGGTAGCTGGCATTCGACAGACTAATTGTAAAGTCAAAGCTGGTAGTGCTTGTGTCGCTTTCGTTGCGCGACACATCGTCGATCGAGATTGCAGGCGCGCTGTCGTCATTAGTAATTGTTAATGTCGCCGGATTTGTGCCGTCGATGGATGCGCCGCCTGTCGAATCCGAAAGTGTAAGGTTGACGGTTTCATTTACTTCGTAGGTCGTATCGCCTTTTACGATGATCGTGAAACTCTTCTCGGCCGAGTCGCCGTCGTTCCAATGAAGCGTTCCTGAAGACGAAACGTAATCATCGTCGGCGACAGTCGCTGTACCATCGGTCGTCGCGTAACTGACATCTACCGCACCGCCAGACCCGCCTGTCCGCTGTACCGTAATGGTCTTGGTATGAGTTCCCAAGTTGGTTTCAGGATCGTCGTAGCTTGCCTCGCCGAATTGCACACTACCGGGACTCACCACTGTGATGACTACGTTATCGATGGCAAAGCTGGGTCTCGAGCCGCCGCCCGACACATCGCGCTGCACCCACCGCAGCTGGACCGCGGCCTGATTGTTAACCGCCGAGGGCAATATGAAAGTTTTGTTCTCAGACTTTTGGGGTGTCGTTACGCCCGCCCCTGTTTGGGTTGTGGTGTTGTTTTGATAGATCCCATTTGTGAGGCTGCTGACCGAGGTAAATGAACCGGTTGTCCCTACACGATACTGCAAGTCCACCTGGGTAATTCGCGTGTTACTGCCGCCATCGTACGGATTCCTGATTGTCATGATGTCGAAAGACATTGTCAGGTTTGAATGTCCGGTAGTATTGACCGCTAAAGCCAACGACGGGTCGCTTGAGCCCGTAGCGAGAATGCCTGTTTTGCCGTTGTAATTGTGGATGCCTCCAGTCGCTGTACTGGCGCTGCTACCAGCGTTCAATCCCAGGTCACCCGTGGCGGGCGATGTCCTAAAGCTGGTGGAGGAACCCGATGTCGACAATTGCCAGCCTTGCCAGCCTGGCGGGTAAGTTGTAGAGCCGGCTCCGCTATACGGCAGCGCGGAGAAATCCTGTGAATATGGAATTGTTTGCGGCGTCGGGTCGGTATCGGTAAACGCAGTTTGCGCGGTCCAACCGGATGTCAAACCTTTGGTTCCGACAACGAAGTGAACATTTGAGTCGTGTTGCTCGACAAAGTAGCTGCCGCTGATCTTGCCTTCACCGTCGGCGACAAGACTTAGTCGTCTCTCGGTGTGGGTATGTGGATCCTCGTGCATCACGATATCGACTGTTTCGCCGGGTTGCCAGGCAGTACCAGTAATCAATGCTGTTTGTCCCGGTGCATAGTCGAGTTTGTCGGTTGAGATCGTGGCTGCAGAGCTGCTCAAGAGCGAAGATGAACTGAGCACACTTCCAGCTGAGTTCGCGCCGCCCGCGATCAGGGCTTGATTTGAACCGGTCAGCTCGGTGATCGTGAGGCCGTGGCGATCTAAAAGGGAGTCGACTTGCCCGTCGTGAAACAAGGCGGCCCGCGTCGGCGCGTGGAGGATGTCATCGCGCAAGAGGGCAGCATGCGGGTCATCGACAGGAATCAGGTGACCATGCGCGCCGAAAACATCGGCGGCCGGATCATAAATTTCAATCGAGTCATCATGTGTGCCGCCGATAATTTGTATTTTGCCGTCGTGCAGTACCCGCAAAAATGCTTGTACACGATCATGTTCCATTCCGTCGCCGGCGGCACTTAAACTCCTGTCGGCCGGATTGAAAACCTCTGCGGAGGCCAATCCGTTCCCAGCCAGATCGTTGCCGCCGACAAAGAAGATTCTCCCATCCGGCATCAACGCCGCGGAGTGTTTGGCTCGCGGTGTAAGCATGTTCGCGCTCTCCAGAACAAGTGCGTTTGAAGCCGGATCGTAGATTTCCAGACTGCCAGTCGTATCGCCGCCGGCAAGGACAATAAGTCCAGTTGTGAGCACTGTCGCGGTATGCCCGGAACGTGCTCGTATCAATTCCGGACCAGCGCTAAACGCACCGGTAGCCGGGTCAAAGATTTCAGTTGAATTCAATGGCCCAGGCGCGCCGCGCCCACCGGCGATCAGCACGCGGCCATCGTCCAGACGTGTTGCGGTATGGTCCGCGCGTGGAGTGCTTAAGTTTCCGGAAACTGAAAAACCACCGCCGGCTGGATCAAAAACTTCCGCGACCGTAACAAAGCCGCCGGGGTTCTCACCGCCGGTCACAAGCACCTGGCCGTCGTTGAGCAGCGTCGCATTGTGACCGTGACGTGCGACGTTCAGTTGACCATCTGCAGGAGGTGCTGCAAGGGAGGCGGAAACCACACTGTTTGTGCTGAGCGACGATCGTGCATTCTGGACCATTCCGCCGGAGACTCGTGTGGCGCGTAAAAAGTGAAAAGCGAACGTGTCCGAAGAGATTGAAGCGATCGCGCCCGCCCCAGTGGTAATCAAAGCCAGGGCAACGATCAGACGTAATCGTTTGCTGGTTCTATTAAGTAACATTTGCAGAAGTGACAAGTGCGAGAGCATCGGGAGCATAGTCATTTGTGGACTCCTATGAAGGCAATTGGCGCAGTCCAGGCTTGCGGCTGAACAACTGGATCGGCGACTCAGTTTCTCTGGTTAGTCAGGAAGAAAGTTTCACTGACTTCCAATTTTCCAAAGCAAGATAGTTCCCGAGCCCAGGTGAAAATCAAAACCTAATTAAGGTTGAAATCACCTGGACCAGTGATCTGGCAGGATTTTTTTGAGCGGATCGCAGTGCAGGTCAAAACTGGGGTGTCGCACTGACTATGACTCGTCTGAACCAAAAGCCAGGACTGAACAAAACCTCGTTGCGGGTGCGAGACAGTAAACCGACTCGACATTTTCTTGTCAAGCGATCCTGCGAGAAAATTTGGAAGAGATGATAGGAAAGTTACGGCCGGGGCAATGATTGTTGCCAGACTTCTTGCACCGCAGGGCATTTGGCGATTCCACTTTCAGCGGGGTTCTGAATCTAAGGAGCACTTATCGCTGTTTGAGTTGCTTGCGATCAATCTTGCCGCGATCGTTTTTCGGCAGTGAAGTAACGAACTCGATCCAACGAGGATATTTGTAAGATGCAAGGTGGGACTTAACAAACTCTTTTAGCTCATGGGCAAGGTCATTGCCGTCGCACTTCTGCTCCGTCGCTACCCGGTCACTACCGCTCCCGGCTCTGACTTCCTCTCGAAGGACGACGAAGGCTTTAGGTTTGACGAGACCATCTCCGGAATCATAGCCAATGACAGCGCATTCAAGCACAGCCTCGTGTTGCAGCAGACAGTTTTCAATTTCAGCCGGCGCGACAAAGATGCCCGACACCTTCAACATGTCGTCTGTGCGGCCGTGGTACCAATAATAGCCTTCGTCGTCGACGTGGAATTGATCCCCGGTAGTACACCAGTCGCCGGCAAAGGTCTCTTTCGATTTTTCGTGTGCATTCCAGTACCAGAGCGCGGCCGAATCTCCCTTAACTTTCAAAGTGCCCATGTGACCGGTAGGAACTTCTTTACCTTCGGCATCAACAATCTTCGCCTCGTAGCCCTCGACAATCCTGCCCAGACTTCCCGGTTTTACGTCTCCGGGCCGGTTTGTAATGTAGATATGAAACATCTCCGCGGAGCCAATGCCATCGCAAATCTCCACGCCCAAACTCCTTTTCCAGCGCTCATAAAGTTCGATGGGCAACGCTTCGCCGGCAGAATAACAGAACCTCAGGCTCGATAAATCGCGACTGCCTGCATCCGTCGCATTCAGCATCGAGTTAATCATGGTCGGCACTGTCGTAAGAATCGTGGGGCGGTAACGCTCGATAACTTCGAAGAGTTTGTCCGCAGTAGAGCGTTCGGAAAATAGTGCAGTTGCGCCGCCGACCGCGAAAGGGAACAAAAGGTTCGTGCCCGTTGCGTAACCAAAGAAGAGCTTGGGGACGGAAACTGTTAAGTCGCTTTCATTCACGCCCATCGTGCGTTTTGCGAAGACTTCGGTGTTGAAAGGCAGGTCGTGTTGCAAATGCACAGCGCCTTTTGGATGACCCGTCGAGCCGGAGGTGAACAACCAAATCGCGATGTCGTCACGATGCGTATCGGCTGGGGTGCACTCGTCGTCGGCTGAAAGGACCGCACCATTGAATGAGGACCAAACGAGCCGGTCGTTAGTGAAATCGAGGTCGTGATCGTGTTCGCGGTCACCAACTACCAAAACCGCGCGCAGGTAACGCCCCTCTGCCGCGGCCTCGTTAAATGTCTTCAGCAGTGACTCGTGAACGACGGCTACGCTCGCGCGTGTATAGTCGAGATAGTATTTGTAATCTTCCGCCGGCAACAGCGGATTAACCATCGTGATAACCGCGCCGATACGTGCCGACCCAAACCACGTCCAGACGAACTCCGGGCAGTCCGGCAGCACGAGCAAAACTCGATCTTCGATCTCGACGCCTAACTCTCGCAGGGCATTGCCGGTGCGACTCGACAGGCGCGCGGTCTCGCCATAGGTGAACGTCTGATCCTCGAAGTAGAGGCAGACTTTGTTTTCGCGGCCTTCCTCCAGGTTGTGATAGAGGAAGTAGTCGGCCATGTTGAAATGTTCAGGGAATTCGAGCATCGTCGAGAGAAGATATGTACTTGGAGACCGACTTTGACGCCTAGCGTTGCGCAATTAGGCACCGCTGGAGAAACTGCTTGAGGCGCGCCTCGTCAGCTTTTTCCAGTGAAGTGAATCGCAGCGCAAACCCTATCTCCTCAGCCGCTTCAACCACTTCCGCCCAAATATTGATCGACTCATTATCCGGAAATATGAGCTCAAGCCGGACAAGTTCTTTTGGTTCGAAGATTCCGCCACTGAGCACAAAGCATCCATTTTTGCTCAGGCTAGTCACATCCGCTTCCTGCTGACCGTGGTCACCCTCCCAACGTGCTCGCAGGTTAACTTTAACTCGAGGTGCTCGTCTGCGTTCGTGTGCCATTGTAGGTAGATTTCTTTACTTGATTCGGACCAGCGAGTCTGGAACTGTCTAGCTTGAAGAATCACTCCCGGCGAAGGGACAACCACCCTCGCCATGTTTCGTATCCAGGTATGTGCGCGCCTCCCACAGTTCCGGGAAAAACTTTTTGTCGAGCGTCGTGCGCAGATAGCCGACACCTTCCGAGCCCCCCGTGCCGCGTTTTGTGCCGACCATGCGTTCCACCATCTTGATGTGATGGGAGCGCCACAGCGAAAAGTATTCATCGTGCTCCAACAAAGCCTCGGCAAGTTGAAACTCTTCGTAGCGCTCCTCGAAATGAGTAAGTATTTCCAAGGCAGCGCGTGTCCGGTTCTCGTATCGCTTCTTTGGATCCTCCGACTCCGCCGATTGTTCACCCGCGGCATCATTAGCAGGGGCATCCAATCCCCGCCTTTGCAACGCTGCATAAAACGCGTCTGCCAGGGAGGGCGCCGCCAAACGTTTTTGCAAACGAACGCTGGCGAATTCATCGTCGCGAAACTCCTGCAATAAGCTCTCTTGTTTTTGTCCCGAAACAAACTCAATCTCGCGAAACTGCATTGACTGAAAGCCGCTGGCCGGATTGAGTTGATCCCGAAAGCCGAGAAAATTGATAGGCGTCATGGTTTCCAGAATGTGAATCTGAGTTACCAGCAGCTTTTCGATTTCCACGACGCGCCGCATAGCTCGCGCGGCGGCAGCAGGCCGATCTTCGTTCATCAGACTAATCGCAGCATCGATTTCGTGAAGAATCTGTTTGAACCAAAGCTCATATGCCTGGTGGACAGTGATGAATAGCAACTCGTCGTGATGTCGCGGATCAGACAGGCAATCCTGCAAACCAATCAAGTCGGCGACGCGCAGGTATCTGTTATAGGAAAGCGGAGGGTTGCTGCCGTAATCGTTGGACATTGATCTTTGGGTTTTGAGCTTGGAGCTTTGAACTTTGACCTTCGAAAGAGTCAATAACTCGGCGAAGGGGGGACAAAGATCAAAGTTCCACGATCAAAGTTCGTCCTTCCTAGAATGCTGCTCCAGCAGCTTCGTGGATTGCGTAAGCGCGCGTGTCCCGTATGTCTTTCATTTCGCGGACCACGAGTTCGAGCTCCTCATCACTGGTGTAGAAATGCGGCGAAATGCGTACTCCGGCGCCGGGGCGAAAATCGACAATGAACTCGCGACGAATAAGTTCCCTGGTAATCGCTGCCGCCTCTTCATGTCCGACCGTGATTGTGCCGCCTCGGTCGGCTGCACCTTTCGGACTCGGCACTTTAAAGCCTGCTTCCTCGGCCAGCTCGATCAAGCGGGTCGTTTGCCGCACACTCTTTTCACGGATCTTATCAACGCCGATCTCATTGATTATCCGATAACCCGATTGCGCTGCGTAGAGTGCCGGAATTGCCGGCGAGCCATGAAGAAACCGCGTTATGCCCGGCGCGTAACGAAGTTCAGTATCAAAGGCGAAGGGCGCCTCATGCGCCATCCAACCGGTCGTTTTTGGTTGGAGCTGCTTTTGCAGGTCAGGACGAACGTAGAGATACCCGGCACCCGGACCACCACAAAGCCACTTGACTGAGCCCCCGGTTGCGAAATCCACGTTCAGCTCTTTGACGCTGAATGGGACAGTGCCCGCGGATTGATAGGTGTCAAGCACGACCATCGCGCCCACCTCATGAGCCCGCTCAGTGATGGCTTTGGCATTTTGCAGAAAACCACTCTTAAAGAGCACGTGGGAGAAGGGCACGAGCAAAGTCTCTTCGTCAATGGCCGCAAGAAACCGTTCGAGCGGAATAGTTATGCCGTCGTCCGACTTGACTGTTTCAATTCTTAAGGAGCCGTCACGAGCATGGGCCTCATAGACGTACATCACCGAAGGAAAATTTAGTTCCGAATAGACGATTTTGTTCCTTTTAGGCGTGGGTTCAAAACACGAAAGGATAAGTGACTGGCAGATGGACACGTTCTGATGCATTACGACACTGTCGGGCTCAGCGCCAATGATGCGCGCCACCTCGTTGCCGGTGGTCACAGGCATGTCCCACCAACCTTCCGCCCAGGCACGTACGCCGCGAGTGGCCCAGGTCTCGGCATAGTCGGTAAGCTGCGTGAAGGTCTCCCGGGGCATCGCACCAAGACTGTGGGAGATCAAGTAGACAGTATTTCCCAGAATAGGAAACTCGCGTCGCCATTTAAGAAGCTCGTCAGTCAAAGGCTTTCTCCGCTCAATTCAGATAGGTTTAATTTATCATAACCTCTGACTATCTTCCTTGTTGCGTCTCCCGCTTGATGTGCGATGGGGCTAAATTCAGTCAAACTCGTTCGAAGCGCCTGAAGCGAATCAGATACGCTACCGAAGGTCACGGACTTTCCACATATCAGGCAGGCAAAGTGTACAAGTTCGTTGACCGGCATAACCGCTCGTCGCGTGGTAAAGTTAACTCATTGGCATGTGGAAATTTAAGAACCCGATCAAGCACACAATTCCTGAGACGCGCTGGCCCACCGCCGCCGAAGCAGCGCGGTCTCTGCTTTTCCAACCGATTAGGATCGGATCGATAGAAGCTGAGAGCCGCACATGGGTGCCGGCGATGGTGCCCTGGCGGGCCACCGAAGACGGCCTTGTCACCAACGAAAACCTTGATTGGTATCGTCGATTCGCGCAAGGACGACCTGGAGTTTTGGTCGTTGAGGCGACTGGTGTTCGCGATATCCCGAGCGGGCCGCTGCTCCGAATTGGTCACGATAGATTTATCCCCGGGCTTCGCAAGCTGGTTGAAACTGTCAGGGAAGCAAGTCAGAGTGAGACGAAACTCTTTATTCAAATTATCGACTTCCTTTCCGTAAAGCGGCGTCCGGAAAAAGAGAAGTACTTCGATCTCTTTCTGCAAATCACTGACCGACATCGGCAGGCGCTCGCCGAAGTTACGGCCGACTCCGGATGGCTCGCGGCGACCGAGGGAGGAGTGCGAAAATTTCTTAATGCCGCTGCGGATGATGTTGTTGAAAGAATACTTGACGAGCGCGAGCTGGAATCACTGCGCTTCGGTTATCGCGAACACGTGACTGACATGCATCTGCCGCACGTGCGCGAATTACCGCGAGTGTTACCCGACATTTTTGCGCACGCTGCTGGCCGCGCGCGCGAAGCTGGTTTCGACGGCGTCGAATTACATTACGCCCATGCCTATACCATGGCGGGTTTTTTGAGTGCTCTCAATAATCGCGACGACGGCTACGGCGGCCCACGCGAGAATCGCATACGTTTACCGCTGGAAGTTTTTCAAGCGGTGCGGAAAACGGTGGGCCATGATTATGTCGTGGGCGTCCGCTTTTTAGGCGACGAAGTGATCGCCGGTGGTAACCGGGTTGAGGATGCAAGCTATTTCGGAGTTGAGTTTGCCCGCGCCGGCTTTGATTTTCTTTCGCTGTCGAAAGGCGGGAAATTTGAGGATGCACAGCAGCCGAAAGTCGGACAGGCAGTTTATCCCTACACTGGCCAGAGCGGCTACGAATGTATGCCGACGGTTCTTTCCGATGAGGCAGGACCCTTCGGACGCAGCGTTCCGCTGGTTGCGGCTATCAAACGCGCGGTGAATGAGGCTGGCTTCAATACGCCCGTCGTAGCGACGGGAGGCATTACCACTTTTGAACAAGCCGAGGCGATTCTGCAAAAGGGCCAAGCCGATATTGCCGGTTTCGCTCGCCAGGCGCTTGCCGATCCTGACTGGTTCATAAAAGTGAAAATTGGGCGCGGCGATGAAATCAGACGCTGCACTTATACGAACTATTGCGAAGCACTCGATCAAGCGCACCGGCCGGTTACCTGCAAACTCTGGGATCGAGTGGACCTGGATGAACCTGGAATCGCCACGATCGACGCAGGGCGACGACGGCTACTGGCGCCGGAGTGGAACGAAAGGAGCAGGCGGCAGACGGCAGACGGCAGAGAAGAATAGAGTCAACTTTATTGGAGCAGGTTAGCCGTTAATCCTGCCTCCTGCTCCTGCCGTCTGTTCCTTATAGGCTGCGATGAAATCTGGATCTCTCTTTTCCAGGTCCTCATAACTTACCCGCCCGCTGCGCATCATCAGCGCGTAAGCTAACTCAAGCGGACTCAGGTTGAGATATTGTCGGGCATTCTCAAACCAGCGCATGCTTTCATACGCTGCGGCCTGGTACTCCTCGATTACCGGTTTGCGCGTTGACTCGAATTCTGTAAGCGCAGCAGTGACAGTCGCCGTTCGTCCAAAACATTCGAAAAGCGCAATGGCATCTTCCAGCGCGAGTTTCGTGCCCGACCCAATCGAGAAATGGGCGGTGTGCAGCGCATCGCCAATCATCACGACATTTTCAAAGAACCAGTTTTGGTTTTTTACTAAAAGGAAATTGATCCATTTCGAATTGTTTGACAGCAACGGCTGACCGTCGAGATCTTTTGCAAAAACTCCCTCGAGATAACTTCGCGTCTCATCGTCGCTCGTCGCCGAGAAGCCCGCATTATCCCACGTTTCCTGGTCACATTCGATGATGAATGTGCTGGTAGATTTGTTGAACTTGTAAGAGTGGGCAGCAAAGACGCCGTCCTGGTTTTCGCGAAAGGTCAACGTCAGGCCGTGGAATAGTCTATTCGTCCCGTACCAGATGTAACGATTTGGACGGACATCCAAACTGGGAATGAACTCATTCGAGTATTGCTTTCGGGCGGTGCTGTTCACGCCATCGGCGGCTAAGAGCAGATCGCAGTCTGTGTGCAGCGAATTAAGATCGGGAACCTCAGTCCGGAACAATAATTCGACGCCTAGTTGTTCGCAGCGTCGCTGTAAGATCTTGAGAAGCTGAAGGCGGGCGATACCGGAAAAGCTATTGCCGTGGATGGAAATCTTAGTGTCGCGATGGACGACATCAACGTTGTCCCAGGCCGCGAACGAGCGCGTAATCTCGGCATGTGACTCGGCGTCAGCGGCACGCAGATTCGCCAGGGTCCTTCCCGAAAACACCACCCCCCAGCCAAATGTATCGTCGGGTCCATTTCGTTCGTAAACTGTGATCTGGTGCTCGGGATTCGACTTCTTCATCAGGATTGCGAAATACAATCCCGCCGGCCCGCCGCCGATGATGTTGATTTTCATTTATCTCAGCTAGCGCGATTCGTCCCTGGTTTCTTCAAACACCTGGTCAAGTAGATCAGTAAGACCGAGTGTTTCCGCCCACTGACGCAAGTAAACGAGGTCAAGTTTTGCCGATGACGCCGCGATAATTCCGACAACATCTCTCCACTGAGTATTTGAGACTCTCCCGCCAGAGTCATACCAGCGTAGCTTTGCCAATATAGTATCCTCCGCGGTCGCGACATAGATCATCTGTTCCACGTCTGGTGCAAGCTTCCTGCGCTCGCCCCGGTCAATCTGCTTTCTTGAGAACTCATCCAGCTTTGGAATAAAGATGTCGACTTTAAAAACAGAGTCGAAGTGGATTGCGTTAAAGGACTGTCGTCGGTTAATGGCTTCACGCACGGCATGTTCGTCAACATAGAAGTTCTCTTGAAGCGCTGTGAGGAGGGGGATGACTTGCTCAGATTTTATTTCGGCGACGATATCGATATCGGCGGTGGAGCGAAACATGCCGTGCATAGAGCTGGCGAGGGAGCCGACCAGAACATAGGCAATTCGCTGTTCTTCCAGGACCCTCGCAACGAGGGATAATACTGCAAAGGGGTTCTCCATCGGTTCTGATCAGTAGCCTTCTTGCTTCGGATCGAAACCGTAAGCACGAATCACGTCGTCGCGTGGGAGAACGCGAGCAATGAAGCGCCGGCGAATCTCTTCATCGCTAGCGCCAGGGAAGCGCTGACGGATATCAGCCAGAACGAGTTGGCGCGTGGCTTGAGTGAGCTCAAAGGCCAGTGTAAGGCGCTTCCAATCGGGAAGCCGGCGCATTAGCGCAAAATGCATCCGCTGACCCTCGAGTGTTGTATCCAGCGACAAAGGTTTCATGGTCTTTGCTAGAACCTATTGGCAGATAGACAAGAATATCTGTTCTACCTACTCCTTCAAAAGCTGGCTGGCGATGATGAGCTTTTGTATCTCCGAAGTCCCTTCATAGATTCGTAATGCGCGAACATCTCTGTAGAGCCGTTCAACCACACTCCCGCGCACGAGTCCTGAGCCGCCGTGAATCTGCACTGCATTATCGATAATGCGACAGGCTGCTTCCGTTGCGTAGAATTTTGCCTCGCTAGCCGCGCGGGTAACGCGCGCGGCCCCGGTATCTTTCAGGTGCGCGGCGCGGTAGACCAAGAGTCTGGCGGCGTCGAGCTCCGTAACCATATCGGCCAGTTTCTCCTGAATCAATTGATGTTCGGCGAGCAGTCGGCCAAATTGTTTGCGTGTAGTGGCATAGCGCACGGCTTCATCAAGGGCTCGCCGCGCCATGCCACAAGCCGCGGCCCCTACGCTCGAGCGAAAAATATCCATCGTTCGCATCGCCAACACGAAGCCATCACCCTCTGCTCCCACCATGTCCTCCACCGGCACACGACAGTCTTTGAATTCGATTTCTCCGATCGGATGCTCTGCAATCATCGCAGTGCGCTCGACGACGCTGAAACCGGGCATCTTCGCGCCGACAACAAAGGCGGATAACGCGGCGCGGCCGTTCGCATCGGTTCCGGTTCTCGCAAAGACCGTATAGAAATCAGCAACGCCTGCGTTTGAGATAAAACGTTTACGGCCGTCGATCACATAAGCGTCGCCATCGCGCGTGGCGGTAGTCTTAATTGCGGCAACATCGGAGCCGGCGTCAGGCTCGGTTAGAGCAAATGCTGCGATCGCTTTTCCTTCGACTGCCCGGGAAAGCCAAAAGTCGCGCACGTGCTCCGGGGCGGCCTGGCTGATGGCGTAGGTTCCCAATCCCTGCATGACGAAAGCGACATCGGCAAGCGCGCTTGAGTAAGCGAGTGTTTCGCGAATCAAGCAGAGAGCGCGCACGTCGAGCCTTGTACCCGGCAAGGAAACGGCATAATGCAACGCGCCAGTCTTCGCAAGGAGGGCGACGTATTCACGCAAGCGAGCTTCTACGTCATGTTCCTCAATGGCACGTGATTCAACCTCTAGTTGGACAAACGACTCCATGTCCGCGGCGAGAGTGCGATGCTCGGGAGTGAAGAAGGGAAGTTGATCGAAAAAATTGTCCGTCATGGTCCTTCAAAACACTAACGGGTAAAGGGGAACGGGTAAAGGGGAAGGCGGTCGTATTTTCCCATTACCCCTTCCCCTTTCCCCTATCAAACTGCGGCTTCCGTTTCGCAACAAATGCATCATACGCTTCCCGATAATCCGGATGCTGCATGCAGATAGCCTGGGCCTGAGCTTCACACGCTAGCGCGGCATCCAGATTCATGTGCGCTTCGCGGTCGAGCAGTTCTTTGGTTTTGGCGAGTGCAAAGGCCGGACCTTGCGCCAGCCGTTCCGCAAATTCGCCTGTAACTTGCCCAAGTTGATCCGCAGGCACGACGCGATTATATAGTCCGATTCGTTCAGCCTCTTGCGCGGAAATGAAGTCGCCCGTGTAGAGCAGCTCGGTCGCTTTAGCCAGGCCCACCACGCGAGGCAGAAGATATGCCGCGCCCATGTCGGCGCCCGAAAGCCCAACCTTTACAAAAAGAAAGGCAATCTTCGCTTCTTCGCTGGCCAGGCGCAGATCCGCCGCGAGCGCGATGCAAGCTCCGGCGCCGGCTGTTGTTCCATTGAGACTGGCAATCACCGGTTTGCGCAACGCCCGAATATTTCGCACGAGCTCACAAGTCATGCGAGTAAACTCAAGCAAGCCCTCCATGTCGCGATTAAAGAGGCTCGCCAATAATGTCGTGCACATCACCACCGGAGCAGAAGGCTCTACCCGCGCCCGTGATGACAACCACGCGCACGTCCGTCTCAGTTCTTAACGCTGCAAAGGTATCTGTCAGCTCGCGATAGACTTCGAACGTTAACGCATTGAGGCGCTCGGGACGGTTGAGCGTGATCGTGGCCACACCTCGCTCGCTTTTTTCGTAAAGAAAACTTTTTGTAGTGATCATCGGTCACATGCGGGCTTCCAAAACAGCGACCGCTTCAATTTCCACCTTCGCGTTGTCCTCGAGTAGACCTTGCACTTCAACCAGCACCATCGCGGGATAATGTTTCCCCATGCGGGCGCGGTAAGTTGCGCCAAGCTCTCTCAAACTCAGTTTGTATTCCTTCTTGTCAGTGACATAAATAGCCAACCGGGCAATCTGATTCGGACTGCCGCCGGCCTCAGTTACGACTGTAATAACATTCTCGAGCGCGCGATCGAATTGTTCCACGAAGTTTTCGCTGACGATTCTCTGCTCTTTGTTCCAGCCGACCTGGCCGGCTACGAATAGCAATCTCCCACCTTGTTCCGCCAGGACGCCGTTGGAGTAACCTCGCGGCGGGGCGAGTGGTTCCGGATTAATCAGCTTTAGAGTCATATGAATGCGTAACAGGAAACAGCCTGAGCAAGTTATTAGATTCCCTCAGGTGAGGCAAGGTCAAATCTTGTAACGCAAACCGTTGGTTTGCGGGCAAGCCGGCAGCCTACGCCCGGATTAAAAAAGGCCGCCTTTATAAAGGCGGCCTGAATCAGTTATTTTTTAAACGAGACTATTCAAGCACCGTGTCGAGACGCTTGGCGAGTTGGTTCGCGAGGTTGCCGTTTGGATCGAGTCCTCCGATTGGCTCGCTGGGGTTGCCATGCTTGTCGATAATGACGATCGAGGGCAGTTGGTCGATGCCGAACTTTTTCGAGACGGTACCATCGGGATCACGCAGCACCGTAACTTTCAGACCGTACTTCTGGGCAAACCCTCGCAGTTGTTGATCGCTTGCGAAGTTTTTCGAGTTCGGATCTTCCGACTCCGTGCTAACCCAATAGACCACGACGCCGCGATCGCTATATTCATCTGCAAGCTTTCTGACACCCTGCAACTGCGTTTTCGAAAGCGGCAGCCAGGAAGCGCCAAACGCCAGCACTACAACCTCGCCACGCAGGCTATCGGAGGTAATCGTCTGCCCGTCAATGGTGCGCAGCGAGAACTCAACCGGGGCGCGGTTCTGCGCCAGGCCGAGGGAAGCACCAATTAGAACCAATAAAAACATGGCGAATACTGATTTTCGATTTGTCAGAAGCATTTGCTCTCCTTGCCCCTAGCTTCGGGTGGGACAGTGAATTAGATGAGTGTTGTGACCTTTTAGTTGGTCACTCTGAGAGCCGTGTGAATTTAAAGCAGACAGGGTTTTCGACATTGAGCGTAACGCGAATTGTTAGTTTGCGTCGTCGCAAGCAGTTTTTTCCGCAACCGTGACTAGGACGGCGGCCCGCCGAAAATCTCCGTGTGCAAAGCGCGGTAATCATCCCATGTGTCCATGTCACGCGCAATATAATTCGAATCAACTGGAATGCGGCTGACTTCCGCTTGATGAACACTGAAAAGGGTTTTCAAGCCACTATTAGGATCGAGACTGAGCAACTCATCGCGAAAGCCCAAATCGATTAGAACTGGATGTCCGCCACTTCCGTTCCAGGTAGGCTTTACGAGCCTCGCCCCTTTCTTCCATTCACTGATCAGTGTCTCAACTACTTCTCCCGGCACTGCCGCATGGTCGACAGGATTAATGATCACAGCCCTTGTTTCTTCGGGAAGATTGCGAACACCGCAAGCGATTGAAGCACTCATCTCACTGTTTCTATCGGGATTGACAGCGAAACTGATTCCGGCATTCTTAAGGTGTTTTTTTAGCTCTTCTGCTCGCGAGTCCTGGCCGAGAACCACAACAATACTCTTAATACCGCCGGCGCGCAGATTTTCGATGCAAGTTTCAACTATGGTTGTTGGGCCAAACGGAAGCAGAGGCTTGAACGCGCCCATGCGTTGGGAACGGCCGGCAGCGAGGATGATGGCTGAAACTTCGTTAACTTCGTTGGTCTTTGGTCTTGGGTCTTTGGCCTTTGTCATCATTTGGAAACCATGATCGGGTTGCTAAGACCAAAGTCCGGGAGGACGGATTAATCCAAAACAGCTAGTTCTTGAAGCGCGCGAAGCGTATATTGCCGCGTCATTTGTTTGCGCCAGTTCATGACGAAGTCGGTGTTGTCGAGCGGGCGAGCTTTTATGTACGCAGCCTCAGCGGCAGCCTGAATGTGATCGCCGTCGAGTGGCTGGCCAATCAATGCGGCTGCGGCTTCGGCGATGTTGAGGGGTGACGGAGCAATGCCGCCGAGAACTATGCGCGCATCTTTAACCAGACTAACCCGGTCGCTCCCGGTTCTGACTTCGTCCAGTTGCACATAGGCAGCGACTCCCAACACCGGGAAATCAAACGCGCCGCGGCGGCGCAGTTTTTGATAAGAAGCGCGCCAGCCATTGAGCGGTGGCAGGTGAATGTCGACCAGCAACTCGTCCGGCCGTTTCTTTAAATAGTCGATCCCGTCGTCGTTGTAGAACCCGGCCGCGTCGATCACACGTTCACCCAACGTTGATGCCAAACGAAACTTCGCGCCAATGGCGACCATCACTGGAACCAGATCCGAGGATTGCACTGCCCAACATTTCGAACTTCCCGGCGCCACCCAGCAAACGTCGCCGTCCTTCTTCAAGCAGAAGTTAATGCCCTTGCGCCATTCGAAGTTCTGATCGTAGTAATTGCAGCGCGTGTCGAGCAGCAGGTTGCCGCCGATTGTGCCCATATTCCTGAGGATTGGTGTGGAGATCGTGCGCGCGGCGTGCGCGATAACCGGATAGTCGCGATTGATCAATGGGCTTTCACAGATGTCAGTTAGTGTTACCGACGCACCGATGCGAACGCCCGATTTTCCATCACCTGTTATTTGATTCAACTCCGGAACACGCATTACGGAAATGACAGTGCGCGGTGTCTGTTGACGGCGCTTCATGTTTGGATAGAGGTCCGTGCCACCGGCGACAAACTGCCCCTCCGGCCCTGACCCGGCCATAATCTTCACCGCCTCCGCGACTTCTCGCGGCACACGGTAGTCAAATTTGGGAAGGCGCATCATGGCGGATTATTTTGGAAGTTTATACCAGCGATCTTGATGAAGCTTTGCAAGGCTCCAATCAATGTAGGCGCCGTTGATTACCTGTTAGTGTTCTGGCACGACTCATGAAATTCCTCACGCCAACGGCGTGAAATAACTTAGCCCAGGGCAACGCCCTGGGTAACAAGTCAACCACCACCTTCGCGCGACCCTCGACGGGTCGCGCGAAACGCTCGTAGGGGGCTTGCTTCCCAGGGTGTCGCGCTGCGCGCTCTACCCTGGGCTATCATACTGAACGCTTTCAGCGTTCTCATTACCGGATTCTTCGGCGCCGTCATCCAATTGAGCGACTTTGGTCCCGCGACGAAACCGTTCAGCATAGATGCCACGCCCAACGAACTTGAGTTTGCTCAAATCATACTCAGGGCGAAGTTCGTCGTTATCAATTGAATTATCTTCCTCCGTCATGATTCTCTCGTTACGAATGCACAGCCACGCGCGGCATCTCTTTGCCGTCGCCACCCTCTGCCGGAGTCAGCACCCGCAAAGGGTCTGGCCACTCAACTGCAGGAACCGTGTCCGGCCCATATCTTCCAGCGCGGCCCTTCGTTTTTTCGTGCAGCGCCTTCAAGACCTTTTCCGGCGTGATCGGCACTTCATCGATGCGCACGCCCACTGCATCGTAAACCGCATTCGCAACCGCCGGCGGCACCGGCAGCAACGGTCCCTGTCCAACTTCCTTTGCTCCGTAAGGTCCGTTTGGATCCGGATCTTCGATCAAGTAAGTCTTTACGTCGCACATCTCCATCGTCGTCGGGCTCTTGTATTCCAGCATCGACGGAAACTTATGCACCACATTCCGATTAGCTCGATAGGCCATCTCCTCCATCAGGATCTCGCCGAGACCCATGTACACGCTGCCTTCAACCTGTCCCATCACCAGCATCGGGTTGATTGACTTCCCAATGTCGTGCGCAATCCAGATTCGCTCAACGACCACAATGCCCGTGTCAGGATCGACATCAACTTCCGCAACCGCAGCAGAATAACTATAGGCAGGCGACGGTCCAACGCCTGCGCCTTTGTAGTTGCCTGGCGAGCGCGGCGGCGAATAGGAACCGACAGTTCCGATCGTGCCAAACTTCGATTCTGCCAGCACGACGGCGTCGGCAAACGAAACGCCAACTTCCGGATTTTCCACATCGAAGACTCGACGTTCGGCGAGCGAAATATTCTCAATCGGCACGGACAGCTTTTCAGCAACGGCCATCACCAGCAGCTCGCGCGCACGTTCGGCTGCCTGGATCGCAGCGTTGCCGGTCATCAACGTCACGCGACTCGAATAACTGCCGAGATCGACCGGAGTTAAATCCGTATCTGCTGTGACGACGCGAATGTCGAAAGGATCGATTCCCAAGACTTCCGCGACGATGTAAGCGAGAATCGAATCGGATCCTTGTCCGATATCCGTCGAGCCACACATCACGCAAACGCCGCCCTGTCGATCGAGTCGGAGCTGCACGCCCGACTGCGGCATGTTGTTCCAGTAGATCGGCAGGCCCGCGCCGCAGAGGTATGAACTGCAAGCGATGCCGATGCCTTTGCCAAAAGGCAACTTGCGATTGCCCCGATCCCAACCCGAGAATTTGTTCTTCCAGTCAGAGCCTGCGACAACCTTGTCGATACACTGACCGAGACCCATGCTGCCGATGCGCAGGTAGTTTGCCGTTACGGTATTGGGTTTTACCAAATTCGCGCGTCGCATCGCGACCGGATCCAGTTTCAGTTCTTCAGCGATCTTGTCGAGTTGAACCTCCAGCGCATAACGAGGCTGCGGCGTGCCATGTCCACGCTTGGGTCCGCAAGGCGGCTTGTTTGTAAATGCGCGCAGTCCCTGAAACTTGTAACGCGGCACGTCATAGGTCACCGTCTGCAAGGCACCCGTGTAGAACGTGCTGGCAACGCCGTAGCTTCCGTAAGCGCCGCCGTCGAGGAACGACTGGAAATGCATTCCGGTTATGGCGCCGTCTTTTTTCACGCCCGTCTTGACGTGCATCAGCACCGGATGGCGGCCGCGATGACAATAGAAAACTTCTTCGCGCGTCAGCGTTACTTTCACCGGCCGTCCGGTCATCATCGAAAGCTTGCAGACGACGACTTCGTGATTGAAAGGATCGCTCTTGCCGCCAAAACCGCCGCCGTTGGGCGTGGCGATCACGCGAATGTGGCTGGCGGGCAACTCCAAAACTTTTGCGAGCGCGCGATGAACGTAGTGTGGCGTTTGCGTTGAACTCCAGAGCGTCAGCTTTTTGTCGGGATCGAAGTTGCCGACGGCGGCGTGTTGCTCCATCGGCAGGTGCGTGTTGCCTTCGTAGAAAAAGGTGTCCTCGCGAATCAGATCGGCTTCGGCGAAGCCTTCCTCCACGTTGCCGAATTCGAGCGAAACCTTTTTATGAATGTTCCCCTGGTCGCCATATTCGTGGATACGAGGCTCGTCGATGAGAATGGCTTCATCGATCGAGGAGATCGTGTTCAATGGTTCATATTCCACTTCGATCAGGTTCATGGCGTCGAAGGCGATGTCTTCATCAATCGCCGCGACTGCGGCCACCGGATCGCCGATGAAACGTACCTTGTCGATGCACAGCGCGTGCTCATCCTGGCTCACCGGCAGAATGCCGTAAGGAATCGGCAAATCCTTGCCGGTGATAACCGCGAGCACGCCGGGCAAGGCGATTGCCTTTGAGACGTCGATGCTCTTGATCAAGGCGTGCGGCAGATGAGTGCGAAGAATCTTGCAGTAGAGCATGCGCGGCAAAACGATGTCGTCAGCAAACTTCGTCTGGCCGGTGCACTTCGCGCGCGCGTCGACTTTGCGGAACGGCTTACCGACCACTTTGAGTGGCTTTACGTTGTTGTTTCTATTCTGAGCCAACTTCGAACCTTGATTAACCATTCAACCTGATTAAGAAAACTCGAGTACCATAATCTCAGGGTCGGGAAGGTGGGTTTACCCCCGCTTATCTTTGATTAGAAAGAGCGGGGGCAAGCCCGCCTTCCTCACCTTAGAGCCTTTCGGTCTTGAGAGACAAACTCAACCGGCCAAAACCTCAAGACTGCTGATTCGCGCAAATCCGCGTTAATCCGCGGCTGATCCTATTCGCAGCCATAAATGCTCTCGCGCGGCAATTCCATTTCTTCACCCCGCATGCGCGCTGCTGCCAGCTCCACCGCTTCGTAGATCTTTATGTAGCCGGTGCAGCGGCAGAGATTGCCCGACAACGCTTCCTTAATTACTTCGCGCGAAGGATTCGGATTCTTTTTCAAAAGCTCTTCAGCAACCAGCAGAAATCCGGGTGAACAATAGCCGCACTGGGCGGCGCCCGTATCGGCAAACGTATCCTGCAGCGGATGAAGCTCGGCGCCATTAGCCATTCCTTCGATCGTTTTTACCTGCTGGCCTTCAGCGTCCAGACCTAACATCAAACAGGAAAGAATCGACCGTCCGTTTACCAGAACAGTGCAGGTACCACATTCGCCCAGCTCGCAGCCGTGTTTCGTTCCAGTCAGGCCGAGGTCTTCACGCAAGACTTCGAGCAGCGTCTTATGCGGCGCGAACGCCACCTCCGCAGGTTCACCGTTCAGGAGTGAACTTAACTTGGGCCTTTCCATGTCCCGTTTCTTCTCTAATCATCACTTATTTAAAGACTAACCAATCTCCCACGGAGCAGGCTTAAGCTGTTCAAGGTCCCTAGCCCCATGAATCACTGACAGCATTTCAATACAATCGTTTGTGATGCGGTAGATGATGCGATATCGTTGGTGAAGAAGCTCGCGAACATTTTCGTCATTCGTTTCAGGCACGACGCGTCCAAGTTTCGGATGGTCAATGAGTCGTTCAGCCGCTAGAATGATTCGTTCGACGAATCCACTAGCGTACATTTCTGAGTCTCTGGCTATGTAGGCTTGCAGTTCGCGAAGGTCTTCAACGGCGGGCTCAGTCCAAACGATCTTCATTCAGGTGCAAAGAGCTCTTCTTACTTCTTCGTGGGTGATAGTGCGGCCCTCTTCCGCGGCTTTAATTCCTTCTTCTATCTTTCTCTTTACATAAAGCCGGTACATGATATCGTCCCACGTGACCTCTTCAGGTAACCTGGAAATCAACCGTATCGCTTCTTCCTTTGTAGTGCTCATCGAATCTCTAATCCGCTATTTTGATGTCAGAAATATAACACAAAAGTCCATCCATTTACGCCTTCGCGGCGCTTGAGTCTTTCTTCGCTTTGTTCAGTATCGTGTTATCGATTAGACGAGTTTTGCCGACATAGGCCGCGACGGCGATCAGTAAGGGGCGCTCGTCAAGTTTGTCCAGTTTCTCCAGCGTCTCAGCGTCCACCACGCTTACATAATCAACGCGCACGCGAGGCTCCGTCTCGATAGTTGTTCGGACGATCTCTTCCAGCTTGCCGGCATGTCGCTCGCCCTTCTTGAAAACTTCCTTTGCCTTCGTCAACCCACGATGGATCACTGAGGCTGACTCCTGCTCTTCAGCGTTCAGGTAAAGATTGCGCGAAGAAATCGCCAGTCCGGAATCCTCGCGAACGGTGGGCAAGACGACGATTTCGGTATCGAAAGCCAGGTCCCGAACCATCCGCTTGATAATCACAGCCTGCTGCGCATCCTTCTGACCGAAGAAAGCGAAGTCCGGACGCACTGTATTGATGAGAATTGCAACTACGGTAGCAACGCCGCGAAAGTGGCCCGGCCGGGTCTCGCCTTCAAGCGGCTTCGACAAACCTCCAACATTTACGTAGGTGGAAAAATCCTTCGGATACATCTCTTCGTTTGCAGGAGCAAAAATGTAGTCAACGTTGTAGTCGGTAAGGATGGCCGTATCTTTAGTTAGATCGCGAGGGTAGTGTTCGTAATCTTCGGTTGGTCCAAACTGGGTCGGGTTTACAAAGACTGAAACCACGACCACGTCACACATCCGGCGCGCTTCGCGGACAAGGCTAAGATGCCCTTCATGAAGCGCGCCCATCGTTGGCACCAGCCCGATTGTCCGATCCTGGTCGCGGCGAATCTTGCGCGCGACGGAACTCATGCGCTGGCGGCGATTAATGATCTCCATAACTGGTTAATAGTGAATCGTAAATCGTGGATAGTTAAGCGCAAGTGTTGTAAGTGGTAATCCCCTCGAAGGGTGCGGCGGAGTCGTTTGCAAGTTAGCAGGATGGACTTCAATGATTCTGCAAAAACGAGAACGCTTTTTCGATTTACTATTCACGATTTACGATTTACTCTCTTTGCCAATTCTGAGTTCTTCCGCCGCTTCGGCGGGCAGCGCATATGATTCAGCCTCAGATGGGTAAGTTCCATTGCGCACATCGTCAGCATAACGCGTGACAGCTTCCGTCATCACCTCATGCAGGTTTGCATAAGGCCGCACGAACCGCGCAAGTTTTCCAAACGACAATCCCAGCATGTCGTGTAGCACCAGGACTTGAATGTCACAACCGGCGCCGGCGCCAATACCAATCGTGGGAATGCTGATGCTCTCGGTAATCAAGCTGGCAATCTCGCGCGGGACAACTTCCAGCACAATCGCGAAGGCGCCCGCGTCTTCCAATGCGCGCGCATCATCAAGCAACTGGCGCGCGGCCGCCGCTGTCTTGCCCTGCACGCGATAAGCGCCGAGCTTGTTGATCGACTGCGGCGTCAGTCCGATGTGGCCCATCACCGCGATCTCTTCATCAACCAGCCTTTTGACGAGTCGGACGCGTTTGTGACCGCCTTCGAGCTTCACCGCTTCAGCACCGCCCTCTTTTACGAGTCGCAATGCATTTCTTACCGCGTCGTCGGCGCCCGTATGAAACGAACCGTAAGGCATATCGGCAACCAGGAGAGCACGCTGCACCGCGCGTCGCACCGCCTTGAGATGGATCAATATTTCTTCGAGGGTTACGGGAACCGTATTGCCATACCCCAAAACCACGTTGCCGAGGCTGTCGCCGACGAGAATTATGTCGATGCCGGCCTCGTCAACAATGCGGGCAGTAGGGAAGTCGTAGGCGGTCAGACAAACCAATCGCTCGCCACGCTGTTTGCTTGCCTTCAGCGAAGGCGCGTTAACTTTTTCGGGACGCTCAGGCTTGAGATAAGGCATATTTCAGCTCTCTGGCCACGCTCGGGCGGCCAATCTTAACTGCCAATTATTGGCCGGGTTCGAAATATGTAAGGCTTGTTCGCAAGTGAGGCCATTATAACGGCAAATTGAAAAAAAGGGGAAAAAGGACAGTGCTTGTAACGCAAACTGTTAGTTTGCGACGGCTTAGGTTCCCTCCAACTGAGCGCTCAACGATACGCGCAAATTAACAGGCAAACTAACAGTTTGCGTTACACGTTGCCGTGCCATGGCTTTACTTTGGATTGGTCCTCGAGCGATGCAAGTAGTTCGCTGATGGTCTTATTGAGTAGCGGATGAACCAACTGGGCAGCGAGTTCGGCGAAGGGCTCGAGCACAAAGCGGCGATGATGCAGTCGCGGGTGAGGCAATGTCAGAAACTGCGTGTTGCGCGTTTCGCCGTTATATAGAAGAAGATCGAGATCGATTATGCGCGGGCCTTTTGTTAAGTTGCGCGTCCGTCCCAGGGAGTGTTCCACTTCGAGTAGCCGCGCCATTACTTCTTCGGGAGTCGGAAGGGTGTTGCCATGCAGCTGCACAACCATATTGAGAAAGGCTGGTTGTGCGAAAGTTTCCACCGGCTCGGTTTCGTAGATTCGGGAGAGGCGGATGACCTCTAGCCCGAGGTCGAGCATTCCACGGACTCCCATCAGCAGGTTTCCGGCGCGGTCGCCGAGATTCGAACCAAGGCCGACATAGGCAACACCAATATTTGAGGGAACTGGCATGGAGTCTATTTAGATCTTTGCGCTTTGATCTTTCTACTTCTTTCGGCGCTGGGGAGTTTTAATTGGCTAATAAGCGCTTACGAGCGATTCCATTCTATACTGTGGGAATCGAACAAAGCACAAAGGACAAAGCACAAAGCTCGCAAAACAGAGAGTCAAACTACAATCTTGTTTCAACTCCGCACACTCATCTGGCTTAAGTGGACGCTGTTCCGGAATTCACTCCGGTCGTCAAAAGCCGTTGCGAACCGCATCGCCACTATACTGGCAATGTTAATCGCCCTTGCGCTAGCCCTCTTAATTGCGCTTGGCCTCGGGGTTGCGGCCTATGCTTTGACTTCTCCTGAAGTAGGTCTGCAAAATTTTCAACCGAGGACCCGGAGCGGCGAACGCGTTATTCCTCCGGCCGAGTTTATCTTCTTCTCAATTTTCGCGTTGCTTTACCTGCTTTGGGCGACACTACCGCTAAGCATCGGCAGCAGCCGTCAGTTTGATCCAGGTAATCTTCTGCTTTACCCGATTAGTTTGCGCAAACTGTTCGTCGTAGATTTCCTCAGCGAAATCGCGAGCCTGCAATCTGTATTTGCGGTTCCGGCGATTATCGCCATTGGCATAGGCTCGGGATTAGCCCAGCGCAAACTTGCCGGCGGTATTTTGATAGCGCTGGTAGCCGTACTTTTTGGACTTGCGCTGTCAAAGTGGATCTCAACCTCCATAGGCTCATTGATTCGCAAGAAACGCACGCGCGGCGAAACCCTGCTGGCATTGATCGGAGTGGTCGCGGGCCTCGGAGGCGCCTTGTTTGGTCAGATTGCGCCGGTGCTTTTCCGCCACGCGGACTCAGTCTCGGCCTTGCGTTGGACACCACCAGGAGCGATTGCTTACGCCCTGACCTACGGTCTGCGCGACGGCTATACAGTGGGATACACGCTCGGATTGGCCATTCTCAGCGCATACACGGTTATCCTGATCGTCACCACCTTTTGGCTGGCGCGCCGTGCCATTCTTGGAGGCGGAAAAACCCGCCAGACGCGCCGTATTGCTGCCGCAGTTCAAAATGAAAACTACACGGGCTGGGAAATTCCACTAACGTCGCCCGCACTCTCGGCTATGGTCGAGAAGGAATTGCGCTATCTGCTACGCAACGCACAGGTGCGGATGATGGCCCTCATGCCGCTGCTCCTTATCGTGGTGAGAATTATGAACCGGAGGCGTTTCGATCAGGTTGACTCAGCAAGCGGCACTTTTATGGCTGAGTTTTTGAAGTACGGTGAAGGCTTAATGGCTACTGCCGGCATGATCTACGTCTTCCTGATTCTTTCCGGACTATTCTGCAATCAATTCGCTTTTGAACACAGCGGCATGCGCACGCTCATCCTTTCGCCAGTCGATCGCAAGATCATTTTGCTCGGCAAGAATATTGCGTTTTCAATCTTAGCGCTTATCTTTTCTTCGGCTCTGCTGATCGTTAATGAGCTGGTGTTTCGAGACGTCACGCCCGGCGCGTTGCTTTTTGTTGCCCTGAGCTTTCTCAACTTCACCATGTTCATGTCAATGATGGGAAATTGGCTATCGATCCGTTTCCCCAAGCGCATGAAATTTGGCAAACGGCTCAATGTTTCCGGCGTGGCAGGACTCCTGCTGATACCGATGATTATCGTCCTGGCTCTTCCGCCGCTGGCAGCCACGGGGGTAGGTTATGTCGCGCAGAGTTTGCCCATTGAGTATGCTACACTCGCCGTTCTGGCAGTTCTTTCAATCGGTTTCTATCTGCTGACAATTGACGCTCAGGGTGAATCTTTGCAGAGCAGGGAACTGGAAATACTTGAAGCCGTGAACGATCCAGGCGCCGGCGATGGATGAGTCTGTAAGGCCAGGCGCCTTAAAATAACTCCAGCGATGTCTTGAGGTTTAGGCATCCGGGCGGGCAGGTTTCCAATCTTGAATCTCGGAATGGATCTCAGATTCAGGGTTGAAATTTAAGATCTCAGATTTGAGAGATCTCAAAGAGAAGGCGACCCCGTCACTACACAAATGGCTCGCAGAAGATTTCGCAGTAACCAGCGACACGAACCCTCCACGGAGCGTTCCTTCCAGGAATACTATCTATCAACTCCGGCACCGCAAACCTCCAGAACTGAACTGTTGCGATTGATTCGCGGCGGCGAAGACACGTTTCTTGAGCTGAAGGTGAAGCTCTCTAACTCCGAAAGAATTGCGCAGGAAATCGTTGCCCTCGCCAATACTGGCGGTGGTGTGATTGTTTTCGGGGTCAATGACCAAATGCGCATTGAAGGCGTCGACAACCCCGAGGCTGTGCAGGAAGAATTGGCGCGAATCTGCCGCGAAGATGTCGATCCGCCACTGGTTCCGTTTATCGATCGCATAGCTTTCGACAACGGCCGCCGCATTGTAGCTCTCGATATCGAAGGGAAGCGCCGTCCTTATCGCACGCATGAGGGACGATTCTACCTGCGCTTCGGTTCGGAAAAGCGAGAGGCAACGCGCGAGGAGCTATCATCTTTGTTGGATGAAGTTCGCCCGCTGCGTTTTGAAAACATGCCCGCGCTTGGGGCTGCGACCACAGATATCGACGAAGCACACCTGTGGAGTTTTCTACGTGAGTTTGAGGGCGATGCCTTTGATAACGCCGTTGCGCGAGGCTACCCAACCAGGGATGTACTCGAGCGTGATCTGCTGCTGGCGATAGAACAGGGCGACGAGATAGTGCCCACGGTAGCGGGCCTGCTTCTCTTTGGTCGCGATGAACGGGTTCGGGAGCTTCTGCCACGGTCCGCTGTCATCGCAACCAGATTTGCCGGCGATTCGGTACAGTCTGCCGTCGTCGAGCGCGTACGGATCGGGGGAAACCTGTTGACTGTTTATGAGGAATTGCTGCGCTTTGTTACGCGCTACTGTGATTTGTGGGATACGCGCCCACGAACTTTTCCCGCGTCGGACATTATGGACAGCCCTGTGGCAGCACGCGCAAATTACCATCGCGCTGCTATGAACGAGGCAGTCTCGAATTTACTTGTTCACCGCGATCTTGCTCTGCGCGATCAGCCGACGCGTTTGAACATTTTCGACCATTCCATTGAACTCATAAATCCCAGGCGCACCGCAGGCTTTTCGCCGGTGGCGCAAAAAGCAATTCGATACGGAGTGCCACAACGCTTGAATCCACAACTAGCGGCAATATTTTCCAGCCCTGCTTATGGACTGAAACTGCCGCAAGGTGGCCTGCCGCTGCTATTGCGCGCGAGTCGTCTGTTTTCAAATCGACGGACGGAGTTGAATGCAATTAATGACGAGTTTCGTCTCAGGCTGCATGGGATCTAGGGGCAGACGGCAGGAGCGCAGCTTTTCAATAGCAAATGAAAAATGAGAAATGAGAAATGGAAAATTTTCCATATATCATTTTCCATTTCTCATTTCTCATCATTTAGGCGTCCTGGTCAAACATTCTCTCCAGCCGCGTAGCCAGACGCCCAGGCCCACTGAAAATTATAGCCACCGAGATGGCCCGTTACGTCGACAACCTCGCCAATGAAGTAAAGACCCGCGACACTTTTGACGGCCATCGTTTGTGATGAAAGTTCGTCCGTCGCTACTCCGCCCGCCGTAACTTCTGCTTTTTTGTAGCCTTCAGTCCCACTTGGAACGACTTCCCAGCTATTAAGGTTTTGAGCAATGGCCGCAAGCTCGCGAGGCGTGTAACGCTTCAGCGGCTTTGAGGAAAAGTTTAGCGCGCACCAGGCGAGAGCAAAGCGTCGAGGCAGAAACTGTCCGAGAAAAACTGCCAGGGTGAGCTCCTTGTTTTCCTGTTCATGTAAGAGCTCTAAAGCGTCGTGGTCCGGCAGCAGATTAATTCTGACGCTGAGGCCAGGTCGCCAATAGGAAGAGATTTGCAGGATCGCTGGTCCGCTCAGACCGCGATGTGTGATGAGAACGCTCTCGCGAAACTGCGCGCCTTGGCAGCTCACTAAAGCATCAATCGAAACTCCGCTCAAAGGCGATAATTCGCGCAGCGTCTCACGCGAAAGAGTGAAGGGAACCAGCGCGGGCCACGGCTCACGAATTCTTAGACCAAACTGACGCGCCAGCCGATAACCGAAATCAGTAGCGCCGAGCGGTGGGATTGACAATCCTCCGGTAGCCACGACCAGTGACTGGGAAACGATGGTCCCGCTGTTCGTTTCAACTTCGAAGAGTTCTTTCTTCTCAACACTGCGCAGAACTGAGCCGCAACGGATTTCCACACCCGCCTCGTTCGCTTCCGTCAGCAACATTTCAATAATGCTCCTTGAGCTGCCATCACAGAAGAGCTGCGCAAGCTTTTTCTCGTGATAAGGAATGCCGTGTTTCTCCACGAGTGAAACAAAATCGGCAGGCGTGTAGCGGGCCAGAGCTGACTTGCAGAAGTGTGGGTTATCGGAAATGAAGTTGTCGGCGGTCGTATTCAGATTAGTGAAATTGCAGCGACCGCCTCCGGAAATCGCTATCTTTTTGCCAATGCGCTCGGCATGTTCAAGCACTACGACCTTACGGCCGCGTTTTCCTGCCTCAATCCCACAGAAGAGACCTGCTGCTCCACCGCCGATTACAACGACATCTGTCTTCTGCACGCTCAAAGCGTATCACTAGAAAGGCGGACACGAGAAAAGAGCAGCCAACCCTGCGGTTGCTGCCCTTATCTTATGAGCCTGACTCTACAGGCCCTCCATCACATTACGGTTTGTGCCTCGTGCCTACCGTTTCCGCCGACTACTTTTTACTCCCGTCAGGCTTTGGCGCGTTGTAAAACTGGCGAGCCTGGATGACATATTCTTTGTCGTCATAAACGCCATCGCCATTTACGTCAACGCTCACCTTGATCTTGTGTTGCTTGCCGTCGTGGACATCGCCGGGGTTAAACGCAAGGCTGTATTGGCTGCGCAAGAGGGCATTGATTGAACCAAGCACCTTCGGCAGTTCGCCCGGGAAAGTAACGGGGTAGTAAGCCCCGCCAGTTTCACCGGCGAAAGTTTTTAGTGTGTTCTGCGCCTGAAGAAACGTCATTCGTCCAGGCATTCCCGTTAAACTGTCGGTTGCCGGAAGTTGTGACTCATACTTCTTAAAGAAGAGTTCTCCGGTGCCGATTATGTAAATCGGAATCCCGGCGTTTTGCGTCACCTTGCGCGCGTCTCCGTAGTTAATCTTGCTGAAGGTATCGATACCGGAAGCGACGAGAATTACGGCGCGACGCCGGCCCTGCACAGATACCAAACCTGCGAAATCCGAT
Source organism: Blastocatellia bacterium (assembly GCA_963698325.1). GTDB lineage: Bacteria > Acidobacteriota > Blastocatellia > Pyrinomonadales > Pyrinomonadaceae > PSRF01. The sequence continues at coordinate 1,097,733 of CAVOQJ010000013.1, read as the reverse complement.
TTCTCCTCCTTGGAATTCTCGAGCACGACCGAATCGCCGCGGCCGCCGATCAGCGTGAATTTGAGCGCATCGAAGAGATTCGTTTCGCGAAAAGCAGGAGAGTTTCGCAGCAGCAAATTGATTACCTGACTAATCCGACTGGGATCGTTTGTGAAATCGGTTAGCGTTGTCGGACGCATGTCGAAGGCCACGACGGAAACATAATCGTCGGGAGGTTTGACAAACTGCGACAAAAACATCGCGACTGGTCGAATGACTTCGTAGGTTCCCGGATCGAAACCGCCAGCGCCGTAGTAACCAAAGACCTCCGACCACTTACTGTATTCGACGACCATCGCGACTGTGATTGGCGCCTCTGGAGTTGAAAAATTAGTGATGACTTGCGGAGAATTGTCAGCCAAGATCGCGAAATTCTCCTTCTTTAATCCGGTCACAATCTGCCCGCTCTTCTTGTGATAAACCACCGTATCCACGTTGACAATCTGAGTGGTGACTGTGACCTTTTCAGCGTCTTGCGGTTTGCCGGTCAAGTCGGGGGGCAATGGCTCTTCCGGTTTCTCTCCCTGTTGTCCGGGCTCGCCGGGCCGTTTGTTCTTCTTCTCATTGGAGGTTGGCGGCTGCCGGCGCGACTGTCCGAGCGACGGATTCAGGCTCAGGCTGGCGAACAAAGTTGCTACAACTATCAGGGCGAAGAACGCCCGCACCAACTTGGAGAGTTTCATTGAGTCACCTGCTGCTGGAAACACGGTAAAAGCGAGGGACGATTTCTATATCAGTCTGCGCTTTCACATAAAACCTGGCTGCCACAGTGTGATGCGTAAAGGCAAAACGAAGTTTGCCAGGGTACCGCGTCTTACCGCGGGCCGCCGCCTGCCTCAGCCTCTATGACGACGTCATACGTGCCGGTGTTGTCAGTAAGATTACCCTCGTTCACGCCCAGGAATAAGACACCGTCTCGCTGGGCGACAAAATCACGCCTGGTTCCGATCAAAAGGAAATCGTCGTTGTCGTCGCCGATAACCGCAATTAGGGCGCCCGTCGCTTCGTTGCGGATCAGCTTTTCGCTGTCCGTCGATCCAGAAATGCCGGAAGGAGTTGAGAAGCGGCCGCCACCAAGCGATACCCGACCAGTCGAGCTGATTCGCAAACGTTGGCCCTTGCGAACAACCAGCCCACTGTTTGTCCAACCGTTATTTGCGTTGTCGGCGCGAACGAGGACCTTAATAGTGAAAAATGTCGGCGAACTCGATGCCCCAGGTGGGGTTGTATTTGTTCGAGGGGGAATCCGATCGGCGTCGGGCTGGCCCGATCTCGGCGGCTGATACACCGGAGCGGTTGTGCTCGCTGCGTCATCATTTGCCAGTACAGACGCTGCCGCGGTGGTTGCTGCGTCAAATTCGATCGATTCCACGTCTTCGACGTAAATTAGGGTGCGGCTGCGACGTCCCTGAGCTCCCGAGCCAACCAATACGGTGAATTGTTGGTCCTTAAAGCCAATTACCTGGCCACGAATTACGTTGCCGTCTTTCAGGCGAATCGTGTCGGCAAGGGCGGGAACAAAGAGAGCGAGGACAAAAGCAAAAGAGCAGAAGGTGCGCAAACTATTTTTCATGGTGATACTCCGGGCCTACATTTCAACGCTGAGTTTTACAAGAGTCGATCGCTTTTGCAAGCGGGAGAGGCAGCGGCAGTTGTCGGATGCTCAGGAGCGGGGAAAGGTTGCGGGAAAACGGCCGCCGGCGTTTTCAAAAGAAGGCCCGCATGAAGTTCACCCGGTTTAATCCCGGCTTTGAATAGTACTACTACCGGCCGTCATCCAGGTCAGTAACCAGCCGCCGGCTGTCTCAAATGTAAAATGGTGGATTCAAGTTTGAAGTGCCACTGTATATTCAGTCGGAAGGGTTGTGGTTCTTCTCTCATTAACACCTGGCTTTAGCCAGGTGTGCGGGGATACGAAACTAATTCCGAAACCGTTTAAACGGTTTCTCATTTCTGCTTGGGCGGCAATCACCTGGCTGAAGCCAGGTGTTAATGAGAGTTAACAGAATCATCTGAGAGAAGGGTAGTGACCTAATTTGAAATTCTCTGTGCGTGCTCCGTGAACTCTGTGTCTGTGGTGAGTTTTTGCTGCAATTGTTAACCACAGAGGCACAGAGAACACAAAGCTTGCACAGAGAAAATGAAAATAGGGCACCACCGAGAAAACACTTCCCTTTGCTTTTCCTTGAATTCGCGAATGGAAACTGAGAAATGAGAAATGGGAACCTGCTCCAACTAACAAGTGACATTTCGTCTTACCTATGTCCGTAGCTGATCATGTTCGCAAACATCCGATAGGCTCCCGGCACGCCCGCACGCAACTCGCGATACCAAACCATGCTCGTATAGATGTATTTTCCCTTGCCGTATTGTGCCACCAGGAGCCCGCCTTTCAGCGGCGCCTCGCCCGGGTCGTTAGTTGAAAACAGCGGGACGTAGTGCGCGTCCCACTCCTTTGGATAATAGAGTCCGCGCTCTTGTATCCAGTTCGCAAAATCCGCTTGCCTGATTCTGTTTGGGACATTCAGCAGTGGATGACGAGGCATTAGAAATCTTACCGGCGCGGTTTCATCGGTTACGCGTTCGTCGCCAAGAACAATTGGATAAGGCGCAAGCTGCGGTCGATGCTTGTTTGGGTCAGGATTCCATTCATTCGATTTGTGGTAAAAGACAAGCAGCGTGCCGCCGGCGTTGATGAAGTCGAGCAAACGAGAATTCGCGGCGATCAATTCCGGATGGGCTTCGTACCCACGATTGTCGATGATGATTGTCTGATACGTGCTGAGTTCGCCTTTTTGAATGTCTGGGACGTTCAACTCTTTCGCGTCTACGCCGAGAGCGGCCAGCGAGTTCTTAAGTGTTTCGTCGAAACTTGAGACGTAACCAACATGCAAGTTTGGGACGACTCGCGCAGCGCTATATACGACGGGCACCGTGCGCTGCGTGATTAAGTCGATCGAGTCGAGCCGTTGGATGGAGACTACCACGGACCCTGACTTCCTAAGATCGGGCAGCATTTCTCTTTCTGGAATAGAGCTACGAATAGATAACGTATCATTACGTATTTCGTTCGGGCCGAGGACGAGTTGATGGCGCGCTTTGTAAGTGTGAACGCCCGGATAGCTGGATGCGCTCATTTCCACAGTTCCGCGGAAGGGCGCAGCCACATGATTCGCCAGGGCAACATTCAATAATGTACAACGGCCCAGCGTCTCCTCTGTCCGTACACAAGGTGAAGGTGTGATTTTTTTGAGTTCAACGGCTGGAACAACATCCAGCGCAAGCCCACTGCTCACCGAAAACTGAGCGCCATTGATCTCAAGAGTGGCCACCGCGCTGGTATGCTGGCCGAGAAAAAGGTCATCGTAGAGATGCTCTTCTTTAGGCACCGTTAATTTCGAGTTCTTCGGGGTTGTTCTGTCAACCGCAACAACCGTTTCAGTATCGGGCGGCAGATCCTCCGCAGTGTCTGGGCGCACGGTCTGACCCCAACTATCCAGGCGGAGTTCGTCTACATGAATGCTGCGGAGTCCGGCGTTACTGAGATTGATCGAGAAGGTTGTGTCGACTCCCGGCACCAGCACGTCAGGGCGTGAGTTCAGTGTCAAAGTAACACCCGACGCAACGGCCAGAGCATGGTTAGAACGCGATTCGAACAAACGAGAGCGATGCGTATCTTTCGCTGGTGAGTCGGCAAGGTGGCGGCTTGCGCGCCAATCAACCAGGGCTGCAAACACTCGCTCCGGCTGATCCACAAAGTCAGTCAAAAGACGCCCGTCAATCTGTGGCGGAGCGTCTAGCTGGAAGGCTTCGGGCGCCTGCGACAGTTTCAATCCGTCGAGTGGTGTGGTCGCATTTGCCGGCAACGTCGGAACACCCGCGGCCTCGCGTATGAGCCGATAACGAATCGGCGGCAGTTTCCCCCCTTCGATCCGGCGGGCTCGCAACAGGTCTGCCATAGACTTCGGCCAGGGTCCCTGCGTAGCGTGTTGCTGTAGCGCGGCCAGCGCTTGTTCCGCGAATGACGTACCGCGCACGGGATCCAATTCATTTGGATCGATGATGACAATCTTTTCCGGTTCTCCCGGGCCTCCCGGCTTCGGTGCATTCGCGCCGCCGAAGATTCGCACAAACAGTCGTTGCGCTTGCCAGGGTTTAACTTGATTCAATTGCTCGGGGAAACGTTTGGGGTCGGCGGCTGCGTCGAAGGCTTCGATTATGAGCCGGCCAGTCGCCTGATGATGACCATGGCCGCTGGCCGTGTCGTGGTGGGTGATGATTACATCGGGACGCAGCTCTCGGATCTTCAAGACCATCCGCCGCAGCGCTTCATCGTGACCCCAAAACCTAAAAGCTTCGTCCGCTGATTTCGAAAAGCCGAAGTCCTTCAAACCAAGAAAGTATGGCTCGGACCCCTGAATTCCCGCGGCCTTCATCGTTTCCTGCGCTCTGATTACGCCAAGCTCCTCATAGAGTTCAGGTCCGACGGCGTTCTGCCCACCCTCACCGTAAGTCGAAAACAAACTGACTGTGTGCACGCCATTCTTTCGACGGAGCACTGTTAACGTAGTGCCGTCCTCATCATCCGGATGCGCAGCAACGCACATCACTGTCCAGGTGTTCGTGAGATCGAGCAGCGCCTGATGGAGCTCGATCTTATTAACCGCTGAAGTTGCGGGCGTTGGCGAGGGCGAAGCTTCCTGAGCGCGTGTTGAATGAGAAATACCGGGTCCGCTGGCGAGTGAAAACGCCACTGCGAATACCAGGAAAATCGAAGCAAGCGATCGCAGAAAGTTGTTCTTGATCATGTTTGAGATTTTCGTGGAACCTTAAGTCAAACTTTTACTAGAGTTCGATCTCGTATCCGTCCGGGTCGGCGACATACGCGAAGGGCATCCCAGGCGTAAACTCGCCTCGCTTTTTCAAAACGCCGCCTGCTGCTACGACCTCGGCGATCGCGCTTTCGAGGTCAGCATTCTTATCGAGCTGAAAACCAAAATGCAGGATGCCGCCGCTGGACCCAGTCGGCTCATGACCTTCCGCCTGATGGAGCGCGATGCGATCGTTGGAACCGGGCGTGTTTAGAAAGACCAGGCCGTCACCGGCCCAAAACTTTACTTTCATCCCAAACACTTTCTGGTAGAAATCCAGCGAATGTTGAATGTCTCTAACCATCAGGTGAATATGAGTCAATCCGAGAGTCTTGATCATGGTCTGCAGCTCTCCTTATCAAAGCGGTTTCGAGTTTCGAGTTTCAAGTTTCAAGTTTTGAGTCTCAAGTTTCAAGTCTCAATCAGGCCCGCGTTGTAGTCTTAACTCGAAACCTCGAACTTGAAACTCGAAACTTGAAACTCGAAACCTCAGCGTCGCCGCTCCAGGCGCGTGGCGATCATCATAATCAAGCCAATGAGCAACATCAGAGCGACGCCATACGCCGCTGCTGTCCCCAAATTGAAATCGCGCAGTTCAGACGCAATGGCGATTGAGATTGGCCGATTTGACGGCACAAACACTAGTACTGAAGCCACATATTCTCCCAGCGCAATCACAAAAACCAGCAGGGTCCCAGCGACAGCTCCCGGCCAGACCAGTGGCAGGGTAATGCGGCTAAATCTTTGCCACCAGCGCGCGCCCAGACTGCTGGCAGCTTCCTCAAGGGCCACATCGATCTGTTCCATACTTGCTTGCAAGGCCCGCACAACTAACGGCATGAAGCGCAGGAAATAAACTACGGGCAGAATCCAGAACGTGCCGACCAGGATAAATGAGCCCAGTAACGGCGACGGCTTGCCATAAGCTTCGGCAAGCGACACGGCAACCACGGTTCCGGGCAACGCCCATGGCACGAGCACGAGCCAGGAGAGCAGCCGCTTCCATTTGCGGCTTCCTTTTCTCCGGAGAAGCCCGGCCACACAAAAACTCCACAGCAGCGCGGCGGCGGCAGCAATTGCCGACATCGATAAGCTGTTAAGAAAAACTTCGCTCGCCCGTGAGTCGGAAAATATTTTCACGTAGTTGGCAACGGTGTAAGACGTTGGCAGGGTTTGTGTCATCCAGTTTCCCTCGCGGGCGAAGCTGACCAGAATAAGCGTGGCCACCGGCAAAACGAGCATTAGCGAAAAGATAACTCCACACGCGATCGCAATCGCGCGCGATTTGCCCGTCGCTATTGCCCGTCGTTGTTTTGTCGACCCCTTCATCGCCGCAGCGGCAAACCTTCGCGTTCCTTCGTATCGCTGAAAGAAGAAAAGCGCGCTCAGCGAAATCAAGGCAAGAATCACCGTTTCGGTTATGGCCAGGCTTGCGTCTCCGCGCTGCCGTGCAGTGTAAATTTCCAGGGTGAGTACGCGCACGCCACCGCCAAAAAGAAGAGGTGCGCTGAACGAAGCCATCGAGGTCATGAAAGTGAGCAATGCCGCAGCGATTAGCGACGGCGTTAGTTGCGGCAAGACTATTCGGGTAAGTACCCGCACCCGCGTAGCGCCCAGGCTTCTGCCTGCTTCCGCGAGCGCCGCGTCGATTCTGGTAAGGCCCGCCCCAGTTAGAATGTAGAAGAAGGGGTACATCGTGTAAGTGTGAAAGAGCAACAAAGCCGCCCAGCCACGCAGCGACCATGGCGACTGCTCGAGATGAAAAACAGACTGAGCCAAACGCGCGAGAATGCCTGACTCGCCGCAGAGGAAGATAAATGCAACTGTGCCAACTAACGGAGGAAGGACGAGCGGCAACGCCGCGAGGGTCGCAAACAGCCGCCGGGCAGGGAATGTATAGCGCTCGAAAAGAAACGCGAGCGGAATGCCCACCGCTGCGCAGAGCAAGACTGTGAGGATAGAAACACCAACACTCGCAAATATTGATTCAAGAACGATAGTCTGCGAGAGGGCCTGGGCATAGTTTACAAGTGACAACTTGCCGTCTCGTTCGAGCGAAGCAACGATGACATGAAGGTTGGGATAGATCACGCCGTAGAGCAAAACGGCGGCAACGATGAGGACCAGAAAAAGACGCGGCGACGCGGCGAAGGCGAGACGCGGAGAAATAGACGCGGCTTTGCCGTCTGATGTGCGGTGGTGGCTCTGCCCCACCGGTGAGCGCTCATCATTCATAGGGGCTACGCCCCAATACAGGGCATAGCCCCGGCAGATTTAGGGTCGGTATTCGGAAGGTCTGAGACGTCTGAGACCTTCCGCACATCAGGCGGCAGAGCCGAGTTCTCTAATCGGGTTCGAGGGGTCACTTTCTTCGTTGGAATCATTTATTCCTGATTTCGATCATTCTTTAAGCAGAGAAATCCGTTCGGGCGGCAAAACTACCGTGCGGTGGTCTCCGGCAGAAATACCAACCGCGTCCAGCGCCAGCGCTTCGAGAAGCAGGCCATTCGCGTCGAGCTTTATGCTCGAGGTCGCGCCGGCAAAATCGATTTCGCGCACCGTTGCCGGCAAAGCGTTTTCCAGTTTCTCGTCTGCATTGCGAATAAGGACGTGTTCCGGCCGAATCGCCAGAATGCATGGTTCATTCATCGGCGCCAGGTTCTTGCCATTGATTCGAACACGGATGGTGTGACCACCGTCGAGTGTTTTGAATTCAGCAAGCTCTGATGTGCTCGAACTCAAACGGACCACGCGGATCAAGTTGTTTCGTCCCAGAAACCGTCCGACGGAAAGCTGCGCGGGATGCTCGTACAAATCGCGAGGCCGTCCGGTTTGCAGGATGCGGCCGCCGACCATGACACTAATGCGATCGCACAGCGCAAAGGCTTCCTCCTGATCATGCGTAACGTAAACGGCGGTCAGTCCAAGACGGCCAACCAACTCGCGCAGTTCGCCGCGAGTTTCTTCGCGCAAAGTGATATCAAGATTTGAAAGTGGCTCATCGAAAAGCAGGAGTGCCGGCTCAATCGCAATCGCCCGCGCAATTGCGACCCGTTGTTGCTGGCCGCCGGAGAGTTCGTCCACTCTTCGCTTCTCATAACCGGGAAGTTGCACCAGTTCCAAAGCGCCTTTGACGCGTTCGCGGATTTCCGGGTTCGCTTTATGACGCGCGCGCAGGCCGAAGGCGACGTTTTCAAAAACGTTCAGGTGAGGAAAAAGGGCATAGTTTTGAAAGACCATGCCGAAGCCGCGCCGTTCGGCCGGCAGGTTGGTAATGTCGTTTCCATCAAACTCAATGGCGCCGGAATCCGGCTGTTCCAGTCCGGCAATCATTCTGAGCGTAGTCGTCTTGCCGCAGCCCGACGGACCAAGCAAACCAAAGAACTCGCCGCGTTCGACGTCGAGAGACACATCGGTGACGGCTTGCGTTTTATCAAACCGCTTCGATATCTGTTTTAGTATCAGCAGTGGCATTTCAATAGTGAACCCAACAAGTCGGCGTTAGCGGACGCAAGAAAGAAAGAAATTATGAGCGGGGGCAAGCCCGCCTTCCTGACCTGAGAGACTATCCAGATCCGTGTGACCTTGCGACTTGAAAGACTTTCCAAGTTGAAAGAGCTTGCAGTTCGGTGACTAAGCTCACGGCCGGTAAGCTCAGGGTCGGGAAGGCGGGCTTGCCCCCGCTCTTAGTTTCAAACCATCCCGGCGAACTGTTCACTTCTTACTTCGCCCGCGAATCTCGGTATCCCAGTATCGCAACCACTCGCCGCTCTGCTTGCGCAGCAAGTCCCAATCGAGCGGAAGAAATTATGAGCGGGGGCAAGCCCGCCTTCCTGACCTGAGAGACTATCCAGATCCGTGTGACCTTGCGACTTGAAAGACTTTCCAAGTTGAAAGAGCTTGCAGTTCGGTGACTAAGCTCACGGTCGGTAAGCTCAGGGTCGGGAAGGCGGGCTTGCCCCCGCTCCTTAGTTTTCAGACCATCATGGCGAACTGTTCACTTCTTACTTCGCCCGCGAATCTCGGTATCCCAGTATCGCAACCACTCGCCGCTCTGCTTGCGCAGCAAGTCCCAATCGAGCGGCATCTCGTTGACGCGTTCGTTCATCCACGACGGCAATTGGCCGCGATCAACGTCGGTACGCACCGGAATCCGATAATACTTCTTCGCGGCAAGCACCAGGCTCTCGGGCGTAGTTACAAATTCGTAGAACCTTCGCGCCTCTTCTTCATTTGGAGCGCCACGCACCACCGCGATGCCGTCCGTAATTACCGGCGTGCCACTGGCTGGAAACACGTAGCCGATTGGAAATCCTTTTTGCTCCTTGTAAATCCATACATCCGGAAGATTCCACAAACTAATGAGTCCCTCGCGACGCACAAGCTTTTGCATCAGGAGCGTACCATCGGCCGTGTATTCATGGACGTTCGCATCTAATCGCCGGAGCCAATCATAACCCCGCTCCGGCGATCCGGTGTCTTTGTAAAAGCGCCAGATCATCGCGCCGAAGATCGCGCGCATCGAATCGGAAGGGTTCGGATTTCTGATAAGCACCTTGTCGCGCCACTTCGGATCAAGCACATCGTCCCAGTCTTTCGGAGCTTCTTCAGGCTTAACGGCATCGCCGTTGTAAACGATCACTTCCGGGGTTTGGTACGTTCCGTACCAGCGGTCCTGGTTATCGCGACTGGTGCCGGGAACCTTGTCGGCCCAGGTAGGCCGGTAAGGAGCGAGCAGGTTCTCGTCTGCCGCAGTTTGAAACGTCGTATGCGCGGCTCCCCACCACAAATCAGCTTGTGGACGATTGCGCTCGGCGCGCACGCGCTCGAGGATTTCGCGCGAGCCCATGTCGAGAAACTGTACGTCAACGTTCGGATTGGTGGCCTTATAACGCGCGGTGAAGTCGCGCAACAAATCCTGCCCATGCGGAGTGTAGATTAGAAGCTTGCGAGATGCCGGACTGCCGCCGCGATTGCACGAGAAGAGGAGTGCTGAAACGCAAAGAGCAATTACCGAAACATTAAGTCTAGCGCGCATCGAGTTTGATTTAGCACCCGCCCATAAGAGTGCGGGCATGCTAGCACATCTCACTGACAGGTTGCTTCAGGAGGTGACATGAAGGAATGGATGTGGTTTGATTATTCCATATGGCGAAGACAGTCAAAGGAAGGGTTGGTTGGGCAGTTATAAAAAAACTTCTCAAGGCGATCCCCATCATTGGTCCCGTCTTTAGCATTGGCTTTGCCGGCCACGAAATCAAGAAAAAGGGGCTCGTCCCTGGCGCGGTTCACGTTGGTCTGGACGTGACCCCGGTAGTGGGAACCGCCAAAAATGTTGTAGAAATCATTACTGGTGATTGGATTCCTGACAAACCTTCAAAGACGCCGCAACGGGACGAAGCCTCCCAACCCAGACAACCTGCGCAGGTCGAACAATCAAAGCCAAAAGAGATTACAAACTAAAGAATACTAAAGAAGCCTCATTTTTGCTTGGGCGACAACTCAGAATTCGTCGGTATGTGTGGGCCAATCGGCGGGGGCAAGCCCGCCTTCCCGACCACGAGCTGATTTGAGTTGAGTCCTAATCCTTTTCGGGAAAGGCTTTCAAGGGTGCGTCAACCGGTCGACCCAGACAATCTCGCAGGTTAGGAAGGCCGTCTCGCCCCCCGCTCTTTCATATCTCTCAACTCAAACGTATTGAGAAGCTCAACTATTGCGCACAAATTGGCGGACGCTCGGTGAAGGGTTGTGCTGTTTCATACGCGTGGGCCAGTTTGAGTAAGGTCGGTTCCGACCAGTAAGCGCCGAGAAGTTGAAAACCTATCGGCAGCCGGTTCGACGAAAGGCCACAGGGAACGTTGAGTCCGGGAATGCCGGCGAGATTTGCGGTGACGGTGTAAATGTCGTTCAGATACATCGCCAGCGGGTTATCAACTTTTTCGCCAATCAGGAAGGCGGGCGTCGGCGAAGTTGGGGTGATGATCGCATCACAACTCTCAAAAGCTTTGCGAAAATCCTCTTTGATGAGCGAACGAACTTGCTGTGCCTTTCCGTAATACGCTTCATAGTAGCCCGCGGAAAGCACGTAGGTGCCCAACATGATGCGCCGCTTAACTTCTGCTCCGAAACCTTCCTCACGCGTTTTGCGATACATCTGCCGCAGCTCCGGCGCATCTTCCGCGCGAAAGCCGTAACGAACGCCGTCGAAACGCGCGAGGTTTGAGGAAGCTTCCGCTGTCGCGATGATGTAGTAAACGGCGATGCTGTACTGCGCGTTTGGTAGTTCAACATTAATGATTTCCGCACCCAGCTCGCGATACACGTCAACTGCCGCCTCCACCGATTTGCGAACTTCGGCGTCGAGTCCTTCACCAAAAAGTGATCGCGGCAAGCCGATCCGCGCGCCCCTGATGTTGCCCGTCAGTTCGGCGAGGTAATTAGGCACCGGCACGTCCGCCGTCGTCGCATCGTGTGGATCACGCCCGGCTATAACTCCAAGGACGCGCGCAACGTCCCTCGTGCTGCGAGCAAAGACACCGACTTGATCCAACGAGGACGCAAAGGCTACCAGGCCGTAACGCGAGTTGCGTCCGTAGGTTGGCTTCAAGCCCAACACACCGCATAGCGACGCCGGTTGCCGCACCGAGCCGCCGGTATCAGAACCCAACGCCACCGGCACGATGCCCGATGCGACGGCAGCCGCCGAACCACCTGACGAACCGCCGGGAACACGAGATGTATCCCAGGGGTTCTTGACTGGCCCGAACGCCGAGTTCTCGTTTGACGAGCCCATGGCAAACTCATCGCAGTTGGTTTTGCCGATAACCACCGCGCCCGCGCCGAGCAAACGCTCGATCACCGTGGCATTGTAAGGCGGATGGTAATTACCAAGGATGCGTGAGCCGCAAGACGCTTGCATTCCCCGGACGCAGATATTGTCTTTGATCGCAATCGGGATTCCGGCCATGACTCCTTCGCGGCCGTTAATCGATTCGGCTCTTTCAAGTGCAACCCTTCGACCGATCTCCAAAAAAGCGTTGAGTGGTTCATTGAGTTTCTCGGCAGCATCGAGAGACGCCTCTACTGCTCCACGAGGTGTCACTTCGCCGCTCTTGATAAGTTTGGCAAGATCACCGGCTGATGTTTTTCCAAAGTCCATTAGGTAGAAATCAAAAGGATCAGAGCACCTTGGGTACGCGAAAGTAACCTGACGCCGCATCCGGCGCTTCGGCAAGGGCCGTCTTCTGCCCCAATGACGGAGCGACTACGTCGTCGCGGGATGAATCTGTGGCTTCGCTTTCAGGCGTCAGTCCGCCCAGCGCCGGCGCGACGTTGCTGGTGGCAACCTCATTCAACTGTTCGACGTAGCTAACAATCTCAGCCATTTGCGGCGCAAAGACTTTTAGCTCCTCTGGCGTTATTTCCAGATGCGCGAGTTGCGCTACTTTTTCAACATCAGACTCATTGATTGGCATCTTTTTGAATTTCGGAATTCAGGTTTTAGATTTCGGATTTTCCAAACGCCTAACACAACTCACAGCCGCTCCGAGAAATGCACGGCGCAAGTCAACGTCTTCGATTCCCGCAGCAGCGGTCAGCAGTTCGCCAGCGATGTTGTCATCAAAAGCGTGGCTGTCATCCTTTCCCTTGCCTGCGTCTGCTTCACGGCCTCGTGTGATGCGCAACGCTTCAGAGTCAACGCGTAACTCGATGGCCTTCACCAAGGGTTGGCCCAAAACTGAGTTCAACCTGAACAACAACTGGCCGCACATGTGCTCGAGTTGTTTTTGCCAAATATTGTCTGCGACCAGAACGATGAGCGTCTGGTGCTGAAGTTGAATGGGAACTGCATGACTGCTCAATCCTTCCCCAACAGCATGTTTCCAGCCGGCAATGCAAGCAGCTTCAACCACTTCCTGAGACGCGCCGGACGCCTTTAGTATGGCCGGCAGGGTCTTGATAAGTTTGTCCATTTAATGCAGCCTTAAAGCGCTCTTCTCGAATATCAAAAATCCGAATCGTAAATAGTGAATCGTAAATCGTAAATAGATTAGAACCGGGTTCTTTGGCATGAATGTCTGTTGCAAGTAATCACTATCGAAAGTAATCCTTCACTATTTCGGGAGCGAGAGGCTTTAACTATTCACGATTTACGATTTACTGCCTGGCCTCTCCACTATGATCCGCAAAATATTCCGGAGTTTAGCGGAGAATTGTTTAGCGCGACAAGCGGGGATTAGGCTGGGTTTCTCCAAACATCCTTCAAGCCAGGGAACTGCGCTGGCGTCATTCGTGAAAGATCGTGATCCTCTGAGGCGTGAATAATTATGACTGTGCTCAAAGAGAAACTTGTGCTGGCTTCAAAGAGTCGGCGTCGCGCGGAAATACTTCGGGCCGTCGGCTGGGAGTCTGAAGCAGTCGCCGCGCACATTGATGAGACCAGATCCGCATCCGAAGACGCAGTGAGCTATGTTGAGCGTCTCGCGCGAGCCAAAGCTGAAACCGTAGCCGGCAAACTTCTCGAGGGACTGGTACTGGGCGCTGATACGGTTGTCCTGATCGATAGAGAGATTTTGGGCCAGCCTCGGGACGATGAAGATGCCCGCCGAATGCTACAGCTGCTGAGCGGAAGATGGCATGAGGTGTTGACGGGTGTTGCACTGGTGTGCTCTGGCCAGACGCCTCGCGTCCTGGTCGAACATGAAACGACGCGGGTGCGTTTCGCGGAAATGTCGCCAGCTGAAATTGACTGGTACGTTTCGACCGGAGAGCCGATGGGAAAGGCCGGCGCTTATGCCATACAAGGAATGGGCGCGCTCTTCATCGAGGAGATTCAGGGTGACTATTTTAATGTTGTCGGATTGCCGGTGCGGTTGGTGTATGAACTGTCGCGCAGGCTGGGCGAAGTTTAGAGTTCAAACTTTAGCTTGCAGTCCAGTCCAAGCGACAACCTAAAGGTTAAACTCTAAACGGCTTGACTCCCACTCAAAACAAAACACTGCCGCCATCAACATTGATCGCCTGGCCGTTTATCCCGCGCCCTTCGTCCGATGCCAACAACAATGCCAGCGCCGCAACTTCTTCAGGCTCGATGATCCGGTTCTGCGGGCTCAACTTCCTGATCGCTTCCATTGCCTGATCTGCCGATAGCCCAGTCTTCTTTGTGATGTTTTCAATTCCGCGCGTTGTCATCTCAGTGTCAACATAGCCAGGGCAAATTGCATTCACAGTGATTCCTTTAAGCGCAACTTCGAGAGCGACTGAGCGCGTCAGTCCGAGGACGCCATGTTTGGATGCGGAGTAAGCGGCAATATAAGGCGCACCAGTTTTGCCGGCTACAGAAGCGATATTGATGACTCGCCCCCAGCCGCGTGCAATCATTTGCGGCAGCGCCGCACGAGTACAGTAGAAGGTGCCGTTGAGATTGATGGCTAGATGCCGTCGCCAGAGATCATCAGTCGTTTTTGTAAGTGGTGCGCTTTCGGCGATGCCGGCATTGTTGACCAAAATGTCAGGACCGCGCCCAAAGCTTTCATTGAAGTCTTGGAAAAGTTTTTCGACGCTGGCGACTTCGGAAACATCACAAACTACGGGCAAGGCCCTCCGGGAAAACTTATCGGTTATTTCACGCGCGACCTGTTCAACTTGTTCGAAACTGCGGGCAGCCACCGCCACCTGCGCACCTTCACTGGCAAACGCCAGGGCGATAGCGCGGCCAATGCCGCGCCCGCCGCCCGTAATCAGGGCAATTCTGTTTTCAAGTTTCATTGTGCTTTTGAGTTTCGAGTTCCGGGTTTCGAGTTCGAACGTCCACTAACTTGGAACTCGGAACCCCAAACCCGAAACCCGAAACCCGGAACCCGGAACCCGGAACCCGAAACTGATTTATCGTCCGGTAAATTTTGGCGGACGTTTCTCCAGAAAGGCTCGTACACCCTCGGCACCGTCCTGTGACTCGAAGCATCTCATCTGCGCTTCAGTCTCAAAACGCAGCATCGCTTCGAGTTCAGCGGCCTGGCTTATGTACACAGCCTGTTTGGCCGCTCCCAGGGCAATCGCAGGCGAGTCGCGCAAGCGCTCGGCGAGCTTGCGAGTTTCGGCTTCCAATTCCGCGGGCTCAACAACATAGTTGACTATTCCCAATCGCAGAGCCTCTTCCGAACTCATCGCGTCGCCGAGGAAAAACATTTCGCAGGCTTTGTTTGGAGTAACCAGCCGCGGCAAAAAATACGTGCCGCCCCAATCAGGATGCAGGCCCACCTTCGCAAACGATTGGCTGAACGTGGCCGTGGTGGAGGCGATGCGCAAATCGCAAGCGAACGTTAGATTGCAACCGGCTCCTGCAGCTGGTCCGTTGACGGAAGCGATCACGGGCTTCGTCATTTGCCGAATTGCGGTGATCACACGCCGAGCCGAGCCGAGTAAACGTGAGAACTCATTCGCGTCATGACGCTCCATCAATTCCGCCATCGCCGCCACGTCGCCGCCGGCGCAAAACGCTCGCCCGGCACCGGTGATTACGACAACGTGAACATTGCGTTCGCTGCCGGCAACCTCAAGAGCTTCCGCCAGGTCGCGCCTCATATGTCCGGCGAGAGCATTCAATTTTTCCGGACGATTCAGCGTGATCGTCGTGATGCCGGAATCTTCAGTAATGTCGATGTGCTCGTACATAAACGCAGTGAATAGTGAATCGTAAATGGTGAATGGTTAATCGTGAATCGTAAATCGTGAATAGTTAAAACCCGCTTTGGCGTCCCACGCGGTTCTAATTTATTTACGATTTACGATTCACTATTTACCCTTAAAGATTGGCTTGCGCTTATTGACATAGGCATCAAGGCCTTCTTTCGCATCTTCCGATTGAAAGAGCTGCTGTTGGAGTTCGCGCTCCAGCGCGAGCGCCGACTCAAAGGGAATTTCCGCTCCGGTCTGGACGCTGCGCTTTATTTTGCCCACTGCAGCGGCTGCCTTGTTGGGCGTTGTAAACTGCGCGGCGTAGGCCGACACTTGCTCAGCAAACTGCTCGTTAGTTTCGGCGTCTAGAATCTGATTAAGTAGTCCGAGTTCAAGTCCGCGCTCGAAGTCAAATAGCTGTCCCATGGCCATCAACTCGATGGCTTTTGACTTGCCAATGAGCCGTGCCAGTCGTTGCGTTCCTCCAGTGCCGGGAAGAACACCGAGGGAAACTTCCGGCAGTCCCATCTTGCCCGCGTTGCGGCGCGCGATGCGAATGTCCGCCGCCAGGGCGATCTCCAGCCCACCGCCTACGCAGTGGCCGTTAATTGCTGCGATCACGAGCTTGGGAGTTTGTTCGAGTCGAGCGAGCGTTTCATTCGCGTGCAGGCAGAAAAAGTATTTGAAGGTTGGCGTCACATTAGCGAGCATGTTTATGTTCGCGCCGGCGGAAAAAAACTTTTCACCATCGCCGGTAATAACGATTACCTGGACGCCTTCATCCATACGCGCGTTCAGGATTGCGCTATCGAGCGCCTGCATCATTTCGTAAGTATAGGTGTTGGCCGGGGGGTCGTTCAGCGTCAGAAAGGCGATCCCCTCCTGCGCGATGTATTCGATGAGACTTTGGTTCATCAGTGTCATGCGAAAAAGGGCAGTCTGCTTAAGATCGAATGTCCAACCAGGAAACATGCTTAAGAAAACTCTCGATCCCGCTTGGGCTTACAATCGCAATACTCCTTATGTATTCGGATTCCATCAACTCGCCCAAGTCTGTGTGTCTCCAATCTGGCGAGCTCGAATGTTTGAGACCCGGAGAAAGATGATAGTGATACCAAAGCCAAGGTAACTTCTCAAATCGGCTTCCAGTTAAATCAGACTTACCAGACTCCAATTCAGCTTTCGAAAGGTCAACATCCGACCCCCAAAGGTTAGCTGTTGTGAAAATAACCGGTAACAAATCCGTTCGGCCCATAAAGCCTGGGGTGGAGCGAAGCGGAACCCCAGGATAACGAGGGTAAGAAAAACCGAGCGCGCGAAGCGTGCGATAGCGATTTACGCATGATGAGTGGCTGTCGCCCACTTCGCGGGCTTTTCCTTTGGTACTCCAACGATCCTGGGGTTCCACTTCGTTCCACCCCAGGCTTTATGCCATCGCCACGCTTCGCGGGCTCAATGCAGGCTCATCGGTGACTTGATCCAAAGCTTCCTCTAGTTTTTCCGCCACACGCTCAACCGTTCTGTGGTGGCTGCACTCAGCTTGAATTCTAGTTGATCATGGGGCGAACCGGCGAGAAGTCCCGAGAGGAACAAGCGCGTTACATTATCAACTAACTCCGAAACCTTTAGCTTCCCATGTGGGTCATACCAGTTGTAAATCCAGTTCATCATCCCGAAGAGCGCGTAGGTTGCGACAGTCAGATCAATTTGCGAGTGGCCGTCTTGTTGCTGCTGGATCTCCTTGAGAATCTTGCGAGCGAGCTTTGTGTATTTATCTTTCCGGGTGGAAACGTGCGCGTGCAAGTCGCCCGCAAGCGAGTCCGCCTCATGCGATAACACCTTCATTTCAGCCATGTTCGCAGCAAAGAATGAGAGATGGTTTTCAATGAAGATGCGAAGCCTGGCAAGCGGATCATCGACTTCATGCAGACGCTCTTCCAGCCGCTCGAGTACGCGCCCGAAGCAATTATCCTGGATAAGAAAAAGCAGTTCTTCCTTCGATTTGCAGTAGTGATAGAGTCCCGCGAGGCTGACGTTGGTTGCGCGGGAGATGTCGCGCATGGTGGTGGAGTGGTAATTCTTCTCGGCGAAAATACGCGCGGCATTGCGGAGAATAAACTCCAGCTTCTGATCGTGTTTCGTAAAGTCTGTTGAGAGATTTGCGCTCATATCATTTGCCATAAACACAGAAGCTCAGAGGAATACTCAAGTTAAAATGGAATAACTCAACTTAGAAAAGCTCACAGGTTAGGAAGGGTGGTTTACCCCCGCTCGTTGAATGGCGCTCAACCAGAGCGGGGGCACGCCCACCTTCCCAACCATGAGATTTTCTATCTTGAATCATTCTTCCTGTCGCTGAGCCTCTGTGTCGATTCAATTACAATCGGACATACTCAAATTCAAACGGCTTGCCTTTAATTCCAGTAGCCGGCGGCGCAATCCAGTTAGCAATCTTCCCCGGCTCCGTCACTGGATGCATCAAGCTGCGCACGTATTCGCGATCCTCCATCGTCGGCAACCATTCGGACTTACGGCGCTCAAACTCTTCCGCACTGATTAGGTTTCCTTCTATGTCGAAATGATGGCCGGCGTATTCACCGACATGCCGGTGGAATCGTGTATTGGGTAAGGAGAGCTTCTCTCCGATTCCTTCGTCTGCCAGTGTTTTGTTCCAACGCGCCAGTCCCTTCTCGCAGTCTCTGACATACTCACCGCGCAACACTTCGTTCAGGGCGTTACGCAAAGGAACCTCGCGGTCCTTGAGTTGTCCCTCATCAACAACCCTCATCGTAAAGCTTTGCGCGGCAGCAATGTGATCCTGATATTGCTCCTGCTCTCGATAGCGTCCCTTCAGGCCCGCAGCGAAAAAGTCAGCGGAGTTTGAGCTGATTTCACCGCCAAAGAGATCAAGCGAATAGCTAAACCAGAAGTTAATGTGCTTCTGAATAATATCCAGAGGAATGCCGCCCAACTCACGCACGTCGTCGCCTTCTTTCATCAACTGTGCGGTGCGCTTCACGACGCGGTTTAAGCCGGTGTCGCCGACAAACATGTGATGGGCTTCTTCAGTGAGCATGAACTGACAGGTGCGCGCCAGCGGCTCAAACCCGGATTCAGCCAGCGCCGAAAGTTGATACTTGCCATCGCGGTCGGTAAACATCGTGAAGCAGAAAAAGTTGAGCCAATCATCGCATGGTTGGTTGAAGGCTTCGAGAATGCGCGGCTTGTCGGGGTTACCACTGCGCCGCTCGAGCAGTGCGTCGGCCTCATCGCGACCGTCCCGTCCAAAGTAGCGCTGCAGGAGGTAGACCATGGCCCACAGGTGCCGGCCTTCTTCTACGTTTACCTGAAACAGGTTTCTTAAATCGTAAAGCGAGGGACAGGTCTTGCCGAGCTGCCTTTGCTGTTCCACGGAAGCCGGTTCGGTATCGCCCTGCGTAACGATGATGCGGCGCAGGGAGTTGCGAAATTCGCCCGGCACTTCCTGGTAAGCAGGCTGCCCATAGTTATCGCCAAAACCAATCTTCGCGTCAGGCTCGGCGGGCTTGAGAAAAATGCCCCAGCGATAGTCCGGCATCTTCACAAAATCGAAATTCGCCCAGCCGTCCGGCTCGACACTGATTGCGGTGCGCAGGTAAACGTCCTTCTGCTGAAAGCCTTCAGGGCCCATCTGCTGCCACCAGTCGAGATAATTTGGCAGCCACTTTTCCAGCGCGCGCTGGAGCTTTTTGTCTTCCGACAAGTTAACGTTGTTAGGAATGCGTTCGTATAAGTTCATGGCGGTTCTCTAAAATTAGCCGAAGAGGCTCAAAGAATCAGAGGAATAACTCAGGTCGGAAAGTCTCAAAGGTTGGGAAGGTGGGCTTGCCCCCGCCTCGGTTGAATTCCAGCCCACCAGCGGGGGTAAACCACCCTTCCCAACCTGTGAGACTTTCTAGCTTGAGTCATCCTCTGAAATCTCTGTGCCTCCCCTGGCCTACGTCCTCTTGAAGTCAAAGTGTGCCTGTGTCGGCTTGCCGTAATTAGTTAACGCTCCCTCGGGGCCGACCGCATTTGGTCGCTGGAAAATCCAGTTCTGCCATGCCGTCAAACGGCCGTAGATCTTTGTGTCCATCGTCTCCGGCCCGGCAAAGCGCAACGAGGCTTCCATGCCAGTCAACGCATCCGGTGATAACGACGTGCGTTCTTCGATAGCCACGCGGATCTCGTCTTCCCAATCCAAATCGTCGGGAACGAAGGTTATCAATCCAGCTTCATCAGCTGCCGCAGCGTCGAACGGTCCCTTGTGCGCCAGAACCTGATCAACCTTTTCAGGATCGGCCAGGAACCGCGACTGAAGCCGCGTCAAACCGTTGCTCATCGGGAAGCTGCCCGCGTTTAATGTGGATACTGAGACTGAAGTCGCCCCGGCTTCAGGATCGTTAAGCATATAACTGCGATCAGAAGCCAACATTAATTCGAGCAGGTTTCCGGCAAAACAACTTCCCGGCTCGATGATCGCGAAAAAGCTCTTCGCAGTTAGATCCATGCGTCGCAGCACGCGCGCCTGGAAAAGAAGAATCTCACGAACCAGCCAGTGATCCTTGTTTGCCGCGAGTGTCTTATCCGCTACCAACACGTCGTCGATGTCGCCTTGAGTGCGGACGCACACCAAGCCGATTTCCGGCTCGTTAACGCGCAGATGGAGCAGAGCATCATCCAATTCGCGATAAGCCTGAAGGGGCCAGTAAGAGTCACCAAGTTTCTGAATCTC
This sequence comes from Blastocatellia bacterium, assembly GCA_963698325.1. GTDB lineage: Bacteria > Acidobacteriota > Blastocatellia > Pyrinomonadales > Pyrinomonadaceae > PSRF01. The sequence continues at coordinate 1,077,393 of CAVOQJ010000013.1, read as the reverse complement.
CGCCGGCGTGGCGGGCAAACCAGCCTCCGGGCGAGGTCCCTGCACGGTGAGATCGGCATAACGCTGCTCGCGATTCAAAATCAGTTTCACCCATTTGTACTCAACACCGGCGGGCTTCAATTCTCTTTGAAGCGGATTGAGTTTGATGCCGTAACGCAAACTGTCAGTTTGTGGCGGCTCGCTATCACTCAAAGTTCCAGTTTCGGTGTCGCTACCCAAACTATCAAGCACCCCAGCCGGGCTGCCCGGCTGGGGACCCCGCACAGTTTGCGTTACGTTGTTGGCAATCTGGCGTACGCGCGTTTCAATCGATTCCTGAAACTTACTCGTTGGGAAAAAGTCGTCAATCAGTCCCCACTCTTTTGCGCGCTTTCCTTTCAACCCTTCCGCGAGCGTGGAAAAAACGTCAGCGCGGTCGCGGCGGACTTTCCTTTTATCGACCAGCCTCGTTAAGCCGCCGGTTCCCGGCAACACCCCGAGCAAGGGAACTTCAGGCAGGGAGATAGCCGAGTTGCCGTCGTCAACCAGATAGATTTCGTCACAGGCGATTGCCAATTCGTAGCCGCCGCCGGAAGCTGTGCCGTTAAGCGCGGCGATATAGCGCCGGCCCGAATGATGGGAGTCGTCTTCAATGGCGCAGCGTGTTTCGTTCGTAAACTTGCAGAAATTTACTTTGAACGCGTGTGACGAGGTGCCCAGCATGTATATATTCGCGCCGGCGCAGAAAATACGGGGTTTGAGGCTGGTAATAACGACGACCTTGACCTGAGGTTGCTCGAAACGCAATCGCTGAATCGCATCTGCGAGTTCAATGTCTACGCCGAGATCATAGGAGTTGAGCTTCAGTTTGTAGCCCTCGGCGAGCGTTACGTCTTCCTGAACATCCATTGTCAGCGTGGCGACGTCGCCCGCGACACTCAGTTTCCAATGTTTGTATTGTTCAGGTGACGTTTGAAAATTGATCATGCGCTCCTCGTCGTAGCTCCGCTCGCCCTCCGCATTTCCCAGTAAATATAGGCTTCACAGCGGGTTGCAGCTTCATCGTTCGAACGTTCGTTCGGGAAGGCTAGAATAGCGCCGGCTGCGGATTTCAGTCAAGTTTGAGAGCGACGGCAGTTAGCCAATTCCGGCATCTTCTGAGAAACGGCCTCACTCGGACCTTGCTTGACAGTCTCGCGGTTTGGCGCGTAGGGTTTTCGCTCCAAAGCCGCCAAATTCGTTTTTTGGGTGTTTGACATCTGATCTGAGATCGGGGCACTGAGATCTGAGATCGAAAGTTGAGATTCGAAATCTGGAGGCGAATCTGTTCTGGTGAACGGCGCGGTCTTCAAAACCGTTAGTGAGACCTGTGAGAACAGGCTCAGGTAGGTTCGATTCCTACACGCCTCCGCCAACCGATAGCGGATTGCGGATTTTAGATTGCGGATTATACATCTATGAATCCTGAGGAAATGAAAGCCCGCACACGCTCCTTTGCGCTGCGCATTATCCGTCTGGCTGAAAGTCTCCCAGATACATCAACTGCTAAGATCATTCGACATCAAATGATTCGATGCGAGTCTTCTGTCGGCGCGAACTACAGGGCTGCGTGCAGAGCTAAGTCAAAACCTGATTTCGTTTCGAAGATGGGAACTGTCGAGGAAGAAGCAGATGAAACGATTTACTGGATGGAGTTGTTGATTGATGCTGAGATTGTGAAGCGGCCTCGGATAGCTGACTTGCTTGATGAAGCGGATCAGATCCTTTCGATCGTGATTTCTTCAATCAAAACCGCTAAAGGACTCCGAGCGAATCCGAAATCCGAAATCCGAAATCAGAAATCGTATGCGTGATTGGGTTGCTCTCAACATGACGCCCGGCATTGGTCCTCGCGCTGCTGCCAAGCTCCTTGAGCGTTTTGGATCTGCCGAAGCGGTCTATCGTGCTGCGCGCGCAGAGCTGGAAAAGGTTCACCTGCTGCCGGAAGCGGTTGACAGCATCATTGCTCGCGACAATCACGAGAAAGCAGAAGCCGAGATTGAAAACGTCAGGAAGCTGGGTGGCGATATTCTGATTCTCGACGACGGCGTTTACCCGGCACTGTTAAGAGAGACATACGATCCGCCCATAACGCTTTACGTGAAAGGGGCCTGGGCTGAATGCCTCGAACAGCCCTGCGTAGCGATTGTTGGTTCGCGAAAGTGCTCGACCTATGGACAGAACGCTGCTTCGATGCTGGCGCGAGATTTAGCCCAGCGCGGCGTAACCATCGTCTCGGGGTTTGCGCGTGGAATAGATGCGGCGGCGCATCGAGGCGCGATTGAAGGTCGCGGTCGCACGGTAGCCGTAATCGGCACCGGGATCGATGAAGTTTACCCGCGCGATCATAAAAAGCTTGCGGATGAAATTCTGGAAGCAGGCGGCGCCATCGTGACGCAGTTTCCGCTAACGACTCCGCCCGTCTCAGAAAACTTTCCGTATCGTAATCGCATCATTAGCGGGCTCAGTCTTGGCGTTGTGGTGGTCGAGGCGGCGGAAAACTCAGGATCATTGATAACGGCACGATTGGCAATCGAGCAGAACAGAGAAGTGTTTGCGGTACCGGGAAATATTACTTCGCGAAACTCGTTTGGCACTAACTACCTGATCAAAGGAGCTGGCGCAAAACTGATACAGCAATGGCAGGATGTTGCTGCAGAGTTGCCACCGCAAATCGCCGCGAAAATTCTGCCGCCGCCACTCGGTGAAAAGAAGAAGGAGAGGTCGCTCGCGGACCAGCTTTCACTGGTTCCCCAGGGACTGACAGGTTTTGAGCAATCGGTTTTCAAGTTGCTTTCTGCCGACGATCCGGCGCACATTGACGCGCTCGTTAATCGGAGTAGGTTGACTATCTCGGATCTTACAGCCGCCCTGTTAACGCTTGAAATGCGCGATTTGGTTAGGGCGTTGCCGGGAAAATGTTTCGTGCGGAAGATGTGAATGAAGAACTCTCTGATGGGAATTACTTTAGTAACCGAACCGATCTCAACGCAACAACTTCGCGAAGCTGGAGAAGAATTATATGGCGACATGGTAAAAGCTGTTGTCGACGTAGCGAAGGGAGTGATGGTGGTTGGCGCTGAACTGCACGCGGACGAAGAAGCACTCTTGCTCGAAGCAAGTTCACGTCAGGAAGACTTGTGGGGTATTAACTTGTACACGGATCGCGCAATGCCGGAGATGGTGGAGTTTGATTCCATGATCAATATTCGACCCCGGCAGAACAATCGGTCTCGCGGCGTCGAAGACTCGGAAATAAGGGAACGAATAATTGGGATTGTTCGCAAGCTCATGCGATAGGAACGAGACGATGACGACTTATCATCCAGATCTGGCCGCTGGTCGCTGGTTTAGCTTGTCGCTTGCGAGCCAACTTGGCAATGTCGGCAGCGAGTATGAGCGGGCGCTAAGTTGGAAAAAGCGCGGCAACAAAGCCCGATTCGATCATGCATTCGCGCGACTGCTTGAACTCCTTGATCTCACTATTGCTGATCCTCGGTGGAAGAATCATCGACTCAAAGAGCTGACGCGGTTAAGGGAGGTAATATGCGATGAACTCTACAATGAGGTCCCCGAGTTCATTCACCCATCTGACTTACGAGAGTATTTTTTGTACTTTGGAATTCTGGCTCGAAGCGAACGAGATAAGGCCGCCCACTCGGTTGTTGTTTTATAAAGTGATAGAAAATGGCAAAAAATTTAGTAATAGTTGAATCGCCGGCAAAGGCGAAGACGATAAACAAGTATTTGGGAAAGGACTATCTGGTTAAGGCCTCGATAGGCCACATCAAAGATCTACCGTCCAAGGGTTTGGGAGTGGACGTCGACGATGATTTCAAACCCAGCTACGAAGTAATTCCCGATTCTAAAAAGCGAAACAACAAAAAGATCGTTGCGGAGCTGAAGAAGGCTGCGAAAGAGGCCGACGCGATTTATCTTGCCGCCGACCCTGATCGAGAAGGTGAAGCGATTTGCCAGCACCTGGCGGAAGAAATTGTGCCGAAACGTCCGGCAAAGCCACACTTCCGCGTGATGTTTAATGAGATCACAAAGCGCGCGGTAAACGAGGCTTTCGAACATCCGCGAAAGATTGATGAGAATCTCGTCAACTCACAACAGGCCCGGCGCGTGCTGGATCGTCTCGTCGGTTACAAAGTTTCTCCGCTTCTTTGCCGCACGATTGGCGGCAGGCTAAGCGCGGGACGCGTGCAATCGGTAGCGTTGCGAATGGTTGTTGAGCGCGAACGCGAGATCGAGAAATTCATCAAAACTGAGTACTGGACGATATCGGCCAATCTCCGGGCCCGAACTTCCGCCTGCCTTCGATGCCCGGCTGTTCAAGATCGACGAGCAAACAGTTAAGACAGGGGGATTTGATCAGGACCCTAAAGCCAATGAGATCCTAATCGGCGACGAAACAAAAGCTGCGGCGATAGTCGCCGAAGCAAACCAGCAAACCTTCGTAGTCAATGAAGTAACAAAGAAAGAACGCAAGCGTAATCCGGTACCAGCCTTTATTACTTCAAAACTGCAACAAGAGGCGTCGCGTAAATTGGGTTTTGCTGTGAAGCGCACGATGATGATCGCGCAAAAGCTTTACGAAGGTGTGGAGCTTGGTGCTGAAGGTTCCGTCGGCTTGATCACCTACATGCGAACTGACTCGACGCGAGTTTCCGATGCGGCTTTCAACGAAGCGCGAGATTTCATCAGTGCCCAATATGGCGCGCCTTACCTGCCCGAAAAGGCAATTCACTATCGTTCGAAGAAAGACGCTCAGGACGCACACGAGGCGATTCGTCCTACCGAGGTCACACGCACTCCGGACTCGCTTGCCGCCTATTTGAATAAGGATGAGCTAAGACTCTATCGCTTGATCTGGCAGCGCTTCGTCGCGTCGCAGATGACGCCCGCCGTCTTTGATCAAACCACAATCGATATTGGCGCCGGACGTTTCATCTTCCGCGCGACCGGATCGGTACAGAAGTTTGACGGCTTCCTCAAGCTTTATCAGGAGGGTCGCGACGAGAAGACGGAAGAGGATGAAGAAGCCGAAACGAAGCTGCCGCTGGTAGAGAAGGGTGAGACGCTGGCTCTTAACAAGATGACGCCGGAACAGCACTTCACTGATCCTCCGCCGCGCTATACTGAAGCAACGCTCGTCAAGGCCCTGGAAGAGAAGGGAATTGGCCGGCCATCAACTTATGCTGCCATCATGACGACGATCCAGGACGCGCGAATACGTGGAAAAACTCGAGGGCCGTTTTCATCCGACTGACTTAGGAAAGACGGTGAACGATCTGCTGATCGAAGGTGGCTTTGACGATCTCTTTAATGAAACTTACACGGCGCGAATGGAAGAGGAGCTCGATGAGATCGAGGAAGGAAAACTCAAGTGGACCGATGCGTTGCACGAGTTTTACGGAAAGTTTGCGAACGATCTGGACAAATTCAAGCATTACATTAAAGGCATCAAGGATAAGGACACACCGACCGACGAAGTCTGTCTGAAATGCGATACGCCGGGGATGGTTCTGAAGTGGGGCCGCTTTGGGAAGTATCTCAAGTGCTTGAACTGTGATGCGACGCGCGATGCGGAGCCTAGGCGGCATCTAATGGTGGAGCGAATGGTACAGACTCTGCGGCCGGCACCGAGGAGGCTGCAGAGCCCGAAATTTGCGAATTGTGTGGCAAGCCGATGCAGTTGAAGCGCGGACGCTTTGGTCCATTTCTCGGCTGCACGGGCTATCCCGAATGTCGCAACATTCGCAAGATCGCGAAGAGTGGTGCGGCAGCTCCGGCGCCGGTGCCGCTGGATGAAAAGTGTCCGGTCGATGGCGCGCAATTGGTGAGACGCGTCGGTCGATTCGGAGAATTTGTTTCCTGCTCAAACTATCCGAAGTGCAAATACATCAAGCAGGAAACGACGGGCGTTTAGTGTGCGCGGCCTGGTTGCGAAGGTGAACTGGTCGTTAAGAAGTCTAAACGCGGCAAGGTTTTTTATGGTTGCGCCATGTATCCCGATTGCGATCGAGTTTATTGGGACAAGCCGGTTGCTGAAGCGTGTCCGGATTGCAAGGCGCCGTTTCTGCTGGAGAAAACTACCAAAAGGCAAGGCACGTTTCGTCACTGTGCCAACGAGGAATGTGGTTATAGCTCCAACGAAACTTCTGCTGAGAAGACGAAGCAGAAACACGAGCGCAAGAAAGACGTCAGCCGAGTATAGGCCTGGCTCCTCGTAACGGGGGCCTATGTGTCTTCCCGCGTAAGGAAGTGCACACACAGGTGTGCTCCACGCGTTGTTCGAATTGTTTGCTCCGTTATAGTTTTCGTTTGATATTATTCAAATAGAATCTGTCCGTCCTTAAGCCAATCAAAAAAAGAGGAGAAGCAAGAATGTTAAGACGCAATGCGGCCGCCGTGCTGCTTTGGATTTTCCTTCTCTCGCCGACCGCAACTTTCGCACAGCAAACTGCGGCATCAACTGCGGCGTCGCTAACCTCGCCGGCAGCGACGACACAGCAATCTCCTACGCCGGCAAAAGATCCTAACGATCCCATCGAGCGTATAAAAGATGAAGGCATGAATCGTTCTCAGGTAATGCAGACGCTGAGTTATCTCAGCGACGTCATCGGCCCGCGTTTGACTGCATCGCCCGGCATGAAGAGATCAAACGAGTGGACGCGTGACCAGCTTACGAAGTGGGGCCTGCAGAACGCGCACCTCGAAGCGTGGGGACCTTTCGGCCGTGGCTGGTCGCTGAAACGATTCTCGGCGCAAGTTTCTGAGCCGTTGAACATCCCGCTGATCGCTTACCCGAAGGCCTGGTCGCCAGGCACTACCGGGCCTCTTACCGCCGAGGTAGTTTACGTCGACGCCAAAGATGAGGCGGACCTGCAACGATTTAAAGGCAAACTCAAAGGCGCGATTGTCTTAACCGGCGAAAATGCGAGAGGTGAAAGCGCATTTCGAGGCGATGGGCACACGGCGCGATGAGAAAGATCTACTAACTTTGGCCGATGCACCCGAGCCACGACAAGGAGCCGGACGGCGGTTCACCCCTGAGCAGCGCGCGGCCCAAACTTTCGCTTGCCGTAAGAATCAGTTTTTCCACGATGAAGGTGCTGCAGTCCTGGTTGATGCCAGCCGTCTGGGCGATGGCGGCACCATCTTCGTTCAATCCGCGACCGTGCCACAGCCGTGTGTGGAAAACCCGTTTGGGCCAAACGCTCCGCGGCAAATTCAGGCCTACGACAAGACCGCGCCGAAGATCATTCCGCAACTCGTGATTGCAGTTGAACACTACAATCGCATCGCGCGAATGATCGAAGCGGGCGAAAAGGTAAAGATGACCGTGGACCTGGCGGTGGAGTGGCAAGACGCCGATCTCATGGGCTACAACACAATCGCAGAGATTCCCGGCAGCGACCTGAAAGATGAAGTGGTCATGCTCGGAGGCCACATGGATTCCTGGCATGCCGGAACTGGCGCCACCGACAATGGCGCCGGAGTGGCTGTCGCGATGGAAGCGGTCCGCATTCTTCAAGCGCTGAATCTCAAGCCGCGCCGGACGATCCGAGTTGCACTGTGGACTGGAGAAGAACAGGGCTTGCTGGGATCGAAAGCCTACGTGGCTGAACATTTCGGCAAAATTGAAATGCCCGCTGCTGCTCCGGGCGCGCCTGCAACGCCGGCAGCGAGTCCCGCGCCTGGTGTTCTCGTTACCAAGCCCGAGTACGAAAAGTTTAGTTCATACTTCAATCTGGACAACGGCACTGGAAAAATTCGCGGCGTGTATCTACAGGGCAACGAATCTGTCCGCACATTGTTTCGTCAGTGGCTCATGCCTTTCCGCGACCTGGGCGCGGCAACGCTTTCCGTTTCGAACACCGGCGGCACCGATCATCTTTCGTTCGACGCCATCGGCTTGCCGGGATTTCAGTTTATTCAGGATGAGATTGAATACGACAGCCGTACACATCATTCGAATCAGGACGTGTTCGATCGTATTCAGGCAGATGACATGAAGCAGGCAGCAACCATCATGGCGGCCTTTGTCTATGGCGCGGCGATGCGAGACGAGAAGCTGCCACGCAAAACAATTGCGCGGTGAGATAGTAGACGATAGCTGCGCTGAAAAGAAAAAAGGCGAGTCTCCAACGGCTCGCCTTTTTCATGGTTATATGTTCAGTAGTCGCTAGCTCGAGGCTTCGAGGGGACGCTCGAGGCTTCGAGGGGACGTTTGTAAGACGAACTCTGACCCACCTCATTAGCCTTCATCGTTGCGCTCTTTGTTGAAAGATCGAGGCCAATCCAACCCTTAATCTTCTTTAACAATGCCGGCAACACTACTTGTTGCGCCGTAGTTGAGAGTTCCTCGACCAGGCGGTCACCGAGCGCCCCCGCTTCCCTGCTTAGTCGATCGTAGGCTGAGGTCTCCCTAAACCGATCAAGCATGCTGGGCCCTTCATCCTGGCCGTTAGTCTTCGCGGCAGGGCTGGGAGACGGCGTGACCGCTGCTTCGCCAAGCACTGGTTGCGCCGCGTATGAATGAGCTGTCCCGTAAGTAGGTGAAGGCGCGCGGCGTTCCTGGTCGTAGTCGTCTCCTTTGATCGCTGCCGCAATTCCATAACCCGCGAAGAACCCGACGCCCGCTGCCCCCAACGACCAGGCCAGCGGCTGTCGTTTGAAGTGTTCGCGCCAATCGAGCGCTTCCTTCACGTTTTCATATTGCTGTGCCACGGTGTCCTTAATCTCGGTCACGGTGTTTGTTATCGAATCCCGCGCTTCCTCCATGCGCCGCTGGAGTTCTTCCTTGGATGGCTCTTCGTCATCCGCCTCGCGCGCGCGCGCGATTCCTAAAGTTCGTTCTTCAGCCATTGCTTATCCTTTCTAAGCTCTGCGACCGTTTTGTCCGGAACGAGCTTTTGTTTTGCTAAACGACTCTTCATTGTCGAGACGATTATTGCGCCAACAATGAGATAGAGCACGCCGGCGGCTACAAACCCGATCGCGTACTTCGCCGGCTGGCTCAAGTCGGCATTGGCAAAAAGCGTAGAGATCCCAAAAGCCAGGGCAACATTTACGAGGGCAAAACCGATTGCCGCAATGATGCCACCCACTGCAATCATGAGCCCGTCGCGCGCATATTCATTCGCCTCTTCCTTGAGTTCGACTCTCAGCAAACTCAACTTGGTATCGAAGAGTTGCATTACGTCGTCTCCTAAACGACTAAATAACGACGGTAAACTTTCGTTGTCCGGCTTCTGTATTACGGCAGGTGTTGCCGCGTTTGCTGTCGCACTCCCAGCCGAGGCTGCCATTGCATTTGTCTCCTTTCCAGCGTTACGTGCTCAAAAGCTCTCTTAGCGCCGGCCGCGAATTATCAAGCCGACGAGAAAACCAGCCGCCGCCGATATTAAAATGGCCTGACCTGGATTCTGACGAGCGTAGTCTTTGGCGCTTTCAGTAATCTCCGACAAATCGGCGTTCTTTAGCTCTTTGATCTTGTCGCCGACAACGGTCATCTTGTCGCTAACGTAATCCTTGGCCTGGCTGGCAGCTTCCGAAATCTTAGTACCGTATTCTTGCGCTAAAGCGGTCGCGGTGCCGGTGCCCGTTCCAGTGGTGCCCGCGGCAGTGCCGGCTGCAAAGCGCTCGGTCGACGAAGCAGCAGTTTCTGTCGGACTGCTCGTTCCTGTCTGCCCACCTGTTTGTGAAGTGCCGGGGAAATCGGTTGAAGTTCTGTTCTGCGACATGATCATTATCTCCTTTTGAAGTAACTGGAATTTCCGAAACCTATTCGTGCGTACAAATAATCATTTAACTGATGAGCAAACTATGTGCCGAGTGGGCGCGCGTGGTAGGTCGAGCTGCATGTCTCAAAGTTACGCTGAGGAATTTGCCTACGAGGCAAAGATGAAATGCTCGATCTTGACAAGTGCCTTGTTGCGAAAGGGTACAAGTTGAGATCGCTTAGGTCGGGAACAATACAAAAACAAGGAAGATAATGCTGTCCCAATCGAAGGGCGGCAGAGCGCGCACCCGCGGCCGAACCTACTCTTGACAAGGCAGACAAGCCGATGGTAAGTAAGTACTTACTTTGGCCAGATGGCAGTTAGGAAATCGCCCTTTTTGAGCAAAGAAATCACTATTGGAAAGGCCCAAACGGCAACCGGGGGTCAGGTAGTTAGCGGAACCCGAATGAGCGCGGAAGACAGGCGGCTGCAGATACTTCGGGTGGCGGTTGGTCTTTTTTCGCAGAAGGGTTTTGGCGGGACTACCACCAAAGAAATCGCCCAGGCAGCCGGCGTTTCTGAGGCTATGGTCTTCCGGCATTTCGCCACCAAGCAGGAGCTGTACAGCGCAATCCTCGACCACAAAGCGTGCTCAGGCGACTCGATGAATCCGGAGCAAATGGTTGCCGAGGCGCTCAAGCAGAAGGACGACCGCGCAGTATTTGAGCAACTGGCTCTCGGCGCCCTTGATCATCACGAATGCGATCCGGAGTTTCAACGACTACTGCTTCATTCGGCACTGGAAGGCCATGAACTGGCGGAAATGTTCTTTGAAAAATTTGTCCGCCGCGTTTACGAGCTTTTGGCTGCCTACGTTGCCGAGCGGCAACGGGACGGCGCGATCATTAGAATCGATCCGTTAGTCGTTGTTCGCTCTTTCATCGGGATGATTATTCACCATTCACTCAACAACAATCTGTGGGATCCCAACCGGCGCTTGCTGAAGATTTCCAACGAGGAAGCAGCGAAGCACTTTACCGACATTCTCCTAAATGGAATTTCCACCGGAGACGAATCTACTCGCAAAACGAGCAATGAAAGTAAGGATTCGGGAAACGGTTTTTCGAGAAAGAAATAGATTCAATGTCATCTCCCAGACTACAAACTTTGCCTTTGCAGGCTTTGTCCCTCGCTGTTGCCCTGGCGGGCCTTGTGTTTCTGGCAACTTCGTGCGGCGGTTCTAAGGCGAACGTCAGAAAAGACGAGACGAACACCTCGTCGCAGCCGGCGGCCGTGGAGGTAACAACCGCCCCGGCTATCGTGCGGGAATTGCCCCGGTTTTTTGAGGCGACCGGAAGCTTGACCGGCGATGAGCAGACAGATGTTTCACCTTCAACCGCTGGAAAAGTGGTTGCGGTCGCCGTAGAAATGGGCAGCTATGTTAAGCGCGGACAGACCATTGTTCGTCTCGACGACGTGGATCTGAAACTTCGTGTACAGCAGGGGCAGGCTCAAGTCGATCAAGCAAAGGCGGCATTACGTCAGGCTGAAGAGAAGGTGGGAATTCGCCCGGGCCAGTCTTTTGATCTAAACAAGCTTCCGGAAGTTGCGAATGCCAGGGTGGCGTTGGAACTCGCAGAGAAGAACCTGAGGCGGTCGGAGAAGTTGATTGAGTCGGGAGACATCTCGCGGTCGATGTACGACCAGCAGAAGGCGCAGCGCGACCAATTGAAGGAACAGTATGAGGCGGCGCTCTCGCTCGCCCGCCAGAACTATGCTGCCGTGATGACGGCCCGGGCAAACGTCGCCAATGCGGAAAGCCAGCTGAATCTTGCCCGGCGAAATCTGTCTTACGCAAACGTATATTCTCCGATCGATGGTTACGTTTCAGACCGTCCGGCTGACCTCGGCGAATATGTCTCCACAACCTCGAAAGTTGCGACAATCGTTCGCATCAACCCTTTGCGTGTGCGAATCGATATTCCGGAACAGGCAATTCCAGCAGTTGCGGTTGGGCAATCTGTGTCTGTAACTACCAGTGCGTGGCCCGACCGAAACTTCAGCGGTCGAATTGCGCGGATTTCGCCAAACGTTACGCCGACTTCGCGCACGCTGACGGTGGAAGCGGAAATCGAAAATGAGAGCGGCGCCTTAAAACCGGGACAGTTTGCGACCGTACGAATTCTCGAGTCACGGGCAGCGCCCGCGACCCTTGTTCCCGCCCGGGCGGTGCACACCGAGTCCGGAGTCAGCCGCGTTTTTGTAATCAAGGATGGCCATGCTCAGGAGCGTTTGGTGCAAACCGGGCAAACCGAAGGCGATTTAATCGAGATCAAGAGCGGCGTTGCGGCCAACGAAAACGTGGCGACCAGCAATGTCGAACAGCTAAGCGATGGGATGGCAGTAAAACAATGACAGTCCAAAGTCCAATGTCCAAAGTCCAAAGTTAAGAACCGAAAGCGGACATTGGACATTGGACATTGGACTTTGGACTCGATACTTAAACGATGCAAAAGTTAGCTGAAATCTGTGTACGGCGTCCGGTATTTGCGACGATGCTCATTCTGAGTCTCACGGTCGTCGGGCTCTTCTCCTACAAATCGCTGGGTGTGGATCTTTTCCCCAAAATCGATCTGCCGACCATTACGGTCACAGTCGTTAACCCCGGCGCTTCACCGCAGGAAATCGAGACAGAGATAACCGACAAAGTTGAAGGCGCCGTCAACACCATCAGCGGCATCGACGAACTGCGTTCGACCTCAGTTGAAGGCGTCTGCCAGGTTTTCATTACGTTCCTACTGGAAAAGAATCCGGATATCGCGGCGCAGGAAGTACGCAACAAGGTTGACCTGATCGTGAATGATCTTCCGGTCACCGCCGAGCAGCCCATAGTTCAGAAGCTGGATACCGACGCCGCACCAGTCGTACGAATTGCGGTTTCAGCGCCGCGCTCGCCGCGCGAAGTTACGGACGTAGCGGATAAGAAGATCAAACAGCAGATTGAATCGATCAGTGGTGTTGGCGATGTGACCATCATCGGTGGCCGCACCCGCGAGATTCAGGTATGGGTCGATCCCGACAAGCTACGCGCTTTCAACGTTACGGTCGCGCAAGTGGCCGACGCGGTTCGCGCGCAGAACATGGAGCTCCCAGGAGGACGCGTAGATGAGGGAACGCGCGAGCTCACTGTCAGAACGATGGGGCGCATCGTTCAGCCGTCTGATTTCAATAACCTGGTGGTCGGCAACCGCGGCGATTATGCAGTCAAGCTCAGCGACGTTGGATATGCGGAAGACGGAGCGGAAGAGCCGCGGACGGAGGCACGACTCAATGGCCAGCCGGCGGTCACTCTGGTCGTCTCCAAACAGTCGGGACAAAACACGGTGGCGGTCGCCGACGCGGTTAAGGAACGCTTGACGGAGATTCAAAAAAGCTTGCCGCCCGGTTACAAAACTCAGGTGGTGGGCGACCAATCGATCTTCATCAAGGCTTCAATCGAATCCATTCAAAAACACCTAATCGAGGGCAGCATCCTCGCCGCAATCGTCGTGTTTCTCTTTCTCTGGAGCTTCCGTTCGACGGTGATTGCGGCCCTTGCTATTCCCACCTCGTTGATAGCCACTTTTGGCTTGATGGCGGCAATGGGCTTCACGCTGAACCAGATCACAATGCTGGCGCTGACGTTGATGGTCGGTATCGTGATTGACGACGCGATCGTGGTGCTGGAAAACATTTTTCGTTTCATCGAAGAGAAGGGAATGCCTTCGTTCCAGGCAGCCATTGAAGGCACACGCGAGATTGGCATGGCGGTCACGGCGACGACGTTGTCACTGCTGGCGGTTTTCCTGCCGGTAGGTTTTATGGGCGGCATAGTCGGCCGTTTCATGTCGTCGTTTGGTTTGACCTCTTCTTTCGCCATCGCCGTTTCCCTGCTCGTCTCGTTTACTTTGACGCCGATGTTAGCCGCGCGCCTTATTAAGCGCAGCAACGACGCTGAGGAGGGACCGCTCGAACGCCACCTCGAACCAGCGGACCACGGCTCAAAGCAATCTCGTTTTTATCGACCCATCGACCGGACTTACACGCGAATGCTGAACTGGTCAATGGCCCATCGCTGGGTAGTTGTGGGCGCCTGTCTCATCGTGATCATCAGTATCGTGCCGTTGTTCATGTTCGTTGGAAAAAACTTTCTGCCGGTGGACGATCAGTCTCAGTTTGAGATTAATGTGCGCGCGCCGGAAGGCTCAACGCTCGCGGCAACCTCTACTTTGGCCGAGCGCATTTCCGCAGACATACGGAAGCTGCCGGGGGTCACCGACACCCTGACGACAATCGGCGGCGGAGCATCAGGAGCAGGTAAACGTCGCGTCGATTTACGTCAAGCTGCAGCCGCTCGAGGAGCGCAGCATATCGCAGAGCGATCTGATGGTGCGCGCTCGATCTGAAGTGCTGGCGAAGTACTTGAAAGAGTTTCCGGAGCAACTACGAACGAGCGTGCAGCAGGTCGCAGCAATTTCCGGCGGCGGTTTCCGAAACGCCGACATTCAATATGTCATCGGCGGCCCCGACCTCGAGAAGCTGACGAAATACTCCGAAGCTCTGCTGGCGAAGATGAAGACGATTCCGGACGTTGTAGACGCCGACTCTTCGCTCATTACGGGAAAACCGGAGTTGCGCGTGGTTATAGATCGCGCGCGCGCCGCGGACCTTGGAGTTCGGGTAGCCGATATCGCGCAAGCTCTGAACACGCTTGTAGCTGGTCAAAAAGTCTCCACCTTCAACGCCGGCACCGATCAATACAACGTGCGCGTGCGCGCTGTAGGCCAATTTCGCTCCAGCGTCGAAGGTCTGAAACAGATGATCGTGTCCTCGTCAAAAATCGGCTGGGTGAGTCTCGACAATCTGGTCCGAGTGGAAGAGGGGACGGGTCCCTCGGCTATCGATCGATTGAACCGCGCAGCGCCAGGTGACATTGCTGGCCAACGTAAAACCAGGGGGGTCCCAGGCGGCGGTAATTCAAAAGATGAACCAGTTTGCGAAGGAAGTGAACATCGACTCTGCTTACAAAACCGGTCTGGCGGGCCGTTCGAAAGAACTTGGCCGCGCCGGCTACTACTTCATGCTCGCGTTCATCCTGTCGTTTGTATTTATGTACATGGTGCTGGCCGCGCAGTTTGAGTCATTCATTCACCCGATCACGATTTTGCTGACGTTGCCGCTGGCAATACCTTTCGGCATCCTCTCGTTGCTGATCACGGGACAGACTGTAAATATTTTCTCCGGACTGGGATTGTTGCTGCTTTTCGGCGTCGTCAAGAAAAACGCAATTCTTCAAATAGATCATACGAACCAGTTACGCGCGCGGGGTATGGAGCGGCTCGAAGCGATCATTCGCGCCAACCGCGATCGTTTGCGTCCAATCCTGATGACCACGATCGCGCTGGTTGCCGGCATGTTGCCACTGACCATTTCCAGTGGTCCGGGTTCGGGCACGAATCGCTCAATCGGTGTGCTGGTAGTTGGCGGGCAGTCGCTCTGTTTGTTGCTGACGTTGCTGGCTGTTCCTGTTTTCTATTCGCTCTTCGACGATCTTGGCAGAAGTAAGGTTTGGGGAATCATCGGCTCACAAGTGGCCGGAGCATTTGCCTGGGCGCGACGCAAGACGGCAAGCGCGACGGCGTCGTTGTTAGGTTTGGTTTCGAAAAACTAAGTGAACAAGCGATAGGTTTTTTTGGATTGATGTTGAGTCAGAACAATGATTGAAGTTGAGACAAATCGGGGGTTGCGGCTTCGCCGCCGCACAGTACGGAAAGGCTCTGCCTTTCCGACAGAGCCTGCGCCTTGCCAGATGGCTCGAGACGTAGCCTCAGCGGAAGGAAAAATTCTTACGGAAAGGCGGAGCGTTTCCCTACTGTGTGGCGGCAAAGCCACGTTTTTGCTCCTGGCGTTCATGCTGTACTCGCTAACCGCTATCGCGCAAACGCCAACACCATCGCCTTCGCTGTCACCCCAGGAGCTGCCAGTTCCCGCGATCGCTCCTGAGTTTCACCCGGCTGAAAAACCTTTGCCGGAACTTGGTCGCGTTGGCGTCGACATGGATCGTCAGCGACCGCTTACGCTGCGCGAGGCGCTGGCCCTGGCACTCGAAAACAACAAGGACATCGAAGTTGCGCGCCACAACGTGAAGATTGCTGAGTTTGATCTGCAGGGAGCGCGAGGGGTCTACGATCCCAGACTCAGCTCGTCGTCTTACTTTGAACGCCTCGAAAATCCCATCTCGAGTTTTTTGAGCGGGGGCTCGAATGGTGTCACCACTTCAAGCGACTACACCGCAACCGCCCGGCTGGAAGGACAGACACCGAAGTTTGGCGGCAACTATCGTCTCGACTTATCTTCCATTCGTCAGACGACCGACAATCAGTTTGTGCCACTGAGCCCGCAATACCCCACGGCGTTAACGTTTAACTACACCCAGCCGCTGTTTCGAGGGCTGCGCTTTGATAACAGCCGGCGGCAGATTGAGATTGCCAAAAAAAATCTCTCGCTCACCGATGCGCAGTTTCGGCAACGGGCGATCGAAACAATAACCGACGTACAACGCGCGTACTGGGATCTTGTTTTTGCACTCAGGAATTTACAGGTGCAAAGGGATGCCGTGCGCGATTCGCGGCTGCAGCTTGAACACAACAAGCGCCTGGTTGCGGAAGGTGCGCTGGCGCCAATCGATGTGGTTGCAGCTGAGGCGCAGGTAGCTGGCTTCGAGCAAAGCCTCTTCAGCTCGCTGGAAGAAGTTTCCCGCGCCGAAAACAATTTGAAGAACCTCATCGCGGTGAATCGCCAGGCTGATCTGTGGCACCTTTCGATCGTTCCTACGGATTCGGTAGAGCTCGCTTCGCCGGATGTTTCTTTGCCGGATGCTTTGAAAACGGCGATGGAAAACCGGCCCGAACTGCAACAGTCGAATGTTGTGCGAGAGATCAATCAAATCGATCAGAAGTATTTTCGCGAACAGACCAAGCCGGCAATCGATCTGGTCGGCAGTTATGGCATTGTCGGCTTGGCGGGTTTGCAAAGCAGAAGCGGGAATCCTTTCAACAGCGCCTCGTCTCAGGAGCTTCGGGATAGAGTCGACCAGCTTCTTGCCCGGGCAGGATTGCCGCTGTTGACGCCGCAGCCGCCGCAAGCGCTGTCGCCTTTTCTCATCGGCGGCTACGACCAGTCGCTGCAAAACCTGCTGAGTAATCGGTTCAATAACTTTCGCGTGGGGGTGCAGATTAACCTGCCCCTTGGAAACCGCACCGCGCAGGCGCAGCTGGGACGTTCACTCGTTGAAGGCCAGCGTATCGCCACGCAGCGCGAACAGCTGGAGCAATCGATTCAGGTTGACGTGAGGAATGCATTGCAGGTGGTGCGCAGCGCGGAGGCGCGCCTGCGCTCCGCAGTTATTGCCCGGCAGGCAAGTGAGCAGCAGTATCAAAGCGAGCAAAGAAAACTTGACGCAGGGCAATCAACGGTGTTCCTGGTGCTTGAGCGTCAGACAGCTTTAACTACTGCACGCGGAAATGAATTACGCGCGCAGACTGATCTCAACAAGGCGATCGCGGAATTACAGAGAGCAACTGGGAACGCACTGACAAGCAACAACATCGTTGTGCGTGTGCGCTGAACGACGTCTCCCAACCTGCGGCAGCACCGCACACGAGAAGGCGGTGAGTATTTTGGGGCAAACTCACCGCCTTCACCTATGTAACGCAAACTGTCAGTTTGCGCGCAATGCTGCGACCGAGGCCGGCGCTATTTTGTGGATGTTGCGCGCTCGCGCGTAAGATGAAGGTGCTCCGCTCTCGTTTTCAGGTTTTGAGCTTCCCGGATTTCAAACTTCAAATCCGAAATCTTAAATCTCTAACCTACCTTCTCGAGGATTATCAGGCCGCCATAACAGACACCCACAACGATAATCGCTGCGATGATGTACCAGGTGACCAGTTTAGTCCTACACGCAGGACACCGGGTTCTGGCCCAGCTGGCCCGTCTGCCGCAGTTTGGACACCTCATACTGTTATCCCCGAAGCCAGTTTATTGGAAAATCTAAAGGCGGAATGCCATTGGTGGCAGGCGGTACTTTAGCATATCACGCCGATCCCGGCCGGTTCTCAATTCAGCTTGTCCCGCTATCAGCCGCCGTTTTCCGGTCTCCTTAGAACGACCCACAACGGCCAATGGTCCGGGCCTTCGTGAGGCAAGACGAGGCGGCGAACATCCGTGAGCGGATATGCACTCAAAATAACGACGCCGGTCTCTTCTTCTTTTACGGTTGCCGGACGGGGTGGTGCGGCCCAGGCGTAGTACATGTCTAAGGTCAGCTAAAAATCCAATCGCAGTCCGTCGAATGCTGCTATCGTTTGGCCGGGCCAAAGCATTCGCGCTTCACCGGCAAGATCGATGCCATCCCACTCGGCATAGAGATGACTCAGAACCAACATTTGCGGTCCACACTTTCTCGCCAGTCGCATGGCGTCAGTTAATTCCAGGTGCGTCTTTACCGGCTTGTTTTTGTGGAAAGAACATTCCATCAGCAACACGGTGGCGCCTTTCCCAAAGTCGACAAGCTCTTCGGAATATCCCGTGTCAGACGTATAGACGAGCACACTGCCATTTTTATCTGTCAGGCGGATGGCCAGGCTTTCCCTCGTGTGCGGCGTCGAGAACGTTACGCCAATGAGTCCGGGCAAGAACTCAAACTCATCCCCTGGCTGCACTTCAATCAGCTCCACAGGAAACGGCTGCTCGAGCAGGCGGTAATCATTAGCCTGATCGATTGCGTGCAGAATTTTGACGAAACCGGCCGGGCCGCAGATACGCAGTGGCTGGAGGCGTTGCTGAGTTTCTGGAGCAGAACGTGTTCCAAAAAGAAACGGCGCCAGCCCGCCCATGTGATCCAGGTGAAAATGGCTAATCCAGATCGCGTCGAGATTAACCCAATCAAGTTCCTCCCTGGCCATACGATGCGGCGCGTCGGCGCTGATGTCGAGAAGTGCCCGGCCGCTTTCACTTTCCAGCCAATAGCCGGAAGCACTCCGACGAGCATGCGGAAATGAAGTGCCTGAACCGAGGACAACAAGTTTCATGGATTGTGTGGCTGCAATGAAGAATATTGTAGCCTTATCCGAGTAATGATATATAACCCGTCACGTTCTGCCACGGCATCCAGAGCCGTAAACTATTTTGGAATCGGATCGTAGAAGCTGATCAAGTAGTAGTCACGTCTTAGGTTGCCGATCGCCAACTAACAGTTTGCGTTACAGTGGCACGCCCTTGACCAAACGCGTGGCCCTCAGTTAAACCTCAGGAGATCATGAACGAGTCACAATTCGAGCTTGATGTGCTGGCGGTTTTCTCCCACCCCGACGATGCGGAACTTTCCGTTTCGGGTACGTTACTCCGCTTGAAGGCTCTCGGTTATCGCACCGGCGTGCTCGATATGACTCGAGGTGAGATGGGCACGCGCGGGACACCGGAAATGCGTGCGCAAGAATCGATTGCGGCCTCCCGCATCATGAACCTGGATTTGCGGTTGAACCTGGGCCAACCGGACGGGCATATCTGGTTGACTGAAGAAGCGCGCACCGCCGTGGTCCGCGTGCTCCGTTCGCATAAACCGAAAGTGTTGTTGACAACGCATTGGGACGATCCTCATCCCGATCATGCCAACACGTGCCGCATAGTGCGCCAGGCCGCGCGGCTGGCGACAATGGCGCGCTACGATGGGGAAGGAAATCAAGAGCCGGTGCGAATGCCCGCCATCATGCACTCGCTTTTTTCGCGTCACGTAATACCGTCGTTTATTGTTGATGTTTCGGATTTTGTTGAGCAGAAGATGGCGGCAATCAGGGCGCACACGTCGCAGTTTTACCGGCCGGAGTCAAACGAGGCCGAGACGCGAATCAGCGAACCGGGCTTTCTCGATCAAATCGAATATCGCATGCGTTACTTTGGCTCGCTGATTGGCGTCAATGCCGGTGAGCCATTCTATGTAAGGGAAGCTTTGAACGTGGACGATCCAGTTGCCTTACTGACCAGACCGATGAATATTTACTCATAACCAATTGCCAGCGAGCGAATTTTCAAAAGAGCGGGGGCGAGCCCGCCTTCCTAACCTTGAGACTTTCAGACATCATGATTTCGCCATAGCTTGAAAGCCTCTCGAGTGGATGAGCAACTCTCAAGTCACAGGGTCTCGAAGGTTAGGAAGGCGGGCTTGCCCCCGCTCTTCCAAACGATTAATTACTCACTTTGCTTTTTCACTAAGCAGCGTCCGGGCGACGGCGATGAGAGCGGTAGCGCGCGGCGCCTCATGTTCAAAGCTACGCGCCAGTTCGATTGCCTGAGTCGCGTTCTCCTGCGACAACGTTCGGAACACGCCCGGCAAGTTAAAGTCTTCAACTGTGCTGCTCCGCATTGAGGTCATATTTTTTGATTGCAGCCGCATCGTAAGCCGACCATCTTCACCGTTGAATCCTTCGGCGGAGTTGGACGCTTTCGCAACTTCGAGCATGGTCTCCCAGGCACGAGCGCGATCGATGGCGAGAAACGCATTTGCCACGGCGACCAGGGCACGCGGCCGATCAGGATCGGAAACGTCAATTCGCCGGGCTTCGACCGCAGCTTCCGCAATGATCTCCAACGCCCGATCATGATCCGCCGGCGGCAGAGACTTGGCTGCTTGTGTTAACAGCCAGGCCTTCTGAAGGTGCGACAGTTCGCCTTTGGCAGCCATGGTCAGAGCCATTTCCGTGTTCTTTTTCTCCACCGCGTTCATTGCCAGTGTCATATCCACATAAGGCTTGGCTTGTTTACGCAGCTCGCTATCTTCGATCTTTTCCGAAAAGTCGCGGGCACGCAGGTCGCCCTTCTGCGCTGTTCTGGTAGCTAGTTGTAAATAGATTGCATCGCGTTCAGCCGCAGTCCTGGCGCGGTCGATCCGATCGAGCAGCGACTTCTCAACATCTTCACTGGCGCGGTCAGGAGTAATCCCTCGCTGGATCGGATTGTCATCATCTTCATCGCGGAGGTCGCGATCAGTGCCCTGGCCAAGAACGGCCATTTCGTTCCGCAGTTGGTCTGTTGTTTCTTTGGAAGCGTACTGTTCAAAGAGCGGCATCAGGCGACGGATGACCAGGTATTTTCCCTGCAGACCGGACGTGCTGCGATCCTGTTCGCGCGAAGGCGAAGGGCGCAGCAGAACCTGGGCCGCCGTGCGAAAGAACGCGTTACGGAGTGCCGGTGTCACATCAGGCGGCGGAGTGCGCTGGTTCATTTGCGAAGACTGTTGACCACCAGCCGCCTCGAAGGTAACGAAAAGGTGCGGCGTAAATAAGTAGGAGGAAAGCAGCGAGATCGTGTTTGCGTCAGATTTCAAATCCGCCTCCGCGAGTGCCAGCATCCCTGAATAACGCTGATCGGCTGCTGCCGGGTTTTTGTCTCGCAGGAACGAAAGGAAATTGAGACCTTCCATCGTGATTGTTCCGAGGGCAGGATCTGCAAACTGCAAGGCGCGCTCAACATCGGCATCAAGTAATTGATACGCCAGGCGCAGGCGTTGTCTGATTGCCGCCGGTGTGTCAAACGAGTCGGGGCGCGTTGGCGAGCTGGCGTCAGTTGCTTCGCGGGTACGCGCGTCTTTGAGTTTGTCCAAAAGCTCTTCACCGAGGGCACGATCGCGCCTGGCTGCAAGCCGCAATACTTCTGAGCGCAAATCGGACGGCGAAACTACAGCAAAACTTCCGCTGGCCGCTTGCTGACGCCGGCGTTCTTCAGCTACCAGACGCGCGGATTCCTGATCGGCAACTTCAGCCGAATCCCAGGCTTTGCGAAAAAGTGTGCGTCCCTGTTCCGGGTCGGGCTCCCAAAGGGCATCCGCAATCCGCGACAGGATGCGCGCTCGCAGTTTTTGATCAGGGAAACTTCGGGCATCGTTTGCCAGCGAGACCAATAGAGAAAGAGCCAGCGCCTTTTGCTGCTCGATCCTGGCACGTGCTGCGACGGAGTCTGCCTTGTTCTTCGCCGACGACTTGGCAGGAACCACTGTAGCCGGTGGTGGGGAAGCAGTCTTCTGCGAAGTCTCCTGGGCCTCGATTGCCGGAATCACCGATAGCAGAAAGACAAAAGCCAGCAGTGAAGACAAACGAGAAGAAGGAAAAGCGTTGAGGGCCATTGTTTTCTCCTGGGGCAGCAGCCCAGCGTAAGCGCGGGTGTTTCGGCAATCAGCTAAGTTTCCGTCACCGCCGGGCTACCGCCGCTGAATGGGTTTGGTATGACAGATATAGCCGAAGGGATTAACGTTTGAAGCGAGTGCCAGTTCCAGAAAAGTTTTGGCGTCCAAGGCTTCAGGGCGTTAGGGAGAGACGGCGAACTAAAGTTTCGACTCTAAACTCGAAAATCAGACGGCGACTACTTCCAGCTCAGGATCTATCTCCTGCTTGAGCATTCCCTCAATTGCCATCAGCGTGCCCGTGAGTGAGCTCGGGCAACTGCCGCACGCTCCCTGATAGCGGATGCTCAGCGTGTGGTCCTTCAAGCCCAACACTTCAAGGTAACCACCGTCGCCCATAAGTGCCGGTCGCACCTTTTCATCCAATATGTCGTTGATCCTGAGTAACCGAGGGTCGTCGCTGGTTATGGCAGCTATCGATCCGCCAACCGCCGCTGCCGCACTCGCCGCGGGCGAATTAACGGCCTCTGCGGCGCGGATGGGCACTGCAAGCGTCGGAAGCAGATCGTCCCAATCGCCCTCGTCGTCTTTCTCAACTGTAATCATGCGGTCCATGTAGAACACGGAAACCACATGACCAACTTCGAATAACGACTTGGCGAGCGGGTCGTTTTCCGCCTGGTCCGCTGAAGCATACTGCTGAGCCGTGCCGTTGCTGACGGCTTCTCTTAGAATAAATTTGACTGCATTTGGATTAGGCGTTTCTTCGATATCACTAATTTTAGGCATTGCTTAACTCCGTTGTTTTCCACTACTAATAGCCGAACTATTTCAGTCCTCGTTTTTCATACCCATTATAACTAGTTTGAAGGTGAAGCGCAGTGATCCACGGG
This sequence comes from Blastocatellia bacterium, assembly GCA_963698325.1. Lineage (GTDB taxonomy): Bacteria > Acidobacteriota > Blastocatellia > Pyrinomonadales > Pyrinomonadaceae > PSRF01. Next base: position 1,054,537 of record CAVOQJ010000013.1, on the reverse strand, counting down.
CCAGCGGGGCCAGACAGGAAATTTTGCCTGCGGCAATACAGGAAAACCTGTGGTCTATTTCGCGCCAAACAAGTATTGCCAAAGAGCGCAAGCGGGCATATACTCCGTCCCCTCACTTGCCCCCCTTTCAAATAAGGTGAGCCAAGTTGAGATGGAGGCACGCGATTGCGAGGGTCGCTTGCCTCCGCTTTTTTTGCTTTGGCCTTTGGCCCGGGTCTTTGCCCTTTGGTCTTCGGTCTTTGATCTTTGGCAGGGAATACTTGATCCTATCAAACGCATAAGTACCCAAAGCGAACTAAGACCAAAGACCCAAGACCAAAGACCAGGTTTGAAATGAACATCGGCATCACGGTCTATCCCACCTACGGCGGCAGTGGCATCGTCGGCTCTGAGCTGGGAAAGGAGCTGGCGGCACGCGGCCACACTGTCCACTTCATCTCTTCGTCGTTGCCTACCCGGCTTACAGAGCTTAACGAGCGCGTACGCTTCCATGAAGTTGAAATGATGTCGTATCCCCTGTTCGAGCATCAGCCTTACACCCTGGCGCTTGCAACCAAGATGGCGAAGGTCGCGGAAAGCGAGAATCTGGATCTGCTTCACGTTCACTACGCAATCCCGCATTCGATCAGCGCCATCCTGGCCCGCGAATCGCTGAAGCCGAAACGATATTTGCCTGTGATTACCACGCTCCATGGAACCGACATCACCCTCGTAGGCGCGGATCGTTCCTATCTGCCCATCACACGCTACGGTATTGTGCAATCAGACGGCGTGACTGCAATTTCGCATTACTTGAAAGAAGCGACCAAGGAGATTTTTCAGTTTGACGACATCGAGGTCATTCCAAACTTCATTTGTCAGACTGATTATGCGCGTCACCCGGTTGAAGTTTTGCGCTCGTCGCTTGCTCCCGAGCGCGAGCCGCTGCTGGTGCACGTTTCAAACTTTCGTCCGGTTAAACGACCGGTTGATTGCGTAGAGATACTTGCGCGCGTGTTGCAAAAGGGAGTCGCCACGCGGCTGGTCATGGTTGGAGACGGCAGCGAACGGACGAATGTCGAGCACCGGGCGCGTTGTCTTGGCATCTACGACAAGTGCATCTTTGTTGGTAAGCAACCAAACATCGTTGACTATCTCTCGGCCGCAGACGTTTTGCTGTTGCCGTCGGAGCAGGAATCTTTTGGCCTTGCCGCACTCGAAGCAATGGCGTGCGAAGTTCCCGTTATTGCTTCTCGCGTGGGCGGAATCCCGGAAGTAGTTACGGATGGCGAGACGGGATTTCTGAGCGCAGTGGGCGACGTCGAGAAGATGGCTGCGGACGCGGCGCGTCTTTTGACCGACACCACGCTGCGACGCAAGATGGGCAAAGACGCGCGAGAGTTTGCCGTGGCGCAGTATCGCACCGACATTGTCATACCGCGGTACATTGAGTTTTACGAACGAGTGCTGAAACAGACGCAGGGGAAAGTTTAGATCAGATTGGTCTTTGGTCTTAGGTCTTTGGTCTTTGTTAAGACGGTTCATGGGAGCTGCCTGAAAGGTACGAAGAGTTAACGCCAAAAAAACCAAGACCCAAGACCCAAGACCAAAGCCCAAATCGAAAAACCCCAGCACTGTCCAGCTTGATCAAATGCATTCCATCATCATCGGCACTGCCGGCCACATCGACCACGGAAAAAGTTCACTCGTCCAGGCCTTGACCGGTAAGGATCCCGATCGTTTACCTGAAGAAAAGCGGCGTGGCATAACCATCGATCTTGGTTTTGCCGATCTGGATCTCGGGGAGGTCCGTGTTGGCTTCGTCGATGTGCCCGGTCACGAGCGCTTCGTTAAAAATATGCTCGCCGGAGTACATGGAATCGATGCCGTGGCCCTGGTGATTGCCGCCGATGAAGGCGTCATGCCGCAAACTCGAGAGCACTTCGACATTTGCCGGCTGCTCGAAGTTCGACAGGGCCTGGTGGTGCTCACCAAAACAGATCTGGTCGAAGAGGAACTACTCACCCTGGTGCGCGCCGAGGCCGAAGAACTTGTTGCCGGGTCGTTTCTCGAAGGTGCGCCTATCATCGCTGTGAGCGCGCGCACGGGAGCAGGCTTGGAACAATTTCGCGAGGCGCTGCGCCAAATCGCCGCCGACGTGCCGGCGCGTTCTTCAGATTTTGTAGCCCGGTTGCCAATCGATCGTGCTTTTACGATGAAAGGTTTTGGCGCAGTAGTTACGGGCACGCTCGTCTCAGGAGAGATTGCCGCGGGTGATGAGCTGGAGTTACTCCCGGCCGGACTTCGTGTGCGTGCTCGCGGTGTGCAAGTGCATGGAACTTCGGTTCCTCGCGCACAATCCGGCCAGCGAACGGCGGTGAATCTGGCCGGTGTAGATGCAGCCGACATCGCCCGCGGAATGGTGCTGGCGCCGATAGGCCGTCTACAACCCACGCAAATCATCGACGTCCAGCTCAGCGTTTTGCCAGGGGCGCCTCGGGCCATTCGCACGCGTGCCCGTTTGCGCGTTCACCTGGGAGCGGCGGAAGTGCTGGCCCGGGTTAAAGTGCTCAACATTCGCGGCGAAATTCCGCCGGGCGAAACTGCCTTTGCGCAGTTGCGTTTCGAGAGCCAGGTTGTGGCCCTCCACGACGAGCGTTTTATCGTTCGCTCTTACTCACCCGCGGAGACAATTGCCGGGGGACTGGTTTTGGATCCTCAGGCGACAAAACATCGCGGCAGGGAAATGGCCAGGACGCATGAACGCTTGCACGTGCTATCTAATGGCGACCGTTCTGACAGGCTCGCGGTATTCGTTGAAGCGTCCGGTGATCAGGGACTACGACCGTCGGACATAGCGGCGCGAACCGGTTGGAACGATGAGGTGGTTTCCCAGGCTGTCACGAAGGCCCGGGAAGCAGCAATAGTCGAAGCCGAGGGGGTGTTAGTTACAAAAGAAAATTTTGCTCGGCTTGCTCGCACAGCACTGGAAGCAGTGAAGCTTCATCATCAGCGCGAGCCGCTCTCTCGCGGGCTCGCGCGCGAGACCCTGCGAGATCGTCATTTCGCTCATGCCGCTCCAGAAGTATTTCGCGCGGTCATTGAGCATCTCGAAAAAGCACGCGCGCTTGTTACAGAAAAAGATGTCGTTCGGGTGAGCGAGCACGGAGTTAAACTATCGCCTGCGGATATGCAGCTCCGCGAAAAAATTGCGGAAGCTTATGAGAAAGCGGGACTCGCAGCGCCAACCTTCGATCAGGTGTTAGCAGAGGCCGGAGTTTCAGCACAGCAGCGAACGCACGGACGAAAGATTTTGCAACTGCTCATCGATGATCGCACTCTCGTGCGTGTGCAAGGCGAAATGTTTTTTCATTCCGAGGCGCTCGAGCACTTGAAAAAGGCGCTGCGTCAGTACGCGGACGAACATGAGCCGGACCGGCTCATCGACGTGGCGACCTTTAAAGATCTAGCCGGCGTTTCGCGCAAGTATGCGATCCCCCTGCTCGAGTTTCTTGATAGCCAACGCATCACTCGTCGCGCGGGGGACCAGCGTTTAATATTCTAAATCTCGGTGGAAATGTGCACTTGCCGCGGTTTCGGAGTCACGGACAAGATTCGGCAGTCAAAAGAGTCGTCGCCCTACGCTTGCCGCTGCGTTCCAATCCAGCTTTTCAGCCGCCTTTCAGGGTCGCATTGCCAATCACCAAAACCGGAATCAAAACTTGCGTTCCGCGATGGGTGGCGTTAACATGCTGGCTATAACCGGCTTTTTCCATAAACCTTCATAGCGACTCATTTACCGGAGGGTAAAATGAAGATAAAAGAGTTGTTGGCCGCGGTGTTGGGTTTAGCTTCAGCCGTTGGTGCAATCTACTTCTTCTACATATTTGTGACTTGGGAGGATCCGGGAGGTGGCCACAAGTACGGTTGGTATTCACTGGGCTTGGCTGCGGTTGCTTTCGTCTGCGGCCTAATCTATTTCCTGGGTCACGTCAATCAGGAAGAAGAGATACACATCACGCAGTAAGCTGCGATACTCGGGGACATTCTGAGTTCTTTCGCGGTATATCTGGTTGGCAGCCGACAAAGCTGATTGCGCGCCACTGTAGTTATTATCGAAACCGAATTTGACGCCGTTTGTGCACAGTAGCGGCTTCTGTTGCGCAAACGGCGCTTAGTTTGTCATAAAGATCAAAACTGTTTAGGAGAGGCGAATGTTTATAGCTTCGATGCTAATGCTTGCGCAGGTGGAAACAACAGCTAACAAGCCTGGCTATTTCATTCCCGTTTTTCTGGGATTGTTTTTGCTCGGCGCCGTAGCCTGGTTGATAGCGGCGGTACTAGGGTTCGCGCGCGCGCGTGCTTTTGGCCCATCCGCAAGATGGTTTTCCTTCGCGGCGGTTTGCCTGCTGCTTTTCCATATCCAAATCATCGCCGTCGGCTTTGGAGTGGTAACTAATGATACCAGTCTGGCCTTTAGTATTCTGACGTTTCTTAATTTATTTGTTATCCTCGGAGCTGTCTGCGCGATTATGGGTTTTATTAGTTTGACCAGTTCCAGATCGTGATTGTCATTACCGCCTGCGGACCGGAGTGCCTGGCCGGGCAGCCCGCCTGTAACGGCAGCGGGCGGATAATCTACTTGATGGCAAAGAGACTCGTGTTAATCGCCGCGCTCGCACTTCTTGTGGGCGCGGCCTTTTTCTTGATTGGTCGCCGCAGTAATTCATTTTCCGGTTCGAGTTCCGACTCTTTCGTGAGGGTCCGGGGCAGCCGTTTCGTAATTGATGGGCGGCCGTTTCGTTTTGTGGGCGCCAACGTTTCTGTGATGTATCGCGACGAGGATCGTGCGCGCATGCCCGAGACTCTGCGACAAGCTTCGCAGTCAGGCATTCGCGTGGTGCGGGTTTGGGCCTCAGGTGAAGGTGGCCCAAGTGACGTCGGTCCGGTTGCCGATCTGACGGACTGGCCGCGCACGCATCCCTTGCGCTGGGCGCCAGACAAATGGAATGAAGAGGCATTTGTTCACCTTGATAGGGTCATCGCTGAAGCAGCCCGCAATAAACTCCTGGTGCAACTCTGTCTGGCAAACTGGTGGCGCGATACGGGTGGCGTCACACAGTATCTTCGCTGGGCCGGGATTACTGATGCTGCCGACGAGAAGTTTCGGTTCGGTATCAACCCGGAACGCGCAATGCTCTTTTACACAAATGAGATGACGCGCCGACTCTATCGCGAACATCTTGAGAAACTTGCCACGCGGCGCAATACGGTGACCGGCACGCTCTACCGCGACGATCCAACCATTTTTGGCTGGGAGTTGATGAATGAGGCACAGGCGGTAACCAGCCGCTGGGTCGGAACGCCGCGGGTGGATTGCCGAGATGAGCGCTTATCTAAAGTCGCTCGATCCAAACCACATGATCGCTCCGGGTGATTGGGGTTACCGCACAGCCGCGGAACGGCGCGAGTGGCTTGCTGATCATCAATTGCCGAATATCGACTACTGCGACGTGCACAATTACCCGCGTGACGATACGGACAGTTTTGTTGATTCGCCCCGTGCGCTGGGCGAGTTCATTGAGAACCGAGTTGCGGCGGCGTTTTCGCTGAAGAAGCCGCTCGTGTTCGGGGAATTTGGGATGGGAGTGGAAGGCTACAACGGTTTTTCGCAGGTGGAGTGGTATCGCGCTTTTCTGGAAAGCAATGTTCGGGCCGGCTCTGGCGGCGCCATGTTTTGGATCCTGACGCCTGATCCCACTCGCGGTTATGGCGTAACTTACACCACGGATCGCGACAAGGAAGTGCTCGGCGAAATTACGCGCGCCTCGCAAATGTTTGCCGCGCTCTCCGATGCTGATCCGCCCGCGCGATTACTCGACGCCTCAAGGCATTTGGTACCGCGGCAATTTGCCTGGACGCGTTCGGCCAATGATCCGGCGACGTTGCCGCAGGTTATCGTCAGGGAAGACAAGTCCATTCTCTATCGTTTCAAGCCGCAGATGGCGGCGAGCGAGCGATTCGAGAAGATGGGTGACGGCCCGGGATACATCTGGGGATTCGGAGTCGGACACCTCGAATACACGATCCCGGCTCGCGAGGATCGACGCCGCGTGAGCGACTTGATCGTCCGCGCGCACATTCGGCCGGTGCTTCCTATCGATGCCAAACCGGAGAACATTAAAACGCGCGTCACGCTTTTTGTGAACGGAAAGGACTGTGGTTCGCGGCTAATTCCGTTGAACCCGGGGGCGAGCCGATGATTCAGGAATGGCGGGTCGATGCGTTGTTAGTGCGGCTGCGCGCCATGCGTGGCCGGCCCATCAGCATTCGCTTCACTGTTACGCCCGAGTCTGATTGGCTCTACGGCGTGAACATCTCAAACTGGCCCGAAGGCTACGAGTCGCACGACGCGAAGCCGGTGGAGGTTGAGGTAAGGCGATAGGCCGGAGGCAGTTGTGAGTTTGGGAACGCGAGCAAGTGTTCTTGTATTGACTTGTTAAGCTGGCGAGAAGTCTGAGGGTGGACTATTCTCTTGGAAAAGCAATATCGTAGGAGGTAGATATGGCCAAGCTCGAAACAGCACTCAGTCTAGAACAGATTCTGGAGGGCATGCGCCAGCTTAGTGATCAAGAGAAACGGGCGCTGGCCGCAATGTCCTTGTCAGATGTGAGATTGGATGTATTCGTAGAAGAGTTAGACGACAACCTGACGTGTGAACGAGCGGTCAATGAGGGACCGCCGCAGCCGTTTAGTCCTGACGAGTTAGCCCAGCATGAACTATGAACGACCATCCCCACGGGATCCTGCTTTGGCTTAGTCTCACTGCCATGGGTGACGCTGTTGTAGTTAGCGAGTTCCGCTTTTTAGATGCCGATCCAGGAAATCTGCCGACGCGCGATAGGCTCTCAACCAGTCCTCATGTCGCAGAAAATCGTGTATCTCGTCCGGAAAGATAAGCTGCTCAAACTCCACGCCCTGATTTCTGAGCGCCTCTACCAAATGCACTGTTTCGCTGAACGGCACGTTGCGGTCATCGTCGCCGTGAATCAGCAGCACTGGTGAACGCCACGTCTTGATCGAAGAGACAGGTGACGATTCAAAAGCCAACCTCGCTGCCTCAGGCTTGGCCAGCGGATCGTAGGCCGGGACGAAGTTGCGCACCACGATATTCCAATCATGAACTCCGTGCATATCTACGCCGGCCGCGAAAAGATCGGAGGCTCGCGACAACCCCATTGCTGTCAGGTAGCCGCCGTATGAACCGCCCCATAGTCCAATTCGTTTACCGTCAACATCCGGACGATTGCGCATGTAGATTCCCGCGCCCATTACATCGTTGAATTCGCTGCCGCCCGTCGCCCCGTAATTCAGAGCTTCCCGAAACTCCATGCCGTAGCCAATTCCGCTGCGGTAATTTACCGACAGCGCGATGTAACCATGATTGGCAAGATACTGATTCATCGCATAAGCGTTGCGGTAGTAATACATGTAATGCCAACCCAGCAGCATCTGGCGTCGCGAGCCTCCATGAAAAAACAGAATCGCCGGATGGCGCTTTGTCTTATCGAGGTTCATTGGCAGAAATAATTGACCGTGAATTTTCATGCCGTCGGCACTATCGAAAATCACTTGCTGCGGCTCCACCAACGCGTTTGCGGGAAACTCGGCAGGAATCGTCTCGGGCGCGAGGTCGCGCATACTTTGGGAGCCTATTTGAATCGCAGCGCGTCCGGGCCGTCGTGCGTCTGAGTGAAAGAAAGCAATCGCTTTCCCATCGCTGGTTGCAACCGGCGACCACTCGATTCCGCTATCCAAGATCGCGGCCGTTACTGCGGTCGGCTGCTTTCCTCCTGCTGCGGGTACGCGCCAGAGGTAGCGGCGATCAATGTCGGTTTGATTTGAAGAATAGATGATCTCTTTTTTATCCGCGCTGGCCGTCACATGTTCAACCTCGAACTCCCCAGGCGTAAGGAGAACGGGCCTGTTCAAGTCGCCTGAGGCAGAAACTGAGTAGAGGTGCGTCCAGCCGTCTTTCTCCCAGGGGAAAACGATTCGGTTATCTGCCGACCAGACAAGTTGGTCGTCGGCAACAATGTTTCTGAAGACGCTGCCGTTGCCCTTGTCTGCTTTCCATACTTCACGTCCCACGCCGCTGTCGGCATCGGCAACTCGAATCGACCACGGCTCGCCACTGCGCTTGGGCGCAAACGCTGCTGCCTCGCGCGAGGCAGGAATACGAATGAACGCCACTTGTTTACTGTCCCGCGACCAAACGGGTTCGCTGTCGCGATCCACGGTCGCATCGAGATAACGCACAGTCTTCGCCGCAAGATCGTAGACGCCGATAAAGCTATGGTCTCCGCGGCCACTAGAGAAAGCCAACTTCGAACCATCTGGTGACCAGCGGATAGAACCTGGTCGCCCTTTTGACTGGACGAGCGCGGCGGGCTTATCGCTGCTGTCAGTCTTGAGCGACCAAATCTCTCGTTTGGAAATGTAAGCGAGGACGGAGCCTTTGGATGAGACTGCGGCGGAGTGTCCCTCAGCTAATTGACGTGGTGGCTTGCCGTCTAGCGTCACGATCCACAACAGTTGTTTTGGTTCCGCCGGCGCGCTGCGCGGATTTGGGCTCTCCCCGAAGTCGTCGAGGTCGCCTCCGCGGGTGTAAACAACCGCCTTCCCGTCTGCCGTCCAAACCAGCTCGCCAAGTTCCTCACCATCGTCCTCGGTGTAGGAGGTCAACTGTTTACCAATGTATCCCGGTGGACTCGCCACCCAGACATTTCGCACACCCTTCGCAATCTGCACCCAGGCGATGCTACCGCCGACCGGAGCAGCGACGAGCGTCGAAGGAAAGGGCGCACTCATCACTTGTTCAAGTGTGAACTGCTTTTGGCCTTGAGCGAGCGAGAAGGCAACTGAAGAACAAAGAAACAGTGTCGCGATGATTAGTCTTTTCAAAACCGAACCTCCTGTTTTTTCAGAAGAGCCTGGACGGAAGGCGGAGATTATACTGAAGCGAACGGGGCACACCAGCGTTTAGTTGTTACTGGCCGCGTTCCGGCGGCAGCTGAAAACTTCTGGTCAGCGGCGTCAAGTGACTCGCGACTTCCCGAACCGCGTCGAGCGATTTCTTGTCCAGCACGTAAACGGAAGCCGAAGGCAGGTTGCCAAGTGAGACTGTAAACGCGGGAGTGGCTGACTGCTCGAGCGCCGCAAGGACCGCTTCATTGCTGAAATAACGACGGCCACGGGCATCGATCACAAAATCTCCCTGGCTTAGTTGCTGCAAAGCGTTTGGATCGGAGAGATGGACGCAAACCAGATCGGGACGGTTGGCACGTTGCGCATAATATGAAGCGAGACCCGGAGTTTCGCTGGCGACTTTCGCGGCTGGTGCAGCGCGCCTGTCGATCTCAATCATCACATCGCGAATGCTGGCATCGTAGAACTCATCGTGTGGAAAGTAGTAACCCCGTTTGGCTTCGCCGCCTCCGAGTGCGTTCGTGTAGAGCCTGAAATGTGGTGCAGCATTCACGGATGTAATCAGCGATCCTGCTACCACGATCAATGCCAGCGCTGCCGGCAGATAAAGTTTGGGCCATTCTGCAGCCAGTAACTTGGAGAGTTGTTGACCAACCCAGCGACCGGCAGCCTGCACGCCGATGGCTGAGGTGATAAGCACCGCCGGCAGTACGGTGGTAAAGTAACGAGTAAACTTGCCACCTCCCAAACAGAAAGTCATCATCCATAAAAACATCCACAAGATAAGAAAATAACGGCCATCGCCAAGCTTCCGACGAAACAGCAGCGGCAAGCCCACGACGAAGCCGGCAACAATTAGTAAGGGCAGTTTGACGGCAAGAAAAACATGGTAAAAGTACCAGGGTATTCCTTGCAGCCAGTCAGTAAGGCGATGCGAATAGATCTTCCCCATGAATTCGTAACCGTCGTGGCCGATGAGCTTCTGACCGGCGAACTGAAGCATTTGGTGCCAGGTGGCCGGGAACAGAATAGTTGGACTCAAGATCACAAACACGATCCCCATGAGCGTGTAAAATTTGAGCAACCGTTTCTTTCCCAGACGCCAACGCGTTTCAGACAGTCCCTGAAACATGAAGTAGTAGCACGCACTCACGGCCAGAAGCTGAGGTACATATTTTGACGCCAGCATAGCGCCAAATGCAGCGGCGGATGCCCAATAGAATTTTTCGGGACGGCGGTGCGGCTCGCTTTCGGCGACGCGCTGACCGTAGAGCCAGAAAATATTTGCCAGGAGAAAAAAGAACACCAGGAAAGAGTCTTCTTTGGCTATTCGATTAAAACCGATACCGCTCGGATCAAACGTCCACAAAGCCGCTGCAATCAATCCTACTTCAGTGCCGAACAGTTCGGCCGCCAGCAGATAAATTAGAATGGCAGTGAGAGCGCCGAAAATAGTGCTCGGTAAACGCAACGCCGTTTCCGGCGAGAGCTGATGGCGGCCGCCAAGCCACGAAACGCTGTTCCATTTGTCTGCGAAGACCAGGCTGCCGGTCTGCAGAGCCTTCATGAGCAGCGGATGTTCACTGTTGGCCGACGTCAATCCGTGCTCGCGATAGTCTGCCACCGCCTGAAGTTTATTCAGTTCGTCTTCGCTCAATCCTTCAGAGCTCAAGCTCGCCACCCGTAAGCCAAAACCCACGAGAACGAGCACGGCGAGACCTGCAACCAGCAAGCTCCTGCTTAGTGAGACGAGACTCCGGCTCGCGAAAAGCTCTGGCCTGAGGCCCGCTGTGACGATTACATCAACTCTACCGGCCAATGTTCTTATTCCTTCAGTCTTACCTATCGCTGCAAATTACCCAACCCGGGGTAGGCAAAGGCGTCCGACAAAAGGCGCAAGCGTATCGCGATTCAAATATTGGCGCAACCGCGGCCCAAAAACTGGCGCCAACGGCGCTCTAGGCTTGCAATTCAGCGGAAAATCGGCGAACATTCGCGACGTTTTGTGACCCTTGATTAGCAACGGCTGGCGGCATTCAACCTGACCCGCAGTCGATTCCATCAATCGAATAGTGATTGTTTGCAAGCTTCTTTTTAGCCCAGGGACCTGATTGTCCGCCGCGCAAGTCTTGCGCGCTCGTCTAAATCTGGAGAGGTAACGTCATGGCAGAAATTCAGGAGAACCTCGAAGCGGGAAGTTCCGCCCAACCCTTCCGCATAGATCAAAAGCTCCATCAGATACTTTACAAAGCGGAAGCAGCCCCTAAGCTCGAACCGATGCCGGAAGAAGTCTTACCGGAGCCGGTTTATCCACAAAAACCCGATCCGGTGCCGATGACCCGGAAGGAATATCAGAAGTTCAACGCGATCCGGACGTGGAAGAGTTGGGGCTCTCCTTATTTTAAGTCGCGCTGGCACAGTGGCGAGCTGCGTCCGATCATTCCGTATCTGTTCACCGAATGGAAATGCAATCTTGATTGTCACTATTGCTGGTCTTACAACAATGCCGTCAAGGGCATGACTGAAGACGTTGCCAAGCGTTCCATCGATTGGCTCCATTCGATCGGCGCGCGCGTGCTCGCGCTGATGGGGGGTGAACCACTCCTGCGGCCCAAGTTTATCCACAAGATTGTAGACTACAGCGCGAAGAGAGACATCTTCGTTTACTTGCCAACCAACGGCCGCTTGATGAAGCCGGACGTAATCGATCGTCTCGGCGACGCGGGCATCGCGACGTTTAATCTGGCGGTTGATTCGGTGAAGGAACGCAAGTCTTTGCCGAAAGCGCTTGATCCAATTCGGCCTTACTTCGACTACCTCGTAAAACGCCAGCATCACTACGGTTACTCGGTGATGTTTAATATCAACATCTGCCATAACAATATGGACGATGTTAAAGAGTTGACCGAAATTGCTCACGACAACGGCATCGCCACGGACTATCACGTGAACGAAACGCCGATGATGGAGCAGACTCATTTCAAGCACCTCAATGAGAACCAAACTTATCTGACGCCCGACGATTGGCCGAAAGTTGATGCTCTGCTCGACTACTTGCAGGACCTTCGGGTCAACCATGGCTATAAAATGGCGAATCCGACACAGCACATGGAAGACATGAAACTGCTTATGCGCGGTCAGGTTCCACCCTGGCAGTGCCGCGCTGGACAGAATTCACTGATCATTCGCACGGATGGTTCGCTGGCGCCGTGTTTCCCGATGTATTCCGCCACCCACGATTGGGGCACCGTCGGCAATCACAAGTTTGACGTTAAGCAACTGGATGAGATGAAAGTGGAATGCACTAAGCACTGTCTTTCGACTTGCAACTACATCCTCGGCTATTGCTACGACAACATGCGCGTCATCAGTTGGGGACTCAAGCAGGCGTTGCATGGATTCAAGGGAGCAAGCAACGGTTTCTAAACTTTAGTGAGCACAACCAGCACAGACGGAAAACCGGAGTCAGTCCACAATGGCTCCGGTTTTTTCCTGAGCGAATGCCGCTCGAGCAGTTCAGAGTTCAAGCTTTAGCTTGCCGCTTACGAATCACCAACCTAAAGGTTGAACTCTGAACTGCTTGAGCCTCGGGCGACTTGCCCGCTTAAGCTTCGCCGTCAATCAGACAACACGTCCGCCTCGCATTGTGAGGATGCCAACTACCACATTGACGCCAACGCCGACGGCAATCGCTATCCAGTATCGCTGCCTGCTGACTGCGTTTCTAAAGCGAAATAATGTAAAGATGCCCAGCGGTAGCCAAATGAAAATTGACGACCAGAGACCTGGTCCGTAGCTCATAATACTCAGCGCCGTCACGGTGTGAGTAATGCCGTTAACCAGCACGATGCTTCCCAGAATGATGAGCATCATCTGCGGAAAGTTGAAGCGCCGAGCGAGAATCACGCCAACAGTGACCAAAATGACGCCCACGCTCTGCGCAACCAGAAACCTGGCCGTCGACATATGCACGCCTCGGAGTCGGAGGATATAAGCCGGATAACCTTCGCCGCCCCAATATTCTTCCGCGATATGAATGAGATAAGTGATGGGGAACACCCACAGCCAAAAATTGATTGTGGCCGCAGACGGGGAATTGGTTTCGGTGTTCATAGGAGCGATATTGATCTTGAAGAAGCCTGACTGTTATATCAGTGCTGTCAACTCGAGGTGGCACGATGCCGGTTCCGGCAAATTTCAGTAAGCTCTAACCAGGTTCAGATTTCGAGACTAGTACCGTGAAGCGGTTACAGCACAGAGCCCAGGGTTGTCGCGCTTCGCGGCTACTCCGGGGAAGGGAGTCAGGAGAGATGGCAACCCCACCGTAACCCCGTTGGGGTAGCGGCCCATTACATAACTCAGTTCCCAGGGTAGCCGCGAAACGCGGCAACCCCGGGCTACATTACATAACCGCTTCGCGGTAAGTGCTGTTGCTTAGAACATCAACCTGATCGAACGTCCTGAAGTTCGCCGGACAGCGCAATCCAGATGGATTTCGAAAAGCTCCTCCATGGCCAATAACCATCCAGCCCCAGCACTGGCCCGGCGCTTGGGCCTGTTTGATGCCATGATGATCGTGATGGGCGGCATTATCGGCTCCGGCATCTTTATTAATCCTTACGTTGTAGCCCGCCAGGTTACTACGCCATTTTTGATCCTTACGGTATGGGCCCTCGGCGGACTCATCGCGCTGGCAGCTGCATTTATTTGGGCGGAACTGGCGGCGCTGCGGCCTGAAGTGGGTGGTCAATACGCTTATCTTCGCGAGGCATATCATCCGCTGCTGGCGTTTCTTTACGGTTGGGGATTGCTCCTCGTCATTCAAAGCGGCGGCATGGCGGCGGTCGCGGTAACTTTCGCGCGTTACTTTCTCGAACTCACAAGCTTTCCTATCACTGATTGGATGGTTGCCATCATAGCGCTCGGCGGTTTGACTGTAATCAACTGTCTGGGCGTTCGCGCCGGTAGCTCGGTGCAGAGCTTACTGATGGTGTTGAAGATCATTGCGATTCTCGCGCTTATCCTATGTGGGCTCTTTCTCGCTGGACCTCAGTCGAGATCAGCGGTTGCGCCCGGCGGCCTCCTGGATCGCCCGGTCTCATTCAATCTGCTGACAGCGATAGGCGCAGCGATGGTGCCCGTGCTGTTTGCTTACGGCGGTTGGCAGACTGCCAGCTTCGTCTCGGGAGAAATACGCGAACCGCGAAAAAATCTGCCGCGCGCTCTCATCATCGGGGTTGTCGGCGTTGTCATACTCTACCTGGCCGTAAACTTCGTCTGTGTTCGCGTGCTGGGAGTTTCCGGTCTTGCCAACACCACCACGCCCGCGTCGGATGTAATGCGGCTCGCGCTCGGCCCGGCAGGAGCTCGCGCAATTGCTGCCGGCATTGCCATTTCCACGCTGGGATTTCTGAGCCAGGGCATGCTCACCGCGCCGCGGGTCTATTTCGCGATGGCCGAGGACGGACTTTTTTTCAAGAGCGTCGGCCGTCTTCATCCGAAGACGCAGGTACCGATCATGGCTATAGTTATTCAGGGTTTTCTGGCCATCGTGATCGCTCTTTCGGGTCGCTACGAACAGATACTTAATTATGTAGTCTCAGTTGATTTCATATTCTTCGGCGTCACGGCTACCTGCATTTTTGTTTTCAGACGGAGGAAGACAGCCCTTCAAGCTGCCGAAGGCGTGAGAAGGATAGCAAGCGTGCCGGGTCATCCCGTAACAACAGCGCTCTTCGTCGCCGTCTGTTGGCTGGTAGTAATCAATACCATCTATCGTTACCCGGAAAACACCTTGATAGGCCTGGCCATTCTGTTGGCAGGAATTCCCGTTTTCTTTTTCTGGCGTTGGAGAAACACAAAATGAATGCGGTTCAGGATCAAAGTCGCGGCGCGAGAGCTTCGCGCTATATGCATTGGGCCAAAACGAGTTCGCGCGCCTGTTTTAATCTTGCCACCAGCGGTCTTGCGAATTTGAAGTTACAGGAGTTGCAGGTCTCGCTCGATGATCTCGAAATTACCGGAGAGAGCGGTTATGGTTATCAACCGCTGATACAGGCGCTGGCTGACCAGTATCAGGTTGATGCGGCCTGCGTGGTGACGGCGGCCGGAACATCTTTCGCCAATCATCTGGCGATGGCGGCGCTAATCAATCCCGGTGACGAGATATTGCTCGAGAGTCCAGCTTACGAACCACTGCTCGCCCTTGCTCACTATCTTGGCGCCGAGGTGAAACGCTTTCAGCGCCCGTTTGAGGATGGTTTCCGCATCTCGCCTGCCGAAATTGAGCGGAACATGAGCCGACGCACGCGATTAATTGTAATAACAAACTTCCACAACCCCACCGGTGTTCTGACCGCTGACGATACGCTTAAGGAAATCGGAGAGTTGGCCAAAAAGAGAAACGCGCGCGTGTTGGTCGATGAAGTTTATCTCCAGATGCTCTTCGTCGAACCGCCACGCACGGCTTTTAATTTGGGAAATCAATTCATCGTGACAAGTAGCCTGACAAAAGCGTTTGGTCTAAGCGGACTACGCTGCGGGTGGATTCTTGCCGAACCGGAACTGGCCAGGAGCATGTGGTTGCTCAACGATCTATTTGCCGCGACCCCGGTGCATGCCGGCGAGCGGCTGAGCGTCGTGGCGCTTAAGCAACTGGGAGGTATTGCCCGGCGTGCTCAGCAGCGTTTAGATTGTAATCGGGAAAAGCTAAATCAGTTTCTTGATGCGAGAGAGGATCTGGAAACAATACGACCGTCCTTCGGCTCGATAATGTTTCCAAGAGTGAAGCACGGCGACGCAGATAAACTCTGCGAGCTACTGCGTCGACAAATACGAAACGTCAGTTGTGCCAGGAAGTTTCTTCGAGATGCCTGCCCACTTCCGAGTGGGCCTGGGCGGTGATTCCGAAACGCTGATAGAAGGACTTCGGCGAGTGGGAGCTGCGCTCGATGAAGTTAGGTTGTAGCGGTCCGCGCCTACTGTATGGCCTGGTTCAGCGTCAATCGCAGATGCTTTTAGTTCCGAAGGACTGTAAGTTAGTAGCCCAGTCCGTGAGGGGTCGTGTCAAAACGCTGAAATCTCGGAAAATGGTCCGTCAAAAATCATTCGCCGCGATCGAAAAACCTCTTACAGGTCGAATGTGGCCCAAGATTTTTTCAGATAGTTTTTTCATTAGAGTTTTGACACGACCTCGTGAGGGCGGGGATCACCACCTCTCAATAGCCCAAAGGCCCGAAGGGCCGGCACAAATCGTGGCGCGCCTTCGGCGCTCAAGCAACTAACCGTCGCTGGTACCCCGCCCTCACACGGACGGGGCTACTAACTTCCGGTCCTCCGGACCTAAAAGTTCAAATCGAACCAGACACCTACTGCACCGCTTTCTTCATAGCCGCGAGTTTCAGCCAGAAGTACAAACCATCCGCTGCCTCGCTGCCGGCGGCATCCGGAGTGATCCTGATAGGCGTGCCATTGGGCCAGCCGCTTTTTCGCAGTCGGCCACCGCCAATTCCCTGAAAGTAAACCTTGCCTTTTGTCTGTCTTTTTCCGGTGTGCGGCGCCAACACGGAATACCCAATCTGTAGATCCTGCGAATTCATGATGATAGTTCCACTCTGAAAACTATCAATGTCAAACTTCATTAGTATTACAAACGCCTCAGTTTCATTTTTCGCGCGCTCCACAGCCTGTCCTTCTTTAGTATCACCAATTGACGTCGCCTCGATGTTTTCATACTCATTCAGATGCTTGACGAAGCTCGCGAAAATTTGGTCTTCGGTGTGAAGGTGCTTTGAGCTGGGTCGTCTCGCGACGAGGAGCCGCACCCTGGAGGGAAGTTCTCCGCCAGCGGGCTTAACTGAATGAGGGTTCGAGCTTTCGTTTGGCTCTGCCGGCGTTGAGCTAACCGGAGACGACGGTTTAACGGTGCGACGTCGCGACTGCGCCTCCGCCTCCCCAGCTTCCCAAATCACGCCAAACAACAGCAGGAAAACTGCCAGGCCGGATTGTTTGCGTCTTTGGCCTCTCAAATGAAATGAGCTCATTATGCTTCGTCCGGGTCCCCACGCAGCCGGCCGGCGTGGAACGACACAGTTAAGCTTTCATTCCAACGGATGGTCAGTTAGAAGCGGGTATGGCGCACAAGGTTGCGCGCCCTATTTGTGGTGATCATTCCTCGCGCCGCTCACTCTGAAGGCGCACAGTCTGCCAGGGCTACGAATTTATAGTTCAAGCTTTGAACCAGCCTGGCGAATAGTCGTCCCAAACAATCAGAGAAGCCTGTTCTACTTCGGCAATATACTTTCTGGCTTGTTGATTATGTGACTTACCGTTTAGCTGTGCGCTTCAGAATCCAGTCCGCAATCATTTGTAAGGCGGCTGGTGAAATCGTCTCTTCTATTTGTGCGTATTCTGCAGGTAATCCAGATTGGCTTGTTTGAAACAAATGGTTAAGACCGGGTAACTCGACGACCGTGCGATCTTTGTTCCCTCCAGCCTTTAACGTCTGTGCAATCGCCGACAGATTCTCTTTCGCAGGCACTTGCAAATCACGCTCGCCGTTTAATGCGAGCACCGGCACTTTCACCTTCATAAGTGCGGGACGTGGGTCATACGAGATGATATAACGATACCAGGGCGTCATCATCACCTTGAATTGATTTTCCATTGCGGCTTCGGACAGCCCTAACGCGCGTTGTTGTTCGTCAGTCATTCGGGAAAGCAGCTCCAACGTCTCTGCGCGAAGTCTTCTCGCGGCATTAGCGTCGGTCTTCTCTTGTTTCAGGATCGTAAACATGCGCTCCTGCAACGCCCGTACTTGGGAAATGTTCACATCACTTGCACCGCTCGTTTTCATGAGCGAAGCAGTTTGCAAGTGAAGAAACTGATCGCCGGGTAAAGCGGGGGAAGCCATCAACACGATGAAGGCGACATCATTCGATTTGGCTGCTGCCATTGGCGCGATTAGACCGCCTTCGCTATGTCCGATCAAGCCGATCTGTTTAGGGTTGATTTCTTTTCGGGTTTTGAGAAACTCAACGCCCGCCAGCACGTCGCTCGCAAAGTCCTCGTCAGTGGCTTTATAGAAATCATCTGGTGAGCCTTTCAAGCCGCGATCATCCACGCGCAAGACAGATATCCCACGGCGTGTTAGGTAGTCGGCAAGTACAAGGAAAGGGCGATGTCCTGCGACGGTCTCATTACGGTCTTGAGCACCGGAGCCGGTTATGAGCAACACCGCCGGATGCAGACCTTTAGTGCGGGGCAGCGTCAGTGTGCCGTCGAGCCGCAGCCCGGCTTTTTTGTTTTCGTAGCTGACTTCCTGCTCATCGTAGGGGTATGGCTTCTTCGGCTCTTGTGGTCGGTTCGGAGCTGAAGGCGCGCCGCTAGAACGCTTGAAGGTCAGAGGTAGCTTCACACCGCCTTGCTCCCAGCGACCCACAATACTTCCTTCTTGATCCAGGGCGCCTTCATAAACGCCTCCGATAACTTTTATTTCAAGTCGGAGGTTCGTGTCCTTTAGGACAATGCTATTAATCGGTATATCCATCGCCCCTTGGTCAAGGCTATCAAGGTTGCCTGTCAAAGCTCCGTCCGGTGATTTGGTAATATCAAGGACGAGTCGGAGTTTTGCCTCACCAGCTTCAAGCGTCCCTTGCCAAATGCCTTCCACTCCCTTCGCCTGGATGCTTTGGCTTGAATCCTGGCTAGAAGAGCTTTGTTGAGCTATCGCGTGAGGTTGAGTTCGGGCGGTGGTGACAAATAACATCTGCACGACACCAAGCACCACAACACTGACCGTAATCAGAGATTCTTTTTTCATTTCACCTCAAAGCTACGTTAAATCGTTTTCTGTCCCAAAAGCTAAGGAAGATGGCTAACGCTGCGTTTCAGCTGCCGGGTGACAACGCATCGTGCGGCAAGCTGTCGATGAGAGACACGCAGATTCCGGTCCGCTGCAAGCGCTGTTTGGGCATCGCTGTGAAGAAACCATTCAACCGACCGAGGGTTTGATGCCACGTGTCAGCAGACAAGTCGCCTTCCCCGCGTTCGCCAGGCTTAGTTCGCCGCCGCTTTCACTTCACTGGCGGCCTTTTCGATGAGCGCGGCCACCGCATTTGGCTGCGACACGTAGATCGCGTGACTGCCCGCGACCTCGACGACCGTCGAACCCGCGCGCTTGGACATGAAGCGCTGGGCCGCCGGTGGGATCATCTTGTCGTCGGTGGCGACCAGGTACCAGCTCGGCTTGGTCTTCCACGCCGGCTCGCTGATCGTGCCGCTGAGCGCGTCCACGCCCCACGGGACCTGGGAGTCGGCCATGAACGCGGCCCTTTCCGCGTCCACGTCAGCCGCGAATGAGGCGGGGAACTTCGCCTTGTCGAGGAAGAGATAGCCGTCCTGCGGCGGCAGTATCGGCGGCACGGGCGCGCCAGGCGGTGGATCCTTGATAAGCGTGGACACCGACTCGCCCTTGTCCGGGGCAAAGGCGGCGATATAGACAAGCCCCGCGACCTTTGGATCGTTGCCGGCTTCGGTGATCACCGCTCCGCCGTAGGAGTGGCCGACGAGAATCACTGGGCCGTTCTGCGCGGCAACAATGCGCTTGGTTGCGGCGACATCGTCGGCCAGCGATATCGTCGGATTCTGAACGATGCTGACAGTGTAGCCGTCCTTCCTCAGGATCTTATAGACGCCCTCCCAACCAGAGCCGTCCACGAAGCCACCGTGGACGAGAACGACGGTCGTTGCTTCCAAACTTGGTACTTCAGCCATGATGATCTCCTTTCTCTGGAACAAATCTGATTAATCAGCAAGAGATGCCCAACGCTGGAATTGAGATGCGCCCGGCGAACAGCATTCGATCTACACCGGAGGAAGATTGATGAGAAGCATTCTATCGGGGCCTCATTTCCAATGACTTGTTGGGCTTCGCGCCCTAATTTTTGTCGCTTACGTCAATGAACTGAAATGACTCTACGATCTTGTCAAACTCTGGCTCATACTTGAATGTATCAAAAACCTTGGAAGGGCTTTTATAGAAAATACCCGTTATGAAGAACTTTCGTCCTTTAGTCGCAAACGAAACATAATAATAGAAACGCTCTTCGTATTTCGCCTTTGTTTCTATTCTTTCTGCGTCAACCCCAGCAATCTTTATTTGCTCGCGAGAGAGAACCCGATTTTTAGCAGTGTCCGAAAGGTGGTCATCTCGTTGACGACAATAATCTTTTGCGAAACCGTTTAATTCTCTATCAATAGGCTGACTGCAAACGCTGACAATTGCTGAATTACGCTGGTCTCCGTCCCAAAGTACAGGGGAAACGAAAATCACTATGCCGTTATTATCCCTTCTTTCATCATTAAAACTGTAATCCTTGGGCAAATGTATGCTCCACTTCTCTGGATACTCAACAGAAAACTGGTATTCAGTTGATCGGTATTCTTTCCTTTCTTTACTCTGACCCTCAACAGCAAAACAGTTGACTGTCGCAACTAGAACAATGAGCAAGTGATAAATAGTTTTAAGCATAAACTCGCGCAAAGCACACTTCGCATAATTACTTCAAGAAGCCCAACGCTGCGCCTCAGCGGCGAGCGATCCCGCGCAGTTCAGGGCCTCATCTGCTGCAAGCGCGCGTTGTTAGGCATCCAGCAGACCGGCCGTGGATATCAGGTCCGGTCATGGGGCTCTGGACGGCCGCCGACCGGAAAAGTAAACCACATTGGGTGCGTCTGACCGAGCCACCGCGATGTCCAGAAGACCATCGCGATCCAGATCTCCGATAGCGAAGCCGTAGACGGTGCCCTTGTTGTCGCCAAAGTGGACGGGGGAGTAGTGGCGACCGGAGCCATCGTTGAAATAGATTGTTGATGGAGCCTCGACGTTTCCGACGATGATATCAATCCTTCCATCGCCGTTCAGGTCGCTGACCGCGAGCGCGTACGGCGTCACCTTGCCGTTGTCGATCGCAACGCTCGACGAGAACTTGCCGTCCTGCTGACCGAAATAGACGGCGACACCCCGCCGCTCATCGATGGCAACGATATCTAGGAACCCGTCTCGGTCGAGGTCTGCTGCTTCGGTCATGCGAATCGCAGCATCGGGCGGGCCGAAGGGAACCCTTCTGAGATTCGAGAAGGTAGCTTTGCCGCCGTTGAAGTACAGATAGCTCTGGCCTCCGTCGCGATGTGGAACAGCGAGGTCGATCAGCCCGTCATGATCGAAGTCGGCCGACGTGATGGTCGTCGCGGATTCGTGGGAGAACGCGATGCAGTCGGCGTCGAAACGGCCTTTTCCCTTGTTCAGACAGATGTAGTTGGCTCCACTGTCGGTCCGATTGGCGGCGATGATATCGGGCTGGCCATCGCCGTTGAGATCCGCCACGCTGGCGTTCCTCGTCTGCCACTCAGCGCGCCCGTAGGTTGACCCAACGTGGAAGTGACCCTTCCCATCATTCAGGTATATGAGCTTTGGATCTGGCGTGTCATTGCTGATCACGACATCCAAGTCACCATCCCCGTCAATGTCGACCAGCCGCCCAGAATAGGAGCGGTCCGCTGCCCCGCCGAGATTGTAGGCGGGCAGAATGTGGCCCCGACCGTCGCCGAGGAGCACTCGGTTCACCAGGGGCCAATGCCGGCCCTTGGCGAGCACAATGTCGAGATTGCCATCCCCATTCACATCACCGATGCTCACGTTGGCCGAGGTCTCGGAGGTCGTCTCAAGCAAGAGGACGCGATCGAATTGCGGGAAGCTCGGAGAGTCGGCGACCGCTCCGACCTGCGCCATGACGCGGTTACCGGCTTGAGTGGCCGGAGCTGAACACCAGGCAGTCACCAAGATTAGACCAGGGAGCAATAGCATGAGCGGAAATGTCACGCGCATTTGGTCACCTCTCGTTACGGTTCGGTTTTGCTCGCCCTCTTCCCACCCATCGCAAAGGCGATCTCTGGATGCCCAACACTGCGGTTGAGCGGCGAGCAATTCCATCCAACCTCCGCTTCACCTTCCGATCGCCGCCGCACTCACCCAAGTCCGCTGCAAGCGCTTATAGGTTGACGCGGTTCCTTTCCTCTTTGTAATCCGATGTTGCTGTTTTAGGGTTGCGGCGGTGGCAAGGAACATGCGGAGCGGGTGTGACGAATCTGCAAGCGTAAGCGCACGAACGCTTATAACAAGTCTTTCGCACACCCGCTCTCCGCTTTAGCCCAATAACGAATCCTCAAATGATGTCGCACCTTTGGATCGATTTTGAGCGGCTCTACTATAAGTCTTTCGCCGGGCTGAAGAAAAGCATGTTTCGTTCTCAAAACGTTCACTAACTACAGCTCTCTAGCGGAGGACAGTGATGAACCAATATGCAGCCTGCCTGGGCATTGACTGGGCGGACAAAAAGCACGACCTTTTGTTTGTTTGACGCGGCCACCGGAAAGAAGACGAAACACGTCCTGCCGCACACGCCACCAGCGATCGCCGAGTACTTCACCAACCTGCGCGTCCGTTACGGAGGGCAGCGGATTGCGGTGGGACTAGAGCAGTCACGTGGTCCTTTGTTGTTTGCGCTCCTGCAGTTTGACTTCCTGGTCATCTACACCATCAACCCAACTACACTGGCGAAGTATCGCGAAGCCTTTTCGCCTTCGCGGGCCAAAGACGATCCCACTAACGCCGAATACGCGGCCGAGTTGTTGCTGCAACACAGCGACCGGCTCAAGGCCTGGCATCCCGACGACGATCAGACCCGCACGCTGCGTTATCTGGTCGAGCATCGCCGGCGGTTGATCGGCGATCGTACCCGCATCAGCAACCGTATGACCTCGCTGCTGAAATGCTACTTCCCTCAGGTATTGTCGTGGTTTCCGACCTCAGCACCGTCCTGGTTTGCGATTTCCTGTTGCGCTGGCCGGCTCTGGATCGATTGCACGGCGTGAAGCGAACCACGCTCTTAAACTTCTTTCGTGCCCATCACTCTGTCCGCCTCGACACCCTCGAGCAAAGACTCGCAGCCATCAAAGAAAGTGTGCCGCTGACTACCGACCGCGCCATCATTGACTCTTCGGTGTTGATGATCACAGCTTTGGCCAATCAGATGAAGACCACTATCGCAGCTATCAGGCAGTTTGATCTGGAGATTGAAAAACTGTGTGCCGCTCATCCCGACTTCCCCTTGTTCCAGTCTTTGCCCGGCGCCGGTGCAGTCTACGCTGCACGACTGTTGGCAGTGATGGGCACGAAACGTGACCGCTGGACCACGGCCAATGGGTCGTGATCTATGTCGTGTGAAATGAAAATACACCGGACGCTATTTGTTGCGCACCAAATCTTTGAGCTATTGGAAGCGAGCGCGCTTCCGCTCGAAGACCAGGCCAGTGCTGTCAGGATTGTTTCTGAACTGGTTAAGCAAGACGGGTACGACAAGGTTAGTTTGACGAAGCGCGATAGCGATGCGCCCAGCCGCTCCCATGACACACGGGGCAATCATGCTGTGGCGATGGGTACTTAGGATCGAGGCTGTCGCCGGTGCCCTCGCACGTGGCACAGGGCCGGGGTGGTTGGGCTACTAACACGCTGCCCTGACCAGAGCATGAGCGACATCGGGTGACTTTCGGGTCTCGGTCTTTGCCCGTATTTCCACACCAGTGGCAGTCTTCGGGCGCGTAGTTTGCGTTTGGTGGGGATGACATTCTTCCAGGTTGAACTCCTTCGGGGAGTAATTATCTGATTTTAGCGGCTAGTTGGCAAACAAATCAGCCCACGTCCAGATCGTGTTAGCAACGCCAGCGGCCATTGCGGGAGTACAGCGGATAGAACGATGAATTTCACGGAAGTTAAAAGAGAATACGAACAAGGCAACAGCGGCTTTCATGTTGTCCCACTTGCGGCTGAATCCGTTGGTCAGCCGCGTGAGTCTGCGCACCCGCATTCTGACAGTCAGGTTTGTTCTTTCAACGTGGGACGTGCAAATCAAATCGCGGTCGGGATTGCCGAAAAACCTGTCAACAATAATCTTTCACAACCTGTAAAAGAGAATAATAAATGGGATTTGCTGATAAACGAGGCAAAAGATCGGGTTCAGGAACTACAGCGAGCGATTGAACATTTCGAGCGCAACAAGGCCAAAGGTGAGCCGTATTTTGGCGAGCAAGGTGTGACTATTCAGCCGTCTAGCGGTGCGCATTAGAATTCAATTCACTCAAGATGCAGTCGGCAAGAGAGAAGGGATATTTGACAAGAGCCAACGCGAGAACACTCGAAGGTCTCAGAAAGAAGGGCTCACCCTTGTTGTCTTACGCCGCCAAAAACGCTGCCTAAGTAAAAAATCTCTTGACTCGTCGGCCTCAGATGGATTGTTATGCGGAGCCTAGCCCGGATTATTCATGAACCTTCATGTCATTTCAGCCTGCGTAGCGGGCGACAGCATAAAGCCTGGGGCGCGAGCCCCAGGAAAGCAATGTAGATGAACATCAGCCCGTGTAACGGGCGGCAGCCTGTTGCTTTCGAGACGAGCGCGAACTGGTCCACGCTGTCGCCTGCTTCGCAGGCTTGGAACTCTTTCTTTGCAGTGACCTGGGGCTGACGCCCCAGGCTTTATGCTGTCGCCTGCTAACGCAGGCTTAGTGAACAAATCCGCAGTTCGTGAATTATCCGGGCTAGGGTTCACATAAGCTCTATGCTGGCACTTCATCTTATTCCCTCTTGCTGATACAACACTTTAAAATCCTCACTCTCCATTTTGCGGCGAGCAACGTAGCGGCCATGCTCATTGCTTGATGGGTTCAGTTGAGTGACAGGCGGTGGTGGCGGCTGGAAATGCATACTGAATGTAAACACTGTAGCCACATCCCGACCGTGACATGAGGTACAGCGCGAGCGTAATCTGACAAGAATGGGTGGACCGACTTCGCTATGGTTTCGCTGGAGTGACGCAAATCCATAGTCGTTCCCTGCCTCCGGCAAATATATAGGAACCTTATCATTCAAGCTAACTAACCCCCCTGATGCAGGCTTGGTCAAGAGGAGCTTGCGACTGAGTTCATATTGGGCTAGCTCTGTCCTTACCAGTACACCAGGTCTGCTTTTGATGAAGCGGCGAAACTGTACCTCATAGGTCAACCCGGTTGGCACTACCTTTCCGTTACTGTCTATTAAGAGATTCTGAGTTACGAGCGCCACCGCATCAAGCTTTGAGGTCTTGTATCGTTCCTCGCGCAAGCTATTAAGAAATTCCTGTTTGTCCTGCGGTGACGATGTTGGCCTGATGAAAACACGAGTGGCTCGCCGGTAGTCTGCCCCATGGTCATGCAAGCGTTCGGGGAACCATTGAACTTCCATCCAGCCGCTCCTCTGATCGAATAGTCTGGGCAGGTGATGGGTGCGGGCAGCAGAGGTATAGTTGTCAGGCAGTCTGTCAATCTCATCTGAAGTTAGCGCAAGTTTCTTGATAAATCGAGCAAGAAGGGGTAGGAGTTGGTCCCTGCACTCACGAAGCTGTTTACCTTCTGCGCCATCGAAGCGAGAATTGCGAAAGAGCAGATCATAGGCTGCCCACACGTCGCTTTGCATCAACGCGCGGTGAAGTAGAGGACGTGGCGGTTTCTCTTCGAGCGCGTCGGTCAAGGCCCGTTTAAGTTGAGAATAAAGCGGTTCAGACAAAACCTGGGACACACCTGTCGATGTAATGAATGACGGATAAAGTGGCTCGATGGCACGGTCTCCTATCTCAACACGTTCAAACAAGCGTGTGCTGACAGGCAGCCCTTGAGGGAATCCCATAACTGGCGATTGGCTGACTTGAATACGAGTGACCGGCGCTCTCTCATCGAAATCACTCGACATGCGAGTTTTAACAACGCGCGTGAACAAGCAATAAAAAATGCGATTCCAGGTATCATCAGGATCAGCAGCATAAACAGATGATCGAGGCGGCATCCGCATAGAAGGGTTGGCGTGGGAATTAAGTTTGGTTAGCGCGAGAAACAAAGATGCGATCAGCGCCACAGCTATAAAAATTAAGATGCAAGGCAATGATCTCAATGGATTACCGGGAAAGTACCTGCTTACCATTCTCCCTCTCCGCATAACGCCCGGCATCACCCGCTGCGCATTCAACTGCGGGAGCGACAAGTTTTCGATGAGAGCCGCGCTATTCGCGGTCGGGCGCATGCCGTTTTAGGCGGCGCCTCAGGAGGCCCGCCTGCCGGCGCCCCACTCGTCACCGGTACGTCTTCCCTTTATGCTTGAGCCAGCCGCCGGGATGTCGCCCGCCGGGGTCGTGGTGTGTCCAATGAATGACGCCCCCTTCCGGGTTCCAGTCATACTCCCCTCGGAACGCCACCTTGTCTCCCTTTCGCAGGCCAGATATTCGCGGCGCGACATCCACGTTGTGGGCGATGAGCAGGGTCTGCCCCGAGCCAAGTTCCAGGATGAAACGCTGATGCCTACTTCCATCGTTGTCGTCTGCAAGAATTCGCTTGACCACGCCGCGGCCTTCGACTCGAAGGTTGCTGGTGCGCTGTTCGAAGGCGCGACGGAGGACTCGGTCGCTTTCCGAGGGAGGCCCGCTCTGTGCGCGCGTTGGCGGCGGCGAGCAGTTGAGAACGCTAACCCCGAGTAGAACGAAGACGAGAGTCAGAGATCGCATTGTTCACCCACTACTGCAGCGATTGTAATGCCCTCTTCTTCAATGCGATAGATGACTCGATAGCTGTAAGCGAACCACTCTCGAATGCTTTCATCGGCTATTTCAGGAACTACGCGACCCGAGCGAGGGAAATGTGAGAGGTTGCGTGCGGTGTTGAGAATCGTCTTTACTACTGCGGCAGCATAGGCGGCAGAGTCAGCGGAAATATACTGCGCTATCGCTTCCAGATCTTCGACAGCTCGTGGAGACCACGCTACTCGGTAAGCCATTTCCCAAACCGCCGCTCAACCTCTTCTTGAGAGACTGTGCCCTGAGAATCTGCAGCCTCCAAACCATTTCGCACCTTCTCGATCACATAGAGATGATACTGAATGTCTTCAAGCGAGCAATCATCGGGCAACTTACTTAGCAATGATTCGACTTCCTGCTTTGCGGTACTCATGATAACTAACAATTTACCATAGAACTGATTCAGTAGAGTAAGCACCGAACGATCGAGTTGACCGGGCGCGGCGGTTACATTCAACCTTCGTTTCAATTAATCAAGTTGAGAAAGACGCTCCCCGCGCTCCGGTCCAACGATTTATGCTGCGGCTCGGGTGGAAGCAACGCAGCGTGATGAACGAGAAAAAAGTGAGCGGTGCGATAAAGAGGTTGGCGCTCCTGAAAACAGGATTGAATGGCTGAAGCCTTATCCTGACGCCCCGGCTCAAAACCTCAAACACCGGTACTTGGATCGATCGTCACCGCTCACGCTCATTATACCCAAGAAAAGGCGGCAGCAGCATAGCGCTGGGCATCAGCGGCGCGCACGAACCGGCGCCAGCGCCAAGCCTTGCATGAGAGACATGCTAATTGCGCGTCCGCTGCATGCCTTCGTTGGGCCTCCGCGATCAGACTCAATGAGGTTGAGGGCTCTGCTTTTCTTGCAGCAATAAGCGCAACGCATCATTCACGGCTTTCGCATCTGGAAATGCTGCCGCAACATCCGGGTCAAGCAGCACTAGATTTGTTCCCTGCCGGTACCGCTCGACATATTTGCCGCGCACGCCACCTTTCATCTGAGAAAAATCATACTCCGGCCGAAGATCATCCTCTTCCTCTGATTCAACTTTCTTCATAAGATTTTCTTTCTCCATGTGTCACTTCACGGGCGCTGATTATACGAACTAACTCTCCATCGTCAGTATGCGGACCACCAGAATCTTGCCTGATTCCGAAGAACCTATGATAACGAAGCGGTGCTCTTCAAGGGAATGATCAGGATTAGGAAAAGTATCCGAAAGGGGATCTCCAAAAACAGCGGCAGCTTCCTCGAACGAGATGCCATGCTTACTAAGATTACTCGCGGCTTTCTTCTGATTCCATGCAAAGCGCATGGACGAACTATAACGAGTCTTAGTCTGTTTTTACCACTCGCCCAGAGGCCCAACGCGGGCCTTCAGCTGCGGCGCGCGATCAGCATTCAAGCAGAAGGAACAAGGCTACTTGAGAAGTACGCTATCGCGCCGTCAGCTGCAAGGCTTTGTTAGCTTGCCCCGACGTAAGAACTGTTCTCCGCCGGATTGCGAAACACCTCAGACTTACCTGTCGGCTTGAAACGGTTTTTCCTCCATTGATAGTGCGTGCGTGTTACAGAATAAGCGCAACAGGCGGCCGCTCTTTCAGTCCCATACAACCTTCCTCCGATTCGGGTGCCTTTTCCATACAATTCCATCACGAGCCCGCCCTTTTCAGCCTGAATTCTCCTCAATCCGCCATCAGCGCGATCCCCGGTCATGAATCCCCACAACAGACTTGGACCGTGTTGGCTAAGTGTGTAGATATAGACAGCATTCGGAATTGCACTACCACGGGTTTGGATACCGAGAATCACAATTGCTTCCTCGCTCCCATCACCGGTCACATCGCCATAGATAACTTGTCCGAAATGCATTCCGTCCTCAATTTCATGCTCGGGGTGTTCGCCATCCCTCAGGGTAAATGATTTGCGCCGGATATATGATCTCTGTTCGCCTACACGTGGGTACGTGAAGTTCTTAAAATCGATTGAGCGAATTGATTTCAAACGTTGCTGAGCATATATGCCGTTGACGAATAGCAAGGCGAAAGCGATGAATGCGATATGTACGAATCTTTGAACCATATCAGAGGAAGCAAGCTAACGACGTATTATACAGCGGATCTGCGGCGCAAGTACGGATCTGGTGGTATTATACGGTTCCGCTTACATAGCCTCGTTGCACAGAATCGTCTCACGCAATGTCCAGCCCAAGAGCACTCGATCCGGTTCGAACCGTGATCCGGGTCAAGCATTTTAGCCCGAGGACCGAACGTGCCTATCTTGGCTGGATCCGCCGCTTTATTCTCTTCCATCACACGCGGCATCCAGCGGCGTCCAAAGGATAGTCTGAGCCGGAGATTCGGCAATTCATCGCCCATCTCGCTGTCGATGCAAAAATCTCAGCATCTACGCAGACTGTCGCTTGCGCTTCAACACTCAGTACTCAGTACAGCAGTTAGCATTCAGCACCCATTAACAAGGGGCGGGTTGCACGAGGTCATCTTCTGATTCGAAGCACGTATGACATACGCGTTTGAACGCGTGGTAGTTGGAAAGCTCCACTTCGGGCGTGAGAAAGCCGGATTTGATGGGCTCTTTACGCAACAGGTCGGTGCTCAGATACTTCTTGTTGTCGTCCGGAAAGACTGTGACGACGACAGCGTCCGTGCCCATTTGGTTCTGGACCATTAGAGCGCCAATGAAGTTTGCGCCGGACGAGATACCGACAGCGATGCCGAGACTGCTCGCCAGCTTTTGGGCCATCAGAATGGCATCGCCGTCAGGCACACTGATCACCTCATCAAGTTTCTCCAGCTCGAGCAACGAGGGAATGAATTCATCGGAGACACCCTGGATGCGATGTTGGCCCACCTTCGACCCGGTTGTAAGAGTGGGCGATTCGGCGGGCTCGAGGGGATGAAGCCGGATGAACGGATTTTGCCGGCGCAGAAACTTTCCGGCGCCCATGATTGTGCCTCCGGTTCCCACGCCGGCAATGAACGCATCAGGTTTGAGAGAATGAAAATAGAGCTGCCACCAGATCTCCGGACCCGTGGTCATTTCATGCGCCTCGACGTTTGCGCTGTTGCCGAACTGACTCGGCAGAAAGATGTTCTCTTCTCGCGCAGCCAGTTCTTCGGTCATGCGGATACTTCCGAGAAAGCCGCCCTGCTCAGGGCTCACCGGAACGATCTTCGCGCCAAGACTTTCAATTAAAGCCACCCGTTCGTGGCTCATCCAGTCAGGCATAAAGATAACGACCTGATGGCCCAGAGCGCGCCCGATCGCTGCGAACGAAATACCGGTGTTGCCGCTCGTGGCTTCGGCGATGATGTCGCCCGGCTGTATCTGCCCCGTCTGATACGCTTTTTTTAGAATGTGAAACGCCATCCGATCCTTGATGCTGCCCGTCATGTTGATATGTTCGGCCTTGGCGTAGATGACGCGACGCTCGCCTCGAAACGTGAAATGGATCGCCAGGAGTGGCGTGTTGCCGATCATGTGCTTGAGTTCTGCGAAACGAGAGGGCGCGACGAGGCCTGGAAGTAAGTGAGACTTTTTGGGCGTGGCGTCGATCTGTGTGGGCATTTGTTTCCTCGTTCAAATAACGTCAGGCTGTTCACTTCTCTGCCAACCGTTTAGACGTGCGAACGGCTATTATGATGCGGTTCCGAGCTGGGCAGCACTTTCGATCATTCCTCGCAGGCTGATCTGTCCGGTGTAATTCCCAAAGAGAATTCTGCCTTGTGTGGCGCACCAGCTGTCGTGAGCTTGCTGCCAGACAGTCGGCAGGCCGGCAGAGTACTGTGGCAGCGCCGCGGGCCAACGATGAATCAAAACTGCAAGCGGCTCACGAATTCCCAGGACGTCCGAGAGTTCGAGTTTGATCGTTTGCCGGATCTCATCATCGCTTGCCTGGAGCCAATGATGTTGCGACGTGCCTCCCATCATCACCGTGAACGAAGCGAAGCGTGAATCGTCTGCGACCCGATAATCGAAGGAGGAAGAGTTGAAGAGAATACCCAGCGATTTCCTATCCTCACAGGCCGGCATTAGTACTCCCGTGCCGTGCACAGGGCGCGTAAACGAATCCCGAGCCACAAAAACTGTAACGGAAACGATTGGCGTGTAGTGGACTGTTCCGAGTTTCGCTGCGAGCGCCGGTGTAACATCTTTCAGAATTGTGGCGGCCGCATAAGCCGGCGTAGCGATGATGACATTTGGTGCATCCGGAACACTATTTATCTTTTCGTTCTTTCGAAAACGCGAGCCAAGTTTATGCTCCAGGCGTTGTTCAAGTTTAGAGATGAGGTCGCCCATGCCAAACTGCGGCGCGACGCGTTGTTTTGTCTCTCGTTTTGAAGGCTGATTCCGCCTTTTGCTGAGTAGGGAGCCAAGCAGTGTCTTTCCCGCCGGAACATTCAGCGACGGATAAGCTGCTGCCACTCCAAGTTCAGCAGGTTGTACGCCATAGATGCCGCGCACGAAAGGCGTCAGCAAATAATCCAGGGCTGCGTTCCCGAGGTGTCGTCGTGCCCACGTATCGAGATTTTGTTTGGCGACATACTCTGAACGAACAAAAGCTGCGCGGCGAAGCGCGCCGGCGGTCTCACGAATTCCCAGCGGGAAGCGACGGAGCCGGCCATCGCGGACGATAAATTTTGCGTTGGCTTCTTTGCGCGGTTCAATTAACTTTACACCGAGTTCCGCACACAACTCGCGCACCGCTTGCGTGGCTATGAGCGAGTGGGCCGCGCTCTCGGCGATTCCATGTTCCGTGTTGCTCGTCTTAATCAGGCCGCCAGCGCGCTCATGCTGTTCAATTAGAGTCACGCGATACCCATGCTTGTCGAGGGCATAAGCCGCGAGCATACCGGCGATGCCCGCTCCTACCACGGTCGCTTCTTTGTTGTTCGTGTCTAACGTGCCAATCACGCCTAAGCCTCCATCACGATCGATTGCAACACGCGCGGGAAATCTGCATCGCCATTAAAACAGCGAGCGCGGTGGTAATGTTTAATGCCATGGCTTCGGGCCAGGGTGGCGTAAAGTTGATCGAGCTCAAAAAGAGTTTCAATGTGATCGCTGACGAAACTAATTGGCACCACAACGAGTGTTTCCACTCCCGCCCGTGCCAGTCGTCTGATTTCGTCTTCAAGATAAGGCTTGAGCCACGGCATCTTGCCATTGCGTGATTGAAAACCAAGCGTCCACGGATAAGGTAAATCTGCTGTGACCGCTCTTACGGTTCGCGCTATGTCCTGGGGATAGGGATCACCACGCTCGACTATCTTCATTGGTAACGAATGTGCTGAGAACAAAACGTGCAGCGGCGTCTTCGAACCGTTTCGCTCAGACTCCGCTTCTCGCACAGCCTGCTCAAGCGTGGAGCGAAGAAGCGAGATGTATGCTGGATGATCCGGCCATTTGGTTACCTCATGTAGAGTCGGCTGCCATTTGAGTTTGTCGAGCACTTCCTCGACAACGTCGAAGCAGGTAGCAGTAGTCGTGGTGGAAAACTGTGGAAACAACGGCAACAGCGTCAATTCCTCTGCGCCCCAAAATTTCAACTGGCGCAGTGCTGTTCCAATTGAGGGCTCGGAGCTTCGCATACCGATTTCTATCCGTACCTCCTCTTTCGGCATGAGCTGCCGCAGACCATCGGCCTGAATTGCAGTCCACTTGAGTTGCGGCGAGCCGCCGCCGATTGCGCGATAGCTTTTGATGGAAGACGGACCCTTCACTTGAGCAATCGTGAAGGCAAGTGCTTGCCGCAGCGGCGTCGGGATACCAATCAGGACTCGCGGATTTGCAAACAGCCGGTAGAGAAACGGCTTTACGTCACTAATAGTCCAGGGGCCGCCAAAGTTCAACAATAGGATTCCGTGTTTCATATGTTCACTTTAGATTGTTCTACTAAACAGCGTTTGCGCCGGAGCGTCGCTGCCCAGGTGCGCGTCGAAGGCCATACAGATGTTACGCAGGAAAGGTCTGCCTGCCTGTGTCACTTTGCAGGCGTTGTTTGTCAGACGAATCAGCTTGTCACTTCGCAGTTCTTTTAGTCTGCCGGCGACTGAATCAAGGAATGGAACGTGCAGGTCGGGTGTGTCCCAGGAAGTTTCGAATCGCGTCATGAGGTTCAACACATGACGTCTCGAGAACGAGGTCCTCGCGGCTGAGTTTATGACCGCGAAAAATAGGAATCTCGTCATTGGCAACGCGCCCTTCGTAGGTCTCAATTGTCTTTTCGTTTTGCGCAAACGCATCCCAGGCGTCGCTGATGGCAGAAGCGCCCAAGCCAATCAACGGCGCCACCAACCTTGGCGTATAACCCATGAAATTCCGGTGAAGCGTGCCATTGATTGAGGCTTTCCACAGTGATTCGCTCTCCAGGGCGAAGTGGTCCATACCAATCTCGCGATAGCCGGCAGTTTCCAACAGGAGACGGCCAAACTCGTAAAGATTTCGCTTCTCATCGCCCGCGGGCAGGTCCCTTTCGGTGAAGTGTCGTTGACCCGGCTTCACCCACGGCACATGCGCGTAACCATAGAACGCAATGCGATCAGGTCTTAATCGCAGCACCGCTTCGATTGTTTGTTCGACACTTTGCTGCGTTTGAAACGGCAGGCCATAAATCAGATCGTAATTGATACTGTTGAAGCCCACCGCTCGCGCTTGTTCCGTCACTGTGCGTACCTGTCGCTCCGACTGCACGCGATTGACGGCCAATTGCACCAGCGGATCGAAATCCTGAATGCCCAGACTCAAACGTCTGAAGCCAAGCCGATAAAGCGTAGTTAGTTGTTCTGGCTGGGTAACTCTCGGATCGGACTCGATTGAAAACTCAGCGTCTGACGTTTGACGCACGTATCGCAACAAACCACTTACAAGTTCTTCAAGTTCTGAGGCGGAGAGAAACGTAGGCGTGCCACCACCAAGATGTAACTCAGAAAGCGGAATCGGTTGCGAACGGTGCAGGCGGTCGCAATAGAGTTCCCACTCACGCAAAACCGTCTGGACATATCGGCGGCCGACGGAGGTGCTGCAGGTAATGCGCGAGTTGCAGCCGCAGTAAGTACAGAGCGAGCTACAAAAAGGAACGTGAACGTAGATCGCCGCGCCGGTTCCATGTCGCTCAGTGAGGTCGATACTGTCTGAAACGCTCTGCATCCATTCATCGACGGTCGGCATGTTGTCCCAGTGGAGAATGGTGGGGTAGCTCGTATAACGCGGGCCCGGAACGTCGTATTTCCGAAGCAGTTCTGAGGTCGTTGAAGTCATCGGGTCCTCTTTAAGTGCTTCGTTAGCGATACAAGTGGCGCGCATCACAGCTCAATCTCCAGCGCGCCGCGACGCATTTGAGTAATAATCGGATGAGAGATTTTTTTGATGGTAGAAAACAGCAAATCTTCGAGCGCGCATTCCTGCTCCAGACTAAGCGGGCCCAGTTGACTTCGGTGGTGGGCAAGTTCCTCTTGGGCAATCTCCCGCATCCTTTCCCGTAGGCGGACGATAGCAGGACCAAGCTTTAAGCCTTGTAGCACTTCGCGAAAACGGATGACTTCCTGAGCGACAATCGCTTCCGCGCGTTTCGCTTCGCCCTGTCTGCGGTCGATGTTTGACAAGACGAGCGACTTCAGGTCATCGATATTGAAGACGAAGGAATTTTCCATCGCGCCGATTTTTGGATCGATGTTGCGCGGCACGCTGATGTCGATAAGAAAGATCGGAGTCTGTTGCCTGAGTGCCCGCGCCGCTCGAACTATGGCCGGCGTAATCACGTAATTCGGCGAGGACGTGGAACAAATAACAATGTCCGCTTCCGCCAGATGCTCTACAAGCTGGTCCAGAGCGACGGCCTTCCCGCCAAAGGTCGCCGCGAGCTCTTCAGCCTTTGCTTGCGTGCGATTAGCAAATAAGACCCGGCCGACACCGGATTTGATCAGGTGACGGGCGGCAAGCTCCGCCGTCATGCCGCCGCCAATCACGAGCACGGTGTGCCCTGCGAGCGAGTCAAAAATCTTTCGGCCGAGTTCGACGGCCATGTAGCTGACAGAAACAGCACTGCTCGCGATATCTGTTTCGTTACGTACACGCTTAGCGACATGAAAGGCCTGGGGCAGAAGTTTGTTGAGAGTGGTTCCGGCCGCTCCTGCCTCAGTGGCGAGCGCATAAGCTTTACGAAGCTGTCCGAGCACCTGTGGTTCACCGACCACCATTGAATCCAGCGACGACGCAACCCGAAATAGGTGACGAACGGCGTCTTCGTCGGTGTAGGTGTAAATATGTTTACTGAGTTCGGCTTTGCAGACGGAACTTGATTGACTCAGGAGCTCGAGTAAACGACCAGTCTCATGTTGTGCCGTCTGATCGGATGTCGCAGCCACCAACTCAACGCGGTTGCAGGTTGAGAGAATGAGTGCTTCTTTAACAGCGTCGGCAGCCATCCATCTTCTGAGCGTGCCTACGCACGCATCGTCAGTGAGGGCCAACTGTTCACGCAGGCCAACTGCGGCACTTCGGTGGTTCGCACCAACTAAAATGATTCCCATAATCGTAAATTCAAGCCGCGCTAGCCTCGATGCGATCGGCAGAGACTATCGCCCTTCCTTCCACAGTTGTTGACTGATTTGGAAAAAACAGCAGTGGTCATCGTGGAGGGTTCTGCAACTAGTATTCCCTCCGCTAACAGCTGCTTTCGCTCCGAACTAAACCCATTTCAGACACGAGCGGTATTTGGCGTCGGCCGCCCCAGACCGCCCGAATAGCGGCGAATTGGAGTTTTCGTGAAGACAGGTGTCGGCCTTGTTCCCTTCGCAGATGCAAAAAGTGCCAGCGGGCGCAGGAAAATGCCTGGCGTAATTTTACGGGCAGTACTGCGCATATTTTCCCACAAAACCCCGGAACTCAAGTCGACGAGAGAGGTAATAGCGCGATTTCGAGGAGTGCCGCAGTCAAGGGCTGCGGCTTGAGAGTTGCAGAGAGTCGACCCTGATGAAATTGAAAATTGATTTCATCTGGAACGTAGGACTCAGGGTGGAGGTTAATTGTGACACTGGATACAACTCCTTATGGGGCCCGGGCGCGCGTAATTTCAGTTTCCGGTGATGGCGCTGTAGCGCTGCGTTTGATGCAGATGGGCGTCCTGCCCGGTGTTGCGGTGAGCGTCGTCAAATCGGCGCCGCTCGGCGATCCAATACAGGTTCGGATCCGCGACTATGATTTGGCCCTGCGCCGCATCGAGGCGCAAACGATTACCGTCGCGTTCGATAACGATTAGTCATTTTTATTTTCTCGCCACCCTTCGCCACACGTCCATGAATGCACTTCTCAAGAAGCTTCCCAGCCCGTCGCCATCCCAAACTCAACCACTGCCAAAGCCATTGACGATTGCGGTAGCGGGCAATCCCAATGCAGGCAAGACAAGTCTCTTTAACGCTTTGACGGGCCTGCGGCAGAAGGTGGCGAATTATCCTGGCGTGACCGTTGAACGAAAGGAGGGACTCTGGTCGCTCACTCCGGATTCTCCCGCGGCCCGCGTTATCGATCTGCCCGGTCTTTACAGCCTGGAGGCGACTTCCGTCGACGAGCAAATCGCTCGCGACGTGCTGCTCGGTCGTGAAGCGAACATCGCTCGACCTGACGTGGTGGTGGTGACGGTTGATGCGACAAATCTCGTGCGCAACCTCTATCTCTTTACGCAACTAATGGAAACCGGATGCCGGTTGGTAGTCGCACTCACGATGTTTGATCTGGCCGCTCGCAGCAATCTTAAAATCAACGTCGAAAAGCTTAGCGACGGGTTAGGCGTGCCCGTGATTCCAGTCATAGCGAGGCAGCGTCGCGGAGTTGATAGCCTTGCCGAGGCTGTTTTGAAAGTCGCCGCGGAAACGTCTGACCGCGAACGCATCCTTTCAAACGGCTCAGCGAATCAAGCACGGCGCTGGCAAACAGAGACAGTGTCGAGCCGGACTTCGCGACCACAAGACATCGGCCGTCCCCGGTTGGTGTTCCAGAGCGACCTTGTCGTAACCAGCGCGCAGACCTGGCAGGCGAGACTCATTGACCGGTATCGATGGATCGAAAGCGTCGTAGCCGAAGCGGTCCATGAGGAGACAGCCCGTAAACATCGCGCCACCGAGCGAATCGATGCGCTGGTAACTCACCGGATCGCCGGGCCAGTGATTTTGTTTCTGGTGATGCTGCTCGTATTTCAGACAATTTTTTCCTGGGCGAATCTGCCGATGAATCTGATCGATCGCGTTTTCAATGTCCTTGGTGACATCATGCGCGCGCACTTGCCTGCCGGAATTCTCACGGATCTAATCGTGTCTGGCATCATTCCCGGCGTGGGTGGTGTGCTGATGTTTCTGCCGCAAATCGTCTTGCTCTTTTTCTTCATCACCGTTCTCGAGGATAGTGGCTATATGGCGCGCGCGGCTTTTCTGATGGACCGGTTGATGCGCGGCGTCGGCTTGCATGGCAAAGCCTTCGTGCCCTTACTGAGTAGCTTCGCTTGTGCGGTTCCGGGAATTATGGCTACCCGCACCATAGAGAATCCGAAGGATCGCGTGGCCACGATCATGATCGCGCCCTTCATGAGTTGCTCGGCGCGCTTGCCCGTCTATACGTTGATGATCGCTGCGTTTTTTCCCGGCCAAAAAGTCATCGGGTTTATCTCACTCGGTGCGCTCATCATTCTCGGGATGTACCTGCTTGGAATCACCTTTGCCGTGATTGTCGCCTGGATTCTCAAACACACATTACTTAAGGCGCCCTCGCCACCGTTTGTGATGGAGCTGCCACCATACCGGCTTCCGAATCCCGGTAATGTCTTTCATTCATTGCTGGCGCGCGTCGGGGTTTTTCTTAAACGCGCGGGCACAGTCATACTCGCTATTTCAATACTACTTTGGGCGCTGGTCGCCTTCCCTCGAGCGCGCGTCTCTTCTACAGAAGCAGCGGTCGACAACGGCGCTGCCTACGCGTCGGCGCAAGTGGAAAATAGCTATGCGGGACAGGCGGGTCGAGTGATTGAGCCACTGATCAAACCGTTGGGATTTGATTGGAAAATTGGCATTGGGCTTATTTCGTCCTTTGCTGCGCGCGAAACGGTGATTTCCACACTCAGTATCGTCTACAACGTTGGCGAAAACCCGGGCGAAGGATCAGCCTCGCTGATTAAGGCAATTCGCAACGCCAAACGGTCTGATGGTTCCATAGTTTGGACGCCGCTGGTCGCATTGTCGCTAATGGTCTTTTTCGTACTCGCATGTCAATGCATGTCAACAGTCGCGGTAGTGAGGCGGGAAACGAATTCATGGCGCTGGCCCCTGTTCATGGTTTGCTACATGCTGCTCCTTGCTTACGTTTCGTCATTCATCACGTACCAGGGCGGACGGCTACTCGGATTTACTTAAAATAATGATTGACTGGCAAACACCGACGACCGCTTGCATCTTAGTCGCCGCTTTTTTCTACGTCGGCCGGCGTGCGTGGCTACGGATCCGGTCACTGATGATTTCCAAGCCAATGCCATCGCCGGCATGCGGCGGTTGCAACGGTTGCGGCGGGCAAGTCATTCGGAAATGAGCGTGGTTATTTTTGAGATGTTTTTAGGTTAGCGACCCTGGCACTTTGTCTGAACGCTCTCGGGTGGCTCCGTAGGTCGCGGTAGGCAGGCTAAGCACAACACTGATGGTCGCCACCAGGCCCGCGCGCACGGCGCCGATGCGTTGCAGAATGCGGGGCGAACCGTAAGTTTCGCTCATACCTTTGCCCTTTTCCCTTACCGAGCCTTGTTCCGATGTTGCTGGGTTATTGTTGGTCATACGCTTGCTGCAAAGTTTTTATGTCAAACTTATCCATTTGCAGCATTGCCTGCATCACTCTGTTTGATTTCTCGGGATCTTTGTCTCCATACAACTCACCCAAAACAGTGGGAACGACCTGCCATGACAGACCGTACTTGTCTTTTAGCCAACCGCATCTTGATTTTTCTCCGCCTTCGGAAAGCTTCTCCCAGAATTCGTCTATTTCTTCCTGCGTCTTGCAGTTCACTACAAACGATATGGCCTCAGTGAATTTGAATCGTGGGCCGGCGTTTAAGGCGATGAATTCCTGGCCATCGAGCTGGAATGAAGCGGTCATGACCGTTCCCTTCGGTCCGGGCCCTACTTCTCCATATCGAGTAACACTTAGGACCTTTGAATTTTTAAAAATAGAGACGTAAAAATTCATCGCCTCTTCGGCTTTGTCGTCAAACCACAAGAAAGGGGTAATCTTTTGCATGGTAGTCTCCTCTCAAATTTTGCCTCTATCTGAATTCGATTTCTCTATCTTTTCCACCATCTTCGTCAAGATGCCGTTATCTCCCATTGACGCGCTTCCATGAGAATCCGGGATCTTCTCGACCTGCTGAGTTCAGCTCTCAGTTTTAAGTCGAACGAGGGGAGGTAAGATCGACACGTTGGGAGGACTTTTTCAGAAATATTAACCAGAGAGTACAGACTCAGAACTTAATCGCATCAACCTTCACACCTTCATGCAAAGCGATCATGGCAGCCAGAGCAGCATCCTTCTGATCTTTCCCCCAGGGAGGGCCGACGGACTTCCCAAGCGCCGCAACCTTTTTTTCCAGGCGGCTCACCGGGCTCCCGAGCGCGGTTCCGGCATGCTTAGTCAATAGCTTCTCGGGGATCGCGACCAGCCTCAGTCCGTGCGCTTTCGTGGCTTGCACCAGAGCGTCACGAAACAAAAAGCCTTCTGCCTTGTGCATGCGGAAATGCACCGCAAGGATCTCTGCGATACTCCAATCGGGCATGGGATTACCGACCAGCACTGCGCAAGCTGTAACTTCGTTCTTCCGCTCTTGCTCCCGCTTCACCGCCGCGCGCAGTTCTCTGACGGCGATCCGCTGGGCCGTTTCGATGCCACGCTCAACCAGATCTCGAGCCGCTCCTGCTTCCATATTCTCTGCAGCGTGATAGGGCTGCTTTGCCCACTCGTCTTCAACGAGCTCGATGCGGCGCCGGTCGACTACCGCGAAGTCATCATCACGAGTGCCGACAACGACAAGCGCTGCCCACCCCGAGTGGGCTTTCATTCCGAAAGCAACCTTCATGATTCCAACCTTAGGATCCAGTCTGTCCTTTGCCGAAATGAATGGACCGTTTAACGGTTTGCCGATCCGCATGGAACCGATATAAACGCGGCTAAAGCCCGGTTTGAATGAGAGAACCTCGACAACAACATCTCTAACTACCGCTCGCTTGTTGCTCGTGTGCAGGTTCGGATTCTTCTTCATCTGAATCGCTTTTTGTTTTCTCTCCCAGTACAACGCGGACGATGTGAGTTTGGCCATCTTGAACCAACGGCACGTCGTCGCCGGATTGCAGTGCACCGTCGAGCTCGACAGTCGCAACGCCACGGCTAATCGCGAGCGGGTTTTCAACCTTAATCCGATAAGTCGTGCGATTGCGCCGGTAGGTAATCTCAAAGTCGCGCCACCAGCGCGGCACGCACGGATCGATTCGCAATCGCTCTCCCTGCAACTTGAAACCAAGAATCGATTCGAGACCCGCGCGATACATCCACCCGGCGGAACCCGTGTACCAGGTCCAACCGCCACGTCCCGTATGAGGCGGAACCGCATAAACGTCGCCCACGGCCACGTATGGTTCCACTTTGTATTTGTGCAAGCCGGCACGCGTCGAGGAGTGGTTGACCGGATTCAATAGGGAGAAGAGCTCGCCGGCGCGTTCACCGTCACCAAGAATGGCGAAGGCAATT
This sequence comes from Blastocatellia bacterium, assembly GCA_963698325.1. Lineage (GTDB taxonomy): Bacteria > Acidobacteriota > Blastocatellia > Pyrinomonadales > Pyrinomonadaceae > PSRF01. The sequence goes on along the minus strand of CAVOQJ010000013.1, from coordinate 1,014,073 downwards.
AAAGTCCAGAGCGCTGCGTGCGTATATTGCCCGCCGTTCTCACGCACTCCCGGCACGTAACCCTTGATGTAGCCGGGATCCAACTTCCCTTTGTCGAATGGCGGCGTAAACAGGATTACGAGGCCATCGCCTCGGCGTATCAGGAACTCCTCAACAGCGGCCATCGCACGCTGCGCTCGATAACTCTCAGCGGCGCCGGAGATAACGGACCAAGACTGGACAATCGAGTCGATGCGACACTCGTTGTTTTGCGCGGAGCCGAGCGGAGTGCCGTCGTCGAAATAAGCGCGACGATACCAGTCGCCGTCCCAGCCGCTTTCCGCCAATGCCGTTTTTAGTTTCTCCAAATGCTCGCGATAGCGATCGCTACGCGGCTTTTCATTTCTCCGCTCGCATAACGCGGCAAACGCTTCCAGCGTCTTATAGAGGAACCAACCAACCCAAACGCTCTCGCCTTTGCCCAAATGTCCTACGCGATTCATACCGTCGTTCCAGTCTCCTGAGCCCATCAACGGCAGGCCATGCGGGCCAACTGCCAAACTTCGTTCGAGCGCGCGGGTGCAGTGTTCAAAAACTGATGCCGATTCGGTCGAAACCGACGGTTGCATGTACGCTTCATGCTCGTCGGGTTTCAGTAGCGGCTGCTCAAGAAACGGAGCCACTTCTTCAAGCACAGAGAGATCGCCGGTTACACCGATATAGAACGACGTGACAAACGGCAGCCACAGAAGATCGTCGGAAATGCGGGTGCGAACGCCACGACCCGAGGGCGGGTGCCACCAATGTTGCACATCGCCTTCCTTGAACTGATGGCTGCTGGCAAGGAGTATCTGTTGGCGGGCAATGGCCGGACTGCTGTAAACCAGCGCCATCACGTCCTGCAACTGATCGCGAAAACCAAACGCGCCTCCCGACTGATAAAAAGCCGAGCGCGCCCAGATACGACAAGACAACGTCTGATAAAGCAACCAGCGATTGAGCATTGTGTCCATGGCGGCATCGGGGGTTCGGACCTCAATCGTGCCGAGCAACGCGTCCCAATGCGTCAACACATCCTCAAAAGCGTCGTTAACATTTCCAGCCTGGGTAAATCTCTCCACCAGCGATTGTGCTTCTTCTTTCGACGCAGCTTCTCCCAGCAGAAAGATCAGCTCACGTCCTTCATGCGGCGCCAGCTCGATTGTTGCTTGCAGGGCGGCGCAGGGGTCGAGTCCGGCACCATCCCGGCCGGATAAATTGATCCGGCGCAGGCCCGCTGGACTAGTTAGGTTGCCGTTGCGTCCGATAAACTCCTTGCGATCACAAGTGGCACTGGAAACTCTTTCATTCGTAGCTGTAAAAGCGACGCGGCCGGCAAATTCATTGTTGAAAGGATTGCTCGCGAAAATTGTTTTGGCCGCCTGATCGATCTCGGTAATGACGTAGGGCGCGGAAGTATTCCGCTGAATGCCGAGCACCAACTCGTTAAAGGTCGTTACGGTTAATTTTCTTTTTCTGCCGCTACGATTGCGCAAGCGGAGCAGCGATATCTTTACAGGCGAGTCAAGCGGTACGAACAGGAGTAGCTCCTGTGAGATGCCGTGACTGGTGTGCTCAAAAACAGAATAGCCCTGGCCGTGCCTGATTATGTAGGGTTCCGTTTCGCGGATTGGCAGCGGCGTGACGGACCAAACCGTGCCAGTGTCTTCATCGCGCAAGTAGACAATTTCACCTGGCGGATCGCTTACGACGTCGTTAGACCACGGCGTCAAACGATTCTCACGGCTATTCACCGACCACGTATAGCCCGCGCCGGTCTCCGTAACCTGAAAGCCGAAATCGTTCTTGTTGGCGACAATGTTCGACCACGGCGCGGGCGTCCACTGTTCCGCGCCCAGCAGAATCACGTATTCTCGACCACCCTGGTGAAACCCGCCCAGCCCATTGAAGAAGGTTAACTCCGGCGGCGCGACGGTTGGCTCCGGATAGGTTTGCGAAGGCAGGCGCGGAACAAAAGGAGCTGGCAAGGTTTCGGTAACCTCGGGCCGCTCGAGTTGGTCTTCGAGCAGGCCGCGCTCGCAGACGATTACGGCCCGGGCGACGGAGTGGAGCAAAATGCGATCTGCTTCCGGGATGTGATCAGCGCGCCGCAAAAACACACCGCCGGGCTTGTCCTGTAAACTCCCCAGGCCGCTGGTGCGAATCATCGTCTCGAGTTCTTTTTGTAGCAATTGCAGGTAAGTGGGGGGATTGTCGTTGAGGATGACCAGATCGATTTTCAGACCTTTGTAGTGCAAATACTCGTGGCCGCGCACAATCTTCCGCACGATGGGCAGATCCGCTGCTTTATTGATCCGTACAATCAGGATCGGCAAGTCACCGCTAATTCCATATGCCCACAGGCTCGATTGCGCTTTGGTGTTGAGCGCGAGCACGTGCGGACGCGGACGCAGCGAAGGATCCGAATAAATAACGCGCGATGCCAAACGCTGAAAGAGGTGTGCCTCGTCGGCGTCTATGTTCAGATGACTCATCTCAACTTGCGCTTTTGTCCACGCCAATCGTAATTCACGTTCAAAAGTATTTGGGTCGTGATATTTGTCCGCCAATGTCACTGCTTCTTCGCGCGAGCGGGCCACGATGGTGCTGAATGAGCACCGCACAGTTTCGCTGGGTCGAATTCTCACGCGCCGGCGCAAACTAAACACCGGGTCTAGCACTGCTCCGGTGGTGTTCGACAGCGGCCGATCTTCCATGACGGCGATCGGATCGGCGGGTGTGTGGCCGCGGCCCAGGAATCGCCCGCGATCGGTTTCGTATTGCGCGGCGCCTACCAAATCACCTTCAACAACCACAACGTGAATGCCCCAGATTGGTTCGTCGTCACTTGAACGTTGGCGGCGATGCGCGAGAATTGCGTTTTCGGCAGCGAAGAATTCCGTTTCAATGAACAGGTTACTAAAAGCTGGATGGGCAACGTCGGCCTGCGGAGTATTGAGAACAACTTCCGCATAACTGGTCAGTTCGATCTCGCGGGTGCGTGTGGAATTGTTGGTTAATGAAACGCGCCGCACTTCCGCGTTGTCCTCTGCTGATACGACTATCTCCAGATGCGTCAGGATGCCGGCATCACTGCGCCAGAAATCTGCTTTGTCCTCGGAAAATGCGACCTCGTACGACTGCGGCCGCTTGTGAACCGGCTGATAACTTGCGGGCCAAACGGCGCCACTCCTGACGTCGCGCAGATAAATGAAGGTGCCCCAGTTGTCGCGCGTGACGTCTTCGCGCCAGCGCGTAACGGCATTCTCGCCGCAGTTGGAATAACCCCCGCCCGCGGCCGTGACCATCACGTTGTAAGTCCCATTGGAGAGTAACTGCGTGCGCGGCGTCTCTGTATCAACGCGGTGGTAAACACGCGTGATCATTCCCTGAAGCGTTTGTGCTACCCGACCTGTCAAAACCTCTTCCGCGCGAGGATGCGCCGCCGGCACACCGACAGGAATGCGTTCCTGCAACAACAACTCGGTGGCCTGGACCAACGGATCGGCGTGGAAGCGATCTTCAATACGATCATTGTGCAGCACGTTATTGAGGGCCACCAGACTCATGCCCTGGTGGTGAGTCATGAAAGTGCGGATCAAAACATGGGACTGCCCCTGCGGCAATCGTTCCGGGGTGTAATCGATGGCCTCGAAATAACCATAGGCGCCCAGCGCACCATCCTTCGCGAGGCGACGCAGGTTATCCATGGCTGCGCGTGGTTCAATTTCAGCTGCCAGAATCGTTGCGTAAGGCGCCACCACCAGATCCTCAATTAGTCCGCGCTTCAAACCCAGACCAGGAACGCCAAAAGGTCCGTATTGATAGTTCAAATGAAGGTCGCGCACGTTATAGGCAGACTCGGAGACGCCCCAGGGAACGGAGCGCTCTTTGCCATATTCGATTTGTCTTCGCACAACAGTGCGATAGGTTTCATCCAGAAGTGTGCCGGGATAGTTGCGCATCACCAAAAGCGGCATCAAATATTCAAACGTGCTGCCGGTCCAGGAAATCAACGCGCGTCCGCCATCAACTGACGTTAATTGTCGACCCAGCCGGAACCAATGGTCCTGAGGCACATCGCCCTTCGCAATCGCCACAAAGCTGGCCAGGCGCGCTTCGGAAGCCAGCAAATCGTAGTAAGAATTGTCTGCACGCTGGGCCAGCACGTTGTAGCCAATCGTAAATACCTTCCGCTCCGGATCAAACAGAAACTTGAAGTCCATTTCTTCCATGGTCTGCTCGGCTGTGTGGGCCAGACTACTGAGCCGTGACAAAAAATCTCCAGCCGCGCCTGCTGCTTGTTCGAGAGCCTCTCTTAATCGGCTCTGCGCCTGAAACAGTTGTCCCGCTTGCTTGCTTTTCGCGCCGGAAAGTTGCAGCAACGCGCGGTCACAAACCTCCGGCACCTCGGCCAACGAGGGCACCGCTTGAAGCAGGCTCATAAGCGACTGCCACTGGCTGTCGCTGCTTAATCCGTCCGTTGTGGCCTCTGCCTGAACCTGTGTAAGCAAACGGCCCCACGGCACGAGCGTTTCGGCATCGCGTCGGCAGGAACTAACCTGATGCTGGAGCGCGCCCAACCACCAACGCAGCTCCTTGAAGTTGACTTCTCCATGCTCGTGCGCCAGCGCGTTAATGATGTCTTCAATCTCAGCCGTTCTTTGTTGTAACGATTCAAAGAGCATGAACCACGACGGTAAGTTGTTTCGGGCTCCGACGGACACCAGCTTTTGACAGGCTTCAATCTCGTCGCGCAGTTGACTGACGGTCACTACTTCGGTGCGTTGCCGGAAGCTGCCCAGCCGGCCGGCTTCAACAGACACAGCCTCGATGGTGTCGGCCAGTCCTTTGCTGATTCGCGCGTCAAACAGCTTCGCATCGGGCAGCTCAACGCAGGCTTGTTTCAGTGCGATGGCGTGTCCCGCCAGGTTGCCGCTGTCCACGGTCGATATGTACTGAGGATGAAGAGGCTGAAGACTCTTAGTGTCGTACCAGTTAAAAAAATGTCCGCGAAACTTTCCCAACTTGGCCAAACTCGCAAACGTCAATTCCTGGCGCTCGAGAAATTCCAGCGAACCGACGTAGCCCAGATCATAAGCGGAGAGCGTGGCAAGCGAGAGTAGTCCGACATTCGTCGGCGAGGTTCGATGGGCAATTACGGGAGCTGGGTCTTCCTGAAAATTATCGGGCGGCAGCCAGTTATCTTCGGCGCCCACAAAAGACTCAAAGAAACGCCACGTGCGGCGCGCCACCACACGCGCGAGCTGAACATCATCGACACTCAAAAGCTTGCGTTCCGGCAACCGCCGGATGCTGATCCAGTAAGCGACGAAGGGCGAAAGAAGCCAAACGGCCGCAAACGCCGACATCGCCGCAAACGCCCTCGGCCTCGCGATGAGCGTGAGCGCTACGGCCAATAACGTCAGTAACTCCGCGGGCAGCATGAACCAAAAGAAAGAAGCGAAATCGTGAGGCGCATCCTTCTCTGCATCAGCGGCAGTGACCCACTCAAGCAACTTCTTCCGTGAAATTGCTTTTCGATAGATCGTGCGCATGATCGCGTCGGTCATCAGATAGGCCTGATGCGAAAGAAACACGATCGACAAAGCCACCTGCGCGGTATTTGTTGTAACGTCGCCCCAGACACTCCAGAAGTGACTGGTCCAGGGAATTCCACGCGGATGGATCAGGAGACTCGTCGTGACATGAAGATAGACTGGAAAGGCAATCGTGATGACGACAAACAAACTCCACAGGAGCGGTGATCCCGGGAAAATGGTCCACGCTGCGAGCAGCCATAAGAACATTGACGGAGCCACCAGGCTGCGTCGTAGGTTGTCGAGAATTTTCCAGCGCGAGATTAAGGGCAGCGGGTTTCGAGTCCTGCGGCGGTTAGCGTCGGGCACGGCGGGAAAGAGCCAGCGAAGAATTTGCCAGTCGCCACGCGTCCAGCGATGTTGTCGCTTCGCGTAGCTGTCGTAGGATGCCGGGTAGTCATCCAGTAGCTCAATGTCGGTGGCCAGTGCCGCACGCGCAAACAACGATTCAAAAAGATCGTGGCTGAGCAGTAAGTTTTCTGGAACTCGGTTGGCAAGTGACGCCTGGAATGCATCCACGTGGTAGAGACCTTTGCCGGTGAAGTTTCCCTCGCCAAAGAGGTCCTGATACACATCGGACACCGCCGTTGTGTAGGGATCGATCCCTGTGTTTCCGGAAAAAATTCGCGCAAACCTTGAATGCGACGCGCTGACCAGCGAGATGCTGACCCGTGGTTGCACAATTCCGTAGCCGCGTGTGACGACGTTGGTAGCCGCATCCAGTCTCGGTCTGTTGAGTGGATGAATAGCAGCGCCTACGAGTTTGCGCGCAACGTCGCGCGGCAGCTGTGTGTCGGAATCCAGCGTTATCACGTAACGGATCCGGCTGAGCAGATCTTTCGACGCCGTGGCAGTTAAGAAGCTGGTATTCGTGGCTCCGCGCAGCAGTAAATTAAACTCTTCCAGTTTGCCGCGCTTTCTTTCCCAACCCATCCATTTGTCTTCCCCTGGGTTCCATTGTCGGCGTCGATGAAAAAGATGAAAGCGAGGCTGCAGACCATTGCCGTGGCGATGGTTTAGTTCCTGAATGCCGTTCTTCGCGGCCGCAAGAATAACCGAATCGTCGTGCTCTTCTTTCGCAGTGGCGTCAGGGAAATCGCCCAGCAGTGCAAAGTAAATATGCTGGTCCTGGTTGGCGAGAAAATGCACTTCGAGCTTTTCCAGTTGCTCGGCCACGCGCGACTCACTAGTAAAGATCGTCGGCACCACCACCATCGTGCAGGCTTCCCCCGGTATCCCGGTGGCTGTGCTCATCCGCGGTACGAGCCGCGGCGGAAACAAATGCGTAATGTCCCAGTTCAGCACACAAAGGGCCAGATCGCTCGCGGGTATCAATGCCAGGAGAGCAGTGATAAGCAGAAGCGCCCAGCTTGTTTCGGCAAAGGCGGCCTGCGATTGAGCGCTGACGTGTACGGCTATTACGAGAAGCGTAACGATCAGCAAGGTTAATAACGTCAGTGTGCCGAGATACACATGAGTCGCGTGGCGAAGGGCTAAACGACGGCTCCTCTCGATGAGTTTAGGACGGTAAGCGAAGTGCGCTTCCAAGCGGACCAGGCCAGCGTCAACAAGGTAAAAGCCGACATGCGATTCGGGAGATGCATTCATGTAGCGGGCGCTTTCATTTTTTGCTGCGACTTCCCTTGCTTTGCTTTCGATGTTAGCGACATCCTTCGCAAGTTCCACCGCGGCCTGCGCCACATCAAGTTCATTCGCCCCCGTTCGTTTGCTAATTCGCTCAATGACGTGGCGATACCGATCGCGCGTCGCAAACTCCATAGCGGCATAAGCGCCCGCGGGATCCGATCCCAGCAACGGCTCAATCAGACTGACGCTCTCGAAGAAGTCGCGCCAATCAAGCGTCGACAGCAGACGCATGCTGGTGATGATGTTGCCGACCGTGACCTGCATCGCAGCCTGGCGCTGATGTTCGGCATGAATGATCTGCTCGATGCTTGTCCCCTGGCGGGCCAGTTGTTTTTCCAGCCAATCCATCACCGGTGTCACGGCGGGATCCTGTTCACGCAGGCGTTGAGTAAGTTGAACTACGAAAGATTGCGGAATCTTTGGCAGCTTTCCGAGTCGCTCAGACACGAGGGGAATTAACGCGGCAGGCTGACGCGAAGCAATTTCCAATAACTTGTCAGCCAGTTTATCGGCCTGCTCGCGTTCCTCGCGTGCGCGCACAATAATTACGGCCAGTCTGCGAAGATTCTCTACCAGCGCGAGACGCAGCGTGATCGCGACGGCCCAGAGTTCACCGATCGACAGCGGCGCCACAGTTTGATAAGCAGCTATGAAGCGGCGCAGCGTGGTTGTATCGAGGCGGCAGTCGGTATGCGCGCTGAGCGCGAACGCCACCGCATAGATTCTCGGATAGTCTTTCAGTTTGCCTTCAGCAAGCTTAGGCAACTCATGGTAATAACTTTTCGGCAGGTCCTGGCGAATTTCGCGCAGTTGTTCTTCGACGATGTGGAAATTGTCTACCAGCCACTCCGCCGCGGGTGAGATTGCGCGACCGTTGCGAATGGCTTCGACCAGCGTGCGGTAAGCGGCAACGAGTTTTCGCCCATTGTCCTCGAGGCGAGGCAGCAGTTGAGCGCGCCCCTTTTTCGTTACCGTCTTGTGCTCAGCAGCGAGCGTCAGCGCGTATTGCTCGAGACGTTCAACGCTGAAGATCTCGGCTCTGACAGGCTGCTCATCGGCATAATCCGTCGACTTGCCAAACGTTGCTGATAACGATCCCAGGAACTCACTCATAACGGTTCGAGTAACTCCACTCACTCCGGCCGACTGTAATCGGCACTGGCCTGATCCTCACGGCCGGCATGGCTCTCGAGTAGATGCATAGCCCAACATTGTGTTAGCGGATTGATAGGATCAGAATATCACGATTTGAATTTGCGCTTCATGATGGCAGCACACTTGCCGACTGTCGCCCTCTTACCTCTTTCGTTCATGTCAAAGAGCAAACGTTTCTGTCAAATTGAAAGCCCCGCTCAGATTGACCAATGTGGGTGACCGCACATTCCTGGTAACCCACCTGGCCTCCTTCATTTTAGTTGAATAATTCGCAAGTTTGAGCGGGCGGGAGCGGGAATACCACTTGCGAAGTGATGAGTCAGGGCGGTCGGGCCCAGCCGAAAAAGTGAGTAACGACTTGCCGGGGACAAAGTGAACAAACCAAAGATCAGAAGCCTGTATATGTTTTCCGTGGCCCTCATCGGTGCCGCCGCCACCCTGTTTTGTGCCTGGCGTCTGCCTTTCGCGCAGCTCGACGCAAAATTTGTCGCCTTGACCCTGATAACGGTCTTGATCGGATCGCGCATCACTATCGAGATTCCCGGAGCGCGTGGTCAAATTGCCGTTTCCGACACCTTCATTTTTCTTGCAATACTATTGTTCGGAATCGAAGCGGCAGTCGTGCTTGCTGCAGCCGAGGCGTTTTGTTCTTCCGTACGCTTCAGCAAAAAAGTTACTGTGCTGTTTTTCAATGCCGGCGTGATGGCCCTCTCAACGTTCGTTACCGCCTTGACCTTTTATCTTTTGTTTCCAGGAGTCAGCCTGCGCGATGGCTATTCGCCAAACCTCATCATCGCGTTATCTGTGATGGCGTTATCGCAATACGTGCTGAACTCGGGGCCGATTGCGGTAGGCGTCGCGTTGAAAACCAATCAAACTATCTGGCAGAGCTGGCGCGCGAATTTTCTGTGGACGTCGTTGACATATTTCGCCGGCGCTTTTGGCGCAGCAGTCGTGGCGAGGTTGTGTGAGACCTTCGGATTCTATGCCTTCGTTGCAACCGCTCCGATTATCGTTGTCGTCTACTTCACCTATCGAACCTATCTCGCCAACGTGGAAGCATCGGCTGCGCAAGCCGAAACAGCGAAACTGCATGTCGAGGAACTCAATAAGTACATCGCCGAACAAAAGCGGATCGGCCAGGCATTGACCGAAAGCGAAGAACACTTTCGGAATGCTTTTGATTATGCTGCGATTGGCATGGCGTTGGTCTCGCCTGAAGGCAATTGGCTTCGTGTGAATCGATCACTTTGTGAAATCGTCGGCTATTCCGAATCCGAGTTGCTTGTTTCAGACTTTCAAGCGACAACTCATCGTGATGATCTCGGCAACGATCTCGTCGAAATTTACCGCATGCTTTCCGGTGAAATTCCCACCTGCCAGTTGGAGAAGCGTTACCTTCATAAACTAGGCCATGACGTGTGGGTCTTAAACAGTGCGTCTCTGGTGCGCGACGCTCAAGGCCAACCGCTGCATCTAATCTTTCAGATCCAGGACATCACCGAGCGCAAACGTGCGGAAGCCGCTATCCAAACACTTTCCCTGGCCGACGAGCTAACCGGCCTCTATAACCGCCGTGGCTTCCTTGCGTTTTGCAAACAGCATCTGAATTCACTTCATCGCACGAACCAGGGCGGCGTGATTGTCTATGCTGATCTTGATGGCTTGAAGAAAATCAACGACTCTTTCGGTCACCAGGAAGGCGATCGCGCATTAATAAAAACTGCTGAACTCTTGAAAGAAACATTCCGATCCGCGGATGTGCTCGGCCGTTTAGGGGGCGACGAGTTTACCGCGCTGGCGGCGGTTGAGCCGGAAGGAGGAGTGGAAAAGCTCATTGCGCGTCTGGAGCAGAAATTTGAAAACTACAATGCGATGAACCTCGTTCCTTACAAACTTTCGATCAGCATCGGCGTGGCCCAACTTGATTCTAACGCCACTCAATCAATCGAGGACCTGCTGACCACGGCAGATCTGGCGATGTATGAGAACAAACGCAGAAAGCAGGCTGGCGTCACGTTGCCAATCTCTGATTCAGAAGGCCCAGCTCGTGCGGTTGCTTAGTTAGCAGCACCACCATTGAGTTTTCCGGCGGCAGGTCAAACGACCTGCCGCTTCCTTTTTAGAACAGCCTAATTCCCCGGCAGACAGTCACGAATGCTGTCCTGCAATTTGTAGTATCCTCTGCACCGATCATGGACCTCGATACGGATGAGATGAGAGTGCCGTCGTCTGCTCGCTGGCGGGCGCTGGTGTTGTTGTCTTTAGCGCAACTCCTCGGCATGTCGCTTTGGTTTAGCGCATCGGCGGTTGTCCCCGCCTTGCGACATGAATGGACTTTGAGCGAATCGAGCGCGGGCTGGCTGACGATCGCCGTGCAACTCGGTTTTGTTTGCGGCACTTTGTTAAGCGCATTTCTAAATTTGCCCGACGTGATTAGTGTTCGTTATCTCTTCGCTGGCTCCGCTTTCGCAGGGGCCCTGGTTAACGCTGCTTTCGGTGCCTGTGCCCATAACGCGCAAACCGGAATCGGCTTGCGCTTCCTGACGGGAATGTTTCTCGCGGGAGTTTATCCACCGGGAATGAAGATCATGGCGACGTGGTTTCAGCGCGCGCGCGGAATGGCGATGGGAGTATTAGTGGGAGCGCTTACGCTCGGTAAAGCCTCGCCGTATCTGGTGAATGGATTAGGGAGTGCAAACTGGCGCTACAATATTTTCTTCATCTCGCTGCTGGCGGTTGCCGGCGGTCTCATCGTGCTCCTGTTTGTCGGCGATGGTCCCCACGCGTCGCCCGCAGCCAAATTTGATTGGAGACAAGCCGTAGCGGTTTTTAGAAATCGCGGCGTGCGCCTCGCCAACTTCGGTTACTTCGGCCATATGTGGGAGCTCTATGCCATGTGGGTCTGGATCCCCGTTATGATTCGCGCGAGCCTGAACATTTCGAAAGCGTCTCCGGTAGCCGCCGAAGTCGCGTCGTTTCTTGTGATTGGCTGTGGGGCACTCGGTTGTGTGGCGGCAGGACTGGTTGCAGATCGCATTGGGCGCACGGTTGTCACGTCCTGGGCGATGACAATTAGCGGTACCTGTTGTCTGCTCATCGGTTTTCTGTTTGGAGGGAGCCCCTTCCTGCTGTTGTTGGTTGCGGCGATCTGGGGAGCAAGTGTCGTGGCCGATTCCGCGCAGTTCTCTACTTGCGTAACTGAGCTTGGCGATCCGCGCTACGTTGGAACAGCCTTGACGATGCAGACGTGCGTCGGATTTCTGCTGACCACTATCTCTATCGAGCTGATACCTTATTTCGTGAAAGCGCTTGGCTGGCAATACGCGTTTACAATACTAGCGCCGGGTCCACTTTTGGGAGTGATCGCGATGCTGCGGTTGCGTGGTTTGCCGGAAGCAGCGAAGATCGCGCACGGCAGAAGATGATCTGGCCGGGATTGCGCGGATAATCGGGGAAACAGAGAGAAACACGACAAGTTGAACAAGAGTTTGTCAGATTAGTGTCATCAGCGTTAATCCACGGCAAAAACATGGCTATAGAATTGAGACAGAGTGTGCGGAAGATCATTCGTCTCCTGAAGCGTGCGTATCCGGATGCAACGTGTTCACTGAATCACAGAAATGCTTTTGAGTTGTTAATTGCGACCATCCTCTCGGCACAGTGTACCGATGCGCGCGTGAACATCGTCACCCAGGATCTCTTTCGCAAATATCGTAAGCCTGAAGATTATTTGAAGGTCTCAGCGAAGGAACTTGAGCGCGACATTCGCACGACGGGTTTTTTTCGCAACAAGACAAAATCCATTCAGGGCACTGCCAAAGTTTTGACGGAACAGTACGGTGGCGAAGTTCCGAGTACGATTGAGGAGTTGCTGGAACTTCCGGGAGTTGCGCGAAAGACAGCGAACGTCGTTATGGGTAACGCTTTCGGAATCAGTTCAGGAGTGGTGGTTGACACGCACGTAACCAGACTCTCCCACCGGCTTGGTTTGTCCACGCAGAAGACGGCGGAAAAGATCGAACAGGACTTAATTGCTATAGTGCCAAAAAAGGATTGGGTTATTTTCCCTCATCTAATGATTGCGCACGGCCGCGCGATCTGCAAAGCCCGTAATCCTTTGTGCGCGGAATGCGTAGTCGAAAAACTCTGCCCGTCGTCGTACCTGAAAACTGACGTGATGCCGGGTGGTTGATGTCTTACACTCCAGCCCTCCCTCAAAACCACATTACAAGGCAATACTGTCTATCGCGCGGCGCCGCGGCCGCCGTGCCTGCGCAGTGCGACCCGGAAACTTATGACCCTCAACTTTCACCCTGCCGCCGTTTGCGGGCGAGGGCGCACATAGTCCGGTAAACGACAGTCTTATTCACCGTACACTACAGGACCCCTCCTAGCGCATCCCCTCGAACGCCGCTACAATGACGGCGCTCCGCTGATTCTGAACCTGGATCTTAGTTCCGCGCGCACAATGCCGCCCGTTACCAACCCGTGTTTCTCTACGCCTAATCGGCCATTTGCCAGGTATTTCGCTAACAGCGCAGGGGCGACGAAAGGATCGCAGGCGTGAGCTATCGCTTCCCCTGGCATCGGCTTTCTGACGAGCATTTGCTCGATATGCGAATTTGCGATCTGGCGCTCAAGATCAAGGGTTCGTTTCTTGAACCTCACATTAAACGTCTTTACAGCGAATTGAACGATCGCGGCATTCGGTTCAAGCCACACGTTTGGCTCTCGGAGGAGTGGTTCTCGCCTGATGGCGTGCCGGGAATTGCCATTCCTTTTTACCTCGCCCACCCGCGTCTCATGAAACTCGAGCGCAAGCAGATGCTGGAAGTCGAAGGCGGCACTGACACCGAGTGCATGCGGATTCTGCGCCATGAAGCCGGTCATGCTCTGGATACGGCCTTTCGTCTCCACTTCAAACGACGCTGGCGTGATCTCTTCGGATCTTTTGCGCAACGCTATCCTGATTTCTATAAACCAAAACCGAAGAGCCGCAACTACGTTTTGCATCTGCGCGCCTGGTATGCGCAGGCTCACCCCGCGGAAGACTTCGCCGAGACGTTTGCCGTGTGGCTGACGCCGCGCTCGCGCTGGCGGCGCCGTTATAAAGGTTGGCCGGCGCTGCGCAAGCTGGAATACATCAACGAATCAATGGATGAGTTGGCCGGAAAGAAACCGCGTAACCGTACACGAACCAAAGTGGAACCACTCTCGGCCATACGCACCACGTTACGCGAACATTATCAACGGAAGCGCGAGCGATACGATTTCGATTGGCCCGCGGTCTACGATCGAGATCTACTGCGAATTTTCTCAGACGATCCGCGTCATCGGTCGCGTCCCAGCGCTGCTAGTTTTCTTCGCAGCGTGCGTCGCGAAGTTCGCCAAATCGTCGCCGAGGGAACCGGCGTCCACCAGTACACCATTGACCACGTGCTCGAGAATATGATCGATCGCTGCAAAGATCTGAAGCTACGTGTCGCCAGGCCGACAAGAGAAGCACGACGTCGCGTGATGATTGTGTTGACAGTTCAGGTAATGAACGTGCTGCATTCGGGTTATCATCGGATTGCCGTATGACTTCTAGGTCGAAAAAGAAGAACAAGATGGTCTTCGAGCCAAAAAAGAAGCTCAGGATCATCGTGCTCGTTCACCAGGACCTTGTGCCTCCCGACTCACTCGAGGGATTAAGCGACAAAGAGAAGGTTGAGATCAAAACTGAATATGATGTGATCTCAACTCTCAAGAAGATGGGCCACGATGTTTATCCCATCGGACTCTACAACCAGCTGAATGTGATTGGCGACGCTTTGATGGAGCATAAGCCTCATATCGCGTTCAATCTGCTCGAGGAGTTTCATGGCTACCCACTTTACGACCAACATGTAGTTAGTTATTTGGAATTGATGAGACAGGCATACACAGGGTGCAATCCCCGGGGTATGACTTTGGCCCACGACAAGGCGCTGACGAAAATGATCCTCACCTACCACCGCCTTCAGGTGCCGCATTTTGCGGTGTTTCCCATGAACCGAAAAGTCAGGCCGCCAAAACGTTTGAAGTTTCCCTTGCTGGTCAAATCGATCAGCGAAGAGGGTTCGGTAGGAATTTCCCAGGCATCTGTGGTACACGACGATGAGAAACTCACACAGCGAGTGGAGTTTATCCATCGGCAAAACAAGACTGCCGCCATTGCGGAACAATACATAAAAGGGCGCGAGATTTACGTTGGCGTTATCGGGAACCAGAATATTCAAACCTATGCGCCGTGGGAGTTGGTAATGGAAAAGCTTCCGGAAGGCTCTGAAAACATTGCCACGCTAAAGGTCAAATGGGATCCCGCATACCAGGAAAAAGTGGGCGTTAAGACACGCGCCGCGGATCTCCCACCCGAACAGCACAAGACCCTCGAACGCCTCTCAAAACGAATCTATCGCTACCTTTTTCTCAGCGGTTATGCGCGTCTTGACTACCGCTTGACGGATGACGGTCAATTCTTTCTGTTGGAGGCAAACCCCAATCCACAGATAGCCGAAGGTGAAGACTTCGCGGACTCAGCTGCTCATGACGGTGTGCCTTACGATCAACTCCTACAGAAAATAATTACCGTCGGGCTAAATTATCACGCTGCTTCTCAGGGCGACTGAAGTTACAAAGGGGCGCTTGCGGAAGTCGCTCGCGATTGAACGTATTTTCACTTCAGTAATCTAAATTAATCGGAGTTGCCCTATGACGCTAGCACTCACGCTGCTGTTTGCGCAT
The DNA here is from genome assembly GCA_963698325.1 of Blastocatellia bacterium. Taxonomy (GTDB): domain Bacteria; phylum Acidobacteriota; class Blastocatellia; order Pyrinomonadales; family Pyrinomonadaceae; genus PSRF01. Next base: position 998,885 of record CAVOQJ010000013.1, on the reverse strand, counting down.
AATTTGTACAGGACCCTCTGCCGAAATTCAGCACCACATTTCCAAGAATCTTCCTTCACTTTGACTGATTCTCATCGCTGATAAAATTTCGGCCTATATATCCACCGTCTTCTGAAAATCTTTTGTGACCTCTTTTAGTCCGCATCATTTTTATCAAGTGTGATTCGTCACGAAACAGTCACATTGCCGCTTGTTCCGAAAGATTTCAGTAACTAGAATCCTTCCTGCCTCCCAGCGGTACCCTCCTCACAAAAGGAATTGCAGGCAAAAAATTTAAGGAGACGTTCCCCTTTGCTTTTGAAAAAAATGTTCCCCTATGCGCTCGCGGCCTGCTTCGCTCTTGGCATGTTTCCCTTAACGGCTGCAGCGCAGTCCAGCGAAACTCGTCTGCGCCACATAGCGCAAACTACCGAAAGCCATAACCTTTCAGCTCTGGATAACGATCCCGTCATCGTTTCGCTGGCTTCGGTGGAGGAGATCAAAGCGCCGCAGCCTTTTACGACTAAATCCGAGGGTAATCTTCAATTTCGTCAGTTGATCACGGCAGCAATAGGAGAGCGGCTGGGCGCTCGCTATTCATGGGGAGCTACTGGGCCGTCAGCCTTCGACTGTTCGGGTTTTGTTTGGAGCACGTTCCAGTCAGCGGGAATAGATTTTGAGCGCGGCAACGCCCGTACACTCTGGGCTCGCTTCGCTGCGCCTACTCCCGAGGAACAATATAAGTTTGGTACGCTCGTCTTCTTCAGCAATCTGGCGCACGTCGGGATTGTCGCCGATGAACATGGCTTCTACCATGCTTCGCGTCATCATGGCGTAGTCTATTCACCATTTAACGACTACTGGGTGTCGCGCATCGATGGGTTCCGGAAAGTTCCGGTGGCGACTCCGCTGACCACCGACTAAGCCCCAATCGTTCACTCAACTGAAAACGCCGGCGCTTGTATTAAGCGCCGGCGTTTTAATTTGGAAAATCGAATTGCCCTGGCAGAAGCCCGACCGTCAGGTAGAGCTGCTTCTTTGCTTAAGTTCTTCTTAAAGGAGTGATCACCGACGGCCAGGCATCTGCTATTTCTCGCCTGGATGAAACGAAACAAAACCGGCGCGATGCTCGTCATCTTTACGTTCCCAAACGACCACAACTTTATCTACGGCTACGAAGCATGTCTTGTCGTCGCTGTCCTTCAAGTGAAGGACGCCTTCTTCGACCTTAACAACTTCGCCGCGGAGACTGGACGCGCCCCCACAGTAGACATCTATTTCCTTGCCGATCATTTTGGATAACAAATCCTGCATAAGGTCACCTGCATAGGAGGCATTCCTACCTATCGTTTCAAGAAGCAAGACGGACCGGAACGTCGGTGCTGACTACGACTCGTTTTTGCCATTCTTGAACGTAATCTTTACAAGCGGGATGACGTCGGGATCGTCCTGTTGTTTACGTTCAAATTGTAGCAGGTCGTAGTAAGAGCAGCGTGAGGTGGTAGGAAACTCACGGCAGACCAGCGGCCGTGCGTGGTAGATTGTGCACTTCCGCGTCTCCTGATCCAGAAACATGCAGGCTTGCCCAAACAATCGATCTGCTTTGCGCCTGAGTATTCGTTCCTTCCCAAATAACTTGGTGAAACGTAAAGTTGCGATCTCAGGCGAAACGCCGAAATGCGCCGCGAGCCGCCTGATATCACGCGGCGTAACCTGGACGCGATCATAGATTGAGCAACAGTAAGCTACGCACTTATCGCAGTCATACTTCAGCGCCTTGTGGCCTGTGGCCGGTATTAACCCCATGTTCGCTAGTGACCCCTTCCATTTCCTGTCTAATTACAAATCAACGCCGCTTTGATTTCTTATATTCAGAATTCAGCAGTTTCATAAACTCGCTGCGGCGATCATAGAGCCGCTGAGGATCGCGTGGAGCATGCGTCGCCAAAGCATAAGCCGTAATGATCGGCAGCGCTACTGTGGAATCGACGTAACAAACAACCGCATCCGGCAAGCGATCCGGATCCACCTTGCCCCATGAAACAGCCTCACCCGGCGTCGCTCCCGACAGACCGCCCGTGTCAGGTCGCGCATCGGTCACTTGCAGAAAATAATCATGTCCACGTTCGTCGATGCCGAGTACCTCCTGGATCTGAGGCTCTGTTTGCAACAGGAAGTTTTTGGGAGAACCGCCGCCGAGGATAAAACATGCCGAACGACCCGATTTCTTTGTCGGCCCGCCTTTCTTACCACTTTTACCATCGTCCGCCTTTCCGGTCTTCGGGTTGCGCTTCGCTGCCAATACGATTGCCGCAGTTTCATTCACATCCAAAGACGGATCAAAGGCCAGTTTGTTCCCTTGAAGGGCTTTGGCTGCGACGTTCATGCCGATAGAAGAGTCGCCTGGAGATGAAGTGTAGATTGGGACGGCATACTCGTACGCGACCGCGAGCAACGACTTATCCTTCAAGCCCAACTTTCGCTCCCGCTCATGCACGTAACGTCCGGCGAGATAATGAAACTCGGCGGTGGACATCGTCTTCTGAAACTCTTCTCCCGAAATTATCCTGCGAAAGAACGCATCAGTATCCAGCAAAACTGAATAGTCGAAAAAGATGTCATAGATGCGAACTACTTCCTCTTCACGCAGAACTATATCTGAGATGTCCGACCGGCCCTGGTGCATTGCCAGGCCAATGCCAAAATGAGTGTCGTGATAGAGATTAGCGCCCGTCGAAATGATCCAATCGATGAAGCCGGCCTTGACTAACGGAATCAACGCCGAAATTCCCAGACCCGCAGGCGTAAGTGCACCGGTGAGCGACAGGCCGACCGTCACTTCCGGCTCAAGCATTTTTTGGGTGAAGAGCTGGCAGGCTTCACGTAAACGTGCGCCGTTGTAGGCAATGAACGCCTCATCTACAAGCTCCGCTAGAGTGGTGGTTGGAGTTATCGGCGCTGGATCGATTCTTCTTCCCTTTAGAAACTTGCTGGTTCGTTTTGCCATTGTCCGTTTCTTATTCTCAACCCGAATAAAACGAATCTTGAAGGATAACCGCGGAGTATTACTGGTCGACTGGCCAGAATCGCTGCGCTTGTTCTCAACTTACGCTGCCCACGCCGCTTACGTTTTCCTCTTCCGCTCGTTTGACGCGCAATCGGCCAATGCGACGCTCGTCTGCTTCCAGCACTTCCACTTCGAGTCCGCGAAAAGTGAGACGCTCGCCCGTTTGCGGAACTTTACCTGATTCACTAATGACCAGTCCGGCAATGGTCGTGAAATCGTCGGCCTCTATTTCCATATCGAAAAGCCGTTCGACTTTTCCTATCTCAGTTGAGCCGAGCACCTCATAACATCCAGCACCTCGTTCCACAATGTCGTTTAATTCATCACCTTCGATATCTTCGTCTTCGATTTCACCGACGATCTCCTCGAGGATGTCTTCGACGGTAACCAGTCCGCAAACTCCGCCGTACTCATCAATCACCATCGAGAGCTGCACGTGCGCCTTTTGCATTTCTTCCAGCAGCTCGGCAACCGGTTTCGTCTCAGGAATGAAAAAGACCGGCCGCACCAGCGGCGAGATCGGTCCGTCTTCACTGGCTTCCGCCCAATGCTGAAGCAGATCACGCACGTAGATTAATCCTTCAACGTTGTCAATTTGGTCGCGGTACACTGGCAGCCGTGAATACTTTGATTCAATCATGATGTCTCGCGCCTCGCGCACGGTAGCGCCTGCTGCCACGGCAACGATGTCGGGCCGTGGAGTCATCACTTCGCTGACGCGCGTGTCGCCAAACTCCAGTATCGAATGAATCAGCTCGCCTTCTTCTTCTTCCAGTATTCCTTCGGCTTCGCCAACGTCGATGAGCGCCTGAATATCATCACCGGCGTCTTGTTCCTCAGCTTCATCCCCGTTTTCCAGTTCCTGCTCTTTCCGGCGTGAGCGGTCGAATAGTTTATGAAAAGGATCCGCCGCGAAAGTCATGAGCGGCAACAGGGGACGAATGAGCGGCAGAAGAAAGAGCAGTGTTCCTTCCGGATCGCGCGTGGAAATAAAGAGCGGGATTAATTGACGAAAGATTCCGGCCAGGATTAGACCGGCTAAGAGTCCAACTAATACAAATCGATCTTCCTGAAATTTGCTAAGTGATATCGACGTAACGAGCACTGCTACGATAACAAGCAGGATCTGAATAGTTGCTGAGATGGCAAAGCTAAACGTCGGCCTGTTCTCAAGCACTTGTTTAAGAAATTCAGATGAGCGGAGTTTAGAACGTTCTTCGGCTTCAGTAATCAGGCGCCGCAGGCCGACATCGCTCAACTGGCCAAAAGCCATGTCGACCGTCGCAAGCAGGGACAACCCAACCAGCAACACGAAGGTTAGAATGAGCTCAAGCTGCATTATTCAGTAAATAGTAAATCGTAAATAGTGAATAGTTAAATAGCCGAAATGATCAGAAAGCCGATTTTCCATTTTTCATTTCTCAATTTTCATTTTTCATTCGCGAATTCAACCTGGGAGTGTAACGCAAGTGTTTTTTGTCAGATGATTGCTGTTAGCTCTCATTAACACCTGGCTTGAGCCAGGTGATTGCAGCCCAGGCAGAAATGAGAAACCGTTTAAACGGTTTTAGAATTAGTCGCGTATCCCCGGTCACCTGGCTAAACCCAGGTGTTAATAAGAGAAGTCACAACCTGTCCGACTGAATGTGCCATTGCACTAAGAACTTGAATCCACCAACGCCAAATGGAAAATCGCTTCTTCTATTTACTAATCACTATTGTTCCGCCTCAGATGCCAAGCTTCCGTCGCAACCGCAGCTCCAACCGATTCATCTCGCCCTTGTCGGTGGAATGATCATAGCCACAAAGATGAAGGGTGCCATGCAGAATAAGCTGGGCCATCTCTTGTTCGAGAGTCAAATGGTTTTCCTTCGCTTGTCGCGCGGCCTGCTCTACAGAGATGACCACATCTCCCAACTGTGAGCCTTCTACTCTTTCAAACTCATCCTGATCGGCGGGAAAAGACAACACGTCCGTGGTTCCACGCTTATGCCGCCAAAGTCGATTGAGCTCACGCATGGCACGGTCGGAAACAAAGGCAACCGTCACACCCCCGACAGCGGTCGGAAGAGCGCGCAAAACTATCTTTGTAAACGCCTGCCAGCGGTCCACGTCAATGGGGACTTTGCGCTGCCGGTTAACGACTTCGATCATGATCTCATCCACAGATTGCGCAGATTTCACGGATTGCAATAGGAAACCGTCAGGATTACCGAGCAGGTCCACGAGTTCTCCTGCTCTTTCTCAAATCTGTGAAATCTGCGTAATCGCGGAAACCGATTAAATGTGGCTCTTCTTGTTGGAATGTTCTTCGTAAGCCTTGATGATCATCTGAACGAGCTTGTGGCGCACCACATCTTTCTCAGTAAAATAGATGAACTCGATGCCCTCCAGATTAGCGAGCACGCGTTCAGCTTCGATTAGTCCGCTGCGCTTTCCTGCGGGCAGGTCTACCTGAGTAACATCCCCGGTGATAACAGCCTTCGAACCAAATCCAATGCGCGTTAGAAACATCTTCATCTGTTCGCTGGTGGTGTTTTGCGCTTCATCGAGAATGATGAAGGCGTCGGAAAGAGTGCGGCCGCGCATAAAGGCCAACGGCGCGACCTCGATCACCTGCTTCTCCAGCAGCTTCGTCACACGTTCGTAATCGATCAGATCAAATAACGCGTCATACAGCGGACGAAGATAGGGGTCAACTTTCTCCTGCAAATCACCAGGAAGAAAGCCCAACTTCTCGCCGGCTTCAACCGCAGGCCGGGCCAGCACGATGCGGTTGACCTGTTTCTGCATGAGCGCCTGTACGGCCAGCGCCACGGCAAGATAAGTTTTGCCCGTGCCGGCGACCCCGATGCCGAACACAACATCCTGCTCCTGAATTGCCTGGATGTATTTGCGTTGAGTTGCCGACTTCGGTGCGACCTGCTTCTTGCCCGCCGGATTAAATCTTGCCTTGGTGAAATAATCGCGCAAACTAAACGCGCGATCCTCGGCGATTTGCGCAAAGGCCTCGCGCAGCTCTTTGTCGGTAAAAGAACGGCCTTCGCGGAAAAGTTCGGCGAAGTCTTCGAGTATGCGTTGCGCTGTGGCGACGTCTTCAGGGTCGCCGTCGATAGAGAACGTCCTGGCCGCGCGCATCGATGCGAACGGCGAGTAGCGACTCGAGGTATTTGATATTTTGGTCGTGAACCCCGAAGAGTGTTTCTAACCCGCGCGGTGGCAATTCGATTTGTTTCAAAAGCTGGGGCGATCTCCTTCTGCCGACGACGAAGTTAAGGCTGCGTTATTAACGGATCTGCGGGGGTGTGAGTCTGTTGAAATTGCCGGCATATGCTGTAGCGTTTGACGCTACTACACCCTCGATTAGCTGTCAAATATGGCTTGAAAGTGCAGCCGCGCCTCCTTGACAGCAAAGGAGGTGGTCCCTATACTCCGTCACTTGCGCAATGAGCGCCATCGTGTAGACTGAATGTTTTGCTGCTGGCTAAGTATACGTTAGATGCAGAGAACACCGGAGAGTGTGAATGCCGAATCATAAATCAGCGGAAAAGAGAATGCGCCAAAGCGAGGCGCGTCGTAAGATCAATCGCGGTAATCGCAGCCGTGTGAGAACTGCAATCAAGAACTTGCGCGGAGCCATCGGTACCGGCGACGCCAAGCAGATTAAAGAACTGTTGCCATCGACGATTTCAACGATCGATAAGGCCGTACAAAATGGCGCCTTGCACAAGAATGCGGCGGCTCGCTACAAGTCGCGATTGACCGCGCGTTCAAACGCGGCAGCAGCCAAGTAACTTCTAAGACAAACTACTCGCGCAACAAGGCGGATCGATTATTCGGTCCGCCTCGTTTTTGCTTGCTGTAGGACAGGCATTCCTGCCTGTCTCCATCTCAGGAAAGCAGATGCGAGAGGGGTTGGAAAAAGAAGTGACAGGCAGGAATGCCTGTTCTAATAAGAAAGGAGTGACGATGGGAAACCACTACCAAACCGAGCAAGAGATTGAAGCAGTTGTTGCAGGCTTCGAACAGTGCACAACCGGCAAGGACGAATTCACGCATCTAAGTCACTTGACGGTGGCGGTCTACTATCTCCGCCATTCAACTCCGGATGGGGCCTTTCAGAAGATGCGTTCCGGTCTCCTCCGCTTTCTCGATCACCATGGCGTCGGACGCACAAAATACAAAGAGCAGTTGACTCGCTCGTGGATTACGCTCGTCCAAAGTGTCATCGAACAAATGGGTCGAGACCTTTCTCTCCTGGCAGCCACTAATGCAGTGCTTGAACGTCTGGGTGATTTACGCATACCTTTTGAGGATGACCATGAAATTTATGGTACTGGTTCAGTTTGGAATCGGCACGAGGGTTCGAACTCTACAGAATGTTGGCCGCAGGGTCGCGCCACTGTGTCAACTTCGGGAACTAGGCAGAACCATTACAGAACCGAGCGCGGTAGCGCCGGATGCTAAAGTGTACGTTGGCCATAAGCTGGGCAATACTCTGAATACTCAGTTTGACTTCAGCATCCGGCGCTACCGCGCTCGGTTCTGTAATCGTTTGTTTTCCTCGTTGAATTCCCGACGACTCATTACTTGCTGCTTTCATTACCAAACTGAACCAGTACCAAATTTATCTAATCCTTGTTTGCATGGAAGTTGTTTGATAACTTTTCGCCCGGAGAGACAATCCCCCTATGAAAATCCACTGGCTTATTGCAACGGCCTGTCTGCTGCTAATCCCCGGCACTTCAACGAAAGTTGGAAACAGATTCCACTCGTCAAACCTGAGTTTCTGCGCTACAAGAGTTTTGACGGAACCGAGATTGAGGCGGCGTTATTAAAACCCCCGGCGTATCAGGCTGGAACGAAAGTACCCTTGGTTGTGATTGTTCATGGTGGACCGACGTCTCGTTGGGCAGACTCGTTTCAATCCTGGGGACAATTGCTGGCCGCGCGCGGGTACGCTGTGCTTTATCCCAACGTGCGCGGTTCGACGGGCTATGGCCACCGCTTCCTGGAGATGAATCGCGCGGACTGGGGCGGCGGCGACTTCAAGGATGTGATGGCTGGGATTGATTTTCTGGTCGCGCGTGGCATTGCCGATTCTGATCGGTTGGGAATTGCCGGGTGGTCGTATGGAGGTTACATGGCATCCTGGGCAATCACTCAAACCAATCGCTTCAAAGCTGCGATGACCGGTGCCGGGTTGAGTGACCTGGCCAGTGAGTTTGGCACTGAAGATGGATCAAGTTATGACGAGTGGTTTTTTGGGACGCCCTATGAAAAACCGCAAGGCTTCATCAACAGTTCTCCAATCACTTTCATAAAGCACGCCCGCACTCCAACTTTGATCCTGCAAGGCGAAGCCGACGTTGTTGACCCGATTGGACAAAGCCAGCAACTCTATCGCGGACTAAAGCGTTACGGTGTGGAAACAGATTTCGTGGTTTATCCTCGCGAGGGACACGGCTTCCGTGAAGAAAAACACCAGCTCGATGTGCTCAATCGGATAGTCGACTGGTTTGAACGGCACTTGAAGAAGTAACCTGGCTGCAAACGAACCTTGCAAGTCAAAGGAGACGCAAAAATGGCAACACGCAACCTCGGCACGTTTGCACTCATGCTGGCCATCATCTTTTGGGGAACCTTGCTTGGCGGAATTGCTTACTCACACCTCGTTTACTTTCCCGTTTATCTCTCTGCCCTTCCCGATTCGGCCGTTGTGGTCAACGGGCCTTATGGTCTGAACGACGGAATATTCTGGATGATTATCCACCCGTTGCTAATCATTTCGCTGGTTGCGGCTTTGGTGCTGAATTGGCAATCAAGCGCGCGACGTAAACTCATCGCGGTTAGCTTCGCGGTCTATATTTTACTGCTGTTGATATCTCTGTTTTACTTTGCTCCAGAACTGGTACTCTTCAAACACAGCCCCGAGTCGACTGTACCCGCGATCGAGTGGCTGGTGCGCGGACGCCGCTGGCAGAGACTCAGTTGGCTGCGCGGGCTCACTATGTATTTCGCATTTGTGCCCTTGCTGCTTGCGCTGACAAAACGTGGGGATGATTCCATTACCTTGATTCCCTAACAATGTCACTCAAACTTCTACTCGTTTTCGCCGTCACTGAATTCCTCCTGTCTTTGACACCGGGGCCGGCCGTGCTCCTGGTAGTTTCACAAGGAGTCGAGTCAGGTTTCAGGCCAAGCCTGCGAGGCGCCGCCGGGATCTTAACCGGCAATGCGATCTACTTTTTCTTGTCCGCTCTCGGCCTCGGGACGCTGCTGCTCGCATCGACTACTCTCTTCCAAAAACGGTAAGCTTTCTGCCAGTCACTACGAGTGCCTTTGCCGGGAAATTCATTCCTCCTGATTTGAAATAACCGGCAACCGCCTTCTGGACGGTATATCTAATCGCCGCCACTTGATCGGGCACAAGCTTCGCAAGTTTCTTTCTAAAGGTGTCAGACATCTCTGTGCGCAACTCCCAAAAGCGCTCGACTGTAATCGGAGCCTCGATTGTAAATGCCAACTCGCGCTCTCGTACCTCTGCCGCTCCCGCTTCTCGCAAAGCTGTCGCAAGTTTTCCCGGCGTCGCAAAACGAAATGCGCCCGGCGCGTCTTCATCCTCGTCATCAGCCAGCACAAACCTGTCCAGCACCTCGGTAACAGCGCTGAAGAATGGGTTCACCTCTCTTGCCGCCCAGACCAGAAAAGATATATAGCCGCCGGGTTTCACTACTCGCAGCATCTCGCGTTGGCCGGACAAAACATCGGGGAAAAACATTACTGAGAGCCGGCTGACTGCTGCGTCAAAAGAATTATCAGCGAACGGTAGCCGCTCAGCGGGACATTGATGGAAGCTGATGTTAGTTAGTCCGCGCCGCGCCGCTTCGTCTCGCGCGGCTCTCACCATCCCGGCAGCAGGATCGGTATAGGTTACACATCCCGACTCGCCAACAACCGGCGCGATCGTCAACGACGGTTCGCCGCTGCCACCACCAACGTCGATCACTGTCTGCCCTGAAAGAATGTGGGCATCCTCAATGAGAACGCGCGACAACGACGCAAACATCCTCTCAATCAATGCCTGGTGCTTATTCCAGTATTGGGAGGATGTTTCCCAGGCGGCGAGTACTTCATTTGCGGTGTCGTTACTCATTACTTACACAAACCGCTGGCGGACCGCGGTTCTGATTCCTTACGCAAGATCAAACAGCAACACTTCCGCAGGCTCCTTCGCCCTGATGCGAAGGTTCGCCTCCTGAGAAACTGCAGCACCGTCGCCCTGCCCGAGAGTAACATCATTCAAAACCACGGAGCCGGCTGCAACCTGGAGCCACGCGCTTCGTCCTTTTTCTAAAGTGTGATCCACTTCCCGATCCTTATCCAGGAGTGACGCGTAAATCTTCGCGTCCTGATGAATTCTCACTGAGCCCTCCTCCCCGGAGGGCGAAACAATCAACCGCAAATTATTACCCTTCTCGTCTTCGGAAAACTTCTTCTCCTCATACTCAGGCTGGAGATTCTTCTCATTTGGCAAAATCCATATCTGCAAGAGATGCACCGGCGCGTCTGGTGAAGGATTAGCCTCGCTGTGTCTCACGCCCGTTCCTGCGCTCATCCTCTGGGCGTCACCAGGACGAATAATCGATCCGTTGCCCAAGCTGTCGCGATGTTCGAGTGCGCCTTGCAGGATGTAGGTGACGATCTCCATGTCGCGATGTCCGTGGGTAGGAAAGCCGCGGCCCGGCTGCACGAAGTCTTCATTGATCACGCGCAGGCTGCGAAATCCCATGTGATTCGGATCGTGATACTGATCGAAAGAGAAGGTATGATAAGTATTGAGCCAACCGAAATCGAAGTGGCCGCGTTCTTCTGCTTTGCGGATCGTGATCATGGTTTTCTTTGCTTGAGTTTTAAAGTCCAAGCCTTGTTGTTAATGGAAGGCGGCAACCTAAAGGCCGGACTCTAAACGAATAGAGTCTACAAAAATCCGAGCCAACTCATTCAACCCTTCCGCATCCTGATCGTCAAACCTGGCAAACAAGGGACTATCGAGATCGAGAACGCCAAGCAGGCGTTCATGCTTGATCAGGGGAACTACTATTTCGGAATTGGACGCGCTGTCGCACGCGATGTGGCCGGGAAACTCATGAACGTTGGCGACGAGAATCGTCTGCCTCTGCGCCGCCGCGGTGCCGCAAACTCCCTTGCCCATCGCAATGCGCACGCAGGCAGGTCTCCCCTGAAACGGGCCAAGGACGAGTTCACCTCCCTTGTACAAATAGAAGCCCGCCCAGTTGAGATCAGGCAGAGAATGATAAAGCAACGCAGAGAGGTTGGCCGCATTCGCAATGAAGTCGCGCTCTCCGTCGAGCAGGCTACGAAGCTGTGATTGCAAATTTGAGTAGAGGTCAGCCTTGGAAACAGTTTCTGGTTTGGCGAATCGAAAAGTCATACGACGACCATTTAAGCTCAAGCCGTTCTTCAGCCGCGTTAGCGGCGAAATGCTTAATGGCAGCCTGGAAGGCTGCACGATAGTAGCCGGTGGTCGAAGCGAAGCATAGACCACCGGTAACAAGCGGGTAAATGACAGCACCCTGGGAGGGCGCAACATCATTTTGCTCGCAAAGGTTCTCTGGTTCCTTTCTTCTTGCACCCCTTTTCAGGGTGCTACCTTTTCCTTAACGCCTTCCGGTGGTCTGCGCTTCGCTTCGACCGCCGGCTACTATCTTGTAGCCTGCCAGGCTACCTTCTGCCCACAGGCAAATTCTGCGACGGCCTGATACTTATCACCACGGATTTCGAAACCGGCGTGTTGCTCTTGTCAGCTACGCTGCGGATAGGAACAAGGACGTTCGTTTCCGGAAAGTAAGTGGCGGCGCAACGCCGCGGAATACTGTAGGGAACTACCATGAAGTGGCGGGCAACACGCTCTTCGTCCTCAAAATGACTAAAGAGATCAACCATCTGCCCTTCTTCTAAACCTGCTGAACGCATATCGTCTCGATTTAGAAAAACGACCCTTCGTCCGCCGTAAACCCCGCGATAGCGATCGTCAAGGCCATAGATCGATGTGTTGAACTGATCGTGGCTGCGAATCGTCATCATCAAGTATTGATCCTGCTTAAGATCATGTTGCGGCAGGGAATGAACGGTGAACACGGCCCGGCCGCTCTGCGTTTTGAATATTCTGTCCCTCGCAGCGTTCGGCAAATGAAAGCCACCAGGCCGGCGCGCACGTGCGTTGTAGTCGTCAAACCCCGGCACCACACGTTCAATATGATCTCGTATTAGATCGTAATCGGCTGCCAGCTCTTGCCACGCGACACCTGAACGAGTCTCCGAGTGTAGCAGACGCCAGACGCGCGACGATCGCCGGTTCGCTCAAGAGGTCAGCTGATGCCGGCGGAAGAAAACCGCGCGATGCCTGAACGACACCCATTGAGTTTTCCGTCGTCACGAACTGTGGGCCAGAGCTTTGCACATCAGCCTCGGTTCTCCCCAAACATGGCAGGATGAGAGCCTGTTCACCGGTTATTAAATGTGCGCGGTTCATTTTCGTAGAAACGTGCACAGTCAGCTTACACTGTCGCAGCGCGTCAGCGGTGTATTCCGTGTCGGGAGTGGCCGAAAGGAAGTTCCCCCCGAGTGCAAAGAAGACGTGGGCTTTCCTTTCGTGCATCGCTTGGATTGCCTTCACGGTGTCATAACCACGGCGGCGCGGCGGCTCAAAGTTGAACTCGGAGCCAAGCCTGTCAAGAAACGTAGCTGTCGGGCGTTCCCAAATTCCCATCGTCCTATCGCCCTGAACATTGCTGTGGCCTCTGACCGGACAAAGTCCGGCTCCGGGTTTGCCGATCTGACCTCGTAGCAACATCAGATTCACGATCTCCTGGATGTTGGCTACGGCGTTCTTATGTTGCGTAAGGCCCATGGCCCAACAAAAAATTGTGCGCTCTGATTCAATAAAGATTTTCGCGGCATCCTCTATGTGAGTTTTTGAAACGCCACACTGTTCGAGAATGTCACCCCAATGAGCTTGTTGAAGCGCCACGGCAAACTCTTCGAAGCCTTTGGTGTAGTTGCGTATGAACTCGTGGTCAAGCACATGCCCAGGCCGTCGCTCCTCGAAAGCCAGGACTTCTTTCATAATTCCCTGGAGCAACGCCACGTCGCCATTAATTCGCACCTGAAGAAACAAATCTGCCAGCGTCGTTCCACTGCCAACCCAGCCGAAAATCTCCTGTGGATGTTTGAATTGCGTCATGCCAACTTCGGGCAGCGGGTTGATGTGCACCAGCTTGCATCCATTCCGCTTCGCTTTTTGCAGGGCGGTCAGCATGCGCGGATGGTTTGTGCCCGGATTTTGTCCGATCACGAAGATTGCCTGGGCAAGATCGAAGTCGTCGAGTGTCACCGTTCCTTTGCCGACGCCAATTGTTTCGCCCAGCGCAGATCCGCTCGACTCGTGGCACATGTTTGAGCAGTCAGGAAGATTGTTGGTTCCGAACTGTCGTACGAAAAGCTGATAAAGAAAGGCGGCTTCATTGCTCGTCCGTCCTGAGGTGTAAAAAATTGCTTCGTCGGGCTGGCCGAGTGAATTCAACTCACCGGCGATCAGCGCAAAAGCCTCGCTCCAGCTTATCGCTTCGTAGTTAGTCGCCGCGCGACGAAGCACCATGGGGTGAGTGATCCGTCCTTGTTTGCCCAACCAGTAATCAGATTTTGCGGCGAGATCGGCGACGCTCCATTTCTGGAAAAACTCGGGAGTAACACGTTTCGTTGTCGCTTCGTCAGCGACATGCTTGGCGCCATTTTCACAGAACTCTGCATGCGACCGCTCGCCGTCTGGTTCGGGCCAGGCACAACCCGGACAATCGAATCCCGTTTGCTGGTTGAGTTTCAGCAGCGTGCGGACTCCGCGCGTCAACCCCATTTCATTCCAGGCAGTCTTCGCCGCAGCGATAACTGAGGGAACGCCACCCGCCACCCTGGCTATCGGTTTGATTTGAACAAGCGAGGGCTCTTCGGGCGACTGAGCGCTCGCCGCAGTGGTTGTTTCCTGATCCAACATATCATCTTGTTACAGTTATTGGCCGAAGTTTCAGAGTTCAACTCTTGCGTTGCTGATTGTCAAGCCCCCAACTTCCTGTCGGTAGTCTAACTTCAGTCTTCTCTGTGAAAACTTCGTGCTCTCTGTGTCTCTGTGGTGGTGAGCAATCACTATAAAGACGCACCACCGAGACACAGAGAACACGGAGAACGCACAGAGATTTGTCAGAACCGGGAGCCGACGGGAATCCCCGCGCGGGCAGCCGCGTGGAGTGGTGGTCGCGAACGTACCTCTTTTCGGTCTACGTTGTCACCGATAGTTAACTTCCGCGGATTCTGATGAAGCATGCGATTGCTATCAAAAATTTGACTTGCCTCTGCCTTTAGCTTAAAAGCTTCTTCTCCTCGAATTTTAGTCTCAAGACGTTGCCGTTTTAAGTGAGGACAACCCGAATGATTCGCTTGATTCATTGTTTCATTGCGTCGCTTCTATTGATTGCCGCTTGCGTTGCCGCCAACGCCCAACTCAAGCCCGGCCGCGACCCGAACCAACCGGTTGATGAGGAGTACACGAAGAAGATTCGCGAATACACCACTGAGACTTTCTTCAACTCTCCTCTAACTGATTACCTTCCCGCATCCGCCACCGTGCCTACGCCAAATTCAGTGCTGGGTGATATTGCCGGCGCCCCAGGAAAACTACCCTATGCGGAAGAAGTGTATCGCTACATGCGCCTGCTGGAGAAAGCCAGCCCGCGCGTAAAAGTCTATTCAATCGGCACGACGGAAGAGGGCCGCGAGATGATTGCGGTGGCGGTGGCTTCGGAGCAATTGCTGGCACGCCTTGATGAAAATCGCGCCCGCCTTGCCAAGCTCGCCGATCCGCGAGCCATCAATCTCAATGACGACGAGGCCGACAAACTCGTTGCCGCTTCATTCCCGATCTACTACATCACCGGCACGATTCATTCAACTGAAACCGGTTCACCTACAGCTCTAATGGAACTCGCCTATCGCCTCGCTGTCGACGATAGCGCTTACGTCAAATCGATTCGCGACAACGTGGTGACGTTGATCACTCCGGTTGTAGAAGTCGATGGCCGCAATCGCATGGTCGACATTTACAACTGGCACCTGGCGCACCCAAGTGAGAGCGCGCTGCCACTGATGTACTGGGGTCATTACGTTGCTCACGATAACAACCGCGATGCGATCGGACTCTCGCTGAAGCTCACACGCAACGTGCTCAACACGTTCACCGGCTGGAAGGCTCAGGTGCTTCACGATCTGCACGAGTCAGTTCCTTATCTCTACGACAACACGATTGGCGATGGACCCTACAACGCCTGGGTCGATCCGATTCTGACGGACGAGTGGCAAATAATCGGCTGGAACAACGTTTCGGAAATGACGAAGTTTGGCATGCCCGGCGTGTTTGCCCACGGAAACTTCGACACGTGGTCGCCCGGCTACCTCATGTTCATCGCAGCCACGCACAATGGCATCAGCCGGCTTTACGAAACTTTTGGTAACCGCGGCGCCGACACCCTCGAGCGCAGCGTTTCGCCGAGCGAATATCAGCGCACCTGGTATCGCCAGAATCCGCCTTTACCAAAAGTGAAGTGGTCGCAGCGCAACAACAACAATTATCAGCAGACCGCGCTGTTGACGTCGCTTTATTACTTCGGCAACAACAGTAAGCTCTTTCTGAAGAATTTTTATTTGAAGAGCAAACGCTCGGTCTTGAAACCGAGGAATGAGGGACCGGCCGCGTACGTTTTGCCCGGTGACGATCCGCGTCCCGGAAATCAAGCGGAACTGCTGCGCACGCTGCAAGCGCAGGGTGTCGAAGTTCACCGTGCCACCGCGCCATTCACCGTGACTGTGAAGCCAAAGAAGAAGTCAGTACCCCCTGCGGCAGCGGGTGCGTCTCCCTCAGAAGCGTCCGCGTCAGCGACTGCCTCTCCGTCCCCATCGCCGGCGGCAGCACCCGCTGAGGCGACGGGCGCAGCGCGCACCTTCCCTGCGGGCAGCTACATCGTTCGCATGGATCAACCTTACAGTCGGATTGCCGATGCATTGCTGGATTATCAGTACTGGGCGCCAAACGATCCGCAAACCGAAGTTTACGATGACACTGCCTGGACCATGGGTGAGCTCGCCAACGTCGGGGTCTTTCGCATAGTTGATACGAAGGTCTTGGACGCGCCCATGGAGCGACTTGGTGAAATTCGCGCGCCGGGTTCCATCATCGGAACGGGTCCGATCTATCTCGTCAAATCACAATGCCGACAACGCGCTCGTGACGTTGCGCTATCAACTCAAAGACGCGAGCGTCGAAGCAGCCGAAGAACCTTTCGAAGCGGCCGGGCAAAAGTTTAATCGCGGCTCTTTCATTATTCGTAAAGCCTCCGCGGATGATCTGAATCGCTTCGGCAAGGAACTTGGAATTCAGATTTATGCCGTTGCCGACGCGCCCACCGTGAAGACGCACGCAGTCAAAACCGCGCGCGTGGCGCTGATGCACACCTGGCTGAATACGCAGAACGAAGGGTGGTGGCGCATCGCACTGGATCAGATGCAAGTGCCCTACTCTTATATCAGCACGCAGGATGTGGCGCGGGACGGAAACCTGAAGGCGAAGTATGATGTCATCCTATTTGCCCCCATCGGCGCCCCGCCGAACGCGATCGTGGACGGCCTCCCGATGTATGGAAATCCGCTGCCGTGGAAAACAACTGCGCTCACACCGAACATCGGCAAGATTGATTCAACTGATGATATCCGCCCCGGTCTTGGCTGGTCGGGACTTCTGAACCTGCAAAAGTTTGTACAGCAGGGCGGAGTTTTCCTCACTGTAGACGACACGGCCAGCTTCGCCGTGAACTATGGATTCACACCCGGGGTATCGATAGCGCGAGCCAATCGGCTAAAAGCTGTCGGCGATATTCTGCGAATGAAGACCGTCGATGCCACCAGCCCGATCGCCTACGGCTACGCCGATTCGCTGGCGATGTACTGCGCCAACGGTCCAATCTTTAATATCAGCAACATTGCCGGGGGAAGCGGCGCCCGCCCTCGCCCAGATCAACGCTTCACCGGTCGCGGTACGCCCGACGATCCTGACACGGTGCAGGGAAGGCCGCCTGCTGAAATTCCGGAAACGCCAAAAGCTGAGGTGTGGGAAGCGTTGCCTTTGACTGAAGAACAACGCCGCAATAACCGCGTTTTCGTGATTCCTCCCGCGGACCGCCCGAGGGTTGTGTTGCGTTATGCCGAAATGAAGGAGCTTTTCGTTTCCGGATTGCTGGATGGCGGCGACGAGATTGCGGAGCATGCGGCGGTGATTGATGTGCCATCGGGCCGCGGCCACGTGGTGCTCTTTTCAACAAACCCGATGTGGCGCGGCCAGACGAAGGGCAGCTACTTCCTGGTCTTCAACGCGATCCTGAATTTCGACAACTTGAACGCGGGCAGGAAACTTGATCAGAAGTAGCGATTGTTCTTTCGCGGCTACGCCGTCCGATATGTGGTGGCGGCTCTGCCCCACCGTCAGCGTTGTTTTAATGTTTCTGGGGCTCCGCCCCAAAATTTGGGGGCACAGACCCAAGTAGTTTAGTCGTATATCGCAAGGTCGTAGACCCTCCGCACATCAGACGGCATAACCGCAAGATTTACGCTGCTCGCAACAAAGCTCGTTCAATTTCATCGGGAAGATCGAGGAACATGAAGTAATCAGCCGGATAGAGATAGTCTTCACCCTCGTTATCAACTACTCGTACATAGTTTGATTTTGCGGCAGCCTCGTCTGGCAGGACTTGATAGATCATGCGAGGAGTGAGCAGGTCGGCATCGTCGCTTCGAATACAGACCGCGAATTTCGTTGATTTAAAACGTCTGGACATCGATTCAATCAAGGTACTTGTTTCACGTGCGCCGTGGTCGCTTGAACCCGGTCGCTACCGAGCTTGTGTGAAAACTCGGTTGCACGCCGAAGCAAAAACTCTGGCAACATGTGTCAACGAATACGGAACCGGGAGCGATAGAGACTGTGTGAAAACTCAGGACTCAACGTGAGAATAAACTGTAGCACGTGAGGTCGGAAGGAGAGCAAAAAAAGAGATTAAAGTTGGGAGGTGTGGCGGTAGAATGGCAGCGCTTAAGGAGATAAAGAAAGGAGCGCTGAGCAACACTGATGGGTTACATCAAAGGCAAAGAACGAGGCCAGAGCGTGCTGTTTCCCGGCACGGTTGATGAATACATTGCGGAGAACAACGAGGTGCGTGCGATCGCTGCTTTTCTCGGGCGGCTGGATTTTGTGAAGCTGAGGTTTGTGCGCGGGCAGGCGGCCGGGACGGGGCGACCGGGTTACGACCCGCGCTTGCTGATGGGACTGTTTCTGTGGGGCCACCTGAATGGGATCCGCTCTTCGCGCAAGTTGGAGCGGGAAAGCCACCGCAATCTGGAAGTGATTTGGTTGTGCGAGAACCTGCGGCCGGATTTCAAGACGATTGCGGATTTTCGCAAAGACAACGGGTCGGGGATCAAAGGAGTGGTAGTGGAGTTTCGCCTCTGGTGTTTGCGCGCCGGATTATATGGGAAGGAAATAGTGGCGGTGGATGGGAGCAAGTTCAAAGCCGTGAACAGCAAGGAGCGAAACTTCACCAGGAAAAAGCTGAGCCAGATAATCGCACGGGAGCGCGCCAAGATCAGCGAGTACCTGGAGGCGGTGGCGGTCGCGGATGAAACAGAAAGTGAAGAGCCGGAGCTGAGCGCGGCGCAGTTACAAGAGAAGATTGCCGGGCTGGAAAGGTATCTGGCAGAACACGAAGAGTTAGAGCGGCAGTTGGCAGCCAGCGGAGAAAGCCAAGTCTCGTTGACTGACCCGGAAGCAAAGTTGATGAAAACGGCCAAGGGCAGCGAGGTGAGTTACAACGTGCAGACGGTAGTGGACAGTAAACATAAGCTGATAGCCGCCTACGAAGTGACGAATGAGCGCAATGACTTGGGCCAGTTGGCGGTGATGGCCCTGCAAGCGAAAGAGGCGCTGCAGGTCGAAGAGTTGACGGTCTTGGCTGATGGCGGTTACTACGAAGGGAATGCGCTCAAAGAGTGCGAGGAAGCTGGAGTTACCACTTATGTGCCGCAGCCGGAATCACGCGAAGCGAAGCGTCGTGGCATCTTCGAGCGGAAGCAGTTCCGCTATGACCATGAGCGCGATCTATATGTTTGTCCGCAGGGTGAAGAGCTGCGGTTCAGGTCAATGAAAAAAGAGCGCGACAAGCAGTTCAAGGTCTATAAGACTAAGGCTTGTGCAACCTGTCCGCTGCGGGCGCAATGCACTACCAGCAAGTATGGACGGAAGATTGATCGCTGGGTGAACCAAGGCGTGATAGACAGACTGCAAGCACGTAACCGCGGCCGGCCGGAGTTGCTAAAACAGCGTAAGACGCTCGCCGAGCATCATTTCGGCACGATCAAGCGGGGCATGAATCAAGGGTTCTTCTTACTGAAAGGTATTAGCAAGGTCACGACCGAAACCGGCTTAACAGTGCTGAGTTACAACCTCAAGCGGGTGCTGAACATAATGGGCGTCGAGCAAATGATCAGCTCGCTGGCAAAAGCAAACCCTTGTTCGGCTTAAGGAGTTGGCTTGCCCAACTTCCCTCTACGAAGGCTACGGCCCAAACCGACTAACGCACCATTGAGACCGAACACTATTTGTTGAATGCCAGTTTTCACACAGTCTCGGAAGCGACCGGGTAAATCAAACGCTAAGCTCGACTGGTCATGGAAGATAATCCCCGTCGCTACCGCTCCGGGTTCTGTATTTGTTTTACCGCGCTCCTCACGCTCTCTGAAGGATGTGAAGTGAAGACAGAAACACGTGCGCCACAAGCCCAGCATGTAAGCGAAGAAACTAACATCGTGGGTTGACGAATACGGAACCGGGAGCGATAGCGACCGGACGCACGGTACATACGAGCCTGTATGCATCCCGCGTCGCCGTTAAGCACGGTGCCTTGCTTCTGTGTACATCGCGGCCGGTCGCTACTCCCGGTTCCGTATTCGTTGACACATGTTGCCAGCCTTTTCTTCGGCAGCGCGCGCATTGAACGGCTGTGTATCGCAGGTTGAACCCGGTCGCTACCAGCGACCGGATGCTTGGTTGATAACAAGCGTCATCAGAATGTTCAAGCATTAAAGCGGTTGTTTTTAGCGCACGTGGTATCCGGTCGCTACTCTCCCGGTTCTGTATTTGTCGACCCTCGATTAATCTCACCGACACGCACATTGGTTCATTCCAAAACGCGATGGAACGGTCATCTCGGCTTGAGCGGAGCAATGAAGTCCTGATCCTTTGCGCCCTGATGGCAAACCACGCAGGATTCCTGACCACGCTCGTCCAGGTCTGATACAAGCGCGTAGGTCAGTCCGCGATCCGACCAGGTAATAACCTTCAAACCCTGGATCGCATCGTAGTGAAAAGTTAGTCCTTTCGCTTTGATCTCTTCTCCGCCTGAAGGTTGGGCTATCGCATCGGAAGTAATCACCAGACTAATCGGCCGCGTTCGCATCTGATAAGCAACGTAAGCTGCGTAGTCGCCTTCGTATCCGACCAAACGCGCACCCTCGAGGCTGTATAATTTCTCCTGACCTGAAACCTCCTGATAGTTGGGCAGCTTTACGCTGAACCTCACCTTGTTGGCGAACCATTCGGATATCCGCTCAGGACCATTCGTGGTTATTTCCAGTGGCAGTTGGCCGCGCGTGTGTCGCAGGTGAGTGTCTGCGGCCATCAGCGCGAAGTTTGAAGGACCGGCCGCACTAAGTCGAGCGTTGTTGTCCTGCCTGG
The DNA here is from genome assembly GCA_963698325.1 of Blastocatellia bacterium. Classification (GTDB taxonomy): domain Bacteria; phylum Acidobacteriota; class Blastocatellia; order Pyrinomonadales; family Pyrinomonadaceae; genus PSRF01. Next base: position 977,931 of record CAVOQJ010000013.1, on the reverse strand, counting down.
TTATCAACCAGATGGCGACCGGCAACATCAGGATAACTATCGCGGCGATGGCCGCGCTCCACCCGGCAGTTGGCGCAGAATGTTTTGTAGAAAGCTGCGCCAGAGTCTTTTGTATTCGTTGCTGCAACGATGATGGCGCAGCAACCACAGCAGGAGTCTCGCTTAACACTTTTTCGACGCGCGCGCGGAGCACATCAGAAGCGATGTAGAGTGGCTGCGGCCGGCGAACAGTCTCAATGAACGCTCGCTCGGCGTCGACAAGCGCGCTGCACGCCGCACAGCTACGCACGTGGGCCTCGAAGCTGGCTCGCTCGCGAGAGTCCAGCTCGTTGTCAAAATAGAGCGCCAGTAGAGCGCGAGTGTCAGCACATTTAGCCATAGTTCTCTTAGACGGCTTTTGCCGCCTTTCTCGTTTGCCAGCCGCTGAGTGCCCGCCGAAGTTTATCTCTGGCTCGTCCCAACCGCGACATTACTGTGCCGGCCGGGCAACCGAGCAATGTAGCGATTTCTTGATAACTGAATCCCTCGATATCTCGCAGCACCACGATCTCACGATAGATATCAGGCAAACGCTCGATCGCCTCTTTAATCTCCTGGCGTTCCAGTTTTCTCAGGTAGACCACATAAGGATCGCGGGCGAGCTGATCGGGCCAACGCGCTAAATCTTCCTGTTCGTTGTCCAGTTCGATAAAGCGCGGTCCGCTCCGCGTGTGACGAACCTGATTCAACCAGGCGTTACGCATGATTACAAACAGCCAGCTCTTCAGATTACTGTTCGGCACTAGTTGTCCGAAAGCGCCTACGGCCCGCAAATACGTTTCTTGCACCAAATCCTCCGCTTCTGTCTCGTCACGGGTCAGCGTTACGGCATAACCGTAAAGGGCATCGATATGTTCTAACGCCGCCTGACTAAAGCTTGCGGTGCAATCACCAACTTCTCTCATGCCATTGATCCTCGAACTACCCGAGGTCGTATTCTACAAGAACACTCCTGGCGCGAATATATTCCAGCAAATATCAAACTCTGCCGCCGTTAGCAAGTGCGAGGCGGGAATGGTACTGGTTCAGTTTGGAATCGGCACGAGGGTTCGAACTTTACAGAATGTTGACCGCAGGTCGCGCGACTGTGTCAACTTCGGGAACTATGCAGAACCATTACAGAACCGAGCGCGGTAGCGCCGGATGCTTAAGTCAAGTTGAGTATTAAGAGTATTTCCCAGCTTATGGCCAACGTAGACTTTAGCATCCGGCGCTACCGCGCTCGGTTCTGTGATCGTTTGTTTGCCTCGTTGAATTCCCGACGGCTCATCACTTGCTGCTTTCAATTACCAAACTGAACCAGTACCACGGGAATAACTGCCATAGTTGCGTGTTCTTACTATTGAGCCGGCACTGCCTTTCGCTGTCTGACGCCTGGCCAAGGCCGCTGTTTGACGCCTGTCTACGGCGAAGGGTTCGGGGGTTTGCCGGCTCAAAAATGCCCGTGATATCGGCTGATAGTCTATTTCTGTGCGGGGAAAGGGAGCAACATGACTACTTCAAAACGATTCAGAGTGCTGCTGACAGTTGTTTTCATCTTAAGCATCGCGGCGGCCACGCTTGTGACTAGTGGCGTGCGCGCCCAAAAGCAAGAGCAAAAACCGTCGTCCTTCACGCCCGTCGTTGAAGAACCCTTCGAGGTGGTGCGGGCGCGTGACAAAGCAGCCAAGTCGCGCGTGGATGCCGCAGCCCAGAAGCTGTTGGAACAAAGGTATGATCTTCGCCGGCGCGTGGACGAGAGCGTTCGGATGACGCGCGGCAAACCAATACCCGTCGGGCCTACGGCGAAATTAAAAGGCGGCGTGACCTGGGAGCAACTCGGACGAATGTCACCCGATGAGATCAGGCAAAAGGATCTGTTCCCTTACCTTCCGCTGCCTCATCCAAACCACCCCGTTGGCGGCATGATCTTTCCACAGACCGAGATCAAATCGCTGCCGCGTGTCGAACGTTTCGATCTCGACTTTGATTTGCCTGATCATTTTCTGCCGGAGTTTCCGCCGGCGATCTTCCTAACTACACGCAAGGATTTGGGCGACGTTTCCAAGGGGCAGTTGGTTACCGTCAACAACTTCTATGAACTTTTTAATGGTATTCTCAATCCTAAACAACTCGAAGGCCTGCGGCTGCTGGTCACGCAGTTTCCACAACAACAATTCAACGCCACGGCCGATCGCAAAACTGAGCGGCCCGACGGCATGTTGGGCGTGACATGCTTCGATTGCCACGTCAACGGACACACTTCCGGTGCAGCGCATTTGGTCGGTGATATCCGACCCCAGGAGAATCGGCGGCGCATCGAGACGCCCTCGCTGCGAGGAGTCAATATTCAACGTCTGTTCGGATCACAAAGGGCGCTCAAGTCGGTGGAAGACTTTACCGAGTTTGAACAGCGCGCCGCTTACTTTGACGGTGATCCGGTGATCGCTACGAAGAAAGGCGCGAATGTTCTGGAACGCGGCTCTCAGGTTCACTTCATGTCTGAATTTCAGGAGATATTGGACTTCCCGCCGGCGCCGAAACTGAATGTGATGGGCCGCCTCATTCGCAGCAAGGCGACCGAAAGCGAAGTGCGGGGCGAAGAACTCTTTTTCGGCAAGGCCAACTGTAGTGGTTGCCACACCGCGCCTTTCTACACAGACAACCTGATGCACGATTTAGAAGTGGAGCGATTTTATAAACCGCGCCTGGAAGCTGGGATGCTGATGACGGCACAGGGACCGATCAAGACCTTTCCGCTGCGTGGCATCAAGGAGTCGCCGCCGTATCTGCACGATGGCCGGTTGCTGACCCTGGAGGACACTATTGAGTTTTTCAATCTTGTCCTGGAACTTAATTTGAACGGGCAGGAGAAGAAAGATCTGGTCGCGTTTTTGCGCCTGCTGTAGGCAAGGCGAAAAATTCGGCGGTCAACGTCGGTATGAGCGTGAAGTTCCTGTGATACCTGTCCGGGGCTTTGCGTTAGCTCTGGTGGCGGGCAGCGAAAGCGCGAATGATAAGCGCTCGTCTGCGCGATCGACTCCCTCAGTTGCTTCGCGAAAATCGATCGCATGTTGTCGGAAGAACTAAGGCTTGGCGTAGTATTTTGTAAGCGCTTCCTGGAAAGTGGATATTCCGGCCGGCAGTGTTTGTGGATCGATCTTTTGGCCTGCTAAGACCTCGCGGCCTTTTATGCCATATAGCGGTTTGTTGATCTTGTTATCCGGATTGAGAAGAAAATTTTTTCCAAAAACTCTTACCAAAGGCAGTGCCATCCAGTTTGCCGTTGTAGTAGGCATAAGCGAGAATTTACGCACCTTCTATCTCTTTTCTTTGTTCATCGGTAATAGAACCTATCGGGCCGGGAAGTGCTTTCTTTTCATTCGTCAGTGGCACGCCACCTTTTTCGAACCAACTCACCGCATCCCTGGTCATGAACAGGAGAATGACGCTATTCTTCTGGGCTTTCGCAAAGGGACTGCCATATCCGCCGCCCGAGAATTCATAGAAAGCTGGTGAGGTCCATCCGCTCTCCTGTCGCGCGCTGATTACGCCGTAGCCCTGTGTCAAGTGGGTAAAGCCGAACGTCTCCCTGGTGACCTTAGGGAACACACCAACCGCCACTGCCTTGTCGACTAACTCTTTAGCTAGGAAAGCCAACTGTCAGGCAGCAGCGCCAGCATTGAAACAATTCTTGCCGCATCTCCCGATCTTTCAATCGCATCGGGAAATTTGTTCGGCTTCTGTGTAAACGCGAATGATTGGCAGCAACAAATCAGCGCCAATCCAAGAGTTAACCGAACAGTTTTGTGGAACGAGTAGATTTCGAACATAGCGTTTTGATTGTCAGCCATTAATCCCCTTTAATGATGAACACTGCATCGTCTAGTTCTGGGCCACGAATTCTCTTATCTTCTGAAGCTCTGGTCTGTCGGAATCGGCGTGTGCGGTTAGCGTTACCATCTTTGCGTAGTAATCGCTGGCCTTCTTTTTGTCACCCGAAAGTTCCGCAGCGCGCGCGGCGCCATAAAGCCCATTGAACCGATTCGGTGAGTCACCCAATGAAGCTTCAAACTCGCGCAGTGCCTGTTCCGGTTGTTTAAGTTCCAGAAGCATGTCTCCCAACAACTCACGGGCCGGTATGATGGGACCAGGTGTTACCGGATGCTTCTCGGTGGCAGCTTCCAGTTCGACTGCCGAACGCATCAAGGCCAGGGCTTCGTCATTCTTCCCTTCGGCATGTGCAACCCAGGCAGCCGCGGTCCTTCGTTGGATCTCGACTTGACCGGCCCAGTAGCTATCCTTAGCATCGACAAGTGCCTTTTGAAGAGCTGACAACCGCTCAACATCTTTGCCTGCACTCGTAGGATCGCCGCTCCTCGCAGCTCCTATGGCGCGCGCGAAATACGTCGTGGCCTCGGCGTAGCGGAAGCGCTCCCAGGGAAAACCAGCAGGATGCAGCTCGAGCCGGGCCGCCTCGGACCAATGCCGTCGTTCAAGGGCGTAGCGCGCCGGTGCCGCGGTGAATGCATAAGCTGCTGCGATAACTTCGGCGTCAACCCGATTGAGAGTATTGACCTGATCCACAATTTGTTTCGCCTTTTGATCCTCGGCGCCTTGCAGGTATGCATAGACGAGATAGTCCATAGCGTGAAGCTGATCAAAGGAAGCAGCTCCAGGATGAGACATGGCGACGTGTTTTTGCGCCGCCGCTGCCGAAGCAAGGTTCGACTGAATTGACTCCTGCCACAGCCCGAGCCGCGTGAAAATGTGTGATGGCATGTGCAGCGCGTGCGGCGACGAAGGAGCTATCTTTGCATAACTGCGAGCCGCAGGCAGCGCTAACCGCGCAAGCTGCGGATAATCGAAGCTATGAATCAGGTAATGCGCGACACCCGGGTGGTTCGGTTCCTGAGGCAAAACCTGGTTAAGGATTTCCGCGGCTTTTTTTTGTTTCGCGTAAGTCTTGTCGGAATTGGTAGCGGTGCCCAGCAAAGCGAGTGCATAAAAGATAGCCGCCTCATGATCCTTCGGATAGTGTAAGTAAACTTGTTCCATAGCCTGCTCGTAAGCAAGCGCGCGAGTACGATGATCGATTTTAGGCGAGTCCTTATAGAATTTTTCTATCGCGCCTAGGTATTCCTTTTCTCGATCGGTCCTCACGCCTACAGTCTTTGCCTTTTCAACTGCAGCCCAGCCTTTCTCGAGCTCCCCAGCGGTAGCCGGGGCCCAAACTGGATGGTAAAGACTCATGGCGACGCCCCAGTAAGCCATGCCGCATTTCGGGTCAACCTTATTAATAGCGGCAAAAGCTTTTTCAGCTTCGTCGTACCAGAAAGAATGAAGTAGAGCGGCGGCGCGATTGAATTGCTTCTGGGCCGCGGCGTTGCAGGAGACGGTAAACTTAACCTGACCAAGTTTTTCCGAAGCGTCGTGCCTGTGGGTATGCATTTCCTGGCCAAATGCCGTTAGAAAGATGAAAAGCACCAGGAAAATTGAGGTGAACAATCGGCTAAAGAGTTTCATAGCTGCCTCCACATGCGGATAGTTAAAGCTAAGCGGACTGGAAATTGTTAGCGACGCGATTATAATTCGAGCCGCCAAAATTGCCAGTTGAAATCTCCTTGTCTGATCAGGGAAATAATGAATCTGTTCGAAGCCATTTTTAGTAAGGATCCATTGGGTCGGACTGCAGTACTTCATGCGCAACGGAGGATCAGCTACGCCGAGCTACGCGACGAGACGTTGCTGGCGGCGCAAGCGTTGAGTAAGTTGGGAGTTGGGCGCGGTGAACGCGTGGCGTTGCTACTCAATGATTCGCCGGAGTGGATTGCCGGGTTCATTGCGATCTGCTCATCCGGCGCGATTGCGGTTCCCATCAACATGGCGCTGCGGCTTGATGAACAGCGAGCGATTCTTAATGACTGCACGGCGAGTGTAGCTATTGTCGAGGCGGGCCACGCTAAGCTACTTCTGTCGGATTCGGCGGACAAGTTACCTCACCTGAAGCAACTTGTTGTCGTTGATCGTGAAGGTGACAGGCAAGAACTCACCACAGACTACACAGAGGAACACGAAGAAGAAGAATTAGAACAAGAAGGTCAAGTTGTGAAGACCTGGTCGTTCGAGGAGTTGATGAGCGAGGCGAGGGCGAGACCGCAGGGATCATTCCCCGAAACAGACTTCCTTCAGCCAGACGAGAATCAGCCGGCATTCATTCTCTATACCTCCGGCAGCACGGGCGAGCCGAAAGGCGCTGTTCATCGGCAGTCGGACATCTTCTACACCAATGAAACTTACTGTCGCGAGGTTTTGCGACTAAGAGACGGTGACAGGTTGTTTTCGTCTTCGCGTCTTCCCTTTGCGTATGGATTGGGCAATGCATTCACGTTTCCACTGCTAAACGGCCAGACGACAATCCTCTGCCGCGAAAAGCCTTCGCCGGAAGTTATCGCCCGCGTTTTCACCGATTACAAGCCGACGATATTTTTCGCCGTGCCCGTCGTTTATCGTTTGTTACTCGACGAGCAGAAAAGTCACCAGAGCGGTTCATCGCTCGATTGTTCAAGCCTGCGTCTATGCATCTCGGCAGGCGAGGCGCTGCCGGCAGCAATCGGCGAGGAGTGGGAAAAGACTTTCGGGGTGCCGGTGCTCGACGGGATTGGATCAACTGAGATGCTTCACATGTGGATGTCGAATCACGAAGGCAACATCGTTTATGGCAGCAGCGGGAAACTGTTGCAGGGATATGAAGCGCGTTTGCTTGACCTGGAGGGACAGCCGACGCCGGCCGGCACTGAAGGAAATCTTTGGGTAAGCGGAGCAAGCGCAGCAATTGGATATTGGCATCGTCCCGACACCACGGCCAGCACTTTTGTTAACGGTTGGGTGCGTACGGGAGACTTGTACCGCTGCGATGCACATGGTTATTGGTTTCATATGGGGCGTTCGGACGACTGCTTTAAGTCGAGCGGTCAGTGGGTGTCGCCGGTAGAAGTTGAGGGAGTTTTATTGCGGCACAAAGGAATCAGTCGCGTGGCCGTGGTCGAAGATTTCGACGACGATGGCTTGCCGTGCGCGTGCGCGTTTGTGGTTCGCGGCGAAGCATCCGCCGACGACACTGCGCTTAAGCAGGGTTTGCGAGAACTCGCGCGCGCGGGGTTACCTCGCTACAAGCAGCCGCGTTGGTATGTCTTCGTTGACGAGTTGCCTTACACTGCAACCGGGAAAATCCAGAGATTCAAATTGAGGGAAAGACTAAGAACGGTCCAACGTCCAAGGTCCAAGGTTCAAATAAGCTCCAGTAGTTCAGAGTTCAAGCTTTAGCTTGCCTTCCATCGCAACAGCAACCTAAAGGTTGAACTCTGAACTGCTTGACGGACATTCGAACGTGGACCCCCGACATTGGACGTTGGACATTGGACGTTGGACATTGGACCTTTAAATGATGACAGAAAAAAGTATCCAGGAAACCTACGCCCCAAACCTGAAATGTTTTGGCTGTGGCCCGGCAAACGAAAAGGGGCTGCACATCCGCAGCTTTCCCCAGGGTGATGAAGTTGTCGCTGACTGGCAAGCGGAAACTTACCAGGAAGCGTTTCCCGGAATGCTCAGCGGCGGCATCATCGGCACCCTGCTCGATTGCCATTGCAACTGGACTGCCGCGTATCACCTAATGAAACGTCTTGGTCTGGATCATCCTCCCTGCACCGTCACTGCTGATTATGCAATCAAACTTCTGCGGCCAACACCCACTGACAAACCGATCCGCCTCGTCGCGCGCGTAGTTGAATCAACAGATGACCGGGCCACAGTGGAAGGCGAATTGATTGCGCACGACAAAATGACTTCAACCTGTCGCGGCACTTTCGTCGCCGTCAAACCCGGCCATCCGGCATATCATCGCTGGTAGGACAGGCATTGGTGCCGGTTCTCCTGACCGTACCTTGCAATCAGAAACGTTAAGGCTATTGTCTGAATCCGCGTTCATCTGCGTTAATCCGCGGCCTGAATCGTTTGCTTACCGAATTCTCAGACAGGTATTATTCCTCTCCCGAAATGCCGTCGTAGCGCATGCTGCTAGCGTGCGCTCGCAACGCCTTTCATTAAGGAAACTCATGCCAGACCTCTTTTATCGTCCCCGCCGTCTCAGAAGAACTGAAAACCTACGCGCGCTGGTGCGCGAAACTCGCCTCGCTCCGGAGGATTTCATACTTCCTTTGTTTGCCTGCGCCGGTGAGAAGGTGCGCCGCGAGATTCCGTCGATGCCGGGCGTACACAATCTATCGGTCGATGAAATTGCCAGAGAAGCTGCCGCCGCCCGGGAGATTGGCGTGAAGGGAGTAATCCTGTTTGGTCTTCCCGAAGCAAAAGATGAAGAGGGCACAGGCGCATATCACGAACAAGGAATCGTGCAGCAGGCTGTGCGCGCTATTCGAAACACAGCTGCCGATCTCGTCATCATGACGGACACGTGCCTTTGCGAGTACACCTCTCACGGACACTGCGGCGTTGTGCGCGATGGTGAAGTCTTAAATGATCCCTCGCTGGATCTATTGGCTCGCACTGCCGTCAGCCAGGCTGAAGCCGGCGCCGACGTGGTGGCGCCTTCAGCGATGATGGATGGCCAGGTGGGCGCGATTCGCGAAGCGCTCGATGACGCCGGCTTTGATAAAGTTGCGATCATGGCTTATGCCGTTAAGTATGCGTCGGGATTTTATGGTCCGTTTCGCGAGGCGGCTGACAGCGCGCCTGCTTTCGGCGACCGGCGCGCATACCAGATGGACGCCGCAAACGTGCGTGAGGCTATGCGTGAGGCCGAACTCGACTACGCCGAAGGCGCGGATATCCTGATGGTCAAGCCTGCGACTTGTTATCTGGACATTCTCAAGATGCTGCGCGAGGAATTTGATCTTCCCACCGCCGCCTATCATGTTTCCGGCGAGTACGCGATGATTAAAGCCGCTGCGCAAAACGGTTGGATCGACGAACAGCGCGTGATGATGGAAACACTCACGAGCATCAAGCGCGCCGGTGCAGATATTATTCTGACTTATTACGCTCGCGAGGCCATTCGCGCTCTTGCTGTCTAATCTGCTACGCAGGAAGGGTGGAATTATGGGACGCTTCTCTATTCAACTCCTGATTTTGATTCTATCGCGCGCCGCCGCTGAAGCGCGGCGTTCGGCGCTGATCGGTAGAAGCTAGATTCAGGTAACAAGCAGTGGATACTCGGAACAGCAAAACTCAACTCCCACATGCAAAAGTGCGAGGTACTAGCAATCATGGGGTTGCATGGGTAGCACTTTGCCTGGCGCTTGCTGTTCATGTTACTGATGAAGCCGTCACGGATTTTTTATCTGTCTATAATCCTACCGTCCTCGCAATCCGCGAAAAGCTCCCCTTCTTACCCTTACCTACCTTCACCTTCGAGAGATGGCTGACCGGTTTAATTCTGGCGGTAATTCTTTTGCTGCTCCTTTCGCCCTTCGCCTTTCGTGGGGCGTGGTGGATGACGCCTTTATCATACTTCTTTGGAGCAATAATGCTTGGGAACGGGCTACTTCATATCGCTGGCTCATTCTATCTGGGACGAGTGATGCCTGGGGTGTATTCCGCACCTCTATTACTCGCTGCGTCTGTTTATCTATTGATCTGTACTTATCGGAGGAACCGTGGTGAATCGTAACCCGCACCGAACGTACTCATTGCAGCGGACCGCTCGATAGCAAGCTTCTCGGGCTTGTGCGCTGCGGTGCGGGTTGAATGCTGCTCGTTCGCGGCGGCTGAATTCGAGCGTTATGTGGATCAACTGGGCGGAAGATCACATGAGCAGAGGCCGAATGGACAACTCGCGCTGGAGAGGGGTGGCATCAACGCGTCATACCTTAGGCCTCCTGCTCGCACTTCTCGCCGTCTCGATCTGGGGAGCCTTCCGCAGCCCGCTTACCGAATGGCCAAACACGTTGTCTCAGCCCCACGCTCGTGTTGTTCTATACGCTCAGATACTCGTTCTACAGTGGCTGTGGGCTGGGTACGTCTGGATCGGAATACGGCGGTCGGGGACTTCGTTACGTGCGCTTGTCGACGATTCGACCTGGACGGGGTTACGTTGGCTAAGGCACCTGGGCATCGGGATCGCAGCCTGGGTCGCCTGGATGGTAATTGGTTCTGGACTGGGAACGATACTTCGCCCTGATGCGGAGCAGCTCCGCGGCCTCCAGGCAATGTTCCCAAAGACGCCCCTCGAAAGAGTGTTGTGGGTTGGATTCGCACTCACAGCGGGTCTCTGTGAGGAGTTGGTGTATCGCGGCTACTTGCTCAAGCAGTTCAAAGCCGTGACTGGCAGCGCGCTTGCTGCGATTGTTCTGCAGGCCTTGGTTTATGGCCTCGCCCATCTGGTACTTCCTGCCCAGATGGTTGTCTCGGTTGGCCTCCTGGGACTGCTTCTCGGCGTACTTGCAGTCTGGCAGAGGAGCCTGGTGCCTGGCATGATCCTGCATGTTGGAGTCGGTCTGGCTGCGATAGCGGTTCCCGGCTGACCGAGCGGTATGAGCCATCTGCCGGCAAGTTCCTACGATGCCGGATAACAAGCGCTTGCAGGCTGACCCAGTTAAGTGCGGCAGTTATTGAGATGTGAAGCGAAGGTTGAGTGGATTTGCTCGCCGTTGAAACGCAGCGTTTAGGTGCGCTTCGCGCGGAGAGGGCCCTTCATCGTCTGAGCCTTCATAGAGGTCTTCGGTCACTCCCTGATAGAGTTCCCGCACATCACTAGATTCATTTGAGGAGGCCTACAGTGAACAGATTTTTCGTAATGCTAGCGGCGGTGAGTCTTTCGACGGCGGCCCTCGCCGACGAGACTCGAACAATTAATAATCTGGGGGAGTCCAACTGGCGCTGGTGCTCCGTCTCGCTACACTCGCCTGCGCACGACCGGCAGTTAGACTCCACGACGCAGGTCTCCAATGCGGCGACGCTCCCCGACCCGCAGATGCTACCCAAAACTCAGAAAGCTAAGCCACGACCGACGCCGGCTGCGGCGCCGAAGGAGGGCGGTAAGGCCCCGTTGATGGTGTCATTCACGGAGCTGAAGTGGATCGCAGCTCCCCGAGAGGGAGGGCATGCAGTTCGCCGTGCTCTCGGGGGACCCCAAGAAGGGTGCGTATACGCAGATGCGCAAGGTCCCGGCCGGCACTGACAACCCGCTGCACGCGCACAGCAGCGAGCTCAAGAACGTGATCATCAGCGGCGTCTGGTACACGGGGGCGGACGCAACGTCGGCCAGAGATTTCGGCCCAGGGTCGATCGTGATGATGCCCGCCAACTGGGTGCACGTGAGCGGCTGCCGCGCCGGAAGCGATTGCGTGTTCTACCAGGAGGGGAAGGGCAAATTCGACTTTAAGCCGATTGCGGCCAAGGCTTCCGACGCGAAGCCCAGCAATTAAGAGGTGCTCGTCATGTGTTTCCTACCAAGCGTTTCTAGCAACTATCTACGATTGGATTGAGGGGTCAGACGGTGTATCTCGAATGCGGTCCTTGCACAATTCGTTCGTGGCGTCACGGCGATGAAGAAACTCTCCCTCTCCACGCCAACAATCGAAACGTCTGGCTTAATCTGCGCGACCGCTTCCCACATCCTTACACCCGCTCAGATGCAGAACAGTGGATACGGCACATCACGGGGATAACTCCCGAGACCAACTTTGCCATCGATGTTGATGGGGAAGCGGTTGGCGGGATAGGGTTAATGTTACATGATGACGTAGATCGTTGTTCTGCTGAAGTAGGATACTGGCTCGGAGAGAAGTATTGGGGAAGAGGGATAACGACTGCTGCTCTCCTGGCCATGACAGAGTACGCCTTCAAGCAGCTTAACCTGACGCGTGTGTACGCCATCCCGTACGCAGGCAATGTTGCCTCCATAAAGGTACTAGAAAAGGCTGGTTACATTTGTGAGGGCTTGATGCGCCGGAGCGCGATTAAGGACGGAGTGGTGTTGGATCAATTCATGTACGCGAAGACAGACGAATGACAGATTGAGACATGAAACTCCTTGATGTCGTCGCATGGTCCGTTTTTCTTGGCTTAGGTCCAGTCCTCTGGGCAAGCGGCCTGTGGCTTTTTCTGCTTTCATCCCTCTCTCGGCCACGGAAGACTGTGTGGGCGGTCTTTCTTGTTTCCCTTGGCGTAGCGATCGGGTACGTGTTACCACTCCCGAGTATACGTAACCGTTTTCTGTTGCTGCTCGTAACGCTGCCGCTTCTTGCGATTGTTGACGTGAAGCTCGCCAAATCGAACCGTCGATTTAGTTTCTGGCTTCGGGCCTGCTCTTTCGAGGTTTGCACAGTCTTCGGTAGTGCGGCGCTCACGCGAATTGCTGTTGAGCGTATTGGCGGCGCGCCCTAACAACTCTTCTCATCATCACAATCCCTGACGTAGATTCATGCCATTCATTTGGTAATTGAAAAGTGAGGTGAGGGTGGATGGTCTCGCTCGCCGCTGAAGCCGCAGCGATGTACCTTCATCGTTTTCGGAATGGACTAGCCCGCATTATTCACGAACTGCGGATTTGTTCACTAAGCCTGCGTTAGCAGGCGACAGCATAAAGCCTGGGGCGTCAGCCCCAGGTCACTGCAAAGAAAGAGTTCCAAGCCTGCGAAGCAGGCGACAGCGTGGACCAGTTCGCGCTCGTCTCGAAAGCAACAGGCTGCCGCCCGTTACACGGGCTGATGTTCATCTACATTGCTTTCCTGGGGCTCGCGCCCCAGGCTTTATGCTGTCGCCCGCTACGCAGGCTGAAATGACATGAAGGTTCATGAATAATCCGGGCTAGGTAGTAGCTGGCACATACAGCTTTTGAGGGTTTTTCTTCCCCTCCCCGTTGGGGAGGGGAATGAGGGGAAGGGTCTAATGACGCGTCAAGCCCTCTCCCTTCCCTCTCCCAACGGGAGAGGGAGATGAAGGTATTCTTCTTGAATGTGTACATTACTTGCCGAATCATGCTTTCGAGATTGAAGACATACAGGCACGCTTTCTTGCTTGCCCTTACACTGGGAATCGTCGCTCAAGCACAGCAGGTGTTGCCTCGTTTGCCGGGGGCGGCAGCGTCTGGGGAGCGCCAATCGCCCGCGACAGTTCAAAGTGGGGAAGAGGTCGGGGAAGGCGAGGTTGTGCACATCACCGCAAGTCTAGTCTCCGTACCCGTCAGCGTTATTGATCGTCAAGGTAAATACATTGTCGACTTACAGCAGAAAGACTTCCACATCTTTGAAGATGGTGTAGAGCAGTCCATCACACACTTCAGTAATGTTGATCAACGCTTCTCCGTGGTCCTGCTGATGGATACCAGCGGCTCAACTGCCGATTTCTTAGGACAGATGAAAGCGGGAGCTAAGTCGTTTGTCGAACAACTACGGCCCCTGGATACCGTACAGCCGGTCTATTTTCATGGTGAGATAAAACCACTCACCCCGAAGAGCATCAGTGATACCAATCTTTTAGGAGCGGCGATTGATCAGATGACTCCCGGTCCAATCAACATGGGCACAAGGTTATACGACGCGGTTGACTTCGCTCTCAACGCATTAAAGCCGGTGTCCGGACGCAAGGCCGTGATCCTTTTTACCGATGGCGAGAACACCTGGGGTAAAGCCACGATGAAGAGTACGCTACATGAGGCGGAAGAATCAGACATCGTTATTTACACGCTCCAGTATGGCGACCCTCCAGCACAGAAATATTTACAGCAGTTGGCAGAGAGGACCGGAGGGCGTTACTTCATGGCGGCCGATGCGAATACAATCAGGAGATCCTTTGCTGAGGTCGCTGAAGAATTGCGACGACAGTATGTGCTTGGCTACCATCCTAACGAACTCGCGCAAAACGGGCGGGAGAGAAAAATAAGAGTCAAAGTAAATCGCCAGCGCGTAGCTGTCAGAGCCAGGAAATCCTATACTTACAATCCCTAAGCCTGAGGACTTGGTAATAAAAATATGTGCCGAAATATCAAAACCTTGCATAACTTCAAACCGCCTGCGTCGGAAGAGGAAATCCGCGCGTCGTCGCTGCAATTCGTCCGCAAACTCAGTGGCTTCACCAAGCCCTCGAAGGCCAACGAACTCGTTTTTAACCGCGCCGTAGACGAGGTCGCGCAAGCGGCACATGAACTACTTCAATCTCTGGTCACGAACGCCCCACCGCGGGATCGTGAAGTTGAAGCTTCAAAAGCTCGGGCCCGAACGGCGGAACGCTTTCACCCTGCTACACCTTCAAATCTCACCTGAATCGAGATCCTGAAGAGCGACAGTTGCCAGGTGGAGTTCAACAAATCTGAATTCAGGAGAACCTGATGTTCGCACAACCACAAACCTATCCCTGCCCAAACTGCAACGAGATTATCAATGACACGATGGGAAAGTGTCCGCATTGTTCGACTCTGTTAGACCCGCGAGCTGCGACCGCTGCGGGCGAGATTCAGAGCAAAGTGAACCAGGCAGTTAGCGACGCAAGTTACCTGAGAACCGCGGCGGTAGTGATGTGCGTTTTCCTCGGCCTGAGCTTCATCCCCCTGATACCTCTTGTCGGTTGGGCCTTCCTCTTCACGTTCGTGGCCGTGCTGGTTATGATCATCCGCTGGCAGGTTAAGTTTGGCGGCATCAAGACAGATGACCCTGACTACCCACGAGCTAAGCGCAACCGGAATTTAGCCCTGGGTTTATGGTTAATCGCATTGGTCGCGTTGCTGGTAAGACAACTGTTGATTGAAATAATCTTGTCGCGAATATAAACGGCAAAAGCAGAACAAGCCACCGGATTCGGATTTACAACCCTACAACCGCCAGAAAAGAGAGATTCTCAATACCTGGAGTCTAATGTCCAAAGAGCTTAAGCAAGCAGAATTTCTTACTGATGTGGAAAAGCAAAAGCTGTTTGGCTGGGGAGACGATATCTTTGGCACTTCATCCCTTGAACTTCATTGGAGAGGTAAAGATTATCACTTCATCATTTACATCGCTGGTAGTCCTGTTAGTCACGTCGGAGTCCTCAAACACGCAGTGAACGTGGGCGAGCAATCGGCGACGGTTGGAGGAGTTGGCGGCGTAGTCACCATACCTGAAGAGCAGAACCGTGGGCACGCACGAGAGCTCATGCGACACGCGACTAGATTGCTCGACGAGTGGAAAGTCGACGCCGGACTCCTCTTTTGTCTGCAGCGTATGGTTCCCTTTTATGAGGCCCAAGGATGGCAGAAAGTTGAGCAGCCGGTGCTAATCGAGCAACCGCGTGGAGAAATCATCTCACCGCTGGAGGTCATGGTTCTTCCATTGGGTGCTCAACATTGGCCCGAAGGCAGAGTTAAGCTAAACAGTTTTCCCTGGTGAGGGCCGCGTCGCCGCTGGTTTCCACGGGAAAGTCGGCGCCTGGTGAAAGGTCGCCTTTATCTGGTCAGCATCGAATGGCGTTCTAAGGAGCGATAACAATGACTTGTGATTCAAAGAACCGCGAGATGCTGCGACATACCGTGGCGACGCTGGCTTATCGCGGAGGGAAGGTGGTGGCGAATGTTCCGAACGAGTTCGCTACGTTTCGCGCCGCTGAAACAAGCCGGACACCCGGCGAAATACTGGCCCATATAGGAGATTTGCTCGACTGGTCTCTGCAGGTGGCAAAAGGCGATTACGTTTACAAAGAAGTCGCGCCGCGATCGTGGAAAGAAGACGTGGCGCGGTTTTTCACCGCACTCCAGGAACTTGATACTCACTTGGCATCGCATGCGCCGCTCGGATACCCTGCCGAGAAAATCTTTCAGGGTCCGATTGCCGACGCGCTCACACATGTCGGACAGATCGCACTGCTGCGACGCCTGGCAGGTGTACCAGTTCGCGGCGAAAATTATTTCAAGGCGGAGATCGTTGCGGGCCGGGTCGGGAAAGAACAATCCGCGCAGCGCGTTGAGTTTGATTGAAACTAAATCGCGACCGGCAGATTTATGCGCGTGCGGATGTGGCTATCAACGAACAGATTTGGCCGAGTTTTTGATGGTACCTGGGACGTCGTGTTAAGCGAGCGTTGGATCCGGTCGCTACCGAGACTGTGTGGAAACTCTGCGACAGTTTTGGCGATGGGTCTTCGACGCGTAGCGGCGGTATGAATTTAGCCCGGCGTTTCAACGCCGGGTAAGGGTTGACAGGGTGTTCGCGTCGCGCTAGCGACGCCTGAAATGCGCGGCTATCAGCCGTCGCTGACGCGACGAGGGCGAACGGTTGCGCTGACCCGGCGTTGAAACGCCGGGCTAAATTCATACCGACGCTACGCGTCGAAGAAGTGGGCAGGGGTTACTCTTTGGACTTTTCACACAGTCTCTACCGCTCCCGGTTCTGCATTTGTTGTGGGACCGGCACCTTTACTTTGTCATTGAAATGCGCCGTGGAGAACACGGCAAAACTAAAACACGTAATAGCAGGTCTGACATCGTGGGTCGACGAATACGGAACCGGGAGAGTAGCGACCGGCTCGTCTGCACCAGTTTAACTCCTTATCAGAGAACAATGAGCGTTAACGCAAATCTTATTTCACATGTGTATGAGCCGCATTAACCGCGGCGCTTGAATGATGCTTTTCAAATGAGAACTTCAGCGTACGACTCCTATGTTTCAGCGCCTCGAGTTGATTGACATCGGAAAATGAGTCCTGAGCCGAGCACTTGCAGCATGCCAAAATATGTAGCATTTCTCCGGGCCATAAATGTTGGCGGCCACACGGTCAAAATGGCTTACCTCCGCAATCTTTTTACCGGTCTTGGTTTCGGTAATGTCGAGACTTTCATCGCCAGCGGCAACGTCATCTTTGATTCAACATCAAAAAGTTCCCGGGCTCTCGAAAAGAAGATAGAGAACTGCCTACTCGAGGCGCTGGGCTACGAAGTTGCGACCTTTATCCGCTCGACATCGGAGCTCGCAGACATAGCTCAATACAAACCCTTCTCCGATTCCGAATTGAGCGCCCCCGGACACTCGCTCTACATTGGCTTCATGGCAGGTGAGCCAGACATCAAAGCGAAAGAGGAACTGCTGTCCTTAAAGACCAGGGTGGACGATTTCCATCTAAGAGGACGCGAAGTTTATTGGTTATGCCGCTGGAAGTTTAGCGAGTCTGAAATTTCGGGGGCACTACTTGGGAAGGTTCTGAGAATGCCGGCAACCTTACGAAATTCAACGACGGTCAAAAAGATTGCTGCAAAGTATATTTAGCCCTGGGCATTACTGAAATGAGATACGCAATGACGCGCAAACTAACACCTATCGCGTTGCTCAGCGTAATTCTGATTGGTGATAAGGAGTCCCTCTCTTGACTATCCTTGAGACAGAGCGCCTCATCCTGCGCAGGATCTCCGCTGATGACGCCGAGTTTATCGTCGAGCTCCTCAATCAGCCGTCGTTTCTGCGCTACATCGGCGACAAAGAAGTGAGAAACGTCGCGGACGCGGTTCGGTATATCCAAACTGGTCCGATAGCAAGCTATGAGCGGTTCGGTTTTGGACTCTACCTGGTGGAATTGAAAGAGACTGGAGTGCCAATTGGGATTTGTGGCTTACTTAAAAGAGACTCGTTGCCGGACGTTGATGTTGGATTTGCGTTCCTGCCGAGCTATTGGTCACAGGGTTATGCGTTTGAGTCAGCTTCTGCTGTCATGACTTACGGCAGAGAGGTGCTCGGGCTGAGGCGGATAGTGGCCATCACCTCGCTCGATAATGATGCTTCGATTAGGCTACTCGAAAAGATCGGTCTGCGATTTGAGCGTCTGATCAAGCTCTCTGAGGATGAACCTGAAGTTAGACTGTTTGCGTCAAAAGCTTAGCCTTAGCTAACCTGCCATCGCGAGCCGTCATTCGCTTTGCAAGTCTGCCAGAGCGGCACAAATACGGAACCGGAAGCAATAGCGACCGGGTCGGGGTAAAACAAAGTCAGAACCGGGAGCGGTAGCGACCGGGCGCTCGATTGAGGATAAGGGTGATCAGAATGTCGAGCACTAGATCGGCTGTAGCTAGCGCAAGTGGCACCGGTCGCTACCGCTCCCGGTTCTGATTTTGTGTTAGCGCACGGAAGTTCGCATCACCCACCGGTTCCGTATTTGTCCAACAGCGATGCGAGATCCGGGCTGACCCTAAGGGCTCCGGTAGCGGTTCTACTGCCGCCGTGATTGTCGTGTGGGCCTCAAGTTAAGTTACTATGATTAGATAACTGATTCGTAGCAGGAGGGTAAATGAAACGTAAAGCTTCGGCCGTCTGGAACGGCGGACTCAAAGATGGGAAAGGCACGATCTCGACCGACAGCGGCGTTCTCGCAAACAGCCAATATTCTTTTAGCACGCGTTTCGAGAATGGCATTGGCACAAACCCTGAAGAGTTGATTGCCGCTGCGCACGCCGGTTGCTTTTCGATGGCACTTTCAGGTCAGTTAGGTCAGGCGGGTCTGACGGCAGAGAGCATACGCACGACGGCAGCCGTGAGTCTGGAGAAAACTGACAGCGGCTTTGCGATCACTAAAGTACACCTCGACGTCACGGCGAAAGTGCCGGGCGCTGACCAGCAGGCATTTGAGACGGCGGCAAATAACGCAAAGACAGGCTGTCCGGTTTCCAAACTTCTGAAGGCGGAGATAACAATGGAGGCGAGGCTCGAAGCTTGATTCCGTGGTGTCGGAATGGCTGGAGTTGCATTAAGGGAAATACAATCTATAGTTGTTGTCGCATCTCACACAAAGCAAGACCTCTTTAATGTCTGAATTCAAAAATACCCCCGCGCTTGACCACGACAAACTGGATTATTTCATCTGCCTGCAGTTCCTCTTCATGCACGTGGCGTGTCTGCTGGTGATCTGGACCGGCGTGAGCCTCACGGCTGTGGTTATCTGCGTCGCATTGTATGTAGTTCGCATGTTTGCCATCACTGCCGGGTTTCATCGCCTACTGGCACATCGCACGTATCGAACGAGCAGGCTTTTCCAATTCCTGATGGCTTTTACTGGAACGGCGTCCTATCAGAAAGGACCGCTTTGGTGGTCGGCTCATCACCGCCGTCATCACCTCGTCGCCGACACCGCGCAGGATTTCCATTCGCCGCTGACTCGCAGGTTTTGGCGCGCACACTTCGGCTGGTTTCTTTCGCGCGATAGCCAGAAGACTGAATGGAAGTTGATCGCAAACCTGAGCAAGTATCAGGAGTTGCGTTTCCTCGATCGGTTCTACTCGCTGCCTCCAATTATGTTGGCGGCCTCGGCGTTTCTGCTGGGCGCTGCGCTGGAGCGATGGGCGCCCGGCCTGGGAACTTCGAGCTGGCAGATGCTGGTCTGGGCATTCTTCATCAGCACCGTGGTGCTCTATCACGGCACGTTCACGGTTAATTCGCTCGCGCACATTTTTGGTAAGCGCCGCTTCGCCACTGACGACAATAGCCGGAATAATCTTTTTGTCGCGCTAATCACACTCGGCGAAGGCTGGCACAACAATCATCATTACTATGCCGCTTCTGAGCGGCAGGGTTTCTATTGGTGGGAGATCGATGTTTCTCACTACACTCTGCGAGCGTTTTCGTGGTTGGGAATAGTTTGGGATTTACACACACCTCCCGGCGACCTGACGTCTGTTTCCGAAATCGTGATAGCTGATAAATCATTCGAGTCGGCTGCGAATATCGGCACATAGAGATCGCGAGTCATAATACCTCCAGGTGCCAAGCTACCGCGAAGCGGTTACGTAAGAAATAGCCCAGGGTTGCCGTGCTTCGCGGCTACCCTGGGAAACGAGTTATGAAACGGACCGCAACCCCATCGGGGGTTGTGACATTTCTTGAGATGCCATCCGACATTAGTTCGAGCGGCAACGTCTTGCTCTACTCTGTCAATTAACGAAGTTCGACACAACCCCGCCGGGGGTTGCATCATTCCCTAACTTCTTTCTTCTTTCCCAGGGTAGCCGCGAAGCGCGGCAACCCTGGGCTATATTACGTAACCGCTTCGCGGTATTCTCTTTTGTCTTTCAGAAAATTTCATGGAGGAAATTGAATAATGATTAAGAAGAGTGTGCGCTCGTTGACCGTGATGTCCCTGCTCCTATTGGCAGGCGCGCTGCTGGTGTTCACTGAAACCGCAACAGCCCAAAGGCCATCACAGACCCCGACTCTACCAAGCGAGCGGCCTGAGAAACTGGAACCCACGAATTACGGGTTTGACTATGTTCGCCGTGAAGTGATGATCCCAATGCGCGACGGTGTAAAGTTGCACACCGTGATTTTAGTCCCCAAAGGCGCCAAAAACGCGCCCATTCTCCTGACGCGTACGCCTTACAACGCCACCGAGCTAACGACGCGCACCGAAAGCTCGCACCTTGGCCCAAGCCTGTATGGCTACGACAACGCCACCGACGTGATCGTCGAGGGCGGCTACATTCGCGTGGTCCAGGACATTCGCGGCAAGTATGGCTCTGAAGGCGATTACGTAATGAACCGCCCGCTGCACGGACCGCAAAACCCGACGCCGGTCGATCATGCTACCGACACTTACGACACGATAGATTGGTTAGTGAAAAACATTCCGGAGAGTAATCGCAAGGTCGGTATCCTCGGCATTTCCTATGACGGCTTTTTGCCTTTGATGGCGCTGGTGAATCCCCATCCGGCGCTAAAAGTTTCGGTACCGATGAACCCGATGGTCGATGGCTGGAGAGGCGATGATTGGTTTCACAATGGCGCCTTTCGCCAGCAGGGCATGAGCTACATTTACGATCAGGAGGCGACGCGGGCCAATGATGCCAAGTGGTGGACGAGCCACTTTGATGACTACGACATGTTCATGGAGGCGGTATCGGCAGGAGAGCTGGGGCGTCGCCGTGGCCTCGAACAAGTGGGCTTCTGGCGCAAGCTGCTTGAACATCCGAACTACGACGCTTTCTGGCAGGATCAGGCCGTGGATAAGATCCTCGCCACCCAACCGTTGAAGGTTCCGGTGATGCTGGTGCACAGCCTTTGGGATCAGGAAGACATCTACGGTGACATCGCTGTCTACAAGGCGATCAAGCCGAAAGATACTGGTAACGATAAAGTATTCCTGGTGATGGGCCCATGGCATCACGGTCAGGAGATCAGGGAAGGCAGTGCGCTCGGCGCCATCAAATTCAACAGCGATACGGCGCTCACTTTTCGTCAGGAAATCCTGCGTCCATTTCTCGACCACTACCTTAAGGATGCACCCAAAGCTGATATCGCCCCGGTAATGGCGTTTGAAACTGGAACGAACAAGTGGTTGCGGCTTCCTTCCTGGCCCGCTGGCTGCGCGAGTGGCTGCGTAGTTAAACCGACTCCACTCTATCTTAACGACGGATTGAAAGCGGCCTTTGGCGCGCCAAAGTCTTCCAGTTCCACTTACGAAGAATACGTCTCTGACCCTGCCAAGCCTGTGCCCTATCGCGCGCGTCCCATCGACGGCACCAGTTGGTCTCGATGGTTGGTTGACGACCAACGCGAAGCGTCGGGACGTCCGGATGTGCTGGCGTTTGTTTCGGACGTTCTGACTGCGCCCGTGAAGATCAGTGGCGAGCCGATCGCAAACTTGGTTGCTTCCACCAGCGGCACTGACTCGGACTGGGTAGTGAAGGTGATCGACCTCTATCCCGACGAAGTCGCCGGTCAGCCGAACATGGGTGGTTATCAGTTGATGATTTCAGCCGATATCTTGCGCGGGCGCTATCGCGAAAGTTTTGAGACGGCGAAGCCAATTGCTGCCAATACTCCGCTGCTCTATCGGTTTGCGCTACCGACCGCCAATCACGTCTTTTTGCCGGGCCACCGGATCATGGTGCAGATCCAATCAAGTTGGTTTCCGCTCTACGATCGCAACCCGCAAACATTTGTGCCCAACATTTTTTGGGCCAAGCCGAACGACTATCGCAAGGCAACACAAAGGATCTATCACGCAGCCGGAGATCCTAGACGGCAGAGCTTCATCGAACTTCCTCTCGTTGCCACGCCTTGAGCCCAGGGCTTCAAACCAGATTGAGATTAGAGAGTCGGCATTAGTCGGCATGAGAAATACACTACAATCCGTTTTAAACTCCTACCGGAAATATCGGGAGAGCAGAGCCAAAAGCCGCACATATCGAACAGTTCGTTATTTGGTTTTCGCGCTTGCCGGCGCTTACATTGTGTTGTTGAGTTATCCGCAAATACTCTTCGCCCATGAGACCTCGTATAAGAACTTCGAGGTTTATTCCAGGGAACCGCTCGACAACGAGGTTTATGCTGTTTTGGACAAGGTTGAGACAAGATTGGCTGTTTCGCCGATCAATGATCAAAAGCTCAAGCCCAGGATTTTTCTAATCAACAGTTATGGCCTGTATGCGACGTTGAGCCTTTATTTTGGCAGCAGCTCTTTTGGTAAGGGTTTCGCTGTCCTTCCCAGCAACAATATTTTCATAAACAAATCAGACCTCGCGAAGGATCTTGTTTTCCGCAATGCTCCGGCAAATAACGAGAGAAGCTTAAGCGGAGTCATCGCTCACGAGGCCACGCACCTGCTAATCAGAAAAAAGTTTGGCTATTTGAGAAATCTCACCATGCCCGCGTGGAAGAAAGAAGGGTTCGCCGAGTATGTTGCGGGCGGCTCAACGCTGGCTTATGAAACCGGCGTGAAGATGTGGAAAGCGAACCCTGGGGATGGAGCGGGCTACCAGTATTTTAAGTATTACATGCTGGTGAAGTATTTGCTTGAACACGACAAGTTGAGCGTTGAGGAGCTTTTTAATCGCGAGATTGATGTCGGGTCGCTGGAGGCAGAGTGCTACGCGAACTGGGGTGACGACATGACTAATTCAACTAATACCGTCACCGAGGAAATCCTGGCACTTGAACGCGACATCATGGCCGCGATCAAGAACAAGGACGCCGCTACTTTGGAACCAATGCTGGCAGATAATTTCGTCTATCGAACTCACTTTGGCGCGGAATCTGACAAGGGAGAATTCTTAAAGGCTATCGCGTCGTTTCCGGTAGAGATTATCGCTCTCCGCGGCGAGGAGCTGAAGGTGAATGTCTATGGTGAGACCGCTGTCCTGACGGGACTGCAACTCGCCGAGGCTCAGCCTCCCGAAGGAAAAGCAGAGGAAAGCGTAGTCGCTTTTACAGATGTCTTTGTCCGGCGCGAAGGACGCTGGTTAATGGTCCTGGTCTACGGTGTTGAATTACCGTCCGAAGCGGTGCCCTTTCAAATCTGAGTGCTGTCTTCCATTGGCGAACTTTTCATTGATGAAATGTAGAGGCGTCACCTCCGTGGGAGCCCTTTCTTCCACCGAATACGGGGCGCCCGCGGAGGGACGCCCCTACAGAATTAGGACCCCTACTCGAATACCAGCTAGCTTGCTAATTTGCAGACCAGCACTTCCAGTTGGAGGCGCGCGCCTTTCGGGCCACCACCGCCGAGCGAAGACTTGATGGCGAGATCGGCGGCGGCTAAATTTTCCTTATTTTATTGTGTATTGAATACCATCCGGAGAGCTCGCCGCAACGCAACCGCACCGCTACGCAAGCTTCAGAACTGCATAACCTTTGCGGGTCGACTAATACGGAACCGGGAGCGGGAGAGTAGCGACCGGATTCCTGGTCCACTACACGGAGTGTGATGTCGCGATCTTCGGCATGAAGGCGCACTAACGAATACTAACTAGTCGGCTAATTCGCAGACCAGCACTTCCAGTTGCAGGCGCGCGCCTTTGGGACCGCCGCCGCCGAGCGAAGACTTGATGGCGAGATCGGCGGCGGCTATTAGTTGGATGCCGCGAGCAATTTTCACCGCATCGCTTCGCTGCAGAGTGTTCATGAAAGCGTCGCGCTTTGCCGGCGGCCCATAGACGAGTCGATAAACTTCATCTCGTGCGCCGCGATTGAGCAGTTCTTTGCCCAGTGCCAGCCGGTGGTAATTGCTGGCAATCAGTCCGAGCAGCATTACCGGCTGAACATCGTCATCCAACAAGCGATGGAGTGTCTCAAGGGCTCGATACCGATCGCCCGCAACCAATTGATCTCCCAGATCGAAATTGGAAAGCTCGCGTGAACGATCGATTAGCTGGTCAACCAGTTGCATCGTGATTTGCCCGGTTTCCAACGCCGCTGAAGCCAATTTATCCAATTCCGACGAGAGCGTCTGGAGGTTAGTTCCCACAAGCCTAACAACTTCAGACAGAACCCGCTCGTCGGCCGTTGTCTTCAGTTCCTTTAAGCGCGTTCGCGCCCAGGCTTTTGCTTCCGCGTCTTTTACTGCAGGAAACTCGACCACGGCACAGTTTGTCAGTAGAGCTTTGGTCAGTTTCTTGCGCTTGTCGAGGTCATCGGCCACAAAAACCATTACTGTTGAATCCACCGGACGGCCCAAATAGCGAACGATAATGTCCTCGTCAGTTTCGCGCAGCTTCGCAAAGTCCTTAATCCTGACGACGCGTCGTTCAGACATCATCGGCAGTTGCTCGGCAGCAGCGATAGCAGACAGAGCCGAGTCTGTCAGTAGACTGAAAGAAGATTCGTTGAATTCCCGCAACAACGTGCCGCTGAGTGCGGCATCGGTAAGGTTCCGGGCAGCAGAGTCGCGCAAGTAGCTTTCGCAACCGACGAGCAGGTAGAGCGGTTGCAAACGCCCGGCGTTGAGGGAGCGGTCGAGTTCAGCGCGCGAAAGCGTGGTCATTTGATCTGAATTGCGTTGGTCAGGGTGGAGACAATACTCTCCGCAAAGTTGCGCGCCATACGCTGCACGGCGGGGTCTTCTTCGTTGAAGAAGTTGCGCGGGTCATTGGCGAATTCATACTCGCCGCGAAACACGAAGTTCTGATTATCGTAGAGCACGCGGTTCTCAGTTTGATCGCGCACGGTTACCGCGGCTTCAATCGTCACTTCAAAAATTCGCGCGCGCCCTTTGTCATCAAGTAGTACGCCGCTGTAATTAAAGCTCTTGATGACACCTTCGATTACCGCATCGGCTCCTTCGCGTTGGCCCTGCACCCGCAGGCCGCGACCACGATGAATCAGCTCGTTAACGACGGCTTCAGTGAAGCGCGATTCGATCTTGTAGCGCAGCGCATTATTTTGGAATGCCGGCACCGCGACCGTCTTAATGCGGGAAGGAAGTTGATTCTTTGTTACCGGTTTGTAGCACTCAGCAAAGCCGGAAACAAATAACAGCACTAACAGAAACCCTGCCGAGCGGAGGACTCTTCGCATTTAAAGCTCTCAATTTCGAACGAGAATATGACTTATTAGATCGCTCTGGATTCTCTCTCACCGTTCGCTCTTAAGCAAATCGTCCGAGATAGTGTCTTGATGTTGGGCGCATGTCTTTTTCACGCCGCGGCTTTAGCCCGGCGTCAATGCAAGCCGATGTTCGAAACAGTTTCAACAGTTTGCGGGTGCTAATTTGAATCTGCCTGCGTGGCAAACAGCAGTACCCGTCCGGGAAGGAGATTGACGCCTATCGTTATTTGGAATATTGTCCTTCGGCGCCTTGCAAGCGATCCAGTTTGGTCCTCCGAAACGCGTGTTGGTATTCAAAACCTCATACAAAACACTCAATTCTGCCGAGGAGAATTCACATGCCCAAGCAAAAGCGCCAGAAAGCAACGGCTCCAAAAGCCGGGCGGGCCACGCCGAAAGATCAGCGAGCGAGGGTCGACGAATCATCAGAACAGAGCGAAGTTATGTTGTTCCCGGTTCCTCGCACCAGGGGCAAGCTTTCGTCCATACGTCTTACAAGTCATAAAGCGCGCAGCCGTTGGTTTCAAACGCGGGCATCGTGGCCCGTCAGAGAAGCTCCGGTTAATAGGCTGGTGCGCGAACGTAACCGAGTTGAGAAATCTCTGGCAGTGCCGGCAGACGTCACCTCTCAGTGGGAGTGTGTCGGGCCGACGAACATCGGCGGCAGAATAACGTCACTCGCCTGTCACCCAAAACATCCTGAACGCATCTGGGCGGGGGCGGCAGGAGGAGGCGTATGGCACAGCGTCGACGCTGGACAAACCTGGCAATCCTGCTGGAACGACCAGGATATTTTGAATATCGGATCGCTGGCTGTCGATCCGAACAACGACGACACGATTTATTGTGGCACGGGTGAAGCCAATCTATCCTCGGATTGCTATCCCGGCGTTGGGCTTTATTGCAGCCGAGATGGAGGACGCACCTGGCAGTTGCTGGCTTCGCCGGAGCGGAATGGTATTCCCAGAGGCATCGGAGCGATTGCGATAGATCCATTCAATTCGAAACACTTGTTAATTGGTGGCATTGGTTACGCTGAAGTGAGCCGGGAACTAAATAGTCTGGGCGGCCTGTATACGTCGTTTGATAGTGGCTTAACCTGGGAACGTGAGACATTTATCTCAACTCAGAACTACTGGTGTCATTCGATTGTTTTCGATCCAAAGAAGAAAGGCACCATCTTCGCCACCTTTACAGAGCAGGGAGCGCGCAGTGGTATCTGGCGGTCAACCGATGGTGGTAAGAATTGGGAACATCTGACAAACGGACTGCCTCACCCCGCACTCTTCGGCCGTACGAGTCTTGCTATCAGTCCGTCAAAGCCGCAAGTGCTCTACGCGTTTGCCGCCGATGAAAGTAGTGAAAGCAGCGACCTGATGTTGGGCGTCTACCGCAGCGCGAATAGTGGTGATTCCTGGAAAAAGGTCAGTGGAAAACATTTCGCTAAGGAAGGACAGATTTCCTACAATAATACGATCGTCGTCCATCCTAATGATCCCAACTATGTGATCTGTGGCGGAGTTGATCTACACCTCACCACAAACGGCGGCGATAGTTGGCGACACATAACCCACTGGGATCGAGAACGTGGTGATCCTAAATACGCTCATTCGGACCATCACGCGCTTTTGATGCCGCCCACGGCCGCCGGCCTTGTCTATGATGCCAACGACGGCGGCTTGGACGTCAGCGAGGACGGTGGCTATCACTGGAAAAATCGTAGCAACGGTCTGGCGGTAACAATGTTCTATGACCTCGACGTAGCTCCGGGCAATGGACTCGTATTTGGTGGCGGCGCGCAAGACAACGGCACCGTCGTCACCAAGATTGGCGCCGGTAGCAGCTTTTTCCAGATTTATGAGGGTGACGGTGGCTGGATCGTCTTTGATCCACGTGACGCGGGCCATGTTTACTGCTCGTGCTACAACCTCGATATCAGACGTTTCCACGGTAGAAATCATAGTAACGTCTCGCCTCCAGCTCCCAAGGACGAACAAGAGTCTGTGTGGATGTGCTTCATCACCTTGGACCCATCAGACCCAAACACTGTCTTCACTGGCTCACATCGGGTATGGCGGACCCGAAACGACGGTGAAAACTGGCATGTAGTCTCGCCGTCTCTGGATGGTAGTTCTATCTCGGCCATAGAAGTTGCTCCGGCCAACTCGAAACGGGTTTATGTAGCGACGGAAAATGGCGGCTTCTTTCGCAGCCTTGACGGCGGCAAGAAATGGAGCCCGAATCTTTCAAGTTCTATGCTGCCGGGTCACACCATTACGCGTCTCGAAAGCCATCCGCAGGATGCGAACATCGTTTTTGCAACCGTGGCGAATTTCGGTCATTCCCATGTTTTCCGCACGAGGGATGGCGGTCTTACCTGGGAAGACGTGGACAAGGGTCAGCTTCCCGATGTGCCGCATCATGTGGCAGTGATACGAATGGACGAACTTAACAAGGTGTATGTCGGTAACGATGCGGGAGTCTTTGTGCTGGATACGGCGACGGAGAGATGGATGAATCTAACCAGGAACCTGCCGAATGCGATGGTGGTCGATCTCGTCTATCACGAGAAGGACGCAACGCTGAGCGCAGCCACCTACGGCCGCAGCATCTGGCGGCTGAACCTAAAGTAGGCCAGGCATTCTTGTCTGTCCTGTTTTGTTTGCCGCGGCAATTCGGATCAGTGCAAACAATCGCAGCCCGCTAGCTATGACGCTTTTGAAACCACTCGGATCTTCGACGAAGATTGTCTGGCGGTTCGCCTTTCTTCGTACGCGCAGGTTCGAGTTCACTGGATGAATCAGAGTCTGAGCTTTCGTCCGCATCGCTTCGTGATTTCTTTTTCGGATCCGCTGAGGCCTCACTGTCTTTGCCGGCCTTCCCAGTTGTATCTTTCTCAGTTGCTTCGTCTTTTCCCATGCGCTGATTGTAGCAACCCTGACATTGAGACCCAATTTCGCAGTTGTGCTATTTCTGTTTCTCGTAACGCAAACTGTTAGTTTGCGGTCAGCTTACACGGACTTGTAGGGTTAATTGCTTCGTCATCCCTGGACTCGCCTGATCTCTTCCACGATTCTTACGGTCTCGACAGCAGTTTTGACGTCATGTACGCGGACAATATGGGCGCCTTTCAAGACCGCGACGGTGAGGGACGCCATGCTGCCGTGCAAACGTTCTTCGACGGGAGCAGGGTTGCCGTTCTCATCGGCGAGGATGCGACCGATGAAGGACTTTCGCGACGTGCCGATTAGCAGAGGGAAGCCGGGGAAGGCGGCGACTAGCTGATCGAGTTTGGCGATTAGTTCGATGTTCTGCTCCTGGCTCTTGCCGAAGCCGATGCCGGGATCGATGACGATCGATTCGCGCTTCACGCCGCGTTGTTCCGCCAAGGCAATACTGCTGCGCAAACTGTTAGTTACTTCCGTAATGATATCTTCCACCGGAGGCAGACCGTGTAAAGCTCCCGGCGTGCCTCGTGAGTGCATCAGCACCAACCCGGCGCCCGAGTTCGCTACCTCATACGCAATCTGAGGATCAAAACGCAATCCAGAAATGTCGTTGACGATCGAAGCGCCGGCGTCGAGCGCTGCGCGAGCGACCCCGGCCTTGGTTGTGTCGATGGAGATCGGAATGCGGGATCGCTTCGCGAGTTGTCTAATAACAGGCAGAACCCGCTGGAGTTCCTCTTCAGCTGACACGATGGCAGCGCCGCCGGGGCGGGTTGATTCACCACCGACGTCGATGATGTCGGCGCCCTCGCCGATCATCTGTTCCGCGTGTGCGAGTGCTTTATCGAGCGAGAAAAACTCGCCACCATCGCTGAAACTGTCCGGCGTCACATTCAAGATTCCCATCACAAGCGTGCGTTCGCCGACGGGGAGTTGGCGTCCGTCTCCGATGTGCCAGTTGCGAATCATGCGGTCATCATATGGGAACGGGGAACAGGGGAAAAGGGGAAGGGGGAAAGCGTAGAGACGACTGAGGGTATAAGAGATTTTCCATTTGTCAGTGCTGATTCAGTCTGATCAGTAAGAGCAGCACGAAATAAACCGTGGAAGGCTCAAGAAAGGGACACAGTCAATACAGAACCGAGCGCGGTAGCGCCGGATGTTAGAGTCAACTTTGCAATGGAGCCTAGCCCGCATTATTCACGAACTGCGGATTTGTTCACTAAGCCTGCGTTAGCAGGCGACAGCATAAAGCCTGGGGCGTCAGCCCCAGGTCACTGCAAAGAAAGAGTTCCAAGCCTGCGAAGCAGGCGACAGCGTAGACCAGTTCGCGCTCGTCTCGAAAGCAACAGGCTGCCGCCCGTTACACGGGCTGATGTTCATCTACATTGCTTTCCTGGGGCTCGCGCCCCAGGCTTTATGCTGTCGCCCGCTACGCAGGCTGAAATGACATGAAGGTTCATGAATAATCCGGGCTAGGTAGTATGACTTAATACCGAAGTTGACTCTAACATCCGGCGCTACCGCGCTCGGTTCTGTAAAGGCGTCCGCTGTTCCGCAGTTGAGTCCCGCATCCGATCATCGCGGCGAAGTTTAATGAAAAATGAAAACTGAAAAATGACAAATGGAAAATCTGATCCCTGATCTACACTACAGGCAAAGAAAAAGGGGAACAGGTTTTACCCATTCCCCTTTTCCCCAAGTTTACCTTTTCCCTGGTATTACGCCGGCGCCGGATTACCACCGGTGATTGGCGGCAGAATCGGCTTCAGTGGTTTGGCTGATGGTTCCTTTAGCTGCGGACGATCTTCGTCGCTGCCCGCGTCGGTTACGGGTTGCTCATCGTCGAGCGTTAGGCCCGCAACCAGGCGACGAATCTGCACCCCGTCAAGCGACTCACGTTCAAGCAGGCACTCAGCCAGGCGCACCATCGTGTCGCGATTGTCATCGAATGATGTTCTTGGCGCGTTCATACTGAGCGGTGACGATCTTCTTCACCTGCTCATCGATCTTGATGGCAGTTTCTTCGGAGAAGTCGCGATGCTGTGCAATCTCGCGTCCGAGGAAGATCTGCTCTTCCTTCTTACCGAAGGTCAGTGGGCCCATCTCCGACATGCCATACTCGCAAACCATTGCGCGCGCGAGTTCGGTAGCGCGTTCAATGTCATTCGAAGCGCCGGTGGTGATGCTGCCGAGGAAAGTGTCTTCGGCAATACGTCCGCCCATCAGGATTGCAATCTGGCCCAGCAGATATTCTTCGCTGTAGTTATGGCGATCGCCTTCCGGCAGCTGCTGCGTCACACCAAGGGCCATGCCGCGCGGAATGATCGTCACTTTGTGAACCGGATCAGCGTTTGGCACTTTCAGACCGACCAACGTATGACCGGCTTCGTGATAAGCGGTGACGCGCTTCTCTTCGTTTGAGATCACCATGCTCTTGCGCTCGGCGCCCATCAGCACCTTGTCTTTCGCCAACTCGAAATCGCCCATTGCGACCATCTTCTTGTTGTAGCGCGCCGCGTTTAGCGCCGCTTCGTTAACAAGGTTGGCAAGATCGGCGCCGGTGAACCCCGGTGTACCGCGCGCGATCACGCTGATGTCAACATCTTCACCCAGCGGAATCTTGCGCGTGTGAACTTTCAATATGCCTTCACGGCCGCGCACGTCAGGACGAGAAACAACAACGCGCCGATCAAATCGTCCCGGTCGGAGCAACGCCGGATCCAGCACGTCGGGGCGGTTAGTCGAGGCGATCAGGATCACGCCATCGTTTGACTCAAAGCCATCCATTTCGACGAGCAACTGATTCAACGTCTGCTCGCGCTCGTCATGTCCGCCGCCAAGTCCGGCACCGCGATGACGGCCGACTGCGTCGATCTCGTCGATGAAGATGATGCAAGGCGCATTCTTTTTGCCCTGCTCAAACAAATCGCGAACGCGCGAGGCGCCGACGCCGACAAACATCTCGACGAAGTCGGAACCGGAAATTGAGAAGAAGGGAACATTTGCTTCACCGGCGATAGCGCGGGCCAGCAGCGTCTTGCCGGTTCCCGGCGGGCCCATCATCAGCACGCCTTTGGGAATTCGTCCACCGAGTTTTTGAAACTTCTGCGGCTCCTTGAGGAATTCAATAATCTCCTGAAGCTCTTCCTTGGCTTCTTCAACGCCGGCAACATCCTTAAACGTCACCCGCTTCTGTTGATTGTTCAGAAGCTTGGCGCGCGACTTACCAAACGAAAGAGCCTTGTTTCCGCCCGACTGCATCTGCCGCAACATGAAAACCCAGATACCAATAATAAACAGGAGCGGCGCCCAGGTGATCAGCATGGGCCAGATATAACTACTACTGCCCGAGTCGTCCTCAAACTTTTCAACCTTGGGTTTGCCGTCTGGAGTTTTTTCCTGCGACTTGTTATAAACCGTGTTCTTTATCTGATCGCTGGTAAGTTGAACGCGATATTCCTGATTGCGCGTATCCAGTGCGACCGTCTCATTCTGTTTTACGGTCAACTGCTTTATTTCAAGCGCATCGATTTTCTGGTTGAGCGCCGCCAAATCGATGGCCTGCGTATTTCTGCCCGAGGGATTCACCAGCTTATAAAGCAGCAGCGCCCCCGCAACGATCAATAACCAAAATATTATTTGTCTAGCTGTAGAACTCAAAGTCATTAACGCCTCCGACGATGATCATACCTTATCCCGTGGTGCTTTGTCGCTTCGCTAAGTAAGGACTGAATTCACTGTCCACGGAACCGATTTCATGCAAAGTTCTTGGATGCCAATCAACAATTACCCGTTGTTTTAGAACCCTCGCGCGGTTGCGGAGTTCCCTCTGACACGCGCCGCGCAAAAAGCGAAAACCGCCGTTCTACGCCCGGCGGTGTCGACCGGGTGGAATTTTAGAGGTCGTCGAGGGCTTTTTCAACCCCTTTTTATGAGACAAATGCAGCATTCCTTGTTTTCTTGTGACCCGCATTCCGCCGGGTAACTCGGCCACCCGTCCCCCTTGCTCGCCCTGAAGCAGCTTTTCCACAGCAATCAGGTGAACCATTTCAACGCGTCTGAGATCTCCTCGCGACCGCCGAATCCACTCTCGCAATGCGCGCCGTCGTATGGCGGCGGGCGATTGCAGCAGAATCCTTACGTCCAGTGAAGGCAAACCGGTCTCACTATTTCCGGCCGGTTTTTGCAAAGCCAATTCGAGTAATCGCCGGGCTTCGTCTGAAAGCGCAGCCGCATCTTCGTTCAGCAAAGTGGCGGTTCGACTAAGCGCTTCGACAACGCGACTATTGAACGATTTCATCAGTGGCAATAATTGTTTACGAACTTTTACGCGCGAGAACGCCTCATCGTCGTTCATCCGATCGACGCGGAAATCGACCTGGTGGCGCCGGCAATAGTCCTCCGTATCGCTGCGTCGCGCCCATGCCAGGAGAGGGCGAATTAGCTTCACCTTCGAGCCCGGCGCAAGTTCCCTTACGAGCGGGGTGCCGCTCAACCCTTCGGCGGCGCTGCCACGCAAAAGGCGCAGCAGAATAGTCTCCGCCTGATCGTCGAGCGTGTGTGCAGTCAAGACGATGGCCGCATCCAACTTGTCGGCAGTCTTCTGTAGAAATTCGTAGCGCGCCTTCCGCGCTGCCTGCTCGAGATTCTCGGGCTTGCTCGCCTTCTTAATCTTTAGATTAGTCTTGCCTAAGATGATGTCGTAACCAAGAGTCTGCGCAAGCCGGGTAACCCACCTGGCATCTTTGGAACTCTCGGCGCGTAGCCCGTGATCGAGATGTGCGACCGTCAGGTTCAGCTGCAGCTTCTCATTCCGTATCAATTCATCAAGGCCAAGCAGGAGCGCTGTGGAGTCGGCGCCACCAGATACCGCCACCACGACGTGGGCTGCTGACTCCGGCAGAGCAAGTCGTCGCCACTCCTCGAGCAGATTCCTGGCAAACGCGGAGAGCCTGGGTTTCGGCGACGGCCGATCTTTGCGGCTAGTTGTCGTTTTCGATTTCATCTTAAAGTCCCGGCTGCTTCAGGAGGAAGAGCACGAAGTACGTTCAGTTTCAAAATCTCATTAACACCTGGCTTCAGCCAGGTAAACGAGTGCGTTACCCGACCCTGGAAACCGTTTAAACGGTTTCGATCTTCGCGGGTCGAGGATCACCTGGCTGAAGCCAGGTGTTAATGACATCAATCAAGGTTGAAGTGGACCTATGGCAACTTGACTTCATTGGCCCAAACGCTTTTAATTCAGGCATCCCAGCGGTCAGCACAAAGCTCTAAAGAGTTCTCCCGTAAACAATTTGTCGCGAGGTCAATAGATGAAAATAAGAATGATTCTGTGTGCGCTGATAATGGCGCTCTTTACTTTTCAAACCATTCCCGTCGCCGCGGTCGACGAAGGGATGTGGACCTTTAATAACGTTCCCCGGGAAGACATTAAACAAAAATATGGGTTCGACGTTACTGACGACTGGCTACGCAAAGTTCAACTTGCGACCGTGCGCTTCCCTGGCGGCACTGGCTCATTCGTGTCGCCCAACGGCCTGGTGCTGACAAATTATCACATTGTAGAGGATGTGGTGGGGGAACTGAGTACGGCGAACAAGGACTACGCCAAGGAAGGCTTCGTGGCCCGCAGCCAGGCGGATGAGCTGAAGGCAGAGGGCATGGCACTGGACCAACTTATCAGCATCGAGGATGTGACCTATCGCGTTAATGGCGCTGTCAAGAGCGGGATGTCGGCTGTCGAAGCAAACGCCGCAAGGCGCGCTGAAATTAGTGCCATTGAATCAGAATCAACCAAGACGACCGGCCTTCGAAGCGATGTCGTGACGCTATATCAGGGTGGCCAATACAACCTTTATCGGTACAAGAGATATAACGATATTCGGCTCGTGTTTGTGCCCGAGTTCCAGGCAGCATTTTTTGGCGGAGACCCGGACAACTTCAACTTCCCGCGCTTCAACATCGACATGGCGCTGGTTCGAGTTTATGAAAACAACCAACCAGTGAAAGTCGAAAACTATTTTAAGTGGTCGAAGACCGGCGCGAAAGATGGCGAGCTGGTTTTTGTTACCGGACATCCGGGTTCAACCCAACGCCTGAATACGGTGGCCCATCTCGAGTCGCTGCGCGATGTCAGCATTCCGCTTATCCTGCGGATGTTGGAGTCGCGACGCGTTGCGCTCAAACAATATATGGCACAGGGCGAGGAGCAAACGCGCCGGGCGCAAAATGAACTGAACTCGATTGAAAACTCCATCAAGGTTTACAAGGGACAGGTTGCGGGCCTGAAAGATCCAAAACTAATGGCCAAGAAGCGACTCGCCGAACAGGCCTTGCGAAACTCAATCGAAGCTGACCCGCGGAAGAAGCAGGAATACGGCGGCGCGTGGGAGGCGATTGCGAAAGGAAGGAAAGATCTGGCCGGCTACGAGCGTGATCGACGTTTTCTCGATCCTACTATTTCTACGGTGATACTGCCTGCAGGTTTCAACACGCCGCTGTTCAGTTATGCGCGCACGCTGGTACGCCTGCCGGACGAAAACGAGAAACCTGATGCCGAGCGACTGCCGGAGTTTATGAATACCCGTCGGGCGGCGTTGGAAGCAACGCTCTACTCAACCGCGCCAATCTATGACGACTTTGAAAAGATGAAGCTCGCTAATTCGCTTGCGTTTATGCAGAGCGAGTATGGCGCTAATCATCCGCTGGTAAAGAGAGTGCTCAAGGGTAAGACTCCGGAAGCGCGCGCCGTCGAGTTGATCGAGGGAACTAAACTCAAGGATGTTGAGTATCGCAGGCAGGTCGCGAACGCCGGGGTTAGAATGACCAGAAGCGGTGCCGATCCGATGATTGAATTAGCTCAGGATATCGACAAAGAAGCGCGCGCAGTGCGGAAGCGTTACGAAGAAGAAGTCGTAGCTGTCGAACGCGCCAACTACGCGAAGCTCGCGCACGCGCTTTTTGAAGAGCAGGGAACCAAACTCTATCCCGACGCCACTTTCACGCTGCGGCTTTCGTATGGAGCGGTGAAGGGATATCGCGAAAATGGAAAATTCGTGCCGCCCTTCACCACCCTGGGCGGACTCTATGCGCGTTCAAATCAGTTTCATCACGCGTTTCCTTACAATCTGCCGCCGCGTTGGATGAGCAAACGCGCCGCCGTCGATCCGAAGACGCCGTTTAATTTCGTTTCGACTAACGACATTATCGGCGGCAACAGCGGCTCACCAACGATTGATAAGAATGGCGAGTTGGTTGGTTTGATCTTCGACGGCAACATTGAGTCGCTGGTCGGCAACTTTGAATACGACGAGTCAGTAAATCGTTCAATTTCGGTCGACGTGCGCGCGATGCTGGAAGTGCTGCGGAATGTCTTCCAGGCAAACGCCATCGCCGACGAATTGATGAAGGGCTGAACCTTAGTCCAAAGTCCAACGTCCAAAGTCCAAGGTCCAAGCGGAAGCCCGACCGTCAGTGACGGCTCTTGTCAGTACCACCTGCGGTAGCGGGTGGGTGTCCACGCTGAGAGCGTGACAACCGCGTAGCGGTTACAGACAGTAGCCGGGGGTAAGCGCGTTTCGCGCGCCACCCCCGGATCACGCTTTTGTCCCCCCTCTCCCGTTGGGAGAGGGCAGGGGAGAGGGCTTAACGCGCCAACACACCCTTCCCCTCTTTCCACTCCCCAACGGGGAGGGAATAATTAGAAACCCGGCACCGCAAAACCAAACTCACTTGGCGTAGCAACACAAATACAGACGGGATTATCTTCCATGACCAGTCGAGCGAAGTGTTTGATTTGCCCGGTCGCTATCGCTCCCGGTTCCGTATTCGTCAACCCACGATGTTAGTTTCTTCGCTTACATGCTGGGCTTGTGGCGCACGTGTTTCTGTCTTCACTTCACATCCTTCAGAGAGCGTGAGGAGCGCGGTAAAACAAATACAGAACCCGGAGCGGTAGCGACGGGATTATCTTCCATGACCAGTCGAGCGAAGTGTTTGATTTGCCCGGTCGCTATCGCTCCCGGTTCCGTATTCGTCAACCCACGATGTTAGTTTCTTCGCTTACATGCTGGGCTTGTGGCGCACGTGTTTCTGTCTTCACTTCACATCCTTCAGAGAGCGTGAGGAGCGCGGTAAAACAAATACAGAACCCGGAGCGGTAGCGACGGGGATTATCTTCCATGACCAGTCGAGCTTAGCGTTTGATTTACCCGGTCGCTATCGCTCCCGGTTCCGTATTAGTCGACCCACGATGTTAGTGCGGGTCTCTTGTCCCGTCTCCTGTCACCTTGGCTGGTCGTCCATCATTTCCCGCGCCTCAGTCATATAATTCGTCCGCTGACGCGACTAATATCTGAACACGGAAACAAAAACCGTGAAACACAAACAGATGGACACCTCGGAGCTGCAAGCTGAGCTCGAAAAACTTCATGGAGCCAGTTTTGGTTGGGCCCTCAACTGTTGCCGGCGCGACCGGGCAGAAGCAGAAGAAGTCTTGCAAACGGTCTATTTAAAGATCCTTGAAGGCAAAGCGCGTTATCGGGGTGAATCAAACCTTAAGACATGGCTGTTCGCGGTCATACGCAAGACAGCGATAACCGCGCAGCGCAAGAGGTTGCTGCGCACACTGAAATTAATAGCTGCCTCGAACCCCAGACCTGAGCGAAACTCTTTCGCGGTAGAACCCGCGGCAGCGTTCGAAAGATCAGAAGCGCAGAAGCAGTTTCAAAAGGCTCTCGGAAGTTTGCCTGCGCGCCAAAGAGAAGTGTTGCACCTGGTGTTTTACGAAGATTTGAGTTTGCGCGAAGCCGCGGATGCAATGGGCGTCTCGATAGGCAGTGCTCGTCAGCACTACGAACGGGGCAAAAAGCGTCTGCGCGAGTCTTTGAATCGAGAGGAACTTGACTATGGAATTAGTTGGAAACGAAAAGAAAATCCGGGCGCTGTTTCGTGAGCTCAAACTCGCCGACGAGCGGGTTGCGCCTGAATTCATCAGAGTATGGAACCGTGCGCAGGCGAAAAGTCCAGGATCGCCGCGCGTCTTCAGGATCTCCTTCGCGATGGCGATGGCGCTAATTGTAATCGCGCTGTGCTCTCTGGTGCTCTGGTCGCGAAGTTCGCAGCGAAGTCAGCAGCCTGGTTCAACTCTTGCCACCGGACCGACAACAGCGGGCTCAATGCCCGGTTCAATAGCCGGCTCAACGCCCGCGCCGCCATCAGCGACGCCTCCGCCAAGACAACTTGTCGTGGCTGAACCACCTAATCGCATCAAATCCAACCGCTGGGATCGGAAAGTCGTAGCGCGCCGTCACGCAAAACTCAATGCCGGAAACGCAGCCATTCGGGAGACCGTCTCTATCTCCAGTTGGCAATCACCGACAGCGAGACTTATGCAGTCGCCGGCGGACGATGTGTTGACGTCGCTGCCGCAGCTCGATCGGTCTCTCACCGAATTGAAAACATTCTTGCCGGACAAACCCCAGTGAAGGAAAACAGCGAAGGAGAAGACAATGAAAAGAAGAATCGGAATCCTTGTCGCAATATTAGGCGTCAGTGTGCTTGTTGGTATTCCTCTGCTCCGGGCGCAACAACCGCCACAGAATGCAACCGGGCCTGTGCCGCAGCGCGCGCCACAACCTCCTCCACCGAATATGGATCCGTTGGGTGACGTAATGTTTCCTCCGGACATGATCATGGGCCACGCGCGAGAACTCGGAATAAGTGACGAGCAGAAACTCTTCATGCGCGGAGAGATACAAAAGACCACGACGCGCTTCCTCGAGCTGCAGTGGCAGCTTCAGGACGCGATGGAAGCGCTGCACCAAACAATGAAATCCAATACGGTGGACGAACAGCAAGCCTTGTCACAGCTGGACAAGGTTCTCGATACTGAACGTCAGATCAAACGCCTCCACTTCAGCCTGGGCATACGCCTCAAGAACCAGTTGACGCCTGAACAGCAGGGGAAACTCCGCAGCCTGAGGATGCCACCCTGGCCTGACGGCCCGCCAAGGCCCGGTGAAGGCCAGCCAAGGCCTGACGGCCAACCAAGGCCCGGTGAACAGCCTCAGTAATCGCTCTCTTGTCAGTACCACCTGCGGTAGCGGGTTGGTCTCCAAGCTGAGAGCGTGACAACCGCGTAGCGGTGATAGAAAGTAGCCGGGGGTAAGCGCGTTTCGCGCGCCACCCCCGGATCACGCGCATAAAAATCTTCTTCACGCCACGGGCGTGAGAGATAATAGCCGGTGATCGCTGACCACTGGATCACTGTCCCAACGCTCAAAGCCTTAACGAAGTAGCCCGGGGGTAAGCGCGGTTCGCGCGCCACCCGGTGGAGTCCATTCAAGAATACCTTCATCTCGCTCTCCCGTTGGGAGAGGAAGGGGAGAGGGCTTGACGCGCCATCACTTGGTCTAAACTCGATATCTCTGTGTGACCTCCGCGATCCCTTTGTCTCTCCGCTGCAAGAGGACTGACGCGCTCACTCTTCACGCTCTGGTCTATTTACGATTCACGATTCACGATTTACCAGGCGTTACGATTCACGATTTACCAGTAGTGGCTGCTCACTGCCCACCGCTCACTGACATTACGGTGTTGATTTCTGCGGTATCGGGGTAGCCTGACTAGCTACCACTTGCCATCGGCTATCCCGCTTCACCCACACGTGCATACTCCGATGCTGGTCATTGTATTCCTTACCTTTGTTCAGCCCTTTCTCCACCGCGTGATGCGTCATCACAGCCGTGTTTGGGTCTAAGAAGCGTACCGTGTACTCATCAGCAACATAGGTC
Source organism: Blastocatellia bacterium (assembly GCA_963698325.1). Classification (GTDB taxonomy): domain Bacteria; phylum Acidobacteriota; class Blastocatellia; order Pyrinomonadales; family Pyrinomonadaceae; genus PSRF01. Next base: position 938,883 of record CAVOQJ010000013.1, on the reverse strand, counting down.
GCGTTCGTGATGTTAGGAGCGTTAGTCTTAGCCTCAGCAATATTCTGCGCTTTAGTGGCGACTCCTGTTGGGCTGTTGCCGATGAAGTCATCGGCCAGGATGCGTTCGAGTACTGCTGAATCGCCGCGCAATCCGGCTTCTCCCCACTCCTTATCTAAGCCAATCAACTCTTGTTCAGCGCTGGCAGTTGTGGCTACTTTCTCGCCTGCTGGTTTGGTTTGATCCGGTACTGGTTTGGTTTGATCTGACACTGGTTTGGTTTGATCTGACACTGGTTTGCTTTGATCTGGCTTCGTCTTCTCAGGTGTTTGACCGAGAGTAATAGACAAAGCAGCAATGGTTACTACCATGACTCCGAGTAGTTTTTTCATGTGGAAGCTCCTTTTGGTTAGAGATAGGGGGCGCTCACGCTGAATAAGAGGTTCAGGGTGAGCCGTTATGCCGGGTGTTATCTGTCTATGAACGCCGCACGCTATCACAAGCAGTGGCGTTCGGCAAGAATTTGATTGCCCGTCCCTCGGCGGCCGGCCCTTGTTCGGCGGAAAGTTATTGGCTGACGACTGACTGCTGACGGCTGATAGCAGGCAGTTTGCCATCTGCTGCTTGCTGTTTGCTACCACCATTTACGATTTACGATTCACGATTTACCAGGCGTTGCGATTCACGATTTACCAGCAGTGCCTTCCACGCCTTCCTCCGGCCCAACCGGTTTTCGACGGAAGGTTGTTGGAAGGAGACGAGGAGGAACGATCCCTAAGCAACGTTAGCGTAGACATCTCTGCCAGGCCCAAAATACGAGTCGAAAACGTGCTGATAGACGAGATCGCACTTCTCGGCATACAACTGCTTCGGAAACACTCGCGGAAGTAAGTCGAGCGTTTCTTCAATTGCCAATCGCACCGCTGCTCTCGATTGTTGCTTTGCCCGCCAGTCCAGCACGAGCTTTTCGCGTTTCAAAGTCTGCAAAAGCTCACGCGCCACTTTCTTGACCTGTTCTCGCTCTTTCTTCGTTAGCGAAATCTCGGGTTTAGTTAACAAATCAAAGACTGCAAGCTCTTCAACGCTCAACTGCTCACCAATGTGCCGGTGCTCTTCTTCGCTCAAGTCTTTCGTAAACTTCACCAAGCGCTCAAACATCACCTCAACATTGATCGCCCCGGAGTTGTACTCATCAATCATCTGCTGGAAATGCTCCAGGTAATCCATTCGCGTGCGGTTCATCATCACCATCTCAGCAAGTTTTGCTGCCAGCGCATTCCTCAGTCGTTCCACTTCCGTGTGCTTCCGGCCTCTCGCAAATTGTTTTTGCAGGGCGTCGAAATCGATCTTGCTTAAATCAACCGAACGATTGGTTTCATGGATGACGTAACCTTCGGAAGCAATCGATTCGTCAAGCAACGATTCGACTTTCCCCAGCACTGCGGCAATATCAGGTACTGTCGCGAGGGCATTAATCTTGTCTTGAATCGTCGAAAGCAAAAGATTGATCTCGCCATATTCATTTGCCAGCGGGTCCGGCAGAATGGCTTTGTAGAGTTTGGTCACGTTGTTGGTCAGGGATCGATACTGTTCTTTGGATTCATCGTTTTCAACAATTGCTTCAACTGCCTCGTCAAGCAACTTCACCCGTGAAAAACCGGCAGCCTCTCGAATGGCCGGCAGATCGATCCAACGATCTGCACAAAACCCTTCGGCTGTCGCGATCGCAACCCGCAGTAACTCGACCAGTTCCTGTTTGTCTTTCACTGGCGACTCTCCCGGATTGATTCCGCCACCCGAACCCGAACCATAGATAGCAAGCGCCTTTTGTAGATTTCTAAAGACACCGACATAGTCAACAATCAATCCATTGACTTTGTTTCGAAATACTCGATTCGCCCGCGCAATGGTTTGCATGAGCGTGTGATTGCGCATCGGCTTGTCGAGATATATTGTCGAGCAGCTCGGTACATCAAAGCCGGTAATCCACATTGCGCAAACAAAAACCAGCCGCAACGGATCATTCGGATCTTTGAATTTCGTATCGAGGTCCTCCTTGAGCAAGCGCTTTCTGTGCGGCACGATGTCAGCGCCTTTTTCGGCCAGGTCTTCGACTTCGTTCTGGGATTGCGATATAACGACGGCCATGTCAGTCTCGCGCATGTACGCAATCTTGGCTTCGAGATCCGTTCGTTCCGCGCCGGAACTCGAAGGAAGTCTCCCTTCGAGGTGCCGCAGATAGGCTTGCCAGTATTTCTGAACCTTGTCATACATCCGCACGGCCGTGGCTTTGTCGATGGAGATAACCATCGCCTTGCCTTGGAAGCCCCGGCCAGTGAAGTGACGCACAATATCTTCCGCAACCTTCTCCAGTCGATCATCGCGCGTGATCAGGTGGTACTCGCGGGCAAACTCCCGCTCCAGCTTCTCTTCCTGCGCCTCGGTTAAGTCTGCCTCTTCCAGCACGCGTGCCATGTCTTCATTCAGCTCTTCATTAACAAGCTGCAACTCAGGAATGCGGTTTTCGTAGAAGAGTGGCACCGTTGCATGGTCGTCCACCGACTGCCTGAAGTTGTAAACGCTGATGTAATCGCCAAACACCTCTTTCGTGCGTTCTTCGCCGGCCATCAGTGGTGTGCCCGTGAAGACGATGAAGGCGGCCTTCGGCAAAGCATTGCGCATGTTCAAAGCCAACTGGTCGTATTGGCTGCGGTGTGCCTCGTCGGTGATCACGATGATGTCTGAACGATCTGATAGCCGCGGGTAAGGCTTGCCCTTATCGGTATGAAACTTTTGAATCAGCGTGAAGACAAACCGATGGTCTTCCTGCAGCAGAAGCTTCAAATGTTTGCCGCTGTCCGCTCGCACCTGGTTTTCGGGCTCAGTAACAGCGCCCGCTCCCGCAAAGTTCTTGTAGATTTGATCGTCGAGATCCTCGCGATCAGTGACGACAAGAAACGTCCAGTTGCCGGGCAGCTTGCGCAAGATCTTCTGTGAGAAGAAAACCATTGAATAGCTCTTGCCGCTGCCCTGGGTGTGCCAGAACACACCAAGCCTTGCGCCTCCCTGCTGCGTAAGCTGCGCACCCTCATGCTGCGCACCCCCACCCCCACCCCCAACCCCTCCCCCAAGGGTGGAGGGGGGCCGATCAATAACCTGGTCTGATTCTTCCGGTAGGCCCTCTCCCCCGGCCCCTCTCCCACTGGGAGAGGGGAGAAAGGAAGCGATTTCATCTAAGACGCTTTCGGTGTCGTTGAGTATCCGATCGTTAGTGAAGCGTAGAACACGCAAGCCCTGCGCGATCATGTAGGCGTCGCGAGTTTGGTCGTGATACCAGGCCTCTTTTGGATCGTGAGCAGAACCATCGCATTCGACTACAAGTTGAGCTTCGTGACAGTAGAAGTCAGCAATGTAGTCACCAAACTGATGTTGCCGTCTGAACTTAGACCCGAGCAACTGCCGCTTCCGAAGCAATTCCCACAACAGTGCTTCGGCCGGCGTGTTTTTCTGCCTCAGTTCGCGTGCACGATTAATCAACCCCGCAAACTGATATCCACCCCGATTTTTATGCTGCCGCCCGCTTCGCGGGCTAATATTTATTCGGGCTACTTGATCCCACCGATGAATCGGTGGGCTTTTTTCAAGCGTCCGCCATGCGGACTCTTCTGGCCTCTGACTTCTGGCTTCTGGTTTCTGCAGTTCTGCCTTCGGTCCTTTGCGAATTTGAGCCCGAAGGCGCGGGAGAATGATCTAGTTGGAATCTACATTTTGCCGGTTGCGAGGAACTGGGCCATTGCAGCGGCGGCTTCGTCGATTGCCGGCAATTCATTCGCGTGGCGGAGTTGAATCTTGAGTTCTTTCTCAAGAGGTTCGAGCAGATTGAGCAGGAGATCTGAACGAACAATAATCTGTTTTGGCAGCACCTTGCTTTGCCAGAGCAACCTGGCAATCGTCTCCGGGACGCTTGCGTACATCGTGTCTAGCGAGTGTTCCGCCGTGAGGGCTTCAAACCCGAGGATGTATCCACTGAATCGATCTGCAAGCATCAGCATGTAGAGCGCCAAAGGCCTTTCGTGTGGCTTGCCTACCCTTCCCGGACCGATGAAAAGATCGGCTTCGAGTTGCGTCGCGCTCAGAGGAATACTCTTGAGGTCTCTTAGTAAGACCCATTCGATACTGGTCTCGATGGGCGGGTGTGTCGGGCGAGAGATCCGCTTGATCTGATCCTCCCAAACAAGGCCAGACGTGTACGAGACTCTGTGCCTTTACGGGGCGAAGTATCTTCCTTGCGCGAAGCATTTTCTTTGCGCGGAACGCGAACCAGAAAGATTGCAGCCTCGACGTCTCCATCGGTGGGGAAAATGACTGCCTCATTGGCGAAACGTTTAGCCACTTCCAGCGTCTGCGATAACGCATGAATTAGCAGACGCGCTTCGTTGAGTGTGATAAACCACGGCAAGAATCCAGGACGATAGCTGCGGAAAAGTGGCCTGGCTCCGGTGAACTTGAGTCCAGAACTTTTGAGCAACTCGCGATCCCGCTTCTCCAGGAACTTTGACTCACTAAAAGAGAGTTGAACTTGAGGAATCTCAATGAGCCGATCGGTATTGGCCGAGGGATCGGATTGGAAGTCGATAAAACCGTATAATCCTTCCGCCCCAGGATAGACAGCAACTGCCTCGTATTCTCCGACACTTCCCATGACGCTCACGAATCCGATCTCGTGCGTGTCTGGATCTTCAACCCCAAACACGTCCGTCTCTTCCATCCACTGCCATGGTGCGAGCGCCTTTATTTGCGCCGCCAAATTACACAGCGCTTTGGCTTCGTTATGCGAAGGAAGAAGGATCTCTTCCATGAGTAAAGAGTAAATAGGAGGCGGTTATTGCCAGCTCTCGGAGATTTGTTCAACACGATCGCGGACGTGGGCGCGGGCTTCGTGCCGGAACCAACCTTTGCCCAACAACTCATCGTAGTCTGTTTCGCGATGGCGAATGTGAGCGATCACTGCCAGGCGTACTGCTTCTTCGTCAAAACTCTTTGCGGCCGCTGAGCGGCCAACGCGGCCACTGTATTTTCGGCAGGCATGCTCGGCAATCTCTTGTTCTCTTCGCTTTCGGGACTGTGGGGAAAGAGTTCTCTCACGCGGTTGGCGAACGCTTCAATGTATTGCTGGTCCAATTCCTCGCGGCGGATCTCTTCGCGCTCAGCTTCGCCGGGCTCTGATGTCGCTGTCGGCCAGGCATTCGCTTTCTGCTTGCTGCAGCGCGGTCTCTTCAACCAGCAGTCCCTGCCGCTCATAACGTTTTCGCGCCCGGCTGAATTTCAAAACGACGGCTGTGAGTAGCGAGTGCTTTCGCGCGCGCCGTGTGAGTGCGGCATCGCCGGTTGGAAGAAAGCTTAAGTGGTCGAGGTCAGCACACGTCAGGCACAGGGCGCCCTTGTCGCGCTGCAAAGTGATCCAAGCCTTCCGGCCCAAATCTTCGCCGCAGTCGTCACACTTCGACTCGCGATTCGTAATGAAGACCTTGATTGTGTCATCACTGTCCATCGGAAGTTATCCGCAGATTACACCGATTTCACGAATTTGAAGCAACCTCAAACGAGAGACCCACCCGCTACCGCGGGTGGTACTAGACTACACTGGGCCACGACACTAACCGCGGGTGGTACTGACTACACTGTGCCGCGACACCAACCGCGGGGTGGTACTGGCTACACTGGGCCGCGACACTAACCGCGGACAGCAATCACTTCAAGGTACTGCGAGTCGCCCAGTGTCGTCCCGTCAGTCGCTCGATTGTTCTCGGTCCAAAGCCGTTCGAGGTCGCGTCGCAGCGCGGCTTGTCCGCTTTCATCCAGCGCGCCAAATGCCTTGTGCATTGGACCGAAGTAATTTCGGAAATGTTCGACAACGTCCGCTGGAGGAAAGGGAAATCGGAAAGTTATTGTTCGCTCGTTTGTCTCGAGTTTGGAAAAACCCTCCTGCAAACGTTGACGCACAATTGCCGCATCACCCCACAAGACCGGCGGAGGCATGCCTGCTGGTGGGGGTACGTGGCTGGAAACGGTTTTGAACATCCGTCCCACAAAGCCGTTCGGTGTCCAATTTGCCATCGCGATAAAACCTCCGGGCCGGCATACCCGCTTGAGTTCCGCGGCTACCAATTCCGGACGAGGAGCAAACATTGCCCCGAACATCGTTACCACTGCGTCAAAACTCGCGTCCTCATATGGCAAAGCTTCCGCGTCACCTTCGTCGAATTGAATTCTCAAACCCTCGCGTTCTGCATTCTCGCGCGCCTGCTTAATCAGATTCGGCGCAATATCAACTCCCGTTACAAGGGCTCCCAGGCGCGCGGCGGGAAGCGCAAGATTTCCCGACCCGCAGGCTACATCAAGGACCTTCGTTCCCGGTTGTAAATTCAAGCGCTTGATAAAATCCTCAGCTCCGCTCGCAGTGGATTTTGCAATTTGTGCAAAATCACCGGCGATCCAGGTCGCTCGCAATCTTGCCTTCAACGTTTCCAATTCCGGCGTCATTCCCACACCTTCCATCGTTAGCCCCTTTCCTCCGTCTGAATGTGTTCGAATTGCCGTCCCATTGTACATGCCCTGAGTCCCTCTCCCGATGGGAGAGGGGATGGACGCGCGCCGACAAATATAGCAATCAACAAAGTGTGCGCCAAAAAGAAAGCGTCCAGTTTCGACGTTATCGAAACTGGACGCTGTTGGTCCTCACGGTGCGTGAGTATTATTTAATTCATTAGTTGCAGATTCAAAATCTGCTCCAGGATCGTACCGAGGATGCCGAGCGTTCCGTTTGAATAACGGCCATACTGATAGCGGCTGTAGTAGCCATCCTCGTAGCCGCGGTTGAAGCCCTGACGGAAGTAGTACTGATACTCGCTCAGGTCCACGTAGTAACCGTCGTAACCATAGCTTGCATCCTGATAGCCGAACGCTTCCTGGGGACTGTAGTTCCAACCATCCTCACGATCCGCCTGGCCCGCACGGTAGCCTTCTTCATAACCATCGTTGATTGCCTGCCGCAGCATCTGCGCGCCATAACGATTGGTTTCGTAATAACTGCCGCCGCGCGAATAGCGATAGTTGTATGGTCCATAATCGCTGTAACGCCAGCTTTGCAGACGCAGTTGGTCTTGTCTCAGACGCGCGAGATAGCTTTGCTGGTAGCGCAACTGTGCGCGGCGTCGTTGCTGCTCGAGCAAACGCTGTCGTTGCAAAGCATAACTCTGCTGACGAGACCATTCCTGGTGATACTGACTTGCACGCTGCTCCTGATAGGCGCGCCAGTCGCGCTGCTGAGCATTTGAGAGATTGGGTGAGCGATCGGAATAGACGCGCCCTGACTGTTGTCGCCGCGCTGCGTCCTGCTGTTGCTGTTCACGCTGGCGTCGCTGCCAATCCTGATTCCGCTGAATCTGCGGTTGCTGGCGTTGCTGTTCCCAGCGCTGCTGTTGTTGAGCACGCTGCTGTTCCTGCTCCTGCTGCACACGCTGGCGATTCTGTTCCTGTTGTGCGCGCTGTTGCTCCTGGTTCTGCTGGACACGCCGGCGGTTTTGCTCCCAGCGCTCTTGCTGCTGAGCACGCTGCTGTTCCTGACTCTGCTGAACACGTTGGCGGTTTTGTTCCCAGCGCTGGTTCTGTTCGGTTTGCTGCGTTGAGCGCTGGTCACGCTGACGCTGTTGTTCGGCGCGCTGCTGCACGGCCTGCTGTTGCTCAGCCTGGCGTTGCTGCTGTTGCGCTTGCTTTTGCTGCTCACGCTCTTCCCGTTGTGAGTTGCGGCTGGCTTCCTGTTGCGCTTTTCGTTGGTCTTTTTGTTCCTGATTTTCCTGACTGCGTTCCTGCCCGCGGCCACGGCGCCCTTGTGCGCTCGTAACGTTCGTGGCGCCGATTAGCACGGCGAAGGCAAGCGCCGCCGACGTTGCGAGGCCCCTGTAGTTTACATTCATTGATATTCCCCTCTGATAATGGTTCCCGGGAAGAGTTTGTTCACCCTCATTTGGCAACTTCCATTCCAGCGGCGGAAAGGGTTGTGGAAGCGCGATTCAGACGGAACAACGCAACGATATGATTCACGAATGTACGGTATGGGATGAAGGGAATGGGGAACTGGGAAAAGGGGAAGAGGAAAAAGGGGGAAGAGGGGACAGGGAAAAAGCCGAAGGGGGAAAGGGGAAGGGGGAAAGAGGAGTGGGAGAAGAGCAAGAACGACGACTGACTGCTGACTCACTGGCTACTGATTGAACCTAACTCAGTAAGCCTTGCAGGGAGATGCTGACCTGTTGCAGCAGGATTGAGCCTTGCCTGGCAATGTCGGAGACAATCACGACGAGTCGGTCACCGAGAAGCACCGGAGTTGCGGCTGCGATGACGGCAGAAGCAATCAGCAGGTTAGAAAACAAAGAAGAGACATCTGGCTTTGGAACGTCGAGCTTTTTCATAATCACCTTCTTCTAATCTTGACTGCAATCTTCTGTTGGGACTGCGAGCCAGGAGAGGTTTCGTTGAAACAAAGGGCCCCGGTGGGAGAATTTTGGAGGGGGGGGCACGGTCCATCACAGCAACCGCAATGCCGCCATCGATCGAGCTGGCCCGCAAACCAGCTAAACTCCTGATTTCTTTCAGTTAGCGCAGCTAACGCCGTTTTGTGCGACTCCCACGATCGTTTCTGAGTGCGTCAGTCTGAAGAATGCGATTGTGCAACTTGACAGGTTTTGTTGCCGCTTTGTCCGGTCGGCATCCCCCTTGTCTATTGTGTGAGATCAGCCGGTCGCTAAGCTTCCGGTTCCGCATTTGGACGTTAGATGTTTCAAAGGAAAAACTTTGTCCGTTGATTTAGATTATGGTAAAAGTACGCAACAGAGCAGTGGCCATAGCTATAAGGAACTCGACCTTGGGCAGTTCCCCCAAGCATCCCGTGCGGTAACCATCCTGCTCCGCCCCATTTCACCACAACTGATAGACGTCAAAATTCTTCGCAGGAGGACCCGTAATGCACGAAGAGTCTGTCCAAACAAGCACCCCAAAGTCTCAAAGCAGACGCAGATTTATTGGTCAGGTTGGCGTAACTGGAGCGGCGAGCATCGCGGCTGGAGTTATTGGCCTCGAGCCCTTGCTACAGACCGAGCGATCCAATACACAAGCCGCACCGTCAGGTTCAAACCAGCGCGCGAACGATTGCGCAAAGCTTCGTCGCGATGCCGCGCAGGCCGGGTTGCAAAGTACGCCGCAGAATCTGCAACACCCTGCCAACGATGACGAGAACCTTTATGCAGACAAGATCGCCAATTATTCGAAAGGCCTGCCGCATAACGACGACGGCACGGTTGACTTAAGCGCTTATGCAGCGCTGGTCCAGGCGATGAACAGTGGACGCCCCACCGACTTCAACGCCATTCCCATGGGCGGCGATCGCCGGTTAACAAATCCGCAGTCCGGCCTTGCCTTCGACATGGAAGGACCAGACGGCCAGGCGTTGTTGCAGCCGCCGGCGCCTGCTTTCGCCAGCCGGGAACAGGCGGTGGAGATTTCAGAGAACTACTGGATGGCACTCTTGCGCGATGTGCCTTTTTCTCAGTATCCAGCGAACCCGATAGCGAATGCTGCGGCTGCCGACCTCACTCTCTACGGTGCTGACTTTAAGGGCGCCAAAGGTGGCGCTGCGGTGACGCCGGCAACTCTGTTTCGCGGGTTAACTCCCGGCGACAAAGCCGGTCCATACCTGTCGCAGTACTTTTATCAACAATGCAACTTCGGCGCGAACAATCTCGATCAGAGGATCAGAACGACGGCGCCAGGTATCGACTACATGACGGATTTCAACACCTGGCTTGCGGTGCAACGCGGGTTTAGTCAACCGGCAGATGCGTTCGATGCCACGCGGCGCTACATGAGAAACGGACGGGACATCAGCAGTTGGGTGCACATTGATGTTCTCTTCCAGGCTTACTTTCACGGCTTCCTCATACTCGCCGGATTCGGCGCACCCTTCGACGATGGCAATCCTTATGTCGACAATCCAACACAAGACGGCTTTGGAACGTTCGGTGGGCCACACATCGCCGCGTTGATGTGTGAAGTTGCCACCAGAGCGCTGAAGGCGGTTTGGTTTCAAAAATGGTTTGTGCATCGCAGGTTGCGGCCCGAGGTCCATGCGGCGCGTGTCGATCGCACACTCAACCATGGTACCGGCTATCCTGTTCATCCTGAGATTCTGAATTCTCTAAGCAGCGGATCACGACTGGGTGGCTACATGACGGCGGGCAACGCGCTTTTGCCGATGGCGTTTCCCGAAGGTTCACCGACGCATCCGGCCTACGGTGCGGGCCATGCTACGGTTGCAGGCGCTTGTGTCACTGTTTTGAAAGCCTGGTTCAAAGAGTCGACTAAGCTTACAGACCTCGGTGTAACTCCGGTGCAACCGGCGGATGATGGCCTTTCGCTTGTACCTTACGCGGGTGCGGATGCGGGAGATCTGACTGTTGGCGGCGAACTCAATAAGCTCGCATCAAACGTCGCGCTCGGTCGGAATATAGCGGGCGTTCACTGGCGCTCCGACGGAACTGAGTCGCTGAAACTTGGCGAACAATTGGCAATTGGTATATTGCGCGACCAGCGGGCCTGCTACAACGAACCGTTCGGCGGATTTAGTCTGACGAAGTTTGATGGTACCAGTGTTACTGTTTGAGAGAGGAGCAATCCGCAGATTTAGCAGATTACGCAGATGGTGATACCCGTTCACGTCTGTAAAGCTGTTAACTGCTGATTGTTGATTCTTCCCCCGCCTGTTCAATCTGTGAAATCTGCCGATTAAGGATCAGGCCTTTTCCAAGCCGGCGTATTTTTGCACCAGTTTCTTTTGACCGTATCCGGGGAACGTCACCGTTAACTTCAGTGAATCCCCAACACCTTCGCGCCGGAGGACGAGGCCGCGGCCGTATTTGGCGTGTTTCACGTAGGAACCGGGGACGAAGTCAGGTGCCAGTTGCTGGATGTCAGAAGCTGGTCTTTGGTCTTTGGACTTTGGACTTTGAAGCGGGTCCTGCCTTAAAGGCGCACTGTTCTTGCGATCTGCGGGGGCAGGCCCCCTTCCTGACCCAGAGACATTCCTTCCTGGTTTAGACGCATTCCTCGACGCATTCCTCGTTGAGTCGAAACCTCCGCCCGTGTTGCCCAGTTGCGTTGCGCGCTGTTTGAAGAATTCAGCAATTGAATCGACACTGTCGTAAGTCTTGCCGGTGAATTTCTTGCGCTCTTTCCGATACTCGCCGTGCTCGTAATCAATCGCCGATGAGCCGCGCGCGAATGAAAGCCACGACTTGCCGTTGGAGAGATCTTCCATCAAGTCGAGTGGCATTTCGTTCAGAAATTGTGAGGGTTCAGAAGCGAGCTCTTCGCCGTAGACTCTCCGCTTCATCGCGTGCGTAACGTAAAGAAATCTTTCCGCGCGCGTCATCGCCACATAACAAAGACGCCGCTCTTCCTCCAACTCGCTTAAATTAGCCGCTTTCAACGCACGCGTGTGTGGGAAGAGTCGGTCTTCCAAACCGACAATAAACACTAGGGGAAACTCCAGACCTTTCGCGGAGTGAGCGGTCATTAGCGTAACCGGCGCATCCTCTTCGTACTGATCCGCATCAGAAACAAGCGCTGAGTGATCGATAAACTCGCGTAGTCCTGCGATTCCTTGCTTGTCGTAATCGACAGCTGCGTTGACCAGCTCCTGCAAGTTTTCCAATCGCGCTTCGGCTTCGTCGGTTTTCTCGCCCTTGAGCTCGTTCTCGTAGCCGGTTTCGAGGATGGCGGCCTTGACGATGTCGGAAACGGGCGAGTCGGAATCAATCGGTTGGTAATCCGCGGCGCTTGGTTCGGTCTGTCGCCCGCTTCGCGGGCTTGATTCAAAATATGCGATGCCTTTCCCAGGGTGGCGCGCTGCGCGCTTACCCTGGGCTAAGTTATCTAACGCCTTCGGCGTTGGTCTCCCTGCCAATTCGGCGAGTCTCAATATGATTCGTCTGAAGCTTTTCAATGCCGAAACAGCGCGCGTGCTCAGGTTCTCCGGCTTCTCGATCACTACGGAAATGGTTTCCCAAAGTGAGAGTCCCGAATCGTTTGCGCGGCGTGCAAGCTCCTCGACGGTTTGTTTGCCGATACCGCGCGGCGGGCTGTTGATGACGCGTTGCAGCGCGATAGAGTCGTTTGGATTCAGCGCCAACTTCAAATACGCAATAATGTCGCGTACTTCCATGCGCTCGTAAAACGAGAAGCCGCCAACGATGTTGTAAGGCAAACCAGCGCGGCGCATCGCTTCTTCAAAGACGCGCGACTGCGAATTCGTTCGATATAAGACGGCCGCGCGCAGGTCGTACTCTTCGTTGCGATGCTCGAGGATTTTTCCGGCGACGAAACGCGCTTCAGCTTCCGCGTCAAACGCCTGAAAGTAGCGGACGCGATCGCCGCGCGGGTTTGACGTCCAAAGGGTCTTTCCCTTGCGCTCAATGTTGTGCTTCACGACCGCGCCGGCAACGTCGAGAATTGTTTGCGTCGAACGATAGTTCTGTTCGAGCCGAATTGTTTTCGTGTTGGGAAAATGCTTCTCGAAGTTGAGAATGTTGGTGATGTCGGCTCCGCGCCATTTATAGATGGACTGATCCTCGTCGCCCACTACCGCGATATTCTGCTGCTTTTCAGTCAGTAAACCAATCAGGGCAAACTGAAGTGAGTTGGTATCCTGGTACTCATCAACCAGAATGTAACGAAACTTGTTGTTGTATTTCTCGCGCACCTCCGGAACCTGTCGCAACAGACGCACCGTCTTGATTAGCAGGTCGTCAAAGTCAAGCGCATTGTTCCCGTGTAGCCGATCCTCGTACAGCTGGTAAACGCGTGCCATCGCCGCGCGGCGCTCATCGACGTAGTCGGCGCGAGCAGCAAAAGCGTCAACGTCTTCACCGCGATTCTTCGCGGCGCTGATTGCGGACTGAGTGGCACGCAGACCCAGGTACTTCTCGTCGTAACCCAGATCCTTCATGCAATTTTTGATTAGCCTGAGCGAGTCGTCCTGATCGTAGATAGTAAAGGTGCGGCTGTATTTCTCGTTCAACTTTTCGATGTCCTGTCGCAGGATGCGCACACAGAGACTGTGAAAGGTTGAGACAATCGGCGCGCTCGACAATTGCTGGTCGCGCAACAGTCGCTGCACTCGTTGTCTCATTTCCTGGGCGGCTTTGTTGGTGAAAGTGACCGCGAGAATATTCCACGGCGCCACGCCTTTTTCGGCGATTAGGTAGGCAATGCGATGAGCGATAACGCGCGTCTTGCCAGAGCCGGCGCCGGCAAGAATTAGTAAAGCGCCTTCGGTATGTTCGACGGCGATGCGTTGTTCGGGGTTGAGCGACGACAAGAAATCAGGCATTGGCTTTGGTGTCTGCAAGTGAAGTTTCATTTAACCACACGAACCGATAGGCGCAAAACGTACAAAAATAAGAATTGGAAATCCGCAGATTGCACAGATTCCGCAGATTACACGAGTGTCTGCTGACTGGTTCGCAGGCCGACTGAATCTGCGAAATCTGTGTAATCTGCGGATTCAATTTGAAAGCAAGAATCGGATAGAACTGGTGTCACAAACTCGCTAACATCACCGGGAGTTAAGAATGAAGCAAGTTGTTGGAGGTGTTATCATGGGCACAGCGATGAAGCAACAAACAAGTCTCTTTTCCGACGAGCACGAAACAAAATGGAATGCGGTGTTAACAAAAGACGCTCGCTTCGACGGTCAGTTTGTCTTTGCCGTTAGCTCAACCGGAATCTATTGCCGGCCTTCGTGTCCTGCGCGGCGGCCACGTCGCGAACGTGTCTCATTCTTCCAATCACCTGAAGGTGCCGAGCAGGCGGGTTTTCGCGGGTGCCTTCGCTGCCATCCACGCGACCCGCGTGTCAGAGATCCGCAGATTCAGATGGTTCGAGAAGTTTGCCGGATAATCGAGGAGAATGAGGGGGAGCCCATTACGCTCGCCACATTGAGCGAACAGCTTGGCGTTAGTTCTTTTCATCTCCAGCGAATTTTCAAAAGCATTATGGGAATCACGCCGCGGCGCTATGCTGAGACTTTCCGGATGAATAGGTTCAAAGAGGGTGTTCGCAAGGGCGAAGCGATTACCAGCGCGATGTATGACGCGGGCTACGGTTCAAGCAGCCGGCTATACGAACGTGCATCTTCCCAATTGGGAATGACGCCGGCAACTTACGGCAAAGGTGGGCGGGGCGCCGTGATCAACTATGCAATCGCAGCAACTCCTTTGGGTCGCTTGCTAGTCGCAGCCACCGACAAGGGCGTGTGTTCAGTGATGCTGGGAGATTCTGATGCGTCGTTGGAAGCGGACTTGTTGAAAGAGTTCCCAGCGGCGGAAATTAGTCACGACGAAAAGCCATTGCGTTCATCACTCAATGCCATTGTCGAACACTTAAAAAGCAAGAGTCCACATATCGATCTGCCGCTGGATATACAGGCCACCGCTTTTCAACGACAGGTTTGGGAACAGTTGCGATCGATTCCCTACGGCCAAACACAAACTTATAGCGAGGTTGCAAAGGCTATTGGCCAGGAAAAAGCAACGCGCGCCGTAGCTCGGGCCTGCGCTACAAATCCGGTAGCCCTGGTGGTTCCTTGTCACCGCGTCATTCGTGAAGATAAGAGTCTGGGTGGTTACCGATGGGGGTTGGAGCGCAAGAAAAAGCTACTGGAAAGGGAAAGGGCTCAAGCTAAGTAGGCACAAGCATTCTTGCCTTTGCCGATTCAAGAGAGAGACGGGAATGTCTGTCCTACTAAGAACACCAAACTATAAGCGCGCTCCAGCGGGCGCGTTTTTTCTCATTTGAAGTGCTCATTTCTCACAGAACCAGGATGAAGGCCCTTTTTACCTGTGGGTTGCGCGTTAACTAATAGAGGCTTATTGAACAAGCGGCGTCGAGGCTTGTGGGCCTCAAAACAGGTGCTTTTCAGCAAACAGACTGGACGAAAGGTCAAAGTTTATGCGCAAGCTCTTAAGTCTTGTAACAGTAATCATGTTGGCGATGGTCAGCGTCGCGGCGCAGATTAAACCGGATTCGCTACGATCTTTTGCAGAAAAGAATGTCAGGATTAAGATCGATCAGGCATCAGCCGCGAACACGGATGAAGATGCTTCTTTGGTGCGGCAAACTTCCTACAGTTATCCGGCTGATGAATTCAAACCAGGAGTCGTCCGGGTCGGTCCGCGCACCACTTACCTCAAAGAAGGCCTTAGCCCCGAGGAAGTGGTGCGGTTGTTAGGCGAACCCTCAGCCATTTCCGAGCGAAGGGAGAACGCTGTTGTGGTGACGATTTATGAATTTCCGCGCAGCGAGGGTCGTGTCCTGATTGCAGAATTTGTGAAAAACGCGCTGGTCCGCTCCAGATTGGAGTCGCGATTGGAGTCACGCGGTCAGGTAGCGAAGGCAGACGTTAATCTATGAACTATTGCTGATGATGTGTTGCGACATTTTGGTTTACTAGTCGCAGCGTCGGCTGCAAAAGGTTTAAAATGCTGATGCTGATCAGAAGTTTTCGAAAGTGCAGTAGCTTCCAAAAAGCGAGGCAACATCATGAAGTTCGCGTTGAGCTTGATTCTGTTCATAACTTTAGTTCCAGCGTTCAAGTCAGACGTCGCGGCCCAGAGCAGATCTGGTGCGACTCAGTCCGCTGAAGGTCTACGCGCGCAGTTAGTCGAGGTTCAGGCCAGAGAAACTGAGCTGCAGGCGCGAGCGAGGCAGCTTGACGAGGATCTGAAGCCAGAAAACATCGAGCGTTCCCTGGCAGGCATTGGTTCAACTAAACCTGAAGACCTTCGAGAACTACGGCGCCGCCAACTGACGATTGAGAGAGACAGCGTGCGCGCTCAACTAAAAATACTGGCAACGAGCCACGAGCGTTTAGAGGCGGCGCTGCGAACTGCTGAGACCCGGGCTTATCAGGAGAGTGCCGAAGGAACTACCCCAGCCCTGAATCAAATGCTGGCGGCACAGTCTGGGGGGAATCGCAGCTGGCGCATTGGAATCCTTACGGGTTTGATCGCGGTTCTGGGCCTGGTATTCGTGATTGCGGGAATGAAGTGGGGCAAAAATAAGGTGAAACCTTGACGATCAGTCGGTAGCTTCTAAACTTGTCCAAGCATGGACCTCGGGACCACGCCAACCAACTTGATAAGAGCGCGCTCGGCGCGCTTTTTTATTTTAGCGACTGACTTCTGTTTCCTTATTACGCTGGGCAACCTTCGCCGCGAAATCCTCTCCTAAGATGTCGGAATTCCCATTAAAGACAGCGCAGCGCCGGAACTTCCCCGTCAAACGGCGTGTACATTATTAACGTCTTCGCACCGTCGCGGATGGCGTCGATCCCTTCCGGCGCCGCGTAGATTCTAATTGAGCTAAGGGGCCCACGAGCTATTCATTGTCGCAAGTTTACGCGACGCCAGACGTTCTTTCGTGAACCGCAGGAGGTCTTTGATGCGTAGGTCAACAGCCATTCTCGCCATTATCTTCATCTGCCTGGTTCCGAGTGAAAGGACGAAAGGACAAACCGATTCGCTCCGGCCTGGCATTCCGATTGAGCGGGCGCTGGCGCAAGGCCAAAATCACAGCTTCAGCGTCAACCTGGAACAGGATCAGTATCTGCAATTCGTGGTGGATCAACACGGCATCGACGTAATCGTTCGTGTCTTTTCTCCTGGAGGTAAGAGCCTCGGAGAATTTGATAGTCCCAACGGGAACGAAGGCCCGGAAAACGTTTCGGTGATCTCTGTTACGCCTGGTGTCTTCATCCAGCCTGATTGGGATAATAAATAGTTTGCGAGCCAGATCACATTTTGGATCTGTCCCAGCGCCGGCAAGCGTTGTCCAATTTGGAACGGCAGGCAATTCACCTGGACGCCTCAAAAGGCAAGGTTGCAGATGCCCTGCGGAGCATTAGTAATCTTCGCACTTCGAGAGAGCGGGCAATGATTCTCACCCAAATAGTCAATCAGATTGGACCAGGACAGAAGAGAGCAGCAGCCCTGGAACTTCTGGAGCGATCCCAAACGCTCGTTCGAAATAATCGAGCCGCTGCTGGATCAGTTCCAATGAGATGAGCGCAGCAGCGCGTGTTCTAAATGGGTTCGGACAACAGTACTATCAGGATGGTGAGTTGGCTATCCAGAATGGAAACAGCGTGGCTAATGTCGGCAGCCAATTAATTCTCATCTTAGGTACGTTAGCTATCTCGAACTTTGATTGGGCGAAGGCAACGGCTGACAGGCTCGAGCGACCTGATCATGAAGAATTAAGTGGTCCCCTAAGCGGCTCATAAGTTATTTGTTTACGAAGATGGCTTCGGCGTGATCGTAGAATTAAGTTGTACCGCCCCCTCGCATGATTCAAAAGAGTCCATGAGACCATCGAAAATTAAGTTGTGCCATCGGAACGGTCCTGAAACTATTTAGGTTGAATTTTCGGTCGTTAGCCGCGAAGCAAGTTGAAACTTCGCTAGATCCCGTTTTCGGAAGTGTTTGTTTGACTCGCATGACGGTATCTTGGCAAGCCTATCGGAAACTATCCCGGACCCACAAAACGACTTGCCTGCATTGACATCTTTCAGCTCCGGCAATTCTTCCGCAAAAGATTGACTACGTCTTGACTTTGATCCAGAATGCAGCTGTCAATCTATTTTGATTACTGCAGCCCAGCAGCATTCCTTAACTGCAGTCCAAATATTCCGGCTTCTAGACAGGGGATCCTGGTGCTTCACCATCGCTGATGTTTCGGTAGAAGAATCCTCGCTAAAGTCTGAACTGGTAAGGGAACGGCGTCCCGGCCCTTTGTTCATCCGGCACTTTCACATCGCAACTAGTCTCTTGACAAGGCAAGCTCATAACAGAGGTCGCTATGCCCCGATTTAGAAAGCAATATGTCACTTTAGTTGTCTTCTTATTCCTCACTTTTACGGCGATCTGTTCAAGCGATTGGCCTTCAGCGCCTTTGACTGGTCACGGCAAAGCCGCCAGAACTGAACTAATATGCGGCTCCATTTCCTTTAACTATCCCGTTTTTTCGTTAGCATCGATTGATCCGAGGGTTTCAATTGGCAGTTTTTTACTGTCTCCCGACTCGCGCAGCGCCTCCATTTGTTTGGACATTGATCCGTCGCTTACACAATCTGAAATAGAGATTGCGCTCGTCCCAGATTATGACTTGCTTGGGTATGGAATACCAGTGCAAGATCGGGTTGAAGTTGGTGATGTTGACCTTTTGTCCTTTGGATTCACAAGCACGGAAGTTTGCTTTGCAGTTTCCAATTTTCATCAGACCGTCAGCGTAGAAGGACGAGTGCTGACAGGAATTGGTATAGATCTACCTTCGGCTGATGGCCCATTTTCCCTCTCGTCAGTCACGCCTGACCCTCAACCTGGCGACCAGAATCTAAACTTTGTCGCAAGACCGAACGACGCTGGCTTGGCATTAAACCTCCCAACAGGTCAAGCTAGACTTGATTTTGCTTTGCTAGCCACTAGTCACGGCTTCGGCGGAGGGAACCCACGTGCTGGCGTTCAGCCACTCTGTACAAGCTCTATTTTTTGCGTAAATGGCAATTTTAGCTCCACCAGTTTTCGCGATTTCGCTTCCCATACATACATACTTTTTAGTGAAGCGAAACCTTCGGCCCGATGTTCACCACCGGCGGGCGGATCTTTCAATCTTTCCCTAGGCTCGCCTTAATAATAGGAGCCGATATGAGGTGAAAACATTCCACCGCTCGGATCCCCGTATCCGCGGAATAGCTTGAAAGTGATTTATGAAACGTTACTATTGTGGTTGACTACTGACGGAGAAACCTCATGCCCCCGCTTACGAAAAGACACGCGGTTTTTACTTTATGTTTGGCTTTGACCTCGGCCGCATTCTTCCTTGAGACCTCGAGAGTTGTTCCTAATGGATCAGTCAGTCGGGCGGCCACAACACACCTTGTAAGCAGATGTGGATTTATTTTCAATGAAAGATTTTACGACACAATAGTAATCGGAACGAATGGTGCAGTCATAATTGAATTTGTGACGACACCGATACTACCAAGAAGTACTGGTGGCATCTGTTTGTTGGTGGACGATCAATTTACGTCAGATCAAATTGAGCGGAGTTTGCTTGTTGAGACATCTGACGTTGAGAAGATTAGCTGCACCCTTCATCCAACTCGTTTCCATGTCACGCTTATTCGAGACCAGGAGGTCTGTTTCTCATTTCAAAACACGGCGGCCACCAGCCCGTCGGATAAAGGCACAATAACCGATGTCGGATTTACCCTAGGACTTGGTCCATTCACACTGGCTTCCATCGATCCCATTCCTCAACCAAATAATCAAGAATTGGTTTTTACTACGGGGCTGGACGCAATACCCGGTACGTTTCCGAGTTCTGGATCGATAAGTTTTGCAGTAATTACTGGCAATAGATTCGTCGGGGGGAATCCACTCACCGGAGTATTATCAGGAGAGCAAAGTTCTGTGTTCTGTGTGAATGGTCCCTTTCCAAGAATGTTCGCTTCTGATTTTTTGTTACACACGTACATTCGCTTCAGAGGCGAGACCGCTCGATTCTATGATACGTGTCGTCCCGACTCCGCGGGCGGAGGGTTTAGTTTGTCATTAGGATCGCCCTAAATGGATCTTTGGAGTCGCGACAGCCGAGTTTAGCGCCTTGGGGAAAAGCCCCAGTTATTACTGGCCGTTCGGCTTGCGTTCACCTCGTTAGTTCATCGAAATGCTTTCAGCTAATAAAAGCGATATCTTTATGCGTGTGTATTTTCAAGTCATAATTGTTGCATTGACTGGACTATACTCACCGCTACGCGCGGTTCCTTTTCAGAAAAACGCTACCGAACAGCCTTTTGGACAAGTCCTTAAGGCCAGGACTCCTATCGAAAGAAAGCTCGCAGGCGGTGAGAGCCAATCCTATCGGGTGATCTTGGAGTCAGGCCAATTCCTGCGGGCTTCCGTCGAGCAAAAAGGTGTTGATGTGGCCGTTCGGTTGTACGCTCCGGGCGGCGAAAAATTGTTGGATGTTGATAGCCCTAACGGTGCATGGGGTCTCGAACCGCTCACCCTAGTAGCAGGATCTACTGGTGATTATCGCATCGAGGTAAGCCAGTTAGAGCCGGATGCCACCATAGGCAATTATACGATCGTGGTTGATGAGATTCGGGTCTCAACTCAACGCGACCGAGATCTCTCAGTCGCTCAACGAATCTATGCTGAGGCGGACGAACTAAGGAATAAGGCCACGGCAGAATCGGTAAGGAATGCTTTTAGCAAATACGAAGAAGCTCTAAAACGATTCCGATTGTTCGCCGATCACCGAGGTGAGGCCGCGTCATTATTCTACATGGGTACCGTGCGACAAATGTTGGGCGAAAACGGACAAGCCATTGACTACCTTAATCAAGCTCTGCCACTGTGGGAGGCTGTCAATGAACGCACTGCAGTTGCTGTCACGCTCAATAACATCGGCAACGCTTACAATGATTCTGGCGAGAAAGCGAAAGCATTTGAACCACTCAATCGGGCCTTGGAAATCTATCATTCAGTAGGCGATAAGCTGCAAGAAGCTGTCACCATCAACAACATCGGCCGGGTGTACGAAGAGGCGGGCGATTACCATAAAGCTCTGCAGCACTACACTCAGGTTCTGCCATTATTTAAAGAAACTAAAAGGCTGAGGGAAACGGCATACACGCTGGTGAATATCGGGGTTATTCACCAACGACTGGGGCAGTATGAAAAAGCAATAGAATACAATGGCGAGGCATTACCCTTATTACAGAAGATAGGTGATCGGAGAGCTGAAGGGGCGGCACTAGTAACCCTAGCCAACATTTATTTTGGCTTAGGCAGTTACCAAAAAGCGCTCGACGTATACGATCAGGCACTGCCCGTCTTGCGCGCTACTGGCAGCCGGCAGGCAATAACGCAGACACTGATTAGTACAGGAAAGTGTTACGTGCTACTCGGTGAAAAGGGAAAAGCTCGCAACTTTTTAGATCAAGCTTTGGAGGCCTCCCGTTCTCTTGGTGATCGCTCTAGAGAGGCCTACACACTTAATAACATAGGGTTACTGCTTGCTGAGTCTGGAGATAAGGCAAAGGCCCAGGACTCTTACAGTCAGGCACTTGTACTTATGCGAAGGCTGAAAGATCTTCATGGCGAAGCGTTAACACTGAACAATATCGGAAGCCTGTACGCTTCGTTGGGAGAAAAGACACAAGCGCTCGATTCTTTGCAGCAAGCACTAGCTATCAATCGAACTCTTAGAGAGCGGTCGGAAGAGGGGAATACGCTTGCGAGCCTCATGTTTGCCTGGAGAAAGTTTCAGCTTCCGTCTTTAGCAGTCTTTTATGGAAAGCAAGCCGTTAACGTCTTTCAGGAAGTTCGCACGCGTGTTAAGACGCTCGACAAAGAGCTGCAGGCAAGCTATTTAAACTCAAAAGAGAAAGTTTACCGGGAACTCGCTGACCTGCTAATAGATGAAGGCCGCTTGCCTGAAGCGCAACGAGTTCTTGCCATGCTCAAAGAAGAAGAGTATTTCGACTTCATACGCCGCGATATCAAAGAAACCTCTTCTTTGAAGGTTCGTGCCGATCTTACACCGACAGAAGCAGAATGGCAGAAGCGCTACGACGAGATTGCCGACCAGTTGACGACCCTTGGCAGAGAGCGGGGCGAGCTGCTAGCCAAGCAATCTCGGACGGCTGAGGAAGAACAACGACTATTCAAACTGGAATCGGATCTTCGCATTGGTCAAGAGGCTTTTCAGAAATTTCTAGATCAGCTGTTCCGCGAATTTAGTAACTCAGAGGTCGCCAAAGAGCGTGTCTTCCAACTCCAGGAATCGCAGGGTTTGATGGAGGACTTGCGCGAGCTTGGATCCGGGGCTGTGGCTATTTACACGCTTGTTGGCAAAGACAAGTATAGGATAATTCTCGTCACTCCCGACGCGCAGAGGGGCTTCGAGTATGAAATTAAGGACGTAGATCTAAATCGCAAAGTGGCAGCTTTCCGCGAAGTACTTGAGGACCCGGACCTGGATCCGCTGCCATTGGCTCAGGAGTTGTATCAGATACTGGTAGGTCCCGTGGCTAAGGACCTCGAGCAGGCGCACGCCCAAACTCTGATGTGGTCTTTAGACGGAGTGTTGCGCTACATACCGATTGCCGCGCTGCATGACGGCAAACAGTACTTAGTCGAGCGCTACCGCAACGTCATTTTTACACCGGCCAGCAATAGCCGATTGAAAGATCAGCCCAGCAGTTACTGGGGAGGTTTGGGCCTAGGCGTGTCTAAAGCCCAGCCTGGCGCTAGTGCCCTACCCAATGTACCTGAGGAGTTACATGCCATCATACGTGAGGAGAGTCCAGGGAATAAGGCAACAGGAGGGGTGCTTCCGGGCACGATACTGCTCGATGAAGCATTCACCGCGGACGCGATGAAGGCCGCGTTGCACCGGCGCTATCAAGTGGTTCACATAGCCAGTCACTTTGGTTTTCGTCCCGGCGACGAGACCAAATCCGTGCTTCTGCTGGGGGATGGCGGTCGAATGAGTTTGGCAGAGATCGAGACCTCGTCGAATTTGTTTGGTGGGGTTGAATTGTTGACATTGTCCGCATGTGATACAGCGACTGTTGGAGCCGATACCGACGGTAGAGAGGTAGAAGGCTTTGGTGTGCTGGCGCAGCGGCAAGGCGCGAAGGCAGTAGTGGCAAGTCTCTGGTCGGTCGCAGATGAGGGTACGCGAGTCTTGATGCAGAGATTTTACGGCGGGCGAACTGCGTCGCCTGGGATGTTGAAAGCAGAAGCATTGCGCCGAGCACAACTGGCTCTATTCACCGGAGACGAGAAAGGGTCAGACGCAGCCGCGCAAAAACGACAACTTGTGCGGGATAAGAAAGTTGGTAGGGGAACGCACGGTGGCGCTTTCAAGTCTGACCAAAAGATGCCGTACGCGCATCCATACTACTGGGCACCCTTTATCCTGATTGGAAATTGGAAATAGGACACCGGAAAAGCTTCTCGATCTGTCGGAGTTTTGCATAATCTTATATGAATACTTCGAAGCAATATGCCGACTGACAACGATAAAAAACAGTCAGCGCCATCCGCTTCCAGCGCGATCACCATGCCCCGGGAAGTAGCTCCATCGGTAGATCCTTCCGCCTCGACACTGATGGGCTCTGCCGGGGCGTCATCGAAAACGACTATTGTGGCGCACCCAGAAGGGCTCGTCGGAACGCGTCTGGATGGCCGCTACTTCATTGAGAAGGAGCTAGGCCATGGCGGGATCGGCGCCGTTTATCTCGCGCGTGACCGTAAGCTCCATGACAAGCTGGTCGTTGTAAAGGTTCTGCTCGAAAAGTCTCTGCAAGATCCTTGGGTCGTCCAAAAGTTTCAGCAAGAAAAAGAAGCACTGGCCCGCATAGATCATCCAGGCGTCGTTGGCATCCTCGACACAGGCGAATTGCCAGACGGCAAGCCTTACATCGTGATGCAGTATATTGATGGTGTTTCCTTACGCGACGCGATCAAGGCCAAGTCAGAGGGCATGGACCTGGAACGCGCGGCCTCGATACTCAAACAAGTGGGCGCCGCGCTTAGTGCAGTCCACGAGAAGAAGACTTACCATCGCGATCTGAAACCAGAAAACATTATGCTCCAGCAGTTAGGCCGCTTCCACGAGCAAGTGAAGATCGTCGATTTCGGCATTGCGAAAGTCAAAGAGTCCCTAGTTGGGCCGAGCACCATCACCGGCGCGGTTACCGCCGGCACGATCGTCTACATGTCTCCGGAACAACTTCGTGGAGAAAAAGTAACAGCCGCGAGCGACATTTATTCTCTCGGCATGATCGCGTATGAGATGATTACCGGGCGGCGGCCATTCAACGCTGAAACGATTGCTCACCTTGCGGAGATGCAACTCGAGGGCGTCCGCGTCAAACCAGGGGATCTGCGCCCCCGCTTGCCCAAAGAAGCCGAAAGAGTAATCCTCAGGGCACTGTCTTTTAATCCGGCAGCGCGTCCTCAAAACGCAGGCGAATTTGGTGATGAGTTGGCCCGGGCGTTGATGGACGAAGACGAAACGCTTAAGCAGCGTCCAAGAGCAGAAGTAGAGCTTCCGTCCACCCAGTTTTCGATCGACCCAGTTCCACTTGGTCCTGAGCCGATCAAGCACCTTGAGAAAACTCTTGCAACACCGTTCGAAATGGCTATCGCTGAGACATTCGGGCAATCTCCTATTCCATCATCTGTTAAGCATGAATCTCACAAGAGGAGATGGCCCGCGCTTGCGGGAGTTTGCGTTCTCGCTGTCACCTTGATATTTGGCGGGTATTGGATCATTGCCAAGCGAGAATCCTTCTTCGGCGCGAAGATAAATGCTAACAATCCGGAGACCCCACGCTCGCTCGTATATTCTCTAACCGTCCAAAAGATGCGTGACGGCAAATCATACGAAGAACCATTCCGGTCTTCAGGTCAGGAGATATTCGAGAATGGCTACAAGTTTCGGCTGAATGTTTCCAGTCCGCAATTTGGTTATCTCTATGTCTTTAATGAAGGAGCTGCCGAAGGAGGAGGTCTAAGTCTCAACATCATCTATCCGACGCCGGACACGAACCAAGGTTGGGCAAAACTTGATGCTAACCAAATGGTGCAGACGAATTGGAATACGTTTCTCGGCGAGGCTGGCACTGAAGAGTTCTGGATCGTCTGGTCTGCTTCACCAGTTACTGAACTCGAAGCTGCCAGAGACACAGCTTTTAAGAGCAAAGGAGAACTCACAGATGCTGGAATGATAAGAGTAGTGAGAGAATTCTTGACAAAGCATTCCGATCCAAAGCCAGAAACCACAAAGGATGCAATGAAACAGCAGACTCGTGTGAGCGCACGTGGCGACCTCCTCGTCAAGCTTGTTGAGCTGGAGCACCGATGAGATTCCACGCGGAAAAAATCTTGGGCGTCCGTAAATCTAAGGAGCCTTTACAAATGTCTTTGCGCGGTCCCAAGAGTAAGGTCCTTAGTTCCGCCAGTCTATTGAGTGCTGTCCTCGTTTTCTTAGCGGTCGCAACGCTGAGAGGGATTCAGGTTTTCAGTTTTGCCGGTTCACCTCAAGGTACGCAGCGCAAGATTGTCTCGGATGACTTTACAAAAAATCGGCAGGGGGCAGCACCGGCAGATCAGAGCAGCAAAGCGCCGCCGCGACAATCCTCAGCAAAGGCAAAGCCAGGCCGCACTTACCGACTCGCCTCAATTCCGAAGACGAGACCAGCGGCTTCCGGGGCGTTCGTAGCACAGTTAGGCCTCACAATCTGGAAGTTGCGTCCTGTACGGGATAATGACGCAGGCGCCAGAGTGCTTGTAAGAGAGAAGGACAAGTCGTCCCAGTGGGTGCCCGAGCGAGTGGAAGCGGACACAACATTTCGCGAAGGCGATCTTGTGCGCTTCAGCATCGAATCACCCCGCATCACCTATCTGTATGTCGTCGATCGCGATCTGTTTGCCGACGGAACAACAGGTCGTGCCATGTTGATTTTCCCCACAACTGATATGAGCAGAGGCAACAATCAACTGCGCCCTGGCAAATTGATCGATGTTCCCGCGCAGGAAGACGATCCAAGCTACTTTACAGCCAGACCAACCAGCCCAAATCAAGTGGGTGAGGTATTGACAATCATCGCTACAACATCGCCGCTTGATCTACCGATTTCTGACAAGCCGCTTCAGATCTCAAACTTCCAGATGGCCAAGTGGGATGAGATGTGGGGTGCGCAGAGCGAGCGATTCGAGATGGAAGACGGTCCTAGTAAAGTATGGACAAAACAGGAACAGCAAGCTGGCGCGAGGAACGCGATAAGACAACTTACTCGCGACGATCCGGCGCCGCAGACAATTTATCGTGTCTCGACCAAGGACAACCAAGCGTTGCTTGTAAATGTTCGGCTCAGATACGCGAAGTAGATTGTCCTTTCAGCACATCTTCGTTGACACTAACAATGAAGAACCAAACACTTACAAAAGATTCTAGTTCAATCCGCAATTCTTAAGGCTCGCTAGTTTTAAAGACGCAAATCCGGCACCAAAAGCTTCGATCATCTGGTCAACAACATGCTTAGTCCGAGTTGAGGCAAGATCACGGTTCAACTTGTAGATTAAGGCGGTGTTAGCTGCCACCGTAGACTCGCTCGAATAAACTAGCGATGTAGATGTTTTCTGGTTCTAGTTCCCGGCCCAGTTCGGTATAGCGTCGCGCTCTGGATTCGTCTTGCAGGTGAAGAGAGAGCCAAGCTAGGCGGGACAGGTCAGTTGCGTCAGCTTCGTTAAGTCTGCATTCCATTAGTTCTACTAAACGTTTGACGACCACTCGCTTCTCATCCGTGTCTAAGGATTGATAATGTTGGCTGAAGCTGCGGTTTATGCGATTCGCTGCATCACTGATTGTATCAAAAGGCACACCAGAGACTTGGCACATCTCAACCAAGGCGTGGATCTCCCCTGTGTGATCATTGGTTCTTTGGCAGATGATCGCATATTGTTGCCAGGCTCGAACCGCCTCGTTTGGAAGTGGAGATGACTCTAAGAAGAGCTGTAACGCTCTCTTGGCATTTTCTAAGGAACCGTTTTCCTCGTGCAAAGATGCAAGCTGTAGCCAAGCTGGAGGATACTTCCTGGCGATAAACTCTAGCATGGGTGAGTAACCAGAGAGAGCGTTACTGTCATTGACCACCCGCCGGGCAATGTTTCGAAATAGCCTTTCAACTCGTGGTCCGACTCCATGTCTGATGTCGACCGGCTGCGAAGCCCCGAAGGCATGCAGTAATTCCGTATCAGCTTCAACCGCGTGCTTATGGGGGCTAGCTGCCAACTTCCGCTTCCCGAAAATTGCAGCGACCAGCGGCAGCGTCAAGAAGACCTCCTTGTCATTCTGGGAGACTGTTGCCTCAACGAAGGAGCTTCGGATAAGCTCCTCTATCGCTGCCTCTACATCCATGCGCTCATTCTCCGGTCTAAGCAACACAGCTTCAACTGCTAGTTGTGGAAGCGTCGAGCGCCAATTTGAAAGCGTGAGAAAAACGCGCTTCGCCACTGGCGAGAGACCAGAATAAGTTCTTTCGAAAAGCGCATCCAGTAGGTCGTCACGCCTCGCAACTATGCGCTCGACTTTGACCAACTGATTAGCTTTTGCGACCTCTCCCAGCAGGATTTTAATAACATAAGGGTGGCCACCGGACTCCCGATACAAATCTTGCCTATACTCTTCAGTCAACAACGACAATACTTGCAGCGGTCGGGCTGTAGCGGTGATAAGTTCGTTAGACTCTGGTTCAGTCATACCGAGAACTTCAACTGGATAGTCTCCTTTGAAGTCACGAAGGCGAGTAGTAATTGGGATCTTATTCGGCAGTCGAACGAATGTGTCGAGCCAAACAAACAACTCAGTCGGATCCTTAACGGTCTCAAAGTTATCGAAAACATAAAGAAACGGCTTTCCAGTGGGAGACTTTCCCAGGGACTTAGCGAGATAATCCAGATTGCTGAAGCCTTCCTTTCGAGCATCGGAAGGAGTCATTAGTCGAGCAAATTCCCTTTTTGAGGATTGAGACCGATCAAGGGACCGGCATATGATCACGACCGGAAGTACGGTTGACTTCCTATTCAACGGTGACTGACTTCGCCAGGTTGCGTGGTTGGTCGACATCGCAGCCACGACGCACTGCGATGTGATAAGCGAGCAGCTGAAGCGGAACGATCGAAAGAATGGGTGACAGCAGGTCGCTGGAAGCCGGAATCTTGATGACGTAGTCAGACATCGTCGAAGACATCGTATCGCCTTCAGTTAAAACCGAGATGACAATACCTTCACGCGCTTTGACCTCGACAATATTGGAATGCGTCTTTTCATAACGCAACTCGGAAGAGCGATTGCCTTCTTCACGCGTGTTGATAAACATTACCGGCAAGCGTTCGTCGATCAAAGCGTTGGGACCGTGTTTCATTTCGCCTGCCGGATAACCCTCCGCGTGAATGTAGGAAATCTCTTTCAGTTTCAAAGCGCCTTCAAGCGCGACCGGGAAATTGATGCCGCGACCGAGATAGAGAAAATCCGTTACGCGAAAGAATTCCTTGGAGAGTTCTTCAATATCATCCGATTCGTTCAGCAGGTGTTCCAGTTTGACGGGCAATTCCGCGAGTTCTTGCGCGTGATGTTTCGCTTCTCCTTCTGAAAAGGTCCCGCGCAGATTCCCCAGGTATAAACCGAGCAAATAAAGAGCGACCATCTGGGCGGTGAAAGCTTTGGTCGAAGCAACTCCAATTTCCGGTCCGGCGTGCGTGAGAATCGTGCCGTCAGCCTCGCGAATGATCATCGAACCTTGAACGTTGCAGATCGCCAAAACTTTCGCCCCGAGTTCTTTGGCTTCTCGAAGCGCCGCGATCGTGTCTGCCGTCTCGCCTGATTGCGAGATGACCAGCAGCAGAGTGTTCTCATCCATCACCGGATCGCGATAACGAAACTCCGACGCGTAATCGACATCAACCGGAATCCGCGCAAGTTGTTCGATCATGTACTTGCCGGCCAGCCCGGCATGCCATGAGGTTCCGCACGCGGCAATCTTGATCGAAGTAAACCGCTTGAAGTCGGCTCTCGGTGATGTTTTTCATCTCGTCGAGAAAAACACGACCGGTGTCCAGCGAGATTCGGCCTTGCACTGTGTCGCGGACCGACCGCGGCTGCTCGTAAATCTCCTTGAGCATGAAATGCTTGAAGCCGCCCTTTTCCGCCATGATCGGATCCCAGGTGATACGCTGGATCGCCGGCTGTACCGAGTTTCCTTCAAAGTCTGTTACGCGCACCGCGTCTTTATTGATGATGGCCATCTCACCGTCGCCCAGAAAGAAGACGTCGCGTGTGTGTTGCAGAATTGGCGGAATGTCGGAAGCAACAAAGAACTCGCGATCGCCGAGACCGATAACGACGGGTGGACCCTGCCTGACGGCGATGATCATGTCTGGCTCATCGGCGTTGATGATTGAGAGCGCGAAGATGCCCTTGAGATCCCGCATCGCGCGCCGCACGGCCTTTTCGAAGTTGTGATCCTCCTTCAAATATTCTTCGATCAGGTGGGCGATGATTTCAGTGTCGGTTTCAGTAACAAACTGGTGATCGGTTTTGCGCAGTTGCTCTTTAAGTTGCAGATAATTTTCGATAATGCCGTTGTGAACAACAACGATGCGCCCGGAGCAGTCGCGGTGGGGATGTGCGTTTTCTTCAGTGGGACGGCCGTGGGTGGCCCAGCGCGTGTGACCAATGCCGTAGGTCCCATCGAATGGACTTAGCCGGATAACTTCCTCGAGGTTTCGTAACTTTCCTTCCGCCCGTCGAATTTCGAGATCGTGGCTTTCATTTACCACCGCGATACCGGCAGAGTCGTAGCCGCGATACTCGAGCTTGCGCAAACCGTCTATGATCAGCGGCACAACCTGTTTATTCCCAACGTAGCCAACGATTCCACACATATCGTTCCTTAGTAAAAAGTGAAGAGTGAAAAGTCAAGAGTACCGAACCCTCGAGTGTAGAGTACCCGAAAAAACCCGAGACGGTTTTCGTTTCACTTATTACTTTTCACTTTTCACTGTCTTTCAACCGTTTCTTTACAACCGCCGGAACGCCGGCGACGAGCGTGTCGGGCGGCACATCCTCTGTGACCACTGAGCCGGCCGCTGTAACAGAGCCTCTGCCAACTGTAACCGGCGCTACCAGCATCGTGTCTGAACCGATTCTGACGTCGTCTTCGATAATTGTTGGATGCTTGTCTTTGCCATCATAGTTACAAGTCACCGTGCCGGCACCGATATTTGTCCTCTCACCGATGGTTGCATCTCCCAGATAGGTTAGATGCATCGACTTTGAGCCACGCCCGAGCCGCGATTTCTTTACCTCGACAAAATTGCCGACCACGGAACCCTCTTCCAGAAGCGCATTCATGCGCAAGTGCGCAAACGGACCGACAGAACAGTTTGACTCAATTTCCGAATCTATGATCACGCAATGATCTTTTACGACGACACCATTTCCCAGACGCGAATTTGTAATCCGCGTTCCTGATCGAATCTGGCAGCCCTCGCCGATCACCGATTTGCCTTCGATTGAAACGTCGGGATAGATGACGCAGTCGCGGCCCACTTGTGACTCGGCGCTGATGTACGCGTGCGACGGATCCAGAAAAGTCACGCCAGCGTCGATCATTAGTTTGCGTATAGTGCCGCGGCGTAGCAGGTTTTCGAACTCCGCCAACTCCGCCCGGGTATTAATCCCTGAAACTTCTCGAGCATCACCGTGAAGATAGATGTTTACTGTTTCGCCGTCAGATAGAAGTATTTGTGGTACGTCTGTTAGATAATACTCGCCTTGTTTATTCGAGGGTTTTACGCGTGTCAGCGCAGCAAACAGTTGGCGCGCAGCAAAGCAGTAAATGCCCGAGTTGATTTCCTTAAGTTTTTGCACCTCAGAGCTGGCGTCTTTCTGCTCCACTATGCGAACGAATCGCTCATTTTCATCGCGAACTATACGGCCGTAGCCCGTCGGATTTTCCAGACGTACACTGAGGATTGAGCAGGTAGCGCCGCTGGCACGATGCTGACTGATGAAATTCTTCAGCGTGTCGGGTCGAATTAGCGGTACATCTCCTGATAGCACAAGCACCAGAGATTCGGAATTTTCAAGTTTCGTCCGCGCGGCCATCACGGCGTCGCCCGTTCCGCGCTGCTCAGTTTGAGTAACAAACTCGGCCAAATCCCCCGTTTCAGTTTGCACGGCCCGTTCGACTTCAGTGGCTTGGTGCCCGACGACCACATAAATCTTTTCCGGGCTGAGCGAACGCGCGGCGCGACAGACATAGGTGATAAGGGGGAGCCCGCCTAGTTCGTGAAGAACCTTGGCTCGCCCGGATTTCATTCTTGTCCCGAGTCCGGCTGCGAGAATAAGTATGTCGAGTGGTTGATCAGGTTGGCGGGGCTGCAAGAACTGGTCCTTCTCCATGGGTTATGCGGGCACAGCAGGATTTGAGGACGCTTGTTGCTTGCAAGCGAGCACAACTCGCGCCAAAAGCGCCGAGTCGTGCCTCACCTTTTCACCATCTTCGAGAAGATTGGTGCGAATCACTTGGGTTGATTGATCCAGCACGCTGTCGATCGAATCGTTGTCCATGCCTATTTGGTACGCACCTTCCAAAGCATAACGGTCAGCTTGTTCCCTGTTGATGCGTCTGTTGTTGACGATGACAAAATCGAAGTGAATTTCAGGAGCGTACGTCTTAATGGTTTCCAGATGTTGCCGCGCGGTGTAGTTATCTGTCTCGCCGGGCTGAGTCATCAAGTTGCAGATAAAGATCTTGGTGGCGCGACTTTCGCCGATGGCGGCTGCAACGCGCGCCACGAGCAAGTTTGGCAGGATGCTCGTGTAAAGCGAACCAGGTCCCACGGTTATGACATCCGCCGCTCGGATCGCTTTCAATACTTCTGGAAGTGGCAAACATTGTTCAGGTTCCAGGTGTAAACGTCGAATCGGAGCGCGCGATGCGGAAATCTGAGTTTCACCACGCACGATATTTCCATCTGCGAGTTCAGCCACCAATCGCACATCACTAATAGTGGCCGGATAGATGTGCCCCTTGCTTGCCAAAACCTCCGACGACAATCTAACTGCTTCGGTGAAATCACCGGTGACCTCCGTCAGCGCCGCTAAAAA
The DNA here is from genome assembly GCA_963698325.1 of Blastocatellia bacterium. Classification (GTDB taxonomy): domain Bacteria; phylum Acidobacteriota; class Blastocatellia; order Pyrinomonadales; family Pyrinomonadaceae; genus PSRF01. The sequence continues at coordinate 907,041 of CAVOQJ010000013.1, read as the reverse complement.
AAGGTTGCCGAAACTGTGGCCACCAAGTTCACCCTTGCCGCGAAACCTGTACCGAAACAAGCGCGACAACAAGTTAGAATCTTCGGAAAGTGCAATCATGCAGTTGCGAATGTCACCCGGGGGCAGCATTTGCAATTCATCTCGCAAGCGTCCCGAACTTCCGCCGTCGTCGGATACCGTGACGATTGCAGATAGATTTGCAATCCACCCCTCGGCGGAGGGTAAGTCACTCACAAGACACTTTAGACCGGCAAGCAAGGTCGACAGGCCAGTGCCACCCCCTAATGCGACCAGATTTAGACCACGATGTGCTTCAGACCAATAATGCAATATCTAATTCTCCGTCGAGTGCCCGCGTGCTTACTCCCTTCGCGGAATGATACCTAAAAGGCGAAGGCTTTGAAACTGCATAAGTGTACCGATTAGCAAAGCGCGGGCGTAAGCTTCTCGCAGGAAAACTAAAGGCGGGGTTGAAAAACGAGTCTATCAAAGTCAGGATCGTTGCGTAGTGAAGTCAAATCCTGATCGTGTTGTGCACGCACACGTAGCGTGGGTTGAAGATCTAATGCGCGCTGGAGCGATTGAAGCGCCAGATCGACAGAACCTAAACGTGCACGCGTGGCTGCCAACCCGTAATGAATGTGTGCTGCTTCGGGCTCGCGTTTCAGCGCGCGCTCAAACATTTCCTGTGCAGCTACATATTCACCGCGATTGAGTTCGATGACACCACGATCATAAAGTGAGTCAGCATCACGCGGGAGTATGCTCTCGGTTCGCAGCCGCGCGTCTGCTACTGCAAGATAAGTGCGCGCGCGCGCCGCGACCTCCGAAACCTGGAAATACTTATCCAGCAGTGCACGAAATTGATTGCGCGCTTCACCGAAACGGCCGCGCGTGAATTCTTTGTGGGCGCGCTCGAAGGCCTTTAAAGCAGCAGCTTCATCAACTGTTGGCTGCCGTGGTGGTGCCTGAGGGATAGTTGGGGGTCGTGGTGCGCGCACCGCCGCGAGCTTCTGAGTCGTTTTGACTCTCGGGGCGTCAGATTTTTTTTGCGTTGCTAATGTTGGTTTTCGCGGCGCCGCCTTGCGAGCAATCGTTTTTTTAGGAACGCGCTGTTTTATAGCAACTTTCTTTTTAAGCGCAACTTTCTTCGTCGGCTTAGCCTTCAGCGCAATTTTCGCCCTGCTGGTTTTGCGTGCCCCTGTCTTTTGCGCAGGCGCTCTCCTGGCCTTCGGACGTGCAGTCTTAGCGGTTAGCGCGCGGCGCTTCGATGCAGACTTAGGCGAAGCCCCTCGCGTGGCCGCGCGGGACGTTGAACGTCTCAAACCTTTGGTGACTGCACTCATTTCGAAGCTAAGATTGAAAGGGTAATGTGGACACAGCACTCTGGAAGTTGCGGTGGCAGAGTAACATAGCCTCAGTTTTAAATCAACGAAAAGAGCCTTCCTCGGTCGATAAACGGGCTAACATTTGTCCCTGGTAAGACCGAACAGCACAAACATTGGAAAACACTTGAAGCACATTGTTGGCTGTGTTACATTGCCTTGCGGCCTCAGGGTGACGGGGATAGCCAGCCGCAGCGAGACCATAGGTATCCAAAAGCGCTTTCCTTTCAGCGGCTTGAATGGTGAAGCCGCCGTTCACAACCTAGCCGCCCCGCCAGTTATCCTTAGCCTCCCTTATCCTAAAAAGAAAGCTGTACTAATGGCAGACACGCCTCTTCTGCTCCGTGAGCAGCAGTATCACCAAATCAAGGCCGTACTCGCCCGACTCCGCATGGACTCGGCGGCTAGGGTTGTCTTTCTCGTGGACAAGGATGGTCAGGAGATCGCCGCCCAAGGCGAAATAGGAAATCTCGACACAACAAGTCTGGCTTCGCTTGCCGCGGGAAATGTCGCCGCAACAGGTGGCATGGCTCAACTAATCGGCGAAAAAGAGTTTCCCACGCTTTCCCATGAAGGCGAACGAGAAAGCATACATATCTCCGTCATCGGCCGACTACTGCTGATCGTCGTTTTCGATGAGCGCTCGAGTTTGGGTCTTGTGAAGTTAAGAAGTAAGCAAGTCTCTCACCAATTGTCGGCTATGGTTGACGAGATCAGTAAGGCTGAATTCAACGATGAAGACTCGCCTTTCGGGGAAATAACGGATGAAGACATCGATAGTCTATTCCAATAAATGCTAACAAGAGTAAATAACATATGACCTTCATCAATTACGCTTCTCGGGAAATCAACTGCAAGATCGTCTACTACGGACCCGGACTCTGCGGCAAGACGACAAACCTCCAGCATATCTTCGAGTCGACGGCGCCTCAGGCTCGTGGCAAACTTATTAGCCTGGCGACGGAGACGGATCGAACACTATTTTTCGATTTTATGCCCCTCGAACTGGGAACAGTGCGAGGTTTCAAGACGAGGTTTCATCTCTATACAGTTCCGGGCCAGGTCTTTTATGACGCCTCACGTAAACTCATTTTGAAGGGTGTTGATGGAGTAGTGTTCGTTGCTGATTCGCAAGAGGAGCGAATGGATGCGAATGTTGAGTCGCTTTACAACCTCGAAGAAAACCTTCAGGCGCAAGGTTACGATCTGATGAAGCTTCCCTACGTTCTCCAACTCAACAAGCGCGACCTTCCCAATATTATTCCCGTCGAAGATCTTTCCGCGGAGCTGAGGCGCAAAGAGGAACCCATAGTTGAGGCGGTTGCCTCCAGCGGAGCCGGCGTCTTTGATACGTTGAAGGCTGTTGCGAAGCAGGTATTGACGGAACTGCGCAAAGGCTGAGTGTAAGTAGCCTCAAGATCTCATTTTTAAGGACTCAAACCTTCAGATTTGTAAGGAGCTTCAGATTAGTCAGACTAATCGGGTATCTCCAGCACCAATCAGACTAGTCAAGTGACTTGAGCATCAATAAGCCATCCCCGCCATTTGAATAGTATTTCGGCAACCGCTGAGTCACCGCATATCCCAGATTTTCATAAAGCTTTTGTGCCGCAATGTTAAGCGACCTCACCTCCAGGCGCACAATGCGCACACCGCGTTGTCGGAAGCCCTTTTCGACTTCTGCCATAAGACGCTTTGCCAGCCGCCGCCGGCGATGATCGGGTGCTACTCCGACGGTAGTGACGTGTCCGGTATGGTCAGGTTCAACCAGGCCAATAACAAAGCCAACCATAGATCCAGCCGGAGTGGTTGCACGATAGGCAACTGCTTCGGGAGCGGTTAAGAGGTATTCAAAAGTTTCCCGACTGTAAGCTTCGCCATCGACGAAACAACGCTGATCGAGTCGCCAACATTCGTCGAGGTGGGAAATGGTCAGCGGCCGAATGTCATAGCGGAGGCCAACCGCGGGTGGCAGAGTTTGTTCCGGCTCGAGCGGATAGTCCTCGGCGGTGGGAGACCACCAGCGCGAACGAATTTTCTTGAGTACAGCCATCGGAGTCAGAACCAATTGTAACTCAGGGTTCTTCGATAGTTTATCATCATCGTTTTAAGGATCACTAGATCACAAACATACAATCGCCGTAGCTGTAGAACCTGAAGCGCGCCGCAACCGCGTAACGATAAGCAGCGAGCGTGAAATCCCGGCCGGCAAAGGCGGAAACAAGCAGGAGCAGCGACGAACGCGGTAGATGAAAATTCGTTAGCAGTGCGTCTGTGAAGCGAAATTTGTAGCCGGGCGTAATCGTGAGCTGCGTCTCCCTTTCTGCCGGCTCAATCCTTCCATCAGCATTAATGGCCGACTCAAGCGCGCGTGCCGTGGTCGTCCCAACCGAGATGACTCTTCCTCCTTGCGCCCTACTCTCGTTAATTATTTCGGCGACATCCGGGCTAATTCGGAAGAACTCTGAAGCGACTCGATGTTGCTCGATGTCGTCAACGCGCACTGGCTCAAACGTTCCGTAGCCAACGTGCAACGTAATTTCAGCCACTTGTGCGCCGCGCGCGCGTATTGCTGCGATGACTTGAGGAGTGAAATGAAGGCCGGCTGTAGGTGCGGCAATAGCTCCTCGTTCGCGTGCGAATACCGTTTGGTAACGTTCCCTGTCCTGAACAGATGTCCCCTTCGGGCGTCGAATATAAGGGGGCAACGGCGTTTGTCCTCGCTCGTTCAATAGAGGTTCGATTGTCTTATCGCCCTCAAACCTTAGCAGCCGGAGTCCTTTTGCCTCACTTTCCAGCACTTCAGCGCGCAAGCGAGAATCGCCAAAGCGCATACGTGCACCATCCTTCACTCGGTGCGCCGGTCGCACCAGAGCTTCCCAAACTGAGTAAACATCCGCCGCCTCGATCTCACGCAGCAACAAAACTTCAACGCGACCGCCCGAAGGATCACGCTGTCCAATTAGCCGCGCGGGAAAAACTCGCGTGTTGTTGACTACCACGACGTCGCCCGGACTAATGTATTCAGGAAGGTATTTAAAGGTGGAATCTTTCCACGTTTGAGTTGCGCGATTCAGGACCAGCATTCGCGACGCGTCGCGCTGCTCGAGTGGTTGCTGCGCGATCAATTCATCGCGAAGCTCATAGTCGAAATCAGAGAGGCGCATCTTACGAAGTGAGCGGCAGTTGTGGAGTCGGGTAATGTGGATGCTCTCGGTGAAATACAGCTGTAAGTTGGGCGCCAAACAAGAGAATCAAACTCGAAACGTAGCTCCAGGTCAGCACCGCAACAACAGCCCCGACCGATCCATAAATCTGGTCGTAGTGAAAATAACTGAGTGTCCAGGCAAATACATATTTCGCAATTTCCCACAACAGCCCACCAATAATGGCGCCTGGTAGGGTGTCTCGCAGAGTGACTTCCGCCTTCGGCATAAAGCGATAGACCACGACAAATAAAGTTACTGTGATTAAGAAGCTGGCGATTGCGAAAACGCCTTGCCAGAATACGCTACCGACAGAAAGTAACAGCGGGTAATGCGCGGCCTGGCGCGGAGAAATTCTGCTTGCCATCTCTCGCAGCCCGACAACCAATGAAGCGACCAGCACCGAAGAGGCTAGAAGCACTCCAACAATTCCGATCATGCCAACAGTTAGTGCGCGACCATGCCAAAAGGTCCGCGCAGTTGTTCCCCAAATCCGGTTTAGCGCTCGTTCTATGACGGCGAAAACCCATGAGCCGGCCCAAATAGTAACGACTACACAGGTGATGATCACACCAGTTCCGACCGCAGACATCGAGCCGATCGTCTCGCGCAAAAATCTTCCGGAACCCGGATAAACTTCCACGGCGTGGCTCAGCAGTTCGGTGGCGGCCGCAATACGGTTGCTCAAGGCAAGCATCAGGAGCAGCGCGGGGAAGAGCGCCATCAGACCGAAATAGCTCATGGCCGCAGCCGAGGTAAACAGATCATTCTCATGAAACTGGTGCAGCGAGTGGCTGATGATTGAGCGCCACGGTCCGCGATTGCGAACGCCGAACGTGTGACGCGAGAATGACGAGAGTCTTCTCATTGGGAAATCAAAACCGGGGAAAGCCATAGCCCGTGTCGGGTGACCAGCCAGGTCGAAAACCGATCGATGAAACACACCGTAACAAATTCTTCACTGAGAATCGAACAGGCCGGGCTTGAGGGAATTAGAAGGGACTATTCCGTAGTGTTGGTAAGCGAGGCGAGTAGCCATGCGCCCGCGTCGAGTGCGGTCGAGAAACCCGATTTGAATTAGGTAGGGCTCGATAATTTCTTCAATTGAATCCTTTTCTTCGTGAATTGACGCAGAGATTGTACCGATCCCAACCGGGCCGCCATCAAACTTTTCAATTATTGTCATCATGAACTTGCGGTCCCTTTCGTCAAGTCCAAACTTATCAACCTCCATGCGATTGAGTGCATCCTTTGCCACTTCCTGTGTAATGCGGCCGTCGTAATCGACCTGGGCGTAATCGCGAACTCGGCGCAGCAAACGGTTAACAATACGAGGTGTGCCGCGCGAGCGCTTAGCGATTTCGCGCGCGCCTTCCTCGTCTATTTCTACCGCAAGAATCTGAGCTGAGCGCTTACAAATAACTTCCAAATCCTCAGGCGGATAGAAGTCCAAATGAAAGGCAATTCCGAAACGGTCTCGAAGCGGCGCCGTGAGCAGGCCGGGACGAGTCGTGGCGCCGATTAACGTAAACTTTTCCAACCGTATCTTCTGCGTGCGTGCCACCACTCCCTGCCCAATCATGAGGTCAAATTCATAGTCTTCCATCGCCGGGTAAAGCTTCTCTTCGATTGCCGGATTGAGACGATGTATCTCATCGATGAAGAGCACATCGCCTTTTTGCAGGTTAGTCAGTTGGCCAACCAAATCGCCAGGTATTTCAATCGAAGGCCCGGCCGTCGAATGCAACACAGCGGCCATTTCGTGCGCAATAATATTCGCGAGCGTGGTTTTACCGAGCCCGGGCGGACCGGTTAGCAGCACGTGATCAAGCGCTTCTTTGCGAATAAGAGCCGCTTTCATATACACGCGAAGATTTTCTTTCACCTGCCGTTGTCCGATGTAGTCCGCGAGCTTAGTAGGACGAACAGTTAATTCAAATTGCTGTTCATCGTCGCTCATCGATGCATCTCTCACCTGTGCTGATCCTTCTATTGACATAACTTTTTTGACGCGAACTGTTAGTTTGCGGCGGTGCAGCAGACAGTCGGATGAGACGCAATCTAACGGTCTGCTTTACAGTGACCTAGACCTTTGCCAGCTTGCGCAGACTTCGCCGCAAGATCGACTCCACTGAAATATCGTCTCCTTCGTCCAGTGCCGCGGTGACGGCCTTTTCCGCCGAGCTTCGTTGATAACCCAGATTCAAGAGCGCGGAAAGCACATCTGAGCGCGTCGAGTCCTCGGTAGGCAGCGGCGCGCCCGCTGACGTCTTTGCGCCCAGTTCTTCCTCAAGCTCGGCCGAGGATAACGAAGCGACCTTATCACGCAGCTCCATTACCAGGCGTTCGGCAGTTTTTCGCCCAACTCCGGGAATCAAGGTGAGTCGCGCCAAATTATTGGTTCTGATTGACGCGATCATTTCATCCGCGCTCATTCCTGAGAGCAAAGTTATTCCGAGTTTCGGTCCAATGCCACTCACCGATATCAAACGCATAAAGAGTTCACGCTCGCGAGCCGTCTTGAATCCGTATAGTTGAAGTGCATCCTCGCGGACGTGAGTGTAGATGCGTAGTTTTACGATTGAGCCTTCTTCGTCAAGGTCATAAAATGTTGAAACGGGAATGGTGATTTCATAACCAACGCCGCCGACATCGAGAATTACAGACGTTGCCTGCTTGGACAGAAGGATGCCGGACAAGTGTGCAATCATTGGAGAAGTTCTGAAAGTGCCGTGGCTAACCGGCGCGATTGTAGTTTATGGTTATGGCATTCGGCAACGCTCGTTAAGTTTCAAGTTTCGGGTTCCGAGTTTCGAGTTTGGAGTTCAACATACGTCGGCAAAGCACAGGCCAGCATTCGCAACCCTGGACTCGGAACTCGAAACTCAAATCATGCCTCGAAACCGGTTGTTACCATTCGCCCCGCATTGGGTCTATACTTAACAACCGGGTTCCCTCAAGATGAAGTCAGAAAAGATTTCAGAACTAACCACGAATCGATTAAGCGTTTATCTTCGCTGCCTGAACACGCTTTCCACGGCAGGCATCAAGAGCATCTCGTCGCAAGCGCTAGCGGAACAGTTCAACCTGAATTCAGCTCAAATTCGCAAGGACCTTGGTTACTTTGGCGAGTTTGGAGTGCGCGGGGTGGGATATAACATTGAGGATTTGCGTGAGCACATAACAAAGATTCTCGGGCTCGACCGTCCTCATCGCGTGGGTATTGTGGGCGCGGGGAGGTTGGGCACAGCGCTGGCAAACTACAAGGGTTTCGACAAGTCCAACTTTAGCGTGGTGGCGCTGTTCGATAATGACGAAACGAAAATTGGACGACGCGTCGGTGAAAATAAAATTCTGATTCATGATGTGAAAAAGATGCCACGCCTGGTCGGCGACAAGTCAATCGACGTAATGGTTATCGCCGTGCCCGCCCGCGTCGCGCAGAAGGTGCTTAACCAAATTATGTCCGCGGGGATTAAGGCAGTCTTGAACTTCGCACCAGCATCACTTAATGCGCGCCTCGATGTGAAAGTTAAGACGGTTGACTTAACGACATCTCTGGAATCGCTCTCCTACTACCTGGCGCGGCCGCAGAGCAGCGCAGTGATCAACTTCGGGCGTAAGGCGCAAACAGAAGATCTGACCGAGATTAACGAACACGAATTGTAACTGGCACGAACCAAATGGACGAACAGACCGCACGGCGTGAAATAGTAAACATCGGCCGCTTGTTGTACGAGCGTAGTTATGTTGTGTCTTCAGACGGTAACGTCAGCGTACGCCTTGATGACGGCCGGATAGTCGCTACGCCAACGATGATCTGCAAAGGGCGCATGACGGAAGATTCACTGGCCGTGACCGACGCGTCTGGGAAGCCGCTCGGAAATCGCAGGCCTTCCAGCGAGTTGGCGATGCATCTGCTGATTTACGAGGAGCGGCCTGATGTAATGGCAGTTTGTCACGCGCATCCGCCGCACGGCACCGCTTTCGCTGTTGCCGGACTCGCAATCGATCAACCGATTCTCTCGGAAGTTATTCTCACGCTCGGATGCGTGCCGCTTGCCGCTTACGGAACTCCGTCGACCGACGAACTAACCGAGGCGATGCGCCCACTGGTGAAACACCACAATGCTTTGTTGATGGCTAACCACGGCGCGGTAGCTTATGGATCGGATTTGTGGCAAGCCTTCGACCGGTTGGAAACACTTGAGCATACAGCGCGCATTGCGATACTCGCGCGCATCCTCGGTGGCTCAAAGAACTTGCCCGCTGACGCGATCGAAAAACTAATTAACGTGCGCGAAGCAGCCGGCTATCTTGGCGAGGGCGCGCGTTGCCAGGCTTGTGGATATCTTGCACGAGACACAGATTGTCTTGTCCGACTGGTGATCGTCCGGCGCCGACAAGTTATTCACGATCGCTCGGAACAAATGGGTCAGGAAAGATTTCGCTCACGAGAGAAGAACTCGTCGAGTTGTTGGCTCAGGCACTCACGCAGGGCCGAGCCCGGCAACGTTTGGTAACAGGAAACCCTGAATGGTAGACGGTGAATGGTAAATGGTTGGAAAGTCGTCTACTATTCAGCATTCACGATTTACCATTTACCGATTACAGGAGCAACTGAATGCAAGAAGCACTCGGCATGGTCGAAACCAAAGGTCTGGTCGCGATGATTGAAGCGGCCGATGCGATGGTCAAGGCCGCAAACGTTACTTTAATTGGCTACGAAAAAATTGGCGCCGGGTTCGTTACCGCGATTGTGCGCGGAGACGTTGCTGCTGTAAAAGCCGCGACCGATGCCGGCGCCGCTGCGGCGCGCCGCGTAGGCGAACTGGTTAGCGTTCACGTGATACCGCGTCCGCATGGCAGCGTTGACGACGCTCTTCCAATCGGCAACCGCGGCTAGCATGATCATCGCGCGCATTGTCGGAACCGTCGTCTCCTCGCAGAAAGACGAACGACTCCTTGGAAAAAAGCTGCTCATCGTGCGTCCTGTAAATGTCGATGGCACCGACACGACGGGTTATGTAGTGGCCGTTGACACGGTGGGCGCGGGCTATCACGAGAGAGTGTTGGTCGTGGCCGGTTCGAGCGCGCGACTGGCCCAGGGCATGAAAGACGTGCCCGTCGATGCCGCAATTGTCGGCGTTATTGATACCGTGGACATCACGAAAGGCGCGTAATTAGTAAATCGTAAATGGTGAATGGACAGAAGGCGTCGCTGGTCTAAGTTCGCTTCTATTTACTATTGAGGATTTACGACTCACCTACTATGCAACTGGCACGCGTTATCGGCACAGTGGTTGCAACCATCAAGAACGACTCGCTCGAGGGCCGCAAGCTGCTGGTCGTGCAAACTCTGAACAAAGATCTCGAACCTACCGGCAAGCCGATGGTTGCCGTTGATTCGGTGGGCGCCGGAGTTGGCGAGTTGGTGTTCTGGTGTCGCGGGAAAGAAGCGAGTTTTCCCTTCAAAAGGGAAGACACGCCGACCGATTGCACGATCGTTGGCATCGTTGACTCGGATGCGCATGTAACACAGGGAAGCCGAGCATGATTCTCGCCCGTGTCCTCGGAAACATCGTCGCCACCAAAAAGAACCAGCGTTACGAAAGCGCGAGCGTAATGCTCTGTCAGCAGGTGACTCCCGAGGGCGATGAAACCGCAACGACGGTGCTGGCGCTAAACGCGGTTGACGCAGGTGTAGGCGACACAGTGTTGATTGTGCAGGAAGGCTGGAGCGCATCAACAGCGTCAACCGGAAAGCCCGGTGCCGCGATCGATTCAGCAATAGTCGGCGTCGTGGATTATGTGGATTTGCTAAAAGATGAGTAACTGTACGGCAGACATTCCTGTCTGTCTTTGCAAGTTGAAAGTGCTGACCGATCAACCCACTGTCCGAAGAAAGAAATTAGATAGGCAGGAACGCCTGTCCTAAAAAGATGAGCACGGAATTAGATCACGCTCGGGAGATTGCGGAAAGAATTGCGCGCCGCGTTTCGAGTGATAAACCTTCGCGGCCCAATTCCGCTCAACCTAAAGCGACTGCTCACGGCAAGCCGGAACTCACTTCCGAACTTGCAGCAGTGCGAGCCGGTCTCAGCGATCTCCAGCGAAAGATTGCACAACTTGAAGCGAAGTTAGGTGCAGAATCAGTGGCCAGTCCGATAAATTCAGATTTGTCGAAGACCGCGCGTCAGGAACCAAACATCGCGTATCCATCACCGAGTACCGCGCGCCTGGTGCCTTTAACTCACTCCCCCTGGCTCGCCGGTGTCAACGCAAGTATCTCGCATCCCAGCCAGGAAAAATTTGATGTTGAAGAAGCAGTCGTCTCCGAACTCGTAGACTATTTCGAAAAAGAGAAGACCTGTAGTGTCGAACCCAGCGGCAAACCCTGCGACCACTGCGCGATGTGCAGCTCGCGCGGCTTCTAATTACCACTGGACTCACTCCACCCGTCAAGCGAAAAGATCGCGACTTTCGCGGCATCTTTTCAGCGCTACAAAACATGAAGGGCTTTCGCAGTATCTCAAATCGACACAAGAAATCTTTTATTGACATCCACTCATCATGGGAGTAAACGTGCAGTCGTTCTCATCGATCAGAGTTTAAAGGTCCTCGCAATTCGTTAACAAGAGTTCCGCTCTTCATCGAGCCTCATTCCTGTTAGGCAGATTCCAGGCGTTGCAAGTTCAACAGCGCGGTGCTCATCAGCGTTCTGTCCAGCCTAAATACAGTTTATGACGCCAAGGGCTCGCGTGGAGCTTTAACGAAAGAAATTACAAGAATGACTGCAAATAGAAGGAATGGGAGCGTATCCCGCAATATCTGCGTATCCCGCAATATCTCTGGAGGACTTATGAATAAGAAAACTGGTTTGACAGGAATTGGTGCGTTGATCCTAATCGCAGGAGTCGTCGTGTTTTCAAATCCCGGACAAGAGTTAAGACCCTCAGGCAGTTCACAATATCCAGCAGCCAGGCCGCTACAAAAGGGAGATGCCGCGATTCCAGAGCACGTGTTCTACGATCAAGTATTCAATTCAATCCTGATACTGAAGAATGCGGAAGGATCACAAAAGCGAGGCGGGACTCGATGATGCTGAAGTACTTATTCTAGCGAGGGTCGCGGATGAGTGTGCTCGTGCGCTTGCGTTGCAAGATGCAAAGGCAAGAACGATCATCGAGGCTTTTCACTCCGAGATGAAAAACTTGAAGCCAGGTGATGCGTTACCACCTCCGCCGGCGGAACTCCAGGCAATGCAGAGAAAGCGCGATGCCATAGTCCTACGGCATCGAGATCTGCTTCACACACTGCTCGGCGGAGTTATAGCTCGAAAGTTGTGGATGAGCGAATGAAAAAGGTGGCGTATTCTTGATGAGTTTTTCGACGAACCATCAACCTTATTGCTAAGGAGGAATACGCCGTGCAGGAAGATAACTTAGTTGATTACAGGAATCCAGGAATCGCGTTGCCGGTGGCTGACGCATTGACGGAAGTGTTGCGGACGGGAGCGCGAGAGTTGTTGCAGCAGGCGGTGGAAGCCGAGGTGGCGGAGTTCGTCGCGCGCTATCGGGAGCTGAAAGATGAACGTGGGCGGCAGCGGGTGGTGCGTAACGGCCATCTGCCGGAGCGCGCGATTCAAACCGGGATCGGTGAAGTGGCGGTGAAGGCGCCGCGGGTGCGTGATCGCGCGGGCGAGCTGAAGTTCAGCTCGAGTATCTTGCCGCCTTATCTGCGGCGCACGCGTAGTTTGGAAGAGTTGCTGCCCTGGCTGTATTTGAAAGGACTCTCGACGGGAGACTTCTCCAGTGCGCTGACGGCTTTGTTGGGGAAGGACGCCCCTGGTTTGTCGGCGAACACGATCAGCCGGCTGAAAGAGGTGTGGAAGAGGAGTACGAGCAATGGTCCAAGCGCTACCTGGCGGGTAAGCACTATGTCTACATCTGGGCTGACGGGGTTCACTTTGGGGTGCGATTGGAGGATGCGCGCCAGTGCATTTTGGTAATTATTGGCGCGACTGCGGACGGTAAGAAAGAGTTGGTGGCGATCGCCGATGGCTATCGCGAGTCGGAAAGTTCGTGGAAAGAGTTGCTGCTGGACCTGAAGCACGCGGCCTCACCATCGATCCGAAGCTGGCCATCGGTGACGGCGCGTTGGGCTTCTGGAAAGCGCTGCCGCAGGTCTTTGGCACGACGCGGGCGCAACGCTGCTGGGTGCACAAGACGGCCAACGTGCTCAACAAACTGCCGAAAGCGCTGCAAGCCAAAGGCAAGGACGGCTTGCACCAGATCTGGATGGCCGAGAGTCGCGCGGCCGCGGACCAGGCTTTCGATCTTTTCTTGTCGACCTATGAAGCGAAGTACCCGAAGGCCACCGAGTGCCTGGCCAAAGACCGCGACGCACTTGTTGACGTTCTATGATTTTCCGGCCGAGCACTGGTTGCACATTCGCACCACGAACCCGATTGAATCGACGTTTGCGACGGTGCGGCTGCGCACCGCCAAGACTCGTGGTTGCGTCTCGCGCGCCGGCATGCTGGCGATGGTCTTCAAGCTGACCAAGACCGCGGAACAAAACTGGCGCACGCTCAAGGGTCACGCATTGTTGGCCCAGGTGGTCCAAGGCGTGAAGTTCAAAGACGGTCTACAAGAGGAGGCTCACAAAGTCGCCGCCTGAGTTTGTCCGTACCCAACGTCAAAAAACTCTGCTCGGCGACACCAAGTTCAGTCGGCTGAAGGCTGCACAACGAATCGTGCAGGTTGAGCTACAGCATTTCTACCGTAAATCGCTAATTATAAAGCGCAGCTCATCCGTTTTGTGAAATAACTGAATCCAAAAACGCGGCGGGTTTAATTTTGGGTGGGCCAACTAAATCAGTACGGAAACTACAATCCCCTGCTGAACGGATTCCTGACTTGCCCAGAGTTTCGCGAGCGTTTCGGGGCGGCGGATCCCGCATTATTAGAGCTATGTGCTGAGTGGGTCACGTCCCCGAAATAAAGAGGATGAAGACTTATGTTTATAAAAAGTATCCTCATTCTAGCGGCGACGCTAGTGTGCTTTGTCATTGCTCCCGCTCAGGAGAATGTGAATCTTACACAAGCGGAACGAGTAGTTCTCGATAACCCAGAAGTTATCACGCTGGAACTCGCCCCACTGACTCGAAGGCGCGCGGCGGGAGTCTACCAAAGAAGATTCTGGGCCGTTCAAACGCGGAACTAAGATTATTTTGAGTTGGTGGGATTTAATCGTCGATGTTGCCATTGATTGTGAACGGTTGGGATACCTTTAGCCAGAATCGACCCCTTTTGTTCAGACATGGCCAAACGTACCGGAAAGGACTAGACGATGTCCTGAAAGGCAAGGAAAAAGAGCCGGGTATGGAGGTGATTCACTTGAGAATCACGCGTCTGGAATCTAATCAATCGAAAGCATTAGAACAAATCGATTTGGATAACTGGTACGAGTCACTTGCGCCAGGTCACTACCAACTTAGCACTCGGCACCGGTTCGTGCATGGCCGCAAATGGGTGGAGTCATCTTCGGTTACTTTTGAGGTTGAACCGAACACAAAATGAGACTACTACACAGTCTGAGCATAAACAGAAAGTTCTGAGGTCACTCATGAAGAGACTATTAAGCGCGGCTGCTATCCTGACCCTCCTGGCACTCGCGAACACGCGCGCCTACTGGCGGGGTTCCTTGATCTCAATCAAATGGGCGAGAGCATTATTACCGCCGTTCAAGCCAAAAAGACAGAGTGGAATGAAGCCGAGTTTTCGCCTATAGAGGGAAACGATGACGTCGTTCTTCAACAGTGGACGCTCAACTCCCAATCCATCAGAATTGCGATTATCTCGCATAAATCGTCGGCAGACGCGTCCAAGCTATTGCTAGCCCTTCTTACTAACAGCAGAAGACGACAGGATGCTGAAGGCTTAGGTGATGAGGCCGTCTCGTGGGGCAAAAACACTTTTTCATTCAGAAGACAAAATTCTTCGTCGATATTAGCGCGGTGAATACCAACCCAACAATCGACGTAACCGAATCTTCCCGATCGCGGTGTTGATGAGCGGAAGCTATCCATTGGCTGCGAATTGTTGCGGACGCTATTGACGCTATTAAGGACAAGAACTAATTTTCGAAAGACAACGGTAAGTAATCGCGGGCGTGGGACGTTGCAACTCCCAGTGTCTGACAGCCGTCGCCAACAAGAGGGCCGCCTTATTAGGGGCGGCCCTTTTTACGAATGTGTTAGCAAGATGCGACGTTACTTCGCTGGAGTCGAGCTTTGATTCGGGCGCAGGCTGTTTGAGTCAATCTTCGGCACCTGCGTGGCGCCCTCTTCAGCCTTGAAGTAAGGCTCTTCCTTGAAGCCGAACAGCTTTGCGGAGATCACAGCGGGAAAGCGCGCGCGCGTGGTGTTGTAATCCTGCACCGCTTCGTTGTAATCCCTGCGCGCTATCGCGATCCGGTTCTCGGTTCCCACTACCTCATCCTGCGCCTTCATGAAATTCTCGTTAGACTTCAATTGGGGATACTGCTCCTGCAAGACCAGCAGGCGGCCAATCGTGCCGCCAAAACTGTTTGCTGCGTCAATCACCGCCTGTTTCTGTTCCGGAGTCTTGTCGCCACCTTCACCCTGCGGCGCTTGTTGCGTAGCATTCAGCAGTCTGGATCGCGCTTCGGCAATCTTCCCGAAAACTTCCTGCTCCTGCACGCCTGCAAGTTTGGCCGTTTCAATTAGATTATTCAGCAGATCAGAACGACGTTGCAGATTAGCTTCCACGTTTGACCACTTGGCCTTCACGGTCTCGTGCTTTGTCGTCAGGGTGTTATAGCTGCAGCCGCTGGCGATCGCTGCCGTGATGATAACCAAAGCCAGTAACAATAGTCTTCGTCGAGTCATTTCGATTCTCCTAAAATCTCCGCCGAATCGCGGCCCACACCTGCAGCCCGCTTGCCGAATTCATCCACAACCTGGATAACGCGGTCGAGCTGCTCCATGTAAGCGGCGAAGATATCATTCGCTTCCTTCTCACTCGAGGGCAAATAATCGCTGGCCCGAAAGGTAAAAATCTTTTCAAACGGTTCTGCATCCAGCTCGAATTGCCGGACCGTTGCACGAACACAGTCGGGTTTGGCCACCGGCGCTTCTTCGCCATGAAGAATTAGCACGGCGCGAAACAGGGCCGCAAAACTGGCGAGGCTGTCGCTCATTAAGTCGCATAACTTCTCGATTGAAATTGATGCGGGAATATACATCCGGCGCAGTTGAATCAACTTGCTGCGCAGCTCGTACTCGGTCTGATGTCGCAGATTCGCGTCCGAGAGTTTGATCAACTCGAAAGGATCTTGTCCCTGAAGCACCACACGCGCATTGGCCATTTGGTGAAACTCGATCGGGAAAACATCCGCAGCGTCAGATAGTTCCTCAACAGTGAAATAGACCGGCAGCGGATGTCCCAAACGTTGCCACTCACGCATCGGCGCTTGCGCCAGCCGCAGATCTTCGGGCGTGATTCTCTTCAAAGTTATTAGCAGATTGTAGTCCGAACGCAATTCAATGTGGTCGCCAGCGGCTGCCGAGCCATAGAGCACAACCGAAGCGAGATTGTCGCCATGCGTGGCCTGAAGATCCCGCAGGAGAGCATTGAGTGCGTCGTGAACAACTGTCTTAGCCATCGTGTTTGTTTGTGTGCGCCGATACTAACAGAAATCTCAGATTCGGCCACAGGAGGTCACGGATAAACGCGGTTCCGATCAAGCCGAAATCGATAATAATGGTCTTAACATATTGAACTATTGCCAGGGCTCGAATGCCTGGCGAATTATGTGGATTACCAGCCGCCACCCGCACCGCCGCCACCGGCACTTCCACCGCCAAACCCACCACCGAAGCCGCCACCCCCACCCCAGCCGCCGCCACCGAAGCCGCCACCACCCCAGCCACTACTTGATCCGCCCCAACCTCCACCGCGGCGACCGGAGCTAAGCAGCGAACCAAGGAGAAGCCAAGTCCACCAACCACCCCCGCCGCCACGCCCTCCGCCACCTCTTATCGATGAAAGCAGCAGGATGATAACGCCGAGAATTATGAGCAGCGTGCAGCACGGGCTGGAGAGACCTCCAGACCGAGACCCGGCTCCTGGTTCTTCCGAAGACCCCCGATACGCGTAGCTCTGATCGATTCCTTCAATACTAAATCCCCGTTTCGCGGCCAACGTCGCCACGTATGCCTGAACGGTGTCGTAAACACCCTGGCTGTAATTTCCTCTTTTGAGTTGCGGGACGAGCCGTTCGCGCTGAATTTGTCCGACCAAACCGTCGTTAAGATCGCCCTCGAGGTGGTAGCCGACTTCGGTGTAGTATTTTCGATCCTTTATTGCCAGGAGTAGCAGGAAACCGTCGTTTTCCTTTGAGCCGATTCCCCAGCCTCGATAAACATTCAATGCATAGTCGGCAATCTCCTGACCGCCAGTCGTGTCAATCGTGACCACCGCAAACTCAATGTTGGCGCGGTCTTTCAGGTTTCTATAAATCGCCTCGAGCTTTTGCCGGGTGTCAGGGTCGATAACGTGGGCGTAATCGACAATAGGTGTAAATGGAGAGGGAAGAGGAATGGGCGATTGGCCTGTTTGCGCAACTGCGGCAGTTTGAGATGCGACAAAGAGAAGGCCGTACGCGAATGCCAGACATAATAACCAGGATGAAAGGCGACGTCGTGCGCTCAAATCACATCCCGGAGGGCAGGTTATCAATAAGAAGATATTTCGCATTGTCCAGCGCGACCGTATGCCGCCCGGCGCGAAAATAGTTCGTGCTATGAACTCCAAACGCTTATCCCTCGATCAATTTGTGCAATAGATAGAAAAGGGCGACTCCTACAAAAACGACAATTGAGACCGTGGGGTTTCTTTCTTCTTTGTGATTCACCTCCGGGATCAAGTCACTCGCAGCCACATAGAGCGTAACGCCGGCGGAGAACGGTAGAGCGTAACCGACAGCGCTTTTCATTCTTGTTTCCAGCAATGCGACGGCGATAACTCCAGCAAGTGTCGCGGCACCGATGGCCGCCGTCGCCCAAAGCGCCTTCTGAGTCGAG
This sequence comes from Blastocatellia bacterium, assembly GCA_963698325.1. Classification (GTDB taxonomy): domain Bacteria; phylum Acidobacteriota; class Blastocatellia; order Pyrinomonadales; family Pyrinomonadaceae; genus PSRF01. The sequence continues at coordinate 889,339 of CAVOQJ010000013.1, read as the reverse complement.
CGCCCGGAAGCTAGCATGATCGATGCGACAGTGAAACCTTCCGGCATCTTGTGCAGCAGAATGGCAATGAAAACCAGCAGGCCGACCCTGAAGTTAACCAGGAAAGCGGAAGCAATCGAAACCCCATCGAAGAAGGTGTGAATCCAAAGGCCACCGACTGCTGTGTATGCAGCGGACGGTCGCATAAAAGACTCTGGGTGTGTTTCCGCGCCGAAGTGGAAGTGGGGAGCGATAGTGTGCTCGAAGAGCTGAATGAGCAGATAGCCGGCAAGCAGCAACGTCATCGCGCCGACAACAGCTTCTGCTGCGGCTTTGCCCTGGAGGTTTTCAGTCCAAATGCTAAAGCTTTCCGGGACAATCTCGATAAAGATTGCGGCCAGCATGAATCCCGCGCCGAGCGCGACAAGATACTTAAGGAAGCGTTCGCCGAAGCGGTGAGCACCCGACCTGATTAGCACGAAGCCTCCCAGCACGTTCGCGCCCGCTGCGAGTAAGCCAAAGACAAGTAGTCCTACAAATCCTCCGCGCTCAAGGTCCATTCAATTGTTAACCAGACAAGGAATGTTAGGTGTAAACATGGCGCGCCAATATACATCACGGGGTGACGGCTGCCTACGACAGAGTTTTCGCCGACCCGCCACGGTCGTTCAACGAGTTGGCCCTGCAGTCCATGGCCGACAAGAGGCGAACACAAACTTAACGGCTGAAGGATGCAGAACTCAAAAAACCTTAGAATTTTACTAGTTTTCTATTGACACTCAAAATCTTGCGAGCGTAGTATCCGGCGTTGGGTGGTCAAAAGTGGTCGGAAGTGGGTCCAACCTCGTAGCAACACCGATCATTTAGTAACACTTTTCCTTTAGGCCACCCACCAAACTCTCGTCGATCAGGTCAACATTATGCTGCGAGGAAACTACACGGCACGCATCGACGTCGAAGGGTCGCCTAAAAGTGCCGACGCCATTTCGGCGCCTGATCGACGAGAAGCACGGCAAAGACTTTTATATCACGAGTCTGACCGGTGACATACGTTCGCATTTACCCGTTGCCGGAATGGGAATCGATAGAGCAGCGTCTTTCACTGCTTGCCGTCGATGGATCCGGCGCGACGAAAGTTCCTTGACAGAACGAACTACTTTGGTCAGCAGGCGACGATAGATGGTCAGGGACGCCTGTTGATTCATCCGTTGCTGCGCAAGAGTGCAGAAGTGATGGGAGATGTCGCAGTGCTGGGCTACCTGACGTACCTGGAAGTTTGGGAGCTCGACAAGTTCAAGGCCCGCATGCTCGCCGATCCCTACACGGAAGAAGACGAGGCAGCGATTGCGAGGCTGGGAATTTAAGGGCGGTGACTTAGTACTTTGAACTTTGTGAAGAGTAATAAGACAAAAGAGCAGACGTACGACTTTTCAACGTTCACTTATCACTGTTCACTGGTTGACAGTTCTTTGAACGAGATCACGGGGCGGTGGTGATGGCTGCGCCTTTGGGGGGCAGAGGCGCGCCCCATCGCCCCGTGCTGCTACAAGAGACGATGAATTTCCTCGCTCCTGAGCGAGGAGGTCTCTTTGTCGACTGCACGGTTGGTCTCGGTGGACACAGTGAAGCGATCCTTGAATCTTCGAACGAGTACGCGCGTTATCGGAATTGATCGCGACAGTGCGGCGCTCGCTTACGCTAGACAGCGACTGGCGCAGTTTGGCGAACGCTTTCGTGCCGTTCACGCCAACTTTCGCGAGATCGAGCCGATGTCTGACCGAGCTCGGATGAACGCGACCCAGTCGGCGTGCTGGCCGATCTCGGTGTTTCTTCGCTGCAGTTTGATTCACCGACGAGAGGCTTTAGTTTTCGTTTCGACGCTCCGCTCGACATGCGAATGGACCCCGACGAGCGATGACGAGAGCGCCGCGGATCTCCTTCTTCGGCTGCCGGAGGAAGAAATTGCCAGCAATCATTTTCGAGTATGGCGAAGAGCGACACTCACGTCGCATCGCCAGTCGGATAGTTGAAAGTCGCGAACAAGGGAAGCCGATCACGACCACAAAGGAATTAGCCGACCTGGTGGCGCGTGCTGCCGGTAAAAGGAAAAACTGGCACATCCATCCCGCAACGCGAACTTTTCAAGCATTACGCATCGCGGTAAACAGAGAGCTGGAGGATTTGGGCCGATTCGTCGCTACGGCGATTGATCTTTTACAACCCGATGGACGCTTCGTTGTTATTAGTTTTCACTCCCTTGAAGACCGAATAATGAAGCAGGAGCTTCGCCGTCATGCTGGCTATTGTCAGTGTGATTCTCGAAGCCGACTACAAGGAGCTATTTGTACTTGTGGCGCGCGGCGCGTCGTCGAAATATTAACTAAGCGCCCAGTGGTGCCGGACGATAGTGAAATCGATGCGAATCCCCGGTCGCGCAGTGCAAAGCTACGCGCTTGTCGCAAGTTGATTTCCTGAAGGCCTGAATATCAGAGCTCAGATTTCACGATTTGAGGTCTCCAAATACAAAACCATAGACCCGGAGTTCCCCGCATGAGAAGAGTTCCCTCGAAACAGCGCAATTCCAGGATTCATCGCGATCGTGACGTCCGCGCCCTCTCCCGTCTCGCGCTATTGCTGTTTTGCGGTCTGGTTCTGGCCACCGGTTTTGTATTCGCGGCACAACAGCACTTCGCAGCCGTTGAATATGGTTACAAGAGCGAAAGTCTGCGACTTGAACGCGACAAGCTGCTCGAGGAAAAGCAACAATTACTGTTGAAGAAGGAGCAGGCATTTGCTCCAGCGCGGCTTGCATCACAGGCGCGCGAGCTGGGCCTGAGGCCGCTTCAGGCCAATCAGGTCGGAAACCAGAAGGCCAGCAGCCGGAGCCAAATACCGATCGCCCCGGCCATGCTCAATCCTTCCGCTTCATTCCAGCGCTGACCGAGCGATGGCAATTGGCAGTCTCGATCCTGAGTTCTCAAGTTGTTTGGATTGGGAAATCTCAAGATTTGAAATCTCAGGTTTCCGGCAATTGTTGGTTCCCTTGCGTTAGACGATAAGAAGGGATACATCCAGGGATGGCGCGTCTTCAGCGTAAGACAGAATCACAACCAGATGTTTCGACACGCCGCACGCTTTTCGTTGCGGCTTTTGTCGCTTTCTGGATGCTGGGGATTAGCGCCCGGCTCGTTTATTTGCAGGTTTCCAAACACGACAAGCTCGTCGCACGCGCGCATAAGCAGCAACAGGACGCGATCGAGACCAGCCCCACGCGAGGGCTACTGCTGGACCGCCATGAGCGAGAATTAGCCCGCACTATCGATACCATCTCGGTCTTCATCGCGCCCGATGAGTTTGACAAAAATGAAGATCGAGCTAATGAAGAAATTGGCTGCACGGCCGGCATCCTTTCGTCAGTTTTGAATCTGGATCAAAGAACACTTGTCAGTCAGATACTCGAGGCGAAGGAAAGTGGCAGGCGTTTTCTCTGGATTGCTCGCCGGATCGCTCCTGACCAGGCGCAGATGCTGGAGAACATGGACCTTGCCGGAGTTCACACACGGAAGGAGCCCAAGCGCTTTTATCCAAACGGATCGTTGGCAGCTAACGTGCTCGGCTATGTGGGCCTTGATGGGAACGGACTGGCGGGAATCGAACAGGTTTACAACCAAAAGATCATAGGTGAGCCGGGCAAACTGTTCATCGAAAAAGACTCGCGCGGCAGAGCGTATGAGAGTACAGAAATTCCCGGCCGTCCGGGTCAAACGGTTGTTCTGACAATCGATCAGTCTTTTCAATATCAGGCTGAAGTGGCCCTGACTACGGCCATCCAGGAATCCCGAGCGAAGGCGGGGACGGCAATCGTGCTTGATCCCCATAGCGGCGAGATTTTGGCGTTGGCTAATTCACCGACATTTGATCCAAACGACGTTGGCGCGGCCACACCGGCGGCGCGAGCCAACTGGGCATTGCAGAATATTTATGAGCCGGGCTCGACATTCAAGATTGTCGCCTTCTCGGCGGCCATCGAAAAGAAACTGGCAAAACCCGACGATCACATCGACTGCCAAATGGGTTCGATCACGGTCGCCAAGCGATTGATTCACGACCACCATCCATTCGGAAGTTTGACGATTGCTGAGGCCCTCGCCAAATCGAGTAACGTCGCCGCTATCAAACTGGGATTACGCGTCGGCGATCCGGCGATGCACGACTACATCACTCGCTTTGGTTTTGGTTCGCGTACCGGAATTGAATTGCCTGGCGAAACTGCAGGCTTAGTTCGCCCGCTTAATCGCTGGCTTCCTTCATCAATCGGTTCGGTGGCTATTGGTCAGGAAGTGGGAGTGACGCCACTGCAAATGGTTGCGGCTTTCGGCGCCCTTGCCAATGACGGTTTGCGTGTAGCTCCTCACTTGATTCGCGAGATCCGCAATGCTTCAGGCGTCGTCGCATATCGTCCAACTCCTGAAGAGCACCGTGTGATCAGTAAAGAAACGGCCGCCACGTTGAGAGGGATGCTTGAAGGTGTGACGCTGAACGGTACCGCGAAGAAGGCCCAGTTGGATGGTTACACAGCGGCAGGGAAAACCGGTACCGCGCAGAAGATTGACGCCAAAACAAAAACCTATTCGAAGACGAAGTTCGTCGCTTCATTCGTTGGCTTTGCACCGGTTAATAATCCGGCGGTAGTAATCATCGTTGTCATAGATGAGCCCGGTGGTTCATACCACGGCGGCGATGTGGCGGCACCCGTGTTTCGCCAGATTGCCGAACGGATTCTTCCGGAGATGGGAGTGATTCCGGACACTGATTTCAAGGATTCTGAGCTGGTGGCGCGCGCAAAACAGACCCCGGCAGAGATTTCGAAGCTACGCGAAGCTGAAAACCGTCGTGACGAGGAGATGCGTCAGGAAGAATCAAGAGCGTCAACAATGCCGCGCGTTACTCCCCGAGATAACAAAGGCGGCGAGATTGTTTATGCGGTAGCGACCAGCAATGCGATCGTGATGCCTGACCTGCGCGGGCGGAGCGTACGCGACGTCGCTCGCGCATGCGCCAGCTTAGGCATGCAAGTTGAAGCTCACGGCGATGGTGGGCGCGTTGTAGGACAAACGCCGCAGCCGGGAGAAGAATTGCGGGCAGGCCAGATTATTTACGTAGATTTCGGAAGATTGAATTGAAGGTGGAGAAGATTTCCATTTCCTCCTCCTCGTGGTGAGCGTTCGCGTGCAATTGTAGCGCCGGTTCGCTCAACTCCTCTCCGCTGGGCGGAGCGCGGAGTAAAGTTGCCAAGGGTTCTTGGAAGAGTTTTTTGAAAACACTATTTTCACGGAGCAAGCAAATGATCCCCCATCGAATGCACGGCACTGAGATCTGCGGAAATGGCTTGAAAGGCCGAGTGACAGCATGCCGGAGGCGTTTGCGCGTTAAGCGGGCAGCGCAAAGAACGCAGGTTAACGACGAGGCCGAAGATTTGTTTCCAGAGACCACTCCAGCGGTTTCCCTCTTTCAGAACTACGCGGCAGGTAATCTCCCAGAATCCACGGCCATGCCGCCATCCAACTGTCTGGATTACCAGGCGTCTTTTGGCGGCGTCGAACCGTCAGAAGATGAGAAGATGTTGTTGATTGCGGAGGAAGAGGTCGGATCACGTGAAGGTTCGTGAAGCATCGCTTTTAATGGGCGCTGTCACTGATGACGTAGGCGCCGAGTTGTTTGACAAGGAAATTATTGATTTTTCCATCGATTCAAGGTCGGCTAAAGCGGGCGAACTCTTCTTCGCTTTATCGCAAGAGGACTACGCCCGCGCCGGCTTTAACGGAGCTTTCGCTGACGGGCATCAATACATAGAGGACGCTTTTGGCAGGGGAGCCGTTGCTGCTGTGGCCCGCGCGGATAGAGTGCGGGCCGATCAAGCCTTGAGCGCGTTGCAAGACCGTCTCCTTCTGGTTGACGACGCGATCGTGGCGTTGCAGACCTTAGCGCATCGCGTTTACGAGCAATGGGGCAAACCGGTCGTTGCCATTACTGGCAGCGCCGGGAAGACTACAGCGAAGGAGTTGACCGCGCATCTCCTCAGCAGGGCTGGGCGACGCGTGCTGAAAAGCGAGCGAAACTACAACAACGGCCTGGGTCTGCCGCTTTCGGTTTTGCGAATGGTGAGCGAGGGAAGATCGCCCGAGCAGTTTGATGTTGCCGTGCTCGAAATGGGAATGTCTTCGCCAACGCACGAGATTCGGCGGCTCTGCAAGATTACGCCACCGGATATCGCGGTAGAGTTGATGATCGCGCCTGTTCATCTTGAATATCTGGGAAGCATAGAAAACATTGCGGCTGCAAAGGCTGAACTAATAGAGGAACTCAAGCCGGCTGGCATTGCTGTCCTGAACGCAGATGACGAGTGGGTAATCAGGATGCGCGAAAAGCATCAGGGACGCACGGTTACATTTGGTATCGACAGTTTCGCTGATGTCTCCGCTAAAGAGATCGAAACTGATCATCTGGGTTTGGTCAAGTTTCGCTTGCAAACTCCTTTTGGCGAAGCGCCGGCCACGCTGCACATGAGCGGACGACACAATCTCATGAACGCGTTGGCTTCGGCAGCTGTGGCAACCTGTTTTGAAATAGAGCCCAAGCAAATTGCTACGGCTTTGCAGTCCGCCAAACCTCCGCGCATGCGTGGAGAGGTGCTTGATTTCGCCGGCGGGTTTCGAGTTGTTGACGATTCATACAATTCGAATCCGCGTTCGTTGCTGAACATGGTCCGCACAATCACTGAGGCCGGCGGCAGCTCGCGGCGCCGCTTCGTGATTGCCGGTGAGATGTTGGAACTGGGACCAGACGAGGCCGCCCTGCATCGCGAATCCGGACGTGAAATTAGCCGCGCCGGTGTGGATGTGTTGTGGTGTGTTCGAGGGTTGGCCGCTGAAATCCTGGCAGGGGCCAGGGAAGCAGGACCAATTGAGACACGTTTCTTCGAGACTTCCGACGACGCGGCGCGCGCGATCATTGACGAAGTAAGGGAAGGCGATCTCATTTTGGTTAAAGGCTCGCGAGGCGTCGCAACTGACAAGATAGTCGCCGCCATTCGCGAGCGTTTCGTGTTAGCCGGATTAGACGAGGAAGGTTGAAACCGATCGCCGGTTGGACGACAGATTAGGTTTGAGACGGGCAGGAAGACGACAATAAAGAATGATTTATTACGTCCTATACGAGCTGCTCTACAACCATTTCAAGGAGAAGGATTGGTTTCTAATCAAGGCGCTGAACGTCTTTCAATACGTGACGTTTCGCACGGCTTATGCTTCGGTGACCGCGCTGCTCCTTTCGCTGTTGTTTGGAGGCAAGCTGATCCGGGCATTACGAAGATGGAACATTGGACAGCAGATTCGCGAAGAAGGCCCGCAGGCCCATATGGCAAAGCGCGGCACGCCGACAATGGGTGGCGTGCTAATCGTTGGCTCAGTGGTGATTTCAACTTTGCTATGGGCGAGACTTTCGAGTGTCTACGTTTGGATCGTAGTGATCACTACGCTGCTTTTTGGCGCCATTGGTTTCGCGGACGACTATTACAAGATGGCCAAGCAGCGGAGCCTGGGTCTGACGGGGAAGCAAAAGTTGCTAGCGCAGTTGTTGGTGGCAGTAGGCGTTTGGGTGGTGCTGTTCATCTTAACCAAATACTTTGCGAGCGATTACTCATGGAACGTCAGCATTCCGTTTCTGAAGGCCACTGCCGATCCGAACGGCATCAGTTACATCGGACCTTTCCTCTATCTGGTTCTGATCGTGGTGGTACTGCTGGGTTCGTCAAACGCGGTTAACTTGACGGACGGCCTCGATGGGCTGGCGATCAGCGTCACCTTCATCGCGATGACCGCTCTGACTGGTTTTACGTATCTCAGCAGCGACGCGCGCTGGGCAAGATACCTGGAGTTGACGCACCGGCCCGAGGCTGCGGAGTTGACAGTTTTTTGCGGTGCAATGGCGGGGGCGAGTCTCGGCTTCCTTTGGTACAACGCGCCGCCGGCAGAAGTTTTCATGGGCGACGTCGGCAGTCTGGCGATTGGTGGCGCAATTGGAACTGTGGCGGTGCTTACGAAGCAGGAATTTATGCTGCTGATGGTAGGCGGCGTGTTTGTTATAGAGGCACTATCGGTAATGTTGCAGGTGAGCGTATTCAAAATGACCAAGCGAACGACAGGCACCGGCCGTCGATTGTTCAAGATGACGCCGTTGCATCACCATTTTGAAATGCACGATTGGAAAGAGTCGAAGATTGTGTTTCGGTTTTTGATCCTGGCGATACTGTTTGCCTTGTTGAGTCTTTCGACCTTGAAATTGAGATAGGTGAGTGAGCAGTGGGCGGTGAGCAGTAGGAGAAGGCAGAAAGCAGAAAGCAGAAGGCAGAAGGTAGATGGTGCGTTATCGTGAAATCGTGAAGTGTTTCAAGGCGGAAGAACTCAGAGGTGCCAGGCGGCTCTGTACTGCCCACTGCCCACTGCTCACTGCTCACTAGATGAACGTAGCTGACAAGAAAGTCCTGGTATTGGGAGCGGCGCGCAGTGGCATTGCCTGCGCGAAGTTTTTAGCGGCACGCGGCGCGACAGTAGCGCTTAACGACGCGCAGCCGATTGAAAAATGGAGTTCCGAGGCGCTTGCATTGAAGAGCAACGGCGTCGGCCTGTTACCTGGAGAAGTACCGGGTTGGCTGCTCGACCAACTTGACTTAGTAGTGATTAGTCCGGGTGTTCCCACCAAAGCGATTCCCATTCGCTATGCGGAACGTGCCGGAGCGGAAGTCATCGGCGAGGTTGAACTGGCTTCGCGTTATTTGAAAGGGCGGATGGTTGCAATCACCGGCACGAATGGCAAAACAACGACCACGTCCCTGATTGGAGAATTACTTAAGGACGCGGGATTGCCGACGCAGGTCGGGGAAACATCGGCAGACCGTTGATCTCATTGGTTGAAAATTCGCGTGACGATGGTTGGACCGTTGTGGAGTTATCCAGTTTTCAACTCGAGACCATCAAGGAGTTTCATCCGACAGTTGCGGTGGTGCTAAACGTTACGCCAAATCACATGGACCGTTACGAATCATTTACCGACTACGCGGCTGCCAAGCATCGGATTTTTATGAACCAGGGGCCTGGCGACGTCGCGATCCTCAACGCCGACGATGAAATCGTTTCGCGTTGGGCCAGTGGTTTGCGCGCGCACGTAGTCAGCTTCAGCGTGAAACAAGAATTGGACGAAGGTCTTTTTCTGCGCGGGCACGAACTTGTCTCTCGCAGCGCAACGCGTGAACAGGTCCTGCTACGTTCAGACGAGATGAAGCTGCGCGGCCTCCACAATGTGGAAAACGTTTTGGCTGCGCTCGCCGCTGGACTTGCTTGCGGTGCAGGGCCCGAGTCGATGCGCGGGACGATTAGGCGTTTTGAGCCGGTCGAACACCGGCTGGAGTTTGTCTCTCAGATTGAAGGCGTAAAGTTTTACAACGACTCAAAAGCTACCAGCGTCGACGCGACGCTGAAGGCGCTTGAAGCATTTGCAGGTGAGGAAGACGACACGGGCAAGATCGTTTTGATACTCGGCGGGCGGGGAAAGAAGGCTCCTTATTCGCCACTAGCGCCGCTGTTAATGAAGAAGGCACGCAAACTGATCCTGATTGGTGAAGATGCAAAGACAATCGCCAACGAGTTGGGAGATGCCGCTTCATTTGAGTGGGCAGCCGACATGAGAGACGCAGTTACTCTTTCTTTTCAGGCAGCTCAGCCTGGCGACATTGTCTTGCTGGCGCCGGCCTGCGCCAGCTTCGACATGTTCGACAGCTTCGAACATCGCGGGAAAGTGTTTAAGGAAGAAGTCCAAAGTCTAAAGTCCAAAGTCCAGGGTCCTTCCTCCTGACGTTGGACTTTGGACATTGGACAACCGGTTAACATGGCAAAGAAGCTATACCCAGATAAGTGGCTCTTCGCAGCGACGGTCGGACTGGCGCTGTTTGGTGTCGTTATGGTTTACAGCGCCTCGGCGGTGTTGGCCCAAAGCGAAAACCACGGCCATTTCTATTACGTAAAAAAACAGGCGATTTGGACGGCAATAGGTCTTTTTGCAATGATTCTGGCCATGCAGTTTGATTACAACCGCTTGCGCGATCGACGCATTGTCTATGGCCTGCTACTGCTGACGGTACTCATGTTGCTCGTGGTCTTTGGTTTCTCACCGGTGAATGGTGCGCGTCGCTGGATCAGATTTCGCGGTTTTTCAATCCAACCCTCTGAAGTCTCAAAGCTGGCGCTCGCGATCTTCCTCGCCTACTTTCTGGAGAAACACGCCGGGGATGAACGCGATTTTTGGCGAACATTTGTTCCCTGCGGTATGGCTACTGCTCTTCTGGCGGCGTTGGTTGTTGCAGAGCCAGACTTCGGAACATCGTTGATGCTGGGAGCAACGTTTGTCATCGTGACGTATACGGCAGGAGCGCGACTGGCACATCTGGCGATGGCTGCGGCCCCCGCTTTTGTTGTGGCCACCGGGCTGTTGATTTTCGTGCCCTGGCGAATGGCCCGGTTGGTGACATTCCTGGATCCCTGGGCCGACCCGCAGAAGAGTGGCTTCCAGGTGGTTCAGTCACTAATCGCTGTTGGTTCGGGCGGCACTAATGGCCTGGGTTTCGCGCAGGGCAAACAGAAGATGTTGTTTCTGCCGTTTGCGCATTCGGATTTTATCTTCGCAGTTATCGGTGAAGAGTTGGGTCTGCTCGGCACGCTCACGGTGTTGCTGGTATTTGCGCTATTTCTTTGGCGCGGTATTCGTGCATCGCTGTTGGCGCCGGATCGGTTTGGCAAGTTGCTCTCGCTGGGTATTGTAACCGGCATCGTGGCACAAGCGCTTTTCAATATTAGTGTGGTGCTTTCGCTGGTGCCTACGAAAGGTATTCCGTTGCCATTCATTTCCTACGGCGGATCGTCGTTGGTTCCGACACTTGCAGCGGTTGGCATTCTCCTGAATATCTCGCAACACGCGACCGGTTCTCTCGGCGCGGACCTGCTGAAGCTAGTGCCGGAGCGGAGTGGCAAAGAATCCCGGCGTTTGCGCGTCGCCCAGCCCGCGAGGCGAATGGCGCATTCGCGCTTTGGATAACCGCGATGCGCGTGCTGATCGCCGCCGGTGGAACGGGCGGACACATTTATCCGGGTATCGCGGTCGCCAAAGAAATCCTGCGCCGCGATCCCGAATCGGAAGTCAGGTTTGTAGGCACGGCGCGAGGCCTCGAAAACAAACTGGTTCCGCAAGCAGGTTTTGAACTTTCGATCATTGACAGTGCGGGTCTGAAAAACGTCGGGCCGATCGCGCGCGCGCGCGGACTGCTGGTGTTGCCGAAAAGTTTTCTGGCAGCCAGGACTTTAATTAGGGAGTTTCGACCTGATGTAGTGGTTGGCGCCGGAGGCTACGTATCCGGTCCGGTAGTCTTGACCGCAGCTTTGCTGAAGCTGCCAACGGTAGTGATGGAATCAAACGCCTTGCCGGGTTGGACCAATCGCGTCCTGGCGCGTTTTGTTGACAAGGCTGCTGTTTCCTTTGACGCGGCTTTGCCTTTTTTCCGCGGCAAGGCCGTGGTAACCGGCAATCCTGTTCGACGCGAGTTCTTTGAGATACCGGAACGGGACCACGACGCGGGTGGGATTGGACAATTTTCCCTTCTGGTTTTCGGCGGCTCGCAGGGTGCGCACGCAATTAATGAAGCGATGATTGCAGCGCTGCCGGCACTCTCAGATTTGAAAGATGTGTTGCGAATAATGCATCAAACCGGGGAAGCAGATTTTGAAACGGCCCAGGCATCATACATCGCTGCTGGTTGGAGTGGGCGCGCCAGCGTCACGAAGTACATTGACAATATGGTCGCTGCTTTCGCCGCTGTCGATCTTGTAGTTTGCCGTGCCGGCGCAACCACGACCGCGGAACTGATAGCGGCGGGGAAGGCTTCGGTAATGATTCCATTTCCGTTCGCGGCCGATGACCACCAGCGCAAGAATGCGGAAGCGCTGGAGCGTGCGGGAGCGGGAAGAATGATTCTGCAGGAGGATTTATCCGGTGAAAGGTTGGCACAAGAGATAACGGCGCTCATCCGCGAGCCGGATAGAATCACCGCAATGCAGCAGGCCGCTCGAAAGCTCGCGCGCGGAGATGCGGCGGCGGCAGTGGTGGATATGATTGAAAAGCTAGTAAGCCAGTGAGCAGACGGCAGACGGCAGACGGCAGGCGGCAGACGGCAGACGGCAGACGGCAGACGGCAGACGGCAGACGGCAGACGGCAGAACTAAGAACTAAGAACCAAGAAGTTTTATGTTTCGTCGAATTCAACACGTCCATTTTGTCGGCATTGGTGGTATCGGCATGTCCGGTATCGCCGAGGTGCTGATCAATCTGGGCTTCCGAGTTTCCGGTTCCGATGCGAAACGATCCAACGTAACGGACCGTCTGCAAAAGATGGGAGTTGAATTTGCCGAAGGTCATGATGGAGAAAACGTAGGTGATGCACACGTGGTCGTTCGCTCTACGGCCGTGCGTGAGGATAACCCCGAGATAGTCGAAGCGCACCGTCGTTCAATTCCCGTAATTCCTCGAGCGGAGATGCTGGCCGAATTGATGCGACTAAAGCCGCACACGGTTGCGGTGGCCGGTTCACACGGGAAGACGACAACGACGTCGATGGTAGCGACTGTGCTGGGCCACGCGGGACTGGATCCGACGATTGTGGTCGGTGGCGTGGTGGGCGCTTTCGGATCGAATGCGCATCTGGGGACGAGCGATCTGATGGTTGTTGAAGCTGATGAAAGTGATCGGTCGTTTCTAATGCTGACGCCGACGATCGCGGTGGTAACGAACATTGACCGCGAGCACATGGATTACTACCACGACATGGATGACGTGCGCACCTGCTTTACGAATTTCGTGAACAAGGTCCCCTTTTATGGTGCGTCAGTGCTTTGTCTGGACGATCCAAACGTGCAGGCAATCATTCCCCATGTAGAACGACGCCGCATCACTTATGGGTTGAGTGCGCAGGCCGATATCTCGGCGCATGCTATTCGTTACGACCAGAACTTCGGATCGTCTTTACCGTTTGGCGCGGAGCGGATGTCGTTGGCGATATCGCCTTGTGTGTGCCCGGACTGCACAACGTTTACAACGCGCTTGCCGCCATCGCGGTGGGCTTTGAGTTGGACGTTCCGTTTACGCAAATAGCTGAGGCTTTGGCGAGTTTCACTGGCGCCGGCAGACGGTTTCAATTCAAAGGAGAATCCGGCGGCGTAATGGTAGTTGACGATTATGGCCATCATCCGACGGAGGTTAAGGCGACCTTAGCGGCAGCGAAGATAGGTTCAGGCGGACGCCGGATCGTCGTGCTGTTTCAACCGCATCGCTATACACGAACTCACGATCTGATGGAGGAGTTTGCACGCTCTTTTAACAACGCTGACACGCTCTTCGTCACCGACATCTATGCCGCGAGCGAGGATCCGATCGAAGGAACTACCGCCGAAACCCTGACCGCCGCCATCAAACGCTTCGGTCACAAGGATGTTCGCTACATCGGAGCGCTGGAAAATGCCGCGTCGGCTTTGCGAGACCATGTACAGCCGGGCGATCTGGTTTTGACGTTAGGAGCCGGCACTGTCAGTCGTGTAAGCGATCAATTGCTGGGACTGCTTCGCGAGCGAAGCGAAGCGAAAGGTGTTTAGCATGTTTGGATAACGCAAACTGTTTGTTTGCGGTTGCGCTACTCTTTATGGCTGAAGTTAACGAACAAAATAGTTTCCGGGAACGCGACGTTGCGCTCGAGGAGATCGCAACGGGACTCGGTGTGCGCGCCGAACGCGGCAAGCGATTTGCTGAGTTAACGAGTTTGCGCGTTGGCGGCGCCATTGATTGGGTTCTATCGCCTGAAACAGAAGCGCAAGCTGCTGCTCTCGTGCATGCGATGGATCAGGCCGGAATAGGCTGGCGCGCTCTGGGATCAGGCAGCAACGTTCTTGCCGATGACGGCGAGCATCACTATGTAGTGTTGAGTCTTAAAGAATTGAAAGGTGAACTCGAGTTTGACGGTGAGCGCGTATCTGTTCCTGCGGGGTATTCGCTGCCGCGGCTTTGCGTCGACGTTGCGCGTCAGGGACTTTCGGGAATCGAAGGTCTCGGTGGAATTCCCGGGACGGTCGGGGGCGCGCTCTGGATGAACGCCGGCGCCTATGGCCACGAGATTGGCACGGTCACCGAGACCGTTCGCGTCGCGCGTAATGGAAAAGTCGTCAGGATTCCAGGGAGCGACGTGCAATGGAACTATCGTCACACATCCTTCAGGGAGGGGGAGTTATTACTCGGCGCCACTTTGCGGTTAACGCCTGATGATCCCGAAAAAATTCGCGCACGCATGGAAGATGCGAAGTCGCGGCGAATGGCGACGCAACCGCACGGCTCACGCTCCGCCGGTTGTTTTTTCAAAAATCCGCCGGCCGGCACAGTAGGTACCGGCAAGATCATTGACGAGATGGGCATGAAGGGATCGCGACGAGGTAGCGCGCTGGTGTCACCGGTCCATGCGAATTTCATTGTTACCGAGGGTGAAGGCGCGCGAGCTGAAGACGCGCTCGCTCTTGCCGAAGAGATACGCGAGCGTGTGAAGCGCGAACATGGAATCGAACTTGAGTATGAAGTCGAGCTATGGCGGGCGAATGAACCAAAGAAAAAAACGGAAGTAGACGATGCATCCGGCGAGTTAAAGCGAAAGGACGAGACGTGAGAGAGCAAGCCATTGCACATAAGGTTGGAAATCGCAGCGGCATGGGCGGCCAGCGTCGCTCAAGTGGCGTGACCCAGCGTCCCACGCGGCGCGAAAGGGGTGGCGAAGCGCTGGCAACACGTCTCCGAGCCATGCTCGGCTACGTGCCTGCGTTTCTCAAGATCGCTCTCACGATTGTCTTGGGGATTCTAATTTTTGCGGGCTATCGCGCAGCAGCGTCTGCAAGTTTTTTTCAAGTTCGGAACGTTGAGGTTCAGGGAACCTCCAGAGTCTCCGCTGATGAAATTCGGGCAATCGTTCGCAAGGAAGTGGAGACAAGCGGTGTCTGGAATGCCGATCTCCACGCAATAAATGCGCGGCTTGAACGTCTGCCGTGGATAAGGACGGCAGTGGTGTCGCGAGTGTTGCCCGACGGAATCCGTGTTCGCATTACTGAGCGCGTACCTCGCGCGGTTGTGAGAACCGCATCCGGTAGGTTTCGCTGGATAGACGACGATGCAGTGTTGCTCGGTGAGATGTTGCCAACGGATCAAATGCCGGCCTTCTTCCTGCGTGGCTTAAATGAGGAAGATCCGGAAGGAGCACGCAAGGAGAATCGCGAACGAGTGGCAAAGTTTCTGGAGTTGCAGCGAGCTTGGGACGTTGCAGGGTTATCTGAGCGAGTTAGTGAAGTAAATCTCATCGACATTCGCGATGTTCGCGCACAGTTGGCAGGCGACAATTCGCAAATTGAGGTGCGGCTTGGTTCACAGGACCATGGCAAGCGGCTGAAAGATGCGCTTGACGTATTGGACGCGCAACGGCAGTCGCCGCATGGCTCACTTATCAGCTATATCGATCTGAGTCAGGGCAAGCGAGCGATTGTTGGTCTTACTTCCGGCGTTCATAAAATGAGCGTTGATGCTGCAGGTGCCAACGCGACTATTGAAACGACCAGCGAGAAGAAAACTGATCGAGATTCTGTCGTTGCTGCGGGACGCGACCGAGTAAGCATGGGTGACCCCATCACTGTGGGAAACAAAACCACGAGAGACCGTGGCGACAAATCGCCAGCATCGGAGAAGAAGTCGGACAAAGCGAAGAAATCAGATCGCCGCGGCCGCTGATCCTGAAAACGATCACGGATTTGATTTCAATTAAGGAGCACCGCTAAATGGCCAAGCGCACGCAACACACAATTGGTCTCGACATAGGGACAAGCAGGGTGACGTGTATAGCTTGCGAACCCGGCGAGGGGGGATTGCTCGAACATCGTTGGGATTGGAGAAGCCGAAGCACGAGGTCTGCGAAAAGGAGTGATCGTTAATCCAGACGCGGCGGTGGATGCTATTAAGAAAGCGGTTGAAGAAGCTGAGCGAATGAGCGGGATTCGAAGCTGAAGAAGTGACCATCAATCTGGCTGGCTCACACATTCTCGGACTCAACGGCCAGGCGATCGTGGCGGTGTCTGGTCGTGATCGCGAGATCACCGCCGAAGATGTTCGCCGCGCCATCGACTCTGCCTGTGCGATTCAACTGCCGGCTGGACGTGAAATAGTGGATCGGCTGCCTCAGGAGTTCATCGTTGACGACCAGGATGGAATCAACGATCCGGTTGGCATGATTGGCGCCCGGCTCGCAGTCAAAGTTCATATCGTTACTAGTCCTGTCACCGCTCGGCAAAATGCTATTAACGCCGTAAATCGGGCCGGTTTGATTGTGGCCGACATGGTTTTGGAGCAACTCGCTGCCGCCGAAGCGTCGCTGACCGAAGACGATAAAGAATTTGGCGCGGCTCTCGTGGACATAGGCGCGGAGACTACCGGCTTGGTGATTTATCAGCGAGGCGCGGTGCAGCATACAGCCGTGTTTCCGCTGGGCGGCTCGCATTTCACCAACGACATTGCTTTTGGATTGCGTACGCCAATTCCAGAAGCGGAAAAGATCAAGCGGGCAGTCGGCTGCGCATGCAGTACGTCGCTGAGCGAAATGGAGCGTGGCGAGTTAGTAGATGTTCCTTCGGTGGGCGGCCGCGCACCACGTCAACTCTCTCGACAAATCCTCTGCGACATTCTTGCAACCGCGCGCTGAAGAAGTTTTGATGCACGTCGCTGATGAGATCAAGGACGCGGGTTGGGAACGACAGCTCTCGAGTGGTGTGGTGCTGACTGGTGGTGGTGCCCTGCTTAGCGGCATGACCGAAATCGCCGAGCAAGTTTTCGATGCGCCCGTTCGCGTGGGCTATCCCGAAAGAGATCGCTTTGGTGGATTGATTGAAGACGTGCAAAGCCCTGCCTGGGCTGCAGCAGCCGGGCTTGCGCTGCTTGCCAGTCGTTCTCAAGCGAGCGAGATGCGCATGGCCATGAGCCGGCGAGGATCGACGGGAAAGCTCACGCATTTTGTTTCAAGATTTCGAAATCGTTTCAGTAGTATTTTTTGACAAGTTGTTGTATGCTTTCGCCCCGGTTGCACAAGATATTGTCCGCAATATATCGATGCCGATGGCGCGAGCAACCCAACATAGAAGGAAGAGGCCCTGGAAGCCTTCCCGTTTCGGAAGAGAGGAAATGACTATGGCACAGGACGCTCGTCTCCGGACAGAGGCATTAATATTTTCATTGATGATGATCCGCCGATCACCGGTGCGCGCATAAAAGTGATCGGCATCGGTGGCGGCGGCGGCAATGCCGTCAATCGCATGATCGAAGCCGGCATTGAAGGCATTGAATTCCTCGTTGCCAACACCGATCTGCAAGCACTGAAACGATCAAAGGCACCAATCAAAATTCAACTGGGCAGCAGGCTTACAAAAGGACTCGGGGCAGGCGCCGATCCTGGCGTGGGCCGCGAAGCTGCTCTCGAAGATACCGACAAGATCATCGAAGTGCTTGAAGGCGCTGATATGGTTTTTGTTACGACTGGACTGGGTGGCGGTACGGGCACCGGCGGCGCGCCAATCATAGCTTCGCTCGCAACCGAACTCGAGGCGCTGACAGTGGCAGTAGTAACGAAGCCCTTTCATTTTGAAGGTCGTCGCCGCATGCAGCAAGCCGAACAAGGACTGCGTGAGTTGCGTGAATGTGTCGACACGGTAATCACGATTCCCAACGAACGTCTGCTGCACACTGTAGACAAAGACTCCTCTCTAGGAGATTCGTTTGGAGTGGCCGATGATGTTCTGCGTCAGGCTGTACAGGGTATCAGCGATCTGATCACAGTTCCCGGGTTGATCAATCTCGACTTCGCGGACGTAAAATCGATCATGCAGGGAATGGGAATGGCTCTAATGGGAGCTGGTCGTGCGCGCGGCGATAATCGAGCAATAGAAGCAACGCAACAAGCAATTTCGTCGCCGCTGCTCGAGGAAGCTACGATTCAGGGCGCCAAGGGCGTGTTGATTAATATCACCGGGGGGCCAGACCTGACCCTTTACGAAGTGAACGTCGCGTCAACAATTATTCGCGAAGCAGCCGACGAAGATGCGAACATAATCTTTGGAGCTGTAATCGATGAGAACCTGCGCGACGAGATGAAGATTACCGTGATCGCCACCGGTTTCGGACAGGAAGCGGTAGCGGTCGCTTCCGTTGCCTCAGTGTCAAGCCTGGCCACGACCGCTCCTCGTTTTGTGCAACGCCCAGCGGACGATTTACCGCGACCGATGATGCATGCACGTCCCGACGATCTCGATGTGCCCACATTCATTCGCAAGAAAGCAGACTAATAACCAAAACCCAATGCAGCAATAAGGAAGGCGCGATAGTTGAGCCTTCCTTTTACTTGAACGAAAGTTCGCTTTCGCCTGCAATGATTTTCCCCTTTGCTTTTTGACGCCCGCTTGTGTAGCATGAGCGTCATTCCTTGCAGGATTTTCCATTTCGGGTAAAGTTTTCGCCTTCTCCTCGGATGGCCGCAGCCTGCGAGTGTACTTTTGTTCGCGTAACCCAATCCCCGCCAAATGTGAGTCGCGCGATCGATTTTGAATCCGTCCTAATTTTTTGGAGGTAAAGAAACAAGTGAGCAATCGTAAACTCATCAGAACCACGCTCGCCGAGGTGAAGGGCAAAGCACGCGAGGTCCCTCAACCCAGAGAACGTTCCAATGGTGGTTCTCAGCGAGGACCTGGCAGCGACAGTGTAAGAGACGCCGGCAGAGAGGCAGCGCGAGCGGCTCAACATGCGGCCGTTCAAGTGCGAAAGCGAACGCCCCCGCCGATGGAGACTAATGCCGAGATCTTCTATTACAAGAAGCAGATCGATGCGCACACTCCCATGGTTATTGTGTTGCTTGACGGCGAAGAAATTGAAGGAACCATCGAGTGGTACGATCGTGGCGCATTGAAGGTCAACCGCAAGTCGGCGCCCAACCTTCTTCTTCTCAAGAGGAATGTCAAATACATGTACAAGGCAGATGAGCGCGTTGAAGCGGCTGCGGAGTAAAGGCACACCGGCGCCCACTCGGATTCCTGACTCCCTTCCAATCCACCATAGCCGGCCCAGTCTCGACTAATGAGGCAGTTTGGCAAAAACTTATCTCATTCAGGTCCTCGCGAGCGCCGACCTTTGCCGCGAATCGGTATCACAATGGGTGATCCGGCGGGTATCGGTCCGGAAGTAGTTCTAAAGGCTGTTGCTGAAGAAGATATTCGCCGTGTCTGCATTCCGGTAATTATCGGTGATGCTCAGCTGCTGGCCCACACGGCCCGTACTCTCGACCTGCAATCCGGATACGACATTATTCGGTTGGGAGAACCAATTCCCGAGCACCTATCCGAACCGATCATTTTTCATCTCGACAACATCAACGGGGTAATCGAACCAGGAATCGAATCTGGAGCCGCAGGCAAAGCGGCGGCTGCCTACATAGAAGCGGCGGTCCAGTTGTGTGCGGCGGGAAGCATTGACGCCATAGCCACGGCGCCAATTAACAAGCGATCACTTTTTCTGGGTGGTTACAGCTTTCCTGGCCACACGGAGTTTCTGGCACATCTCACCGGCAGCGAAGAATATGCGATGGCCTTCGTTGCTGCGAATCTGCGCATTGTTTTAATCTCAACGCACGTTCCGTTAGCTGAAGCCATACGACTGGTGGAACGGGATCGCATTATCCGAACAATTAACCTGACGAACCGCGAATTGAAGCGCTGGGGCATTGAGCGACCGCGTTTGGCGATGGCAGCTCTAAACCCGCACGGCGCCGAAGGTGGATTATTCGGAATGGAAGAAACTTCAGAAATTGCGCCGGCGATCGAAGCCTGTCGCGGTGTCGATGAAATCAACGTTCAGGGTCCATTTTCTGCGGACACAGTATTTCTGCGAGCGTCGCGCGGTGAATTTGATGCGGTGATCGCGTGTTATCACGATCAGGCGATGATTCCCGTCAAATGCCTTTCGTTTGGCGAAGCGGTGAATGTTACTCTGGGTTTGCCGTTCATTCGCACGTCGGTAGATCACGGCACGGCATTTGATATTGCGGGTAAGGGAATTGCAGAGCATTCAAGCATGATTGCAGCAATCAAATTAGCCGCCGAATTATCAAGCAGCGCCGGCGAGAGCAGCCATACAGTGGAAGTGTGAAATAAATGATGAGCAAAGATACCGGGCATTTAACCGCGAACGGCAAGGAAAACCGCCGCATTCTGGTCGCCGATGATGATCCGGCAATACTGCGTTTAGTTTCGGCAATCCTGGAAAAAGAGAACTACGATGTAGTGACGGCGCGCGACGGCCGCGAGGCTTACAAGATTCTGCAGAGTGATCCAAACTTCACCGCTGCTATCTTTGATGTCGTCATGCCGCACATCTCCGGACCCGAACTGGTGCGTTACATGAAGACCGAGAAACGCTCGCTGAAAATTCCGGTAATGATGATGACGGCCGAACAGGATCCCAAGCTTTCGTCAGATAGTTTTTCTGCAGGAGCGGTAGTATTTCTGCCCAAGCCTTTCACGACGGCACAGCTGCACACCATGTTGCAGATGTTAATCGGCAAAGCCCCTGGCTAATTCGAAAAAACGCAATGTTCGCTGTCAGAATTAAATTAGCTGCCCAGTTTTCCTTACTGGCTTGCTGCGTGATTGGTTTCACTCCGGCGAGCATTAGGGCAGATTTGACTCCCAAACAAGCGCGCAGAGCGATCACGCACATGTCGGGTTTTGAACTGAACAACGGTTCGGTGCGTGTCAAGACAATCTCGGTAACTAGTGCTGCAGCGGCAGAAGTTTCGGCAGAGATCAGGACTGTCCTTAAGTTTGTTCAAGACAAGCAGGCAAGGTGGCGCGTTGCGGAGATTAGAACCGGTCAGGATCGTTGGGAAGAGATTGATCTAATCGCCGATGCGCTCAAATCGCAGGTACCGCTGGCAGAATGCAATGCGCCCGAGCCACCTTTCAGAGGCCCGCTGGCAATCGACCCAAGCGTGAGACGCGCGCGTTGCCTGTTGGGAAGTCTGCTGGGCGTTGAAATTCCTTCTGATGCTGTTCGAATCCAGGAGGTGGATCCGATGCCGGTTCCGCTGGCCTCGCAAGCGTCCGCTACGGTCGTAGCCTGGGTTAAGGTGGAGACTCGTCTTGTCAACGACAAGACTGGTTGGCGTGTATCGGAATTGCGAACCGGAAACCGCGAGTGGGTCAAACTTGAGCCACTAGTCACCGCGGTCAACGAAGGGAAACAAAAGAAAGCCCGCGCGGAGTTGGAATTGATGGCCAGGGCTCTCGAAAAGTTTCGTAAAGACCGAGGCTTCTTTGTCGTTTCCGACAGCCACGCCGTCGCAGTTGACTACCTCAGTCCACGCTATCTGCCGCGCGTAATTCGCATTGATCCCTGGCATCAGCCTTACAAGTATCAGGGCGAACGCGACCACTTCACACTGCGCTCGGCAGGCCCGGATGGCAAGGACGACACGGCTGACGATATTGTTTTGTCCGAGTCTGCGCCATAGAGTAATTCTCGCCGAAGCATTTTCAGTAACAATAGCTTTGACCCCACTGAGGCTTTCTCTCCTGGCTCTTGCCATCCCTGGACGAATTTTCCAATTAGAAAATCGCTCCATGCTCGCTAGTGTCGGAAAAAGGTTGAGCTGACTGCAAATCTGGCAATCATCTGCGTTGCCTGTCTTCTAAGTGTAGTTCTCGTCAAGAACTTCATGTTGAAGGAAGAGAAGACACAGGTGGTCCCGGACCGCGCGACAAATCGATCCCTCGTAGGCACAACCTTGGCGTCACTTTCCGTTAAGTGGCAAGACAATCAACAAACTCTGGTGCTGGCGTTGTCTAACTCTTGCCACTTCTGCACGGAGAGTGCGCCGTTCTATAAGAGACTGGCTCAGAATAAGGGCCAGACTCGTATTGTTGCCGTCTTACCCCAATCGTTGGAGGATGGACGTGCGTATCTGGAAAGGCTAAGAGTATCGGTCGACGAAATCAGGCAGTTGCCCCTGAACAAGATCGGCGTGAACGGCACTCCCACATTACTACTCGTGGACAGTTCGGGCGTGGTTAAGAATTCCTGGATCGGAAAACTCGCATCCGACCAGGAAGGGAGCGTCTTTGACGCGCTGCATGCAAACCAGGTGAAAACTGCCTTCCTTGGGTCACAGGAATTGGCGAGCAACAGGTGAGGAGGCTTCTACATGAATCGCACGGCTAAGCAAAAGCTCATCATCAGGCTTGTTATTTTGGGATTGCTTTCCTTAGGAGTTTGGGCTGTTTCGGGAAAAAATTCGAGAACACAGGCGCCTGAAAAAGACATTCACGTAATAACCAGGCAATTGGAAAACGTCAACGGAGTTGTTCCGGTTGACATACGCTGTGACACTGCTCACCTCAGTGCCCCCAATCAGCTGGACCCGTTTGACTGCAGAATCAGGAACAACACTGAGAAGCGGATCTCGGCAGCGACTGCTGTTTATTCAATCCTGCTGGAAAGGAACGGAACGCTGACAAAAGAAACACATTATTCGAGCTTTGACACCATAGTCCATCCCAATTTTGACAACGCCAACAAGCGTGTAGGGCCGGCACAAGAGTCAATCGTTGGCCCGCCGGGGCCAATTTCCTATCCCGAAGGCATAATTCGGGGGATCGAAATTAACATCGACTACGTGGAATTTGACGACAACACTACGTTGGGAGCCAACGAAAAAGGGGCGGAGGTGATTAGGTCCATTCGAACAGGCGCGGCCAGATACAAGGAATGGTTGGATCAAAAATTCAAGGAAAACGGAAAATCGTTTGCTGCGATCGTTCCATTACTGCAAAGGGATCAGCCGCTGCCTAATGACGTCGGGCCGTTTAATTCAGATGAGGAAATCGGGGCAAGGGCCTATCGAGACAGCCTGCGGAAGTTACACCAAACTCGAGGGACTGCTGAAGCACAAAAACTGCTTGAGTGAATCGGAGCTTTGCATAAGTGTTCCCGATGGAATGGCTTCTTGCAGATGGGGAAAACAGCCGGTACGAGGCCGCGTAGGAAATAGCTATGAAAGCACCAAAATCGGCTGGGAGAGGCATCCAAATTTTCCGGGCAGCAGAACTTTTGCTGGCATTCCTGGCATTGAGTTCGGCGACTTCCGCGCAACACGCGATAACTCAATGCGACCACTTTACTCACTGCGCCACTTCTACCGGCCAGAGTAGCCAAGGCAATCCCCAGTGCACGGTAGACTATGACTACATCCGCTGTGATGGTTCTCGCGGAGGTGGCCTTGGGGGGTGTACCGAGACAGGCTGTCAAGTGCAAGACTGCATTTGCCAATGCCAGGGGTCTGATCCAACCCGACCGGTTTCTCCACGAGTTGGAGGGACTGTAACGACGTTCTTCATGGCGACACTGTAAACTGCTCGGGTTGTCCGACACCGACTCCCACCCCGACGCCGTGCCCTCCAAATCCCGTCGGAACGCCACCGGCAAACAACTGTTATTGGGATACCACGCCTCCATTCTGCGGCTGGACGGATTTCGAAGCGGAAGGTCAGCCCGCGACCCAAGGGAGGTTCTTAGTATGAAAAAGCATGTGATCTTGGCGACACTGCTATCTGTGATCGTGTCTGCTCTGGTCTTCGCTCTTGCGAAACACCGGACACCCGGTTTGCCGCAGACCAGGGTTAACGTCCGCGGCCAGTCCCTGCGGGAACAGGCTAAGAAGAGTGGCAGTATTACGGCAACCGCACGGTCGACGAACCTGCGCAGGTATGACGACATAGAATCACTCGCTCGTGAAAGCAGCGTCATTGTGTTTGGAACGGTCCAGTCGAAGAGCAGCAGCCTGCTACCCCAGCAGAGAAGTTAATAGTTACGGACTTTGTTGTGAACGTGAACAGGTCTTTCAAAGGAGGCGCGGGATCCGGACAGCCGATTACCGTTCGTGGGCCAGGTGGACGAGTTGATTTCGGCGATGGGACCTTTGCTGAAGTTAAGTTGCCCGACTTCTGGAATAATCCGGAGGCTGGGAAGTCGTACGTCTTTTTTCTTGAAAAGAGAGCTGACGGTTACTTCGTGTTGCGCGGCGGTCCGCAAGGCTTATTCGAAGTGACGCCCGGCGGAACCATCAAGCCTCAGGTTCGGGAAGAGGACCAACTAATGAAACGCTACGATAACAAAGACGCGCGCTCCTTTTACGACGAGCTTCGGCGAGTGGCAAAGTAGTTGCGGTCCAAAGTTCTATTCTGATGTCGGGGAGTGACGGATATGGAAAAGTTACTAAAGCGCGCAGTGTCATTGGTTCTGTTGAGCCTTCTCGCCCTTGTCGTTAACGGGCAGAGCCCGGCAACTAATAAGAAGGCGCTGGCGCAGGGAGGAGTTCCCTTTACCGAACGGGCCTTCATACAGAGCGTCAGGAAGGGTGATAAGAGTTTGGTGGACCTTTTCCTCGCGGCTGGAATGAGTCCGGAGACGAGAGATGCGAATGATCGGGAGAATTCCACAGTTTTGATGATTGCAGTAATGGTGGGCAAACGGAGGTGACAAAAGCTCTGCTTAAAGCCGGGGCTGATGTAAACGCCAGGACAAATAAGGGGAGAACAGCATTGTTCTGGGCAGCACGGGAAGGGCACATAGAAGCCGCGTTGAGCCTGATAGCCAGAGGTGCAGACGTAAACATAAAAGATACCGTGGGTGCCACAGCTCTCGCGTTTGCGCTGTCACAACACGAGATGGATATGGCTCTAACCCTGCTCGATAGAGGTAGCGACCCCAGCGCTCGCGATAGGAGAGGCATCGCTCCTTTACATTATGCCGTCTTGGGAGGCCACACTGATTTGGTTCGTTCGCTTCTAATCAGAGGGGCTGATCCGAATACAGCGGACTGGCGCAAGAGGACGCCGCTAGTCATGGCGATTATTTCCAACAATGCCGACCTCGCAAAAATGCTGCTCGATAACGGCTCCGACATAAATTCTGTAGATGATCTTGGGCGCACGCCCTTAATGCTGGCGGTGGACAAGGGGAATACTCAAGTCGTGAAGCTTCTAGTGTCGAAAGGCTCCAATGTCAACGCACGTGACCGTAATAAACGGACAGCACTCCTCCGTGCGGAGCAACTTGGACGCGCCGATTTGGAAAGGCTCTTGCGCGCGGCAGGCGCCTTGGGGAGCACCGACTCGACTGACAGGTGGCCTTAGTTGTCCTTTAGGGTGGCCGATGAGATTTCTGGCGGAATGAATGATTAGCCGAGGTCAATTCTGAATATGAAATATCCCAGCGTGATAAGACTAGCTCTCGCTTCAATACTGGCCCTGCTAACATTTGCCACAGTCGCACCGCGACGTGCGCAAAAACAGCCAGGTCCACGCCGCGTTCCTCAACAAGCTACTTCGGTTCAACCGGGCGCTATGACTGAAAAGCAAAAGACTCACAGCCGACTTTACAACGGACTTGGATTGGGTCGTAAGCTGAGTGAGTTGCCGACAACGAAACGAGACAAGATCGGGGATGCTGATATCAACATCGTTCGCAGCACGGGCCTTCCATTCTCGTCCGGCCAGGAAGAATCCATTCCTCTCCTGGACAAGGCTGCGCTAAACGCAGACGCAGTTGTCATTGGGACGTTTCTGATGACCCACCGGAGGAGACTCAGAACCGCAGGAACGCGCAAACAATGATCGAAGAGGTTAAGACCGCCATTGCCCCAAGTGTCCACAAAACAAAACAAGATAAGTGATGACCGAGGTAGCCGGCACAATTCAGTGGCAAAAGCGGGTGGCAGTGCTTCTGCTGCTAGTTGCCCTGCTGCTGCTTGTCTACCTTTCAGCTAGCTTGTCGGCAAACAGTCGGCGTTTGGCGAGCGCCCAAACACCACTAACGGGATGTCCTCCTCAGGACAACACCTTCCGCGGGTTGGGCCAAGGGTAGCACGGTCTATTACGACTTCAGCTCAATGCCACCAGGAATTCAGTCATCTATTCAAAGCGGGTTCAGCAAGTGGACGACGGCCAACGGCAGCAACGGTTCAGGTGTGACCTTTGCCCCAGCCGATGCAAATCATCCTGCGACTTTCACGGTACGCGTCGGTACCTACCAAGATGCCGGAGGCTTTCACCCGGCCGGCACTGTGATGTCCACCGGGCCAGGAGGAATCATTACCTCGGCGAGCACCACTATCGATATTAACAATATCGGTGGGGGATGGTTTAGCCAATCCGCTCCAAGCTATTTGACCGCTATTTTAAAGGCCATGTTGCACGAAATCGGCCACACCATGGGCATTACCGAGACAGTAAGGCCCGATCCCAACGCACCATGCTTTGGTCAGACCCCGCGGATATCACTGATGAATGCGATGTGCAACGTGAACGACTCGGCGGATAACCTTCCTCAGGACGTTACTCCTTGTGACCAGCAAAGCATCACGCAAGTTACCACCTATGCGGATCCGTGTCATGGTGATCCCTGCTGCGGCGATCCGTGTTGCGGTGATTCCTGCTGTGGCGATCCCTGCTGTGATGATCCTTGCTGCGGCGACCCGTGTTGCGGCGATCCCTGTTGTGGTGATCCTAATTGTGGTATGCAATGTTACACAGTTTGCGTAACTTACTGCTACAGTAATTGCACGGTCTACGACTATTACGGCACTTGTTACTACTACGAAACAGTATGTGACACTAGTTGTGAGACACAGTGCTATTAGTGTCGCGGAGTTTGTAGTCGCTCTTCCTGGTTTGATTAACTTAAACTGTCTCGGATCTTTTCAGCTTACGTTGCACCCGCCCCTCCGCGGAACAATTAGCTGACGTTGGATGAATAACATCGATTGCCGTTTTCATTCAAGCATCTCCTGGAGCTTGGCCGCCGAACTCCATTTCCTTTCCTCGGACTGGGCGCCCTGTTGATGACTGCGTTCTGGATCGACTTCATGATCCTCAGGCGTTACCCCGCCGCAGTGGGAGTAGACGGTTATTACTATGTGCTCCAAATCGATCATTTACGCAGCACCGGTCACCTGTATATTCCGAGTACCACGCCGCTGATGCTTTACTATCTCACCGCTTTGAGATTTCTCATTCCTGAAAGCCCTTAACTCTGAAGCTTGGAGCTTGTCTTTTACATCTCCTGCTCGTATCTGGCCTCTTTGCGTTGGTTGCCGGCTTGAGTCGCTCGTTTTGGCTGGCTCTGGTTGGCAGCTTTCTGGTCGCGATTCCCAGATCGCATTTTTATTTGGAAGGCGAGTTCTTGAACCATTTGGGTTCATTGGTTTTGTTAATCTGGTGCGCCTGGAGCTTTCATAGATTGATAAAGACTCGTCAGCAATTCTACCTTTACGTCTCGATAGTCCTCTTTGGCGCAGCCATTTTGAGTCACAAGTCAGCCGTGGCAGTGGCGCTCGGGATAACATTTTCCTTGCTCCTGCTTCGCTGTGCGATCGCTGGCACGCGAAATCAAAGAATCTGGGCAATCGTTGCCGCGATCATCGTGTGGTTAGGGCCTGTGATCCTGGCAAGTCGACCGCTTGCTTTAGGGTCAATCCAAGCCGGCAATGAATTGACTACTCGTCCCACCTGGCCCATAGGAGGCGCACTCTTTGCCGATGAGTTGGCGCTGCTCGTGGTTTCGGTGGCGATGTTGGTTGTGCTCAGTTGGCTTGGGCGCAAGGGCCGTCTGAATCTAAGTCATTATGCCTTCGGCAGCGTCGCAGTATGGAGCTTGCTGATAACACTCAATCCGTTTTTCAATTCGCAAACCGGTCTTACGGGCTTGGCAGGCCGAATCAGAACCCTCGCTTACATCCAGTGCGCCGTCATAATCCCCGGTCTACTTTGGGTTGCTCATTCTATTCGGCCCGCGGTTTCACTTTACCTGTCCGCAGCTGTTTTGCCTTTTGTTGTTTTCATGGTGATTAGCCCACTGCCGCTGGGTCTTGAGGGTGACTATCTCGCCAGGCGGGCCGGACTAATCCGTGGTTTGCAGAGTCACGCCGGTGAAATTGATCCGGATTCGTTCATAATTGCGGCTCATGGAGATCAATATGTGGTAACCGCCTTCACGGGCATTGCCGCCGGGCAACGGCCTCCGACTAGCGTTCGATACGCCAAGCGCTATTGGCTGCTGGATCAAGTGAAAGGTCACAGGGCGATGCCGGGCTCAATCCTAATTACCAAAGACGAGAAATCGAGCATAGTCCTGGTTGAAAACCAGATCCTGGGCCAGCAACTCGAATATATGGACGGGCGAGAGAGGCGGCTGCTCTTTAGCATCAACCCACATCTAAGCAGGGCGTTTGGCTCTGGTCTGCCTGCCAATTCGTCTATTCCCTGACGATAGACCCCCGGTGCACCTGCTGCGACTAAAGCTCTTGACGTGCCATTGGCGCGGATGGTAGTTTCAAAACGTGGCCTTTGGCCTTTGAGAAAGCCGCCTAAAGCCGCACGTTGTTAGACAAGCAGCAAACAAGCCCTGCGCCAACTGTACACAAATCCTAACCCAACCAGTGGCGCTCAATTCAGCTAAGGTACCCAAGCTTTGTTAGCTGGACGAAAACTCCTACTCGCCGACGATTCAATCACGATTCAAAAGGTTGTCGATCTCACTTTTGCCGACGAAGGCGTCAGCGTAGTTTGCGTGAACAACGGACGTGAGGCGATTGAAAAACTGGAAGAGTTTCGACCCGATGTTATTCTGGCGGATGTTTTTATGCCGCTGGTAAATGGATACGAACTTTGTGAGTACATAAAGCAAAGCGACAAGCTGAAACACATTCCTGTTATGCTTCTGGTTGGCTCCTTCGAGCCATTCGACGAAGAGGAGGCGCGCAGAGTTGGCGCGAACGACACTTTGACTAAGCCCTTTCAATCGATTCGACGCTTGATAGACAAAGTTGGCTTGCTCGTGGGCGGTCGCCCGCCCGAGGAACAGATACCGACGGCTGAATTACCAAAACCTGACGTGCCGGAATCGGAAGTCGAAAAGCTCAGCACGGCGGAACTGGAAATCACAACCGCCGATACCCAACCGCTGCCAGCGGAACTTCGGCACATTGTGGAAGAAGCCGCGCCGTCGCACGTGCAGCAGGAAGAAGCGCAACTCTTATCGGGTGCAAAGGTGGATAATGGAATGACGGAGGGAACAGTGACGGGGAGCAGAAACCAGGTTTCCGAAACGTACGAAGGCGCCGGCGAGGTGCTCCTGGATCTCGGCTTCGAACCAAGGCGTTCGGCTCTGGACGACGATTTCGTTTTAGATATAGATCTTGATGACATTCCCGAAGCTTCCTCCGTTGAAGCTGTATCCCCCACACCTGCATTTAGCGGCGTCGATACCTATGGTTCGATTGCGCAGGCAGAACCTGGCCCGTTGAGCACAAACTGGTCTCGGGAAACAGTTATCTCCGAAGATCGTGGGGTCACCTCAGACCAGCTCGCAACAACGCAGGAGTTTCAGCGGATCGTGGACGAACCAGTTGGCGAGCCGATGCTGGAAGCAACATTGCCCGAGGTCGAGGTGGTGGGTGTAACGTCCGAAGTCGCCGCGGCACCGACAGATCAACTCGCAACAACGCAGGAGTTTCAGCGGATCGTGGACGAACCAGTTAGCGAGTCCCGCGAAGAGTCAACATTACGTGAAGCCGAGTTCATTGCGGCGTCAGCGGAGAAGAGTGCCGGCAGCAGCGTTGTGGCTGAGCAATTTTCACCCGAGACTACGGCGTCTTTAGCTCCGCCAACGCCAGGTGAGTTTTCAATACAGCAACTGTCACCGGAGATGATTGACGCGATAGCACGGCGGGCAGTTGAACACATGTCCGAGAAGGTCGTGCAGGAAATAGCCTGGGAGGTGGTGCCGCAACTGGCTGAGCTTCTGATTAAGCGGCAGCTCGAAGAGAAGAGTTCTTAAATATCGCCAAAGCCAAATTGTTTTCGAGCAGGTCACCTAAAAGTGGCCTGCTTTCCTTTTGTCGGTAGTCAGTTGGCAGCCCTCGATATGAAAACCCTTGCCTATTACTTTACAATGTTTGATTACAACAAAAGTTGAGTTAAGCGCTGAGCACTGACGACTGACCACTCCATGGAAATCCCTAAACAATACGAGCCCAAACAAGCAGAGCAGAACCATTACGAACGCTGGGAAAAGCAGGGCTATTTCGCACCGGAAATTAACCGTGATGCGAACGCGCCGGTTTATTCCATTGTGATTCCACCTCCCAATGTTACCGGCTCATTGCACATGGGCCATGCACTGCAGCACACGATGATGGATGTGCTGACCCGATATAAGCGTATGTGTGGCTATCGTACGCTTTGGCTGCCGGGAATGGATCATGCCGGCATCTCAACGCAGTTGATGGTTAGCCGCGAACTGAAGAAAGAAGGATCAAACTCGCCATGATTTGGGACGCGAAAGTTTTATCGAGCGGGTTTGGAAGTGGAAGAGGGAATCCGGCGGGCAAATTACCAAACAGATGCGGCGCGAAGGTGCCTCAGTCGATTGGTCGCGTGAGAAATTCACGATGGATGAGGACCTGTCGCGAGCAGTGCGCGAAGTTTTCGTGCGTCTGTACGAAGAAGGAATGATTTATCGCGGCAACCGCATCGTGAACTGGTGCCCCAACGATCAGACCGTGCTCTCCGATCTGGAAGTGGAAAAAATACCGCAAGCCGGAAAACTCTACTACCTTCACTATCCGGTCAAGAAGGGTAATCGAAGCGTAACCGTAGCGACAACGCGACCCGAAACAATGCTCGGCGATACTGCGGTCGCCGTCAACCCCAACGATGAGCGCTACCGCGATCTGATTGGACGAGACTTTATTGTTACCGCTGACGGACCGCGAGATTCCCGTTGATCGCAGATGAGTTTGTCGATCCGGAATTTGGCACCGGCGCCGTGAAGGTTACACCTGCCCACGATCCAAACGATTACGACATGGGTGTGCGTCACAACTTGCCGAACGGATCGTCGTCATCGATCAGCCACGCGAAGATGACAGAAGACGCCGGTGCCGATTTTGCCGGCTTGGATCGTTACAAAGCGCGCGAGAAAGTTGTCGAGAAGTTTGAGCGAGCTCGGACCTGCTGGAAAAGGTTGTTGACTATGAATTCTCCATTTCAAAGTGTGAGCGCTGCAAGACCGTCATCGAGCCTTTGATCTCGACGCAGTGGTTTATGCGGATGGACCAGTTGCGAGATCTGGCGCTCGAGGTTGTTGAGCAGGAGCAGAAGCCACAGTTTGTGCCCGAAGTTCCTTACGAAAAAGTTTATTCAAACTGGCTTGAGAATCTGCGTGACTGGACCATCTCGCGCCAGCTGTGGTGGGGTCATCAGATTCCGGCGTGGTACACCCGCGATGGCGAAATTATCGTGGCGCGCTCGGAAGAAGAAGCGCGCGCCAAAGCGGGGACTGACGAATTAACCCAGGATCCGGATGTACTCGACACCTGGTTCTCTTCGCAGCTCTGGCCTTTCTCGACCTGGGCTGGCCCGAAGAAACCGAAGATCTGAACACCTTTTATCCGACCTCGGTGCTGATGACCGGCCGCGACATCATCTTCCTCTGGGTCTCGCGCATGGTGATGATGGGGTTGAAGTTTATGGCACGCGAGCCATTTGCTGATGTCTTCGTCACCGGGACGATCCTCGACAGTGCAGGGCCAGCGCATGTCGAAGACAAAGATGAACGGCGTCGATCCGCTCGAGGTGTTTGACAAGTATGGAGTCGATGCAACGCGCCTGACGCTCGCTCAGGTAGGTAGCACTGATACTCGCTGGAATGAGAAGCAGGTCGAGTCGTATCGCAACTTTGCCAACAAGATTTGGAACGCCGCGCGTTTCTCGCTTACTGAATTCCGAGGGCGCGACAATCGATCCCGACACTCTAACTGCGACCGCCGCCGAAACTAGCTTTGCACGATCGCTGGATTCTTTCGCGCCTTAACAAAACGACGCGAGACGTGCATGAAGCGCTCGGCGCTTACGAGTTTCATGAAGCAGTCCAAACGCTCTATCACTTCTTCTGGGACGACTTCTGCGACTGGTATATCGAGCTGACAAAGGCGACGTTACCGCGGAAGAGCAGTGACGCCGCAAAGAACTGCGCTCGCACACGTTTGCTTTCAGTGCTGGAACAGGCGCTGCGCCTGTTGCATCCGTTCATGCCCTACATCACCGAAGAACTGTGGCAACGATTGCCCGGCGCTCAGGAAAAGTTATTGCATCCAGCTTACGCGCGGCGCCGCACCTACGATAATGCTGGCGGCATATCCTGAAACGCAGGCGGGAATTGATTGATGAAGATGCCGAGTGCGGAGATGCAGGCGGTCATCGAGCTGATTTCGCGAGTGCGTAACATTCGTTCGGAGATGAACATCAAGCCGGGCGAGCCCGTGCGGGTGTTGGTTGGATCGCCGGATGAAAAGTTGCGCGCCGTGTTTTCGGCAAATGAGAATCAGATTAGCCGTCTCGTTCGCGCGGCGGAGATTTCTGTGTTGGAAAAGCTTGAAGCTCCGCGGGCATCAGCGTGGGCAGTTTTGGCAGGTGGCGCCGAGGTGGCAATTCCGCTCGAAGGATTGATCGACTTCGAACAGGAGCGGAATCGACTTAGAAAAGAAAAAGAAAAGCTTGCGGAAGAAGCTTCCAAGCTCGAAGCACAACTCGCCAATCCGCAGTTTGCTGAGCGAGCGCCTGCCGAGAAGGTTGCTGAAGTAGGCGCGCGTATCGCCGATATTGCCCAGCGCACTGCGCAACTTGAACAAACCATCGAAAACCTGCAGTGAAGCGCCGCGCTAGGTTTGGGGAACCCGAGTCAGATCCTGCCGTGTAAGTTGAAAGCAGCCTGCGGGCGCTTGAATGCATTTAGGGAGAGCGGTATCTTGAAACCAGCCTGTCCAGCAGTTTTGAGGAAATTCTATGCAAAGTCGATTCATTCGGTACAGTTCGTTTCTGTTGGTAATTCTGATCGGGCTCAGTGTTTTTTCCATTGACGCTGATGCTCAACGGCGCCGAAAGCGTCGCGCGCGCCGCGTCACGAGACCAGCTGTTGCGAGGCCCGTGATTACTAATCCCGCCATAGCTCCGGCCGGATCTGAATCCAGCGGCGCAGAGACCGAAAGGATCATCAGCACGGCCGACCAGGAGCCGACCGAACAGCAGCCCAATGAAAGCGCACAACCCAGGAAGAGCAATTCGACAAAGAGTTCGAGCGATGCCGAAATGCAGCAGACAATCAACGCACTTTCAAATCAAGTGGATCGCCTCAACGATAAGTTGACTCAGATGCAGCAGAATGATCGCACTCTTATCGATATGGAGCGGCTGACGCGCGCTGAGCAGCGGGCTGAGAATTTGCGCGCACAGCAGTTGGATGTTGAAACCAAATTAGCGGATTTACAGTCGAAGCTTGAACAGATTGAGTACCAAATGCGACCGGAAAGCATCGAACGAGCCGCTGGGTATGGCACAGTACATCCGGAGGAGGCACGTGACGCGCGTCGCCGGCAATTGGAGAGCGAACGCTCGCGGGTGCTGGCCCAGGTCAAAATACTGGAGACCAGTCGCACGCGTCTGGAAACGTCCGTAGCCACTGCCGACGCCGAGGTCGATTCCTTGCGCCGGAAAATAGAGATGCAGCAGGCACAGCAGGACACTTCCGGAGTAACGAACCCAGAGCCGCGACCTGCCCGTCGCACCAAGCCTGAATAATTCCGCCAGCGTGGTACAGGCATTCCTGCTTGCCAGCATTTCGCGGTGATCGCGTTACGCAAGCAGAACTCGTAAGCCTGTCCTACAAGAACGGTGAGAGTTACCACAGCCAACCGGTACTTTATGGGCACAATCGTACAAAGAGATCTCTATCGCGCTGTCAGCGAAGCTCATCAGCGCGGTGAGCAAGTGGTGGTTGCTACAGTTACCGGCACGCGCGGTTCAACGCCGCAGCAGCGCGGAGCCAAGATGCTGTTTTTCGAAAATGGCGAAACGGCCGGCACAGTGGGGGGCGGCTGCGTCGAGGCTGAGGTTTGGGCCGAAGCACGCGAGGCCATGCGCTCCGGCAAGTCTGCCCTGCATCACTTTTCTTTAACAGCTGAGGAAGCCAGTGAAGAGGGAATGGTTTGCGGCGGGACGATGGATATTTTTATTGATGTCTGGGCTCAAAAGTAATAACGAAACAATACACGGTTTTCAGGCTTGTGACCCACCCGCTACCGCAGGTGGTTCTGACAAGAGGCTGAATCACATGCCCGAATCTTTCATCGAACACTACAAGGCTGAGCACCAGCATCCACTGAACCGGTTGACGCATAGCATTGGCATACCCTTGATTGTGATCTCGCTGCCACTGTTTTTCTTTAACTGGCATTGGGCGCTCGCGTTGTTTGTGGTTGGTTGGATTCTTCAATTCATTGGCCACGCCATTGAAGGCAATCGTCCAGCCTTCTTCAAGAATCCGACGTACCTGTTGGTCGGTCCCTGGTGGCTTTTGCGTCGGGCTGCTGCAGCCGTCGGCTTAGCCAAAACATCGCCTTCCAAGTGACTTGTGGTCACGGTCATTCTCATCAAAACACGAGGCGAGCGAAGGCGCCCGCCGTCCCAGCAAACAAATGTCTTTAATCAAGTCTCCGGGAAACAAAGCGCGGTCTGAATCGATTCCCGAAGCAGTTGAGCGAATACTGGAAGATGGTTCGATTGCCTTACTGTCCACATTAATCGAGTCAGGCATGACCGATTCAATTAACGCTGGCACAAAACTGCTCGTTCAGGTTTCGGAATCCGCGACGATCGGCAGCTTAGGAAGCGAAGCGCTCGATAACGCGGTCGTAAACTATGCGGCCACGGTTCTCGAATCAAAAGCGGAAACTCGCGTCTTTCAAGTTAAGGACCTGGCGCCAGCGCTTACTGAGTGGGGTGAAGCGCAAATTCTTTTTGAACGTATTCAGTTGGAGCCACGGCTGGTAATTTGCGGCGCGGGCCACGTGGGAGCGTCGTTGGCGAAGCTCGCCAGTCTGCTGGGTTATCGCACGACGTTGATCGATGACCGTGCTGAGTTAGTTAAGCGCGAACACTTTCCTGAGCGGGGAATCGAATTGGTGGCTGCACGCAGCTGGTCAGAAGCGGCGCAGGCGGCGGTCGGCAACGGACACGGCGTCTGCGCAGCAATCGTAACGCGTGGGCATAGCGAGGATGAACAATGCTTGCGAGCCGTAATGACAGTTGACGCCGACTATGTTGGCTTAATCGGCAGCAAACGCCGGACGAATATTGTGTTGCAACGGCTGCGCGAAAGCGGAGTGGCTGAGACAAGAATTGCCAAAGTTCACGCACCTGTTGGACTCGATATCGGCGCAGTCACGCCGGAGGAAGTGGCGCTGGCGATCATGGCTGAAATTGTTGCAGTACGTCGTGGTGGGAAAGGTGGATCGCTCTCCGCGTGGCGGCGAGAAAACGCAAACGTAAGGCAACGGGGATAGGGAAGAGGGGAATAGTGGAAAAGGGTAACGGGTAAAGGGGAATAGCGGAATAGGGATGACTAGCAACAGGGAGGGCAGCGATTGGAATACCATTATCCGTTCCTCCTTTTTTCCCTTCCCCCGTTCCCCTTTTCCCCTGTTCCCCTCTTCAACTATTCCCCTTTACCCGTTCCCCTTTTCCCCTCTTACCCTATTCCCCCGTCTTACTCTTCAGGTACTTCTCCGGCAGCGGCGTCTTATCATCCTCGCCCTGCCAGAAGATCGTTACAACCCACCAGCGCTTGCCGTCGTTCATCAACTGAATGCTGTTGATGCCACGCTGAAACGGCTTGGCGTCGTCTGGCGCGTGTCGCGATTCATAGGTGCTGAAGATATGCGCAATCTGGCCAAATTGTTCAGTCTGGCGCGCGGCCTCTCGTTCGTAAAATCCTTCCTTCTCAAAAAAGCCACTCGCGCGCTCGCTATATTCGTCAACGCTCAAGACGCGTGATCCGAAACCTCCAGTCGGTCGCGGCCCCGTCGGAATCAAACGCGCTCCGGGCACAAACAGCGAACGCATACGATCCCAATCGCGCTTCTTTCCGGCTGGTCCCGATATAACGTCATAAACCGCGGCAATAATCGCATCGATTGAGGCGACGTCAGCGGGATTTGCAACTGGAGGCGCAGGTGTTTCTACTGTTAGTTGTTTTGGCATTGGTGATGGTACCGGCGATGGTGTGGGTTTCTGCTTGTCAGTCTGCGCCGCAGCGATGGCGACAGCGCAAAGTATGATGGCAAACGAAATAAGAGTCTTAACCGCGACTACGATGAGCTTCATGCGATTCTCCTCCGGACCAGTTCTTCAGGCACTGGCCCGATTAAAACATGCACTCAACAACTCTCGCAAAGTTAGCGCAAAGTTTTGTGCTATCGCTGACGCAGACTTGGAGCTTTGAGGGGTTGAATGTTAAGAACAATTTAGTCATGGCAATCGAAGTCGAGAAACTGGAACCGGAAACGATAATTCCCAGGCGGAGGGCGGCGATGTTTCGCGCGTTGTCACACCGCAATTATCGTGTTTTCTGGGTAGGGGCATTTCTTTCGAATGTGGGCACCTGGATGCAGGCCGTGGCCCAGGGCTGGCTCGTGCTCCAGCTCACCAATTCCGCACTGTGGTTGGGTATTGATGGGTTTATGGCCACTGCGCCGGGCTTCTTCCTGACGCTTGCCGGAGGCGTATTTGCCGACCTTGTCGATCGTCGCCGGTTGCTTCTCTACACGCAGGTCGTGGCCGGATTGGCGGCAGTCGGTTTGGCTACGCTGGTTTGGACTAATCATGTAGCTGTTTGGATGGTCCTCTCTTTTTCGTTTGTGACCGGATGTTGTATGGCGCTGGCGGGCCCGTCGTACCAGGCGATGACTTTTGATCTTGTGGGTCGAGAGGACCTGGCAAATGCCGTGGCGCTGAATTCGTCTCAGTTTCAACTATCGCGTGTTATTGGCCCAGTGCTCGCAGGAGTCGGCTTCAATTTTTTCGGACTAGCCGGCTGCTTCTTCTTCAATGGCCTTTCGTTTGTGGCCGTAGTCATTGCGCTACGCATGGTGCATTTCGACGAAGTCACGAAGTATGCACACTCGGTTAAGGATCGTCGCGCTTTGTGGCAGGATCTCATCGCCGGTTTCCGTTACGTCAAGAATCGCCCGCGAGTTTTTTCCTTGCTATCAATCTCCGCCGTCAACAGTTTATTCGGCGCTCCTTACATCACAATGATCCCCATCTTTGCTCGCGACATTTTCCATCTTGGCGCGAGCGGGCTCGCCTGGATGATGGGAGTAGCTGGGGCGGGCGCGTTCTGCGGCGCACTGTTTCTGGCATATCTCGGCGACTTCAAGCGCAAAGGCTGGTCCGTACTCGGCGGCGCGTTCGGGTTCGGCGTCTTCCTTATCGGCTTCGCACAAGCAACGCATCTGATATGGTCGCTGGTGTTCCTTTTCGGCGTGGGGTTTACGATCGTCTCGTCAATAGCGGTCATAAACACCTTGTTACAGCAACTCGTGACTGACGAAATGCGTGGGCGAGTTATGAGCATGTTCATACTCTCGTTCATTGGTTCTATGCCGCTTGGAAACTTACTCGCAGGCGCGGTCTCGCATCGATACGGTGCTCCGTTCGCCCTCGCCGCCGGCGGCGTTTGCATCATCATCTACGTGACGATTGTGGCTTTCAGAAACCGGCGATTACGGGAACTACGGTAATTCCCGAGTCACTTTCGATTAGGTCGCAAGTGCCGGCCTGTCGGCTCGTTCTATAACCCGAGCAAGATGGGCGAACTTTTGCGTAATGATAGTGAGGAGATCATGAGAGTCCTAAACCTTCGATTTTTGCTGCTCTTGGCTTCAGTATTGCTCGCAATTGGGGCTAGCGCTTCCGCACAAGGCGTGATTGTCCCCGGCCCTTGCAACCGCTGCCCAATCCCGCCCCGCCCGATCGCCTTACCCCGTGCACTTCCAATCAAATCCATCAAGGTAGACGCCAAGATCTCGTCGCAAGTGGCGACCACTCACGTAGAACAGATCTTTAGAAATGATACCGACGCGACGCTCGAAGGAACTTATTTCTTTCCGATTCCCGAGCAAGCATCGATTACGGAATTTGCGATCTGGGATGGGGATCGGCGGCTGGTTGGCGAAGTGCGTTCGCGCGAAGAGGCCAGACGTATCTACGATGAGATAGTCAGGCGCCAGCGCGATCCGGGATTGCTGGAATACGCCGGCAAGAATTTATTCCAAGCGAGCATTTTTCCTATTCCCCCGCATTCAGACAAGAAGCTCGAACTTACGTATTCTCAAATCCTGCGGGCGGAGTCAGGCACAGTTTCCTATCGTTATCCGCTCGGAACCGGCAGACAGGTGACGCAGATCGGCACTGTCTCTGGTCGTGTCGAACTTGAGAGCAAGGAGCCCTTGCGAAATATTTACTCTCCAAGTCATGCGATTGAAGTGAAACGAAATGGCGACCGGCGTTCAGTAGTCACCTTCGAAAGCGGCAAAGACCCACAGGATTTCCAGTTATTCTACGGACTATCAAGCGAAGACTTCGGCGTCACTCTTCTCACCCACCGAGAGCCCGGCAAGGACGGTTACTACTTACTGATGATTTCGCCCAAAGACGATTGGTCGGAACAGGAATACGTGGCGAAGGATATCTTCTTTGTCTTAGACACCTCCGGCTCGATGGCCGAAGCAGGAAAGCTGGAAAAGGCGCGAGCGGCTCTGCTTTACGGCGTCAGAATTCTGCGACCACAGGATCGTTTCAACATAATCTCTTTTGCCGGCGAAGAGCGGCTGATGGAATCGAGGATGATTACGGCGGATGAACAGGGTCGCAAACGCGGCGAAGTGTTCGCTGAGTCGCTGCGGCCCGTAGGGGGAACAAACATCAATCAGGCGCTGCTGGCCGCAATTGAGCAATTTGAGTCCAGCGACCGTCCGAAGATATTGGTTTTTATGACAGACGGCTTACCAACCGTCGGCATAACAAACACCGAGCAAATCGTCGGAAACGCGGGCAGGGCGCGAACCCTGGGCGTGCGTATTTTCACGTTTGGCGTTGGCTATGACGTGAACACTGCTTTGTTAGACAAGCTGGCCGCTGAAAACGGCGGCGTCGCAGATTACGTCGAACCGAAGGAAGACCTCGAGGTTAAGGTCTCAAACTTCTTTGCGAAAGTTAACTATCCAGTCCTTACAGCTCTAAAGCTCGACATGGCCGGAGTTGAAACCGATCTGGTTTATCCAAGAGCGCTGCCCGACCTTTTCCGAGGCTCACAAATTACTCTCATTGGCCGTTATCGAAACCCAATCGATATGGACTTCGTCAGATTGCAATTGAGCGGCAACGCGAACGGTGCCAGCAAAAAGTTTTTCTACAACAATCTTCGTTTTCCGATGCGCGAAGACGCAAACGATTTTCTGCCGCGATTGTGGGCGACGCGCCGGGTAGGTTGGCTAATGGAACAGGTTCGGACAAATGGCGAGCAGCAGGAACTGCGCGACGAGATTGTTGACCTCGGAACTCGCTACGGCATTGTAACACCGTACACTTCTTATCTCGCGCTGGAGCCAGGCGCGGTCGCGCGAGACGTTAACGCCCCGATGAACAATAGAGGTTTCATCGGCGGACAACTGAACGCTCCCCCTCCTATGCCCAGGGCGGCCGACGCGAGGGCAACTACCGGCGCCGTGGCGGTGCAGCAGAGTAAACGCGCGCGCGAACAGCAGGAAGTAATGAGGGTAGATAGGGATAGCCCGTCTTCTGCCGTTAGGACCGCGGGCGGCAAGACGTTTTATCTGCGCGAGGGTGTCTGGACAGATTCGGAGTACAAAGCTGGAACAAATCTACCTGAGACCGTGCTTAAGTTTGGCAGCGACGATTACTTCGCGTTACTAAGACAAAAGCCGCGGCTGGCGCAGTTCTTTTCCTTAGGCGAACGCGTGGTAGTGGTCTTCGAAGGAAGAATCTACCGCGTCAATGCGGCAAATTAGCAGCGCAGACTCGCCGTCGTTAATTGAAATTAACTTCCTACTGGGAGCGCGGGCGCCCTCGCCCGCCTCGCGATCAGGTGTCGGACCTCTTATCTAAAATCTGCTCACGAGGCGGGCGAGGGCGCCCGCGGTCCAGGCAGGGAGTTGATATTAAATTGCCTACTTCGACTTGGTACCCGTCATCCTTTAGTCTTGTCTAACGCCGCACACTTAGGGTACAAAGTCTAAACAATTCAAGTTTCGTATT
The DNA here is from genome assembly GCA_963698325.1 of Blastocatellia bacterium. GTDB lineage: Bacteria > Acidobacteriota > Blastocatellia > Pyrinomonadales > Pyrinomonadaceae > PSRF01. The sequence goes on along the minus strand of CAVOQJ010000013.1, from coordinate 848,921 downwards.
CAGCAGTCATAGGCGATGAGAGACAGATGCGAGTCGAAGTTTATCGGTGCGTTTAAGCGCCAGGAGTTCCATTAAGTAATGAATAGGAAAGACCCGAATCGACGGACAGCGAACCACTTTCCATATCAATTAATCGTTGCTGCGTTTTTCCTGTTTGTCGTGGCCGCTCCGATTAAAAGCCAGCAAGGGTGGGTGTTAACGCGGGTTGCACCTCCTGGCCAGGATCTGAATACGGTTTACTTTCTTGACAACAAGCGAGGCTGGGTTGGCGGAGACAATGGATTTCTGAGCCGCACTGAAGATGGTGGACAGACCTGGGAAAAGCAGATCGTGCAGACAACGGCCGCTATCAATGACATCTACTTTCGTGACAAGGAAGCGGGGTTTCTAATTGCAGGCAATGCTATTTTTGTTACACGCGACAATGGGATCCGATGGATTGAAGCGCGTCGATTTCCGCCGCGTGAGTTTGAGGGCGCTGAGGTAGAACTTTACAGTGTTCGCTTCTCCAGCAAGAAGAAGGGTTGGGTGGTTGGCTCAGTTAGTAAGCGCGAGCGCGTAATCGACAGCATTCTGCTCTACACAGACGACGCGGGCGAAACATGGCAGCGCCAGAGCGCACCGAGCCGTCTGGAACTAATTCACATTGATTTTGCCAGTGACAAGCGTGGCTGGATAGCGGGAGCGCAGGGAACGATCCTGGCGACGATCGATGGCGGGCAAACATGGACGAGGCAAGAGTCAGGAACCTCCGCGACAATTTTCCACATAGATTTTCGCAGTGACAAAAAAGGCCTGGCTGTTGGCGAGCGCGGCACGATGCTACGAACCATGGACGGCGGCACGAACTGGACGCCAGTTGCAGTGAAGACGCGCTCAACTCTTTTGAATGTTCAGTTAATCAGCGATGACAAGGGTTGGGCTGTCGGCCGCGGCGGTACGATCTTGCGCACAGAAGATGCCGGCTCGACCTGGATTGAACAGGAAGCGGGCACTAAACAAAATCTTTACAGTCTGTATTTTGTTAAGAAGGTTGGTTGGGCTGTTGGCAGCGATGGAATGCTGCTGCGCTACGAGCAATAATATTGGCCTATAAACTTTTGATCCCAGGGCTTTAGATCTTTGGTTTTTGCTTTTTTGAAAATTGAATTTTGAACGTTGTGCTTTGCGATCGAGTTGCAGAGTTAAGCTAAGGATCAACGTACAAAGTTTCGTGGCGGCCAGATCAAACACCTAAAACCCACAGCAAAGACCTAAGACAAAGACGAATGTCTGGACAGAAAGCAACCGGGAATTGTTAAACTGACATCTTATTGCTGAGGTTATTGGATGGCCGTAAATATAATGGTCACCATAACACTCGGTTCCTCCTGTGATTACGCCCGGCATGGCAATAATGCCGGGCGATTTTTTTATTCAGAACCGGCGCAGACTCAACGCGGATAAACTCGAATAGGTAAATTCGAAACAAGACAGGTTTAGGCTTGTCTATTTTTCGGTTTTGTTTCCAGTGAAAGGTAAGGCGGGTGCGTTTTGCAGGCTAATACTGCCTTCCATTTGCTCGTCGGCAACTTCACCTTCGATCTGAGCCTCCATGGTGTGGCCCGCAACGTCGAATGAAATAGTGCCCGCAAAGGACTCGCCGTCAAATGTCGCCGACAAGAGTTCGCCGTTTCCCATTTCGGACGTCACTTTTCCGGAGAAGCCTTTTTCGATATTGCGTAGTATCAGCGTAGCGGGGATGCTTTGGCCGAGCGGCGTTTCAATTAGTAATGACCAGTTTCCGGCCAGTGCAGCTGCCGCTTCCGGCGAGTGTGCAGCAAGGGTGGGCTTGTCCTTTTTCTTCCCCGCGGTGTTATAAAACTCGATCTCCTGTGCATAAGGTCTTACTTGATCCGTTATTTGGACACCGTCGCCAACGATGACTATCGCTGCTTCGTCGGGGCTCACGTATTTTCTCGCCACCTCCTGCACCTGGTCTATGGTCACAGTCTGGATCTGGTTACGATAAATTTCGAGATAGTCTTCCGCTAAATCAAACATCTTGATCTGGACAAGCTGATCGATTAGTCCCTCTTGCGTTTCCAGCCTGATAGGGAACACTCCGGTAAGGTACGACTTGGCATCCGCGATCTCTTTTTCCGAAACCGGCTCGTTGCGTATGCGGTTCAATTCGTAAAAGAACTCCTTAAGAGAGTCGCCGGTGACGGGCGTTCTTACTTCCGCAGTCGCGCGAAAAGTTCCCGCTGTTCGGCGCGCATCGAGGCTTGAGTAAGCGCCATAGGTGTAGCCTTTTTCCTCGCGGAGGTTCATGAAGAGTCGTGACGACGCATTGGCGCCCAGGACCGTATGCATAACCAGCATCGGAAAATAATCCAGGCTGGTGCGAGTGATACCTTCGTTGGCAATAACGATATTAGCCTGCGCGGAGCCGGGCCTGTCGACGATATACGCGGAACGAGACGTTCGTTGTGGCGGTGCAGGGAAGTCGTTGCCGGGAACGTTACCGCGCTGCCAATTGGCAAATAGACTCTGAACCTTTGCCAGGATCGAGTCCCGCTGCACCTCTCCGGCAACAATGAGCACCGCATTGTTGGCCACAAACGTCGCGCGATGGAATTCAACCAGTCGCTCGCGCGTAGTGGCATCGATAGACTCAGGAGACGGCGCAGTGTTGTGATAAGGATGTTGACCAAACATTACGCGCGCTACCATCTCGCTCGCCAAAAACGAAGGTTGTGCCCGCTGTTGTTTAAGGCTCTCCTTAGTGTTCTGTTTCGCCAGTTCGACCTCGTTAGAGGGAAACACTGGACGCAATGCGACGTCGGCTATCAGCTCGAGGATGTTATCGCTAAAGCTTGCCAGTGATGACGCTGCGACTGTTGTGTAATCGGAATTTGCGCCTGCATGGAGTGTGGCGCCGAGGCGCGCAACCTCGTCTGCAATTTCCCGGCTGGTTCTCGATTCTGTCCCTTCCGTCAAAAGGCCGGTCAGCATATCCATCAGACCCGGCAACTCTGAAGGATCATGAGCGTCGCCGGTTCGCAGCGCTAAACGATAGCTTACGAGCGGCAATCTGGAATCTTCTACTACCACCACCACCAACCCGTTGGCCAGAGTGGTCTCGTGTGCAGCCGGCAACTTTATCGGACGAGAAGGGAGCGGCGGCGGTGGCTGCTTTAGGAAGTCTTCTTGTGTACTCATCGTTTAGGTGTGCAACGGTCCCGAGCCTGATTCAGTTTGCTTCGGTGGATCTGCCGGCTGCTGCGGTTGCTCTAATTCGCCGGGGCTTGGAGTGCTGACTATCGGCCCAGTCTCGGCTGTTGGTTCTGCTGGAGGCGCTGAGGGAATTTGCGGCGGAGGTGCTGTTGGTTGTTTGGGTTCCCCTGGCGGCTGCGGGGACGCTGCGGGGGTCGCTTCAAATACTTGCTGGGCATGGGCGGCTTCGGCTACAGCGGCGGGCACGATGTCGAGCACTGTGCGGTTATCTACGTCAAGAAACCGCTCGACCGCACTCCGGATTTGTTCGGGAGTGATGGCCAGGTAGTGTTCGAGTTCGGAATCAAAAAGTGTTGGATCGTCGTCATAAAGAGCATACTCAGCCAATCGTTGAGCGCGATACATGGTGGACTGACGGCCGCGAACTACATCGTTGCACAGCGAGTTTTGCAATTTTTCCATTTCGGCAGGAGAAGGTCCGGAAGTTCTTAACGAACGAATCTCATCAAAGATTTGGTCGCGAATTGCGGCTACTTCCTCACCTGGTTTCGGCAACGCAAAGATATACAAAGCAGACGGACCGCGTCTTTCGTCTATTCCCCCCTGGATCGAAACAACCGATTCGTCTCCCTTCACCAGCTTTTGATAGAGACGAGAACTATCACCTTCGAAGATAAGATCGGCTGCCAGCGAAAGCGCGTAGAAGTCCGGCGTGCGGCGGGGTGGTATTTTCCAACCAAGTACAAACGCCGGCGCGGGAGCAAGCGCGTCGTTGTAAATCTCCTGCGTTTGGGCCACGTCTTCAGGTTCGCTTACATCCACCGGCGGCGGTGGGGATTGGCCGGGAATCGCTTCAAAATATTTTCGCACCTGAGCTGTTGCTTCGTCGCTCTCAAAATCGCCCACGATCGTCAGAACCGCATTATTCGGCGCGTAGTAAATGCGGAAAAACTCCTGCACGTCTTCAATCGTAGCGGCGTCAAGATCCTCCATCGACCCGATGGTCGAATGCGCGTTCGCCGGGTTCTTAAAGATCAATTCATTGATTCGGAGAAAGGCATTAACGTACGGCTGATTGTCATAACGGAGACGCTTTTCTTCCTGCACGGCATGGCGCTGATTATCGAGATTCTCCTGAGTAACTTTAAGCGAGCGCATGCGGTCGCTCTCGAGCCAGAGCGCAAGGGGCAGATGACTCGCCGGCAGCGTCTCGTAGTAATTGGTGCGCTCCGTCGAAGTTGTGCCGTTCATGGTTCCACCGGCGTTGAAGATGTACTGGAAGTGAGCGGCTTTCGGAACGTTTTCGGAGCCTTGGAACATCATGTGCTCGAAAAGGTGGGCGAACCCTGTTCTCCCGAGCTTTTCATTACGAGAACCGACGTCGTAATAAAGAGCCACGGATACCACTGGCACCGCGTGGTCTTCGCACAGGATTACCCGAAGACCATTGGCAAGATTGAATTGTTGGATTTGGGTTGGTGAAAGCTTAAATCTTTCGGCCACTTTAATCTCGATTCGTGAGACCTTCTTGAGCGTGCCTCTCCCTCGGCGGGGTAAGCATTTTACTTTGGGGGATTACAATGGGGAAACTGCAAACCACTCAGGCCGATCGTTCGTTGACCATGCCTCGCAGCTCGGCGCGCAAGCGCTCAATTTCGGCGAGTTTCTGCTGCACTCGCTCAAAAAGCGCCGATTGCGTTTTTATTCCCTCTTCTACTAAAAAACCAGCCGCCTCGGCACGATTGCGAAAAATTCCAGCCGCCACCAGCTGATCGACTTTCTCCTGAGCCGCCGGCGAGATCTTCACCGCCACCACGTAATCATCCTTGACCGACATCGCGCGCTCAATAGTGCGACTGATGTCGCGTCCAATAGCACTTAACGACTCAGGGATGCGCGAGGCTATATCTCTCACAGAAGATGCGGTTCTGGTTCTGTCTTCCGACTCGCCTCCGGTTTCGTCGTCTCTAAGCATTAAGTCGTCAACGGTTTCGCTTGGCCGCTGCTCTTCCTTTTGATAAGGATTATTCTGATAAGGATTGCTCATACTCTGAAAACTCCTTAGCACCGACAATTTATTTTCCCAACTCTTCTCCAAGTACGCTTTTGATCTTTGTTAAGTTCATTCTACGGATGCCCTTGAGAGGCCGTCAAGCCAGCTTACCCGAACGCGAGTCTGACTCTGGGACAGTGATTCGAAAGGATGACCAGAAGGTAACTTAGTCGCTACTGCTGCCTTCTTACATCAAACTTCAATACTAGTCAGGCGATGCGCAGCCTTGCTCAGTTGAATGCCATTCGCTAGTATTTGAGCAGTCAAAGGCTATGCGCTTTTCGCGTTGGTTGTTGGCCGGAAGACTCAGTGTCCCAATCTCGCAAGGTTCAGAGGCTTAAGCAGTGAAAAAGATATTCTCGCTCGCACTAATCGTGATCTTCTCAGTCACACTCAGTATTCAAGGCTTGGTTTTCGCACAACAAAGGACCCAGCCGCAGCCGCCGGTGGGGAGTAGCTCCACGGGCAAGACGGTTGCCGGCTCGACTAACCCCGGCCGTCGCAACCTTCGCGGCGGTTCCGCCGCAATTCCTGTTATCGAAAAAGACTTCAATGAGGCGATGAAGGTGATTCAGGAGAACTACATCGAAGGCAAAAAGCTCGACTACAACGCAATATTCAAGTCGTCGATCATCGGCATGTTGCGTTCGCTCGATCCCCATTCAAATTATTACGACCGCGAAGAGTATGACGAACTGAAAACGGACCAGCGCTCTGAATACTTTGGGATTGGCGCATCGATTCAGAACTATTTAATCGGCGAACAGGCCGATACATTCGTTACAGCGACGTTTCAAAACTCGCCGGCCTCACGAGCAGGATTACGCTTTGGTGATCGAATCATCGCTGTTGACGGCATGACGGCCTCCGGTAAATCGTCATTGGAAGTGCGCGACAAGATTCGCGGACCGCGGGGATCGGTTGTGAAGATTACGGTTGAGCGTGCCGCTGACAAACGCATCCAGACCGTCGAGATAACACGCGAGGTTGTGCCGCAGCCTTCAATTCCGGATGCTTATATGATTAAGCCCGGCGTAGGCTATGTAGACATGACGCGAGGGTTTAACTACACGACTACAGAAGAACTTCTAAACGCGCTCGAGATTTTGCATTCCCAGGGAGCGAGTTCTCTCGTTTTGGATCTTCGAAATAATCCCGGCGGCTTTTTGGATCAGGCGATTCACGTTGCCGAGGTATTCCTGCCAAGCGGCCAATTGATTCTTACTCAGAAAGGTAGAAACGGGCTGCGCGACAACACCTTTGAGTCGAGAAACAGGGCCGCCGATCCAATTCCGCTGGTAATCCTCATAAACGAGAATACCGCCTCTGCCTCGGAGATCGTGGCGGGCGCCATGCAGGATCATGATCGCGCTCTAATTGTGGGTCAGACTAGTTTTGGCAAGGGTCTCGTTCAAAGCATCATTCCGTTAGACTACGGCGCTGGACTGACTCTGACTTCAGCAAAGTACTACACGCCATCTGGCCGCCTGATTCAACGCGATTATTCGGACAACAGTTTCTACGACTACTACACGCACGGCGGCTCCAGGCGTCTTGATCAGCAGGATGATACAAAACCTGTTGGGCCGGAAAGAAAAACGGATACGGGCAGGCCGGTTTATGGCGGCGGTGGTATTGCTCCGGATGAAAGTGTGAAGGCGAAAGCGATCACCGGTGCCCAAAGACGTTTGTTGAGCCCGCTGTTCGCTTTTACGCGCGAACTCGTGAATGGCCGCGTTCCGAATAGTACCGATTACAGAGTGTCCGGCGGTATCAACTTTGGCCGTGAATTCCAACCAGGCGAGTTTTCAATTTCGGAACCCATCTTCAAAGCATTCAAGGAATTTGTCGCCAACGATCCAGCCTTTAAAGCTTTGAGCCCGTTGGTGGATCATAACCGATCCTTTATCGAGCTTCAGTTGCGCTTTAACATTGTCACCGCCGCCTATGGTCGCGTGATGGCCGACAGAGTTTTTATTACGACCGATGACCCACAGGTTGCCAAGGCAGTAGACGTTTTGCCTCGCGCTCGCGATCTCGCAATGTCGGCAACGAAACATCAGGTACAACCCTAAGAGTCGTAGGACAGACATTCTTTTCTGTCCTTTTCTTCTCTGATACGGACAGGACGGGCAGGAATGCCTGTCCTAACGATGTTTCAGCGGTAAAACAAAATCTTGAGTCTAAAACCCCGATGTGATATTGTGTGAGTCGAAAAGAAGGTTAATCTATGGCGCGAACACCGAAATCACTAATCAACACCGAAGAGCTTGGGCGTGCCATTCGCAGGCGTCGCGAAGAACTGGCTCTTAGTCTTCGCGATGTGGCAGATCAGACAAGCGTTTCAGCCTCAACCTTGTCTCGAATTGAAAACGGAACCGGCAAACCTGACGCAGACAACATCGCCCGCCTTACGACCTGGTTGGACATGCCGCTCGAAAGGATTCTTAGCCGCGGACGCGAAGACAACAACGACGCAAAGGCCGTTGTGTATTATCCACACGAATCCACCCCGGAAATTGTGGAAGCACATCTCCGCGCCGACCGCAATTTGTCGCCCGAAACTGCCGATGCGTTGTCCCAATTATTTCGCGTGGCTTACTCACAATTTAGCCGAACCGAACCAGGCGCGTCCGCGCGAAAGCGCCGCTAGATTCCGTACGTCCCTCAGCAGGGTATAATTCAACACATGATCGCTTATGAGTTACCGCCCGGCGAGAAGTGGCGGGAATTCGAGCTTCGTGCTATGGGCTTTCGCGATTTCGCGGGAGCGCGACCGAGTGGCCCACTCGATCCTTTTAGGTTGGCGAAGTTTGCCAACTTATTGGTGATTCGTTTTGATCAGATCAAGGGGCTTAGTCCTGAAGCTCGCGAACATCTGCTTGGCTCGGCTTCCGAAAGTTGGTCCGGTGGCGCCTGTTCTCGCCCACTGCCCGACGGCCGAAGAATGGTCATACTCAATCCTAATCACGGCCGCATGCGAACGAACGCGACACTGATGGAGGAAATCTCCCACGTTTTTCTCGGACATCAGCCCAGCCGTCTGAAAGTGGTTGCCGAAAACGAAAGCGGCCGAACCATCTCTCGAGACTATAGAAAGGCCGACGAAGAGGCAGCCTACGCCACCGGAGCGGCGGCGCTGGTTCCTTTTTCGACGTTGCGCAGACTTGTACTCGAAGGTCAAACCTCGCTTCAGATCGCCAGGAATTTCCAGGTCAGTCGTGAACTCGTGGAATACCGGCTAAAGGTCACACGCTTGTGGAAAACCTATCGAGAGGCCCATTTAGAGTCAGCAAAACCCTGAGCCTGCGCGTTTTAGAATTCACTTTTAGTTTGCAGGCTGACGGAATCGGCAAGGTGAAGTTTGGACTCTGACTATGATGCCTTGCCCGTGAACCCTTATACTTGTGCTTTATTTTGCCGGACAGTTAGCACAATGTTGATGGCGGATTTCGATTTATGAGTGAACAGATAAAAGAGCTGACTCTGACTGGTTTGACAACAACCGACAAGCTGCGGATGTTGCTCGACATCACCAAGAAGATCAGTCGCTCACTCGACTTGCAGGAAGTTCTCAATCTCGTGCTCGACACGCTCGATTCGCTAATTCCATACGATGCGGCTGGTATCTTCGTGGTCAAGTGTATGGATGAAACTGCGGTTGCTGAAGGTGAAGAGCCATGCGTATTTCAGGCGGAAGCAGTCCGCGGCTACGACTTGGATGAGTTGACCAATTTACATCTGAAACTTGGTGAAGGGCTTATCGGGCAAGTGGCCCTTACCGGCGAACCGATTACTTCTCACGATGTGCGGGACAATCCGAATTACATTAATGCTCGTAGCGCGACACGTTCGGAGATGGTTGCTCCAATCATTTCCAATACCGAAGTGATCGGCGTTTTTGATCTCGAAAGCGATGAACTGAATGCTTACTCGGAAGATGACCTCGAGGTATTAATGCTGCTGGCGTCCCAGGTCGCCATTATTATCGAGAAGGTAATGCTTCACGAGCAGTTGATTGAAAAGAAACGGCTCGAGGGCCAACTCGAGGTTGCACGACAGGTTCAATTGGAATTGCTGCCGCCGACGGATCCGCAATTGGAAGGATACGACATTAGTGCCTACAACTTTCCTACGGAGGAAGTTTCCGGCGACTACTACGATTGGGTAAAGATTTATGACGATCAGATTGGGCTGGTGATTGCCGACGTTTCCGGAAAAGGCGTGCCGGCGGCTTTGCTGATGGCGTTTCTGCGCGCGAGTTTGCGCGCGGCAACGCACATCGGATATTCACCGCAGGTTTCGATGGCCAAAGTTAACTACCTACTTTGGGAATCCATCGAGCGTAATCAGTTTGTAACAGCGTTCTACGGCATACTCGACGTCACTAACAAAACTCTTGCCTACGCAAATGCCGGCCATAACCCGCCGATTTTGCTGGATAAGGATGGAAACTTTAGCTTCATCGAGCGCGGCAGCGTGCCCCTGGGAATGTTCAGGGACACTCGTTATCATGAGTATTATCTGACGACAAGTCCCGGCGAATTGCTGGTACTCTATACGGATGGTGTTACTGAAGCGCAAAACCCGCAGGGCGAAGAATTTGGGCGTGAGCGACTTGCAGAAGCGGTGAAAAAGCATCGCCACCTGGCCGCGCGGGAGCTAATTGCCGCAGTACATAAGGAAGTAATCGACTGGACCGACGGGCGCGGTGCATCCGACGACGTTACGTTTTTTGTAATCAAAGCGCTTTAGCGCAACGGCCGGCAAAGCTGCAGAGATCCCGGTCCCTGGAAGTTCTTTGGCAAACTAGTGGGCTGTCAGCGAACAATGTGCATGGTCGCCGCCCGGCGCCAACGGCGCCCGATAGTCTCCAAAGTGAAACTGTGTCTCAGTTTCAGAAAAAGCGTAGACATCGAAACCCAGGGCGTCGAGATAATCTGCCAGGTCATCAGGCGAAAGGAGATAAACGGCAGGTGTAAAACCTGCTTCAGCGCGAATTTCCAGCAGGCGCTCGAGCACTTCAAGTGGTGCAAAACAGCTAACAGGATCTCTGTAGGTTGCCATGTTTGCCAGCGCCTCCTTTTGCAATTTCAGTCGGTAAGCTGGAAAGCTACGGACTGATTACCATGCTTTGATGTACGCGACTCGCTTCGCGTTCGTTCGAACAAACTGTTTCATTTGCGAATCGTCATGGCCTTTTGACGTCGTTAACCCCGGAAAGTTCCAAAAGAATGAGCAACCCAATCACGACAAACACTCAAGAGAATACGCCTGCACCCCTAAACTTCATTGCCGTCCTCCGGCAAATGCTGAAGACTTCCGACAAAGTTAGCGATTTAATTTTTTCTCCGGGTCGCCCGCCACAAGTAGAGCTCGCCGGTAAACTGCAACCGGTTCAGTTTCCCGGACTTGAAAAACTGACCCCCGCGCATACGACCAGCATGGCGAAACTGATCATCGGAAATCATAACAATGCGACCGAGAGTCTGGAAACAAGTGGATCCGCCGATCTTTCATTCAGCGTTGCGGGCGAAGCTCGGTTTCGTGTGAACATTTTCAAGCAGCGAGGCAGTTACGCCATCGTAATGCGCGTGATTCCTACGAACCCACCCAACTTCGAGGACTTTGACCTGCCGGCGCAGTTGAAGGAGATCGTCGACATCAAGAACGGCATTGTACTGGTCACTGGCCCAACCGGGAGCGGTAAGAGTTCAACCCTCGCCGCCATCATCGATCTGATCAACGAAACTCAGTATTACCACATAGTTACCATCGAAGATCCGATCGAATTCTTACATAACCATAAGAACTCCACGATTCACCAACGCGAGCTCCATTCCGATACGCCGAGTTTTTCAGTCGCCTTGCGGGCGGCGCTTCGACAGGCGCCTAAAGTTATTCTGGTAGGTGAGATGCGAGACAAGGAAACAATCGAAGTGGCGCTGGAGGCCGCCGAAACGGGCCACCTCGTCTTATCGACCCTCCACACCATCGACGCTTCGAAAACAATAGACCGAATCATCGGCGTGTTTCCCAAGAACGAAGAGCGAGTTATTCGAACGCGGATTGCGCAGTCGTTTCGCTACATCGTTTCACAACGCCTGATTCCTCGCTCGGATGGAAAGGGCCGGATTGCTGCCATCGAGATCCTGAAGTCAACGATGCGTACCCGAGAATACATCGAGAAAGGTGAGTCGGAGGGCAAGTCGCTAATTGACGCGATGGAACAGGGAGATCAGGATGGAATGCAAACGTTCGACGGCGTCATCGAGAAGATGGTTCGCGATGGCGTCTTGACGCGAGAGGGAGCAATGCCATACGCGACGAACGCCAATAATTTACTTTTGCGTCTGGGGGATCTCGGAGGCCAGGCGCCCGTGCAAAAGGATTCAACTTCATCCAGTGAAGAGGACTCAATGCTCGATATGATTGAAAGATAATAATAAGTTTTCTAGTATCGGATCTGCAGATCCCGGCAACCTCTCCCAAAATTCAGGTTCGCTACTCCAAAATTCATCATGTTCCTGCGATCGTTTAAACTTGTGTTGGCTGTTGTCTTGTTTTTCCCAGCATTATTGACAGTTTCCGGCCTTGCCCAAACGGCAACAGGCGCCAACCAAGGTGTTCAAATTGAGTTTCCCGCGGGTGGTCAGCTTCGAATCGAGAATCAACTGGGCGATGTTGCGGCAGAGACCTGGAAAGAAAAATATATCGAAGTTACTACATCGGAAGGTTCCGTCCCGACAAGAGCTTCTTCCGTAGTAATTGAAAACAGGAATCCAGGTTTTATTGTTCGCGTTGTGCGCAGGCCGAACATCCCGATTGTTCCGATAAACCTGAGCATAAAGTTTCCCGAAAGCGCACATGTTGAGATCATCACCGGTAGCGGTCGAACCTTGATGAGAGGCAATCCGTCCTCAGCGACAATTAAATCGGTCGCCGGCGATGTCAAGGTAGAGCTTTTTGATGCGTCCGACGCCGATATCGCGGCGCGGTCCACCAGGGGTCTAATCAAGTCCGAACTTCCTCTCGTTTTGAGCGAGAACCCACACCTTTTGCACGCGCGGCTCGGTGCGGGTGCTCAACCCATACGGATCGATACTGAAACGGGAAACATCACATTTTCGGAAGCTAACGGTTCTTCCGCAGCGCTTATAACCCGACCAAATGCGAAGCAGCCTGATTCGTTAAGCGCGGAGGTTGCTACCCGGGCCGCGGGGACGCCTGCTCCGGCGTTGGATGCTCAGGAAGTAAGCGAGGGCGACATCATTCGGGTCGATTCTCAACTGGTAACGCTCAACATGAGCGTGATTGATAGGAACACAAACCGCGGTTTAGTTGGACTCACAAAATCTGATTTCAGACTTTTTGAAAATGGCGCTGAGCAAGAGATACTTCTGTTCGATTCTTCATCAGCGCCCTTCGACCTGCTACTCGTGATCGATCTTTCCGGTTCGACTCGCGAAGTTGTAAAACTCATCCGTGCTGCTGCTTTGCGCTTCGTCGATGCTGCCCGTCCGTCCGACCGCATTGGCGTAGTTACTTTCGCCGGCCAGTCTTCATTAGTCTCGCCGTTAACTCTGGATAGACAGATTCTACGCCAGCGCATTAACGCCATAGATACGAGCGCCGGCGACACGAAACTCTACGACGCGATAGATTTTGCGGTGAGTCAGTCGCTGCAGGACACCAAGAATCCCCGGCGCACCGCCATCATCCTAATGAGTGACGGACTGGACGGCAGTATTCCCGGAGTTCAGGGTGACGGCTCCAGGCTGCCGTACAGAGATTTGCTCGCGCGCGTTAGAGAGTTTGATGGTGTGCTTTACACGTTGTGGCTGAACACCGAATACGAAGCCTTGAGCCCCCTGGACACCCAGCCGGAGGCTTTCGATGCCGGTTACGACCGACTGAAAGAGATGGCCGACACGGGAGGCGGCGTCTTCTATGAAGTGGAGCGCCTTGAGGATTTGGCAGGCGCCTATGAACGAGTAGTGGCAGATCTCGGAACGGTCTACAGCCTTGCGTATCGTCCCTCAGATAAAACGCGAGACGGAAAATGGCGAGCGATAAGAGTCAACGTTGCTCGCCCGTCAGCAGTCGCGCGAGGCAAGCGTGGTTACTATGCAAACTAAGTGGGATTCGTTTGGGCCAATGCAGTTTTGTCGCAATAAAATTCTTGGCCTCCTCGTCTGTCTGCTGATCCCTGCAGCTTGCTTGGGTCAAACACCCGAACCGGTTGAGACGATACGCGTCGAATCTGATCTTGTTGATCTGAAAGTCACCGTCGTAAGTTTGAATCCACAGAACCCGTCACCCGAGTTGCAGCAAAAAGACTTTTTGGTGCTGGAGGATGGCAGACCTCAAGACATCTCCTTTTTTGCCGCCGCTGACGCACCGCTGGATCTCGTGCTCTTGCTTGATACATCAGGATCAACTAACGATAAGCTTAAACTCATTCGCAAATCGGCCAGGCGATTCATAGACGAGACACGTCCGATAGATCGCGTGTCGGTAGTGGCTTTCACCGATGTCGCTCAGCTGATCTGTCCCCTGACACAGGATCGTCGATTACTCAGAGACTCGATTGACGACATCGAAAAAACCGGCGGCGCCACAAAATTTTGGGATACGCTCGGCCACGTTCTCGCAGTGCTCCGCGCTTCTGGAAACTCGCTGCGGCGAAGTGCAGTCGTTGTGATGACTGACGGAGTGGATAACGCTTTACCTGACGTTCTTGGGCCCGGATCCCAGACCACCTTTGATGAACTGCTCGGCATAGTGCGCGCTGCCGACACGATAGTATTTCCTATTTATCTCGATACGGAAGTTGAACAGCTCAAGCGACATTCCGCTTCGCGAGTGGCATACGCCATGGCCCGCGATGAACTTGCCCAGCTGGCCGAAGCTAGTGGTAGTCGTCTCTATCGTGCGAACCAGCTGAAGGATCTGGACGATGTCTATAAACAGGTGATCGGAGACCTTGGCCGGATTTATAGCATTGGCTACCGCCCATCAAATACGTTGAGAGATGGTAAGTGGCGCTCGGTGAGCATTCAAATCCAGGATCGGCACGACGTTATAGCGCGGACTAAACAGGGGTATTATTTGCGAAGTTGGTCTAATGAATGACTCGACTTGACCTGCTCTGTGCGCGGACGCGAAACGCTTGTAAATGTCCCCAATAGGACTATAATTAGGCCTCCCCAGACGCCGTCAGCTTTAAACCGGTTCGAATCAGAGGAAAAATCCATGAGAAAAGCTAATAAGGCTCTTGTCGCAGTGCTCTTTGCAGCAGCGCTGGTCATTTCTCTTTCTCTTACAAGCCATGCTCAGAACCGGGAAAAATTTCTTATCTCAGCCCGAGCCGGCGGGGTCAATGCTGTGACTGGGGGCGCTTCAATGCGACCCCATGGAAATTCCGAATGGCAACAACTGACCATCAAGGAAGATCTGGAAAAGGGCGACATCGTCAGAACCGGGCTGGACGGCCGTGTGGAGATGCTCCTGAATCCGGGATCGTATATGCGCATTGGTGAGAATTCCGAGTTTGAGTTAGCTGATAATTCGTTGGAAAACCTTGAAGTGCGTTTGATTAGGGGTACCGCCATTGTGGAGGTGACGGGCGCTGACGATCAGGAGTTGTTTATTGGTATTACGACCCCCCATACGCGATTGTCGATTGTCCGCCGCGGACTTTACCGGCTCAATGTGGTGCCTGGTGACAACACGGAACTGATTGTGAGAAAGGGCCGCGTAATGCTCGAAGATTCACACACCAAGGTTAAGGGCGGGAACAAGGTGGTGTTCACCGGTGGCTCATTCTCGGTAGCCAAGCTGCAAAAAACGGATAAGAAAAACTGGGATACCCTTGAAGGTTGGAGCAAGGATCGCGCGCAAACGCTGGCTAAAGCGAATAGCAAGTTGACACGAAGGGAAGTGAGCGGCTATCTCGCAACCTTTAACGATCGCTTTTCTTTATCTACGTTTGGGTCGCGTTCCGGGCTTTGGATGTATAACCCGAACATCCGCTGCTTTACTTTTCTTCCCTTCGGCTATGGTTGGGACTCACCCTACGGCGCCAGTTATTCGAGTTTCTTTTATGGTGGACCTTATTGCTGCGGTCGGTACGCTGCCTATGGCTCCGTTTACGGCAACGGCTCCGGAAGTGGATCGACTGGCTCCAGCGTGGGTGGTTCCGGCAGTATAGGTGGTTCCGGCAGTTCAGGAGGCTCGACGTACCATCCCCCTGCCGGGTCACCCGTGCAAAGCCACGGTAAGCCCAAGATCAATAATGGGCCGGTCCGAGAACGCAGACCGGAGAACTAAAGCAAAGCCAACCGCGGCGAAAACCGCTAGCCTTTGTCCTTATAAAGTCGGGCCAACTCCACCTCTACCAGCGACCTCACTTCAGCTGGGGTCAAACCAGCCAGAGCCAGATGCGTCAGAACAGTTGCCAGTTGACTGCGGAGTTGCTCTTCGGCTGCCTCGTTTAGAAGCCGCGACGTGACAACTGCGCCCGCGCCGTGCCTAATCTTAACCAGTCCCTGTTTCTGAAGCTGCCGGTAAGCATGGGCGATCGTGTTGAGATTAACACCCAGGTCAGCAGCGACTTGCCTCACCGGAGGGAGAGACGAGCCCTCCGGTAATTCGCCTCCGGCAATAAGTGCCTTTATCTCATCCACAACCTGCTGATAAAGCGGCCTTCGGTCCCTTTCATCGATTGTAATATACATATTGTCTGCTGCACGTATACACCAGACAATCGTCGTTTGTCTATAAGTTTTTGGGACATAGGTATGTGCACGGAAATGAGCACTTTTTTGATCCGATGTATAACTATTCTTTTTATTGGAGTTACCCGAAATTTTGAGCTCAGCAGTGACATGAGCGAAGCAAAAAATTCAAGCCCCTGCCAAATGCGGGGTGCGGCCTCGTTGGCGTGTTGTGGAAATAGTCGGTTGACGCAGAAGCGGCTATTGAGCTCCTGATAGATATGACTAACGGGTAACTCGGGCGGTGCGCAAAACTCAACCCACTGCAAATGTTTTGGAAATTGCCGGTACGCCAGCCTGCGGCGTTTGAGGCAAGGGGACTGAGGGATCGGCCTGGCCAGATTAGGGGACCGCTTTTTCAGCTCGTGCGATTACGAACTTGCTTGGCTGTAATTATCAGCAATCAACAAAGGAAAGACGAAAGTTTCCGAGTTTCTTCAACTCAGAGACTTGAGGCTATTGACCAACTGCTGTAGTCGCTCTCCCTCTTGTGACCCCTCCGTGAACATAATTGAATGCTGGCGCTGACCATCGGTGAGGTCGATTTGATATTGTTGCAGGTCAGCGCCAACGGGCTCATCCGTAGACGTTCGGGCATTAAACAAATCAGCACTCTCGACCAGTGCGAACACGCGCGCAGCTGATTCGGGAGTCATCTGGTTCGTGTCGATATTGACAAGCTCTTCCGTCAACCCTGCGTAGCCGCCTGTTCGCCTTACAATAATCTTCATTAGGGTCCTTTCGATTCCGGCTCGCAGGATCGAGATCCTGCGAGCCGCTTTTTACCTGCATGCTCGAAATTACGTTTTCTCCGTAGCTGACTTTGATTTGGTTGCAGATTTACTGGATGTGCTTGCCGTGTCTTTTCGTTCACCCCCGTTCGTGGAAGTGCGGAGGTATTCGATCAATTCGGCCACTTCCGACTCTATGTACTCCTCTTCGCCAGTGAATTCCGGCAGCCGCATCGTACCGCAGGTACCGCGCAGATTCTTTTCGGTTTCCGGGAGAATCGAGACGTGTTCCGCCGCTACGAGTTCCTCGCCTTCCACGTGGTCCTCAGCCAAACTGAGCGGTGTGGCTGCTACTACGACTCCACGAATCGTGAACTGGTTGCGGATAAAGTTGCGATATTGCACAGGCTTGCCGTCATTGTTTGCAATGATGAGCATCTGGTTTGCGACGTTCCGCAAATGTCGCGGCCGCCGCAGGTGCGGCAATAATCGCGCGGAGCACCAGACTGCAGACGTATTTGCCGACCTCGTAAAGGGCCGCCGCGTCGTCTTTAATTGCCGTTTGCTTTTCAAGAGCAAAGACGTCCGCCATGACGTCGTAAATCGCACCGGTGAACACCTGCGACAGATCGTGCACTTCGTTGGTTACCTGGCTCAGCGTCAGATTGTTGTCCGCATTTCGCAGTCCGTTCGGCCGGCCAAGAGCTAGCCCAAACTGTTCCGCCAAGTCAGAAAGGAACGTTTTATCGTGCAGATTCGCCTTCGTTTGTGCGATCACTGCTTCGACCTGATCCAGTTGCGATAGTGCGAGAAAGATCGCAGTCAAGTCACCATAGGATTCATGCAGGGCCCGAGTTTGCGGCGGCCCTGGCTGATCAAGCCAATGGGGCTTGAGACCGTCGAGCACAGCGTGACCAGTTTCGTGCGCCACAATGTCCAAGGAACGGCACGTAAAGATTTTAGGTGACGTGGGGGGATCTCCAGGCTTTGTGAAGAAGAAAAACTTCAGGGCCTTCTGATCGCGGCTGTAGAAAGCATTCATCGTCTCGCCTGCTTTGGGAAAGACGTTGATTGGCTCGATGTTAGATGGTGGTCCAGCAGTATTCCACTCCCACGGAATTTGTGCTGGCTGATTGCCTAACGCTCGCGCGCGCTGAAACATCGTGAGGGTTTGTCGCACCACGGCAAAGGCATGAACGGTATCAAAATCGTCACTGCCGGGGGTTTCGATCAGATCCCCAAAGACATTTGGATTAACCGCCGGAACACCCTGCGTAGTGATCCGGGCGTCTCTCGGCCCGGAGAACACATGTGCGGGCAGGTACGCTTTGCGAATACCGATCTCCTGTAAGGTGGGATCCTGTTTCCAAATCAATACACGAGCTCCGACAAGCAAGGGGATCGGAAGTGGAACGGGAATGGGCAATGGTTGCGCCCGAGGCGCAGTCCGAACTGCGCGGCGATGTTCGCTGTATTCGTAGGTTGGTGTTGGAATTGATTCGGGCACCGCAAAGGCTTCTTGGACATACTTGGAACCGTCGGGTGCCGCGGTCGCTACCTGTTCTTGAATCTTGTATGCCATTGGAATTCAACCTCCTTAAGGCTTGAGAAATGACTAGAAGGAAGCTGAGAGTGAGAGGGAATTGGTGGAGGTCTGACTGGCGTTCGGACGAGTCAGGAAACGTCCTGAATGGAGCAGAAGAACTTCCCGCTTTACTTTCACCTCAACCACAAAGCCGCCAACGGTGACTCCGGAGCGTCCGAGTGTCATTTAGGGCGAGGTACCTGTTAGAAGTGGTGGCGACTGGCAGGACTATACAACTACCCTAAGCACGGCGCAATGAGAACGAGGCCGGTGTCCTGTTTTCAGGTGGTTGATCTCTGGGGAAAGTCAATGGTCCAACAGTTGGAAAAGGATATTCAAAAATGGGCAAGTGAGGATTAGCTCAGTTTCAAAGGCCCTGCCTTGGAAGAGGATGACAGTTACACAGCCGGAAAGCGAACTAAAACCTAAGCATCTGGACCCACTCATCTGCCAGGCGGATCCATCAGTCTTGCCAAAAAAGCACCGTTCGAAGACAAGTAAAAAACCAAAAGCATTTGCAGCGAGGTTGAATTCCGTACAGCTCTCGAGTGGACTCGTGCGCGCGAAACCAGCGTAAGTTCAACAACAAGAGCAGTTAAGTGTGGTCAAAAAAGTGATCATTTTGTGCACATCCCTATATCCCGTCTATAGGTTTTTATGCTTTCGTTGGGTTTTACCTCTTGGCGAGGTGGTTAGCCAATAGCAGTGCTGACTCGGAAAGTGCGCTGATTCCGCCAGGATAGGTGGTGTCGCTGACAATGAACGCGTTTGGAAGGGATGTGGCGTAGCTTGGCCCAGTCAGCCAGAAGCCGTGTAACGGTCTGCCGCCGACCATGCCAAGTTTTCGACGAGTGAAATCGTAAAACGTACGGGGATTGGCAGTGTCTATAACTTCGACAGAACTGCCTAGTTCCGGCATCGCTGAGTGCAATCGCCCCCAACACAACTCGAGCATCTGTTGATCTCGCTTCTCAAGATCGGTTTCGTCTTTGTGAAAAGTGAACCATTCATCAACGTCGGTAAAGGCATGAACGGTCACTGCTCGTTTCTCCTCAGGTGCTCGTCGATCCCAGGAGGGCGCGGCTGCAAATAGCAACTGGCTGGTTTCAGGATCATACTCTTGATTCAGCTGCCAATCTGTCAGCATCAAGACATGCTCTGGGGCCAGCGAAGCTGCGTCGTCGTCCATACCAAGATAGAGCAGGTACGCACCCCAGCCACGCAACGCGTTTAAATGTTTTCGGAGGTCCGTAGGGGTGCGATTGAGACCGATAAGTTTTCCGTACGTATCCCACACCGTCAGGTTACTGACGATGCCTCTCGACGCAGTAACAGTCTCGCCATTCAGCAGCTGAACACCCACGGCAGCGCCGGTGGAGTCGTAAGACAACCTGAGTACAGGGGTATCGAGGCGGATCTTGCCGCCGCTTCGTGTTAATGATTCGGCCAGGCTGTTTGCCAGGGCGGAAGCCCCGCCGCGAATGGCAAACATGCCTTCTCGAGGCGCGCTCAAAGCTAGCGCAGCATGGAGGTAGCTAACGTCCGCGCTGGTCGCCTGGGCCAGCATCTGCAGTTGAACATCAATGAAGCGACGGAATCGCGAGGAGGTTTCGGGCAGATGTTGAAGCGCTGACTGCTCGCCGGTCTTGAGTATCTCGGCGGCAATCCTGCCCTCCTTGAGCAAAACGTACGCTCGCCGCGATCTCGAAGCTGAAAGGAAATCTGGCGCCCTTTGGAGTGTCCGGCGCAGCGCAGTGCTTAACGTCGCAATCTCTCGGTAAAACTCGACTGCTTTATTGGCGCATTCCGGGAAAGTTGCGCGAAGACTTTCTTCAAACCCCTCAGTATTACCCGCGAGCGCAATCTCGGATTGATCAGGGAGACGCACTACGTAGCTTGGCTCCAGTAAGCGAACCTCAGGAGGATCAACCGCCAGTTCTGAGAAAATACGATCATGGATCTCGTTGGACCTCCAGCCCGTGTAGAGTCCATCACCTTGTTCGAAACTGTAGCCAAACTTCTCGAAGCTGGCCGCGCAGCCGCCTACTTGCGGCTCCTTTTCCAACAAACAAACATTGACTCCTCGTTTGGCGAGCAGGGCGGCAACTGTAAGTCCGCCGATGCCTCCGCCCACTACAACTACTTCGTGGTCCATGTTGTCAAATAATATAGTGGGCCAATTGCAGAATAAGCGTTGCGGCAGGAGCGGGCTGTGCAGGAGGCACGACCGGTTGCGAGTAAGGCTCGATAACCAAAAGCACAGCCTGAATCAAATTGAATACGAGATGAATAACGACACAGGGCAGCAGTCGTCCGGAATATGCTCGCACAAGTGTTAGAACTATGCTCAGTAGTCCGACAGCAGCGATCACGCCAATGTTGGGCCAATACTGCGGGACGTGAATCAGAGTAAACAAGGCGAGGACGAAGATGACCGCTCCGTTTACGCCAATTGCTCTCTGAAGTGCCGAATAGAGCACCCCGCGATAAACAAATTCTTCCACAAAAGGTGCTGTAAACACGGCGAGCGCGGCGATCATGTACCGGGTCGCGAGAGAACTGTTGATTAGTTGCTCCAGCTGGGTGGGGTTTTCAGCTCCCAGTAGTTTCGCGAGGGTCGCGGCAGCAACGAAAAGACCAATTCCAACCAAAATACTTAGCCAAAATCTCAGCCGGCCGGACCAACCCCAACCTAACGAAGCCAGGAATGGCCGCCTTCCCAAGCGCGTGACGAACGCCCATAACAACGCGAAAGTGAGAATATGGATAGGCAGAATAGAGAGAACCTGTACAAAAACAGCGCCCCGATCACTGGTAGCAAATTCTAAAATCTCCCGCGCGAAGTTTGGCGAACCGGGATTGAGTCCCCGGTTCAAAGCGTAGGGGATTAAAAACAACGGCGGAAGCAGCACTTGCAGGAGGATGGTTACGAGCCAGACGAGCAACGCACCGGCAAGTCCCAGGCAGGATTATTCGGATCGGCGGGCTGAGACTGACGGCTGGCCTGCACTTGTTCCTGGTAGATTGTATCGGGATATTCCAGAGTTGAAAGGGGGATAGTTTCGTTGGGCTCAGACACGATGATTGCAGTGTAATGAAGTTGTTTTGCGGCGGTCAATCGGAAAGACTAAGTGATGAATATTATTGCCGCGAAAGTTGGCAGGGCTCAAACCGCTGGATAGGCGGCCTCTAACAAGGAAGGACCAACGCGAGGTGCTGCAAGCATTACGCCGATAATCGTTTTCGCATCCTCTATTTCGCCCGTCGTGATCATGCTCAACGCCTGTGAGAACGGCACTCGAACTACCTCGATAATCTCATCCTCTTCGAGTTGTTGACTGGTCTGCGTCAATTCTGTTGCCAGGTAAACCCACATCTTCTCTTCGCAAAAACCTGGTGAAACAAAAAACTCAGTCAACTTCTCCAGGCGGCCGGCGACGAAGCCGAGTTCTTCTTCAAGTTCCCGCGCTGCTCCTTCTTCCGGCACTTCCCCTCGTGTCAAAGTTCCAGCAGGAACCTCCAGTAGATAACGCACGGCCGGATGCCGGTATTGCCGCACCAGCGCGACGCTGCCGTCGTCAAATACGGGAACAATCACAGCACTGCCCGGGTGGTGCACGATTTCACGCTGGTAAGTTGTCTCGCCCTCGCGAACCATGTCCACGGTCACGCTGAACACACGGCCGCGAAAAATTTCTTTGCTATCGAGGATTTGAGGACAGTCAATTGAAGTCATGATTATTCCTTTATGAATTAGCTTTGTGAGCCTCTCCAGAGTGCAGCAGCAACTCTCCCAAAAGATAGAGCGAGCCAGTTACACAAATGACTCCGTTAGGCGGAGTCACCGCGCGAGCTGTGTTCAACGCCTCTGTGACCCTCGGCACTGCTAATATCTTTTCACCGCGGACGAGATTCTCAGCCACGGCTTGCAAACTCTCAACCGAGGCAGACCTGGCGTTGTCCGGTTAAGTGAGTATCAGATAATCGACACCGGGGAACAGAATCGTAGCCATCTCCGCTAACCTTTTGTCGCTCATCGCTCCAAAAACCAGCGTTAACGGTCCCTTGACGAACTCATCCAAATAGTCGCGCAGCGCCCGCGCCGCGCCGGGATTGTGCGCGCCATCTAGTAGGATAGCGGGGCTGTCGAAATGTGAACTCAACCTGCCCTCGTGCCGGGTACTTTCAATACCGTTGATGATGGCAGTTTTCGGGATTGCAAAACCTCAACGTCGCAACGACTCAGCGAGTTGAATAGCGAGGACGGCGTTTGCGACCTGGTGCCGCCCGCGCAGGGCAACTTGCACCTTGTCATATCGATCTTCGTTAGTGACAAAGGTGACCTTAAAGGCTCCTGTACACGTAGCGATGACCTCGAAAGTTTGGCATTCCTCATTAACCGGAACGACGTTACATTCTTTGCATCGATTCTGGATCACATTGAGCGCCGGTGGCGACTGGTTTGCGATGATCGCAGTCACACCGGGGCGAATGATAGCGGCTTTCTCAAAAGCGATCTCTTCAAGTGTTTCCCCGAGATACTCCTGGTGATCGAGTGCCACGGGAGTTATCGCGATTGTGTTTGCGCCGGCGACTGTGGTGGCATCGAGCCGTCCGCCCAATCCGGTTTCGAGAATTGCTAATTTGACATTCGACTCTCGAAATGCGAGGAGAGCGACAGCTGTCAGATGTTCGAAGAAAGTCGGTAACGCTCCAATCTTTTCCTGCGCCAGCAAACCTTCGGCTGCCTCACGCACTTCGCTGACGTACTTTGCGAAGCTGAGTTCAGAAATGTTACTGCCGTCAATTCTAATTCGCTCAGTAATGGAGATGAGGTGCGGAGAAGTGTAAAGCCCCGTAACAATGCCGGCCGCGCGGCATATTGAATCGAGCATTACCGCGGTAGAGCCTTTTCCATTAGTTCCGGCAATCTGTACCGACTCGTAATCGTGCTGGGGGTTGCCCAGTGCTCCAAGCAATAATTCTGTATTTCGCAGACCCAACTTGATTGCGAGCGTTTCGTGGCCGAGGCTGTACAGATACGATAAGGTTTCTTCAAAGTTCATTAGAGGCATAGCATTAACACCTCACGACCTAAACCGCAAAAGGAGATAAACTCAAAACGGAACCAGCAGCGATAGCGACCAGGTGCGAGCACTCAACAGCCTTAGTGTTCGTTGTTTAATAATAGGACCATCCAAAAGTTAATTAGGCAGGTTGAGTCTCGCGCCCGGTTGCCAAACGCTTCCGGTTCCGTATCGATTGTTGCTCTAAGGATGGAGATTTCCGCAGCTGAAACCAGGGGCAGGAATCAGAAAGCCGTGCTAGTTGCCCGAAGCAGCACGTGTGCGCAGGCGTTCAATTTCCGAAGTGCTCGAGATTTCCGGATTCATCATGAAGTTGAGCAGCTTGATTATGTATTCGCGCAGCTCGCGCCGATCAACGATCGCATCAACCATGCCGTGTTCGAGCAGAAATTCCGACTTCTGAAAGTCCTTTGGGAGTTTTTGTCGTATGGTCTGTTCAATGACTCGTGGTCCTGCAAAACCGATAAGCGCTTTTGGCTCAGCGATGATAATGTCGCCGAGCATCGCGAAGCTTGCAGTCACGCCGCCTGTAGTTGGATCAGTCAAAATCGAAACAAATGGAAGCCGAGCCTCATCCAACTCGGCCAGCGCTGCTGAGATTTTGGCCATCTGCATTAGCGAGAGTGTGCCCTCCTGCATGCGGGCGCCGCCCGAAGTAGAAAAGACCACGACAGCGCCGTGTTCCTTTAATCCGCGCTCGATCAGTCGAGTTACTTTTTCGCCAACCGCCGAACCCATCGAACCGCCAATGAACGACATGTCCATGGCGCCCGCAAGCACGAGGTGATCCCCAACCTTGCCGCGAGCGTTGATTATTGCTTCCGGCAAACCGGAGCTGTTCTTTGCGTGCGTGAGTCGCTCGGGATAGGGCTTGGTATCCACAAACTCGAGCGGGTCGATCGAGATAACTTCGGCGTCAAGTTCTTCAAACTTACCGTCGTCGAAAAGCATCGCCAGGCGTTCACGCGCGCCGATGCGGAAGTGGTAACCGCAATGATTACAGACCTGTAATCCCTCTTCGAGTTCGCGTTTGTATAGATGGGCCTCGCAACTATCGCATTTAACGAAGACATTCTCAGTCTTGACGACGCGCTCTTCAGGTGGCACCGCCTCAATTTGTTTACTTTTTTTACTGAACCAGGGCATACGAAACTCGGTTTTACATTGAACAGATGTCGGGTTTGATGTTTTGGTATGGGCTAGAGCCTAACACAGAAAAGGATGAGGGATGAACAAGGAATAAGGAGGAAAAAGTCCGGTCGGCCGGCTAGAGTGGTGTTTTGCCAAGCAAACCTCAGAACTCAATCCCTTGCTGAGCGCGGATGCCGGCGTTGAAGGGATGCTTTATCTCCGTCATTTCGGTAACGAGGTCGGCGGCTTCAATCAATTCCGGCGGCGCGTCTCGGCCGGTGACGACGATGTGCAGTGCCGGCTGGGACTCGCGAATGCTGCGAAACTCTTCCAGGATCTCGTCAACCGGCAAAATCCCGTAACTCAGCACGTAAACCAATTCATCAAAGACCAACAGGTCGTAATCTCCGCTGCGCAGCTTCTCGACGCAAAGATCCCACGTTTCGCGAGCGGTGGCACGATCCTGTTCGGGATTCTTCGTGTCCCAGGTGAAACCATCGCCCATCGTGTGCACTTCGATGCCGAGTTTCTCAGCCGACTCGTGTTCGCCGTAGCGGTCGTTGCGCGACTTCATAAACTGAATCATGCAGCACTTCAAACCGCGTCCCGCCGCTCGCATCATCAGGCCCAACGCGCAGGTAGTTTTGCCCTTGCCGTTGCCAGTGTGAACAATCAGCAGCCCGCGCGTCTTCTCCTGATAATCCTCCCGACGCCATTTGTATTTTTTTTCTTTGGAAGACATTGGGAAGAAGACAGAAGTCAGTAGTCAGGAGAAAAACAAACCCATTTGCCATTTGCCATTTCCCATTTATCAGGTTTCATTTGAAGACTGTGATCAAAATGTCAACTTAGCAGCATCCGAACAAATGAAAAATTGCAAATGAGAAATGGAAAATGGTTCTCTTCAGTCTGACTACGGCCGCTATCTATTCACTATCCAGTGCGTCTTCAGTGATGTCCGTGGATCCATTCGCACGATTCACTGCGTCCTGCAGGAGCGCGATAATCTTTTCTTCGGCCTCTTCCCAGGTGCCCCGCAGCGTGCAACCAGCAGCATTGCGATGTCCGCCACCACCAAACTTCTCCGCCACCTTCGCGACGTTCACTTCGCCCTTGGAGCGCAGGCTGGTGCGGTAAACTCCCGGTTCGCATTCCTTGAGCATCGCAACGGCCTCGACCTCTCCGACAGTCAGCGGATAGTTAACAAAACCATCAGCGTCTTCGTCGGAGGCCTCCGCAAGATGTTGCATCTCCATGACTGTGCCGTAGCAGGGCTACGTGGCCGGTCGAATCGCGCCTGGCAGTCGAAAGAACCGCGCCCATCAGTTGAATTCTGCTCCAGGGATAACTGGCAAACACTGCTTCTGCCGTCTTGGCAGGCTTCACGCCGGTCCGCAAAAGCTCAGAGGCAACTTTGAACGTTCGCTCGGTCGTGTTGGAGTAGTGAAATGAGCCGGTGTCGGTGATCAAGGGCTGTATAGCAGCACTCCGCGATCTCCTTAGTCACGCGCACCCCGATAGCCTTGGCCAGGTTGTAGATCATCTCGCCGCACGCCGAGGCGGTGGAATCGATCCAATTGATCTTGCCGAAAAGGGCGGTGGTTGAGTGGTGATCGATGTTGACGACGAATTGCTTTTCGAGATCGACCAGACCGGGGCGCGCGATGTCGGAGCATTCGATAACGAACACCGCGTCGTATGATTCATCCGCCGTTGGCGTGACTCTTACGTCGTTAGCACCCGGCAGCTTCTGGTAAGCGTGAGGCACCGGATCGCGCATGATCACTTCCACGTCCTTATCGAGAGCCCGGAGCAACCAGTAAAGACCGAGTGACGAACCCAGACTGTCGCCGTCGGGACGAAGGTGGGAGGTGATCGCAAACTTTTGCTTCGCTTCGATCAGCTCGACAACTTGACTAAGCATCATGAACAAGGGTGAAGGCGGAAGGATGAAGGATGAAGTCTGCGCGAACGCGACTTCTTCTGTTCATCCTTCATCCTTCATCCTTCATCCTTTCTTTCCCACTCTTGTTCGATTTACTGCAATAGCCTGTCGACGCGCTCGCCTTCCTCTTCGACGCGATCGCGCACAAAATGAATCTCTGGTGTGCGAGGAAGATTGAGGGAGAGGCTCAGTTGCTTCCGGACGTAGGGAGCAGCGTGACGCAAAGCGCTGAGCGCCCGCCTGTGTTCCTCTTCGTCTCCGGCAATGGTGACGAAAACCTGCGCGTCCCGGCGATTTTCAGAAAGGCGAACGTCAGTCACGGTTACCATTGTAAGTCGTGGGTCTTCCAGTTCGTACCCGACAATCTGGGAAATCTCCTCACGAATAATGTCTGCAACTCTCTCTGGGCGACGCATGGCTAAAACCAGGAGCAAGGCGGCAGGAGCAGGCAGCAGGAAAACCTTATTTGGGCCTTCTTCGTAAACCTGCCTCCTGCTCCCGCCGTCTGCTTCCTAAAGTTCCGTCGCGGCGACTTTCTCTACAATATATGCCTCGATCTGGTCGCCGACCTTAAGGTCGTTGAAGTTTTCCAGGCCGATGCCGCATTCAAATCCTTCGCGAACTTCCGATACGTCATCCTTAAAGCGACGCAACGATGCGATGTTGCCTTCCCAGCTGACAACGCCATCGCGAATCAAGCGCGCGCGCGCATTACGACGGATGTTGCCGTCGATGACCATCGATCCCGCCAACCACTCCGGCCTTGGGAACGCGGAAAACTTCGCGCACGTCCGCCTTGCCGATGATCCTCTCCTTCTCGATTGCCTCGAGCATGCCGATCATCGCCGCGCGAATCTCTTCCTCGACCTTGTAGATAATCGAGTGCAGACGAATATCGACGCTTTCCTGTTTCGCTAGATCAGCAGCGCGCGCGTCTGGTCTCACGTTGAAACCGATGATCACCACGGCTGACGACGGCGAGCCTGCCTGCGTAGCCGAAGCGAGCAGCACGTCCGACTCCGTAATCGCGCCGACGCCGGAACGAATAACTTTCACTTTCACGCGATCGGTCGAAAGTTTCTGCAGCGTAGACTTGAGAACTTCCACCGAACCCTGCACGTCGGCTTTGATAATGACCAGCAGTTCTTTAACTTCGCTTTCACCCAGAGCTTCGATACCGCGCTTCGTCGTTTGCAACAGCGTAGCCTGACGGCTCAGCATCTGCCGGTGGCTGGAGATTTGCTGCGCACGAGTGATGTCGGCAACCACCTGGAAGCTTTCGCCGGCCTGCGGAACGCCCTGCAGTCCGAGCACCTCAACCGGTGTAGCCGGCCCTGCCTCAGTAATCGCCTCGCCGCGGTCATTGAACATCGCGCGTACGCTTGCCAGAAATCTGACCGACGATGAATGGCTCATGAACGTGCAAGGTCCCCTGTTGGACCAGCACCGTGGCCACAGCGCCGCGACCGCGATCCAGTTTCGCTTCCAGCACAACGCCTGAGGCCAGACGCGTGGGGCTGGCGCGCAGGTTAAGAATGTCGGAAGTGAGCAGAATCGTTTCCAGCAGCGTTTCGAGGTTCTGCCGTTTCTTTGCAGAGACCTGGACCATCTCAGTTTCGCCGCCCCACTCGACCGGCGACAGACCCTGCTGGGCCAGTTCCTGCCTGACGCGATCGGGATTCGCATCGGGCTTGTCGATCTTGTTGATGGCGACAACAATGGGCACCCCTGCTGCTCGCGAGTGTTCAATGGCTTCAATCGTCTGCGGCATGACGCCGTCGTCAGCGGCGACAACCAGCACCACGATGTCAGTGGCTTTCGCACCGCGCGCGCGCATCATCGTGAACGCCTCGTGACCAGGCGTGTCGAGGAATACCACGCGGCGCGTTTCGCCTGAATGATCCGGACTCGGCACCTGCACGCTGTAGGCGCCGATGTGCTGCGTTATACCGCCGGCTTCGCCCGCGGCCACTTCCGTGGTGCGGATCGCATCGAGCAGCGAAGTCTTGCCGTGATCGACGTGGCCCATGACAGTCACGACCGGAGCCCGAGGCAGTTCCACGTCGTCAGCGTCGGTGGCTATCAGTTCTTCAAACTCCTCTTCCGCCACCATCTCTTCAAAAGGCACGAAGGTGACGTCATAACCAAAGCGTTTGCCGAGATCGACCGCGACGTCGTCGTTGAGCGGTTGATTGATGGTTGCGAAGACGCCGCGTTGCAGCAGCAGAGTAACGACATCCTTAGGCTTGATACCCAGTTTCTCGGCGAATTCCTTGACGGTCGAACCTTCGATAATGCGCACCGATTTCAGTTCTCCCGGAATTGTCGGCGCCTCCAGTCGGCCCGCGATGCGATCTTCGAGCGACAGCGCTTTGGGAGGCGGAATGAAGTCGCCCTTGTCGAAGCGGCCGGCTTTACCTTCCATCTTTCGTCCGCCGCGCGTTGGCGTGCGGCGCGAGCGGCGACGGCCCGCATCCGGCGGTGGAATGTATGTCGTTTGCGGAGTCAGGGTTTCGCCTGGCGTTCCCAGCCGTTCGGTTTTGGCCAGAGGGGTCCGCTCGCGAACGCGCGCACCGCGCTCAGCCCGCTCACGCGGAGTTATTGAGGGCGGAACTACCGGCGAGGGAGCGCGCTCGCCGGGGCGAATGCCGGCGTTAAGCGCGGCAACAGTAGGACGAAGTACTCTGACCTGGCGCGACGGTGGCTGCACTGTTAGGGCAGGAGCGGCAGGGGCGGCTGCAGGCGACACAATTGACTCTGACGCGGCTGACTCCGCGAAGTTTCCGTTTGCGTCTTCGATCTCCGCCGCGGACTCAATGATTGGGGCATGAGGCACACTTGCGGCGAGCTCCTCAGCGGCTGGTTGTTCTGCCCGCACGGCAGGAGTCAGCTTCCTGATTAGCTTCGCCGTTGTCGCCGGCTTTGCGGTATCCGGAGCCGCGGTTGGCGGCGCCACTTCGGGTTGCACACTTTCCGCGACGACTTGTTGGGGCGCAACATCAGCAGCGACGTCGGAGGCTTCAAGGGCCGGTGCTTCTTCGACCGCACGCTCGGCTCGCTTTACAACGCGCACACCTCGCTTCACTGCGGTCTCTTTCTTAGGGAAGTATTTGTTGCGAATCTTCTCCGCCAACTCTTTCGAGACGGAGTTGGAAGGGACGCTGACGTCTACACCTTCGCGTCGCACCTCTTCAATGAGCCGCTTGGTGTCAAGCTTTAGTTCTTTGGCGAGATCGTAAATACGAATCTTAGAGGAAACGGTCATGCACTCCTTTTCAGACGCTTATAAATCGTTGCGTCTGGCTACTTCAAGTGGTTTAAAGAACTCCCGCTCTCAAACCACTGAAGCGTGCATTTAGAAGCGCAACGCGTACGGGTGGTAGGAGAGCAAGCAACGCAAACCGCCGGCACAGCCGGCCGCTGCGTTGATGCTAATTTGCCGCATCTGGGGAAGCATCCTGCTTCTCTTCGTCAGTGCTCTCGCTTGATGCAGCATCTTCTAAAACTGCGGGAGCAGATGTTTGTGTCTCTTCGGTTGCCAGTTCAGCAACTTCATTAATTGCGTCTTCCACGGCTACTCCTTCTTCGCTCGCGAGATCACGAAGCTCGTCGAGGCTTTCAATGGCCGCCGCCTCAGCCGAAGTAATGTCAGGCGCCGGCACGATTGTATCCGGACGCAAATCACGGCCTGGTTCCTGGAGCACTATATCGTCTTCTGTAATTGGTTCGGCCTCAGTCAGTGCGACTGGGTCCGCTGAATACTTCGCAAGTATTTCCGGTTCGGCGATGAAAGCATCACGCGCTTCGACGGCTTCGTCATAACCTTTCGCAGTGGGGTCATCCGAGGTTTCAGCGTCACCAGCGGAGCCGGTTTCGTCCGCGCCCTCGCTGACGGTCGCACCTCCGTCCGCGTCTGAAGAAACTTCTGCAACCACCTCGCCAGCGATCTCTGCTGCCTCAACCGGCTCAGACTCGCCTGCCTCTCCGCCTCCCTGCAGCGTCTTGTCGCGCATTGCGACGACCGCTTTAGCAGCGTTGAGAATCACCTCGGCTTCGTCCAGACTCAGATCGAGGAACTCAACCAGATCGTCCACTGAAGTTTGAGTCAGGGCATCGATATCGTTGATGCCGTGTTCCGCCAGCGCGTCAGTTTGCTGCGCGGTTACACCTTCGATCACCGACAGCGGCACTGATTCGCCTGAAGCGATCAAGGCGCCCATCTGTTCCGTAACCTCGCGCTTGATCTCTTCCTCGCTGCGAATGTCGATATTCCAGCCAACCAGCTTGGTGGCCAGCCGCACATTCTGTCCCCGCTTACCGATGGCGAGCGAAAGCTGATCCTCGTTTACGATAACTTCCATCTGCCGGTTATCGATGTCTGTGATACGAACCTGATTTACCTTGGCGGGCGAAAGCGCATTAGCCGCAAACACCGATGGCTCATCTGACCATTCGATGATGTCGATCTTCTCGCCGCGCAGCTCGCGGATGATGGCCTGCACCCGAGAACCCTTCATGCCGACGCAGGCGCCAACCGGATCAACGTCGCGCTCGTTGGACATTACCGCAATCTTCGCGCGCTCGCCGGGTTCGCGCACAGCAGACTTGATGACCACCGTGCCGTCGTATATTTCCGGAACTTCCATCTCAAACAACCGCAACAGCAGCTCCGGAGAAGTTCGGGAGACTTCAACCTGCGGTCCCTTGGATTCTTTCGAGACGTTGTTGATGACGACGCGAATTCGTTCGCCCTGGTTCCATTGTTCGCCGCGCGATTGCTGCGAACGTGGCAGGATAGCTTCGAGATTTCCGAGATCGACGATTATGTTGCCGCGCTCAAAGCGCTTTACATAACCATTGACGAGATCGCCGATCTTGTCGATGTATTGTTCGTAAACATTGCTGCGAACAGCGTCGCGAACTTTTTGAAACAGGATCTGCTTCGCGGTTTGAGCGGCAATACGTCCGAGTTCTTCCATTGGCAGTGGCAACAAGAGCGCGTCGCCCAATTCAACTTCGTCGCCCGCCAGCTCGCGAGCCTCGTCGATCGATAGCTCGGTCGCGGCGTTGGCAACTTCATCGACCACCACTTTCGTGGCCGAAAGCTCAATGCCTGTATCGGGATTCCAATCGACCTGGATGTCTTCACCGGAACGAAACTGTTTCTTGGCGGCAGCCCGAACAGCTTCCTTCATCGCGTCGATAACGAGATCGCGCTCGATGCCCTGTTCCTGGCAAAGCGCCTCGATGTTTTGTGCTATGGATGAACTCATGGAACTTTCGTACTCCGGTTGGCTCGGCGCTTAACAAGCTGCGTCGTTGAGCCTATTCAGTTGTTATTCAGTTGTACTGATGTAACGCAAACTGTTAGTTTGCGTCGCACCTTGTCAGCTTCCAGTCGCAAACTAACAGTTTGCTTTACTTTGTTCGCTGTGCACGGCGAAATTCTTCCTCGACGTCTAATTCCAGATTCGCTTTCGCGATCGAATCCAGTGGGACTTTCACCCGCCCACTGGTTCGATCTTCAAACAGCACGTCCTCGCCATCTATTCCCAACAACCGGCCCCGAAAATTACGCTGGCCATTGATAGGCTGCCGGGTCTTCATAGCCGCGCCAAACTGCCGGCAAAGCGCTCATAATCCGCGCGCTTGTAAAGCCCTCTTTCCAGACCAGGCGACGAAACTTCCAGCGTGTAGGACGCATGAATGAAATCTTCGACGTCGAGAACAGTGCCAACGTGAAGACTCACTTCCGAACAATCCTCGTGAGTTACGCCGTTTGGCTTGTCAATAAAGATACGGACAATAGGCTTGTTATCAGGCCCGGCGACCTCGGTGTGGACAAGTTCCAGTCCATGGTCGATTGCCACGCGTTCAGCGATTGCCTGCACGCGATCTTCCACTCGAACTCGACCCCATCCACTTCCTCCGAAAAAGCACTCGCCCAAAAGAAAAAGTGGGCGCGAACCCACCGGACGATACCGCCGTGCTTCGAGCAAGCCGTGAATTATACGGAAAGGGCAGGGTAGAAGCAACCTGACAGGAAAGCTGCGATTGGACTGTGAAATTGCGCCTCGCAAGCCCGGCAAAGCAGCCGGAAATGCGGTTATGTAAGGACAATACCTAACCTGCAGCTTGGCCCGCGGACCAGGCCCTTCCATGCCGCTATGAGATGAGATCTTCGCCAGAAAACGATTCGTTTTCCGGAGCCAACATGCGCACAAAAAGCAATAGCGCCAAACGCGGAGTTACTGTGTGATCCTCATTTAAGTAAAAGAACCCTTTCAACGAAATGATTGAAAAGGCTCTTGCACTGAAGTAGTATTTCGGACGAACTGCACAGGTCTTCGTCCGTGGCTGCCTTGCTTTGGTAATTCCCGCCGTCGTTACGTCTTTACGTGGTTAAAGGGGCGACCGCGCAACTTGCTGGTTGTGCATCAATCCGCGCCAATGATCGGGAAAACAGTTTCACATTACCGCATTCTGGAACCCCTCGGCGAGGGTGGTATGGGAACCGTTTACCTTGCTGAAGATACGCACCTTGGCCGCAGAGTGGCCATAAAATTTCCCTCGCTAAACTCCGACTCCCACGACTATCGCGCCAGGTTCCTGCGCGAGGCTCGGGCCGTTTCAGAGTTGAGCCATCCCTGCATTGCCACGTTGTTTGACTATGGCGAGACTGATGAGGGCCGCCCCTTTCTCGTAATGGAACTCGCCAAAGGGCGGCCGTTGACTGAGCTGATGCAAAAGGGGGAACTCAACCTTCCTCGCGCGGTTGCGATTGTCATCGAGGTCGCGACTGCCCTGGTGGAGGCTCACGCTCGCGGTGTGGTTCACCGCGACATCAAGCCTTCAAACATAATGATCGACGACAACGAGCAGATAAAGGTGCTTGACTTCGGACTTGCCAAGCAACTTAACAAAGACCATCTGAGCACCTCAGAGCCTGAAGCACGAACTCTTCTGTCGACAGAAACTCGCAGCGGTGTAGTGCTTGGGACACCAGCATATCTTTCACCGGAACAGGTGGTCGGCGGAGCAGTTGACGGCCGCAGTGATCTCTTTGCGTTGGGTATACTCCTTTATGAAGCCATCACTGGCCGAACGCCATTTACCGGGAGTAGCTTTATCGAGATCGCGGCGAACGTGCTTCACGTTGAACCGCCACCGCCATCGAAGTTCAACAGGGCAGTACCGCATGAGCTCGACTTCATCGTCATGAAGGCGCTCGCTAAAAAGCCCAACAAGCGTTACCAATCGGCTAAAGAACTTATTGGTGATCTAAAAGCTGTCAAAGAGCGTCTCGAGGAGGATTCGGGGCAGACACTCATCAAGCGAACTTCGCCCTCAGTCTTCACGGGACACAGTCGAACGCTCAGCAATCTTTCTCAGATTCTACAGCGACCGCGCATACCGATATCTTACATTCTCATCGGCCTGGCAGTTCTGCTCGTTGGCGGCGCCGTCATTTTGCGCTTCATGCGGCCCTCGCCGCATACGCCACCGGCTGAAGCCCAACGCTGGTATGAAGTTGGTACTAACGCATTGCGTGACGGCGCCTTCTACCAGGCTAGCCAGGCTCTCGAGAGGGCCATCGGCGCGGATGATGCATACATGTTGGCTCATGCTCGTTTGGCCGAGGCTTTAGTGGAATTGGATTATGTTGACAAGGCCAAGGACGAACTATTGCGCGCCAACGCCGCTGATCGGTCGGCGCTACCAAAGCTCGACTTACTCTACATCGATGCCATTACCGCTACCGTTCGCCACGATTTTCCGAAGGCAATCGAGCTCTATAAACAGATTGCCAGTGAAGCTGCTGAAGTTGATAAGGCTTTCGTGCTCGTAGACCTGGGCCGCGCTTACGAGAATAACAACGATTTGAAAGGCGCCATCCAGACCTATAAGGAAGCCAGCACTCGAAACTCGCAGTATCCGACAGCTCACCTGCGTCTAGGGATACTGTACGGACAACAAGGTGACCTCGCTGCAGCACTCGCGTCATTTGACCAGGCGGAATCGATCTATCAGGCGTTAGGGAGTTTGGAAGGCCGGGCGGAGGTAGCATTCCAGCGAGGTGCACTCCTAAATAAGCGAAACAAACTAACGGAGGCAAAGGCGGAGTTGGAGCAAGCCCTGACCCTTGCGAAGGCAAACGACAATAATTCTCAAACAATCAAATCTTTGTTGCAGTTGTGCAGTGTCGCTTTTGATGGGGGCGAAACGGCACGGTCAACTGAATATGCCCAGGAGGCCGTTGACCTGGCGCAGAAAAATGGCATGGAGAACTTAAGCGCGCAGGCGCTGGTGGACCTCGGCAACTCGTTCCTTGTCAGTGGCAAGCCTGCCCAGGCGCAAAAATATCTCTCGCAGGCACTCGAGTCGGCGGGAAGGTCCAAGGCGCGGCGCACTGAAGCCAGAGCGCGGGTTTCGCTCGCAGGCTTGCAAGAAAATCCCGATGAAGCAGTTCGCTATCTGGAGCCGGCGCTCGCGTTTTACCGGCAGGGAGGTTATCGCTCAGAAACGTTTTCTTGCCTTGTGTTGCTGGCTCGCGCCAATCTTCAGAAAGGTGATTATGAGGCAGCACTGAAGGGTCACGAGCAGTTGTTTCAACTTGCGCAGGAGTCGAACGATCAATCGCTGGTTGCCCTCGCACATGCGGAACGAGGTTCGGCTCTGGTGCGGGAAGAAAAGTTTAGCGAGGCTATTGACCATCTGAATCAGGCCCACGCTATTTATACCGTGGAGGGAGTGCAGCGCAGCATCGGTTACAACCTGATAACCCGAAGCGAAGCCTTGTCGTGTTTAGGCCGCTACGACGAAGCCCAGGCCCTGCTGGACCAGGCGTCGGCTATCGCTGAGAAGCCGGGCGGGGAAATCAAAAGGCTATCAGTTGAGATCCAGCTTCTTCTTGCCCAAATTGCATTAAGCCAGGATCGTTTTCCAGAGGCCCAGGCCAGGGCTGAGAAAGTGTTGGAATCAGCGGGCGGCGAGTTCAAGAATGCCGCGTTCGGAGCCAGGATGGTAATCGGAGCAGCCCAGTCTCAAAGAGGCGCGACCGGATCCGGAAGGCAGGTAGTCGCCCAGGCGCTTGAGATGGCGAAGCAGCTTAACGATCCGGCCCAGCTGGCCCAGGCACAATTGGAACTCGCTCAAGTGAAGCTGCTTGCGGGCGACTCTAACGGCGCTTCCAGCAGCGCTAAACAGGCAGCGGAAAATCTCGCGCGCCTTGGCAAACAAGCTTCCCAGTGGACCGCCTTGCTGGTGATGGCGCAGGCGGCGCAAAACTTAGGCGACAAAGCGGCCGCGCGCGAGTATGCTATCAGCGCAAAAGACATGCTTCTCAAACTCGAGCAGCGTTGGGGAAGCGAAAGCTTCAATACCTATCTGCGCCGCCCGGATATTCAGCGATTGCGAAAACAATTGGATCAACTTGCAGGTTCTGTATAAGACAGGCATTCCTGCCGGTCGGTTTTCTATTCCTTTAAAAACTAAGGACAGACAAGAATGTCTGTCCCAGGTCAGCTCTTCCACCCCCAGAATAGGAGAGAAACGATGCGTCATTTACGTTTAATAATCACCGCCATTGCCACGATGTGTGTGCTGGCCCTTGGTGCTTTTGCGCTGGTTAATCGCCCCGCAGTCTCACTTCCCGGCGACGATATAATCATCAAGGGAGGCTCGTTGGAGATTCAATGTGGTAGTAATCAGGGGACTGATTGTTTGGGTGCTAACGACAATACTGGAAAATACAAACACAAGCAGGGTAGCAAGCACATAATGCAGATTGTAGTCAGGGATAGTACCAACCAGCAGCTGTCCAATAACAATTTTGACAAGGACCATCAACCGACGATTGTCATCACCTACAAGTAAACTTAGAAATCGTTGGGCATAGACGGATGAAGAAGGTGCAACCCCATCGGGGTTGAGGCGAATTTGGATTCGATACCCAGGGTAGCCGCGGCGGCAACCCTGGGCTGGAGGTTTCATACCGCTTTGCGGTACTGACCAGACAAGACAAATTCAAGTTTGTCGGGCATCTCTTCGCCTAACCGCCCAGCTTTGCTTTCACGATCTCGCTGACCGTACGCCCGTCGGCATTCTTCCCACTCAACGCCGTCTGGACGGCTTTCATCACCCTACCCATATCCTTCATCGAGCTGGCTCCGGTTTCAGCTATCGTGGCAGCGACAGCGATGTCAATCTCCTCGCGCGAAGCTGCCTGGGGAAGGTAGGCTTCGATTACTTCGATTTCAGTTTTTTCTTTATCGGCCAGTTCCGGCCGTCCACCCTTTTCATATTGCTCAACCGAGTCCCGACGCTGTTTTACCAGGGAGCGCAGCAGCTTTGTCATCTCATCGTCGTCCAGCTCGCTGCCTTTCTCTATCTCGCGGTTCATTACCGCGGCCTTCACCATTCGCAGCGTAGAAGTGCGCGGCGCATCCTGCGCTTTCATCGAAGCAGTCAAGTCAGAAATGATTTGTTGTTTGACACTCATCGAATTTACGTTCCTCCGCTCACAATATACCGCACGAATGCACTGGCAGGCCGATCCGACGTTGGTGGCAAGCGATCGCCTGTATTTCTCTGTGCCACCTGAGATTACAAAGAGGATTCACTTTTCAGACGAGTCTATCAGGGTATATCGAGCGGCGTAGCCGAACGATTAAGTCATCATGCACCGTGACCGTTCGAGCACGCGAGATGGTCCTTTAAGTATCTTCCCGTATAAGACTCTTTCACGCGCATGATCTCTTCAGGCGTGCCTGTGGCCACCACCTGTCCGCCGGCATCGCCACCCTCAGGTCCCAAATCGATAACGTAGTCAGCAGTCTTAATCACGTCGAGATTGTGTTCGATGACCAGTAGCGAACCTCCGGCTTCAATCAAGGCGCGAAAAGCTCCCAACAGTTTGTTGATGTCGTCGAAATGCAAGCCGGTAGTTGGCTCATCGAAGATGTATAGCGTCCTGGCGCCGGTGCGTTTCGAAAGTTGAGCTGCCAGCTTAATGCGCTGCGCTTCGCCGCCCGAAAGCGTAGTCGCTGACTGGCCCAGCCGTAGATAGCCTAGTCCGACTTCATCGAGCACGCGCAGCCGGTTAGTAATCTTTGGCACCTCGCGGAAGAAAGTTATTGCCTCGCGCACAGTCATGTTCAAAACTTCGTGCACGTTCTTGCCGCGATAACGCACGTCGAGAATCTGTTGCTTGAAACGTGTGCCTTTGCATTCTTCGCAAACCAGTTCCACGTCGGCAAGAAACTGCATTTCCACCGTCACTGTGCCGTCCCCCTGGCAAACGTCGCAACGTCCGCCGGGCAGGTTGAATGAGAAGTGAGAAGGATCAAAGCCGCGCGCCTGCGCTTCACGCGTACCAGCGAACACTTCGCGGATGGCATCGTAAACCTTGATGTAGGTGACGGGATTTGAGCGGGGCGTTCGACCGATCGGCGATTGGTCAACGAGAATGACATCATCAATCAGTTCGCCTCCTTCCAATCTGGAAAAAGCGCCGACGTGGCCTTGCCAGTCTCCTCTTTGTTTTTTCAAGCCGGCGTAAATGCAATCATGAATAAGCGTCGATTTGCCGGAACCACTAACGCCCGTAACGCAGACAAGCATGTCGAGCGGAAAATCCACCTCGATCGATTTCAAGTTGTGTTCCGACGCACCGCGCAAGCCGAGACGCCTCTTTTGTAGCGACCGACGTTGCTTCGGCTCCCTGATCTCAGCCTCGCCGCGCAGATAACGCGCCGTCAGTGAACCTTCGTCAACTAACAATCCCTTGAAGTCACCTTCATAAATTACGCGACCACCGAGTTCACCCGCGGATGGTCCGATATCGAGAATGTGATCCGCGGCGCGCATCATGTCCTCGTCATGTTCGACCACCAGGACTGTGTTTCCGATGTCACGCAGGTTGTGCAGCAGGCGAATAAGTCGATCGTTGTCGCGCGGGTGCAGACCGATGGAGGGCTCATCGAGAACGTAGAGCGCTCCGACCAGCGAGGAACCGAGATTTGTAGCGAGTTGGATGCGTTGCGCTTCGCCGCCCGATAGCGTCGACGCGAGACGATCCAGTGTCAGGTAATCCAGGCCAACTTCCACCAGGAAGCGCAGCCGGCGGCGAATCTCAAACAGGATACGTTCGGCAATCGCGCCCTGTTCGGTTGACAGTTTCAACGACTCGAAGAAGACTGCGGCATCTTTGATTGATAAAGCACAAACATCCGGCAGAGTAGCGCCACCGACTTTGACGTCGCGCGCCTCCGGTCGTAACCGGCCGCCGCCGCAATCAGGACAAAGCGTGTAGCCGCGATACCTGGAAAGAAAAACGCGCACGTGCAGCTTGTACTTTTTGGTTTCAAGCCAATCGAAGAAACCCCGCACTCCGCCCCAGTCTTTCTTGCCTTCGACAATTGCGCGCTGCTCGGCGCGCGCGAGTTGCGCAAACGGAACAGTCATCGAAATCTTTTCTGATTTACAAAACTGCTTCAGCTCCTGGAGGGCCCACTCGTGTTGCGGCTTGGTCCAGGGTTCAATCGCGCCCTCTTTCAAACTTAGGCCGGGATTGGGAATTACCAGATCGAGATCGAGCCCGATAGTGTTACCAAAGCCCTGGCAAGTTGGACAGGCGCCGTAAGGGTTATTAAAGCTGAAGAGTCGCGGCTCGGGTTGCGCGTAAACTGTGCCGTCATACTTACATTCAAACCGATCAGAAAATTTCAGACGCTTTGGTTCAGCTTCGGCAGTCTCAATATTCGCAGTGCCGTGTCCCTCCTGAAAACAGATTTCCAGGGAATCGACCAGGCGCTGGCGAATGTCCGGCCCGGCGACAAGTCTATCGACCATCACAAAGACGTCTGCGAAAGTTTCCAACTGATAATCGTCGGGTGAATGAAGGTCGATAGTCTGCCCGGCGGAATACAAACGAGTGAAGCCTCGTTGCATGAGGCTCATGATATGCGCCGTCACTACCTGACGCGGCGACGGCGAGACACGCGGACGCGCCGATTTGTTTCGCTGCCCTTCCGTGTCTCCGTTTCTCCGTGTCCCCGCGTCGCGGCGTTTCTCAGGCTTCGCGTCTCCGTTCCGTTGCGTCTCGGCCAGTCCAGCCTGCGCCGGAAAGAGCACGTAGAAACGCGTGCCCTCCGGAAGAGTCCGCAAAATTTCGTCGGCCACGGATTCAGGCGAATCCTTGTAGACTTCGCGCCCGCACTCGCGGCAATAGGTTATTCCGACTCGGGCGTAGAGCAGGCGAAGGTAGTCGAAAATTTCGGTCTGCGTGCCGACGGTTGAGCGGGGGTTTCGAGTTGAGTTTTTTTGACGGATCGCGATGGCGGGGGCAATGCCGCGTATTTCGTCTACGTCGGGCTTATCCATGCGCTCCAGGAACTGTCGCGCGTACGCCGACAGGGATTCCACATAACGACGCTGGCCTTCCGCGTAGATCGTGTCGAAGGCCAGCGAAGATTTGCCGGAGCCGCTCACGCCCGTAACTACCGTCATCTGGTTGATAGGGATCGAAAAGGAGATGTTCTTCAGGTTGTTGACCCGGGCTCCGCGTACTTCGATGGCTTCTTCAGGCATGTCTAAAAATTGCACCCGCCCCATAGTCAGAACTTTGAGGCCCCTCGCAAATCTCAAATCATACCTCGATTTTCTGTGGATGCGAAACGGAGCGAAGGAGAATTGGCCGCGGATTAACGCAGATAACGCGAAGCGGAAGGAAAAGTCTGCAGCGTTGCTTTCAATCCATTTGCTTCTTATCCATTTGCTCTTTCAAGGCAGTTTCCTTCTGAACCAATCCGCGCTTTATTGAATACTGATTCTGATCTCTGTTATCCGCGTTAATCCGCGGCTAATTCTGGTTCGCCCTTATTGACAGTTGCGGCGCCGATGCTCAACAATGCGCCCATATGAAGACCTCAAGATTTCTTTTGCGTGGATTCAAACGGCCTCGAGAAGTAGCCTCCGAGTCTCTGGGTAAACTGGAGCAGGATGTCTTGACCGAGATCTGGCAGCGTGATGAAGTCAGTGTGCGCGATATTTATCTGGCCTTCGACGAGAGAATTGCTTATACGACGTTGATGACTACGCTCGACCGCCTCTTCAAGAAAAAGCTGCTTACGCGACGAAAGGACGGCCGCGCTTTCGTCTACTTGCCGGCCGTATCTCCTGATGAACTTGAACAGGGAATTAGGGAGGACGTTATTGATGGGCTGCTCGGTCACGGCGCAGACGCGGTGCAGCCGGTGCTCGCCTGCATCGTTGATACCGTTAGCGAAAGAGACCGCGAGTTGCTCGACGAGGCTCGATCGGCTAATCAGGGAAAAGCGAAGAGAACTGAAGCAAAGGCCTGAATGATGTTCGAACTTCTGGGACTCTCATTATTGCTGGCTGCGCTGTTGACTTTTAACAGCCTGGCTTCGCTGACCATAGCGGGACTCTGGCGAGTCGGAGGCTGGCTCACGAGTAGTTGGACGGCGGGATCGCGTGCCCGATTGCTTTTCTCTTTGCGAACGCTCCCGGCCCTGCTCGCTTGTTTGTCAGTCGCGTTCCTGCTGGTTCCTGCTTATCTCGCTTATGAGCCGCGGCACAGCGCGGAAACAGTTAGCGTCAAGCTGGGTTTGCTGGCATTGATATCGGCAACCGGCATAGCGGTTTCTATCTATCGGGCCATTGCTACCCATCGGGCCACAGCGAACTTGATGTCAGACTGGTTGAGTCAGGGAAAGCCTGTTGAGATCAATGGAATTGCTATTGAAGCCTATCAGATCGAACATACATTTCCGCTGATTGCCATTGTAGGTTTTCTTCACCCCCGGCTTTTTATTGCGAGCCAGGTTTTGGAAATTCTTACTCCTGAAGAAATCTCTGCTGCGGTAGCGCACGAAAATGGTCACCTCGCAGCGCGCGATAATCTTAAGTGCGGGTTGCTCCAGGCGTGCCGTGATGCCTTGCTGATTATTCCCAGCGGCCGTTTGCTTGATCGGGCGTGGTCTGAGGCCTCTGAAGAAGCAGCGGATGAAAACGCGGCGCGACAAGGTAATGGCGTAGCCCTGGATCTGGCTTCCGCTTTGGTGAAGATTGCCCGAAACATTCCGCTGGGTGCGCGGCCTACAATGCCGGCAGGTGTTTTCCTGTTAGGGGATGAAAAAACAAAAGGCATCAAGTGTCGCGTGCGCCGGCTTATCGCCCTGGCAGCTATTGAATGCCGGCCCGGTTCGGTTTCGCGCTATGACGTTTTTAAGAATCTTTCGATCTGGGTGCCGGCGAGCATGTTGCTGTCTACATTCGTCATCTCGGCCACCAGTCCCTTCCTGCTCTCCAGAGTTCACTACCTAATCGAGCACGCAGTC
The DNA here is from genome assembly GCA_963698325.1 of Blastocatellia bacterium. Lineage (GTDB taxonomy): Bacteria > Acidobacteriota > Blastocatellia > Pyrinomonadales > Pyrinomonadaceae > PSRF01. The sequence continues at coordinate 807,030 of CAVOQJ010000013.1, read as the reverse complement.
TTTGCGTTGAGATAATTACAGAAGGCTGACTCTTGGGAAGGCTGATATACTTCTGCCCTGGCCCACGACTCCTCTCAATCAAGAAGCGAAATCAATAGCCGTCGGGCTACGACGGCTGGTAGTAGTTTCCCGCCAACATTAGAGTCAACCACTTCCGAGCCTCAGTGAACGTTTTGTGGAGCTTTGTCGCTACTAAGCCGAAGTAAGAGGATCTACATGAGAATTTCGAAAATCCTTGCGACGTTGTCGTCGCTAATGCTTGCGATGTTTTTGCTCGCTTTTCTGCCCGTCACACTCGTGGCCCAGTCATCGGGCGGGAGCGTTAGCGGAACTGTAAAAGACGCTGCCGGCGCAGCAATCAGCGGCGCGGAGGTGTCGCTGGTGCACTCGCAGGCGGTGCTGCGCACGACCGTAACCAGCGCTGATGGGAAGTTCAATTTAGAAAACATAGCGCCCGGCAGCTACGCAATCCTGGTTTCACATTCCGGTTTTGGGAAGTATAGCGGCGCAGTGCAGGTGACCCCCGGCGATAAGAAAGAACTGAGCGTTTCGCTGGAGGTCAACCCGCTCAGCGAACAAGTGACCGTGACAGCGGAAGCGGGACAGGTTTCTGAGTCGCGCGCCCTGGCCCAGCCGGTTAACGTTATCAACGAGGAAGAGATCTTAGAGCGAGGGACGGAAGTTGTGGCGCAGGTAGTTGACGAAGAACAGGGCGTCAATCTGCAACGAACTAGTCCGTCGCTCAGCGCCGTGTTTGTGCGCGGGCTGACTGGTCGCAATGTCGCCGTTTACGTTGACGGCGTGCGATATACGACCAGCACCCAGCGTGGCGGCGTCGGCACATTCTTTAGTCTTATCGAACCGTCGAGCCTTGATACAGTCGAGATTTTGCGCGGTCCCAACAGTTCGCAATATGGTTCCGACGCGCACGGTGGCGTCGTCAACTTCATTTCGCATTCGCCTAAGTATGGTGACAATGACAGCGAGTTTCACGGCAACATGAATACTTTTTATTCCTCACCAACCAATGGCTTTGGTGGTAGCCAACTTTTGACATTTGGCACAAAACGTTACGGCTTACTGCTAAATGCAAACGGGCGTCGCATCAACCGACTACGTCCGGGAAGTCGTCTCGATACACATGCCGCGGTGACGCGCTTCCTCGGCATTCCATCCGATTTTTTCGGAGAGCGTCTGCCGGACACGGCGTTTACGCAGTACGGCGGGTTGCTGCGTACCAGCTTCAACCTGGATGACACAACTCAGTTTCTCTTGAGCTACGACCGTAATCAGCAGGATGGCGGCAGACGTTACGATCAACTCTTGGGCGGCGACGGTAACCTCATAGCAGATCTGCGAAATCTGATCTCGGATCTATTCTATGTTCGTCTTCTCAAGCAAAAACTGGGCTTCTTCGATAATGCTTCATTTACTTTCTCCTACGCCGGCCAACGCGAGGAGCGAATCAATCAGGGCGGTAATGGCAATCCTACGGGTGCGATAACGAACCAACGCGAGCGCACTAACGTTGTTGGCTTCAATCTCTACGTTGACAAGCAACTTGGCGAACGCAATACCGTTTTGTTGGGCGCTGATGTTTACCGGGATAAGATTGCGGCCCCGGCCTTCACCACTGATCCGGTCACCCGGGTGGTGGTTAATTCTCGCCCGCGCATTCCAAATGGAGCGCGCTATCTCACGTATGGTTTTTTTGCACAAGACGCATTCACTGCGATTCCCGATCGGCTGCATCTGAGTGGCGCGTTGCGCTACAGCGTTGCGTCCTACCGAGCGCATGCGGCGGATGCTCCGGTCGTCGTCGGCCGTCCGTTATTTCCTGATGACAGCGAACGATTCGGCGCTTTTTCTGGTCGCATTGGTGCTGTGATAAACATCGGCGGCGGCTTCGATATCGCCGCTAAGTACGCGCGCGGCTTTCGCGCTCCCAACACAACGGACTTGGGAATCGTCGGCTTGGTGGGTACGGGGTTTGAAGTTAACTCCCAAACCGCCACGAGTCTCGGTGGGCTTATCGGCACGACAGCGGGAACTGATGCCGTTTCCAGCGGGATTCCCGTAACCCGTTTAAAACCTGAAACCAGTGACGGTTTCGATCTTAGTCTGCGCTATACGAGCAAACGCTTTGCGGCGGAGTTAATCGGGTTCACCACTAAACTGAACGATGTTTACTTCGATCAAGCTCTCATCCTGCCTCCAGGGGCTCTCGGGAAACTACTCGGCAGCGAGCCGATCACGGCACAAAACAGCAACGGATGGGTATCGGTGGGTGTTCCACCAGCAGGCCCGGTTCTTGTGCGCGTGAATTACGACGCCGCACGCATCAACGGCCTCGAGTTCAACACGCACGGTAGGCTGAGCGATCAATTCACTGCTAAGGCCAACTTCACCTATATCCGGGCCTATAGTCTTCTCAATGGACTACCGCCCAATATCGAAGGCGGTGTCCCCAATCCCGCGGCCTTCCTTAGTTTGCGCTATCAACCACGCTCTCGCTTCTACCTGGAAGCATATTCGACGCTAACGGGCCGCCAGCGACGTCTCTCTTCGCTCGACCTCCTTGACCGTCGCACCGGGGCGGCACGTTCACGCCAGGCTATTCAGAACTTCTTCCGTCGAGGTGCCTGCGTGCGCGGACTGACAACGCCGGGTGCGTCCGGCTGCGGATCTGCCGGAGGAATCTTGATTCCTACTGGCGAGACGCTAGCCCAGGTGCAAAATCGATTGCTTCCAATCGGCGCTACTATCGATGGCGTGACCGTCGTCGATAACAATTCTAATGTACCGCTTTTCACCACTGTCCCGGGCTACGGCCTGGTGGGCTTGCGTGGTGCGGTCAGCTTTGGTGGACGCTCGGAAGTTTTATTCGATTTTGAGAATATTGGGGACAAACAATATCGCGGCATTAGTTGGGGCATTGACGGCGCCGGTCGGGGCTTGACGCTACGCTACCGTTACAAGTTCTAAAGTCGCAGCCTTAGCTAGACCTTCTTCACCGCGAACACCGGTCGTAAACGCCAGGCACCACGGATCTTGCTTACTTCATCACCTTTGTACATTCCGCGCGCGCTTGGTGCCTTGCAGTAATTCTTTGTACCCTGCGCTCCACCCAACAGGAGGTAGCCCGTAACAACACTTCAACAGGTTTTCGCATGATGCACTGATCTGCCTTGCAGCCCTCTTTCCTGACCAGCTTCCCAAAGCCCCCCCTTGCCGCGCTTCGCAATATTCCGCGCCGGTAGCGACATCTACGGAGGGCAGTTTCTTATTAGCGCAGATTCTGGCTTCCGTGGAGCGTGGTCGGAAAGACAGCCGGGATTTGATCGAGCGGCCGATCCAGCTGGTATTGCTGTTTTCTACCGGCTACGTAAAGCCGCATTGCCAGGCCCAGGATGCCGAGTGCAATAGCAATCCAGATTACCGTCCAAATCAGCGGAGGAAAGCCCGTAGCGTTTGCCATGTTGACTGCGTCGGTCGGCACTGACGGAGCAAATGGCGATGACAAGAAGAAGACCGTCTTAAGATCGAGCAGAGCATTCAGGACGCATTGAACGGCCAAAAAGCTGACGAAGAAAGTCGCCACGCGTGCCCTGGCATATCTCGCTATCAGAATCAAGCCGAAAGTCAGCAACGACCCCGACAACAACGTGAAGGGAATTCCTGACCACGGCGCGCCCGAGACGAGTGGTTTAATAAGTCCGTAGATCAATGTAAGCGCAAAGACCAACGCGGCTGATCCGATCAGGACCACGCGCGCGGCAATGGTCTTTCGAATCAACACTAGCAGCAAAGCCCCGTAGATCATGGAGCCCAGGTAGCCGGCACTAGCCACGAACATCTGGGAAATTGCGCCGCCCTCGGAGGTGTAGGTTTCGCCGCTGGCGTTCGTTGCTATGTTCAGGCCCTGGACAGAGTTTCCGGTCAAGAGCGCGGCAATAGCATGGCCACCTTCATGTATGAAGGTTACGAAAATGCGGAACGGATACGTCAGAATTTCAGCAAACGGAATGAACCAAAGGACGATGGAAAGCACAGCCGCTGTTAGTAACACTGTTGCTTGCGGGCGTGCATCGTGGGAAATACCTAACTTCATGTTTCAATCTCCGTTTGAAAAGATCTGAGATCTCAAATTTGAGATCTGAGATTTAAGGTCTGAGATCCTGACTCACACTTGACTAAACGCCGGAGAAATTAACGATGTTCCCTGTTTTATCGAAAGGTTAATCCGGCCGCTCGCCAGTTCTGATAAAGTCGCCTGATTTCCCGCCGGTTTTGCGTTCCAGGCGCACCTCGGAAATGGTGATTCCCTTGTCGACTGCTTTGCACATGTCGTAAATGGTCAGCGCAGCGACCGAGACGGCGGTGAGTGCTTCCATTTCGACGCCCGTTTGAGCATTGGTTGAAACGCTCGATTCAAGATAGACGCCATAGGTTTCAATCTTCGCCTGGACATCGACATGAGTCAGCGGCAGCGGATGACAAAGAGGAATGAGTTCGGCGGTTCGCTTGGCGGCCATGATGCCGGCAAGTCGTGCTGCTTCCAGCGGATCTCCTTTCGGCGTTCGGTGGGCCAGTACTGCGTTAACTGTCTCGCTGGACATTAGTACCCGCGCGGAAGCAACAGCATTTCGCGTGGTCGTTGCCTTACCACTGGTATCGACCATTTTGACGCGACCTTCGTCATCGATGTGGGAAAGTTGATCCATTAGCCGCCGATTTACGTATTACCGTCTTGTGTGCGGAAGATAACACTTGGCTATTGCCTTTTTTATGGGTTAACAGAATAATCTTACTATAACCCTCGCCGCAAAATCCGAACCTGGGGCAGTAATCGTAAAATAGGAGACTGAGGGAAACGACTAATCGTCGCTCCAAAGCCCTCGCACCCTCCAAAGGGAAGAACCTGAAGGCGGAGAACCTTAACAGCCGAGATCGCAGCTCCGAGTTCAACTATGTCAGCATCCCCAGGAAACAACAGCGGCACCTTAAATCCTTCTTCCGGATATAGCGGCATTGAAGAACATTCGGGACCCCTTCATTCTTTCCTTGAACATGCGACGGTATTGATTTTTCCCATCGTGTTGATTCTGAATCTGCACTGGGCAAGCTCCCGCCTCTACGATCTCGAACTGCTGTGGTTGATAGCGCTGGCGATTCCTCTGGGGGTGATCCTGGGTGATTTCGTTTCTGGAATTGTGCATTGGGCCGCAGACACCTATGGCTCTGAAGATATGCCGGTCATTGGGCCCAGCCTCGTCAAACCTTTTCGTCTTCATCACGTTTACCCGCGTGACATCTGCACTCACGGTCTCATCGAAACTACCGGCAACGTTTGTATTCTTGCTGTGCCCTTACTTTCAGTCAGTTTGTATATGATGTGGCTGCTGCCGGAATCCGGCTTGCTGTCGTTTTCGGTAGTTTGTTTGGCCTTAATGGCGACGGCAACCGTAGCGACCAACCAGTTTCACAAGTGGGCGCATCAGGAGAACCCTTCATCATTTGCGCGCTGGCTGCAGCGTAAACGACTTGTGTTAGAGCCGCAGCATCATAGGCAGCATCACACCGAGCCTTTCAATGTGAACTATTGCATCACCAACGGTTGGCTCAATCCGCTCTTGAACAAGCTGAAGTTCTTTCGCAGGCTCGAGGCGACGCTGGGCTTCTTCGGAATTAAAACTGCTAAAGCGAAGGGCGCCAAAATTCGCAATTAACATCCCAGTTGCGGGCTTAGCAAAAGCTCCGACGGTTCCTAAGCTCGTACACCTCGCACGAGCACGTATTCGAGCAAACCCATTGTGAATCCGCGATAGACAGCAACGTCCAGGAGTAAGCCGAGCCTGGCTAATGCGAACCCGCGAATCTTGCTTATCGCGCGAATAGTCTCCGGCCGCATTTGCTCGAAATAGTATCCGGGAATTACAGACGCTCCAATTTCCTGTATCTCAATGTCTTCGAATCCGGCTTCCAGCATTTTCTGTTTGTAAACCGCGGCCTGGTAGACATTGGCGCGAGGAACTTGCCACAGCTTCCGCGCCGCTTCGGCGACTAACTTTTCAAGCGGATTCCGCGGCGGATTCTTCACGATGAAATCAGCCATAGCGATAATGCCGCCTGGCCGCAACACGCGCCGCGCTTCGTGAAGAAACTTTTCCCGCGTGTCGAAATGCTCTGGGCCTTCAATGCTCAAGACATGCGTAAAGCTCCCGTCAGGGAAGGGTAGCTCGATCGCTGTGCCGTGATGAAAGCGCACGCGCTCTTCCAGGTGCGCTTCGCTGGCACGTCGCCTGCCGTGCTCGATATGTCCCCAGGTTACATCGACGCCGTCGATGGAGATGGGCGAAAAGTTTTGCGATAAGTAAATGTCTTGCGTGCCCATGCCGGGCGCGACGTCCAGGAGCCTGCTGGTTTCATTCAGGCCGAGAAGAGTGCCCATCCGGTGCACCAGATTTTCCGCAGCCTTGATGTAATCTTCGATGCCTTCTTCCCAGAGTCCGAAGTTCAGATAACCGTTGTGCCAATCCGCATAGTTTTCTATGCCGCCGGAATAAAGATTTTCCACCTTACGCTCGTGCGCGCTGGCACTCCACAGTTTCCGTTCGGCTTTGCTCATTCAAGCTCCGTTGTGGTCATGTTCAACGACTCTTCAAGCCCGGGCGACTTGATCGTGGCCCTTTACACAGGTAGACGAACAACTCGCACTTTAGTTCCCGTTTCAAGCATGCCTGTACCTTGCGGCACAATTATCAACGACGTTGCTCTCACAAACCCAATGAAATCCGACGACCCTCCCCATTTTAAAGGGTTCGCCAATAGCACTCCTTCTTCACTCATACTGAGCTGAGCGGGCAGATAGCTCTCGCGTTCAGCAGCACCTTTAACATTGCGGGCGAGTACGGCCCAGTCTTCAAATAAAGCCGGCTGGTTCGCTCCCTGCATTGCGAGCAGCGTCGTACGAACGAAAAGATTGAAAGTAACCGATACTGAAACCGGATTCCCGGGAAGCCCAAAGAAGAGGGTTCCATTCGGTAGCCGCGCAAAGACTGTGGGCTTACCCGGTCGCAGCGCTACACGTTCAAAGAAAATCTCGGCGTTGAGTTCTCGCAAAGCAGGCTTCGTGAAATCGTAAACGCCGACAGAAACACCGCCCGAACTAACCACAACATCGTTGCGCTCAGCTGCCTGCGTAATCTGACTTTTTAGTAGTGAGGTGTCATCGCCGGCTAGCGGAAGTCGTTCGACAATCGCTCCAGCCAGCTCCGCGTAAGCGCCAATGGAAAAATTGTTGGAATCGCGTATTTGATCCTGCCCTGGTGTTTCACTTACCGCCACCAACTCGCTTCCAGTTGCCAGCACCGCAACGCGCGGTTGCCGACCCACATTGGTTTGCGCGTAGCCAAAAGAAGCAAGCACAGCCATCGCCGCAGCGGTGATCTGTTCGCCGGCACTAAGCACAGTTTCACCAGCTTTGATTTCACTTCCGCGTCTTACGACTGATCTCCCGGCGCGCCACCGTCTCGAGAATTTCAACCTCACGAATCCCATCAACTTTGTCGAGTTCGCGGGTCAGTTCAACCTGTTGCACGCTGTCGGCACCTGTGGGAACGGGCGCACCAGTCATAATCCTAACTGCCTCGCCCGGCTTCAGCTCATGATGCCAGCCGCGTCCGGCAGCCGACTCGCCAACGATTTTTAGTTTCGCAGGCACAGTCTGAACATCGTTGGCCATCACAGCATAACCATCCATCTGCGAACGATCGAAGGGGGGAAGATCAGAGTCGGCAATGATGTCCTGAGCCAGAAACCGATTGCGGGCGTCGGCAAGAGAGACCCGTTTTGTTGGCAGCCTGCTTGTCTGCGCTTGAACGATTCGAATGGCCTCGATTACGGAGATCATGGCGTGGTTGGTTGTCGTTCAGAGTTTCCAGCTTTAACCTGGACTCGAGAAGAACAACCTAAATCTTGAAGTCTGAACCCATTGAACCAAAATCAAAAGCGGTTTGCACGCCGATATATGCGAGAAAGGCCTCGGCAAATTTTGCCTTGTAGATGGGTTTAGAATACTCTCACTGCGGCTTCTTTGTCCTCTGTCTTTGTATTGGCGAAAACAAGGTGTAGACTACGCAACAATCTCACGGTATGCGCCTATGATGAAGGTTGACCTTGTTGGTCGAATCGGTAACGTACCTCTCGGTGTAAACCGCCCCTTGCTTCCTCTGTTTGAGGCTGTAATCAATTCAATCCAGTCAATTCATGCTACCGGACGACCAGACGGGCGAATTGATATTCGAGTCTCCAGAGACGAAACTCAGAGTTTCATCATTGAGGTCAGCCACGATACACGCCCAGTCACCGGATTCACCATCACTGACAACGGAATAGGATTTGACGATGCGAACTTTGAATCCTTCACGACATCAGATACTAAGTACAAACCAGGAGCGAAAGGCATTGGCCGCTTTATGTGGCTCAAAGCTTTTGACCTTGTACACGTTGATAGCACGTATGCTGTTAACGGAAATGTTTATAAGCGGATATTTGATTTTAAGCTGTCAAACGAGGGCATAGAAAACGCCGTCGAAGTTTTATCCCCAACTGAAGAATTAAGAACCGAAGTTCAATTGCTTCATTACAAGGACCGCTATCAAAAAACCTGTCCAAAGCACTTGGAGCTCATAGCAGAACGACTGATAGAACATTGCCTGATTTATTTTCTTTCCGATCGCTGTCCGGCTATGGCGGTTAGCGATTCAAAAACCCATATCAATCTAAACGAACATTTCAATAACAATGTCAGGGGCAAGACCAACACAGTGAAATTCTTCGTTAAGGGCGAACCCTTTAAGCTTGTTCATTTGCGACTGTATTTTACTCACGAGAAAAACCATCAAGCGCACCTTTGCGGAAATGAACGGGTGGTTGAGAGCCTTAACCTGGGAAAAAGGATCGCGGACCTTAACGCGAGGCTCACAGATGAGGGCGGCGAGCCATTCAAATACGCCGCGTGTGTTACTAGTGATTATTTTGATGAACACGTAAACATGGAAAGAGTCGCGTTCGACATTCCTGAAAGTTACGACGGCTTGTTCCCAGACATGGTAACAATGGAGGAGATCGAGTCAGACGTTATCTCCGCACAAGTAAGCCCAAATCGGAATTCGCCTCAACCACGGAATCGGCTTACGCGGTTCCTCGTCAAGTCTGTTCATGCGAGGTGTTTCTTTGCCGCCTTCTTCTTCTCATACTCTGCCTGTCGTTTATCTATCTCACTTTTTCGGGACAGCATTAGAGTCACAGTGGGTGCGCCATAACCAAGTGGCATGCTCCAGTATGTTGAGCGCGGCTGTACGTTAGGAACAGGCGGAACACTTGCGATGAGAAAGCGCGTAGTCTATTCGTGGCGAATCTTCATGTCAATAAAACCGCATCTTTGGTAGTGTCCTAATCTGAAATTGAGAATTTATTTATGAGCTTTAATACGTTTGTAGTCGGCAGTCTGCTCCCAAGGAATGTCAACGCCGACAAGCTGTTGTGCCTTTTGAACATTCAGACCGCCCGAAATTGAGTCCCAAAGCGGTATTGTTGCCTTGCAAGCAGGGCATATAAGGTAGTCACATTGATGATCACTAATTAAGCCGTGACTGAAGAACGCCATAGGGGTTTTATCAACAGGACAATGAGGATTCAGATCAAAGTCCCAGAGAACGCCGAACCGTTTGAGCATTTCCAATTCTGTTGGTTTCCGCTTGCGTCGGTACAGATATAAGAGACATGCAATACCTAACGCTTCAATCAGCACTGCCATTATTGCTAGTCCTAGCAATGCCAATAGTCCTTGCTTGGATTGTCCCTCCGCTACTTGCACCCATTTTCCGTAAAGAGTCTCCCGCCACACTACTGCCATTAGGAAGCCTCCTAGGAGCAGGAATCCTGTTACTATCTTGCCTAGGGTTAGCTTTGCTAATTCTTCTTTCCAGTCCATCAAAATAATTCCTGTAGTACACGAAATTTTCTCAAAGGAACCTGTATGAATTGAATGCCGTCGTGCCCTTCAGGGGGATCCCCCAGCCGTCGAAGTTCACCAGGAAATTCCAAAGCCAAACCAGTGCGGACACGGTGAAATAACTGCGTTTTACCGCAGGTCCGTCGATGGGAACCTCGGCGGAGAATCCCTTTTTTTATTTTTGCGCGAAATTGCCGCATTCAACTGCCATTCGACAGCGACCGCTTCTCAAAGGAACCTGCATGAATTGAATGCCGGCGTGCCCTTCAGGGGGTTCCCCCCACCCTCGAAGTTCACCAGGAAATTCCGAAGCCAGTGCTGACACTCAGCGGACATTCTGAAAAACCTAGGTCACCTGGCGCTAGGCAATCCCGTATAAAAGCGAACTCGTGCGCACACTCTAAAAAAGCCATGTACCCCTTGGCACTGCGCTGGGATATCCGTCAGAGCCCAAATTCCCTTTCTTTTTCTTTTTGTCAAGAATCGTCCATTTAACCTCCATCGGCTTTTCGTGATTCTAGAGAGACAAATAGGGTAGACCTCTTTTGTCCCACACTCGGCTGTCCGACGGCGGGGTGTTTCTCTTAGGAAAAGTACCTTTTTGGCAAGTTATTTTGTTAGACCCTATTTGGACAGATCACGCGACGAACTGACCAGAGAAGGAAGGACCAAATTGACAAGTCAGCGCGGCAGGAAATCCCATCTGGTCACCGCCTACTCTCTCGTAAGGATTACCTCCCTGCCCTTTTTCTTAAAGTTAAAGAGCTGCGGTCGCTGTAAGGTTTCCTTTTTTATTGATTCGCCGCCTAGCACACCCGCGTCCTTGCGCCGAGCGCCCGAACCTGTCAATGGTTGGCCATTCCTTAACTTCTGGTGAAGTTGCGGCACCCTGTCCGCTCCATATCTGAGCCACTCCTCTAAAGTAATTTTTCCATCCTTGGGCTTGAAATCCGAAGCACCGGTCTCGAGCTCCGTCCCGCACCAACGCATAAGTGAGCAATCCTTGCTTGAGTTGCTTCGTCTCTCGCGCTACATCGTCGGCCTGCGAAGCCGTTAACACTCTCATCCCTTTGTCGTAAGCGAGCTGTCCCATCCCGCGGCTGCTCATAGGACCTGGTTTGAACCCCTCCGACGCAACCGCCGCTGCCGAGTGGCAGGAGTCTACTATCATCACCATCTCGCCAGCATCCAGATCTCGAAGCCAGAGAGAAAGTTCATCCGAGGAGATGAAGCGCTGAAGCACCTCTTCTGTGATATCACCGGGCGGCACTTGTCCGGTGTCATAAGGAACCAAGTAGAACCGACCCTGGCTATCCCTGTATCCGTGGCTGGCGAAAATCATAATAACCAAGTCATCCGGAGCGGCCTTCTGCAACCTATCCACGCCCTTAATACCTCCGGCTGGCGCGACTACTTTACCCGAAAGCAGTCCTAGGACTGCGCGCACATTTGCCTTGGTGGCACCCTCGTCAATTAATACCCTGGGGCGGACCTTTTGGTGGACTCTCAACAGGTGCTCACTTCCAGGCCGGTCCTCCACGCGGTAGTCGGAGATCAGTACAACGGGGACAACCGCGGCATATCGCCTTGTAGAGGCGAGTGCTTTGACCAGCGTCCTTACCATACTTTGAGCGTCGGCTGCGGCGAAGCTCAGGTCGAACGACTCTTGCTCATAGGCGTTCACGCCGACTGCCATTACATAGGCGCGCCCCTTCTGCGGAGTCAGCGGCTCCGGCAGTCTGAAAGTATATTTGACGGTCTCGCTTTTGACCCGGTCCTCATTGAAGGCGTACGCCATAAACTCCACTTCGTTAGCATCCTCAAGGTGCGGCAGCCGAATGTTCTCAAAAGTTAACACTCTCTGCACGGAGGTGAGGACCTGCGAGGCCTCGCGCCACGACTGAAGTTGGGTGTCATCGCTCGCGCTTAGGCTGGGCTTGATTTCGCCGTCGGTAATTGCTTCCTTACAGGTGCCGGGGCAAGTACCTACTAGTTGACCGCTCCTGAAAAGTCGCAAATCGTAAGCGCCGGATCGTTTGGTTCGTCGTTCTTTGTTACTGAGTAACACTCTGGATTCGTCCTTAAGCTCAACCGTGACAGTGGAGGTGTCGCTGCCGGTGCTTCGCGCGCTGATGCGCAGGACCCGGGGCTGCACGCGGTTGAGTTGCGAGAGGTTGCGGACCAGCTTGAGCTGGTCATGGGTAAGAATGCGCGTTAGGAGACGGGGTTCGTAGTAGTCACGCATGAACACTTCTGGGGGCACAGGGATGAAAGGATCGTCAGGCATAATCCAAAACAGATGACTTGGGGCGTCTATGTCGCCAGTGTCAAATCGCCCATCGGGATCGACCACGATCCAAGTTTCGTCGTCCAAGGAAAATACCCGGGCGCCTACCTTACTCGTTTTCGTATTTATGAAGTAAACTGCTGCCCCGTTACCGATAACCAGCCACGTATCGCTCAAAAGGAACGCGAATGACATCCAATGCCACGGATCGTCTCGAACTTCAACCACAAAACTGTCTTCCAAATCAATCGTCGGGCCCAAAGTCTTGTTGACAACGTCGTAGAGCTGAAGACCGCCTTGATCCTTCAATACCGCATATTTGCCCATCGTTGATAAACCGAGCACCTGCTCCTCATTAAAACATCGATTCACAGCGCCTTCGGATCTATCCCATATGCAATCTCCGATCGTTGACTTAGTAACGATCACTTGGCCATCACGTGAAAGAAATTTGTGTTCACCTTGGCTCGGCGTCCCACGTCCGCCTTGCGTCTCAGCCCCGGTTTTGCTATCGAGAACAGAGATGTTGTGACTATTAAGAAGAACGACATTTTCATCATTATTGGCGAAAGCAACTTTTGTGGCGGCTACCGCCAGGTTTAGTTTCGGCGTGAGGGATGGAAGTGGATAGATAGTCGCGCGATTTGCTGCACCAACAACCAATCTCCTAGAGTCCTGCGAGAAAGCAACATCAACACCCTTAGTCCTAAAGAGAATTTTGTTTTGGGTCGTATCCCAGAGGTATATCGTCGTGCTATCACTAAACGCAAGATACCTGGAATCAGATGAAAACTCTGCTTTCCAAGATTGAGCGGCTGAGAAGATCTGTATTTGCTGATCGCTTCCCGTTTCGAGATCATATAGGCGAAACGTGCATCGTAAGTGGCATTCGTTCTCAAACACCACGAAACGGTTCGAAAGAGCAAGCACCCGACGGTCCTCCGGTTTTCTGTTTTCGGCCTCCATTTTGCCGGTCGACAAACTCCAAAGTCTTCCGTTGACCAGCAGGCGAGTACTGTCGGGCGACACCGCAACGTCCTGAACAACACTAGCTTTTTGGCCAACTTCCGTTAATCCCCAGCCGTTAGCTTTATCAATTAAGAACGTGCCTTGGCGAAAAGCTGCAGCTATATGATTACCGTCTGGAGCAAAAGAAATAGCTAAGGGATAATCTTCATAAATCCGAGGAGGCGAATCGTTTAGCGGGACACCGGTTGCAACCTCGATAATTCGAACTATGCTTGGCGGGCCATAGCTGGATGCGGCAAGAGAGGATCCATCCGGCGAGAGTGATGCCGTCTTCCAGTAGTCGTCCGGAGGATCAGGTAGGATTGTCCTAGGGGGGGATTCGGCAACCAGATCCACCTGAGTGATCCCTTCACTTGAGCGTAGATAAGCGGTGCGACCATCCGTCGTAATGTCGAGGAAGTCCTCCTCGGAAACGCGCATGGGATTCCCGCTTGACCTCAGTTGAGGAAGTCGACGGGACCTGGGCTCTTCGGAGTCTCTCGCTCAGCCAGAGCGGTACTCGCCGAACTTCGGTCGCTGTGAGCGAGTCCCACACTACCGACTCCTTTTGGTCTTTAGCACCAAGTAACAGATACCGATTGTTGGATAGGACTCGCAAGATACCATTGTACCCAGGCATCAAGCTCCGACTTGAAGTAGTTAGCTCCTGCTGAAACACCAGGGATGTCTCGCCGTCGAGCACTGTTAACAGCATGAATCGTCCGTCTGCGGTAAATTTCACCTGAATCACGGTCCAAGAGTTCGGTATTGTAAAAGGTCTTACTTCGTCTCCGGTTATTGAGTCCCACAAATGCAATTGACCGTTTGCTGCAGCAATAAGCCGGTTGTCGGGGCTGATGTCAACACTGGCTTGGGCAAAACCATCTGTGTCACCCTCACGTACTTCATCTAGCCGATATGCTTGCGGAAAAGACCGCAGTTCCGCACCAGTTTTTATATCCCACAATCGAATAGTCCCGGTTCCACCACCTGAGGTCAGAAGCAATGAACCGTCAGAGGAAAAACACGTCTCATCGAAGCCACTAAACGTCGTACCACCTAAACTGCCGAAGTCTGTGATTAGCCTTGGTTTCGAAGAATCTACATAGGACGTTCCGCGCATCTGGACAGCCGTTCTCAAGGCACTTTTGCTTAGCACAACTCGTGCAAAGCAAGAAAAATAGAGCCGTACAAACAAGAAAAGGGTTTCGAGGATTGATTTTCTTCATTCGCGGTAACGTCTCTCAAGGCCAATAGCTAAGATGGAAAACCGAGCTTACTTAGTTATGCGGTGATCGGAAACGAAACAGACGTGCTAGTGATTCCAATTGCTTGGTCGAAGGAACTATTCAATTGTTGGTCCTTTTAGGGCGCCGGGGTGCTACCCTACATCCGGTGAACGACGTACTGTTGCGAGACGACAGTCGCCACAGTGGATGGGGAAGTTAGAATCAGAAGCTGTTGCTTTCTGTCAGGCAACTTGGGTGCAGTGTTGGACGCTTTGTCTTTCAGTACGTCTTATGTCTTTGTTGGCCGAAGCTTTGCTGTCACCCCGACTGTCAGGTAAGTGACGTTTGTAATAACGCTTTTAGCGGCCGCTTCCACGTTGATGGCTGCAGTGTCCTTAGGAACAATGAGGCCGTCTTTTATCGTCAGTTTATCCATCTCTTTACTAAATTCTGGCAATTGATTGTTGGGCATGAGGGCATACATGCCCTGCTTAAGTCTAAGTTTTGTCCCTTCAAAAGAATCGCGTGATTCCTTAGTCGCGTAGAGGTATAAATCCGGACTCTGGAAAAGCCAGTCCGTGCGATCATCTTTTGTGATCTCAGCTACGATATAGTCAACCGTACTCAATGCAGTTACCGCGATGGCAGGTAAACCTAGCCCAAAAATGGGAATCACCAAATTTTTAGTGCGGCGGATGACGTCAAAAAGTTGCATCCAACGACTTTGCTTTTTCTTCAGGAAAAAGTTCCAGGTCCACCTTCCCCCGCCACCGGGCAACGGCACTGTTTGCAGCTTTCCCCAAGTTGTACCAGGATCAAAGGTCATATCCTTGAGCGCGGGTAGTTTCTTGTTCTCCGGTAAGAAACCTGCAATCGCTGTCCATGCTAACCGTTCCGCCAGATTCGGCAGAGGTGCACTCTGCTGCAGATCGATACGCAATGATCCCCCTTCAAGATTTTCGAATCTCGCTTGATCCGTAGTTGAGGGTCGAATGTGATCAACATTGACAATGACATCCAGATCACCCTTGTCCTGCAGGCCATCATCACCAATGTCGGTTCCAGCAACGAACCCTTTGTCTTTGTCGTGATAAATGAAGGTGGCTCGAGGAGGAGCATTACCTATTCCCCTGCTGACCATACCCGCAGACTCAAGATTGCGGACGTTGTTCGCCCAGAAGTTATACGTGTCTTGATCTGCAGTCGTTAGTTCGACGGATTTCTGCTCAGGCGAGGGGGCGCTGCAGCTAGTCGTAAATGCTAAAGTTCCAAGCACCGGAAATGCCGCTGCCAGTGATGACATGGTAAGCAAATCACGTCTGTTCATAGTCATTGATTCACACTCCTTCCATTAACTTAAACGGTTTAGTGCGGCTTTCAATCGCTCACACACAGTACGAATCGAAATGGTCGTTCCCATATAATCGGCACTGTGAGCAGTGTATCGTTCACTAGAAAGCAATATTTCTAGGTTGGTGGCCTACGCCTCGGCTCACAACTCTAACTAGCTTGGGAATATGATCTTCGTGCCGCGATTTTAAGGAACCTCGAAGGAGCAACAAGCCCGAATGAAAGTGAGTTGCCGATTGCGATGTTTTCTAACGTAGGTTGTCCACCGAGGTCGCGACCAATTGCTCCGCTTAAAATGTCTTAAAGCAGGCCCACAGGCTGAATTGAGCGAGTGTGCAAGGGAAGCAGAGGCTCGTGAGAACTCAGCCGCTGTTGAGACGCGCCGACGATACCTCTGGTGTGAAGGAGAGTCAATAATTTTACCAGCAATTGGATCATCGTGCCCTCCTCGGTAGGGAAGAATGGGAATCGCGAGGCTCGTTCCGGCACTGCAAGGAAATTTGACCGAAGATATACCCCTGTCCGATGCTTGTCAACTGAATTGCCGATGTGTGACGTTCGAGTTTTCGACCAGGACGCGCAATAGAAAAGCGGTTGCCCTTCATTTTGGCTGAAGTGCAACCGCTTCAAACTGGCGGAGCCGACGGGACTCGAACCCGCGACCTCCGACGTGACAGGCCGGCGTTCTAACCAACTGAACTACGACTCCGCATTTTCAAATCTGAATTCTCAGATTTGATTTTTCAAACTTTTGGTAGGCACGGAGGGACTCGAACCCCCAACCTCTTCCTTGTAAGGGAAGCCGTCTACCATTGACGTACGTGCCTACTGTAGGACAGACCTTGCCGTCTGTCACTAAGACCAGGTGGGACAGATATTCCTACCTGTCTCTGCTTAAAATAGGATAGGCAGGAATGCCTAACCTGCGAAACTTCTCGGGCACGTCCGCTTCGATAACATTAAAAGAGCAGCGCCACAGACATCATAAACTCATGGCAAGTGAGTCGTCATGCTAAGAGAAGGGAGCAAGGCTGTCAAGGTGAGCATGATTGGGTAGTTTTGTGGTGTCGAATACCCAGCGGAGCCGTATGCGGGCGAGGGCGCTGGCGCTCCCAGTTTGATTTTGATGACTGGCTTCGCTTTTGCGCCTGGCTCATACTGGGTGATGCCCCGGACGCACGTATTGCTAATTTTGCAGTCCGAGCTTTTCCCAGTTATAGTTTCAAGCTAAGTCTGCTAATTAGTCTCCCTTTAATCTGCGACGCAAGCGACGATCGAATCGATGCAATCCTTTTTGAGATATGCAGCGCCGGCTTTGGCTTTGGCCCTGGGGTCAATCTGCCTATTACCGGCGACCGGCTTGTGCATGCAGATTGCTGGTCAGCAACCCAAACAACAGCGCCCCCGAAGGGTAACTACAGACCAACCACAGTCGCCTGCAAAAACTTCTCCCGATTCCCAAACCGAAGAGGTCGACGAAGGTGATGTGGTGCGTGTCGAAACACAGTTGGTGTCCGTGCCCGCCGTAGTCACGAACAGTGCGGGGCGTCCGCTGCCGGGGTTGCGCGCCGAAAACTTCCTCCTCTTTGAAAACGGTCAACAGCAGAAAATATCAAACTTTGCGACGACGGAAGCGCCGTTTGAGATTGCACTGTTGCTGGATACGTCAGGCTCGACGCGCGTGGATGTTGGCTTAATTCGACAGGCGGCAAATGCTTTCATTGATGCGTTGCGGCCCGGCGATCGTGTCGCGATAGTTGGCTTCAATACAGCGCGACAGGGCCAGTCAATAGCTGCGAAGGTTGAAGTGCTAGCCAAACTTACTGAGAATCGCAAACTCCTGCGCACGGCAATCGAGAACCTGGGCTCCAGCAATGGCACTCCTTTTTACGACGCACTGGAACGAATTGCCGATGACGTTTTTAATGAAGCGCCGCGAGAAGAAGTGCGCGGGCGTCGCGCCGTGGTGGCTTTGACTGACGGGGTCGATTCAACCAGTGATTCTGATTTTCAGACGGCGCGATCGCGGCTCAGTCGTGCGAGCGTCGCTTGTTACTTCATCGAGGTCAACACAGAGGATTTCGTCGAGGACCGTCTAATGAAAGACTGCCAGGACAATGGACGTTTGACGCTTTCCGCTAAACAGTTGCAGCGCTACCGGCAGGTTTTCTTTCCACGCGCTAAGCCGGAAGACTTTGTGGATTTTTGCCAGATGGGGCCGTTCGAAAAGATGCAGATCAGCCGCGACCTCTATAATCTCGCGCGCCGCGAAATGGACGAAATGGCCAAAGGGAGCGGTGGCAGAAATTTTCTGGCGGCAAGCTTGCAGGATGCGCGCGCAGCCTTCGCGCGGGTAGCAACTGAAATCGGAACGCAATACAGTTTGGGTTACTACCCAACCAATAAAGCACGCGATGGTAAGTTTCGCGCTATCCGTGTGGAAGTTCAGGGCGCGCCAGATAAGGCTCAGGTTCGCGCGCGCGAAGGCTATTATGCTCCAAAGGGATAGTCGTCTGCAGCCACCGATGCCAGAAAATGGGCATATTTTCCATTTGTCATTTATCAGTTTTCATTTGCCATTTCAGCCCACTTGATCATGAAAATGGCCCATGGACAATCCGGAAGCCCAAACAAGTTCGCAAGTGCGCGCGGATAAACTTGAGGAGCGCCTGATTGATTTTGCCGTTCGAATCGTGATCCTCTCAGCGAACTTACCAAAGACCCCTGCGGGAAAACATATCGCAGGACAGATCATGCGATCAGGAACCTCTCCTGCTCCAAATTATGGCGAAGCAAGAGGTGCAGAGAGCCACGCTGATTTTGTTCATAAGCTCGGAATCGTTCTCAAAGAGTTGAACGAGACATCGATATGGCTGAGAATTATTAACCGAAGCCAACTCTTAAGGAAGCAGTTGATTAAGGATATTATGGGAGAGAATGCTGAATTGTGCAGGATCTTCACATCGTCTCTCAAAACCGCTCGCTCGCCCAAATGAAAAATGAAAAATCTAAAATGGTAAATGGAAAATGTTAGCTCCGATTCAATCATGCCTAACAACAACCGTTTTGGTCGAGTCCTACTGATCGTCCTGGATGGCGCAGGCATCGGCGCAATGCCTGATGCGCCAGAGTGGGGCGACGCAGGTTCGGACACTCTCGGCCACATTCTAGAGTCGCGCGCAGTACGCTTGCCAAACCTTCAGCGTTACGGTCTCGGCAATGTGCGCCCGCTCGCGAATGTGCCGCCTTTGGCGAAACCTGATGGTTCATACGGACGGTGCGCGTTGAAGTCTAACGGGAAAGATACGACAACCGGACATTGGGAGATGGCCGGCATAATTCTGGAGCAGGCCTTCCCAACTTATCCAAACGGCTTTCCGCAGTCGATCCTGGATCGCTTCGTTAGTGAGACCGGCGTTCCCGGAGTGCTCGGCAATTTCGCGGCCTCAGGCACGGAAATCATCCAGGAGTTGGGCGCGGAACACGTCGCGAGTGGCAAGCCAATTGTTTACACGTCCGCCGATTCTGTTTTTCAGATTGCCGCTCATGAAAAAATTGTTCCACTCGACAAACTTTATGAGATTTGTGAAACAGCGCGGCGCATACTCGACGGACAACACAAGGTTGGGCGTGTGATCGCGCGTCCCTTTCTCGGCGAGTCCGGCAATTTTTATCGCACTGAAAACCGTCACGACTATGCCGTCCCGCCGCCGCGCGCAAACCTGTTGCCCGCTTTGAAAGACGGGGACCTCGACGTGGTTTGCATCGGGAAGATTGCCTCGATTTACGATTCGCTGGGAGTGACCCAGGATTTGACGGCAAAGAACAACCAGCAGTCGATCGATCAAACTATCAGCGCGCTCGAGCAGGATACGCGTGGCCTGATTTTTTCCAACCTGGTCGATTTCGACATGCTTTACGGCCATCGCCGCGACACCGAAGGATACGCAACAGCACTCGAGCATTTCGATTCGAGCCTGCCGTATATTGAAGCGGCAATGCGCACTGACGACCTGATGATCATTACCGCCGATCACGGCAACGACCCGACTTTCCCGGGAACAGATCACACTCGCGAGTATGCTCCACTGCTTGTTTACGGAAAGACGGCCCGCCCAGGCGTTGACCTCGGCACGCGCGCTTCGCTCGCGGACATTGGTCAAACAATCGCGGAGAATTTTGGTTTGAAGTTAACTGCGGGCGAGAGCTTCCTATCACAAGTCAGCTCTTAGCCGCGGATTAACGCAAATAAACGCGGATCAGACAAAGAAACTACAAAGGCAGTTCACAACGCAACAAACGTGTCCCAATAAGGCTTTTCAGATTCGTGTTATCCGCGTTAATCCGCGGCCAAATAGCCTTTTCCCTGTCCTAATGCTTAGCCGAGAGGCTGCTATAGACAAGTGTCAGCCATAAGTCGGTTTTGATGAAGCCTGAGCCCCACGCTTTCCATTCTTCTGGCAAGCCTTCGGCTTTGATCTGATCGAGCGTCTTGCCGGCAGCCATTCGCTTTCTCACGATGTCGGTTGTCTCAACAAGCATGCGGTGAAACGACTTCAGCCCTTCGACATCTGAAAGCGCGCCGTGGCCGGGAATGACTTTCACGCCGGCGGGCAGCTTGCTGATGATGTCGCCGACGTTCTTAGTCATTCCTTCAACGTTGCCGCCTGCTTCGAGATCGACAACCGGAAATCTACCGTTGAAAAAATCGTCACCCATGTGGACCACGTTTGAGCCAGTGAAGAAGATGACGCTGTCGCCGTCAGTATGTCCGTGCGGGAAGTGTATGACCTTGATCTCTTCACCGTTGAAGAACACCGAGACTGCCTGGTCGAAAGTAATCACCGGTAGCGCCTCTTTCGGTGATGCCGGCGTGGTGCGGTTGAAGAACTTCGACTTCTGCTCAACTGAAAGACGCTGGCGAACGTTTGTCTGCGCGATGATCGGGGCTTCAGGACCAAACACAACATTGCCGCCGGTGTGATCGCCGTGGTAATGAGTGTTCAAAACAAACTTCAATTTACCTTCGCCGAGTGACTTTAGCGCTGCTTTGATTTTATCGGCAAGCGGCGCGAATTGGTCGTCGACGATCAGGATTCCGTCCGGGCCTACCGAGACGCCGATGTTTCCGCCGGCACCTTCGAGCATATAAACATTGCCCGCGACCTTCGTGACTTTGATTTCAACTTTGGAAAAATCCTGCGCGTAGCCGGTTTCAACACCTACGCAAAGGATGAAGAATGCCAGTATGAGGAGATGTTTTTTCATTTAAGAGACTCCCGGCTCGCCCCGAACGAGGCGCAGCCTCATAAAGTGTTTAGTGCTGCCGGAAAGGCGCAGCCTTTCCGCACACAAGGCGGCAGAGCCGGTTTGCGGTTCGCGTGGCTTTCAGGACACCACCTCCGGATTCTTCAAGACCGCGATGAACGGCAGGTTGCGATAACGCTCGGCGTAGTCCAGTCCATACCCGACGACAAAGTGATCGGGAATCTGGAATCCGAGATAGTCTATCCTCACGTTCCTTTCACGCCGCTCAAATTTATCGAGCAGGGCGACCAACTTCACGCTGGCCGCGCCCCGTGATTCCAGGTTTTGAAGCAAGTAAGAAAGCGTCAGGCCGGTGTCAACGATATCTTCCACAACCAGTATGTGGCGACCTTCAATCGGAACGTCCAGATCCTTCATGATGCGAACCTCTCCCGAAGTGCGCGTTGATGACCCGTAACTGGATATCGCCATAAACTCAATACTGAGACGCGTGTCGATCGCTCGCAGGAGATCGCTCAGAAAGAAGCAGGCGCCCTTCAGCACGCCGATGAGCAACGGATTCAGGCCCGCGTAATCGCGCGTGATTTCGGCGCCAAGCTCCTTGATGCGTGTCTGCAGTTGCTCCTCCGAAAGAAGCACTTCAAGATTAGGATTCGTGAATTCCGAGGGTACGTGTGCGGAAGAGGTAGCCAAGTCGAATCTCCTTGTGATGCTTGATGTGGTTGAGACCCAGGGAAGAAAACGCTGTTGCGAATTCGCCTTATGGTGCGACATACTATTGAAGCTCTCCGTACAGGTCAATCGCGTCCAGAAAATTGAGCTGTTATATTTTTACCTCTGCCAAAAGGAATCACCTCAGTGTGCAGGGCCAGACTCGCGCTTGTTAGCTCGGCGCTGTTTCTTTGCTTGTTTGCAGGCGCCGCGCAAGCCGCGTTGGGGCAAGCCGCTGCGCGTCCAACTCCGGCTGCCACACCAGCGGGCATTCAGACAAATGTCACCGAAGCTCCGGTAGATTCGAGCCTGGCTGATGATCCCGCAGTCGACAATATGCTGACTGTCTATAGCCCAAAAGTGCGCGCGCTGGACGGGGTAATAGGCAAACTAAAAGAGGATCTGGCAAAGGGTGGGATAGGCGCAGGGTCGCTTGGCAATTTTGTTACTGATGCCATTCGCGCCGAAGCCACTCGGAAAGTGGGTCAGCCGATCGTGCTTGCAGTGACCAACGCCGGAGGATTGCGCAAGAGCATAATTGCTGAAGGCGATCTGCGCGAACGCGATATCTTTGAACTCATGCCGTTTGAAAACGCTCTGATGGCATTCGATCTGACAGGAACACAGGTTTTGGATCTGCTGCGCGTAGTAGTTTCTTACCAGGATGCTCAGTCTGGCGCGCGCATCAAGTATCGCATGGGCAATAATAAGGAACCGGAACTCGAATCAGCGCGCCTGCTCATCGATGGTCAGGAAAAAGAGATCGATCCCGCGGCCACTTATACGGTCATTAGCGTTGACTACTTATGGAAGCGGCGCGCCACAAAAGTTTCAGAAACAGAAGGAGACTATTCGGTTTTGCGTGAAGCGAAAAACACCAAGCCGCTTGGGATTACGATTCGCGAAGCGCTAATCCAGTATGTGAAACGGGAAACGGCAGCGGGCCGCGAAATTAATTCGCTGCCCGACAGCCGCTTCGTTTTAGCGTCAGCTGCTGGAGAGGGGCAACCACAATGATCACGCGGCGAGGGTTCCTGAAAGCTTCACTTGCCGGCGGACTTGCGGCCACTTCGCCGCGTTCCGTGTTGCAATTGCTTTCGACGCCGCAGTGGTCGGCTATCAGTGCCCCGCTTTTGGAAGTAGGGCGCGGCGAGAAGCTAATCACAATTCTGCACACTAACGATACTCACTCGCAGATCGATCCGTTGCCCGCAAACGACAAGCAGTATCCAGACAAAGGCGGCGTGGCGCGACGTGCGACTCTGGTCAAGCGCGTGCGCAAAGAGAACCCGAATACATTGCTTATCGATGCGGGCGACGTGTTCCAGGGAACGCCTTATTTCAATTTTTACAAAGGTGAGGTTGAGTATAAGTCGATGTCGCTGATCGGGTACGACGTTGGCACCTTGGGCAATCATGATTTTGACAATGGCGTGGACGGGTTGGCTGCGGCGATGAGGTTTGCCAAATTCGATTTTGTTTCCACCAACTATGACGTGCACGGCACGCCGCTCGAGGCTCGTGTAAAGCCTTATGTAGTGCGCGTGGTCGGAGGCGTGCGCGTGGGACTCTTCGGGTTGGGAATAAGTCCGGATAATTTGATTACCCCGGAAAATTTTCAGGGTGTGAAATACAACGATCCGGTGAAAGCATCGAGAGACGTTGTCGAAACGTTGCGCGGAAAAGAACGCTGCAAGCTGGTCATGGGCATGTCACACCTTGGTTATTATCCCAATGCCAGGGAAGGGCAGATTGGCGATACGCAAGTGGCGGCTCAAGTAGACGGCATAGATTTCATCGCCAGCGGGCACACACATACTTTTATGAAGGAGCCGGTCATCACAAAGACACCGTCTGGCGACAACACAATCATCTTTCAGGTTGGCCGGAGCGGCATCTATGTGGGCCGAGTCGATATGAAAATGCGCGACGGCAGGATGATTGCGGCGGCAGGACGAGTGTTGGATCTGCGCGATGAATCACTGGCGTAAAGCCGAAGACAGTAGACAGTAGACAGTTGACAGTCGACAGTGAACAGTCGACAGTGGACAGTCCGATAGCGTTGAGCGTTGCGCGGATGCGGTACGCTGGCGAGCAGTAGATGAGCGAGTGCTCCAAGTCTTAACAATAGAAAAACTTTCCGGCTGTTGACTGTTGACTGTTGACCGTTCACTGTTTGCTGCTGTTTGCTGATTAACCATGGACGATAATTCCACACGCGATCGCATAAGGGCATTGGTTCGTGACGTGCTCGATAAAGCGCTTCCTGAGGAGAGCGAGAGTGGTCAAGGCTCAACCAACACCTCCAGCCGTTTCATCGATACCGCGCCAAAGAATCCCATTTCGACCGATCCGCTGGGCACTCGCGATGAATCGTCGAAGACCGTCATTACCGAGGACGATGTCCGCGACCTCGCCAGTGGATCTGTACTGCGTATTGCCGAAGGTGCACGCTTGACGCCGCTCGCCGCCGACATCGTGAGCGAAAAAAAGATTGAGATTGTTCGTCGTGTACCGCGGCGCGGTTCGAAGACCTCGCGGTTGATTGCCGTCGGAGCGGACCATGGCGGCTTCAAGATGAAGGAAGAGCTGAAAATTTTTCTTGACGGACTAGGTCACCAGGTCCACGACTTCGGAACAAATTCGGAGGACCCGGTCGACTATCCTGATCTTGCTTATGCAGTTGCGCGAAGCGTTGCGGAAGGTGCGGCGGAGCTGGGAATAATCATTGACGGCGCCGGCGTCGGCAGCGCTATCACGGCGAATAAGGTTCCTGGCGTGCGCGCCGCAGCCTGTTATTCGGTTGCAGTTGCGCGCAACTCACGCGAGCATAACGATGCGAATGTTCTTAGTCTGGGCAGCAAGACGATAAACAGCGTGGAGATGCGCGAGATCGTAAGCGCCTGGCTCGGCACTGAACTTACCGAGGAGCGTCATCGCAAGAGAGTCGCGAAAATCGAGGCCGTCGAGCGACAGTATCTCCATTAACACGTGACGACGATCTGCAGCAGTTCTTCGCCTAATCAACTCTTAATCAGCCCTCGTGTTAGAATGACAGCAACCAAATTTATCGATTCGTCTGCTTTGAGCGGCGAGGTTGGCAAGTAGAAACGAGGCGGCACTCACTGCTTTAAGACGATGACTAACAATAGTTCACATAATGGCGATCTTGAGCTTCTGATCGAGCAGATCACCGACGCTATAGTTAGCCGTCTTAACGGTGAGGCCGATGGCCTTTCGCAAGCGGCCATGTGTGGCTGTACGTCGGAATGTTTTAACCGTTGCCCCGAGCGGATGCACCGGATTGTCGATGCCGGTGCGGCCCGCATTGGTCTGGTGCTGGGTGAAACGTCATCTGCCAAAGATTGGGCCGGTCTGATCGACCATACGCTGCTGAAACCTGAAGCCACCGATGAAGACATCAAAAAGTTGTGTGAAGAAGCTGCGCGTTACCGTTTCGCATCCGTGTGCGTGAATCCGACGTGGGTGCGTGCTGCCGCCTGTAACCTGCAAGGCACAGGTATTCCAGTTTGCACTGTGATTGGGTTTCCGCTTGGTGCGACACTCTCTGATGTGAAGGCGTACGAAGCGCGGCGCTCGATCCTCGACGGCGCGCGTGAAGTCGACATGGTGATCAATGTCGGCGCGTTAAAGAGCGGCGACGACTGTCTTGTCGAACACGATATTCATTCAGTTGTAGAAGCAGCACATGAGTACAACGTCACGTGCAAGGTGATTATTGAAACTGCCTTGTTAACTGACGATGAAAAAGTGCGTGCTTGCCTGGCCGCAAAAAATGCCGGCGCTGACTTCGTAAAGACTTCCACTGGTTTTTCCAAAGGCGGCGCCACAGTGGCAGACATCGCTCTAATGCGACGCACGGTAGGGCCAGATTTGGGGGTTAAAGCATCAGGCGGAGTTAAAGGCCTGGACGACGCGCGTAAGATGATCGAAGCCGGCGCTACCCGTATTGGCGCGAGCGTCGGGGTGAAGATCGCGCAGGAAGCCGCGGGGAACCTAACCCGCGGCAGTGTTGGCGCCCAGTATTGACCAAAGAAATCTGGTCTCCTCATTCAATGACGACATCTGCAATTCGCCGGACCAGGTCGTCTCGTTGTTTTGCACCAAATAGCTCCAGATTGGCCATCAGCACCACTGCAATGTTTTTATCAGCTAGCCCGCATTATTCACGAACTGCGGATTTGTTCACTAAGCCTGCGTTAGCAGGCGACAGCATAAAGCCTGGGGCGTCAGCCCCAGGTCACTGCAAAGAAAGAGTTCCAAGCCTGCGAAGCAGGCGACAGCGTGGACCAGTTCGCGCTCGTCTCGAAAGCAACAGGCTGCCGCCCGTTACACGGGCTGATGTTCATCTACATTGCTTTCCTGGGGCTCGCGCCCCAGGCTTTATGCTGTCGCCCGCTACGCAGGCTGAAATGACATGAAGGTTCATGAATAATCCGGGCTAGCAGGTAAAAAAAAAGTGCTGAATCCGGCAGCCGCTCCCCGTGAAAGACTTCTTTCATACGATTGCGTTCGGCGACCCGCCAACCAAGCGCATAAGGAACCAACTTGCCGTCCCGGGTCTTCTGCAAGGTCCACATTTGTTCTAACGTAGTATTGTTCAACAGCTTTCCGTTTCGCAAAGCGATCGCAAATCGGCTGATGTCTTCAACGGTTGAGACTAATCCTCCGGCTGGAATTTTGTTACTGGTGTCCGAGAGTCCTGTATTCAAAATAATGCCATCTCGTGTCTTCCCGTAACCTCTCGCGCGATCAGGAATGATTAGAGAAACTTCGTCAACGCAAGTTTGTGTCATGCCGGCTGGCTTGAGAATGTTATCGCGTATGTATTCTTGGCCAGACTTGAAACCCTGCCGGTTTTACGTCTATCCTCGCTTGCTTTTCAAAATCCAGAATTGGCCTAAATACAAATGCCTGCAAAGCATAATCTGCTCGCAGTAATTCTTGGTGGTGGTGCGGGAACGCGTTTGTTTCCGCTCACGCAGCAACGATCCAAGCCTGCCGTACCGCTGGGTGGCAAATACCGGCTTGTCGATATCGCTATTTCGAATTGCATCAACTCTGATGTTTTCAAGATGTTTGTGCTCACGCAGTACAACTCAGCTTCGCTCAACCGTCATCTGGCGCAAACTTATCGCTTCTCGCAGTTTTCCAACGGCTTTGTCGAAGTAATGGCCGCGGAACAAACGCCGGAAAGCCCACAGTGGTTTCAGGGAACCGCCGATGCTGTGCGCCAGGTACTCCCACACATTCGCGATTGGGGCATTGATACACTGCTCATACTTTCCGGCGATCATCTGTACCGCATGGACTATCGCAAATTCCTCGCGCGGCATTTTGAAAGCGACGCGGACGTGACGGTCTCAGTTACTCCCTGTGATGAATCCGCCGCCGCCTATTTTGGTTTATTAAAAACAGACGATGATGGGCGCATCATTGAGTTCAAAGAGAAGCCTAAAGGCGATGATCTGCAAGCGATGCGAGTTGACACGAGCCTGTTAGGGCTTAGCGAGGCTGAAGCCAGCAGGCGTCCGTTCCTGGCGTCGATGGGCATTTACGTTTTTAAGTACGACCGACTGGAACAGCTGCTCGCCGACGATCCAAATGGTGTTGATTTTGGGCGCGAGATAATTCCCACTGCGATAAAAAGCAGCAACGTACAAGCCTACCTTTTTGACGGCTACTGGGAAGACATTGGAACGATTAGTGCTTTTTACCGCGCGAATCTGGATCTGACGTCCAAGATTCCGAAATTCAATTTATTCGATGCCGAAGCCCCGGTTTTTACAAGAGCCCGTTACTTGCCGCCTTCAAAAATTGAAGAGTCGCAGATCCTTGACTCTATCCTGAGTGACGGCTGCATCGTTAGTGGCGCAGTGATAGCAAACTCCGTCATTGGTCTGCGAAGTCGAATCGGGAAGGGTGTTCGTATCGATGCTTCGTTTGTGATGGGAGCTGATTATTACCAGTCAATTGAAGAAATGCGCGCTGACCTTGATGCCGGTAAGCCGCGGGTGGGAATAGGCGAAGATACAATTATTAACCGCGCGATTATTGATAAGAATGCCCGCATCGGTAGTGGGGTGCGGCTTCTCAATGAAACAAAAATAATTGATGCAGACGCAGCGGACGGTTCTTATTACATCCGCGATGGGATTATTATTGTTCCCAAGAATGCTGTCATTTGGGACGGGACGATCGTTTAAGAAAGGCGGCATTCTGTTCAGGGCGAGACAGCTAGCTTCCTGGCTCTGAAGGCAGGAATGACAAACAGGAATGTCTACCACCGAGGGTTAAATTGCTCAAAGGGAAGTTGTCGTGGCTATCGGATGGGGCAAATCGTATGAAGAGCAGATGGAGGAAGCGAACCAACGCGCCTCGGAGGCCAAGCGCGCACCAAGGTTAACACTGGAGGATCGCGTTCGCAGCCAGCGTCTACATTCGCTGACGCTGTCTCGCTCGCGAGTGCTGGCGCAGTTGGAGCGCGCGAGTGTTCCTGCTCATCGGGAAATGCTTATGAAAGCTTTGCAGGCAATTGAAAAGGAAGCTGAGGAGATCTTGCAAGCGTCTCGGGCATTAAACAGAGAAGGTTAGTGGGGGTTCAAGTTCTCCCTCAATCGTGACGAGACGTTTTCTTAATGTAAAACCTTAACAGTAATTTCACCTCTCTGGCCCCCGGAAACCCGCGTCAATTCACCGTCAGCAAAAACCCGCATGACTCTCAAGCCAGCAACGCGAGACCATCATCCGGCGCGTGTCGAGCGGTCCGGACCGCCGCGCCGCCGCGCCGGAAAGGCGCCCTCGAAACGACTAACTCTTCCTAAAGAGCAACAGAACCTTGAAGTGGAAGTTGAAGGCCGAGTTGTAAAGCTCACCAATCTTGGCAAGCTTTTTTGGCCTAAGTTGGGAATCACAAAGCGCGACCTGCTTCAGTATTACACTGACGTTGCCCCGTTTCTGCTGCCTCATCTGACAGATCGTGCAATGGTGATGAAGCGCTATCCCAACGGGGCCTCGGGCGAGTTCTTTTTTATGAAGCGTGCTCCATCTCCCCGGCCCGAATGGATTGAGCTTTGTCACATCGAGCATTCCTCGGGAAACATAATCGACTTTCCAATGATTCAGGATCTTGCTTCGCTTCTCTGGGTAGTTAACCTCGGTTGCATCGACCTGAATCAGTGGTATGCGCGTTGTGATGATGTAGACCGCCCTGATTACTTGCACTTTGATCTCGACCCGGTTCCCGGCGCCACTTTCCAGAAGGTGACAGACACGGCGCTTTTGGTGCGGGAGGGGCTCGAGTCGTTGAAGATGCCTTCCTACGCGAAAACTACCGGCTCCAAAGGAATTCATGTTTACGTTCCCATTGAGCGTGGGCCAACGCAGAAACAGGTTTGGGGCTTCGCGAAGGAGTTTGCTCACGCGCTGGCGGCGCAAGCCCCAAAACTGGTAACCGCGGTCTACGTGGTTTCGAAAAGGCCAAAGGGAAGGGTATTGGTTGATTACAATCAGAACGCTTGGGGACGGACGCTAGCATCGATTTACTCGGTGCGGCCCCATCCGAAAGCGAGTGTTTCGACTCCCGTCAAATGGTCTGAAGTTGAAAGAGGTATCAGCATCGACGATTTCAGAATCGATAATGTGCCGGCGCGAGTGCGACAGCTTGGCGATCTTTGGAAGCCGATGTTGGCGAAGCGAGGTCGCTTCAAACTTGAAGTTTATCTTTAAGGTGTGACGTCACGGTCCGCCGGATCTAGCTGCCGAGCAATTCCGACATCCTCGATTAACTGACGTAAAACTTCAGGGGTCGGCAAGCAGACACTTCAGAGGAAACCTTAACCGATGAAGTCCGCGAATGAGATCAAAGAGGGAGTCAGGAAAGGAATTGGGAGTTCCGACAATACCTGAAACGAGGATCTGGACAGTGGGGCACTCGACCAGGTCGTCCCAGGAGTTCAATGAGATTCTGCTTGCAAATCGGATCGAGGCTCTCGTAGACGTTCGGAGCTTTCCTGGCTCTCGGCGATATCCACAGTTCAACAAGCTTGAGCTTTCCCGCAGTCTGGATGCTATCGGCATACTCTATTCCCACTGTCCCGAACTCGGAGGTAGACGTCGCCCCAACCCTCATTCAAAGAACACAGCGTGGAAGAATGCTTCTTTTCGAGCGTACGCCGACCACGTGGGGACCAAAGAATTCAAACAGGGAATTGAGAAGTTGCTTGAGCTCGCGGGGGAAAAGCGGACCGCACTCATGTGTGCTGAGGCCCTCTGGTGGCGATGTCATAGAAGCCTCATCGCGGATTTTCTAAAGGCGGAGGGCTATGAAGTCATTCACATTCTCGATGCCGAACATACGGGAGCGCATCCCTATACTTCGGCAGCGCGAATTGTTGACGGTCAATTGTCCTACGAAGGCCTACTGTCCGGGTCGGGTAAGGAGGTTTGAGGTTCTTGCTTTAGGAGCTTCCTATTTTGGGTGGGTGGAGTATCAATAGCAGATCTTCGCAGAGTTCAAGCAAAGCTTTAACTGCCCTTACTGTGCCAAACCTTTTTCTTGCTGCCTTTCTTGCGCCGCCTTACGCCAGTCCGCCGGGGGATCTTTTTTGGATCTCCGGTGGCGGCCTTTCTGATATCGCCGCCCTCATCTTCGGCAATTTCTGCGAGTGTCCTGCGCGTGAGGATCGAAGCCGGCGCAATCTCAGTAACATCCTCTTCGGTTGTGTAATAGTCTCGATGCTTTATTAGAAGCCATTGGCGATCCCGTGTCCGAATCAGCACCCACGAGCCTTTAAGTTTCTTGCCGTTCAAGGAAAACTTTAACTCGCCTTTGCGTAGCGCTGCAGCGACGTCGTCAGTGTTCTCGGGCTCATATGTTCCGTAGTCCCAAACCATTACTGTCCCGCCGCCGTATTCACCCTCGGGTATGACGCCTTCAAAGTCGGCATAATCAACCGGGTGATCCTCCACTTGCATCGCCAGTCTCTTGACGGTCGGATCAAGCGAAGGTCCTTTGGGAACAGCCCAGGACTTCAATACGCCATCCGCTTCCAGCCGGAAATCGTAATGGAGCGCCGTAGCTCGATGTTTTTGGATCACAAAAATGCGGCCGCTCTTAGTGCGCTTCTTCTCTGGCCCGGGCTCGGGAGTTTTATTGAAGTGGCGTTTCTTTTTGTATTCGGTCAGGGAAGCCATCGACCTATGAAAACCTGATGTGATTCCTTAACTGTCGCGAAAAAATGGCAATTAGTTGGCGTGTGCTGCTGCGTGTTCAGGCTGTATTGCGTCGGAATTCTCTTCGAAAAGCTCGGTCTGGATTGGGTCAAGGCCGAGCACTTCTCTAACTCTGTTAAAGCTTCGTCGATGAATCGGCAAAGCCCCGAGCGTCTTGAGAGCACGACAATGTTCCGGTGTTGGGTAACCTTTATGCGAGGCAAAGCCGTAGCCCTGATACAGCCCATCCATCTCAAGCATGTGTGCATCGCGGGTAGTCTTGGCAATTATCGAGGCCGCAGCGATACTGGCCGAAAGCGCATCTCCGTGAACGATGCCGCGTTGCGGCGCGGGACATTGAGGTATTTTTCGAGCATCCACTAAAACAAAATCAGGACAGCAGCGTAACGCTTGCACTGCGCGCTGCATCG
This sequence comes from Blastocatellia bacterium, assembly GCA_963698325.1. Lineage (GTDB taxonomy): Bacteria > Acidobacteriota > Blastocatellia > Pyrinomonadales > Pyrinomonadaceae > PSRF01. The sequence goes on along the minus strand of CAVOQJ010000013.1, from coordinate 775,494 downwards.
CCAGGAGCCCGGCGTGATAAATGTTTATGCGGTCGATCTCTTCGACTGCAGCAAAGCCGTAGGACCAGCAAACGGCGTCTTGTTTAATCTGGGCGGCAAGTTCGTCGCGCATTTCCTGATCGAGAATCTTCTTGGAATCGTTTAAGCCACGCAGCTTGTAATTCTGAGGCAGAATCACAGCACCCGCTACGACCGGGCCGGCCAGCGGCGCCATCCCCGCTTCATCAACGCCTGCGACAAAGGAAAATCCTTGAGCCCAGAGGTCGATCTCAAATCGCAACAGCGTGTGAAGGCGCTGACCTTCGGAACGGTTACTGCGATAACGGTTGCGGATTCGGTTTGCTAGTTGCTGAGCGCCCTGACGACTGTCAGCCTCCAGCGCTTCGAGCAAACCTTTAGGGACGGGCCGGCGCCGACCCAAAAATAGTTCTCTCAATTCAGGTATGGATCTACGCAGTAAGTCTTCTTTTGAAGGCATTTTTATTTAACGTACCATTCAGTTTTGCGCGAAAGCTAAACCCTTAGCTATGAAGAAGTGTTATTCTAAGACGAAAAGTTATAACTCGGCGAGCATTGAGAAGAAAAAACATCATCGTCGATGCAAAAAAAGAGCCAGCCGCTCGGCAACGTAGTGCCACGGAACTCCGTCTTCTGGGAATTATTCCATTGGCATTTTTTACCGCTCAGGCGATCCACTACTGGCAAATCAAACAGCTCGGACACATGCTCTGGATGTGTAACATTGGAAACCTATTGCTTGCGCTTGGGCTTTTTTTTGAAGCGGCAATATTGATCCGGGCTGCCGTTATCTGGACGGTTCCTGGAGTTGTGGTGTGGTTCTTCTATGTCGTGCCGAGCTGGGGGATGCTGCTGACGAGAACATTTAGCTATGCGGAAGTATTTGGCGTCCTTTCATCTACGCTCGCACATCTGGGAGGATTCGCTGTCGGAATAACAGTGCTGCGAAAAGTAGGAATGGATGCTCGCGGCTGGTTTTACGCCTTCATTTGGTATTTCGTGGTACAACTCCTCTCACGTTTAGTTACCCCGGCGCAAATGAACGTAAACCTCTCGCATGGTATTCAGGCAGGCTGGGAAAAAACGTTTAGCAGTTACTGGAGGTTCTGGCTTGTGTTGACTGTGCTGGTAGGAGCGGGCCTTTGGATTCTCGGTATAATACTGAAAACACTCTGGCCCGCCTCACGAGGCCCGCTTGAAGCATCCGACCTAAGCTTTGAGGAACTCCGCTAGGCCGTTCTCAACGTAAATCGTCGTCCATATCATTTCCCTGCAATTTCTTTTGCAGCACCGGAGCAGATTTTTGAGCAGCCCTATCGGCTGTTGCCGTGTTTGAAGGTTTGAAGACATAACTGTTTCGCGTGCGGACTGCCAAATTTGGTTGATTCACGCGTACCCTAATCTGCCGTCGCTCGCCAGCCTGGGCCGGTTTGTTGGGGTAGTAACCCAAACTATATTGCCGACGCAACTCTTCGGCGATGTTGGCAAATGCATAGGAAAGATTCTGGGTTGAGTCAGCTTCGTACTTTCTCGCGCCTGTCCTCTCCGCCAACTCGCCCAGGTAGCGGTTCGCAATCTCATATTCACGTCTGCTGGTCCCAGCTCCACCGCCTCCGACTCCGCCCCGACGGCCTCTCCCACCCAGAATCTGGCCCAGGATATCCACCGGTGAAGTCGGCCAGCGCCCAACGCCACCAGGCCAGCCGCCACCACCACCGGACATATCCACGTACGTATCGTATTGCACGGGGTAGATGAGTGCATCCAGCTCTTCAGCGTCGCGAATGTTGCTTGCGTAGGAAGCGTGTCTGCTTGTCGTATCGACGCCGTCTGTAAAAAGAACCACCGCTTTGCGACCATCAACTCGGTTCAGCTTTTGGTTCATCACGAGATCAAGAGCTTCGTATAGCTTTGTGCCCTCTCCAGGCCGCGTACGCCGAATCGCATCGCGCAGGCGATAGCGGTCGTTAGTGAATTCACTAAGTACCCTCACTTCATCGTCGAATGATACGACCATCACCCGATCGTCTTGCCTCAACTGATTTACGAAAGTGATCGCGGCATCCTGGATGTCGTCCAGCCGAAAGCGCGTGGATCCGCTGGTATCGATCATTAACACCACTGAGAAGGGTTTATCAACAGAAGAGAAAAAAGCGACGTTTTGCTCGGTGCCGTCTTCCCAAAGGCGAAAATCTTCTTTCCGCAGGTTTGGAATATATCTGCCGTCCCGGTCCATCACGCTCACAGGCAAAGTGACCAGCGTCGTGTTGACGCGTATGACGTCACCGGCCTCTACCTCTTCAGGCCCAGTTGGAGGAGCTGGAGAGTTGGCGCCAGGCTGAGTGCCAGGTGTCCGCGTTGCGCCTCCCAGCACCGGCGGACGAGAAGGAGTTGATGAACTGGGCGCTGGCGGAGTGTTTTGGCCAACTCGGCGCTGGCGCGTCTGCGCATTAGCGACCGCTGTAAAAAATGTAAGCAGCGCGACGAGCGTTAAAGAAAAAGTAACTCTTTTCATTGCAAAGACTCCTGGCTCTAATCCACACGAAATATGGCCAACTATTTTGAATGCGTAGACGCCAAATTGGATGCTTGAGCCTGGCCGCGGCTTAGAGGAGAGAAATGAACATACGAAAGATAGCGCTTCGTTGCTTATGAAGCAAGCCGCACCGACCCAGTTGCTTTCTCGCGAAATCAGAATTACCCCGGGGATTTTCGGCAATAGCGGATTCTCCGTCGGGTCGCGGCGGAATGGGAATTATGCGATCATCTCTCGCTTCGGCTTGCAGATCCTTATGCGGATTCTCCGGCGTCTACATTACTGGTGGTCTCTGTTGGTCGCGGCAACGCTATTGTTAATCTTTGGACCACCCGTGATCTTTGCTGCCTGGATAACCCGAAAGCATGACCTTGTTTATCCCTGGGCGCTTTTTGGCGCGCGGAATTGGTTACGTTTGAGCGGTGCCAAAGTTCACGTAACCGGCGCAGAACAGCTTGAGCCTGATCAAACCTATGTGTTTATTTCCAACCACAGATCGTACCTCGATACAGCCACACTTTTTGTTTACACGGGACGCAGACTCGGGCTGCTGGCAAAGAAGGAATTGCTCAACGTTCCCATCCTCGGATACGGGATGGGTTTTGTGAATGTCATGGCCATTGATCGCTCTAATCGCGAGCGGGCTCGGCAAACGGTGGAAGCGGCCACCGCCAGAATTCGTTCAGGCAGATCGTTTGGTGTATTCGCCGAAGGCACCCGGGCAAAGCCGGGTGAGTTTCTTCCCTTTAAGAAAGGGGCATTTTATATGGCCGCGCAAGCAGGCGTGCCAATCGTGCCCGTCGCAATCAAGAACACAGATCAATTAATGGGAAAGGGAACTGGCGAAGCCATGTCCGGAACTATCGAGATGGTAATGCTGCCGCCGATCTCAACTACTGGCCGTACAACAGATGAGGACGTAAAGGATCTGGTCAGCCGCGTACACTCGCTGATAGGTCGGGAACTTGGCGTTTTCGAGAACAACCCGCGTAGCCAGTCAAGTTAAGGCTTACGCGGGTTACTCGGCGGCGGTGGAGTTGTTTCCTTTTTCGGCGCGTCCGGATCGTTAATCTCTGTAATCTTCACCGTGGCGCGCGCTGGTACAAAATCGGAATAGCGAACCTTCATCCGGATGTGCAGTGTATTTCCTTCCTCGAAGATCAACTCCTCGTCGGCATAAGAATAGGTCGGGAACCAATACCGTCCATCGATCTGTTCGCGATAAGTTTCCACTATCGGAAACTTGTTTCTTTTCGTTTCCGGAATGCCCTTGCCTTTGGTCTTCACAATCTGCAGTTCCTGATCGTCGACCCAGACCCGACCTATGAAGAAGCGTTCCTTCGTCTTCTTTGCATCCGGCATGACTTTTGGTGAGACATCAAAGACGTAGAGATTCAACTCATCGATCTTTTCCTTGCCGACATACTTGAAATTGTAAAGGGGAATCTTCGATGGTTCCAGTGCGAACGGCTGAATGCCTCCCAAGTCCTCCAAGTCCTCCGTGGTAACAATTCCTGAGATGGAAGACATCGGAAAATAATTAATCTTTTCGTAACGGTTTCCCTGGTCATCGAACGTGAAATATGACACGCGATGATACTCACCTATTACTTGCCCGCCCATCCCCAAACTCTGAAGCAGGGCATCACGCTTAAAAGAATATTGGTTCAACGCTTGGCGAAACTGCGTTTCCTTTCCGGTAAACGTATTGATGATGCGGTTGACTTCGGCCTGAGACAGTGAACCGGCATTGCCGCCGGACCCTTGGGCCCGGACAAGCGGGGTCGTCGACAAAATGAGAAGCAAGAATACTAGTATTGAGATTTGCCAATTTACCGGCTTTTTTGCACTCATTTGGTTAATCCTAAAAGAAAAGAGAAATCCTGGAAGCAAAAGTCTTTTGAAGAAACAGAGACCCGCCGTCAGATGCCCGAAAGGAAGTTGATGTTGCCAATAGGTACTCACGCAATCAGTTTCGCCAGGATATGCTGAGAACTGCCCAACTTTCCTGTTGCAAAGTTCCCTGCATTTGATGTAAGGTGCTTCGCACAGAAAAGATATCTCTGCCCTGTTTCCGAGATGCTGCCTTCATAGCACGCTATTTCAATCGTGGGGAAGTCATTGAAAGTTGCGAGGACTGGGCGAAATCGAGATTTCAAAACGGATTAGTAAAGTCCTCACGTCGGTAACGGCAACGTCCGAAAGTTCCCATGAACCTCAAAGCGCCAAGGCGCAGACGCAACGCCGAGCGGCCGCGTTGCTACATGGGAGAGACGTAAGATCAAGCTTTGGGAGGAGCCTGGTCAGGAGCTTGTAACCGATGATGTGCGCGGCGGCTGCCACTCCTTCTGGGCGGAGTGGCAATTACGCCGCCGCGCGCACCCCAGCATTCTCCTGGCAATTCGCGGTTACATTCCACCCTGGTAGCTGCACATTCTACACCAATCTGAAAATAGGCAGCATCTTCCTATCAGACTGCAAATTCAACGGTAGGCAGGTTAGGAATGATTCCCCGTTCGAACCCCTCTTTCAGAATGCGTTGTACGGCTTCGCGGCCACGATCTGTGTAGTCCAGGGTTAGATCATTAACCCACATCGCTACAAATCGATCGGCAAGGCCAGTGTCCATGTTGCGGGCAAACTGCATGGCGTACTCCAAAGCATCTTCACGATTGGCGAGCGAATAGCGAATGCTCTCGCGAAGATAGTGCGAGACCTGGCGAATGATCTCCGGACCCAACTCGCGCCGAATGGCATTTCCGCCCATCGGCAAGGGCAAGCCGGTACGTTCGTGCCACCATTCCCCGAGATCGAGAATCTTGTGCAGCCCGATTGACTCGTAAAATAGTTGTCCCTCGTGAATCAGCAATCCCGCATCACATTGCCCAGTTTGGACCGCCGCAATGATCTGGTCGAAAGGTATAACTTGATATCGAAAATCAGGGTTAAAAATTCGTAACGCCAGAAAGGCGCTGGTTAATGTTCCGGGAACGGCAATCTTGAGGGTGGGTATCTCTGAGGCTTTTACTGGTTCCCGCGAAACCAGGATTGGCCCGTAGTTATCACCGATTGAAGCGCCATGAGGCAGCAATACATACTTGTCACATATGTAGGCATATGCATGAAAGCTAATGGCGGTCACGTCATAAGTTCCGCGGAAGGCTTCTTCATTTAGCGTTTGTATATCTCTGAGAACATGGGTGAAGCTTAGGTTGCCGGTATCGAGCTTATTAGTGGCCAGTCCGTAGAACATAAAGGCATCGTCGGAATCCGGGGAATGGGCCACAGAAATCGTGCGAGTTTCAGTTAGGGTTGACATAGGAATATGTAGTAACACTGCCGGAAAAGCGTTGGCTGGGAACGGTTAGACCAGGCTGACGTTGTTCCGTTCAATAGGATTATAGACTGTGTCGCGTTCGACGGCTTCGAAGCCCGCATCTTCGATCAAACTCACCAGTTCGGTTCGAGACATCTTGACTTCGTTGTTGGATTCAATCGAATAACTCTCGGAGAGCTCGCCGCCCTCGGTTATGGTGCCATCGATGTCGTTAGCACCGTAATGCAGGGCAACTTGTGCGAGACGTTTTCCGAGCATCACCCAATAAGCCTTCACATGATCGAAATTGTCCAGCAGTAGCCGCGATACCGCCATTGTCTTCAGCGAATCCACTCCCGAAGGACCTGGCAAATGGGCGAGTTGGGTCTTTTCCGGGTAGAAAGCAAGCGGAATAAGGCATTGAAAGCCATGTGACTGATCCTGCTGCGCTCGCAATCGCAGCAGGTGATCGACGCGATCTTCTATGGACTCAATGTGCCCATAGAGCATCGTCGCGTTTGTTTTAAGTCCAGCAGCGTGAACTTTCCCAGACAATTCGAGCCAGCGGTTACCATCGCATTTATGGGCGCAGATCATTGAGCGTGTCGGTTCACGAAAGATTTCCGCGCCACCACCGGGACAGGAATCCAGGCCGGCTGCGATCAACTTCTCAATTACCTCCTCGTCACCCATCTTGTAAAAGTGCGCGAAGTGATCGAGCTCGACCATTGTAAAAGCCTTGAGATGAAGCTGCGGATAATTCTGTTTAAGACTGGAGAGCAAGTCAGTGAAATAGCTGAAGGGGAGTTTTGTGTTGAGACCTCCGGTGATGTGGAGCTCAGTGGCGCCCTCTTTTACTGCCTCACCAGCAATACGCAAGCTGTCATCAATGTTGTGTGTATAAGCATCCGGCTGCCGTGGCGTGCGATAGAAGCCGCAAAATTTACAATCAACGTAGCATACGTTAGTGGGGTTGAAGTGGCGGTTCACATTGAAGAAGGTTCTGCGGCCGTGTTTGCGCCTGCGAACACTGTCTGCCAATTTCCCGAGCGCCGGCAGGTCGTCCGTTGCAAACAGTGCCAGACCATCCTCAAACAAAAGTCGTTCGCCACTTTCAACCTTTTCGGCTACGGCGGCCAATATGCGGTCATGAGAAAAATTCATGAGAAAGTCCTTAGGAGGGCTGCCCCTCCAAACGTTACAAACAAAATCACGCTTACAAAAGCGTTAGTGGTAAAAAACGCGGCGTTAAGTTTAGTCAAATCGTTCGCACGGACCAGCCGATGCTGATGAACAAGCAAAACAGCCGTTGCAACGACTCCTATCAACGCAAACACGCCAAGGTGCGTCAGCCAGTATAAAGCAAGAAGGGCAACAAACGCGGTCGCATGGAACAAACGAGCTATCACCAGGGAGCGCGCGATGCCGAAGCGTTTAGGAATTGAATGGAGTCCTGCTCTCGCATCAAAGTCGTAATCCTGACACGCATACATAACGTCAAAGCCGGCGGTCCACAATAAAACGACAAGCGAAAGCAAGAGCGGCACCGGGCTATCTAAAGCACCACGCACGGCGATCCAAGCCCCGGTCGGGGCGATCGAAAGACACCAGCCGAGCAGCAGATGGGACAGCAATGACCAGCGTTTGGAAAACGAATAGAGCAACACGCTGGCTAGAGCAACAGGCGCCAATATCAACGTCAGACGGTTTAGCATCGCCGCTGCCACGAAAAACACAGTCGCCGAGACAGCTGTAAAGGCGCCCACAAACCCAACCGACAAAAGACCCGCAGGAAGGGCGCGACTGGAAGTGCGCGGATTACGAGCGTCGTATTCTCGATCTGCAATTCGATTAAAGGCCATCGCGGTCGAACGCGCACCGACCATCGCCACAGTAATCCACAGAATCTGTTTCGGTGATGGCAATCCGTTAGCTGCAAGCACCGCTCCCAGAAATGCAAACGGTAGCGCGAAAAGCGTATGCTCGATCTTGATCATTTCAAGCGTGACGCGAATATTGCGTAGCAGGGCTGCCATGGTATCGACTAGTCTTCTTTCGTACTCATTAATTCGCGTTGTTGTTTCAGGCCTTTCCATTGTGTCGCTTGCGAGTGGGGGACACCGAGGTGATCAAGAATGCGAAATACCAGGTGGTCGACTAAAGCTTCGATGGTTTGTGGTCGATGATAAAAACCTGGACTCGCTGGAATAATGTGTGCTCCGGCCCTCGACAAGCGCAGCATGTTTTCCAGGTGAATGGCGTTATAGGGTGTTTCGCGAGGCACGAGCACGAGCCTGCGGTTCTCTTTCAGCGTGACGTCGGCAGCACGATGTATGAGGTTCGTTCCCGCCCCAGATGCTATCGCTCCGAGCGTGCCCATCGAGCAGGGGACGATGACCATTCCCTCCTGGGGATGAGAGCCGGATGAAGGTCTGGCGGCCACATTGTCGAGCCGATGCAAGTGGATCAGACGTGAATCTGCCGGGAGGCCTAACCAATGATTGATTTTATGCGGTTCGGCCGCGGTAAGATCTATTCCAAGCTCAACGCGAGCAACGATTGTCGCCGCCTCCGACATGATCAAGTTGATACGTTCGACGACGCCGCTGGCGGCCAGATGCACAAGCGTGCGTTGCGCGTAAATTGAACCGGAAGCCCCAGTGATTGCCAGTGTAAATTCCATCTTTAAGTCGTAATTGAATCTTACTTGGCGGCTAGTTTCGGTGCAAGTTAGCGCCTTTCCACAAGATGCTGGTTCTGATAATGCAGGCCCCTGCAGCGTACCTTGAGAGAAAAAATCGAGGTTGGACACAGGCGAGGCCGCATTACGGTCTTCAGTATTTTCCGAGCAAGTTTTAGGAGTACGTGAGTGTCGGGACGATTGGGAAGGTGCAGTATAGCACTACTGGTTTCAGGCGCAATAGGGCGATCTTGCATGTTAGCTGGCAGTCTGCGTTACAGTAGTAGGCGAAATGGACATAAAAAAAATAGAAGCGCTCTTGACCGCTTACAAGCGAGATGAGCTTGAAAGGTCTGAAGCCGCGCAGCGCATCAGCGAACTGCACTACGAAGATATCGGCTACGCCCGAGTGGATCATTCCCGTCCATCTCGTCAGGGTTTTCCGGAGGTTGTGTTTGGCGCCGGCAAAACTCGCGAACAGGTTGTCGGGATTGTGGAGCGGCTGGTTCGACATGTTCCCAACGTTCTTGTTACGCATACCGACGCAGTGACATTTGGTGAGGTGCGAAATATTGTTACTGAAGCTGAGTGGCATGAGACCGCACGCCTGATAAGAATTCAGAGAGAAACCACTCAACGCGGCGTCGGCGAAATTGCGGTTGTAACTGCAGGCACAAGTGACATACCGGTCGCAGAAGAGGCTGCGTTGACGGCGGAAGCAATGGGAAACCGCGTCAAGCGAATCTGGGATGTTGGCGTTGCCGGCATTCATCGCGTCCTGGCCGAACGTTCGCTGCTGCAGAGTGCGCGCGTTGCCGTAGTCGCGGCAGGAATGGAGGGGGCGCTTCCCTCAGTAGTAGGTGGACTCGTGAGCGTACCGGTGATCGCCGTTCCCACGAGTGTTGGTTACGGTGCATCCTTTGGCGGGATTGCCGCGCTGCTTGGCATGCTCAATTCATGCGCGTCGAATGTAACAGTTGTGAATATTGATAACGGGTTTGGCGCCGGCTTCGTTGCGAGTCTGATTAATCGCCGCTGGGAAGACACTTGAAAACAGCTCATCTCCTCAGTGCTCTAAATGCAAATAATCTTGCTTGTGCGACGTAAAGCCATTGATTTGGATGTCCTTCCGATTCTTGCCTGGGTGGGTATATATATAAGTCGTCAATCGAAGAAATCCGTCAGAAGGGTGCGATGGTTTTCTGGGTTCCGGACCTTAACCACTCGATGCAGGTAGAGAGATCATCGGTCCAGTCTTCGTTAACTTCTTTGGGTATAGGTTGGAGAACTTCAAGGAGTTCACGCTCGGAAGGACGCGGCCGGAGCCACGAGCTGACAGAGTACATGAATGTGTTCCAGTCGTTTGTTGAAGGATGCATACAGACCGCAAGTATATCGAACTCACCGAAACGATATGGCCGGGTGGCCAGGCCGGTCGTGCTGTTCTTTCCACCTCTGGTCCGCTGTGTCTCCACCACATACTTCCCTTGTTTGACCTTCGGTTCACCACGTTCCTTCCGCTGCATTTTGACTTGGATGCTTATGCGACCGAGCGCGTCTTCAATCAGGAAGTCGTAGGGCGCATCTCCAGGAGGAGTTACATCTGTCCATCCTTTGAGTTTTCCGAGGACTTCGACGAGGAACGCTGCTTCCGCTATGATGCCGCGGATGCCACGCAAGGTGAGGTCGCTTGCGCGGTCGATCGCCTCCAAGATCACCTCGGCTTGGGTGTTGAGTTTTGCCTCGATGGCATGGATTGGGATTGTCTTGAGGAGGTATTGAAAGACTTCTAAACGCTCCCGCTCAGTGCAGGATTCTAGGAGCCGAATGACTTCATCTTTTTTCGTCATTATGAGTGTTGTGATTGAAAATCAACTTAGTCTAAGCTACTCTCGAACCACTTGACCAGAACAGCTAATGTCGTCTGCACCAAACCAGCAGTTTTCTTTACCGCGTCCTTCGTATGAACGAGTACGAATTCCCGGTTTCACCCCCTACTACGAGACGCCGGTCGGGGCAGCTTACCTGCAAGGCGCGCTCGACTTGCTTCGAGCCCTCCCGAATGATTCTGTAAACACGATCATCACATCACCGCCGTATGCTCTTCACTTCAAGAAGGAGTATGGCAACGTCGATAAGAAGGACTACGTAAATTGGTTTCTCCCGTTTGCACAAGAGTTCTTCCGAGTGCTAAAGAACGACGGAAGTTTTGTGCTCAACATCGGGGGAAGCTACAACAAAGGGCTACCTACGCGCTCGATGTACATCTACAAGCTTCTCATAGAGATGGTCGACACCGTAGGCTTTCAGCTAGCCCAAGAGTTCTTCTGGTTCAACCCGGCTAAACTTCCCATGCCGGCAGAATGGGTCACTGTCCGAAGAATCCGCGTTAAAGATGCCGTAGAGCATGTTTGGTGGCTCAGTAAGACACCATGGCCTAAGGCAAGCAATCGGAACGTTCTAAGGCCTTATAGCGGTGATATGCTGCGACTGAACCAACGAGGCGTCCGGGCCACAGTCCGTCCTTCAGGACACAACATCAAGTCTAGTTTCGACAAAATAATCGCCGGAGGTGCCATACCTCCCAATGTCTTCGAAGACGCACCCGATGACTTTCTAAAGTTTGGCAACAACGCCGCGAATGATGTCTATACGATGCGATGTAAAGAAGCCGGAATCAAAATCCATCCCGCCAGGTTTCCAGCAAGCCTTCCAGACTTCTTCATCAGATTTCTTACCGAGGAGGGCGACATCGTCCTCGATCCATTTGCCGGTTCTAACACGACCGGCGCCGTCGCTGAAGGCTTGAACCGACGTTGGATTGCGACTGAAACCGTTGAGGAATATCTCGCGGCAAGTAAGTTCCGGTTCGAAGGCTTGAGTTAATGGAATTTTCACTCGCCGGTTACGGATTAATCAAGTTATTGAGTCGCTCCGCCCAGTCCTGATCCAGGTTCTGCAGAATGTTGTACTGCTCGAGCGCGGCATCGCGGTTGCCCATGGCGAGAAAGCATTTACCGAGGTTGTAATAGGCCCTCCCGAAATCGGGCTTGAGACGAATCGCTTGTCTAAACGTTTCAATCGCGTCCGGAAAACGCCCCAACTCCAAATACGCTTCCCCGATGCTATTCCACGCGTTTGCGTCTCCCGGTTTCAACGCTGAGAGTTGTTTGAATACTTCGATAGCTTCGCTGTACTTCTTCGATTTCAAATATCTTGAGCCCAGCCGTTCATAGGCGCTCGTATAGTCTGAGCGCAATCGAATCGCCTGCTTGTAGGCCTGAATCTCATCGTCGGCCCGTCCCCAATCTCGGTAAACCAATCCTAGTGCGTAGTAGGCGTCAGCAGCGTTATAGGGATCGATCCGGATTGCCTGACGATAATTCTCAGCTGCCTCGCGATATTGCTTCAGGTAATAATTTGCCAGCCCGATGTTGAAGTAAGATTCCGCCGACGGTCTGAGACTAACCGCTCTTTTCGAAGCTTCGATTGCCTCTGCGTGACGGCCGAGCTTTTCCTTGCAAAACCCCGACTGTGCCCACGCCTCGGCATAGTTGCTGTCCGACTCCACTGCCTTTTCGAAATACGGCAGCGCCTTCTCGCAATCGTCCTTCGAAAGAAAACTGAGCCCATCGCGAAAAGACTGGACAGCTTTTGCGCGTTTGTTTCTGCCGGTGGAGGCGACGAGATCAGACAGTGATAACAACGCTCCGCCCTGGAGTTGTGAAATTCGTTCTGAAGGGATGGCGAAGTTAACGCTCTGGCCGCCGGTTATCTGCAACGTCGCGATGCCAATAACCTGACCCTGCATGTTAACCACCGGACTGCCGCTCGAGCCGGGCGAAATCGGAGCGGTAATCTGGATGATTCGGCCGAAGGTCGGAATGTCGCGGACAGCCGAGACGATGCCGTTGGTGACGCTGCCTTCAAGACCAAAAGGATTTCCAATTACAACTACACTTTCGCCTTCCTGCGGTGAAGTTCTATCAAGCAAGAGCGGACGGACCTGACCGGGAGGAGCATCAACTCTCAGCAGCGCGAGATCACCCTCGGCATCAACCGCAATGACGCCCTTAACCGGATAGACGTTGCCGTTGTAAGAGTGAACTTCGGCGCGAAAGGCATTATCGATAACGTGGCGGTTGGTTACTACGCGATCTGAATCAATGAAGAAGCCGCTACCGCGCGATAGTTTCTCGCCGCGCGCATCAAATGTTTCGATTGCCACGGCAGATGGTTTGATGCGGCGCACCAACTCCGGCAGCAAATCTTGTGCGTAAGCTTTAGGAATTAAGCTGAGCAGGAGGGCAATAGCGCAGATAATGAGAGCACTTCGATTTCCGGTTCGCAGTAAATATCTAGTTGCTTTCATGATCTGCCTGATTATTTTACTAGTTTCAGTCTCGGGATGCAGAATCTGCCAGAAGGGTGTTGTTGGCTTCATCGTATAATGCTTTGGTTGATTTGTGCGAGCCGAAGACAAGTACTCCCGTTTCCGAGCTGCGTTTGCAGTAGTGAAGTAAAACCAGGAAACCGCGCCATTGGGCCACGGAGCCTTGCCTAGCCAGTTGAGCGTGGAATTGGCCGGTGCGAATTGCAACATTACTGGCGACCCCGGAGAGCATTTGACCCAGGAAGAGGGCACTACCCGGCGCAATCACCAGAATTCCCGCGGCTTCCCAGGGAAAGATTTTGAAGAGCGCTTTGAACCGTGGCTCTGAAGCATAGCGAACTGGGAGCCATTTGTGGTTCCCGATGAGTTGCCCACGATCACGCAGTATGGTCGTTCGGATCCGATCGCGTTTCTGTTTTTGGAATAGGACGTAACCGATAAAAAGAGCAAAGGGAACGAGGGTGATTGCCAGAACGACGATCAGAACAATCACGAAAAAGATCGCCTGTGCGTCCTCATTGTTCATATTTCAGGGGGCTGCTACTCACTCTCATCAGAACGGTGTGGCGAGCAGATCTCAGGCTGGCCGGTAATAATCTTCGAGGCGCGGCGTACCCGGTCGCTGGTGCTCCCGGTACTGATATGAACTTCCTCTACAGACGCGCCAGCGCGAACTTCTGAACGCGCGAGACTATATCACCTAATTTGAGGTCCTCGCTCGTCTTTGTTTCTCTCTCAAAGAGCTCGACCAGGCCGTCCGTTGCTTTTTTGCCGATGGTAATCCGATAAGGAATCCCGATTAAATCGGCGTCCTTAAACTTCACGCCCGCGCGTTCGTCGCGATCGTCAAGCAGCACCTCAAGGCCCGCACGCTGCAAGTCTTTGTAGAGTTTCTCGCCAGTTTCGCGCAAGCTATCATCCTTCATGTTCGTTACCGTGACGACCACATCAAACGGCGCGATGCTTTTTGGCCAGATGATGCCGTCTGCGTCATGGTGTTGCTCTATTGCCGCAGTAATTATGCGCTCCACTCCAATGCCATAACTGCCCATGACTATGGGCACAGGTTTTCCTTCCTCCGTCAGAATCGTTGCGCCCATTGATTCCGAGTACTTCGTTCCGAGTTTGAAGATGTGCCCAATCTCCATAGCCTTGAAGACTTCAAGCTTGCCTTGGTCGCAACGGGGACAACCTTCGCCGGAAACAACACTCCGCAAGTCGGCCCATTTGTCAGGCTTGATATCTCGCGCGATATCTACGCCGCGAAGGTGATGATCATCCTTGTTGGCGCCGGTGGTCATATTTCGACGGTCCTTCAAAGCTTTATCGGCGATGATAATAAACTCGCCAGCGCTCTCCGAACGGAAGAAGCTTGTGGCTCCGCCCGATTCAATCTCACCATATGCAGAAATTAACAGCCCGCCATCTCGGGCTGGCTGCCTTAGTGCCACTGCCCCTAAGCTGCCAGCATTGGCTCCAAACCAATTAAGAATTTCATCGGAATGTGCAGGACGTACCGCGGTCGCTCCCACGGCGTCAGATAATTTTGTTTCATGCAGCTGATGGTCACCACGCAGAAGTGCAACGACAGGAAGCGGGGCTCCGTTTATAGTTGCTACATAGACTAGTGTCTTGATCTGACTCTCGGCTTTGGCGCCGCCGGGGAATTTGATCAAGTCTTCAATAGTGCGCACGCCGGGCGTCGGAAATTCTTCCGGAGCTTCGGGTCCGACCAGGTCCTTGATAGGCGCTAAACGTGAGGTAGCCTTTTCGAGATTCGCCGCGTAGCCGCAGTTTGCACAGCTCGCGATTAAGTCTTCCCCGGCGTCAGTCCGGGCCACAAACTCGTTCGACTCCGATCCACCCATCGACCCCGACGATGCTTCGACAATGGAAAACTCGATCCCACAGCGGGTGAAGATCCGTTTGTAGGCCTCGCGCTGATCGATGAAGGATTTGTCCAACCCGGCCTTGTCGACATCAAACGAGTAGGCATCTTTCATGATGAAAGTTCGCAGTCGCATCAATCCCGATTTCGGGCGCGGCTCATCGCGAAACTTCACCTGAATCTGGTACCAAACCTGCGGCAGTTGTTTGTAAGAACGAATTTCGTTTCGCGCGATAGCAGTGAACACTTCCTCATGCGTCATGCCCAGGCACATGTCAGCGCCTTTGCGATCCTTGAGCCGAAACATATCGTCGCCGATTGCCTCCCAACGACCCGATTCCTTCCAGATCTCAGCAGGATGCAAAGCGGGCAAGTAGAATTCCTGACCGCCAATACGATTCATCTCTTCGCGTAGAATCTGCATCACCTTGAGCGCAACGCGTTGTGCCATTGGCAAGTAGGAATAGATTCCTGCGCCGAGCTGCCGAATCAGACCGGCGCGCAGGAGGAGTTTATGCGAAACGACTTCAGCGTCCGCAGGGTCTTCGCGAAGAGTTGGGATGAAGTTTTGTGACCAGCGCATTAGGTTCTTGATTAACTTTCCTGAGAATGAATTACGGCCAGTCATTCTCGCTTAGCAAAAGATCTAACGCAATGTAGGACAGGCATTCGTGGGTGTGGCAATTCTTTCTCTGTGTGCACAAAGGCTGCACGGAGAAGATCTCAAACTGAAACACTGTCCTACTTCGTTGCGAGCGCAGGTAGCGTGATGTACCATCCACGCCTGCCTTACTTTTGAATTCGCGGAGATTTCATTAATGAAAATTGCGCTGGCAAGCGATCATGCGGGCTACAGCGAAAAAGAACGCCTGAAGCCTCTTCTTCAAGACTTAGGGTTGGAAGTTGACGACCTCGGAACGAGCTCTGAGGAGTCTGTCGATTATCCTGATTACGCGCGCAAAGTCGCGGAGCAAGTTGCTGGAGGACATGTCGATCAGGGACTGCTCGTTTGCGGCTCTGGCACGGGCATGGCCATCACTGCGAACAAAGTGCCAGGAGTGCGCGCGGCGGTGGCATGGTCGGAAGAGACGGCCCGTCTCGCGCGGCAACACAACGATGCGAACGTCCTGGCGATCGGCGCCCGCACCACGCCTCCTGAGCAAATTCAGGCAATCGTGCGTGCGTGGTTTGCCGCGGCATTTGAAGGCGGCCGCCACGCGGATCGCGTGGAAAAGATAGAAGGCGAAGAGCAGTGAAAGTAAAAAGTAAACAGTAAACAGTAAACAGTAAACAGTGAGCGGTGGGCAGTGAGCATTCGACCAAGTTCAAAGTTCGAAGTTCAAAGTACCAAGTTCAGAGGAAGTTCAAAGTTCAAAGGACCAGATTAAATGACCGATCCAAGAAACGCACCACTCGCTGAAGTTGATCCCCTGATTGCATCAGCCATCGACAACGAAGTCGCGCGCCAGGCCAACGGACTGGAGTTGATCGCCAGCGAGAACTTCGTCAGCGAGGCGGTGCTCGAAGCAGCCGGCTCAGTTTTCACAAACAAGTATGCCGAGGGATATCCGAAGAAGCGTTACTACGGTGGCTGCGAGTGGACCGACGTAGTTGAGCAAGCCGCGATTGATCGCGCCAAGGAATTGTTTGGCGCCGAACACGCCAACGTGCAGCCGCACAGCGGCGCCCAGGCAAACATGTCCGTCTATCTCGCCGCGATTCAGTATGGCGATCAGATTCTGGGCATGAACCTGTCTCACGGTGGGCACTCTGACGCACGGTCATCCGATGAACTTTTCGGGCATCAGTTACAAAGTGGCCGACTACGGTGTATCGCGCGAAACCGAACAGATTGACTACGACGAGTTGCAGCGGATTGCAGAAGAACACAAGCCTAAGTTAATCGTCTGTGGCGCGTCGGCCTATCCGCGCATCATCGACTTCAAACGCATCGGCGAGATCGCCACCGCAGTCGGCGCGCGCATGTTTGCCGACATCGCACACATCGCCGGGCCGATTGCCGCCGACCTCCATCCTTCGCCTGTGCCGCACGCTGATTACGTAACGAGCACCACGCATAAGACACTGCGCGGCCCACGCGGCGGCTTGATTCTCTGCAAGGAAGAACACGCGAAAGAGATCGACCGCAAATTGTTTCCCGGCGTGCAGGGTGGTCCGCTGGTGCACATCATCGCCGCGAAGGCGGTCGCGTTTGGTGAAGCGCTGCGCGATGATTTCAAGGAATACCAACGACAGATTTTGGCGAATGCCAAGGCGCTTGCAAACGAGTTGCAGGAACAGGGACTGCGTTTGGTTTCCGGCGGCACCGACAATCACCTTATGCTGGTTGATGTTTGGATGGACGGCAAAGGCATCACCGGTAAAGACGCGGAAAAAGCGCTTGAAGCGGCGAATATCACCGTTAACAAGAACACGATTCCGTTTGATCAGAACAAACCCTTCGTCGCTTCAGGCTTGCGCATCGGCACGCCGGCGGTGACGACGCGCGGCATGAAAGAAAACGAGATGCGCGAGATAGGCCGCCTCATCGCGGAAGTTATTCACGCGCCGGAATCGGAAGAGGTGCGCAACAAAGTGCGGCAAGGTGTTGCTGAATTAGCCGCGCGCTTTCCGCTTTACGCGAAACGCTTGAAGATACGCGCCTCCGAACGCGAGGCGATCGGCGCCAGTTAGGCATCTTGGAAGTGTAATATCTTCGCCAGAAGTGGCCTCATGAAACGTTTGTCATTCTTCATGGTTGTGCTGGTGTTGCTGACGGCCGAGAGGCTCATCCGTCCTGGCGCAAACAGAACAGCCATGTGTTGGAGACGTTGCGCCTGGTCGACCAACTTTGAAGCGGCGCCAACCGGCACCTGACACTCCACCGGCCGACCGAGTCGAACGGAAGTCTTTAGAAAACGGAAAGTGGAAGCAGGAAGATCCCGTCGCCTCGCTCAGTAATCTGAAACCAATACGCATTGAATTTGAAGGTTTGCACGCTTTAAGAGAAGTTGACATCGTTAAGGCGTTCCGCGAACGACGGATTGGACTACCAACAACTCAAATGCCGAGTTCCGAGGTTCTCGCCAAGGCGGTCGCCCTCATCAAGGAATTGTTGGAAGCGCGCGGTCAATTTCATGGTACGGTCGATACTCGCGAGGACGAAGAGGTTGGAACTATCGTTTTTCTGGTTTACGAAGGTCAGCGCCTACCGCTTGCAGAGGTCTGGTTTGAAGGCAACAGAAGCTTCTCTTCTCAAGAATTGGCATCGAAAATGGAAGGGTGCCTGGCGGACTTTCCGGAGATGCAGAGCGGTTACGATTCCGAGAGCTTCGATTGGTGCATCCGCAGATTGTCGAACTTCCTAAGAAGCCGAGGCTATCTACAAGCAGGGTTTGGCCAGCCAACAAAAGAGATCGATGGGCGTGGTCTGGTTCTGCTTGTTCCTGTCGACGAGCGTGTGCTGTATCGTCTTGGGGAAATCAAGATCGAGGGGGCAGAAGCTCTTGCGCCGGAGAAAGTCAGAGCGATGCTCAGCCTTCGACCAGGAGACATTGCGAGTGGCGAGGAAATTGCCAAGTGGTTATTTGAGGACCTCAAGAAAGTCTACGGCGAGATCGGTCACATCCAGTACACCGCGGACGTCGAGCCTGAGTTCAAAGAGGTTGCTAATGGCGCAAACGAAGGCATAGTTGATTTCAAAGTTAAAATTGACGAGGGCCGACCGTTCAAAGTAAACGCAATCAAATTCCAGGGAAGTAATCTCCCTGAAGAGGATTTGCTTAGCGTCTTGCGACTAGGCGCAGGCGATGTCTTTAACCGGCGGCTTTATGAAGAAAGCATCGATGAGTTGAACAAGTTGGGCCGCTTCGAATGTATCGATAAGGATCGCGACGCTGACTTCAGAACAAACGACGAAGAAGCACTTATCAATATTGTCATCAAACTTAACTACAGAGACTATGACTTGAAGTCAGAAGAGCCGTCGTTAATGCGTCGTCAGCCCTAAAACCCAGCCATGAATGAAGTGTTCGGGCCTGAAGGCCTAATCGCCCAGGCTCATCCTGAATATGAACATCGTCCCGGCCAGATAGAAATGGCGCGGGCGATAGTGCGTGCGTTTGAAAATCGCAGGCATCTGATCGTGGAAGCGGGAACTGGCACAGGCAAGACTTTGGCATATCTTGTCCCCGCCGTTGCCTCCGCGCTTGGCGGACGCGGACGCGTAGTCATCTCCACCGGAACCAAGAATCTCCAGGAGCAGTTGATGGAGAAAGACATTCCGTTTCTCCAAAGCGTACTGCCGAAGAATTTCAAAGCCGCTTACATGAAGGGACGAAACAACTACGCCTGCCTGCACCGGCTGGGACGAGCGGAAAGTTCGCCCTTGCTCGAAGGCCTCGATGAGATTGATTACTTCGATGAGGTCGTTCACTGGGCGAAAGCATCAGCAACGGGTGATCGCGCGGAATTATCCAACCTGCCTGAGTCACTTTCCTTCTGGCGTCACATCGATGCGCGTTCGGAAACTTGCCTGGGCCAGAAATGTACCGACTTCAATGAGTGCTTCATCACGCGCATGCGAGAGCGCGCGCTGGATGCCGATATAGTGGTTGTCAATCACCACTTGTTTTTTGCTGATCTGGCGCTTCGCAATAGCATGTATGGCAGCGTGCTGCCTGACTATTCGGCGGTCATCCTCGATGAAGCCCATTTGATCGAAGATGTTGCTTCGGAGTATTTCGGTTCTCAGGTCTCGAACTACCAGTTCGAAGATCTAATACGCGACGTGGGCGCCCTGCCTTACGAAGACGCCGAAGCAGATCGCGAGATAACCAGGACGTCGTCGCGCGTAATGCGTTTCGCGGAGAATTTCTGGATGGGTTTCCGCGAAGGACGCGGCGAAGAAGGCCGTTATCCGATAATTCCTGGTAGTTTCGCGCGCCGGAATGAAGAAGGCGAACTACAACCGACACCCCTTGGCGAACTCTACGTCGCGCTCGACGGTGCTTTGGGCCGGTTAGAAACAACTCTCGACGCGCTGAAAGAGAAGCCGCCGGAAATTGAAAACCTCGTGCGCCGGATTCGCCAAACCAAATTCGATTTGCATTTCATCGTCACGGGCCAGGACAAGAAGTTTGTCTACTGGACAGAACGGCGCGGGCGCGGGTTTTTTCTCCGTGCTTCGCCGATAGATGTCTCGGGGCTGTTGGAAGATAAGCTGTTCGATAAGGTCGATACCGTCGTATTAACCTCCGCAACGCTGTCGAGCGCAGGCAACTTTTCGTTTATTCGCGAGCGACTGGGACTGAATTCGGCGGACGACCTGATCGCTGAATCGACCTTTGACTATCAAAGCCAGGCTCTTTTGTATCTTCCGCCAAAGATGCCGGATCCGCGTGCGCGTGAATGGGCGGAAGCTGCTGCGGCCGAAGTAATCAAGATAGTTAACGCGACGGAAGGGCGAGCGTTTGTGTTGTCGACCAGCCTGACGGGGATGCAGTCGCTTTATGATTTGGCGATGCCCGAGATTGAGTATCCCTGTTTCCTGCAAGGTAGCGCGTCTAAAGGACGTCTGCTGGAGAGATTTCGGGAAACTCCAAACGCGGTGCTGTTTGCCACGTCGAGTTTTTGGCAGGGAGTCGACGTGCGCGGCGAACAATTGTCGTGCGTGATTATCGACAAACTCCCGTTCGCGGTGCCTACCGATCCAATTGTTGCGGCTCGTCAGCGCTACATCGAGGATGAAGGCGGCTCGAGTTTTTTTGAATACAGTGTGCCGCAGGCAATCATCAGTCTGAAACAAGGGTTGGGAAGATTAATACGCAGCACCACCGACCGTGGGGTGCTCGCCGTCCTTGATCCACGATTGCGAACCAAGAGCTATGGACGACTCTTCCTGAAGAGCTTGCCTCAATGCAGAGTGACCTCCCGAATTGAAGATCTCCGCGACATGTTTTCGAACGAAGTCTCCGCCCAAATCCGCGTTGGTATGACCAGATAAACACTAACCGGACAGACCGAAAAGGATATCGCAAGTACCGCAAAGAGTTTCTTTGTTATGTTTGCGTACCCTTTTGCGAATTTGGCGATTAGTGTGGGCTCTTGCGACTTTGGACATTGGACTTTAGACTTTGGACTCTTAATCATGCCGGGACAGTTTGAAGTAATGATTGAACGCAACTTCTCGAGCGCGCATCAACTGCGCGGCTATAAGGGAAAGTGCGAGAACCTGCACGGTCACAACTACCGCATTGAGATCTATGCGCGCGGCAGGGAGCTGGACAACATTGGCCTGTTGGTGGATTTTGTAGAGTTAAAAGCAGCGGCTGATGACGTGGTGCAATACCTCGACCATCGGAACATCAATGAGCTGGATCCCTTTGTCGAGTTACAGCCTTCCGCGGAAAACCTCGCGAAGTACATCCTGGAGCGTGTGGCTGCGAAGGTGGGATGATGAACGCGTACAGATCTATAAAGTTAGATGTTTTGAAACGCCGACGAGCGTGGCCACGTATGAAGTGACCTAGCGACTGCGGCTTTGCCGCCGAACAATGCGGAAAGCCTTTGCCTTTCCGGCGCGTTCCCTTCAATTCTTTCGAGGCTTTGCCTCAATTCGAGGCGTAGCCTCCGTTAGTCTTAGAGACTTAACGGTAAGGCAGAGTCTTACCGCACTGTGTGGCGGCATAACCGCAAAACAGCGTCTGGCATTTTGTCTTTTACGTTGTTCTTAGATTACGCTTCGTCAGCTACTGCCGGTAGCGCCTGAGTGAAAACCGGAGTAGTTGCTTCCGCTGAATCTTCTTCCACGCGTTCCACTTCCCTGACAGCTTTCCTCATGTAAGGCTTCTCGCAGAATCTAAAAAATAACCAGGCGAACATGACTGTTGCCGGCATCACTATCAGCAGCGCATTAAGTATTGGCGGGAATCCCTGGATAACAAACCACCATGACTGCATGATGACCAGTTCGTGGGTCAGGTAAAGAGAATAAGAAAACACTCCGACGAAAGCAGACGCCACAACCATACGCATTACGATTCGAGAAATCAGACGCGGTTGCTTCAACTTCGCAAGCCACGATTGTTCGGCCGCCACTGCGCGATTCACGACAATGAAAAAGCCAATTCCCCAGGCTGGATGCATTAACATCCAGGCCAGATCGTGCGGCAGCGTATCCTTTTGTGTGGCTGGTAGGATCGTGGACGTTGCCGAAGCCAACAAAATAGCTGCGCCGGCAATCCATAGGTTTCGACACCACTTCGGCAGTGTAATCAAACCGAAGGCTGACTCCACGGCAATGGCTCCAAGCGCCCAGGTAAACCAATGTGAAGCTGCTGCTTCGGGAACGGGAATTCCCGCTCCAATGCTTACCCAGGCCGCATGACTAAATAAAAACCACGCTACTCGCGCTAACACGCAAACCAGCAGCGTCGGCCCCCAGCCCCAACGCGTGCGCAGGAACAGCAACAAAAAATAGGCGAGGTAGAGTTGCTCTTCGATTGCGAGCGTCCAGAACACTCCGTTAATGCTGTAACAAGTGTTCGGGTCGAGGTTGTGGAGCATCAGCAGATGCATCACGACGTCGTAGACAAAGAAATGTGTAACACTAATTCCGGTTGTTAGCCCCGCCATGAGCATGAACAAGGCGAAGGCAATCAAATAGGGCGGATAGAGCCGGCGGATGCGACGACGCCAGAAGGAGTCAAACCGAATTGCCTGCGGCTCTTGTGCAGCGCGTGCTTTGGCCCACTGCAAATGGATACAAAATCCGGAAATAACAAAAAAAAGGAAAACGCCGATGTAGCCAAAGGAGCTAACGAACTGCAGCAGTTTCACCGGCCAGTGGAAAAGATTATTCGGCACCGCATTGGTGGTTTGCATTACCGCGTGGTAAAGCACTACTCCTAATGCCGCGATGCCGCGCAGCGCGTCGATGCTTTGTAGACGGCCGCTGTTTAGAGGATAGCTCTTGATTGGTTTCATCAAGGGGATCGAATGCGTTGCAGTCGACGCTATTGAGATTTATCTCAAACCTGAACACTCCACGCAAGATCGTGAAACAGAAACTGAAATTTAAGACTTCAAGTCCCAGGCATCAGATCTGAGATCGATATATCTGAGAGTAAGCGCGAGGCCGAACACCTGTGCAAATACTCAGGTGGACATTAGCGCAGCAACGTCAATATTGTACTTCCTTATCTTGCTGTAGAGTCGCGGGCGATAGATGCCGAGGAGGTTCGCGGCGGCCTGCTTGTTACCGCCGGTGCGTTGCAGAGTCTTCTCGATTACCAGCCGCTCGATATCTTCCAGGGTCATGTTAGGTGGCACATCCCAGCCGGTTCCTGCCGGGGAACCTTCGGGTAGCGAGCCGTTATCGAATGGGAGATCGACGGGCTCAATCCGATTACCTTTGGCCAATAAGACCGCGCGCTCGATAACATTTTGCAGTTCGCGCACATTGCCCGGCCAGGTATGTCCAAACAGTCGTTGATAAGCAGCCTGTGAGACTCCGGCAATCTGGCGATCGTATTTTTGCGCATACATATGCAGGAAATGCTCAGTCAAGAGTTGAATATCTTCGCTGCGATCGCGGAGAGGCGGCACATGGATAGTAATCGTGGAAATACGATAGAAGAGGTCGTCGCGCAACAAGCCATCGCGAATCGCGTCCGCAGGCGGACGATTGGTGGACGAGATGAGACGGAAGTCTACCGCGTAAGTTTTCTCAGAACCAATCTTGCGATAGCTTCGCTCCTGCAGCACACGCAGGAGTTTCGGCTGCAGCTCGACGGGCATCTCAGCGATTTCATCGAGCATTAGCGAGCCGCCCGCAGCGTGTTGCACCAGTCCTTCTTTGTCAGCGTGGGCGCCGGTGAATGCGCCCTTGGTGTGGCCAAAGAGCTCAGACTCAATCAACTCCTTCGGCAGCGCTGCGCAGTTGACCTTAATGAAAGGTTTTCGTGAGCGCAATGATTTGTAGTGAATTGCGTTGGCGATTAGTTCCTTCCCTGTTCCGGATTCGCCTACAATCAAAACATTCGCATCGGACTTGGCCACCGCGTCGATCGTTTCATAGATCGTCTGCATCGGCTTGGAGGAGCCAATGATGTTGAAATATTCCGAACGAGTGGACATTTGTCGACGCAAGTTCGCGTTTTCATCGATTAATTCCTGATGCTTCAACGCGTTTTGAACTCTAAGAGTGAGTTCTTCAAAGTCTAATGGTTTATCGACGAAATCAAACGCGCCGGCCTTTGTTGCCTCCACCGCTTTTGGCGTCGTCCCGTGGGCGGTAACCACGATTACTTCAGTATTGGGCCGGGCGTCTTTCATGTGACGCATAACTTCGAGTCCATCCATGTCAGGAAGTTGCAGGTCGCAAATTGCCAGATGATGTCCTCCCTGATCGAAGAGTTCTATCGCTTCACCACCTGTAGCGGCGGTATCAACGGTGTAACCCTCCTGCACCAGGTTTAGTTTCAATGAGTCAGCTGCCAATTCCTCATCATCGACAACCAGAATTCGCACGTCCTTTTTCTCCACTAATCGTCCTCCCTGGAAACCTTCCCTCTTAGTTTTAGTGATTTGTTGTATGCCCAATCGCTATGCTCACGGCTCCAGCGGCAGGCGCACGCATAACGTACCGTCTTGGCGCTGTGCCGAACCGCCGTGGGCCTCGATTACTTTTGCGGCAAGCGACAGCCGAATCTCATCGCTGCCAGCAAATGAATGGAAGGGATCGTGACTCGATGAATCAGACACCTGCCACTCAATGACGCCATCGCGCCGGGTTCCAAACGCTTCGCCCTTCAGCTGCACTCTCAATGGCCCTTGGGACACTTTGGCGTTTACCATTTTCATCGCGCCAAGCGAGATCGATTTTAATGCTGCGCCTAATAACGCTAAATCAAATTCACCCACTAACCGAACAGGCGCGGCGTCAATGACAATCGAACTGGCCAGTGCTCCGGTGATTGGGGGTCGACCATTGAGGCTTCCGGCGATGTCGCGCATGATCTTTTCCAGATCGATTCCGGCCTGCTTTTTCAGCGATAGCGGCTGACCAAACTCCACAATCATGGAGAGATCAACGGCGGCGCGATCAAGGCCGGCGATCAATTTATTGACCGTCTCTAACTCGTCGGCCGGTCGCTCGCCTTTTTCAAGGCGCTTCCGCAGAAACGTGGCATAGAGTTTGAGACCATTCAGCTGGTTTTTGAGATCATGAACAATCTGGACAGACGCCCGTCCGAGAGCTCGCAACGCGTCGTTATCTTCGGATTCTGACAATAATGGCTTCATCTGGTTTTCGGAATACCCGTTCTAACCTCCTGGGGCCAAGCCCGGGAGAAGGGTGATGGAGCCAGCGAAGTGTACTGATTAAACCCGACAGGGGGAATTCGACATGTCGTATTTCGGTGCGCGATCTTAGCAAAAAAGGCCGGCGTATTCTAGTGATACAGAGATCTTGCGCTAACCTGGAGGTCATTGAACCCTTGATTGCCCCTAATGAATCTGGCCGGGAGGAAGCTGCCGACTTCGTGGAGAGGAGAGACGAGGCGGCAACAGTTTTACTCGTTGAGGACACCGAAGACAACCGCCAGATGATGAAGAGACTGCTTGAGATGAGCGGCTATCGTGTTGTTGAAGCCATCAATGGCAAACAAGCTGTAGAGGTGGCTCATGAAGTACAACCTCACATTATTTTGATGGATCTCAGTTTGCCGTTCATCGACGGGCTCGCCGCGACGCGAAAGATCCGCAGCCTGCCGGGCCTCAACAAAGTGCCCATAGTGGCTGTTTCCGCTCATGACACTGCTGATTTTCATAGTGAAGCACTGGACGCGGGATGCAACGCTTATATAACCAAGCCAATTGATTATCCCGAGCTCGAGGATCTGGTCAATCGTTTATTGTCAACGAACACCTGATTGCAGCGCGCCTTGTCAGTCCACAACCGATTCATGGGAAACTTTTCGACTCGCTACTGGCCTAAATAAACCGGGAGTCCGGTGAACTGTTCATCCGGCCGTTGCAAAACGTGATTGGGCGGCACTAGAATCCGTACCAACAAACATGCCTTCTCCAGAGCGACAGGTTTCAGAAACGGATGATTCGCAACGCAGGATAATCATCATTGTCGCCGTAATAGCGGCAGTGGCGATTGCGGCGCTTTTTTATTTTTTGATGCGAGCGACTGGTGGCGGCTCACTTGAGCCAACGCTGGAAGGTGCGATACGCACCGGCTCGCCTGAATTCGCGTCGAACCAACCAAAAATTGTGCTCGACCCTCCCGAAGCTTATGAGTCGAAACGAGCGCTTGGAGATATAGTAATGAATCTCCAAACGACTGTTCGTAACTTTACCGGGCGAACACTCAGCGGACTGGAAATCAAAGGGATGGTAGTGGACCATCAGGGGAAGCCAATTAAAGACCACACGGTCGTCGTGCTGCCTAACAATCAGCAAACTGAACTGGAACCTAATCGCACTATGCCTGTTCAGGTGAGACTGGAAGGAATGACTGATAAAGATGATCGGGCCAATATCAAGATGGAAGTGACCGGATTCAAATTTAAGTAACAGGCCACATTGACGTCAGTGATAACGTCCTTCCCAGCGCGCGCTCAAAGAGAGAGCCCTCTACTCCTGATTAAGAAACAACTCTTCAAGTGACTGCCTGAGCGGCTGAACAGAGACTAGTTTGCCGCCTGCTTGTCTTAGAGCTGCTATTACAGAGTCAACATCCTTTTCTCCTGTTAGTTCAACTCTTATTCCAGCCGGCGTCGAAGTTATCAAAAAATCATTGTCGCCGGGCAAGTGCGGCCTAAACGCGGCCTCGTCAATCCCGCTTATGATCACCTCAACCAAATTGCGACCAACGATTTGTTGGCGCAGTTCTTCGAGGTATCCGACCTGCGCCAGGCGCCCTCCTTTTAGAATTGCGACGCGATCACAGAGCACCTCAATGTCGGAGAGAATATGGGAGCACATGAAAACGGTTTTGCCTTCTTGCCGCAAAGCAGCAATGAGATCGCGAACTTCGCGCCTTCCGATTGGATCCAGCCCACTCATTGGCTCATCAAGGAACACCACCTCGGGATCATTGATCAGTGCCTGAGCCAAACCGACTCGCTGCAACATTCCCTTGGAAAACTTTCTTAACTGCGTGTTCCACTTGCTCTCGTCAAGCTTCACTCGCGACAGCAAATCCTTCGCTCGACCGTTGCGATCGGTTTTCGAGAAGCCAAAGATCTGGCCGCAAAAGTTTAGAAACTCAAGCGCGGTAAGGTAGTCGTAGAAGTAAGGGTTCTCCGGCAAGTAACCAATGCGACTGTGCATAGAAACTTCTGCTATATCATAATCAAGGATCCGGGCACTGCCATTAGTTGGAAAAATTAACCGCATCAACAGCTTCAACGTGGTGGTTTTACCCGCGCCATTGGCTCCGAGGAACCCAAAGATCTCGCCCTGGTTGACTGACAGAGAAAGTGCGTCCAGTGCGCGCACCTTTCGTTTGCGCCAGAAGCCGACCTCGTAGTCTTTGGTTAAGTTATCTATTTCAAGGACACTCGTCATAGTAATTTCTGCAGGCAGTTTTGATTAGTTACCTCGCGGTATTTCTGATTTTGAATCCAGATCAATCTCGCAATTAGTACTAACTAAAACATAGGGTTTCCCAGACGGATCAAGCGGCGCACCGGTGATGTCTACTGGAACAAGCAAAGCGTGCAGGGCTGGTCCTACCTCTTGCCAATCTGCGGCGCATCGGCCCGCTTTGGCCTTATGGTGGAACAGAACCTTGCGAAGCAGGTCGATTTGGTCCAATGAGTCAAGTTGCAGTAAACGCCGACGCGCCATGTCTTTAACGGCAGGGTCTCCCGCCTGTTCATACATGTGAGCGTAAATCTCCCGTGCCAGATTCCGGCTGCCACCCTCAGCAGCCATCCTGGCTTTCATCGCTTGCATCCAGGCGGGCGCGCCGGGTAATGCGGCACCCTGACCATAGGCTTCACTCGAAGCTTTGAAATCGCGCTGCTGCCAGTAGATGTAGCCAAGGTGTTGATATAGCCGCCACTCCAACGGATTTGCGGCAACTCCTTTCCTGGTAATTCGAATGGCCTCCTGGACATCGATTGCCGGTAAGACCACAGCGGCGTATTCGTATGGTTCCTGAAACTCTGGATCCAACGTGGTGGTAGTCTCGAGCAAGGGGGCAAGCAGATTGAGATTGAGTTTACTTAGCCGGTCTAATTGAACACCGATGCCTGCCTTCAATAATTTGTTTCCGACATACTGAAGAGAGCGCATCCAGTACCAGTCAGCGGCTAACCCATTAAACGCCAGGCTGGCACGTTTCAGCGTGTTGCCCGTTAGGTACAGACCCTCTTCTTCGACCTGCAAATCAAACGCCGGCCGTCGTGCATCGATCCCGCGCTCGAGAAAGACAGCGCAAATGAGGCCGCAAACAATGACGCTCAAAGCCTCTAGCGTGCGCGTGCGAACTTTCTTTCGCTTCGCCTCGACCACGTTTTGTATCTGAGTTCTCATTTAAAGTTACGCCGGCTAAATACCAGGTTTGCGGCTGCAAGGACCACGATTACGTAAATCACAGCGTACAACGTTACCGCGAAAACAAACGATGAGCTGGGCAGATGCCCATGCGCAACTGGGGTGATGAAACTGTAGTTTGCGAGATTAGGAACTAGATAGTAGAGACCGGAAAAAAGCCAACGTGCGCTCCGGTTGGTCGTTGAAGCTGCCAAACTCTTCAGGTCGGCGCTGAAGTGTCCTATGATGAAAATAAAAAAAGTGAGCAAAGCTGAAAGCGCAGGTGACGAGAAAGATGAGAATAGAAGAGCCACACTCGTCAGAATTGCGAGCTCGACATAGATGAGGAAAATGGCGACCCAGATATGAATCACCAGCGGATCCCAGCCACGATTGACGTATAGGAGTGCCGCGGAGACGCCCGCCCCCATCACAAGTACATTGATCAACAGCGTGAGGCACAGACCTAGATATTTCCCGATTAGAAACTCACCGCGTCCCACCGGCTTCGCGAAGATCGCATAGATTGTTCGCCGCTCAATTTCCTTATAAACGAGGCCGACCCCCACAAAGATCGCGATGAAGGCGCCGAACAGGAGCATCGCGCTAAGGCCAAGGTCTACAATGATCTTTCGTTCCTGCCCTCCGGAAAGTTCACCTACAAAGATTGCCGCGGCGGTGAGAAGTAAAACGAATAGAACGAGGTTGTAGAGGACTCGATCTCGAACAGCTTCGCGGAAAGTGTTTCGCGCTATGGACAAGATCCGCCGAGGCATGCTGTGCCAGGTGGTTTCCGAACTCTTGGAGATTTTCCTCGCTTGGGCCGCGTCCACAGGTATTGTGCTATTTGTTGTGTGGCTACGATGTGACTGAACTACTCTACCGGAATCGCTGAAATTTTGAAACCGGGAAATTTCGCCGCTGCGCGTTACGATTTTGCCGCGTTACTAGAACGGATCATTTCGTTCTAGTTGCCAAGAGGCTGCATTGCCTCGACCGCAGCGTGATCGGCTGGAACTGTAAAAGCTGGGTCACCTCTTAGCACCCCGTCTTCCGTGATAGCGAAGCGACGAGTGCCGGTCTGACCAACTCCGGAAGAGGAGATAGGAACGGATGTGGCGTAAAACTGCGCAGCTATTCCGCCTGAAACGGGGTTTGCCACGAAGCTGTATCCGCTCTTGGTGCCTGAAGCTAGAACGTTATCGGTTAGGAATTGGACCTTCAGGTCATCTAACGTTCCGTAAGAGCCACCACCTGTTGTTGCCCGGTAAGTGGCTTCACAAGTATAGATTGTCCGCATAGCGGACTGCGCAGAAGCTTCATTAGCAGCACGGCGGGAAGCGAGTAGATTAGGAATGGCAATAGCGGCGAGAATCCCGATAATCGCGACGACTATAAGCAGTTCAATTAGGGAAAAGCCCTTTTCGCTTTTGAATTTATTCATAGGTATTGTCAGCCTCCCTCGGAAAAAACTCTAGTTACCACCTTCGGGGCCTGAGCATTTGTCTCTTTCCGTAACAATGTTTTTGGCGAGCAATAGTTTGCATTCACCGAAGTTTCATGGATTGCATTCTAGCCCTCCAACCCGTAGTGATCGCGTCAGGAAAGCGCTGCTCATTCTCTTTCAGTACCTCAAAGACTGCCGCTTGCGGAACAAGTTCTCCGGGCATCGCGATCTTTTTGTCCCCCCGGGCCGCAAGATAAGCTGCATCAATATCGTTATCAATTAATTGTTGCCAGCCCCGTGCCGCGCGCGAGTCCAGCAAAACGGCTCTGGAGAATACCGCCTTTGATTCTTCAATTCGGCCGCTGCTCTTAAGGGCAGCAGAATAACGAACCAGTAAAAATACCGAGACGGGGTAGACGCGGACCGCAGTGGCCAGCGTTCGCTCGGCCGAGGCTAAGTCTCCGGCAGAGTCTGCCGATCCAGCGAGGTAGGCATAACAAATTGAACTGTTGAATCCATTCTCTACGGCATAACGCAAGTGGGGTAATGCCTCCGCTGCGCGCCGATTGTTGTAGAGCCAAATGCCGTAACCAAAGTGTGTAGCCGGGCTGGCGGGATACACTTTCAACGAGGATTGGTAATAGCCCTCTGCCTTAGCCGGTTCGGCGCTAACCTGGGCCAAACCGTGCAGCACTGTCCCCGCACCTTGCGCGCTCAAAACGCCCGTAACAAGTAACATGAGGACACATAAACCAAACGGCATCACCGGCCGCAGCGGACCGACTAGATGAACGGACTTTTTCGGATTATCTGATGAGGAAGGTTGGGCGCCGGCGGCGATGCGCGTGACAATGGCTGCAGCGAAGAAGAAAACTAAGCCACCGCCAAAGTATCTGAATGAAGATCCACTGGCGCCCGAACTGACAGCAAAAGCCAGCATTGCGCCTCCGGCACCTAAAGCTGGAAGCATCTGAGAGGGATGTTTCAATGCGCGCCATAAGACTGCAATAAGCGAGAGGCTGAATAGTACGAATAGCATGAATCCAATGACGCCCAATTCTGCTATTAGTTGCACGTATTCATTATGTGCATAAACGGTCAGCAGGTGTTCGTTCAGAGCAACCAGCGAGCTGTTTTGATGTCTTGCGGAAAACTGCGCTCGCGCGGTTGCATACGCAGCTTCGTAGTTGTTTCCTCCAACTCCAAGCAGCGGGTGAACCCGCGCCATTTCCAAACCAACGCCCCAGAAAAGAAAGCGTGCGCGCGTGCTGACATCACTACTCAGATTCGCGGTGAATCGGCTGACCGTAGAAGTGGCCGCCGCGTCCGGCTGAGCGTTCGACAACGGCAACGATTGGAAGAAGAAGATCAAACCGAGGATGCAAACCATCCAGCCTAAACGGCACCATGGGCGGCGACCTGCCTGCTTCGCGATGATTGCTCCGGCAAATAGGAGACAGAATCCTGCAGTTGCACCGATGAAGGGTGCGCGCTCCAGTGACTGAAGCGTCGCCAACCAACCCATCATCGCCGTAGCGCCAAAGAAAAGTGCACGGCCGCGACGATTAGCATGGAGCGACAAAGCAGCAAACAAGATGGCTGCCATAGCCATTATTTCACCGAATCCACCCGAGCCGCGCAGTAGCGGTTTCAGTTCATTGCGCAAATTTCCGTCGGTGAGAGGTGCACCAAACCAGGATTCGATTGCACACGCTATAGCCAGCACCCAGATGACTCCGGAAAGAGTGTTAATCGAAATGTTCTTCAGCTTGGGATTTCTGAGGATGGAACTCATGAGGAAGAAGAAGATGAAGTAAATGCTCCACTGCATACCGAGATGGATAGCCGCGTAAGCGTTTGCTGCCCAGGCGGCAGAAAATAGAGTCCAACAAGCGAAAAGCCCGAAAGTAAAAAGTACGGGAAGAGTGCCTCGATCGATTCGAGCTATTTTCTCGCTCTGCCCCCGCTTGATAAGAAAGCCTAAGGCGACGGTTAACAGAAAAGAGAGGCCCAACTCCTGTCGCCACGGCAGTCCGCCTATCGATGGCCTGGGAATACCTGGGAAGTGGGGGGCCAGAAGCACTAAGGGCCACAGTGCTCCGATGATGAAGAGCGGATAGTGGTAGCAGAGGCGAGCGAGACCGACAAGCGTCTCGAGTATCGGATACTTAACAGGTGTTCCGTCCGGCGTTCCCACGAAACTATCGGGGTTTGAACGAACGGGCTTTTTGCGGAAGGTGTCCGTTATCATTCGCTGAAGTGTGAATTCGTTCTGCATGACTTCTCTCTGCATTTCATCGAGAAAACCTGCTTATAAAGTTCAAGCACAGCGCAGACCCTTGGGTTCGGCGCTGTGCTTGAGGTTGCGGGTTGAGTTGTGGGACTGAGGTTAGTTGCCGATCGGGGTACCAGCGGTGGCCGTTGGGGCCGTGGTGCCGGTAGCAGTCTGAGCATAAATAACGCCGGTTGCGTCAGAGCTGAACTCGCGAGTGCCGGTGGCCGTTACTCCTGCGTTACCTGGGGAGCTGCGCCGGTGACATAAACGAAAGGTTGGGTTGGGTCTCCAGTAACGCCGCCTGGTGTTGCGGCAAAGTTGTAACCGCTCTTCGTACTGCCGCCGAGGACGCTGTCGATCAAGCCCTGGCCAGCGAGGCCCGCTAAATTGGCGTATGCACCATTGCCGATGGTGGCGGCGTAGGTAGCCTCCGCACCCGTTACTGTGCGCAGCGAAGCTATTGCTGAACCTTCGTTGGCGGCGCGCTTGGAGGCGAGAAGGTTGGGGATAGCGATGGCGGCGATAATACCGATAATCGCGACGACGATGAGCAGCTCTATCAAAGAGAAGCCCTCTTGGCGTTTGGTGTTCATTTTTTTATTCGTGCTCCTTAAGAGAAAATGTTGAAAGGTTTCTCGCGCCAACGGCTTCGTCCTGACGATGTAATGCCGCGCAGAGCGCGAAGTTGTCAGGCGGGTCAGTTACAAAGGCCGTGCCACCTTAGAACTTTGAAAAAGCGAAGGAATTACAGGTTTTTTAGCTTAGATTAAGGTTTGGGGTCAGCCAGGCGTTCTGGTTAGTGACAAATTACGGCAGGACCGCAATGACGGATTACGTCAAAGGGTTCAACATCCTCAATCGTCGGAAGAAAAACGGAAATCAGCGCCTTCAGCTCTCCCCGGCGCTGGCAGCAAACTCTGATTCGTCTTCTTCCCGGCGGCGAGGCGATGGATCAGAGGCGCGCCGGCGCGGGACTGACTCCGATGAGCGGCGCTCGTCTCGCATCTGGGCCGTTAGGCTTCGTATCCCATGTTTGTCGAGCAGGTGCCGCAGAGATCGCACCGACAGCGCCAGTAACTCGGCGGCATTGGTCTGGTTCCCAGCAGTCCGCCGCAGGGCTTCAAGTACGTAAGTCTTTTCCAGTTGGTCCAGATGAGCAGTAAGATTCAGACCTGCTTCGGGAAAATCAAAGCTCTCTGCAATACGATGAGGATTATAGTTGGTGATCTTTTCCGTTAAACGTTCAGGTTGGATCGAATCGGTTGTTTCCAGCGCGACCGCGCGCTCGATGGCATGCTCAAGTTCGCGAACATTTCCGGGCCACGTATACTGCTCCAACAAACGCACTGCTGACTCACTAATAGTCAAAGGTTTGCCTCCACCGCAGAACCTTCCAACGAAG
Organism: Blastocatellia bacterium; assembly: GCA_963698325.1. Taxonomy (GTDB): domain Bacteria; phylum Acidobacteriota; class Blastocatellia; order Pyrinomonadales; family Pyrinomonadaceae; genus PSRF01. The sequence goes on along the minus strand of CAVOQJ010000013.1, from coordinate 741,985 downwards.
TGGTTAGCAAGTTCCCGAACGTCTTCCGGCCTTTCCCGCAGCGAGGGAAGCTCTATCGGAATGACGGAAATACGATAGTACAGATCCTCGCGGAAGGTTCCTTCTTTAACCATGCTGCTGAGATCACGGTTGGTCGCGGCGATTACACGCGTATCAACCGTCGTCTCTTCAGTCGCGCCCACCGGCCGCAACTTTCTTTCCTGCAATACGCGCAAGAGTTTTACTTGCATTGCCGGAGACATCTCGCCGATTTCATCAAGGAAAACAGTGCCGGTGTTAGCGGCTTCAAAGAGTCCTTTGCGATTTGTGTTTGCTCCGGTAAATGAGCCCTTTACGTAACCGAAAAGTTCCGACTCCAGCAAGGTCTCGGTGAAAGCGCCGCAGTTAATCGAAACGAAAGGTTTCTCGGCTCGGGGGCCGAGATCGTGGATCGCACGCGCCACCAACTCCTTTCCCGTTCCCGACTCGCCTGTGACCAGGACGGTCGACTGTACCTGCGCGACCGTTTCAATCATCTGGTAGAGCGCCTGCATCTTGGGGGATCTGCCGATGATGTTGTTGAGTTTGCCGCGTGTGCGCTGGCCTTGAATTAAGGCTTTGTTTTCCTCGAGTAGCGCTTCCTTCTCCTTTATCAAGGTGATCTTTTCCAGGGCGCGTGCGACGGTCTCCTTAAGCAAGTCATTGTCAAAAGGTTTCTGCACAAAATCATAGGCCCCCAATAAGAAAGCTTCCCGCGCGCTGTCGACATTCGCAAAGGCGGTCATCATGACAACTTCGATATCAGGCAATAGCTCACGCGCTGCGCGTAGCAGCTCAATGCCATTCATATCTGGCATGCGCACATCAGAAATAATTAAGTCGGAAGGAGCAGCGCGCAGAAGCTCCATCGCCTCACGACCGTTTTCGGCCGCGCGGACACTGTGCCCCTCGCGCTGGAAGAGATGCGTCAAAAACTGACGCATGCCTAATTCATCATCAACTATTAAAAGGTTGGCCATACAGATCAGAAGTCAGAAGCTCCTTGGCTTCTGCGGTTTCACACGGCAACTCAATCGTGATTGTTGTTCCTCGTCCCTCGCAACTACGGACATTAATTGTACCACCATGATCGCGAATGATTTGATAAACAATCGAGAGTCCCAGTCCGGTGCCTCCCGTAGTGGAGGAAAAAGGCTCAAAGAGGTGTTCCACCTGTTGCGGCGACATTCCTCGTCCGGTATCGGAAAAAGCTATTCTCAAGCGGTTGTGGGAATGATTCTGCACGCCGGCGCGTAAGGTGCCCCCGGCGGGCATGGCCTGCAAAGCATTTCGCGCCAGGTTCCAGAAAACCTGCTGCAGCTGTTCTGCGTCGGCGTTAATTAGAATCGAAGAAGCCGGAACTTCTTCTTCGATAATTTGATTTTCTTTTAGTTCCGCGCTGTGACGCAGTAGGGTGAACGTTTGCTTCAGTAATTCTCCCGCATCGACCTTTGACTGAATGATTGAACGCGGCCGCGCATAACTCAGAAAGTCACTGATTATTCTGTTCAGTCGATCCGATTCGCGCAGGATAATCTCCATGAGTTGCGTTTGCGAAGACTCACCGGCCATGTCCGCTCGCAGCATTTGAATTGAGCCACGCATCGCCGCCAGGGGGTTGCGAATTTCATGAGCGATTGAAGCGGCCATCCGCCCAATAGCAGCAAGCCGATCCTGGCGTCGCGAACTTTCCTCGAGGGCACGTATGTGCGTGAGATCCTGAAAAGTAATCACTGTGCCTGTCGTTTTGCCCGATTCAGAGAAAAGAGGAGAGACACTAAAACCAAGCCGTAATCGCAGCCCATCAGCAGTCAAACAGTCGGCTTCGAAACGCGGACTGGCTTCTCCCAACGGTGCCAAATCCATCGAGTCGGCAACAATTTGCTTAATATCACCAAAGAAGATCGAGGCATCCTGACCGCGAACGTCTGCTTCATCGTAGCCGGTAATTTCTTCGGCGGCCGCGTTGAACGAATAGATTCGACCCTGCAGGTCAGTCGTCACCAGTCCCGAACGGATTGACTCCACAATGCGCTCATGTAACGCGCGCAATGTCGCCAGCGACTGAGCAGCAGCTCTCAGGCGCACGTCAGAACGCGATTGCCGTTCCGCCAGCCGGGCAGACAGCAGTCCCACAACCAGAAACGCAATGTCGAAAAGCCCGATTGACTGGAAGGTTTGCGCCCGGCCGGTATCGAGTAAATCCCGGGTGGGAAGCCGGCCTAATCCATCAAGGACAACCAGCGCGCTGGCGGTAAACGCAACGGCACACCCTAACGAGATCACTATAGCGTCTCGCGGACTGAGAAACAGACTCGAGGCGGCAATAACGACTATGTAGAGCGCTATGTAAGGCGAATGAATAACATCGGTGGTCCAAACTAGCCAAGTGACCAGGATGATATCGATAAGAAATTGGAATCGCGCCTGAAAGACAACTGCCCGCGAGAACCGACGAAGGAGCGCGTAAAGAACCGTCAGACCGCAGACAGCAAGCAGGGCCGGTAACATTGTTGCCCAGGCCCGGTCACCACTTCCGCGAACCCAAAACGCGCGCGCGAAAAATAAGAAGAGCGCAGCTACGACACGCCCGAGGATCAGCCACCAGAGCTTTTGGCCTAGCGAGTGTCTTCGTACTATGTCGTCTTCCAGCATAATCGCTGGCCAAGCCTATCATAGAGCGCTTGCGCTGCGGCAGAGTTTGCTATGCTTGTGACCTCGACGCTAACTTGATGGAAGACGATGTGGATGAGTGGCCAGTGACAAAGAGCAGTCTGAAACCACAAGGGTTGGCGGCTGAATCTTGGGGGTGAACCGGTGCTCGCTCGTCCGCCGGACAGCCATCTCTTGCAGAATCCTGGTTGGGGACGCGCCATGACTGTAGCTGGCAAGCAAACGGATCATTCTGACGGAGAAGACGACGAGCCCGCTCGGCGAGATGCGGAATTGCTGGAAGGCATTGACTACTATGTTGAAAATGGCTGGCTTCTGTTCACAGCCGCGTTTCTGTGGAAGCGCGGTTATTGCTGCGAGAGCGGCTGCCGTCATTGTCCCTATCAACAGCACGAGCATATGGACGGGTTGGCGGCGAAGTAACCGATGCAGATCGCATCATCCCTCTCTTAATCACGAATGTCCGCTAGCTCCTTAAGCTTATCTTTTGGGAGGCGAAAGACTGTCCAGTCGTTCACGGGCTCAGCGCCAAGCTTTTTGTAGAAGGCCATCGCGGGTTCATTCCAATTGACCACTGACCATTCCATGCGCTCGCAACCGCGCTGCCTCGCGCGCCGCGCCAGGAATGCGAGTAACTGCCGGCCTATTCCTAATCCACGGGCGGCTGGACGGACAAAAATGTCTTCTAGATACAAACTGGGCAGTCCCGCGAACGATGTGTAGGTGAAGAAATAGATGGCGAAAGCCACCGGGCTGTCATTGTCGTAAGCGATAACGGCTTCGACGTAGGGCCTTGGACCGAACAGCGCGGCGTGCAGACTCTCTTCATCTACCGACACTCTATCCAGGCCCTTCTCGTATTCGGCCAGCTCGCGAATGAAAGTCAGGATTAGTGGAACATCCGCTTCTGTTGCGTCCTCGATCTGAAGCTGCGCGCGTTGAACCATGCTCGATCCTCCTTTACCAAGCCTCTAGCATAGAAGTAAGTTGTATAACGCAGCAAACATATCCCACTCTAAGGTAACAACATTGTTCGAAGTGAGTTGATCGGCGACTAACAGGTATTGACTTCCGTCCCCGGTAGTCATACTTTGCCCGCCTCAAGATTACTATTCCTTTTAAAGTGGGCCTTTTGTGTTCGCCTCACATGTCGCGAGCATCAAAAAAGGATTCGTTTTCATGATCTCTAAGTCTCATTAACACCTTGCACGATGTCAGGTACTTCTTGCGATGTCGGTGGTTTAGTTGCCAATAGCATCCTAAGGTCACCGCTATAGCTGGCGATACCGATAAAAATTACACTCGAATAAAACCTCATTTCTCAAAAGGAGATTACGAGATGGCAAACAACAACATGAATGGGCCGGATGCTCTTGTGAACGAGTCAGCGGCGGCTGATTGCGGGCAATCAATACTTCCGGGCATAGAACACATTGTGGTTCTCATGTTTGAGAACCGCTCCTTTGACAATGTTCTGGGCGGTCTTTATCCCGGCAAATCGCAGTCGGAGTTTGACGGACTCACCGGCAACGAAACGAATCCCGTTGATCCCTGCGCGATAAATCCGACACCGATCCAGGTATTCCAGGGGTCTACGGATCTGGATACGATGTTAATGCCGTATCCGGATCCCGGCGAACTCTTCAATGACATGAACGAGCAGATTTTTGGTTGCTGCACCGCCGACCAATATGAAGCCGGCGAGTGTCCGGACACAGGGCCGGAACTGATGAACGGTTTCGTTTCTAACTACCTGCGTCAACCCGCGTCGCCGGACGGAATATTTCCAACTGCGAATCACATCATGCAGTATTATGCCCCAGGTCCCGCTGGCAACATCCCAATCACTAGTGCGCTCGCGCAGGCCTATGCCGTCTCTGATCAATGGCACGCTGCGGGGCCGGTTCAGACGCTGGCAAACAGATTCTTTGCACACTGCGCTACGCCCAGTACCTATTTCGAGAACGATCTTCTGTATGCGCTGACCGACAATACTGGTCTCATTGATCGATATAAAGACCCCGACGGCTCCGTCAGCAATCAGAGCATCTTCGAATTACTTGACGCTGCATCGGCGAGCAGCCAATGGCCCTGGCCCGGACGCCTGCCATGGAAAGTCTATTATCACGATTGGCCACTTGCCGCCTTTGTAAAATATGTGGACGATAACTGGGCGACGCTCTTCGGCGGTAACGTCTACCACTTCTCAGACTTGTTTGGAGGTTTTTTCCACGATGTAAGTCACGACAGTCTGCCGACTTACTCCTTTATCGAGCCGCGCTATACGGACGTATTTCTTGGTACTCCCAACAGCAATCATCCGGGTGGCTCAGATATTAACGGGAACCCACCCGCAATCAGCATTTGTCCCGGTGAGTTGTTGCTGCAATCCATCTACGAGGCACTATACAATGGGCCAAACAACCTCTTCGAAAAGACGCTTTTCATTGTCACCTACGACGAGCACGGTGGCCTTTATGATCACGCGAACCCTCCTCCCGCCATCTCCCCGTTTGCGCAGGGAACGGTGCAGGGATTTGCTTACGATCGTTATGGCATCCGGGTCCCCGCCATCTTCATTAATCCTTACATTCAACCGGAAACGATATTTCGACCCTTATCCAGCTCTAACCCGTTTGATCACACGAGCATCATTAGCACACTATGTGCGCAGTTCGGCCTTGCTGGCCCGTTAACGCCGCGCGATGCGAGTGCGCCGACTTTGGCGGGGCTGATTAATCCGGAAAATAATCTCAATCCCTTCGCGCCTGGGAATTTGCCTTCGGTTAGTTGCCCGACATCTGAAGTTAGCGTGGTCGTGCCGGGAGGGCGTCGAACAGAGCCACCACGCAGCGCGGCAGCAGCGGCAATCAAGCAGGCGATTCGGAGTCCGAAAAATCAAATGCGCGTGAGCCGACTGAGTGCGCCGAAAATGTAAATATGTCGTGTGCTCAGCAAACGCCGGAAAACTGGGTTTGAATGGATGAGAGATTTGCCGCCGGAAACGCGTTGTGAGATATTCGGGCTCGTCGAAGCAACTGAGTTGGGAATAGCCTCAAATGCCCAGAAGATACTTTCAAAACACTTCGCCTGCTGGAGGAGGAAATAGTGCATGCCCTTGAGTACAGAGACAAGAATAGTCACCAGCCTTTTCCTTTTGTTGGCTATTGTCCTCATGTTCCCGTCGAGCCTTGAAGCACAACGGACACAGAAGCCACCACTTCATGGCAAGCACTGGATGGCAATCACGGGTAAGCCGCTCGCGGCCACAGCCGGATCAATGATCTTCCAAAAGGGTGGCAACGCGGTGGATGCGGCCTGCGCGATGATCGCGGCTACTTCGACGATGTGGGACACACTGTCATGGGGTGGCGAGACCCAGGCGCTTATCTACAATCCGAACACTGGAAAAGTGATCGGCATCAACGCGCTCGGTGTGGCTCCTTCAGGCGCGACTGCAGCGTTTTACAAATCGAAGGGCATGAAGTACCCGCCGGAGTATGGTCCGCTCGCCGCGGTTACACCCGGCACGCCAGGCGGGATTCTGGTGATGCTCGCAGAGTTTGGCAAGCTTAGTTTGAAAGACGTGCTTGGCCCTTCCATCCAGTTGGCCGATGGCTATCCGATCGAGGCGCAACTCGCTAATACGATTGAACGTGAGAAGAAGCGACTAAAAGAATGGCGCTACTCACGCGAAGTCTTGTTGCCGCACCTCGGAGAGAAACGCGAAGCGCCGGAAGCTGGAGAGATTTTCCACCAGCCGGACCTTGCCGCGACGCTGCGCAAACTTGTGGAGGCTGAACAGCAGGCACTCGCCTCGGGGAAAAATCGTAAAGCGGCAATTTACGCCGCATACGACCGCTTCTATAAAGGTGACATCGCGAGCGAACTAGCGCGCGGCGTTAAGGAAGAAGGCGGACTGATAACCGCGGCAGACCTTGCAAAGTGGCAAGTGAGGATTGAAGAGCCGGTGAAGACAAATTACCGCGGGATCGAAGTCTTCAAACTCACGCACTGGACTCAAGGCCCGGCACTCCTTCAGGCGCTGAACATCCTTGAGAACGCGGATCTCAAGGCGATGGGCTACAACAGTTCACGCTACATCCATGCGCTTTATCAGGCGATGAATCTTGCCTTCGCCGATCGTGACTTTTACTACGGTGATCCATATTTTCCACCCGAGGAGCCGATACGTGGCCTGTTGTCGAAAGAATATGCCAAACAGCGCGCCGCTCGGATTAACTGGGAACGCAACGACGCCGCCGCACGGCCCGGTGATCCGTATCCGTTTCAGGGTCAAACTAATCCCTATCGCGCACTACTCGAGCAATGGGTCACCCCACCAGCGAAGACGACAACGTCGACGCCGGCGGCAACTCAGGATGTCGTTCGACCGATTAGCCAGCTCTCTGCCGGCGCAGCTGACGACAACTTCAATCGTGCTTTCTACGCGGGCACGACTTCAGTCGAGGCGGCGGATGAAGAAGGGTGGGTCGTGTCGGTTACGCCGAGCGGCGGTTGGATTCCGGCAGTCATCGCCGGGCACACCGGCGTGGGCCTCAGTCAGCGCGCGCAAAGTTTTGTCACTGACGCGACGGAGAACCCTTTCAATGTAATTGAGCCTGGGAAACATCCGCGCGTCACGTTAACGCCTACCATGGCCCTGAAGAACGGCAAGCCTTACCTCGCCTTTGCTGTGCAGGGCGGCGACAGCCAGGATCAAAACCTGCTGCAGTTTTTCTTAAACGTGGTTGAGTTTGGGATGACCATACAGGAGGCAGTCGAGGCGCCAAATATCAATAGCTTTCAAATGCGCAGTTCATTTGGCGAACACGAGACGCGGCCCGGACGCATACTGCTCGCCGATTCCATGCCGGCGTGGACTCGTTCGGAGCTTCGGAGAATGGGCTATGAATTGACTTTCGAGGAACGCACCTCGGGCCCTATCAACGCCATCATGCTCGATGTGAAACACGGCACGATGTGGGGAGGCTCAAGTAATCACGGCGAAGACTATGGGATTGCCTGGTAAGCAGAACTCCAAAATACGACTCTAAAAGGATGAGTCGCCTGATTGTCCCGCTCACACGGCAACTCAAATCAAGAAGCCAGCCTCGGCTTAAGCCGAAAGCTGGCTTTAACTTTAGAAACGTTTCTCTAAAACCAGTCTGCGAAAAATATTTGGCGCCTAGTGTCCGCCGTTAGACAGTTTCCCGATCAGTGTGAAGAGTGGTAGGTACATGGCAATCACGATCGAGCCAATTGTTACGCCTAGAAACGCGATCAAAATCGGCTCAATGAGCGTCAGCAGGTTTGCGATTGCCGCATCCACTTCCTGTTCGTAAAAATCAGCGATCTTGCCGAGCATCGCATCCAGTGCGCCGGTCTGCTCACCAATGCCGACCATCTGAGCCACCATGTGCGGAAAAACTTCCGTGGCCTTTAGCGGGTCGACAAAGCTTTCGCCTCGTTCCACGCCGGCGCGTACGCTGATAATCGCTTCCTCGATGATCACGTTGCCGGCGGTGCGTGCCGTGATGTCGAGCGATTGAAGAATGGGTACGCCGGATGACAGCAGGGTTGAAAGCGTGCGAGAGAATCGGGCCACCGCAATTTTCTGGAGAATCGCGCCCAAAATGGGAATCTTCAAGAGGAGTCGATCGATGATCTTTCTGCCGCCAGGCGTTTTATAGTAAAAGCGGAGCGCTACCGCGAAGGCAATGATCGCTGCAAGAATGGTGAGGCCTCCCCAGCCGGCGAGAAAGCCACTAATCCCAGTCACGATTCGAGTTGGTAACGGCAGCTGTTCTCCTGGCCCAAGCAAGCCAAGAAAGATGTTTTTAAACTGCGGAATTACGACCACCATGATCACTGCAACCGCGACGATGGCGAGCAGGATCACCGCTACCGGATAGATCATTGCAGAGATCACGTCGCGCTTCAGCTTGACGATCTTTTCGATGAAGGTTGATAGGCGTTGCAGAATCAAATCGAGGATACCGCCCGTTTCGCCCGCTTCCACCATGTTGGCGTAAAGCTGGTCAAATACTCGCGGATGACGCGCCATCGCTGCTGCCAGAGTCGAGCCTTCCTCAACATCCTGGCGAACTTGTAACAGTATTTGCTGGAAGTATTTGTTGTCTTGTTGCTGTGCCAAAATCTCCAGACACTGGACCAAAGGCAAACCGGCGTCAATCATCACGGAAAACTGTCGCGTAAACACCGAAAGATCTTTGGCTTTAACTTTCTTTCTGCCGCCAATCTTCGGAATTCCTATTTCGCGTCCCTTTTCCTTGATAGAGGTGAGTGTCACTTGCTCGCGACGAAGAATCTGTCGCAAAGCATCGCGATTGTCGGCAACACGTTCGCCGACGATAATTTCATTTAGCCTGTTGCGGCCTTTGAACACGTAAGTAGGCATAGCTAATTAGCTCCAGAATCTAAGACTGTTTGTTGACTGTCGGTCGGGCACCGATTGGCCGCCCCTGGGCGTAAGGGCTTGGGTGCGACTTACTGCCGTTACCGGTATTCAGTCCAGATCCCCGCTCTATCAGTTCCCTTAATTCGTCAACATTGGAAGATCGCTGTAACGCGGTGTCGAGTGTTATCTGGCGTTTGTGATAAAGCGTCGCTAGCGATTGATTGAAGGTCTGCATGCCATATTTGTCCTGTCCGGTCTGCATCATGGAGTAGATCTGATGGACCTTGTCCTCACGTATCAAGTTTCTGATAGCGCCATTCGGAATCAAAATCTCAAGTGCCATGGCCCGTCCGGTCTTTTCTGCGCGTGGAAGCAGCGCCTGGCACAAAATGCCTTCCAGGACGAGCGAAAGTTGTGCGCGAATCTGCGATTGCTGATCGGAAGGAAAGACGTCGATGATGCGGTTAATCGTCGAAGCGGCGGAATTTGTGTGCAGAGTAGCCAGCGTCAAATGGCCCGTCTCAGCAATTCGTAAAGCCGATTCAATAGTTTCCAGGTCGCGCATTTCACCAACCAGCACAATGTCGGGATCCTGGCGCAGGGCTGTTCTTAAAGCCTCGGCGAATCCATGCGTGTCAGCATTGACCTCGCGCTGGTTTACTAAACAGCTCTTGTGATTATGCAGAAATTCAATTGGATCCTCGATCGTCAGAATATGCTCACGACGATCGCGGTTGATTTTGTCAACCATAGCGGCAAGTGTGGTTGATTTACCTGAGCCAGTGGGCCCGGTCACGAGAATTAATCCGCGCGGTTTGTCGCACAACTGTTTGACAACTGCCGGCAGACCGAGCTCTTCGAAGGCTTTGATCTCATATGGTATTGCGCGGAAGACACACCCCACGGCGCCCCTTTGATTGAACAGGTTAGCGCGAAAACGCGAGAGTCCTTTCACCCCAAAAGAAAAATCCAGCTCGAGATTCTCTTCGAAGCGGTGCTTCTGCGCGTCGGTTAAAACGGAGTAGGCCAGTTGCTTCGTATCGGCGGCAGTCAGCTGGCGATAGCCCTCAAGCGGCCGCAGATGCCCGTCGACGCGAACCTGAGGGGCGGAGCCCGTAGTTATGTGAAGATCGGAGCCGCCAAGCTCGGAGAGTTTTCGCAGAAGCTCTGAGAGCGAGATTTGAGGGGCCGTATCGGTTAATGACATTGAGGCTGCTCCTGAGGAGATAAAGATTTTTGCGCGGGAGTTGCTGGCTTTGAACCGTAAGATCCCGGCGATTGGCTCTTATCGATTGGCCGGTTGGGTATTGGCACCAGCCTTTACGCTAAGCGATGCCAAGAACTTCTCGCCTTCAGCGGCCAGACTATCTGAAAATTGTAATGGTGTATTTAAGGTTAGGCTGTAGATTTTGCCGTCAACTTCAGCGAAGTAAAAGTTCCACGACTTCTCGGGAGTTCGGCCCTCGCTCGGAGTCTGAGCAATCACCACGAAAACACGCGCGCCGTTCACCCGACGCTCGTAATCATTAATTACCCAGCCGCCAGCGTTGATCATTTTGTCGATTGCAATCCGTCGTAACTCGGAAAAAGAAACGCCTGCGAGCATGGTGCGTTGCTCCCGTTGCGTCAGGTATGCAGGATTCGGACGGCTGCGCGCAACTACTGAAAGAGTGGCCTGGCTTGGTACGTTGGCACCAATCTCAGTTCTAAACCTGACCTCCCCACCATTCGCTACGGCAGGATTGTTCCAACCGGCCGGCAGTTTAGGAAGCACAACGGTGGCGATGCCTGAGTTGTTGGAGCCGGCAAAAACTGGCCCAAGGGGCGCGTTGCGATGCGCGAGCGATGCCAGACGGCGCAACCTCATGCGCGCGCGATGTCGTCGCCACCAAGCGCGCGAATGACGCCGATAGCGACGGTGCTGCTGGGCAGAGGAACTTTGACGAATGCCATGCGCCGTCGAGCTGGCGAAGGGAAGCATGACTCCGACTGAAACCAATATCAAGAATGATAGAGTGATTGTGCGCAACATAGTGTTCCTCTCCGTTAGGCCACCGTCTCGCGGACTACTTCCTCGAGAGTGGTTAAGCCGGCGCGAATCTTGTGCAGTCCGGATTCGCGTAGCGTGATCATGCCGTCTTCAATCGCTTTCTTTCTCAACTCCAGCGATGAAGCCCCGATCAAAATCAATTCCCGAATTTCATCGTTGACTTCCATCACTTCGTAAAGACCAATTCGTCCCTTGTAGCCCGTGTTGTTACAAGTCGAGCAGCCCTTTCCTTTGTAGGTCTTCAGGACTTTGGAATCTTCCGCGGTAAAGCCCACTTCGATAAGCGCTTCCGGAGGCGTTGGGTGCTCGCGTTTGCAATCTTTGCAGACACGCCTGATCAGTCGCTGCGCCTGAATGAGGTTTACGCTCGTTGCCACGAGGAAGGGTTCGATACCCATATTCATGAGCCGGGAAATTGTGGACGGAGCGTCGTTGGTGTGAAGAGTGGAGAGTACGAGGTGGCCTGTTAATGCCGCCTTGATAGCGATCTCGGCAGTTTCGAAGTCGCGAATCTCACCTACTAGAATGATGTTCGGATCCTGACGGAGGAAGGCGCGTAAGGCCGCGGCAAAGTTCAAACCAATCTGCTCTTTCATTTGGACCTGATTGATACCCATTAGGTTAAATTCAACCGGATCTTCGGCCGTCATGATATTGGTTTGGACCGTATTAAGAGACTGAAGTGCGGAATAAAGCGTGTTGGTTTTTCCGCTCCCAGTCGGACCCGTAACCAGGACCATTCCGTAGGGCTTTGAAATATTTCGCTGAAACTTAACGAGCGAGTCAGGTTCGAAGCCAAGCTTCGTCATGTCGAGCATGAGGTTTTCTTTATCCAGGAGACGAAGCACGACCTTTTCGCCAAATAGAGTGGGCAACGTAGAAACACGAAAGTCGAGCTCACGCGATCGAGCGTCAACTTTGACCTTGATTTTTATTCGCCCGTCCTGCGGCAGGCGCTTTTCAGAGATGTCGAGTTTCGCCATGATCTTGACGCGGGAAATCAAGGCGTCGCGCATCTTCAGCGGTGGGCGCATCACGTCATACAAGACACCGTCGATGCGGAAACGAATCCGTAGCTCTTTTTCATAAGGTTCAACGTGAATGTCCGATGCTCCACGACGCAGCGCGTCGACTAAAAGCACATTTACCAGTCTCACGACGGGGGCGTCTTCGCTAATTTTTGAGAGAGTGGAAAGGTCGATCTCTTCGTTATCGTCAACGACCTCGACGTCTTCCGCGCGGTCTGTGTCGAAGTCAATCGTGTCAAGCGAAACAAGATCGGCATGGGTAATGCCACCGTTGGCGGCTTTGGTCGCTGCCGCATCGATAACTACTTCTTCCGCTGCTATTGACGACAGCTCAATCTCTCGGGAGGTGCCGTAGTACTTCGAGATGGCTTGTTGAATACTTGCCTCTGCCACTACCACCGGTTCGACGTTGAGGCCTGTCATAAACTTAACGTCGTCCATCGCGAAAACATTTGTCGGATCTACCATGGCGAGCGTGAGGCTGGCTCCGACGCGAGAGAGGGGTAGGACGGAGTACTTCTGCGCGACCTCCTGGGGAATGAGGTGGAGGACTTGGGAATCAATCTGGAAAAGCTCCAGATTTACGGAAGGAATACCATATTGTCGCGAGAGGACGGCGGTGATCATGTCATCCGAGATCAGCCCCAACTTGACGAGGTTAAATCCCAACCTACCGCCGTGCTCGCGCTGATAATCCAGCGCCTCACGGAGATGTTGCGGGCTGATGAGATTCTCTCGAACGAGAATTTCGCCTAGTTTTGCCGACATTTTTGCCCCAGTGTTGAGATATCTAAGAGATGATCCACGAGATGGCCAGTGATCCTGCGAGAAAAAGCTATGCAGAATGGGAGTTAGGACTACGGCGGAACGGTGCTAAACACCGTTGGGCAAGCATAGTACAAGTTGATCTGCGACACTGTCAAGGTCATTTTTTCTAAGGAATCAAGGGGAGGTAGCTGGATTCTGGTGTGGATAATGATCCGAGGAAGAAATCGCACGATGCGTGGAGTAAAATTATCGAACGAAATGGTCCCCTCCAGCTTCGGGAAACTTAAAGGCCGCACCGAGCGATCGCGCCCCGAATGCGGCCTTTTCTTCATTAGTCTTGTTCTTTTTTCGCCTACGGGCGCCTGGTACGGCGCACGGGCGCTGTCTTCTCCGGTTTGACGTTGGCCTGATCCTTTAGCGTATCTAGAATTGCCTTGGCATCTGCCTTTAGTGGGTCAGTGTCCGGAGCCTTCTCAACAAACTTGGCCAAAAAGTTAGCAGCCTCCTGATACTTAGTCTTGTCGCTATTGATCGCGCCAATATTAAAAAGGATCTGACCCGATCTGAGCAATGCATTCAAATCATCGGGATTAACCTCAAGAATCTTCTGATACTGTACGAGAGCCTGATCAAAGGCATTAGCATCAAACAGCATCTGGGCTAGATCATGTTCGGCCTTTGCCTTTTTTACCGGGTCAGTCTCGGCGGCAATGTATTCCTGATATGCAGTGACACCTGCTTCTGCCTTGCTCGGGTCGACCTTAACCACAAACAGGCGGGTAGCATCGGCTCTTGCCATAAGCGCAAAGTATAAGTTCACCTTGGCGGAATTAGCAGCGGCTTGATCGGCCGGAGCCGGCATTGCTTTTAACATAGCGACAGCCTTGGCGCCAGATTCGCTAGCTGCCTGCCAGTCCTTTTTTGCCGCTTCGATACCGGCCGTTTTTGCTGCGTCATCCTTAGACTGAATGCCCGCATTGTACTTCTCGACTGCGCGGGCATTTAAGGCCATGGTCTTGTTAGTCAAGAGCGCCGGTGCACCCGGGTGATCGGGATCGGCAGTTAAGCCTTCGTCAAACTGTGCGATCGCCGCATCGTAATTCTTGGCCTTAAGAGCTTCATTTCCCGCTTTGAAAGTTCGCTCAATTATCGCATTCGATGTTTCGGCTTTCTTGTTGGCCGCCTCTATCTCGGCGTTCTTTTTCATGATCTCCGCACGCTTGGCTTTGTCTTCAGCAGACTCTCCTCCAGACGTCGCGCCCGGAGTTCTTGCCATTAACGTTTTAATATCAGCGCGCGTCAGACGTTTGCCATCACCGGTCGCCAATTCAATCTTATAGTCCTCATCTCTTCCCGCCTTTACGCCCGGCAAGTAATAAGGCTGCGCGCCAGGCATACTAACGGAAAGGGTATAAGTACCCTGAACAGGCAACCCTGCGTGCACAAACTCGCCCTTCTTATTAGTCTTCAGTGTGAAATCGCCAGGCAGATCCGTGCGGAACACGTCGACTGCAGCGTCGACCGCGGGCACGATTGTGCCATCAGCTTGTTTCAGAGTTACGTGTCCGCGAAGCTGACCGTTCTGCGCGGAAACCAGCAGGCTGGTCGAAAAGACGAATGCTATGCTCGCGAGAATCGGCAAAAAGTATCTACGGAACATCTAAGATTCCTCCAAAGAGAATGACTGGGTAACTTGGGATTACGGGAGAGCCCATAAGATGCTCTGGCTCCGCTTATGGTTGTAAATTGCTTACTAGAATCGATCTAACGTTAATAAGCAAACCTCTTACTGTCAAGCAGATATGGAATAGGATCCGTGATACCTGCGGCGCGAAAAGCACGTAGACGGAGAGCGCACGAATCACAGTTGCCGCAAGCCTGCTCCGACTGGCTGTAGCACGACCAGGTAAGTTCGAAGGGCACACCGAGTTCTTCGCCCAGTTTAACTATTTCCGACTTCTTCATTGCGATAATCGGAGTCTTGATCTCAACTATAGTTTCCGGTTTTGTACCCAACGTTATCGCTCGTTGAAACGCTTCGTAAAACTCGGGCCGGCAATCGGGGTAACCGGAAGAATCTTCTGCAACCGCGCCGATGTAAATGTAACTGGCGCTGATCACCTCGGCCCAGCTTGTGGCGATCGATAACAGATGGGCATTGCGAAACGGCACGTAGCTTGTAGGTATGCCGTGGGCCGAAAGATTTGCTGACGCGACTTTGAGGTCCTTGTCGGTTAGTGATGAGCCGCCAATCTTAGCCAGGTGTTCCAGGGAAACAATCAGGCGTTGTTTGACCGAGTAGTGGTCAGCAATCTCCTCGAACGCCCGTCGTTCACGGGCCTCTGTTCGCTGACCATAGGAAACGTGAAGGAAGGCAAGCTGGTCCGCCTCTTCACTGGCGATGGCCGCGGTTACGCAGGAGTCCATGCCGCCCGACACGAGGCAAACGGCAAGGCCGGATCGGGCCTTCTCAGGTTCGTCTAATCCGGAAGCCTCATAGGCTGCTTCGTTATGTCCACCCATTAAACTCCGCGTGTCTCCGGCCCCCAGATGTACTTGTGAAGTTGCAGTTGCATGCGCACGTCAAGTCCACTAGCAGACACCCACGCCGCCATCTCTTTCAGATCCACTGCGTTCCAGGCGGGTGAAATAAGAACGGCAAGCGCTCGTTTATCCAGCTTGTAACGTTTGATAATTTCCAGCGCGTAGTTCCAGTCTTCGAGGTTGACGATCACAAACTTCACTTCGTCTTTGTCCGCGCGCAAGCGGTCGAGGTTTGACCAATGGTTACGTGCTTCTTCCCCTGAGGCCGGACACTTTATGTCAAGAATGATCCTGGCTCGGGGATCAACGTCTTCGGTTGATACGTAGCCTCCCGTTTCCACGAGCACTTCGTAGCCTTCGGAACACAAACGTTCGATTAAACTAAACGCCTCATGCTGAGCCAGCGGCTCACCACCGGTTACTTCCACAAGCTTGCAACCAAATGCCCGCACCTGTTTCATCACGTTGTCGAGCGGAAAATATTCGCCCCCGGTAAACGTATATTCACTATCGCACCAGACACAGCGCATGGGGCATCCCGTTAGGCGCACAAAGGTGCAGGGCCGACCCGCATGCGTGGATTCGCCTTGAATTGAGCGGAATATCTCAGTGACTCTTAGCATGCAACACGAATTCAGCTGGCAGCATGACAATAGCCTTTGCCGCGACGGCCGAAGAAAGCTTATAGCTGTCCTCTTGGTGGTTCATCTTCAAGTTTTTAAAAGTCGAATCTAGCTCCACGCACTAAGCCGTGTCAAAGTTAGTTTGTCAAGGAACAACACCTACGGCAACTTGAAATGCTACAGGACATCCAAGCTTCCGAGTGAGCGACAAATGGTGAGCTCAACGTGATAGCATAAACATCGTGGCGGTTGCGAGAAACCCCCAATGAATCAACGCACAGAGCCAATAGAGAACGTTTTTGCTGAAGCTGCCAGCCGTTTGCTTGCGCGCGCCGGCGACTATTATTCGTTAACCGGCGAAGCGCTGATACCGCGAATCAGGGCAGCGGTCGGCAAATATGTTTTGCGTGATGAACCGCTGGCGACACGCGAAGAGGTCCGGGATTTCATCGACAAACTCCAAGCCGACGATCTCTGCCTAATTGTCGCCTGCGAACAGGGAAATCAAAAAGCCTGGAGTGATCTGGTTGAACGCTACTCACCGACCGTCCGATCAGCGGCCCGCGCGGCAAGTTCAGGGGAAGAAGCAGCCGAAGATCTGGCACAGTCTATCTGGGCAGAACTGCACGGATTGCGCTTCCGCGCGGATGGAAAGCCGGCTGGCAAACTTGCCTATTACTCCGGACGCGGTTCGCTAGCCGGTTGGCTTCGAGCGGTCGTCTCTCAACTTGCGGTAGATCAACATCGCAAACAATCGCGGCTGGTGCAGACCGAAGAAGACGCTGATTTTGATCGGATCCTACAGCATGGCCAGGAGGAAAGTATCTGGTCTGGCCACGGCGAAACTGCCAATCCCGAATTGGAGATTTCCAAAAAATTAGCGGGTGCTGAAATACAAAAGGCATTAGCGTCATCGATCCAACAACTCTCCGCTGAGGATCGTTTGTTAGTAAAGCTTTACTACTTTGACGGTCTCCGATTGCGCGAGGCAGGCGCGGTGCTTGGCGTACACGAAGCCACCGCCAGTCGCCGGCTTACGCGTGTCCATGCCGAGCTGCGACAGCAGGTGGAAAGAATTCTGGTTGAAGAAGAAGGCTGGACTAAGCCGGAAACGGAGCGTGCCTTTTCTGAAGTCGCGCTTCACCTTGAAGGCGACATCGAACCGTTGCTGGCAACGGAAAGTATACTAATGAAAAAAGAAAACGAGATTGCAGGGTAAAAAGTATATATGACGACGTTTCGCTAAGGCTCGCCGCGCAAGCAAGCACGTTCAGAAGCGTTCTCTAGAGGGCAGAGAATTACGGTCAGATGAAACAAGCTAAAAACAATGCAGTCGATCTGCTGCTACGGTCTCTCGCGAGAGGGCGAGAGCAATCGTCGCCGCAGAGTGGGTCCGCCCGAGGGGATGGCAATAAGATCTTTTCCGATCATCTCGATGCGGACGAATTAAACTCCTACGTAGAAGGCGTAGTGTCCGCGGCTGCGCGCGCTCGCTACACGGAGCATTTGGCTGACTGCACCACCTGCCGCGGAATGGTTGTCGGTTTGATTCAGGCAAGCGGTGCGGCGATCCATTATGAAGTTTCGGAAGTAAAAATAGGTTTTTTTGAGAAACTAGGAGCAATCTTTTCGCCGGCCGTTTTACGTTTCGCAATTCCGGCGCTTGTGCTGACTGCTGTTATCAGCATCAGCTTGCTGGCACTAAGACAACCGCGACGGCCGGAATTGATGGCCCGGAATGAACCGGCCGATTCGACGACCTCCCTAGCTCCACTTAAGCAAACCGACTTGCCCGCTGGTCAATCCTCCAATCAAACGGCTACGGCAACACAAAAGGGAGGTAACTTGCCTTCCGGTACTGAATCGACCAAAGAAAAAGACAGTCTTAAAAACGAAAAGACTCCCGTGGCCGAAGGTGCGGGTATCGTCGCTGAAAAGAGGGCGGCGAGCGAGCCGTTAGCAAAAGATGCGGAACAACCTGGAGCCGTCGCAGGGCTGTCAGAGTTGCGGCCATCTTATGCTCCTGAGCCCAAAGCAGCGGCTCCTCCGCCAGCGAAACCATCCTCCAGTGATGCCGGCGCAATCGCACGTGCAAAAGAGCAACCCGTGAATCGCGAAGAGCAAGCGCGTCAGCGAGACGATCTAAGCAGGAGTCAGCCGGGTGATGAACACGGACCGAATCGTTCTGCTGTTCCCAGGACTGCGGGGAACCTCGCGGGGGGACTTAGAGCCGGCAGTGGAGGACCGAGCACACGGGACAAGAAGAATAAGGCCCCTGAAGTTGAGAGTCGCTCGGTCGCGGGCCGACGTTTCATACACGAGGGCGATGCGTGGGTTGATACCGCTTATGAATCACCACGGGCGACGGTTAAGGTCGTGCGAGGCTCGGAACAATTTCGCGCGCTGGTAGCTGATGAACCAGGCTTGGGCACCATCGCTCAACAGTTAGATGGCGTAATAATTGTTATCTGGAAAAATCGAGCCTACCGGATCCAATAATCGTCCAGCAGCCAGCCCACTTCGTAAGTCGCGGAAGAGACTGAACGACAGGAAATCCCCGGCCTACCATCGTATTACTTCCCGAACATCTTTCGCGTTTCCGACGTACTCCAGAGCGGGACCATTTCTATCACCATCGTCTAGTGGTACATTACGGGCATTCTTTTAGGATCCGGCAAAGGATCACCCGGAGGCGCTATGTTTTGTCCATCCTGTGGTAACGAGATCTCAGTCGAACTCAAGTATTGCAACCGTTGCGGGGCTCATCTGATGATAGGTTCTCAAAACTACCCCCAGCCGGTGACGAAGCCGATCAAATTGAGCGTTCCGGCCATCGTTTTGGGATTAACAGTGACGGGCGGGATCGGGATCATATTCGGTGGCGCAACCGAATTGGCTAGAATGCAACTCCATCCTGCCGCGATTGCCTGGATAGTCATCTTCAGTATGGCAACATTGTTTGGTTGCACTGGGCTAATGCTTCGTTTCTTGTTGAAGGTACTCTCTTTCAATCGAGAATCATATCAGCCGGAGAAGCAGCTCCCGCCCCCGATGCAAATACCCGCACCACGCCAACAATTTCCCCCGCGTCTCGAGCCCATGCCGAGCGTTACCGAACACACAACGCGCACGTTCAGCCCAGCTTATAGAGAACGACCTGAACCTGGTGCGCGTTAAAAGTTACGCGGCTGGGTCGCGTGGATATCACAACTCCGACTTAATTCTCCTACGAGCCATCGGCGCCAGCTATCGGTCACCACAGTAGAACCCGGTCTCTAGGCTCCCGGCTCTGACAGGTCGAGGCGGATTTAATCAACCATCCGCCGTGGGAGTGCGTCTAATCCAGCAGCAAAAAGACTGGAGTGAGGCATCGCTGTTTCTATTCGTCAAATAGGAAGCTACGTCATGAAATATACAAGTTGGCATGCAATTTATTCGACCGTTCGTCGTTGTTCAGCAGTGCTCATTATCGCTGCGGTTTTTTCAGCCACGTTTGGAGTTGCCGCTAGTACGCGGCGAACAAATTCGCCGACTGGTCAACTGATTGCGCGCCTCACTGAGGACCAACGGATATTGCATGTTCTGAATCGGCTCGGTTTTGGCGCCAGACCCGGTGACCTTGAGCGCGTGAAAGCGTTGGGCCTGGACAATTACATCAATCAGCAGCTCAATCCGGAAAAAATTAACGACGCAGTTGCCGAAGCGAAGGTCAAAGACCTTCCGACACTTTCAATGACCACAGCGGAGTTGTATGAAAAGTATCCGCAGCCCGGTCAGCTTCTACGGCAGCTTCAGCGACGTGGCGATCTGCCCGCTGACCTGGCTGAGGCCCAGAAGAATAGAACCAAAGACGGGAGTGCCGTTCGGGGCGCAAGTCAGAACCCTTCACCGCCCGATAACGGAGCAATGATCGCGGCAGACGGCCGGGCGAAAAACGAAAACGCCGCGAAGAACGGAGCTGGCGCGAAGGTAGATCCTCGCGCGCCTGCTCCGCAGGACAACCAACAGTATCGACGCGCCATTCGTGAATACTATTTGCAAAACGGCTGGCAACTGCCGCAGCGGATCACTGGCGAACTGCAAGCCTCGCGAATTTTGCGGGCTGTCTACAGCGAGCGTCAGTTGCAGGAAGTGATGGTCGACTTCTGGACCAACCACTTCAACGTGTTTGCCGGGAAGGGCGCCGATCGCTGGCTACTGGTTTCTTATGATCGCGACACGATCCGTCCCAACTCGATGGGCAAATTTTCAGATCTCCTGCTGGCCACGGCGCAGAGCCCGGCGATGCTTTTCTACCTCGATAACTTTCAGAGCGTCAGTCCCGGTGCCCAGCTGGGGGGCGGCAATCGTCTGCGCACGCAACGAGGTATCCTGGCCCAACTCCTAATGGCTGACCGTGACAAGAATCGGCCGCAAGTCAGGATGAGCAACGACCCGGAGCAACAGCGACCGCAGCAACAGGCGCGGCGCGGCATTAATGAAAACTACGCACGCGAGTTGATGGAACTGCACACTCTCGGAGTCGAAGGAGGTTACACGCAAAAAGACGTGCAGGAAGTTGCGCGTTGCTTTACGGGTTGGACTATCTTTGCGCCACGCGGCGGCAGGGCGGCCGCGCAGGCGACGATGAACGGATCACGTGCAGATATGTTACGTGAAAATGCGGGTAAGTTTTTCTTCAATCCGCGCGCGCACGATGATGGCGAGAAAGTAGTTTTGGGCCATAAGATTCCCGCAGGCGGCGGGATCAAGGATGGACTGATGGTGCTGGACATTCTTGCGCATAATCCTGCAACGGCGAAGTTCATAGCGACGAAGCTGGTGCGCTACTTTGTTTCGGATGATCCTCCAGCGGCGCTCGTCGATCGCGTTGCGGCCACATTCACAAAGAGTGACGGCGACATTCGTGAAATGCTGCGAGCGATCTTCTTCTCGCCGGAGTTCAACGCGCCCGAGGCTTATCGCGCCAAGGTAAAACGGCCTTTCGAACTCGCGATCAGTGCTATCCGGACGCTAGGCGCCGACACCAACGGCGGTCCGCAATTGCACCAATGGATAGCACGCATGGGTGAGCCACTTTACGGATTTCAAACGCCTAACGGTTATTCTGACACAGCCGAAAGCTGGGTTAACACCGGTGGCCTTCTGGAGCGTTTGAATTTTGGACTAATGCTGGCCAGCAATCGCATCCCGGGAACACGCGTCGACCTGAAACGCTTTGTCGGAAACGCTGCCGACGAGCAATCTCTAAACAAGACGCAGATTATGGAACGGTTCTTAAATGTAATCGTCGCTGGAGACATCACTGCCAAAACGAAAGAGACGCTGCTGAAGCAATTCAATGAACGGACGGCGCTGGTGGTGCCGGCAATATCTCCGAAAACAGCGACGAATAACGACCGCCCGGCGGGCGAGATGGTGGATGGCCAGCCCCCGGTGAGCCAAGGTCAGCAGCGCCAGCAACTCGCTCGTGCTGATGCCAACATTACGGATCCGGTAACCAAGATCGTGGGATTGATACTGGGTTCGCCGGAGTTTCAAAGGCAGTAAGAAAGTTTTGAGTTTCGAGTTTCAAGTTTCGAGTTAAATACCAAGTCCGGAACTCGAAACTCGGAACTCGGAACATGAGGTTTTACGAATGAATCGAAGATTTTTTATCAAGTCCGGGGGTGTCGCACTTGCCAGCTTTGGCTTAATGAATGTAGCGCCGTCATTCCTGCAGCGCGCCGTGCTTGGTCAAGCTCGTGAACCGATAACGGGCGGCCGTCGTAAAACGCTGATCGCGATTTTTCAGCGCGGCGCTGTCGACGGACTAAACATGGTCGTGCCTTACGGCGAGCGAGCCTACTACGATTTGCGGCCATCGATCGCCATTGCGAAGCCCGAATCAGCGAATACCGAAGCCGCAGTTAATCTCGATGGGTTCTTTGGGCTTCATCCTTCGCTGGCACCCTTCAAACCTTTGTGGGATTCGAAGCGTCTGGCCATAGTTCATGCCGCAGGTTCGCCCGACAATACCCGTTCCCACTTTGACGCGCAGGATTACATGGAATCGGCAACGCCGGGCGTGAAATCAACTGCCGATGGCTGGCTCAATCGTTACCTGCAAAGCAAGACCGATCCGGAACGGAGTCTGTTCCGCGCCGTGTCGATGACGCAGACAATGCCGCGAGTCCTGCAAGGCAAGGCACCCACTTTGGCGATCTCGAACCTGGCAGACTTCACGATCCGCGCCGGGCAGAGTTCAGCCAGTGTCCAGGGCGGGTTTGAAGCAATTTATGAGCAGGCAGTTAACGACGTCCTGGGCGGAACGGGGAAGGAAACCTTCGAGGCAGTTAACTATCTGAAGAAAGTTAATCCGGCTCAATATCAACCAGAGAATGGCGCGCAGTATCCGCGTACCCCGTTTGGCAATTCGTTGTTGCAGATCGCGCAGTTGATCAAGGCAGGCGTAGGTCTTGAAATCGCTTTCACGGATATCGGCGGTTGGGACACTCACGTGAACGAGGGCAACGCGCGCGGGCAGCTTGGCAATTTGCTGCAACAGTTCAGCAACGCCATTGCCGCACTCTATACCGACCTGGGCCAGCGAATGGACGACGTTGTGATTTTGACGATGTCGGAGTTTGGCCGCACAGCGCGCGAGAATGGCAATCGCGGCACGGACCATGGGCACGCTAATGCAATGTTTGTCATTGGCAACGGCGTTCGAGGTGGCAAGGTCTACGGTCAATGGCCGGGACTCAAAGGCGATCAGCTATATGAAGGACGCGATCTCGCTTTGACGACAGACTTCCGCGACGTTTTTGGCGAAATCGCTCGAAGCCATCTGCGCTCTGCAAATTTGCAAACCATCTTCCCAGGCTACGCTATAAGGGAGTCGAAGTTTCGTGGATTCATGGGCTGATGTTTCTTCTGGCTGCGAAACGGACTGAGACAACGCCCGAGACGTAAGCCTCAATTAGAAGCGAATCCACTACGAGCCTACTTAGACTGATGGCAGCCCATACATTACTCGGATACTGTGACCCGTTTCCCAGGGCTATTCTTCTTAATGCTACTCCAACCCTTCGGTTTCGATGCGCTTCACGCCTCACTTTTTACTCGCTCCTCGTGCGACCGCTAAAAACTTTCCCTTGACCATCACCCTTGCGCCATGTCAAATGCGATCGGAGTATGTGTCCGCTCGACTGGCCAACCTGACGTTAGCTTCTGCACACGAGGCACGCTCCGTCGAAGACAAAGGACTGATGAAACGCGTTCGACTATTCGTACTCCTCTTCGCTCTGCTCGTCGCCCTCGCCGCTTACCACTATCACACCGGGAATGCGGTTCGCGTTGAGGTAGTTCGGTTCAATAGCAATCTCATCGGCAGATCTATGCCCTACAGTGTTGTGCTACCGCGAGGGTACAGTCTGTTCACTTCACGGAGGACCCGATATCCTGTTCTATATCTTCTGCACGGTTGGAGTGGACACTACGACGGATGGCTTGCTAATACTGGCCTCTTGCAGTACGCCTCTGACTATCAACTAATCGTCGTCACGCCCGAAGGCGGCGACGGCTGGTACACGAATAGCGCCACGGTGCCTTCTGACCAGTACGAGACTTACGTTGTGCAGGAATTACTCAAAGATGTGGAAACTCGCTATCGCACCGTCCAGAATCGTCGCGGTCGCGCCATCGCCGGAAACTCAATGGGTGGCTATGGGGCGCTGAAGTTTGGCCTCAAGTATCCGGATGTGTTCACGCTCGCAGCTTCAATGAGCGGCGCGCTCGACGCGCCTGCACGAACTGACGACGCATCGATTAACCAAGCGTTGGGTCCGCCAAAAAGCGAGGGTCGGGAGGCCAACGACCTGCAGCGGCTGGTGCGTGAGTTTCCCCCGGAGCGCGCATCATTATTGCCGTATCTTTATCTTGACTGTGGTTTGGCCGACCAGTGGCTTGAGACCAATCGAAGCTTCGTCAACCTTCTGCTGGAGCGCAAGATTCCGCACGAGTACCGGCAGGTCCCAGGTGGTCATATCTGGTCCTATTGGGATAAGCAGGTGCGTGAAGTTCTGCGTCTCGCCGCGGAGCGAATGGTCCAGCCAGAGCATTAGACCTACTGCTGATCGCGTGAAGCGTGGGACGCCCTCTCACCATCTGAGGCGGCCAAAGCGGTTGATGAAATAAAGCATCACTACTGCAATCAGAGACACGATCACGGCGAGCGTGAAGGCTTCATTATCGCGTCCGGCCTGCACAGCGTCATAGATAGCTACGGAAGCGGTTTGCGTTCGGCCGGGAATATTGCCGGCAATCATGATGGTGACACCAAAGTCGCCTAGCGCGCGTGCGAAGGCGAGAGCCGTGGCAGCTAGCACACCACGAGAGGCAAGTGGCAGCGTGACGCGAAAGAAGATCATACGACTGCCGAGACCCAGCGTGCGTGCGGCAGCTTCCAGTTCGGTGTCGACGCCTTCAAACGCAGCGCGAAGACTTTTAGTTACCAGCGGCAAAGCGTGGATAGTGGCCGCGATAATCGCCGCGCCTACCGTGAAAGTCAGACGAATGCCCAGCCGGTAGTAAAGAAATCCACCGAGTGACGAATGTGTACCCAGTAAAACTAAGAGGTAATAACCCAGCACAGTGGGTGGCAAAACCAACGGCAGAGTAATAAGTGAATCGATCAGGTTGCGTCCGGGAAAACGCTTTCGCGCCAATAACCATGCCAGCGCCGAACCTGCCACCAGCGCGATCAACGTCGCTGCACTGGCTACTGCAAACGACAACTTGATGGGGAACCAGTCGATGTTGCTCCCGAAATCCATTTGACTATTTTCGTTTCGCGATGACGGCGATGATTCGGAGTGGCCCACCGCTACCACCCTTAATTTTCATCGGCAGTGCTATCACCGAGAATCCCTTGGCGGGAAGGTTGTCGAGGTTGGCTACGTTTTCAAACGCCGGAATGTCGTTAGCGAAGAGTGTGCGATGACTTTCAAAGAGCTTGGATTGTCCGTAGTCAATGCTGGCCGTGTCGAGGCCGATAGCCTTAATATTTCTGTTTTGACCTAACCAGCGTGCCGCAGCAGGATGGAGACCAGGGAAGTGAAGACTTGCAACTGCGCCGGCGCCGCGCTCCTCAGTACCGAGATACTTTTTTCGATCAGGATAGAACTTGCCGAACCCCGTTCGCAGCAGCACTATCGTTCCCGCCGCTATCTTTCCATTACGTTGCTCCCAATCCCTAAAGTCGCTTTCCGTAATTAGGTAGTCGGGATTCTTCTCACACTGTTTTGTGACATCCACAACGATGCCCGGCCCCATGAGTTGCACGAGTGGGATTTCATCTACGGTATTTCGTCCTTTGGCGAAGTGTACTGGCGCATCAATATGCGTTCCGCCATGCTCGGCCGCAGAATACCTGTAGGCTGAATAGTAGTATCCCTGTTCGGTAGTACCCTCAAAGTCTTTCTCGAGGTGGAACGTTTCAGCGGTGGGCCAGTAAACGGTCGCGGAATCGAATGCGTACGACAAGTCAACAATGGTTCCCGAAGGAAAACTGGCGGTACGCTGCTGCGCATCGGCTGCGGCAACTGCAAAAGCAGCGGCCAACGCGAGTGAGAGCAGAAGACTGGGCCGTTTCATCTCAAATCCTCCTCTTAGCTGGTTGACGGCGAGTTAATGAAATTGCAGCGGGCATGTTAGCGCAGGATTATGGCTGGATGCATTCAATTCGTGAAACGTGTGCCTATCGGAGGCGGAGGTCGACCCGGTGTCAACTATGGTTGTTGAGAGGGGGGACTGCATACGGAGTACGAGCAGGTCACGGCTGCTCCGTGGTACTGATTACGCAATCTGGTTAACGCCTCGGTTTTACAGTTACAATCCCGCTGTCCCGCCGTCATGCTAGTTGAACAACTTGCTTCGGAAGGTTAACCCGATGATTGACTTCAGCGTTTTCCCCGAACTCGAACGCACGCGCCAACACGTTCATGGAGGAGTTTGTCTATCCAAACGAAGGCAAAATGGTGGAGCACGAAGGCCTGCCGGCCGAGCTTGAAAGTGATCTGCAACAACGAGTGAAGGCACTTGGTCTTTGGGCGCCAAATCTACCACGCGAATGGGGAGGAATGGGAATCGGTTACATTGGCCAGGCGCTGATCAATGAGATCATCGGCAGGTCTGTTGTCGCGCCACGTCTCTTCGGCAATGCCGCACCAGATGTGCAATCACTCTCGCATTACGTTCCACGAAACGTTTGCACGCTTCAAGGTCGCGGTTGTGATTCAGCAAATCTATTTTCGCTACGTGCAGGGTCAGACTCGTGACGAGCACTTTCGTAATTTTGACGGCCTGGTGCGAGCGCTGACCGCTGAGGCACTTGAGTTAGCGAAGCAGTCGGGAATTTGAAGGTTCAGAGTCCAACCTTTGGGTTTGCATGGAATCGTAGGTAGCAAGCAAAAGCGTGGACTCAAACCAGGAAGCATGGAAACGTTTACGCCTCAAATTTTACAGTTTGATTCACTGGCTTCGACAAATCTCGAAGCGGCGCGCCAGGCCATCGAGGGTGCAGCGGAAGGTGTCTGCGTGGTGGCCGCTGAACAGACGGCGGGTCGTGGCCGGTTGCAGCGGGAATGGGTCTCGCCGAAGAACGCCGGCCTTTATTTCAGTATCATTCTTCGCCCGCAATTCGAGCAGAGCGTTTGGCCGCTGCTCACTTTGATGGCCGCTATTGCGGTGCACGACGCTTTGCTTGATTCGTGCGCGCTCAAGACTGATATAAAGTGGCCCAACGATATCATGGTCAATGACAAGAAACTGTGCGGCATACTGGCAGAAACCGTGGAGACACCCCGAGGACGTGCGGTAGTTCTAGGTATTGGAATCAACCTGACTAAAGATTCGTTTCCGCCTGAGACCTTGAGGAGATCGCAACGTCAGTAGAAGTGACTGTGGGCCGAAAGCCCGAGCCGGAAGTAGCGCTCCGGGCTTTGGTCGGCTCGCTTGCGAAGTTATTATCGAAGTTGCAACAGCCGGGTGGGCCAGAAGTGATCGTACGCGAATGGTACGCACGTTCGTCGTATTGCGAAGGTAAGCGAGTTCGCGTTATCGAAAGTAATAGGAGCCTCGTAGGAACCACATGCGGGCTTGAATGTGATGGCGCGTTGCGTGTGCAGACAGACCAGGGAGAGATCCGAATTGTTAGGGCCGGGGATGTGACCGTCGTTCGACCGTTTGAGGTGACGAGTCCGACTCGAGGTTGATGGTCCAAGACGAAGCCATTCACTGGTGAAAGCAGGCAAGCATATAGCCGAGGGTGGAGCGAAGCAGAATTCTGGAAAGCAGTAGCCAGTTGAAACGGATAGTAAGACGAATTCATGTCCGGAAAGAAAATAGTTCTCTCAACTTTCGGCTCATTCGGTGATATTCATCCGTACATCGCTATCGCTCTCGAACTGAAGGCGCGTGGGCACTCGCCTGTGATTGCCACCTCGAACGTCTATCGAGAAAAGATGGAAGCTCTGGGTATCGAGCTTCATCCGGTGCGTCCGGACATTCCGTCGTATGACGAGCCGGATGAGCTCAGCAGGGTCGTTGCCGGGTTGATGGAGCCGAAGGGCGGCACTGAAAAAGTCATCGAACTTCTTACGCCAAACCTTCGCGATGTTTATGAGGATCTTGATGCTGCAGTGGCCGACGCGGATTTGTTGTTGACGCATCCATTGCCACTCGTTGGTCCAATTGTGGCACAGAGGCGCCAGTTGCCCTGGGTGTCGAGTGTGCTGTCTCCAATTTCGTTCTTCTCCGCATATGACCCGCCAGTCCTGGCGCAAATGCCCGTGCTTTATCATCTCCAACGCCGCAGTGTTACTCTCAGTCGGCTCCTATATCGCATCGCTTCCTTCAGATTGGAAAAGCTAATGGAAGCGGTCTACCGTCTGCGCGCAGAACTGGGACTGCCGCGCGGCGCGCAACCGCTCCTCAGCGGTCAACATTCGCCGGCGCTGGTGCTGGCGTTGTTTTCATCCGTGCTGGCAAAACCGCAACCGGACTGGCCGCCAAACACGCGCGTTACGGGCTTCGCCTTTTACGACCGCCGAGACTTTTTTGGTGAAACTGAAATGCAGTCGGCGCTGACGAAGTTTATTGATGAAGGGTCGCCGCCAATTGTATTCACGCTCGGCTCTTCTGCGTTCTGGGTGGCGAAAAATTTTTATCGCGACTCGATTCAGGCCGCGCAGACGCTGGGCCAAAGAGCTTTGTTATTATTGGGTCATGCTCGCAATTTACCCACTGAACCCTTGCCGGAAGGTGTCGCGGCATTTGAGTATGCGCCCTTTAGCCAGTTGTTGCCGCGTGCGCGAGCTATCGTGCACCAGGGCGGTGTCGGTACCACTGGACAGGCGCTGCGTTCTGGCCGGCCCGTTTTGATTGTGTCTCACGCGCACGATCAATTCGATAATGCGGCGCGGGTGGTACGCCTCGGTTGCGGGCGCATGATCGCGCGGCCGCGTTACAATGCGAAGAACGCGACAAGGGAGCTGGAAGCATTGCTGAGAAACCAGGATTACTTTACGAAGGCGGAGGAAGCCGGTCGCCTGGTGCAAAATGAAAACGGCGCCAGCTCGGCCGTGGATGCTATTGAAGCAGTCCTAAACGTCCAAACCAAACCGGAACTCGATTATGTTGCTAGTCATTGATGCTGGGAACTCAAACACTTCGCTCGGTGTTTTTGATGCCGAAGAACTCGTTGCGCACTGGCGCCTGACGACCGCCCGCTCGCGAACAGTTGACGAATATGGTGTTCATGCTCGGAACTTGTTTGAGTTAGCCAATCTGGATTTTAAGGCCATCGATGCGATTGCCATTGCTTCAGTTGTGCCGCCGCTAAACTACACTCTGAAGATAATGGCGGAGACCTATTTTCATCTCACCCCTCTATTTGTAGACCACGCGACAGACACGGGGCTAACCATCCTTTATGAGCCCGCGTCGGACGTGGGGGCGGATAGAATTGTGGATGCGGTTGCGGCGATTAAGAAGTATGGCGCGCCTTGTATAGTTGTCGACTTTGGCACAGCCACAACCTTCAATGCGATTAATCGAGAGGGGCAGTATGTTGGCGGCGTAATCACGCCCGGCATCATGATTTCATCTGATGCGCTCTTTGAGCGGACGGCGAAGTTGCCTCGCGTGGATATCAAACGGCCGCATAAAGTGATCGGCTCGTCAACAATCGCCGCTATGCAATCGGGACTCTATCATGGCTTCGTTGGCCTGGTTGACGGAGTCTTGCGGAAGATGATTGAAGAGATTGGCCGTGGACCGCACGCCCCTCGGGTAATCGCTACTGGCGGTCTCGCTTCGCTGATTGCTACCGGATCCGAATTCATCGAGCTGGTAGATGACACCTTAACGCTCGAAGGCTTGCGGTTGGTTTACGAACGCACCAGCAGTCCAAAGTCCAAAGTCCAAAGTCCAAAGTCCGAGTATTGAACGGCATTGGGTTTTTGGCGTTAGACAGTGGACATTAGACATTGGACATTGAATTATTTCAATTACTTTACCGAGATCGAAGACGCGTTCATTCGCCGGCGTGCAAAGCATCTGCTGCTCAGTCCGATTGATTGGGCGCTTATCGAGAGTTGGAAAGAGATGGACATCCCGCTTCATGTCGCGTTGCGCGGCATTGAAAAGGCTTTCGATTCCTGGGAGTCCAAGCCGCGCAAGCGTTCGGTTAAGAGTTTGCTCTATTGCCAGGAAGAGGTTGAAGCTCAATTCGCGGAATGGCGCGAGTCCCGAGTGGGTGCGGCGGAGGAACCAAATAAGGAGCAAGAAGACGACGGCAAGGAAGCTAACAAGAGTGAAGACTTGCCGTTTTCCCGCGTGGCAATCCTGCAACATCTGGACCGAAGTCGCTCAAGTTTGTCGGAACTTTGCGCCGCTCGCCGGAAGGCAGGCGAGGACGATCTCTCGGATGCGCTTGAAAGAGCAACAGCTCTACTTTCAGAATTGCAAGAAGACTTTGCGGCATGTGGATCACTGGACGCGCAAAAACTCGAGCAATCGCTTTCGGGTCTGGAGCGAATGTTAAGTGACGGCATACGTTCAGTGGTGAGCACTGAACTCGTTACCGCAATCGAAAGTGAAGTGAAAGCACAATTGAAGCCCTATCGCAAACACATGGAGGCGCCAGTTTACCGGCAGACATTTGATAACCTTATGCTGAAGCGCCTACGCGAGCAGTTTGGCGTCCCACGTCTTAGTTTGTTTTATCTTTAACCTTTGGAGTGCAAGCGTTGCCGGACACCGCTTTAGTTCGCTCGAGTAAAGCGCCGTCGCTGCTTCTTTTTGTTGGCGCACTCCAACAAATGTCCCCCCAAAAAGGAGAATACTCATGGCTGAAATGACTATCCGGCGTTTTGGTGTTTTTTCGGTGGCCAAGATGCAGGCCTTGCTCATGTTCGTGATCGGATTGCTGATTGGAGTGATCTACGGGCTCGTATTCATGATCTTCGGCGCCGCGATGTCGGCGATGATGCCTCAGAGTGAGGGCCAGGCGATGGGAGGCGTCGGATCCATAGTGGGCGGGCTGATAATAATGGTTGTGTTTCCGGTCTTGTATGGAATTCTCGGGTTCATCTTCGGAATTATTGGAGCGCTGGTGTACAACCTTGCTGCGGGTATCGTGGGGGGAATCCAGGTTGAACTGGAAGGGACAACTCCAGCCTACGCTCCGCCGCCGCCTCCCCAGCAATGGGCGCGCTAACTGATCGTAGAGAGAATTGGCCGCAGATTACGCGGATACGCGGATTAGACAGAGAACAAAAATTAACGTAAGGACGCGTCTGCACTCTGTTCAGTCTGATCCGCGCTATCTGTCTTCGTCCGCGGCGTTTCTTTTGACGGCAGTATGAAAATGGGTGACGCAAAAGCCAGAAAGCTCGAAGTTAAAATCGAGCGGCTTCTACCAGGTGGCGTAGGTTTGGCGCACGCGGACGACTTGACGCTGTTTGTCTCGCTCGCGGCGCCCGGCGATATTCTGCGCGTGAGAATCGATCGCGTTAAGGGCAAGATCGGATTCGCGTCCGTTGTTGAGGTTCTGCAACCTGCCCCGGTTCGCGTGGAGCCACCCTGCCCTTATTTCGGCCGCTGCGGTGGCTGCGACTTCCAACAGCTAACTTATCAGGCGCAGCTCGATGCAAAAGTACAAATCATTCGTGATTGTTTGCATCGCATCGCAAAGGTCGAAGCTCCATTAGACATCACGATGCACGCCTCACCGAGCGAGTGGCACTACCGCGCGCGCGCCAACTGGCAAGTTGACTCCGCCAACAAACTCCTGGGCTACTTCGAGCGTGGCTCCAATCGAGTTTGCGACGTGGAATATTGCGCTGTGCTCGTTCCGGAGCTGCAAGAAGTTTTGGAGCAGCTGCGTCACGAGATTCTTGCCGATGCTCCTGGCGAGCAACTGAGAGACATCGATGCAGTGGTGGGTGATGAGGGCGTGTCGGTGGCTCCGCCTCTTGCCGGTTTCAAAACAAACATTGTCAGCCGAAGAATCGGAAATGAAACTTACTACGTCAGCGCTGAAGCCTTCTTTCAGGTCAATTACGAGCTGCTCGCAGCCTTGATCGCTGAAGCGCTGGGCGATGCAACGGGAAAAACCGCTATGGATCTCTATTGTGGCGTAGGACTCTTCACGCTTCCGCTGGCGCATCGCTTTGAGCAAGTTATCGGCGTGGAAGCGCATCCGCGCGCCGCCAACTTCGCGCGGCGCAATGTCGAATCCGCCGAACGCGGCAGTAGCACGACTGGGGACCCGACAAATGCGGCCTCTGGGAATGTTAGATGGGGGACTGTACAGATCGTCACAGCGCGAGTGGGTGATTGGTTGGGCCAGCACTCTGACTCATTTGGCTCCGTCGATTTTTTGCTGCTCGACCCGCCGCGCACAGGCTGCGAAAACAGAGATATCGCCGGCATACTCGCGCTTCATCCTGCGCAAATCGCTTACGTCTCGTGTGACCCAGCGACGTTAGCTCGCGATCTCAAAAAACTCATTGCCGCCGGTTATTCCCTTGACTCTGCGGTGGCATTTGATATGTTCCCCCAGACTCATCACGTTGAGACTGTAGCCCGCTTGTCGAACACACGAAATTAG
This sequence comes from Blastocatellia bacterium, assembly GCA_963698325.1. Classification (GTDB taxonomy): domain Bacteria; phylum Acidobacteriota; class Blastocatellia; order Pyrinomonadales; family Pyrinomonadaceae; genus PSRF01. The sequence continues at coordinate 709,704 of CAVOQJ010000013.1, read as the reverse complement.
GCCGACGTTACTCAGTCGCCGCTAGCCGCTTGTCCGTTAGAAACCGCTAATACGCTCCGCTGCGTTTAGATCACGCTGATGCAGGATAGTGGTTTCGTGCATTCCGATGTTGTCCAAGACAAACCGCAGGCATTTGCTGCTCACCCGTTGGTGCTGCTTGCGACTGCTTTTGCGCTGGGTATTCTGGCCACAATGGTTTTTGTGATGCCGATTTGGCTGCTCGTTATCATCAGCGCGTTAACCACGCTTCTAGGTGCGGCCGCAGGCGTCAAACGAATGAAAAGCAGCGCAATTCTGTTTGTGACACTTGGGACATTCTTTCTCGGCTCGACACTGGCTGCAATCGAAAGAAGCAACGTCCCAGCGACACAACTCAAACGTTTGCTTAATGAAGGAACGATTGGGATTGGCGAACCCGTCGAGTTAACGGGAATGTTGGAACAGGATCCGGAAGTTGCGCCCGAGCGTTTGTATTTGTTCTTGAGAGTTCAAAAGGTCAGGTTTAGAGAAACTGAGCGAGAAGCATCCGGCGAAGTTGTCTTGTTTGCTCCATTCTCCGGAGAATCGTCTCAACGCGAGTTCGATCAGCTCGATCTTCGTTATGGAGCGCGCGTTCGTGTGATGACCATGCTCGAGCGCGCAGATACTTTTCGCAACCCGGGTGTCTCTTCATTCACAGAATACCTTGACCGCAAAGGCTACGACGCCACTGGTTTTGTAAAGAGCCCTTTGCTTATTGAACGTTTGGAAAATGAACGCGTTTTCTTGCCGTTCGCGTGGCTTTACGAATGGCGGCGCAACCTCCAGACCGAGATCGACAAACGTTTTTCAACGGAGACGGCAGGCGTGCTTGACGCAGCTCTGTTGGGGAATCGTCATAAACTGTCACGTTCAACCTCGGAAAGGTTTCGCGAAGGCGGAACTTTCCATGTGCTTGTAATAAGCGGCTTGCACATCACTTTTCTCGGCGGTTTTGTTTTCCTCATTGCCAGGCGATTCACTAAAAACAGAGCGCTGCAATTTCTGTTGTCCGTTGCCGTGTTGTGGGCCTACTCGCTTGCGGTCGGAGCCGAGTCGTCAGTGGTCCGAGCTGCCATGATGTTTACCGTCGTCTTATTGGCGCCCCTACTTTCTCGTCGCGCCTCTTCTCTCAACGCGCTTGGAGCGGCTGCGCTCGCATTGCTCGCGTGGTGTCCGAGCGATCTTTTGGATCCTTCCTTTCAACTGACTTTTGTTTCGGTGCTCGCCATCGTGATACTCGCCTGGCCAGTGCTCGAAAAAATGGCGGCGGTTGGTTCGTGGAAGCCGACGCGCGAAACACCATACCCGCCAGCCTGCGTTCCCTGGCTGCGCAGTATTTGCGAGAGCCTCTTCTGGAGTGAACGCAAAGCGCAACGTGAGCTCGAGCGCGCTAACCATAGTTATAAACTCTTCAAAGCGCCTTTAGCCGCGACGCTGGAGCGCCTGCATCTTCAGAGTTTACTGCGATATTCGTTTGGCGCGATTACGGTCTCCGTCTGCGTGCAGGTGGCACTGCTCCCTTTCCTGATAATCTATTTTCATCGACTGTCGTTCGCTTCATTGCTCCTGAATATCGGAGTCAGTCTGATGATGGCGGTCGTCGTGATCACCGCTGCGGTAGCGCTATTGCTTGCCCAGGTGAGCACGGCAGTTGCGGCACCTTTAATTAGCTTTGCCAATGCTCTTAATTGGGCGATGGTTCACAGCGTCGATCCTTTTGCGAAAGTCGGTGTAGCTTCGATTCGCTTGCCCGAATATACGGGTTGGTCCGGAATAGTTTACGTTCTCTATTATCTACCGCTTGCAATGCTTGTGTTTTCGCTGTCGCGTTGGATGCCGTTGAGTCTTCCTGGTTCAAATAGTCCAAATTCCCATTTCTTTGCTTCGCAAAGGAGGTCGAACCATTCTGATGTCCCGCGGAGAATTGTATGGCTTGCAATGGTCACGCAACTCTTCGCAATCGCGCTTATCGTTTTTCATCCCTTCAGCGCCGCCAGCTCGCATGGAAAACTGCGCGTAGATTTCCTCGACGTGGGCCAGGGTGATTCAGCGCTGGTGACTTTCCCCGATGACACAACGCTGCTGATCGATGGCGGTGGACGACCCGGTCCTTTCCTGAAGAATAATGGTTCTGGCGATATTGAAAATGGCGACGAAGAGACATTTGAGCCCGAAACACGAAGCATTGGTGAATCTATAGTTTCAGAATATCTCTGGTGGCGAGGGCTGGATCATATCGACTACATTTTGGCCACGCATGCTGATGCCGATCACATTGATGGCTTGAATGATGTGGCGCGGAATTTCTCAGTGCGGGCGGCGCTCGTTGCGCGAATCCCTTGGCAGGATGTCGAATACGCCAGGTTTTCTAAAACCCTATCCAAACAAAATATTCCTCTTCGCCTCATTGGCGCTGGAGATGTGCTGCAGTTTGGAGAGGTAACCGCGAACGTGTTGTGGCCATTACCGTCTGCAAGTCGAAACGCCGGCTCTCGCAACAACGATTCGATTGTGCTTCGTTTGCAACTGGGCGAGCGCACGCTGCTGCTTACCGGGGACATTGAAATGGCAGGTGAGACTGCAATGCTGGAAGCTCACGATAATCTTCGAGCCGATGTAATTAAAGTTGCACATCACGGCAGTAGAACTTCTTCTACTCATGGTTTCGTGGGAGCCGTTCAGGCTCGCTTCGCCGTTATTTCCGTCGGTCAAGCTTCAATCTTTGGGCACCCCAGTAAGGAGGTAGTTGAAAGGTGGAAAACCGCGGGCGCGCAAGTACTCATCACCGGACAGACCGGAACGATTACCATTACAACTGATGGACGGGATTTGAGTTTGGAGACTTTTGCTAAAGACAGGTAACAGTTATTTCAACCGAATCAGCTGTCTGTATCGTCAGGCGTGTATAGATCTATTTTCGCGCTGCCAGGTTTGTAAGTATGCAACACTCCAAGCGGTGGAGCGTAGACGTGAATGGTGATGAGATCCTGTCCGCTGACATCCGGGTTACCGAGCTGATGGATGTCCGGAACATCAGAGCCGGTGACCGCTCCTGCAGCGTACTCGCGTGCACTTTTGTATCCCAAACCCGCCACTGCGTCATAAGTGAAAGTTGTTTCCCACAACATACCACGGTAAACCTTCACGCCCCCGTGGGAACCATTATGATCATGAATCGGCGTTCGTTGGCCGGGACGCCAACATAACACCAGCATCTCTGCAAACTCGTTTCGAAAAACGCGATGGCGCCAGTAGTTGCCCTCTTTGAATCCAAGATAAGGTTGCAACTCTTCCGTGGAGATCTCCGCCATCTCCAGCCAGTCGTAAATCTGATCGAGACTGGGCGCATTGCTGAGTGATTCAAGCGCCTTCACAAGTGACCGGAGTGAAAACGTGTGGGCCGTATGTTGCTCAGGGAGACTATCAGTCGTTTCAACGTGCGTAGACAAATGTGACCTTTCTCGAAGTGGTTCTGTGCGACAACGTGAGATCAGCCGCGGTGTGGTTATATTATCTTGCAGAGCATCAGTCAAGACGAATGCAGTTTTAAAAGAATATTGTTACAGGGCGAAACTTCACCGGAGATTGAAATGCTACGGGTAGCTTCACCGTCACCCACAATCCTGATGTGCCAAACATTTGCGGGCAGCGGATAGCGACCAAGGCGTTCAGCCCATTCGATTACTACAACCGCGCGCTCATTTGCCAGCAGTTCCTCCAGATCAACACCGTGAGCGGCACTGGCCCCTTCATCCAGGCGATAAAGATCGATGTGAAAAAGCGGTAGTCGCCCTGCATAAGGATTTACCAGGGTAAACGATGGACTGGTTACTTCTTTGGGATCGATGTCGAGAGCTGCCGCTACTCCTTTTACAAACACGGTCTTGCCGGCACCAAGTGGTCCATGAAGCAAAAGGATCTCGCCGCCGCTGAGTTTTGCTCCAATTTGCTTGCCGAGATCAAATGTCTCTTCAGCGCTATGTGTTTGCCATTCGCGGCTCGATATGTGTTGCGCGGTCGTGGTCATTATTTCGGTTGCATATGGGCACTAGGGCATCTCGCCTTTAGGGTCGAGGGAGCGGATGGCCTCGCTGAGGTGCTCACGAATATCGGAGGCGACCATGCTGCGCATACCTAAATCTCTGGCGGCAAAATCACCCGCCAGGCCACTTACATAAAGAGCTGCAATGGTTGCCGTAACCGCATCAGCGTTTTCTTTCAACGTCGCATTCGCCTGAGCGATAAATCCCGCGATAATACCGGTCAAGGTGTCCCCCGCGCCCGCCGTGCCGAGTCCAGCATTTCCTGTTGGATTGATGAACACACGGCCATCAGGCGAAGCGACTAACGAGCGCGCGCCTTTGAGGACAAGAATCAATTTGTTTCTGGTTGCAAAGTCTCGCGCCACGGCAACACGATCGTCGAGCGTCGCTTTGTCCGTAGTGTCCAACAATCGCAGCATCTCGCCCGGATGAGGCGTTAGGACCAGCGGGGCAACATCTGATCCCTGCAATTCCGCAGGCCAGCCTTTGGCGGCATAATTCGCGAGGCAATTCAAAGCATCAGCATCGATCACCACGGGAGTCCGGCGTTCCTTCACTACGGAAAAAACAAAACGACGTGTGCGCGCGTCCTCGGCCGACAGCCCCGGACCAATGGCGATGACATTAGCTTTTGAAGTTAACTGCATTACGTGGGAGATAGCTTCATCGCTGACAGCGCCGCGATCAGTTTCGGCAAGCGCAGTCGTCATAACTTCAGGCATCACAGCCGCAGCTACTGCGGTTTGTGCAGAAGCGGGCGTGGCTACGGTGACCAAACCCGTTCCCGAACGCATCGCTGCGTTGCCACAAAGGACTGCAGCGCCCGTGTACCCGCGCGAGCCGGCAATCACCAGCGCGTGTCCATGTGTATTCTTAAACGAGTCTCGCGCATAGCGCGTGCTGATGAGCCACCGGCGGGCATCATTCTCCTCGGAAACGAAGAGCTTCGAATTCGCGGTATCGATGAGTGCCGGCGGCGAGCCGATGTTTGCAACGATCAGCTTGCCGTTCAGGTGTGAGGCCGGCGGCAAAACGTTGGCTGGCTTCGGAGCGGTGAATGCAACCGTTAGGTCGGCCTGAACCGCTTCTGCGATTGGTTTAGTGAAATCGGCATTAAGTCCTGACGGCAGGTCGACAGAAACAATCAGTGGCCGTCGAGTAGATGATCTCTCGCGAGCCTGTCGTGTCATATTCAGATGTTGAACGACCTGTTGGAAAATTCCGTCAAGCGGGCGGGTAAGGCCAGTTCCGAAAAGCGCGTCGACAATAAAATCGTAAGTACGGCGCGGCTGTGCCAGCTTTTCCCAATCTGCGAGACTGCTACACTCGGCAAAACTCAAAGCCGAAGGACGATCGCCGGAAGCTTCGAAGCTGGCGAGGCGGCGAGCGATTTCGAAATTAGTGCGCGCGTCGCCTTTAGAATCCGTTACGATCCCGAACAAAACGACGTCAGCATGAATACCAGCGCGCGCAAGCTGGAGTGCGAGAGCAGCGCCATCGCCACCATTGTTTCCCGGTCCACAGAGTATCTGCGCCTTCTTGCCAGCAAGGTTGCCCGTGAAATGCGTAGCTATTGCATTGAAACAAGCCTCCGCGGCCGCTTGCATCAACAAAAGGGAAGGGATCTGATAATCGCGAGTCGTGAGGCGGTCAATCTCGCGCATTTGTTCGGCTGAAATAACGGGCTGCACGGTTGGATGATAAAGACGGGGAGTTACCGGGTCAATGCATAAACGCGAGGCAGAAAGCATTTAGGAACATCGAAAGAGACATTCCAGAATGGTCGAGAGTGAACGAAACAAAAATGGCGGCCTCGAGGCCGCCCCCGCCTTTGCCGCTGCGCTAACCAGTCCGTTTTTCTAGGATAACCAACTAAAGAATCAATCGACGGGGGTCTCCAGAAAGTTTCGCAAAATATTTTGAGCAATAAGCCCGAGAAGGTTTTCGACCTTACCCGGGCTCATAGGCGTGGAGAAAAGAAGGTGATTAATCTGATCTACCTTTCCAACGTTTTCGGACTGCGCCCGCGAATCCTGCCAGACCAGTGCCCAATAAGACCATGGTAGCCGGTTCGGGAACCTCAAGAGGTGGAGTGCAGCCGCTTTCCATCAGCTTTTGAGAATATTCAATTGAACGAGATTTCTAGGAGGCTACTCAAATTCCGACCGAGAGGCGCGAAAGGGACCGTTCTATTTCTGAAGCTTGACCATTCGCAAGACCCTGCCGATTACCTCACGGGCTTCCGGGACACCTAACGCGAAGCTCACCGCGAAATAGACGACGCCATAACTTCCCAATACCACAGCCGCCAAAGGTATCGGATGCAGTTGATTTAGCCACGATTTGCAAGTCCACCCGAGGCAGGCAGCTATCAGTGCGGAAGCCCAGAGCTTAAGGACATAGGGTAAGGATAATCCTGTGCGGCCTATCCGACGGTTCAACGAACGCCTTAACAGAGCAAACTCGATCCAACCAGCGATACCCGCCGAGGCTGTCAGTCCGGCTACGCCCCATTTCGGATCAATTCCCAGTAAGCGCGGCAGCGGCAGCGCGCAGAGGTAGCCAAGCACTGTTGTTAGCGTTACGCGAATGATTGCATATCCGAGTGGAGTGCGCGTGTCGTGGAGCGCATAGTAAGTTGATGAATAAAGCCGGCCGAGAGTTGAGGCCAGCAATCCGACAGTCGATCCTGCAAGTATCGCCCAGATGTAATTTGCATCTGTGTGCGTAAACTTTCCGGTCTGATAAAGAACGGCGGCGATCACATCACCCAAGGCAACGAAAGCCATTGACGATGGAACGATGAAGAAAGCGATGCGGCGCAAACCTTGGTCCAGGCGATATCGTAGTACCTCGGCCACCTGGTCGGGCGTGCCGATTGCGCGCGACATTGCCGGAAGCTCTGCCGCTGATACCGACATCCCGAATAAACTGACTGGAAGCGTATAAAGACTCTGGGCATACATTAGCGCGTTGACTGAACCGGTGGGAAGAAAACTCGCGAGTATGGCGTCGACAAAAGCGCTAATCTGCACGACGCCGCGGCTCATGAAAACAGGAAAGAAGTTGCGAATTACGGTCTTGACATGCTCACTTGCAACGTCGAGATTGGGTCGCAATCGTCGCACCAGTCGGAGTACGGTAGGCAACTGAACACCAAATTGCAGAGCGCTACCCAGCACGGAGCCCCAGGCGGCGTATTCAGCCAAAGGAAACTGACCGACGCGCCCGCCATATATAAGCAGGGCTCCAATGATGGCGACATTCCAAACAACCGGTGCAGTGTAGGAGATGAAAAAGCGATGGTGGCTATTGAGTACACCCAAACACCACGCGGAGAGCACTAACAGACCTGCGCCCGGGAAGAGAATTCTAACCAGACGAATCGTTAACTCCCGCGTTTCGCCCTGGAAACCAGGAGCAATGGCATCAATTATGTAGGGTGTCGCAAGAACTCCGGTAATTACAATCAAAGAGGTGACTAAGGCAAGCATCCCCAGTACCGCGTTGGCGACGTGCGCTGCTTCTTCTTCATCATCACGCGCCAGCAGCTTTGCATACACAGGTATGAATGAGGCGGAGAGCGCGCCCTCACCGAAAATGTTCTGCAGGAAATTGGGAATACGAAAGGCAGCACTAAACGCATCGCCGGCAGCGGAGAGACCGAAGTAGTGAGCGAAAACCCTTTGCCGGACCAATCCGACAATACGACTTATCAAGATACCCGCGCCCACCAGAAAGGCAGAGCGCCCCGTACTTTTTACCGTTTTTGCGGGAGTTGCGGCACCAGAATCACCGGCGGCCGCACCCACCTGGTCTAGCGTCTCCCCGGCGATCATGCTCGCCTCATCATGAACTTCGCTTCGAGCCGCATTTATTTCCGGTCCAGGTGGAAAAGACTCGTAATGGGAAAGCCCGTCGTCGGAAGGCTCGTCGCCGGAAGGCCCGCCTTCGGCAGGGCCGTCATTGGGAAGATCGTTCATCTATATCAGAGACTGTAGTCTTTAATTTTCGTGAGCAGGGTTTTGTAACTGACGCCCAGATCTTCCGCCGTTTGCATCTTATTGCCATCGTTTGCGGCGAGAGTTTCGAGAATCTTGTGACGTTCAACGAGGCGCAAGGCGCGCTGCGCTGCTTCAGAAAGGCTGCCAGTCAGGTCAAACAACTTCAACGCCTCAGCATTGTCGGCGGTAGTAGTAGCCAAGCCCAGGTCTTTTGGTTCGAGCATCATCGAATCGGACAGAATGCAGGCGCGCTCAATCGCATTTTCCAACTCACGCACATTGCCGGGCCAACTGTGTGCACGCAACGCGGCGAAAGCTTCATCAGTTAAGATAGCCTCCCGGCCGCGTAATTCTTTACCGAGTTCAGCGGCGAAGTGTTTGGCCAAAAGTACGATATCGCTGTCGCGCTCGCGCAACGGTGGAATCTCAAGTGGGAACACTGCCAGGCGGAAAAAAAGATCGCGTCGAAATTCTCCACGTTCTACTGCTGCTTTTAAGTCCCGATTTGTTGCGGCCACGATGCGAACATCAACCGGTACGGGCGCGCGTCCGCCAATGCGGTCTACTACCTTTTCCTCGATCACGCGCAATAACTTTCCCTGCACGGTCAGCGGCAGTTCACCGATCTCATCGAGAAAGACAGTACCACTCGACGCGAGTTCAAACTTTCCCAGCCGTCTATCGCCCGCGCCAGTAAACGCGCCACGTTCGTGGCCAAACAATTCATTCTCAATGAGCGTCTCCGGAATCGCAGCGCAATTAATGGCGACGAAAGGCTTGTCGCGCCGGCCCGAGAGATGATGGACAGCGCGCGCAAAAAGCTCTTTACCGGTACCCGATTCACCGAGCAGCAGCACCGTCGCTTCCGTTTGCGCCACGCGCTGGGTGTCAGCAACAGCTCGTTTGATTGCTACCGATTCTCCGATGATCCGCGGGAACCCATAGCGCCGCGACCATTCTTCCTTTAACAGTATGTTTTCAGTTCGTAATCTTTCCTGCGCGAGCGCGCGCTCGACGATCAGAAGGAGATGATTGGAGTCGACCGGCTTTTGCAAAAAATCATGAGCGCCATCCTTCATGGCTTGCACTGCTTCATCGATCGAACCGAACGCAGTCATGACGATGACAGGAATATTTCCATCTGCAGCCCGTGCCGCACGTAAAACATCGAGGCCGGAACCATTTGGCATACGTAGGTCGGTGAGGACTAACTTGTGGGGACCGCCGGCTACTTCATTCAAAGCCGCGCGCCCATCGGCTGCTTCGGTGACAGTGTAGCCTGCATTCTCCAGAGTCAAACGTAAAACGCGGCGTAAGCTGTCTTTGTCTTCAACAAGTAGGATGTCTGGCATTGTCGTTGGTCTAAGGGTCAGGCGGCAACGACAGGAATTGTACAACAGGTGTGCCTGATAGCGGGCAGTGAGCCAAGATATGGGCAGTGGGCAAGGTCTTCAAGTTGAAAGGTGGAACAGAGTAGCCAGAGACGAACACAGCGACGCCCGTATCGCGTCACCCCACAGTTGTCAGCTCGCAAGGCGCGAAAGCGTTTGCTGCTGGCCGTGTGTGCCGAGAAACGGGGTGCGACAATAGCAGGCTTACTACACGACCAAAAGGCGCGAATGGTATTAACCATCCGCGCCTATTTACATTAGCCAGTCGTAAATGGGGAACCGATTCCCATTTAAATCGTTGGACTATCTTTCGCGCACGGCCACGACCTTGTGGCCACCACTTTGTCTTGCCCTGTCCACCATGTCAGAGTTGTATTGAATGTTTGCGATTCCGCCTCCGCTGGTGTCGAATGTAGGCGCTTGAAAAAGATCGGTGTCGGCGCCGGTGCGATCAAACTTAGCTACAAACATTGCTCCGTAGATGTTTCCAATTCCGCCACCGCTACGAAAGACCTGCCCGGCGCCAAGCACCATGACAACGCCGTTGAAGTTAAAGTTTCCACTTAACGTGAGAGTTCCGGTCACAATCAGCGTACCTTGCCCCGTCGGGTTGCCTGGTCCAAGGGTAAAGTCTCCGTCGACAAAAGTGAGCACTCCATCAGGATTGCTGGCGCCCAGTCCCGCGGGACTATCGATCGCCTCCTGGCCGGTGGCGAAATAGCGGCCCTCAGCCATGGCTACATTCATCATGCCATCAGTCCCATAAAGGAAACTGCGAGCACCGCTGACTGACTGGAGAAAGTTCACCGTATTGTCTGTAGTCAATACCGCCGGGTCGCCTGGAGTTACGTTAGCGGTGCTACCACCACAATTTGTACCATCGGGATTGCACCCGTCGATAACATTATTCGTGGTCGTGTAGTCGCTGTTGCTTACGCCGAAAGGAGGAAGCGTCGGGAGCGGGTTTCCAAAGTCGTCAACGCCGGAAACAGAGGTTACGTTGCTCGAACCCAGATTAAAATTTATCGGATCGCCGGATTCGTTGGGCAACGTTACGACTTGATTCACAGCGTAATTCACTGTGAATCGATCAACGATGACTTCCATTTCCTTTCGCGCATTCCTGGACCCGAAACCCGCTACCCGAATCTGCAGCCGACTGGGTCTGTAACCAGGATTTGCGGCGCGGATGCTCCCGTCTGTGTCATCAACATCCACGATTGACGTGACCTGGAAAGAAGAGCTGGATGCGTTGGCAACGGCGATCACATTGCCCGATGTGACGTCCCAGAGAGTGCGACTGCTCACGACATTCCGAAAGGTAGCCCTGGTTCCCGCCGGATTGGATTGGACGTTTCCGCGAAGCACACTCAGTGTGCGTGCCACGCCCGCTTCGGCAGCATAGTAAGCCTGCATCTCGGACGTCGAGTCGATCGCGTTAGTGCCGGTGAGCGCCGTAGTCAAGATAAGTGTCCCGCCCGCGGCCAGGAGTAAAGTGGAGAGAAGCAACGCGGTAATTAACGCAGCGCCGCGTTCACCGTTGCGATTTCCTGGTTGATTCTTTGGCTCTTTGTTTGTCATCGAAGATTGAACCTCACTTACGCTGACTCATCTGAAAAGGAATGTCTCAATAAGTTGATAGACCGGCATTCCGTAAGGTCACATCAGACACCAGCAACATGTGGCGCTCAGGTTGGAAACCATCCGAACCGGGAGTCCCCACCGCGTTCAGCGTTACTGAAAGGGCGATCACAACGTATTTCGCCGCGTCAGGAGCGACTTCCAGGGAGGATGGGCTTGAGATATCTGTGTCCTCCTGGGCGGCGGTGTAGGTGACCGGTTGACCGAAATAATGAACTTTCAGGGAGTCTATGCGGTTCGCAAGCACTGTTCCTTTATTCGCATTCCCGGTGTATTCATCCCAACGGGCCAGGTATTCCGTGCCTGCTGCGAGATTTCTGAAGTACTTGACGTCTTCGCCGGCGTCTTTGACCGGTATACCAATCCCGTCCCGTGCGTCTGCGGTGACCGAAGTATCAAACTTGTTAAGGTTGGACCGTATGCGAATAGAAGTCGCATTCGAGTCCGCAGCTACGATGCCATTGGTGTGGAGGTTGAATCCGGCATTAGCGATCTCACGCGACATAATGTTCAAACCGCGTTGCACGTCAGCCAGCGCGTCCGACTTCTGATTCTCTCGAGAACGGACTCGGAAAGCTCTCGCAATAAGGGTACTGGCCATTGTCATAACGACGAGTGTGATGGCCATTGCAATGATGAGTTCCAAAAGAGAAAAGCCTTCTGAGCCACGTTTAAGTTTAAGCGCCTGCATTAGATCCTCGTTTTGTTAAAGAAGCTTCCTCAACGCAAGTCAGTTGATTCCGGGAACCAGGGTGGAACGTTCCGACGATAGGGTGACTGAGCCCAGTGCTGGTCCTGCGCCTTGCGGAGTGACCCTAAGAGTGATTGTTTTCACCGTTGGCTGGCCCGCGTCTGGTTGGCCGGCGGGGACAACGCTCGTGTCTGCGATGGTGGTAACAATGGTGTAAGTCCGACCACTACTGGTTTCCGTCTCCATGGTTCCGGCGGTGGCTCCCAGCCCACCATTTGGGTAGGAGTAAGCAAGATTACGAGTGGTCACGGAGAAGGGTATGCTGCGCAACCACTCCATTCTTTTTTGTGCGACTGCCATCGCCAACTCGCGATCATTAGCACCACTATTTGCCATGGTGGCGTAAGCGAAGAGTGAAGCCGCCCCTAGTCCTATAATCATCATGATGACCAGCGAAATGGCGGTCTCGATTAACGTAAAACCGCCTTCCGCGAACCGGCGCGCCGTCATTCGCGAGTGTTTGCGCTGCGAGTTGTCGATGAAATTCATATCTGGCTCCGATTAGTTGCCAACGCTTACGATTACTTGTTGAGTAGCTCCGCAAGAGGGGCTGGCGGAAATATTTACGCTAAAAGTGCCACGGTTTCCGACACCGCTTCTCGCTCCGATGGTAACAGTAGCTGATCCGTCTCCAGTTAAGGTGGCCGGCGAAACAGAGAGAGTGAGAGGGGTTCCGCTGCCCCCCGTTGAGACGGAAATGGTATGAGCACCGGGAGCGTTCGTTAAAGTAAATGACACGGTTCCCGTCCCCTGACCGGACACGCTCTGACTCAAAGAAAGAGTATTAGGGCTCACAGAAGACGCGCAGGCTACCGGTACTGGGCTGGGGCTCGCGCTGGGCGATGGATCAGCCGTAGGCGATGGGCTGGGTTCTGGCAGCGGCGTCGGCGATGGCGTCGAATTTGGATTTCCGTTGCCATTGTCATTGCCGCCGCCGTTGCCATTTCCGGGCGGTGTAGGAGTCGGGTCCGGCGTGGGGTTCGGTGTGGCGTCTGGATTCGGTGTGGCGTCTGGGTTTGGCGTGGGGTCTGGCACAACGTCTGGTGAAACATCAGCCAATGCTATTTCAGGAACCGCCAAATCGCCGAAAATCGTATCGTTGATGGTGATGTCGCCAGATCCCGAAACGTCAACTGGAATGCTTGGTAGCGCCTCGTTGATTATCTGGAAGACAAGTTTGTCTGGGATTCGTCCGCGCCAGTCAAACGTGACCGTCTGCGCGACATTATTAAAGGTCACGCCCTCGTCAAGTGAGAAGGTCCGTGTCTGAAGGTTGCCGGTTCCGTCAAAGTCCATTCGCACAGTAAATGTGCTGGTGCCCTCACCAAAGGTTTGAACAATAGCTTCACTGCCAATGGCAGCGTGTCGACGGACCGAGTCGGTGCGCGCCTTCTCAAGGTAAGCCGCAAAACGACGCGCAGAGTTTTGCTTCCGCATCTCAGCACGCGCGTTCTTTATTCCGAGAATTCCGAAGGCCGACACAATCGCGATGATGACGACCGTGATAATCATTTGAAGGATCGTAAATCCACTTTGCTCCTGGGACCAGAATGGTTTATTCATTCGGCTTACTTTCTGCATGTTTGTGTTCGCCTCCAAACGATCGGTTCTACGCGTTGGGCAAGTCCGATGGGACCGGCGGCATTTCCCGCAACACGTATGCCAGCCATGTTTTTCAACGAGATAGGCACTTTCCTTCGGCTGGCTACTAATGACGTCGAGGCCACACGTCACTTTTAGTTACGACGACGGAAGCACGCTTCCTACCTACCGAAAGCAAAGCCCCCTGAAATTGGTCCACTGAAAACGTTGGTGCCGGCGGTGCTCAACGCAACTAAGACGTCGGCACTCCCAATAGTTCGTGTCTTAACCTAACGCCAGGTGCTAACTGGCACTGCTCCGCTGCCCCCTATTCAGAGGATTCCGGCGTGAATCGCGAAAAGTGGGCAGCTTTCGAACTATAGCTTAGGAGGGATCTTCTGCTGGAATGCCGGGTTGGCTATCGATCGGTGCGGCATCACGCGGAGTAGCGTGGGGCGACCAGGAAAGAAATCGTCCGCTTCGTGCGAGGTGCCGCACGCCGCGCATGTAAGCTGGACGGTGAAGCGCCCCGCCGGTCTTTCGGGATCGGCGGGGCGCAATTTTGTGCGAGTAAGAGACCTAAAGAATACTATTTGGGCCCTTTCAAACTTCGCTCGAACGTCACCGTTTGTCAATCCGGAAACGCTTTCAGTATCTGATAGTTTCATCGCGAGGGCCAGTGGCTTGTAGTTGAAAGCCTTCGGCCCACCGCGGCTGTTTTGCACCTGCATCACGAGGTAATCCTGATTTGAGCGAAATCTCAAAACGTTTCCATGTTGATTCATGATAACGAAAAGCAGAGTTTCTCCACTCGCGGTTCGCATCTGTCCCACTAGTGAACTGGCGCCTCCGTCGGTTCTAACAAGCGTGCCGGTCTTTGCGATCACGCTCCCTTGCCATGCCGGACCGGTGAAGCGATCTTCAAGCGTTCCCGGATCGATCCCAGCAACCGACATGATATCCGCAGGTGTTAATCTGTTCTTCTGCAGTTCGGTGCGTAGTCCGCGAAATATCTTCATCATTGCTCGCGGCGTCACACGATTTACGCCGAGGCCACTCAACGAAGAAAACTGCACCTCAGCGGGAGGGATACGGAGCATCCTAACCAATTGCCTCATCACGGAGTCTTTCCCGCCGAGGCTATCGCCAATTCGTTCCGCCATGAAGTTATTCGAATAGCAGAGCAACACCTTGAGGACGTCCGTGAGTTTGCTCGATCTATGCGTAAGTAGCAGCCTCGCGCCCGGAGCAACCGGTCCGACATATACCTCCCCCGTCACCGTCAGGCTGGGAACGGTCTGTAGACTCACCTGATCGCCAAGGGCCATACGTTCGTAAGTCCAGGCGCGGACGGCCTCACTCGATCGCAGCGCAGCGTCAAGGGTGTCAAACAGTGATTCGCCCGATCCGCGAGCGGACCAGTTGAAGTTCATCGTAAATCCCGGCGCCACAATCAGGTCGCCCGTCACCGTGTGAATGCCCAAACTATTTAACTGTCGCGCGATCATCACGGCGTGTTCGTGATGAAAAGAGGGATCGCCCCCAGTCACGTAAAGATTTCCCAGAATTTTGCCGTTCCCTTTGTCAAAAGAACCGTCCGTCCAAAAGCCGGTAGTGAAACGATAGTTCGGACCGAACGTGTGAAGGGCAACCAGAGCTGTCGCAAGTTTGATCGATGAGGCTGGGTTAAACGCCTGATCCGCCGCCTGTTCCGACACGACCCTGCCGTCAAGCGATTCTATAAGTACGCCCTGAACACCGTAAATCGGTGCTGCTCCGTCGTCACTTCCTTCGCTTGTCGGGCTTGGAGTTTGTTGCGGAGCGGTGGCGGGAAAGGCTGTGCCTTGTTCCTTTGCGGGCGTCTGAGCAAGGAGCAGGCCGGACGCCGCAACTACCAGAATTGCGGCGAAGGAAATATTCAGTAACTTTACTTTGACTGCCATACCTTTTTGCCCGCTTGTCGCTCAAGGGTGCGGGCGACAAGAATAATAACACGATGCGGGAGAGGCGAGCGGAGGAGAAATCTTTGATGCAATTCTCTTAGCTCAGGATGTCGTGAGCGAGAACGACTTTGGAGCTTTAACGCACATATCCGACAAAGGTCAATTTCGTTGACAACGTAAGAAGCGCAAACCTAGAATCTGAGCATTGACAATCCAGTGAGACCTAATCGCCAGCCGGTTGCTGTTGAAGACATACGTGCTACACACAAGGCGCGAAGCAAAGAGATTCGCGCGCGGCTCAATCAATTTCGCGATGTGTGGCGCAATGGTTCTGATGACCGTCTGTGGGAAGAACTAGTCTTCTGTATCTTTACGGCGGGCGCGTCGGCACGAATGGGTTTTCGTGCCATTGAGGCAATTCGTCCTCTGCTGGTCAACGGATCGCGCGAAGACATGACGCTGGCCTTGAGGAAATCCGGAGCACACCGGTTTCCAGTTGAACGGCCCGGCTACATCGTCGTTACGCGAAGCTACTTGCGTGAGCATTGCGACCTGAAGTTGCGCGAGAAGCTGATGAGTTTTGCCGATCCAATCGAACGCCGCGACTGGTTAGCCCGTGAAAAACGGATCAAAGGACTGGGATACAAAGAGTCCAGTCACTTCCTGCGAAACATTGGGCTAATGGGCCACGCCATTCTCGATAAGCACGTGATGAATTGTCTTACGGATCTCAAAGTGGTTGAGGTGCCAAAGCCGCCTGCAACCCGTGCGCATTATCTGGAAACAGAAGAAAGACTGAGATTGTTTGCGCGTGAAATCCGGATTGACTTTGATGAACTTGATCTGGTTCTCTGGTCGATGAAAACAGGCGAAGTTTTGAAGTAATAAATTGTTGCTCCCCGTTTTTGGTCCTGGATACCTTCGCAGTATCCCGTGCGCGGAAAGAAGAAAGATATGCAAACTCTTAACGCGAAACGGTGGCTCCCCCCAATGGCAGTAAACCTTTTGGCCGGCGTTGTGGTCTGTCTGATGATGTCGGCAGCAGCGCTCACGGCGACCGTTGGCGATGGAAAGGCGCGCCAGCGTGCGAACGAAGCGCTTCGCAATGGCGATTATGAGACAGCGGAAAAGCAGTTTCGTGAGGCGCTCGCGAAAGACAGTCATGATAAAGACGCCCGTCTCGGATTGAGTTTCGCACTCCTGAAGCAAAGGATGCTTCAGGATGCCTATGACCACGCAGCCAGAGTCATACTCGCAGATCCGATGTCTGCACGTGCTCATGCCCTGCTCGGGTCTGCAATTCTTGCTTCGGGGGTTTTTCGCAATTCCGTCGAAGAGTTTCGCACAGCCCTGAGCATCCAGGAGGATGAGGCGCTGGCGATTGCCGGGCTTGCCATGGTTGATTTCTACGAGAACCGTTTGGATCTGGCGATTAAAGGCTTACGCCGCGCCGTCAGCCTCGATTCCGGGGAGCCGGATTATATTTTCAACTTGGGGCAGGCCGCTGCTCGCAGCGAAAGGTATAAGGAGGCGGCCGACTGCTATGAAAGGTTTTTGTCGATTGCGCCCAAGACCGATGCCGATCGTCGTGCCCGTATTCGCGGACTGATTGATTTCCTGCGATACCTCGGACGGCAAGGTTCACTTTACGTGCTTGCCGGCGAAAGCAAGACGTCGATGCCATTCGAGGCATTTGATGGCCGGCCGATTCTAAAAGTGCGTGTCAACAATAACCGCGATCCGTTGCGCTTCGTGCTCGATACCGGATCGGGAATGTCGGTAGTCTCGGAAGAAACAGCAAAGAAGTTAGGATTGCGCGCGGTGGCTCGCGGCGGCATGGCCCGCGCTGTGGGCGGTGGCGGCAAGTTTGATATCGTTTACGGATTCTTGAACTCGCTGGAGCTCGGGGGCGTGCGAGTCGAGAGTGTGCCGGTATACATCCGCCATTTCTTCGACGAAAAAAATCCGATTGATGGTTATCTGGGACTGTCAGTGATTTCCAAGTTCATTGCTTCGGTGGATTACGGTGACAATATTTTCATGCTCCGCCGGCCATCGGAAGGCAACTCCAAAGATCTCTGGGGCGTTCCCATCTCGAGGAATGGCGTTCTGCCGCCGCCGGCGCCGGGTGTTCTGGAGATTCCCCTGCGCACTACCTCGAGCGGATTTCTCAGTGGCGAGGTTCATCTTGAAGGAGTTGAAAGGCCGCTGAATTTCATCATTGATACCGGCGCCAGCGTTTCCGTCGTTTCGGAAAAACTGGCGGCAGAAGAGCAACTCAATAATTATCTCGAGCCCACGCGTCTGCGTATTTATGGGGCCGCAGGTATAGCCGACGACGTCAAGAGTCTACTCTTGCCAAAGGTGATGTTGGGCACTTTTACGCGTGAGCGCATCAGTGCGGCAATCCTGGATTTGGAACCGGTGAACGAAACGGCCGGCTTCACACAAAATGGAATTCTGGGCGGGAATTACCTGCGCCACTTCCGCGTCTCCTTTGATTTTCAGCGCGGCTTGATTCGGTTGGAACCGCTGAACAAGAACGTCAGGAGTGGCGAAGGTGTAAAGCCGGAAGATCACCTGGAAATGAACGAGAACATGGATCAATGAAGCAAAGTCTTTATCTCGAAACATCGGTCATCGGCGCGTACCTTGATAATGGCGAACCTTTTCGGCGCGACTTAACGATTCGCTGGTGGGAACACGAGATGCCGGACTATCGCGCGGTTATCTCGCCCCTCGTTAATCGCGAGCTGGAGCGACTTACCGAGCCACATCGCTCGTCCTATTTGAACTTAACCTCGACCCTCGAGCAGGTAGAACTGACCGAAGAAGCAGCCATATTGGCGGACGGTTATATCTCGCGCGGAATATTCCACCGCAAATATATTGCCGACGCCTTACACGTGGCGATTGCCTCTTGTCACAAGATCGATTACCTGGTGACCTGGAACTTCGGCCACTTGGCAAACGTTCGCCGCCAGGCGCGTATTCGCCTCTTCAATACTGCGGCAGGTTTTTATGTTCCAATGATCGTGACGCCCGAGTTTTTGGTTTCAGAGGCCACGGAAAAGGTCAATTGAATTTTGGAGTTCCGACTTGTCTTTGCCGACTATGAGAAAACTCCTGACGACCTCTCGCTATAACGGTACGATCAAAGTAGACTAAATCGAAATTGGCAAGCACAAAAAAATTATCAATGTACCGCCGTCCGAAATTCCTCGAAGTGCTGCATACAATTCGCGAACAGATGTCGCGCGAAGTAGATTATGATGTCGACCTCTTTGCCGAAATGGTCCGCTCTGGCGTCAGACCTGCACATGGACCGGAAAGAATCATTCGCGGAGTACGCACGCGCGCGTTGCCTGACGAAACGGAAGTTGAGCTGCAAGAGGCGAAGCAGAGACTGAAGAAGCGCCGGGGGAAATCGCGTTAGTTCCTGGGTGAGTCAGGGGCCTTTCATCAGTCGGGGAGGTTGCCTTGACTTGCTAACATTTGTGTAAAGCATATTTGAATTGCTGACTTCATGAACGCAACGTTCGAAACAATCGGATTGGAAGTGCCGAGCGAGAAGGCTTTTAATTATCTCGCCGAGCGCGCGGGCGATCAGGGAGAAGCGACGCAACTTAATCGTCGCGGCGCAGTGCTCCACGGTCGTTGCTGGAAACTCGGTGAAGGACTCGAAGTCTGGACTGTTCTCTATGAATCCGGGAGTGGTGACGTTTTTTATGCCGATTGCCGGCCAGGCTTCCGTGCTCGTTACATTCAAAAGATCAGTCCCTGGGCGCTGACGGAATATGATGAAGAAGGCGAAGCTGTTGTTCACGGCTATCGCGAGGGTACTGATTGTGAAGTTTTGTTTGAATTGCAGAACCTGACTGAGGTTGGGCCCGGCGGGTTCAGCGCGCAGGAGCTTCATGTCGGACTGTGCGGCCTGGCCTATCGCGCGCGCGTGCGCAGTGGACTTACCAAAACGAAATGGCTACCGCTGGATAAGGCTGCACCGTCGCGCGCCGCGCATGAAAATGATTGGAGTCTTTCCGGTCGCGTGATCGCCTTCAAGCCGCTTAAGAATCCACTTTCCGGCAGTGATTTGTATTGGATTCATCTTGATCTCGAGAGAATGAATCTCGAAATCCTCGTCAACCAACGTGCGCTTCGCGGTGATGCCCTGGCGCCCGGCGTCATGTTGGATGCAGAAATCTGGTTGCAAGGGCACGTGCTGGATGCGTTGGCGCTCCGTTCGCGTTATGAAGGCGTGGATAGTTCGTGTTCTGCCGTAAACTTCTGGGCCCAACTACAACGAAAAAACTAATCGACCGGCGAGCGGAAGGCGAAGGTAAGCGGGAACGGGTAAACGATAAAGGAGAAGGGGAAGGGGTAAAGGGTAAGGGGTAAAGTATGACGCGTACGAAAAGTTTTGAATTAACCTTTACCCATTCCCCTTTTACCCCTTTACCCAGTCTCGTTTTACCCTTGTTCCTGATCCGTTGACAATCTATTTTCAATGAAACGCCTTCTTGTCGTTATCCTCATTGTCCTCACGCTTCTTATTGGACTCTATTTTTTCAATCGGTATTGGATTCATCGCTATGACGGGTTGATTGCCAGACAGGCCGGTATTTATCGTCTGGATCCGGACCTGGTGTGGAGCATCATTTACGAAGAAACCTATTTCAGTCCCTGGAAGAAAGGCAAAGACGGCGAGGTCGGCTTAATGCAGATCACGCCGGTGGTTGCGCGGCAGTGGGCAGCGGAAACAGGGATGCGCGAACTGGAGCGGCAGATGGCGCAGAATCCGGCAAGCCTGTTGCGCGACCCGGAACGAAATATTCAAGTCGGCTGCTGGTATCTTGAAGAAATCTATGAGCAATACCGCGACACTCCGGATCCCGAACCGCGCGTAATCGCCGCGTATAATGCCGGTCCCAGCCGGGCTGCAGACTGGAGCAAGGTTTCGGATGGCGCCAGGCAATTGTCCGGCGAGGAGTTTATTAACAAGATCGAAATCCCTTCAACGCGTGCTTATGTCGTCTCGATACTCGGGCGGTATCGCAAACTAAAGGGGTCCGCGCAAACTGCTGTGACTCCCCTGAATTCTTCTTCGCCCGGATCAGGGCGTTGAGTTGTCAACTCCGCTCATAAACCAGAGGCGGCTATGACATTCATTACTTCGCTAAATTTCCTGATCGCGGCAAAGCTGGTGCTGGCCATTTTGTGCGGCGGCGCGATCGGTTTTGAAAGAGAGTTAAGCCGCAAGGCCGCCGGCCTCAGAACCAACGTGTTAATTTGCATGGGTTCAGCCCTGTTTATGATTATCTCGCGCCACATCGGCGGAGGCGCTCCTTACACTGATCCCGCGCGGCTGGTAGCCCAGGTTGTAACCGGCATAGGTTTCCTCGGTGCGGGAGTGATCCTGCAGGCGCGCGGATCAATAACCGGACTTACAACAGCGGCGACGATCTTTGTTGTTGGAGCTGTAGGCATCGCGATCGGCGACGGAATGTTTGGCGCAGCACTGTTATCGACAGCCCTGATCATAGTTGTGCTGGTGGTATTGCGAAGGGTTGAACGTTTTGTATTAAGGCGCCAGCGGATGTTCCACTACTCGCTGAAGACACGTGATCCCGCACAACTTCTAGAGAACCTGCTTGACCTGCTGGAGAGACATCACCTGCAACTCGAGGACTTCGACGTGGATAACAATGCCGAGGGCGAGCACATTGTTCGTCTGAGCGTCGTTACGTCCATCGAAGGCAATCGTCAGCTGCTCAGCGAGCTTCCGTCGCTTGGCTCAGACCTAATGACATCAACTCATCAGCGTAGCGATTAACTAACAGTAGACCCGATCGCATAACTTTGTTTGGACTCTGGCAGACATGACCACACTTTATTGCGCGCGCTGGGTTTTACCCGACTCATCGACCAGTGTTGCCGACGGCGCCGTAGCGATCGACGAGGAACGAATTCTCGGAGTTGGCACCCGCGCCGCGCTCATGACGCAGTTTCCCCAGGCAACACCGCGAGATTTTGGCGAAGCGGTGATTATCCCTGGACTGGTCAACGCCCACACTCATTTAGAATTAACTGCTATGCGCGGTTTTTTAGAAGATGAGGAGACCAATTTCCCCGCCTGGTTGAAAAAATTGACCATCGCTCGACTCGAGCGTCTGACCAGGGACGACTTAAATGTTTCTGCTGCCTGGGGGGCTTGCGAAGCCGTGCGGGCTGGTGTGACGTGCGTCGCAGATGCGAGCGACTCGGCTTTTGAAAGCATGAGTGCGCTCCGTGACGTGGGAATACGCGGGGTCGTTTTTCAGGAGTCATTTGGTCCGGACACGCGGCTGGTTCAGGAGAACCTGGAAAAACTCAAGACGCAGGTGACCCGCCTGCGTGAGCACGAAACGTTACTTGTTAAGTGCGGAGTGTCGCCGCATGCGCCGTATACTGTTTGCGGGCCGCAGTTGGAGCTAATTTCCAGATTTGCCATTGACGAAGGTCTGCCCTTGATGATGCATGCGGCAGAAACCAGCATGGAAGTTTCGCTGCTGGGTGAAGGCTGCGGACCATTTGCTGACGGTTTGCGAAGTCGCGGCATTGACTGGCAGGCGCCCCGCGTTTCAACCATTCAGTATCTCAACGATCATGGTGTTCTTCGAACACGACCGCTCCTTGCGCATTGCATTCACGTCAATGAAGCCGATATCGAAATGATGAGGCAAACCGAAACTCGGGTCGCGCATTGCCCGAAGTCGAATGCAAAACTCGGACACGGCCGCGCGCCTTTTTCCAAGTTTCTCGACAAAGGAATTGCGGTCGGCCTTGGCAGCGACTCCGTTGCCAGCAACAACACCTGCGATTTGCTGGAGGAGGCGCGCTTCGCATTATTGCTTGCTCGCGCAAAAGTTACTTGCGAGGCTGGCAACGTTACCCACTCAAGTGACCATGACGGCCAGGAACAACGCCACCTGAATGCGGCTGAAGTTTTTCGCACCGCTACGCTTGGTGGCACGCGCGCGCTTGGTTTGGAGGGACTAATTGGTGAACTCAGCGAAGGGATGCAGGCAGACTTTGCCGTCGTCGCGCTCGATGGTGCACATCAAATTCCCTCATACGATCCGATCAGCACGCTTATCTTCGCGTCCTCAGGTCGTGATGTAAGGCTGACGGTGGTGGCGGGCAAGGAAGTTTATCGCGGAGGCCGCCTCGTGGCGGTTGACGAAGATCGTCTGCGCGCGCGAATGACGGAGATTGTCGAAAAGCTACGGACTTAAAACCTGCCAGGCCGCGGATTAACGCGGAAGAAGGCGAATCAGAGCAATTCTGCTCAGCTCAATTCCGCAGGCATCCGTGCTAATCCGCGGCGAAACTTCTGGTCTAGCCGATTGAAGCCGCGATCGCCTCGTCGAAAATCTCGAGGGCCACATCGACATTTTCTTTGGTCAGAATCAAAGGCGGCGACCAGCGGATCGTATTTGCTCCGGCTCCCAGAATAATCAGTCCCCGCTCGAAGCAAGCAACCTCAACACGGTCGCGAAGCTCAGGTGCAGGTTTGTTGGCAGCGCGATCCTGCACAAACTCCACGCCAATCATCAAACCCATGCCGCGCACGTCGCCAATGCAGTCATACTTCTTTTGCAGTTGCTCGAGTCCGGCCTTCAGATAGGCGCCAACCTCGGCGCTATTTTGGACCAGGCCGCCTTCGAGCAATTCAATCGTCTTCAAAGCCGCGGCGATGCAGACGGGATTTCCACCGAAGGTCGAAGCGTGGGCGCCTGGTTTCCAATCCATCAAGTCGGCGCGCGCAACGCAGGCGCCTATCGGCAAACCCGAAGCTATGCCCTTGGCGATGCAGACGATGTCTGGCTCAACATCGTAGTGTTCACAGGCAAACATTTTTCCTGTGCGCCCCATTCCCGATTGCACTTCGTCTACTATCAAGAGGATGCCGTGCTGATCGCAAATTCGGCGCAAGCCCTGTAGAAAATTCTTCGGCGCCGGAACGTATCCGCCTTCACCCTGCACTGCCTCGACAACGATAGCCGCAACCTCTTCCGGAGGCGTCGTAGTTTTGAATAGACGTTCCTCGATCCAATTGAGAGCGCCCGCTCCGGCGCCGCCGTCACCGCAGTCTTCAGCGCGGAAAGGATTGCGAAATTCGTTCGGATAAGGCACATGCACAACGTCGAGCAGCTGGCGCTTAAATCCGAGTCTCTGTGCCACCTTTGACGAAGTCAGTGCCAGCGAACCCAACGTGCGTCCATGGAAACTATTGAAGAAGGCGATGAACTTCTCACGGCCGGTCGCATGCATCGCGAGTTTCAAAGCTGTCTCCACAGCCTCAGTACCACTGTTGGCAAAATGAGTTCGCGTCGGCGAAGGCACCGGAACGATTTCGTCCAGTTTTTTGGCGAGCGCAGGCATGTGACGATAGTAGTAATCCGTGCCACACATGTGGATCAGTTGCTCCGCCTGTTGCTGAATGGCGCGTACAACCTCCGGATGACAATGGCCCGTGGAGCAGACGGCGACGCCGGCGTTGCAATCGAGGAAGATATTGCCGTCAACATCCTCAACCCAAACGCCCTGAGCACGTTCGGCAACAAGCTTGAAAGAAGGTCGCGGATATGAAGGCGTGACGAATTGAGCGTCTGCGGCAATTATTTCTTTGCCCTTTGGACCGGGCAGAGCGGTCTTGATTTCGGGACGTTTTGGCGGTGCCATAGTAGTAGTCGACATTTGGTGCCTCTCTTTAAAAACGGCC
Organism: Blastocatellia bacterium; assembly: GCA_963698325.1. Lineage (GTDB taxonomy): Bacteria > Acidobacteriota > Blastocatellia > Pyrinomonadales > Pyrinomonadaceae > PSRF01. The sequence goes on along the minus strand of CAVOQJ010000013.1, from coordinate 685,565 downwards.
TCTTAAAAAAGCCCGTGGGAAACAAGTCGGCTCGATTGCAAAGATCGAGACTATTGGTCGGGACGAAAAATAAGAAAGGAATGGCTGCTAGTCGGCGAAAAGATTGCAACGGGTATCGAGCGGACGATGATGTAAAGCTTGTTTATTCAACATGGCTAAAACTGGCGCTGACGAGCGGGGCCTAGTGATCATGCTCACTGAAGTATAGGAATTCTACCACGCGGCTTGGGTGGTTTCCAGTTTGGTTCACGCTTCAACCAATTCAAGCGCCCCTTCATCCTCTCGCGCGAACGACTCGCGAATTGTTTCTTTCGGAGGCGGCATGGGCCAAAGCGAAAGACGGCGTCCCAGAGGATGAACGAGTACGCGCGAGCGAAAGTATTTTTCGTGTTCCCATTCCACTTCAGCCATCATCAGCAGACAATCAATGAAGTCGTCGCGGCCGCAATCGCGAGCATACCGAGCCGCCGTTTCATATTCACGAATGTTCCGGCTTTCCAAACGCCCCGCGCCATACATCGGCGCCAACCAGCCCATAACGTGACACAGCAGGCCGAGCACACGGCCGATAATGCGGGCACGAATTTCTCGTTGCCTGCTCGGACGCGCGCCGAGGCTTTCAATCATCTCACCCACGAGCGCGCGATGATGCCACTCTTCGTTTTCGATTTGTCTAATTCGAACTCGTTCGTCCTCGTCGACAACGGAATGCCAGTGACCTCGATAGGCGTAAGCCGCTGCTCGCTCGGCCGAGTAAGCCAGCTGCAAGAGGGCAATAAGATTCTGGGAACTATCGTTATCCGTCATGGACCGCTCGTCTACTCGGGAACGAAGCTGTAGGTAATTATTCCACAAGGGGTGCTGGCAACGCGGTCGTAGGACAGCACCCCACAAGGGCGTTTCTTGACACTCTCTCGCACGGGGCTATAAACTCGCGGTCTTTCAAATCCTAGCATTCTTAACAAAAAATTGCGCAGGAAGGATCTTTTATCTGGCCCTACTCTCCTGCCTTCTCGAAAGGACTGAAAAGAAATGGGTGCGCGAAACAAGATAACGGTAGTGGGCGCCGGCAATGTAGGCGCGACTGCCGCCCATTGGCTGGCGGCAAAAGAACTTGGCGACGTTGTACTCGTAGACATTGTCGAGGGCGTACCTCAGGGCAAAGCTCTGGATTTAGCTGAAGCGGCGCCTATTGAAGGCTTCGACGTGAAACTTGCGGGACATAATTCTTACGATGGTACCGAAAACTCCGATGTCGTAATCATCACGGCCGGACTGCCGCGTAAGCCGGGAATGAGCCGCGATGATCTGCTAAAGACCAACGCCGAGATCGTTTCAAAAGTCGTCGATGAAGTCGTCAGTCGTTCGCCTGAGTCGATTCTAATCATCGTCTCCAATCCACTGGATGCGATGTGCCAGGTCGCGCTGCGGCGTTCTGGTTTTCCGAAGCATCGCGTGATCGGAATGGCTGGTGTACTTGATTCGGCGCGCATGCGTTGCTTTCTGGCGGAAGCGCTCGATGTCTCCGTAGAAAACGTAACCGCGTTTGTGCTCGGCGGTCACGGCGACACGATGGTGCCGTTGCCACGCTTCTCAACCTGCGCCGGCATTCCTATTCCGGAGTTGCTGCCCAAAGATCAGATCGATGCGATTGTGAAACGCACCGCCGGTGGCGGCGCCGAGATCGTTTCACTGCTAAAGACGGGCTCGGCTTACTACGCACCATCAGCCGCTGCGGTAGAAATGACGGAATCGATTTTGAAGGACAAGAAAAAGATTCTTCCGTGTGCGGCTTATCTGGAAGGCGAGTATGGCATCAACGGACTTTACGTCGGCGTGCCGTGCAAACTTGGCGCGCGCGGGCTGGAACAAATCATTGAGATCAACTTGTTGGCCGAGGAACGCATTGCGCTACAGAAAAGCGCGGCTGCTGTTCAGGAACTGGTAAACGTACTGGGAATTTAGTCGGCTTCAAGTGGTTCGCAAAACAGAGAGGGTTCGGATGCAGGTGAGATTCCGGACGACGATTGAAACAACCACTAAGATGCAGGACTTCACCTTTCGCGATCGGTTTTAGCTGGCAGGCTTGCGCGCTGTCGTCCCTTATTTCTTTAACCAGCCAAACAGTCCGTGGACAATCGTCTCACGGTTTTCTTCGTAGATTGCGCGCGTAAGAGGAATACCCATCGGACAGGCCTTGACGCAGTTTTGTGCGTTGCCGCAGTTAGTAATGCCGTCTTCGCCCATGATTCCTTCGAGGCGTTCGTCGCGAGTCATCTTGCCGCTCGGGTGCATGTTGAAGAGACGCACCTGCGCGATTGCCTGCGGGCCAATGTAGTTATCTTCGTCATACTGCGGACACGCTTCCAGACAACAACCGCAAGTCATGCAACGCGAATATGCATAACGCTCCTGCACATCGTCCTGATCCATACGCGGGCCTGGACCAAGATCGTGAGTGCCGTCGAGCTCAATCCAGGCGTGAACGCGTTTCAGGTGATCGAACATCTGCGAACGATCGACGATCAGATCGCGAATGTTCGGAAACTTCGACATCGGCTCAAGCTTGATCGGCTGTTCCAGATTGTCGATCAGCGCTGAGCACGACTGGCGGGCGCGGCCATTGATAACCATTGTGCAGATACCGCACACCTGCTCGAGACAGTTCATCTGCCAAACCGGCGGCGTGGTCGCAGTGCCTTCCTTGGTTACCGGATTCTTCTGAATCTCCATCAGGCACGAGATGATGTTGAGATTCGGACGGTAAGGAATCTCGAAGCGTTCCCAGTATGGCGGCGAGTCGGGATTCGCGCGGCGCCTGATGTGAATCTCGACAGTCTTCGGAGGAACGCGCGCGGCTTTTGCTGGTTGTACGTGTGCTGACATAGCTATTTGGTCTTGATGAGCCACAGAGACTCAGAGAAAAAACGAAGATAGAAAAGCTCGGGGTTGGGAAGGGCGGCTTGCCCCCGCTTAGCTTGAGTGCCATTCAATCGGCGGGGGCAAGCCGCCCTTCCCAACTGCACGTTGTTTTCGTGAGTCATTCTCTGTATCTCTGAGCCTCTGTGGCGTTAATGGCTTTGCAATCCCTTCCTCGTCTTTCCCAAGATCACACAGCGGGCGAAGGCCCGCTTCTAAACATTAGCAGCAGGTCTCGGCGCCGCCGGATCGTGTTTAGGCTCCTTCTTGGCTTTGCTGTAGTCGCGCTTGCGTGGCGGGATCAACGAGATGTCGACCGGCTCATATGAAATCACAGGACCTTCGCCGGAATACTCCGCGATCGTCGTTTTCAGAAAATTCTCATCATCGCGATCGGGAAACTCCGGTTTGTAGTGTGCGCCGCGCGACTCATTGCGATTCAGCGCGCCGAGCGTAATCACGCGCGCCAGCTCGAGCATGTTGTCGAGATGACGCGCATGCGGCAGCGCCATTGTGGCCCAGAGATTCGAATCGTTGATCGAGATCCGTTTGTAACGATCCATCAGCTCGAGCAGTTTGTTGTCAGTCGCCTTGAGCTTGTCGTTGTAGCGAACGACGGTGACGTTGTCAGTCATCCACTTGCCCATCTCCTGGTGCAGAACATACTGATTTTCGTTGCCGCTCTGTTTCATCAGCGCGTCGTTGATCTCCTGTTGTTGTTTCAACTCCTGATCGTAAATGCGCGAACCGTCCGCACCGTTGCGTTCGACGTTCTTGGCGTAATCGATGGCCGCGGGCGCGGCGACGAATCCGCCATAGACACAACTCACCAGCGAATTTGCGCCGAGACGATTGGCGCCGTGAATTGAATAGTCGCATTCGCCGGCGGCGAGCAGTCCGGGAATATTTGTGCGCTGATTGAAGTCGACCCACAGACCGCCCATCGAGTAGTGAACGCCGGGAAAGATTCGCATCGGCACATGCCGCGGATCGTCGCCGACAAACATTTCGTAGATTTCGAGAATCGCGCCGAGCTTTCGATCGAGACGTTTCGGCGGGGATGTGCGTCAGATCGAGATAGACCTGATTCTCGCCGCCAACGCCCTTACCTTCGATGCACACCTGGAAAATCTCGCGAGTCGCGATGTCGCGCGGAACGAGATTGCCGTAGGCAGGATATTTCTCTTCGAGGAAGTACCAGCGTTCGCTTCTCAGGAATCGATGACGGCGGTCGGGTATCGCCTGACTTTCCGCGGCACCCAAACACGGCCACCTTCGCCGCGCGCTGATTCCGACATCAGCCGCAACTTGTCTTCGCCGGGAATCGATGTGGGGTGGACCTGAATAAACTCGCCGTTCGCGTACTTCGCGCCCTGCTGATAACAGGCAGACACGGCGCTGCCGGTGCAGACCATCGAGTTGGTCGACTTGCCGAAGATCAAGCCCGGACCACCGGTAGCCATGATCACCGCGTCGGCAGGAAATGCTTTCAGTTCGAGTGTCTGCAGGTTCATCGCGATCAGGCCGCGACAAACCTGATGGTCGTCAAGCACCAGCGACAGCATTTCCCAGTGCTCAAACTTCCGAACTTTCCCGGCAACTTCGTAGCGACGCACCTGTTCGTCGAGCGCGTAAAGCAGCTGTTGTCCGGTCGAAGCTCCGGCGAAAGCGGTGCGGTGATGTTTGGTGCCGCCGAAGCGACGAAAGTCAAGCAGACCCTTCGTTAGTGCGGGAGAAGGGAACACCCATGCGATCGAACAGGATAAATGATCGATGGCGCCATCTCGCACATCGCTTTTGCCGGCGGTTGATTCGCGAGAAAGTCGCCGCCGTAGACCGTGTCGTCGAAGTGTTCCCAGGTGGAATCGCCTTCGCCCTTGGTATTGACCGCGCCGTTGATACCGCCCTGCGCGCAAACTGAATGCGAACGCTTCACCGGAACGACCGAAAACAGATCGACCGCATGGCCGGCTTCGGCGATCTTCATTGCCGCGGCCAGACCCGCCAGCCCGCCGCCGACGATTGCGATCTTCATTCCGTTACTTGCCATTATTTAAAGGATTCCTCCCAACAATCCGCCGGGACGTATGAACGCGACCGCCGCGTTGATGCCGACCAGCAGCAGCACGACCCCAAAAGCAATGCACGCGTAGCCGGTCAATCGTTGTGCGCGTTCGCCGATCGTGATTCCCCAATCGACCAGGAACAACCAGATGCCGTTTGCGAAATGCCAGACGGTGGCGGTGATGCCAATCATGTAGATGATGAAAATCGGCACCATGCGAAACTCGCCCGCCACAATGTCGAAAGCCTTGCTCCGGATGATGTGCCACCGAAATGTTATTTAGTCCGGGAATCATTCCAAACCGGAAGTTGAGCACGTGAAAGGTGATGAAGAAAAACAGAATCACACCGGTTATTCGCTGGATCAGATAGAACCAGTTGCGCGGGTAGGGATAAGCCAGGTTGTTCGGCCGCGCTTCCATCGTGATCACCAGACCATAGACGGCGTGATAGATGAGCGGTATAAAGATGCCGCCAATCTCGACGAAGAGGATGTAAGGAATCGACTGCAGATCTTTGACGGCGTTGTTGAAATCTGCCGCGCCGGTAAGCGCCTTCGAGTTGGTGTAGAAATGTTCTAAAAGAAAGATTCCGAGAGGAACGATACCGGAAAGCTGATGAAGCTTGCGCAAGACGAAAGTCCTGCTCAAACGAATAGCCAAGAATGCACTCCTTTGCCGCTGAGCTTTGGCGTTGAGGCCGCTGGTCCACACTTACGCAAGTTGTGATTGAGATTTTCCAGAGCAATTAAATTATATTGAGAAGTGGCAGAAAAGCAAAACGTCGCTGATGAATTGTGAGCGAGCTACTCGGAATTATCCGTTGGGCCTTCGTTTGAACCAAACTCTGGTCCTCCGTGTTCTCTGTGTCTCCGTGGTTGATCTTTATTAGCGATTGCTCACCACAGAGGCACAGAGAACACGGAGGACACACAGAGAAATTGATATTAAGAGACCGTCGATCGTCAGCTTGCAGACGCAAAAGTGAATGACTGATCCAACCAAAGACCGCTAACAACGTTGGCCGAATCGATCCGCAGTGGAACCGTTTCACCAGTCGAGTCAGCCTATCTGCACCGCCTGGAGAAGATTAATCCGCAATTAAATGCGATCGTCACGATTGCTCCAGACGCTCTCGAGAAGGCGAAAGAAGCTGAAACAGCCATCACGCGCGGGGATGGGCTTGGTCCACTTCACGGCGTGCCGTTGACGATCAAAGACACCATTGAAACGGCTGGCCTGCGTACAACCAGTGGATCGGCGATACGCGCCGAGTTTATTCCCGAACGTGATGCGCCGGCTGTTGCTCGTCTCAAAGCCGCGGGCGCAATCGTTCTGGGAAAAACCAACGCGGCCGAGATGGCAATGGACTACACCGCGGACAATCCTGTCTTTGGTCGGACCAATAATCCGCACGACCTTTCGCTAACGCCGGGCGGATCAAGTGGTGGCGAAGCTGCGGCGATCGCAACCTGTATGTCGCCCGCGGGAATTGGCAGCGACCTTGCCGGCTCAATCCGAATTCCGGCTCACTTCTGTGGCATCGTCGGGTTGAAGCCAACGGTTGGACGAGTTCCCGGCGACGGTCAGTTTCCGCCAGCGACTGGGCCCTACTCGCTGGGCGCGGTGATTGGTCCAATGGCCAGGAGCGTGAACGACCTTCGCCTGCTTTTCGATGTTCTCGCGGTAATGAAATGTCCGCAGCCTGGTCCACTTCGTTCACAACCGGCTCCACTGAAGCTCATTCGTTTCTTCATGGGGGGCGCGTCGCGTGGTACACCGACGATGGAGTTGCTCCGGTCAGTGAAGAAACTCGAGCGCTGTTGCAACTGCGGCCGCGGCGTTGGCGATGCCGGACTGATCGTGGAAGAGCGTCGACCGCCGCAAGTCGAGCGCGGACACGAACTGTGGCTGAAACTCTTTTCGCGGGCGTCGGTGGTTCAACTGCGAAACGTTTACGCTGGTCATGAAGACGAAGGGAGGCGATTTTGTTCGCTGGCGACTGGCAACCGCCGACGACATGCCCACGCCGACTCTCGACGACTACATCAGCCGTGGATGGAACGAGATCGCTTGCGCGCCGCGTTGCTAGACTGGATGGAGACACCCCATGATCATTGCGCCCGTCGGAGCTACGCCGGCTTACCAGCATGATACGCACAAGGTCACGGTTGGTAATTGCACGATGGGTACGTTTCGCGCGTTCAGTTATTCGCAAACATTCAACGTTTTCGATTTGCCGGTTGTTGTCGTTCCTGCCGGCCGATCATCGGAAGGGTTGCCGATTGGTGTCCAGATTGTCGGTCGTCCATTTGCAGAAGAGTTGTGCTGGCGGCCGCGGCAATCGTCGAAGAGACGCTGGAGGTTGGCAGCCGCCGGCATGGTCAGGCCAACTTTAGTTTCTCGCTGACTTGAGACGCGGACCATTCGACAAACAGGAGTTTGTCCGACAGTTGACGATCCGATATAGTTCACGCCGAGCTAGCTGCACTTAGCAACGGTGAAATTGACCTGAGGAGTTGATTATGGAGCCCCTTACTACACTTCTTGCCCTTTTTTTCTTCGGTTTTATCGCGATCGTGCTGCTCGTGATTGCCGCCAAGACGATCCGAATCGTTCCGCAGGCAACCGTCATGCTGGTCGAGCGGCTGGGCCGGTTTAGTTTGTGGCGAACAGCGGACTAAACATGCTCTGGCCGTTTCTCGATAAGCCACGCGCCGTCTATTGGACCAACACGCGGCCCGGCCTGACCTCCATCGATCTGCGCGAACAGTACATCGATCTGCCGCCGCAGCCGGTCATCACGCGCGACAACGTGACGATTCACGTCGACTCGGTCGTCTACTGGCAGATCACCGATCCCGTCAAGGCCGTCTACGAGATGAACGACCTGGTCGGCGGCATTGTGCAATTGACGATCACCGGCATGCGCGCCGTGATGGGTGATATGGATCTGGATCACACGCTTTCTCAGCGCGATCAGATCAATGCGAAGCTGCGAATGATTCTTGACGAAGCGACCGACAAGTGGGGCGTGAAAGTTACGCGTGTCGACGTCAAGAACATCAATCCGCCTGAAGACGTGCGCATCACGATGGAGAAACAGATGACTGCGGAGCGCAATCGCCGCGCGCTGGTGCTACAGGCAGAAGGCGATCGGCAGGCGGCGATCACGCGTGCGGAAGGTGAGAAGCAGGCGGCGGTAACTCGCGCCGAAGGCGAGAAGCAGTCGGCGATCCTGGCTGCCGAAGGTGCGGCCCAGGCGCGTCTGCGCAACGCCGAAGCTGAAGCTCAGGCAATCGCGCGGGTTGCCGAGGCTATGCATGAGCACGGCAATCCGGCCCAGTATTTGATCACGACGCGCTACATCGAAAGCCTGCGCGACATGACGCGCACCAACAATTCCAAAGTGATCTTCATGCCGGTGGAAACTTCAGCGATGCTCTCGAGCGTGGGGGCAATAAAGGAAGTGCTGTCGCAGTCGGGTGAGAAGAGTGGTGAAAGGAGCCGCCGGCGCCGCCGAGGCCACGAGAGTTGCCCCGATAGGCTTGCAGGTCCGGCCAGCAGCGGGGCAAGCCCTCCTTCTAATCAGAATTGACGACGTTCAGTTTGAAAGACTTTCTGGTCGCGATAAGCGTCGACCCCCAAATTAAGAAGTTTGTCGGACATGCCCCAGCGGGTGTCGCGAGATCACCGTATACCTCGATCCCTCACTGCTCAGTTCACTCCTAATCACTAACAGCTCTGACACTACGATTTCCGCAGGATCAAACTCCAGCTCTTTGTGAGCCGCGACGAGTGTTCGCGCGTGTCGTGGCTGACGCAAACGAGCGAGGGTGAGATGTGGATGAAAGTGACGGTCGTCCCTGGCAAAGCCCGCTTTCGTAGATTCGTCCTCGAGGCGCGCGTGCAATTTACCAAGCTCGCCGGTGAGGTCATTAATTCCAATCCATAAGACACGAGGTTGGCCCTGTTTCGGAAAGGCCCCGGTTTGTTCAAGCCGAACTGAAAACGGCGCAATACCTCCAACCGCTCGCGAGGCGGCAGTGGAAATATTCGGAACTGAAGTTTGTGGCAGCTCGCCGAGGAATTTTAGCGTGAGGTGAAGGTTGGTATCCCGACTCCAACTCGCTTTTGCATCAGGCACCGCTTCTTTCAGTTGCGCGATGCGTTGTAGTACAGCTTTGCGCACTGTCTCCGGTAGTTCAATAGCGCAAAAGACTCTCCATGGCTCGTTGCCGAGATGAGGTTTGGCTCTCATGTAAGGAAGATCTATTTCGGATAAGAGATGACAAAGACGGGGACAAGCTCGTCTTGCGAAAAAACCATTCCTTTCACGGAACCAATTCGGCTCGACCAGACAAAGTCAGAACTGGGAGCAATAGCGACCGGCTAATCGTGACAGTAGCACAGCTCGGTTCAGAAAGGGGCTGACTCTCGCTCTGATCCCAACCGCTACTTGGCTGGTTCAAGTAGCGTCGTCTCCTTCGCCGCGTTTGCAACGGCCGCTTCGCTAAAAGGAAAGACGCGTGGCGTGACGGCGCGCCAGTCGGCAAGTTGATCGTTCCAATGCGGGCTTGGACGGAATGCCTGATTCGCCGAAGCGCAATTCCGTGTTGAGTCTTGTCCCAATCGCTCGTGTCCGCAATTAACCGCATTGAAACTGAACCACCGACATTGGTGTGGCCGCCAGTCCGCCGCGTCCCATTTTGCGGAAACGGAGGAATCGTAAACTGCAAACCAACCAGCGGCGCTCCAGCCAGCGGATGCGGAAAGCGCACCTTGACCATCTCGCCCCACGTCCACTTCGACTCGTCGGTCCCAATGTTTTTCGACAGGGTCGTACGCGCATCCTCGTAACAAGCGCGCAGCAGATCGGCATAACTCGCTGAATTCCTTTGGGAGCCAATCCTTTGGTTGTTCCGTGATCAGACGATCGATCGTCGTGTCGAAGTTGCCCCACTGGAAAGTCTTGACGAGATCCTCTCCCAAGTGCGGCAGTCAGTATCTCGCGAACGAAAGGCGACACGCATTTGCCAGAGCATCGGCGCAACGTGTGAATCCGCGTTCATCAGTCCGTCCCACTTTTCGAAGGCATCGAGCAACTCGCTGAGTTTTGTATCTGCCGGGTGTTAAGTCTCGGTCGCAGTATCTTTACGACTTCGCGAGCAAACGAAACGTACCGCCGATTGAGTAGACATCGCCCTGAATGCGGCGAAAGTCGTCGGTGCTTAGCTTCGGTTTCTGATTGAGCAGATCAAAGATTCGGCGCGCGCGATAAGGCTGCGCCCACGAATGCGTCAGGAAGTAAGGATAGTCGGTGCCGACGATGCGCTGATTTGCGGTGACGATAATTCCTGACGGCGGATCGTAGAGCGTCGGCAGGTTCGTCGATCGGAATGTAGTTGATCCACTCACCGGCATCCGTTGACGCCGTCGTACGGAACACTGCCGTCGCCCGACTTTCTAATCGGCACGATCCCGGCCGCGTGATAGCCGATGTGACCGTCGACGTCGGCGTAGACGATGTTTTGCGTGGGCGCGGTGAACGATTCGCAGGGCCGCGTTGAACTCCTTCCAGTTGCGCGCGCGATTCATCAAGTAAGCGGAGTCGCCGTGTTGAGTCGTTGGGATCGAGCGCGGTCCAGCGTAGGGCGTAACGCTTGCCGCGCTCTTTCGAAAATGATTGGTCCGTGCCTGCGTAACGGTAACGTCCAGGGTCACGGTGTCGGTTGCAGAGTCTGTGAAACCCTTTGCGGACCTTGATCTCTTCGTGACGAACGTCCGCATCGCGCCAACCCGCCGAGAGTCATATACCGTTTTGGATTGGCCGGATCAAACTTTTCTTCGTAGAGATCCTGAACGTCCGGGCCAACATTCGTCATGCCCCAGGCGATGCGATCGTTGTGCCCGATGATCACGCCGGGACCGCCTGGCGCCGTGACACCGGCAACGCGAAGACCGGGAGCGCTGAGATGGACCATGTACCAGATCGAAGGGGCTGACGCCGGCAGGTGTGGATCGTTGGCGAGCAGCGGCTTGCCGGTAACGGTGTGTTTGCCGCTGACCACCCAGTTGTTGCTCGCGGCCAGCCCTTCCGCGTAAAGACCGACGCGTGCCAGCGCTTGCGTTCGCGAGTTCCTGGTCTCTGGCAAGGGCCAGAAGTGTTTCTCGGTTGAAGAGTTATCGCGTTGATGAAGGTTGAGATCGCCTTGCCGTCTTGTTGTTCGCTTCTGAATCCTTACCAACAACCAGCACATCGAGAGGAGAAATTTCGGGCATTAGCCCGGCGCGTTTCTCGGCGGGCAGGCCGGCGAGCGCTGCACGCATAATGTCGAGACGCCAGGTGATTGAAAGGCCTCAGCAAAAACCTTCCTAACAACAAAGAATCCGCCGGTGTCCAGGGCTTTGGTTTGTACTGCAGAATTTGAAACTCCGGCGGGCAGACTCCTGGCATCAAGCGATGCGATATAGGCATTAACTCCATTCGCGTAGGCTTCGAGCACGGCTCGCGATTCAGGAGATGCTCTGCGCAAGTTCAGCTCTACTTCCTGCGCGAATCCGAGCGTGCGATGTTGCTTGTCCTGTTCGAGAACAGCGTTATTTGGTCCGGCCCCGAGCACCTCGGCAAGCTCACCACGCTCGGTTCGCCGCAGCAGATCCATCTGCCAAAGCCGATCGCTCGCGGTTACGTAGCCCTGCGCAAAATACAGATCCTCATCGTTTTTCGCTTCAATGTAGGGAATGCCGCGTTCGTCGCGTCTGACCGTAACGCGATCGCGCAAACCTGCCACCGCTATCGTCTTTGTGCTCGCCTGGTTTTCCTTGTCCTGTTCGGCAAACACTCTAAACGACGGCTGCGAAAGCAAAGAGAGAAAGGCAATGATGATCAGCGCAGTTATTGGTTGTCTGTTCATTTTGGGGCAGCCCTCATTGGTATAAAATGGCGAGATAGTAGCACAACGGATATTCGTTGACCCTTCGAATGGTGGGCTTTAGAATCGGCTCGGCCAGACGTCCTGGCGATCTTGATTGTACTCCCCACTTTTTAGCCGAAGATTTTCTGAGGACTGACCCCCGATGACAAAATGTATCGCTGTGATTCTGCTGTTGCTGATCAGCGCACCATTCGCGCTAAGCATTCAGAAGCCCGATGAATGGATAAAATATAGCTCACCCGAAGGTCGCTATACAGTCTCGCTTCCGAGGCAGCCCAATTTGAGCACGCAGGAGGCAGCGGCTGCAGACGGGCAGAAGTTTCCCCAGTACCTGGCCTCTGTGGTGGAACCAGGCGACGTTGTATTTTTGACCGGCTATTTTGATAACGTGCCGGGAACGATCTTCTCAGCAGACGCGGCTCGCGGACGGTATGGTTAACCGAATTAACGGAACGTTGATTAGTGAAAACGCAATCAGCTTGGGTGGCTATCCCGGACGCGAACTGAAAGTGCTGGCGAAGCCCGCTGCCCCGCAATCTGCTGAGGCAGCGAAACCTGACGCAGTTGAATACATCGTGCGCGCCAGGTTCTATGAAGTTGATAAGCGCGTGTATGTTCTTCAGATCATCTTCCCAAAATCACTGGAGAGCGACGCGGTCAATGCCAGGGCTGCGAAATATTTTGATTCGTTTCAGGTGGTGAAGAACCAGATCGATTGAGGCAAACTATCAGCCTGCGCAGCTCTAACTAATAGTTTGCGTTACAATCGGCTGCACATTACAATCGACGCCGCACGTAGCAACAAAAGCAATGTCTTCTCGAAATGTCCAATACCTGTGCGCTGCTGTCGCGCCTGCGTCTTCCTGCTGGCCCTGGCCACAATCAACGCGGGCCCAGCAGCGGCCGCTGATCACCGAAGATGTCGACATCATTCCACCGGGATCAGTGCGCATTGAAGCGGGTTTGGATTTCCTGCAGGGCGCAAAGTTTCCGGCTTCGGGCCTGACCGGCGATCTCACCCGCGTCGGTGTAATCGGCGTCACCATCGGTTTTGCCCCCAACGTTGAATTTCAGATCGAGGGCGTAGCTCAGAATTTTCTCAGCATCAATTCGCGCGGTGCCTCAGCCATTCCTTTGTCATTGGCGCCCGGAGCCAATTCGACCAACGACACCGGTGATTTCATTCTCTGGACCAAATTCAAACTGCGAAGTGAAACCAGGCGCGGTCCGTCTTTAGGTTTTCGTGTTGGCGTCGGATTGCCTAACTCAAATCAGGCCCGCGGAATCGGATTGAATCAGACTAATGCCTATGGATCGATACTGGTTGGCAAGAAGTTTGGTCGCGACGGACGGCTTCAACACGTTCGGGAATATTGGAATTGCAATTTTGACTGCGCCTACGGAGTTGTTTTCCCAAAACGATGTACTGACGTATGGCGCGGCGGGGATCTTCCGCCTGAATAAACAGTTCAGTATCGCCGGTGAAGTTAATGGCCGCGCCAATACCAGACCAGGCGATGGTCCGCTCGGGACTGAGTCGCAGTCTGAAGCACGCCTCGGAATGCAGATTCGAGCTTCCGGACTTCGCTTTGATTTCGCCGGCATCAAAGGACTCACCCGCTTCACTCACGACTAGCGGCTTCACAGTCGGCGTCACCTACGACACCCCATCCATCTTTGCCCCGGCAAAATAAGACAAGACAGTAATGAGTGATGAGTGATAAGTGAAAAGTGACCGTGACGTAGCCGGACCTACACGTGATCTCCTTACTATGACTCCCCGGAAAAGTGTGCTCTGATTGGGCTGGCGATGATCCCGTGACGAGTCGAAGCTCTTGCTTCTTACTCATCACTCATGACTCATCGCTCATGACTGAATTATGTTTGATTGGTTAACCTCCATCGGCCACTGGCTCGAACGTTATGTGATCGGTTTGCCGATCTACTATGCGGCACCGGCGATGATCGCAATTGGCGCGCTCGATTCGTCGCTATTATCGCTGCCTGAAATCAATGACTATCTGGTCGTGGGACGCTGCTTCAAAGCAACCAAGCGCTGCGTTTTATTTTCCACTGTTTGCCGCAATTGGTTCAGTAATAGGCTGTCTGGTTCTTTACACTATTATGCGACGCGGCGGCCAGGCGCTGTTGCGACGACGTTTTAAGCGGGAAAACATCGAGCGAGTCGAGCGCGCCTACGCGCGTTATGGCTTCCTGGCGATCGCGATTCCGGCGCTGCTGCCGCCGCCCATGCCCTTCAAGATCTTTGTGGCCACCGCGGGCACTCTGGAGTATCCACGCTGGAAGTTTTTGATGACGGTGATGATCGCGAGGTCGTTTCGTTACTACGTGGAAGGTATTCTGGCAGTCTTTTACGGCAGACGCGTACTATCGTTCCTCAGAGACAACGGTCTGGTGATCCTTAGTATTGTGGCCGCGGCCGCCGTCATAATATTCCTCGTCTACGCAATTGCTAATAGGCGAAGCACTCGCGCCGGAGATGTAAAGATCGCGAACTTGACTGACAACTTACCGAAAGGGCAGTCCTAGTTGAAACTGTTTCCCACGATCACGGATCGTCTGACGCGCCTCTCGGATTTTTTTATTGCCCTGGGGCCCTTCGGTCTGTTTGCAGTGGCGCTGCTTGATTCAACTTTCGTACCCCTGCCGAGCAGTGCAGACGCGGTGATGATCCTCCTCACCATTGCGCATCCGCGCTTGGTTGTCGTCTATGCATTGCTGGCGACGGCAGGCTCCGCGGTCGGCTGCGTGATTCTCTATTACGTCTCGCGCCGGGCGGGGAGCCGTGCGCTGCGGAAATTTTCACCGGCAAAGCAAAGAAGAGTAAAGGAGCTGATCGATCGCTACGACGTACTCTCGGTGTTAGTGGCCTCGGTAATGCCGCCGCCGTTTCCTTTCAAAATGTTTGTGGTCACTGCCGGCGTATTTCGTTTCAGCCTGACGCGTTTTACGTTAGCAATCATCGCCGGTCGCATGTTTCGATTCCTGCTGGAAGGATATTTTGCCATTCGCTACGGTGCGCAAGCGAAACATGTTCTGGCGCAGTATTATCCGTGGATAGGTCTCGGTCTCGCCATCTTGATCATCGTCATCTTCGTGACGAGAAACCTACTTAAGAAAAGGTCCAGGGCGGTAGTGGATAAAAAGTCTAGAATCCGGAAACCAGCGGCAAGAGCAGGGGTTGGGCAGTTGATTCCGGCTGGTCAGGTGGCGGCGATTGAAAAATTCGCGCCGTTGCCAGGTCCCGCACACCATGTTCCTCAAGCCGGTCCAGGATTCTAAGAAAGACTTCGGCGGTAGCCAGGGCGTCGCTGCCGGCGCGATGGCGATCGAAGATGGGAATTGAGAAGTGGTCGGCGACGGTTTCCAGTCGATAGTTAGCCAGACCGGGCAGCGCGCGTCGTGAGAGCGTGACGGTGCAAAGGTGCGGATTCATCATCCGGTGCCCGGGATAGACTCGTGAGATTTCATGATTGATAAAATTCGTATCGAAGGGCGCGTTGTGAGCTATCAGCACCGCATCTTCGACAAACTCCAACCATTTCGGAGCAACTGCGGCGAAGAGTGGCGCCTGCTTTACCATCTCATTCGTGATGCCGGTTAGGGCGACGACGAAACGAGGAATCGAAATCTCGGGATTCACGAGCGTCATGAAGTTGTCTACTATCTGACCGCCGCGAATGCGATAGGCCCCGAGTTCGATGATGCGATTCGGCGGCATCTTGGCCCCAGTGGCTTCAATGTCGACCACGACAAAATCCAGTTCTTCAAGCAGTCGCGATTCGCAGTCATACGCCTGCAGTTCGATGGTCTTGCCATCGATGATCTTGAAGCGCCGATCACCCTTTACCAGATCGCCAACCAGCAGCCCCGCCAACTCTTCGTCAATGTGAGATACTTTGAAAACTGCATCGACAATCTGGGAAGCATTGGCACGACCTCCGGAGAGGCGCAGCAGATCGATTGTCTCCTGGACGAGGGTTGAATCAGAAACCAGATTGGAAAAAGGCGCCATGGCGCGGCGATTGTAACACGGCACGTTGCCAGCGTAGAGGATAAGATTGTGGAAGCGAAAGAAGTAATCCAGAAGTTTAGAGATACCGGAGCGCTGCTGGAAGGACATTTTGTGCTAACCAGCGGTTTGCATAGCGGCATCTATCTGCAATGTGCGCTCGTCTTGCAGCATCCGCGCGCAGCGGAAGCATTTGGTCAGAGCATAGCGGAACACTTTCTGGCTGAAAATATTCAGACGGTTGTCTCTCCAGCAATCGGTGGACTCATAATTGGTCACGAGGTTGCGCGCGCGCTCGGCGCTCGCTTCATTTGGACCGAGCGAGAAAACGGCAAGATGGTTTTGCGTCGTGGCTTCTCGGTTTCACCCGGTGAAAGAGTGCTGGTGGTTGAAGACGTTGTGACTACCGGAGGCTCCACGCGCGAGACGGTGGCGGCATTGCAAGCCAACGGCGCGAACGTAGTTGCCGCGGCATCGATCATAGACCGATCATCAGGCAGAGCCGATGTGGGCGTGCCGCGCATAGCGCTAGCCACGCTTGATGTGCCTTCAGTTGAGCCGGCCGATTGTGAAGCTTGTAAGCGAGGCGAGCCGGCGATCAAGCCGGGAAGCAGGAAAAGGCAGTAGGCAATAGGCAGGGCAGGAGCAGGCGCAGGAGCAGGAGCAGGGCAGGAGCAGGCGCGAAATCAAGCCCGAGACCAAAGACCAAAGACCAAAGACCGAACACGACTGCCTGCAAACCATGACCACAGATCCTCAATAAATGAACTTCAAACTGACCATTCAATACGACGGCACAGACTTTCACGGTTGGCAGATGCAGGCCGACCTGCGAACAGTGCAGGGCGAGCTGAGTAAAGCTCTTTCCTTAATCGAAGGCCGCGACGTTGTAGTACATGGATCAGGGAGAACGGATGCAGGCGTGCACGCAGAGGGCCAGGTTGCCAGCGTGGATCTGCAAAGGGAGATAACTCCGGAAAAACTTCGCGCCGCGATTAACGGAAACATCGGGAAAGACGTGCGCGTGATTGAGGCGCAGGTTGTCGCCTCTGATTTCCATGCCCGCTATTCAGCGCGGGAGAAGACCTATCTCTATCGCGTGATCAATGGCCCGGTCATATCTCCCTTTTGGCTCCGCTACGCTCACCACGAAGCGCGCGCCCTTGATCTCGATCGCATGAATCAATCCGCAGAGTTGTTTTTGGGCGAACACGACTGGACCGCTTTTTCCTCGCGCACAGTCCGATTCCGAAACCAGGACGCGAACGATAACTCGCTATACGATTGTTAGCCGTTGGGATGATCGAGCCTGCGCTCCGATTATCGAAATGACGATAAGCGCGGACGGTTTCCTTCGTTACATGGTGAGATCGATTGCCGGCACGATGCTGGCTGTCGGCCGCGGCGAATTGGAGACAGAAATTATCGAGCGGGCGATAAACCAGGGTGACCGCTCTCTTGCCGGAGCGACGGCGCCCGCGTGTGGGCTGACACTTCTTTCAGTGCGCTATGAGTAGTCTTTGCTGATAAGATAAGAGCTAGCGATAAGGCATTTATATGCTTTCTGATTTTACCGGATTAGTTAAAGCGGGAACGCGCGAGGAGCGGTTGCTCTCGTCGATTGTCTGGGACCGCTTGCCGCGTCATGTTGCGATCATCATGGACGGCAACGGGCGCTGGGCGGCGCAGCGCGGTGAGCCACGCATCGCCGGACACCGCGCAGGAGTCGAAGCGGTCCGTGCCGCAGTGGACACAGGCGCGCGCCTCGGTCTTGGCGCTCTGACGCTGTATGCGTTCTCTACTGAAAACTGGAAGCGCCCGCGCTACGAGATTGAGGCGCTCATGCGCATGCTGCGGCGTTATCTGCGTCTGGAGTTAGATGAGATCGACCGGCAAAATATCCGCTTCCAAACAATCGGACGCACGGGCGCGCTCGCAAAAAACGTTCGCAGCGAAATCGAGAAAGCGACCGAGCGCACTGCAAAAAATACAGGGATGATCCTGGCGGTGGCTCTGAACTATGGCGGTCGCGCCGAGATAATTGACGCTTGCCGCGCCGCTGTTCGCCGTTTGCTTGATGAAGGAAGCGCTCCCGATGAGCTGACCGAAGAGCGCATCGCCAATGAGCTTTACACACGCAAGATGCCCGACCTGGATTTGCTCGTTCGTACCAGCGGTGAGTTGCGCATCTCAAACTTCCTGCTCTGGCAAGCAGCCTACAGCGAAATCTACGTAACGGATACGCTTTGGCCCGACTTTCGTCGGGTGCATCTGCTGGAAGCGATAGTCGACTATCAGCGTCGCGATCGTCGCTTTGGCGGACTGAAACTGGTGGCGAACGCAAAGTGAGAGAAGTAGACAGTAGACAGTAGACAGTGTGACAGTGGACAGTCGACAGTAAACAGCCAAAACCAAAAACCAAAGACTGAAGACTGACGACTTATGACTGAAGACTGAAACTAACGACTGAAGATGTCACGAATAATCACCGCCGTCATCGCCCTGCCCATTCTCATTGCGTCCATTTTGATTCCCTGGTTGCAACCGCTTTTCGTTGTCCTCGCGGCGGCGGCGATGATTTTTGGACTTTATGAATTTTACGTTCTGGCAAGGAAGAAGGACATGAAGCCGGACGTGGCGGCGGGTTTCCTGGGGGGTGCAGCGCTCTTCACAATCTTTTATTTTGCCACCCCTGATCGGCAGCCACGATTGGACGTGGAAACAATTGGGCTCGTGATCATTGTCTTGACTATCGGTACAATGATCGCGGCTACGCTGCGGGGCGCGCCGTTTGACAAAATGATCGCGTCGGCGGGAGCGACAATTCTTGGGGTGCTTTATGTAGTGTTCCTTGGCGGACATTTGCTGGCACTGCGAACAGGATTTGAGGAAAAACTGTCCGCGCACCTGCTGTCTTTCTTTTTCCTCATTCTCATGGGAGCGGACACGGGCGCCTATTACGTGGGCAGGGCCATCGGCAAACACAAACTCGCTCCCGCGATTAGTCCGGGAAAAACATGGGAAGGTGTTGCGGGCGGAGTCGTAGCGGGGCTGGCTCTCGCCACGGTCGCGCATTTTTGGTTCTTCAAGGAGCTGCCGTTGAAATGGGCACTTCCATTGGCAGCCGTGATGATCGTTCTGGGTATACTCGGCGACCTCACGGAGAGCGCGCTCAAACGCGGCGCCGGTGCTAAAGATGCCGCCAAAATATTGCCGGGACATGGTGGCGCACTTGATCGTTTAGATAGCTTGCTCTTCAACGCGCCGCTCATTTACTATTTTGCTCACTTCTATTTCAGCGCGCGTCTGCCCTAAAATGACTACGAAAAAGATAATTCTGGTCGTGGCGTCGACTGTGATTGTGCTCGGTCTGATTGTGGCGCTTTTTGTCGTGGGAATTGTCGGCTTTGCCTTCTACCAAATTAGCAATGGCGAGGCCGGCACCACTGCGAAAGGCTTCTTGAAGAGCAACGAACGCCTTAAGCAGGATATTGGTGAGGTTAAAGACTTTGGAAGTTTTGTTACCGGTAACATCAACGTCAACAATGGCGACGGCACTGCAAGTTTGAATTTGAAAGTTATCGGCGAACGAAAAACTGTCGACGCTTCTGTTGAGTTGATTTATCGAAATGGCCGGCAATGGCGGGTGACGTCAGCCTCTTATAGAAATGACGCAGGTGAGACAGTCGACTTGCTTAACCCGTACGAGTCGCGCAGATTCCTACCGAAGTTAGTGGCTTGATATGAGCACGAGCAGACATCCGAAGGGCATTGCGATACTGGGTTCTACCGGCTCGATCGGCTGTAACACATTGCGGGTCGTCGAGTCGTTCGGCTCTGAACGTTTTCGCGTGGTGGCATTGGGCGCGGGTCATAACGTACAGACGCTGGCCGATCAGATAGCGAAACACCTGCCTGACCTTGTCTCCGTCGAAACGGAGGAGGCGGCGCATGATCTGCGCGCCGGGCTATTTGAGAGAGATGTGGATTTGCCGCGCATCATCGTTGGCGAATCGGGTCTGATCGAAGTCGCCACTCACAGCCAGGCTGACTGCGTAGTCTCAGCCACGGTTGGCGCGGTTGGCTTTGTGCCCACGCTGCGCGCACTTGAAGCCGGCAAGCGGGTAGCACTTGCGAATAAAGAGACACTGGTGATGGCCGGCGAGTTGATGACTCAGGCGGCACGCGCGTCGGGCGCTGAGTTACTACCAGTAGACTCAGAACATAACGCGCTGCACCAGTGTTTGCGCGGAGAAAAGCCATCCGAGGTTCGTCGCATAATTCTCACCGCCTCCGGCGGACCTTTTCGCACGAAGACAAAGTCGCAAATGCAGCAGTCGACTGTTTCGGAAGCGCTGCGGCACCCGACCTGGAACATGGGCGCAAAAATTACTATTGACTCGGCCACCTTGATGAACAAAGGCCTCGAGGTGATTGAGGCCCACTGGCTCTTTGGGTTTTCGCCCGATCAAATTGGAATTGTGGTCCATCCGGAGTCGGTCGTGCATTCAATGATTGAGCTGGTGGATGGTTCGGTAATCGCACAGATGGGTGTTACCGATATGCGCCATGCCATTCAGTATGCCCTCACTTTTCCCGAACGCTATGGTTGTGAACTCCCGCCGCTGGATCTCACTGCGTTATCGGCGCTCCATTTCGAACCGCCGGATCTTGATCGGTTTCCCTGTATCACGCTTGCCTATCGCGCCCTGCGTGCGGGCGGCACGTTGCCGGCAGCGATGAACGCTGCCAATGAGGAAGCTGTGCAGGCATTCATCGAGGAGCGCATCAGCCTGACGGACATCCCGCTGGTGATCGAAGCTGTGATGGATCATCATCAAACTCAACCCGCCACAGAACTTGCCGCAATACTCGAGGCCGACGAAACAGCTCGAATCTCCGCGACTACTGAAATACAAAAGCTCGCTAAGCCCGCAGCATTGCCTGCGTAATTTGTCGAATGGCTAGTTTGACGTGCCCGAAGTCGCCGCGTAAACTCAACCACGGCAACCCGGTTCGGAGACTTAGTGTCTAAATAACCGGTTATTAAGTATTTATTGAATATTAGAAAGAGACCCTGATTAATGACCGTTATCACAAGCATTTTTGCTTTCATTTTCATTCTGGGCGCAGCCGTGGTTCTGCACGAGTTTGGCCACTTCTTAGTTGCGAAACTATTCAAGATTCGCGTGGAGACTTTCTCGGTCGGTTTCGGCCCGCGCCTGTTTGGAAAAAAGTGGGGACAAACTGACTACCGCGTCTCGGCTATTCCGCTGGGTGGCTACGTCAAACTCGGTGGCGACGAATCGAATGCGCCAATCGAGGGTGAAGGAGCTTCCAACATCCCGCCTGAAGAAAGATTCGATTTGCGCCCGCGTTGGCAGCGAATTTTGGTTGCTTTGGCCGGGCCCGTGATGAACATACTAACAGCCCTGGCGATTCCGCTTGCCGGCGCTTTGATGTATGGAGTGCCCGCAACACCGGCACCGGTTGTAAGCAGCATTGCCAGCGGCGGGGCTTCCGAAGCAGCCGGCTTGCAACGCGGCGATAGAATCATTTCGTTCAATGGCATGGACCATCCGAAGTGGGACACCATTCGCGGGGACGCGCTCTTGTCTCCGGGCCAACCTTTGCCCGTCGTGGTGGAACGCAACGGCCAACAAATCCAATTGATGATCACGCCGGTGCCGCGTACAGAAGATGGGGAAACCGCCGGCATTCTGGATTTCCTGCCTGACTATGGCGACGTTCCGGTAGTAGTTCGTGAGGTTACGCCGGATTCGCCGGCAGCCGAGGCTGGATTACAATCCGGTGATGAAATTCTGACGATCGCCGGGCAACCGGTCCGCAGCGCTGAGCAGGTTACGCAATTTATCAGCGAGCATAAAGGCGAACCGATCACTCTGCACGTCAAGCGAGACGGCCGTGAGATGGATATCACCGCGACGGCGCGTAAGCTGGCGGACGGAAAGGAGCGGTTGGGTTTTGGCCCCACGGAAGACATCCCGCTACTTCCAGTCGGCCCTGGCGGCGCGGCGCGCTACGCCGTTGGAACCAATCTCGAGATTCTCCGCTTGACTGGCAAAGCACTGGGACAGTTTTTCACCGGCCAGCGTTCGGCACGCAATACGCTGTCTGGACCGGTGGGGATTTATAAAGCCGCATCGTCCTCGGTTGAACGATATGGTTGGGGTGGACTATTTACGACACTGGCCTTTCTAAGCCTCAACCTCGGGATATTTAACCTCCTGCCGATTCCAGTGTTGGATGGCGGGGCGATCTTCCTGTTGTTGGTGGAAGGTCTTCTGGCAACGATTGGCATGACACTTTCAATGCGCGTGCGGGACAGAATTCAGCAAGTTGGCTTTGTCATGGTATTGCTACTGATGGTCTTTGTACTCACAAACGACTTCTTGAAAACGTTTTCGCGGAGCCCGAACGTCACCAAGCCCGCGGTGACAACGCCAGGGAAATAGCATTGTCCAAAAGGTCCAAAAGTCCAATGTCCAAGGTCCAAAGTCAGACCATAGATAACAGACCCGGACATTGGACGTTGGACATTGGACGAATTAGATATGCGACAGTCGAAGGCAGTTAAAATTAAGCATGTTCAGATTGGCGGTGGTGCGCCGGTCGTCGTGCAGTCTATGACGAAAACGGACACTGCCGATGTCGGCGCAACCGTGGCTCAGATTGAAGAGATGGTGCGCGCGGGCTGCGAGATCGTGCGGCTGGCCGTGCCGGATAACGATGCGGCGATCGCCCTGAAAGAGATTCGCAAGCGAGTGCCGGATGTGCCTCTGGTGGCAGACATTCACTTTCACTACAAACTCGCCCTACTGGCCCTGGAAGCGGGCATCGACAAGTTGCGGCTCAATCCCGGCAACATTGGCAAGCATGAGCGCATTGTCGAAGTAGTGCGGGCAGCCCAGGCGCAGCAGGTACCGATTCGCATTGGCGTCAACGGTGGCTCACTGGAAAAAGACCTGTTGAAGAAATATGGCACGGCGACGCCCGAGGCGATGGTCGAGTCTGCCATGCGTCACATTCAGATTCTCGAAGACCTGGGCTTTACCGACACGATCATTTCGCTGAAAGCGTCCGACGTCCATCGCACAGTCGCTGCTTATCGTCTGCTGGCGGAGAAGGTGGACTATCCGTTTCATCTTGGCGTCACCGAAGCGGGCACAGCTTTTGGCGGCACGATCAAATCCTCGATCGGACTCGGCATTCTTCTGCATGAAGGCATCGGCGATACGATTCGCGTTTCACTTGCCGCTGAGCCGCAGGAAGAAGTACGTGTAGCCTGGGAGATTGTTAAGTCACTCGGGTTGCGCACCCGTGGAGTGACCGTGGTTGCGTGTCCAACCTGCGGCCGGCTCGATATCGACAACTTCGTCGAGATTGTGACCGAGATTGAGCGCCGGCTGGCCCACGTCGAAGAGCCCTTGCATCTTTCGATTATGGGTTGCGCTGTTAACGGACCGGGCGAAGCACATGATTCGCAACTCGGAATTACCTTCGGTCGCGGCGTGGGGATGATTTTTAAGGACGGCGTGCCAATGCGCAAAGTTTCCGGCGAAGACATCGTCGAAGCTTTTGTCCTGGAAACTGAAAAACTCCTCGCTGAAATCGCGACTAAAAACTTCACCGCCGCCGCGACCGAAAAGCCTGAACTGGTTTCAATCAAATAACTACGACCGTCGCAGTCGCAGAGAACCAACTAATTCACCCGCGCCTACGTGCTGCGTACAGCCTTGAGCAGCTCTGCTATGCTCACAGCAACCATGTTCCGCGACCCGCGCCTATCCCGAATGGCCGCATTTCTCGGGTCAATCGGCATCGAAATGCGAGCCGGCACCATCGACGTGCCGACGCTCTTTCCGGGGAGTCTCATTTCCCGCGGATCGCTCGTCGTTGACGAGTCGGTGCTCGTTGCGCCGGGCGATGCCCTGCACGAGGCGGCGCACATCGCGCTCTCACCGCCCGAGCGGAGGTCAGACGACTTCGGATTCATTGAAGGCGAGATGGGGGGCGAGGAATTGACAACGATCTCCTGGTCATGGCCGCACTGTTGGAGCTCGACATACGTCCGGAAGATATCTTCCACGGAACCGCATATAAGAGTGGTAGCGACTCGGCAACGATCATCAATTGCGCCCGCCGCGGAATCTACATTGGCTTCCCACTACTGCTGGCTTGGGGGATGGCGTTCGACGAGCGGAACGCACTCTTACGCGGCGTGAAACCTTTCCCGCACATGGTGAAATGGGTCCGCGAGTGACGCGCTTCCAACGGCGCCAGCTCGGACGTTGAGCAGCCGGTTCTGTTTGCACAGAAGGAAGGATCACGTGTTTGCTATCAATCACGCAGCAACCGCTCTTCTGGTCAAGAAGCAGTTTCCCGAAGAGCCAATTACTCCACTCCTTCTCTCAGTACAGTTGATGGAACTAATTTTGCATGCTGTTTAACTTCTTCTTTCGATCCGCAATACGTCGCTACGGCACGAAGCGTCTTCTTTGCAGCGGCGGTGCCGCGGCGGCCATGGTGAGAAACAAAGCATCCGTGGCAGCCTTGCGATTGATGTTGACGATAAGTTGTTCGCGCATCTCTTCGATCTGTGAGATCCAATCGGCAGGACGTTGGCTGTCCAGGTTAAGAGCGATCTTTTTGAGTTGAGACAGGAGGTCTTCATTGACGACGCTGTCGTGCGGGGCGTGAAGCGACAGCATCCACGCATCGCGAATCAGAGTTTCGAGAATATCAAGGCGCGACTCGTATTCATCTTTGTACCTGGCGTCGTTTAATTCCTCTGCTGACCGCAGCAGTTGAGTTCGATCTTTGTTTTCGCTTAACGCCTGCAACACGCGAAGCATTGACTCTCTCTGCTCGTTAAATTCATCCAGATCCTGCGCGACGGCGCGACCAAGGCTGCCCCGAGCAACTCGCGCGCGAATACGAGCCTCGCCGGCGCCCGAGATTTTGTTCGTTACCAGATAAGTTTCTATTTCGCCGGCAGTAAGCGGCGAGAAGCGGATCATCTGACAACGGGAACGAATGGTCGGCAGCAACATCGCCGGCCGGGACGTTAGCAGCACGATGTGCGAAGTGTGCGGGGGCTCCTCCAAAACTTTCAGCAGCGCGTTGGCGGATGCATCGTTCAGTTTGTCAGCATCCTCGATCAGAAACAAACGTGCCTTGCCTTCATAAGGCCGATAATTTGCCTCACGCTCTATCAGGCGCATCTGGTCGACCAGCAATACTCGCTTGGGAGCTTCGACCATTCCCACGTCCGCGTGATCTGTCCAGATAATTCCTTTCCAATCATCCGACTCGCTGCTTTGCGGATAATTGAATTTGCCGATGCGGACGCACGAGGGGCAGTGGCCGCAACCTTCAGTGTCTCGCGGCGAGCGGCAATTGAGAGCTTTGGCAATCTCGAGCGCAAACAGTTTCTTGCCGACCCCTTCTTCGCCGGCAAAAAGCATGGCGCCGGGGACACGCCGAGCTTCCAACATTCGCTTGAGCAGTTTCTTGACGCGCTCGTTTCCAGTAAGTTGATCCAGCATAAGATTTCTATTCGGCGCAAACGTGGCCCCGGCTCCTAAGGTAAGGCAGGACAATCTCTTTAACGCGTTCGTGAGTCAACTCAACGGGCTGGTTAGTCTCCACAATCTTCACGCGCTCGGGCTCAGAGCGCGCAATGCTTAAATAAGCGTCACGTACGCGGGCGTGAAATTCGGCGGTCTCTCCATCTAAACGATCGCCAGGTTGTTGTCCGTTTATGCGCCGGCGGGTGCGCGTGAGCGAATCGTCAACCGAAAGGTCGAAAAGCAATGTCAAGTCAGGCTTAAGTCCTTCAGTTGCTAATTCGATGATCTCTGCGATTAGCTCCGGCTTGAAACCGCGCCCGGCCCCCTGATACGCCGTAGTGGCGTCAGCGTAGCGATCGGAGAAAACAATCTGTCCCGATTCCAGCGCCGGCCGCAGAACACGGCGAACGTGCTGTGCACGATCGGCGGCGAAGACGAGAAGTTCCGTAAGTGGATCAACTTCTTCCTGCGCATCAAGCAGCGCCGCCCTTAGACGGATGCCGACTGGAGTGCCGCCAGGTTCGCGCGTCAACAAGATGTTGCAGCCTCTTTGTTTGAGAAAGTTAGCGAGCATCCGCAACTGCGTGGATTTGCCGCTGCCATCGATGCCTTCGAAGGTAATGAAAGTTCCTGCCACCCGTTCCTCTTGGCGAGTTCTAGATTTGCTCGGAAGAGTTTAAAGGAATGTCAGGATTCGGGCGAGTCGACAGCTTGATTGGCAGGTTGATTGAGAGGTTGATTGCCGGATTGATTTAAAGGAGGTGGTTCAACGACGGTCTCGGCCGACAATTGCGGGCGTAAATCGCCGGTGGCCCGCCGCGATTGGGAGATCGTCGAGATGGCATGTTTGAAGATCAACTGCTCCTGCGAGCCGGCCTCCATTAAGATGGAAAACTTATCGAAACTACGGATGCGGCCGGTCAACTTAGCGCCGTTGACGAGATAAATCATCACCGTGGTTTTTTCACGACGTACGGTATTTAGAAAGGCATCCTGAATATTCTGGGCCGCAGGCTTTCCTTCTGACATGACTTACACCCTGGGAATCTGAACTGTGGGAGGGGGGCTGCCGCCAGATTACATCAGCGCCTGATTAGTGACAAGAAAATTGGCGACTGAAGAATGTCCTATTTTTATCGCGAAGCGGCCCTAACCTTTGGGCCGTGGTTTGGCTGGTCTATTTTCGGCACAATCGTTAGTTCTTTGCGACCCTTTGCGATCCTTGCCTTTTGTCGGTTCCGGCTTTTGATAAGAAATAAACCGCAAAGCACGCTAAGATCATGCAAATAACCGCAAAGGGAGATGAACCTAAGTTTCGGTGGGGTTCGTCGCCAGGGCTTGCAAAACCGCACTTTGCACCTGCTTAGCTTCGCCAAAACCTTCAAACCATTCGGCGCCCGATTCGCGACGAAACCAGGTCAATTGCCGCTTCGCGTAATGGCGTACGTCGAGCTTGGTCTGTTCGATAGCACTGGCGAGATCTCTTTTCGCCTTCGAGATATTCAACCACCCGCCGGTAGCCGTGGGCGCCCAGCGCATTCGAGTTTGCGGGCACACCCTCGGCCAAAAGTCGTCTGACTTCTTCCACCAGCCCGGCGGCAAAATGGCTTTCTGTACGCTCGTTGATGCGCCGGTAAAGCTCGCTACGAGGGGGATTCAAAACCACAATGCGCATGCGTCTGGCGCTTTCGTGCGGCAGTGGCCGCGCACTCTTCTGTTGTGACATTGCCGCGCCGGTCTGTAGACAAACTTCGATTGCGCGTTGCACGCGAGGCCAATCCCGCGGAAACAACTCCGCCGCACTTTGTGGATCCAGGCGTCGCAGAAGGCGATGAAGGTGCTCGGGACCGCGGCGTTGCCGCAGCTCGTTTAGTCTGCGGCGCAATTCTTCATCGGTCTGCGGACTGGGAAAGAAAGGGTTGCGAAATGCTCGCAGGTAAAGTCCGGTGCCTCCCACCAGTATCGGCAGTCGACCTCGCCCCAGTACATCTTCAATTGTCGCCGCAGCCTCACGCGCCCATTCCCCTGCAGTGTAGTTGATGGCTGGTGAGACAAAATCGATCAGATGATGAGGAATACCCTGACGCTCAGCGAGCGGGACTTTGGCGGTTGCGATCTGGATGCCACGATAGACCTGGACCGAATCGCAGTTGATGATCTCGCCACCCAGTTTCAGCGCAACTTCGATTCCCAGCGCGCTCTTACCAGAAGCGGTTGGTCCAACAATAGCGACTACGCCGGGAGCATGGACATCTTGTCTACAGTTTTCCGACTCAATTGAAGGGTGGCCTTTGTTAGCACTCACGCGCGAGAGAATACCATGCGGTAGAGAATTACCATCCAGAGGACTGCCAGAAGTATCAGGGCGCCGATGATTTGGTTTCGGGAGAAACGCATTTGTTGAATCACAAAAGCAATTCTGCCAACTCTTCGTCGCTCGGACGCACGAGAGCACGTCCGTTTGCTTCGAATACCGGAACGAACCGCTGCTGAGTCAGTTTATACATAGCTCGCAACGCGCCAAAGTTGCTTGCGACATCCCGCTCGATGTATTTGACTTCATGTTGCTCCAGCCAGTCACGCGCATGAGCGCACAATGGACAATCCGGGACGACGTAAAGCGTGACACATGCCGGCTCAGCTAACGTTGTGATTTCCATCCAGGGAAGATTGGAGAGATCCTTTGATCTAAAGTTTGAAGATTGTCTTTACTTTCAGTTGAAAGCCGGGAAGCAAAGGGGAGGTCAAGTCATCACTGCTTTTGAACGTGGCGATTTCCTCGAGAGCCTGTCCTTCTAAGCGAAGGACAAGAACTTCCAGGTTCTCAGAATCGACGATCCAATATTCCTTTACGCCGTATTTTCCATAAAGCTTTCTCTTCGCAGATAAGTCACGCTGACGATTCTGAGTTCCGGGCGAAAGTATTTCAATGACCAGGTCGAGCGCGCCTGTAAACTTCTCGCCGGTCACCACCTGATCCCATCGTTCGTTGCGAACAAAAGCCAGATCGGGAATTACCGCGTCGTAGTCACTGAAGATAGCACCTGCTCCGGGGACAAGGATGCCGATAGGATTAGCTTTCAAATACGAACCGAATTCCATTTGCAGATTGTGAAGGACGCGTTGGTGTGGAATGCCGGGAGCGCGAGACACGAATAGTTCCCCTCCGATGAGCTCATAGCGGTTTCCATCGTCGTCAGGGAAAGCGTCCAGGTCGGCGACTGTTAGGAGCGGTTCAATCCTTGAGGCCATGCCGATTTCCTTCATTCCATAGCAGCCTAAAAAGCGAATTTAGCACAGAAGCGGGGCATGAACACCCGGTGAAGAACGAAGACCCTCCCTCAGCAAATGCAGGAATTCTTTCATGCTGATGCGCTAACAGCTAATAAATCCGCGTCAATTCAATCCCCGTGTAATATGCCTTGAGAATTTGCTCGTCAGTAAAACCCTGACGTGCCAGACCGTAAGCGCCCACCTGGCACATCCCCACTCCGTGTCCCCAGCCGCGGCCGAGGAAAGCGAATCCAATGACGCGTCCGGTCTCGTCATATTTTCGCTCGATCACAAAAAGTTGGTCACGCAAGCCCAGCGCCGAGCGAATGCGCCCTCCAAGAACGTGACGTGTTGCATCCGTACCTAGAACCTCAAGGTCGGTGGCCCGTCCGGATTTTCCGCGCGCGATCACGCGCAAGTCCGTTAGCGATCCGATGCCGCCGGCGAAACGTCCCAAACGGACCTGCGTCTGGCCGATTGATAATTCGGTCGTCCAGTTTGTAAACGGTGAGAATCGATCTGCCGCGGCGCCAGTTGGCGCCGGTCGCACTTCCAGATAATCAGCTTCGCCGGCGCCATTCAAATGAAAAACAACCGTCTCGCCGCCCACCAACGCCACAGAGCGAACCGGATAGATTGTCTCCCCGATCTGGCGGAATAGGAGGGAATCGGAGGCTACCTTGACCGTCTGGTCTTTGCCTTTGCTGCTGCGTAGAACAAGCGCATCGTCGGCCGTTGGTCGCGCTGTTCCTCTTTGCAATTGCAGCAGACCGCGCGCTTCCAAAAGTCTGGCAATCGAATGCAACGCGCGCGCTCGCGAAAGCGGCTCACGAGGATGCAGCGTTGCATCGGGAAGCACCGAGAGATAACCATCGCGAAGTAACATTGCGACATCCGCACGGTTAGATGAGGGTATCTCGCCGGCATCGCGCACTGCCAAGAAGTAGTCCACGTCAGCATCGTTCAATAATGTGCTGCCGCGGCTTTCACCAAACGCCGCCGTGCTCAGCGCAGTTGCAAACGCCGGTGGTCGATTCACTTCTTCCGTCACAGCCGGCGCCACTTGATGCGCCAGTCTCGCAACCGAAGCCAGCCAACTACGAACCTCGGAAACCGGCGCTTCCGCATCGAGCCAGGCATCGGAAACTTTTGGACGCAACGAAGTGAAGTTTTGCGTGGCGAGAAGCGCAACCTCGCGCGCCAGCGGCACGTTCTGTTGTTCCTTTAGCTCAGCAGGTTCGCGCGTTGTTTTGATTGTAAAAGGAGCAAGAGCCGCGTGGCCTTCTGCGGCACATTCGCGCGCTTTCAGATAAGGGACGGCGTCGTTAAAAATATTTTCGGCATCTTCGGTGCGGCCGCCGCAGGTCGAAGTGTAGAGAGCGTTGATTGGCTCACCGTTGTAGGTTGCTATCACGCCGCGTGTTTCATCCACCGCGCGCGACGAAAGCGAATTTTCGGAAACGAGCCCGCGATAGACCTGACTTCGAGTGGTCGGCAGCAGGTCATAGCCCTGCGACATAAACTGGCCGCGATTCCGCAGAGCATATGTGCGAGCGGCTATCGCCTGCGCCTTGTGAGCCTCCAAAAGCGGAAAGCCGCCCGCTGAAAGTTCATTCGGCACCACGCCCTTAACGTAGTCCTCGAGTCCGAGCACGTTAACAACAGTGAGCGCCCCTCGTGTGTTCGTGAACACTTCAATGCGCCCGCGATACGGTCGGTCGTTGAAACGAACTGGCTTTGTTTCACTATCGGAAGCAAAAGTCACGGGTGCGCTGGAACTAAAGAGGCGTCCTGCGCCCGGCGCTGAGGCCACTACTTCACGCGAAGGCAGGCTGAAGCGCGCAGCAGGTCGGACGCTATGAGCGGCACTCGCGGGCGCACTATTTGATTTGGAAGAATTGGTTTTCGATATGCTGGATTGCAGAGTGGCGGTAGTCGCCGCCGCTGGGATCGTAGTTGAAAGCACGGCGCTTACCACAGGCAAAATGGTCGCATCTATCCCCGCGTCTTCGAGTCGAGCGCGTAATTCTTCTGCTTCGATCTGCGGGTGTCGGGCGCCGACGAGTAGCCGCCACGTTTTTGTCTCAGTGTCATAGGCGACCTGCGAATCTTCACCGGTAACTTCTCGAACCTCGCGAGATTTTTGTTCTGCCTCAGCGCGGGAAGGCAATGCCGCAATTTGAATTTGATAAGCGTCGGCGGTATCGATGGGTGGCAATGGCGAAAGGAGCCGGGGCTCAAGTCGCACTCGCGCCACGTCCAGGGCGATAAATGTCGTAGCCAGGTCGGTCGCATTCATTAAATGACCGCTGGTAGAGATTGTCGCTGAACGCGCGTCAGTGGCGAGTGCAACGCGAATAGTTGGCTCCGGTTGAGACAACGCTGAAACTGATGGATCAAGGGTAACGATTGTAGTCGTTGTCGGCGGTTGCCATTCGCGGGATGCCATTTGGGAAGAGGTCTTTTGCGGCTCAATCTGGGCTTGAGCTCGCCTTTGCCGCACCTCTTGTTGGCTAAAAACCAAGGCAGGAGTTAGGAATTGTTGGGCGAGCAGAACGGCGGTGATGCTTCGCGCGAGGAAATTACGCATTACTCGGAAATCCTTGGCGGTTTAGTCTTGGGGGCTGCTCCGCGCGGTCATAGTACTACATCTGCGGCCAGACGAATCGACTAACTGTTAGCTTGCGTATCTTTCCTCCACGGTCAAGGCAAACACAAGAGTGCCGGCGAAGCCGATAATTCCTGCCGTCATGAAGGGAACTTGTGGTGCAATCTTCCACAAGATACCGCCAATCGCGGCGGCCGGTGTAATGGAAAGACTGCGAACGAGATAGTAGAGTCCCACTGAGCGCGCTCGCAGATCATCGCGTGCGAAGTCGACAATCATCGCCTTTCGCGCAGGCTCGCCAATTTCTCGAAGACCGCCAACGACAAAAGCGACTATCAGAGACGTGAAACTTGAGGCCACTATCACGGCCAGAGGAAACAAGGCAAAACTAATAAACGTGGCAATGACGAAGGGCTTACGTCCAATACGATCCGCAATCTTACCTGCCGGTATATACACCAGGATTGAAGTAACCATTTGAATCGCGATCAGTGTGCCAAAACGTGCCGTGCTGAGGCCTTGCACATTCGTCACATAAAGAATTGTTAAGACGCCGGTCATGCCCTCGCACATTCTGATGATGACGTCGGAAATGAGCAGACGTTTAAGTGCGGGATGAAACGAACGCCACACGCCGCGGATGTTTGTCGCTTCAGATGACTTTATTGTGATGTTTACTTTCAACACCAGCAGGAAGGTCAATGCGGCAAGTCCGAGAGTGACCAGGAGACCTGCGCGCACTCCGCTCACGATGCCCAGCGAAGTAATCATCACCCCGCCGATGACTGGCGCGATAACTATCGGCACCCGTTTCAGGATCGACTGTAAGGTGAATCCCATCGCCCGGCGTTCCTGCGGCAGGGAATCGCCGATGACGGCAAAGATCGCCGGCGAGGCCATGCTCTGCCAGGCCATCGCTAAAGCCAGGCCCATAAAGACGAGTGGCCACGACGAAGCGAAGTAGTAAACAAGGTAACCAGCTGAGGCAATGGCGATAAAAATCAGAAAGGCGCGCCGGCGGCCAAGCTGATCGGCGATCCAACCGCCCGGGTACTGGTAGATAGCGTCCAGAAAGTCTTCGGCGGTTCCGAACAGGCCGATGATGGGAGTGCCGGCTCCCAGCGCTTCAAGGTATTTCGGAAGAAATTTCTTCCAAAGCTCTTCGCCGAGACCGAGCAGGAAAACAGCGGCCGAAGCAATGGAGACGTTTCGTTCCAGACTGAGGTAGTCGGCCAACCTGGCTGGCAAGCTTGCAAGCTTATCGGTTGGATTTTCCACGTGACCGTCTGAGGTTTAAAACGAAACCAAGCCCGTTCGAAGATGCGATCGTGAATCGAGAGCAGGAAGCGGGACCATCATGCCACGTCTGGGCAGCCGTTCTCTGCGTAGCCTCGGTGCTCTCTGCGATCTCTGGTAAAGAAGACGCTGAAACCAGTTAACCGCCGAGACGCGGAGCGGAGATAGCCCAGCGAAACGAAACTAGACTTGGGATCAAGCGGCCTTCTGTTCCTTCATTAAAGGTGCCGGTTCGCCTTCAACGACGATCTTGTTCTTCCGGGAAGCTCGCCACATGCTAATGGCCTCTCTTGAAAGGCTGAGGATTGGGCGACGGTTTTGAAAGATAAGCTTCATCCAGGCACGCTGGTTCATTTGCGGAAAGTAAATGCCCCGGAAAAATAGTCGCGAAACCAGATGGCTGAGGCGGTATCTGAACGGCGCATCGCTAATGGAATTGATCGCTTCGGCATTTCGTTCGGGACTATACGAGGCCCGCCACGCACTGTCGGTTTCCTGACGCGCTTCCTGAATAGTCATCTTGAGCGGCGTGTGAGCCATCCAGAATGGCGCAAAATCCATCCAGTGTTTTGGACGTGCCAGTCGTCCGGCCTTTTCCAACCGGTCGTAAAGCGGTGTTGCCGGGAAGGGTGTGAGTTGGCCAAAGACGGGCAGGCCCGGCGGCCAGGAGTGAATCTCCTTAAGCGTGCGATCTGCTACCCCCTTTGTGTCGTTGTCCATGCCGAAGATAAAAGAAGTGATTGCATAGACATTCCGTTGTGCCAAACGCTGAAGTACCGCGCCGTACTCGCCGGGTTTGCTGAAGTTTTTATTTACGTCAGCCATGTTTGCCGGATCAATCGACTCCATGCCGATGAAGATCCACTGCCCACCTGATTCGGCGATCAGGTCAACGAGTTCCTCGTCGCGTAGCAGGTTGGCGCTGATTTGCGCAACCCAGGGCAACTGTGCGCCGGCTTTGATGATATCTCGTAAGAGCGACTTCGTGCGCTTGATGTTGATAGCGAGATTGTCATCAATAAAGAACACGGCTATTTGTCCGCGCTCGCGGCGGGCGCGCTCTTTGAGTCGGAGTAATTCGTCTACGACGCTCTCGTTGGTGCGGAAGCGAATGGAGTCGCCAAAGAATCCGGTTACCGTGCAAAACTCGCAGCCATAAGGACAACCACGACCAGTTTCCAGCGGCACCACATGAAACGTTCCCCAGCCGGCCCCTAACTTAGATAAAAACGGACGAAACATTTTCGGCACCAGACTGAACTGGTTGAGATCCAGCTTCTCCCAGGGAATCGTCGGATACGGTTGCAGGCTTGGCTTAACATCGACGCCTTTTGCATCTCGCTCCGGTTGGTAAACCTCCTTGAGCTCTCCGCGCGCCGCATCTTCCACAATCAAAGGCCACGTGTTGTCTGCTTCACCCAGAGCCACGGCGTCGGCATAACGCGGCCCTCCGCCTCGACCGATCGCTTCGTCAGGGCATTCCGTTACGTGCGGTCCGCCCATAACGACCGGGACGCCCGCGGCGCGAATCGCAGAAGCGACTCGGTAAGCTTTCGCAACCATTCTCGTCATCGCACCTATGCCAACGAGTCCGATCTTGTTCTCCTTTACGAAACGCACGATCTCGTCGTCGTTCATAGCGCGCGCATTACCGTCGATTAAGATCACTTCATGACCGGGCGGGGTTAGCGCCTGAAGGAGAAACATCCAGAGGTGAGGCATGAAGTTCCGAGTCACGCCGTTGTCAGGGTTATAGAGCAGGATTTTCATAAAACTTCTCCAATCTCGGTTACCGCAAAACTAGGACACCTGAGATAACCCTTGGTGCGGTCTCTTTGTAGTTACGGGGGTAAGAAACGGGGATAAGTCGTTCCTAACAACATCGGAGCCGAGTTTTTTCGGCAGCAGCATACCAGTTATGTGCGTTGACGTACACAGCCAGAAGCCGCATATCAGGTTTATAGAGCAGCGTGGAAGATAACACGCTGCGTGCCTTTCGTCTAAAGTTTCGGGATAAGCGTGTCTGCAGCGCGCACTTTAGTAGAAACTGCAGGCCTCCTATTGGGCCGACGGCCGGCGGTATCCCTTCTTTGAAAAAAGCTCCTGTCCCTCGTCGCTCAACAAGAAATCTACAAACTGCCGCGCCGCCGCCTGTTTCATCGAGTCCTTAATAATTCCCAAGGCCTGGTCAATCGGCTGGTGCAATTCATCGGCAACTTCGAGGTAGCTTCCTTCGCCTGGTTTCACCAACGCCAGAGGAATAAATGCAACCTCGGCGTTACCGGTGGCAGCATATTGCTTCGTCTGGGAAACGTTCTGGGCGTAAATAACTCTACCTGCAATCTCGTTCCAGATTCCGAGCTTTTGAAGACTCTCGACGGCGGCGTGCCCGTACGGCGCCACATCGGGTTTAGCGATTGCTATTCGCTCAAACGCCTTCGCCTTGATGTCTTCAATGTGCTCAACCTTTAGGTTCGTTTCCGGAGGCAGCCAGAGCACCAACCGGCCTCGCGCATAAACCACTCGCGTTCCAGGGGTAATCAAGCCTTTGCGTTCGAGTTGTGCAATATGTTCAGTGTCAGCCGCCGCAAACACATCGAAAGGAGCGCCATTCTCGATCTGCCGTGCGAGGTCTGCAGTAGCGCCGAAACTGAGGACCACGCGAATACCTGTTTTACTGGTAAACCGCGAGCGAAGCTCCGCAAAGGCGTCGGTTAGGTTGGAGGCCGCGGCCACAATCAGTTCCTCGGACCCGGCCTGGCCCTGCTTTAGAGCAGGAGACTGGCAACCGCACACGACAAGCAGCGCGCAAGCGAGTAGAAGCTGTCTCACAGTACGACCCCCGGATGTTCCACGTTTAGCATAAAAGTTGGCGTTGACCCGCCATCATAGTTGCAGCTGTTGCATCTTTCCAGAACAGGCGAAGGTATGGTATAGACCTCTAAACCACTGCAACCTGGATAGTGCCGGACACCGCCGAGCCGGAAGGAAACGACAAAGGGCTAAGCTCTTGAGGAAACCTACATTCAATAGAGCGTTCGCCGTCTACTTGACACTGTTGGTTCTTATTCTGCTCATCAGCGGCTGTTTGCCAAAACCACCTTCTGAAACAGGTGGCATCAATATCACGCTTTATGGCTTCTCGATCATGAAGGAGTCGATGGAGACATCGATCTTTCCAGGGTTTGCGGCCAAATGGAAACTGGAGCATGGACAGGACGTGCGCTTTACATCGTCGTATGCGGGATCGGAAACGATCACTAACCAGATCCTGCAAGGCGTGCCGGCCGACATTGCAATTCTCTCCATCGATCGAGATGCTCAGCGACTAAAGGACAAAGGTTTCGTCACTTCAGACTGGCATGCTTTGCCCTATAAAGGCATTATCAACAAAACGCCATTCGTGATTCTGGTGAAGGGCGGAAATCCCAAGGGCATTCACGACTTTCCTGACCTTGCCAAACCCGGAATAAAGCTGATTCATCCGGACCCGGTCAGTTCAGGGGGAGCGCAATGGTCAATCCTGGCAATCTATGGATCGGAATTGATCAAGTCTGAGAAGCAGAGTGG
Organism: Blastocatellia bacterium; assembly: GCA_963698325.1. Classification (GTDB taxonomy): domain Bacteria; phylum Acidobacteriota; class Blastocatellia; order Pyrinomonadales; family Pyrinomonadaceae; genus PSRF01. The sequence continues at coordinate 649,272 of CAVOQJ010000013.1, read as the reverse complement.
CGAGCCTGACCAGGCGCGCGCGCTGCAAACGCTTCAGGCGATCTGGAAAAACGTTTTCGTCACTCCAGCTTCTGCACGCGAAGCCCGCACGACATTCGAGCTCGGCAATGGTGATGCGCTCATTACTTATGAGCTCGATGGCCTGCTGATGAAAGAAAGCGGCAAGCCTGTAGAAATAATCACTCCGCAAGCGACCATTTTTAGTGAGCACCCTGTGGTTGTCATAGGTCGCAACGTCTCAGCGGAAATACGTCCGGTAGTTAATGCCTTCGTGCAATATCTTTGGAGCGATGAGGCTCAGCAGGCTTTCGTCAAATATCACTTCTATTCAGTTACGAATAACGCGTTCAATGAAGTGAACAAACAGTTCGGACATATTGAGATGCCGTTTACCATCGATTACTTCGGCGGCTGGGAAAAGGCCTACCCGGAAATAATCGAACAGATATTCAAGAATAAAGTGCAAAGCAGAAAGTAGTAAGATTGGCGATTGCCAATTGCCGATTAAGGAATTCAGGCTTAATTCGTGCCATAAAAACGCGCCAGTCAAGTGGTTTTGCAAATCGGCAATTGGCAATCGCAAATCGGAAATGTACTGATGAGCACGGTAAAACCGACAATGCGTCATGTGCGTGGTTTCGACGTTGCGCGACCCTTAAGCATCGGCATGCTTGTATTCATGATGTTGCCCCTCGTCTTTTTGCCGCTCATCTCGATTTTCATTTTTGGCACCAGCAAAGGCCTGGCTAGTTTCTGGGCTTCACTAACAGCGGCGGATGCCGTCTTCGCGCTGAAGCTTTCGATGGTCACCAGCTTTTGGGCCACGGTCTTCAATGTCCTTTTTGGTCTTTTCGCAGCTTACGTGCTTTCGCGCTACAACTTTTGGGGCCGCAACGCGCTCATCGTCACCATTTCTTTGCCCACGGCAATTCCGACGGCAGTCGCCGGCGTGGCCTTGTTAATGTTATGGGGACCGTATGGGATGCTGGGTCGCCTGCTCAGGCCTCATGGAATCGATCTGATGTTTACCGCCAGCGCGATTGTGCTGGCAAACATTTTTGTCACGTTCCCGCTGGCGTTCGGCGTGATCAAGCCAGTGTTTGACACAATGAGTCGGTCGCTCGAAGAAGTCTCGGCGACGATAGGTGCGACCCGATGGCAAACGTTCTGGCATGTCACACTGCCTTCGCTGCGTGGCGCGATTGTTTCGGGCGCATTGTTAACTTTTGCGCGCGCGGTTGGTGAGTTTGGGTCGACGATAATGGTTTCGGGCAATTTGGCGGGACGCACGCAGACGGCGCCCCTCTATATTTTTGCGAAATTCAACGAGGGGCAGATCGAAGCTGCCAACGCAATCGCAATTGTATTGGCACTATTTTCGTTTCTCATTTTCAGCGTGCTCTTTTTTGCCAGAGATTGGCTTGATGTCGATTGAGGTATTTCAATGATGGCGCAAGTAGCCAGGGTTAAGGGGAACAAACCGAATCTCGATTCCGGGGAACGCGCGGTGGTCTATGCGGCGAGCGTCCTTGGCGTGAGCAAGTTTTTCGGGAAGACAAGTGTGCTCGAAGACATCACGTTTCATGTAGCCGAGGGAGAGGCGCTGGTTTTGCTCGGAGCGTCAGGAAGCGGAAAGACTACGATACTGCGCATCATTGCCGGCCTGGAACAACCGTATACGGGAAAAGTCATACTGCACAACAAAGACGTTACGGAGCTTCCCGCGCGTGAACGCGGCGTTGGAGTCATCTTTCAGTCGTATGCCCTTTTTCCGAAGATGACGGTGGAGAAAAATATCGGTTACGGCCTGCGCATCAGACACCGTCCGCGTAAGGAGGTTAGAAAAACCGTCGATGAGCTGCTCGAGTTAGTGCAACTTCAGGAGCATCGCAAGAAATATCCCTCGCAGCTTTCCGGCGGACAACAACAGCGAGTGGCGATCGCGCGCACGCTTGCCTACAAGCCGGAGGTGCTCCTCTTCGATGAGCCTTTCGGCGCTCTTGACGCCCAAACAAGAAGTCATTTGCGGCGTGAAATACGCGCGCTGCTGAAGAAAGTAAACGTGCCTGCCATCTTCATCACTCACGATCAGGAAGAGGCCCTGGAACTGGGCGATCGCATCGCCGTGATCAACGTGGGCCATATCGAACAGATTGGCACGCCTCACCAGGTCTATAACAATCCGGCCAGCGAGTATGTCGCTACTTTCCTTGGCGCCGCAAATATTCTGGAAGGCGTCGTCCGTCGAGATCATGTTGAGATAGGTTCCGCGCAAATTCCTGCGCCTATGGATGAGACGAAGTTTAAAGACGGCCAGGCGGTGAAGCTGATCTTTAGACCTGAGGACGTCTCACTAAGCAAAACTCAGGCTTTTCCATCGGGTCAGGTGTGTCTTTCCAGCGGCATAGTCGAGGAGACGAGCTTTGTCGGGGCTTATGAGCGCTTGCGTATCCGTCTTGATACGACGGGAAGCGGCGCTTGTGAAACGGGCGAGACGCCTTACTACCTGACCACTGAAACTCCGGAAAGCCAAACCGCGAAACCGCTCATCGTAACCAGACCTAAACCCGAAGCGATGGCACTCAAACTTAGACGAGGAGACCGCGTATTTATCGGTCTGAATTATTTTACAGTGCTTCCTAAAGAGGCGCGCGCCAGGAAAACACCAACCAGCAGGTGAATAACCGCATTTCTAATGGTCCAGCTTCCGCCTGAGCTCAAGCGCGGCAACGGCCAGACTATGAAACTTGCGCCGTACGCTGTTGATATTCGCGAAGGGGAGCGCGCGTGCGTGGGTGCGATTGGTCAACAAGATGAAGGCCCGCTCGCGATGCGGATCGTTCCAGCAGCTCGTTCCGGTGAAACCGGAATGCCCAAAACTATCTCCGGGAAGATCAGCGCCGGCGGCTGAATCCTTTGTTTCGGCCAACTGCCAGCCGAATGAGCGCGCTTCTTCCAGGCCTCGTGTCAGGTTCTTACGAAATAATTCGCACGTGTCAGGTCTTAGTAGTTTGGTTTGACTGTTCACAAATTGATTTGCGAGCGCCAGAGTTTCATGGACTGTTGAGAAGAGTCCAGCGTGACCGGCAGCGCCTCCCAAAAAATGCGCGTTGCCATCATGCACCTGGCCCCAGATTAATTCCTTGCGCCAGTTGTTGTAACCGCTCGTCTCACTATCTAGATACATCTCCCGTTCGTAAACACTGCCGGTTTCGCAGGCGGCAATTCCGGTTTGCATCGCCATCTCAGGATTGAAAAAGGTGCGCTTTAAGTCCAGCGGCTGGAAGACCTCGCTTTGCACCAGGTCAGCAAAACGTTGGCCGGCCATTCGTTCCAACAACAGCCCAAGAACAATGAATCCCAAATCACTGTAGACGACTCGCGTGCCGGGTTTGTATTGCAACTCCAGGTTCGCGACTGCCGCAAGAGTCCGGTCAGTTTGGCCTTCAGCGAGAATGTACAGCGGCCGCCAGGCGGGCAGGCCCGAACTATGCGTCAGCAGTTCGCGAATGGTGATCGCCTGCTTGTCTGTTCGATCAAACTCCGTTAGGTATTGCGAAACTGAACTATCGAGATTGAGTTCTCGGGCTTCAATTCTACGCGCACAGAGAAGGCCGGTCACGAGTGGTTTGGTGAGCGAGGCGAGATCGTAGATCGTGTCGAGAGTGGCGGCGATTCGGACCGGATCGACTACGGCGTAACCGAGAGCATCAGCAAAAACCTGGCGCCCTCGCTCGGCAACAAGATAAACCGCAGAAGGGAAATCGCCGGCGGTGATGCGCTCGGCGAGGAAGGATGTGATGGAATTGGCTGGTATGGACATAGAGAACTTGCGATGAAGAGCGGGGGCAAGCCCGCCTTCCTGACCTGAGAGAATTCGTTTGTTGAGTACGCAATGAGACTTAAGAGGCTTTCAACGGAAGAGGAAACAATCAACCCAGAAAGTCTCTCAGGTCCGGAAGGCGGGCTTGCCCCCGCTCCTGGTTACGGAAAGCTCTTGCCAACAGATTCAACTTGCACCTTCGTCGCGTGCTCTTTAATCCGTTCCAACGCTCGCAGCGCCAGAGCGAGGGCATTTCTTCCTTCTAATCCGGAAACCGGCGCGGGCAGCCCGTCCTGTGCTGCTTCTACAAACGCAAGAATCTCCGCGCGCAATGGTTCGATGTCCATGACATCCAGATTTTTGACGTGTACACCGGGCCAGGCGCCGTCCGCACTGGGCGGCGCCAGACTGCTAATCGATGCACGTTTCGTCGCGTAGTCGACCGCCACGTAATCATGTGGCTGAAAAAAGCGCATCTTTCTGATCTTCTCGGTGCCAACTCGCGAGGCCGTAATGTTTGCGACTGCGCCCGAGGAGAACTCAAGGCGCGCATTTGCAGCATCGACCTTGTTAGTTAATATCGGGATACCAACCGCATGCAGCTCAGTCACTTCAACATCTTCACCAACGAGCCACTGCACGATATCGAGATCATGAATCATCAGGTCTAACACCACGTCGATGTCCAGTGAACGCGCGGTAAACTCGCCGACGCGATGGATCTCAAAGTACACAGGCTTGCGCACGTGAGGACGGAGGGCGACGAGTGCGGGGTTGAAGCGTTCCAAGTGTCCAACCTGCAATAGCGCCCCACTCTTAGCTGCCGCACTTATCATTTCGTCAGCTTCGGCGAGCGTTCGGGCAATGGGCTTCTCCACCAACACGTGAATGCCGCGTTCCAGCAGGTCACAGCCAATTTTGCAATGCGACTCGGTAGGAACCGCCAGACTAACGGCGTCCACGCGGCCAATCAGTTTGCGCCAGTCCGTCGTCCAGTCGACATTTCTTTCCGAGGCGACATCGCGCGCAGTCTTTTCGTCGAGGTCGCAGACGCAGGCAAATTCCGTCAGGCCCTCGCCGGCAAGATCAGAATGAATGCGCGCGTGTTGCCGGCCCAGATGGCCCACGCCGATAACTGCGGTACGAAGAGGCACAGTTTACTGATTTCTCTTTTTGGTTTAGCTTAACTTGAAGAAAGCAGTAGGCAGAAAGCAGAAGGCAGCAATCAAGATGTGCTCTCTGTCTTCTGCTTACTGCTTTCTGCCTACTTTACGCGGAGCGACTATACTTGCATCCTTCAACGCTTGCCAAGCGTGGCACTGTGCTCCTTTTTCTCGCCGTCGTTGCGTTCTATTTTTACGCCCTTGGTCATCTTCCCTTCGTCGGCCCTGATGAACCTCGCTATGCCCAGGTCGCGCGCGAAATGTTTCTGCGTCACGATCTAATCACTCCGACTCTTGGCGGACACACCTGGTTTGAGAAGCCGGCTCTGCTCTACTGGATGATGGTAGGCAGCTTCAAATTGTTTGGAGTGTCGGAATGGGCGGCGCGTCTTCCGGCGGCACTATCCGGCCTCCTTACCGTTGCCGCTGTTTACAGTGTCGGCGCTCGAATCGAACGCGACGCGAGTGAAAAACTTCGCGGGTACGGCTTCTGGGTGACAGTCGCTTCAGCTACGACGCTCGGAATAATTGTTTTCGCGCGCGCCGCGAGCTTCGACATCATACTGACAATGACGACGACTTGGGCGCTGGCTTTCTATCTTCTTCAGGAGTTAGAGGGAAGTGCAAAGCGGCGGCCGGCATATCTATTTGGTTTCTATGTCTTCATTGGTCTGTCGCTTTTGGCGAAGGGCCTGGTCGGGATAGTGATTCCAATCGGCGTTGTCGCACTCTACCATCTTTTCCGCAGAAGATTACCAGAACGCAGTACCCTCCTTAGTCTATTTTGGGGAATACCATTAGCACTGGTTGTGTCCTCGACCTGGTATGCGCCAGTCATCTTGCGTCATGGTTGGCCGTTCATTGATCAGTTTTTTATTCAACACCACTTCGCTCGCTATATCTCAAACAAATATCACCACTGGAGACCCGTTTACTATTATCTGTTCGTCATCCCGTTGCTTGCCTTACCGTGGACAGCCTTCCTGGTTGACGGACTTTTCCACGCGAGAAGCCGGCTCAGGAGTGCCGGAAGTCCCGAGCGTGATCGATCGCTCGCCAACTTGAATCGGCTCCTCGTCTTTGCGCTCGCATGGTTTTTGTTCCCGTTGATTTTCTTCAGTTTCGGAAACTCAAAGCTTCCGGGTTACATACTTCCCGTTTTACCGGCGGCCTCCCTGATAATTGGGGAACGACTCTGGCGACTGAACTCCGGGCATACAAACAGCAACTGGGCAGTCAGAACTACTGCCACTCTCTGCCTTCTATTCGCGATTGGCACGCTTATCTATGCCTGGCTCACAAAGGATTTGTCGTTGGCCTGTGCATTCCTCATTGCGGCGCCTCTCTGCGTTACGGGAGGCTTCGCGTTGCTCCGGCGTCATAAGAGGGCGAAGGCAGTCCTTGTGATTGGCGGCGCGACGTTTGTTGTCTTAATTGTGGCCTTGCGTTGCGCGGGTCCGGGGATCGCGGAACTCGAGTCTTCCAAACGTCTGCTTCAACTCGCGGATGCGCGGGGCTATTCACGGATGGCGATCTATGGGATGCAACGCAGCGATCGCACGCCAGAGTTCTATGCGGCTGGCCGCGTTGTTTACGGCGCAGACGGAGAGCCGATCATGTACGAAGAGCCATTACAGGTTATAGGCGAGAGCCAGAGGCGCGGTGATGCCGTTTTGGTTTTTGTGCCACTCGAGGAGTTGAGCCGGTTAACAGAAATGCCTACGGCGCACGCGGACGTGATCGGAAGCAATGGCCGCTATGCGCTTGTTGCCGTGAGTGGGCGCTGAAAATCGGGCAGGGTGATGTAGCGGAAATTCAGAACCGAGTAGTAGCGACCGGGTGCAAGCCTGGCTCAAGTCAACCTCCCCAGTACAACTCAATCCAGAACGGCAGCGTAGGGAGAAGTAGACGCCACCGGTCGCTACCCGCTGCCGGTTCCGTATTCGTCGACCCACGTTGCCGAACTCTTTGCTTAGGCAGCCGCGCGAGCGCATTGAACGGTTTCTGCATCGCTGGTTGGAGCCGGTCGCTCAACAGGGCCTCAACCTAACCCGTTGCAAAAACTCTGGCAACATGGGTCGACGAATACGGAACCGGGAGCGGACCGGGTCCCCAGACGGGCAGCCCGGCTGGGGTGGTGGTAGCGACCGGCTGCCAACCGGCGCTATACACAAGCGCATCAATGGCTGAGTATCGTGACGAACACATCCCCCTGGCCTACCTAATTACCTTTCGTGCTTATGGCACTTGGCTGCACGGCGACAAGCGCGGATCCGTTAATCGCTTTCATAACCGCTTCGGCACCTCACTCATTGCTCCTAATGAACGTTGGCGAAAATATAATCACAGCCTGCTCAGCCATGCACCAGTCAAACTAAGATCAAAGCCAAGAGCTTTGGTTGAGGAAGCAATTCGCCAGACATGTAGATTACGCGAATGGGAGTTTTGGGCAACGAATGTAAGAACCAATCACCTTCACACAGTTGTTGGAGCAGGTTGCGACCCGGAAAGAATCCTCATTGTGTTCAAAGCCAATGCCACCAGAAAATTGCGGGCAGCTGGTTGCTGGCGTTCAAGTCAAACCCCCTGGGTAGAGCGTGGCAGCAAGCGATATTTATGGACTGAGAGTGACGTGATTAATGCCGTGGTATACGTTGAGTATGATCAAGGCGGGCCGCTGGGATAATTCACCCGAATACTTTGCTTGCGCATTGAACGGCTTGCGTATCGTAGGTTGCATCCGGTCGCTACCACCACCCCAGCCGGGCTGCCCGTCTGGGGACCCCGGTCCGCTCCCGGTTCCGTATTCGTCGACCCATGTTGCCAGAGTTTTTGCTTCGGCGTACAGCCGAGTTTTCACACAACCTCTACCCGCTGCCGGATCTGATTGAGTGGTGCTCACGGCCGGATCCGATCAACTCAGATTCTTCACAAAGAAATCGATCACGGGACGATCGTAGCCTTCGCCTTGTTCGCCCGTCGCTGAAGGTAGGGTAAAGCCAGTCAGAGGCAAGTCAGTTTTTGTTTCGAGGTTCGCAGGATTTGGAAAACAGTGTTGGAGCGATTTAGTCGAGTCACGCAAAAAACCATTATCAGCGCCAGCCAGCAAAAGCACGCGACGAGTTCCGAGCGCCGCCGTCAGCTCGCAAGAACTCTTGTTGTCATATTTCCCCAGTAGATAGAGCCGAGTTGCCAGACGAGCCGATCCTAATATGGCGCCAATATTCACCCCGACATCGCCGCGCACTGCCGCATTGACCAACTCGTCGGGATCGCGCGGAACCGAATCCAGCACGAGGACCTTAACAGTGGCGTCCTGAGTGGCAGCGCGCAACGCGGCTAGAGCTCCCAATTCCACTCCATAAATTCCAAAAGATTCCCCGATAAGCCGGCTCCTGCCCTCACCCTTCACTGAGCGGAGAAAGTCCAGGGCGGCCAACACGTCATCGCCTTCCTGGCTGCCAAAAGCGGTCCATTTAACCAGCGGATTCAACCCATGGCCTCTGAGGTCAGGCCAGAGAATCGTAAAATTAGTCGCTTCATTTACCTTCATCCCCAGGTTGAACAGCAGGGAACGGTCGCCGCCATACCGATGCAAAAAGATTACGGCCGGCGCTCCTTCAGCGCCTCGGAGGAGCCAGCCGCGGGCTGGCGTGCCGTCGCGGTTTCGCCAGTTTTCTTCGGTCACTTTCAGGGCCCTGGCGGTGCCGCTCAATGCGGCAAATGTCTGCGGAGTGACAAGATAAGAGCGTTGCGGCGGGCGGGAAATGCCATAGACAATTGCAGCCAGCACAATGAACAGCGCGACTAAAAGAATAGCCACAATTGGCGCCAGCGACTTAAAGAGCTTCTTGCCGAATCGTCGACGGGTGGCCATGAGATAAGGATGAAGGATGAGGGTGAAGAATGAACAAACGAAAGAGATCTTCGCTCAATCCTGTTCCACACTCATCGACACATCGTTAGAGCTAGATCCTTTCCTGCTAGCGCGGGCGTAATCTTCCGGAGTGTTGACGTTATCGAAAAAGTGATCCGCACCCTCCAGACTCGAAAGTTCGGCAAACGACACCCAGCACGTTTGCACAGATTGTAACAGAGCAACAGGCTTTCGCTCGCCAGATTTGATTAGGTGATCAGCACGGCCCAGGCATGGTTCGACGCGATACAAGGCGCAAAGGGGCTGTGGGATTCCATCGCTTTGTATCGGTGCGACGGCCTCGGCGCCTTCTCGGAAACTGGCCAGGCGAGCGAATAGTTCTCTCGTCACGAAGGGAAAATCGCAGGCAACAATTAACGCCCACACGGTGGAACAGGCAGCAAGGGCGGCATGAACACCCCCCAACGCTCCCCACCGCGGATAGACGTCTGGAACGGCCGGAATCTTGAGTTGAGGCGTGGCGCCAGTATTACCAACCACCGTTACGCAGGGTGTGACAAAGGAAAGTTCACCGGCAATCTGCTCTAGAAAGCTGCGACCTCCGAGCATTAAACGCGACTTGTCGGTACCCATGCGCCGCGACTGTCCGCCCGAGAGGATGAAAGCTGCGATTGAATCCATGGAAAAGAATTTTAGTACCTTACGACGAAACTGTCAGTACCATCTGCGGGATGAGTGGGTTACGCAGCCTCAACTTAAGGAGTCGCGGCCCACCCATGTGCTATGGCAGGCGACAGAAATCCGCGGCCGAATGGCAATGGCTTCTCTAATGAAGCAACCCTGCGGGTAGAAAAGAACTCTGATTTGCGACGAGGTTGGCTCATTCGATCTCTGGTTAAGTGGGGATTCGTTTCATTTGACAACGACCTTGACCCGTTTCGGGACCAAAGCTATAGTCACGTTGCAGAGTGCCAGCCGGTGCGCCGGCCGAGTCGAGAGTAGTAAATAGTAAGAGGTTATTCTTAATGAAAAGCTTGGCAAAAGTTGTTCTCCTCACGATTGTCATGGCGGCTGCCAGTGGCATTTGCGTCTCGCAAACTTCGGCAGTTAACGCGACTATCCGGGATGCTCGCCTGTTTGCGCTCGAGGATCTGCGGCCGGGGATGAAGGGAACTGCGCGGACCGTTTTCACAGGAACGGAGCCGCAGGAGTTCGGGGTTGAAATACTCGGCGTGTTGCCCGGTTTTCCCGGACCGCGACAGTCGTCAATCATCGCTAAACTGAGCGGCTCAAACGTTGAGAAGACCGGCGTCTTCGCCGGCATGTCGGGCTCGCCAGTCTACATCGACAATCGCCTCGTCGGTGCTATCGCTTTTAGTTTTCCGTTTTCCAGAGAACCGATCGCAGGCATTACTCCCATCCAGCAGATGATTGATATTTTTGAGAAAGGTTCGGCAATTCAGAAGCAACGTCCGAAAGAACCGCGCGCCGTTTCGTTTGCTCAGCTTGCTTCAACCGAATGGAAAGCAACCTTGCCCAAACCCGCTGTCGGTTCAACTTCACTTATTGCGTCGGTCTCCGAAGGCTCTCGTCTCATGCCGTTGCTGGGACAACAGATGATTCCGATTGCCACTCCCCTGGTTTTCAACGGAATCAGTCAGGAATCGCTGGCGATGTTTGCGCCGCAGCTGATGGCCAACGGACTGCTGCCGGTTTCAGGTGCTGGAGGTTCGGCGGCGATCACGCCGCTCGAAAAAGCCACTGAGAAAACATTAACACCTGGAACCTCCGTTAGCGTGCAGCTGGTTCGCGGTGACTATTCAATCGCCGCTTCCGGCACAGTTACGTTTCGCGATGGCAATCGCATTTACGCGTTTGGCCATCCCTTTCTTAGTCTCGGCGCTTCCGACATGCCGATGAGCGAGACGTCAGTCGTTACGGTTGTTGCCAACGTAAACAATTCTTTCAAGCTGTCAATTCCGGGCGGGATGATGGGTTCTATTTCTCAGGACCGCGCCTCGGGAGTGTTTGGCCAATTGGGCCAGGCGCCGAAGATGATTCCAGTAAAGATCAACTTACACACGAGTCGGGATCGCAGCGAAACTTATTCCTACGAAATCGCGAACGACTCATTCTTAACGCCATTGCTGCTGAACATCACGATCTTTAACACCATTACTTCCAGCGAACGTGCGTTGGGTGATTCCACCATTACAATAAAGGGCGCCATCAACGTTAAGGGTCAGGAGCCAATTGAGGTGGATCGTCGTTTTTCCGCGGGCAATTCACCCATTCTTGCCGCCGGCTCAGTTGCCGGGCCAATCAGCTCGCTCCTTGGCAGCGGGTTCGACGATGTTCAGATCGAGGGCGTGACGCTCGACATTTCTTCTGCCGATACGAAGTATGCAGGCACCCTCGAACGAATCGCGCTCAGCAAAACGGAAGCACGGCGAGGCGAAAAGATCGAGATTCAAGCCTACGTCCGTACGGAATCCGGCAAACAGTTTGTTCAGCGAATCCCGGTGCAGATCCCTGAAGATGCCACTCCGGGCCAGCTGCTCGTTTTCATCGGTGATGGCGGAGCGCTTCAGGAAGGTTCTGCCGCCAAAGCATTTGTTCCTCAGGATCTGGGCCAACTGGTGAAGGCGATCAACAAAGTCAAGAAGAGCGATCGACTTTATGTGAAGCTCTTTCGCATAACCCCCGGCGCCGTCATCGGCACCAACGAACTCCCAAACCTGCCTCCTTCTGTAGTCGCTACGCTCAACAGCGATAGAAACTCAGGCGGCTACACGCCTACGGTATTGTCCGCTGTTTATGAAATGGAATTGCCGCCCGCGGAATTCGTTATTTCAGGACAGCAATTGATTGGTCTCGACGTAGTGCCGTAAGGAGCTGGCTTACTTGACTCAGGTGTACTGCGTTGTACCAGCCGCTTCGACTCTTGTTTGCATAGCGTTGTTCCTCGGCAGCGGCGGTTATCTTCAGACGCAAAAAGGTCAGCCAACCCGATCAGTCCAAGCCCAAACTCACCCAACCGCCATCGCCCGGCGTAGTACCCGACAACAACGCAAGCTAATAAGACACAACGAAGCGGGAGTGATCGCGACGCTGCAAACACTCTTCAGCGCGCAAGCAACCTACCAGTCAACCACCGGCAATGGTAATTACGGCACGATCGAGGAACTGCGTAAGGAACAGCTTATTGATTATGTGCTGGCCGAGGGTCACCGGTATGGCTACCTCTTTCGTATAAGACGAGAGAAATTCTCAACCGAATCCCAAGCCTCATTTGAGATAGTGGCCGTCCCTCGAACCTATGGGCGAACGGGCCGGCGCTCCTTCTACATGAATGAAACAGGTGTCATTCATGCTAAGGACAAGAACGGCACTGAGGCAAATCTTGGCGATGACCCGGTTGTGATTGATCCATAGATTTGCTTCCCGAACGTTCACTCAACTCGCATATGCGATCCATCAGATGGATTCCCAATCTAAGGCGTCTGGGCCAACGTTCCCGGAGGATTCTCACCGTTGCCTCGCTGCTGTTCCTGATTGCATTTCTCTATCCCTTCAAGACCACAACACTACCGGAGTGGAATGTTCGGGTCGTTGACGACGCCGGCACGCCTGTGGTCGAAATCAATGTCACCGAACACTGGCAGCATTACCTGCTGGAATCTGCCGGACATGAGGAGGCGCAAACCTCCAATCAAGACGGGAAAGTAAGCTTCGACCTCCGCAGCATCAGAGCCAGCCTGGCCAGCAGATTATTCGCGCGGATTAGCAAGATCGGGAGACAGGGCAATCGGGGCCGGACTGAACCCTATGGAGCCGTTGTTGTATGGGGGAGTAAGGATTACGAAACGACGGTTGCCGTCCATCAGGAGGACGAGATCCCGCCTACAGAAATCCGCGTGCAACGGTTGCGCTGACTCTCCTGGAATTTGCGGGCAACGAAGTCTTAGTGCTTCCTGACGAGAAAGAGAAAACGCCCTTTTGACTGTGGCATTAGCTCCGCTTCACTGGCAAAACCGAGGCTTTTGATTTGTTGCGACAGTCGTTTCCCGCCAAAAAGTAACAGCGTCGCGTTGGCCGGCGCCCAATTCAATAGTCGTGGAAGCATTTGTTCAAAGCGCTCCAGGGCGCGACAGGTAACAAAAGCAACTGCCGGTGCGGCGATGTTTTCAAAGCGTTCGGCGATGACCGACGCTTGCCTCGAGGTCGCTGTGCTTGTCAATGCTTCGCGAAGAAACACTGCTTTTTTTTGAGAGGCCTCGATCAGAACAGCGCGAAGATCAGGCCTGACAATAAGGCAGGGAAGGACAGGCAACCCGGCACCGGTTCCAACGTCAGCAACAACGGCATCACGCGGAAGATATTTCAGCAGGATTAATGATTCGAGAACATGACGTTTGGCAAACTCGCGGGGCGAACATGGCGCGACAAGATGTAAGCGCGAGTTCCAGGCGTTGAGCAGTTCGTAATATTTTGATAACCCTTCGAGCGCTGCGGCTGAAAGAGTTACGCCGTAAGCGCTCGCTTCATTCTCGAGGGTTTCCTTGAATTGTCTTGTCGCGGAAGACGTGTTCATTTCCCTGAAGATTGTCTCCAGCCGCTTAGCGGCGAAGATGTTTTATCACGGCGAGAGCGCTTTGTCCGTTGGGGCTGCGCATGCGATGCTAAGACTTCCGTGCATTCAATTTTCCATCCTTCGTGAGTTTATATGATTGACGACCTGGCGGGACAATTAACTGAACAACTGGTTGGGCAACATGAGCGCCTGGGGCGCGCCGTGACAGCGATCATCACGGAATACGCCGCCAGCCTCGACACAAGAAAAGTGACTTCCACAGCTACGCCTCAGGAGCTTGAAAAAATATTTGACGAGCCTTTGCCTGAGCAGGGAATAACAACCGCGGAAATCCTCGAGCGATTTACGCAGGATGTGGTAGTCCACGCCATGCAGGTTCCCAGCCCCCGTTACTACGGTCAGTTTAATCCGACGCCGCTGCCAATCGGCGTCTGGGCAGACGCACTAGCGTCGGCGCTGAATCAAAATGCAGGCGCCTGGCGCAACGGTCCAACGTCCGCAATGATCGAGGCGCGCGTGCTTCGCTGGTTATGTCAATTAATTGGCTATGGGCCGCAAGCCTTTGGCGTGTTGGCGAGCGGCGGGACCGAAGCCAACCTCATTGCGCTCAAGTGTGCTCGCGATTGCGCCCAACAAACTGCCACGCTGCAGGGACTAAGATCGGGGCCGAGCGACCTGATAGTCTACGCTTCGGAGCAGTGTCACTTTTCGATTGAGCGCAGTGTTGACATTCTCGGTCTTGGACGTGCCAGCTTGCGCAAGATGCCCACCGACGAAAGATTTCACCTCCGCACTGACGCGCTGCAAAAGCAGATCGAGGCTGACCGCAAAGCTGGTCACACGCCTTGCTGTGTGGTCGGAATTGCGGGGGCCACCTCCACCGGCGTGATTGATCCGCTCACGGAAGTGGCGGCGATAGCGCGCGAAAATAATTGTTGGTATCACGTTGATGCTGCTTACGGAGGTACGTTGGCATTTTCAGAAAAACATCGGGGCAAGCTGAAGGGTATCGAGCTGGCTGATTCGATTACTTTCGATCCGCATAAATGGATGTTTGTGCCGTTCGCGTGTGGCGCGGTGCTGGTGCGCGATGGCGGCCGCACACTGCGCGATTCGTTTGATATCACTCCTGAGTATTTGAACGAAGATCGCGGTGGCGCCGACGTTGAGTTTGATTTTTTTCGCTACGGTCAGATGGGCACGCGTCGTTTCAGCTCCCTGAAACTCTGGATGGCGCTGAAGTTCATGGGTAGGCAAGGTTACGCAACCGTAATCGAACGGCAGATAGGATTAACAGAGTATCTGGGAAGTCGCGTCGACGCGTTAACTGACTTCCAGCGGATCGGCGAGGTTGAGACGGCGGTTTGTTGTTTCCGTTTCCTGCCGGAAAACCTGCGCAACAATCCAAAGGCCGCGGATGGCATCGAACAGGATCGTTTACAACAGAAACTGCAACAGAAGATCGAGCGCAGCGGTGAAGCGTGGATTACGACGACGGTGCTCAATGGTCGGCGGGCACTGCGCGTAAACATCAATAGCTTCCTCACCGAGCGGCGACACATTGATGATTTGGTAGAATTGCTCCAGCGCATGAGCAAAGATCTCGCTTGAGTGGACGTTGAACCTTGATGATTGGGCTAAGGCCGGTAGTTCAGAGTTCAAGCTTTAGCTTGTCTTTCGTCGCCACGGCAACCTAAAGGTTGAACTCTGAACTGCTTGAATATGGCGCATGAGTAAAGCAATTGAGCGAATGCATTACAGAAATCCTTTACAAGTCGTTTGGCTGCTTCTGATTCTGGCTTTGGCGGGAGCTACGGCGCGCGTCGCCGTCCAGGCTGATACCCCACGCTCGCTCGCTGCGATTCGATCCCAGGCTGAGTTTGACTCGCTGGCCGTAACCTACGATCCCGACACTCCCTATGCGTTGCCACACCTGCTCTTCGTTATCGATCGCAAGGATCAGAACAAGATCTATTACGTCAACACGAAGCGTTACGCGTTTCATAAGGATTTCGTAAACGGAACTTATCTTTCGCTCGAGCGCGGCCGCGAGTTTTTTGAGAACAATTACCTGAAGCCGAATCGCCGTTTCATTCTGGGAACCATCGCTTATCAATCGCCACTGAAACGCTGGACGTTTGAATTCTGGGAGGGCGATCTGATTCCTGCCGATCAGATGAGGCTCACTGCTGACGTGATTAGGGAAAGCTTCTTCGTCCCCGTCGCCTATAAGCCAAATTCAATTCGCCAGGATGACGAATCCCGCAACATCGCAGGACTCGAGCGCGTGTTGCAAAGCGACATCGCGAAGGAACAGGAATACCAGGCGCTAAACGTAGCCAGGAGCCTGGGCCGGATTCACGTCATCCCGAAACTCGACGAGCACGTTGAAATTGGCTTCAACGAAATACTCGTGCTCGATGAAGTGCCGGTCCAACTGCCCCCGGTCGCCGGGGTGATCACGTCGCATCCTTCTACTCCGCTTTCGCACATCAATCTGTTGGCAAAAGGCTGGGGCATCCCTAACGCCTACATCAAAAACGCGCTGGCATTACTGAAGCAGTATGACGGTTGGTGGGTAGCGTTTGAGACAAAGCGCGATGGCTACACTATCAAACGCGCGGACGTGGATCAGTTGCGCGAATATCAACGCCGGCTGGCGCAACGGCTGGACGTGATGAAGCCGCGCTTCAATCTTTCCGAGACGCGCCTGCTAAGTCTCGCTCAACAGCGAGCGCAATCGGCGATTGCCTATGGTGGCAAGTCGGCAAATCTCGGCGAGGTGATGAATGCGCGTTTGCCCGGCATCGTCGTTCCAAATGGCTTCACGATTCCTTTTTACTACTACGACCAATTTCTCCAGGCGAACAAGCTAGACGATGCGATATATGCGCTGCTGAATGATCAGAAATTTGTGCACGATCCGGCATACCGGCGGGAGCAACTCGTGATTCTACGCGAGCGCATCAAGCAGGGAAAATTTGACGAGGGCTTGCGCGCCCAGATCCTCGGCCGGGTACATCGCCAGTTTGCCGGGAAGGGTTTGTTTGTCCGCAGCTCTTCCAACTCTGAAGACCTGCCAAACTTTAGCGGCGCCGGGTTGTACACAACGGTTCCGAATGTTCGAGACGATCAACAGCTTATCGAGGCGATCAAAACTGTTTGGGCGTCGTTGTGGAATTCGGAAGCTTACGAAGCGCGCGAGCGCGCTGTTATCGATCATTCGAAAATTTTCATGGCCGTGCTGATTCAGGAAGGTATCAATTCGGAAAGCTCCGGCGTAATGATTACCACGGATCCTTTTGACAAAGACAACAAGGGAGCGATCTACATCAGCGCTAAGCGCGGGCTGGGCATCAAGGTTGTTGAGGGCAAGAAGGTTGCCGAGCAGATAATTTTTCGTCAACGCGCCAACGCGGTCCAGGTCTTGACGCGCTCGGATGAGGATAGCTTACTGACCTTTGATGAACGAGGTGGTGTCAAGGAGGTTGCAATAACCGGCGAACGAGTTGTTTTAACTGACGGCGTGATTCGGCGATTGGTGAATGCTGCAGCGGCGATCAAGCGGGTGTTTGGCAGCCGGGATCAGGATATTGAGTGGGCTTACATGAAGGGCCAGATCTATATCGTTCAGTCACGGCCGTTTATTTCCGGGGGCTAAATGTAGCGCAAGCTGTTAGCTTGCGTCTCTGAAGCGAACAGAAATCTGAGCGAGCAAACTAACAGTTTGCATTACAAATATGACTGACACAATCTTCGTAGACGGAATTCTCAAAGGTCATGTCGCATTCGTAACTGGCGGTGGCACCGGTATCACGGGCGGCGTGGCGCGCGCGTTGGCTGAAGCGGGCGCTTCGGTCGCGTTAGTTAGTCGTAGCCTTGAGCATCTCGAGCCGGCGGCCAAAGCGATCAACGATGCGCGCGCCAACAACCCAAACATGGGCGAGGCGCTTGCGATTGCCGCAGACGTTCGCAATTTTGAAGAGATCGAGGAGGCCATCCTTGCCACGCTCGTGCGTTTCGGCAAGATCGATATCGTCGTTAACGGTGCTGCCGGAAATTTCTTGTCACCCGCGGAAGCGTTATCGCCAAACGGTTTTGGGACCGTCGTGGACATTGATCTTAAGGGAACATTTAATGTTTGCCGCGCCGCTTTCGCGCAGCTCAAAGAACATCGCGGCCAGATTTTAAACATCAGCGCCACGCTTCATTATGTCGGCACGCCGATGCAGCTGCACGTTTCTGCCGCCAAGGCCGGGGTCGATGCGCTCACGCGCAACCTGGCGGTTGAGTGGGGCCGCTATGGCATTCGTGTCAACGGGATCGCGCCCGGACCCATTGAAGACACGGAAGGTATGAAGCGTCTGGTTCCCGAACCAATCAAAGAAAAGCTGCTTAAAAATATTCCGCTTGGCCGCTTCGGGCGGATCAGCGACATCGAAAAGGCTGCGTTGTTTCTTTGTTCAGACGCCGCTAGCTTCGTTAACGGCGCGATCTTAGTGGTGGACGGCGGTCAGTGGCTGGCGGCGACTAAGTTTGGGTAAAGCCCAATGTCCAAGGTCCAAGGTCCAAAGTCAGATCAGAACCGGGAGCCGTAGCGACCGAGTCTGAAGCTCCAGAGGAGCGAAATGTTTATAGACACGAACTCTCTCTAAAAAGTGTTTCGCAAGAGCGAAACGAGTTTCGCTCTTGCGAAGAATTCATTTACAAGGGGCATCATCTATAAACATTTTGCGCCTATGGCGCTTTAAGCACGAGTCAGTTATGCGAAGGAAGCCTTTCACTACAGACGCATACCACCGGGGCGATACTCAGGAGCAATCATTCGGACACCTCCGCACCCTGTTGTTTCACTTTGCCTGCCTCGGCATATTCGTAATCTCCCCCGGCGCGCAAGAGCGGCCACCGTCTGAACCGCAAACTGACCCAGCGAAGAAGGCCAACGCTCGGCCTGTCGAAGCAACTGTGCAGGCGCCAGAACCGTTTGACGGAGCGTCGGCAGAAAAGATGGCTGCGCAGTGCGTCAGCCTTGAAACGGAGCTGGGTGTGATTGAGATGGAAATGATTCCCGAGGCCGCGCCTGAGAGTGTCCGCGGCTTTCTCAATCTCGCTGCTACCGGCGCACTCGATACAACAACCTTCAGCCGAGTTGTTAGAGACTTCGTAATCCAGGGAGGCAATCTCTCGACCAGCGAAAAGTGGGGATACGATCTCGCCAAAAGAATGTCGCGCAAGCTGCCCGACGAGCCAAGTCTGGTCAAGCATGTTCGTGGCATCGTCTCGATGGCGCGTCCGGAACAGGCAAATAGCGCCACGACGCATTTCTTCATACTCGTTGGTGAGGGCCATCATCTGGATGGAACTTTTTCTGCCTTCGGCCGGGTAACCAAAGGCATCGAGGTAGCGGACGCGATTAATCATGCTCCCGTCGAGGGTGAGAAGCCCAACAAGCCTGTGCGCATCAATCGAGCAGTGGTGGCATCGTGCAAGAAATGATCGAAGTACTAAAAACTCCAGGCACGGCGAGAAGTAATGCGGCGCACATCCTACTTGTTTGCGCTTTGTTAAGTCTCTGCGCTTGCGGCCAGACCACTGGCAGGAATCCTACACCGGACGCGGCCAAACAGATTCTAAAGTTGCGCGGTTATGAGTTTAATGAAAAGTCGTTTCTGTCAGCAGCCACAGCGAATGACGTGATCGCCGTCAATGGATTTCTAACGGCAGGCATCGACCCGAATGTTAAAGACGAAGACGGCGTGACGGCATTAATTACGGCTGCTTCGCATGGCAGTCCAGAAGCCGTCAACGCGCTGATAAAGGGGGGCGCCGATGTCGACGCGAAAGACAATTTCGGCTACACAGCTATCCTGCGCGCGATCCAAAACGAGCACGACGAGATCGCAGACGCGTTGCTCGCCCAACCGAAGCTTGACGTGAATGCCCAGGGCGTGAATAGTCCGACGGTATTGATGAGCTACGTCTGGCGCGAACGCGAAGACGCCGTCAGAAATCTTCTCGAACGAGGCGCCGAACCTAATCTTCATGACCAGGACGGCGATACCGCCTTGCATGGCGCGGCACTACGCGGCAACGTAGATATCTTGAAGCTGCTTCTTGATGCCGGCGCAAACCCTAATGCCAAAAACAAAGTCGGCGGAACGGCGCTAATGTGGGCGGGTACTTATGGCCGTGAACAGGCGGCCCGCCTGCTCATGGAACGAGGGGCCAATCCGGCTTTGAAGGATAATGATGGCATGACGGCCGCAGCGTGGGCGGAGAGAAACAAACGAGACGAGCTGGCGCGATTGTTGCGCGAGGCTGAGAAGAAACGGTAGTGATCCGGTGAGCTTAGAGTAGGACGGACATTCTTGTCTGTCCCTCGGTCTTCTCGTGAAGTCGAAAAGGCGAGACCGGAAAGTCGGTCCCACTGGCAAAACCAAGTTTAAAACTTCAATGGTCAACAGCATCCTGAGCCATCACTTGAACCGTCTGCTAAACCGCGAGAGTCTCAATCGCCGGGAAGCGGGAGAACTCCTGGAGGCGATTCTCGGGGAGGATGCCAGCGATTCGCAGATTGCCGCGACGCTCGTCGCTTTGTCAGCAAAAGGTGAAACAGTCGAGGAGCTTGCCGGAATGGCTCAGGTCCTGCGCGAGCGTGCGGTTAGGGTTAATTCTTGTCACGCACTATTCATTGATACGGCCGGGACCGGCTCGAGTCGCGCAAAAACTTTCAACGTCTCAACTGCGGCGGCCTTTGTAATTGCGGGAGCCGGGCTGCCGGTCGCAAAGCACGGCAATCGCGCCGCCAGCAGCAAGTCGGGAAGCGCGGATGTGTTGACCGCGCTTGGTGTGAACGTCTCGGCCCTAACAAAAGTCACGGAAGACTGTCTGAATGAAATCGGGATCTGTTTCATGTTTGCGCCGCTCTATCACGGCGCCACGGCACGGGTCGCGGGTATTCGCCGTGAGTTGGGCATTCGTACGACTTTCAATTTGCTGGGACCCTTAAGCAACCCCGCCGGCGCACCGATGCAAATCATCGGTGTGTGGCGAAAGGATCTGGTTGAGTTCCTCGCGAATGTGCTGGCGGCGCTGGGAACAAAGCGCGCCTGGGTAGTGCATGGTGAAGATGGTCTCGATGAGATTACGCTCGCAGGCAAGACCTTCGTTGCTGAAGCCCACCATGGAGAAGTTAAGATGTTCGAGATCGGACCGGAAGACTTTGGATTATGGCATGCGTCGCTGGACCACTTACGTGGCGGCAACCCGGAAGCGAACGCCCGCACTATTCGCGGGATACTGTCAGGCGAGCGGCGTGATGAGGCGCGCGCGTTGGTTGTCGCAAATGCTGCAGCGGCATTGTATGTAGGCGGTAAAGCGCAGACGCTGAAGGAAGCAGCGGAATTGGCAGAACAGAGTATCAACAGCGGCGCGGCGACAAGAAAACTTGAGGAACTAGTGCGAGCGACGAATAGAAGTTAAAGGAACTAACTCTTGCGGCTCAGCCGCGGATATCCGGCGTGGATTTACTTTCTGAGATCATTGCGAGTAAGCGGTTACGCATCGAAGCGGCGAAGCGCGCGGTTCCGATTGAGCGCCTTCGTCAAATGGCAACTGACGCTCGAACCGGTGCCAGACGCAATCCTTTACTGGCTGCGCTCAACAATGGGAAAGGCATCAACATCATCGCCGAGTTTAAGCGGCGGTCACCTTCGAAAGGTGTCATCCGCGCGAACGCCGATGCAGTGACAATGGCGCGCGGCTATGAGTCAGCAGGTGCTGCAGCTATCTCTGTCTTAACTGAAGAGAACTTTTTTGGCGGCTCGCTCGATGATCTGCATGCGGTTCGAGAGGCAGTTTCAATTCCAATTCTGCGCAAGGATTTCATCGTCGACGAGTATCAGGTGTACGAATCGGCAGCAGCCGGGGCTGACGCTCTACTGCTAATTGTCGCCGCGCTTGATGATGAAGCGCTCGCGAGATTGCGGCGGATAGCCGAAGATGAATTGGGCATGGATGCGCTCGTTGAAGTGCACACGGAGAAAGACCTGGCTAGAGCCGACGCAAGCGGGGCGAAGCTAATCGGAGTTAATAATCGCAATCTGAGGACGTTCGATGTTTCAACCGAAACTTCCATGCAGCTCGCGTGCTTAGCGCCGGCGAACGCGGTACTGGTGAGCGAGAGCGGACTGAACCCGGAGGAAGTCGGCAAGCTACGAGCTGTGGGCTACAAAGGGTTTTTGGTCGGCGAGGCGTTAATGCGCGCCGAAGATCCTGAGAATGAACTGCGAGCTTTTAATGGCAAGGATGACCCGAGAAGGAAGGCATGACGCTCGTAAAAATTTGCGGCATTACTAACCTCGACGATGCGCTCGCTGCGATTGATGCCGGCGCTGACCTGCTTGGATTTAATTTCTATCCTGCTAGTCCGCGCTACATCGAGCCTCGCGAGGCCCGCTCGATTATCGATCAGTTACCGGAAAGCGCGATCACTGTTGGAGTTTTTGTAAATGAAGGGCTGGAGGCTATCGAGAATATTGCCTCAACGTCCGCGGTTTCAGTATTACAGTTGCACGGCGACGAGTCTCCAGAATACTGTAGGGCACTGAAGCGTCATTATCTCATTAAGGTCTTCAAGACGGGTCAGGACTTCGCACTGCAGAAGGTCGGCGAATACAAGGTGCAGCTAATAATGGTTGATGCCTCGCATGCAGCAAAGCGCGGTGGAACTGGACGGCTCAGCGATTGGGCAAAGGCCCGGCAGACGCGCGAACTCTTCCCAACCCTCTTTCTGGCTGGGGGTTTATCACCGGAGAACGTTCGTAACGCTATTGCCGAAGTGGAGCCGTTCGGCGTTGATGCGTGCAGTTCGCTCGAATCCGCTCCGGGTAAAAAGGACCATGCGAAGGTTCGTGCTTTCGTCGCCGCGGTGCATGCCGATCGTCCACATCAGCCCCTTATTCGAAAGCGAACAACGAGTCGATCTTCTAAAAGGTAAGCGCGCGAAACTTTTTTGCGTGCAGCACGATGTCGGAGCTTAAAACACAACCTGATGAACGTGGACACTGGGGAGCCTACGGCGGCCGTTATGTTCCCGAGACATTAATGGCTCCGCTGGAACAGCTGACTGCTGCGTACATTGATGCCCGAAGGGATCCGGAGTTTGAGTCTGAACTGGCCATCCTGTTGAAGGATTACGCAGGCAGACCGACCCCTCTGTTCTATGCCGCCCGCTTAACAGAGCACGCCGGCGGCGCGAAGATTTATCTCAAGCGCGAAGACCTGCTTCACACGGGTGCTCACAAGATTAACAATGCGCTCGGCCAGGTGTTGCTCGCTCGACGCATGGGCAAGCGTCGCGTCATAGCGGAGACCGGGGCCGGGCAGCATGGTGTGGCGACAGCCACAGTTTGCGCGTTGTTTGGATTGGACTGCGTCGTCTACATGGGCTCCGACGACATGCGGCGGCAAGCATTGAACGTTTTTCGAATGCAACTGCTCGGCGCTGAAGTTCGCGAAGTCGACGCCGGATCGCGAACACTGAAGGATGCGATCAACGAGGCACTGCGCGACTGGGTGACGAATGTTGAGGATACCTATTACCTTCTCGGAAGCGCGCTGGGACCACATCCATATCCCCTGATGGTCCGCGATTTTCAAACTGTCATCGGCCGCGAGGCGCGTGCGCAGATTCTGGAAAAACAGGGCCGTTTGCCGGACATGCTTGTCGCATGCGTTGGCGGAGGCTCGAATTCTATTGGTATGTTCCATCCGTTTCTCGGCGATGAATCTGTGCGGATGGTGGGAGTCGAGGCTGGGGGCCGGAGCACCGAATTGGGTCAACACGCGGCGCGCTTTAATAGAAATGGCGGTGGTCGTCCGGGCGTGTTGCAGGGGACGATGAGCTACGTGCTGCAAGACAAGCACGGGCAAATCGCAACTACCCATTCAATTTCGGCGGGACTCGACTATCCCTCGATTGGTCCCGAGCATGCGTTTCTCCACGACTCGGGTCGAGTTGAATACACTTCAGCATCAGACGCTGAAGCCCTGGACGCTTTTCAAACCCTGTCAAAACTCGAAGGCATTATTCCGGCGCTTGAGTCGGCGCATGCGGTCGCACACGCAATCAAGGTCGCTTCAGAACTCAGCAGCGATCAGCTGGTGATTGTTAATCTTTCGGGACGCGGTGATAAAGATGTGAATACGGTGCAGGAGAGTCTGCAGTCGAAAGTCGGGGGTCTTTGAATCTTGGGACGAATCGAGGATGCGTTTAGCCGGCTAAGACGAGAAGGCAATAAAGGCTTCATTCCTTTCATTACTGCCGGCGACCCCGATCTCGAAACAACTGCCGAGCTGCTGATTAAACTGGCAGACTGCGGAGCTACTGTCATCGAACTCGGCGTTCCATTCAGCGACCCGATGGCGGATGGTCCGGTGATCCAACGAGCATCCGAACGCGCCCTCAAACACGGTTTTGGTTTGAAAGAAATCTTCGAGACCACCGCAATAGCCCGTAGCAGAATCGACACTCCGATAGTCCTGTTCAGCTACTTCAATCCTCTATTGCAATACGGCATCAATGATCTGGCGCGCGACGCCGCGCGGTCGGGTGTCGATGGAATTCTTGTAACTGACCTGACGCCGGAGGAATCCGAAGAGTTTGCAGCGACCCTCAAGTCAAGTGGTATCGACTTGATCTTCCTGGTTGCGCCGACATCTACCGACGCGCGTCTGCGAATGATTGCTGCGCATGCAAGTGGTTTTGTATATGTCGTCTCGCGTGCTGGTGTGACCGGGGCTCGCGATAAAGTGAGCCGCGAGGCAGAATTGCTGGTCACGCGCGTCCGCAAAGTTTCCAGTTTGCCTGTGGCAGTCGGGTTTGGTATCTCCAACGCTGACCAGGTACAGCAAACTCTTGGCTACGCGGATGCCGCGGTAGTGGGCTCAGCCATTGTCGACCAAATTGAAAAGCTCTCGGCAGCACCGAATCTCGTATACGAAATAGGCCGGTTCGTGCGCAGTCTGATCCCTGAGGGAGCGAAAACAAGATGAAGGACACGGGAGGAGACGGCTCGAGAATCTGTCGAGGGTCGGCAGTAATAATTGTTCTCCACAGCCCACGTGAAAAATGTTGGGGTGTGCTCGACGAGATCAATCAGGCTGGAGTATTCTTGCGCGGCCTCGACCTGAATGCGTTTGATGATTGGGTAAGCGCGGTGACGCATGAAGAACCGTTTGTCGGATTTGGGGATCTGTTTTTCCCCCTGTGGCGCGTCGAGCGCATTTTGAGAGATGAAACCGCCGGCGGCGTACCTTCGTTGTCTGAACAGGTCGAGCGCCGCACGGGCCAAACTATTGAAAAGCTCTTGCGAACCGACACCAGCAGCGCAGACTGATTCACGATCATGTTTTAGGGGCGTGACCTCACCGAAATACCGGCGCAGAGAGGGCTGCCGTTGCGCACCAAACTGAAGACGGACAGACCGAAACCCTCAGGAAATAATTGCTGTTGCAAGCATGAAACACTGTTCCATTCTCGCGCAGAGTGTGTTATGCTCCGCGCAATTCACTGGCGAAGTGGAAGGCTTTCGCCGGCGACTCATGAGAAAAGGAGCGGAAGAAAGAGATGTATGTCATGGCTGATGACCGAATCACAGTAGACCGCGGCAAGGCGATTGAGGCGGCTCTATCAAGTATTGAAAAGAAGATTTGGCAAGGGATCGATTATGCGTTTGGGAGAGCGCGAGGTCTCGGATATTCCGGCGATTTCTACCACCTCCTTAAGCCTCGACGCCGCGGTTGGCGTTGGCGGCGTGCCGCGTGGACGAATCATCGAAATATACGGGCCTGAGAGTTCCGGCAAGACCACGCTTGCTCTTCACATTGTAGCGGAAGCGCAAAAAGCCGGCGGCGTGGCTGCCTACATCGATGCCGAACACGCGATGGATGCTGACTACGCCGGCAAACTGGGCGTCGATATCGATCAACTTCTGATTTCCCAGCCTGATTCGGGTGAACAGGCACTGGAGATTGCCGAAGCGCTCGTGCGTTCGAATGGAGTCGACGTGATCGTGGTTGACTCAGTTGCCGCATTGGTGCCGCGCGCGGAACTCGACGGTGAAATGGGCGACTCACTGCCCGGCCTTCAGGCGCGTCTGATGTCGCAGGCACTGCGGAAGCTTACGGCGATAGTTTCGCAGTCGAATACCTGCTTCATTTTCATCAACCAGATTCGCGAAAAGATAGGCGTGATGTTTGGTAACCCGGAAACCACGACGGGCGGCCGCGCGCTAAAGTTTTATGCTTCCATGCGGCTGGATATCCGGCGTATCGGCGCCATCAAAGATGGAGACCGCGTGGTGGGCAACCGCACTAGGGTCAAAGTGGCGAAGAATAAAGTGGCGCCGCCCTTCCGCGAATGCGAGTTTGACATCATGTATGGCGAAGGCATCTCGCGCGAAGGAGATCTGCTCGATCTGGCTGTCGCGCAGGGAGTTGTTGAAAAGAGTGGCGCGTGGTTTTCCTATAAGGGCGATCGCCTTGGCCAGGGACGAGAGAATTCGAAGCAGTCATTGAAAGAGAATCCGGAACTTCTCAAGCGCATTGAGAGGGAAGTAAAGGTCAAACTCGGCATGCCTGTACGCGAGGAAAAGCCAGAGGCTGCTCCCAGCGCCAAAGCTGCTGCGACCGATAAGAAATAGAATAAACCTGATTCACAAACGGCGTTCGGCTGCGGGATCTAACTATCCGCAGTCGGGCGCTATTTGTTGTTTTGCTTTTACTGCTTTACAGGCCGACAGTCTAAACCGATAATCCGCCGCGGTAGCTGCCTGGTAACAGGTGTCGGGTATCAGGTGCCGGCTGTAGAAGTACTTGAACCCGGCTCTTCAGTATCCGGCACCGTCACCCGTCACCCTGATACCCAATGAAGAAATCGATTCTCATCAAAGGCGGAACGCTCCTGACGATGGACGAACAAGATGCCATCGTGCAGGGAGACCTCCTGATCCGCGACGGCTTAATTACAAGCATCGGTGAAACAGGTCAAGCGAGTGACATTGTCATCGACGCCGAAGGTTGCGCAGTTCTCCCGGGCTTCGTTCAGACCCATATTCATCTTTGCCAGACACTATTTCGCGGCGCGGCGGACGATTTGTCACTCCTCGACTGGTTAAAGAAACGTGTATGGCCCATGGAAGCGGCACACACTGCAGCTTCCATCAAGGTTTCCGCACGGCTCGGCATTGCCGAACTAATTAAAGGCGGTACGACTTGCGCCTTGACCATGGAAACTGTCAACCACACGGAAGAGGTTTTCAAAGTCGTTGCGGAGTCAGGCTTCCGGGCGACGGTCGGCAAATGCATGATGGACAAGGGCGACGATGTGCCCGCTGCCTTACACGAACAAACCGAAACTTCGATTGAGGAATCGTTGGCTTTGCTGGAAAGCTGGCATGGCAAAGGCGACGGACGAATACGTTACTGCTTCGCACCGCGATTCGCGCTTAGCTGCACGAGTGAGCTCCTCTCTCGTGTAGCTCAACTGGCAAAAGAACGCAAAGTTATGATCCATACTCACGCGTCGGAGAACAAGAATGAATGCGCTTTGGTTGAAACCGAAACCGGTCTCCGTAACGTGGCGTATCTCGATTCACTTGGAATAAGTGGTCCTGAAGTACTGTTGGCCCATTGCGTACATCTCGATGAGACGGAATTCGAGATACTCGCCGAGACGCACACTAACGTTGCCCATTGTCCTTCGTCGAATCTAAAGCTGGGTTCCGGCATTGCCGACATTACCCGGATGCTCGAGAGAGGAATCTCAGTTTCGCTGGGTGCGGACGGAGCAGCTTGCAACAACCGGCTCGACATGTTTACAGAGATGCGCAGCATGACACTATTGCAGAAAGCCATGCGCGGTCCGGAGATGCTTCCAGCTAAGCAGGCGCTGCGCATCGCCACAATCGGCGGTGCTCAGGCATTGGGATTGGAGAATCAGATTGGAACTCTGGAAACTGGTAAGCGTGCCGACGTGACAGTAGTAGATCTGAATTCACTTCATTCAACGCCTTGTCCGGCTAATCCGGTATCGGCCATCGTTTACTCCGCCCAGCCTTCTGATGTCCGAACCGTCGTGATTGATGGACAAGTGATAATGAGAGACAGGGAGCTCCTGACAATCGATGAGAGATCCGTCGTTCACGACGCGGCTCAAGAGCTGGCCGACTTGATTACGCGCGCTGGAATTGAAGTGTAAGACGCGGAACTGACTGGCCAGGAAGGGAAGATTTCGAAGTGAAGCAGAGCCTGAAAAAGGCTGTGCCAGCTCGAAGGTAGCGACTGCGGGGGGCGCGATCGGCGGCCGAGCTGGCACTGGCGGGCACTTTCAATTTTGAATCGGATGTCGTCTTTCAACTTGGACTGACGTTTGGGCGCCAACCCCATCCTCAACGATTCGGATTATACACCTCCCCGACAATCAGTCAACGAAATTATGTGACTAATCTGACAAAGTCCGCCGTCGTGAAGAGTACTGGATTGACCGGTCAGTGGCCGCGTGTGGTACGCGGATTTTCGGAGATTAATGGCCCATGGAACTCTTGCCGTCGTAGTAATGAGATCCGCTCTTGCTACGAGAGGCGTTTTCCAACGCGTTCGCTTTAACCAT
This sequence comes from Blastocatellia bacterium, assembly GCA_963698325.1. Classification (GTDB taxonomy): domain Bacteria; phylum Acidobacteriota; class Blastocatellia; order Pyrinomonadales; family Pyrinomonadaceae; genus PSRF01. The sequence goes on along the minus strand of CAVOQJ010000013.1, from coordinate 621,144 downwards.
TAGCAAAACTGAAACATTCCGCTTCGTTCGAGCCTCCTTTTGTAGCCTTTTTGCTTCTTTTTTATTGCCTTGCTCTAGCAGATTACAGGCTACTTCCAGCATTTTCGTGGATTCCTGGAGGGCCTCCATTGCCTGTTCTCGGATTGGCGCTGACAGTTCATTATTCATTACAGTTCCTCCCGCTCGTTTTATTATCGAACAATATCCGCCAGGTAATGAGTAAAGGGGCAAGGTGCATACCGTGAAGGCAAAAACCGTGAAAAACTATCTCATTTTATTCGTGAGTTTAACCGCAAAAATAGGGCGCCGCGCGTTCCGACCTTAAGTTGACGTTCGTTTCCTAACTCCCTATACTACGCGCTCTTTCATACCCAACGGCCAGGTAGCTCAGTTGGTAGAGCGCGGCCCTGAAAAGGCCGGCGTCGGCGGTTCGATTCCGTCCCTGGCCACCAATCCTTTCAACACTTTAGCGATAGCCAAAACGCGCGTAAAAATTTCGCGCGCGTACAATACGCGTACATCGGTCATCCAAATTAGCCTCGCAGGTTGGTTCTACATTCCCCGCGCAGTGTTGCTGCTTCTGGCGATGTGCTTCCGCGCCAACCTTGCATCGCGCTCCATCAACTTGATATTCGAGTGGCCCAGGATCTTTGCCAATGAACGCACACATTGTCCAAATAGGAGCAGGAGATCGGGCGAGCTTAGTCAGACGCGGGCGCAGACTCGAATACTTCACTATTGCTTATAACAGTCTCGAAGGCCTTGTAGTGGTCGTCGCCGGTCTAATGGCCGGGAGCATTGCACTGGTTGGTTTCGGCTTTGACAGCTTGATCGAAGTGACCTCGGGTGTGGGGCCCTGCTTTGGCGACTACATTCCGACGCGGACGAGTCGCGGTGCGAACGTATCGTGGCAATTACTCTCCGGATTGTCGGTGCGTGTTTTTTGCTGCTGGCCGCGTATGTCAGTTACGACTCAATCAAATCGCTGATATGGCGCGAAGAGCCGCATGAGAGTATCCCCGGTATCGTTCTGGCGATCGCTTCGCTCATCGTCATGCCACTACTTGTTCGCGCCAAAAGGAAAGTTGCCTGGAGCATCAAGAGCGCTGCACTCATGGCTGACTCAAAACAGACTGAGCTTTGTACTTATCTCTCGGCCATCCTGCTTGCGGGTCTCTTGCTTAATGCGCTGGTCGGCTGGTGGTGGGCCGATCCGGTGGCGGCTCTCGTCATGGTGCCGATCATTGCGAAAGAAGGGATAGAGGGACTTCGCGGTGAGACCTGCTGCGAAGAACACTGACGGATTCGATTGCAGCGAGGTCCCTCTATCCGATTATGTATAAACGCTGACTGAAGTCCTTCACCAGCAACAGAAGCTATCCTCGACATTATTCAAGACTCCAGTCCCTGGAGGAAGGAATACCACTTAACGCTGCCTTGGGGCATTCGCCTCGCCATTTCTACAAGCTGCGGCGACGGTTCGCCATACACCGAGACCGCATGATCGTCGGCGAATTCACTGAAAAGCTTGTCCAGAGCTTCGCCAATGTGCATCCGATGCTCAACCAAACCCTCTGAGCTCTCATAGACCTCACGGATCTCGCACTCGGTCTCATCACTACTGAGGAACCAGTCATAACGAAGCGTTTTTGTGTCCTTCTCCCTTGTTTGTTTGATGCATTCGCTTGCTTGATGCTTGAAACCCTCCAGCTTCCCCTTGCGAACTGTCATCCGGGCACTTACTTCCAGTTTGCTCATCGCAATTCTCCTTTTGTTGATTTAACTTCTGTTGGGGCATGCTGCGACTGCCATGCGCCGTTATCACCTTAGTGTTTGTCGCTGCGAACTCATTCAACTTGGCGCTGTTGATTCAAGAAGTTGGCCCAACATTTTAGTTACTCGTCAGGACTTAACCATGATAACAGCGCACCCTGGTGTTATCGGCCTCGCAGCAGCAAGTCGTTAATAGCGCTCTCAGACCGAAACCGGCTACCCGCAAAACCGCTAGACCATGGAGTCTTCAATTCTCCTGCTGTGAGTATCACCGCCATCCTCATTATCCTGACATTAACCATCGTCATGTTCACTAGCTCATCACCTTAATCTGAATATCTTGATCCGCTGTCGTAATAATTGAAACAAATTCATTTCTCTAATGACGAGAGAAAGATAAAATCACGCTACAGGAGGATTAAGATCGTAGAAGTCTTTGAGATTGCAGAGCCAGGAAAGGACTTTGAGCTTTACACTGAAGGTCATAACACGCGCAAGCGGTGACTCAGAATGTAGAGTCGATGAAATCAGAAATGAGCACTAATCAAGGTGACGCAGTCCTGCGTGAGTGGCGCGAGTCAGCCGTCTATTGGAAAAAACACAGCGGCACCATTCACACGATGTTAAGTCCAGTCACTCGGGCACTCATCGAGGAGGCCGAGATCGTTGCGGGGCAGTCGGTGCTTGATGTTGCCGGTGGTGCGGGCGAGCCTTCTTTGACTATTGCCGAAATGGTTGGGCCAACTGGCTCGGTTACGTGCACTGATGCTGTCGCGGAAATGGTTGTCACAGCTCAGAACGAGGGCCAGCGGCGCGGACTAACGAACGTCTTGTTTCGGCAATGCTCGGCTGACTCGCTGCCATTCGAAAGCGAATCATTTGCTGTCACGATCAGTAGACTTGGAGCAATGTTCTTTCCCAATCCGCTTGCAGCTCTACGCGAGATGCTGCGGGTAACAAAGTCCGGCGGCGCGATATCACTTGTCGTCTGGGGCAAAAGCGAACTCAATCCGTTTTCTTACCTGATTACCAACGTCGCTGCACGCTACTGTGACGTTGCGCCCGCCGATCCGAATGCGCCGGGCGCTTTCCGCTTTGCTCAACCCGGTGCTCTCGCCGGGCTCCTAAGTGATGCTGGGGCGATAAACGTCAAAGAGCGAGAGCTTAAGTTTCAGATTGCTGCCGCAATCTCGCTGGAGCAGTTTTGGGAGATGCGCTCGGAAACTTCCGAGATACTGCGAGCAAAATTAGCGACGCTTTCACCACCCCAAGCAGAGCTCCTGGCACGAGAGGCTCAGGAAGCAGTACGAGAGTTCTTTGCGAACAACGAGATGAGTATTCCGGCGCAAATGATCATCGTGACGGCGCGGAAGCCGTAATGGTGTAAGAACGTGCGGACCATCTGCCACGGAGCGACGAAAGTGGAGCGGGAAATTGTTACGCGAAAAGGCTTCGTTTTCATCCACTCCAAATTAGATATCTTGGCGCTTTCATTCGCTTCGCCGTTGGAGTTTGGTTATGGAAGCTGAATCTTATGATGCAGTAGTGATTGGCTCAGGTCAGGGAGGCACTCCACTTTCGTTAGCACTCGCGAAGGCGGGATGGAAAACGGCCATCGTGGAGCGCAACCACATTGGCGGGACCTGCGTGAACGTGGGTTGCACGCCCACGAAAACCATGGTGGCCAGCGCGCGGGTGGCGTATCTCGCAAAGCGAAGCGCGGATTACGGTGTCGATAGTGGGCCAGTGACTGTCAACATGTCCGCTGTCCGGCGCCGCAAGCAGAAAATCGTTGAAAGCTTTCGCGACGGGAGCCTTCGAAACATCGAGAAGACTGAGGGACTTGAGTTGTTGAAAGGCGAGGCGCGGTTTATCGGTCCAAAGTCGCTGGAGGTCGTCAATGAAGGCGGGCCGCGTCAGCTTAGCGCCGAAGGAATCTTCATCAACACAGGTGCTCGTCCCGCAAAGCCACCGGTTCCTGGCTTAGATACAATTCCAACTTTGGATTCGAGCTCCATTATGGAACTCGAATCGCTGCCAGACCATCTATTGGTGATGGGTGGCGGCTATGTCGGTCTGGAATTCGGCCAGATGTTTCGTCGCTTTGGCAGTCGGGTAACAATTGTGCATCGCGGCGATCACCTGCTGAGTCATGAAGATCCTGATGTGGCCGACGAAGTAGCAACGATATTGAGGGAAGACGAAATCAATGTGCTACTGAACTCTGAGGCGGTGCGCGCTAAAGGAGACAATACAAGTGTCAGCCTGACGGTGAAAACAAGGGAAAGGGAGGCCCTATTAGAAGGGTCTCATTTGTTGGTTGCTGTCGGACGTCGGCCGAATACCGACCAGCTCAACCTGCGGGCGACCGGAGTGGAGACCGACGAGCACGGCTTTATCAAGGTGAACGATCACCTTGAGACGAACGTAGCGGGAATCTATGCTTTGGGAGATGTCAACGGTGGTCCAGCCTTTACACATATCTCCTATGACGACTTTCGCATTATTCGCAGGAACCTGCTTGAAGGCGGCAATGCAACGACGAAGGAGCGGCTGGTCCCATACACTGTCTTCATTGATCCGCAGCTCGGGCGCATCGGGATCACCGAAACAGAAGCGAGGAGTCAGGGTCTGCGTACTCGCGTGGCGAAGTTGCCGATGAGTCGCGTCGCAAGGGCCATCGAGTTGAGTGAGACTCGCGGCTTCATAAAGGCTGTAGTTGACGTCGAAACGAAACAGATACTGGGCTGCGCTGTCCTTGGGATCGAAGGCGGTGAGTTGATGGCTATGTTTGAGATTGCGATAATGGCTCAACTGCCGTACACGACCCTCCAGGAGGCTATATTCGCACATCCTACACTCGCGGAATCTTTCAACAATCTATTCATGGCAATGGCTGACTGACGAGTAAGCTGGTATTCAATTCTACTGACTTAAGGAAAACTGGTGTTGAAAGCCCAACCCGGAATTACAAATGCTCAACTGATTGCAGCGCTGAAGGAGACTCGCGCGCGCACGCTGGAGCTTGTCCACGACCTGAGCGAAGCGCAGTTGATGGGTCCGCGTTTAAAGATCGTGAATCCACTGCGCTGGGAAATTGGTCATGTAGCTTGGTTTCAGGAGTTCTGGATCTTACGCCACCTCGGTGGCCAGCCGCCGATTCTCAAACACGGAGACGAGCTTTACGATTCAGCGCGAGTCGCCCATGACACGCGTTGGGACTTGCCATTATTGGACAGAGCCGAAACGCTGGCTTACATGGGACGAGTTCTTGAGCGAGTAATCGAGCAAGCGGGTGACGAAAGCCGTGGTTTGATGGATGCAGCAGGCTATGATCAAGAATACTTCCTGAACCTCGTGCTGCTACACGAACAGATGCATGACGAAGCGATCACTTACACCCGTCAGACCCTGAGCTATCCCGCACCAGAAATCGCGGTCGTTAACAAGGTGCCGCTCGCGGAAAAAGACGCGCTTTCTTCTCAAACCACCGATTGGCTGACCGGCGACGCAGAAATACCCGGCGGCAGATTCATTCTCGGAAGCGCTGACGAGCAAGGCTTCGTCTTCGACAACGAACAACTGGCACACAAGGTTGAGATTGCCCCTTTTGCGATCTCCAAGACCGCCGTGACCAATGGTGAATTCAAACATTTCGTGGAAGACAGCGGCTACAGAAGAAGCGAACTCTGGAGTGCGGAAGGTTGGCAGTGGCGGACGGCTGTCGGTGCGGAGCATCCGGTCTACTGGCGCCGAGAGGGAATCGATCGCTGGCTGCGGCGCAACTTCGATGAATGGGTGGCGCTGGATGAGCGGCTACCGGTCATCCATGTCAACTGGCACGAGGCTGATGCTTACTGCCGCTGGGTGGGGCGGCGTCTCCCAACCGAAGCGGAGTGGGAGATGGCGGCGAGTGCTGAGCCAACTGTGAATAATGGGAGTGTTACAACGCACAAGAGACGATATCCCTGGGGCTACAATTCGCCCACGCCACAAAGCGCAAATCTCGATTGGCGCGCGATGGGATGCATACCGGTTGACGCGCTGCCCGCGGGTGATAGCGCGTTCGGATGCCGGCAAATGATCGGTAACGTATGGGAATGGACGGCGAGCGACTTCCAGCCGTATCCCGGTTTTGTCGCCGGTCCTTATAAAGAGTATTCCGCGCCTTGGTTTGGGGATCACAAGGTGCTTCGCGGCGGTTGTTGGGTGACTCGTTCGAGCCTCATTCATAACAGCTATCGAAATTTCTACCCGCCTGATCGTCGCGACGTATGGGCGGGATTCCGGACGTGTGCGCTGCAGACTTAGGAAGAATGAGGATTGGCATAGTCACTCCTGCTCCACCGGACTCACGCTACGGAAACCGCATTACTGCGCTCCGCTGGACGAGGGTTCTCAGACGACTTGGCAATCGAGTCTCGATTTTACAGACGTATGACGGTGAGCCGTGTGATCTGTTAGTAGCCTTACACGCTCGGCGGAGCCATCCCTCAATCATCAACTTTCGGCGCCAGAACCCGGCCGCTCCGATCATCGTTGCTCTTACCGGAACAGATCTCTACCGCGATATTCGGACCAATCATTTGGCGCGCGAGTCGCTCGATGTCGCAACGAGGATTATCGTACTACAACCAAAAGCCCTCGAGGAGCTGCAGCCAAGCTGGCGAGAGAGGACACGGGTAATCTATCAGTCGGTTGAAAACGGGAAGGAACTGACAGGTCCTCGCGGCAGGTCAACGAAGACAAGGGCACGCAACCGTGAAGCTAAATCTAATGGCCGCTTTGACGTATGCGTAATCGGCCATCTGCGTGCTGTGAAGGATCCTTTTCGCACCGCGATGGCGGCGCGGTCCCTTCCTGATTCGTCAAGGATCCGAGTCTTGCAAGTCGGCGGCGCGATGACTAGTGCAATGGCCATGAGAGCGCGCAAGGAAATGACCGCAAATAGACGCTACCACTGGCTTGGTGAGCAGCCGCGGTCACGCGTCCGCCGCATCCTCGCGAATAGTTGTCTTTGCGTCCTTTCATCTCGCCTGGAGGGAGGGGCGAATGTGTTGTCAGAGGCGATCGTAGCGTCCGTTCCGATTCTCGCTTCGCGTATTGATGGAAATGTAGGCATTCTGGGGGCAGATTTTCCAGGTTATTTTCATGTCGGTGACAGCACACAGCTCGCGCGACTGTTGACCCGCGCGGAGACTTCCCCAGAATATCTCGCGGAATTAAGGGCGTGGAGCAAGAGCTTGGCTTTCCTTGCTGATCCTGCGCGAGAGGAGCAAGCCTGGTCGGATTTGATCGGCGAATTATTCGACTAAGCTCGGCTGACTATTGTTTATTGATTGATGCTCTGTTCTTGCTGTGTGGCTCCCATCTTCAAAGGCGTGTACGAACGCTCTGCCCGGCTTGGCCCGTCACTCGGGTTAATGCTCGCCGCACCCGCGCTCAATCCGGCCGCATTAATTCTCACTCTCATGCTCTTCGACTACCGGGTTGCCGGAACTCGCGCAGCCGCTAGCCTGGCGGCAGTTCTATTTACCGGAATGATTGCTGACAAGATATTTGGCAGAACGAGAATTCCCTGTGAAGTTGACTATGTTTCCCAAGATCATAGCAGAACGCGACGAGACAGAGTACGACTCCCAGGGCCAAGCTTTTCATGAATGACATGATCCTCTCCTTTCGAACCTTCGCTAGAGTAGGTCGACTATGATAACGCAGTCGGCCCATTGCGGTAATAAAGTATTATTCAGGTCAGCCGGAATGCGCCGTCTCGATGAGCTCGCGAGCGGCGCGGCTGAGATGTTTGTCTTTGCGGTGTACAATCTTCAACTCTCGCTTGATGTCCAGCCCTTGGACTTTTACGGCTTTCAAGGTCTTCGCTCGCAGTTCGGTCCTGATAGCAAAGTGCGAGAGAAAAGCAATGCCCAGCCCGCTCTGCACCGCCTGCTTCGCCACGCCCGGGTTATCAGCCTCCATTACGCTCTCGACTTCTATACCGATGTCATTCAACGCCGCAGACACAGCCGCTTGCGTGGCAGATCCCGGCTCACGGAAGATGAATTTTTCCCCCTTCAAGTCGCGTATACGAACTTGTCTTCTTTTGGCAAGCGGGTGTTTCGGAGTCACAACTAATAAGATCTGGTCAGTAATCCAGGGAATGACTTCTACCTCACGGCTGACTAGATGACCGCCCACGAAACCGAAGTCGAAATCATTCTCAAGCACTCCCTCTTCAACCCGCCGCGTATCTTTGACGGAGAGGCGGATCTCTACTTTCGGGTGGTCGTGTTTGAACCGGGCTATGATCCCAGGGACAAGATAAGTTCCGGGCGTCGTGCTGGCTCCGACGCGCACCGTTCCGCGTTCGAGTCCCTGTAGCTCTTCGACCGAGTGACGTGCGTCATCCATGGCGGCGACGACTCGGCGGGCGTAGGGTTCCAGCACTCTTCCGGCCTCAGTCAGGGCCACCTTCTTCCCCAACTGCTCGAACAGCTTCACGCCGAGTTCTCGCTCAAGCTGACGTATGCGCACCGAAACGCTCGGCTGACTCAGATGCACGTCCTCACCAGCGCGCGTAAAATTTAGCCGCGTGGTGACGGCGAGAAAGACCTGGAGATCACGAATGTCCATCGCAGTCATGATAGTAAACAACTATCGTTATGATTAGATCAATTCATTTCTTCAATAATGGAACTTCTTTTACTATTGGCGTTTATTCCCCCAAATCGCTTCGAAAATGGTGGTCCACTAATTCCGCAAGGAGAAAGAGTGAAAGCATGAAGCAAATTCTTATCGTCGCAACAGTGTTGATGGCAATGGTTGGCGCAGGACTTAGTCAAGAGGCAACAAAAACAGCCGATCATGGACTCTTCACGCCTGGGGAAATTAAGTGGATGGATGCGCCCAACGCGCTTCCCGCAGGGGCGAAGCTCGCCGTGCTGGAGGGAAATCCATTCAATCCCGGGCTGTATACGATGCGGCTCTCGATGCCTGCTGGTTACAAGATTCCGCCCCACTGGCACTCGAAGGTTGAGCACGTCACGGTCGTCTCCGGCAAATTCAATCTTGGCATGGGAGAAAAGTTCGACCAGTCCAAGGGCAATGCCATGCCGGTGGGGACTTTCGGCTTTCTTCCGCCCCAGATGAAACATTTCGCATGGGCATCGGAAGAGACCGTCATTCAACTTCATGGCGAGGGGCCGTGGGAGATCAACTACGTCAATCCCTCGGACGATCCACGAAAGAAGGGCGAATAGTTCCATTCAGGGGAGCGGCCATGAAACGGCCGCTCTGCCTTCATAGATTTGATCGAGGATGACCACGATGATCTTCAAGCAATTTCTTTATCACGACACGGGCTGTGCCGCTTACGTCTTTGGTTGAGCGGGCAAGGCCCTGGGCTGCGGTCGTGGACCCACAAGAGCGAGACGTTCAAGTCTATGCCGAGTTCGCCAAGGCGAAGGGCATGGAGATCAAGTATGTCATTGACACCCATATCCAGGCGGACCACCTGTCTGGTGGTCGAAGCCTCTCCGAGCGAACCGGCGCGTTTCTGCTCACCGGTGACACCCTCTTCGTTGGGGAGGTCGGTCGGCCCGATCTCCCGGGGAATGCACAGGAGAATGCCGCACAACTCTACGACAGCTTGAAAATGAAAGTCCTTGATCTGCCGGAGACTCTGGAAATCTACCCTGCTCACTTCTCCGGCTCCCTTTGCGGCGCGGGGATTAGCGGAAAGCCCATGTCGACGCTTGCCTTCGAGAAGCGGTGGAATCCGACCCTCAATTTGGACCGCTGCATTTCGTCGAGAAAATGACGAGCGGGATGCCTCCGAAACCTCCCGCGATGGAATCCATGCTCCGCGCCAATCGAGGGCGTGCCTGAGCATATGGGCGCCACATCGAAGAGCCTTAATCGGCCCAAACCATCACAAGCAATCCTAAATCGGCTGCGGCATAACCCTTTCACCTTCAGTGATATCCGTTGATTTCAAACCACTTCTGCGAATCGGTAAGCGGCCCTGAAAAGGCCGGCGTCGGCGGTTCGATTCCGTCCCTGGCCACCAGTCTTTTGGGGGAAAAGGGTAAAAGGGTAAAAGGGGAACGGGAAAAGTGGCGCGATCATCTTTCCCCGTTCCCCTTTTTCCCTCTTACCCAATCTTCAGTGTCGCCAGTAATTCTTGATTCGTTCTTCCAACAGTGGAAAGGGAACGTAGTCGGCAGTCCGCCCCGAGCGGCGCAATTCCTCAACCATTCGCATGGCCCCGTCAGCGTTTCTTGTGTGGACCAGAATAGTAGAAGCGGCCTGAACTTCGGGGTGAGCAGCCAGCCAGGAAGCGATAGCGTAGCCGGTGCGTTCATCGTCCCGGCTGGAACTGGTGTAGTGTTCCGGATGAAGATCGTGGTCCAGGAAGATGGCGTCGTAGCAATTTGCACTCAAGAGTTGCTGCGCTAGTTCGACATTATCAGCTACGTCAACAAAATCACCTTTGAAACGCGCCGAAAACCATCGATGCCTTCTCTTGTCATCGTCGAGGAGAAAAACTCGAATTGGATGGCGCTCGGCCTTTACTCTGCTGAGACCGAGTTTACTCAGCAATGAATGTAATAGTTGCATACCTGTTTCGATAAATCCTCCGCTCCTATAACAATAGTCCACCATTGCCAAATTTGAAAAACCAGGCGTTGGTGTCTCAATTTAGATACTGATCTTAATTTTTAAGCATCCTCAGACCAGACTGGATGTGGAAGCCACTTGTTGTGCTTCGCATAGTAAGTGAGAGCAAAGGGGGAAACGTTGCCCAGGCTCAAACCCGTCGTCGTATTCCGCATACCCAAAGACGGTCAAGAACCCCGAGAGAGATCTCCGCCTCAGAGAGATACCGCTCTATCATCCGACGACAATGGTGCACCGTCCGAAAGCAGAGCCAAAATAACCGACTGGATGACGTATCCGTAATTTTAACCAGGTGCCGTGACCAAAATGAATTCAGCCTTCAAATGAGCCCCACCAACTACGCTTAGAAATCCACCGCAGAAATATCAGGATCTTGCCGGGCAAACTTGCGTTGGCATGAGTTTCAAATGTAGATGAACTCGTTTCGCGAGGCGAGCAGCCGGGTGAAGTCGAATTAACATTCACTATCAGTGCGATTCATTGCGCTCGCGTCTTGCGATGTTATAATCGAATGCATCGGATCGCTAATATTTCACTTTAATAACGCTTTAAGTCTTGCCATATGTCAACTGATCGCCCAGACAAAAGGATCTTGCGGATCGTGGATCATCCCAAGGATTATGGGCAGGATTCGCACGAAAAGGCGAATGTGACTACCATAGATTCGATTTGCCAATTGTGCTTTGGGACGGGAACATGGCGGCATCCTGACAAGGGCCCAATCTTGTGCGACTGCCGGCGCTCGAACACTCGCGACCTACTGTTCAAGGCATCACGCATCCCGTTGCTCTTTCGTAAGTGTTCCTTTGGCAGCTATCACGCGGCAAGCGCTTCACAGCAGTGGGCGTTCGATTATGCCCAGAGGTTAGTTAAGGAATATCCAGACGTCGGTAGGGGACTGTTGTTCATGGGTTCTGTAGGCGTGGGGAAAACCCATCTCGCCGTCGCCATCCTGAGTGATCTGATCGAAAAACAAGGTGTCCCGTGTTTGTTTTATGAATCAGGTTCACTTCTTAAGGCAATTCAAGATTCTTATAATCCAGTATCCGAAACCTCGGAGATGCGTGTACTCGCTCCAGTTTATCAAGCTGAGGTTTTAGTTTTGGACGAACTCGGCGCGACCGTTCCCACTAGTTGGGTGCGTGACACGCTATATCAGATCATCAACACACGGTACATGAACAAGAAGCTCACCATCTTCACCACAAACTATTTTGACAAGGTACCTGAAGCTAACCGAGAAGATCCCGAGAACACAGACGCCCAGCAGAATGGCAGGAGCTTTTCTTCAAAGCGTATTCAAAAACTGACCCCCCTCGAAGAACGTATTGGCACGCCGCTGCGTAGCCGATTGTATGAAATGTGCAGTACTGTGGAAATTAAAGGAGAAGATTATCGCAAGCGCTTCAGGGATGGCCTATCGCCAACTCCCCAATAGTTCCTTTGTGTCCACTCATTCCTCATCGCGGCACCAGCGCCTGAATTCCGTCTCTACAAACTGGTATGTATAATGTTTTGACTCCGTTTGCAGTTTGCTCGCGCCTGATGGCGCTGATCGCACGCAAGCTGACGGCGTTCCCAACCAATGCCCAAACGCACTGACATCCACAAAATCCTAATCATCGGCTCGGGTCCAATCGTCATCGGACAGGCGTGCGAGTTTGACTACTCCGGCACGCAAGCTTGCAAGGCGCTGCGCCAGGAAGGCTACCAGATCGTGCTGGTCAATTCGAATCCAGCCACGATCATGACTGATCCTGAAACCGCTGACGTCACCTACATCGAACCGCTGACCGTCGAATCCGTCACCGCAATCATTCGGCGAGAACGACCCGATGCCCTGCTGCCGACTGTCGGTGGCCAGACGGCGCTCAATCTTGCGATCGCGCTCGATGACTCGGGAGTGCTGGAAGAGTGCGGCGTCGAGATGATCGGCGCGAAGCGCGAGGCGATCAAGAGTCGCCGAAGATCGCCTGCTTTTCAAAAAGGCGATGGACGAAGCGGGTCTGGAAATGCCGCGTGGCGGTTTTGCGAAGTCCTGGGACGAAGCCCAAGCAGATTGTCGAGGAGACCGGTTATCCGGCGATCATTCGTCCATCGTTCACACTCGGCGGCACCGGCGGCGGCACCGCTTACAACCCGGAAGAGTTTGAAGAGATCGTTCGCGGCGGGCTGGCGGCCTCGCCCATTCATGAAGTCTTGATCGAAGAATCGATTCTGGGCTGGAAAGAATTTGAGCTGGAGGTGATGCGCGACCTGGCCGACAACGTCGTCATCATCTGCTCGATCGAAAACTTCGATCCGATGGGCGTACACACGGGCGATTCGATCACCGTTGCGCCGGCACAAACGCTGACTGATCGCGAGTACCAGAGGATGCGCGACATGGCGATTGTCGTCATTCGCAAAGTCGGCGTGGAAACCGGCGGATCGAATATTCAATTTGCCGTGAACCCGGAAAACGGCGACATTCGCATCATCGAAATGAATCCGCGCGTGTCGCGTTCGTCTGCGCTGGCTTCGAAAGCGACCGGATTTCCGATCGCGAAGATCGCCGCGAAACTCGCCGTCGGTTACACGCTCGACGAGATTCCCAACGACATCACGCAGAAGACGCCGGCCTCGTTTGAACCGACGATCGATTACGTTGTTGCCAAGATTCCCAAGTGGGACTTCGAAAAGTTTCGCGAAGCGGAAGACGTGCTGGGCACGCAGATGAAGTCGGTCGGCGAAGTGATGGCGATCGGCCGCACTTTCAAAGAGGCACTTTTTAAAGGCCTGCGTTCGCTGGAAGCGGTCAAGCCGCTGCGTCTGGAAGACGTTTCCGACGATGAGTTGCAACGCAAACTTGCCCGGCCAAATTCGCAGCGCTTCTCCTACATCACCTACGCGCTGCAACACGATTGGCCGATTGCCGAGATCTATCGTCTATCGCGCATCGATCCGTGGTTTCTCGATCAGCTTCAAGCAGGTGATGGAAATCCAGAAGCGAATTGAAGGACGCAAGCTTGAAGACATTTCAGCCGAGAGTCCTGCGAGCGTTCAAGGAAGTTGCGCTATCGGATCGCCGTCTCGCCTATCTCACCGAACGATCGGAAGACGAAGTTCGTGAATATCGAAAGAGCCTGGGAATCGTTCCTGTCTACAAACGAGTCGATACCTGCGGCGCCGAGTTTGAATCGTTCACGCCTTATCTTTATTCGACCTACGAAACTGAAGACGAAGCGGAGCCGACCGATCGCCGCAAGATCATGATCCTGGGTTCCGGTCCAAATCGCATCGGGCAGGGAATCGAGTTTGACTATTGCTGTTGTCACGCGTCGTTTGCGCTTCACGAAGCTGGATTCGAAACGATCATGGTCAACTGCAATCCGGAAACAGTTTCGACCGACTACGACACGTCCGATCGTCTCTACTTTGAGCCGCTGACCTTCGAAGACGTGATGAACATCGTCGATGTGGAGAAGCCTGAAGGAGTGATCGTTCAGTTTGGCGGGCAGACTCCGTTGAATCTGGCGATGCGCCTGCACCAGGCGGGTGTTCCCATCATCGGCACATCGCCAGACTCGATCGATCTCGCCGAAGATCGAAAACGATTCGGAGCGCTACTCAAGGAGCTGGGTATTCCGCAGCCGGAAAACGGAATGGCGGCTATCGGTGAAGAGGCGCGAGAAGTTGCGCAGCGAGATTGGTTATCCAGTACTGGTGCGACCCAGTTACGTGCTGGGCGGACGCGCGATGGCGATCGTTTACGACGAGGAGAGCCTCGATGAATACGTGCGCACCGCCGTCGGCTTCACGCCTGATCGCCCGGTATTGATCGATAAGTTTCTCGAGCAGGCGGCGGAGTTTGACGTTGATGCGCTGGCCGATGAAACCGCGTGCGTCATCGCCGGCATTCAGGAGCACATCGAAGAAGCGGGAATTCACTCGGGCGACTCATCCTGCGTCTTGCCGCCGGTGCGGATCGATCCGGAACATCTCGAAACCATGCGCCACTACACGCGCAAGCTGGCGAACGGCGTTGTCGGTACGAGGGCTGATGAATATTCAGTTTGCGATTAAGGACCATCGCGTTTACGTGCTCGAAGTGAATCCGCGCGCGTCGCGAACAGTGCCGTTTGTTTCCAAAGCGACCGGCGTTCCGATTGCGCGGATCGCCGCGCTGGTGATGGCCGGACAGAAGCTCGCCGACTTTGATTTGCCGGATGAATCTGACGGTCAACCGGTTCTTCATCAAGTCGCCGGTATTTCCCTTTGCGAAGTTTCCCGGAGTTGATCCGATTCTTAGTCCTGAGATGCATTCAACCGGCGAAGTGATGGGAGTAGGTGAAACGTTTGGCGAGGCTTATGGAAAAGCGATGACGGCTGCGGGTCTGATCACTGCCGCAAGCGGGCCGGGCATTTATCAGTGTGAACGACGCCGACAAAGGCCAGGCAGTGGTTCTGGCGCGCAAGCTGGCGCGGCTTGGTTTTGAACTTGTGGCTACGCTGGGAACTGCGGCGCGTTTGCGAGAGGTTGGCCTGAAGGTCGAGAGCGTCTTCAAGGTAAACGAAGGACGTCCAAACATTGTCGACCACATCAAGCGGGGCGAGATCGCGTTGGTCATCAACACCCCGTTGGGCCGCTCTTCTCACTTCGACGAGCAGGCAATTCGTCGCGCAGCGTTGCAATACAACGTGCCCTGCGTCACCACGATGACGGGTGCGCAGGCAATCGTTGAGGCCATTGCTGCAGGCGAGAGCGGAGGCGACATTCAGGTTCGTTCGTTGCAGGAATTGCATGCGGTAACCGCAACGGTGTGGTAGGGGAAAACGATTAGTTAGCCGTAGTGGTGCCGTCAAGATTCTTCAGCCCACATATCTTTCTTTGGAGATCTATTTGGAAATCAACAGCGCCGAAACGATTAGAGAGGTACTGGAAAACTGTAAGACGATTGCGGTCGTCGGTCTCTCTTCCGATATAAATCGACCTTCGCATGGTGTTGCTTCATACATGAGGCGGCGAGGCTACAAAGTGATTCCGGTAAATCCTAACGAGACAGAAGTGTTTGGCGATAAGGCTTACCCATCACTTGCGGATGTACCGGACATAATAGATCTGGTTGATATCTTCCGCCGGTCAAGTGAGGCAGGGTACGCGGTTGATGACGCGATCGCGGTCGGCGCAAAAGCAGTCTGGTTGCAGGAAGGCGTGATCGACCTGGCGGCAGCGGAGCGCGCGCAAGCGGCGGGCCTACTCGTGGTCGTGGATCGTTGCTGGCTGAAAGAGCACGCCCGTAGGCAGACGACAGGAGCAGACGGCAGGTCAGAACCACTGCGTTAGCGGGTGGATCTTCACGTTGAAGGCGCTCCATAGGGTGGCCCAGGGCAACACAATGTCAACTCAAATCCGCGCAGTAGTAATCACCGTCAGTGACGCCTGCTCGCGCGGCGAACGCAAAGACGCCTCAGGCGAACTGCTCGTCCAACTACTGCGAGAACTTGGCGCAGATGTTGTTGCAACAAGAATTCTCTCGGACGATCCCGGTCCACTTACTGACGGGCTCAGAGAATTTGCTGACTGAGCGGCGTGAATCTAATCGTGACCACCGGCGGTACCGGCCTCGCCCCGCGCGACAACACTCCTGAAGCAACACTCGCAGTCATCGAGCGCGAAGCCCCTGGCCTCGCCGAAGCAATGCGCATCGAAACACTCAAGCAGACGCCGATGGCAATGATCTCGCGTGGCGTCTGCGGCGTCCGCTCCGGCACCTTGATCATCAATCTCCCCGGCTCACCAAAAGGCGTCTGCGAAAGCTTTGCCGTCATCGCACCTGTCCTCAACCACGCCATCGCCCTCCTCGTCGGCTTCCCCCACGACCAAGCCAACTGAAGAACAGGGTTGACCTACCTTTCTTTCTAAAGCGCCTGGTGCTTCCTTAGCGCTGACCACCTACTCAATTGCAGCAGATGACGATTTAAGCGGTTCGCAGCAAGACCTGAAAGAAGCCGCTCTTGCCTCCAGGGCCGCTGCCAGAAAGGCTTTTGGAGTGGATGGTTACGTCTTCAGGACGCCAGCCAAATCTGCTGTTCAATAAAAAGACAACCACGCGGTTGCTCGATCATTTTGGAAGGAGGGTGGGAAAATGAAAACCAGAACCCTCCTAATCACTGCTTGTTTGGCGCTGTCCGTAACCATAGGGGCCTGTTACCAGGCGCCGTCATGCGGCACGTTTTGCCCCGTTGCGCCCGGCCAAAATAATGCCTTGGATCTCGTGGTGGACGTTCAATATTGTGACGGTCGCAATAGAACGTACAGACTGGGTTTCAATGGGTGCACATACTCACTCGTTGCCGACCCGAATAAAGGCGAGTCGTGTTTACTCTGTGGCTATTTAGTGAGACGGCTTCCATTCTTCTCCTTCATCCCCAGTTCTTCAGTTTACCTGCTATCGCCCCCGGCGAGCTTCACCTTTAGTTTAGCGCCAGGCGCGGAGCTATACCTGGATTCCACTTATGGAACACCGGTGGTGGAATACAAGGATGACTATGGCAATATTCTTGGAGCTGGAACGGTAACGGCCGTGGGCGCAGACGGCACTTGGCTAGAGGCCGCGCCGCCTGATCTATCGCAAGCATATACTGGCAACTACATTGTTGAAATAAGCAACCGATATGCGGATGGCCAGCTTCAAATGGTAGGTCTGGCTTCCATGTATGCGTACGGCCGAGATCGGCCCGACACCGATGGCGACGGGTGGTACGATGACGAAGACTGCTACCCATTCGACTCGACTCGCTGGGATTGCAGCGATCCAGAATTGGGATGTGAACCAGTAGGCGGCATACAACCTATCTGCGACGCATACTAAATTCCATATTCAACGGGGAAAATCGGGACAGGGGTAGCTTCGAAGCCACCCCGTGTCTCGACGTTAGCGATCATGTTGAGCTTGGAAATATGGCTCGCTCTTTGAAAAAGTTTTGGCAAGCTTGGCTAATGTTGGCGCAGATGCGGCATAGCAAGGGCGCGGCTTGAGCTGTGCGAAGTTTCATCACGTAAGCAAGTGGCCCTCGATTTTTTGTCGGAGCAAGTAAGGAGGTTCTGAGATGATCAGTATTAACTTGTTACGCAAGGCGCTGCTGATAGCTGCGGCGCTCACCGTATTTCCGTGTTTAATTGTAAACGCGCAGGTGCGATTCGCATCACCAGGAGATTCTCTGGACGATGTCAAGCTATCTGTCGATTCAGTCGCAAGCTTTGTTCGGGTTCGCTCTGGCCTCGAGTTCAGCGACTTAACCAGAGCCCGTCTGGCGGACTTGGAGCAGCGGACTTTAACCGGCGCAAATCGACGGCTCAATGCGAATGAGGTTGTTGACGTATTGACCGATGCCGCCTTGTCCCGGCTTCAGTCGCTGACCGATCAAGAAATAGAACAGGCTACCGTGATCTACGGAAGGTCTCATGAGTTGGATGGTTCATACGCTGGTTTTACCTGGGGAGAGATCAAAGTGAGTCCGGCTGAGTTCGCAAATCGACTTCGGCGATTTCGCGAGGACAGTAGAAAGAACGGGAAGGAGCTGCGCAAGAAGTTGCGCTTGTTTATGGCCGGCACGTCACCGGAGAGCGGCGTCAATGGGCACCTTGAGTTATACCGCAGGGTTCTGCCAGATCAGTTCGGCGCCGTTTTCCAAACTGGAATTACGCCATTGCAAACCGTATTACTGACGTATGCAATGCTCAGCGATGATCCAATACATTTATCCGGCGAGGCTCTAACGAAGGAACTAAAGCATGCGCGCGAATGGATCGGTGGGGATAGATATGCGCCTGAAAAAGTGCGCTATCCTTTTGGCGCCAACGGCTATCTTTTTGCAGCGCCGGTAAACCTATTCCTGGACGAAAAAACAATCAGTGACTTGCTGCAGTTAATTCAGAAGCGAACGCAAACTTGAAACTCGCAACTGGATTTTGACAAAGAGCAAAGGTGCGTCAAGACTACCGAGCATCAAGCTGGCTGACAGGAAAAGAACTCTGACCGTAGAGGGAAAATGGCAAGAAAACGCCACCTGACAAAGGTACTTAGGCTCGTCTGTTCAATTTTCGCATCTATTCGACTCGGCATTTTCTGTTGCCTGGTCGTCACACTTGCGGCCATCACCGCATTCCCTCAGGGCCAAACCAATCCAATCGAGGAAGCCGTTAATGAGGAAGCCGTTAATAAAGAATCCGTCGAACGTATTCAGAAGGGCGACAACGAAATCGGATTGTGGGGAGGCATTTCATTTGATGCGCCGACTTTCATCGGAAAAACGCCGAACGTGAAGTTCGGGAGTTTTGCCTTTCGTTATGGCCGAGTTCTCGCCGCGAGCAAAACTGTTGCGTTCGAATGGACCATCGATGCCGTTCCGCTAGCTATAATATCAAACGATAGATTCACCCTTGTTCCCACAAGCTTGGGAGGCTTTGTGGTACAGAAGGAGCGGAAGAGCGTCTATGGCGCCGGTCTTTCGCCGATCGGCTTGAAGTTCAATTTCAGACGGCAGCATCGTGTTCAGCCATTCGCCGGCGCCAGCGGGGGTTTTCTTTATTTTCGCGAAGATGTGCCCGTTTCAGGGGCCAATCGCTTTACCTTCACCTTTGATTTCGGCGGCGGAATTCAGATCGTCAATAGCTCGCGGCGCACGTTCACCATCGGTTACAAGTTTCAGCACATTTCCAATGGAGGCAGATCATCGATCAACCCTGGCGTGGACGCACAATTGATTTACGCCGGATTCTCAATCTTCAGATAAGAGCCAATCTCCTGCGTAAAGCAACACTCGCAGTCATCGAGCGCGAAGCCCCTGGCCTCGCCGAAGCAATGCGCATCGAAACACTCAAGCAGACGCCGATGGCAATGATCTCGCGTGGCGTCTGCGGCGTCCGCTCCGGCACCTTGATCATCAATCTACCCGGCTCACCAAAAGGCGTCCGCGAGAGCTTCGAAGTAATCAAGACTGTTCTCAACCATGCCATCGCCCTGCTCATTGGCAAGTCTCACAGCGAGGCTCATTGATGGTGCTGGGTTTGTTCCAATGACGAATTGATAGTGATAGACTCCACGCGTATCAGCTGAACTCAAGGGTTGTTCCCACTTTCCCGGCTTTTCTCCGATGAGCGGCAAGACAGTCTTCATTAGCTACAGCCACGATTCCGTCGAACACGGCGACCAGGTGCTCGGGCTCTCCGAACGGTTGCGCAGGGACGGCATCAATACCCTCCTCGATCAGTATCTAAATGGCTCGCCGGAGCAAGGCTGGCCGCGCTGGATGCTCGATCAACTTGACGCCGCAAACTCCGTTCTCGTCGTCTGCACGGAAACCTACTACCGGCGATTCCGCGGGCATGAAGAGCCCGGCAAGGGCAAGGGCGTGGATTGGGAGGGCGCCCTTATCACCCAGGAGCTTTACGATAGTCGCAGGCGGACGTTGAAGTTTGTGCCGGTCTTCCTGGCTGGCCCCGTTGAGAATTGGATCCCGGAACCGTTGCGCTCGGTGAGCTACTACACTCTGAACTCTGAGAGTGACTACCAGCGCCTTTACGATTTCCTACTGGGGCAAGCGGGCGTGGAGCCGCAGCCAGTCGGTGCGCTCAGGACCAGGTCCCGTCGAAAAGGAACCGCACTGACCTTTGGCGAAACGCCTCCCTCCGAGGATGCGAGTGAGTTGATCTCACCACAAGAATTCATCGATGACAGAGTGAAGCAGGCCGCAATCGCTCTGAATCAAGCCCAGGCCGACAAATCGCTCACCATGCGGACGTTAATTGGAACTCTGGACCGCTTGTTCGAGCGAGACACTTTTCGCAGAGAGCCTTCGGTGGGCCTGTGCGCAACGCAGGAATGGGACTACCGACTGCACGGCGGCGTTCAAACGCTTCGCCTGCTGGAGGAATACGAGCCTTTTGTTGAGGCGGAAGCTCACGATTTATGGGAGCGCTACCGGGCGCTGACGGCTGAAGTTTCACGTTATTGCCAGCGCATGGCCGCCTACTTGTTTGAGCCGGCGGTGGGTCTCTCGGAACTGAGAGTATTTGTCGGCACCGTTGAGTTCACCAACAAAATACATCCCAGGAAGAAGTGGTTTGAGGGGGGCGTTGACCCGGAGACGTGCCGAAGAATTGATCCGCACCTGAAAAAGGCCATCCGCCAAATGGCGAAGCTTCGCGATGATGTTCTGTTGCGCACTGCGAACGGCTCCGTAGGAATGCCAGTGACGGGTTGAACAATCAGCAGTAGCTGGCTATAGGCCATTAACACTGGGCTTCGAGGGAACTGAACAGCAGACTTGACCAGACTCTTCGTTGACATTGATCACCACGGCGCTTAATATTTTTTCGAACATATAATTTACAACACAAACTTCGCTAGTGGATTCTTTCCAAGCCTAAATGCTGCTGCAAGCGACAACAGGAATAACGACAACGACCGCCCAGAATATCGGTTCGCCGGTGACGGCGTATTGGCCGATAATGATCTTCTTCGTCGTGGCGATCGTCTTTCCTGTTTTGCCTATTGTCCTGGGGCGGTTTCTGAGGCCCGCGAGGTACGGCAAGGGGAAAATGCGGCCGTATGAATGCGGTATCGACCCGACCACAGACGCCCACTCGCGCTTTACCGTTCGTTACTATATCGTGGCGATGTTGTTTTTAATCTTCGATGTGGAGACGATCTTTCTGTTGCCCTGGGCGATTATCTTCATGGGCGACGATTTCTCGTTCACGAAATTCGCGCTGGTCGAGATGTTTGTCTTTATCGCAATACTGGTTGTTGGTTATTACTACGCCTGGCGCAAGGGCGCGCTTGAATGGGCGTAACTCGTCCAAAGTCCAACGTCCAAGGTCCAACGCCACCAACCGCAGACGGACATTGGACATTGGACTTTAGACACTGGACTTTACTATGGCAGAGCACGACCAGGGATTCGTTCTTACCAGATTTGATTCGCTGATGAACGCCGTGCGGCGCACTGTCGGCGCCAGGGCCATGGACATCGGCGCACCGGTGGTTAACTGGGCACGCGCTTCGGCGCTCTGGCCCATGACCTTTGGTTTGGCTTGTTGTGCGATAGAGATGATCGCAACTGGAGCTGGACGTTTTGACATCGATCGTTTCGGCGCCGGCGTCTTTCGTCCGAGTCCGCGCCAAAGCGACTTGATAATCATTGCCGGCACGGTCACTTTGAAGATGGGACCGGTAGTGCGCCGAGTCTACGAACAGATGCCGGAACCGAAATGGGCGATTGCGATGGGCGCGTGCGCGTCGACCGGCGGACCGTTTGATTCTTACTCCACGATGCAGGGCGTCGATCGTTGTATCCCGGTTGACGTTTACATACCCGGATGTCCACCGCGACCCGAAGCGTTGCTTTACGGCTTGATGCGTCTGCAGGACATTATCATGCGTGAAGCGCCTTCCGCTTACATTTTCGAATCAGACGGCACCGTCCATCGTGGGCAGGAGTTGGGCGATCCGGAGGATCTCGCAGGTGACCGCAGCGAGGATGCGGAACCGGTTATAGCGGGTGCCATTTAGAGTCCTGCTTGTGTTGACCGTTTTGTCGACACTTTTGCGGGCCTCGCGTTTGTATAATAAAGTAGTTTCATTTGAGGAGCGTTTTCCAGAGCTCCGCGGAGGTTCACTAATGAAGTTGAGTATTGCAAAGCGATTGGTTTCTCTCGTGGCCGTTATGGCCATGTTCACATTGCCGCTCATTGCCGAGGCGCAAACGAAGCCGCGGCTCAGGCGCGGTGTTCGTCGGACGACCGTGGTTAAACCGTTGGTGCCGGTTGGCACAAACCTGAAAGTCCGCATTGAAGATACGCTCTCCAGCAAAGACAATCGAGTAGGAGATCGATTTACAGCGACCGTGCTCGATCCGGTTCGCTTTAACGAAGCAACGGTGACGGGCCACATTAGTTCGATTCAAAAATCAGGAAAGGTTAAAGGCCGAACCAGCATGAACCTGGCCTTTGATTCGATCCGTCTCAGCGATAACCGCAGCGGAACTTTGCACGGTTACGTCACGCGCGTCTATGGCAGCGACGCCGGGCGCGCAGACAACGAAGGCGGTGTCGAGTCTGGCAGCCGCACGAAACAGGCAGTGAAGCGTGGGGCTATCGGCGCCGGCGCCGGCGCGGTCCTGGGCGCAATTGTCGGCGGCGGCAAAGGCGCAGCTATTGGATTGATACTTGGTGGCGCAGGTGGCGCGGGCTCACTCGCGGTGCAGGGAAGCAAGGAATTGAAGCTGGAATCCGGGACCGAGATGATCGTGCACGTCACGCGGTAAAAAAAGTCCAAAGACAGCTTAGCTCAACCCAAAATTACCAGGCGCAAAGACACCTTCAACGGTGTTCTTTGCGCCTTGGTTTTTGGACGTCAGAACCCCACCCGCCACCTCAGGCGTGCCGAGAAGAACCGTCCTTCCCATAACCTTCAGTTACACTACTCCCCGCCGGTAATTCAGCGAATTCTTAAGGAAGAAAACTCAAGGCTGCGCCGTCTAACGTTTGTCAGGGCGAATACGGAGGAGCCGAATGGAGCAGCTCGCGGTAATGGTGGAACCAATTGTTGATGAGCGCGTCATCGAAGCCTGTCAGGCCGGCGACCGGGAGGCTTTTCGGCTGCTGTTTGAGAACTACAAGGACCGCGTGTTTTCAATCGCCGTATATTCATTCAACGGCGACGAGACAGCGGCAAGCGACGTATCGCAGCAAATCTTTCTCAAGTTGATGACAAGCATTGGCCAGTTTCGCGGCGATTCGGCTTTTACTACCTGGCTCTATCGGCTCGTAGTTAATGCCTGCACTGATGAGCAGCGAAAGCGCCGGCGCTTTCTTCCGTTTGGGGAATCGACCCCCATGACAAACGTTGAAGAGAGACGACCGCAGGAGAAGCGTTACGCGAAGTTGGAGATTGCCGATTCAGTACAAGCGGCGATCCAGGAATTAAAGCCGAAGCTGCGTCTACCGATTCTGCTCAAGTACGTTGAAGATCTTTCTTATGAGGAAATTGCCGGCGTGTTGGGCTGTTCCAAGGGCACAGTGGCATCGCGCCTTAATCGTGGTCATCAGGCGCTGGCCCGGAAGTTGATCCATCTGCGGCAGGAAGTTGCTGAGTAGGACAGTCGTTGCAAGACAGATATTCCTGCCTGTCAATCAACGCCCGCCAGTGCTGTTTGTTCAAGTTGTTTTTGGGAGACCGGAAATGTTTTCGAAGCACGTTACCAAAGAGTTATCGGCCTACTGCCATGGCGAAGTCACCAGCAAGCGCTCGCGGCATGTTGCCGAACACCTGATCGGCTGCAATCGTTGCCGCACCCAGTTTGAAGAAATCAAAATTGGCTTAAAGCTCGCTGAACGTCTGCCGCAACATGCGGCGCCTGACTCACTCTGGCTCGATCTGCAGACTCGCATTGCAACGGAATCTAACAGAAACGCAGTGGATGCCAATAAGTCGTCTGCGTTCTCTTTCAAGTTTTGGCAGCCCGCCTTTGCTGGAGCCCTGGTGGCATTAGTGCTAGTCGCCGGCTTTGCAGTTTTCTGGTTTTACTTGCAGGAATCGCGTCCCTTTTGGCAGGTGGCCCGGCTCGACGGGGCGCCCACAATCGGCTCTTCGCGCATGGAAGAAAAGGGGCGTTTGGCGGTCGGTCAATGGTTGGAAACTGACAGCGCCTCGCGCGCGCAGATAGAGGTTGGCTCGATTGGCCAGGTGGAGATCGATCCAAACACGCGCGTGCGTTTAGTTGAAACCAAACCAACTGAACACCGCCTTGAACTCGCACACGGCAAAATGAGTGCGAAGATTTGGGCGCCCCCGAGACTGTTTTTCGTGGACACACCCTCTGCGGTCGCAGCAGATTTAGGATGTGCCTACACATTGGAAGTTGACGATCAGGGTGGAGGCCTTTTGCGCGTGAGCTCCGGCTGGGTTGCGTTGCAGTTGAAGGATCGCGAGTCGATGGTGCCGGCGGGAGCCACTTGCGCAACGCGGCCAGGTACCGGTCCGGGCACACCTTACTTCGACGATGCTTCGGAGAATTTCCGCACGGCACTTTCAAAGCTGGATTTTGGGTATGCGGTCGATATTCCAGATCTACAACGCACGCTGGACGTGGTGCTCACCGAATCCCGTCCTCGCGACACATTAACACTTTGGCATTTGCTTTCTCGCGTCGAAGAAAATGATCGAGCACGCGTCTATGAACGCATGGCCGCTTTGGCGCCACCTCCCGACGGCGTGACGCGCGAAGGAGTTTTGCAGCTGAATGAGCAGATGCTGCAATTGTGGAAAGATAAACTGGAAGAGGTTTGGAACAACGAATCGGCGCTGCATAAGTTGGTAGGCCGCTGGATTCGCGGGGTGGGCCAGGTTCGTGGATTGATGCAGAAAAAGTGAAGCCCACTTCCACCAACTAACCTTGCTATGGATTGTTTGCGGCTCTGCCGTCTGGATGTGGGGAAAGGGCTTCGCCTTTCCGTGGGAATCCGGAATAGTTAGAGGTTATGCCTTCGAGTCAATTAGTTCGAGGCGCAGCCTCTCTCACCTCAGAGGTGAGTCGGCCGGAAAGGCATAGCCTCTCCGCACATCAGGCGGCAAAGCCGCGTGAGAAAGGCCCCTGCGGAAGAGAGCGAGTATGCAGAGCAGATTTTTTCGGATCATGCGCTGGGTTGTGATTGTTGTCGTTTCCTGCTTAATGGTCGCGCAGTTTTATCGTCCAGCAAAAACTAATCCTTCGACGGACGCTTCGCAGTCGATCGAGTCCCGGCTGCAGGTTACACCATCAGTTGCTGCGATCATCGATCGCTCCTGCAACGATTGCCATTCAAACAAGACGCGTTGGCCCTGGTATTCAAACGTTGCTCCGGTTTCGTGGCTTCTCGTCAGTGATGTGAACGCAGCGCGTGAGCACATGAATCTCTCTGAGTGGGGCCGATACAGTAAATCCGATGTTGACGGCCTGCTAAAGCAAATCTGCCGGGAAGTAAAGTCGGGAGGAATGCCGCTCGCTATTTACAAGCCATTGCATCCCGGCTCAAAGCTTTCCGTGGAAGACGTGAAAACACTGTGCGATTGGACTGCCGCTGAGCGTGCGCGACTTTCGAAACAGGCGTTCCGGAGTCCACTGGCCCCAGATTTTCAGCGCAGCCGGGCCTAGGATACGTAGTTTGAAATTGGCCCCTGCTGATTTGCAACTACAAGGATCGATCCAATTTCCTCGTCGAAAACCCAGTCATCGCTTCGTTGAGGTGGTTGTTTGAGTACATAGCGTCGATGGAGTTCTTCAATCAGTTCATCTGAGATCGACCAGGGCTTTGCCGAGATACTCTCAAACGCTTCGCTGGCTTGGGCAGTTTGATCATTCTCGCCAAAGCAGTGCATAAGGAGAACGTTTACCTGTGGCTGAAGCTCCTGAGCCATGACATTACTCAATACCTTCTTCGCACTCTCATATTCTCCGTGTCGCATTAGTGCGACAGACAACGCTGTGTGAAAGTACTGCTTGCCTAGCGGGATCGGATCATCCTCCACACCTTGACGAAAGATCCGTATCGCCTCATCGATCTCACCCCTTCGCAACATTATCATTCCGCGAATATGAAAGCCGATCCAGTCTCCTAGAGTCTTCGGGGTGTCATTTGGGAGATCAGCTAGGGCCTCTTCGTAGCGTCGCAACGCTGCCAAAACACAACTCCGACCATTTTTGGCAATGACATTCTCCGGATGGTCTCTGATGACTTCATCGAAAGCAACGAGGGCGGCAGGCAATTGCCCTTGCGCCTTGAGCACTTCCGCCCGGCCATTCTTGGCGACCACATTCTCCGGATGGTCTCTGATGACTTCATCGAAAGCAGCGAGGGCGGCAGGCAATTGCCCTTGCGCCTTGAGCACTTCCGCTCGGCCAGTCTTGGGGACCACATCTTCCGGATGGTCTCTGATGACTTCGTCGAAAGCAGCGAGGGCGGCGGGCAATTGCCCTTGCGCCTTAAGCACTTCCGCCCGGCCAGTCTTGGCGACTACATTCTCCGGATGGTCTCTGATAACTTCATCGAAGGCAGCGAGGGCGGCAGGCAATTGCCCTTGCGCCTTGAGCACTTCCGCCCGGCCACTCTTGGCGAACACATTCTCCGGATGGTCTCTGATAACTTCATCGAAGGCAGCGAGGGCGGCAGGGAGTCGACCTTGCGCCTTGAGCACTTCCGCCCGGCCATTCTTGGCGACCACATTCTCCGGATGGTCTCTGATGACTTCATCGAAAGCGGCGAGGGCGGCAGGCAATTGCCCTTGCGCCTTGAGCACTTCCGCCCGGCCATTCTTGGCGAACACATTCTCCGGATGGTCTCTGATGACTTCATCGAAAGCAGCGAAGGCGTCAGGCAATTGCCCTTGCGCCTTGAGCACTTCCGCCCGGCCATTCTTGGCGAACACACTCTCCGGATGGTCTCTGATGACTTCGTCGAAAGCAGCGAGGGCGGCAGGCAATTGCCCTTGCGCCTTGAGCACTTCCGCTCGGCCAGTCTTGGGGACCACATTCTCCGGATGGTCTCTGATGACTTCGTCGAAAGCAGCGAGAGCGGCAGGCAATTGCCCTTGCGCCTTAAGCACTTCCGCCCGGCCAGTCTTGGCGACCACATTCTCCGGATGCTCTCTGATAACTTCATCGAAAGCAGCGAGAGCGGCAGGCAATTGCCCTTGCGCCTTGAGCACTTCCGCCCGGCCAGTCTTGGCGACCACATTCTCCGGATGCTCTCTTATGACTTCATTAAATGCACTTAAAGCCTCATCAAGTGCGCCCTTCGCTTTGAGGGCCTCACCCTTACCGGTTCTTGCGAGCACTCCAGCACCAAAGTTCTCGGATTGTTCATACGCCCCAAGAGCATCATCTAATCTATTTAGACTCAAGAGGGCATCGCCATATTGCGTCCATGACCAATAATCGTCAGGCGCAATATTGATACTTCGCTCTGTTAGTTCTAATTGGAGAAGAACGATTCCTAGTTCTTTGGCTTCGAGAGCGAGATCACATAGAGATTTGGCTAGATGCTTCGTTTCACCACTAGCTAGTTGAAAGTCAACAAGGTCGTCGACTAAATTCCGAACATGGATGAAATCGCGACGAGCCATCGCGGCTGAGATAATTGCCTTCCTCTCGTTGACCTCCCTAAGTACGTCTGTACGATTTATTCCTATGCGTCGCCCGTGCCTTCTTCTTGGTGAAGCCTCGGTCACAGGCTCTTCTTCAATTTCCTGATTGACGGCTGGTGTCTCAGCGGATTGGCGAAAGGAAGTGGTCCAGTGCTGCAAGACTTGCCGGTGGTTGCGTAATTGCTTTATGGAGTTATTAAGGCCAGCATTCAAAAGAAATGTCGAAGTTGTGCTTTGTGCTTCACGGCTCAAGACGAGCGTTCGAAATAGTCCTTCACGCACCGCCGTTTGCAGGAACTCTGCTCGCTGATCGTAGTCCCCGAATACCGTTGTCGGGATAGAGTCCCACGCCTCGCTGACTTCGCTGATGAATGGTTCACGCTCTTCAAGTCTTCGCAGGAAGGTCGAGACAGCTACGACGTGTTCGTTGCAAAACTGTAGGACACTTGTGAGGTCGGCATCTTCAGGAAGCGGACGCGCATAAAGAATGTTTTCTAACCTCTCGGCGACACTGGTATCCGGCAATAATTCATCTAGCCCCTCCATCGCTTCTTGTCGAATGTCGTCAGGTAGTTCCGCGTCGAGCGAGATTAAAGCCAACTCCAGTGCCAAGGCAGAATCGGAATCTTGTTTGAGCTCCCGCTGGACAGCTTTAACGTCTGTGTTTTCGACAACGCGCAGATCTTGCATTTCGCCGAAAAGGTAAGCGAAGTCGGCAGGCGCTCGAGGCACAAGTCTCGACGGATCGTCCACATCGAACGACGTCAAGGAACCTGCGTCCAGCAATAGTGCCCTACCGGCACGTCCTGAAATCAATGCATTCATTAGCTCGCTCGTACTCCGTGCTTTGCAAGTTTGAATTTGATCGCCTTGAGGATGGTAGCCTTTTGATTTCGCTTGGGAGCGGTTACGATGACTTGCTCCATTGTCAGAACTGTCATGGCCCCGAAGATATGAACCTCTACAAACTCGTCATCCTTGGAAGTTGCACACTGCCGTAGCAGTAGAGCCGAGTATTTATCAGGACCGGTATGAGAGTCAATCTTGCCGGCGAGTTTGGCCACGCAAAGCTTTCCTCGGTCTACCCAGGCGGCCTTGTAGCCTTTGGGCACCTTTAGCTCGCGTGAAATCTTGATCTTATGACGCTCCATAAATACTGCCGAGTTCTCTTCGAACACGGAGGATCGATGGGAAATCATTTCCTCACGCAATACCAGGGAACATTGGCCATAGTTGGGTAGCCCGACACCATCCAGTGAAAGGGCCCCAAATCTGATGTGCTTTTTCGACTTCCAAAAGAGCACTGTATCGGCCAACTCTCGCAAAATATTCCATTCATCTCCAGCGGGCAGGCTTATTCCTGCTTCAGTCAGCTCATAGTAGGTCGCGTAAAGTTGTCTACTGCTGGAGGCAAGTCTGTTTACTTCGATTTCCGAACGCGCGATCACGGCCTTTGATCCAGCAACAGCGTCCTCAAAATCTTGCAAATTGCGAGCTGCGTTGCGTGACACCGCGTCTGCTTTCGCTGCCTGATAGCGACGATCCAACGCAACGCGTTCTGCAGCTTCACCTGCTGCTATGACATTCCAAAAGAATCCCGGCCTGCCGCAATGCGGGCAGCGCTCAGCAGGTTGTGGGATCTCATTCTTACACTCTGGGCACGGAATTGAGAGGGGCATCTTTAATGAGAACCTATCCTGCGTTGAGATTGGGTGTATCTCTGATCGCAAGCATCCAGACAAAATCATCGGCCGCCAGGATGAACGTCTTCTAATATCACAATTGAGGTAGCAAGCGAAAGTGGTCTTGTCTCAGTGGTCTTGTCTCAGAACCAAGGAGCACCCTAGATTCCAACCAGGTGGCGTGTGTCATTGATCGCGAGCACGCGTACAAAGCCATCGTCGCGTAAATCGAAACGCGCGATGCCACAGTTTGCGGTTGCGATCCAGACCGGTTTCAGTTCCGGCGCGTCCAGTGCGCCCATCAGATGCAGTATCAGAATGCATATGGTTCCAGTGTGAGCGAAGATCGCGATACGTCCGCCCTTGTGTTGCTCGATTGCTTCATCGAGCTTTCGTGAGGCACGATCGAGCGTCTGCCGGTAACTCTCCCCGCCCAACAACACATGCTCGAAGTCACGCCGGAGGAGTGCCTGGTATTGTTCCGGATGTTGTTCAGCGGCTTCTTCGAACGTTAAGCCCTCCATCACTCCGACGCTGCGCTCGCGCAAGGCTTCTGTGGTTTCAAGAGGAGCGCGGGTTAGCCTGGCTAGCGGGGTTGCGGTTTCAATCGCGCGCGGCAGATCACTGGTATAGATCGCAGAAAACTTTTCCGAAGCCAGCGCTTTTGCGGTCGCTTGCGCCTGTCTTCGTCCACGCGGTGAGAGCGGCGTGTCAGTGTGTCCACCAAAGCGCCCTTCAGCGTTCCCCTGGGATTGACCGTGGCGAATGATAACGACGTGGGTCGACAACATAGTTCCGAGTTTCGAGCTCTGAGTTTCGAGTTCATTCTAACTCGAAACTCGGAACTCGGAACTCGAAAGTGCTTTACGCGGCAACAGCTTCGTTTTTCAGTTTCTCTGCCTGATCGCGGGTGATGAGGGCCTGGATGATTTCGTCGAGGTTGCCTTCCATCACCAGATCCAACTGGTGAATGGTGAGTCCTATGCGATGATCGGTGACGCGATTCTCTTTAAAGTTATACGTGCGGATCTTTTCCGAGCGGTCGCCGGAGCCAACCATCGAACGGCGCTCGCTGGCGACTGCCTCGTGTTGCTTTTGTTCTTCAAGCTCCTGCAAACGCGCACGCAAAACACGCATCGCCTTTTCGCGGTTTTTGATCTGCGACTTTTCGTCCTGCATTGAAACAACTACGTTCGTCGGCAAGTGGGTGATGCGCACGGCGGAGTAGGTGGTGTTAACCGACTGCCCGCCCGGTCCTGAAGAACAGAAGGTGTCGATGCGCAGGTCCTTGGGATCGATCCTGACGTCAACTTCTTCGGCCTCCGGCAGTACAGCCACCGTGATCGCTGAGGTGTGAATTCGTCCGCTGGCTTCCGTCTGGGGCACGCGTTGCACGCGATGCACGCCTGATTCGTGCTTCATCTTGGAATAAACCTTGTCGCCTTCGATCAAAACGATTGCTTCCTTGAAGCCGCCGATTCCCGATTCCGAAGCGTCGAGGACTTCAAAACGCCAACCCTGCTTCTCCGCATAACGGCTGTACATTCTGAGCATTTCGGCGGCAAATAGCGTCGCTTCGTCGCCACCCGTGCCCGCGCGAATCTCCACGATCACATTTTTTTCGTCGTTGGGATCAGAAGGGACCAGCAATAACTTTAATTCGGTATCGGTCGTCTCGATCTTCTTTTGCAGCGTTTCAACTTCCAGCCGGGCCATCTCGCGCAACTCTTCATCGTCTGCACTGTCGGCAAGTTCCTGCGTTCCAGACAACTCTGCTTTCAAAGTTTTCCATGTCCGATACTTTTCTACTATCTCGCCGAGAGTTCTGTGTTGTCTGGCGGCTTTAGTGTAAGCGGTCTGGTCCGCGAGCAACTCCGGGGCGGAGAGCTCGTTCGCGAGTTCTTCATAACGCGCTTCGATTTGTTCAAGTCTTTCTAACATAGCTTCTTGTTTAGAGTTCACGCTTTAGCGCGCAACGACCTAAAGGCTGTACTCTTAACTTCTCCTCACGACAGCGGGGCCAGGGCTGCTTCTCCAGTTTGCGGTTCCAGTTTCAGAGATTCTTTCAAAGCTTCGATCGCTACCTCGAGTTGCTGATCATCAGGTTCCTGAGTGGTGATGTTTTGCAGCCACACACCCGGCCGGGTGATCAATTTGAAAAACCAACCACTCTCCTTTTTGGCCGACAGGCGAATAATTTCATACGAGAGCCCGGCAACAAGAGGAACAAGCGCCAGACGCACGAGGAAGTTATAGACGAGTGAGTCAAACTTAATGACGGAGAATAGCGCAATCGAAACGAGCATAACCACCATCAGGAAACTCGTGCCGCAACGCGGATGCTGGCGCGGTTGTGGCCGCGCGTTTTCAACCGTCAATGGCAGACGCGCTTCCCAGGTGAATACCGTCTTGTGTTCCGCGCCGTGATATTCAAATACGCGCCTGATGTCTTTCAGTAAAGAAAAACTGAATATCATGATCAGGAAGAAAGTCATGCGAATCACGCCGTCGATCAGGTTAAAGGCCACCGAAGGGCGAACCGGATGCAGGTAAGTCTTAACGGTGCGCCAGCCCCGTGCGTACCAGGCGTCGTTGGAAGTTGATGATAGGTTGCCCGCATTTGATCCATTGCTCAGATTCGAAACAGCGCCGGCGCCGGTTGTTTGTTGATTCGTTGCAACAGCAGCCGACGACGGCGAAGGAGCCCAGCCAGCGCCGATGAATAGTGCATTCGTCAAGAGCAGCGGAGCCGCAACGAAAAGCAGGATATTGAAAATCATCGCGAAGATTATCGATCCGGCAGCCGCGGCCGTGCCACCCTTTCTCATCTCGTCTTTGGCGCGCCTCTGCGTTGGCACCGGGAAGAGACCGGGAACGGCGCCAGTCAATCCGGCAAAGTCGCCCTCGCCTTCGATCACCGCCGGAGTCAGCGCAACACTTACTTCTTTCGCCTCAGCTTCCTGAGCATCACCGAAGGCTTCGTTAGCGGAATAGTTGAGCGCTTTGATGCCCAGTCCCAGCGACTGCACCAGCACTGCACTGCCACGCAGCACCGGCAGCTTAAGCAGCGGATACTTGTCACTCCACTTGGGTAGACGAGCGGCTATATTCACGATGGTGCCGTCTGCCTTGCGCACTGCGATGGCGTAGGCATTCGGCGTCCGCATCATGACGCCTTCAATGACGGCCTGTCCGCCGACTATTAAATCTCTTTCGTTTGTGCTCAATGTTTTCTTCCTTCACTTTGGAGTGCGCTGACCCGTCGGCGCTTTATTCGCTGCAAACTGTCACAGCTGCCTGGTGGCGGACCAAAGCGGTGACAGGTCACCGCACACATTAAAACACTAACGCCGGCTTGTTTAGAGTTTAACCTTTAGGTTGTTGCCTTAGTAGCTGGCAAGCTAAAGCTGGAACTCTCAACCGGAGCCGGCGTTTGTTTCTGAAAGTCTTGCTAATGTCGTTTTGAAATCAACTGCTCTCTCATGCTTACCTCCTGAAACAGCCCTGGAACGGAACTAACAGGAATGTGCGTCTTCCTTACTGAGTAGGGGCAGGATTTTCGACTGGGGTCTTCTTGCCGTAGCGTTTGTTGAAGCGATCAACGCGTCCCGCGGTGTCAACCAGTTTCTGTTTGCCGGTGAAAAATGGATGGCAAGCCGAGCAGATTTCCACGTGCAGATCACCCTTTTTGGTGGAGCGGGTCGTAAAAGTTTCGCCACACGCGCAACTAACCGCGATTTCGTTATATTCCGGATGAATTCCTTGTTTCATTATTCTCCTGAGCCTCACCATAGACAGCTAAATACCGTAAATTTCAAGCAAACCATGATAGGGTTTGACGACTTGCATCGTCAAGCTGGCGCTGTAACGCAAAGAGTCTAGTTTGCGTGGGCGATTCGAACTAAATCACACGCAGTGGTCACGATTCTTGCGCGCAAACTAACAGTTTGCGTTACCAAAAGTAGGAGGAAACAAGCTTGTTGACAGTAAATTAACGCCATGCTTAAATCGATTTCTGCCGACCTTTTGTAATAGCATTAACAGTTCGCCTGAACCGTTAGCGCGATCAAACGTCTAAACGCGATCGCACTCCCAGTCAGAGTGTGATTAGGGGAATGAAAACTGATGGCAGAGGACAACGATAAGCCGGATGAACCAACCTCAAAAGCTTCTGGGGTTGTAGTTCCCGCCGATGCCGCCGGCACGCCGCCACCGTCTGCTATTCCCGACGCGGGCGAGGCTGCCGGAGCCGACGCGGAAAAAGCGGCAATGGTTGAACAGGCCAAATCTCGAGTGGCCGCCGTGAAGGAATCGCTTGCCGAAAAGGCTGCAAGCCCTCAGGTTCCGACGCCTACGCCCGTCGCGCCTGGCGCTCCGAAAGCTCCTGTCAAGAAAAAGGAAGAAGGCGCGAAACCCGTCGATGCTTCCGATAATAAGTTAGTCAAGAAATTGAAGGCCAAGTTTGCTGGGGCTGTGAATAAGGCGACGGAGTTTATTGGCCAGGTTTCTATTCGCATTGAAGCGGGTCGAATCGTTGAAGTTTGCAACTTCCTGAGAGACGAACCCGACGCGCAATTCAACTATCTGTCGGATTTGACCTGCGTTCATTACCCGTTGGGGCCTGAGCGGCCGCTGGAGATTGTCTATAATCTCTATTCGATTCCCCGGAACGAACGGGTGCGCTTGAAGGTGGGAATAGCTGAGGGCGAGAGCGTGGATAGTGTAACCGGCGTTTGGCCCAGCGCGAACTGGATGGAGCGCGAGGTCTACGATCTATTCGGCGTTAACTTCAGAAATCATCCTGACCTGCGCCGGATATTGTTGCCGCCTGATTGGGAAGGGCATCCGCTCAGGAAGGATTATCCGCTGGAGTTTGTCGAAAACCAGTGGACGAAAAAACATTTGCCTGAGATGACCGAGGTGCAACGTGAACAGTTAGAGCAACGACGGGCATATGGGCTGGAGATCCTCTCCGTGCCGCAGGAGCGCATGATGCGCGAGATCCTGCAAAGTGGTAAGGAAGTGATGCCCAAGGATAAGTGAATAGTAGATCGTAAATGGTAAATAGTTAGGACAGTGATTGATGGCGAAACCGGAGCTTTTCACTATTGACGATTCACGATTTACGATTTACGAGCTGAGATGACTCCCAAAGAGATTGCCGCGCAGTATGAAGCAAAGGTATTCGACGCGCCAGAGGCGGCGAAGGTGGCGGGTTTTGTTTTGACGGAAACACTGGAGCCGCGAAATGTCTGGAATAAAGCCAGCGCCGCCCAGGCGATCATAAGCAACCTCGCAAGATTGCGTGAAGGTGGTCTGGCAAAAGAAATCGGCTTGATTATTGAACCGTGGAGCGTGACTGGATGTTATGTTCCCGCTGAACCTGAACCGGCCGCGGCTTAGAGATAGTCAATAGTAAGTCGTCCGTAGCCCGGTGCAGATGACTCCAACGACTGATGACTAGATGACTAGATGACTGATGACTGACGACTGACGACTGACGACTGACGACTGACATGCATCAGGTAGAGATCGCCACAACTCAGAGAGACGCTGCTCGACAGCCCCGAGATGGTGCTCAACATGGGGCCGCAGCATCCCGTCTACGCACGGCGTGCTGCGTGTGATCCTGAAACTCGACGGCGAAACCGTGATGGATCTCGATTGCGACATTGGCTATCTCCATCGTGGAATGGAGAAGATTGCCGAGAATCGCATGTACACGATGATCGCCCCTTACTGGGACCGTCTCGACTACATCGCCGCCGTCTCCAATGGCCTGGTTTGGGTGGAAACGGTCGAACAGATGATGGGCCTTGCCGTACCGCCGCGTGCGCATTACCTGCGCACGATTCTTACCGAACTCAACCGCATCGCTTCGCATCTGCTCTGGCTGGCAACGCATGCGCTCGACATCGGCGCCGTGACAGTTCTGCTATGGGCGCTGCGCGAACGCGAAGAGATTCTGAAGATTTTTGAACGACAGTTTGGCGCGCGTCTGACGTGTCATGCCTGGCGCGTCGGCGGCATGCCTAACGACGCCTACGACGATTTTGAAACGGACGTGCGCCGCTTCGTCAGCAACTTTCCGAAGCGACTCGATGAGTATGAAACAGTGCTGTCGGAGAATCGCATCTGGTTGAGCCGCACGGTCGGCATCGGCGTGATCTCCGGAGAAGATGCCGTGGCGATCGGATTGTCCGGTCCGGCGTTGCGCGGTTCGGGAGTGGCCTGGGACATTCGCAAGTCGCGGCCTTACGCCGCCTATGCCGATATGGATTTCGATATTCCGCTCGGCGAGAACGGCGATACATACGATCGGTATCTCGTGCGACTCGAAGAGATGAGACAGTCGCGGCGCATCATCGTTCAGGCGTTGGATAAGTTTCCCGATGGTCCGGTGAACGCGAAGTTGCCGAAGATAGTTAAGCCGCCGGTTGGTGATTACTATCACTCGATCGAGGGACCAAAAGGTGAGATTGGCTGTTACCTGGTTTCCGATGGCACTGCGCAGCCCTGGCGCGTGCGCGTGCGGCCGCCGTCATTCATTAATCTTCAGGCCTTGAGACAAACTTTGTCTGGGCCACCTGGTGGCGGATGTGGTGGCGATTATTGGAACGCTGGATATCGTTTTGGGCGAGATCGATCGGTATGGATGCTGTCTCTGTAAAGCACAGAGACGCAGAGAAAGATAAGGACGTTCGTGCTTCTCTTTTGCGCCGATCAATTTCATTGACCAATTACTGTCTGAAGACTGCTTCAGTCACGGAGACGATCAACAATGTCGTCTGGCCGTTCATTCAGATTGGGCTGGTCGTCACACTGGTTGCGGGCTGGGTGGCTTACGCGACTTATCTGGAACGAAAGATCTCCGCATTTATGCAGGCGCGGCTTGGGCCGATGCGCGTTGGCCCGTGGGGATTGCTACAACCCATCGCCGACGGCATCAAACTGCTTACCAAAGAAGACTTCATTCCCGAGAAAGCCGATCGCTGGATCTTTTTCTTTGCGCCTTACATCGCCGTTGCCTCGGCTTTCATTGTCTTTTCTGTGATTCCGTTTGGTCCTGACTGGGCCGTGATCACCGACGTCAACATCGGATTGCTGTTTGTGCTGGCTGTTTCGAGCGTTGGTGTGCTGGCCCTGATTCTTGCCGGGTGGTCGTCGAATTCGAAGTATGCATTGCTGGGCGCGTCTGCGTTCGAGCGCGCAAATGATTTCTTACGAAGTGGCGATGGGTCTGTCGCTAATCGGGGCGCTGATGTTTGCGCGCACGCTTTCGCTCTCCGGCATCGTTGCGGCGCAGCAGGGTCGATTCAGTTTGGTATTTCGTCTATCAGCCGCTTGGATTTCTGATTTTTCTGGTGAGCGGTATCGCGGAAAACAATCGCGCGCCGTTTGATTTGCCAGAAGCCGAATCGGAACTGGTGGCAGGTTTCCACACTGAGTACTCCGGATTTCGTTGGTCGCTCTTCTTTATGGCCGAGTACGCGGCGATGGTTGTCGTGTCTGCGGTGGCGATAACGGTGTATCTGGGAGGCTGGTATTTCCCCTTCGTTTACCGGCTGACCGAAGCGAAGGGTTATCACAATCTGTATGTTATAGTCAGCCTTCTGGTATTTCTGATAAAGCTATCAGCCATTCTTTACCTCTATTTCTGGCTGCGCTGGACACTGCCGCGCTTTCGTTACGATCAACTGATGGACATCGGCTGGAAGTGGTTGATTCCGTCGGCGCTGATCAACATCACTGCTTTCCGCGCTGGCGATCTTTGTCGTTCAGGCACTCAATGGCTGGCACGGAATCAAGACGATTGAATCGCTTGCGAACGGACTGGATTTAACCGCAACCGGCAAAGCAGTGATGATAACGATAGGACTCCTCGGGTTGGGTATTGCAGGCCTGCTGCTGGCACGAATCAACTGGCGCTCTCGCGACTTCAACTTGAAGAGCCAGCGGCGAAACATCAGGCTGGTGAATCTGCCGAAAGGCAAACCTGCAGTGCCGGCTGTTGCTCCGGCGGCGAGCGAATGAAATCATTGCCGATTGGCAATTGTCGAATGCCGATTTGGTTTCGGTGCTCGGCCAACACCCAGACTGGGATGGTAGTAATTCAAGGCCTGCTAGTTCTGAGAAATCGGCAAGCGAAAATCGGCAATCGAAAATTTATTTATGCCTTTAGTTAAAGTTCCCAAACCGAAGTTCATCGAAAAGCTCAAGCGCTTTTTCATGGTCGACCTGTTCAAGGGTCTGCGGCTTACGCTCAAGTACAATCTTGGCGCGCTCACCGACAAAGACTCCGTCGGCGGAAAGGGCATTTATACCGAGCAGTATCCGAAGGTCCGTCCCGATGTGGCGCCGCGTTTTCATGGTGCGCCGCGGCTCAACATGGATCCGGAAACTCACGACACGCTTTGCATCGCCTGCAACCTCT
This sequence comes from Blastocatellia bacterium, assembly GCA_963698325.1. Classification (GTDB taxonomy): domain Bacteria; phylum Acidobacteriota; class Blastocatellia; order Pyrinomonadales; family Pyrinomonadaceae; genus PSRF01. Next base: position 583,411 of record CAVOQJ010000013.1, on the reverse strand, counting down.
GCGCGATAGCTTGTCCCGAAGACTGCATCGACGTGCTGGCGATGGACGTCGAGATCATCGTCGCCGGCAAGCCACGCAAGAAGAAAGTGCTCGACGAGTTTATCTTCGACACGTCACGCTGCATGTTTTGTGCGCTCTGCCAGGAAGCATGTCCAACCTCCTGCCTGGAATTGACGCAAGACTTCGAACTGGCGACCTACTCACGCGCGGGCTTTGTCTGGAACCGCGAAATGCTCGAGCAAGGACGCGAGACGGTGAAGTACACACAGATTAGATTGCGAATGCCGATTGAGTGATGAATCGATGAATGCTGGAGTACCACGCAACAGAAGCTGATGACCTTCGAGATAGCGCACGCGTTCGTTTGCTCTGCAGGATTGTGCGCCTATACACTGCATTGCCCAAGACGGCAGAAGCTCAAGTTCTCGGCAAGCAATTACTGCGTAGCGGGACTTCGGTTGGCGCGCATTATCACGAAGCGACACGCTCCAGATCGAATGCTGAGTTTATCAGCAAGATCGAAGCTGGATTGCAGAGAAGCTTGAAGAAACTGCTTTACTGGCTTGAATCTGCTTGATTGATAGCGGCATCATAAAGAAAGCGCAGGTGTTAGACATTGCTGCGACGAGGCGGACGAGTTGACGGCGAATTCTTGTAGCGTCAGGTTCAAAACCGTTAAGAAATCGAAGCTAAAGATTCAATCGTTCAGCGTTCAATTGTTCAATCATTATGATTTTATCCGGCTGGGAAGCGGTCTTCTTCTGGGTTTTCTCCATCGCCGCCATCTTTGCGGGTCTTCTTGACTGTGATGGCTCGCAACACTATTCACAGCGCCCTCTTTCTCATCTCGGCGCTCGTTTCCGTCGCTGCGCTCTTCATCCTGCTTCATGCTGAGTTTATCGCCGGCGTACAGATTCTTGTCTACGTTGGCGGCGTAATGGTCTTGTTCCTGTTCGTCATCATGCTTGTAAATGTCGGCTCGGAAGAGCGCGGCAGTGAAGAAATTTTCAACCGCCCACGTCAGGTGACGACCAGCGTTATCTTTTGCGCGTTGCTGGTTGCCGGACTTGCTCTACGCAGTAAACGAGGGGTACGGAGGCCTGCAGGCCCGAGACGCAGGTAAGATTGAGGCAGCCGCGGCGCAGGCGCAAAGTCGAGACCGAAGCCTGCCCGGATCGGCAACCGGCACTTCCCGAATAACGAATGATAGCCAACGGTTGGGGGCAGCTCTTTATCGATTTGCGCTCGCTGCCCTTTGAAATAGCGAGCGTGCTTTTGTTAGTGGCAATTATTGGTTCGGTAATGTTGGCGCGAACGCTCAAACAGGAAGCCGCGGTCGACGATATCGATCCGGACGTTTTGCAAAGAAGAAGCGGCACACGATCCGGAGTTGGCGGAAGTTCAACACCAACCGATAGCGTAAAACCGAAATGCAATTCCTTCTACCCAAATTTTTCTCGCCGGCGTTTGCACTGCTGTTTCAAGAGGCGACCAGCGGCCGCTCTGGCGACGGCATGGCAAAGAGCGCAGCATCCTGATCTGTCCAAGTTTTTGATTATCGGCGCGCTTGCTGTTCATCATCGGCGTTGCCGGCGTGCTGACGCGCCGCAACATCATCGTCATCTTCATGTCGATCGAGTTGATTCTGAATGCCGCGAATCTAAACTTCATCGCGTATGTCGCGCTACTTGCAGGACACGGGGAATGTGAATGCGGTAGCCGGACAGATCTTTGCGGTGTTCGTCATCGTCGTTGCTGCTGCTGAAGCAGCAATCGGTTTGGGAATCGTGATCGCGCTTTACCGGAACAAAGAAACAATCTGGGTAGATGAGATTGATATGTTGAAGTGGTAAGACTCAGGTCTTGGACTTTGGTCTTTGGTCTTTGATCTGTCAAGACCGAAGACCGAAGACCGAAGACCAAAGACCGAAGACCAAAGACGCCTAGTCTATGCATAAATACATCTGGCTAGTTCCCCTTTTGCCTCTCGCCGGCGCGGCCATCAACGGCTTCTTCGGACGGAAGTTTCGTTTTTCCGAGAAGCTGATCGGCGGCATTGCCGTTGGCTCGATTGCGCTTTCCTTTCTCATCAGCGTAGCCGCGGTCTATTCCTACGGCTTCAGCAGTCACGCCATGTGGCCCAAACCTTACGTCACCAGCCAGGATGGCGCGTTCAAGTTTCGACTGGATTCCCGGTGGCGCCGTCAGCATCAACCTGGGTGCCGATGAGCGACTAAGCGCAGAAGCGTGGAAGAAGCGGCAAAGAAACGTGCGGCGCTGCCGCCCGATCAGAGAGACCAGCCAATCGCGGTCTGGCGTTATCGAGGCACCGCGTAGCTCCGTGCTCAATATCGAGTGGAGCTATCAACTCGATCCGCTGTCGTCGATCTTCATGCTGATCGTCACCGGCGTCGGCCTTTGCATCTTCGTTTTTGCCACCGGCTACATGCACGGCGACCCCGGCTTCTATCGCTTCTTCGCTTACATGGGTCTCTTCATGTTTTCGATGCTCGTGCTGGTGATGGGCTCGAACTTCCTGATGATGTTTGTCGGTTGGGAAGGAGTAGGACTCTGTTCCTATCTGCTGATCGGCTACTACTTCGATCGGCAGGAAGCGGCCAACGCGTCACGCAAGGCTTTCATCACCAATCGCATCGGCGACTTCGGATTCGCGCTTGCCATCTTCGGCGTCATCGCGACGTTCGGCACGTCGCAGTACACGGACGTGTTTGCGCAGGCGAGAAACTATCCGATTGGAGACTACTCGGACACTGGGGCCTGCTTTCCTGGATCGCGCTCGGGCTCTTCATTGGCGCCTGCGGAAAGTCTGCGCAACTGCCGTTGCACGTCTGGCTGCCGGATGCGATGGCCGGTCCAACTCCAGTCTCCGCACTGATCCATGCGGCGACGATGGTGACTGCCGGGCTCTACATGGTGACGCGCACCAACGTCATCTTCCAGCACTCGCAAACGATGATGCTGGTGGTCGCTCTGGTCGGCGCGGCGACAGCGATCTTCGCAGCAACCATCGGCATCACTCAAAACGACATCAAGAAGGTGCTCGCGTATTCAACCGTGTCGCAGCTCGGTTTCATGTTCATGGCCTGCGGCGTGGGCGCGTTTGCGATTGGCATCTTCCACGTGATGACGCACGCGTTTTTCAAAGCGCTGATGTTCCTCGGCGCGGGCAGCGTGATTCACGGAATGCATCACGAGCAGGACATGCGACGCATGGGCGGATTGAAGAAGTACATGCCCTACACGTATCTGGACGTTCCTGGCCGGCTGGCTGGCGATCTGCGGCATCATTCCGTTCAGCGGTTTCTGGTCGAAAGATGAAATCCTCTGGAACGCCGCCTCAACGAGACACATTCCCGTCGGTTGGCTGGTCTGGATTGTCGGCACGATCGCCGCGACCTGCACGGCGTTCTACATGACGCGTCTGGTGGCGATGACGTTCTGGGGCAAAGAAAGGTTCCTGGAGAAACACCATGAACACACGCCCGAGCACGAGGGACATTTGGTGAACGACCATCCCGCGCCCGTACATCATGGGGACGTTCCGCACGAGTCGCCGCGTTCGATGTGGGTGCCGCTGGCGGTGCTGGCGGTGTTAGCGACAGTTGGTGGTTTTGTCGGTATCGGCACGGCTTTCACTGGTCGGTAAACGACATCCGGCGGGCGGATGAACATCGTCAACTTGTCTCGATCCGATCATCTGGAATCCGACGACGCGCTGACTTTGGCACGCATGAAATTCTTGATAGCTATGGCAAACCGCTTGAAGGCGTGGCTGAGACACGCATCGAGCTGGTGCCACAGGAAGCTGAGCCCGGTGAAGTACCTCCGCCCTACGGCAGTGACAGGGTTCAATCTGGCGCACGCGGTCGAATCGAAGCTGCGCAGCGTGACGAAGCGCAGCGAGCTTGCCACGGAGTGGTTGTTCATCATCATTTCGCTAGTCGTTGCGGGAATCGGCATTGGACTTGGCTTCCTCTTTTATGTCAAAGACACGCGGCTGCCGGATATTTGGGCGGCGCGGCTGCGCCCGCTCTACGACGCGAGTTACAACAAATATTGGGTCGACGAATTCTTTGGCTGGGCGATGACGCGTCGCGTGATGGATGCCGCGCGCGCGGTATTCGCATTTGACTCGAAAGTGATCGATGGCGGCGTCAACGGCACAGCCTGGTTCACAAGACTTTCAAGCCGCATAACCGGAGCTACGGATCAAGTATTTTGTCGATGGAGTTGTCAACGCGATAGCGGCTTTCATTATCCGACTTGATGTCGCCCCTTGCTGCGTGCTGCGCAAACTGGTTTCACACAAAATTACGCGCTCGTGATGGTGCTGGGGCTGGTCGCCGCGGTGGCGATGTTTTTTGGCGCCGACATCGTGAAGGCGGTTAGGAATATTTTTGCAATCCTACTTTAGGTTTTGTAGAAGCGTAAGAATACTTGCCGCAAGCCTGGCAACTTAGACAGCGAGGACTGAAGTGCTGAAGACAAATATTCTATCGATCGTCACCTGGCTTCCGACGCTGGGAGCGATAGTTATCCTTTTGCTTCAAGAAGGACCAGTCGGCGCTCATCAAGAAGTTTGCGACTGCCTGGTTTGGTCTCGCTTTTGTCGCTTCGTTGTTACTGCTTGCGTATAACCGCTCGGTCGGCGGCATGCAGTTTCTCGAGGATCACCAGTGGATACCCGTGATTGGCGCGCGTTATCAGATGGGCGTTGACGGCGTGGCGGTGTTGCTGATTTTGCTGACCACGCTGCTGGGTGTGATCGCCGCACTGTCTTCATGGAACTACATACAAAAGCGCGAGAAGGAATACTACGTCCTGCTGCTGCTGCTGCAGACCGCGGTGGTCGGCGTGTTCGCTTCGATGGACCTTTTCCTGTTCTATCTTTTCTTCGAAGTTTCGCTGGTGCCGATGTATTTCCTGATTGGCATCTGGGGCGGCGAGAACCGCCTGTACGCGGCAATCAAGTTCTTCCTGTATACACTGGTAGGATCGGTCGTCATGCTGCTCGGCGTCCTGAAGATGTACTTCCTGACTCAGGACACAGCACTAACTAATCAGATTGCTCAGTCGACGATTGACTTGCTGGCGGGTAACTACCAGGCGAGCCGGCTCGTGAATGACAGTTATCAAGCTGCGGTCACGAACGGCACCGGCACTTTCAATATTCTTTACATGCAGGCGATGGGTTCAGTCATGCCAATGGGCACGATGCAGGTGCTGCTGTTCTTTGCGTTCGCTCTGGGCTTTGCGATCAAGGTACCGATGTTTCCGTTTCACACCTGGCTTCCGGATGCGCACGTTGAAGCGCCTACTGCCGGTTCAGTCATCCTCGCCGGCATCCTGCTGAAACTCGGAACCTACGGTTTCTTTCGTTTCAATCTGCCGATGTTTCCCGCTGCGTCTGCTGACGAATCCTATTTCGGAACGTTCGGTGTGCGCAGTGTGATGGTCTTTCTGGCCATTGTGAGAATCATCTATGGCGCACTGGCCGCGATGTATTTCGTAGTCAAGAAAGACGGCGACGTTAAGAAACTCGTCGCGTATTCGTCCGTGTCGTCGATGGGCATCGTGATGCTGGGCCTCTTTGCGCTCAATCCCAATGGACTAAACGGCGCCGTGCTCCACATGATCAATCACGGAATCTATTCCGGCGCGCTGTTCCTTCTGGTAGGAATCATTTATGAGCGGCGACACACGCGCAACGTCGCCGAGTTTGGCGGGTTGTCGCACGTGATGCCCGGATATGCGGCTGTGTTTCTGGCAATGGTGATGACGGCCATCGGGCTGCCTCTACTGGCTGTTTTCATTTCTGAGTTTCTTTCATTGCGCGGCGCCTTCGAAGCAAACCCGGCCTGGGCCGCCTGGGGCGCTCTGGGAATCATCCTGAATGCTGCCTACATGCTTTGGCTTTATCAACGGATGTTTTTCGGCACGATCGATAATCCGAAGAATGAAAAGTTAACTGATTTGAGTCCGCGGGAATGGGCTTACATGACGCCGCTTGTCATCATGGCTCTCTGGATTGGCGTCTATCCCAAACCGTTTCTGAACTACATTGAGCGGCCCGTGAACGCGATGGTTCGTCAGGTACGACCGACCTACCCGATTCCGGGAATGCCGCCGGCGGCTCAGACCCCGCGACGCGCCGCTGTGAATAATAAGTGAAGAGTGATGAGTGATGAGTGATGAGTGATGAGGAGTTGATATAGCTGACAACTTGACTACTGACTACTGACTTCTGACTTCTGACTTCATGTTTCTTCTACAAGCCAACACAGCCGCACTATTTAACTTCGCAGATCTACAGCTCATCGTACCGGAGCTGATCCTGACTGTATGCGCGTGCGTGGCGCTGGTGATGGAAGTCGTTCTTCCTTATCGCAAGAGCAAGGTCATTGCTTACTTTTCTCTCGTTGGTGTTGCCCTCGCCGCGGCTTCTCTCTGGGTTCAGTTCTGGGTTAGCCGTGACATTCTGCCGCTCGACGGCTTCTACGGTATGATCCGCATCGACGGCTTTGCATTAGTCTTCCAAAGCATCTTCCTAATTGGCGCCGCCCTGGCCATCGCGATTTCTACACGTTACCTGGACATTGAAGGCGAACAGCACGGCGAATACTACGCACTGGTTCTGTTTGCTACCGTCGGCATGATGTTTTTGGGCTGTGGCTACGACCTGATCACGCTTTACATCAGCCTGGAATTAATGGCGCTTACGTTTTATGTGCTGGTGGCGTTCACGAAACGCGAAAAGCGTTCAAACGAAGCGGCGATGAAATATTTTCTGCTGGGCGCCTTCTCATCCGGCGTGCTGCTCTACGGCATGTCGTTGCTTTATGGCATTGCCGGCTCAACGAACCTCGCCGAGATTGGACACAGCGTCGCCGACATTGCGGCGACAGTGGGTCAACCCGGCGAACAGGGGAATGCTTCGCTCAGACCGATGTTGTTATTGGGAATGATCGCGCTGGCCGCGGGTCTATTCTTCAAAATTGCCGCCGTACCGTTTCATATGTGGGCGCCCGACGTTTACGAAGGCGCGCCCACCTCAGTTACGGCGTTTCTTTCGACCGGCTCAAAAGCCGCGAGCTTCGCACTCTATGCGCGCATCTTTATCGAAGCACTCAACAGCATACGTGCTGACTGGGCGCCGCTGCTGGGATTGGTTGCTGCGATCACGATTATGGTGGGCAATTGGGCCGCAGTGACGCAGGAAAACTCGAAACGACTGCTCGCTTACTCTTCAATTTCAAACGCCGGCTACTTGTTATTGGGACTGGTGGCTGGAAATAGTTATGGCTATATCGGACTATTGATCTACCTGCTAGTCTACACGCTCATGAACATGGGCGCTTTTGGCATCATCATCAGCCTGAGGCGGCGAGGAATTATCGGCGACAACGTGGACGACATGACCGGACTCGCGCACAAGGCGCCGGCTATGGCAGCGATGATGGCAGTATTCATGTTATCGCTGGGCGGATTGCCGGTGACCGGAGGTTTTATTGGCAAGTATTTTCTTTTTGGCGGTCTGCTCCAACGCGGCAAAGCTGACGGTAAGTCGTGGTACTACTGGCTGGCCGGCTGGGCGATCATCAACACCGTAGTTTCTTTTTACTACTACGTGCGTTTTATCAAGGTGATGTATCTGGGCGACCGTATTGCTGACGATAAGCCTCTATCTTTGTCGCCCGCTTTGCAGACAGCCCTGGTGGTATCGCTGGTTGGCATCATCTTTATCGGCGTTTACCCGCAGCCGCTGATTGCTATTGTTCAGAAGCTGGTCGGTCCATTGGCGGCTCTTGGCCCCGTCACCGTAAGATAGAAGTCATGGGTGCGGTTTTACCAGGTGAGGATCTTATTGAAGCGGGCCTGGAAGATCTGCGCGCCGGCCGGGAGACGATTGCTGCGTTGCTGGTTGCGATAGGTTCTCCGAGATTGAGGCGATTGGGCCTCGCGCTACCTGAGCAGTTGCCACCGAACCCGGAACACCGCCTTTACGACTTGCTTGCCCGGGACGACCAGGATTCAGCACATTCGCGGTACAACGCCTTTATCAGAAGACTAGTCAGCTACGAACGGGCCGCCGAATGCGTGGCTGGAATAACGCTGAGAGACAAGCTGGAAGAGTTCTTGCGTTACTACATTTTGATGTAAATCTATGCGTCCGCAAAAAGCTATTACCCACAAGGTTCAAGCGAACGAGTCTTCGCTAAGCGGCGACGCTCTGTACCGCATAGAGAATGTTGATGCGTTCCAATGGTTGCAACGGGCCGAGATGAATTCGATTCACGCGATTGTGACTGATCCTCCTTACGGACTGGTTGAGTATTCCGAAAAAGAGTTAGCTAAATTGAAAAACGGAAAGGGGGGCATTTGGAGACTTCCGCCGGCATTTGACGGCAGCAAGCGAATGCCACTACCTCGCTTTACTGTGCTCACCGAGAATGATCAAAAAAACCTAAAGGATTTCTTCCATCGTTTTGCGTATTTGGCGAAGTGCGTTTTAGTTCCAGGCGGACACATCTTCATTGCGACCAACCCGCTGGTATCGCACCTGGTTTACGAAAACTTTTTGCGAGTTGGGTTCGAGAAGCGAGGGGAAATCATTCGAACCGTCTACACTCTACGCGGCGGCGACCGGCCGAAGAATGCTCACGATGAGTTTTCGGACGTGACCGTGATGCCAAAATCATGTTGGGAGCCTTGGGGATTATTTCGTAAACCTTGCGAAGGTCGAGTGCAAGACAATTTACGAAAATGGAAAACCGGGGGCTTGCGACGAATTTCTTCTTCAGAACCCTTCAAAGATCTTATTAAGTCCTCTCCTGCAAAACGTAAAGAAAAAGAGATTGCGCCTCATCCTTCCCTTAAGCCACAAGACTTTCTTAGGCAGATCGTGCGCGCTTCGTTGCCTTTGGGAGAAGGGCTCATACTAGACCCCTTCATGGGCTCTGGTTCTACCATTGCGGCTGCCGAAGCCTGCGGCTTAGCAAGCATCGGGCTGGAAGTGCGTCCGGAATACTTCAGACTGGCTCAGTCTGCGATTCCAAAATTAGCTGCTCTTAAGGTCTGAAGGACTTTTAGTCGATGGCTAAGAAAGAAGATTTCAACCGTGATGTTCCTCTCCCGCCTGGATTGACTGTTACGGCAATTCAAAAAGCAATCGAATACATAGAAAAGGGCCTGGCGGATTTAGTTGAAATCTATCTTGAACAAGCGAACGTCTTCAGTGCAATAGTCGGAATCTACGGAGTGAAAGCGTTAGACGCAACTAGTGTTTATGAGAAGAATCGCCACCTTGACCTCGCACAACAACGATTTCCCGACTTACGCAAAAAAGGCAGCGGACCAAATCCAAGTCCCAATCTTTCACTGGAGTCTAAGGCGAGCAAACGAGCGCGGGCAATTCAATCGCACTATGATCATTCGGGTTGGTACATCGTATGGAGATATCTGGTTGACCCAACGATGTCTCTAGAAGCGAATAAGCCCGTCATTGTCTGGAGGGTCGATGTCGTCTTCCTAATTAAGGATTGGAAATATGAAGGAAGCTCTGCGGGCGCAGAAGGCGGTGGTCGAACGCATACTTTCGGGCTGAAACTTCCAGCAGCAAGGCTCAAAGGCAAGGCTGTATATCAAAGGAAAGATGTCAAGCTGTCGGGCGGCAAAGCCGTACCAAAAAACGGCGATTAGATGTGCTTTCCAGCTGCGACCACTATGCTGGTCTTCTATTTTCTTGCCGCAATCGTTATCTGGCTCGGTATCCTTTCTCTTCGCAGCGGTTTTAACTTCGCAGCGTATGTCCGACGCGAGGTGGCGCGTCCCCTTCCTGATTTCAACCCCTTTGCCTCGGTGATCGCTCCCTGCCGCGGCCTGGAATATGGCCTGCGGGAAAATATAATCGCACTCTTTCAGCAGAGTTATCCCTACTACGAGATCATCTTCGTCACGGATCGAGCAGACGATCCAGCCCTCGCCGTAGTTAAGGAAATCATCGACACTGAAAGCACCTCCGCGCAAGTTTCCGCTCGTATTGTGATTGCCGGCGACGCCGTGGATTGCGGGCAAAAGGTGCATAATTTGAGAGCGGCTGTAGCGGAAGTTGACCCGCGCAGTGCCGTCCTCGTTTTCGTGGATACGGATGCTCGACCCCAGCCCGGCTGGCTGCGATCTCTCGTAGCTAATTTGGCTGATACGGAAATTGGCGCCGCTACTGGTTACCGTTGGTTCGTTCCGCTGAATGGCAGTTTTGCTTCAGAGCTGCGTTCAGTATGGAACGCCTCGATTACTTCGGCTTTAGGCGAGCACCACAATAAGAATTTCTGTTGGGGAGGATCGACAGCAATTAGAAGATCGAACTTCGAGGAGTTGAAAATTGCGGAGCGTTGGCAGAGCACAGTCTCCGATGACTTCACCATGACACGCGTATTGCAGGAAGCAAAGCTGCCGATCCACTTTGTTCCAGCCTGTTTGGTTGCTTCCGTGGAGCGTTGCACCGCCAAAGAACTTCTCGAATTCACAAACCGACAACTGAAGATTACTCGCGTTTACGCGCCACACTTATGGAAGCCCCTGCTCATCGGCAGCTTGTTGTTTTGCTCCGTGTTTTTCGGCGGCCTGGCGCTGGTAATCACTCGCGCAATACTCCATTTGCCTTTTACTCTGCCACTTGCCCTGCTGTTTCTGATCTATTCGCTGGGCGCCGCAAAGGCTTATGTCCGTCTCAAAGCGGTTGCCATCCCGCTGGCCGATTATGAGAAGCAGCTATCGAAGAGCTTGCCCAAACACCTGTTGTTGTGGCCCCTGGCCTCGGCGCTTTACCTGGCAAACGCGTTGATTGCCGCTTTCTCACGTCGAATTAAGTGGCGCGGCATAACCTACGAATTGAAATCAGCTACCGAAGCTGTCATCATCTCGCGCGAGTCCGACTTTGGAGTGCGCTGACCAGTCAGCGCTTTGTTCGGTCGCGACCTGTCGCGACCACGGTTCGCTTGAATCCACGGAACGACTGCGGCGTCAGGCTGCCGAAGGCCAAAGCGGTGACAGGTCACCGCACTCCAAAACACCGAGCGATGCCAAACAAAGCCGTACAACTGGTGCAACTCCTGCGTTCCACCAACCGCGAGAAGCGCTTGGGCACGGTCATTCTTTTTGTTACCTCGCGCTGCAACGCCTTTTGTAAGACCTGCTTCTATCACGCGGAGCTGAATCAGCCGGGCGATCTGAGCTTCAAGCAGATCGAAAAGATTTCGCGCACGATGCCCTCGATAACCGACCTCTGGCTATCTGGCGGCGAGCCAACTCTCCGTCGCGATGTCTCTGAAATTATCAAAACTTTTGTAAGGAACAACGGTGTCAGTCGCGTCATCATTCCCACTAACGGTCTAATCAAAACACGCGTTTATGAAATAGTTGACGAGGCGTTGGCTTGCCATCCCAGGCTCGATCTCTACCTCAACATCGCACTCGACGGCTACGGAAAAACCCACGATGAAATCCGGGGTGTCCCCGGGAATTGGGAGAAAGCCCTGGATTGCATCCAGTCACTTTATCCGCTTAAGGCGAAGTATGCGGATCGTTTTCGACTCAACGTCAACACGGTAGTGTGTGCTGACAACTACAGCGAGATTCAGAAGCTGGGGGAGTTTATGTGGCAAAACTTTCAACTCGACGGCCAGTATTTCAACATCGTTCGTGGGGAGACGTTGGTGGGCGACGAGATCAAGAAGGTGCCCGCTGCGGCGTTACCGGAAATGTACGAATACATTTCCAGGCTGACCAAGCGGTACGGGGATCGCATGTTTGCAGGCGATGATGCCGGTAAGCGGTTCGTCAGGAACTTGGTCTATGTGGGCGCAATTACCACTCATTACCGGACTCAACACGCAAACTTTCAAGCCTCTGCTGCCTGGCCGTTTCCCTGCACAGCCGGCGAGACAGCCGCCGTAATCGATTACAACGGTGACGTGCGCGCCTGCGAGTTGCGTGAGAAATTTGCCACGCTCTCCGACTTCGATTACGACTTTGGCGCGCTCTGGGCGGCACACGAACGTTCTGTTGAACTCAGTGCGATCAATGGCGGCAAGGCTTGTTGGTGCACGCATGTCTGTTTCATACACGACTCGATGCGCCACTCCAGCCGTGCAATGTTGTATGAACTACTAAAAAATTATCTCAGGCGGGAGAATTGGCAGTCGGAATGACGGATTCAGATAAGGAAGAAGCCAATCGCAAAAGCGGCATCGCTTATGCCGCGGCGTTAACGCTCTTTGCCTCCGTTGTCTCACTCTGCGGCGTTGGTTGGCTGTTGGATCGTTGGCTGGGCACGAAGCCCTGGTTCCTGGCTGTTGGGATTGTGGTGGGCGCCGCCGCAGGTTTTTATCAATTCATCCGGCTGACTGCAAAACTTTAGTTGGACTTCTGACGAAATGGTAGGAGCGTCCCTCTGTGGGCGCCCTTTCGCCCGATCCGGGGGCGCCCACAGAGGAACGCCCCACAGAATTAGGACACCGCTGCAAGAATAGGTACTGGTTCAGTTTGGAATCGGCACGAGGGTTCGAACTTTACAGAATGTTGGCCGCAGGTCGCGCGATTGTGTCAACTTCGGGAACTATGCAGAACCATTACAGAACCGAGCGCGGTAGCGCCGGATGGTAAAGTCAAGCTGAGTATTAAGAGCATTGCCCAGCTCATGGCCAACGTAGACTTTAGCATCCGGCGCTACCGCGCTCGGTTCTGTAATCGTTTGTTTTCCTCGTTGAATTCCCGACGACTCATTACTTGCTGCTTTCATTACCAAACTGAACCAATACCCAAAAATAGGTAGTGCTCCGTTAGATTGCGGAGCAGTACCCAAAAATAGGTGGTGTCCTATTAGAGCGTTCCAAAAATAGCCTAACTCGACAATTGGGCGATTTCCCGGGTAAAATCACCAGCTTTGCTAATGAGAAACTCTCCAGACAATGCAAGTGGAACTATGCTTCCAGGTGGAGGCAACAGTTTTCCGAACACTCGTGATAGCCGGATTGGAGAGCGTATTTTCCGCCATATGGCAATTGCGGTCGCCGTGGCGGTGTTGGGCAGTTTGCCCTTTGCGCAGTGGCGCATAACTACAGGCCTGCTGGTAGGCGGGCTTCTTTCGTTACTGAACCACCATTGGCTGAGCAGTTCAACCGCAGCAGTCTTCAGAGTGGTCGCACACGGAGCGAAACCGCAGCTGAAGTTGACGCAATACATTCTCAGATACTTTGTTATCGGGGCAGTGGTGTTCCTCGCTTACAAACTTAATCTCGTGTCACTTGCTGCGACCATCGCTGGTCTATGTAGTTTCGTCGTTGCTTTATTCGTGGAAGCTCTTCGAGAATTTTATTTCGCAATTATTCACCGAGAGGAAACTAGTTGATGTTCTGGTTCCAGGAAGCTGCGGAAAAGGGCGCTGAGCACGCGGAGGAAGTCGAGCAGGCTCCTCTCATCGTGCAATTTGTGAATCACTACTTTGGCGAGTGGGCGTATCGGTTTGAGATGAATTATACGTACCCGCTCTGGTCGAAATTTTTTGCGAAATTTAATACGACGCCGGAAGCAGTGTTTGGTCCTTACACTCCGGAGACCGCGATCCCATGGTACACAGTGATGTTTGTCATTGCCTGCATTCTCAGCGTAGCAATTATTTGGATTCTTAAAGGCCGGCTTTCGGAAGATGAACCTGGATATGGTCAGCAGACGCTGGAGGTTGGCGTGCTGGCGGTCCGTGGTATGTTGGAAGACATAATCGGGCCCCAGGGGTTGAAATATTTCCCTGTGGTTATGACATTCGCAGTGCTGATTCTTGTTTCCAACCTGATGGGATTGTTTCCGCTGTTCATGTCGCCCACCGCGGCGGTGAGCGTAACCTTTGCTCTGGGACTCTCTTCGTTTCTCTATTACAACTGGATTGGCATCAAGGAAAACGGAATTGTCGGTCATCTCAAACACCTGGCAGGGCCAATTTGGTGGATTTCATGGCTGATATTTCCCATCGAGTTGATCAGTAACTTTATCCGTCCGTTTTCGCTCGGCATCCGTCTTTTCGGCAATCTGTTTGCCGATGAGAAGGTGGTGAACACGGTCTCCCAGCTTGCTCCGCCATGGACCTGGGTGGCCCCACTATTCTTGATGCCCTTGAGCATCTTTGTGGCATTTATTCAGACCTTTGTTTTTATTCTTCTTTCCCAGCTTTATCTGAGCGAAGTCTCGCATGCGCCCCATGAGGAGCATGGAGACCATGCCGAACACGCTCAGCCAGACCACACAGCGGCGCCTGAGGGTGCAGTACTGGCGGCTTGATTATTAAACGCGGGTCGAGCGATGCGGGCAGATGCGCCCGCACACGTTGGCGCGCTGGGATATCTTAGGATGCAGCTTAACGAAAATTGAGAGCATCATCGGCAACTCATACAATCTGGTTCGAAGTTATAGTGTCTGTCTCGCAGGAGCGCCGTCGTAAGAGGGGCGGTGGATACCGGATTCAGGCGAAATCATAACCGCCGGTGGTTGTTTCTTTACGTGGGCTTAGCGTCTATTTTCTGAGGGTAAGACCTCGGCAGGAGAAACTGAAAAATGAGAAGAGTCAATATGCTTTTTATGATGGTTGTTGGCGTGCTGCTGAGTGCGGTGACAGTTTTCGCACAAGCCGGCCAGCCGGCTGAAACCACGATGAGCTATAAGGGTTACGTTGCAATTGCTGCTGGAATCGGATTCGCTATCGCGGTTTTCGGTGGAGCTATTGGCCAGTCGCGGATTGGCGCAGCGGCGTGCGAAGGTGCGGCGCGTAATCCGGGAGCGGCGGCCAAGATTCAGGTCATGATGATTCTGGGGCTTGCGCTGATTGAATCACTGGTGCTCTTTGCACTGTTAGTGGTCTTCGCGGTAGTCGCGAGAGTCTGACAATAGTTTACATATTATGCGCGGGATGCGAGCGTAGCTCTTTGGGCTTCGCTCGCATTTTTGCATCAGGTTAGCGTTAACGCAAAATTGTTAGTGTGCGCGCCAAGAGCTTGCGTCAACAATCCATCTTTGCTGCTCTCTAAACCTCTGTGATACGCTCTTTGCATTCTCCCGAAGTAAAGCAGTCTCCCAAATAATAATGGGACGGACATTCTTGTTTGTCCTGTTGAAGGCAGAGGACAGGCAGGAATGCTTGTCTTAACGAAATAAGCGAGGACCTGACCTTTCGATGAAAGCCTGTCCGAAGTGCGGAAGAGAATATCCCGACACCACCACACTGTGTCCGGCCGACGGCGTTGCGCTCGAGAAAACAGATGATTCCTTACTCGGTCAAACTTTGACCGGAAAATATCGCATTGAAGAACGGCTCAGCGAGGGTGGCATGGGCACCGTTTACCGTGGCACCCATGTTTTGATGGACAAGACAGTGGCGATCAAAGTCTTGCGTCCCTCACTTGCTGCTGATGAAAAGATCGTGGCCCGTTTCTCCAGAGAAGCGCGGGCGGCCTCACGAATCTCTCATCCGCATGCACTCAGCGTCACGGATTTTGGTGAAGCCGAAAATGGTGTCGTGTTTCTGGTGATGGAATACCTGAGCGGAAGAACGCTCAAAGACATCATCCGGCGCGAAGGCCCAATGCCTCTACCACGCGTGATTGAGATCGTTCGGCAGGTGGGTGGGGCGCTCGATGCCGCCCACGAGCAAGGCGTCGTCCATCGCGATCTCAAGAGCGACAATATTATGTTGCTCAGCAGCTCGGGCACTGACTATGCGAAGGTGCTAGATTTTGGCATCGCCAAAATCAAGGAACCCGAAGGCTCCTACGATCCATGTTTAACCGCACCCGACCTCGTTATCGGCACGCCGCAATACATGTCGCCAGAGCAGTGTTCACAGTCTCCGGATATTGACGCTCGTTCCGACATCTACTCATTCGGCGTAATCCTCTACGAAATGCTGGTGGGGCATGTGCCGTTCACCGGTGATTCGCCTACGGCGATCATGCTTAAACATTTGCAGGAGCCTGCGCCATCAGTATTGGCTGAAAGAGGCGACCTGCCGGAAGCGATTGATCGCGTAGTGGCTCGGGCATTGGAGAAGAGACCGGAAGATCGTTACCAGACTGTGGGCGAGTTGGTTGAAGACTTTACTATCGCTGCGGGAATGGAACCGGCGGGCGTTTCCTCGACAGCAAACAGCGTCCGGGTGGAACCTTCCGCGGCCACGGCTCAACCCTTAAACGATGATGACGACGAAGAGACTTTGGTGCGACGCAGAGTAACCAGGCAGATTGAGCCGCCAATTTCTCCCGTAGTTCCATCTGTCGTTACGCGACTGCCGATGCCGCCTCAGAACGCCAGTTTCAATCCCTGGAAAGTCCTGGTTCCCTCGATGATTGGCCTGCTGGTTATCTTCGGAGTCATCTACGCTTTTACGCGCAACTCGCAGCCAACGAATGCTACCGCGCCCGGTTCCACCCTGGCCGCGGATCCGAATAGCCAACCAGTAGAACCAGCGACGCCGCCCAGCGGGGAATCTGAAGCAGGAATTCCTGCCGGCGGCACTACAAATCAAACCGCTAACTCAAACAGCAATGCGAACATCTCAGCCGCGCCATCGCCGACTGAGAATCCAGCCGACATCGGCGGTGTAAACCTTAACGCGAACGATAACGCAAACGAGAATTCAAACAACAACAAGGGTTCGGTCCCGCCGTTGCCCTCGCCAACGCGGCAGGCGAATGAAGCACCGCCCCAACCGTCACCGACTGCGACAAAGCCGCCACTACCCAAGCCCAGCGTGCCACCGGCGAGCGCTCCACCGCCCGCACTGCGATAAGACTCGTCCAACGTCGAACGCCAATGTCCAACGTCAAAACTAGTTTGGAGGCTCGTGGAGAATGCTCGCAATTATGACAAGATGTGGCGGTCGCGGCCGCTAATCTGACAGGACGTTGGACATGGGACATTGGACGTTGGACTTCACGCTTTACCGCTCCCGCTTCTCATAAGCGATGTTGCGAATTATTTCGATAAGCCGAGCTTCCTCGTCGATTCTGACTTGAATCTCGAGAATGAAGCAGGGAAGTTCCAAC
Organism: Blastocatellia bacterium; assembly: GCA_963698325.1. GTDB lineage: Bacteria > Acidobacteriota > Blastocatellia > Pyrinomonadales > Pyrinomonadaceae > PSRF01. Next base: position 566,303 of record CAVOQJ010000013.1, on the reverse strand, counting down.
TTAAGCGACGAAAGTTTTATTGCGTCTTTTGCGGTAGTTATCAAACCTATCGCTCCGCGGGCTTTTGCTTCGTTTACCAGCGCCTCGAGTTCTGATTGTTTATAGTTGTGATGATCGGAAAATACGCGCGTGAAGGCGAGTACAATCCCTTCGCTATGCAGCTGACTGAAGAATGACTGCGGGTTTCCCACGCCGCAGAAAGCGCCGATTTGTTGCGCCTGCAGCCTTTCCCGATCCACGTCTTCACCCTCCAGCCTGCGAATTCGCGACGTCTCCATACGCGCCGAGAAGATCGGCACGGCGCCAGCCACTCGCTTAACCGCTTTCCTGATTGAAGCAGTATCCTCTACCTGATCTGCTCTAGTGACCACTATGCAATCAGCGCGCGATAAGCTGCTGCGTGGCTCCCGCAAACGACCATAGGGGAGCAGGCTGCCGCTGCCCCAGGGGTCGGTAGCATCAATCGTCACGATGTCCAGATCTCGCGCCAGACGCAAATGCTGAAAGCCGTCGTCGAGCACAAAGACTTCCGTATTCAGTTCCTCGATGGCCCATTGTCCAGCGGCAACTCGATCTGGATTCGCGATGACTGCGGCGATTCCGAGAAGGTTTCTGGCGAGAAGAAAGGGTTCGTCTCCGGCTTCTCGTTCGCTTGCCTGCAGCTCAATCCCGTTTGAGACCAGGACCTGAGTTTTCGGATTCTCTCTGCGGTAACCTCGCGTGAGGACGCAGATTTTTTTCCCTTCCCAAACACCTGAGACCGAATGTCTGTCTGCTATCGCACGGCAAACCCACTCTACCAGCGGCGTCTTGCCGGTTCCTCCCGTTGTCAGATTGCCGACACTTATTACCGGAACCGGCAGCCGGGCAACTGAAAGCCAGCCTCGCCGGTAAGCCGCCAGGCGTGTTCGCATAACCGCACTATAGATTGTGCTGAGAGGTATCAGTATTAAAGACGGCTTCATGCGATAGGCGCGTTTTTCGCGCGCAGCGAGCCGTCTCGCTCGACAACGTTTCGAGAATTCGAAAGCAATGAGCTTAGTGATTGAAGCGTGCGTTCGGTGGCGCCGCGGTTTTCGTTAACCAGACTTCTTGCGATGGATCCCAGTTTGAGTCGTCTAGCCGGGTCAGCGAGCAACTCCAAAATCGCATCTGCCAGTTCAATGATTGCTGCTGAATCAGACGTCGGTTGTAGCTGAATAATAGCTTCGGCTTTAAGGAAAGTTCCCACAATTGATTGAAAATTATAAGTGTGTGGGCCGGTAATCACCGCGGCGCCTACTGCGGCCGGCTCAAGGATGTTGTGTCCACCGGTTTTTGCGAGGCTGCCGCCAACGAAGACAATGGAAGCGAGCGCATAGACCGAATGTAGCTCGCCGATGCTGTCGAGCAGAACAACTTCAGCCTGTTGGTCGCTCGCATCGGATGGCGCAGTCCTACGGGCCCAGTGCAATCCCGATGCTTTAAGCAAATCGGCAACTTCTGCAAAACGCTCTGGATGACGCGGCGCAATCATGAGACGCGGTTTCAGTTCGGATCTGGAAATCACTTGCCTGAGACTGTTGAGAATGATTACTTCCTCGGGGTCATGTGTGCTTGCGGCGAGTACCAATAGGGAACTATCGCCAAGCTTAAACCTTTCACGAAATTCCTCAGTCAACGCATCAGTAGCCGGCAAAGTTCCGGCGTCGAATTTAAGATTGCCGGAAACCATAGTCCTGGCCGGGTCCATTCCCAGTCTGCGAAACCGCTCGGCATCGTCTTCTGTTTGCATTACGCCAATGCTTATCGAGCTTAGAACCCGCCTCATAAAACTTCTGATCATGCGGTAGCGCCGGAACGATTGTTCCGAGAGACGGCCGTTTACTATGGCAACTGGAATCTGCTGACGTTTGCATTCACGGAGAAAGCCTGGCCACAGTTCTGTCTCCATCAGCAAAACAGCGTCAGGCTTAATTGCCTTCAGTGTGCGGCGTACCGCCCAGCGCCAATCGAAAGGAAAATAAAAGACCCTGTCCGCGTCGTGCCTGAAGATTTCCCGGGCAAGATGCTGTCCGGTCAGGGTTATTGTGGAGATCGCGATTACGTGATTGGGATACCAAGTTTTGACGGCCCGCACTAAAGGCCGCGCCGCTTGTGTTTCGCCAACGGATACGCAATGTATCCACACAACCGGGCGGTCATCTCTTGAGATTGGCGCCAGCGAGCCTAAACGCTCGCGAAAGCCGGCGACATACTTGCCGTGACGAAGACCATCGAGAATAAAGCGGGGCAGAAGAATTAGAAAGCCGAGACTCAGAACGAGGCTGTAGATGAAATACATAGGTAGGAGGCATCCAGACCTGTCTGAATCCACTGACAGACGAGAATGTCTGTCCTGCTCAAGGACAAACAACCAGGTCTATCTCACGCACAGACAGACATGTGTCTGTGCTGCTCGCATCACTTGGCGCGTTCGATGTAGCGGCCTTCGGTGGGGTCGACGCGAATTCGGTCTCCTTCATTCACAAAGGGAGGAACGGTAACAGTCACTCCGTTTTCCAGCACTGCCGGCTTGTTTACATTGGAAACAGTCGCACCTTTCATTGTGGGCTCTGTGCGCGTGACTGTTAGTTCCATTGAAGGCGGCAGGTCGATTCCGATCGGCGCGCCCTCGTAAAATTCCGCCTGAATCTTTAGTCCGGGAGTCAACCATTGTGCTGCGTCGCCCAGTTCCTCGCCGCTGAGGGCAACCTGCTCGTAGTTTTCCGTGTTCATGAAATGATGATGCGAGCCGTCGGAATAGAGAAACTCCATCTGATGCTGCTCGAGCACAGCACGCTCAACCGTATCAGCGGAACGGAAGCGATGTTCAAATGACGAGCCGGTCTTAATGTTTCTAAGCTTTGTCTGAACCATTGCGCGCAGATTACCTGGCGTGTGATGGCGGAATTCCATAACTTTGCAAGGTTCACCTTCGAAAAGAATCATCATTCCGCGCCGAATTTGAGTCGCTGGGATGGTCATAAAATTATTTCAGTCTCCATCAAAAATTACCTGTATCACTGCCGCAAGCTTAATGTTTTACTACGGATAATTACAGGAAATCGTCCGGACGTAGTTTTGAAACGGGTAGTCTAGCGAGGAGGAAGGAGCTTTGTCCAGTAGGGCAAAAAAGAGCGTGGTGGGTCAGTTTGGAATTTGCGAAACTGGCGCTCTTACAGAACCGAGCGCGGTAGCGCCGGATGCTGGGGTCAACCTGGATGATGACGGTAGACAATACAAGGGTTCACGGAAAGCTCATTTCTCTGCAAGGGAGCCGCATAAAGTTTATCCGATTTACGCTGTGGTGCATCCTGCTTAATACGGAAGTTGACTCCAGTATCCGGCGCTACTGCGCTCGGTTCTGTAAATCCAAAAACGAGCAGTTCGGGAAGAGCGAGAATCCAAACCAGCGGTCGTGCAAATCGCGCTATGGTCGAGATCGCCCGCCAGCCCCGGTCAACATAAAAAAGCGGCTTCACTGGGATAAGAACTTACCCCGGATCAGCCGCTTTTTTTGAGGAGCCCACCTACCTCGATTGTGTAAACGCCCTGGGCCTGAAAAGGTTCCACAATAGCGCCCGCTCAAGATATCCCCGCCTGTGATTCGACGGCATCACTGAGATCACGGACGCCCTCGTCGGCATTCCGCTGAGATTTACGACGAGAATTACTAGGCCGCACGAGTCCGCGGAACTCGACGCTGGCGAGCAACTTGCTCAAGCCAGCGTTGCGCATCTTCATACTTGGCAAAGCGGCGCTCATCAAGCCGAAATGCGGTCGTATGGTAATAGCGACGTCCGTTAATCATTCGCGCTGCATGTTTTATGTGAAGCATCTCGTGATAAAGAATGTACTCTACGAACCAGTCGGGCACCTGAGAGGAATCGAGAGACTTGCTAATTGTAATCGTCTCATACACTCGATCATGATGACCGAGGATGCTTCTTGTTTTCCGTTGCGACCAGGTGAGTGCCGGTTTTTCGACACTGGAGTCAAAATACCTGCGATTGAGCTTCGAAAACATCTTGTCGAGGTCATAGACGCTGCCCTTGGCGCTGGAAATCATTTTCCGTCCCCGACCACGGCGGGCGAGATCCGATGAGCGCATCATTTCCGGTGTTAGGGAGTAGTCGCGATAGGTTCGCTCATGGACTGCCGGTACCTTTTTTCCCAGCAACCTGGCAACCAGCACAAAAGCCAGAGCCCGCAAAACTTCAGGCGGGCTGTTTTTGCAGATGTCGGACAAACGCACGTAGACCTGCCCTGAACGCACTCTGATCGTGTGGCGTAAACCCGCGTACGGATAAAAGCGGACGTCAATTACCGGTATGCCACGCTTGTTGCCCAGGTGGTGAAAAGCATCGCTAAAAAACTTTTTCACCTCATTCATTGCCAATACTCCCGACAACACAACTTCGATTCGCGGTCAAATGTTTAATCCCGATAAAGGAAGGGCAGGAACCTTCTGACTCCCTGGGTTACCGGCTGTAAACCCGAGAAGATTGGGTTCTGAAAGCCTTTAGATACGGCTCATATTACGGAGAACCCTTGCTGAGCGTCAATTGCTCCCGGAAGGGTGCAAAAAACCCCTGAAAAATCAGCGAAATTGGGGAGATGAACGGCGCATGGCAGATGAAACCCCGATTTTCGCGGCCCGCACTCTTAGTTAACTGAACGGTGCGAACGAGCCTCTTGAGGAGCGAGCAGTCACGGACCGAGCTTCGGTTAAATCTTTGCAGCTGTTTGAATTATGCATGTGCGCCGGCGCCCACGCGTGTTTGCGCGAATGTTTGCAGGCCGACAAAAGATTCCTTTATACTGCCGCAAGTGGTTGTTTAGTTGAACAGCTAATTCTTTCTCCCTGGGAACGTGGAGATTCCGGATAGAACAACAAAGAACAGGCTTTACCAGAAAAATTGATGCCCCGTCGCAATTCAACCCTCAAATCTCCGGAAAAGAATAGTCTCGACGCCCGCGCGCAGGCGGTGCTTGCTGCCGTCATCAAAGAGCACCTCGTCACGGGCGATGCCGTAGGCTCGCTTGTGCTTGCGGATCGGTTTTCTAATAGTCCGGGTTGGAGTTCGGCAACTATCAGGAATGTCATGGGAGAACTTGAGGAAGCTGGACTGGTAGAACAACCGCATACGTCGGCAGGCCGGGTGCCAACAGATCAGGGTTACCGTTTTTACGTCGATAATATCCTGGAAGAAGCTCGGCTCTCCCGCGCCGAGCTTCGGGCAATCGAGAGGGTATTCACGTCCAGCGGAGTGGATTCAGCCACTTCTTCAGATCGAATCATGGAAAAAATGTCCCATGTTCTTTCCGAGCTTTCCGAAAACGTGGGCATCGTGGTCTCGCCCTCGCTCGCCGAAAATCGGTTAAGTCACATTGAGTTTGTTCTTCTCGCCGACAAACGTATCCTGGTTGTTTTAGTGACGACCTCAAACCTTGTTCACAACAAGATCATTCGGCTGGAAGACCAGATCACCCAGGACGAACTGGAGCGGACAGCGCGATATTTGAACACTGAGTTTGGCGGCAAGAGCCTGGTTGCCATTCGCGCTGAGATTCTCGAACTGATGAGCGAGGAGAAAGCTCTTTATGATCGGCTGCTTCGGAATGCCATTCTTCTTTGTGACATGAGCCTGGAAGGTGAGGAATCTACCAGCGGAGACGTTTACGTCGATGGTGCCTCAAATATCCTCAGCAAACGTGATTTTGTTGATGTTGATAGAATGCGTGAGTTGTTTCGAACTTTTGAAGAAAAGTCCCGCCTGATCAAAATTCTGAATGAGTGTGTCTCTCGTGAACAGCCTGCGTTGGGCGACGTTCATGTCGTCATTGGCCGGGAACACCCCAGCTCATCCATGCGCAATTGCACCCTCATCACCGCCCCCTATCGTCTTGGTTCAAACGAACATCTTGGCACGCTTGGCGTCGTTGGCCCAATGAGGATTGAATATTCCCGCATTATGGCTATGGTAAACTACATGGCGCGGCTGATTGAGCGCCGCCTGAACGAAGAAGCGCGCGTTTGACACCGGGATCAGCGACGGCAGTCCGTCGTGGTACCCTCCCAACTTTGAAAAGAATTGATACTGTCTGATGGCCCCTGACAAAAACGGCGATAAGCCGAATCGCATTCCGATCAACTTTTTGGATTCAGATGCTGAGACCGGCTCTGGCGCCGCCTCTGAAACGGGTGCTGCCGGCGAGTCAGATGACGACCAGGAATTGACTAACTCTATGGCCCAAAACAACAACGCCACAGCAGCCGAGCCGGAAGCGTTTGATTCGGAAGAGGAGTATATTCAGCCTTCGCCTCAGGCTGACGGCTCGGGCGAAGCTGCGCAAAGTGCCGGCGGCCCGGAAGTGGCGGAATTAGTTGCTACCAGGGCCGAGTTGAAACGGCTGGAAAGTGAAGTAAAGGAACTCCGAGATAGCCTGGCCCGCCGCCAGGCGGATTTCGAGAACTACCGCAAGAGAATGGAGCGTGAACGCTCTGAAACTTACAATCGCGTGGTAGCGGATATTGCGGCCAAGCTGTTGCCGGTACTCGATAATCTGAAAAGGGCCCTGGAGACCGAAGCATCGGTTGAAGCAAGCGAGTCGGACGAATTTCGGCACTTCCTCAGTGGTGTCGATCTGATTTACAAGCAGCTTAACGGCGTGCTTGATGCGCTGGGTGTCAAACCGATTTTGTCGGAGGGGGAACATTTTGATCCGCATCTTCATGAGGCGGTCGTCACCGAACCTACCGACGACTATGAACCTGATACGGTTATCCAGGAGATTGTACGCGGGTTCCGCATCGGCGATAAGTTGATTCGTCCGGCGCTGGTGAAGGTGGCGGTCAAGAAGTGATCCTGATTACTCCTAACGCGGTGGGAGTTTAAGCAAAATGGGAAAAGCAATTGGAATAGATTTGGGCACCACGAATTGTTGCGTCTCGGTTCTTGAGGGCGGCGCGGTTCAGATTATTCCCAACAAGGAAGGTGGACGAACAACACCCAGTGTGGTGGGTTTCACTGATAAGGGCGAGCGGCTGGTAGGGCAAATCGCCAAGCGTCAGGCTGTAACCAATGCGGCGAATACCGTTTATGCCGTGAAGCGCCTGATCGGCCGTAAGTATAGCTCGACCGAAGTTCAGCGTATGCGAGAGACATCCGCTTTTGAGATTGTCGATTCTCCCAACGGCGACGCGCGTGTGCGCGTGCAGGGCCGCAGCTACAGTCCACCCGAGCTGTCCGGAATCGTGCTGCAGCGATTGAAAGCCGCGGCGGAAGACTTCCTTGGCGAGCCGGTCACTGATGCCATCATCACCGTTCCAGCTTACTTCGACGACACGCAACGACAGGCAACAAAAGACGCAGGCAAGATTGCCGGACTGAAGGTCGAGAGAATCATCAACGAGCCGACCGCCGCGGCCTTGGCGTACGGCGTGGGGAACAAAACCGTTGAGCGCATCGCGGTTTACGATCTTGGTGGAGGCACCTTTGATATTTCGATTCTGGAGATGAACGACGGTGTTTTCGAAGTACTTTCGACCTCCGGCAACACGTTCCTTGGCGGTGAAGACCTCGACGAGCGGATCATGAACTGGATGGCGGAGCAGTTTCTTGAGGATACTGGCATTGACCTGCGCAAGGATCGGCTGGCGTTGCAACGTCTGAAGGAAGTTGCTGAACGAGCCAAGTGTGAACTTTCGTCGTCAACCGAAACAATAATAAATCTGCCGTTCATTGCCGCTGACGCGACCGGACCGAAGCATTTTAATAAGTCGCTGACGCGGACCGAGTTTGAAGGCCTAATAGTAGATTTGATTGACCAAACTATTGAACCTTGTCGCCGGGCGCTCGAAGATGCCAAGTTGCAACCCGAAGACATAGATAAAGTAATTCTGGTTGGCGGGCAGACGCGTTCGCCGATTGTCGAACGCACGGTCGAAAAAATCTTCGGCAAGAAGCCTTCCGCGGAAATCAATCCTGACGAAGTGGTAGCAATGGGCGCGGCGATTCAGGGAGGCGTGTTGACCGGTGAAGTCAAAGACATCGTGCTGCTCGATGTTTTGCCGTTAAGTCTGGGACTCGAAACGCGTGGTGGGCTATTTACCAAGATTATCGATCGGAATTCAACTATTCCCTTGCGCAACAGCCTGACATTTACGACGGTGGTCGACAATCAGACGTCCGTGGAGATTCATATTTTGCAGGGTGAGCGTGAAGTGGCGGAAGGCAATCGTTCTCTTGGAAAATTTGAGCTGGTGGGAATTCCACCGAGCCCGCGCGGCGTGCCTCAGATAGATGTTTCCTTCGAAGTTGACGCAAACGGGATCGTATCCGTGTCAGCCCAGGACAAGACGACTGGCCGCGAACAGCAAATGCGTATTACTCCGACTTCAGGTCTTGCGCCCGACGAAATCCAGCAACTCATCGCTGAGGCGGAAGGCTTTGCAGATTCCGATCGCGTTGCCAAAGAGATCGTTGCTTTGCGCAACAAGCTGGAATCGCTGCTTCGTAACACGCAGAAGTCGTTCGGTAAATTTGGCGGACTACTTTCGCCAAATGATCAGGAGATAGCCGATCGTGTATTTCAGGAAGCTGAAGCGGCTACCCAGGCTGAAGGACGCGAGCCAATTAACAATGCACTGACTGCACTGGAAAGAGTTGCCGGACAACTTACTTCTGCAATGATGAATCCTGCCTCCGAATCAACGCAGGGCACGGAAAATCCCCCTGGCGAATTCACAAAGTTTTAAGATTAAAAAACGAGACGAGAGGGTTTTGGAAAAGTTGGAATGAGTAAACGAGATTATTACGAAGTATTGGGCGTCAGCCGCTCAGCTTCTGATCAAGAACTAAAAAGGGCATATCGCGCTCTGGCCCAGCGCTACCACCCGGACAAGAATCAAAGCGATCCGACCTCGGAAGAAAAGTTTAAAGAACTGGGCGAGGCCTATAGCGTGCTTGCCGATCCCGATCAGCGCCAGCGTTACGATCGCTTTGGCCACGCCGGCGTTTCAAGCGGCGCCGGACAAACCTGGGGTGCTCCCGGCTTTGGCGGCATAGAAGATATCCTCGGCGACCTTTTTGGATTTGGTGACGTCTTTGGTGGCCGGCCCGGAGGTCGCCGACCGGCGGCGCAACGTGGCGCCGATCTGCGTTACGACCTCGAGATCACACTCGAAGAAGCCTATCACGGCATGACTGCGCAGTTGCGTATTCCGCGACTGGAAACTTGCGAAACCTGTAAAGGAAACGGCGCGGCTGCCGGGACTCATCCCGAGAATTGCAGTAACTGTGGGGGAACCGGGCAGGTTCGTTATCAGCAAGGATTTTTTTCTGTAGCTCGCACCTGTCAAGCCTGTCGCGGTGCCGGTCGCGTGGTTAAAACTCCCTGCACGGAATGCCGGGGCGCGGGCCGCATCGAGCGCGAGAAACAGATGGAAGTTAAAATCCCGGCGGGAGTGGAGACTGGCTCGCGACTGCGGGTGCAGGGCGAAGGAGAGGCAGGCACTCAGGGCGGCCCATCAGGTGACCTTTACGTCGTGATCCGTTTGGCGGAGCATGAGCGCTTTGAGCGGCAGGGCAGTAATCTTTACGCGTCGCTGCCGCTGACTTTCGGGCAGGCAGCGCTTGGTGCGGACGTTTTCGTGGCAACGATTGAAGGCGAAGAGAAAATAAAAATTCCTTCCGGCACTCAAACGGGAACTATCTTTCGCATCAAGGGCAAAGGCATGCCGGTGCTTGGTGGTCGCGGCCATGGCGATCTCTTTGTATCGGTCAGTGTCGTAACGCCGACGTCGCTAACGCGCGAACAACGAAAGCTTCTCGAGCAGCTTGCCATGGTCGAAAACAAAGATCTTGAAGATAAAGGTCTGGTCGATAAGGTTCGCGATATTTTCGGTTGATGTCAGTATATTAACATGACAGTTTTACGAGTGTAGGGGTGCAGCCGCGTAGCGGCGGAATGTCTATAGCTTTTTATCAATCCACAGTGGTTGTTTCGGAGTTAAGCGAAATGCCCAGCATTTCCCTTAACTCCGAAAAACTTTGAATAGAATCCATCATGGCTATAAACATTGCGTGCCTCCGGCACTTTCGAATCCACTATGCCGCCGATGTTCAATAACCCTGACCGGCAGCATCCCATACAAGGGAGCACGATATGAAGTTTCCCTCCCAACTCCGCTTATTGATCTTCCTCGTTGCAGCGTTTCTACTTCCAGGCTCGGTCCGACCGCAGGCCCAGGACAGCATGCAACGCTGGCAGGATTTTGACTTTTCGAAATCTGCACTCAAGGCAGCTGACCTTGCTCCGATTCCTCCCGAGGATCTTAAGCTCATGCGCGGCATCGTTTTTGGTCGTCATGGCCGCATCTTCAAGGATGCGGAAATTGCGACTTACCTGACGGCCCAGGACTGGTATAAAGCGAACCCGGATTTTCAGAATGCGATGCTCAATGCCACCGAGAACGGGAATCTCGACCTCATTCGCGACGCAGAAGCGAGCAAGCATCAGACGGTCCAGCCTGGAGATATGCGCTATTGGCGTAGTCGAACGCTTACGACAAAAAAGCTCGGACTTCATAGCGGCGCCGAGTGGCGCGTGCTGCGAGCGGAGGTTGAAGCAATTCATGGCAAGCGTTTCAGCGAGCCGTGGCTCCAGCAATATTTCGACGAGCGCTACTGGTACAAGCCAAGCGACAAGTTTGACCCGAAGGCACTTTCTGCACTCGAGAAGAAAAACCTACTGACCATTGAGGCGGCGCAGAAGAAGTCGCGCAAGCTGGCGCTGGCTCCGGGCGATATGGAGCTGTTTGAAAACAAGTTAATCTCGGGGCAGATGCTGCACGGCTTGAGCCTTAACGAGTTGCGCTTGTTGCGCAATGAGGTTTACGCGCGTCACGGTCGCCAGTTTCAGGCGCCATGGCTTTCGCAGTATTTCTTTAGCCAGCCCTGGTACCAGCCTGACGAGAACTTTAAGGATGAAGGACTGTCAGGACCGGACAAGCAGAACGTGGAAACAATTGTCGCTTACGAAAAGAAGATTCACGACGAACTTGGAAACAAGCCAATCACGCGCAGTCTGCTCGACGGTTTATTCGTAGAAGATGCCGCTAAGATGCGGCAGGAAGTTTATGCTCGACGCGGCAAAGTCTTCACCAAGGAGCCCTGGTTTCAGACCTATTTTGAAAGTTTCGCCTGGTATAAGGCCAACCCCGATTTCACCGACGCTCAGTTGACGGATCTTGAGAAGCGCAACATCGTGACGATTGCTGCTTATGAGAAAAAGGCGGTGAGCGCGGCGAGCGTCATCGAGGGTTGATAAGGCCCATCCCGGTCTCGCGTGCCGAGACCCACAAGCAGTAAGCAGTAAGCAGTAAGCAGTGAGCAGCAGGCGATTGGTCGCAAGCGACCATCAGCCAGGGCGCGGGATTCGTTTTACGTTGAAGGCGTTGGCGAACATGGGCCGGGATAAACGCCTTAGGCGCCACCTTAGGTACAAAAGTCGAAGGATTTCTTACCCGGAAGGGTTTTGAAACTTCTGATTCGAATGGTCGGCCGTTTTCATAATCTCACAAGCGATAATGCACCTTAGCCCGCATTAGCGCATCTTCTTCATTATCGACGTTTTGCAAGCGCAGCGTCACATCAGCATTCAAATCAAAGCCCGCTCGTTCGCCTGCCTGCAGTTTGACCGTTCCGGCAGCCGCAATCATTGCGGCATTGTCGGTAGACAGGTGTGGTGAAGGGAAGTAAACAGGAACTCCCAAACGTTCGGCCGCCTGCCGGGATGCTTCTCGCAAAGCACCATTGCAGGCGACGCCGCCGGCGACAATCAACGTTTGCGGCGGATAGTTTGCCGCGACACGCTCCGTGGTTCCGACCAAAGATCTTACAACCACACTTTGGAAACTTGCCGCGAGATCTTTAATCCCTTGCGACGGCTCTGCGCCGTTCTGGACCGGTTGCAATCCGCTTTCGCGTACATGTTTGGTGACGGCGGTTTTCAAACCACTAAAACTAAAATCCGCCGAGCCGTCACCCATGCGCGGTAGCGAAAACTTGACCGCCCGCGGATTACCTTCGCGCGCCAGCTTCTCGATGATTGGTCCCCCGGGATAGCCGAGTCCCATCATCTTGGCCACCTTGTCGAAAGCTTCGCCGGCAGCGTCATCACGTGTACGAGCGAGAACTTTGTACTTCCCGGGCGCTGGAACGAAAAACAAATTGCTATGGCCACCGGACACAATCAGGGCCAGTGCGGGATAATCCACCGGAGGGTTTTCAAACGCCACTGAGTAGACGTGTCCTTCGATGTGGTTCACTCCGACCAACGGCTTCTGAAGCGCGAAGGCCATCGCCTTCGCGTATGAGACTCCGACCAACAACGACCCAACCAGTCCCGGTCCGACAGTGACTGCGATGCCGTCTATCTCGTGCGACTCGACTCGGGCGCGTTCGAAGGCTTCTTCAACGATAGGAACAATCTTGTCGAGATGCTCGCGAGAAGCTAATTCGGGCACAACGCCGCCAAAGCGTTTGTGGATCTCAACCTGCGAAGCGATCACGGATGAAACGATCTCACGGCCATCGCGCACAAGGGCCGCTGCCGTTTCGTCGCAAGACGTTTCAATTCCGAGTACGAGCATGCGTGGATTCTAGCAATTGATTATGTGAGGTGGCGAATCAGGTGAATTTGAGGTGGCTTGTAAGGCCTCTGTGCAGACTCAGTGTTCTCGGTGTCTCCATGGAGATCATTATCGCGAGAACCCCCACCACCGAGACACAGAGGGCACAGAGGACGCACAGAGAAAAATCAGCTCATTACTGAGCGAAGAGTTGAAACAAACGTTTCCATTTGTGGCCTGGTTCCGATGGTGACGCGCATAAAGTTAGGCAGGGCAGGGAAGACTCGGCCCACTGCCACATTGCGTGCACGCATCGCAGCTATGATCGGACCTACTTCGCGACGGAGATCAATCATCAGGAAGTTTGCATGAGACGGAATCCACTTGAAGCCCGATTTCTCCAGTTCCGAGTAGACAAATTTCTTAACCTCGCTGTTGCGCCGCCGACCCTGTTCGACTTGTTCGCTATCCTGAAGACTAGCCAGTGCCGCGACGAGCGCCATGATATTCACGCTATCCCGAGTTTGTTGCGAGCGCAGGCGCTTAATTAGTTCCGGTCGCGCGATGCAATAGCCGCAACGCAAACCCGCCATGGCGTAGATCTTCGAAAACGTTCGAGCAACTATCAGGTTGGGATACTGCTTAACCAACGGAGTTACAGTCTCATAGTCATTTGATTCGACGTAGTGGTGGTAAGCCTCGTCGATGAGCACGATGGTTTGCGCTGGCACTTTTGCGAGGAACGAACGGATTTGATCGCGGGGCGTGATACTTGCCGTAGGATTGTTTGGGTTACAGATATAGATCAAGCCTGAATCGTTTAACGTGGCCAGCATTTTAGGTAAATCATGCGCATAATCCGGCGTCAGATCTGTTTTGACTACCTCGGCATGGGCAGTTCGGGCGTGAGCGAGGATGGCTTCGAAGGTGGGATTGGCCACCACCAGCTTCCTATCGGGGGCCGTAAAAGCTGCGGCAGCTAGTCTCAATATTTCACCCGAACCGTTGCCGAGAATAATCTGCTCGGGCGTCACCCCATGCATTTTGGCCAGAACATTAACAAGAGAATCGGCATGCTCGTCGGGGTAACGCCAGGCGAGACTGAATGCGTCGGTCATCGCTTTCAAAGCCATTGGAGAAGGGCCATACGGATTTTCATTCGAACTGAGGCGCACAATGTCCAGGGCAGTCGAGGATCGCGTGACCACCCGCAACGCCGGCACTGACATGGATATGGACGGAGTGAGTGCTGCATAGGCAGCGCTGGCGCCCAGGATTTTCGCGAATCCACGACGAGAGATGTTTGTGCTCATGGTTTCTCCTAACAGACTGTTGACAAATTTAATTTTGGCCACAGAGACACGTAGTCACAACGCGGCCCTGGCCGCAACCGAACGCGATAGCTTCGGAGGAGCCGAATGTTCATAGAGGCGGAAGGTAAACCAAAGACCAGAGCGCCAGAAGAGCGACAATGTTATAAGCGACGATTCGAATCCGCAATATTTCGCTCTTCCGGAGCGGCGAAAACTTTACGGAGCCCGCCGACTATAAAGTTCTCGTCCCGCTGGGGCTGGTGATTATTTCGTAAAAGCTGAGCATAGAATCACCCTGCTTCAGTTTTCTGCTGCGGATCATACTACCTATCTCATCGTGCAACTCATTTTTGTGATAGTGCTCGACAATCAACAGGCCATTATCAGATATCAGACTCGACGAATGGGCGCCGAAGGTTTCGAGAATTGACATGTAGTCCTCGGCGTAAGGCGGGTCAAAGAAGACAATATTCCAGGGTTGAAAGGCGCCGAGCGGTTGCGTAATCACGCGGCGCAGGTAGTCAGCTGCTTCAGCTTGAACCACTTCGCTTTGTTCGACCTGAGCTCGACAAAGATCAAGATTGGCTTTGATCAAGGAACACATCCTTCGTGAACGATCGACGAAGGTGGTGTTACTCGCGCCACGCGACAGCGCTTCAATGCCAACTGCTCCTGAACCAGCGCACAGGTCGAGAAAGCGCGCACCTTCGATTCGCGGTGCAATCACATTGAAGAGAGTCTCGCGTAGACGATCGGAGGTCGGCCGCACCTCAAGCGATGACGGACTTTTCAAGTTTCGTCCACGGAATTTTCCGGCGATGATACGCAATGGATGACGTCAGTTTACAGTAGAACAACCAATCCACAGTTACTTAAATTACGCAGAACACCAAAACTCGGAAGGAACAGAGTTCAAATACTAACCGGCAAAGCTTCAGGCTCTCTTTCTTAATCTGTGCAATCCGCGTAATCTGCGGAGGCCATTTCAGCCTACGGCCGCGAGGCCAAAGCGCGTGTCGGCCCTCACGCGCTGAATCATCTTCGCGGTGTCCGGTGACTTCTCGCCTTTTGCCAAATAAAATTCAGCTTCTTTGCGGGCACCCTCGAGGAATTGTTGATCACGTACGAGATTGGCAACGCGAAACTCCGGCAAGCCTGATTGCTTGGTTCCCAGAAGTTCGCCAGGACCGCGCAGCTCGAGGTCCTTTTCAGCAATCACGAAGCCATCATTCGTTTGCGCCATAATGCCCAGGCGCTCTTTGGCCACGCTCGTCTTTTTGTCTGACGTAAGCAGGATGCAATAACTCTTCTCAGCGCCGCGGCCGACGCGTCCGCGGAGTTGGTGAAGTTGCGAGAGACCAAATCGTTCGGCATGTTCCACAATCATTACTGACGCATTCGGGACATCCACGCCGACCTCAATCACTGTCGTCGATACAAGTATCTGAATGTCGCCGGCAACGAAGCGCCGCATCACCTCGTCCTTTTCAGCCGCCTTCATTTTTCCATGCACGAGTCCGACGGAAAGCTTCGGAAAAACCCGGTCACGCAGATACTCATATCTTCGGGTGGCGTCTTTCAGGTCCATTTTCTCCGATTCTTCAACAAGTGGGTAGACGACGTAGACCTGTCGCCCGGCCCCGACCTCTGTCGATATGAGTTTCTTTACCTCGGGCCGCTGTTCCTCGCCGAACACACGGGTCTCAATGGGAGTGCGTCCCGGCGGCATTTCGTCAATCACCGAAACATCGAGATCGCCGTAGATAGTCATAGTGAGGGAGCGAGGGATTGGAGTTGCAGTCATTATCAGCACATCCGGATTGAAGCCGCGCGCTCGCAACTCCGCGCGCTGCATCACGCCAAAGCGATGTTGTTCGTCAATGACAGCCAGGCCGAGGTTTTTGAAGGAAACGGATTCCTGTATGAGTGCATGAGTGCCGATGCAAGTATGAATCTCGCCGGCTGCCAACTCGACCTGGAGTTTTCTTTTTTCCGGGGCGCGCAGGGACCCCGTCAAAAGCTCCACGCGATACGGGGTTTTTGCCAGCAGCCGTTTTATGTTGCGCGCGTGTTGTTCGGCGAGGATTTCAGTCGGCGCCATCAGCGCTGTCTGATAACCGCTTTCCATCGCGGCAAGCATTGCAATAAGTGCGACGATGGTTTTGCCGCTGCCGACGTCGCCTTGCAGTAGACGGTTCATCGGCGCGCCTGATTTTAAGTCTCTGAATATCTCTTTGACTACCCGGCGCTGCGCGTCGGTTAGCTTAAACGGCAACACCGAACCAATTCTCATTTTGGTAGCCTGGTCAAGCTTTATTACGGTGCCCTTGCTCTCTGTTATGCGCTTGCCGCGTTTCATACTAATTCCCAGCGCCACCCAAAAAAAATCTTCAAAGATGAGCCGGAGATGAGCCGGACTTCGCGCCTGAGCGTACAGCGCCAGCGGCACGTCTTCTGGAGGAAAGTGAATCTGACGCAGAGCTGCAGCGCGGGCGAGCAGTTTTTGCCGTTGGCGTAGATCGGCTGGCAAGGTTTCCGTGAATGCTGAGTCAGGCAGCAGGGCGAGCACGGCATGAATAACTTCGCGCAGTCGTTTCGAGCTGAACTCGCCCAGTTTGCGATAGATAGGAACGCGGCGTCCGGTGTGAATTACCGCAAGCACCGGATCGCCGCTGTCGCCGGCGTCCAGCGTAATCACCTCATCAGTTTTGGTTTCTTCTGGTTTCTTCAGGTCAGAGTTTCCGTTTCCGATCGCCGCCGGCAACATTTCGAGCTCGTCCGCAGGTTTATTTAACTTCAAAGAGAAAGTGGCGCGTCGCTTGTCCCATTCCCATCTGCCAAATGTGATGAATCGCGCGCCGCGTGTGAAGCGTTTGGTGTAGTAGCTGACGATGTCATGTGCATGTTTTCCGGAAACGAACCACCAAACGACTACGGGGCGGCCAGTTTTCTCCGGATCCGTAGCGGTGACTTCGAAGATGAAAAGATTCGATCGTCCATAGGAACGCCGGTTCTTCACCTGAAAGGCGCCGGCAATTTTGACAACAAGTGACAGCGACGCCTCCATGCCGTCAGTCAGATCGCGTATCTGCGCCGGATTCGAGCGATCTTCATAACGCATCGGCAAATAACTGAGTAGATCCTCAACGGTCGCTTTGCGGTAATCTTTCTTGCCAAATTGGCTGGCGACCTCCAGTGCGAGCTTATGCGATAGAGTTTGGCCAAAGTGGGCGAGCCGGTATTTGTATAACTCTTCAATCGGCGTTTTGAGGCTGAAAGGGAGCGGCATGCGAGGTGATCATAACATAGGCATAGCATAGTGATTTTGCCGACGAGTAGCTTCCCTGGAGACTTGAGCGAACTAGTTCTCTTGCATTAACGTTGTCGGATATAGGGCGCGAACTCTGACAGTTCAGATCGAAGGTGGCAAATGAACAGACTGGAATCTCTTGCGGAGAAAAAGCTCAGGGAGGCCATTGAGAGGGGCGAGTTTGATGACTTGCCGGGTAAAGGCGAACCCATCGATCTCAAGGAGAATCCTTTTGAAGATCCGGATCTACGTACGGTTCATCGCCTGTTACGTAACGCCGGCTTCGCACCGGCCTGGATCGAAGAGCGCAAGGACATTGATGCTGAGTTTGAGGCAGCACGCACAAAGTTGTCGCGAGCCCGGACGCTCTTCGGCAAAAGCGGAAAGCTTGCGTCTGACAAGGAGTGGGAGAGAAGCGTGAGAGAGTTTAGAGAGAAAGTCGCGGAACTAAACCAGCGAACCAGAATTTACAACTTGAAGGCACCAGCCGCCGTATTTCATCGCAGGCACATCGATGCCGACCGAATCATCGAGACGATAATTGGTAACGCAAGCTGTTAGTTTGCTGGTAGCCATTAAGGAACCGCAACGCAAAACCAAGGGCTTGCCATTATCCCATGCCTCGAGCAAGAGATCATTGGATGATTCCTGAAAACGAGATAACCGAAAAAACGCGTCAACACCTTGTTAGTGTACGGACGGTCTTGCTCCGTCTGCACAAGGCGCTCCTCGACTTTGAGCGCGAGGGCTACGAGCGCGACCACGGCAAAGTCGGCAACAGCTATGAGCTTCTCAATCTTGTAATGCGTGATCCCTGGTTTGCATGGCTGCGGCAGCTATCAGAACTCATTGTCGAGATGGATGAACTTCTGGCTGCAAAGGAAACACCAGAAGAGAACACAGGAGTCGCTCTGGTGCAGCAGGCAAGAATCTTGCTTACTCCCGATGCAACAGGCAGTGATTTTCAGCGAAAATACTTTGCGGCGATGCAGCAATCTCCCGAGGTGGTTATGGCGCATTCGGAGTTTGCGAACGTGCTTGGTCCATCAAGACTGTCGAAAGAAATTCACTAGCCAAGGGTAAACGGCCACAGATAAACACGGATTCAAATACATAAAACCCTCGGACAATAGGAACATTTAGACAGTACGACTTGGCCGGAAGATGTAGCAGCGACAGGCATCCTTACAGCTTACGCATCTTACCTAGTTGCCGATTTGTTTTTATTCGCCTCGGTCTGTCTGATTCTAGTTTGAGGTGGCTTCAGATTTGGCGCAGTACTTATCAAATGCCTGAGTTAGTTCAGTAGCGACCTGCCACGCGTCCTTGCCTTCGATTTGACGGCGCTCCATCATCCAGACAAGTTTTCCATCCTTCAGCAGCGCTATGGAAGGCGAAGAGGGTTCGTAGCCGGTGAAGTAGCTTCGTGCTTTTTCGGTGGCTTCAATGTCGGCGCCGGCGAATACGGTGGCAACTTTGTCTGGCCGCACGCTATGTTGCAGTGCCTGGGTGATGCCCGGCCGGGCTTTTCCCGCGGCGCAGCCGCAAATTGAGTTTACAACGACCATTACGGTCCCTTCGCTGGTGTTCAGAGTCTTATCGACATCTTCTGGTGTTCTTAGCTCTTCAACCCCGATGCGAGTCAATTCCTCGCGCATTGGACGGATCATCAGTTCTGAATATGGCATGTGTCTGCTCCTAAGCTATTAATTTGGTATGCGATTATAGCACGGCAGCGGCCGCGACCAGGTCTTCGGAAGTGCTCGAGCAATTTGCAATTAGACGATGCTTAATGGGGAACTCGTGCCCAGCTTGCCTGGGGACGCACGCCTGTTTCATTGCACAATAATTAGCGGGCGAATTGTGCGAAACTTTCGATCGCTAATACCTCGCACCATCATCAACTGTTCCGCGCGCCGAAACGGGCCGTGCTGTTCGCGATACGCGACGATTCGCTCAGCGATGATATTGCCCAGTCCCGGAAGTGTTTCCAACACTTGCGGTGTCGCGGTGTTGATGTTGATTAATGAAGACCGTTCTGCTTTGGGTGTATCGAGATTCAATTGCACGTTTGAAGAGGAATGCCGGGGACTAGTTGCGCAGGCTGAAGCGAGTAGGCCAAGCACTAACATGACAAGAACAATCGATGGCAGGGGAGACTTTGCTTGTGGGAGATTTTGTTTCACGTATGCAAGTAAATGCTCGTGAAGGCTTTGTGACTCTGCCGCTCACGTGTGCACTTCGCTAAAAGTCTAGTGTTTTCAAAAGTTCGTATGTTTTATGACGCGTTGTCCACAGATTTTTCCACAGCTTTGGGTGGAAATGTTTCGAAGTGGTTGCGAAAGAAGTGAGCTGCTATAGATTGACGCGGATAATACGGATTGGAAAGTTTTGATTAGACAACTAATCCATGCCACCCGTGTTCATCTGTGGGGGTTTTTGAAGTTCGCGTAGGCTCATCTATTCGATCTCGCCGCTTTCATCCCACTGCGCGACCATCTCATAGGCGCGTCCGAGCACTGGTCGCGGACGTGAGCCGTCTGCCTGGCCGATCAGTCCTTCGCGTTCCATGATGTCGAGGATGGCCGCCGCGCGCCCGTAACCAATGCGCAGCCGGCGCTGCAGCACTGAAGTTGATGCGCGCTTCATCTCGACGCAAATGCGCAGAGCCTCTTCGAAAAGCTCGTCGTGTTCGCCATTGCCTTCCTCGAGGCCGAGTGCTTCTTCTTCCGACTGCGTGATTGTTTCGTCGTACGCCGGCGGACCCTGGGCCTTGACGTGGGTTACGATACGGCCGATCTCAGTCTCGTCGATGTAGGCTCCGTGAACGCGAATCAGGCGCGACGTTCCGGGCGGTAGAAACAACATGTCGCCGCGGCCGAGCAATTGTTCGGCGCCGTTCGTGTCGATGATCGTCCGCGAATCGATCTTTGACGATACGCGGAAGGAAATGCGCGAGGGGAAGTTTGCCTTAATCAAGCCGGTGATGACATCAACTGAAGGACGTTGTGTTGCCAGCACCAGGTGAATGCCAACCGCGCGAGCCATCTGCGCCAGTCGCGTGATCGATTCCTCAACTTCGCGCCCTGACGTCATCATCAAATCGGCGAGTTCGTCGATGATGATTACGATGTAAGGAAGCGTTTTATGCGGCTCGCCTTTTTCGTCGTATTCCTTGACGAGATTGCGGCGCATGATTTCGGTGTTGTAACCGTCGATGTTGCGCACGCCCCAGCCGGCGAGATCGCGATAGCGCCGCTCCATCTCCGCGACCGCCCATTTCAACGAACGCGAGGCAAGCTTCGGATCGACAATAATCGGAGTGGCAAGATGGGGAATGTCTTCGTAGAGTCCGAGCTCGAGTCGCTTGGGATCGATCAGAATAAACTTAACTTCATCCGGCCGCGCCCGATAAAGAATCGAAACGATCAGCGCGTTGACGCCGACAGACTTGCCGGCGCCTGTAGTTCCGGCGATCAGCAGGTGCGGCATCTTTGCCAGGTCGGCGACATAGTTGAGTCCATCAATGGTCTTGCCCAACGCGATCGTAAGTTTGGAAGCAGACTCGCGAAACGCACGCGACTCAATCACTTCCCGCAGGAAAATTGTCTCGCGCCGTGGGTTGGGTACCTCGATACCGACGTGGGGCTTACCCGGCATGCGGTCGATGCGAATAGACTCCGCCTTGAGCGCGAGGCAAAGATCGTCTACCAGCGAAACGACGCGCGAATACTTAACGCCCGGATCGGGTTTGAATTCGTAAGTGGTAACCACCGGACCTGGACAGATGTGTTTGATCTGTCCGGTGACATTAAACTCTTTGCACTTTTCGGCCAAAC
The DNA here is from genome assembly GCA_963698325.1 of Blastocatellia bacterium. Lineage (GTDB taxonomy): Bacteria > Acidobacteriota > Blastocatellia > Pyrinomonadales > Pyrinomonadaceae > PSRF01. The sequence goes on along the minus strand of CAVOQJ010000013.1, from coordinate 545,183 downwards.
GCGTTGCGAGACTCAGGAGTTCAGCGTCCGCTTGTTCGCTGTGAGGGGGTGCTTCGTTCAAAAACTCGAGCGGAGGCATGGAATACTCGGTGTATGACACAGGTCGAGCGCGATCAGCGTCAAAGGGAAGTTTGCCGGTGGCCGGAGCTTCGCCTTTCGCGCGCAATACGGATGCGCCCTTTACCATTTCTTCAACTTCCGGTTCATCGTCGGCGACTGCGGTTCCCCCCACCGAACCAGGAAAAATGGAACGTCGACCAGATGGTCCGCTGACCACCGTGGCTCCGTGCATCCCTACGCCTACGCCTGCGGCGGCGGCGGCGCGCGGCGGTTCCGCAGAGCCCTGAATCGCCGGTGCTTGTAAGGCAGCGCTTTCGGTGCGGCTACTCGCTCCACCGTCGAGCGCGATAGCGGGTTCTTCCTTCATGAATTGAGCGATCCGCTCTTCCGGACTCAAATCGAGCGAGCCTTTTAATGCATTGCGCGCGGCGAGTTGCTCTGCCTTGAGGGTTGCGCGCTGTTCCTTCCGTAGACGCGATCGCTCGCGACGAGCCTCACGCCACGCTTTGAGCCGAGTGGGGATTGTGCCCACGAAGGCGAAGCGTCCCGCGAAGATGCTGACGAGCTTCTCGTATAGACCAATAAACGAGAAGTTTGTAGCCAGCAGCAGTCCGGTCGCGGCGAAGGCGATCAGTAATACAGTCGCGCCGACTGTGTTGAGCCCACTCGCGAGTCCTCGCGAGATTAGTGTTCCCACCATTCCACCGGGCTGGACCGTTGCATCAAAAATCGGATGGATGTTGGAGATTGAGAGCAGCGCTGCCGCTGCGAGAGTCAACAATATCAGACCAAGCAAACGGGACAGCGGCGCCCGAAAGCTCCGAGTTTTGAAACGTCGCCAGGCGGCGGCGAGTAATAGAAAGGGAAGCAGATAGGCGGCGAGGCCGATTGATTGAAACAAAGCTGCCGAAACATAGGCGCCGATCGTCCCCGCCCAGTTATGAGTTTCAACCTGGCCAACGGAGTTCCATGAAGGGTCGCTGGGATAAAAAGCGGCGGAGACGAGACAGAGTGTCAGCAGTAGGCCGACCGCCAGAAGCAAGATCGCCACAATCTCATTCCGACGACTGTTTCGCGGAGTGATTATCCTCGGCTTCTCTTCAAACTCAGTAGTGGCCATTTCGACTCCGAACAGAAAATTTTAGAGTACGAGTACAACGTTCACCTTGCGTCGTTGGGAGTGCGGCAACAAGCCAAAGCCCAGGACTCTAAACACTAATCTACGCCGCCTTCTTCGCAAGCAGATACGCCTTAATAAAATCATCTATGTCGCCCGCCAGCACCGCGTCCACATTGCCGCGCTCCATCTTTGTGCGCGTATCCTTGACGAGCTGATATGGTGCAAGCACATAGCTTCTGATTTGCGATCCGAAAGAGATGTCTGCCTTGTTCGCCTCCAGCTCTGCGGTTTCGGCTTGTCGCTTTTCCAGTTCCAGCTCATACAGGCGTGACCGCAAAACCTGCATCGCGACGGCCCGGTTTTGATGTTGCGAACGTTGATTCTGGCATTGCACGACAATGCCCGTGGGAATGTGAGTAATGCGGACGGCCGAGTCGGTTGTGTTGATATGCTGACCGCCGGCGCCCGTTGCGCGATATGTGTCGACGCGCAAGTCTTTATCGTTGATCTCCACTTCGATGTTTTCGTCGATCTCCGGATAAACAAATAACGAAGCAAAGGAGGTGTGGCGGCGCGCAGCCTGATCAAAAGGAGATATGCGCACCAGCCGGTGAACCCCGGCTTCGGCCGCCAACAGGCCGTAGGCGTATTCACCTTCCACTCTGAACGTCACGCCTTTGAGTCCTGCTTCCTCGCCGGGTTGGTAGTCAATGATTTCGGTTTTGAAGCCGCGTTGCTCGGCCCATTTCAGATACATGCGCAAAAGCATCTCGGCCCAATCCTGCGACTCTGTGCCGCCTGCCCCGGGATGAATAGTGCAGATGGCGTTCAACTGATCGTTCTCACCCGCGAGCAGCATTTCGGTTTCGGCAACGCTTATTTCATGTTCGAGGCGTTCGATAAGAGTGCGAAGTTCTTTCAATGACTCTTCATCTTCCTCGGCAAACTCAAAAAGCACGCCGGCATCGGCAATTTCAGATTCAAACTGTTCCTGTCGCTGAATTTTCTTTTCCAGGACCGTCCGTCTTTGCAAAAGTTTCTGCGCAGCAATTTGATCGTTCCAAAAGTCTGGTGACGATGCCTGATTCTCAATACGCTTCAATTCTTCGCGTCCGGATGCAACATCAAAGAAACCTCCCGAGTTGGTCGACGTGGGTGCACAGCTCTTCATAAGTGTTTCTTAAATCCTGAATTGATAAAGTCTCTATCATTGATCCTCCAAGTTAATAAACAATAAAGCAGTGGCAGAGAGCCTTTACTTGCTTCCCGCGCTTGCTATTCGGAACGAAAACCCGAAAATCAACAAACTGAAGAGAACACAAGCGCCGGCAAATAGATCGCCGTGCTTCGCATAAAAGCTCGGCGTACTACTGCTTCGCGCGATTGTCCAGGTTCTAACCTCCGGCTTAAAATCCTGGGTCGGCTCCCGCACTTCACCTGCAGGTGTAATAAAGGCCGTGATACCCGTATTTGTAACCCGGAGTAACGGACGGCCATTTTCAACAGCGCGAAAAATCGCGTTGGCCAGATGTTGTCGCATGACCGCCGTCCGACCCAGATAGCCATCGTTGGAAATATTAATCAGCACGTCGGCGCCTTCGGCTGTAAACCTTCGGGCAATGGATGGATATGCCGATTCGATGCAGATAAAAACTCCCGCCCGCACATTGCCGACAGACATGAGCTGGTAGTTCGTGCCGGGCGTAAAGTCGCCGACCATCGCTCTTATCAAACCCGCTCCCGGTATCCATTGGGGCAACGGAACATATTCGCCAAACGGCATCAGGCGAATCTTATCATATTGAGCAACGAGGCGACCCGCTTCATTTATGAGCAGCGCGGAGTTGTAAATTCCGTCATTGGGCGCCGCTTCCTGTGAGTTTAGAAGCACAGCAGTCTTGTTTGCTCTGGCGAAAGTGGCAATCGTTTCCCGGAGCTTGAAGTCACCGCCGTAAGCAAAGTTCATTGGCGACTCAGGCCAGATTACCAATCGCGGTTTTCCGTCATTGGGCAGCTGGCGCAACGCAAACTCACTCATCTCAAAGTGGCGCGTGCTGAGCATCTGCATGTCTTCTTCAGACTTGACAAGGTTCATGGGCACGTTAGGCTGAATCGCCACTACCACTGCATCAACTTCTTCGTTAACCTGTAACTGTCGTAAGGAGGTCCTATTGCTGGTAAAAACCACAAGCATGACAAGCAAAACTGCTGCAGTCGCGATCGCTAAAGCTCTCACGCTGCGGTTCAAAAAAGCGAAGGCGATTGCGGCGTTTACTAAAACGATCAGAAATCCGACCATATACACCCCGCCCCAGCGTGCCAATTGAATCACTGACGGATGATAAGCCTGGGAATAACCGAGAGCGTTCCAAAGCTGACCCGTAGTTTCAAGTCTGCTCCATTCCAGTGCTGACCAAAACAGTGGGGACAGAAACAAAACGATTGCTCCCCATTTTCGAATCGCGAACGCGAGTCCGAGAGTGAAAATCGCCGGAAAAATGCCTAGGAGTACCGCACCAGGAATCAGCAACAGAAAAGCGAGCCAGCTTTCGATCCCACCGAAGTGGATCATCGAATACGTGAGCCAATAGCAGGAGCCGTAAAAGAAGACGGATCCGAAGAGCCACCCCAAATAAAAGGAGCGCCACGGTTGGGCGTTGTGGGCAATGATCAGGAACAATGGTACCAGGCTAACCCATGCGAGCAACCATAGATTGAAATCTGGAAACGAAAAAACGAGAAGCGCCGCGGAGATTAGTGCTACGCCGCAATTGACTATTGAGGGTGCTTCGGAGCGAATGCGCGTTATGAATCCTGACAACCGCACGGCGCCCCCAGGATCGACCTGGGGTGGTGTAGATACAGCGTCCTGCATTGACGCGAGTTTACCAAAACCCTAATCAGCGTCCTAAAGGTTTCAGAGTCCTGGACAGAAGAGGTCGGAACCTGGGGAAAAGAGACCCACCAAAATTTTTTCTAATTAGCGATCGACGCAACAGGAGTTACCGAAATCGGGTAAAGAGGGCCTCAAAAAGACAGAAAACGTCACCGTCAAAGTGACAAAAATCGTCGCAGGCTGACGCACTGTGGAAATCGTTTTTGAAGAGAGTTTCGGAATGCGCGAACAGATGCTTAAGCAAAAATGGAGCAAACATGAGCAAACGGGAAGACTGGCGGGAATAATGAATCCTAAATGCGGGAGAACCCAGTCATTACTGACTGGGTTCCAATTTCGGGGGGAAGCACTGAAGGGTCGCTCGGCGGGTGGCTGGCGCAGCGGCTGGCGGCGCTCAGAGGGAAGGTGGCGGCGGGGGCACGTTTTGACTTTACTTTGGTCTCCCGTGCATGCCGGTTATCCCTAGAGCAGGTTGCGTGCCACAGAAAAAAGTTTTTTGGAATCGGGGGATGATTGAGCGTTAAGTGGGAGACGGGAAAAAGGAGTGTGCTAGTGGACAACTCAATTACAGGCTTCGACCAGTGCCAGGTGATCCTGAAATCCAACGACTCGCACTCGCAGCCCGCTTAAGATGGCACCGCCATCAGCGGATTTCGCGCACCATAACTCTCCGGAGACAAGCACTGTACCTTCGGGATTGAGTACGGTCTCCACCGTTGCAAACTCGCCAATCAGTTTGATGGCTCGGGAGCCGGATTTTTGGTGACGCGATATCGCCGCCACTAGAGATGCGATCAGCCCAGCGAGTACAGCGATAATGGCAACGACGACTGTTAGTCTCATCTATCTGATTAAGGCGAACCCAGGAGATTCATAAACTAATGAGGCAATTCTCACTGGAGAATTGCCCCGAATTCTGACTTGGTTACAAATCCGCAATCTGACTTAAAATTTCGGAATACTAAAACTCAAAACCTGAAATCGTCAATTCTTGCCCATTGTCACCTGGCGTTGTAGAGCGATTGCTTCCTGATTATTGGAATCTATCGTCATGGCGCTCGTGGCATACTTCGTTGCCTCACTACGATCTCCTCGCTCAAGGAAAATTCGGCCGAGCAGGATATGGGCGTCGATTAGTTTTGGATCCCAGAAGATTGCGGTCTTAAGCGCTGCTATTGCGGCTTCCTGATCGCCACGTCGTTGGTTGATGCGTCCGCTAAGCAGGTAAGCCTCAGCATTTGTTGGTTCAAGCATTACGACGCGGTGCAACTCCGGCAGAGCCTCGTCGTCGCGCCCGGCCTGGTAAAGATCGCGCGCCTTCGCGAGTAGATCTTCCGCACCCGTACCAGAGTCAGTTGCCTCGGTGCTGCCCCTTACGAGGCTGGATACATCATCACGGTTCAAAACATCACGCATACGCGGTGAGACACCACTAACTGTCTGAGACTTTTGCCACTCAGTCTGCGACTTCGCATAAGTTGGCAGCCAGCGTCGAGCCTGATCGTCAGCCGCGTTTGCAGTTTCGGTCTTCCCAGTCCTCTCCAAAGACTTGGCGTAGAGAAAATATGCTTGTCCATCCCTTGGATCGGCGGAAATTACAGGCTTGAGTTGTTCGGCTGCCTCGGCGTATTTACCCGACAGAAACAAGGCAAGTGCGTAATTGAAATGCACCAAAGGATCGTCGGAAGAAGATTCCGCTGCGCGGGCCAGGAAAGAAGTGCCCTGAGACAATAATCGCGCGCGCTCATCGTCTTTCTTCTCTTCGCGCGCCGCTTGCACCGCAATCGCTCCGGCATTGTTATAAATCCCAATCAACGGCACGTCAGATGAGAGCGGAACGATTGCTGCGAGCGCATGGCTAAGATCACCCAGCTTCGCGTATCCAAGTGCGGCGTAGAAAGCAGCTTCCGCGTAGTGTGGATCTTTCTTCTGTAGCTTAGTGAAATAATCCGTCGCGTCTTTCCATTTCCCTTGAAGCATATAAAAACGCCCCAACTCGAATGCCGCTTGCGGATATATTCCCCCACCACTTGCGTCAGCGAAAAAATGCAAAGCGTTCTTTAAATAGTTAGCACGTCTGGGATCTCGCTCGCCCAGCAGCACCCCCTTAACGTAGGGCTCAAAAGCGCGCTGTGGCACCTTGGTCGCTTCCTGCACAAGCTGGTTCTGGGAGAACGGAAGTGCGGGATCGCGCTGGTAGAGTATTTGATAAGCAAGCCGGCCGTGAATTTTTTGCAGGTCAGTGAGTGGACCGCCAAAGTCAAACTGGCGAGTTGCCCAACCGCCGTCAAACATCTGACCAAGTGTCCGACCTTCATTAACCTTAATCACGCGCGCGGTTAACTGCACATAACCTTCCGCAGACGACTTGTCTTTTTCCACTTTGGGATTATCAGACTTGCTGTCGTCCTCCGCGGGAATCACCGAATAGGTTCCAATCACCATCAGCGACGCTTTTGCTTCGCGGGCCAGTTTGATCGCAGTTGCTCGCGAGGGAATAACGGTTTCTGGAAGCCGCAGGCGCTGATAAGCAAGCTCGCGCTCATCGCTCGAAACGACTAACAAACCCGGCTTGGAGAGCAGGTCGGCGAGTGAATCCGCAAAGCTTTCACCGACCCAGTTATATTCGGGACGATTCGAAGTGTTCTCAAACGGCAGCACCATCACCACGTCGCTTCCCGCACTGCTTTGACCGAAGGAATTTGCAGCGCACACCGTTAGCAGAATGGCGATGGCGAATCCGCTGATTAGTCTGACAAAAATAATTCTCATCAATTCACTTTCCTGCCTTTGGTTTCGCGCGAGACCTCGATTTTGATGCCCTCCTCGCCTCAGCAGTTGGTCAGGTTACAAGATATTCCAAGGCCGTTATTTGCCCGATTCTGTGCGTCACAAAGGCTATCGAACGGCGCGAATAGGACCGCCTTCTTGCCTGGTGACGAATGAATGACTTTAGCAGAAAAGGTATTGAGACTGAAAACTACCCGCACCCGCCGCCATGCTATTCGATGTCTGCTTATAAGGGAAAAGGGCTGGTTAGCTGACCAGCCTTTCCTTGTTTCTTTTGTTAAGGACGATGTTGCCCGTGGCCTTTCGGTAGCGCATGCCCTATGGACGCTTAATGGGCGCGCGTTTGCCAGGCGTGAGAGAGCTCGCTTCGATTCTTGGACAACGGGTTTTAAGTCGCCTGAAGCTAAGTGTACCTGACCTTACCAAACGAGATGAATCAATGTTTACTGGACTTGCCAAAACATTATCACGACTAGTTCGGACCAGCTATCGCGCGGCACTCTTCTTAGGTGTCTGCCATTCGGATTCAACTGACGGAGGGAGATCTTGCGAGTTCTTAAGCAGGCTCACGAGCTGCCAGATCTCATCATCGGATAGCATGCTTCCCCACGCGGGCATGCCGGTATTCCTTATGCCGTGCTTGATGGTCCAGAAGAGTTGCGAGTCTGTGTAATTCGGCATTCCTCCAAGGAGCTGCGGCGCCGGCGGATAGAACGATTGCCCGTAGGCGCTTGGATTGTCTCCGGGTGTGCTGTGACAGCGCGCGCACATCGCTTTATATGTGCTCGCTCCCGCCTGCAGATTCTCTTCGTTGACTGCAAGAGGATTCGTGTCTGCGGAAGCATGCCTGACGATCGAGGCGTGAAGCACCAGAGGCATGATCCGCGCTTCAAGACTTGAGTGGGTCCCGTCCGCATTCACTGGCATTAACCCGAGGCGCATTGCCGCGAGAGCCGATAGCAGCAATATCACTAACATCAGAACCGCACCTAACAAAACTTTTCTCACGTCTTTCTCCTCAGTTCGCTCGGTTCTGGCCGTAACCGCGGCCCGGTCGAACGTCAATGAAATGTGGTGGGCAACTCAGCCTGTGATTCAACGCGCGAGCTGGAGAAAATTCGCCCCAGATCTCCAACCCACGCGTCGAACCCACAACGTCCACCGCCTTTTCTGACGGGCTTGCCCGCCTCCGGTGCAAAGACTGCCCCCTGAGCCTTCGCACTCTTGGTGGACGCTGAATCATCTCGAGAGTCATTCAGTAACGACGATCGTTCCGGTCATGTCCTCATGACCTTCGCCGCAGAATACGTCACATGAGAAAGTGAACTTGCCTGTCTTGTTGGGAGTGAATCGAATCTGGGCGGTCCCTCCTGGGTTGACATCGGCACGAATCCCAAACGCGCGCAAGTTGAATCCGTGCTTGCGATCCTGGGAAGAGAGCACCAACACAACTGACTCGCCCTTCTTCAAGGTGATCGTGTCAGGCGTGAATTCGAATTTCTTCGCTGTTATGTGAATCTCTCTTTCTGCCGGGAGCGCATTCGCGCGGACGTGGAGAGCTAACCCCGATATGATCGTTGCGCTCATCAGTAGAGCGCCTGCGATTAAGACTCGTTTCTTCCGATGCATCAAATTATCCTCCATTAAGATTAAGTTCCGTTATGCCGTACTTGGCTTGCCTTACCTCAGCTTCGATGTTTCTCAAGCCAAGCCCCTTATAGGGCGCGCTCGCGTCCCAAGGTATTGGCGCTTTCTTGGGCACCGAGCCGGGAGCCGGTAAAGGAAATATCAATGACTTCGCCGAGTGATGCGCTATGTGTCCCGTCATTTGGTGGTGCTCCTGATGAATGTGCCCGTAGAACACCGTCACATTCTTGTGCGGCATTAGCGCATCAATCACTGCGGAACCATCCCTGGTAGCCCAATCCCAGTCGGGATACAGATCGAACAGCGGCCGGTGTGTTAGCACCACGATGCGCGCATCTGTTTTCTGTTGCTGCAAGTCGGCTTTGAGCCAGTTAAGTTGTGATTCACCTACGATGGCTCCCGGATCAGAGACGTTATCGAGCACTATGAAATGCACGCCCTTGTGATCGAAGGTGTAATTGAGTTTGCCGAAGAACTGCTGATACGCATCACCACGATCGAGCGAAGCGTCGTGCTCGCCGGCCATGAAATGAACAGTAGGAACCTTTAGTTGTCCGACGATGTCTTTGAACTGCGCCATTCTATCTTTGCGGACCTGCACGTCGTCGGTAGTGTGCGTAAGGTCTCCCGTAAAAACTATGAAATCCGGCTGCTGTTCGAGGCTATTGACGACCTGTACCGCTTTCTTAAGCGTGCCTTCAGCATCCGGATTCACCTTCGGTCCCGAGAAACCCCAGTGCGTATCCGAGAGTTGGACAAAGTAGAATTCCTTTTCAACCTTTTTGCCTGCATAGCCGTTTGCATAATCCAAGACTGATCCAAGAGTGTTAAGACCCAGACTTGAAGCAAATACTATCCCGCCACCCAAACCCGCGAGTTTTATGAACCCACGCCTGTCCATTTCGCCCATCTGTATCCTCCTGACAAACCAAAGTTGTGACTCAAAATGTCCGCCATCTAACCATACCGCCTTGGCGTCGGAAATATTCCCGCGGTCTCAAATTAATTGCAGAGCGGGAAGCAGAAGAGATGACTCATATACTATTGCCTTGTAGTCTGTTTGAGGTGAGTGCAGGCCCAGTCAACGTGAGAAGGCGGGCGCCTCCGAACGCGGCATGCGCATACTTTCCGATTATTATTTGTGATTGGCGCAACTGAAGAGATTATTCATTCCGAGTAGCAGTACCTGGGATCAGATCAGCGTGTCGGTTATGCGATTCACTGCCTGCCTTAGCGTGATCGAGAAAGCTCAGGATTACCGAATTAACTCTCGGAAGATCTTATCGACCGCCGAGGGCCTGATTGATAAAGTTGACTGATTGCTCGCACGGTAGGATTTATGTTTTGCTCGGATAGTCCAGCCTGCTGTGACCTTATACAGAAAACTGTACAAGAGAGGGGAAAGGACAGAGGCCAGGATCAGTCTCAGGATCCGGATGGTCTCGGTGTGTACCTGTAGCTTGCTCGAAATGACTATGAAGCTGGTAAATCGGATAACACTCGTCACGGCACACATAGTAAGAGCAACAAACATGCGGATGATAATCTGCTTCATGATATTCCTTTTTCAGCTTGCGACCTTCCGAAGGCCGAACCGCTCCCCTGATTTGCGTCACACCGACCTCGACTCTTCTACAGAATAAGACTCGTTTACCAGCTACTTTATTCCAGGAGTGCATCTCTCATTTGACTCCGAGGAACGGGTGGACCTGGCCATGACGCGTCAAGCTCCAGGTCTGCCCACTCTGGAACACAGGCCCTCTCCCATGAGTCCTCTGTTCATTCGAAAGACTCGATTCGGGATTAAGCAATAAACTTCTGTCCGATAGCGTGCGCAAAAAGCTGCACACGTTGTGGAGAGGCAATCGAATGGATCGGTATCAGTTTGTTAATGGCAGGATTGCTTGAAGCGTCGGTTGTGATTGAGATGAGCCCTCTAACTTTAGTTTGACCCCGGGAGACGTTGTCGCACGAGTTGGTTGCCTTAGTAAGCGACGCATCTTCATTCGAGCTTTGTGTAGTTGCGACTTGGATGTTCCAACCGAGCAGCCCAGGATGTTTGCGATTTCGAGATGCTGTAATCCTTCAATATCATGAAGGACAAAGATGGCGCGATATCCAGGAGCCAGCTTGACAATCGCTTCGTCCAGCGCGAGCCGATCAAGGATCGCGGAGCCCGTTAGAAGTTTTCGACCTTGAATTGGCCGCTCCGGTAGTTCGCCGTCTTCGGTTAGTTGCTCTCTTCTGCTGCGTCGTTTGCGAAAGTACATGAGCACCTGGTTTACTGTCAGGCGGTGCAGCCACGTCGTGAAAGCGCTTTCCCCACGAAAGGTAGCCAGCTTGCGAAATACCTGGACGAAGACTTCCTGCGTCAAATCCTCGGCTTCCGCAGTATTTCCGATCATGCGCAAGCACACGGCATAGACTTTTCGGTGATGGAGTTTGAAGAGTTCCTCGAAGGGCAGTAAATCGCCTCGTATCATTCCTTCGTCTTTGACCGGATCGTCTATTAACATAATTCCTCTCGACCGGATTCCACCTGCAGTGTCTCAAAGTGATCTCGGAAATGCGTCTTTCACACTTGTTTAGTGACTCCGAGCGCTCTCATCCGTAATACCGCCTTTCCGCAATCAATATTCCCGGAGAAAAAATCGGTCAAAGCGGGAATAAAAGTGGTGAGAGACCGGTCTTAATGGTGGACGGCGTAGGGGTACAAACAGGTAGATCGATTGCAACAGCAAAACAAACTCGCCACTTTTGAGGAAGCAGTCTTACCGCACCTGGACGCCGCCTATAACCTGGCGCGCTGGCTGACGCGCAACGACACGGACGCTGAGGACGTGGTGCAGGAGGCCTTCCTGCGGGCATTTAAGTTCTTCGGCGGTTTCCATGGCGCGGACGGGCGCTCTTGGCTGTTGGCGATCGTTCGGAATACCTGTTACACGTGGATGCAGCATAACCGCTCGCCCGAATTGAGTGTTCCCCTCGATGATGAGCTGCACGAAATTGAGAGTAAAGATTTGAATCCGGAGGTGCTTCTGGTGCAAAGGGCGGACACGCTGATGGTCAGACAAGCACTGGAAGAATTGCCGGTAGAATTTCGCGAAGTGTTGGTGTTGCGCGAATTGGAAGAAATGTCGTACAGAGACATCGCTAACGTTACGAATTTGCCGCTGGGCACAGTCATGTCTCGTCTGGCCCGTGGCCGCAAGCGGTTGCAGTTAGCTCTTACAAATCAGATGCACGCGGAGGTCTTAGGTTGAGCTGTCAAAAAGCACAGGAATTGATTCACGGCTATCTAGATGGCGAGCTGGATCTGGCCCGAAGTCTGGAGGTTGAGCAACACATGCATGAATGCGAAATCTGCGCGCGCACCTATCGCAGCCAAACAACGTTGCGCTCATCTTTGAAGAATGACTCGCTCTACTACGCCGCTCCAGATAAGCTGAAAAAGCGCGTTCAGTCCTCGTTGCGAAAGGAGATCAAGTCCGAGATGCTCCCGCACGGGTTCGGCTGGCGCTGGCTTACCGTGGGGGCTTCGCTGGCTTTCATGCTTTTGATTGGGGTGGTCGTGTGGAGACTTGTGCCCAGTTCTATTGGTCCTTCCGGCGATGAGCTTTTGGCCCAGGAGGTCGTCTCAGATCACGTGCGCTCATTACAGATGCCTGGTCATCTCACCGATGTGCTCTCCTCCGATCAGCATACAGTCAAGCCCTGGTTCGACGGCAAGGTGGATTTTGCTCCTCCGGTTAAAGACTTTGCCAGTCAGGATTTTCGTCTCTACGGGGGTCGATTGGAATACTTGAATAACAGAGCTGTGGCCACACTCATTTACCAGCGCCGCTTGCATTACATCAATCTATTTATCTGGCCGGCTGAGCAAGCTGGCTCGACCGGCGAAGTCACGATCCAACGTCAGGGATACAACTTGATTCATTGGACCGGTTCAGGCATGAACTACTGGGCAATATCCGATCTGAACAGTGCTGAGTTGCACGAGTTTGCGCGTCTGGTGCAAGAAGGGCAATGAGGAGATCAGAGAACTCCAACCGTTAACTGTCCTGATGTCTCTTTGTTCCCACGATTGGCAAGGCTTTGTTCGAGACGTTTACGGGCACGCGCAAGGCGGGACATCACAGTCCCTAAAGGAATCTCCGCCACGTCCGCGATTTGTTTATAGGATAAGCCCTCCAATTCTCGCAGCACGATTACCTCGCGAAACTCAACCGGCAGGTCTTCCAGCGCCTGTCTGACCATTTGGGAGTCTGCGCTTTGCAGTAAGAGCGCTTCCGGATTCAAATCTTTACTCTCAATCTCGTGTAGCTGATCGTCCAAGCGGATCGTCAATTGGGGCGAGCGGTTATGCTGCATCCAGGTGTAGCAGGTGTTGCGAACGATCGCGAGCAACCAGGCCCGGCCTTCGCCACCGTGAAAGCTGCCGAAGTGTTTAAATGCGCGCAGGTAAGCTTCCTGGACCACGTCTTCGGCATCCGCTATCGTCCCGAGTGAGCCAGCGGGCCAGATTGTATGCCACTCCCAAATGTGGCAATGTGGCTTCTTCAAAATTCTGTAGCAGGCCTTCCATAAAGCTCTTCAGTCGTCCATTGGTCGCGACGGATTTTCAAATCGCCGATTCCTTGTCCTCTTCATCTCCTGTTTTAAGTGCGCCTCGGAGCCGCTTTGATTTAGGACTCAGCCTCGACGAACAGCAGGCAGCTTGCGAAATGTTTCGCGTTTCCTAAGAGAGCACGTCGCGTACCGCACAACCAGGAAGCGAAATCAACTTCGGTTAACCATAAGAGATGTGAGAACTTGCTGAGAAAATGTGTGCGGTGACCGTGAAAAGCAGAACCGATCCACGTCAGGATCCACGACATTTAGTAGTTAGAAGCGATGAGGATGTGGTAGGCGAGCTACGATATGCGGTGGAAGAACGGTTTCACCGCCGACAGGTTTCCGAGAGCAGGCGTGCGACCGCAGGTTCTATCGTGATTGTAAGCCTGTTCGTCCGCATTCGGCGTGACCAGCTTGATGTTTGCTTTCGAAAACACGTTGGAATAGAACCGGCCCCCTGTCATCACACTTCACAACACCCAACCCGAGTCATTGTCTGACCAGTAATAGTCGCCTTCATCATTTGAGATAAGACTCACTCACTAACCAATTAATTCCCGGCACTGAATCTCACCCGCCTTTGGAATTTTTTTCCTGCTCTCGGGGTATGGAGTAGCAGAAGGCGATAAGAGCTTGTCAGGTTTGACGACAACTCGCGATTGATAACGCCTGGATCATTGCAAGGAGAGAACCAACTTTGCTCTCGAAAAGGTAAACGTAGGTGAGCGCAGTTTGGGGCAGTCAATTGGTTGCCGCTCGCCGAAAACAGATAGGAGTTTGTATGGAAGGGAAATTTATCAAAAGGCTCACGATGCTGAGCCTGGTTTCGATGTTCACTCTTTGCGCGGCGGTCGCATCCGCCAACGCACAACTCATTTATCCGGTCAGGGCGAAGATCCCTTTCGACTTCGGAGTGGGTGATAGGAAGCTTCCGGCTGGCGAATATACATTCAGTCGTTTATCCGGCGGCAATTAGCACAGACTCAGCAGAGCAATCTGTCTGGAAAAGTGGTGAAGGTCGAGACGGTCGACATCGTCGCCAGCTTGTTTTGGATTGTCAAATTAGAAAGCACTCCGGTTTGGGGCGAAACTGGATCACAACCACATTGCCCCGACCGGGAGTGCACAGCGCAAGGATAGCCGGAGCAAGAAGAGCAGACGCTCATGATCAGAAGTGGAATATTAAGCGCTCCGCCCACCGCATATCGTAGCTCGCCTACCAGAGGCTATCTCTTTAGCTACTAAATATCATAGACCCCGCGCGTATAGGTTCTGTTGGTCGCGGTACGTCGTAACACGTCTTACACCGCAAGTCTCACATCTCCAATAATTAAGCGGGAAGCTGGAAGCGAGATTTCCGCTGCCTGGTTGCGCGGCACGCAATCTGCACTCGGAGCCCGTCCGGTTCTCCTTATCAGTCGCTCGTCTTCAGTTCAAGGTAGAGGACAGGTTGGGGGTCTCGTCAGAAAAAATCAGGACTGATTTCTTCTTATCTCTCCTGCGACCGGATTTTAACCCCGCAAGTGCGCGACGCACTTGTTGCCGCCCTTTTGGAGAATATCTATGCGGTTCGCCCTCAGGCCTTCAGCCCGTTCGTCTCGTCTGCCCAAACATCCTTCGCGTCGTTTGCTCTCCCGTCATCCGGTGCTGTTGATAGCGCTGGTGTTGATGGCGGCGCTTTTGGCAGCCGCTATCGGAGGCACGATCACGCGCGCCGCCACTCCCGGCTTTGCCGCCAAACAGGACTTTGCCACGGGCGCCAACCCGCGATCCGTCACGGTGGGCGATCTCAATGGGGACGGCAAGCTCGATCTGGCTACCGTGAACCTCAATTCCAACACCGTGTCGGTGCTGCTCAACACCACCGCCCCGGGCGCGGCCACGCCCAGCTTTGCTGCCAAACAAGACTTCGCCACGGGCGCCGGCCCGGTGTCCGTCACGGTAAGCGATCTCAACGGGGATGGCAGGCTTGATCTAGCCGTCGCGAACTTTAATTCCAACAACGTGTCGGTGCTGCTCAACACCACCGCCCCGGGCGCCGCCACACCCAGCTTTGCCAGCAAACAGGATCTTGCGACGGGCGAGGGGCCAATATACGTGACGGTGGGCGATCTCAACGGGGATGGCAAGCTTGATTTAGCCGTCGTCAACCTACTTTCGAACAACGTGTCGGTGCTGCTCAACACCACCGCACCAGGTGCCGCCACTCCCAGCTTTGCCGCTCACCAGGAGTTCGCCACCGGCGAGGGCCCATTATCCGTCGCGGTGGGGGATTTGAATGGAGATGGCAAGCTTGATCTGGCCGTCGCAAACTTTAATTTCAGCACCGTGTCGGTGCTGCTCAACACCACCGCACCAGGTGCCGCCACTCCCAGCTTTGCCGACAACCAGGAATTCGCTACTGGCGACGGCCCGGCATTCGTCTCGGTAGCCGATATGAACGGGGATGGCAAGCTCGATCTCGCGGTGGTCAACTTTGTTTTCGATACTGTGTCGGTGCTGCTCAACACTACCGCACCAGGCGCCTCCACAGCTAACTTTTCCGCCAGCCAGGAGTTCGCGACGGGCACGGGCCCGATCTACGTCACGGTCGGCGATGTAAACGAGGATGGCAAGCTGGATCTTATCGTCGCGAACTTTAATTCCGACACTGTGTCGGTGCTGCTTAACACCACCGCGCCTGGTGCCCAAACGCCCAGCTTTGCCGCTAAACAGGACTTCGCCACGGGCGAGGCTCCGTTATTTGTTGCGGTGGGCGATCTGAATGGGGACGGCAAGTTTGATCTCGCAGTCGCGAACCTTAATGTGAGCACGGTGTCGGTGCTGCTCAACACGACCGACCCGGGCGCCGCCACACCCAGCTTTGCCGTCAAACAGGATGTGTCCACAGGCGCCAACCCGCGATCCGTCTCGGTGGGTGATCTGAACGGGGATGGCAAGCTCGATCTGGCAGTCGCGAACGTTGGTTCGAACACCGTATCGGTGCTGCTCAACACCACCGCCCCCGGCGCCGCCACATCCAGTTTTGCCACCAAACAGGACTTCGCCACGGACGCCGCCCCGGTATTCGTCACGGTGGCCGATCTAAACAGGGATGGAAGGCTCGATCTCGCCGTCGCGAACACCAATTCCGACACGGTGTCAGTGCTGCTCAACACCACCGCGCCGGGCGCCGCCACGCCCAGCTTTGCCGCCAAACAGGACTTCACTACGGGCGACGGCCCGGTATCCGTCACGGTGGGCGATTTCAACGGGGATGGCAAGCTTGATCTGGCCGTCGCGAACTTAATTGCCACGGTGTCGGTGCTATTCAACACCACTGCCCCGGGCGCCGCCACGCCTAGCTTTGCGGCCAACCAGGACTTCGCCACGGGCGACGGCTCACGATCCATCACAGTGGGCGATCTGAACCGTGATGGCAAGCTCGATCTAGCCGTCGTGAACTTTAATTCCAACACCGTGGCGGTGCTGCTCAACACTACTGACTCGGGCGCTGCCACGCCCAGCTTTGCCGCCATCCATGACTTCCCCACGGGCGTCAGACCGGTATCCGTCACGGTGGGCGATCTGAACGGGGATGGCAAGCTCGATCTGGCAGTCGCGAACGTTGGTTCGAACACCGTATCAGTGCTGCTCAACACCACCGCCCCCGGTGCGGCCACTCCCAGCTTTGCAGCCAAACAGGACTTCGACACGGGCGCCAACCCGCGATCCGTCACAGTGGGCGATCTGAACGGGGATGGGAAGCTCGATCTGGCCATCGTAAAATCTAATGCCAACAACGTGTCGGTGCTGCTCAACACCACCGCTCCGGGCGCGGCCACACCCAGCTTTGCTCCCAAACAGGACTTTGCCGCAGGCGACGGCTCGGTATCGGTGACGAGTGGCGATCTGAACGGGGATGGCAAACTCGATCTGGCCATCGCGAACGTTGATTCCAACACCGTGTCGGTGTTGCTCAACACCCCCACGATCGTGACGGCAACTGGTTTGTCCTTGCAGCAAGGCTCGGCGACCAGCAATTCACAAATTGCCACTGTCACGGACTACGGCGGCAACGGCAGCGTGAGCGTCACAGTCACCTCCGCCAATCCAGCAAATGGCGTGACGATTTCAAACATCATTAACTCGGACGGCAATATCACAGCTGACATCGTTGCCAGTTGCGGGGCGTCAACTGCCACCTTTACTTTGCAAGCGAGCGATGGAAGTCCGACCGTTTCCGATACTCTGAATATCACCGTGACGGCCAACACCGTGCCGACGCTGACTTACCAAAATCAAACTGTCGCTTTAGATGAATCCCTCACCATCAATCCGGCAACCGGGCCGTCAGACAATGGAAGGGTCTCCTCCATCGTCAAGCAATCAAGCGGGACGTTTATTGGCGACATCAGCGTTAATAGCGCGACGGGTACGTTGTCCATCACTAATGCTGCTCCGGCAGGTACGCACACCATCACGATCCGCGCGACGGACAACTGCGGCGCCACTACCGATGCTAGTTTCACGCTGACAGTCGGCAACGCCGACCAGACGATCACGTTTGACGCATTGGCGAACAAGACGTTCGGCGATCCGGATTTCTCGGTGAGCGCAACGGCGACTTCAGGTCTAACTGTCAGCTTTGCCGCCAGCGGTCAATGCACATTGAGCGGCAACACAGTACACATCACCAGCGCCGGCTCGTGCACGATCACTGCTTCGCAGGCGGGTGACAACGACTTCAACGCGGCCCCCGATGTGTCGCAGAGCTTCACGATCGCAAATAGCACCCTGATCACGTTAAGCCAGTCGAACTACGACGTGAACGAAAGCACGGGATTCGTCACGATCACGGTCAATCGCGCGGGTGACCTTTCGGTTCCCGTCAGCGTCGACTACGCGACCGACGACACGGGCTCGTCTGACGTGTGCAGCACCCTTAACAGCGGCATGGCCTCGGCGCGCTGCGACTTTGGTTTGACGTTGGGCACTTTGAACTTTGCTCCTGCGGAAACGCAGAAGACTTTCGTGATTCCGATTAGTCAGGACTCATATACCGAAGGGCCTGAGATGTTCACCGTGAACTTGTCTAAGCTCAGTGGCAGCGGCGCAAATTTCGGTGCCCGTTCAAGCGCCACGGTGACTATCACTGATGGAACGACTCCGTTGCCGCCCAACGCCAACGACGACACAGACGCCTTCGTGCGTCAGCAATATCGTGACTTCCTGAATCGTGAAGCTGACCCCGCGGGCCTCGCGTTCTGGACTGGCGAGATCAATAACTGCACGCCCAAGCCGCAATGCACCGATCTGAAACGCATCAACGCTTCGGCGGCCTTCTTCCTTTCTATCGAGTTCCAGACGACGGGAAATCTGGTGCGCAACTTTTACGTGGTGGCTTTGAATCGGCCCGCCACCAACAACATGCCGGCGTTTGAAGAGTTCGAGCGCGACACGCAGGCCATGCAGCGCGGGTTAATCGTCGACCCGAACAATAACGCCTGGGAAACAGTCCTGAACAACAACCGTGATGCGTTCATGAGGGACTTTGTCACGCGTACGGAGTTTATCGGGTTGTATCCGACGACTGACACGCCGACGCAGTATGTGGACAAGCTTTATCTGCATGCAGGCATCACCCCGACTGCAGACGAGCGTGGCGCTGCGATTGCGGAGTTCGGCAACGCGACAACAGCGGCCGATGCGGGAGCGCGTGGCCGGGCACTGCTCGATGTCACGCAGAACACGACCCTCCAACAACGTGAAATTAATCGCAGCTTTGTCCAGATGCAATATTTCGGCTACCTGAGAAGAAACCCGAACGACGTGCCTGACGGCAACTTTGCAGGCTTCGACTTCTGGTTGACCAAATTGAACGCATTTGGCGGCAACTTCATTGACGCTGAAATGGTAAAGGCGTTCCTTGTATCGAGCGAATATCGCCAGCGCTTTGGACCGTGATCGAAGGAATGATTAGCGGAAAATGTCGGCGGATTGTCACCGCGCTCCACGACTCTATCCGTGACGATCGCTTGCACGCCCAGCTCGCGCCCAACTGTCCGCGGATCCGTCTTTCCCTTGCCTTATAACGGAAGACTGTGCTGGATGCGATCATTCGCAGCTTGGGCAAGTGCGACAAACTGTTTATGAGACTTTCGGTGATGCCGTCTGATTACTCAATTTCCATTCGAATTAATAATGGTGTGCTCGGGATTGTTTTTTACGAATTTATCAGCGAGTAATTGCGCTTCATCTATACACCCGGTCGTCGAAAGGACCAATGCGGCTCGCAATTGAGGATCGTAGCTGGGATTGCGAGATAGTACACGGCGCGCCGTGCGAAGAGCTACTTCAGTTTTCCCATAGGTCATCTCCATCCAGCTGTCACACGCAAGATGATTGGTTCCCACATCTGCCAGGCTCCGGAACTCGGCCATATGCACAGTCTCTTCATATAGCTGACGTGCTTCGATAACCTTTCCCGAGCACGCAGCTACTTGGGCCCGCGCGCCTACGATCTCAAATTCGCGCGGCCTGTCGCGTTTCAACATGTTTCGCCTCGTCAGTATCTCCGGCCGACCTAGATCGCTTTTTCGAACAATCGCCAAAATCCTGGACGTCGTCGCGGTTCTGAACCCCGGCTTTCAGAGACTAAAGGAATGGGCTTACGCCGGACTGGTCTTTGACTTGGTAGGGGCTTTGTATTCACACATTGTTGCCTCGTCACGCTGCGAGCTCACCTTTAAGGGTGTCGGCAAGCTGAGCGTAGGCTGCAGCGTGAAGGTGTGTGGGGTCACCCAGCCAGGGATGAAGAAACAGGAGAGGTCAGGAGCAAAGGAGCCACGGCGCTTATCATCCAGGTTCAGCAGCGAGCGGGCGAGGAATCACCGCCTTAACGCCATAGAAAAATACTTCGGCTAGATGTCGATTGAGCCTGGTGCCGTTCGACTTAACAGTGGACGGACATATCAACAAGTAAAAAGGGGAAGCCGAAATGGCTGAAGACAAAATACTCACCAAACACCCGTTGGGGAAAAGTGGCAGGAACGTTACGGGGAAGAACTACGAAACACTTAAGAAGGCTATCCTTTCAGCGTTGCGAAATAAGGAACTTACTCACACCGAGCTATTTGACAAGCTCGATGAGAGCTTAAAGGACAAATTTTCAGGGAATATAAGTTGGTACGGTGAAACGGTCAAACTAGATTTGGAAGCCAGGAAAATAATCGAAAGAACTTCTTCGAACCTCAAAAATATCGACTGAAATGAATGAATTTAGGAGCGCAGCCCCGATTTCAGCAGTCTGAGCTCCGCTTTCAAAGTCCAGCGATTCGAACTAAATGAAAGCTATGAATACAACAATCAAACTACTTCGAAGGATCCATGCTCTACCCCCTCGATCTTGGGCAGGGCAATGAACCTGAAAGCAGTTGAACTGAAGGAGAGCGAAATGAAAACAGCAGATGCGGCCAACGAAGAAGAGCAGATCCGCATACTTATTGAGGATTGGGCTGAAGCTCTTCGCGTCAAGGACGTCGATAGATACGTCTCACATTACGCTAAAGACATTCGATTGTTCGATCTGGCGCCACCGTTACAGTACACAGGATTAGATGCTTTGAGAAGGAGTCTTGAAGAATGGTTTCCAACCTTCGTTGGCCAGATTGGCTATGAGATTCGTGGCCTGCAAATTTCTATGGGCAACGACACGGCCTTTAGTCACAGCCTCAACCACATCAGTGGTAAGAGAATAACGGGAGAGGAAACCGATGTCTGGGTACGCGCCACAGTCGGTTTCCGCAAGATCGTGGGCACGTGGCTGGTCACCCATGAGCATGTATCCGTGCCCTTCTATATGGACGGCAGCAACCGGGCAGCGGTTGATCTTAAGCCTGCCGCCAATTGGGTTTAGAAATGTCGGAGATGTTCTAACAAAGGAAATTACGAAATGAACGAGAACAAAGGAACGGCAAATGAAGCGGCGATTCGCGACCTCGTTGAGAACTGGGCAAGATCAGTTCGCACCAAGGACTTGAGTGGGATCTTGGCCAGCCATTCTCCCGACATATTGATGTTCGACGTCCCTCCACCGATTCACTCGAAAGGGATCAAAGCGTACGAGAAAACTTGGGACCTATTCTTTTCCTGGTCTACTGATCCAGTGGTTTTTGATATAGACGAAATGACCATTAGCGCAGGCGATGATGTGGCATTTGCCACCTGCCTGATGCACTGCGCAGGAAAAGAGTCAAACGGAGAAAGAACTCCGCTGGAGTTTCGTTTGACCGTTGGGCTACGCAAGATCCGCGGACAGTGGACGGTCGTGCATGAGCATCATTCGATCCCCGCGAGTTGAAAGAGCCCGCTGCAACTATCAACACGGGCCATCACATATTCGTACTCGTCCTTGCTACCGGTGCCACCTCATAAGGGAATCACGCAAGCTCAATTGATGACCGCAAGTCGCCACTTGACGAATACGGTCACCGCGAAGATCTATCCCCGGCCCCGACGCGCCGCTAACCCACGCTCACCGCTACATCGATTAGAACAGATGCTCCGCATTGCGAGGGGGATGGGTATGGCAGAAGTATTGCTAGAGTTGTCTGTCAACAAAAGGGGCATTTGCAGATCGTTGGCGGCGCAGTTAAGAGCCTTTCATCGATCAGCCCAAAACCTAGGTTATCGCCCCCCAAAGTCATTCAGGAACTCCTGCGTCATGCCACTCTCAAGGTAACAATGGACACGTACGTCCAAGCTGTGGCGGACGAAAAGCGGAAGGCGCAGAGTAAGGTTGTTGGGCGTCCCAAACCATTCCGAGTTGGAACCAGATTTAACCTTGGCTAAAGGAAATGGAAACTCTTCGGAATGTCGCCGCTTAAGCCATTTCTGAATCGGATCTGCCCATTGTTCGCTCAACGCGGTAGTCCCATTTGTGATTGGAACTGGTGGAGTTGAGAGTTGCGCCTTTTTGTTGCGATGTTTTCAGCTTCCCGTGACTTGCTGTTATCTGCACTTAATACGCGAGAGGCAATCGTCGTATCTCCGCAGTGACGTGGGTCTTACCTCCTTCTCCTCGCTAGAAGAAACAACACCGCGACCAGTACGAGAAGTCCCAGCACACCGCCGGGCCAAAAAAACCACCCACCACCATCGCTGGAGTAACCTCCTACGATGCAGGACGTTTGCGTCAACAAGAGCAATACTCCCAGGATACAGATTGGTTTCATACTTTAGCCTCTCGCCGTGACCTGTATTAGTCTCAGTCACTAATCATATTGTGTTCAGTTGTTAAAGCAGGGGGTGTGCCATAGTCCAAGCGAGTAGCTTGGTTGACGTCATAACGCACGCTACACTTCTGGAGGTGGGTAGTTAGGCGGGCAGAACACAGATGCGAACAATGAAGCTGAGTCGCAAGCTGGCAGTAGCTGGGGCCTTTCTGTTCTGTGCGCTTCAGGTTCAGCATGCTCAAGCACGCGAGCCTTCGACACCAGAGGAACGCACGAAAGTAATCGAACTCACCAGGTCGCTTGAGCGGGACCCTTTGAATGAGAATGCCGCAGCGAATCGACAGTGGTTGCGACAATGGATCGCCGAGGTCCCGGATATCAGGTTCAACGTCTGCGACGACCTGCTGGGCCATGGTCTGACCGACAACTACCCTTATTCACGCGAGGTCAATCTGCAGGTGCTGTTCTCAGGGGCAGCGTTCACGCTCGAGCATCAGGAGGAGGCCGGAGACGACATTGCCGTGTATAACGCAGGCGTCGAAGGGGCCTTGCGAGTGTACGACGTATTGGTGAGATCGAAGCCTGACGCGAAGTTAGCTTTCCTTGATGATCTAGTTGCGACGCGGGACCAGGGCCAGCTTGCTGATTACGTCGCCAAGCAGGCCAAAGAGAAGTGCAAGAGGTCAAACATACTCTTGATCGCCGCGCCAGCGAGTGCGGCTGTAGGATTCGTGCTGGCTTTGCTCATTGCGGGGTGGTTTGGCAAACGCCGGGCCGATGATGTCACGGCGCCAGAGCGACTCACACTCAGAAAGGTCAGCAGAAGAATTGCTACCAATTCTCAAGTGATCGTACTCATCTGCGTAGCGTACTACGTGACCGTCGCAATAGCCCTTCACTTCCTCGAGCCCGAATACGACCCGCGATTCAGATTCATGAGTGAGTATGCATGGGGAGCTTACGGATGGCTTATGACCACAACATTCTTTGTGCTGGGTCTGGCGATTGTGACTGTCGCAGTTGGATTACGAGACGTTTATCAATCGTCGCTAAGCGCACGCATCGGATTTGGCTTGCTGCTAGTTGGTGCGCTGGGTGTATGTTTGGCGGGAGTGTTCAGGGAATTCATACCTCACGCCGCCGCTGGCGCCGTAGGTCTTCCAAGTGTTCTCATGGCGACGTTGCTTTTGTCTTGGAGCTTTCGACGGGCTTCAGGGTGGCAGCCGATTCACCGAGTAACTTTCTTGATTGCGCTTGGAATGCTTGTCGCGTTCCTATCTATTATCGTCAATGTCGGAATGCCAGGATTGCAGCAGCGAGCTTTCCTCGGTCTTTTGTTGTTATGGCTTTCGGTGGTGGTCCATCGATTGGTTCGGGTAACAGCTGGCGCTACCTGAGAGCTCGCTTCAGGCGTTGTAAGGCTTAGACTAGCAAGAGAGAATTCAGTCAGCTCTGGAGACGATGGCGTCTAGCGACTGTAGCTTGTTGCTGATGCTGGCGTCCCGTACGGGAGTCGAACCCGTGTCGCCGCCGTGAAAGAGACGCAAATCACTGTAATTCAAGGAAACTTCGCGGCATGGATAGGACTTTGCCGCATTTGAAGGACTCACGGGAACGCATATTGGACTCTTACTGGACGCGCATTTTGGCTGCTTTGGATGGGGCCGGTGACGGACGCGTGGTTGCTGATAAGCATACCCGAGATGACTACCGCTCCCATATCGTCACATTAAAGATCCGGTAACTGGGCCCTGCGCTTCGCGACACCGCCAGCTTGTCAGCGCCAGAACCGCTGATGCTGACGCTCTCGGTTAGATCCGGCAGCGCCTTGGTCAAGCCGATCACGGAGCCGTCGGGGAGGTCGATCGAGATGCCGTCATTGCCCACAGGCCGTTCGCCGCCTGAATAGCCGCGCGCAGGGTGCAGTGGCCAGGCCCGTCGTTGCATTGTGTAACTGAACCAACGTTATCGGCATCGCCGGTACTGTAAACGAAGTACAGGAGTGGCCATCCCGAGCATTCACACCATCTCGAGATAGACTGAGACCTTGACCAAAACGGGCTCAGCGGCAGGCTTAAGGTTGTATTCACCATTGTCAGTTGCCGGTTGCCTGCTGGTCATGTTGAGCTCGCTTACTCCGGATCGTTCGGATTGTTAAATAGCACAGTCAGCTTGATGCTGCCGTGCCCAAACTGCGGGAAGTTGAAAGTGCTGCGGTTCCCCGGATCCAGCGTCGATGCGGTATCGTCCGGCGGGAAGATTACAAGGGAATTAAGCAACGCGAGCAGGCGCGTTTGTTGTTCCGGCGACAAAGCAAGAAAGGCGTCGCGCGCGGCCTGCGCCTCACCACCATGCCGCAAGATCACTTCCATGAGATTGATGCTGCGGCCATCGTGGCCATAAGGAGCCGTGGAACCTACGCCCCAAAGCGGGGTGGATAGGAACTCCCTGCGGGTTGTGCCGTCGAAGTTTCTCTCGTAAAAGTTTGGACCAAGATCGTGTCGCTTGAAATCGGTGAAAAGGTTTTTCACCAGAAACGGTTGCAGCCGCGGCTGTTTCAGAGTCGGGAACCCGCTATGGTCATCGACGGTATTGAACAAGGGGTTCGCAGTGGCAAAGAGACGATTGAAAATACCGCGGTCAGGATCGAAGACAGTCTCAACATCAGCCACGCGACGATCCTTGTTGATCTGCAGATCGGAAATATGACACTGCGCGCAGCCGATCTGACTAAATACTCTGCGCCCCCGCTCCGTCTCATGATTTTGTTCATAGACTGCGGGCTTGAAATAGTTGAGCAGATAAAACTCCATGAAGTCGACGAGGCTCATGGGAATTTCATTGGTAATTCCATCGTGATCCGGATCGTCTGCTTCGCTGTTCGCCGGTGGCGATTCGAGTTGGTCCCTGTTGCCATCGAGCACCATCCCAGACCGCGTCGTAATGCGCGCGCCGTTGTGTGCGCTCATCAGTTCCGGATCTACTGACTGTAGACCCATCTCGTCATTGAATGCCCCTACGACGAATTCCCGTATGGATATCTTGCCTCCGTGTGCAAAGAACGGGCGCACACGGAGGTCCGAGTCGACGCCGCGAACTTCTGAAGTGTCGATCTGACCGTCGGATCGCACGATTATCGAACCGTAATTGATCCCTTTGCTATCGAGTGTTCTGTTGACTGCGTGATGAGTCTGTTGCCACTGGGCGATCGCCTGCTCGCGTATGGCACGCAGATCAGTCGTGATCTCGTCGGCCAGCATTTCCTTGAGACCTAGCCCAAACAGGTGCGGCGCATCGCGACTATCCGGCCGCGTCACCACGTCGCCGCCAAAACCTCCAGACCCTCGAGGACGGCCGTGACAACCGGCACAGCTATCGCTGACTCCCGCTCCGAGCGCGAGATTCGTGTTGATGTCGCCCACACCGTCACCGGCAAGCGGTCCCTGACCCTGTGTGCGCAGGAACTTGCGCTGGAAAAGTTGGCGCCCGCGGCGAATGGCGCGAAACGGGTCGCGCGCGATAATGAATGATGACGAATCGGGCGTCATCCAGTCGCCGACACCGGCGCCAATCTCTTGTGTGAGTGACTTGGCAATGCCGAAGTTGGCGACATTTGGGTTTTGCGTGCGGTCGGTCATCTGCGCCCACGCCGGCGCGCCGCACCAGATCGTAACGCCACCTGAAAAGAGAAATAAAAACAGCGCTGTCAATTTCAAAATCACCCGTTTCATACGGCTACTCCTTCGGAACTAATGACGAACACGGGGGTTCGCAATGATATTCACTGTGTTTGGTGGAGCATCCTGGGTTACGAAAAGCCAAAGCGAAGTGTGCTGCTTGCACTGGTACGCGAGGAAAGTAATCGGAGAGCCAAGAAGCCATTCACACTGATAAGACATTTCCGGAAAAACATTTCATCCCAGAGCGAAGTATTTGCCGTTTGGCTTTTCCAGGGATTTGATCAGGAGGATGGTGCGGCAAGTAGATCGAGGGAAATAGCGAGACAAAAAGGAAAAGGGCTACGGGTTGAGTGCTACGTCGAAACAGGAGAAACCAGGGATGTCCGTCAAGGGACCAAAGGATTACGGGAAGCGCCTCAGCGTTTGCCTTCCAGGTTGGCCCACTCCCCGGATTGGATGAAATTAGCCCAGTAGAAAGGATGGAGCTTCGGGTCGCGCCTGAGCATCTCAAGCTGAACCAGTCGTAATGCTTCGCCGCGGCCCAGGCCCTGTTTGAGGTTTCGGTAGTAATTCGTCATCAATTCGCGCGTCGTGTAATCGCTGACGGGCCAAAGACTCATCACCAGGGATTCAGCACCAGCCAAAACGAAGGCGCGACGTAATCCATAAACTCCTTCACGATTTCGCACTTCGCCGACGCCCGTGTCGCACGCGGACAAGACAACCAGTTTCGTGCCCCACAGCTTCAGCCCGGACGCTTCAAGCGCAGTCAGAATCCCGTCGTCCGTGCCGTCTTTGTCGCGTAGATTGGCGTTTGCCAGCGCGAGTCCCGAACGCAACAAAGGGTTGGCGATTTTAGAATTTGTGCTGAGGCCGCGTGTCATGACCGGCGTGGGCGCCACGATCGCTGATACTGTTGAGCCAAGGTGCCGCGCTGTTGCGGGTTGGTGTGTTGCCGGTGGTCGTCGTGACTTGGGCAACCGACCCGGTCGGTACCGCTCCCGGTTCTGACAAGAAGAAGCCGTGCGTGGCGAGGTGCAGAACACGCGGCGCGTTGATCTGTTTGACCGCGAATTCGGTGGCCTGCGCGGCGCTCAAAACGGTCGCATCGGGAAACACTGCTTGAATTGCACGCGCCTCTCGCGCTGTACTGCCCAAGGGAGCGAAATAAACTTCACTCAAGTCACGACCGGTGGTCAGGCTCCGGCGTCTGTTGCTGGGCACATTTCGTCTCGCTGTTGTGGCTAAGAACTCAGCGGCAGGTTCGCCAAACGACGGGTTCGCAACCACGAGCGGCTTGCTCTTTGCTTCCCGCGACACTTTCATGCGCAACAGGTCGCGCCCGCTCGTCAGATAGGTGAATGAGTAACGCTGAATCAAATAGCGCCGTTGCTCGTCAACCAGCGCCGCAAATGGAATCAGATTCAACTCGCCGTCCGGTGAGATCAGCAGTTGTGTCGCATCGCCCAACAAAGCACGAACTGGTTGCATGACTTTCTCATCAACGCGCGAGCGAGTCGTTGCACGTCACTGCGCTGCGGGTCGCGCAAAGCTTGGCGCAGCTCATCAACCGATGTGTCAATCGCCTGCGCATCGCCCAGTTCTTTCCATTGCACGTCGCCCTGTTCGCGCACCACATAAACGACATAGTGAGGATTTCCATATGCTTCGTTATTGTTTTCCGCCCTGGGGTTGTAAGGACGATACCTTGCAAACTCAACCAGCGCCGCATTGAGCGGAACCGCAGCCTGCACCGCGGAGAGCGTTACCGGCTGAGATTGCGCGCGAAATTCAGAACTACGTTGACTGATTTCGGCTTCGAGAGTTTCCTTTTGTTCTTCCAGACTTCTGAGCTGTTTCTGAAATTCGGCGGAGTCCATTTTCGGCGCCCCGCCGAGCGCCAGCTTTGCCAGTTGCGCGGTGGTTGAATTCAACTGGTCTAGCAGTTTCTGGTCTTCGGCGTTGAACCGTTGGTGGAGAGCAGTGAGGCTGTCGGACATCGCGTCCAGAATGCGTCCCTTGCGTTGCAACAGCACAAGCGCTGCGAGTGCGCCAGCTGTTCGGTTACCCGGCGCCAGGTTAACGTGCAAAGAGACTGTACGATCAGTCCGTTCCGCCAGTGAGCCGAAGTACGCAAGCTTTTGGCGTTCAGAACCAATCACCAAATTCAACGCCAGTGCCTTTTCGAGGCGCTCATCCACGCGCGTTTGAAATGTGATGGCGTTGGCGGTGTCGCCCAGCGCTGCATAGAGATTGGCGATATTGCCAAGCGAGAGGATCGTGAGCCCTTGAAACGGCCCGCCTGATTTCTCCGCGACCTTCAGCACCCGCTGATGAAGCTCCAATGCTTTCGCGTAGTCGCCCTTCACCTTATAGATGTTGGCGATGTTATTGAGCAGGGCCGCCACGTCATTCGACTCGGGCCCAAACGTTTTCTCCGCGATTGTCAACGCGCGCCGATACGTCTCTAAAGCTCGTTGGTAGTCTCTTTTCTCGCGGAAGAGCCTCCCAAGATTCAGCAGTAGACTAGTGAGAACGGGGTGCTCCGTGCCAAGCGACTCTTCGTAAATCGCCAGAGCTCGCTGCAAAAACGGCTCGCTGCGTTCGTAGTCCTTTTTGTTGAGGTACAGATACCCCAGATTGTTGAGCGTTTGCGCAATTATCCTATGGTCCGGCTCGAGAGTTTTTTCGGCGATCGTCAGCGCGCGTAGCCATTCGCTCTCGGCTTGCTGCATATCCGCCAAATCACTGTGAAGCGCTCCGAGCATAACCAAATAGTCCGCAACATTAGGATGTTCTGCACCCAACGTACGCTCAGTAACTTCCAGCGCTTGTTGCAACATCGGGCCTGCTTTCCCATATTCAGCCTTCCGTTCGTAGACCAAGCCCAACTCGGCGAGAGATTCAACGGTTTGCGGATGTTCTGAACCCAGCTCTTTCTCGTCGATGGCGAGAGCCCGTTGGAATGACGTTTCAGCCTTGGCATAATCGCCTTTCGCTCGCTGCTTTTTTCCCAATGCGTTCAGTAGATAAGCTACATAAACATGATCCGTCCCCAACACCTTTTCAGCCGCGTCCAGCGCGCGCACGCCGACTGAGACCCCCTCATCATACTTACCGGCGCGAAACAAAATAGAAGATTCGGTGCTTAGCTTGTGTGCTTCGTGTAGCGAACGATCCTGCTCGTTCGCCGCGCGAATTTCCGCGACGCGTATTTCATAGCGACCCACCGCTCCCTTGAACTTTGCTTTGATCTCCAGACGATAAACGCCTGCCGTTTCGGCGACGAACTCCGCCTTTTCCGCCTCCCGCGGTCTTAGCTCGAAATCGAACTGCGCTACCAGCTTCCCGCCAGGCGCGAACAGCTTCTCAACAACATCAATGCCTCTTTGCTCAACAATGACGCTGACAAATTGACCCGCGGATAAGGCAATCCGGTAGCTCTGCACTTGTCCGCCCGAAATTTCATTCTCAAAGGGTTTGCCCAATTCAAGGGTCGTGCTCGCCACGGGGTTCTGCTGGGTCGCGGCAAGCTGGAGTTTGTCTGACAACCGATGCGTGTTTGCGCTCTGAGCAAATGCGGTGCAATGCAACAGAACCATAAGCGCGAAAAGACGCAGGCTCTTTCGAACCGAACAGTTCGGGATTTGATCGATTATTTGTGTCAACATCAGCCGAACCTCTTGGCTGCATAATGAGAAGTGATGCGGCTGGGGGGAGCCCGCGTTATTTCACAACTCTGAAGGGATAATCACCTACGATTTCAGCACTACCTCCGGCCGGAATGCCTGAGACTTGCAGAACATAGTTCTGCGCCTTCAACAAGCCGGCGCGAAAACTGACGGCAATGGCTTTTCGCGCACCTTGTATTCTCGGCCTGAGATTTCCGCTACGCCAAAGGGTTTGATTGTTAGCCGGATCGATCAGCGCCACGCGATAAGCTGAGTAGTCCGCCGCTTCGAGTTGGAGTTGCGCCGCAACTTCATTCGCGTTTGGTCTAAGAGAAAGTGTGCGCACCTGGCCCGCGCCGCGCAGTGGAGGTGTGAGAATGAGCGAGACAATAGCGCCTTCGCTGGGTGATGGCTTCGCGCCCGCTTGTGCCTGTTTCAGCTCTTGTTCCAAACGCTCACGTTCATCGCGCACTCGCGCTAGTTCCTGTTCTGTTTGCGAATTGAGAGCGCGTTGATTTTCTAGTTCTTTTTGCAGGTCCTGCTCGCGTTGTAGCAACATGATCTCTTCGCGCCGCCGTTTGAGACATCTGCTGACGCAGGCGTATGTTTTCAACGGCCACCCAACCTCCGACGATGAGCATTGCCAAAGCAGCCGCGGCCAGTCCCCACTGCAAAATCGGCGGCGGTGCGATGAATACGCCCAACGCCGCGAACCGGCCTCGCCTGGCTGGCAGCGGTTCTCCCGGGCTTAGCCGCAGCGACCAGCCAACTCCTGCTCGCCAAAACTTTGAAAGCACTTTCGCAAACTCCACTTTCTCGCGCCGAAGCGGCGAGACCAGATAGTGCGTTTTGAATCTTTCCAGATCCGCGCCCGTGAGCTCCCCCAGGACGTAAGCGTCGACCAGGTCCGTTTCGGCTACCTGCAAAGACTCGGCGAATTCATCGTCAGTAAAACTCAATTCATCAAGGCGTTCGGTCTCCGCCTCGGGCAAAGCGCCTAGCAGATATTCACTACTCGTTTGATTGTTCTTCGTCGGGTTACTCACAATAAGCAGACTCCAGCACAGGGACAGAGTCAATGAAAATCCTCTCTCCAATCTTGTAAGACGATATTGCAAATTCATTTCATTTCGCCTCCTTGACACACTGGCGGACACAGGCTTCGAGCTTGTCACGGAGACGGCAAGCCCGAATGGCCAACGCGTTCATCGTGATACCCAAGCTCTCTGCCAACGAGCGCCGGTTCGCGATCTTCACGCGCGCGTTTCCCACATAATACCGCGTGATTAGCTCGCGGCTCACGGGCTCTAACTTGCTAGTGCATCGCCCTAGACAAGCCTGCCTCTTCTCTTCGTCGTTATGAACTTCAGGCACGACGAAGTAATCGCCAGATACTTGTCGTTTCACTTCATCAAGCGCGATACCAGCTCGGCGTGACTCGCGCAGGTATTCCATGAAGACAAAACGGGCTACTATGTAACAGTATTTGGCTGGAGTTTCATTCTCGATCGTGCCTTTTTCTTCAAGTCGGCGCGCTACGCGGTTTAAGGTTTCGTCGGCAAGCTCATCGGCCGTCGAGCAGTTCTTGCGGTCGAAATAGAAAACCAGACGCCGTCGCATCTCCAGATAGTTCTTCCCACTCGAATTAATGCCTTGATCCAGCCAATTCAGCAGGGCATCAAATACTCTTGGCGAAAGCACCCATCCTTGTTGTTGACGGCTGTCTTTCACAGAAATAGTTTCCACGGAATCACAAAGACTTCAGGGTCCGAACCATATTGCGCGAAGAATTCTTTCCGAAGTCTGGTTAAGGGTCAAGGTGGTCTGACATACAGCGGCTGCTTGTCCTATCAATGAGGGCGCGATCGATTTACCTCCGGGCGGCGATTTTGACTGGGCCACTCGTAGGCAACGTCACGGCTAGGGGCTTGGCCTTTCGACCGGTTAGCGCCACGGGTGATTGCCAGTCATATTATTGCCCGAGACTGCGCAACATTGTGCAGTCTGCGAACTGTCCCAGCCGCCCACCGTGCGTTCGCAAGAAGTCCACCAACGAAAGCATCGGACGCTAGTGACCCAGTCGGCTCCTGAAATGCTTAGGAAGTTGGCGTCCCGTACGGGAGTCGAACCCGTGTCGCCGCCGTGAAAGGGAAGCAACCTAATGTAATTCAATGAAACTTAGCGGCATGGATAGCACTTTACCGCACTGCAAGGAACTCACGGGAACTGTCATTGGACTCTTAATGGACTCGCGTTTTCCTGCTCGATAACCCATTTAATTTGGGAGTGGTTTATTTCCACTCACCCACGAGCACGAACGGTGCCCAGTAAAAAGGCGCGCTATACTTTTTGCCGGAGATCATTGCGAGCTGCGCTTCCCGAATCGCATCGGACGGCGACGAGTTTGGCCCAAGCAGGCGCTGGTAAAAGTCGGTCATCAATTCGGCCGTCGGTTTATCCGCGACCGACCACAGAGTGACGCCGACCGTGGTCGCGCCCGCGTACATAAACGCTCGGCTTAAACCCGTCACGCCTTCGCCACGCTTTACCTTGCCAAGTCCTGACTCGCATGCTGAAAGCATAACGAGTGGGGCGCCAAGCTTAAGATTGAAGACCTCACCGGTTCGCAAAAAGCCGTCGTCGTCGCTCTTGTTTCCGACCAGCGACAATACCAAACCACTAAACTGTGGTCGCATTGCATCGAGCACGCCGTGAGTAGCGATGTGCAGTACGCGATAGCCCTGGATGTCGCGGGTCTTCAGATCATCCTCGTTAGCACGTAGATCGAGCCACAAATCTCCCTGCGCGCCGGACGCTTTTGCCAACCGCCCAATCTGTTCAGCTTCGATCCTGGTTCCGGCTAAGCGAGGCAGTCTGAGCGGACCACTCGACTGGCTCGCCGGACCATTAACATCGGTCACGGCGCTATCGAGCCCGAGGCCTCTGGTTACTTCAGCCCGAATGGCGGCAGATCCCGATTGCAATCGCGGATCGTTCGCACTGAATACGGGATCTGCGACCAACAAAATATTCCGTCCAGCGGCCCGTTTTTGGTCCCTCACAGCGGCTGTAACTGATGCCGACGGCGCGTAACTTACTTCGTTCGTTGTGATCAGGTAATCAAGCGAGCTGTAGTCGCCGCCGCGATCAGTCGTGACTAACGCTTCGAACGGAACAAAGTTCAGCGCGCCATCTGCCACAATAACTAAGCGCCGGTTGCCAATCATGGTTGCGGCCGGAGCCAAAGCCACTTCATAAAGCGCGTGCGAAGCCCGGGAGAAGGCTGCAGTGTCTGTGGCCGGGGCTGCTGTGCTAAGCCCCAGTCCTCTCTGTTGGTCGGCTGTTGGCACGTCAACCCCGACGTTGCGTCTTTGCAATCTCGGGGGAATCAACTGGGCGCGAAGATCCATTGCTAACTGGTCCATGGTCGAACCAGCAGGTAGCTTGAAGACAGCAGCGTTCTGGCGAGTAATAACCCACAGGTAAGAACTCTGCTCACCAAGGCTGTACTCGAGCAGCGCTGTTTCATCATCCAGGACTCGTCGCTGAACTTCGTCGAGTGTTAAGGAACGCGTATGGACCAAAGAGTTAAGGCGCGGACTGGCTGCCTTTATCTGGTTCTCAAGACTCTCAAACTCAATGGCGAGTCGTTCCAGCTCAGCTTCCAATTCAGTGAAGGTTTGTTTCGGCGTTTCACCTGCAATCGAAACACCTGTGAGTTGCGCTCCGATCAGTTGTTGGTTCGCGAGATTTTCGCTTCGGCGCTTGATCAGGTCGGGCGGCACTCCGGCCGAAATCACTGCGTGGCCGTCAGCCAACACGTCAAGTAGCGAACGCGCTCGCCCCTGTTCCGCGATTCGAAAGCCTTCAGCGGTGAATGGTAATGAACTTCCGGTTGCAGCCGTTGGGTCATTTCTTTTTGCGGCCAACGCCATTTCGGCGCTCAACGCCGCAGCTTCCTCAAAAACTTGGCTGGTAGTTGAGAGAAAAGTCGTGCGGGCTTCATGGCCACGGATACTTCCTTCAACGACCGTTTCGATAGCCGCCAGGGCGTCGCGATAAGCATTTTGCGCGTCGGTTTGTAGCTTTACAGCGCTTTCTTGTGTTTGAACGGAGGCATGAGCCGCGCGTCGATCGGTGGGATCCGTGTGTGTTTGCAATCGCGTGGTCCGAGCGCGCTGAGACAAGGCCCAAAGAGTTTTACCCAAACCGGCTTTTGCGGCCCACTCCAGGTCAATTCGACGATCGCGACGGGCGAGTTGAATTGCTTCGTTATATCGAATGCGCGCGGCGGCAAGATCTCCTTTGCGGAATAATACGTCACCCAGGTTGGTGACTGCTGCGATACGGAAGCGCGTGGCTTCCTGAGCTCGCGCAGTTGGCAAGGATGCAGCAGCCAGCAACTCCTTGAAGTCTGCTTCAGCAGCTTGGTGTTGGCCCAACAGATAATCAGCTCGGCCTTCTCCGAGTTTGTTTCTTGAATAGGCAAAGAATGTTTTGTGCCGAACCATGTCTGTTGGAAAAGGTGCAGATGCTTGCGATCCGAACTGTACGAAAACTGCTTTGGCCTCAGAGATGTTATCCAGCAGCAAATAGGTTTCGCCGATCTTGCTTATCATCAAACTCGCATTAAGCATTTCTTTGTTCGCAACAAATGCCTGACGCGCACTCTGGAAGTAACCAAGCGCAACCTCATATTGCCCTTCCTGCAAATACAAATCGCCGAGGGCATCGCTGGTAACACCGATTCCATTCATATCGCCGCCACTCTTGTATGACTTGAGCGCCTCAGACAAAGGAGCCAGCGCAGCGTAAAACTTGAAGTGAGCGAGCAGGTTTCGGCCCTGTTCGAGCTTGTCCCTGGCAGATCCTTGACCGCTGGAAGTCCGCGGTTGGCGTGGGTTGTGTGACAGGACCAACAACCACGCTAAGCGGTTTGCACACGTCTGCCCACGTGACCGTGGCCGTCACGCCAAAACTGCCGGCCATAATTCCGGTCAGCGTGCGTTCCAATGAATAGGTCCCGTCCGGCCGCACTTCCGATGCGCGGATGTTGATGTGTTGTCGATCACCTCCGCTCATTCTGATCACGCTTGGCGAAGTGTTCTCCAGATCCAGTGATTGATCTCCTGTGATACCCGCCAGCCCGAGCACAACTACGCGCAGCGTTGTTGTCTCTCCTCGAATCAACGCCAGCTTGGGCGCGGACAAATTGAGGCCGAGATTTCGAAATGGACACTGCATTCCGGCGCCGTTCTCATGACATTCGAGATTAGTTGGTCCCAGAGACTCGCTTGCATTTCGCAGGATCAAACTTCTGGGCGACTCAGCCAGGGGCGGCAGGATTGTTCCGCCAACCTTCACATAATCCTCAGGCGAGAAGATGCCGTTGCCAGGGCCCTTGATCTGAATCAGTCGGCCCTGCTGACCGCCTGTGGGAATCGTGAATTGTGAGGGACTCGGTGGTGGTGTCGCGGATATAGGAATAGTTGTAGTGGCTGCGCTCTGACCTTGTTGCAAAAGGGAAATGCTCTTTGATTTCGGGTTGAGGGGACGAGGTATGCTCCAGCTGAATGTCTCGGCTCCAACCAGCGTCTGTTGTCCTTCCACTACGAGCACATGGCGTTTGAGTTCAGCGAGGTTCTGGGCCCGCTCTGCATCATTCTGGCTCGGTAGATTCGGCTGTGACAGTACCGGAGATCGTATCGCCGGCAGCCATATCGTCCGGAAGATTTACTTTGATCACGCCCTGCGGTGTCGTGAAGGTCGTGATGTAGAGTCCGTTGGCAGAGCTGGACTCAACGCGATATCCCGCGGCATTCTGCGCCGCCGCGCGCGGGGCGAACGGAGTTTTAGTCGCGATCGAGATGAAGGTGATTGCAATCAAGGCCGCGCCGGCAACGCGGGCGAGCAAGGCTGAGGCGCTTCTATTTGTTATTGTCATGGACTCCATTGTCATGGATTCTCGGCCAAACAAGTCTGTTGGTTAGCTTCGGCGATTCCTCGTGCGGTTGATGAACTCTAGGTTGGTGCGTAAGTATCCTCCTTTGGGTTTAGACCGGGCAAGAGAAACGCAGTCCAAGGCGGTCAGTGACGCTATTTGTACTTCAAGTGCCTGCGCGTCGGCGTCACAGGCTTCGCGGCGTCAGCCGCACGTCGCACATCGTCGCTTGTGAACACCGCAAAAACAAACGGCTGTGATTCGAGAAAATGAGCCAAGTCGCGCAGCGTCAGACCAAGATCCGACAGTCGGTCCTCATCGACGAAGATCTGACTATTTTCTGGTTCGAAAGATGTAATCAGCTGCTTTGCCGCAGGATCAAACTTCTGGTGCAACAGGTCTACGATCGCCGGCGCAAAGTGCCGGCGGTCCGGCGACGACGGTTCCGGCGGCATACCATGGTCCGCAGTCACTGCCAGGAGATAGTTATTCCCAACCTTTGCCTGTAGGGCCCTAAGCATCCGCGTCAACTGACGGTCCATTTCCCCGAGCGTGACGCGCAGCTCGTTGGAATCCGGGCCGTGCTTGTGGCCTACGAAATCCGCACCTTTATAATTCAACAGAATAAGATCAGGAACGTTGTCTTCGCCTACCGGCTCGTGCTCGATCATCGCGGCCATCGCCTCGGCTTCGAATGCTGGAAACAAACCTGAATAGCGCACCGTCGGCAGTCGAGTCGATCTTATGACGCATCCACTCCCCGCCAGCCGGCCACAGTGTTCTCGCGTTTCGATCCTTCAGATATGCGGGCAGCCGGAAACAGTCGGGGTTTGTGGTCCAGTTGCCCGTCTGCTGATCGTAGCTTGCGAGCACGACTGGCGTTCCATTCAACTGGCACGCACCATGCCCCGCGAGCGGCGTCGCCGCTCGGTCGATGCTCCCCTGTGCCAATATGATCGAGCGACCAGCCGTCGCCAGCTGCCAGACGTCTGCCAGTGTTAATGCCATCAGGTCTTGTGGCATTTCTCTGGCGAACATGTCGTGTCGCTGGCGGTGCGTGCGGTCGTACACGCTGATACCAGTGATTCCGTGCACGCGCGGATCGGTTCCCGTCGAGATGGTCGAGTGCCCAACAGCGGTGTTCGTCGGGAGGAAGTTGACTCGCGCCTGATTAAACCAGGCACTGTGCTGGCGTATGGCGGTGAGCGTTGGCATGGAGGCCGCGTAGCGATCGAAGTAATCCCGACGCATGCCATCCAGGACTAGCAGCATGACCACTCGGGGTCTCGCAAAATCTGTCCGCAAAACCGGCAAGACATGGCCTGTCGCGGTCGGGGGCATTTGCACCCCAAGCGCAGCCGCAAGCGTTGGCGCCACGTCCTGCTGCACGGCCGGCATCGAGTACACTCCGGTTCTCACCGCAGGGCCCGCAAACATCAGAGGAATCGAGACGTCATACGCCCACGGTGAACCGTGCATGTACGCGTAGTTCGGATCAGGTCGCGTGATGAAGTCACCTTCACGTGGGACGATCAGCAGTTGGCCGGTTCGTCCGGGATAGTATGCCCGAGCAAACATCTCCAGGAAGCGCTGTCGCGCGGCTGAGGCCCTGGCATCGCCTGGCGCAGTACGCCGTACCCGAGGCGCATCAGTCACTGAAGCCGGCTTTAGCTGCTGGCCCAAAACCATCCCAGCCATCGCAAGCAGGTTCAGGACGACAAAGACAGCACCGCAAGCTGTCAACCTTGAGGAGCTGAGAAAGATTCGCGGAGTTGTCATGGCGGCTCCATCGCTTCAAACCGGACCGTAACGGGACCCGATCCGACCAATCACTAATCGCATGACTTAACTCAACAGGAAGATTATGAATGGTGCCGAGGGTGGGAGTCGAACCCACACGACCTTACGGTCAACGGATTTTAAGAACGTTGAGACGGCGTCACATGGCTTGTATCGCTGCGGCTGGTTACATACAAGAGGAAGAGTGGACCCGAACGTTTTTTTCACACCTTACAATCATGTCCTACGACCGACTGCTGGATACTGCTAATTAGGCCCTTTACACCTTAGCATCCATGTTAGGCAAAAATACCAGTTTAAGACTCCGCTACAGCGTGTTTAGCTTTCAGTTACTTGCGGGATATTTCTGCAATGGATTCAAGTTTGGCGTCCCAAAGCATTCCGAGTTGGAACCAGATTATTGCTTGGCTGCGGGAGATGGAGATACTCCACAAAGCGGCTTCTTAACCTGGAAACAAGAATTGTGCCTCAGGTCGACGGATAGGAAGGACTATCCCCTATTTTATTGGAACCATGGAGATGAGCGTTTCTTCGGCGAATCAGCTCAGCCCGTAATAGCCTGACGATAGGCGAGAGCCGTGCCGGCTGGTTTATCGATCGACCCGCCGCAGCATCCCGATAGCAGGCAGCTGATCACTGAGTCGTAGAGCCAGATGAAGCCGCCATCGATCAAGCTACTGCCCCACTTCCCATACTGGGTTTTTAGGTCCGAGGGACATGCTCCCGGTAAGTTATTGTAGATATTGGTGCATGGCCCTCCCAGGTAGTACGCGTCGCACTGTGGCGCCGAGCCCCACCAGGGCGAACCGGTGAAGAAAACCGCGTCGCCAGTCTGGAAGGAGCGCCCATTGGTCAGCACGATGGGCCCCCGGCAGTAGAAGAAGAAACTCGCGGCAGTCTGAGCACCTTTGAGCGCGTCATCAATCGTCGCGAAGTTCTGTGTGTATAAGTAATTGTCCCAGTTGGCGCCTTGATACATGGCCACATTTGGGGCCGTCAAGACGTTCGCGCCCATTGCGTTATTATCCCCATCCCACCACGGGCCTGGCTGGGTTTGGTTGGTGGCCAATCCGGGAATCATCAGCGCGTTGCCGCCCGCAGCCTTGAAGCCGCTTTTCCAGTCGCCCACCTTGTCCAGGTTGTCTGCTCCGCCCGAGTAAACCTGGAGGTGGATAGCGCTGACGAAGTCGCTGCTCTGGGCATTGACCAGGCCTTTCATCGTGTCGAACCAGGTAGTTCCATCGCCGTAGTAGTCCCAGGGGCAGAAGGTGACGTGGGCGTACCCGATGTTCGCCAGGGTGATGCCGAAGTTCACCATCACATCGGCGTTCATGTTGTCTTCGTTGTCATAGTCAATTGCGTCAATGTCACCGCCGGCAGCGACCATCGCCTGCTTCAGCGCCTGGAAGTTATCGTACAGG
The DNA here is from genome assembly GCA_963698325.1 of Blastocatellia bacterium. Classification (GTDB taxonomy): domain Bacteria; phylum Acidobacteriota; class Blastocatellia; order Pyrinomonadales; family Pyrinomonadaceae; genus PSRF01. Next base: position 506,328 of record CAVOQJ010000013.1, on the reverse strand, counting down.
GCACTCCCGGGGCTGGCCGGTTTGCCGTTCAGCAGGGTACCAATATTGGTGAAGTCCTTTGTGCCGCCAGCGCCTACCGAGAAGATGATCTCCACGCCGGCCTTTCGCAGTTGCGCCAACCGGGCGGGGAGGTTGAAGGGCCAGGCTTCTTTGTAGACGCCGTCGGACACTATCGGAGTATCGTTGAGGATCAACGTGCCGTCGGTTGTGACGTGAACAGACCAGACAATGACGGTGGTGTACGCCGCCGAGAGCAAGTCGTTTATGGCAGGCTGGCCACCGAAGGCGATGGCGCCACCAGCGTAGATGCGTGCGGAAACAGTCATAGCTTTTCTCCTTAGGGTAAGAGTGAAGTTCCGAAGGGCGGCATGCTAGCACAACTCGTACACATTTTCTCCGACGCTTTCTGATGCGTTCGCTAAGTCAGAGGGCTAATCTCCGTTATATGCCTTCACGATCGGAGCGAAGTATAAAAAGGTGATTGGCTTTTGTGATAGACAAACAGCGAGTACAGATTCAAAGAGACACATTGAGGTGCATTCACAGCTTGCTCCAGATCTTGCGAAACACGATGGCAATGCAGCAAAGAAAGACCGTACTGAGCGATTTACGCTGGGCTGTTTTCGAGACTTGCTGGCGTCCCAAAGCATTCCGAGTTGGAACCAGATTATTGCTTGGCTAAATGAAATGGAAACGCTCCGTGTTGTTATCGCTGCTTAACACTGAAAACGCGCTGGAAGGGCAGCAGACAGCCAATTCGCGGTACTCCCGGAGTAGATTGGAACACTTGTGCGGTATTCTTAAAGAGCATAGATGCGGAGTTGAACAAAGCGGGGCAACGCGTTCAATAAGCTGTTGCACCGGCCGGCTCCCAAGCGACGACCAAGAAGGCCTATTTGCCATCCAGAATCGCCACGGCTGACCTTGAAAAGTTCGGCTATAAGCTGATAATCGCCCACTAGGGCCAAACATAAACGCTGGTCTTCCTATCGAAACCTCTGTGTCCTTTGCGGGTATTGGACAAGGGGAGGTTCTGGACAGCTCTGTGAGAGGCATTGCTTCTAACACGTGGCGGCACTGGCTCCCCCGTGCGGGCAATTGCGGTTTTCGAAGAGTGAACCAAATCCCTTTCATGCAAATGGAATGATGAACTTAATGGGAAGGTTCTTGTGCCATCAGGAGTGCGCTGATTGGCAAGTGAAAAAGGGTTTGTAATTAGGAATGAAAAATGATGAAAAATGGTGGATTCAATTCGCAACTGCAACTTTTGTAAGATTCGTTTTTCGCTCCAGAGGAGCGGGGATGTTTATAGGAACAATCGAATGAAAAATCAGAAATGGAAAATGGAAAATCAAAATCCGGGGCCAAAATAAAAATTCGAAGCTAAAAGCCGCATTGTTTGACGTAACCTAAGTCGTCTTTATAATGAGCCTGTATGGCGGGGTAGCTCAGATGGTTAGAGCGTGGGATTCATAATCCGAACCCACGCAAATTCTTAACTCTATTAACTAAAACAGGTTGCAGCCACAGCGGTTTTTCAGGGGTTTTTGATGATTCTTTATGCAGCTATATCGCCTGCGCGTGCTCTTATCTGAATTCCCGTCACAATACCGTCACAAGTTGGACCATCCGCACACCATGCCTTTGGCTAACGAATTCACGTGCTCGCCTGGCAAGTAGGCCACCACGATCCCGAACCAAGCGGGATAAATTAGAGACCGGTCCGGAGTGCGTAACTTGCGAAATGGTCCAATAATCGAGAAAATGTCAGACCAACAAGCCCTATAGAGCGGCATTGAGAAGACTGGTTACGTTTTTGAATGTTAAATGAAATACTAGCGAACAAGCTGAAGCTTACGGTCAGACGTTCCCGCAGGCCGACATCATGCCGCAAGGTCCGGTGGTGTTCAGCCTTGTTTCCCCCCGCGCTTGCGGTCATCGTGCGTGTGTCGGTGGTGCCAACGCGATTTGTGCGCGAGGTCGACACCGCCGTGACGCTGCGGACCCAGGACGCATTAGGGCCGTCTCGGGTTAGCATAACGTCGTTCTCGGTCCGTCCCTGGTCAGCCTTCCCTCTTCGACAGCCCGCGCTTGATGCCGGCTGTTTATGAGATAGCCTCGCTCGTTTCAACCTTCTACGTACCCTGAACCTTGAAGGAACCGATTGAATTATTCTGCCAATAGTTGCTGTAGGTTGGGTAGCAGCCATCTCCACTAGGACCGCCGGAGTTGGAAACCGTCCACGAGTTGCCCGCGTAGTTGACGTGTTCGTAGAGAACCCAGGTGCCGCTGATGACGATGATCGAAGAGATGTCGTTATTGAGGCCGGTCCCCTTCAAACTCGGAACATTTTCCGTAGACACCATTGTGTTGTTACCCTCGAAGTTCTGTTTAGCAAACACAATTATTTTCGCCATGCCGTACCTCCTCTTTTGGATTGTGCGCGAAGCCCTAACACATGTTTTGAACACCAACAATCACAAAATTCAGACTGTCCCTGCCAAATACTTGGTAAAAGGGATAATTACCAAATACTTCACTAACGCAGGGGCAGGCGTATGCCGGCTAGCGCCAAGCATGTCGCCTTTTCACCTACCCCGCTGATCCTGCATACCGATTAGGCTGAGGTCGCCAGACCAACTGAGGAATACCTTCATAATCCAGCTTAATGTCGCATCATGAACGCAACCCCTAGTACTTCATCGAGATGAAATCATCCCACCCGCAAAGAACTGAAGCCGCTTCAAAAAAGGCTCTTATGATCTGCAGGCGATTGCAAGTTTCCCGAGTCTCTTCCAACCGTTCATGCAAACGTTGCTGAAGGAAAATTTGTCGGGAAAAAGCGTCTGCAGCAAAAAGAGCCAATCCTTGAATTGCTACTAGCTAGGGATTTAGCGAGGTTCCCATTCGCTCGTCGAGGGCGCACGATGAGTTGGATTTCAATACCTGTGCGTGGGTTCGGCAAGTGAGCGCCTGTTTTATATACCGATTCCTCGCGCAAGTCAACGATCTCATTTCGATCTCATTTCGATCTCATTTCGATCAGGTTTAGATTTCAGGTTTGGATTTCAAAGGTTTAGCGCCGGATATGCAGCCAATTCACGCGAATGTTTGGCCGTGGATTTGAACCCAGGCAAGATCGTGTCAAATGGACTTGGGATTGGTCTCACTACGGCTTTCTTACACGGGAGAGAGTGCGCGCAGGACATAAGAAGCCCGTCGGTCATTTCTTTCATAACCACTGGCGAACTTCTTCCGAGCGCCGCGTGAGCGCGTACCAGGTCGGCGTGACCGGCGAAGTCACGTTCGACGCGACGTTCTAACGCTCGCGCGCGTAGCGACTCGGAGGCTGGCCCACGTGCCGGCTGAACGCGGTGCTGAAGGTGCTCGCCGAGCCGTAGCCGACGCGTTCGGCGACCTCGGCGAGCCCCAAGTCGTGGCGGCGGAGCAAATCCTTCGCAACCGCCATGCGCCAGGCAAGCAGGTATTCCATCGGCGGCAGGCCCACTGTACGCTTGAAGCGCTCGAAGAACGCCGAGCGCGAAAGCGCAGCCGTCTTCGCGAGCTGGGCCACCGTCCACGAACGGCCGAGCTGGCCGTGCATCTGCCGTATCGCCGGCGCGAGTCGCGCATCGGCCAACCCACGCAGAAGCCCCGGAGGCGAGTCTTCACCCGACGTCGACCGCAGCGCTTCGATCAGCAGCACCTCCACGAGCCGCGTGAGCACGAGGTCGCGGCCTGTCCTCCGTTCGCTCCGAGCGCAATGGCCAACAGCGATATTACCGAGCACGTATCCACACCAAACATGGAGTAGGGAATGTGTTACTGAGAAGCAAAAGCGATTTGAATTGTTCACAATCTCGGACGAATTGGCGCGGACGTGTCTGGGTTCGGCAGCGTGGTGAAGAAGTGAAATCCTGAGGAAAAATGAAAACGAGCGGATCTAGAGCCGAAGCACAGAGCCTTTATGTTCGAGTGATCCCAATTCCGATACCAGGACGTGTACCTCATTCAAGTCACTGATCGCTGCCAACTAACACAAACCCTGCCCAGTAAAATGGATGGCGGTAACGCTGGTCTTTCATAAGACGCAGTGATGCTTCCCGCAATACTCTTGCCTTCTGACCTTCCTCTTTCCTCTGCCTGGGCTTAAGTCCCTGATACAAATTCATCATTAGATGAGAAGTGCTGGCCGAGTTAACCTTCCACTGACTCACAAGCATCGATCGAGTACCCGCGACAAAGAAAGCCCATGACATTCCCACTACGCCTTCACCCGGACTGATCCTGCCGTTTGCGGTTTCACACGCGGAGAGCACTGCAAGATCAGCGTGAAGGTTCATGTTCATGATCTCCCGCGCTTCCAGTAAGCCGTCATTCTCTGGATCGCCTTCCGTCTTTGTCAGCAGCAAGCGTGAGTAAAGGGGCTGTCTGTTGTCCAAGAGGCCATGCGTCGCGAGATGAATGGTTGCGTAAGTCGGCGCCAGTGCCCTGAAAGTCTTTTCGCTTGCCTCTCGCCCAATGAATACCTTGCTGTCCGCCGCAACGAACGTTTTGGCGATGGAAGTTACTTCCGTCTCGGCTTCCGGTAGGGGGCACAGCTCTTCATCGCGCTGTTCATCCTTACCAATAACTGGATTGCCAAAAGCGATCAGTGAGGCATCCCTCTTTTCATTCCCAACCTTGTCTTTGGTCATTTCACGAAGCACGCTCAAAGAGGGGGCGTAGTACAGCGCATGATCTTCGATCATGTAATGATTACTCTTAGTGATTAGCGCTTGAAATGGAAGGTTCCACAAGAAGCCATCAGGGACAATACAGATATTGGTTGGCACACCTTTCGTCATACGTTTGGGACGATCCTGAATGCCAATGGAGAAAACCCCATAGTCATTCAGGAACTCCTGCGTCATTCCAATCTCAAGGTCACGATGGACACCTACGTCCAAGCTGTGACGGACGAAAAGCGAGAGGCGCAGAACAAGCTTGTGAAGATGATTCTTCCAGGTATTCAGAGGGCAGTGATTTAGTTAATGGACTTTTCTGGACTCGCGGCGAAATGTTGGGATCCTGCAAGTGCTTAAGAATGTTGGCGTCCCGTACGGGAGTCGAACCCGTGTCGCCGCCGTGAAAGAGAAGCAACCTATTGTAATCCAATGTAACTTAGCGGCATGGATAGCACTTTACCGCATTTGAAGGACTCCCGGGGATCGTTATTGGACGTTTAATATACGCGCGTTCGATTTTGCATTTGCGTAGCTGCAATGAGTCGCTAGACGTGCGACGGTGCGGGCGTTAGCGTGGTCGCGTGGTTGCGCGAAACGCGCCGGGCGTAATGCCCATGATGCGCTTGAAAGCTCGATTGAACTGGCTTTGGTCTGAAAAACCCGCCGCGAAGGCAATCTCCAACAAAGACATATCAGAATGGGCTACCTGTTTGCATGCAGACTCGATGCGAAGGTTACGCACATACTCTCCGACTGTGCAGTGATAATATCGACGAAAAGTGCGGGCGACATGTACTGGGTGGATTCTGATTGTTTGCCCTATCTCCCGAAGACTTAGGGACTCTGCGAATTGCTCGTTCAGCAGTTCCTCAACTTGTTTGAGCCAGGCAGGTGGTTTGAGTTCCGAAGGAATCGTCCGCCGACGGGAAATCTCGACGGCAATTTCAAGCGTCAAACCCTCGATTACAAGTTGTGACGCTGGGCCCTGGGCACGGAACTCATTATGAAGGCGTGTGGCGAGCCACAAGAGTAAGCCATCGCTAAAGTTGCAAACTGCGTCAAGGACAACTGAATAATCAGCGAGTAGCTTCATCCAGTCGGGTTCAAGCTCTATGGTAAGCGACCGGGAAATCGTCTTCGAACATCTATAGGAATGCTCGTGTCCGCAAGGCTGGAAGGATAGGCTGAGCGGCGCGCACTCGTTGGTTCGGCGCCCTTGAGACTCGGTATAACCGCCCTCGAGAAGGAAATGTATGCAAGCTCGTTCATGGACGTGGGTCGCCCTTGAGTGTTCGACTGGATATTGCACTTCGCCTAACGTGATTCCCGCATAATCACAGGATCTTAGGATCTGTCCGTCTGAGAACTCAGGGTTTTTGTAGACGCTTGTGAACATTTTCGCCGCTATGACCCCATTTCATGTCAAGAAGGTTACGCGGTTTTAACGCGCCAAGCGGTCTTGCTGTTTCAGATTCCGCAGGCATTTTCTTCTTGGCCAGTACCAGGGTATCCGCTACCAGCGAGTTCAACTCCAAAGGAAACACCCAGCACCGGACGAAAAATCCGAGGTTTGGCGCATCTTTCGATTCACAACCATTCCAGTGTTAGCTCATGCGGACGCCGCATCAACCAGCGCTTTCATCGGCAAAGCTAATAATGAGCAAATCAATGTTCTAAGGAGACAAGACAATAACGCAACGTCCGTGCTACGTTTTTTTTCAATTTGTAGGTCAGCTTGCTAGTGAGACGGGAACACGGTAGATGTCAATCTCCTCGTCACCAAGCGAACTTAATCTCTTGAGGCTTTGCGGCGATTGGGCGGTGGTAATGGGCAAGCTGTCTATTAGCCTTGAACATGTGACTCTTGAATATCGTTCCCTGCTCCCGACTCAGTTACTTAGGAGTAAAACATGAATGCTCTTCGGATTCGACTATGGTTGATGTTCACGATGTGCTTCCTGGTTTTGCCTTCGTGTCTCTGGTCGCAGGGAACCGGAAGTCAGCCAACGACCAGGAGCTTTCGATTCGTCTCAGGCCGCAGCGCGCTCGGCATTCCCTTCCAGGAGGATGACGGTCACATTTTCCTCCAGGTGAAGATCAATAATTCTGATCCTTTGTGGTTCGGTCTGGACACTGGAGCGACTCGCTCAATCATCGACAGACAGGCAGCGGAATCATTAGGACTGAAGTCCGAAGGTACTCAGCAAATCGAAGGAGCCGGAGGATACGAAGCGGGTTCCGTTTTCAACCATATCAGCATCAAGCTTCCCGGAGTCGAACTTCACAATCAATCGGTGTGGGGTCTACCCCTCGCTGCTATGGCTCCGGCGGGCGGCCGGAAAATAGATGGCATCATCGGGTATGAGTTGTTCAAGTACTTTGCCGTGGACATTGACTATGTCGCATTGAAGATCAATCTGTACGACGCGCAGACCTATAACTATCGTGGTGCGGGTCAGACTGTGCCGCTCAAGGTGCAGCAGGACGGCGCGATCTACGTACAAGCGAAGCTGGAGGTCGCCGGTCGAGAACCGATCGAGGGAGAGTTCGTCATCGATACTGGAGGTAACGGCACTCTCATGCTGGCCAGGAGTTTTGTGGAACAGAACAGACTCCTGGAATCGGTTGGACAGACTATTCAAGCAGGCGGAGGTGGTGTGGGCGGGCCAATTCAAATCGCATTTGGCCGTCTCAAGAGTCTCCGGTTGGGAAGTTTTGTAATTAACAATCCGCTCACGGGGTTTGTTAAGGCGGGAGAGATTGCGGACGAGGGCAAGGCCGGCAATATCGGCGGCAAATGCCTGCGTCGCTTCAGAGTCACGTTCGACTACACACGCCAGCGAATGATTTTGGAGCCTAATGCGAACTTTGCTGGCGCTGATGAGTTTGATATGAGCGGCGCGGCTATCGTGGGAGACGGGCCGGACTTTGCGGTAATAAGGGTGCTAAGAGTCCGTCCGAACTCACCAGCGACCGAAGCTGGATTGCGCGCCCAGGATGTGATCGAGGCTGTTGACGGCAAGCCAATCAGGGAGTTTGCCAGGATCAAGCAGCTGTTTAGACAGGACGGTCACGAATATCTGCTGACTGTAAAGAGGGACGAGCATATCCTTCAAATCAAGATCAAACTCAGACGACTCATCTGAGGATACTGCGAGCAGTCCTCTTGTCACGCTATCCTGAAGGTCCCAATGGAGACCTTGGTGCAAGCTGAGTCAGATGAGAAGTCGAACGCTCACGGTAAGTTTGTAAAGATGCGTCTTCCTGGCATTCGCAGAGCATTGAGCTAGCTGAATGGACGTTTCTTGACGCGCGGCAAAGCTTGAAATAAGTTTGGCGTCCCGTACGGGAGTCGAACCCGTGTCGCCGCCGTGAAAGAGAAGCGACCTATTGTAATTCAAAGGAACTTAGCGGCATGGATAGCACTTTACCGCACTTGAAGGACTCACGGGAACGCTTATTGGACTCTTAATGGACTCGCGTGGAATGGCGACGCCGCGAAACATTTCATCTGCGAGCAGATCAAGTTTTACACGTACCTAAAACGAAAGAAAATTCCGTTTCCAGGAGCGCCGTCAGCGAATTAGAGGCGGCTCGTGAAGACCGTAACAGTTGGTGCCGCAAGGTCGCGCTCATTCAATTGACCGCAGGTTCGGACTCACAAAGAATGACGAACTTATCTACAAAGAGATCGCACGAGTCCGTTACCTTGTCAGCAATTGGATTTAGGCTGCTGTTGAGCTCCGCGAAAAAGAAGGCTGCAACTTGGAAAAAGATAACTGCGCAGGTCGATCAAAGGTCGGAGAAGATAGCCGACGATCTGCTTTCCAGAAGGCAGTAGTTACAACTTGAGAAGCTTAGTTGCCTGCCTACCGTCAGATTGTTTGGTCATTTCTGGCGCTTTGATCCGCCCGCACTTAGAAGCTGGTTTAACTCACATTTTGGAACAGCCGCGATGATCATTTGTTTGGTTGCGGCTTACAGCAGCGTACAGGGATTCAGGGGACGGCTTACTTTAGTTGAAGCTTCGAGGGGCCGGGCGCTTTGAGCCAGCGGTCGAACCACTGAATCATGCGGGCGCAGTAGTCAAGCTTGTTCGCGTGATGATAAAAGCCATGGCTCTCGCCGGCATACTTCGCGTATTCAGTCTCCTTGCCCAACCTCCTGAGATCGACGAAGACCTCATCGGCGTAGGCAGGGGGCGTCGCCTTATCTGCGGTCCCGTGAATTATGAGAAGCGGAGTCTGAACGCGGTCCAGATAAAATATCGGCGAGTTCTCGACGTATCTGGCGCGGTACTCCCACGGTGTCCCTCCCATCTTGGCGCCGTAGACTTCGGCCCAGACCATCCACTGGCTGGAGCCGTCCGTGTTCATCAGCCCGTACATGCTCATCAAGTTGCCGAAGCCCGACCGCATCATTGCCGCCTTGAAAACGGAGGTTTGCGTAATCACCGCCAGCGTGCCGTAAGCTCCCTGGCTGAAGCCCATGACCCCGAGTCGGTCCGGGTCCGCAACACCCATCTCAATAGTCTTATTGATTCCGGGCAGCAATGTTTTCACCAGGTCTTGAGCGATCGTCCCGGTACCCATGTCTGTATCGGCCAGCAGAACGGCGTAGCCGCGGGTCGCAAGCAATTGTTTATTGTCAACCGATTCAAGCGGGGAGCCGCCGGTCATGCCGAACATGTTCGCTTGTAGTGATAGTGGATAGCCGTTGTATATCTCAACTACAAGCGGATAACGTTTTCCCTGTTCATACCCGGTGGGCAGAAGGAGCGCGCCGTGCAGTTTTTGGCCGTCTAACCCTCGCCATTCGATCAGGCGGCTCTGGCCCATCGAATATTTGTCGAACTGCTGATTGACACGCGTCAGCCTGCTGGGGCTGCGGAACTCTGCGTCCGTCACCCAAACGTCCGGGGACTCCGCCGCGCTCTCGGCGATGTAGAAGACTCTTTTGCCATCGCCGGAACCAACTGCAGTGTAAGAGAGGCTGCTGGTGTAGCTTTTGTTCTCTTCTATTAACTTTGTGATTCTGCCAGTAGTCAGGTCGATTCTTGAGAAGCCTACACTGAGGGACACAGGGTCGGAGGTGATAACAACAATGGATCGTCCGCTGTCCGGTGACCACGCGGAATCACCTGCGCTTGAGAGAACAATCTCGGTGAGGCTTCGGTCGGGAATCTTGCCCGCCTCGGAGCCAGCGCCGTCTTCAGGCGAGATTTTCCACACGGCGTGCGCAGTCAAAACGTAGAGGTACTTTCCCGTTTGATCCCAGACGGGAGGTCGGTCGGAACGAGAGAAGTTAGGGTGTGGTTTCTCGGTCGCTTTGCGCGGCCCGCCCCCGCCACTGACAGGAATCAGAAAGACATCCGCACGGGCACCCGCATTGTCGCGTGTGGGCTTAGAGTCCATATAACTCAAGGTCTTTCCGTCTGGCGACCAACTGACTGCGTTTCCGCCTTGCTTTAGGTTTGCAGCCATAGCCTGTGGGCGGCCATTCGTCACAGAGATGACCGTGAGGTCATATGACAACCCGGCAACCATACCAGTGCCTCCGTCTTTGAGGTCCGTGAAGGCAACGGCCGAACTGTCCGGCGAGGTCCAGTAACCAACCGGTTTAGCTTTCAGTACGACACGATCAATGCTGCCGCTGGCGACGTCAATCAGCGCCAGGTCGGCGACGTAGGAATTAACTTCCTCCGAAAGCGAATTGGATGTGGGTCGCTTATCGGCAGCAGGCTGGTTCGCGTTCGCCGGCGCGCGATAGACCGTAACGGTCGGCTTCTCGTTCCGGTCCTGACCTTCGGCTGGTTCGTTTTTCTCCGCGCCGGACACCGAGGAAAACCTCTCGGATGAAGCGCCTTGCGGCAACACCGGCAGCAGAATCTTCCTGGCATCCGCCGTCCAACATGGGGCGGCGATCCCCCGCCAGCTGATGACAACTCCGTCTGAGACCCTGCGCAACTTTCCCGATGAGGGCTCCCAGACCCAGAGCCCGGCCCTCCCACTGCGGTCCGAAAGGAATGCCAGGTATTTCCCATCGGGAGACCACACCGGCGCCCAACTGTTGCCTTCACCTCCAGTCAGATTTTTCGCTTCGCTGGTCGCGGTGTTGGTGATCCAGACGTCCGAGCCGATCGCCGAGCCAGGAGCGCCGGTTCGCGTGAGCCACGAATTGGACTCGCCGGCGGGGGGCTGGACCTTCAGGGGATCGATTAATGAGTAAGCGATCCAATGGCCGTCTCGGCTGAGCGAAATCGGCATCAGTCCGAAAGCCCGAGCCGAAATTGCATCCTCGACAGCCAGAGGTGCAAGTTGCTTCTGCTGGGCGCGTGAAGAGAGCATTAGCGCGCCTAACACGCAGCCTAAGAGAAGTAGTCTGTATAGCTTCTTCATCGAAAGAATTCTGTCACCCCTTAAGTAGGTGGATGCGCGAAAGAGACTGCCGCTCGACGCCAATCGCGCGGCAAGGGCTTGGTTTGATTATGATTTCATCTCTTGGACCACTCACAATTTTTCGTGGCGCGATTACATGCCAAGCGAGGCACGTTCAAAATTGAAGTCTGAGCGCCAATTGGATGGAGCGTGGGCCTCCGATCTGATAGAGCGGACTCAAGCCTCCGAGGCTTCTACCCAACATCTGGGTTGACTGCCCGAAGAGGGCGTTATTGAGCCGGTTTTCCGGGTCCGCAAAATTTGGATGGTTGAAGACATTGAAGAACTCCGCCCGCAGTTGCAGGTTCACCGCTTCGGTTAGGTTGAATTTGCGATGCAAGCTGAGGTCCGCCTGCCAGACAGGAAAGCCTCTGAGCGCGTTGCGCCCCAGCGTGCCCTGTCGTCCCACCGGCAAGACAAACGCCGCCGGATTAATTCGCCTCCGTCCCGGATACTGTGAACCCTCGAGATAGAGTGGGACACCGGGAATCACGTCCGGGCGGAAAGCGAACGTGCCAAACCCAAGGTTTCTATCTCTTGAAACATTCACGGGAAAAGCAGAGCGCGCGATGACGGTCGTGTCAACTGACCAGCCCTTAAGAATAGCACCTCCGATTGCTCCGAGATTTGGAGCGGGAATGTTGTACGTCATGGCGCCAGTGAAAGCCTGGCGGACGTCGAAATCCGAAGGCCCCCGGTCTTGACGGGGGTCAATTCTCACACTCGGCACGAGAGTAGAGAAGTCGTTCGAGGCGGTGTCAATCGAGTGCGACCAGGTGTAGGAGGCAAGGGCCTGAAGACCGTGGGAGAAGCGACGGTTAAATTGGAGCTGCATCGCGTGGTAGTCGGACGAGGCACTGTTTACGGTCGCATCGACGGTGCTGAAATTCGGGTTAGCGTTAACTATTCTTTCCGTGCGGAGGAGACGGCGCCCCAACGCTGCCACGTATGAAGCGCTGAAGGTTTGGTTCGAGCCGAGCGACTGCTCGACCGTGACGTTCCATTGGTAGATGCGCGGCAATTTTAGATTTGGATCCGACACGAGAATGCCTTTTATCGGTGGAGTTAAACTGAAAGCCGGCGGGGCAGCCTGCGCAGGCGTTAGTGGAAAACTAGGGCCGAACAGAGTCCTGGTCAACAAAAACGGGAACGTATAGCCGAAGGCGTTGCCAGCCTGGGCTGTTCCGAGGTCATAGAAAATGCCGAATCCTCCCCTGAGAACCGTTTCCCTGCCCTTGCGGTCGGATAACTGATAGGCTACGCCGGCGCGCGGCGCAAAGTTGTTATAAGTAGTTTTCCATAGCGGCGTTTTCCTCGGCGCGAGCGCCATAGTGGCAAGATTATCCAGCCCTGTAACCGCAAAGGGCAGGTTACCATCGCTCGCCGATGGCGGCGGATTAAGTTCCCAGCGGAGACCGTAAGTGAGCGTCAGGCGGCGGCTGACTTTCCATGTGTCCTGTCCGTAAGCTGAAAAATTGGAATAAACCGGAAAGCGCGGGCCGCCGGAGTAAAAAACGAGGGCATACTCGGTTATGCCCGCAACCGCACCGCTCACGCTGTCAAAAGTGGCGCCTTGAAAATAATTCGTTGGCTTGATTACCGGCATCAGACGCCGATAGTCAACGCCGAACTTTATCTGGTGCGACCCGGAGATGACCGACAGGTTATCGACTAGGTTTATTTGCCGCTGCAAATTATCGGCGTTAACACCTATTCGATAACCAGCGCCGCCGTCAAATTCAAAGAGAAATTGGGAGTCCGAGGTAGTAAAAGGCGCAGGGAATAGAGATGAATCTGACGGGGCGATGGCTCCACCGAAATAGTCGACCGTAAAAACTTGCGTTCCGAAGTTTCTACTCCAGTTGGCACGGAACTCGTCACTAACGTTCGGGTTGATCGTCAGCGTCGCTCCCGCGGTGAGCGTCGTAGTTCTTGACAGTATGCTGCTCAGTTGGTTCGGCGTACTTCTTGACCGCGTCACGGACTGCGAGGGAGCGTAGTTGTATCTGCCGAACAGAGCCAGCCTGCTTCCTACAGTATGATCAATCCGGATACTGGTGGCGTTAAGCGAAGAGGGATCCGAGTAACTGGCCGAGAACTGGGCGAAACCGCCTCCGAGGTCGGGACCGTTTGGCAGCGGGAACGCGTTGAGAAATGGCCGGGTTCCGGCGACGGCCGCTTGGCGCGCGCTAACGGTCGGCAACGAAGCGGTGGCAACTTGAGGGAGACGCAGGCGCAAGCCTTCATAAGAGAAGAAGAAGAAGGTCCGGTTGTGCCCATTGTATCCCGGCTGGCGCCCGCCTTCGCCGAAGCGCGGCAGCAGAACGGGACCACCCAGCACACCCCCGAATTGATTCTGTCGCAGCGGCGGTTTGGCGAGGCTCCGGCTGTTGGCGAACCAGTCATTCGCATCCAATACGTCGTTGCGGAAGTATTCAAATAAGGCGCCGCTGAATCGGTTCGCGCCGCTCCTCGTGACAATCGAAATCTGTCCACCGGGGGAGCGCCCGTATTCGGGAGCGTAGGTTGAGGTCTGAATTCGGAATTCCTGCAGCGCATCTACCGAAACAAGATTATTGGTTCCGCCCAGAGCCGTGAAGCCCGGCAGCGTCCCTCCGGCAGCCTGGCCCGGAACGATATTGGCGCTAACGCCGATGTTTGCACTTACCCCGTCAACGGTGAAGTAGTTGGCGTCGGCACGCTGCCCGTTAACACTGAACTGCCCTTCGTTAAATCCAGAGGTTGCTTTGGTCAATACAACACCGGGTGATAGCTTGATCAGCGATTGAAAACTCCTGCCGTTGAGCGGTAAGTTCTCCGCGAACTGCCGATCCACAACTGTGCCCACTGCCGGCGATTCATTAATCAGCGGCGCTTCCGCTGTTACGTTAACTGTCTCCTTAACATCGCCGACTTTCATCTTGATCGTCAGCGCGCGTTCGTCGCCGACGTTCAACACGATGTCTCTAACCTCGGCGGTCAAGAAACCCTGGTGCTCGACTTGAAGAAGGTAGGCGCTGGGTTTTAGTAGCGGGATAGTGAAGTAGCCTTGATCGTTTGTGGTCGCAGTTCGCTGCACACCCGTCGCTACTTCCGTCACCGTAATATTTGCGGCGGGGACAACCGCGCCATTCGGGTCGAGAACGGTGCCGCTGACGGTCGCTGTCGCGCCTTGGGCGCGTACGGGCAGTAATGAGAAGTGACCGGTGAGAAGCAGGACAGCAAAGAACAGCGAACAGCAGACTGTGAATGATTGGGAACAATAGCGAGTCATTGCTTTTTTTCCTCCACGAAGAAGAGTCGTAAATCAAACGACAGAACTCATACTGGAACGAACTAAGGACGATTTGCGATCTTTCCAGCTAACCCTTCCGCGCTGGTTAGCGATCGCCAGAATTGCGGTGAACTGATGGCCGACGTGGCAGAACTCTCTGATGACGTAGCGAAGGCCGAACGAATCACGCCGTCGTTAGCCAAAGCCAGACTGAACAGTTGTTCGGCGGCACGAGCCAGCGAGGCATCATCTGTAATCTCAGGGTAGCTCGTGCCAGGCCCAGGCGAAGATGGAGAGAAGATTGGTTGAAGCTCGTGACGAAGAGTCTCGACATCATTCCGATAATCACGCGCGTGCGAGCGAATCAACGCCACCCACTTGTTCTTCGCTTCCGGCGAGAGCGTGCGTAGCTCTTCCGGTGAAAACTGGACCACCAATCGCTTCATGGCGTAAACATGACGCATGGCATTGCGCGACTGGCTCACCATGCGCGCGGAAAATTCCCGCAACTGATCATCACTGCTGAAGTGACGTTGCAGTTCCGGCGCAGCGGCAATTGCTTCACTGTTGATTTCAACTTTTTGTTCGGTGACGGGAGCGGGTGTGGCTTTGGAGCGAATTCTTTGCTGTTGTTGCTGGGTGAGCGCTTCGGCGATGGTTTGAATTTCAATGCGCACAGCCGGATGATTCATGACTGGTTGCAGCGCGCGCATGATCTCGGTTTTGCGCTCAGGCGTATCAACGATTCCCGTAATATGAAGTAATCCATCCGCACCTCTGGTTGCCGCTAGCTGCTCACCGAGATCGGCGCGAGCTTCATGCAATAGGCGCAAGACTTCGACTTCCAAGTCCGCAGTGGCTACGACGGGCGCTGATGGCTGAATATTGGGCGTGAGTGGTTCTGTTTCTTTCCTGGCTGGCGCTGCCGGGCTATTCGTTGGTGACGCCGCGACGATCGACTGTTCGGCAAAAATCTCAGGCGCAAGGGTATTCAAGCTCACTACGAAATACGCGGTTTCCGCTAACTCAAATTCTTCCTCACCGTCAGCGCCTTTGATCCGCAGGCTCTCTGCTACTGGATGCCAATCAAGTGCACGAATGACCAGCGACGCTTCGATGATTTCGCCAGCATTGATTTGGCCGCTTGATGCTGTCCTTAAAGTAAACGCATCGTGACCGTCAGGCAGTTTGGTCTTTGCTACTTCATCATGGCGGGCTACTACCGATCTTCTCCAAGCGTCATAGGAAGTTGCAGACAACGGCAGCGCCGGATTCATGTGATTAGCGCGAAGGATATCGGCTAAGCCCGAGAGCATCACGGGCAAGTTTGTCTTCTGTTTCGGTGAAGGAGCCTTTGCGTCAGTCATTTCATCAAGGAATTGCCTACCGCCTGATAACTCGACCGACTGTCGAGATCGCGCATTGACGGTGTCATTCCAAACTTCCCAAGTTACAGTCTCAGGAGTCGATGAAGTTACCGCCTTTCGTCTTACTTGGATTTTCTGATAGACGACGGCCTGGTTAGTCGCACCTATCGCTCGCTGTTGGGCGTCACTCGCGCGAGTGAGTAATTCGCTTGCGGAGACGACCGGAGTTCGGTTGAAGTAGATCAGCAAACCGACGATTAGCGACACGGTTATGATCGCGGCGACAGGTCTCAGCAAAACACGGGAATCTAGTGTGCGCAGAAGATGGCCCCGCTCCCAGGTGGGCGCAGAAAAGATGCGACCCAAGGTTCCGCGAACATTAGCAAGCAGCGATGGCCTGCCCACTTCGTCTCCCAAGCGACTCAGTTTTCCATCAAATCCGCGCCAGCCATGCGGCGGTTGCTCAACCAGAGGTTTGAGCACTTGATTCCGGTAATCGACGAAAGAGGAAATTGTCTCTTCGATTTTTTCAGTCCGAACGCGACAGGACCAGCAAGCCTCGAGATGAGCGCGTATTAGGTTAGTAGCTTTCGGTACGAGTTCACCATCTACATAGAGGAGCAACTCATCCTCGGAAGGATGCCCACCGTTTCCTGACATTTCAGTCTTGAAGATACTATCCATTTTTCTCTTTCATCAGCTTCCTGATGCCCCGTCGCAAAAACTCAGCCGCGCTCTTCGTGTGAATTCCGAGAATCTCGCCGATTTCTCGATAACGAAATCCTTCCGCGCGAAGGTGAAGGCATTGCAACTCCTGCGGTGAGAGCCACGCCATTGCCGCGTGAAGTTGCTCGAATCTTTCCATTTGCAGAACCCTTTGTTCCGGGTTCAGTCCTGGATCGGGTAACAACTGGCGTAGCTCGTCCCAAGTGCGTGAATCCGTTTCCTGATAGTGGTCGCCTCTTTCGCGCTCCTTAAAAGCGAGATTGTGCGCGACCCGAAAAACCCAGAAGCGAACGTTATTAATCGGCTGTCCGTTGTGAAGCGTCCGATAGAGCCGCAGGAACGTTTCCTGCGTTATGTCTTCCGCTTCTGCTGAGTTGCCGACTACCGCCTTTAAGTACAGGTAGATGGGATCACGCAGCAGTTCAAAGAGCTGGCCCACCTTTTCTTCTAAGCTCAATGTGCGCTGCATCAGGCCAAGCACCGTCGAATCAATGCACACTTCGGCCTCTTGGCCAGCCCCTACTTCCAATCCAAGACCGCTAAGAGCCATGCTTCTTAGGCCTCGCTAACTTTTTTACTGCCTCTATATATAAAGAGTCCTGAGGAGGCCATTTTTCTTACACGAAGAGGAAAAATATTTTCGCAAGTCGAAAGACTCAAGAATTTTTGCGGCTGACGCCTATGTAGATGTACGCCGGTGGACGCTGCTGTTCTGCGTCAGATCGGTTGGCAACCTTTTTTCACATCATTTGGCAATTTCGCTGGAGGCCGTTCGCGCTGCAGACGTGCATAAGCTTCCGGCAGCGTTCGGCAACGCAGAGGAAGGCGCATGAGAATGCTGGAAGCGCAAATCTCGGTGTTCCGCCTTCATAGACATGTCCTCGCCGCAGTACTGCGGCAACCTGCGAGATCTTAGGAGTAATTTGATCTAGTGGCTGGCGTATCGGTTTCCACCTCCACTACGCTTCACGTCGCTCCATAACTCATTTTCCCACTTTAGCTTATGGGTCGAGGGGCAGGCATCTTCTGACTGACTGTGAATGAGTCTAAACATCTGATAACGTTCGCACCGTGTTCACAAACGTCCATGAAAAAGTCCATTAAGAAACGCGTCGGTAGGGTTGACGTCAGCGTAGATCTCAAAAATACTGAGGAGTTTGGCGTCCCGTACGGGAGTCGAACCCGTGTCGCCGCCGTGAAAGGGCGGTGTCCTAGGCCACTAGACGAACGGGACGCATATGGTGAACTGTTGGAGGATCACTGCAAGCTGTTTAAATTAACGTAGGCCTTTCAATCGTGTCAAACGCACGACTGTTGATGACTTTGCCACCTAAGAAATTTCCTGAGCAAGATATTCTTCGCCCTCACCCGTAACTTTTCCACGCCGTCCGGTAATAACTAAGTAAGCCTTCAACGAAAAGATTTATTCAGTTCAGAGGCAGCGATCGTGAATCAGCCTGCCTCGAAGGTGAAGTCTAGTCGCAAGACGAGCGCAAAATCGTATCCCGTGATTTGCCAGGTGGTAGCGAGCTGAACCGTTTACTTCGTCAAAAAACAGCACAAAGCTCAAAGTTCAAAGAACCAATTGAGAAGACCAAAGACCAAAGACCAAAGACCAAAGACCAAAGACCAAAGACCAAAGACTAGACCTTTGGTTGCCGGCCATCGCAACGACGATCGCGCGCATCAACGTGTTAGTGAACTGCAAGCTTTCCCTCTTTTCGCGTTCTATCCCCAGAGCACTCGGGAACAGAGGCTGAGGTTAGGGTATCTAATTAACCTCGGGAACCGTTTTTCTTCCAGCTCGTGCAAGTCGTAGCACCGCCACTTGAGTAGCGCGCTCAAGTGTGTCTCGGTACTCAGAAAGGTTTGATAAGGAGCAGACGCCATGGATCGGAAGTTTTCTCTAAACCTCGTCGCAGTGCTTGCAACTTCAGCCGTCTTGATACTTGCATTCTCTGCTTTAAAGAATTTGCAGCCAGTCGCAACGGCACAAGCAACGGAAACCCAGGGCTCTCTACAGGTGGTCGATGAAAGTGGCATGCTGAAGGGTCTCTGTCCGCTCAAACATACCGACGTTAAAGTTGAAATCAGCGGCTTCCTTTCCCGCGTAAACGTCACGCAGGAATTCGAGAACCCATTCAAGGAAAGGATTGAAGCCGTCTACGTGTTTCCTTTGCCTGCTGGCGCGGCGGTTGACGATATGACAATGCTTGTCGGCGAGCGCACAGTGCGCGGAAAGATCTTACGCCGTGAAGAGGCCCAGGCTGTTTATGACGCAGCTAAATCAGGGGGACAGGTTGCCAGTTTGCTGAATCAGGAACGGCCCAACATCTTCACCCAATCAGTCGCGAACATCATGCCGGGCGAAAAGATCAAGATCACCATCAGTTACGTGGAGACGCTTAAGTATGAGGCGGGCTCGTACGAGTTTTCTTTTCCCATGGTGGTTGGTCCACGCTACATGCCGGGTGCGGCGACTAGGCGGCAGGGAAGCGGAGTTTCGCCGGATACTACTCAGGTTCCTGATGCATCACGCATCTCTCCGAAACAGGTTGCCCAAGGAATGCGCGCCGGCCACGATATTTCGTTGGACATAATGCTGGATGGGGGTGTTCCAATCGACGCCATCAAGGGAAGATCTCACGAGGTCGAATTTGAGCGACTTAGCGCACACAGTGCACACGTGCGTTTGAAGAGCAGTTCGATGATTCCGAACAAGGATTTCGTTCTTAGTTACGACGTCGCCGGAAAGAGCATTCAGGACGCGTTGATGACTCATCGCTCCGAACGAGGTGGTTACTTCACCCTGATTCTTCAGCCACCCGAGCGAATCATGGCCGCAGACGTAACGCCTAAGGAGTTAGTGTTCGTGCTGGACACTTCCGGCTCGATGCAGGGTTTCCCCATTGAGAAAGCCAAAGAGACGATGAAGCTCGCGCTCGACAGCCTCTATCCGGACGACACTTTCAATCTGATCACTTTCGCAGGAGATACGCGGATACTGTTTCCCGGACCGGTGCAGGCCACTCCCGCGAACCTGAAGAAAGCTCAGGCGTTTCTCTCCGCAAGTTCAGGCGATGGCGGCACGGAGATGATGAAGGCGATCAAAGCCGCGCTCGATGCGTCAGACTCGCAGGACCATGTGCGCATAGTCTGCTTTATGACTGACGGCTATGTCGGCAACGACATGGAAATAATTTCTGAAGTGCAGAAGCATCCGAACGCGCGCGTGTTTGCCTTCGGGATTGGCAGCTCAGTAAACAGATTCCTGTTGGACAAAATGTCTGAATATGGTCGCGGCGAAGTGGAGTATGTGGCGCTTAACGATGATGGCTCCGCGGCCGCGCGGCGTTTCCACGAGCGCGTGCGCAATCCGTTGCTCACGGATATCTCAGTCGATTGGAACGGACTGCCCGTTTCAGATGTTTATCCGCAACGAATTCCGGATCTGTTTGGCGCCAAGCCGGTGATCCTCACGGGCCGCTACACAGCCGCCGGTCGCGGCATCATTCGCTTGAAAGGCAAGATGGCAGGAAGAGAATTTGTTCGCGAGATTGCGGTGGACTTTCCCGACAGTGAATCGCAACACAATGTGCTTTCGTCACTGTGGGCGCGTTCGCGTATCGACGATTTGATGGGCCAGGACTACAACGGCATGCAGCAAGGTGCGATGAAGCCTGAGTTGCAGGAGACCATCACGAACCTCGGCCTCGAGTATCGGTTGATGACGCAGTTCACGTCGTTTGTTGCGGTCGAGGAGATGATTGTAACTGACGGCGGGCAGCCGCGACGCATTGATGTGCCGGTGGAAGTGCCGGAAGGTGTGAATCGTGCGAGCGTTTTTGGTGAAGGAGAAATGACGCGAGCTGTGAGCGGGCGTCAAGTTCAAAACTTGATGGTGTTGAGTCCGGGTACAACGGTCAACTACTCGGAGACAGCGACAGTTTCAGCCGGCGCACCTGCCATCGACCAATCAAGCAGCAGTGTAACAACTGTGATGGATGGCAGCCTTATCGATCCGGCCGCGGCTAATAAGTCGGCCGCTTCGAGATCGAAAGGAGGTCGATCAAAGGCCAAAGCAGCGGGCGCTGCTGGCGGCGGTGGCGGCGGTGTCGGTGACTTCGTTTTAAAGTCTGCTGAGGCTGCCACCCCGTCGGCAGAAGAGTTGAAACGTCGCGCCCTCTTAAAACTTCATCCCTCACTTTTGGCGGTTGTGGAGCGGCTAAAGAACGGCGATGCGAAGGCCGGCGCAGACGAAGCAAAGTTTATTCGCGACGGGAAAGCTGAAATTCAAATTTGGCTAACTGACAAGTCAGAAGAAACTTTGGCAAAACTCAAAGAGCTGGGCTTTGAAGTTGTGCTCGATCCGAAGACTACGAAGCTGATCATCGGACGATTGTCCATTGAGAAACTTGAAGCGCTGGCGGAGCTGAAGTTCATTCGCTACGTGGCACCGCAAGTTTTGAGTTGAAGCCGGGAACTCCGGGCGAGGCATCCGGTTCCGCCCGGCAAATCCGGTTTCCGAAGAATTCTCCCAATATCTAAATTCCGTCCAAAGTTTTGGATGATGGGACGATGATAATCCGGCCAAAAACGCAGCTTTGTGGGTGATTCGGGTGAAGAGTGTGGAAAAATTCCGTGGAACGTCAGATGCCTGCCAAATTCACCGAATACGATTAGGGTTTGTCTGCTGCCGCATATGTTGGGCGCTCGTCCTTGAATTAACCGGACGCGGCCAAAAAAAACTGGACAATGAGCACATTCCCGATTACTTTTTGCTCACTCGATGCGACGTTGTTCGTTGGCTTTGTGCGACTTCTCTTGGCACGAACCAACCGGCTCCTAAAGACTCTAAATCCGAAACCTACGGGGCTGCTTGAATTATCGAGTCCCGGCGCTCTTTCCCAATTAGACTTGGAGGTTGTCATGAAAAGAGAGAGATTTCTGAGAAGTTGCGCTCTGATGTTGTTTTGTGGACTTCTACAGTTCCTTGTTTGTCAAAATGTCGCGGCCCAAACAGGCACATCGTCAGTTCGCGGCCTGGTGACAGACGCCCAGGGCAAATCAGTCGCGGGCACAACGGTATCCCTGACGAATACGGAAAAGAATTTTTCACGCACGCAAGTCAGCAACGAACAGGGGGAGTTTTTCTTCTCAGCAGTCCCGCCGGGCACCTACCGGCTTGAGGCTGAAGCCAAGGGTTTCAAAAAGGCAGTTGTTAACGAGGTTCGCGCGCTCGTCGATACGCCCAATGAAGTCAACGTGGCTTTGGAGGTAGGCGATGTCAGCGAGACAGTCAACGTAATCGCCAGCACCGAGGCTGGACTGAATACAGTTGACGCGACTCTCGGCAATGCGTTTGAGAACCGTAAGATCGAACAGCTTCCCCTCAACGCTCGCAATCCTGTCGCCCTGCTGAGTCTGCAGCCGGGCGTCACCCGAACCGGTTACGTCAACGGCGGCCGCGCCGATCAAGCCAATGTCCTGCTCGACGGCGTTGACAATAACGAGCAGCAGCGCGGTCTTGATATCGTAACCGACGAGGCCTTCGCGAGTGTCCTGCGCTCCACTCCCGATTCGCTGCAGGAGTTTCGCGTGGTTACGTCGAACCCGAATGCCGACCAGGGCCGCTCGTCAGGGGCTCAGGTTTCTCTGATCACTAAGTCAGGCTCCAACAGCTTCCACGGCTCGCTCTACGAGTTTCATCGCAACACCGTTACCACAGCAAATGACTTCTTTAATAATGCCGCCGGCAGCTACGCCGCTGACGATCTGCCGGTCATCCTCGGGCAAAAGCAAGCCGGTGATCCTATTGCTCCTCGACCACAACTTCTCCGCAACGTCTTCGGCGGCGCCCTTGGCGGTCCGATCAAGAAGGACAGAGCGTTTTTCTTTTTCACTTATGAAGGCTTCCGCGAAGCTTCTGAGACGCCGGTTGTGCGTGAAGTGCCTTTGCCAACGTTGGGGCAGGGCATTGTTAGGTATTTTTGCAATCAGGATGACGCGAACGCGACTCTGGCAGCCGAGTGTGTGTCCCTTGGCGGTGTTAGAACTCTGACGCCTGCTGATATCAATGCCGCTTACATTGCGGCAAACGGCGATACTCCCGGCGTTAATCCATTGACTCTCGCAGTGCTGGCCGACGCCGCCCGCAAGTATCCGGCTAATGATACTTCCGTCGGTGACGGCCTCAACACGAGCGGCTTTCGCTTCAACGTGAAGACACCCGCCCGGCTGAATACTTACATTACAAGGATGGATTTCAACCTCACAGATCGGCAGACTCTCTACGTTCGCGGCAACTATCAACAGGATAAAGTTACGCGCAACGTTTATGGCGGGCCTGATTGCGGCATCGATTCTGCCGACAACATCCAGTGTTTCCCGGATACAGCGCCGATTACGATTTGGAATCACCCGTGGGGCGTGGCTGCTGGCCACACGTGGACCGCCTCTCCGACTTTCGTGAACCGGTTTACTTACGGTCTTACGCGCGCAGCCTTCAGTGATGGTGGCGAGTCGTCTGAGAACCGCGTGACGTTCCGCTTCGTTTTCGCGCCGCTGGGATATCGGCGCGGGTTGAGTCGCGTGACGCCGGTCCATAATTTTGTGGATGACGTTTCGTTGATCAAAGGAGCTCACACTCTTAGCTTTGGTGGCAATGTGCGGCTGATAACCAACAATCGCACGTCCCTTGCCGGCTCTTTCGACGACGCCATTATTAACCCGTCGTTTTACAACGAATCTGGCGCTGTCGTGCGGAGACCGTTTGCGAACATAGATCCAGGGTTCCGGAATGACCTTCGCGATGCGCTCTCCTCAGTCATCGGCCGCTACTCGCAGTACAGCGCCAATCTCGTTTATGACGCGGATGGGACACTACAACCCGTCGGCACCGCGACTAAGCGCGCGTTTGCGACCGAAGAATACGAAGTCTACGGGCAGGATTCATGGCGCGTCGCTCCCAACCTCACTGTCAATTACGGCTTACGCTGGTCTACTTCCACACCGGTGTACGAGAAAAACGGGATTCAAGTGGCCCCGACTCCGAGCCTGGGCGACTATTTTGCGCAACGAGTCTTGAGCTCCGCGCAAGGTGTGCCTTTCAACGATCCGATAACTTTTGATCTGTCGGGGAAGAAGAATAAACGACCAGGCTACTACAAACAGGATTGGAACAACTTCGCGCCGTCGCTCTCCTTCGCCTGGTCGCCTGATCTCGACAACTGGTTTGGCCGGCTGATTGGCAATAACAACAAGTCAGTAATTCGCGGCGGCTTTCGCACGACTTACGATCGCATCGGCAGCCAATTGGCCGTGAACTTCGATTTGAATAACCTGGCCGGATTCACTTCGGCTCGAAATATAAACGCAAACACGTTCGACGTCACCGCCAGCGGTGCGTTTGGCCTTGGTCCACTCTTTACCGGGTTCAATCCAAATGTTCGTAACCTAACATTCCCGACTTCAACTTCGCCGATTCCGAGTACGCTGGTTTTTCCGCTCACCGTTCCTGCGGACGAGGATCAACGCATTGAAGTGTCGCTCGACAACACGATCACGACCCCTTACAACTACAGCCTTAACGTTTCCTATGCTCGCGAGCTTGGTAAGGGCTTTGCATTTGAGGCGAGCTATGTCGGCCGCCAGGCTCGTAAACTACTGGCCACCCGCGACATCATGCAGTTGAATAACCTGCGCGATCCGCAATCAGGGATGACCTTCTACGATGCGATGGGCTTGCTTATTGACGCGCGCTACCACAACGTAGAAATCGGGGCGATTGGGTCTATTTCTTACTTCGACAACCTCTTCCCCTTTATGTCTGAATGGACGGTGGGTGATAATTCTCTGACACCGACTCAGGCTGCATACACGTGGATCGCACCAGGCGCGGTGGGAGGATTCGACATTACGGACTACACCTTCGTGCAACTACTCTGGGATGATGCCCCCGGTTGCACCACCTGTCCGTTTGGTGGCGGGCCTGCCAGATTCAACAACATGTTTTATCAACCGCAGTTTGCCGCCCTGTCGGCGTTCTCCACGATCGCGCGGTCAAATTACCACTCCGCTCAGTTCAGTCTGCGTAAGCGATTCAGCGGCGATTTCGCGTTCGACGTAAACTACACGCTGGGGCATTCGCTCGACAATGCTTCGGGCCTGCAGGCCTCAACAAGCTATGGCACGGCGTTCATCGTCAACGCGCTCGATCCGGATCAGAACTACGCGAGTTCAGACTTTGACGCGCGCCACATCATTAACGCCAACTGGATAGTTGGTATTCCCTTCGGGCGCGGCAAGAAGTTTTTCGCCAATTCGTCCGGCCCCGTCAACACCCTTCTTGGTGGCTGGCAAACGAGCGGTATTTTCCGTTGGAATTCCGGCTTACCGGTTCAGACGCCTTTCGATGGCGGCATTTGGGCAACCAATTGGAACGTGCAATCCAATGGCGTGCGCACTGGACCGATTGAAGCGTCACCGACAAGATCTGGTAGCCCGAACCTCTTCAGCGATCCGGTTTCCGCTTATCGCTCCTTCCGCAACGCCCGCTCAGGAGAAAGTGGGGATCGTAACGTGCTGCGCAACCACGGTTACATGTCGCTCGACATGGGACTATCCAAACAATTTAATCTGCCATGGGAGGGACAAAGGTTACAGTTCCGTTGGGAGGTCTTCAACGTAACGAACACCCAGCGTTTCGATGCCAATACCATCGCCGACCTCGGCCTGGACATCGATCCGTTTCTGGGTGGCGAACCCAGTGGGGACTTTGGCAAGTTCACCTCAACCCAAACTCCCCTCAGCGAAACTAAAGCTGGACGCGTAATGCAGTTTGGGTTGCGTTACCAGTTCTAACGCTTGACGACATGTCTGCGTTACTAGAAAGGGGCGGGCTAACAAACCCGCCCCTTTTGCTTGAGATATCTGTCTGCGGATTAATCAGGTTTCTCGGAGGTCTTTTCTGAAAACTTCCTGAGTCTTTCGGCGTCTTTCTTGATCAGTTCGCTCAGTTGAATGATTTCGTCAATCTCATGCCTGGCTTTTGTGGCCTGAGCCAGGTTGATTACCTGAGTACTTTGGAAGATCGGGTTCTTGATGAAACTCATTATCGACTCGTCGAGAGCAAGCAGGTTAGCCTTCGTCTGTCCTGGTTCCATCGCCTTCTTAGAGCTGGGCTCCTTCGCCTCGTCTCTGTCCTCCACTTCGGCAAGTCGCAGGTTATCTCTCAGTCGCCTGGCGCGCTTTTTGATTTCCGCTGTAGTCTCAGCGATGCGAGCATAATCGGGCGAAGCGGAGCGCATGGTGGCGCTCATCATTTTGTTGTTGATGATCTGAATTTGCTCGAAGTCTTCAGCGATCTGCGCGAGTGCCAGGCGCTCTTCTTCAGGTGTCCGCAGCTTGGCCGCCTCACGCTCCATTTCGTTTATCTTGAACTGACGTTCGCGAATACTCGGTGGCCGCGGACCTTCCCGCACACCAACACCGTTCGGCGACGGTCCGGCCACGCCAGTCGAGTCGCGCTGCGCGTTGATGGACGCGGGCAACATCAATACCGCAACGAGAGCTACTATCACAGTTGGAATGATCGAAGCTGGCTTCAAAAATCTGCCATTCATGATAGGACTCCTCAGGTCGGCGGATATCAGAGTGGGAAGTGCAATAAGTATATTTGCGCTGCCCCGACTTTACAATCGTTTCAATGGGCGCGCCGTCGCCAGATTGAATAGACAACGGTCAAACAAAGCGACAGCCACGCCAGCCCTTCCGCCATTGCGCCCAGCACGTCACTCAGGTAGTGGGCCCCGAGATATATTCGGCTAAAACCGACCGATGCAATCAGCAGGGTTGTGGAGAGAACAATCAGCGACGCGCCACCGCCAGTCGCGTGTTTTGGCAACGAGGTACGCCGCCACCACGCCATAGAGGACAGTAGCCATCATGGCGTGGCCGCTGGGGAAACTGTAGCTGGTGAGCCTCAGAATCGGATCGTCGAAATGAGGTCGTGGGCGGTGAAACGCATATTTCAAAAGCCGGTTAAGCAGCGCCCCACCAGCCACGGATGAAACAAGAACCGCTAACCAAAAGAATCGGCGTCGCCAAAGGAGGTAAAGTCCAAGAGCAACCGAAATACCGGTGGCCATCCCGGTGGAACCCAATGAGGTTGCCACAAACATCACGCTGGTTAAAAACGAAGATTGGTGCGCGTGGAGCCAGGCGCTGAGTTGCGCGTCGGCAAGCGTCAATGGCTCGTGATTGATAATGTCTTCCGAGATCTCGCCAAGTGTGAGGGTCATCGTGGCGAATACCAGGATGCCGGCGAGAAGATGCAAACCTTTTGCGCCCGAACGACTCGTCATCAGAGTTACTTAGTCAATTGGATTCATTCAAGACTCAATAACCAAACATCGGCCTCTGTTTTTTGCAGCGTGTAGTAAAGATTGCGAGTATCGCGTGTGGGACAGATCGTCATTATGGTATCCGGATCTGCGGAGAGAATTTCATGCGATTTCTTTGTCTGGGTTTCCACAATGTGCAGTCGACCATCCCGTTCATATAGCAAGCGACGATTGTCGCTCAACCAGACTGGCCGAAAGCCGACCAAATTGAAGTTTTCATAGTTTCTTGTTTCGCAATCGTAGGTGTGAAGATAGTTCAAACGATTATAGACCCATGTGCCAGCTACTTTGCGTCCATCAGCGGACCATGAGTTGGCCCAAAAGTCTTACCCGGCGCCCTGGATCAGGGGCAGTCTTTGAGGAGTTTGCTCAGTCCAGGGTTTGTTCACCTCGAAAAGAAATGGTTGTGAGCCGCGTTGCTTGAAGAGCATCTGTTTACCGTCAGGTGACCAGATTGGATAGACCGTTGATGGCCCGGAAGTGTACGTGATTTGCTGCAAACCGGTGCCATCGGAGTTTATTGACCAGACTTCAAAACGTCCGCTGCGGTCGGAATAAAAAGCGATACGCTGACCGTCGGGCGACCATCGCGGTGTGCGATCGCGGAAAACGTCATTGGTTAACTGGCGCTGCTCGTTCACTACACTTCAAACCGTGCAGAAAAGCTGGAATATAGCACCTTGAGGTGGAACAAACTTTGTTATACAACCCTCGAAACAGGGAGGCGACGGTGTCGGACCGACGCATACTTGCCAATTGGAGTTACGTAGATAAGGCCGCGAGTATCCCAAGCGGCTTGCGGCTATTCGCAAGCACGGCGGCGGCTCTTGATAGAGAGCTGCTTGCAATTCATGACTAATATTTTCAAACTTTGACTTAAGGTATGTCGCGTGTCGCGTCGAGATTGCCGTGCATAGCTCGGGATAATATTTGCTAAGACTAAAACTATTTTTGTACCCGAGACGCTTAGTGACTTGTTTCAGGGTTGGTCGTGGATCTTCGAGCAGGATTGCCTCCAGCTTGATTCGAAGACCGTTTTTATGCTCCGCCCAGTGCTCGGCCCGGCGAATTACAATGGCTTCGCACAGGTCAATCGTGAATCGCGCTGATTTTACGACCTGCTGACAAAAATGAGAAGGGGCGCCATCGCGAGCACCGCCCCTAATTCATTGATCTGTTGAAAATAATGGTGAGCCGTGGAGGGCTCGAACCTCCGACCCGCAGATTAAGAGTGCGTTCACAGGCACTCCAGCGCGTGATGGCTAATACGATTTATTTCGCTTTTGTTAAGCGTTGCAGCCACCAGCCAGTCCATCTGTTAATGCTTATTAAGTCCAACTTGTCTGTAGTCTCGACACAAGTTTGTCTCAGGGGCACGCCCGCGCGACACGTTCCATGCTGGCACTGGAGCGGTCACGGATCGCATCACGCTCAAGTTGGGCTACCGAAGCCAGCCTTGAAACCAAAAACTTGCCGACTAACGAATCCGTTTCAAAGTTCTTAAAGTCCGCGCCGTTTTGTCTTTTCGGTCGTCCCTTGCTCAAAGCAGGCGAAAAAAACAACCCAAGCGGGGACCTGTGACCACTCGTTCCTAAATAAGCAGCTGATGCTAATAAAGCATCTCGACGGCTCTTCCTCTTAGGATTGGCGATTATGGAAAACGCACCGATTGAAATTAGGAGACATACTTGCGGTTAGGTAGCATGTAACAAACTTTGCTATTGACAGAGACACGACACCCAGAGTAGAGTCCCGCCGCGTAGTTCAAAGTCCTATCGTTCCCGTGCGACTCTCACTCGACGATTCCAGGTCGCAGGTCGACGATCTCCAAAAACCGAGTTTCCACAAGAAGCAGCTTCTCTGCATAAGAGTTTCCACTGGGCCACAGTGGTCACTCTGTCAGACTCGAACAATGCTCAAGTGATTCATGGTTTATGAAATGAGCTTCTAAAAACAAGAAGCTCCGTTGTCACGTAGCGGTGACAACGGAGCTACTCAATAACACAACCTCTGCCTCAAACTTGTGCAAAGGATTGGTTCTGGGTAAGGAACATCTTAGCGCAAGAGCGGTCGGGGCTCAACTCATAAGGAGCCTTACGCATGGCACTCATCGCCTGTTCCAATCCGCGTCGGCGCAAATCCTACCGGTTTAGCCTTTGTCTGCTCTTCGGTCTGAGCTTGGCAGCTACGGCAGCCGCCCAGACCGCCACCTACAGGCTGCATCGAGAAGCTTCGACCACAGCGAATCTTTTCCAGCTAATGCCGGCTAATCCGGACGGTGCTGTTTTGGCGATTGCGTCTCAAAACCTGAAGAACGTCGCTAACGGCGAATACGTCATCAAGCAATTTGATACGCAGAGCGATGTGCCGAACGCTTCCGGAACGATAGCGGCCGGTTCGACTATCACCTTTGCACTTTGGCTCAGAAAGACTTCCACCTCCGGCACAATGTTTCCCCGGGCGAAGTTAAACCTAAACAGTGCCGCAGGGACACTTTTGGGCACGGCCACGAGCGAGACGGCTCTGACAAACACGCTGACCAAGTACACGTTCACTACCACCACCAGCGCCAACATCGCGATGACCGCGGCAGATAGGTTTTATCTATGGGTGGGAGTGAACGTCACGGCGAAGCCCACAACCAATACAAATGCCGAACTGGACATCGAGGGAATCGTGGACGGTAACTACGATTCGTTTATCGTCGCCCCCCTGCCGGTATCTGTGCCAACTATCAGCAACATTTCACCGGCAGTGGGACCGGTTGGGACCAGTGTGACTATAACCGGTTCCGGCTTTGGAGCGACGCAGGGAACCAGTACTGTGGCATTCAATAGTGTCACCGGAGCCCCGACGAACTGGAGCAACACGAGTATTGTTTGCCCCGTACCGGCAGGGGCCACGACCGGCCCGGTGGTGGTAACAGTCGGAGGAACCGCAAGCAATGGCTCTACTTTCACTGTCGCCGAGACGGGAACAATCACGGGCACGGTCTCACGAGCCAGCGATGCTGCGGGAATAAATGGCGCCTTGATCGAAGCGTTGCAATCCGGAATCGTTAAAGCTTCAGCCACCAGCGGCGACAATGGTAGTTATTCCATTGCCGGACTTATATCCGGCACTTACGACGTGAGGGCATCGGCCGCACGTTACACCACTCAGGTCCAGATTGGTGCGGTAGTGTCAGCACCCAGCTCAACCTCGGTTAACTTCAGTCTCGTTGACGTTGGACCAATCACAAATATCTATGACGAGTTGGGACGACTCGTAGCCGTGATAGACCCTGGCGGCGAGACAGTAACCTACCGATACGATTCGGTGGGAAATCTTCAATCAATTTCCCGCAGCAGTTCCTCACAGCTATCCATTATCGAATTTAGCCCCGACAAGGGGCCCATTGGTGCCTCCGTCACCATTTATGGTACGGCGTTCAGCCAAACACCTGCTGAAAACATCGTCAAGTTCAATGGCACTAACGCCACCGTCAGCGCCTCAACTTCGACGCAGATTTCGACGACCGTGCCAGCGGGGACTACCAGCGGATTAATCACAGTCACGACACCGTCCGGCACGGCTACGAGCAACACTCCCTTTACAGTCGGCTCTGATGCTCCTGTCATCACCAGCTTTACTCCAAATATTGGGGCCGCCGGCACTACGGTGAATATTTCAGGTAGTAACTTTGATAGCACTACTTCCGGCAATCGCGTGGCGTTTAATGGCACTCGCTCCATCGTCACTGCCGCCACCTCCACTGCTCTTACAACGACCGTGCCCGCGGGCGCGACGTCAGGACGTATCTCCGACACCACACCCGCCGGAACGGGCGCCAGCAGCGATTATTTCTTCATCCCGCCCCCACCGTTAACCGCTGCCGATGTCGAAGTCTTTAGCTATATGGCTATTGGAGAGACTAAGACAATAACGATCGCGACGGCGAACAAGGTAGCTATGGTGCTCTTCGATGGCACCGCCGGCCAACGCGTCTGCCTTAAGATGACCGGTGTAACCATTAGCTCCGGCTTTGTCTACATCTATAAGCCCGATGGTTCTACCTTAAGCTCGGCCAGCGTCAACACCAGCGGCGGATTCATCGATACTCAAACGTTGCCAATGGATGGCACCTACACGATTCTGGTGGATCCCTCAAGCACCAACACAGGTAGCATGACGCTAAACCTTTACGCCGTTGCGGACGTGATTGCTACGATCACGCCGGGCGGCCCGCCGGTGACGGTCACCACCACGGTGTCGGGGCAGAACGCCTTGCTAACGTTTGATGGTACGGCAGCACAGAGGATTAGCCTGAAGATGACGGGAGTGACCATCGGCACATCCACTTGCTGCAGCAGCCGGGTGTCGATACTCAACCCCGACGGCACTGCGCTTGTGTCGCCCACCTTTGTCGGCACCAGCGGTGGTTTCTTCGATACACAGACGCTGTCTGTCAGCGGCGTCTATACCATTCTGGTGGACCCACAGAGTAGCGACACCGGCAGTATGACGCTAACTCTTTACGACGTACCGCCTGATGTCACAACCAGCATTACGCCGGGCGGGTCGCCGGTGACGGTCACCACCACTGTGCCGGGGCAGAATGCCAAATCAACCTTCAACGCCACGATCGGACAGAGGATTAGCTTGAGGATGACGGGAGTGACCATCGGCACATCCACTTGCTGCAGCAGCCGGGTGTCGATACTCAACCCGGACGGCACTGCGCTTGTGTCGCCCACCTTTGTCGGCACCAGCGGTGGTTTCTTCGATACACAGACGCTGTCTGCCAGCGGCGTTTATTCCATTCTGGTAGACCCACAGAGTAGCGACACCGGCAGTATGACTCTTACTCTCAACGACGTGCCTCAGGATACAACGGGGACGATCATGCCGGGCGGCCCGCCGGTGACGGTCACCACCACGGTGTCGGGGCAGAACGCCTTGCTAACGTTTGATGGTACGGCAGCACAGAGGATTAGCCTGAAGATGACGGGAGTGACCATCGGCACATCCACTTGCTGCAGCAGCCGGGTGTCGATACTCAACCCCGACGGCACTGCGCTTGTGTCGCCCACCTTTGTCGGCACCAGCGGTGGTTTCTTCGATACACAGACGCTGTCTGTCAGCGGCGTCTATACCATTCTGGTGGACCCACAGAGTAGCGACACCGGCAGTATGACGCTAACTCTTTACGACGTACCGCCTGATGTCACAACCAGCATTACGCCGGGCGGGTCGCCGGTGACGGTCACCACCACTGTGCCGGGGCAGAATGCCAAATCAACCTTCAACGCCACGATCGGACAGAGGATTAGCTTGAGGATGACGGGAGTGACCATCGGCACATCCACTTGCTGCAGCAGCCGCGTGTCGATACTCAACCCCGACGGTTCTGCGCTTGTGTCGCCCACCTTTGTCGGCACCAGCGGTGGTTTCTTCGATACACAGACGCTGTCTGCCAGCGGCGTTTATTCCATTCTGGTAGACCCACAGAGTAGCGACACCGGCAGTATGACTCTTACTCTCAACGACGTGCCTCAGGATACAACGGGGACGATCATGCCGGGCGGCCCGCCGGTGACGGTCACCACCACGGTGTCGGGGCAGAACGCCTTGCTAACGTTTGATGGTACGGCAGCACAGAGGATTAGCCTGAAGATGACGGGAGTGACCATCGGCACATCCACTTGCTGCAGCAGCCGGGTGTCGATACTCAACCCCGACGGCACTGCGCTTGTGTCGCCCACCTTTGTCGGCACCAGCGGTGGTTTCTTCGATACACAGACGCTGTCTGTCAGCGGCGTCTATACCATTCTGGTGGACCCACAGAGTAGCGACACCGGCAGTATGACGCTAACTCTTTACGACGTACCGCCTGATGTCACAACCAGCATTACGCCGGGCGGGTCGCCGGTGACGGTCACCACCACTGTGCCGGGGCAGAACGCCAAATCAACCTTCAACGCCACGATCGGACAGAGGATTAGCTTGAGGATGACGGGAGTGACCATCGGCACATCCACTTGCTGCAGCAGCCGCGTGTCGATACTCAACCCCGACGGTTCTGCGCTTGTGTCGCCCACCTTTGTCGGCACCAGCGGTGGTTTCTTCGATACACAGACGCTGTCTGCCAGCGGCGTTTATTCCATTCTGGTAGACCCACAGAGTAGCGACACCGGCAGTATGACTCTCGACTTGTACGATGTGCCGGCGGATGTTGGAGGAACCATCACGCTCGGCGGCCCTGCTGTAGATGTAAGCATTACAGTGCCCGGCCAGAACGCGAGCCTGACGTTCAGCGGTACGGCAGGCCAACAGGCGACCGTGAGGGTTTCCGGCAGTACCATGAGTTGTGTTCGTGTCACCCTGCTAAAGCCGGACGGTTCTTCTTTGACTACTACTTTCACTTGCAGCGGCACCTTTAACCTGGCGACTCAGACGCTTCCTGTCACTGGCACCTACACCATTACCGTTGATCCGAGCGGCGCCAATACCGGAAGTATGAGTCTGAGCGTAACCAATCCTTAAGGAAGCTCGATTATCGAACTGGAGTACAGCATGAAGAAGCTTATCACCTACGGCTTTGTCCTCACGTTGAGCTTTGGTCTGGTGTTTAATCCGGCGCTGATCCTGGCCGCGACCGAACCGAGCACAGCGTCCTTGCGGCCAGCGCGCACGGAGTTAATACGCACTCCAAAGGCCAAGCGACCGGCAACCCTCGCCAGGAACCAAGCAGGAGAGGTGACGGGTCAGACATCGACCTTGTTGCCCGACGGCCGCTTCCTGATCGTTGGGGGGCAGGGGACCGAGGGAGCAACAGCAACAATCGCCATTACCGACCCGCGCACAGGGGAAGTCACTCCTCTGTCGGTCAAGCTTCATGAGACTCGTGCATGGCATAGCGCAACGATGCTTCCCGATGGTCGCGTAATCGTCATTGGTGGCAAGGGTCTTGATGACAAGATAGCTGAAAGTGCGGAGATCATTGATCCCTCGGCCCAAACCTGTGAAGTGGTTTCCTCTTCCCGTTTGGCGTTCGCGCGAGCCCATCACACCGCGACTCTGCTTACGGACGGACGTGTGCTAATCGCCGGCGGCGAGTCTGCCAGAGGACGTGCGCTGAACCGAGTCGACTTGTGGGATTTCAAAACTAAAACAGCGACAACTTTATCGGGCAAATTAAGTGCGGGACGTCAGAAACAGAGGGCGACTCTGCAAGCTGATGGAAATGTGTTGATTGAAGGCGGAGTTGATAGCGCCGGCAATGAGATCACCAGCAGCGAGATCTTCAATAGCGAGTCTCTGGGTTTCGCATTAGCCGGAAGTTGGTCCAACCCTCCGGATCAGAACGCCGCGTATCTTGCCGGCTCTGTGCCCGGCAACAACGCCATCGATATCCCATTAGACAGTTTAATCGGCCTGCGCTTTTCGAAGTCACTGGATGTTCAGGCCTTAAACCCCAGCACGATCACTCTCAACGGACCACGCGGCGAGGTAGCCACAAAAATCGTCCCCGCTGAAGGCGGGAGGCTTGCATTCATCACGCCTTTGCCGTCACTCGAGCCAGGCACGACCTACACAGTTAGCGTTGCAGGCGCGACGAAGGCCACAGATATCCTCGTGCCATCGTTATTCAGCTTCACTACTGTGGGAAAAGAAACCGGCAAGGATTACGGCGACGAAGATTGGATACCCGATGCAGGTAACTTACGCGGTGATTGGCGAAGCAAGGGCGTGAGTTCTGAAGCGCAATCGCTTCCAGCATTACAAGCTGAGCCCGGAGTGACCGCGTTGGCTGGTCAAGTGTTAGCCCTTAACGGCCGTCCTCTCGCCGGCGTATCGCTCCAAATCGGACCCTCCTCTGCACAAACGGATCAAACGGGCAGATTCCTGCTGACTAATATTGCCACCGGACATCAGGTGATGAAACTTGATGGCCACCCCGCCAGCGTTCCGGGAAAAACATACGGAACCTTCAAGCTCGGGGTTGATATCTTGGCCGACAAGACAAATGTCCTGGGTTACACGATCTGGATGCCGAAGTTGGATATGGCTCACGCCGTCAACATTCAATCTCCCACCACCAGAGAAGTGTCGATCTCCAACCCGCATATTCCCGGGCTCGAGCTGCGACTACCACCTCAAACGCTTATTCGAGACATGGAGGGTCAAGCGGTCACGCAAATCAGTATTACGCCCATCCCCACGAACCAACCACCCTTTCCACTACCGGCAGGTGTCAACGTGCCCGTCTTTTTCACGATCCAGCCGGGCGGTGCCCAGGTAATTCCACCAAGAGCGCAATTAATCTATCCAAACTTTACGAATCAACCAGCGGGTGCGCGGATCGACTTCTGGAATTACGACGCCGAAGACAAAGGCTGGTACGTCTACGGTCACGGAACTGTCAGTGCGAATGGACGCCAGATCATTCCCGATCCGGGTGTGGTTCTTTACGAATTCTCCGGCGCGATGATCTCCAACCCTTCAAACGCACCGCCGGACGGTCCAGAGCCCTGTAACGAGTGCAACGATGGAGATCCTGTAGATTTGGGCACGGGACTGTTTGTCTATAACAAGACTGACCTTGTGATCCCCGATGTTCTGCCCCTTGCCGTTTCACGAACTTATCGTCCGCGCGACACGGTTTCACGGCCCTTTGGACTGGGAGCCAGCCACCCCTATGAGATCTTCCTGGTTGGCGATTTCAATACTTACGCCTTCATCGATCTAATCATGCCGGACGGCGGGCGGGTGCGTTACAACCGTCTCTTTCCAGGCACTAATTTCGACACCTCGTTCGAGCACACTGCCAGTCCCGGTGCCTTTCACAAATCAATACTAAGCTGGAACGGAGGGGGTTGGAATCTCACTCTCAAGAATGGAACCGTATACACCTTCCCTGATTCCGACGGGATCATAGGTCCTCGTTTCGCGGCGCTGACGGGAATGCGCGACAGGAATGGAAATCAAATAACGCTGACGCGCAGTAATGGAAATCTAACCAAGATAACGTCTCCGAACGGCCGCTGGATTGAATTTACCTACGACACCTCCAATCGAATCACGCAAGCACGCGACTGCATCGGCCGGATGGTGAACTACACCTACGACTCGCGAGGCCGCCTCGCAACTGTCACTGATGCGCGTGGTGGGCTCACGCAATACACCTACGACACCTCAGACCGCATGACGAAGGTGACGGATCCCAGGAACATCATCTATCTAACAAATACATACGACACCAATGGGCGAGTAACGAAGCAGACTCAGGCTGACGGAACCACCTATCTGTTCGCTTACACCATTGGAACAAATGGCAGAGTCTCGCAAGCTGACGTAACGGATCCCAGGGGAAACGTGCGGCGGGTAATTTTCAACACCAGCGGCTACATGGTTAGCGATACTTTTCCGCTGGGCAAACCTGAGCAGCAAACTCTGGCGTACGTTCTGGCCGCTGGCACAAACCAGATCTCGAGCGTGACTGACGCCTTGAATCGAAGCACCACATACGCCTACGACTTAATGGGCAATGTGACCAGCTACACCAATATGGCTGGCACGAGCGAAGCGGCAACCACCAGCTTTACGTATGATCCCGTCTTCAACCAGGTAGCGACCATCACGGATCCCTTGAACCACACAATTTCGTTTAGCCGTGACGTCAAAGGTAATGTCACCGGAGTCACCGACCCGCTTAATCATCAAGCCACTATTGCCTACAACACTGCGGGTCAGGTTACGTCGATAACAGATCCGCTGCAAAACACAACGACCTTTGGATACGACGGGGGATATCTATCCTCCGTAACCGATGCCGAGGGACGCAGATTATCTCGCTTTGTTGACGATGCCGGTCGTGTGCTGGCCGTGACAAACCCGTTGGGTAATACAACTCGTTACAGCTACGATCCTCTCAACCAGGTAACGAGGATCACTGATCCAATCGCCGGCGTGACCTCATTCACTTACGACGCGAACGGCAACTTACTTACGGTGACTGATGCCCGGAATAACGTCACAACCTACGCTTACAACAACATGGATCGGCTTACGAGCCGGAAAGATGCGTTGCTGCGCAGTCAGACCTATCAATACGACGGCAACGGCAGCATGTCGAAGTACACCGATCGCCGTGGAAAAGTCACGAGTTACACTTACGATAATCTCAACCGCTTGACGTTCGCCGGTTTTGGGACCGTCGTCTCGGGCCAAAACACCACCTACGAGAGCACCATCAACTACACGTACGACGCAGGCGATCGTTTGACCAGGACCGTGGACTCTATTTCCGGCACGATGAATCTCGGTTATGACAATCTGGATCGTCTGACGTCGCAGTCCACGCCGCCGGGCACGGTTACCTATTCCTATGACGCCGCCGATCGCCGCACGGGAATGACGGTGGCCGGCCAGCCCGCGGTTACTTACACCTACGACAATGCAGATCGCCTGACAGGTATCACTCAGGGTGCCAATAACGTTAGCTTTGCTTTTGATGACACCAATCGTCTGACCAGACTCACGCTGCCGAATGGGTTGTACATGGATTATGGATACAATCGTGCTTCGCAACTGACCGGCATTACTTATAAACAAGGCGCAGCTACAATTGGTGACCTCACATACGGCTACGACGCCGCGGGCCGGCGCTCGCAGGTGGGGGGCAGCTTTCTCGAGTTGCATACCCTCAACCCTTAGCATCTTCGACTTACAATGCAAATAATCAATTGACGCAGCGCGGCACAAGCAGCCTGACTTACGACAACAACGGCAATCTGACGGGCGATGGTGTTAACACTTATACGTGGGATGCCCGGAATCAACTCAGTTCGATGACTGGAGCGGGACTGAGCGCCAGTTTCGCTTACGACCCGTTCGGCAGACGCACTCGGAAGACGATTAACGGCACAGCGACGGAGTTTGTCTATGATGGCGTCAACACAGTCCAGGAAAGAAACGGTGGCGCGCCGACTGCAAATTCGCTGACAGCCGGACTGGATCAGGTGTTCACTCGCACCGACGCTACCGGGGTACAACACTTTTTGACTGATGCCCTCGGTTCGACCGTTGCGCTTACCGACTCAAACGGTAACCAATCGGTCCAATACACCTACGAACCGTTTGGCGCGACGACGGCCAGCGGAACAAACAGTAATGCTTCGCAATTCGGCGGTCGCGAGAATGATGGCACCGGGCTTTACTACAACCGGGCCCGGTATTACAACCCCCGCCTCCAGCGTTTTATCAGTGAAGACCCTCTCGGATTCGCACCAGGCGACACAAATCTGTATGCCTACGTGGGCAATGGTCCTATTAACTGGAACGATCCGTTGGGTCTCGAGCGGAATGGCGATAACTGGCTCGATGACCTTCAACTGGGTCTGGACCTCGCCGGATTCATTCCCGGAGTAGGCGATGTTTTGGATCTGGTGAATGGAGCCATCAGTCTTGGACGAGGCGATTACGTGGGCGCGGGGTTGTCTGCTGCCGCCGCCATACCTTTCGTCGGAGGTGTGGCTAACGCGAGTCGAATCGCCAGACGAGCTACGAATTTTCATCACGTTTTCCCGCAAGCGTCCAACTTGGCAAGAAAGTTCGCGAAGGCTGGAGTTGACATCGACAAGTACACGTTGGAGCTTCCCGAAGCAATCCATAGATGCCTTCATAAAGGCAAAGGCTTCGGCCCCGGAGGCAAGTGGAACAAAGCGTGGAAGGACTTTTTCGATAAGTACCCAGACGCCACTGCAGAGCAGATCTACAAACACGCGGGGGAGTTGATCCACGAGTTCGATATCGATGGTATTCCTGTTGTACCCTATCCGCGTTGATGACTATGAGAATCTTCGATTGCAACCAGGATGAGAGCCGAGAGGAACTGCTGGATTACAGGATCGAGGGAACACACAAGTGGACGTTACCTGGAGTTAAGTGCCCTACTTGCGGAGCGACTTGGGCTACAACAGGTATCGAATATCCTACGGTGGACATATCTAATGAGCCTTTCGCAAATGAATACCAGAGTCCGTGGCCAGTAGCACTAGAAGAACTCGAGAAGCTTAGATCAAGAATCAGGCCGCGATTTCCAGAAGGCGCGCCGTTGCCGCCCGGAACCGAATTTGGAAATCTTACTGGCGAGGCCTCCGGCCGTTTCCCGGATCTTGCTTATCCGGTTCCATGGACGCTGCTGATTAGGCGTCAGGCCTACGCTCAACTGCGCTCAAAAAATGTCCGTATGCCGGCGGCTGTCGCTCCCGACCTGCGCCTTCCAAAAAATCAATCTCCTGATCTATTGGAACTTGAAATACAACCATTGTGCTCTTTGGCGCCAGCTTCTTTTTTGCCGAATGGTGAGCCCTGTAACAGTTGTGGTCGCGAAGGCAGGCAAGTTGATGTGCCGATCGTCAGCCTCGCATCTGTTCCCTCAGAGGTCGACATGTTTCGTCCGCAAAATTTTCCCACTTACATTTTGGGGACGGAGCGATTTGAGCAAGCGGTCCGTGAACTCGAACTCACGGGAATGGTATTTCAGGAATTGGATCTTATTTAACTGCGGCGTTCACCGGTCGCACGACTTTCGCCATTATGATTAGAAGAGTTTCCTCGATCCTGCCAATTCTGTTCGCAGTCATATTCTGCCTGTCTACTTCTCCCGCCAGCGAATTGACCAGGTCCAAAAGTTCAGCAGCCAGCCAATCATTAAAGCAGCGTATCCCACGCGGCATACCTGTAAATGAGTGGCGCAAGCGCATACCCGTTGACAATGCAATGACAGAGGAAAAGATCAAGCTGGGCGAAGCTCTCTACTTTGACAAGCGGCTATCAGCGGATGCAACGGTTAGCTGTGCAACTTGTCATGATCCGGCCAGCGCGTTTACCGACCGCAATACCACGGCAGTCGGAATTCGGAGCAGCCTCGGCACCCGTAGCGCACCGACGGTGCTCAATGCAATGTTCAGCGCAACGCTCTTTTGGGATGGACGAACGCGCTCACTGGAAGAGCAAGCAAAACAACCTTTGGTAAACCCGGCTGAGATGGGTATGCGAGATTACGATGCCGTGGTTGCCAGGGTGACAAGCGTTCCTGATTACGTGCAAAGATTTCGTCGCGTTTTCAAAAGTGAAGTCACCATCGATACCATCGCTAAGGCGATCGCAGCTTTCGAACGAACACAACTGTCCGGCAACTCGCCGTTCGACCGCTTTGTTGCTGGCGACGAGAGCGCCATAACCTCAGCACAAAAGCGTGGTTGGAAACTCTTTCGAGGTAAGGCCCAATGTATTAAATGCCATGCCTTCAGGTCCGGCTCTCCGTTCTTTAGCGACTTTGATTTCCACAACACCGGGGTGGCTACGAAAGATAGGAACTTCGAGCGGCTGGTCCAGGATGCCGGTCGAATTAGCGTGACGGCCTCTGGTAGAGACGAAGTACTCAGCAAGTTGGCTCACGCCGAAGGCCTTTCTGATTTAGGTCGCTATCTGGTTACGTGGCGATCGAAGGACATCGGAGCCTTTAAAACGCCAACGCTGCGCGATATTGAGTTAACCGCGCCGTACATGCACGAGGGTTCCCAGAAGACGCTGCTTGACGTCGTGAGGTACTACAATCGTGGAGGGGACGCTAATCCTTACTTAGACGAGCGCATTCGTCCCTTGAACTTAAATGATCAGGAGATGAATGCTTTGGTTGAATTCATGCGTTCATTAACCAGCGATGAGGTGCTGCGACGCGCTCAGACCGCCAAACCGCAAACGCGCATTCCGGTAACGCTGCCCGCACCCGATTGATAGATGGATCGTTAGCGCTATCCACCGGGCCACCCCAAAACCGATTAGAGAACCGAGGAGGAGTCAACCCTGGCGCCGGGTTAAAGCTGAGGTGTGAACCAGATGCACGCGAGCTATTGTGTGTTTCAGCGCTCGCATAGCAGAGGCGAGCCGTTTTCTTGAAGCCGTCAAAGACACTCGCCAGTACGCATTATTTATCTTCTGGTGCGGCGCGGTGTAAGAGAGCCTCTGTTGACGCGAGTGGCAGGACTGCCCTTCCGCGAGCAAATAAAGATTGGACTTGCCGACTATGCCCAAATGCTGAAAAAGCACGGTCAAGATATTTTGGCCGATTCCCCGGCAGCGTTAGATTAAACTCAAATCGACCAATCCAGGAATGTATTACTGCCGTAACCGCACCCGCTCCCTAAAGCGCGATTCGGGATTTGATCGACTTGAACAAGCAGTGCCATGCCGGCGCGTTTAAGAATCCATGAGTAGGGGTGATGGATGGTAGGGAATTCGTTGGAGCGATTAAGCGGTACGTGCGTGACGAGGCGATAGTAAATAATCTAAAGCTCTTTTCCGCCCCACCAGGGAGAGCACCCAGAACGGAACTGGTCCAGCTATCGAAGTGGTATAACGCCCTGGACGAGTATGGGAAAGAAATGGTTCGACAAGTCGTCAAGGAATCAGTGGACGCCAGGTCTGTTTTCGCTCCTCTGTGTGCTTGACGGCGTCAGTTCCATTGAGGAGAAAGACCCTAACCCGGATTATTCATGAACCTTCATGTCATTTCAGCCTGCGTAGCGGGCGACAGCATAAAGCCTGGGGCGCGAGCCCCAGGAAAGCAATGTAGATGAACATCAGCCCGTGTAACGGGCGGCAGCCTGTTGCTTTCGAGACGAGCGCGAACTGGTCCACGCTGTCGCCTGCTTCGCAGGCTTGGAACTCTTTCTCATGCATAGCGCTTCTGAAAAGACATTGCTCGACGTTATGAAGTTCCACAACCAGGGCGGCAAAAAGAATAGATATCTGGATGAGAAAATCCGGCCGCTCAACCTGAGCGACGAAGAGATGAACGACCTCGTTGAGTTTATGCGAGCTCTGACGAGCGTTAATGTTTTGCGACGAGCACAGCAGACCAGCCCGCAGACCCGCGTGCCGGTGTTGCTCCCGCGTGCGATTGAGCTTCGCACGTCGCGCAAGCTCTGAACGTCAGTTCTTGTTTCTAGCCGACACTGGAGCCTGAGGCAACGCCGGCCGCAGGAAGTCAGTTAGAGATGTGAGTCCAGTACGATCCGAACCTGCGAACCACTGGTTTTTGGCCAGTTGGTTGACCTGGCTTAACCTACCTGAGTCGTAACGCTAAGTCCTTTAATTTCAACAGCGGTGAGCCGAGCAGGACTCGAACTTGCGACCTGGATATCAGTGAAGAGCGATTCGTCCCCGTTTCAAACCGGCCAGGTATGAAACCCTAAAGGGAAAACGAGTGAGCGACACCTGATTATGTGGCCGTCGTTTAGTCGCAGGTGCATAATCACGGTTTTTGCAATCGTGATTGCTATTCGGTTTATCGGGTAGCAATGATTGTGAGTCTTGGGAGGTTCTCTACTCTTTCAGTTGACACTGACTCCTAAGCTTTCGTTGGGTGAAGAGATCAACGCACGGTTATGGTCCGTCCTCCGAATCGCACCGCAATACATCCCAGGATGAACAGAATTGTCCATGTCCACATAACAGCTCTAGCGAGTAACATCTGGCAGGGGGAAGCCTGCGGAATTGCCGTCGGCGCAAGTCTGCTTTGTGAATTTGTCGCCTGTATTAAATGTGCGCCGCGAAAATGAGGGTTACGCTCCCGCGTAGGACTGACAACTACCTACCCCTTTTGAACTTCCGGCAAGACTTAACGTCGTCTTTGCACTTCCGGCAATGTAATCTTCCAAAGCTTCGGAACTGCGGAGAGTTGCAGGCTGAGAACTTTTAGGTTTAGGCAAACTTCCGGCAAGGAATTGCTTCGCATCGCAGCAAAGAAACTCTTCAAGTCACAGCACCTTCGTGGGATACTTACTCCCAACGTAAAGATCTGCCTCACAACAAAGCCAGATTGACAAAAAGGATGATCTAACTTCACTCAGTAGATCGCGCCATGACCTGGTAGTCAATTAGATTCGGCTCCAACCGTCAGACGTGTGGCGAAAGCGCTCAGTCGTCATCAGGCCAAACTCCCTGAGCTCCGGCTGCCACGCGAAACGTTCAACGGCGATATGAGGCCGATCAATCCTGAGGACGTTGAAGGAGTTTTCCTCGCCGCGGCCTCGGGTTGACGCTGCAGTTCCCGCCTGCACTACGAGTGCGGAGTGTCCTTTGATTTTGTAGCGCGTGGCGCTGTGCGTTGTGTGACTGACGTGAAGGTGGCCGGCAAGAAAAAGATCGGCGCCGCAGCTCGCCAGTTGTTCCATAGCCATGCGGGCTCTGCCTACGAGCGCCCGCTCATCATGCCCCTCCGGAAGATCGAACGGATGGTGGGTGACCACAACTTTTACGGCGCCGGGGTCGGAAGCGCAGAGTCTCTCGCGCATCCAGTCGACTTGCCGTTCGCTAATCCTTCCAGCTTTGATCGTCAGCGAGCGCGCGGTGTTAACGCCCAGCACGGCGATTTCGTCATCATAATAAAAGGGCCGCAGGTCGTCGGTGATGTAGCGGCGGTATTTACGCAACGGTTGCGTGAACCTCGCGAGCACATTGTGAAGCGGTACATCATGATTGCCAGGCACGACAATCTGCGGTGCGGGCAAGCTCTCGAGAAAAGCGCGCGCCTGT
Organism: Blastocatellia bacterium; assembly: GCA_963698325.1. GTDB lineage: Bacteria > Acidobacteriota > Blastocatellia > Pyrinomonadales > Pyrinomonadaceae > PSRF01. Next base: position 462,807 of record CAVOQJ010000013.1, on the reverse strand, counting down.
TTAAACTGATGTGAGCGGGCGCGCTGCGTCAAATCGCCGGACACGGCCACCAGATCGGGATTGATCTTTTTGACCGCCTGAATCAACGGCGAAACGATTTCATCGTTGACGCGACCAAAATGGATGTCGGAAAGATGAACTATCGAGCGCATTCTTGCTCCATCAAGCACTAAGTGTAGAGTTTACATTTTAGTGGCCCTTGGCAACCAGCTATCAAGCCTGACGCTGAACTTCAGTACGCTTGACCATCGACCGAGGTGCTCGAGGCACGAGCACACGCAATGCCCCAGGTTGCACGCGATAATGAAGAGGCGGCTTCGTCGTTGCCAGTTCGCCATCGAAAGCTACACGCAAATGCCTGTGTTTTGTTCCGATCCAAATTTCTTTTGTGCGTAAGGCAAGGAAATCCTTCTCCTGACGCAGGCCGCCCAGCAAGGCGCGGAGTGCCAGCCGCAGCAACCCCAACCGGCCGGTGCGGTTAGTCATGTAAAGACTAAGCTCGCCATTGTCGAGACATGCTCGGCTGCCGATATTAAGCCGCTCCATTTCATATTCGTTGTTGCCGATAAAAACAAAAGGGGTCCGGGTGGCCAACTCCTTTCCATCAACACCAACGCGAACATTCAGAAACGGATAACGGCGCAAGACCGCCAGCGCCGCCCAAATGAAAGCGGGCCACTTGCCCCAACCGAGCCGCTGCTGTTTCTTCCGTTCTTGCACAATGTTCGGATAAAGACCAAGACTCGAATTGTTAATGAAGACGCGGCCATTAACTTCACCAATATCCACCCTTATCGTGTCGCCGGAGAGGATGGTTGTGACTGCGCCTTCAAGATCCAGGGGGATACCCAGGTCTTTAGCAAAATGATTCATAGTGCCCAGCGGCAAAACTCCCAGCGTCTTGTTCGAATTGATAACTACTGCAGCCACGGAACTGATAGTCCCGTCACCGCCTGCGGCCACTATCGTCTCAACATCACTCTGTATAGCGCGTTGTGCGAGTTTTACAACGTCGACTCCATTGCTGACGATTGAAATTCGCGCCTCGACGCCAGTCGCTTCAAAAGCTTCTGCCAGGCGTTTTTGCACCTCCGCCCTGGTCCCGGAACCAGAACTCCCATTAATAATCACTTCAATCTTCACTGGCCCTCATGGTAGGTCAAACTCGTCCAAAAACGTAACTCCTGTATCGGGCAGGAGCCCGACCATAAGGGAAAGCTTGAGCGGTGGGGCAACGAGCTTTCCGTTATACCCCCTCGCTTATGTCAAAGAACACATCAGCCTGGAAGGCTGCAAGATAGTGCCGGTGGTCGTAGCGTTAGCGCAGACCACCGGGTAACGTTGAAAATATGACTGCACTGAAAGGGTGCATACTCCGGCTTCATCCGAAAACGGAAATTTCGGTACCAGTCCGACGCTTACCGTCTCGGCCAACAACACCGCCTACGTGAAATTCAAAATCGCGCGCACGTGAACCCGGCGAGTAAGAGAATGCTTCTCATAGGTCACCTCCTTCAATCGGTATGGCCAATTGGTAAAAGCCAGTCCTGATCGACATAAAAGTCAAACCAGTTTTTGATATGGAGGTAGAACGTGAAAAGCGACGCGAGGGCTTACCGGCTTTGGTTGGACCCTCGCGTCGCTTAGGTTTGTTCCGTGGACTATTCTCCCGATGAGTTCACGGTGTCCCCGAGATCGTTAAACGGCAAAACGGGGTTCACTTCCAGAAATGGAACTCAAACTGAACACCCTTGGTGTTGTCTTACCCTACTTTAATTTGGTAAGGGAATATGGCGAGCGATTAACCGGATCGTTGCGCGAAAGCCTCACACTTTGGCTCGAATAACCAATGCGGATTTGAGAAAGGTTGCCGGGTGAGAGTTGGACAGCCTTGGCCACGTTGGCACATGCAATCAGCAGGACAAAGCCGACCACCACCATCAGAGGAGCAGCGTGGGACGGATGGCTGGATACCAGGGCGACAGCCCGGCAAAAAGCCTTTCAAGGTGCCTTTGCGCTCTCAACAAATGACCGCAGATGAGGTTTTGGCGAAGGACCGGCTGAGACTCACGTCACACGGAACATTCTCCACTGTCCTTTCAATTAAGCGATCCACGACAGCTTTAATGTCGCCTGTCTCGCGCCAGATTTGAAGCTGCTCGTCGGCTGAAGTGCCGCGCTCAAGAATTGTGTAGATGTGCTCGATTTCTTTGCGCGAGCCGAGGTCGTCAATGACATCGTCAACGAACTGCAGAAGTTCACGAATGTGGTCACGCACTGGCGCTTCCTTTCCTTTGCCGAAATCTATCATGTTGCCATCAAGCCCATAACGCACGGCGCGCCACTTGTTCTCCTCGATCAACATTTTGTGATGGAGTCGAAAGGTTAGGTTTTGGTCAAGTAGTTTGTCGAGCTTGGCGACCAGTGCCTGGAAAAGGGCGGCGATGGCGATTGTGTCATCAACGCGAGTGGGAATGTCGCAGATGCGAAACTCCAGCGTCGGGAAGAACGGGTGCGGGCGCACATCCCAATAGATCTTTCTACCATTGTCGATGCAGCCTGTCTCGATAAGCAGTTCGACGTAGCGCTGAAACGAGCTGTACGAGTCGAAGTGGTCGGGGATGCCCGTGCGTGGGAACCTTGTGAAGACTTCCGAACGGTAAGATTTCAATCCCGTGTGTACGCCTAGCCAGAAAGGAGATGAAGTCGAGAGCGCGAGCACATGCGGCAGCGAATAGCGGACAGCATTCATGATCTGGATTGCCCGCTCGGGATCGACAACGCCAACGTGAACGTGAAGACCGAAGGTGAGCAACGAGCGCGCGATCATCTGATTCTCTTCAACGATCAGCTCATATCTTGCATTCTCGAAGATCTTCTGATCCTGCCAACGAGAAAACGGGTGCGTGCCAGCAGCGACAATCTCCAGGCCTTTCTTGCGCACGAGGGTGGCAACGATGCCGCGAAGCTTTGTGATATCGGTGCGAGCTTCTTGTACGTTTTTGCAGATTCCCGTGCAGACCTCGATCATGCACTGGATCATTTCTGGTTTGACTTGCTCGCCGAGCAGCATCTTGCCTGTTTCAGTGAGAATTTCTGAGACATGCGAACGCAACTCGCGGGTGTGAGGATCGACAATCTGGAATTCTTCTTCAATGCCGAAGGTGAATTGATCGAACATACTCGTGACGTCTTTACCCTTACTCCCGCAAAGGCGCGAGGGACATCCGGCAGGTAATCCGGCCCGCGCGCCGATAGCGCTTTTCCGGAGTTTTTTCAACGCGTCTCAATAGGTTTTCCTCCAGGTTGCGGGCAGTTTCTATACTTACGTGTCCAAACCGCCGGACATCGCCCGGGCTTTCTCATCTTCCTGTAGTTCAGAAATGAGGGCTTCAGTTGTGAGCATCAAGCGCTAACCCGGCAGGCACAGTTTTAGCTCCTTGATGCTCTAGCTGTCGTTTTCTCGTCCTTAGACAGCTGCCTTCATAGCCTGCGCTTCAATTGTGCGGGTGCCTCGGGACTCACCGCTGCCTTGGCCGACAATCTCGATGCGCCGCGCTTTCACTTCTTCACGCTTCGGAAGATCAATTCGCAAGATCCCATTATCGTACCCAGCCGTGACACCCTCGATTGAGTCTGTCTGCTGCACTGCAAAGGAGCGTGTAAATGTGCCGTAAGAGCGCTCCACGCGATGGTAATTGTCGGCTTCATCCTTTTTCTCGAAGCGACGCTCACCACTCAAAGTGAGAACGTTGTTCCCAAACGTGAGATGGATGTCCTCACGGTTCATGCCCGGCAGGTCGGCCTCAATAACGATCCGGTCCTTGTTCTCATAGATGTCCACGGTCGGATTCCAAGTACCACGGGCAATACCCTCATCAGCGAAAGCACCGCTCATGTTATTTGAGAACAAACGATTTACCTCATTCTGCAGACTGCGCAAATCATGTAAAGGATCAAAATGAACTTTGCTCATAACCAACCTCCTCCTTCTGAAAAGATTACCGTTGACTCTCCTGCGTTGGTCTTGCTGGCGGAGGTCGCAGATGCCCCCCAATTACAAACTAAAACTTCTATCTAGTTCAAGAAACTAGCCTTGGCCGCCCTCGCTAACTTGTGAAATGTCGAATTAGAAACCTCGAACATCTCAACCTTTGGCGTTCCATCTACTACTTTTGCCAGGGCCTTCAATACGTCAGGATACCCTGTGCGGTGGTAGGCTTCTGCGTTCTCTTTCGTTGCCCAGAAGGTGATAGCTACGGCTTCTGAACGTTCGGGAGCGATGAGAGTGATCTTATCCTCGAAACCCTTTTCTTTGCGGAGGAGTGGGATAATTTCGTTAGCGATAATGCGGTTAAACTCTGCGGCGGAATTAGCCTTGAGTTTCATAGAGACATGGCGTGCAAACATTTTTTAGCTCCTTAGGTTTTGAGCTATTGGCTTCAGTAGTCCGGATGATTCCAGAGAAGCTGAGAAGGGAGTAAGCTGCGCTCGGTTCGCAGCTACCTTACGCCAGCGGCGGGTATATGTCAAATGTAGAATATATGCTATATGAGCAATATTTCTTGCATGTGGTAAATAGTTGCTAGCGGAGAAGGATCGGTGATATAAGACGACCGACCTCTCATCTCAACACGGCAAAGCCTCCCTGAAAACGCGGGAAAGGCACCTCGCTTATACATCTGTAGTGGTGGTGGATATATAGAAAGGAGACTATGAACGAGCAAGAGAACACGAAACTCGTGCAACAAGTCTACGAGAATTTCAAGAGTGGAGAAATTAAAGCTCTACTCAATCTGCTTTCAGATAACATCGAATGGCAACTACCGGAAATAGAGAATGTGCCATTTGCTGGCAAACATCGAGGTCATGAACAGATGGGGCAATTCTTCGCATCGCTAGTTGATACTCAAGAGGTTCAGCATTTTGATCCAAGAGAGTTTATCGCTCAAGGTGATAAAGTCGTGGCTCTGGGTCATTATGCCTGGCGTGTTAAATCTACTGGTAGGGAGTTCGGAGGCGACTTTGCGCATGTGTTCACAGTAAATGATGGGAAAGTCATAAGATTCCACGAATACATGGATACTGCTGCTGCTGCCGCTGCTCATCGAGAAGTGCTCAGCGCAAGAGCTCATTGAACCGGACGCGGAATTAGCGAGCCTCTCATCAATGAGCGACGCAGTTGCCGCACCGATGGGCGCGAGCCAACGCACGGCTTCAGCCTGCAAGTGAAATGGCGAAGTCCAGATCGCCTTCTGGCCCATGAAAATATTTTTGAGAAATTGCTGCTCGGGATCTGGCGGTAATACATCTGCGGTGTTGGCGTGGCCTGGGCTGTGGGCGTAGGAACAGGAGAGGGATTTTGCGCCGCAGCATTTGCCGACCCGACGAGGATTACCAACAGAACTACGGCGAAACGTCAAAGATCTGATCCGTTAGGCCTATCCAATGTCATTGCCTTCGTAAATCACTGTTACAGTCCACTAGTTAATCCCTTGGGTCATTTGTCTCCAAACAGGTCCCTGGCCAACCTTGCCGCTCTCTATCCGTTCAATGGCCTGTCGGATTTGCATCGCCACTTCAAACTCGCCATCATCCTGGGCCTCTCTGAGTGCGGGCAGAGCGCTTTCGTCTCCTAACTCATAAAGAAATCGACTGGCACGCCAACGAACAAGTTTGTTCGGATCTTTTAATGTCTCAACCATCGGGCCAATCGCCTGTCGTGTCTCCTAAATCCGTTAGTGCATCGCCTGCCGATCGGCGCACCCCAACTGCTTCGTCTTTCAGAGCCTCACAGAGTGGAGCTAAAACTTCAGGAGTTTTTATCAACCCAAGAAAGACCACCGCTAAACGGCGAATCGACATCTTTGGATCTTTGGTAGCTCTGATAATTAGTGACAAAGCTTGAGAATCTATCTGAGCTGTTGCATTTCTGCCCAATTCCTTTAGCGCAGCGAACCGTTCTTCCCACCTGGGCGATTCAAAGGCCCGTACTGAGTTCGCCCAGTTCTTCTCCGTTCGCCTCAACCTTTTCATGTAAGTCAGGGTGATAGGCCCTCTCAACCAATTCTTTTAACTTCTTTTCATCATAGACGGCTGAAATCTCGCGCACCACCGCCTCGCCGACCTCGCGCAGATCCCCGTAGCGCAGACCTTCGTCTTTCCACTTTCGCTCCATCAGCATGTTTTCCGATGCACCCATTGCTCGCTCAATAGCCTTACCGAATCTCTCGGGTAACGGCAAGCGAGTTGTTTCACTACCAGAGGACACTTTGACTAACATTGGGAGATCTCGAAAATACTGCACCGCTACCGTTACCTCGCGCCATTTGTTATCGGACGTTTCCTCTGGTTCTGGCTTCGCGTTGTTCAAACTGGCGTATTCGAGTACGGCGCGGGCCTGAGACAAGATATCCTCCCATCCAGCAGTTGGCTTTCGCTGGATAGCCATAAAGTCTTCGACACGGAAGACACTGCTGACCCCTGGGATGGCCAGGATCTTTTCGATGTAGGCCGGACAATCTCCTCTATTTTCGTGTGTATATGTAATCGCGACCCCTTTGGCCAGCCTCTCATCCAAATTCAATTTCATGCTGTTTGGATTTGGTGTGGTTTCAATGGATAGTAACTTCACTTTTGCTCTCCCACTCTACCTGCGCAGGTGTGTGAAATTTGTCGTCATTTTACCACTCGGCTCCGGTTATCCCTCGTTCAGCAAGCCCTGTGGCAAATCTGTGAACCTGCCGAATCTTTGGAACAATAATCCGCTGAATTCAAGAGGTGCAGCATTTTAGGCCGAGCGACTGATGTATACGCGGCTCTTAACATGATTCTAACATTCGCGTTCATAGGATGTTTTAACCGCGACCGTGGGGTTTCTGACCCCAAGGGCTGTGCTGAAGTGCCGTATGTGATGGGTTTCCGAACTCTGGACCGTGGGAGTCACAAGCCTGGTCGTCGATTACTCACAAGCTTCGACTGAAAAAATGGAGCGGGAGATGGAGTGGTTGGCTCCTACGCAGAGCAAAAATTTTTCAATCTCGGCAAAATCTCGGCAAATCAAAAAAGCGCTGAGTTTAGCAGCCCGTGTAATTTCTTGAGGGGTAAGGAAATGTTGGTAGCGGGGGGCGGGATCGAACCGCCGACCTTGGGGTTATGAAACGGACTCAGGGCAAATTCGCAAGTTTTTACCCTTTAACAAGTTGCAGCCATCGCGAGTTTACTAAGGAATTTGAAATACGTGACATTCGTTGACATGCGGTTGCCATTGGCTGTCATGCAGTCCGGACACAAAATGGGCACCAGATTCAAATGCTAGTCTCCTAAGTTGGTAGGAGATCTCCTAGAGTGTAAGCGTCACGGATTAGAGTTTTTTGCAAATGTTGTGTACGAGAGAACACTCAGGCGGCGATTCTCTGAGCCTCCTCTTGTAGACCGTCTTTGAACTTCACGCCTTGAATCACCTGGGCCAGCAATGCGTGTCCTTTGAGCGTGTACCACTTTTGCTCCGCGGTCTTCGTCAGCTTAAAGACCATGGCCAACATGCCAGCCACGCGAAACACAACCGCGCGTCTTGTTGGTCCGTAAGCGCACCGTGGCGAAGGTTGACTCAATCGGATTAGTGGTGCGAAGGTGTTGCCAATGCAGCACCGGAAAATCATAAAACGTCAACAAGGCGTCGCGATCTTTGCGCAAACACTCACTGGCTTTGGGATACTTCGCTTCATAAATGCAGGAAGAAGTATCGAAGGCCCGTTCCGCCGCGTCCGCGTCTCTGGCCATGCAGATATCGTGGAGTTCAGCTTTCGCTTTGGCCTGCAATCCTTTTGGTAGTTTATTAAGGACGTTGGCGATTTTGTGTTTCCAGCAACGTTGCGTGCGCGTCGCTGCCGAACACCTGCGGCAAGGCTTTCCAAAAACCCAACGAGCCATCGCCGATGGCCAGCTTAGGCTCCACCGTGAGGCCGCGCTCCTTTAGCTCCAGCAGCAACTCCTTCCAGGACGCTTCCGATTCGCGATAACCATCAGTCAGTCCCAGTAACTCTTTCCGCCCGTCTTTAGTGGCCCCCAGCACTACCAGCATGCACTGCCGCGCATCCTCCAGGCGCACGCCAAAATAGATCCCATCTACCCAGATATAGGCATATTCTTTAGCCTGCTCAAATCGCGCTGCCGCCAGTGCTCATATTCTAACCGCCACACTTCTTTCAAACGACAACATGGTCTTGGCTGATAACCCGGGGGCCGCCAGGCCCAGCAACGCGTCAGCGCGCCCGCGAAATCACTGCTCGACAGTCCTTTCAAATAGAGCCACGGGAGCAGCTCGTCCACACTCCGCGTCCGCCGTAAATAAGGCGGCAGCAGACTCGAGCTAAATTTCACCTCGCCGGCGCGGTCCCGCACGCGGGGCGCGCACGGGTACCGCCCCAATCCCGGTTTGAATAGTGCGCGCTGGCAGATAGCCATTGCGTACCACTCGGTGCCGCCCCTGTTCATCTTTCAACTCCGCAAACTGCGCGATCACTTCCGCTACTTCTGCTTCCACTGCCTGCTGTAACAACTCTTGGGCGCCGCGCCGTAACACCTCAGTCAAGACATCTGCCACCGGCAAGGCCACTCCTGGATTCCTGTAATCAACTACGTTATCTTCCTCCACGGCGTATTCCTCCTTAGCAATAAGGTTGATGGTTCGTCGAAAACTCATCAAGAATACGCCACCTCTAATTTGCTCATACACAACTTTCGAGCTTAACTCCACGGATTATTGGTCTCTCGCACTAACACTCGCTAAGACCTTGTTCCTATCTTAGTTCTGATGGTAGACTTAAGCAGAACCACACAGGGTCCTAATTTTGTTCTCGCATTTCTAACGAGTTCTTACGTTCTCAGGTAACGAGCTGGCGGGACTTGAAACCATTCAATCGCGCTCTGAAACTAGTCTACGGCTTTGGCTAACTCATAGTCTTGAGCTGTTTGCTTTATTTCATCGCCTTTCGCGCAACAACCGCCTTCAGTACATACAGCATAAATGCAAATTCTTGCGACGGTTCTAATCGAGCAGAGTTGAACAAGTGCTGACTGGGTGCAGTCATTATGGGAAAACCTCAAATCTGGAGTGGAAGTCGCCTATTGGCAAACATTCACCCAGCCGAGATTGAGTATATTGCCTGCTCGGACCTTCATAGACTGAACAAGACAGTTGGAAATATTAGAAGGGAATTGACTTTCTTAGGACAAGATTCTTGCGCGGATTCAAAAATTTAAGAAAGAAATTGTCTATCTTTTGGATTTCTCGGAGCTCTACGCGTATCTATGGCCGGAGTCTTCACGTTCTCAGTACAGAATTTTATCTAGGTACCTTCTTACATCATCACCATTGAAGTTCTGCCTGCCTCCCGGTGCCGTCCGAGAATTGATATACCAACTATCTAGTCGCGCTTCCGAGCACAAGCGAATGCGTGACTCGGTCCTGTCAATCCTTTCGAAACCGTTAGTGCAGTTTTTTCTAGAAAGCTACAAGATTGCTCCTGGCAAGGTCACTGAGTCACCGCTTGCCGTTACGGGCACTGTTCTTGGAGAGATTCTTGACTCCCTTAGAAATATCAGTGACTCCGATAGTGCTGTTGGGCGGTTGGTGCAGCTGTATGATTCGAAGCGGCTGACGAGTATTTCTGATTATGTCGACCCAACCGAAATATCGCCCGACCCAATGGTTCTTCATGATGCTTATTTCCAACTCATGTCCGATCGACCCTCAAGGGGAGAAAACGTTAACTACGCGGACGCGCACAATTATGCTTTTACCTATGCTCTAAACAACAAGTGTTATCAAGCTTCGAAGTATTTTTTTCTTCTCGTAACGTCCTCGCCGGTGCCGTACCGTATCTTTGACTCCATCAAATGGAATGAGGATCCACTCTTCAAGGCTGAGCCCAGCAACTTGCTACGAACATCATTAGTTCGGAACCCCATTCAGCTTCTCTACCTAAGTCATATCTCGCCCCAGAGTCCTGGTTCTGGTCGCAGGCTCGAAGAAGCTAAGGCAGACCTGAGTGTGTTGCACACTAGCTGGAATGGGATTGCCAAGTATCGAAGATACGTTGAAGACAAAAACATCTCGGGTTCGACTCCTGTGCGGTTACCGCAGAACAAGAGATACGTGAAACACTTTGTAAGGTTTTGGTCCTTCTATCAAGATGTGTATAGACCTCTAGCAGAACTTATGGCAATGGATTCAGCCCTAGAGCAAAACCGCCGCCGGCTTCGTCGGATTGACAGTTCGGACGTGTCTGGCATCCGGCTCCTCGCCGAGCCCGACACTGAACCCTTTGAAAGTACAAACCTTGTTCAGCCATCGCTCAACTACCGCTCAATATTGTCGCTCTTTGATCGTTTGGTAAATCTCACCGAGGCAGAAATAACTAGGGCGAAAAAATCACTTCGAGGGTTCGGAAGTAAAGCCATCGCAGATCTAGATACAGGTGGAATAGTAATCAAGCCCGATTACATCACAGTAAAAGCGGAACTCAACAATGAGGTCGAGTGCGTCGAAATAACAGCTCGCCTTCAACAAGCCAAAGATAGGGAAGGGGCCATTTACTTCTGTGCCGATAGGTATAGCGACTATTGTAGTTTTTGGTGGAGGACCAATGCTGACATTAGCGAATTTCTCAAAGCAAGCAGGCATTACATGCGTAGCGCGGCTAGATGGATTGCAAACCATCAGGAAAGAGTAGACGTACAAAGAGACAAAGAATACCGGGGAGTATACTTCTACCTCGACAATGACATAAAGCATTTCAAGCTAGATGATGTTGAGCAGCTCCTCACGGATACTCCCCTGAACGATAATCTGCTGAATCTTTGCGAACCGCACTGGCATCTGAGGTTCTTGCGGCTAGGTCTTGAGTATGGAGATCTTTGTTATGACTTTGAACCGATTGACGCGTTTCCTCAGAGAGCTGGCATCGTTACCCATCTCAGATGTGCAGGGCCGATCAGCGATCTAATCCAGTGGACTAGTATTAAGTATGCTCAAAAGCGGGCTATTGAGAAAAGCATTAATCGAGTTTTCGAAATCCAAGGGACCAAGGCCCGGCCCTCAGGCGGATGACAATAGTCGGGAGATGATGATGCTGGAAACACAGCTGGAACACGCAAATATTGTAGAGGACTTCGTCGAGGTTGAGTTTTCGGTCGAGGTCGGAGGCAACATTGAGTGTGCTTTCGCGCGAGAGGATAGAGTTCTACACACCACGACGGTGAAGAACCACGCTTGGGGAGCTCATTTGCGTCAAGTTGTGCTTGAATACCAGATCGATACGAAAGTTGTCGGCTTGTGTTCCCAGAAGCTACAAGCTACATGCTCCAGACCGACTTGCCCCCAGGTGCTAACCACGCAAATCCCTTCAGTCTCCCAACTATATTGGAGAGGAAAAGAGAAGACGGTTCACGTGCGAATTTGCATACCAACACCTTCTAACGAGTCCGACTTCAATGTCTCATACACAATTAAGGCAATTCCAGAGACTCGTGATTCAGACTTAGTTCCTTTACAGCCCGTCATTATTGAATCCAATATGCACGTCAAAATAAAGTAATGGAGATGCCTTGGGATGGATACCGCGCAGCTAGTAGCAAACGCCTTGCCTTTTCTTATGGCTTACGTCATTCAATTGCTGAAGGCAGGTGTTCCGCAAATTACTGAAAACACCCTGCGTGTCTTGTTACCTAAAGGATTTGTCGTAGAAGGCAAGAGTCGAATGTATTGCATATCCGTGACAGTACACGTATATCGTCAATTAAGCTTTATCCTTTCGACACTCTTATCGGCTGTCTCAGCGCTGGCCCTTACGCTAACATCTGAACGTAGAGTCGTAGCGGTTGTTGTGGTGTTCTTATTGATTGTCGTCGCAGCGGTTTGGGTTTTGCGTTGGCAGACGCTAAGTGCGGATGAGGCCCAAAGAGATCGTCGTGACAGTGAGATGGCTTGGGCGAGCGTCCTTACAACGACTATAATGTTAATCGTGACACTTTACGCCCGTGCCTCTCCGGTACGCTGACACAAACACTCTTGGCGACGTTAGTTGGGGCCTTGACTAGAAGCCATCGAGGAGTTGTGTAAAAGAGTTTGGGAAAATCTTGGCCGGTTCAATGACGGTCCATGATCTTTCGTCCGATCAACTTTTCCAAAATCCTCAAAATACGGCTTTGCGCAGCTTACTCATCGGCCCAGCCCTTCCTATGGAGGTCCCTGACTGGATCTATTAGTAACCGGAGCGCGGAAAACAAGACTGTCGGCTCTCCAAGACACGAGATTTAGAAAATACGCCAATGGGATCCCTCGTTAATAGTTGGTCCAAAGACTCTAAGCGAAGAACGGTATAGAGGAGCTGAGAACTCAAGGGGCTTATTGTGAGACCAAGCGGATACTACCAGAAAGCGACTTTGGTGACTAAAGGATCCTGAACCTGGTGGCTACTGACCAGTCTGTGCATTTCGTTAATTGGCAAGCGCTCTTCTGAGTTCTCCGATGGAAAACATTGGTTTTTTGGAATGAATCATCGCATGACAGTTAGGGCAGATGGGCCTAAGATCTTTCAGTGGATCAACCTTGTACCGGCCATCTATTTCTGCCAATGAGATGAGATGGTGAACGTGGATGAAATGCTTACCGATTGCTCCGTATTTTTCCTCGAAACTAAAACTACAGACTGCGCAGCTATAGCCGTAATGCTCTAGGCACTTTTTGCGCGCTTTGGGGCTCCTTTCATAGGCGTTTACCAGTATCTGTCGGGCAGCTCCTTCGTAGATGTCGCTTGCGGGATCAATCTCTTCTGGTGAAATCACTACGTCACTCGTCGAGATTGCGCGGTGTTCATAGACCAGGCAATAACTATAGCCGTAGTCTTCACTGATTAATTTGTCATCAGACAATTTGATCAACTCCATCATTGGAAAGGGGACCGAGATCTTCTTGCAGTGAGTAATAACATAGAGCGTGTTTACTCTCTTGCGACCTTTCTCCCAGAGGCCTTCGTCCTTCGTTTCAGTCAAAGAGAATCGCAACAAGTCCTTTGTATCTTGATCGCTTTTCTGTGGGCCAAGTTTAATCCGATGTATTATCCCTTCATACTCGACTTCTTTCTCACCGCCAATCGCTGCAAAATAGACTTTAATAGCCCCATGTACCTCGTTAGCATAGTGCGCCGAAGCCCATGATTTGGCAGCGCGGAAGGTCGTGAACCTCTCAGGCTGCTTCTCATTTCGTGAAGCCGCAGCCTCAAGATAAAGGCGATGATTTCGCGCGAACACGGCCACACCGGATGAAGTTCTTATCTTCGCTTTGATGCTCATCTTGTCCCTTTCGCGCGTCCACGGTTATTGGACCGACTGGAATCTTGAGTGAGTTACAGAAAGAGAATTACCCAAACCCTGCCTTGAAATGATGAAAGCAAACTGACGTGAGATGCCTCTTTGAGAAAGACCAGGCCTGACAACCTAATCGGTGTTGGTGGCTTATTGAGAAAGTCTGGCTATGAAAGTTTTCAGACCTTCCAAGAGATCGTCATAGAAAAGAACATCAACATTCTTGAGAGATTCATTCAGAATTCTGAAATAGTCTTCCATAATCGAATGGCGTAATTGTCCCCGCCTTCCTGCAATAATATAGCCGCGTGGCCGCACGATGCTGATATCGATTCCCTTCTTTTTGCGGATGTCGTTGATTAACGTATCGGAATTGCGCTGGATTTGGTGAATGTAATTTTCTACTTGTGAAATCGCTTTCGAGATCTCTTTCTCCCAAAAATAATTTCCTCTGCTTTTATCGAAGCCAAGTAACTTGGTGTCCGGACGCTTGATCTCATAGACATCCAAGTAATTATATGGATCAATCAACATAAAATCCGGAAACTTCCCCGAAAGCGTTACGCTCTCCTTCTCAAGAACTTCGCCGTGCCATCTATTTTCATTCTGGTTAGCGCCAGAGAGTCTTTTCTCGAACTCCTCAATAATCTGCTTTAGGTAGACTTCTTGGCCTGCATCAACCAAATCGAGAATTACCCGGAGTTTCTTATTGCTTTTCAAGGTAAGTGGAATACGAGAAATGTATTGAGGAATGAAGTCGTTTAGAGTTTCCCGGTCTGTGTCGTTCAAGTTTTCCAGGATATCTTGATTCACGAGTAGACTGGCCAACTGACCACCGGTGTAGTCGGGGCTTCCGTCCCCCAATTGCGATGAGAAGAATGTGGGCGCTAGTACACTAAGAAAACTCGCCACGTTTTCTCTGATCTCGGCTGTCCCCTGAGCTCGGGTGCTCCGGAAGAACTCATTTAGTCTTCTTAGCTCCGAGTGATTTATTTGTACTCTAACGCCACGTCCCTGCCGCCTAATTTGCGACGCTCCATCGGCGGTGACTGTAAGTCTTATTTTCGTTTTCCACTTCTTGTAGAGTTGCTCGACCAAAAAGTAGCCAGAGCCAGTTAAGCCGGCGCCTGATGAATACAAGCCGCTCGGCATCTTGTCGAAGCTCACTAACTCGATACTTGAAACAAATTCAGCCTGTTTTCTAGCGGCAAGGGTTAGGTAATATTGTCCCTTCTTGGTTTTTTTGTTGATTCTGGCTATTAACTCGCCGTCATCATTTTTTTTCGTCCAGTATTGTCGTCATGGTGCTCATCCAGTCGATCTGGGGAGTATTAAAGACAATCTACCTCGCTCCGATCACTTCTCACATGTTGAAAATATCTCGAACAGAGTGTTTGTTGGCGAACTCGTCTCTCGCGAGGTAAAAATCAACCATCTCAATTCCTCGACAGCGTTCGTCAACGTCTGCGACAAATTCATTCAAACCAAAGCCATTCTCAAACTCAAAGAGTTCTTCCTGCTTTCCCGCGGCGCCGACAAGAAACAGATGCCAATGCGTCTGCGATGCAAGGTCGCGCCAAAGCTTCAATTGCACTTGTTCTGTCGGATTGAGATAGACATCGTAAGCGACTACATAATCCGACGGGTTTGCGGGGTCTTGAATCCAAAAAAGCAAAAACCCGAGTGGGCCAAACTCATTTCTAGCGAGGCCGGTTTTAAGGAATAGTCGGAAGGGCATAATACTCTTCAGCTTATTCATGAAGTCAGTCTGATCGTGAAGAACCAATATGACCTCGGTCCCAACACCAGGATCCAAAACCACACGGAATGGCAAGAGACCGTCGTGGTGGCTCAAGACAGGTCCGAGTTCCAAGCCCTCGAAGTAGACCGGTCCATGTTGCCACTTGTTATCGATCACTTTCATAGTCTCGACGCGACTTCACGACCAGTGCATCTTGCAGTAGTCAACAGTTTCCCTCGGGGTTAATTGTCTCGTGGAATTACCCGCGCGTATGTATAACAGACCGTCCTTATCATAGACCGGTTTTGGTGAACGCTTGACCGCAACTTTTGCGATGTCCTTACCATCGAGTTCGTGGAGTGTGATGGAAATAAGCGTGGATGAGTCTTTGCCAAGATTTTGGAGAAGAAGCGTAATTAGAAAGTTTTCGTAGGCGTCGCGGGAATCTTTCTTGCCAAACAATTTGTAATCGTGAGCTAGGCCAATGACGTTGCGATCATCGTCGACGCCCAGCAGCAGCGCGCCGCCTTCTGAGTTGAGCAGTGCGGCAACCGTCTTGACGACAATCCCTTCGATTAGTTTGTCTGCTTTGTTTTGCTTCATGTCCCAACGGGCGGAGGATTTGAATTCAAGCGTCGCACTCTCTCCTTTGGCAATCAGCGCGGCGATCTCTTGGTCGCCAGGTTTGGGCGCAAACTCGCGATAGGCATCGAGCGCACCGTCTTTGACTGACTGCTGGACGAGCGGAAACGTTGAGATGATATGAGTGAATTCTTCTTCGGTCAGGCCGTAAAGGTGCGCGATCATGCCATCAAGTTCAGCACGCAAGCGAGTCGTTCCCGTGGCTCAGTAACACCATCGCGATGATCTCGCAGGCCCACTTCACGTGCTAGCTCATCAAACTCTGCCGTAGTACAAATGAGTCTGGCTGCGCGATTCACTATTTCTTGGTACAGAGAATCACTTTCCTTGGGCCTTGGCACCGGGAGCTGGTTTATATAGAAAAGATTTAGGTTCGTCGTCATCCGAGATCGAAGCGTGTAGTCGACGACGAAGCTATTCAACAGAGCCACAAGCATTACGGATTCTCGCTGAGAGAATTGCAAATTGTTATAACCTGCCTCAGTCTTTTGAAACGGAAAGTTAACGGATAGTGAATTGCCAGCAAAAACATACGGCGGAATCACGGTAGAGATGAGTGTTCTCTCATTGGTGTTCGATGCTATCTTTCGAATCGCAATTCGATAAACTTCATAATCATTGCGCAAGTCTTTGGGAGTAATCGCAGAGAACTGAATTCTCTTAGCTCTTTTCCCAAGGAACAGCTGCCGTAACTCGGATTCCACGACCCAATATCTCGCCTCCGCGTAGCCCGTTGTGAAATGCCAAATCATTCCTCCTTCATACACAGGATATCTTGTCTTTCTTCGTTCGAAAGAACCCCGATGACCGCGTCATGTTCAGCTCCTCGCCATACAATTCAAGCCCCCATCCCTTACTTCGATCAGCAAGCAGCGGTTGCTTCAGAAGTTTTACCGAAATGTTTATGTCCTTGTCGGACTTGAATTCGGGTATCGAGAGGGAATCCGGAGACAACTGCCTCACCAAGTCGACTGGAACAAACAACGCCGAGTCCCCTGGAAAGTTTTGAAGTTCTTGAGCATCATGTCGCATGAAAGCGGCTGGAAAGGATTTGGTCTGCCCTCCTTTGCGGAACGTCAGCACCACAAACTTAAATCTGACGTCGATATTTTCGAAAACGAACTTTCTATTTTCAAAGCCGAACAGGCCTGTAATCTCAGTTCGGCCGAAAAGCATTTCTCGTAGTTGCTTTGTTCCAAGGTCGGTGTAGATTCCGCTAGGCAGCACTATTCCGCACTCACCGGATTCACGTAGCAAGTTGAAACACTGTTCGAGGAATAAGCAATAGAGGTTAGGTTTATTGCCTACGGCTTTATTTAATAATTGAGGAGTCTGATTAACGTACTGAGGCGCTTTCTTGAAATAACCGAGCTGATGTGGGAAGAGTCCAACATACCCAAGCCAATCTCGCCTCGTATCCGGATCTTTGAGCAGTCTATCCTTGTGCTTAATCCAGTCTTCAATTCTTAGCGTTTTCTTCTGAATTGACGGAGCGTATTGTTGGAAAAACTCCTTCTCGTTGGTCTGGAAAACTTCCCAAGGCGGATTTGTAATGATTGCGTCAAAGCCGCCGCGTTTCATCACCTGATCGAACTCAAAGCCCCAGTGAAACGGGTGCAACCTCTTGATGTCGCTAGACAGAAGCGCGCGCTTTTGTGAAACTCCTTCGCTATCAAGCGTTTTGTCCCAAGTCGCTTCTTCATATTTAATTCCGAGATCTTGAAAGTCACCCAACGAAAGTTCATTTAGTTTGTCAGAAGACTCTTCGCGAATCTTGTTGATGTGTTCACGCAATTGGAGTAGGCGCGTATTCTGGTCTAGACCGAACTCCTCTTCGCGAATGGCTGCGTGTTTCTTATATTGCTCGATTGATTTGTCTTTATCTTCTAGAATCTTCTCGTAGCTTGAGGCTGCCAATCCAGTTAAAAGGCTTCCCTGTTTGCCTTTGGCTAGCCTGTTAAAACTTGCTGCATTTACGTTCAGAATTCCGATTAGTGAATTGCCGGCGAGAATGTTGAAGTCAATGTTTGGCAATGGTTCTAACTGGTCTAAGTCTTTGGCTGAGGCAACTAGAGCAAGAAAGAGCCTCAACCGCGCGATATCGGTGGCTTCTTCCATGAGGTCCACTCCATAAAGATTGTTCGTGATGATTTCGCGTTTGATGTAATAGTTCACAGAACCATGATGCCGTTCGCGCAAATTTGCCAAGTGCTGCTTCAGGCCTTGATCACTCAAGAACTCAATCTTACCAATGACCGCCGAATACACGTTGATGAGCGTCTTCATGGCAGCGATTAGAAAAGCGCCCGAGCCACATGCAGGATCAAGCAAGCTCAGATTGGGAAGAATGTCATTAAGCAATTCACGGCATAGTTGGGCGTCGAGGTTGAGCAACAGCTCGGACATCGACTTGAAAGAATGTGGTTGTGTCAAACCCTTGACGCCTGCCGAGTTGATCTTTTCCAGAATGAGCTTATAGATGGTTTGCTGGCAGAGGTATTCGGTGATTTCCGTGCGGGTGTAGTAAGCGCCAAAGGCTTTTTGATTGATGTACTTTTCGAAGATATAGCCGAGCACGTCCGGATTGATCTCGTTGTCTTCACCGCCAGGCGTGTCGTTGAGATTCCACGAGTACGACTGAAAAAGCTTCAGTAGATTCTCAAATGCTTTGTCAGGAATGCGAATATGGGCGTTGTCGAGTTCGACTCGATGCGGCAAAAACAACCCACCGTTGAGATATTTGATTCTACCGAGGAGCTTCTTCACTTCAGGACTGCGGTCGGCTTCAGGCTTGGCAAAACCCTCGAAGAAGAGAGGCTTGAGAACTCTTTCGTAATACTGGTCCTTACCAAACTGTTTCTTGCACTCTTCCAGCTTCTCCTGTAAGTACGTGTGGTTGCCATCGTCAATAAACCCCTTCCGTTGAAGGAAGTAAATGAACATTAGCCGGTTAAGAAGCACTGATGCGTACCACCGTCGCTGACGCTCGTCCGAGATACCTTTGATCAGGTCAAGAAATGCGAGACGCTCATCGTCGTATTGACCGAAGAATTTCTTGGTGACGCGCTCAACATCGAGTGCATCTTTGAGGCGCTTGGCTACGTTCAACACGGAAACGTTGCCAGCCTCGTCAAACTCGCCGATATCAAAAACCATCGAGCTGAGTTTGCTAAGAAAGAGGTCCCCGGGTTGGCCTTTGACGTAGAGATGTTCGCGTGGGTGAAGCTTAGCGTCTTCTCGTTTGACCCAATACCAGAGGCTTTGAGTGCGTTGCGCGTCGACGAAGATTAGAAGGTTTTCGTGATGAAGCTTCGATATTTCTTTATGAATTCCGGCGAGCGTTTTTCGATCGGGAATCTTGCCGTCGGTTGACGTTACTTCGAGAACGGCGACGCCGGACAGCTGCGCTATTTGTTTCCGTTGGAATTCATCGTCTTTGTAGCCGAAGTACGTCTGCTGGTGGCTCGTAGGCTGCGACCATCCGAGCTCTTCGACGAACAGTTTTCCAAAGTCGAAGTCTTGCAAGAGGTCGCGCGCCTTCTGTACATCGAGCTTTGCCATAGTTCTGTCCCTACCCGTTGGTTAGACCCATCGAGCAGATTATTTGCGGCTCCCCGCTCTGCTCCTCCTCGTGAATGTTGCAGAGCTTGTCTTCTTCGCGAAGCGCAATTACTAGCTGGGCAAGCTGCTCGTCGGTGGCACCGATCCGCAGTTGCCGATTGAGCGAATCTGTTGCCGACTGCAACAGTGGATAACGGAAAATCTCGTCAATGGCCTTTATCAATTCCTGCGACTCGAAAACGGTTCCCTTAATGTCTTCGGCGTAGCGCTTTAACTTTGTGTAAGCGCGAAAGCGAGCGCCCGATGGACGTCCAAGCTGGCCGCCGATCGACTTCTCCTCTTTCAAAACAAACTCAACGGCGCTGCGCACTAGCGAGTGATGGTCGGCGCGACGTGGCAGTGCTTTTGTTTCCGGTAGACATTCAGCGGCTTTCAAGATTTGGAACTGCGATTCGGTAATGCTCTCCCCATGCTCGTTCATCCAGACAAGCGCATCGTTATCATTCGCGGTGCGCATGTAAGCGAGAACACCTGGTGTTGGAGCTGACCCGTTTGATTTCTGCAGTTGTTTGGTTGAGTAAACGACACCGGGCAGCGACTCGACGGTTTTGCGTAATGACGGATCGTCAGTAATGGCGTTCTTCCAGATCTGATATGCGTAGGAGGCAAGATCGACTTCGGTGTCTGCTTCGCCGTCCATGATGCCCGCGTTCTCTGTGAAGAGATTGCGAATCGTTTGATCGTTATGATCATCCTCAAAGAAGGCTTCATCTGTGCCAACGACTTCAGCATTCTCGGCCAAGCGCTGGCGCACGCGCGCACGTAACCGAATGATCCGCTCGACTCCTTCGGCTGGGAGAAAAGAATAGCAAAGAATTTGCTCGGATTTCTGCCCAATACGATCGACGCGGCCCGCTCTTTGAACCAGACGAATGATCGCCCACGGCAAGTCGTAATTGACGATGATAAAACCGTCCTGAAGATTCTGGCCCTCACTCAAAATGTCCGTCGCGACAAGCACGCGGAGTTCTTTATCCTCGTCTACCAGGCTCCGCTTATTGTTGCTTACAGGACTAAATCGCCAGGCAGCCGCCGTCGGATCGGCAGACGCGCCAGTTGCGCCTTCAATTCTTGAGACTCCCTTCGCCTGGAGTCGCGATTCCAGATAGTGAACGGTGTCGGCAAATTGCGAGAAGACAATTACTTTTTTGTCCGGATGCTGCTTAGCTATGAGCTTGTAAAGCTGGGTGAGCTTGGCATCCCGGTCTGGGTTCCATGCGCCAGCTTTGTTCAGCACTTGCATTAGCGAGGCTGCATCACCGAGCAGTTCATCCTTGAGAGAATCAACAAAGAGATCGGAGCGCAACCACTTGAATCGGCTCTTCAACTCAGTTGCGTACAGTTCGTAGAGGGTAGCCGCACGGCTCTTGAAACCACTTTCTGTATCTGGCAAGGCTTCTTCGAATTCCTGCCGGTTATTTCCGTTTTCCTCTTCACCAATGAAGAGAGGCGAATGGAGTAACCCATCGGCATCTTCATCAGTAGTCCGCGTATCGAGCGCCGCCATGTCTTGGGTACCAATTGGTAGCGGCTTCTTATTCTCGATTGCATGGAGGAAAACAAAGTTGCGAATGATGTGACGCTCGACCGACAGTAGGAAAGCTTCACCGCTGCTTTCAAGTCGTTTGAAAAGATTAGTACGACAGAAGCCCATCAAACGGCGGCCCGCACGTGATAGGTTCCGAATGATCTCCGCCTCAGATTGTATAGGCAGTGGGTCTGGATCGGCTGCAATCTTATTTCCCAGACCGTACCTTGGCAGCTTCAACTTGTTGATTGTCTCAACCACGTCATCCGCATACAGTCTGGCGTACTGGTCATTGGGATCAGCATCATCAATCTTGAATTTGATCGTCTTCGGAACTCTAGTGGGGAAATACGAGCGGGTGCCATCTTCAAACGTCAGATACTTCCGACCGTTGGTAGGATCAGTCTCAGCATAGT
This sequence comes from Blastocatellia bacterium, assembly GCA_963698325.1. Taxonomy (GTDB): domain Bacteria; phylum Acidobacteriota; class Blastocatellia; order Pyrinomonadales; family Pyrinomonadaceae; genus PSRF01. Next base: position 441,491 of record CAVOQJ010000013.1, on the reverse strand, counting down.
TGTCTTGAATGAAAGTGCGGGTTCGCCGCACCATGTAAAGTCGCATGAGCTCGCGCCAGTCGTCCGCGAATTCGCTCTTTTCGAAAGCAGCAAGGGAATCGAGAGCGCACTGGTGTTCAGCAACAAACTCGTCCAGTCCCTTCCGACGCAGTTCTAGCTCGGGTCGAATGCCGAGGTGCTTGTCATCGGGAACAAAGAGTCGTAACTGGTTCGACAGATCGAGGTACGTCTTGTTGTAAGGCGTCGCCGAAAGCAGTATGCACTTGCTCTCGTTCTTTTGAATGTATTCCTGGAGTGCTCGATAAATCTTGCCCTCCCGGTTTCGCAGGTTGTGACTCTCGTCGATTAGAACCAAGCGATATCGGCGCAGGTCTTCGAGCACTTTTCTGGCTCGTGTGATGGGCAGGATACGCGCGCGCATCCGGTATTGCTCGCGATAGTCTTCCCACATCTTGACGAGGTTCTTTGGACAGATAATGAGTGTTTCCAGGTCCTGGTCCTCTTCGAAGATGCGAGCCACCGCGGTTGCCATTAACGTCTTGCCGAGGCCGACCACGTCGCCGATCAGAACGCCGTTGCGTTTGTTCAAATGGTGCGCCGCAATCTTGACGGCAGCCTTTTGAAACTCGAAGAGCTTGTTGCCGAAGTCTCGTGGAATCTTGAATTCGGCTAGACCGGCGCGGGCCTCCTGCGAGAGGTGATAGGCCATCTTCACGTAGATGTGATACGGAGGAATTAACTCTTCACGCGCCCAACTCTCTTCGATGATTTGAACGAGTTCCTCAGAGATATCCAAGCACCACCTATCATTCCAGCGGTCCTCGAACCACTTCGCCAGCTTTTCGCAGGCGTCGTGATCCATGACATCGACGTTAAGTTCGCCCTGTTGCGCGAGCCCGGCGAATGTGAGATTGCTGCTTCCCAGGAAGCCGATGCTCGGATTGACAGGGTCAGGCCGAAAGAGGAGGTAGAGTTTTGCATGGAGCGTATGCCGCAGGAAGAGTTTGACGACTACTTTCTTGCTCTTGATCTGATGTGCAAGACGCCGGAGCCCGCGCTCGTCTTCGTCAGTTGGCACTCCGACTGTGAGTTGCGCTCGGAATTCCTCCGCGAGAGTCTTCCTCAGACGTATGGCAGTCTGATTATCGATTCCTTCGTCATGATGAGCGAGACTCAGCGCCTTGCGTAACTCTTCGTCAGGCGACCTATGCATGCCGACAAGGAGGCGACAGCAGTTTCCCTCACCACCCGGCCAGCGTTCGATGAACGAGTCGATCTGCTTCCACCCACGGAGATTGAAGTAACCGACGGAGAAGTCCGCGCGGTCAGAAACTTCGAGAGTTTCGCGCAGCGTTGGCAGAAGCTGCTTGTCAATGTTGTCGAAGATTCGGGGCATTAATCAGAACGACCGTCGAAACCTGCTACGAGTAAATGCGGTCGAGGAGGTCGCCCGTGCTAGGCGAAAGAGGTGCTCAAAAAAAGCCGAAGAACCTCAGAGGACCTTGGTGCGCGGCAATATTAGTCGTTACGGCATGTTGAATCAAGATTAGGACGAAATACATCGACCGGCTGGTCAGAGAACGAGTTTACTTGAGGAGATATGAATTGGTCTTTTTGGTGCTGGCGGTCAGACGGTGCAACCTCCACTCCCGAGAGGATGTGATTGCTGAAAATGAGGTGGGCCTTCTGCTAACATACTGATTCTGTCACAGGATTCGGTCCAACTAACATCATAGAAGGCTTGTAATACTGTTTGGCCAAGAAGCGTTCAAAACTTATTTCAGAGGAGGTACTCGGCAGAGAAATCGAGGAGTGGGCGCGGCATGAGTTTCCCGAGGCTCTTTCCGCATCTATGAAGAAACTGATTCCTCTTTTCAAGGAACTCCAGCAGGTAATTGGTAGTAATGAGGACCCAAATATTGCCATGCAGGGCCTGCAAGAACTCTTTCGCAAGAGCCAAGGGAAAGAGGCCGGAACGATTTCCAATCAGAAGGCGGCCAACCGTGCGATTCAGATCTTTGCTGTATGGGTAAGTGAGTGCGGAAGAGCTCCGATACATCTAAAGTCCGAAATAGACTTTTTCATCGACGTACTGCAAGAAGTGAAGAAATACTTGCCTACGGAAGCTGAAAGGGATGCGCTGCTGGTACGAAAGCTTCTGCGCGAGAACGATGGAGATTTTACTCCACTCTACAACCAAATGATTCCGGGCTATCAGGACATGACTAGGGATGAACAGATAGATGAGGAAGAGAAATTCAGAGGAAGACATAGGACAAATATTTCAAGGCGCAAAACTAAGTTCAACCCTATGAAAGCAAAGAAGAAATAGCTGTTACACTTTTTGCAAAAACCCGTAACTCACGCTGCTTATCAGTTCCCAGCTAAACTCTCCACTAGTTCTGACGAGTAAGAAGGCGATGCTTCAACGCCTTCTTACTGTATCCCAATTCCACTCTTAGGGGGTAAGTCCATGAGTGCACCACAACGCTACACAAGCATGAGCAGGGCTGAGCTCATCGATGAGTTAACGGCCACTGACGAACGCGTCCTCGAACTGGAATCGTTTCTGGAAGGGGCCATCGAGTTACTGCCGGACGAAGATGAATCAGAAGACGAGTCCGAAGATGATGATGAAACGCCTCATTGAAATTCGGTAGCGCATTTTCTTGAACAGCTTGATGGCAATTTGAGCACGAACATGGGAAGAACGGCTGCGATTCTGACGAAGGCCTCTTGAATACTGAGATGCTGCTATGACCGATGCGTTTGCCGATAGAGTATTCGATTCGATTTCGAGTGAGATTCCATTCTCGTCCATTGGCGGATTCGATGAAGAGTCGAACCTGCCAGCGCACTCTTGGCAAGCCTGGTCAATGTCACGTGAAAACTTCTTGGCCGGACGGACTGACCTCAAAGCCCGCGATGTTCATCTGGCGACTTTCCCAAACTTTCCGCCAACAATGGGCGAACTGAAGGCGCGTGCCCTGAGAGGCGAGGCTCAGTATGTAATGCTGGAGCATTACGCCGGCGTGATTGGCGAAAAGAAAAAGCGGGTTAATGAGGACATCAAGTTAATCGAGTTCCCGCCCAAAGGTGTGCACGATCTACCGGATAGGCCGGCAGTAGGTGGGAATGGAGTGCATTCTGCGAATAACCCCGCTCAAACCTTGAATGCAGCTGCCGACAGTATTCGTGCTGCCAGGGAACTGTTACGAGAACTTGCACCAGCACCGCAGCCCGGCTCTTTTGTTTCACGGGATGAAATCTCGGCGATGATCAACCAGTCGCTGAGTGACTTAGCCGCACGGCTACAGGCAACGAAACCCGAAGAGAAATCAGAGATATCGAGACTGCGTGAGCTAATGGAGTTTCAACGCGAACTGCAGGCTCAAGCCACGCCCCAACGCAGTGAACCCGAAATTAGCGACAGGGACCGCACGCTGCTAACGCTGATGAGAGAGACCGGCGCAGCGCAGGAGTTTTTTCGCGCAATGCGAGAGCTGATAGCGACTCCAGAACAAGCTGCCGAGTCAGTGAATTGGAGAGACAAGCTGCTTGAAGTGGCAAGTCAAAATCCGCAAATAATTGAGCGCGTCAGCAATACATTTGAGCGAATCGTTGCGCGCGTCTTACCCAATCCACGGACGGTCCCTTTGGCCGCCCCTACGTCCGCGGCGCCGATCGCAGAACGGAGCTATCCCAATTCTTCGCAAATGCATGACGCGCCTACTACGGCTGCACCTGCCACCGACCCGACTCAAGCTTCAACAGTAACTACGCATTCCGGTGATGAGGCGCAGAGCGGCGTGACGCTGGATAGTTTTGTCTTGGGCATCAAGGAAGACATTCAGGAGGGCAATGATCCTGACGAAGCCGTCTCAGATGCCGCAATGCTTTTCACCGAACAACCGGAACTTGGGCCAGTCATTATTGGCCTGCTTGAAAAATCGAACGAGGAGTTACTTGCGTCGTTGCACCAGGCAACGGGCGCAAGTTTGGATCGGTTAAGGAATGCTAATGAGTATCTTGATGGTTTACGTAATGGAGTGAGGAAGCGTTTGCGAATTCCGCAAAATGACGCTTCGAAGGACTAACAACCAGGACCGCGCAGCGCCGTAATCACGGCTAATGATTTTCAGAGCGCTGCGTGGCCCCAACTACATCGCTCGCTGATTTGTCCAGCGAGGTGTAAGTACGCCGACATAGGCGGCGGTTGGGCTCATCCTACCGTTTACACCCCTCCTTTTCAACATCGGCGAGTAAGTCTTAGGGAAGTACACCGGTGTCACAACTCGCTAATCTGCTACCGAACTTGAGGCCAACCGCGAAGAAGAGAAATCTGAAGGCGATCTCGGCATTTCGCATTAGAGAAGGGATTCGAATCGCAGATCGCTTAGAGTCGTGCCCCAACGCTAGTCCACGAGTTATCGCGACAGCACACATGCTTCGTGCGGCTGCACAGCCTCTCAACCACTTCAGTGGAAATAATCTAACAAGTAAAGACGGCCGTTACTTTGATTGCGCCGGAGTGTTGTGGATGCCAGGTTCTCGCTTGGAGCCTTCGTACCAAGCAGCAGAGAGTCGTAGGTTGCGGAATAGATTACGAGAAGCGATTGATGGCGTTGTCCCACGCGTGGGCGAACGGTATCGAATGGTAACCCTGACTGCTCCGACTATTTACGGAGTGGGTCTCAAGAACACGATAGACTTATTCGACGTTGCGTGGGGATTGCTTCGCAAGCGTCTATGGTGGAAGACCACAGTTCGTGGTGCAACAAAGAGTCTTGAATTTACCTTGGGTTGCAAGGGCAAGCGCAAAAGCGCCCACGCCGTTATCGCCTATCAGCAAGTTGGTTTTCACGTCCATATACACCTACTGGTAATTTCCAAATGGATCAATCGCGACGACCTTAAACGTGAATGGACCATCTGTTTCAAAGAAGCAGCTTCCAGAATGGGAGTTCCTTCGCTAACTATTAAGACAGCCGACCTTAAGTTGGGCGTGTACGTGCGAGAGGTCACACACAAGAGATTCGGATCGAAAAAGAATTCCCTTGAGGCTGCTATTCAGGAGGTCTGCAAATACATCACAAAGAGCGAGTCCTGGAGACTCCTTCCGTCATCAGAACTTGCACGAGTGGTTGACACACTTAGGGGCAGGCGAATGGTGGAAATGGTTGGCGCGTTTCGACGAACCGCTCGACAGTCAAGCCAAGCACGACGGGGTGTTACTTATCTTGATACACGCGACACATCTGACGGAAGGCGGCGGGGCGTGCTTCCCCAAAGTACGCGCACGAAAAAACAGAAGTCGCTGCTCGCTCTTGCTGACGAGATGATCCCTTCAGGCCGGCTGAAGGAATGGCTTCAGATTCTCGAAGAACGCGTTACTCGAGCTCAAGAGTTCCGCCGAAGCCAACTGGTCGAGTATCACCCGGAGGCCATTTTTGCTGGAATGGACGGCCGGGAATGGTTTGGCGATCAGGTCCAAAAGAGTATTGGTCAGGCACACCAATGCCTGAACCTACTTGAGACTGTTGGTGTGACTGAGTTTGGTGTTACGACGCTCCCAGAGGGTGCTGAAAACGAGAGGCGTCCGCAATACAAGGTCTTGCAAGCATCCGAATTGCGACGATCTTTACGTCATTACATCAAACGAAACAGGACTCAGGTCGAGAGTCTATTGATCCGTCCCTTTGGAAACCTCATTCAGGTGGATGAGTGCAATGGAGAAGACCTTCAGCGTCTCGCAGCCTTCTCATTTCTCGGTATCGAGACATCACCAGGGAACTTCCAATCCTGGTTGGTCCTTCCTCACAAGACGGAAAAGTCGGATTGTAACCGCATTAGAAACCAATTGCTTCGATCCCTACCGGGTACTGACAGAGGTGCCTCTGGGTCAATGCGTTTTCCCGGCTCAATTAGTCACAAACCAGGACGCGATAAATTCTGTGTGCGGATCGTTAGCAGCAATCCAGGTCGGTTTGTGACAGCTGCAGAGTTAGACGCTGCTGGATTGCTGGCGTCCGGGACTACTTCTAGGCCGTCAGAGGAACTTCCACCACTAACCCTCGCGACTGCTCGGAAACTCTTGTCACGGCCTGACTACCAGCGATGCTTGCGTGAGGTTGGTCCGAGGAAGAAGTAGAAGCGATGCTAACGGATGTGAGCGACAAGGCAAAAGGTCGTCCTAACTACGCTAGGCGCACTGTGATGCGAGCGGCGTCTGCAGTCTCACGAACGTCAGGGATTAGGAGTTATGTTCGAAGCAGTCCTGCAAGACTCGAGGACTTTTGGCTATGGACACGCAACCGCATAGAGCTTTGCTGCTCGTTAGATCTCAACCACTTCTTACTCCTAAAGAAGTGGCCAAGAGGCTTGGCGTTAGCCTGCGTACCATCTATGCGATGGTGGCCCAGAAGCGCATTCCATACGTAAAGCCCCCTGGAACAAATCTCTTGCGCTTCGATCCTGAGGAGTATCTCGATTGGGAAAGAGGAAAGACTTCCAAATGAGCACCGCGCTCGTATATCATCCGCGTCATTCTCCGATGGCTGCAACTAGAGGAGAATGAAAATGATCTTTCTCAGACCATGCAAGCGGAAAGAGTGCCAGGGAAAACAATGCCGACACAAGCATTTCCACTATCGTTTTAGCGTCAATGGAGTCAGATATCGCGGCGCGCTTCGTGAGGCTCAAACGAGGTGGGATGCGGAACAAGCGGAAGCAAAGATCAAGCGGGATATTTTCGAGGGCAGGTACAGTATTGCAGCAAGTGGCAAGGGTAACCTCGGAGAGTTCATCGAAAAGGAATACCTTCCACATGCGAAAGTTAACAAGCGGTCTTTCAAGAATGACGATTCGCGGAGCAAGGTAGTGATAGCGCGGTTTGGGGACAAATCCTTCCGCGATATCACTCCTGAGATGATCGAAAAGTTCAAATGCGATTTGGCCGCTTCAATCACAAGACGAGGGACTACGAGGAGCCAGGCGGATGTTAATCGACACCTGGAGTTTCTGAGCGCAGTGTTTGAGTTAGCCATTCAGTACCGGCGAGTCAGTGTCAATCCTTGCAGGCAAGTAAAGAAGTTTCGACCTGACAACGAACGACACCGTTATCTCTTTCCTGACGAGGAAGAACGGTTGTTATCGGCAATGAATGGAAGACTAAAACACCTTGCTCCGCTCGCTATCGTGACGTTAGGGACTGGGCTCAGAAAACGAGAACTACTCGACCTCTGTCGTGATCAAGTCGATTTTTCACGTAACCTGGTTGGGGTCCTGCACACCAAGGGCAAGAGGAATCGTGAGATTCCAATGAATGCGAGAGTCAGAGATGTGTTATGGAGAGCCTGTCGCGGAAAGGCGATGAACGAAGTCGTATTCGCAAACCCGTTGACAGGGAAACCCTTCAATGACATTAAACATTCATTTACCACAGCCTGCCAAAACGCGGGGATCGTCGGTCTTTGGTGGCATGATTTACGAGCTACCTTCGGCACGCGTCTTGGCGCAGCAGGAGTTGGAATGCGAACAATAATGGATCTGATGGGCCACCAGGATCCGAAGACTTGTTTGCGTTACGTGCGAGCGACGGATCCAGCAAAGCGGGCAGCGGTAGAGTCCGCTTTCTTCGATCGCGGGCACAAAACTGACACACGACGTCTTCGCGCTGTGTGATTCGGTGCTCGTAAGTTGTTGAAACAATTGGTAGCGGGGGGCGGGATCGAACCGCCGACCTTGGGGTTATGAATCCCACGCTCTAACCATCTGAGCTACCCCGCCAAAGAAATTCCATTATAAGGCCCAAGCTTACGAGGTCAAGAAAGCAATCAGCAGCGACCAGTACTTACTTGGATCGGGGAGTTAACCTAATTGGTTTTCGTTAACCCAAAGGAGAATATCAATGCGTAAGTTAGCGCCGTTAATCCTTGTCCTTTGTATTCTCTGTCCCACTGCAGGCGCGCAAACGCCGAGAGCCACGAACCCAGCTCCTACTCGACCGCAGTCGGTATCAAGAGGAACCAGCAGGCAGTGGGAGTACCTGGTGGTCTCATTCGGAAAGGCCTACTTTTCCGATCCAGACTTAGAGCCTGAAACTAAAACAGCAGGACTCTCCAAACTCGTCAGTTATTCCAAACTGGGAGTGGTTTCTGCTCAGGAAGCGCTGACAGTCCAATCGCAAATGGACACGTTGGGCAAGTTTGGTTGGGAGCTGATTGGCATCGTGGGCGCAATTGGCGGCGATCAGGAGATGGTCTTTCGGCGGGCTTATGATCCGGAGCAATCGAAAACTGAAGCAACACTAATTCGTGAAGAGGGTGAACGCCTTCTTGCGGCTCGGCGCGAAATTCTAGCCGACCTTGAGCACGCTGATTTTGTTGACTTGGATGCTACCGAGAGAGCCATGGCCATAGCCCAGACACGCCAGAAAGAAGAAGCGCGGCTGAGGGCGATAATCACGGCTCTGAACAATCCTGCAATTGTGGACACGAAGATTGTTTCAACTGCACCGACTGCAGATAGTTCTGGCGTGATGGCGGAAGTGACCGTAGATGTCAGTTCTCAGCTCCTAAAGGAAGGAAACAAGTATCGTTCGTCGGAAGCTCAGGCTATGGCGAAACAAATTGCGAGGACCATATTCCAGGCAGCTGGACTTACAAGTGAATACAACTCAGAGCTTGATTCTTCGCTCGCTTACGCACTCGGGGAAGTTAAAATCAGCGTGTCGACTAGAATTTCTCACCAGGGAAAACAGAAGATTGTGGCGACGGCGACCGTCGGCGGAAAATGGCCCGAACGGAAACGAGGTTACTAAGGCTTGTCCCTGGGGTGCATCAATGCGTGGGCGGGAAACCAAGGTACGGTGCCCTGCGATCCCGACCAGCTAAAAGAGAACTTCAAAAATGAACTGCATTCCCGCCGGCATGGAGTCGCGAGAGCTTGCGCACTACGATGATTTTCTTGACGAGAGGCGGGAGCAATGCAACTTAAGATCGCACCCGCCGCTTTGTGGTTTACGATTAACTATGCAAAAACTCTACGACGGTTTTCCGGGAAGCACCTTGAACCATGTTACCGGGTGACCTCCGACTTCTGACTACTGTCTTCTGTCTCCTGACTACTGACTCCTTCTCCCGACAGGCTGGCAACACCTCAAATAATCACTTCTTTGCAAAGATTCTGGTAACCAATATAATAAGCGCGAACCTTGCATTTCTCTCCGGCCTGCGGTCGTCGTTCCTCCAGCTGCTGACTTGACGATCAGAATCCGTAGGCCAGATAAGGACCCATTCGCAAATCAACGAGATCATGCCTGACCAAGAGCAAATTCGGATAATTGAGCAAGTAACACTAAGGAAGCTTGAATACGTTAGGGGTTATCTTGAATCGAAGGGTCAGACTAAGGGTGGAACAAGGGTCACAGTCAGGGATCGGCTAACCAAGTTGGTCGACACCGACGATTCTGTAATCGACGATCTCAGAGGATTGCTAACCGAGCTCGACGCCTGGGGCGATCAAAGACTGAAAGTCGCGAAGTTTGATCAGCGTGACCTCAAAGCATTCGGCACAAGGAAGGCGGTCTATAAGCAAGTTGAACAGGCGGGCATGTCGGCTTTGCTTGAAGGCGAAATTGCTACTGAACCACCGCCTACGCTGACCCCGATGGTAATCAAGTATGTCGAGGACGGTGGGAATCGAGCGCTTCAGTTGTACGCAGCGAAATCGAGAATAGTTGAAGTGCCAGATAATACACTTCCGATTAAAACCGATGAGAGATACCCAGGAGTCATATTCAAGCCATACCGCCAGGAGATTCAAAAGGCGCTTGATTTCGCCGAGATTAATTTAGCAAATGGAGATGCGCTTTTTAGCACAACACTTTTGAAAAGTGCAGCCGCCTACAGCGCTGAATTCACGGAACTGTTCGAAGTCTTCCAACCACTTATTGCGTTGCGTGAAGCGTTGGCGGTTGAACTATACGGCGCCGTAAAAAAGATTCCTACCCTTCCACAAAATGAAGTTCGAACACCGGCTAAGGATAAAAGGACGAGCGCTGGTGGCACAATTGTGCATCGCTCCGGCAGCATAAAGAATGATCTAAGATTAGATCCCGAGATCATGTCATCTGAGCGAGCCACCGCGAGTACAGACAGCGTAAGTTGTAATTGTTTTTGGGCTCCACTTAATAAATTAAAGGAGTCGGTTCATGCGCACGTATATGCCCCGCAGGCTGAAATCTCGATAATGGGGCAAGTGAGGGAGGCGAGTGTCAGGCATGTACTTCGACGAATCCTCGAAGTTAATTAAAGACAACATACTGGACAAAGACTTGATACGCTCCCTTGATCGCGAACTCGCTCGCAGTTTCGTGCCCGGGGGAACGGGATATACTGACCAATCACTTCTCGCCCATCACACAAATTCCAGTTTCACCGACGTTGAAAGGCTCATGTGTCTCTACGAGGCGGTTGGCGTTGTATCGTCCTTCAACAAGGTGATCTGCCCAAACGGCCACTCGTATAGGCCAGATGATGGACAATGTCCAGACTGTGGCCGCGATGTATCCGAAGCCTCTCCTTCTAACGAAGAGTCATATTCCATTCTGAAGCAGCCCCTGCTGCCGTCGTTTGATCCGAACACTGCCAGCTCGGAGCCCAACGTTTTTATCAGCTATCGCAGCGTCGATTCAGCCAGACTGGCGGCTGATATCTACTACTCGTTGCGGGCAGAAGGTTGCGATGTATTTCTGGATGCGGGCGAGATACCGGTAGGTGCTGATGCCGAAAAACAATTTCTTACAGCCGCGAGTAATGCCATTAACTTCATAGCATTGGTAAGTCAAAACTATTTCACCAGTACGTTTTGTAAGAGGGAAATCGCTCATGCCGCCAGATGTAGACGTTGGTTGGTAAGAGTAAATATTCCGCCAGTGCCTTCAGCACCAAAGGACATGCCGTGGATTGATGATCCAAACTGGGTGAGGCAACAAGGACAGTCATCCGGACTAACACGCGAGTTAGAGCAGGCCCTGCTAGCCGCCGTCCGCACGCCTGCCTCTGCTGCCAGTATTGCTGACGATCGCTACGGAGCTTGCCAGTTCCTTTTAGAGCAGATGACATTCACTGATCTATATGCACTATGGAACCGACTGGAGTGGATGAAGGACCTTCGACCAAAGGACTCCAAGCCGGAAATGATTATGCAAATCCTGCAAAATACGCGAGAGTCTGAGTTAGACGTACTCTGCAAAGCGCTTTCGCCGTAAAGTTCTGTCCAGGCTCTAATATGCAAACAGGCAATAATTTGCACGTGAAGGTCTAGTCGCACGGGTGTAGCTCCGCGTGAAAATCGTAGTAAGGGCGAAAATGCGAGGAACTCGCGCAGGTTAGTCCACGACCGCTACAGACTCAATAATTCTCTGCAAAAATTCTTGTATCAATCATAACCAACAGCAATGAGGAGAATGATGGGCAACGGTGAGTCTTCACACTAAAAGCATGACAGAGATTAGCCAGGGGTAAGCGAAGCGTTCTTGTCAGAACCACCTGCGGTAGCGGGTGGGTTTCACGCCCAAGGCGTGACATATAGTAGCCAGGGGTAAGCGAAGCGTTCTTGTCAGAACCGCCTGCGGTAGCGGGTGGGTTTCACGCCCAAGGCGTGACATATAGTAGCCAGGGGTAAGCGAAGCGCCACCCCTGGATCCAAAGCACAAAAACCTCCTTCGCGCCGCAGGCGCGCCGGAGGGCAAACAGAATCAGACGCTACTGTCCATGAGAGGCAGGTCGCTTGACTACTGATTACTGACCACCGGAAGCTTTGCACAAAAAGTGGTTCTGTCAGTCCGCGTAGCAGACGAATGATAGTAGCCCAGCAGTTCACTGCTGGGATGAGGAGCGGAAGGATCGTAGTCCGTGAAGCGGACGGCTGGAATGGTAGCCGCCAGCTCGACGCTGTTTTCAGTCGTCCGTTTCACGGACTTCATCTCGCATCCTTGCCATCCCAGCGATGAATCGCTGGGCTATTTTCATTCGTCCGCTTAAGCGCGGACTAGGTCGAAATACTTTTTGTGCAAAGCTGACTACTGACCACGGACTACTGGTTGGAATGCCAAATCAACGAGGTATCAAACCTCACTCGAGTGAGGCTCGCAAAAGCCACTCGCACTTATTTCGCGCAGGACCTGTCCTGGAAACAATTCATGAATGTGTTCGGCGACGGCGCAAATGATCTTCCCCTTTACCCGTTCCCCTTTTCCCCTGTTCCCCTACTGCTTGTCGTATACCGCAGTGCTTTTGAACTTCTTACCCTGGGGATCGGTTCCTCTCGTAGTGACGGTGCGGGCTTTGCCATCGGCCGACACGACAATTCGCCCAGTCACAGTAACCTTTCCGTCCTTCTTGATGGTTAACGCCAACGTGCGCTTACCAATCTGCGTGTAGGACCGTGCGTCTGAAGTGGGATCGCCGGTGACGGGGTAGTCTTTCCCGTCGAACTTTCCCGTCCACTCGTTGTGCGTGGGCTTACCGTCGCGGTCGGTGCCATCCACCGTGACTTTCACGTTGTCACCTGCGGCCTCGTAGACAACTGTGTGGTTCTTCGCCACACCAGCGGCGAGCCTTGATTTGGCCTCATTCATTTTCCAGGTGCCCATCTGTACGTCTTGGGCGTAGCACACTGCCGCTGCGAAAAAGTACAGCGCCAGAGTCAATACAATCGTTTTTGCTTTCATGTCTCCCTCCTATGAGAACAAACCTGTGGTATTGATTTTCGGGGACATTCTAGTGCTGGGTGGCGCACCCTGCAACTCGCAATCCTCTCCAACTCGAAAGCCGAAACCAGAAACTCGAAACGTCTCAGTACTCATCACTCATCACTGAGTACTCATACACTCTTCCGTTTCCCCTTTACCCGTTCCCCTTTTCCCCGGTTCCCCACTCCTGTCTTCCGTTTTCTGTTTCGCGTCTGTTTCTATTCACGATTTACGATTCACGTAAAACGTCTGCTCCACTGTCGGTCGTGGCGAACGGCGTGAGTAACCGCAAAGACTGTGACGAGGTCATTTTCCACGCGATAAACAATCCGGTAAGGAAACCGGCGTGGCAAAATCCAACGGATATTGCGGCGGCGATCACGCAGGCGGTGGATCAGAGGTCTCGTCCGCAGACTTTCGATTTTTTCAAGAATGATGCGGGCAAAATCAGCGCCCAGACCGAGTTCCCGATCCTCATACCATCGCGCGGCTTCTTCAATGTCGGCGATGGCGTGCGGTCGGATTTCCAGACCGTAGGTCACTTTCGGAAGCTTGACTCGATCCGTCTCTTAGCTTCTTCCCAGGGAATGGATTTTTCGGGGTACTGTTCCATATCTGCCAGGCGAGCTTCCAGCAACGCTTTTTCTGCGTCGGTCAGAGGGTCATCGTCATCGAGCCAAGTGTTGCCATCGAGTTCGGCAAGCTTCAGGCGGATCTCGCGTCTTTCCTCTGCGGTAAGCTTGGGGAGTTCTTCGAGGATTTCAGTCTTGCTCATGGGAGAATTCTAATCGACGCTTAAACGTTAATCAAACAATCCCTACGGTGCCGGTAACACTTGCAAGGCTACTAGATCCGATCTGTTCGCTCAAAGCGGAAGTAGGATTGTTCGGGCCTGACTCCTTACTAGAATTCTTGCATGAACTAAGGCAGAATATGCGCGTTCACTGGAAATGGCCGCCGCACTTTAGTGCGCTTCAAATCCACGGCCTTCGCACAATCCGGCTGGGGCAAGTTAGACTTCCTTTCAAAAGTTGTTCGGCGCGCCTACCTGAGCTTCTATTTCTAGTATTGGGATTGGGAACGAGACGAGCTCTTGGTGATATGCGGCCGGGCTATATTTTGAATCCAAAACTAACAGGTAGTAACGCCGTTCCGTAACTACATAGTCCTTGGAGTGCGGCCGTGCAGGCTCGCTTGTTCAACCTGATACGTGCCGCTATAATCTTGACGTTCACCCAAGACGTTTCCTCGTACTTTCCGATTAGGCAGACTCCCATTAACTAGCCGCATCTATGGCCATAAGCGAGAAAGATTCAAAGATCCAGAGTGGTAGTCGTCGCGGTGGCGATCTGTTTATCGTCGATAACAGCGACACCGAGTGGAAGGTGCGCGACTACCTGCGCGAATGGAGCGAGATCTCTCAGCGCTTCGATATTGCTACCGGCGGTCTTGAAATCGGAGCCTTGCTTGCCCTGGATGGCTATTGGCAGAAGCTTGAGAAGGTACGCGTCCTCATGGGAAACGAGGTGACCAAACGCACCCGTAAGGCTTTGCTTGCCGGGGCAGAAATTTTGAAAAAAGCCCTCGACAAGAGCATTGAAGAAGAGAAAGAGGCTAATGACTTTCTCACTGGCGTGCCCGCCATAGTTGATGCGCTGGGAAGTCGCCAGATCGAGTGCCGCGTTTACAACAAGGACAAGTTTCACGCTAAGGCCTACATCACTCACTCGAAACTTTCAGTCATCCCTTCGACCGCTCTGGTTGGCTCAAGTAACTTCTCGTATCCGGGATTGACAGACAACGTGGAATTAAACGTCCAGATTCGCAATGAAGTGGAAGCCTTGCAGGAGTGGTACGAACGCCACTGGAATGAGGCTGAAGACATTACGGCGGAAGTGCTGAAGCTGATTGAGCGGCACACGTTCCCTTACATGCCATTCGATGTATACGCGAAAGCAATGCAGGAGTATTTCCGCGGCCATGAAATGAGCGCGGGTGAATGGGAGTTGGCCGGACCTGAGAACGGTGGTTCAAGAATATATCCCATCCTCGCGCCTTACCAGCAAGAGGGTTACCAGGCGCTGATGAAGATTGCTTCTAAATACAAGGGAGCTTTTCTTTGTGACGGAGTTGGCCTGGGCAAGACATTCATCGGTCTAATGCTGATAGAGCGGCTCGTTGAACATGATCGCAAACGTGTAGCCTTGTTCGTTCCCAAGGCTGCGCGGAAGCCTGTGTGGGAGAGTGCGCTCAAGAAGTACCTGTCAAACATCAGGGGAGCATTCGCCAATCTCGAAATTTTCAACCACACCGACCTTAATCGCGGACGCGATTATCAAGAGCAATTAGAGAGCATCCGGGAAAGAGCTGATGTAATCGTTATCGACGAAGCTCATCATTTTCGGAATCCAGGAATCAAAGGAGAGGGTGAGCGGCGTCCCTCACGATATCGGCGCATGTTTGAGATCGCCGAGGGGAAAACGGTCTTTATGCTGACCGCCACACCCATTAATAACCGTCTAGACGACTTACAGCATATGATGGAGTTGTTCACCCATCGTCAGGCTGATTACTTCAAGGGCGCGCCACTGGGGATTCATTCTTTGCCCGGTCACTTCCGCAAGATGGAAAAGGATCTGGAGAAACTTGTAAGCGGTGAGTCTAATGAAGAAGCTTTAGCCGAGACAAATCAAGTCGAAGCTGATCAGGTTCTTTCCAACGACTCACTCTTTCGTGAGCTGGTCGTACAACGCAGCCGCGCTTACGTAAAATCGAGCGAAGAGCAGCAAGGTGGCGTTCAAACCCTTTTCCCCACGAGGGAGGCTCCCAAGCTTGCCGAATATTCGGTGAAGAAGACATATGGTCGCCTGCTGGACATGGTCGACCGCGCCTTTGCCAAAAAGAAACCCCTCTTTTACCTGGCTATCTATAACCCACTTGCCTATTACAAAGGCCCGGACGAGGACATTGATCCCTTGCTAAGAGGCCGGCAGAATCAGGTTGTTTCGTTAATTCGGACCCAGTTTCTAAAGCGCTTTGAAAGCTCGGCGCACGCCTTTGGTCTCTCGTGTGAAACATTGCTAGGAAAACTTCTTGCCTTTGTCACCAAGCATAGCAAGAGCGAAAGGGAGCAGGGCCGTCTGGAGCGGTGGAAGGCGATTCACTCAGAGCGCATGGGTTTTATTCGCGGCGGCCAGCACGGACTGTTTGTCGAACAACTTGATCTGGGAGAACAACGAAGCGAAGAAAGTTTCGATGATCTGGTGTCGGAGGAGCTGCTTGAAGAGGTTGAGGAACTCGACCCGGAAGAATTTGACGTTGATAAGATTCTAGACGAAACCTACCTCGATCTCGATCAGGTCGTAAACTTCCTCGATGAACTCAGAAAGTTCAAGCCCGCAAACGACGACAAACTCCGTGCGTTAGTAAGATTGTTGAAGTCTGATCCCGTGCTCAAGAAACATAAGGTCCTACTATTCACTGAATACATGGCCACGGCTCGCTATCTCAAAGAGCAACTTGCTCAGGAGGGAATCGAAGGTATCGACGAAGTCGATAGCGCCGTAAAAGAAGATAGAGGAAAAATCATCCGCAAGTTTGCTCCCTACTACAACGGCTCTTCCAGTGCGGATCTTGTTGAAGAGGGATTAGCTGAAACGCGCGTATTGATCTCGACCGATGTCCTCTCTGAAGGGCTCAACTTGCAAGACGCGACTCGTTTGATCAACTACGATCTCCACTGGAACCCCGTTCGTCTTATGCAGCGCATCGGTCGCGTGGATCGTCGAATGAATCAGGACTTCGAGAACGAACTCCTGAGCGATCACCCCGATCAAAAGAGCATTCGCGGCACCGTGGCTTACTGGAATTTCCTTCCGCCCGACGAGCTGGATGTATTGCTGAAACTGTACAGTCGCGTTAGTCATAAAACTCTGCGCATCTCACGCACGTTCGGCATTGAAGGTAAGCAACTACTCAGACCTGATGACGACTTTGAGGCTCTCAAAGAGTTCAATCACATCTACGAAGGCACAAAGACGGCGACCGAGGAAATGCACCTCGAGTATCAAAAGCTGATGCAGGACTTTCCAGACCTCGCTCAGCGCCTCGACGAGTTGCCGGGTCGTGTATTCAGTGGCAAAGCTCATCCGGCGCCGGCTTCGAGAGCAATATTCTTTTGCTATTCTTTGCCCGCGCCAGGAGCAGCTTCAACCGGTGACGCAAGTGTCGATGCCTCGGTCTGGTCGGAAGAGAAGGGTTTTACGCAATGGTATCTCTATGATCTCGATACAAAGCAAATTGAAGAGGAGGCTTCAGCCATCATCCGAGTGATCCGCTGTAAGCCCGAAACGCCGCGCCAGCAAGTAGTACCCCAAGAGACTCTGACGGATATTCGCAAGAGCGTTGAGAAGCACATTAAGAACTCCTATTTGCGTCGGGTCCAAGCTCCTCAGGGTGTGAAGCCAACGCTCAAGGCCTGGATGGAGATTTCCTAGAATTTGCTACTGAAGCTAGAATGGGGACCAGGAGTTGAAGGATGTCGACAGTAGAAGATCGCGGGATAGAAGGAGATAAAAACATGTCTCTAAATGTTAAAGATCTGATAGAAGTCGATCCGGAAAAAATGAGTGGAGCTCCTGTGTTTCCAGGCACTCGTGTTCCTATTAATCATCTGTTCGACTATCTTGAGGCAGGTGATACCTTGGATGTCTTCCTTGACGATTTCCCCACAGTAACCCGCGAGCAAACTTTAGGCGTGCTTGAGTTAATGCGTGAACGTCTCCTCACTGAACATGAAACTGCTGCTTGATGAATGTGCGCCCAAACGTCTCAAGCGGGACTTTGCCGGTCACCAGGTTTTCGCAGTCGACGATGTCGGATTGAAGGGCGTCAAAAACGGCGAATTATTGCGGGCCGCGGTGGACAAGGCGTTTGATGTTCTGATAACAGTAGATCGCAAGTTACCTGCTCAACAGAATCTCGCACAGTTGCCCTTAGCCATCCTAATTTTGGTCGCGAAACCCTGCCGGTATCCCGAATTGAAGTTGCTGACACCGAAAGCTCTAGAAGCTCTTCATGAGATCAAGGCGGGCGAAGTAATCACGATTCAATAAAACGGCCTCGGACAGGAAAGTTCTCACTCAATACCATGAGCCAAAACCTCGAACGCCTCCGCTTAATCAAAAGCTTTCCCTCACTCGTCAAGTATCTTCGCGACGAACTCGACTGGCCGATAGAATCGGATGATGTTGAGGATCTTACTTTCGAGTACGAAGCCGAGGAGCTTGGTCTTGATGCGAAGACCGCCGCCAAGATCAAAGAAATCAAGCAGCTCAGGCCGTTTGTTACCGGCCAGCCCTGGGGCATCTTCTACATCAACTTCGAACCCAAGCAGCTTCCCGTCGTCGCCCTCCGACGAATCCTCAGTAAACTTGTTTTGAACAAACGCGAATCAGGCAATAAGGCTCAGCAAGCGAGTTGGCTGCTAAACGATCTGCTCTTCATCTCATCCTACGGCGAATCAGACGAGCGGGCGATTAGCTTTGCTCACTTCTCAGAAGACAAGATGTTTGGTGATCTACCGACGTTACGCGTGTTGGGTTGGGATTCGCAGGATACCGTCCTGCGGCTTGAGGATGTCGAGCAAACGCTTAATAACAAACTTCGCTGGCCTGAGGACGAGAGCAATCTTGAGGATTGGCGCAAATCGTGGTCATCCGCATTCACACTTCGGCCACGCGAAGTCATTCGAACTTCAAAAGAGTTGGCTATCAAGCTTGCGGATTTAGCCACGCTGATCCGTGCGCGTGTAAATCAGTTATTGGCCATCGAGTCTGACAAAGGGCCGTTGCGAAAGCTGCTGAAGGCGTTTCAGGAAGCGCTTATTCATGATCTCGACGAAGATGGCTTTGCAGACATGTATGCGCAAACCATCGCCTACGGCCTGCTTACAGCGCGCGTCTCGCGTCCCGCGGGTCTGGTCGCTGACAACATCCACGACCTGCCAAACACGAATCCATTCCTTAAAGAGCAACTGGAGGCTTTCCTAACCGTCGGCGGCCGCAAAGGAAAGATTGATTTCGATGAGCTCGGGGTAAACGAAGTCGTTGAGTTATTGCGCAACGCCAACATGGAAGCGGTGTTGAAAGACTTCGGCGACCGTAACCCGCAGGAAGACCCGGTCATACACTTCTACGAACTTTTCCTGAAAGAGTACGACCCGGAGAAGCGCATGAAGCGCGGAGTCTTCTACACGCCGCGTCCCGTCGTAAGCTTCATCGTGCGGAGCGTGGACGAGATTCTACGCACGGACTTCAAGCTCCAAGACGGTCTGGCCGACACGACGACCTGGAGCGAGATGGCGAAACGGCGCGAAGGATTAGCCATCCCACAGGGCGTTAAGCCGGATGAGCCGTTCGTGCAGATACTCGACCCGGCGACGGGCACTGGCACTTTTCTGGTCGAAGTCATTGACCTGATTTACCGAACGCTCCGCGCGAAGTGGACGAGTGAGAAAAGGAGCGCCCGGGAAATGGACGAACTTTGGAACGAGTACGTCCCTCAACATCTTTTGCCGCGCTTGCATGGTTTCGAGCTGATGATGGCTCCATACGCCATTGCGCACATGAAGATCGGATTGAAGCTGCGCGAGACGCACTACAGCTTTAGGTCGTCAGAACGTGCGCGCATTTATTTGACGAACACGCTCGAGGAGCCGAAAGATTTTTCAAGCTACTTTGAGCAGATGGCTCCAGCACTTGCACATGAGGCTCAGGCCGCTAACAAAATCAAAAGGGGCACACCGATTACCGTGGTAATCGGCAATCCGCCCTATTCAAATCGAGGGATGTTGAATAAAAACCCTTGGATTCTTGAACAGCTTGAAGACTATAAAGAGGGGCTTGATGAGCAGAAACTGAATTTGGATGATGATTTCATTAAATTTGTTAGATACGGGCAATGGCTTATCGACTCAACAGGAACAGGCGTCTTGGCTTTTATAAGTAGCAATATCTACATGGATGGTGTGACTCATCGCCGTATGAGGCAGTCATTAATCGAAACATTCAATAAGATCTTCGTGGTCGATTTACACGGCAGCAGCAAGAGAAAAGAAAGGTGCCCTGATAGTTCGAGAGATGAGAATGTTTTCGATATCCAGCAAGGGGTGGCCATTGGAATTTTCAATAAAACCACGAACTCACCCAAGGGTTGTGATGTGCAACATGCTGATGTCTGGGGAACTAGAGAGAAAAAATACCTAGACTTGCTCTCCCTGGATCTGAATAAGTACCGCTGGAATCACCTCCTAAACGTCGATCAAACTTCATGCCTTGGTAGTTTTTATTTCTTTACGCCGATGGGATTCACGAATATCGATGAATATTGCAACGGTTGGAAAGTCAAAGATATTTTCAATGTACATCAGAACGCTATCAAGACAGATCGTGATGAGCTTTTCGTTGACCTCGACGAAAGTCGCCTGCAAAGCCGCATGAAAGTTTTCTACTCAGAGGAAGGACTCTCGCCGGAGTTTCGTCAAACCTACAGGGTCGAGGCCTCTACAAGTTATAATTTGCTCTCTCGCCGTTCAAGTACGTCTCTTGATTTGCGAAACATAAGAAGATGTTTATATCGTCCTTTCGATGGTAGGTATCTGTACTACTCCCCTAAACTAACCAGCCGGCCCGCATGGGATGTAATGCAACACATGCGAGAAGGACTCAATCTTTCTCTGCTCTCGACGAGACAAATTACTAGCTTTGACTTTGCGCATGTTCTTTGCACGAGAAGGCTAGCCGAGATCAAAGTATGTTCTCATGACAGAGCAACGAATTTCTCTCCCCTCTACCTTTATGACAGCGTAAGCCTTCTGCGGTCTGGCCAAGGGAAAGCACCTGAGAACGATCGACGTGCTAATATCTCGCACCGTCTCACCGCTGAATTGTCACGCAAGCTAGGTCTTGTTTTTATCGCCGACGGCAGAGGAGACCTGGTGAGAACTTTTGGTCCGGAGGATGTCTTTCACTACATCTACGCGGTCCTCCACAGCCCGAGTTATCGGGACCGCTATGCCGAGTTTCTCAAGATTGATTTTCCGCGCATCCCCCTCACGTCGGGCGTTGCGCTGCTCAGCAAACTCTGTGCGCTCGGCGCTGATCTCGTCGCCCTTCATCTGCTCGAAGAGGATTATGAAGCGGCCTCATGGAACACATCTCAACCGAAGGGCAAAAGCCCGATCAAACCTCCGATCACGCGCTTCGTCGGAAGAGGCGACGCGGAAGTAACTAAAGGCCATCCCAAGCACAAAGACGGCAACGTCTATATCAACCATTCGCGCTACTTTGAAGGCGTGCCCGAAGAAGTCTGGAACTTTCACATCGGCGGCTATCAGGTCTGCGAAAAATGGCTCAAGGATCGACGCGGCCGCACACTCTCTGACGAAGACATAAATCACTACCAACGCGTCGTCGTTGCTCTTAACGAAACCATCCGCCTGATGACCGAGATTGATCGCGTTATCGAAGAGCACGGCGGCTGGCCTTTGGCCGGCAGTCTAGACGCCCCCAAAGCGGAGGCAGCAAGCGGCCTCCCTTTCGCGTAGAGGCTTCGACGGACGCCGCCGCCGAAGCCGAGGAAACTCAAAGCGGCAACAACGAGTCCCGCCTCTCTAAAGTTGCGCCGAGCCAAGATTCAATCGATGCCTCGCGGCTTTGCCGCAGCACAGTGCGGAAAGGCTCGGCCTTTCCGAGAGAAGACTCTTCTTATCTTCGCGAGGCTACGCCTCGCGCCGGAGGCACAGCCTCAAACAAATCTAAAGCAGTAACGGAAAGGCGCAGCCTTTCCGCACTGGGCGGCGGCAAAGCCGCAAAGCAGCGGGCGAGACGTCCGCGATCCCAGCAAAGCGAAGCAGGACAGCGAAAGATCGCTGACTATTCCCGTGACGAGTTGAGATCAGTTCTGCTCAAAGGCATGGGTAAGAAGTGGTGGGTGCGAGATGACGCTATCCGCGCCGCCGCTCGCCGTCTCGGCTTCCGCCGCACTGGCAGCCAAATCCGCGATGCCTTCAAATCCACCGTCACCGGCGCCATCCGCCGAGGCTTGCTTGAGTATGATGGCAAATCAGTTCGAAGAGCCACTAATAACAAGGAGCTGGGAACGACTGCAGTGCTTAGGGGCTGACTGATCACACCATTGAAAGAATGATGACTCGGATCTTCGTACCCACGATCAGTGAGAATTTGAGTTCCTACGAACGGCTCTTTGAGATGTGGCGTCGTGTAAACGACGGCGGAAATCGTATCACTTTTGACTTTTCCCAATGCACTTTTCTTGGGCAAAGTGGCGTAGCGTTCTTAGGCGGGTTGGCTCGATTGATTGAACGTCGGGGAGGCGAGGTCACTTTTGACTGGGATAGTCTCCGGAGCAATATCCGAATGAACCTTGCCCAGAATGGTTTTCTCTCGGCATTCGCGGCGGGCGGAGGACCTTGGGAAGGAAACTCCATCCCTTATCGAGAAGATGAAGAGCTGGACAAGGACGCGCTGGTCGATTACCTGGCAGACCGTTGGTTGGGCCGAGATTGGGTTCATCTCAGCGACGGGCTTCGGTACGCGGTGGCGGCCAGGGTCTGTGAAATCTATGTAAATGCTTTCGAGCATAGCGATTCGCGGGTTGGTGTATTTAGTTGCGGTCAGCATTACCCTAATCTCAAGATGGTTAGACTGACCGCGGTCGATTTTGGAGTGGGCATACCGGGAAACGTTAGAGCTTTTACAGGGGACGAAAACATTCATGGAAGTTCAGCGATGAAGTGGGCTTTTCGCCGTGGAACAACCACGCGACCTGGAAGTTCGGGAGGTGGAATCGGGCTCGATTTGCTAAAGGAATTGGTCAGACTCAACGAGGGCGCTTTGTCTGTATTCAGCCATGAAGGATATGCGGTACTATTAAGCCAATCAGAAAGGTACGAAGCCCGGTCACGTTACTTCGAAGGCACTATGGTGACCATAACGTTGCGTTGTGATGAGAGGTATTACCGCCTCACGCATGAGAGAGGAAGCGAACCTCTATTCTGAAGGGACTGCCATGAAGCTAAGCGTTCGTAGTCTAGTTGGTTCAAATTGTGTCACTTATGGGGACGGCCAGAGAGTTTACGACTTGATCCACCCGCAACTTCAGCGCGGTCGGCCAGTCGAATTGGATTTCGAAGGTGTCCGCGTCCTCGTATCGCTTTTCCTTAATGCAGCGATTGGACGTTTATTGGAAGATACATCGACCGAAGATCTAAATCGCTTGTTGACGATTTCTAACTTGCCTCCTGGTGGCGTTGAAACCATCAAGCGCGTGATTGAGAATTCGAATGACTATTATCACAATCCCCAGGTTCGCGAAGCGCTAGATAGGATCCTCACCGAGCATGCTGCTGAGATCTAATGGCCATTAACTACACCGTCCTTACGGATGTCATAGACATTCGTACGGACATTCCTCAGCCCACCGATGAGTTCCTTGTTGACACCAATGTTTGGTACTGGCTCGTCTACACACGCGCATCGTTGGGTTCAAATCCCCCGCGGACGCGACAGTTAACCAACTATCCGGGGTACGTTAACCAGGCGTTGGCCAACGGTTCTCGAATCCGGCAGTGTGGCCTGACGCTTTCGGAGTTAGCGCATCGTATTGAGCAAACCGAGCGCGAGATTTACGGTCAAGCGATAGGGGTCCAACCGCCGCCAACAAAAGAGTTTCGGCACAATTTTCCCGCCCAACGGAGCAACGTGGTGTCTGAGGTTCAGGCCGCGTGGGCTCAGGTAACATCCATGGCCTCATCACTTGATATCACGCTGAATGACGGAATGACCACTGCAGCCGTTTTGCGTTTCCAAACAGAAGCTTTAGATGGCTACGATCTTTTTCTGCTGGAGGCGGCGGCAGCATCGGGAGTTGCTCAGGTGATAACGGATGATGGGGATTTTTGCGGAGTGCCGGGACTTCAAATGTTCACAGACAATCAATCTGTGCTTACTGCTGCACAAGCGCAAGGAAAGTTAATCGTTCGTTAGATTTCGCTCACAGCGAGCGCAGCAAAACAAGAGCAGCGCCGCCGCTCACCGTCTGCGCTTCCGCCGCACCGGAAGACAAATCCGCGACGCGTTCAAATCCGCAAATCAACCGATCGAGGTGGAGGCGGTAAACCGGGCGGGATTTCTGTTTTTTACAGATCTTAAGTCACTGCGCGGGTATGTGAAGCGTGAGATACTAGCAGTGAATCCAACTTAGAACCCTAAAGACCTTGAAGAAACCTTCGTGTTTCTCTTAATAAATCCAAATCCTCTGGCGAGATTCCATCAGGGTGGAAGTGCATCACGTCATTGCGGATCCTGCCGACCTCTCGCAGCCGCTTAATGCATTCGACCCTGTCTAGTTGGAAATTCAGCCGTTCCCAGTTTTTCGGCGCGTCAAGCAAACGAATTCAGAGAACATTGAATAAGACGAAACGCCTTGTAGCAAATGCATTCTACCTCGGGCACCGCGAGGGCGAAGCCGGTTCGACTAAAGCGTCCGCTCAAACCAAAAAACCATCCTCTAAAACAATCAACAGTCAACAGTCAACAGCAAACAGTAAACAGCAGACAGCCTGAAGAAGTAATGAGTGCTGAGTGATGGGTGAGAAGTACGAAGTTCGGAGTTCGATCTGCTGAGTGTTCAGCTCTGGCCATAGTGCCAGCGTGCCAATGCAAGAATTTAGGCATTGGACGGGAACAGGATACTTCCGTCCCGCAAAGGTGGAAAGAGCAGGGTTCGAATAGACTAGAGTGAAGACTGCAAGGCGTCGCTCCCTTTTCCCGCTGGTAAGAAATAAGAGGGTCGCCATAAAGGCGATTGATCCCCGCGGCAACGAAGTGGTGAAGGTGACACAAGCTCAAATGATGTCGCAATCTGCGATATCAAGACTGCAGGATGACTAAAGCATTAGTAAAGATCCCAGTTGAGCGTATTGAAAACGCAATCCTCTTTGTTCGCCGCGAGAAAGTGATCTTAGACTCGGATCTTGCCAGGCTCTATGGCGTAACAACCGCGAGACTCAATCAACAGGTGAAGAGAAACCTCGAACGCTTCCCGAGTGACTTCATGTTCCAACTGACGAGAAAAGAGTACGACTCTTTGATGTTGCAAATTGCAACATCAAAAGGGCGAGGCGGCCGGCGCAAGCTACCTAACGCCTTTACTGAGCACGGCGCAATCATGGCTGCCAATGTCCTGAATAGTAAAGGAGCCGTACAGGCGAGCGTTCAGGTTGTACGAGCTTTCATAAGATTACGCCAGATGCTGGCTTCCAATGCGGAGTTGGCCCGTAAGCTTAGCGAAATCGAACGGAAGTATGACGCACAGTTCAAAGTAGTGTTTGATGCTATTCGGCAGCTCATGACACCACCGGAACCACAGCGCAAGCAGATTGGGTTCGCAAAGACGACGAAGAAATGAAAGCCGTCGTGGTTAAATACGACCACCATGACGCATTCGTCATACGGCCTATCTAACAAATCAACCAAAGGCAGGCGAAGACTTATGGCCGACAAAGTAACAGTTTGGTTTGACGCAGAAGCCGATTATTTGGAGGTGCAGTTTAAGTGCGCCCCCGGTTACATGAAGGAAACCGCGCACGATGCCTTAATGGAGCGTGTAGATGCTGAAGGCAATGTTATTGGGTTTAGTGTTCTCGGCGTCAGTCGCTTCACAAAAGAAAAACCTCTGGAGGCGGAACTCACGGCCGCGTAGCGGTAAACAGCAGACGGCAGACAGCTAGAGGGCGAAGAATAAAGAGCGCCGACCCTTTGAGGGTCGGCGAATTTGTTGAATGGGTGTGGTTAACCCAGGGCGTTGTCCTGGGCTAGGGGAATCCAGATCAGAAATTCAAAATCTCAAAAAAGCAGAGTGCACGCCTACATTGGCCATAGGGCCAGCGTGCCAGTGCAAGAATTTAGGCATTGGACGGGAACAGGAAACTTCCGTTCCGCAAGAGGGGGCAGAGCAAGGGGTCGAGTAAGCTTAAATGAAAAGCGCGCAACGGGCTTGAATCGTAAGAGTAGTCAGGAGAGGGGAATTGGGGATTGAGGATTTAAGTAGAGTACTGAGCGATGAGAGTCTGGGTTATACTGAAGATTGAAATTGAGCCAGGATCCAACCGCGCAAAAAGAAAGCACTGATCACGCTTTCTCTCGAGGAATACCAGAATGAGATTACCCAAGTTAACAGTGGTAATTGAGAAAGAGGGCAAGTGGTACGTCGCCACCTGTCCGGAGCTTGGTGTGGCCAGCCAGGGCCGGTCGTTTGAAGACGCTGAGGCCATGATTCAAGAGGCCGTTGAACTTCTACTTGAGGATGCTGATGAAGATGAGATAAAGCGCCGTCTAAATAGAGGCGTCAAGGTGAAGAGACTGGAACTTGCGCATGCCTAGGTTGCGCGTCCTTTCCGCAAATCAGGTATGCAGGATTCTTCAAAAGCATGGTTTTGTTCGAGTTCGACAAAGTGGGAGCCACATAATCATGCGTCGGCAGTTGAAGGGCAGAGGTATTACAATTCCCATCCCGAACCATTCGGAAATTGCCAGGGGAACTCTGAAGAGCATCATCGAGCAAAGCGAGATCGCAAAATCAGAGTTCATGAGTTGAGCCTAACCCGATCGCCGCATCCTCACGCAGAAAAAGCAAACAGTGATGAGTGATGAGTGATGAGTACTGAGCGATGAATGAATCCGGCGTTGCTGGGCGCGGTCCGTCTGATTCGGCAGCTAATAAGAACGCCGACCCATCGAGGGTCGGCGAATGCATTTCATGTGGACTTGGTTTCCCGGGGTGTTACCCCGGGCTAAGTTAGCGAACGCCTTCGGCGTGAGGAATCGGAAAACAGCAAACAGCCTGAAGAAGTGATGAGTGATGGAGTGATGATGCCAAGTAAGGAACAGTGGCGAGTGAGGAACAGTGCCGAGTGAGGAACAGTGAGCAGTGAGAAGCAAGCAGCAAGCGGTAGATAGCATCCTTCCACCTGACAACTAATTCCTTGTTGCCCTTCGAAAATGGAAGCCCTCAAGTCTCTTTTACCAGAGAGCCCTCCACGCGGGGGATGCCGGTGGGAGGAACTCGGACGAGGATGATGCCGTAATTGCGCTTGTTCGTTAAGTCGTGATGCTCGTAGGAGTAGCTGCTGCTCAGTTCTTCCTCAAGCTCCGTAAGAATCTTCAAGCCGTAAAATTCGTACCACTTCGGCGGGTGGTTAGTGATGGGGCTGGTGATTAGTTGATTGAATAAGGTAGCGCCTTCGTGTTCGATGTAAGTATAGCCGCCGATATGGACATCGCCACCAACAACGAGCAATTCTCGCTCGCCCGCGTTTGCTTCCTTCCATCTACGCAGGAGGCGCAGCATCTCGATCTGCTCTTTCGCGTGTTTTGGGTGCGACCAGTGATCGTATAGATCGTCAGACACACCGACGCCGTGTCCCGTGATCCCGGTGCCGAGGTAACACAAGGGTACCGAAGTCACCACGATTAGGGCGCGTACTTTGGAGAGATCACCGCTGTTAAGCACGGCAACAATCTTCTCCCATTGCAGCGTACTCAGATACGGTCGCGAGGGTTCGCGGCCAAACGATCGCCCGCCTCTTTGATCGACGAAGAGCACTCCAATCGATCCCCAATGGTGCCAATGCTGTTCCTCGCCGGTTGCCGGCAAGGCGCCAATATTGAAGTCGTCCCACAGTTGGCGCTGATACTCGCGATAGACCTGGCGCGCGAGCGTGCCAATGCGAAACTCGACCGAGTTCTTATCGCAATCTGTGTCCCTACTCCCCCAGTCGTCGCGTATTTCATGATCGTCCCAGATCATGAGATTCGAAACGTTGGCGAGCACGTCGCGAGTGGCCTTTTCAGACCACCAGGCGCGATAGAGTCGTCGGTAGGCTTCAAGGATTTCCTGGTCCTGACGCTTCTTAGTGCTGAACTCCTTGTCGTTGATTATTCTCAGCGCTCTTGCAAAAGCGGCATCCCCGTATATTTGATCCCCTACGTGCAGAACCAAATCAACGTCCCCCGGCAGGACGTATCGATCCCGCAGATCTGCCCACAAGTCATTGCGGCCACGTCGGCCCAGGTAGTTACAACTGACGGCTGCCACATTCAACTTGTCGAGGTTAGCCGCAAACGTCCTGACGCGACTTTTGGGATAACCGGCTGAGACGCCCTGGAAAGTGAGTTCGTATTCTGTTTCGGGCGACAGATTATTAAGGTGAAACACGGCGGCACGATCTTTGGTGCAGGGAATTGTTTGTGTGGCAGAGCCGTTTGGAGAAGTGGCAGCGCAACTGACCTGAACGTCAGCGTCCACCTCAATCAACACTCGCGCGCTTGTGTCCGTGACTTTGCCTATCACGGGACCCAGGGTCATTTTGGCCATGAATGGTTCTCCTAAGGTGAAGATGTGAGACCGGGGGAAAGAGAGTGCATTAAAACACCCAACTTGCTCAAAGGCAATGAGGGCAGTACGGAGTGCGGAGTACGAAGTCGGAGCAGCTGAGTGCGGAGTTCGGTGTTCGAGGTACTGAGTGCGGGAATGGCGCCAGTGCAAGAATTTAGGCAGTGGGCAGAGCAGGACACTTCCGCGCCGCAGGAACGGGAAGAGTAAGGTCCGGATTGACTTAAGTGAAGACTGCAAGGTGTCGCTCCCTTTTCCCGCTGATAAGAAAAGAGACGATCACCATAAAGGTGATTGATCCTCACCGCAACGAGGTGATGAAGGTGCACAAGCTGCAACATCAAAGAGACTGCGATGAGCAAAGCACTGGGAAATCGTTCGCTGTTGCGTTTCACGGCCTGAAGAAGTGATCGCGTCTCAACACCATAAAGAGCATCGGACTTCATGTTCCAGCTATCACGGAAAGAGTCTGATTCTTTGAGATCACAATCTGTGATCTCAAAGGGGAGGGGCGGTCGACGTGTGTTGCCTCGGTTATAACATGCGTTATACTGCCCCCAACGGCCGAGAAATGGCGGGTTCTGGGCCCATATGGAGGTAAAAGGATGAACGTCTTGAAGGTCACCACTGTTGGAAACTCCGTTGGGGTGATTTTGCCCAGGGAGATACTGGAACGACTGCGAGTGGGAAAAGGCGACAGCCTCTACGTTGTCGAAACGAAGAACGGGATCCAGCTTACCGCGTATGATCCCGAGTTTGCGCAACAAGTGGAGGCTGCCGAGCGTGTAATGCGCGAGGATCGAGATGCGTTGAAGAAGCTGGCGGAATAAGTCGTCATGGCTCAAATCGTTTGGCTTCTCGAGGAGACGGTAATAGCGATCCATCATCGCCAAATATCAGAGCATGGCGGAAGTGAAGGCTTGAGAGATGAGGAATTGCTTGCGTCTGCGCTAGCCCGTCCACAGAATCTTCTGGTCTATGCTCAGCCTCGGCCTGACTTGGCAGCCTTAGCAGCGGCCTACGCTTATGGAATTGCTCGCGACCATCCGTTCGTAGATGGCAACAAGCGCACCTCACTGGTAGGGCCCGCACGTTTCTCCTACTGAATGGCGTCAACCTTGAAGCTAGTCAAGATGAGAAATACCTGACCTTCTTCCAACTGGCCGAGGGAACTCTTACGGAAGAGCAGCTCGCCGATTGGATTCGCAAGCGAATCTGATCAAACAAGCTGAAGGCGACTGCAGCTTACGGGTATGCATCGAAGACCGACACCAATCACGGGATCATCACCAGTCAAATTGAGAAGAAGGGACATTGCACTGGCGAAGGGGGCTACTACTGGTCGACCAGGGATTTCGCGAATTATGTTGCGCACTTCAGCGCTTCCAATTTAATCGTCTCCGATGAAGCACGTGACGCGATGTTTACGGAAGGCATGCCCAGTGATGACCGGCTGATCTGGACGAAGGCGAGCGGCGACGATTGGATGAAAACGCACTTCAAGATGCCGGCGATTGTTTTAATTAAATCTCAGCCGGTGAGACGGCTGGACTGGCAGGCAAACGGAAGGGGTCGCATGTCAAATTGGAGACAATACTTCTGCAACGTTAACGATAAGCTGTCGTCCATACTTGTCGACCTGGAGCTAAAGGACCGACTCCCCGATCATTTGCGCACGGAGCTCATTTGGATCTGGGTCTACATGAACGCTCCAAGACCTGACGGCCTGTCCAGTAATGAAGAGTTCCAAATACTAAACGCAGTCGAGGATGCACTCGCCAAGCGTCTCGAGGAAGATTGTGACGCTTGTCTTGCGGGTCGCATCACAGGAGATGGGCGTCGGGAGTTTTACTACTACGGCCGTCTTCCAGAGAATCTCCGGCTACTGGTTGAAAGCGAGTTAACAAGCTTTCCGGGATATCGTTCGGACTTCGATACCCAACCTGATCCTGACTGGCGACAATATCTCGATGTACTCTATCCGACCGAAGAGAGTCTCCAATGCATCAAAAACATGGAGGTCTTAGAGGCTCTCGCAAACTCCGGAGACGAACCTGGTATTGTCCGACCGGTGTGGCACTATGTTCTCTTTAAGGCTGACGAAGGACGTAGGCGCTTCATTGAATGGTCCAAAGCAAGCGGTTTTGAAGTAACCGACAGAGCCAGATCTGACGGTCGTACACTGGAACCTGGAATGGTATCAATCGCACGTTCGCACAGCGCTAGACCAGATGATATTGACAGTCACGTTTTGGAAGTGTTCTGCGCCGCGAAGCGTTTTGGCGGCGAGTATGATGGCTGGGAAACCAGCGTTGAAAAAGGCTAGTTTTGGCCGACCCTGGTTGTGTGGGTTTCCACGGTCTTAAACTGTCAGGAAAATTGTGTCGGTCTTGAACTGAAATTAGGTCGTTTCAGGGGCTCAGAGGTGCGATCCAGAATCGGCTATGGTCCCGACAACTCACTTGGTCCCAAGAATTCCTGTCAGGCTATAGTCATCGAAATTTATGAAAATGGGTTCTTATGGCGTGCAGTTGATCAAGAATGGCGACGTATTGGACATCTTGATCCAAAGCAATAGAGATAGGAAGGCCTCAATGAAATTCTTCCGAAAGCTGCTAAAAATGTTCCAAAACGTCTGGCTGGATTCCAACATTCAGCGATCAATCGGCGTCGTCTGCATTTTTCTCGAGGCGCGAGAGCCTCCGTTGATCTAAATAGAAATGGAACGCGGCAAGTGGAAGAATCAGTAGCAAAGGAGTCAGCAGTACGAAGAGCAAGTGCTCCCAGAAATCGGCTATCGCAACTCGCGGGCGAAATACGGAATATGTAAGCGGAATTCCTAACGTAGTGACGTAATAGATTAGCAGTGGGAAGAAAGTTACCCGGAGCAAACCGAGATTACCGCGCGAATAACTGTGACGACCGATTCCGCCAGCTTCTTCAACGCATCGCAATCCCTCGTGGGATGATGGCCCCGCAGAATCCTCAGCACTCAGTTTTTCGCTCACCGCAAACAGCATCAGCAGAAAGCCAAAATAGACAAAAATCCCTTCGAAGCGGTGCAGCTGATTTGGCGTCAACCAGCTAACCTCCTGCGACATCCGCTGCAAGTGCAACGCAAGGGAAATGCGGACACCATTAGCGATGATGGTCACGAGATAGGCGAACAGCGCCGCGGCCGGGATAAACCTCCAGGCGAGGTTATCCGATCCCTTTCGCGTTCCATCTCTCCACAGCCTCCTCAGTGAAAGCATCAGGAACGCTGTGATCAGGAAATTAACCCCGGCACAGGAAGCGGCAATTAGGAAACTGCCGTCGCTGCTGAGGTAGCCTGCGTGGGATTCAAACGCGAACCCTGTTCCGCTGACTAGTTCGACCAGAAGGGTCGTCGGAGCAAGAATCCAGCGCAGTTGGTTGACGCTCGCGGTGGAGTAGTACAGCTTGAGGGCTCCGGCACAAAAGAGCACGACAACCAGCTGCGCATTTCGATTCCAGACAGCTCGTTGATTCATGGCGTGCTCACTTGACCCACCCGCTCATAGCGACCGGTCTAACTCGAGATACCGTTCAATACGTGCTTCCACTGCCCGCGCGGTAGACGCAGAGGCTGACGTGGGTCGAGGAATACGGAACCGGGAGCGATAGCGACCGGCTTCAAGGTTCGCTCAAATCAACACTCGATGTGCTGGTCAACTCCTGACTCGAACGAATTGCTCGTCTAACAAAAGAACTTTTTTATCCTCGCCAGTTGAATGTTCCAACCCTTTAAGCCGGTCGCTATCGCTCCCGGTTCCGTATTTGTCGACCCACGTTGCTTGCATTGCTTCGCCACTGCCCGCAAGGTACAGCGCATATTGAACGGTGTGGGCATTTCGGATTGGACCCGGTAGCTTAACGATTTTCACCCACCCGCTACCGCAGGTGGTACTGACAAAGCAGTGCTCATTTGATCCATCCCCCGCCAGTCGTGCTGACAAGCCGCCGTCGCCGGCGAAGAACCATGATCAACGCCATCAGGCCGAACGCAGTCATCAGCCAAACCAGCTCCGGTTCACTTCCGTTCTCGGTGCCTCCACCTACCGCCAAGTCGCTTACGCCCAATGGCAGCGGCAACGGTTGATCCACATCCTTCGCTGAACCCGATGCGTTTCTTACCTGTTCGAGAACCGCGATGAACGACGTGTATTGAGTCAAAAGGCTGTACTTCAAACCCAGCGAAGTGATCTCCCTGGCCTTGTCGGCAGCTAAGCTTCTGGAGCCGTAGTCGGAAAGTTCAGCGATTCGCGATCTGGCCCACAGGTAACGCAACGCTCGATTGGCCTCATCCGGCTGGCTGCCCGCCACATCCAAATGGGTCACATAATCGCCACGCCCTGTTTTTCCGTGCAGCTCAAAAGTTCCGGTCGCCGGCCCACGCCATTTGCCAAAAAGAATTACCGGTCGTTGAGCCAGCAGATCAGGGAAGTGGGCGGGATCGACATCATAGGTTTCGAAACCGATTGACCGTATTTGAATGTTGGTTAAGAGCGGCGTCTGAATGTATTCCCGGAATTTGGCGGCAATCGCCGGAGCTTCCGCCTCCTGAGTTACGATAAACGGCTCGCCCATTCCGGCCTTTGCCACACCTTCAATAAGATAACGATTTACTGATGAACCGATGCCGAATGAGAACACGTTACATTGATCGAGGTTCTCGCGTATGTAATCAAAGACGCCTTCCTCTCCCGAAATGTAACCATCTGTTACCAGCACGATGCTCCGCGAAATGTTTGCCTCCCGAGGAAGGCTCATGGCTTGTTTAATTGCCGCAAGCAGCTCCGTCCCGCCGCTGCCGCGCTGTTGCTCGAGCAAATGGATCGCACTGGCGATGTTTTCCTGATTTGCCTGCAGCGACTTTTCCGAAAGCACGTTGGAATCTCCGGCAAACAACACAACATTGAACAAATCCGATGGCCGCAGCTGGCCCACCAGATCCTTCAGCAGACGTTTGGAAGTATTTAGAGGGAAACCGTCCATGGAGCCGGAAACATCTACCACGAAAATGTATTCTCGAGCGGGTATGTCCTCAGTCACGACACGTTGCGGTGGTTGGGCCATGTAAAGAAAGAAGTTCTCCTCCTCACCCTGATAGAGGAGAAGACCGGAAGTAATTTGCTCTCCCGCCAGGCGATAGCGCAGAACAAAGTCACGATTTCCCTGGAGTGGATCCGAATCGTCCAGGGTCAGCTGAGCGATACTCGCACTCTGCCATTGCGGAGAAATTTTATGCGAGGCACAGTTCAAATCCTGGATCGGGACGCCGGCTGAAATCCTGGCTGAAATGTGCAGCGTGCTGGTGGGTTTATTATCTTGATGAAGATAGGGACTCTTGACCCAACCATCGCTCTTTGGCGCAGACGACTCCGGCTGGGAAGAATAGCGAGGCCCGACAACCGTAGGAAAGACCACCTCATAAATCCCATCCGTCGGTACGAGTAATTCCGTATATCGCAGCTCAATCTCGATTTGATCCTGCGGCATGATATTGGCCAGACTCATCGAAAAGACATTGGGCCGCTGTTGTTCCAATAAAGAGGCGCTCTTGCCTTCCTTCTTAGCCGCATCGAACTCCTGCTTTGCCTGTTCTCGTTCCTTGATTTTGGCAACAATAACCTGATCGCCAATTCGCATACGCATCGCGTAGACGGCGGCACGCGTGGAGGCCGGAAAAACATAAGACGCATTGATTGGCCGTGAACCTTCATTTCGATACGTTTGCATTACCTTCACATCCGCGATAACGCCCGAAACAGCTATATCGACATGTGTGTCCTTGAGAGGTAAGTGGTCTACGTCCGGGTCTCCCTGCACAAAGAAATACGGGGAAAGAGTTTTATCGTCCTGAGTTTGCGCAGCGGTGGAAACGCAAACCGTTGCTATCGCAATCAGAACCAGGCAGATACTGCGCACATTGAATGGGATTACTCTCGTCATGACATCAGCTCCTGTGATTTGTAGAAGGCAGCGCCTCCTGTTTCAAACGGGCTGATCCTATGACGCTGAGGAGATCCACATAATGTTGGCGCCCACAGGGCTGGAGCCTAGTAACCACAGGCAGGGCAACGGGGTGGGCCCTTTTTTCATTTCGAGAAGGACACAATTTTCCTCACCCCACGACCCAGGGAATTCCAGGCCTCCGTAAGTCAAATGACTAATGAAAACAGGGATATCGAACTTGGTCGTTGGAGTATATTCAGCGTCGTGTCGTGGGTCGACGAATACGGAACCGGCAGCGGGTAGAGGTTGTGTGAAAACTCGGCTGTACGCCGAAGCAAAAACTCTGGCAACATGGGTCGACGAATACGGAACCGGGAGCGGACCGGGGTCCCCAGACGGGCAGCCCGGCTGGGGTGGTGGTAGCGACCGGATGCAACCTACGATACGCAAGCCGTTCAATGCGCGCATTGCGGCGCAAGCAAAGTATTCGGGTGAATTATCCCAGCGGCCCGCCTTGATCATACTCAACGTATACCACGGCATTAATCACGTCACTCTCAGTCCATAAATATCGCTTGCTGCCACGCTCTACCCAGGGGGTTTGACTTGAACGCCAACAACCAGCTGCCCGCAATTTTCTGGTGGCATTGGCTTTGAACGCAATGAGGATTCTTTCCGGGTCGCAACCTGCTCCAACAACTGTGTGAAGGTGATTGGTTCTTACATTCGTTGCCCAAAACTCCCATTCGCGTAATCTACATGTCTGGCGAATTGCTTCCTCAACCAAAGCTCTTGGCTTTGATCTTAGTTTGACTGGTGAATGGCTGAGCAGGCTGTGATTATATTTTCGCCAACGTTCATTAGGAGCAATGAGTGAGGTGCCGAAGCGGTTATGAAAGCGATTAACGGATCCGCGCTTGTCGCCGTGCAGCCAAGTGCCATAAGCACGAAAGGTAATTAGGTAGGCCAGGGGAATGTGTTCGTCACGATACTCAGCCATTGATGCGCTTGTGTATATAGCGCAGTTTGGCGCCGGTCGCTACCACCACCCCAGCCGGGCTGCCCGTCTGGGGACCCCGGTCCGCTCCCGGTTCCGTATTCGTCGACCCATGTTGCCAGAGTTTTTGCAACGGGTTAGGTTGAGGCCCTGTTCAGCGACCGGCTCCAACCAGCGATACAGAAACCGTTCAATGCGCTCGCGCGGCTGCCTAAGCAAAGAGTTCGGCAACGTGGGTCGACGAATACGGAACCGGAAGCGGTAGCGACCGGCTACAAGTCTCGCTTCAACTCAGCGTCCGAGGCACAACTCAGCTGGTTTTTCTACACTGGAGTTGATCATCGCGGAAACGACCCGGTCGCTACCAGCGACCGGGTTCAACCTGCGATACACAGCCGTTCAATGCCCGCGCTGCCGAAGAAAAGGCTGGCATCGTGGGTCGACGAATACGGAACCGGGAGTAGCGACCGGGTCACGTTGCGACACAATTGCCTGACCTGTAAGGAGATTTGTAATCAACCACCACCCGGTCGCTACTCTTCCGGTTCCGTATTAGTCCACCCACGACGCGACTCTTTGATCGGCACGCCGTTGCTGACGCTCACGATCTGCAGCGTCAGCCGATGGCACTAGCAAGATGTATTGGTTGGCGCACTCATCGATCATGGAAGAAAACTTTTATTGACAGGCCCTCTGATGTGGCATAGAGTCCGCCGCACCCTCCTGAAGATATTTTTCGTTTACGTGCGGCGCCGCTTCGCTTCACGACAGGCTTATCCGATTTGCCGGGTAGAGTCTTGATTTCGCTTTCTCTGTGCAACCTCGGTGATCTCTGTGTCTCCGTGGTGATTGTTTGTCAGGCGTTTATTCACCAGAGAGACACAGAGATCACCGAGGTTGCACAGAGAAGATCCAAATCCAGGACACTCCCGTTTAACGCATTAGTTCTCTGAATAGAGTCTGCGACTTCCGACGTAATCCACCCAAACGTTACGCAGAACTCAGTTCTTATCATTCCAAAGAGCGAATAGCTTACTCGCTACAGGCTGAACCGCTTCGCATTTGCAGCCTGCGGACCGAAAGGTCCTGCCACCTCGATAAAGGAGCGGTTCATGTTTCTCCCGGCCCCCGGCTTCCATCGCACGATCTTTTCGGGTGCAACACAAGCACAACTCATTGCAGCTGGATTGAGTCGGAGGGCGTTTGCTTGTCAGCTGCTCGCATTACTACTTACCTATGCGCTGCTTCTGCAACTCGTCCCGCGAGTTGTGCTAAGCGCGCCATCCGGATCGCTTGGATCTTCGCTGGAAAAGCAGGCTGTGGAGATTAAGCATGCCGGATTCTCTTCGCAGTTTATTCAGGCGGGGGCTAATGGCTGGAGCGAGCTGCTCTCAGCAATATCCGCCGGCAGCGATGTTTCCGGAGCGACACTGACGGATGCGGTGGTGCTGCGGCACAAACCAACCTTCAATAGTGGACGCATTGAAGGCACGCTGCGCGTTTTGTTGGGGGAGTCGTTTACGATCAACAGCGGCACCGACATCACGTCGGATTTGTATTTGCCGGGAACTCCGACAATTCAACTGAGAAGCGGTGCGCAATACGGAGGAACTATTAGCGATGGCGGTGCAGCGGCGCCTGACAACTACACGGTCACCCTGGCAGGTGGCGTTAACCTGCCTGGCCGCATTCATGATCACGCTGACGCGATAACGCTCCCGTCTGATTTTCCAGTCTCAATACCCGCGCCGGCAGCAACACGCACTGCGAATGTACATTCCCCGTCGGATGTCACTGGAATCGGAAACTGGCAAACGGTGCGCGACTTGAATGTGACCAGTTCTCATCTCGCGCTCGATGTGCCGCCGGGTAACTACGGAACCTTCACAATCAACGGGAACAGCCAACTGAACTTCACCGCGGGCACATACAACTTTTCCAATACTTTCAATCTCGACGGCGGCGCCAGGTTACGAGCTACTGGCCTGGTGACGATCAATATTGCGCAAAACCTAATCATCAACAGCGGGGCCGTGGTATTGGGCAGCTATACATCTCCGGCTGACGTGCACTTAAACGTTCTGGGATCGTTATTGAGTATCAACGGCAGCAGTCAGGTTTCAGGATTGATCCGAGCTTACAACGGTACAGTTATCCTGAAGGGAAGAAGTCAGGTTCGCGGGCAGGTAATTGCAGACAACCTGACGCTGAGCGGCGGCACGGTCATTGGCGCCGTTTGGCCCGCACAAACCGGCAATGGTCTGACCGTTTTTGGCCCACGCCGTTTTGCTCGCACCACGGGATCACCCAATCAATACGTGGAACAGTTTGCGTTGCCCGCTGGCGCGACGTCCCCATACACGCTGCACATACAAAACGGCGAGCCTGGTGGTTCGAACCGAATCTCGAGCGCGACCGTTAAGCTGAACGGGATTGACGTTCTAAGGCCAAATGATCTCGATCAGAACGTAGCCGGCCTTGATCGAACAGTCACGCTTGCTGCCAACAACCAGTTAGACGTTCGCCTCGAGAGTGAACCCGGTTCTTATCTGATCATCGACATCAGCGGTGCAGTACCGGCACGCGATACGACGCCACCTACGATAGCGATCTCATCTCCCGCTAACAATTCAACCACCACCGCCACGCAAACTACCGTAAGCGGAACAGCTATGGATGCTGGCCAGGGGGCCTCAGGCGTGGCGCATGTTTATCTGAATAACTCGCAAGCTGCCTACAACTCAGCCGATGGCACGTGGACTATTTCTGGGGTGTCCCTCGCGCTGGGCGCAAACCAGATCACGGCGAGCGCCATCGATCAAGCGGGCAATGAGACCACGACAAGCATTAACGTTAGTCGCGAGTCGCCCACGAATCTGGCCCCAGCCGTCCATGCGGGTTCCGACCAAACGCTGACGTTACCGCAAACCGCTTTGTTGAATGGTACGGCAACGGACGATGGTCTGCCCGACGAGAGCACCTTAACGACGACCTGGATCATGGTTAGTGGCCCTGGAACGGTGACGTTTGCTGATTCTGGCGCGCTCGATACGCAAGCCAGTTTTTCCAGTGCGGGAACTTATGTACTTGGCTTGACGGCTACTGACAGCGCACTGTCAACAACCGATGACCTCACGATCACTGTGCAACCGCAGAACCAACCGCCGACGGTGAGCGCCGGTCCGGATCAAACGATGGCGTTGCCCCACACCGCGACGCTTAACGGCACAGTCACAGATGATGGTTTGCCTGAAGCCGGCACACTCGCTATTACGTGGAGTCAGGTCAGTGGTCCCGGCACGGTGACTTTCGAAGATCAGAATCTGCCTGATACGACTGCGACTTTCAGCGCCGCTGGCACCTATTTGCTTAGATTAACCGCCAGCGATACGGAGCTCACCAGCAAGAGCGACGTTACGATTACAGTGCAACCGGAAAACCAGGCGCCTACAGTAAGCGCCGGTGCAGATCAAATTATCTCTCTTCCAGGTGTCGCGCAGTTGAACGGCGTCGCAAGCGATGATGGCTGGCCGGCAGGCAGCACTCTTTCCGTCTCCTGGAATTTTCTGAGCGGCCCTGGTCCAGTCTCGTTTGACAACCCGAACGCGACAATAACGATCGCCAGGTTTGGTCTTGCCGGAACGTACCTCTTGCGTTTAACTGCCAGCGATGGCGAGTTGAGTAGTAGTGACGATCTGATCGTCACGGTTATGCAGGCCAATCAAGCGCCAACGGTCAGTGCCGGGCCAGACCAGACCATCACCGCCGCGCCGAGGCAGGTTCTCTTCTTCGACGACTTCGAAAGTGGTCCCGGCCAGTGGATGGATCCGGGCTCAATGGTGCTCTCAACCACTTCGGCGTTTTCGGGAACGCACAGCCAAACGTTCGGGAGAGTAGGGGGCGCCGGCGACGCCCGCTCGACCTTCATACCGGTCAATCCTGGTCAAACTTACAACTTGCGGGGCGCCTACATGACGTTGGGCGGTGGCGGTTTTTTCGGCGTCGAGAATTTCAATGCGTCATACCAGTACCAATGGCACACCTGGCTTTTCGGCGACGGCAGCGACGGGGCTTACAACACCTGGCCGTATTACAGCATTAACAATACTCCGCCATCAGAGTTGGGCCGGTGGCGTCTCTACGATCAAGCCTATATTGTGCCGGCAGGTATTTACTTCCTCCGTATCATCACTGAGGACTGGAGCGGCGGCTTACCCAACGATCCGATCAATCACGGCGTCTTCTTCGACAACATCGAGTTGTCAACCTATGCCACCCCGCAAACGAATCTAACGGGCAGCGTCAGCGACGATGGATTACCGACTGCGACCGCGCTCACGATTGCCTGGACCATGGTCAGCGGACCTGGCGCCGTAACGTTCGGCAATCCGACCCAGGCCGCGACAACTGCAGCATTCAGCACGGCAGGCATCTATGTGCTGCGACTGGCAGCGGGTGATTCGGTTCTCGCCAGCAGCGACGAGATGACGGTGACAGTCCTTCCCGCCAACCAGCAGCCCAAAGCTAATGCAGGGCCCGAACAAACAATCACTCTGGCCAACAATCCAGCGAACTTGAACGGCACGGTTGTCGACGACGCGTTGCCGGCCGGAGCGACGTTGCTGGCCTCCTGGAGTGTAGTCAACACCAAACAGCTCGCCACACTGGCGCCACTCATCGATGATTTCAATAACAACTTGTTTGACACACTCAAGTGGGGTGTTTTGCAGTTAACCGGCTCCGGGACGCAATTGTTGGAGCGCAACCAGCGCCTTGAACTTCTGCCCGGCGCCGCGGGCGGCAGCGGTCTGTTCCGCTCAAACGGCTATACGGATGTACGCGGCCGCACGATCTCCTTCAAGTACGGCGGGTATACCCCTTCCCAACAGACGAGCCGTTTCACCGTGCGCGACGACGGCGCCGCGACCACCATCTGGGCCGATATAATTAACGGTCAGATCTCCTTCCTCTCCGATTCATTCTTCGACGGCCAGACTCGTCACGATGGTAACTTCGCTTATAACGGCTCGGCCCCGATTTGGTTGCGCTGGCGTCAAGCCGGTTCGCAATTCTTCTGGGACACAAGCACGGACGGGACTAGCTGGACGAATCGTCTGACCGGCAATCTGTTTCGCGCCGCAACCTCAACGCAGTTCGTAAAATTCAACTTCGCATCGAACCCCGGCCTTCCGGTTCTCAACATTGATGATTTCAGCTCAAATTGTGCCAGCTTCAGCCGGTTGAGCGGCCCCGGCGCCGTCAGCTTCAGCAACGCAAATGAGACGGCGACGACGGCCACCTTCAGCGATGTAGGCATCTATCTGCTGCGCCTGACGGCCAGCGATTCAGAGTTAACAGATCTCAGTGACACCCTCGTCACGGTACATCCGGCCAATCAGGCGCCGACGGTTTCAGTTGGTCCGAATCGAATTCTGACGTTGCCTAATGTGCTTAGCCTTGACGCTTCGCTCAACGATGACGGCTACCCGTTGGGGAGTACCCTGACACAGACGTGGAGCAAGCAGAGCGGTCCGGGCGTCGTAACGTTTAGTCCAAATGCGGCAATAACCAGCGCCAACTTTAGTGTGGCTGGCGTCTATGTCCTGCGTTTCGCAGCAAACGATTCGGCGTTTACCAGCCTTGCTGAGTTGACGGTCAACGTGAATCCGCCGTGTCCTTCCCCAAGCTGCGCGCCCTCGGTTGCGCTCACCAGTCCGGCCAATAACACCAGCTTCGTCGCCGGCTCGAGCATCACTCTAACGGCGACTGCCACGGACAGCGATGGCCAGATAAGCAAAGTGGAGTTCTTCAGCAACGGCGTCAAGCTCGGAGAAACCAGTACCAGCCCGTTCACTTTTCTCTGGAGCAACGTGGCCGCGGGTAGTTACTCGCTGCAGGCGAAAGCTACCGACAACAGCGGCGCGACAGCAACATCAGATCTGGTGGCGATAATGGTTACCGGGCCACCCAACCAGCCGCCTGTAGTAAGTGCCGGAGCCGACCAGACAATTGACTTGCCCGCAGTCGCGAACCTACAGGGCACGGTGTCAGATGACGGCCAGCCGACCAACACAGTCACCGCCTCGTGGTCCAAAGTCAGCGGGCCAGGTAACGTCACTTTTGGGAATGACGGCGCAGCAACAACGACTGCGACGTTTGTCTCCGCTGGCACATACGTATTGCGCCTAACCGCAAGCGATACAGATTTGAGCGCCAGCGACGACGTTCAGATCACGGTCAACCCGGTCAATCAGGCGCCCACCGCCAATGCCGGACCAGATCAGACCGTGTCGATGCAGGCGAATCTGATTGCCAACTCAGGAAACGAAGACCTGCTTGTGGGCGGCGAGATTCCTGGCTGGACTGAGGTGCAGGGAACAATCTGGGGGCCGGGTTCGACAAACTCCGGCAGCGGTTTCCCCGAAGCGCAACGCGGCACAGCTTATTTCTACTCCGGCAATACAGCTCAGGCGGAGCTGCGCCAGGATGTGGACCTTTCCGCGTACGCAGCAAACATCGCTGCTGGCACGCAGCAGTTTGAATTCAAGACATACGTACGCTCGCTTTTAGAAAGTGTTCCCGATGCAGCTCGCGTAATTCTCGAGTATCGCGGTGTGACCAATAGTAATGTGGTAGCCAGTCTCGACTCAGGACTTATCACCTCGACGACAGGTTGGCATCTTACTGAAGACACGCGCACTGTGCCTGCCGGCACCGGTTGGATTCGCATTCGCCTCCTCGCCACACGCAACAGCGGCACGACCAATGATGCGTTTTTCGATTCTGTCAGCCTGCGTCCGGTCGGCAACGTCGCTGTACGGCTCAACGGCGTAGCCACGGACGATGGTTTGCCGGCCGGCAGCAGTGTGTCAACGACCTGGACCACGATTAGCGGTCCCGCAGCGGTGACGTTTGCAACTCCGAACGCGGCCGCCACCGGCGCTGCGTTTACCACACCGGGGACTTACGTTCTCCGATTAACTTCAAGCGATGGCCAGGCAAACACGAGCGACGACGTCACCGTAGTCGTTAACCCGGCGAACCAGGCGCCGCTGGTCAATGCCGGCACTAACCAGACGATCACCTTGCCCGCGACTGCCACACTCAATGGCAGCGTCACCGACGATGGACAACCACCGGGGAGCGCTGTGTCTGTTGCCTGGAGCAAAGTCAGCGGACCCGGCATCGTTGCATTTGCAAATGCGAATGCCGCGACAACGACTGCGACCTTCAGCACGCCCGGCATCTATGCCTTGCGCCTGACGGCGGATGACACGGAATACTCAGCCAGTGCCGACGTCACCCTAACGATCAATCCTGCGCCCAACAATCAACCGCCAACGGTGAGCGCAGGGGCCGACCAAACCATCTCGCAGCCGACAGACACAGTAACTTTGAACGGCACCGTGGCTGATGATGGCCTGCCTGTGGGCAGTACTCTGTCTGTGCATTGGGCCACTGTCAGCGGTCCCGGCACAGTCACGTTCGGCAACGCCAACAGTGCGGTCACCACTGCTCAGTTTAGTGCGACGGGTAACTATGTCCTGCATCTGACAGCGAGCGACAGCGCCTTTTCTGCGAGCGATGATGTGAATGTCGTCTTCACTCCGGCGAATCAAGCCCCGACCGCGAATGCCGGCGCCGATCAAACCATTCTGTTGTCGCAAGCTGTCCAGCTTAATGGGACGGTGAACGATGACGGGCTGCCTGCCGGCAGCGGTTTGACGACCAGCTGGACCACAATCAGTGGCACAGGCACGGTTACTTTTGGCAATTCCAACGCCACCGTAACGGGGGCGCAGTTCAGCGCGACGGGCACTTATGTGTTACGTCTGACCGCGAGCGATGGTCAACTATCCCAGAGCGATGACCTGATCGTTACCGTGAACGATAACGTCGCGCCGCCGACCGTGCAGATTACTGCACCGGCTGATGGCCATAGCGTGACCGAACCAACGATTGTAACGGGTTCAGTAAGCGGTGGCTCGTGGCAGCTTGAATACAGCCTGGCCAGCGACGACAACACTAACAATCGCGTCTG
Source organism: Blastocatellia bacterium (assembly GCA_963698325.1). Lineage (GTDB taxonomy): Bacteria > Acidobacteriota > Blastocatellia > Pyrinomonadales > Pyrinomonadaceae > PSRF01. The sequence continues at coordinate 398,246 of CAVOQJ010000013.1, read as the reverse complement.
GATCACGCTTCCTGGCGGCAACGGAGCGGTGACCAATTCACAACTTGGCACCCTCGATCCCACCATGATGCTCAACGGTTTGTTCACCATCCGCTTGTCGGCAACCGACGGCTATGGGCAAATCTCCCGCACTTCAATCAGCATCATCGTCGAGCGCAATCTGAAGATCGGCAACTTCACTGTCTCGTTCAGCGATTTGAACATTCCGGTCGCGGGCGTACCGATGGAAGTCACGCGCACCTACGACAGTCGCGACAAGCGCGCCGGCGATTTTGGTTTCGGCTGGACTCTGGGGCTGAGGAACATTCGCCTTGAGAAGTCAGGCGTGCTCGGCTTCAAGTGGTATGAAACTGTTTCCCAGGAAGCCTTCCCCAGCTACTGTTTGCAGGCGACCGGCTCGCATGTTGTCACCGTCACTTTCCCCGGTGGCAAGGTCTTCAAGTTCCAGGCCGTGGTGACGCCCGAGTGCCAGCGTTTCGCGCCAATAACCGCCGGTACAGTTTCGTTCATACCCATGCCCGGAACAAACGGCACTTTGGGTGTGATGGACTCAGCCGACTTCCAGGTCGAAGGCAGTGTGCCTGGTCCGGTTAACTTAATCGGCTTTGGCGGCGGCGTGGACATCTTCAACTCGTTTGTCTTCAAGTTTACTGCCGAAGACGGCACTGCTTATGTTATTGACCAGCGCACTGGCCTGCAAAGCATAGCCGACACCAACAACAACACAGTGACGGTGAGCGCCGGCGGCATTATTCACTCCAACGGCAAAAGCATCACCTTCACCCGCGATAGCCTGGGCCGCATCTCGCAAATTGCCGATCCTAACGGCAATGCGCAGACTTACAGGTATGACGCAAGCGGCGATCTCGTCTCGTATACCGACACTGAGAACAACACTTCAACTTACACCTACGACACAATGCACCGGCTATTGACGATTCACGATCCGCGCGGCATTCAGCCGATTCGCAACGACTACGATCCCGACGGCCGCTTGCTCAGCCACACGGACGGTTTCGGCAAAGTTATTACTTACATCCACGATCTCCTGGGCCGGGTCGAGACGGTTACCGATCGGCTGGGGCACTCGACGAGCTTCGAGTATGACGAGCACGGCAATGTTCTGCGTAAGACGGACGCGCGCGGCGGCGTGACCGCGTTCACCTATGACGCGAACGATAACGTGCTTACCGAAACCAACGCGCTGGGTAAGACTACGGCTTACACTTATGACGCTAACGATCATCGCACCGCCATCACCGATCCTGCGGGCAACGTGACGCAGTTCACTTACAACGCGCTCGGTAAGCTATTGACGACAACCGATCCGCTCGGTCATATCACCTCCAATACTTACAACGCGGCTGGCAATCTGCTGACAACGAAAGATCCCCTGAACAACATAACCAGCTTCACCTACAGCGTCTTTGACGGCCAGCGCACCTCGATGACCGACGCGCTGACTAACACAACGCGTTACGACTACGCCAGTGGTTACCTGACTAAAGAGACGGACGCGCTCGGCCACGAGACCACTTTCACTTATGACGCAAACGGCAATCGCACCAGCCAGACCATCAAGCGTACTAACGCGCAGGGGCAACTCGAGGTAACGACGAGCTACGAATACGACAAGCTGAGTGGTCTGAAGAAGACGATCTTTGCCGACGGTTCATTTACACAAGTGGAATACAACTCTCTAGGCCAACAGGGCGCCACTATCGATCAACTTGGCCATCGTACCGAGTTCACTTACGACGACATGGGCCGGTTGACGCGCAACGATTATCCGGACGGTACTCATGAAGAGATTACTTATGATTCGGAAGGCCGGCGGCTGGCAAGTAGAGACCGCGCGGGACATCTGACCTCGTATGCTTATGACGAGTTGGGCCGTTTGACAAAGACGACCTATTCCGACGGAACGTTCACAAGTTCAACTTACGATGTCGCCGGACAAGTACTTTCAATCACCGATGCGCGCGGCAACGTCACCCATTACGAATACGACAATGCGGGCCGCAGAACGAAGGTCACGAATGCACTTAATCAGGAAACCGCATTCGCTTACGATGCCGACGGTAATCAGCTCTCGATGACTGACGCGCTCGGCCGTGCGACTACCTACGAATATGACCTGAACAATCGGCGCACCAGGACAACCTATGCTGATTCCACTTTCGACCGCGTTGGTTATGACGTTTTAGGTCGCAGTGTGTCCAAAACTGATCCGGCAGGAAAGACCACGGAGTTCACCTATGACGAGTTAGGCCGTCTCACGAAGGTTAAAGACGCGCTGAATCAGGAAACAACCTTTGCCTACAATGAGCCGGGTCAGCAAATATCGCAGACGGACGCCAACAATCACACGACGCGATTTGAATATGATCAGCTTGGCCGTCGCGTGAAGCGCATCTTGCCCGGGGACCAGTTCGAGATTTATTCGTACGATAACGGAGGAAATCTTGCCAGCCGGACCGGCTTCAACGGCAAGACGACCGCGTTCAATTATGACGTCATGCGACGTCTGCTCTCGAAGGTACCCGATGAGTCGTTGAACGAAGCGTCCATCAGCTTCACCTACAACATCCTTGGCCAGCGCGCCACGATGAACGACGCGTCGGGCACCACGGTTTATACGTATGATGCGCGCAACCGGCTCAGCAGTAAGCAAACGCCGTTTGGAACCTTGAGCTATACGTACAACGAAGGCGGCAATCTCCTGACAACGCGCTCGTCCAATGCCAACGGTGTGAGTCTCGATTACAGCTACGACGCACTCAACCGTCTGGTGACGGTCGAGGACAATCAGCTTGCAGCGCTAAATGGCGGCGTCACTTCGTATAGCGATGACACCGTCGGCAATCTGCAAAGTTACTCGTATCCTAACGGCGTCACCTCGAGCTACACCTACAACTCACTCAACCGGTTGACTGCGATGGCGGTGGCGACGACTACTTCAGCGCTCGCAGGTTACTCGTACACGCTCGGCGCGGCAGGCAATCGCACGGCTGTTACTGAACTGGGCGGCCGCACCGACAACTACACTTACGATGCTCTCTATCGCCTTACCGGTGAGTCGATCGCTAATGATCCGCAGGGGGTCAACGGCAGCATCACCTACAGCTATGATGCGGTGGGCAACCGCCTGAATCGAACTTCGTCGGTCGGGCCAGTACCGTCGCAAAGCTCAAGCTATGACGTGAACGACCGGCTAGCAAGCGAGAGCTACGACAACAACGGCAACACCACGACCGCAAACGGCAACAGCTACGTCTACGACTTCGAAAACCACCTGACTTCGCTGAACGATGGCAGTGTGACCTACGTCTATGACGGCGACGGCAATCGTGTTGCGAAGACCGTAGGCGGAGTCACGACTAACTATCTTGTCGATACCAACAACCCAACCGGATACGCGCAGGTTGTTGAAGAGCTGCACGCCGGTTCAGTAGTTAAGAGTTTCACCTACGGTCACGAGTTGATCAGTCAACGAATCGTTGGCGGTAGCCTAAGCTTTTATGGTTACGACGGCCACGGATCGGTGCGCTTGCTGACCGACGCGAACGGGACAGTCACCGACACTTACGACTACGATGCCTTCGGCAACCTCATCTCCCGCACCGGGACAACGTCGAACGATTACCTCTACAGCGGTGAACAGTTCGACGAGGACCTCGGGTTCTATTACTTGCGCGCGCGGTATTTGAATCCATCGTCGGGCAGGTTCTGGACACAGGATTCCTTCGCTGGCAGCAGATACGATCCAATATCGCTCCACAAATACCTGTATGCGGATGCAGATCCCGTCAACCGACTCGATCCCAGTGGTCAATTCTCACTGCTCGATACTGTGATTACTTCTACAACAATTGGGGCAGTCAGCGGTTTTGGTTTGGGCTTTCTCACAGGTGGCCTTCAGGGAGCAGTTCGTGGAGCTTTCCACGGGGCACTACTTGGTGCTTTGATACCCTTAACGGGAGCCGGAGTCGGTTACGCCCTGTTGGGGAATGCTGCCAGAGGAGTATTCATTGTTGGCTGGGGCGTCGGTTTCGGGAATGCTGGTGTTTCAGGCTTCAGTCTTGCAACCGCGACGACGGGTGAGGAGCGGTTTGAAGCCGGTGTTGGGTTAGTTGCAACCGTTGGGTTCATGTTCGTTGGTCCAAAGGTACTCGAACGGGTCAATACAAGAGTCATTTCCGGAGAACAGGCAAACGCAGATTTTTTGGCGCACAGAGGAGGAGTCGGCGAACGACCTTGGAATCCACCCGATTCGGTTACTGAAACAACTTTGTTTAGGGCGGCGAAGTATGTACGCGTTTTTGTTCAAGGTAGAAATAGTCCCGCTGGAGCATGGGTGATGGAAGCGTCAGAGATAGAGGGCATGACTATGAGCGAGATTCAACAGAAGTTTGCACTACCCTTCACTCCGTCACATATCACTGCTGTTACTGTTCCAGCCGGAACCACGATTAGAGTTGGTACTGCTGGGGAAAATGCGTTCGGGCCGGGCGGTGGTATGCAAGTGGAAATACAAAAACCGAATTGACTCAGGTTGTCCCCAACCGACCGAATCACAGGGGTAAAATGTCGTCAATCATTGGGAGTGGACCATGTCGACAAAAGGTAAGGAACAGTACATTGATTGGCAACGGAAGGTGACGAGAGCACTTCTTAAATTCTGTGAGGACCACAACTATCCCAGTTTGGGCCTCACAGAGATTCAAGAGTGTTTGAAAGCACTTGAGCGAAGCGACATTGAGACCGCCGTCGAGTCTTATCGGAAAGTTCCTTTAGGAGGAAGAATGGGATATTTCGATGACTGGTTGCCGCCCGTTGTATTCCCTCGCGAAACGGCAGGATATGCTCAAATTATCTTTCAGGCACTAGTTAATGAATGGGATCGCGTGATGAAGCTCTCCCATACCGAACCTTTGAGCTGATGGCATTTTGTTTTAAGAAACGGAATAAGTAATCTGGTTACCATGCAGACAGAAGACAACGCTCTTGAAGTTGCCCTTATGTTGGCGGCATCGGAGCCGGCGCATCGGCCCGAGTTCTTTCGCCTGCTGCTGGAATCAACAATCTTCATACTCGGATCGTCAGGGCAAATGGATGAGGGATCGGTCACCCTCAAAGCCAACACCCAGATCCAAATACAAAACTGGGTGAAGCCGGATGGCTCGTCAGTTATTCCCTTCTTCTCTTCGCTGCGTGCTCTGCAGTTGGCTATTCAAAGCGATGAACAATACATCGCCTTGCCGGCGCGAACATTCTTTGAAATCACTCGCGGAGCGGAGCTAATTCTGAATCCGCGTTCCGAGTACGGAAAAGAGTTTACGCGGACGGAAGTTGAAGCGCTCCTGGCTGAAGGGGTGAGCCGGCTACCCGAACAAAGAGTCGTAGAGAAGGACACTCAGATTTTGCTGGGACAACCCTCGAACTATCCCACCGCTATGGTCGCTTCCCTGACTACTTTGCTTGCCAAGCACAGCAATGTGAAGGCTGCATATCTGGCACTAATGCACGACGTCTCAATGGACGAAAAGCCCCACTTGATCGTTGGCATTGAAGCTGAAGGTGATTTTGAAAACGTAATCCGCGAGGCTGGAACAGTTGCCGCCGATACAGCGCCAAACGGAGAGCCGGTCGATCTCATAAGATTGATTCGTGGAGAACCCGGGGTGGGACAGTATTTTCTCGAAGAGGTCAAACCCTTCTACGAACGCGAGTGAGTAATCGGCATTACAGGTCTCTGAACGATACTTAAGGCGAGTTTTGAACAATCGAACGTCCGGAATGTTATTGCGACGGGTGCCGCACCAACCTGTGGACCTAATATCGTTCGTGGATCAACAAATACGGAACCGGAAGCGGTAGCGACCGGCTCGTTCCCGCGATGCTCAACTCTAACTATGGGAAGCATTGTGCTGTGCCTCGGACGTTGACTTGAAGCCAGGCTGCACCCGGTCGCTACGGCTCCCGGTTCCGTATTTGTCAACCCACATTAGCCGCCTCCTTCGGTCGGCGCCTTGGTCACCAGACGGATTTGACGGTTATGGATTAGCCGTCGACTCTGACGCTATACTCACTCGACCGCCGGGAGACCTTATCGGTCTTTTAGCAAATCAGTTCCAATTCGCACTTGGCATGAGCGGAGATCTGATCTCCAGTCCCCTAAGAGAAAACATGATTATTGTCCTGATGGGTGTAACCGGTTCGGGCAAAACCACGGTGGGTAAGTTGCTCGCCGCTGAGCTTGGCTGGACTTACTACGACGCGGACGATTTTCATTCGCCAGCCAACGTCGAAAAGATGAAGCACGGCATACCGTTGGAGGATGTCGATCGCCAGCCATGGCTCGAAACTCTTCGCAACTTGCTTCGCGATTGCCTCGAGCGCGGCGAGAACTGCGTAATCGCATGCTCGGCATTGAAGGAAGCCTATCGTGAGTATCTTTTGCTAAGCGACGAGGTGCACCTGATCTATTTAAGAGGGAGCTATGACCTCATTCAGCAAAGGCTGGCTGATCGCAGCGACCATTACATGAACCCGAAATTGCTCCGGAGCCAGTTTGAGATACTTGAAGAACCGCAGGGCCACCTGGCTATCGATGTTTCTTTGCCTGCCGCTGAGATTGTAAAAACCATTAGAGAGAGCTTGGATTGTGAACGCTGAGCGACCCTGCACAAATACAGAGCCGGGAGCCGGTAGCGACCGGGTCGGTTCCGAGACGCTCAAGTTTGGCGATAAAAACCCCTTAGATTTTGTTGGTACAAGTGACGGTGGAACTCGGTTGGTATGTTTTTCATGGGACGTTGAGTTGAGCCAGTCTTGAACCCGGTCGCTACGGCTCCCGGTTCCGTATTTGTGCGTCGGCGCAGCTCGCTTCAGCTGGAAACGTGAGAGCTGAAAGCGCCTAAGCAAAAAGTCTGGCGTCGTGGGTCAACAAATACAGAACCGGGGGTAGCAACCGGGTCGGTTCCGAGACGCTCAAGATTGGCGATAAAAACCCCTTAGATTTTGTTGGTACAAGTGACGGTGGAACTCGGTTGGTATGTCTTTCATGGAACGTTGAGTAGAGCCAGTCTTGAACCCGGTCGCTACGGCTCCCGGTTCCGTATTTGTGCGTCGGCGCAGCTCGCTTCAGCTGGAAACGTGAGAGCTGAAAGCGCCTAAGCAAAAAGTCTGGCGTTGTGGGTCAACAAATACAGAACCGGGAGTAGCGACCGGGTCGGTTCCGAGACGCTCAACTTTGGCGATAAAAACCCCTTAGATTTTGTTGGTACAAGTGACGGTGGAACTCGGTTGGTATGTCTTTCATGGGACGTTGAGTAGAGCCAGTCTTGAACCCGGTCGCTACGGCTCCCAGTTCCGTATTTGTGCGTCGGCGCAGCTCGCTTAAGCTGGAAACGTGAGGGCTGAAAGAGCGCCTAAGCAAAGAGTCTGGCGTCATGGGTCAACAAATACAGAACCGGGAGCCGTTCTATGAAAGGGCTGTCAAGAAAAAAGTTCTCCCGAGCTGCCAATAAAGTTTTTGACAGCTAGCCACTCAACGCACCCGAAGCTGCTCAAGGTTGATCACCACGCCTCTTATTGACCGTCTTTTTCTTGCCTTTGCTTGAGCCTGATGTTGAATAGTCGTTTACGCGGTCAGTTCTTCAGGACTGCCAACCATGGTTCTATTTGCGACTCCAGCCCCGCTGGCGCTGGGCCTATGACTATTTCTGGTTATGCGTGGGGGCATATAGTAGCGACTGGTCCTCGGCACCTGGTCGGGACATCTGCTCCCTTGATACTCACCCACGACCCCTGCATCTGGCGCACAAAGCCTTAACGGTAGCCAGCGGCGCGCGTCAGCAATCAGCACTCACTTCGTGAGTCTCTGTAGTTGCTTGCTTAAGCCGCCGTCTGTTGTTTCATCCTTTCTGGATTGAACTGTTGACTACGTTTCCAAAGCGATAAAGTGATGGCCGCCAATTGACGGGCGATTGTCAGCCGCGCCAAACTGGGATCCATTCCTTGCTTCACCCGCGCGTCGTAGGCCGCTTTGAAGGGCCCACTGTGACAAGCGCTGGTCGCTGCACTTTTGAAGACCTTTTTCAGCAGGTGGTTATGATTGCGATTCAAACCACGCGTCGCTATCGGCCGCCGGCTGCGCCGCAACACGCCATCAACCACTTCATGCTCAGCGCTGGTACGCGTCACCACTGCCAGCCCCACATAGGTCCAAAACTGCCGCTTGCTGCGAAACCGGTGTGGTGTCCCCACTACCGCCAGCAACTGCGCCACACTTACCGAACCCAACTGCGGCATACTCATCAGCCAGGGATAGGCTGGTTGCCGCCGTGCTTCTTTTACCATCATCAGCTTGGCTTCATGTCGCAACGGCCTCAGCGCCGCCAATTGCTTATATAAAAAATTGGCCCGCTGACGCGCTCCTGGCTCGCCCAGTTTCTCGAGCCACTGCCGCCGCCGATCCTGGCGATAAATATCATGGCCCGCGCAAGCAATCGCCCGCCCGCGAAAGATGGCCTTTAAGCGCAACATCACCCGCGTCGTGTCACTCACCAGGCAGTCGTAAGTACGCACCAACTCTTTCAATGTCCGCATGCCGTTGTCGCCATGATAGACCGCCCTCAATGACCCATTGCGTAACAACTCCGCCAGCTTTTGGGCATCCACCCGATCGCTCTTGTTACCGCTGAGCAGCAGTTTGTTGTGCCGCGGATCACAGACCACCACTTCTGTTACCAGTGGCCGCACTACGTCATGGAGCCAGTTCGCTTGCGTCCCCTCTTCAAACGTTACGTAAACCTTACCGCGCAGCTGCTTGAGAAACCCGCGCACTCGCTCTGCCCCGGTCTCGATCACTGATTGCATCACCACTTTGCCTGCTCCGTTCAGTACTACCATCACAATGCTTGCACGATGCACGTCCATTCCAACATAATACGTTCGCATAGGGCTCTCCTTCGGTTGCAAACTTGAAGTCTTTTAGAACAACTCCAAGCTACCACCGTTGGGGCGCCCTTTCATATATAGAGTAGCGACCGGGTGCAAGTCTGGTTCAAGTCGACGTCCGAGATATAAAGGTGGTTCAACTCACGAATGCTGCGACAGGTCCCGAGCGGCCAAAGCGCCGACAGGTGGGCGCCCTCCAAAGATCCTGGCTCTGATGCGCTTTGGTTTCGCGCTATGATGTTGACAGCAGATAAATTTTTAAACGACTTTCCACGCGACATTCACTGGTACCACGCAGACTCCTGATGACAGCCCCCAACCAAATTACATTTCCTGGTCGTAAGACAGCCTGGAGCGCAATCCTCGTGGTTACGCTGGTAGCGCTGGCCATCGTGCTTGTCCCTGTTTGGATCATTCAACCTTTTAAGCCGCAGTCAACGCGTGGGCTGGAAGTTTCCTATGCGCTGCGCCGCTGGTCTCCGCTCATGACGCTCATTGCCCTGGTCGTTTCCGTAATACTAGCGAACCGGCTCTGGCGCGGTTCTCGTCTCTGGCGCAAGGCGGTATTGGTGATCCTATTCGGGCCGCTCGTCGCTGCAGTCTGGTTCTCGCGGCAGAATCATTTCGAGTGGATGTTTAATCCGCTCGCGCATGCAGCTTACGCAAAGACGAGCGAGGCGGCATTCGTTGATGACACGGACATTGTCATGGCGGTAGAAAGCAACGGAGAGGCAGCGGCTTATCCCGTTCGCCTGATGGCTTACCATCATCTGGTACAAGACGTTGTCGGCGGCACTCCGATAGTCGCCACTTATTGAACGCTTTGTCACACCGGTCTGGTGTGGGAAACGACAGTAGGTGGCCGGCAACTTCACTTCCATCTGGCGGGAATCAACAACCAGAATTTCATCATGCGCGACGAAGAAACGGGCTCATGGTGGCAACAAGTCACCGGAGAGGCGATTCAGGGACCGCTCAAAGGCCAACGTCTTCGTCCCGTTTTTCATGATGAGCTAACTTTCGCATTGTGGAAACGCGAGCGACCGGATGGGCGAGTACTGCGACCCAACGAAGAAATTGCCAGTGCCGGAAAATATGCGCCCGCCAATTGGGAAGAGCGCATGGCAAAGGTGCCAGTCACGACGTCTGTCGCGCTGGATAAGTCCCTAGAACCGCGCACAGTCGTTATCGGTCTCACCAGCAACGGAGTATCGAAGGCTTACCCATTCGAAGCGTTAGCGAAACAGACTCTCATACTTGACGATGTGGGTGGCGTTCCAATCTTCATCGTCATTGGGGATGACAAGAGATCAGTGCGGGCCTTCGAAAGAATGGTCGACGGGCGCAAGCTGGAATTTTTTGTCAAACCAAATGCAGCTTCGCTAACTCTGGTCGATGCAGAAACGGGCAGTGAATGGGATTTTACGGGCAGAGCAACCGCGGGTCAGTCAAGCGGTAAACGACTGCAGAAGGTCGTGATTCTTAACGACTACTGGTTTGACTGGATGACTTATAACCCGCGAACGTTGGTTTATCAGCTTGGCAATCGTTAGGGCAGAGGGAAGGGGAATAGGGGAAAAAGGGAAAGGGGGAAAGGGGAAGGGGGAAACGGACAAGCGTTCGTGTGGGGCACGTCGCGGTTGATATAGGCCGCCCTCGTTTGGTTCTGTTTTTTCCCGTTCCCCTTTCCCCATTCCCCTTTTCCCCTTCCCGCTGCCGCTGAGTTCTCAGTTATGGTCGCGCTTCCGTTTGACTTGTGTCACTGATTAGCACGACGTCGCTTGTGATCACGCCTCTCGCGGCAACAAGATTTCCATCCCGCGACCAGTCAAACGAAAAGATTTTGCTGTCGGTAAAGTCAGTTAGCTGCTTCGGCGGTCCTCCGTCGAGAGACTGTGCCCACACGTTATCGAAGCCGCCACGACTATCCAGATAGGTGAGACTTCGACTATCGGCGCTCCAACGCAAACCCGAGTCCCACCTCACTGGAACCGTGGGCGCCAGCGCGAAGGTTTGGACTTGCTTCCCGGTTTCCAACGACAGGACAGCGAGGCGCCAGGGGGAGTTAGTTTTGCCATCGTTTTGCCAGAAGCCAAGCCACTTTCCATCCGGAGAAACTACCGGTCGAACACCAGCGCCCTCAGCAACCTGCGTCGGCGTCCCGCCGTTCAATGGGACCCGCCACAAACTGCCGGACGCGCCCGGCTCGAAGTGCTCATAAACCACCGACTTCCCATCGATAGAAAATTGTGGCCAATGACTTTCCGAGTTGCCAAAGGTCAATTGCACGGGATTGCTGCCATCACGCTCCATACGCCAGATTTGAAAGATGCCTGAGCGATTGGAGTGAAAAACGATAAAGCGATTATCCGGAGAAACTGCGGGCGCATAGTTGCGCTTCATGCCGGAGGTTAACTGTCTAACTTCGGAACCATTCGCCGCGATCTCATAAATGTCTGCACTGCCGCTGGCGTCTGAAGCGTAGACAATCTTGCCGTCGGGCGCCCAGCTCAAATCGAAGTACCGGCCCAGGCCAGAGGTGACTTGCGTTGCGTGAACGCTTTCACCTTTGGGTGCAATCCAGATGTTGCCGAACGTTTGTGTTTGCGTTGTTATCAGGGATTTTGAGTCTGCTGTCAAAATCACTGCCCGGTAATCGCTGAGGTCATTTGTCAGAGAGCGGGCCGAGCCATCGCGCCCCAAATACCATATCTGTTCGAATGAAGCTCCCTGGGCTCTGGCGGTTAGGAGCAGAGCGCTCGCGTCGGACAAGAGGCTGACATGATTTGGTTGCTCGAATCGTTGTGCCGACAACGAGATTGTTTTTTCCGCACGATCAGGAAGATGTAACTCGTAGATCGTAAGGTAAAAACCATTAGCGTCGGAGTTAACCAAAGGCAGGTTAAGATTCTGATCGTCATTGGTCCACGCCGGTGCGCTGGCCCAATCCCAGGCAAAGCGATCGGGCCACTTGCGAGTGACGAGCGTCTGTTCATCGCTGCCATCGGCCTTTGCGACGACCAGCGTGTCAGCCTGATTAGCCCGGCTATGACGCAGAAAGGCAATACGTTTACCGTCATGCGAAAGAGTGCTGGGACCTTCTTCCGGATTCACTTTGATTGGGCGCGCTCCGGTTCCCAGCACGGGAACTTTGTAGATCTCTGCCGACTCAATGGCGCTGGTGACTGTGTAACCGTAATAAATAAAGTTTCCGTCAGGCGAGAACGCGACTCCCAGGTAGTGTCCTTCCTGCGGCGCAGCAATCTCGAGATTGCCTGCGCTGCCCACCTGACGCAGCCACAGGCTCTCCTTCCCAGCCTCGCTTTTTACATAAGCGACGTATTTGCCATCCGGAGAAATCGATGCAAAGAGCGCGTTCCCATTCGTAGTGAGCTTCATCACATTGAACTGTTGAAAGCGAGCCCGCGTCGTCGCATCGCCTTTGCTGAATTTGTAAAGTCCGAAACCGGCGCCGCCGATGATGACGAGCAATAGTGCCGTCAAGCCTAGTCGCATGGGCCAACGACGACGGCGAGTAGAGAGCACTCCAACTGTAGTGAGACGGGAGGCTGGTAATTGATTAGTATCGATAGCCCGGTCATTGCCCGTCGCTACCCGACGAGACTCGGCGGAAACCATTCTTGCTGCGTCCGTTACCGCCGGCGCGATTGAACGGTCGAGTTGAGCATCGAGCTCCAGATCCTTTCGCAAGCTGCGCAAATCGATGGCTAATTCTTTGACAATCTGGTAGCGCTCATTCGTATCTTTCCTGAGCGCCTTTCGCACGATGCGTTCGAGTTCGGCGGGCGCGTCAATTATGTATTGGGAAATCGCGGGTGGTTCCTTTTCAACGATTGCGACGACGACATCGGTGGGCGTCTCACCAACAAAAGGAGGACGTCCTGAGACCATTTCGTAAAGGACAACTCCCAGACTCCAAATGTCGGTACGTTCATCAACCGAAAGGCCACGAGCTTGTTCCGGCGACATGTAGGCGGCGGTTCCCATCACCGTCCCCGGCGACGAATTAATGAACAAGATGGACATCGTGGCGTGGGCGCGGGTAGGACGGCGTTCGGTTAGCTTGGCCAGGCCGAAGTCGAAGACTTTCACGTAGCCGTCACGCCGGATCATTATATTTTCCGGCTTAATATCTCGATGGACGATCCCCGCGTCGTGAGCAGCAGTGAGCGCGTCGGCAACTTGAATCGCGATTTCCAGCACCTCGCCGAGTTTCATGGCGCGCTCATTCAGGCGCTGCCGCAGTGTTACGCCGTCGATGTGTTCCATGGCGATGAACGGTCGGCCGTCATCGGTTTCGCCAATCTCGTGGATCACACAAACGTTGGGATGGTTTAATGTTGAGGCGCTGCGAGCTTCCTGTTTAAACCGTCTCAAGCGATCCGGATCGCGGCCCACGTATTCGGGTAAAACTTTAAGCGCGACGCGGCGGCCAAGAATTGTGTCCCTGGCGAGATAGACTTCACCCATGCCGCCTTCACCAATCGGTGCGATGATCTCGTAGTGCTTAACCAGTTGACCAGCCGCAAGCTTCTTTTGTTCGCCCACCAGTGATTCGGCCGCCAGGGCCACCGCCGGCTCCTCCATGAAGCTTTCCGCGTCCCCATAAGACCGCAGCAACGACTCCACTTCAGTGCGCAGCGACGACTCACCGGCACAAGCGCGATCGAGAAACTGTGCGCGCTCAGGACCCTCTCGTTCGAGTGCTCCCTCGAACACTTCCTTCACCTGCTGCCAGTGTTGCGGATTAACGTTGCTCATGCCTGCTCAACTTCGCTACCTGCTGCCAGTGTTGCGGATTAACGTTGCTCATGCCTGCTCAACTTCGCTACTAATCTCCCGATGCAACCACGCCTTAGCCATACTCCAGTCACGTTTCACGGTTGCCGCTGAGATTGCCAGGACCTCAGCAGTCTCTTCAACTGTAAGTCCGCTAAAGAACCTTAGCTCCACAATCTTGCTCTGCTGCTCGTCGATCGCGGCTAGTCTTTCCAGCGCTTCGTCCAGCGCTACGATGTCAAGATCCTGACCACGAGTCTTAAGGGTCGCCTCGCTGAGTGAAACCCTTACGTCCGAACCACCGCGCTTAGCGCGCTTTTTGGTGCGCGCATGATCAACAAGGATTCGCCGCATCAACTGAGCCGCGATGCCGAAGAAGTGGGCGCGGTTTTGCCAGTGCACATTCTTTTGGTCAACCAGCCGCAAGTAGGCCTCATGAATTAAGGCGGTCGTTTGCAGCGTGTGTCCTACCCGTTCGCGCCGCAAGTACCGCGAAGCTTGCCGCCGCAATTCGTCATAGACGAGCGGCACCAACGCATCCAAAGCTTCCTTATCGCCCTTGCTCCAGCCAATCAGTAGCTCGGTTACGTTTTGCGGGGCTGGCGGCATTTGGAAACCTAATTTGAGACGATATCAACTGAACTGGTTGTACGCTGGTTGTACGATGGAGCATAGAATTCCGTTCGATCCTCGTCAATCCGCCTGACCTGGCAGCACACCTTTTAGCCGACGCGGAAAAGACCTTGGGGGGCGGCAAATCGCGACCGGACAAAGCGCTGACAGGTCAGCGCACTCCAAAAACGACCAAATCCTCCAAGTATTAACGCGCGCTGGCGGCCAATTTGGGGTCATTCGAATGAGACGTGAGCCTTTTTACTTGTGGCTGTCGCGTTAGTAGGTGAAGGCGGCAATAGGGCTGGCCTGAATTAAGACCATAAGGAGGTCATATGAAAAACCAGGTAATTAGAAGCACCGCGATATTGGGCCTCTTCTTCATGCTGGCCATTGCGAGCGTTAACGCGCAGACACCGAGCAGGGTAGAAGTTAACATCCCATTTGATTTCTCAGCCGGAAAAGCAACGCTGAAGGCCGGCGCCTACAGCATCAGGAAAACGTCGGGAAATGTGTTGGCCATTCGCAGCGTAGATGGAAAGACCAGAGCGCTGGTGAATGCACCGCTGACTATAGGCTCACGAGCGTCCAAAGCCGGTGAGCGATTGGTGTTCAATCAGTACGGCGGCCAGTATTTTCTTTCCCAGATATGGTTGACCGTCGATACCGGACAACAGTTGTTCACCTCGGCTGCGGAAACGAAGGCGGCGCGCGAATACAGACTTGCGAATAAGAACGCGAAACCGCAGCGCGTGGAGATCGCTATGCACGCACGGTAATTAGGAGCAGGCATCCCCTGCTATCTACAACTAGGTAAGTCGCAGAAGGCGGACCGGCATGTCCGCCTTTTGTGCATGGCGAGTCTATGCCTCGGCATTGCGGACGAGGGCCAGCGCGCGATCCGCAAGAAAACGGTGCGCTATCCGCCCAACCATTTTCGCGCCGTGGAGTTTGTAGGTCACAACTAAGGTGGTTATTCTATGCCTTTATGAATCCACCTGGCAAAATTTAAGCAGTCACTCTCTAAGGCAAGATATGACTTCTGACTCCTGACCTCTGACTTCTGATCGCTGACCTCTGCCAAGAGCCCTCCCTCATGGTCGAGCTTCCGTTTGGCTCATATCACTGATTAGCACGACGTCGCTTGTGATCACGCCTCTCGAAGCTGCAAGATTGCCATCCCGCGACCAATCAAAAGCCAAAATACTGCTGTCAGCGAAATTCGTCAGTTGCTTTGCGGTCCTGCCCTCGATTGACTGGACCTAAAGGTTGTCGACACCCCCGCGCTGATCCACATAAGTCAGGGTGCGGCTGGCTGCACGGAAGGCAATTAACAAATAATGCGAGCTATTGATCTGAGGCGGGCTTAGCTCATCCTCTTCCTTGTTTGGCAGGGCACAGTTTCGTAGCAATATAAAAGTGGCAGATGGCTGGAGTCTCGCCAGGTAGGTCGCCGGGGCTGAATAATCGTGACGGTAGGAACTTGTTATTGTGTTACTGATGTTCGGGTCTGCGGTCTCGTGGATTGGGTTTCTCGCAATACATCGTCGCTAGTCAACGCTCTCAGGAACTCGACGACATCATTAATTTCCTGGTCGGTTAGATTGAGGGGGCGCATGCGCTCGTCGAGATTGGAGTTGGGCTCGCCTCCTCTGCTATAAAACTTAACAACATCGAGAAGAGTTTTCTGTGAGCCGTTATGCATGTATGGTCCCGTCAGCTCAATATCCCTCAGGGTCGGAGTCTTGAAGGCGCCCACGTCTTTTCGTTGATGTGTCAAAAGATAGCGCCCGAGTTCTGAGACTCCTTCTGTGTGGGTCAACAGACTGAGTGCCTGACCATTCGACCTTTGGACTTCTGTCACCTGAATCATCAAGCTCTCAAAGTTCTTGTCGGAGATGGCGATACCAGTATTGTGAAACTTGAAATCGGTAAAAAATGGAGAAGCCGGAGTGTAGGTGTGGCATTCAATGCACCGGACCTTGCCTTTGAATAGCAGCCAGCCGCGCTGCTGAGCTTCGGCGATCGCATTATTGTTGCCGGTGATGAACCGATCAAAAGGTGAATTTCCGGAAAGCCGGGTGCGTTCATAGGTAGCAATTGCTTTAGCAATCGTATCGATCGTTATTCCTTCGTTCTTGAACGCGAGCCTAAATGCCCTCCGATATTGAGGAATGGCTACCAAACGCGCCACGACAGCATCGTAGCTGCCCATTCCCATTTCAAACTTGTTCGTCAGCGGTTGTTTCGCCTGTTCTTCAAGCGACGCGGCGCGACCATCCCAGAAGAGTCGCTCGCTAAACATCGCATTTAGAATAGTAGGCGCATTTCGTGTCCCGGCCCTACCGGACGCGCCAAGCGCTACAGCATTGTGATCAGTGAAAGCGTTCGCCGGATCATGGCAGGTGGCGCAGCTTAGCGTACCGTCGGCTGAGAGTCGCTTATCGAAAAAGAGCGCAAGGCCGAGCGCCACTTTGGCCGTCGTTATTGGGTTATCTGTCGGGATTCGTTGGCGCCACAGGTTCTCGCTGATACCAATGGATGTCGTTTCCTGAAAAACTCCGGACCGCTCACTCAGGCTCTTGTCGATACCCTGAAAGGCTGGACTAGGAGGAGACGTCGTGAGAATCAAAGACCACACGAATAGGGAAACCCGAGACCTTCTTCCGAAAGACCGAGCCCGAGCAACCATCTTCGTAAAACAACTTTTCATCTCCATCGTCCGTGTTCAATCGCTGAGACAAGAATAGAACGTGCGGCGAACAGGCAACTGGTGAACGCCACTCTTACTTGTGGCCTATTCTCTCTCCTGTCCTGGCAATGGGCTCGACCTTACTTCCTGTAAACCATCCACCAAATGACTAGTCGCATGAACAGTAGTAACCAGCCTCCCAATCTAACCAACCAACCGGGACTGGCCTTCGTGACGGAGGGGATGAACTCTCCCAGCTCATCGCCAAACCATATACATGCAAGTGGAAACAGAACAGATAGAAACTGCAATACAGCAACGGCTAAGGCATAACCCACCGATTTAGGTTTGACCACCAATAAGGTGATCACGACGAAGAGTATCGCGATCGCGAATGACACTGGGCGTTGCCATTCGATCCCGAGGACCCACCTGAACGCAGTTATTCCGGGTCAGGAGTGGCAGGTCGATGAAACAGCGCAAAGGTTGATCGCTGCTGGAAAGATCGAACCGCTGATCATCGTGGGGATCAATAACGCCGGCAAGGATCGGATTAATGAGTACACGCCAGCAGCCGACGCCAAATACAAGATGGGCGGCAAAGCGAATCTCTACGGCCGCATGATGGTAGAAGAGCTGAAGCCTTTCATTGATTCCCGCTACCGCACAAAGAAGGATGCCGACCACACGGGCCTGGGCGGCTCATCACTGGGCGGATTGGTTTCGCTCTATCTCGCGTTCACCTACCCGGCGGTGTTTGGTCGTACGGCCGTGGTGTCACCTTCGGTCTGGTTTGCAAACAAGCAAATCGTGCATTACGTTGATGCTCTCCGTAAGAAACCAAAGGTTCGCGTCTGGATTGATACGGGAACTAAGGAAGGACAAGGCGTCGAAGAGGCGCAGCAAACTATTCAAGATGCCAGGCTCTTGCAGGAGGCTCTCGTTAAGAAAGGTTGGAAGCCCGGAAAAGATCTTACCTACTTCGAAGCCGCAGGGGCTGAACACAATGAGAGAGCGTGGGCGCAGCGCGTTGAGCCAATCCTGACATTCCTTTTTCCATGGAAGTTGTAAGATAATTAGCGTCCGCAAGTTTTTGAGGAAGCTCTGACAGAAATTGCTGCGCAATAGCCCTTTGAATCACGCAGACGTTGGGTTAAGGCCCGAAGGGCTGGTATTCAATAGCCATGCCCGTGAGGGCGTGGAGCGCGATTCCGGCAAGACCAATAAGCGCCGAAGGTGCGGCATAGACGATGATATCCAGCCCATTACTTGAAGTGCCGGCCCTGCGGGCCTCAAGAAAATCAGGACGGATCTGGCCCACGCCCTCACGGGCGTGGCTATTGAATACCGGCCCTGTGGGCCTCAGCACTTCGTCTTCTTTTCCTTTAACTATCTCGCCGGAGGAAACTATTTATGAAACGCTTTAGAAGATATTCGCTGACAGCGCTTGTTGCGCTGTCTATTTCGTGTTCGCTGGCGTTAACGGTTGCAGCACAGGATCGTGCGACCATACTGACAGGTGCAGACCTATCGCGAGTGGTACCCCCTGGCTTTTATTTTCAGGGCCTCACGGCGCCTACACAGATGCGTAACTCCGCGGCAGCACGTTTCGGCAGCAACCGTTACGTGATCGCAGGTCTTGTCGACACTTCGGGTTATGCCGCCGACTTGCGTGCTAAGTATGAAGGGTTTCTGATTACGGATTCTGCGATCTATATTAATAAGACCGACCTTGGCGTTGGGGCCTACGGGTTTGGTTTCACCAGTGATGGCAAGCTAAACATCCTCGACTTGGCCGGCAACGAGATACTCTCCGTCTCCACAACCAAAGATACCCAGCTGAAACGGCCGCGTCCGCTGATGATGACCAAATCAGGAAACGAAATTCGTCTCTACAGCGGGAAGGACTATGCCGTAATCGGAGCGAAGTAAAGAGTCCATTCTTGATGCGCGCAATTCGTTCCCGTTTATCGCCTTTCCTTATCCTCCGGTTATTTGGCGTTCACGCGCTGCGTGGAAGGTTATCTCCGCGGCCACTCTGAGGTCGCCTAAAATTCCTTTTGTCTAATGGTGGCGAAAATTCTTTCATAAGGGCAACACACTAACGGAGCACTACAAACGACCACCCTATGTTGACAGCTATGAGGTGGCCGCGTATTTTCGGTCGAGTTCTAAAAGCTCCGGCTCCGCGCGGGTAAGACCGTAGTCTCTCCAATCAATCGCCGAGTTAAAGTTCACTACTTGAGAGAAAAATGTTCTTGAAAAAGTCTCTTCGCAGCGTGCGGCTTAGGTCCCTGGTCCTGGTGTTCCTGCTGATGTCATTTGCGGGTGCTATCTTTGTCATCGCGCAGACTCCTCCGAAAAAGAGCGAACCACAGCAGGGAATGGGTGTTTCAACCGGAACGCCGGTGAACTATTCCTCGCGCCGCACAATCGGGGTAACGGACGCTAAAGCTCCGATCGTGTTTGAGGACGTGACCGATAAAACCGCGTTGGCGAATTTCAAGCATCGCTCGGGCAGCCCATCAAAAAACTATATCTTTGAAACGACCTCCGGGGGCGTCGCCATCTTTGACTATGATGGTGATGGTCTGCCGGACATCTATCTGGTCAATGGTTCGACGGTCGCGGCGATGGAAGGCAAGGAGAAGCCGCCTCGCGCCGTGCTCTATCGCAACCTTGGCAACTGGAAATTTGAGGATGTAACCGACAAAGCGGGAGTGGCAAATGAGCGTTGGGGCTGCGGCGTCGCCGTCGGAGACTACGACAACGATGGCCATCCCGATTTGTACGTGACGAACTTCGGCGTGTCACGTCTTTACCACAACAACGGTAACGGAACTTTTTCTGATGTTGCCGAGAAGCTTGGCGTCGCACGCAAGGGTTGGAGCACCGGGCCGAGTTGGGGCGATTACGATGGCGATGGGAGACTCGATCTCTTCGTTCCCGGGTACGCCGAAATCGACCTTAATAATTTGCCGCCGAGTCCAAGCGAGGCAGGGAAGCCGGGTGGCGTTGGTCAAAACTTCTGTCAGTTCCGCGGCGTCCCGGTAATGTGTGGACCGCGTGGTTTGCCGGGAGAAAGTGATACGCTCTATCACCAAAAGCCTGACGGTAGTTTTGAGGATGTAAGTGCGAAGACCGGCGTTAACGACCCCCAGAAGTATTACGGTTTCAGCTCCGCCTTCGTCCATGCAGACGACGATAAGCTGCTTGACTTGATCGTGGTGAACGACTCAACGCCGAAGCAGCTTTACATTAATAAAGGAGACGGAACGTTTGAGGAGGTTGGTTACCCTTCGGGCGTGGCGCTGAATGAAAATGGACGTGAACAAGCGGGAATGGGGCTGGCGATCGGAGACTACGACAACGATGGCCGCGTCGATTTTCACATCACCAATTTTTCTGACGATTCAAATGTGCTCTATCACAATGATGGAGACGGGAATTTTACCGATGTTACTTTTCAGGCCGGCCTCGGCGAACTCACTATTCCTTTTCTCGGCTGGGGAACAAGCTTCATCGATTTCGACAATGATGCATGGCAAGATCTTTTTGTCGTAAACGGACACGTCTATCCGGCAGTTGATTCGAATCAATGGGGGACGAGTTTCGCTGAGCAGGCGTTGTTATTCCACAATCTTAAGAACGGAAAGTTTGAACGTATAGGCGCTGCGCCCGGGAGCGCTCTGGCGAGCGCCTGGCAAAGCCGCGGGCTGGGTATCGGCGATCTGGATGGAGACGGCCGTGTCGATCTTGTGATAAACAACATCGATTCCAGGCCCTCTATTTTGCGAAACGTCGCCACGCCTGCGGGACATTGGCTAAGTATGCGGCTCGTCGGAGACCCGTCAAAAAAGACACCCCGGGATGCCATCGGCAGCATCGCCTACTTGACTACCGGTAAGATTCGGCAAAGACTCGACGTAATCAGTGGCGCGGTCTATTGTTCGCAAAACGACGTAACGTTGCATTTCGGTTTAGGCGCCGCGACGAAAGTCGACAAACTGGAAATTCAATGGGCCAATGGCGCCGTCGAAACGTTCGATATCCCGGCCATTGATAAAGGCATGACCATTACTCAGGGCAAGGGCAGCAGCCAATAACCCTGGCTCAAAGACGACGGACAAGTGGCTCGATCCCGACTGGAGCTTTGAACTTTGCGACGACTTGATCTGAGAAAGACCCAGGCAGCGCGTCTCAATACAATCCGCGATATTAATCGGCAGATCGTATTGAATTATGTGCGCGAGCGTGAACCTATTTCGCGCGCCGAGATTGCGCGCGAAACAAATTTGCAGCGGTCGACCATTTCCGCCATCGTCGATGCGTTGACAGGCGAAGGCCTGGTTGAGGAGGTCGGCGAAGGCGAGTCAACCGGAGGCCGCAGACCAACTCTTCTCAGACTCCGAACAAAAGAAGCGATAGCCATTGGAGTCGCTGTTACTCCGACCAGCACTACAGTAGCGACGAGTGATTTGGCAGGACGTATCGTCGAACAAAGAGAGTTTCCGACTGATTTCGATCCTGACAAAACTCTGGGAGAAGTAATTGCCGTAGTCCGGGAATTCTCAGTCAGAAACAAAGGCTCGATCGAAGCCGTTGGCGTCAGCCTTCCCGGTTTGGTTGATCCGTCCACCGGAACCGCTATCTACGTCCCGTATTTCAAGTGGCGTGATATTCCTATCTCCAAAGTGATCTCCACCTCGGTCGGACTCCCGGTCATTATCGATAACGACGCTAATGCAGTTGCGCTTGCCGAGCTGTGGTTTGGGCGTCCGGAAGTGAGCGATGCTCGAGACTTCATTATGGTGCTCGTAGCTGAAGGTGTCGGTACCGGGATCATTTTTGATGGTCAGGTTTATCGTGGACAGCGTGGAGCAGCCGGAGAATTTGGTCATATGGTCATCGGGACGCACGCACCCGTTCCTTGCTCATGCGGCAATCGCGATTGTTGGGAAGCTTTCTCCTCAGAGCGCGCGGCGCTGGCTCGCTACGGGAAGCTGGCTGGGGAGGAGCAAGCCGGCCAACTTAGTTTCCGAGAACTGGTGGACCGCGGGCTCAGCGGCGAAGCTAATGCTAAAGCCGCACTCATTGATACTGCTCTTTGTCTGGGTGTCGGAATCTCAAACCTGGTTGTCGGCTTTAGTCCGGAAGCGGTAGTTGTCGGTGGAGAGATAGCACGCGCCTGGTCGTTGGTTGAAAGTGCGCTGAAGGAAACGATCGAGCATAGTGTCCGCCGCGGATTACCCTCAGCGAGAATCCTGCCTTCCACTCTGGGAGAAGAGCCGGCTTTAAGAGGAGCATTAAGCCTCGTCCTCGCCAGCAAGTTTGCGGCAGCATTCGCCGCCTAGACAATCAAGCGGGAGGAAGCCCTTTGCGATGCAGTTTAATTGCTTTTGCGGTTTGCTCTCGACCGGCAAATAAATATCTAGCCAAATGACCCAAAAAGAGTTGACACGCCCCGTAAACTGTATTAAATACTTCGTTCGTTTAGACAACAAACTGTAGAAACAGTTTCAATTAGCGTTTTCACACCGCATTTACGTTCACGGCCAAAGCACTGGCATTACGCCTTGGCCTTGACCTTCAGCGCGAATACTTAAGAGTCGCATTTCATACCCGAGATGTCGGGTGGAGATGCGCACTCTCCCTTTGATCGCCTACGAGGACCAGACCATGAGAAAGCCACGATTCGCCAAAAGAAACTTCTTTGTGTTGCTGGTTATCCTGATTAGCGGGATGGCAGCGCTGGCGCAAAGCAACAAGGGAACCATTGTCGGCAGTGTCAAGGATCCCAACGATGCTTTGGTGACGAAGGCGCAAATCAAAGTCACCAACGCGAAGACCGGGGAGGTGCGTACCGCTGAAACCGGGGATGAGGGTACGTATACGGTAACGAATCTGGAGCCGGGAAAGTATAACGTAACGGCGGACGCCCAGGGCTTTCAGACCGTGAGCATCGAGGGCGTGCAGGTGGAGACGAATGCGCGTTTACCGCTTGATGTGAAGTTTGCCGCGGTTACTGGCGGCACTGGCAGCGTAACCGTGACTGCGGAAACGGCGCCGCTGGTGGAGAGCGAGACGAGCGTGCGTGGCGACATCATCACCGGCCGCCAGGTAACTGACTTGCCTATCCCACAAAGAAATTTCACTTTGCTGGCGGCGCTCTCGCCGGGTGTGACTCGCCCTAACCTGGGCCTGCTGGGTGGCGGTGGCAACTTCGTAAACGGTGGTGGTGGTCAGAACAATACCGAGTCGACACGCTTCCGCGAATCAGGTGGTTCGGTTCTTGTTGTGAATGGCGCGCGCGCGACGAACAACAACTTCACGCTTGATGGCGTTGATAACAACGAGTCGCAGTTTGGCCAAATTGCTATTTATCCAAACCCGGATGCGATCGCTGAGTTTAAAATCGAATCAAGCGTACCTTCGGCCGAATCGGGACGGGCGGGCGGCGGAATCATTTCAACCACTTTCAAGTCTGGCGGTAATTCAGTTCACGGAACAATCGGAGAGATTTATCAGGGACGCTTTTGGAGTGCCGCTGCCAGCAAGTTTGACGATGGGACACTGTTGATTCCAAATTACGTAACGCATAATTACTATGGCACAGTCGGGGGGCCAATTTTTTTGCCGAAGCCGGGCGAGGGCGGCTCGCCAATTTATGACGGTCGTAACCGCTCTTTCTTCTTCTTCTCTCTAAACGGGCAGCGAAACAGCACGCCCATTTTTGGCGGCACGGGCGATCCGAATGCTGTTCCGGTTCCGACCGCCAGAATGCGCGTGGGAGATTTCGGTGAACTGTTGACTGGCGGGAGCAAGGAATTTGTTTTTCCTCTTTCTTATACGAATCCTACCGGAGCGCCCTGTCAAATAGATCTCAATAATCCTAACCAGCAGCGGTGCACGTTTGCGAATGGGACGATTTTCAGCCCGACTGGAATTCCCGTTCCGAACAACGATCTGCGTCTGTGCGCCAATTGTGGCGCCTTCTCGCCTTTTGGGCTTGCTTATATCAATGCGTTTCCGCTGCCAAATCTTTCTGGCACCGGGCGCAATTATGTGACGAATCGCAAGGAGCATGCGGTAGTCGATAGTTATGACATCCGCATCGACCAGCGCATCCATAGCAATAACAATTTCTTTGCCCGTTATAGTAAATCGCAAACAGCACGTGCGCGCGACAACTTCTTTCCGCTGGGCAGCTCACCTACCGGGAACGATCTCCCTGCGGGGCCTTCAGCGGGCGATGAGTTTGGTAACTCCAGGGGTTTCACAATGGGGGACACACACATCTTCTCCCCCAGCGTTATTAATGACGCGCGCTTCGGCGTGAACCGCGTTTCGATTGGGATATTCAATACCGGCGTCAACGGCGCCGGTGGATTCAACCCGAACATTTCTGCCGCCCTCGGCGCGCGCAACATCAATATCAGTCCCAACACCACCGGCATCGTGTTGGTGGGAATTGTGGACAACCTGACAGGGACGGATCGGGCCACTGAGTTTACCGGCGACGGCGGGCCGTTCTATTTCCTTTCTAACAATTTTAATTTTGCCGATGCCGTGACGGTTGTGAAAGGGAGTTCGTCCTACAAGTTTGGTGGCGATCTCCGCGTCCGTCAAAACAGCAATTACGACGGTGGTCGCAACAACGGCACCAAAGGTAATTACCAATATGGCACGACCGAGAGCGGCTTCGTCGCGGGCAACTATAACGGAATTGGCCCAAATGACAGCGGCTCTTCGCTCGCCAATTTTCTACTAGGCTACCAACCGGGGTTTGTAGGCCGCGGCGATCCGGGTGGCCCATACTTCCAGTCGAGCAAGGAGATCGCTTTCTTCGTGCAGGACGACTGGAAAATTAATCCCAATCTGACGCTCAATCTCGGGTTGCGATACGACATCTTTACAGCTCCAACCGAACGGTTTGACCTGCAGAGTAACTTTGTTCCTGCCACCAAGACGATGCAAATGGCTGGTGACAACGCGCCTGGCGGACGCGATCTGGCAAATACGGACAAGAACAATTTTGGCCCGCGAATTGGCTTTGCCTGGAGCGGTCTGAAGTCGGACAAAACTTTCGTTATCCGCGGCGGCTATGGCCTGCTCTACGCAGTTGACGTCAGCGCCGCGCAGCCGCTTACGGCAAATCCGGGTACCGGCGCGGCCAGCTACGGTTGCACGCCAATTACGAATCCCGGCGGTTGTCCCGCAGTCTTCCAAACGCGATATCCGTTTGATGTCGGTATTCCGACAGCGCCCTTCACAGTAGCGGCGGCGGGCTCTAGTTTTCCTGCGCCGACTACTGGTGGTCTCATCCTTTTCAACGATCCGAACCGCGCCGACGAGATGTATCACCAGTACAATCTGACGGCGCAGTATGAATTCAGATCGGGCTGGCTTGGGGAAGTTGCTTACGTAGGCTCAAAGGGTCGGAACCTGTTAGTGCTCCAGAATATCGGCACCGGTAATGATCAGGGGGGGCCGGGTTCACGGGAAGTCACCGGCATTGGCGCAGTCACCGCGACGCGCTATAGAGGCAAATCCAGTTACAACTCGATGCAGAGCAAGCTCGAGAAACGCTTTGCCAAGGGCTTGTCTATTCTCGCTTCCTATACCTGGGCCCATGGTATCGATGATTCCCCCGGGGGCATTTGCTCTAACGGCGCCAGCGCCCGAGATTGCGGACCTGACGACCCCTTAAGGCCGGAGCTTGAGCGCGCTAGTTCAGATACAGATGTAAGACACCGCTTTACTTTCTCGAATGTTTACGATCTGCCGATCGGACGTCATCGAAGCTTTGGCAGCGACATGCCGAAAGCACTCGATGCTGTTGTCGGCGGGTTCCAGCTTAATAACATCATCACCTTGCAGAGCGGTCCGTTATTCAATGTTACTTGTGACGGTGGTCGCGTCGATCTGGTCGGTGATCCAACTCCGACGGCTGCGCAAAAGGCCCAGGGACTCGAACTCAACCGCGACGCCTTCAGATGTGCGGTGACGCCGGTCTTCGCAAGCGATCCCGACGGTCCAAAAATTGGCTCACTTGGGCGCAACGTTTTCCGCGGTCGGCAACAGTTTTACTGGGACGCCTCGCTCTTCAAGAACTTCCCGATCTCTGCGATTAGCGAAGCCTTCAACGTCCAGTTTCGTTTCTCCGCTTACAATGTGCTGAACCGGGTGAATCGTTCAGCCCCGAACGGCGATCTAAAAAACACGGGCGACTTTGGACGCGACACCAGCGAGCAGCGGCGACGCCAGATGGAGTTTTCGCTAAAGCTAATCTTCTAACCAAAGTTACGATGTGTGCCGAGGTCATCGAGTGGCGGGTGATGTTAGATACCCGGCCACTCGATCACTTTATGGATTTGCTCGCCGATTGCAAATAGAAGAACGAGAATAACTCGCCGAGCAGATTAAACGGAATAAGGCAGGCCTGACAGGAATGACAACCAGGAGTAGTACGAGCGTTCGCAAGGTCGCGTTTACCTTTGGCGTCGTCGTGATTTTGGCGTCTCAGGGTTTGAGATTATCTGCACAGCAGCCGTCGCAAAAAAGCATCGGCGGCCGCCAGCACGAGGACAATATCCTGGGCGTCAAGGTGGGCATGGATGTACCGACGGCCTTGAGGACCGTCTTCGAAAATTCCGGCCGGAAACAGGGGCAGGAAAGGCCGGATGCCAAGCGAAACGAAGGTAAGGACAACAAAGATATTCGCGTGCTTTACAAAGGTTTGAAGGAAGGTGAGGTGCAGATCATCTTTGCTGACGGCCAGTGGGTCAAGGAAATCTTGCTTGTCTACGCGGGGCCGCGCCCCATTGACACTCTTCGCCTCCCTTATTCGAGTAACATTGGCGCAGCTATGGGCGGGCAGCGCTATGACGATCGTTATACGGTAGGGTATACGGATACGAACAAGCTCGAACAGTTTTGGTGGCGTGACGAAAATATGCCGGATGGGTATCGTGTTCGCGTCGGTTTCATTTCAGGAAAGCGCACCGTCGGCGGGGCGCAAGGTATCACCACAATTGCGCGGAAGATTATCAGCGTCACGCCGGGCGATGAAGAGAAGTTTCTCAAGGCAATGCGCAACAATAACGTCAGATCGTAGTGACAAATGAATTCTGCGGGTTGCATGTTAAAGGCAGGGCGGGCTTCAAGTTGCCATCAAACAATAGCTCGCGGCGGGGTCTTGAGCCTTTTCCTGGTTTGTCTGCTGTTCATGAATGTCTCGGCGGCTGGGGAAGTGTTGCAAAAAGCGCCAGCGCGGCGCACGTCTCAGGGGCACGGGAGCAGTGCGGGCAATACCAAGCAGACGCTCGGTGAAGCGGCAGCCCTGTTGCGATCAGGCCAACTCGAAGAAGCGGAAGCGGCAACTCGAAAGATAGTCGCGGCAAACTCTCGCAACGCGGAGGCGCACAGTTTGCTTGGTGTGATCCTTGATCAGCGCGGTCTTACCGCGGAAGCTGAACGCGAGTATCATGCGGCGTTAATCCTGAAACCAAAATCCGTCGCTGTGTTGTCGAATCTTGGTGTGTTATTAGCCCGGACGAATCGAGCGTCTGAAGCCATTCTGAAGTTTGAAGCAGCCTTGCGCGTCGACCCGCAGCATGAAACGGCTGTCTACAATCTGGGAGCACTTTACGCTGCGCGCGGCGACTACAAACGCGCCATTCCGCTGCTTGAGAAGGCCACGGGAATTACGCCGCGTAAACCCGAGGCCCAGCAAGCCGCTGACGCTCCACTGCGTCTCACTTTGCTCAACGCCTACATGCATGCCGATCGTCGCAAGGAAGCATTGGAGTCTCACGTAGCGTTGAGCAGACTGCCGGCAGTGAACCAAAGACGCTTTTTACATTGGCTTTGAGTTTGGCAGAGGCACATGAATACGGAGAAGCGGTGCGACTTTTCAAGCGCACCAATGAGCTGCGGCCACAAACTTATGAGGTGCTCTATAACCTCGGAGTCGCGCTCTACAATCTTGATCGCCTCGATGAAGCGAAACAAGCGTTATCATCTGCAGCGGCGATCGCGCCGAACGAGCCTGAACCATACTATCGTCTTGGACTTATCGCCTCCGCTCAGGGCGATACGAAGACGGCTCTAATTTATTGGACCAAATCCCTGGAATTGCGACCGGCGTTCGCCGAAGCCAACTTCATGATTGGTGAAGAGCTCCTGAAGAAACAGTTGGCCGAGAAGGCAATTCCGTTTTACGAACGAGCGCTTGAGCAGGATCAGGCAAAGCTCATTTACTATTTGCGCCTCGGCGTGGCAAACGTTCGTGGGCAGCGTTATGAGCAGGCGCGCGAAGTTTTTACCAGGGGCCTCCAGCGTTTCCCGGAGAATGCCAATCTGTACTTTCTGTTAGGTTACACGGGTCGTGCTGAAGGACAATACGACCGCGCCGTCACAGCTTTTCGCGAGGCCCTTCGCCTGCAGCCCAAC
Organism: Blastocatellia bacterium; assembly: GCA_963698325.1. Lineage (GTDB taxonomy): Bacteria > Acidobacteriota > Blastocatellia > Pyrinomonadales > Pyrinomonadaceae > PSRF01. Next base: position 369,724 of record CAVOQJ010000013.1, on the reverse strand, counting down.
AACCCCGACGCGCTCGGCAATCTTGGTTATATAGCCAGCCAGCGAGGGGAACACGAGGATGCCGAACGCTTGCTGCGACGTGCTATCGCGCTTGACGCTAACGGGTTCCCGGCTTACCACGACCTGGGCCGCTTGCTCGTGAAGTTAAAAAAGTATGACGAGGCGTTGCCTATTCTGCGTCGTGGTGCGGAGCTGAACAAGAAAGATCCGGGTGTCCATTACCAGCTCTTTCTGGCTTACTCTCGGCTTAAGAGAAAGGCCGAGGCCGATCAGGAGTTGACTGCGTTTAAGCAGTTGGATGAAGCTAGCCGACACGCGCCTACACCTTTGGGTACGACGGTGAAGGCAGGATCAGCGAACGAGACTGAAGCCCTGCCGCCACTTCCTTCCGCGGCGTCAGGCGAGACAAAGAAACCAGACGCGCCACGAGATTGAAGTGGTGATCTAATTCGATGTAAGGAATTAAAGTTTTATGACCGAAAAGTACGACCAACTTCTGAGAATGGTAAGTAACCTTCAGAGCCCGCGGCGCGTTGTCATAGTCATCTGTTTGTTTGCGGCGACCGCTTTCCTTGCCGCGCGTGGCGTCACGGCTGACCTAAGCGAAGCAACAGGCGCCGTTAGTTATAGCGAGGAGATCTCCAAAAACTACGACTTCAAGTTTGGCCCCAATCCTTTTGCGCCGAGCAATGCCACCTCCGTGACCGGAACTTTTATTCCCGGCGAACAATTTCTCGCCTCAACGCGGTGCGGCACATGTCACACGGATGCCCACGCCCAATGGCGGCAATCAGCTCATGGCAACGCGTTTCGCGAGCCGTTCTATCAGAAAAACGTCAAGGATCTGCAATCGCAGAAGGGAATAGAATTCACTCGCCACTGCGAATCCTGCCACAACCCCGCGGCGCTTTTTTCGGGAGCGCTGACAAAGAATTCCAAGGTCAAGCGGCCATTTGACGATGATGGTGTCTCGTGTATCTCGTGTCATTCAATCCAGGCGGCGACCGGCCGGGGCATTGGCGGTTATGTCATGGGCGAGCCTGCGCTGCTGGTAAAAGAGGATGGCACGCGTTTGTTAGCCGGGGTCACCGACCAGCAGATTCTTGATGACGTTCCTTCGCATCGCCGAGCGATGATGCGGCCGTTATTGAAGTCAGCGGAGTTTTGTGCCGCCTGCCACAAATCGCAGGTGCCGCGCGAGCTAAACGACTACAAGTTTATCCGCGCATTTGCAGTTGGCGATGAATATCAGATGTCTTCGTTTTCCAAGGAGTCCCCGCATCCCTATTACGTTCGCGACAAGGAGACCTGCAACTCTTGTCACATGAAACGCGAGCCGGCGCCACTTTTTGATGTCTCGGCGAAACTTGGAAAATTAGCTTCACATCGTTGGCCCGCAGCGAACACGGCGATTCCCGTCTTTTACAAGTGGCCCGAACAACTTGCCGCCGTCAGCAAGTTTCTGGAGACCGATGTGCTGGGTGTCGACATTTTTGCGCTCCGCCGCAAGTCTCCGGGAACGAGCCCGGAAGAATTCATTGCGCCGCTCAATCGCAGTAGTTTTTCCATCAAGCCCGCGGATCGAATTACGGCTGAGGTCGTCATCACCAACAAAAACATAGGCCACTCATTTCCGCCGGAGCTGCGGGATTTCTATGAAGCCTTTGTTGAATTCGTGGTGACGGATGAAAACGGCAAGACTCTATACCAGTCTGGATTCATCAAGCCGAACGGTTATCTTGATGAGTCCGCTCATAATTACAAGACTTATCTGGTCAAGCCTGATGGATCCTACAATGACAAGCACCACATTTGGCGTACGCGCGGCATCGCTCAGAATAATCTGATTCCGTCAGGACGTTCAGATGTAGCACGCTATCAGTTTCGCGTGCCTGCTGAAGCCAGCGGTCCGCTTCATCTTAAAGCGCGCGTCCAGTATCGGCGATTTACACGCGTGTTCAGTGATTACGCTCTGGGCAAGTCGCTGGATTACCCCATAGTAACGATGGCGAGCACTGAATATGTGCTGCGAGTTGGTGATAACAATCCCGTGCCCGCTAGCGAAATCCCGAAGAATGCCATGCCCGATTGGAGACGGTGGAACAACTACGGCATTGCGTTGATGGACCAGAAACAGTATCCGCTCGCCATTGACGCCTTTAGCCACGCGGCGGCTCTGGACGATAAGTATCGTCAGACGGCCCAGGTAAACCAGGCGATCGGGTTGATTGAGTTGGATCAATACGATCGAGCAGCCGCACTTCTTGATGCAGTCGTACGCGCAAACCCGGAAAACATGCGGGCTCTCTTTCAGCAGGCTCGCGTATTTATCAGGCGCGGACAACTGGATGAAGCGGAGGCAAATATTCGTCGAGTGCTGGCTGCGTATCCGCGAGACCGAATGTCACTGCAACAGCTCGGCGAGCTTTGCAAAATCAAACACGACTACCAGGCTGCGCGCGAATGCTATGAAAAGATTTTAGCGATCGATCCGGAAGATCTGGGCGCTCACTACAACCTAATGCTCCTCTTTCGTAAGCTGGGAATGAAAGAGGAGGCGAAGCGAGAAGGCAGGATTTTTGCCGAACTTAAGGACGATCCGGGAGCGCTGCCGCTCGCAAATATGTTCCTGCGAAAACATCCGGAGATGAGCAACGAGAGTGTCTTCTGGCATATCCACGATCTGGCTCCGGCGGGACAATAGGAAAAGGAATCGGTCATCCCAGTAGATGAATTGGTTTTTGAAAGGCATTCTTACATGCAGCGCTGTTTTGCTTGTGCTTGCTGTCTTGTTAATTCCAGCCGGGATTGCCAGGGGGGATTTTCAACGGCGGAGTTCTGCACGAGCGAGGCAGGTCGATGAATTGTTCAATCGAAACTGCGCCCGCTGTCACGGAGCCGACGGCCGCAGCGACACCCCCCAAGGCCACCTTTTTAACGCGCCGGATTTCACGGACCCAGAGTGGTGGAAAAAGAATTCCAGCATTACCAGTACGAGAAAGCTGAGATCGGTAGTTACCCGAGGCAAAGCCGGCATGCCGGCATTTGGTAAGAAACTGACCAGGTCTGAGATCAAATTGCTGGTAAACCGAATCCGCAGTTTCCGGAAGTTCGAAAGGAAGAGCTAACCGCAAAGTGCCCGAAACCAATTCGCAAAGTGCCGCTGAGTGCGAACGCTTTGCGCTGCTTTGCGTATTTCTTTCCTCTATTTGGTATGCCATCCTCCGACCTGCAGTTTGTTCCTTCATTGTGGCAGCATTCCTCAGCGTTTCTGCTTCATCGCAAACGAACGTTCCGTCCGTGACTAAAGTTGAGCCGCCATCATGGTGGTCCAGCCATACGCTCAATCCCGTCCGGCTGCTGGTGCGCGGAAAAAACCTCTCCGGCGCACGCGTCGAGGCGACGAGGTCCACAACGCAAACTTCCGAAGTCTTCATTAATCGCGACGGAACTTATCTTTTTGTGAATGTGAGAATCAGTCCTGCGGCGCGACCTGGATTGTATCCGTTGACGCTGATTACGTCGCAAGGAAAGACGACTATTCCATTTAGAATTGAAGCGCCCTTAGCTGCGAGCACACATTTTCAAGGTGTCACGCCCGACGATGTGATCTATCTGATAATGCCTGATCGCTTCGCCGACGGTGATCAGTCAAACAACGCTCCCATCGATTCCCCCGCCGCCGCTAATGATCGGAAAAATCCCCGCGCCTATCATGGTGGCGACCTCCGCGGCATCATCAATCACCTTCCTTATCTAAAAGACCTCGACGTCACCGCGTTATGGCTAACACCCTGGTACGACAATTGGAACGGAGTGAATAGCTGCGACAAGCCCTGGTGTCCAAACACTTACTACCACGGCTATCACGCCATTGATTATTACGCAGTCGAGGACCACTTTGGTGATATGGCGACGCTGCGCGAGTTGATCGAAAAAGCGCACGCGTTGGGTTTGAAGATTATTCAGGACCAGGTAGCCAACCATGTCGGGTCTCGCCATCCCTGGGTAAAGGATCCGCCACTTGACGATTGGTTTCACGGTACGCTTGCGCAGCACAGTCTGAACCGATTCCGTAACAGTGTTCTCCTTTCTCCCCACGCGAACCGGGAGGAATTCCGCAACACGCTCGATGGCTGGTTTAGCGATGATCTGCCCGACATGAATCAAGAGGAGCGCGAAGTCGCTCGCTACGAGATACAAAACTCGCTTTGGTGGATCGGTGTGACCGGGCTTGATGGCCTTCGCCAGGACACGATCCAGTACTTGCCACGGAGTTTCATTCGCGAGCTCTCAAACGCCTTGCATCGCCAGTATCCGAAGATGTGGATGGTCGGCGAAGTTTTCGAACGGGATGCCGCCCACACCGCTTTTTTCATCGGCGGCCACACGGGCTGGGATGGCGTGGACACCAAACTTGATTCCGTCTTCGATTTCCCGCTCTGGAACGCTTCGTTGCTGGCGTTCACGGGCAAAGCACCCATGCGAGGGTTACGCGATCAGTTGAAATATGATGCGCTCTATCCCGATCCCTTAAGGATCACTACGTTCGCTAATAACCACGACACGATGCGATTCATGTCGCTTGAAGGCGCAACACTTGAAGGCGCGATGATGCACATCGCCTTTACCTTGAGTGTCCGTGGCATTCCGCAGCTTTACTACGGCGAAGAGATCGCGATGGAGGGAAAGGAGGATCCGGACAACCGCCGCGATTTTCCCGGAGGCTTCTCCGGCGACCCTCGCAACGCTTTTATCGCCGAAGGGCGCAAGCCAAAAGAGCAAACAATGTTTGAGTGGACGCGCTCGTGGTTACGCCTGCGTGCACAGCATTCAGCGATGCGGCGGGGCCGCTTGATCGATCTGTTTTATGACGACGATGTTTATGTTTTTGCTCGCCAGGATAGAAACGAAACTGTGATTGTTGCTTTCAACCGTGACTCGAAGGAAAAGAGAGTGGTGCTACCGGCAGCGACCATTGGTTTGCGGGATCGAGCTGAGCTTGCCGGTTTGATCGGAACGGTGGGTGGCAATCTCATTACGAATGGCAGTGCAGCCATAAGCATTCAGCCGAAGACTGCTGTCGCGTACAAAGTTCGCTAATAATTGACGACGGTTTAGATAGCGCACTTGTGCGCCGATACCCGTGAACCGGATGAAATCACGATCGTTTAGATAGCGCACTTGTGCGCCCCACCTTTAAACAAAAATGCGCTTGTTCAAATCTAAAGAGGCAAACCTCGTCCATTACGTAACCGGCGTCACCTATGATCGTTTTTTCCCCCATGCGCCCGGGGATGTTCCCATCGAAATCGATCAGCGATGGTTGTGGACTAAGGACGAGTTGAGCGCAACGCGAGACAGGCGGACAAGTCCGCCGTCTAAACGAAAAGAAATAAAGCGTATTGTTTAGGTGGCGCGCTCTTGTGCGCCGAGACTAGAACTCAATGAACTTTCCCAGAGCCAGCGGTATTCTGCTTCACCCGACTTCGTTGCCTGGCCCATTCGGCATCGGCGATCTCGGACCAGAGGCTTATTCGTTCGCCGACTTCCTACAATCCGCCGGACAAAGCCTGTGGCAAGTGTTGCCCCTTGGACCGACTGGATATGGTGATTCGCCTTATGCCTGCTACTCGGCCTTTGCCGGTAACGCTCTGCTGGTCAGTCCGGAACAACTGCTCGCAGACAACCTGCTGGCAAAGGAGGACCTCGCCAACATTCCGGCGTTCGAAAAAGAGCGAGTCGACTTTGAAGCTGTCCACAAGTACAAAGACTCACTCTTGCGCGGCGCCTTCGTCGCGTTCACGCGAGATGCTGATCGGGAGCGCCGCAGCGCTTTCGCGGAGTTTTGCCGGCGTCATGCTTCCTGGCTCGATGAATACGCGTTGTTCCGGGCACTGAAAGACGCACATGGCGGCGTAGCCTGGAACGAATGGGAACCGAAGCTGGTCCGTAGAGACCGTGACGCGCTTGGGGCCGCAAAAAAGGAACTCAATGAACAGATCGAGGCGCAGAAGTTTTACCAGTTTCTTTTCTCCAGCCAATGGTTTGCGCTCAAAGATTACTGCAATAAGCGCGGCATCAAATTGGTTGGCGACATCCCCATTTTTGTGGCCCACGATTCGGCGGACGTTTGGACAAATCCGGATCAGTTCAAGTTAAACGAAGATGGAACTCCGACTGTCGTGGCCGGTGTGCCGCCTGACTACTTCAGCGCCACCGGGCAGTATTGGGGGAATCCACTCTACAACTGGGAGCGAATGCGTGCCGACGGATTCAAATGGTGGATCGAGCGCGTGCGCGCAACGTTGGAAACGGTTGATATCGTGCGCATCGATCATTTTCGCGGCTTCGCTGCCTGCTGGGAAATTCCCGGCGGCGACAAAACCGCGGAACGTGGCCGTTGGGTCGAGGCGCCGGGAAGGGAATTGTTTATCGCCATAAGAGAGGCCCTCGGGAAGTTACCGATAATTGCCGAGGATCTTGGTGTCATCACGCCCGACGTAGAAGCTTTGCGCGACGATTTCGGTTTTCCGGGCATGCGCATTCTGCAGTTTGGTTTCAGCAGCGACAATAAGAATATCGATCTGCCGCACAACTATCATCAGAATGTTGTTGTCTACACCGGCACACACGATAACGACACAGCGGTGGGGTGGTTTTCGAGCGTTGCCGGCGAAGGATCAACTCGCGATGAGAAACAGATTGAGCGCGAAAAAGAATTTTGCCTGAAGTATCTCCATACTGAAGGCGAAGAAATTCACTGGGACTTCATTCGGGCGGTGCTGGCGTCGGTGGCGAATACTGCAGTTGTGCCTTTGCAGGATGTGTTGGGCCTGGGCACCGAAGCACGCATGAATCTTCCTAATAGCACTGAAGGAAACTGGTCGTGGCGAGTCAGGTCCGACGCGCTGACGGGCGAAGTCGCTTCGCGTCTAAGAGAATTGACGGAGTTGTATGGCAGAGTTGATATACAACGGACGAAAGTGACGGATGGACCTGATACCGATTTGGAACTAACACAAGATTTCTGTGTTGGGGGCTCTACCTAAACGCAAGTAGTCCCGTAGGGACGAAATGTTTATAGAAACCAGTTCGTTATTTTTTTGTAAGCTCCGTAGGAGATTGCGAATGGCCTACGGTTCTATAAACATGGGGCTCCTACGGAGCTAAGGGAACATAACTGAAGAAAGCCATGCAGGCTTCAAGAGTCCAAAGTTTCTGTTTCTTCATCCTTATTGCCTACGGTGCGGCTCTCTCTTGCGCCGCCCAGACTCCGCCCCAGGTTCTCAAAGTTGAGCCCCCCAGCTGGTGGGCCCGAAGTTCGGTTAATCCAGTAAGGCTGCTGATTCGCGGAAGCAATCTCAAGCGCGCACGCGTGCAGGTTGTCGGGAGCGGTCTTCGCATTGCAAGTCTTCCTAAAACGAACGAGCGGGGCAGCTATCTCTTCGTCGACATAGCCATCGCCCCCGGCGCTAATCCTGGCCTACGTCAGCTAAGAATCACAACGGCGAACGGAATCGCGCACGCTCCCTTCGAAATTCTCGCTCCCTTAAACCGTGCCGGTCGTTTCCAGGGTTTCTCGCCCGCTGACGTAATGTATCTGATTATGATCGACCGTTTCAGCGATGGCGATCCCGCGAACAACGACCCACCCCAATCGCGCGGAATTTACGACCGCAAAAACAAGTTCTACTACCATGGCGGCGACCTTCAGGGTGTGATCGATCGGCTGCCTTATCTGAAGGACCTTGGTGTCACCGCCGTATGGCTTACACCGTGGTACGACAATTACGACCATCCGAATCAAATCGAGCTGAAAGAAGACAAACCCAGCACTGGCTTCCACGGTTACAACCCGCAGGACTTCTACGCAGTCGAGGAACATTTTGGCACGCTCGCTAAGTTGCGGGAGTTAGTCGAAGCCGCGCATCGTTCGGGCATCAAGATTATTCAGGACGAGGTCGTTAATCACACCGGTCCATATCATCCCTGGGTTGACGACCCGCCGGCACCGACTTGGTTCAATGGCACGAAAGACGACCACCTGAAGAATGTGTTTCAAACCTGGGTGCTTCACGATCCGCGTCCGGTTGAAGAATTGAAACGCGAAACCATGGAGGGCTGGTTTCTCGATTTCCTTCCCGACCTGAACCAAAACGACCCTGAGGTCGCCCGTTATCTCATTCAAAACACTCTGTGGTGGATTGGCACGACCGGGCTCGACGGCATCCGCATGGATACGTGGCAGTATGTGCCAAACACTTTCTGGCGCGACTGGAACGCAGCCTTGAAAAAAGAGTTCCCCAATTTCAGAGTGGTAGGTGAGGTGAAAGACGGTGACGTGGTTCACACTTCATTTTTCCAGGGCGGCGGAGTGCGCTTCGACGGAGTAGACTCCGGCCTCGATTCGCTGCTCGATTTTCCCCTGTTCTATCCGATCCGCCGTGCGTTTGCGGAAGGGCATCGCCTTGATGAGATTCCGAAGACCCTCGCGAAGGATTATCTCTACAACAACTCGGAAATTCTAGTGACATTGCTTGGTGGACATGACGATGGTCGCTTCATGAGTGAAAAGGGAGCGACGCTTGCCGGGTTGAAACTGGCGAACGCGTTCGTGCTCACTACGCGCGGGGTGCCGCAGCTTTACTACGGCGATGAGATCGCGATGACGGGCCTGGACGAGCCCACTACGCGCGGCGATTTTCCCGGAGGCTTTCCCGGCGACAAACGAAATGCTTTCTCGCCAGGCGGGCGAACGCGGGAAGAGAATGATCTTTTCTACTACATTCGCAGTCTCGCGCACCTGCATACTGAACTCGAGCCGTTAAGTCGCGGGCACTTGGTAAATCTCGATGTTTCTGATCAGCAGTATGCCTACGCGAGAACCACGAAAAACGCCGCTGTTGTTGTGGTAGTTAACAACGACAAAAAAGCCGCTGAGCTTGAGTTTGATGTTTCGCGTGCTGGTTTGCCAAACGGAGCGATCCTGCCCGATCAGTTGCGTGTCAGCAGAGACGTTATCGTCAGTAACGGGAAGTTGAGGGTTACTTTACCCGAACGGTCGGCAGCCATCTTTAGGTGGCGATAGTGGCAAGACCAACCAACGTTTAGAGAGCGCACTTGTGTGCCACGGTGAACCGCCGGAAAAGGGTTCAAGCAGTTCAGAGTTCAATCTTTAGATTGTCCTCGTGTCCCTAGCTGCAACCTAAAGCTTGAACCCTAAACTTCTACTCTGGTTCCAAACGAAACGCATTTTTGCATTTCTGTAATGAAAACAAAACCAATATCAGAACAGGTTGCGATCGTCACGGGTGGTGGCAGTGGAATCGGCCGCGCATTCGCCGAGGCTCTCGCCGCCTCCGGCGCGAAAGTTGTCATTGCCTCGCGTCGAACAGACGTTCTGCGCCGCACCGCTGACGACTTAAACGCAGTGCTCGGCACCGAGCGGGTTTTTCCAATTGAGTTTGATATCCGGCATCGCGCGCGGGTCGACGAGCTGGTCAAAGGTGTCTTAGAGCGCTGGCAATCAATTGACGTGCTAATAAACAACTCCGGCCTGGCGGTGCCCGAGGCCATCGAAGAGATCACGGATGAAGGTTGGGATACGGTGATAGAGACGAACCTGCGCGGCGTTATGCAACTTGTTAGGGCGGTGCTGCCACACATGCGCCGGAATGATTTTGGCGACATCGTGAACGTTTCCTCGCAGGCAGGCAAGCATGGTTACGCCGATGTGCCTTCTTATTGTGCTTCGAAGTTTGCACTGCTGGGCTACGCCGAAGCGTTGCGGGATCACGTGCCCAAGACCGGCGTCAATATCCGCGTCTTCAATTTTTGTCCTGGCCTGGTTGATGTGGAAAATACGCGACCGGAGCAAACGCCACGTGAGGGCTTCATTCATGTAGCCAACATGGGGCGCACGTTGATGTATGCCCTGTCGCTCGATCGGAATGTAGTGCTGGAAGATATCAACATCTATGCGCGATAAGAACGCTCGCGGCTGCGCCGCCTGATGTGCGGAAGGTCTATGACCTTCCGGAACCTGGGGTGAATAATATGGGCTATGCCCTCGCATTGAATATTCAGGGGGCGTAGCCCCAAGAGAATTAATAGTGTGCGCGGGAAGGTCATAGACCTTCCACAGCAGACGGCGTAGCCGGAACGAAAAGAGCTGACGTACTGCGCCTCATGGAGGATTACAAATGCAAAAGCCACGTTTGAGCTTCTGGCAGATCTTCAACATGAGTTTTGGGTTTATGGGCATTCAGTTTGGGTGGGGCTTGCAGCTCGCGAACATGAGCGGCATTTATACCTACCTTGGCGCGAAGCCTGAGCAGGTGCCCATCCTCTGGTTAGCCGGACCTGTTACTGGTTTGCTGGTTCAGCCAATCATTGGCTCAATGAGCGATCGCACCTGGAATCGGCTTGGTCGCCGCCGCCCCTACTTTTTGACCGGAGCGATCCTCGCGAGCATCGCGCTCTTCTTCATGCCAGATTCGTCCGCATTATGGATGGCCGCGGGACTCCTCTGGATTCTCGATGCCAGCATCAACGTCAGCATGGAACCGTTTCGTGCGTTTGTCGCCGACAAGCTCAACATAAACCAACGAACTGCAGGTTTCGCCATGCAGAGTTTCTTCATCGGTATTGGCGCGACCATGGCAAACGCGCTTCCTTACCTCTTCCGAACGCTCGGTGTTGACGAGCGCGGCATCAATGCCGCCAACGAAGCTGTTAGCGTCATTCCCGCGAGCGTCAGCTACTCATTCAAGATCGGGGCCGTCGCTTTTCTGGTTTGTGTGCTATGGACCGTTCTCACCACAAGAGAATACCCGCCCGAAAACATGGAAGAGTTTGAGCGGAAGCGTAGGGAAACTTACGGTGACGCCAAGGGCCTCGCAAAAATATTCAGAATTATCAGCGAACTGGTTCGCGAGATTTCCAGCGCCATGCGTGAGATGCCGCGGACGATGAAACAGCTGGCGGTAGTTCAGTTCTTCACCTGGCTTGGCCTGTTTTGTATGTGGATGTTTTTTGGGCTAATGACTTCGTATCACGTTTTCGGCGCCGCGAACGAGCGGGACCCTCGCTTTACTGATGGTCAGGCGTGGGGCGGCAACGCGTTTGCGATTTATTCGATAACCTGTTTTCTGGTGGCCTTTCTTCTGCCACCGCTGGCGAGAGTTACCAGTAGAAAGATGGTTCATGCAGGTTCACTGGTCTGTGGGGCGCTTGGCCTGATCGCCGTCTATTTCATTCACGACAAGGGCATCCTGTTGCTGACCATGGTAGGCGTCGGCATCGCCTGGGCTTCAATTCTTTCGATGCCTTACGCGATACTCTCCGGCGCCCTGCCCGCAGCCCGAATGGGCGTTTACATGGGAATCTTTAATTTCTTCATTGTGATACCTGAGATTATTGCGTCGTTTGCGTTTGGTCCGATTATTCGCGCCGTCTTTGGGCCCGACAATCCCAACGCGCCAATGTACGTTGTGATGGCTGGTGGGCTGTTCCTTGCCCTGGCGGCGCTCAGCGTTCTGCTGGTTAAGGATGTAGCAGACAAAGACGTGCCCGAAGAAGCAGTCATCGAAGCCGACAGGCATGAGCTGTTTACCTTACCGGAGTCGGTGCAGCCGGTGCCCAGCACTGGATTGATTGATGAAGAGTGATCTTCAGGTTTTTCAGCGTTGACAGCGCTGAGTCGTCAACCACAACGCGGTTGCGAATCACAGCCCAGGGTTGCCGCGAATGCGGCTACCCTGGGAGAAAGTTGACGGTTGAAAAGGGTCAACCCCAACGGGGTTATGGCAGGCGTGCCTCAGCCCGCGTTATCAGAGCGGCGCAACCCGTTCCGGGTTGATATTTGAAGCTGATTCTTTTTCCCCAAGGTAGCGCCAAGCGCAACCTTGGGCTGGAGGACGCAGCCCCGTTGGGGCGAAATGTTTATAGTTTCGATGGCTTGACCAATTCTCAAGCTCCATCGGAGCGGAATGTGGAGATCCAAAAAATTATTTCGCCCCTAACGGAGCTCCCGATTTGTATTGAAGCGTTGCACTATAAACATGTCGCTCCCAGCGGAGCGAGAACCCAAAAACTTTCCCTAGCTTGGTAGGACCCTGCCGCGTCAAGACAATGTGACATCAATGGAGACATCCATGCGACAGCTAAAAAGCATTAAAGCAACCGGGACGTTCCTTCTTCTCACCTCCCTCCTAATCGTCTCATGTTCGATTGGAACTGTCGCCCAACAGTCAGCGCGTGATGTCTCGAAAGAACAGGCCCGCGCTTCACGCGAATGGGTGCGCGATGGAGTTGTCTACGAAATCTATCCGCGCGCGTTTTCGCCACAAGGAAACTTCAACGGCATCACCGCCCGGCTCGACAATCTGAAGAACCTCGGCGTGAACATACTTTGGCTGATGCCGATCCATCCCATTGGTCAGGAAAAGAAGAAGGGAACTATCGGCAGTCCCTACGCAGTGCGCGACTACTACGAGATCAATCCCGACTATGGCACTAAAGAAGATTTCAAGTACCTGATTACCGAAGCTCATCGACGGGGGATGAAAGTTATTATCGACATCGTGGCGAACCACACGTCGTGGGACAGCGTGATGATGAAGTGGCCGGAATTCTACGAACACGACGCCAATGGCCATATCACGTATCCGCATGATTGGAGCGACGTCGCCGAGCTGAATTACGGGAACCAGAAATTGCGACGATACATGACCGACATGCTGAAGTATTGGATCCGCGAGTTTGACCTTGATGGTTTTCGTTGCGACGTCGCTGAAGAAGTGCCGACCGATTTCTGGGAAAACGCGCGCGAGGAGTTGGAGCAAATCAAACCCGATATTATGATGCTGGCTGAAGGACACAAAGCCGAGTTGTTGCTGAAAGCTTTTGACTTTGACTACTCGTGGCCGATTCACAGCGCCTTGACCAACGTCTTGCAGGGTCGCGGCCGCGCTTCCGATTTACGAGCGGAATGGGAGAAGGAATCGAGGGAGTGGCCGCACGGGTCGCTGCACCTGCGCTTCTCCGACAATCATGACGAGCGCCGGGCCATCGCACGGTTTGGCGAACCTGGGGCACTGGCGGCATCAGCCTTGATGTTTACGCTCGATGGCGTGCCGCTTCTGTATAACGGTATGGAAGTCGGCGACACGACTGAATCCGGGGCGCCGGCGCTGTTTGAAAAGTTGCCGATCTTCTGGCCCATCGCCGAAAGGAGGCCTGAATTTCCGCGCTTCTACAAACAAATGATGGCGCTGCGTCGATCGAGCAATGCGCTGAAGAAGGGTTCGCTGGAGTGGTTAGGAAATTCTGACGAGTCGCGCGTATTGACTTATGCACGTCGCACAAAAGGCGAAGAAGTTCTGGTGGCGATTAATCTTTCGAACCGTCCGTTTGTCGGGGCAGTCAATTCCGTGAGCCGCCAGGGCTTCGTCGATGTGACGCCGGATGTTGGGCCGCCCTTGCCGCCCGACGCACCTGCTCCGGCGCGCGCTGAGAGGAAACGGACGGTGGAGTTGCCGGCGTTGACGCTTGACGCCTGGGGTTATCGGATTTTCCGGCGCAGCTTGAAATAGGGAGATTCAAGTTTGAAGTGCAACTGCATATTCAGTACGAAAGTTTGTGGTACTTCTCTCATTAACACCTGGCTTCAGCCAGGTGAACGGGCATACGCGACTAATTCTGAAACCGTTCTAAACGGTTTCTCTTTTCTGCTTGGGCTGCAATCACCTGACTGAAGCCAGGTGTTAATGAGAGTTAACAGGATCATCTGTGAGAAAACACTTGCGTTGCACTTCAGAATTGAATTGGCAACAAGAATTGTCGCTATCCGTTTGCTTTACCCGTTTAGGAAGTACTCATCTGTTGGAAGCAGAAAGTAACCAAGATTGGTTCTTGTTAGTCAACGCACAAGTGCGCTTTCCAAACAGCAGCGGTTGGTCAAGTCAATTACTCTGATTAGGCAGCCCTTCGGATACGCTGGCTAATGACTTCCTGGCGCATTCTGTACGGTAATAAACCTATCTTCGTCATTGCTCGCGGTATCTCCGGGTTACGCATAAACCAGCGCCAGACGTTTTCCGTCCGTGCGTTCTCCGCGCTCAATAAGATTATGCCAACGTTAATCCCGATCACATCGCTATCAACCCAACCAGTTGTTGGATTGAACGCATCCACGAATCCATACCTGCCGTAAACTCGGTCTCCATACTTTTCTTTCATGGCGCGCAGGGCCAAAACGGAGATTTCCGGAGTGAACATCAATGAGCCACCTGCGGCAGACGGAACGATGGTGCCGTCGATGTCGGGGTCGCGCGGGGGCCCGCCCCAGGCAAGATAACCTTTAGCGCTGTCGGAAGCCGTGATACCCCAAACATTTGGTCCAAACGCCGGAAACTCGCGCGCAAGGTTGACGCAGAATGCGCGATGGGCCAACGTTGCCTTTATTGAGTTATCAAAGTAGTCAATCCGATCGCCTCTGGTTTCGCGCCGGTTACGATAGTCGATCCACGCGTGCGCATATTGATGCATGAAGAGAGGCACGCTAATCGTGGTGAAATAGGCGTAGCCTTCATAGCGATAGCGATCGCGCCACAGTGCGTACCACGACTCGGGGGAAATAGGATGCGTCGGTGAGCCGATTGCCAACAGGTAGAGAATGGTGTCCTCGCTGTAAGTGTCCCAGCGAGGTTTTAAGAAACCTGTCTCCGGTTTCCAGCCGTGTGAGAGAAGTTGCGGATGACCATTGAGCATCCAGCGAAAATCCATGCGCTCGTAAATTTTCGTGGCGAACTCGACTATCTCTCGGTCCTGTCGAAAATATTGGCGCGCGGTTAGCACGCCACCCAGCAGCAAGGCGGTATCAATTGAAGAAACTTCGCTCTTCCATCGTCTCTCGCCGGTTCTTGTATCCAGCCAATGAAAAAACCAGCCATGTTCATGGAAGGCCCTGGTCGCAAAGAACCGCATCGTATTACGCACGCGTTCCTGCGCCTGGCCTCGATTGATCCAGCCGCGTTCGGCGGCAATACAAAGCGCCGTCAAACCGAAGCCGGTCGCGGCGATGCTTGCAACGTGGCGATGATTCTCATCCAGTGACGAGCCGTCGGTTCGAGCCCGGTCGGGCACCAGGCCCGTTTGCGGATCTGCCTGGTCCCAAAAATAATTGAAAGAACGGTGTTGGAGGTCTTCGAGTAATAGCTCGTCTTCGCGTGAGAATGTGCGAGCCGCCTGTTGAGAGGGAAAAGAAGAGCTGACTGCCTGCGAAAGTGGAGGTTGTGTGATTACCGAAGTGAAGAAGCATAGCAGGAACAGGACTTCGAGAATCGGGCGCAAACAAGAGAATAGCTGGCCTCTGGCTGGGTTCATTTTCTATGCTACTAATTGCGGGACACACAAAACACAACTCAAGTCAGCAAGTCTCACAGGTTGGGAAGGGTGGTTTACCCCCGCTCGGTCGATGCCACTCAACCGGAGCGGGGGCAAGCCCACCTTCCCGACCATGAGACTTTCTTTCTTAAACCTGCTCCGGGTCTTTGTGCCTCCGTGGCCTTCTTCCCTCAACGCTTCTCAATCTCAAACGCTGCCTCGAGCAGATCCTCGGAATTTGGTCCAACCATCACTCTGAACTCTCCCGGCTCAACCGTAAAGCGCATCTGGCGGTTCCAGAACCCCAATTCGGCCGCGGTTAGCAAAAACTTCACTTGCCTTTTCTCGCCGGGCTGAAGTGTGATCCTCTGAAAACCCTTAAGCTCTTTTACGGGACGAGTGACACTTGCAGCCGTATCACGGATGTAAAGCTGAACCACTTCGTCGCCCGCTCGCTTGCCTCTGTTCTCAACGTCGACGCTCACTGTTAACTTACCGTTCAATGGAATACGCTGTGCGCTGAGTTGTAGATTCGTAATCTTAAACTGCGTATAGCTCAGGCCGTAGCCGAAAGGGAAGAGAGGTGTCCAGGCAACGTCCAGGTACTTTGATGTGTACTTATTATTTGCATCCGGCGGTCGTCCGGTATTCTTGTGGTTGTAGTAAAGCGGTATCTGCCCGACAGCGCGCGGAAAAGTAACCGGCAACTTTCCGCCGGGATTGACATCCCCGAAGAGCACATCGGCAATCGCATTACCTGCTTGAGTACCCGCGAACCAGGTCTCCAGAATTGCGGGAGAGTTTTCTGCGAGCCAGTTGATTGTTAACGGGCGACCATTCATCAGAACAACAACGGTGGGCTTGCCCGTAGCCTGCACGGCCTTTACCAAATCCTGCTGGCGGCCTGGGAGATCGAGCGAGCTACGCGATGCTGCTTCGCCGCTCATATCGGCCGATTCGCCCACCGCTATGATGACTACATCTGAATCTCTTGCGACACGCAGCGCTGCTTCAAAACCGTCGGTGTTGTCACATTTGATCTCACAGCCTTTCGCGTAGTTGATTCTTGTTTGTGGGACTTTTGCTTTGAGGCCCTGAAGCACCGTCACGGCATCTTCCGGCTTGCCGTCACCGTTCCATGATCCAAGCACATCGTTTCGGCTATCCCCCAGAGGTCCGATCAAAGCGACTGACCGAAGATGTTTATCCAACGGCAAGACCTCGTGATCATTCTTCAGCAGGACCATTGAGCGGGCGGCAATCTCCCGCGCTGCCGCGACACTCGCACTATTGAAGATCGCATTGCGTTCCAGCGCTTCATCCACGTACGGCTTATCGAAGAGACCAAGACGAAACTTGATGCGCAGGATGCGACGGACAGATTCATCGATGGTTTCCTGAGACAGCTCGCGCTGCTTAATGAGTTCGCCTGCGTGTTTGTTGTAAAGGCGGCTAACCATTTCCATATCCACGCCGGCGTTAAGTGCCTCACGCGCAGCGTCGGCACCGTCGGCAGCCAGGCCGTGTTTGATCAGTTCTTCTACGGATGTATAGTCGCTGACTACAAAGCCGTCAAACTTCCACTCGCCGCGCAGTACCTGCGTGAGGGTGAAAGGATTGGCGGAAGAAGGAACGCCGTTTAGATCATTGAAAGCGCTCATGAAGGTGCCCACGCCGGCGTCCACGGCTGCCTTGAAGGGCGGAAAATATACTTCGCGTAGAGTTCTCTCCGAAACGTCCGTGGTGTTGTAGTCACGACCTGCTTCAGCTGCGCCATAAGCAACCCAGTGCTTGGCGCAGGCGACGACCTTGTCCCCGGCGCTGTAATCACTACCCTGGAATCCGCGAACGCGCGCCTGAGCCATTGCCGAACCGAGATAAGGATCTTCGCCTGAGCCCTCGGCAATTCTGCCCCAGCGCGGGTCGCGCGCGATGTCAACCATCGGAGCGAAAGTCCAATGGACGCCCGCAGCTCGCGCTTCTGCCGCGGCTACACCGGCAGCGCGTTCTACCGAAACGGGGTCCCAACTGGCGGCTTCGCCAAGCGGAATGGGAAAGATGGTGCGATATCCGTGAATCACATCGAAGCCGAAGATGAGCGGAATCTTCAGACGCGATTCAGTCACCGCGATTCGCTGGAGTTCATTAGTCCGTTGAGCGCCGCGCACATTCAGAGTTGAACCAAGCTTACCCTGGCGCGCCAGCTGAAGATGCTCGGGCCGGAAATTGCCGTTTGCTTCGCCGTCGAGCTGCTGTAGCTGGCCGAGTTTCTCTTCCAGCGTCATGCGGGCCAACAATGCAGTAATTCGAACCTCGACGTTTTGGGATCGCTGCGATTGGGAGGAAGGCGGGGACGTTAACGAAAGTATGACCGCGATGGCCAGGGCAGATCCGACAAACTTCAATCTCATTGACCTCATATCAGTTCCCTTTGATTTTCCGTCCCGTTTGTAGCAGAAATCCACGAGCGTGTTTGAACTTCGGCCCGCACTCTACATAGTTTGAGATGCAAAGCTGTAATATACTTTCGCCCTCTCCAGCGAGCCAGTTTTTAATCCTATGAACCCTCGTCGCATAACACGAGCTCATGTTCGACCCTGGTTTCCGGTAGGGCTTGCCGCCCTCGCCATAGCGACGGGCTTCGCGCCACTTCTCGTTCGCTCCCAAACACCATTGCGTCGCGCCGGACAGGCGAATCAGCCAGCCTGGTCCGAGGCAGTACTATCACAGATACGCGAGGCTGCCTCGTTACTCCAGGAAGGTAGACTTGCTGATGCGGAGCCGATTCTTCGAGAAGCGTTGCTGGCGGCGCCGCGGAATCCTGACGCCCATAACTTACTCGGAATAGTTCTGGACCAACGCGGACAATTCAAAGCCGCTGAGCTCGAATATCGGGCAGCGCTTCGACTCAACCCGAGTCTAATCTCGCCACTCGCGAACCTCGGCGTTTTGCTGGCCCGAACCGGCCGATCGGAAGAAGCAATCCGAACGTTTGAGACTGTGCTGCGAAAAGTACCAGATCATCCTCAGGCGACCCTCAACCTCGGGGTTCAGTACGTAGCTCGCGGTGACTATGCTCGGGCCATGCCCCTGCTGGAGCGTGCTGCGCAGTTGAGCGGGGACAACTATCAGGTTCGTTATAACCTGGGCCTCGCGCTTTATAATTTGAAACGCTACGACGACGCAGTCGCAGCTTTTGAGTCAGCCTCGTCACTTTCACCAGGCTCAGCCGAGCCGCTGTATTACCTTGGTTTAATTTACTGGTCGCGTCATCAGGACGAAATGGCCGCGGAATTCTGGGACCGCGCAGTTCAGTTGCGGCCAAACTTTCCTGAAGCAAACTTTATGCTCGGCGAAGCACTTAGGAAGAACCGGCGTAGCCAGGCGGCAGTTGAGTTCTATCAGCGGGCACTGGACCAGGATTCGACCAGGTTCGCTTACTACGCTCGCCTCGGAGGGACCTACTTTCTTTTGAGTCAGCACGACCGGGCCCTCGATGTCTTTCAGCGCGCCGCGCAACGTTTTCCTCAGATGGCTGAAGCGCACCACTTTGTGGGCGTCGCCGCGAGAGCTGGAGCTGATTATGATTTGGCCGAGGCTGAGTTTCGTAAGTCACTGGCGCTGCGACCCAATAACGTCGATACGCTCGCCCAACTAGGTTTCATACTTGGTGAACGCGACCACTACGCTGAAGCCGAAAAGATATTGCGCCACGCCATTGCAATTGATGACAAACACTTCTATGCAAACTATGACCTGGGGCGGGTATTGGTGAAATCGAAACGGTACGAAGAGGCCTTAACGGTGCTTCGTCACGCGGTAACGATCAAACCAAAACACCCCGGCGTGCATTACCAACTTTTTATTGCTTTGTCGCGGCTGAAGCGAAAGGAAGAAGCTGATCGTGAGCTTGCAATTTTCAAACAACTCGACGAAGAGTTGAAGGCTCAACCGCAGGCAGTTGACGATCCTGAACTTGAGAATTCGGTTGCGCCCTCGTTTATTCCGCCCACCCTCTAAGCTCGCCGCGACACCTGGCGTTATGCTTCCGGAAAGACTAGAGGCGGTGAGCGGATGGATGGTGGTCCATCCGCCTCGACCAGGATGATCTAGAAGCTAAAGCGTCCCTGAAGTTCAACCACGCGTCCCGCCAGAGCGTTCTTCGAGCGGCCAAAATCCGGATTGTCAATCAGCGGCGAAAAGAAACCGAAGGGCGCGAGATTGGTGTTGTTAAAAGCATTGAAGAAGTTTGCCTTGACCTCGAAAAAGGCCGCTTCGTTCAAATGGAAAAAGCCCGGTATCCCAGTTCGCTTCGCGACACTTAAATCCACCGCGAAATACTTCGGTCCCCGGAAAGAGTTACGGCCGATGCCTGGCGGCAGCGTGCCACCGGGGTTGTTAGGATCAAAATACAGCAACCCGCCGCCCGGAAAATTCCCGCCCAAGCGGGTAAACGCATCGTTGCTAGTGTCGTTAAGCGCGCCTCCAAAGTAACGAGTCGGCCGGGAAGGACAAACGAAATCCTGCGAATTCGCAGATTGAACGCATTGGCCCGTGTGCGGCGTCCACGGAAAGCCGGTATGCTTCGTCAGAATGCCGTTAATCTGCCAGCCACCGAGCGCCTTCCCGAGAGTATCCTTTCGATTTCTGAAAATTGGCAGATCCCAAAGGCCTGACATGGTGAAGGTGTGCCTGACGTCGTAGTCCGACGGGCCACGTTCCTGGCGCAGGTCTTGCGGAAAGGTCTGGTTGGTTACGGCGCCTGGTCCTTCGTTGGAAAGGGTATCAATGCTCTTCGCCCACCTGTAGATTGCGTCGAATTGAAGGCCTTGGGAGAATCTTCGCGAGAGCCGGGCGTTCAATGCGTTGTAGTTGGCATTTACGTCAGGAGTTGGAATGAAAACGGCAAAGGCAAAAAAGTTCGGAGGAATAACTGGTTGCACGAACCTCTGATTCACCAGCCGAATAAGCTTATGGCTCGAACTTCCCTGATAGCCAACCTCTGCGGTCAGGCTGTGCGGTAAGGCATACTGGCCCTCAAACGAATAACTGTAAACGTAGGCGGTCGGGGTATTCTCGAGGGCGCCATAGACCTCAACCGTACGATTGAGAGGAGCCCCGGTCGCCGGATCAATTCCGGTCGCCAGCGCCGGATTGGCGGGATAACTGAACGGCGAATTATTGGCGCCAAGTGAGTAAACAATCTGGCCGTCGGCAAACGGAGAACTGAATCCGGTTGGCGTCGTACCGCAGCAAATCTGGTAGCGCGCGAAGAACGGGGGATTGCCGCGGGTGTTGGAAAAGACCACTTCCGGAATCCGGTTATAGCTGATACCGAATCCGCCGCGAAGCACGAGCTTCTCTTCCAGGCCAAAAACTTTGGGGCTGTAGGCAAATCCCAGCCTCGGCCCAAAGTTGTTGCGGTCCGGTTTGTAAAGCTCACTAGTCGGCACCACTTTTGAACCCGTCAGTCCGCCGCCCGGACCAAACACGAAATTGGCTACTTTGTTGTCTCTCTCTTTGAGAACGTTGAAGTATTCATAACGCAGACCCAAATTCAAAGTTAAGTTTGGGCGAGCTTTCCAATCATCCTGGACGAACAAACCGTAACCGCCGCTGACGAAATGTCTCTGTGCGTCTGCCACTCCTCCGGTCCGCGGGTCGGCATTGATTTGATAAAAGATCGGCGCATCGTTGGCGAAATTGAAAACTCCCTGAAAGGTATAAAGTGGGCGAGAAGCGCCATTAAGGTTGTCGTTGTTCAGCTCTCTGCGGAAGTCGCCGCCAACCTTCAGTGCGTGATTGCCAAACACTTTGCTTACCACATCGCGGAACTCAAATGTGCTCTCCGAAAAAATTCCGGGAGTTGTCTCTGCTTGATTCGCTCCGAATCGAATACGTGAGCCATCCCTGAGCAAGTCCTGGATTTCAATGCGCGGGATCCCGAAATTGGTCTGGCTTGACGATTGGACTTCATTGAAAGCGAACCGCGTAAAATTAAAGCGCGCTTCGTTAAGCAGTGAAGCAGAGATCGTCTTGTTATATAGAGCCGTGAACGTTGTGTTGTGTGGCGTGCTGGTAATATCAGCCTGAGGCCGTGCCGCGGCACCCACGTCGCTGCCAACAAAGAAACTGCGGGTCATGTAAGTGCTGAACGCAATCTGATCGTTGGAAGTCGGATAAAAATCAAAGCGCGCATTGTACTGATTCGGTTTGTTGGTTGTGGGCGCGGCGATGAGGACTTTTTGAATGTCGGGAATACCGTCAAGGGCACCTTCAGTCAGAGTACCGAAGGTTAAGTACTGTCTCAGACCGCCAGAAGGTGAACCAATATCAAGACCGCCTGTAACAACCTGACAGGGACCGTTTACGTCGGCGCAGGAGGACGTCAACACCGAACCAATACGCGGTGCCACTCCCGCCGAGCCGAGTATCGCCGCCGTAACGCCGCCGCTGCGAGCGTTAATAATGTTTTGGCGAAACTGTGCTGTCTCTACATACTGCGTAGAAGGGATGGTTGAGTTTTCGCGCAGACCTTCGTAAGAAAGAAAGAAGAACGATTTGTCCTTGCCGCCGATCGTGGAGGGGCCGCCTTCGCCGAATCGTGGCAGAGGGAGTGGGCCGCCAAGGCTACCGCCAAATTGCCGAAAGAATCGCTCAACTCTTTCCGTCCTGCCTCTGCCAAAATCATTGGGGTAACCGTTAAAAGCGTTAAGCTTGGGGCTGTTATATTTGAGGAAGGCGCTGCCGTGGAAATCATTGGTGCCGTTCTGCGACACCACCTTGATTTGCGCCCCAGAGTTTCTGCCATCCTCCGCGGAGTAGGAGGATGAAGATATTTGCACTTCTTTTACCGACTCCTGGTTGGGCGTCACTACGGCGGCACCGCCGTGAGTAAGGCTGTTCACGCTCACACCGTCGAGCTGAAAGTTGTTGGCGGAGATACGTTGACCATTTGCCGAGATCTGCGGCTGATTTTCGGCCTGGAAGATGGAGTTATTCGAAGCCCCGGGTCCAGTATCTGAACCCGCATTCGGCAGACCGGCAGCATTGCCATTTCCTGAGCGCGCGGAGTCGCCAAAAATACCGGGCGTCAATCGGGCGAGTTCGTAAGGATCGCGACCGACCTGCGGCAATCGTTTGATTTCTGCAGCGGTGATGCCTTTAGCCACGTTGGCGTTCTCAGTTTCCAGTTGCGAAGTTGCCTCGTCAGTGATGGTGACGCTCGCCGTGACTTCGCCAATCTCCAATACAATGTTGAGCCCTTGAACATTTTCGGCGCCGATCGTGACCTTCTCCAGAACGCTCTTTTTGTAACCCGGTTTTTCGATTGTGAGTGTGTAATTCCCAGGGGCCAGGGCAGAGATTCGGTAAAATCCTTCGTCGTTGCTGGTAACTTCCCAGGTCTTTCCGGTGTCAGCCTCGGCCAGGGTTAATTTAGCGTCCGGTACCAAGCCGCCATTGGAATCTGTCACGGTACCCTGAATGCCGGCCTTGAATTGAGCTTGGGCCGTCGCCATCGCAGACAACAGAATGAGCGCGCACATCATGACGTGGAGCAAGCTAGACGTGATTCGTTTCATTGAATGGCCCTCCTGAGGCCTGGGAAGTTTTGCAGTTCTGGCGCAACGCCCTGCAGTCGGAAACTAACGAACTTGAAAGAGTTCAGCTCAAAGAGAGATGCCTCTCACTTTTAGAAGGAAGCTGTTTGATAAACGCTTGCCTACAGTACCTTGGGGAAAAGGATTTGTATATGCGCCGCCGCACAAATGATAGTCGGTTAATAACATCAAAAAGCGAAAACTTCAATATATTTCGTGGGCAGACTCTGGTAAGCTGGCGCCTCAATCGGGCGGTATCTTTTTGCAGACTGCTGCACTGGCTATAATCGCTGGCCGTTTCCGAAAGTGGCGGATCAGAAATGGCTGTGTCTGGCTGCCAAAATGCTCGCCACGCAATCGAAGGCGAAGTGCAGATGCACGTACAATAGCGTCAACTCTTATTGTTCCAACAAACCTTCTGTGGGAGAAAAGTATTCAATGCGAAGTTCAACGCTGGTAGTTCTGTTGTTCCTTTTCGCGCTTCTTAGCGGCGCCTGCGTGTCCGGCACAAAAACAAATAACGGTGGCGCACGGAAAACGAAGGGCCCGAACGAGCCAGTCAAAATTGGCTTCTCGATGGACACTTTGAAGGAAGAGCGCTGGCAGCGGGACAAAGATCTGGTCGAGAAGCGTGCCAAAGAAATCGGAGCCGAACTAAACGTGCAGGTCGCCAACGGAAGCGACAGTGAACAGATCAAACAGGCCGAGAACATGTTGACGCAGGGCATTGACGTACTTATCGTCGCGCCGCACAACGGTGACATCGCAGCATCGATTGTCGAGGCAGCGCACAGGCAAAACGTTCCAGTGATCTCCTACGATCGCCTGATAAAAAATTCAGATGTCGATCTGTACATCTCCCATCAAGTTGTAAAGATGGGTGAAATGCAGGCGCAATATTTGCTGGACCATGTGAACAAGAAGCCGGCCAACTTTGTCATCGTCGGCGGTTCGCCCACCGATAACAATGCGCTGCTGTTACATCAGGGTCAGATGAATGTCCTGAAGCCGGCCGTGGATCGCGGTGACGTAAAGATCGTGGCGGATGAATACGCAAAGGAGTGGCAGGCAAGCGCGGCCCTCAACATCGTCGAGAATGCTTTGACGCAGGCACACAACCAGGTCGACGCCGTGGTGGCCTCAAACGACGGCACCGCGCGCGGAGCTGTTCAGGCGCTCGAGGGTCAGAACCTTGCCGGTAAGGTTTTGGTCTCCGGTCAGGATGCGGATCTGGCGTCGCTAAAGCTCATCGTCGAGGGCAAGCAAACGATGACGATCTACAAACCAATCCAGCCGCTAGCCTACGGGGCCGTTGACGCTGCCGTGAAGCTTGCGCGCGGCGAAAAGGTGGAGACCGCCGACACGATCGACAACGCCTTTAAGAAAGTTCCGTCCATATTGCTTGAGCCGGTTGCCGTCGATAGAAACAATCTCCTAAGCACCGTAGTAAAAGATGGCTACCACACGCTTGAAGAGATTTGTGCCGGTCTGCCGCCAGAGAAATGCCCGAAACCATGAAACCAAGGTCCAACGTCCAATGTCCAATGTCCAATGTCCAATGTCCAATGTCCAGCGTCCAAACATCTGCATCCGCATCCGCAAAATTTTCACCCTATGACTTACGCTTAGGAGGCGAATATGGTGAAAATCATGAAATTTGAAGACATAGAATCCTGGAAGAAGGCTCGAAAGTTAACCAATGAAATCTATCAATCTACTGCCACCGGAGGATTCGTTCGCGACTTTGGGCTAAAGGATCAAATAAGACGAGCCTCGGTTTCGATCCTATCGAACATCGCGGAGGGATTTGAACGGGGCGGGGACAAGGAATTCGTGCAGTTTTTAGCAATCGCAAAGGGTTCGTGCGGTGAGGTTCGCGCGCAACTTTACGTTGCTTTGGACCAGGGATACGTTTCGACAGAGGTTTTCGATCGGTTATCGATGAACGCGAATGAAGTCGGTCAATTACTGTCTGGTTTCATCAGATATCTCAAAGGGTCGACACTTCGTGGAAGTAAGTACAGCTAGGATCCATCCGGGCGTTAGACGTTGGACGTTGGACTTTGGACAAATGACTTCTTTTCTGGAGATGCGGAATATTACCAAGACTTTTCCGGGCGTTCGCGCTCTTGATGGAGTCAGCCTGGATCTGCAGAGGGGTGAGATTCATGCACTCGTTGGTGAAAACGGCGCAGGGAAATCAACGTTGATGAAAATCCTCGGCGGCGTCTATCCTCACCCGCACTACGGCGGCGAGATCTTCATTGAAGGAAACAGCCAACAATTCACCGGTGTGCGTGATGCGGAGAAAGCTGGCATCGCAGTTATTTTCCAGGAGCTATCGCTGGTGAGAGAGATGACCGTCGGGGAGAACATCTTTCTCGGGCGGGAACCGCGCAAGCTGGGCGTGATTCGCTGGGAAGAACTTTATCGCCGCGCGCGTGAATTGCTTGATGACCTCCACTTGCAGATCGATCCTCACACACTCATTCGCAGCCTCGGCATTGGCCAGCAGCAGTTGGTGGAAATCGCGAAGGCGCTCTCTCATGATGCGCGCATCCTCGTGCTTGATGAGCCGACCGCGGCCCTGACCGATAGCGAGGTCGAGACCCTGTTTGGCATTCTAAATAAGCTTCGAGCCCGCGGTGTCGGAATGATCTACATTTCGCATAAGCTGCATGAGGTGTTTAGGATCAGCGATCGTATTACGGTTTTGCGAGACGGTAAAACTGTCGGCACTAATGTCAAAAGCGAGTGGACTGAGCCACAGATCATCGCGCGCATGGTAGGCCGCGAGGTGGGCGACATTTTCCCGGTGATGGACCATGCTCAGGGCGAAGTTGTGTTTGCAGTAGAAAATGTTTCGGTAGAGGATCCGTTGGTGACCGGCAAGAAGCTGGTCGATAACGTCAGTTTCTCAGTTAGACGCGGAGAAGTTTTGGGAATCGCAGGTTTGATGGGCGCCGGCCGCAGCGATTTGCTGATGGCGATATTTGGAGCCCACGCCGGTCGCGTCACAGGCGAGATCAGGCTCGAGGGCCGGCGTATTCATATTGACAATCCCGCGGATGCAATTAAGCAGGGCATCGGTTTTGTAACTGAGGATCGGAAGCGTTTTGGCCTGGTGTTGGATCAAACGATTCTCAACAACATGACACTCGCTGGCTTGCGACGAATCTCGGGCCGCTTCATTACCAGCATCGATGCGGAGTCGGCAGCCGGCGAGCGATCGATGAAGGACCTGCGTGTCAAAGCCAACTCTATTTTTACTATTGCCGGCACGTTGTCTGGTGGCAATCAACAAAAAGTTGTGCTGGCGAAATGGTTGTTAACGAATCCGCGTGTGTTGTTTCTCGACGAGCCTACTCGCGGCATCGACGTCGGCGCGAAACAGGAAATTTACGCTCAGATTAATAAGCTCGCAAAAAGCGGGCTTGCGATTGTGCTTGTCTCTTCAGAATTACCCGAGGTGCTGGGAATGTCGGACCGCATTCTCGTCTTGCATGAAGGACGCCTAACCGGTGAATTTGCCCGCGCCGCCGCGACACCGGAAGAAGTCATGGCCTGCGCCACGGGGCAGGTTAAGCACGCGGCTTAGAAAGACTCGAGCAAGCCAACCAATAATTGTTCTCCTATGACTAGTCCCGCAAACGAGCCTGGCATTGATCGCCCGCCGGCGACTTCAGATCTAACACCGTTGCTGGAAGCGGACGCGATAACGCCGGTCACCACCATCGGAAAATTTAAGATTCCGACCGACGTGCTGCGCGCCTATACGATGGTGTTTGCACTGATCGCTATCTGGATCTATTTCCACTTTTCAACCAGTCAAATCTTTCTTGACCCGCGAAACTTCTCCAACCTGATGCGGCAAACTGCGGTGACCGGCGTGCTCGCCGTCGGAATGTTGATGGTAATCATTACGGCCCAGATCGATCTCTCCATTGGTTCGGTGGTGGGCCTGGCTGGTGGCATCGCCGCGATTGCGCAAGGTTGGTGGGGTTATGGATTGATACCTTCCTTAGCTGCGGGAATCATCGTCGCGATTGTGATCGGCGCGGCGCAGGGATCGTTGACAGCCCACCTCAACATTCCCGCTTTTATCGTCACGCTTGGAGGCCTACTTGCCTGGCGTGGGGTCATTCTCGGATTAAGCAGAGGCGAAACGATACCGCTGCGCCTCCAGAGTTTCAAAGCCATCGGCCAGAATTATGTCGACCCGCGCGCAGGCTGGATACTCGCCGCGCTCAGTATTGCCGCTGTTATCTGGATGACTATTGCTCGCAATCGCGCCCGGCGGCGTCATCATTTAGAAGTGCCAGGTTTTGCATTGACTGCTTTGCGTATCGCGCTCCCATCTGCCGTTATTCTGTGGTTCATATACACCATGAATAGCTACGAGGGTGTTCCCATTCCGGTAATCATTCTGATCGCGATCGCCCTGGCCGGAGCATTCCTGACTCAGAACACTACTTTCGGCCGTTACCTCTATGCCATTGGTGGCAATCCTGACGCGGCTCGTCTGTCGGGCATAAACATACGCAAACACATTCTTGCGGTCTTTTGCATAATGGGTGGGCTCGCCGGCGTAGCGTCGATAATCTACACGGCTCGCGTGGGCAGCGCCTCGCCCGATGCGGGCCAATTGTTGGAGCTCGACGCAATTGCGGCTTGCGTGATCGGCGGCACCAGTCTGATGGGTGGCCGGGGAACCGTGTTTGGCGCGATCCTGGGCGCACTAATAATGGCGAGTCTCGATAATGGCATGTCGTTGATGAGAGTCCAACCCTACTCGCAAATGATTATCAAGGGCGCGATTCTGGTCGCCGCGGTCGGTCTTGATATGGCGGGGCGCCGGCGCACCTGATCCTTTGAAAGAACAAGCGCACGTTCAGAACGTGAAGCAGACGTGCTAATGTTCAGGCCCGGCAGCGAAGACTGCAGCACGAATTAGAACTGGTTTAGACTGAAGCAGCTGGAAGCATCGGCACCCTTTCCTGATTTAAAGACAACGACATAATGTTTCGACTATTCGTCTTCTCGACAATATGGTGGCTCAGTTGCCCAGCTTTGTTGGGACAGGCAACTAACACGCTTGCCCCAGGCGCGCCTGGCCTCGATGCGCATTGGCCCAGCGCGGCCAAAAACGCATTCGGCACCGCAAACACGCTTACGTCAAAAGTGTGGTTCACGCTGAACAATGGTGTGATGACGGAGGTCTATTACCCCAGGCTTGACGTGCCAAACGTTCAGACGTTGCAACTCCTGATCGTTAGTGCGGATGGCAAGCGAGTCGAAACTGAAGTTGAGGACACAGCGCATCGGGTTGAGATGCTCGATCCGCAAGCCCTCCTCTTTCGTCAAATTAACACAGCGAAGAGTGGTGCTTACACCATCACGAAGACCTACGTGACCGACACTCAACGGAGTTCAGTGCTCGTTGATGTGAGCTTCCGCTGGAACGTGGCTAACCGCTTCGAGGGTGCTCTCTATGTTTACTACGATCCATCTCTGAACAATAGCGGAATGCACGATGCAGCCTGGACGGAAGGAAATTGGCTTGTCTCGACAGACGCCGATAAGGCTTCGGCTCTAACGTTGAGTAACGGCTTCGAGGAGATGACGAATGGTTACCTCGGCGTCAGCGACGGCCTGACGCAACTGGTTCGCGGCGGCCGTCTCACTCCTTTCGTCCGTGCTTCAGATGGTAACGTCGTACAGGTAGGGCGGATCCCGTTAGCACCGTTATTTCCGGCGCATCCCGCAGCGCGATTCACGCTCGTGCTTAGCTTTGGCCGTAATGCGGACGAAGCAACAAGCAAGGGGGAGGCGTCAGTCATAAAGGGCTTTGAGACTGCGCGCGAAGAGTACGGGCGGGGATGGCATGCTTATACGAAAACGCTTCCCCGAGTTGGGGCAAAACATCAGGCTCAGTTCAACATGGCGGCTATGGTCCTGAAGGGACTCGAAGACAAAACCTTTCGTGGCGCCACGATCGCGTCGCCCTCGGTTCCCTGGGGCGGCGGGCCAAACGCCAACGAGCCGACGATCAGCGGCTATCACGCAGTCTGGTCGCGCGATCTTTATCAGGTAGCGACGGCGTTTCTGGCCATGGGCGATCGCGCCGGCGCCACTCGCGCACTCGATTATCTCTTCAAGGTGCAACAACGAGAGGACGGCAGTTTCCCGCAAAATTCCTGGGTCGATGGTCGCCCGATCGGCGGCGGCTTGCAGATGGATCAAGTTGCATTGCCACTCGTACTCGCTTACCAGTTGCGGCGCACCGACAGAGCTAGCTGGTTGAAACACGTCAAGCCGGCTGCGGATTTTATTCTCCGCAAAGGTCCCTACACCGGACAGGATCGTTGGGAAGAGAAGTCGGGTTATTCGCCATCGACCATCGCGGCGGAAATTGCCGGTCTGGTTTGCGCGGCAAGGATTGCCGCTGCCAATAGCGACAAATTGTCTGCCGGCGCCTATCTCAAAACTGCTGACGACTGGGCACACAAGCTTGAACGTTGGACCGCCACAAAAGGTCGACACGGTGATGGACACTATTACCTGCGAATAACCGAGAACGACGATCCTGACGACGGTGCAAAAATCGAGATCAATAGCAGTGACCTTGTCGCAGATGAGCGCGCCATTCTTGATGCGGGCTTTCTTGAGTTGGTACGGCTGGGCGTTAAAGCCGCGGACGATCCGTTAATAGTTGAGTCGCTCGCTTTGATCGATCAGTTAATTAAAGTGGAAACTCCGAACGGTTCCGCCTGGTATCGCTACAATCACGACGCCTATGGAGAACGCGCGGACGGCGGGAATTATGATGGCCGCACCGGCAGAGGACGGCTTTGGACTTTGCTCGCGGGCGAACGCGGTGAATACGATATCGCACGCGGAGACCTGACGGCGGCGCGGAAGCGTCTGGATGCAATGATGGCCTTTGCAAACGAAGGTGGAATGATTCCGGAACAGGTATGGGATCGTAGTGATAGCCCTGGACCCGAAATTCGGTTTGGTGAAGGCACGGGTTCGGCGACCCCGCTGGCGTGGTCCATGGCGCAGTTTATCCGTCTCGCCATCAATATTAAACAGGGACATAATCTTGAGACTCCGGCTGCGACGGCGGCACGATATCTGAAAGGCTCAGCAAACAATTGACGGACGGTTCAAAAACTAAATCGGCTCCGGCCCAATCCGAGTTTGTCTTCGCGGCTGATCTGGGAGGCACGCACCTTCGTGTCGCCACTGTAGATCGAAGTGGCAGAATCTATTGCCGGCAAATGCAGCCAACACCGCAGGCAGAGAAGCCAAACGAAATTGTGCGAGCGCTGATCGACGCCGTTCATGCATGTGAGCATCAGACAACGGCGCAGGGCGGCATCCTTTCAGCCGTCTCGGTAGTTGTTCCGGGGACTGTTAACGTTGCGGAAGGGGTGGTTGTCAAAGCTCCGAACGTGCCCTGCCTCGACGGGTTTCGCCTGGCTGCTGCATTGGAAAGTGAACTTGAATGGCCTGTGATTTTGGAGAATGATGCCAATGCTGCCGCGATTGGTGAGATGTGGCGTGGCGCAGGGCAAGGACACCGTACACTCATTTGCGTGACGCTTGGCACCGGCGTGGGTGGTGGAATCATTCTTGATGGAAAACTCTGGCGTGGTGTGGACGGATCCGCCGGGGAGATTGGCCACATAGGCGTGGATCCTTTTGCCGGCGTTCCCTGCACGTGCGGCAGCCGTGGTTGTCTCGAAGTTTATGCTTCGGCGACGGCCATTGTGCGGATGACACGCGAGGCGAGACCGCGCTATCCCAATTCGATTCTGCATAACACTGAAGATTTAACCTCCGCAAAAATCTATCAAGCCGGCAGGGAAGGCGATGAACTCGCGATTGAGGTCTTCCGGCGGATGGGAGTCTATCTGGGAATCGGCCTGGCCAGTCTCATCAATGTGCTTAATCCGGAGATCGTGGTAATTGGTGGCGGCTTGTCAAATGGGTGGGAACTGTTTGAGAAACACATGCACCAACAGGTAATTGAGCGCGCGTTTCCCATTCCAGCGCGACGTGTAAAGATCGTTCGTGCTCAATGCGGTGACGACGCAGGCTTGCTCGGCGCCGCGCAGTTGGCATTTACTGGCTTGCAGTCTTGCTGAGCCAGCATTCTGAGAATTTGGTTTGAGGAAGTGGTGGAGGCGAAGCAGCGTTCTGCCCCCGCCGAACCCACCGACTGAAAACTGATATGAAACGATGCTTTCTAAGCTTTTGTTATGTTTTGGTTCTGGTTACTCTTGTGTCGGCCCAGGACATCACCAGGCTCGAGAAGATCGGTCCGGTTGTTAGTTTCACAAAATCCGAGAGAGCGGTCGTCTTTAACTGCGACGACAATTCCCAGGTTCAGGTTACGTTGCTCGCGTCCGATCTGGTGCGTATCCGCGCGTCCTTCGCGAAGCCACTTCCCGCCAAAGATCATTCATGGGCGATAGCCAAAACTGATTGGCCGGCTCCGCGTTGGAGTGTGTCCGAAACGAAGGACTCTGTTCTCATCAATACTGACGAGATCGAAGTTGCGGTTTATCGCTCACCACTGCTCATCGAATTTCGCGACGCAAAAACCCATTCCGTTATCAACGCTGACCAGCAGCCGATGGCCTATGATGCAAAAGGCCTGCTGAAGGAAATGATGTTTGATCCCGAGGCTGGAACTTTCATCGCCGTGGCAAAGAAGTTTGGTCTAGACGAACACTTCTATGGTCTGGGAGAAAAAGCAGCGCGACTCGATAAGCGGCGCAGTTTCTTTGTTAACTGGAATTCCGATACCCCCGGCTACACCGAAGGAAAAGATCCAATCTATCAAACGGTGCCGTTCTACACCGGTCTGCAAAAAGGCAGTGCCTACGGCATTTTTTTTGACAATAGCTATCGCAGCTATTTTGATTTCGCTCGTTCGTCGCAGCAGCGCGTCTGGTTTGGCGCCGAAGGCGGCGAGCTGAACTATTATTTCTTCTATGGACCTTCGCTAAAAAAAGTTCTCAATCGCTATGCGGACCTCACCGGTCATATGCCGCTGCCGCCACTTTGGGCGCTGGGGAATCAACAGAGCCGCTGGAGCTATTACCCGGACACGATGGTGGAAGATGTTGTGAGCGAGTATCGCAAACGAGATCTGCCGCTCGATGTGCTCCATCTCGACATTGATTACATGCAAGGTTATCGCGTTTTTACGTGGGACCGCGATCGTTTTCGAAATCCTAAAGCACTGAGCGATAAACTCGGCAGACAGGGAGTCAAGCTCATCACCATCGTCGATCCGGGAGTCAAGTATCAGCCAGTCGCAAAGAGCGCAGGCCAAATCACTTCCATCACGCCGGAGCTCGAGCAACAGCAACAGCGCTACTACGTCTTCGATACTGGCCTGGAAAAGAAGTATTTTCAGCGGCGCCGGAATGGCGACTTGTTTATTCCTAAGGTCTGGCCCGGCGAGAGTGTCTTCGTTGATTACACACTTCCGGCTGCGCGCGAGTGGTGGGGTAGCTTACACCGAGCCTATACCGACAATGGCGTGGCAGGTATCTGGAACGATATGAATGAGCCGTCGGACTTCGTCGATCAAACCGGCAAGAACCAGATCGACGTCGTCAGCCACGACGAGGGTGAGAAGTCAACGCACGCGAAAAATCGCAACGTATTTGCGCTCTTGATGGCCCGCGCTACGTATGAGGGACTCGAGCGGCTACGGCCTAATCAGCGACCTTACGTAATTACGCGCGCCGGGTACGCCGGCATTCAGAGATATTCGACCATGTGGACTGGCGATACCAACAGCACCTGGGATTCGCTGGCATTGAATATTCCGATGTTCACCACGCTGGGGTTGTCCGGGGAGCCTTTTGTTGGCAGTGACGTGGGCGGATTCATCGGTCGCGGTAATGGCGAACTGTTGGTGCGTGGTTATCAGATAAGTTTCCTCGCGCCGTTTTGCCGCAATCACAAAGTAATTGACGGCTATGATCAGGAGCCCTGGCGCTTCGGAAAATACTACGAAGACATCATCCGCAAATATCTGAAGCTGCGTTACCAGTTGTTGCCTTTTCTCTACACTACTCTCGAGCAGGCACATCAAACCGGTGCGCCACTGTTTCGCCCACTGGTACTCAATTACCAGGACGATCCCAATACCTACAATCTCGACGACGAGTTCATGATCGGAAACGATCTACTGGTGGCGCCAATTGTCAAACCAGATGTCACGCGGCGTTTGGTCTATCTGCCAAAGGGCGCTTGGTACGACTACTGGACCAATAAGAAAATCGAAGGTGGCACCATGATCTCAGTCGATGCACCGCTGGAAACTGTGCCGATGTTCGTGCGCGCCGGAGCAATCATCACAACTGGACCGCAACTGAACTACGTGGGCGAAAAGCCGACGGACCCGATTACTTTCAACATCTATCCGGATGCCGACGGTTCAGCAGCCACTACACTGTATGAAGACGATGGAACCAGCCCTGCTTATAAACAAGGAGATATGCGCCGCACAACGATAAATGCACGACGGGTCGGCGGTGTTTACACAGTAAGTGTCGGCGCGCCTCAGGGGCGTTATAATCCAGGTCCGCGAAAGTTCAGTTTTGTGATCAAGTCGGGCGCTCAGACACGAAACGTTATTACTGTTCCAGATAACGGAACGGCGCGAAGCGTCGTAATCAGATAAACCATACGACGGCAGGCGGTGTATTTGGCTCCGGAGGACCACGCGCCTTTCAGTTTGCTGCACGCGTCACGTTTTAAATCCACAGTCTTTGAACACCCAACCTGAACTCAAGCGGCAGATTGGCATTCGCACCGCGACGGCGCTGGTGGTCGGTCAGGTAATCGCCGTAGGTATTTTTCTCACGCCCGCCGGCATGGCTAAGTTGCTTGGCTCGCCGCTATGGGTGCTGCTTGTTTGGCTGGTTATGGGCGCGATGGCAATGTGCGGCGCACTTTGTTACGGCGAAATGGCTGCGCAGTTTCCGCAAGCCGGAGGCAGCTATGTTTATCTACGTGAAGCGTACGGGCGACCCATCGCCTTTTTGTACGGGTGGATGGCGTTGCTCGTAATGGATCCAGGGTTGACGGCAGCGTTAGCTGTTGGCATGGCGGGTTACGCCGCCTACGTCTTTAGCCTTTCACCCGCTGGAACGAAAGCGGTTGCCATCGCTGCGATAGTTTTGCTGGCCGCCATCAATGTTCGTGGCCTTAAACTCGGGGCTTGGCTGATGCGTTGGCTTACTATCCTCAAGCTGGGTTTGCTGCTCTTTCTTTTGCTTTGGGGCTTTGGGTTTCAACTCGGCAGTTGGTCAAACTTCACGCCGTTCGTCATGCAGCGACCACATTCACCGCCGCTGTTGTCAGCTTTGGCCGGCGGAATGGTGGCGGCCTTTTTCTCGTTTGGCGGCTGGTGGGACGTGACGAAGTTGGCAGGCGAAGTGCGCGAGCCGGGCCGTACGCTTCCGAGAGCGTTGCTTTATGGCGTGTTGATCGTAACGCTTGTTTACATTCTGACGAGCACTGTCTTTCTCTATTTAGTTCCGCTCGAGTCGGTCACTTCCGGGGAAACATTTGCCGCTCAAGCTGGTGAGGTACTTTTTGGCCGGGCAGGCGCGCAGGTGTTTTCAGTGATTGTGATCGTCGCCGTTCTCGGCAGCCTGACAGCACTCATCATGTCTGCGCCTCGTGTCTATTTCGCCATGGCTCGCGATGGATTGTTCGTACCCGCCGCCGCTTCTCTGCATCCACAATTCGGCACACCGGCGCGCGCTATTGCCTTGCAGGCTCTGCTGGCTACACTGCTTGTAGCGCTGGGTAGCTTTAACCAAATCATCTCTTACTTCATCTTTGTGGTCGTAGTGTTTATCGCTCTTACCGTGGCTGCGTTGTTTGTGCTGCGTCGAAGACAATTAGACAAACCCGAATACCAAACCCCCGGCTATCCGGTCACGCCGATCGCGTTTCTGCTGCTGGTTGGGTTGTTACTTTTTCTTCTTGGAACCAACAGTCCCAAACAATCATTGTTAGGCGTGGGGGTGGTGGCCCTGGGCATTCCGGTATACTACCTCCTATTCGCTCGCAGAGGCGCGACATCAAAACCATAGATTGTCTTGAATTCGATTTTTCTGTGCAACCTTTGTCTTCCTCTGTGTCTGCTCTGTGGTGAATAAACGCCCGACAACCACTCACCACAGGAGACACAGAGGAACACAAAGGTTGCACAGAGAAGCCCTCAAAACTAAGACACTACCAAAACGATAGGAAATTGTTGTTATGACGTGGATCAAAACCGTTCCTTTCTCGGAAGCTGATGACAAGCTACGAAGCGCGATTGAAGCTCAGCGTGAGCTATATCCCGTAGAATATGCCGAGCCAATCCATCCTACGGCCGACGGGCAAACCTCCGGCATTGTCGCTTCGCACAGCCTGATTCCTGACGCTCTCCATCATGCGTTCGCTACTTTCGGAGCCCTGATGTCGCCGGAATTGCCGTTAACCAGACGGCAACACGAAATGATCACTACGGTAGTTTCAGTCAGCAATCACTGTCATTATTGAATCGAATCACACGCAGAGTTTCTGCGTCGAGTGACATTGGATGACGAGCTGGTTAAGGCGTTGCAGGAAGACTACCGGACTGCTCCCATCTCGGAACAGGACAGGGCCATGTTGGATTACGTCGCCCAGCTGACGCGCGATGCCACCAGGATTGGCCGGCAGGATCACGAACGCCTCCGCTCTCTCGGCTTCGACGATAGGGGCATTCTCCAGATAACGTTGATTGCCTCATGGTTTAACTACATAAATCGCGTAGCAGACGCGTTAGGCGTAGGCAGAGACTAAGCCCTATTCAAGACCACCTGCCTTCAGTTGCTCCCGGGCCACTCGCAGAAAAGCTCGCGCCGCGTGTGACAGCGTTGCGCCCTTGCGATAAACCAGGTACAGCCGGCGCTCCAATTTCATTTCACGCACCGTAAGAGCCGCCACCTGTCCGCGAGCGATTTCAGCCTGGGCCGTCAATCTCGGAACCAACGCTACCCCCATCCCGCCCTCAACAAACCTCTTGATCGCTTCAAGCGTCGGCATTTCCAGCGAGATGTTTAATGGCGTTCGATACTTTTCGAAAGTTCGAACAACTTTTTCTCGGTACGGTGACGGAACGTTATGCGCAATGAACGATTCTGCTCCCAATTCGCGCACGGAGACGATTTTCTTGGCGGCTAGTGGATGATTGTTTGGGACGATCAGCGCCAGTTCATCAGTCAAAACGGGCACCGAGGAGATCGCGGGGTCGTTTGGCTTGAAGGAAACTATTCCGATCTCGGTTTCGCGCGCCAGAATTTCTGACGAAATGCGACTTGCCAGACTTCGCTTCACCTCGATCTTGATGTGTGGATGACGGGCGCGAAACACAGGCAGGAGAGGCAACAAATACATCACCGTATATTCGTTTGCGCTCAGGCTCAGCTTGCCGCGATGAAGGCCTTTCAGTTCCTTAATTGCAGCGTGGGCACTATGCCGCAGATTCAGCATCTGCTGCGCGTGACCAAAGAGCAGGCGGCCAGCGGCCGTCATCGTTCCGTCCTTCGATGAGCGATCGAAAAGCGGCTCGCCGATTTCAGTTTCCAGCCGGCGAATGGCCTGGCTGATCGCCGGCTGGGTGCGGTGGAGTCTCTCCGCAGCTCGGGAAAAGCTCTTTTCCTGCGCTACCGCAATGAGCACCTCGAGTTGATTAATGTCCAATTAAAAAGCCCTCCTGCTATTAAACCTCGGTCACCGGCGCCTAACGCACTCGCTATGGCTGCCGGTCCTGAACAAACCATCAGGTTATCGAAATAAAAGGCGCGGTTATGTTATCACGCTTGATTATGTTGTCATAGAAATTATAACTTTGACTATTGCGACGCCAATCTCCTACCATGCAGCCTTTTGCGGGAGGTTCCGAGATGGCTAAAGAACGAATTGCAGTCTTTGACACGACGCTGCGTGACGGCGAGCAGTCGCCCGGCTGCTCCATGAATCTGACGGAAAAGGTTCGCATGGCGCGGCAATTGGAAAGTCTCGGAGTCGATGTAATCGAGGCAGGGTTTCCCATTGCCTCTGAAGGCGATTTCGCAGCCGTCAGGGCTGTGGCGGCGGAATGCCGTAAGGCGACGGTCGCTGCCCTTTGCCGCACTTCGGAACAGGATGTCTTGAGGGCCGCCACCGCATTGGAACATGCGGCCCACCCGCGCATTCATACCTTTGTCGCAACTTCTGATCTCCATCTCGAATACAAACTGAAGAAAAGTCGTGCTGAGGTAATCGAAATGACCCGGCAGGCCGTCACTCTTGCGCGCGAATGCGCTGAGGAAGTGGAATTCTCCGCCGAGGACGCAACGAGAAGTGATGTTGATTACTTGTGTGAAGTATTTGCGACTGCCATCGAGGCGGGCGCGAGCATAATTAATGTTCCCGACACGGTTGGTTATACGATGCCGGCGGAGTTTTCCCTACTGGTAAACAGGGTACGTGATCAGGTGGTCGGCGATCGTGACGTCACCATCAGCGTGCACTGTCACGATGATCTGGGATTGGCGGTGGCCAACAGTCTGGCCGCAATTGAGGCTGGTGCCCGACAGGTTGAATGTACGATCAATGGCATTGGTGAACGCGCCGGCAATGCGTCGTTAGAAGAGATCGCGATGGCCCTGAAGGTGCGGGCGGATCAACTGCCTTTCGAAACCGCGATTCGGACGGAGGAGCTCTATCCGACCAGCCAATTGCTGTCGGCGCTGATTAGTTGTCCAGTGCAGCCGAACAAAGCGATTGTGGGGCGAAACGCTTTCGCTCATGAGGCCGGGATACATCAGCATGGCGTAATCAGCAATCCGCTCTGCTACGAAATCATGACGCCGGAATCGGTAGGTGTTCCGACAAACAACCTCGTGTTGGGCAAACACTCGGGACGGCACGCGTTGGCGCTGCGTTATGAAGACCTTGGCTATTCGATGGAACCTGCTGAATTGGATGCGATTTACCAGCGCTTCACGTCTCTCGCCGACCGCAAGAAGCGTATCTATGATCAGGACTTAATCGGATTGCTCCAGGTTGGCTCACCAGTTGGTGAACAAATCGCAGCCGAAGGTGCGACAGTAGCCGGCAGATGGGCGCAGGCCTCTACCGGTTATTGAACCAAACCCAGCGCGGTTCATCGTTCAAACTATTTCCAGGCACTAATGAAATTGGAGATTACAGTACTTGAAGGTGACGGTATCGGTCCCGAGGTAACGCGCGAGGCCGTGCGAGTTCTAAGCACCATTGCGGCGCTTCACGGACATGAGTTCACCTTTGAGCAGAAACTGATCGGCGGCGCTGCAATCAGACAAACTGGCTCGCCGTTGCCAGCCGCTACCTTGGATGCTTGCCTCGCCGGGGATGCGGTACTACTTGGCGCCGTTGGCTCGCCCGAATTCGATTCGCGGGCGCCGTCTGAACGACCCGAAGCGGGACTGTTACTGCTCCGGCGGGCGCTGGGCGGTTACGCGAATCTGCGCCCGGCAATCTCGTACGATGCAATTGCAGCAGCGTCTCCTCTGCGTCCTGAGATTGCCGGCGGCGCGAATATTCTAATAGTTCGTGAATTGCTGGGCGGGCTCTACTTCGGTGAGCCGCGCGGACTGTGGGGCGATAACGACAATTCCCTGGCAGTTAATACGATGACTTATTCTGTTGCCGAGATCGAGCGGGTCGCGCGCGTGGCGTTTGAGGCCGCGTTGAAACGCGGGAAAAAAGTTACGTCAGTCGACAAGGCCAACGTCCTGGAAACTTCACAGCTTTGGCGGAGGACAGTTTCTCGAGTTGGTCGCGATTATCCGGCAGTAACACTCGACCATCTTTACATTGATGCGTGCGCGATGCACTTGATTACTAATCCCCGGCGCTTCGATGTATTGCTGACCGAAAATCTCTTTGGCGATATTCTTTCCGACGAAGCGGCCGTCATTACCGGGTCGCTCGGTATGTTGGCTTCGGCTACCATCGGTGGAGACGTAGGTCTCTACGAGCCCGTCCACGGTTCAGCGCCGGACATCGCCGGACGCGGCATCGCCAATCCGTTTGGCGCGATTGCTTCAGCCGCTATGCTGCTGCGCTATAGCGGCGGACTCGAGCAGGAAGCGGATGACATCGAGGAGGCGGTCCAGTTTGTGCTCAATGCCGGTTATCGCACACGCGACATAAGCGTTGGTGGCAGCGGTTACATTGCGACGACATCCGAAATTGGTGAACTCGTTGCCGAGGCGGTTGCCGAGATTACCGATATGCGGCACGCGTATCACGCGGTCTAGGCGGGGGAAGGAGGACGGGGATCAGGGGTCAGAGGTCGGGGTCAGGGTGAAGGGTCAGGGGCAAAGGGTAAGGGGCAAAGGTAAGGGGTCAGGGATCAGGAGTCAGAGATCAGAAAAATCAGTCATCAGAAGTCAACAAAGGCTAAAGCCCCCCTTATGACCCTTTACCCTTTACCCTTTACCCTTTACCCCTGACCCCCCAACCCCCAACCCCCGACCCCCGACCCTTGACCCCCGACTGATTACCATGTCTCGTACTTTATTTGAAAAACTTTGGGACGCTCACATCGTGCGCGAGTCCGAAGGCCAACCCACCCTTCTTTACATCGATCTACATCTCGTTCATGAAGTGACGTCACCGCAGGCATTTGAAGGTCTGCGGGTCGCCAATCGTCGTGTGCGGCGACCGGATCTCACAGTTGCCACCGTAGACCACAATGTACCAACCACCGATCGCAGTCTGCCAATAGCCGATCCTATCGGCGCCAAACAGATAAACACGCTCCGACGGAACTGTCTCGATTTCGGCATTCAGCTTTTCGATATCAATTCGGCTGAGCAGGGCATAGTGCATGTAATTGGACCAGAGTTAGGACTGACTCAACCGGGAATGACTATAGTTTGCGGCGACAGTCACACGAGCACACACGGCGCGTTCGGCACACTGGCATTCGGCATCGGTACCAGTGAAGTTGAGCACGTGCTCGCCACGCAGTGCTTGCCGCAAAATAAGCCGCAAACAATGCTCGTCGACGTGGGCGGCGCGTTGCCCGAGGGAGTCACTGCAAAAGACCTCGCGCTAGGCATTATCGGCCAAATAGGAACTGATGGCGCGACGGGTCACGTAATCGAATATGCCGGTGATGCCGTGCGCCGGCTTTCGATGGAAGGACGCATGACCTTGTGCAATATGAGTATCGAGGCTGGCGCACGCGCCGGGATGATCGCGCCCGACGACATTACGTTTGCTTATTTGCAGGGTCGCAGGTTTGCATCGCAAGGTTCGGCTTGGAGTGAAGCGCTCACTCATTGGAAAAGGTTCTGCACTGACGATGACGCCGTTTTTGATTGCACGGTTGAGCTCGACGCCTCTGTCCTTGAGCCCAACGTGACGTGGGGCACTAGTCCGGGAATGGTTGTCCCGATCACCGGATGCGTGCCTGATCCAGCCACCGCTAAAAGTGAGTCTGATCGCCGGGCCTCGGAACGAGCGCTGGAATACATGGCGCTGGCGCCTCGCACGAGAATTCAGGACATTCAGATTGATCGTGTCTTTATCGGGTCATGCACCAACGCTCGGATTGAAGACCTGCGAGCAGCCGCTCGCATCGTCAAGGGATACCGAACCAATAGTTCAGTGAAGGCCATCGTCGTTCCTGGTTCGCAAGCAGTAAAGCGCGCCGCCGAAAGCGAAGGTCTTGATCGCATCTTTCGTGAATCCGGTTTCGAATGGCGCGAGGCAGGATGTTCAATGTGCCTGGGCATGAACGCCGACATCTTACAACCGGGTGAACGCTGCGCCTCAACGAGCAATCGGAACTTTGAAGGACGCCAGGGTCGCGGTGGACGCACCCACCTTGTCAGTCCGATGATGGCCGCAGCCGCCGCCATCAGCGGACACTTCACCGACGTAAGACAGTGGAAATTTAAGTAAGCAAGCCATGAAACCCTTTCGCACCCATACAGGCAAAGTTGCTCCTCTTGATCGTGCCAACGTCGACACTGATCAGATCATTCCGAAACAGTTTCTCAAACGGATTGAACGCACGGGCTTCGGCGAGTTTTTGTTTTACGACTGGCGCTTTTTGCCTGGTGGTGAGCCTGATGCGTCATTTGTTTTGAACGAAAAACGCTATCGTGGCGCTTCGATTCTGCTCGCCGGAAAGAACTTTGGCTGTGGCTCCTCACGCGAGCACGCACCCTGGGCGCTTGCCGACTATGGGTTTTGCGCCATCATTGCGCCGTCATTCGCTGATATCTTCGCTAATAATTGTATGAAGAATGGCTTGCTCCCAGTGACGCTCCCGGAAGATGAGGTAGCTGCCCTCATTGCGAACGTACAAGCGATCGAGAACTACCAACTGACTGTCGATCTCGAACGCGGCACCGTGACGGATGGGAAACATTTCTCAGCGTCGTTTGCTATTGATGAGTTTCAGCGGCACTGTTTGATCGAAGGCCTCGACGACATTGGTCTGACTCTACTGCATGGAGCAGATATCGCGGCGTATGAACGGAAGCGATCCCGCATCGATTAGAATCCAAACTCTCCTAACTCCTCGGTGACCTGCCGCCCGCATCGTTACGATTTTGACTACGGTGAAACCGGTTCGACCGGCAGCCGTCCAACCAACCCGGAGGTAGCGTCTTAGTTGGGGATCTCCTCTGTGCGACCTCTGTGTTCTCTGTGTCTCCGTGGTAAATAAATGCTCCACAATCACTCACCACAGAGTCATAGAGAGCACGGAGGTTGCACAGAGAAAGCGAAATTAAGACACTGCCAACCCGGACAAGAGATTGGTAACGGAAGGACAGGGCTAGTAGAATGCTTTGAACATCCGGATGGACGTCCAACCTTTCAAGATAAACATTCCCCAATCCACGCTTGCCGATCTGCAACAGCGATTAGCACTCACACGTTGGCCCGATGAGATAGCCGGCTCAGGTTGGAGTCACGGAGCAGACTTAAACTACATGCAGGAAGTCGTCCGGCACTGGCAAACACGATTTGATTGGCGCTATCAGGAGCAAGCGATTAATCGCTTTAGCCAGTTCCGCGCTGAAATTCAAGGTCTGTCAATACACTTCATTCACGAGCGAGCCAATGGATCGCGACCCATTCCGCTATTGATCACGCACGGTTGGCCCGGGTCGTTTGTAGAGACGCTGAAGATCATCCCTCGTTTGACGAATCCGCTTTCTTACGGAGGAAGCGCTGAGGACTCTTTCGATGTAATAGCTCCTTCGATGCCTGGTTACGGCTTTTCAGATCGGGTAACGCAGCAAGGGATGAACGCTTTCCGCATAGCCGAGCTTTGGGCGCAATTGATGGCCGGCCTTGGCTACAAGCGCTTTGCCGCGCAAGGAGGTGACTGGGGTGCGAGCGTTGCCACTTGTCTCGGACTTCTGTACTCAGAAAACGTTATTGGGTTACACCTAAATTACATAC
Source organism: Blastocatellia bacterium (assembly GCA_963698325.1). Classification (GTDB taxonomy): domain Bacteria; phylum Acidobacteriota; class Blastocatellia; order Pyrinomonadales; family Pyrinomonadaceae; genus PSRF01. Next base: position 327,206 of record CAVOQJ010000013.1, on the reverse strand, counting down.
CCGGTTCCTTCAAACCCTATCTCGGCCCGAAATCGCGCGGGTTATCAGCGACGGAGACGGTATTTCTACGAGAGCAGGAAAGTTGGCTGCAAAGCGAAGGCGGTTACGCTCATGTTCAGGCTACCAGACCACAGACCCTGGCGTTTGGTTTGAACGATTCACCAGCCGGGTTGGCTGCCTGGATCATTGAAAAATTTCGCGATTGGAGCGATTGCGACGGCGCAGTGGAACGGCGTTTCACAAAAGACGAGTTGCTGACCAACGTTATGATTTACTGGGCTACGCAAACGATTCACTCCTCCATGCGACTCTATTACGAAGCTCGGCGGCGACCATTACACTTTAAGGAAGACCAGTCAGTCCAGGTTCCGTGCGCAGTCGCGCGATTTCCAAAAGAGGAACCTTTTCCACCGAGAGAATGGATTGAACGTGGCTACAATGTTCAGCGGTGGACCGAGTTTACGAGTGGCGGTCATTTTGCGGCTATGGAAGAACCTGAGTTACTGGTTGAAGACATAAGAGCGTTCTTTCGGCCGTTTCGTCGCTTCTAAGTAATAGACCTTCGAGCGACGGTAAGAGTTGTCGAATTCCGCTGGTTCACAAAAGGACTAACTCTCGTAAGGAGTGAATGATGTCAGACACTCAGAGCCATGCCAAACGGCTACTATTGATCAGCAACTCCACGCTTCACGGCGGCGGCTACCTGGATCATGCGGAGGCGGAAATTCGAGACATCCTTGGTTCCAGCAAACGAGTGCTCTTTGTGCCTTTCGCTCTCTTCGATCGCGATGCTTATGCGGCGCAGGCGCGAAAGCGCTTCAACTTGATGGGTTATGAGCTCGATTCAATTCATGAAGCGGCAGATTCAAAAAGTGCGGTCTACGAAGCTGAAGCAATCTTCATTGGCGGCGGCAACACGTTCAGACTGCTCCGCAGTCTCTATCAGGCTGACCTGTTGCTCCCGATGCGCAGGCGCGTTGAAGAAGGAATGCTTTACCTTGGGTCAAGCGCCGGCGCGGTTGTGGCTGCGCCCACAATCAAGACGACTAACGACATGCCAATAGTGCAACCCCCGTCCTTCGACGCCCTTGGACTCATACGGTTTCAGATCAACGCACACTATCTCAATCCGGATCCCAACTCGACTCACATGGGTGAGACGCGAGAGGAGCGAATCAATCAATTCCTGGAAGAGAATGAAACACCGGTGGTGGGTCTGCGTGAAGGATGCATGATTCGCGTCGAGCAAGGAGTTCACCTGTTGCAGGGTAAGACTAACGCTCGCATCTTCCGTCGCGGTGTCGAGCCGGTGGAAGTCCAACCCGGATCTGCAATCGACGATCTAATTGCTTAAACGACACAAAATTAATTGCCTGAGGATTTTAGTAAGAGCCTCTTCAACGCGTCAGGATCGACTGCAAACTTCGCATTACCCGACGGTACGTATTCGCAAGAAAATGTTATCAGGGAGCAGGCCGAGCAAGCGTCACGATCGTCTTCATTAATTCGTTCCAGTTCACCGGCTTTGCTAACTGTGTTTGATAGCCGGCTTCCAGGGCGCGTTTACTTTCTTCTTCTCTTGCATATCCGGTTATTGCAATTGCCGGCAATTCGCCGCATTTGTCCGGCGCTTAGTCCAACTTCCTAAGTCGCGAGTGCGAGAGCCGTCCTGGCACTGTCAAGCCGCTTCGCCTCGACGCGACTGCGTTGCTCCTCGGCGCGCTGTATTAAGCGTTTATAGTCAACCGGCCGTAGAGCGGGCATATCTTTCGCGACGGCTGTTAAAGCCAGCCATAGGGATCTTTTTCCTTCAATGCCAAGAGAAAGAACTTCGAGCGATTCGAACAGGCGCAAATCGCCGCCCGTTGGGTCGTCCAGGCGCAGCTTAATTTCTGTAAACTTTTCTGTGAGCCATGCGGACGCCTTTCGCGGGCGGCTCTCGTGGATATCCAGACGTTCCATAATGCTTTGCAGTTCCTCACGATCCGCCGAGATGTCGGTTCCCAACCTCGAGAAGAACTCGGCTAGGGGCGTGCCGGCATGCGCCGCTTCCAGTTGTTCCAGCAGTTCAAGGGCGACGACAGAACCCGCGAGATGATCATTTAAATAAGTTGCGATGTGCTCCTTCGCCATAAACTTACCGGCCCCCTATGTTCACGTCTTCGATCCGCTCAATTAATTGTGAACTTAATATCGTTACTGCTTTCTGCCAGCTTTCGATCGTCACTGTTGTAGGCGTTAACTTGCCAACGGTAGGTGCCTTTCTCCAGCGGCTTATCGATGGCGAAAGACGTTCCTTCAAGGCGCTCATTGACATAGGGAGAAGTGACACTCATCTCTTCAGGGTAAATGCTAAATTTGTAATAAGCCGCATCCGGATAAGACTCCCATTTCAACTCCAGATTCTGCGCGCCTACCTTAGCGCCTGCCCTGGGATTGAGCAGTTTCAAATCTCCCTTGAAAAGGTTGGTCGGCGAAACGAACAACGTTTTATCGGGAGCGATCTCGTATTTGTTTGAACTGATACCGGCGATTCCCGTGGTAGCGAAGATAAAAGAGTCGGTATCAAACACCCGAGCCAGCAGACCCTCATATACTTTCGGTTCCACGTCAGTGATTACATATTCGCCATCCTTGTCCGTCCTTGCTGTGTAGGTTTTCCCGCTACAGCCGCCAAGATATCGGTTGAATGTTTCGCATAGCTTGACCTCGATGTTCTCGACAGGCTTGCTGTTGTAAAAGACTTTTCCCTGTACGTTGCCTTTTCCCGGCGCCGGTTTGACTTTCTCAATCCCTGCTTCAGTGTTTCCGGATTGAGCAGCAGAATTATTTGTAGATCCGGTTGTCGCTGGGGAGTTTTTGTTTCCAGCTTTGCAATTCGTCAAAGAGATTGCTGCCACTACGCAGAAGCAACCAATCAGCCATTTAGTAGACATCATGCAATGGGCCCTTTCCTCGTTTCGCCTTACTGAGTCAGTTTTTCCAGCTGATGCTGGAAATAGTCGCGCCAACTGTCGGATAGCGCTTCGAGCCTCTACGACGCGCCGCAACATTTCAACATCGTTTTTCTCAAACGCATACAGCCGAGTGATTTCGGCTACTGTAACACTGTTCGGATCTTTGCTAAGTAGTTCCATCGAATCGCCCGCTTCAACCCAGCCCTCTTTCAGTACAGAAAAATAAAATCCGGTGCGGCGACTCGCCAAAAACTTCTTGAGAATATCCGCGCGTCCGAATTTGATGCCCAGCTTGTAGCAGGGCATTCTTGGCTCGGTGACGATTAACTCCGCTTCGCCAACCCGAAAGCAGTCCCCAACGTTAACTGTTTCTTCCGCCAATCCCTCGGTGGTGAAGTTTTCTCCAAACATACCATAAGGCAACTGCATTTCCGGAAGCTCTGTCTTCCAATATTCATAGTGCTCGGCAGGATACGCGTAAACAGCTTTGCTTACGCCGCCATGTACCGACAAATCCGCCTGCCGGTCACCATCCAGATTGAGGGTTCGGAGCATGACTGGGCCGCGAACCGGTTCTTTGAAGATCCCGGTCGTAATACTTTTGCCGTTCCAAATCACCTCTCGTGGCAGTCCGACATTTACAGAAATCAGTTTCATCGCAGTCACTCGTCATTTTCCTCAACATCACTCTGTGCCTCCACCCGGTGATCCGTGCCCAGCGTCCATGATGGCGGGTCACTCGCAGGGAATGTTTCCTCCAGGTTCTCGTCTATCTCCGCTTCAATCTCATCCGCATCTGTTTGGGCAATATCCGGCTCTTTACGTTCTTCATTTTCCGCCATCGTATTGCTCCTCACTTTTAAGAGAACCTCACTCACCCGGCGATAAGGCAAACTGCATCACGCCGGTTAGCGCGGCATGCTGCCGCAGCCTCACGGCGATGCGGCGAGCGTGTACTCAAACTCGTACGAGTGTTTCCCGTCAGCGATTATGATTTCCATCTTGCCGGCCAGACCAACAAGTTCACCAGTGCCCGAGTCAGGAACTACCGTAACGCTGAGTTGTGGTTTGCCGCGGTTCATAGTGCCAGTGTGCTGAAGGGCGAAGGCGCCGGCGCGACCATTGAGGATTCCCGTAACCTGCTCCATTGCGACATAACCGGCCGAACCCGGCACGGCCGTATTGACGGCGAGCATTTCGCCTTTGCTGGTTCCTTCGAGATCGCCGCGGAACTGTTTGTCGAGTGAGAACCTGCCGACGGTTGCGCCCGTGATCTTGCCGTCAGGTGATTGCGGCGTCAGCTTTACTTCAAACGTTCCGCTTGCATGAGTCGTCTTAATCACTCTCTTCTCCTTCTGGACTGTACTCTCGGATTGCGGCTGACCGCGGTATGCGCGCGCTATCGAGCCCATGCCAACGGAGGAGCTAGCCAGAATAAAAATACCCAGCATCAAATTAGTTCTGATGTGAAGTCTCTCATTCATATTCTCTCCGTTCCACGCCTGTCGCTTCAAGATAAGAATCCATAAAGATTCCAGTGACAGACCAACTATTTTTATCGCGATTGAAATTAGCATAACTCAGATCAGGCTAAACTTTCGAATTAGCCGCCCAAAGCGGAGCCAGGTTGGAAACACATAAAAGATCCGAGGTTCTCGCTGGGATAAGAATAGTAACGTGCCAAAATGATCAGAGCACGGGGAATTAGATTGTTGCCGGGATCGGTAAGAATTAGAGCGGCAACGTTCTCACCCCGTTGCCGCTCTCTAAGCATGGCCAAGAGCAAGCTCAATTAGCCATACCGGGGTGAGACGTTCAGTCAATCACCCAATTGCCCGGCTTATACTCCGGGACCTATCAGATCTCAAGGCTATTTCCCAAATTGCGCTTTGGAGCTTATTGCCGATTCCTTTGCATCACCTGGACTCGTGAGGCGCCAAACGCCTTAGGACAGCGGCGCCGGGTAGTACGTCATCGCTTTTGTATTTTCCCGGACTAGACAACAAATGCGGCCGGGGTCGTCTTTCACAAGATGTGATCCTTGGCCTGCCGCTTCTTGTCCCAGGGATCGGGGAAATGAGGATCGGCACTATGGTCGTGAGGATCTAAAGACAACATTTTCTTAATCACCGGCAAGTCACTTTTTTGAAATTCACTGACGCTGCCGGAAAACGCGATCTCCCCACGCTCGAGAACAATCACTTTCGTGCGCGGCAATTCGTCCATTGGGGCTTCGCTAATTGCAATTGTGCCGTTCCGAGTCTCCGCTGCGTGGTAGGTTGACAGATAGGGAATTTCGTAAGGTTTCTTAGTCACGTACATTGACGATATCTTGTTGATATCACGCGCGCGTATGATTAAATTGAGAACCTGCACCGCGACGATCGGATCAAGACCCATTGTTGGTTCGTCAAAGAGCATAATCGAAGGCCAGCCAATTAGGGCGCGCGCAATCTCGAGTCTGCGTTTCATGCCACCGGAGAGTTCCTCAGGAAGTTTCTCCTCCTCGCCGGCAAGTCCGACAAAGGTAAGCACTTCCTTCACTGTCTTCTCGATTTGCTCTTCCTTCCAGCCATGTTCTTCAAGGCGGTAAGCCGCGTTCTCATAAACGGTTAGTCCAGTAAAGAGCGAATCCTCCTGAAAGACCATGCCCATGAGACCGCCGCGGATTGCTAACAGTTCTGCTTCTTTAAGGGTCTCAATCTCGCGGTCGGCTACAAAAATCTGACCCGAGTCCGGCTTCAACAAACCCATTGCCAGATGCAACAGAACCGACTTCCCGGAGCTTGATACCCCGGTTAGAAAGATCATTTCGCCGCGAGCAAGTTGAAAACTAACATCGATGAGCGCCTTTGTATCGTCGAAGCTAATGGAGACATTGCGAAACTCAATCGCGGGCGAAGTGTCTTCTTCGGTTCTTTTGTTCATGATTGCAATCATAATTCATTTATGGCCTTAAAAGACACGCGAAGGCTGGCCTCGATAGTGCCCTAATTTCAGTTTTCCCTCTTTACCCTCGGTGTTCCTTGTATCACCGTGGTGAGCTATCGCTTTTAAGGATTCTCAATAACTGAGCCAGTTTTAGAGTCCGCTACCCCAAAAGGGAAGTGACAGAGAAAAACGCACACCGAATCGTAGAGTTTCCCGCCAGCTCTAAATCTTTGCCGTTCATAGGTTCCCTTCGAAAGTGCCAGATCCATCAAAGCCAGCCACAGTTAGCTACGCGTGGCATGCCCGTTGCCAAAAGACCATCACGGAGGCACTCAATGAAAAAACTGATCGCAACTCTTATCTCGGCAATCATTCTTAGTATGGCGGCTTTGCCGGTCGCGGCGCAGACACGTAGCCGCAGCGCCAATAAATCGACGTACAACGGCAGGTACGATACCCGGTACGACACAAATCGCGAGGGCGGGTATCGAAACGATTCTTATCGTAATGATAACTATCGCAGTGACCCCTACTACAACGACGCTTACAACAATGACACCTATCAATACGAACAGAACGGTTCCGTGTGGGATCGACACCGGGACAAGATTACTACTGCGGGGGGCGCAGTTGGTGGTGCGATTCTCGGCGGGTTGATCGGTGGCAAGAAGGGCGCTGTAATTGGCGCTGTTACCGGTGGTGTGGGAGCCGCTATCTACACCTACAAAGTGCGCGATAGATACAGGCGGTATTGAGACCGTTAGGTACAGATTGAGCCTGGTCGCCGATTGAAAAATCGATGACCTTGTTTGGAGCCCGGATGCGAAGGGGAGAGCGCATCCGGGCTTCAACATTTCCAGAGGTGTTCTGCCGCCTTATTCGGGTATTAGAGTCTGGAGTCCACAGTCCACAGTTTTGGAGTTGCCGTTCTATTTTTTGTTCCGGCGTTTGGACAAAATCCCCGGCGTTCGCTTAAGGTATTCCTTCGTTTCAACCAAAAGTACTATCCTTTTCTGACCAATAGACTTGTTCTATCCTGACGAGAGGATCAAATTGCTATGCGCGCGAGCAGGGATACCGGTGATAACGCTCGCTCCCGAATTGCAGGAATTCGCTCAACGAAACAACATCTTCCTTCACGGATTCGGAGCCAATCTCGGTAATGGCCACTGGAATGCGGCCGGTCACCGCGTGGCCGGGAAACTAATTGCAAAAAAAATCTGCGAAGGCGCGGTTCTCAAATAGCGCGGGAGGTGGAGTTCTGTTAGAAATAGACCAATCAACTGTTTCGGAGATCGGAATGCACTATTACGACAACGTACTTGGACTGATCGGCCGTACACCGCTGGTCAAGCTGAACCGCATGACGCGGGACATCAAGCCACTGGTGTTGGCAAAAATGGAAAATCTGAACCCCGGTTTCTCCGTGAAAGACCGCATCGGCGTGTCGATGATCGAAGCTGCTGAGCGCGAAGGCAAGTTGAAACCGGGCGGAACGATCGTTGAGGCCACATCGGGAAATACCGGAATCGGGTTGGCACTCGCTGCCGCAGTCAAGGGTTACAAATGTATTTTCGTTATGACTGACAAAGCGTCGGTGGAGAAATCGCGTTATCTCAAAGCCCTGGGCGCGGACGTCGTGATTACTCCGGTTTCGGCCAAGCCCGGGACACCTGATCATTACGTGTCTACGGCCCAAAGAATTGCGAAGGAGACTCCGAATTCATTTTACCCGGATCAATATTCACACCCCGCAAACCCGGAAGCTCACTATCGCACGACCGGTCCGGAGATTTGGGAGCAAACCGAAGGCAAAGTCACGCACTTCGTTGCCGGAATAGGAACGGGCGGCACAATCTCCGGCACCGGCCGCTTCCTGAAAGAACAAAATCCCAAAATCAAAGTCATTGGCGCCGACCCTTACGGCTCGATTTTTAAGACTTACAAAGAGACGGGGAAGATCATCGAGACCACGCCCTACCTCGTGGAAGGAATTGGCCAGGAAGTTGTGCCGCCTAACGTTCACATTAAATATGTGGACGAAGTAATCAACGTCACCGATGGCGAGTCGTTTGAAATGTCGCGGCAGTTGGGACGTACAGAGGGAATCTTCTGCGGTGGCTCGAGCGGAACGAACCTCGCGGCCGCGTTGCGAGTTGCGCGTGATTTGGATGAAGACGCCGTGATTGTGTTTATCGTTTGTGATACCGGGGAACACTATCTTACCAAGCACCATTCGGACGAGTGGCTGAAAGAGAAGCGTCTGCTGGAGCCGCAGAAGATGACGGCCGGCTTGATCAGTGCAACTAAGGGCGTGAACGCGCCGCAATCGTTGGTGTCAGTGGCCCCTCCAGACAAACTAAGCGAGGCGCTGGCGAAGATGAATGAGTTGGGCCTGACTCAAATACCAGTGCTGGAAGACGGCCGGCCGGTTGGTGCGCTCAGGGAAAACCGTGTGCTGGCGAAGGTGGTGCGCAATCGCCATTTGCTCGATTCACCAGTCAGCGAAGTGATGGAAGCAAGTTTTCCCACGGTCGACGTTGACGAGAGCGCCCAGGAAGTAACGCGGCGCCTGCAAACGAGTCCCGCGGTGCTGGTTGAAGAATATGGCCGCATCGTCGGAATCATCACGAGGCATGATGTGCTGGACCTGAAGTTGGGTATGACCGGGCCGTTGAGTTAGGGCTTTTTCCGTTGCTTCTAAAGCTCCATAGGAGCGCGCTGCTGCCGTAGACTGCCCGCGCTATCGACGCAGAGGCCTCGCAATGTGGGTCGACCAATACGGAACGGGAGCGATAGCGACCGGCCTCAAGCAGCGGTATACACAGAAGCAATGGACGATGTTTTTTGGCTACAGTATTCGTATTGAACCGCCTCCGCCCTTCCTATTTTTGTGCGACGCAATTTACGGGGTTCCGAAGCGGTTATGAAAGCGATTAACTGATCCGCGCTGGTTCCCATGTAGCCTCGTGCCATAAGCACGAAAGTAATTAAGTACGTCAGCGGAATATGCTCGTCACGATACTCAGGCATTGATGAATTGTGCATATCGCAGCTTGGTTCCGGTCGCTATCGCTCCCGGTTCCGTATTCCTCGACCCACGATGCTCGCATTGTTTCGGCACTGAGCATTCAACGGTTAGTGCATCGCAGCTTGCGGCCCGTCGCTAACGATTTTCACACACTCGCGGTAGCGGGTGGGTCTCAAACCGATTGTTTTCGAGTATAGAACGAAACCTTAAGATCGTCGTCTATCATCTTCGATTCCGTCAGTACAAATCCTTTCAAATAATTCTCCGGCACAAACGCGTCGGCGCCCTCAATCGTCAATGGAACTTCAGTGACAATCCACTTCTCGATATAGGGAAGAAAGGATTTATAGACTCGTTCGCCGCCGATCACGAAGAGATCGCCTTTCAAATCCTGAGCCGGCGAAAGAACTGATTCCACGTCTCGAAGCACAACGACGCCGTCTTGCGGTTCAATCTCAGACTGCCGGCTCAAAACAATATTCAGACGATTCGGCAAGGGTTTCTTCAGCGTGAGCCAGGTTTTGTAACCCATTACGCAGGCATTTCCGGTCGTCGTCTCTTTAAAAAACTTCATGTCGGCGGAGTAATGCCAGGGCAGCTTGCCGCCTTTGCCAATCGCACCGTTTCTATCTACTGCGACGATGCCGATGATCATAAAAATAGGACAGACATTCTTGTCTGTCATTTCCCTTCAATAGAAAATGCGACAGACAGGAATGTCTGTCCTACACTGCCACTACAGCGGCGATTTTTCCGTGAGATTGATAACCCACTAGCTTAAGATTTTCGTAGCGCATTGCCAGCAAGCCTTCGAGCCCACGCAGCGGCGCGGCTTGGTCGAGGATTTCAAGTTTCGGAAGCGGATAAGGCTTGCGCGACAGTAGTTCGTTCACCTGCTCAAGATGGTTCTGGTAGATATGATAATCGCCCAACGTGTAGATAAACTCACCGACCTCGAGCCCGCAAACGTGCCCGACCATGTGCATAAGCAACGCGTACGAACTAATGTTGAAGGGAATGCCGAGGAAGGCGTCCGCCGAGCGCTGGTAAAGTTGGCAGTGCAAAATGCGCCGATCCTCCACCTTAAACTGAAACAATGTGTGGCAGGGTGGTAAATCAACTTTGTCTGCCTGGCGCGGATCCCAACCAGACACTAACAAGCGCCGTGAATTCGGATTACGCTCAATCTCATGAATGAGCTTCGCAATCTGATCCACACCATTGCGCTGCGGATAATCACCGCCGAAAGAACGCCAGAGATAACCGTAAACCGGACCGAGATCGCCCGCTTCCCGGTCGAAGCGCCGGGTGTGTTCCTCATCGGCCCACTCGGCCCAGATGTCCACGCCTCTGGCGCGCAAGTTCGCTTCATTGGTATCTCCGGAAAGAAACCAAAAGAGTTCTTCGGCTATCCAGCGAAAGGGAATCTTCTTCGTTGTTACGATCGGGAATCCGTCGCGCAGGTCAAATCGCGTTTGGTATCCGAAGTGGGAAACGGTGCCGACGCCAGTGCGGTCGTGGTGTTCATGGCCGTGCGCGAGAATTGATTTCAGTAGATCGTGATATTGTTTCATCGAATGAATCAGACAGGATTAACAGGATTTACCAGAACCAGAGTTTGAAACAGCTACGTGTCCATTACGCGATTGCTCTTCTTAACCACCTTTTATCGGATTTCTCTTTACGAGTTGCCAACCTGAATCGGCTTTGGTCGTTCTCGTAAATCTTGTGAATCCTGTCTATCAATTGTATTAAGGTGCAGTATAACTTCGCCCGAGCTCATTAAGTAAGCATGAAACAATACAATCTCTGTTTTCTTGGCTTCGGCAATGTTGGACGAGCGCTCGCGCGTCTTTTGGTTGCCAAGGCGTCCGAACTACGAGAACTGTACGGCATCGAATATTGCGTCACTGGGGTTTCGAGCCGGCGAATCGGTTGGCTTACCAAACCTGACGGGTTTGATGTATCCACGCTTCCTTTAAATACCTTCGCCGAGTCTATGGCAACTGGAAACGGTATCAGCGACTGGCTCCGTGACGCGCGACCTCATGCTGTATTTGAAACTACTTCACTTAATCCGGATTCGGGCCAACCGGCGATCGATTATCTGCGCGCGGTTTTAGAATCCGGGGCGCACGCAATTACTGCAAACAAGGGCGCGCTCGTTTACGGGTATCATGAACTGGCTAAACTGGCACAGATGAAGGGCAAGCGGTTTCTTTTTGAGTCAACCGTGCTCGACAGCGCGCCGGTCTTTTCGTTATTCCGCGAAACGCTCCCAGCCGTAAGACTGCGCGGCTTCAGCGGCATCTTCAGCTCAACTACGAACGTGATCATTGAAGCCATGGAGGCGGGCCGTTCATTTGCAGAAGGGCTGAAGGCGGCGCAGGAACTTGGCGTGACTGAAACCGATCCCAGTCACGATATTGAGGGTTGGGATTCCACAGTCAAAGTGTGCGCGCTGGCAACGGTTTTGATGAACATGCCGCTGAAACCAGCTGAGGTGACTCGAGAAGGAATTCGCGATCTCAGCCCCGGAAAAGTGCAGACAGCGCGCGCAGAGGGCAAACCTTTCAAACTTGTGGCGAGAGCGAAATTAGCCGGAGATGGAAAGCTTGCAGCGACCGTACGGCCTGAGCAGGTACTGTCCAGCGATCCGCTTGGCAGCGTCAGGGGAACTTCGCTGGCAATTCATTTTGAGTTAGATATGTTGCCGGGCCTCACCATCACTTCTCATCGTCCGAATTTGCAGAGTACTGCGTACGGAATGCTGGCTGATTTTATCAATGCGGTTCGAAGATGAGGCGACAACGAAGTGTTGGCCGCGGATGAACGCTGAGAAACGCGGATTCGGACGGAGGCTTAGGAAGCGATCAGCCAGAAAGGACTTAGCGGCAAAATCGGTGTCCAACTCCTACATCAATTCTTGGCTCTTTCAGATTCGCGTCTAATCGGCGTTAATCCGCGGCTCATTTCGTCCGAGCAATCTCACTCACGCCCTGAATCAACCGATCGATTTCATCCGCCGTGGTGTAGCAAGCGCAGCCGGCGCGCACCAGTCCTTCTTCTCCGAGCCCCAGCCGTTCAATAACAGTTGCCGCATAAAAATCTCCGTGCGAAAGAAACAACCCGCGCGCGGCAAGTCGACGCGCGACCCCTGTCGAAGCTACACCATCCAAGGTGAACGACACGGTTGGTGTTCTAGGCAAATCCGGCGACGGACCATAAAGGCGAACTCCACGCACTGACGCCAATCCATACCACAGTTTTCTCGTCAACTCTGCACTGCGCTGATGGAGCGCGGCGTAAGCCGCGGCCAATCGCGAACGCCGCGATTCACCTTCGGCCAGCGACGCCAAAAAATCCACGGCTGCGCCAGCGCCAACCATGCCTTCCTGATTCTGTGTGCCGGTCTCTACGTTCTCGGGCGCATTATCGGGAGCCGGGATGAGCTTGGGAAAATCAATCGAGTCGAGCAAAGTGAGTTTGCCAAACAAGACGCCGACGTGAGGACCGTAAAACTTATAAGCGGACATGGCGAGAAAATCACAGTCAAGGTCCTGAACATCGAGGAGAGCGTGCGGCGCATAATGGACTGCGTCAACAAACACCAGCGCACCGATGGATCGCGCCATCCGGATGGCGCGCCGGACATCATTGACTGTCCCGAGTGCGTTTGAGGCTGCGCCGATGGCGACGAGTTTTGTTCGTTTAGTTACCAACTGCTCGAAGCTGTCCCAATCCAATTGGCCTGTCTCCGGTAACAGCTTCACGATCTTTACTGCAACCCCACGCTCGACTACAAGGCGCTGCCACGGCGCTACGTTCGCGTGATGATCCAATTCGGTGACAATGATTTCGTCGCCGCTCGCATACTGCATTCCCAGTGCTCTTGCCAGGTGAAACGTAAGCGTCGTCATGTTCGCGCCAAACGCAATCTCTCCTGGAGATGCATTTAAGAGATCCGCGCAAGTCTGTCTTGCCTGCTCGAGCGCAGCGTCGGTTTCTTCGCTGGTGGGATATGCCCAGTGGGTGTTTGCGTTGTGGTGGTAAAGGTACTCGGTCATTGCCTCGACGACGCTGCGGGGTACCTGTGTTCCGCCGGGCCCATCGAAATAAGCAACTTGGAAGCCATTGTGAATGCGGTCGAGCGCAGGGAAACAAGCTCGGATGTCGGCAGTTGAAGCCAGTGTTGGCTGGATTGCGGATGTGGTTGTCATTCGCGAATTCAACTTCGAATTGCAACCTCCGGCTTTCAGAAATGTTGCCGTCGGGCGGGCCTCTCATTCAAACTTGGCTTTAGCCAGGTGTCTACTTCCATGCGGATCGGTAACCACTTTCAACGGTTTTCGATTCATTTCCCATCGTCAACACCTGGCTGAAGCCCGGCGAATGAGAGGTGAACAGACTGGAAGTTTTGTCCTTTCACTGAGTGGCTTCGACTTCCGTGGGTGCAGCTTCCGCTTCTTCTTTCTTCGCTCTCCACATGCCTGCAATCTGGTTGGCCTCGGCGAAGGTCATGTTATCGAAGATATCCGCGTTGTTTTTTATGATTCCATCTTCCAGTTCACAGACTTCCCAATCCGGCGCATCCGGGTCAGTGCCCGCACGTCCAGGCTTGACGCGTACCTCAAATGAAATCTCAGGGCCTTTGTTTTCGTTTTCCATCGATCAATTCCTTTGCGATTTTTCTACTTGGTCTGAACAAACTAAATCTACCATAACCTGGCAGTTGCGTCTCAGTCCTCAAGGCAAGTCTTAAGGTACGCTTTCTGATTGCAAACTGTCACGGTCGCCACCACTTACGGTTCCGATTTTGTGTTAGCATGGCGCGCGGAAATTACAGCCTGAACCGATAACATCAAATAATTATGTGTACCGATAGAAGAAACTTCTTGAGGTTGTCTGCCGGCCTCGCGAGTACTGCTTTGCTGAGTGGCGCAACTTCTGTGATTGGCGCGACTCATGAAGCTGTCGCGGAAACCAATGCAGGTGCGATTCAGCAACGCGAACCGCCGGAGGCAATTCGCAAGTTGACGCGAATGACGGGCGGCATCGTGCCGATTTCCCTGGATGAGCGGCGCTCGCGAATTGAAAAGGCGCGACGTCTGATGCGTGAGAATAAGATTGATGCCATATACCTCGAACCCGGCTCGAGCATGTTTTATTACACAGGCATGCGCTGGAGCACGAGCGAGCGCATGTTTGCCGCCGTCATTCCCGTTCGCGGCGAGATCGCCTGGGTGTGTCCCAAGTTTGAGGAAGAGCGTGCACGCGAGTTGATCACAATTGGCAATGACATCCGCACCTGGGAAGAAGATGAAAGTCCTTACCAGCGCGTCGCCGGGATCTTCCGTGATCGCGGACTTCGTGCCGGACGGATCGGTATGGAAGAGCGGGTCCGCTTTTTCCTCTTCGATGGCATTCGCAAAGCTGCGCCTGGGCTTCAATTTGTCAGCGCAACATCGGTAACTGCGGGTGGCCGCATGTTCAAATCTCCTGCTGAGATTGCCCTCATGCAACGAGCGCATGACATAACGATAGTTGCTTACAAAGCGACTATCGACAACGCGCGCGATGGCATGACGCAAGACGAGTTTGCGGGGAATTGCGCTGCCGCATTTCGCGCACTGGGCGTGCAGGGTGGAATCTTTTGCAGCTTTGGCAAATACACTGCTTTTCCGCATGGCAGCAGCACGCCACAGAAACTAAAAGAGGGCGATGTTGTTTTGATGGATGGCGGTTGTGGTGTTGAAGGTTACCAGTCGGATATTACCCGCACCTTCGTCTTCGGCAAGCCAGCGCAGCGGCAGCGTGATATCTGGAACCTGGAGCGCAAAGCGCAGGACGCAGGTTTTGCGGCAGCAAAGGTTGGCGCGCCCTGTGAGGCAGTTGATGCCGCTGCGCGCAAAGTGATTACCGATGCCGGCTTTGGTCCGGATTACAAAGTGCCTGGTTTGCCGCATCGTACCGGACATGGCATTGGCCTAGACGGTCACGAGTGGACAAACTTCGTACGGGGTAACAACACTCCGATTCAGCCGGGCATGTGTTTCAGCGACGAGCCGACCATCGTGATCTACGGTGAATTTGGCATCAGGCTGGAAGATTGTTTGTACATTACCAATGAGGGCCCCAGGTTTTTTACAGCCCAGAGCCCCTCGATTGAGGAACCCTTTGGTTGATTGTCAGAACCCGGAGCGGGTAGCGACGGGGTTCAACCTGCGATACACAGCCGTTCAATGCGCGCGCTGCCGAAGAAAAGGCTGGCATCGTGGGTCGACGAATACGGAACCGGGAGCGCCCTTTCATATATAGAGTAGCGACCGGCCGCGATGTACACAGAAGCAATGCACCGTGCAACACGCAACGCGTCACTTCCACGCAAGCAGTCATCCCATCATCAAGTCATTTCAACCGGGTGAGGATTGGGGTTGGTGCTACGTCGACGAATTGATGTTTGATTCGCTGTAACGTTCGGTATTAGTTGCCGCCCGCAACATCTTTGCTCTTCGCAAATAGGTCATGCTACAAGAGGCGCCCATCCATGCCTGTAATTCAAAACGACGACAAATGAGCATCCGCAGATTCCGCAGATTCCACAGATACAAACAAACACATCAAACCATCTGGTTTCCGGCCCAAATAGAAGACTTTCAAAAGGCCCAATGTCCCCAGGTGAACAAGCTGGCGAATAACGAGAGATAGAGGAGCGACCAGAACGTTATCACTGCCAACCAAACTCGCCGTGCAGCAAGCATCGAAAACAGGATGTAGATGGGAAACATTGTCAGCGTGTAACGCGGTACGCTGAGCACAAAGCTCACAGACACAAACAGTAGCCAGTTGCCAGTCATCCAGACACTATAAGCAGGGCGGAGCTTGATCCAGCTCACGATTGTGCAAATCAGGCCAAGCGCAATAAATAGAATTTCCTGTATTCCGATCATTTCTGCTTCTGAAGGATCGCGACTCAACGAGCCAAGCGCATTATCGATGCCGGTCAACGGCGAGGAAAGTGACTTACTAAAGAACTGCTGCATTAGCGATGTGAAGGCAAAAGCATCGCCGGCGACGTGTTTGTTAAGCAGCAGGTAGCCGGCGAATCCGAACGCTGCAACGCCGATCCACAACCACTGCCATTGCCAGCGGCGCGTGGTCCAGTATTGCTGTGCTGCTTCCACCACGAGCACCGGTATGAGCACCAATCCGTTGGCGCGCGTCAGACAGGTGAGCGCGCCAAACAAGCCGGCTTGCAGCCAGCGCTGCTTACGAGCGGCAAACACGCAACTCAGCGCCAGCATAAGAAAAAGACTCTCCGTGTAGCCGATGTGCAGAAAATAACTGGTAGGAAAAATGAATAAGAACCAAACCGCACGTTGTGCCAGCTCCTTTGAGTAATCAAGTTCGACCAGGCGCAGAAATACGATCGCGGCTACTAGTGAAGCCAGGGTTGAAACAATAAAGGAACTGATTAAGTAATTGCCGGTGACAAAGGCGAACAGTCGCACCGTCCAGGGATATAAAGGATAGAAGACCAAGAGCGGCTTGAGGTCGCCGGTAGCGCTGTAGCCAAACTGGGCCAGCTTTTGATAGTTAACGGCGTCCCAGCGATTCCAAATCTCCAGCCAGTCGCTTAATCCCACCACGCGCTGATTTTGCAGCACCTGGTAACTCTGGCCTGCAAACAGAAACAGCAGCGCCTTGATAGAGACGACGATCGCAATCATTCGCAACTCGCGAAGTCGCAGTCCCCATCGCATCGGCTCCGCCTCGTCTATGAGTGGCGGAGTTGTGGTGTTGTCGTTAGGCATGTTACTTGTGAGCTTGAGAACCTAGATCAGGCCAGAAGACATTTGCAACAGAAATTGTTTGCAGGCTGAAAGCATTTTGAGTCATCAGGTGATTTTGCATTCGCCACTTGGACAGTAATGTTATCCTCCCCGCTATGTTGTCCATTAGGGAAACCTGGGGAACAAATCCGCAAGAACGACAACTTCGTTTTCCCTGTGACAGTCTAATCTCGCAACCCGACACTACGCTTTATCGCGGAGTTACTATCAACACAACACCGGAAACTGTGTTTCGCTGGCTTTGTCAATTACGAGCAGCGCCTTACAGCTACGATTGGATCGATAACCGCGGACGTCAGAGTCCGCGCGAGTTGACGGCTGGCCTCGAGCAGCTCGCGCGTGGTCAGGACGTGATGAGCATCTTCAAACTAATCGCTTTTGAGCAAGGACGCCACCTCACGATTCGACTGAAGCCTCGCTCGAGCGCTTCAAGAACTTTTGGTGACATTGGCGTGAGCTACCTCGTCGTTCCTCTTAACGGTGCTCCCCCTGTAAACCGCTGCCGCTTACTCGTGAAGCTAATTGCAAAATATCCGTCTGGAATGAAGGGAAAGTTATTGCGAACTTTACTGCCATGGGGAGACTTGATAATGATGCGTCGCCAACTTCTGAACCTCAAACAATTGGCCGAGGCCATGAAAGACTACGGAAGCTAACCTTGCCGACTCTTTAATCCGCTCCGTTGCTCCCGCTCGTGAAAAACCGGGATGGCATGTACTTCCCGACGTTTGCGCAGCGCGTACTTCAGCGTTTTTACAGTCGCTCCGCTCTTACTCGACCAAAAGCCGAACACGACTCCGGACAGATCAACCATATACCGGTTTCTGAAAGCGTAGGCAGTCTTGCGTTTGGGAAGTTGCAATTCAACGACCTGCTCGATTTCATCGAGCCAGGGCTGAGTCCGCCTGGGCAGCTTCGCGCGCGTATACGGAATAACAACGCAGCACGTCTCATGGTGTTCAGCCAGCCACTCCATTGCCCATTCATCAACACCGCGTGCCCCGCCCAGCAACCAGGTGCGCCCTTGCTGCAGGAATGGCGATAGATGCTGCTCAAACAGTGTGCGCGCCGTGTCACGATCGACATCGCGCGAGCCGGTTATCGTTATGGAGTCTTTGGAGCGCATGTTTGAACACAGCAACCGCACAGCTTGCACAAAGTCGCTTCTTATTTGGCGGTTGTCTCGAGTCGCTTCAGTGAAAAACTGTCAAAGCCGGCCTGGAATCACTAGTCTTTCAATGCCACGGACGCTCAAACCAAAGCGACCATCAAGAAATCGCGTACAAAAACCCTTGTAATTACCGCCTTGTAACGAAAGCTATAGGGCGGTTTTTTCTTTCATTAGAATCCATTACAATGTACCCTCAAATAAAGTCCGAGATAATATGAAACATGGTTGTTGCGAATAGAATCCTCCAAGCTCGTCTCCCAAGTGAATCAGAACCTTGTGTCATCATCCAAGACGATGCTCTAAATGCCCTTGAGCAATACGCTGATGATTCTTTCCAATGTTGCGTCACTAGTCCTCCATATTGGGGACTTAGAGACTATGGAATCAAGAACCAAATAGGAGCCGAAATGGCTCTCACCGATTACATGGATAAATTGGTCAAGGTCTTTAGAGAGGTTTATAGAGTCTTAGCAAAAGATGGTACGTTCTGGTTGAATATTGGGGACTCCTATACAAGTGGGGGCAGAACTTGGCGCGACTCGGACAAGAAGAATAATGCTAGAGGAATGAGTTATAGGGCTCCTACGCCCGATGGTCTAAAGCCTAAAGACCTTATAGGTGTTCCTTGGAGATTAGCTTTTGCCTTACAAGCTGATGGCTGGCACTTACGTTCTGACATCATCTGGTATAAACCCAATTGCCAACCTGAATCTGTTAAAGACAGACCTACACGAGCCCACGAGTATTTATTCCTACTAACTAAATCAGAGAAGTATTACTACGATTTCGAAGCAATAAATGAGCCTACAACCGAGAAGAATGGCTTGAAGAACAGGCGCACTGTTTGGTCCATAAACACTACGCCCTTCAAGGATGCACACTTTGCAGTGTTTCCGCCCTCTTTAGTGAAGCCCTGTATTCTCGCAGGAAGTAAAGAAGACTCTATCGTGTTAGACCCGTTCTTTGGTTCGGGGACGGTCGGTGAGGTTTGTATCGAGACTGGCCGGCAATGCGTTGGGATTGAACTAAACCCTGATTACACCAAGATAGCGAAAAAGAGAATTGCGCAGGCTAATTTAAGCTTCCGCTACTAATTCCTCTGATGGAAACTTCCATTGTGCGTGAATAATGCAGTTTGCAATATCAATTGCTTTGATTTGGAGTTTGCGCTCACTTCCGGCGTCGAAGTAAAGCTTAAACATCAGCTTACCGAAGTCATCGCTAACATAGCAGTAGCCAGGCTTGGGCATCTGTGTGCTCTTATGAGTCATTTCCAGCTGGCCTTTGGCAGCACGTTTTAGTAACGCCTTTGGTATTTCTACCAGTTCATACTCCCAATCTTTCGGAGCTTTAGATAACGTTCGCAGGACCAGAATCCGGTCGTACGATTTCATGTGGGCAAAGAACCTGTCCCTAAGCCCTACCAAGTCTTCGTCCTTGTCGCTCCATTGACCTTTGCCTAGCTCCATAAATTTCGAGATATGGACGAAGTTGCGTTTGATGCTTGCGTCGGCCTGAGTCTTGAGAGAAAACTTCTCACCGTTAATTGTGATGTCGTGCCCAGGATTCCCTCGACGCGCAAGTTGAGCTTCAACCCCACACAGGCTCGCGGCACGTTCCATTAAATATTCAAATTTATCTTTGGAAAAAGCCTCTTTAGAGAAGCAATGATGGAGCCGGATGCCGTCGCCGATTTCTTCCAGTAAGCATTCTGACATGAAGTCAGAAGTTTCGTGGCGACGGAATGCATGAGGCCGGTTAAGCTGCTTTGCTATTTCTTCAAGCCAACCTATCTGGCTTTCTTTCAGTCCGGGCAGAAGGGAAACCACCCGTTTAATTCTGTCTTCTTTATCGTCTTGAGGAGTGGGCAATCAATAGGCCTCTCGCTTGAAGTGAGAAAACAAAAGGCACTATAAGACACTTTACCGACAAAATAAAAGAGACCTTGTACTCATCGAACCAGAATTGGTGAACGTGTTTCCCGAGCGCTCTTCAAGCTAGAGGCGTGAAAGAAAGTAGCCGGTGGTCGAAGACAACCCAGTCACCAGCAAACAAGACGCACCCTGAAAGCGTGCCAGACGACTGGCACCTCTTCACGGTGCGAACATCTTCATCTCGTGACCGGAGGTCTTCGCTAAGCTCCGACCTCCGGCTTCTTTCTCGCAACCCCCCGGGTTGCAATCAAACCAAACACCTGACCATCTGCCAATTTGCAAATCTTTCGCGCCATTGAGCCGGGCGTTAACTTTTGCCGCCCCTACCCCGACACACACAATTCACAAACACAGGGCCTGTCAGCAGCTAAAGGAGAGCGCGGATGATTAGGATCAAACCTGTCAGGCCGGCAGAGAGCGTGAAGGACCACTCCACCAGCGGACTGGGCCGTCTAAAGACGCGACGGAAGATCACCATGCCGCTTTTCCATCCGTCTTGTTGGTATAGCGGGAACAGATTCCCGACTGCCAGCACTAGATTGAGAGTACCGAAGAACGTTCCCCAGGCGATGGCGCCGAGAATGAGATTCACTGCAATGCCTGCGAGCAGCACAAACAATTGTTGGAACAGCGGCCGCCTCTGCAAACCCGACATGTCCATTCGGATGTAGGCGCCGAGGGGCAATACCTGGAGTTGATAATCAACGCCATTGACCCGGAAACCAAAAAGCTTAGGGCCCCAACCGAATCCGGCCTGGGTCACCGGGACTTGGCAGGCGCGAGCTGCAAGGAAGTGGCCCATCTCGTGGAAGACAAGCGCGCCAGCAAAGCTCAAGGTGATATTGATCGCAGAAACGTACATTTTATTGATTCACTATCCGGCGAAATTCAGCGTGAAAGGGGGAGGACCCGGACCTCAAGTGATCGTTTCCTGATTCAAGACAGCATAAGATCGTGTCTATTTCATTTCGCGTGAAACGCCCGATGAGGTTCCTCTCCACTCCAACAACATGCCGATTGAAGACTCCTGACTTTGCCATGAGTCCGCAGTTGATTCACGCTTTGGGTCTTTGCCGAGTTGAGCCAGGCAGTCGGGATGGAGGTTGAAGTTGCCAGCTAATCTCTTGACTGTTCCTGATATGGGTAGGCTGCAATGGTCACAGATGATTCGCATGTCGTTCTCCTTGCGGTGGAAACGCGGCACCGAAAACGCCGCACGCCCTGTTAGCCGTATCACCGCCTATGCCACAGGGCCACCAGTCGCCAGGAATGCGAATTTGCTGAACCATCGGAATGAAATGAATGTAAAGCAGGATCGCTGGGAGAGGCTGCGGAATCTAAATGAGTTCAAGTTGAAAGGTCAAACTGAGGCCACGTGCAGATTGATGGGTGCCTCGCAAGTCTTTGAAAACAGTGTTGAGTCGAGCGGGACGCCAACTGCGACTCACTGGTTTTCGAGTCAACCTAAATTAACGGCGGGGAGATCGCACTCGACTCATCAGCGCGCGGAAAGCAACCAAAATGGAGCGCAGGTCATTGTCTTACTAGTTTGTCCTCATTAAAACTCATCATCAGAGTCGCAGGACTCGGGTTACTCCTGGCGTAATCGACTCCCAGGAAGGCGATCTTTATTTTTCTTCCATCTGAATAGGAAAACAACACAGAATAATCTCTTACTTCGTAGCTGCCTGAGCCGGGAGCGAGGGCAGGGTTCAGACAATCAATATACTCGTGATACAGAACCTTAATTGCTCCGTTGTCGCTGAATCTTCCGTCGGACGTAAAAGTAATAGAAGGGATTTTTCCGTCCAACGAACTCAGGGCGTAGGTTCCATTGAATGTGGCGCCGTCAACCGAATTCAGTTTGAAAAAACGATGATCAGTTTGGTTTGGCGTGATGATGAGTTTGTCGCCTTCCATCCGCGCCGGAATCTCGGCGTAAGGCATCTTCAGAACACCTCGGCCGTTACTAAACGTGTACGTTCCCCAATCGCGCCGGTACAACTCAGGTGGGATACGAGTATTGAGGCCGAGCAACCCCTCAGTGGGAAACTTCGGTCCGAAATACACTTGACCGTTGGATAAGAAGATCGGTGAGAAAACTTTGTAGCGCACACCTAGCGTATCTCCGATTGAGGTTGCCCCGACTGCCAGTGAAATTCCCTGCCAGACACCGACAATCCCGGGGCCTTTAGTCGAACCACCTTTTGAGCCCGCAGCATTGAAGTCAGCGAACTGCAAGGAGAACAAAAATCCTTCGATGCCGTTGCGATAAAGCTTCCGGTCGGACGCATAGTATCTCGAGAGGCCGCAGTTCTTTCTTGACTGCAGGATCGCCACTCGCTCAAAGCGGCTGTTCACCTTAACGACAAAAACTTCAAGGCCCAGTTCAGTTTTATAGGGGGTTCCGTTTTCAGCTTGCACTCCGCCGTTTCCGCGAATGTATTCCCAGCCGTTAAACGATCTGTGAACCGCATCCGTTTGGTAATTGGCTCCGCCAGCAAAATACATCTTAGTCAGGTTGTACATTGTCGCGGCTTCATCGTAACTGTGCGCAAGGGCCTCTTCGAGACTTCCCGAAGCATTCAGCGGCTGCATAATCTGCACAGCCAGGTGCTCGCCTTCGGGTAAATCTAATGGCTTGAAAACAACGCCGTCCTGGAAGCGCTGTTCGCTCCATCCGGCAGGCGCTGAATAGATCATCGTGCCAAACCTTTCGGGATTGTTTTGGCCTGGCTGACCACTTTGAACCGGAATTGTTTGAATCGTAGCCGGAGGTGCGACCGCGGCCGTCTTATCCATTTCTAATCCGGCGATAAACGCCTGCAACTGCGGCAGGTACGCCTGATCGTTCAGAACTCCCAGCACGCTGACAGTCTTTCCGAAACCAGTGAGAACGGTGAGAAAAGCTAAAGCCTTGCCGCCCTGGAAGTCCACGGCCGCCCCGCCTCCAGTTGCGGTCCATCCGGCATCGGATTCAGTTTCCGTTTTTGGATTTGCTTCAGCCTGCAACGGTTTGACCACCAGATTATTCCACTCCCTCGCAAAATCACTTTGCGGAGTGCCGGCACTCGGAGTTGCGCCATAAAGCGTGATAATGCAGAAGCCGCCGGTGGTTTGGTTGACGCTACTAAACGCCACCACGTCTTGCTTTGGTGTTTTGTCCCATCCCCTGGGTGCGGTGTATTGAACAATCCCCAACTTTTCAGTCTGGCCGAAAGCGGCAGGGGGAATGAACACGCTTGGGACGAGCAAGACGAGCAAACCAAAAACCAACTGATGAGTGGCTTCGAAGAACCTCATAGTGTTCACAACCTTCGTACTTGCTACGTAAACTCCAACACTGTGAAGGCATTGTGTGCTTCTGCCCGACAATGTGCAACGCAGTCCCATCTGTAGAGCGGCGGGAGCCGGAGAGGAAGAGAGGCAGGACAAAGCAAAAGCGCGCTATGTTGATAGGGCGCGCTTTGCTTATTGCTTTAGGAAATAGGGGTGAGCCGAGCAGGACCCGAACCTGCGACTTATAGGTTAACCAGGATTCATCACACTTTCGTCAAGCTTACTATTTGGAATTGCTTGCCGTCGCAGTTACCTGTCGCGCGAAGCGAGAGTCGGCTAGTGAAACGTCCGCACGTTCCCACGATTTCTTGAACCGTGCTTCGACCAGCGTGGCCTCGTCGTTCTTACCCTGCGCTCGCAAGGCTTGCATCAAGCCGAACAGAGCCCAGCCGTTGTTGCGATTGCGCTTAAGGTCTGCCCAGTAAACCGTTTCCGCTTCTGCGGGACGCTTTGCGTCCAGAAGGACAGCGCCAAGCGCATGGCGCGGGGGGTAGTGCCACTCCGCAGGTTCGGTATAGACGAGTGCGTCTTCCAGCCGAACGGCGCGCTCAAGATGGGCGATAGCGGTGTCGTAGTCTTTCCTTGCAGCAGCAATGTCGCCCGCAAGGACCTCGGGTGCCACTGAAAGCACTGCGCGGGCTGTGTTCGGCGAAAAGAGTGGCTGATCGAGCGCCTGGTCCTTCAGCACTTCTTTTATTTTCGCCAGCTCCTGATCGGCTGCGTCCAACTGGCCCTTGCCAACGAACGCTACGCCGCGCGCGTAATGCCAAACACCCATCAGATATGGACTGAAAGCCGGCGGCTCCGGCTCGCGCAACATCTCATCCCACTTACCGAAGCGCGTCAGCGCGTAGTATGGAACGACGCGAAATATTGCCAGCAGGGGAACCTGTTTGAGGGTCTCATCCTCAACCTTCGACGCGGCCTTGCGGGCCGACTCAATGGCTAATTTGCTGCGGCCGTCAAACGTGGTAGCGAACCAGAGAAAGTGAATGTTGTGGGGGTAGTAGCCCATTGGATAAAGGCCTTGTGCCTGACACTGACTTATGTAGTCTTCGTCGGCTTGGATAGCGAGCTCGTTGCTGCGCGCTGCGTCGGCGTAGCGTCCTACGCGCTGATAGATATGCGCGGGCATGTGGACCATGTGCCCGGCAGCCGGCATGAGCGTCTGGAGGCGGTCCGCGGCGATTTCCGCTTTGTCGACCTTATCGGTTGCTTCCATCAGGTGGATGTACAGGTGAAGCGCAGCCGGATGTTGAGGATTACGTTCGATTACTTTCTCGACAAGCGCGACTACTTCCGCCATTCCTTCGTAGGGTTGACCATCCCGGGTCCAGTACCCCCATGGTCGCAGGTCCATCATCGCTTCTGCATAGAGCGCCGCGGCGTCCAGATCGTCAGGGAAGCGTTCGTGCAACTTGCGCATCGCCGCAGCATAAGCGCGGTCGCGCGTCTGACGCTCCGCGGCTTTTCCTGAGTAGCGCTCAGCCAATGCGTCGATATAAGCCTGCTCCCGCGCGGAAACCTTCGACTTGAGCGCAAGCGCCTTCTGTATTGCTTCGAGAGCTTTTGCCTCGTTGTTTGGATCCATTGGCGCGTTGATGTTAGGACCGAGTACGAGTGCCTCGCCCCAATAGGCCATCGCGGAGTCGGGATCCAATCGGGCTGCCTCTCGGAAGGCCCTGCCCGCTTCGGCATGGTTGAAGGCGTACGATAGATTCAGTCCCTGGTTGATGAAGAGCTGTGCTTCCTTGCTCTTGGTCGTCACGGGGAACTGATGCTTGCCAAGATTTTGCAAGCGCGGCGCCAAGGCACCGGTCGGCGAAGGCTTGTCCTGGTCGGCAGATTGCGTGTAGTGAACATGGTTAGGAGCTGCCGTGGATTGGGCGAACGTAATTTGCTGGAGCGCAATCAACGTCGCGCAGAGGTTGATTATGACAAGGACGAATCGTGCGGGTCGCATGGCTGTATCCTTTCTGAAAAAAGGTCATAGGTAAGACGGTCTTGTTCGGCGGAATATTACAGCGCGTTGAGTAATCCCTCAAGGGCAGTCAACTGCTGAAATCCTCCAGAATCCAAAAATCGACTTACCAACGATCGACTTACTTGGGATGGTTTTCTCCGGCAATCAGGGAGTCGCAGCTGCCGCCGGCATGCTGGTATTGTAGATGTCGACTGCAAGCTTCCAGCTTCGACCCTCTCGTTTCCACACCACAACATACTTACCTTTATCTGTGGTGGTGACGCCGCCTGCTCCTGGGACCGTCAAGGTGTAGCGACCAACCTCGACCGCAATGTTGCCTTGCGTCTCGACGTGCGTGGTCTCCAGGCTTACCAGTTTCAGACCTGAACTCATCGCGCCTTGCCAGAATTTTTGTACGTTGGCGCGGCCTTCGATAATCTCACTGTTTGGCGGCAATACTCGCGCGTCAATGGCGTACATGTTTGCTACCGCAGCAGCATCGCCTTTATTGAAGGCTTCGATGAATTGCTTGCTGTTTACCTCGATGGCCACGCGGGCAGACTGCTGTGCCGCAGCGATGGATGCGGCGCAGATTACCAGGAGCATAACAAGTAATTGTCGTTTCATTGGTTGTACCTCACTTTGGATAAGCAGTTAATGGGTTACGTAAGAAGAGAGACTTTAAAGTCCTAACCAACCTATGTCTGAGGACTTGAAATCTGAAGTCTCAAGCTTCGCGTCCGTAGAAGATGAGCCTGATAAATCTGAATCCGACACTTCGAAGGAAAACCAGTAAACCCAGGAGGCAGATGATTCGCCAGGTGCTTAAGGCTTCGGCTTACCGGTCATCGGAACAAAAGCCACCGGGATCGTACGCCGCTCGATCACACCCGATTCACTCCTCGTGATTATTACCATCTGCTGAAATCCAGAACCAACGGGTACAACCATTTTCCCTCCCACGCCCAACTGATCAACCAGAGCCTGCGGTACTTCGTCCGGTGCCGCTGTGACTATGATCGCATCAAACGGAGCATGCTCGGGCCAACCCAAGTAGCCATTCCCGGTTTTCACCTGCACGTTCTTATAGCCCATTTCGCGCAGCAGATTCCGAGCGCTGTCAGCCAGGGGCGGAATGATCTCAATGGTGTAGACCTCCTTCGCCAACTCAGCCAGCACTGCCGCCTGGTAGCCGGAACCGGTGCCGATTTCCAGAACCCTTTCGCCCGGCGCGATCTCCGCCGCTTCGGTCATGTAACCGACAATGAAAGGCTGCGAGATCGTCTGTTCATGGCCGATAGGCAGAGGGCGGTTCTGGTAGGCGAGGTTTCGGTACGAGGCCGGAACAAACTTATGACGAGGTACCTTTAGCAAGGCCTCGAGGACTGCTGTGTTCGTGATTCCTTCCGACTTGAGTAACTCGACCAGTTTGCGTCGCTGTGCAGCGAATTCTTCTTCGGAGCGTTGTGGCGCCCCGGTTAACTCGGAATAAGACTGGGGCGTACAAGCGGGCGATGCCAGGAGCACTAAGCCAAGCACGAATCCAACTAGATGTTTGGCCATAATTCTTCCCTCATTAGCGCCGCGCTTCAGTCAGCGAGGTGGTTAGGCTGCGTTGTCTCTGGAATCATTCGGCGTCTTTCCACCTCGCGTCATGTTTGGTTTTGTGGCGTTGCCAATAGCGCGCTACGAATAACACCGGCAAGCCCGTCAGGAGCACTGCAACTCCAATTAGAGCTCCAATCCCAGTGTAAGCGAGACTCGCCTGCAACATATAAAGACAACTCGCGCAAAACAGAATCGGTGTCAGCGGGTACAGCGGCACGCGAAACGAACGCGGCGTCTCGGGGTCTCTTATTCTCAGCACAATCAAAGACAGGCCCACCATAAAAAAGAAAAGCCAGAAGACAGGAGCCGTATACTCAACCATCGTCGCGAAGCCTTTGCGCGTGGCTGTACCAATCGAGACAAGTGCTAAAGCGATCGCGCCCTGAACGAGCAAGGAGTTGGTAGGAGTGTTAGCGGCTCCGTGCCAGCGTCCAAGAAATCTGAACAGCCGGAAATCACGGCCAAGGGCATAGTTTGTTCGTGCACCCGTAAAGACCGTGGCGTTTGCTGAAGTCAAAGCGGAGATTGCGACCAGCAAACTGACGAATAGCGCTCCGCCCTGTCCGGTTGCCTTTTGCATCAAGTCGGCCGCAACAGCTTCCGAACCCGCCATGCCAGCAAGCCCCAACCCGCGTAGGTAGGCCCAGTTAACCAGCAAATAAAGTCCGGTAATCACGCCAATACCAAGTAACAACGCCCTCGCCACATCTCGTCGTCCTTTCATCTCCGCGGAAATGTAAGCAGCTTCATTCCAGCCACCGTAGGTAAGCAGCACAAAGACCATAGCCAAACCTATGCCGGCATTTGAGCCTTGTGCGGTTGGAGGCGGGTTCATCTGCGCCACGGGCGATTCGATCAAGAACAATCCGGCGCCGATGACCAGGAGCAGACTGAATACTTCCACGGCCGTCAAGAGATTTTGCGTCCGCGTGCCCTGCTGCACGCCAACCATGTTCAAGCTGGTTAAGAATATAACGAGAAGCGCGGCATAAATTGAAGAAGAAAACTGTCCGAGGCGTAGTAACTGTGCCGCGTAATCGCCAAAAACGAACGCCAGGAGAGCTACCGAGCCGGTCTGAATTACCGTAATGCGTGACCACACAAACAGAAATGAAAGCGGCTTGCCGTACGCACGCGTGAGATAGTGATACTCGCCGCCCGTATGTGGATAGGTAGTCATAAGTTCCGCGTAGCAAAGCGCACCCACCAGTGAGATTGCGCCGCCGGCCACCCAAAGTAACAAGGCGCTAGTTTCGCTCGTCACGTTGGTGGCGACCAGCGAAGGGGTGCGAAAAATGCCGGCCCCGACGACGATACCAACGATCATTGCCACGGCATCTTTTACGGAAAGCGTCGGGACAGGCTCGGCAAACGCGATAGGTTTGGCCGCGAGACTCATTGCTACCATTATGGCACCCTCAACTCACGGTAGCGTTACGACCTTGAGTTGGATATGAAAAGCAGTCGAAGATGCAGCCCGGTATTCTCACGGGAACGTGTTGCTTCATTTAATCCACTGACTAATATCAACCCTGATTCCTGTTGCCACGCATTCCTGAACCAGGCGTGCATCCTCTTACGTCTAGCACTCTGTTCGAGTCGTTCAAATATCTCTGGGAGGCACCATAGCGCGCCCATGCGTTGGACTCATCGCTTAGGAAATCATTGACCCTCCTTGAACCAGCGGGGCAGATCGCCCGGTTAGCATGTTGCTGAAACGGTTTGTCCGTAAACCGCAGCGCTTCACCCGCGCCTGGCGAAGGAATGCATGGACACTCCACACAACTCGCTTAATCTCAGCGCGCACAGCCCCTCATTTTGAAACTGGCATACCTTGATGCGGGGGTTAGTACTAAACGGTCGTTTGTTCCGACACTTTGGAATCCCTTACGGCGTTGGGCTCGGCGTCGCAGTCGGCGTTCGCTTAGGCTGCTCGACCCCAACAGCCGAGGCAGCGGCAAGTCGCCACTGACCCTTCTCCTTAACAAACACGCGCATATAGGTGTATGGCCCGCTTATGTCTGTGCCATTGGCGAGCTTCCCCTTCACCATTGCCCTGCCAGTCAGTACGGCCATATCACCGTGGACCCGCACCAGCACGTCCTCCAATTGGACAGACTCAAAGTTGGGGCCATCCGGAGACTGTCCCCTCTCCTGAACACCCCCTCCAGGGTTAACGAAAACATAACGGTCCAGTGCCGTTCGTTCAAACACTGTCTTGTCCTTGCGCACGGCGGCGTCCATCAGCTCGCGATCCAGCCGGATGAGCGTCTGCTCGACTGCGCTGCTCTGCTGACCCGCGGAGGGAGTTGGTTTTGTTTGTGCGCCCGGATCTGTCTGCCCATAGACGAGTAAGGCCGCGGCTGTGAACACGGCGAGTAAGAGAATGCTCCTCATAGGTCACCTCCTTCAATGTGATTCATTGATCTAACTTGATTACTAGGCGGGGGATTTAGTAGGCGCGGCATTTCTATACCAATCACCGAGGCGAGTCAATAGCGCTCGGTAATTCGCAAGGTCGGCGCATATCGAGTTTACTGCCGCAGAAGTGATGGTGGCCCTGAATAAAAGTGGCCTTCCCTGCGTTCACTCATTAGGCCACTTTAATACACCTTAGTGTGGTTTACTGTGGTTCGCAGACTAATTTCTAATGAAAGCTTTCTTGCCTTGACGAATTTCTTATCTTTCAACTGCCAGCGAATCTTAATAGGCAGCCTACTTTGTCTGTTTGTACGGCTCCTTTAATCCGCGGCGCGCTTGCTCGAGCGAGTCGTAAATGTTGGGTCGAGACAACGCAATGCGATACTCGGTCAGCGCTTCGTTTCTCTTGCCTGCAAGATCAAAAGCCTGGGCAGCTCGAAGATGGGCTCGTGTCACAAGTCCAGGCTCGGCTCCGTTCACTTCCGTGGCGGCCAAGAATTCCTTAGCAGCGTGCCCCGGTTGGCCCAACAGTAGAAGACCCTCGCCGTACCGGAAATGGATCAGATCCAGCGCGCGCGCAGGAGCGCCGGACGCCGAGCGCTCGCTGAGCAGCAAGTCGAACGCGCTCACTGCTTCTGTTTCAAGCGCCACCGCGTCCTTGATTCGGTTTGCCTGCCGTTCCGTAACAGCTTGCGAGATGAGCGTGTCCGCGGTCTCCAACCTGAACAAGTAGTTGCGCGGATACTTCTCTTGCAGCTCCCGCGACACCGCCAAAGCTTCAGGAAAACGCTTTTCGCGTTTGTAGAGGCCAATCAGCAACACCCTGGCATCGTCGCATTCCCAGTGCGCCTCTCTCGCCACGCGTTCGAGCGTCTCAATACCGCGCTTCTTCGAGCCACGCGCTCCGACGATGCTGGCAACTAACCTCGTGGCCAACGGCAACGTGCCTACGATGTAATCGTACAAACCAATGGAAAGTTCGGCGTCGTGAAAGTTTGGATCGAGCTTGATTACCTCGCGATGTCTGTCGACGCCGCTTGATCCATCGCGCAACGCGGCAATGAATCTCCTTTCGAGTGTGGCGGCGAATGAAGCCTTCAAAGTTTCGATGGCCCCCAGGGTGTAAAGCGCCTGCGGATCGCGCGGATTGCGCTGCAATCTCGCTTTTGCAAGTTGTGTTGCCTGGCGCGTCAGATCGCGAAAGCCCTGGACCACGCGCGGATCGGGTTTGTCTTCTTTTCCCGTGTAGAACCACTGCGTGCTGTAGATGGCCGCCTGCAACCGGCGTGCTTGATTCAACGTCTCCAACCAGAGCGTGGAGGCCAGCATCTGTGACCCGGTCGGATCGTCTGGAAACACACGCGCCATCTCCTTGAATGTTTGCCGCGCGCTGTCATAGTCGAGATTGAACAAGGCTTCGGAGCCTTTCGCGCGCGACTCTTCGAGGCGCGCAGTAGCGGGCGTGCTGGTCTTGCCATTTCCCGATTGCGCAAGAGCGCCGCCGGAAAGAGCCGGTAAGAGCAGAAAGAGAAGCAACAAAGTCGCGCGCTTCGAATGCATTTGTAGCCAGGCAATCATAACGCTTTCACACGCTCTGCTAAATCTCCGGCAATCCCTTCTGGTTGATCTTGATTTGGTTAACGGACCGGCCCGCCGATATTCACAGACACCTGACCCGGCCGCGCAAAGTGCCTATTCGCCTGCTTGAGTTCCCCACAAACCGGCGATTCGGCAACTCTCTCGAAATGGCAGCGTAAATGGACGAATTCGCCCTAAAAAGAAAGAAATAAGCGCACTTTCGTCGCAAACTTTCCCGCCATTCCTTGAGAATAGGCGGGGCCTTTGCCTTAGTGCTGATCACGAGGGCGTATCGCCAGCTCCTTGTTCCTATTCGGATGACTCACCTTTAGCCTGCTCGCCGCTGTGCGTGAGCTGCTGTTGTGCTAAAGCAGCCGTGCCTAACAGGCCGCCCATACCCATCGATTCGACAGCTGTACTGGGCACGATCATCATCGCGCCTTTTTCTTTCAGCCCTTCGTAAAGCATATTCATCGCTCGCAGGTGCAAAGCTGTCGGATTCTCTTGATAAGACTCCGCGGCCTTTTCAAAGAGTTTGGCTATCTCGACCTCTGCCTGGCCCAGGATGATACGCGCTTGCTTTTCGCGTGATGCCTGCGCTTCACGAGACATGGCATCCTGCAAAGCAGTGGGAATGATCACGTCGCGCATCTCCACCGATTGCACGGTTACCCCCCAGGGATTCGAACGTTCATCGATTAACTGCTGCAACTCTTCTTCAATCCGTTCGCGTCCGCGCAGGAGATCGGAAAGAGAAGTTCGGCCGATGATGTCACGCAGCGCCGTTTGCGCCGCCCAGCTTACGGCCTGAGGATAGTTCTGTACCTCGAGCGCCGCTTTCTCGGGATCATAGACCATCCAAAACAGCACGGCGTCGACGTTGACCGGAACCGTGTCTGAGGTCAGTGTTTCCTCGGCCGCAAAACTGGTGGTGATCACGCGCTGATCTATCCAGGCAGGCACGGTATCGACAAAGGGAATGATCCAGAAGAGGCCTGGTCCACGCAGGCCGACATAACGGCCCAGCCGCAGCACTACCGCGCGCTCCCATTGACGAGCAATCTTCGGCGCTTGCGCACCCAACAGTCCAACCAGCAAGCCGACAATCGCGCCTATCGGGCTGTTGTTTGTAAGGGGAATCGAGAGAATTCCGAGTCCCAGCGGTAGCAGCAGCGCCACCGCGGAAACGACATTTAGACGTGGCGTGTTTTGGGTCGGCAGATTACCACGAGTGTCAACTAGACTTGTGTTAGCCATTTTGCTTCATCTCCTTCGATACAACGTAGCGCAGCCTGTCCGCTTGCGTTCACTGTTCCAGCGCGACAGTTAGCGTAGAAAGACTCATTTGCGAGAACGCGAGCTTACAGCTTGCGTTACCTTTGGCGACGGCTTTGCAGGTGTTCGATCAGATCGTCGAGCACGTAGCCGTGCGCTTCGGCCTCGGCGACGTAGCGGTCTGCCAGCTCGCGCAAGTGCTTTTCGTGATCCTGCCGGGCGCTGATTTTGACCCGTCGAGCGGTGACAAACGTTCCGATCCCTCTGCGCGTTTCTACTATTCCGGCCCGCTCCAACTCGGCGTAAACCTTGGCCACCGTATTGGCATTAATGCGCAGATCAACAGCTAATTTCCGCACCGTCGGCAACTGCTCGCCCAGCCCCAGAACGTCCCGTGGCAACCGCAAACCTGATCGATCGCTCCAGCTGCGCATAAAGCGGCATCGGATGCGAAGCGTCGATGGAGAACGTTTGTAGCATTTCACTAGTGTACTACGACACTAGTACAAAAAAGGTTCGAAGAGAAGTTCTGTAATGGGGGGCCTCAGCGCCGGGTCTTCGCTTTTGGTTTCGTTGCCGGAGTTGCCGCTGGTGAGGCGAGCGCGGCTGTCGATTCGGGTTGAATTGTTTTCTGTTAGAGAAGAACGTTGTCAGTGAGAGCCCGGTCTGATTCTGCGGCTTCTTCACATCGTTCGCGAGATTCCGTGTGTTTGTCGGTATTCACGTCACAAATTTGCCACAATGGTCCGCACTCAGAGATCGTCTTCTGTCTTCAATGAACCGCGCTTGAAACTTGCAGCTTACCTGCTGGAGATCATTTCAACGCAGGGCTCGTATTGACGGTACGGCCGCATTGGTGCCGAAGCCTTAAACATATCGGGTTTGCACTGTCGGGCTGGCGGCATCTTTTCACGGTTTAGAAATGGTCTTGTAATACTCCCACTGCTGCCTCTGCTTCGCCAGGAACGTGACGAAGCGGGCATCTCGTCGTAGTTTATCCAAATTAGTATCCCTCTCGAACAGCGGGTAGCACGGGAAGCCATCGTCAGCCGCCACCTCCAACCACTTGATCGCCTGCTCAGGCTTATTCATGAGCGCATAAGCACAAGCGATGAAATAAGCCGTATGATGGAAGTGACCAAATCCCTTTCCTCTTTCCACAGCCAACTTAATCTCGTCCTGCGCTCTGCGTTCTTGTCCGGCTGAAGCTGCTAGTACCGCCTGCAGGCCGGTAAATAGGCCGCCATTGTCCTTCGGGTAGTCTCTTAAGAATTGCTCAACCGTGGCGGATGCCTCCTCTTTCCTCCCGAGATTGAAGAGAGCCCAAACGATCTGATGCCCGACCAACTCCGGATTGGCTTCCTGAGGAATGGCCCGCAGAACGGACAGCGCCTGTTCATATTTCCCCTGGAGATTTAGAGTCTGCCCGATTCGGAATTGTGCCAGGTTATTGGTGGGATTGGTTGTGACTGCTTTGTGCGATTCCTGGAGCGCCTCGTCAAGAGCCCCGATGTGACAATAGACGAGCGCGAGCTGATTTCGCGCCTCATCCAAACTCGGGTTCAAAGCCAGTGCGCGGCGATATTCCTGAATTGCCTTCTCGTGAGGGAAATGGTTGGCGGGCGTCCAGAGAATGCGGCCACGGGCCAGATGGGCCACGGCTAAATCCGGGTCTAACGCGAGCGCTTTCTCCGCAGCGACAAAAGCCTTCTCCGCCAACTGCTTTTCCCCCGGGGTGAATAAAAAGAGCTTCCATGAGTATGCCTGGGCCAGTTCCGCATAGGCCGCGGCAAAGGTCGGGTCTGTGGCCACGCTGCGCTCCAGAGCCGTGATGGCAGCCTCATTATCCGCTTTGTTTTGGCGGTTGAGATAAAACCGTCCGCGAAAATAGTGATCGTAAGCTTCCGGGTTGACCGGACGGACGCTCCCGAATTGCACCTGCTCCTGCGGCGTAAGCTTTATCCTGATTTGGCCGACGATGTCTTGCGTCACCTCTCTCTGTAACGCCAGCACGTCACGCAGATCCCGCTCGTAGCTGTCAGTCCATATATTTCGGTCCGTCGCCGCGTGGATCAACTGGACGGCGATCCGCACGCGCTCGCCGGAACGCACCACCGAACCTATCAGCAGTGCATCCACATTCAACTCGCGGCCGATCTCCGGCAGAGTCTTGCGCGCGCCTTTATACTGCATCACCGATGGCCGTGAAATCACCCGTAGCGCGCCGATCTTGGCCAAGTCGGTGATCAGCGACTCGGTCATCCCGTCGGCGAAGTAGTCCTGTGAAGCGTCGCCGGAGAGGTTTTCCAGCGGCAGCACTGCGAGCGACTTAATTTCTGTCTGCGGCGCTGGTGTCGAACTTGGGCGAAAGAATCGCGCGTAAACCAGTCCGGCAATGATTAGCACTACCCCGAGCGCGGTGAGAGTCAGGATCCGGTCTCGCGTCAGTCCGAGGGGAAAGAACCGGGAAGTAATCACCTGGCGGTTGCGCGTTGTGGCTGCCGACCTGTTACTCAGGGTCGGTTGTTTGTAGCGCTCTACTTCAGCCCCAATCTCCAACTCATGTCTCAGGCACTTCAGATCAACCAGCATATCCTCCGCCGTTTGATACCGTTCCTTCCGATTTTTCGCCAAGGCTTTCTTCACAATCCGTTCTGACTGGATTGGCACTTCTGGCGCACAACTCGCCAGAGGCTCTGGCTCTCGCCCAGCTATTGAGATGATCACATCCGTCGGTGTCGCCCCTTCAAACGGCTGCTGTCCGGCCACCATCTCATAGAGCACGACACCCAGGCTCCAGACGTCGGTGCGCGCATCAACCGGGAGGCCCCGCGCCTGCTCCGGCGACATATAGGCGACAGTTCCCATCACCATTCCGGGCGAGGTTTTGAACTCCAGGACCCGCGTTTCGCGTTCGCTGTCAAGAGGTTCGGACTTCTTTTCCGTCAGCTTCGCCAGCCCGAAGTCTAAGATCTTCACGTACCCGTCGCGCCGCAACATGATGTTCTCCGGTTTGATGTCGCGGTGCACGATCCCTGCCGCGTGCGCCGCAGAAAGCGCCGAAGCGACTTGAATGGCGGCATCGAGCGCCTCGCTGACGTTCATTCGCCTCTCCGCTATGCGCTCCCGCAACGTCACCCCCTCGACGTACTCCATCACAATGCAGTGGCGGCCTTCTCCAGTCTCGACCACTTCATGGATCACGCAGACGTTCGGGTGCGACAGAGCCGCGACGGCGCGAGCCTCCTGCTCGAACCGGCGCAGATGTCTCTTATCTTGAGTGAAAAGCGCGGGCAGAAACTTGAGCGCAACTCTGCGCTCCAACCGAGTGTCCTCGGCGAGGTAAACTTCGCCCATCCCGCCCGCGCCGATAGGGGAGGTGATCTTGTAGTGTTTGATCGTCTGCCCCGCCACCACCCTCGCGCCCTGCTTCTCGGCCAGCATCTTCGCCGCGACGTCCAGGGCCGGCGACTCGATGAAATTTTCAGCCTGGCCTTCATACGCGAGCAGCGACTCCACTTCGCGGCGCAGCCCCTCGTCGCCCGCGCAGGCTTCGGCGAGGAAGGCGGCGCGTTCCTCCGCGCCGCGCTCCAGCGCAGCGTGATAGAGCTGCTCGACCTGCTGCCACCGCTCAGCCTTCACTGTCCCGTCTCCCGTCCGAGTTCCCTCAGGAGCCACACCTTCGCCAGCCGCCAGTCTCGCATCACCGTATCCTCTGAGACCTTCAGCACCTCGGCGACTTCCGTGACCGACAAACCCCCGAAGAAGCGCAGCTCCACCACCTGGCCTTTCCGCCGATCCACTTCAGCCAACAGGATGAGCGCCTCGTCCAGCGCGACTAAGTCCGCGCCCCGCTCCACGGGGAAAGCTGCCGCCTCGCCGAGTGAGACCCTCAGCGCGCCGCCGCCGCGCTTGAGGTTCTGTCTCTCGCGAGCGAAGTCGACCAGGATGCGGCGCATCAACTGGGCCGAGACGGCGAAGAAATGTGCGCGGTTCTGCCAGCGCACGTTCTTCCAGTCGATCAGACGGATGTAGGCCTCGTTGACGAGGGCGGAGGTTTGCAGGGTGTGGCCGGGGCGCTCGCGGCCCATGTAATGGTGTGCGAGCCGGTGCAACTCCGAGTGGACCAGGGGGGCCAGCTCTTCGAGGGCCGACTGGTCGCCGTCGCCCCAGGCGACGAGCAGCCGCGTGATTTCCTTCGGGGAGTGCGTCTGCATGCAACCCCTTTCGCACGGTGCGACGGGAAAATTACCACAACTGCCCGGCGCCCGCTAAGCATTTCGGGCCGGGGCTAAAAAAAACCCGCCACGGTTGCAGTTTTCGCTCCCCGTTTCCGCATTAACAGGTAGAGACCTCAATGCTAACAGTGAAAGGCGAAAAGATCATGAACGCGAGAACGAATCTCGCGGCGATAGTTTCGCTTTCTTTGTAAAAGGAGTTCAAACATGAAAACGAACCATCTGAGAATCAAGCTGGCGCTGGTAATCGGCCTCAGCCTCATCATTCTTTCCGGTGTCATCGCGTATGCGGCAAGCACTGTCATACTTGCTGTCGGCACCATTCCCCAGTCGGAGTTCGTCAACGGTCCGGCCACAGTGACTGTGCGAACACTGACTATAACGCCCGGGGAAATGCTCTCCTGGCATTATCACCCCGGGTATGCCTTCAACGTCATAAAAAGCGGCACACTGACCGTGGAGGATGGATGTGGCGGGGAGGAAACGCTCACTCCAGGGCAAGCCTTCGAGGAGTTGGATGGTCGTGTCCATAGAGCGAAAAATCTCAGCGTGACGGAGGATGTCGTAGTGTACAACACCTTCATTGTCCCGCAGGGAAACCCGACGACAATCAATATCCCGAACAATGAACGCCGATGTGGTCCTCCACGAAGTGTCAGCGAATGCAAGGACGACGGCTGGATGATCTTTACTCACCCGCAGAGCTTCATCGATCAGGGTGAATGTGTGCAGTATGTTAATCACCGGCCACGGACCGTCGTGCCTGTTCCATGACGTCTGGTGGGCATAGCGCGCGCGCCGAGTTCAACGGCCCCTTCGTGCTCTTTCAATCGATTTGTCGCTCTGCTCAACCAGGATGAGAATCGTCTCAAAGGCCTTCGGCGTGAGCGACACGGGCTTCTCGCCGCGCAGAAGAATGCGCTGATCCATGTCCACGGCGAAGTCCGCATGTAAACGCTAATTCACAGAAAGAGGAAACCACGATGAAGAGGATGAGCAGAATAATTTCCACGCTCGCAATACCGATAATGCGCACACGCCAGTGGGAATCGAAGGGGCCTTCAATGCGAAGGCTTCTGCAGGTCAGAAAAAGGACGGTGGCGTTTGCGCTCGGCATCTTCGTTTTTTCGCTCGGCACTACATGGATCGCGTGGGCACAGGTCGGTTTGGGAGGAACGGTTGTCGGCTGCGTAGATGCCTCCGGGAAAATAAGAGCCGTTGACGAGACGACGGGCTCGTGCCGGCCAAGCGACGTGACGCTCTCCTGGTACACAACAGGCGGAGCAAACGCAGCGTTCCTCGGCAGCGAAGCAAAGGCCGCCGACGCAGACAAGCTCGACGGCATGGATTCGACGGAGTTTATAAGGAACGATTCAAACGCCGGGGGTG
Source organism: Blastocatellia bacterium (assembly GCA_963698325.1). GTDB lineage: Bacteria > Acidobacteriota > Blastocatellia > Pyrinomonadales > Pyrinomonadaceae > PSRF01. The sequence continues at coordinate 289,518 of CAVOQJ010000013.1, read as the reverse complement.
CGCTCACCGGAACCTATCCGAATCCCTCGCTCGGCCCAGGAGCAGTTGACACATCCGCAATTCAGGATGGTGCTGTGACCGGCGAAAAACTAGGTCGTGGCGCACGGAATTTCGGAGACTCTAAGAGAATGGGGCCTCTGACGCCTCAGATCGCGTGCGGTGAAAACGACATCGGCTCAATACCGATCACCGTTCACTCGGCTTCCCGCGTCTACGCCTCTGCGTCAGTGGGCAGGTGGGATCGGGGAACCACAGGTCAAAGCGGGCTGGTCATAACAGGGTACCTGTGGGACGCCAGCAACACTACGAGACTGGCTCGGACACCCGCCCAAACATTTATCCCGGCACTCAATGTAAGTGATTTTTCAACACTTCAGCTGCCGAACTCCGGTGCTGCGAGCGGTATTCTGATGAGTGACGACAATTTGGACGAGCCCTTCGTCGCAGCGCCGGGGACTTACCATTTGCATTTCAACGTCACTGGGCTCGGAGGTTGCTTCGAGAACGCCAAGTCGTTTCTCAGCGGCGGGACCTTAACATTTATGTTGCTGGGCACCTCCCCATAAGAAGAGTTCGCTGTTGGCCGCACTCGCAACCTATCCGCACCCTAAAACAAAGAGCAACCATGCCCTGAAAGCGCAGTTGCCCGTAAGTTGTTGTAATCAGTGGTGAGCCGAGCAGGACTCGAACCTGCGACCCACTGGTTAAAAGCCAGTTGCTCTACCAACTGAGCTATCGGCCCACGAGAAAACGATGAACGGCATTCTACCGAGTCAAAAGTCCAATGTCCAAAGTCCAATGTCCAACGTCCAAACCAAAACCCATGACCGACAGTGAAAACTAGCAAACTTGTGGAAGCGGACATCCGGAACCAGGGCGTTGGATGTTGGACGTTGGACATTGGACGTCCGACTAATCTTCCAGCCATCTTCCGAGAGCGGAGTCTTTAACGACGATCGTTTGCGAGCGTTCCGGTCCGGTGGAGACTAATCCGATCTCGACACCAATTTTCTCGGAAAGAAACTCAACATAACGCCGCGCGTTTGCGGGAAGGGAACTCATCTCGGTAGTACCCACGGTCGATGTTTGCCAGCCGGGCAGGGTCTGGTAGATAGGTTCAATGCGCCGCAAGTCTTGCGAGACCGCAGGAAGTGATTCGCACTCTCGTCCGTCGAGTTTGTAACCGACGCAAACCTTGATCTCTTCCAACCCGTCGAGTACATCGAGCTTTGTGAGGGCAACGGAAGTGAAGCCATTGATCTCGGCCGCATAACGCGTGGCGAAGGCATCGAACCAACCACAACGGCGAGGCCGCCCGGTCGAGGCGCCATACTCCCGGCCGCGCTCGCGAATCAATTGACCCATCTCCGCTTCGCCTGCAACCATCTCCGTGGGGAACGGTCCCTCGCCAACGCGAGTCGTGTATGTGCGAACGATGCCGAGCACGCCTGTCAGTCGATTCGGCGCCAGGCCGGTGCCAACGATCGCGCCGCCGGCGATCGTGCTCGATGAAGTGACGAATGGATACGTTCCATGATCGACGTCGAGTAGCGTGGCCTGCGCTCCCTCAAGCAATATCGATCTTCCTTCGGTAGCGGCGACATTCAGAAAGTGGGTGGTGTCGCTGATGAACGCGCCCAGGCGCTCGGTGAGACGCGACGTCTCATTAAAGATCTCTTCGGCGTCGAGCTTTTCGCCTCCGTATGCCTCGATGATCCGGTTGGCGTCTTCGAGGTTGCGTTCAATGCGCGAGCGCAATACTTCCGGCACCAGCGCGTCAGCAGTACGTATGCCTCGCCGTCCGGCTTTGTCCTCATAAGCGGGGCCAATGCCGCGTAGCGTTGTGCCTACCTTTTCGTTGCCGAGTCGCTCTTCACTCGTGTGATCCAAAGCGCGATGGTAGGGAAGTATTAGGTGAGCGCGTGAACTAATCTTGACGCGTTCGGGAGAAACTTCAACGCCTTGTGCCATCAAGCGATCGGCCTCTTCAAAAAACGCTTTCGGGTCGATCACCATGCCATTGCCAAGCACGCAGGTCTTACCGGCGTGAACAATTCCCGAAGGGAGCAGGTGCAGTACGAACGACTTGTCGGCGACCTGCACTGAGTGGCCGGCGTTATGGCCGCCCTGATAGCGAGCAACAATGTCGAAGTGTTCGGCCAAAAGGTCAACGATCTTGCCTTTGCCTTCATCACCCCATTGGGCGCCGATAACTACAATGATTTTTGACATATTTAGAACTGGTCTTTGGACTTTGGCCTTTGGTCTTTGATTTTGTTTTTCCCCTGAATGTGATCTCTGTTCGACACCCCACTGCAAAAAGCAAAGCCTAAAGGCCAAAGCCCAAAGTCCCAAGACCAAAGTCCATTTTGAACAGACAACAGGCGCGGACTACCGTCAGGGAAAATCCGCGCCTGAAGTTAGAACGGAAGACTACGCAGTGGCTGCGCCAGCGAGATGTTTGTCGATCATGCGCGAAATAGCATCTTTGGAAGTTGCGCCGACGACGCGCTCTACCTCCTTGCCGCCCTTAAAAAGAATTAACGTGGGAATGCCCTTAATTCCGTAACGCTGCGAAATTGACGGATTATCATCCACATTCACTTTTACGACGCGCGCACCGGCGACATACTTTTCGGCGACCGCGACTACTGTTGGTTCCAGCATCCGACAAGGAGCACACCACGCTGCCCAGAAGTCAACCAATACCGGCCGGTCTGACTGCAAGACATCCTTTTCAAAACTGCTATCACTTACCTCTGTCACATGTTCGCTCATTGGTAGCTCCTTTTCTGACGTTCGATGTTGTTAAGCTGGATCAGTCAAAGTCAGCCGGCGTTTCTCTCAGCTTATATTACCGAGTTTTAGGTAGCTCAATGATTTCCCGGTAAAGCTGAATGTATTTCTGAGCGGCAGCATCCCAGGAGTTGTCCATCGCCATGCCGTTAAGTTGTATCTTCTGCCACTTGTCAGGCCGGCCATAAAAGTAAAGGGCTTCGCGTATTTTTTCAAGCAAAGAGCTTGCGTTGTACTCGCGAAACTTAAAACCCGTTCCGGTCGAGCGGTTTGGATCGAAATCTTCAACCGTATCGTCAAGCCCGCCGGTGGCGCGCACAATTGGGACGGTGGCGTAGCGCATGCTGTACATCTGATTTAGACCGCAAGGCTCATAATATGACGGCATCAGAAACATGTCTGCGCCAGCCTCAATCTGATGTGCGAGTGGCTCACCCGCGTAACCCTTATAAATGCCAACCTGGCGCGGCGCGCTGTCGTGCCAACGTTGTAGAAAATCTTCATATTCTTGCGCACCGGCGCCGAGGGCAATGAAAAATGAACCGGTCTGAATAATCGCTCCGTTGAGCTGACGGATCAGGTCATAACCCTTCTGCGCTACAAGACGCGAGATGATCGCGATGATTGGACGCTCTGGCTCCTGGGGCAGGCCAAAGCGACGAAGTAGATCGAGCTTGCAAGTCAGTTTCCCCGACAGATCGTCGGCTGAAAAATTTGCCGCAATATGAGGATCAGTCTCCGGATTCCAGACATCGTAATCCACGCCGTTGGTTATTCCTGCCAGCCGATCGCGGCGTGCACGAAGCAACCAATCGAGACCGTAACCGTGTTCGGGCGATTGTATTTCCTCGGCATAGCGGCGGCTCACAGTGGAAAGCGCATCGGCTGCGATGAGCCCGGCTTTCAAGGCTGAAGCCGCGCCTTTGAGCATGAAGTCGTCCCTGTCGGGCGGGTCGCCGAAACCCAACCACCACAAGTCGCCGGGATCAAACGCGCCTTGATAGGCGAGGTTGTGAATTGAGAAAAGCGTCCTGGTATTGTGAAAGAACTTCTCGTAGCGACGGCGTGCGCGCAGTTCCATCATGGCGAAGCCGCATGGCCAATCGTTGCCATGAACGATATCTGCCGGCCAATCGAGATGTCTGACAAGAGCGAGCGCGGCGCGCGAAAAGAATGCGAATCGCTCGTGATCATTGGAATATCCGTAAATCGAAGGCTTCGAAAAATACTCGGGAGCATCGATCAAGTAAGCAGGAGCGCCGGCAGCGTCGCTTTGATAAACGCGCGTTGGTCGTATCTGACCGCGCCACTCAACAGGCACGTCTTCAATAACAGAATCGCCAAGAAAGCTTCGATCGATTTGCTGGTAGAGCGGAAGAATGACACGCGCGTCAACATCATGCTTATTCAGCGCTTTGGGCAAAGCGCCGGTTACGTCGGCAAGTCCGCCGGTCTTGGCAAACGGCACAACTTCAGATGAAAGAATGGCAATGCGCATGAGTACAAGGGTGAATTATGAAGGATGAAGGATGAAGGATGAACGATGAACGAAGACGAAGCGGAGCTCAAATCTCACCGGGACGATGGCGGAAAGGCAGGAATTATTCATCCCTCATCCTTCCGCCTTTATCCTTGTGTTTAGCTTTGCATCGAAGCAAGGAACTCGGCGTTTGACTTAGTCTTCTCGAGTCGCTCGAGCACGACTTCCATCTGCTCGACCGGTGACAGCGGATTCAAAACGCGACGCATCACCCAGATTCGATTGAGGTCTTCCTTGCTAATCAGCAATTCTTCCTTGCGTGTTCCGGAACGCTGCAAGTCGATTGCCGGGAACAGTCGTTTGTCGCTCAGGCGGCGATCGAGGTGAATTTCCGAGTTACCGGTACCCTTGAACTCTTCAAAAATCACGTCGTCCATTCGCGAGCCGGTGTCGATCAGCGCCGTGGCGATGATCGTCAGTGATCCGCCTTCTTCGATGTTGCGGGCCGCGCCGAAGAAGCGTTTTGGACGTTGCAACGCATTTGAATCGATACCGCCGGAGAGGATCTTGCCGCTAGGCGGCACCACCGCGTTGTGGGCGCGCGCCAGACGAGTAATCGAATCAAGCAGAATAACCACGTCGCGCTTGTGCTCGACCAGTCGTTTCGCTTTTTCGATCACCATGTCCGCAACTTGCACGTGGCGTGTCGGCGGTTCATCAAAGGTTGACGAAATCACTTCACCGTTAACCGATCGCTGCATGTCGGTGACTTCTTCCGGTCGCTCGTCGATCAGCAAGACGATCAAAGTAACTTCCGGATGGTTTTGCGTGACCGAATTCGCGATGGTCTGCAGCAGCATCGTCTTGCCGGTGCGCGGCGGAGCGACGATCAAACCACGTTGACCTTTGCCGAGTGGCGTCACCAGATCGATGACACGGGCGGACAGGTTCTCCGGCGTAACCTCCATCTTCAACTGCTCGTCCGGATAGAGCGGCGTGAGATTGTCGAAGAAAACTTTCTCGCGTGCCTGATCGGGAGATTCAAAGTTGATCGCTTCAACCTTGATCAGCGCGAAATAACGTTCGCCTTCTTTGGGCGGACGAATCTGTCCGCTAACCGTGTCGCCGGTGCGCAGGTCAAATTTGCGAATCTGCGAAGGCGAAACGTAGATATCGTCCGGCCCGGGAAGATAGTTGTACTCAGGTGCACGCAGGAAACCGAAGCCATCCGGCAACGTTTCCAGCACGCCCTCCGAAAAGATGAGACCGCTCTTCTCGGTCTGCGCGGCCAGCACTTTGAAGATGAGCTCCTGCTTCCGCATGCCGGTGGCGCCCGGCACGTCCATGCCCTTGGCGATTCTGCGTCAGCTTGGAGATCGACATCTCCTTGAGGTCGGCCAGGTTTTGGAAACCTTCGCTGCCGAAGTCTCTGCCATCTCGGCTCTCTTTTTCCGGAGCTTCGGCGGTGGCTACGGTGCCGCCGTCTTCTTCGTTACCGTCTCGTTGTTCGCGCTTGAAGCGCGTGAACGTGTTCTTTGTGACATATCAATTCAATCCTATCAATTCGCTTCTAAGAAATTATTCATACGGCCGGCGAAATCAGCGGCCGAATTAGTTTTGGGTTCTTGGAGGTTGAGAAACTGGAAAAGATCGCGGAACTAACAAGCTAACTGCAATTTGCCCGCAAAGCCCGCCCATCATTCGCGAGGCTGCAACAAGATTCTCCTCAAAGATGTTATGCAATTTACCTCGATATCGAGTGGGTCTCAAGTCTCACTTGGATGCGATGTATCCCGCCATTCGTGGTCTAGAATCAAGTCAGATTGACCAAAAGGGGCTTTGAGAATTTGTGATTCGACGCTCGACTTTCATTTTCAGGAGACCTGTCTTATTTTGCAAATCGTAATCTAAGCAAGGGCCGGGAGATTGTAATCAGCTACTGCACTCTCGATTGCCCGCCAAATTTCGTTACCGCCCCGTCCAGTCTTCGCGGAAAAAGCCACCACGCTGATCCTCGCTGAACACGCGTTTGACGCGTCGCAGACTCTCTTTCAGCTCGTTGTTAGATAGCTTATCGGATTTCGTGGCAACTACTAATCGCGGCTTGGCACTGTGCTCAAGCCACTCGTGAAGCTGCAAATCCAGTTTTGTGGGTTCGTGGCGCGAATCTACGATGTGAATTGATAGCACAAGCTGCTGCCGCTTTGCAAGGTAGCTGGTGACCATCTCACCCCAAGTGGATTTTATGTCTTTCGGTACCCGAGCATAACCGAAACCGGGAAGATCGACAAATCGAAATCGCTTGTTTATAAGAAAAAAATTCAATGACTGAGTCCGGCCCGGCGTTGAAGATGTGCGCGCCAGACCGCGAACTGCCAGTAGGGAATTGATCAAGCTCGATTTCCCGACGTTTGAGCGACCCAGAAAAGCAATTTCCGGCTAGCGCTCCCAGGGGCCAGTCGGCTTCCTGGAAAGCGCTTTTCAGAAACTCGGCGCTCGTAACCTTCATGCTGGAATGAGATGCAGATGACGAGCGCCCCACGCAGGCTTGACCCGCGTGGGGATCTCCAACTACCGCTGACCTTAGGCTTGTCCGGCCGCCTTCGCTGCGCGCTCCTCGCGCATCGCAGCAAACTTTTTCATGCGCTCTCGCATGGCAGCGAGTTTGGCTTCGCTATCCGGGATACGCTTCACCACTTTCTCGAGATTGCCCAGGAATTCGGGGTTGCCAAACATGGTCGCGGATGTCTTCGACCACGGGTTCTATCTTTGCAGTAGACGAACAGGTGCTCGCCGTTTGTTTCGTTGAACATCTGCGCATCGATTGCGCCATTGTTCACCATGGAGGCGGCCATGTCCCAGTAGGAAATTACCATGCGATAGTGACCGCTATTGCTCGCCCGGTTAAGACGTCGATAAAATCCTGCACGCTGGTGGGATTAAAGGTGAAGAACCAGTTGCGCGCTTCGCGCATCGTTGCTTCCCGTCGGAGGTCGTAAAGCTTCAGAATCAGATCAGCATCTTCATGTTTACTCATTGGGATCTCCTCTTAGGGTAATCGGGAAAGGTTCTGGAACTAACAAAACGACGTTTTGAGTTCAGCCTTCACCTTGCGGCTGGAATGACCGCAGGTGAAAGCTTGAACCCTGTACCGCTGGAATTTAGCTCGAAGCAGTTAACTTGTCTGAATTCCTTGTGAAGGCTGCTCGGTTGTCCAAAGTGGCGGCGCCTTTGTCTCGTCCGTCGCGGCCGCATCAGTGGGACATGCGTCCTCAAGGGCAAGCGCCAACACTTCATCAATCGTTTCTACCAGATTGATGCAGAGCGCATTGCGAACTTCCTCAGGAACCTCCGGCAGATCCTTCTCGTTGTCCTTCGGCAGGATGATCGTATCGATTCCAAAGCGATGAGCAGCCAGCAACTTCTCTTTCACACCGCCGATCGGAAGCACCCGGCCCCGCAAGGTAATCTCTCCCGTCATGGCGACGTTCTTGCGAACGGGCGCACGAGCGAGAGCAGAAGCCATTGCGGTGGCCATGGTAATGCCTGCCGAAGGTCCATCCTTGGGAATCGCACCTTCGGGAATATGAATATGCAGATCGCGCTTGCGAATGAAGTCGATACTCATTCCCAAGCGCTCGGCGCGCGCTTTGATGCAAGTCAACGCTGCCTGCGCTGATTCCTGCATTACGTCACCAAGTTTGCCGGTGAGCGTCACACCGCCGCGGCCTTTGATCAGCGTCGCTTCGATTTGCAGAACTTCGCCGCCAATTTCAGTCCAGGCCAAGTCCAGTCGCCAGACCGATTTCACTTTCCGCAGCCATGCCCTGCTGGCGAAATTTGATCGGGCCCAAGCATTTCGCGCACACGCTCGGCATCGATAATGTCCTTGAAATCTTCAGCGACGTTGTTCCGAAACGAACTTGCGCGCCAGCTTGCGGCAACACGATCCGATCTCGCGTTCGAGATTGCGAACGCCCGCCTCGCGCGTGTAGTGGCGAATAATTTCGAGCAATACCTTCGTCGGTGAAATCAAGCTGCTCCGGCTTCAGACCGTTGCCTTCAGCTTGTTTCGGCACCAGGTGGCGCTTCGCGATTTCCAGTTTCTCGCGTTCGGTGTAACCGGAAAGACGCAGAATCTCCAGACGATCCTGCAGCGCCGGCGGAATCGTGTGAAGCACGTTCGACGTAGCGATGAAAAAGACTTTCGATAAGATCGTATTCCACATCCAGGTAATGATCCTGGAAAGTGTGATTCTGTTCCGGATCGAGCACTTCGAGCAGTGCCGCACTCGGGTCGCCGCGAAAATCAGCACCGAGCTTGTCAACTTCGTCAAGCAGCAGCACGGGATTAACAGTGCCCGCCTTTTTCATCATCTGAATGATCTGGCCGGGCAGCGCCCCGATGTAAGTGCGACGATGACCGCGAATCTCAGCTTCGTCGCGAACACCACCCAGCGACAGGCGAACAAACTTGCGCCCGGTAGCTCGCGCGATCGACTTACCGAGACTCGTTTTGCCGACTCCCGGAGGGCCGACAAAACAGAGAATCGAACCCTTTGGATTCTTTACCAGCTGACGGACGGCCAAGATATTCGAGAATACGTTCCTTGATCTTTTCCAGGCCGAAGTGGTCTTCGTTCAGAACTTCTTCAGCCTTTGTCAGATCCTTGATCTCTTTGGTCTTCTGTTTCCAGGGTACGCTGACCAGCCAGTCGATATAAGTGCGTGAAACTGTGCCTTCGGCTGACATCGGCGGCATGGCTTCGAGACGATGCAGTTCCTGCATGGCCTTCTCTTTGGCCTCTTCGGTCATGCCGGCTTCTTCGATCTTCTTCTTCAGCTCTTCGAGTTCGGCCTTCTCGTCTTTGCGCCCGAGCTCTTTGTGAATCGCCTTGATCTGCTCGTTGAGGTAGTACTCCTTTTGAGCCTTCTCCATCTGCCGCTTCACGCGAGTCTGAATCGTGCGATCGAGTTGACGTTTTTCGATCTCGGTCTCCAGCAACTCAATCAAACGTTGCAATCGCGCCTGCGTGGAAAACAATTCGAGCAGTCCCTGCTTGTCTTCAACTGAGATTCGCAACTGAGAAGCAAGCGCATCGGCGAGGTGCGAAGGATTCCTGATTGCGCAGCGCCGTCTGCAACGCATCGGTCTGACGTGTCAGGAGCCAGTCGCAGATGTTGTTCGACGAGCTGACCAATCTTTTGAATCGAGCGCGTCGAGGCGAGTGCCTTCTTCGTTAACGACCGGTGCGCGCCTCACCAGAGCCATAAAGGCACCGTCCGTGTTTTCAACGCGCACAGTAGTGGCGCGTTCGCGACCTTCGACCACGACTTTGATTTGGCCGTTGTCCTGTTTTTGCGACTGCAGAATGCGACCGAGAGTGCCCACGCCATAAATCTGATCGGGCGCAGGCTCGTCGACGGTGGCGTCGTGCTGAGTAGCCAGGAAAATAGTGCGGTCAGTGGCGAGGGCCTGTTCGAGCGCACGCACCGATCCCTGCCGGCCGATTTTGAAAGCAACTTTTGTGAAAGGGAAAAATGACGACGTCGCGGATTGGCACCATCGGGTACCAGGCTACATCGGCAGGGGGATCGATCTGAATATTCTTCCATGATTCTGAATAACTTTTTAACGCGGCTTTTTGCAAGAAAGGCGAGCCGCTCAAACTGCCGTCTCGCCCCTATATTAAGATGTCCAATTGTAAATCATTTCCCAAGTGTACGCCACCTTGGGAAAATTGTTCGACAAACTTCAGTTTGTCAGAGAGGCTCAGGCGGCGGCGCCGTCGATGCCGGTCAAGTCCCTCACCCGGAATGGCGCGTCGCCGTTCGACCATTTCGCTGGTAATTACAAACTCTTTCACGCGTTTCTGAGACGGCAGGGTGTACATCGCATCCAAGAGCAGCTCTTCAAGAATCATCATCAGCCCGCGCGCGCCAACTTTTCGTTCAACTGCCTGTCGGGCGACCGACTTTAGCGCAGTCTTCAGTGAACTTCAACTTCACATTGTCGAAGTCAAACTTCTTCTGATACTGCTTGACGAGGGCATTCTTTGGTTCGGTCAGAATCTTGATGAGTGCGCCTTCGTCGAGTTCATGAAGCACGCCGCAAACGGGCAAGCGTCCGACAAACTCCGGAATCAAGCCGAACCGAATTAGATCCTCGGGCTGCACTGCAGCCAGCGCTTCCGCATGACGATGCCGGCCGATCTTCACTTCCGCCTGGAAGCCCAGCGACTTATTCCGCAGCCGACGCTCGATCACTTTCTCGAGACCAACAAAAGCTCCACCGCAAATGAAAAGAATATTCGTTGTGTCGACCGGGAAAAACTCCTGATGAGGATGTTTGCGGCCACCCTGCGGCGGGACGTTTGCGACCGTGCCTTCCAGAATCTTCAGCAACGCCTGCTGCACGCCCTCACCGGAAACGTCGCGCGTGATCGAAGGGTTTTCGTCTTTGCGACAAATCTTGTCGACTTCGTCGATGTAGATAATGCCTTGTTGGGCGCGTTCGACATCGCCGTTTGCCGACTGCAGGAGTTTGAGGATGATGTTCTCGACGTCTTCACCGACATAACCGGCTTCAGTCAAGTGTCGTGGCGTCGACGATCGTAAAGGGAACGCTGAGCATGCGCGCCAGCGTTTGTGCCAGCAGAGTCTTGCCGGTACCGGTCGGTCCGATGAGCAGAATGTTCGCTTTTTGAATTTCGACGTCCGAGCGTCGACGACCCAGTTCGATGCGTTTGTAGTGTTGGTAGACGGCGACGGCCAGGCGCTTCTTGGTTTCGTCCTGTCCGATCACGTATTCGTCAAGAAAGTTCTTGATCTCGCCCGGCTTGGGCAGCGGCGGTCGCGTCGCTACGGATTCGGCTTGCTGATCGTCCGTGATGATCTCATTGCAGATATCAATGCACTCGTTGCAGATATAGACGGTGGGACCGGCAATGAGTTTCTTAACTTCATTCTGCGACTTACCACAGAACGAACAGCGCAACGTGTCGTCGGTTCGTCTCACCATATATTAGGGGATCTCCTTCGAGCTTCGAGCGAACCAATTTACTTCGTGACAACCGCGGAGCTGCGGGGAAGTTTCGGGCTTGTGACCATCTGGTGATAGCGCTCAACGCACTCGTTACATATGAAGGCGCTTTTCCCGATCATTTGTTTGGGCACTCCGGGCGCGCGTTGCGGCGTGCCGGTCACGATGTTGGCGACCTCGCCTTTCGATCGTCCACAAAAAGAGCAACTAAACCCGCCCGCTTTCATTTTCGCAATCATCAGAGGCCTCTCCAGCGGTAGCGCACTACTCGCGGTGCGCGATTACCTCGTCTATTAAACCATATTCCTTGGCCTGCATGGCAGACATAATTTTGTCGCGCTCAACATCGCGTTCGACAGTCTCATAGGACTGGCCGGTGTGCTTGGCAATAATTTGCGAGGTGAGTTCGCGCATGCGCAGGATTTCTTCGGCTTGAATGCGGATATCGGTCGCCTGACCCTGCGAACCGCCGGTGGGCTGGTGAATGAGAATGCGCGAGTTTGGCAGGGCAAAACGTTTGCCTTTGGCGCCGGCAGTCAAGCAGTAGCGCTCCCATCGAGGCGCATTGGCCGACGCAGATCGTGGTTACATCCGGTCGAATAAATTGCATCGTGTCGTAGATGGCCATGCCGGCGGTGATCGAACCGCCTGGCGAGTTGATGTAGACGTTGATGTCTTTTTCCGGATCTTCGGCTTCGAGAAAGAGAAGTTGCGCCACGATCAAGTTGGCAATCTGATCGTCGATAGGGGTGCCGAGAAAAATAATATTGTCTTTCAGGAGTCGCGAGTAAATATCGAAGGCGCGCTCACCGCGCGACGTTTGCTCGACGACCATTGGTACGAGGGCCATAGGATCTCAATAACCTTTCTTAACCGCTTAAGACAAAAGGATGAAGGATGAATTATGAAACGATGAAAAAGATTAGAGCCGGCCTCTCCCCTTATTCATCCTTCATCCCTCATCCTTCATCCCTGGTACTTTCTTCGCTCCACTCTTCGTCAGTTACCTTCGCGTTTTCAACTAAAAGATCAAGCGCTTTGCGATTGCGCAATCTGTGTCGCGATGCTACGTTCGCCCCCTTCCTTTGTCAAGACGCTGCGCACTTGCTCTATTGGTTGTTGCGAGCTCCTCGCGATCGCTTCGAATCTCCGCTTCAATTTCTTCATTTGAGACATCGATCTTCTCTTCTTCAGCGATGCGTTCGAGCAGCAACGAGCCGCGCACATCCTCCTCCGCCTGGGCCTTCAACTCTTCGCGCGCCCCTCCCAATTGAGGTTCTGGCTGCGCGGATCGACGCCTCTACCAATCATGTCGCGCACTACGCTCTCGAGCCGGTAACTGGTCTGGTGATCGATCAAACTCTGGGGCACTTCAAACTGGATGCGCCTCGAGAAGTTTGTGCATTAAGTCCGCGCGCAGACGATGATCGGCTTCCTGTCCGGCCTGCTTCTCCATGTTCTCGCGAATCTTTGTGCGCAAGGTAGCAACCGAATCAAAATCTTCGCCCAGGCTCCTGGCCCATTCGTCGTCGATCTCAGGAAGTTCTTTGACTCGTACCGCCGTCACCTTGGCAGTGTACTCAACCTTCTTTCCGGCAAGTCCCTTCGAGGAGAAATCCTCAGGATAGTCAACAACAAAAGTCTTTTCGTCGTCAGGCTTAACGCCGGTCAGATTATCGGTAAACTCCGGCTGGACTCCCTTGCCGCCAAGTATGACCTCAACGTCGTCTGCCTTGATGTCTTCTTCTTCGGAGTCATCGACGAACTTGCCCCTCGACATTAACTGTAACCGTATCGCCAAGCGCAGCGCCCCGGTCTTCAACCGGCTGCATGGCTGCCGGACGTTTCTCGCAACGCCTCGATCATCTCGTCCACGTTTTCGTCGGTTACCGATCGAGTTTTGCGAACCGCTTCGATGGCCTTTGTATTTTTGCAGTTCAACTTTTGGCAGCACCTCGACATTCACCTTGACGACAATCGGTTCTTCTCCGAACTTCTCAAGCGCTTCCGTATTGTCCAGCTGAACGTCAGGCTCACCGAGTGTGTTGAGCTCGTGTTTACTTATCGCCTCGTTTACAGCATCAGGGACCAGCTCCTGGAGAGTCTGGGCTCTGATCTCGTTCTTGAAACGCGTGCGCACCACTGCCGCGCGGCGCATGTCCGGGCCTGAAAGCCAGGCACTTTTGCCTGCTTCGCGTAACGATCGCTAATGCGATCGTAAGCCTGGCGCACAGTGCCTGGGTCAATTTCGATTTTGATCTCTTTGCGCGTTGGGGAGACATCTACGAACTCTGTCTTCATCAAACATTAAGCCCGTTGTGACGCTTCAACATCCAACGGGCATCCTTCCTTCTTTCAAGTTAGCAAACAGTCAACAGTAAACAGTCAGAGAGTGAACAGTAAGCAAATTAGCAGTCATTCCTTATCCGGCTGTTGACTGTTCACTGTTCGCTGTTCTCATTGGTGCGAAAGGGGGGACTCGAACCCCCACACCTTTCGGTACCAGATCCTAAGTCTGGCGCGTCTGCCAATTCCGCCACTTTCGCTCCTGGCGCTTTCGCAACCGCATTTTCAAAATGCGAAAAAGAATATCACGCGAGATCGTTTTAGTCACACAGCAGTTGTTTCACGATACTGGATTCGGAATGAAAGCAGCAAGTAATGAGTCGTCGGGAATTCAACGGGAATAAACGATTACAGAACCAGCGCGGTAGCGCCGGATGCTGAAGTCAAACTGAGTATTAAGAGCATTGCCCAGCTGATGGCCAACGTACACTTTACATCCGGCGCTACCGCGCTCGGTTCGTAATGGTTCTGCCTAGTTCCCGAAGTTGATACAGTCGCGCGACCCTGCGGCCAACATTCTGTAGAGTTCGAACCCTCGTGCCGATTCCAAACTGAACCAGTACCGTTTCAACTGTAGGGGCGCAATCGCCGCACTGTTAGGAGTCGAGTATTTATAGATTGCGTTTGAACCGACCAGTCATGAGTTGCTCAACGCAATCCCTCACGCGACGCGATAGGTTGTTTTTGCGTGTCCGAGAAAGTCTTTGCCCGTCTGTTTTGTAATCAGGCCGGCGAATTCCAGTTCAAAGTAAGCGCGTTGAATTTCGCCTTTATCGACTGAGAGCTTTTGCGCCAACACCCCTGGAGACGGCAGCGTATCTCCCGATGGGAGGGTCTTGTTCGCGATTTGAGTTTCAATCTGTTCGCGGACTTGCAAGTACACGGGCCCTTTGGAAAGCGCCTGTAGCTGGATGTTCATGCTTCTGATTTTTAAGCGTAACGCAAACTACTAGATTGCGTCGCAAGCTAACAGCTTGCGCTACAAAGTTCTGGTCACTTTCGAAAGTGACCGAGGCTGGTCTGCGTCCAATCCTTTCGCGTCGGCCAACAACGCTGCGAATAGCTGTCCGGGAATTATATAAGGAATCGGCGCCACAAATTCATCAATCTCTTTCGCCATAATGATCGCGCGAGAACAATTGGCCGCTGCTTCAAGATCGCTGGTTATGACAAGCGTGTCGGCGCGCAATTCGTGCAACCGTGCGATAAGACTTTTTGCGCCCGGCAGCATGACGCCGGGCGGCGCGAAAAGAATCACTGGAAAGTGACGCTCCACCATCGCCAAGGGCCCATGAAGAAAGTCTGCCGAAGAAAAACGTTCGGCCACCACGTAGCACGTTTCCATCAGCTTCAGCGCCAACTCATACGCGTTTGCGTATGCCAGCCCACGCCCAACGACGACGCAGTTTTCCATGAATACATAGCGCTGAACCAGCTCAAGTATTGCCGGCTGCTGCTCGAGAGCACGGGCCGCGAAACCCGGAATCGACTCGTAGGACCAGACAGGCGTCGCCTGCGCGAGTTCCGCTGCAAGCATGTAAAAAAGCATCATCTGACCGGTGAAGGTTTTGGTTGCTGCAACTGACCGCTCGCGGCCACCGTGCATCAGCAACGTTTCATCGACAAAGCTAACCATCGACGACGACGGCTCATTCGTAATGCCAACCGTATAGGCGCCGCACGCTCGGGCGTTCTCCAAAACCTGATTGATGTCTTCACCTTCGCCGGATTGCGAGACGCCGACGACCAGCGCGTGTCGCAGATTGAGTTTTGCGTGATACAGAGTGTGGACCGAGGGCGCCGAAAGTGAGACGGGAATGCCCGCTGTAATCTCCAGCAGGTAGCGGCCAAACAGAGCAGCATTATCCGAGCTGCCTCGGGCCACGAGCACGATTAGATCGATCTCGCGCGCCCGCAGAAAGTTTCCCAGTCTTGAAATCTTTGCGCGCTCAGCTTGAATTGTGGACTCGAGCGCCTCAGGCTGCTCGGCGATTTCCTGAAGCATCAATGACAAGGGAAGGATTCCTTTCGCAAGGCTTGTTACGAAAATTGTCTAGACAGCGAACCTGTTCATTCAACTTAACAATAGCCGCGGATTAACGCGAATGGACGCGGATCCAACAAAAGCAATTCAACTCAAACTTCTGATTCGCGCAATTCCGCGGCTGACATTGTATTCCCCGAGGATTTCGGTTAAATACTCATACCGTTCTTGCCCAAGACTAGCTCCGGTATTTTTCTTTACTTCAATGCTGAACACTTTAACACGAAGCGCGGTTGTGCGTCCGTGGTTGCTTCTTGCCTTTATTGTCATCATTAGTTCAGGCGCGATAGCACAAGAGCCGACGGCGGTTTCGTCCGTTCAATTAATACCTCGGCCCAGGCAAATAGCGGTTAAGGCGGACGGGTTTCGCATTGGCGGCGACGCTCGTACTTCCGCAGCGCGTATAGTTCTCGCGGATCCGCGCTCAGAAGACGATCGCTATGCGGCGGAAGACTTCCAGAATGACTTACAAGAAACTGCGCGGCTGGCAATAAGGATAGCTAAGCCACGCTCGCGTCACTCTATTCTCATCGGCAACCTCGATCTCGCGCCGGTGCAGCTGGCACTCAAGAGATTCGGGATCACCGTCCCAACCGATCTCGACCCGGAAGGTTATGTTCTGGCTGTCAACGCCAATGAAGTCCTGGTCGCAGGTCAGACTGCTGCGGGAACCTTTTACGGTTTGCAAACGCTGAAACAACTCGTGCGCGGCGACGGTAGCAGTGCGTTTGTTCCGGCAGTAGAAATCGTGGATTGGCCGGCCATGCGTTGGCGTGGAGTTTCTGACGACATCAGCCGGGGGCCAGTCCCTACTGTCAATTACATAAAGCGGCAGTTGCGCACGTTTGCGGCGTTTAAGCTCAACATGCACTCCTTTTATATGGAGCAAACGTTTGCGAGCTCCTCAAATCCATTAATCGCCCCGGCCGGTGGTTCACTTACTCGCGATGAGATTCGCGAGTTGGTAGCTTACGCGCGCCGCTACCATATCGAACTGGTACCAGAACAGCAGACGTTTGGTCATCTGCACAAAGCATTGAAACTGGAAAAGTACAATGCGCTCGGTGAAACACCTTACGGCGATGTTTTGTCGCCGCAACAAGAGGGAAGTTACAAACTCGTCGCTGATTGGTATCGCGAGTTGAATGAGTTGTTTCCCGGCAGATTTTTTCACATCGGCGCCGACGAAACTTTTGAATTGGGTGAAGGGCAAAGCCAGAAAGCCGCCAAAGCGCGCGGCGTTGGCGCAATCTACTTCGAACATCTGAATCGCGTGCGCGATGTTCTGAAGCCTTACGACCGCCGTCTGATGTTCTGGGGTGATATAGCGCTGAGTCATAGCGATCTGATTGGAAGTATTCCGAAGGACATGATCGTGATGAACTGGGACTATGCACCGGAGGATGATTACCTGCCGCGCATCAAACCCTTTAAGGACGCTGGTCTGGAACAGTTTGTTTGTCCGGGCGTGCACAACTGGAACCAGATATTTCCGAATCTCGATTCTGCCTCTAAGAATATTGCTAACTTTGTTCGAGACGGCCAGGCGTCAGGCGCGCTGGGCATGATGAATACGAGCTGGGACGACGATGGCGAGTCGTTGTTTGAAATGACGTGGTATGGAATTGTGCTTGGGGCTGCGGCCTCCTGGCAAAACAAACCGGTCGAAAGGGACGCGTTTGACGAAGACTTTGACTGGGCGTTCTTTCGCAATGAAGGCAATGAATTCACCGAGGCGCTCCAGACGCTGGGCAATGTAAACGCGTTGCTGGGCATCGGTTCGAGCGATGAATTGTTCTGGCGCGATCCTTTTAATTCCACGTTCCAGAGGCAAGCGAGAACGCTGAACAGCCAGATTAGAGAAATGCGTTTAGCCGTGGAAAATGCGGACGAGCTTTTGTTGCGCAACGAAACTCGCGCGCGGCGCAACCGCTCGATGATTCCTGTCATGCGCTTTGCTGCACAACGACTTGATCACCTCGGCAGACGCATGCAGGTGGTTGAAAAATTCAGCCGGGAGTATTGGGACGCTTACCTGAATCTCGGCGACCGCCGCAAGGTTGGGCGCTTACGTAACTACTGGGGCAACATCTACAACTCGTTGCGCGAGATGTCGGAGGAACTTGCGATATTGAAGGAGGCCTATCGGCAGCAGTGGCTCACTGAGAATCGACCGTATTGGCTCGACAGTGTGCTCGCTCGTTATGATCAGGCCGTCGCGACCTGGCTCAATAAGAGTAAAGCGCTTGCTGAAGCAGTGCGGCTTTACAATGAGAATTCTATTTTGCCCGATCCGGAAGCGTTTGGGTTAGGACCACGACCTCGGCCGGTTGTGCCGCCGGGACGTTGAAGAAACCACCCGAAGAGATCATGTAAGTTGCGGAAGCCCTGGATTTTCCATTTGCCATTTGAGATTTATCAGTTTCCATTTTCAGATCGGGCGTCAAGCAGTTCAAGCAACGGCCGAAAGTAAGGCGTTTCGTCCAGCATTCCGGGGCTGATCAATGGAAAATGAAAAATGGAAAATGAAAAATGGAAAATCTCTCTTCCCCTGGAGAACATGTCTAAATCCCCATCAAAAACGAGCGAGCGCCTGATCTCACTAGACGTGTTCCGCGGTATCACCATCGCCGGTATGGTACTGGTAAATAATCCGGGAACGTGGGGCAGTATCTATTGGCCGCTGGAACACGCCGAATGGCATGGCTGGACGCCCACCGATCTCATTTTTCCTTTTTTCCTGTTCATTGTCGGCGTGGCGATTCCATTAGCTTTCGGCCGGCGAAGCGAAGGTGGCAGCAGCAAGCGCGACCTTTACCTGAAAGTCATCAAGCGCACCGTGATCATCTTTGCCCTCGGGATGTTTCTCGCCGGCTTTCCCTATTTCCAGCTTTCAACTATCAGGATTCCGGGCGTGCTGCAGCGCATCGCGGTTTGTTATTTTTTTACGTCGATTATTTTTCTGACAACCAAAGTGAGAACACAGGCCGTCATCACGATCTTGCTGCTCCTGGTCTACTGGTTGCTGATGACACGTTTGCACGCGCCGGGATTTGCCACCGGGGACTTGAGCAAGGAGGGAAGCGTTGCATCATTTGTCGATCGCGTGATTTTCGGGCCGCACATCTGGAAACAAGGGAAGGTTTACGATCCGGAAGGAATACTCAGCACCATACCCGCTGTTGCTACCACGCTGTTTGGAGTATTGACAGGACAGTGGTTGCGCACCAGCAAGTCGCAGTATGAAAAAGTCACCGGTCTGTTTGTTGGGGCCGCGTGCTGTGTCGTGATTGGCTGGTGCTGGCATCCATTTTTCCCAATCAATAAGTCTCTTTGGACAAGTTCATACGTTTTCTTTACGGGTGGGCTGGCACTCGAGTTTCTTGCCGTGTTTTATTGGTTAATAGATATCAAGAAATATCAACGCTGGGCGAAGCCCTTTGTTGTCTTTGGTGTGAACGCAATCTTGCTCTTTGTCGGCACGGGGGTGATGGCGAGATTGATGGGTTTGATTAAGCTGCCCTGGGGCAACACGAAGATCTCGCTGCAAGGTTGGATCTTCCAGAAGCTTTTCCTCTCGTGGGCCTCGCCGATCAATGCATCGCTCGCTTATGCAATCGTTTTCATTCTTCTTTGGCTCGGACTGATGTGGATTCTGTACTCGCGCAAGATCTTTATTAAGATCTGAACATTTATTCACGGATTAAGCAGACTACACAGATAACGGTTCATAAGAGGCTATTGGGGAACGAAACAGAAAAGAGTTTACCGCCCACTTTTTCTTGTTCCAATTGTGTAGTCGGCGGAATCTGCGGATTGATTAAATTCTGAAAGGAGACAATTCATGGCAACCTACATCACGCTAATTCGTTGGACTCAACAAGGGGCCGCGAAAGTTAAGGACAGTCCCAAACGTCTCGATGCGGGCCGAAAGGCTTTCAAGAAACTCGGCGTGGAAATAAAAGATACGTACCTGACGATGGGTCGTTACGACCTCGTCTGTATTATCGAAGGGCCCGATGATGAGACGGTGGCGCGCGCCCTTCTCTCACTCGGCTCTCAAGGGAACGTGCAAACTGAGACACTGAAAGCCTGGACAGAAGACGAGTTTCGCAGGATCACGAGTTCGCTTTAAGACAGTCCAAAGTCCAAAGTGCAAAGTCCAACGTCCGCTGTGCCAGGTGAATATCGAATATAGTCAGGACCAACTTTGGACGTTGGATGTTCAGGATTGGACGTTGGACATTGGACGTTGGACTTTGGACGATCACTTGCGATAGCCAGGGCCGCGGAGCACTCTTCCCGCCAGAGCCGCTGTTCGCTGTCCGTTGTCGACGCTGATTTGACCATTAACGACGACGTATTTGATACCTTCCGGATGCTGGTTTGGCATCTCAAACGTCGCCCGATCCAACACTGTCTTAGGATCGAAGATAGTCACGTCAGCATAAAACCCTGCACGCAGGAGCCCACGCTCATGGAGACCAACGCGCTTCGCCGGAAGACTGGTCATCTTGTGAACGGCTTCTGTCAAAGTCAGCAGATGTTCGTCGCGCACATACCGGCCTAGAATTCTCGGGTAACTTCCCCAGCCGCGTGGGTGTGACTTTGATCCAGCCAACGGCCCGTCGTTAGCGCGCGCGGCACTATCAGTGCAGAAGCTTACGAAGGGAGCGCGCATCGCCGCGCGCATATCCTCTTCGCTCATCATGAAATAGATCGCGCCAGTTTGGCCGTGGTCGGCAAGGATGAGATCAAACAACGCGTCGAGCGGTTGTTTCCCTTGTTCTTCAGCGATCTGCGAAACGCGTTTGCCTTGCATCCCTTCAAGATCCCGATTGACGACTGAACCGATCAGAACACCCGAGGCGCCGCCGCTGCCCAAATATATGTTTTCCCAATCTTTCGAGTCGGTGCTCACTTCTTTCTTGAGGCGCTCGCGGATCTTCGCATCGCGCAAACGCGCGAGCATCTTTTCAGAGCCACCTTCAAGTGCCCAGGGCGGCAGGCAAGCACTAAGCGAGGTGCTGCCCGCGATGTACGGATAAATATCGGCTGTGATGTCGAGCCCGGCGGCGTGCGCACGCCTGATCTTTGCCAGCACTTCCGCCATGCGGCCCCAGTTTTTCTTATAAGCAGTTTTCAGATGCCAGATTTCGACGGGAATCTGCGCGCGACGGGCGATTTGAAAAACTTCGGCAAGCGATTCGTGAAGCGCGTTGGCTTCACTGCGCTGATGTGTCGCGTAGATGCCGCCGTACTGTCGCGCGACTTTCGCGAGTTCCACAATCTCGTCAGTGCCGGCAAAACGCGCCGGAACATATTGCAGTGAAGTTGACAGACCGAGCGCGCCGTCCTTCATCGCGGCCGCAACCAGCTGCCTCATTTGTTCCAACTCGGCGGAGGTTGGTTGGCGATTGTCAAAGCCGACGACATACTCCCGAACCTGAGTGGCGCCGACAAAAGTGGCAAGGTTGACGCCCGACCCCTGCTTTTCGAGCCGGCTGAAATACTCGCTAAGCGTGCGCCAATCGATCGTAAGTTTGTAACGACGGTTGAAATCCTCCTGCTCCCTGATGAGCCGGTCGTTGATTGGCGCAATCGATTCGCCTTCGCCGGTGATCTCCGTTGTCACGCCCATCATCACTTTGCTCATGGCACGTGGATCGATTAATAGGTAGGTCTCCGATTGGCCCAGCATGTCGATGAAACCGGGCGCCACGACCATTCCCGTGGCGTCAATTTCACGCGCGCCTGCTGCATTCCTTAGCCTGCCGATGCGCACGATGCGATCGCCATTTATGGCGATGTCAGCGACATAACCCGGCCGGCCTGAACCGTCGATGATCAGTCCATGCCTGATTAGAAGATCGTATTGAGGCTTTGAAGTAGTAGTAGCCCTCGAGAGAGAAGAGAAGAGCAGCATGGTTGCCAGGGTGATGGAGAGTGAAACTCTGATAAGCATTATTTCACCAATAGGTTGAGTTGATCGAGCAGCGAATCGTAGTCGCTTTCCAAGAGCGGGGGCAAGCCGCCCTTCCCAACCCAGAGCTGATTTAAGTTGAAGCTGGGAATCTAATGAAGGGCACTCAAGCAAGCGAAATAGCAAGGAAGCTTATAGTCTCAAAGTCGGGAGCGGCGGTTTACCCTCGCTTCGATCCTGCGTAGAATTCAACCCCGTGACAAACCAACCAGTAACTCTAAAACAAATTGCTGAAGTAACGGGCGCCAGATTGTCCGGTGACGAAGAAGCAGTTGTAACAGACGTCACACATGATTCGCGTCGCGCCGGTCGAGGCAGTTTGTTCGTTGCCGTCCGCGGCGGACACTTTGACGCGCATAAGTTCATACCGCAAGTCATCGAGCAGGGCGCAGTCGGTGTGATTTCTGAACTCCAGTTACCGGAAGCGCACTCAGGAAGGGGGCTTGCCCCTGCTAACTTTGCGTGGCTTCAAGTCGAAAATGTCAGGCGCGCAATGGCTTTGGCGGCCGCTGAGGTCCATCATCATCCCTCACGCGAGCTACAACTTGTCGGCATCACCGGCACAAATGGAAAAACGACCACCGCCTATTTGATTGCTTCGATTCCGGAAGCTGCCGGCGAACTGGTCGCGATGACAGGCACCGTGGAGTATCGCCTGGGAGCTGAGCGTCGCAAGGCTGAACGCACCACGCCCGAGGCCACTGACATGCAGCGAATGTTGCGCCAGGCAGTGGAGCTTGGCTGCAAGACTGCGGTGATGGAAGCGTCTTCGCAAGCAATGGATTTTCATCGATGCGACGCGCTTGAATATGCGGTTGCTGTTTTTTCCAATCTTACTCGCGATCATCTCGACTATCACAAGACGATGGAAAATTACTGGTACGCCAAGCAGCGACTGTTTGATGGGCGGTTGGGAACAAGGCCGCGCGTCTCGGTAATCAACGCCGACGATCCGCATGGCGTTGAGCTTGCAGATCGGCTCGAAAGGGAAGGTTTGCGCGTCGTTCGTTATGCAGTTAAGTCAGACGCGGACGTCACTGCGCGAGAGGCGGAGTTTTCGCTCGCGGGCATGCGCTTCAAGTTGAAGACGCCGATGGGTGAGCGCGAATTCCATTCGCCCCTGGTTGGGCCTCCGCACATCTACAACACGCTGGCAGCGGTTGCCAGCGGCCTTGCGCTTGGGTATGGAATCGATGTCATCACACGGGCCCTGGAGAAATGCACGGGAGCGCCGGGTCGTTTCGAACGTGTGCCGCATGCCGGAGACTTTGCGGTGGTAGTTGATTACGCACATAGCGACGATGCACTGCTGAATGTACTACGAACTGCGCGTGAGGTGACGAAAGGGAAAATTATTACAGTCTTCGGTTGTGGCGGCGATCGCGATGGTTCAAAGCGAGCCCCGATGGGGGAAGCAGCGGGCAGTTTGAGTGATGTGGTGATTTTGACTTCGGATAATCCGCGCACGGAAGACCCGGAGAAGATCCTGGCCGAAGCAGAGGCCGGAATTCAGAAGACAGGCAAGCCTTACCGAAAAATTGCAGATCGGCGCGATGCGATTCATCAGGCAATCTTGGAAGCACGCAGTAAAGATTTAGTCTTAATTGCCGGCAAGGGACACGAGGACTATCAAATCATCGGCCGCGAAGTTTTCCACTTTGACGATAAGGAAGTCGCCCGAGAAGCGCTGGCCGGTTTAACTAAGAATTCCGTGCGTTAGAAGCCGCCACCTAAGCGACTTCGACGAGAGCACGAGCAATCCGCAAGCTCCATCCTTGACGTAGTTCTCGCCGTTGACAACCCGCGCATCGTAAGCATAATCTCGCGTCTTCCAAAAGCTAACGGCAAGACGTTCGCGTAGCGTTCACACGCACGACCGTCAGCTCTTCTACTTCACTAAGCTAGTTCGGTTACTTTTTTGCAATAGAGACGATGGGTTGTTCGTTCTCTTAAATGGAGTGCGCCTTAATCATTATTGGTTTGCTCCTGATGCCTGGCCCAATACCAGTACACCGGCAATCCCAACGCGATCAGAATGATCCCAAATAGCGGAGGATCCTTCGCTATGATTAAGAATCCCGCTCCGATGTGTCCGTGCAGAAGCAAGCTGAGGCCCGTAATCGCGTCCCCGCGAACATCCCAGACCGTTTTCACCAGCAGGACTGCTGCGGCGACTATGAAAAGCAAGGGAACGACGGGATAGCCCCACGTTCGATACGGACGCTCGGCATCGGGCATCCGCCGCCGCAGGATGAAAACTGCGGCTGTGACGAGAGCATAGAAAATCCACAGCCCAAAAATCGCATAGTCGGTGAGCGTGTCAAACGATGAAGAAAAGAGGACCACCAATACGCACGCCCAAATTGCCTGTACGATCAACGCGCCCGTTGGTACGTGGGTACGAGGTGAAACGTGAGACAAACTCCGCGGGAACAAGTTGTCTCGGGCCATCGCGTAGGGCACGCGCGCGCCGGTAAGGATGGAAGTGTGCAAAGTGCCGAAGGTGGACGAAAGTAATGCTGCCGCGATAAGACTTACCGCCAGCGGACCGAGAAATCTCTGTGCTATTTCCGTCGCGACTGAAGATCTGGTGGAGACGCTGGCAATCTCAGTCGGCGAGAGGACATAGAAATAAGCCAGGTTTACGAAGAGATACAACGCCATGATCAGGAGCATCCCGCCAACCAGGGCGCGCGGCAGATTGCGTTGCGGATCCTGCACTTCGCCCGCAACCAGCGTTACGTTATTCCAGCCGTCATAGGCCCAGAGGGCGCCAAGCATAGCCGCGATGAATCCCCCGAAGCCAACCCGCGCCGCGGCCGATACACCTTCACACGTGCCGCCCGCGTTTGACATCCAAAGGTGTGACCAGTCTGCGCCGCTCGCCAGTAGAAAGGCGCCGATGCCTATGACCAGCACCAGAGCTATCTTGATTCCCGAGAGAACTGTCGCCACACTGCCACTCACTTTGACCGCCAGACAGTTGATCCCGGTTACAATTAATATAGATATCAGTGCAGCAACTTGTATTTTTCCGAAGGGAACTGTATAGCCAAAAATATTAGCTGAAAAAAACTCGCCGCCGAGCGCCCCGCGAAGCATAGCATTTAGAAATAAGGCGAATTGAACACCAAGCGCCGCCTGAGAGCCGGCTTTGCCGATGAAGAACGACATCCAACCGAAGAGGAACCCCCACGGCCGGCCGTACGCTTCGCGCATGAAAACATATTCGCCGCCGGCTTGCGGCATCATCGCCGCCAATTCGGCGTAACTCAGAGCTCCGGCAAGAGAGAGGAAACCCGCGATGACATACACGCCAAGCACTTTGCCAGGCGTGCCCACGTTGCAGGTCATCACGCGCGCCTTCAGAAAGACGCCCGTGCCGATGACGTTGCCAACAACAATGGAGAGTGCGGCGACGAGCGATAGTCCGCGGACGAGCTGAGTTTTGGAAACCTGTTGCATGCCTATCGAACCCATTGATCACGTCTTTGAGTGGCGAGCAAGAAGGCGGAAGTTTAGAGTTCAGCCTTTAGGCTGCCGATTCCCCAGCGCAAACTAAAGTTTGTACTCTAAACTGCATGAGTACCCATGACTCGGTGGGGTTGAAACAAAAACCGGGGTTCTGGTTCTTGTCTCGTTTCATGCTGCGCGCCTGGCTCGGCGTCTACCGGTGAGTGCGTTTGCAGCCGCTTCGCCCGTTACGACGGCTCCCTCCATAAAGCCTTGCCACTCCGCCAGGTGTTCCCCCGCGAAGAGCACCTTCCCATGCGGTTGTTGCAGAATTGGGCGCAGCGTAAACCACTGCCCCGGTCGATAAAAAGCATAAGCGCCCTGCGTGTAGACATCACGCTGCCAGGCAAGTGACTGAATATTGAGAGCAAGTTTCGGCGCGTGCTCATTAAGCGGCAGAAGATCACGCGTGATGATCTCGCTGCGTCTTTGGGCGTTCTGCGCCGCAAGCACGTCGGCCTTTTCGCCGATAGCGTAGCTACAAAGAATGCCCTGCTTTCCCGGCTGAGACTTAGTGCTGTGAAAATAGTAGTGGGACGTAACATCGCTAACGAGAGAAAAGTCTTCCGGGCCCCAAAACCGCTCGCGAAAGAGCACACAGTTTTTTATGATGCGCGCATACTGAAGCTTTTCGGCGGCGGCGCTTTGCGCGGTCGGAAGAGGCGGATCGAATTTGATCTTATCCAACGTTCGTGCCGGCACCGTACAGATACAGGCGTCGGCAGTAAAAGTTTTGCCACCGGCTGTCACGATTACCTTGCCGCCTCTCTGCTTGATGTTTGCCACCGGCATACCGGTGAGGATCGAGTCGTTGCCAATGCTGCCAGACAGGGCGTTTATCAGTCTCGAATTCCCGCCCTCCATCTTGTAGTCCATCTCATTTGCTGGACTGGATTCGAAATACTCCGCCGCAGCCGTGTAAGCAGAAACCATCCGGATTGTCTCGCCGAAATCTGTGCTGTCTTGCAGATCACGCAGCAACAGGTCGTCTTCAGTGAAGCCAATTTCTTCGAGCCAGGTCCACCAATCATACCGATCCAAGCGAAGTCGCTCTTTAGTTCCATAGCTATGGAAAGTTTTCCTGAACTTCTCAAAAGCGGTTTTCGCCTGCGGTGAAAAATCCCATTGACCCGGGCGCTTGACTACGCCGTCGCGCATGAGCGAGGCTTCAAATCGATGATCCTTTAGCTTGATTCCGAAATCCTGGCATAAGGCTTTCATGCGTTCGTGACTGTCGCCGACCCATTCGCCACCAAGTTCGCATATCAGATCACGGTTCTCCTTAAAACCAAAAGAAAAAACGCGGCCGCCAGTGCGCTCTCTGGCTTCGAGAACCGTCACGTCCCAGTGAGCTTGCTTCAATACGTTCGCCGCCGCCAGACCTGAAAGACCGGCGCCAACGATGATGCACGAATACGCGCGACGTTGAACATAAGGACTAAAAACAAGCGGTGCTCCGACTGCTGCAAAGCCGGCCGTTTTTAGAAACTCTCGTCGCGTCGGCGTGCGCGTTTCCGTTGACCTCGTCTCTACCACAACTCGTCCCTCAACAGGTCTTCATAAGTATCGCGGCGGCGAATCAAGGTTGATTTTCCCTCAGCGTCGATCATCACGGCCGCCGGCAGAGGACGGCCGTTGTATTGAAACATCTGCGCCAACGAGTATGCGCCGCAGTTGAGCAGCGCGAGCACTTCACCGGGCTGAACGTTCGCGGGAAGTTTTCGATAGTCAGGCAAGCGTCCCTGGCGCTCAATGTCGAAATAAACATCGCCAGAGTCGCAAAGCGGTCCGGCGACTTTATAACTGCTCTCATGCGGCTCACCGGCGCGTGTAGCGGAGATGGTGTGGTAGTACCACTTGTAATTATTCATCGAGAGCATGATGTTGTAGCCGGCATCTGTCAGCAGCCAGACGTCGCCGGTTTCCGGCCGTTGCTTCATGTTGAGTACGGTAGTTAAAACGAGGCCGGCATCGGCAATGATGCTGCGTCCAGGTTCGAGCAGGATTGTGGTCCTATCGAGCAGACGTTCCGCCTGCGCAGCGCGGGCTGACGCGCGGGCGACACGCAGAGCCTCGGACAAAACTATGGCCGGCTCGAGATCGGCGCCGAGCATATCGCGCTCGTGTTCGGGGAGTTGATCCGCCAGCGAGCGATCGCGGAGGTAATTGACCGGAATACCGCCGCCGAGATTGATGTGTTCCAGCGTGTGGCCCGTCTCGTGATGAATTGCGACGAGGTGTTCCCACATGCTGCGAAAAGCTTCGGCGAAAGGTTCGACATCAGGTGTTTGCGAGCCGACATGAATATGGATGCCGCAAACATGAATCAGATCGGGATTTTGTAAACCGCGTCGAAAAGCCTCGAGTACTTCCGAAGACGATATGCCGAATTTCGAAGTGAGCAACGCAGTCTGCAAGCCAAGATGTGAACGCGTGCCAATTTCAGGAACAAGTCGCAGGGCGATGCGTGCAGGTTTCGGTGACTGACCGCTCGCCGCAGCTACTCGCTTAACCGCTTCTTCAACCAATCCGATTTCATAAATAGAGTCGACATTGATGGCATAGATTCCTGCGCTTACGGCCTGGTCCAGTTCAGCGGCACTCTTGCTGGTGCCGTTGAAGATAATCTGGTCGGCGCGAAAGCCGGCGCGCAGGGCCTTGAAAAGTTCACCGCCGCTGTTGACCTCGACATCAATGCCTGACTCCAGAACAGTCTTGAGCACCGCCATGTTGGAGTTTGCTTTCGATGCATAGAAGAAGCGGATGGGATGATCCACTGATTGCGCCGCATGCTTTAGTCGTTCGATGTTGGATCGGATGCGTGGGCCGGAGAAGACGAAAAGAGGCGAATCGTATTTGCGGACAAGTTCCAAAGAGTCAGCGCCATTTACAGCCAGGCGGCCATTGCGCACTTCAAGAAAATTTGGAATCGTCCAGGCTGGAGCTGAAGGTGCTACCGTCGTCGACATCGATGAAGCTTCTCCGTTGCAGCAATACTAATTATGAATTCGAGCGAAGATAGACTGGGGACTGCGAAGCGTCAAGTTTATGCCAGGAAATTCGCCGCGAATTAACGCGGATGAGCGCGGATAGGATAGAGACAAAGAGAATAAGACTCCTATTCCAATTCGGCTTTTATCTGATCCGCGTTTATTCGCGAGAATCCGCGGCTAATTCTTGAGCTTCTTCAGCACCTCACGAATTTGTTTGTAATGACGTTGTTCGTGATAGCCGATGAACGAAACTGTTGCTACGCCATCGATGTTACCCAGGAATGGATGCTTGAATATGAGTTGCCTGAACCGCTCGTTGCCATGAGTGAGGCAAAGTGTTTTCAAGGCAGCTCGAGTGCGTTCAAGGTTTTCAATACCGGTGTCCCTGGCGGGTGCATCAAGCGGGCTCACGGCCTTTGGCGCTTTCACCCGGATGACGCGCGAGGAAACGATTGAAGTCGGTATCAACCGGCGAAAGAACCCGACGCGCTGTGGCGGACGCGCGATGGCCCCTTCGAGCTCTTTGATCACGCGCTCCTCAACCAACGCGAGGTGATGCACTATTTCAGCCACACTCCACTCGCCCTCCGCGGGCCGCTGGGAATAGAGAGTCGGCTCAAGCGGTGAGACTATTCGAAGCAGTTTTTCGCGTACTGAGTCCAGCCGGCGCAAAGCTCTTTTCATAGCAACAAGAAGTTTAGAGTCCAGCCCTTAGGCTGTTGGTCGGCGCACAGCAAGCTGAAACTTGTAACCTTAACTGCACATTAGCAGCGGATTCACGCGGATAAAGAAAGATAAGAAAATAAATCTACAGACAAAGTAACTCGGCAACTCTCGGACTAGTTTGCAGACAGCTGCCGGGTCACAGCGCGCTATGCTTTTGATCGTCTGTTACTTTGATCCGCGTGCATTCGCGTGTATCCGCGGCTACGTTTCAGTCGGCAGGACTAACTCTGCGGACGACCGAAGTTGTAAACGATGACGCCGGTCACTTTCACCGGCTCTCCCATCAGCAAGGTCGGAGAAAACTTTGCCTGAAGCGCGGCGTTAACTGACACTTGTTGCAACTGCGCAGGTCCGGAAACAGCGCGGGCTTCAGCCACATTCCCGTACTCGTCGACGGTAACCTGGACGACGACCACGCCCTCGACGCCCGGCGTCCGCAGGGTAGTCGGGCTTTGGCAAGCTGATGGCTTTACCATTCAACACGCCTCCCGAGATTGGACGTCGCTTCGCGGATCCACGCCGCAGCGGGGTTTGAGTCTTCCGGCTTTGTGTCGGCGTTTTCGTGTTCCTTCGGTTTTGCGTTCGCTGCTTCCGCTGGCGAGTTTGTGGGTTGTGCAGCAGGCGGCGCCTCAGCGGTCTGCGATGCAGCGTTTGCGGAGTTGTCTCCAAACTTTTCCGGCAGCACGAATGAACTCAAAAACTGCTCCTGAATGGAATCATCCTTCTTCGTATTTAAGTAGACGACCGAATAGAAACGCTTTTTGGTAGCAAAGGCCTGCGCTGTTCCGCTTAGATCGCCTATAGTAAGCCGATATTCGCGACCACGATTCCCCTGTAACGTTTTCTCGCCGACGAGCGTGAGTTTTGCAACTGCATCTTTCCGGACTTTGGGCGCGAACAGATTCTTGAAAGCGTCGACGTAAGAATTGATCCGCTGCATCTCCGTATACAAGGCTGGATTTGACTTTATCCCGCTCAGCGAAACTATCGCGAAAACCGGACCAGTCGGGCGACTGAAGATGTACATCCGCGTATTCAATTCCATCTTGTGATAGGGCTCTTTGCTCGATTCAAAGGTTGAACCCTTGGGCATGAGCACGGAAAACTCCTCCCCTTCGGGCCGTAAAGTTTCCCAATCTAACGTGGGGGCGGGTGCCGGCTTATTTGCTGGTGACTGTGCAAAACTTGCGGAAAGGCAAAGTATGATTACGAGCAAGCTGAAGAGTAGTCGTAAGTTGAAACAAGATGAGTGAATTGGGAAGCAAAATGAACGCATGGCCCTACTCCTTTAAAGCAATGAGCTATTGTCATGAGGTCATCGGGTCGACCAGGAGTTTTTAATATACACCCACCTAATTTGAAGTTTAAAGCTGCGCGACCATCTCAGCCGGATTCCAGTATGCGTGCAAGGTCTGGATTTTTCCTGCTTCGTTAACTTCAAAGACATCGATGCCTTCAAAATGCGCCTTGTGCCCCTGCTTGCTCACGCCTCGTCCCGTCCACTTTACTGCGGCGTCGTTGCCGGCGATGAAAACCTCATCCTCGGTTAAGCCAACTTCTTTAAAGGCGGCCGTAATCGTTTGAAAAAACTCGGCCAGCCTCTGATGGCCAATTATCGGTGGCGCGCCAACCGGATCGTAGCTGATCGCGTCTTCGGCAAAAGTGTTAACCCAGGCTTGCTCATCCATCGCTCTTATAGCGGCAAAGTATGCCTTGACTGCTTTTGAAACAATCTCAGGAGACATTTAGTCTTTCTTCCTTTCTCTTTCTCTCTGTACTAATAGCCGGCGCAATATTTTTCCCGACGGCGATTTGGGAATTTTATCGATGAATTCGAGCAGACGTATTTTCTTATGAGGGGCTACCCGCTCGGCGACAAACTTCATGAGTTCTTCTGCGGTAACCTCTCCTTTTAACACCACGAAAGCCTTCGGCACTTCGCCCGCTTCATCGTCTGGACAGGGAACGACTGCTGCGTCTGCGACGCAAGGATGAGTCAACAACAGGGCTTCCAACTCTGCGGGCGGAACCTGGAAACCTTTGTACTTGATTAACTCCTTGGCGCGATCGACGATGAAGAAGTGGCCCTTATCATCCACGTAGCCGATGTCGCCGGTATGCAGCCAGCCTTCGGCATCGATCGTTGCTGCTGTCGCTTCCGGACGATTCAAGTAACCCTTCATTATCTGTGGACCGCGAACACAAACCTCGCCCTCCTGATTGGCGCCGAGCGCCGCTCCCGTTTCCAGGCTTACAATTTTGCATTCGGTGTTTGGCGCCGGGACACCCACTGAACCAAACTTCACCTGGGTTGGATCAGCCGGTGAAGAATGCGTAACCGGACTGGTTTCCGTCATTCCGTATCCCTGGCGAACATCGCAACCGAGTCGTTGCATGCAGGCGCGGGTCAGGTGTTCGTCGAGAGGGGCAGCGCCGCTAAAGATCGTTTTCAGTTTCGACAAGTCGTAGTTATCGACCACCGGGTTCTTGCTGAGCGCAAGTACGATCGGCGGTACCAGATGCGTCAACGTTACGCCATAATCCTGGATTGTTTGCAAAAAAGACTCGAGCTCAAAACGAGGTAACGTCACGATGGTGGCGCCCTGGTAAAGACCCATGTTCAAAACAACGACCAGTCCGTAGATGTGGAAGAGCGGCAACACGCAAACGAGCGTGTCGCTCTCAGTGAAGAAATCCAGACCTTCCATCTGGCACATGTTGGCCACCAGGTTGTAGTGAGTCAGCATGACGCCCTTGGGAAGTCCGGTTGTGCCGCTCGAATAAGGAAGCGCCACCAGATCTTCGCGCGGGTTAATCGGGACTGTGGGAAAATCTCCGTCACCTTCGAGGAACGAAGAGAAAGGCGTGGCGTCATGAACTTCTCCAGCCTCTGAACCACCTTTATCGAAAACAAATAGCTCCTCAATGTTGGTCTCGCGTGCGGCTGCTGCCGCTTTGTCAAGACATTGCGGAGCCGTAATGAGAAAACGCGCGCCTGCATCTTTTAGCTGGTGCGCGATTTCGTGCTCGGTGTACAGCGGATTGACCGGCGAGTTGATGCCGCCGAGGCACGCGACGGCATGAAACACAATGGCATACTCCGGAACGTTTGGACTCAGAATTCCAAAGACTTCCCCTTTCTTAAAACCACGCCGAGCGAGACTGGCGGCAACCCGCGCAATGGATTCTTGTAATGCAGCGAAGGTGATGGTGCGACCAGTTGGCCCGTCGATCAAAGCCGGCTTATCCGGACGCTCTTTCGCGTTCTGGAAAACGAACGGCGTTATGGAAATTTCAGGTATGGCAACGTCGGAAAAAGGTCCGCGAAAGATCATGGTTTAGTTGCAACGCAAACTGGTAGTTGCCGCAGGACGTGGTGTCTTAATTTCTTTCTCTGTGCTCCCTCTGTGTTCTCTGTGTCTCCGTGGTGAGCAATCGCCAACAAAGATTCACCACAGAGACACAGAGAACACAGAGGAAGCACAGAGACTATCAACCAGGCCGCTTACCTTATCAGGTGACCCCGCTCCGGGAAAAGGATTATATTAGACCAACCCTCTGTTACACGTTCAGTCACGACAAAGTACATGAGCGAAATTGAGGCTCGTCCACTCAACATCATTTGTCTTGCCACCTATTTTAAAGGCGGCGACTTTATTCGCGAGTGCAAGCGCCTCGGCTGTAAGGTCATTCTGATCACAAAGGAGAAGATGCTGGGGGAAGATTGGCCTCACGATAGTCTCGATGATCTGATCGCAGTGCCCAACGATGCCGGACCGGCACTCATGATCGACCTCGTTGCTTTCATCTCGCGGAAATTGAAACCGGATCGCGTAGTTGCGCTGGAGGAGTTTGACGTAATGACCGCGGCCTTGATTCGGGAACACTTTTGCCTGCCGGGAATGGGGAGCTCAACAGCAAAAACCTTTCGCGATAAATATCGTATGGCTGAAGCTGCCAGGGCTGCCGGATTAGTTCTTCCTGAGTTTGTGCCGTTGATTAATCCGAACGAGGTGAAAGAGTTTATGGAGCGCGTGCCGCCGCCCTGGATTATCAAACCCCGTTCGGATGTCTCCGCAATCGGCATTCGTAAAGTGAATGAAGCAGCGGAAGTCTGGCGCATTGTTGACGAAATGAACGAGCGCGAGAACCTACGCGAGCGCGCGTCCTATTATTTGTTGGCGCAGTTTGTTTCAGGCGAAGTTTTTCACGTCGATTCCATAGTCAACAATGGCGGTGTGGTATTCGCCGGAGCAAATCGGTATGGACGCCCGCCGCTGGAAGTGGCCCATGGAGGCGGCGCCTACGTGTCGCGAACAGTTGCTCATCGATCCGAGAACGAAAAGAAGCTGTTTGCAATCAACCGCAAGCTCGTAAAGGCTCTGAAGCTTGGCCGGGGCGCTGCGCACGCGGAGTTCATCAAGAGCGATGCAGATGGCCGCTTCTATTTCCTGGAGATTGCCGCGCGTGTAGGGGGCGCCTACATTGCTGACGTTTTGGAAGCAGCGACCGGACTCAATCTCTGGCGCGAATGGGCGAAGATTGAGATTGAGACGCCCGACCGTCGTCGTATCAGACGGCAGGAGCAGACGGCAGGAGCAGGGCAGGAGCCTGACGGCCAGGGAGGGCTCGGCACCAGACGGCAGGAGCAGACGGCAGGCGCAGGGCAGGAGCCTGACCGTCATGAAGGGCTAGGTAGCAACAAACTCAAGCCGTTGCGCAACGAATACGCCGGCATCGTGCTATCTCTTTCGAAGCAGGAACATCCCGACACTTCTGCTTACAACGATCCCGAAATCGTCTACCGCGTGAAGAAGCGGCACCATGCTGGTCTGATTGTTCGCTCCAAGAACTTGGAACGCGTCGAGGAGCTACTGACGCAGTATGCCGGGCGTTTCGCTGAAGATTTCGTAGCCGTTGTCCCGCCGCTTCAAAAGGCTGAGTAGATCGAGCCTTCGGCCTGGCGTTAGTTCACATCTTCTTCAGTCTCCAGATGTCCACGCTGATTTCCTCCGAGTAAAGTAAATGGGGATCGCCTTGCGGTGTCGGTAGACCGTGAGATTCGATCATGCTTGAGTTGAGCGAAACGAGTTCAGCCTTTTGCAACGGCCACGGCTGATGATGAATGCGCGCGCGGTAAAGTTTTCCGTTGTGGACAGTGTCCAGGCAGTAGCGTTCTGTCAGAAAGATTTCCAGCGAGCTGGGCGCTGAACGCGGCGTTGATTGCAGGCAGGATGCCCGCGCTCCCGGAACCTCGCCGATGTTCCACTTGGCGTGAAGTTCGGCTGGTGCACCGCGACGTTCGCGTCGTGCGGAGAAATATCGGATGGTATTTCCCGTCTGCTCCAGCGACATCTGCGCGTAAAAGTAGGGCAGGTAATAAAACTTGCGCGCTCCCCAAACTGCCAGTCTGTTCGCCGCGTCGAGCGAGAGGAACCAAACGCTGGGAACGCCTCGATGATGGACGTAAGTTCGCACGTTCAGTTCATGAAAGGCGCTCGTGCCCGGGATGGGCGGAAGAAATGAGGCACGAATGCCCCACATGGTGAAGGGCACGACGCCAATCCATGCCGAGCCATCAAAGGTGTCAATCTCAAGCTGGGAAGGAACCAGCGGTCGCAGCAACTTCGCATCAATGCGCCAATGCATGAAGAGGAGTTTGCCCCAGTTCTGATGCATGAGCGGTACACCTTCAGGCCGCCGGCGCATCGCGAGGCGATCGAGGTCGGAGATTTCATCCATGTGTGCTTGCACTCAAATAGTTCTCAGTCCCGGAGGGACGAAATATTTATAGCAATAACAAGCTTGATATGGACTTTAGCCCATTTATGGGCGACAGATGAAAAACGTTTCGCTCCTGGCGGAGCTAAGGTCTGCTAGGCGCGCGATTGCTATAAACATTCTGCTCCTAACGGAGCAACGGAAATTCTACTATCTAGTGGGCCAGTTTAGAGTTAGCGAAATCGATTGCTTACAGAACCGAGCGCGATAGCGCCGGATCCTGGGGTCAACCTCCGTTTCATGCAATGGTGCGCTGCCACCCGCAATCGTATGAGGACGCTTGCGCAAGTTGGTTCTGCGGCGTTTGTATTGTCCAACTGTCATGACCGGAGTTTGACTCTGGGACCCGGCGCTACCGCGCTCGGTTCTGTAAGAGCGCAAGCTTCGTCAAGTTCCAGACTGGACCACTAACCTTCTACTGGCTGGAGTCCTTACGGACCATGATCACCGAGTTCTTCACGCCGTAGTCGTCGTCTTCGGTGTTGGGATTGGCAGGATCGAGCAGCCAGTTGCCGTCAACGATAAATTTGTACGCATGCTTACCCGGTTCAAGATCGATGCGGCAGACCCAATCATCACCTTCTTTACCGAAAATGTATTGTGATTGGTTCCAATTGTTGAAAGAGCCCGCCAGCGCCACGATGCTCGCATCCGCGAACCCCTTCAACCTGAACGTCGTATTGCCCTTGAGACTGGGCGGAGGCAGGACAACCTTCTGCGCGGTATAGTTTGCGCCTTCGTATTCAAAGGTGACACTTACGATCTTTCCTTCATCATCCCTGGTAAAACTGAGAGGCGTACCTTCGATCTCATCGACGAACACGGTTTTGGACTTGTGTATTAGTCTCCGTTTCTTGACGACTGAGGGCTTCACCCACAGTTCGTTATTCTCCAGCGTGACATCGAGCGTCGAGATAGGAATGATCCCTGGTTCCAGTCCATACCTTCCTACGTATTTCTTCAACGCTTCAGGATTGATGTTCCGAGTCGGTTGTTGCTGGAAGGATGAAGGCGGAAGGTTCAAGGATGAAGTGGCAGTGGTGATGGACGAGGGACAAACAAGGAGCAATGAAAGCGAGCAATAGAGAAGGAAGTAAGACACAATCTTACCTTGCTACAGGATAGGCCCGAAGGGCCGGCAGTTAGTAGCCATGCCCGTGAGGGCATGGTCGAGGTGGATTAGTGGCGAGGCCCGAAGGGCCGGCACCGCGCGCTTAATAGTTCGGTGCCGCACCTTCGGCGCTGCAGTGTATCTCGCGTGCTCTTACCCCGCGCTCACGCACGGGGCCACTAATTGCCGCATGCTTCGCACGCTCATTGACTTGGTCCTCACCGCAGTTCATCCTTCATGCTTTCTTAGTACTGCCAATTCACATTCACGAAGCCGGTTCCGCTGGTTGGTACCGTGTACGTATGGTTAGCGCCATTCTCCCAGGTGACCGCACCGTTTCCCGCAATCTTAATAAACTTGAACTGGATGGTTTGCCCGGCTGGCACACTCGCGGTCAGGAACCAGTTGGGATAATTAGGCGTCAACATCGGGCCAACCGCACCATCCCACGTTGTACTCCAGGCGCCCAGCTCGACAGTGTTGCCGGTAAGGAAGATGTAGTCGCCGACCTGCGTTGGCGTCGCATTGTAGACGGTGAACGTAACGGGAATCAGCTTTGCGGTCAGCACGGTAAATTGGATTCCGTTGGAAACAGTTCCGCCTGAATTAGTCACCGTGACATTGTAGTTGCCGTTTGTGACTGAAGGTGTAGTGACCACGATTTGGGTGGACGACCACGAATTGACGGTGGCGGTGGTTGTGCCGAATTTGACTGTGCCGGTAGTGGTACCAAAGTTTCTGCCGGCGATTGTCGTTTTCACGCCGGGCTGCCCGGCCGTTGGCCCGATCGAACCAATCTCGGGCGACGCGGCACCCTCTGTAAATTGCCAGACAGAAACCGTATGCGCGGGAAGGGTAAAGGTGTTTACTGGATTATTACCGCCTGAGCCGGAACCAACGGTGATTGGAACGCCGCCGAGCAGGCCGGTCAAATAATCCGACTGCGTCCCCACTGGAAGCGACGTATTAAGTCCGCTGACGCTGTAGCCGGTGGTCTCGCTTTTGTTGATTGCCACCAGCGCCACACTCCCGAAAAACTTTCGTTCGTAAATATATACGTCGTTGTTTATCCAGCGTTGGGCCATCGAGCCGTAGGAAATCGCCGGGTTACTCCGGCGGAGCGTTGAAAGCCTATTGGTGAGTGTGTAAGCCGTAGTGCTTGTCGAAAAGCCAGGCATCATGGGCCGGTTGTAGGGATCGGTTCCGCCGCTCGTGTCGTTGTGCAGGTATTGCTCGGTGCCGTAGTAAATGCACGGTACGCCCCGCGAAGTGAGAATGAACGCCATCGCTTCGTGCAGACGGTTGTTGTTATTGTTGACCGAGAGGAACCGGGCCATGTCGTGATTGTCGATAAAGGTCACGAGGTCTTCTTTCCAGGTGAAGTTGGTTCCTTCCTGCGTGATGACGGAATCAATCTCGCTGAAGTTACTATTTGAGCCAAAGACGCTGCGGATCGCTGTGTTGAGCGGGAAGTCCAAAAGCGAAATACCGCTCTTGTTCGCAAACTTGTAGGAGTCATGATAGAGCGGATCCGAAGTGTTTCCCTGATACCATTCGCCAAAGAGAAAGCTATCGCCGTAGGTGTAAATCGAATTGGCGAAGCTGTATTCCCAGCCCCAGGTTACGTGCTTGACCGCATCGATACGAAACCCGTCAACGCCATGCTGTTGAAACAGTTGGGCCGCGGCCTTCAGGTAGCCGTCCATGGTCGCGTGTTCCTGGTTGATATCGGCCAGGTCGAAAAGCGTGTAGTACTCCACCTGATAACGATCATCCCAGCCACTGCCGGAAATGTTTGGGTTGTGATGGAAATAACTATTGGTGTCGTTACTGTAATTACCGAGAAAAGTGCCGTTGTCGTAAAGGGATCCAAACTCGCCGGCATTGTCCTGGGTTGAATGGTTGGGCGCAAAGTCGATGATGACCTTGATCCCATTCTGATGGGCCGCGGTAACCATGGCATCGAAATCTGTCCAGGTGTTGCTGGCGTTGCCGAAGTGTTCCTCGATCCGTTTGAAGTCTCGCCCCTGATAACCATGATAGGAGGCCGTCGGGTTACCCCCACCATCAGGGATGTTGGTATTCAGATTGTCGACGGGCGGTGAAATCCATATTGCCGTGACGCCCATGCCGGCAAGGTAGGACATCTTCTGCTGTATGCCTTGCAGATCGCCGCCCCAGTAGAGTCGCCAGTTGGTTTTGGTGGCGTCATAGAGTCCTGCGCTTTGCGAGGGATTGTTATTGGCGGTGTTACCGTCAAAGAAGCGGTCGGTGATGATCTGATAAACGACTTCGCGCTTGAAGTCGGAGGCCAGCGTACGGCTGATCGGGTAGACCAGGATTGAAAGCAGAAGCGCGATTGCAAAGAGTGTGTGAGTGTGTTTTCGCATGGTTGAGCTCCGTTCTATTTGCAGGGCTAGTTAGGGAGTTGAGGAAGGAAATTATACAACTAAATGCGCTAGGTCGCGCGACTGTGTCAACTTCGGGAACAATGCAGAACCATTACAGAACCGAGCGCGGTAGCGCCGGATGCTAAAGTCAAGCTGAGTATTAAGTGTAGTGTCCAGCTTATGGCCAACGTAGACTCTAGCATCCGGCGCTACCGCGCTCGGTTCTGTAAACGTTTGTTTCCCTCGTTGAATTCCGACGGCTCATTACTTGCTGCTTTCATTACCAAACTGAACCAGTACCCGTTCGGCGGTCACTTCAAATACTTATCGAGCCAATCGAGCACCGTGTGATACCAGAGCTGGGAATTCTGGGGCTTGAGCACCCAATGACCTTCATCGGGAAAGACCAGCAGTTTTGAATCGACACCCATTCGCTGCGCCGCCGTAAACAATTGCAACCCCTCGCCAAACGGCACGCGATAGTCGAGTTCACTGTGAATGATGAGAATCGGTGTCTTGAAGTTTTTGACGAATTTGTTTGGCGACCAGCGCGCATACATCGCGGGATTGGTCCACGGTGTTCCCTTAAACTCCCATTCCGGAAACCACAACTCTTCCGTGGCGCCGTACATACTCTCGAGATTGTAAACACCGTCATGCGAGACCAATACTTTGAACCGGAAGCGCGGATCGTTGTTGTGTCCCTCAATCCAATTGATCATGTAGCCGCCATAACTGGCGCCGGCCGCGCCAATGCGATTTTTATCAATGAACTTATGCCGCTGAATAAAATCGGCCGTGCCATTCATGATGTCGGTGTAAGCTTTGCCGCCCCAATCGCCGCTTATCTCATTTACAAGTCGTTGCCCGTAGCCAGTCGAGCCGCGCGGGTTGGGGCAAAAGATGATGTAGCCGTTATTGGCAAAAATTTCCTGATTCCAACGATAGCCCCAGTTGTCGCTCCAGGCGCCTTGTGGTCCGCCGTGAATTAGGACAACCAGCGGATATTTTTTGTTTGGGTCGAAGTCGGCAGGTTTAATTACAAAGCCATGGATCTTTTTGCCGAGTGCGCCGGTCCATTCCACGTCCTCCGCTTTCCTTAGAGCGAAGCGCGCCATCAGGTCACGGTTGACACTCGTCAAAGGCGTCGCAGTTCCGGTGTCGATGTCTGCAAGATAGATCTCATTAGGCATCGCTATTGAGCTGTTCCCGAAGACGAGCGCTCTGCCATCCGGTGTGACCTGCAAACCGGAAGCGAAAACATCCTTGACCATTTTTTGCGGTTCAGCGCCGCCAGGGGCAACTCGGAAAACGGGCTAACGTCCGCGCTCACCCGCTGTGAAGTAGACATAGTTTCCATCGGGCGACAGAGCAACCTCTTCAACCTGCAAATCGAAGTTCCTGGTGATCTCCGTGCTGGCCCCGGTCGAGCGGTTGTAGGCCATCAGCCGCCAGCGGTCCGCCTCGAAGCCGGCAGTCGCCTGCGAACGATAAATAATGTATCTACCGTCTCGTGTGTAGATTGGCCCGAGGTCGTACCCGTGGTTCCGCGCCGTGATGTTTTTGGCGACTCCTTCTGAGATGGGCACGACGTAGATGTCACTGTTAGTAGAAATTGCTTCGACTTTGTCCGGATTGCGAACGTAAGCAAGCTCCTTCGAGTCTGGCGAGAATGCGTAGTCGACGCCGGTGGCAGCTGCGTAGGGTGGAGAGTCGAAATCTCCGCGGGTCATATCGCGCGCGGTGCCGCCCTTGCTGGAAATAAGAAACACATGCGTACGTTTTACATCGCGCCATTCATCCCAGTGGCGAAAGAGCAGACGTGTGGTGATATGGGCTTTTACTTTGCTCTTCTCGGCGGCTTCGTCCTTTTTCTTATTGCAATCATCATCGCTGCAATCCGGATAAACTTCAGACGTGAACGCTATCCACTTACCGTCGGGCGACCAGATGGGCGCCGCCGCATTGGTGGAAATTTTAGTAACCTGATCGTTGTTATCGCCATCGTTTTCCATTACCCAGACTTGTCCGCCGGTGGTATAAACGATCTTCTTACCGTCAGGAGACCAGCGCGGCGACGTCGCCGAGCTGCTGCCGTTCGTAAGCTGCTTCATGCTGCCGCCTTCAATTGGCATAACATAGATTTGAGTCACAACTTTATTGGCTTCCCAGTTCACGTCGCCGATTGTGAACGCGATACGTTTGCCGTCTGGCGAAATCTGCGGGTCTCCAACCCGGCGCACCTTCAATAACTCTTCGACAGTGAAACGACGGTTCTCTTGGGCGGTAGCAACTGATGCCGGAAGGCACGCTAAGGCGAGCACAAAAACAGAAATCGCGATCAGGAAACGCTTCATAAAAGTCCTCTCGAGAGTAGTTAACAGATTGTAGGGAAAGCGCGAATATTATCGCACTAAACGATCTGGTTCGCATCTGGCACTGAGAGAAGAGAGTCGATATCTTTCGTTATCACAATCCGTTTCTCTGGCTCGCCGGCGGTTGCAAGGTCTATCAGAACCTGGGTGGGCCTCTGAGTTTTCACACGACCCCGATAGCGACTTTCCGGGACGCTCAGCTGTGTCGGATCAAAAAACGCCTTTTTGATTTTGGTTAGGCGCGCAACTTCGTGACGGGTGAAGAACTAAGCAGTTGACTAGTATATCGAATGTTGAGTTAAGCCAGCCTTGCGGCCGGTCGCTACCGCTCCCGGTTCTGTATTCGTTGACCCATGATGCCTGACTCCTTGCTTCCGCGTTACTTAGTGTTCTTCACTACCAAAGCCAAGGTGCAGCGCCAAACAAATGCGGAACCGGGAGCGGATAGCGACCGGGTCCATGCCGAGTCACAAATCAACGGCGGTGCAACACAAAGTCAGAACCGGGAGCGGTAGCGACCGGCTCCATGCCGAGTCACAAATCAACGGCGGTGCAACACAAAGTCAGAGCGACCGGCTCCATGCCGAGTCACAAATCAACGGCGGTGCAACACAAAGTCAGAACCGGAAGCGGTAGCGACCGGCTCCATGCCGAGTCACAAATCAACGGCGGTGCAACACAAAGTCAGAACCGGGAGCGGTAGCGACCGGCTCCATGCCGAGTCACAAATCAACGGCGGTGCAACACAAAGTCAGAGCGACCGGCTCCATGCCGATTCACAAATCAACGGCGGTGTAACACAAAGTCAGAACCGGAAGCGGTAGCGACCGGGTTCCGGAATAAAGCGATAGACAAGGCAGCCTCGAGACATTTATTCTAAACCTCGCCCCGACCCTTCATTAATTCTTAACCCTCTGGGGTATCACAATGTCTTCGATCACTTGCGGCGATCGTTTTTGTCGAGCGACGGCGTCGCATTCTGGTTTGCAGGCCTTTTGGAAGACAGCCCGCTTTGTTTTGTTCACATGTCTAACGCTTTTGCCGATGGCCGGCCTGCTTTCGCCGGTTCGTGCTGCCACTCTGCCCAGCGACTTCAGTGAGTCGCAGATTGCCAGCGGTTTGACCAATCCAACCGCCATGGCTTTCGCTCCCGATGGCCGTCTCTTCGTTTGTCAACAGGGCGGGCAGTTGCGGGTAATCAAGAATGGCGCTCTGCTGGCGACGCCTTTCGTGACGTTGACGGTCGATTCGACGGGCGAGCGCGGGCTGTTGGGCGTCGCCTTTGATCCAGACTTCGCGACCAACCAGTTCGTTTACGTTTACTACACGGCAACCACACCAGCGACGCACAATCGGCTCAGTCGCTTCACCGCAAACGGCGATGTAGCTTTAGCGGGAAGTGAAGTAGTAATTCTCGATCTTAACAATCTCAGCAGCGCGACCAATCACAACGGCGGCGCCATACACTTTGGACCGGATGGGAAGCTCTACATCGCAGTCGGTGAAAATGCCAACTCCGCAAACTCGCAGACGCTCGGCAACCTGCTGGGAAAAATTCTGCGAATCAATGCCGACGGTACAATCCCTTTAGACAATCCGACGACCTTTCCGGGAATCGCAGGTTCTTCATCCGGCATTAATCGCGCGATCTGGGCAGTCGGCTTACGCAATCCATTTACCTTCACCTTTCAGTCGGACTCCGGAAGGATGTTCATCAACGATGTGGGTCAAATCACCTGGGAAGAGATTAACGATGGCATTGCGGGCTCAAATTACGGCTGGTCAATCTGCGAAGGCGCTTGTTCACCGCCGAACGCAAACTTTCGCGACCCCTTATTTCAATACGGTCATGGCACTTCGGCGACTACTGGCTGCGCGATCACTGGTGGCGCTTTCTACAATCCCACCACGGTAAATTTTCCGAGCGATTACGTAGGCAAATACTTTTATGCGGAGTTTTGCAGCGGCTGGATTCGGCGGTTCGATCCCGCGGCAGGTACCACGACAGCTTTTGCCTCGAGCATCGCTAACCCGGTCGACCTTATCGTGACTGCTGATGGTAGTCTCTACTATCTGGCCCGAGGCGCCGGCGCAGTTTTTCGCGTGCGCTTCAACGCACCGACGGCTGCGTTTGGCGATGTCACCGGCCAGATAACCAACAGCAACGATGGCTTGCCGGTAGCAGGCGCTGTAATTCTCCTCACCGGAACGCAAAACCGTAAGACCATCACGGACGTTAACGGCAACTATCGCTTCGACAACGTTCAGACCAGCGGCGTCTATACAGTAACGCCATCGCGGGTGAACTTCTCATTCAGTCCGTCCGAACGGTCACTCAGCCAACTTGGCAATAACACTGAAGCTGCCTTTGCCGCCATTCCCACGGGCGGGGTAACCAATCCGCTCGATACCCCGGAATTTTTCGTGCGCCAACACTACGTCGATTTTCTCAATCGTGAGCCTGACGAGAGTGGGTTCAACTTCTGGAGCGATCAGATAATTGGCTGTGGCAGTGATCAGACTTGCGTCGAGCGGAAAAGAGTAAATGTTTCGGCAGCTTACTTTCTTTCGATAGAGTTTCAGGAGACGGGTGGCCTGGTTGACAGTTTGTATCGGGTGAGCTTTGCGCGCCGTCCATTCTACAGCGAGTTTGTGCCCGACACGCAGAACCTTGGACACAACGTCATCGTGGGTGTCACTGGTTGGGAACAACAGTTAGCAACTAACAAACAGACATTTATTGATGCGTGGGTACAGCGTCCGGCATTTGTCAGCACGTATGGCAGTCTCGCGGACGACGCTTATGTAGATACGCTTATCAGTCACACAGGCGTGACCTTCGGCCAGAGCGAGCGAGATGCGCTCGTTAGCAGCCTGATTAACCACACGTCAACGCGAGCGGCGGTGTTGCGGCAAGTCGCCGAGGATCGGCGCTTCGTGGCGGCGAAATTTAACCAGGCGTTTGTGTTGATGGAATACTTCGGCTACCTGCGGCGCGATCCGGACGATAGCGGCTATCAGTTTTGGCTCAATAAACTGAATCAGTTTGGCGGTAACTTCGAACAGGCGGATATGGTCAAGGCATTTATCGTCTCGAGTGAATACCGCGGCCGCTTTCCAAGATAAGAAGCCGCGGATCAACGCAGATAGACGCCGATCAGAACCCATAAAAACATTCTGATCTGCGTGATTCGCGTTAATCCGCGGCTTGTTCGTTTTACTCACAATCCTCACGTTATCCCCTTCGAACAGGCGGATATGGTCAAGGCATTTATCGTCTCGAGTGAATACCGCGGCCGCTTTCCAAGATAAGAAGCCGCGGATCAACGCAGATAGACGCCGATCAGAACCCATAAAAACATTCTGATCTGCGTGATTCGCGTTAATCCGCGGCTTGTTCGTTTTACTCACAATCCTCACGTTATCCCCGTCCAATAGATTAAAATCCAGCGTCTTGACACAGCCCCAATGACTCGTCGAATAATCGTTGCCATTTTGAGATTCGCAATGCGCGTCTATTTTCGGCGCGTGGAAGTGGCTGGTATTGAGAATGTGCCGCGCAGGAGTCCGGTAATTTTCGTGCTCAATCATCCGAACGCCCTGGTAGATCCGGCCTTTTTGTTATCGCTGGCGCCGCGTCGTGTTTCATTTCTGGCCAAGTCGCCGCTCTTTCGCATGCCTGTGCTTGGTTACTTTGTCCGCGCTATGGACTCGCTTCCCGTTTATCGCCATCAGGATGAAGGCGAAGATGTTTCGAAAAATCGCGAGATGTTTGAAGCGACGCGAAATTTACTCGCACGCGGCGGTACTATCGGTATCTGTC
This sequence comes from Blastocatellia bacterium, assembly GCA_963698325.1. GTDB lineage: Bacteria > Acidobacteriota > Blastocatellia > Pyrinomonadales > Pyrinomonadaceae > PSRF01. The sequence goes on along the minus strand of CAVOQJ010000013.1, from coordinate 245,115 downwards.
CCGAAGGTGTGTCACACGATGAGCCGCGCCTGCGACCGATCAAAACCGGGGCCGCGCGCATTGCTCTTGCCGCCGTGTCCAACGGCGTAGTGACTGGCACACGACGCGAACCGACCGCGTCGGGTCCCCACCTGGATTTGAAAATTGTCCCAGCGGGTCTCTACTACACTTCTAAAACAAAATTTCGTAGCGCGGTGTTGCTGTATTTCGGAAAGCCGATCGCTGTAATGCCAGTTGAACTCGACGCTGACGGCAATCCGCCGCGCGCTGCTGTCCGCGAACTCTCGAATCGCATAGAGTGCGCACTTCGGGAAGTGATGCTCGATGCCGAACATAAGGAGGCGCTACAGACGATCACGCGCGCGGAAAGAATTTTCTCTTCGGAGGCGGACGATGAGGGAAGCGAAAGTCTCGCGGAGGAGTTGCAACTACAGCAACGCTTCGTCAAAGCCTATCGAGTTTTGCGAGAGCAAGCGCCCGAACGGTTAACAAGACTTGAAGTGCGAATGAGACGTTTTGAAGAAGAACTCTCTCAAGCTGGAGTGGATCCCGACGATCTCTCGCCACCAACTTCCACACTTGACGTGTTCACCCACGTGATAACTCGCGTTTCAATTTTCTTGTTTCTTGTCATACCGGCAACGCTGGGCGCGCTGGTGCATTACCCGGCGTACCGGCTCGGCGGTTATCTGGCTACGAGGTTTTCGAAGAATGACGATGACGTGGTTTCCACCGTCAAGATCATGTCTGCCATGCTGCTGTTTCCGCTGACGTGGCTGGCGGTCGCAGTTGTGGGTTACAAACTGGAAGGTTGGACATTGGCGCTCGTCGGAGCGATTGGGATTCCATTCGTCGGCTATCTGGCGATCCGTTTCTTTGAGGAATTTGACAAATTTGTAGGCGGCTTGCGAGCACTGGCCTTCTTTCTGATGAGGCGAAGATTCTTTGTGCGTTTGCTTGCGGAGCGCAAGGCAATACGCAGCGAAATCCTCGCGCTCGGCGACGAAACCGCGAATTTCAGTCAGTGATTATTTGATTCTAGTCAGGGGAATGGGGAAAACCGAGCTGCCAGTTGTAGTTAAGTTACTTCTTGCGGGCTTTGGATGTTGCCGCGCTCTTTGAGCCCTTTGCAGCGCCGGCGCGTTTCTTTCCACCCGCAGATCTAACCGTTCGACCTTTGCGGCCTTCGCTCTGGATTCTTCCTGCCTTCATCAAATTCTCATAACTTCCGCGCACCACGTTGCGCGCCACCTTCAACGAATTGGCGAGCTCACGTTCACTCGGCAGATAACTGCCAACCGTCATGGCCCCCGATTCGATAAGACTAGTCAGTTGATCGGTGATCTGTTTGGTCATAGACTCCGGACGCTTGCGATTGACACGTATAGTTGTTTTCACTCCAACGCCCTCCTCGGTTGGTTCAATTTTTTGGGGTAGGTGAATTCTAAGCAGCCATCATTGATGTGTCAACAGACCATACGGTCCAAGGTCCGAGGTCCGACGCCGATTGTCGGAAGCACGAAATTTTCCATATATCATTTCCCATTTTTCATTTGCTATTGTCGGTCCAAAAGTGGCAGAACCATTACAGAACCGAGCGCGGTAGCGCCGGATGCTAAAGTGTACGTTGGCCATAAGCTGGGCAATACTCTTAATACTCAGTTTGACTTCAGCATCCGGCGCTACCAGCGCCGGATGCTAAAGTGTACGTTGGCCATAAGCTGGGCAATACTCTTAATACTCAGTTTGACTTCAGCATCCGGCGCTACCGCGCTCGGTTCTGTAATCGTTTGTTTTCCTCGTTGAATTCCCGCCGACTCATTACTTGCTGCTTTCATTACCAAACTGAACCAGTACCTAGCAGTGACCCCGGTACGTATGTCCTCGCCGCGAATGATCGTGGTCTGGCCCACCATCACGCCGCCCACGTCTGTGATTGCGTTGAGTGGACCTGTTTGCAGGATGCCCACCTTAATTCCTAACTCCCGAATCCCTGGTCCTGGTTTAGTCAACGGAGTTTGCCTTTCCGAGTGCGGCGCTGTGGACCAGACATTATGCAATGGTGTCACAAGAGCAATAAAGAACAGGACAAACGAGATGGGCTTCTGCACATTGCGTTTAGAATGGTTCCGATTCATGGCTCAATTTCGATCCAGACATTTTTCGTTTGTACCGGCTTTTGGGTAAGGAAAGATCTGGAAAAAATGTACATCACCCAGCACTCCACGGCGAAAGGAGGAAACCCGAAATAACCGAGGACTGGCATCTCAAAGATTTTCGTGCTTCCAAGATAAGGAACCGTGTAGGTCCATTTCGAGAGGGCCCAGTAGTTCCAAAATTCCCAGAGAATCCCACAGAGTCCGCCGCTCGTAAGCAGCGCAAATAACCGCTGATAATTTCCCTGCTCCAAGTCTCCTACAATCGACGGCGACCCTCGGAAATAATTAATCGGATCCAGCAGGAAAATGAACGACAACCACACTGCAGGCGCCCACCACTCTGAAATGAAGATCAACGGCGCGAGGGTTCCGACTGCACCGAGGATGATTAGAAAATAAACCCACCTTCTCGAGAAGTGTATTGCCCCGAGTCGCCTCGTACCTCTGAAAGCGGTGGCTAGCAACAGGCGCGCGGTAAGAAAAATTGCCGGAAATATTGTGGCAAATGCCCAGTCGTATCCAAAGCGACGAAGATAAGGATTTGGTTCGAGATTGTGATAGTGCCACCAAAGCTCGAGGTTATTTATCCAGAAACGCGGGGCATTATAAAACTCAAAAAGCCACCATCCGGCGATCGAGACGAAAATGATTATTAGCAGATCAAGTCGGTCGGTTGTTAGAAGAGACCGTCCGGTAACTTTGAAAACAAGCGCGTCGACGAGAAGAATGTAGCCAGTCCAAATAATCGGCGTAAACCAGTGCCCGACAAATTGGTTGCCCAGGAAGAGAAGAACTTCGGCGGCGATGATTATCGCCAGACCGAGATAACCATGTAGTTTCATTGCAGCACTATAAAGGGGCAGCGGGCTTTACCGCACGGTGAGCGGCAAAGCCGCAAACTTCGAAGCCCGCTTACTTCATTGGATTCTTCCCCATGCGCTGGTTTTCCAGTTATCGATCGCATCCTCCCGCACGATCCACGGCGGGAGCGACATCAATAACATTTCCGAAAGCGCACAGACATAGGGTTCATACATCGCTCGCAGTTCCGCTAACGTCCGTTCAGCCTCTTCGCCATCCTGTAAACGCGTCCCATTCTTCGCGAGGATTTCCCTGATCCGTTCAAGTTCGCCAGGTTGAAGGCGGCAAGAATCACGTTCCAGACCGGCCGGAGCGGTTCTGAATATCTGCGCGAGATCTACGACGGCGTGACGAGCCATCGCAAAGGTCAATTTCGCTTGCCATGTGGGCGTGTCTCCCACGCCGACCATGACCAGTGCACAGGTGTCGAGAATTGTAGTCATTGAGCCCAACCACGATTGGTTATCGTGCTGTGATCGGAAGTAACAGAGCACCGGATATGAGAGATGACTTTCGAGCAGCTCCGCCGACCAATGCTCCCACTCATGCAAAACTGCGTTCAGGTCATGGAGGTGGCCACTTTCGCCATGGCGTCGCAACATCTCGGCGGCGCTCGAAGGCGAGCCAGCGCGCGCGTCGAGCAGCGCGATGTTGACCTCTCGCCGCGAGAACGCGCCGTAAAGAACTGGAAGATATCCAATAACAATGGCGAGCAAACCAAAACCATTAGCGGCTTCCATAACCACAAGCGCGCGTCCCATTCCTAATACCGGCGCGACGTCGCCGTAGCCGAGAGTAAAAAACGTAACGCCGCTCAGATACAAATAGGTCCCAAAGTTTGTATCCGTCGCCGAAATATTCAGGTGCGTATCGAAGGCCCAAAGCAGCATGGCGTAGCCCAGGATCAGGCCGATTGCCCACATCGTAAGCAGCATCAACAACGACAAAGGGCCAAAGGCCCCGAGATACTTCTCGCGTCTCTTGCGGTTGCGCATTGCGCGCACCAGACTTGAACAGAGCATCCACATCGTCCGATAGAAAACGCTCGTCAAACGAAATCGCCTGGTCACACGCCGCGGTAGGATGATCGTTTCGAAAGCATCCCACAGAATTATCACAATCAGCGCCAAACCTGGGATGACGATGAGTAATCTCATTTCTTAATGGCGTCTGCCGAATCGAGCCGGAAAGGTTTATATTACTGGCGAACCCACGAAATGTTATCGTTGAATAAAGGTTTATCACAGCTACTGTAGAAACTCGCAGTCAGGAAGGGGGCTCGCTCCCGCTCTTCAATAATGACAGCTCTTATCATTCACGGACATTTCTACCAACCGCCGCGCGAGAACCCCTGGACCGGGACGATTGATCCTGAACCAAGCGCGCTGCCATTTCACGATTGGAACGAGCGCATCCACGCCGAGTGCTACCGGCCGAATTCATCCGTCCTGATACTTGACCCAACTGGTACGGAACGTCTTTTCAACAACTATGCGCACATTAGTTTTGATTTTGGTCCAACATTACTCTCCTGGTTAGCGCAAGACCACGCGGAGACTTATGCGCGCATCCTTGCCGCCGATGCTGAGAGCGTCCAGCGGAACAACGGGCACGGCAACGCCATCGCCCAGGCGTACAATCATGCGATCCTGCCGCTCGCAAATGAGCGCGACCGCCGTACGCAAGTGCGTTGGGGCCTGGCTGATTTCCGTTACCGGTTCCACCGCGAACCGGAAGCCATCTGGCTTCCCGAGACGGCCAGCAATGAAGAGGTTCTGGGTTTGTTAATCGATGAGGGCATGCGATTTGTGATCCTTGCGTCCCAACAAGCAAAACGCTTTCGCAAAACTACGACAGGCATTCGTTCGAGTAGGACAGGCATTCCTGCCGGTCCCGGAGAGACTGGAAAGTCTGTCCCACAAAGTACGACAGACGTCGGACCTGAAGACGCGTGGCAACTCGTCTCAGACGGCACAATCGACACCAGCATCCCTTATCGCTACTACCATCGTGACGGGTCGGGACGATGGATCGCCGTGTTCTTTTATGATCAGGAACTTGCGCGAGCTATCGCTTTCGAGCGGGCATTAGCCTCGAGCGCGTCGCTCGTAAACCTCCTTGCGCAACGAAGAACAGAGACGGGGGATATGATTAATATCGCCACCGACGGTGAGACCTACGGGCATCATCACAAGTTTGGCGAACTTTGCCTGGCTTATGTGCTGGCCGTCGATGCACCCGCGCGTGGTTTTGCGATTACAAACTATGGCGATTATTTGGATCAGCACGTGCCGGAGCTGGAAGTCGAAATCGACAATGGCGAGCATGGCGAAGGCAGTTCGTGGAGCTGCACGCATGGCGTCAGCCGGTGGATTCGCGATTGCGGTTGTCAAACGGGTGGTGAAGCCGGCTGGAACCAGGCATGGCGTGAGCCGCTGCGAAAGGCGCTCGACATTTTGCGTGACGAAGCTGTCGCGGCTTTTGAAGAAACACGCGGTGAGTTGTTCGTGGATCCGTGGGCAGCACGTGACGAGTCGATTATTCTGATTCTCGACGAACAACAATCGCGTGAAGAGTTTCTTCATGCGCATGCGCCGCGCGACTTAAGTAGTGAAGAGGAAAGAAGGGCCCTGCTTTTTCTCGAGCTGCAGCGGAACGCACTGTTGATGTACACGAGTTGTGGTTGGTTCTTCAGTGACCTTGCCGGAATCGAACCGATTCAGATTTTGAAATACGCCGGCCGGGCGATAGACCTCATGGACCAGCTCGGTCTTCCATCACCGCGCCGGCGATTTCTCGATATGCTTGCCGAGGCGAAGAGCAACCAGCCTGAGTTTGGCAACGGTGCAGACCTTTATCGCCAGTTTGTGGAGCGTTCCAGAGTTGACCAGGCGAACAACGATGTGGTGGTGACGCGGTAACTGAACGAGTCGGGCAAAATGAAGATGCGCGAATTCAAGTTGGAAGTGCAACGCAAGTCTTTTCTCAGATGATGCTGTTGCTCTCATTAACACCTGGCTTCAGCCAGGTGACTGCAGGGCAAGTAGAAGTGGGAAACCGTTCTAAACGGTGTCGGACTTAGTTGGGTGTCCCCATTCACCTGGCTGAAGCCAGGTGTTAATGAGAGAGGTGCTACAACCTTTCCGAATGAACATGCGGTTGAACTTCAAACTTCAATCCATCATGAATAAACGGATCAAGCAAAACCAGAAGAGTCCTGCTCGCGAAAAGGCAGTGGACGGACGTGAAGGGCTGCCTGTTAAAAGATCTGCCAAGCCAAAGCGCTCGCCTGCAAGGCCTGTCGGCAAGAAGCGGTCTGCCTCCAAACGCCGGTCGCCGAAGGCGAAAGTGTCATTGGCGTCGGTGGCATCGGGAAATCGTGATTCATTCTTGCGGATACTCGGTGACCTCGATCTCCACCTTTTTGGCGAAGGGCGCCACGAACAGATCTATCAGAAGCTCGGCGCGCATCCGATCACTCACGAAGGCGTCAAGGGAGTCTCATTTGCAGTCTGGGCGCCGGCCGCCCAGCGGGTGAACGTAGTCGGAGACTTTAATGGCTGGGATGGGAAACAACACCCGATGCGCCGTCTGGGCGATTCGGGAGTCTGGGAAACCTTTGTTCCGGAGCTTCAGTCAGGGGAGCTTTACAAATACGAGATCAGGGCGCCGGGCCGGCCCAGGTTTTTGAAGGCTGATCCGTATGCGTTCTATGCCGAAGTCCCGCCTGCCACATCGTCGATTGTCTTCGAGTCGAAGTATCGCTTTCGTGATTCGCGCTGGCTGAAGAAACGAGCCGGCCGCAAACATTTTCGCCAGCCACTTTCGATCTACGAAGTTCATCTGGGATCGTGGCGTCGTAAGGTTGAAGAAGAGAATCGTCCGTTTAGTTATCGCGAAATGGCGCAGCCGCTCGCCGACTATGTTCTGGAAATCGGCTTCACTCACGTGGAGTTTCTGCCGCTCAAAGAGCATCCCTATGGCCCGTCGTGGGGCTATCAGGTCAGTAACTACTATGCGCCATCGGCGCGTTACGGCACTCCGGATGATTTTCGTTACCTGGTCGACTACCTACATCAGCACGGCATCGGCGTGATCATGGACTGGGTGCCCGCGCATTTTCCCAAAGATGCTTTCGCGCTGGCCCGTTTCGACGGGACGGCGCTATATGAACATCTCGATCCGCGCAAAGGCGAACATCCTGACTGGGGCACTTACATCTTCAACTACGGCCGCAACGAAGTGCAGAAATTTCCTGATCGCGAACGCGCTCTACTGGTTCAAGGAATTTCATCTCGATGGGTTGCGCGTGGATGCGGTCGCCTCAATGCTTTATCTCGACTACAGCCGCAAGGAAGGCGAGTGGGTGCCGAATGAGTTTGGCGGACGCGAGAATCTGGAAGCGATCTCGTTTCTGAAAGAATTGAATGAGGTGACTCATCGCGAATGTCCCGGCGTCATGATGATCGCCGAAGAATCGACCGCCTGGCCGCAGGTTAGTCATCCCGTTTATGCCGGTGGCCTCGGTTTTGATTTCAAATGGAACATGGGCTGGATGCACGACACGCTCAAGTACTTTCAAACCGATCCACTCTTTCGCGCCGGCAATCACAACGCGTTGACGTTTGGTTTGCTTTACGCCTGGAGTGAGAACTTTATTCTGCCGTTTTCACACGATGAAGTTGTGCACATGAAGGGCTCGCTGCTGAACAAGATGCCCGGGGACGCCGCTCAGAAGTTTGCGAACCTGCGCGCGCTTTACGCCTACATGTGGGCGCACCCGGGGAAGAAGTTGTTGTTCATGGGCGGCGAGTTTGGGCAGTGGCGCGAGTGGACTGAAACCGAAAGTCTTGATTGGCACCTGTTGGAAGATCCGGCGCACAAAGGAATACAAAGTCTGATTAGCGATCTCAACCACATCTATCAGAAGAAAAATGCACTATGGGAAGCCGACGGCGAGCCGGCAGGCTTTGAGTGGATTGATGCCAACAATGCGCCAGAAAATATTGTTTCGTTTATTCGACGGTCACCGTCAACGGATCGCGACCTAATCTGCGTTGGCAACTTTGCGCCTGTGCTTCGTGAAAACCATCGCCTCGGCCTGCCGCGAAAAGGAACCTATCGTTTGCTCGCGAACACTGATGCTGAAGTTTACGGTGGTAGTGGAGTGAAAATGCCGAAGTCGATCAAGGCGGAAGAGGAACCAATCCACGGCCAGCCGTATTCAGCCGTGGTTACGCTGCCGCCGCTGGCGACGTTGTGGTTTGAAGAGCCCAAAAATTAGTCTTGGCGATGAAGCGCCATTCTTTCCTCGCGCTTTAGATCGTTGCCGTCGGTCAGTAGCTTGAGCGTGGAGGACGTAGATTGGTATTCCGCTAAAAGATTTTATTGGCTGGGTTTACGCTCTAACCTATCGATACGATCTTCGGCATCGCGCAAATCGGAGCGAGTTTCGTATACGATCGCCTCGATTCGATCCAAACGTTTCGATAGTTCGCGCCTGGTCGCGACAATCTCTTTAAGAGCCAGTTCCCAAATGGGCTTTGTGTCGTAAGTTCGCACCTCGAGTTTTTGCAGACGCGCATCCATATCCCGCATAGACGAGTCCATAACGCGCATAGACAAATCCAAAGCATCAAAGCGAGCGAATACCCTTTCTTCGAAAGGGCGCTTGCCGTTCATCGCATCTGTGTTTTGGTCACCCACGACTGTGATTATCTGACTACTCCAGATTTCCTTCAAGCAGTTGAGTTCGCTTGGAATTAACATTGAACAGTAAGTCTGGTTAAATATGCCAACGAACCCACTGAGGTCATCTTGTGAGCATGATGAAAGAGTCTTTGCTGCGTGAGCAGACTACCTCCGCAAAGTATTGATCGTGTATCTTCGCCTCAAATGATCAACTGGGATGAAATTCGTAAGCAGTTTCCGGTTACGGAAAACTCCACCTATCTGAACTCGGCGGCGGCAGGGCCATTGTCGCGCGCGACGATGGCAGCCGCGACTGACTATTACCAGCAGATGATGAATGATGCCGACACTCACTGGGACGAGTGGCTTGAGAAACGCGAGGAGGTGCGGCGTAAAGTCGCGGCGTTTATCAATGCCGAACCAGAGGAGATTGCACTCACGACTAATACCTCTTCGGGAATGAACGTCATCATTGACGCGCTCGAGACTCACGGGGAAGTTGTATCCTGCGATCTGGAGTTTCCGGTCTCAACTCTGCCATGGATGAATCGTCGTATTCCAGTTCACCTGGTGAAATCAATCGACGGCAAGGTGGCAATCGACGACCTGCGCGCGGCGATGAATGTGCGCACCGGCATCATCTGTTTGAGTCATGTGCAGTATTCCACCGGCTTCCGTGTCGATCTCGAAGAGTTGGGCGAGGCAAAAGGCAGACACGCCCTCGTGGTCAATGCCAGCCAGTCGGCAGGCGCCTTTGAGATTGACGTGAAGCGGATGAAGATCGATGCACTCTGCGCAACCGGACACAAATGGATGCTCTCAGGTTACGGCAGCGGCTTCACTTATTTATCGAAGGAACTGTTGGAGCGATCCAAGCCGCGTGCTATCGGCTGGTTAAGCGTAGAAGATCCCTATTCCGATCGAAACGACGAGATTCACTTGCGCCACGATGCCGCGGCGCGCGCCGAGCTCGGTTGCCCACACTTCGCAGGTATGTTTGCTTTGGGTGCGTCAGTTGACCTTCTCGCCAGTGCAGGGATCAAAAACATCGAAGAGCGCGTTCTTTCCCTGAATCGGGCCCTAACCAATCGGCTGAATGATTCGGGATGGAAAGTTTTGTCACCGCTCGGCGATGAGCGCATGCGTTCTGCCGAAACATTGGTTTTCGCGGAAGATCCTGCTGGCGTGGTTGCCAGGCTGGCAGAGCAAAAAATCATTGTCACAAGGAAACCCCAGGGAATTCGCGTTGCCACGCACTTCTTTAACAATGAAGAAGATATTGAACGACTGATTGAGGTGCTTCATTAGAACCCGAAGGAGCGCGCGGTAAACAAAAGTCAGAACCGGGAGAGTAGCGACCGGATATCGAGCTCGATGTTCGCGCATCGAAACTATTATGTATGGCAAACGGTACCCGTCGCTCCCGGTTCCGTATTCTTCGACCCACGGTACTTGACTCTTAGCGCACCGGTCGCTACCACTCACCAGCTTTTGCAGATTATTTTTTCGCGTGCTTCTTACGCGGGGCCGGTTTAGGTTTTTTCATGGCAGCTGAGAGTTGAGAGTTCCCGAAGAAGTCTCGAGAAAGTTTGACGAAGGTCTGCGTAATAGGCGACTCATAGCCGCCGGTTAATCTTGCTATTCCCAATTCCCAGTTTATTTGCGCACCTTCAATCCACCATCTGACGAGGCGTCCTTTCTCGACTGCTTCGCTTACGGATTGTAGCGGCACAATCCCCACGCCCATGTCCTCTTCCACCATTCGCCGGATTGCGGCCTGACGACTCAACTCCATCGAAACGTGAAGCGTCACACCCGCCTGCGCAAAAAACTGATCGATTAGGCGCCGCGTGTTGCCGCCGCGTTCGCCCAGGATTAGTTTTTCTCCAGCCAGCGTGTAAGCACTAATGGTGCGCTGCTTCGCAAGCTTGTGGCGCGGTGAAGCGATGGCGACAAGCTGATCCTGGCTCAAGCATTCAGTGTTAATGCCGCGTGCCTCAACCGGCAACGATACAAAAGCGAGGTCAAGTTCACCGGCAAGAATCTGTTGTACTAAGCTCTCGCTCGTTCCTGAAGCAACTGTAATTTCAGCGCCCGCGTGTTGTTTGCGAACTTCTTTCAGAAGCTTTGGTAAAACATCCGTGGTCACCATTGCCGATGCGGTACCGATTCGCAAACGCCCGCGCTCAGCCCCCGCCAGCTCCGCTATCTCATCGACAGCCGCATCGTGCTCCCGAAGAATGTGACGCGCTCGCTGTAGCAAGTGCTCGCCGGCTTCCGTCAGCATCACCCGGCGCGGGGCACGAATAAATAGTCGCGCGCCGAGCTCGTTCTCGAGTTGTCGGATCTGCATGCTGATGGCTGCCTGGGTCACGTGGACGCGGAGAGCACCGGCGGTAAACGTACCGAGTTCGGCAATGGCTACGAAGGCGCGAAGTTGTCGAATTTCCATATGGCGAAGCTACCAGGAGGTTACAAAGGGTTCCAAGGTGTTATTAACGACGGTTATTGTAATAATAAAATCTTTTAGTTTCCATTATAAATCCGTGTTACCTAGAATGACCTTCAAAATGGTCCATCGTAACTGGCCTGCGCATGTTTCCCGACTATGGTTCCAACTGAAAGACGACAGTCAGATTTTGTGAGCACTCGCGGGCCAGCGTCAAGGCGAGCCGTTGTCGGCGTTGACGGTGGCGGCAGTAAGACGCACGCGGTAGTCCTGGACGCAAATTCAAACGTGCTTGGCGAAGGTCTTGCCGGTCCCTCAAATCCCTTGCGAGTAGGTATCGCGAATGCGGCCACCGCAGTTCGCGAAGCAATAGACAGGGCGTGCCAGGTCGCGCAACTGCGACGCACTGACCTCGTCGCTGCCGAGATCGGACTGGCGGGAGCTCGTCGTATGGAGTTGACCGCGCGAATGCGCGAAGCTCTTCTTCCCCTCGGCATCGCCGAAATTGTTGTCGTGGGCGATGCTGACATCGCGCTATACGGCGCCACGGAAGGCAAACCCGGATTAATAGTGATAGCCGGCACCGGATCGATCTGCTGTGGCGTAAATGCGCGTGGCAGGCATGTTTGCGCGGGCGGTTGGGGACCAGTTGCGGGCGACGAGGGCGGGGGAGCCTGGATCGCTCGGCGAGCCTTACGGGCCATCGCTCACGCCGCTGATGGGCGCGGCCCCACAACGTCACTAACCAACGCTGCCTGCACCTACTTTCATGTTTCCGATCCGATTGATCTTTCAACGGCCATCTATGCGCCTACCATAACTAACGAGCGACTGGCAGGATTTGGCAAGTGTGTTATTGAAGCTGCGAAAGCAAAGGATCGAGTGGCGCGGGAGATCCTGGCCGAGGGCGGCCGAGAGCTGGGATCTTCAGCCACTGCCGTTATTCGTAATCTAAAATTAGAACGCGAAACGTTTCCGGTAGCCTATGTTGGCGGAGTATTTGACGCGGCGGAGGAACTTGTATTGTCATCGATGCGTGAAGAAGTAAAGCTAGTTGCTCCGCGGGCATACTTTGCACCGCCGCGGTTTTCTCCCGCAGTTGCGGCCGCGCTAATGGCGCGCGAACATCTGAATCATCTCGCCCTCGCCGGTTGAGCGGATAGTTTGAATGAGTCAAATAGTGAATTCTGAAAATTCGGATCCGCTGCCAATCACCGAACAGGAAAATCTCAAGACGAGCAACCTGAGCTCGTTGCCGCTTCGCGACATCGTTCGGCTGATGAATGACGAAGACACACTGGTCGCTTCCGCGATTGGTCTCGTCCTTCCTCAAGTAGTAGAGGCGGTCGAAGAAATTGTTCGAAGGCTGAACGATGGCGGCAGGCTTTTTTACATCGGTACTGGCACATCCGGACGACTCGGTGTTTTGGATGCCGCCGAATGTCCGCCGACGTTTGGAGTGTCGCCGGATATGGTGCAAGCAATTATCGCCGGTGGTTATGAAGCATGTTATCGTGCTGTCGAAGCTTCCGAAGACGACGCTGAGGCGGGAGAGAAAGATCTACAAGCTCGCGGCTTCACAAAAGGCGATGTGTTGGTCGGCATTGCAGCATCGGGGCACACGCCATACACGGTTGGGGCTGTGGAGTATGCGCGGCGGTCGGGCGCTTTCACCATTGCGATTACTTGCGCCCCGGGATCTCCAATCACCAAAGCTGCGGAGCTTAGTATTGTGCCCGTTGTTGGTCCTGAGGTCATTGCCGGCTCGACACGACTTAAAGCTGGCACCGCACAAAAAATGGTCCTTAACATGTTGTCAACCGCGACAATGGTGAAGCTCGGCTACGTGAGCGGCAATCGAATGACTAATGTGCTGCCGCGCAATACAAAACTGCGCGAGCGCGCGATTCGCATCATCATGGCCGAAACCGGGTCGGATGAAGCAACAGCGCGCGCCATGTTGGACAAGTCGGGCGGCGATCCACGCGCAGCGCTCGTCATAATCAAGACAGGGAGTTCGGTCGAAGAGGCCAGAGCCGCGCTTGAAGCAGCGAGCGGCGTCATTGAACGTGCCATCGGGATTCTTAGAAAGTAGTTAAGGGGACTCGGACCAACCAACCTTTACCTTGTCTGCCATCCTTCATCCAGTTCTAAACGGCGCGCGCGCGTGTATCTTTGACGCGGGCGGGACAATCGTGCACCCGGACTGGACCCGTCTTTCGTGCATTGCTGCAGAAGTCTCGGGTCGCTCCTTCAATTCTCAGGAGATGAGCCGCGCTTTCGGCGAGATGCTGAGGGCAGTAGGACTCGAGATACAACGCGAACGGTTCGTTTTGCCGGACGAAATGAAGCGTCCGCATTGGACCTTCCGGCGCATGTATGCAGCGCTCGGTCTTGACGAAACGGCCTGCGCTGCCGCCATCGAACGCCTGGTCGTTTCGCATGGGCAGCGGCACATCTGGTGCGCTCCCGATCCGGCGGCAGCGCGCGTCCTCGATGAGCTGAAGCAGCAAGGTTTGATTCTTGCCGTTATTTCAAATACCGAGGATGGGCGGCTGACTGAATCGCTTGACGCCGCAGGCCTTTCAGATCGCTTCGATCTACTCATCGACTCGCATCTTGTCGGCCATCGCAAACCTGATGCGGCGATATTCAAACTGACGCTGGACCGCCTTGGTATCGTGATGTTGATGATGACTCTAAGCGAGGATTATTTACCACCCGCGCGGACGCATCGCGCTCGCAATCACCTGCAGCGAAATACCCGAAGCGAACTGGACAGTCGACAATCCGGCCCTGCTCTTGATGTCGCGAATCTCAGAGATTGTGGTTGACGGTTTAGGAAAGTGAAATGAAGCCAATCGATCTCGTCATTATCTTTGGTTATTTGATCGGTATCACGTTATTTGGTGTTTGGTTCTCCCGTAAACAAGAAACCACCCGCGATTACTTCCTCGGCGATCGCACTGTGCCCTGGTGGGCTATTGCCGCATCTATCGTCGCCACTGAAACGTCGACTATCACATTCATTTCAGTTCCTGGGATTGCGTTTGCGCGCAACGGGAATTTTCAGTTTATCCAACTCGTCTTCGGTTATCTGCTCGGGCGCGTAGTTATCTCGCTCCTCTTCATTCCTTCATATTTTCGCGGTGAGCTGATGACGGTCTACCAACTGCTCGAGCGGCGTTTCGGCAATCGCATCAAGATGCTGGCAGCGTCGCTCTTCGTCGTCATGCGCAATATCGCTGACGGCATTCGTCTGCTGCTGACAGCATTTGTCCTGGCCGCTGTTTACACGGCGTTTCAACCGCAAGCGGATGCGGAAACGATAGTGATCGGTTCAGTGATACTGCTCGGCGTCGTAATGATCATCTTCACCTACTTCGGCGGCATGGAAGCCGTTATCTGGGTTGAAGTGGTGCAGCTGGGAATCTATCTCGCGGGCGCGGCACTGGCCGGGCTTGTCCTCGTCATGGCCATTAAGGGTGGTTGGAGCCAGGCGATTTCCCTGGGTGAGCAGTATCACAAATTCAACTTCATTGATTTCGGAATTAGACCGACCACTTACGCGTTCACCGCTCCTTTCACGAACCGCGCTTTTAGTTTCACCTTGCCGCTTGACTTTACGAAGACCTACACGTTCTGGGCAGGGCTGCTGGGCGGATGCTTCCTGACGATGAGCACGCATGGTACGGATCAATATCTGGTGCAACGCTATCTCTGCACGGACAAGCCACGACGCGCCGCCGCGGCGCTACTCACCAGCGGCGCAGTGGTGTTCGCACAGTTTATCGGTTTCCTGTTCATCGGCGTTTTGCTGTTCGCGTTTTATGCGCCGCATACAGATCCGGCTTATGGAACTCTCGCAAACGGCGCAGCGACGCTTCCGCTGGGTGGTACGTTTCAGGCGGTTGGCGGCGATCGCGTCTTTCCCGATTTCATCACAAAGTTTATGCCGTCCGGTCTATCCGGCCTCGTGGTGGCCGCGATTTTCGCGGCTGCCCTTTCTTCTTCACTTAATTCCATCGCGGCAACGGCCGTAAACGATCTTTATAAGCCGTTCAGTCCGAGGCGTGACGACAAACATTATCTGCGGGTGGGTCATTGGCTAACACTGTTATGGGGCATTATTCAAATCGGAGTTGCACTGATAGCCATGCGTCAAAATCGTTCCGCTCTCGATCAAGCGTTATCAGTAGCATCGTTAATAAATGGGCCGGTGCTGGGCGTGTTTCTGGTTGGCACGTTTCTGCGGCGCGTCAGCGAGCCGCCCGCGCTCATAGGAATGTTGACCAGCATCGTAGTGATGCTTTACATCCGTTTCTGGACGCCGATCGCATGGACATGGTATGTGCTCATTGGCAGCGTAATTACATTTGTGGTGGCCTGGCTCGCCGGGTTTGCCTTTGCGCCCGCTCCCAGCGATCGTCGCGACGAGCTCTCGCCAACTGCTTGACTGGCGCGAAATATCATTAAACCCTCCGGCGAGGGTTGTTGGTAGTATCGCGGTTGAAATTTGGTAAAAAAGCGGGGGCAAGCCCGCCTTCCTGACCACGAGCCGCTCACTCTTGAGTTTTGATTTTTGCTTGAAAGACTTTCAATGCTGGATCATCCAAACGACTTGGAGGTCTCAGGGTTGGGAAGGCGGGCTTGCCCCCGCTGGTTAGGTGGATTCAACGCAAGATTCAGGAGTGCTCAGTGACCAAGCCTTGATTAGGTTTTATTTTTAGTCAGATTAACTCGTAATGACGTCAAAATCTTTTGCCATTATTCGCTACCTTCTTTCGGTTTCGCTTTTGCTCGCGTTCGCGGTAGCAGCGCCGGCCCAGTTTTTCGGATCGTCAGCGGCACGCGCGAAATCGCCGGCAAGCTTCAAACCCTATTCTTCGAAGCCAACCCAGGAGGCGCTCAAGTGGGCCGACAAAGAATTGCGGCGCATGTCGATCGACGAAAAGATCGGTCAGTTGATCTGTGTTGCCGTGAACGCCACATTCCTCAATCAGGACAGTGATGCCTTCAAGGCGCTGCGCCACCAGGTTGAAGATAATCATGTGGGCGGGATAATTCTGTTTCGCGGGCCCGTGTATGAATCGGTTGTGCTTGTAAATCGCATGCAGAATCTCGCGCGTTATCCGTTGCTGATCTCGGCCGACCTCGAGGCGGGCCCGGGAATGCGCTTCGATGACACCGTAAATCTGCCCTGGAACATGGCTGTCGGCGCTACAGATAATCCCGACTACGCGCGGCGACAAGGCGTGGTGACTGCGCGTGAGGCGCGCGCACTCGGCGTGCGGCAGATTTATGCGCCGGTGGCTGACGTAAACAACAATGCAGCGAATCCGGTGATTAATGTTCGGTCCTATGGAGAGGAGCCGGCGGCGGTCGGTCGTTTTGTTGCCGCCTTCGTAGAGGGCGTGCAGAGCAACGGCGTCATCGCAACGGCGAAACACTTTCCCGGGCACGGAGATACGGCGACTGATTCACATCGTGGCCTGCCCGAGATCGATGTTAGTCGTGAACGATTAAACGCGATTGAGCTGGTTCCGTTCCGCTCCGCGGTACAGGCGGGAGTGGGGTCGGTCATGACTGGTCACATCGGTATGCCGCAAGTTGACCCGACAGCAGTCATGCCTTTGCCGCGCGACGTAAAGTTAAAGCCGATTGACACTGATGAGGGCGGCGAAGTGGTAGTCGAAAAAGGCACGATGCCTACAACGTTGTCCCCGGTGATGAATGGAATTCTACGGCGCGATTTGGGTTTCGAGGGCTTGATTGTTACCGATGCGATGAGCATGAGTGGTTTGACGCTTTACTTCACGCAGGAAGAAGCTTCAGTGCGGGCCCTGCAAGCCGGCGCCGATTTGCTCCTGAAACCTGCTGATCCGGATGCGGCTCTTCGCGGCGTGCGTGAGGCAGTGATGAAGGGTCGGCTTAAGGAGCAGCGCATCGATGAATCGGCGCGTCGCGTTCTCGCCGCAAAATACGATCTGGGTTTAGCCAGGCAGAGAATCACGCCGCTCGAGGCGATCGATCTTACGGTGGCAGGCAAGGAGTCTGTGGACCTTGCACGCGAGATCGCCGAACACGCGATCACGTTAGTTCGCAACGAAGATAATCTCGTGCCCTTGCGTGGACTGAAACCTGAGTCACGTGTTTTCAACCTGGCCATCACAAACGGCGATGATCGTCTATGGATTGCCAACGCGTTTGTGGACACAATCGCGCGATCGGGACACAATGTTGAGACGCTGGTGCTCGATGATCGTTCAAGCGATGCCGAGGTTCAGAAAGCGCTTGAGCGGGCCGGCAATGCTGACATTGTCATCGCCTCGCTGTATGGGCGCGTGCGCACTGGCCAGGCACGTAGCGTCGGCTTACCAGACCCGGGCGCGAAGGCACTTTCCGCGTTGATAACAAGCAAAGTGCCCGTGGTCGGCATTAGTTTTGGAAATCCCTACTTGCTGCAAAGCTTTCCCGAACTCCGCACTTACGTCGTGGCTTATGGAGACATGCCGAGTTTGCAACAAGCGGCCGCTCGCGCGTTATTGGGACAGATTAATGTCACTGGTAAGTTGCCAATTTCTTTGCCAGGCCTTTATCCTCGCGGTACGGGCATTCAGTTGAAGCGAGTGCAATGAGAGTTGCGTCCTTTCAGTCTTCGCTGATGCACAGAAATTAGTTCAAACTAGGGTAAAAACATACATGGCTCACCTGGACCGGGTTTGGGCAGCCCCGGAGGGCTGCAAGATAGTAGCCGGTGGTCGCAGACCACCGGAACATGATCAATTCGTCGTCAGCACCTTGAAAGGGTGCGAGACGTTAGGGTTCCGCTAGCGTAAGAGCTGGCACCCCTACAGGGTGCGAACCGATTAATCCGCGACCGGAGGTCTTCGCTTCGCTTCGACCTCCGGCTACTTTCTGACAACCCTCCGGGTTGCAAATACATCTGCTCCATCTCTAATACATCTGCTTCATGTCGACTGGAGAGGCAATATCACTCGCCTTAGGTGAGCCATGTATGTTATTGCCCAAAAAGGACACAACCCCGGTGACAAGTACTCGTTCAGTTTGGCAGGAGCGCTTTATTGCCACTGATTGCAGCATTGCACAAATAGGGAACCGTGAGCGCTAGAGACTGTGTGAAAAGTCCAAAGAGTAACCCCTGCCCACTTCTTCGACGCGTAGCGTCGGTATGAATTTAGCCCGGCGTTTCAACGCCGGGTCAGCGCAACCGTTCGCCCTCGTCGCGTCAGCGACGGCTGATAGCCGCGCATTTCAGGCGTCGCTAGCGCGACGCGAACACCCTGTCAACCCTTACCCGGCGTTGAAACGCCGGGCTAAATTCATACCGCCGCTACGCGTCGAAGACCCATCGCCAAAACTGTCGCAGAGTTTCCACACAGTCTCGCTAGCGACCGGATCACATTGCGACATACACAACCGCATACTTGTAACGAAATTTGTAATCAAACCAATCAACCGGTCGCTACCGCTCACGGTTCCGTATTTGTGTCGGGCTGATCCACCGGTTTTGCTCGTCTCAAAGCCGGGCACGTTCGCTCATACCAAACTTGAACACAACGCAGAGGGTGACAAAGCGGCACGAGTTGTTTTATCTTGATGTCCACCATTCGTGATGAAGAAGACTGAAGAAAGACTTGATCGACTCGAGCGCATTGCCAGGTTGCTGGTGCGTGCCGGGCTTCGCGCACGCCGCGAGCTGCGGCAGCAGGATGACAAGATCACAATCATGATGGATGCGCAGATCAAAAACGAGGAGCGCTTTGCAAAACTGGCTCAGGTCCAAACTGAGTTAGCGGAATCGCAAACGCACAGCGACCGCCGCCTGGATGCCTTGATCGAAATTCTCAAGGAGAGTCGCAACGGAAAATCTCGATGAAACGGCGCGCTGACACGATATAAACCCTTCATAACTTTTCCTAAAGTTTCCGTCGTGATCAATTCGCCTTTGATTCCTCCTCGATTCACGCTGATTAAGTCTGCCCGATATGGTGTCGCTGTCCTGCTGCTCGGGTTAGCATTATCCACCACCGCGCTGGCAACTGAACCCGCTGCTTTAAAAAGAGCTAGCCCTGCAAGTGTTGCCGTTTCCGCTGAGAAGCTTGCCGCGATAGACGGCGAAGTTGAGCGTGAGATTGAGCAGCGTCATTTACCAGGCGCTGTCGTACTTGTTGCGCGAAGAGGACGCGTTGTCTGGCGCAAGGCTTATGGGGCGCGTGCGATTGAGCCCTCGCGCGAGGCCATGACCACAGATACGATATTCGACGTAGCAAGTCTTACTAAAATCGTTGCCACTGCTACCAGCGTCATGATTCTGGTTGAGCGGGGCAAGATCCGGTTAAGCGATCCGCTCTCGAATTACATTCCTGAAATCACCGGCCAGGGAAGGGAACGAATTACCCTTGAGCTCTTGCTGACGCATCGCTCCGGCTACGCGCCAGACTTTGATTTGAAAGACCGTTGGACAGGTTACGACGAGGCGATGAAGCGGCTGATGCGCGAGCCCTTGCGCAATCCCCCGGGCGCCAGGTTTGTTTACAGCGACATCAATTACATCGCGCTCGGCGAAGTGGTGCATCGAGCTAGCGGCCTTACGCTCGACGAATTTGCGCGGCGCAATATCTTCATTCCTTTGGGTATGCGCTCGACCGGCTTCCGGCCGCAGGCAAACTTGCGCCGCCGTATTGCGCCAACCGAAAAGCGACGCGGGCAACTGAGTTATCTCGGCGATAAGCCTCTTGAGTCGGAAGCTGATGCAGATAAATGGCTGCGGGGCGAGGTCCACGATCCGACCTCGTATCGAATGAATGGAGTGGCGGGTCACGCCGGCCTTTTTTCCACCGCCGACGATCTCGCCATCTACTGCCAAATGATTTTGAACGGCGGGCAATATAGAGGCGTCCGCATCTTAGGTCCTCTGACAGTTGCGGAGATGACGAGACCGCGCCTGGTTTCCGACGCCGGTTGGACACGGGGTTTGGGATGGGACATCAACACCAGTTTTTCTACTAACCGCGGAGATTTGTTTCCACTCGGCTCCTTTGGTCACACCGGTTTCACGGGCACTTCACTATGGATCGATCCCGCAAGCCAAATGTTCGTCATCTTCCTGAGCAATCGCGTGCATCCAGATGGCAAAGGTGATGTCGCTTCATTACGTGGCCGGGTAGCATCGATTGCCGCCGGTGCGGTTACGGATCTCGCAATGGTTGCGCGCGCGCGTCTTGAGTTACAGCAATACTACGAAAGGTTAATCAGTGACCTGGCCCGCTTCATGGGTTCGCGCGAGCAAGCCTTCGCAATGTCATCCGGTAGTTTTGGTCTTAACGTCACCGAGGGGACGGTGCTCACTGGAATTGATGTGCTCGAGCGTGATGGCTTCAAACAGCTCGCAGGAATGCGCGTCGGTCTGGTCACAAATCACACGGTTCGCGATCGCGCAGGACGTTTGACGCTCGACGTTCTCTACAAAGCGCCGAATGTAAAACTAGTGGCACTGTTTTCACCTGAGCATGGCATTCGCGCCACAGCCGATGAAAAAGTGTCGGACTCAAAAGACGAGCAGACGGGCCTGCCGATCTACTCACTGTACGGAGACACACGCCGGCCCCGGCCCGAGCAATTGAAAGATCTCGATGCTCTCGTTTTTGACATTCAGGATGTTGGCGCACGCTTTTATACCTACATCTCAACACTGGGTTACGTAATGGAAGAAGCGGCAAAGGCTGGTCGACCTGTTTTTGTTCTCGATCGGCCTAATCCGATTAATGGTTTACAGGTTGAAGGCCCCGTTGCTGATCCAGATCGCCTGTCTTTTACGGCCTATCACAGTATTCCGGTGCGACATGGCATGACTATCGGCGAGTTGGCACAACTCTTTAATCAGGAACGGAAGATCGGTTGCGACCTGCGCGTCGTGAAGATGGAAGGGTGGCGTCGCGCGATGTGGTTCGATCAAACGAACCTAACCTGGGTGAATCCATCGCCAAACATGCGCAGCCTGACCGAAGCCACGCTGTACCCCGGCGTGGGCCTGCTTGAAACTACCAATCTGTCGGTAGGTCGTGGCACCGATACGCCGTTTGAAGTGGTGGGCGCACCCTGGATCGACGGACAACAACTCGCGTCTTACTTAAACAGCCAAAGGATCGCCGGAGTCCGTTTCATCCCGTTGCGCTTTACGCCGGCCAGTTCAGTTTTCAGCGGCGAAGAGTGTAGCGGCATTAACATCGTCATCACCGATCGCGATAAGTTTCGACCGGTTCAGAACGGGTTAGAGATTGCCGTTGCGTTGCGCAAGCTTTATCCCGCGCAGTGGAAGGTGGATGACTACCTCCGTCTGCTGGCCAACGGCGACACTCTGGAAAGACTAAAGCGCGGCGAGTCAACAGGGGACATCTTGCGTTCATGGGCGGCAGGACTGGATTCATTTCAGCAGAACCGTCGCACAGTCCTGCTGTATGAATGAGTGGCGCTGCGCGTGTCGTATCCGATTAGATGCCGCGCTCCATCTGAAGTTCAAATTAACAACCTAACGTAAAAATGAAACGAGGCGTCCCTTTCGACGCCTCGTTTGCTGGTTAGACACTCAGCACGAACTTAGGACTCACCAGGTTAGCTTTAGCCCGAATTGAATAATGCGGGCTGACTCGCCAGTCTGGATGACGTTGGTAGAAGTATTCGGCGACACGGTGGCGCAGCAGGTCCGCCCGAACTGTGAAGAAGTAAAGGTCGGCGAGCCCACCGAAGCGCTGCGCGGATTGTCAAAGTTCGCATGGTTCAGTGCATTGAACATCTCGGTGCGGAACTGCAGCTTGAATCGCTCCGAAATATTGAAGAGCTTCACGATTCCCAGGTCGAGGTTTTTGTAACTTGGCGAGGTGAAAATGTTGCGGCCCGAGCCGTTCGATCCCGGCGCCGGGATAGCGAAGCCGTTATTGTTTTCGAACACTACAGGACCAATGACATCCGGTATCTCCTGCAAGTGTGCGCGCACACTCGGATCAAGCACGGCTGCGCGAGATACATGCGACGCGTTGTTGGTAAAAACGCCGCTGTTGACCTGGAACGGCTCACCCGTCATAAACGTGAAGATTGAATTGATCGTCCACCCTCCTAAGAGTTGGTTAGTGATACCGCTCGCGTTGCTCAGGAAGTGTTTGCCACGGCCGACTGGCAACTCCCAAACGGAGGTTGCCGTCAGCACATGCCGACGGTCGAAGTCAGAGACCGCGCGCTCATTGCGGAAGTTGGTGACGTCCGCCGGTGCGCGCGACGTCGTCGTGGTTAGGGCGCCGCCCGAGGAGGTGCCGATCGGATCGATTGACATGTCGTCGATCGACTTGCTGAAGGTGTAGGCCAGGTTCAACCCAAGGCCGCTGGCGAAGCGCCGGCGCAAGGTAAACTGCGCTGCGTGGTAGTAAGAGTTACCTCCGGTGTCGACGTAGGTGATCGTGCGAAACTGCTGGTTTGGTCGTAGCTTGAGGGAAAGCACCGTGTTCTCTATGCGCGCGGCAAACGAGCCGGCGGCGTTGGTCGCGAGTTGATCGGCCACCGTGCTGGAGTTGAGGAAGTTGATAGCCGAAGTGTTCGCCACGGTCGGAATCTGGCCGAGCGCGACAAAGCCGGCAACAAGCTGGGAGAACATGGCCGGGGTGACGCCCGTTGCACCGGCGGGGCAACCCGTGCCTGCCGCAGTGCAGCCCTTCGCCACGTTCTGCTGCATTGTAATGAAAGAGTTAAGGATCGGGCCGGCACTGATCTGGTTCACATCGTAACCGCGGAAGAGGTGCAATCCGCGTCGCCCGATATAAGCGGCCTGCATTACGAAGCCACCGGGAAGCTCACGCTGAAAGCTAGCGCTCCACTGGTGCACGGTTGGAAGTTGCATCTGCGGATCGAAGGTGACCAAATTCGGCGCGACGTTATTTAGCTGAAGAGTCGGCGTTAGAAACTCTGAGGGCCTTCGGGTGGGCGGCGGGATCTCCTGTGGAAATCCGGCCGCAATTGTCTTGTCAGGAACTACCGTACACCCCGGCGTGGTCGTGCCTCCAAGAACTGAGGTGCAATTAGTCCGTAAACCCGGAACACTTCCTGCGACTGAGGTGACCATAAAGGAATTCACCGGATCGAAGGCCAGACCGTAACCAAGTCTAACCACGCTTCTCCCGTTCTCGCCGAAAAGAGTCCTGAAAAATCCGCTTTTCCAATCGGGACTCCAGGCTAACCCCAGACGCGGTCCGATTGCTCCGAGGTTATTGCGCTCGTACCACTTGCTGGCTTGGACGAACGTGACCGGACCGGGCTGACCAATGATCGGAATGGCTGGCCCTGGTGTGCCCACAATGGGCGTCGCGGGAACGAAGGTATAGCCCGGCGTGCTTGGAGCAGGATTGATCTCCCAGCGCGCACCGTAGTTCAGCGTTAGGTTCGGACGCACTTTCCATTCGTCCTGCGCATAGAAGTTGAGCTGATTGAGGACTGTCTTAATAGCCTGTAGCGAAACCTGGCCATTCGACTGGAAAGGTAGAAAGGCATTGTCATTCAGATTACCGAGAAAGTTCTGCGAGAGACTCGAGGGCAAGCCTGCCAACTCAAGAATCATGTTATTGAGACGTGTGCGATCAGTGCTGTTGATGCCCCCCACGCTGCTGGTCGGCAACGCTGGCACCTTGAAGCCGAGCGCCGTCAACGTCGGCGAGCGGTCGCTCTGGTTAAAGATTACCGACGGGGTGACGTTCTGCCCGCCAGGCTGTCCGCGCTGATCAATGTGGCGGTAATAGCGAAAGTTGAAACCGAGTCCGATCTGGTGGACATCCTTGATGATGTGCAAGTTGTCGATGAACTGCGGCACCGTCACGGCGCGGAACGTTCGCGGCGTGTTATTAAACGGTTCGCTTACGTTAGTGAAGTCGAAGGCTTCAACGGCAGGAAACTTCGGGTTGGCCTCTCCCTGGCTAAACAGAAACACGAAACGTCCAAAACCCAACGTGTATTCGTTGACAATCCGCGGCGAGATCGTCCAGCGGTGCCCGATGGCCAGATTCTTCGTGTCGCGGAAAACTTCACCAAGCGGGGCGAAGCCTGGGAACACTACTGGCCGCCCGTTGAGCGGGTCGCCTCCAAGCGTGTTGTAAGTGGCTTGCAAATAGCGGACGAAGACACTCTGATTTTGATCGATCGTATGATCGATGCGGAAGCTGTAAGCCGGACCCTTGTGCTCTGTCGGCGAGTTCCAGATGAAGCATGCGGTGTTGAGCCCATCACCGCAGTCGAAGCGGTTAGGCTGCGGATACGTGTTGAAGAGCGCGGCTATGGTTGTATCGAGACCGAACCCCTTCGTGTTGTTCAACGCCGCAAAGGCATCGTGCGTGGCAACGCAGTTGACGTCGCTGTTTGTTGTGCACGCGCGCACACCCAGGTCCGTGCGTAGTGCTCCGGTGGTCGGGTTGACCAGAAGGATGTTGTTGCGAGTGATAATTGTAGTGCCGATCTTGAAGCAATTGCCGGCACGCGTCGTCGCGTTGCATGTCGGATCGGCACGGAAGAAGCGATAGTTACCGGTGCGCGCCGTTGGCGTATAGACGACGGGCGTGCCGAAGGTTTGGTCGATCGGCGTGGTGAAATCCACTTTCGTGTATTGATAGCTGCCGAAGAAGAACGTCTTGTTTTTCTTAATCGGGCCGCTAATCTCAAAGCCCGGTTGATTTAACCTAATCTTCGGTTTGGACTGACCCTGCGCGTTGGCGAAGAATTCATTGGAATTAAGTGCGTCGTTGCGCACGAAGTAGAACCCGGTACCGTGAAAGTCGTTAGTTCCGCCCCGGGTAGCGATCGACACTGATGCTCCGCTATTGCGGCCTTCTTCGGCGGTGGCGTTATTCGTGGTCACCTTGTATTCCTGCACGTTGTCAGGATTGAGACGGTAAATATTCGAGGTTGGATTAGGCGCCGAGGATTCATTGGCATCGATGCCGTCAATCGTGAGATTGAAGGCGCGATCGCGCGAGCCGTTAATGTGGACGCCTGAGCCGGCCCCGCCCTGCGAACGTTGCACGACGCCTGGCTCGTAGGCGATCAGATTCAGCGGATTGCGCCCATTCAGCGGAAGTTGCTCGATGGCCTTTTGCTCCACGACGTTTCCAATCGTGGCGTTACTAGTTTGGAGTTGTTCCGCGCCCCCCTGCACGGTCACAGTTTCCGAAACCTGGCCCACCTCCATAATCGCATCCACGGTAAGAGGCGTGTTTACCTGAAGGGCGTTGTTTGTTTTCTGAAATTTCTTAAAGCCGGTTTTTTCGACCGTAACTGTATAGTCTCCTGCCGGAAGCGAAGGAAAGGAGTAGACGCCCGCATCGTTTGTCGTCTGCGTTTGGCTGACTCCGGTTGCTTCATTCATCACGCTCACTGTGGCGTCAGGAACAATCGAACCTCTGGAATCAAGCACGGTGCCTGTAATGCGCGACGTTCCTGTTTGGGCTGTTGCTACCGCAGCAGCGATTGTTAGCAGAATCAACAAGACGGGGATCGATCGTGTGGATTTCAACATGGGCTCCTCCAGAAACGTTGAGATGGGGGGATTTGTCTTCGCCCCCTGATGCCGGAAATGTTATCTGAGAAAACGATGAGTGGGACTCAGCTATTCGACGAACTGCTCGTCACTTACGAAGACTGAAGAATTAAGTCCCAACGATGCCGCTACGCCTTTGAATGAGCGCAGTATATATCCAGCAGGGTTTGCGTCAAGTTGTTTTTCGGAGTTATTTCTCGTCGATAACGCTACACAGCCGACGAGCAGGATGCAGCAGATCAGTTCCTTCCGAACGCTGCTTCACCGGAAATCTTTGCATTAGCGAACCTTATCTAAATGATAAGAATCTTTAGTTGCCATTATTCTGAAGCGATCCCTATAATGCCGCCGCTTAGTTTCAATCGCTTCGTTTGGGCATTACTTCTTAAATGAATAATACATCGACAAAAAGCCTTTGAGGTTTAGTGTGTTGACTTCAGGAATGCATCACTTTCTGCGCGTTTGCTTATTCGGCTTGTTGGCGATGGTGCTGACCGTGGACCGGTTAAGTAGTCCGCCTGAAGTCAGAGGACGCGAACTTCCGGCGTTGGCTTTCGACGTTGTTATTACAAATGCTCGCATCGTAGACGGTAGTGGTAATCCGTGGTTCCGCGCTGATGTGGGGATCAGGGATGGTCGCATAGCCCGGGTTGGAAGGATCGATCCTGCGGCTGGCAAAAGGACGATCGACGCGAAGAATCAAATAGTCGCGCCCGGCTTTATCGATGTGCACACGCACGTAGAGTCGATCTATAAGCAGCCTGCCGCTGAAAATTTCATTCGCATGGGTGTGACTACGCTTGTCACCGGAAACTGCGGGACTTCAACCACCGAAGTTGCCGAGTTTCTGGCACGAGCTAAGCAGCAACCGATTGGCGTGAATCTCGCCACCTTGATAGCCCATGGTTCCGTAAGGCGCAAAGTGATGGGCCTGGTCGATCGTGACCCCACGCCCGACGAAATGCGGGGAATGGAAGCACTCGTCGAACAGGGAATGAAAGATGGCGCGGTTGGACTTTCCACTGGCCTCATATACGTTCCCGGCACCTACGCCAAGACAGAAGAGATTGTGGACCTCGCGCGCATTGTTGCGCGTTATGGCGGTATCTATTCGACGCACATGCGCAATGAAGGTGAAACGGTGGTCGATGCTATCCGCGAAAGCATTCAGATCGGCGAAAAGGCCGGTCTCCCGGTGGAAATCTCACACTTCAAGATCGCGAATAAGAAACTGTGGGGCCAGAGTCCCGTTACCCTCGGTCTCGTACGCGAAGCACGTGCGCGTGGATTGATGGTAACGGTGGATCAATACGCTTACACCGCCAGCTCCACTTCACTTGATTCGCGTATGCCGGGCTGGTTGCGTGCTGGAGGGTTGGAAGAAGGCAAGAAGAGACTTAGCGATAAAGTTACTCGAGACCGCGTTGTGAGTGAGATGAAAGATGGGCTTAAACGCAGCGGCTTCAAGGACTATTCCTACGCGATGGTGGCGAACTATAACGCTGACAAGTCGTTCAACGGCAAATCAATTGCCGAGGTTACACAGCAGGTACGCGGCAGGAAGGACGTCAAGAGCCAAATAGAACAGATCATCGCAATGTATGAGGCCGGCGGCGCGGGCATGGTTTATCACGGCATGAGTGAAGATGACGTGCAACGGATTATGCGTGAGCCCTTCACGATGATTGCTTCAGACAGCGGTGTGCGGCAAATTGATGAGAGTGTTCCCCATCCGCGTGGCTACGGCAATAACGCGCGGGTGCTGGGCCACTACGTGCGCGAACTGCGTTTGCTCCCTCTTGAAGACGCTATTCGAAAGATGACTTCGCTACCAGCGCAAACTTTTGGCTTCCGTGATCGAGGAATGCTGCGCGAAGGTTTTGCTGCCGATCTCGTAATCTTCGATGAGAAAACAATTGCCGACCGCGCCACCTTTGACAAGCCACACCAGTTTCCCGTGGGGATTAGTTATGTATTGGTCAATGGCGAATTAGTTTTTGCTGATGGCCAAATGACTGGCGCACGTCCAGGCATGGCGTTGACGGGCGCAGGGGCGTGTCAAGAGAAACAGCTTTTCGCGCGCTTCAGAAATAGCTTCGCGTGCTTGCGTGCTTTAATCGTTTCCCAAAAGTTTCATAGAGAGGTTTGCCTGCGCGCTGGAACGTGAAGTAGCGGGTTCCTGCCGGTAACAAAGTTTGCTTAGACTTGTGCAGTGGCTGATGCAAAGCACAGGCTGATGTGGGAATCGCACCCATCAACGCGGCTTACTTTGGCGTTGAGCACTTAGCCACGTTCTTTTGGTATTAGCAGTCCTTATTCCAACAATAAGAATCTTTAGTTTTTCTTATTTGCTGAACTACGTATAATAGCGCCCGTTTCAGGCAATCTGCACCGGGCGTTCTGTTTCCTTCGACGCCAATCAAAAACAATTTGCGGATTCGAAGGTAACGGCTTTCGATCCACTCATTGAACTTTCCTGATCTTGATTGAGGAAGTGGCCGCTTCACTGACCGCGGCTGGAATGTGTAGCTCGACTTCGCGTGCTGCAATGATTCTTGTTCCACTTGCCCGCGGCGTTCAAAGGGAAGTCTTCAAGCAGTCATTGCCACGACGTTCAGTTTCCATTTTTTGTAAGAGACGAAAGGACAATCCCGATGAGGCAGCACCGCAATATCACCTGGCGCCTATTTTTTCTGGTCGCAATGACTGTTGGTTGGTCAGTTGCGATTTACGCTCAAACCGTTACCGGCACGCTACAGGGCACGGTTACCGATACAACGGGAGCAGTTGTCCCTGGCGCAGAAGTTCTGGTGCGCAATGTGGAGACTGGCCAGGAGCGCAATCTCAAAACAAATAACGATGGAGTATATACCGCCACATTCCTGCCGCTCGGACTCTACAACGTCACCGCATCGGGCCAGGGTTTTCGCTCAGTCTCTCAAGAGAACGTTGAGATAACCTTGAATCAGACGCGAGTGATTAACGTAACTCTAAGCCCCAGCGGAATTACCGAGGCGGTCTTAGTAACTTCGGAAGCAGCCCCGGTCAACACCACTAATGGGGAAATCCAGGGGTCACTCAATACCCGGGAGATTCTGGAAAAACCCACCTTTAATCAGAGCAGTTTTCTGACGCTCGCCGAAACCTTCACGGGCTATCAGGAGAATCCGACTTCAGGCCAAAATAATCCGACGTTGTCGTCAGGCTCTTCGATCAACTTCAATGGCACCGGAACACGCGGCGCAACTTTTCAGATCAATGGTGTCAATAATGACGATTCGTCGGAGAACCAAAACCGGCAGGGGGCATCGCTTTCGACAATCAAAGAATTTCAAGTAATCACCAACAACTTTACCGCGGAGTTTGGCAGAGGCTTTGGCGCCGTCGTGCTGGTGCAAACAATAGCGGGCACGAATGATCTTCACGGCGACATTTACTGGTATCACAACGATAGCGCGTTGAATGCTAAGAGGTTCTTTTCGCACGGTAAAAAGCCGGTCAACCGCCGTAATCAATTTGGCTTTACGTCCGGTTTTCCCCTCCTTAAAAACAAACTATTTGGGTTCGCCAGTCTCGATCATGTTGAGAATACCGGCGCGAACGACTTCGCGCGCGACGTATTCACCCTGGCGGAACGCAATCCAAACAATTGGTTTCAGCAAACACCTGCCAATAATACGCCGGCCAATCGCGCGTTCATTCAATCGGTCATCGACCGCTTCAAAAACGCAGTCCCGAACGACCCAGCAAGTGGGCCGCGTGTGTTTCGCGGTCAGCAAGGCTTCGACTTTCCCGCCCGCGACTATTCGGGACGATTCGATTGGAATCCGCATCAAGCAGATAGTGTGACGGGTCGGTGGCAGTACACGCGTCAGCGTTTTGATGCGGAGGATGTAATCATCGGCGAGCGCGCCGATCAGAATAACAAACAGCAAAACGTAGGCTTAACCTGGACGCATCTTTTCTCAGGAAAGACAGTAGGCGAATTTCGCTACGGCTTAGGGTTACGTACGACGCTCGTTAACATCGCCGCCGGCAACGACACGCCAATTTTACGCTTCACAAATGCAACCCCAATCGCAGGTGGCACTATCATCGGGAATGCCGGCGCCTTTCCCATTCAGCGCTATCAAACCGACAACCAGTTTGTTTATAACATAACGACCCTCTTCGGAAATCACTACTTCAAGGCGGGCACTGACATCCGTCGGCAACGCCTCGATGACCTGGCGGATAACTTTTCGCGCGGCTTCTACAACATCTCCGGGACATGTAACAACCTGTCGTACCGGGATCTGAGTGTTCCAGGCCCCAACAACACTTCAGGCTTGATTTCCTTTCTAAACGGCTGCGTGACCACATTCCAGAAAGGTTACGGACCATTCTTTCTTGAAAACCGAATTAGCGAGTCAAATTTTTATGCCGAAGACAACTGGAAAATACGGGACAATCTAACCCTCAACCTGGGAGCGCGTTACGAGTATGTATCGGCGCCTAAGGAGGCAGCAGACCGCATCAATTACGGCTTCAGCGCGGACAAAGACAACATTGAGCCGCGGGTCGGGTTTGCCTGGAGCCCGCGTTTCGAGCACGGCTTCTTCCATTCTCTCTTTGGCAAATCCGGCGATTCCTCGCTTCGGGGCGGCTACGGGCTGTTCCACGGTCGGCTTTTCCAGTCGGTCTTCTCGCAGGGCGGCGCAACCGTCCGGTTCAACCCGCCCAACGCTTTTTTCTATAACCAAACCGGAGTTGCCACTACCCTCTTCAACCCAAATAACCTCGCGGATCCGACTAACGGATTTGTCTTTGTTCCCGGTCCCCAGACTACTCGTCACGGCGAAGCGCTGATTGACCTTAACCTGGAGATGCCCTATACCCAGCAGTGGAACCTGACCCTTGAACGGGAAATGCCTTTTGCTTCAAAAATCCGAGTGAGTTACGCCGGCAACCGTGGTATTGGATTACTCCGCTACGCTCTGGATAACCTGCCGGTTCACGATCCAAACGGCGTACTTGTCGCAAATCATCCAAACAATTCCCCGACGATCCTTTACAGCGCTGCCAATCGTCCGCCGGGCGACCCGAGGGCTGTCGACGTCAGGGGTCAGGTCCTTCGACCTGCTACGGATATAGTGTGCGCCGGCACAGGCCTGGCTAATGTGGGCTTCACGACTCAGTGTCCCGTCGCAGTTCCGCTGGGAGCGCTTGAATATAGCTTGCGCGTTCCTCGTACCAACGAACGGCGACCGAACGGCGCCTTCAGTACCAATACTGCCGTAAGTAATTCTGCCTGGAGTTACTACAATGCCTTGCAGGTCGAATGGACTAAGCGCCTAAGCCGCAGCATTAGCTTTCAAGCCGCGTATACCTTCAGCAAAGCTCTGGACACAACTTCAGAGGCGACCGTGGTGGGCGCAGGTGACACTAACCAGACTGGCAATAACGCCCGAGCAGCACGCGGGTATTCACGTTTCCACACGCCACATCGTTTCACGCTATATGGAACTTACTATTTACCGCTTCTCACCGCCCAAAATGCTTTTGTTCGGCATAGCCTGGGAGGGTGGCGTATATCGGCAGTTATGAAACTTTCCAAAGGCACGCCTTTTACGATCTCTACAACTGGGGTGGATTTAAACCTCGACAGCGTTAGTGAGGCACGGCCGGTGATTTTGGACCCGTCGATCCTCGGGCGTAGTATCAGCAATCCGGCGACCTCGACCACAGACCTTCCCCGTTCGGCATTCCGTACACTCACTATCGCAGATTTGAACACACCCCTGCTCGGCCGAAATACGTTTTTCGCTGATGGGGTGCAAAACGTTGATATTGGGATCTCAAAGACCTTTGCAATGCCCTGGGAAAAGCATCGACTCATGGTTCGTGCCGATCTTTTCAATGCGTTCAATCACGTGCAGTTTGGCTTTCCCAGCAGCGATATCACCAGCGCGAACTTTGGCGCCATAACAGGCTTGGCAACACAATACAGCCCGCGCAACGTGTTGTTCTCGCTACGCTATCAGTACTAGCGCCCTTAGCTATGAGTAGCTCACTCTTTGATTGGGACACAAAGGAGGGAAGGTCCGCTTCTACAACGTTGCGAGATCCCGCGAAGATTAAGACCCTAAATTTGCCAGGCGTTTTAGATGACCAGGACTTGCACGGTGAAAAGCAGAAATAGAGCAATAGCAAAATTGACGTATGCGCTAGTGCCATTTCTTCTTTTCTCTTGCACTCTTCCAAATCGCGCTCAGGAACAGCCGATAGTGCCTACGCACGGTGTCGCTGCGGCCTCTGGCGAAGTGCGCGCGTTGTGGGTGGTGCGCACGACGCTCACCTCGCCTGAGAAAATTCACGCGATGGTGCAGTCGGCAAAGGAAAACGGCTTCAACACACTCATCGTTCAGGTTCGCGGTCGCGGCGATGCGTATTACCGTTCAAGCCGAGAACCGCGCGCAACCGAGTTGCAGGAACAACCTCGGGAGTTCGATCCTTTGGCCGTAACCTTAGCCGAGGCAAAGCAGCGAGGACTGAAAGTTCATGCCTGGCTTAACACCAGCCTCCTGGCAAATCTCGATGCGCTGCCCACGGATCCAAAACATGTCTACAACAAGCATCCCGATTGGCTCGCCGTTCCTCGAGCAGTTGCCGCTGAGCTATACAAGATGTCACCGCGCGATCCGCGTTACCGGGCGCGCATTGTTGAGTGGTCCAAAGCCAACCGCGGCGAATTAGAAGGTGTATATACGGGACCGGCTAATGCGAAGGTTCGCGAACATATCTACAAGATTTGGATGGATGTGCTCAGAAACTACGAAGTCGATGGACTTCACTTCGATTACGTAAGGCTTGCCAGCCCGGATTTCGATTACAGCAGTACGTCTTTGGATAACTTCCGAAAATCGTTGGAGCCAAAACTCTCCCAAGCGGAGCGTAGTCAACTGAGACAGTTGTTAAAACAGAACCCTCTCGCTGCAGCTGAAACCTATGCAGACAAGTTTGGTGAGTTTCAGCGCGAGCAGATCACAATGCTGGTGCAGCGAATCTATCGGGAAGTCAAAAGACGGAAACCCGAGGTCACGGTGTCGGCCGCAGTCTTTGCCGACGATGAGAACGCTTACACTCGTAGATTTCAGGACTGGCGCCGTTGGCTTTCCCTGGGCATTCTGGATGTGGTGTGTCCGATGGCTTATTCGACCGACACCGCCGTCTTCAAAAACCAGATTGAAATCGCGACTAAGAGTGCTCATGCGGCCGGACGGCGCGTTTGGGCCGGCATCGGAGCGTACCGGATCCCTGCGGATTCGACGGTGGAAAAGATCAATGCTGCTCGTGCGCTCGGTTCAGATGGGATAATTCTTTTTTCTTACGATTTTGCGGTCAGGCCCGGTGAGCTCAATCCCGCGGGCGACTATTTGGAGCGCGTGCGCCGAAGCGCATTCGAATGAGCAGCAGACACGGAGGATTAGCAGACTCGATAACGACGGCAGTTGCTAACGCAAAACCATGAACCGTTTTCGTTGCGCCACTTTTGCATCGACAAGAAAACCTATGCGAACGCTAAGCCGAAGGAATGGGTAGAAAATTCTTGTTCCACTCGCCTGCGCGGGTGTATAAGTTAATTCTCCATCGGGCAGTCAAAACAACTTCAGCTTTCATATTAAAGGATAACGAGAGGAACCCCCAATGAAGCAGCATCCGCATATCACGCTCCTATCAATGGCCACGGCTTTGTTGCTCAGCCTAAGCGCAGTTGCGTTCGCACAAGAAGTAGCCGGCTCCGTCAGTGGCACAGTCAAAGACTCGCTCGGCGCTGCTGTGAAGGACGCAACCGTGACGATTACTGACAGCGATAAGAAGGTCGTCGTACGCACGATCACCACGAATGATGACGGCGCGTTCTCCGCGCCCCTTCTGCCCGTGGCTTTTTACGATATCACTGTGGAAGCGCCAAACTTTAAGAAGCATGTTGATAGCCAGGTAAAGGTAAATGTGAACGAGCGGCGTACGGTGGATGTAACTTTGGAGGCGGGTAACATTGCCGAAGTGGTGACCGTCACCTCAGATCTATTGCAGGTGAATACTCAGTCCGCAACGGCCAGCAACGTGATCAATGGCGATCAGGTACGCCAACTTTCCTTGAATAACCGAAACTTTGTTCAGCTTATCACTCTGTCGCCCGGAGTTTCGGCAAACATAGCCGACCAGATCTACGTCGGCTCCACCAATCCAAACGCACAGTCAAACGCATTGCAAATCTCGGTCAACGGTGTGCGGTCAAGTTCCAATACATACACCGTAGATGGCGCGGACACTACAGATAGAGGAGCTAATCTGACAGTGCAAACTTATCCGTCAGTAGATGCCATCGCGGAGTTCGTCGTGCTGCGCAGCCTCTATCCAGCGGAGTCCGGTCGGAGCGCCGGTGGTCAGGTGAATGTTGTGACGAAGAGTGGCAAGGCGGATTTTCACGGAGCCCTTTATGAGTTCGTGCGCAATGAGAGACTGAACGCCAACACCTTTACATCAAACAGAACGGCCCCTCTCGGACGCGATTCGAATGGAAAGGCGAAACGCGCTCCTTTCAGGTATAACAACTTCGGAGGCACGTTCGGGGGCCCCGTGATGCTACCTCGATTTGGTGAAGGGGGACCTGGTTATAAAAAGTTTAAGGATACATTCTTCTTTTTCTCAGAGGAGTTGAGAAGAGTCATCGTCTATCCGAGTTTTAGCACCACGGTCCCGACCGCAGCCCAGCGCCAGGGAATCTTCTCGCAGCCAGTTTGCATCGGCCCGGTCGCGAATCCCTGCTCAACAACTCTTCCGGCGGGAACACCGCTTCCGCAAAATCTAATTAGCCCTCTGGCGGCAGCCTACGTCCAGGACATTTACAACAAGCTGCCGCTGCCGGCCGATGCTGCCGGCAATCTGTTCTTTCCAGCTCGAGGCATCTTTAATTTCAGGCAAGAGCTGATACGAGTCGATCACAAGTTCAGTGACAAGCTCTCGGCATACTATCGGTTTGAAAACGACTCGATACCGACGATTGATCCAATCGGCCTGTTCGGCCAGGGTGGCGGACAGCCCTTTGTTTCGACGACGCAATCAAACTCTCCGGGACGTACGCATATCGGGCGTGCCACCCTGGTGCAGTCGCCAACTACGGTTTGGGATTTCGGCGGCTCGTACTCTTTCGGCGATGTTCCCAGTACAGTGATCGGTCTGCTGGCCAACGAGAATTCACCGAACGTCGTCGCTCACCTGCCGCAATTTTCTTTTCCGGTAACCAGAGGCCGAGTGCCGACGATTACGGGAAATGGCTTTACAGCTCTCCAAACCTTTGGGCCATACAGTGATTTCTCATACAACAAGGCCGTGTTTGCGACGCTCTCAAAGGTCTTTGGCACGCATACGACCAAGTATGGTGTCAATTTCTCCAAAATCAGAAAGCATGAAAACTCACTTGGCGGGTTCAACGAAGTTCGATATAGCGCCGTATCTTCCACGCCAACACGGCCCGCTGGGACAAGCACGAGCAATCAACTTTGGGCCAATTTCCTACGGGGCAACTCTCAGGTCTACACCCAAAACCAGTTTGACCTGACTGCCGACCTGAGTTCCAGCAGCATCGAAGCTTTTGCCCAGGACGAATGGCGCTTCAAGCCGAACATTACGCTGTACTACGGCGTGCGTTTTTCCCGTTTTGGTCAGCCCACGGATCGTAATGGTCGTATGACTAGCTTTAATCCGGCGGCTTACAGTCCCAGTCAAGCTTTTCAAATCTTAGCCAACGGTACGCGCGTAGCAGGCACGGGCAACGTACTCAATGGAATCATGATGAACAGTCAGTCGACAGTTGCGGGTGCATCGGTTTCACCTTGGGGCAAGGCTGTCGCGCCGACTCGCAACAACTTCGCGCCGCGCGTAGGAATCGCCTGGGACCCCTTTAAGAAAGGAACGACTTCGGTAAGGGCTGGATACGGCATGTACTTCGATCAGCTATCACTCAGCTTTTACGAGACGGATCTGGTCGCAAGAAACCCTCCATTCCAGCAACAAATAGTGATTAATCCCGCTACGCTCGACAATCCGCTGGCGGGAACTACAGCAGTCAACCTTTCGGTTGCGGATGTCGCCGGCATTGACCAGAATTTTAAGACTCCCTACGTGCAAAGCTGGTCGCTTGATGTCCAACACCAACTCGACTCCAAG
The DNA here is from genome assembly GCA_963698325.1 of Blastocatellia bacterium. Classification (GTDB taxonomy): domain Bacteria; phylum Acidobacteriota; class Blastocatellia; order Pyrinomonadales; family Pyrinomonadaceae; genus PSRF01. The sequence goes on along the minus strand of CAVOQJ010000013.1, from coordinate 209,153 downwards.
ACGCTGGTGACGGCCGGATACTTTGGCTCGAGGGGCACGCACTTATCAGGTCTGGTGGACGAGAACCTTTTGGCCCCGGGATTTGCGCTCACACAAACTTGTCGAACCAACAACATTACCCCGGCAACGTTTGGTCCCTGCCAGACACCGGGACAAGTCTTTACCAGTTCGACTCAGGAGTTGATTCTCAACCAGATTCGACCATTCAGAGGCTACGGCGCAGTTCGTATGTTGGAGACGAGGTTCAACTCGAACTATCACAGCCTTCAGGTGACTGGGCAGCGCAGATTTTCACGCAGCAGCCAGATCAATCTCGCCTACACATGGTCGAAAAATATGACGAACAGCCAGAACGAATTTTCGACCGCCCCGCAGAATACCTACGAGCCTCCACGACGAATACGCGCGCGCCAATCTGGACAGGCGGCACGTGTTGAGCGTGAACTATATTTACGAGTTGCCGTTTTTTGAGAACCAGGCAAACGCCGTTGGGAAGCTTCTCGGCGGCTGGCAGATTTCGGGCATTACCTATTATTTCACCGGCCTGGGCTTCAGCCCCGCGACTTCCTCGAATGATCCGGCCGGACTTGGACTCCTTGGTAACTCGCCGTCCGGCGCCCGCCCCGACCTGATTTGCGATCCCAACAGTAACGCCCCGCATACTTTCTTGCAGTGGTTCAATACTGCCTGCTTCGCTAATCCGCCGGCGGGAGTGAACCGGGTCGGCAACGCGGCTCGCAACACCATCCTTGGGCCGTCCACGACGCGATTCGACGCGACGCTGGCCAAGAGCATTCGTCTCAGCGAGTCGAGTAGCATTCAACTGCGTTGGGAGGTCTTCAACATCTTCAACCATACGAACTTCACCACCCTGAGCTTAAACGTCACATCTTCTACTTATGGAAGCGTGACCGGGGTGCGTGATCCACGGACCATGCAGCTCGGCTTGAAGTTTATTTTCTAGGGTCTGCCCTTGAACTGGCTTCCGGTTCTACTCCGATGCCTGCGGCGTCTGACAGCCGCGGGCATTTTAATTGTTCCACTTCCACTTTTGTTGGCGCATTTGCAGATTCCTGCTTTAATTCACTTCATGACCGAGACTTCCTGCGAAAACGTCCTCCTTCGCAATGCGCGACTAGTCCTTCCCGGACAGGTTTTGCAATCCGGCAGTATCTCTATTAAGCAAGGCCGCATTGCCTCGATTTCGTCTGATGAACTGCGAGCGCCGGATGGCGCCGCGGAAATCGACTTCAGCGGCTTCACGCTCTTTCCCGGTTTCCTTGATGTTCACATACATGGCGCTGTTGGTGTCGACACGATGGAGGCCACTGCGGCAGACCTCGATCGAGTATCGCAATTCCTGGCGACGCAAGGTGTGACCGGATGGTTGCCGACGCTTGTGCCTGCCCCGCCAGCAGACTATTCACGCGCGATTAAGGCAATTGAGGACGCCTTAGATCTTAATCGTGGCGCGCGTATCCTGGGTGTTCACTACGAAGGGCCCTTCGTAAACTCCACCCAGTGCGGTGCGTTGCGGGCCCGTTTTTTTCGATCGTTTTCCGGCGCTGCTGATTTGGACGATCTCCATCTTATTCGACATCGGGGCGCCAGACACATGATCACCGTCGCCCCGGAAATTGATGGCGGCGTCGCGCTGGTGCAGGAGCTTCACCATCGTGATTGGATTATTTCCATCGGGCATACACGCGCTGGTTTTGACCTGCTTGATCAAGCTTGCGAGGCGGGCGCGCGTCACATGACTCACTTCATGAATGCGATGGCGCCGCTGCATCATCGCGCGCCCGGGCCGGTTGCGTGGGGTCTCGCGCGCGACGACGTAAGCTGCGACGTGATCGCAGATGGTATCCATCTTGATCCGCAAATGCTGCGACTGCTGTTGAAGCTAAAAGGCGCGGATAGTTTGTCGCTAATAAGCGATGCAGTGGCCGCGGCCGGGATGGGCGATGGGGATTATGAAATTTGGGGAGAGACCATAACGGTTAAGGACGGCCGCACCAGTAATGCCGCAGGCCACCTCGCCGGGTCGGTGATTACAATGCTGGATGCGCTGGGCATGATGAAGTCCCTGGACACGTCGGAAGTTGACGTGGCCAAGATGGCTTCCATGAATCCGGCGCGGCTGCTGGGAATAGATCGCGATTGCGGATCGATTGAGGAAGGGAAACGAGCTGACCTTGTGGCGCTGAACCAGAAAGGTGAAGTTGTTTTGACGATGATCGGCGGCGCGATTGCATTCGACGCGCGTGAAGAGTCGTGAGCGTCAAGAAGTTGAGAGTTCAAGCTTTAGCTTGTCTCGCGCGCATATAGCAACCTGAAGGTTGAACTCTGAACTTCTTGACGCTCATCACATCACTCATAACTCATTATAACTCATCACTCATAACCTTATCACGGTCCTCGTAGATTCCCGCCCGGGCGTAGGACTCGTCCAGTAGTTCAACCGGATGACAAACAGTGAGATCCATACCCGAGAGAAGCGAGCCGGCGCCTATTTGCATCTGGCAGCCGGGATTACCCGTCGCCAGAATCCCGGCTCCCGTCTTCCGGATTTCTAAAAGCTTCTCTTCCAAAACACCGCGAGACAAATCCGGTTCGAGCAGATTATAGATGCCGGCGCCGCCACAGCACCTTTCCGAACCATCAAGCTGCGCCAGCTTTACCTCGGGAATGGCGCTCACGATCTTCAAAGGCGCTTCACCGGCATGTTGTCCATAAAGCAGGTGACAGGAGGAGTCGTAAGTTACAACTTGTTCGATGCCGCCGGCTCCTCGTTTGATTTCCACGGTTTGCAATTGCTGACTCACATCGCGAACGCGCTCGCTAAACTTTCGTGCCCGCTCGGCAAAGTCGTTGTCGCCTGCCAACAGGTGTGCATAAGACGCGAGCATCGCCCCGCACCCACCGGCGTTAGTGATGACTGGTTTCGTTTCATCGGCTTCGAAGGCGGCGATATTTCTGCGGGCGAGCAGACGCGCGCCTTCAAGGTCGCCGGCGTGCGCATGTAGCGCGCCGCAACAGACTTGTTCCGACGGCTTACGGACCTCAAAGCCATTTGCCTTGAGTACGCGAGTAGTCGCATCGTTGACGCGCGAAAAGAGCCCAGCGCCTACACAGCCGGTAAATAACATCGTCACGTCCGTTGGATTCCGGCTTTGGCCACTTTCCAGGTCGGTAATGAAGCCGGCTGCACTCGCCTGTAGCCCGCCTCGCTTTTTGTTGGTTGATGTGTCTGCGCGCGCGACTCTTTTAGGCCCTGAGCTTTCAAGCAATGCGAGCCCGAATGCAAACCGTGGCGACAAAAGTTTCGCCACTCCCGATCTTCGCAGCAGTCGCGCGGCGCCGCTATCACGAAACATACGAGCCATCACAAACACAAATCTCAAGCGCGCCGGATGCGGCCAGATATGCTTGAGCACCACACGCAATAATCGGTAAGAGACACCGCGTTTCGCGCCGGACTCAAACAGCACGCCGCGCGCGGCTTCCAGCAGTTGTCCATACTCGACTCCGGCAGGACACACTTGCTCGCAAGCTCTGCAGCCGAGGCACCGATCGATGTGGCGTTCAAAAGCCATCGAGTCGCTCGCCAGGCGGCCCTCGCCGACAGCGCGCATAAGATAAAGCCGGCCGCGCGGCCCATCGTTTTCATCTCCGGTGATAACGTAGGTAGGGCATGCCTCGAGACACAGCCCGCAATGAATACAGGCGAGCAGTTTTTGTTCTTCAGCCTGCAAGAGTGCTGGCAACTCCGACTTGATCAAGTCGACTTGTTTAGGTTGCAACATGAATCCGTTTTGTTATCATTCCGCTTATGGATTATAGCAAGATCATCACAATCGAGCCGGGCAAGCGTAGTGGAAAGCCTTGTATTCGCGGGACGCGAATGACCGTAACGGACACGCCCAGCTCATCGAGAAAGGCGAGCAGGTTTACGGCAGAGGCCCCAGCGGTGTGCTAAGTTAACCATTATGAAACCGACCAGTCGCCAACCAGAGATTGTGATGCGAAATGGAAAGGCCGTTTCAGTCATTATTCCGATTAAGGATTACGAGGAACTACTGGAACGAGCGGAAGACCGAGAAGATATGGTCCGGCTCAAACAGGCCCGCCGCAAGAAGCTTCACTACCGCCCGCTAGAGGAATATTTGGACAAACGCAACGGCAAATAGGCATGTATCGCGTCTTCCTCGAACGCGCAGCGGAAAGAGATCTGCGACGACTGCCTTCCAGATTGCACGACCGCGTGATCAGGGCAATGCAGGCGCTCGCGAAAAATCCTCGTCCGGCCGGTTGTCGGAAGTTAACCGGCTCAGACCATGACTGGCGAATTCGTGTTGGCGAAGATCGTGTCGTCTACGAAATTGACGATACCGCTCATGAGTTGCGCGTTAATCGGGTTCGTCACCGGCGCGAAGTTTATCGGTGAACCCCAGGCGGTTGCGCAGGCTCAAACCCCAAAAATATCGCGCGCGCCATCTGTTGAACCGCTTGCATGTCTTAGAGCTTCAATACCCCACTGCCAAACCGTCGCTCCGGCGCGGATCAGTTGCGCCGAGTCGCATTCCGGTCTTTTCTTCAATCATGATGCCCTCAGCATCGCCGAGGTAGTGTGGCCGGGCAAGTTTGTGGCCCAGGGAGAGCAGAGCCTTCTGCGTGTCACCTGACAAACCATAAGGTTCAAATACTAACTCGTCCGGCAGCCATTGATGATGAATTCGCGGGAAGTCGATCGCCTGCTGAATATTCATCCCGTAATCGACGACGTTGGTAATGACACAGAGCGCGGTATTGATGATTGTTGGCCCACCGGGACTACCTACTGTGAACCACAAACTGCCGTCCTTGCGCAGCACAAAAGTCGGCGTCATCGCTGATAGCGGCCGCTTGCGCGGCGCGACGGCGTTGCGTTCGCCCTGGATCAAGCCATACAGATTTGGCGTGCCAGGTTTAGCGGCGAAGTCGTCCATCTCGTCGTTTAGAATAATTCCCGTGCCTTTCGCCACCGCCGCGGAGCCAAATGAGTTGTTCAGCGTATACGTATTCGCGACCGCGTTGCCTTCGGCGTCAACTACGGTGAAATGAGTGGTCTCTTCCGATTCGTAACCCGCTGGTTGTCCAGCGCTGATTTCGACACTCGTCGAGGCGCGTTCGGGATTGATCGTGCCGCGAAGTTTCGCCGCGTAAGATTTATCGATCAAACCGGCGACCGGCACTTTGACGAAATCAGAATCTCCCATAAACTCGGCCCGATCCGCAAACGCCCGGCGCATGGCTTCCGTCATCAAGTGATAACGCTCAGACGAGGCCGAATCCATTTTTCCAAGCTCGTAACCTTCGAGGATATTGAGCATCTCGATCAGCACAGCGCCGCCAGACGAAGGTGGAGGCATGGAGATAACTTCATAGCCTCGATATTGTCCACGCACTGGCTGACGTTCCCTGGCTACGTACCCGTGCAGATCCGCTAGTGTCATGAGACCGTTGTGGCGCTCAACATCATTGACGATCAAAGTCGCAGTCTGGCCTTCATAGAATTCGTTTGGTCCGAATTTTTGCAACCGCGCAAACGTCGCTGACAGGTCAGGCTGCCTAAAGATTTCGCCTTCGCTATAAAACCTTCCGTCCTTGAGATAGATGCGTTTGGTTTCCGGATACTGTGAAAGGTAATCGCTATTAGCGCGCAGCGACCGTGCCAGCGAATAATTCACGGTGAATCCATTAGCGAGCTGACGCGCAGGTTCAATAAGCTGGGCCCAACCAAGTTTGCCCGAGCCGTATCTCTTAAGTGCCAACTCCATCCCGCGCACCGTTCCCGGAACTCCGGCAGCGCGATAGCCGACGAGCGAACCGCCTTCGCCTTCGATCAAGTTGCCGTTCTTATCGAGATATATGTTGCGGGTCGCAGCAGCCGGGGCCATCTCGCGATAGTCGATCGCGGTGCTCTTTCCGTTCTTGAGTCGAATCATCATGAAGCCACCGCCGCCCAGATTGCCCGCAGCCGGATGCGTCACCGCGAGCACGAACGCGACGGCGATAGCCGCATCGACAGCGTTGCCACCACGCTTCATGATGTCCACTCCGACTTGCGACGCGATTTCATTTGTCGAAGCAACGATTCCATGCTTCGCACGAACTGGTTCACGCGAGGCAGCGTGAGCAATAGGAGAGGCGACGTCCGAGAACCACCTGGCACCGGGCACTGCAACGATTGCGACAGTCAAGGTGGCGACCAAAAACAGGCGCGCAATTGTTTGAGTTATTTTGTTTTTCATGGCTTCTAAATTCTCTGTGCGCCGGCAGAGCGCAGCGGCGACAGCGCTTTCATCAGTTTCTTTCTTTGTCAGATAATTGCGTGGCGGCAAAACAAGAGACGCAAAACTTCAGAACCCGGACCAGTAGCGACGAGGTTCCTGTTAGTCAAGAGTCAAACGTCCGATGCCCCACAAATTCAGAACCCGGAGCGGTAGCGACGGGGTTCCTGTTGGTCAAGACTTAACGCTCAGGGAACCGGCAAAATCACCCCTTGACACGCGCGTGTTGTCGCTTGAACCCGGTCGCTTACCGCTCCCGGTTCTGTATTCGTCGACCCACGATATCAGTTTGTTGAAGAGGCCGGCGCGAAATCCAAAGCAAGCTGATTGCTGTTGCTGATCCGGTACAAGGGACCCAGTTGTGTCGTTGCCGGATGATCACCTGACAATCGTTGACGCAAAAAGGCCAGTAGCTCGCGCGTAGGCAAGGGTGCCCTTCTGGTAGTCGGGCTACTGCCCCTGGCTCGCCAAGCTAGCCAAAGCTGCGTCGCGCTGCCCTTGCCCCCGCACTCCATAAAATTCGAAACGTCCGGGCGAAAGAATGTCATGGGGATCGAGTTGATGTTTGGTCCGTTGCATTATGCCGGCAGAAGACCCGAAAGTTCCCCAGGCACTTGCCAGATTCTTTATGGCGGCGGGGGCATGCTCAATAATCAGGTTTCCGCCGAGGCTTTTTGCTTCTACTCTTAACTTCTCGATGTGCACGACAGTATCTCTGTGAAGTCCCAGGGCTTCCTTGTCTTTATCCTGCAATCGCTCAACAACGCGAATACGGCCATCACCTACTCCTGCCTGCCAGATTGATTCCGAAGACTTAGGGCCTTCAGCTAATTTCGCCAAAAACGATCCTACATCTGCCGGGCGTAGGCCAGTTCGCCAAACTAAATCACTCCGAAATCGCGAAGGAAACCAAGCGAGCGTATTCCAGATGATTGAATCCTCAGATATGGGCGACTCAGGTTTCACATCACCTTTTCCTCTAAGCACTTCTCCGGCCGCTCTTGTTTGTTCAGTTACCGCAGTTAATGATCCAGCAAATCGGATTAGAAGCAAATGATCGGTGCCCTCAGACCGCTGGGCTTCGCGGGCAAACCGCGGCGAAAGGAGTTCTAATGCAACAGGGAAGAGCCGGGAATCGATGACTCGCCAAGCAGCCGCAAGAAGATCCTCACGACTGCCCCACGCCATAACAGTTCTCGTTGCAAAAGGTAGTGGCCTTAGTTTGAAGTTAACTTCGACGATTATTCCGAGAGTGCCGTAGCTGCCGGTGAATAGTTTGCAAAGATCATAACCGGCGACGTTCTTAACTACCCGGCCGCCAGCCTTGATCAGGCTGCCGTCAGCCAACACGACCTTCATTCCGATGACGTGTTTTCTCGGCATCCCGTAGCCAAACTGTTGCGCGCCGCCCAGGCCGGTAGCGACAACGCCGCCGATTGTTGCCCGCGGGCCATCAGTATCTTCTGGTGGATCAACCGGCAGCCACTGACCCCTGGTCGCCAGGGCTTCATTCAAGTCTTTGAGCGTGACGCCGGCTTCCGCGATGGTAACCAGGTCGGCCGGCTCGTGGTCAATGATGCGATTCATTCTGGGCGTGTTGACTACTATGTTTACGCGCTGCAAGGGCTCGCCGGCGTCAAGCCACGTCATCGCGCCAGCCGGCACAACCGTCCAACCTTCAGTCGATGCAAGTTTCATAACCTCACAAACTTCAGCTATCGAGCCAGGGGCGACAATTAGCGGAGATGGGGAGACTGGGAAACGCGGAGACGTGGAGATGTTTTCTTCTCCGACAATCCTGGCGAGTTGTTGATGAGCATCATCGGGATCAAAGCTGGTTCGCCGACGAATGCCCGGTGCTGACTTGACGTTGGCCATTGGACCTTGGACGTTGGACGTTGCAACCACCACCCCAGCCGGGCTGCCCGTCTGGGGACCCCGGTCCGCTTCCGGTTCTGACAGGACGTTGGACATTGGACGTTGGACGTTGGATGTAGCTTGAGCGCTCGCCTCGCCGCAACCGCGCAGCATTGGAATAATCTTGCCGGGATTACACAGGCCTACCGGATCAAAAGCCGCACGCACGCGCAACATCGCATCCATGTCCGGCTCCGAAAAAATCAGCGACAGCAGCTCGCGCTTGTCAAAGCCGACGCCATGCTCGCCCGTGATGCTGCCACCGGCCCGCACACAAGTTTCCATCAACTCGCGCCCTGCTTCCTTAACGCGATGCACCTCATCGGGAGAGCGAGAGTCGAAACAGATCAACGGATGGAGGTTGCCATCACCGGCGTGGAACACGTTGGCGATCCGCAATCGATACCTCGCGGCGATGCGATAAGCAGAGTCAAGCACTTCCGGCAGGCGTGAGCGCGGCACAACCGCATCCTGGATCATGGAATCAGGTGAGATGCGGCCGATGGCGCCAAACGCGCCCTTGCGCGCTGCCCAAAGTTTCTTGCGTTCATTCTCATCACGAGCGAGGCGAGAATCACGAGCACCATACTGGAGACAAATGCTCTTGACCCGATCCGCCTCCTCATCGATTCCCGCTTCGATTCCATCGAGCTCGATGAGCAGCGCGGCGCCGGCGTCCAATGGCAAACCGGCGGCGAACACGCTGGCTTCCACAGCCCTTATGATCTCGCGGTCCATCATCTCCAATGCCGCAGGCATTACGCCGGCTGCGATGATTGCCGAAACGGCGTGACTCGCATCGTTCACTTCGGGAAACTCGGCCAGCAACGTGCGAACCGCCGGGGGCATCGGCACCAGGCGCAAAGTTGCTTCCGTCGCAATGCCAAATGTTCCCTCTGATCCTATAAAGAGACCGACAAGATCGTAACCCGGTTGTTCTGTTCCGGAGCCGCCGAGATCAACTACTTCGCCGCCCGCCAGGACCACTCGCAAGCCCAACACGTGGTCCGTAGTCGTACCATATTTAAGGCAATGAATGCCGCCGGCATTCTCAGCGATGTTTCCGCCAATCGTGCAACTGGGCTGGCTCGATGGATCCGGGACGTAGTGCAGGCCCAGGTGGGCGACAGCACGCGAGACGTGAAGGTTCACAACGCCGGTTTGAACTATCGCGGCGCGATTAGCTTCGTCGACTTTCAGGATCTTTCGCATGCGCGCCATCTCAATGACCACGCCTCTATCTAGCGCCAGCGCTCCACCGGACAAGCCCGTACCGGCGCCTCGCGGTGTGAACGGAATATTTTCCCGCGCCAGGACGCGCATGACTGCCGCAGTTTCTTCAGTCGAGGAGGGAAACACCACGGCGCGTGGCCGATATTTGTGTTGTGGTAATCCGTCGCACTCATAGACAAGCAATTCGTCCTCGTGAGCCAGTACGGCCTCAGCTCCTACTATGGAAGCCAATGTTGCTATGAGTTGATCCACGGCGGTTGATCTACAGAGTCTGGTCTTTTTAGAGAGCTGTATATTTTACGAGGTCGGAGAGAGCCAATGATACACTACGCCTCTGATAAGAGAGCAACTCTGGGATACGATGCAATTTGCATATCCGTGATGGCGTTTTCCTTTTTGGGCGCGAGAGGCTCTTGGCGACGTACGTTAGGTGCGTGTCATTCATACGTGACTTCACCCCGGTTGTCGCTGCGATAACTACTCTAAAGTCTTCATGAAAAATCAAACTCTTCTGTTTCTAATCATCATTATTGTCACTTTGATGTTAACAAACTTTCCCACTCATGCCGACGATCTGAAACTTGCTTCGGATCTGATCATCATCAATGCAACGGTTCACACGATGGACTCGAACCGTCCAACCGCCGAAGCTGTAGCCGTCAAAGGCAATCGCATCATCGCCGTCGGATCCAGTAAAGAGATCAGGAAAATGGCCGGGCCGCACACTCGCGTGATCGATGCGGAGAAGAAAGTCGTGCTCCCTGGTTTCAACGACGCGCACGTACATTTCCTGGGAGGCGGTTTTCAGTTGTCCAGCGTCGACCTAAGGGACGCGGACACGCCGCAGGACTTCGCCGACCGCATACGACGTTTTGCGGAGAGCTTGCCTGCGGGCAGATGGATCACAGGTGGGGATTGGGACCACGAACGTTGGACGAATGCACCCCTCCCGACAAAAGAACTTATCGATCGGTTGACGCCGGAAACTCCTGTCTTCGTCAGCCGCCTTGATGGCCACATGGCGCTTGCCAACACACTGGCACTCCGGCTGGGAGGAGTAACGCGGGAGACGCCGGATCCACCCGGTGGTTTGATTGTGCGTGACCCCAGAACCGGCGAGCCGACGGGTATTCTCAAAGATGCGGCGATGAGTTACATCTGGAAAGTTATGCCTGATCCGAGTTTTGACGAGAAGCTGGCGGCCGCACGTGCGGCAACCGCGCACGCTGCGAAACTCGGCGTCACCAGCGTGCAAGACATGTCTGCCGGCAATGACGTTGGTGTGTATCAGACTCTGCTCGAACGAGGCGAACTAAAGACACGTATCTACGCCGTCTCGCCATTGCCATCATGGGAGCGCCTCGCGAGCATCGGAGTTCGGGCGAATTTCGGAAGCGCTATGCTGCGAATCGGCGGCCTCAAAGGATTCGCGGACGGCAGCCTGGGTTCGACTACCGCCTTTTTCTTTGAACCATACCAGGATGCGCCGAATACCCAGGGCCTCGCCGGCGACGAGATGTTTCCAGAAGGTGCAATGCTCGAACGGGTCCGCCGGGCAGATCGCGCCGGCTTACAAGTCATGATCCATGCTATCGGCGACCGTGCAAACGACTCGATCCTTTCGATCTATGAACAGGTGGCTCATGAGAACGGTGATCGAGATCGTCGATTTCGAATTGAACACGCGCAACATTTGCGACGCAGGGATATAAGCCGGTTCGCGCGAGACAAAGTCATTGCCTCAATGCAACCTTATCATGCGATTGATGACGGTCGCTGGGCCTTCAAGCGAATTGGAAAAGAAAGAGCAAAGACGACTTATGCCTTTCGCTCTTTGCTGGACAGCGGCGCGACGCTCGCATTTGGCACTGACTGGACGGTAGCTCCGCTAAATCCGCTTTTAACTATTTACGCTGCGGTAACTCGACGCACACTTGATAACAAGAACCCGAATGGCTGGGTGCCGGAACAGAAGATTACGGTTGAAGAGGCCTTGCGCGCTTACACGACTGGTTCTGCATACGCGGAGTTTCAGGAGAATGTGAAAGGTACTATAACGCCAGGCAAACTTGCCGATCTGGTTATCCTGTCGAGCGATGTTTTCAAGATTGATCCCAGGGAAATCGAAAGAGTCAAAGTCCTCATGACGATAATGGACGGAGCGATCGTATTCGAAGCAGAGAACATCCGCGGTCAGGCGACCTCGCCCAGAGTAAAAGTCGATAATTAGAACCCGAATCACCAGCGGGTAGTGGGTCAGTTTGATAAATCAGAGCCCATTACAGAACCGAGCGCGGTAGCGCCGGATGCTAAGCTCAACTCTGAATACTCGGCGAATCCCTCGAATTATCATCATCCGAACTTGAGTCTAGCATCCGGCGCTTGATAAATCAGAGCCCATTACAGAACCGAGCGCGGTAGCGCCGGATGCTAAGCTCAACTCTGAATACTCGGCGAATCCCTCGAATTATCATCATCCGAACTTGAGTCTAGCATCCGGCGCTACCGCGCTCGGTTCTGTAAGGCCACGCCACCTCAGCCAAGTTCAAACTGAACCACTCCCCACCAACGGCATCAGTTGCGGGCGGCAAGCCCGAGTTCCAGGGTCTGAAAGTCATGATGTTGTTGTTGTCAAACCGGGACATCAAAGACTCGAACAACGAAATCATTAGAGTGAAGGGAACTAAAACCCTGCGCTACATCATCAGCGATCTGGGAGCAACTTTCGGCAAGACCGGAAACCTGCCGGTCTTGTGGCGCTTCACGCGCAGCCGCAACAAGCCTGAAGATTACGAGAAGGCCAGCTTCATTGAAGGTGTCAAAGGAAACGTAGTGAACTTCCGTTATGGCGGAAAGAAGCGGGAGATTTTTGACGACATCACTATTGACCAGGCGAAATGGATCGGTGGCTGGTTGTCGCAGCTCAGCCGAGAACAAATTATTGATGCTTTTCGGGCCGCTAATTACAACGCTGAGGAAGTGCAGATACTGACTGATGCCGTGCAAGATCGAATAGACCAATTGGTCAATCTCCCCGCGAGCACGAGCGTGGCGCATCGCTAAAGCTGTTCACCTGGAGACCGGCGAGGGATCGGGTTTTCCCAGCCACTTGTAAGCAAAATATATCAACAGTCCGACGGCGGCAGCCAGGGCGGCGGCACGCGCCTCTTGCCACGTGCTGTTTGCGAGCAGCCAGGCTGCCAACAACAGTGCCAGCATCGCAATGATAGTGCCACCGCGCAGACGAAATGCTGCGGGTGGCACATTCTTTCGCCTGCGAAAAACGGGTAGTGAGACGCAGGTCGCACCGTATGTTACCAGTCGCGCGATGGCGCTGATGGTCAGCGCGGCGACGAACGAAGTCTTAAGCGTTAACAGCAGCATGATGCCGGCGGTTATCAGAATCGCGACATGAGGCGTGGCAAAGCGTCGATGAACTTTCGCGATGAATGAAGGCAGCTGTTGCCGTTCGGCGATCGCGAAAGGAATTCTTGAGCCCGCAAGCACGAGAATGTTCAGGTTGCCGACTATCGAAACGATGGCGCCCGCCGAAATAATCGCCCCGCCAGCCGTTCCCATAAATCGCGTACCGGCGTCCGCCAGCGGCTTTTGCGATTGGGCCAACTCGGGAAGAGTTCCCACGCAAACAATTTGAATAAGAATGTAGAGGACTGCGACTATTGCGATAGCAATCAATAATGCGCGCGGCAAGTGCTTCTTCGGGTCGCGCACCTCGCCTACGGGAATGGCCGCCATCTCAAACCCAGTAAAGGCATAGACCAGAAGCAGCACTGATTGCGAGAAGGCGCCGGTTGCAGGCCGGGGTCCAAAGGCAAAGGCATGGGGATTTAAAAAGAACAAACCTACCGCGATGAAGATGATTATCGGGATCAATTTGCCAATAGTGAAAACGTTACTGACGATTGCTGCTTGCCTGACACCAAGGACATTAATCGTCGCCAACACCGCGACGACGATGGTGATGATGGAAGCACGCCAGAGCGTATTCGCGGCAGCAGGGAAAAAATAGCCGAGATAGTTGACGAGTAAATTACAGTTCGCGGCGAAGGCTGTCAGACGCGCTAGCCAAATTAACCAGCCAATCTCAAACGCCACAGTTGGGCCAAAGGCTTCGCGCGCGTAAAGGTAAGGCCCGCCGGTTTCATCGAAGCGGCTACCGACTTCCGCAAAACAGAGAATGATCAGGGTAACGACAATCGCGCAAACTACGAACGCGATTAGACTATAGCTGCCGATCAGCGAGAAGACCTTCGACGGCAAGCCAAAGATTCCGGCGCCGATGATGCCGTTAATCGCGATCGCCACGAGGTCCCAGCGACGGATGCCGCGAACCAGTCTCGCTTCAGAGGTTTCTGCTAATACATTTGCCAACTCGTTGCTTATAATCTAAATCGCTCGCTGACACAATCATTTCAATTTTTGGACGCTCCGACGATCATGAACCGAAAAACTACCAACCTTCTCCCCGTCGCCTGTCTCCTCGTCACTGCTTTGCTGTCGTCAGTATTGGCGCAAAATCAACGGGTAGCTACAACTCCCGCGCGTACTTTGCAGTCTCTGGTTGATGAAGCCGCCAGAAAGACACTCGAAAAGTTTGCCGACAAGAAGCTCGAGGAAAAGCAACTCTCGATAACGCTGATCGATCTTCGCGAATCAGATCATCCGGCGACGGCAAGCTTTCGCGGCAACGAAAGGATTTATCCCGCCAGCGTCGTAAAGCTCTTTTATCTGGCGGCGGCGCATCGTTGGTTGGAGGACAAGAAGATTGAAGATACGCCCGAATTGCGCCGGGCTTTGAAAGATATGATCGTCGATTCGTCCAACGAAGCAACGCAATACGTGGTTGATGTATTAACTCATACAACCGCGGGATATGAGCTGCCGCCGAAAGAGATGGCGGAATGGCAGGGCAAACGGAATGCCGTGAATCGCTATTATTCGTCGCTCGGTTACACCAACATCAACGTTAATCAAAAGACGTTTTGCGAAGATGCTTATGGACGTGAGCGCATATCGCGCGGACCAAACGGTGAGAACAGAAACAAATTGACTACTGACGCGACTGCGCGTTTGTTAATGGAGATTGTCACGGGAAAAGCCGTTACCTTCGGACGCAGCGCACAAATGATGGAATTATTGAAGCGCGATTATGCCGGCACGAGTAAAGACGCCGACGATCAGGGCCACGGTTTCACCGGGATCGCGCTGCAGGGAATGGAGGGCGTGCGGTTGTGGTCAAAAGCCGGCTGGACGAGCACCACGCGACACGACGCTGCTTACCTCGAGCTGCCGGAAGGTTCGAAATTTGTGCTGGTCACGTTTACAACCGATCATGCCAACGAGCGCGAGATTATTCCGAATGTGGCGAAGGTTGTGATTGAAGCGATCAAGGACATTAAGTGAGATCGGAAGAGCGGGGGCGAGCCCGCCTTCCGGACCTTGAGCTGAAGTAGCTTGACGCGAAGCTGAGTTTCGAAGGACTCCCAAGATTTGCTGGAAGCAGTCAGCGCTGAACGCCTCTCAGGTGAGGAAGGTGGGCTTGCCCCCGCTTGTTATTGCTAAGCCATGACTCAGGATCTCTCGCGATTCCATCATCCGGTCGGCGATTTGTTCGCGCCGCAGAAAGGCGTGAGCGACTTGGAAAGCCACCGATTGAGTTTTGGACAGCTTGAGTTCTACGAAGCCAACGGATATCTCGCCGGCATTCGGCTCCTCTCAGACGAGCAGGTTGAAGCATTGCAAGCCGAACTCGAGCAACTGGCTGATCCCGCAAACCCCGGCAATCAATTCTTCTACGAATATCACTCGAACGAATCGACTGATCCCGCCAGGACACTTTTTCATGCGCTCGGCGCCTGGCGCATTGCCAGCGGCTTCCATGATTTGTTATGGAACCCCGCTTTCCTGATGCCGGCTTCACAACTCCTCCGAGGGGCGGTTCGGTTCTGGCACGATCAGATCTTTCATAAGCCGGCACAGCACGGCGGCGTGGTGGCCTGGCATCAGGATTATTCCTACTGGACCCGGACCAGGCCCATGGCGCATCTTTCCTGCTGGATTGGGCTCGACGATTCAACGCGCGCTAACGGGTGCGTGCATTATGTTCCCGGTAGTCATCGGTGGGACCTCCTTCCGATTACGGGTTTGGCAGACGACATGGATGCTATTCAGACCGTTTTGACAGATGAGCAAAAAAGAGAGTTCAAACCGATCGCAATCGAACTAAAAAAAGGCGAGGCTTCGTTTCATCATCCTCTGATGGTTCACGGATCATTTGAAAACAAAACCAATCGTCCGCGGCGCGCCACGGTCATAAACGTTTTTCGTGATGGAGTGGTCTCTGATTCAGACATGCCGCCGCTGGAAGGCGTGCCGGCCATCGCGGCCGGCAGCAAGATGCAGGGACAGTTTTTTCCATTACTGTTTGACCCGGCAGCGGTTTAATCAAACCCGATGTAAGGGCGGACTTATATGTCCGCCCGTTAAGTCTGTACACGTACAACCCTCCAAACCCGTGTGCTGCGCGCGCGGCTCGACGCTACTCACGTTTGGTCGTTGATACTTTCAGGAACATCTTCTTCGATTTCGGGTCTAACTATTGGCTGCTGCCCTGTGTGTCCTCCTCCCCGTGCCTTACAATCTTCGAACAACAATCCGAAGATTTTCCATATCTCATTTGAAATTTCTCCCTTGTCATTTAGAAGGCCGTCCAACGTTATCCACTGTTGCAGGCGGGCTGCTGCATGCGCAATAGGCTCGCATCGTGGGTCGACGAAGACGGAACCGGGAGCGATAGCGACCGGGCTTCAAGGTGCTATACACACAAAAGCAATGGACGATTGTCCCTGGCAACAAGGTGTTCGTATCGAACCGCGCCTCCGGTCGCTACCGCTCCCGGTTCCGTATTTGTGTGACGCTTGCAATGAATGCCAATGCTGCGTGTGCTTCTACAGCCAACCAAAGTGCGCTCCTCCCAATCTTGGATTATCATGGAGCGGTTTCTGTTTTGGATCCTCAGAAGCAAGCCGCAAGCTTTATGTACGTGTTAAGGAGTATTGAAGTAATGAGAGCGCATCATCTTTTGTCGATCTTCCTTTTGACGGCTGCGTTATTTGTAGTAAGTCCTGGAAGCGTTGTGTCACAAGGTCAAACCGCGGTTGGTGGAGGTAGTGTACCGGCCGACGCCGTGGGCGGCGCGTCGTTGATTTTTCGCAAACCGCAGAATCCAGCCCTGCACTCAGGCAGCGCCGCGTCGCCAGGTTCGGCGGGTGGGGGCAGAGTCTCCGGTAGCGCAAAGGCCCGAGCAGCTGCGGCAGAGGCGCATGAACGCGTCATAGCTAAAGGTAATGCAGCGCGAAGCGCACCCACTCCCCGTTATTCTGAGGCTGAACAGCAATACAAACTGGCAGCTATCCAGGATCCAAACGACGAACGTGCGCATGCCGGGCTGGGCAATATTTATCTTGATCAGGGCCACTATAACGAAGCCACGACAGCCTATCGCGAGGCGCTCAAAGTGAAAGCCGACTATATTCCGGCCTATCAACCCCTGGCTTACTCCCTGGCACGTCTGAACCGATTTCCGGAAGCCATTGATACGCTCAATCAAGCGCTGCAATACGACCCAAACAACGGGGAAATTTATAACAATTTAGCGTTCGCTTACGTCCATGCCGGCCGCTACGAGGAAGCAATCAAGGCGGGCCAGCAGGCGATAACGCTTATGGGTCAGACAGGTCAGGCGTACAAACAGGAACTACAAATTCGTAATGAAGTCTTATCGAATGCCTATAAGAATCTCGGCAACGCCTACAACGGTCTGAAGCAATACAACGAAGCCGCCGACGCCTTGAAGCACGCAACCGAAATTGAGCCGAATAATGCTGCCGCGCATTTCAATCTCGGGCTTGCGTTGCATAGCGGCGGCCGCTATTCCGAAGCCATCGAAGCTTACAAGGCTGTGATCAAGTTAAGACCGGAACTGGCCGGCGCCCATTTCAATCTGGGTCTCACTTACGCGGCAATTAATGATAAGGAAGGCGTCAAACAGGAGTACGACGTTCTCAAAAGACTCGACGCCGGTATGGCCGCTCAGCTTCAGAGCCTAATGCAGAGGTGAATCGGCTGTAGAAATTGCGATACTCGGATACTCGACACAGCAAGAGCATGCGAAATCTAAGTGACACCGACTGAGGTGTGCCTCTTATGCGGTTATCACTGCACGAAATGGGAGTTTGTCGTCAGTTGATCCTCAAAATAATAACGAGGAATGAACGCGTTTATGTCATTAGTTCAGAGGCATGAGCCTTGCCATCCTTTCGTTTATCTTGTAGGGGGAGTACAAACAATGAAATATTTGGGAAAAGGCGTTGGCGGAACTCTATTGACGCTCGCTTTTGTCTTTGGCATCTCTGCCACGAGCGCTCAGGCTCAGTATCGCAATGATGATGGTCAATACCAGCGTCGTGATCGCGACGGCGATAATGATCGGAGTCGAAACCGGGATTGGCGGCGTCGTAGGAATCGCGATGATCGCGAACATAACCGCTCGCAGAACCGGGAATGGAGGCGCGATCGGGATTGGGACCGAAACCGCCGCGACGGGCGTTACGACAACTATGGCCGCAATAGAAGCTATGGTAATTACGGAGGCTCCGGCGGGTACAACAACAGCTACCAGATCGAGTTGAACCAGGGTTACCAGGCCGGCTTGAACACGGGTGCGAGCGATGCACGACGTGGGCAGAGCTTTAGTCCGCAGCGATCACATTACTATAGAAACGCCTCATCGAGGGCTTTTCGTGACGGCTTCGTGCAGGGCTATAACCAGGGCTACCGGCAATATGCCGGCTACGGCAATGGCCGTTACCGTAGAGGCAATAGCGCCGGAGGCATTCTTGGCGGACTCGGCGGCATCTTTGACCGACCTTGAATAATCGTCGAATAGAATCCTTTAACCTCAAATGCCGCGACTCAGATCGCGGCATTTTTGCAGTGTGGATCAGTCGGCTAAAATCGTCGAAATGTCTTTTACTGATCGACGCGATCAACGGCCGCCTTCAATTCACGAAACATCAGCGCGAGATCTTTTGCCTGGTAGTGTGCGTTTAGGCCACTGGGATTGGGCAATACCCACACGACTGTCTTACCAATCAACTGTTCCTGGCGACCGATGACGGCCTTCGGCTGTTCCCACGCAGCTCGATAAGCTCCTAGCCCAAGCACGGCCAGGAAAGCTGGTTCGTAACGCCGCACCTTCGCAGTCAAACGTCTGGCGCCTATGCGCAACTCCTCGCGAGTTAGTTGCTCTGCGGTGGCTGTTGCGCGCATCACGACATTCGTTATGCCATAACCACTCTGCAGCAGTTCGCGTTCAGCGAAAGGCGAAACGAGATGATCGGTAAATCCGGCGGCGTACAGCGCCGGCCAAAATCGATTCCCCGGACGCGCAAAGTGATGACCCACAGCAGCCGTGTAGAGTCCGGGATTGATGCCGCAGAAGAGCACCCGCAGACGCGGCGCTATTACGTCCCTGACAGTTTTGCCTTCGGCTGCGAGTAACTGTTCCTTGGTTGGCTTCCAGGGCGCGATCAAATTGGCTTGAGACCCGTTATTGGATTTCGAAACGTGTTTGTTGAGAAGCGCTCCGTTTTGCGATACGGTCCACCACCGTAACCTGCAACAGGTATTGCCCGGCCGGCAATCCGCTCAACGATGTCTCAGCGGCGTAAGGAATTCGATTAAGATCGGGAACATCTTCGATGAGCACTTTTCTCAGTGGAGTTGTGATAACTGGCTGACTGTCTCGAACCAACTGAACCTGAACCGCAATGTCGGGTTTGGATTCAGCCCGCGCGGCGTTGTAAATAAAGAAAATGAACCGCAGAAATCCATCAGGTGAGAAGTTGTGGCTGATGCTGAGGTCAACCGGGTCGGGAAGTTCTTCAGCGGTCACGGAGGCGTTGCTTATCTTTGGCTGAGCGCGCACTCCGATGAGCAGACTACTCAGCGCCAACTGGCCGGAAGTGAGGTTAGGGATTTCGATCCAGCCGTGAGCCGTGCCGGCGCGGCCAGTGTTCTCGTCGCGCACTCCTGCGCGAACCTGGTACAGTCCAGGTCCAAGATACACCGGATAGCCATAGGTCAAATCCGGCGCCGCTCTTGCAGTCTCAACCGAAGGCGCATCAATAGTGAAGCGGTTATTAAAAACCGCGCCGGCATTGCCCCGATCGTCAAATACCATTCCAGAGATAGTGACCATCGCCGTCTGCTTTCCTTCTCTCGGCAGAAACGAAAAGAATTCGTTGGGCACTTGCATAGCCGTCGTAAGCATCGGTCCCTTCGCCGGCGTGTTGAGGTAACTCAGACTCAGTGAGACAGGGATGTCGCGAACAGGATAGGGAGATAGAATCACCTTTCGCAGTTCGGCCTCAGGCGACTTCACCGGTTCTTTGTTCGTTTCGTTTGTCTTCGCCTTTGCTGCCTTCGTAATGGAAGTCTCGGGTTCTTTGTCGAAAAAGCCACGCCTTACCTGCACATTCATATTGGGTTTCCCTATCAGCTTCACCTCGATACGCCGAAACTTACTGGCCTTCTGGGTTTGCTCCGGCTTCCAGGCGAGAAGGTAATAAACGGAAGTTTCCTTCAGGGCGCGAGTCAAACCTGGCTCGAGTGAGTTGGTGTTGAAGGTGGCCTTTCCTCCGGTGTCACTTGCCAGGGCATTCATTGCGTTCTGAGTTGTCGAGAGCTCGCCCATACCGGCGCGCGAAAGACGGCCGCTGGGATCAGGATGATAGTCGCTGCTCGCGTCGACTAAACTTGCCACCAGGCCGCGCGCATCCAGGGAGTAGATCACTATGCCGCTGCGGGCTGCCGCGCTGGTGATTCGTTGGAGCCGGTAGCGAGAGTCTGAATTGAGATCGTCAAGCAAGAAGCCCCCAGAGATGAAGAAGACGAGCTTGCGCCCCGGCAACTTGTTCGCCGATCGAATTAAGCCCTCGAGTCCCGAGAGAGTATTGGTAGTAATGTAGCCACCCTGCTGTACCATTACCCGCGCGCGCATGGCTACCTCCGCTGCCGCTGAGTCAGGCGTCATGCCCGGGTTTTGTCTAAGTGTTTCTTCGACGAAATAAGAGTTGGTGTCTTGATCGCCCTGGGTGATCAACAACGCCTGATATTCCGTCATTGCCGGCCGCCCAAAGTCACGAACCGAATAAGGACGAACCTTGAGACGTTCCAGCGCAGCGCGAAGCACCGCCTTGTTGTCAGTGAGCTGTTGGAGAAAACCAATCTGACCGTTTGCAGACGCGATTGCGGCCTCGTCGTTTTGGCCCATCTCCCGATCGATAAAACGAGCGATCAACTTTCGTGTGGCAGCAAGGCTGGGCAAGTCCAAATGCAAATCGTCTACATAAAAGAAGACCGGCCTGCCGCGATCCAGAGGCGCCGGTGCGTTCGATCGATTATTGTCTGGACGAGCAGTAGAGCCGCGAGCCGCCGCAATTTGCGATTCTTCGTTGACACTGCCGGCAGTGATCTTCTCGAAGAATTCTATGGGCTTTACCTTGCCGTCGATCTTAAGTTCGAAGTCCTCGCGCCTTAGGCCGTTCACGAAGTTGCCCTGTCGATCAAAAACCATGACGTCCGTCTGTACCAATTCAGTGTAGACACGCAAGATATCAGTCTGGTCCTGGCTCCCCCTGTCCCTGGCTTCCGGTGGCGTTTGGGCGCGTGCTCGTTGGGAATACACCAACAGAAAAACTGGCAGGCAGATCAATGCCACAAGCTTCGCCACCTTGATTGTGAAGAACGATGAAGGCATATTTCGGTACTATGGAGGTTGGCAATTTCAGGGGAGACCCGGTTAAGGTGCAGCCAAAGAAGGCAGAGCCTTCGTCCGTCTGGTACTGGCGGGGCTGTAGGAGTAACTATGTATCACACGGTGCTCACTTAGCAAACCGGAAAACTTTGATTGGCAATAGACCGTAATAGACAATGAAGCATACAGAAAGACATCATCACGATCCGAAGCTGACGTCGGCAGCTCCAGTCCAACAAAATCTCCATACATGACGAACAATCTCCCCACCGTCTCGATTGACCACATCAATAAAAGTTTTGGCGAGTTTGCCGCAGTGAGCGATCTGAGTCTCGCCGTCTATCCGGGCCGAGTGTTTGGCCTGCTGGGCCCTAACGGCGCCGGCAAGACAACTACGATCAGGATGATAGTGAATATTACTGCTCCTGACTCCGGCCGGATAGAAGTGTTTGGCCGGCAAATTACTCCGGAGCTACAGGATCGGATTGGTTACCTGCCTGAAGAGCGTGGACTCTACAAAAAGATGAAGGTCGGAGAACAGCTCAAGTTTTTTGCCGCCCTTAAAAACATCAATGGAAAGGAAGCCGACGAGCGAGTGGATCGCTGGCTGACGCGCCTGAAGCTTGCGGAATGGAAAAACAGGAGGTCCAGCGAGCTATCGAAAGGCATGCAACAGAAAGTTCAATTCACCACTGCGATTATTCACGAACCCGATCTGTTGATACTGGATGAGCCTTTTTCGGGCCTGGATCCGGTCAATGTCGAAGCCTTAAAAGAGATTATCCTCGAACAGAGAGCGGCGGGTAAGACAATTATTTTGTCCACGCATCAAATGGAGCTGGCGGAAAAGATCTGCGACGACATTTGCTTGATCAACCGATCACGGAAAGTTTTGGAAGGCAGCATTCGCGAAGTGAAGCGTGCCTTTAGTCGCAACGCGGTGGCTTTGCGTTTAGAGGGCGGAGATAATGTTCTGACGGATCGATCGTTAGTCAACAAGATTGAGCGCCATAGTGACGGCCTGGAAGTATTTCTTGCTGACGGAACAGATGCGCAAGTTCTGTTGCAACAATTGCTTAAGGCCGGAGCAAAGATTGAAAGATTTGAGATGATCGAGCCGAGTCTTAATAACATTTTCATCGAGAAGGTAAGCGAAGCCGAATGAGAAAATTCCTGGCTGTAGTGAAGCGTGAGTTCGTCCAGCGTGTGCGCAGCAGAATGTTTATTTTGGTGACCGTTTTGGGCCCATTGGTCATGTCGCTGTTTGGAGTTGCGCCGGCATTAATATTCAGCATCAGAGCGGGCGGTCCGGTAAGAATCGCGGTAGTCGACCAAACCGGCAAGTTATACCAGAGCTTTAACGAGTCCATAATGGACAACGCAGAAATGTCCGGATCAGCTGAAGATGAGCTGAACGTCAATACCCTGAATAAAAATACGCACGAGCGCTTCGAGCAAATGGATGAACAGGTCGAAGGCAACTTCGAGTTGGAGGAAGTGCGTTCCAACGGGCGGTCTTTGAACGAAATCAAAAAAGAACTCGACGCGCGAGTGCTCGCGAAAGAACTCGATGGGTATCTAATTCTACCGGCAAATCTCCTTGACGATGGCAAGCCGGAATACTTCGGCCGCAACACCGGCGACGTGTTTACCAGGAAAGCTCTTCAGGAAGCTTTGAACCGGGCGGTGCGCCAGCAGCGATTGGCGGATGCGCATATCGATGCCAGGATCGTGCAAGAACTTTCAGAGCCGGTCCAACTTGAGGCCATGAGGGTCAGTGCGAGCGGTGATGGAGTACGCGACTTGGGGGAGGGCTTTGCCCTGGTATTTGCGGCCGGCTTCATCATGTACCTGACGATTCTGATGTACGGTCAGATGATTCTTGGCGCCGTGATAGAAGAAAAAGAAACGCGCATAGCCGAGGTTCTGTTTTCATCAGTCAAACCGTTTACGTTGATGATGGGAAAACTCGTTGGCGTTTCACTGGTTGCCTTGACGCAGCTGGCAATTTGGGGCCTGGCTTTCACGGCGTTTGCCGTCTATGGGGTTGGCATGTTGACCGCGAGAGGGTTGCCTCTGCACCTTCCGAATGTGCCGCTGGTCCACTTTCTCTATTTCGGGCTTTTCTTCCTGCTGGGTTACTTCATATATTCCACGATCTATGCACTGATCGGTTCCATGGTGACCACCGCGCAGGAAGGTGGTCAGCTGTCCATGCCGGTAGTGCTATTGCCCTTGATCGGTTTTTACTTGTTCCTGCCGGTGAGTCGTAGTCCGGATTCCTCGCTCGCTTTCTGGGTTTCGATGTTCCCATTCTTTTCGCCGATGACGATGCTGACTCGAATCGTGACCCAGACCCCACCGCTGTGGCAGATTTTGCTGTCACTGTTGCTGGGTTTTGGAACCGTGGCTTTGTTGACCTGGCTGGCGGCCCGCATCTATCGCGTTGGCATGTTGATGGCCGGGAAGAAGGCTACGATTCCCGAAGTGATGCGCTGGGTGAGACAAGCGTAACGCCCAAAGAAGGGGAACGGGTAAAGGGGGAACGGGTAAAGGGGAACGGGTAAAGGGGAACGGGTAAACGGAAACTGACCGCGTACTCCTTGTCAGGTTGGGAGGCGATGAAAGTGAACCCCACCCTCGTCAAATACAGAGTCTTCATCAACAAGATGGATTGGGGTGGGGAGACCGAACCTTTTTATCCACCCAAGATCTTCTTTGAGGGCTTCCTCAAAGAAGGCGCAGTAAAATGTAAGCCATATAAAACATCAACTTCTAGACCAGACAACCGATGACTCTTGAGATCGAAAAAAAGTATCGCCTGACTAAGAAGCAACGCGAGGAAGTGTTGCAGCGTTTATCGAAAATCGGCGCCAAACGACGCGGCGAGGAGTTTGAAGTGAACACGCTTTATGCAGGTGCAACTCTCGATGTGGGGCGCTCGATTTTGCGTCTGCGGCGCGTCGGCAAGCGGGGAATTCTTACTTACAAAGAACGCTATCCCACACACGCGGGTATAAAGCATCAACGTGAAGATGAAACTCGGGTTGGCGATCCGGAAGCGATGGAAACGATTTTGGACACCCTGGGATATACACCGGCGCTGGTTTATGAGAAACGTCGCCAGACCTGGACGCTGGGGAAAACAGAAATTGTAATTGACGAGTTGCCTTTTGGTTTGTTCATGGAGATCGAAGGAACAGAGCAGTCCATTCGAGACGTCGAAAGCAAACTCGCAATCAAGCGTTTAAAAACCGAAATGGCCACCTACCCGCAACTGACGCTAAGACACGGCACTGATTGCGACGGAGTGATCGAAGCAAGATTTACTGATAGGGACACGGGTGCAGAAGTACTTCGGCCCAGTCCGCGCTTAGCGGACGACTGAAAATAGCCCAGCGATTCATCGCTGGGATGGCAAGGATGCGAGATGAAGTCCGTGAAACGGACGACTGAAAAGAGCATCGATCTGGCGGCTACCATTCCAGCCGTCCGCTTCACGGACTACGATCCTTCCGCTCCTCAACCCAAGCAGTGAACTGCTGGGGCTACTATCATTCGTCCGCTACGCGGACTGATAGAACTACTTTTTGTGCAAGATATGCGCGACACAATCAAATTCCGATGCGCACTCAATGGAACCAGCGCCGTTGGTCCGCCGTACAATGCGGAAAGGCTGCGCCTCAGATAGGAGGCTCAGCCTCCTGCCATTTTTTGGAAAGTTGGACGGTAAGGCAGAGCCTTATCGCACTGTGCAGCGGTCGAGCCGCAGGCGCAGACTGACCGATACAATTTCAAGTCTGTCCTTTCACATTTGGCGGCAAAGCCGCAGGCGCAGATTGGCCGATACAACATCAGTAAGCCTTAGCGCACACTACGGAAAGGCTTTAAGTTTCCGAGGTGCCACTCGATCAAGTTTCCGATGCGCCACTCAATCAACTAGCGCAGCTCGGCCGCCGCACAGTGCGGAAAGGCTTCGCCTTTCCGACGCTCCGCTTCTTTCTTTTGAGGCTGCGCCTCAGATAGGAGGCGCAGCCTCCAGTCCCACAGAAGAAGGGGCGAGGAGTTAGCTCCCCGCCCCTGAAGTGAGTTTCATCCTGGATTCTACGGCTTAAGCCCGAAGTTGGCGTAGATCTTCTGGTTGGTCAGAGGGATGGTGACTTCCACCAAGTAAGAGGCCGAGGCGTCCGGAAGCGACTTCGCGGCCATGTTGTAGATGTACTGATAATCCGGGGCGCCCGTGAAACGCAGCACACCGCCCGTGTCCGCCCCGCTCGTGGAATCCACTTCGATGGCATCCCCGGAGGGAGCCAGCCCTGAAGTCTTATAAACCCGGATTTGCGGAGCCAGATTGCTCGGGAAGGAACCGTTACAATCCTGCGCTTGTATCTTGACCGGGATCGTGCTCTTCGATTTGAAGATGCTGGTTCCGTCCTGCCTGATCGGTGGCAGGATGCCGCTACCGAGGATGGTGAAGTTCACCGTCACTGCATTGGTGCTATCCGATCCCGGGTCGCCGTCACTATCCGTCACGGTCACGACCGCATTGTAGGGCCCGGCCGATGCGTAGGTATGAGACGCATTGAACGGACTCATCACCGTTCCCAGGGATTCAACGGATGAGCCGTCACCCCAGTCTACGGTTGCGGTGTGGGTGTCCAAACCTGGATCGCTGAAGCTGACATTCAGAGTCGCGTTGCCTGCCCCACAGCTAACGATAACCGCAGCAAACGCTGCGTTCACCGTGGGCGCCACGTTGTTCACTGTCACGTCGGTGGTGTACTCGGTGAAACCATCGTCCTTGTCGATGATGCGAGCGCGCACCGTGTGTGTGCTCGGCCCGTCCGGGTAAGTACAGCTTGTGGAGGCGCTCGTGCCACTGCCGGCATAAGTGGCCGCAGCCAGCGAGCCGTTGTCACAGGCGAAGGCATAGTGGAAGCCGGCCGCGGTGTCCGCGCTGGACGGATCGAACTGGTTGCTGAAGCTGATCGTCGCCGGGCTGCCCTCGTTGACCGGCCCATTGTTGGATAGAGTCGCCGTCGGCGCCACGTTGTTGACCGTCACGTCGGTCGTGTACTCGGTAAACCCGTCGTCCTTGTCGATGATCCGGGCCGTGACCGTGAAGATGCCGTTGTCGTTGAAGGTGCAGGTGGTCGAGGCGCTCGTGCCGCTGCCGGCATAGGTCGCGCCGACAGGAGCCCCGTTGGCGCAGGCGAAGGCGTAGTGGAACCCGGCCGCCGTGTCCGCCGAGGACGGATCGAACTGCGCGCTGAAGCTGATCGTCGCCGGGCTGCCCTCGTTGACCGGCCCGTTGTTGGCTAGGGTCGCCGTCGGCGCCACGTTGTTGACGTCACGTCGTCGTGTACTCGGTGAACCCGTCGTCCTTGTCGATGATCCGGGCCTTGACCGTGTAACTGCCGTTGTCGTTGAACGTGCAGGTCGTCGAGGCGCTCGTGCCGCTGCCGGCGTAGGTGGCCGCAGCCAGAGAGCCGTTGTTGCAGCTGAACGCGTAGTGGAACCCGGCCGCCGTGTCGGCGGAGACGGATCGGACTGGTCGCTGAAGCTGATCGTCGCCGGGCTGCCCTCGTTGACCGGCCCGTTGTTGGCCAGCGTCGCCGTCGGCGCCACGTTGTTGACGGTGGCCGAGGCGGTGTCGCTCCCTGTGGCAGTCCCGTCGCTTACGCTCACAGCAATCGTGTATGCGTTGGGGCCATCCGCATATGTATGGGACGCGGAACACGTGCCTGAGGTCGAAGGCTGAGCCTCCGGTACGGTCGCTGGCTGAGGCCCGGCCCCGTCGCCAAAGTCGATCGTGCAGGTATGGCTCTGGCTGGCATCAGGGTCGCTCCAACTGGCGCTGTAGCTGGTGCTCGTGCCTTCAGGAAAGGTCTGATCATTAGCCGTGACTGTCGGCGCAGTGTTGGCGGGCGCGGCAACGTTCACAGTATAAGTGGCACTGTCAGAGCACTGGTTACCGCCTCCAGGAGAGCATGCGGGAGAAGTAATATTGGCGGATAGGTTGATTGTTAGTCCCGTAGCAGGGCCTGTTGGCGCTTGGAAACTCCATTGCAGGATTAGGGGCGAGGTTCCCGAAAGACCAGTGAAGCTGGCCGATGTAGCGGGTCCCCCAGTCTGCAGGGAGAGGCCGCCCGAGAAGGTCAACGTGTAGTTTCCATCAAGGTTGGTGCCAGCGTTGCCAGCGGTATTGCTGTTTTCGATTTTGAACTGAACACTGAAGGCCGCCCCACTCGCTAGGTTTAGTGTCGCCGCAGTTGGGTTGTCCCGCGAAACGGTGATCTTGAGCGCATCCTTAAACGTCGTCTGCGCAGTCCAACCACTTAATTCGCCTTTCGCCCCCAGGATATAAGTCACACCAACGTCTGCTAGTTCTGGTGAGTACTGATCGAAAACAAAATTTCCATTCGCATCGGCTTGCACAGTGAACACGTGTGGGTTCTCAGTGTTGACGTGTGGGTCTTCGTGGAAGGTGAGATCAACCAATTCATTCGGTTGAAACCCACGACCCGTGATAATCACAGGAGTGCCTGGCGGGTAATCCAGCACATCGGTGGTTACGCTCGCCGGCGAGCTGTCATAAATAGTCGCAACGTTAGTCGCATTGCCGTTGCTGTCTGTGCCGCCTGCGCCCAGCGCTTTGTTCAAGCCCGGAAGCTCCGTAATTGTCTGGCCGTTATGAATGAGCGCGGCGCGCGATGGCGAACTCATCAGCTCTGCAATCAAGCCGGCGTGCTGGTCGTTCAGGGTTGATATCGTGAGCGTGCGCGCCGAAAATGTTCGCCACCGGATCGTAGATCTCGATCGCATTGTGATCGGCCTCGCCGCCAATGATCTGCACCTTGCCGTCTGGCAAGACGCGCAAAGTGGCGCGCACGTGCGTGTCTTCCATCGAGCCCGCATTCGCGAAAGTTGCATTCGCGGGATCGAAAATTTCGCCGGATGAAAGAGCGTCACCCGGGGCGTTGCGGCCGCCCACGAGCAATACTCTCCCATCCTGCAGCAGCGCAGCAGAATGCATTGAACGAGCAGTATTCATATTCTCAGCGATCGCGCTGAAGGTGCTCGACGAAGGATCAAAGATCTCTGCGCTGCCGTTTGCATCGCCCCCCGCGATGAGAACACGCCCATCAGCAAAAAGCGTCGCGCTGTGACCTGCACGCGCGACGCTCATTGCCGGACCGGATGCAAAAGCACCAGTCGTCGGGTCAAAGATTTCTGTTGTATTCAACGCTCCCGCTGTGCCGCGACCGCCGGCGACGAGCACGCGTCCATCTGCAAGCTTAATCGCGCTGTGATCAGCGCGCGCACTGTTTAAGTTTCCGCCAACCGAGAACGTGCCCCCAGCTGGATCAAAAATTTCACTCTGGCTGATCAGACCACCACCGTTTTCCCCACCCACGATTAACACGCGACCGTCCCCGAGCAGCGTCGCAGTATGTCCGCGGCGTTCCACCGTCATTGTTGTCGAACTCGATTGCGGCATAGGCGCCGTCAACAACGCATTCGTAGTCGCTGCTTTTGCTTGCGACGCACTGTCGCCGGCATTGGCCACCCCGAGGCCAAATATTAACTGTCGCAAAGAACCGGCCGAGGATGCCGTCGAGGCCAACGCAGTAGTTGCCACAGCAATCAACCCAAGCAACACGAGAGATCGCGCGGGCTTGTTTCTAAGCTTGATGATGTTGGCGAGCAATAAACGACAGAAAGAAGAGAGCGGCGAGCTGGATTGCATTTTCATTCAAAGACTCCTGAGATAAAGCGACGAGCGGTGATCAGCCGGTTAGCCGCAGAAAGTTTTAGTCAGTGCCCGCGGTCGTCATCTGAGACCGCGAGGTAAAGCTCCACATTCATGGACGGCCATGAAGCTTGAACCGGGGGGAATACTGACTAATTTGAATTGCCTTGTCGCAGAATCGCAGTATCGAATTTGAGAGCGCGACTCGCCGCACGCGAAAGGAAACTAAACGAGCTATCAGCTTTACCTTGAGCCCCCGGATTTTTATCTCCGGGGGCCCAATCCCTTGGTTCGCAAAGACGTTGCACCTCACAAAGATTGCCGGGAAGGTGCCCTTCCACAAATGTGGCCCGTTCCTTTCGCGAGAAGAGGAATTAATTAACGCTACGAGCGCGCATTCGTGTAAACGTGCCTTGAGCAAAGATCGGGCCACAGAATTGAGCACGTGATGCTTTAGCGTGGTGATTGAGATCGAAGATAAGAGCAACTAGTTCAGTTGGGATGAGTTAAAAATTGTTGTAGTGAGAGTAAGCGTGGAATTTCGGAGGGCTGACGGCGGTCGTTGAGGCCTGTGCATGCTGCTCACCTGCGAGCAGTTGTAGCGCAGCACCGGGTGCCGATGCGCGACGCTTGCAATGCGCTTGTTATAGAACGGAGCGCGGCAACGCCCGATGCCCGGTTCAATACGAAGCTCCGCACATGCTCAACTCATCAGCGTCCGCACAAAATCAGAACCGGGGAGCAATAGCGACCGGGTGCTCGGTTCAATACGAACCTCTCTGGATCACGCATCGCGATTAAATATCGTGCATTGCTTCTATGTGTAACGCAGGTTGGAGCCGGTCGCTACGGCTCCCGGTTCCGTATTCGTCGACCCACGTTGCAGACATTTGCCGACGCGGCCGCGCGCGCATTGAGGCAGCAGCGCGGCAGCCGGTATCGCAGCTTGCAGCCGGTCGCTACGGCTCCCGGTTCCGTATTCGTCGACCCACGTTGCCGACATTTGCCGACGCGGCCGCGCGCGGATTGAACCGTTTTTGTATCCGCAGGTTGGACCCCGTCGCTAAACATGACCTCAACCTGACGCCGTAGCAAGGAGTCTGGCAACATGGGTCGACGGATACAGAACCGGGAGCGATAGCGACCGGACCTAACCTGCGATATACACGAGCGCATCAATGCCTGAGCATCGTGACGAACATATTCCCCTGGCCTACCTAATTACTTTTCGTGCTTATGGCACGTGGCTACACGGCGACAAGCGCGGATCAGTTAATCGCTTTCACAACCGCTTCGGTACCCCACTCATTGCCCCTAACGAGCGTTGGCGAAAATATAATCACAGCCTGCTCAGTCATTCGCCAGTCAAACTAAGATCAAGGCAAAGAGCGTTGGTTGAGGAAGCGATTCGCGAGACATGCAAAAAAAGAAGATGGGAGTTTTGGGCAACGAATGTAAGGACTAATCACGTTCACACAGTTGTTGGGGCAGGTTGCGACCCAGAAAGGATCCTCATTGCGTTCAAAGCAAATGCCACCCGAAAATTGCGGGCAGCTGGTTGTTGGCGTTCAAGTCAAACCCCCTGGGTCGAGCGTGGGAGCAAGCGATATTTGTGGACTGAGAGTGACGTGATTAATGCCGTTGTATACGTCGAGTATGATCAAGGCGAACCGCCAGGATAATTCACTCACAGTTGGTCGTCGACCAAGGCTCTTTGCTTGCGCAGCCGCGCGCCCGCATTGAAGCGGTTTGTGTAACGGAGGTTGGACCCGGTCGCTACGGCTCCCGGTTCCGTATTCGTCGACCCACGTTGCAGACATTTGCCGACGCGGCTGCGCGCGCATTGAGGCAGCAGCGCGGCAGCCGGTATCGCAGCTTGCAGCCGGTCGCTACGGCTCCCGGTTCCGTATTCGTCGACCCACGTTGCCAGCCTTTGCTTCGGCAGCGCCCGCATTGAAGCGGTTTGTGTAACGCAGGTTGGAGCCGGTCGCTATCCGCTTCAGGTTCTGTATTCGTCGACCAGCGATGCCAGTCTTTGCTTAACGCTTCCGCGCGCATTGAACGGTTGTATGTCGCAGGTTGGAGCCGGTCGCTACTCCCGGTTCCGTATTCGTCGACCCACATTGCCAGCCTTTGCCTACGTGGCTTTGGCGGTCAGGTACTGGTTCGTCTGATTTATCGTCGTCTAACTCCGCGGAGCGAAGTATCCGACCCTGGTGAGTGGGTGGTAGACGGGATTCGTAGTTTCCACGCGCACCCGGCGGAAGGCGCCGTCGCGAGTTTTATTTAGCGGCGTGAAGTAAAGCGCGTATTGATGGCGCAGCTCATCGGCCACTTCGGCGTAGGTGCTCTCCAGGGCGTTGAACGAATGCGGCTTGTATAAACGCCCGCCAGTGGCCGCGGTCAACTGCTCCAGCAGCAGCTCACTCTGATCGAGTGCACGCAGTCCCATTTGCAGATCATCGATCTGTAACTGGTTGAACTTGCGCGCTGATTCCGTACCACTGTTAAGAGAATCAAGTTCAGACTGTTTAGCGGCGCGAGAAATTTCGGTATTGCTGACAACATAAACCGTGACTTGCGCTTCGAGCAGCGCCCTAAAGGCGCTTTGCAGCGTCGCGCCTCTGCCGCTATCTATTCCATCAGTCAAGACGATTACGGCGCGTCGCGATTGAGTAGAGCCATACTGTTCGCGTGCAGCGAGCAGCAATGCATCGTTAAAACGTGTGAACATTCCCGGCACGATGCGAGCCAGGGCCCGGCGCAACTGGAAGCGGCTCTTGGTCCAGTCTTGTAGCAGTTGCACCGAGTCGTCAAACTTCACCAGACTGATCCGATCGTCCGGCCCCAGCCGATCTGCGAAACCCTCGGCGGCGCGGCGAAAGTCTTCCAGGTTTCGCGCGGTCGACGACGAAGTGTCGACCATCAAGACAGCATCAACCGGCACTTGTCGGAGCGCGAGATCGCGAAGCGGTTGTTCCTGATTGTCTTCAAAGACACGGAAGGCATCACGAGTCAGATCGTTTACCAGCCGGCCACTCGCATCGCGTACGGTTACCGGCAGCATAACCTCCGTCGTCTCTACCTTAATGACGTCTCCGGGACTAAATTCCGGTTCCGTTTTTGCGGGCTTTGGCGGTGGCGGCATTGGCGGCGGCTCACCTAAAAGATCGAGCAGCGAACGCACCGGCGTGGGTGACGGCGTGGGTGTCGACTTTTGCCGTTGCGAGGTCGTGGACGGACGCGTCTTGCGTAAGCGAGGCTGCGACTGTTGCGCAGTCGAAGTTCCATAACGGCTGCACACCAGCGGCAGCATGATGATTACTATTAAGAAGAGAATGAATCTCTTGTCAGCGAGGCGTGACATCTTTCGTGGTGTCTTAGTTTCAATTCTCCGGGTAAAACCTTAGCTCCGGAGGAGCCGAATGTTTATAGACACAGCAACCAAAACCAATGACCCGAGCCCAACGTTACCAGATTCTTGCTTACGCAACTTTGGCGGTCGTGCCTCAGCGAAAGCGAGATGCAGCGCCGCACAAAATCAGAACCGGGAGCGGTAGCGACCGGAGGTTCCGTTCAATACGAACTTCCATTCATATTCCACGCATTCCAGTAAACATTGCGCATTGCAAGTGCCTGTCGCAGGTTGAAGCCGGTCGCTACCGCTCCCGGTTCCGTATTCGTCGACCCACGTTACCGGATTCTTGCTTACGCAACTTTGGCGGTCGTGCCTCAGCGAAAGCGAGATGCAGCGCCGCACAAAATCAGAACCGGGAGAGTAGCGACCGGAGGTTCCGTTCAATACGAACTTCCATTCATATTCCACGCATTCCAGTAAACATTGCGCATTGCAAGTGCCTGTCGCAGGTTGAAGCCGGTCGCTACCGCTCCCGGTTCCGTATTCGTCGACCCACGTTGCCAAGGGACGCCGAGATAACGGCAGAGAAAACTCCTCGAATTAAGATACTAGCTTGCCTTTGAATCGCTGGTGTCTCCGGTCGCAGCTTTCATTGCTGACAGGATTTTTTCGCTGACGCGATGCTTGCGGAGTTCGGTAAGCTTTGCGGGGGAGAGATCGAATTCAACCGGGGACTGTTCGATGCGCCGGATGATTGTGCCTTCAGAAAAACCGGCATCGACCAACTCTACTATGGAATCGTTGGTGAGCGTGGCGACTTTCTCAAGTTTTGGGGGAGCGCCCGCCTCAGTTGGAGGACGAAGAATGCGTACCGTAGCGCTGCCAGTAGTAATCGTGTCACCGGAAGAGGAAGCGTTGCCTCCCCGGCTCCGGGTGTTGCCGCGCACTCCGCCGCTCGATCCGAAGATGTCAGTGCTGCCGGGATCCGGCTGACTCTTCGAAGGATCCTTCTGCTTATCTATCGGCATGACTTCACTGTTGCCCTGATTGAAAAACGTGTCGTCGCCCCAGTTTTCGTCAAACTCAAATCCTTGCTGATGCGCAAGCATTGCCAGAATGATCTTTTCGCTGACGCCATTTCGCTTCAGCTCGATCATTCGCTCGGTCGATAGATCGAAATGGCTGGGACGCGAGCCGATGATGGCCACAATGGTTTTTTCCTTGAAGTCGGCTTTGACGAGTTTGACAATGGCGGCGTTGGTAAGAGGACCGTCATTCACTCCGGTCTGCGCAGTCACGTTCCAGCTCTGACCGATACAGAACATGACGAGAGTAAAGCTGATGATAAAAGCCCTCATGGTCTGTCCTCCGCTAGCGCCGGACTAACAACGCCCGCAGCCGGCGCCTTTCCCGTGCCCTTTTTAGAACTGCTACCTTTCCGGTAGCGCTGGTTTATCCGTTTGACGTAATTCTGAGTTTCCTGAAACGGCGGCACTTTGTTGCCGTAACTAATCACCCGGCCTTCGCCAGCATTATAACTCGCCAGCGCGAGATCTACTCGTCCCTTGAACATGGTCAGCAGTTCTTTAAGATATTGCGTTCCGCCCCTGATATTTTCAACCGGATCGAGCGGGCGCCGAACCGCGAATCTACGGGCCGTTCCCGGCATAAGCTGCATCAGACCCTGCGCCCCTTTCGGACTGAGCGCCCGGGGGCGAAAGTGTGACTCCTGTTCAATGACCAGGAAAACCAGATACGGATCGACGCCGAACCGCGTGCCGTTTGTTTTGATCAATTGATCAATCGCCGGGTTGCCAGAACGTCCAGCTTTGATCGCTTCCGGCTGCCTCGTGTTCTCCCGGCAGCTCGCGCTCGATTCGCTCGATGCGCGCGCTCGCGAGAAAGCTCACCAGATTTCCGTGCTGATACCAGGCGCCGTCAGCTGTTTTAGTCACCTCGTCCACCTTAAAACGCGCTCCGCCGAAAAGGTAAATCCAGGTTGCTGCTGCTTCAGGCGCTTTCTCCGACGCTGGGAGAGGTGGCGGCGTTGCCTTATTCGCGGATGCTACTCTGGCAACAAAAACCGGCTCGATGGATTTTACTTTTCTACTTGACGTTGCAGTTACGCCGCCGCGGCTGTACCAGAACGTCTTCTCCGCGCCACCAGGCGTTATCAACATGCAGAGTGCCGCCATCCTCAAACTTAATGAGCTTGCCATTTGGCAGCCCTTCATCCCGGGGGACTTTCGGGGATTGAGTCTGAGCTGAGGAAGGTTTGGTAGCCCGACGAGCAGCTGAGGACCGCTGCGCCAACAGAAGATTCGAGCTGCCACTTACGAGGACTATGGCGACGGCAAGCAGAATCGATTTGCGGTGATGTTTGCTCATTAGATAATGCAAAGATAAATCCGCAGATTGCACAGATTCCGCAGATGTCAAAAGTAAATAATCGGCGGAATCGGCGTAATCTGCGGACGTACGCCCACCACTAATTCAGGAGGCTACCACAGCTCGAGCCTGTTCGGCTTCCGGCGAATACTCAAAATGGTGAGCCGCGCCAAAGTAGTTTCTCCAGGCAATGTCCACCACCTCGGGGGTTAGGTGGAAGGGGCGTCCCTCAAACCGGCAGAGGTCATTCACGCGATTCAAGAGATCGCGCGGCTCGCATGCTTTCATCGGTCGCTTTTCAATCACATACTTGTCGAGAACATAGTTTAGGCTGACTTCATCGAGCGTTATCGCGATTGCGCTGGCGGCGCGTTTGAATATCTCCAGATAGGCTGCGGCAGTCGGCATCTCAATGCGGGCACGATAACCCAGGCGCCTCAGGAAAGCGTCGTCCACGATCTCTCGCTCGTCGAAACTTGTTGCGAAGACTACGAGCTGCTCGAACGGCACCTCGATCTTGTTGCCGTTATTCAGAGTCAGGAAATCTACGCGTCTTTCCAGCGGCTGGATCCAGCGGTTAAGCAAGGAGTCAGTGGGCACGGACTGTCTGCCGAAATCGTCGATGATCAGAGTTCCGCCATTTGCTTTCATTTGAAACGGAGCTTCGTAAAACTTTGATGTCTCAGACCACACCAGCGCGGTGTTGTCGAGCGTGATTTCACCGCCGACTCTTATCAATGGACGCTCAATCTCCAGCCAACGTCGATCATGCTCGCGCGCTGACGCCTTTTTCGTAACCGGCTGATGGTAACGGGAATCAAATATGCGAATGACCTGGCCGTCGACTTCGACTGCATAAGGTATCCAGACAGAACCCGACAGCGCGGCGTTAATTCTCTCGGAGACGGCCGTCTTCCCGGTGCCGGGAAGTCCGGTAAGGAAGAGCGATGAACGGGAGTTGATTACACAGCCGAGTGTTTGCAGCAACGACTCCGGCAGCACAAGGTCGCTAAAAGCAGCGCGCACGGTTTCGATCGAAGCCGGCCGCGATGGCGCCGCCTGCAAGCGCATCATGTGCGAATAGTCCGCAAGTGATACGGGGGTTGGTCCGCGATACCCGTTCGCCGACTCCATGCGTACCAGACGTTCCCAGCCCTGGTCGAGCATCGCGTAACGCGTGGCGCAGACGGTGCTCTGGAGCCGCATCTCGATCAGCTTTTCTCTGTAGAGGCGGTAGAGTATTTCTTCGGTTAACGCGCAGGGCAGATGCAGTTGTTCGGCGACGGTCGCGGAGGTTGCTTCCGGAAGCCTGGCAACATATTTAAGGGAGAGGTCGCGCAGGAACGACTCAGAAACGCCAATCTCTTCGACATCCTCTGGGGTAGGTGGACCGAGACTTTCAATTTCCGCACGTGTTAGAAAGCTCAGATGTCCCATCGTATGCTCCGGGGTTCAGTGATTAGTGTCTTTATTTCAGTTCCTCTCACCGCATCCTTTACGGCCTCAGCCCGCGTGAGCGGGCGGAAGCATAAAGCCTGGGGTGGAGCGTAGCGGAACCCCAGGTAAACCGCTTTGCGCACATACTGTCGCCCGTTTCACGGGCTGACATCTCAACCTTCATTATTCCTGGGGCTCACGCCCCAGGCTTTACGCTGTCACCTGCTTCGCAGGTTTATTTCGCGGCTGCGTTGGCCAGCGTGCGGAGCGTCTCAAGTGAACTGCGCGCGCTTTGGGCCTGCTTCTCATTGCCGGTACTGTCGTAGAGACCGATCAGCCTCGCCAGCACATCGGGTGAGTTTGGTTGCAGCGCAAATGCCTTCTCCAAATGTTTGATCGCCTTCTTATGGGAGCCCTGCTGCTCCAAACGAGCGGCGACATTGAGATGGCCTTTAAACTCGCCCTGCGCGCGAGCGAAACTCTCGTAGGCATCATCGAAATGTCCGCGCTCAGACTGGACCATTCCCAGATTGTTCCAGATGCGCGGATCGTTCGGCGCTAACTTTGCCGCGCGCTTCAAATACTTAGTAGCTTTCTCATAGTCGCCGTTTTCATAAAGAAGGAAACCGAGGTTATTGAGATTCTGTGCATCGTCTTTCTGGATGCGCACGGCGTTCTCGAGGGACTTTTCTGCTAAATCGCGCAATCCCTTGCGCCAGTAGGCGACTCCCAAGAGACTGCTGGCTTCACTTAACTTCGGATTTGCTGAAGCGGCCAGCGATAATTCGCCGATGGCGCCGTTTAGGTCATTGCTGTCCAGCAAAGCACGCCCCTTCCGGAGATGGTCCAGCGCGAGTGTCTCGAGAGCACTGGCCGAGTTCTTCGCCGGAGTACTAAGAAATCCCGAGCTATCCGGCGCATTCGCAGTCGTACTCACTTCCGGTGTCGTCGTATTTTTATAAACTTGAACGGCCGGGACACTTTCAAATTTCTTCGCGTCTTTCTCTGAGATTCGTGCAAGTTTGTTATCGTCCTTCTTTCCCCTGCCAAACAAGCGGCCAATCGCCTTAAATGGCGCCTTGAGCGCACGGAGAAAACCGTTGCCTCGACCCTCCACCTTTTGGCCGTTCGGAATGTCGAGCGACGGAGCGTCGACTGTATTCATCGCCACCCACTCCGCCTCCGTCATGATGATGCCGTGGACCGTTTGCACCGGCTCAGCAACCACAACCAGGGCCATGGCGATCGACAAAATTATTAGGGTTCGTTTCAACATTGACGGATCTCCTTTGCAACGACTGCGCCTTCGCGGTGGGCTCATCAGAACAGAATGTCAATAAGGTTGAGCAGCGCCGGACCAAGCACCACCAAAATAATTACGGGGAACAAAAACAGCGTGAGCGGAAATAAGAGTTTCAATGCCGCTTTCGCCGACGCCTGCTCGGCGCGCTGCCGTCGCTTGGTTCGCAGCGACTCGGCGAATATGCGCACTGCTTTCGCTATTGAAGAGCCGTAGCGGTCAGCTTGTATCAACAGCGCTACAAAACTGCGAATGTCGTCAACGCCGGTCCTTTCCGACAGATTGCGCAATGCCTCCTCGCGGCTGCGTCCAACCCGAATCTCCAGATTTACTAACTCCAGCTCTTTGTGCAAATCGGGATGGAGGATCTTTAGTTCCTCGGCAACCCGGTTTAGCGAAGCATTGAGGCCTAGTCCTGCTTCGACGGCAACGACCATCAAGTCCATGGCGTCTGCCAGGCCCCAGGTAATACGTAGCTGGCGCGCGGTAGTCTTTTTGATCAAAAAGTATTTAGGCAAATAATAACCAAAGGCTGCCCCAACTATCCCCCACACGGCGAAGTTGATTAGCGGCCGGTCAAGGAGGAAGCCGACCGTAAATACCAGCGTCGGGATTGAGATCACTAGACCGATCTGGATCGCGCGGAAAGCTGTAGCCGCGTCCGGCGAAGTATAGCCAGCTTGAAGCAGCTGTTTTTGTAGCTTCAATGCCTCGACGGCTGAAATGGGAATAATACGATTGAGGGGCTCGGCAACGCGCTCAGCCATCACCGTAACCGGGTTGTTTTCTATCAAGCCCAGCGATGGATCCAGACTTTCCAAACGGGCAGTGACAACTCCGGCCGGACGGGCGAATACCAAGTAAATGCTCATCACAGCGAGCGCCAGACAACTAAAGGTCAGTAGAATAATGAGAAGCACCATGGATCAAACCTTCCTTAAAACAGAGTTTGCCTGAGCCCAAGAGCACATCAAACTTTAATAGCCAGAATTCTTTTTATTGTGACTATACCCAGCACCTGCAATACGGCAGCGACCCCCAGGATATAGTGACCCCGCGGGTCATGAAGTAACTTGCTCATGTAATCCCCGTTCAAAGCGGTCATCAGAAGTACGATACCGAAGGGCAAGCCGCAGAGAATCCAGGCCGAGCCACGAGCGCTGGTAGTCATCGTGCGAAAGTCTTCCATGAGCTTGAAGCGTTCCCGAATAGTCTGCGAAACCCTCTCAAGAATCTCGGCAAGATTGCCTCCGGTTTCACGTTGAATATGCATGGCCGTGACGCAAAGGCGCAGATCCGCCAGCGGAACGCGCTCAGTTAAGCCGTCGAGAGCCGCCTTTGTAGAAAGACCGAGCTTCTGCTCTTCAAAGGCTATGCGAAATTCACTCGCAATCGGATCAGGCATTTCTGACGCCACCTGGTAGAGAGATTCTGAGAATGCATGTCCCACTGCGAGCGAGCGGCTCAGGAGGTCAAGCGTATCCGGCAACTGGGTATTAAACTTCAAGAGCCGTTTGCTCCGCTTGCGCGCGACATGAAGAATGGGTGCAATCCCCACCAGGAGCGCAATAACAAAAGCAAATAGAACGTTCATCACGGTGTAAGCTGCAAGTCCAGCCAGCACTCCGGTAAAAAAACAAAAGATCAGCAACCGGCTGACAGTGATCTGCAGGTCCGCCTGCCGGAGCATTCGATCGAGTTTCTTAATTAGATCGATGGAAGAAAGCAGTCGATTGATGGTGGGGTTTCCACCGATTGAATCCTCCCGAGCTATGTGCACGAAACCATCGGAGTCCTGTGATTCCTCCAGAGCTTGCGCAACTCTCTGCTGCAACCGCACCTGGCGCGTGTCAGACTTGCGCGTTGCAATCAGAAAGAGTGCAAACGTAAGGAACAGAAAGAAAAGAAATACGACGGTAGAAATCAACATCTTGGAAATGCCTCCTGGACTAAACCGCTATCAACATCAGGTGGTGCCCCTATTTCATTTTCTCTGTGCAACCTTTGTGTTCTCTGTGTCTCTGTGGTTAACAATTGCAGCAAGAACTCATCACAGAGACCGGAGAGTTCACGGAGCCCGCACAGAGAATTTCAAATCAGGTCGATACCCAACATCACGCCCTCTCCCCGACCCTCTCCCAATGGGAGAGGAGAAACTCCTCCTAAAAGAACGCAGGCAATTGCATGCCGTATTGCTTCAGACGTTCAGCAAAACGCGGGCGAATACCGGTGGTGCGAAAGCGCCCCATAACCTTGCCGGTGCCGTCGACGCCGGTCCGCTCGAATAGGAATATCTCCTGCATGGCAGTCGTCTCACCTTCCATACCGGTGATCTCGGAGATCGAGACGATGCGGCGCGTGCCATCGGTTAGACGGGCCACCTGAATTACAAGGTCCACCGCCGACGCGATCTGCTGGCGCATGGCCCGGTCAGAAAGTCTCATGCCGGTCATCTGGATCATCGTCTCAAGACGAGCAAGTGCATCACGGGTTGTGTTGGCGTGGATAGTCGTGAGCGACCCATCATGGCCGGTGTTCATCGCCTGCAGCATGTCGACGGCTTCGCCGCCTCTGACCTCACCGATCACGATACGGTCAGGGCGCATGCGCAGCGCATTCTTCACCAGATCGCGCTGAGAGACTTCTCCCTTGCCTTCGATATTCGACGGACGGGTCTCAAGTCGAACAATGTGGGGCTGTTGCAGTTGTAGCTCCGCCGAGTCTTCAATAGTCACGATGCGCTCATTAGCGGGGATGTATGCTGAGAGCGCATTTAGCAGGGTCGTTTTGCCGGCGCCCGTGCCTCCAGAGATGATGATGTTCAAGCGGGCTCGTACACACATTTCAAAGAGTATTGCAACCTCTTTCGTAAGGGCGCCATTCTCAATTAGTTGGGCCATGCGCAGGGGTTCTGCACCGAAACGGCGGATCGAGAGCACGGGTCCATCGATGGCCAGTGGCGGTATGATGGCGTTGACACGTGAGCCGTCAGGCAGGCGAGCGTCGACCATGGGCTGAGCTTCATCTATCCGGCGTCCGACAGTGGAGACAATGCGCTCGATCACGCGCATCAGGTGCTCGTCGTCCTTGAAGCTGATGGCGGTCTTCTCCAGCTTGCCACGCCGCTCAATGTAGATATTTGCATAGGAGTTGACGAGGATATCGGAGATAGTCGGATCGGCGAGCAATGGTTCGAGCGGGCCAAGGCCGAACAGCTCGTGGTGAACTTCAGTGACCAGACGATCGCGCTCAACAACAGAAAGCGGAGCGTTCTCGGCCGTCAAAAGATCTTCCGCCAGGCGCGACACCTCACCATGAACACGATCTGCCGGCAGAGACTTCAGCTTAGTCAAGTCGAGGCGGGTGATAATCGCCCTATGCAGGCGCGCCTTCATCTCCTGAAAGCTTTGGTTGCTGTAGCCCGCGTCGTCCATCGCTACAGCCGTACCATCGGCGTTGATATATCGTTCTCTGAGAGCCATGTTTGTTCCCTATGCTTTCCTTGAATCTTCCGGCGACAAATACTCGTCGTGGTTCCTCTGGCGTCGAATCGTCGCGTTGTTCCCTACGCCGTATCAGGAACTTCTGAAAGTTCCAGCGAACTAGTAGAGCCATGGCGGCTAAAAACCGATCCGAGCAATCGTTTATGTGTCTGCGGCGAGGCCGTGTGATTTTTGCCGGAAACCAGCGCCGCAATTCGCTTAATCTCCAGTGTCAATTTCGAAGTTGGATCAGTTTGCACCAGCGGCCGACCCAGGTTGATCGACTCCATTACCTTTCGGTAATCGTTGGGCACAAAGCCGATAAGCTGCTCATCGAGGTGTGCTTCGACCTTTTGTAGTTCGACATCAATATTCTTGCTCCAGCGGTTAACCACGACGTGGACCTTGGTTCGTGGATAACCCAGACGCTCAAATACTTTGAGCGCGCGTTTGGTGCCGCGAATGCCGGGGATGTCGAGAGTCATAACTAAGAGAATATCGTCGGCCATATCCAAAGCCGCGATCGTCACCGGGTCGAACGAGTTTGGCAGATCGAGCACGATCGTTTCGAACCTCTGCCCCATGAGATGCAAGACCTCGGTCACATCCTGAGGCTTGATGTCTTCCACTTCGTGCGCTTCCAACGGCGCGGCCAGGAGCGACAGTCCTGGTGAGTGAGGCGTAATCAGGCTATTCATGAGCGAGTCGTCAAGTCGGGTGCGATTGTCAACGAAATCGGCCAGGGAATATTTCGGTTCCAGGCCGAGAAAAGTTGCCGCATCGCCCGCCTGGAGGTTCAGGTCTGCCAGCAGCGTCGGCAGACTAATCGCAGCGGCCAGATTGGCGGCAAAGAACGAGACTCCGGCGCCACCTTTGCTTGAAAAAACTGCGACAATCCGTCCGCTCTTCTTCAAGGCGGTACTTCCAGTCGCCGAGAGTTCTTTGATGCGGTCAAGGACAGTGCGGAATTCGTCCGCGATGATCGGGAGTTGAATAAACTCGCGAGCCCCGGAGCGCATGCTGCCCAGTATCAAAGCCGGGGAGGCGTCACGGGCGGCGCAAATGATTGCCGTGTCGGGAGAGGCGTGAGCCAACTCCTTAACCAGGAGAAACTCTTTTTCTGAATTGGTTGGGTTTAAGGTGATCACCGCTGCCGAGGGTCGCAGCCGGCTGACATCTGCGAGCATCTGTTCGGAGCTGTGGCAATCAGCCAGCAAGCGCGCGCGTCCGCTCCCTGCCAACGCATCCCTTAGTTCGTCGGAAGAATCGCCGTTCTTACTCAGCGTTATGAATGTCAGTGGTTGCATCGTGTTTACTCTTTTAACCTATGGCTCAATCCGGACAGTTGATCTCCGGTATAAAACCCGCGCTTTCGCCCACGACCGTGGTCTGATAAGGGGGCATATTAATTAGCAATGCCGCTATCGCAAAGGTGTAGGTATAAGTCACTATCTTGACTGAAACCGTACCTTGCGCCACGCCGAAGTCGTTAGAGTATTCGACGGTAATGTTCGCGGGTGTAAGATTGCTGACAAGCGGTGACGTCCCGGCCGTTGGGGTGCCATACAAAACAACGTTCTTGACACGCTCGAGGGAGGTATCAGAACCAACGCACCCGGCGAGGTTCGGCTTACACTGGGTGGCGGCGTAGCGCGCGCCGCGCCGCGTCGACTCGACCATCGCGTTGTGGGTAAAAAACAGGTGCCCGCCGGAGATGATGGCGACAATCATCATCAGAAAGACACTCGCCGTTAGCGCAAATTCCACGATTGCCGCGCCACGTTCCGAGCTGGTTTTGGTATGCCTCTTCATCGTTGAAAATTCCTGTTTGAGCCACGCGAGCTACGGCATGTAGCGCATCTCGGTGCTTGGGTGCAGCGCGAAATAAAAGTTATCACTTGCTCGTCCCATTATGGTCGCAAGACTCCATACTCCCCGCGTATAGTTATAGTTGTTGATCTCGACTTTAAAGTACTTAATCGGCCCGGCAGGAATCACCGGGTTGCAGGGAACTGCGAAGTTATCGCAAATGGTTACGTTAGCCGTTGTCAATCC
Source organism: Blastocatellia bacterium (assembly GCA_963698325.1). Taxonomy (GTDB): domain Bacteria; phylum Acidobacteriota; class Blastocatellia; order Pyrinomonadales; family Pyrinomonadaceae; genus PSRF01. The sequence goes on along the minus strand of CAVOQJ010000013.1, from coordinate 166,059 downwards.
AGCGACGACGGGCACCTTGGGAGTGCCATCCGCCTGATTTCCGGTGCAACTCGTGTAGCCGCAGACCACCAGATTACGTGCCTCGTTCTTGGCCGCGGTAATTTCCGTCGCAGTGCCGTTAACAGCGTTTCTTGAGGTCGAGAGATAGCGCGCGCCAACCTCTGTTGCTTTGGCGAGCGTCGTGTAGGTGTAGTACAGGCGGCCCAACTCGGCGGTTCCTACAAACAGCATCAGCAGTATCGGAAATATGATCGCGAGTTCAATGATCGAATTGCCATCTTCGTGCGAGACTATCCGAATCATTCTATCTTTCAGGTATCTCAACATCTTTGATGCTCGCATCTCGTCACCTCACCGGTAAAGAACTGGCGTTGTCAGAGGCGAACTGCACGTCGGGTCGCCAGTGGCACTAACATTAGCCTCACCGGCATACTCAACCGGAATCGTCCCACAGGGAGGATCACAATTGCCGTTAGGTGTGGGAACTCTGCTCTCTTAGAAAAAATACTCCCCAGCCCAGAATATTTGTGGTGTAGGCTGGATAATTGCCCGGGGCGATTATGGGAGCGATCAGCAGCCGGCGCTCGGCCTTGCCGGGGCCGTTGGGGCTTGGCGCCGTTATTGGCGAACCATTTATGTACTGATTGTAGGTGATGGTTTCGTTTATGTTTTTGTCTGGCGGGAAAGTGGCTGGTTGGAGTTGGTTCCCATAGCCGCTTGCGTAAACATTGAATCGGGTATTCATCCCGTCGCCCGAGGCTCTTGGTCCATTGTTCGGGTTCGAACTCGGCGTCATATTGATATTGTCGCCGAGTTTCTTACAGAAATTGGGGAGACCGGCGGATAGCAGTGCCGTCTCAACCTCGCCGGTTCCGGTGAGGTTCGGTACCTCCAGGATGATGTAGTCCTTATCGACAAGTGTCGCGGAGTTTCCGGTGCCCTGATTAAACTGAAGAGACATTAGAGTGCCAGGCGTTGGGCTGGGATCAGCCAGAGCAATGGCAGCAGGGAAGAAGTCGCAGATACTGTCGAGCCCTATCGACATTCCGGCGACAGCCTGCCTCGATTCGCCGTGCGTGGCCCCGAGCGCCCTGGTAGCGAAGAGAACGTCGGTTGTAACTACGCTGGTCGTGACGCGCACATATTGAATATGCTCGACCGTGCCGACAACCTTCGCGTCGTCGGCGCTCAGGTAAGGGCCGTCGACCTCAATAGCAAATTCAACCGTTTGAATAGTCACGTTTGTCTTTGTCCGCAGTCCCTGTGTGTTGACAATGCTCTGGGCCTTCTCGACGGCGGCATCAATGCCCCCATTACCGCCGTTTAGTTCCCGCGCACCGGCCAGCGCCGCCGCGTCAGCCGCGTTCTGAAGTTCGGCGCGAACCAGATAAAAGCGTGAAACGTCGAGGCAGAGCCCGACCATCAAGAGCAGAGCCAGCGCATATATGGCCGTCATGATCATGATGGAGCCGCGCTCGCCGCTCCGTAGCTGTGCTCGCTGTCCATTCATTGATGACATCTGCTAAACCTCCTGCCTGGTTGAAAAGGTAGAAAAGCCTCAATATCCGATAAACTTCAATGTCCGACAAACTTCAGTTTGTCGCTCGCTGATGAAATGTCTCCGCCGCGTAGCGTCGGTCTCGGTCATAACCCGCGCAGCGGGTGGAAGCATAAAGCCTGGGGTGGAGCAACGCGGAACCCCAGGATTACGTAGGTCATAAAGCCGAGCGCGCGCAGCGTGCGATAGCGCAAAAGCTCCAGTCTACTTACGACGATCGGCTGTCGCCCACTTCGTGGGCTCTTCCTTTGAACTCCAACGATCCTGGGGTTTCGCTTCGCTCCACCCCAGGGCGGGGTCCCCGGCCGAGCATCTCGGCTGGGGTGCGAGACTTTATGCCGTCGCCCACTTCGCGGGCTCTTCCTTTTGAACTCCAACGATCCTGGGGTTTCGCTTCGCTCCACCCCAGGGCGGGGTCCCCGGCCGAGCATCTCGGCTGGGGTGCGAGACTTTATGCCGTCGCCGCGCTTCGCGGGCTGAAAGCAATCGTGCGCTACGCGTCGAAACCTTACGGTGTCGGCGGGACCTTTGCGTCTTGCGTTGTCCCAGGTTCGGGCTGGGCCAGCGATAGGCTTGGCACCGCCGCTTTGCTACCAGTCGCCGGCACTGCAGCCGGAGTCGCTTCCTTTGTCGGGGCCACTGTCGGGGCCACAGGTGTCGTTGAATTCGGAGTCTCAGGTTGATCCGTCGTCGCCGCGCCGGATTTCAGACTGAAACCCGTTGGTCCGTCTATCTGTCCCGGTTTGTGATCGATGCCCAGCAGCGATCCCTTCTTTAAATTTTCCACATTAGGAATTGGCGGCAGGTCGTCGCGGTTGACCGGTTTCACCATCTGCGCCGTGACGATGAACATCAACTCGCTTTCGTTCTTCTGAAACTGCGTTGACTTGAACAGGTTGCCAAGAATTGGAATGTCGCCGAGACCCGGCACCTTCGAAAGCGTCCTGGTCTCGCTGTTGTCGAGCAGTCCCGCGAGTGCAAAGCTCTGGCCGTCGCGCAGTTCAACGCCCGTCTTAGCGCGTCGAGTACGCAAGCCCGGGAATCAGGAAGCCGTTAAACTTCACGCCGTTGGCGAAGTCAAGCGTGGATACTTCCGGCTCCAACTCCAGACGAATGTGATCTTCGTCGATGATGGTCGGCTTGAAATTCAGACGGACACCGTATTCCTTGAAAACGATGCTTACAGTACCGTTGCTGCTACCGCCACCGCTCTGGACTACGGGCACCGGATACTCACCGCCGGCGAGGAAGCTCGCCTGTTGACCGTCCATCGCGATCAAGTTTGGCTCGGCGAGAGCGCGCAGCGCGCCCTGTGTCTGCAGGGCGCGTATCATGGTGGTCATATTGCCGCCCAGGACCAGAAGGTTGAGACCACTAAATGTGCCTCCCAGGATGCCGCCAGCGACGCTCAGTAACGTTCCCGGGGCCGCCACCGGTTGCAAAGCCGCCCACGCCCGGACTCGCCTGATAAGCGTAGGAACTGCCGAGATCTCGTATGCGGCTGCGATTGACTTCGGCGACTCTCACCAGCAACTGCACCTGTCTTCAGATCCTTGACCGGGGATTCCAACAGATTGACAGTCTTGAAGCCGGCCGCCTGGATGACAGCGTCTGCCTGAGTCGCAATCCGCGGATCGCTAACCGTTCCCGAGATGACTACCGAGCCATTGGCCTGGCTCAAACGAATGTCGTCTTTCGGAAAGAGCGCGCGGATCTGCGAATCAATCAGCGACAGATTGGTGCGCACGTAGACATCAAATACGATGAAGCGTCCGGAACCCTTCTCCCAGGCGATGAAATTGATTTGGCCAAAGCCCTTGCCGTTGACGATTACCTGGTTCGACGAGATCAGCACGGCCTCGGCGATCTCGGGGTTGGAAACGGAGAAGCGCTCGATCGCGTTGTCGAAGCTAATGACCCTTGACTGGCCCACGAGCACGTTGACAGGGATCGCTTCTTTCGTCCCCGTGGAGAAGGAGGCGTTCGTGGTCTGCTCCTGCGCAAAAAGCGGCACGGCGCATAGCAGGATTGTTCCGAGAACGACGACGAAGTAGCGGATGGAAGAACGGGACTGCATGATCATTTTCTCCTTAAAAATTGGGGACTTGAATCTTAAAGGGAGAGGACTTCGCTGAACGGAAGCCGACTACCCTACGTGCTCCTACGGTATTTCGACGTCGCGTCTTTTTTGGCCCTCGATGAACTCAATAGAGTTGCGTGGGACGGGTGTGACGACGGGTTTCTCTTGTTTGAGGGCCACGCTGGGCCGCCTCACTGGAGTAATACGCTTTGCGACGAGCTTAGACGTATCGGCCTTTTCACTCGGCTGGCGGCGGTTGCGGAACAAATGTCTCGCCGCTCAAAAGCGTCGCACTAGTGGCTCCCTTGGTTTGTGTATCTTCCTGGTCGCTGTAGTTGCGCATAACGAGTTGCAGCCTGCCTCCACTGGAAGCGAGTACCAGCTTCTCTGCCTGCTCGGGCGTGACCTGAAGCGTGACAGCTTTCACTTGAGATGGCTGGCGCTGGTCTTCGGGAGAATCAATCTTCGCTCCGCTGGCGAGCACCTTGATGTTTTGCAAGACGATCTTGGAGATTGGACCATTCGCTGCGCCCGCTTGCGCGAGCGGGATGATGATCGCGACTACGTCGACGAATGAACCGGGCATGATAAAGCCGGAGACACCGACTACATCGTCAACCTTGACGGTCATCGCTCGGTAGCCTTCCGGTATCACTGCCGACAGGCCGCCCCCGGTTCCGGCCGGAGCGAGCTTCATATTCGTGATGGTTTCGCGCACGCCGATCGGGGTGATAGCGACGCGGCCGACAACGTCTTCCATCTTCCGGAAGATCCCTGCCGGAAGGGAACCGTTGGGAATCGGCGCAAGGGCCAACTGCTCAGCCGTGATCTTCTCACCGAGAGAGATCTCCTGCTTGGCGACCACGACGTTTCCGAGGTCTTTCGTGAAAGCCTGCACGTTTGAGAGATATCGGCTGACCAGCATGACGCCGATCAACCCGCAGATAATCGCTCCCGTAAGCGCGATGATGAGACGTTTATTTCGCATGACTCAATTCTCCATTACCGAAGTAAACGTAAACAAGTGCGCCTTAGGCGCGAAAGAGAAAAAAGACAATCAGGCTGCCGAAACAAATGGGCAAGCGCGTAAGGCAGCGTGATAGCTGCGATCTGCCGGCACCTCGAATTGTGGCACTGTTTGGCCGGGTAATAGGCCATAGAAAAACTGGGTGACGCCAACCATGGTCCTGCCAACGCGTCGCGCATAGATCATCTTGCCGATAGCGAACACCCCGCCGGTCAACGCCACGACGAAGAGCGTTGGCAGCACCAGCGAAATGCCTAGATCGCGCCAATGGCGGCAAAAAGTTTCACGTCGCCGGCGCCCATCGTGCCGAACGCGTGCAAGAAAAACATCAACCGCGAAAGCGAGCGCGAATCCTCCGAGACTGACGAGAAATCCATGGATCCCGCCGAAGATGGTGTTAAGCGTTAGTCCCGCCGATAAGAGTAGCAGCACCAACTTGTTGGGAATGCGCCGATAGCGAACATCCATGTAAGTGATGGCGACTCGCCAAAGGAATGAATAACAGCGCAATGCGTATTTTAGGGGGTGCAAGCATGGCTGCTTTGATCCGACTTAGATCAGTTCGTCCCGCTTGAAAATTGCTGCTTGATCTTGAGCTGAATAAATTTCTCTGTTTACTCGCTAAAGGGATCGTGGCGGGCTCCCTGAGGCCCGCCATCTTCCATAAGACGCGAGGTGACTCAGCTCGTTGACGAGGCGGCCAGCAGTCTTTTTGCAGGGCAGTGCCCCAGCCGGCGGCGTAAACCAGGACCGCAACGGCGGCGATCAGGCCGGCGATGACGGCATATTCCAACGTCTCCATGCCGGACTCGTCATTGAGAAAGTTCTTAATCATTTTCATTTCGTTTGCTCCTTGATCTACTGAAAGGGGTTAAGGTTCGGACCCGGACTCTCGCGCTGTCCGGACTAAAGAATTGCCACTGGAAATGCAGGCGTCATCTCAGGAGACCTGAGTGATCGCTTCCCGCCGATCACGGCAACATTTCGAGTGCGGTCGTTTAAGAGCAATGGTCATGCCGTCAATCTGAGCCACGCTGTTTCAGAGGTGCGAATCACGAGCTTCGTTCACAAGTAACGTGCTTACTTCAATTAAAAAAGTTTTGGCAATCCACCATCTCCGCCCGGCGCTTTGTGTTGTTCACGTTGAACACTGCTCGCAGGCGAGCAATTGTGGCAGAAATGATCTGTTCCTGTTTGTTGTCCGGCGGAACGCCATCAAGAGCGTTGTTGCAGTCCAGGAGCGAATTCAGTCATCGCTCTAATAAGTAATGATCTAAGCCGGCAGGTGTTAACGCGAATTCAACTTCGAAGTGCAACAGATCGTTGTTTGAAATACCTGGTTAACCTTCTGACTTGAACTGCATTACCGCAAAGCGGTTGAGTCTCAGAGCCCTGATAGTCCGCCGTGTGTTAATCCGTTACACCTCTTCTGCATTTACCGCAAAGCGGTTCAGTCTCAGAGCCCAGGGTTGCCGCTTCGGCTACCCTGGGCTACAGGATTAGATGGACGATTCAACCGCAACGCGGTTGCGTCCGCTGGCGCAACCCCGGTGGTGGGTCAGTTTGAAGTTACGATTTGGATGCCGAGCCAACCGCGGAGATATTCGGACAACATTACAGAACCGAGCGCGGTAGCGCCGGATGCCAGGCTCAACTTCGTTGTTGAGCAGATCGCCGAACATGTGAAGGTTCAGCTTATTGCGAAGTTGAGCTTGGCATCCGGCGCTACCGCGCTTCTGTATTGGGTGCCTCCCTTCATGTATTCAGCTTTGACAATTCATTGGCTGCTCTTATTTGCAACTGACCCACTACCCGCAACCCGTTCCGGGTTGACAATGATCGGACTTACTTACCCCAGGGTTGAAGCAACCCTGGGCTTTGAGATGTAACCGCTTCGCGGTACCAGGTTACAGGATTAGATGGACGATTCAACCGCAACGCGGTTGCGTCCGCTGGCGCAACCCCGGTGGTGGGTCAGTTTGAAGTTACGATTTGGATGCCGAGCCAACCGCGGAGATATTCGGACAACATTACAGAACCGAGCGCGGTAGCGCCGGATGCCAGGCTCAACTTCGTTGTTGAGCAGATCGCCGAACATGTGAAGGTTCAGCTTATTGCGAAGTTGAGCCTGGCATCCGGCGCTACCGCGCTCGGTTCTGTATTGGGTGCCTCCCTTCATGTATTCAGCTTTGACAATTCATTGGCTGCTCTTATTTGCAACTGACCCACTACCCGCAACCCGTTCCGGGTTGACGATGATCGGACTTACTTACCCCAGGGTTGAAGCAACCCTGGGCTTTGAGATGTAACCGCTTCGCGGTACCAGGTTACAGGATTAGATGGACGATTCAACCGCAACGCCGGTTGCGTCTGCTGGCGCAACCCCGGTGGTGGGTCAGTTTGAAGTTACGATTTGGATGCCGAGCCAACCGCAGAGATATTCGGACAACATTACAGAACCGAGCGCGGTAGCGCCGGATGCCAGGCTCAACTAGGTTGTTGAGCAGATCGCCGAACATGTGAAGGTTCAGCTTATTGCGAAGTTGAGCCTGGCATCCGGCGCTACCGCGCTTCTGTATTGGGTGCCTCCCTTCATGTATTCAGCTTTGACAATTCATTGGCTGCTCTTATTTGCAACTGACCCACTACCCGCAACCCGTTCCGGGTTGACGATGATCGGACTTACTTACCCCAGGGTTGAAGCAACCCTGGGCTTTGAGATGTAACCGCTTCGCGGTACCAGAATCCCTATATTGTCTATAGAGGGTTGCGCTTCATATTGTCTATAGAGGGTTGCGCTTCCAAGTTGAATCCACCTTCTACAAGCGGTACGTTAGGCTTTTTGAAATCATTATTAAATAGACAACACTGACTGATCTAACAAATACTTTGAGTTCCCAAGGAGTTGTTTGGAAGCTAAGCCTGGAGTTCAATGCGTGAAATTTTCTCTAACAAAATATGAACCGCAGTTTCGTAGCTCCTTGTTTCTGATCATCCTGTATTCCATTCCGGCCTGGCTAACGCTCAGGTCGACTGGCGTTGATGATCCGGATGTTTGGTGGCACCTGCGCACGGGTCAATGGATCGCAGAGCATCGCTGGGTACCGTATAACGACTGGTTCTCGACCTTTGGCATGGGGAAACCCTGGGCTGCGTATAGCTGGCTTTTCGAGCTCTTGATTTATGGTCTGTTTAGCCGTCTGGGACTGATCGGACTGCTTGTATATGTGTATGCCTTGATGCTGGCTATTACTGCCGCCTTGCACTCGCTCGTCCGCAAGTTCGAACCCCGGCTTGCTTACTCGGTACCTTTAACCGTGCTGGGAGTTTTGTCTTTGGCGCCTTATCGGATCCCGCGACCGTGGCTTTTTACCATTCTTTTTTTCATTCTTGAACTTGATATATTGGTCAGCGTGCGTCGCTCTCGCAGCTATCGCAGACTGCTGCTCCTGCCGTTACTTTTTGCTTTGTGGGCTAACATCCACATTCAGTTCGTCTATGGATTATTTGTGCTCGGCGTGGCCGCGCTGGAAGATCCTCTCAACCGGCTACTAGACGACGACACTGCGGCTGGCGAGGTCCAGGATAGACCTATCCCTTTCGGCACAATGGTGCTCGTAACGACAGCGTGCGCCATGGCCGTCCTGGTGAACCCGTATCACGTCAGGATGTACGCAATAGTCTGGGAGTTTGTTAGGATGCCGGGCCTTTATGGTCAGATAAGTGAACTTCAGGCAATGCGGTTTCGGAGTATTCCGGACTGGCTCGTCCTGCTGCTGACGTTGGCGGCGGCGTTCGTGTTGGGACGACGCCGGCGCATCAGTCCATTCTGGGGACTCCTTCTCCTGACTGGCGCTTTTCTTTCCTATCGTTCGAGCCGAGATTCATGGTTCGTGGTAGTTATCGCACTCACTATTATTCCCAACCCGCGCGCGACCGCAATTATTGCCACGCCGTCTAAGATTTCTATGGCGCAGGTGCTCATTGTTGTTATCTCTGTGGGTGCTCTCCTTTTAGCCGCCGCGCGCACCGAGCACCTATCGGAGGATTCCCTGCAGAACACGATTGCGGGGGTCTACCCGGTAGGTGCCGCAAACGTTGTAGAGGAGCGGGGTTACCACGGGCCGCTCTACAATCATTTTGACTGGGGTGGATATCTTATTTGGCGCTTGCGGAGTTTGCCGGTTGCGATCGATGGTCGGGGGAACGTGCATGACGCGGCACGAATCGGGCATTCAGCGCAGGTTTGGAATGGAACACCTCATTGGTCCTCAGATCCTGAGCTCGCAGCCGCACGCGTCGTAATTGCTGAGAAGGACTTTCCTTTGGCTCAACTGCTCCGATTGGATTCTCGGTTTGAGATAGTTTATGAGGATGAAGTGGCTGTCGTTTTTATCGCGCGAGACGAATCAACGAAACAATAGTTAGACTGGTATATTAAGCCTCGCAATAAAGTGAAGTGACCGTCCAAACACCACGTCTGCCCAGCGCGGATAAAGTCTCAAGTCCCTTTTCCAGGTAGTAATACACAGACCAAGGGTCTCGAAGGCTTTAAGCCATTGCTGTTCAGTCCAATAGTTGCACGGCAGTGCAACTCCATGTCGCGCGTTACCCACTCGATCCATAAATTTCAGAGTCATGCCGGCAAGTATGCCGTCGCGGGTATGGTCTTTGAGCACAATGGCCGTGCCAGCCACACGCACGGCTTCACGGAGAAGTACCATCGGATCATTTGTATGATGAAGCACATCATTAAGCATCACCACATCGAAGTCGCCTTGGCTGTAAGGGATTACCTGGCCGTCGAATTCTGCAACTGGAATCTTCGTATGCGGCCGCATCAGGACATCGATTCCTTTGATCGTGACGTCGGGACGTTTCTGCATGATTAGATGAGCAACCTGGCCATCACCACAACCGACATCCAGCGTGCGTGATCCGGGCGGAATGACTTCCGCGAGATGGTTGCTAAGCAAACTAATCCGGCGATTATACGAATAAGTCTCATGAACATAATCGAGAATTCTCATTGATTCTTAGATTCCCAGAAGAGTTTTGGAGGAGACTTGCGTCGAGCGCACGCGTCAATGCGAGTATCCGTCATGGCCGACGCCACGGTCAGCGTTATTTCTCACCTTCAATATACGGACTCTGTCCGATAGAGCGGTGCTCGTCCAACCATTTGGCGACGTCGGCTTCATCGGAGACTGCTCCCGACAGCAGCGCCAGTACCAGGTCATGACTAAGAACGGTATTGAAGGGCAGTTCATAGTTTAGCCCACTTCTCTCTCCCGCCAGCTTTAGAACAAAAGGAACTCGCTCATCTTTAATGCTGTTGAATACGATAGGATCGACCTTACTAAAAGGTGCCTGCCAAATTAAATGATGCTGCCAGACACGATCAGCCCTCAGTCGGTGATCCGAGCTGATTAGCACTATGGTCGATTCCCAGAGAGACTGCCTTCTCCATTTCCTGGCGCAACTCGCTTAGGGAACGATCAGCCAACTCAAGGTTGTCAAGGTAGCAACTACTCGAATCGAAGGAAAAGTCATGTTTGGATCGGTCATAGATCCCGGGAGGGTGAGGTATCGGGTAATGGACCAGAATCAATTGAATGTTCGGATCCCGGACCAAAGCCATCGCTTCCCGGTGAATGTTCAGATGGTTCTCGAGATTATACCTGCGCCAAATGCTTCCTTCTCTGGACGCCAGAAAGAACCGTAAGGACTCGGGAAGCAAAGCAGCTTCCGCGATTCGGAACATGCTTGTAGTAACAGCCACATCCCTGGAGCGGGAGACCAGGTTGGCAATGAATTTGTCTGGTAAAAAACCCGTGCTCGCTGTTTCCCAGGAACATTTTGTTAAGGCGTTACCGATAATCCGGCAGTAGGGATGGTACCAACCTGCAAGCGCAGTATTGAATCCCATTGTCCTTGCCCTTGAGAACACATTTGGCTGAGTACTCCACGGTACAGTTTGGTTGTTGTCGGCAAAGGTGAGCATCAGCTCGTTTGCGGCAGTTCGGTGACTCCCCGAGACGAGCTTTCCAGTTATGAGGCTAGGGAGCGAGAGAACGGTGTCGCCGCCGGGTGGATACGCATTTTGGGCGAAAATCGCTTGATTGCGCAAACGGTCAAAAGCTGGAAGCTTTACTGAGGAAGGACGATCCAGGAAGCCGAGACGGAAGTCCAGCTCATCAAAGATAATCCATAGAACGCGCCGATCGGACTGAGGTCTTTGTGTAGATGCCGGCGCGGTATTTTCGACAAATCTCTGACCGGATCTAAATGTCATCCACTGCGATGCTGCCTGGTTAAAAGTGACTAAAACAAACGGCGAGAGTATGAGTAATAAGGCCGTGGTGAGTTTGATAAGTTGCTGGCGTCGAAATACCAGTCGATGAAATAGGATTGTGGTTAGTACGAAAGCCGCCGCAAGTCCGAGAACTCCAAGCCAGAGGAAAAGAGTCTGGGACAGCGAAGGCGTAAAAAGTAACTGCGGTCGTTTTATTAAAGTGTCAATGAGAAGTCGGAAGGACGTTCTCGCCATTGTCACAAGCAGAAAATCCAGTAAGGAAACAAAAAACACTAGCAGGAAAGTGAACCGAGCAATTCTGAGCATGAATGGTCTTCGCAAGCGGCGAGCAAGAGTAATTGCTACCCAAAGGACCACTGAGAGCATCAAGACATCCAACATCGTGCCAAGCAGAATGGGCGCTGGATTGGCTTTCCAGTGGTAATAAGGATAAGCGCTCGGATGAGTAATTAGGAAATATCGCCAAACGTTAAAAAACCAAAGGTTAGATAACGAGAGAGCTATGACAAAGTCTCTAAGCACTTCCGGGGCTCCCTTTTTTGCGCAACAGGTAGATCCAGCGATCTGATTCACCCAAACGCCGGGAATGCTCGATCTCGAAAAAGCGGCGAGCGGTTGCCTCAAAGACTTCCAGGGTTAGATCACCATGCAGGTGGTCCCGGCCTCGCGTCAGCACACGAAACATCTTGTCCGTAGGGGCGACGAATTCCACAATCAACAAGTTCGTAGTCAGCTCGGAAGCGAGTTGCAGTATCTCGGCCAGCGGGATGCGCTCGGTAACCAGCATGTGGTGAATGACAGCCAGCATAAGTACCGCATCAAAGCTACCCCTGGCGCGATCAAGAAAGGACAAGCACTCTTCATTGCGCCAACCAATGCTTGGTGTGGGGCGAGTAAGATCGACGACCAGGGGCAGAATATCTAACCGTTCTGCTCGGGCCCGGGTGAACACTTCTCCGGTCACCACTGGATCGTAGTCTATGGCGACTACACTCGATCCGCTTTTCGCCGCGAGCCTGCTGAAGTAGCCGGTATTACATCCCACGTCCAGGAGCTTTTGCGGCCTCCAATCAGAGATTGCAGCCTGGACGAATTCTTCCTTCTCCGGAAAGTAGTCCTCGGTGTACCGGTTCTTGCTCATGTAGTCTGACCACGTAGACTGCTGACTCCCTTCTGGTGCGACTTGTTCAAGTTTGCGACGCAAACCCTTCAGCAATCGCTCCAGGATGAATCGCGCTTTCTCCGGGTTACTCTCAGTTCTTTTCCGGTAGATTGACTCTTCACCAGCGCCCTTCCTGGAAGCTAGCCAGGTTGGAAGGGAAACGAGCGTGATGAACTCCGGCCGCATCTTTTTAAGGAAGGAAGAGAGCCGGTACACCTCTTCCGGCTCAAGTCCATCGCGATGCGTCAGCAACAATTCATCTAACCGGCGGCCAAAATGTTTGACGACGAGCAGTGGGAGGAGAAAAGTTCTGACAAACTGCGCGTACGGCAACCATGTAGGATCTGATGCTTCACGCCTTTCGAAAGAGAGGAGGTCAATGAACACCGGATCTGGCCCCCGGAAGAGAACGTTATAGGGCGTCGCGTCCTTCAGTCCAAAGCCTTCAGCTAACAGATTGGTGGCAAGATCAAGCGTGAGACAGCCGGCAGCGTACAGCATCTGTGGTGTCCACTCGTAGGGAAAACTCCGAAAGGGAATCCTCTCATGTTCTACGACAACACTGGAAAGGTCAGTTTCCAGACCCCCTGAATGGTCATGACTCAGAATTAATGATTCGGCGGACTCAGCGTCGAGAAAAACCGTGCGGACAAGCTGATGCAGATCGATAAACTTCTTTGCCGTTTCCGAGACAAGAAAGGCCTTAAGATCAATGGCAGCGGAAGGCTTGATTATGCGAAAGACACGTCCATTGGTTGTGAAAAGTTGTCCGGCAGGATCGCGGAATGACGCAGCCATCGATAGGAAGAACCTCTGGGGTTACTATAACCCGAGAGAAAGTATCACAGACAAGCGCCATCGCATTCATTCGTTTGAGGTTTCACGGGTCACCGTTTCTTGTTCTTCATGGCGGTAAAAACAACTTTTATCCTACTTACATAGTGCCGAAAGTAGAATGCCAGTCCGATAAAAGCAGCGGCCGTAAGCTGCCACAGCATCGCACCGGTGCCGGGATCCGTGTAGAGAAAAATAGTTGACAGAACCATCGTTTGACTCATGTTGTTAAGCTCCTCTCAATCACTGGATGAATTGTGAGACTCGCATAACTGCGGCGTCTCGAGAGACTGTAAACACTAACATTCCGCTGGCAGTTTATCCACTGTTTCCCTACGCTTCAGCCCAAGGACGCTCAAGAAGAAACTGGACAGGACGATCTCGCTACCCAGCATCATTGCCGTTGCGGCGGGAATGACCAGACGTAATACTTTGGTTGGGTCGAGCGAGCCAAAAGAATGCGCGCCCCAATCGCTCAGCGCGTAAATTGATAATAACAGGCCCGAAATGAAAAGCGTCAAGCCGACAATCAACCCCAACTCCAGCGTCACATACTTAAATGCCTTCTCGAGTTTCGGGTCCGGAGGGAGAAGGCCCTCGGTTACGCCAAAGATTTTTGTGAACACGGCGAAGTTGACCGCCTGAAAACCAGTGACCACGGCTGCCGCTGCGTAGAGTAGCGTATGAACATCGAAGGTGATGTGACCTACAGTTCGGGGACCGGGCATAAGCCACAAGCCTGTCGCGAGGCCAAGCAGCATGAGCAACGCTCCCGGATATAAGAAGAGCCAGCGTGGACTATAGAGCAGCAAAAACCTTAAATGACGCCAGCCATCTCTCCAACTACGCAGGTGTGGTTCTCGACTGCGACCGTCTGGAGACAAAGTGGTGGGAACCTCGATGATGCTCAAGTTATTGAGAGTTGATTTCACTACCATCTCGCTGGCGAATTCCATACCCGAAGTACGCAAGTCCAATTTCATCACGGCGGCCCTCGAAAAACCACGTAGACCGCAGTGGAAATCGCCGCAAGGACTGCGAAAGAACAAGCGGCCAATTCCCGTCAAAACAGGATTGCCCAGATACTTATGCAGCGGCGGCATGGCGCCCGGCATGATGCCTCCCGCAAAGCGATTGCCCATCACCAGCTCATACCCGGCGCGTAGCTTTTCGAGAAAGGGACTGAGGTTTGAGAAATTGTAGCTGTCATCGGCGTCGGCCATGATGACGTACTTTCCGCTGGGCTGCTTCAATACCACCTCTCAAAGCGCTGCCATAGCCTTTCTCCTCGATGTCAACGACGCGGGCGCCCAGCACTGTGGCAATAATCTGAGAACCATCGGTGCTGCCATTGTCGGCAATGATGATTTCTCCGGCAACGTGATTCCGGTTTAGCCAGCGTTGCGCTTTCTTAATGCAGGACGCGAGCGTTTCCGCCTCGTTCAGGCAGGGCATCACGATCGACAGCTCCAGTGAAAATTCTTCCGGAACCGGGGAAGAATTCCTGCGGCTTGTGGGTTCCGCGACAGTCAGGGGAAGTGGTGAAATAGTCATAATAGCCTTGAGACAAGGCTTAACTCTTATGGTCGTCACTCGGCGAAAGCCGTTACCTGAATATTCTCTAAACAGACATGCAGACAGAAAGTACCGATGCAGTTTGAAGCCGGAAGTTTAGAGTTCAGCCTTTAGGCTGTGATTTTGCAACCGCAAGCTAAAGCTTGAACTCTAAACTGCATCAGTACCCAGACAGAAGGATGCGTTATCCGGTGACAGCAACGGTTGTGCCGCCTGATCAGGCGTGAGGATTGTAGCCGCAGAGTCATCCCGGTGCATAAGCTAAGAACGGAAAAGACAGGAGTTGCGGTTTGTTTTACATCGGGCAATCGTAATGTCAATGGACCCTAAATTTGTTATGCCCGAAAGCTTCCGGCTGCTCGCCAGCGAGCAGTTGTGACAAAGCGCGCTACCATACCATTCGTCTATCGTCTCAACGAGGGCAGACCATCTGACCAGGAAAGTACTTAGCCCGGATTATTCATGAACCTTCATGTCATTTCAGCCTGCGTAGCGGGCGACAGCATAAAGCCTGGGGCGCGAGCCCCAGGAAAGCAATGTAGATGAACATCAGCCCGTGTAACGGGCGGCAGCCTGTTGCTTTCGAGACGAGCGCGAACTGGTCCACGCTGTCGCCTGCTTCGCAGGCTTGGAACTCTTTCTTTGCAGTGACCTGGGGCTGACGCCCCAGGCTTTATGCTGTCGCCTGCTAACGCAGGCTTAGTGAACAAATCCGCAGTTCGTGAATAATGCGGGTTAGAACGCTCATCAACTTACCAATTCCACGCCGATCGAGGATCAGCTAGAATCCTTTCATGAGCACTTCATCTTCTTCCGTAGCCGCCTGGAAGTTGTGCGCTTTGACATGTCTGGCAATGGTACTGCTATCCCTTATACCGCAAATCCATCTGTGGCTAGTTCGAGGCAGGGATTGGAATGGGGCGTATGTGAGCCCCCAGGGAGACGAGCCTCTTTACTCGGCTTACGTAAATGCCCTGATAGACGGACGGTCACGAAAGAATGACCCGTTTGGTGGCCAGGACAGTTCGCCGACGGCGTCGCTACCGGAATCCATTTTTTCAATTCAGTTTGTGCCGGCCTATGCGATCGCGTTACCGGCGCGAGACATTCGGCGTCTCAGCATCCACGGCCTTCATTGTTCTGATCGCCGCGGCCGCATTGTTTGCGACTCTGTCTGTTTTTTGGTTACTCAAGGGTATCGCAGACGACCATCGATTCGCGGCGGCTGGAACATTGTTCGTGCTCTGCTTTGGTGGCGTCGCCGGAAGGTACGGACTCTTCGGAACGTTCCTGGATATAGGCTTACCTGGCTTGCCATTCCTCAGGCGATATCAGCCCGCAGCCGCATTCCCGTTGTTGTTTGTCTTTCAGTTACTGGTTTGGCGTGCGCTTACTGGTAAAGGTAAACGCGGTGGGCAAGTGTCGGCGGTACTTGCAGGCCTCACTTTGTCCGTGCTCGTCTTTTCTTATCTCTATCTGTGGACAGGCGCCGCCGCCTGGCTGGCGTGCATCGGTGGTCTGTGGCTTTACCTTCGACCGTCAGACCGGTGGAAAACGTTGGCCGTGCTAACAACGATTGGCGCAATAGCTGTCATTGCGCTCGTGCCGTACGTTTACCTGGTTTCCGATCGAGCGGCGACGCTGGACGAGCAGCAGATATTGATTTCGACGCATAGCCCCGATCTATTCCGCGTCCATGAAATCCTGGGCGCAGCTATTCTTATTGTGCTCCTCGTTGGAATCCTGCGAGGCAGGATCGAACGGACTGACCCGCGCTTTATCTATGCCGCCTCGCTCGCGTTGCTTCCCTTTGTTGTCTTCAATCAGCAGATCTCTGACTGGAAAGACGATGCAAGTCGTTCCACTTTGAAATTTTCGTCGTTAATTACTCCACGCTGGTTGCGTTGCTAATCCTAGTCACGCTCTTTTGGAAGCCTGTTCCGCAGCCGTTTGTTGATATGGATGGCGGGCTTGTCATTTTCGTGGGGAATTATTGTGATCGCTCTTGCCTGCACGACTGGTTTTTGTGCCCCTGGCGATTGCCAGTGATCAAGAGCATTCCCGTGCTACTGCGACTGAAGGAATTATCAAGGCAGGACGGCACGCTTGCGGACTTGCGCACCAGGGGACAGGCTTCGGCTCTGGTGTTTTCGCCAGAACTTGGCGCTGATCGCCTTGCTGCCGACATGGACATCGCAGGGGACGCTGCTTGACGTGACGGGTGTGGACTGCGGTACTGTGACCCGGGAAGAGCGAAAGAGATTCTTTTATATGCATCTCTACTATTCCAATGCGGAAACCGAAGCCTTGCGTAAGGCCTGAAAGGCGCTGCCGGGCGATCCCACGATGGACCGCCACGCTCGGAGTATGATTTTCGGCAACGAGAGAATCACGCCTGCGCTGAGTTTTCAGTTCAAGCCCATTCAAGAGGATGAAATCGATCAGCGAAATTCGGCGCCTACGAGAAGTACGCAAATTCTTTTTCGCGCGAAGAAGTGCTCCAGGCGTCCCATCACCTATGCCGTTATACCTTCGAACGGCAACTTTGATTTTACGAATCTTGATCGCTGGTATGACCGCGATGATGGCGAGCGCGTGGGAGATTACACTCTCTATCGTTTGAAACTACGCAACTAACTGTGCGCACTGCACAGTCCCGATGTCGGCTTGCTTGAAGAACTGTATACCAACAATTTTTTCGGCAAACACGATCTACTCTCAGATAGAACTGACGCAATGAGCACTTCACCTTCATTCGCCACAGGTTGGAAATTGTGCGCCGCGACGTGCTTGGCAATGGTGCTGCTGGCTCTCATTCCGCAACTTCATCTCTGGATAGTTCGCGGCAGGGACTGGAATGGAGCGTATGTGAGCCCGCAGGGAGACGAGCCTCTTTACTCGGCCTACGTAAATGCGTTGATAAACGGACGGACTCGAAAGAATGACCCTTTTGGGGGCAGGGACAGTTCCGCGAGCTGCGCCCCTACCGGAATCGTTTTCTCAATTCAATTCGTGCCGGCCTACCGATCGCGCTTGCCGGCGCGCGAAATTCGGCGTCTCAGCATCAACCGCCTTCATCATTCTCATCGTCGCGGCTGCATTACTCGCGAGTCTCTCTGTTTTTTGGCTACTGAACTGCGTTACAGGCGACCGACGGTCTAGCTTCGGCGGCAACACTGTTCGTACTCTGCCTTGGCTGCGTGGTAGGAAGGAATGGAATTGTCGGGAGTTCTCCTAAAACCTGATTGGTCCTTCCGCCTGCCATTCCTCAGACGGTATCAGCCCGCCGTTGCATTCCCTTTGTTCTTTGTCTTTCAGATACTGGTTTGGCGCGCGCTTACTAGTGAACGCAAACGAGGCGCGCGAGTCTCGTGCGATACTCGCCGGTCTCACTTTGGCGATGCTTGTCTTTTCTTATCTCTATCTGTGGACAGCCGCCGCTGCATGGCTGGCATGCATTTGGTGTGCTATGGCTTTATTTTCGACCGTCCGACTGGTGGACAGCGTTAGGCGCGTCTTAACCATCGGCGCCATCTAACCGTCATAGCACTAGTGCCATACGTTTACCTGCTGTCCCAGCGCGCGGTCACGCTGGACGAGCAGCAGACATTGATTTCAACTCATAGACCAGATCTATTACGCGTCGATGAAATCCTGGGTGCAATCATTCTCGTGCGCCTTTTCATTGGAGTCTTGCGCAGCATAATCGAACGGACCGACCAGCGTTTATCTACGCCGCCTCGCTCGCGTTGCTGCCGTTTGTTGTCTTTAATCAACAGATCCTGACCGGAGAGACCATGCAGTCGTTTCACTTTGAAACTTTTCGTCGTTAACTACTCCACACTAATTGCAGTAGTAATAGCGATCACGCTCTTGTGCACGGCGATACCGAGTCGTCTGCTGATATAGATGGCAGCCCTGTCATTGTCGTGGGGAATTCTCGAAGTAGGCTTTCCCCTCGCAGACTTCTCTTTGTGCCAGCGGCCATAGCCAAGGATCAAGGCATTCCCGTTCTACGGCGACTGAAAGAGTTGTCACATCAGGATGGAACGCTTTCAGACTTGCGTACCAAAGGTCAAACTTCGGCTCTGGTGTTTTCGCCGGATGTGGCCGTAATCGCCTTACTGCCGATGTGGACAGCGCAGGCCACTTTGCTCGACATCTCGGGTGTGGACTGCGGTAATGTTACGCGGGAGGAACGAAAGGAGTTCCTTTATATGCATCTCTATTATTCCAAAGCGGAAATTCACAACGTACGCAAGGCACTGAACGGCCACGCGACCAATTCCCAAGCCGTTGTTATGCATATTCGGCCACACTAGGTTATTTCCAGCACTGAATTCTCAATTCCAGACGATTCAACCGGACGAAATCGAGCGTGAGGTCCAAGCTTACCAAAGTACGTAAATTCCTTTTCACGCCAGAGGCGCTCAAGCGTCCCATCACTTATGCAGTTATCCCTATTGAAGGTAGCTTTGACTTTTCGAATCTTGATCGCTGGTATGAACGCGACGTGGGTGAGCGGGTGGGAACTTACACTCTCTATCGTTTGAAACTACGTGACTAACGGCGCGGCACTCGACATTTCGCGTTTGCGGCTCATCCGCAGCATTCGATAACCACTGCTTTTTTTCGCCAACCAGAATCAACTCTCAGATAGAATCGATTTTATGACCAGTTCACTTTCTAACCTGGCCGGCTGGAAGTTGTGCGCTTTGACATGTCTTGCGATGGTTCTGCTCTCACTCATACCACAGCTTACATCTTTGGTTAGTTCGCGGCAGGGACTGGAATGGAGCTTACGTGAGTCTTCAGGGTGATGAGCCTTTTTATTCGGCTTATATAAATACCGCTGATTGATGGTCGAGCACGTCGCAACGATCCGTATGCCGCAAGAGATAACATTCCTCAAGCTCCAATACCTGAGTCGACCTTTTCAATTCAATTCATACCGGCTTACGGCTTAACTTTCCTGGCGCGAATATTCGGAGCCTCGGCGTCGACGGCATTAATTGTTCTTCTCGGCGCGACTGGGCTATTTGCGAGTCTGTCTGTCTTCTGGCTTGCTCAACTCAGTGCTGGGTGACAATCGCTTGGCTGCGGCGGGAACGATATTTGTGCTTTGTCTTGGGGGGCTCGCCGGTGGACACGGACTTATCGGGTCTATTGCTCAAGACTGATCTATCAATTCCCGGCTTGCCATTTCTCAGACGATATCAGCCCGCAGCAGCGTTCCCCTTGTTCTTTGTCTTCAATGTGCTGGTTTGGCAGGCACTTACTAGTAAGAGTAAGCGCGCCACGCGAGTGTCGGCAGTTCTTGCCGGCGTAACTTTGTCGGTGCTCGTCTTTTCGTATCTCTATCTATGGACAGCCGCTGCAGCCTGGCTCGTATGTATCGGCGTACTGTGGCTTTATTTTCGACCTGCGGACAGATTGAAAGCCCTGTCAGTGCTAACGACGATCGGTGCGATAACGGTCCTTGCGCTGGCGCCATACGCTTACCTGGTTTCCCATCGAGCATCGTCACTTGATGAGCAGCAGACATTGATTTCCACTCATCAGCCAGATCCGTTCCACGTCTCTGAAATCCTTGGCGCGCTCATCCTGGTTGTGCTCGTGATAAGTGTTTTGCGCCGCAAGATTGAACGGAACGATTCGCGCACTATCTTCGCTGCCTCCCTCGCGTTGCTTCCCTTTGTTGTTTTCAATCAACAAGTCCTGACGGGAAAGACGATGCAGGTGTACCACTATGAAGCTTTCGTCGTGAACTACTCCCTCCTGGTAGGCCTGCTGATAACTATGACGCTTTTATGGAAACCCTTTTCAGGTCGTCTACTCTTATGGATTGCCGCTTTGGCCTTCTCGTGGGGAGTCGTTGAGGTTGGTTTGCCGTCAAGACTGCACTATGTACCCGCTGCCGTCATTGATGATCAAATCGTTCCCGTCTTACTGCGCCTGAAACAATTATCAAGGGAAGACGGGACGACGGCGGGCTTACGTGCACGCGGTGAGGCATCGACGATAGTGTTTTCTCCGCAGCTCGCAGTGACCGTATTACAACCAACCTGGACAGCGCAGGGAACGCTGATCGATATGGGAGGCCTGGACTTCGGTAGCGTGTCGCGAGAGGTGCGGAAAGAATTCTTTTATATGCATCTTTACTATTCCAAGGCGGACATCGGATCGTTGCGCGAGGCCTTAAAGGGGACGCCCGACGATCAGTCAATGAAATATTACGCTCGCAGCGTCATCTTCGGCCATGACAGAATAGTGCCTGCCCTAAGCGGCGATTTCAAGCCGATTCAACCGGAAGAAATTGAACAGGAGATTCGTGCCTACCAGGCGTACGCAAATTCGTTTTCGCGCGAGCAGGTCCTCAAGCGCCCGGTAACTTATGCGGTCATACCGGCAGATACGAACTTCGACTTTACTAATCTTGATCGTTGGTATGAGCGAGACGCGGGTGAACGTGTTGGATCCTACATTCTTTATCAACTGAAGCTTCGCTTGTAGAACGAGCATGCACCCGGTCGCCAGACCGCTCCCGGTTCTTTATTCGTGTCGTGATGAAGTCCACGCAAGAAAACCGGCATCCTGGGTCGACGAATACGGAACCGGGAGCGGATAGCGACCGGACCCAAACTGCGCAAAACGCTCGCTACGTGGGTCGATGAATACGGAACCGGGAGCGATAGCGACCGGCTGCAAGCTGCGATATACACAGAAGCAATGGACGATGAGTTTTGGCGACAAGTTGTTCGCATTGAACCGCGCGCCCGGTCGCTATCGCTCCCGGTTCCGTATTCGTCGACCCATGTTGCCAGAGTCTTTGCTACGCGGTCAGTCATGTTTCGTGACCGGCTGCAAGCTGCGATATACACAGAAGCAAATGGACGCTGAGTTTTGGCGACAAGTTGTTCGCATTGACCCGCACATCCGGTCGCTAACCGCTCCCGGTTCTGATTTTGTGCGGTGCTGCATCTCGCTTTCGCTAAAAGCACGACCGCCAAAGTCGCGTAAGCAAGAATCCGGCAACGTGGGTCGACGAATACGGAACCGGGAGCGAGCCGGGGTCCCCGCGCGGGCAGCCCGCGTGGGGTGGTGATAGCGACCGGCTCCAAGCTACGATACACAAACCGCTTCAATGCGCGCGCTGCGGCGTAAGCAAAGTGTTCGGGTCGCTGACGAACCGTTGAGTGAAATATCACAGCGGTTCGCCTTGATCATACTCAACGTATACAACGGCATTAATCACGTCACTCTCAGTCCATAAATATCGCTTGCTCCCGCGCTCTACCCAGGGGGTTTGACTTGAACGCCAATAACCAGCTGCCCGCAATTTTCTGGTGGCATTGGCTTTGAACGCAATGAGGATTCTTTCCGGGTCGCAACCTGCCCCAACTACTGTGTGAACGTGATTGGTTCTTATATTCGTCGCCCAAAACTCCCATTTGCGTTTTCTGCATGTCTCGCGAATTGCTTCCTTAACCAAAGCTCTTTGCCTTGATCTTAGTTTGACTGGCGAGTGGGTGAGCAAACTGCGATTATATTTTCGCCAACGTTCGTTAGGGGCAATGAGTGAGGTGCCGAAGCGGTTGTGAAAAGCGATTAACTGATCCGCGCTTGTCCCCATGTAGCCACGTGCCATAAGCACGAAAAGTAATTAGGTAGGCCAGGGGAATATGTTCGTCACGATACTCAGCCATTGATGCGCTAGTGTATATCGCAGGTTGGGTCCGGTCGCTACCACCACCCCACGCGGGCTGCCCGCGCGGGGACCCCGGTCTCGCTCCCGGTTCCGTATTCGTCGACCCACGTTGCCAGACTCTTTGCTACGGCGTCAGGTTGAGGTCATGTTACGCAGATTCGTTTTCGCGCGAGCAGGTCCTCAAGCGCCCGGTAACTTATGCCGTCATACCGGCAAATAGCAACTTCGACTTTACTAATCTTGATCGTTGGTATGAGCGCGACGCGGGTGAACGTGTTGGATCCTACGTTCTTTATCACGTGAAGCCGCGCGATTAACCGCGCTTGGGCCCAATTCGAGCCTATCCCTTCAGCGACGTGGGGCGAATACTTCGTTGACAACGCGCAGTGGCCCCAACGGCTCTCGGTTCAAACCGTTGAAGCTGTTTTTGTGGGCCTCGATTCTTCGGTGATGCCTCGCGCAAGCAGGTGCTGATGCGACGCTTCCACGTTCTTAGCTCTTTTGCCGCCGCTTCATCAATAGGAAACCTACTGCCAGGACAATGATGATGATCGCCGCGATGGTCAACCAGTTGAACTGCATGGCGGAAATTCTCCTCTGGGGAAGTTCGAAGGACAGCAGGCTTATATACCTCGACCCGCACAGATGCAAGAGAGGACTGCAAGTCAGGGCTGCAAGCCATCGTGGTCTTTATGGTAGTACGTGTTGCGGCTCGGCCGCCGCACAGTGCGGAAAGGCTCCGCCTTTCCGAAGTTGGATTCTTATTTCTTTCATGAGGCTCCGCCTCTGAATTGGAGGCGCAGCCTCCAGTATCTGGGAGAGACTCAACGGTAAGGCAGAGCCTTACCGCAATGTGAGGCGGCAAAGCCGCACTGGTGCATGACTGGCGCACAATAAAATGCTGCTCTATTGTCGGATAATCCTTGACTTCATCGGAGTTCAACCCCATCTTCGCGCGAGCAGGTCATCAAGCGCCGGTACTGACGCAGTTTAGAGTTCAAGCTTTAGCTTGCGGTTGCGAAATCTCAGCCTAAAGGCTGAACTCTAAACTTCCGGCTTCAAACCGCATCAGTACCCAAGCGCCCGGTGACTTACGCTGTCATACGGCGACGAAATCCAACCCAGCCTGCGAAGCAGGCGACAGCATAAAGCCTGGGGTGGAGCGTAGTGGAACCCCAGGACCGGGAATTGAAAAGACCGGAGCCCGCGTAGCGGGCGACAGCCTCATATCAACGCAAACGCTGTCGCCCACTTCGCGGGCTGGCATTGTCTTGGATCATTAACCTGGGGTTCCGCTATGCTCCACCCCAGGCTTTACGCTGTCGCCCGCTTCGCGGGCTGGCATTGTCTTGGATCATTAACCTGGGGTTCCGCTACGCTCCACCCCAGGCTTTACGCTGTCGCCCACTTCGCGGGCTGTGGCAGCGACGCGGGAAAAATGTGCTGGATCCTACATTCTTTGTCACGTTACGCTTCGCTTGTAGAACGAGATCTCCGGCTCCAGGATGTGAAGGAACCGGTGAAAGTCGAGGTCCCATTCTCTTATTAAGACAGACGAGTTAGTTTCAAAAAACTCTGGCCAGTCAGGACGAGGACTCATGGACGTGCTCCGGTCAAGTCGCCGGCCGCTCGTTTTTCTCGTCATGGCAGTGATCTTTATCCTCGCCACCGCCCGACCTTTCATCGATCCGGATTTCTGGTGGCACCTTAAGACAGGTCAATACATCGTCGAGACCAGGAGTATTCCGCATACGGACATTTTCTCCACCTCGCGTTTCGGTAGCGAGTGGGTCACGCATGAGTGGCTTTCGGAAGTGTTTATGTATGGGGTCTTCCGCACGCTGGGCTATGGCGGATTGATCGTTGTCTTCTCACTCATCATTACTGCCGCGTTCTGGATAGCGTATCAACGTTGCCGTCAGCTAGCCGGACATCCCTATGTCGCGGGATTTGCACTGCTCCTTGGCGCTGTCGCTACGATGCCGGCCTGGGGCGTGCGACCGCAGATGTTTTCCCTTCTTTTTGGCAGCATCTTTATCAGTTTTTTGGATCGGTATGCACGTCGCGAAGAGATGCCTTCGATCTGGTGGCTCGCGCCTTTAATGATTCTTTGGGTCAACTTGCACGCCGGATTTGCTTTGGGCCTCGTCTTAATCATTCTCACCATAGCGGGTCTTTTGCTTGATTGGTTATTGCTGCAGAAGGATTCCTTTGCCGACGTTTGGCGACGCGCACGAAGGTTGTGTTGGTTGTTGATTATCTGTGTGGCGGCAGTCTGGCTCAATCCAAACGGCGCGCGCCTCTACTCTTACCCTTTCGAGACCCTCTCCTCCGAGGCCATGATGCAGTACATAATCGAGTGGCAATCACCCGATTTCCACGGCGCCACGTTTCAAGCATTGGCTTTGCTGATCCTGGCTACCTTCTCAGCGCTGGCCTTATCGAATCGACGGCCGCGTCCCGGCCAATTACTCATGCTCGGGGTCACTGCCTGGGCCGCCTTAAGATCATCCCGCAATGGTCCCTTCTTCGCGCTGGTGGCAATGCCGCTACTTGCAGAGCACTCGTGGAATTGGTTCACCAGTCAGCGCTGGGGCCGTTGGCTCGCTACGCCCGAGAAGCCTGGACCCGATCGGATGAAGCTTGTACTCAATGTCTTATTGGTGGGAATCATGCTGGCGGTTTCTGTCTTAGCGGTCAGGCGGGCGGTAGCAATGCAGCGGGCAAGTGAATCGCAAAAGTTTCCCGCCGCTGCCGTTGACTTCATTCTGGCCGAGGGACCTCCGCAGCCGATTCTTAACGAATACGTCTGGGGCGGCTATTTGATCTGGAGACTCTATCCCGATTATCGCGTCTACATTGACGGGCGCGCGGACGTTTATGGCGATAAGCTGGTGGAAGAGTTTGTTGAGATGCGCGATGGTAAACCAAACTGGCGTGAATCTCTGGATAATCATGGAATCGGAACGGTGTTGGTTGCGCCGGATGTTGCGCTTGCCAGCTTGCTCCGTCAGGAGAGCGGTTGGCTGAAAGTCTTTGAGGATAAACAGGCTGTGATTTTCGTTCGACGATAATTGTGAGACCTGGTGCGCAATTGTCAGAACAAAATTGCCGCCTCCGTTTTCTTACGTACGAAGGCATGAGGTTTCGTCCCTACAGAAACTTTCCGAGAACACTCCGGCGAGCCATGCTACTGCGTAAGGATACTTCACTACGTCTGTTGATCGCGGCACAATTAGTGCTCGCCGCCATGTTTGCCTCACCGGTATTGACCGGTGACCCACTTGCGTACAACGACATCCTGTCTTTCTATACCGGGGGGGCCATCGTGCGCGACGGGCAAGCCGAGAAACTCTACGATCTGGATCTCCAGGCTGTCTATCAAGCGAAGGCGTTCGCATTAGAGAGTTCTGACTCTCGCTATGGATTGCTGCCGTTCATAAACCCGCCGCACGCCGCCCTGATATTCACCCCGTTAGCCTACCTTTCCCCAAAGGCTGCAGCCTCAGTTTATTTGGCGCTCAACTGCCTGATCGCTGCCTGGGTCCTGCGCCGCCTGTGGCTGTTGGCGGCGGGCTGGTCGCGGACCGAACAGATGCTTCTGGTTACGACAACCTTAGCGACGGAAGTTCTCTGGTACAACTTAGGAACCGGGACTATCACCCTTCTCGCGTTTGTATGTCTTATAGAATACTACTTAGCAATGAAGAGCTGGGCGGGACTCACGGGCGGCCTTCTGGCTTGTCGCCGCGACCATTAAACCGCAGTTGATTCTGTTACCGGCGCTCATCCCATTGGCGCAGCGCCGCTGGCGGCTGGTGGTCATGGCCTTACTCTTGGGATTGCTTGTCGGACTCGGCATATCGCTAAGTTTTGGCTTTCACATCTGGGCAGATTACCTCCGGCTGCTGCGCCACGTCGGAGCGCACGGCGAAGCTTACCGCGCCTTTCCTATGCTGATGGACAATCTGCGCATGATTCTTTACCGGACAGTCACGCCGGCCCTGGTGATGCCGTTAGTTTACCTGGCGTTGCTTGCGGGCGGGACCTACGTCTTCTGGATGTGGCGCTCGGATCGCGAGTTTGACTTGCGCTTCGCGTTGGCCGTGCTGTTGGGTCTGTTCCTCGCGCCCCATTCAAATTACCAGGACACGCTTGTCGCCATCTTGCCGGCAGCCCTCGGCTATGATTTCGTCCGTCGCAAAAGAGGTGGACTTGTACGGGCGTTTCAAGTGTTCATGCTGATCGCGACGTTTTTGCCGGCGGCGTTAATCTTCACTGGTTACTTTCCAACGCTGCAGTGGATCTGGCCCATGCCAATAATCGTCGGATTGACAGCCGTGTGCGCCGTCTCTCTGACGAAGAGAGCATGAACTCGAAAAAACCGCGGCGTCATTTGTAGACCGACAAGAAATACTGGACTTGTGCATCAGTGGGACAGTAAGGCTTAAACCAAGTTTTCATTCCGATTTTTTTGTTTTCCTGGTTGTGCAACTGCTCGCCAGTGAGCAGTTGTCGCTCAAACGCGCACCGTGAACCGCTTCCCAATTGTCGATAATCCTCGATTTCATTGGAGTTCAGCCACGTATTCGCCCGGCATATGGGTTGCTCCGCAGAGAGATATACAACTGTGCTCTAGTTTGTGAGGGCAAACATGAAATGTAAACGTCTCTTGCTTGTCGCAGTTTTCCTCCTCGCAAATTGCTCCCTGGTCTTCTCGCAGGCGGCAGCCCCGCAGCCCCCGACTAAAATACTGCGCAACGGGGACATCCTGCGCATGCAAAAAGCAGGCGTGAAACCAGGTGAGATTATCGCGAAGATTGTCACCTCACACTGCAACTTCGATACATTTCCCCCAGTGTTGCGAGAGTTGAAAATGAAGGGTCTGCCCGACACCGTGCTCATGGCTATGGTCATGGTTCCTAACGGCCCTCCTATTTCATCGCGCGACGCTATTATGTTGGAGGAGCCCAGGCCCCAAACCGCTAAGGTGCAGATTCCGGCGGGCACGGTGATCCAGATTGAGGTGGCCTCTCCCGTTTCTTCGGCCGATGCGGGCGAGGGCGATAAGGTAAGGTTTCTGGTATCCCGGCGAGTGCTGGTTAACGGCGTCGTGGTGATAGACCGAGGCGCCGTAGCCAGCGCGCATGTGGTCAAGAGCAAACCAGCGGCAGCCTGGGGCCGGGGCGGCTTGCTCGGTTGGGTCCTGGAAGATGTGGTTGCTGTTGACGGCACACGAGTTCCAATCAAACTCACGGACCGTTTGGCGGGGAAGAACCGTAGTAGAGCCGTTGTTGCAGCCGCTATCGCCACCGGCGCCATGGTTCTTCCGTACACACCGCCGGTCGGATTGATTTGGGCCCTGAAGAAAGGCGATGAGGCCGTCCTCGACGAAAGCAGAAAATCCACCGCCATCGTCAGTAACAGTACCGACGTTGCCGGCCTCGTGCCTAAGTCTAAAAAAGTTATCTACCACACGGCCGAACAACTGAAGGCCGCCGAGGCCGCGAAAGGGAACGGGCCTGGGGCCTATGAACCAAAGTTTTCGACCAACTTCGATTGGAAGGCACTAAGCGCCCGCCGCAGGCGGCGCAGGGAAGAGGCAGAGGGAAAAGGGAACGGGTAAAGGGGAAGACGAACTCAAAAGACACAGAAGACTGCAGACTGTAGACTGTGGACTGTAGACTGAAGACTGTTAGATGAAGAGTCGGATGACTGCCCAAACAGCAACGAGACTAAGAAACCCACCTGAGAACGTGAACGCCCACTCGATTGGCTGACTCTTTCGTCGCAAGAGCGAGCGCATAATCACCACTCCGCATTTCCATCCATCGTGCTGATAGAGCGGCAGGATGTTACCCGCCGCCACCAGAAAATTTATCCAGCTGAAAATTGTTCCGAACGTGACCAAACCCGCCACAATGTTTAAGGTGACGCCGCCAAGATGCACGAGCAATTGTTGCTGAATTGATCGGTCCTTCAGTGCGGTGCCGTCGAGACGCACAAATGAACCGAGAGGAATCAGGCGAAGACTAAAGAGCACGCTACTCACCCGAAAACCCCACAGCTTTGGTCCCAGTCCCAAACTAAGCTCAGTCGCAGGCACATTGCACTTTCTGGCCGCAATAAGATGTCCCAGCTCGTGAACGATCATGGCGAGGGCGACATAAATTATGATTGCTAGAATAAGCACGTCAGTCTAAAACCTCGTTGTTGTCCTGGGGATGTCGATTAGGAAGAGCAGTCAGAGGAAAAACCGGGGCCGGGGTTTGCTCCGCTAAGGAGCAATGTGGCCGCTTGATATGTTTCAAGCGCCATGCCGCTTAATTTATGGCTAAGGTAGTGCGGTTGAAGCGTATTTTTGGCAACGCAGGAAAGGGAAGAACGGGAGAGTGACGAAAATTGTGACCTCAATAAGGACACAATTTGGCGATGAGTTGAGGCGCAGCCTCAAAAGAAAAAGAGCAAGGGTCGGAAAGGCGCAGCCTTTCCGCACTGTGCGGCGGCCGAGCCGCACTGGTTCATAGACGGCCGCTTCTACCGTCAACGCCAAGACACAAAAATGGCGAATCGACCGGGGAAAGTTCGATTCGCCGCCAAAGTTAATTATTTTTTAGCCGTTGGTGGACCAGGTGCGCAGTTGCAATCCGTCTTGTTCTTCCTGCAGGAACTTAACCGCCATTACTCCATACTGTTTGAGCCGGCGATAAAGCTTGCTGCGATCGATTCCCAGCGCGGCGGCAGCCTTGACCTGATTGCCGCCAAACTGTTGCAGCACAGATAGAATGTAGCGCTTCTCGATCTCAGCCAGGGGCACGCTATCGGTCATGTAAGCCGCCAGGATCTGTTTGAGATCCGTTGGGCCATCCGCGGAGCGAGCCGGTCCAAGCTCTGGTGGTAGATCCTGAACTCCCAGGTTTTCCGACGCCCCAATTGCCAGTGCATACTCGATAGCATTTTCCAGTTCTCTAACATTTCCCGGCCAGGGATATTCGACTAACGTGCGAATTGCCTCGGGAGTGAATCGCCGCGGAGCGACGCCGTAGCGTTCTGCCTTGGTTCGCAGGAAGTGGTCTATAAGCAGCTTAACGTCATCGCCTCGCATGCATAGTGCCGGAAGTTGGATCGGCAGCACGCGAAGTCGGTAGTAAAGATCCGGACGGAAGCGGCCTTCGGCAACGGCTTGAGTAAGATCACAATTCGTAGCCGAGATGACGCGGACATCTATGGCGATATTTGTCCGGGCGCCAATTCTGCGAACTGTTCTTTCCTGCAAGACTCGCAACAGTTTTGCTTGCGCCGCCAGGTTGAGCGCGTCGATCTCGTCAAGAAAGATCGTCCCACCCGAAGCCTTTTCAAAAAGCCCGCAACTATTCGCCATCGCGCCCGTGAATGCGCCGCGCTGGTGACCAAACAGTTCTGCTTCAATCAGAGTTTCGGGAATGGCTGAGCAATTGATATCCACGAATCTACCGTTGCGGCGTGGGCTTTGATCGTGAATTGCGCGCGCGACAAGTTCCTTGCCGGTGCCGGTGGCGCCGGTGATGAGAACCGAGCTGTCAGTGGGAGCGATGCGGGCAACAACCGATAAAATCTTTTGCATCACCGGCGACTGCCCAATGAGCACAGGGCCATTTGGTTCCGGGACGGAAGCATCCTGGACTGACCAGGTGTTTACCGCCCGGGATGTTGCGCTGGTTTCAGAATAATTTGACGTAGACGGGGCTGAGTGGGACATATAACCAAAACACGCCTGCGCATTGAAGCTCGAATCCATCGGGAGTCCTGAGACGGGGTGAGAATCGCGACGAATTGTTCAGTTGCGGAGGCGACCTCCTTTTTCGTAGTAGTGGGGTTCCGAAGAACCTTCGCTAGAATCTGGGCGTTGAATTAGAGACGCGGAAAAAGCACCTTTGCTGATCACACTAAATGGTTGATGCTCTAAAACCCTGAAAAGCTTTGCGGGAGCAGGGTCTTATACTTCTCTGCGAGCTTGGGGCACCAAGCATGGGAGAAGGGGTTACTTGTATGGCGCGAACGTATAACATAACCACAACTAGAATGCCACAAAACTTTTATGACAAAATCCGGCAGATGGAACATTTCGTCCCCCTGGACTATTTGCACTAAACAGCGAATTGCCACAAAATGCTGGAAAAAACAGGAATTTGTAGGTGGAGAGAGTCCTGGCCGGCAAGCTGAAAAAACTTCCCCTCGAATGACAAATGCTGTCAGAGGACCTAAAAAAGCGACTCCGCCCATCTGAGCGAAGCCGCTTTTTTGTCGCCGGATAGCGAACCGATTACATTCCCATGCCGCTCATGCCGCCCATGCCGCCCGGCATCGCCGGACTGCCCTTTGTCGTCCTCCGGAAGCTCCGAAACCATTGCTTCAGTCGTCAGCATCAGGCCGGCGATTGAAGCTGCGTTCTGCAAGCGCAGTGCGAGTGACCTTGGCCGGATCGATGACACCGGCTTTGACGAGGTCTTCGTACTTCTCGGTCTGCGCGTTGAAGCCGAAGTTCTCGTTCTTCTCAGAGCGAACGCGCTCGACAACAACGGCGCCTTCCTTGCCGGCGTTCTGAACGATCTGGCGCAGCGGCTCTTCGAGAGCACGACGAACGATGTTCACGCCGATCTGCTCGTCCGGATCGCCTTCGCCTTCCTTGTTGATCTGGAATTTCTCGAGTGCCTTCGCGGCACGAACCAGGGCGACACCGCCGCCGGGAACGATGCCTTCTTCGACCGCCGCACGCGTGGCATGCATTGCATCCTCAACGCGAGCTTTCTTTTCCTTCATCTCGGTCTCGGTTGCTGCACCGACCTTGATCACGGCGACACCGCCGACCAGTTTCGCGAGACGCTCCTGCAGTTTCTCGCGATCGTAGTCGGAAGTGGTGTCTTCGATCTGCGCGCGGAGGGTCTTGACGCGACCTTCGATGTCGCTTTGTTTGCCGGCGCCTTCGACGATCGTCGTGTTGTCCTTGTCGATCGTGATCTTCTTGGCGCGGCCGAGGTCTTCGAGCTTGACGTTCTCGAGCTTGATGCCGAGATCTTCGCTGATGACCTTGCCACCGGTCAGGATCGCGATGTCTTCGAGCATTGCCTTGCGACGATCGCCGAAGCCCGGAGCCTTGACGGCAGCGATGTTCAACGTGCCGCGCAGCTTGTTAACGACCAGCGTTGCCAGCGCTTCGCCTTCGACGTCCTCGGCGATGATCAGCATCGGCTTGCCCATCTTGGCAACCTGCTCCAGCAACGGCAGCAGATCCTTCATCGAGCTGATCTTCTTCTCGTTGATCAGGATGAGTGGATTCTCGAGCACTGCTTCCATGCGCTCCGGATCGGTGACGAAGTAGGGGCTGAGATAGCCGCGATCGAACTGCATACCTTCGACAACCTCGAGCGAAGTGTCCATCGTCTTCGACTCTTCGACCGTGATGACGCCGTCTTTGCCGACCTTGTTCATCGCTTCGGCAATGATGTTGCCGATCGTCGTGTCGCCATTGGCCGAAACCGTTCCGACCTGTGCGATCGCATCGCCCTTAACGGGCTTCGCCAGCCGCTTGATCTCTTCGATGGCGCGCTCGACAGCTTTGTCGATGCCGCGCTTGAGAGCCATCGGATTTGCGCCGGCGGCAACGGTCTTCACGCCTTCGCGGAAGATCGCCTGTGCGAGCACGGTCGCGGTCGTGGTGCCGTCGCCGGCGACGTCGGAGGTCTTCGAAGCGACTTCGCGAACCATCTGCGCGCCCATGTTCTCGAGCGCGTCTTTCAGTTCAATCTCTTTCGCGACGGTCACGCCGTCCTTGGTGATCGTCGGTGAACCAAATTTCTTGTCGATCACGACGTTGCGGCCCTTGGGGCCGAGTGTGATCTTCACTGCGTCGGCGAGCTGATTGATACCGCGCAAAATCGCCGCGCGTGAGTCCTCACCATGAACTACTTGCTTTGCCATTTCTGTCTTCTCTCCTGCTGAAATTGTGATTTAGAAACAAAAAAGCGGCCGAGTCTTGAAACTACTTGCCGCCCTTCTTGCCGCCGCTGGCTGCGCCAGCGCGCTCGATGATTCCCAGAATTTCGTCCTCGCGCATGATCAGAAGTTCTTCACCGTCAATCTTGATTTCAGAACCGCTGTACTTGCCAAACAGAACGCGATCGCCCTTTTTGACGTCGAGGGGCTGGCGCGTTCCGTCTTCCTTGTATTTACCTTCGCCGGCGGCGACGACTTCGCCTTCCTGCGGTTTTTCCTTGGCCGTGTCGGGAATGATGATGCCCCCACGAACCTGCTCTCCCTCTTCGATCCGGCGCACGATGACGCGGTCATGAAGAGGTCTAATGTTTGTTGCCATGCTTTAGAGGTCTCCTTTCAGTTTCCCTGTAAATTTTACGTATTTTTGAATTAGGACTTCCGCCAAACACCATTTGGTTTAGCACTCTGACTGGATGAGTGCTAAGGATAATTCGCTGCAGGATTATTGTCAACTTCAGCAGCCGGAAAGTGGTGTCTTAACGTCCTAACTTCAAGTTCTTATCTGTGTTAGAAGGGTCGAACTTCTTGCTTTTTTTGCGGCGAGGTTAGCGAGTTCCCGCGCGGGCAGTGCGGGCAAGCGGGCGCTTTACTTTTTTGTAGTCGGCAACACGCTTCGCAATAGTGTTTCGGTGAATACCGAGCGCCTGGGCGGTTTTCGAGAGATGTTCCTGGTTTCTGGAGAGAGCTTTCTTGATGTAGAGCTTTTCGAATTCGCTAACTGCTTCGGCGAGCAGAATGTGACCATCCAGCATCTCGTCAATTAGCGCTTCAAGTTGGGCACGCATACTTATGAATTCCCGGTCCAGGGTGATTCGAGCTGTGGCAGTCTAGAGTTCTTTGCCGGTTAACAGCCGGTAGGCTTCCAGGTAGCGAGCAGTTGTGGCTGCGGCGACTTCAGCGGGGAGCGGCGGAGCCGGCGGCCGCTTGTCCCACGTGAGCGTCTCCAAATAATCACGAACAAACTGCTTGTCAAAAGACGGTTGCGATTTGCCGGGGCTATAACTTTCCGCTGGCCAAAATCGTGAAGAATCCGGAGTCAAGACTTCGTCGATAAGAATGATTTCACCCTTCTGGTCCCTTCCAAATTCAAACTTAGTGTCGGCGATTATTATTCCCCGGCTGCGAGCGTAGGTGCGTGCTTCGTTGTAAAGACCGAGCGACGTGTCGCGCAGATAGTTTGCTGTGTCTGGCCCCAGCAGGTTGCGCACTTGTTCCACGCTGATGTTTTCGTCGTGCCCTTCTTCTACCTTGGTGGACGGAGTAAAAATTGGCTCCTGAAGCTCTGCCGATTCAGGCAGACCTTCCGGAAGCTTATGGCCGCAGACTTCGCCGGTCCGAAGATAATCTTTCCAGCCTGAACCTACGAGATAACCTCTGACAACGCACTCCACCGGAAACACTTCGGTTTTGCGCACCAGCATCGATTGTCCCTTAAGGTTCTGTGCTCGCCGTACAACTTCCGGCATCTTGTCGAGGTCGGTTGTAATGAGGTGGTTGGGAACAATGTGGACCAGCTTTTCAAACCAGAACTGCGAAAGCGAAGTCAACACTTCGCCTTTGCGTGCTATAGCGGTAGGCAAGATGCAGTCGAAAGCAGAAATTCGATCGGTTGCGACGATCAGGAGACGTTCGTCATCCACAGCATAGACGTCGCGCACTTTTCCACGCTTGATTAGTTTTAAATCAGGAAAAGATGTTTGTGAAAAAGCGGCGGAGTTCATCATCGACGTTTTCGCTGACTTCTTCTTCGATATCAGTATGGCAATGCTTGAACAGATTGCTTGGGATATGGCGAGCGAGATTTTGCTCGCGTGAAAAAGCTTTGTCAAGAAAGTGATCGTTTTAACTTCGTGGCCTTCGAGATGTAAACCCTCATCGAACTTTTTCCTTCTTGCGGGTTGCTTTTAAGTCAACCGATTTCCATGTAACAATGGTTGCGAGCCAAAAACACGGAAGGATCGGAAGACTGGTGTTCCAGAATGCCCATACACGACCAAAGTCATCACACTATTTGCTGGAGAGTGTCATATGAATCGGTATCTTAATCGACGCGACCTCTTCGCTTTATCGTTAGCACTATTATTAGTCGTCGCTCAGGTTTCATTTGGGCGGACGATTCCAGACGTTGATAAAAACTTTCAGACTGCGCAGCAGTCACGACCATTCCCGCCAACGCAATACATCCGTGATCACGATTTCGACACTCGTCATGTTGCTTTAGATCTTCGGTTCGATTGGAAACGTGAGCAGTTAATTGGCGTTGAAACGATGAGTTTTAAACCGTTGATTGCGAACCTCAAAAGCATTGAACTGGACGCCGCCGACATGACGATCACGTCAGTAAAATTTCTCAATGGCGGCCCGCTCCAGTTTGAAATGGATGCCGTGAAGCAAAAATTGCGGATCGCGCTCGACCGCGCTTATCAACCTACCGACGAACTAACGATAGTCACGGAATATCGTACTATTGGACCGCAAAATAGGATTCCCGGGTTGGTAGGAGCGGCCCTGAGATTTATAAAACCGTCACCGGAGGACCCGACCCGCCCCAGGCAAATCTGGTCGCAGGGAGAAAGTGAATACAACCACTATTGGTTTCCTGTCTACGATCATCCGAATGATTTCTTCACCTCCGAAGTGACCGCCACCGTTGAGAAGCCGCTTACGGTCGTTTCCAATGGAAAGCTGCTAGAGACCAAAGACAACAATAATGGGACGCGGACGTTTCACTGGAAGATAGATCAACCTCATGCCAGCTACCTGACTTCAATTATTGTCGGCGAATACACGCCAATCGTAAGCGAATACGAGGGCATCCCGATAATTACCAATGTCTATCCCAATGAGGTTAAGGAAGGCAGAGTAACTGCCGCCCGCTTACCAGAGATGGTGAAGTTCTTTTCTGAGAAGACGGGTTTGAAGTATCCCTATGCAAAGTATGCGCAAACTACGGTCAGGGATTTTGGTGGCGGCATGGAAAACATTAGTGCGACAACGCAAACGGACAATATGATTCATGACGGGCGCACTGAACTCGATTCAAATACCGATGGTCTACAGTCGCATGAGCTCGCCCACCAGTGGTTTGGAGATTACGTAACCTGCCGCGATTGGTCTGACATTTGGCTGAACGAAAGCTTTGCTACTTATTTCCAGGCGATGTGGGACGAACACAAGTTGGGGACGGATGATTTCCTCTATTCGGACGTCAAAGCAAATCAGGATGCGTATCTCAACGCCTGGCGACAGGGTAACCGTCATCCGATTGTGACGAAAAACTATGTCAGCCCGGATTCTGTTTTCGATACTTACGCCTACCCGCGGGGCGGTGCTGTTCTTCATATGCTGCGGAAAACGCTCGGCGAAGATAATTGGTGGCGAGCGATTAATTACTATCTCCGCAAATATGCAAATCAGCCGGTGGAGACTGAACAATTTCGGATCGCGATTGAGGAGTCGACGGGACAGGCAATGGACTGGTTCTTCGACGAATGGCTTTACAAGATGGGTCATCCGATTTTTCGAGTGACGCAAACCTATGATCCGGCAACAAAAGCTCTCAAGCTTTCGGTGCAACAACTCCAGACCATCGATAACACGTCGCAGTTTCCGCAGGTGGCACTTTTTCAGACGCCGGTCGAAATAGAAATAGGCACAGCTTCAGGGACACGTCTTGAGCACATTCAGATACTCCCAAAAAAAGAACAGACCTTTACGATCGTTGTTGACTCGAAACCTTTACTCGTCAATTTCGATTATCGGGGCACTTTGATTAAGGAAGTGCAGTTCGAGAAAACGACTGAAGAACTTGCTTACCAGTTAACCCGCGATGAAGACGTGCTGGGACGAATCTGGGCCCTGAACCAGCTTGCCGGGCGCATTACTACCGCGGCGACCGCAGAGGCTGAAAAACATCGGATTGCAACCGAACTGGCTAATGTCGTAACCGGTGACAAGTTTTGGGGAGTGCGACTCGATGCGGCAGCTGCACTAGCGAACGTAAATGACCCCAGTGCGCGCGCGGCTTTGGTTGCCGCAACCAGGGATTCGGACGCTCGCGTTCGTGCCCGTGCAGTCACTTCGCTGGCAGTTTCCAAAGACCCTTCGCTGGCAAGTTTGTACGAGAGACTGCTGAGCGATCAAAGTTACGCAGTGATCAAAGCAGCAGCCCTGGCTCTTGGTGAAACTCGAAGCCCCGGCGCTTATGAATCTCTGGCAAAGCTGCTAAATGCTCCCTCGTGGCGAGACAACATAAAGGTTTCGGCATTGTCTGGCCTAGCGGCATTACAGGACGAGCGTGCCCTGGAGATTGCCTTCCGTTATACAGAAAAAGGGAATCTTCCCCAGGTGAAGGCGGCGGCGTTGCGACTGCTGGGTAGAATTGGCCGCGATGATCCCAGAGCGTTCACGCTGATTGCGGATGCGACGGCGAAGGCATTCAGCCATCGAGACCTTGATTTAGCGACAGCTGCAGGCGAGGCTCTGGTCAGCTTGGGTGACCCTCGAGGCCTCGCAGTTTTGGAGCAAATAGATCAAGACGCTTTGATCAGTACGCGACTGAAAGAACAACTGCGTCAGTTCCGGGAACTACTGCGAAAAGTTGCGGCTGGAGCTGCCAATCCTGGCGTGAAACAACCCTAGCCGCTGACGCATATACCTGATCACGACGCTCGGCGAGGCGTCTCAAAAGCAACGGGCTGTCCGAGACGCTGGTGGTTAGACAAATTCCCAGGGATCCTGGAAGACATTAGGGGCACCCGCCGGTCTTCTGGAATTGAAATTTTGGGACCTCCATCTTTGAGGGGCTTTCATGGCTTTGACGTTGAGCCAACAAAACTTAGGGCTTGAGTTTGGAGGGCGTGTCCTGTACTATTCCTGCGCCCGAGTGGCGTCATACCCCATGACGTCAAATCACCTAATCACCTGCTTGTCAGTTTCTAACGAGTCATTCTGATGACAACTACTGCTACTGACAAACAGAAATCTTCCAGGGAAAACAATCAGCCGGCCGAACCGACCGAGCGCAAGATTTCACTGCTTGTCGTCGAAGACGATGAAAATATATCGAGCGCTATCAGCGAGTATTTCTCTCGCGCAGGTTATAACGTTAAAACCGTTGAAGATGGCTTGATGGGTGTGAAGTCAGCCCTGGACGATGCTCCAGATGCTGTTGTCCTGGACCTCATGTTGCCAAAAATGGATGGTCTGGCTGTTTGCAGAGAACTCCGGGAAAAGGCCGGTCATCTGCCGATTCTCATGCTCACCGCCAAAGACGATGTGGTTGATAAAGTGCTTGGCCTTGAAATGGGCGCGGATGATTACATCACCAAGCCCTTCAGCCTGCGCGAACTTGAAGCCCGGATCAAATCAGTGCTTCGTCGCAGCAAGATACCTGCAACCGTCGATGGCGCGAAAGACGAGGCTCCCATTATTCGCGGTAAACTCCGTATTGATCCAGCAAGACGAGAGGTAACTATTGGAGAGCGACAAGTGGAGCTCACTCCAAAAGAGTTTGACCTTCTCCGACTCTTCGCAGCAAACCCAGGTAGGGTCTTTCCCCGCAAATACCTACTTGAAAAGATCTGGGACTATTCCTATGAAGGCTATGATCGGACTATTGATTCACACATCAACCGATTGCGAGCCAAAATTGAAGAGAACCCGGAAAATCCTCAGATGGTCTTGACCGTTTGGGGAATTGGCTACAAGTTTAGCGACGAACAATAAGTTAGCGTTCGTCGTCTCGCCGAACGCCAATTGCAGTCTCGCACCTGCACTTGGACTTCCTTCTAAGCCGGTCAGGGTGAATCAGGCCTAAAGTTTCCCGGCGCACCTTCATCCCATGAAGAATTTGTTGACTCGAATCTTGACGAGTTGGAAATGTGATCCTTTGGACTGCAAGCGACGAGGATCGAATAATGAGATTGGCGAGCACCCCTTCATTGCCCCAATGAAAACCAAATTTTTCAAGTCAGCCGTTCTGGAAAATAAACGGCGTGGTGCCATGGCGTGCTTGCTGTTTTTCTGCTTGATCTCATGTGACCTCACGTCAGTAGCGGTGCAGCTCGGTAATCAGAAGCGCATCACGGCGATGCAAGTAGGATCCGCCGCGGAAGGAGCGCGAGTAACAATTGTTTCAGACTCGGCTTTGAGCGACTATGAGGCATTTCGTCGCGGCGATCGATTCTACGTAAAGATTCCATCCGCTGAGTTCACTTCGGCGGTACCTCACTTACGTGCCGATGGATTTGAAGACGTTCAAGGAGAGAGGGTCGGCGATAGTGTCATCGTTTCTTTCAAGTTGCAGCCAGGCGCAAGCGCCCGTGTCGATCAACGCTCGAACCGTCTCGATGTTGTTTTTTCCGCACCCCGCAGAAATTTGTTCAACCCTGCAGACGGAGCATCGAATCGCGCAGCAACCGGCGCCCGTGGCCCGCGAACTTCACTGGACCGTGGAGCTGGTACTGCCGGATCATTGCCCCCGGGTTCAGCAGGAATTTTTCGCGAAGGAGCGATAACAGGAAACTCACGTTCAGGCAACGGAAGGCGAGCGCCACAAAATTCCTTGTTGCCGAACAATGTTCCGGCTGCTGCGAATAGCCTGTCGACGACCAACGTTGGAGCAAACTCACCGTCTCCTGTAGTTTCGCCTTCACCAATTCTTCTTCTTCCATCGGCGGCCTATCCGCCGTTGCTGACTGTGACACCGGCAGTTCCCGCGAGTTCTCAAACGGCCGTTAACTCCACCGCCGCTAACGGGTTTCTTAATTGGAAATCTCGAGGCAGAGTTGCCCTCCAATGGATTTCAGCTAATCGACTGGCTACTTTTCCTGGCGCTCTTATCCTGTTGAGTTTGACCTTGTACCTTACGATGGTACGCCCTCGCCGGCGAAGGAACGTGGCGAGCGAAGCGTGTAGACGTGCCGAAGGTTCAACCAAAGATCCAACCTAAATGTTCTTCCACTGTGGACTTCGACCAAGTAAGTGGTAATGATTTACTCGCAAAGTAGGCAGGCTAAACAAAGGCAGGTATCTCCCGCGCCTTAAGTTCAAGGTTTTGCTGAGGACTTAATTAGTAACCAGGCTCGTGAAAGCGCCGTCGGCAGTATAGCAAAGGGTGACAGGGCAACAGAGATGGGCAACGAAAATAACTAAGCCAGTCATTAGGCCCTGGAATGAAGAATTACTTCTTCCAGGGCCCTTTCCTTGGCGCTGCGATCGCTCGGGAACACAGGACGCGTTCAACGACGTTGGTCATAACCTTTATCAAATCAGAGGTTTGGAAGGTACAGATCTAAGAAATCCGCAATACTTTTGCTAGCAATCTGTAACCACTTATTGTATTCTGCGCTTCGGTTTGTACAAGATATGGGCTCGGCTGAGTCGGGTTGTATCGAAGCGGATGGAATCCGGATTCTCTGAGTCCTCCCAACCCAGGATCCACTGGGTATCCTTTAAGCCTTATACCGTACTTCGCTCTGTTGTCCTTTCCTGGCCTGGGCGGTGCAGTCAATGTTTCGAAATTTGAAACTGGAGGGGGCGCAATGTTTTTTAATTCCACGAAAAGCACGATCTTGGGAGTGGCATCTATCTTGATGCTCTCTGGTTCCGTTTATGCGCAGAACATCGTTACTAAAGGCCAACCTGCCGCGGTAACAATCCTCGACAGCACGAAAGAACAAGACGGGCTAAGGGGCTCCGTGCGGAGAGTCAGGACGGAGTCTGCGAAGCTGGAACTTCAAGGAGAAAGGCTGGTAGAAGGGCCACGCCAGTTGCTGGAAATCACGACCTATGGTCCCAGGGGAGACCGGGTCGAAAATGTTTCTTATCCGTCGAGTTCTCTGGTCGGCAAGGAAGAGTATAAGTACGACGACAAGGGCAACATCATTGAAATGACACTGCGAGACGAGAGCGGCACGATCCTTAGCAGGGAAGCTTACGATTACGAAATTGACAGATTCGGCAACTGGACAAAGATGGTAACCAACCTCCTCGTTTTCGAAGGCGGTACATTGAAACATGAGCCA
Source organism: Blastocatellia bacterium (assembly GCA_963698325.1). Taxonomy (GTDB): domain Bacteria; phylum Acidobacteriota; class Blastocatellia; order Pyrinomonadales; family Pyrinomonadaceae; genus PSRF01. Next base: position 125,740 of record CAVOQJ010000013.1, on the reverse strand, counting down.
ATCGAGGTTACATATAGGACGCTCACCTACTATTTTGATGACCAGATTGCAAAAATCGTAGAGCCTGCCTCCAGGCAGGAGATGCCCGAGATACCGCCGGCAACTGGATTGAAAGTGTCAGATATTCCGGTACTGGCAGACGGGCCGACTACCTTATCCGGCGACAATACACCCAGCGCCCCCGTAGTTTCTGGGCTTGATCCACCGCCCGAGCTTACTCGACCGGTGGAAGTGGAAAGGACGTCCGCACCAGCGCCGCCCACTGGCAGTGAAGCTCCCAGTGACTCCAGCGTGCAGCCGAATTTGCTCACTTCTTCATCGGCTCCAACAAAGACCGCCGCAAGCGAAGAGGCGAGGGCCGAAGATGGCGCCTCCAAGAACGCGCAGCCGAGGGAAATTGCTGCTAACACGAAGGGACTTGAGTACTTCAAAGCCGGCAGAAACCGGTTCGATGAAGGTGATTTAGACGGGGCCGTGACGGCCTACCGGAAATCGATTGAGTTGCAACCGGATTCTGCTGAGGTTCACCTGAGTCTGGGTCTGGTTTATCTCAAACTCGAAAAGAACAAAGACGCAGCTAAAGCCTTTAAGGATTCGGTTCGGTTACAACCCGATGTGGCGGAGGGGCAATACGGATTGGGACTGGCATATTTTCGTTTGGCTCGCCATAAGGATGCCGCAGACGCATTTAAACGGGCCACGATCCTTCGCCCGGACATGGCTAAAGCCCACTATGGACTAGCTCTGGCATACCAGGAACTTGGCAAAAACGACGCATTGATTGCTGAATTGAGGATTCTGGAAAACCTCGATCCGAGTCTGGCTAAACGGCTTTCGCAGACCTTTCCCGACTCCGTCCTGCCTTGCACCTTAGCGAAGTGCAAGTGAGATGCGCAAAGGGTTCCAGTAAAACCGTATCGGCTTGAAGCAAGAAGTTAAGGAGTAGCAACATGGAGCATGGCCGTTTCGTCGTATTGACAGGTCACCTAAATGATTATCCTCTATCAGATATTATTGGAATCCTTCGCCATCAACGAAAAACAGGGCGCCTACTTATCGAATATCCAAAAGGTCCCGCTTCCTTTTTCTTTCAGGAAGGAGAGTTAGTTGACGCGCAACTAAACAACCTCGGTGGATTGCAAGCAATCTGCGTGGCCGTGGCCCAACCACCGTCGCCGTTCAACTTCAACCCCCTCATTGCTTCCCCGCGAAGATCGATTGAGAACTCATTGCAAAGAGTTGTTTCAGAATTGCTGGGATGCTGGGACGAAACTGCCGTCCAGATCGATGCTGATGCAATAGAAAGAACGTTGCCGAAACCTGAACGTTTCGCTATACCAGCATCAACGTCGGCAGATCTTACAGAAGCGAAAGAGATGGCGATCCTTGCGCCAACAGCCCTTTTCCAACAGCGTCAGCCAACTAACCGAACAATTTTGATGATGGCTACCGCGGGCCTGATGATGGCAGGTCTCTCCACGGTTATCGCGGTTACCGGCGGCTTTAGGAGCAGAGCGGAGATTAGTCCGTCATCGCCTCTATCCCTCGAGAGCAAGGACCGGCCGTCCACTCAAACCATTGCCGAGCAATTGGCGAACGCTCCTCAGAATCAACCCCGAAAGAACTCGAGAATCCAAACTGAAGCGACAAAGGGAAAAAACCCGGCAACAGATGGCGAGCAATCTCAAGCTCACGAGAACGGCAGCACAGCAATCAAGACAGACGAAAAGATCGTACCTGATCAGCCCGTCAGCATGTTGGATGCAGGGAGCGAGACCGTTGCCGGTGTTGGAAACAAAAAGGACAAAGCCAAATCTGAGGCTCAGTCGGTAAACGTCGTTATGCAGGTTGAAAATGGTCGCGTATTGAAAGCCTCAATCTCCGGTCATAAAGCCGGGATGGATAGTTACGAAGCGCTCGCCTTGAGAATCGCTCGGCAGCGCCGTTATCCGTCGAAAGCGACCGGTCAACAGACAGTGCGGATTACTGTCACCCAGCCGAATTAGATCTGCGGTGCGAAACTGAAAGGCGGGCCAGGAAGTGTCAATGTTATTCGTCGAGAGCCAGAGTCTTAGTCACGAAATAGACGGAACAAGACGTACTCAGTTACTTGAAGACTTACAGGAAAAGAATTTAATTCCTCTGATCCGATCCGCAAGACTCAATTGCTTCGACCATGTGCTGTTGGGCCCGGAACGAGTTCGAGAGATGGAGACTGCAGTTGCGACCTGGACCGAGTCTGAAAATTGCGAACCTTATGTTCGAGGCGATTTGTTTTGTCTCAATGATCATGTTTTCTTTCTTATTTTCGATGACAAGGCAAAAGTTCCTGGGATTCGCGCTGGAATCGTCTATGAAGCTGGCACCCAGGAGCCTTTCAGAAAGCTCGACTTCTTTTGCCGGAACGTCCGTGAATTGCTTTTAGCTCACAGCGGTGCGCAATGGAGTGGCGCCGCAGAAGACTTTCCGCAGTGGGCTCACGGAAAACCAAACATAGCCGATGGCTTTAAGCGATTTGTCGCCAAGCAGGACACTGATTCCCTGTACACCAGTTTGCGAAAGGACACGATGAGTCGGCGCATTCTTGCCGCGTCAAGGCTCGAGGATGAAAGTGCGCGTGTGTTCTTGCGCGGGGCCAGAGAAGCCCATCAAGAGGGTTACGCTGCCAAGCTGCTCACTGAAGATACCGCCGAGGCATATGACTTCTCGATAGAGCGGCTTGAAGACGTCGGCTTGGTGGAGCGAGAGGTGCAGGTTAGTTGTCGCAAGACCGGACATGCTCTTTTTCGATTACCGAATGCACATGCGCTTGCTGTAGTAACCGTCAGCGATGCAACTTGCAGTGAGTGTGGCTCACCGGTCGCGGACGAGAAAGTGGAAGAAGTATTTGCGCCAACTCGATTGGCGTCATCACTTCTTGAAGATGGCTCGTGGCTTCTCAGTCGGTTGCATTTTCTTCTCCGGGAGATGGGTGTTCCCGAAAGCGAGATTGCTGTCGGCCCTTCCGAAGGTGAGGGACATGGGCAGATGATGGCCAATATATGCGGCGAACCGTTTCTCGTAGTGGCGCGAGATGGTGATCTCACTCCAGCCTTTGCGCGTTGGGCCATCGATTTGGAGATCGAGACGGAAGCTTCTCATCTTGTGGTTGTCGCTACGGGAAGAATCCATAACCAGGCTCAGGTACTTCTCCTAAATCACTCTCGCAGCCGGATTCTTGGAGGACGCGACTTTGAATTAGTTTTGGCTGATGGCCCAGCTGCGGCTGGAAGAGAGCTTCGTTACGCGTTTGAGAGAGTTTCACAAAGGGTCGTTGCCGAACAGGTATGTGATCTTGATAGCAGCATGGGCTTAAGCGTAAGCCGTGTAATCGTCGCGAAATTCAACCTGCTGCGAAACGCGGAAGCGGTCGAGCCCCGGAATCTCTCGAGCCCGGCCGTGCCAAGCTGGTCATATCCGGCGCCTCCGTTGACATTGGCGGCACACGCATCAGCGAATTCCGGAGAGGTTCCTTATGCGGGTGAGTTGATATCAAACGATCTGACAGCCGGCGACGCGGACGACCAAAGCGTCGAAGATGCAGAGACTCGCCTGAATCAAGAGACTCACGGCTCGTGGGATTGAGCTCCAAATAGTTCTGTACAGAACCTGACTCGGGGCGTTGTTCATGGCCCGGCAACAGCTCTGTTTCGGTTGCGCATAGTAATTGCTGACGAACTGGACAGCCAAACAACCATCACGTACGAGTCGAGTCCCAATTTCGGATTACAGAGAAAAAGAAATTGGCAGCCATGAAAAAAATGCTCACGTCCAAACTCAGAAAAGATGTTCATTTGAAGGGGCAAGGGAAATCGACCCGGCAGTACGTTGAAAAAGACTATTCGCTTGGTGAAAAGAGCGGCGTACGCAATCAGGCAGAACTTAACGAGGTTGAGGAAGAGCGCTGGCGGCGGGAACAAGCTATCCTGCGACGAGCTGCCGAACGCCGGGCGCGCCAGCGAAATGAAATAAAGGTCGCACTGCCATCGAGCGTCCGTGTTGATTCATTTGACGAACTTACCGAGGCCTTGGACGATCCCTTACCCCAGACCCGAAACGAAGCCGTTCGCGCGCTTTACGAACTCGATCCAGATCGTGCTGCGTCGTTCTTCAACATTGCGTTACGCGAAGGTTCGTCTGCAGAGCGCCGAAACATCGGGGCGGCCCTCGCAGGCTCAGGATTGTTAGACGAAGCTATCAAGGATCTGATGGGTGACAACCCCGAGAACTCTTATTGTGCATTTTCCTTTCTTTTCCTGGTGGCCAAGGCAGGGGAAGTTCAGCCCCTGGTACAGGTCATCAAGAACCATCCGAGTATCGAACTGCGGCTAACCTTGATTAAGCTCCTGGCCTCCAGTGGAGACCCGGAGGTTATTCCGGCATTTCGCCGCCTGATTGGGAGTAGTTTGACTCCCGAGGTACGAGCCGCAATAGTGGAGGCGATTAATCAGATCGATAGTCAGAGAAGCGGGACCGCGTCCTCTGCGGCGTGAATCACAAATAGCGATACCTCAACAGTCCGTGGTCGTGAATAGACTTAACCCGTCTTTCACGACTTTTGTTTCTTTGCAAACTCCTATTGCAGCTTGAAGAGGGCGACAAGCGGGCACCGGCTTTTCATTATTTGCGAGTTACCATTTACTATTTACTCCATAGATGGCATTCAAACTTCAGTCAACTTATCAGCCCAAAGGTGACCAACCGCAGGCCATCGAGACGCTTCTGCGCGGTCTTAACGATGGCTTAAAAGATCAGGTTCTGCTGGGCATAACCGGCAGCGGCAAGACTTTCACCATTGCCAGTGTCATACAGCAAACCCAACGTCCGACACTGGTGCTCGCCCATAACAAAACGCTCGCCGCGCAGCTTTATCAGGAGTTTAAGTCGCTCTTTCCGGAGAACGCGGTCGAGTACTTTGTCTCCTACTACGACTACTACCAACCTGAAGCCTACATGCCGGCCGGTGACGTCTATATCGAAAAGGAAGCGATCGTCAATGAGGAAATCGATCGCTTGCGCATGTCGGCGACGCGAGCTTTGTTTGAGCGGCGGGACGTGATCGTGGTCGCCAGCGTCTCTTGTATCTATGGCCTCGGCGATCCCGATGCTTACTACGGCATGCTGCTTTTCCTCGAACCCGGGACGCGCATTAAACGCGTATCGCTGCTGCAGAAACTCGTTGAGTTGCAGTATGAACGCTCTGACATAAATTTCCAGCGGGGGACCTTTCGCGTGCGCGGCGACGTCGTTGAGATATATCCGAGTTATCAGGATCAAGCGTTTCGCGTGGAGCTCTGGGGGGAAGAAGTCGACTCGATTTCTACCATCGATCCGCTGCTCGGCGAGGTAATACACAAACACACGTCGCGCGTCCCGATCTATCCGAAGAGCCATTACGTGATGTCGAAGCCCACCATCAGACGGGCGCTGAAATCGATCAAAGAGGAACTTGAATGGTGGGAGCCCAAGCTCATCGCCGAAGGCAAACTTCTTGAAGCGCAGCGCCTGCATCAGCGCACGATGTTTGACCTGGAACTAATCAAGGAAATGGGGTTCTGTCGTGGCATCGAAAACTACTCGCGACACCTTACCGGCAAGAAACCAGGTGAGCCGCCACCTACGCTTCTCGATTATCTGCCGCGCGATACGATGATGGTAATTGACGAGTCGCATCAGAGCGTCCCCCAGATTCGCGGCATGTTTGAAGGTGATCAATCGCGTAAACGCACACTGGTCGAGTACGGATTCCGTTTGCCTTCGGCGCTCGACAATCGTCCTTTGAATTTCAGTGAATTTGAAACGCGCATCGGACAGACCATTTATGTTTCGGCAACGCCTGGTCCCTATGAGTTAACGAAGTCGGGCGGTGAAGTGGTGGAACAGATCATCAGGCCGACGGGATTGTTGGATCCCGAGGTAGAGGTGCATCCGGTCAAGGGGCAAATAGATCATTTGCTTGAAGAATGCCGCCAGCGCGCGGAACGTCATGAGCGAGTGCTGGTAACAACCTTGACGAAAAGAATGGCGGAAGATCTGACGGAATACTTCACTGAGGTGGGCGTGCGCGTGCGTTATCTGCATTCCGACATCGAGACACTCGAGCGCATCAAGATTTTGCGTGACCTCAGGCGCGGTGAATTTGACGTCCTGGTCGGAATCAATCTTTTGCGCGAAGGCCTGGACCTGCCCGAAGTTTCCCTGGTTGCTATTTTGGATGCAGACAAAGAAGGGTTTCTGCGTTCTGAGCAGTCGCTTATCCAAACAATCGGCCGCACTGCACGCAACTCAAAAGGTAAGGCGATTCTCTACGCTGACCGCGTTACCGACTCGATGAAGCGCGCTATAGACGAAACCCGGCGACGGCGTTCGATTCAGGAAAGTTATAACCAGGAACAGGGCATCACGCCCATGACGATCGTAAAGCCCATCGAGTCAACTTTGATTAGTGTTTCGGAAGCCGACTATTTCAGAGTGCCTACCGAGCTTGACGACAGTGAAGACTATTCGCCGGCCAACATTGAAGCAACGATCACAAGGCTGGAAGCGGAAATGCGTGGAGCGGCGAAGCGCTTTGAGTTTGAACGAGCGGCAGAACTTCGCGACCGAATCAAGGTCCTACGCGAGCGCGAATTACAGTTGGCCTAAAGGAATTGCCACGGACACAAGAGATGATTCAACGAGGAAAGGCTCAGGGTTGGGAAGGGCGGCTTGCCCCCGCCCTGCTTGAACGCTATTCAAGAAGCGGGGGTAAACCGCCCTTCCTAACCTATGAGATTTTCTAGGTTGAGTTATTCCATTTTAGCTTAATTTCTCTGAGCCTCTGTGTCTCTGTGGCGATTGACTCCATGCTTACCAAATCTGACCCTGACGAAATCCAGTCCTTCCTGGCTGACGCGAGTCACATCCGCGACGGTCATGCGGAGCGCGTTGTTTTTCCCGAAAGCACGGAAGAAGTAGCGGAAGTTCTGCGCGCGGCGACTCGTGATCAAAGTCCCGTCACAGTTTCCGGCGCGGGCACAGGCACGGTCGGCGGCCGCATACCCTTTGCCGGCATCGTGCTCGCTACCGACAAGCTGAAGCAAATAAAAAGCCTCGTTCACGAAGGGCTTGGTGGCGGCGCTGTGGCGGAGGCCGGCGTCAGACTTTCCGACTTACAGCGCTTTGTCGCGTCGGAGAATCTTTTTTATCCACCCGATCCAACCGAGCGTAGTTGTTTTCTCGGCGGCACCGTTGCGACGAATGCTTCAGGCGCGCGCACCTTTAAATATGGGCCGACGAGAAACTACGTGCGCCGGCTCAAGATCGCCCTGGCAACCGGCGACGTGATCGATTTGCGGCGTAATGATTTGCACGCCGACTCCCGCGGCGGAATCAAAATTCCGCTGCCAGCCGGGCGGTTCCTCGAGGCACACTTACCGAGTTATTGCATGCCAAAAACGCGCAAGCACGCTTCCGGATATTACGTTGCGCCTGAAATGGATCTAATCGACCTTTTTATCGGCAGCGAAGGCACCCTTGGTGTGATCACTGAAATCGAAGTTGCATTACTGCCGAAACCGGAAGGGTTGTTGAGCGGAATCGTATTCTTTATCGCCGATGAGAATGTCTTATCTTTTGTTAGCGAGGCGCGTGCCGCTTCGCTCGGCAATCGACAATCAGGTGATCGAGAAGTGAGGCGTTTGGGACCGCTGATTGAGAAGGCATTGGAAATAAGCGACCGGCAAGCCCATCAAACTTCTTCGTCCAACGATTCAACCAACAGCGCGATCGACGCCCGAGCGTTGGAATATTTCGACGGTGAATCGCTCACGTTTTTACGGCAGAAATACGACACGATCCCGGCCGACGCGGTGGGGGCGATCTTTTTCGAACAGGAGACAACGTCGTCAACTGAAGATTCGTTGATGACGGAATGGCTCTCATTGCTGGAGCGACATCACGCGCTGCTTGATAACTCCTGGTTTGCAACCAATGAACACGATCAGGCAAAGCTTCGCGAGTTTCGTCACGCCTTGCCTGTGCTGATGAATGAATGGTTTGCGCGCCACAATCAACGGAAAGTTTCGACGGACATGTCGGTGCCGGATGAAGCATTTCCAGGGATGCTGCGCTTTTATCAGGACACGCTTCGGGCATCCGACCTTCGATACACGATCTTCGGCCACATCGGCGACAACCACGTTCACGTCAACATCCTGCCGCGAAACGACGTCGAGGCGAATAAGGCGAGAGATATCTATTTGCAATTTCTGAAGCGCGCCGCTGCCGTTGGTGGAACGCTTTCGGCTGAACATGGGATTGGGAAACTCAAGCGCGACTACTTGCCTTTGTTCTACAGCGAGGAACATCTGCGCGAGATGGCAGCGCTCAAACGAGCTTTCGATCCCGCTGGAATACTTGGGCGAGGAAATATCTTTGACGAGCGGTACTTGTAGGCTGGCTGATGTCCGGGTGAATCATTCAAGGAGCCTGCGAAAGCGGGCGGCAGCATATAGCCCAGCGTGGAGCGAAGCGGAACGCTGGGATCAAGACGCGCAACAGTTCGTAAGCCCGTGGAACGGGCGGCAGAATTCTCGAGGAAGCTCTGTCGCCCGTTCTACGGGCTAAGTGGTATTCTCTAGCTGTTCCCCCGCGCTCCGCTTCGCTTCGCACGGGGCTATGTTCTGCCGTCTGCCTCGCAGACTCGTTGAATGATCCCTATTTACAGATTCCACTAATGTTTCGTTTCACCACAGCCGGAGAATCACACGGTCGCGCGTTGGTCGCGATTCTGGAAGGCCTGCCCGCGGGGCTGCCCATTGATGTTGGCCAGATCAATCGCGAACTTGAAAGACGGCAGTGGGGCTACGGTCGTGGCGGCCGGATGAAGATCGAGCAGGACCAGGTCGAGATTCTGAGTGGCGTGCGTCATGGTCTGACGCTTGGGTCGCCAGTCGCTCTAATGATCGAAAACAAAGACTGGGCAAACTGGACTGAGGTGATGGCCGCCGAACCCCGCGAGATCGCACCCGAAAAGTCACGACGTTTGAAGCGTCCGCGCCCCGGCCATGCCGATCTTGCTGGTGGACAAAAGTATGACGCTCGCGATCTGCGGAACGTTCTCGAGCGAGCGTCGGCGCGCGAGACAACGGCGCGCGTTGCGTGTGGCGCGCTGGCAAAGCAGTTGTTGAATTCGTTCGGTGTGGAAATTCGCAGTCACGTAATCCAGCTTGGCGGCATTCCGGCCAAACCTCTGGAACTATCGTGGGACGAAATTGCCGCGATCGCGGAGGATGCCCCTTTGCGTTGCGCCGACCCGCAACTACAACAGCAGATGATCGAGTTGATTGATGCGAAGCGCGAAGCCGGCGACACCCTTGGCGGAATTTTCGAGGTTGTTGCCCGTGGCGTCATGCCTGGCCTGGGGTCGCACACCGCGTGGGATTTGAAACTCGATGGGCGGTTGGCGCAGGCAATCATGTCGATACCCGCAGTGAAAGCGGTTTCGATCGGCGCCGGCAGCGAAGCGAGTGCGCTGCCGGGTTCGGAAGTTCACGATGAGATTGCTTACAACAGCGAAACGAAAAAGTTCATACGCGAAACAAATCGCGCGGGCGGACTCGAGGGCGGCGTGACCAACGGCGAGGAGCTAAGAATTCGCGGCCATCTCAAACCTCTTTCGACGCTGCGACGTCCCCTGCGCTCAGTGGACATCGATACGAAGGCAGAAGAGTCGGCAGCGTTTGAGCGTTCGGACATTACCGCTGTGCCGGCCGCAGGCGTTATTGGCGAAGCAATGATGGCACTCGAGTTAGCTGCGGCGATGCGCGAAAAATTCGGCGGTGACAGTTTAGGCGAGATGAAGCGTAATTTCGAAGGCTATCGCGAACAGTTGCGCGGGTATTGAGGGTTAGTTGTGGAGATGCACTATGACAAAACTTGAAGTGCTAAGGGCGACAACATTCGGGAAACGTATTGCCGAGGAAGAAGAAGACGAACTGAAGTCCTACTTTGTAGAGACCGAGCAGTGGCGCAGCATCTTCAAAGGAGAGGTAGATGTCATTTATGGTCCCAAGGGTGCCGGAAAGAGCGCTATCTATTCACTGTTGCTTGGCAACAAGGACGAACTATTCGATCAATCAATAATGGCAATCGGGGCGGAGAATCCGCGGGGCGCTCCAGTGTTCAAGGACTTAGTTACTGATCCTCCGGCGAGCGAAGACGAATTCCGAGGGCTGTGGAAGCTGTATTTTCTTTCATTGGTTGCAAATCATCTTCGAGAATATGGAATCGCCCCCGACGTTGCTGGCAAGGTGATTCAACCGCTAGAGGAGGCCGGACTTCTTGAAAGAGGGATTACGCTCAAGGGACTGCTAAAGTCGGTACTAGACTATGTTCGTCGAGTCGTAAAGGCGGAATCAATAGAAGGCGGAGTGAATATCGACCCCATCTCGGGTCAGCCCACCGGCTTTACTGGAAAGATAAAGCTTCAAGAACCCAGCGCTAATGAGAGGGATTTGGGGTTCGTCTCTGCGGACACTCTCCTCATGTATGCCAATATCGCGCTTGAGACAGCGAACTACGATGTTTGGTTATTATTGGATCGGTTAGACGTTGCGTTCGCTGAGACGGGGGAACTTGAGCGCAATGGATTGCGGGCACTTTTTAGGGTCTATTTGGATCTTTTGGCTCACAGCAGAATTTCCCTAAAGATATTTCTTCGGAGTGATATTTGGAGGCGAATTACGGAGGGAGGTTTTAGGGAAGCAAGCCATATAACACGTCACGTGACAATTTCTTGGACCTCTAAATCACTACTAAACTTGATTGTGCGTCGAGCACTTCATAACGAAGCGATCAGAGAAATGTACAACGTTGATGTGGAAGATGTCTTGAGAGACACGAAAAAGCAGAGCGAATTGTTTTATAGAATTTTTCCGGATCAGGTTGATGCTGGCACACGAAAACCAACAACACTTGATTGGATACTATCTCGTACTTCAGATGGTTCAAAGCTCACCGCGCCTCGGGAGGTAATTCACTTATTATCTTCCGCGCGAAACAATCAACTCGAAGAATTCGAGTTAGGGGTAGTAGTGCCGCCAGAAGAAGCTATCTTTAGCCGAACATCGTTAAAGACGGCATTGCCGGAAGTGTCCCGCGTGCGCTATGAGCAAACGCTTTGCGCTGAGTATCCTCAGTTCAAGCCAGTTCTTCAGAAGCTCGAAGGTGAAAAGACTCAGCAAACTCCCGAAACGTTATCTACGGTTTGGGCCATTACTAGAGATGAAGCGCTGGAGACAGCAAACAAACTTGTTGAGATCGGATTTTTTGAGAAACGCGGTTCCAAAGAGGAGCCGTTTTTTTGGATTCCTTTTCTTTACAGAGACGCGCTTCAGCTAATACAAGGGGCTGCGGAAGAGAGGGAAACCGAAGGGGAACCACAGGCACCGTCCGAAGACGAGTCGACATCGAATGCGTCCGAGGTTTCATCGGAGGAGTTAGATCGTGGCATTAATGGAAATCGTAAAGTGGCCGCATCCGATTCTTGATGCACCGGGTGATCCGGTCACGGAGTTTGGCGAGGGCCTGAAAAAACTCATCAGCGACATGTTTGAGACGATGTATTCGGCGCCTGGCGTGGGTCTGGCGGCGGTGCAGGTCGGTGTCGCCAAGCGGCTCTTTGTGATGGACTGCTCCGGCGGGAAAGATCCCGACCAGCGCGTGGTGATGATTAATCCGGAAGTCATTCACGTTGAAGGCGAACAGAACGGCGAAGAGGGCTGTCTCTCGTTTCCGGGAGTCTTTACGCCGGTCGAGCGTAGCTTGCGGGCAATCGTGCGCGCTCACGACATAAATGGAAATCAGTTTGAACTCGACGATACGGAACTTACTGCCCGCTGCATGCTGCACGAAACCGATCATTGCGATGGCATCGTGTTTCTGGACAAGATGAGTCCCCTCAAACGTGAGTTGGTGAAACGCAAAATCAGGAAACTGCAAAAAGCGGGTAAGTGGGAGTGAGGACAGGAGCAGACGGCAGGAGCAGGAAACAGGTCAGCACCGCCTGCGGCAGCGGGCGGGTTAGAGAAGGCAGAAAGACAAGAGGGCGTTAGATGCACGCAGTCGATGCTTGAGAATCGGCTGCGTTTTTGACTTGGTTCCCGGCGCGTTCACAATCAAAACAAAGAGCGGGGGCAAGCCCGCCTTCCCGACCTGAGAGGTTCTTCTGCCTGAGAGTTACTACCCGGTCTTGAATGCCTCTAACATCGAAAGAGAAACTCGAGTGAGAGAACCTCTCAGGTCGGGAAGGTGGCCTAGCCTCCGCTCTTTGGTCAGTTCCGCTTGTGATACTATTTGGAAAAACTTTTATTGGAGTCAGACATGCCCACAGAATTTCGTAATGAACCGTTGACGGATTTCAGTAAGGAAGAGAACGCGCAGGCAATGCGCGCGGCGCTCGAAAAAGTGAGAGGCGAACTGGGCCGTGAGTATCCACTGGTGATTGGCGGTGAGCGCATCACTACCGACGCCAAAATCGACAGCATCAATCCTGCTAAACGCACGCAAGTCGTTGGTCGTTTTCAGAAAGCAACGAAGGAACTCGCGAACCGGGCCGTGGAGTCGGGCTACGAAGCTTTTCAAACCTGGAGAAACAGCAACCCACAAGAGCGTGCTGATTTGTTGTTTCGCGTGGCGGGTCTTCTGCGGGAGCGGAAGCATGAGCTGTCGGCCTGGATGATTCATGAGGTAGCAAAGACGTGGGCCGAGGCTGATGGCGACACAGCCGAGGCGATTGATTTTCTCGAATTCTACGGGCGTGAGATGTTGCGCTACGCGGGCGATCAACCGCTCGTAAAAATGCCGGGAGAAGAGAGCCACCTCGATTACATTCCCCTCGGCGTGGTGGCTGTGATTCCGCCCTGGAATTTTCCGCTCGCAATCATGGTTGGGATGACCAGCGCGGCGGTTGTGACCGGCAATACGGTCGTTCTGAAACCTTCATCCGACGCTCCCACAATCGCGTACAAGTTTTTTGAGATTCTTGAAGAGGCTGGTTTGCCTGCAGGCGTTGTGAATTTCATGACCGGCTCGGGTGCTGAAGTTGGCGACGTCGTAGTCGACCATCCGAAGACGCGTTTTATCGCGTTCACCGGCTCAAAGGAAATTGGATTACGAATCAATGAGCGCGCTGCAAAAGTTCAGAATGGCCAAATCTGGATCAAGCGCGTGGTTGCCGAGATGGGCGGCAAAGACGCGATTATCGTTGCTGATGATGCAAACCTCGATGACGCTGCGACTGGCGTAGTGCAGTCGGCTTTTGGTTTTCAGGGCCAGAAGTGTTCCGCCTGTTCGCGCGCGATTATTGATGCGCGGATTTACGATCAGATGTTGGAAAAAATTGCGGAACGAACTCAGAAGATTAAGACAGGAAACCCGGATGACGCCGCAACGAACATGAGCGCCGTCATCAATGAGAAAGCATTCAAGACGATTAACGAGTACATCGAGAAGGGCAAGAGCGAAGGTGGCAGAATTGTGAGCGGTGGTGGTTCCGACGGAGAACAGGGCTTCTTCATAGAGCCGACCGTCATCGCCGATGTGAAGCCGGGCGCGACTATCGAACAGGAAGAAATCTTCGGACCAGTGTTGGCCGTGATTAAGGCTCAGGACTACGACGACGCACTGAAGATTGCCAACGACACGCAATACGGGTTGACCGGCGCGGTTTACAGTGGTGACGAAGAAAAGTTGGAAAGAGCGCGGCGGGAGTTTCATGTCGGCAATCTCTATCTCAATCGCAAGTGCACCGGAGCGCTCGTGGGCGTGCATCCTTTTGGCGGCTTCAACATGTCGGGGACAGATTCGAAGGCTGGCGGACGCGATTATCTTTTGTTGTTTATGCAAGCCAAAGTCTCGGCGGAGAAGATGGGGGCTACTATCAGCGCGCCGGCCGAGAAGCGGGCTGCGACTTGAAAAATTGACTGACTGTAGGAAGAGCGGGGGCAAGCCCGCCTTCCTGACCTGAGAGGTTCTCCCGCTCGAGTTTTCCCTTTTGATTCTAAAAGCCATTCAAACTGGGCAGTAACTCTCAAGCTGGAGAATCTCTCAGGTCAGGAAGGCGGGCTTGCCCCCGCTCTTCGCAGCTGACACCAATCATGCGAATCGTTTTCATGGGGACGCCTGAATCCGCAGTGCCGTCTTTGCGGCGTTTGCTCGCGGATGGACATGAGATTCTTTCCGTGTGGACTCAACCTGATAAGCCCGCGGGTCGCGGCGACCGCATACATTCTTCGCCGATCAAAGATTTCGCACATGCCCACGACCTGCCGGTCGAACAACCCAACAGGATCAAAACTGACGAAGCGAAGGCCTTGTTTGGCTCGTACAAAGCCGAGGTCGCCGTAGTGGTCGCTTACGGACGAATTCTTCCGCCCGAGTTCCTGCGTGCCCCAAGGCGAGGTTGTATCAACGTGCATTTCTCGTTGCTGCCACTCTATCGCGGCGCTGCGCCGGCTAACTGGGCGATCGTGAACGGCGAAAAGAAAACTGGCGTGACCACGATGTTCATCGAAGAGAAACTTGATTCGGGGCCTATTCTTTTGCAGCGCGAAACGTCCATCGGCGAGACCGAAACCACGCCGGAACTAATGCAGCGGCTTGCGATTATTGGCGCTGATCTGCTGAGCGAAACAATCGCTCAACTCAACGTAATAACCCCGCGTCCCCAACATGATCGTGACGCCACCTTTGCTCCGCTATTACAGAAAATCGATGGAGCTATTGATTGGTCGAACCCGGCAACAATGATTGAGCGCCGCGTCAGAGGATTTCAGCCGTGGCCCAATGCATACACTCACCACAAATCTCATCGGCTAATCATCTGGAAAGCAGAAGCAGTTGAGGCTACAGGACCCGACGCGCGGCCAGGTGGGGTGATTGCCGCTCATGGCGACGCCTTAGTGGTGAAATCCGGCGACGAGACAGCTCTCAGGCTAATTGAAGTGCAGCCGGAATCGAAACGCCGCATGAGCGTGAGAGATTTCCTCAACGGCACACACTTAAAGATTGGCGATCGCTTTGGTGAAGTCTAATTCTGTTTCGCCCGCACGTTTGGCAGCATTTGAGATTTTGCTGCGCGTTGAGGCTGGCGCTTACGCCTCGGTTTTGTTGGCCTCGAAGGAAGCCGAATTGAAAGCGCCGGATCGTGCTCTCTGCCATGAGTTGGTAATGGGTGTGCTTCGCCGGCAGCTCTGGCTGGACCGGCTAATTGAGTATTACGCAAATCGGAAAGTCGGCGAACTCGATGTAGCTGTTTGCGTTGTTCTCAGGCTGGGCCTTTATCAACTGCGATTCCTGTCGCGCGTGCCGCCTTCAGCCGCCGTCAACGAGTCGGTCAACCTGGTTCACCTTGCGCGCCTGCGGTCAGCAGGTGGCCTCGTCAATGCGGTCTTGCGGCGGGCAACGCGCGAGCCGGGAGTGGATCCCACCAGCACTATTCGCGATCCCATTGAGCGCGTTGCTGTCGCCACGTCACATCCACCGTGGCTGATTGAACGGTGGACTAAAGCATTCGGCGCCGAAGAAACTGAAGCGTTTGCGCAGGCCAACAATGAGCCAGCGCCGGTTGCCTTTCGGATCGTGAATAATCGCGCGCAGGAAGCGGAACTGTGTGAGCGCCTGCGCAGATCCGGTGCGGAGCTGATTCCTTCAAGGGTCGTGAGCGGCGCGTGGCGAATAGCCGGGGCCGGGACTTTGCTGGCGGAATCAGTAGCCGCGGGACAGGTTTATGTTCAGGACGAAGCATCACAGCTGGTAGCCGAAGCGCTGGGGGCCCGACCGGGCGAACGGGTGCTGGATCTTTGTGCCGCGCCCGGAAGTAAGACCACTCAGATTGCCGACCGCTGCCTCGATTCCGCAATAATAGTTGCTGGGGATTTGCATCAGCACCGGCTTAGAACAGTCATTTCAACAGCTAAACTGCAAGGTTTGCGAAGTATTCACTGTCTCGCGCTCGATGGTTTAACCACTCTGCCCCTGGCTGACAGCTCTTTTGATCGGGTACTGGTCGACGCCCCCTGTTCCGGTACAGGCACCTTTAGGCACAACCCCGAAATCCGCTGGCGCATCTCACCCGATGACATACAGGACCTGTCCGGGCGCCAGAAGCAACTGCTTTTTAATGCCGCGAGCGTAGTCAAACCAGGAGGGCGTCT
This sequence comes from Blastocatellia bacterium, assembly GCA_963698325.1. Classification (GTDB taxonomy): domain Bacteria; phylum Acidobacteriota; class Blastocatellia; order Pyrinomonadales; family Pyrinomonadaceae; genus PSRF01. The sequence continues at coordinate 109,505 of CAVOQJ010000013.1, read as the reverse complement.
GATCTATTCGACCTGCTCGGTCGAGCCCGACGAAAACGAACAGGTAGTGCAAGCGTTCCTTGAAAACAAGAGGACATTCAGACTGGGGCAGTTGGCGGTTGCCTCATCACTGATTACTTCATCGGGCACGGCGCGAACGTGGCCACATCGAGAGGGTACAGACGGGTTCTTCATCTGCGCGCTTGAACGAATAGAGACTTAATGATTTGCACAACGGCAAAGATTCGTCGCTGCTGCAGTGTTTACAGTATGAAGTCTCTAGCTTGCGCCTTTAGCCATTACTTTGCGGCCTCAAACTGCATCAGTATCGAAAATTGGTACTGGTTCAGTTTGGTATGAAAGCAGCAAGTAATGAGTCGTCGGGAATTCAACGAGGAAAACAAACGATTACAGAACCGAGCGCGGTAGCGCCGGATTCTAAAGTCTATGTTGGCCATAAGCTGGGCAAAACTCTTAACACTCAGCTTGACTTTAGCATCCGGCGCTACCGCGCTCGGTTCTGTAATGGTTCTGCATAGTTCCCGAAGTTTACACAGTCGCGCGACCCGGCGGCCAACATTTTGTAAAGTTCGAACCTTCGTGCCGATTCCAAACTGCATCAGTATCGAAAATTCGCTGCCTTGCGACCGTCTGTAGCGGATGTTAGACTTCGCCGCTTGGTTTTCAGGCCCACTCAGTAATTCACAGGTGGAGTTTGAGGTTAGTTAAGTGAATATGGCCACGGCGGCTTTATCAGCACTTCGAAGGGTCGGCATCGTGATCGCGATCGCCTGCGTTTTTGTTTTTGGTCTCGCGACGACGGTTTATCTGTCTCTTCGCAGCCCGGAAGTGAAGGTTCCGGATGTCGTGGGAAAGGATCGTTTTGAAGCAGAGCGCGTGTTGGGGAGTGCCGGTTTGAACTTTCGCGTTCGCGCCACCAGGCCCAGCAGTCAATTGATGGCCGACACAGTTTTGTTTCAGTTGCCCCGAGCAGGCGAGGTGGTTAAGGCCGGCCAGACTGTGGCCATGGACATTAGCCGAACAGTGAAAGAGGGAGAGACATCTGAAGTTGTCGCTCCCGAAAAGACAGCCGAGGAGAAGCCCTCTCCAAGTGGATCTGACTTAGCGAACGAAAACAAACCCAGGCGCAACAAAAATACTAATAAGAACGCTAACGATAACGCGAACGTCGACAACGGAAATCGCAATGTGAATAGGGCGGCGGCTAATAAGAACGCGAATAGCACCAACGCGAATAGGGTGGTTAATCTGAATTCTAATCGCGAAGCGGGAAATGGCAATACCAACGTGAATCGCATCCCCAACCAGAATGGTAATTTGCGCCCAGCGGCGCCGAAACCTTCGCCTTCTATCAGACCTAACACGAATCCGTGAGGCGGTTTAGTCCGGTGGAACGGTTCGGCGGAGTGGTTGGCAATTTGGTCTATTGATGATGAATGGCAGGTCAATTGATATTGCCCCCTCGATTTTGTCAGCCGATTTTTCTCGGCTGGGCGACGAGATAGCGGCGGTTGAGCGTGGCGGAGCTACGATCCTTCACGTGGATGTGATGGACGGACATTTCGTTCCCAATCTCACGGTTGGCTTGCCGGTTGTTAAGTCGATTGCTCAGGCAACAGAACTGCCGATCGACGCACACCTGATGATCTCCGAGCCGGGAAGATACGCGCAGCAGTTTGTAGAAGCGGGTGCGAATATGGTTTCGGTCCACGTCGAGGCAGATGCACATTTGCATCGCACCCTTGCTTCTATAAAGGCGGCAGGCGCGCAGGCCGGAATAGTACTCAACCCGGCGACGCCCATTGAAAGTTTGGGTGAAGCGTTGCCGTTTGCGGACTATGTGCTCGTAATGTCAGTGAACCCAGGTTTCGGGGGACAGAAATTCATACAGACATCGGTCGACAAGGTAAGGCGACTACGACGCATGATCGAGGAGCGGCAGCTCGACACACGTATTGAGATAGACGGCGGTATCGATCTCGAAAACATCGCATCCGTGGTAGCCGCGGGCGCGGAAATTATCGTCGCCGGTTCAGCCATTTTTGGCGCGGTTGATCCCGAAGCGGCCGTACGGGGACTGCGCGAAGCAACCGTGCAATGGGTTTAGGCATTTTTAGATTTTTGATTTCTGATTCTTAGCAACCTTTGCGTGATGTCACTTCGACTTCACCAAATCTAAAATCGCAAATCAAAGACTAGTCTTATCGGAGGTTTTAGTTATGCATTCTCGCTTCACTGCTCATTTGTTGATTTGCGCTGCGCTTGTTTTGGCCATGGCCTCTGTTGCTTTGGCACAAGGCGGTAGCACGCAGAGCGAACTTTCGGCGCTTCAACGTCTGGACGTGATGCAATCAAAACTCGATTCGATGCGGCGGTCCCTTACCGGCGCCATTTCTTCAATCGAGCCCAAGACTGCGAGCCAGGGCCAGAAGAAGAAGGATCCCGACGATCCGCGCGAGAGGCTTCGTGGCCTTGATAAGGAAGTAGGGTCGATCGTGTCTGAGGTCAGCGACGTGCGCAGCAAACAGGAACGCTCCGAACGTTATGACCCGACGATTCTTGACCGGCTGGAAACTTCCGTGGCAGATCTTAATACCCGCGTGCAAGCTGGACTCCAGGCAACTGCGAGCGCGAGAACCGGCGGATTGGCTGCTGGTACTGCGCCGGCAAAAAAGAAAAAGAAAGGTCGCCTCTTTGGTCTGCTCGGTGGCGGCGGCGATGATAAGTATGAGGAATTGACCGGCACCGTGGCGCCAGGACGTGACCGCGTTCTTTTTGAGGAAGCCGCGAAACAAGTAAGGAAGGGAAGTCATGAAACGGGCCGGCTGCTTTTTTCGACAATCATAAACACCTATCCCGATTCTGGATTTTTGCCGCTGGCAAAACTGGCAATCGCTGATTCCTTTTATCTGGAAGGGACCACCCCCTCTCTGATTCAGGCTTCGCAGGCCTATTTAGACTGGCTCACTTTTTTCCCGACGGATCCGCTCGCCGACGATGCAATGCTGAAAGTCGCCGAATCGGAAATGAGACAGATGGGTCTTTCCGACCGCGACATAACTCATGCGCGCAAAGCCGAACAACGTTTGAAGTCGCTGTTGCAGCAGTATCCGCAAACCAATCTTCGTCCCATCGTAGAAGATCGCCTGCGGGAAGCGCAGGAAAGTTTGGCGATGCACAGTTATCAGGTCGGAATTTTCTATCTGGAACCACGTTACAAACGTGGCAAAGGTGGTCTAAAGGGGGCGCAGTCGCGCTTCAAGGAAGTAATCGACAAGTATCCTAACTTCTCGCTTCGGGACGGTGTGTTATTTAAGTTGGCCTACACGTATCAGCAGGAAGAGGAACCGGACGAAGCCGCCAAGTACTACCAGGACTTGCTACGCAATTTCCCCAATAGCGATTACGCAGACAAAGCCAAAGAGCAGCTGAGCATTATTGGCGCGCCGATTCCTGATCCTGACCCTTCGCGGAAGAGCCTGGCGCCGCCGGAGCGCCCGGGCTTCATGGGAAACTTGCTGAACGAGGTCTTGGGAAGATCTGATGTTACCGTCAATACAGACGGCATACTGATTAGCCGGGACAAAAAGGAAGGCAGTGCCGATTTGATCGATGAGGCCCTGAAATATAACGGCCAGCTACCTTCGAATGTAACCCCCGTCGCGCCGGTGCAGCGCGGGACAACTCGTCCAGCCCCTTCGAATCCCAGCCCACGACCGCCGACACAAAATGCTAACCAGCCGACTCCGAATGTGCCCGCAGTTTCGGTTCCGAGAGAAATTAAACCTTGACGATTGAATCAACGATGCGCGTTTTATCCGGCCCGTTGTGATCCCATGACGGGCTTTTCGCTGTCACGCTTCAATCTTTCGCGTTTGCACCTTGCTCATAGCCATCGAGTTGGCGGATGATTGAGAGGGAACCTGAGAATGGAAACTTCCACTGCCTTAAGCCCGAGTGTTCAGTCAGAACTAGCGCGCCGTCACAAGAGCACGTCGACAACAGTCTTGTCGCTCCTGGTCGCTGCAGTCCTCTTGTGTGTTCTCGCTTTTGTAAGCCAAAAATTCCTATCGGAGCGGGATAATCCGTCGCTCCATATGCCGGTCTTAATTACGATTTTGATCTTCGGATTGGGCGCAATTGCGTTTCGCCGCACTAAGTTTGCGACGATGCGCTTGCAAGATATCGCTGCGCTTCAGGGGGCCTCCGGGCTCTTGATCTCCTTGCAAAGAACGACTCTTCAAGTAGCACTCATCGGCGCAGCAGTTGCGGTAATTGGCTTCGTAGCTACGCTTCTTACGGGAGACGCCTCCTATACCTATAGAGCGGGAGTCGTGGCCGCTGCAATATTGCTTTATTGCTACCCGGTCCGTTCCTCATGGGAACAGGCTGTCCGGCGATTCTCAACTGAGAACGGATCCGGTTCAGACTGATCGTTGAAGGCATCGAAGATGATCGGGGCGCGTTCGCAGTTGAGAGACATCGCGCAAACATTTTGTAGATTGACTTTTCAGGCCTCCGCGATCGGCATTATGTTTCCGCTGATGGCGGCGTTTATCTAACTCAGGTCTTCATCGCTCGCTGGCGCGTCCGCCTTCTTTGTCGGTGGCGGCTCACGAGTTTGCAGAATCAACCGCCCCAAAAGTGAGTCATCCCTCTCTTAGCCTTCCTTCCTTCGCCAAGATCAATTGGAGTCTGGAAATCCTCGGTAAACGCCCCGACGGTTACCACGAAGTAAGAACTCTGCTGCAAACAATTTCACTTCACGACGATATTCACTTTGAGTTGAGTGGAGATGGCTCGATAACACTCGATTGCGATGAACCTGACATTCCAACAGATGACGAAAACCTTATCGTTCGCGCCGCTTACGTATTGAAGGATCGTTACGAAGTCGAGCTGGGTGCGCGCATTCGACTCGAGAAGAGGATTCCCGCGAAAGCTGGTCTCGGAGGGGCTTCATCAAACGCTGCCGTCTCATTGCTGGCGCTGTCGCATCTGTGGAGGGTTAAAGCAAATGCTCCCGAGTTGCTGGACATTGGCGCCACCCTGGGAGCCGATGTGCCCTTTTTCCTCTCAGGTGGTCGGGCGCTGGCAGAGGGCACCGGCGCGACAGTTTTTCCGCTACCTGACAGCGCGGATGGCGGCGTTCAGCACCTTATTGTGCTCACGCCAAACACCCGCATTTCAACTGCTGACGCATACGCCGCGTTGAGTTCGCCTGCCTTGACAACACCGGAGGCCGACCCTATTCTTTCTAGTTCGCGCAGCGAGGAAAAATCACGGCATTCGCAACTGTGGTCTCTTCCGGAAGTTTCACAGGACGACTTGAAGAACGATTTCGAGTCGGTGATCTTTGATATTGAGCCTGAGATTAGACGAACTAAAGAGGCCCTACTTCAGGCTGGTGCCCTTGGCGCTTTATTAGCTGGAAGTGGTTCGAGCGTATTTGGTATCTTTGCCGACAGCGAAGACCAACAGCGCGCCGTTACCGAAATTAAACTGGAAGCAGGCTGGCGCATCTTTCCCTGTGTTACAGTGTCGCGGAATGAATACGTTCGCGCGGTTGGTTCTTGGGATATTTCATTCTTACGGTCTTTCAACTCTGGATCCGATACTGGGGCGTAGCCAAGTGGTAAGGCACCGGTCTTTGGAACCGGCATTCGTAGGTTCGAATCCTCCCGCCCCAGCCATGATTGCAGTGAAAAGTGATCGAGTGAAAAGTAATGAGTGGTACACTCAACCCTTTGCACTTGTCACTCGTCACTGGTCACTTAATTTATGGGCACAACTGGCGGCATTAAGGTCTTTTCCGGAAACGCTAATCCGAAGTTGGCGGAAGAGATTTGCTCGCCATCTGGGTTGCGACATGGGGCGGGCCTTCGCGGAACGATTCTCGGATGGCGAGTTCAATTTTCAGATCGACGAGAACGTTCGCGGCGGCGATGTTTTCATAGTTCAGCCGACCTGCCCGCCGACTGACGAGCATTTGATGGAACTGCTGATGATGCTCGACGCGTTTCGTCGATCGTCAGCAGAGCGCATCACGGCAGTTATTCCTTACTACGGTTACGGTCGATCGGACAAGAAGGATCGGCCGCGAGTTCCGATTTCGGCGAGGCTGGTGGCGAACCTGATTACGGTGGCCGGCGCCGATCGCCTGTTGACGATAGACCTGCACGCCGCGCAGATTCAGGGGTTCTTTGATATTCCGGTGGACCACCTTTACTGCGGCGCCGGTTATGATTGGTTACTATCAGGAGAATCCGCTGCCGAACCTGACGGTAGTTGCGCCTGACACCGGCGGCGCCGAACGCGCGCGCGCATACGCCAAACGACTGGATGCAGAACTGGCACTGTGCGACAAGCGTCGCGAGAAAGCGAACGTAGCCGAAGTGATGAACGTGGTCGGCGACGTGCGCGGTCGCAGTTGTTTGATTGTCGACGACATGTGCGACACCGGTGGCTCGTTGACGAAAGTGGCCAAGGCGTTGAAGAATGCTGGAGCCGAGAGAATTCATGCCTGCTTCACGCACCGGTGTTGTCCGGCCAGGCGGTAAAGCAGCTGCGATGAGTCTGAGATCGAGCAGATAATGGTTACGAACACGATTCCGCTACGCGATCACGCGTGCGAGCTTGAAAAAATAAAAGTACTTAGTATCGCGCCGCTTCTGGCGAAAGCGATCAAGTCGATCCACGAGGAGACCAGCGTTTCCTCGCTCTTCGTATAGCGAAGGGCAAACACTGATGGCTTAAATAGAAGACCATCAGCGGTCAACCGCAGATCTTCGATTTCTGATTTTAGATTTTCGATTGAAGTCGTCACGACGAATCGTGATGATTCCTAAATTGCAAATCAAAAATCGAAAATCCTCAGTTGATCGCTGAACGTCTGTAAGAGGAGTAATCATGGCAGAACAGAAAGACATTACGGTTCGCGCAAAAACGCGAGAAGGTCGCGGCAAGAACGATGCTCGACGCGCGCGACGCGAGGGATTGGTTCCGGTTTCCGTTTATGGAGGCGAGGGCGGTAGCGTGGCGGCGCTCGCTCCATTAAGCGAGCTGGCGGCGATTCTTCGCTCCGAGTCGGGTCGCAACACGATCTTCACGATCGATATCGAAGGTATCGGAGCCAGTGAGGTGATGTTTCACGAGCGCCAGATCGATCCGGTGCGCGGCCGTCTGATTCATGCGGATCTCACCCGGCTGGTAAAAGGACAGAAGATTGAAGTTACAGTGCCGCTGCACCTTGTCGGTGAGCCTGTAGGTGTTCGCGAAGAGCAGGGCGTGCTCGAGCAGAGTCATTCGTGAAATTGAAATTCGCTGCGAGCCGCGGGAAATTCCCGACGTCATCAATGTCGATGTTTCAAATCTGGGCGTTCACGATGTGCTGCACGTTTCAGATATCCAGGTCGCCGAAGGCATCGAAATTCTTGATCTGACCGGAGACGGTGATTGCAACTGTGGGCATAGTTAAGGAAGAGCCGGTTGCCGCTCCTGTCGTTGGAGGCTGAAGCTCCCGCTGAGCCGGAAGTAATCGGTAAGGGCAAGAAGGAAGAGGAAGAAGGTGGCGGAGAAGCCGAAAAGGCCAAGAAGGAATAGGACATTGCCGATTTGCAATTGCCGATTGCCGATTGCAAAAACGACGAGTTTTTCATTGCACAGGAATCGGCAATCGGAAATTGGCAATTGGCAATGTTCTTGATAGTTGGTCTTGGAAATCCCGGCAGAGAGTATGAGTGGTCGCGCCACAATCTTGGGTTCATGTTGATTGACAAACTAGCTGACGATGAAGGCATCGACGTAAAGCGCCGCGAATGCCAGTCGCTGGTCGGCAGGGGTGAGATTGAAGGTTGCGCGGTCAAGCTGGTGAAGCCGCAGACCTACATGAACCTGAGCGGCGAAGCCGTCGCCTGTTTGCTGGCCAAACATCAGTTGGAAAGGCCGGGCGACAACTTAATCGTGATTTCGGATGATCTGGCGTTACCGTTTGGAACGATTCGCATTCGAGCAAGGGGTTCGGCCGGCGGGCACAATGGCCTGAAGTCGATAATCGGAGCGGTCGGTACCAATGAGTTCACGCGGCTGCGCATTGGTATTCAGCCTGAACATCCGATCTCCGACGCTAAACGATTCGTGCTCGATCTATTTCCTGGCGCTGCCCGAGCGGAGGTTGAAAAGATTTTAGAGAGAAGCGCTGACGCGCTGCGTGCCATCCTGAAGGATGGTGTGTTGAAAGCTATGTCGGAATATAACAGTACTGAGTGATGAGTAATGAGTGATGAGTCAAAACGATTCTGTCTGGCAGTGACTCTCTTACTCATTACTCATTACTCATCACTCGTCACTGTTTGAGAAGGAGAATATTTTGGAAACGCAAAGACAATACGAAGTGGTCTTCATCGTGGATCCGGCGGCGGACGACGATGAAGTGACGCGACTGACCGAAAGCCTGAAGCAGATTGCTACGGATCAGGGTGGCACCGTCACTAAAACGGAAAGTATGGGCAAGCGGCAACTGGCTTACGAGATTCTTCATAAGACCGAAGGCAGTTTTGTGCTGTTGGAAATCGAAGGATCGGGCAGAGAGATTGCCGAGCTGGAGCGCCGCATGCGTGTAAACGATCGCATTATTCGCTATATCACAGTGCGGGTTGATGAGGATCGCCGTCGTGCTGAAAAGTTTAAAGCGAAGCGCGCTCGTAAGGCCGCGAAGAGGCCGGGTGGTCAGAACGAACAACGGCGAGATTCCGCGGCCGAGTTTGCTCGGCCCGAAGCCGTCGACGCAGAGGAAGACGCCGCTTAACGCGGAGGTGCGGACGGTTGAGGCCAGATCGGCTGAGCCGGCATCGAAGTTGGTTTCCGACTCGCTGGCTTTGCCCATTCACTATTTACTATTCACGATTTACTGCTTAAGAGGTAACTATGTCGACAAATTATGAAGACCGAGGACGCCGCTACAACGGCGATGATGATTTCGACCGTGGTCGTCCTACTCAGGGTCGCGGCGGCCGCCGCATGCGCCGGCGCCGAATCTGCCGTTTCTGTATTGAAAAGGTAGATATTATTGACTTCAAAGACGTCAGGTTTCTGGGAAACTTTATCCCTGAACGCGGCAAGATTCTGCCCCGGCGGATTTCCGGAAACTGCGCCATTCATCAGCGCATGCTTGCCGAGGCAATTAAACGCGCTCGCAATATCGCGTTACTGCCCTATACGACCGACTAATGAAAATCGGAACGGATTAAGGAAGGAGCTGCCGCATGGCGCATACTAAAATACTTTTACGACAAGACGTTGATGATCTTGGCGCCCGTGGTGAGATAGTTCGGGTTAGAGCCGGATACGCTCGCAATTATCTTTTGCCGCGCAAGCTGGCCGTTGAAGCGACTGCGAATAACGTCAAACAGATTGAGCAGGAACGCGCGGCACTGTTAAAGAAGGAAGCGAACGAGCGCACGACTGCCGAGGGACAGGCAGAACAGTTGGGCAAGTTGGTGCTGGAGTTCAAGCGCAAAGCCGGCGAACAAGGCGCGCTATATGGGTCGGTGACATCGATGGATATTGCCGAGGCGCTGAAAGAGCGCGGTTACGAGATTGATCGTCATCGCCTACACTTGCGCGAACCAATCAAGCGCCTGGGCGAGTTTAGCGTGCCGCTGCGACTTCATCGCGAGGTCTCGATAGATCTCCAGGTTAAAGTTGTTCCGGAAGGCGAGGTTATCGTCGGCCATCTGACTCCTGAACAGGAAGCCGAGCTGGCGAAACAAGTTGAACCTAAGGAAGAGGAATCGGCTGAGGGTGGAGAGCAATAAAACATCTCGCAAGTCGCTTTTTTCGCGCCCCGAGATTATAGTTCGACGCTGCAGGTTCTAGCTCAACTCGCAGCGTCGTTTTCTTGTGCGGCACGTGTGATTACAAACATTTCGACAGGTCGATTACCAAGGCAGCGGCAACGGGGTGACTCAGCAAAATAGGGAGCAGGAGCGAAATGTTGAGGCTTCAGTCAAATCACTTTTTCACCCATTCCCCGAGGGCGCGCTTCAGGGATACCCTGGCCGTTGAAATATTATTTTAGGAGAACCTAGGTGCCTTGGAACATTGAAAAGAATTTCAGAGTAGTCTTAGGTGGAAATACGTTCATCGACACTCCGAATCTCGTTGTATACAAAGGAGAATCTTTGTTCAGGTTTGAACGCAATGAAGAATCTGGGTATCTAGCCGTATCGTTTAGAATTTATGACGAGACCAAAGCCAAGATTGCAACAATCGGCCAGAATAGGATCTTCATGAACAAGAAGTACGGTGGGCCGAAGACATTTGAAATTGAGGGTGGCGTGCACGACTGGACGTTGAAGGAAAAGGGATCGGGAGATTTGATTTGTGCTATTAAGCAGAAGGAAGCTGCCATACCTGCAGAATTGGATGTTTCCGTTAATCTTTACACGCCGGACGGGATGCTGTTCAGCGCCACGCCAGACGCAATTAATCTCGGGGGCATTCAAATGATCGGAAACGTCTTCCAGGGCTTAAGCGCTGGAATCGTTATAAACCCAGACGGCTCAGCCGGGATTGGGGTTGCCTAACTTGATCGTTGAGTTCCGTAACCCAACTGTTAACTTACGCTAAACCAATCGCTTTCCTCGAGATCCTTTTAGCAATTCTTCTTCAAAACATGGCCAGCCCAGATCCCATACGCGAGCAATCGCTCGAGCGCTCGCTGCCAAACAGCGCCGAAGCCGAACGCGCTATCCTTGGCGGGATAATTCTCGACAATGGTCTCATCAGCCAGGCAATTGAGCTGCTGCGGCCCGAAGATTTTTACGTACCTTCACACCGGCGAGTTTTCGTTGCGATGACGGCGCTCTTTGAGCGTGGCGCCGAGATTAATCCGATTCTCATCGGTGAAGAACTTAAAAAAGAGAACACGCTCGAATCAGTTGGCGGCATCAGCTTTATCACGAATCTTACTTATGGTCTGCCGCACTCCACGAACATCGCACACTATGCAAAAGTAGTTCGCGGCAAGTCTATGCTGCGCCAGCTGATCAGGGCGGCGAACAAGATCACTCAGGAAGCTCTGGAACAGGAAGACGAACCAGAGATTATTCTCGACCACGCCGAACACGCCATCTTCGAGTTGGCTGATGAACGCATTCGCCAGGGGTTCGTACACGTTAAGCCGGTAGCTGAACAACTCCTGGAAAAGATTCAGGAGATGGAAGGCCGCGCCGCGGTTTTGACCGGACTGACCACCGGCTTTGCTGATCTCGACAAGCTGACTTCCGGGTTGCAGCGTCAGGATTTGATCATCCTGGCCGCGCGGCCCTCAATGGGGAAAACAAGCTTGGCACTGATGCTGGCAGAAAATGCAGCCATTCACGTTCCGGGTGCGGTGGTAGGAATCTTTTCGTTGGAAATGTCGAAAGAAGCTCTGGTCATGCGCATGCTTTGTTCGCAGGGCAATATCGACGCGCAACGGTTTCGCAATGGATTCCTTTCACGGCCGGAGTGGGCCCAGATTGCAAAATCTCTCGGCACGCTTGCCGACGCCAGGATATTCCTCGACGACACTGCCGGCATTACTGTGCTCGAGATGCGCGCGAAGGCGCGTCGTTTGGCTGCGGAACAAAAGCGTCTCGATCTTATCGTCGTGGACTATCTGCAGTTGATGAGCGGGTCAGCGAAACGTTTTGAGTCGCGCCAGCAGGAGGTGTCGCAAATTTCGCGCGAGCTTAAGGGCCTCGCCAAGGAATTGAATGTTCCGCTTGTTGCCCTCTCACAGCTTTCGCGCGCACCTGAATCGCGTTCTGATCATCGTCCGCAACTTGCCGATCTGCGTGAGTCCGGCGCGCTCGAGCAGGATGCTGACGTTGTTGCTTTCATCTATCGGCCGGAACAATACAAATCTCCCGAAGAGCGAGACAGCATGCCTGATGATGAAAAGAATGTGGCTGAACTCATTGTTGCCAAGCAACGCAACGGGCCCACCGATACCATCAGACTCCGCTTTACTCCTTCCAGCATGCGGTTTGATAATCTCTACCGCGAATAAACCCTACACGCACCAAAGGAAAGGGTCATGACTATCGAAGAAATGCAACTCGAACTTGTGTTTCAATAATGGGTAACCTGTCCAATTCGGCAAGTTTGGTAACTTTCGCTCACCGTCCCACGTGGGCGGCGATTGATCTCGATGCGCTCACCGCAAATTTTCATATCGTTAAAGATCGGGTTGGCCCGGATGTGAATGTGATGGCCGTGGTAAAGGCCAATGCTTATGGACACGGCGCGGTCGAATGCGCCCGGCGGCTGGAGGCGGAAGGCGCCGACTGGTTTGGTGTGGCGCTTCCGGAAGAGGGAGTTGAGCTTAGAAATGCGGGAATATCAAAGCCCATTCTCTGTCTCGCCGGTTTCTGGGGCTCACAAGCGACTTTGTGCATCGAGCGAAATCTGGTTCCGGTAATTCATCACCTGGACATGCTCGAAGCATTCGATCGGGCCGCGCGCGAGCGTAGCATCGTGGCCGACGTGCACATCAAAATTGATACCGGCATGGGCCGGCTTGGCGTGCGCTTCGACGAAGTCGTGGCGTTTGCGGAAGCGTTGAAGAGTTTCTCCAATATTCGAGTTGACGGCTTGATGACTCACTTCGCTGCTGCCGACGAACCGTCCTGCGCGCCACTGACGGATGATCAGATAAAACGTTTTGAAAATGCGCTGGCGGTTTTTGCCGCACACGGTTACAAGCCGACCTATCGCCACCTGGCGAATTCCGCGGCAATTTTTGCTCAACCTACAGCATGGGGAAACATGGTGCGTCCCGGCGGCATACTCTATGGTCTTTGGCGCGACATTCTCGCTCCTGCAGCTCGCAGTGAGAACTTTCAGCCGGTGATGTCTCTTCATTCACGCATCATGTCGCTCAAGTGGGTACGACTTGGAGAGACCGTGGGCTACGGCTGCACGTTTGAGGCTTCGCGCAAGACGCTCGTCGCTGCTATTCCGGTGGGTTACCATGATGGTTACATGCGCGCGTTATCCAATCGCGGGCACGCCATAATCCGTGGAGTCTATGCCACCGTGATCGGCAGGATCTCCATGGACCTGACGTTAATTGACGTCACTAACGTTCCTGGTGTGCAACTGGAAGACGAAGTAATACTCATGGGCCACGATGCGAGACTTTCGATAAGTGCTGAGGAACTTGCCAGGACAGCAGGTACACTTTCGTACGAAGTCACTTGCGGTATCGGGCAACGCGTGCCGCGCGTTTACGTTTCACCGGGCAGCGAGGCAAGCCCGCCTTCCCGACCATGAGCTTGTTGTAGTTGAGCTTTTGGACTCGATTGAATGGCCGTTCAAGATCAAACTTACCAAGGCAGTCAGAACAGCTCTTGGTCGGGAAGGCGGGCTTGCCCCCGCTGTCCGGTTAACACGCAATTCTGAAGTAACAACGTTCTGGACTTGTGGACAGCTTTCTAAATGCACGAACAGGAAAAAACCTGCGGTGTTCTTTGCGAAGCGTTTGGCGTCCTTTTGCGGTTCATGCCTTTAAACAAACAAGGATGTCTTAGTGAACAGAGAACCTGAAAGACTACTCATCGAGGTAACTGGGAACGACCGCGTCACAGCCTTGCTCTACGCTGCTTTGCAGAAAGATCGTCTTGGCATAACCATAATTCTCGGGCACGGCGCCGGAGCGAATCAGTTGAGTCCAATCATGCGCCTGTTCGCGAGTGGCCTGGCCGAACGTGGCTTCGATTCGGTCACTTTCAATTTTGCTTACATGGAGAAAGGGCGTCGCGTGCCAGATCCAAAAGCGAAACTCGAAGGCTGTTATCGTGCTGTTATCGAAGCAGCCCACGAACATAAGAAATTGAAAGGAAACCGTGTCGTGATTGGCGGGAAGTCGATGGGCGGACGCATCGCGTCACAGGTTGCTGCAACTGAGGAATATGCCGAGAAGCTTGCTGGCCTCGTCTTCCTTGGCTATCCCCTTCATCCGCCCGGCAAGCCTGAACAACTTCGCGATGCGCACTTAAAAGACATTCGCGCGCCAATGCTCTTCGTCCAGGGCTCGCGCGACGCCTTCGGTACCGAAGAAGAGATCCGCGCCGTAATCAAAAGACTTCGCTTACCGGCAACACTCTACGCCATCGAAGGCGGCGACCACTCACTGAAGATCCCCAAGAGCCTGGGCATTCCGCAAGACGAGGTCTACAAGTTGGCAATGGATGAGATTTCGGACTGGTCGCAAACGAACGCGCCATAGGACAGGAATTCTCGCTATTGTTCCAAGGGACAGCAGTTGGCCATAAAGGAACTCCCATCGCCCGTACTGAGTTCCGGAATTATTCTCCAGGAACCAACGATTCGTGAAATGTTTTGCGCTTGGTTTTCATAGAGGTTGTAAGAGCAATGAGATCTTGGTGCACTTTCAAGATTCGAATATTGAGTCTGGTTTCTCGGAGCAGGATCTACCGAGTTACGAGAGAGCCATGGTGATAGTTAGGAGAAAATAAATGAACGAAGCACAGCGAAAACAGCGCAATACGCAAAGAGTAACTGAACTTTGGCCGTCATTCGCTGCCAGGATTGTGGCAGTGATAGGCACGTTAGAAGCGCAAGGGCTTCGACCGAGAATTCAAGATGCCTGGCGCTCTCCCCAAGATCAATTGACCGCCTTCAACACCGGACATTCCAAGCTGAAATACGGCTTTCACAACGTAACGGGAGCTAACGGGCAGAAAGAATCACTGGCTGTTGATATGTTGGACGACGATCATCCTGCCCAAGAGGGTTCGGCGTATTTGCTTCGGCTTGCCGCAGCGGCAGAGGCTAACGGTCTTGTTACTGGGATACGATGGGGCTTGCCGCAGAACTTGCGTAGCGCGATTGATGCCGCCATCAGCAATCAAAATTGGACGGCGCCGGTCAAGATCGGGTGGGATCCGGCCCACGTTGAATCGACCGGGATTACGCCCGGCCAAGCCAAAGCCGGTCAGCGGCCAGCCTAACTTACTGCAGTGGGATCCCAGCCTATCCAATCTCTTTGGATCTCATTCGCGCTCAACATCAAGTGCCCTACCAAAATCTTAGGCAACGGCGAGTGCTTTGCTGTTAAGCTCAAACTCAGCCGGCGCCGAGAAGCAGTCTTAGCGACGACTTTCCTGCCGTAGCGGTGATTGCAAAAAGCCTGAAAAATCTGTTGACGCGTAATGCAAAGAGGAGTATTTATCACTCGTCCTTGCAAACTCAACTGGCTGGTCCTCAGAGCCTGCGAGTGCCGCATTCTCCCGAACCAGCTCTTGCAAGAGCTGCTTTCGAAGCAGTAGCAGAAAAATCGGACCATGAAATCGGGTTGCTACGATCGAAGCTCTCTTCGTGGGTCCGCGCATCCAGAATCGTCACTCCCGGAAGTTTGCGTGTCTCACAACAGCCACAACGTTATGAACGACAGAGACGAGGTCGATCGCGGTCTCAGCTTGAATCTCAGTTGTAGGGCATGGTTGATCAAGAATAAATCCTATGGTTGATATTAAGAAGGGGCGCGAGATTCCGTACGAAGATCTCGCGGCAAGCATGTTTCCTGAAAATGTCCAAGAAGGGCAGAGGTTTGTGCCCTTTTTGGGGGCGGGCGTCTCAATTTCAGGCCGGACTTTCAAACCGCGGCCAACGCTAAAAGCCGCGCCGCAGCGCGAACAAATCGACAAGGCGCTTTCTCTCCTTAATCTCAGCGGCAAAGCCAAGACGTTCGCGGAAATGGCCGTCCTCCTGGCGTACCTCATCCAAACCGCAGAGTTGGAACTGCCAATCGAAACGCCGATCGCGTTGCTCGACCGTCTCAAGAAGGAAGACTACCCACCATCCGCCGGGGAATTGGCAGAGCTCTTCAGCCAGCGCTCCCACTATTCGACCTTCCTGCGCATCAGCGAAGGCTTGCGAAATCTTTTTCCCGGTGAAGTCTTCACAACCAACGAAGAAGAACATCTAGAGATGCTGCAGCTCCTGGCCAAGGTGACGCGTATAGCCAATCCGCCCGAAGCACTGACGAGTATTGCCAGTTACTTCGAAACCCACGAGGGTCGAAAGGACCTCTGGGATCTGCTGAAGCAGGTGATCACCCCCAAGAACACGCCCACACGGACGCATAAATTGCTGGCCAAAGCTGCCCAGTACCACCTGCAGCAGAAAGGAGCAGGCGACTACCTAATCATAACGACGAACTACGACTGCCTCATGGAGAACGCGCTTGATAACATGACGAACGAACTTGACCAACCCGCGCCGCCAGTCCCCTATGTCGTGCTCACCACGAGGAAAGGCGATCCGAAGGTTCTCATCCGCTGTTCCGAAGCCGTTGAGAATCGTGAAGTATTAAAGACCAGGTACTGGAACAAGTCATATCCGAGTAGCTTTGTACTCTCCAAGTCGCAGAGTCTGGTGATAATTTACAAGATTCACGGCTGCCTCCATCCGGATCTCGCATACGAAGACGAGGGTTTGGTTATCTCCGATAACGATTATGTCGACTATGTCTCTCAGATGAGCAAGATTGGAATCATTCCCGCAACTGTCTCCGAGTTGATGCGCGACAAACGGATGTGGTTTTTGGGCTACAGCCTCAGTGATTGGAACGTCCGAAGTATTTACGAGACAGTCAAACGCAAGAGCGATCCTGACGGCAAGAATATCAAGGACTACTCGGTGATGTACTCGGTCGGCGATTTTGAAAGTCTTTTCTTCGAGAAGAACAACATCACTATTTTCCAGGCCTCACTGAACGAGTTTGTAGATGGGATCGTCGCCAGCCTGCCTACCGGAGTGAAGATAGGAGCGGTCTGATGGAAACGCTTCCCCCCAATCCATTCAAAGGCCTGCGGCCTTACAAGCAGGAAGATCAGGAAAAGCTGTTTGGGCGTGAGCGCGACCTGATCCTCATGAAGGATCGCATCTTCTCGGCGCGGACGACGCTCCTCTTTGCTGCCTCCGGGGTGGGTAAAACGTCTTTCCTCAACGCCAAAGTCATTCCCGAACTCAAGAAGCAGTGTGCCGTTGTTTGGCACAACCGCTGGACCGGGGCCGATGAGCTGGCACACACCGACGATGAATTCGATGATGACAGGGGCATCCGATTCTGGCCGCCTCGTGCCCTGTTTCAGGATGTCATCAGGGCGCTCCGCGGCAAGCGGGACGACGAGGCACCTAATCTTACGCCACCAAGGGTTGGATCCGAACAGAACGAAGAGAGACTAACGTCAGAAATTAACAAGGTGATTGCGCGAAGTCTCCGGAGCTCTGCCGAGAACACCGAGCACCGTCTGTCGCAAGTCCTCGCCGGCTTCCGGAAATCTTCCGCATCTCTCAAAGATCTGGACAGTGCGCCGGATAAACTACAGAGCGACCGCTGCGTGTTGATTCTCGACCAGTTTGAAGAGGTGTTTCAATATCATGCCTACGAAGATTATTTCGGCAGGTTTGTAAAAGACCTGTGCGAGATCATCAATAACGAGGATTACCAGGTGCGCGTGGTCTTCTCGATGCGTGAGGAATTCCTGGGCGAGTTGAGCATCTTCGACAACAAGATTCCGGATCTCTTCAACAACTACTACCGCCTCAGATATCCAGACAAGGATGAAACCCAAGACATTATCAGGCGCACCTGCCAACTCAGCGGTGTCGATCCCGACGAGGAGAATCTCCGCAGTCTGGTTGAAGACTTGTCAAAGATCGAAAAGGGTGGCGGAAGTCTCGCCGAGCGTTCGACGGGTCAAAACAAAACAAGAGCGCAGGTTGTTAAACGAAACTTCGTTGCGCCTCCCTATCTTCAAATAGCCTGTGAGAGGCTGTGGAACAAGCAATACGCCCTGACTGCTGAGAAGCAAGCGGGTTCACTGTTGACGAAACCAATTGTTATTTCGGATGAGGGAACTTCTTATACCCGATTTCTAACCGACTATCGTGCCGGCAATGGTGACTCCACCGATCAGGAACCAGGAGGCGACGCCCAAAAAGCTTTGCGCTCCTTCTGTGAAGAGAAGCTCTCGTCCCCTTTCCTCAGCAGAAACGAACAGAACATAGTCGCTCGCGCTTTTGGCTTCCTGGTTACCAAGCAAGGAGCCAAGATGGCCTATGAGCTGAGGAGTCTGGCGGAACACATGGACGAAAGAGTTTGGCCACTCAAAACCGCGCTCGAAAAGCTCAGCCAGGATGATGCCAAGATCCTCAGAGAATCACGCGGGCCGGATCGCTCTTACTGGTTTGAGTTGTACCACGACATGTATGCGAGCATCGTTGATGAATGGAAGATCCGACACATTAAACTCTGGAAGAGGCGGACGCTAATAAAGTGGATTACGTCGGTAGTGGCAGTCGCGGGGGTAACCGCAGGAAGTCTCATCCTCCTATTTGCGATCGCCACCTGGGTCATCTATCCCTCTGCTTATAAAAACGAGCTGATGCTTTTTAAGCAGCAGCTGAATACCTCGAATATCGAACGGCAGTTACGCTACATGAATGCCAGGGATGCGTATCTGGATCTTCGGGGCACGCCCGGCTACTCGAGAACTGCTAATTCGCTTTGGGCTGACATCCTGGAGCGGCGTGCGCAGTGGTTTGAGAGTGAGAACGATCCAAGTAGCGCACTACTCTGCTTGTTGAAAGCCGCCGCGATAGAATCCGATCCACAAAAAAGAAACCAACACCTCGAAGATGCAGAAACATTGCTGGGCACCACAAACGGCAGTCTGCTGGCAACCTATTGTGATGATTGCGCGTCAGCCAACATCAGTCCTGACGGACAGAAAGTGCTTACACGCAGCTTGGGCGGCCAAGTGGAGCTGTGGGACGCGGAATCCGGCGCGCTGCCATTTCCAATCTGCGACAATTGCACTCTAGCTATATTCAATGCTGACGGAACAGCGGTTCTGACTGGAGCAATTGTGCCGAGCACGGAAGCGCGAGCGCTTGTGAGTGGCGGTTCGCGGAATGGTCCATCTGGTGACCAGGCGGGAACTCCTACTGCATTAATAGTTCGAGTGTGGGACGCAAAAACGCAGGCCGAACTCACTAAACCGATCGATTTCCTGAATGACAAGAAGGTTACCGGAAAGGGCAGTAATTCTCCCCCTGTTGACGTAGGTTCGGATACTCCCGCGGCTGACCCGCCGGATTTTCAAATCAGAGCCTTTACTCGCATCGGGCGGACGTTTTGGTTGCTGGGAGTCAAAGCCAAGCAACTCTTCATATGGGGGACACAGGGTACTAGCCGGCCTCTGGTGGCTATGACAACTCCCAGTGTGTCTCTCACCTTCAGCAACGATGGTCGATACCTCTTCGCGAGTTTTCCAAACCAGCCAGACATGATCTG
Organism: Blastocatellia bacterium; assembly: GCA_963698325.1. GTDB lineage: Bacteria > Acidobacteriota > Blastocatellia > Pyrinomonadales > Pyrinomonadaceae > PSRF01. The sequence continues at coordinate 90,133 of CAVOQJ010000013.1, read as the reverse complement.
GAAATTGACCGAAAGTGATGTCGTAAAATATCCCCTCAGTCAACTAAACGACAATACCGCTGTAAGTCTTAGTCCAAATGGCCGCAGCCTCTTAACGGCAGGGCGGGACAAAATCGTCAGGATGATCGATCTTGAGTCCCGCAACACACTTTTTTCGCTGCCTCAATTCATAGGGGTTGTCAGAAGCATGGGGTTCAGCCCAAGTGGAGAGCAATTCTTTACGCGAATGGCGAACCACGCCTCGGAAGATATTCAAGTCTGGAAGACCGATTCCGGCGGACCGTTGCTCCCGGCCCTTAAGGTGCACTCCGGCGCCATTCGTACAGCGCTCGGGCCTGAGGGAAAGACCTTTTTGAGAGTCGGGAACTATCGGCCCAACGTAATTGAAAAGTGGGACACTCAGACCGGGAGCTTGTTGGGTGTGATCAAGAGAGAATTCGGATTCCAAACGCCTCCTACGGTTTCCCCAGACGGAAATTCGGTGTTTATCTCCGGCAAGATGGCTCGTCTATGGCGTTTTGACTCGAACATGGAAGGAAGCCGGTTCATTAGAGGCGATATTGAGCCGGCGGATCTAAGTCTAGACGGTAGGGTGCTGCTAACACTTAGCAGTTCTTCAACTCTGCAATTTTGGGAAACAGAAAACGGCACAACATTGGGCGACCCAATACTCCCTAATGCAGTTCTCACTTTGGCCAGCGTAAGCGGCAACGGGAAGTACGCCGCGGCGGCGGATGAGCAAGCCATACGCGTCTGGCAGGTCGGAAGAAATGAACCAATTGCAACTCTGCCGTACGCCGGCACTCCCAGCTCGATCGCTTTCAGCGCTGATAACAAAATGTTGGCCGCGGTAAACGATTCGGGGATAAGTCTTTGGAATTTGGTAAACGGGAAAGAAATTACTGTAAGTGAGCAACACACCAATGCGGTGATCGACATCGCTCTTGCCGGCGACCGAATGATTTCCGGCAGCGATGACAAAACTGCCAGAATTTGGGACCTTCACACTGGTCAAAAAATGCACCTCCTCCAACACAACGCGCCGGTGACAGCGGTGGCGCTCACCCTCGACGGCAAACTAGCTTTGACCGGCTGCGACGACGGAACGCTGAGGTTATGGAATGTCGAGTCGGGGACGCAGGTTGGCGGCGAGCTAAAGTATGAAGGGGCTATCAACAACTTGGCCTTTAGCGGTGATGGCGGATTTGCCAGCGCCATTACCCCGTCGTGGATGTACCTGTGTAGCGTTCAACAGGACAGATTAGACTATCTGAAAGGAGCGCTGATTGCCGATCCCTGGGAACCATTGTTAGGCATTCTCGATAACGGAAGGCGCTTCAGATTCGTTTACCAGTTGGGACGTGATGGTCTCCAGCTTCAAGACCTGCGACTGGATCGGACCGAAGGCCTGAGCGTTTTCAAAGGTGATCCCAAGAAGCTGTTGGAAGATTGGCAAAGAAAGCTTGGATTGAGTATTCGAGAGTTAGGGCAGATTGAAAAACCGCGGCCAGATGTAATTGAAATTAAGGAGCCGACCAGCAAACAACTCAAGAGTCGTCCTCTGTGATTTTTCAGGCATCCTTTGGCGAGACTTGTTGACGCGATCTTTTGCGCTGTGACCCGAGGGAGCTAAAGAACGGCCGTTTCTTCCAAAGTGCGCCCTTCACGGAATCGCGTCACGCTCAGCTTGGTAGCATCGATCAAATCCGATTGGCCACGGAGAATTAAGTCCGCGATAATGCGACCCGAAGCGGGTGAATGCATTACGCCGTGGCCGCTGAACCCGTTTACGAAATACAAACCGGCAACATCCGGCGCCGGCCCGATGATGGCATGATGATCCGGGGTCATTTCGTAAAGCCCGGCCCAGGCGCGACGCGGATTTACTTCCGCCTCAGCGAGGCATGGCACCCGCGCCGCAGCTCTTGTCAGAATTTTTTCCACGAAACCAGGATCAAAGTCTGTCTTGAAACCCGGAGTTTCTTCCGGATCGTTCCAGGCCAGGAGAATTCCTTTTCCTTCGCGACGGAAGTGAAAGCCTGTGGACATGTCGATGACCATGGGAAAACGTTGTGGTAATCCGTCGAAAGGCTCGGTGGGCACAAGCTGGCGCCGCAACGGCTCAACCGGTAAATCAGCGCCGGCCAATCGCGCTACTTCCGCAGCCCAGGGACCGGCCGCGTTAACCACGATATGCGTGGAGACGAAACCGCGAGTGGTCAGGACGCCGGAGATGCGACGCGGTGCAGGCGAGACGGCCGAGCGACCAGGTTCGCCCTGCGCGCTCACTGCGCCTGCGCTCCCAATGTTTGCTGGTTCCACTTCAATGCCGGTCACCTGTGTTTCGAGCCAAAGTCGCACGCCACGTTCACGAGCCTTTAGCATGAAGCCCATCATCACGCTGTGAGGATCGACGAAACCGTCGCTCTGGCAGAACGTCCCTCCCACTATGTCATCGACGCGCAGTTGTGGAACAAACTTCGCGATGTCCTCACGTGAGACCAGGTCTACATTCTGAACGCCCAGTGCTACTTGGCGTTCACGATTCGCTTTGAGATATTCGAGCTGCCGCCCGTGGGTTGCGCAGAAGAGATAGCCATGCGCGCGATAATCTGCCGGATGACCGACGACGTCGTCGAAGTGCGAAAAGAAATCGATGGAATAGCGCGACATCTGAATGTTGACGGGGGTGGAAAACTGCGCGCGCACGCCGCCCATGCTCTTTCCAGTCGATCCTTTGCCCTGATGCGCTTCGCGCTCGATTACGAGCACGTTGGTGCAGCCTTGCTCCGCAAGGTGGTAGGCCACGCTTGATCCAACAATGCCGCTGCCGATGATCACTACGTCTGCTGTTTCAGTCATAGTTGTCCCTGGTGAAGCTACTGAGTACAATCCGTGGCGAGCATAATCCCAAGACAGCGTGGCGTACAACCTGCTTTCAGTGATTGAAAATCAATCGGAACGCGCCAACAACTAGCGAGGCGAGGCCTGCAACGCGGCGACCCATTGCATATCTCCATTTATGAGGGCGCGCGCTAAAATCACACGCGATCGTGGTATACGAAAAAAAGATAACTGGTTCAGTTCCATCGCCAGCATGTTTTAGGTCCGAAGGACCGGGGTAGTTAGTAGCCCCGTCCGTTAGGGCGGGGGACTTCATCCTCTCGATAGCCAGAGGCCCGAAGGGCCGGAACAAATTGTGGCGCACCTTCGGCGCTCAAGAAACCAAATGTCGCATCCACCCCGTCCTCACGGGCGGGGCTACTAACTGCCAGTCCTTCGGACCTAAAAAGTTCAAAATGAACCAGTACGGGAAAAAAGATGAACTGGAAATATACTGCTGAGGAGACACGCAATGGACCTACGTTACCCGGTCGGAACCTTTGCCTTTCAGGGAACGCTTTCGCCTGAAGAACGCCGCGGCCTAATTGATCAAATAGCGGCGACTCCCGCCCAAATGCGAGCGGCCGATGATTGATCGCTACCGCCGCTGGTTTGAATATGAGAAGGATAGCCATGCGAAGACGCTGGACTCGTTGAATACGCTACCGGAGAAGTTGCACGATGCGGAAGCGTTTCGCAAAGCTGTCTACCTACTCGGACACATCATTGCGGCGCGTCGCATGTGGCTCTTCCGCTTTGGAGTTGCAAAAGAAAATGCCGAACTGTTCCCGCGAGACGTTGAGCTCGCCGACCTGCCCGCCCAGATAGCGGAGACGGAAGGGCTTTGGTCCGAATATCTGAGCCAACTTAACGACGCAGAACTCGCGCGCGTTTTCGAGTACCAAAGCTACGAAGGCGCGCGCTTTCGTAACACGATTGAAGAAATTCTCACGCAGTTGTTTGGCCACTCCTGGTATCACCGCGGACAGATTGCACAGCTCGTGCGGTCGATAGGCGGGGAACCAGCCGTTACCGACTTCGTCTTCTGGGCGCGCGAGCCCGTAGCGGACAAGTGATCCCGAAGGGTCGTCAACAAAAAGATGGTAACAATGCCCAAGGACGGGTCGCCTTGAATTCGCATTCTCCTGAGACTGGATCATGCAAATTGGTGAAGTAATTTCCTGGCAACGCACTTTCACGGAAGAAGACATTCGCTTGTTTGCAAAGTTGTCCGGTGACGAAGGCGAGCACCATCTCGTGCCCGATGAACAAGGTCGCTTAATGGCTCACGGTCTGCTCACGGCGACCTTGCCAACCAAGATTGGCGGCGATCTCAATTTCATCGCGCGTGAGATGACGTTTCGGTTTCATCGACCGGTCTTTGCCGGCGACACTATTTTTTGTGAAGTGGAGTTGGTCGAAGTGGAGCCCGACGAACAATTTGTTCGTGTGGCCTCAAAGTGGGTCTGCCGTAATCAGCACGCGAAAGAAGTGATGACCGGCGAAGCGCGCGGCGTGATTCGAGTGAGCATCGAGGAAGCAAGTTAGCCGCAGATTAACGCAGATCTACACGGATCTGAAAATTCTTCACTCAAATCGCTTGCCTTCATGATGATCCGCATTCATCTGCGTTTATCTGCGGCTGCTAACCCGCGCAAACTGAGCATTGACTTGTGCTTGGAAGTAGGATACAAGTCTCAGTCACAGTCTACCGTGAACCTCACGTTCGCCCAGAAAACAACATGACGTGTTCAGTCGAAGAACACGCGCTTTACCATGAGGAGGACGACCCATGAAACCTCACTCCAGGAGTTTAGCAGTTGCCTCACTGGTCCTTGGCATAGTCTGGCAGCTTAATTCTCATAACATGAATGCGGCGCCAAAGAAGCACCGCCATCACGCGCCACTCATACATCATCCTGAATTCAGCGTTGCTCTATGAAGCAACAATTTCTGGGTAGTCTGAGTATGAAGATGGTCCCACCTGATAAAAACCGGCACGTTAGAGAAGGGAGGTCCCGCTACAGTGACCACCTGTGAGGAGGAACAAATGGCAGTATCGTTTGCACAAGTAAGTGCTCTTTTCACCCCTCGAGACACGATGTGTATGAACCCTAAAGGCGTGGAGTTGACCGACTATAGCTATATGTCGAATAGCGCGGGAGACGACACCTATCCGGATCATGCTAATGCTAACCACGTGTACGCACGGTTAACTGGAAAGGAACAGCCACAGATGCCAATGGGCGGCCCTTTTTGGTCCCAGACCAATCTCGATCTTTTCGATCAGTGGATGCAAGACGGCTACCAACCGTGAGTGCGGACGACGCTGCATCTTGCGGCGACACCCTCATTCCTCATGAAAAGGAGAACAGCTATGAAACGTTCGAGTCCTTCGATGAAGTCTTGCTTAGAGAAGCGGGCGCTGATGCCGATTATCTGCGGCATTTTTGTCTTTCTCGCGCTGGGTGTGACCTTGACCAATCCGAATAACAGGGCCGCTGGCGCCTCCGGTGACGACTGGCGTAAGTCACTTCAAACCGGAACGGATCCCAACCCGGCCTTGAATACGCCCGATCAATTCAACTGGCAGTTGTTTGTTCAAGTCAATCAGACTGCCCCAACCCAAAGCAAGGTTGGGCCAAAGAATGTACCCACAAACAACGCGCTTTGGGAGACATGGGCGGATGACCCTGACACATTCCCTTCAACCCCCGATCCGACCAAGTGCAGCGGGTCTAATCCTAACCCGGCCAACTGCCCGGTTTGGCCTGGAACGACAACCGCGGTGAAGAAAGTCCTGCGCCCGTCTAACCAACAGCTTTTCAGACAGCAGCAAAGGGAATTAAGACTGTCGAGCCAGCGTGAGATCCAGAAGCTACAGGGAAGGAAGATAACCGCGGCGGCTCCACAAATCTCAGTAGGCGGTAACGAAGAAGTGCGACGAAACCGGTCGTCGTTCGACTTTATCGTCACAAACTCACTTTGGTACCAGCAGGGATTGAAGGCCGCGTTTGAAAAAGGTCTTCCGTTGAGTTTCCCGATTGATGCCATTGAGATTAAGGCGCGTTGGACACCGCTGACTAATTGTCAGAACACCACCTATCATTGTAACTACGATGCTAATGGCAACGCATTCGGTTTGACCGCGCTGCACATAATGAGCAAGGCGGTACCAAACTGGACGTGGGCTACCTGGGAATATGTCGGCAACCCAGGAAGGTGCGATTACATTGGCTGTAAAGACGCCTTCGGCATGCTGCCTCAGTATCAGAACACGCCGCCGAACCCACAACTCAACCAAGGCTATCCATCCCCGACAAATCAACTATCGCCCGCGCTCGTTCAGATGTTAGCCACCCTCGGTCCGGAGTGGGTCAACTATCGTCTTAAGGGTTCGCAGATTGATTTCACCGATGCTACCGGTCGGGCCACCTTGCTTGGTAATTCGATCACCGAAGCAGGGTTTGTGCAGACATCCTCTTGCATGACTTGCCATGCGCAGGCGAGTGTTGACTCGACGGGCCTGTTCAATCCAACGCTGGGTTTTACTCCTAATGGCCAAAGCACCAATGGCCCGCTACAGCCATCCTGGTTTTATAACACCAGCTCAAACCCGTGGACGGTAACTTACTTTCCCATTGACTTCGTATGGGCGATCTTCGATGCCCAGGCGGCGCCGGGCCCTTAAGGTCAGCGTCTGAGCAAGCCGCGATGGCAGAACAAAGCGCAATCGCGCAGGTGGAGGAATGGGCCAATGACTGATTTCAACGTCGACTGTCCGTTTGTGGGAGACTGGACTTACCGGAGCTTCTTGAATCTGTCGGATCCTATTCCAAACACCGATACCGCTTTACTTAGCGTCATCTTGTTTGGGCAGGGTGACATGCGTCTGGCTGTTAGTCCACAGAGTGGGCTTGATGGCTCGTACATCAGTTTTGGCGAAAGCTACGTGATGGAGATTGCGGGCGAAACTTTTCCTGGCAGCAATAGTCCAGGCAGAGAACGCCCGCCCGCCATCAAGATGGAAGCGACGGGCCTTGCCGGTACGGCAGTCGATGGTTGGATTTATGCCTATCAGGGATATCTCGTTCCTCAGTGGCCCGATGGTGTCAATCAGCTACCCGCCATTGTCGGCTCAGTCATCCGCGTTGTGCCGCATAACGGTGAACCGGCGGGTGTCGTCGCATCTTTTATTGCGGTCAAGCGCGCCTGACTTCCAGGTAGCAGAACTCACTTAACGCGCAGGTCTGGAAACAAACTCCATCAATCTGCGGCCAACCAATAACGGAAAGGAGTCGAACATGGCAGGCAGAGCATCCAGGATGATTCCCGTAATGCTTTTCGTTCTCCTCGTGGGGAGCAGGAGTGAAACAGCCAATTCGCAATCGGCCGCCGAATCAGGGCCATGCGCTTACCAGGAAATAGACGCATCTAAATATGGTAACAAGCCATTTCAGAATCCACCCGAGGTTACCTCAAACAAGGGCAGCCTCAATACTAATCTCAGGGTCAAATATACGGATCCAAACACCACCACGATTGGCGGTTGTCCGGTGAAGTTGCGCTCGTACAATGGCCAGTTGGTTGGTCCTACCTTGCGCGCCAAACCGGGTGATGTGCTGAACATCTTACTGGACAATCAACTTCCGAAAGAGACCCCGAACGAGGTTGAAGAACAGTATGAGCAGGAAGCGCAAAACGCGAATCTCGCCATGCAGCCATATTCGTTCAATACCACGAATCTGCACACCCATGGGTTGCACGTTTCACCGGTAGGTAACAGTGACAACGTACTGCTGGCGATTCCGCCGCAGGATAAATTTGCCTATGAGATAAAGGTGCCGAGTACACATCCTGCGGGCACATTCTGGTACCACGCCCATACTCACGGTTCAACCTCGATTCAGGTCGGCAGCGGAATGGAGGGAGCGTTGATCATAGAAGATGATCCAACCAAGATTCCGCCGGCTTTACGCGAGGCGAATAAACACGAGAAGGTGCTGGTAATTCAGACGACTCTTTACAACCAGCAAGGGAAAGTCGACGACATAACAAAGCTTTTTCCTTCACCATCGCCCTGCCCGCCAAATGATGGCACGTGGCAGTGTTCGAAGCGGAGGGTTACGATCAACGGGCAGATTGTTCCCATCATCAAGATGCGTCCGGGCGAAGTTCAGCGTTGGCGACTGATCGACACTTCCTTCCGGGAATCGATCAATCTCCAGCTGGAACGTCATGATCTTCACGAAATCGCTCTTGACGGCATCTATCTTGGGAGGATCGATACCTGGCCGTCAGGCCAGGCAATCGAGCTACAGCCGGGTTATCGCAGCGACATCCTGGTGCAGGCCGGCAAGCCAGACACTTACAGGCTGGTAGATGCCGCAACCGCTGCGCCAAAGTCGCTTCGGGGCGTGGCTGAGGATGAGAACCTGCTGGCCCTGGTCAAGGTTGAAGGTGAACCGCTGCCAATGCACCTTCCCACCAACGCGGAGATGGCTCCGCTGGCGCCCTTTCCTGGTGTTGACCTGACGAAGACGGCAGTCGGCGTTCAGCAAGCCGTCTTCAAGCTTGGTACCGATCTCGGCGTGCCGCCAGCCTTATGCCAAAAGAATCCCAGCTCGCCTGACTGCAAGCAGCGTAATTATTTTCAGATCAACTACCAGGCCTTTAATCCCAGTCACGTTCGTCAACTGCAACTCGGTGCGACCGAACAATGGACACTCACAACAGTCGGAGATCCCTCCGACGTACCGAATGCCATCCCTCCTCTTCCACACGTGTTTCATATTCATATAAACCCGTTTCAGTTCAACCGGGTTGGGCCAGACGGAAAGAGTGAAATGGTATGGAAGGACACTCTACTGATACCGCCAGGTCAAACTCTGAATATCTACACCCGCTACCTAGATTACATCGGCCAGTTTGTAATGCATTGCCACATTCTGGACCATGAGGACTTGGGAATGATGGAGGTGGACGAAGTCGTCGACGAGGCCAGTGGTGTCAAGACGAGCCATCGCCATTAGCGCAGATCCTGAAGCAACATGTCGGAAAATCGTCCGATTTTATCATCGGGATACCAATCTATCCGGGCGTTGATCTGTTGGATGTCGCCGCGCCATGCGATAACTGACTCTGTCCTGGGGAAGTAAGTGACACAAGCATCGGTACATGGCGGGAGAGGTACGTGGACCACGAGGACCAGCGCACCTCTTTTGTTTGGGAGGAAATTACGGTTGTCTGAGCGATGTCAGTAATGATATGCGGAAGCGTCCGCCCCGAGATTCGGCGGCTTCTATTGCAGCACGAAGTTATAAGTGATCACTCCTGAGACCTTTACCGCCTGTTCGCCGAGCGTCGTTGGCGAGAAGCGTGCTGCCAAAGCTGCTTGTTGCGCCGCATGCATAAGCAACGGGTTGCCGGAGATAGCTTTTGCTGAAATTACTCTTCCGGTCTCATCAACTAGCACCTGGACGTTGACCATCCCTTGCACTCCAGCCTGCTTCGCGATCGGAGGATAAGGCGGCTTTGGCAGGTATTTGGCTAGGCCATTAAGCACGCGCGGCGAAGTAATGATTCTCCTGGGCGTGGGCGCAGGGGTCGGTGCGGGTGGCGGATCTGGGACTCTTACCACTACCACATCGCCTGCTCCGCCCGAGCTTGAATTGCCATCATCGCGGCCCGACCCGGAACCTGAAGGCTCAAGCACAACCGGACCGAGTACTGTCCCGGGATGTGCCGGCGGAATCGGCGATGCAAGCGCGGAAACGTCGCGAGGCACATTGAGCGGATTGTCTGTGCGATCGATTAGTACTGGACGAACTGATTTGGGTCCTTCGCTCGCACCCGCTGGCGGGTTGCTGCGACGGATTCTGACCTGCTCTGGAACAATCTTGTCTGGTTGAAGCGGAATAAAAACCAGTTGGGATTCTGTGGCGGGATCGCTCAGCTGAGCATCATAAGCATAGATGCTCATCACACCGACGATGACGAACAGCAAAACATAGGTTGCGCTGGTAAAGAGAACGAACGAACCGCGGCGTTTGAATTCGCGTGCATGAGAACTCGATTCAATCAGGTTATTAAACATCTCTTCTCCCTTGCCGGTGCCGTTCGGGTCGCAGGAGCTACCCGGTCACTTTAGACGCCGGAACCGCGCAATAAGTTCCAGGGGAACGTCCAACGTCGAATGTCCAATGTCCAATGTCCAATGTCCAATGTCCAATGTCCAACGTCCGCTATGCCGGGATGTGTTCAACCTCATGAAGTCTCCCGGTGTTTCCAGCCGTACGGACATTTAACGTTGGACGTTGGACGTTCGACTTTAGACATTGGACTTTGGACATTGGGCGTTCTAGGATTGCTCCGCTCTCACAATCTATTGCCAGGAGAAAAACAGATGGCGACCAGGGAGGCTCTTGCGGAAGAACTAAATCCATTTCAAATTGCCCGCCAGCAATTCAACCGCGCCGCTGACTATCTCAATCTTGACGATTCGACACGGCACGTGCTGAGTAGCCCAAAACGCCAGTTGATAGTTTCTATTCCTGTAAAAATGGACGGCGGCGATGTCCAGGTCTTCGAGGGCTATCGAGTGCAACACAACATAGCTCGAGGGCCTTGCAAAGGTGGCATACGCTATCACCCAAATGTGACGCTGGATGAGGTGAAGGCGCTGGCGACCTGGATGACCTGGAAGTGCGCTACGGTTGGGATTCCTTATGGGGGCGGCAAAGGCGGCGTAATCTGCGATCCGAAAAGCCTTTCGATGAATGAATTAGAACGCCTGACGCGCCGCTATGCGTTTGAGATCGCACCCATCATCGGCCCCGATCGCGATATCCCGGCGCCGGATGTTTATACCGATGAACAAACGATGGCCTGGATCATGGACACCATTTCGATGATACGCGGCCATACCGAACTTGGTGTCGTCACCGGCAAACCAATTTCGCTGGGAGGGTCGCAGGGCCGCAGCGAAGCGACCGCGCGCGGCTGTCTCTATGCGTTGCGTGAGGCCTGCAAGGTTCAGGGCATCGATCTCAAAGGAGCGCGCGTGGCCGTGCATGGCTTTGGTAATGCCGGGGCAAACATCGCGCGTCTCGTCGCTGCCGATGGCGCGAAAGTAGTGGCCGCCTGCGATTCAAAAGCAGGCCTGTATGCCGAGAATGGCATCGACATGACAGCCGCATTGCGTCACAAAGCCGAAACTAAATCGCTGGCAGGCTTGCCCGGAACTAAAGAGATCTCGCCGGAAGACATCGTCGGTGTTGACTGCGATATCCTCTTGCCCTCGGCACTTGAAAATGCAATCACGCTTCAGAATGTCGGCCGGGTCAAGGCGAAGATTATTGCGGAACTGGCCAATGGCCCGACTACTCCCGGCGCCGATCGAGTGTTGGCCGATCAGGGAGTCTTCCTTGTTCCCGACATTCTTGCGAACGCCGGCGGCGTTACAGTCAGCTACTACGAATGGGTGCAGGACCAGTATTCGTTCTTCTGGTCGGAGAAGCAGATTAATGAGACGTTGGAGCAGACAATGCAGACAGCGTTCAATTCGGTTTATGAAACGGCGCAACGCTATGACACCGACATGCGCACCGGCGCCTACATCCTCGCGGTAGATCGCGTGGCGGAAGCGACCCGGGTAAGGGGAATATTTCCATAAAAAGGTCTTAGGTCTTGGGTTTTTGGTCTTTGGGGTTTCAAGCTTCAAGTGGGAAGTCGAAAGGACCTGAAAACCAAAGACCAAAGACCGAAGACCAAAGACCAAGGCCAAAACCAAATCCGAATGAACGACAACCTGGTAATCTACGAAAAACCAACTTGAACGAAGTGTCGTGAGATGGACAAGCTGCTCCGGGAGAGTGGCGTACCGTTTGAGAAGGTCAATTACTACACCAAACCACTTGCCAAAAAGAAACTTAATGAGTTGCTCAGGAAGATGAACATGAGCCCGCGAGATCTACTGCGGACGAGCGAGCCTGTCTACCGGGAGTTGGGTTTGCGTAAGGATCAATTCACGGACGAAGAGATCCTTTCGCTAATGATCAAACATCCGGATCTGATTCAACGACCGATTGTCGAGCGCGGCAATCGCGCGGTGCTGGGACGCCCAACGGAAAACGTAAAGTCGTTGCTGTGATTTCCTCTGTGGCTATGCCGTCTGATGTGCGGAAGGTCTCTGACTGTCTCTGACCTTCCGGCCAGGGCTTTTCTTTCCAGGGGGCTATGCCCAAATGTGGGGCGCAGCCCCGATAATCCAGGGCGATCGGTACGGTGGGGCAGAGCCACCACGCACATCAGACGGCAGAGCCGCTCCTGACTTATTACTTTGAAGAAACCTGAAACAATATTCGCCTGTCAGAACTGCGGTTATCAATCGCGCAAGTGGTTGGGAAAATGTCCCGAATGCGGCGAGTGGAATTCACTCGTCGAGGAACGCGAACGGCCCACAAGAAAGGGGGCGAGTCGCAATAGTTTCAAACTCCGCGATGTCTCTGCTGTAGCCTATTCTGAAATCGAATCACAGGATGAAACCCGGATTCCTTCCGGTGTGACTGAATTCGATCGCGTGCTTGGGGGCGGCATAGTCCCGGGAACACTAGTGTTGATTGGTGGCGACCCTGGAATCGGGAAGAGTACCTTGCTCCTGCAAGTCGCGGATCGGCTTAGTTCGCAGGGTACTAACAGCGGAGCAGTACTCTACATATCCGGTGAGGAATCCGAGCGTCAAATAAAGCTACGCGGCGAGAGACTGCGGATCGAAGCGAAAAATCTTTTTCTGCTGCCCGAAACCAATCTGGAAAACATCTTCCATGAGGTTGAGCGTCTCAGCCCCACAGCGATTGTTGTCGATTCCATCCAGACTGTTTTCTCGGCAATGATCGAATCGGCGCCGGGCTCCGTGTCGCAGGTGAGGGAAGCAGCGCACCAGTTTCTCCTGCTCGCGAAGAATCGCACGATTCCAATTTTCCTGATTGGCCACATCACCAAAGACGGATCGATTGCCGGACCCAAGGCCCTGGAACACATCGTTGATACGGTGTTGTATTTCGAAGGCGAGCGCCACCACAATCACCGCATTGTCCGGGCCGTAAAAAATCGCTTCGGCGCGGCCAACGAAATTGGCGTTTTTGAAATGACTGGCGCAGGGCTCGTCCCGGTAGCGAATCCTTCGCAAATGTTTTTGCAGGAGCGACCACAAAATGTTGCCGGCTCAGTGGTGACCGCCTGCATGGAAGGGACGCGGCCGTTGCTGGTTGAGATTCAAGCGCTTGTTTCGGAAACGAAATATGGAACAGGGCGGCGCATGACGCAGGGTGTCGATCAGAATCGCGTCGCGCTTTTGATGGCCATGCTCGAAAAACGCGTAGGCATGCAGATGTTGGGAGACGATGTCTTCGTGAATATCGCGGGCGGTCTGGACGTAGACGAACCGGCGGTGGATCTGGGCGTCGTGGCGGCGATTACTTCAAGTTTCAAAAACATTCCGATTGATCCACACACGACAGTTTTCGGTGAAGTAGGTTTGACTGGCGAAGTGCGTGGTACGACTCAGGCAGGGGTGCGCGCGCGCGAAGCCCAGGCGTTGGGTTTCAAGAAGATTGTAATGCCGGGCTCGAACAAGTCAGGCCTCGAGCGCCTTCTTGGTGTGCACGTCGTGGGAGTGAAATCAGTGGAAGAAGCGCTGGAAGAATTGTTTTGATTGCAGGGGCAGTGCTGGTCCCTGCCCGTGGTTCGCTTTCGTGGGATCAACGGCCCTGCCCCTACAACCTAATCAGATCAGTTCAACTGGATCACCTTCCGTTACCCGCCCCGCTCTGGTTACGTTTGCGTAGACTCCCAAATTCTGGTTCCCCTCTTTGACGATTGTTCGCAAGACGGAATTGTCCTTTGCCAATCCTCTCGCCGGCCATCGACTTCACCGGGTAGCGCCAGATTTCTTTGATCGTGCCGATAAGCATTTGCTCCAACTCAATGAGACTCAACCCAGGAACTTAACAAGGTGAAGTGCGGCCTGGGTGTAGTCTGTACATAACAGTAGCGCGATAGGTACGACGCCACCATGAGACTACCCGGACAACATACAGAACCGAGTAGCTTTGCTCGTCTGCGACGCGCAGATAGCGAGATGAAACATGCCAAAAATAAGGGCTTTTGTGGCATGTTTCTAAGAAGCGCGGTAGCGCCGGATGCTACACACAACGTTCGTGCTGATCACGAAACACATCAGATTTCGACAACAGGAGGGCACCTATTAGTTGCTACCGTGGCGAGGTGTCCAGGCTGACGTTGACGCTAACATCCGGCGCTACCGCGCTCGGTTCCGTAAACGCCCGACGTTATTTATTCCAAACAGAACGCGAACGGTAAAGTCTACTATTGGATAAAAACCCGACATTAGTTTTCTATCGAAATCTTCTCCAGGCCTCGCGCCTCCAACAATATGTTAACGATAGATAACTCCCTCCTTTTCAGCATTGCCCATTTGGAGAGTTGTTGGACGAGCAGCTGTCGATAAGTAGTAAAGGCGCCGAGCGCCTGAGAAGTCGGCGCGCTATCTGAGCTTTCAACCTGAAGCAATAGGGCGCCGACTGCTCCGTTTAAGGATGCGGCCGAGACAATACCAACAGGCGGATAGGTCTGCTCAATTGCCACCAGCTCAGCTGCCTTTTTGTCCAGCGCCGCGATAGCACCGAGTAACGGCTTAGCGCTCGGATCAGAACTGAATCTTGCCTGCAATTGCTTAAGTTCGCTGCGCAAATCGTTAATTTGTTGTACGGCGCCGTAGCTTTGCTTCATGGCCTCAATGATATTCTTCTCAAGCGCGGACTGTTGGCTTAATGCGAGCGAAGCAACTCTGACGCGCGAATCCATCCTGAGTTCTAAAGGCGCAGTATAGGTTTTGCCACCAACTGTTAGTTTCACTTGATAGACACCCGGTAAAGCCAGCGGACCTTCCGGGATCATGATCGCGTCTTCCCCATAAACCGCAGCGATGCTGTAGAAATACCGCAACGCTTGCGGCCGCTCATAACGCAAATCCCAGACGAAGCGATTCAATCCCACCTTTTTCGATAGGGGCGCCGGCGGATTGAACCAATAGGTTGGAAAAGCCTGTGTTTCATCAATCTTCCCTGGTTGATCGTTACTCGAGTACTTTCGGACCTGGACGCCGGCACTGTCGATGATTTCAAGCGTCACTTCTCCCGCGGGGACTGATTGCAAACTGTAATCAATGATCGCTCCGGCCGGCGGATTCTTACCGGCGGGTGTTTCCGGCGGCAGCGGCGTGTCGTGAGCAGCGTTCTTGCGAATCCGAGTGGCTGTCGCCGGGCGAAATAGATAAACCCCGGCAGCCACAGCATCGGAAGTCAATTCGCGCAGCGGCGAAATGTCATCCAGAATCCAGAAGGATCGTCCGTGTGTGGCAACAACAAGATCGTTGCCTTTAATCACCAGGTCGCGCACCGGAGTGACTGGAAAGTTGAGTTGCAATGATTGCCAGCGCTCGCCATCGTTGAAAGAAACATAGACGCCAGTTTCAGTGCCGGCGAACAGCAAGCCTTTTCGAACCGGGTCTTCGCGTACGGCGTGCACATAAGCGTTCGCGGGAATTCCACTCGTGATCTTTGTCCAGGTCCTACCGAAATCGTGGGTGCGGTAAATGTGCGGCGTGATGTCGTCCATCTGGTGGCGATCGATGGCGGCATAGGCAGTCGCTGCATCGTGTGGCGAAGCATCAATAAGACTGATCATGCTCCAGGGCGCTAAGCCTCGTGGTGAAACTTCAGTCCAGGTCAGGCCGTCGTTTCGAGTCAATTGAACCAGGCCGTTATCAGTGCCGATCCAGATGGTCCCTGCAGTCAGCGGCGACGGAGCAATCGTGTAGATAACGCCCCTGGCGTCTTCTTCTTTTTCGCCTGGGCGCAACGTGAGATCAGGGCTGATAGTTTTCCAACTCTTGCCGCCGTCGCTGGTCTTCATAAGAAACTGCGACGCCTGGTAGAGCGCGTGCGGCGGTTGGGACGAAAAAGCAATCGGCGTGGTCCAGGGATAACGATGACGAACCTTCATTCCCACCGCCGCGGGCGCAGGCGACACATCCTGGACTTGTCCAGTTTTTGTATCGAAACGATAGAGGTCGCCGCCGGTGCTGCCGCCATAAACGATCTGTGGGTTGACGGGGTCGGGAAGAATGTAGCCACTCTCGCCCGCGCCGATCGGATGCCAATCGCGAAACGTTATTTGTCCGTAATCGCTGCGGCTTACTACCGCAGCGGTGCCGCTGTCTTGTTGCGCGCCGTAGACCCAGTAAGGAAACTGATTGTCGACCGCAACATGATAAAACTGCGCCGTTGGCTGGTTGTACCAACTGCTCCAGGTTTTACCACCGTTCAGAGTAATTATTGTCCCCTGGTCGACGCCCGAAATCATTCGTCGCGGCTCCTCGGGATCGATCCAAAGCGAGTGGTAGTCATCACCGCCGGGTGCGCCCCTGATCGCTTTGAAGTTTTTCCCACCGTCGGTGGAGCGATAGAGCGAGACGTTTGAAACGTAAACGACGTCCGGGTTCTTTGGATCGCTTCGAACTTCGCCAAAATACCAACCGCGGCTGAGTATGCGCGGTTCGGTGCTAACTAAAATCCAATCTTCGCCGGCGTTGTCGGAACGATACAGTCCGCTGCTGCTGCCTGCGTCGATCAGCGCAAACACGCGTTTGCCGTGCTGGCCGGCGACGACATCAACGCCGATTCGCCCCAGCGTTTTGACCGGCAATCCATGGCCCGCCAATTCTTGCCAGGTTGCGCCGCCATCAGTTGATTTGTAGAGCCCACCACCCGGTCCGCTGATCGGTGCATAAGTGCTGTACGCCGGCCGGCGCGCATTCCAAAGCGAGGCATAGACGGTTCGCGAGTTGTCGGGATCGTAAGCCAGATCAATCGCGCCGGTGTTTTCGTCTTTGTAGAGGAACCCGGGTCCAGGTTTTGCCGCCATCGGTCGTGCGATATACACCGCGCTCTGCGTTTGGACCAAAGCCATGACCGAGCGCGGCGACCAGAACAATATCGGGATCCTTCGGATCGATCAGAACGCGGCCAATCTGGCGCGTATCGCCCAGTCCCAGATAGCTCCACGTTTGGCCGGCGTCGGTAGACTTGTACACTCCCGCGCCGAAAGAAATATCCGAGCGCATGTCAGCTTCGCCGGTGCCAACATAGATTACGTTTGGATCGGAAATAGAAACAGCGAGCGCGCCTATGGAAGCGATCGGCTGGTTATCAAAGATCGGCGTCCAGGTGCGTCCGGCATCTATGGTTTTCCAAACGCCGCCCGCAACCGCGCCGAAGTAGAACGTGTAAGGTTCTCCGCGAACACCTGAAACGGCGAGCACTCGGCCGCCACGATGCGGACCGATGCAGCGCCACTGCATTGATGAAAAGAAGTTGTCAGGAACGATCGGAGCTGAATGTCCGGTTTGCCCATAGACGACATAGGCAAGAGAAGAGAAGGCAAGGATGGTGGTCAACTTCAAACAAAAAGTTCGCGCGATGCGAGACAGCATGTTGGTCCTCTTATTAACACCGTCGCTTTAGCGCGGTGACTTTAGGTTAACTGAACCGGAAACCGTTTTAAACGGTTTCCCGTTTCTCAACACCAAATGATCACCGGGCTGAAGCCAACGGTGTTAATGAGAAACAGTTTGATGATTCAAACTGCGCAATACTCTCTTTGCGAACTCTATGCGCGCTTTGCTTAAAAGTTCAAACGCTTGCGTCTCAACGAACCCTGGACGCGACAGGACGCTATTCGAATTGCTATTATTCGCAGCCGTTCCCAATGTCTCCAATGCGCCAAAGTTAAAGGAGTCTACGATAATGTTCAAGACCGCGCTTGGCAAAGGTCGCTCGTCCGCGTGTTTACTTATACTGTTGATGCTCGCTGCTTTTTCGGTCTTCAATTTAACTCAAGCGCAGGAAAAACCAACCCCAACAACTCCGGCCACAAGCGACTCTGATCCCTTTAAAGCGCTGCAATGGCGTTTGATTGGTCCATTTCGCGGCGGGCGATCGACGGCTGTAGCGGGCGTCGCTTCTCAGCCTTTGGTCTATTACTTTGGCGGCACCGGGGGCGGTGTATGGAAGACTACGGATGGCGGTATCAATTGGGAACCGATCACTGATAACTCTGTTTTCGGTACGGGCTCAGTCGGTGCGATTGGTTTGTCCGACTCCGATCCCAATACGATTTATGTCGGCATGGGTGAGTCACCGATTCGCGGCAATGTTTCGCACGGTGACGGCGTCTACAAATCTACGGACGCCGGAAAGACCTGGAAACGTGTCGGGCTCGAAGATACTCGCCAGATTTCGCGCATTCGGGTGCACCCCAAAAACTCGGATATCGTTTTCGTTGCGGCGCAAGGACACGTCTGGGCGCCAAACGAACAGCGGGGCGTATTTCGTTCAAAGGACGGCGGGAAGACGTGGCAGAAAATCTTTTATCGGGGCGACAAGGCCGGCGCCAGCGACCTCATTCTGGATCCAACGAATGCCAACATTATTTACGCAGCATTTTGGGAAGTTTACCGCAAGCCCTGGACGCTAGAGAGCGGTGGGCCGGGTAGCGGAATATTCAAATCCACCGACGGCGGCGACACCTGGAGCGAGATCACGCGTAATCCTGGTTTGCCGAAAAGCATGATCGGCATTGTCGGCATCACAGTGTCCCCTGCGAATCCCGATCGTCTCTGGACGATTGTAGAGGCGGAGGACGGCGGCGTCTTTCGTTCGGATAACGCCGGCAGGACCTGGACGAAGACCAACGAACAGCGCAACCTGCGTCAACGGGCCTGGTATTACTCGCGCATCTACGCGGATCCGAAAAATGCCGACACGGTTTACGTCTTGAACACAGGCTTCTACAAATCAAACGATGCGGGCAAGACATTCACCGGAATCTCAGTGCCGCATGGAGACAACCACGATCTTTGGATCGCGCCCGACGATCCGAATCGAATGATCAATAGCAACGATGGCGGCGCAAATGTTTCCTTCAACGGCGGAAAAAGTTGGACAGAACAGGACCAGGCTACCGCACAGTTTTACCGTGTTACGCTTGACAACGATTTCCCCTACAACATCTACGGTGCGCAGCAGGACAACTCGACGGTGCGCATAGCCAGTCGCACGACTGACTTTGGCATAAGGGAAGCGGACTGGTACGACGTGGGTGGAGGTGAGTCTGGCTGGATTGCTCCTTGGCCAAAGGACTCGGAGATTGTTTTTGCCGGTTCTTATGGTGGGTTGATCACGCGCTATGATCATCACACCGGACAACTCCGCGACGTTTCACCTTATCCGAATAACCCGATGGGGGCCGGTGCAGACGTACTGAAGTACCGGTTTCAGTGGAACTTTCCCATCCTTTTTTCGCCTCACGATCAGGACACCTTGTACACGGCGGGTAACGTGCTCTTTCGCTCAATTAACGAAGGGCAGACCTGGGAAGTGATCAGTCCCGACCTGACGCGAAACGATAAGACGAAGCAGGGACCGTCTGGTGGTCCGATAACCAAGGACAATACTAGTGTTGAATATTACAGCACCATTTTTACCGTAATCGAGTCACCGATTCAGAAAGGTGTTATTTGGACGGGCTCGGATGATGGACTGGTACAGGTTACGCGCGACGGCGGCAAAACCTGGAGCAACGTGACGCCGCCTAAGGATCTGATGCCGGAATGGATACAGATCAATTCTATCGAAGCCTCGCCAAACGATCCGGCAACTGCCTACGTCGCGGCGACGATGTATAAGTGGGATGATAACAAGCCGTATCTCTATAAAACGAATGACTACGGTAAGAGCTGGAAGAAGATCACCAGGGGGATTCCAGACACGGCTTTCACACGCGTCATCCGCGAGGATCCCAACAAGCGTGGGTTGCTGTACGCCGGAACCGAAACCGGCCTCTATGTTTCTTTTGACGATGGCGCCAACTGGCAGTCGATGCAGTTTAATCTTCCGGTGGTTCCCATCACTGACCTGGCAGTCCACAAACGTGAGCAGGATCTTGTTGCAGCGACCCAGGGACGTTCATTCTGGGTGTTAGATGATCTGCCGCTCATCCATCAAATAATGGATGCCGGTGGGATGAACGTCGTGAAGCAAACAAAGCTGTTTCGCCCGGAGAATCCTTATCGCATGGATGGCGCGAGTCCTCAGCTTCCCGCGACAGCGACAATCGGACGGAATCCGCCTAACGGCGCAGTCGTTTACTATTCGCTAAAGTCTAAGCCGACGACTGACGTGGTATTGGAGTTTCTCGACTCCTCCGGTAAGTCGATTCAAAAGTTCACTGCTAAAGCTCCCCCGGCAGCGAAGCCTGGGACTCCGGCGCAACCATCGCCGAATCCCGCAACCACCGCATCAGCATCGCCGACACCAACGCCGGGCGCCGCTCAACTGACTACGCCACCGGAAGAGCCGCAAGCGCCATCGGGGGAAGAGTCAGAAGCGTTCGGCCGTGGCAGGCAGCCGTCTGTGACTACCGATGTAGGCTTGAATCGTTTTGTCTGGGACTTACGCTATGCCGAATCGGTTCGTTTCCCGGGAATGATTTTGTGGGCGGGAGAAATGCGCGGACCGCGTGTCGTCCCCGGCGTATATCAAGTGCGACTAACGGTCGACGGCCAGACGACGAGTGAGAACTTCGAGGTCAAACCCAATCCTCGGTTGAGGATCTCAACGGCCGACTACGTGAAACAGCTGGAGCTTGGTCTCAAGATTCGCGACAAGGTTTCGGAGACGCACAATGCAGTCATTCAAATTCGCGATGTGCGTAAACAGGTGGACGATCTGCTGAAACGCGTCGCCGGTCAGCCGAGCTACAAAGTCATTAATGATGCAGCGACGACGCTGAAGAAAAATCTGGTTGGTGTGGAGGAGAGTCTGTATCAGACTAAAAACCAGAGTAGTCAGGATCCTTTGAACTATCCGATTCGACTCAATAACAAACTGGCGGCGCTGGCTGGTGTAATCAGTAGCGCAGATGCTGCGCCGACTGACCAGTCGTATGCTGTTTACGATGAGCTGGTAATACAAATCGATGCGCAGTTAGCAAAGCTCGCGCAGATCATGAAGACAGACGTGCCTGCATTCAATCAGCTCGTGCGTGACCAGAACATCCCGGCGATAACGGTGAAGCCGCCGACAAGCGCCGGCGGCGTGACGTCTCCCTAAAAAGGTTTGTCAGGAATACTTCAATGGTACACAAGAGCGGGGGCGAGCCCCCTTCCTGACCGCGAGGTTCACTCTGTTGAGTGGTAGGCTCAATTACAGAACCGAGCGCGGTAGCGCCGGATGCTAAAGTCTGCGTTGGCCATAAGCTGGGAAATACTCTCAAATACTCAGCTTGACTTTAGCATCCGGCGCTACCGCGCTCGGTTCTATAATGGTTTGTTTTCCTCGTTGAATTCCCGACGACTCATTACTTGCTGCTTTCATTACCAAACTGAACCAGTACCCAAATTGTGGCCTACTTGCCCCCGCTCCCTCTTGGGTGTACCCTTCAAACAGTACCTAATAAATAGCAGCTCTTCTGCAACTATTGCTCTCCCGGTAATCTTCCCCCAGAAAATATAATGCTCGCAGGAGCAAACTTCACCGAAGTCTCGTTGGATTGGGCCGACCCTGTAGTCGAGGAGAAAGAGTGGATGAAGAGTTTATTCACCTTCATCAAATAACACATGAGGAAACGATGATGAAAAAATTAATCCTGGTTTTATTCATAATGTTGGGTTCCGTCTCCCTGGCCGCAGCCGATACGATCTATCTCCGCGGCGGAACAACCCTGCGTGGCACGGTGCTTGGATTCATCAATGGCCGATTTGCCATCCAGTTGACCAGCAACGCTACACTGCCCGTGAACCCAACCAGCAATCGCAATCAGCCCAGTAGCGGCACAACGCGCACCGTCAGCGCCGGCGAAGTAATTTTCCTGCGTCCACGCGACATTGACCGCATCGAGATTGACGGCCGTTCGCTTGATGATGCTCGTTATCAAACCCGTACGATAGAAGTATCACTCGGACCAAATTGGATTGACACCGGAGTTGACCTGAGACGCGGCGAGCGAGTGAGAGTCGACGCCTCGGGAACGATCTATGCCGGCCGCACACGAATTACTCCGGCAGGCTTAAGCACGACCGACGCGAATGCGCCGCTGCCGCGAGCCGCGGAGGGAGAACTGATCGGCGTTGTAGGTAACGACTACGACGCTCCAATTCTCGAGATTGGATCTGGCCGCGAATTCGTGGCCGATCGCGATGGCCGTCTCTATTTAACCATCAATCGCGGCAACTATACCGATGCCCGCGGTGCGTTCAACGTACGCATCCGCAAAGAAGTTGATCTGACGGCAATGACCAGAGCCGACGATAATCGAAACCAGAACGACAACTATGATCCGTTTGGCCTGCCCGGTGAATCAGGGGCTGGGCCGGCGCCCATACGTTCGCGACAACCGGGCGACGACAACCGCAATCGAGACCGTCGTACCAATCGCACGTTGGAACGGGCTATCGCGGTGCCAGGCAATCAGCCGCGCGGTGTAGATACCGGGATTGATTTGCGCATGGGCGATCAAGTGGTAATCACGGCCACCGGAAATATCACCGCCGGACCAAGAGCTGGAGTTGTTGCTCCGGAAGGCGGACGTCTCGGCGCGGGATCCATCTTCGGAACCAGCACTCGACCAGTACCAACCGCGGGCGTTGGGGCGTTGATTGGTTACATACTTCAACCCAATGGCCAAACGTCACAGCCATTCTTCATCGGCAGTCAGTCAACATTTACTGCCTCCGTGGATGGCAGGCTGTACCTGCTCGTCAACGACGACAACTACAACGATAACAGCGGCAGCTTCAGCGCCCGGATCATTTATCCCGACTACCGCTGAAAAGCGGGACAGCCATTCCTGTCTGTGCCTTCTATTCGTCCTTTGGCGAGTTAGGAGGGGGCAGGCAAGAATGACTGTCCTGTCCCTAAAATACCAGCGTAAAATCGGTTTTTGGTGACGGGCTGGTTAGACCGTGTTAAGATTCCGCCCATCATGCATGCGGATGTAGTCATTATCCGATTAATTTTTACTGGAATTCTCGTTGCCTCTGGATACGTTCTAAAACCTATCAATGGCAATCCGTGGCTTTCTGCCGTGGTCGGCGCCGTCATTGCGATCTGCATAATTCTCTTTGAACGAAGAATCAGACGCGCCTCTTTGAAGACTCTGATCGGAGCCGCGGTCGGGTCAATTATGGGGATCGTAGGAGCCTTCCTGATTGGCTCTTTGATTAGCCGTCAGGAGTCGCCAGCGGTGGCTGCAGAAGTTAAGACCTTTCTGACCCTGGCCTTGACGTTCTTCATGGCCTACGTGGGATTGATGGTCGGGGCTGCCAAGGGCGACTACCTCGAATTGTCCGCTTTGGGCGGCATACTCAGCGACAAAACATCTCGCCGCGATCTGAAGATTCTCGACACCTCTGTCATCATCGACGGCCGCATAGCAGACGTTGCCGAGACAGGATTCCTCACGGGTTCCCTAATTATCCCGCAATTCATTCTGCGCGAGTTGCAGCAGGTGGCTGACTCGCCGGATTCCTCGAAGCGCCAGCGTGGGCGACGAGGCCTCGACATGCTCAACCGGTTACAGAACAACAGTTCGCTCGACATTCAAATTATCGAAACTGATTTTCCCGCCGTACGCGAAGTGGACCTGAAACTGATTGAGCTTGGCAAACAACTCGATGCTGTGATTGTTACCAACGATTTCAATCTTAACAAAGTCTCGCAACTGCGCGGCGTCAGCGTGCTTAACATTAACGAGCTGGCAAACGCTTTGAAACCGGTGGTGCTTCCGGGCGAGGCGATGCGCGTATTCATTTTGAAGGAAGGCAAGGAATACAATCAGGGCGTAGCCTACCTTGATGACGGTACGATGGTCGTCGTCGACAATGCACGACGGCTGATTGGCAAGAACGCCGACATCGCCGTAACCAGTGTGCTCCAGACGACCGCGGGCAAGATGATCTTCGGACGTCTTTGGGAAGAGCCGGAGAATGGTTCGCCTGGCGGCGAAAACCGTACCAACGGTTCGGCGCGGCGCCAGTCGCGCGACTCACGAAGTGGACCACTGCCCGTCCGCATCACCGACACTGAACCAATAACGGAATTGTAAAAAGAATGTGAACACCAGTGCGTGTAAATAGCATGAGACTTTCCGATTGCTTGTTGTTTCTCGAGAACTTTTCAAAGCGTCGTTATCATTACCCTCCTAAGTCATGAAGTGAACTCTCGGCAGCTCTTCGTTCACCTGTCATCTTCTTATGAATGTCGCCATCATTGCCGCCGCCGGGCAGGGAACGCGGATGGCGGGCAAGCGGCCAAAACAGTTTCTGGAGCTGGCGGGAATCCCCATCGTTTTCTATACGCTCAAAGCCTTCGAGCAGTGTGATCTGATCGAGGAAATCATAGTAGTAGTCGCCGCGGACGAAGCCGACGGTTTTCTTTCTCTTGTCGATAAAGAGGATCTGCGGAAGATCAAGGCAGTAGTGCCGGGCGGCGCGACTCGGGCCGAGTCGGTGCGCAATGGTCTACAGGCAGTTGACGAGGCGACCGCCGAAATCGTTGCGGTACACGATGGCGTCCGTCCTTTCGTAACTCCTGATGAAATTGCGCGGACGGTCCAGGCAGCGAAGGTGGCAGGCGCGGCGATCCTGGTTTCTGCTCCGGTTGATACGGTAAAGGAAGTGAAGAACGGACTTGTGGTAAAAACGTTGAAGCGCGCTGACCTGCGTAATGCGCTGACACCACAGTGCTTTACCTATAAACTACTCCGCCGCGCCTATGCAGTGGCCGACGTTTCGGATCCGGAACTAACGGACGAAAGCTCACTGGTTGAACGTTTGGGCGTGGTGATCGTTACGGTGGAAGGAAGTTCGCGCAACATCAAGATCACGCGGCCGGAAGATATTGCGGTTGGGGAAGCAATACTGAAAAGCTGGTCTTAGTTCTTGGGGCTTTGGTCTTTGACTTTCAGTCCCGAGTTCTGTTTAAGGATTTTCAGGACTTTTGCTTCCAAAGACCAAAGGCCCAAGTCCAAGGACCAATGTTTAGAATCGGCATCGGCAATGACACTCACCGGCTGGTTGAAGGCCGGCCACTGGTGCTCGGCGGCGTGTCTGTTCCGAGTGACCGGGGCGGCGAGGGCCACTCTGATGCCGACACCTTACTGCATGCAATCACAGATGCGCTGCTGGGCGCTCTTTGCGAGGGTGACATAGGAGTGCATTTTCCAGATAGGGATCCGCAATGGAAAGACGTTAATAGCGGCCAGCTACTTTCGCGAGTAGTTTGGTTGGCCCATGAGCGCGGTCTTCATGTCGTGAACGTCGACGCCACGATTATGCTTGAAAGGCCACACCTTAGGCCTTATATGTTGTCGATGCGCGAAAACATCGCGGAGGTTCTGGGCGTGGAACTTCCGTGTGTGAGCGTGAAAGCCAAGACCGGCGAAGGACTGGACGCAGTAGGGCAAGGGCTTGCTGTTTCCGCCCAGGCCGTGATCCTGCTTGAATCGTAACGCAGACTGTTAGTTTGCGTCGCACGGAAGAGGGCTGAACTTAATGACAAAGCGACATACGCAAACTAACAGTTTGCGTTACATGCTAAGAGGTTACGTTTGAGACCGCAGGATGTGATTCGCAAAAAACGCGACGGCGAGCATCTCTCCCGTGAAGAGATCACCTTCTTCATCGAAGGCGTGACACGAGGAACGATCCCAGACTATCAGATTAGCGCGCTGCTGATGGCTATCTACCTCAACGGTATGAACGATGCCGAGCAGGAAGTTCTGACGGATGCGATGTTGCATTCGGGTAATACGCTGGATTTTTCAGGGATCGCAAAACCGAAAGCTGACAAACATTCCACCGGTGGAGTTGGCGACAAGACTTCGCTTTTAATTGCGCCGATGGTTGCGGCCTGTGGAATCTGCGTTCCTATGATTTCCGGGCGTGGCCTGGGCCACACCGGCGGTACTCTGGATAAGCTCGAGTCAATTCCCGGTTATCGAGTGGATTTGAGCGCTGCCGAATTCGAGCGCGTGCTCAAGACCGTCGGCTACGCAATGTCGGGACAAACAGCGGAGCTGGCGCCGGCTGACAAGAAGATGTACGCGTTACGCGACGCGACAGCTACTGTGGAAGCGATACCTTTAATCGTCGCTTCGATAATCTCAAAAAAAGGCGCCGCGGGCCTCGATGCCATGGTGATCGATGTGAAAGTTGGGTCAGGCGCATTCATGCGTGATGAAGATCGGGCAAGGACCCTGGCGCATGCGCTTGTCAGAACTGGAAATGCTTGCGGCATTCGGACGCGCGCGCTGCTGACTGATATGAATCAACCACTCGGACAGGCAGTAGGGAATTCGCTGGAAGTAAAAGAATGTATTGAACTATTAACTGGCAATTCGGTAAATGGCGCGCGGCCCGTTCTTGATCTGTCGCTGGAGCTCTCGGCGCAGATGCTTGTGCTCGCGCGCGTCGATGATTCTCTCGAGGTAGCTCGCGGGCGTTTGCAGAAGGCTCTGAGCTCGGGCCAGGCGCTGGAATGTTTTCGTCGCAATGTCGCCGAGCAGGGTGGCGACCCGCGCGTATGCGATGACCCGGCCAGGTTTCTTCCTTTGGTGAGGGAATCGTTTAAGGTAGAATCCCCGCGTTCCGGTTTTGTTGTCAAAGTTAATACTGCTGAAATTGGATACGCAATCGCGGCTATCGGCGGGGGGCGTGTGCGCATCGACGACGCAATTGACCCTACGGTTGGTTTCATCTCAGAAATCAAGATTGGGGATCGCGTTGATGCCGGCATGCTCCTTGGTACCGTTTATTGCCGCGACGAATCAAAGGCTGAAGAAGCGGGCCAACGCATTCAGACCGCCTACGAAATCGACGACCAACCTCCAGAGGAAATACCGCAACTGATGAGGGAAGTGATTAACGAATGAAGCTCGTATTCTGCTCCACGCTTGTTGTTTTATGCCTGCTCGCGGTTTTTGGCACCGCCTGCAATCGATCGGGCTATGGCGCTGACGACAAGTCGAAAATTCGGGTAGGTATTGTTTTCGATATCGGCGGTAAGGATGACCGGTCGTTCAATGCTGCGGCGTGGGCCGGCGCGAAGTGTGCGCAAACCGGCAAATGGCCCGACGGCACGAGTTGCGGCAAGCCGCCGCTGCCAATCGTTTTGCGCGATATTGAACCCGGCAATCCCACCTCGATCGAGCCGGCAATGCGCGCCTTCGCCGAACGCAATTACGACCTCATTATCGGCATCGGTTTCGCCCAGACTCCAATCATTGAACTCGTGGCGAAGGACTACCCCAACATTCGCTTCGCGATAGTGGATGGTGTCAGTAATCTTCCGAACGTGGCGTCGTTGGTTTTCAAGGAACACGAAGGTTCATATCTGGTGGGCATGCTTGCCGCCAAGACCAGCAAAACCGGCACCATCGGCTTCCTTGGGGGTATGGACATTGGTTTGATTCACCGTTTCAAAGGTGGCTACGAAGAGGGTGCGCGCGCTGTAAATCCCAATATTCGTGTAATACCAAACTACGTCGGCGTAACCGATTCTGCCTGGAATAATCCCGGCAAGGGCAAGGAAATTGCGCTGGCCCAAATCAGCAAGGGCGCCGACGTAATTTTTACCGCGGCCGGTAACTCCGGTCTCGGCGCGTTTGATGCAGTTGAGCAGGCAGGTAAACAAGCTGGGCGCGCGACACATTTTGTTATTGGCGTCGATGCGAATCAAAACATGGTCAAGCCCGGTTTCGTCCTGACGAGTATGGTCAAACGTGTAGATAACGCCGTCTTTTCAATTATCCAGGATGTGGTGAACGGACAGTTCAAGGCTGGTTTTCACGTGTATGGGCTAAACGAGGATGGTGTCGGCTACGCAATGGATGAAAACAACAAGGAGCTTGTTACTCCGGAAATGATCCAACAAGTTGAAGAAGCAAAGAAGAAAATCATCAACGGCGAAATCAAGGTTCCGGATTTGATGGGCAAGTAGATCCAGGTCTTTGGTTTTGGGTCTTAGGCCTTTGGCCTTTGGTCTTTGCAAGGTTTGTTATCAAAACCAAGTAACGGTTGCCTGAAAATCAAAGACCAAAGACCAAAGACCAAAGACCTAAGACCTAAGATTAAAACCAACCCGTGCTCGAGTTAAGAAACATAACCAAACGTTTTGGTGCTGTCCTCGCGAACGACCATGTCAATATCGTCGTCAAGCCCGGTACCATTCATGCCATCGTGGGTGAAAACGGCGCCGGCAAATCGACCGCGATGCGCATCGCATATGGATTTTATAAAGCCGATGAAGGCGAAATACTCGTCGACGGCCATGTTCACAGTATAGATTCGCCTCACGACGCTATTGCCTTAGGTATAGGCATGGTCCACCAACATTTCATGTTGGTGGATACCATGAGTGTCGCTGAAAATATCGTGCTCGGCGCGGAGCCAGGCAGTGGAGCTGCCCTCGATCTCGCAAAAGCCAGTGTAGAAATTCGCAGGCTCTCTGAAGAGTTCAAGTTGGCAGTCAACCCGAATGTGATCATCGAGCATTTGTCTGTCGGACAGCAACAGCGCGTTGAACTCCTCAAGGCCCTGTACCGCCACGCACGTCTATTGATCCTCGATGAACCAACCGCAGTTTTGACCCCTCAGGAAGTAGAGGAGTTTTTTTCGATCCTCCGCAGAATGCGTGAACAGGGGAAGACCGTTGTAATAATCACTCACAAACTGGCTGAGGTGCTGGCGATCTCTGATGAGGTCACCGTCATGCGCGACGGTCATGTCGTCGGCCGTTTACAGACAAAGGAAACTAACGCAGCTGAATTGGCTCGGCTAATGGTAGGTCGTGAAGTGCTGCTGCGCGTCGAAAAACCGGATGCCAGGCCGGGAAGTGCTGAGTTGAACGTTCGGGATCTCTCCGTTACGGCGAAGGGTGGAACGAAGCGGGTCGATAACGTTTCGTTTGAAGTTCGCAAGGGAGAAATCCTGGGCATCGCCGGAGTCGAAGGAAACGGTCAAACAGAATTGATAGAAGCTCTTGCCGGACTCATAAATCCCTCTCAACTGTCGGGCAAGATCCTTTTTGGAAATCGCGACATTACCCGTGAAGGCGCGCGGTTGCGGCGCGAGCTGGGAATCGCTCACATACCTGAAGACCGCCATCGCCGAGGCCTGCTTCTGGAATTCAATCTGGCGGAGAACTCGATCCTCGGTGTGCACTATCGCAAACCAATCGTTAGTTACGCAGGCATCCTCTTGGACAATGTGGCGATTCGCAGGCGGGCAAACGAGATTATCGAAGGGTTTGATGTGCGCCCCGCAAATCCTGATCTTCCCGCGCGTTCACTCTCCGGAGGAAACCAGCAAAAGCTGATAATTGGCAGAGAATTCAAAGTCGATCCGAAGCTATTGCTGGTCTCGCAGCCGACGCGAGGCGTTGATATCGGCGCCATTGAGTTTATCCATCGGAAGTTGGTCAACTTGCGCGATTCTGGTTGCGCGGTGTTGCTGGTATCGGCCGAGCTTGAAGAAGTTACGTCTCTATCAGATCGGTTACTGATCATCCATCAAGGACGCATTGTGGGGGAAGTCGATCCAAAGGTCGCAACTATCGAAGAGATCGGATTGCTGATGACGCGCGGACACTAAAGCGGTCTTCGGGCTTTGGTCTTGGGTCTTTGGTCTTTGGGTTTGGGTCTTAGGTTTTCGTTCGAGACGCTAGCGATTTCTTAAAGTTTAGGAAATGCCAAAGACCAAAGACCAAAGGCCTGAGCCCGAAGCCCAAAGGCTGAAAACAAATCTGAGATTTGAGATTTAAAATTATTTAAAATCTGAAATCCAATGAAACTTTTACGCGAACTTTTGTTTCCGTTCATCGCCGTGGTGGCCGCTTTTATTGTTGCTGGAATTTTGATTCTCATTATTGGCGATAACCCGCTGGAGGCGTACCGTTTGCTCTTCGGTAGCGCCTTCTCGTGGCCGGTTGGCATTGGCTACACGCTCTTCTACGCAACGCCGCTGATTTTTACAGGTCTGGCTGTAATGGTTGCTTTTCGTTGCGGCCTGCTCAACATCGGCGCTGAAGGCCAATTGTATGTCGCGGCATTTGCCACCGCTTGGGTCGGGATAAAGTTTGGTGGCGTGTTCATCAAAGGCCCCGCCGGCGAAGTGATCAATTCGCCGATTGCGAACTTACCTTCGCTCCTGCTCATCCTATTCTGCTTTTTGGCGGCAGTTCTGGCCGGCGGAATTTGGGGAGCGATTCCCGGAATATTGAAAGCGCGTTTCGGATCGCACGAAGTTATCAACACGATCATGTTGAACTTCCTCGCGGTAGCACTACTCAGTTACTTCACTCAGTATCACTACAAGATGCCGGGCGATCCGATCATGGAGAGTGTTGCGATTGGAGACGGCGCCCACATCGCCCGGTTGGGAAGGTTTATTCCGGGTCTGCCTCAATGGATTCCCCTTAATCTCTCGTTTGTGCTCGCGCTAATCTGTTGCGGGCTGGTTTATCTTTTTCTGTGGCGCACAAAATGGGGCTACGAGCTGCGGGCTACTGGAACAAATCCCGGTGCCGCCGAATATGGTGGTATCTCGGTTCGCAAGCAGATCGTTATCGCTATGACGATCTCCGGATCGCTCGCGGGAATGGTTGCCATCAACGAAGTGCTGGGCTATCGCTATCGTTACTACGATGGATTTTCAGATAACTACGGCTTCACGGGGATCGCTGTCGCGCTCTTAGGCCGTAACCATCCCGTTGGTGTAATTATTTCAGCGTTGCTGTTCGCAATTCTTCAGCGCGGCGGCATTCCCGTTGATGCCTTCACCGAACACGTTACGAAAGACATCGTTCAGGTGTTACAGGGCACCATAATTCTATTCGTCGCGGCCGAAGCTTTTTTCCGCGGTCCGTTTGCAAAGTTTGGTTTGCTGAAACGCTCGAAGGTGTAAATCCCTAAGGTGTAAATCGATGGCCGAAATCTTTACGATCGCACTTATCTGGTCAACCATACGGCTTTCCACGCCTTTGATCCTGGCGGCGCTTGGAGGTTTGTTCTCCGAACGCTCGGGCGTGATCAATATTGCGCTCGAGGGAATGATGCTTGCCGGAGCCTTCACCGCTGCGGCCGTGACGTATGCGGTAGGTAACCCATATACGGGATTGCTTGCCGGGATGCTTGCGGGAATGCTGATTGCGGCGATACACGCGGTCGCTTGCATTCGTTACAAAGCTGATCAAGTTGTCACCGGCACTGCGATCAATATTCTTATGATCGGCATGCCGGCGTTTCTGAGTGGCGCCTTCTTCTTATCGTCCGGCTCGACGCCACAAATTCCGAAAGAACAACTGATACCTCGGCTGCCGATGTTAATTGCCTTCGCGCTGGTCCCGCTAACCTGGTACGTCTTGTACAAAACTCCCTTCGGGTTACGGCTGCGATCGGTCGGCGAGAACCCGGAAGCCGCCGATGCTGCCGGTGTTCCGGTTGCGCGAATGAGATATGCCGGCGTGTTATTGTCTGGAGCGTTGGCCGGAATCGGCGGAGCCTATCTGTCAATTGGGCAATCGTCGTTGTTTACCAGGAATATGACGTCCGGCCGCGGCTTCATTGCGCTGGCCGCCTTGATCTTCGGTAAGTGGCGTCCGTTTCAGACGCTGCTCGCATGCTTGTTGTTTGGTTTTACCGAGGCCATCTCGATCCAGATGCAGGGAGTGGTGAAGCTTCCTTCTGGAGAAGACATACCGGTACAGTTTATTCAAATGGTGCCATACGTTTTAACGATTATCGTGTTGGCGGGATTCATAGGCTCATCGCGGCCTCCAAAGGCTTTGGGTATTCCCTACCAGAAGGAGAGATAAGGAGCGGAGCAAACCGCTCCGTTTCGGAATGTAACGAGGCAACACTTGGACGCGTCGATTCGAGAACGAAAATCTCATGGTCGGGAAGGTGGGCTTGCCCCCGCTCTGGTTGAATGGCATTCAACGGGCGGGGGACAAGCCCACCTTCCCAACCTTTGAGACTCCTTAACTTGAATTGTTCCTTGGTGTCTCTGTGTAGCCGCGCCCTATTATCATCGCAGTTATGGTTGAAGCTGCTTCATCGAGTCTCTATTCGCGCGCTGAGAACGCAGCGCGCACTATTCGTTCGCGCACCTCGCTTGAAGCGCGCATCGCGATTGTTTTAGGCAGTGGACTGGGTGACTTTGCGGAGGAATTCAAGGACTCCGTGGCCTTACCCTATCGAGAAATTCCGGGGTTTGTGTCTTCGACTGCCGAGGGCCATGTTGGCAACCTGGTGATTGGAAAAATCGAGGACGTACCGGTTTTGGCCATGCAGGGGCGAGTACATTACTACGAAGGCTATTCGCTCGAGGAAGTTACTTTTCCGATCAGAACTTTTAAGTTGCTGGGCATCGATACGCTGATCCTGACCAATGCCGCGGGTGGCGTTGATGTGGAACTGACTCAAGGCGCTTTGATGGTCATTAGCGATCACCTGAACTTGATGGGAGTTAATCCATTGCGGGGTCCCAACGATGAACGTTTTGGCCCGCGCTTTCCCGATATGTCCGAAGTATACTCTCGCGAGTTGCAGGAGCTCGTAATTGAAGAGGCTCGCGAGTTGGGTGTGACCCTGCGGCGCGGCATTTACGCGGGCCTTGCAGGACCGAGTTACGAAACGCCGGCGGAGATTCACATGCTGCGAGCTTTTGGCGCCGATGCTGTTGGGATGAGCACCGTTCCCGAAGCTATTGTCGCTCGCCAGATGGGCATAAAGGTTTTAGGAATCTCATGCATTACAAACATGGCTGCCGGCATTAGTGAAAATCCGATTAACCATGAAGAAGTGATGGAGACGGGCCGGCGCGTGCGCGACACATTTACGCAGTTATTGCGCCGCGTCATTGCGAAGGCGCCAGCCAATGATATTAGGTCAGCGGAAAACGGTTAAGCACGTCAATACTGGATTGGCGAAAGTGCTGGAGCGTTTTATTGGAATGCGGCGACGGTTTAGAAAGTGCGCCTGGGAATCCGCTGACAGCCGAACAAGTCCGGGTTCTAAGCAAATCGTTTTGTACCGGCGGATCTGATTCCGTACAATCGAGGCGCACACGCTCGTGCGACTCAGGGATTCTCGAAACACAGGGAAAAGCAGTTTCTGTGAGTCTAATCATCGGCATTTCAGGTGGGACCGGATCGGGTAAGACGACAGTAGCAAACCGCATTCTGGAAACGGTCAAGGCGAGCGAAGTAGTCTTTATTCAGCAGGACTCTTATTACCGGAACCTCAAGGATCTGCCGCTCGATTATCGCCAGGTCGCCAACTTCGATCATCCCGACGCGCTCGATAACGACCTGCTCGTCAACCACATTCGCAGGCTGAAAGCAGGCGAGCCTATTGAACTGCCAATCTACGATTTCAAGACACACACTCGCCGGAACGAAACTCGCATGGTCGAACCCAAGCCGATTGTGATCGTGGAGGGCATACTGATCTTTGCCGATCCTCGTCTGCTTGAGCAGCTGGATATTAAAGTCTTTGTCGATACGCCTGACGACATACGTCTCATTCGCCGCTTGCGCCGCGACATCGCAGAGAGAGGCCGCACGGTAGAGTCGGTCATTGAACAATACATCGCCACTGTGCGTCCGATGCATATGCAGTTCGTGGAGCCCTCGAAGCGTTACGCTGATGTCATTATTCCGGAAGGTGGTCATAATTTTGTGAGCATAGATCTTATTAGTGGCAAGATTCGTGAGAGGTTGGCTGGAGCTCTAACCTCGGTTGGAGGGCAATCTTGAGCGAAGAGAGTCTGCGGCAACTCACCGAAACAGCAACGTCGGCGCGGCTCCAGTCTATTGCGCCTTTCTCAAACTTCCTGGTAGGCGCGGCGGTGAGAACCGCGGACGGGAAGGTTTACACCGGCTGTAATATCGAGAGCGCGAGCTACGGATTAACCGTTTGCGCCGAGCGCGTCGCCATCTGGAAAGCTTTGTCAGAAGGCGAAAGACAATTTACTGAGCTGGCGGTTGTCGCCGATACGGAATCGTTAACGCCCCCGTGTGGTACGTGCCGGCAGATCATCTGGGAGTTTGCAAAGAACGCAACTATCGTGTTGGGAAATCTTCGCGGTGCAACTCAGGTGGTTTCTATCAGAGAGCTCTTGCCGCGCGCTTTCGATGCGCGTTTCCTTATCAGCGCTGCAAAACAGGCTCCCAAAGAATCCGATGAGCAAAGTTCCTGACCTTCCAGGTGCATTTGTCGTTTGAGAAAGTGCACTTGAGCGCCGCCGTGACGAGCCGGACGATTCCGGATCCTAAACGGGTATCATTTTGATAGACACAACGCCGCCTTGCGACTGAGCTTATGTCCAGAAAACTATTCATTGGTTTCACGCTTGTCACTACGATTCTCTTCAGCTTGTTGCCGGCAACCGCGCAACGGAACAGGGGCCGGCGCATGACACCAGTCGATCTACTCGTGCTCAACGGCACGCTCGTGACCATGGACAAAGAGCGCCGCATTCTGCAGAACGGCGGCATTGCTGTTGCCGGCGGGCGCATAGTTGCCGTGGGTTCGAGTCAGGACATCCTCAGAATGTACACGGCGACGGAGAGGCTCGACGCCGGCGGAAGACTCATAATCCCCGGACTCATCAACGGTCACACTCACATTCCGATGACGCTTTTTAGAGGTCTCGCTGATGATCTCGACCTGCAGGACTGGCTCACAAAGTACATTTTTCCAGCCGAAGCCAAAAATGTTTCCGAGGATTTCGTGCGTGCGGGAACACGACTGGGTTTAGCTGAGATGATTCGCGGTGGCACGACGACCTACTGCGATATGTACTACTTCGAGGATGCGATTGCCGATGAAACGGCGAAAGCGGGCGTACGTGGAGTTCTGGGCGAAACTGTCATCGACTTTCCCGTCGCCGATAACAAGACTAACGCCGAGGCGATGGCGTATGTAGAGAGGTTTGTCCAGAAATGGAAAGGAAACGATTTAATTATCCCCGCCATTGCGCCTCACGCGCCTTACACCGTTTCTGAAGAACACTTGAGGGCCGTGCGCGCTTTCTCCGATCGGACCGGCGCCCCTATCGTGACGCATATCTCGGAAACGAAAAAGGAAGTGGACGATAGCCTCAAAGCAAAAGGAGCGAGCCCCGTCGACTATCTCATGCGCATTGGGTTTCTGAGCGATCGCGTGATTGCCGCGCACATGGTTTGGCCCACTGCCGGCGAGATAGATATTTTGAAACGAGTCGGAGTGGGCGTAGTTCACAATCCGCAGTCAAACATGAAGCTTGCATCAGGCGTAGCGCCGGTTCCAAAGATGATGGCGGACGGAGTGAGGGTGGGACTGGGAACGGACGGAGCTGCTTCGAACAATGATTTGAGCATGTGGGAAGAGATGGACACGGCCGCCAAGCTTCATAAGGTTTTCAGTGGCGATCCCAAAGTAATATCTGCCGAAGAAGCATTTGAGTTAGCGACGATTCGCGGCGCACAGGCATTGCATCTCGAAAAAGAGATCGGCTCGATCGAGAAAGGAAAGCGCGCGGACCTCGTTCTGGTCAACCGCGACTCACTCAATCAGATACCACTCTACAATGTCTACTCCGACCTGGTGTATGCGACAAAAGCTTCCGATGTCGCGACAGTAATCATCAACGGAAAGATCGTGATGCGTGACCGGCGTTTATTGACGCTGGACGAAGCGGCGATAAAAGAAGGTGCGCGCATTTTCCGGGAAAGAGTGATTAAGAGTCTCGGTGGTTTGGCGAGTCCCAAATAACGAAGCGCCCGTGAAATCGCAGAAGCGTGTTTGCCTACTGAAGTTCGTCTAACCTGACCTGCGCAGGCCGCTTCAATATGAGACGGAAGTGGCGCCCCTTCCGGAATTACCCAACTTCGGTGACTGACGCCAAAAGAGATTTCGGCGTTGGGTCCACTTGCCTGGAACGTAAGAACGAACCATAATAGGGCGTCAAAATTAGGTTAACCCGTAAGCGAGCATTAAGCTCGCTTTTGTATTTGTAGGAGCGAAGTGTAGTGAAGCGAATTAGATTATCGAGCCGCTTTCAGCCAGTTAGTGCAGTTCTTTTACTTTTAGTCTTCCTCATGTTTTTCTCGGCGCCACTTCGGGCACAATCTCCCACCGATCCCACACAGCCTCCTGCCGATCCGGCGAAATCCGCGGAAGCTTTGCAAACACGCATCGCGCGCGCCCGCGCTTTAGTCGCTGCTCATCGCCTGAGAACTGCTGCCGGCGAGCTTGAGTCAGTGAGGGCGGCAACGCAGGACTACGCCGTTCGTAACATTACTTCGATAATGCTGATGAGCGTTTACCTGGAAGACGGAAACTATGGGCGAGCTGAAGCGCTGCTTGAAGAGAATTATCAAGGCCGCTCGGCGCAAAAAGACGGATCTCTCGGAACCTACTTTGCGCTGGCTGGACAAGCAGTAAACGGCGCCCGCACCCATCTGGCGCGCTACCGGACTTTTGGAATCAGCACTAGCGACACAAAGCTGCCGGCTGAAGCGGTAAGCGACTTGAATCGCTTGCGGTCTCTTCTCGAGAGAATGATCGCTCAGGCTAAAGAAATTTCAAGCGGGCGCAAAGACTACGATTCTCTATCGTTACTCGAAGATGTGCTCGGCATACGCTTGTCTCTCGCAAAGGACAGCGAAGATCAAACTAAGTGGGAGACGGAGTACGCGAGTGCACGCGAGGCGCTCGCATCTTCGCAAACGCAGATCGCGTCACTCGGAGGCATTCCGCCTTTACGGCCTGGTCAATCACGCGTGAATAAAGTCACTGCACCTTCGCCATACTCGACGAAGAAAACTTCCGAAACGCCTCTCGACATTAGGGTCCCTGAGAAGAACGACCCGGACGGTGAACCAGCCACCGCTGATTCATCACCTAATTCTGCGGAGCAAACCGAGTCTGGCACGCAAGCATCTGGAGTTTCCAAATCTGACGAACTGCCCATTAGCGATGCTGGTTCCTTAAATGCCCGGGCCACAAAGAAAGTCGTCCCACGTTATCCAGCCATCGCAAAACAGAGGGGCGCCGCCGGTTTGGTGCGGGTCCACGTGATAGTCGACGAGACCGGCAAGGTAATTGCGGTGTCCCGTTCAGAGGGTCCGATGCTTCTGATATCGGCGGCCGAAGAAGCCGCCAGGCAATGGTCTTTTGAGAGGATTTCCAGCGGAGATCGGCCGGTGCGTTTTAGCGGGTATATCGACTTTACGTTCAGCCTTTAAACACTCACATCAGAACCTCGGAGTGGTGGCGACTGTGTGAAAACTCTGCGACAGTTTTGGCGATAGGTTTTCGACGCGTAGCGGCGGTATGAATTTAGCCCGGCGTTTCACTGGAGCCGGCCGTATCCCTGTGCGTGACACCAGCTTAAATGTTGACTTAAAAGTAAGGATTAGTTAAACTGCTTCATAACAGAGGTTGGAATGGTGAGTGAGTGGATAGCGAGGCTGGGCGGTAGTACTTCATGAAGATATCGGCACAAGAAGAATATGGGTTGCGCTGTTTACTGCAACTCGCCCGGGCGGACGCGCAAGGAGAGTCGTTGACTCTCGCGCAGATTGCCCGCCGGGAAGGCATTTCTGTCGCGAACGCCGGGAAGCTGATGTGGATTCTTAACAAGGCTGGCTTTGTGCAGTCGCAGCGTGGCATCAAGGGTGGCTATCGACTTTCGAGGCCGGCGTCAGTTATCCATCTTAACGAAGTTATCAGCGTCCTGGACGACGAGAGCGTCGAGACCCACTGCAAAACTTACGCTGGGGTGCTCGATTCCTGCGTTCATACTGGCGACTGCGGCATTAGGCCAGTCATCGTGGAACTCCATCAGATCGTTGACAAGGCCCTGGCGGAGATTACCCTGTCGCAACTTCTCGGCTCGGAAGCGACCGTTGATGCCGTGCTGCACAAGATCCAGGGCACGAAGGCGATGCAAAGATCGGAATCGAGTCGCGTACACCTGTGATAGGAATAGGTAGATGAAGAGGGGAATGGGTAAGTAGGAACCCGAGAATCTCAAAGATTACGGATTGATAACAGATGAGCACAGCAGAACTGTTAGGTAAACAGGAATACAAATACGGTTTCGTCACAGACATCGAGTCTGATGTTATTCCGCGTGGACTCACGGAAGACACGATTCGGCTCATTGTTGAAAAAAAGAATGAGCCTGAATGGATGTTGGAGTTTCGGTTAAAGGCTTATCGCCACTGGTTGACAATGACTGAACCGAAACATTGGCCCAACATTACCTATCCGGAAATCAACTATCAGGATGTCATCTACTACAGTGCTCCAAAACAGAAGGCCACGAAAGCCAGCCTCGACGAAGTAGATCCGGAGCTCTTGCGCACATTTGAAAAGCTGGGGATTCCTTTAACTGAACAGAAGCAACTT
Source organism: Blastocatellia bacterium (assembly GCA_963698325.1). Taxonomy (GTDB): domain Bacteria; phylum Acidobacteriota; class Blastocatellia; order Pyrinomonadales; family Pyrinomonadaceae; genus PSRF01. Next base: position 51,652 of record CAVOQJ010000013.1, on the reverse strand, counting down.
GCCGGCGTTGCGGTGGACGCGGTCTTCGATTCGGTTTCAGTCGCGACAACCTATAAAGAAAGACTCAAAAAGCACGGCGTGATCTTCTGTTCCTTTACTGAGGCAATTCGGGAGTACCCGGATTTGGTACGCAAGTATTTGGGCTCGGTTGTTCCCACAAACGACAACTTCTTCGCGGCGTTGAACAGCGCGGTGTTTTCCGATGGGTCGTTCTGTTTCATTCCGAAGGGTGTGCGGTGTCCGATGGAGCTCTCAACTTACTTCAGAATAAACAATTCGGAGTCGGGACAGTTTGAACGCACCTTGATCGTGGCCGAGGAAGGCTCTTACGTTTCTTATCTTGAAGGTTGTACGGCGCCTAAGTTTGACAAGAACCAATTGCATGCCGCCGTTGTCGAGCTCGTCGCGCTTGACGATGCGCAGATAAAGTATTCGACAGTCCAGAACTGGTATGCGGGCGATGAAGAAGGTGTTGGCGGCATTTACAATTTCGTCACCAAGCGCGGAAAGTGCGCGGGACGAAATTCAAAGATTTCGTGGACCCAGGTTGAGACGGGATCGGCGATTACCTGGAAGTACCCATCGTGTATTCTGCAGGGCGACAATTCGATAGGTGAATTCTATTCTGTCGCGTTGACCAATCACGCACAGCAGGCCGACACCGGAACGAAGATGATCCATCTTGGCAAAAACACGCGCTCGACCATCATCTCGAAGGGAATTGCCGCAGGAAAATCGAATAACAGTTATCGCGGACTCGTGAAAGTGATGCCGAAGGCCGAAGAGTCGCGAAACTATACGCAATGTGATTCGATGCTGATCGGTTCAAACTGCGGCGCGAATACGTTTCCCTACATCGAAGTGATGAACAACACTTCGAGTGTGGAGCATGAAGCCTCAACCTCGAAGATCAGTGAGGAGCAGTTGTTCTATTTGCAGCAACGCGGAATTTCGCAGGAAGACGCGGTGTCTCTGATTATTAACGGCTTTTGCAAGGACGTGTTTTTGCAGCTGCCGATGGAGTTTGCTGTCGAGGCCCAGCGACTTCTCGGAATGAAGCTCGAAGGCAGCGTCGGATAAGCGGACGCGGAGATAAGGCGACGCGGCGACGCGGAGATTTTCAAGTGTCTGCTGCTTTCACCGGTGTCACCGCGTCATATTTTTGAGGAGCAATAATAAGTGTTAGAGATCAAAAACTTACATGCAGGCATCGACGGCAATGAGATCCTGAAGGGGATCAGCCTGACCGTTAAGAAGGGCGAAATTCACGCCATCATGGGACCAAATGGTTCGGGCAAATCGACCCTGGCAAAAGTCCTGGCGGGCATCCGGCGTATGAGGTGACGAAGGGCGAGGTTTTCTACGAAGGTAAGAATCTGTTGGAAATGCCTCCCGATGAGCGAGCGCGCGAAGGTGTCTTCATGGCGTTTCAGTATCCCATTGAAGTGCCGGGCGTTTCTAATGCACAGTTTCTGCGGCTTGCTTACAACGAGAAACGCAAGCATCTGGGTGAGGAGGAACTGGATCCGCTCGAATTCAAGGACTTGTTGCGCGAGCGAGCCAAGGATCGTTGAAATGGATGCGAGTTTCATGACGCGTTCAGTTAATGAGGGGTTTTCCGGGGGCGAAAAAAAGCGCAACGAGATTCTGCAGATGGCTGTGCTCGAACCCAGGCTCGCGATTCTTGACGAAACTGATTCTGGTCTGGATATCGACGCTCTGAGAATCGTCGCCGGCGGCGTCAATCAACTTCACACCTCAGAAAATGCCGTCATTCTCGTGACACATTATCAGCGCTTGCTTGAACTACATAGTGCCGCAGTTTGTGCACGTGCTTGCTAACGGGCGAATTGTCAAAGAAGGTGGCAAGGAGTTGGCGCTGGAACTTGAACAGAAGGGTTACGACTGGCTGAAAACAGCCACTCCCGAAACGAGTATGGTTGGCGTGCAGACAAACTAACGATAATGGTGACCGAACTAAAGCAAGAGAATTCGTATCAGGAAGCTTTTCGAGCGCTTCAGGAGAGTGAGTCGGAACCGTGCGTTTCGTGGCTCGCACGCTTGCGTGAAAGCGCCATGGATTCCTTTCAGGAGTTGGGCTTTCCTTCGACCCGAAATGAAGAGTGGAAGTACACCAACGTTGCGCCTATCGCGAAAGCTGCTTTCCAGCGGCAGACACCAGCCGCAGCAGCCAATGAGTTAGGAGCACACGAACTCGCAGCCTTCAGTGTTGCGGAAGCCGAAACAAGTCAGTTGGTTTTCCTTAACGGCGTTCTCCGCGACGACCTTTCCTCGACAACGGCGCTCCCGAAAGAAGTAGTCGCGATCGATCTCTTACGGGCGATCGCGGACGAGCGCTACGGCGAAATCGTCCGCAGGCATCTCGCGCGCGAGGCCGATTGCATAGCCCACAGTTTCATCGCTTTGAACACGGCGTTTATTTCCGGTGGCGCGTTTGTTTTTATTCCGAAAGGAGTTGCTGTTAAAGCGCCAATTCATCTCCTTTTTCTTTCCGAAGGACGCGGGACCGCAAGCTTCCCGCGCGTGTTGGTAGTTGCCGAAGCAAATAGCGATGCTACGTTGGTCGAGAGTTATATCGGTACTGACGTGGGAGAGTATTTTACGAACGCCGTAGTTGAAATTGTGCTCGGCGAAGGTGCGCGACTTGAGCACTACAAAGTGCAACGCGAGAGTATCGCAGCCTTTCATGTTGCCACGACAGCGGCTGATCTGGGTCCGAATTCCAGTTACGACTCTACGGCAGTCACGTTTGGCGCGCAGATTTCAAGGCACGATATTAATGTGACGATGGATCACGAAGGTGCGGAGTGTTGGGTGGACGGCCTCTATCTTGTCACTACAGCGCAACACACCGACACCCACTCCGTAATAGATCATCGAAAGCCCCACTGTACCAGTCGTCAGCTTTATAAAGGTATTCTGGACGGCAAGTCGCGGGCGGTCTTCAACGGCAAAATCTTCGTGCGTCACGATGCGCAAAAAACCGACGCAATGCAGACAAACAAGAATCTGCTGCTATCGAATGAAGCAAGGGTGGATACAAAACCGCAACTCGAAATTTTGGCCGACGACGTGAAGTGCGCCCACGGCGCCGCCGTGGGACAGATTGACCAGGATGAACTGTTTTATCTGGAAACCCGCGGAATCCATTCCGACCTGGCCCGCAATCTTTTGACCTATGGCTTCGCGGAAGAAGTAATTGGCAAGATTAAGATTGAGTCGATCAGGGAGCAGCTGGATGAGACCGTGCTCAATCGCCTCAATGCTCGGCTGGAAGCGTAACGTTATGAGCAGCACTGAAAAACTTCTGGTTGACGATCTTGCAGTTCCCGCCGCTTCGGACGGTTTCGAAGTAGAACGGATTCGCGAAGACTTTCCCGTCCTGCGACAAACCGTCAACGGCAAGCCGCTCGTCTATCTGGACAACGCTGCATCTTCCCAGGTCCCTCAGGTTGTAATTGACCGCGGCAGTATTTATCTCGAAGACGAACATTCCAATATTCATCGCGGCGTTCATTACCTAAGTCAGAAAGCGACCACGGCCTACGAAGGCGCGCGTGAAAAAGTGAAGCGTTTCATCAACGCGCGCGAGTCGAAGGAATGCATCTTTGTTCGCGGCGCCACCGAAGGAATCAATCTGGTGATGCATGGCTATGGGCGCAAGTTCATTGGCGCGGGCGATGAGATCATTATCTCGGCGATGGAGCATCACGCGAACATCGTTCCCTGGCAGATGCTTTGCGAAGAGAAGGGCGCACGTCTACGAGTGATTCCGATGAACGACGCCGGCGAGTTGCTTCAGGACGAGTACCACTCGCTGCTCAACGAGAAGACGAAATTTGTGGCTTTTACCCATGTATCAAACGCGCTCGGCACGATCAATCCCGTTAAGGAAATGATCGACCAGGCGCATAAGTACGGTGTGCCGGTCCTGATCGATGGCGCGCAGAGCGCCCCCCACATGGCCGATAGATGTTCAAGATCTTGATTGTGATTTCTATACGTTCTCGGGCCACAAAATGTTTGCGCCGACTGGCAGCGGTGTAGTTTATGGCAAGGCCGAACTGCTGGAGAAGATGAATCCGTTCCAGGGCGGCGGCGACATGATCAGAAGCGTCACATTTGAAAAAACAACCTATGCAGATTTGCCGAATAAGTTTGAAGCAGGAACTCCGGCGATCGCTTCGCAGATTGGACTCGGCGCCGCCATCGATTACCTGAATTCTATAGATCGAAAGAAAGCCGCCGCGCACGAACGCGAGTTATTGCGCTATGCGACCGAACGGCTCAAAGCGATCGAAGGTGTGCGCATCATCGGCACGGCGCGGGAGAAAACGAGCGTGTTGTCGTTCGTCATTGACGATATTCACCCGCACGACATCGGCACAATCCTCGATCAGGAGGGTATCGCTGTTCGCGCCGGCCACCATTGCGCGCAGCCGGTGATGCAGCGATTTAACATACCGGCCACTGCGCGCGCGTCGTTTGCTTTCTATAACACTAAGGAAGAAGTAGAGGTGCTGGCGCGGACGATTGAAAAGGTCGTTGAGATATTTTCTTAAGTAGTAACGAAACCCGTGAATCGTAAATGGTAAGTTGTAAATAGAAAAAGCATTAGCGAAACGACCGCTATTTTCCAGCTCCTATTAACGATTCACGATTTACGAGTTACTGTTTTTTCATATGTCAGAACTAAGCGAACTCTATCAACAGGTCATTCTTGATCACAATAAGAAGCCACGGAATTTTCGCAGGCTCGAGATGGCGAACCACTCGGCCGAGGGGTTCAATCCACTCTGTGGCGATCATTTGATGGTGTATCTGAATCTGGAAGACGAGGCCGTGAAGGATATAAGCTTCGAAGGTTCCGGGTGCGCGATTTCCAAAGCTGCGGCGAGCATGATGACCCAGGCGGTGAAGGGAAAGAGCAAGCAGCAAGCGGAGAAACTCTTCGGCGAGTTTCATGCCATGGTTACCGGTGAATTGGATGAAGAAAGTACGCCCAATGACCTCGGCAATCTGAAGATATTCTCGGGCGTACGCGAGTTTCCCGTGCGTGTGAAATGTGCCTCCCTCCCGTGGCACACAATGCATGCCGCACTGAACAATCAGGAAAAGACCTCGACTGAATGAGACGCAAGTCGATCGTGAGCCTGCAGGACGGTTACCGATCTTTCGGGCCGTCTTTCTTTTGGCTGCTGAAAACCGCAGCGGCATGTCATAATATTCCTACTCCATCACCGAACAGGACTTTCCCATAGTGATCATAACCTCCGTCGAGCTGCGCGAAATTCGTCTTCCTTTAATTCACTTCTTCGAGACCAGTTTTGGACGCACTACCGAACGGCGCATTTTGCTTGTGCGCGTGATGGACAAAAACGGCACGGAAGGATGGGGCGAGTGTACTGCCGGGGAAGGGCCTTTCTACTGCGAGGAGTGGACCGAAACCGCCTGGACGACAATCAAGACCTTTCTCGCGCCGATGGTTGTTGGCAAAGAGCTTGAGTGTGCCGCAGATAGCGACAACCAGATGCGCGCGGTGCGCGGAAATCGGATGGCGAAAGCCGCAATCGAAACAGCCTGCTGGGACCTCGAAGCGCGCATGTTGGGCCGTCCTCTTTGGAAACATCTCGGTGGTGTACGCGGCGAGATTTCAAGCGGTGTCTCTCTCGGTATACAGACCACCCCGGAAGTGCTGATTGAGAAAATCGAAAAAGAGTTGGCGGCCGGCTATCAGCGTATAAAGATTAAAATCAAACCCGGTTGGGATCTGAAAATCATTGCGCAAGTGCGCAAACGATTTCCTGACATTCAACTAATGGCCGACGCGAATTCCGCCTACTCACTCGCCGACGTACCCTTGTTCAAGCAGCTGGATCACTACAATCTAATGATGATTGAACAGCCGCTTGCTCATGACGACATTTTCGATCATGCTGAACTACAAAAACAGATCGTCACGCCTATTTGCCTTGACGAGTCGATTCATTCAAGCGCTGACGCACGGCATGCGATCCAGCTTGGCGCGACCAGGATAATCAATCTCAAGCTCGGGCGGGTTGGCGGCCACGCGCAGGCGAAAAAGGCTGAACGAGTATGCCGGGAAAACAAAATTCCCCTTTGGTGTGGTGGCATGCTCGAGTCCGGCATTGGTCGCGGCCACAACATCGCCATGGCTACACTTGAGGGATTCACGTTACCCGGCGATGTGTCGGCGAGCGCCAGATATTGGCAACAGGACATCATCGATCCGCCAGTTACTGTTTCGTCACGCGGAACAATCGTCGCACCGGCGCAGCCTGGCCTGGGGTTCGATATCAACCGAGGGCGAATAGATTCACTGACTATTCGTAGTGAAACGATCCACGCAGAGTTTTCCGCGCGGAGCTAGAAGTTTGGAAACAAAATCGATGCAAACCGAGATCTCACGCGCGCTTGTGAACGAGCTGCAGGAGCGTTTTCGCGAACGGCAGGCCCGAATCGTTTCCTTGATGCGAACATTAGTGGAAACGGAATCTCCCTCTGGCGACTTCTTCGGCAGTCGTGCCGTTGTAGATTTGTTGGTTGGAGCGGCCGAGACGGCTCGTTGTGTGGCTTCCATTGATCGGTTTGATGTTCCAAACTTTGGTCAGCATTTGATAATTCGCGCCTTTCAGGATTACGCCCCTGCCGGAAACATCCTGCTGGTCGGACACACAGACACTGTTCATCCGCGAGGCTCACTCGCGGAGCGCCCCTGGCGATTGGAAGACAATCGCATCTACGGGCCCGGCATATTCGACATGAAGGGTAACTGTGCGCTCGCCATGGCGTTGCTGCATGCTTTGGACGACTTCGATATACAGCCGAGATGCGGCGTCATTCTCGCGCTCATGTGTGATGAAGAGGTTGGCAGCGTTTCCGGTTGGCCGCTGTTGAAGGAAATCGCAATCAAGGAAAAAGTTCAGACGGCGCTGATCCTCGAGCCGCCGGCTGCTGGCGGACGTGTAAAGACGGGACGCAAAGGCACGGGCATTTACCAGATGAGGATAGAAGGGCGCGCTGCCCACGCGGGCCTTGAACCCGAGAAGGGAGCCAGCGCCATTCTGGAACTGGCGAAACAAATTGTGCGTCTGCACGCATTGAATGATGCCGGAAGTGGCATACATGTAAATGTAGGCGTGGTTCACGGCGGGACGCGTTCCAATGTAGTTGCGGCCGAAGCTGCAGCAGAGATAGACGTCCGCTTCGCAACAGCCGCGCAGGCGAAAGTCGTCGCAGAGTCGTTGCTTAATACCAGCCCGTACGACGAACGCGTGCGCGTTAAAATGACCGGAGGTATTAATCGCCCGCCGCTGGAGAGGACTGAACAGGTAGTCAAGCTTTATGAGCAGGCTCGCTCGATCGCCCAAATGCTCGAGTTCGATCTTGGCGAGGCCCAGGTTGGTGGAGCGTCAGACGGAAATTTTCTCGCCGCCCTGGGTGTTCCTGTTCTTGATGGACTGGGAATAGATGGAGACGGCGCGCACGCAACACATGAAAATATTATGGTCGATGACATCCCGCGCCGTGGTGCCTTGCTCGCTGGGTTGATTTTATCGTTATGAAGTTCCCGATGAAGGTCCCGGTTCTGTACTAGCGTCACCCAGAAACTGTTTAAATGAAAATTGCGACCTGGAACGTTAACTCAATAGTCGCCCGCTTGCCGCACGTCGTCCGCTGGCTCGAGGCAGTCGAGCCCGACGTCCTTTGCATGCAGGAAACCAAGTGTACCGACGATAAGTTTCCGTTCGAGGAGCTTTCCAAAATCGGTTACTGCGCCAGCGTGTTTGGGCAACAAAGCTACAACGGCGTGGCGATCATCGCGCGGCAGGAATGCGTTGAGGTGCAGCGTGGTAATTATGAAGATCAGGAAGGAGCGCACGCGCGCCTACTTGCCGGCACGTTTGCCGGTGTTCGTATCGTCAACGTGTATATCCCGAACGGTCAAGCGGTGGGCTCAGAAAAGTTTGAATTTAAGCTCGACTGGATGAGACGGTTGCGCGGCTTTTTTGACAATAACTACCAGCTGGATGCTCCGGTAATTCTTTGCGGCGACTTCAATGTGGCGCCTGAGGACCGCGACGTTCATAACCCACAACTGTGGCAGGAGAGAATCATGTGCAGCCAGGGTGAACGTTTAGCGCTCGATGAAATTAAGCGCTGGGGGTTCACCGATGCCTTCCGGCTTCATCATGAAGAGGGTGGACAATTTTCGTGGTGGGATTATCGCGCCGGAGCATTTCGCCGCAACATGGGTCTGCGGATCGATCACCTGTGGATAACCAAACCGTTGATTTCTCGCAGCGCAAATACGTGGATTGACATTGAGCCACGCACCTGGGAACGCCCTTCAGATCATGCTCCAGTGGTTGCGGAGTTTGATGTGTAATGCCCGTCCCGCTGTTTCGATTCAGTGTGTCAAGTCGGAGGGTTGCTTAGCGTTGATTTCTCGTAACAACCGCTTAGCCCACTTCGGATCCAGGTCACGAAGGATTCGATACTGCCTGATAGCTGCGTCCTTGTTCCCCTGCTTGAACTCGGTGAAGCCCAAGCCCACATGTGCAATCACATCGTCCGGTTGAATCTTGAGCGCGTGCTGGTACGAGTCGATGGCGTCAGCATGACAACCAAGGCGGTTATAGACTTTGCCAAGTTCGATGTATGCCTCCTCATAGTTTGGAGTCAGTCGAATGGCTTCCTGGTAGGCAGCAAGCGCTTCCTCGAGCTTCTCAGTGAAGTAGTAACCATTTCCCAGAAAATGATAGGCGACTGAGCTGGGTTGTAGTTTGACCTCCTGCCGAAATGCTTCGATCGATTCCGTATACTGGCCGAGGTCGTAGTACATTCTGCCCAACTGATCGTAGGGGCAGGTATCCTCGGGGTTGAGACTAATTGCTTTCTTAAGAGTTTTTGCCGCCTCGTCCTCTCGGCCCTGCCGGTGATAGACCATCCCCAGGCCACACGAAGCACACGAGTCGTCGTCGATAGCCATTGCCTGCTTGAAAGCTGCTTCCGCGTCTGAATACTTTTCCAATGCCAGATATGAACTGCCAAGGTCGACGTAGGTTCGCGCGAATTTGGGGTCGGAGCTAATCGCTTGCTGATACGCCTGGACGGCGGCTTGGTGGTCGCCGGAAGCAGAGAGATATTTTCCTTTGATGAAGTAAATACTGCCAAGCCCAAAAGGCACGTAGTTGGCGATGATTGTAATTAAGAGAAAGAAGACTCCCCACCCTATCACCGGTCTTTCACGCATTGTTCACCTCCGCACTGATGGATATGGCTCTACGCTTGTCTGGAGCGACAGGCGTCATCACGAGATTTCAGATTGTGAGATTAACTCGCTTCAGCGGGGCAGGCGGTGACTCTAATAAATCAGAACTAAACACCGACCGAAATCATTGTAAGGATAGCTCGCAGGTTGGGCAAGAGGTAAACCTGAAAGGTCCGCACACGCTTTGTGGACTCTGAGAATACTGCGTGGATTAGGCCACAAATCAGAGAAAATAAGAAAGTTGGTCGTTTTGTTGCGGGGGGGAGACTGCTGAACATGTCGATGAGTACATGATGCGACCTAGTTCGACGTGAGTTCAGCGGTCTTCTCGGTAATATCTTTTTGCGCCCATTCATTATCGCGGCTGGCTTCACCGGCCTTGGTACGCTTCGCGGCTTTCATCTTCTGCACCAGATCCATGTGCGTGGAAAAATAGCCCAGACTCTTGCCGACGATCTCCTGAACCGAGTTGAAGCCCTTGTCGACCATGAATTTCTCGACTCCCTCTTTCAGTTCATCGATCATCTTTACGCCGTGAAGCATTACGCCGGTGCAGATTTGCACCGTCGAAGAGCCCAGCAGTAGAAACTCGATCGCGTCGTGAGAGCATTCAATCCCGCCGATGCCGCTGATGGAAACATCCTGCGGAAGTCCCAACGCGAGCTGACTCACCATCCGCAGCGCAATTGGCCGTACCGCCTGCGAAGAATAACCACCCGGCACGGTGTGACCTTCGACCGTCGGCATCGGCCGGAGCGTGTTGAGATCCACGCCAATCACCGAGAGGATCGTATTGATTGCGGAGATGCCGACCGCGCCGCCACGAACGGCCGCCAGTGAAGGTTCTTTTATGTTGGTGATATTCGGCGTCATCTTCGCCCAGACCGGAATCTTTGAGACTTCGGTGACCCAGCCGGTCACTTCTTCAGTTAGATCCGGATGCTCGCCCATCTCCGAACCCATCTTGCGTTCCGTCATTCCGTGTGGACAGGAAAAGTTTAGCTCGAAAGCGTCGACGCCGGTGTCCTGGACCATGCGCGTCAGTTCCTGCCAGCGGCTCTTGTCATACTCCTCCATGATCGAAGCGATCAGAATATGTTTTGGGTAATCTTTTTTGATCTGCCGAAACTCATCCAGCCAGACATCGATGGGCCGATCAGAAATCAACTCAATGTTTTCAAAACCGATGACCTCGCCGGACGTTTTCGAACGCAATTTGCCGTAACGCGGAACCACATTTACAACCTTGGCCGATTCCAGGCTAATAGTCTTCGCGACGGCGCCGCCCCACCCGGCGTCGTACGACTTGGCGAGAACACGCGCGTTAGTTCCCGGCGGGCCGGAACCCAGCAGAAACGGATTGGGGAAGGTTATTCCGTTAACGATTATCGATAAATCCATAGCTAACTCCTAAAGGAAAATGTCCAACGTCCAATGTCCAACGTCTGTTAATCCAGAGCTCAATTTCACCAAAACGATCGAGTGCGGCTGAAGCACTTGCAGAGAAGACGTTGGACTTTGGACATTGGACGTTTCACTTAGTCAGCAACCAGCGCGCCGTAAGTATCCGGCCGGCGATCGCGGAAGAATTGCCACGTGTTGCGCACTTCGCGAATCTTGTCGAGATCGAGATCGGCAACGACCAGCGCGTCCTGATCGCGCGGCGCTTCCGCTACAAACTGCCCGCGCGGATCGCAGAAGTAACTCTGTCCGTAAAACTCGCCGATGTCCCACGGCTGTTCGTGACCGACGCGATTGATCGCGCCGATAAAATATCCATTAGCCACGGCATGCGCCGGTTGTTCAATCCGCCAGAGATATTCAGAAAGTCCAGCCACCGTCGCTGAAGGATTGAAAACGATCTCCGCGCCGTTCAGGCCAAGTGCGCGTGCGCCTTCAGGAAAATGCCGGTCGTAACAGATGTAAACGCCGATGCGAGCGAAGGCTGTCTCAAAAGTGGGGTAACCCAGATTGCCCGGCCGAAAATAAAACTTTTCCCAGAAGCCGGGATTCACGTGGGGAATGTGGTTCTTTCGATACTTGCCGAGATACTTGCCATCCGCGTCGATCACCGCGGCGGTGTTGTAGTAAATGCCGGTGATCTCTTCTTCATAAATCGGCACAACGATAACCATGCCGTGCTCTTTCGCTACTTCCTGCATCAGTCGCACGGTCGGGCCGTCGGGAATCTTTTCGACTGCTTCGTACCAACGCGTCTGCTGCTCGGCGCAGAAGTAGGGCGTCGTAAAGACTTCCTGCATGCAGAGTATTTGCACACCTTGTTCGCCGGCCTGCTCGATAAAGCCCAAATGCTTTTCGATGTTAAGACGTTTGATGTCTTCGATGGGCAAGTCGGTGGGCGCTGCATTCGTACATTGAATGAGTCCGCATTTAACTGTACGTGGCATAAGAACTCCTCCAAGAGTCGGAAGTCTGCAGTCGCGGGCCGGCAAATGTCACTTCGAGACTCAAGACTCAAGAATCAAGACTCGGGACTCTTGACTTCATGAGTACGTAGTAGATGACAAAACCGAGCGCGAAAGTAACGAACCAGGCATAAGTATACAGGGTGTCGAAGAAATCTGGGCTGGCAACCTGACCCCCGGGTGTGGCGGCAGCGCGGAGAAAGCCAGGAACGACCAGAACAACGGCAAGAATTAGCGCTATTATGGCGCGAATATTGTAACCGTTGGTGTACTTGTAAGGGCCGTCAGATTGAAAAAGGCCGGCGAGATCGAGCCGCTGCTTTCTGAGCAACCAGTAGTCGCAAATCAGAATGCCCGCAATCGCGCCCATCAGTCCTGAATAACCAATCAACCACGTAAAAATATAGGCGCCCATGGTGGCCATCAGTTTCCAGGGCATCATGATGACGCCTATCAGCGCTGTGATCAGCCCACCGGTGACGTAAGAAATGCGCTTCGGATTTAAATTGGAAAAATCGTTTGAAGGGGATACGACGTTTGCCGCCATGTTCGTAGTCAACTGAGCCGCAAAGATCACGGCCGTAGCAAAGAGAATGATCGCGACGCTGTTGAAGCGCGTCATTAGCTCAACTGGATTCGGAATCGCCTGCCCGTAAATCAAGAGCGTTGCGCTCGTCACGGCTACGCCGATAAATGCAAAGGCGGTCATCGTCAGCGGCAATCCCACCGCCTGACCCAGCATTTGCGATTTCTGCGACCGCGCGTAACGTGTAAAGTCAGGAATATTTAGACTGAGCGTCGCCCAGTAGCCGACCGAAGCGGTCAAAGCTCCCGGAAAAATATGCCAGAAGTTGTTGTGCTGCCTTTGCAAAGCAGCGGACGCAGTCAGTACGTGGCCCAGTCCACCTGCGCGCCATGACGCCCAGGCGAGAAGAATCAGTCCACCGGCAAGCAATAAAGGCGCGGACCAGGTCTCCAGATGTTTGATCCCCTCGACACCTTTCAAGATGATGAAGACCTGAATTGCCCAGAACAGAAAGAAAGCGATCCACGTGTGTAGCGCAACATTCAGGATGGTTGCATCACCGAGCAGATGCGCCCAGCCTGGAGACATCACGCTGAACAAAGCATCGATTGCCGTGCCGCCGATCCACGTTTGAATTCCAAACCACCCACAAGCAACGATCGCGCGCAGGATCGCGGGAATGTTTGCGCCCTTCGTTCCGAAGGCAGCGCGGCAGAGAACAGGGAAGGAGACTCCATACTTAGTGCCCGCGTGCGCGTTGAGAATCATGGGTATGAGGACGATGGTGTTGCCCAGGAGGATCGTGATCATTGCCTGCCACCAGTTCATCCCGGCTTCGATAAAACCGCCGGCAAGGGTATAGGTGGTTATGACTACGCTCATGCCTATCCAAAGGGCCGCGATGTTCCAGGTCGACCAGGTGCGCTCCCTGATTGTGGTCGGAGCGAGGTCCTTATTCCAGAGCGGGCTGCGGGAAACGTCCTTCGTCAGTTCGACGAAGTCGCGCTGAGTCGTAGCGATGTCGGGGGAATAGTCAATAGCCATTGCGATGGAATTTGTGTGAAGCTACTTCAATTCGAAACTAACAACGATCGGTCAACCGCGTTTTGCGCGAAGACGGAGGTTGCCGAGAGCGGTAAGGCTAAAAGCAACAGGATTTTGTTTATCATTCGATTCGTGATTGGCATCACTTCAACGGCTGGTCGTCAATTCTCCGTGAAGCGCTCAGAAGGGATTTGGACAGGGCGCATAGTAAGACAATAACAGCAAGGGCCACAAGTATTTTGGAGATGTGACGGCAGTGAGTCAGAGGCAAAGGGTACCGCCGCCACTGGGAGCGGTTACATTGCCACGCACGTTCCGCGCTTCAGAAACCTTCCATCGCCGGGCTTGCCTTTGTAATCGCCGTCTTCTATCACGACCTTACCGCGTGAAAGGACAGTTTCCACAACGCCTTTGATTTTCCTGCCTTCGTAAGCGTTGTAGTCGACACTCATGTGGCTGGTTGTGACACTCAGGGTTTGTTCTTTATTAGGATCGAAGATTACGACGTCAGCATCCGAGCCGACAGCGATCGTGCCTTTCTTCGGAAACAGACCGAACATCTTGGCGGCCGCCGTTGACGTCAGCTCGACGAAGCGATTGAGACTGATGCGATTCTCAACCACGCCGCCGTTGTAGATTAGCGGCACGCGGTTCTCAACGCCGGGCGCGCCATTCGGGATTTTGCTGAAGTCGTCACGTCCAAGCTCTTTTTGCTCTTTCATGCAGAAGGGGCAGTGATCCGTGGAGATAACCTGCAGATCGTCCGTCTTCAAACCCTTCCACAGTTCTGCCTGGTTCGCTTTGTCGCGCAGCGGGGGCGTCATCACATACTTCGCGCCATCAAACCCCGGTTCGTCGTAATTGTCGAGAGAAAGGAAAAGATACTGGGGACACGTCTCGGCGAATGCCGGTACGCCGCGATCGCGTGCCTGGCGAACCTGATTGAGCGCATCCGCACACGAGAGGTGAACGATGTAAACCGGAGACTCGGCCATCTCAGCGATCGCGATTGCGCGATGTACACCTTCGGCTTCAGCAATCGTGGGACGAGTCAGCGCGTGATACTTCGGCGCAGTATGACCTTTCGCCAGCGCGTGCTTGATGATCTCATTTATGACGATTCCATTTTCCGCATGCATGCAGATCAAGCCGCCACGTTCACCCGCAGCGGACATAGCACGAAAGATTGTCGCATCGTCAACCAGGAAAACTCCGGGGTAGGCCATGAACATCTTGAAGCTCGTCACGCCTTCGTCCATGGCAGTGTGCAGCTCTTCAATCTGGCTGTCTTCCAGTTCGGTCGTGATCAAATGAAAGCCATAGTCGATGGCTGTTTTGCCTTCAGCTTTCTTATGCCAGTTGTCGATGCCCTGAATCAGCGACTCGCCTTTATACTGAACTGCGAAATCGATAATGCTCGTGGTGCCGCCATGGGCCGCGGCGAGCGTGCCCGTAAGGAAATCGTCGGAAGACTGCGTGCCGCCGAAAGGCAACTCCATATGTGTATGCGGATCGATGCCGCCGGGGATAATGAGCTTGCCGGTGGCGTCAATCAGCTTGTCCGCATCCATCTCAAGCTTCGCCCCGATGACCGATATAACCTCACCTTCAATCAATACGTCAGCTTTGTAGTCGTCTGTGGCCGTGATAACACGGCCGTTACGGATTAGGGTTTTCATCTATGCCTCCTTTAAGCGTGTTCAGAAATTCGCCTGCTCCTTTTTTGCTATGCACGCCTAAACATCGGCTCGGAGAGATCTGGCTATCATCGCGCCGTAGGCCGAGATCAGTTTAAAGCCCACGTTAAAGTAACCATACCAGCTTCTTCCAACCGATAGAAGCAAATATTAGAACTCAAATGCTATGAATGCGATCCTAACTGGAGCCCGCGAAATCAGAACTCGATAGCCCTTTTACTGAAACATTAAGAGGTAGCATAACCTAAAGAAAACGTCATCAAGGCAATATTCCCCCACCAATTAAATGAAAACGTATTGCGCTCTCATCCGCGATAGTCAAAGTATTCCTCAGGTAAGGGTCTGTCGCCTGATGTGCGGCCACTACGGCTGTGCCTTTCCGGCTGAGTCCTTCAATGTCATGAGGCTGCACCTCTGTCTCCAGTGATTCGGTCAATGTCCACCGAGAGGCTCCGTATCCTCGTGCACAACCCTTCCACCATCGCACACTCGCACCAACGATAGTCTTCGGCTTTTTGTTAACCAAGTCGTAGCCCGCCTGGATTTCTTGAACCAATCTCGCCAACTGCCATCGCTGATCTTCACTCCAATCAAAAGATGTGACATGGTCGTCCCACGCCAGTAATTGCGATCAATTTCTGGTCCCTGATTTCGTGACGATCCCCGTGACGATACTTGTGGAGTTCCTCTTTAACTCCAGTTTGATGAGCGATTGTCTGTTGCTAACGCGATCACAGTCTGAATGTAGATCTGTGAGAATGATTTGCCATGCACACTACACATTCCGCTCCTGACGGAGCTAAGGAGTTTTGAAGACCGCGTGCTATAAAGAGCATCGCTCCTAACGGAGCGAAGAACACCTTACGAACAACTGCGAAGCGGTAAACATTTTGCTTCTGCGGAGCGAGAGAGCAAGCCTCTCCGCACATCCGGCGGCAGAGCCGAAAGCCAGATGATTTAGCTTAGACGGTACGGACAGTGCTGAAGCCTCGCCTGCCACATCGGGCGGCAGAGCCGAAAGCAAGACTTTTTGCTATGCCGGACGAACGAAAAGCACTCAAAGAAAGGCGGCCGGAACCCAAAGGAACCGGCCGCCCTCGCCTGTAATTAAATTAGACTGCTGCTACTGCGTCAATTCAGACGTGAGTATGGCGCCGTTGAGCTGCGTAAGTACCGCGCTTATCCTGGCCACTTTACGCGAGTCTTTGGCTATCCATATGGTTGTCTTGTCTGCTTCATTGTCGGCAGCGGTGATTTCAACCTTGTAGGCTTCAAATGTACCCGCCGGAACAGTCACACTCTCAACGCCTACAACCTTCAGGTTCTTGAGTTCCAACTTTTGCTTTTGCAGATCCAAGTTTCGGAAGCTCGCAGTATAGCCTTCCGCGAGCGGCAGCGCGGCAATCGCCTCGAACCCCCCGGCGCCGTCTCCGAAGATATCTCCACCCACATCAACGGCGATAGGTTTCGCCTGACCGTTCATGCTCATCGAGCCAGTCGCTTTGTTGTCTTTGAAGTCTACCTCAAATACCACTGGACCTTGTTTGTATACGCGATGCTTTAGAACCAGCGTGCCTTTCTCGATGTTCGACGTGTCGGTGATTTCTCCCTGCGGTGTCACAACCGTTTCCGTCACGACCCAGGCGCCGTTTTCTTCCTTCGTTTCGCTTTTGAAGGTCAGCGGAATTGTCTGTCCACCCATAGCGATTGAAGCTGAATAGTTAGAGCTGCCTGCCTTTAGGTCCATTGCAGGCTTCGGACCGCTGACCCCAACCGGCTCCATCTTTTTCGGCAACGTGACAGTTTTTATATCGACCGAGATTTCCTTCAGTCGCTGTCCAACTTCCGGTGTCATCGATTCCTGGTAACGCCCACCCAGAAACTTCGCAAGAAACTTCTCGGTGGTAGCAAACATCGCCATGTTGTTGATGGGTCGGGCAAATCCATGACCTTCGTCGGGAGCGACCAGATATTCCACCGGATAATTGCGATCGCGCAGTGCGATGACAATCTGATCTGCCTCGCGCTTATTAACGCGCGGGTCGTTCGCGCCCTGGATCACCAGCAGCGGTGTCTTTATCTTGCTGGCGTGATTCAGCGGCGACTGACGTGCAAGTTGCGCCTTGCCTTCAGGCGTATTCGGATCGCCCATCCGTTTATAGAAGATCTGGCGACCGGCTTCCCAATAAGGCGGGATGCTTTCCAGGAGGGTTATTAGGTTTGAAGGTCCGACGATGTCCACGGCGGCGGCATAAAGATCGGGCGTGAATGTAACGCCAGCCAGCGTGGCGTATCCGCCGTAGGAACCGCCCATGATGCCGACGCGTTTCGGATCAGCAATGCCCTGGGCCACGAGGTACTTAACGCCCCAGGTTACATCGTCCTGCATCTTCTGTCCCCACTCATTATTACCGGCGTCGAGAAACTTCTTGCCGTAACCAGTAGAAGCGCGAAAATTCGGTGACAACACAGCATAACCGCGGTTGGCAAGAAACTGGGCGATGCTATTGTAGCCCCACGAATCACGACCCCATGGGCCGCCATGTGGGAAGACGACCGCCGGCAGATTTTTCGCCGCGAGGCCCTTCGGCAGGGTTAGATAGGCGGGAATTTCGAGTCCGTCTGACGACTTGTAGCGGACGGCAGTCATCGGCGCGAGATAATCCCGGTTGAGCTTCTCGCGAATCCGATATTGCAGGGTTAACTTTTTCGTTTGGCGATCAAACAGGTAACGTTCGCCTGGTTCGGTATCGCTACTCGCAACAATCAAGAAGAGTCGCTCGTCCTTCGTTCCGGAAGCAAACCCGATTTCCTTACCTGGCAGTTTCTTTTGCAGCAGTTTGTAATCAGCCTCGAAGGCTTTGTCTTTCCAGTAGATCCGCTCGCGTTCATCGTCGTAAGAAGTGGCTATAAGATCGTCACTTACTTCAGAGAAGTTAGCGTTGCCAAAATCGACTCGGTTCATTGGATCCGATTCGACTAACTCTTCTTTGCCGGTGCTCGGATCGAAAAGTTCCAAGCGGCTTAGATCGAGGTTCGCGCCTTTGTTGGTTTCGAAATAAACTCGCTGCCCGTCTTTGTGGTAGCGCACCGGGCCGCAACTCTCAAAGACATTGCAGGAATAGACTTTCGTAAATCCGTTAGCGTCGACTCGCAAAACTTCAGTGTCGCCGTTATCAGCAGAGCGCGTCGCCATCCGCAGTTGATCTTTCAGATCGAAGATCCAGCGGGTGATGCGTTCGGTATTTTTCCGAACCAGCGTACGTTCGCCAGTGGAGATTTTTACCTTGTAGAGATCGTGCCAGGCGGGGTCGCGATCGTTTAATCCCACGTAGATCGCATCCGGTTCGGTGCGCGGGACTGCAAAAATCACAGCACGCACACCCTTGGCGTCAGTCAGGTTGCGCGCGGCCGGCACATCCTCGCCGGCAACGGGATTATCAGCCGGGTTAACCGCGTAAACCAAATAGTTTTCGTCACCGGCTTTGTCCTGCGCGAACAAAATGTATTTGCCGTCACGACTCCAGAAATACTGTGAAATGGGCCGGCTCTTGTCCGCGGTAATGGGTTTCGCGGCGTCGAATGGTTCCTCAGTCCGCTTGACCCAAACATTGCGAGTGCCCTTCAAAGGCTTAACAAACGCGATGAACTTTCCGTCGGGGGAAATCTGGGCGCCGGAAATCTCCGGGTCGCCGAAAAATAGTTCGCGATCAATTATGGGAGGCTGCACTCCAGCTTGGCCGACAATCGCGCGCGGCGACGACACAGTCAACAGACCGGTACAGAGTACAGCAAACACAAATGCCAGGGATTTGCGGTAGAAACTTGTCATAGAACCTCTTTCATTGATTTAAAGGGAATAGGAATCGAAACCGAAAGAACTAATACGCGCGAGGCGTACCCATGGTTTCACTGAAATCAGACGCGGATCTACGCACACAGACGCGGATCAGAGCCGGAACAGAAGGGCCTCGAATGTTTCATACCCGTGTACCGCGGCTAACCAAGAGCGCATAGTTTAGTGATGCAAACCCACCATCGAGAGCCGCAATCAACTCGTCGACGTGGTCGGTGGAAGAGTTGAGCATCAGGCCCGTGCGGATCACGTTGCCGTAGAGGCCGCCCTTACCGATAAGCACGCCTCGACGTTTGGTCTCTTCGAGCATCTTCGCAACGGCTTGTGGCGCTGGTTCCTTCGTCTCACGGTCTTTCACGAGCTCGAGACCCTGCATCAAACCCATGCCCCGGACGTCGCCAATAACTGAGTATTTCGCCTTCAGCTCATCGAGACGCTCTCGCAGGTAACCACCTACGGCGGCGGCGTTCTTCCTTAGATCGTCGTCTTCAATCACGCGAATAACCGCCAGTGCTGCCGCCATGGAGACGGGGTTGCCGCCAAAGGTCGAAAAAGTCAGGCCGGGATATTTATCGGCCACTTCCGGTGTAGCCACCGTGATTCCGACGGGCACTCCGTTACCAAGTCCCTTTGCGGACGTGATGATGTCAGGTTTGACGTCCCAGTGTTCAATACCAAACCACTTGTCGCCGGTGCGGCCCCAGGCGGTTTGCACTTCGTCAGCGATAAACAGCCCGCCGTGTTTGCGAGTGATCTCCACGGCGCGCTCAAAATAACCCGGCGGCGGTACGATGAAACCGCCAACGCCAAGTATCGGCTCCGCCATGAAAGCCGCGATCTCCCCCGTGGTACTTGTCATGATCAGTTCTTCAATGTCGTTGGCGCAGGCCAGACCACACTCCGGGTAAGTAAGTTTGAAAGGACAACGGTAGCAATAAGGCGCGCGCGCATGAACAAAGCCGGCGACCTGCGCGGGCAACGGCCGCCAGGGCGCGTGGCCCATCGCGGAGAGCGCTGTGGCTGAGCGGCCGCTGTAGCTGTGACGCAGGACAACGATCTCGTGACGACCAGTAGCGAGCTTTGCTGCATGCACAGCCGTATCGTCAGCTTCAGTGCCGCTATTGGTGAAGAAAGATTTCTTCAGACGGCCGGGCGTGATCTGATGAAGTTTCTCTGCAAGATCTGATTGCGGCTGATTGGCATAGAGCGTTGAGGTGTGTTGCAGCGTCTTAACCTGATTGATGATCGCTTCGTTCACCCGAGGATTCGCGTGGCCGACACTGACTGTAAGCACACCGCCAAAACAGTCGAGATACTTGTTGTCGTGATCATCCCAAACATGAAAGCCTTCGCCGCGCACGAGCGCGAGCGGCTCCTCGTAGTAGGTAGCAACGGCAGGGAACAGAAACTCTTTATGTTTGCGGACAGCTTCTGAATGCGTGGTTTTCGTTTCAACTGTGCTCATGACGTTTCCTTCGTGACGGGTGACTAGTGACAGGTGACAAGACATCACCCGTCACTTGTAACTTGTCACTCTTAATACAGATTACCTTCGCGCTTGCGACCGGTGTAATCGACGTAGACGACCTTCAGTTCTGTATAAAAATCCAGTGCCGTCGATCCTTGTTCGCGATCGCCGATGCCGGTACCTTTGATGCCGCCAAACGGAATATGCGCTTCGCCTCCGGTCGTGGGCGAATTGATGTGCGTCATGCCGGTCTCGATCTCGTCAACGAAACGGAAGATGCGCGCGGCATCGTTAGTAAAGATTGAAGAGGAGAGTCCGTATTCAGTGTCGTTCGCCACCTGCATTGCCTCTTCAAAATTCTTCACGCGCAGGACTGACAGCACCGGACCGAATATTTCTTCGCGCGCAACGCGCATGTCCGGAGTAACATGATCGAAGACCGTGGGGTTCACAAAGAAGCCTTTATCGAGTCCGTTTCCGGTAGCGCGCGAGCCGCCGCAAAGAAGCGTGGCGCCATCTTCTCGTCCGATGTCGATGTATTTCAGGACCGTCTTAAACTGGCCTTCATCCACGCTTGGACCCATTTCGGTGTTCGGATCCATTCCATCTCCGATTCGCATTGATCCGGCGCGCCTGACGAGGCGCTCGACAAACTCATCGGCAATATCTTTGACGACAACCGCGCGACTGGTGGCGGTGCAACGTTGTCCCGATGATCCAAACGCCCCCTGCGCCGTAGATTCAACAGCAAGGTCGAGATCGGCATCTTCCAAAATTACCACGGGATTCTTGCCGCCCATTTCACATTGGACTTTTGCGCCGCGTCTGGAGACTTCTTCGTAGAGGCGAATTCCCACCTCGTTTGAGCCGGTAAAAGAAACCGCTTTCACAGCCGGGTGATTGATGATCTCGTCACCCGCTTCAGAGCCTGAGCCCAACACCAGATTCAAAACTCCAGGCGGTATCCCGGCCTCCACGAACAACTCGACGATACGTACCGCTGTCGCCGGGGTAAGCGTCGCGGGTTTAAAAACCACTGTGTTTCCGGCCACGAGCGCCGGTGCTATCTTCCAC
This sequence comes from Blastocatellia bacterium, assembly GCA_963698325.1. Taxonomy (GTDB): domain Bacteria; phylum Acidobacteriota; class Blastocatellia; order Pyrinomonadales; family Pyrinomonadaceae; genus PSRF01. The sequence goes on along the minus strand of CAVOQJ010000013.1, from coordinate 30,245 downwards.
ACCGGAATCGCCACAGGAAAATTCCAGGGGGTAACGCAAGCCACCACACCTAACGGTTGCTTTATGGTGTAAGCGAAGTTTGACGGCAGTTCAGATTGGATGGTCTCTCCATTCATGCGCCGGGATTCCCCAGCACAGAATTCCGCCACGTTGATTGAGCGCTGCAACTCTCCGCGCGACTCAGCTAATGTTTTGCCTTCCTCGCGAGTCAGGATCTGGGCCAACTCTTCTTTGTGTTCTTCCAACAGGCGGGCAGTCCGCGCCAAAATCCGGCCGCGCGATGGTGCAGGCGTAGCACGCCAGCTCGAGAAGCTTGCCGCGGCCGACTCCACGGCGCGCCTCGCTTCGTCTCGTGTGGCCTGCTTCACCGTTCCAATCACGTCGTCGGTATTCGCGGGGTTAATATTATTTACGCTCTTCGACGATGCCGACTCTACCCACTCGCCATTGATGAAGTTGCGATAATTATCCATTGAATATTGCTTGCGCCTCAGATATGTGATGTTGGGACTGAACGAAAAGAAAATATATCACAATCCCTTTTAGAGCGCCGCGAGTGCGCATAGGGGTAGTGGTTCAGTTTGGTAATGAAAGCAGCAAGTAATGCGTCGTCGGTAATTCAACAAGGAAAACAAACGATTACAGAACCGAGCGCGGTAGCGCCGGATGCTAAAGTCTACGTTGGCCTTAAGCTGGGCAATACTCTTAATACTCAGCTTGACTTAAGCATCCGGCGCTACCGCGCTCGGTTCTGTAATCGTTCGGCATAGTTTCCGAAGTTGACACAGTCGCGCGACCTGCGGCCAACATTCTGCAAAGTTCGAACCCTCGTGCCGATTCCAAACTGAACCAGTACCCCTCATAGGGTCCTGTTCTCTGCTTGCCACCACCGTCTAAGATCGTTCAAAGTTATGGCTATTGAAGATGGCCAACAAAAACATGTCACGGAACCAGGAAGCTAGTCACCAGAACCTTCCGCACTTGCTGCAACAACGCGTGAGCGTGGCGCCCGACAAGCATTTTCTCTTTTCCGAAGCAGATGGTCGGAAGTTTACCTACGCGGAATTCGAGCAAGCTGTCGACAGAGCTTCGCGCTTGTTGACGTCGTCCGGTGTAGATAAAGGCGACGTCGTCAGTCTCTTAATGCCAAACAGCGCCGAGTACATCATCGCGTATTTCGCTTGTTGGAAATTGGGAGCAATCGCTGGTCCAATAAACTCCTTGCTGAAAGCGCAGGAAATGTCTTTTGTCATTTCGGATTCGGAGACCAAAATTCTGCTCGTTCACTCTCATTTCCTTCCGACCATCGACAGTATTAGAAGCGAACTGCCGGCGTTGCGAATTGTCATGTTTGACGACGAGGCGGCGGCCACTAAAGATTTCAATTATCACCCAGGCCCAGCAACTTCAAGTTTGGCTAACACTGATCTGGAGAGCGAAGCGATCGTCATTTACACCTCCGGCACCACCGGCAAGCCAAAAGGATGTTTGCTGACGCACGGAAATCTGATCGCCAACGCGAGACAAATCAGCCAGTGGCTTAAATTCACAGAAGATGATCGGCTCTTAACTATCATGCCGCTTTTTCACATGAATGCAGTATCAGTTACCACTATGTCGGCGCTGTATGCGGCGGGCTCAACTGTCGTCAGTCCAAAGTTTTCCGCGTCGCGCTTCTGGCAAATAATCTCTGATTACCAGATCACCTCGTTTGGTTCGGTGGCAACAATGCTTTCAATGCTGCTGCATACCTATCCTAATGGCGTTCCACCAGGTCTGAAGACGGACCAGCTGCGGTTTGCTATGTGCGGCTCGGCACCGGTTCCCGCGGAAGTTATGAAAGGGTTCGAAGAGACTTTCAATTGTCTGGTCATCGAAGGATATGGACTGTCCGAGTCGACTTGTCGCTCAACTTTCAACCCGCCGGACGAACGTCGCCGGCCCGGTTCCTGTGGCAAGCCGATTGGAAATGAGATGAAGATCGTCGATGAAGCGGACAGGGAAGTAGCCAACGGTGAACTTGGCGAAATTGTTCTGCGCGGCGAGAACATTCTGAAAGGCTACTATCGGAATCCCGAGGCAACTGCGACGGCGTTTCGCAACGGCTGGTTCCACACCGGCGACATCGGCTATCGCGATGACGAGGGTTTTTTCTATATCGTCGATCGCAAGAGCGACATGATCATACGCGGCGGCGAGAATATTTATCCGCGAGAGATCGACGAGATCTTGTACCAACACCCGGCCGTCGGCGCCGCCGCGACAATCGGCGTTCCGGATCAACTTTACGGTGAGGAAGTCGCCGCTTTCATCGTACTAAAGGACGGAAATGAGGCAACTGAAGAAGATTTGATCTCTTTTTGCCAAGCTCGCCTCGCCGATTACAAGTGCCCAAAAACTATTCGATTCGTCGCTGAGATTCCCAAAGGGCCGACGGGCAAGTTACTCAAGCGTGAGCTGTCGGGTTTATATTCGTCGCAAGGCTAGGATGACCGCATGGTTGTCGTCCGCCAGCGTGCTCAGCGGGCCATCCAAAACTAAACCCCGCCGGACGGCCGGCGGAAATTCTTGTCTTTAGCGTCTATGCAAGTTGAATCAGGCTTGTCCAAATGTCAGGTCCTCTCTTCTTGACGTTTTGATTCGGTCTGCTACCCAACCGATAGCAAGCCACAGCGCGCACACGGAAACCATCACGAGCGAGAACCACTTTCCATACAGACCATCAGGCGAGAATTTTTCTGTAGCCGCGTGAAGCATATCGCTATTCGGAAGCAATCCAGCTTCGGAAAACTCGTGGAAGGAATAGATGCCAACCTGGACCATAAAAAGCAGCAGGAATATGCCGGTGACCTGGAAGAACCTTCTTACGTTAATCAGGTGTCCGAATTTTGCCCAGCCCCAGGCAAATCCACCAGCGGCGCAAAGCCCGAGTAAGGCTCCAGTGAGCATTTCGGAACCGTGCACCTGCAACAACATGAGTGCTGTTTCCATTCCTTCTCGCGTGATCATTAAGAAGGTGAAGAGAAACACTCCCGTCATCGCTGCTATTCGGGAACTTCGGGATGAGACAGCGCCAAGACGTGTTCGCATCCTTTCCTGAACCTTCGGTCCCGTGCGCCACATGTAAATTACCAGGCTTCCGACCATGACCATCGCAACCAGTCCGAGAATACCTTCGCGCAGCGACTCGTTCCCCAGGAAACTGCTGACATAGGTACCAAGTCCTGAGCCGAACACTCTTTCCAGTGTTGAATCTTCAACACCGTTTCTGAGTACGTAGCCGAGCGCTGCACTTACCGACAAGCCCAGGAAAAGCGCGCCATAGACAGCTGATGTCAGCCACCTTTGACCGGATTTGCGAAGGTAAGACAGGATCACCGCAACCAGCAGAATGGATTCAAATCCCTCGCGAAAGACAATGATAAATGAGTTAAGCATGCAAAAAGCCTTTATGGGATTATCGACCGGAGCTAGCGGGTCGGCGTGCCGGGTTGCTGACGCTGACGAAGTATACCCTAGTTGAAAACAGTTTTCAATTTCAAAACCTGGCGAAAACGCGTCCTCGCCCGCCAATCTTATTGAGAGGTAACTGGGATAATAACCAGGTCTGCGCGGACCATACCAAGTTCAGTCACGGCGGTGAGGCGAAGAGGCAAACGCCGCCTATCGTCGCTAATCCAGCCGCGAATTTGAAATTTGTCTCCCTGAACATCGTCGGTAGTGAGCGAAATCTGAATCGCGGGAATTGTCTGCGAACCGATTTGCACGTTTTCGCGCTTCAGAGCGCTGATGAAAAGCGTCTTCGGTTTGTTGTTCACGAGGATCGAGATTGCGTTTCGTTTCGACGGTGACAGGTTGAATGTTCGCAGTACATAAAAGTAAGAAAGATAATCGTGCGTGCCAATTGGTATCTCGATCCGTTCGCCGCTTTCGGTGGTAGCCGTCCCGTAGTCCTGGTTGATCGTGAGCTTACTGGCAAAGCGGTGGCGGCCTTCGTTAAGAGTTAGTTCCGTGCGGAAGGGAAGCAGGGTTTTCGCGTCGACATAGGAACTGATGGTGTCGCTTGCCACGAACAGCTTTTGCAGCGCGTTGGTTGTTTGGGCGTTAACGGTAAACCACAGACCATCGTGATCGAAATACTTCGAGCGCGCTCGCACTTGAAATGTTGCTGTCCCGACAGGCGCAGAAATATTTGGCAGAAAAACCTGGTAATTCAATTGTTCGCCAACCTTGAAAGGCAAATCTCTCAGGTCGCTCTCCTCGGCTACGGGGGCGGGGGAAACGACCACGGGCGATTGCGTCGGCGCTGCCGGCGCTGCTGCAGGAGTTGGTGTCGGCGTTGCGGTTGGAGCGGTGACAAAGGTGGAGCCTGCTAATTCAATCTGTATCTCACCCGCTGGAAGACGTGCGATGATCAGAAGCGGCACATGCCTTTGCTCGTCGCTGAAGTAAGCCTTCAGATTATAACTGTTCCCCTGCGACTCGTCCCTTATGCGAACCTGCGAAACAATGGCATTGAATGATCCAACGTTGGACTTGATCATTTCGCGGCCTGTCACCCGAATTTCAACTTGATAGTTTTGGTTTTCATTGCGGACTACCTGGGTGTAGGTCGAGCCATTGCTGAGCGGCAAGGCTCGCAGACGATAGATGGCGGCCAGGTAATCATACGTCCCGGCAACTTCACCCATGCGTTTTGACGTGACCGCCACGGTTCCTGCGGGCTGACTGAAGTCGGCGAATGCTTCCGCGATGCGCGAAGCCTCGCGAATTTTTTGTTCGCTGTGAAAGGGCAGACCATTAGCCGGATCAACGTAGCTCGTGTAGTCGTTGTTTATCGCGAATAACGCAACGCTGACCACGCCGTTGGTTTCGACGTGCCCTTTTAACTGGATGGCTTCGCGTCCGTAGAACCTTCCGCGTGCGGCCACCAGCAATTCCACGTGAGCAGCGCTAATGAAGTTTGAAAAAGAGACGTTGTAGGTCAGCCGTTCACCGATGCGGTAAGGAGCCGGAGAAAAGGGCTGCAAAGCCGGTTCATTTGTCTGTTGAGCGGAAGACGGTAAAACGAACGCTCCGAGTATCAGTAAAAGACAAGCAGCCGTGAGTTTCAAACTTTGAGTCACCTTTGAATCATAGTGCAAAATTCCAATCATAACAAATCGCCCAGCCTCTGCGCTTAATTGTACACGCGTCCCATTGGGTTCAGTTCCTTCATGTCTTCACGCTGTTTGCCGCGCCAATTTCCAACTCGTCAATAATCTGCTGCGCTGCTCGCGCCGGATCGGGCGCATCGAGAATTGGACGGCCCACCACGATGTAATCCGCTCCCGCTATTATTGCTTCACCCGGAGTCATCACACGTTTCTGATCGAAGAGCGCCGCACCCGTTGGTCGAACGCCGGGTGTGACCACCAGGAAGTTGGACTTCTGCACGACAGCGCGAACAATAGCAACTTCGCGCGGTGAAGCTACGACTCCATCCAGGCCGCTTGCTTCGGCGAGCAGAGCAAGGCGCGGAACCAATTCATCCGGGTTCAAACTATGTCCAACCTCGGTAAGCGTGGCGGCGTTGGCGCTCGTCAGCACGGTGACCGCTATCATTAAGGGGCGCGCAAGTCCTTCGGAAACGGCACACTCAGCGACCACATCAGCCGCGTGCCGCATCATCTCGCTCCCACCGGCAGCGTGCATATTGAACATAGAAACGCCGAGGCGCGTCGCCTCAATGCCGGCGCAGGCGACCGTGTTGGGAATGTCGTGAAATTTGAGATCGAGAAAGACACGCTCACCGGAGCTAATGATTTCCCGAACCAACGCCGGCCCAGCAGCCGTGAATAATTGTGATCCGATCTTGTACATTCCGACCATTCCCCGAAGCGTGCTCACCAGGCGGCGCGCTTCGGAGGCAGTCTCTACATCCAGCGCAACGATTAATCTGTCGCTCATCGACTCTCCCTCATTCACTCTCCCACAAGTTCTTTTGCGCGCCATCCAACTGCCTCGTCAAGCGAAACGAAACCCTTGCTCGAGATGATTTGGCGTAGTCCATCATTGATCCTCCTGGCGATTGATGGTCCCTCATAAATGAATCCGGTATAGATTTGCAGCAAGCTCGCACCGGCGCTAATCATCTCCCAGGCATCTTCCGCAGTGAAGATTCCCCCTACTCCAATTAGAGGCAGCGAACCTTCTGTCATATTGTAAAGCGTCGCAATCATCTGCCTCGATCGCCGGCTCAAGGGACGTCCGCTCAGGCCTCCGTCACCGCATGCTCGCACGTCTTCAGCGCTCGTTTCGAGCGGCGCGCGGGCGATAGTAGTGTTAGTGGCGATAAGTCCTGCAACGCTATTTCGCTGCGCCACTGCCACGATGTCTTGCAGCTCTTCGAGATCGAGATCAGGCGATAGTTTTACCAGCAGTGGCAAAACTCCTCGACCCTCGGGTTGTTTCGACAATTCTTGATTACGAGCCTGAAGTGCCCGCAATAGTTCTTCAAGTTGCTCTTCTTGTTGCAGCTCTCTTAACCGAGGCGTGTTTGGCGAACTGACATTCACCGCTACATAGTCGGCAACTGGATACACAGCCTCAAAGCTCTTCAGATAATCGGCAACTGCATTCTCCAGTGCAACTACCTTGCTCTTCCCGATGCTAACGCCCAGAACGCAATCAGGTTTGTTGTTCTGAACGCGTCGAGCAAATGCAGTAGCTCCTTCGTTGTTAAAGCCGGCGCGATTAATCAGCGCCTTATCGAGCGGCAGCCGGAATAGGCGCGGCCGCTCGTTGCCTGGTTGCGGATGATAGGTCACAGTGCCGGCTTCAATGAAACCAAAACCCAGCGCCGCTAAGGACTCGAGTGCTACGCCATCCTTATCAAATCCCGCAGCGAGCCCAACCGGATTTGAAAATGTCAGACCAAAACGTCGCAGCTCTCCAAATGGGCTGCGCTTGAAACGGTCACCCAATAAAGTTCTGGTAAATTTTGGCGCGAGAGAAAGGGAATGCAATGCCAGTTCGTGGGCTGTCTCTGGTGGCAAGCGAAAGAGCAAGGGTCGCAGCAATGAGCGATAGAGCATGAAAGGCTCTGAGATATCGTGCTTCGGTGTCAGCAAGAGCGAGACTAACAGAGGCTGTGAGATCAAGACAAGCTGAGATGTGAAGGCCTTGGCTCACGATTACTTGTCACTGGCTCAGCGTTCTTGTTAGTATCCCGCGAAATGGATTTCATCGAGAAAGCGCGCATCATGGATAGCCCGCGAATCAACCGCGCGCTGGCTCGCCTCGCTTCTGAAGTTGTTGAGGAGAATCACGGTGCCGGCGATCTTTATCTGGTGGGCATCCGGCGCAGAGGCGTGCCGCTGGCAGAACGCATGGCAGATAAGATTGCTGATCTCGAAGGCGATCGCCCACCAGTGGGAATCCTGGACATCACGCTTTACCGCGACGATTTATCTACGGTTGGCGCCAAGCCTATAGTTAACCGCACAGACCTGCCGGGCGACATTGAAAATCGCAACATCGTTCTCATCGATGACGTTCTTTATACGGGACGCACTATTCGCGCTGCACTTGATCAACTGATAGACTTTGGCCGGCCACGACGCGTGCAGCTTGCCGTGCTCATTGATCGCGGCAAAGAGCATCGCGAACTGCCTATTCAAGCAGATTACATTGGCAAGTTAGTGCCGACTAAAAAAAGCGAGATAATCAAGGTGATGCTTCAGGAGTTTGATGAAGAAGAGGCCGTGGTGATCGTCGAACGAACGGCGGAGGAAAGGGGTTAGTACCAGCGGCCAGCGATGGCCGCTTTTTTGTATCAAATGGCCTTAGGTCTTGGGTCTTTGGTCTTAGCACATTCCGAAACCGCATTCGGATCAAAATCCCAAAGATAAAGAAATCAAAGACCAAAGGCCAAAGGCCAAAGACCGAAGTCAACAACATGGAAACAGTTTTCAGTAGAAAACATTTGTTAGGCATCCGGGAACTCGAAGCCGGTGAGATAACGCACCTGCTTGATACCGCCGAAACATTTCGCGATATCTCTCGTCGTGAAATCAAGAAGGTGCCGGCGCTTCGGGGACGAACGGTCATCAACCTCTTTTTTGAGTCGTCAACACGCACGCGTACCTCATTTGAAATCGCAGCCAAGCGACTGTCTGCCGACGCAGTCAATATCAGCGTCGCCACTTCCAGCGTGAGCAAAGGCGAGACGCTCTTGGATACCGCGCGCAATCTCGAAGCGATGTCGCCTGATTGCATCGTCGTGCGTCATTCGATGGCGGGCGCGCCACAACACCTCGCAAGGATGGGCAACGCACCGATCGTTAATGCCGGTGATGGTTCGCATGAACATCCCACTCAGGCGCTGTTGGACGCGTTAACGATTCGCGAACGTAAGGGCCACATTCAAGGTTTAAAGATTGCCATTATCGGGGATGTGCTTCATTCGCGCGTTGCCCGTTCAAACATTCATCTGCTTACGAAGCTTGGCGCGACAGTTAGTATCGCCGGACCTGGTACGCTGGTACCTGCGGAGTTCGGTGAGCTGGTCGAACAGGGTCTACGCGTCGAGAAGCAAATCGAAGATGCCATCGAAGGTGCAGATGTGGTGATGATTTTGAGAATCCAGCGCGAGCGACAGGATGCTGCGTTTTTTCCATCAATGCGGGAATATGCGGTGCATTTCGGTCTTAAGCTCAAGCACCTGGAGCGCGCTGCACCCGACGCCATCGTGATGCATCCCGGTCCGATTAACCGGGGCATAGAGATCGCGTCGGAAATCGCTGACGGCAGCCGCTCGTTGATTTTGGATCAAGTCGCAAACGGAGTTGCGGTGCGCATGGCAGTGCTTTACCTGCTGGCGGGCGGCGGCCGCGCGGAACTGGAAGAGAAGGGTCATTGAAGTGAAGCTGGTAATCGCAAACGGCTACGTAATCGATCCGGCGCAGGGAATCAACTCCGGAAAGAATCTCCTGATCGAGGGCGACCGGATCGTCGGTCTAGTGGATCCAGGTAAACAATTTCCCGAAGACGCGGACGTTCTCGACGCAACCGGTCTAATTGTTAGCCCCGGTTTCATTGATCTTCATGCGCACCTGCGCGAACCGGGAGCGGAGTACAAAGAAACGATTGCGAGCGGCACAGCGGCGGCGGTAGCTGGCGGGTGGACTTCAGTTTGCGCGATGCCCAACACGGATCCGGTAAACGATAGCCCAGCGGTTACACGCTTCATCATTGAACAAGCGCAGCGTGCGCAGCTCGCAAATGTCTTTCCCATTGGAGCTATCACGAAAGGATGCGAAGGCCGGGAGCTTTCCGAAATGGGCGAGATGAAGAATGCCGGCATTGTGGCCGTTTCGGACGATGGCCGGCCCGTGCCTACCGCCGGCATCATGAGGCGCGCGATGGAATATGCGCGTGGGTTTGATCTTACCGTCGTGGACCACTGCCAGGATCTCTCCCTGAGCGCGGGCGGTGTAATGCACGAGGGACGCTGGTCTCTGATTCTCGGTTTGAAAGGGATGCCCGCTGCGGCGGAGGATGTGCACGTCATTCGCGACTGCGTGCTCGCAAAACTTACCGGCGCGTCTGTTCATATCGCGCATGTCTCTACACGCGGGGCACTGGACGCGGTTCGTCGCGCCAGAGAGCTTGGACTACAGGTCACGTGTGAAGTTGCGCCGCATCATTGGACGCTAACCGACGAGGCCCTTGCTGACTACGATACAAACATCAAGATGAGCCCTCCAGTGCGCAGCCGGGATCATGTTGAGGCTTTGCTGGAAGGATTGCGCGACGGAACGATCGACGCGATCGCTACCGATCACGCACCTCATCACGCGGATGAAAAGGCCTTGGAATTCGATCAAGCGCCCTTTGGTATCACTGGATTGGAGACTGCGGTTGGCTTGGCTTTCGATCTTGTTAATCAGGGAATCATCGATCTCGAACGACTAGTGACGTTGTGCTCCACCAAGCCGGCGCGGATCTTTAACTTGCCCGACCGGGGAACCTTGGCGGAGAAAGCTCATGCGGACATAACTATCCTGGATCCCGCGTGCAAATGGGTGTTTGACGTAGCCTCTTCAAAATCAAAAAGCCGCAACACTCCTTTTCACGGTAGGGCCATGACCGGCGCGGCAGTGGCCACCATCGTCGGCGGACGCGTCGTCTACCTGCATCCCAATTACACTCGCATCACTGACGTCAAGCATCGCAACGCCGCGGTTAAGTAAGACAGTTATCCTTGTTCTAAACGGTTTGCCGCGCCGCTTTGGGCTGCCAGCCACCTGGCTGAAGCCAGGTGTGAATAACAGAAGCCCGAAAGCAACAGTCCGGGACCGCCTGCGCTGCACCTCAAACTTGAATTCGCGTATGGAGAATCACTTTGAGAGCGTCGGCAGGAATGCCTGTCCTTCTTAAAAAGCGAAAACCCGCCGCGCTCTCCCCTTCGCGACGGGTTTTCTGTTAGTCGCCTACTTACGTTATAACCGGGGCGACTGAACCGAGGGATGAAGGCAGAAGGATGAAGGATGAAACGCCTGATCAGGGAACATTGAAAAGCAGATAACAAGAGTCGGAAAGGCGGGAGCAACTATGCTGGCAGGAAAACTGGAGCCAGGCTTTTCTTTTTCATCCTTCATCCTTCCGCCTTCATCCTTTGAGTTTTGGAAGCCCGCCCGCGCTCTCCCCTTCGCTTGCGGGCTTCCATGCATCGGCGGCCGCGAGGCTGCCGATTTCTTTCGTCCGCCAAACTGTTTGTCGACACTACGACAAACTACGTTCGTCGGACTTTGGGGGACGACTTAGCGAACATTTGCTGCCGGTAGTGACAGCGTCTGGTTCAGGATCACCCCAAACTCAGTGCCCGACTTAACCACAGCTTCATGGCCCTTCGAGAAGAGCGCACCGGCTACGCCAAGGCCCGCTCCCACACCAGCGCCAATGCCTGCACCTTTGCCGCCGCCTGCGATCGCGCCAATCAGAGCGCCGGTAGCGGCGCCACCACCGATGAAGACGACGTTACGCTTCGTAGCCGATCGTCCGGAGACCTCGCCCTCATTATCGGCGTTCACGTTATCGGCTGTGACATCTGTCAAATCGCCGTTGATTGCGCGCGCGATCCCTGTTGGTAAGCGAAGCGAAACAAAGTGAACACCAAGCGTGCCGGCTTTGCTCTTCCGCGCTGCGCGATCAACGCTGCTTATGCGCCCCGTAATTTCGCTGCCCGCGGGAATCACTTCGATGCCGCTGGCATACACGGGAACGACGACAGTAGTCGTAAATTGATCCCCCACACGTGCTGTTTCGGAAGAAATATTTTGATTCATCCTCACACGGATTATCTGTCCCTCGTTGACGTTGTAGTAAACTGTTGCCGGCGCGGCTGTCTTTACGACTTTACGCACAGGAGCGCGTCGCCTTAGGACTGGCCGGCGCCGGGTCTGAGCAAAAGCTGGAATCACACTAGAAGTAATAAGCGCGAGCAAAATAAGAGCGCTTGTTAAAGTCCGTGGGAACGCATTAGCAGTTTTTAACTTCATTCCGGTCCTCCGCATTTTCAACCTGCGCAATTTCAATCGGCGCAATTTTAATCGAGTGGTCCCGACACGTCGTATGTGACCTTTCAGATTTTTAAGCGTAGCCATTTCAATCACCATCCCATTGGCGCGCCTGCCGCTGCTATCGTTTCTTACCGTCTCGCGTCGCGCTCCGAAAGTACTTCAGCAATGACCGTGCCAACTTGGCTTTCTCACGATGGGTGCGCAGAAGTCTAACTATATGGTGATTTAGAGCAGCGTTCGTAAGCCCGGGAAAGGTCTATTTTCAGAGCATAGACGATGTGCGAATTGGTGAGGACTCGGATGCACGATATGGAGTAGAAAGTAGAGGGGCGCAGCCGCAAGCCGTCAGGAGTCGGCAAACCCGTTCCGTGCTTTTGACCTGGTGCTACGCGGTCAGGGGTTTCTGACCTGGGTTTCTCGTTTGCAGCGATCAAACACGAAACGTGTCGGCACGCCAGTTCTTTATTGCCTGCTTGATGTCCCTGGTTTTGGCAAAGTTGCCGGCAGCCACTCGGCTCAGCAACTCTTCCAACTCATCGTCGGTGGCGAAGCGGAGTGCCACAATCTGACCAGGACTCAAGGCGCTGGTCTGTTGCCTGACGGCAGGGGAGAGAACCTGCTGATAGCGAATCGCTTCTTCCAGCCGGATGACACGGTCCTGCACTTTCAACGAATTCACGCGGACAAGGAAGGTCAGTACCACCAGGGCCAGGGAGACCACCACCCACCAGCCGGAATTCCAGCCGGGCGACATAACAAACAGGACGATGGACCAAATGAAGTTAATCAACATCACCGGCACCACAAAGTAGTGAAACGGTGGATGCCAACGCGTGTGATTTGTGAAATTTTGGGGGTTAGTGGCCATGATTAGCTCCTTAGTTGGAGTGTGGTCAACCTCTCAGCCTGCGAAGCAGGCGACAGCATAAAGCCTGGGGTGAAGCGAAGCGGAACCCCAGGACACGTGCCCAGCACACGAAAACAGCCCGTAAAACGGGCGAAAGAATGGAAGCTGTGTGGATGGGTGACAACTTGTCATCGATGTCGGACCGGCTGCCGCCCGTTTCACGGGCTTTAATCATTTGGCGCCGCACTCCTGGGGTTTACACCCCAGGCTTTATGCTGTCACCTGCGTCGCAGGTTAAAGACAAACTTCCTGAATCTTTGCGAAGATCCTCATCACAGATTAGTAGGCAATAGCGGGCCCGCATTAGGCGCCGAGGTTGCGGCCTTGGGTAACTCCGGCGTGAAATCCTCGCCCGGGTTGATGAACTGGTTTCTTTCAAAGCGATACTGCTTCTCGTACAACTGCTTATACCGTCCATCAGCGGCGAGCAACTCTTCATGCGTACCGCGTTCAACTATCTCGCCGCCTTCCAACACCAGAATTTGGTCCGCGCTGCGAATCGTTGACAGGCGATGAGCGATGACGAATGTAGTGCGCCCGCGACGCAATGATTGCAAACCATCCTGAATCAACGCCTCACTCTCGCTATCGAGACTGGAGGTAGCTTCATCGAGAATAAGAATTTTCGGCTCCGCCAGAATCGCACGAGCAATCGCCACTCGCTGGCGTTGTCCACCAGATAACTTCACGCCGCGCTCGCCAACTACAGTGTCATAGCCGTCGGCAAAACCGTTGATGAACTCTTCGCAGTGGGCAATGCGGCTGGCTGCGATTATTTGCTCGCGCGTCGCGTGCGGGTGAGAGAAACCGATGTTCTCCGCGATCGTGCCATCGAAAAGAAAGTTGTCCTGCAGGACGACGCCGAGTTGGCTGCGATAATCCTTCAAACGAATAGAATCAAGGTCCCGGTCGTCGACTGTCACCATGCCTGCGAGCGGCCGATTAAAAGCCATCACTAGACTAATCAGGGTCGACTTGCCTGAACCGCTCGAGCCAACCAGTGCCGTGGTCGAACCGGCGAGCGCGCGGAAGGAAACATTCTTCAGGACCGGCACGCTCTCGTTGTACTCAAAGCTAACGTTCTCGAAAGTTACTTCACCCCGAATCTCCGGCAGCGATAAGCGATCGGCCTCGTCTGCATCTTCAGTTGCCATGCGGTTGATTTCGCGTATGCGATCGAGACCCGCAAAAGCTTCCGTGATCTGCGTGCCGATAGCAGCGATCTCAACCAGCGGAGCGGCCACCAGTCCAGTGAAGATCATGTACATGAAGAAGTCGCCGAGCGTCATCTGGCCGTTGAGAATCGCGCGTCCTCCCACGAGGATTAGGATGACGCCGATGACGCCGACGATAACAGTCGAGAACGCAGTGACTGCGGCGACGCCAGTCATGGATCGCGCTACGTTGCGAAACAGCCGGTGAGCACCGCGCGCGAAGACCAGCTCCTCGCGCTTCTCGGCCGCATAGGCTTTCACGATGCGAATGCCGCCCAGCGACTCAGCCAGACGGCCGGTCACTTCTGCGTTAATTTGGCCACGCTCGCGAAAGAGCGGCCGCAGCCGTTTAAAGGCCAGCGCCATCGCGCTGCCGAATGCAGCGAGTGCCAGCAGCGTGATCGAGGTTAGTCGCCAGTTCAAATAGAAAAGCACGCCCAGGGCGATGAATGCCGTTACCAGACCGCCAACGAGTTGCACCAGTCCGGTGCCGACGAGATTTCGAATACCCTCGGCGTCGGTCATGATGCGGGAGATGAGGATGCCGGTTTGTGTCGAATCGAAGTAGCGAATGGGCAAACGCGCGACGTGCTCCTGCACGCTCTTGCGCATCTCCGTGATGGCCCGCTGCGCGGCCACGCCCAACACCTGCGTCAGGGCAAAGGAGCCAAACGCCTGGATCAATGTCGCCGTGCCTGCAGCCAACGCCAATGGCACGAGCAGTTCAGTGCGATGTTTGATAATGACGTCGTCGATTAAGTATTTGGAGCTGGCAGGCAGGACAAGTCCGGCAAGCCGGTTAACGATCATGAGGAACATCCCCAACGCCAGGCGATGACGATGAGCGTAAATAAGTTCGCGCGCATCGCGCCAGGCGTTTGCCGGCGAGACACGCGTTTTCTTTTCCTTGTTGCTTACTGCCGAACTCATAAGTGTTCGCGTTTCTTCGTCATAGTCTCAGCAGAGCGACCCAAAGAGCAAGTAGGGTACCAAGTTGAGCATCCCTCTGTGCCGCCTCTGCGCACTCTGTGTCTCTGGGGTGAGTCTTCGTAAACTCTCTCAACCACAGAGACACGGAGAACACAAAGGTTGCACAGAGAAAACGAGTTTGAGCACTACCTGGGAGCAAGCCAACAGTGTGCGTTGCGGTAATCGGTGTTAGGATGAACTACAACTTGCAGGAGGTGGACGCCATGGGATGGGATGGAGACGATTTGGCGGGGAAGATGGAAGAAGTGTTTGAACAGCAACAGGCGGCGGCGGACGCGCGCGCAAATCGGGGCACATCATCCGTGGAGGAGCGCGCCCGGAGCGCGAAATTTGAGTCGCTGCGCCTCTCCCGCTCGCGGATCATGAGCCAGCTGGCAAGCGCGACGAATCCCGCGCATCGCACCATGCTCGAACGCGCATTGAAGTCTATCAACGACGAAATGGCGCAGTAGTGCTGCCGATGAATTTAGTTCGGTATTGTATTTACTGCGGTGGGAAGTATAGCCGCTTCATATGCTCAAGGTATTCGCGTAATGGTGGCAGCCCGATCCGTGCGCGCCGCTTATCCACATTAGCCTCGTCCTCAATCGGATAAAGTACAGGCTCTTTCCCCGTCCAGGGTTCAAGCGCCATCCCGTACACCTGTGGCCTGCCTTCGCGCATAAGCAGGCGATCTACTAAGAGTGCATAATTCCAGGCAGACAGTCTGCCACTCTCGTAACTCCTGCGCACCAGCGGCAACATGGCCTGCTGGAAGGCCAGGTCAGGACTATGTTGCACGAGAAGGAACGCGGCCTGTGCACCGTCTGCGGCGACCAGTTCCGGACCGGGCCATCCGTATCTCTTAAGCATCTCTTTCATCCGCCGGGTGTTGGCGCCATCAATAACTGCCATGCGCGCCTCGATTGCTTTATCCGGATGATCAGCACCATTCTTAATCATCTCATTTCGGATAGTTTGGTCTTCCCGCTCCATTTTGATCAGCTCTTCTCGCAGATCGGGCTGAGTGATTGGTGTTACGAAACTCTTTCTCGGATCCTCTCTCGACCGCAGGTGTAGCAGAAGTTGCCAGCGCTTGAATGCTTTCGCTCGCGTACTATCAGCTACCTCCAGTGGGACGATGATTTGATGTAATGCGCTCACGGAAACGACCAACACATACTTGCCTGGCGCAACGTTCGTAAATTTGAACTGCCCGCCACTCTCCGTGGGAACGCTTGCGACAAGATGCTTATCCTCGCGGTTGAAGAGAGCGACGCAGACGGCGGACGCCGACTGCAATTCTCCTGGTTGCGAAACCTCTCCGTATACCGCTTGTCCTTCTATTTCTCTCAGTCGATAAAGGCGGGCGTTGGTTAGACGTCCTGAGTATTTGACTTGAGAGCAGTTGCTTTGCGCTTGTTGCGCGAATGCATCAGCCGGTGAAACGGTGACGATAACAGCTACTAAGACAATGATGACACGAAACTGCATATGAACTTCAGTCTTGCAGTCCACAGTCCGCATTCCGCTGCCACTGCTCACTGCTCACTGCTCACTGCTCCTGCTCACCGCCCAGTGCTCCCGGCTCTCACCCGTCGCACGGCTTCCGTTATTAACTCGGTATTATCTCGCACGATTCTTTCATCAGGCATGAGCAGAGTGTCTTCCAGTCCGACGCGCACGTCATAGCCGCGCGCAATTGCCTCGTCCATCATGGGCCAGACAGTGGTCTCCGTGCCGTGAAGCAGGCGAGGAAGTTCTATGGCTTTGGAGTTTAAAGTTTTCTCAATCGCCACCACGGTTTCAAGTGCGCGCTCAATGTTCTGCTCCTGCGGCTCGAGCAGCACTCGAATACAACGAGGGGTAGACATGTGTAAGCTTCCGCTGGGCTGTTGGTTAACCAAACCGGCTTCCAGAAAAACGCCCGCCGCATCTGCATCGCACAGCCCCACTTCCACATCCACACCTCGGGAGAGCAGCAGTCTCGCCAGATCAACCGCGCCGTCTTCACTGAAGTTCACCGAGGCAAATCCAGGCAACACGTCCCATGCCGCTACTGCCTCCAACCGCGCGGCGGGATCCGGCAAAATCCATGCACCCGTAGTTATTCCAATCTGTGACTTTGGGGCAACAGGCAGCACAGCCAAAAGCGTCTGCGCGACATCCTTTGCGTACAGACTTTCAGCCTCTGACTGAAGGTTTTCATCACTCGACGTGTAACGAACATGAAGGTGGACCGCACCGGCTCCAGCGTTTAAACATTCAGCCACAGCAGCAGCTTGTTCATGCGGGCTTACCGGCACTGCCCGGTGTTCAGCCTTCGTCCGTCCGCCATTTATTGCCGCCTTGATTAACATATCTGCGTGCTGATTCCTGTCTGCTGTTTACTGTTTACTCCCCCGCATAAACAAACCGAGCGCAATCATCACGACGCCGCCCAACATCGCTGCTCGCCGGCTCCGCCATTGGTAGTGCCGCTCCCAGATTGTTCCCCCCATGTCGCGAGTAATAGTCTGCGGCGCGGACATTCCCACGGTGAAATAAGTCTTGCCGTAAGTGATACTCCTCCATCCTGCCGTTGTAGTCCTCCAGTTGATCCAATATAGACCCTTGTGGAGTCCGGTTTGTAAGTCCGCGCGCATCGATTTGCCGCTAGCATCGCCAGAGTCGATTCCCGATCTTATGACCACCGATTTTCCGGCCAGATAGTCCATCTCTCCCGATGGCAGCAATTTGATGGTTGAGGTTACGTCCATTGTGGATTCGGCGGCGAGTTTGTTGCTGAAGTTGAGTATCAACGCGGAAGGAGGTTCGTCAACGACGGCCGCCGCCGGCGGGTTCGAGCTAACGAATCGCGCCCGCGGTACTACCAGGTCATACACGCCAAAGAGCAGCAACGCCAAGCCGCATAAAACTAGTAAGCCGCGAAGGATGGGATTCATGGTGGCGATACTGGTACTAAGTGCTGAATACTGAGCGCTGAGTACTGACTCCTGTCTCCTGTCTACTGCCTACTGTTCACTGTTCACTGTTTTCATTATCTCAGAATGGGCCTCGAGTATTTCGGTCGTTTGCTCCGCGTTGGGTTCGAGGGACCAGTCTTCGTGGTCCCACGTACCGCCGAGAATAATTCCGTCACGCCGCGGGAACATATAGGACGATCCACTAAGGTAACAGTAATCAACTTCCGGCTGCGGCAACAGCACTTCCAGTTGACCGCGCACAGGGATGAGTCGCTGATCGTTGCAAGAGTGCTCTGGCGCCTAGTCCGGCGCAGTTAAAGACAACCGGCTCTGCAATGCGCGCAATCTCTTCACGACTTCGAAACTCCTTTACCACCACTTTACCGCCAGCGACGTAGAAGTCGCGCATCAACGCGTTGAGGTAGACGTGTGGCTCAATCATCATCGTGCTGAACTGCCGAACATAAGGGAAACCGAAGTATTGTTGCGCATCACGATAAGTTTCGGTTTGGGGATACAATCGCCCGCCGCCAAGCAGTTCGCTAGACAGTGAGCGCCGTTAGGCGCGGAATGTTTATAGCTTAGGATTCGGAAAAATACTCCAGCTCCGCTAGGAGCGGGATGTATCGCTCCTAACGGAGCGAAGAATTTAACAACAAACCTCGCACCTATAAATATTCGGCTCCTAACGGAGCCAACGGATTGCTGAATGCTGAATCTTACCTCCCATCGCCCGGGCTTCCCCTTGCCCCTTTACCCTTTTCCCCCGTTCCCCCCGGTCTCCCTTAGCTACGGCATTATGCCGAGTTCGTCCAACGACGCATGCAACTCAGCGGGACCACTGTAAACGCGGAATGCGCCTGCGCGTGTCAACTCGTCTTCACCGTAACCGCCACTCAGCAGACCGATCGAAAGCATGCGTGCGCGGCGTGCTGCCAGCAGGTCCCAAACTGCGTCGCCTACCACGAAACATTCATCGACCGGCACGCCGAGCCGTTGTTGACAGTTAAGGAACAGGTCTGGAGCGGGCTTGGCCCGCAGTACGTCGCCGCGCTCGACCACAAGCGTCTCGGTCCCGATACCAAGCGCATCTAACGAAGCATCGATTTCCGGTCGTCTGCCGGAGGTTGCAATGCCGTGGGCGATGCCCTTGTCGCGAAGAAGACGCAGCAACGCCACAGCCCCCGGCAGCACCCGGCGTTCAGGTAGAAACTCCTCGAACAATTCCTCATGTCGACGTTGTAATGCCTCAGCCTCGGCGGGCGTAATCTCGCGCCCCAGTTCGCGGGCGACGGCCCGAGTGAAGAGACCGCCACTCATGCCGATGCGACGATGAATGCGCCAACCATCGACAGCCATGCCAGCCTCTGCCAGCGCGCGCTGCCATGAGAAGACGTGCGCATAGACAGTGTCGACGAGCGTTCCATCAAGATCAAAAATCAGTGCTGACATGATAAGACCCAGGTTCTAACTAGTTTGAGCTCCTGACGAGAATCTAACGAATCGCTTCTAATTGGCTACTGATTGCGTCGCAGAGCGACGGGTGATTTTAGCCCAGCCTTTCAAGGCTGGGATCATGCATCAACCCCAAACCCCTTCGTCGCGTCAGCGACGGTGAGATATTCAATCGTCGCTGACGCGACGAAATGCAAAGTATTTCTTTCGATCCCGGCCTTCAAAGGCCGGGCTAAACTCATGCCGGCGCTACGCGTCGACAACAAGTGAATGTCTGCTATTCCTACCGCTTACTGCTCCCTGTTCTCACATCCCCAGTTCGGCTCGCGTCTGTAACAAACGCAGTACCCCGCCGCGTGAAATGAAACCTTCAACGCGGCCATCCTTCACCACGGGCAACTGATTCACATCCTCCCTGGCCATGATCTCCATCGCGTCGGTGACCGGCGTGTCGGGAGTAACGGCGCGCACTTGATCCAGGGGTCGCATCACCTCAGCGACTGTTATATAAGGCCAGCGCGCGTGGTCTATTTCTTTGATCTCTTGCGGTGTAATAATCCCTTCGGTGTCGTTCCCGTTACGGACGAGGAAACACCGTTTTCCAGTCCGCAGCAGATGTTCGTTCACAAACGTCTGAAGGTTCTCGTTACCGTCGACCTCGAGACAATCGCGCTCCACCAGGTCTGCGACACGCACGAGACGCAACATCTGGCTGATCTCCGCCTCCGCTCGACTAGCGCGTGCCGCGTCCAACAGAAACCAGCCGATGAAAGCTATCCAAAGCCCTCCCAGCCCGGCGCCGTGGAAAAACCGCCAAAGCCCGACGAAGATGAAGGCCAAGGCGACCGTCTGGCCTACACGCGCTGCAATTCGCGTGGCGCGCAAACCGTCTCCTGTGGCCCACCAGATGATGCCGCGCAAAACGCGCCCGCCGTCGAGCGGAAAACCGGGCACCAGGTTGAAGATCGCAAGCGAGATGTTGATGTACCCGAGCCACATCAGCATCGCTTGCAGCGGCGTCTGCGGATTCGCGCCCAACGGCCAACCGAGCGCCACGGCCAGCGCCAGGCAAAGGACGCCGATCAGCGCGCTCGAGATGGGGCCGGCGATGGCCATCCAGAACTCAGTGCCGGCCGTGTCCGACTCTCGTTCGATCTGCGACACACCGCCGAGCGCAAACAAGGTTATTGACCGCACGGGCAGGTGGCGCGCCCTGGCTACCGCGGAGTGAGACAACTCGTGCGCTACGATCGAGGCAAAGAAAAGGAGACTGGTGGCGATCGCGATGGTCCAGATCACGCCTTCGCCCCATTCTGGATTAACTGCGTGGAACTCGCCGACCAGCGACAGCGTGATGAGTAATGCAATGATAAACCAACTGTAATGGAGGCCAATCTCTATCCCCGCGATGCGTCCCAGCTTAATCTGCGCTTTCATGGTTTTCCTTTCACGCGAGTTGTATGGAAGCGAGCAAGTTGAATAGCAAAGAGCATCTGTTTACTGCCCACTGCTTACTGCTCACCGCTCACTGCTCACCGCCCACTGCTCACTCGTATTGGTTTGCTTAACGCTAGCCCGTGAGGATGAATTGTGCAAGAAAGATTTGCTCACTTGCGGTAGCGAGCCACACCAGTACTGTACTTCGCACCGAGACGCGCCGACCTACGACGCCCCCGGCCCGGGAGAGTTGCGTCTCAAATCGGCTGCTAAGCGCCTGGCTTCTCCTGATAAATGGTTTGGTGGTAAAACGAAGTCGGATGCCGGGATTAAGCAGGACACTAAATCGCCATAGCGTCGAATGGAAACAGGCGGCCTGCTAATGCTGGCTTTTTATCTCGTCAGGTAGAATTTGTGCAGGAGAAGTTTTGAAGCTGCTTCGTCGCGTGACTCACTGCTCACTGCTCTTTTGATTGCTGCCTACTGCTCACTGCCTACTGCTTGCTGCTCACTGCTTACTGGACATGATGCTTTGCGTCGCGGAGCGACGGTTGAATTTAGCCCAGCCTTTTTAAGGCTGGGATCACGCATCAACCCGCACTTCCTTCGTCGCTCAGCGACGGTTGAAATATTCAATCGCGGCCACCGCACTCAAGAGAAGCAAGGGCTCTTGCTTTGAGCCACCATATCAAAAACTCTCCCAGCCTTTTAACACTCAGGCTAAGTAAGTTTGAATAAGCAGGTTGCGTAACGACCTTGGACATTTTCGTTAGGAGTTCATGATGGCTAACACCCACACCTCCCTTCACTATCACGTTATCTTCTCATCGAAGAATCGTGAGCCTTGGATTGTGCCGAGCATTGAACAAAGAATATGGGAATTCATCGGTGGCATTGCTCGCGCGCATAGGATGACCGCCCTGCAAGTGGGAGGCGTCGAAGACCATATCCACGCATTGGTGACCGCACCACCAACCATCGCTCCCTTCCAGATTGCGCAGTTTCTCAAAGGCGACTCCTCCAAATGGATTCACGAAGAATTTTCGACGCTTCGGAATTTCGGATGGCAAGATGTAACGCTTATTCTCTTTATCCTGCGCGTCTGCGGCTAGCTGTGCGGCTTGCGGATCGGTTGGCGTCGAACAGAAGCGACAGCAACTTGCATCAGTAGCGATAAACTCGCCAAGAGAAGACTCTGACGTGTGGCATTAATTTACCTCCGAGGGTTGGGCTCACTCGATGCGTGAGAAAGCAGGCGCGAGGCGTGAGCCAGTCGGTGACTAGGACTGCTGGATAGTAAATCGTAAATCGTCAATAGTAAATACCTGGAAAGCCGTAAATCGTGAATCGTAAATCGTGAATGGATTGTCTAGCCCCAAGGACTGACTAAATCTTCTTAGCCGCGTTTAGCTTGCTCGCTGCTCGCTCGTATTCGTCCGGCGTAAGCCTGAGGTAGGACCTTCCGGCCCTTACGGCCACGAAGATCTCGTTCAGGCGTTCTGATCTCATCGATGTGAACACCCTCGGACACCGGAAGGTTCACGAGATACCGCACGTCAATCGAGTGCGGCCACTGTGGCCACTCGCTCCTCTCGTAAACTTCGCTGACTACCTCAACATGAACGAACACGTTCTTGCTCCCTCCAACCGCGTAAAGAACCATCTGGTCGCCAACGCGAATGTTGCGCGGTCTTTGCCGCTTTGGGAAACCGATGAAGCTTTCTTCGTAACGTTCGCGCGGGTGCTTACTTTCACCAATAACTTTCAGCCAGGCTGTGCTCATGGAAATTGGCATCAGACGGGAAACCGGCAGACGGCGTAGACCGTGGACAGCCGTGAGGGAAGCTAAATTAGGTAGCTAATCTCTGTTCGACGTGCCGCTGGAAATCTCCGGTACTTGGGATCAAGCAAGTTGAGTACACCGATAAGGGCAGTATGTAAGCGTATTAGGTCATCCTTGGTCTCTCGAGTTGGAATCCCTTTGATCTCTTTCTGGATTCTTTCGCTGTAAGGTATCGTGCGAAAGCAATCAATCAGTAGACAGGAGACAGCCAAAGGTTCTCGACGCGTAGCGGCGGCATGAATTTAGCCCGGCCTTTTAAGGCCGGGATCGCGAGAGGGGTTTTCTATTTCGTCGCGTCAGCGACGATTGAATGTCTCAACCGTCGCTGACGCGACGAAGAAGTTGTGGGCTAGTGTGTGATCCCAGCCTTTGAAAGGCTGGGCTAAATTCAATCGTCGCGCTGCGACGTAAAGCAACCTGCGAAGGAGGCCTTGGGCCGTGAGCAGCAATGAACAGCAAACAGCCGGTGGTTCTGCGACGCGTAGCGGCGGCATGAATTTAGCCCGGCCTTTTAAGGCCGGGATCGCGAGAGGGGTTTTATATTTCGTCGCGGCAGCAACGATTGAATCATCCCCACAGATATCGTTTGTTGTACTCAATACGATTCTCGCGTAAGAACTCCAAATATTCCTCTTGAAAAGTCTTCCTGCGATGATGCTCGCGCTGATTCTGAATGTAGGTAATGACCTCGGGAATGTTCGACGTGCTTACAGTGAAGGCAGCATATCCATCCTGCCAACTGAAGTTCCGCAAAGCGGGGAATTCGTCGTGAATCCATTTGGACGAATCGCCTTTGAGATATTGAGCAATCTGGAAGGGCGCAATGGTCGTTGGCGCGGTTACCAGTGCGTGAACGTGATCCTCAACGCCACCTACTCGCAACGCGCTGATTTTGTGAGCGCGAGCAATGCCGCCAATGAATTCCCATATCCTTTGTTCAATGTCCGACACAAGCCAGGGCTCGCGATTCTTAGTTGAGAAGATAACGTGATAGTGAAGGGACGTGTAGGTGTTAGCCATCATGAACTCCTAATAAAATCTCCGGAGCCGCTTATTCCAACTTACTTGGCCTGAGTGTTCAAAGGCGGGGAGCGTTCTTGATATGGTGGCTCGAAGCAAGAGTCCTTGCTTGAACATCTACACCGTCGCTAACGCGACGAAGTGGTTGTGGGTTGGTATCTGATCCCAGCCTTGAAAGGCTGGGCTAAATTCAATCGTCGCGCTGCGACGTAAAGCAACCTGCGAAGGAGGCCTTGGGCCGTGAGCAGCAATGAACAGCAAACAGCCGGTGGTTCTCGACGCGTAGCGGCGGCATGAATTTAGCCCGGCCTTTTAAGGCCGGGATCGCGAGAGGGGTTTTCTATTTCGTCGCGGCAGCGACGATTGAACATCTCAACCGTCGCTGACGCGACGAAGAAGTTGTGGGTTAGTGTGTGATCCCAGCCTTGAAAGGCTGGGCTAAATTCAACCGTCGCTCTGCGACGAAGCGCAATCATCATTTCTCGTCCGGCCCAAGACCGATGCGCTTTCTGCCTGCTGTTTGCTCGTTAGGCCTTACACACCATAAAAAGTTGGAAACATTGCCACGAAGTTTTCCAAGTCCCGCTTTGTCCGGCAGGTGTCGTGAATCGTTTTCACGATCATTCTATTGCCATCGGTTCCAATCTCAAGTCGTCCATGGGTTAGGTTATAGACCAGAAGCGGGAGCAGGTATTTCTGCAGGCCATTCAGCGGCAGGTCCCTCAGATCCATGGTTTGCGTGAGAGAACTAGCAGGAAATGAAGGTAGGTCGGTCCGAGGCTTCTCAAGCGTTATCACGTTTTCAAATGTAGGCGCATTCGCGACGCGCTGGCCCAAACCTGCCCTCGCCGGGTCGAACCCTTGCCACTTGAGGAGCGTTGCGATGATCGACGTATGATCGTAGGGAACGTAGGGACTGTTGGGCCAACCCTTTTCACTGCGAAAGACCGTTTGTGCCTGTATGCGAGGCGAGATTAATAGCGTAGGGACTCGCACGCCAAAGCGATCAAACTTGAAGCCGTGTTGCAGAAAACTATTTGTAGCCGGCGGAGGACCCCACGGCGGTGTGGCATTCCACGGCGGACTCATGTGATCGTAACACCCACCGTGCTCGTCGAAGGTCACTACCAACAGCGTTTCATTCCACACGCTGGTGTTCTGCCACAACGCCTTAAATACTTTTGCAAGGAATTGTTCCCCAGGTTGTACATTACCGGGAGGATGATAATCATTTCCGTTACCTAAATCCCCCTCATACCAGGCCGGCTCAAGGAAGCTAAACGTAGGCAGACTGCCGTTGGCGGCGTCGGAATAGAACTGGTCCACTTTTGGAAACCATTTTGAGTCATCAACAAAATCCCAGAGGCGTTTGAATAGATGCTTCGTATAGCACTCAAAGGGCAGCCATTCGTCCTGATGATAAATCTTCCAGCTTATCTGGTTATCGTAGAGAAAATTCCAGATCGTTGTTGAGTCGAACCACTCTTCAAAATAATCGTTGTCCGTATAGCCTTCGGAAGTGCCGGCGCCTATGAATCCCCGATTGCAGTCGGTCTGTGAGGGAACGGAAGAAAACCACATATCTGAAATCGCATATGCCTTTGCCAGACCATTGAGAACCGGAAGCTGATCAGCTCTATAGGTCTGCATGATCTGGAGCGCCTGCTGCTGCGTGGAACGTGTCGTCGCATAGTCACTAAGAAAGCCTCCCATGGTGGGAATCACCTGGTCTCCGGGATTGGCACAATTCAGGAGCCCGAAAAGCTGTCGATTGACATAGCAATAGCTTTCGTTTGGATCAACATCAGGGATGGTGTAACTATCCGCGCCTTTTTGCACGTAATGTTTTGTCGCATCATTCGGGAATTGGTTGTAGTACTGATTCTCAACCAAACCGTAATAGACGGGCTCCCTTTTTTCAGGGAAGG
Source organism: Blastocatellia bacterium (assembly GCA_963698325.1). GTDB lineage: Bacteria > Acidobacteriota > Blastocatellia > Pyrinomonadales > Pyrinomonadaceae > PSRF01. The sequence goes on along the minus strand of CAVOQJ010000013.1, from coordinate 4,942 downwards.
GTGGAATATTGTGCTTTGGCCTATTGCTCTGGTCGGCATAGAGCCAGCCCACTACGTTGTCAAAAGCACGGTTTTCCAGGACCAGTACGACAAAATATTTGATCTTATCCATGTAGTTGCTCATGGTCACCTTTCAGAGGCGCAGACAATTCGCAGCACCCCAACTCGTCAGATGGATTACTTACGCTCCCTATCAGAAGTGCGATCAATAATGGGCTCACTCGATGCGTGGAGATTGTCAGGCGCGGAAGAGTGAAGCCAGTCGGTGACGAGGACGGGCGAATAGTAAATCGTAAATCGTGAATAGTAAATAGCTGGAAAAGCGGTAAATGGTGAATAGTAAATCGTAAATGGATTTGTAGCCGAAAACGCGAGTCTCGGGGCCATTGTGGCTACTCGCTGCTCGTGGGCGCGCCGATAAGCGGGGATTAAAACCGTGTGGGCGGCTCCCGCCTTCCAGTGCGGAAAGCCTCTTGCTTTCCGGCCCATGCTCTTAGCTTACTGCGCGAGGCTCAACACGTCGCGCCAACTCAATGAAGCGCGTTCCCCGTAAGCAAAACCTTACCGCACGGGAGGGCGGCGAAGCCGCGACTTTTGTAGTTTACGGCAACACCCTTACGAAGCCGTACATGCCAACCTGAAAATGAGGGAGGACTCCGCAGATCACGAGGTAGGTTCCTGGATTGGCGAAATGCACTACCTCCACCCGATCCGCCGGCTGCAAGCTCGGATCCAGCCCCCTGTAGATCCTCCGGTTCGGGTCGGCGATCAGCAGCGGCGGCGGCGTCGGCGGCTGCTGCGTCGGCAGGACGGTGATGCTCGTGTCTATATCGCCCGGCTGCGTCCCGTCGTCGTAGACGATCACTTGGTGGAAGCCGGCGATGATGAAGTTGACGGTGCCGCCCGCCTTGATCTGGGCCACTTGAGGGATTACTACGTGGTGGTTCGAGGTGCGCGTGTTGGAGATGTTCGGGAACCTGTCGAGCGGCGGCGACGTCATCCACGCGCCAAAGCTGACGGTGGCATTGCTGAGTGGGCCGCTGTCGGCCGACGCCGCGCTAACATTTTTCTTGTGAGCGTGCTCGTCATTCGCGAGCACCAGGTATGTGCCTAGGCCGATGCCGAGAACGGCCACGGCACAAAGGATTGAAATACGCAATCGTTTCATTTGTTTTCTCCTCTCGTCAATTGTGGGCTTAAGCGTGACAGCTGTCTGCGAAAATTTTCTGGCCCAGGATCTCGTGAAAAGGCGTGGGAGCTGATCTCAGGCCAGGTACCCTAAGGGAATGACGCCAGGATTTGACTCGATAAGAAAGTTGACTATGCCGCCCTTTCTATAGCAGCAGTGACAGGAAGTCAAGGTCCTTGACCTCCTCCGTCGCTAACGCGACGAAGGGGTTGTGGGTTGGTGGCGTGATCCCAGCCTTGAAAGGCTGGGCTAAATTCAACCGTCGCGATGCGACGCGAACGATGGTGCAGAAGTGAGGAATAAGCAATGAGTGGTAGGAACAGCAAACAGCAGACAGAAACAGCAGCAGTTAGACGTCAGTTATCGGAAAGTCAGCATGAAATGAATGCAACGTTTTATTGCCTCTGAATATTTACTATTGCCCGTCGAGTTGCGGCTGCCTTCTTAACGTCGCCGCTTTGTTCATATAGCTGCTCTCCTTGTTTGAGGTTTACGACGGCCTTCTCCTTCTGGCCGCTCTTTTCGTAAAACTGCCCGAGAGTGACATGCGCGTCAGCTTTCTCGCGCGGGTCGTTAAATTGCGGCGCCAGCTCGACAGCCTTCTTGTAACTGTCTTCCGCCTCGTCTAGCTGCTTGACTTTGAGTTGCATATCGCCGGTCTGCCGCAACATTGGCACATAGAGCATCTTCAGTTCCTGTTTTGTCTCCGGCTTATCCAGTTTTTGAGTCAGGTCTTTCAGCTCATCCCTGGCTTCGACAAGCTTCCACGATGAATAGAGATCAGCAATCAGAAATTTGGTAGTGACTTCATCCGCGCCCAGGTTGCGTATCCTGGTTTCTTGTAGTTCAAGCGTTTGCAGCTCGCCGGAAGGAAGTTCGCTCTTCTTTATGAACGCCACTCTATTCTGACTCTCGCTATTTGCCGGTGGCAGAATTCGGATCCCGCTCTCGCAAACGTCTCTGCAACATTCCTCGTACAGACCCTTTCCCAGTGGACAAACACTGTGATCGGGACAAGAGACCCACGCCTTCGATTGGTCGCCTACTTGCAGCATGTCTCCCTCACGAAACATGCCTGAAAAAATCCGTATGAACTGAGTTGCGCCCTTTATTTTCAGGCTGACGTCTTTTTCTACACGAACAATCATCGCCTCCGCACTGGTGGCGATCACAGGCACGGTGCCGGTGGGGCTGCCGCCATTGGTTGTGCCCACGTTTGGCGTTGGCGTTGCCGTCGGCGACCGCCCACGGTTGTTTGGAGCGTTAGTGTTTTGGCAAGCGCCGTAACCCATCGCACTGATGATCAAGGTGAACAACAACACATTAGGGATTAGTCTTCTTTTCATTTTAGACACCTTTCGCGAGTTGCTCCTGGGCATGCGCTTTCCAGTTTGGCTCAACCTCTTCCTGCTCGGGGTTATCCAGGAATGCCTTAATAAAGCTATTCCACTGTTGCTTTGCCTTTTCTCTATTCGACTGCCGCTCTTCCTCTTTGCCCGGCTGTTCGTCGAATACTCTGCCCCACAGGTAATGCGCGACCGCGCCGTCGCGTTGTTTCAGAGCCCATTCCAATTCATCTCCCGCCTGGCGGTAGTTGCGTAGTTCGAGGTAAGCCCAACCGCTGTTCTTGTGCAGGTTGTAGCGGTTGTCAACGTCTAAATCGTTATAATTACTACGCAAGTAATCGAGGCGTTCCAGAGCGCGGTCGTAGTCTTTGCTGTACAGAATGTATAAACGCGCAAGATTGTTATAGGCGGTGTAGTTTTTTGGGTTTAAGTTTTTCGAGAGTTCGTATTGACTGATTGCCCTGGCGTAGTCGTGTGATTTGTCGTACGCGACCGCCAGATTGTATTGCGCTGCGATGAAGTCAGGCTTTAAGGCGACGGCTTGCTGATATTCCTGGACGGCGCTGAAATATTGTTTGTGCTCCAGGGATTGGTTTCCCTGATAGTTGCGGTAGCGAGCGACATAGTCTGGAAGATAGGCCCTGATGATAAATGTGAGCACCAACACGGCCAGGGCCAGCCATACTCTCGACTTACCCCGAAACTTGCGGTTAATCCCCAGCTGGGAAAACAGATTTTCTAACCATTCGCGCCCTCCGGAGAGAAAGGCGCTTCCTGCGAGCAACGCAAGCAGCGTTTGCATCAACGTGCCGAAGACGCTGAGAGCATTGATTCCTCCGTTCCGTAGCGTGGTGATAGTTTCGGAAAGGACGCCGATAGAAAGAGTAAAGAAAACGGCCGCCGGGATTGCCCAAAGCGGACTGGGTTGTTCGGCGGCGGCAGCGCGCTCATCCAAAGACCACCACCAGGGACTATTCAGCGGATGGATACCCTGTCGCCAGTTAGCAAGCATTTTTCTTCCGACAAGAGCATCAATCTTGACGGCGGCATCTCGTAGTTTCTGATCCAGCTTACTGACACGAGTTATCGCTGAAGCTGATACGGGCTGGCCATCCTCGAGTGCACGAGCAAGGTCGTCGCGAGCAATAAGCAGCTCCATTATCCTGGACGAAGTATTGTCTTCGCCTTGCTGAGGAAGACTGTCGAGGGCGTCTTGATAAGCTGAAATTGCCTGATCGAGAATCAGTCAGATTCCAGACCTCCTATGCGTCGGGAAACAGGTGCGAGGCGTGAGCCAGTCGGTGACGAGGACGGCGAGATAGTAAATCGTAAATCGTGAATAGTAAACAGGGAAGCACTTGGTAAACAGAAAACAGTAAACAGCATAGCGATTAGTTCAGCGCCGCTGACTGACCACCGCTTACCGCTTCCGCTTACTGCTAACTGCGTACTGCTTGCTGCTTACCCCTCACCGTCACGGTGTTATGCGTGACGAATGATTGGCGACGATTCGCCAGTGACGTTTACCGTTTACCGTTTCAGTGCTTTCTCCCTACTATTCACGATTTACGATTCACGGCTTTAGCCTGTCTGCTACGTCTTCACCAGCTGGTGGTCGAACTTGAGACCGTTCCGATTCAGTACGCGAAAAATCACTGGCGAATTGGCGAGTAGCATTGTTACCCACGTTCGCGGGCGATTTATGTCTTCGGCCAGGTAAAACATTCGCGGTGGGAAGTAAATCAGTAGCGCGAGAAAGATCAGAATGAAGAGCCGGCCGATAAATTCTGCCGGTCCTGAAGGACGGCCCAGCCCGTGGAACGTCAACATATTCCAGAACACCTGAAACAGAATCATGTTCAGGAAGATACAGATGTCGCCGAGCATTTCACTTTGCGGGCTACGCAGAAACTTTGACGGCGGCTTTTTGGGCGGTGAGAAATAACGATAGATGAGGAAGGTTTGAATGATGGTAAGAATCAAAATGCCGAAAATCATCGGAACGAAAACTGCGGCGCTGTCAAAGCGCCTACCGAAAACAAATTCACCAAGGCTGGCCATGATGGCCGAAGCAATAACGAGGTTCAGACAGAAATAAAAGATCGGATTGAACAAACAGCCCCCAAGTTTTGTTTCTTCTGACTCCAGCGTAATATCCCGCGCTCCTCGTCGCTGATGAAAGTGCCAGCGTTTAAGAACGGCCCCGGCGGCCGGCAAGATCCCACATAGCCAGGAAAATAAGTCCGAGCCCCAGTTGCACCATCGGCTCATCGGCTGAGACCTGGCCGAAGAGATTCATAACCTGACGCGTCAGCATGCGCATCAGGAAGACATTCAGCACGAAGACAAAAATATCTAATAACAATCCACGATTTCTTTTGGCGAAGAGGTCTGCGAGGCGGAGTTT
>CAVOQJ010000012.1:0-98818 GCA_963698325.1 Blastocatellia bacterium | reverse complement strand
ACGCGGATTATACGAATCTGAAAACCGTCTGAGCTGTACTTTTTTTGATTTGACCCGCGTTTATCCGCGCAAATCCGCGGCTGGATTATCTTTCCGCCAGGACGATTAGGTGAAATGAAGCTCAAAGCCAAATTGTCAGGAATCGATCACGACGTCTCTCTCAGCCTCGCAAACGAGTCTGCCGTTGTTGAAGTAGATGGACGACATTACGATCTTGAGGTTCGCGAACTGGCGCGCGGAGAGTATCTGTTAATAAACGGATCGCAGGTTTACAAATGCAGAGTTGAGCAGAAACGCGATTCGACTCGCATGGGCGGATCGTGGGGGGTAGTTCTGCGAGGGCAATGCCATGAGGTGACGATAATTGATCCCAAGCGTCTGCGCAGCGCGCAAAGTTCGGCCGCCCATCAAGCTGGAGCGGCTGAGATTGTTTCACCAATGCCCGGAAAGATTGTTCGCGTACTTGTCACAGCGGGCGCACACGTTGAAGCCGGGGCGGGGGTTATAGTCGTTGAAGCTATGAAGATGCAGAACGAAATGAAGGCACCTAAAGCCGGCCTGGTTGTTTCAATCCGGACGGAAGAAGGCGCCACGGTAGACGCCGGCGACGTGCTGGCGGTGATTGAGTAAAGGATGAAGGTGGAAGAATGAAGGATGAAACAAAGCACTTCTCCGAGCCGCCGCAGTTATGCTCTCCGAAACAAGGTGACCCAGCTCAGACCAAACCAATGTCTTCTTCATCCTTCATCCCTCATCCTTCATCCTTACGCATTCTCCTCTGGGACGTCGACGGGACACTGATTCGTTCCGTTCGCAGTGGGGCTTTCAAAGACTACACAATTCCAATGCTTGAAGACGTATTTGGCACGGCGGGCCGCTTGCCGGAAATGAAAGTTTCGGGAATGACTGACCTGCAGATCATCGGCGAGGCGCTGCGAGACGAAGGCTTCACGAACGAACATATTTTCTCGCGCATCGATCATCTGCGCGAGCGCTACATGGACGCAATGCGCAAAGCGACTGGAAACGGTGAACAGTTTTTTGAGCTTCTACCCGGCGTCCGTGAGACGCTTCAAGCTCTGGCCGATCATCCTCGCTATCACTCTGCTCTACTCACCGGCAACATCGAACCGGCAGCTTACTTAAAGATGGAATTAGTCGGCCTCGCTGAATTCTTCGACTTGCCCGGTGCCTTTGGTGATGAGTCCCACGATCGCCGCGACCTTCCCGCGCTGGCGGCGGACCGCATTCGCAAACACTTGCAACTCGACCTCGCGCCCGAACAATTCATCGTCATCGGCGACACACCAAACGACATCGAATGCGCCAAACATTTCGGCGCCCGCTCGCTGGCCGTAGGCACCGGCCGCCTCTACAGTCGTGAAGACATTCTCGCGTGCAACCCCGATGAGCTGCTGCCCGATTTTTCCAACCTCGAACTTGTAATGCAGTCGCTCGCCAGGCTGTAACCCCATAGCCGCTCGCTTTTCTGGAATATTTTCAGTGGGATTCCCAAAGGCCCATAGAAATATTGGTTGACTCTGCCGGGGTTAGGTTACAAACTCCAGCAGGTTGGGCCCCTTCTCATAACAACGACTAGTATGTATGAGAAGTTTAAAGAACTAAACGGCACGCATCCCTGGCGGGACGTTAGTCCTGATGGTTATCTTGACTATCGCGCTCGCCACCGGCCAAAGGGTCGTGTCCTTTATTTCAATTTCCCGCTCGCGCGGGAGATGGAACTGATTCCCGTCGACCATCCGCGAATCATTAATAAAGAACTCGAACAGGCCATCCTCGAAGCTTTCTCGCTTCAAATCATCAATGAATATGATCTAAAACGGGGGAAGAAATATCCGCTTGAGACGGTGAAGCCTGGGTCCTACATGGCTACTCGTTATCTGCAAACCCAGCACCGCAACAAGCAGGGCAAGACCTCCGGAGACGGTAGAAGCATCTGGAATGGTTACTTGCGGACCAGTAACTTGATCTTTGACATCTCGAGTAGGGGAACTGGGGCCACGATTTTGAGTCCGGGCGCACAAAAATCAGACGGCGCCGTTCAGACTGGCGATGAAAGTTACGGTTACTCATCGGGCCTGGCGGATTTAGACGAGATGCTGGGCAGCGCCGTCATGTCAGAGGTCTTCTACCGGCAAGGCATTCCCAGCGAACGTTGTCTGGCTGTGATTGGCTTTTCTGATGGCAGCGCAATTGGAGTCAGAAGCGCACCTAATCTAATTCGACCCGCGCACATCTTTCGGTATCTCAAACAGGGCCGGCACGCGGAACTCAAAGCGTCGGTAGACTACTTCATCGCGCGGGAAGTTGAGAATAACTTCTGGCAGATAGGAGGTGACGGAACCGCAAAATACGAGCAAGCCCTGGATCACCTTGCACGCTCTTACGGAAAAATGGCTGCCTTGCTCGAAGAGGAATACATTTTCAACTGGTTGGCATGGGATGGCGACAACATGCTTGCGAGCGGCGCGATCCTCGACTACGGATCCATCCGGCAGTTTGCTGCCAAGCATGATAAGTATCGCTTCAAGGATGTAGATCGTTATTCCGCTTCGTTGACCGAACAACGCTACTGGGCCCGATTAATCGTGCAGACTTTTGCTCAAGCCATGGCTTTCATTTGTTTGGGGGAGAAGCAAAACCTGCGTGCGTTTAAAGATGCTGCATGTCTGAAAGTGTTTGATTCTGCTTTCGAGACCGAAAGCAACTACCGCATCCTCTGGAGAATAGGTTTTGCGCCCGAACAAATAGAACAGCTCATGGTGACAGCCGGAAAAGAGGTTAAGGAGTTTCATCGATCTCTAACGTACTTTGAAGATCTCAAAGTGTCGAAAGGTATTGAAAAACTCCCGGACGGCCTTACCCACAAGCCGGTGTTCCTCATCCGCAGCCTGCTACGTCAATTGCCCGCCTATTATGTGGCCCAAACGCTGAACCGGATGGATGACGAAAGTGCTTACATGCCCGACGATATCTTTTTGCGCGTCATGGCCGCTTCTTACGTGGGAAAAAGAGACCTGCGATTGACGCTTTCACGCAGCGCCCAGGTCAGGAACTTTCAGCAGTGTTACCTGCGGTTGATTGCCGCGCTGGATGAACCGTTCGAGGAGGTGCTGAAAACACTGCAGGAGAGATCGGCAATCATCAATCACCGGCATCGCTTAACAGGAGATGCGCTGGTCTACATCATTGAAGAAGTGATCGCTATCACTGGAAAGATCAAGGTTAACGGATTGCAGGAGACGCTCGACGCCTTTATCGATTCGCAGGTTTTAATTCCCGGGAGATGGCAGCCGGTCACGCCCGAGCGGCTCAAACCGAAGGACCTCAAATCTCGCCTCCTCATTACGATCCAGGAGAATCTGGAAGAATACAAAGAGTCTATCTGAATCGGATGGATCTGCTACGGGCCGACAGCATCGTCATTTTGCACAGCAGATCTGATCGCCTGCAAACCTAAGGCGCTGCTCCCGGATCTTTCGAATGTGGAACTGTTAGTGCAAACGCTTGCAAGACTGTGACAGTGCAGTGCAGAACTCTGCAGTGCGGTGGTCAGTCGAGTCCGGCGTTATCACCCAATATGTTAGTCACCCAATATTGACTTAGCAAGACGGCTGGAATATCGTTCCCTATGGCACGTTGCTCAACGGTTCGCTGAACTTTCTTTCTTCTGTCGACCGTCCCTGTTTGTAAACTTTGATTGAGACGGTGATGTCTGGGTTGGCTGCGGCACGAAGGCGCTCTCATCGGTTCATTCAATCGAATAAAACCCGCTCGCTGATAGTTTAGGTTATGCCCATAGAAGACCAAAACAATCTCAGGACTCCGTTTCAGATGCCTCGCCGTTTGGGGGCTGACGCCGAAACACTTACCGAACGCTACGGCCGCTTCTCCGCGCAGCCTTTCGAGCGGGGCTTCGGTACCGCGGTTGGCAATTCCTTGCGACGAGCGCTGCTTTCTTCGATTGAGGGTGTCGCGCTTACCGCCGTGAAGATTGAAGGTGTTGAGCACGAGTTCTCTTCAATCAAAGGAGTTGTGGAAGACGCGACAGACGTAATTCTGAATCTCAAGCAGGTGCCGTTCAAATTACACGGCAATGAGTTGAAGACTCTGCGAATTTCAAAAGACTCCGCCGGGGAAGTCACCGCTGCAGATATAGAAGCCGATGCGGATGTAGAAGTCCTGGATCCTTCGGTGCATATAGCGACAGTCAAGGAAGGTGGCGCGCTAAGAGTTGAAATGCGTCTGAAGCGCGGGCGTGGCTACGTTTCTGCAGATAGAAATTTCGACGAAGATCTTTCGCTTGGTTATATACCTATTGATTCCGAGCACACTCCGGTCAAGAAGGTTAATTACACAGTGGAAGCAGCACGGCTCGGACAAAACACTGAGTTTGATAAGCTCACGATCGAAGTTTGGACCGATGGCTCCGTTAAGCCGGAAGACTCAATCGGTCTGGCGGCAAAGTTGATCAAGGATCAAATGTCGATCTTCGTCAACTTTGAAGAAGACACGGTCGATTTAGCTTACTCAAAGATCGAACGACCGCCACTGCCGCGTAACGATCAACTGGATCGTTCCGTCGACGAGCTGGAGCTGTCCGTACGCTCTTACAACTGTTTGAAGAATGCCGATATCCGGACAATTCGCGATTTGGTCCAGCGCAGCGAACGGGAAATGTTAGCCACTAAGAATTTCGGCAGAAAGTCGCTCAACGAAATAAAAGAAAATCTAAACGGGATGGGCCTGGATTTTGGAATGGAGTTTGACGAACACGGCAATCCGATACCCGGTACTGGTGGTCGGGACGCCGTTGACTTTTCAGACCTCGAAGAGGACCCTAACGGAATCACCTACCCTAAGATCGGCCCTCAGCAGCTGTCGAGCACTCATCAGCTAGATCGTCAGGTTCTGGAACATCAGATCGGTGCAGAGGAGCTTCGTGTTGCTCTTACGGAGCTTGGACAACCACCGGTAGGATCGGGCGATACTGTCCGGGAAATTATTCAAGAAGAATCCGTGGCTCGTAAGTACGTATCCACACGTTACCAATTGCTCATTAATCGTAAGTACGTCAATGGCCTATCTTACAACGAAAATGATGAGCTGGATGCTCTGAGAGCCACCTTGGACCAAATGGACGAACCTTATTATGAGCCGATTATTCGACGCCTCCGTAAACTAATCGAGCTCGGGGAACCTGGATGGCACACTTCAGCCGAAGAACTCCCGCCCCGGTAGTTACCGGTGGCTATCGTTTCTTTCGTCCCTTTGTGCGTGAGGATTTCGTTCGACAATGTGCATATTGCCTATTGCCGGAAATTCTAGCAGCAGGCCGGGAAAACTTTGAGTTAGATCATTTTCGTCCCAGAAGTCGCTTTCCTCATTTATTGAACGATTTTTACAATATTTATTATGCGTGCCACCCTTGCAATCACACGAAAAGAGCTGGTTGGCCGTCGCCGGAATTAGAAGCGCTCGGGGTATCTCTTGTGGATTTGTGTAAAGATGAGTTTGCTGCACATTTTCGGGTGACGACAGATGGAAATTTTGAGGGCGTTACGGAACATGGCCGCTACACCATCGAACTGCTGAGACTTAATCGGACGGATTTGGTGATTGTGCGTAAACTGCTAACGAAACTAGGTTTCCCTGTTCACGAGCGGCAACTAGGAGAGGAACAATTGAACAAACTGTTAGTCGATGGCGGGCTCTGAGCGCGAAATCGATTGGACCTGGCAGGATCCCGTTAATAACCATCCATTGGCATGGGGTTTAAATGATTCCCAATATTCCTACTGCGATCCCTTCAGTTCATTTCATGACAGCCCCACTCTTTTCCTCCAATCATTTGTATTGAGTGCTGGAGGAGCCGAAGCCCCAAGCTCAGAAACAAACGGACTGAATGAGGTCGATGCGTAATAGTTTCGGCCTACTCGTATTCTTTTCGCAATGGCCGCACCACCCCGCAACGCGTCAGCCAAAGGAAGTAACACAGGAGCGCTGATCACGAGCACCCTTTTTGCGCGGGTTATAGCAACATAAAAAAGTCTCCGCTGTTCCTCGATTGACGCATTTTTTTCTTCAGTGGAATCATCCTCATCAACAAACGGTAAAGTGCCCGCCATGCAACCTGCAATTACCACCACGTCGCGGCTTAACCCTTTTGACTTGTGAAGACTCATAATCTGGATTACATCACTGTCCCCACCCGGAAGCTCAGGTTGAGTTATCGCGTTCAGCAACTCAAAAAAGAGGTCCTCGGGATTAGGCGAGTCAAGCGCAATCCGTGCCGCCAAAACCCGAATGTCGGCAACTGTGGGATCAACTGATGGCCAAAGAACATCCACCAAAGGTAGTCCCGACAATCCAGCTAAGGAGCCGAGGCGCGTTTGGAGAAGCTCCCATTGTTTTTTTAAAGGTGTTGAGTATGGAAGCTTAATCGAGCCAGCACTCAAGCCATTAAGAGCATCGACTAAAGTGATTGAGTGTGAAACGCAATGTTCACGCAGCCGGGCAGCTGGTCTAGTTCGATGATCTGCCGAACCGAAGCCGAGCCAAGCGCGAATAGCCGCGCGATCATTTGGATTCACGAGCAAGCTAAGTAAGCAGAAACCTTCAGCCGCGGAATCAGAATCAAGGGAATCTTCTTGAAAAAAGCTCAATGCGTTGCGCCCCCGCGCAATCAGAGAATCCTTGATTGCGTTGCCGACAAAGCGACGTGGGGCAAGCACAAGAACTTGTCCTGGATTGGTATCAGGGTGCTCCTGTAGATAATAGTCGATGAATTCCGAAAGCGAGTTGATTTCAGCGTCGAGGGTTAGATGCTGAACCATCCAAATATCCGCAGAGGGTTTAGTTGCATCCGGCTTCAGCGGTTCCGGTCGCCCTGTATGTGGATCGTGAGAAATTAATGCATTACTAATTGCTACAATATTAGGTGGACATCTCTGGCATTGCTCAATCGTGTAAGCCTTAGTCCCAGCAACATCACTAGGGAAGGATCGAATTCCCTCAGGGTTTGCGTGACGGAAGCTATAAATTGATTGGTTGTCGTCACCTGTTACTAGGAGCGCCGACGCGTCAGCCAGTAATCTAACGAGTTCCTGATCCGCCTTATTGAGGTCTTGATATTCGTCCACAAGGACGTGTTCAAATTGTGGGCTAGCGTTGACAGCCGGATTGGCTCTCAGAAAAGCTAACGTAAGGGGAACCAGTTCACCGATTAGCATAGCCTCGTAGAAACGCAACCATGCTAGCAACGCCGTTTCAAACTGCTGATCTTCAGAAGTTTGAGCGAAGCCAGGCTGATCGCGTTGAAGGCGAGCCCAGGCAGCCTCATAAGCCTCCAGTAGTTTTCTCGTCTTGCGTTTGCCGCCAAATGGCCCCGCCAAGTCGGCTTCTAGGCAATCGATTTCGAAAGAAAGAAGGGGACGAGGTGTTCGGTGCGTGAATTTGAAAGCTTGTTCGCTATTGAGTAAGGAAAAACATAGAGAATGGAGAGTTGTTGCCCGCACCTGATCGGCTCCAGGCACTCCAAGCTTCGTAAGCTGCTCGCGCAGATCACGAGCCGCTGTGCGAGTAAATGTGATCGCGAGAATCTTGTCGGATGAACTCCCTCTTCGAGAAGTCGAGCGACACGTCGCATCATCGCGAATGTTTTGCCAGTGCCGGGTCCTGCAAGCACGTGAAGCGGAGAGGAGGTATCGGCTGCTACTTCTCTACATACTCCGGAAAGGTCCGTGTCCCAGATGGCCATTTTTTTAGGATACCACGGTGTAAGTGTCTCTAGGCATGCTTAGACGCGGTGAAAGCCCTTGAGAATATCCTTAGTCGCTAAGCGCAGAATCACCGGGCGGCCGTGGGGGCAGGTTGTGGGCGAGGAAGTTTTTAATAAACGATCAATTAGCCAGCGCATCTTCTCGGGCGTAAGCGGCATGTTGACTTTGATGGCTGCATGACAAGCCAGCGAAGCAGCGATGTCGTCGCGCAAGGTCTCGCGGGCTGCGCCTTTTTTCTCTGCGTCAACGGTATCGAGAATTTCCGCGAGCATGTTGCGAGCTTCACCGGCAGGTAAGTCTGCCGGCAAGGCTTTTATCGCAACCGTCCTTCCCGACAAACGCATTAGCTCGAAGCCGTAGGTTTCGAGTTCGCTTGCGATGACATCAAAGATGGATGCTTGCGCGGGTGTCAGGTCAAAAGTCTCCGGAATCAAGAGCTGCTGCGACTCGGCAAGGCGCGCTGATTCGAGCGCGCGATACTTGTCAAATAGAATGCGCTCATGGGCTACGTGCTGATCGATGAGAAGCAAGCCTTCGTTGTCAGTGGCGATGATGAAGCTCTCGTCGAGCTGACCCAGTGGACGAATGTCGCTCGATAAAGACTCGACGGAAACTTCGCGGGCAAACTTTTCCGCGGAGGTAAGTGGTGGCAGTGGAATGGCTGACCCACCCGCTACCGCAGGCGGTACTGGCACGTCCTCTCTTACGGTCGGGCTACTGCCCCCTGCTCCTGCCGTCTGCTCCTGCCGACTGCTTACTAACCCGCCCGCCGACACAGGCGGTACTGACAAGCTCTGCACACCGAACGCAGCACTGTCATGATTGCTGGACTCGCTCGCTAATGATCCGTCCGCTAACGCAGGCGATTCTGACATGTCTTCCTGCGAAGGGAATTCTATTCGCGACTGAGTTATGGGCGCTTGCGTTGCTTGCGGCGCTTCAGTTTCAAAAGTCTGAACGCCCGCAATATTGAATGGCGCGCTGACTGCCGCATCCGCCGCTGCGGACATCGCGTTTGCGAAACCCTCGGAGCCAGTTTGAGCTAGTGCTTGATCGCCGGCGGTAGGAGATTTCGCATCGGCGCGGACGTAGCCGCCGCTCGCCAGCGCCGCGCGCACTGCTTCCCGCACGGCGTCAGCCACTGCTGCGGCCCGGCGAAAACGCACTTCCGTCTTTGCCGGATGAACGTTAACGTCCACTTCTTCGAGCGGTATCTCGATGAACAAAAGTGCGGCCGGATAAACTCCGTGCGGCAAGACGGCGCGATAGCCTTCCGAAAGCGCCCGAGAAATCAGCCGGTCTCTGACAAACCGGCCGTTCACAAATAAGTACTGCGCATCGCGCGACGTCCGTCGATCACGCGGCGCGGAAACAAAGCCACTGACAAGCGCGATCTTTGGGTGTCCGCCACCGACCGCGAGCAAATTATCGAGGAACTCCGTTCCAAAGACCTGATAAGCGCGCTCGCGCAAGTCGTTCGCGGGCGCCACGCGCAAAACCTCGCGGCCGTTATTCGTCAATGTGAAAGCTATTTCCGGGTGCGCGAGTGCGTAGTGAGTTACCAGATTTGTGAGGTGAAAACTCTCTGTAGCTTCGGAGCGCAGAAACTTTCGCCGGGCAGGAACATTGAAGAAGAGATCGCGGACAACGATGGTTGTACCGCGTGGATGCGCTGCATCTTTCACGTCGCGCATCTTGCCGCCTTCGATTAAAACGCGCGTTGCCGCAGCGGCGTCTTCCGTTTTGGTAGTGAGTTCTACTCGCGCCACTGAAGCAATCGAAGCCAGTGCTTCACCGCGAAACCCAAGCGTTGCGATATTCGCAAGATCCTCTGACCTGGCAATCTTGGAAGTAGCGTGGCGTTCAAATGCAAGTACGGCATCATCCCTTACCATGCCGTCACCATCGTCTGAAACTTTCAGTAGACGACGCCCACCGGCTTCAACGTCAATCACGATCCCCCGCGCGCCCGCATCAATCGCATTCTCGACCAGCTCCTTAGCCACTGAAGCCGGGCGCTCGACGACCTCGCCTGCAGCGATTTGGTTGGCAACGTGATCTGGGAGGACGCGAATTATTGACATTGGGAAAAAGAGATGGCAGATGTCAGATATCAGATTTCCGTAAGAAAATCATGCTGGTCTTATCGAGCGCATCAAACCATTCAAAAGTTTTCTGACTTCTACAAGCTGTTCCATCAGTGTTGAATGTACATCCCTGCTTAACATGCCAAGTCGAACAGCAATCTCCAAATGCGTGTCCAGTTCCAAGAGCGATCCTCTGGCGTTGGCCAGAAACTGCAAGAACTCGCCGGCGAATCGCCGTCCCTGTCCCTCTGCAATATTCGCCGGAATTGAGGCGGCCGAGCGCCTGATCTGGTTTGTTAAGCCATAAAGCTCAGATTTTGGGAAATCTTCAGTAGCTCGATAAACACTTGTGACCAATTCCATCGCCTTCTGCCATACGATTAGATCTCGATGACTTCTTACTACTGTTTTGGCTGCGGGCTTGGCTCCTAACATAAGAGTAGTATCCAACACCTAATCTCACATCCGACATCTCTCATCTGACATCTATAGGTAGACAATCTGATGCTCGTTGGATCCGATATTTATTGCGTTGTAGATCCACTCGATAACGTAGCGCCCGTGGCGCGCCAGTAGCGAAGTGATGTTAATGTGGCGCTCCTGCAGCTCTTTATTCGGGTAGAGTTGATCAAACGCCCGTTGCAGCTGCCGGTGGGCTGCTTCGTCTCGGGACATCTGGGCGCGATGAAACCTGGTGCGCAGACCCTCAAGCTGGTAGTTGATCTTGCGCCGGCCGGTTTCGAGCGCGTCCGCGAGGGTTGGGTCGATACTACGCAATTGCTCGCGCAGATCGTCAAGGTCGTTGTTAACCCCGCCCTCGGTTTTTTCGAAAGACTTTGCTGTCTCCGCTCCGAGGTGTTCTTCAACAACGCGCTTCAAAACATTTTCCGGACCAGCAAACAAATCCGCCGGCGTCAAACCGTATCTCTCCAGAACGCGGCCGGTGTGCCGTTCGATCATCGTCAAGCTCGAGCGCGGCAGTATTGGCGTGATTGGCCTTTCGAGCAACCGGTAAACTTCAGCGGTCTGCGCAAAGTAAGCAATCTCAGATGAGCCACCGTAGTATGCGATGGTCGGTAAAAGATAATCCTGGATCACAGCACGCAGGGTTACGTTCGGACTGAATTGTTCCGGGTGGGCTAAGGCCAGCTGGGAAAGCTCTGCGACTGTGTAAGCCTCGTCTGCATCTTTCGTCGTGTATTTCCCATCCGCGGAGCGAGTCAGTGCGTGTCGCGCACCAGCGGCATCGTGTATGAAGAGAGGAAAAGAGTTTTCTGAAGCGGTAACTTGCGCGTGATAGCCTCGCTCGACAAGTTTTTGACTGCGCACTTCTATGGCAGTAGCAATCTCATGCGCGCGCAACGCTGCAGTCGCATAGAGCGGCGCCGCCAATGCTTTGAGTCTCTGATCAAGCGGATCGAGCAGCACCAGGCCGTGACGACCGAGCAGTGAAGTCATCATCCGTGCAAATGCTTCGCCATACGAGCGGCCGGGACGCCACGCGTCGCGCAGCAAGGCTTCCAAATCCGGTGTGAATTCGGAACTCGGGAGTAGTTCCAGCAATTGATCGACGACCGGACCGATGGAGGGACCAATGACCACGCGGCCAACCGGCTGGCCCTCCTTGTGGAACTCCGCAGAAACTTCCACATGGGCCAACTTGCAGTCGCGGCCAATGAACTCCGCTTTTGCCACCTCGGGGAAATCGTGGTCCTCCGTGGCGATCCAGAAAACCGGAACCGCTTTAGTGTTGCGCTGCGTCAGGCAGCCGGCGAGTTTAACTGCTGACAGCGCTTTGTAGATGGTATAGAGCGGACCGGAAAACAGACCAGCCTGCTGACCGGAGACTACGCCCACGCAGTCTGCCTCGCGCAACCGTTCAATGTTCTGCAAGGTTTCTTCGCCGGCGCCCCAGGCGGCGTTCATATCCTGAAGGGCGTTGCATACGGAATTGCGATCGGCCTGATATGCGGCCAAAACTTGAGGCGCTCTCCCCGGCAGCTCGTGATGAAAGCGTACTGCCGACGGATAAAACTCACGCAACGCAATCGGATCGCGCAGGTAATCAAGGAAGAGCCGCGATTGATGCGGGATGCGATCGAAGGAAAGAGTTTCGACTCGCAGGCCGGATTCTTCAGGTGTGCTGTGACAGGCAGGTTCGGCGGTGCTCAATTTAAGATCACTCCCTGAGAAAGCATTTTACGCAGGATAGCTGTGTTGTCCAGTAAGGCCTAAAAGAGGCACTGGTCACTTTCAATCGCCAGCATGGCTTAGGTCCGACGGACCGGCAGTTAGTAGCCCGTCCGTCAGGGCGGGGACTTCATCTCTCCATAGCCCAGAGGCCCGAAGGGCCGGCACAAATCGTGGCGCACCTTCGGCGCTCAGGTAAGTAACCGTCGCATCTACCCCGCCCTCACGGACGGGGCTATTAACTGCCGGTCCTTCGAACCTGAGAGTTCAAACTGAACCAGTACCCTAAAAGAGTAACTGCCAAAAGCGCCAGCCTGGCACAACGACGGTACTTACGGACGTGCCTCTCTTTCGAGTGCGGCGAGTGCTTAGATTCTGTTGGTGCTGTCTGCACCGGCGGCTTCAAACTCCGCTTCTTCCAGACACCGTCGAATTTCTTCGCGTGCCTCGTCGTCCGGCGCGCGCAAAGGAGGGCGAACAGTGCCGCCGGCATAACCGATCATCTCGAGTGCCGCCTTGAGGCCGCCAATGCCAAAGCGTGTGGTTACGGCCTGTGCGAGAGGAGTCAACCTGGACTGCAGCTTCATTGCCAGTTCAGTTTCTCCGGCGTTCACTGCGCGAAAAATCGCGATGCAAAGAGCCGGAGCAACGCACCCGACTGCCAATATCCCGCCCCACGCTCCGGCACCGAGTGCCTCTGAAAGCACGGTGCCGTTTCCAGTAAGCACGAAGAAATCTTTCTGCACGAGCTTGATGGTTTCATGTAGTCCGGCAACATTCGCAGAACTGTCCTTGATGCCGATAATGTTTTCGTGTTTGCTCAGGCGCGCCACGGTTTCGCATTCAATTGTGATACCCGTAAGCGCCGGCATACTGTAGAGAATCAGCGGCGCAGGGGATTCGTCGGCAATTCTTTCGTAATGTTCCCGCAGCGCTTTTTGCGTGATGCTGGGCCGGTAAAAGTAGGGAGTGATAACCAGAAAAGCATCTACGGGAACAGTGGCAGCCACGCGTCTGACTTCGTTTATCGTGCCACGCGTACTCTGTTGACCAGCACCGACAATAAAAGTCAATCCATCCGTCACTTCCTGCCGCGCAGCTTCTATGACCGCAAGATATTCGCGCTCGTCAAGATGAACTCGTTCGCCGGTAGAGCCGAGGACTACATAGCCAACAATTCCAGTCCCGTTCCATTTCCTGAGATTCTCACGGAAAGCTTTATCATCGACATCTCCATTGGCTTCGAAAGGTGTGATGAAAGGCAGAAGAATGCCGCGAAGCTTGTCTGAGGGACAGGGAAACCTTGACGCCTGATCGCTTGTTTGGTCTGGCTGTTTCAAACTGAGAATTATAAAGCGCAGCAAGGAGAGGCGGCTAGTCAATAGAGGAAACGGTAGTGTCTGAGTTTGAGATTTCCTCTGTGCAACCTTTGTGTTCTCTGTGCCTCCGTGGTGAAAAAACGCTCCACAATCACTCACCACAGAGACACAAAGGACACGGAGGTTACACAGAGAAGCGAAATTAAGACACCACCGAGAAAACTAAAATGAGGACACTACTAGAGCGGAAGCTCGGTCATGAAGTAAATGCCGCAAGTGCTACCGATTCAGTTTAGTCTGAGCGAAGATCGCTAGGGCCATGATAGGAGCAAAACGGGAGGATCAGCCCTGCACAAATACGGAACCGGGAGCGGTAGCGACCGGTTGGTGGTGTGATTACAAATTTCGTTACAAGTGAGGCGTCTGTATGATCCGGTCGCTACTCTATATATGAAAGGGCGCTCCCGGTTCCGTATTTGTGCAACGCTGCAATAAGTTGCAATACCGCGCTTGTGCCAAACGAACAGTTACTCCTGGAGGTGCTGGGACGCGAGCACCTTGAAGAGCCCGGCAATAGGTAGGTGGAAGACAAGCTGAAGCTATTCGGAAGACACAGCCCGTCCGTTTCGCTCAGAACTTGCGAAATGGTCCACTACGTACACACTTGACCGGAACGCCTTCAATCTCCGCGGGCAATTCCTTGCCGGCCTCATCGCTGTCGAGATGAACAGCCAGGACATAGTTGCCGGCATTGTCTTTCTCGATACCGACACCCGACACGCCCGGTAGACTAAGCAGGCGTGCCGAATGCCGTTGTTTTACTTCGCGTGTTTCCTGCTCGGTAGCTATGGCTTACCTCCACTGACACCGACGAATTAGAGCGTTAAGCTCACGTTCAGTGCCTGCAAAACGTCTTTAATATGGTTAGCTATAGTATGAGTTGACGAACCTGCGAAAAGCAAGCCGACCGCTTTATTTGTGCTGCGTTCGAGAATCAGTGATCCGGAGTCGCCGCCGGCGCTGAATGGTTGTGCGCTCAAACCGACAATAATGATCTGATTATCAAAAGTTGCCACGCCTCCCTCATACTGAACGGCAACATCAGTCTCGATGCTCGTGACGCGCCCCACTGTGAAGCCGGTAGTGCGCCCAAACTTGTGCACGACCATGTCAATCTGCGCGGAAGCCTTCCCCTTCGGCGGGCCGATAAACAGCACCGAGTTCGTCGCCAGGTTTGTCTTATTCAACTGGGCGATAGCGCAATCTACCTTATTCAGACCACTACCGAATTTTATTGCAATAAACTTCGTCAACTTGGCTATAGGACCGTTGTTGGGTGGATTTCCGGCGTCGAGAAAGCCGGGCTGAAAGATCGATGAGCCGACGGGCAGTTTGTTCTCGTCGGCGATTACATGGTTGTTGCTGAGGATGAATCGCTTCGTTCCTTTGCTGACCAATGCGCCAAACGTGCCCGCCATGATGATTTGGTTAGCCGGGTCTTTATAACCGATGGAGCATCCAGGCTGTGCTGGTCGGATTTTTTTGCGCGGGTTCGGCATCGCCGCTGCGGAAGCAGTTCCGGTTGCAGGCGGCGTGAAGCGCCGAAATGTCCCAACCTGCTCTACGTCGACGGGATAACCATCCACTTCGGTGGGCAAACGATCCGCATCAGGAATCTGGTTATATGGATATTTGATCCGTACGAGAAACTTGATCGCCATAATGCCGGTATGTTTCCCGCCGGAAATTTGTTCGCCGATGCCAACGCCGACGAGATTAGTAATCGGATCGGGACTCGTCGAAGCCGCCAAGGCTGAGAACGTAGCGACTTGTGTGGACGGCAAGAGTCTCTGGGAGGCCGCCTGTTTGGCTGCTCGCAGTGAGGAGATCTGCTTGGCGGAAAGCCCGGTAAAGATGATCGTCGAGCTGGTTGAGGCTGAGCGTTTCGCTGAGCTGCCGGCCTTGCGGGATTTTCTAGTTGGCATAAAAGTACTCCTTTGTGTTGGGAGAGGATGGTTGTGAGAGAAACTGAATTCGATTCTTATCAATGAGCGTGTGTTAATTCCGCGGCGCCAGACAAGAAGTTTTCCTATTCGCGGAATCATTGACACCGCGATGGTAAGCATCCAGTTGCAATGCCGATCTTGACGAACCGCGCTCGCGGCTATTGCAGCGTCGCAACCTCGAAGTGCATTCCGTCGGGCTTATTGCCGAAGTGACCGCCCCAATAGAAGCCGTGGGCATTAGCAATCGTCACGAGCTCGCGAACGCAACCCTTACGGCCGACGAGAGGGGGACGCGTGCCGCGTGGATTGAGTGAAGCGTTGATATCAAACGCGGTGCCGAACGCGTGATTACTCAAAACCTTCGTGCTACCGCGAACAAATCGCGGCACAAATGCTCCATCCCAGGTGAGTACGCGGTCGAGCAAATGAGCGTCCCCCCAAGCCTGCCACAGCGCCAGCAATTGGTTAACGGATTTCTTATGAAACCGCCCTCCGCCATCGGGCGGCGCACCCTGAACGCCCCTCAACTGCGGAATCGCTACGCGCTGGATATTGTCTGCCTCCCAAGTTCCACGGATACGAATGTTTTCGCGGTTATTAGGGATTGGATTGGCCACAAATTCGAACGCGCCGAAAAGCTGTTGCCGGTCCGCCGTCGAGATTAACGGTCTGAATGAAGGAGGCGGCGGGAAGTTTGTGCCACTGGTAGGGCCGGCGCCGGGATCATCCAGAGGATTGAACCCCAGGAGCATCGCGCGTCCAAGTGTATTAGGACCGACCGCGCCATCGACGTCGAGATGGTTCTCAGTTTGAAATGCTTTGGTGGCATTTAATGTGTCGTTGCCGAAATTTCCATCTACCTCCAACGGCTGCTGTTGTCCCACCAGGAAGAATTGCCAACGTTCAACGTCATCTCCCGTCATATCCTTTCGTAGCACTCGCATGATCATTCTCCTTTTGCCTTTATTGAGAAACGGTAAGACTCTCGTTGCGACCAGGTTTCGTGAGATGGTCAACAACGCACTGAATGTTTGACTGAGGGCTCCGCCGGAGCTAAGTAATCACACTCTGTCCAGTTTGATAGGCTTGCGTAAACTCGGGCAACCCATGGCTACCGCCGTTCACGAGCTTTCGCGCCAGTGCGAGATTGTTGTTGCTCAAGGCATTTCTAATCGCCTGCTCTTTGTTCTTGATAAAACTGGCCAAAAGTTTGGCCGCAATATCAGGTTGATTTGCCAGGTCTGGATTCTCAATCAGTTGATTTCCCAAGCCAATCGCGGCGCCGTGCTGTTTGTAATTGGCACGACCAGTCAATTGGACGAAGCCACGGCCCTTGAACCGCTCTCCATCCGGAGGTCCCTGATTACCCAAACTTCCCTGGCCTTTGTTGTCGTAGAGGTTAAACGGGTGACTTCCGGGCGTCGTGTTGAATTTAGAAATGCCTTCGCTGATTGGCCTGAAGCTGGCAGTCTCCGCGCGAATGGTAGCGAGGGCCATGAGGATCATTTGCTTGTCGCCCAGTCCAGCATCTGCCAGGGCTTGGAGGACAAACGGAAGGTTCGTTTGAATATTGGCGACGGGCGTGCCGGAAAACATCTTTGTGACCGCAGCCACAGTGACGTTTGGCATGCTGCCGCCCGAAGCAGGGTTACCCGTGCTATCGCTAGCGCCGGCCGATTGGAGGGCAGCCATCGTATCTGGCCCAGCCTTTCCATCCGCCGTGAGTCCTTTGCTTTGCTGAAAGGCAATGACCGCGGCTTTCGTACCCGAACCAAAGTTGCCGTCAACGCCGTGAGGATCGAAACCTAATGCTTTCAATCTCGTTTGTAGCGCGGTTACGTCTGGACCTGTTGAGCCTTGTTGTAATACTGACATTGTGAACTCTCCTTCAATGGAATCAATCAAGAGACTCCGTTATGAAAACTAAGATACAAGGAGGTTATGAACTTCCGCCTCCCTCGCCTGTACCCGGATTGCCCTCGTCGCCCAAATCACCTGCATCGCCTGCCCCTGCAACGCCACCTCCCTCCGCGCCACCATCGCCTCCATCCCCTGCGGCTCCTGCGTCCGCGCCACCCGCACCTGCGCCGCCCTCCTCTCTGCCTCCGGCTTCATCAGAGGGAACATAAGTGTAGGCTTGAGTGGCCGTAGCTTTCTGACCGTCTGCGTTCGCGACGATCACGTCAACCACGCCTTCTCCCGCCGGCGTGTCCGCGGTAATGATCGTGTCGCTTACCACGTTGATATTTATTGCCGCATTGGTTCCGAAGGAAACCTTGGCTTCGGTTACAAAGCCGGTTCCGGTGATTGTGACCTTGGTTCCACCGCTCGCTGGTCCCTCCTTGGGATCAATACTCTTGATTTCGGGTGCGGGTGCTGGAGTTAAACTATCTCTTCTTTGCAGGTCTCCCTGAGATTTGAATAACGTATTAAATACTTCTGCGAGCTTGTCGGAAGCTTGTTTTGAGAACATTCCCGTGAGGCCGGAAACTGCCGCGACACCGAAAGGATTAATGTTTTTTGCTTCAGTCGCGGCTGATCCGTTTACCACGAGTAGAAGAAGTCCGCCGCGAACAGCGAAATAAACGACCAACGCCAAACAAACTCCCACCAGCGGCCGGGCGAGATACCAGAGAGTCCAGGAAGGATTGAATTGGCGATTGCCGCGATAGTCCACGTAGGAAGTCGCCGAATGTATGTAGCTACCCAGGGCCCCGGCCACAATAACCAGCAGTAATAATCGTTCTTCAAGTGACGTTACTACAGGGATCAGCCCTCTGAAAAAATAGATGGTGGTAGGCACAAGCAGGTCCGGCGCCACTGGATCTGTCGGCCAGGGTTGCGGCGGAAATATCTTGAACAAGAAGTAGACCAGCACGAATGGCAATAACAAATAATAAGTGGCGAGAATCCTCCGTGCTCGGTCCAGCTGCTGCTGAAAGTTGGCTTGCTTTTCCTTGATTTCTTCTGGTGTGGGATCATCAAGACCAGGCATGTTTTTCACTCCTTCTTTTCTGACTGAATGAAGGTAGTAGGAACGCGAGTCGTGCTGGCAAAGGCGCAGTCGCTGGGTTATCCACGTCAGGGTGTCAAACAGAGCTTACGTTCAGCGGTGCGCCTGCGAGTTAGACCCTGGCGGTTGCTTACCCACCGAGGTGAGCAAATTGGAGAATGCGATCAGGCATCGCAGCGAGACCATTCTTCACCAGCTTATTCAAACGCCGTTTCGGCTTGGCCAAATCCTGTTGCAGAAAAGCTTCGGCTGGTTAACGGCTTAATGGGTTTCGTTATTCGTAGCGCTCTTGGTGTGACCATACGTACCATGCGGCCCACGCCGTCCTTGGCAGGCTGTGGGGGCACGAGTCTACCTCATCTAGTTAGCAATGCTCGGAACAGTTTCGCCGTGTCAAAAGTGAAACCAAACTGCCCTCTTACATCTCTCTCATCGATCAAGTCCTTCTTATTTGCGAACGTCAGCGAGAGCGGAAGTTCAACACCTTCTGCTATCGGGATTTTGACCTTACCTTGCAACCTGTAAATAAACTTTCCGCCTCCGTTCCAGTTACCATCCGAGGCCAAATAGAAGTACAGCGGGCTTCTCCCCACCAGGCTCTTTTCGGGCGTCGCTTGAAATTGTAGCTGTCCGGCGAACCTGGCACCGCGAAGATCACCACCAATAATTCTACTGTTTTTGTAAAAGTAACCGCCATTGAGAGTGAGATTCACGCGATCGTGAAGCCCGTAGTCGAAAATCGCCTCTCCCGTGAACTCGTCGGCACCTTCCTTCTTCAGCTTGGACATAAACGAGAAGGACAATTGGGGCGCTCTTCGGATATTTTCAATGGCCCTTCGTGAAGCATTATTCAGGTTTGTAAATGCCTCGAGCCTGGCATCGATGAATTGATCGATCTCCTTTAAGCCGTCATCCCCAAGCGCTTTCTTAAAACCGGGAAATCCACCCGGCCCCAAATACTTTCGATCTAAGAAGGTCTTGACAACCACTCTGACGTTACTCAAGTCGTCATTCTTATCGAAGTCAAACCAGGTGTCGACTGGTTCATTTAACAGCTTCTGAAAATCCCCCTTGTCCTGGGCATTCGTAGTGGTGCTTATTTGCTCTTGAATGAAGAACCTTACATCGTCAACGATCCGCAGTTTATCCCTCATCGTGGGATCGCCGAAGAATAGGAAATTCTTAATCTCTTTGTTGAGCTGGGCCAGATTAACAGCTGCGGCCTTGAGGTTTTCGTAGACAGTGTCAAGCTGTTTTTGATGCGAGGGGTGTCCTGCGTCGCGCCGGCTGACAAATAGATACTTTGCCCCGGCAATGGTTGTGTCTTCTGTCTGATTGCCGCTGGAATCTGTTTGTCCCTTCTCGAAGCCTAAAGTGAATGAGAGCCTGCGCCAATTACGGTGTCTGTTGTAGAAAGAAGGGTCTAGTGGTTCTGCCCCGTTCATCGTGGCATAGAGGGAATATGCTGTGGCTGTAACAGCCGCAGAATTCTTATCCTGCGAATTATTGTTTCCGTTAGCCAGTCCCGACAAATTTAACGCCAGCCCGATCAAGTCTGAAGCAGAACTCTGGTCGACGAGCGATGTTGAGTTGTCACCGATGGCTGGGGCTTCTGTTTGATTGACGTTTGACCTTTGGTCGATTTTCGCCTGGGCGTTTGCTCGGATCCTCTCATCTATTCTGTTGCTCAGCCAGTTATTGAAATCATCGACGCCCTGAGCGGTGGTTGCCGATGCCAAAGGAGCAAAACTCGGCTGCAGCGAAGCGGAAAAATCAGATCGCAGACTCCCGCTGTCTCCGCTTGGTGGTGCTGAGGGGAAGACAGGAGCAGATTCTGCGGGGCCACGCGCTGCCATGCGGGGAGTTTCAGTTCGCAGGTTGCCTCCAAGTTCCTTTATCTCGCCTTCAACGTCACTAATTGATTTTGCAAGAAGCTGTTGTTCGGAGGCCGACAATATGCCTTCGACAGTCTTCTGGTAATTGCGCAGTGCATCCAACTTCCGGCGGAGGAGGACAAGGAGCTGATTACGCCTCTCTTCCAGGAATCCAAGATTAATGTTCTTGACTTCGGTAGTCGTCGCCGGATCACTGTTGATGGCGGTCAATCTCTCAATCTGTTCTCTCAGCTGGTCGGCTGAGAGGTTCTGCTGCGAATAGGCAGCTTGGCTTAACAAGATCGCGAATAGTGAAGCGCAAATCATGTATCGCATTTTCATCTGAGCCACCTCCCAAATTGCTGTGTCGTAAGCTACCGCGGAAGTTGCACGTTCACTCCCAGACTTCGTCGAAACTGATCAGCATCATCGAAAGGCTCGACTCTATTGTAGACGCTGTGAACGACCTTTTCTTTGAGAGAATCGTCTTGGCGGTGGAGTTCCACCTCGTAAGTATATTGTGTGACCAAACCCATTAAGCCGATCATTGCGTGCTCGTTGATGCGTGGAACTGGGTCATCATCCGGGCTTCTCGGCCATTTTCTCTGGTAGTTCATCTGCGGCGGCACGCCTTGTGAGGTCATGATCATTCTGCCCCGATCATCGGCCAATGTGAACATCGGAGTAGAGCCCAGGGCAGTAATCTTGTAAAGGAGATATTCTCCCGACCTTCGGTCAACGGTTACAGCTGGTTGTGGTGGTACCACTGGAGTTTCGGTAACTGCCATGTTGCCTCCTTCAAATCTCTAATCGGCAAACAGAACGCGTTGGTAGCAACGCAGTATTGTCACATTGCCTGGTTAACCAGGTTGAATACTAGAATTGGGGGTACCTTCTTCGGTACTGGATTGGCACTGCTCTGAGATCCTTTTATGGCCGACGAGGGCGGACAAGGACTGAATTAGTTAGTGCATGAAATGATCGTGAGAACGGGCGCACCATATTCCAAGCACCCAACCTTGTCAAGACTTTAATGCCACGTTCCTTGCATACGTTCAGAGCGTCCCAGAACGCGCCGTCATTGACACCCCACGACCTCGACCTTACGTGCCAACGGGCGGCACCCGGCCCAAAAATATTCCCCCCTATCGGAGCAGGGTCTAGCTTCTCGACATTGGCCTCCGCTCCGACTTCGGAGGACTTGAAAATCTCTGAGACTGAAGCGAGTCACCCTGGCTGCTGGCCACCGGCTTGTTTTTGGACTGCTGTGACTTGCTGCCGCACAACCAAGGCCAGAATCGCTGCCGCCGCAGCCATGATGGCTCCGATGTTTTCTGCAATCAGATGCAGACCAAAGCTGAGGCCAAGGGCGAGGATGGCATGAATTGCTCCCAGGATTACTGCTGGTTCGCGTCCAAACATACAGAGTCTCCTTTCAATTACCAGTTGGTGAGTTGGTGAGAGTTGTTTCTGATCTTTTCAGCTGGTTTGGGGGATCAGTAGACTCTTTTTCAAGCCGCCAGGACCTTCTTCTGCTTCAAAGTCCTCTCGGCTACCTTTTCTATTCATTGGTAATGACATGAGGTGCGAAAACATTTCACGCGGCAAGAATTTTCCAGGGGAGATATGGACGCTTGACCACCGACAAGTGCCGACCCGATGATGTTCGCGAATAGCGCGCAGATTACCGGACAGGCTTAACGGCGCGATTAACGGCGGGATCAAGAACACCGAAGGGTGGGAGACCCAATGACTAGTTATCGCTACATTCAACTCGACGTGTTCACAAACGAAGCTTTTGCGGGCAATCCGCTGGCAGTGTTTCCGGAAGCAGAGGGACTGACGGACGAGCAGATGATGAAGATTGCGCGCGAGATGAATCTCTCGGAGACGGTTTTCGTACTACCTCCTCGCGACGATAAGACCCTGCGTCGCTTGCGAATCTTCACGCCCGCGCGCGAGATTCCTTTTGCCGGCCACCCGGTTGTAGGAACCTGGAACGCGCTGGCGCGCGAAGGCGTCGTGCTTTCGCCCGAAGGTGGAAACGGGTGGACGCGAATTCAGCATGAAGTAGGCATCGGTGTGCTGCCGGTAGATATCGAGTTCAGGGAAGGTGCCCCGGTGAAAGTAGTAATGACGCAAGGAAAGTTTGAAATCCTGGACGAGGTGGACGACTGGCACGAACAGGCTGAAATTGCCCGCGCGTTGGGCCGGCTCAGAGAAGACCTGGATGAGAGTTTACCGATTCAAGTGATCTCGACTGGCCTAACTTCATTGGTCGTACCTATCAGATCGCTGGCGGATCTTCGGCATTGCCGGGTTAACGCGGCCCTGCTTGCAGAAATTTACACGCGCCTGGGCGCCACCGGTTGTCACGCCTTCTCACGTGAGACAATCGAGATTGGTGAATCACGCGCACACGCCCGTTTCTTTGCGCCCGCCGATAACATTCCTGAAGACCCGGCGACGGGCAGCGCCGGCGGCGCGTTGGGAGCTTACCTGGTGCACCATGGAGCTTCAGGCGCAGACTCGGTCGACGGAACGGTGCGATTTATCATTGAGCAGGGCGACTTCATTCATCGTCCGAGCCGCATCAACCTTGAAGTTAAAGGCAAACTTGGCGCTATAGATGAGGTCCGTGTTGGCGGATCGTCGGTTGTGGTTGCGCGCGGCGAAGTCGTCTTTTGAAAGGCCAATGTCCAAGAGTCCAATGTCGACGAGCTTCAAGAAGTTTAGAGTTCAGCCTTTAGGCTGCTCCTGTGCAAGAAACAAACTAAAGTTTGAATTCTGAACTACGAGCGTCACTCTCAGTTGAAAGACTGATCTCGGACATTGGACGTTGGACATAGGACGTTCGACATTAAGCGAATCGCATGACTGAACCATATGACTTATTAATCATCGGTGCCGGCCCTGCCGGATTGTCCGCCGCTTATGCAGCCGCACAAGAAGGCTTACGTTATCTCGTGCTCGAGAAAGGGACGATTGCCGATACCGTTCGGTTATACCCGGTGGGCCGCACGCTCTTCTCCACCCCAAACGAGTTGGAAATGCATGAAGGAGCGTTGCAGCCCTGCCGCGAAAAACCTACACGTGAAGAGCTCCTGTCTCACTACATCCATTTCGTTCTCGATCACGATCTCACCATCAACTCTCAGGAAGAAGTTGTCGGTATCGAGAAAGTCGATACGGAAGAATTTCTCATTCACACCAACAAGAACGACTACCGTGCGGCGCGAATACTATTTGCTATCGGTGCGATGGCCCATCCTCGCCGGCTAAACATTCCCGGTGAAGACTTGCCGAAGGTGCACCATCTATTCGTAGAGCCGTACGCCTACATTCGCAAGGATGCGCTTGTCGTTGGCGGTGGTAACAGCGCCGCCGAAGCCGCACTGTTTCTTTCTGAAGAGGGCGCCCGCACGACCTTAGCTATCTGGCGCGAAGACTGGGAGAACCGCGACCCGAAAGCCGGCGCGATGAAACACTGGGTGCGCACGCCGCTCGAAAAAGAGGTTACAGCCGGCCGCTTGCGCGTCGTGCTCTACAAAGATGTCATCGCTAATTACCGAGCGCGAGGTGACGTTAACCACTGAAGCCGGCGAGTCGCTGACGATTCCCAACGATGTGGTGTTTGTGCTGATAGGCAGCGATGCTGATCTAACTCTTCTGAAAAAACTCGGCGTCAAGACCGAGCCCGGAAAGTTAACGGAGTTTCCGGTCTATGATCCGGAAACATTTGAAACAAACGTGCCTGGCGTTTACGTTGCCGGCCACTTCACGCACGCTCGCCACATCAAGGCGGCCATAGACGTTCCCCGCCGCATCGTGCCGTTGATCGCCCAGGGATTGCGCGCGAAGGTAAGTTCGAAATAACCTCGCTGACTAATCCACCGAGAAGGATTACTACCATGACATCCAGCAGCCCTGCTTCTGATACTACCCATACCATCCAGGAACATTTCGAGAACCGCGCGCCGGAAGTAAAAGCAACCTACACGGCAATTCTCAAAGCCGCGAAGAAACTTGGCCTGGTTAAAGAAGAGGCGAAGAAAACCTCCATACATCTCGTCAGGAGGAGCGCTTTTGCCGGCATTGCCACCCGCAAGTCGGCGCTGATCTTGACGCTCAAGTCTGATACTGACGTAGCGAACAAACGCATCTCGAAGCGCGAACAAGCCTCCCCCAACCGCTGGCATCTTGAGGTCAAACTCCAGGCGCCGGAACAAGTGGATCGCGAAATACTCGGCTGGCTGAAGACGGCTTACGAACTTGCCGGCTAGCCAATCTGTTACCAGAATTAACGAAATGCTTTGTTCTACCGTTTCGTCACTACCTATGGCCGTTTGGTCACAAAAACCTTCGCCCGAGTACCGGGGATGTTATAGAAGCGTCTTTACCGGGTCTTCATCAATGCCAGTGTCGTAGTCTGTTTCAATTGTCAATGCCACCACTTCGGTGAGGTTGGCAGAACGATTCTTTCAACCATAGGAGTATGAGAATGACAAACCTGTATGCGCGTGTTAGCGCGACCAATTGCCATAACCTAAGTCATCCGGTTGACTCACAATCTGCCGGCAAGCTTCCGGGCTTGCTGGGCGCACTTGTTTTGCTGGTTCTCTTTTGCTCCTCCGCCCTCGCACAGTATGGCGGCGAACCGGCGAAGCTGACGATTAAATCCAATGTGCTTGGCGAAGATCGAGTAGTCCTGGTTCGAACGCCACCGGGATATGAAGCCAACAAACTTGCCTATCCCGTGCTCTACATGACAGACGGAAACGCTCACCTCGGGCACACCGCGAGCACGATAGAATTCCTGGTAAGGAATGGCCGCATGCCCGAAATGATCGTAGTGGGTATCACCAACACGGACCGCACACGCGACTTGACGCCAACGAAGGCTACCGGACCTAACGCGGCTCAGTTTCCCACCGCCGGCGGCGCGGATAATTTCCTGAAGTTCATCGAGACTGAAGTGATTCCCGAGATCGAGAAACGTTATCGCGTACAACCGTATCGCGTCCTGGCCGGACACTCTTTTGGCGGTCTCTTCACAGTTCACGCGCTGCTCTCGCGGCCTGAACTATTCAATTCGTATGTGGCTGTCAGCCCGTCATTGCAGTGGAGCGATGATGCGACGCTAAAGCGCGCGCAAGACTTCTTCAAAACACGCAAGGAGTTGCACGCTACTCTGTTCGCCTCACTCGGTAACGAACCCGGGGATATTGGCAAGAGTTTTGTGGCGTTTAAGGAGTTGCTCGCCAAGACCCAGATCAAAGGATTTGAGTCGGAAGTGCAGCAGATGACCGACGAGGATCACGGGTCCGTGGTTTTACGTAGTCACTACTTTGGTCTGCGCAAGGTTTATGACGGCTGGCAAATGGTGCGCGATCCAGCGACCGGAGCAGTGGCTGGCGGGCTTAAGGCCGCGGACGAACATTACAAGTGGTTAACACAGAAATTCGGCTACTCGGTTCCGACGCCGGAGGCTTTGATCAACCAGATCGGTTACCAATACCTGTTAGGCGGCAACCCGGACGAAGCAATCGCGACATTTAAGACTAACGTCGAACGCTATCCAAACTCAGCGAACGTTTACGACAGCCTGGCCGAGGCCTACGAAAAGGGTGGAAAGCTTGAACTCGCAGCGCCACTCTACGAAAAAGCGCAATCGTTGGGTAAGGAAAACAACGATCCTAATGCAGCCATCTACGCTACAAACTTCGCCAGGGCAAGCGACAAGTTGAAGCAAGCGGCGGCGGCGAAACCAACCGATGCAGCAAAGCAAGCTGACGCTGCGAAGAAGAATCAGTGAGCCGTATTTAAGTAGTGAGCGGCGGGCCGTGGGCAGCTTGATTGCGGGCTATGCCGCCTGATGTGCGGAAGGTCTAGACCTTCCGTGCGTCTTCAAAGGTGCTTTGGGCTGTGCCCAGTTATTGGGCGGGCGCTGGCCTTTTTCTCGCGGCACTTTTCGTCCATCCATCGCCGGTTTACTTCACACCGAATGCTCCTCTCCTATTTACTAATCACGACTCACTATTTACTATGCGACAGTTATGTATTGCCCTCAATGCGGGACAGAATCCGGTTCCGGTCTGCAGTATTGTCGCTCCTGCGGTGCGAACCTCAAGGTAATCGGCAAGGCACTCACACTTAGCGAGGCGATTGCTCGCAGCGGTCGCGGACCTCTGCCTAAGATCAAGGAGATGATGAAGAGCTTTAAGGTAGAGCACGTAACCGATGAAGTGTCGCGCGCGCTGGAGCACATGAACACCGCTATCCTGAAAACTTCTGCCGCAGGGATGAGAGGCAATCCCTGGTGGCGCAGACATAAGAAGACAGCGGAAGAACGCCGCGAAAAGCATATCGTTAAAGGAACAGTTTCCTTGTTTACAGGGGCTGGCTTGACGATTTTTCTTTACTATTTTTCCGCAGCACTGATTCTAAAACTTCCGCCGGAGGTGGTTGGCCAAATCCCGTTTGAGCTTGACCCAGTGGTCCGCATTCTTTGGCTGCTGGGCTTAATCCCGGTACTATCCGGCTTCGGTCACATTGTTGCCGGGCTTTTGATTCGACCGACGAAACCTTCGAGTGACCCCAACATTCTTGGTCCTGTTTCGCTTCGTGATTCAAATTTGGAAACAGCAAATCCCGAGAGTTCCGCAGCAGCTGAGCCGCTCGTCCGCGGTCCTTCGCGGGACGTTCCCGCAAGCGTTACCGAACAAACAACCAACTTACTAACGCCGCCAGACTAGACGACTCTTACGATCTGTCTACCGACATTTTCACCGGTGCCTGCGCCGCTGAACGCGGAAGCCGGCCTGGAATCGCCGGCCACGATCTATTCAACATTTACCATTTACGATTTACTATTCCCAGATGCGATACAGAAAATTCGGACGAACAGGTTGGCAGGTCAGCGAGATTGGTTACGGCATGTGGGGAATGGGTGGCTGGTCTGACTCGGATGATCAGCAATCGCTGCAATCCCTGCAGGCGGCGGTGAACCTCGGCTGCAACTTCTTCGACACCGCGCACGCCTACGGCGAAGGCCATAGTGAGAAGTTGCTGGGACAAACCGTGCGAGCCAATCAAGATAAGCGGCTTTACACGGCCACGAAGATCCCGCCGATGAATAGACAGTGGCCCGCGCGTCCGGAGTTTGCCCTCAAGGAATCTTACCCGCCGGATCATGTTGAAGAGTATGTACACCGCAGCCTGGAGAGTGCTGGTCTGGAAAGTTTCGATCTGATTCAGTTCCACACCTGGGAAGATGATTGGCTACGCGATGATCGCTGGCTGTACAAGCTGGATGATTTGCGCAGCCAGCAGCTAATCAAGGCGATAGGCATCAGCCTTAACCGTTGGGAGCCCTGGAATGGCGTGCGCGCAGTGAGGACCGGGCAGATTGATTCGGTACAAGTCATTTACAATATTTTCGATCAGAATCCTGAGGATGAATTGTTTCCCGCGTGTGAAGATATGAAGACGGCGGTGATTGCGAGGGTGCCTTTTGATGAAGGGACGCTGACGGGCACGCTCACGAAAGAAAGCAAGTGGCCCGAAGGTGATTGGCGCAACACTTACTTCGTTCCAGAGAATCTTAGCGCGAGCGTTGATCGCGCAGATGCTTTGAAAGAAGCCCTGCGCAAATGGAACCAGGAGCATTCAGGCGAACCGGAGATCACTATGCCTGAGTTGGCCCTGCGTTTCATTCTTACGCATCCTACCGTCACTACTATCATCCCGGGAATGCGCAAGCTGTCTCATGTTGAAGCAAACATCGCCGCCGGCAATGCTGGTTCACTGCCCAGGGAGTTATACGAACAACTAAAGCAGCACCGCTGGGTCCGCAAACCCACGCCATGGTCGCAGTGAGACTCCAACATCAGGAAGAGGAACCAGCCTATGCCATGCTCTCACGGTGTGAGAAAATGAGAGCCACACAGGAGAGTGAACATCTTTGTCCATAGCTAAACCAAAAGAACAGATTCCCTTAGTAGCCTGGGAATCGAATGATCAGCAATCTCGCCTCTATCACGGAGATAGTCTTCAAATAATGGGGGCCATTCCAGCTGGAAGCGTTGACTGCATCTGGACGGATCCTCCCTACAACCTGTCTAACGATGGAATGACTTGTGTGGCTGGTCGGATGGTAAAAGTAAACAAAGGCGAGTGGGATCGTAGCAGGGGCGTTGAATTAGACCATGAATTTAATAAGACTTGGCTAGCCGCGTGTTATCGACTCTTAAAGCCAACCGGCACTATCTGGGTCTCCGGCACAATACATGTCTATCCATCCGTTGGTTTTGCTTTGCAGGAGCTGGGCTTTCGAATACTCAACGACATAATTTGGGAGAAGCCAGCACCACCTCCAAACCTGGGTTGCCGATGCTTCACGCATGCCACTGAACTCATCTTTTGGGCAACCAAAGCCAAGAAGGGGAAAGACAAGTACATTTTCAATTACGAACTGATGAAAGCCGAGAACGGCGGGAAACAAATGAAGAACGTTTGGCGCATGTCCACACCAAACAAAGAGGAAAAGCATTACGGGAAACATCCAACACAAAAGCCGTTAGATCTGGTGTCGCGTTGCTTGCGGGCAAGCACGAACGAAGGTGATTTGGTTTTTGATCCGTTTGCCGGCTCCGCTACAACCGGAGTAGCTTCGCTCAGCCTTCGCCGAAGATTTATTGGTTGTGAGATGGACGACAAGTACGTGCGAATCGCAGCTCGGCGACTATCTAGCCTAGCTAGCTCGAGCGGCACTTACATCCCCGTCGAACCAAAGGAAGATTTGCTTTGGAGCGATTAGATGCAATTGAAAAACTTAGAACGCTGGTGGGAATTGACCTGCGCCCGTTGGCAGACGTCCACGAGGTGACGGAATGGAAGGACGGCAAAAAGAATAAGGGTTGGGCGGGACATACTCTTGAACGATTCCTGGGCTTACCGATTAACTCCGCCCAGTCACCCAACTTTGGTAGTTGGGAGCTCAAACAGGTTCAGCTCGTCGCCAAACGAGACGGCATGTTACGGGTAAAGGAAACGATGGCAATCACAATGATCGATCCCGTTAATGTTGCCGCGAAGCCTTTTGAAGAAAGTCATTTGTTAGCGAAGCTGCAGAAGATCGTTGTCGTAGCACGCATCTTTGACTGCATTGAAGAGACGTGCTCCCTCTTACATTCCGTGGCTGAGTTTGATCTAAGCGATCCCGAGATTTATCAGCAAGTCAGAGCGGATTATGAACTCGTTCGAGAAACCGTTATTCGAGATGGGTTTTCTGCTTTGAGTGGTTCGATGGGTGTCTTGGTACAACCGCGTACCAAGGGGCCGGGTCATGGAAGCGTGTCGCGAGCGTTCTATGCCTGAGCTCCGTTTGTGGCTCGCATCCTCGGAGACCGCCATCACATACCTCTTCCCCTTGTGGCAAAATAAGCATTTACGGACTATCCCGTATTTGTCGCGTAGGCTTCTAAGAGAATCGCTTACTGCCGAACGCCAAATCAATCGCGTTTCTTACCCTGTCGAACTTTGACACGCGTCTTCGCTTTTCCCTTTGCAAAAGACTCGTCAATAATGGGTGGCCTTGGCTCTGCTAGCCCGGATCGGGATCTTGGTTACAACTCTCGCTCGCTTTGCTTCTCAGCAATCAGCTCCTCCAACAAGCCTTTGCCCTTAAACTTGCCACGCAGACTATGGGCAGACTCGCGCGTGATTTCGGCAACTCTGACGATTTGTTTGCCGAGGTTGTCGCCGCTGAACAAGCCGATGAAAGCCTGTGGCGTGTTTTCAAATCCGGCCACGACGGTTTCCGCGTATTTCAGTTTGCCGGCGGCGAGCCACTGGCCTAATTGCATAACGCCTTCGGCAAACCTTGAGGCGTACCCGGTAACAATAAAGCCTTTCATCAAGGCGCTGTTGACGAGCAGGTAAGGTTGCGGGCGGGGACCAACGTCTGGCTTGTCGAGATTGTAAAGTGATATCTGCCCGCAGATGACAACGCGGGCGCCCTGGTTAAGCAGCGGAAGCACCGCATCTGAAATCTCGCCGCCAACGTTGTCGAAATAGACATCGATGCGTCGAGGGCAGGCTTCCTTCAATGCTTGTGGAAGGTCAGCGGTTTTGTAGTTAATAACAGCGTCAACGCCAAGTTCCGCGCTTAGATAGTTATTCTTTTCATCGCTTCCGGCGATGCCAACCACGCGACAGCCTTTGATCTTCGCAATCTGACAAACAGTCATTCCCACCGCACCCGCTGCTCCGGAGACGACTACCGTCTCACCTTCCTTCGGCTGGCCGATGTCGAGCAAGCCAAAGTAAGCGGTCAGCCCCGGCATGCCCAACACGCCGAGAGCGGTTGTCATCGGAGCTATGTCGGGATCAACTTTTCTCAGTTCACTTCCCTTCGCGACGTTGCTGAGCCGCCAACCCAACATTCCCGTAACGATCTCATCCGGTTCAAATCCGGGCGCGTGTGATTCGACTACTTCGCCAATTACACCGCTGCTTATCACCTCGCCGATTTCAAAGGGCGGGATGTAGGACCGGCCTTCGCGCATGCGTCCGCGCAGGTAAGGGTCGACTGAGATGTAGAGCGTGCGGACCAATACCTCTCCGTCGTTTGGTTTCGGCACGTCGACATCAACGAATTGGAAGTTCTCCAGCGTAGGCAGACCCGTCGGACGGCTCCGAAGTCGGATTTCTTTGTTTTGCATGGTGCGAATAATACAACGAGCCGTGGTGTAGCCCGAATGTAAAGGAGGACCGTCGGCAGGGTTTTTAACCCGCTAGTGAGGGAGGACGTTGTTACGGTCGGGCCAGTTTCAAAAGCTAGTCTTTGCGACCGGCTCCCCTTCTAATGGGTACTAGTTCAGTTTGGAATCGGCACGAGGGTTCGAACTCTACAGAATGTTGGCCGCAGGGTCGCGCGACTGTATCAACTTCGGGAACTAGGCAGAACCATTACAGAACCGAGCGCGGTAGCGCCGGATGCTAAAGTGTACGTTGGCCATAAGCTGGGCAATACTCTTAATACTCAGTTTGACTTCAGCATCCGGCGCTACCAGCGCCGGATGTTAAAGTGTACGTTGGCCATAAGCTGGGCAATACTCTTAATACTCAGTTTGACTTCAGCATCCGGCGCTACCAGGCCGGATGCTAAAGTGTACGTTGGCCATAAGCTGGGCAATACTCTTAATACTCAGTTTGACTTCAGCATCCGGCGCTACCAGCGCCGGATGTTAAAGTGTACGTTGGCCATAAGCTGGGCAATACTCTTAATACTCAGTTTGACTTCAGCATCCGGCGCTACCAGCGCCGGATGCTAAAGTGTACGTTGGCCATAAGCTGGGCAATACTCTTAATACTCAGTTTGACTTCAGCATCCGGCGCTACCAGCGCCGGATGCTAAAGTGTACGTTGGCCATAAGCTGGGCAATGCTCTTAATACTCAGTTTGACTTCAGCATCCGGCGCTACCAGCGCCGGATGCTAAAGTGTACGTTGGCCATAAGCTGGGCAATACTCTTAATACTCAGTTTGACTTCAGCATCCGGCGCTACCAGCGCCGGATGCTAAAGTGTACGTTGGCCATAAGCTGGGCAATGCTCTTAATACTCAGTTTGACTTCAGCATCCGGCGCTACCAGGCCGGATGCTAAAGTGTACGTTGGCCATAAGCTGGGCAATACTCTTAATACTCAGTTTGACTTCAGCATCCGGCGCTACCGCGCCGGATGCTAAAGTGTACGTTGGCCATAAGCTGGGCAATGCTCTTAATACTCAGTTTGACTTCAGCATCCGGCGCTACCAGCGCCGGATGCTAAAGTGTACGTTGGCCATAAGCTGGGCAATACTCTTAATACTCAGTTTGACTTCAGCATCCGGCGCTACCAGCGCCGGATGTTAAAGTGTACGTTGGCCATAAGCTGGGCAATACTCTTAATACTCAGTTTGACTTCAGCATCCGGCGCTACCAGCGCCGGATGCTAAAGTGTACGTTGGCCATAAGCTGGGCAATGCTCTTAATACTCAGTTTGACTTCAGCATCCGGCGCTACCGCGCTCGGTTCTGTAATCGTTTGTTTTCCTCGTTGAATTCCCGCCGACTCATTACTTGCTGCTTTCATTACCAAACTGAACCAGTACCTTCTAATGATTGGATAGCAGTGTTGGCACCGACAAGGGATATAATGAAGTTCTACTTAAGCCAAGGAGAAAAAATGAGCTGGAACCAACCTTCATGGAATCAATCTTCAACCAAAGAACCTGCCTTTATGCCGGTAGACGTGCGCGACGAACGCGTTGGTGCATTCTTAAGTAAAGTTTATGGTTGGATGTTTCTCGGTCTCCTGGTCACCGCCGGGACCGCTGTGGCGGTGGCGTCGACGCCAGCAATAATCGAAACGCTGAGTCATAATCATCTGCTGTTTTGGGGTTTGCTTTTCGCTCAACTTGGACTCGTCTTCTATCTCTCCGCACGAGTGGACAAGGTTGCGCCGTTGACAGCAGCCGGACTCTTCGTCTTGTACTCAGCGCTGGTGGGAGTGACGTCGTCCGTGATACTTCTGATCTATACCGGCGCGTCGATAGCCTCGACCTTCATTATTACCGCCGGGATGTTTGGCGCCACGGCGTTCTTCGGAACAGTTACCAAAAGAAGTCTGGCCGGCCTGGGCCAGTTTTTCTTTATGGGTTTGATCGGACTCATTCTGGCTATGATCGTAGGAGTATTCTGGCACAGCGATGCGCTGCAATTTGTGATCTCAGTTGTAGGCGTGCTGGTGTTTACCGGACTGACAGCGTGGGATGCGCAGCGCCTGAAGCAGATGGCCGTCGCTCTACCGGATGGACGCGTAGGTGCGTACGCGGTGGTGGGAGCGCTTTCACTCTATCTCGATTTCATCAATCTGTTCTTTTTTCTACTGCGGTTTACAGGAAACCGGCGCAACTAACGCAGTCAGTACTCAGCAGTCAGCAAACAGTAAACAGCGGGCGGCCGACTGCTTCCTGCCGACCGCTCCTGCCGTCTGCTCCTGCATGATCCCTCCTCAAGGAATCAGCAACAACTTGCCGGTAGTTCTTCTGCCTTCCAGATCGCGATGTGCTTGTTGCGCTTCCTCGAGCGGATAGGTTTTGTATATCCGCAGTTTCAGATCGCCCTGCACAATCATTTGCAAGACGTCGTGGGAACGCTGTTCCAGTTCTGCGCGTGTGGCTACGTAGTGTTGCAGGCTGGGACGCGTGACGAAGAGCGAGCCATGTTTGGTGAGTTGCATGAGATCAAGCGGCGGCACTGGACCACTGGCGCCACCGAAGAGAACGAGATAACCGCGCGGACGTAATACCTTGAGATCCTTTGCGAAAGTGTCCTTGCCTACGCCGTCGTAAACAACATGAACCCCTTTATCATCGGTTAGCCGAGGAATTTCAGTTTCAAAGTCCTGCTTCGTATAGACGATCACTTCATCTGCGCCGGCTTCGTGCGCGAGTTGCGCCTTCTCCTCAGAACCCGCCGTTCCGATTACACGCGCCCCGAGATTTTTCGCCATCTGGACCAGCAGCAGGCCGACACCACCGGCAGCTGCGTGAATCAGAACTGTGTCTGCGTTCTTTATGGGATAAGTGCTGTGGCTGAGATAGTGGGCGGTCATTCCCTGAAGCATGGCAGCCGCTGCCTGGTTGAAGTCGAGTTGATCTGGAATCTTAACGAGACGGTCGGCGGGCACTGCGGCATATCCTGCATAGCTTCCCAGCACGCCGGTGTAGGCCACTCGGTCGCCCAGTCTTACGTTTCTGACATCAGCGCCCACCGCCACTACGATGCCCGCCGCTTCCTGTCCATTAACGAAAGGCAGCGGAGCAGGATAGCGGCCCTCGCGAAAATACACGTCGATGAAGTTCACGCCGGCGGCTTTAATCTGGAGCAAAGCTTCGTTGGGTTTGGGATCGGGAGTGGGAAGGTTGACCAGGTTGAGCACTTCCGGCCCACCAACCTCGGCAACTTGAATGGCTTTCATGAGGGGAATAATAAATCGTGAATAGGTGAATAGTGAATAGCAGGAGACGGTAAACAGTGAACAGTAAACAGCAAATAGCATGGCGACACCCGGTGTCCGGCAGTGCGCTCCGTTCTCACCGCCTAATCTGGTCGAAAAAACCCCTCGCTGTTTGCTATTTGCTGTTCACCGTTTACTGTTTACGCCCTATGTCTCTTATGGATTCAAAGCGAGTTTCTTAATCACGCCGCCCTCCGCGTCGGCCAGCGGATGAACGACGATGAATGCTCCCGAATCGATCTCGTGAGCGGCGGCCCTTATTCTCCCAATCTCCAACCGCGTCACTACACAAAACAAAATGTCCTGCTCGGTGTCTGTCAGCCCACCGCGCCCTTTATAAACTGTTACTCCGCGCTCGAGGTCGCGCAGGATTGCCTGCCGGATCTCCTCGCTCCGATCAGACATGACGATGACCGCCGTGTACTCCTCGACGCCGTGTATCAGAAAGTCGATAGTTTTCGACGCAGCGAAATAGGTCAGCATCGAATAGAGGGCCGACTCAATTCCCAGGAAGAATGCAGCGGCAGAGAAGATGAGAACGTTCAGCAAGAGGATCACGTCTCCCACCTTCAAGATATGGCTACTCCTGCTAATGAGAAGCGCGGCGATTTCAGTGCCATCCAAAACCGCGCCGCCGCGTATCGCCAGTCCAATCCCGGCGCCGATGAAAAAGCCGCCAAACACAGCTGTCAGAAGCTTGTCTGGCGTTACATCAGGATATTTTATGAAAGCGAGGCAGAGCGCCAGACCAGCGATGGCCAAAGTGCTTCTGATTGCGAAGGCCCTGCCTACTTGACGATAGCCGAGCGCAATGAAGGGGAGATTGATCGCCAGGATGAGAAGGGAAAGCGGCCAGCCTAGCACATTCGCCAGCAGCATGGAGATGCCGGTAACACCGCCGTCGATGAAGTGGCTCGACAAAAGAAATCCTTTCAAGCCCAGGCCGGCCGAAAGCATACCCAATGCGATCAGAGTTGTGTTAAGGGCTTCGCGAATGATCTTCTTCATGTGGACCTCCAATATTTGCGAATAGTCAGAGTAAGAAAGCGGGGGCGAGCCCGCCTTCCTGACCTGGAGACGCTCTAACTTCCAGTTGTAACTGACCCGGAAAGCCTTACAGTTCAAAATTTCAGGTCAACTCTGATCATCTCAAGGTTGGGAAGGCGGGCTTGCCCCCGCTTTGGCTAGAAGCCATGGCAGAGCCGTTCCTTTAACTCATCACTCATTACTCATTGCTCACCACCTTTTCTTTCCTCTTTCTGTTTGTTACGACGCGAATGCGTTTCCAAATACACCAGACCCGCGATCGCGAGAGCCACGATAACTAACACAACTATAGCTTCTGAACTCATTATGAATCTCCTTGCGTTAATGTTGTTTTGCTACCTTCTTCTACGCTCGCCGCACAAAGAGACAGGCTGCGAATAGAAGAGCACCCAGACGTGCCGGAAGGCCCGCGCTGAAAGTTAGTTTTCTCGTCTTGAATTAAGCGAAAGCGGGTGGTGCCCGGCCACCAGGCCGAGATAAGCGGAGGGACAGGTATAAAACCGATCGGTCGGTGCTAACTAAGAGCTGGTGTACGATGGTCGCCGGCACACCGGATACTCTTTGCGCCGGCCCGCTGGGAGTTACCAAATGTTTGACGCGACTCTCTTTGGAGGCATGGCCGGCAGTGCGCTGATCCGGAAGCGTGGTTAATGCATAGTTACGAATAAGAATGGGCGCCGCACCGATCGAAGTCGGTCTCGACTCCCCTTCTCGCTGGCTTGCTGGATAGTTCGCGCTACGGGCAGCACCTGAGGAAAAGAGCAGGCCGACCAATAGAAAACGGGTTAACAGCCTCTGCGTGTTCTCGCTCATTGTTAGTCGGAGTCTATTCATGGCGACGCGAACATGATAGCAGCCAGCGGAGAGGAAGCTGTAATCGGCAAGGCCGTCAGCAATCAGGCGTCAGTGAATGATTGATCGTCGATAGTCGCCTCTAGAAAAGCAACCACCTTCTTGATCTATCATAGCGTCAATATTATTGTGCGCGATCCTCTTGGCTTATGAATAAAATCTTAATAATTGGCGCTGGTGCAGCGGGATTGAGTGCCGCGCGTGACCTCTCCGCGGCCGGTGCTCAAGTAAACGTTCTCGAAGCTCGCGAGCGTGTCGGCGGTCGCGTGTACACTATGCACGAAGGTTCCCCTGTTTTGCCGATTGAACTCGGTGCGGAATTTGTTCACGGGAAACATCCGGCGCTTTGGGAAATACTCAATGAAACTGGCGCGCCGTTTTGTGAAGTAACTGATCGACACTGGTATTTCGAAAATGGCATTCTCAGTAAGGCGCACGATTTCTGGAATAAGCTGACCGCTTTGATGGACTTGATGAAATCCGAAGAACCTGATCGTTCCTTCAAGGATTTTCTTCAATCATTACCAGATGACGAGGAAACTCGTCGTGCCAAAGCAGTGGCAACCAGATACGTGCAGGGCTTTCATGCCGCGAGAATCGATCGCATCGGGGTAAGGGGACTGATAAAGGCAAATCAGGCCGAGGATGAAGTTGAGGGAGATAGATCGTTTCGTATCCTGGGCGGCTACGACACGATAATGGACCCGTTGCACGAGCAGGCGCTCGAGCGCGGCGCCATCTTCCATCTAAACACCATCGTCAAAGAGCTTCATTGGAACAAGCAACGCGCGCAGGCCGTTTGCGCAAACGGCGAAAGCCTACGGACGTTCACGGCTTCGCGCGTCGTAATTACCTTGCCACTTGGCGTCTTACAAGCAGATGAGGACCAATCGGCGTCGCTGCGTTTCCTTCCCGAGCTTCCGGAAGACAAACGAAACGCCATCCGGTTGCTGGAGATGGGTCAGGTTATCAGGATCGTGCTGCGCTTTCGCAGTCGCTTCTGGGAAGAGCTGGATATACCCGGAACCGGCGGACGTGAGGATCTAGAGCAATTGGGGTTTATTCATTACCCCGAAGCGCCCATTCCTACCTGGTGGACGTTGCCCGTTCGCGCCCCAATGCTGGTGGGCTGGAC
Source organism: Blastocatellia bacterium (assembly GCA_963698325.1). Taxonomy (GTDB): domain Bacteria; phylum Acidobacteriota; class Blastocatellia; order Pyrinomonadales; family Pyrinomonadaceae; genus PSRF01. The sequence goes on along the minus strand of CAVOQJ010000012.1, from coordinate 61,430 downwards.
CGGCGGGTCCAATGCTGAGAAGTTAATTACCTCGTGCACGCAATCAGGCGCTATCGATCCTGCCGAGGTATTAAACGTAGCAATCGAATCCCTCCGGCAGATTTTTGGTCTTCCTGAAACGAAGTTGCGCGAGCTGCTCGTAGCATCTTACACACATGATTGGCATTCCGATCCGTTCGCGCGCGGAGCTTATGCCTATCTTCCGGTGGGTGGCCTCGAGGCGCAGGCTGAACTCGCGCGACCTGTTGACGACACGCTCTTCTTCGCGGGCGAAGCGACGAGCGTGGGCCACATCGGCACCGTTCACGGCGCTATCGAGACCGGCCGGCGAGCCGCGAAAGAAATCCTGAACGCTGAAAGCCTTTAAAGTAGCGTGGGCTTTTGTCAGTACCACCTGCGATAGCGGGTGGGTTCATGTAAGTACCACCTAAGGCGAAACAACTCACTACAACCCAAGCGGAAAAAAAGATGCCGCGACTCTTCATCGCGGCATCCTGATTTGATTGAAGACGGCCACACTGAAGCCCATCTTCACACGGACAATTTTGAAGCCATAAGAGCGCTGCCAAGTGTCTTTTTCATGTTTCTTCCCTCCATGTTTACAGAGGAGAGGTGCAACCGTTATGCCATTATTCTCTCTGAAGATTTTGGGATTTCTGTTTTAAAGAATGGGATTTTCGGCCGTCAGAGTACCCATTTCGTGCAGAGAATGTCTGAGATCCGATGCTGCAGAAAGCCTGGTTCTCGCGCGTTTCGGGAGTTCGCGTTCCATGCGAAAGGAATCGTGAATCGTGAATGGACAACCAGCGAGCGTAAAACAGTTTTCGCGCTTCGCCGCTGATGTGCATTGCGGCTCAGCCGCCTGATGTGCGGAAAGGCTGTGCCTTTCCGACAACTGCTTTAGATTTCCTGAGGCTATGCCTCAGAAGGTTCGACTATGGCGCCTTGCTTTGTTAGCGCAATCATCTGTCACCCGTTTCGCGGGCGCTCACGAAATGTGATCAGACGTTATTGGAGTTCAACAGGTTCCTAATCTCTTCTGACAGTTTTGGGTCCAGCCCTTGCTTTTCTGCCAGTTCGAGCGAATGCAGGCCCAGCAGTTTGTAAACTTCCAGCGCGATGGCAAGTTGTTTTAGTGACGGGGTTTTGAGGGCCTTGAGGTGACGGCGAACGGTGGCAACATCGCCGCGTGTGAAGGTTCCAGTTAGCGCCTTGTCAGGAGTGAATACCAGCAGATTGTTAACCGTGCTCGCGACCAGCGGCAGCAGTATTTGCCGCGCGCTTTTTTGGTTTATTCCGCAAGCAGCGAGCATCTCGGTAGCGAGATCAAAAAGGGCGACCAGATGCGGGGAGGCCATCACGGCTGCGGCATGGTAAAGGGCCTTGCTTTCAGGGCGGATAGAAAAGCCCTTGCCTTTCAAATCCCCAACTATCAAGCGCGCAATTCGCAGCGCCGTCTTGTCGCCCTCCAGACAGTAAAAGGCCCCGCGCAACGCTTTCGCGCCGGCACGAGGTTCACTTATTGAAACCAGCGGATGCAATGAGCCCGTATGAAATCCGAGCTGGGCGAGGGGTGACAACACTTCGGATGACAGGGCCCCGCTCGTGTGCAGCACGGTGGGTTTGCGACGTTGTTCTGTTTCGCAAACGGCGAGTCGTTGAGCAACTTCTGCGATCGCGTCGTCGGGCGTAGTGATCAGAATCAGATCGGTCGGCGGCAACTGTTGCAATTCGTCGCCATTTTCCACGCCGTGCCTGGCTGGCCGGCCAGCCAGGGCCCGAAGGGAATAGCCGCAGGAGTCAAGAGCGATCGCCATGGCCTGTCCCACTCGGCCTGGTCCGATAATGGAAACCGTTGGCTTTCGTTTCTTAGTTCGCTCTTTGGGCACTGTGACAAATTGTCGTGTCGGAACCGACGTTTTTTCTGTCGCTCGCTTTATTGACTAAGATCATTCGCGGACTGTTGAAACCCGGATGGCGCTTAGCCTACCCTCCGGCATAGGTTTTCAACCCCTTTGGCACTCATGCGTTTCGCACGAAAATCTCGGAATTCTTAGGTTTTTCCGAGAACAGTGCATTATAATGGCGGCCATCCCGCAATCGCCAAAAGTTCAAGCTTTTTGCACGACGCGAGCCGGCACGTTTGCTTAAGTAACCAACTTCGAGCGCGCAACCAAGCGGCTATTAGCGGGCATCATAGACTGCGCGTTTGAAAATTGCGAAAACGGCTTCGTCGGTACTGCGCTCCCGACACCCCTTTTGAGTTTTTCGCCAGCGCAGCAACCCTCAATTCGTAGGACCTGGAAAGATTTTCCCCAGAACTCTTTTCGCCAAGCATGTTTGGAAATTTCTGGAGGTTTTCAAGATGAATAGCTTCTCCCGCCTCGTCACTGCCCTCTTGCTGGTTTCGTCGCTGATGGCAGGTTCGGTCGCGAGCTTTGCCCAAACGACCGATACGGCAAAGGCGCAGAAATCCGATGAGGCAACTCAAAGTAAGACGGCGGACAAAAAAGACAACAGCCATACGACGCCAACCATTCCGGCGGGCTCGGGCAAGCCGCTGTCGGTAAATGAGGACCCAGCGATGATTGGCAAGCGCAACATCAACAAGGGTGTCATTGCCAAGATGAGCGGCTCGACTGAGAAGGAAGTAAGGCTTGGCCGCGAGTTGGCGGCGGAAGTAGATCGGCAGGCGAAATTTGTCGATGATCCGGTGATCACGGAGTATGTAAACCGCGTCGGCCAGAACATCGTTCTGCATTCTGACGCGAAAATTCCTTTCACCATTAAGGTCATCGATTCCGACGAGGTAAACGCTTTTGCGTTGCCCGGCGGATTTTTCTATGTCAATAAAGGCTTGATTCTGGTGGCCGACAATGAAGCCGAAGTTGCAGGTGTGATGGCCCACGAGATCGCTCACGTTACCGCTCGTCATGCAGTTGAAAATCAAACCAAGGCAAGCCTGCTTGAGTATTTGGCGCTAGGCACCTCGATCTTTCTCGGTGGCATTCCCGGAATGGTCTTTCAGAATACGGCCGGCCTGGGCTTGTTAGGAGCCTTTATGAAGTTTAGTCGCAGCGCTGAAGAGGAAGCCGACAAGCTGGGCGTTCAGTACATGTATGCTGCCGGCTACGATCCCAGCGCGATGGCTACGATGTTTGAGAAGCTTGAGTCGAAGAACAAGAAGAAGCCCGGACTCATTTCGCGGGCCTTCGCTTCGCATCCTGCGCCGCCGGATCGACGCGCCTCCTCACTCGCCCTGGCAGCAAGGTTTCCGGAGCATGATGAATATGTGATCAGCACGTCGGAGTTTCAGAAAGTGAAGGCGCGGCTATTGCGACTTTCCAACGCCAGGGCTTCAACGGCTGGCGCGTTGCCGGGGGCCGAGGAAGGTGCGCCGGGAAGGCCGACGCTGAAGAGACGTCAACCGACGCCCGACGATACGACGACCAATCCGGATGGAATCGAGTCGAAGCCTGCGGACAAGGCCGAGCCTCCAAAGCTGAAGAAGAACGACGGTACCAAGCCTCCGCAACCGTAACTGGCAATAACCATTGGTTGCTATCAGAGGGCTATGAAACGAGGGCTCCCGTGGCGGCAACGTCCGGGAGCCTTTATCAATGTAAAGTACAAACCTGAGATTGCCTTGCCTCACCACGAGTCGCAGACACGATGAGCTTTGAATAGACGCTGCTTTTCCAGACGCCGCGACGCTAAGTCACCAACTTGACAATCTTTAAGGGCGTTGAGTATTCTACCCGTTCGTGTTTTAGTCGCTAAAAACAGAGATAGTTAACCATGTCAACATACTTTCCCAGCGGCAAGGACCTCGCTGGAAAACGCAAATGGTACGTAGTGGATGCAGCCGGCCAAACTGTCGGCCATCTCGCATCTGAAGTTGCCTCTATCCTGACCGGGAAACGCAATCCGGCGTGGACTCCTTTTATGGATATGGGCGATCACGTGATCGTGATTAACGCTCGGCAGGCAGTGCTCAAGGGCGCGAAAGTTCAGCAGAAGATGTACCGTCACCACACGCGTTACCCCGGAGGGCTGCGCGAGGTCTCGGCTGCTGACATGTTTGCCAAGCGGCCGGATCGAGTAATCTCGCTGGCTGTTCAGGGTATGCTGCCCAAGAACAAGCTGGGCAAGGCGATGGCTAAAAAACTCAAGGTTTATGCCGATGCCGAACACCCACACACAGCCCAACGCCCGCAGACCTTCCAACTCACCACGCGACATAAAGAAAATCAAGCTTAGGAAAGCAGAGTTAACAAAAGGACGAAATAACTGTGGCTGAAATTCAATACTACGGAACCGGGCGAAGAAAGACTTCAACCGCGAGAGTTTACTTGCGGGCCGGCGGGGGCGACTTTCTCATCAATCGGAAATCATTTGATCAGTATTTTCCCAACGAGACTTTGCGCATGATTATTCGGCAACCGTTGCAGTTGACCGAGACGGTTAGTAAGTTTGACGTTTTGATCAATGTTCGTGGTGGTGGACCAGCAGGTCAGGCAGGAGCTATTCGTCACGGCATTACCCGCGCGTTGCTCGAGTACAATGCGGACCTTCGTCCGACGTTGAAGCAGGCGGGCCTGATTACACGTGACCCACGGATCAAAGAACGTAAGAAGTATGGTCAGAAGGGCGCCCGCAAGCGCTTCCAGTTCTCGAAACGATAGAAGAATTTCGAATTGTCGAATTTCGGATTTGAATTTGCATTGCAGTTGAAGGTGTAGCATTTGCACAGTCAGTACGGAAATTGCGAGTTGATCAGCAGAATTCGAAATTCGAAATCCGCATTCCGAAATTCCCAAAATCCATTGCCATAGCTTGAATTGGTTGCTCTTGAACAGAGGGCCGGGAGTTATGGTGAGTACATTAAACCAGTTCACTGAAAAGGAGATTAAAGTTTGGTATCGGTTACTATGAAAGAACTCCTGGAGGCTGGCGTGCATTTCGGCCACCAGGTTCGGCGCTGGAATCCGAAGATGAAGGAATACATTTTCGGCGAGCGCAACGGCATCTACATTATTGACCTTCAGAAAACTCAACGGATGTTTCGCGATGCGCTCGGGTTTGTTACCGATGCGATTGCGGAAGACAGAGGAAAGTCTGTGCTTTTTGTCGGCACAAAGAGACAGGCCCAGGATGCTGTCCGCGAAGAAGCTGAACGCTGTGGCCAATACTACGTTAACCAACGTTGGCTCGGCGGCCTGTTGACAAACTTCCAAACCGTTCAAAAATCCATCAAGCGTCTCAAGGAACTTGAGGCGATGCAGACTGACGGCCGCTACGAGAAACTAACTAAGAAGGAACGCATCAAACTTGATCGCGAGCGCGAAGGCCTGAATAAGAATCTTTCGGGGATCAAGGCAATGAGCCGGTTACCCGACATTGTGTTCATTATTGATGTCCGGAAAGAAGAGATCGCAGTCGCGGAGGCCAACCGGCTGGGAATCCCTATCGTCGCTGTTGTCGATACCAATTGCTCACCAGAAGGAATTGATTACGTGATCCCCGGCAACGACGATGCTTTGCGGGCGGTCCGGCTTTTTGCCTCGCGAATAGCCGATTCAATTCTCGAGGGCCAGCAAATTGCGACAGAAGGTGGCGTTGCTGCTCAGCCTGAAGAAGGTGCGGCAGAGGAAGTTGGCGGCGCCGAGGCCGCGGGCGAGTTAAACGAGGCAACCCTACCGGGCGCGGCAGGCATTGAGACGCCGCAAACGACTGAAACAGCAGGAGCGCCGGAAGGAAATGGTAAGGAAGTTAGCCCACCCCCCGCTGCTTCTTCCGCGCCGGAGCTTTCGCAAGCTGATGCCGCAGTAGATGACAGTGCGGAGTCAGTTGTGGCAGCAAGCTGAAGGCCCCCAGGGATTTCAAGATTTTTATTATCGGCGAGCGCAGCCTCTAAAGCGGGACCTCCGCCGGGCTGCGCTTTTCATTAACTGCGAAGCAGACATCAGTCTTGCAGTATACACTTTAGAAATAATCGGAGAGTTTCATAATCATGGCAGAAGTTACAGCAACAGCGGTAAAGCAGCTTCGCGAAAAGACGGGCGCGGGAATGATGGAATGCAAAAACGCGCTGGTTGAAGCTCAGGGAAATGAAGAACAGGCAGTAGACATTCTACGCAAGCGCGGACTGGCTTCGGCTAAGAAGCGCGAAGGCCGCATCGCGGCTGAGGGAATTGTCGGCTCGTACATCCATATGGGTGGAAAGGTCGGTGTACTCGTAGAAGTAAACTGCGAAACAGATTTTGTGGCGCGTGGCGAAGAGTTTCAGCAACTAGTGAAGGACATTGCAATGCACGTCGCCGCAGCAGAGCCGCGATTTGTTTCACGCGATGAAGTGGCCGCTGCTGATCTCGAAAAGGAAAGAGAGATTGCCCGCGCTCAGGCCAAAAACGATCCGAAGAACTCGAATAAACCAGATCAGGTGATCGACAAGATAGTCGAGGGTCGGCTCAACAAGTTTTATGAAGAGACTGTTTTGCTGGACCAGCCGTTTGTTAAAGACCCTGCCAAAACGGTAGCTGAGCTGGTCACCGAGAAAATAGCCAAGACCGGAGAGAAGATTACGATTCGCCGCTTCACTCGCTATAAGATGGGCGAGGGACTCGAGAAACGCGACGAAGATTTCGGCGGCGAAGTAGCCTCGCTTGTTAGTTAGCTTGAAGTTGACTTCAGAGTCCAAATTTAGCTGGACTTTTTAAGAAGTCAGGACCTTTGCCTGGGCCAGGAAGCTTTAACCGCAAAGGGCGCAAAGCATTCGCAAAGAGCCGCAAAGAAAACACCACATAATGACCGCCGAACAAGCAAAACCCGACAAAGCCCCGCTGGCTTACCGTCGTGTCTTGTTGAAGATTTCCGGTGAAGCCCTGATGGGCGAGCAAAACTACGGCATTGACGTCGATGTCGCTCGCATGGTTGGCGAAGAACTGAAGGCGGTTCACGATCTGGGCGTACAAGTCGCGGTCGTGGTCGGCGGGGGTAATATTTTCCGCGGAGTTTCCAAAAGCGCCGGAAACATGGATCGCTCGGCTGCCGACTACATCGGCATGCTGGCCACTGTGATGAACGCCGTAGTTCTTCAGGATGCGCTGGAGAAGTTACAGGTGCAAACGCGCGTCATGTCGGCGATTGACATCCCGCAACTGGCTGAGCCATTCATCAGGCGGCGCGCCGTTCGTCATCTCGAAAAGGATCGCATCGTGATCTTTGCCGCCGGTACCGGCAATCCATATTTCACTACCGATTCCGCCGCCGCGCTGCGGGCCCTGGAAATCAAAGCCGACATAATTCTCAAAGCGACAAAAGTCGAAGGCGTATATAACGCTGATCCGATGCAAGATGCGACGGCCGTTCGTTACGAATCCATAACCTACCAGCAGGTGCTGGAACGCCAGTTGAAAGTGATGGACGCTTCAGCCATATCGCTATGCATGGACAACAATCTGCCGATCGTGGTGTTTAATATGCGGCAGGCCGGCAACATCAAACGAGTTGTAACAGGCGAGCCGGGCGTGGGTACAAGAGTTTGGGTGGGAAAATAAGTTTCGAGTTCGGGAAATAGCAGTTCGGAGTTTCGAGTTTCGAGTTTGCAATTCTGGACAAGGGTCGACCATCTCATTAACACCTCGCTTCAGCGAGGTGGCAGGAAGGCAGTGCATAATTCCTGAGCCGTTTTAACGGCTTAGTGCGAAAACCGTTGAAACGGTTTTCCGATTATTAAATGAAGTCACCCCACCTTGCTAAAGCAAGGTGTTAATGACATAGCAGCGAGAGTTAATCATGAGCGAGAAGGACGTAATCAAAGACACGCGACCGCGGATGGACACCGTCATTGACGACTTCCAACGTAAATTGGCCACCGTGCGGACAGGACGCGCGGCTGTAAGTCTGCTTGATTCTGTGATGGTCGACTACTATGGCACGATGACGCCCCTCAACCAGATGGCTTCGGTACATGCGCCCGAGCCGGCCATGTTGACGGTTCAGCCGTGGGATCAGACGCAGGTTCCAACCATTGAGAAGGCTATTCGTGCCGCAGACCTCGGCCTCAATCCGTCAAACGACGGCAAGCTGGTAAGAATCCCGATCCCACCGCTCACCGAAGAACGTCGCAAGCAGCTTGCTAAACAAGTTCACGAGATCGCCGAAGACCATCGCACCGCCGTGCGAAATATTCGCCGCGATTCGAACGAGCGCTTGAAGAAGATGTTGAAGGACAAACAGATTTCGGAAGACAACGAGCGTGACGGTCTCGAAGAAGTTCAAAAACTCACTAACACTTACATCACCAGGATCGACGAGCTGACGAAGTCAAAAGAACACGACATCACCAGCGTGTAAGACAGGCATTCTTCCCTGTAGGCTTCGCGAAGCTTCCGACGGCTTTGCCGCTTGATGTGCGGAAGGTCTATGACCTTCCGTAAGTGAAAAAGGTATTTCGGGGGCTACGCCCCAACTTCCAACAATAAGCGAGGGCATAGCCCTAAATGAGTTAGTTTGCTCCGGAAGGTCAAAGACCTTCCGCACCTCAGAGGGCACAGCCCCAAAACAGACGTGCTATCGGCTGCCGCTCCGTGTTGACACCATTCTCTGAGTCTCCTATCATGCGGCCACCTCGCATACTTGGGCTTGAAATTGGGTTCTGTCTAACTCGAAACCCAGAACCCAGAACCAAAATCCGAAACTGTTTGTCAGGCTGGTCCTCAGAGCCTGCGACTATTGCCGCACCCTTCTCGCTCCAGCCATTCAATTCAGCGTAGGCATTGCCAACGCTACATCTCGCAATTCAGTAGTCGTTCCTCAAAGAAGGCGCAAAATGCCTTCCACCTTGGCTAACCCTCAAAACGCCGTGAAGTTCAAGGAGTAAACCCATGAAGAAAAAAACAAGCAAAGCCGCTCGCCCAGGAAAAGCGCTTGCGGTCACTAATCAGGACGAATTGAAGCTGAAGATTGAGCCGCGAGGTCCGGACGCTGGGAGGATCGAAAGCGTGTCGCGGGCTTTGGCCGATCATCCGCTGGTCAGGGAGTATCTGGGAAGGACTAGAAATCGTCTGCTCTCATTCGAGTTTCTGGAGCCGGAGCCAGAAACCAAATCCGCGCGACCAGCCCCAGCACCAACCGCTTATCGAGCAACGTTCTACGATTATAAGAACAACCGCTCTATCCTCGTCGACGGAGATTTCAACCAGCCAAAGCGAGTGAGAATCTCGGAATCGGGTGCTCAGCCGCTGCCGAGGTACGAAGAATTTGAGGAAGCGGTAAAGATATTGCTGAAGGACGAAAACCTCGGCTCGGCGATCCGCGATGGTCAGCTCAAACCCTATCGGCCGATGCCGCCGCTAATTGATGTCGAAACCCAGCATGGCCGCATTGAGCGAACCATTGCAGTGGGACTGCTTCCGGTCAGGTCCGAGGCTCGGCACGAAATCGTTGGCGTCAACCTGGTTCAGCAAGCTGTCGTTCGCTTTGGCGAGCGCGCTCCGGGAAGTTCGATAGCGCTCGACGACGTGTGCGGCCCGGACTACATCCAGCAAGCAACCACGACGGGGGTGGCCGGACAGGTTTGGGTCACGGTCAGCCAGGGTAATACGGTTCTCTGGAAGTTTCTCGCAGTAAGGCCCGCCGCCTCTTCGGGAACGCGAGGCTCGGGCGTCGAATTGCGCTTTGTGGATTACCGCGGCAAGCGCGTGCTCTATCGCGCCCATGTCCCCATCCTTAACGTCCATTACGACACCGGACCCTGTGGTCCTTATCGAGACTGGCAGAATGAGGAAGGAATGATCCAAGCCAACGGAGTTGATGTCGCTCCCGGATTCCGTCTTTGTGCGGCGCCGGCCACGACCATTCTGGACACCGGTTCAGACGCCGGAAATTTCGGCGGCGTCGCAATCTATGTTCAGGGACTGGAAGTCGTGCTGGTAAGCGAGATGGAAGCTGGTTGGTATCGTTATATCAGCGAGTGGCGCCTGCACGCGAACGGCACGATTCGTCCACGCTTTGGTTTCTCCGCAGTGCAGAATTCCTGCGTCTGCAACGTCCATCATCACCATCCTTACTGGCGGTTCGACTTTGACATTCGCACGGCCGGGAATAACCGCGTCCGCGAATACAACAATCCGCCGCTCATTGGGAGATCAAACTGGCACACCAAGACTTTCGAGATCCGGCGCCCACGCGATCCTGGGCGCAACCGAAAGTGGCGGGTCGAGAACACGGTGACCGGTGAAGGTTACGACATCATTCCGGGACCTGATGATGGAGTCGCGACTGCTTCGCCGGATTGGCCCTATCCGCGCGGCGACGTTTGGATTCTTCGTTATCACGGCTCCGAACTCGACGACGGAGTTAACTGCACCACGGGCGGATTTGGTTGCGTTACCGAAGCGAACCTCGACGGCTTCGTCAACGGCGAGCCCGTCAACAACCATGACGTGGTGATCTGGTACGCCGGCCACGTAACGCACGACGTTGTTCACGAACCGCCCGGAGAGTTTGGCCACATCTGCGGCCCTGATCTGAAGCCAGTGAATTGGTAGAAGGCGCGTCGGTTAATTCGTCCACGTGGACGAGATCCATTGACCAAGGCTTTTTCGATTCACGATTTACGATTTCACGATTCACGATTTTAGAGGCTGGTCCTCAGAGCTTTCGTAGTGCATCCTCCGTGTCCTAGCGTTCTACATCGAGACTAACACTGGTCGGCTACGTACGGTACTTTAACGCCATGAATTACTAGTGAAGGAGGTTTACGACATTGATACGAATGATCGCGATTCTTCCGGCAGTACTGTTAGTTGTTCTCGTAATCCAAGATCCTCCTCACGATGGTCGCGTGGAGAAATCAGCAGCGGGTGTGGATTTCACTTATCACTCTCAAGTCGATAAGACCTCGGACAACAAGTTCGTTTTACGAAACTACATCAAAAACAATAGTTCCTCACCCTTGTCAGTTCAATGGAACGACGGCGGAATAATCTGCATTGGTACGCGTCAGTTGCCCCCAACCTACACGGATTATGGAAAAAAAGTGGTGGAATATCCTGGGTGTTGCGGTTCAGAATGGCCGTAACGCGCGTCCGAGAAGTGTGAGCGAGCCTTGCAACCTGGTCGTGAGTCAAGCCCCTCTTTCTTACGACTTCGATTATCTTGTCGTTTAAATCGCTACGAATCTCGATTTCGAGCCCGTCCGCGGGCGTAAGCCCAAGCACCGCGGCAAGCTCCCGGGCGTTGCGAGCGACGACTGGTTTAACTTTCTTCATAGATCAGCCACTTCTCAGATATGGGACGCGAGGGTCAAGGGTGTCGCGCGCTTGGGTGCTGATGCAGTTTGAAACCGTGTGCCTATTGACACATGAGGTCAGTACCACCACGCGGTAGCGGGTGGGTCACGGTCGCATTCAGGCCTGCGACTCTAACCCGGCACTTCGCTGGGTCCTATACTTGACAGGACCCACCCGCTACCGAGGTTGTGTGAAAACAGAGCGAGCGGATCTCAGCCTGAAGGGCTGTCAGATAGTAGCCGGTGGTCGCAGCGTAGCGGAGACCACCGGAAAGGAGTTGCACCGTATTCGGTACCCCGGAGGGGTGCCAGAAACCTAATGTTACCCTACTGGGTGCGACTGCTTTCTGACACCCGTTCCGGGTGTGGAATCATTTCCGTTTGCCACCGGTGGTCTGCGCTGCGCCGCGACCACCGGCTACTATCTGTCAGCCCTGCCGGCTGAAATCCTCGCTTCGCGTGCACGAGTTCTAAACTGCATCCGGCGCTACCGCGTGGTGGTACTGACCTCATGGCACCGCAACTATCGCAATGTGACTGTTGGACTCAAACTGCATCAGTACCGCGCGCTTTGGGAAAGAGAAATCGGGCTACTCCACGCTCACAACCGACGAAGCGCGCGAAGTAATGAACATCGCCCGCCGCATCGCCGCAATCCTCCTCCTCGAACCCGGGCGGCCGAGGAGTTTGTGCTCGCGATAGCTGAGCCATTTCTTGATCACTTGATAGCCGCCAATGGTGTAGTCCCAAACGCGTGCGGGACGCTTGCCTGGCAAAGAATGGTCTTCCCTTGCCTTCGGCCACATACTAGGGCAACATTCGCGTCTGGAGGTGTCGAAATGGCGACGCAGTTGACTGATGAAGAAAGATTAAAAGAAGTGGTGAAATCCGCTCTGGTCGAGGTGTTAGAAGAGCGGAAGGACCTGGTCCGTGAGGTAATCGAGGAAGCTTTGGAAGACGCCGCTCTCGCACGCGCAATCGAAGAGGGGGATCGGACCGGCATAGTAAATCGTGAAGAGATTCTTAGAACACTAGATGGCAACCATTGAACACTCAGTTCAAAGAGAGCTTTCTGAAAGACCTGCGCGCTATCAAGGATCGAGATTTATTGGCGCGTGTTAACGAAATCATTCAAACTGTCGAGAAAGCTCAAACACCACAAGAAATTCCAACCATCAAGAAGCTCAGAGGCGAACGCAATTATTTCCGCATCAGAATTGGCGATTACAGACTCGGCTTGAAAATAGAAGGCCAGTTAGTGACGTTGGTTCGGATACTCAACCGCAAAGACATCTATCGGTACTTCCCGTAGATCCGACTCCTCGACAAGCTTCGGCGGCAATCACTAGTCAAGAGGCCAGTGATAGGTTGCGCCTTTGATGGCTTGATAGTTGGCGTCGAGTGAGGGTTCGAGGAGGAGGATTGCGGCGATGCGGCGGGCGATGTTCATTACTTCGCGGGCTTCGTCAGTAGTCAGGGTGCGGCCGAGCAGTTTATGCTCGCGATAGCTGAGGCATTTCTTGATTACTTGATAACCGCCGATTGTATATTCCCAAACGCGTGCCGGGATGTTTCGCCAGTACGCCACGTCGTTCAGATAAACGTCAGAAGTTCTCTCGCCGAGATGTGCGAACATCTCTTCCGTTGAAAGCCCTTGACGCTTAGCTCCTTCTTCAATTGCCTGGCGCTCTTCAGGTGTGTAGTCGCGCTCAATGAGTTTCCCTTTACCGGGCATGGTGATGCCACCTTTGCCTCCATGTCCCCAACCTGCGGTGATTCTCAACTCACTTATTTTGCCTTTCGGTTCATCTTCTTCCGTCTGAAGTTGGCCGCCGCCAAGTCGCGAGATTACCCCAATGGTATCGAACGGCTTTTCGATCTTGCCTTCGGTCACACCGGCTACGTTGCGCTCGGTGTCGAGCAGTGTGGCAACCTTGCGACCGAGCTCCGCGGAGTGAAACAAGGCGTCTCTTGAAGACGGCAATGGAATGCGCGGCCAGTCGTGATGAAGGCCCCTCTTGTTTTCATACCTGTATTGAGGTGAATCAAGTACCGCCAGCGAGTGATAGAAAAGGTCGTTTGCGTCACCGCCGAATTCGGCTACGTAACTTTTAGCACCCTGCGTGAGGTTTGTGTTTGGCTGATCGTGATCCTCTGGGAAAAGTCCGGATGCATCAGGCCAAGCATACATGGGGAAGCCGCGCGCGCCGCTGTCCATGCAGTTTAAATCACACAACAGTTGTGTAACCAGGGCCGGTTCGATGTCAGTCTTCCTTGTACGGGCAGTTGTGAAGAGAAAAAAGTTACTCGGAAACACCTGTGCGAAGTACTCCTCCCGCTTTCTGTCCAGGAGATAGGTTTCAGGCTCCCAGTACAACCATCGCACATCGAATGGTCTATACGCATACCGCACAATATTTCCTGGGAGGAATCCCCGCTTGATCAGATATTGTCGAGTCCTTGCAGCGTCATATTGGCCAGCGTTCTGCATGGCACCCGCCGAAACTCTTTGCATCTCGTCATCGGTAATGTCCGGGTCGAAGTACTTTTCCATGCGTTCAATTAAACCCTTCCGACTAATGTCAATGACAAAGTCATCACGACTGGTCTTCACTCCCGGAAAGGAAACTGGAAACAGCTCCGGCAAGAGCGGCCACTTCGTGTAATCCGCGTTGGTGAGCCCAAGTGTGAAAGGCAAACCCAATTCGAGTATAGGATGAACGTCGCCGTATGACGCTCCTATCTGACCTTTCGCATTTGACAGAAGCTCGTTGCGCTTCTCCTTTCCCCACAAATTTCTGAATTGGACTACCTTGGCAGCCAAGTGCTTTTCTTTTCTGATCAGCAAAGCTATTGCCGTTCCGACTTGAATGCCTTCGCGGTTCCATTCCGTAGAAAAGATGCTCGGGTCTGGTTTCCCGTCTGGGGTAACTTTGCCTGTTTTGTACTTATCGCCATTCAAAGAATCGATCCAAATTTCGTCAAACGCTTCGAGGTAACGTTCCCGCATTCCCGGGAATGAAAGTCCATCAAGCCATGAGTAGTTTGAGATAAAACAGACAATGCCTTTATGCGTTTGTTCGACAATCTTCCTTTCTGCCATTCGGTAGAAACGAATGTACAAATCATTCAAGCCCTGCCCTTGCGGCGAGGGAGCTTTCACCGTTGTCCGGTAGGCATCCGAAAGATCCCGTTCCTCCTCTACAGCTACGCCAGCGAATCCGTTGTAGGGGGGATTTCCAAGGATCACGAGAATCGGCGCCTCGCGCTTCACCCTTTCCGCAGCGTCGTGCTCGTCTTTCAACTCGGCAAATGAAAACGCCAACTGCTGCAAACGCTTTTTCACTTCATCCGAAGGCGGCTCCCAGCCAGTCAAAGCATTTGTCAGATAGACACCGGCACGCTCGGTGCCCGTTTCACTCAAAGGCGCGCCGATGTTTTGTAGCAGCAAGCCGAGTTGCAGATGCGAAACAACAAATGGCGCCGGCAGAATTTCGAAGCCGAACACACGTTCCATCGCCGCACGTTTCACTGTATTGCCCGTCAGCGCATCTTCGCCTTTTCCCTTCAAGGTCTCGTTTATACGCTTTAAGACTTCAACCAGGTATGCGCCGGTACCGCAGCAGGGATCGAGCACATACACGCGCGGGTCAGCCAAGCCATCAGCGATGTCCAGCTCTTCGCGTAAGACCGCGTCCACGCGCGCGACCATGTATTGCACGACCTCAGTCGGCGTGTACCAAACGCCGAGTTCCTTGCGCAGTTCCGGATCGAAGGCTTCAAGGAATGGTTCGTAGAAATACTGGACAGCATGTCCTTCTTCGAAGTTTTCAAAGAAGGCCTTGCGATCAACGCGATTGAGAACTGCTTCGGTCCAGTCCAGTACTTCAGTTAATCCCAATGGCTCGAGTTTCGTCGGCGTCGCGACCTGTTCATAAAGCGCTTTGATCATCGGCACGTGCAACGACCAGGCAGCTTGGCGCCAGTTGAAGCGCGCTCTCCTGTCCGTAGGCGGATGCTTCTTGCTCCAGAGTACCCAGGCAGAGAAGACGCCGTAGAAAAGCGTCTGCACCAGCGTCGACCGAAAGAAGTGTTCGCCCTTTTCGCCTTCAAACTTCAAGCCGAGCGCTTCTTCAAGCGCGTCGCGAACGGATCCGAGGGCCGGCAGATCGCTGTTTTCAATCCGCATCTTCGCGTCCCGCGCATACGAGGCGAGAAACCAGGCTACATCTTTGGGTAAGGCAAGCGGTGCGGCGTGCAGCATTACGCGTTTGAGATATTCAATAAACCTTTCGCCCTGCTGCTGAGCGGTGGCGCTGTGATGAGAAGCCGCAAGCCAGAACTCTTTTTCGTTCGCAGCCAGACTAAAGCTCTCACGGTTTGTAACCTTGCCTTCGTTATCGACCCCTACCAGCACAAAGTCGCGCAAGTTTGTCACCAGCACCTGCTTGTAGCGGTTCACATATCGCAGCACCTGTTCGCCGCCAGCGATGTTCTTCACTTTTTCGCCCGTCGACTTGACCTCAATGGCGCCTCGCGCCGGCAACTGACCTGCGCGAAGTTCACCCCTCAGTCCGCCTTTTGCCTGCTTCTGGAATTGTTCAGCCGCGTAGAGGCCGCCGTCAGGCAGTCCCGCACCGGCGTTTTGGATGCTAATAATGCAACGAACTCTGGGCTTGAGAGTTTTGCCTACTTCGTTCAGCAGATTCGAGAGGGCCGGATAGTAAGATGTCTCTTTTACAGCGCCGCCGGAACTACGAATTGCATAGAGTTCTTCGAGGTAGGTTTCAAGCGCGTTCATCTATGAGGTAGACTCCACAAAGTTTCGACGGACGCATTTATAGCTTAGATTCTGGTGCTTTCAAAGAGATTACATAGATAACGCCGCGCGGCCGTTAGCCGCAACCAAACAGTTATTTTGCGACCCACCAGTCAACGAGCCTGCAGCAGGCGGCAGCATCGGGCCCCGGGTGAAGCTAATATTGATGGGCGCAACCCTGGGTGGGGTGCGTCAATGATTTGCAGCCCGTGAAACGGGCGACAGAGGTCTTCGAGGTGGCCGCTGTCGCCCGTTTCACGAGCTTTACGACTTTCTCTTCCGGGTAAACCCAGGGTTCCGCTTCGCTCCACCCTGGGCTCTATTCTTCCGCCTGCTCCGCAGGCTCGTTGAATTTGTCAAATAAAATTGTACCCGTCGCGCCTTGGGAAAAACGCACCACAAAAACAAGAAGTTGTCTGTTTGCTTCATAGATAACAAAGGGCTGCCCGAATTGAGCAGCCCTGATTGATTTCTTAAAGACTCTTGTTGGTGATTAATTCGGCATCGCAAACACGTCGTCGCCAAGCGTCTGATTCAATTTGACGTCCTTCACATTGTATTCAGCAAAGAAAGCGCCCTGGGGCATTTCCAGTCGCTGCGTAAAGTTAAAGGGAATAAGCACGCCGTCAACCTCTTTGAACTTCTTGTTCTCGGTTCCGAAAGTGTAACCATTGTAAGGAATCAAAAAGCTCATTACGCGTCCGGTAGCCGCATCGATGTAAAAATCCGTGGTGTTGCCGTCGGCATCTGAAATGCGAAACGCGCGCTGCTTCTTCTTGTCCGGCAGGGCGCTCACCGTGTATCCCGGCTGATCGAATTTCGTCAGTAGAGGCAAACCAAACTTACTTGCAGGCGGCAAGTCGACGCCCGGAAGCGAGCTGTAGGATCGTTGCCCATCGTATATTTGTTTGAAACTGACCGCCGGGCGCGCATCGATTTCCAGACGCACCTTGTCGCCGGCTACGACCCAAACAAAGCCGCCAGGAATGGACTGCGTCGAATTAGGCGCGTAGAGATCAACCGAACCACGCAGCACCATGTTCTTGAGTGATTTATAGTTTTCCCCACCCTGTGCCGCCAACGCCGCGCGTGCCAGATCGACTGGCGAAGTTGTAGCAGTGATAGAAACGGTTGAAGCAGGCGCGGCGATGGCCCCACCCGCTTTTGCGTCATTGCCGGTCTGGGCATTCGCAGTCGCGGCAGGGACCAAAACCAGCGCGAGTATTGACAACGTGGCAGCAAAATTTCTCTTCATGGTGATAGGCCTTCTTAATAGAATCAGCTCTCGTTTCATAGCTGCTTTTTCACGACCAGCCCGCGCGAGCGGGCGAAAGCATAAAGCCTGGGGCGTGAGCCCCAGGTCAGCCGCCGTATCGAGGCCAAGCCCGCGCGAGCGGGCGGAAGCGCGGCTGTTGAGGTCTTGAGTGAACATCTACGCAGACGCTGTCGCCCGTTTCACGGGCTAGCTCTTCATCCTGCATAACCTGGGGCTAACGCCCCAGGCTTTACGCTGTCACCTGCTTCGCAGGTTTGCAGAGTCCAAACTGTCAGTTTGCCCCTGGCCATAACGAGATTGCGAACAGTCGCAAACTAACAGCTTGCGTTGCTCAAAAGTTGAAACGTACCTGCGCTGTAACCTTGCGATTGCCGGCGCCGCTGCCGCCACCTACTCCGCCGCCGCCACCGCCTGGGCCGAAGCCTCCAAAGCCGCCATTGAGCCCAAGATTTTGTCCAAAGAATGGCGACGACAAGTTGCCCTCTGGAGGCCTCAGGTTTACATGGTTGAATAGGTTCTGAAAATTCAAGGAGAACTGCATGGTATAGCGCTTGGCTTCGGCGCCTGCGCCAGGAGGACCGCCAATGCCCGCAAGCCCGCCGCCGCGACCGCCACCACCACCGCCGCCGCCAGGTCCTCCTCCGCCTGGGCCACCGCCTCCCACATTTGGTATTCGGGGAGTCGCGCGACCTTGTCCACCACCGCCACGACCGCCACTGCCCCGTTGCCCCGCCTGGCCCTGACCTTCCCGATTATTAGCAGCAGATGCTGAGTGAATTGTGCCGAAGCTCCAGGTCTTACTGATGCGCATGTTAATGGAAAGGAAGCCGGGTGACTGGCCCAGGTTGCGCGGGATCAACGCCTCTCCGGGAGCTGGCTGCAAGTTAAAGTTTCCGTATTTTGTGCAGACAATGTTTGCCACGGGGTGGCTGCAATCCACGCCTGCGGGAGCAAATGATGGACGCTCGGTGAAGAGGCGGTCCCCATTCGTGTCCTGCCCGGTTGTGATGTTGAAGGGCGCGCCCGAACTGGCAACGATGAACGGATTCAAGCTCAACTGCCACCAGGGCAAATTTATCGTGCCCGCGAAAGTGAACCGATGCCGCACATCGAACGCGGCGCGACCAAACTCTCCCGTCAGATCATATGAGTTCGCCGGAAAGAGAGAGCCACCCTGTCCGTCCGTGTCGTTGGTGGTCTTGCTCAGCGAGTAACTCGAGAAGAATGTAAGTGCGCGGCTGAAGCGATTATTGAAACCAATGAACAACTGTTTCTGATTAAACCTGCCACTTGACTCGTATTGATAGATCTCTCCAACGTTGCCAAAAGGACGCGTCCCGTTTGTTCCAGGAATCGGCGCGTTAATGTCGCGGGCGCGAACCACGTGTTGAATGCGAACCAGAAATAGCCCAGCAAACAGTGTGAACCGTTTCGGTAGCTGGCGTTCGACCTGCGTGCCCGCCAGGTAAACAACCGGAGCCTGCAGATCGTCGGCTACACGCCAGGTGATCTGCTGCGTGGGGTTCAAACTGCTCGTCGGGGGCAACGCCGGAAAAGAATCCAAAGGACTCAGCGAAGGAGGGATGAACTCCAAATGGCCAACTACCGTTTGGCCGCTGGCCTGGGTGATCGAACAAGCTGAATTCGTATTCGCTGGCGCCCCAGGCTCGCATTGATAAAGAGGCGCCTCACGAAGGGAGAACTGTTGCTGATTTACC
This sequence comes from Blastocatellia bacterium, assembly GCA_963698325.1. Classification (GTDB taxonomy): domain Bacteria; phylum Acidobacteriota; class Blastocatellia; order Pyrinomonadales; family Pyrinomonadaceae; genus PSRF01. The sequence goes on along the minus strand of CAVOQJ010000012.1, from coordinate 42,321 downwards.
CCGTTGAAGCGTTTGGCCTGAAGCGTACTGCCTTCGTTAAAGCGATTGTAGAAGACGCCGCCGCCGCCGCGAATTACCATCTTGGGTGGCTTAGCGCTATTCGCCGCGCCGGGCGACCACGCAAAGGAAAGGCGCGGCGCAAAGTTAAGGATACTGCCGATGTTAGTTTGTCCCTCGTAACGCAGGCCGTAGCTCAACGTCAAATTTGGCCGCACGCGCCAATCGTCCTGGGCGTAGACGCCATAGTCGGTTTGCGAAACGCTTGCCTTGGGATCCCCGGAGGCGATGCTCAATTGCGACGGGTTCCCGCCCATGGCGCGAATCTCCAACGGAGTAAGGCCCAGTTGCTGGCCGAGCAGCGTTCGACGGTAGCGCTCCAGGCTATCAACAAAAACCGGCTGACTGTTGATTGGTTGATTGTTTGCGTCCAGGGTCGGAACCGGCGCGCCGGTAAACGTATACGTGCCGCCAAAATTGTTGGGGTTGATGTCGGTGATCTTCACACCACGCAGCCGGCCGCCAAACTTGAAAGCATGATTTCCCTTTTGGTAGGCGAGAAAGTTTTGTAGTTCCCAACGCTGGTTTGTATTCGTAGTGTGACCAATCTGCGAGCCGCCGCCGATAAAAGAGCTGCTGACGTTAAGAGCGGGCAGTGTGTTATCGGCCAGGCTCTCGGCACGCTGGCGAGTAAACTGGAACTTTGTTTCGTTAATCATCGACGCATTCAACACTGCCGTCTCGGTGAGCTGAATGTTTTGTTGCGTCGAAGACGAATCGTAAGCGCGTTCCGGCAACGAGAATCCGCTTACGCCACTATTGATGGTGCTTGAATGCGTATAACTGTAGCGCGCGATCAGCGTGTTATTGGTATTTATCTGATAATCGAGGCGCGGGCTGAAGGTAACGTTTCGACGCGGAACCAGAACGCCCAACCCAAGGTCAAACGGGTTCAGGTTCGCATCAAGCACAGTCGCCTTCACCAGCTCGTTGTCATCAATTTCGCGCCGCTCGAAATCGATGAAGTATGACGCTTTCTTTTTCACGAGCGGCCCGCCGAGATTGCCACCATACTGCCTGAGCTGATACGGCGAACGCTTGGCCGAACTTGTCGCAAAGGGATTGCGTGAATTAAGACTTTCATCCTGGAAATTGAAGAACGCACTGCCACGAAGCTTGTCGGTGCCCGGACGCGTCAGAATATCGATCCGGCCTGAAGGCTGGTCATTTTCCGCCGCAAACGGGTTTTGATTAATTCGAATCTCCCGAATCGACTCTTTGGGAGGTAAGCGGCCGCCGGTAAAACCGTCGACGAAAATCTGTCCCCCATTCGGCCCCATCGAAGGACCAGCGAGCGCCTGCAACGCCGCGGCCAACTCATCAGGATCGTCCGGCAAGGCATCAAGATCCTGCCCGGTTATCACGGTCTGGTTGGCATTGTTGGTTGATTCTGTACTAAGCGGAGTCTCCGCGGCGATTGTTACCTTTTGCTCTTCAATCGTAACCTTCAAAGTAACGTCCAACGACTTCCGCGCGCCGGCGGCCAGATCAACATCGGTTTCATCAGACACTGCGAAGCCGGTCGCGGCAGCGCGCAGCGAATATTTGCCCGGGGCAAGACCGCTGAAAACGTAAACGCCTTCGCCGTTAGTAGTGGCAGTCTTTTCGAGGCCACCCGCGTCGGTGAGGGTCACGGTCGCGCCAACAATTGTGCCGCCAAGTTCGTCTTTGATTACACCGCGCAGCGTTGTTCGTGTTTGCTGGGCAAGCGCAGCCGTCGTTGACAACAAGACGATTAGAGCGACGACCAAAGACTGCCGCAAAGAACTTCCGGAGACGTTCATAATTAAGACCCTATTGAGGAGGTGACCCTGAACCCGTATTGAAGAACCCGCCGGAGTGCTGCGGGCTTTGACCCAATTTTTATTTAGGGTAAACCAATGCCAAATTGAATGCCGCTACCTAAGCCCGCCGCCGGATTTGGCGCCGTCTGGCCGCCTGCCTGTGGTTGCCTCGCCGCCAGCAAGTTAAGGAGTGTGTCTGCACCGGAAATAAGACTGATGGCCGTCAAACGCGACGGATCGGCGCCCCTGGTGCTGGAAACAATAATCGTGTCGCCAACTTTTACATCGGCGATGGAGATAGTCGGCAGGCGTTCGAGCATGTCCTGTATGTTCATTCCGCCGCCGCCCCCCATGCGTATTCCGCCTCCCGGACCACCAGCTCCCGGGCCGCCTGGCGGCGTACCCTGCCCGCCGTTTGGCTGCGGCTTACTCGCTGCTTGTCCTGCCGGTGGAGTTTGACCCGCCGCTGCCCCGCCTGCGCCCGGGCCTCGACCCATCATCATCATGCCGCCCATTTCATTGGCGGCAGGAAATTTTCTAAGTACGGCGTCCTGCTTAACCACGATCGTTAGCGGCTGTTTTGTCTGAAGGTCATTGATCTTCACTTCACCGGTCGCCGAATCGACTGCGGTGATTGTGCCGGCGACGATTTTGAAAGAACCGGTTACAACCTTTTCAGCATTGAAGGCGCTACCATCAGCGCTGCGTTCACCCAGCGCGCGAAGCTGATCGCCAACCTTAAGCTCATCAAACTTTGCCGGCTTGGCGTCGGCAAACTTAATAGAATCGGGCGCGTAACGGCGCATCTCTACCTTGTCCGAAACCGGAATCATCAATGCCTGAGGGCCGGCCATTGTCCGACTCGAGATTGTGATCTCTTTGGTCTCCGGCTTGAGGGAGGTGATGATGCCTAGTACTCCTCGCTTCTTCCATTCGGCCCGTTCTGCTTCCTGCTTTTTTGCGATGTCTGCTTTGGTCATAACCAGGACAGCCCTGGCCGGAACAGACTTGTGGTCGTCGGCAACCTTACCCATGGCGGCCACTCGGTCGCCCTCGGCGAGATCTGCGAAAGTAATTTTTGTGGCGTTAGTCAGGCTCTTTTCGCCCGGTGCCACGCGCATGTAGGTGGTACTGTCGTTGAGAACTACTGTAACGAGTGAGCCCGCATCAGTCTTAATAATCAACAGCCTGGCAGCCGCGTCGATCACTTTCAATTCACCGACGGCCCTATTCGGTGTGATGTTTTCATCACTGCCTGGCGCTGTGGGAGTTGGTGTCTGTGCATTGGCGCTAAAGCCGGCAAGTACCCCAACAAGTACAAGCGCGATTGCGAGAAACGGCGCTTTCATCACTCCTCCTGTTCGTTTTACTAGACCTGACAAATGTTGGGTGTTGCACTGCCATGCGGGCGTTCCCAGTCTGTTACGAATATGGCGGTACTAAGGTTCTTGTTAAGTTACTCGTTCTCATGGCTATACGACGCGCACGCATGCCGAATATTCACGCCGGGTGTTCGAAAAAGTTGCACAAATATCCGCCGCCTTCCGCCTAAAGAGTTTTGGATGCACGAGGTGTTGGATTCGTCTGAAATTTTTGGATCTTTTAGCCTTTTGTGAGGAAAGCTCTCAACTTTAGCTTTCTTGCCGCTTCCAGCCAACTCGATAGCGGGCCGTCAGCGCGAGGCCCAGGCTCGTCACAAAGACGACCGCAAAAACGAACGGCCAAATATACGGCAGGGATGAAAGCGCAATCCAGAAAGTGGTGCCAAAGAGAAGGGCGACCGCTTCCGAGTTACTGCCGTTCTTCAATAGCTTCCGTTGTAACCAGCGACCGGTTGCGGCGTAAATGATCACGCGTCCAAACAACAAGGCGACAACAACCAGGAGAAGCGCCATCAGACCAATAAGAAGACTGATCATGTAGGGCAGATAACTCAGACTCAAAATAACGCCGGGGCCAATTATCAGGGAGCCGACAACGCCGATAATCGCTACGCGACCGAGCGTCAATTGCAGACGTGCAATTCCGCGGCTGATTGTTCCGGGCATTGCCGCAGTCAAAGCCAGAGACACAATGAACCAAAATAATATAGCGAGCAGTCTAAGACCGATGTATGCCGCAGACCAATGCGGCGCAAGCAGGTCTTTGGGGTTGCGCATCAGCTTTTGCAGCTCCTGTTCGTAACCCGCGTACATAATTGTCTGGGTTCCCGCACTGCGCAATGGCTGTTTGTCAGCGTGTCTGTAGGTACCACCCACGACCATTACGTCGCCATTAATTCGGGCGCCTTCAAGTTGAATGACGGAGCCACCGATCGCAGCCACGTCGCCGTCCACTGTTCCCTGAACGATGACGTCACCTCCCAGGGCGAATGCGCCATTTTTTGCGGTGCCATTGATTCTCAGGGAATGACCCATGGCGTAGACGATGGTTTCGCTGACGCCCTCAACTACGTAAGGGGTATCACCGGGTATGGGCTCATAAACAGTCTGGGCCTGTACCGCCAAAAGCATTAGCGACAAGGAAAACAGCAACAGTGAAGCTCTACGCAGACGTTGAAGTAAAGACGGCCAGGGCAGATCGTGCTCTCGTTGAAAGGCGAATCTATTCACCATTGTGCGGCAGTTGTGTTCATGCGAACCGCGCTTATTCGATAACGCGAGTTCGGTGGTAGCGTGAAACCAGGAGGGAAAGAACGGCTATCGCGAGGATAAGCACCAACAAGCCGGCCAGACCAGCCAGTCGCGAATCGGAAATCAGTCCGCGGCTCATCACTCGCGAGATCACTGTGAACCCAGCGGCAGCATCGAAAGTGGTCCTGGCGAACAGACCCAGAACGCCAAACACTTTACCGGCGGCCGAACGAAAGTTAAGAATGACGGCTTTACTCGAAGCGACGCCAAGCAAGGCAAAGGCTGCCAAACTCAGGATAATGCAAAACCGCAAAGCCTTCGTGTGCTCAGAACGATCTCGCACTCCTCTCATGTCGCTCTCAGCGTGAACCGCGACGACCTGAGCAAAGTTTGGCGGCACCGCGAGATCGAAGGGGCTGGCCAGCGCTGAATCCAACTCACACATGAAAAGACGTTGTGCCTGTAATTCGGAAGCACAACGGCCACACTGCTCGATATGTTTTTCCAGAGCGGCACGACGCACCGGCTCAAGCTCACCATCGATGTAGGCGGCGATATTTTCAGTCTCGCAAGTGGAGTGATCGGTAGGCACGAGTGTTATTAAGATCAGATCCCGGTAATGCCTTTGTTTAGGAACTGCTGTCGCATCATTTCCCGGGCACGAAACAAACGATTCTTGACCGTACCCAGTGGCAAGCCCGTGACGTCGACAATTTCTTCATAGGTCAGATCTTGCGAATGGCGCAAAACTACCAGCTCACGATAGGCGGTCGGAAGCGAACGCACCACTACTTCTATTTCTACCCGCCGCTCTTCCCTTTCGCTCTGCTGCTCCGGGCTGAGACCTTCGCTCTCGAGCGGAAGATCGTAACTGTCGCCTTCGCTCCCGTTGATCAGGGATCGTTCGCGCCCGGAGTTCCGGCGCAGGTGATCGATCGCCGCGTTGTGTGCAATCTTGTAAATCCAGGTCGAAAATTTAAACTCCGGACGATAGCGCGAAAGCGACCCATAGATCTTAATGAAGATTTCCTGGGTTAGATCGAGAGCCGCTTCGTAATCGCCTACCATACGGTAAACGTAGCCCGAGATTGGTCGCTGATATCGTCTAACCAGCTCCTCAAAACCGCCTTCGAAACCCCGGGCGGCGCTGGCGACGAGTTCCCGATCGGCAGCAGAACTAAAACTCAGAATATCGGGAGATGCAGATGACCTCATAATGCAGGAATATTACGATTACAGAAGCAAACAGGTTTCAAATCAAACAGGAGTCGACAGTCCAGAGTCGACAGTCTGGAGTCCGGGGTCCTGAATGAATTCGAGTCGAGAGTCACTAGTTTTCGACTCACGACTGTCGACTCACGACTGTCGACTGTTTTTATTGCCAGGACAAACTGGCCAATCCCGCCGGCGCAGCGACGGCGTCGAAGCTTAATTCGCGTGTGGCAATCTGTAGCCCCAGGTCTGCCGCATCCAGCGAGCGCAGATGAGCTCCGAGTGTCTCATTAACAATTTCGCAAGCGCGATGTTTGTCCAACAACTCACCCACCACCAGAACACGCGACAGATCCCGGCCCATTTGCTCAGCTTCGCTACGGCGGCGTTCGCGATAGAAAAGCAGCAGACGGTACAACTCGTCTTCACACTCGTCGGCATCACAAATGACAGTACGAATTATGAGCGGCTGTTTGCCGCGAAATACCACCGCCGTGAACCCCGTTTCTGATGAACTGACCAACAGAGCGTCGCCCGGGGCTCCGTTCATGGTCAACCATTGGCCTTCACCGATGTGGCGTGGAACGATCAACCCGGCGCGCCAACCCAGAGAATTCAGAGCGCCTTCGTATTCACCAAGAATTGAAGCACGACTCGCTACGACCAGGTAGCGGTCTTTCCCCTGCGAATCCGCCGGCAAACGTTCCCGAGAGATCGAAAGCTCCTCAACTGAAGCACCGAAGCCACGTTCCATTTTCCACGTCAGCACTTCCTCAAGCTCAGTCTGCGACGCGGGTTGGGACTCCAGCGTGAGAATCAGAGTCCGGCTGGCCGCGTCCGGCAAGGCCACAGACCAGCGCTTCTGTTGCAGCAGGCCGGCGCTGGTCGCCAAGTCCTTAAGAATTGCGGTCAGTTCTCGCGGATCGGAAATGTTTTGTTCATCGAAGCTGGGACGAATCAGAGATTCCGGCAAAGCAACCGTTGCAGCGCGGCGGAGGCTGGACGTGCCACCGCGGCCACGCTCGAGTTGCACCATCGTAACCAGTCCCTTTTCGAAACCAACCGCTGTCGATGGATACCAGGGGTTTATCAATTTGGATAGAGGGTTAGGCATTGGGAAATTTCGGATTGCGGATTGCGAATTTCGAATTGGCTGCTATTTTTTTGGCCTCGAGGTTTTAATCGTAACGACGCATCGGAAAGATAAATTCGAAATTCGCAATTCGAAATCCGAAATTCATCTCACCATTCAGAATAGGGCGTTCCTTCAGACGAAACGTCGGTAGAGGCGCTATGGACATCGATAACGCCCTGTTCGCCGTCGGAAGAATTTGGGTCTTCGCCCGTGATCACCGTCCAATCCGGTTGGCCCGTGATCGGATCTTTCGGCAGTTCGCGCAAGTAACCACCGGAAACAAGATCGTCAAGGGATTGCGGCAGCTTCTGTTTATCAGCCGCATACTGGTCCAGTAGTGAACGCATCTTGAAGAGATCGTCGCGCAGGACGGCCTCGCGCGTGGCCAGTATGGTCTTCTGATATTGTGGCAGCACGATGGCGGCCAGGATGATGATGACCGTGATCACGATCATCAGCTCAAGCAGCGTAAAGCCGCGCTGACGCGCGTGGGGAAAAAGGGGAACGGGTAAGGGGGAAAACGTGTGTCGAACGCTCGGCTCCCTTTCCCCTTTACCCATTTCCCCTTCCCCTGGTCTCTCGGCGTTACCAGTCACTATATTTCTCTCCATTCAAAGCCGTATCCTTCGACTTGGAGCGAACATCGAAAACATTTTCGCCGCCCCATGAGCCGCTATCAACCGCGTCGTAGCACGAGCGAAACTCCCACTCGGCTTTACCGGTCATCGGATCGATAGGAATAGACCGCAGATAAACTTTCTTCTTGGTTGACAGCTCTCCAACCTTGGTTGCGTCTACGCCAACCTCTCCTCGACCACCGCCAATTCCGCCGCGAGGGATGACATTCACACCATCTACCAGGGTCTGCAGGTCTGGTGGGTAGCGATCCGGATTATCAACTCCGAAAACAGTACAATCGGAAATGACCACTTTACTGCGCGGGTCAACATAGCCTGTGGGTGGCTGAGGTCCGGAGGGTATCCCTACATTTCCGGTACAGCTCATTCCCACCGTATCGCGGCGAAATTCGTCGATGGCAGTACGCATCTGGCGTAAAACGTCGTGGAGTTGTTGTTCTCTTTGGCGTTTGACGGAAAGCTTGAGCAGCGGCACGACACCCATGGTGAGAATAGTCAACACCGTGATCGTGATAACGAGCTCGATTAGCGTGAACCCGCGCTGGTGTTTACTCACGCTAAACCTTCGGCCGAATAACCAGGGGAAAACAGACCGAGACAGAGTGACGCGGCGACCGGGAAGCTGAGCCACTATCACCGCATCGCCGCGTTCAGGTTTATTCGAACTTCGCTCTCGCAGGTAAATCACCTTCTTACTGCTTCACGGTTGCGCGAGCCGGGACCACCTCGACCGCCAGATTCCGAGCGTCTGCCGCGACAAGGTTGATAGAATCTTTATCCAACAAGAGTCCGGCGTTGCCGAGCCCCACACCTTCTACATCGATGAAGAGCAACGTTCCCGCACCCTTCATTGACGCGCCGCCGCTAAGATTAGAAACGGAAATCAGGCAAACGCCCGACGCGTCTAATGATTGAGAGAAAGTCGCCCCGGCAGCTTTTCCGTCCTTACTATCCAGAAGAGATCCGGCTGAAACCACTTGCACTTTCACTACCTTCGGATCAAACCGCAGAGCAATCACTGCCAGGGCCAGCGAAACATCGGACCTCAACTCGAGCGCAAAGCGCCGCGATTCACCAACTCTCATTGACTGCTCGCCAGGGGATAGGCTTAGCTGCGCCATTCTTGCGTTCGTGTTGATTGGAGTTATGGCCGCCTCGATTGGCTTCGCGAGGCTTGTTAGGACAGCGCCCGCGCTCCCGTTGAGATTCGTATTTACAGCTGCAACCTGGGTGGCTGCGCTGTTACTAACAAGCGACTTCGGCGCCGGCACATAAGCCGGTAACTCCTCCGCCGGCACCTGCGCCTTAGCAGTTTGCTGCGTGGTGGTTGTATTTGGCTGGGCGCCTGAATTCAAGGCGGCATCGGTGTTAGCAGGCGTATTGGCCGCCGTTGTCGCGGTGCTCGGCGCCGTTTGGTTAGCCGGGGCAGCGCTGGTAGTTTGCGTCACATCGCGATTTGTCGCGATTGTCGGGGGATTCGGGAACACGCCAGGAGAAGCCGAAGGCGCATTCAGCTTAGCCGTCGCGTTCTTTTGTTGCTGGCGGTACTCAGCTAACTGATCTTCGCGGTCAGCCTCGCGCAGCATAGCTTCAAGTGAGCCCGTGGTGGGAGACTGCAAAGTGCCACTCGGACGCATTTCTTCGTCACGCGGTGTGACTGCCGGTGCACGCAGCACCCGCGGCGTAACTGCGATGACAATGTCTACCTGACGATTGTCTTTCGTCGGCGATCGAAAACATCCGTCCGAGTATTGGAATTAAACCGATCAGGGGGAGACCCCTGCGTCCATTCGATCTCCACGTTGGTGGAGACGCTGGCCAGCATCATAGTGCGATTGTTCTGCACCCGCGCTGTTCCGGTGATTGTTCGTTCAGTAAAAGTCGGCGTAAGGCTACTAGCACCCAGAACATCTTTGGATTCAATGGTCATCTTCACCTGCACGTCCTGATTCGGAAACACCTGCGGCGTAAACTTCAAGGTCAGTCCAGTCGGTTCATAATTGATCACCGGAAAACCGCCGGTGGGAAAATTGAGTCGTTGTTCGTAGTGCCTTACTGCGTACCCGGTTTGTATGCCAAATGGATAGGCCTGGGCCGTCTGCACCGGAACACGCTGTCCGATTCGCGCCGTCGACTCTTCGCCGTTGAAAGCGTGAACCTGCGTTGAGGCGATCAATTTCGTATTGTTCTTGCTCTTGAAAAGCGAGTTAGCTGACCGAGGAAGGAATCGAGAGCAGCGCCGCAAGTGCCGTGGGAACGTTGCCGACGGATGCTGCCAGGATTACACACGGCTCGCGTCAGCCCGTCAATGGTGCCGTTGCCGAACGAACTGCCAACCAGGCGAACCGCCAACGTGGTTAAGACTCGCAGCGTCGCCAATCTGATTACCGAGTTGCAGACAGATCGCTCTTGGAAACTTCATAAATGTTCACGTCCATCACAACTTCGGCGCGATCTTTGTCGATGCTCTGAATCAGCTCGCCAATCAGACGCACGTTTTCCGCGGTGTCGCGGATAGTCAAACTGTTGGTATCTTTGTCTGAGACAACAATTGTTTGCGGCCGGCCCACGGAAGGCGGAATCGCCTGTCCTACGAGAGTCTTGACCTTATCAGGATCACTGTTTGCGAGAAAGAAGGTGCGCAAGACCAGTTGCTGATATTGCGGACGACGCGTCTGATCCGCGACCAGGATTGTGCGCCTGCTTAGTTTCTGGAAAAACAGGCTCTCCTGGAGAAAGACGTAATCAAGTGCCTGTGAAGTGGTGACGTCGCGCAAATTGATATCAATAGTTCGCGGCTGGACAAACGACTGACGGTCGAAAATAACATTCAGGTTGAGCTGCTCAGCCAGGCTGCGAATGAAAGCCTTCAAATCTCCGCTGTAGTTTACTACGCGGAGTTGCTCGGTTCGTGCCAGCGGCAAAGAAGGTTCCTGCGCGCTTACCGGACTCAGGCTTCCCTGCTCCGTGTTTCTTTGTCCGTTTTCACTTCCGCCGTTGTTCCCTTCCTTCACGCCCTGGAGACGCAGCATCCGGTCCATCTCCGACACTGCCAGCTCGTTGACAGGATCGTATCCGTAAGCTTGCCGAAAAGCGTTATACGCCCCGACGAAATCCCGCTGTTCTGCAAGCGCGCGTCCCTGCTGCATGTACGACTGCGAAGCGTTGAAGCTTGCGCGCCGAAAGTGCAGTTGGTATTCCATGTTCGACGGGTCGGCGGCGACGGCCAACGTAAACTCCTGGGCGGCTTTCTCCCATTGCTGGGCAGCCTCGAATTTCATACCTGCATTGAAGTGTTTGTCACCCTTCTTGGCTTGAACCGCAAGCGGCAGCAGCAGCAGTGAAAAAGTAAGCAGCAGGGAAACGAAGATGCGAGTTTCTGTTTTTATTCTCATAGCAGTCTCTCTTGATGGAGGTGGACGGTTGAAGCAGCCGAATAACGTGGCCTAATATTGCCGCTTAGGAGGCTAAGATGCAAGCATTTTTAGCCGAAATAACGTGGGCATAATTTAGCCTAAATACGCGGCACGATTTAGCCGAATCGGGTGGCATAATAGTGCCGCCAAGGAAGCTAAGATGCAACCCTTCCTGATTCCTTTGCTTACACGCAATCTAAAAACAACAGTTCCCTAAAAGGTCGGAGTTTAGATTATAGGCTTTAGATTGTTCCGTTCCAGATCGCAGCCTAAGCGGGTGAGATCTAAACATTTAGTGCTCAGCCCGGACCTCCTCGACGAAGGTCACCCGGTTAATCTCATGCAAAGTTGACACGCCGGCGAATACTTTCCGGAGCGCGGACTCTCGCAGACTTCTCAGTCCTTCGGCCTCCGCCGCCCGCCGAACCTCCGACCCTGGCCGGCGTTCTACAATCATCTCACGAATATTGTCGGAGAGATCAAGCAACTCATGAATGGCGGTGCGGCCGCGATAGCCAGTGTGGTTGCAGGCATCGCAGCCTACGTTGATGTAAAAAGGCGTCTGCCGATGCTCCTCCGGCCGCAATCCTGATTCAATCAGCTCTTGCTCTTTCGCGCGATACTGACGCTTGCAATAGGGACAAAGGATGCGAATCAAACGCTGGGCAAGTACGCAGTTCAAACAGGAAACAAAGTTGTAGGGCTCGACGCCCATATTGAGAAAACGTCCAATCACGTCAATGACGTTATTTGCGTGCACGGTCGTGAACACGAGATGGCCTGTCAGCGCCGACTGGATCGCAATCTGCGCTGTTTCGGTATCGCGGATTTCCCCGATCATGATCTTGTCAGGGTCGTGGCGCAAGATTGATCGCAGTCCCCGATCAAATGTCAGCCCTTTCTTTTCGTTAACCGGAATTTGCGTGATGCCGTGCAACTGGTATTCAACCGGATCTTCGATGGTTACGATCTTATCCTCTTCGTTTCTGATCTCGTTGAGCGCAGCATAGAGCGTGGTGGTCTTACCGGAACCGGTTGGACCAGTCACCAGCACCATGCCGTAAGGCTCGGCGATGTAGTGGCGAAACTTTCTCAGATCCTCTTCGGCAAAGCCAACGACGTTGAGATTGAGATTGCGAAACTCTTCGTTGATCTGCTCCTTGTCGAGAATACGAATGACGGCATCTTCACCGTGGATGGTCGGCATAATGGAAACACGAAAATCGACGTTGCGGCCTTTATAACGAACTCGGAAGCGACCATCCTGCGGCACGCGTCGTTCGGCAATGTCCAATTCGGACATAACCTTGATGCGCGAGATCAATGTCTGATGGTAAGCCAGATCAATGGGATCAACTTTGGCGTAAAGCGCGCCGTCAATTCGATACTTGACCTGCACCTCGGTGTCGCGAGTCTCGATATGAATGTCTGACGCGCGCGACTCCATCGCGTTGTAGATGATGGAATCGACGAGTTTAATAATTGGCGACATTTCGGAATCCGTCGCCAGGCGATCGAGATCGAGCACCTCTTCGCCGTGTTCAGTTTCCCTTACCAATGAGATGCGAAAGCCGGAGGCGGCTTCCTGCAGGACGCGTTGCGTGGCATCGCCGCGCCGCAAGATCACCTCAATGGCTCCGGCCGTAGCAACATAGGGAACGATGCGGGCCTTCAGAGCACTTTGAAGCTCATCGAGTCGTTCGAGATCAGTCGGATCCGCCATCGCGATGTGCAATCCCTTTTCATCGCGCCGGAGCGGAAGAAACTGATGGCGCACCATCAAATCAACTGGAATTTCGTTAAAGAGGGTGTAGTCGATTGGGGAATCCTGATCGGTCGGGAGCAGATCGACAAAGGGCAGCCGATAACGACGTGCCAGATCTTTGGCTGCGCGCACTTCCGGCGGTTCGTGGTTTTCCCTCCCGTCCGGCGCGAGGTTTTCATCAACCAACGCTGAGCCCATCGGCGTTTGCGATGGCGGTGTCGAGGCAGGATTTTGTGTTAACTCTTTCATTCAATTTTGTGCTGTTCGTAGCGTGGCCGTAGTCTTCTTCGTCCTCAACAGTGGATCAGTGGTGGCCAGTAACTCCCGCACCGCTGGAAATTGATTGAATGATGGGGAGGTAAATGGCCAGGAGAATGGTGACAACGATCCCACCCATGACTACAAGAATCGCAGGCTCAAGCGTGGTCGTCAACTGCTCGAGCCGCACCTCCGACTCTGCGTCATAAAATATTGCCACCTCGTCAAGCATTTCGCGCAAACTGCCGGAGCGCTCACCGATTCCCATCATGTCGACAGCGAGCAGTGGCACCCAACCAGCGACCTCCAGACTCTCCGTAAAGGAGCGTCCCTCGCGAATCATCGGCAGGATCGCCGAACTGCGTCGTCGCAGCTCGCGGTTTGTAATTGACTCAGCGGCTATCTCCCACGACTCGACCAGCGTGATGCCTCCGGCGAGCAGCGTAGCCAACGAGCGAGTGGCTTGAGCAATAGAGAGCTGTATTACCAGATTACCGGCCAGGGGTATCTTCAACAAGAGTCCATCAACCTTCAGGCGACCTGTTTCGGTCCGCGACCAGAGAAACAAGGCGACAGTGCCGCCAATAAATAGTGGTCCAAACCAAATAACGTTAGCTGAGAGCCAGTGGGAAATCCCGAGCACGATCTGCGTGACCACGGGAAGTTCCGTACCAAATCCTGAAAACAGATCCGACATGCGCGGCACCACGTACACAGTTAGAAAAGTCACCATGCAGCCCGAAGCAAATAGCAGGAACAGAGGATACGCCAAGGCGCCGCGAATCTTGCGGCGCAACGCTACGTTACGCCGCATGTAAGTTACGTAACGAAGCAGAACTTCATCCAGCGCGCCTGAACGTTCGCCCGCCAGGATCGAAGCAGTATAAATTCGCGGGAAGATACTTCCCTGCGAGGCAAAGGCCTGCGACAGTGCCGCGCCGCCGCGTATTTGATCTTCAACGTCTCCCAGCACAGCGCGCAAACGAGCCGAAGCCGCGCGCTTACGCAACATAGCAATGGCCTGCAGAATGGGTATGCCGGCGCGCACCAGCGCCGCCAGTTGCTGATTGAAAAGAAGGAAGTCGTTAGCTTTTACTTTTGCCTGGCCGCCTCGTCCGCCCAACCTTGTAAGCGCGGTTACCCCGCTGGCCTTCGGCGGCGTGACATTGAAAACACGGAAGCCTTCGCGCTCCAAACGCGCGCGCGCTTCAGTGACGCCAGGGGCCTCCACTGTCCGCGTCACTACCTCGCCCGCCGGCGTTCCCAATCGACAAATAAACTCGGCCATTGTTTATTAAGCTCAGTTGAAATCGGCGCGAAAGTATAACATGCGCTTTACCTCAGGCCGCGGCTGACGGCGCGAAGGACTCTTGGATACACGACAAGTTGACCAGAAAGTTCCTCCAGGAGACCTGAACAGCCCGGTGCTATGCAGTTTTAATATTTGTGACGGCGCTTTCCTTTTTTGCGCGAAGACACTCCCTGGCAATGTAGGTTATGAGTCTCATTCACACGCGGCTCCAGCCCGGTGTCGCTGCAATTTTAGTTATTTGAACCGTTTCAACGGGTTACCAGTCAACGCGCTCAACCCGCTCACCAAACTGCGTCAATACTTAACAGCCCTTTTCGCTTTACCCGCCATAATACCTGTCCTACAATGAATCCTGTTAACCACAGAACTGGATCGGAAGTAGCGCGCGGCCGTTTCCCCACGTAAGCGATTCCCCGTTAGATCTAAGAAAATTCAAGTCTTCGGACATCACGGCTTCCGTCCGCGGCATCTGTGTTTGCAGTCCTATCCGTGGTTCAGCACAATCGAGCTTTAACGCTTGCGAGGAACGCGAGGTCACATGCACCTACCTTTTGGACGCGCCTTTACTATCGCCGCCATCTCCTGTCCTTTAGTTCTTTTAGTCGTTATTTTCATTCTCGCTGGCCCTGGCATCGTAAGCGCTCAGGATAAGAATCCCCGGCAACCTGCCAGCCAGCCAACGCCTCCGAAAGTAGATTCTCCTGCCCCAGGGCAACAAAAGTCTCCCAACGAAATTGACGGCCCGGTTATCGTTAATACCGACCTGATTACTTTTACCGTTACCGTAACGGATACTTATGGACGTTATGTTTCCGGCCTGGGAAAGAATGCTTTTACGGTGCTCGACGAGAAAAAGCCACAGGAAATAACCTTCTTTAGCGACGACGATGCGCCGGTTTCAGTGGGCGTAATCTTCGACGTCTCCGGCTCGATGAGCGGCGATAAAATTAAGCGGGCGCGCGATGCGTTGTCGAGGTTTATCCAGACCAGTCATAACTCCGACGAGTATTTTCTGATTGCCTTCAATCAAAGGGCCCAGTTGTTGCTCGACAAAACCCGCGATGGGAATGCGGTTCTGGACAAGCTCACTTTCGTCCAAACCAGGAATAATACCGCCCTTTACGATGCCTGCTATCTGGGCGTTGAGAAAGTTCAACGTGGCGCTCATCCCAAGCGTGCTCTCCTCTTGATTAGCGACGGTCAGGATAATAATTCTCGCTACACTTTTAGCGAACTGCGCCGCCTGCTGAAGGAATCGGATGTGGTGCTTTACGGCATCGGTATTCTTAGCGGTAGTGATGCCGGCAGCCAGATGGGGATGGAGGGCCAGGGAATTCTTGATGAACTTGCCAGCGTCTCCGGCGGCAAAGCATTCTTTCCCCGGAGCAACGCCGAAATGGATGACATTTTCGAACAGATCGCACTCGAGTTGCGCCATCAGTATTCAATCGGTTATAGGCCTGTGAATTTTACCAACGATGGCCGCTGGCATAAAATTAAGGTGAAAGTGACTCCGCCGCGTGGCCTTCCCCGTCTCTTTGTTCGCTCCAAAGAAGGCTACTACGCGCTTCCCATCTCTCGTTGATATTTTCAAATATCAGGATCGGCAGCGGTAGCGACGGGTTTGCTTTACCCAGAACGGGTCTCTGGGAATAACCCTACCGATCGCCAACCACTTCGACTTCTGATTTTCTACCCCGGCAACGCATTAACTCTCCTCGACATCTTTCTAAGCTGGCGCCAGCGGATTCGATCCTCCGTGTTTTCGGGATCTCCCGTTTGCTAAGTATTCTTTCTGATTCAGTATTTCAAGCGTGCGCGATTGGGCGTTTCGCATGAAGTTCGGGAAAGGTTAAACTTAGGCAGAATTTCCGGCACCATTGGAATGACGGCCATTGAGTTATATACGGGTTAGGACATTGGGATTGATGAGACTTACTAAAAAATCCAAGCGCTGCTTGAGCAAACCAGGGCTCCACCTGTTGCTGGCATTTATTTTTCTGCTCATCTGCATCGTTGGATCCACTTTTGTTTCGGCGAGGACACAGGATTCGCGGCCACGTCGCAGCACCGCGATGGTGCCGCGACCCACGCCAGCACCGGTGTCTCGCACAAATCAAACCGTCAACCGGCCGGCTGCAACAGCAACGCCGACGCCAACTCCGCAGCAGACCCCTCGACCAACACCACCGCCCAATACCGCGCCAACACCGATTGACCGCATAGCGCCCTCGCTCGGCGAGCCGCCGCCAGCCCCGGTGCTCAAGCCAAAGCCAACTCCC
The DNA here is from genome assembly GCA_963698325.1 of Blastocatellia bacterium. Taxonomy (GTDB): domain Bacteria; phylum Acidobacteriota; class Blastocatellia; order Pyrinomonadales; family Pyrinomonadaceae; genus PSRF01. Next base: position 25,829 of record CAVOQJ010000012.1, on the reverse strand, counting down.
ACGCCTCCGGAACCGGAGATCGACGAGGGCAGCACGATTGTAGTAAACACGGAACTGGTCACTCTGAATGTTCGTGTTATCGACCGAAACAACCGTCCCATAAACAACGTTGGCGAAAACGAGTTTCATGTTTTCGAAGATGGCGTACAGCAACCTATTGAATCGTTCACGCGTGAAGAAGTGCCGATCAGTTATGGGTTGGCAATTGACACCTCCCAATCTCTGCGTTCCCAGATACAGGCGGTTATCGACGCCGGAAAAACTATCGTTAACAGCAATAAGCCGGGCGACGAAACTTTTCTGGTGCGGTTTATCAGCAGCGACAAGATTGAAACCATGCAGGATTTCACGGCAACCAAAGATTTGCTGATGGATGGTTTGGACGATCTATACGTTGAGGGCGGGCAGACAGCAATAATTGATGCGGTTTATCTTAGCGCTGAGCACGTAGCCGAATACAAGAAGGGCGATGACAGCGATCGCAGGCGGCGCGCTTTAGTCGTAATTACCGACGGTGAAGATCGCTCCAGCTTTTATTCGCAGGAGAAGCTCTTTTCTCGCCTGCGTGAAGAGGATGTGCAGATTTACGTAATCGGCTTTGTTAACGAACTTGATAAAGAAGGCGGGTTTATTAGTAAGAGCCCACGTCAAAAAGCCGTTAACCTCATCAACAAACTCGCCACCGAGACAGGAGGACGCGCCTTCTTTCCAGCGTCGCTGTCAGAATTGCCGCAAATAGCCAATGAGATTGTGCGCGATTTGCGCACGCAGTATGTGCTTGCTTACAACCCTACCAACAAATTGCGAGATGGGTCGTTCCGCTCGATCAGGGTTGTGGTGGACGACGCCTCAAGCCGCGATAAACGGATCGCCCTGACTCGCAACGGCCGGGTTGCGCCCAAGGGCGAACGTGTTCCTATAAAGATTCCTGCCACGCGAACGACGGCCAAACCTTCCGGGACAGTAGCCCGACCCTGAGGGAGGACGTAAGGGACAAGGGTAAGGGGGAACGGGTAAACAACTTGCTCCCCGTTTCTTTTGTATCGGCCCCTAATCAGACCTTTGGATTTTCCATTTATCATTTATCAGTTTCCATTAGTCTATAGTTTTTCATATAGCTCCGTTGCGCCAGATATTTACTCGGCTTGCGTTCGTCCGGCAATCTCTTTCACGGACGTGGCAATCTTTTCTATCTGATCATCGCGCCCGCGGCTCTTCCTCATTAGCTCTTCCAGCATCAACTCGCTTTTCAGATTCACTTTGAAATCCTGCTCGGCGGCGAGGCGGTCTTTCTCGGCGGCGCGATTTTGCGACATCATGATGATCGGAGCCTGCAATGCCGCTGTCATTGAGAGCATCAGGTTCAACAGGATGTAAGGATAGGGATCAAACTGGGCGCCATTTTCGCCGCGTCCATAGTGAACCAGAAAAAATGTATTGAGCGCCATCCAAAACGCGAGAAAACTGACGTAGATTATGATGAAGGTCCACGAGCCGCCGAATGAAGCGACTTTGTCCGCGATGCGCTGGCCAATCGTTGCGCGCTCTTCCATCTCGACGTTGATGTTTCGAGTAGCGCGCTGCGACACCAAAAGGTTGGTCTGGCGCATGCGGGCGCCAATCTCGCAGATTATGTCGATCGCAATATCCGGGTGGCTCATCAAAAACTTTTGAAAGTCGTCGCTGCTTAGCCGGTGCAGAGCGGTCTCCCCTATTGCCGTTGCATTCGTCGAACGCGGGCCGCGATCCAACACAGCCAGCTCGCCAAAAAATTCGCCGGCTTCCAGTTCCTTCAGTGTCACCGGCTTCACATCTTCATCCAACACCCAAATACGCACCGAGCCCGACTCCACCACATACAAGGCGTCACCCTTGTCTTGCTCGTTGAATATAGTTTCGTCCGCGTCGTATTTTACCTGGTCAACCTCTTTGGCCAGCTGTTCTAGTTCATCTGGTGTTAATCGCTTAAAGAGTGGAATGCGCGAAAGACTATCAGCTTCATCGCTTGGGATTATGTCAGTGGACATGGGGCCAAATCTCCTATGCTTCCAGGCTATGATTTCTCGGGTCTTGTAATTTTTAGCCGATGAGGCGACTCAATTCCTCGTTGCTGAGGGCGAACGGATCGGTTGGTGGTATGTTTTTGCTCACTTTTTCAACCACCTGAACCAACTCCATCAGCGCGCTGCCCAATTGGGCGTCAGCGGAATTAATCTCAATACATGAGGGCGAATCAAACGGCGTTATGAATAGATAACGAGGTATTTTGGTCTCGCTGAGAGGTTCCGCTGGGCCCAGTATGAGCAGGTTATCCTTCCAGCGAGCATAACGGTGAGCCGAACCCAACTCCCGCTCCCAATGCAGTTCACCTTTTCCGGTCAAGGAGATCAATTGTGCAAGCAGCCTGGACAGACGGTCGTTTGTAACTTGGTCGCGGGCCATTGCGGCCTCCTTCGTCGAAATGTTGCTGGCAAAGCTTGCGCTTTGGAGTCGCCGAGGTTATCACCTCCGGAAATAAATGGGAATATACTTCGGCGATTGGTACTGGTTCAGTTTGGTAATTGAAAGCAGCAAGTAATGAGTCGTCGGACATTCAACGAGGAAAACAAACGATTACAGAACCGAGCGCGGTAGCGCCGGATGCTAAAGTCTACGTTGGCCTTAAGCTGGGCAATACTCTTAATACTCAGCTTGACTCTAGCATCCGGCGCTACCAGCGCCGGATGCTAAAGTCTACGTTGGCCTTAAGCTGGGCAATACTCTTAATACTCAGCTTGACTCTAGCATCCGGCGCTACCGCGCTCGGTTCTGTAATGGTTCTGCATAGTTCCCGAAGTTGACACATCGCGCGACCCGGCGGCCAACATTCTGTAAAGTTCGAACCCTCGTGCCGATTCCAAACTGAACCAGCACCCGGCGATTAGCGATGTCTTAATTTGTCTCCTCCATCGGCTGCTTATCGTATTGCGGGAGTCCGTCGTAAAATCCATTGCACATCTATGATCCTCAATGCTGATTCCACGTCAGAACCATGCCAATGGCGGCGGCGAACATGATTGCAGTCGCTGCCCAGCCGATAATGTTAGCGCCTGGTCCATTTACGTTGTCGCCCATAACCTTCCTATTGTTGGAGACCAGCATGATGATCACCAGCAAGGGAGGTGAGATCAAACCATTGATGACCGCTGTCCAGAAGAGCGCAGCTATAGGATTAATGCCCAGGAAGTTGATAAGCAAACCCACTAAAGTTGAACCGGCTATCACTGCGTAAAACTGCCTGGCTTCTCGCAGCTTGTCATTGAGGCTGCACTCCCAGCCGAAAGTTTCCGCTACGGCGTAGGCGCTGGCTCCGGTAAGCACAGGCACAGCGAGGAATCCCGCACCGATTAGCCCCAGGGCAAAGAGCACGGATGAAGCGTTGCCAGCCAGTGGGCGCAAGGCCTGGGCGGCATCGGTCGCAGACAGGATATTAGTCTTGCCCGCAACGTGGAGCGTTGAGGCTGCCGCAAGAATAACGAAATAAAAAACGAGATTACAGAAAAACATTCCGATGTTTGTGTCCCAGGCTGCGCTGTGTAGCTCTGCATAACTTGCGCCCTCGCGTTCCTCTTGTGTTTTGCGTCCCATTTCGATCTCTTCTTCTACTTCCTGGCTGGATTCCCAGAAGAAGAGATAGGGCGAGATCGTTGTGCCCAGGATGGCGACCAGGGTCAGGAGATACTTTCCATCAAGACTGAATTGCGGGATGAAAGTGGCTCTGAGTACCTCTCGCCAGGGAGGTTTGGCGAGGATCGCCGCGCCGATGTAAGCGAAAAGCGTAAGTGTGAGCCACTTGAAAATCCGGGAGATTAGCTTGTAGGACCCCCAGATCTGGATCGCAACGATAGCGACGGCGATAGGCACAATCATCAAAACGATTGGGATCGGGATAAGGAGATTAATAGCGGCGGCAATCGCCCCAATATCAGCGCCGGCATTGATAGTGTTGGCGACGACCAATCCGAAAACGGCGGGATACAGCACCGCGCGAGAATAGTGCTTTCGTAACACTCCAGCCAGGCCCATTCCGCTGACCATCCCGATCTTTGCACAAAGAAACTGGACCACTGCCATCAGTGGAAAAGTCATAATCGCGGTCCAAAGAGTTGCAAACCCTAATGAAGCGCCGGCTTGAGTGTAAGTGCCAATGCCCGAAGGGTCGTCGTCCGCGGCGCCGGTAATGAGACCCGGTCCTAAAACTTTTAGAAACCGCTTGATGGGATTACGTTCGGTCTTTTGGCTATCTTCTGACCCAACTGAGGCCATCAGTCAAGCCTCCTTTTTTCCGCCATTTGGACTGGTCAGCCTTGCTACCGTCAATCGACTAAAACGCGGTGCGTTCCCATTTCTTCCAGGATGGATTTGAAAAAAGGCGCCCTTCTTAAGCGGCCCGCGATTGTCTAATCCAGTTCACGAGCCGGCTGCGCCGCCCTTTGCACGCAGTACATGTCGTTTGGGTCACAACCCTCGACTTCCACCTGGATGGTTGTATGGGCGATGCCGAAGTGGTGTTGCAGTTTTTCCGTCACCTCACGCAGCACATTCTCGCCACTGCGTACGCTTTGCTCGTTGACCATGATGTGGCAACTACAACAAATCATGCCCGACCCAATTGTCCAGACGTGGAGGTCATGCACCGCCAGCACGCCATGCACGCCGCCGATTGTTTCCTCAACCCTAGCCATGTTCATCCCTTCCGGAATAGCCTCCAGCAGGACGTTTACCGACTCTTTAAGAATTCCCCAGGAGCTCCAGAGGATCAGAATGCCAATCAGGATGGAAACAACCGGATCGGCGATTGAGGCGCCCGTTAAGGCTATGATGACTCCCGCCGCAACTACGCCCGCCGCCGAGATGGCGTCTCCAAGCATGTGCAGATAGGCACTGCGCAGGTTGAGGTCCTTCTTCGCCACGCTTCTTAACCACAAACTGATTATCGAGTTAATCAGAATCGCGATCAGCGCAACCACGATCATCGGTTTAGTGTGAACGGGCTGGGGATGACGCAGCAGATTAATCGCCTCCCAAAAGATTAGTAAAGCGATCACAACGAGAGAAACAGCGTTAATTAAAGCGGCGAGAATTCCGACGCGGTGATAGCCGAAAGTCCGTTGTGCCGTAAACGGTCTACGCGCGATCCAGATGGCGTACCAGGAGAACAGCAGCGCTAAGGCGTCGGCGAAGTTGTGGCCGGCATCAGAGACAAGCGCGAGGGAATGGGAGAAATAGCCTGCGGTTGCCTCACCCAACACGAAGACGAGCGTGATGAGAATTGAAAGCGATAAGCGGCGTCCCGTTAAGGTTGCACTTTCGTGGCTGTGTCTCATTCGCTCTTCACGATCGTCGTCTTAACGTCAATCGATCAAGTCCCCGGCAAGGATCGCACGGATTCGCTCAAATGCGAGCGGTCAGCAACCGAGTGCAACAGCGGACCTTCCAACAAAAACTCAAGCACGCTCACCGAGCCTACAGGGCATGCAAGCCGGTAACGAAAGCGACCAACATCGATGCCCAGCAAGCTGCAAACGATGATTCTGATTGTTGCCTTGTGAGAAACGATCAGAACATTACCTTCCGTAAATTCCCGCTTGATTTCATCAATCACGAGTAAACTACGCCTGGCTACCGCAATCGCTAACTCTCCTCCGGTGGGCGGATGCCAGGCGGGATCGGCAAGCCAACTAACATAATCGTCGTGATATTCGCGCTCGATCACTGCTTTGGTTTGCCCTTCCCACTTGCCATAACCAATCTCGTTTAGGTCCGTGCGAACCTCCATCGCCAGTCCCAGGGCGTCGCAAACAGGTTGGGCCGTAGCAATGCTACGCTGCAGGCTGCTCGAGTAAATTGCGCGCCAGGGTTTATCGCGATAGACCGCAGTGAAAGCGTGGGCCATCTCCAGGCCTGGCGCGGTCAGCTCGGGATCCAGGCCGGAACCGCAAAACACGTCTTCGCGACTAAGTTCAGTTTGCCCATGACGCAGGAGATAAAGATTCAGGCTCATCTTGCGATTCGCGATTTAGCATTCGAAAGTCTGGACACTAAAAAACGTTTAGGCGTGAGCTAAAATAGCACGGCACGCGCAGTTTGCGCGTGCCGTTGGTATATCGGAAATCCGCTGGGGAAGTAACCACAGGGCCAGGTGGTTGCCCGCGTCGTCATCGCGGACGAACGGAACCGCTGATTTTCTTTTTAGTAGTCTCGCCGGTTTTCAAAACGGGTAACCCGGCGTCCACGTCGTTGTGAGGTTGAGGGATGACGTGCGTGGCAACGACCTGGCCGACTTTCCGCGCGGCCGCAGCTCCGGCATCAACTGCTGCGCGTACTGCAGCGACGTCACCCCTGACGATTGCGGTCACCAGTCCGGCATCGATCTTTTCCCAGCCGACCAGGCGCACGTTCGCAGCCTTCACCATTGCGTCAGCCGCTTCGATCATCGCGACCAGACCCATGCATTCAACCATGCCGAGTGCTTCCGCCATATACGCTCCTTAATCTGTCGAATAGCGTAAAAGTTAGACTCTGGATTGCAATTTGTCCAGAATTTCCATTTCGTGGTTGTAGGCATGGTTCGCAGCGTAAGGGCACAAGTCATTGCCAATTCCGCAAGACATCCTCGCAAAACGCCGGCCATGAGTCATAAAGATAAAGCGTGAACGGAAACCACCAAATCAGATCGTTTGTGAGCGACAATACAATCGTCGACGCCGGCCACGTTCCACTCCAGATCAAACGCAGAAGACCGATGGGGCCGAGCACTTTTCCGGCTAATCCGACTGCGGCCGGCAACCAGCCGCGCTCTGGAACGCGCGCTACCTCAAGGTAGATAATCCCGTACAAACCCACCACCATGCCGAGGCAAGCGAAAATTTGCGGATAGTTTTGTAATGGCAAGCCCGAATAGCGAACAACCACTGCGGATCCCAAACTGAATAGAGACCCCAGGCGATGTTGTAGATGCCGGCTGCAAGAAAGACGAAGTGATGCAGTTTTCGTCGCGGGAGGGGTTTGACGGAATTCAAGCGCCACCTCTGGTCAAGCGTCTTCGACGCGTAGCGTCGGAATGAATTTAGCCCGGCCTTTCAAGGCCGGGAGAAGTCATCAAGGTGTTCGCGTCGCGTAGCGACGCCCGAAACTAGAACTGGATTCAATCGTCGCTACGCGACGAGGACAGGCAATAACTTGAACCCCCGGCCTTGAAAGGCCGGGCTAAATTCATTCCGACGCTACGCGTCAAAGAAACCTAATCGAGTTTCCTTCGGTGTGTCGCTGGTTTTCGCCAAGATGCAAGGACAAACGAGATAAGCACGCGAGTCGCATTGGGTTCAGTTCCTCAGCGAATGAATCGGCGCTGGAATACGTCCGCCGCGGTGAATGAAGGCAGCTGAGGAAAATGCGTTCACCGCCATGATCGGCGCGCTGCCAAGCAGGCCGCCAAACTCAACCATCTCGCCAACCTCACGACCAGGCACCGGGATGATACGCACGGCTGTTGTCTTGTTATTCATTACGCCGATAGCCATTTCATCGGCAATGATTGCCGAGATTGTCTCCGCCGAAGTCGAGCCAGGCACGGCGACCATATCGATGCCGACGGAACAGACGCTCGTCCACGCTTCGAGCTTATCGAGCGAGAGCGCGCCAAGACGGGCTGCCTCGATCATGCCGGCGTCTTCCGAAACTGGAATGAACGCCCCACTCATTCCGCCTACCGAGCCGCTCGCCATTGCGCCACCCTTCTTGACGGCGTCGGTCAGCAACGCGAGTGCAGCGGTGGTGCCATGTGTGCCTGCTCTCTCAAAACCCATCGCTTCGATTATGTTGGCGACCGAATCTCCGGGCACTGGAGTCGGCGCGAGCGACAAATCGATAATGCCGAAAGGTATTCCCAATCGGCGCGCGGCTTCGCGTCCCACCAGCTCTCCAGCGCGCGAAAGTTTGAAGGAAAGCTTCTTGATAATTTCGGCCAACTCCTGCAGCGGCAAATCCGCCGCGGCATGTCTCACGGCGTAGTTAACAACTCCCGGGCCGGACACGCCCACGTTGATCACCGCTTCTGGTTCCCCAACGCCATGAAAAGCGCCCGCCATGAAAGGATTGTCTTCAACGGAATTCGCAAAGCAGACGAATTTTGCGCAGGCTATGCCGCCTTCATTGCTGGTTCGTTCGGCAGCCTCCTTGATAATTATTCCGACCTGCCGCACTGCGTCCATATTGATGCCGGCACGCGTTGTGGCGACGTTGACTGAGGAACACAAGCGTTTCGTCGTCGACAACGCTTCCGGAATGGAGTTGAGGAATTCACGTTCGGAATCAGTGGCGCCCTTATGAACGAGCGCTGAATAGCCGCCGATGAAATCTACGCCGACCGCGCCCGCCGCATCGTCGATTGCCCGCGCGAGTTCAACCGGGTCGCCGCTGGCGCCTTCAGTAATCATCGACACGGGTGTGATCGCAATTCTCTTGTTGGCGACCCGGATCCCGAATTCGTCGCCTATCGTGTCGACCGTTTCAACCAGGCGGTCGGCGAAGCGATGAATTTTCTCCGCTACACGTTCGCTGGTGCGTGTAATTGATTCGCTGGCGCAATCTCGCAAGCTCAGACCCAGTGTCACGGTGCGGACGTCCAGGTGTTCCATCTGCGTCATCGCAACTGTTTGGAGGATTTCTGCCTGCGAGTATTCCATCGTTTTGAGTAACCAGTTTCGAGTTCCGAGTTTCGATTACCGAGTTTCGAGTTTCGAGTACCGAGTTCAGAGTTCCAGGTTTTGCGTTAAGAATTAGCGACGCCTTCCAAGATGGTAGTAAATCAACTCAAGACTTGAAACTCGAAACCCGAAACTTTTCTAAGCGATCAGTTTATTCAGCAACACAATTACGAGAAACAGGAGAAATAAGACGACGGCAACGAGCACAAACCGCAGGCCGGGATCGTATCCAGCTTCGTCCAAAACAATGCTGGAGATCTCGCGCACTTTTTGGACGCGATGAATCACATCGCCTTCAACGTCGCGGGCCAACGTGCCGGCGCGGTGAATTTGCGCTTCCACAGCTGCCAACGCAGTTTGGCCACGCGGAGACGCGGGGATCTCGCTGGCCGGGGGTTTAACCGCAGCTACCTTTGAGCTTGCCTGCTGAGTTTTCTTGTCTGAGTCCTTCGAAGAAAGCGCCTGAGTATCCTTGCCCTGCTCCTTTTCAGTTTCAACCCGCTGGTTGCTTGCAGGCGCTGTAGTGTTGAGAGGTTCTTCTTTTGCCGGCGAGGTGACTAGTGGTTGAGTTTGAGTGGAATCGCGCGCCGGCAACTGCTTGCCACATTGCGGACAGAAGAGCGCGAGATTACGAATCGATGCGCCACATGATGGACAACGTCGAGCAATTTCGGGTTCAGGCATGGTAAGAATTTCGAACTTCGGATTGCGAATTTCGGATTTTGCGTTTGCCGGGTTGCTCTTCAAATTCGAAATCCGAAATCCGCATTCCGAAATTCTTCTAGATCCGGTGCATTGCATTAAAGAGATCCTCGCGTTGCGCATAGATTCGCACCCCAAGCTCTTCCCCTTCGCGCCGTAATCTTTCTTTTAATTCCGCGGCGCTCTCTCGGGCGCGCGCACTGTTGGCGATAATAACCATGGCAAACTTGCCCCGGACAACCGTCTGATTAATATCAACAATGCTGCATCCCGCTTCGGCGAGTATCTTAGCAACACCGGCCACAATACCCGGGTGATCGACGCCAAACACCGAGATGATCATTCGGTCTGAGGAGCCTTCTTCGGATGGGGAGGCAACACCACCGCTCGACGGAAAAGATTGCAGAGAAGAATAAGAGGAGCCGTTCGCGTTAAGGAAGGGTTCAATCTCGCGATAGACTTCTGTGACTAGTTGTTCGACGGTCTGATCATCCGCTCCTGGACCGAGGCGGTTATAGACAGCCTTCGTCAGTCGGTAGATCAGGTCTTCATTGGCCATAAATAAATCGACCGACGACGGCGGACCGGCGACCGCTTAAACTCCGCGCTGATCATCCGTCGCCGGTCGGCCGTCGTCGGTCTCTTCACCGCCGGCCATTATCGCGCGCCAGTTTCACTGCAGCTTCGCGCATCTCTTCAGAAACTGTGTCAGTGATGTCCACTCGATCGACTATACCGACGACCGCAGCTTCGATCGCCATGTCCTGATTGCCCATCGCCGTGCGCGCCGCCTTTCCGAAAGCGCACATCACCATCTCACCGGTTCCAGCGCCCAATCGATCGGCGACTATGACGATGTTTCGCGTCGGGTCCTTTTCCAGATCGTAGGGATGGACCACCAGGAAGCGAATGCCTTCCAGATCCGGTGTCTTCTTCGTGGACCAGACTGTGCCGACGACTTTTCCTAAGAACATAACTAGTGAATCGTCAATAGTAAATCGTAAATAGTTTGAGCTGTGGTCTTTGGTCTTTGGTCTTTGGTCTTACCTTTCCGGTCAAGTATCGGCTCGAGCGGAAAATTCAAAGACCCAAGACCTAAACCCTGGGACCGTTCTAAGTCTTCGCAAAGACCTCCGCTGGCTCACCGATATCACGAGCGGCGGGCGTGATAATCGTCTTTGCATTGATGTAGATCTTTTCGCCCTTTTGAATTGCGCGTTTGACGTCGTCTTCACTAACGAAGTCCACCGTCTTTCCGTTAGCCGCTCGCGCGGAATTATTCGCCGCATTGCCGCTTGAGGAAGCTGAAGAAGACGATTGACGTTGCCCGACGTTGCCTACCTGGCCGGCGTTCCCCGCCTGATGCCGGATCTGACTCGGTCCGGCATACATGCTTCCTGCTTCGGCTTCGGGTTCGGCTGACATTTGCGAGGCTTGCGAGGTTTGCGGCCGCGACTCACGCGTTGCAGCCGATGTTTGCTCCGGCCGACGTCCCGCGAGAAATCTATCGACTATCGCCGCAATCTCTTCTCGGTTGATCTTGCCCGCGCCTGTGCCTACCACGGTCTGACGCTGTACTGGTTGTTGAGCGGCAGGAGAAGGCGCATATGACGGGGCCGGGGCAGGAGTTGCTGCGGTCGAAGCAGAAGTTGCCTGACGTTTACTTTTGACTGGTCTCGTTTCAAAAGCCACGCGCTTAATATCCAGCAAGTGCAGTGGCGAGACGTTGTCCGACGTTACGTTACCGCCCCAGGAACCGCACCCCAGGGTCATTGATGGCGGCAACGCCGTTGAAAATCCGATCGCACCGTGCGTGGTGGGAGTGTTGACCGTTATGCGCGACGCCGGCACCTCGCTGCCAAAGCGCACGGCGGCCTCACGCGAACGAGTATGAACACCGGCGGTGTGGCCCATGCCGCCGTAGTGCAATACCTCCTGACAGCGTTCAGCGCCGCGTGCTAAGCCGTCAACAACATAGAAGGCGAGAATCGGGGAGAGCTTTTCAATGGAAAGCGGGAAATCGCGCCCGACACCGCCTACGTCTGCCATTAAACAGCGCGTCCCTTGCGGAACGCTCAAACCCGCCATCTTCGCAATAACCTCTACCGATTTGCCGACGATGGCCGGATTAAGCGAGCGTTGCGGAGTTACGACTACTTTGCCCAATTGATCAGCCTCAGCCGCGGAAAGAAAATGTCCGCCCTGAGCTTTGAACTGATCGCGCACCGCTTTTTCAATCGGCGCATCACAAACCACCGCTTGTTCCGAAGCGCAGATGGTGCCGTTGTCGAACGTCTTGCCGGTTAAAATATCCTGTACTGCTTTGGGAACATCCGCCGTTCTTTCCAGGAAAACGGGAACATTGCCAGGACCAACTCCAAAGGCGGGCTTGCCTGATGAGTATGCCGCGCGCACCAGACCAATACCGCCGGTAGCCAAAATGACAGCGGTTTGTTTGTGCTTCATCAAGGCTTCAGTACCTTCGATGGTCGCCGTTGTCATGCAGCCAATGGCATCGGCGGGCAATCCTTCTTTGACTGCCGCTTCACGCATCACTCGGGCGCTTTCGCTGATACAGCGAGCGGCTGACGGATGCGGTGACAACACGACTGCATTTCTTGATTTAATCGCAATCAGAATTTTGAAGATTGCGGTGGAAGTTGGGTTGGTGGAAGGAACTATCCCGGCGACAACGCCGCGTGGGCTGGCAATTTCTACAACATCTTTCGACTCGGAAACAACACCGACTGTGCGCAATCCGCGAAAGTAGTTCCAAACATCCTCGGCCGCAAAACGGTTCTTTTCTCGCTTATCGTCCGGAATTCCGAAACCGGTTTCTTCTACCGCAATCGCTCCCAGTCGTGCGGCTTCCCGAAGTGCGGCCCTGGACATTGCTTCGCAAATTCGATCGATCTTTGCCTGATCAAAGCCGGCAATCTCCGCCTGGGCCTTCGCAGCGCTTTCCACAAGGTCCCGCGCCTGCTGTACTGATATTAGGTCCTTGTCTGCTGACATGACCAACCTCCCACGCCATTGCCGATTTCCAATTTCCGATTGCCGATTGAAGCTGAATCGTAGCGTTTTCTTCAATCGTCAATTGGCAATCGGCAATCGAAAATCACCTGGCTTTTTCCTTGCTGCCCTCGCGCGCGCCGGCCTGAAGCGAGCGGCCCTGGTCACCTTCTCCCAGTTGACCGCGCGAGCCGCCCTGAAGCGACCGCTCATCCGGACTCAAACCAGTGCGCCCATCTACAGGCAAAACGCGCTCAACTTCAGCGTGCGGACGCGGAATGACGTGAACACTGATCAACTCGCCGACTCTACGCGCGGCGGCTGCTCCGGCATCGGTCGCCGCCTTGACTGCGCCAACGTCTCCGCGAACAAAGATCGTCACGTATCCGGCGCCGATATATTCTTTTCCCAGGAGCTGAACATTTGCAGCTTTGACCATTGCGTCAGCGGCTTCGACGGCGCCAACGAAGCCTTTGGTCTCCACCATTCCGAGTGCTTCTAAGGGCATCTCATGTATCCTCACTTTTTATTGTTGTAGAAATTAAAGTCGATGTTCGATTACTGGCGCAAACCTATCACCGCAAGCGCGAAGAATCAAGAGACGCCCATCTTTCTGACACGAAAGTTTGACAGCGTTTAGCAACGCAATATATATTCGGCCAAATAGTTAAGCGATCCAGCAGGGCGGCCATACCGCCTCCGATCCCAGATAACCAAGGTGCAATTCACTTTCAACTGGTATCCAACGAGGCTTACATCCACCGGAGTAGGAAGCACAAGGGCTGACTCGAATTGGTGATGGCAGCGACTATCGGCGAACAGTTACGACTCGCGCGGGAAGGACGTGGTATTCCGTTGCGCGAGATCTCCGATCAAACGCGGATTTCAATGCACTATCTCGAAGCCATAGAAACAAACGATTACAAGCGCCTGCCGGGCGGGATTTTCAACCGCAGTTTCGTCAAAGCTTACGCGCGCTACGTGGGATACGATGAGAAAGAGGCCGTCGAAGGTTATACCCGTTACATACGTGAACAGGGGGATACAGGCGAAGACGTAGCATGCACGCCCTATCACTCAAAGGTCTATACCGATGCCCCCGCGACGCGATCTCCGGTTTTGACTGTAGCCCTGGCAATTGTGATCCTGGCGATTTTGACAACGGTAGCGCTAACCGTACTCCACTGGGTACAACGACGTTCCGCAATTACCGGACAGGAATCGCCAAGTGTAAGCGTGCTGTCTAGCAAACGACCCGCGAACGGGGCCGGTACTTTGAATATCTGGAAAGCTGATTACGAACAGTTCCTGCAATAGTTGTTGGTCGATGGGGTTTGTGCTGCCGGGCTCGGTACCTAAGCGTGCGCGCGACCCACAGCAATCCCTGGGCAACATCATCGGGAAGAATAATACTTTGCGACTGCCCGCACTGAGTGGCGGGCAGTTGTGTTTCTGTTAATAAGTTTCATCTCAAACTGATCTTTAAGGAGTCGATAACGCTGTATGATCTCAGTAGAACTACCCGAGGGTCTAACATTCGACGACGTGCTTTTGGTCCCAGCTCGCTCTGACGTTTTGCCGAATGAAACCGACACGTCCACGCAATTCACTCGCAACATCCAACTACAAATTCCGTTGTGCTCCTCCGCAATGGATACAGTAACTGAAGCAGCTTTGGCGATCGCGCTCGCACAGCAGGGCGGCATCGGCGTCATTCATAAAAACCTAAGCGTTGAACGTCAGGCGGAGGAGGTAGACAAAGTTAAGCGATCAGAGTCGGGGATGATTGTTGACCCGGTAACCATTCTGCCAACTAAACCGGTGCGCGAAGCCCTTCAGGTGATGGAACGATTCCACATCAGCGGCGTACCGGTAGTTGATGAAGATGGCCACCTGGTTGGCATCATTACCAATCGCGACCTGCGGTTTGAAACTCGGTTTGATATTCCCGTCGCGGAAGTGATGACCAAGCAACCGTTGGTCACTGTTCCGGTCGGCACCACGCTCGAGCAGGCCAAGGCGGTGCTACAAAAACATCGCATTGAGAAGCTGCTGGTGATTGATGGTGACAAGCGTATCAAGGGCCTAATCACCGTCAAAGACATTCAAAAAGCAATCAAATATCCAAACGCAGCCAAGGACAACCTTGGCCGTTTACGCGTCGCTGCGGCGATCGGACCTACCGGCGACTTTCGCGAACGCGCCGACGAGTTGGTAAAGGCGCGAGTTGATTGTCTTAGTGATCGACACCGCGCACGGACACTCTGTCCGTGTAATCGAGGCGGTGCGCGAGATCAAACAGCGTCACCCCGAAACAGACCTAATCGCCGGGAATGTCGGCACGACAGAAGGCACGCAGGAGTTGGTCGATGCCGGCGTAGATGCCATCAAGGTTGGCATCGGACCTGGCTCCATCTGCACCACGCGCGTTGTAACCGGGGCGGGCGTACCGCAGATGACGGCCATCCAGTCCTGTGTTATAGCTGCCCGCGCTGGAGGCATTCCACTCATCTCCGATGGCGGCGTGAAATTTTCCGGCGACGTCGCCAAGGCAATTGCCGCAGGCGCCGACGTAGTAATGATCGGATCGTTATTCGCGGGAACAGAAGAAGCGCCCGGCGAAGTAATTCTCTTCCAGGGTCGTTCGTTCAAGACTTACCGCGGCATGGGTTCGATCGGGGCAATGCGCGAAGGCTCGCGCGACCGGTATGCGCAGGAAGCGGCGGAAAGCGAATCGAAACTCGTGCCTGAAGGAATAGAAGGCCGCGTGGCATACAAAGGGACTATTGCGGAGATGACGACGCAACTCGTCGGCGGGCTGCGTTCCGGCATGGGCTACACCGGTTGTCGCACAATCAAAGAATTTCAGGAAAAGAGCAAGTTTATTCGCATCACTTCGGCGGGCCTGCGCGAGTCGCACGTGCACGACGTGATCATCACCAAGGAAGCGCCCAACTACCGACTCGAATAAACTGCCAGCTACCGGTTGTCAGAACCGGAAGCCTCAGCGACGGGTGGTTTCTCTGGAAACACAGACGCCGCAGTTGTCAGCAGCAGCGCCTTAGTGTCGGTGAAGGTCTGACGTGCGGGCCTCTTTGTAATAAAAAGGTCCGACCGTATTCCAGGTTTTCGCATCAAACTGCCGGCGCGCCCCGCAAGTAATACAGACACGAAAGGTTTCGCCATGTCTCGAAAAAGGACGGCTGATCTCTTTGTGCGGGCAGCCGAATAATTCGCCGAGCCAGCGCCCCACAATTAGACTTAAGTTCGATTCCCTTGCCCGATCACTGTTCGGATAATTCTCCAATGTCTCCAATGCCGTTTGCATGTTTCCTCCCTTGCTCCAACCGCTCAAATCCGGCCCGACCGCGCTCGCGGCCGACTAATAACTAATGTAGTCAGAATGATTTACCGCGGGGGCTCGAGCAGCCGCCACACTCAGATTCGTCTTTTTTGAAAAACTCCGGTTTGCTCAATAGCAAACCAGGTGCCTCAGATGTTCCTTTGATGTTTAGGAAAGTAGTAATACCAGGCCTTATTCCAGGACTGGGGGAGTGTTGGAAGGGTACTGTAATCAAAACCGGTAGCGATGGCGAATGGAGGTTCGGGGTTGATTACGAACCGCCTGCGCTAATACAAAATCAGAACCGGGAGCGGTTCTGATTTTGTGCGCTGCTGATGCCTGATGCTGGTATGGCAGCTCGTGGGTTACCGCGAACCCGGTCGCTACTAATCCTGGTTCTTATAACCAAAATACGCCACTGTCATTATTTCTTTTCCCACTGACAAATAACCCCCAGGGACAGAGTCCGGGAATGAAAGCCGGAAAGTATTTTTTCCAGACGCATCAGCGGGGGTGAGTAAATCCTTTTCAGCCACAGGGGCACGCGAAAGATCATGGAATTCAGAACCAGCAGATACGCCACGCTGCCAACATGCTGCTCCATCCTGAATTCGAAGAGACTCTCACATTCACGCTTCAAGGCTTCAATGTCGAGGGCTTCTTCGTTCTCGGCGAAAAGTGGATCGTAGCGATACCACAGCGCGCGCAACGAACTAAAGGCTGACTCCCGGTGAGGTTCGGTGAAGCAAAAGAAACCGCCCTTGCGCAAGAGCCGGTGAATCTCGCGCAATGCCTCTGAGAGGTTTGGATGGAGGTGATGTAAACCCATAACTACAACGATACAGTCGAACGATTCATCTGCGAGCCCTGACTCCGTAATGGGGGCCCAAATAGCCTGACTCTGCGGCCAGCGCTTTTTGAAACTTTCGATTGCTTCCTCAGAAATATCTAAACCTGTGACCAACGCCTTTTTGTTCGTCAATAGGTAGCCAGTGGCGTGCCCGCTACCACTCAATGCTTCGAGAACAGTTCGTCGTTCGAGATCAAGCCCGGCCAACATCGGTTCATACAAGAACCTCTCCCGGTAAGTCAGACCATCAGGATCGCCGTATTGCGCTTCATAATCCGTCGCAATGCGGTTGTAATGCTGCCTCTGCGTGCTTTCAGCGTGCATGCTTTTACGAGGTCCACCCGGATTTGGCTGGAGACAAATAGTTTGACGGGCGCGCGATTAATAGCGCGACCGAGAGGCTCAGCAGTGGTCCAACGATGTTGAATGTCGCCCGGCCGACAGTCCCGCCGGCGTTACTGTAGGCACCCAACAAGATCGCCACCGCTGCTGTGATCAACGCCGCTACCAACCACGGTCTGGGAAAATATTTTAGCCGCCAGATCCCCAACGGGATCAACCAGCCAAACACGTACCAAAAGCTGTGTTCGGTAAGACAGTTCCACAGCGCGAAAAGAAAATTCACCGGCGCTCGTGCCTGGCTGGCGATCTCCCACGGCCACTTGAGTTGTCCGGCAACAGCAGAGTGAACGGCCATCACTGTTGCCAACCCCACAACTGCCAGTGACGCGACCCATTTGAACTCCGCCCAATTCAGTTGCGACAGTCCAGGTCTTATTTGCCGGCTTTGCGTTATCCACCACGTGAAAGCAAAAACACATGAAAAGGGAACGAACGTTTCCTTAGCCAATGCGCCCAGCACTCCCCATAGCGGAAGCAGATACCACTTACCCGAGAGTAGACTCCACGTTACCGCTGTCATAAAACAAGCCTCTCCAGCATCAATCAGTCCTGCGAGCTGGAGGTTGGAGATCGCAAAATTGAGCAAGTAAAGCGTCGCTGCGAACAAGGCCGTACCCAGATCATTCAATAGCCTGTTGCCAATGCTGACGACAAAGCATGCCGTTGTAGCGCAGAAGATCGCGTTGGCCATCAGTAGACCAAAGAAGGCGGGATTCCACGTATGTAAGTAGTTTTGAGCCAGCCAGTAGAACGGTCGCGCAACATACGGTACGAGGATGCGGCAGCGAAACATCTCCTTAAAGTTAGACGTGTCAGCGCCGGTGACAATCGCGTAATACTTCGACGCGTCACTTAGGCCTTCTGTAGTACGCGGATCGTAACGTCTTAGCGTCGCGTAACCCAAACCAACACAGATCACGAAAAAAAGAGGCCACAGCACCAGGAAATATCTCATACCGAGCAACCGGCGCGGCGTATTTGCTGATGATGAGGCGCCTTTGGTTTTCCCTCTTCGCATTTACGAGTCCTGACGTTCACGAACCTTTCAACCAGGCTGCCCGCAGGGCTTTCTGTTCCGGCGTGGCGTCTTTTCTCTCGACGATTCGATACTCGAAGCGTTCCGGTAGGCCAAGCAGAAGAGCAGTTTGGATAGTCCTGCGATCCCGTTTTATCGTGACCGGTATGCGATCGCCCTGTTTGTAACGACTGAGAGAGACCAGCCAGTTCTCGCGCGTAACGTTTTTGCGTCCCAGCGAAATAATTTCATCACCCTCCTGCAGGCCCGCATCCTCCGCCGGCGAACCATTGCGCACGAACGCGATCGCCAGACCGCTCGTCTTCTGCCAATCAACTCCAATGCCTGCATCAAAAGGTTGGCGCGCTACCTCGCGAGTCAAATGGAGCCCCAGATAAGCAAGCGCCTCGTCATAAGGCAATACTTCGACGCCGCGAACGTAGCGCCTGAAAAATCCGCCCAGATCAAAATCGCCCACTTCCGAAGCCACGCGCTCGAAGTCTTCCGTTGCGTATCCTCGACCGCGTAAGTAGTAGCTTGCATTCGGACTCTTGAGATAAAACTCGTCATACATGCGACGCATTACGTCGTCAAGCGAGGCTTTTCCATTGGTTCGTCCGCGGATCATCAAATCGAGAACCAATCCGATTACTTCGCCCTTCGGATAGTAGCTGATTGACGTGTTCTGCAGATTAGTTCGCTGGGCGTGCGGCGCGTCATCGAGGAACGGCGCCGAGAGCGAAGAATCTTCCGCGGTCATCAAATGGCTGCCAGGCGCGTTTTCGATTCCAGTAATTGTTTGGCTTTCACGTCGCAGCAAGGCGGTATCGTCCCACAGGCCGGCCCGGCGCATCATCATGTGGCCGTAGTAATTCGTTATCCCTTCGGCAACCCAAAGTCCGCGTGTGCTGACGGCACGCGTAAAATCCCATGGCCCAAGCTCGACGGGACGGAGTCGTTTGACATTCCAAACGTGGAAAAACTCGTGAGCCACGGTGTCCAGCGTGTCTCCGTAAACTCCTTCTTCGCCCAGCGCACCCGGCTCGATGATTTGGGTGGACGTCAGATGTTCCATGCCGTCGCCGGAATGATCGTCAGCCGCGAAATGGATCAGGAACGTATATGACTCAAACTCCGGCGGTCCCCACATAGCGGTTTCCGCTCTCACGATCTTTTCGATATCACGAACGAGTCCGGCGCGCTTTCCGCCTTCATCACCAAACGAATGAACTATGACATGGTAGCGCTTGCCATCGACCTGAAACTGATCCTCAGTCCAATCAGGGGCGATTTCGGTCGGGGTATCGATCATCACGTCATAATTCGGAAACTGCCACTCGCGCTGATCGCTTCGGTCCATTCTTCCGTTGATAATGCGCCAGTTCGCTGGTGGTTGAATCACGAGCCTGACTGGATCCGGTTTGTGATTGACGACGTACATAAAGATGGATCCACCGTTGTAATTAGCATGGCGAGAATCAAGTTGTGAAAACGTGCCGGAAAGATCGTTGCCGAAGACTTTATAGCTCACCGTTAACTTTTGCGCGCCCTGTGTTTGAACTCGCCAGGTTTGGTCATCAACTCGCTTCACTGGAAATGTCGAGACCTGGCAGTTCACTGCTGAGCGGGCGTCGCTCCGCACGCTGCAGTTTGTTGTGTAGGCCTGAAACTCCTGCACATTCTTGGCGAAATCGAAAACGGCATAGCGCCCGGGCGACCACTTGGGCATCTGGAAGTCGAGTGATTTCGCGGTTGCCTCGTTCGGCAACTCGACGTCAATCACCACTTCAAACAAATGCGAAACCGGGCGCGGAATAGATAAACGATAAGTGATCGAACGTAGCTGATTCTCTTGCCGGCCGACTGTTACAGAAAACGAGACAGCAACCAGCAGTAACAGGAAAGCTACGCGGAGGAGAATCCCTCGAAGAATGCGATTCATAGAAATCTATTCCCAATAAGAAACAGGAAAGCATAAGTGCTGAGAAGCAATCGCGGATTATGTTGGTTTTCAGGAAAGGCTGTCAAAGAATAGCTGCAACTTCAGACAGTCTCTGAATGCCCATGGCCTTGACTTGATGTGCGAAGTCGGTGTTTTGAATTTCGCTCTTGGCTTGCATCTATTTACTCGTTAGATTATTAACTCAGCAAATTCAAAGACCAAAGACCTAAGACCAAAGCCCAAAGATCTGACATGCCTGCAACTGAACGTCTCTACTATAGCGATTCCCATCTCATCGAGTTTGAAGCGCGGGTCCTCGACAAGACCGACCGTGTGAGTGGCTGGACCGCTGTGACACTCGACCGCACAGCTTTCTATCCAACTGGAGGCGGACAACCAAGCGATACGGGTACGCTTGACGGCAATCGAGTTCTCGAGTGCATGGATGACGAAGAAAACGGAATACTGCATGTCATTCAGGGACGCGCGCCGGAAGTGGGCACGACTGTCAAAGGAAGAATCGATTGGGCACGCCGCCTCGACCACATTCAGCAACACACCGGCCAGCACATTCTCTCGCAGGCTTTTGTAACTCTTTTCAATGCGCCGACGCGAAGTTTTCGGGTGCTGCACGACTTTTGCGAAATAGATGTTGAATTGACAAATCCCACGAATGAACTAATCGAACGCGCCGTAGAGCTGGCGAACAACGTTATTTGGGAAGACCGCGAAATCACCATCAGGAATGTCACGGCGGAGGAAGCAGCTCGGCTGCCGCTGCGGAAGGATGCTTCGCGCGATGGCGAACTGAGATTGATTGAAATTGAAGGTTTCGATCTAACTCCCTGCGGCGGCACTCACGCTTATCGAACGGGCGAAGTCGGCATGATTGCAGTGCGAACCTGGGAACGCGCCAAAGGACTAACGCGGATAGAGTTTGCCGCCGGCACGCGTGCACTTGCCGACTACAGGCGCGCGAACAAGGCCGCGCGCGCCGTTGCCGCTCTATTCAGCGCCGGTCGTGAGGATGCGGCGAAGCTCACCGCCCGAATGCTTGAAGAAAACAAGGAACTTAACCGGCGCGTTCGGGCCCTGGAAGAAATAGCCGCTCGCGTCGAGGCAGAGCAACTGCTGACTACTGCTTTACCGAACCCGACGGGTGCTCGGGTTGTCACCCAGATTTTTGATAATCGGGACGGTGAAGCTTTGAAGCATTTGGCGCAGGCGCTGATCGTTTACCCAAACACCATAGCTCTGCTCGCTTCTCGCGACAGGGCTGCAGTGCGAATCGTTTTTGCGCGCTCAGCAGATGCGTCAGGAGACATGAACGCGCTGATGCGCGAAGCGTGCGCGATACTCGACGGTCGCGGCGGCGGTAAGCCTGACCTGGCACAGGGCGGTGGTCGCAACGTTGAGAAGATTCGTGAAGCGATCGATTCGGCACTGGCGGCGTTATCGTCATGCTGATTTCTCGTTTGGGAGCATCTCGAATCGCGAAAGGAGAAATCATTCAAGAAACGGTGAGGTTACGCGAGACTCCAATTCTGCTTAATCTGTGGACTCTAACGCGGGGACTCTAACGCGCAACTTGAAACTCGAAACTCGAAACTGTATTCTTCCGAGTCGTGGGGCAGTAGCTCAGTTTGGCAGAGCGCCGCGTTCGCAATGCGGAGGCCAGGGGTTCGAGCCCCCTCTGCTCCACCAATAACTCACGTCACCTTCAAGAACTTACGCAAAATACTCGGATTTGGTCCAATTTCGCCAAGTGACCAAAACGTGACCAGAAATAACCACACGCCACATCACTGAACAGTAAGCGATGGCAACGCATGTCAAAGCCTCTGTTTCGCTTACCGCTGCAACTATCTAAATTCCTGGGACTTGTTACATTTGAGTGTAACGCGGAGGTCTGCTCGGGTGTGATGCGCCTCACTCTTGTTTACGAATACTCACAATCTCTTTGAGTATTGGAGGTGAACTCGAGGTACGAACCAAGATTATTTGCCACGAGTATGCTCGTTTTGATCGCCGTTGCTCTTTTTGCTGTGGCGCCGATCTATGAACGAGCCCGCACGGCGCTACGCGGAAACTGTTTAGTTCTGTGCTATTTGTTCTGTCCACAAAATGGCCACACGCCTATACTGAGGCGAGAGGAGCAGTTCTTGACCCTGTGAAATCTTTGTTCCAGACGCAAGAGAACTGACGATTGTTAACTTCGCCCTCGACAGGATGACCTCTCTCGATCACTTCGCGATGAATTTTTTCGTCTTGCGGAAGACTAACGCGATGCAAAACGCGTTGACGTATCGGTTGCTCTTCCTCTTCCTTTTAGGGTTCGTGTGCTCACCCGTCTCACTAATCGCAAAGGAGAATCTTTTCAAAACCTGGAATACAGCGAATGGCCTCCCGCAGAATTCCGTACTTAGCATTGCACAAACGCCGGACGGCTACATCTGGCTCGCCACATTCGACGGACTCGCCAGGTTCGATGGAGTTCGGTTTAAAGTATTCCGCAAACTAGATACCGCCGAGCTACCCACAAACCGGCTCACCGGATTGTTTGTTGACCCCGATGGCCGCTTATGGATTTTGACGGAGGATGCGAACAGGATCGTGTGTTTACGAAAACGGCCGGTTCGTGAGTTTCTCAAAGGGAAAAGATTTTGAGACGGAGGACATGGCAGAGCCGTGGCGGCTCAAGACCGAGATGGTCTTAAGGAACGATGACACGGAGTTTTTTTATGAAGACGGTCGATTCCGTGCGAGACCTGCATCAGTTCGCAAGTTGCCTGCTGTCTTCTGGGATGAGCATCAATACATTTGGATCGATAGAGGCGATCGCTACCTGGGCGGTAAGAACGCTCGCCTGGAGAGCTACCCTAAGAAATCGGCGATGCCATTCGACGGATTGAGGTTGATCGCCCGTAAGGCGGTCGTGATCGACGACTCGCTCTGGTTCCTAATGCCGCACGAAGTCGGCGGCAAACTAGGAGAAACACGCCTGGCACGGCTTCGTAACGGAGAAGTCACGGAATTTCCCGTGGCTGTGTCTGACACGACCGCTCTTGAATTAGATCGGGAGAACAATCTCTGGCTAGGGGATTTTAGTTTCGGCGTTGTACGAATAGACGCAAAGACACTCGCCGCAGGCGATCCCCGGAGCTTTCCCACGGTGGACGCGGAGCTAGCTGACATGAAGGTGCGCGGCATGTTTGCGGACCGGGACGGAAATCTGTGGATGTACAGTGATAGAGGATTGAGCCTTCTAAAAGACCCACCGTCGGTAAGAGTGTATTCCGCCGCTGACGGGCTCCCCACCGAGAATATCTATTCGGTGATTCAAGACAAACTGGAGAGGATCTGGTTCGGAGGGTGGGAGAAGCATCTTATCCGGTACGAAGACGGACGATTTTTCCCCGAGCCCTTTGATCTTGTAACGGCACTATTTGAAGACCGGAATTCCCGACTGTGGGTTGGAAATCGTCAACTCTGGTACCGCGACGGCAACGCGTGGAGACCGCTCGAACCGAATTGGGATCCGGGAAATGGACCGATACCGGAAGTCGATGTGATCTCTCAGGACTCCTCGGGCAACATTTGGTACGGTGGGGCAGCAGCGGGCATCTCGAGGTACGACGGAAACACCATTAGAAAGTTCATGACCGCCGACGGGCTTCCAAGCGCCTCCGTCACTTCGTTCTTACAAACCCGCGACGGTACGATCTGGGTCGGCACGGTGACCGGACTCGCCCGACTTGAAGGTGACCGCTTCGTTTCGTTCACCACCGCCGAACGGGCTTGGTGGAAACTATATCCGTTCTCTGTACGAGGACGACGAAGGAATCTTGTGGATCGGCACTTATGACAGCGGCATCACCCGCTTCAAGAATGGAAAGTTCGCAAGCATTACCAGCAGACAGGGCCTATTCAGTGACGGAGTTTTCTGCATTCTTGAGGACGACGGGTGGTTCTGGATGAACAGCAATCAGGGCATTCATCGCACCCGACGCCAGGATCTCAACGACGTCGCCGATGGCAGGGCGTCAACCGTGGCTTCCATTGCCTACGGGCCGGAAGACGGTCTACTAACGTTGAAGGAAATGGCGGTAAACAACCTGCCGGGATCAAAGCCTCCGATGGGAAACTCTGGTTTCCGACAGCCGGTGGTTTAGCCGTAGTCGATCCGCGAAAGGCACGGCGGGCATCAGGACTGCCCCCAGTTTTGATCGAAGATGTTCTGATCGACCAATCGGCTGTGTTGGCGTCGGGCGGTGCGGTGCGGATCGAGCCCGGGCAGTCGGCGATCGACATTGCTTACACAGCTCCCGTCTATCGCGGCGCGGATCGACTTCGTTTTCGATACAGGCTCGAAGGCCTTGACTCTGAACTGGACCGAGGCCGGCACGCGCCGCACGGCAAACTTCTCGCACATTCCGTATGGTGAATATACATTCCGCGTTATCGCGGCGAATCAGGATGGTGTTTGGAATAATGAAGGCGCGGCGTTGAAGATAGTTGTCGTCCCGCCGTTTTATCGAACGTATTGGTTTTACACCTTGTCTGCGCTCGCGGCCGCGCTCGTTTTGGCGGGTGCGTATTTTTATCGTGTCAGGCAGCTTCAGGCAATTAACGAAGAGCGGGCGGACTTCACGCGTCGGCTGATCGATTCAGAGGAGAACGAGCGACGCCGGATTGCGTTAGAGCTTCACGATTCGCTGGGCCAAAGCCTAACCATCATTCGAAATCGAGCTTTGATGAGCTTGACAAAAACGGACGAACACGAAACGCTCATCGAACAGATGCGTGAGATATCGGACGCCTCGGCCGCAGGCGTTGCGAGAAACGCGCGAGCTAGCGCGCAATCTGCATCCCGCGCAGATCGAGCATCTCGGGCTGTCCGCTGCACTCGCGACGCTCGTCGAGTCGATCGCAAGCGGCACCTCGATAGCGTTTACGAAAGAGATAGATGACAAGATCGCGCCGCTCACAAACGACGAGGCAATCAATATCTACCGTATTGCCCAGGAGTCGCTAAGCAATATAATCAAACACTCCAACGCGAACATGGCTGTCGTCGCCCTGCGTCAAACTGATGATCGGCTTACCCTGATGATCGAGGACGATGGCACCGGCTTCTCTGGAGACGGATCGCATGGCGGACTGGGGCTAAAAGGTGTACACGAACGAGCTGGAATCATCGGAGCGCAACTCAAGATCCACTCGTCTCCCGGAAAAGGGACGCGAATAACCGTTTCATTACCGAATAAGAATGGCCGAGCAGACACGAATAGTGATAGCTGACGATCATCCGATATTTCGATCCGGCCTGCGGCAGGTGATCGAAACGGATCCGTCCCTGTGCGTCGTCGGCGAAGCTGGCGACGGTCAGGCCGCGCTGGAGATGATTGCTGACCTGGCACCCGATGTCGTTGTTCTCGACGTGAACATGCCCGGGCTTACTGGTTTTGCCGTCGTTGAATCGATGCGCGCAAAAGGCCTCACAGCTGAGACCGTCATGCTGACGATGCACAACGAAGAGGCGATGTTGGCAAAAGCTTGAGTCTCGGTGTGCGAGGATACGTGCTCAAGGACAGCGCCGTAAGTGACATCGTGAACTGCCTGCACGCCGTCCGGCGCGGGCAGAACTTCACGAGTGCCGAGGTCACGAAATATCTGTTCAAACGCGCCTCAGGCCAGACAAAACCGGTCGAAGGGCTGGAGTCACTCACGCCGACTGAACGACGTGTGCTTGCAATGATCGCGGAATACATGACCAGCCGCGAGATCGCCGACAAGCTAAGTATCAGCGTTCGCAC
>CAVOQJ010000011.1:0-161073 GCA_963698325.1 Blastocatellia bacterium | reverse complement strand
CGCGGTCGGTCCGGCGAGCGTGCTTGGGGTTGTCGAAGTAGGGCGACGGATCCCAGTCGGTCACGGTCAGCGACTGTCCCGACGTTGCGCCGGGTCCGAGCAGGCCGTCCCAGAATGCGGTGCGACCGATCCCCGTGGGTGCGACCACCCCGAGGCCGGTGACGGCGACCCTGCGGCCGCTGCTCATCAGACCTTGGCGGCGACGAGGTCGTACGCCTGCTGCACGGTCTCGACGCCTTCGAGTTCGTCCTCGGGAACGGAGATGTCGAACTCCTCCTCGAGCGCCATCACGAGCTCGACGAGGTCGAGGCTGTCGGCGTCCAGATCGTCACCGAAGTTCGCCTCGGGCACGACGGCGCTCTCCTCGACGGACAGCACCTCGACGGCGCACTTGCGGAAGCGGCCGAAAAGTTCAGGATCCACGGTGTTCTCCTTGCAGGTTCAGGGTTGCAGTTTCAGGGTTGCAGTTTCGGGGTTGGGTTCAGGGGTGACGGGTTCTGGATGGCGGGTCAGTCTGGCACGAGTGTAGGCACAGGGTCACGGGTGATCAGTGGCCCATCCCGAGCCCGCCGTCGACCGGGATGACCGCCCCGGTGGTGCCAGCATCCGCAGATGCCAGAAAGGCGATGACGCCGGCGATCTCCTCGGGTTCGGCCATGCGGGCGTCAAGGCGCGGGTACCGTTCTTCGTTTGCGAGTGAGAGTCAAAGTGGGCGACGCAACAAAGGGACTCTCGCGTAAGCGATTCTTTCTGATCAAAGGTTCACTTGAACGAAACAAAAGCGTGCTCGAAACGATCGAGCGGCGGCCGGTGGTTTCGCGCGACTGTTACTATCGCGCCGCCGGCGCCAGTGAGGCATTGATCAAGTGGCTCAAGGACAATCGATTGCGAGTCGGTCTATTGCCGCGCCATCCAGCCGGAGGATGTGGACGGCGCCGGTGTAGTACCGGAATTTATGACTGCGGTATTAGTGGGTGAGAAAGAGTTTGGCAATCGGGATCTGGCGCGCAAATGGCTAACGGTCAACCTGCCGGAGAAACTTCGCAATGGTTTTTACAAGCATCATCAGGATCAGTTGCAATCAACTCTCAAACAGGCCGAGGAGACGTCTCGGCGCAAAGGTGCTTTCCGTCATGACCGATTGAAACGGCACGGCCTATTTCACCGATCTCGAACCCGGAGCGTACATACTTTCAAATATCATTGCGGCTGAGATTGGAGAGGGTGCAGCGATATGGAATTGCGAGGTGCAGGTGAAACAGGACGACCGGGCGTTTGAGAAACCGTTTCTGATATCGAATCGGAAAGATAAGAACGTGAAGTGTGTGGCGGTCGAGAAGCCGCTGCCGGTTTGCGAGTCGGTGCCCAAATGAGACTCAACCAACCGACAGTTTCAATTGCCTCTGTGCATCCTCTGTGTTCTCTCTGTCTCCGTGGTGAGTGTCTCTTAAGCAGTGGTTCACCACAGAGACACAGAGAACACAGAGGAAACACAGAGAATGGATTGCCAAACAGCTAATGAGACGTATTGTCCGAGCTGCAATTGCTATCCTGGCGCCGAGTATTTTGTTCTTTGGCGCCACCTGCTTTTTCATGAACGGCGCCTCAGCCCAGAAACAAAGGCGAAAGGCGCCCGCGTCCTCTCGGCCAATTAACCGGTCCGCGACGATCGACTATTCCCGCTTCTCTCACGCCACCAAAAAGCACCAGGCAGCCTGCAATACCTGCCACAAGGTTCCGACGGACAACTGGCGAAAAGCAAGGGACTTTCCTGACGTCGCTGATTATCCCGGGCATGGCTCGTGTGTTAGTTGTCATCGTTCGCAGTTCTTCAAATCTGCCAAGCCGGCGATCTGTTCCGTTTGCCACTCGAAGGTTTCGCCGCGCGACGACGTACGTTTTGCGTTTCCCAATCCTGCCGTTCAGCGCCAGTTTCTAATTGAGTTTCCGCACGATAAGCATCAGGACGTGATCGCAAAGCTATTTCGCCTCGTTCCGGCGAAACGGCAATTATCATTCGTGCGAGCTTCATTCACATTTGCAAACGTCAGCGCTGATGACAAAACGAAACACTATAACAACTGTGAAATTTGCCATGCACCGCGAATTACTGTTCCGCTCGCGCCACCCACAGGTTGGACCGATGCGTTTGTTCCCGACGCCGCAACTTTCAAAACCGCGCCAGGCAATCACGCTGCATGCTTCAACTGCCACTGGGAGTCGCAGCAGCCGACGAACGAGATTTGCGCCGGCTGCCACAAGCTTGCCGACAAAGGGTTCTTCGTAGTCGATGCCCCGAAACGGCTCTCGTTCAAATTTCGTCACGGACGCGAACAGCACATCGCGGAATGCACTACCTGCCACATCAACATCACTAAGGCAACAACACTGCGCGGTTTGCAACCAGACGTGCCCATCACCTCCTGCACTGAATGCCATAACAAGGATGGACTGCGGTTGGACGTGAGCAAGGAGTTGGAAGCGCTCGACAAAAATCGCGACTTCGTTTGCAGCTACTGTCACACGTCGGATGTAGGGCGGCTTGATCCGCCGCCTGGTCATTACTTGATTGCCGGACGAGAACCGATGAAGCGCAAGGACATAAAGTGAGCTTTCAGGCGTTCAAAAACCTTTCGGCTGCTTAAGACTTTCTCAACCACTCCGCTGTGGTCTGTCATTCATCTCTGTGTTGCCTCTGTGTTCTCTGTGTCTCTGTGGTGAACCTAACCCACGCCACACTCACCACAGAGACACAGAGAACACAGAGTTTGCACAGAGAGTTGTCGAGGTTCGCCGGATTGCCGCAAGGTCCCGAACTCGACTATTCAAAGTTCAAACACACCAGCCAGCGCCACGCTTCTCTGGCCTGCACCACCTGTCACCTGCGCAGCGATAATTCCGCGACGCCGCGGTTTCCCGGACATAAGGCCTGCACTGACTGCCACCTGGCTCAGTTTGTTACCCCCGCTGTTCCGATGTGTGTCATCTGTCACACGGACGTCAGCAGTGCGAATCCGCCGCTGCGAAGTTTTCCCACGAAGTTCAACGAAAGCTTCAACATGAAATTCGATCATGCTCAACACATGACTGGCACAGCCCGGCCACCGAGCGGATGCGCAGCTTGTCACGGCCGTTTAGGCGGCCGCGCAGTGGCACTCGCAATCCCTTCCGGTATCGCAGCGCACAATCAGTGTTACAGCTGTCACACGCCGAGCAGTAGATCCCAGTCGGGCAAAGAAATTGCTTCGTGCGGAGTTTGTCATGACCAAAAACCTTACGCTCGCACCGCGACGAATGCACGCGCTTTTCGGTTCGCCTTCAGTCATGGGAAACATGGTCCCGCACAACGGTTGGCCTGTGCCGATTGTCACCTGCTGACTGCCGGAGCGCCGCAATCTCGCCAGGTTAGCTCGCCGGCGCCTGCCGAACATTTTCCTGCAACGCGCGGGCTGGCTTGTTTAAGCTGCCACAATGGCAAGCGCTCCTTCGGCGGCGACCTGGCATTCAAAGTCTGCCGTCGTTGCCACACATCTGCCAGTTTTAAAATGCCGCTGTGAGAAGAACAGGTCAGTATAAGAATAAGCCGCGGATGAACGCGGATGAACGCGAATCAGAAGCAAAACTGGAACGCCAAGTTGACCACGCTAAAATAACCGCTGGATCGCTTGCGCACTTCGATCTAACTAACTGAACTTTGCAATGGCTTTTTGCTTATTCGCGTTCATCCGCGTTCATCCGCGGCTGATATATATGCCTGGAGAATAAGTTTGACACGTTCCGGTTCGCTAATTAAGATTGTGCTGCTTGAGATTCCCTCCCCTGCTATTCCATGGCGCTTCTTCCTAAACTTTCCACTTGAGGCTAAGTCGATGAGAAAACTGTTAATCCTAATCCTGGCGTTGGCATGTCTGGCGGTGATTGTTGTTGTGAATGGCTCGGCCTTTTCGGGTCAACAGGAGATTCCGAAGGAGAGCAAGACTCAGCCGAAGGAAGTGGTGCTCGATAAGGACAGCCAGTCAGATAAGTATGGTGAGGTACCCTTCAATCACGAGAACCACGCTACGAAGAATTACAGCATCGATGGGAAGAGCGTCGTGGCTTGTGTCGAATGTCATCACACGGATCAGCCGGCGTCGGCCCTGCAGCCACCTCTAAAGACTTCGGAAAGGCCAGTGGCATTGACGGCGACCGTGCTGGAAGCTGCCGACTCAAAGCCGGTAAAAACTTGCCGAGCCTGTCATCTGCAGGCCGGCGATGATAGTGCGACTATTCCTTCGGTGACCTATCCGGGGAAGACGGTGCCCACGAAACTAACTAATGAAGTGGCTTACCACATGAACTGCAATATTTGCCACGACAAGGCCATCGCTGCCCGTCCTGCCCTCAAGGGAAAAATAGCCGGCTCAAACGATTGCCTCCCTTGTCATAAGCCTGTGAGTTAAATATTCAACTCGCGGATCGTCCAAAGTCCAATGTCCAAAGTCTGTGTCAGGTTCGTTGACTTTGGACTTTGGGCATTGGACATTGAACTTTGGACTATTTTTCCGCCAGCAACGACCGATTCCAATGGCGTTTGTCTTTAACATGCTGAACATGACATGAAGTGCAGTTTGGTTTGTCCCTGGCAATTAGGACTCGACCAGTCCCCAACTCCAGACGGCCATTGTGACAGGTTCCGCAGGTGGTGCGCGGTGTATCACGATCTATCGGATTGAAAGTCTTGTGGCAGCTCGAACAAGACAATTCGCCTTCCGCATTTCCCTGCAGTCCCTGGGCGCGCACTCGTTGCACATGAAGCGCATGAAATTGTTTGCTGCGCCACTTCTCTTCTGAGTCTGTAGGCAGCCGCGTGACCGCGATCTGTTTTAGCGCCCATTCGTCATCGTTCAGTCCCTTCCACTTCCACTTTCCATCCACGACCGGATAGCCAAACGTTCCTCCGTGAGGTGTGCCGACCTTGTGACCGTTGTACGAATTTTTGTTCGCATCGTTGTGGCATTCAGTACACCCGAGCAGTGCCGCCTCAGCAGGTTTGAATTCTGTTCCGCGGTGCTCGGCATGACATGAAACACAGCCGATGCCCGCGTTCGCGTGAGGCGCTATTACTGTGGCAACAAAAGCTTCCGCGTTGTGACACTGCGAACAATTGGCCTCCATGCTTCCAGCGAAAGAATGACAGTTTGTGCAGGAGTTTCCATTAGGCTTGACGGCAATCGGCGGGAATATGCTGAGTTCCGACTTTGCGTGCGCGCCCGACACCGGAGCAGGCGCATATGCGCTTGCATACCAATAAGCGGCGGCGACGGAGAGTAACCCTACAACGATCGCGCCCCAGGTAAAGAATGAGACTGGCCAGTGGGACCTCAGATCTGTCGTTGGTGTCCAGTTGAATTGCGCCTTCCCCGCGCGTCGTTGGCTCCTGGGGAAGAGCGGCGACGGACGAACCATTTTGCCGGCTTCGCGAATTCGCTTGTCCCAGAAGATGTCGAGAGCTTTATCACCCGGAAGCGGGGCCGCGCGCGTCTTCGCTTGGAGTTTCTTTTCTCCGGGAAGGTGAGCTGGATCCAGTTTTGTGGTAGTGCCAAGGTTTGGACTGCTTGCGCTGGTGGTTTCTACCACTGTGCCAATTTGAAGCGAGACCGCGATGACCAGCGCATCCTCGGTCAGATCTATCTCCAGCAGGAAAGGTCCAACTTCAAGAATGTCGCCGGGGGCCAGGGCTTCGTTTTCTTCAACCGCTTTTCCGTTAAGGTTTACTGGATTGGCCGGGCGTAGCCCAAACAAAAAATAGCTTTCCTCAACCAGCCTAATTCCCGCCTGCGCTCGCGAGACCGCCGGGTGATTAAGGAGGAGTTCACATTCCTGCAAGCGGCCGATGAGCAGGCCATCCGTAATGATGGTTACCGGATCCTGAACCAGATCCTCACGAATAATGATGTATTTATTTTCCTGCGGCATTGATTTCCGTGTGTGTATCGGCGCAACAGCGGGGGCAAGCCCGCCTTCCTAACCTGAGAGCTGCTCTGGCCAGCTCAGCTAATTCTGCCTTGAAGCCCTTCGATCAAAAATCAACGGCTCAACCAAACAACCTCAAGGTCGGGAAGGCGGGCTTGCCCCCGCTGTTTGGTTAACACTCATCGCTGAACGTTTTGTTTGACAATCTATTTCGCTGCAAAGTAGACGACCTGAATAACGTGAACGACCATTAGCGCCAGCATTATTGACGTCGAGAGTACGTGCGGCACAATCCAGATTTTCAGAATCTTGTGGAGATAAATTAGAGCGTCCACGCGCCGCAACGTGACGGCGGTCTCGACGGCGCGCAGCAACAATGTTCTTTCCTCGTTCGTGGCCAGCCGCGTCAATCGTTCCTTAAACGGCTTGCGCGCGTCGGCAAGCAAAGCAGTCAGCGATTCACGACGCGTGAACTGTCGCATAAGAAATGACAAGGTCTGAAATCGTTTGATTACTCTTTCGTCAATCTCTTCCCTCAGCCAACCTTCGCTTTGTTTGTCGATGTCGTCCAGCTCTTGTTGCAGTTCGTCACGGCGCGCAACCAAATCCTCAACCAGCAAAGGTTCACCTTCGATGCTCGTCAAAATCCTCGGCGCGACGACGTAAGACGCGATGCCAAAAAGACCCGAGGCAATCACAAAAATAAACGCTATATACAGGAGAGTGGTTAGAACACCTCCGGTGCGACTGCCGGCGTGCAACATCAGGACCGCGCCTGCAAGCGCGCCGACGTAAACATGGACCAGCATCCAATAGCGAAGGGCGCCGGCGCGCCTACGATAGACCTGCTTGCGCAGCGGGTAGGTCATAACTGCGGCAACACCGAATAGGCCGGCGAGTCCGGTAACCCAGCGCATGGTTAGCCAGGTCCCTGCCAGCACCCCATCAAATCCGCGTGCCGCCAGACCCCAAATTATCGCCAACACGGCTACAAGTATTATTGCGAGGCCGCCAAGGTGAAGAGTTTTGGCCAGTGGGTCACTCTTATGAATGTTGCGGCCGAAAGCCTGAGTCTGATCGCGAAAGATAAGCCCCTTTGTTCTTTCAGCCTCGGTAAAGTAAGTGACGGGATCGACCCGCAGCAGCGCGCCGGTTGGGCAGTTTTCTTCACACGAATACGCCTGCCGCCTGGCGCCCGGCGGGTTGAGCGGGGTGTGTTCGCAGAGGTTGCATTTGATCGCGACCACATCGTCAGCGGGCGTTAACGGAAGGGACGAGAACGGAGGTGTCGTGAAACTAAATGCCTTCCGGAGCGTGCCCATTAAGTCAAACGTGACTACCGGTTCTCCATTCCTTGGCACCATCGAGATGGCGTCGTAAGGACATTGCGTGGCGCAATCGAAACAGCCGATGCAGGTGGCCGGATCGATATCAACGTAGCCACGCGGATCTCGGAATATGGCACCGGTAGGGCAGCCCGTTAGACACTCCGGATCCTTGCAATGCATGCAGACCTGTGGTGAAAGCACGTGCTGCGTGCGTTCGCTGCCAATCGAGGTGGGACGCGTAATGCTTATGCCGCGACGCAACAGACGTGATTGTCCGTGAACTTTGTGACAGGCGAGCGAACAGTTGCCGCAGCGGACACACAAGTCCATATCCATGACCAGCAGATTCGCGCCATCGACGATGCCGGTCGTTATCTCCGCCTCCGCCGCGGCCATCGCGCGCAGGTCCTCGACTGACTCGATGGAAGGCGGATTATCGTCGGCGCTTGAGAAAGCCTCGAAGGCGGCTACGATTTGTTCGCGCAACCTGGGATCTGCCGCCAAAGACGCGAGTGGAATCTCCAGGACCTCAGTTCGCGCCATCGCCGAAGCGCTATATTTCCAGGTCGCTGGTTCACCCGAGCCTTCGAGCCCAAGGCAATTGCCGGCGCCGAGAAAATCCACACCGATCGTTTGGCCCATGCCGACGGCGACGCCCGTAGAGGCGGGATCGAGCGGTACCCCGCGCACTCGCCTGACCCAACCGCTCTTGATCAAAATAAGGTTTTGGACTGGCGCAGTCTCCTGGCAAAGTACGTGATGCTTTCCATAGACCATGAACTTGCCAATCTCTTTAAGCTTCCGAATTATTGCTTCATTTGCTGAGCGACCTTCTTCAGTCAAATCCTCCAGCAAACGCCCCAGCCCATGGGCACGATAGGTTTCGTCAAGCACGTGGCCAAACTTTGGAAGTTTTCTCAGAAGGCGAAGGGCCGGTCGGGTGACCTCGAGGACCATAGCAGTTTCATGTTTCGGCACAACTACCGTCGCATTCCGTTCGACGCCGGCAAGCACGGCCATTTCGCCAAAACATGTACCCGGCGGCAGCCGGCTGATCTTTCGCTGATCGCCCGCGGCTTCTCCTATGTAAACGTCGAGCGCGCCTTCCACCGACAGGTAAAAAGTGTTACCACCCCACTCGCCCTGTCGCATAATCGTTTCGCCCCCGTCATAGGCGAGCAAGCGAACATACGGGCCCACACGTTTGCCGCTGGGGTTTTGTTTTCCCTCAACGATCACTTCCAGATCGTTGGCGTTCTTCAATTTTCCATTCACTTCAATGAAGAGTTCCGACGTGAGCTCCAGGGACCTCAATCCTGAGAGGATTGCGTCTCTGTCAGTGATTTCGCGTGGCATGATCGATTTATACTACGTAAGGGAGTAAAGATAAATGACCGATAGCGGCGGTAGTGGGTCGCGTGATGTCCAATAGTTTTAGCTTGCCGTTGCACCATGACGAACCGGGCGGCTCAGATCAGATTCAGTTCCGGTTAGCACCTCGTAAGCGGTTACGAAACACGCAGCCCGGGTCGCGTTTCGCGGCTACCCTGGGAAACGAATCTGGGGGTTGCGGCCATTCTACAATTCGGTTCCCAGGGTAGCCGCGAGACGCGGCACCTGGGCTAATCTCCGTAACCGCTTCGCGGTAGACCATCCAAGCAAATCGCGTTCCTAAGGTTTATCGGACGCTCTCCACGAACCAAACTCACTACTGAGACCGCACGCTGCGCGGACTTCTAAGTCACCTCTCGTCTAACAGCACGACAGGCTTCTTTTCGTTGGCCGCTGCCTTTATTTTGTTTTATAGTGAAACCCGATGTTTCATCCTGTTCCGAAATAATATAGGCGAGCGTTTACGCCCAGAGGCTGCGACAGTTCTCTGCTTCGTTTCAACATGTCATTGGAATCACTTCTATCGCTCCCTCTCGAGCAGCAAGTAGGACAATTTTTTTATATCGGTCTCAGCGGCACTGAGCTTGACGCAGATGCGCGCGCGCTGATTCAGGAAGTGCAGCCGGGCGGAGTCATCATCTTCGGCCGCAACGTCCAGAGCCCGCAGCAGTTGCGTGAGTTGCTCGATGGCGTGCGTGAGCTTGTGCCGACTAATCCGCTTCTTGGTGTCGATCAGGAAGGCGGGCTGGTCGATCGGCTGCGGAAAATCTTCACGCCCATGCCTTCGGCGAGGACAATCCGGCAACACGGCGACCTTGCCGGGTCGCGCGCGCTGGGAAGAATCACCGGTGAAGCGCTGCGCCTGCTGGGATTCAACATGAATTTCGCGCCAGTCATGTCAATCATGACAGACGAGCGCGACCTGCTTTCCAACGGACTTTACTCGCGATCGTTTGGGCGTTCGCCCGGTGAGGTGCTGGGTTATACGACGGTCTATCTGCGTGGTTTGCAGGAGACGGGGATAGTTGGCTGTCTCAAACACTTTCCCGGTATAGGCGCCGGCGAAGTTGATTCTCACGAGCAGATGCCGATGGTCCGTCTTTCACACGACGACCTGATGGCGCAGGATCTCGCGCCCTATATTGAACTTTTCCAACGCAAGGACGATCGCGTGCGCTGTGTCATGGTCAGCCATGGCGGCTTTCCAAACATTGATATCGCTAAAGGCGTAACCGGCGGCCTGCTGGAACCCGCATCTCTCAGCCACAACATCGTTACCAACCTGCTGCGCATCGAGCTTGGCTATCAGCATCTCGTGGTGACTGACGATCTGGAGATGGGCGCGATCGCCAAGCATTGCGAAATCGAGGCTGCAGTTGTGCGCGCTTTCCTTGCCGGAAACGACATGATGCTGATCTGCGCGCACCCGGACACTATCCGGCGCGGCTATCACTCTCTGCTCGGCGTTGCACGCGATGGCAGGCTTCCAAGGGATCACGTGCGCGCATCGCTGAAACGGATAACCGCACTGAAGTCAATCACGAAAGAACCGCCACCTTTCGACAGCGAAAAGTTTAAGTCGCTATCCGAAGAAACAACGGCACTCAACGCCAAGCTGAATTACAAATATGGAGGAACAATCAAATGAGCGCCCGCAAAATAGTTTGTCTCCTTCTGACGCTTCTGATGGCGGTGTTGCTTCCCACGGCTTGCCGCCGAAACCGCAGTGGCGGCCCCTTCGTGATCGCATTGGGCGACAACATCCGCACGATTGATCCCATTGGCTCCCCTTCGGTGGACGCAGCGAGCGAGCGGGTCCGCACGCTGATGTTTAATTCGCTGGTGAAGAAAAATGAGAACTTTGACTACGTCGGCGAGTTGGCGTCGGACATCAAACGCTCTGATGACAACCTGACCTTCACGTTTACTTTGCGTGACGGCGTGAAGTTTCACGACGGACGGGCGTTTACCTCGGCCGATGCGAAGTACACGCTGGACCTCGTTTTCTCGAGCACGTTTGCGAAATCAGCCAGCTTCTACGAAGGCACAGGCGCTGAGCGAAAGAGTTACATAAAAAGCGTCGAGGCGCCTGATGCGCGCACGCTTGTCGTGACGACTACCAAGCCGTGGACCGGTCTGCTGCCAAATTTGGTTCCCGTTGCGATTATTCCGAAAGACAGTTACTCAACGCAAAAAGATCAGCCGCTTGGTACCGGGCCCTTCAAGTTCGTGAGTTACGACAGTTCGCAGCAGGTCGTTGACCTGCAGGCCAACCCTGATTACTGGGATGGCGCACCCCACCTTCCAGCAGTGCGCGTACGAGTAATTAGCGATACAAATGCGTTGCAGGCCGAGCTTCGTTCAGGGCGCGTTGATATTGCCCCGCTGCCCACCAGTCTGTCGCCCGATGCCGTCAAACTCCTTGGTCAGGATCCGCAGCTGCAAGTGCTTCAGTTCACCGGCTCAAATCTCAATCTGCTCACTTTTAATTGCAGTCAGCCGCCGCTCAACGATGTACGCGTCAGGCAGGCAATCTCCTACGCAATTGATCGCGAAGGAATGATTCGCGATCTGCTGCTGGGTCAGGGAAAAATCGCGCATTCAATTCTGCCGGAAGAGTCCTGGGCTTATCACGCCGGCCAAAAATACTCATTCGATCCGGCGATGGCGAAGCAGTTGTTAGACGAGGCGGGCTTGCGGGATCCTGACGGCGATGGACCACAGCCGCGCTTTGCGAAGCTTGTTGTTTTCAAAATATCCGGCAGTAGCGTCGCCGCGAAAAACTATGCGGGCGTAATTCAAAACTACCTGAAAAACGTAGGCGTGCCGGTTTCTATCGAAACGGCCGAGCTGAACACGCTGTTCGATGAGCTGCGCCGCGGCAACTTCCAGATTTTTTACGGGCAGTGGGTCGGAGGTAACCAGGATCCGATTTTCTTCAAAGACCTCTTCGCAACTTCTGAGATACCGACGGAGACGCGCGCTTCTCGAAACCGGAGCCGTTACAGCAACAGGGAACTTGACGCCTTGATAGACGAAGCCGTGAATACTTTTGATCGCGAGAAGGCGAAGGCGCTTTATGCGCGCATCCAGGACATCGTGACGCGCGACGTGCCGGTTTTGCCGCTTTGGTATCAGGCAAACATCGTCATCGCGCAGAAGAACGTGGGGAACATCAAGGTTGATGCCAGCGGTGACTGGGGCTTCATCAAAAATCTGACCGTTGAAAAGTAGCCTTTGGAGTGCGCGTCGCGTAGCGACAACATGACTCTAGCCCAGCCTTTTTAAGGCTGGGATCAGCCATCAACCAAGCTCCTTCGTCGCGTTAGCGACGATTGAACCTGTGTTTCAGCCGTCGCTGACGCGACGGAATATTAGATCGGGCCGCAGTTCCCGGCGTTGAAACGCCGGGCTAAACTCATCTCAACGCTACGCGTCGTGGGGTTGCTCCAACAACTCTCCCAACTCTTCGCGAGTTATTGCACCCTCGCGAACCAGACGCGCTTCCGATCCTCTTAAATCCAAAATAGTCGAAGGCTCCGTGGCCCCTACCTCGCCGCCATCAATGATCAAATCAATCCCTTCCGGGAAATAATTCTGCACTTCCCGCGCGGTGCGTGCGGGCGGCTGTCCAGAAAGGTTTGCGCTCGTAGCCGTTAACGCTCCGCCACACGCGCTCACCAGCGAGCAGACAATTTCGTCGTCCGGCAAACGCACGCCGAGACTGTTTGTACCCGCCGTTAACTCGATTGGCACTTCCGACCGTGAGACACCGATCAGCGTGAGTGGCGCGGGCCATCTACCAATGGCAACCATTTTGTAGAAACCGGATTGCTCGATAAACCGATCGGCCTGGTTCTGATCTGAAACCAACACGAGAATCGGCTTGTCGTCTTCCCTGCCCTTCAACTCTCTTACCCTGGCGACTGCGCTTCGATTGAAAGGATCGGCCCCGAGTCCATAAAAGGTGTCGGTGCGAAACGCGATGACGCCGCCGTGTTGGATGATTTCAGCTGCCCGAATCTCGCTCTGTCTGTTGGCCGGAACGATCATTGAACCACACAACCACGGCTCTGCCGTCTGATGTGCGGTGGCGGCTGTGCCCCACCGAACGGCTGCCAATCAAATTTTCTTGGGGCTATGCCCCTCCCCTCAGTTTGGGGCGAAGCCCCAAGGTAGGGATAAGTGCTCGGAAGGTCAGAGACTGTCAGAGACCTTCCGCACATCAGGCGGCATAGCCGCGGTTCGGTTGCCTCAAAGCTTCGCCGCGTAACCTAAACCATCGCCCACCGGAAGGACCTCAGCACGCAACTTCGGATGATTCACGAAGTATTTATTAAACTCTCTGAGCGCGTTAGTCGAACTCTCCTGATCAGCTGAACGGATTTCGCCGGCGACCTGCCCGCCCCAAAGAAGATTGTCAACAATCACCACGCCACCGCGACGCAGCCTCGGCAAAGAAAGCTTGAGATAGTCGGAATACTCTTCCTTGACCGCATCGATGAAAAGTAGATCAAACGTCTCTTTCAGCCGCGGAATAACTTCCAGCCCCTTGCCGCGCTCGATGCGAACGCGATCGCGTAAACCGGCGCGAGTTAGATAACCTTCAGCGGCTCGGATCATCTCGTCGCTGGGATCTATAGTGACAACTAATCCATCTTCGCCAGTCGCGCGAGCAAGATGAATCGTGGTGTAGCCGATTGCCATTCCGATCTCCAGAGCCTGCTTGGCGTTGATTGCGCGAGCCGTAATCTCGACGAATAGCGCCACTTCACGATCCGCGCTCGGCACGCCATGCTGCGCACCATATTCTTCCATCTCGCGGAGGAGCGGATCGGTTTGCGGGATTAGTCGCTCAAGATATTCGGCCTGGTTGCGCTGAATAATTGCATCGATACGTGCTTTCATGTTGTTTTACAGAACCGCGAGCGGTAGCGACCGTGTGAAAAGTCCAAAGAGTAACCCCTGCCCACTTCTTCGACGCGTAGCGTCGGTATGAATTTAGCCCGGCGTTTCAACGCCGGGTCAGCGCAACCGTTCGCCCTCGTCGCGTCAGCGACGGCTGATAGCCGCGCATTTCAGGCGTCGCTAGCGCGACGCGAACACCCTGTCAACCCTTACCCGGCGTTGAAACGCCGGGCTAAATTCATACCGCCGCTACGCGTCGAAGACCCATCGCCAAAACTGTCGCAGAGTTTCCACACAGTCTCAGTAGCGACCGGATGCCAAACTCAACCCGAACGTCGCGTGTCTGAATGCAATAGGGTTAAATCCGATTCTACCTCATCCACGTTGCGTCTAGCATCCGCTCGCTACCGCTCGCGGTTCTGTATAAACCACAGCGATCGTGGCTCCGTTAGGAGCCAAATGTTTATAGCACCGCGGCTCACTCATATGTTTTTCTTTCGTGAGGAGCGAGAAACTCGCTCCTGACGAAGAAGGGATCTTGGGAGGGTGCTCGTAGCTATAAACATCTCGTGCTTACAGCACGAAAACCAGAAAACTAAGAGCGGGGGCAAGCCCGCCTTCCTGACCTTAGAGCCTTTCTGAGTTCTTTCTCTCTGTCTTCCTTGAAAGCCTTTCAATTCGGTAGTGACACGTCAACTAAGTGCAGCTCTAGGTCAGGAAGGTGGGCTCGCCCCCGCTCTTCCCGACCAGCGAGACTCCCAAGTGGACTATTTGCTCACCGTAGAAGGGCTTTCAAGTTTAAGGCTTAATAGTCAACTACACGCAGCTCGGGGTCAGGAAGGTGGGCTCGCCCCCGCTCTTAGTTAGGGTGAAGGACCCTCCATAACAACCGGCAGCTTTCACTCGTCCGAATAATCCTGCGTATCGTTGGCTACTGAAACGTAGCGGCGGCCGAGGCCGAGTTGGCGGAGTTTATGTTGCAGCGACTGGCGGTGCATGCCCAAAATCTCAGCTGCCTTCGTCACGTTTCCCTGCGTGTGCTCGAGGCAGCGCGAGATGTAGCGACGCTCAAACTCTCGCCGGTCCTCCCGAAAATCCGCCGTGAATGGAACCGCCAGACCATCTTCAGCCGACGCCCCCTTGTCTACGATTTCCTTTGCACGTCCAGGCGTGATCTCATCCGGCAAGTCCTCTGAACGCAACTCCTCGCCTTCGGCCATAATTGCTGCGCGCTCAATCGTGTTCTTCAGTTCGCGAACATTTCCCGGCCAGTCGTAGTCAACCAACCGTCGCAATGCACTCTGTCCCACCTGACGCAGCGGCAGACCGTAACGCTCCGCAGCGGCGCGAGTAAACGTTTCAGCAAGTTGCGGGATGTCTTCGCGTCGTTCGCGAAGAGGCGGAATATCGATAGTCACAACGCGCAGACGATAGAACAGATCAGCGCGAAAATTTCCGGCAGTGATTTCCTGTTCGAGTGGACGATGAGTCGCGCTGACGATGCGCACGTCAACCGGGATTGATTCGTTGCCGCCGAGCCTTTCGATTCGTCTTTCTTCCAGGGCGCGCAGCAGCTTCGCCTGCACGTTGGAGCTCATGTCT
This sequence comes from Blastocatellia bacterium, assembly GCA_963698325.1. Taxonomy (GTDB): domain Bacteria; phylum Acidobacteriota; class Blastocatellia; order Pyrinomonadales; family Pyrinomonadaceae; genus PSRF01. The sequence continues at coordinate 145,888 of CAVOQJ010000011.1, read as the reverse complement.
CCAATCTCATCGAGAAACAAAGTGCCGCCATTTGCCTGTTCGAATTTTCCCTGGCGCCGTGCCGCCGCGCCTGTAAAAGCGCCCTTTTCGTGGCCGAAAAGCTCCGATTCGATAAGCTCCGAAGGAAGCGCTGCGCAGTTAACTGCGACAAACGGCCCCTTGCTGCGCACGCTGTTTCTCTCGTGAACTTCGCGTGCGACTAACTCTTTGCCGGTGCCGGATTCACCGCGTACGAGAACGGTCGCATCTGTCTCGCCCACCTTCTCGATCATTGCCCGCACCCGGTGCATGCCCGCCGAGTTTCCTATTAGCGCGCCGCGTTGCGATGCTTCTACTTCAATGCGTCGCCGCAGCGAAACGTTCTCGCGCCTGAGCGCGACTGTCTCCGCCGCATTCTTTACGACGAGCCGCAGATCGTCCAGCTCGAAAGGTTTCGAAAGATAGTCGTAAGCACCAGACTTGACGGCCTCGACCGCCATCCGCTCTGAGCCGTGTGCCGTAATAATAATGACAAGCGGACCGCTGCCGTTTGCTTCCCCTGCCCTTTTCTCTGTCTCTCCCTCTTGCAACTCCTTGAGAAAATCGAGCCCGCTTATTCCCGGAAGATTCACATCAAGCAGCATCAGGTCCGGTTCCTGCTGCTTAACCAGGATCCGCGCAGCTTCCGCGGAGTCTGCTTCGGAAACGCTATACCCAAACGTCGTCAGAGCGCGCCGCATCCCGTAGCGCGACGCCTCTTCGTCATCCACAATCAATAATCGCAACTTTTCTTCTTTCACCTTTCCGGTCAGTTTAGAACCTTACAGGCTAATTTCCCTAGCGTGTCGCGTGCCACGAATCAGGGAGCAGGAGGCAGGAGCAGGAGGCAGGAGCAGACGGCACGAGCAGGCGGCACGACGGCAGGAGCACGAGGCAGGAGCAGACGGCAGGAGGCAGGAGCAGGAGCAGACGGCACGAGCAGGCGCCAGGGAGGAATGGGAATTCCTGCCTCGTGCTCCTGCCGTCTGCCGCCTGCCGTCTGCCGCCTGCCGTCTGCCCCTGCCGTCTGCCGCCTGCTCCTGCTCCTGCCGTCTGCTTCCTGCCTCCTGCCTCACGGATCCATATTGTGTTTGAGAAGGAAGAGTTTTAGGATGGCGCGCAAGATGTCCAGGGCAACACTACGGCATGGGGAGTTTCAGCCTTCCATTTTAAATTGCAGTAGGGTGAAGGCAGGTTAATTCATCGGCTAGCCACGCAGCCGGAGCCACCGGTAGGCGCTAGCTCGAATCCCAGCGGATCACCTTCAATTGCCCGCCATCCTCGTCTCCAAAATCAATGCCTGCGCTTCAGCATTAGTATTAGCCTCGGTGCGAAGCGGGAGGAAGCACTTGAGCCCGGATTCTGCAAGTAAAGATTTTTCATCCGCACTTCCGTTGTCGGAAGACTGGATTGACTTGCGGTTGATCTGTGCGATGCGAGCAGTGCTCGCCCTTGCCGCCCTGCTTGTGATCTATGTCGATCCCTCCGAGCCGAATCGATTCGTAGTTCCTACTTACCTGGCGCTGACCGGGTATGCGATCTACAGCGTTGCGATTTGGCTCCTTGCCATTCGTCATAGTCGGATTTTGCCGATCAAGATCCTGCACTGGCTGGACGTCGCCTGGTATCTCCCACTCATCGCACTCAGCAGCGGAACTAACAGCATCTTTTTCTTCTTCCTTTTCTTTGCAATCCTTGTCGCTTCATTCGGCTGGGGTTTTAGCGCCGGGATGCGCGTCACAATTGTTTCTACCGTTCTCTTCACCGTTGTCGGTTATGCGACTGCGCCGGCTGGGCCCGAATTTCAACTCAATCGCCTCTTGCTTCGACCGGTCCAACTTTTGGTCTTGGGTTACATGATCTCATTCTGGGGTGGGCTACAAAGCAGGTTAAAAGCGCGGCTGAGGCTTTTGAAGGAAGTGTCTTTGTTTTCCAATCCGCGGTTCGGAGTTGGGAGAACGATTCAATCAGTACTCGAGAGCTTGCGCTCCTCTTATCATGCTGACACTTGTCTGCTGATCCTTCACAACTCTCAAGCGGGCCCACAAATTAGGTTGTACGGAAGCAGGAGTGAGGGGCCATATAGCCTGCATCGCGTCGATCAAGATGGCGAGAATCGCAGATACTCATCACATGAAATAACGGAAGACATGGCTCGTGGCTTCCTTCCGGGATCTCCCTCCCAGGCGATCATCTACCGCATGGGCAAGCCGAATGATGCGGTAATATACGACACAAAAACCGGAGTCTCAACAAAAGGCGACTCGCAGAGCGTTGCCTTTGTCAGCGTCTTCGAGGGCAAGTCTTGTTTTTCTATTCCTGTTTATTACCGCAACCAGCCTGTAGGCCGGCTCTATATCGTAGGTGGAAAGCATTACTTCGATCATGGAGATATCGATTTCGTTTTGCAGGTAATGAAACAGGTAACCGGAGTTTTGGAAAATATCAGACTAGTCGACAGCCTCGCTTCTGACGCCGCCGGACAGGAGCGAAGGAAGATTGCCCAGGACATTCATGACAGTGTGATTCAACCCTACATTGGACTGCAGTTTGGTCTTGCTGCCGTCAAACAGCAGGTCGAGCGAGGAGAAGACGTTCGTAATACCGTTGAAGAGCTCTTGAAACTAACTACCGGTGAAATTGCCGACTTGCGCAGCTACGTCGGAGGACTGCGCAGAGGTGAAACTCCGCGTGATATATTCCTGCCCGCCGTGCGACGCTTTGCAGCAAAATTTTCCGAGGCCACCGGACTTAACGTGGAGATTCAAGGCAGAGATGATTTACCCATCTACGATCGTTTGGCCGCCGAGTTATTCCAAATGATCGAGGAGGGCTTGAGTAATGTGCGGCGTCACAGCACCTCCAGCTATGCGAAAGTCGACATCGCTATTAAAGATGGGCACCTGGAAATGGAAGTCAGAAACGAGCGCCTCAAACGATTGGGGGAAGCTTCTTTTATTCCGCGCTCAATCGCCGACAGAGCTGCTGCATTAGGTGGCCAAACGTTAGTTTACACAGATAAGAACCTTGACACGGTGGTATCCGTGCAGATCCCACTATAGTTGTTATGAGCGCACCCACCTCAGAACCAATTCGAATTTTGATCGTCGATGATCATGCAATTGTCCGAGCAGGACTACGAATGCTTATCGACCACAATCCAACTATGAAAGTAATCGGTGTTGCCGGCACCGGTTCAGAGGCCCTGGCACTGGCAGCAAGCGAACAACCGGACATTATTATCCTGGATATTCTCCTGGGCGATGAAGACGGTTTAGCGTTTCTACCGGAGTTGCGCTTAGTGGCGACAAACGCCCGCGTCCTGGTGCTCACCGGATTGCGAAGTTCCGAAAGCCAGCGTCGCGCGATGCTCGCGGGAGCTATGGGAGTCGTGTTAAAGGAGCACGCGGCTGAGGTACTCATTAAGGCGATTAAAAAAGTTCACCAGGGAGAGGTTTGGCTGGATCGACTGATGATGGGTAGCTTGCTTGACGAGATGACGCAAACGCCCGAGGTCGATCCGGAAGCCGCCAAGATTGCGAGCCTGACGGACCGGGAACGTGAGGTAATAGCACTAATCGCCGAGGGACTGAAGAACAAGCAGATTGGCCAGCGACTATTTATCACCGAAACCACAGTAACTCACCATCTCAGCTCAATCTTCTCAAAGTTAGACCTTTCCGATCGGCTGGAGCTTGTGATTTATGCCTTTAGCCGCAAACTCGCAAAAATGCCTCAAAAAAGCAGTCGATCAGGCAATCCGCCAACGAAGAGCCTAAAGTTTTCTGGTACGTAGTCCCACACGTGCGGTAAACGGAAGATCGTGCTCTTCCGCATCCGCGCTAAGCGATTTCCACGTCCATCTGAAGTCAAAAATCGTTTTTGCAACGGCAGTATCCTGCCGCTAAAGACCTCGAAAAATCTAGGAAATGCTGCCAGATAAAAGGGCACGCAACTGCGTTGTTATCTTTCTGCAACCTAAATATCATATTGGCACATTCGAGATAGTAGTCTTCCTGGTCAGGGCCCTCGCACCGAGTGAAACGAAGGCTAATTGCAGCTGGAGACAAAGCGTTGAGTCGCTTTGCGAAACCAGAGTCGGTTATCTACAAAGGACTGGTTGAATTCGAAGAGCGCGCCAGACTGCGGGTGCCGTTAGGTGGATTAGTTAGCGCAAAGTTTGCATGGAGTTTTTCGGGAGAGCGTCAGGAATTTTCACGATCACTGATGCTTTTGAAAATGCATTGACACTAAATGTCACCAGGTATACATGTCATCCAAACTTAATCTAATCCATGACCCAAACGAGAAAGCCTCGCTCTCGTTAACACGCCACAAGTTGAGTTAAGAGCGGAGGTAGCCGACCCAACACGAAAAAGATATTCGAATATGTCGTTCGCGAGTTATCGAGTCTTCGAAACGAAAGGACCATAAGTCTTCTGGTATGAGATAGCTGAAAACAGTACTCAAAAAAAACCCGTCACCACTTGCCGCGTGGTAACGGGGCTCCTACAACGCAGCCTCCCGCTCTCGCTAGAAGGTGCATCGCTGGTCACTCGCATCTTACTCGGACTGGGGTGGCTGCTCAACACCTAAAGCATAAGAAGCCGCTCCCATATGCTCACTTCGACGAATCAATTTAATACCCACACAGTTTACGGGTCCAACATGCGTCGGGCAGCCAGGGCGGACGGCGAATTATGCTGCTTCCAGGAATCGACGTGATTTCTGAATTCATTTCTCTTAGCCCAGGCCTTCCGTTGGTCTCATCCATTTTGGATGACGCCGCGTTGCCTTGCCTTAGAAGGAGGCAGCGCATGGCTGCTCAAAGTAGGGTGGGATTCTTACGAAGCTGCATTTCCCACGCAGCCCTCCCGCCGCTCAACTCGCTGGAAGGTCTACATACCACTTCAACAAGGAGATGCTCCCAATGACTAGAAAACCAAATTTTGCGAAATTAATGTTGGGCGTATTCGTGCTGGTCTTATTGTTCATCGGAACATTGGCCGTCACGACCGCCCCCAGGGCCGGTGCTCGTACCGTACACATGGGCAGAGCCGGTAGCGCCCTGCCGTTAGCCACGCCCTCGTGGAATGCTGTTTTTGAGATCGAGGGTAATGCAGTAGATGATAGCGGCGCAGGTTTGCCGGATGACTGGAACGATCTTAACCCCGGCGACGTTCCCACAACCACGTCCACCTCAGTCACCGGCAGCCCTGGAAACTCCATAACTGCCACGTTCATCTCAGATCCGGCAATTAGTACGGATCTGATCTATACGGGTGGCAGCTCCAAGGACTTCAACGATATTGATGACTGGGGCCAGGTTGCCAAAGGCACAGGACCACCCAAGGATGATATCCAGCATGCATACGCCGCTAAGTATATTAACGCCACAGATGGTCACTCCATCCTGGTATTCGGGGGCGACCGTGGGACCAATAATGGTGATGCCAATCTCGGTTTCTGGTTCTTCCAGGATGCCGTAGGTCCTAACAACAGCGGCGGCTTTGACGGCCTACACACGAATGGCGATGTGTTTGTCCTGAGCGCATTCAGCGGTGGCGGCGGGACCAGCACCATTAGAGTGCTCGTGTGGGTAGGAACACCCGATACAGCCGGCCCCGGCGGCACTGATTCCGGCGCGGTTGCTCGATGCGCCACCTTTGGTAATGGGACTGGTGTTATCGATCCTAAGAGCGATACCACAGAGTTTCCGCAAGGTAGTCTTTGCGATATCACCGGTGCGTCTCCCTTTGCTGGCACCGGCATTACCAACTCAGAACCTGTCGCCGTCTCCTGGCAGTATAAGAACGTTGACAGCACACAAGGCGGCCATGCGCCTGCAGGGTCAGGTGTTGATTGCAGCACACCGAATTGCACCATCCCCCAGCCAGACTTCTTTGAAGGTGTCATAGATCTCAATGAACTTGGGCTGGCATCAGAATGTTTTGCAAGTTTCTTGCTCGAGACTCGCTCCTCGGCCGAAGTAAGTGCTGTGCTCAAAGACTTCGCTCTCGGGAATTTTGAAGCCTGCAGCAGCACATGCGGCAAGTCTGCGTCCCCAACCGAGGTGTGCGAGGATCCAGCCAACCCCGGATTTGGGCTACCCGTCGCGTTGACGTTCGAAACCACTAACACGGGCGGCGCCACGCTCCACGAGACTCTCAAAGACGACAATGGCACGCCAGGTGACACTTCGGATGACTTCTATATTACCGGCGGACTGACGGCGGCTCCTGCCGCCCCAGGGGCTTGTGAAACGAACGCTTCACCGACGACCATCGAGATAGGTGCGGGAGTAACCTTGCGCTGTACACTGTCGAACGTAGTAGACCCGGTGGGCACTACGACCGACACCCTGACGGTTCACGAGGTTAATGGGCTCGTAGATGACTGTACACAGACGGCGACGGTCATTGTTCATCCGCTTCCGAGTTGCTCCATCACCGGAACGAACATTATCTGCGCCGGCGGATCAACGTCCTTCTCCGGCCCCAGTGGAATGAGTACCTATTCCTGGACGGGTCCCGGTGGGTTTATAGCTAGCACGCAATCGACTGGATCAATCAGTGAGGCTGGGACTTACGAACTCACCATTACAGACGACAATGGTTGCTCAAGCACCTGCAGCAGGACGTTGACCGTCAACCCGCTGCCTACCTGTAACATCACCGGAACGAATGAGATCTGCCAGAAGGACGCGGACGGCAACACCAACACAACGGAGTTCTGCGGTCCGGCAGGGATGACCGTCTATGCGTGGACTGGACCAGGCGGGTTCACGAAGGCCACACAGTGCACCGGCAATATTTCCACCGCCGGCACTTATGACTTAACCATCACCGATGCGAATGGATGCTCGAGCAGTTGCAGCCGTACCCTGACGGTAAATGCCAACCCAAGCGTGACGATTGACACAGTTGCTTGCGATCTGGATGGGTCAATCGTGCTTCACTCCGTCCCGAGCGGTGGTAGTGGTGGCTACACATACAGCTGGGATGGCGGTAGCGCTACTACGCAAGACATCACAGTTACGGCCACAGGCAGCCACACGGTTGTTGTAACTGATTCCAACGGCTGTGCCTCAGCGCAGGCGACCATTAGGGTGGGCTTGTGCGCAGGGCCGTAACAACTATGATCCCGACGTTGTCGGTGAAACTGGATAAACCAGTGCACCTGCAACTTTGACAAGCAGCGGCGCCGAACAGCGCCGCTGCTCATTTCCTGCTTCAGGGTGAAACAATATTGACGATGAGGCAGACTAAGCCATGACATTCTCTACTTAACGTGTCCAGGCGGAAACGCATTACCTTCGCCTTACAAGAACAGGAAGGCCGTTCTCCTTTTGCGAGAACGGCCTTCTTATGTGGCGCCATTAATCACATTGATCAACAGCCTTATGACCGCATGCCTTTTTGAGCCTTCGTCCCTTCCTCAAAAATACGCATGCACGATGCCTCCGCCGTCGTCGCATTTGGGAATGCCTTGAATAAAAGTCATAGACTCTTTTCTAACGACTGTGTTGCAGCTGCTTGGGTATTTTCGGATGCATAAAACTCGGGCCGTCCTCGCAAGCGAAGGCGGCCCGTCCTCGTAACCCGATAACGTTATTTTAGGGTCGAGTTAAGCTTGAAAGTTGTGTATGAGCGAATGAAAAAGGTGGCGTATTCTTGATGAGTTTTTGCCGAACCATCAACCTTATTGCTAAGGAGGAATACGCCGTGAAAGAAGATAGCGTAGTTGAGTACCAGAATCCAGGAATCGCCTTGCCGGTGGCGGATGCGCTGACCGAGGTGTTGCGGAGCGGGGCGCGAGAGTTGTTGCAGCAGGCGGTGGAAGCGGAGCTGGCGGAGTTCGTCGCTTGCCATCGCGAGCTGAAAGATGAACGAGAGCGACAGCGCATCGTGCGCAACGGTTACCAGCCGGAGCGCACGATTCAAACGGGCATCGGGGACCTGCCGGTGAAAGCGCCGCGGGTGCGCGATCGCGAGGGCACGATCAAGTTCAGCTCGAATATTCTGCCGCGTTATCTGCGGCGGACGAAAAGTATCGAGGAGCTGCTGCCCTGGTTGTACTTGAAAGGACTCTCGACCGGAGACTTCTCCAGTGCTCTGACTGCCCTATTGGGCCAGGACGCGCCCGGTTTGTCAGCGGCCACTGTAAGCCGGCTGAAAGAGGTATGGAAAGAGGAGTACGAGCGCTGGTCGAGGCGCTCACTGGCGGGTAAGAACTACGTCTACATCTGGGTTGACGGAGTGCACTTTGGGGTGCGCTTGGAGGACGCTAGCCAGTGCATTTTAGTAGTAATTGGCGCGACTGCGGACGGTAAGAAAGAGTTGTTAGCGATGGGCGACGGCTATCGCGAGTCGGAAAGTTCATGGAAAGAGTTGTTGCTGGATCTGAAAGCCCGCGGCTTGACTATCGATCCGAAACTGGCGATTGGTGACGGCGCATTGGGTTTCTGGAAAGCGCTGCCGCAAGTCTTCGGCACGGCGCGGGCGCAACGCTGTTGGGTGCACAAGACGGCCAACGTGCTCAACAAACTGCCGAAAGCGCTGCAGGCCAAAGGCAAGGACGGCTTGCACCAGATCTGGATGGCCCAGAGTCGGGTGGCCGCCGACCAGGCTTTCGATCTTTTCTTATCAACCTATGAAGCCAAGTATCCAAAAGCCACCGAGTGCCTGGCCAAAGACCGCGACACCTTGTTGACGTTCTATGATTTTCCGGCTGAGCACTGGCTGCACATTCGCACCACGAACCCGATTGAATCGACATTTGCGACGGTGCGGCTGCGCACGTCTAAGACTCGCGGCTGCGTGGCCCGCGCCGGACTGCTGGCCATGGTCTTTAAGTTGACCAAGACCGCCGAACAAAACTGGCGCACTCTCAAAGGTCACGCCCTGTTCGCCCAGGTGATCAAAGGCGTGAAGTTCAAAGACGGTCTACAAGAGGAGGCTCACAGAATCGCCGCCTGATGATTCTCCCGTACACAACATTTGCAAAAAACTCTTTAGGGTCGCTGCAGCGCCGCAGCGTGCTTGCTCAAATACAAGCACCGCCGTCAAGCTTGATGCCACAGCGAGATACTTGACGCGTTTGGCTCGAAAACCTACTGCACCGTAAGGTAAGCAGTGGCACTACTTTGTGATGAGTTTTTACCGCCTGAATTTGAGATGATACTTACGGCGTATGTCCCCATACAAGCGTTAGGGGGTAACGGATAGGAAACCGTGACCTGTACTGTCTGCCCCGGAGTCAATGCTAATTTGTTATAACCTATATTTGTTTCGATTCCACAAGGTGAAAGCGAACTGATCGTAACGGTCGTTCTCAACTTGGCGCCGGTGTTATTGGTGACCAAAGCGAAAACGCCAACCGTTCCTCCGGGGCTGGCTGTAAGGGGATTGACGCTAATAGACAGCCCAACTCCTGAAGACTGCGCGTTGACGGGCGCAGGAACTAAAACCAGCGTCAGGCATGCCGTCAGACATGTTAGTACCATAACGCTCTTTTTGAAATAATTCGTCATAGATATTTTGCTCCATATTCTGTTGTGATAGCCGCAGTGGACCACTGGATTGCCACTGCAAGCCGATCGGCATGCCTCACTCTTGTAGGAGTGCTGTTCACGCCGTTAAAAACTCATTAAGTTGTCGCGTATTGAGGGAATGAGGCTTAATCCAAGCGGGGGGCTGGGATTGCCTGGGAACGTCCTCATCCTCGCCGTCTATAAGGAATGCATTATCTAACCATTCGTCCTGCGCGGCCCTTCAGGTACTTGCCGCCAAATCTCTTCTTTCCCACATCCTTTTAGGCTCGAACGTCCGGTTTTTAGAAAGCTCCCTATATCCTAGATGCTTCTGGTTCATACCCGCAAGCGATAATTTCGTTACAAATGCGCAACATTTGAGGACCTATTTGCAACATCTGAGTTCACGGTGGATATTTCTCCCGACAGACACCGGACGAGAGGGAAAAAGTACTTAGGCGACCGAAAGGAATGTGGGAAGAAAGCTGGATAAGATACTCGCGGCCAAAAATTCAACGAACCAAAGCGGCCACAGACGTAAGTCTTATTCATCTTGTCACCACAGATCTGAAGGCCCATCTCAGGACGAGAAGTGGGCCTTCGTGGATCTATTGGCATTCCGTAAACGGCAGATGCCCCGAGTGGCAAACGATAGAGCCATTAGTTTTCCAAAATAGATGCTCTACCGACCGTCGCCGGGTACGTCAACCTTCACCTGCTTGTCAGCCTTCGCCCTGAAGGCTATTGGACCGTTAGGTAAGCACTCGCAGATGCAGTTGCCGAGGCTGTGGAATTCCTCCCGCCCCCAGACTTGGCTGAGATGCTTACGGTGTACATCCCAAGACAAGCGTTCGGTGGAATCGGATAGGAAACCGTGACCTGGACCGTTTGCCCAGGATTCAAAGCCAGCTTGTTATAACCCAGGCTCGTTTGGGTCCCACAAGCCGACAGCGACGTGATATAGACAGTCGTTCTCAATTTGCTGGAGGTGTTGTTGGTGACAAAAGCGAAAACGCCGACAGTTCCTCCTGGGCTGGCGCTAGTCGGATTCACGCTAATACTCATTCCCAGATCAGGGGTCTGTGCGCTGACAGGTAGCGGTACTGAGACCAGTGTCAGGAGTGTCAGCGCCATGATGGTCTTGATTAAGTAGTTTTGCATCGGATCTGTCCTCAATTTTTGTTTGATTCAGCCAACATTGGGTTGGCCAACTTTGGCTCTCGAGTCCTGGCCATCTCATTCATCACTGGGCGAGATTTGGCGCAGCAAAGAAGCCAACTAGTTCGTTTACCTTGGAGGTGTTCAGAGCACCCTCCCGCAAGCTAATTTACTTCGAGGTAACAAGTGACGGCGCTCTGCGCGGCGCTATTCCCCGAGGGCTTTCCATTGGACTTCTCAGTGATGCTAATGGAGTACATTCCGGGACATGCGTCAGGTGGTATTGGGTAGGAAACGGTGACCCACACGGTCTGCCCTGGAAAGAGCGAAAGCCTGTTATAGCCCAGGCTCGTTTCAGTGCCGCAAGGTGACAGCGACGTGAACGTAACCGTTGTTTTCAAATTTTTTGCTGTGTTATTGGTGACGATGGCGAACACGCCTACGGTGCCGCCCGGGCTAGTCGAAGTAGGATTCACACTGATACTCATTGCCACGTCAGAGGCTCTGTGCTCTCACGGGTAGCGGTACTAAAACGAGCGTGAGGCATGCCAGGGTTAAAGCGCTCTTGACTACGTAGTTTCTCATCGTTCTCTCTCCATGTTGTCGAGTTTCTCCACCACATTCGCGGTCTACTTTTGAGTCGTGGACACGGGTATGCTGGATTCGGCAAACTCCCTCTTTCGACGGGAGGGCCGAGACAAATAAAGGCGCCCGTTTTGCTGGGGATGTTGGTTTTTGGCGGGAAAAGATTAAGAAGAGAAGCGTGAAGGCAATGCACTTATTGGCCGATCGCGGGACGCTTGCTCCTGCTTTCGGTAACCCGGCCAGGTACTGAAGAAGTTCGGATTGCGAATTCGGATTTCGGATTTGAACTCAGACTAACAATCTGGCGCGAACCCTAATCCGCAATTCCCTTTCCGTTTTCTTCTGAAATTCCGAAATCCCAAATCCGACTTCCGAAATTCCCAAACCCCCGTAGGCTTTGCGGCCCCCGCTCGCGCGGGGTGTGCCTTTATCGCTTCAGGTAAATCTTTCAAATACCTCGGGCCATGGAGGGCTGGCCGATGATCGAAATTACTCCTTTTGGACCAACAGTGTCAAGCATTGTTTGTCAGAAATTTCGTTCATTTTGGCTGCTTTTGGCATGATTTCCTGCTGCCTGGTCCAAACCGGCCCGGAGTGCAGTCTAACACCGAGGTAGTCCACGCAGAACCCACTGGTTTCGCGCTCGTCGTTTTCGATTTACCTTTTGGTATGAGTTTTGTGAATTCTCCGCGGGTGAGGTGTGCCGATATTAAACCATCCTTGAAACCACCAAAAAGGCGAAACGCTGCGCAGGTTTCACTCACGCCACGGCATTAGCCCGGCGTCAATGCCGCCGCCAATGTGCGAAACCGGGCTGAAGCCGCGGTGTGAATAAGCTTGAGCCTCGTACTAAAACTGAACGCAGCAGTAATCTGCCACGAAAAAAGGCAGGCATTCCCGTTGTAGTGCTTTTGCAACCGAACTATTATCGCGGCCAACAACCGTAGCGAAGGTACTGATTTGTCCGTGGCCCCGACAACCCTATACGACGAAGCAGAATCTAGTCTCGATCTGCATCTCGACGAATTAATAACAGAAACTGACGCGAGCACTGACACGCGGCCGCGCTACGTCGAAAGGCGCCGTAAGCCACGGCTCCAGGAACCTTTTCCCGCGAGACTTTCGGGGATCGACACTGGCGAGGCGCCTTTCTACGTTGACTGCCTTCTCGACAACATTAGCTCAACCGGCTTGTACCTGAGAATGCCGAAGTTCGTCGATTCCGGAAGCAAAGTGCGGTTGATAGTTCATCTGTTGAATGGTTCCTGTGAGGGGGCGACCGTCGCGCTTCAGGGTTGCATCCTGAGGAGCGAGTTACAGGCTGACGGCAAGCATGGGCTGGCTATCGCAATTAAGAGTCACTGGTTCCTTTGAGCTTGCAGCCATTGGTTAACACCAACCCGCAATTTCCTATCTGATCCCTTCTGAAATTCCGAAGTCCGAGATTAACGATCGGCGAATAACGTCCAGGTCGAACCGCGTTCGAGTCAGCGCCTCTTGACGATCAAGTTGTGAGCGGCGACGCAAGTCAGAGCGACCGGGTGCAAGGCTCGCTCAAGTCAACATTCGATGTAACGCGCAGCGCGAGTCCTCCACTCATCACCCATAGCTCGTCTGACCAAAATCAAGAACTTTTTTGATCGTCACCAGTTGAGCCTCACCAGGACTTGACGCCGGTCGAACCCGCTCCCGGTTCTGACTTTGCGTATCCCGGCCCTTTTGGTCGACGACTCGGATTCGACTCCTCGGCTAAGTTCGAAAAAAAAAGAGAGGGACTTGAGCAATCAAGCCCCTCTCTTTTCTTTGAACGAATCGTTCTGTCGTGGTCTCTCGTGGGGGGCCACGAACCAGCTATTTCTGAGCGCGTTTCGCAGTCATTACCAGAATTATCGCATCGCCCGATGGGCCGACATGTAATGTTCCTACCACCACCGGCTCGCCCAGGTGCATGCTGATGTCGGTGGTTAGCCCGGTGGCTTCGTAGCTAATGACCGGGGCCGTCGCTGGTGAGTTCGAAGCCAGTGCCGTTCCGGTCTGTATCGGGATCCTGGCACCGAAGTTAAAGCCCTCCATTGTTACCACCGGTTGGCCTGCTGGATCTGTGACCAGCCTCACTGTGTTTATCCTAAACTCATTAAAGCTGGGGTTAACCGTGGTACCACCGGACATTCCTAACGGGCCGCCAACCCATTTGAGGTTGAGACGGCCATTAATCTTAACTCGATTAATGAGCGTGGCCGCGAGCTTGTAGTTCTTAAACGGAAGCGAGGACCGCAGCTGTTTCAACAACGAATCAAGAGCAGCAGGCATCTTTGCCTCGTCGATGTCCTGGTTGCTCGCGACGAGCAAATAGAGTTGGGTGTCGAGGTTCGTTTCGTCGTCCTTCTCACTCTGTAAAACAGCTTCGCTTCCGGCGGGCGATTGGGCCAGGACTTGTTGGCCGCAGGCGGCCAAACCAAGAAACAGCAGGGAAAAAACGATCCTTGCCAAATTCTTACGCAGGTTCATGATTATCTCCTTCAAGAAGTTGCCACTTTGCAAACGAGGAGAGCGACGCGCGGTTCCAAAGACCAATCGTTGTTTTCTGGCGCGTGTTTTGATGCGCTCTATTCTAACTTAGATTTTCTTGCGATGGGCCAGCAATCGGTAGTCAACACGCACGCGTCGGTAAGAAGTTCCAGTGAAAAAGCCACGAATGAAGGCCGGGAGCGGCGTTAAGAAAAAATCCCCTTGAATCGCTCTCATCCATGTTCATCTGTAGCCGCCACTCGAAGAGTCATGCGTCTGCGAACAATCGCGAGTCCCAAGCGGCGCTCTTTGCCTGGTTGTGAAGAATGGTTCCCCGCATTCATTTGCGTTTACAGGCCGCGCGCGAACATGGGCTCGCGATCGGATTTAGGAATCACTGGTTGCAGGAGTGCTAATGAGCATGGCTCGCCCTTTGCAATTGTTTCTCGGTGCAACCGGTTTACCATTCGCAGCTTTGTGTGAAGGATTGTTGCTATGCTCGGTAAATCCTGCGCCGTCGGCGATTTACCGCGTCATTTCCTCACACTGATATGCCGCTGTTTCACCACGATACAAAACAGGAAGACTAAATAGGCAGAATCCTGCCATGAAAATCGGCAGACACGCCCGATGCAATGACTCCAACACAGCACTACAATACGCGCAATACAAATGTAGCGAAGGTAACATTTTCGTCAACGGCAGTTCCCATGACTCGAAAAGACGACTCTGAGTCAGGTCTCGATCTTTGCATCGACGATTTGTTAGCGGTAAACGATGAGAACGTCGGCGCGCAAGCCGTCGAAAGGCGCGGTAAGCCCCGATTGAAGCAACCTTTTCCGGCGAGAGTTTGGGGCGTTGACTCCGGCGACCTGCCTTTCAACGTTGACTGCGTGCTCGACAATATTAGTTCAACCGGCCTTTATGTAAGAGTGCCGAAATTGGTCGACGCCGGAAGCGAAGTGAGATTAATCGTTCATTTCTTGAGTGGTCCGACATCAGGTGTGACTGCATCACTTCAGGGACGGATCGTGAGGACCGAATTGCAAGCCGACGGCAGGCACGGCTTCGCTATCGCCATTGATAAACACAAGTTTCTTTGATAAGCCTTGAGCGATTTAGACACCCGACACCGCTCAACGATGAAAGAATGAAAGAACTTGATCAAAGATCTTTGACAAAATTTATTTCTTTTTGGCGGTAATTTAAGTTCTTTTCTCTTTACAAAATGGGGAGTTGAGAGCAGAATGCGGAGCATAGATTTATCCCGATCCGCGATCTGCGACCCCCCGGACCCCCCGACCCCCCGACCTGCGACTCGCCGCTGTGGTTCAAAGGTGTTATCTCATGGTTTCAAACGGGTCCCATCTCATTCTTTGTGAACTCCATGACAGCAGATCTCTGTTCAAGTTCAGCGTTAATGATAGTTATTAGTTTTGATTGATTCTGTTTCTAAACAGTTCTTAGGCCCACTGGCCGGGCCGCGCAGAGGCCACAGACAAACAGAAGGACCCACACACGACTCTTAAGACACCAACGCTGGCAGTCGATAAAGTTGTGAATGGTCCAGGATACTTTCGGACATCTTTTGACAGGCCTTAAGTTTTATGGCGACCAGGTCCAGCATGGCTGCAATTGCTCAAACTCACTTGCGAGGGTTTCTCGCTAGCCCACGCGCGAGGCTCATCGCGCCCCAACATTCAAAGCCGCCGGGTGCGGCCGGCCCAGGAGGATTAAAAAATGAATAGTAACAATAATTGCTCGTGTCCAACGGGTGTTGTCGGGACTGGCTGTCATACAGCCAATATCGCGACTGCACCCAGTCTTCGAAAATCCAAAACAGCGCGCTTGCTTTTGGGCTTCGCGCTTGTATTCAGCGTGATGTTTTTTGTCAATGCCATTCCGGCGTTTGCGCAGGTTGGTGCTTGTGCGGGCAGTGCATCGATAACGCTACTGCCAAGCACAGGGACTTCATGCGGAACCGCGTTGGTAACTGACCAACAAAAAACAATCCAAGTCAGAATTAACAACAATAGCACCGACGAAAGCGGGCTCGTGCCTGTTCCGGCGAAACTGACCGGGACAACTACAATTACCCTCGCTTGTACGACCACGGCCTGTACCACAGAACTTCCGGGAACGCTGATATTCGTTCCGGGCGCAGTGGACGGCTGTGTCTCACACGCTGCCGGGGTGGCTAGCTGTTCATCCGTCGATGCAAACCACGTGGCTATCACCATGACCGCAGGTGGCGTAGCCCTCGCAGCGGGAGCGGCCACCACAATCGCGACAATCCGCGTCCAGGCCGGCACGTTTGTTGCTTCCGCCTGCGGAGTGTTCGGAGAGCGGGGAGATACTGGCGCCAGTGATGTTACGACCACCGCCGATCCTGCTGTTTGTGACCCGCAAGCTAGCGCGGGAGCTCAGGGAAGCAACAGCGAGTTCTATCCGGAGTGTGTTACAGCTGAGGATTGCACGCCTAGCACCAACCCATGCCAGACCGCCGTGTGCACGAATAACACTTGCGGTACTGAGAATGTGGCTGACAGCACAGCCTGCGGGACCGACGAAACGCCAGGCGACTGCAAGACGCCCGGCTGCGAGAGTGGGGCATGTGTCCAGACGCACAACGACGTCGCGGACAGCACAGCCTGCACTTCAACCGACGACATTGCTGGTGACTGTGGAACGCCTGGATGCGAGTCTGGGGTCTGCGTAGCCACCCATAACGATGAGGCGGACAGCACAACCTGCGGGACGGACGAAACGCCAGGCGACTGTAAGACGCCCGGTTGCGAAAGTGGGGTATGTGTCCAGACGCATGGCAACGTTTCGGACAGCACGGCCTGCACTTCAACAGATGACATTGCTGGTGACTGCGGAACGCCTGGATGCGAGTCTGGGGTCTGCGTAGCCACTCATATCCCTGAGTCGGACAGCACTCCATGCACCTCAACAGATGACATTGCTGGTGACTGTAAGACGCCTGGATGCGAGTCTGGGGTCTGCGTAGCCACCCATACCAATGAGTCGGACAGTACTCCGTGTACCGACACCGATGGACAAACGTGCACGACCGCTGGTTGCGAGGCTGGATCATGTGTCCAGACTCACGTAGAAGACTGTGCGGAAGAGCAAGGCTGTACGCCAGGCTTCTGGAAGGCCAATTTTGACAAGAAGGGTGCGAACGCTTGGCCAGTACCAACGAATACGTTGCTGAGCTCTGTGTTCACCATCCCAGCTTGTCTGTCCAATTGCAGCCCGGACTACGACACCATCACGCTGCGTGAGGCCCTTGACCTGCAGGGTGGTAAGACGCTCTGTCAGAAGGCAGAGATCCTGTTGCGGGCCGCTGCGGCTGCATATTTGAACTCGCAAAGCAGTTGCGTGCAGTACCCAATCAGTACGGGTGCTCTAATAGCCGAGGTGAATGCGGCGTTGGCCAGTTGCGACTCAGGAGCAATTATCACTGAGGCGACCCGGCTTGACGGCTTCAACAACCTGAGCTGCCCACTCAATCAACAGGGGCAGTGCTCGAACCCATAAACGGTAACTCAGCAGGACGAACTGCCTTCCGGCGGTTCGTCCTCGCGGGTGAATTTTTGGAGTGCGGTGACTGGTCACCGGCTTTTACAGCGACGACAAGTCATCGCACTCTAATTTTGCGTAATCATATGGTACGAAGAGCAAAGAGCCAGGAGCAAAGAGGGGTGTAAGTTGGCCCTTAGCTCTTTGCTCTTTGCTCTTAGAAATGGAGACTAGAACGAGTATGACGAAGAGAAAGAAATTCACAGGTGTTATTTTAGGACTAATCCTGCTTACGATATTTTGTGTTCCATCCACCCTGGCGCAGCAGAAGCCAACTCAATCCGACGAAGAGATAAAAGCGCTAAGAGCAGACATAGAAGCCATCAAAGCGGGACAGTCAGCCATCCAGAAGCAACTTCAGGAGATCACGAACCTCTTGAAAACAAGACCCGTGGCTGCCCAACCAGCCGCACCTCGCGACATCGTTCTGGACATCGCAGGGGCGCCCTTCCGAGGAGAGAAGAACGCTAAGGTGGTGCTGGTTGAGTTTTCCGACTTCCAGTGCCCGTTTTGTGGGCGCTTCGTCCGTGATACGATTCCACAAGTCGAGACCGATTATGTCGAAACTGGCAAGGTCAAATACGTCTTTGGCGATTTCCCCTTGGAAACAATCCACAAATACGCATTTAAAGCCGCCGAGACAGCAAGCTGCGCAGGCGAGCAAGGCAAGTTTTGGGAAATGCACGATAGGCTCTTTGCCAATCAAACAGCGCTCAAACCGGAAGACTTACCACAGCATGCTGAGGCCATCGGGTTAGATAAGACGAAATTCCAGCAATGTCTGGATACCGGACAACAAGCCTCGGCGATCCGAAAGATTATGGCCCAGGCTGGCAATGCCGGCGTAACAGGCACACCCACCATAATGGTAGGCCTGGTAGCGCCAAACAGCTCGAAGGTAAAGGTTCTTAGGGTCTTAAAAGGCTCACAGCCCTTTGCTGCTGTTAAGGATGCCATAGACAACGCACTTGCCACGCCAGGGCTATAAGGGCGAAGAGCAAAGGGCGAAGAGCTAAGGGGCAAAGAGCCAAAGGACGAGCAAAGCAGTAACTGGACCTTTGCGCTTACCTCTTGGCTCTTTGCCCCTTGTCTTGATCGAGTCAGGTTTCTAAATCCATTTTCCATTTATCATTCGCGATTTGCTGGTCAGACTGAGCCGATCTGGCTGCGTATCCAGTGTCTAATGAAATTTGTCAAATCAAAAATGGAAAATCGTTTTCGGGACCTGGAAGGCTCGCTATAATTCAGCTATTTATCGGTTGTTCGCTTAAGGAGGGTTCATATGGGTCGCAGGCTGCAACTTTCTCTGTTAATTGTTGCGTTCAGCTTGAGCGGATTTGCTTTGATCGCCGTATCAGCTTCAGCGGTGCAAGAGCCAAAAGTGCCAGCAGCATCAGGAAGCCAGGTCAAGGAGAAAAAGGGTACCACCTACTATGTCCGTCAAACCGTCGGTGACGATGCTAACGACGGAAAGTCCCCTAAGACGGCGTGGCGAAGTATCTCAAAACTCTCGGAGGCAATGCACGCCGGCGACACCGCGTATGTCGGTCCGGGCCTCTACCGAGATAAGATTATGGTCCTGAATGAAGGCGCCGCCGACGCCAGGATAACATTCATTGCCGACACGACCGGTCAGCATACCGGCGATCCTCCGGGGGTAGTGATGATCACTGGAGCCGAGCCGGTGGATGAAAGCATTTTTTCCCGTCACTCATCGGGCGTATACAAAGCTCAGCTCTCCCCCCCGTGTTGGGGTTAACCGAAATGGACGGTCCCCAGTATCGGTATAACAGAGTCACTCAGACGAAAGAGTATTTGGTAGATAAGATCCCCGCGGTGGACGTCGTAGCGAAGCAGCCCTCCAGTTGGTACTACGACGAGAACGCCCACGTCCTTTATATACACACCAGCGACGGCAAACCTCCCGGCACGCACGAGATCGAGATCTTTCGTCACCTCGCCGGGATCTCAACCCTGGAGGGGAAGCGCTACCTCACAGTAATGGGGTTTACCTTCCGCCACATGGGAGATTCCGGAATCTACTTCTTCAAGGAGTCCGGGGACGGGATCGCGATTAACAACACATCGTACGGCAGTCGTCAGGGCATCCGGGTGTACAATTCCTCCCATATTACCGTTTACGGCAACACGCTGTTCCGAAACGAGAACTGCGGGACGTATTTTGTGCAGCATTCCACCAACGGTCTGTTTATCGGCAATATCGCATACGAGAATATCAAAGGCGTTCGCTGGGGCAGCCGATCGGTTAACGGCGTGGCCATTGACAACACACTATTCGATAATCACGAGGCTGGTATCTCGGTCGAAGATGTGGACCATGCGATCCTGAGGCGCAATAAAATGGTGAATAATAAGGACACTCAGCTCCTGGTGCAGCTTGATAGCAAGTATGATTCCGATGATAACTGTTTCCAGAATGGCGGCGCGGAACAGTCGGTTGCGCACTCCTCCAATGTTTCCTTTTTCGATCGGCAAAAAACCCTGGCCGAGTATCAGAAGGCCAAGCGCCAGGACCTGCACTCCCGAGAGGGAGGCTGCGGTCCGTTGCCTGAGAAGATCGACGTTCACAAGCTCCACGCAGAGACCATGACCTATACGGAGCGTGCGCGAAAGATATTAAAAGAGGCTGCGGAGAGCGGCAGCCAGGAGTCTAAGCCAAAAGACTAAATCGAACTGGTCGTGATTTAGTCAAGTTTCTAAATCCACTTTCCATTTGATACGGTAGTGGGGCAGTTTGATAAATCAGAGGTCGGAGCTCATTACAGAACCGAGCGCGGTAGCGCCGGATGTTAGATTCAAGTTCGGATGATGATAATTCGAGGGATTCACCGAGTATTCAGAGTTGAGTCTAGCATCCGGCGCTACCGCGCTCGGTTCTGTAAAGCCATACCACCTCAGGCAAGTTCAAACTGACCCACTACTTTTGATACCATGTCAATCGACAAGAATGGAAAAATAATTGACCTCATCTGCGACTAATTACTACTCGGCAAAATTAAAGGCTAGTACGATGATAGCGAGAAAAAAATTATTAATGGCGTTTCCAGGACTCGTCTTCCTGATTATGTTTTGCGCTCAATTCAGCTTTGGGCAACAGCGGCCAACGAGTGAAGAGCTGAAGGTGATCAGAAAAGATGTAGAGACCATCAAGGAAAACCAGGTGGCAATTGAAAAGGAAATCAAGGAGATTAGAGATCTTGTGCGGTCAGGGCAACGACCACAGCCGGCAGAACCCCAGGCCCTTCAGCCCAGGGACATTGTGCTAAGTATCGATGACGATCCGCTTAAAGGCGATAGAAATGCCAGGCTGGTGCTTATAGAGTTTGCCGACTTCCAGTGCCCGTTTTGCGCGCGCTACTTCCGTGAGACATTTCCGGAAATCGAAAAAGACTATATTAAACCGGGCAAGCTGAAGTATGTTTTCCGCGACTTCCCAGTAACGGCAGTCCATAAAGCTGCCCTCGAAGCCGCTGAGGCAGCGGGTTGCGCGCTTGATCAAGGCAAGTTTTGGGAGATGCATGACAAGCTCTTTGCCAATCAATCAGCATTGGAGCGGAGCAACCTGGTGCAGCATGCCCAGGCGATTGGCTTGGACGTCCCGAAATTCCAGCAATGTCTCGAGAGTGGCAAATACATTACAGAAGTGCGCAAAGATTTTGCAGATGCACAACAGGCGGGGATGAAGGCTACGCCGACCTTTTTCCTGGGACTTATCGAGCCGAATAGCGCAAAGGTAACTGTCGTTGCAGTAATAACCGGAGCAAAGCCCTATGCTACTTTTAAGGCAGCAATAGATAGCGCTCTTTCTTCGCAGAAGCAATAAGCTGGCCCAGCTGCTATACAGGCACATGGTGACTGAAACGATGACGAACAAAAGGAATTTGCCGACCATTATTGTTGGACTGATTCTGATGGTGGCGCTGTTTTATATTCAATCCAGCTTTGCGCGGCAGCGGCAAGGTCGATCAGATCAGCTTTTCGCAACGACGGCAAAATCAACCAAGCGAAAAGTTATACAGCCTAAGAAAAGAAATACAGGCCGTCAAAGAAGGTCAGCGAACCATTCGGGAGGAACCTCGAAAGGTCAAAGACTGCGTAAAGGAAAGGCCTGCGACGAGCCGACGAGCAAGGCCCCGCCGTTTTGTTCTCAGTAAGTCGCTCAAGTTTTAGTCTGCGGCTCCGCACTTCTCAGTGCCCATTTTTCACTTGTAATCATTTGACGGCGGATTGTCTGGTGGCGAAGCCGGTTGTGTTGTAGCGCAGGCTTGATCGCTTTGCACCGAGCCGTTCCCAGCCTGGTCATAGGCGGTGACGGTAAAGCAGTACTGCGTGTTGGCGGCAAGTCCCTTGACTGAATAAGTTGTTCTCGGCGTGGCGCCAAGGAGCGATGTGGCGCCAAGGAGCGAGTCGGATTGATAAACACTATACCCGGCCACGCTCAAGGAACCGCTGCCGCTAGACGGAGTCCACCTCAGATTAATCTGGTTGGATGAGACACCCCTGGCGATCAAGCCCGTCGGAACGGTAGGAGGAATAGTATTGCGCGCAGTGGTGACAGTGGCAGTATTGCTGTACGCGGAATCCATCGTGCTGTTATTGGCCCGCACCCGGTAAGAGTAGCTCATGGATTGTGAGAGACCCGTGTCCGGGTAAGAGGTAGCGTTGGCTTCGACAGTTGCGATCTGGGTAAAGTTGGAGCAGCCCCTGCCCTGGCAGCGCTCAATCTTGAAGCCGGTTTCGTCGCTGGAATTGTCACGCCAAGTAAGCTTGAGCTGGCTGGACGATTGCGCCGTTACTACCAAATTGCTGGGCGCCCCAGCTGGCAGCCTGGACTGCGTTGTCGCCGATGCGACGTTCGAGTAGGGCGAGTTACCCAGCGCGTTATAGGCCTTCACCCGATAGTAATAAGTCGTCGCTCCGCTCAAGCCTGCATTTGCCCAGGAAGTGATATTTGCAGATGTGGTTGCAACTTGCGTCCAGGGACCGGCCGCCAAAGAGCTCGCTCGACGATGAAGCCAGTTTGATTATTTGACTTAACTGTCCACGTAAGATTGATTTGGCTGGTCGAACTCGCGGACGCCGCAAGCGTACTGGGAGCAGCCGGCGTCCCGCGTCCCGGAGTGGAAGTGCGTGTCTGTCTCGGATCAGGAATAGGGGTTGAAGCAGGTGTAGCGACTGCAACAGTGTTGCTGTAAGCCGAATCGTTGTATGGGCTAGCCAATTCAGTTCCAAGTGCGGGTAGGAAAACGAAAAATATGCTCCAGCGTAAGATCCTGCGGGTCCTGAACTTTGAATTAAGTATGAATCTTCTGATACATCCGTCATTAGTCCCCATGTCTCATCCATCTCTCCTTGAATTAATGACTAATCGATTCGCATGATCACGCCGATCGATCCGCGATCGAGATCATACAAGAATTTGTTCGAAAGGCAACGGGTGGCGTCATTATCATCAGAGCCTTGCTAATCGAGTTGTTGGTGAAGGATCTGCTTTTGTAGGTTGGACTTTGAGAAGCTGTGAAACAATGAATGCCACCGGGAACCCGTGGAGAGCGGCGGAGCCGCAAAAGGAAGTTGCGCGGTCTCGGTTGCGCGGAGCCTTACCCCTACTGGGGAGCGGCAGAGCCGTGAAAGAAAAGCGGCAGACCGCTAAAGAAAATTGCAACGCAAAAATTTGGAGCGCGGCGTTGTTGCCACCGCGCTCCAAAAGTTGAACGTCAGGCATTGAGCTACGGGGCCCGCTTCAACAGGAAAGTGTCAAGGCTGCCAGCACTGATAAGAGTTCCATTGCCAAAGTCAACTGTGCCCTGGAACCAGCCGGTCACACCCACATTCCCATTGCTATCGGTCGCGACATCCATGCCGAAGTTAGTACCTGCATAGCCCCTGGACCACTGGTGCGCGCCCGCCGCTGAGTACTTGGCCAGGAATGTGTTCTGTCCATTGCTGGTCAGTGGCCCACCGCCGAAATCCACTGTCCCGAAGAAGTACCCGGTTACAACTACGTTGCTGTTGGAATCGACCGCGATACCTCGACCTACAACCGGATTCGGGCTGCTGAGCTGTTTCGACCAAACGTGTCCTCCTGATGTTGATAGCTTGGCCAGGAATGCGTCAGGATAAAGAGTCCCGCTAGTGGTCATCGGCCCGCCGCCGAAGTCTATGGTGCCCTTAAACATTCCGGTGATAACAATGTTGCCGCTTGAATCCACTGCCGCGGCCAGAGCTTCCTGGTTGGCTAAGTCACCAAAGCGCTTCGACCACAGGTGAGCACCGTTGGGTCCATATTTTGCCACGAAGATATCATCCCCTGCTCCAGGACTAATCAGTGACCCGCCGCCGAAGTTTATGGTGCCTTGGAAGTAACCTGTGACCGCCACATTGCCGCTCGGGTCAAAGCCGATACCCTGTCCAAAATTATCCGCACCGTCGAGGCTGCCGAAACCCTTTGACCAGACCTGTGCTCCTGAGGCCGACAGCTTAGCCACGAAGATGTTCTTGAAAAAGCCGCTCGCTATAATCGACCCACCCCCAAAGTCAACGGTATTTTGGAATGTTCCGGTTATTGCTATGTTGCCGCTAAGATCCACCGCAATACCGTAAGCGATATTACTCCCCCCGTTTGGAGTACCGAAGCTCTTGGCCCACTGATAGGTCCCGTCGGCAGCATATTTTGCCACAAAGATATTGTAGCCGCGCTGACCCGTCACTGACCCGCCGCCGAAATCGGCCGTGCCAGCAAAGTATCCTGCCACTACGACATTGTTATTTGCATCCACAGCGACTCCGTAGCCTTTATCATCCAGGGTGCCGCCGAAGCGCTTCGACCAAAGGCAGGTGCCAGTGGAGGAGTATTTGGCCAGGACAATGTCAGGGTAAGTAGAGCCGTTGCTGGTCAACGGTCCTTTGCCGAAGTCAACTGTGCCCTGGAAGTAGCCCGTCATAATCAGATTACCGCCGGAGTCGAAGGCGACCGCCTGCCCGGCGTCGCCGGCCGTGCTGCCGAACCTCTTCGACCATCCCGCTGAGGGTGTCGGAGTCGGCGTTGGTGTAGGTGTAGGCGTCGGCGTTGGCGTAGATGATAGCGTTGTGGCCGAGGCGACATTCGTGTACCCGGAGTTACCCGTTGAGTTATAGGCCCTCACCCGATAGTAATAAGTCGCGGCCGCGCTTAATCCCGCATTTGCCCAGGAAGTGATATTTGCAGATGTGGTTGCAACTTGCGTCCAGGGTCCCGTTGACAATAAAGCCCGTTCGACTTTGAAACCACTCTCGTTATTTGAGTTATCTGTCCACGTAAGATTAATTTGGCTGGTCGAAATCGCTGATGCCACCAGATTACTGGGAGCAACCGGTACCGTCGCTGAGCTAAATGTAGTAGCGCCGGCAATGTTGCTGTAAGCTGAAAGCTTACTATTTCTTCCAAACGCAGCTATTCGATAACGATAAGTTGTGTTCGCCAATAAACCTGTGTCAGTGAAAGTAATAGTATTCGCCGCAACTTGTCTTAGCAGAGCAAAGTTTGTACAAGTCGCCCCCTGGCACCTTTCAATCTGAAAGCCAGCTTCATTTGATGAATTGTCTTGCCAGTGAAGAGAGAGAGAGCTTGAGGAAATAGCCGTTACCGTTAAGTTACTCGGTGGGTTAGGAACTGCAGCGGCTAGCACCTCCATTGTGGCTAATTGAAGGCCAATTACGGCGCAAATAAAAAATAAACTGAACAGCAAGGCCCTGCGGACCTTAAAGTATGAATTGAGTATGCCTCCAGCTTTAGTCCGCACTTTCATTTCTATTTCCTCCACCGAACCATTGTTTCAGCTCGGTCGCCGTCGGCCATCTCCTCCTTGATAGCGCGCGCATTTACTCAAAGTTGCGAAAGTTTGCGGTTGTGACATCTCTTGCAAACCAAAAGTCATCGCCGCCAACAGCCCTCTGTCCGTTATGGGAGGACATGCAACTGAGAGAACTGCCTAGTGTGCTTTCACAGTGTAGATTGCCAGAGTGGCTAACATAAACTACGCAAACCTGTTTGGCTGTGCACTAACACACATATGAATCAAACTGGCTACCGGCGAGCATCTTCGTTGCCAGTTAGTTAACTCACCTATCAAGGTTAAACGTTGTGACCAAATTGCGGAAGTCTAGCCGGGTCGGGAGGTCGCCGGTTGCCCTGCTGCTTACACTATTCCTTATTAGAACAGTCGTCTTGAAGACGCACACAAGATTAGGACGTATGCTGTGTGTTGGAGCTGTCGGCCAAATTGAAACCGTCGGCGACAAGAGTTCCTGATCTGATAAATGAGCTACCACCGGCGAAGACTCCCGGCGGTTTCATCGCTGCGAACCACTGAAAGTTCTGGGCTATTATCGGCTTGACGGACTTTACCGCCGGTGGCTTTGTGAATTGACTTTGAATCTGACCAGCGTTTCGGCCGAAGTCAGGCATTGAGCTACGGGGCCCGCTTCAACAGGAAAGTGTCAAGGCTGCCAGCACTGATAAGAGTTCCATTGCCAAAGTCAACTGTGCCCTGGAACCAGCCGGTCACACCCACATTCCCATTGCTATCGGTCGCGACATCCATGCCGAAGTTAGTACCTGCATAGCCTCTGGACCACTGGTGCGCGCCCGCCGCTGAGTACTTGGCCAGGAATGTGTTCTGTCCATTGCTGGTCAGTGGCCCACCGCCGAAATCCACTGTCCCGAAGAAGTACCCGGTTACAACTACGTTGCTGTTGGAATCGACCGCGATACCTCGACCTACAACCGGATTCGGGCTGCTGAGCTGTTTCGACCAAACGTGTCCTCCTGATGTTGATAGCTTGGCTACGAATCCGTCAGGATAAAGAGTCTCACTATCAGTCATCGGCCCGCCGCCGAAGTCTATGGTGCCCTTAAACATTCCGGTGATAACAATGTTGCCGCTTGAATCCACGGCCGCGGCCAGCGCTTCCTGGTTGGCTGCGTCACCAAAGCGCTTCGACCACAGGTGAGCACCGTTGGGTCCATATTTTGCCACGAAGATATCATCTCCTGCTCCAGAACTAATCAGTGGCCCGCCACCGAAGTCTATGGTCCCCTGGAAGTAACCTGTGACCGCCACATTGCCGCTCGGGTCAAAGCCGATACCCTGACCAAAATTATCTGCACCGTCGAGGCTGCCGAAACCCTTTGACCAGACCTGTGCTCCTGAGGCCGACAGCTTAGCCACGAAGATGTTCTTGAAAGAGCCGGTCGCTATAATCGACCCACCACCGAAGTCAACGGTATTTTGGAATGTTCCGGTTATTGCTATGTTGCCGCTAGTATCCACGGCGACAGCGTAAGCTTTATTATCGCCACCGCTTACATTGCCGTAGGTCCTCGCCCACTGATAGGTTCCGTCGGCAGCATATTTTGCCACAAAGATATTGTAGCCGCGCTGACCCGTCACTGACCCGCCGCCGAAATCGGCCGTGCCAGCAAAGTATCCTGCCACTACAACATTGTCATTTGCATCCACAGCGACTCCGTAGCCTTTATCATCCAGGGTGCCGCCGAAGCGCTTCGACCAAAGGCAGGTGCCAGTGGAGGAGTATTTGGCCAGGACAATGTCAGGGTAAGTAGAGCCGTTGCTGGTCAACGATCCTTTGCCGAAGTCAACTGTGCCCTGGAAGTAGCCCGTCATAATCAGATTACCGCCGGAGTCGAAGGCGACCGCCTGCCCGGCATCGCCGACCGTGCTGCCGAAGCTCTTCGACCAGGGTGTTGCACTCAGCGAAGCAGCTTGGGTGGTCGCGCACGCCTGCGCGCTTTGACCGGAGACGTTGCCGGCATTGTCGTAAGCAGCAACCGTGTAGCAGTACTGCGTGCTGGCAGCAAGCCCCGTTCTCGAGTAAGTTGTGGTTGTGGCCGCCGTGCTGCCCACCAGCGTCCCGCTTTGGTAAACCCTATAACCAGCCAGCCCCGAGCCACCGCTGTCTGTAGATGGATTCCAACTAAGATTAATCTGGCTGCTTGATACTGCAGTTGCAGTTAAACCAGTAGGAACCGTTGGCGCCGTGGTATCGGCAGCAACGGTAGCGGCCGTTGTTGCGCTGGCGGTGTTGCTGTAACCAGAGTCCCCGTTGCCGTTGTAGGCGCGCACGCGGTAGGAGTAGCTGGTAGAGCTGGAGAGACCAGTATTCTGGTAAGAGGTGCTGTTGCCTGCGACCGTTGTGATTTGCACAAAAGAACTACAACCACTGCCTTGACAACGCTCTATCTTGAAGCCGGTTTCGTTACTCGAATTATCACTCCAGCTGAGATTGATCTGGCTGGACGATGGCGCCGTGGCCAATAGATTACTGGGCGCTGCCGGCGCCAGTGTAGACTGCGTTGTGGCCGAGGCGATATTCGTGTAGGAGGAGCTACCCACTGAGTTATAGGCCTTCACCCGATAGTAATAAGTCGTGGCCGCGCTTAATCCTGCATTTGCCCAGGAAGTGATATTTGCAGATGTGGTTCCAACTTGCGTCCAGGGGCCCGTTGACACTAGCGCCCTTTCAACTATGAAACCACTCTCGTTATTTGAATTATCTGTCCACGTAAGATTAATTTGGCTGGTCGAAATCACAGTCGCCACCAGATTACTGGGAGCCGCCGGTGCAGTCGCTGAGCTAAATGTAGCAGCGCCGGCAATGTTGCTATAAGGTGAAAGCTTACTATTTCTTCCAAACGCAGCTATTCGATAACGATAAGTTGTGTTCGCCAATAAACCTGTGTCAGTGAAAGTAATAGTATTCGCCGCAACTTGTGTTCGCAAAGCAAAGTTTGTACAAGTGGCCCCCTGGCACCTTTCAATCTGAAAGCCAGCTTCATCTGATGAATTGTCTTGCCAGCGAAGAGAGAGAGAGCTTGTGGAAATAGCCGTTACCGTTAAGTTGCTCGGTGGGTTGGGAACTGCAGCGGCCGGCACCTCAATTGTGGCTAATTGAATGCCAATTACGGCGACAATGAAAAACAGGCTGAACAGGAAGGGCTTTCGGATCTTAAAGTATGAATTAAGTATGCATCCAACGTTAGCCCGCAATTTCATTCTATTTCCCCCCACCGAACCGTTGTTTCAAATTGGCCGCCTTCGGCCCTCCTCATCTTTTTTCGCTCTGTCATGCGATGTCTTTGCACGAATCTGACCGTCTCTCTGCGGGCGTCTGCGCTTTCGCGAACTCGGTCCGCACCGCGAAACTGAAGGGGCCAACTAAACTGCTGTCTGAGAGTAGAGAGATTTAGTCCAAGCCTGAACTCCCACGCAGGAAGGACGGTCTACTCAGGTATCGGGAATGCACTTCAGCCGGAATTCGTCTTTCGAGCAGTCCTGCTCACGTTTCCGGCCTGATCGATCCGCACATGCTCACGCCCCCATGCACATGCCCATCGATCTGGACGACACGATAACACAAAAATTCGTAAAAAATGCGACCGAGGCGACTATTTACCGCGTCTGATCGCGCATTTATGGCGTATGATCACGTTTCAGAACCTAGACACAACCAAGCTGCAAGAAATCGGCACCCCGCTTCTTTGAAGCGGGTCTTTTTTGATCTTAGCAACCTGCGCTCTGCTCATTAACTTGATGACTTCCGCAACGAAACGCCTTGCAGCAACACTTCGAGCTGCGCGGGCCGGCGTAGGTCGTTTCAATGTTTAAGTGTCCAGAGCGGGCGGTGATGGGCAACAGTGACGGAGGGCAGGAGCAATAAAGAAAAGTGTGAGAGCCGCTAAAGAAAACTAGCAACGCAAAAATTTAGAGCGCGGCATCGTTGCGATCACCGCGCTCCAAAAGTTGAACGTCAGGCATTGAGCTACGGGGCCCGCTTCAACAGGAAAGTGTCAAGGCTGCCAGCACTGATAAGAGTTCCATTGCCAAAGTCAACTGTGCCCTGGAACCAGCCGGTCACACCCACATTCCCATTGCTATCGGTCGCGACATCCATGCCGAAGTTAGTACCTGCATAGCCTCTGGACCACTGGTGCGCGCCCGCCGCTGAGTACTTGGCCAGGAATGTGTTCTGTCCATTGCTGGTCAGTGGCCCACCGCCGAAATCCACTGTCCCGAAGAAGTACCCGGTTACAACTACGTTGCTGTTGGAATCGACCGCGATACCTCGACCTACAACCGGATTCGGGCTGCTGAGCTGTTTCGACCAAACGTGTCCTCCTGATGTTGATAGCTTGGCTACGAATCCGTCAGGATAAAGAGTCTCACTATCAGTCATCGGCCCGCCGCCGAAGTCTATGGTGCCCTTAAACATTCCGGTGATAACAATGTTGCCGCTTGAATCCACGGCCGCGGCCAGCGCTTCCTGGTTGGCTGCGTCACCAAAGCGCTTCGACCACAGGTGAGCACCGTTGGGTCCATATTTTGCCACGAAGATATCATCTCCTGCTCCAGAACTAATCAGTGGCCCGCCACCGAAGTCTATGGTCCCCTGGAAGTAACCTGTGACCGCCACATTGCCGCTCGGGTCAAAGCCGATACCCTGACCAAAATTATCTGCACCGTCGAGGCTGCCGAAACCCTTTGACCAGACCTGTGCTCCTGAGGCCGACAGCTTAGCCACGAAGATGTTCTTGAAAGAGCCGGTCGCTATAATCGACCCACCACCGAAGTCAACGGTATTTTGGAATGTTCCGGTTATTGCTATGTTGCCGCTAGTATCCACGGCGACAGCGTAAGCTTTATTATCGCCACCGCTTACATTGCCGTAGGTCCTCGCCCACTGATAGGTTCCGTCGGCAGCATATTTTGCCACAAAGATATTGTAGCCGCGCTGACCCGTCACTGACCCGCCGCCGAAATCGGCCGTGCCAGCAAAGTATCCTGCCACTACAACATTGTCATTTGCATCCACAGCGACTTTGTAGCCTTTATCATCCAGGGTGCCGCCGAAGCGCTTCGACCAAAGGCAGGTGCCAGTGGAGGAGTATTTGGCCAGGACAATGTCAGGGTAAGTAGAGCCGTTGCTGGTCAACGGTCCTTTGCCGAAGTCAACTGTGCCCTGGAAGTAGCCCGTCATAATCAGATTACCGCCGGAGTCGAAGGCGACCGCCTGCCCGGCATCGCCGACCGTGCTGCCGAAGCTCTTCGACCAGGGTGTTACACTCAGCGAAGCAGCTTGGGTGGTCGCGCACGCCTGCGTGCTCTGTCCCGAGACGTTGCCGGCATTGTCGTAAGCAGCAACCGTGTAGCAGTACTGCGTGCTGGCTGCAAGCCCAGTGCTCGAGTAAGTTGTTGATACTGTGCTGCCCATCATCGTCCCGCCTTGGTAATCCCTATAACCAGCCAGCCCCGAGCCACCACTGTCTGTAGAGGGATTCCAACTAAGATCAATCTGGCTGCTTGATACTGCAGTTGCGGTTAAGCCCGTAGGAACCGTAGGTGCCGTGGTGTCGGCAGCAGCGGGTGTGGTCGCGCTGGCGGTGTTGCTGTAACCAGAGTTCCCGTTGCCGTTGTAGGCGCGCACGCGGTAGGAATAACTGGTAGAGCTGGAGAGACCAGTATTCTGGTAAGAGGTGCTGTTGCCTCCGACCGTTGTGATTTGCACAAAAGAACTACAACCACTGCCTTGACAACGCTCTATCTTGAAGCCGGTTTCGTCACTCGAATTATCACTCCAGCTGAGATTGATCTGGCTGGACGATGGCGCCGTGGCCAATAGATTACCGGGCGCCAGCGGCATCGGTATGGCCTGCGTTGTGGCCGAGGCGACATTCGTGTACCCGGAGTTACCCACTGAGTTATAGGCCTTCACCCGATAGTAATAAGTCGTGGCCGCGCTTAATCCTGCATTTGCCCAGGAAGTGATATTTGCAGACGTGGTTGCAACTTGCGTCCAGGGGCCCGTTGACACTAGCGCCCTTTCAACTATGAAACCACTCTCGTTATTTGAATTATCTGTCCACGTAAGATTAATTTGGCTGGTCGAAATCACAGTCGCCACCAGATTACTGGGAGCCGCTGGTGCAGTAGGCGTCGGTGTCGGAGTCGGCGTCGGCGTCGCTGTTGGAGTCGGAGTAGGCGTCGCTGTCGGCGTCGGTGTCGGAGTAGGCGTCGGAGTTGGTGATGCAGCAAATGTGGTAGCGCCAGCAATGTTGCTGTAAGCTGAAACTTTGTTACCTTTTCCTACTGCATTAACACGATAACGATAGGTTGTGTTCGGCGATAAATTTGTGTCAGTAAAAGTGGTACTGTTTGTACCAACTTTTATTAATGCACCAAAGTTTGTACAAGTCGTCCCCTGGCACCTTTCAATCCGGAAACCAGTTTCATTTGATGAATTGTCTTGCCACTGGAGATAGAGAGAGTTTAGCGAAATAGCCGTGACGCTTAGGTTACTTGGAGCATTGGGAGCTGAAGTGGCGGAAGAGATTGGTTTCGATCGAGTATCTAAAGAGCTTGTTTTCGATCCCCCTCTAACACCAATAGCGGCTAATTGAAGTCCAATTGCCGTTAAGGTGACAAAGACTAAACTCATGCGCACGGTCCTGCGAACCTTGAGCTTTGAATTAGTTATGAATCTTTTTATGCATCCAACGTTGACCCGCACGTAACTTGTCATCGTCTCTCTCCTTAAACTCTTCTTTCCTCACCAACGCTATGCGTGGCAAAAATCTAAGGACTCTCGCTCAAAGATCTCGCGCTTCGCTTAGCTGGATCTGCAGAACCTGAAGAAGCCAACTAAATTGCTTTTTGAATAAGAGTAGAGAGGTTTAGCCCGAGGCCTGCGAAACTATCACTTGGGAAAGGATCCTCTACTCTAATAATGGCGGGATGCACGTAAGACGATCATTTTGGCATTTCGGATCGATCGGCATGACCATTCCGGTTCGATCAGGCCAAGGCAAGTGAACAGCAAAACTTGTCAAGTCGCGTGCATCCGGCCTAGGGGGCATTGCTCTCTTCACAACCAGCGTGCCAAGGTCAATATGAACCAAGTCGTCAGCAAATGTGGGGGGTTCCTCTTCGTCGTGAGGTTGACCGTCGCCGTGAGTTAACAGATTCACCTCAGGCGTGTGGATAACTACCATGGTTTATGGGTCGGTTGTCTTGAGGTACACACGGAATTACGACTCTGTTCATGAGGATTAAGAGCAATACGTTCGCATTGTCCCCGCCAGTTGGCATTTGAGGGAGGAAATGTAAACCGCGGGTGACAGGAGTTACGGATCCTGAAGCTTGGGCGTTCTAAATTAGGTGTGGAAGCGGAGCCGGTGCGGACCAGCATTGGCGCGCTTCCATCGCTTGGGCAGTGGCCTCTCCATTTAGCCTTAAGCTGCTGCTGCACTGAGTTGCTGCACTGCTGTGAGATCTGGAAGTCGTGCTAGAATCGTGCGCACGCAGGGGGGAATACACAGAATGGCGAAGTACAGAAACGATAATGCTCCACAGCAGAATCCGCGCCGGGTGCCCTGGAAGAAGCCTTCGGAGGGATTGGTACGCCTCGCGATCCTCGTGGGGGTTGTAGTGTTGATTGTAATCGCAGGCATGAACCTGTACGAGACGCGCCGGGAGCGGATGGAGCTCAACGATCGAATGGCGCAACTGGTCACTGCGATCAATACGAAACCAGCGACTCCGGCGCCGGCGCGTGCCCCAGGACCCGACCCAGCCAAAGTGTACACGGTAAGAACGGAAGGGTCGCCGTCTTTGGGTTCCAGGGGTGCACCGATCACGATTGTCGAGTTCTCTGACTTCCAATGACCGTTCTGCAGCAAGGTCGGTCCGACCTTCAAGCAAATCGAGGAAGTCTACAAAGACAAGGTGCAGGTCGTGTGGAAGAACCTGCCGCTCACCAGCATCCACAAGAACGCCATGGGCGCAGCGCTGGCGGCCGAGGCGGCGCACAGCCAGGGCAAGTTCTGGGAGTTCCACGACAAGCTTTTCGCGAATCAGAGCAAGCTGGGCCTGGACGACCTGAAGCAATACGCAAAGGAACTCGGACTCAACACAGCCCAGTTCGAAAAGGACCTCCTGGATCCCGAGAAGAAGAAGCGCGTAGACAGCGACATGACGGAGGCGGGCTCACTCGGGGTCACCGGCACACCAGCCTTCTTCGTCAACGGCCACTTCCTTAATGGGGCCAAGCCGTTTGAGGAGTTCGCCAAGTTGATAAACGCCGAGCTGCAACGCCTCAACATTCCGGTCCCGCCGGCTGCTACCGCAAAGTCCGGCACGCCGGTCGTGGGCGCCCTGTTTTACTCGCGGCATGGCTTTAGGCAATAGGGCGTTGGACCATGGCCATTCATTGGCGAGCAGACGTCAGCCTCGGGCGGTGAACCGA
Organism: Blastocatellia bacterium; assembly: GCA_963698325.1. Taxonomy (GTDB): domain Bacteria; phylum Acidobacteriota; class Blastocatellia; order Pyrinomonadales; family Pyrinomonadaceae; genus PSRF01. The sequence goes on along the minus strand of CAVOQJ010000011.1, from coordinate 112,179 downwards.
AGAAATAGGCCATCGATTCTTGACAATTAGATGGCTCACGTATATGTTGCCTCCGTCGCCCCGAGAAGAGTTATCAGTCATTTTTGGAGTCCCCGGGTGTGGTCCCGACGAAGCCCCAAACACCACCTGAACTTCCATTATCCATTCGCAATTTTCGCTCCTCAATAAGACCGGAGTATTGTCATGAAAAGAACGAACAAAGGGATCCTTACCGCACTTATTGCCTTGCTCCTGCCGCTAATGCTTTCGTTACAACTGAGTAGAGCGCAGGTTGCTAAGATCGAAAAAGACCCGCTTCAGAACAAGGGATCGTCCGCTTCTTTGATAGTCGTGGCCAGTGCTAGCGGAGATCCGTCTGTGATCGCGAGCACTATCTTCCAGGAAAACTTCGACGGCGTGGTGGCGCCGGCGCTGCCGGCAGGCTGGACCAGCGACACCTCAGGCATCGGCGTCGCGTGGACAACCTCGACCACTGGCCCGGACACCGCTCCCAATGACGCCTTCGGGCCGGAAAGTGCCGACATCGGAACGACCAATCTAAACTCGCCCGTGATCGCTGTTCCGGCTAGTGGGACTTCGCAGTTGCAATTCAGAAATCGTTACAACCTGGAGCGCGCCAGCGGCATCGGCTTCGACGGCATGGTGCTGGAGATCAGCATTAACGGCAGCCCTTTTAATGACATTCTGGCCGTGGGCGGCAGTTTTGTAAGCGGCGGTTACAACGCCACGATCTCCCCCGACTTTAACAGCCCACTAGCCGGTCGAATGGCGTGGAGTGGACTCTCCAGCGGCACCACCGCTGCGCCAACCTACATCACGACCATTGTGAACCTACCGGCTCAGGCTAACGGGAAGAACATCCAGTTGCGTTGGCGTGTCGGATCTGACGAGAACACCGTCGCCGCGGGTCTGGCTGGTGCGCGAATCGACACGATCGCGCTCTCAACGCCACCAATTCTGGCCTGCACACTAAACGAAGGTTTCGATGACATCACCACGTTACCCGTGAGTGGCTGGGTGCAGCTCAACAGAAGTTCACCTGTGGGGGTTAACGGCTGGGTCCAGGGCGATTCCTTCCAATCACAATCGGGCGCTAACACTTCCTATATTGCCGCTAACTTTAACAACACCACGGGCGCAAATACCATCAGTAATTGGCTTCTTACTCCGACCCAGACGTTGGCGAATGGAGAGCAGTTGAAATTCTTCACGCGAACCGTGACCACTGTTCAATTCCCAGACCGGCTCCAGGTGCGCATGAGTCTGAACGGCGCCAGTACGGACGTGGGAATGACGGCCACAAGCGTTGGCGACTTTACAACTCTTTTGCTTGACATCAACCCGACCTACACGACAAGTGGTTACCCGAATGACTGGACTCAATTCACGGTGACGCTGAGCGGGATCGCAGTGCCGACAACTGGACGGTTGGCCTTCCGTTACTTCGTTGAGAATGGGGGACCCGACGGCGTCAACTCGGAGTACATTGGCATTGATACGGCCCAATTCTGTGGTCCCGCCTCCGCACCGACACCGACGCCAACCCCGACACCAACGCCGACGCCAACTCCGGGATCAAGCGTAGTTCAGTTCAACACCAGCACCGCCAGCGCCAATGAGACTGCTAACGCGACGACCAAGCTTGATTTACTGGTCACGCGGACGGGCAACACGACGCAAGCGGCAACCGTTGACTACGCGACCAGTAATGCCACAGCCAGCGACAGGTCTGACTATGAAGCCGCGCTCGGCACACTGCACTTCGCGGCGGGGGAAACGTCGAAGACAATCCCGGTGTTCATCATTAACGATGTGTTTGGTGAGACTGCGGAGACATTCAACATCACCTTGAGTAATCCGGTAGGTTGCACCCTCGGCTCGCCGGCAGCGATGGTTATAACCATCAACAGTGATGAAGCTGTCAATGGACTGAATCCAGTCAGGGATCCCAGCTTCAACAACGACTTCTACGTCCGCCAACACTATCTTGACTTCCTTAACCGCGTGCCGGACCAGAGCGGTCTCGATTTCTGGAAAAATCAACTCCGAGTGCGACGAACGTCCCCTTGCCAGACGGCTTCACGGACGCCCAGACTGCCGCGACATTCGCCGTATCAATGTCTCGGCTGCCTTCTTCCTTTCGATCGAGTTTCAACAGACCGGCTATTTGGTTGAGCGTCTCTACAAAACGGCTTACGGCGACGCGATAGGTACGTCGACGTTAGGCGAGCCTCCGCTGATGACGCATCAGCTTCCGGTGCCCATCGTCCGCTTCAACGAGTTTCTGGCCGACACGCAGCAGATTGGACTCGGGGTAGTAATTGGTCAGCCAGGTGCGGATCAATTATTGGAGAGCAACAAGCAGGCTTTGATAGCAGAGTTTGTGCAGCGCTCGCGCTTTATTACGGCTCTTCCCTTAACGATGACGCCGGCCGAGTTTGTCGACAAGCTGAACATGAATGCGGGCTTTCCTCTGTCACAAGTGGAACGTAATAACCTGGTGAACAGTGGAATGACGCGCGCCCAGATATTGCGCGCCATCGCTGAAGATCAGGACTTGTTTGACGCCGAGCAGAACCGCGCATTTGTGTTGGTCCAGTACTTCGGCTATCTGCGCCGCAACCCAAATGATCCGCAGGACACGGACTACACGGGCTACGACTTCTGGCTGCGCAAGCTCAATGAGTTTAATGGCAACTTCGTCAACGCCGAGATGGTCAAAGCCTTCATCCTCTCGGGTGAGTATCAGGGCCGCTTTGGACCTTGATGACCGCAAATAAAGTTGAGTGTCCAGATTGGTCGTATATCAATATCTCATTGGTCAGTATTACAAAACTCACGGCAATGTGTTTGCACTGCCGTGCCGTCTTGGACGAGCAGCTCCAGAGCCGTTAAATCTCTGGCTTACTGGAAGCGCCCTCTGTACTCTCCCGAGTTGATGAACGCCTTCACCATCTCCGCCTGCTCGAAGTTGCCGTTGAATTGATTCAACTTCGTCAGCCAGAAGTTGTACCCCTCAAAGTCTATATCGGGTCCGGTGTTTGGATCGCGCCGCAGATAACCAAAATATTCCATCAACACAAAGGCCCGGTTGAACTCCTGTTCTGCAAACTGACTGTTCTCAGCAACAGTCGTCAAGACTTGCGCCCTTGTCTTACTTCCCGAAGTTAGAGCTGTCACCAACTGGTCGCGCTCTGACGGTGACAACACCCCACCGGCATTTTGGTTCAGGGTATCGACAAACTGTGCATCGTTCATGCTTCCGTAAAAATTGGTGAAGCGTGACCGCGAGATAAACTCGTTGGCAAAGGCTTGCTTGTTCTCCTCGAGCTTCTGTTCCCAACCTATCTGATTAACAATCACATCCTGACCAATCTCACGTGTGTCGGCCAGAAATTCATTGAAGCGAATCGGCACCGGCGCGCCCGGAATATCTCCGTAAGCTGCCTTATACATCCGATAGACCTCAAAGCCCGTCTCCTGAAATTCGATCGAGAGGAAGTAAGCGGCGCTGGTATTGATTCGTTTGACTTCCACACATGCCGCCACGTCGCCACACGAGAGAATGACATCGCTCCAGAAGTCGAAGCCATCCTGGTCAGGTTCGCGATTGAGAAAGTCGAGATAGTGTTGCCGTACGAAATATTCGGCTGTGTCGAGCGGATTGGCCGTCGGCACAGCATCGGGAATGGCGGTAAAGACCGCGTCCGTCTGGTCTGCAACCAGCGAGAATGAACGATTGGCTGGCGAGAAGGTGTAGTTAGCGAGCGTAGGTGTGACGGCATAGAAGGCCCCAGTGTCTACGTTCCCAAACGAGTAGGTGCCACTTGAGTTTGTTATGGTCAGCCGCACACTTGGCCCACCACTGAGGGTCATTAAGACGCCACCGACAGGCAAGCCATTGCTCGTGAGAATCTGCCCGCTGATAGTTGCCGGCGCGGCGGTCGGCACTCCTCCTATGCTGATGCTGCCGTTAACTGGAGTTGCGGGCTTTATGCAGTCATTTACTGCATCGTCCAATTCGGTTTTTGTCCATGTAAGAGCAGTTGATGTGCCGTTCGCGCCAAGCCGCGTGAAGTTAACATTCAATAGTGTTCCTGAACCCGATATGGGAGCTGCTTGGGCAGCAGTCACAATCAAGAGACCGGGCGTGTCCGTGTTAACCACGACCGCCATCCCGCTGCTCAATGTGCCGGAGGTTGAAACGGGCGTAGCCTGCAACCCCACAACGGCAGGGTCGAAGGCAAATCTAATGTCATATCCCGTCACGCTCTCCCCTGTTGTATTACCTATGGCGATCGGAAGGGTGAAAATGGTTAACTGATTTGAAACCGACGCGGTTGGCAGCGTTACAGATATCGCTGGAGCGCCGCACGTCGCAAGCGGGGAATTGGGAGTTTGCTCTTTGCTGGGCCCTTGAGAACTGGGCCCCGCTGGAGTCCAGTTTCCTGAGACTTCACCCAGCAGCATTGCATCGTAACTCTGACCCATCTGGTTGCCTGACAGGTTGTTGTAAGAGATGTTTGCCGGATTGAACCTCCACTCGCCCGTGTGGTTACTGGCCACCGGCGGGTTCCCCGCGATGAAGTTCAAAATGTGACTCACGTCAGTGCTGTTGATGACCAAATTCTGACTCGTGTCAGCCGCCAGTTGCTGACAAGCCGTTAACGCAAAGTTACCCGCAATGAACCCCAAGATCCGCGAGACGTCAGTCGTATTGATGCCGCTCACCGCGCCGGACTTGGAGGGTGTCACCGTGTACGTTCCGCCAGCCATCAGAGATGAGAACTGGTAGTTACCCGAGCTGTCGGTCACAGTCGAAGTCGTCGCATCGCCGGTCAAGTTGAGCGTCACATTAGGCACTGCCGGAGGGCTGGAAGCGGCGCAATCAGAGACATTCCCTGCGATGTTTGCCACCGGACCTTCGCAGGCGATCTGGACGTTATCGATCCTCCAACCCTCGCCCGCAGTGTCCTGGTCACTGCCCATGCGCCAACGTAATGCGACGACCTGGCCCATAGCTGCCGGTGGCAGGTTCACCGTGGTAGTAACAAAGCCATTCGAATTCCCGGTCCATGAAAAACGGTCAGCGAGCGGGTTGCCACAGCAAGTACTAATCGTTGCATCGTACCCGCCGGTAACAAAGCTGCCACCTGCGGCAAGGATGTCGGCGAAGGCTCCACCGCCGATTGAGATCTCCAGCACACCGCCGTCGAAAATGGTCTCGAAGTTGTAGTTGTTGCGGAATGTCAACTGCGCGTTAGCGCTGGGGATGATGATAGGCGGCGACTCGAGTCGCTTATCGCTTATGCCGGCCGGATCGTCCACAAAGACAGCATTCGGCATTGAATCAGCAGCCGGCGCCGGAGAGCCCGAATTGGAGGTCGCCCACTGCGGTAGCGATCCGCTGGCGTTTGTTGCTATCCAGTTAGTTGGCAGGTTCGGCGCCGTAACGCTGTCAAAGCTTTCAGAGAATGTGCCGGTGCACGCTATCGGTGTCGGCGTGGGCGTTGGCACTGGCGTCGGAGTCGGTGTCGGCGTTGGCGTCGGTGTCGGGGTTGGCGTCGGTGTTGGCGTCGGCGTTGGTGTTGGAGTAGGAGTTGGCGTCGGTGTCGGCGTTGGAGTAGGAGTTGGTGTAGGCGTTGGAGCGACACCACAACACACGTAGCCGTCGGTGACTTTGATGGTGTCCACTCTCCATCCCGTGCCTGCAGTACTGTCGTCGCTGCCCAGGCGCCAACGAACCTTAACGGGCTGGCCTATGCCGGCCGGCGGGAGGGCGACTACAGTAGTCATGAAACCGCTGGAGTTCCCGCTCCAGTTCGCACCGCTGAGCGGATTCATGAAGCCGGTGATCGACGTGTGGTTGTAGCCACCCGTGACGAAACTACCACCTGCCGCGATGAGACCCTGGAAAGCCCCGCCGGCAATCGAGATCTCCAGAACGCCGGCATCGTTGGCCGCGAAAGCGCTTCCCTCTTCGAGGTTGAAGTTGTGTCTAAAGCTCAACTGTGCTGCCGTCGTGTTATAGGTAAAGCTTGGTGTGTCGAGGCGGTTATCGAGAACGTTGCTTCCATCTTGCGTGAACGCCGCGTTCGGCAACGTATCCGCGGCTGGGCTTGGTGTTCCTGAATTCGAAGTCACCCATAACGGAGCCCCCGCGAGATTCGTTCCCTGGGTGGCTGCCCAGCCGGCTGGCAGGTTTGGCACAGTTACGCCATCAAAGTTCTGGCTGACGGTCAAGACGACATGCGACCCCAGTTGGATCGGATAACTCACCGTGCCGAGATTGTTTGCTCCATCCTGCAATTGGAGCGTGGCAGTGATCGTCCCGCCGCATGAACCGCTCGCAGTAAAAGAGAAGTCTTTGGCGAGCATTCCATCGACAGGAATCGCGCCGTAGGTCTGGGCACCACTCGGTGAAACAACTCCGCCGCTTGCCAGCAAGGTGCCGACCAGGTTAGAGCTGGGAGCGCCACCAGTGTTCACAACCTTGAGGCTTAGGGTAACCGCCTCACCGGGATCGACCGCGCTATTGGGTGGATTACAACTTTCGTTCGCCAGCGTCGAGCCCGCGGCGTCGAACATTGGAATAGCGCAGGATCCCGATACAACTACCGCACTCAGACCCGATACATTAGCGCTGTAGCTGGAACAGCCAATATCAGGGTCGACTTCATGGATCACAAGCACAACCGAGTGATTCGCAGGCACATTGACTGACCATGTCGCTGTTCCGCTGGCAGTAGAGCCGGGATCACCAAGGTAATTTTGCGACAAATTGTTTGGGTTGTAGCTGTCGAGGTATGCCGCGTAAAAGAGATTAGTGCTGCAGCCTGAGGTTACGTTGAACGTGACACAAGAATCACTGGTTCCATTCGGAAACGTATAAGAGTCGAAACGCCGCAGCCCTGAGGCGATCAGTCCGGGAAACGCCTTGGACGCGGCACAAGTGCTAACCACTTGGTTTCGATTGAGGCGTCCGGTCTGTTGTTGATCGGCGCCGGTTATGCTCCCCGTCACCGTCGTTGGCGGGGACGCACACGAAGTTGGACTGAAGTTAAGCGTGAACGTGCCCTGATTGCTACTTAGCGTGAGGACTAAGTTGATTGGGCCACAGGCGAAGGTCGATGAGGTACTGACACTGAATGGAGTCGTGTTTGTTCCGGTTGCCCCGGCGGCGATATTCGGATACGCAGAATTCGGCTGGGCGATGACAACTCCCGGAGTAGAGGTTGAAAGTACGGCTGACACATTAGTCATGGTGGTAGAACCCATGTTGAGAATCGTCACGCTCAGCGAGTTGCACTCGCTGCGATCGATGACGCCGTTTCCGTTGCCGCCGGAGATTGCCGTCGAACTGACGGCAGGGTTGGCAGCGCTCGGGGTTGCGGGCCCGTCGCTTGTACCAGCGGCGTTCGGCGCCGTGTCCGGGTTAGTGATCGAGGTTGTCCACGCGATCCCGATGCCTGAGGTGACGCTGGACCAGCCCGCCGGCAGCGTCGGTGCCGTTACGCGGTCAAAAATCTCCGCGAAGAAGGGGGTCGTGACCACAGAGGACTCGCGCATGGAACTGCCGACACTCTTGTATAGAGACAAGCCATTTTTCTCCGGCGAGCTTCCCGTAACCTTAGTAGCTTGCGCTCTGTTCGTTGACAACAAAAGCAAAACCGGCAGAAGCAAGGAAATAAGTGCGATAAGAAGAAGTCGGGTGCGGCTTTTCATTTCGTTCCTCCAGGAACCAGGAATGGATAATGGTAGTTCAGGCAAAGAGCAAAGAGGTTTCTACTGGGACCTAAACTCGTCGCTCTCTTCGCACTTTGCTACGCAGTGGGGGGTCAATACACCGCTTGCCAGCAAGTTTACGAGACCGTCGCGTTCGGTCTGCGCGTAGTCACTGCCGCGTGCCAAAGTGTGATCACCTCTTGCAGGTTTGTTTGATGGTTTTACCCGATTGACGGCGGCGGCAACGTATGCGCTCTGCTGCTTTTTGCTTACTCCCTGTTAAGGCTAAATACTGTCAGAGCTGAAGGCTTAACAGGGCCGATTCGAAGACGTACTGGATGAGGCAGACAATAGAGGAATTCCCTTTCAGAGTCAACTCGCAGGTGGAAAAAATCAACCGAATTTGAACCGCCAGAACCGCCGGGATTCGCCGAGCAAAATCCAAGCTCGATTACTCGATCGTAAGTTATTTGCCTTGCGCCCCGACGTGTTGGCGGTTCAACTTATTTTAACGTGCGGCGGGCCGACATTACCTGCTTAAAGGCACACGCAATTCAAACGTCGCGCCGGTGCCGTTAACCCTTGAAACGAGCCTCGCGGTTCCGCCGGCTTCCTGCATGCGTTTGCGAACAATCGCGAGTCCCAGGCCGGTGCCTCTTTGCCTGGTTGTGAAGAATGGTTCCCAGATGCGTTTGCGTAATTCGTCGGACACGCCCGGCCCACTATCGTGCACTAAAAGCACGACAGCCGCGTTTTCAACCCTCTCCGTAACGGCCACCTCACCACCGGCAGGGGTGGCCTGCAAGGCGTTGAGAATTAGATTTGAAAGCGCTACGCGCACAGCGGACACGGTAGCGCCATCGAGTTCTACATCTTTTTCAATTCTCGTGATCAGCGTGACGCCTTGTTTTTCAGCACTCACCTGAAACAGTCTGACCACGGAATTAATTAATTGCTCCGCTCGCGCCGGCAGCTCGCTGGGAGTTTCTTTGCGGGCGAAACTCAAAAGTTGCGTGACGCTCTGGCCCAGTCTGTCTGTCTCGCCGACAATAAGACTTAAATCGCGCGCGTACTCCTGGCTGAGAGTTTCGTCCTCACCCATCACCTGTGCGATCGACTTAATAGCGGAGAGCGGATTCTTGATCTCGTGAGCAACGGTGGCGGCCATTTGTCCCAGGCTTGCAAGGCGCTCACGTTCAGCCAGTCTTCGCTCGAGTCGGACATTTTTTTCCACGAGACGGCAGTCTTCAATCGCAATAGCAACCTGGCCCGCAAGTATCTCAAGGACAGAGCAGGTGTCCTCAGTTAGACTTCCCGAAGGAGCGTCGACTAACAGAACGCCAGAAAGGTTTTCGTCTCGTCTGAGCGGATACGCGATTGTGTATCCATTCATTTCAAGCAGAGAGTTCCCTTCAACTGGCGCCCAATCATTATCCCTGGAAAGTTGAAGTATCTGCTCAATCCAGGTTTCGGTTAAAGTCTGAGGTCTTCCCGAAGTTTGGGTAGCTATCGCATGCAGGTTGTTATTGCTTATGACACCGTTGCCTTCTTCTTCCGCGTCTTTGCCGGCGCTCACAACAATGTGTGTTCGGCGTAGCGCGAGTGCGGTGGTTGTTTGTCGCTCGACAAAATCGAGCAAGTCGGGCAACTGCTGATATTGACCAGCGTGGGAACTAATGCGCGAGACAATCTGACGATAGAGCGCCGCTTCGCGTTCAAACAGCTTATGAAACCGCTTTTCCAGCCAACCGCGTAGGGGAGCGGCTGCCAGCGCCAGTCCAAGAATCAGCAACGCTTCTACCACCCCGGCGCGCACGCCGAAGCGCGACGTCATCCAGTCGCCGATCGTTCTTATGCCGTAGATGTAAATTGTCAGAACGACCGCCGCAAACGACGCGACAATCAAACTCTCTTCGATAATAAGCTCGAGGTAACGGTAACGATAGATGTAGTAAGCAAGCAGCGCCGAAGGCAGCAAAGATCCGAGGTTGGCAAGCGTCTTTAGATATAGTCCAAGTTGGGCGCCTTCCCCGAGGCCGAGCGCAAGCGCTGCGAGAATCACAATTCCAATCACTACAAACGAAGCAGCGAGCGTTCGCATGATTCGCTGTTCGCTCCGATTCGCGCTTTTTCTGGCAATCAACAACTCAGTTATAGCGATTAGACCGAGAACGTACGTGATCCAGACCGCCATCGGGATCACTAGCGAGTGGACCCGGGCGAGCATCGGCGCGTAATGGCCGGTCCATATTTTGTAAATGGCTACGGTCAGAAAAATTGTGGGAGTGTAGGAAAGGTAGATTCGGACTTTCTCACTCAGTTTGAGCGGCCGATTCGCAGCGTTTGCCCAAAGATAGATGTGAACATGAAGCAGGAATGAGTAACAGAAGGTGATGCAGATGACGGCAATGGTGTCTGCGACTCGCAGTACAACAACCCAGTTGTCAACACTAAGTCCAAAGAGGCCGTGCAGCGTTATGATCAGATTGCTGCCGTGCCAACCGCACATGCTTAACGCAAGGGCAATCAACACTCTCTCGATCGGACTTAAACTACGCCGCCGGGAGACGAGTTGAATCGCCAACCACAACGGCAAGACTGCGCCGATCGAGTAACCAACGAGTTGTAAGACTTCGAGTGGGGACATGAATCAAAGAGGAGGCAGGCGCGACTTAAAGAGGAGGCAGGGGCAGACGGCAGGAGCAGGAGGCGGGGAAAGGACGAGCCATTTTCCATTCCTCATTTGTCAGTTGTCATTTGGCATTTCCGAAAGAGGAGGACCAATGGAAAATGACAACTGAGAAATGAGAAATGGAAAATATTGCACATTGCCTCCTGCTCCTGCCATTGCCGCCTGCCCCTGCCGTCTGCTCCTGCCGCCTGCTCCTGCCGTCTGCCTACTCATTCGCGGCCGTGCTGCGGACCGGAACTATCGTAAACGTAATTTCGGTGCGCCGGTTTCGTGCTCTACCGCTAAGCGTGGCGTTTGTAGCCAATGGATTGGCGGCACCCATGCCGTTGGCCTGGAGTCGCGAGGCCTCAACACCTGCGGCCTGGAAGCGATCCGATAATTGGCGCGCTCTTTCTTGTGTCAGTTGCTGTAGAGATACTTCGTCGCCTTTGCTGTCGGTGTAAGTTTCAATCACGATTTGATAATCAGGATTACTTGCCATCAGCGCGGCCAACGGTTCGAGCTTCGCCGCGGCCGAGGAAATCAAAGTTGCCGCCCGTGGCGAACTCCAGATGGACTCCGGCAACAGAAGCTGAAAACCCCTGGCTGTCTCTTTGACGGTTCCATATTTCGCCAGCGTCTGTTTCAAGGTTATTTCCGCGGCTCGTCGCTGTTGGTCCCGAGCTTCGGCATCTTTGCGTTCATCTTCCGCGCGTTTTGCCCCCTCGATACGGGCAAGACTAATCTTGGCTGCTTCGCCTTCGGCGCGTACCGTTTGCAATTCGTCGCGCAAGCGAGCAACCTCGCTGCGCTGTTCGCGCAACTGTTCGTTTGCGGTTGCGGCATCTCTTTCCGCCAACTCGCGGGCGCGCTGTTCGCGCTCCAGATCACCACGAAGTTGTTCAATCTCCCGCTGCGCAGATTCTGCGGTCAGCTCCGCTGAACGCAGCGCCTCGTCGCGGCGTTGAGTCTCCTCTCGGCGTAGCCGCGCCGAGCGCCTGGATGCCGCCATCTCCTCGGCCTTTACGCCGAAAGATGTCGCCGTGCGCGCTTTAACGTCCACGTCCGCCGTTGGCTCATTGAATCTGTAGGCCTTCTCCGCGGTAAGCAGAAGGTCTTCGGCCTGTTGCAGTTCCTGAGGCGCATCCTGCTGCGCGCCGGCGAAGCGAGCGAGGTTGACGGCCTGCCGCGCGCCCAACAGAGATACCGGAATTTCCTTGTAGTCTGTCGAAGCGATCTCAGGCACGCGCGGATCTCTAAAATAGTCGCTCGAGTTTCCGATGTACTGAACATTGACCGTCTCGATCTGGCTGTTCCCCGGCCGCTGCGGAGCAATATTTTCCAAAACCACCATCCGGCTCGGTACTTTCATAAGGAAGTGGGGTTCGGCAGTTACGATCAAAGCAAAGGTCTGAAGCGGAGTGGTGACGTTCGAGCTTCGACGCTATAAACTGACTGCCGCCTCTTTTTATCTCCCCCAGATTGTCCACGCTTCCACTCGGCGAAATGGCCCAGAGCACGAAGGTCGTATAAATCCCGCCGAGTTCGTTAGCGCGCGGCAAGTTGTCGATGGCCAGCTCGACACGGGTTCCTCTTCGACCCGCGCGTTTAACTTTCGCTTCGCCTTTCAATCGTGGCAGCAGCGTCGTGCCACGAAACTTAACCAGGACAGTTTCATCAAGCGGATAAGTAATGGCGATAGTGCGGCGCGGCACATCGCTCTGCGCAAAGATCGTGGCAGTCGCTGTGCTTAAGACCGCCGCGCCTGCCAGTGACAACATCGCGAATCGCGCTAAGATGGGACGAGAACGCATAACAAACAACTCCTTATAGTTATTTATGCCAACACCCTGACCGGCGCCGACTTGGCGTCATTGTAGTTGATGCAACGTCAGCGTTCATTGTTGCCGACGGGTGGGAAAAGGGTCAAGTTATCGTTCGGTGGAAGTCTTGTGATATTGGGTCTTGCGGTAGGCCAGCAGCTGAACCCCAAAAATGAAGAGCGAGGCGATAAGGAGAATATGGACGTACCCACCCTTGTGGAGAAAGAACTTAAGAATGAACCAAACCACGAGAAGTCCCGCACTAAGAACCCACATGTGCGCGAAACCTTTCCCACCGACCTGCGATCAAGCCGATAGCCTTTGAACCGGGCGTGTCAGTGGACAAATCCACCAGACAGCACCCGAGGTGATATCAGATGTTTGGGTGACGCCGACCGAGAGCCAGAGACAGATTGGGAGTTGTGTCGTGCTTGCGAAAGTCGACTGACTTCCCGCCTACGGGGCTTCATTTAGTTTATATCCCACGCCGCGCACGGTAAGCACATAGCGTGGGTTCTTGGGATCGGTTTCCAGTTTCTTCCGCAACCGATTAATGTGCGGATCTATGTTGCGTTGGTAACCTTCATACTCGGTACTCCAAACTCGATCGAGCAAAGCATTGCGCGACCAGGCGCGTCCCGGTTCAGAAGCAAGCAACTCCAGAATTTGGAATTCGAGCGGCGTCAAATCTACGCGAGCACCCTGTCTCATCACTTCATGGCGGCGCTTATCGATCACCAGGTCGCCAACCTGGACGCGCTCGCTGTCAGTTTCAGGCTGGACCGTGCTCGTACGTCTTAACAAAGCTTCGACGCGGTATTCCAGCTCACGTGGGCTGAAGGGCTTCGCCAGATAATCGTCAGCACCGGCTTCGTAACCGGCCACCTTGTAGTCGAGCGCTTCATGGGCGGTCAAGAAAAGCGCCGGCGTTTGTATGCCGCGGTCGCGCACGCGTTTGAGCAGGTCAAACCCACTCATGCCGGGCATTGAAACGTCGAGAATGAAACAATCAAAGCGGCCGGTGGTGGCGGGCTCGAGAGCCTCCACGCCACTTTCACGCTCCTCCACCTGAAATCCCAGGCGGCGAAAATACTCGGCCAACAACAGACGCATGTCGGCGTCGTCATCGACGATTAGAAGTCGCTTTCCCGCATACTTGCTGGCTACTTGTGATGGCTGTCCCAAGTCTTTAATGGTCCTGCATATTTGATTGGGGAATATCGTCGCGAATTATAGCTTAGTTTTAACGGTATAGCCTAAGAAAGCTTGAACTTTACAGCGCTACCGTAAATTCGGTACTGGTTCAGTTTGGAATCGGCACGAAGGTTCGAACTTTACAGAATGTTGGCCGCAGGTCGCGCGACTGTGTCAACTTCGGGAACTATGCAGAACCATTACAGAACCGAGCGCGGTAGCGCCGGATGCTAAAGTCAAGCTGAGTGTTAAGAGTATTGCCCAGCTTATGGCCAACGTAGACTTTAGAATCCGGCGCTACCGCGCTCGGTTCTGTAATCGTTTGTTTTCCTTGTTGAATTCCCGACGACTCATTACTTGCTGCTTTCATACCAAACTGAACCAGTACCGTAAATTCCTCGGCCTTGACGCATTACTTCGCGGATAAGTATAGTTGCCTTTTAGTTTACAGCCGTCTTTTAATCCTTCCTGCCACGATAGGGACTTTCGCGAATATTGATTCGCAAGTGGTTAGCAACGCTGATTTGCAACTGCCGATGCGCGATCTTAAGAGACTGCTCAAATACATCAAGCCTCACTGGGAAACATTCGCACTGGCCACTTTTGCGATGGTTCTGGTGGGTTTGCTGGAAATCGCAATCGGCTCCCTCATAGTTCCCATTTTCGATCAGGCTCTTACGCGAGGCGGCCATCGCACGCAAACACTCTTTGGCCTGCAACGAATTATCCCGGACTCCGGTTTGGCAGCCTGGAAAACGATATCGCTCCTGCTCATCGCCTTCACCCTGGCTAAAGGCGTCGCCGAATACTTTTCCACTTTTCTGATGGCCCGCATCGGCCAATCCGCAGTTCTAAAACTGCGTCAGGATCTCTACAGACATCTACTCAATCAGTCGGCGAGTTTCTTTGAACGACATCGCACCAATTACCTGGTCTCGCGTTTGGTCACCAGCGCAGCCGCTATTGAGGCTTCTGTTACGGGCACGCTCAGAGACATGCTGCGCGAGAGTTTTACTCTGATTGCGTTTCTCGCGGCTTCCTTTTATTACAGTTGGAGATTAACGCTCGGCTCGCTCGCAATCGCGCCAATCGTTGCCGTTCTCACTGCTCGCTTTGGCACGGCCCTCCGAAATCTTTCGCGTGAGAGTTTTGAAGGTAACAAAGAACTGACCGACACGGCGCAGGAAGCATTGTCTAACCAAAACATCGTCAAGGCATACCGCGCCGAAGCGCGCGAGTCGGTGCGTTTCACAAGCGTGGCCCACCGAATAGTTCGCGCTAATCTGCGCACTGCCAGAATTTCGGGTTTTGCGCCGCCGACTATAGAAATGATTGGCGTCGTCTTCATCGTGTTTCTGCTTTTCTTTGGCCAGCGTGAAATTGTTTCCGGGCGCATGAACGCAGCCCAGTTTGTGACCTTCCTGTTCTTTCTCTTTCGCAGTTACGACCCAATGCGGAAGCTATCGCGATTGCAGAACAGCATGGAGCAGGCGCTTGCGGCAGCTCATCATGTTTGGGAAATCATGGACGAGCATGCCGAGTTGGTAGAAAAGAAGGGCGCGCTCGAACTTCAGCCATTAGCGCGCGCAATTGAATTGAAAAACGTCTCGTTCGGTTATGCGAATGAGGAACGCTCCGTATTGCGTGACGTAAGTTTGGAAATTCCCGCTGGTTCGATGGTGGCGCTGGTTGGTGAATCAGGCGGCGGAAAATCCACGCTAACAAAACTTTTGCCGCGCTTTCATGATCCAGTTTCCGGCGGCGTCTACTGGGACGGTATCGATCTCCGCGACGCCACCATCTCCAGCCTGCGCAGACAAGTTGCTCTGGTTACACAGGAGACCGTGCTCTTCAACGATACCGTGCGCCATAATATTGCCTACGGAAAACCTGACGCAACGCCGGCGGAAATCGAGGAGGCGGCGCGCATAGCTTTCGCACACGATTTCATTATGGAGCTGCCGCAAAAGTATGAAACCATAGTTGGTGAGCGCGGCATCTTTCTCTCAGGAGGCCAGCGGCAACGACTGGCAATTGCTCGTTCGCTGCTGGTTGACGCCCCGGTTTTGATTCTGGATGAGGCGACCTCGGCGCTCGATGCCGAATCCGAACGATTTGTGCAACAAGCGATTGCGAATCTCGTCCGCAACCGAACGACAATTGTGATCGCCCACCGCCTTTCCACCATTCGCCGCGCCAACACGATCGTAGTCATGGAAGGCGGCCGGATAACTGAAGTAGGAAGTCATGCGGAATTGTTGGCCAGGGGCGGGCAGTATCGACGTTTGTATGAACTTCAGTTTGCGGATGAAGAGGAAGAGATGACGGTTGGTTAGGGTAATGGACTTTGGTTTTTGGTCTTTGGTCTTGGATTTCCTATTGAGTGCTTCCTGGACTACGCCGAAAAACAAAAAAAACAATTGCCTAAATCCAAAGACTAAAGACCTAAGGCCCAAGACCAGTAACAGAATATGAAATCAATGACCGGATATGGACGCGGATCGGCGGATGGCGAGCATTTCGCAATGTCTGTTGACGTGAAGACTGTGAACAACCGCTTTCTCGACATCCACCTGCGTCTCAGCGGCGAGCTGTCGTCGCTCGAGCCCGTCATCAAGCGCCAGATCGGTTCCAGACTTTCGCGTGGGCGCGTAGACGTGACTGTCAACTTTGAAAAGACGGCGCAAACCGCCTATGAGTTGAACCGGCCCTTAATTGCCGGTTATGTCAACGCGCTGCGGGAAATGCAGAAGGAGTTCAGTATCGGAGGTGACCTCGACATTAACGTTTTGGCGCGACTGCCCGGCGCTCTCCAACCCGCTCGCGAGGGACTTGGCGCTGACGTGGTCGCGGGTATTGAGAAAGCCCTCGCCGAAGCACTTGATGAACTCGAACTCATGCGCGCGCAGGAAGGTGAGACGCTCCGGCAGGAAATGGCGGAGCGTATCGATAAGATAGATGCGCTCGTCCCGACGATTGAAAACGCCGCGGCGGGATTGGTTGATGCTTATCGCGCACGGCTGCAAAAGCGTATTGGAGAGTTATTGAACCGCAACGGACAACTGGTTGAGATCGATCCCGCAAGACTGGCCCAGGAAGTTGCGTATCTTTCCGACCGCAGCGACGTGAGCGAGGAGATGGTTCGCCTGCGAAGCCATCTCATTCAGTTTCGCGAGGCGCTGAATTCGAGCGGTGAAACCGGGAAGATGCTGGATTTCTTGTTGCAGGAATTAAACCGCGAAGCTAACACAACCTTGTCAAAATCGACCGATCTGTCTATCAAAGAAGCTGCGCTCGGAATTAAGGCGGAAGTGGAGAAACTTCGCGAACAGGTCCAGAATGTTGAGTGAAATAGACGAGCAACGTCAAACCTCATTGTCCGTCGAACCAACGGAAGGGCGCGGCATTCTCTTTGTTGTCAGCTCTCCTTCAGGCGGCGGTAAGGGTACGCTGATTCAACGCGTGTTGAATAAGGTTTTGGATCTTAGCTATTCTGTTTCCTTCACCACGCGAGCGCCCCGAAACGGTGAGGTTAATGGGCGCGAATATTTCTTCGTTACAACAGAACGATTTCAGGAGATGGTAGCTGCCGATGAGTTTCTTGAATGGGCTCACGTTCACGGCAAACTTTACGGCACTGCCCGCCGGCAAGTTGTGCACGAGATATCAGAAGGCCGCGACATAATTCTGGAGGTGGACGTTCAGGGAGCGGCGAGCGTGCGGATGCTGATGGCGGACTCGGTCAGCATATTCATTCTGCCGCCGTCATTTGAAGTTCTGCGACAACGGCTGGAGGCGCGAGGTACGGATTCGCCTGAGGAGCTCGACTTACGATTGCGCAATGCTCCGGCTGAACTGAAAGACTACTCAGCCTTTCAATACGTGATCATCAACGACGATGCGGAACGCGCAGCCGATCAGCTGACAGCGATAATTCAAGCGGAACGAGCTAGATTAAGTCGACAAGGTCCCAGGGTGAAACGCGTCGTCGAAGCTTTTACTGCAAGCGAAACACCAGCAGCTTCAACGGGTCAAACCGTTGAGCGCAGCAGTGACAGTTCTAATTAACAATTTACGAGTGAAGTGGAAGGAACAACCGCCAAATGTCATCAGAAGAGACCGAAGAGATAGCAGAAGAGGTGGCGTCGCCGGAGATTGACTCGAAATATCGTCTGATTATTCTAGCCGCCAAGCGAAGCAAACAACTCCAACGTGGCGCCCGCCCGCGCATTGACATCGATGCGCTAAAGCATAAAAACACCCGCATCGCTCTAGAAGAAGTGATGCGCGGCCGCATCAACTTCACAGTTAATAGAGATGGGAAAGAGTAAGCCTGCGCCCGTGGACAACGACGGAGAAGTTGGGATCCTCACATACCCTTGTAATCGGGGCCGCCTCCGCCCTCCGGTGTGACCCAGTTAATGATCTGGTAAGGATCCATGATGTCGCAGGTTTTGCAGTGAACGCAGTTTGAAAAGTTGATCTGCAACTTGCGCCGGCCGTTGGCGCTCTCGTCTCCAGCGTCAACCATTTCATAAACAGCTGCAGGACAAAATCTTTGGCAGGGATTTCCGTATTCCTCCGCGCAACGGGTCGAGCAGATGTTCGTATCGAGGACGTGAAGATGGGTGGGTTGATCCTCACCGTGACCAACTGCGGCGTGGTAAACGTCAGTCAACTTATTAAACGTAATTTTGCCGTCAAACTTGAGGCCGTCGTATCGCTGCTCGATATTGTCGCCCTGGTAGCCATATGCCGAGAGTTTCTTCATTTCCTCGTGGCCGGCTGTGGCCTTTGCGCGATCGAAGAGTCCCCAGGCTCGGCCGCCGGTGATGAATTGCAAACCGGTATTTACGAGTCCCAGCCACCGTCCATGCTTGAACCCGGCATGAAAATTTCTGACCTTATGCAGCTCAGGGATGATCCAACTCTCGTTCACCAGCTGTTCGTAACGCTGCAATTGCTTCGCCGAAAAGTCCTTAGCTAATAGTGCCTCGAAAATTGTTTCAGCCGCCAACATACCGCTTTTGATCGCCGAGTGAATGCCTTTCAACCGCTGCGAGTTAAGAAACCCTGCGCAATCGCCGACCAGCAAAACTCCGTCCGCGTAAATTTGCGGCATGGCGAAATAGCCCCCAGCGGCAATCGTCTTGGCGCCGTAACGGATCATCTTTCCACCATCGAGTAACCGGCGCAAAAAAGGGTGCTGCTTGAAACGCTGAAACTCGGCATGAGGATCGAGCAGGGGATCTTTGTAGTCGAGTCCGGTAACGTAACCGATATTCAGAATGCGATTTTGCATTCCATAAATCCAACCGCCGCCATAGGTTTGTGAGTCGGAAGGAAACCCAAGCGTATGCGTCACGCGTCCGGTGGGATAGCGATCGTCCGGTAACTCCCAAAGCTCCTTGACGCCGATGCTATAAACCTGCGGCTCGCGACCTTCATCCAGGCCAAGACGTTGAACTAATTGCTTCGTCAGCGATCCGCGTGGTCCTTCGCCAAGGACGGTCACCTTGGCGAGCAGATCGACACCGGGCTCGAAGTTAGGCTTGCGCTTCCCTTCCTTGTCGATACCTTTGTCGCCGGTGCGTACGCCGACGACCTGATCGTTTTCATCGTAAAGCACCTCGGCTCCCGGAAACTCTGGAAAGATGTTCACCCCCGCTTCTTCGCATTTTTCGCCCAGCCAGGCCGTAAGTCGGTTGAGCGAAACGATGTAATAGCCATGGTTCTTCAGTGGCGGAGGCGTGATCGGCGAACGAAGCGCCCGATTCTTTGTCAGGTAGAGGAAATAGTCTTCATTGACGGGAGACTCAAGCGGCGCTCCCTGTTCGACGAAATCAGGAATCAACTCTTTCAAAGCACGTGGATCCATCACGGCCCCAGAGAGAATATGAGCGCCCACGGCAGCACCCTTTTCGATTACGCCGATTTCAATATCGCCGAGCGGCTCGCCCTGACGTTCGCCGTTCTTCACCGCTTCGTTGTATTGCTTTATTAGCTTCGAGAGGTGTAATGCGCCGCTCAAGTTTGCCGGGCCCGCGCCGACAAATACAACGTCCATTTCCAACGTTTCGCGTTCCATCAATTACTCCTGAGAATACGTGTCCACAAAAATGAATGGCGATTCAGTTTTGGCGAAGTATAGCAAATGGTCGCCATTATCAGAACCGGCTGTGGTAGCGACGCGGGCGGTTACTATGAATCAAGGAGGCAACGGCTTCTAAGCTCAGGTGCCCGATTGAGTTCTTCGAACAGTCGCCACTGCTTGCGATTTTGATTGAAGATGCCGATTGCCTCCAGGCGGGTTCAAACTAAACCTCGTCCAATGGCTCTTCTGACAATGGATGGTTTAAGCGGTTCGTCGTTTTAGTCTGCAAACTGTAGAATGCACTAAATGCTAAAAAGTTGAGAAGTTTCCAGTGACCGAACACGCTAGAACAAATCGTCTCGTAAACGAGACCAGTCCCTATCTCTTGCAGCATGCGCACAACCCGGTGGATTGGTTTCCCTGGGGCGAAGAAGCATTTGAAATTGCTCGGCGCGAGCAGAAACCTATCTTATTAAGTATTGGCTACTCTGCGTGTCACTGGTGTCACGTGATGGAGCATGAGTCGTTTGAAAACGAAGCGATTGCCAATCTGATGAACGAGAACTTCGTAAATATTAAGGTTGATCGTGAGGAGAGACCGGATTTGGATCAGATTTACATGAACGCCGTACAAATGATGACGCATCACGGTGGTTGGCCCATGACGGTCTTTCTTACACCCGATGCCGTCCCTTTTTATGCGGGCACCTACTTCCCTCCCGAGGACCGTTACAACATGCCGGGCTTCCCGCGCGTGCTTATCAGTGTCGCGGATGCATATCGCGAGCGACCTGAAGATGTTCAGCAAACTGCGGCATCAGTCCTCACGGAGTTGAAACGCTCTTGTACCACGGTCGAGTCAGGCGAACTGCTTTCGACTGAACTTCTCGATGCTGCTTATCGAGCTATTATCAGGAATTATGATTCCACTAATGGGGGTTTCGGTGGCGCGCCCAAGTTTCCCCCCGCGATGACTCTCGAATTCCTTTTGCATACCTTTCACCGGACGACTAATAAGCAAGCACTTGAAATTGTGGGCAACACCTGCCGCAAGATGGCTCAAGGTGGCATCTACGATCAGCTTGGTGGCGGCTTCCATCGTTACTCGACGGACGCCCGCTGGCTCGTGCCACACTTCGAGAAAATGCTTTATGACAATGCTCTACTGGCGCGTCTCTATGTGCACTACTACCAGGTGAGCCGCGACGAAGCGGCACGAGCGGTTGCCGAAGGGATCCTCGATTACGTCGTGCGAGATATGACTGATGCGAGTGGCGGTTTCTATTCCACACAGGATGCCGACTCTGAAGGCGTCGAGGGAAAGTTTTTCGTCTGGAGCCTGGACGAGATCAAGCAACTTCTCGGCGACCGCGACGCAGTTGTTTTCGCCGAGTACTACAACGTAGCTAGTGGCGGCAACTTTGAAGGCGGGAACATTCTGAATGTCACGCGAGACTTGTCGGAGATTGCTGCGGCCGAGCGGGTGACGGTCGAGGACCTGAGCAGAACCCTCGAACGATCTCGCCAGCTCTTATTTGAAGCTCGCGAAAAAAGAGTCAAACCGGCCCGAGATGAAAAGATTTTAACGGCCTGGAATGGTTTAATGCTGGCCAGCTTTGCCGAGGCCGCGGCAGCGCTTAACCGTTCTGACTATCTGGCAGTCGCGAAACAAAATGCACACTTCGTACTTAATAACCTGCGCCGCGACGGATTGCTTTTGAGAACTTACAAAGACGGCCAGGCAAAGTTAAATGCCTACCTCGAAGACTACGCATTTTTCATCGATGGCTTAGTGACTTTGTTTGAGACCAGCGGACAACTTCAATGGCTTGAGGAAGCCCGTTCCTTAACTGCCACGATGATCGAGGAGTTTTGGGACGATGAGGAAGGTGGCTTTTTCTACACCGGACGAAGTCACGAAGAGTTGATTGTCCGCTCCAAAGATGTTTTTGATAACGCAACTCCTGCGGGAAATTCAGTTGCGGCTGAGGTTCTATTGCGAATCGGCTTGCTGACAGATAACAACGACTATCAAAGGCGCGCCGCGACCATATTTCGTCTGATGGCTTCCGCAGTTAACCGTTACCCCTCCGGTTTTGGTCGTCTGCTGTGTGCGCTGGATTTCTATTTGGCGACGCCGAAAGAGATCGCGATCATCGGGGACCCTGCGGCGGCGGAAACACGTTTGTTGTTAGAGGAGGTTTGGAAAACCTACCTGCCCAATAAAATCCTCGCTCAATCCTCGCCCGAAAATATAGCCGCGGCTGGGACGATTCCTCTGCTCCGCGATAGGCCGCTCTTGGACGACAAGGCCACCGCCTATGTCTGCGAACGGTTCACCTGCAAAAAACCAGTGACTAACGCTGCGGACCTTGCCTCCCAACTACTAAGCGGGGCCGCTATGACCGGCTGAACTGTCCGAGACAGCGGCACAATGCGTGTCAGGACAGCCGCACAATGTCTTGACTCCAAGCTACTGAAAGGGTTATCTTTAGCGCTGCCAACATTGTTGGCACAAGGCCAACAACCACTGGCAATCGAGTATCCCTTTCAAATCCCAAGTTTTCCGCTAGTCGCGACTCTCTTCTTTCAACCAAACCGGATTGATCACTGCAGGTGCATCTGACCCTGCTAGCAGAGGACGTCCAAAACAAATGACCGAAAAAAGCAACTGGAAGGGCACTGTTCTCTTAATCAGTATCCTGGCCCTGGGCGTAATACTGTTGTGTTCGGCGCTGGTATCAACCATTAAGTTGCCTTTGCTGACCAACGCCGGCCTTTTGTCCTGGTTGATGCTGCTTGTTCTGACGCTCGTAGCAAGTCGGTTCACGGTTTCTATTACCACGACTGTGGGTGTCAGCCAGAGTCGGAAGTCGGTCGCCGACGCGCTTGTATTCCTTGCCGTCATTCTCTACGCCGTGCCACCCTCTGAAACTGCGGGTCCTGCCACCCTACTTGCTGCGATCGTTGGTTTCGTCTCCACTTGCGGATTGTCAAGCCGCAAGGAGTCGATCTCGACAACGGCAATCGCCGTCATCTCAACTTTCATTTCGGCGTCATGCTATGGCTATCTTGCGACCATCTTTGCGAATGACCCTTCTTTAATTGAGGGTCAGGGCCTTCCATTGAATGTTCTTCTGGTGCCGCTTTGCGTGCTAGCCATCTTGCAATATCTTCTGAGCACCCTGGCAACGGTGCATTTTCTAAACATCGTCGATGGTAAGCCACGCGTCCTGCCCTCCCAGGAAAGTATTGTTTGGACGCTAACGACTCAGGTTGCGGGCGCCGCTTCGGCAGTCCTTTTCTACTCGGCCTTGCATGGTGCGGGCATGCCCTTCATCTTGCTTGGTCTACTGATTACGGGTCTCGTTCATTTGCTGTACAGATTTAACGAGAAGCGACTCAAGGAAGTGCGGCGCGCAGAAGTGGACCAGCGCAGGCACGTCGAGGAAATGGCAACCATTCACATGAACACGATTGAGTCGCTGGCAATTGCGATCGACGCGAAAGACCAGACCACTCATGGCCACGTTCGCCGCACTCAAATCTATGCATCGGAGATGGGCAAGCTATTCAAGGTGAGTGGCAAAGAGGTGCAAGCCCTTTTCGCCGGAGCCTTGCTGCATGACATCGGTAAGCTGGCGGTGCCTGAATACATTCTAAACAAACCAGGCAAGCTGACTGAGGCTGAGTTTGCCAAGATGAAAATCCATCCAACTGTCGGTGGCGACATTCTCAGACGCGTTAACTTTCCTTACCCGGTGGAAGACGTCGTTCGTTACCACCATGAAAAATGGGATGGCAGTGGCTATCCAAAAGGGCTGAAGGGCGAAGCCATTCCGCTCGTTGCCAGAATCATCTCCGTCGTCGACTTTTACGATGCCACACGATGTGATCGCCCATATCGCAAAGGAATGAAGCGCGAGGAATCTCTGAGGCTACTCAGGAGTATGGAAGGAAGCGCTTTTGATCCGCGCGTCGTGGACAAGTTCATTGCGCATGTCGAGGAATTCGACCAGCTAATCGCGGCGGAAGATATTCAGGAGCAGGTGGATTCGGAAACCTCGGCTCATGATTATCTAACCAACACGAAGCCGGATGCCGGTCTCGCGACTAATCTGCTTGGCACACCCAACGATCATGATGCTGGTTTCAGATCCATCACCGAAGCGCAACGCGAAGTATTTGCCCTTCACGAGATCGCGCAAACCATCGGTTCTTCCTTAAATCTCAGCGACACTGTAACTCTTGTCTCCAATAAGCTCCGGGCGATCGTTCCGTCTGATACCTGTATTATCTTTGTTGTAGACGAGAGGTCCGGACGGGCGATGGCCGCTCACGCAGCGGGCGAGGACGCGGATATCTTCCGGCACCGGAGGATGAACGTGGGCGACGGTATAACCGGTTGGGTCATCGCAAATGCCCGGTCGATGTGTAACGCGTCGCCGGAACTGGATCTCGTAGGGGTGCCTGAAGAAGTGGCCAGAAATTATCGTGGCGTGCTTGTTTCGCCGCTCCTTCGCGAAGACGGCGCTTTTGGGGCGATAACTCTTTATTCCAAGAGCAGGACTTCTTATACGACGGAACACGTTAGGCTGCTCGAATCAGTTTGCCAACATGCATCCAGTGCTCTCAACAATGCTCTAACGTTTGAGAAAACGAAGGAAAGCGCGCTTATTGATCCGCTCACGGAATTACCGAATGCCCGTGGCTTTTACATGATGCTTGAACAACGAATCGCGGAATGCCAGCGTATGACCAACGAGTCGCTTGCGGTCGTAAGTATGGATGTTGACGACTTCAAGGCCATAAACGATCAATACGGACACGCTATTGGCGATCGCGTGCTCGCCGGTGTTGCCGGAGTAATGAGAAAAGAACTGCGGCACATGGATATCCTGACGCGTTATGCGGGAGACGAATTTGTGGCAATCATGCCCATGTCCTCGACGAGCATGGCTGCGAACATCGCGGAACGTATAAGGAGCGCCGTCGAAGCACAGAAGTTTTCTGTGCGAACCGGAACTGTTGTGCACTTGGGGGTAAGTGTGGGCGTCGCCTGCTTTCCCGATGAAGGCGAAACAACCGAGGAGCTCCTGACAGCGGCCGCGCGCAAAATGCAAAGCAACAAACATTCTCGTAAGAGTGTCATGACCCTCGCAAATAGTCCGATCAGCACACTGGACACTTTCAGGTGATCAGAAGCGTATTGGCCGTCTTGAAGCGCACCCTCGATCGACGCAGGGTGCGCTTTTCATATTCGAACAGCCTGTCATTTACAGAACCGAGCGCGGTAGCGCCGGATTCTAAAGTCTAAGTTGGCTATAAGCTGGAAAATGCTCCTAATACTCAGCTTGACTCAAGCATCCGGCGCTACCGCGCTCGGTTCTGTAATGTTCTACATAGTTCCCGAAGTTGACACAGTCGCGCGACCTGCGGCCAACATTCTGTAAAGTTCGAACCCTCGTGCCGATTCCAAACTGAACCAGTACCGCCAATCTTACTAGTTTTGCACGTCGTTATAAACCTCGGTATAATCCAACGCTCTAATGCGAAAGGTCAAAATCTGTTCATTTAGAGAGCCGCCGTCAATGGCGGTTCAATAGTTGAAAGCAACAGACAGTGGCAAAGTCAAACTACGAGATGGGCAAACGTACGCCGGAACCATCCCGCGTCGGAGTTGAAGACACAAGCGCGACAGGCGTTATGGATGACGAGTCTTCAGCAGTCGGGGATTCATTAAGTCCGAAGCAGCGACGCGAGAGCCTGAAGGAGGCGCAAAAAAGTCGTCTCGCTGTTATCGATCGGGAAACACTGATCAATATCTATCACCAAATGCTTCTTGTCCGTCGCTTCGAAGAGAAATCGGCGGAGGCCTATAGCGCCGGGAAAATCGGCGGATTTTGCCACCTCTACATTGGCCAGGAAGCGGTTGCCATTGGCGCCATCTCGGCAATTCGCAAGGATGACTATGTGTTGACCAGCTACCGCGAGCATGCGCATGCCATCGCCAAAGGCATGTCGCCCGACTCGGTGATGGCCGAACTCTTCGGCAAAGCAACTGGATGCTCAAAGGGCAAAGGTGGGTCGATGCACATGTTTGACAAGGAAGTAAATTTTCTGGGTGGACACGCGATTGTAGGCGGACAAATCCCGCTGGCTACTGGAGTTGCTTTCGCCTCGAAATATAAGGGCACCGATCAGGTGACGCTTTGCTTCTTTGGCGAGGCCGCGGTCAACCAGGGCGCGTTTCACGAATCACTGAATATGGCCCAGCTCTGGAAACTTCCCTGCATTTACATTTGCGAAAACAATCAATACGGAATGGGCACCTCTCTGGAACGCGCCATGGCGTCGCAGGATATTTCGCAAAAAGCCTGCGCCTACGACATAGCCGCCGAGTTTGTGGATGGCATGGACGTCCTGGCCGTGCGCGAGGCGACCCTGCGCGCTGTTGAGCGTGCCCGCAAGAACTACTTCCCTACTCTTCTCGAGGTTCGTACCTATCGTTTCATGGGCCACTCAATGTCTGACCCCGGCAACTACCGCACGCGCGCTGAGATCGAACGCCATCAGGAGCGAGATCCGATTAAACTCTTCACTGCAAGTCTGAAGGAAGAAGGCGTGATGTCAGATTCAGATTTTCAAAGGATTGAAGCGGAAGTCAAGGAGCAGGTTGAACAAGCGGTCGAGTTTGCGGAGCAAAGCCCGCTGCCCGATCCGAAAGAACTATACACCGACGTTTATGCCAATCCGATTGGTCCGGGTAGCCAAAGAGGGACTTAATAGATGGCTGTAGTAACCATGCGTGAGGCGCTCAATCAAGCCTTACGTGAAGAGATGCTGCGCGACGAAAACGTTTTCCTGATGGGCGAAGAGGTCGGCGCCTATCAAGGAGCGTACAAGGTTACGAAAGGCTTGCTCGAAGAACTGGGAGACAAGCGCGTCATCGACACACCGATCACGGAGTTGGGGTTTGCCGGACTTGGGGTCGGCGCTGCAATGGTCGGACTGCGGCCCATCATCGAGTTCATGACGTTTAACTTCTCTATTCTCGCCACCGACCAAATTATCAATTCCGCCGCCAAGATGTTTTATATGTCAGGCGGTCAATTCAATATCCCAATGGTATTTCGCGGTCCGGGTGGCTCCGCTTTTCAGGTTAGCTCGCAACATTCACAGGCCCTTGAGTCGTGGTTTTCCTATTTTCCCGGGTTAAAGGTTGTCATGCCTTCCACGCCGGCAGACGCCAAAGGTCTCTTAAAGGCAGCAATTCGCGACGACGACCCCGTTATCTTCATTGAGCAGGAGCGCATGTACGGAAACAAGGGCGAAGTTCCCGAGGATGCCGACTTTATTATTCCGCTGGGTGTGGCCGACATCAAACGAGAAGGAACAGACGCCACGATTGTCGCGCGCTCTTTGATGGTGCCGGTTGCATTGAAGGCCGCGGAGGTTTTAGGAAAACAAGGGGTCTCGTGCGAAGTTATCGATCCGCGAACCATTCGCCCACTGGACATTGAGACTATTGTTAAATCTGTCAGGAAAACCAATCGGGTGGTGGTTGCTGAGGAGTCGCATCCATTTTGCGGTGTGGGCGTCGAAATCAGCCAGGAGATTACTGAACGTGCCTTCGATTATCTCGACGCGCCCGTCAAGCGAGTTTCAGGTGCCGATGTACCCATGCCCTATGCAAAAAACCTGGAAGACCTGGCTATTCCCAATGTGGACCAGATTGTCGCGGCAGTTCGCGAAGTAGCGTATCTGGAATAGTAAATCGTGAATCGTAAATCGTGAATAGAACTTGCGATTTGACAATTTCATTCACTGCGTCTGTATTTTCTATTGGCGATTTACGATTCACTATTAACGAGGATTGAATGGCGACCAAGGTAATCATGCCCAAGCTCTCTCCTACTATGGAAGAGGGTCAACTCTCTCGCTGGCTCAAGAAAGAGGGCGACAAGGTGTCGATGGGCGAACCTCTTGCCGAAATCGACACCGATAAAGCCACAATGGAGATGCAGGCGCTCGGCAGCGGAGTGTTGCGTAAGATTTTGATCCAGGAAGGCGAATCGGCGCCGCTGGGTCAGTTAATCGCGGTTATCGCTGAGCCTGACGAAGACATTTCCGCACTTACAAGCGAGGCTCCAAAGGGCGCAGCAGCGCGCAGCTCTGAACCTGCGCCGGAGGAAAAGGAAATCCCCGCGCCGGAAACGACTTCCGCACGTGCCGCAGTGGCAGCAGACAAGACAGCTGCTAAGGGTGCAGGAGCCGCCGAGGTCGTTAGCGGAAACGGACGTCAGGAACCGAGGCACAATGAGGGCGCGCCGGTAGGTCGCTTGATTGTTTCTCCGCTGGCTGCGCGCATGGCAGCGGAATCCGGAATCGATTTACGCTCAGTAAGTGGCAGCGGCCCCGGCGGACGAATTATTAAACGCGACGTCGAGGATCTAATCAGTCACGCCAAAGCACCTGGTCCAGCAGGCAGTCAACCTCCGCAAAGACATCTGCGCGCCGTCGACAGTATCGCCTTTCAAAAATCAGCGACCGCGCAAGCTTCCGCCTACCGCGACGAGCCCGTTAGTGAGATGCGCCGCACAATCGCCAAACGTCTGGTAACTTCGCTGGGGCCGGTGCCGCATTTCTTCCTGACGATCGAGATTGAGATGGATCGCGCCGCGGAAATGCGCAAGGGAATAAACGAGCTGGATCCAGACCTCAAGATTAGCCTTAATGACATCATTATCAAGGTGGCGGCCGCCGCGCTCATGCAGCATCCGGAGGTGAATGCCTCATTTCAGGATAAGGCAGTCAGATACTACGAACATGCCGACATCGGTGTCGCCGTCGCTATCGAGGACGGCTTAATCACACCGATCGTCCGAGCGGCCGATCAAAAGTCTCTCAGCAAAATTGCGACCGAGGTTCGCGACCTGGCCGAGCGCGCGCGCAACCGGAAGCTGCGTCCTGAAGAATTCATGGTTGCAACTTTCTCAATCAGTAATCTGGGTATGTTTGGTATAGAGGAATTCACCGCCATAATTAACCCGCCCGAAGGTGCGATCCTGGCCGTGGGCGCGATGTCGCTTAAGCCAGTGGTACGAAACAATGAGATAGTTCTGCGTCAGATGATGCGCGTCACAATGTCCTGCGATCATCGCGTGATAGATGGCGCTACCGGGGCGAAGTTTCTACAGACCTTTAAGAAGATTCTCGAGAACCCGCTTTTCCTGGTTGTCTGAGGCGGGATAGTTATTTCTTGCATGCTTTTACAAGAGGATCGGGAATGCCCCGATCCTTTTTGCTAACCAGAGTCTGGAAACTTCAGGAAGCCGCAGAACTAGGAAGCATTGAATCAGGGTAAACGGCGGGGGTAAGCCCACCTTCCCTACCCTGAGCTAATCAGAGTTGAGTTCTGATTCTTGACTGAAAGGCTTTCAACGTGGGAGATCCGGCTAACTATAGAGTCTCTCAGGTTGGGAAGGTGGGCTTTGCCACCGCTGACTTACTAACAGCACCCTGAGTTTTAATGGCCACTAATTGTGCACTCAAAGATCGGCATGTTGCACCTCACCTTGCACTCATTGCCGTGCAGGTGATGTTTGGCACCTGGCCCATCTTCGGTAAGATTGCACTGAGGTCGATGTCGAGTGTCAGTCTGGTTGGTTTCCGCATCTGCGGCGCCGCGCTTGTTTTCACGTTATTACAACGAAAGCTCCGAGAGCTGGGGCAATTGCCGAAGCGAGTACTGGCATGGCTGACTCTGTGTAGCTTGCTTGGCGTTGTAATCAACCAACTCCTATTCGTTAAAGGCCTGTCTCTGACCACTGCTATCAATGCCACGCTGCTCTCTACGACGATCCCGGTATTCACGCTGGCCGTTAGCATTGCTCTGGGACATGATCGCGCGTCGAGCAGAAACGTTGTGGGGATCGGTCTCGCTGCCGCCGGCGTCATTTACCTGGTGGATCCCTGGCGAGCCAGCTTCTCGACTCAAACAACGCTCGGCAATCTGCTGATCATCGCTAACTCCCTCTGCTACGGCGCTTACATTGCCATCTCACGAGATCTCTTCAAACGTTACGGGGCCCTCACGGTGATCACATGGATTTTCGTGATTGGCGCGATTATGACATTGCCCATTGCAGTGTATGCCTGGGCCGTCGAAGGCTTTAATAATATTTCGCAGGGCAGTTGGTTGGCGACGGCCTACATTGTGCTCGTGCCCACACTTGTCGCGTATTACCTCAATGCCTGGGCACTTATGCGAGTGGCCCCGACTATCGTTGCTGCGTATATCTACCTGCAACCGGTGCTCGCGTTTGGCGTGGCTCCGATTGTGCTTGGTGAAAGTTTGAACTCCAGAACGATCGTAGCTTGTGCTCTGATCTTTGCAGGCGTTGCGGTGGTAACAATTCGGAATTACAGCCGCGCAGTGGAGGAAGTTTCAGAACACCCGGATGCCCTGGCACACTAACTACATAAAGTTTAGAGTTCCGGGTTCCGAGTTTCGGGTTTGGATTTGGATTTGGATTTGGAGTTTAGGGTTCCCGTTCCGGATTGCAGTTAGTGTTTCGCGATAAGCGCGAACTCGGAACTCGGAGCTCGAAACTCGAAACTCGAAACTAATGACTGAGCGGAGTGGTTATGCGCCCGACTGGATAGAGGTTCATCTGCTTGTCCCAATACGGCGATTGCCGATAGAAGAATTCCAGCCTTGCTCGCGGACTGGCGGCAAACTTCGGATCCATGGCTAACTTTTTCTGAAACTCTTCACGCAGGCCCGGATTACTGGCCAACATCTCGCGAGCAAGTTTCTCTAAAATATAATTCTCGGCATACTCCTTCTGTTCAAACGTCGCGTTGAAGAATCCCCAGTGGACCAGCGAGTCAGGCGCTTCCGGCTCGAGCAGATTCAACGCAACTTTCGCTGCCTCCTGAGCAAGCGGAACAATCACTGAACCCGTCGGAAAGGTGCGACGCTCATGAACTACCTCAGCCTTGAACGAAGGCATCAGCCGTCCTTCAAATGGGCTGCCGGCCCATTTCACATCAACGAAGCGATAACTCTCGATGTCGATCGTAATCGCCTCCTTCGTAGTTTGCAGGGTTAACCCGTGTGCCCGGAGAACCTCAATTACGTCCTGCCACTGGACCGGAACAATGTAATAGAGCGGCGGCGCTACGGCAGTCTGTACGCGAAACTCGTTGTACATCGGGACGCTCATCTCAACGGGCCTGGTACCAAACGTGACGTAAGGCGCGCCCGAAATGTCGCTCATCACCGTCTCATATTCCAGCGCTCTTAGTTTGTAAGGCGTCGCTTTGTCGGTCAACTCAAAATCCAAGGGATACCGGCGCGCCGGGTCATAGGCGTGACCATCGGCAAGCGTTTTCTTATCGGCTTCGCGTACCGCTTTCAAGAGGCTTTCCGGATCACGGCTAACCTCGGCCAACGTGAATCGCAAAAAGTCGTAAGTGCCAATCACCCGCGGCCGGTACGGTTTCAACATGTGCGTCTCGATCAGGATGCCGGGCCGGTTTCTGATGGGAGTGTATCCAGTCGAGAAGCGCGGGCTGCCGTTAAAGTCGCGAATACCTTTTGTCAGATCACGATTGTCTATGAACTCCAAATACCACGAGATCGTATTTCCCGCCGCCTCAGTGGCCGGCGCCACACGGTCATCGATTACTCTTTTCTCCCAGGCAAGTACACTCTCGGCGATCCCGGCGTGGTGTTCATGTTGATAGGTGATGTTGTACTGATAGTCAGCACCGTCGGTCACGTGGCAATCGATTAAAAGATCCGGTTTCCATCGATTCCATAACGATAGCCAGGCGCGCGTTTCCGGCGTGTCGGCTTTCATGTAATCGCGGTTGAGATTCTGATAGGTGCTCGTGGTGCGCCAGCCCATTTCGTCAGGCCCTTTCTGATTGATTCGATTATAAGGACTGACTCGCTCGTGCCCGTCGGTGTTATAGATGGGAATAAAGAGCACGACCAAATTCTTGAGTAACCCCGGCAGTGTTTTCGTAATGGCAATGTCTCGCAGCAACGCAAGTCCGGCATCCTTCCCGTCGGGCTCACCGGCATGGATGCATGCCTGGATCAGAATAACGGCCTTGCCTGCGAGCCTGGCAGCTTCGGGTGTAAACGTTTCCCCTTCCGAAGCAATCAACAGGGGCAGCTCGCGGCCCTGCCCACTCTTGCCAAAACTTTGAAACTTTATTAGCGGCGAAGCCTGAGCGAGACGCCGGGAATATTCAATAGTCTCCGCATAGCGAGGTGTCTCTCGATAGTCGTTCTTCTCAGCGTGTGTAAGCCACTCAGCGGGGACTGAGGATTTTTGATTTTGTGACATCGTTTTTGTTTGGGTGTTAGCTTGTGGAGGCAATAAGAGTCCAACGGTGAAGAAGAGAGCCAGGAAAACCTCAGCTCGCTGCGTCTTCATTCTTTGCACCGTTGTTCCCGGGGGGCTCGCGTAACAGAGGCATTCCTGCCGTGTCTGTGGTGTCGAAGGTCAATCTCGAATCATGGACGGACACGAATGTCTGTGCTGATTATTGGCGCAGTACTTTCTGACATGAACGACAGTACGCACGGCGTCTCGCGTTAAGCGTGCCACAATCCAGGCAACGAATATACATCGTGCGCGCAAACCAGCCAGTGATGATCGCACTCAAACCCAATATCCCGATCAGCACTACCAGGTTCAGGAGCAAGTCTTTCAAACCTTGTGTCTCTCCTGCAAGCTCTGTTGATAACCGCACCCGCGTTCGTAACCAAACT
Organism: Blastocatellia bacterium; assembly: GCA_963698325.1. Classification (GTDB taxonomy): domain Bacteria; phylum Acidobacteriota; class Blastocatellia; order Pyrinomonadales; family Pyrinomonadaceae; genus PSRF01. The sequence continues at coordinate 79,879 of CAVOQJ010000011.1, read as the reverse complement.
GAAAGGCTTCATCCGATTTATCGACAGCTGAGAACGTTATCGCAGCTCCCAGGAGTCCGCCGGCGATAACCGGCCCGACGCCAGGCACCAACAAGCTCGCTGCAGCAACACCTAACGAAGCGCCACCTGCTACCCCCATCGCGCCGCCTACCGTTCCTCCCATTGCCTGGCCCATGCCGGGTTGTTCGCTGTCGGCAGTAGGCACAGCTTTCTCGACTCGCTCATCATTCATCCCGGGCGTCAGCAACGCAATTCTGTCGTTGGGAATTTCCAGTGAATGAACTTGCCGAACAGCTTCTTCAGCATCCTTGCGTGACGAAAATATTCCCGCTACTGTTTCCATGCTCGCTTCCTCTTTAAATGGTTCGCTTACTTGTAACCCTTCGCGCGGCTGTCAGCAAGCAAATGACATAAAGGACACAAATCGTTGAGGAAATTAGCAGAGCTATGTTAGAGTCGCCTTGTTATTGATGCGTTTAGAGGCGGGCGATTTAGATGTTGCCCGCCGATTTTGCAAAGACGGTTAGGACAAGGGAAAAGTATGTACGACATTGTAGAGAAGCATTGGCCAATGTCACAGGGCGACGGCAAGGCGGCGCGTAAAAAGCGCCCACGAATACTTGCGATCACCACCGACTGCTGCACGGGTTGCGCGGGGTCGCCGGCGTGCATCGAATACTGTCCTATCGAGGCCTGCATGTTTTGGGTACCCGACGAAGATCACCCACCATTCGGACGTATCGAAGTGGACCCGTATCTCTGTATCGGCTGTCAGAAGTGCATTAGTAAGGGACCGGATGGCGCATTCCTTGACGGTTGTCCATGGGATGCGATTGAAATGGTTCCGACGGATGACTGGGAAGCCGTGCACGGAATTACACTGCCTGACCTCCCGCCCGCGCCACCTGCTGCTTAGCAATTTCTTCATGATGTGCTAATTCTTGCGACTCTTGATGGCGTTCGCTGTCAGAGTCGCTTGTTGTTTTATCCGGTCGCTCACTGGCTCAGCGCCGCTGGCATAGTGTTCGATAAAGCCAAGATCGTCTTTCTCTCCTACCACTGACAATCCGCGCAGCGCTTCCCAAATCGTTTGTTCGTCGGCCTTAATCGTCAACAGAGCATCGCCTTTTGAAACGCCTGAGCCATTCGCAACCAGAATGCGATCTATCTTGCCAATGAGCGGCGAACGCACTTCAACGACCTGGTTGTTTGGCTCCTGAATGCGGGCCAGAAGGGTGCCACGACTGACGTGAGCGCCCGTCGATAAGGTGCTCTGGAGAATGCCGGCCGCCGGAGCATTTACGGTGAAGGATTGCAACATCGCGATGAGCTCTCGACGACCACTGGGATCATTAAACCTCACCAGCGCCAGCGCCGCATTGCGCCGCACGATTGGTTGCGGATCGTCTAGCAGTTTCATGAGCGTGCGGTGAAACTCTTCCGAAGTATTATCCGCGCCCATTAACCAGGCGACAGTCAGTCGAAATTCTGTTTCCGAACTGCCGGCCAGGGTCACGATCTGTGGATACCACTGCTTCGCAGCCTTATCACCTCGCTCGATACGCTGTTGGATTTGCAGCAGTGCATGCTGCACGTGCCGCGGATGCTTCTCATCCACCAGAAATTTCGAGATTTCGGAATCGGAAAGATCGCGGCCAAACCAGGTGAAGTACCAGGTCAAAAAAGAGGCCACCACAAACAGCAAGGCGAGAACAAGAATGGGCCAGGATGCCCGTATGCGATTCAGAGACGGAGTGACGATCCTTACCTCAGGGTTGTTTCCGTTCTCTTGCGTCTGCTGAGTTGACATATCTTCGCCGGGTCACCAGACGCTACTCATCACTCATCACTTACTGAATCATCGTGCTGGACTTACTGAATCATCGTGCTGGGTAGATCTGATATAGCATCAGGTAGACGACAACGCCTGTTACGGAGACGTATAGCCAAAGCGGCAGCGTCCATCTTGCGATGCGGCGATGTCTGATGAAATCTCCGCGCGCTGCCCGGTAGAGTGTCACGATTATTAGCGGCACGATCACGACGGCTAGTATTGTATGAGTTATCAAAATCGTGAAATACACCGGGCGAACAATTCCCTGTCCTGCAAATCTCGTGGCGCCGTGGTAGTAATGATAGGTGAGATAAGAAATCAGAAACAGCGCGGACGTGACTACAGCCGTAACCTGGCAATTTCGATGAGCCTGGATTCGACCAAGACGAATAAATCTAAAACCCGAGAGCAGCAGAAGGGCGCTGGTGGTATTCAGGATCGCGTTCAGATGGGGGAGGAATGGGACGTATTCAGGCATCTAAGTACAGTAATGAGTGAAGCGTGAAGCGTGAAAAGTGAGGGCGAACAGCGAAGAATCAAAAGTATTAGTGCCGAATGGACTCTTCACTTTTCACCCTTTACTCTTCACTTTTCACTCTGCACTTTCGCTCCCTTCTCAGTGAGTGAATAGAAATCATTTCCCTCTTCCTGGAGCAGCCCTTCACCGACTAGTCGTTCGACCGCATCGAAGACCGCAGTACGCGCGTCGGGATCGTTTTCACCGGCTTCAAACAGAGTGTGCAAATCAAGCTTCTCCTTTTGCCAATGCGCAAAGCTTGCGAGCACGCGTTTTTCGATTTCATTCACGGCGGGATTAATCGGCAACCTGGGCTACGGCTGCTTTTGTTTCATATGAGCAACCATGGATCTAACATCAGGAGGGACTGCACGTCCTTTCGCATCGAGCAAAGGTGGTGCTGATTGCGGCAGAGTTCTCCCTCCGGCAGCTTGTTCTTTTAAGGCCTTTCGCTTTTGGAAGGGTATCGGCAACCGGCCTTCGTCCTTGAGATACAACAAAGGATTGACGGCGAACATGAGTGCCATCAACATGCACACCATCGTGACGAATAAGTTGTCGGTGGTCAGAAAACTTGGAGAGGTCAACGCGTTCATCACAGCCAGGGCCACAAAACCGAGAGCGGCAATAATACAAACTATGTTTAGTACCTTGGCTTCACGCTTCATGACTGTTGTCCTGCCAACGTCGCTGATTCCGTCCACCTTAAACCGTCCCTTCCGTCAGTACCGCCTGCGGTAGCGGGCGGGTGAATTCTGCCAATTGATCCACCTACCCGCCACCGCAGGTGGTCCTGACTGACGACAAACTAAAGTTTGTCGGACGATGTCAATGCTTTGCTTTGCCCGTAGGCGCCGGACGCTGTGACATCTCTTCATAACCGCATCGTTCGCATTGCCAAATCGGAAAGGCCCCAGTCGGATCAGTCGTACTCTGATAAACAGCACGATTCGAAGGGATAATTTTTCCCCCGCAACGCGGACAGACGCGACCCCGTGTTGTCCGCTTTTCAACGTCGATGCGTAAAAGATTTTCCTCCGCCATAGACTAAATTGTCTGGAGTCTGGAGTCTGGAATCTAGAGCTTAGAGTCGTCAGACTCTCGAGAGTCCAGACTCTCAACTCCGAACGATTCCAACTCCCCATCCTCGTCGGCTCGTTTATAGCGCTTTAGTACTACAAAGATGGAACAAAATATTGTTACTGGCGGTACCAGCAGCACCAGCACGCCGATGTTAAAATTCTTTATGAAGAGCGCATTGTTTGAACCCGCCAGAGCCGCACGGCACATGGAACATTGCCCGAGCGCCGAAGTGCTGAGCAACAGCACTGCCACGAGTGACGCCACAATCACTAAGACTGCTTTTGATCTCAAACGAGCGCTCATCATTGCTCCTCGCTTGCCGGCGGTGGCGTCTCTTTAAATTGGTAACGCAAGCCGGCTGAACGGAAACTATCGGGGAAAAATACAAAGAGGAGACAGATGCAGACTACCAGCATCGGCACGATGGTCAAAATCAAACTCAACCGCTCAAACTTCATGTGCATGAAGTAAGCCACGATCAAGGCTGCCTTGATGATTGAAAGTCCGAGCAGGATGGTCAACATGAAATGGATCGGCATCGGCCTATAAGCAAGAAAGATCTCAATCAAGGTCAGCGCTAGCAGCCAACCCCAGATCGAAGTGAACAGTTTGTTGCTGCCGGCGAAATGTTCTTCCACGTGTGCGCTCATTCTCGATTCCTCCCCTTCCAAATCTCCAGCCATCTACCTGATCACGACTTACCTCGCCAAATGGCCACCGACATCCACAGAGAGGATGTAAATCAGCGGGAAAACAAACATCCAGACGAGGTCAACAAAGTGCCAGTAAAGACCGCTGATCTCGATATCTTCGTGATTCAACTTCTTTACGCGCGTTGCCACCACGCCAAGATAGAGAATGCCGGTGGCGACGTGGAACATGTGCAAGCCGGTAATGGTGAAGAAAGTGGCGCCAAACAAAGGTGTTGGCAATCTTCCGTCAGATGTGGTGAACGTCGAGACCCAGTGGGCCGGCAAACTAAATGGCCGCAGGCCTTCGCTGATCAAATGGTTCCATTCGATGAGGTGCAGAACAACGAAGGCTGCGCCGAAAACCATCGTCGCCAGAATCCATTTGCGTGCGGCCGCCTTGTCTCCCCGGCTCGACGCCGATACGCCAAAGACCATCGTCAGACTGGACGAGAGCAAACAAAAGGTCATGACAGACGAAAAGACGATGCTCGGGTAGAACGGAAAGGGCGTGGGCCAGACGTTTGACGCGCGCAGGTAGCTATAGCCAATCAGCAGCGCTGAGAACGTCAATGAGTCGGAAACAATGAACAACCACATTCCGAGCTTGCGATGACCAACGCGATAGGGGTGCACACCTCCGCCCCAGTCGTCCGCCGGAAAATGTACTGCGCGTGCTTCAGTACTCACCTGTCACCTCCAAAAAGAGTAAAGTTCTGCGGCCTGCTTTCTCAAACCCGCGCAGCGGGTGGAAGCATAAAGCCTGGGGTGGAGCGAAGCGGAACCCCAGGATAACGGAAGAGTAGGAGACCAAGCGCGCGAAGCGTGCGATAGCGTAGGAGGCTGCGATGTACTCATGATGACCGACTGTCGCCCGCTTCGCGGGCTATTTCTTTCTCTTCCAAGAATCCTGGGGTTCCGCTTCGCTCCACCCCAGGCTTTATGCTTCCACCCGCTGCGCGGGCTCAATAAAACTTTTCGCTTCCCTGTTCAGACGTTTCTAAAGCCTGCCCTCACTGCTGTCAACGCACAAAGAAAAGGAGCACGAATAAGTAGAGCCACAAACAGTCCATGAAATGCCAGTAAAGCGTAACAGCGTCGGCGCTGGCCAGTGACTTCGCCAGGGCCAATGGATTGTCCTGTGGTGCGCGTTGGCGAAGTGAAAGGTATGTAAGCGCAGCCAACCCGCCCAGCAAGTGCACACCATGAGCGCCAGTCAAAAGATAAAAAAAGGAACTATGGGGATTGCTGGCGACGTAAACTCCCTGACGCACCAGTTGCCGCCAGGCCAGCAGTTGCGACAGCAGAAACCCGATGCCTAAAACCAGCGTTACAACCAGCCAGGGTTGATGACCGTTGCTAACTGTGTCTTTCCATTTTCGTCGCGCAGTTTCCAAAGTGCCGCTGCTGATTACTATCAGCGCAGTGCTCAGCAGAAGGATCCGCGGCATCTTTAGCGGCTGCCAGTCGTTTGCTGACGCGGCGCGCACGATATAGGCGCTACTCAGCGCCGTAAACATCATAAGAATCGACGCGAGTGCAACCCACATCCCGATCCGATAGCGGTTTGCGGAAGACTGAAAGTCGGGGAAACGGCGCTCATGGCCGTTTCGCTTAGGCCCACCATTGCCATTGGGACCGCGCGGCCTGGGTCCGCCACCAACTGTTGTTTTTGTTAGTGGCTTAGTGCCTACCATCGTGGCCATCACCACCTACCCCTTCAGTTGCCGGCATGTCACCCGCTTCAGGTTCCGTCTGCATAATGAAGTCGTTTGCGGCTCCAGGCACGGCGAATTCATATGGTCCGCGATAAACGACCGGCAAGACGCCCGCAAAATTGTCATGAGGCGGTGGACGTCGCCGTAGTCCACTCGAGCGTGGTTGCCTCCCACGGATTTGTCATCAGCTTTCTTACCCTTGAAGATGCTCCAGATGAGATTGAAGTAAAAAACAATTTGCACGAGCACCGTGATAATCGCAGCGATGGAAACGAAAACTACGAGAGGATGCAGCGAATCGAGCCATCTATATTCTGTGAACTGCGGAGTAACGGCGTGGCATGCCCACCATTCCCATTGTGTGCATGGGAACGAAGATGCAGTAGACGCCGACGAAGGTGATCCAGAAATGAAGTTTGCCAAGCCTGTCATTCATGAAACGGCCAAACATCTTCGGGAACCAGAAGTAGATCGCGGCAAACATGCCGAAGATCGACGCCACGCCCATCACCAGATGGAAGTGGGCCGTCACGAAGTAAGTATCGTGCATGGGCAAGTCGAGCGAGGTCTGGCCGAGGACCAAACCGGTGATCCCGCCCGCAACAAACAGTGAAACGAAGCCGATCGCGAACAGCATCGCGGTTGTGAAGCGAATTCTTGCGCCCCACAACGTGCCGAGCCAGTTGAATGTCTTCACGGCCGAAGGAACGCCGATCGACAGCGTCAGGATCGAGAAACGTCGATCGCCGAGTAAGGGCTCATGCCGCTGATGAACATGTGATGGCCCCAGACGAAGAATCCCAGCAGACCGATCGCGAAGATCGCAAACACCATCGCGCGATAGCCGAAGACGGGCTTGCGAGCAAAGGTCGAAAGAATGTGCGAGGTCGCGCCCATGCCGGGCAGGATCGCGATGTAAACTTCAGGATGACCAAAGAACCAGAACAGATGCTGCCAGAGAATCGGCGAGCCGCCGGTGTGACGGGAAGTTTGGATACACCGACAGAGCCGCTAACATACAGACCGCCCGGAATGAAGAAGCTCGTGCCGGCAATTCGATCGAGCAGCAAGAAGAATTCCGCCGCCGAGCAGCACCGGAAACGAAAGCAGAGCCAACACCGCCGTGGTAAACCAGGCCCAGCAGGTGAGCGGCATGCGCATCAGAGACATTCCTTTGGTGCGCATGTTGAGCAGTGTAGTGATGAAGTTAAGTGCGCCCAGCAATGAACCGACGCAGAAGATCGCGATGCTGATAATCCAAAGGTTCATGCCGGCGCCCTGGCCCGGCCCGGCCGCCATCCCCAGCGCGCTCAAGGGAGCGTAACCGGTCCATCCCCCAATCGGTCCCACCGTGGCGCCACTGCCGCCGCCCAATGATGGTCCGAGTGCCGAGACTTCGCCGATCGTCGGGTTGCCCTCAACAAAGATGGCCGCAGGATGACAATGAACCCGACCAGCGTCACCCAGAACGACATCATGTTCAGCAACGGGAACGCCATGTCTTCGGCGCCGATTTGAATCGGGAGAAAGTAATTTCCAAACCCGCCCTGCGGTGCGGTGGTCAGCACGAAGAAGACCATGATCGTCCCGTGCATGGTCACCAGCGACAGATAAAACTCGGGATTCATCACGCCGCCTGGCGCGCCCGTGGGAAACAATGTTCCGAGAATCGGCCAGCTTGTACCCGGCCACGACAGGTTCATGCGCATCAGCACCGACATGGTCATGCCCACCAGCACGGCGACCAGCGCCAGAACGATGTACTGGATGCCGATGACCTTATGATCCAGGCTGAAGATGTACTTACGAATGAAGCCCGTAGGCGCCGGGTGACGGTGCACTGCTTCGTGAGTTTCACCTGACATCTCTAATCTCCTCGTGGTTAGGCTGAATCAACAATCCGGGACCGGTTTCCCTGCTAATATGCCGGCAACTGATACTTCGCCAGCAGTTCAGTGACGCGAGTCTGAAATTGATCCTGCGGCAGGGCCATCAAAGCCTGATGTTCATCTTCCGGCAGTACGAGCATGAAACTCTTCATCTTGTAGTGGAATTGCCCGCAGAGCTCAGCGCACGCCAGTTCATACTTGCCCGGCCGGTTTGCAGTGAAGTGGACGCGGATCTCATTCCCGGAACGAGGTCCTGTTTGAACCGGAGTTGCGGAACCCAAAAATTGTGAATAACGTCTTTCGAGCGAAGAATAAGTTCAACCGGCCGGCCCTCGGGAACCGCAATCACGCTGTGTACCACGTCATCCTTGGCGTTTGGATCAGCCTGGTCCAGGCCAATAAAGTTAAGCGCCGAATCGTCGATGAGATTGGGATCGGTGCGGCCAAAGACTTCGTCCTTACCGGCAGTAATGGAAGTTCCATTGAAACTGCTGTGCGACCACTTCAACCTGAAAGGCCCCTGCCGGAGCTTTGTTAAAGTGGAGCGAGGCCCAAACGCTCTGGCCCATTACCGCAAGTCCGATAAAGATGACTGCCGTCACAACCGTCCAGACAACTTCGAGCCGATTGCTGCCGTGCGTATAGACTGCACGATCGCTCTGGCCACGGTCTCGATATTTCCAAACCACCTAGCCAAGGCCAATCTGGGCAGCGGTAAAGGCAATTCCGACGACAATGATTGTGATCAGAAACTGCCGATCAAGCGCAGCCGCGTGAGAAGAGATGGCTTCAGGAAACCACCACTTCTTAACGAAGAAAAGGCCCACTGAACCCAGGGTCAGGATCCAGATAATAACCGCAAGAGCTCGTCCCATCGGTTACTCCTCGTAGTAAATAGTGAATGGTAAGTCGTAAATGGTTAAGCAATTGGGATGCTTGAGTCCGTGGACGTCCGTGATGTATTTCCATTCACGATTCACCATTTACTATTCACCGGTTTAAGACCATCAAGATAAACAGCAGAGGCAGATAAATAACTGAAGCCAACAGCAATCTCCGTGCTTCGTGCCTCGATTTGGAGAAGGCTGCGCGCAGACTACTGTAGAGAAATAACAAACCCAAAACGATCGCGCCGCAGAGATACACCTTGCCGGAAATGCCGAGCGCGGTTGGAAGCAAACTTACCGGCAACAGTATCACGGTATAGACGACGATTTGTTGCGCGGTAACACGGCCATCAGGTTCAACCACCGGCAGCATGAGAATTCCGGCGCGGCTGTAATCCTCACGATACATCCAGGCAATCGCCAGGAAATGGGGAAACTGCCACAGGAACAGAATCGCGAACAGCACCCAAGCTTCGATACCGACAGATCCACGCGCTGCTGCCCAGCCAATTAATGGCGGCACCGCTCCGGGAAAGGCGCCTACCATTGTCGACAACGAGGTTTTTGTCTTCAGTCGGCGTGTACCCAAACAAGTATCCCGCGATTACCGTCAAACCCAGTAAGGCCGTCAGAGGATTTACCAGGACTGCGAGATAGATCTCGGCGCCAACTATTAATCCCACACCAAAGGTTAACGCCTGTGACGGCAAGAGCCTTCCTGATGGCAACGGTCGATTGGCCGTACGCCTCATGAGCGCATCAAGGTCGCGCTCCATATACTGATTGATCGTGGCGATTCCCGATGAGAGTAAGGCGATTCCGACCATCGCGCTGACCATCGCTGCGTAATTAACAGCAGCGTGCGAAGCTAAAGCGAACCCGGCAGCCGACGTGAGCACGATCAGGAAAGTGATGCGCGGCTTCGTGAGTTCCATGTAGGCGGCGAATCGCCCGCGGGCACTAAGGCGCTCGAGTTGAACAACAGCGGCCGGGTTAAGATCTATGGCAAATTCTTCCATCTTTGAAACTTTGATCAAGCCTGAAGTTCAGAGTTCAACCTTTAGGTTGTTGATACTACAAGCTCGACTCCAGGTTAACCCGGCAAGCTAAAGCTTGAACTCTAAACTTCTTGAATGCTCGCCAACCGCAAACTCAAACGATGAAGCCGTGGAACGCAGGACTTTAAATGCCCTTAACGTCAAAACTATCGTGGTAGCGAATACTAATGCCCCACATGCTACATGCGCCACCGTGATTGCGACCATTGGATTCAACGGTTGCGGATCGTTTGGTGAAGCTACCCTGGTGATGTAAGCCGCGCCCCCTAAAAGCAACTGCAAAGCCAGCAACGAAAGAGCAATCTTCGCTGGCCGGGTTAGAAAACTTTCGCCGGCATGGCGCCGCAGGATCACTAGGGCAGCGCTTCCCAACAGTAGGGTTACGGCAATCGCGCCCCCTACGTGTGTTAACAGTAAGTCTAACGGCAGCGGCTGGTCCCAGGTCGCTGAATGCCGCAGCGTTGCGCCAATAATCAACTGCAAAAAGATCGCGGTCGCAGCTCCCACACAAAGATAACGAAGGGGCAAACTTCCCTGCTCTTCAATCACGGGCCGGTCTTTCATCCAGCTTGATGAAGTGAAAACCGCCAAACTCACCGTGGTGCAGAAAAAGAGCTGGGCCAGCGTGGCATGGGCTGCCGAAACCACTAGTGGTAAGTTCAGTTTTACCGTCAAACCGCCGAGCAATCCCTGTGCAATCACCCCAGCCAGGGCCGTCAATCCGAGTCGCCGGACCCAGCTTCGCTCTTCTTTGACGAACAGAAAGACAACCAATCCGATTGTGAGCAAACCGACTGTGGTTGCCACCATGCGGTGTCCATGTTCCCAAAAGAGATTGCCAACCATCTTTGGGAAAAACTGGCCATTAGAGAGCGGCCAGTCAGAGGTCGCCAATCCCGCATCGTGGCTAGTCACCAGCGCGCCCGCAATTATCAGGAAAAAAGTGGCGCAAGCAACCAGCAGCGCGAAACGATGCACACCCTTGTTCATATTTCTGATTGCCGATTGCCGATTTGCGATTGAAGGAGTTTTACTGCTCTCTCCAATCGCAAATCGAAAATCTAGATTCGAAAATCCCTCAGTGCCGGCCCAACATCGGCACCTCCAGCGCCGGCATCATTTCAAGACTTGGCCTGCCACCGGCCGCTGTCGCTCCGGCAAACGAGAAGTCTGCTTTCGCGCTTCCGTTTGCAGGAACCGTAACTGTCATCGGTTGCTCCGAACCAGTTGCTCCGCCTTCGTGCCAGGCAACGACCGTGTAAGTTCCTGGAGGAACGCCCTTGATCGTGTAGCTGCCATCCTCAGCGCTGACTGCATAAAACGGATGCCTCAAGACGCCAATGTAGGCCTTCATCCAGGGATGCTGGTTACACTTGACGGGAACCAGTACTTCAGAGCGCGTCAGTTTATGCATCAAAGGCGGCGCTCCATTTGGCTGCGATTGATTCCAATCAGGGTTGCTCTTGGGAGTGAAGTGTATATTGTGTGTCGTCGGATCGCTGTTCGTGATTTGGATGTCCTGGTTCACCATCGCGCCCAGAACGTGCGGCCGGTAATGGCAACCATCCTGGTCCAGCGTAATGGACGTCGAAGGTGTCGGGAAAGTGAAATCCGTAATCTTCTTGCCGTCGGCTGTCGTACCGTCTTTGATGTAGACGAACACGTTGGCCAGCTTGCCGTTGTTCACCACATTGTCTTCAGTGGTGAGGTTCGGATTCTTCGCGCCACAAGCGGGATCAGCCGAGGTATCGATTTTCTTGGGCGCGGGCGGTGTTCCCGTGTACGCAACCGCCCCAGTCACCGAGCCTTCATCACCTTTGGGTGTAAACGCGGTGCCTCCTGCCGTCGGCGTCCCGGGTTCACTCGTCTCCGGCGCTTTACTACACGCTGATGCGAGCGCCAGGAGCGAGAGAGCAATCGTCAGAATCAGCCAGACTTTGGTCTGCTTCATAAACATGATCAGTTCCTCCAAGTTAGAATGACTTTCGCATAACTTTAGCACGGGACTGCACGTGAAGTAGACCCGTCACGCTCGCCACATACCATTACATGCCTGCGGGTCGCGCGTTGGTCCGCACATTTCTGACCGCGGCCACAGTCTGGCGCTTCGGGCGCCGCGTTCTGTTCGAGGTAGTCTCTCCACCTTTGCCCTTAACTTTATTCTGCGCCTTCTGCGTGGGTTGTGCGCCCGCCGCCGGAGCTGCCGGCGCCGTCGCGAGCAAGCGTCTCTGCTCATCAGGTGTCAGCAACAGCATGTAACGCACCAGCAAACGTGCGTGGTCATCGTGATATTCGTTCGCGCTGGCCGGCGGATTTGGCAAGTTGATGACCCAGCGTTCGCCTTCCTTGCGGAAGAGTCCGGTGGGCATCGCTGTGCCCGGGCTGATTTGCGACGGATCCAGGAGCCAACGGAAGGTCCAATCAGGCTTCAGGCGTTCGCCAGCCAGCAGGAAATTCGGCGCGATCGCCTTGGCGTCATGAGTGGGTTCGCCCGTGATGTGACACTTCAGGCAGGGGGTACCAGATGTGAACATCTGGCGCGCAACTAACTTTTCCTGTTCAGTCAACGGTTGCAGCGGCTCCTTAATATAGGGCTCCTGCTGACCGGACATGGCCATGAAGAAACGCACCAACGTCTGCAGTTCGTTCGGCGAGAAGTTAAAGGTAGGCATGCGAAACTTCAGATAAGGCCGCACACCATTTCGATCAAGTCCAGGTTGAGGCTTCAACTTACCACCCGAAGGCGAAGCGTTAGTGCTGCCAGGAGTGCTGGACGCGCTGCCGGCATTTGCCGCTTGTGCTCCGGCGCTGGACGCACCGGCGGGCGAAGCATTGGTGTTCTTCGCCGCTTGCTCTGCGTTTGCTATGGCCGCATTCTCGGCTGGAGTTTTTTCACCGCTCAGGGATGGATCGTGCAGAAATCTCAACAGCCAACTTGGATCGACGCGCGCGCCTTCACTGGTCAACCGCGGCGGCAATAGATCCTTGCCTTCCGGCGTTTGATAGAAAGGCAGATCCATCACTACGGAACGCTGGCCCACCTGAATCTGGTGACAACCCATGCAGTTATACTTCTTGATTACCCACCAGCCGTTCTGAATGTCCTGCCGCCGCTGATCCTGCGGATTATAAAAAAGCGACTGCGGTACGTTTGAACCTTCCGTGCCGACACTGCCAAGCAGAAAAGTCGTCAATGCATTGCGCCACTCCGGCGTCAGATATGGCCGCGGCATCCGCAAGCGATCTTTGGGATCTTTCTCCTTACCCTGATCGTAAATCGAGGGATCGGTAACCTTGTGTTCGAAAAATCCTTTGTGGTTGTACCAGGGCTTCTCTTCTTGTCCACTTCGTGCAGCCCAAGCGGATCATTTCCCTCTTCGGCCCTCTTGGTAAGTAAGGCAAAGTCCAGACGCTCGATAGGTGTGGCGCCTTCAACGGTTAGTTCTTTGCCGATACGCTGTTCGTCTTCAAAACCCTTTATTTCGTGACAACCAGCGCAACCGTATTGCTTGATTAGCGCATGTCCTTTGTCTCGCAGCTCGGGATTGTCCATGAACGTTGCGGCGTCATACTGCGGCGGCGATGATAACGAGAAGAGATAAGTGGCGATATCGCGCGCGTCGGTTTCCGAAAGACGGAAATTCGGCATCACCGTCATGTTCTGGACCTGCAACTCGGCGCCATCATTCGGGCAGCGCGAGTGCAGCTCGGTATCGAATACATAAGGCAAGTTATGCTTTGCGTAGTCTTCCGGAGTCAGGTCGCGCTTTTCTTTCGGACAGTAAGGAGCCCACCGTTCGCGCGGATTGTGAATCCAGCGCACGATGTAATCGAAGTTTGCTTTCTCGCCGACCTTTTGCAGGTTCGCAGCAAACGTGCCGCCAATCTTGTTGTCGTCTTCGCCGATTGAGTGACAAGCTAAACAGCCGCGTGTCTCAAAAAGCTCTTTGCCATGTCCTGCATCTCCACGCTGTTGCTCAGGAAGACTTCCCTTCAAATCTATCCTGCCATAGGTATGCGGCGATAGCCTGTATTTGTTCCTGCCCATCCTTATCGCGCAGCGGCGGTACCTTTGCGGCGCTCTCGGGTTCAGCGAAGCGCCAGAAGGTCGGCATCTTCGTTCCGGGCCGAAAAGCTTGCGGATTCTGAGAGCCAAACCGGAATCCATTCCTTACGCAGTTTCAAACGAACGTCCTTCAGGTTTGGTCCAACCTTCTTCTGGTCCTGCATCAAATACTTCGACTGCAAATTCAACTGATCGATGCGCGCTGCCAGAAGGCTGTTCGTTACCTTCAGAGCTTCCGACTGCGCCAGCATCTTCTGAGCTTCTTCGTCAGTGGTGCCTTCCGGCGGGCTCTCATCGAGCCTAATTTGCTTCTGATTCGCTGGTAATCTGATCTTCGAGCTGGCTGATGCTCTGACGAGTGTTTCCCAACGCATCCGTCTCGCGATCAAAGCCTTCGTAACGATGACAACCCATGCAGCCGCGTTGATAGAAAAGATCGCGTCCGAGATTCAGCGTGTCGGCGCCCTGCGTTACGCGATCCTTGGCGTGACACTGCTGGCAGCCGGCTTCGGTGTTTTCCTTCTCAAACATCGGCCAGAGCCAGAACTTGTGTCGGCCGTGGCCTTTGATTTCGCTCGTCGTCGCGCGACCGTTGCCCCAGTGGCAACTTGAGCAACCAAACTTATCCGGATTGTGAATTTGCAGAAGTTCTCTGTTGGGATGACTGACGAACGCGCGCGCCAGCTTGTCGGGTTTCTTACCCGGCCCGTCCGGCGCCAGGTCTGTCGGACGTAAGGTCGAGCGGCTCGCGGATCCCGACATGGCAAACCTCGCAGCGATCGACGATGTTGTAAGCATTGACGCTGATCTGATGGCCGCAGAATGGAGTAATCAAACTGGTCCATCTTTCGCATGCAGCCCATCGATCTGGCTGGGCCCAAGCCCGATCAAGTGGTGTTTTCAGATAATCGTCACGCTTCTTCGCGAGTTCCGTCGGTTCTTTGAGCAGTTCCGCTTTTTGTCCCAGCAGTCTCGCCTTTTCATCACGCAGATCGTTGTAGAGCTTTTCGAGTTGGTCGTAATTCATCTTCTCGAGTTGTCGTTTTCCCGGAACCATCGGCCGCCGGAAGATCAACCTCTACTAATTCAGCTCGCTTCTGTTGCGCCTGCTCGCGGTATTTGTCCTTGGCGTTGCTTGCCGCGATCTCCATGTTGTAGTTGATAACCGTGAGTTTGCCGCGTTGATTTTGGAAGGGATCAGTAACGGCGTCGAGCTTCGTCTGAATTTGCGCGACCTTTTGATCAATTTCGGCGATGTCTGGTTTGACCTTCTCCAGAGCAGCCTTGCGCTTCCGCGTCGAGCTGTTGGTACTCCGGACTCTCTTTGACTTCCGCTTCGGTCTTGCCGGCTTGCGGCTTGATGCTGTTCAGGTATCGGTGTAACGACTGACGAACTCCTTCTGCATGCCCTTCCACGGTCGTTGGCCAAACGCTTCATCGTAAAGAGCCCAGGCGAGCGACGACGTCAGCAGCAAGGCGCACACGAGCATCATGCCGCTGGTTGAGCGACTCACGATCGGATCCTGTGCCGGAACCTCAGGCTCTTTCTTTACCAATGACTCGGTAGCTTCCGTGAGATCAGCCACTAGGATCATTCCTCCGCACTCGTTAGAAAGCTTTGTCAGTACCACCTGCGGTAGCGGGTGGTCAGTCGATCTCCAGATCTAAATATTGAACCACGGAGTCACCCAGACATACTTGATGGTCAAGCCAGGCGCAGAAAAATTTCACCGGCAACGCGAGCAACACGCTCACCGCGAAAAACTGGAAAGTCAGATACTGAAGCAGACTTGTTCGCGCCAGAAGCTTCTGCTCAAACTCGTCTTGCGGAAACAGAGTCTGCAAGCGGACGCAGGGAAAGCTTCTTAAAGTCCACGGTCATTAACCAGTGGAAAAACAAGGCGCCAACAAGATAGAAGCCGCTCACCACCAATAAACCAAAGATGAACTTTCCACGGATTCGCTGCAGAGAAATCCCAGATGCAGCGCCTTGCCGATGCGGCTGGTTGCGATCATGTCGTGCAGGTCGACGTTCTTGTCGAACACGACTGCGTTGTGATCCCACGTCTGGCCCGGCCAGAACCAGATCCAGCCTGGTCCGCGAATGAACGTGCCGATGACGATCAGGAGGATCCACATCAGAAAGCCCCAGCCAAACATTCCAACCGCGAAAGCGACGCTGCTTGAGCGTGTAGTAACCGTTGCCGAGCGGATTGGAATCGACGTAAGGAAAGACCATCAACCCAATCATGATGATTGACGGCATCACCACGCCGGCGATCCAGGGATCGAAGTAAACCAGCATCTCCTGCAGACCCGAGAAAGTACCACGGCGCCTTCGACGGGTTCATCGTCAGATTCGGATTGGCCGGTTCTTCGAGCGGCGCGTTGAGCGTGATCGACCAGACAAAAAGAATCACCGTGACGATCACGGTCGCCAGAAACTCAATGCGCACGAGATAAGGCCAGACGTGCAATCTCCCGCGCCCAACCCGGACGCCACGGTTCGACTTTGCGATGATGCGTCTTCGCCAGTTTGGGATCTGCTTCCAGCTGCTCGATCAGCCGATCGTTTGCGTTCGCCTGCCTGATTCCCAACCAGGTGAAGAACGGCACGAGGAAAAGCATTGCCACGATCGGCACGTTGTCAGGCGCCGACGAGATCGTCCAGAGCTGATGCCAGTCCTGAACCATAAAGACAGCCAGAACCACGACGAGCACAACTACTCCCAGAGTTATCAACTTGCTCAACTGAATTTGTCGCATCTATGTTTGTCAGTCCATCTGCGGTAGCGGTGCGTTACCAGTCGATTCACGAGCACTAACTTACGCCCGCTACGCAGGCGGTACTGACCTTCGACAAACCAAGGTTAGCTCATTGAAATCTATTTCTTCTTGACCGCCTTCATCTCCGATTCAAGCATCACCGGCGCCGGGCCGGAGATGCCTCCGTCTTTTCGTATCCGCCAGAAGTGCACTGCCATAAAGATCGAGGCCACCAGCGGAATACCGATGCAGTGCCAGATGTATGAACGCAGCAATGCGTTCGAATCGACGATCGAGCCGCCGAGCAATCCAAAACGGACGTCGTTGTAAGGCGTCATGCCGAGCTGCGGCACCGAAACGGTCCTTCGTGACCGAGCATCGGCGTCGCGCGCGCCATGTTCGTGCCGACCGTCACCGCCCAGAAACCAAGCTGATCGTCCGGCAGCAGATATCCGGTAAACGAAAGCAGCAGCGTCAGCACCAGCAGCACAACGCCGACGCACCAGTTAAACTCGCGCGGCCGCTTGTACGATCCGGTCAGCACCACGCGAAACATGTGCAGCCAGGTCGTGATCACCATCAAGTGCGCCGCCCAGCGATGCATGTTGCGCAAGCAGCTTGCCGAACGGAACGTCGTGCTCGAGATAAAGAATGTCGCGAAAGGCGTCAACCTTGGTCGGGTGGTAGTAGAACATCAGCAGCACGCCGGTGAACGTCAGCACGATGAAGAGATAGAACGTGATGCCGCCCATTCCCCAGGTGAACTGGTAGCGCACTGCGTCGCGATTGATCTTTGCCGGATGCAGATGCAGGAAGACGTTGGAGAGAACCGCCAGTGAACGATTGCGCGGGTCGGAACGATCGTGCGACACGCGAAAGATCGACTTCCAGAGTTGTGTGTCCTGAGGGTCTTTGTAAGTCTTGGCCTCCTCGATCGCGCGCTCCTTGAGCGCAGTACTCCCCTCCTTCACCTTCTCAAGAAGACTTCCACTGGCCTTTTCGTCGCCAGTTAGCTGTTTGGTCTCTTTCTGATCAGGCTTTTCGTCCATGCAACCTCATCCTAACCTCGTCAAATTGCGCTCAGCAGTTACAGCGGAATGTACGCGCCAGGATCATTAAACTCGTTTCGCTCGCCCTTTGGCCATTTGTAAAGCTTGCCTATGTCCACCACGATCTGTCCCTCAGCATCCAGCTCGACGTGCGCGCGATCCATCGGCCGCGGCGCCGGCCCTTCAAAGTTAATCCCTTCGCTGTCGTAACCACTGCCGTGGCAGGGACACTTGAACTTGTTCTCGCTCGCTTTCCAGTCCGGAGTGCAACCGAGATGCGTGCAGCGCGCGTAGATCACAAAAAGTCGATCCGAAGTCTTGTCAACCCAGATGCGATATTGCTGCTGCCACTTTGTATCGACACCAAGCGCGTAATCCGCGGGAAAGCCATACGGAAAACTTGCTGGACGGCTCAAGAATGGAGCGCGGCAGGAAGAACCGCAGAAACATCAAGAAGCAGGTGGTAAGAAACCCGACGACGCTCGCCCAAACGATCCGTCGACGCATTTTGTTGACCGGCGGATCGGGGGTGCTTTCAACAACTGCGCCTGCGGGCTTGCTTACGGTTTTCGCGGGCGGGAGCGGAGGCTTGGCAGCCACAGGCTCGCGAGACGGTTCTCCGGCGGGGACTGTCTCCCCGGGTTGCGAAGTGGTAGCGTTGTTTGCGGATAGCTCTTGGTTGAGCGCACTATCCACTATACGAATCCTCCGATGGTTGAACTGGGCAGATACACTTCAACGCTGCAAAGAGCAAAAAACTATACAAATCCCCGCAGTGCAGGGATTACTCTCTGCGTAAGTACAGTTATTTGTCTATACATGAAGAGCGCCGTGCCAAACAAATCAAATTCATATAATCAGGGCTCGGTGCGATATTTATAACCTTTTTCCCAATTTACTGGCAAGCGCTTTCTCAGTCAGAGCGTTACGATGCTCGAGGACAACGAACACGCAGAGCTTTGGGCAGGATTTGAAACGTCGCCGGAAGGAGACCCGGGATTTCACCGTCCACCTCGATCTCGATACGCTGATCTTCGACGGGACGAGCGATAATTTTTCCTGCAAGCGTGTGGCCTACTCCCGCCATGCTGAGGTGCGCGCCAACGTACAATCGCGGCGCGTTTCCCAGGATCCGGGCGGCTCCGACATCGCCGATACTAATAACGTCAAACTTTCCGTCAGTTAGCCTGGCATCGGGAGCGATCTTCATTCCTCCACCAAAATATCGCGCATTCGCAACGCAAAGATTCGCGACCGTCAGGTGACGCGGCGGATCGTTATCGACCAGGAGAATTACTTGAATGGGCTGCATCCGCAACGCTGTTTGCAGCATGGCGGCGCCAAACGAAACCCTGCCCGTTAACCATTTGGGCCTTTTAGCAGGCAGCCAATCAGGACCGCCTCCCTTCACGCGCGCAATCACGTCTGCACTCATGCCGAATGACGCCACCCCGAGAAAGTAACGCGATTCCTGCTCGCCGTCGTCCCTGGTGAACGTAACCCTACCGACGTCGATCAAACGAGTTTCGCCATCGTGAAGGATCCTCGCGGCGTCGCTCGAGCGAGCAGGAATGCCAAGCGTCCTACGAAAATCTCCGCCGGTGCCGCTGGGAAGAATTCCCAATTCCGTGTCACTTCCGGCGGATAGAATTCCGTTCGCTACCTCTGAAATCGTTCCGTCGCCACCGCAGGCAATAATCAGCTTCGTACCCTTGCGCGCTGCGCTGGCGGCAAGCTCGCTTGCGTCACCTGCATGTCTGGTGAACTTAGGCATAAATGATCCGAAGTGCGTCGCGAGGTCGCTGGCGATTTTTGGCCAGGCGTCGCGCGTTGCGCCGCCCGCGGACTCAGGATTGATGATTACTAAAGGAAGAGACATTGTTTCTTATCTTAAAGGTCGGCGACACCAGGAGCGGGGGCAAGCCCGCCTTCCCAACCCAGAGACTTTCACAAATATCGGAATGTTCTCCGCTTGAAAGCCTTTCAGTCTAATTCTCCAGCGCCAAGTTAGAGCAGTTTGGGGTTGGGAAGGCGGGTCCCGCTCTTCGTCAGTCATTCGTCACATTCATTTGGCGGGCGGCTTCGCCAAGTTCTTCTCAGCCTAGAGACTTTCACAAATAATCGGAATGTTCTCCGCTTGAAAGCCTTTCAGTCTAATTCTCCAGCGCCAGGTTAGAGTAGCTCGGGGTTGGGAAGGCGGGCTTGCCCCCGCTCTTCGTCAGTCATTCGTCGCATTCATTTGGCGGTCGGCTTCGCCAAGTTCTTCTCAGCCTAGAGACTTTCACAAATAATCGGAATGTTCTCCGCTTGAAAGCCTTTCAGTCTAATTCTCCAGCGCCAGGTTAGAGTAGCTCGGGGTTGGGAAGGCGGGCTTGCCCCCGCTCTTCGTCAGTCATTCGTCGCATTCATTTGGCGGTCGGCTTCGCCAAGTTCTGCAATCTTGCTCATCACAAATTCAGAGATCTCTTTGTAGGTCCTCACGTGATCTTTCTTAGACAAGTAGCTCGACAGATCGAGTTGCGGTCCAAAGTGAATGCGAATCTTCTTTCCGCCTCTCCAGTTACCCAATACTTGCTTCGGCAGATCGTTTCCCAGCCCCGCAATGAAGACCGGAATGACTTGAGGCGCGGCGTCTTTAATCAATTTTCCAATGCCTGGCTGCGCCGACAAATATGAATAGGGATCAGGGCCCTTGTTGCGAGTGCCTTCGGGATGAAAACCAATCACGTTGCCGGCGCCATTCCGGCAAATCTCCGTCAGGACTCGAAACGAATGCTTATCAAACGCGCGTTTTTCCAGCAGCGGCTTGTCACCAGAAGCAAAAAAGGGGGGATACATCGACCACCAACCCATCACCAGATTCACAAACAAACCCAACAGCGAGTCGTAGAAGAACCGGCCGCGCACTGGAAAGAAAAGTTGTTTGCGCCAGGACGTGTTGCGAAAAAGCACCGTCGATACCGTATACATGTCAAAGAACGAGCGATGATTTGCAGCTAACAATATGGGGCGGTCCCTCGAGGCGGCCGCGATATTTTCCAGGCCGTAAACCTGCATGAGGTTGTAAGTGGAAAGGTGGATCCAACCCGCGCCGAAGATCTTTTGGCACCACGTCCAGAAGCGTTTCCAGTTGCCCTGATTCATCCGCCGAACGAAACGAACTGCACAGCGTTCGAATCGACTCAGTACTGCGAACTCTTCAGGGGTAGGCTCGAGGGACTGTCCAACGTCCAAAGTCCAATGTCCAATATCTGTATAGCCGGGGCTCGCGTCCTTGCTCGCTACAACCTTCGGCTCGGGACTTTGGACATTGGACATTGGACTTTGGACGTAGTGTTAGTCGATCGAAAAGTATTTCGCCTCCGGGTGGTGCACAATGATCGCGGAAGTCGATTGTTCCGGATCAAGTTGAAACTCTTCGCTTAGTGCCACACCAATGCGCGCCGGCTCCAGCAGTGTAAACAACTTTGCCTGATCCTCAAGATTTGGACACGCCGGGTAACCAAAACTAAAGCGCGATCCCTGATACTGCTGACGAAACAATCCCCTCACCTCAGCGGCGTCTTCCCGGGCGATCCCCAGTTCCTCGCGAATGCGTTTATGCCACAACTCCGCCAGCGCCTCCGCGCCTTCCACGCTTAGTCCGTGGAAATAAAGATAGTCGGTGTAGTTATCTGCCTTGAATAGTTCTCGCGAATACTGGCTTGCGCGGCTGCCCATGGTCACCAGGTGAAACGCCACCACATCAACCCGTCCCGCATCTTTCGCCGCGAAGAAATCCGCCAGACAGAGACGCTTTCCTAATGGTTGCCGGGGGAAGGTGAAGCGCATCCGTTCAGTCTTTTGATCGTCGTTGAGGATGATCAGGTCATTGCCGGACGATTGGCACGGAAAGTGTCCATAAACAACACGCGGGGTCAGGAGTTGCTCGCGTTTGCTTCGTTCTTTCAACTCTTCATAAATCGGCCGCACGGTTTCGCGAACCAGCTTCTCATACTCCGCTGCCGGCCGGCGGCCCTGCTTAAACTGCCACTGTCCTTTGAAGAGCGCGGTTTCATTCACAAAAGAAAACACATCATCAAGATCAATGTCTTCCACTACTCGTGAGCCACAAAAAGGCGCGGCGGGAATAGGTACGTCACTGCTAACGTCTGAGCGACTCGTATGTGTAGTATCGCCCGCAATTTTCGCCGCCCCGCGCGGCTTTATTGGTTTGCGAATACCGAGCTTCGCTTCCTCACCGACAAGATCTTCTACGTCGTCGATCTCGTTTGACCCAGTCGCTATGGCTCCCTTCTCTGAGTTGTCCGCCCATAGTCGGGTTTCCCCTCCAAGTTCCGGGTCTCTGTGTCCCAGCCCCTCCGCGTCCGTAGTTGCCGGCTGACTGTTGCCGTTCGCCAGTTTGTCCATCGTATGAAGGCCGGCAAAGGCATCCCGCGCGTAAAAAAGCTGCCCTTTGTAGAGCGGCTTTAGATCGTCGTCAACGTAACGCCGGTTGAGAGCAGCGCCTCCCAACACGACCGGAACATTTATGCCCCGTTCGTTCATCAGCTCGAGATTCTCTTTCATGATCAGCGTGGACTTAACGAGCAGCCCGCTCATGCCAATGGCATCGGCTTGATGTTCTTCGTGCGCCTGAAGAATGTTCTCGATCGGCTGTTTGATGCCAAGATTGATGACCTTGTAGCCGTTGTTCGTCAGAATGATATCGACAAGGTTTTTGCCAATGTCGTGTACGTCGCCCTTAACGGTCGCCAGCACCATCGTGCCCTTGGTAGTGGCGCCCCCTTTCTTCTCCATGAAGGGTTCGAGAAAACGCACTGCTGCCTTCATCGCTTCCGCGGACTGCAGCACGAAAGGCAACTGCATCTGGCCACTGCCGAAGAGATCGCCGACCACTTTCATGCCTTCAAGCAGTATGTCGTTGACAATCTCGAGCGCAGAATATTTTTCAAGCGCCGATCTGAGTTCGTCTTCCAGGCCAATCTTCTCACCATCGATGATGTGATTCTTCAATCGCTCTTCGACAGTTTCACCTTTAGAAACTTTCTTACTTCCCTTCGCTTTAACGCCCTCGAAGAGCTTAGTGAATTCGGTCAATGGATCGTACGTGCAAACGTCGCCTTCAAACTTGCGCTGGTCGTAAATCAACTCGCGCGCAACTTGCAGCTCTTTCTCGCCAATGCGGTTCAGTGGCTCGATCTTGCTGGCGTTGACAATGGCCGCATCGAGACCTGCTTCCACGGCATCGTGCAGAAAAACTGAATTGAGGACTACGCGTGACGCCGGATTTAGACCGAAGGAAATATTGGAAACGCCCAGTATCGTGAAACAGCCGGGCAGTTCCTGCTTTATACTACGAATGCCTTCGATCGTTTCGAGTGCGTTTCGCCGATCCTCTTCAATGCCGGTGGAGATGGGCAGTGCCAATGGATCGAAGAAGATGTCTGACGCCGGCAGCTCGAATTCCCTGGTCGCCTGCTCGAAGGCACGCTTCGCAATCTTTAGCTTTCCGCCGGCGGTTCGGGCCATGCCCTCTTCATCGATAGTTCCGATCACCACACTCGCGCCATAACGTTTCGCTAACTCAATTACTTTCGCAAACCGCGGCACGCCGTCTTCGTAGTTAGTGGAATTCAGAATACACTTGCCGCCCGCATGTTGTAGTCCTGCCTCCATCTTTTGCCACTCGGTGGAATCGAACATCAGCGGAATCTTTATGTTCGTGGCCAGGCGCGACGCGAGCTCATGCATGTCGGCCTCGCCATTACGACCAACGAAGTCCACATTTACATCAAGCACGTGCGCGCCTTCACGTTCCTGCTCTTTTGCCAGTGAGACCAGGCCGTCCCAGTCTTCCACGCTCAGAAGATCACGCATCTTTTTTGAGCCGCTGGCATTCACGCGCTCACCAACGATCAGGAACGAAGTGTCCTGCAGGTATGGCTGTTGAATGAAATTTGAAGAAGCTGCCGGCAAACGCTGAACACTTCGGTCCACAGGCCTCAGGTTCCTTACGGCTTCGACAACGGCGCGCAGGTGTGCCGGAGTCGTGCCGCAGCATCCGCCGACGATGTTCACACCGAGATCGCGAGCGAAATGCGCCAGGTCGGCAGCAAGAGATTCCGGCGTCTCTTTGTAATGGGCGTGTCCGCCGACGTTCTCCGGAATTCCCGCGTTCGGAATGACAGAGACCGGCAGTGTAGAATTCCGGCACAGATAACGAACGTTTTCGCTCATCTGCTTCGGCCCGGTAGCGCAATTCATCCCGATCACGTCGATGGGGAAGGGCTCAAGCGCAGTAAGGGCGGCGCCGATTTCAGTTCCCATCAGCATCGTGCCGAACGCCTCGATCGTCACCTGCGCGATTACCGGGACACGACGCTTGATCTCTTCGAAGTATTCGAAGATGGCTGCTAGCGCAGACTTCGTTTGCAGCAGGTCCTGGCAAGTTTCGACAATCAGAAGGTCGGCGCCACCCTCAACCAGGCCCCGCACCTGATCGTAGTAAGACTTCTTCATGTCGAGGAAGGAGATGTGTCCAAGCGAAGGTAGCTTGGTGGTTGGCCCCATCGAACCGGCGACCCAACGTGGCCAATCCTTCTTTGAATAGTCAGACGCAACCCGCTTCGCCAGTTTTGCTGCTTTCAGATTTAGTTCGTACGCCTTATCGGCGATGTCATATTCCGCCAGGACGATTGATGTGGCGCCGAATGTGTCGGTCTCAACAACGTCACAACCCACTTCCAAAAATCCGGCATGGACCTTCTCAACAGCTTCCGGCTTGGTGACGACCAGATATTCGTTACAGCCATCCAGCCCGCCGAAGTCGTCCGGCGTCAGATTCTGTACCTGAATGTTCGTACCCATCGCGCCGTCAAAAACGACGATGCGTTCTTTTAGAATGTCGAGAAAACTGGTCATAGAGCAGTAAATCCTCAATAGTGAATCGTAAATAGTACAAACCGTCGGCAGTTCATGCCGAGGGCTCGCCGAAGGTCATGGCAAATCGTAATGGTTAGTAATTCGCTGCTGGCTCTATTTACGATTTACCGTTCACTATTTACGAGGAAAGCCCCGCGCTGAACAACGCGGGGCTTTCCTGAAAACCCTATTCGATTAGTCTCACCTGGGAAAGACTCGCCGAGCTGTTTAGCGGATTGTTTTTCGTGGCCGCAAGTCGCCTTAACTCACCACGTTTGTTACGAGCGTTATTGAAACATCGACACCGAACGCTGTCAAGCGTGAGCCTGACTCTTTGGTCTAACCGCAACTGTGCCGAGGCCCATGCCACCTTCGCTATTTACCATTTACGATTTACCATTTACCATCCCTATCCATGCGGCGCGCCATTTATCCCGGATCATTCGATCCAGTTACGAATGGACATCTCGACATCATCGAGCGTGGCTGTAAATTGTTCGATGAGATTATCATCGCCATCCTCGTAAATCCGGATAAGCAACCCTTTTTCTCTATAGAGGAACGCCGCGGCATGTTGGAAGAAGTCCTTAAGACAATTGAGCGGCGTAATTGTACGTTGCGCGTGGATGTCTTCGAGGGTTTGCTTGTCCATTACGCTCTCGCGCAACAGGCGCACGCGATCGTGCGCGGCATTAGAGCTATTTCCGACTACGAATACGAACTGCAGATGGCTTTGATGAATCGTCGACTGGAGCCGAGCATTGAGACAGTGTTCATGATGCCCGCCGAAGAGTACTCGTATGTGAGCTCGCGCCTGGTCAAAGAAGTGTTCCGCCTTGGCGCGGCGATTAAAGGTCTCGTGCCGCCACTGGTAGAAGAGCGGATGAGAGAGAAGATCGCCCCATTGTAATTTACGTCCGAAGTGCAAATCGGAGTTGCAGTCTGAAATGATGACTAAGCCAGAACCTTCCCCTTTCCCTGTTTCCGAGAACGTCGCGAGTATGAAGCCGTCGTCGACGCTGGCGGCTATGCAGACCGCGGAAGCGATGCGCGCCGCCGGGGTTGATGTTGTCGACCTGGGCGCCGGAGAGCCCGATTTTGACACGCCGCAAAATATCAAGGACGCTGCCGTGGAGGCGATGATAGCGGGCCAAACCAAGTACACGGCGACGGCCGGCACGCGCAGCCTGCAACAGGCAATCATCGGTTTTTATCAACGCGAGTTCGGCGCCGCCTATGAATCAAATCAAGTAATAGCAACCGCCGGCGGAAAGCAGGCTGTTTTCAACGCTGTAGTTTCACTGATTAATCCCGGCGACGAAGTTCTGATACCCAAGCCTTACTGGGTCACGTTTCCCGAGATTGTACGCTTTGCGCGGGGCAAGCCGGTTTTCATTGAGACGGAAGAGAATGATTTTCTGCTGACCTCAGAAATGGTGCGACAGGCAATCACGCGGCGCACAAAACTCATTATTCTGAACTCGCCCAGTAATCCCTCCGGTCGCGTAATCTTGCCGGCAGAATTTGAAGCCATCATGGAAGTAGTTGCGGAGAACGATCTCTACGCAGTCTCTGATGAATGCTATCTGCGTTTCGTTTATCCGCCTGCCACCGTCTTCAGCGCCGCGTCCCTGCGATCCGAGTTAAAGAGGCGCTTGTGTATCGCCGGATCGTTCTCGAAAACTTACGCGATGACCGGTTGGCGCGTTGGTTACTCGTTAGCAAATGCGGAATGGACACGCGCGATGGCTAAGATCCAAAGCCACTCAACCAGCAATGCGACATCAATCTCTCAGGCCGCCGCCGCCGAAGCCATGAATGGGCCGCAGGATTCGGTAGCCACGATGCTCGCTGAGTACACCGAGCGGCGCGAGTGGCTTCTTAACGCCTTGAACGAGATTCCGGGACTCCGTTGTCCGCAACCCGAAGGGGCGTTCTATGCTTTTCCGGACGTTCGTCAATGTTTGAAAGGAAACCTACATACATCGGGCGATTTGGCGAATCAATTACTCGAGCGAGAACAAACTGTGGTTACAGACGGTGCAGGTTTCGGAGCCGAAGGGTTTATTCGCATCTCCTACGCCACGTCGATGGACCGTTTGCAGGAAGGCGTGAAACGAATAAGGAGAGTCGTGGCCGGCTCTGGTTAGCTCCTTTCAAGTTCCTATCGCTGCTACCGGATCTCAGTCTGGTGTTAGGAGCAACTCTTGACGACTGCTTCAACGGTCTGCTCGACAGAGCAACAAAAAGGGCGCCGACTTACCAATCGGCGCCCTTCGCTTTTCTCAAGTGATGGTTCTTAATAAAGGTTGAAGTTGTATTCCAGTTGGATGTACATCGACACCGCGCGTCCATCCTTTGTAGCGGGAACGAACTTGATATTCCGTGCTGCGGCTATCGCTCGCTCAGTCAACCCGTAAGGAAGCCCTGAGACGGCGCGAATATTGGTCACCTGACCACCAGAAGTAAACACCGCCCGCAACACAACCGTACCAGTTACCTGATTCTTTCGCGCGTCTTCCGTGTACTGCGGTTCCGGCTTCGAAAGAACACGAGCCTTGGAGTTCACGTCCTTGCCACTGAAGATTTTGTTGTAATCAGTGCCACCACCGCCGCCACCGGGACCGCCACCGCCTTCATGGTAGTCGCCACCGCCGATATTGCCGCCACGGCCAGGTCCAATACCGCCGCCTTCCCCAGGTCCGATACCACCACCCCTACCTGTGCCGATGCCGTTGCCCGTACCTGGACCAGACGACGGATCCGTGCTCTTGGATTTGGGATCGCCGTACGCGAGAACGCGCGCATCAGGCGGAACCAACATGGGATCAGCAACCACGGTCGCGGCCACCGGCAATACCGGGTTCTTTATCGCCGGGGGATGCGGATCGGGCGCGACCACCTGCGGCACTGTCAATGAGGCCTGTGGAGTTTTGCCAAAAGAAGCAGGCTTCTGCTCTTCCCGGCCGCCACCGCCGCCACCACCCGGTTTTTCTTGTTTTGGCTTGCTACCGCCGCCCTTGCCCTTGTTCAGGCCGGCTGTGCCTTCATCGGGAGTAGGCTGTTCGTTCGGGATGTCGATGTATTGTTGGACGACAAGTTGATTAGCAACCTCCTGCTTTTCCTGTATCCTGTTTTGCCAAAAATTATAAAGAACACCGCCGCCTATTAAGAACAAAAATACGGAAAATGCGGCAACCATGCCCAGGACAGCGTTGCTCGATTCAGCATCCGGTGCTCCTAAGACTGCTCCACTCTGGCTCTTGCGAAGCCACGTTGCAAAAATGACCGCAAGGATTACGCCGGTTACCAAAGCAAATGTTATGAAGCCAGTTCGAGAGATACCTCCTGGCTGAGCGCGATCGAGCAGACCAATCACCCCGACCAAGCCCAACATTGCCAGGATCGCCACGATCATGCCCAGCACTACATTGCGATTTCCAAAAACCCTCGAGACCATCTGGCCGTAACCGATCAGCGATCGCTTGGTAAATCCGAATGGGTCACGCTTGAATTCCGGCCAGGTGAGTTGGTACTCATGGGCGACATCAGACAGTTCTTTGGCCAGCCGGCCAACCAATCCCGCATCGTCGATTATGGTCAGATGAAACTCGCCGCGGGGCACAAGTGCCGCAGACCCGCTACCTGCCACAACCGCCTCACCCAAACCGACCGGGTCGGTGAAACTGGCGGAGTCCACGACCATATTCTCAGGCTCGCTAACCACCGCCTGCAGAGGAGTCCCATCTACCGGACAAAAACTAAATTTATCCGCAAACTCCTCTTTACATGTGGAACAAAACTTCATCGTTACTACCTCGTTTTGGCTTTGGGGGAACCGTATCGAATCAGCCGCCGGGTCCGGGTTTCCCATTTCCCTATGATAACTGTTTACAACTCGCTGATCGAGAGTTTTTGAAGGCTCTGGAACAATCCAGCACCCCAGCAAACTCTGAAGCTCGTCTTCAGAAATAACGTTTTCTCCGGCCCCTTCGGGTGGAATCGTACTGCTCATTTCAAGCCTGCTCCAAAGTAACAATTTCCCGACTAGTATTCAATTCCCGACTAGTCTCTAAGTATGGCCCGAGCGCATTTCTTAATCGTTGCCGGGCTCGATGCAAACGAGACTTTACCGCTCCGACGTCGGTCCCAACCATGCTGGCGATTTCATTGAGCGCCAAGCCCTCGTACTCAAAAAGAACTAACGCTTCTCTTTGCAGCGGGGGCAGGCTCACAACTGCCTCCTGCACTTTCATCGAAAGTTCCTCATCCAACAACCGCCCCAGAGGCTCTTTGCCCCCGTCCACGAACTGCTCTTCGGGCCACTCATCCAGCGCCAACTCTCTCCCCGAGTCTCTCAGTTGCTTAAGCCAAAGATTGCGCGCCGCTGAAAACAGATACGTGCGCAGGGACGCTCTGTCGGGCACGAAGTTCTTGGGCTTCTTTATCAACCCCAGGAAGCAATCGTGAGTTATGTCTTCGGCGGCGTCAACAGAACCCGACAGCCTGTAAGCAAACCGGAAAATCGCGGCACGATGCCGCTCATACAACCTGATGAAAGCCGCCGGGTCACCAGCTCCTGCCCCTGCAAGCAAAAGTTCGTCTGTGGTTCTTTCTGGCAATCGGCACTCGATTCTGCAGGAATCGCTTCCTACTAGTATTACCATCAAACAGCCAAAAGATACGCCCAGCCTAAATTGAAGGTTATTTCCGCCTAATTTCAAACACCGTCCTGTTAGAAGCTGCGGCTGCCGGTGGCAGATTCGTGGGCCTGCAAACGCCCTAACGGAGCCAATACTGCTCAAACCTAAGGCGTTGGATGCATTTAGAAGCCAAACGGTTGACGACTAAAAATCGCGCATCTAAGATGTTTTCCTCTCCCTGTCATTGATACGAACCTGTTGAATATTTGGTTGGCACGGGCCTGCGACACCTATGAGCGTATTCGTATTTAAGAGATTTTTAAGAAAACTCTCTCTCGCTGTTTGCTTTGTAGCTTTGCTCTATTCATCGGTTCCAGCCCAGGTGCCGATGGAGCCCGAGCGAAACCGGCTGCTCAATGGCTTGCGCGTACTAATCTGGCCCCATCCTGGTGATCAGAATGTTTTGCTGAAGCTTCGCGTGCATAGCGGCGCGGCATTCGACCTGGCTGGCAAGGGTGGAAACATGGCGCTTTTGGGTGACATTCTGTTTCCCGACCTTACCACGCGCGAATACTTTACCGAGGACATGCAGGGACGTCTTAATGTAACGACTGACTACGACTCCCTGACAATCACTATGCAAGGCCGGGCGCACGAGTTTGAACGAATAGTTGAGATCCTTCGAACCGCACTGGTCACGACCCAATTGACCCCCGAAAACGTCGCCAAGGTTCGCGAGGGACGCATAAAAATCCTAAAAGAGACCAGCATCTCGCCGGCAATGCTGGCCGACCGTGCAATTGCAACCCGACTATTTGGCGATTTTCCTTATGGCCGTCCCTATAACGGCACGCCAGAGTCTCTCGAACGGGTGGATAGAGCCGACCTGATGCTGGCCCGCGAGCGATTCCTGAGTCCAAACAATTCCACCCTCGTAATCATCGGAGGCGTTCAGCCTAATCGAGCCATGCGGGCACTACGTCAACTTCTCGGCGTCTGGCGTAAAAGCGATCAGCTGGTGCCCGCAACTTTTCGCCAGCCGGTCCCCCCAGACTCGCGTACGCTGATAGTGAATGCGCCCGGCGACCAGAGTGTTGAAATAAGGCTGGCAGTGCGGGCCTTCAGTCGGCAGGACGCGGATTCACCGGCCGCAACGTTAGTCGCCGCTCTGGCGCGCCAGCGATGGCAAAAGCTTCTCCCTGACCTCGCCCGCAGCCCAACGTTCGTCAGGCACGACGCTTTTACCTTGCCGGGAATATTTGTTATGGGCGCGAGTGTCGACAGTCTTCTCGCCGGGAAAACATTAGCGACTGCGCGCGAGGTCATGCAATCTTTTTCGACCTCGCCTATCAGCACAGCCGAATTGGAACAGGTAAAGAATGAGGCAATAGCGCTCGCTAACAAAGAACTGGTTACACCGGATGGCACGGCAAAGGCCTGGCTCGATACCGATACGTATCAACTTTCTTCGCCGGCAGAACAGATGCGGACCTTGACAGCAGTTTCAGCGGCTGATATTCAGCGGGTAGCCACTCGCTTGCTCCATGATAATGCTTTTGCTTCCGTGATGGTGGGCAATTCCGATGTCGTAAAAGCTCAAATCGAGCGCTACGGAAAAGTGGAGATTATGGGTGAGATCGATCCCGGTACTAAGCCTAAACCGGAGTCCAAAAATAACTCGAAGTCAGAAAGTAAACCTGACACAAGCGAAAAACCTCAAACGAAAATTCCGGCGAAACCTGAGTAATCACAAATCATTCGCAATCTACCTGCAACCATATCGACACCGACTTCCGGTTAACTGTGCCTGACAAGGAAAGCGCAACGACAAGTGAGCAAGCGCGCCGAGTGCGCGAGATGTTTGCCACCATAGCCGCTCGCTACGATCTTTTAAATCACCTGCTCTCCGGCAACATCGATAAGCGGTGGAGACGTTTAGTCGCGAAAACGCTTAGCGCAATTCTCGCTAAGAGTGACGCTCGAGTTCTGGACGTAGCGTGTGGTACGGGCGATCTTTCACTCACGCTGTTTGAAGGTGGCGAGGCACGAATTGTTGGCCTGGATTTTTGCCGGCCGATGCTCGACATCGCGGTCTCCAAAGTTTCCCGGTCCGGTTTTTCGCTGCCATTTGTTGAGGGGGACGCGCTTGACCTCCCTTTCGCCGATCGTTCTTTTGAGGCTGTGACGATAGCCTTCGGGTTAAGAAATCTAACCAGTGTTGAGGCAGGATTCAAGGAACTGTTGCGAGTACTAAAACCCGGTGGCAGGGTTGCAGTTCTGGAATTCTCGAAGGCACAGACTCCGCTATTCCGTTCGATCTTTAGGATCTATTTTACGAAGCTGCTGCCATTGTTTGGTGGTTTGATAAGCGGTTCGAAGGGTGCATACCAATACTTGCCCGACTCGGTTTCGCACTTTCCGAACCAAAAAGAACTAGCCAATCTGATGACACAGACTGGATTTGAGGAAGTAACGTTTCGGAATTTGACTGGAGGTATTGCGGCGCTTCATCTCGGCACGCGCCCTCATTGATTTAAGAGTATTCACGAGATTGGTTGCAAACGATAACTTTGCAACCATAAGAGCGTAGCCCGGAGGAGGGCCTTGCGGACCGCGCGGTTGTCGGGGCCACGCGATTCAATGCGGTTTTCCTTGCGGGCTACGTTCTTGCCTGCGCACTACCGGGCGTCACCTCATCCACGCTATGTTATTATCCCCGCGAAATTTCATCAAATTCCTTCGTCGAGACACGCCAGAGTGCGTTCATTCTTCAAGCATAAGCTTCCTGCAACGTTACGGCGCTTCGCGATCTTCCTGCTCGTAGTCTGGACGGTCGTTTCTTTGGTCACCCTGCTAATCGAACTGGTTCCCGGCGATCCAGCCGTTGCCGTTTTGGGTGAACAGGCTACTCCCGAGCAGTTTGAGCAGTTTCGCCAAAAGCATGGCCTGGATCGTCCACCGTTTTTCTTTTCGATTCCCCGAGATGTTGCCGGCACGCGCCATTTCCAATGGCATGGGGCCGATAACCGGTACACAGAATATTGGGTTGCGCTACTTCACGGCGACATGGGCCGATCCTTTCGCACAGACCGGCCGGTAAAAGACCTGATTAAGGAACGCTATCTGGCAACAATTGAACTTGCCCTCGCGGCTCTGCTGATTGCGATTATCATCGCTATTCCACTGGGTGTCGTTGCCGGAAAAAACCGTGGCTCCTGGATTGATAATTTCGCTTCCGTAGTTGCTTTGGTCGGCATTAGTTTGCCCGGTTTTGTTATTGGTCCGCTGCTCGTCTATGTATTTGCAGTGAAACTCGATTGGCTTCCACCCTCCGGCCGGTTCGATTTGAGTTATCTCGTGCTGCCGGCCGTGACCCTCGGAGCCGCCCTATCGGCAATCCTTACTCGCATGGTCCGTTCTTCGGTGATCGAAGAACTGAGCGAAGACTACGTTCGCACGGCGCGGGCCAAGGGTCTCAGCGAAACCATGGTGGTTTACAAGCATGTCTTGAAAAACGGGCTGATTCCCGTGGTAACAATTCTAGGCCTACAGCTTGGCGTTTTGCTCGCCGGCGCGATCATTACTGAAAAGATTTTCGGCTGGCCTGGCTTGGGTCTGCTCCTGGTAGAAGACGGCATAGGAAAACGCGATTACCGCGTCGTTCAGGGATGTGTTCTGGTGATCAGCATGACTTACATCATTGCCAACATGCTAACGGACATGGTTTACCGGTGGCTGGACCCACGGATTCGGGTTTCATAAATCGTGAACTTCGGGATTCTGTCTTTGGCCTTTGATACACCGGCTCCAAAGACCCAAGCTTCAAAGACCTAGGTCCAAAGTTTTTATGAATCGCTTAACGATAGTTGGCCTTGTCATTGTTGGCATTCTGGTGATTGTCGCTGTTTTCGCGCCCTGGATCGCTACTCATGACGTGGGTACCACGAATCTTTCGCTTCGTTATTTGCCTCCCTCCGCACAACACTTTTTTGGAACTGACTCGACCGGCCGCGACATATTCTCTCGCGTGGTTTTTGGTGCACGTATTTCACTGAAGGTGGGCATTGTCGTAGTTGCGGTCTCAGCGGTAGTTGGCACGCTTTTGGGAGCGCTCGCTGGTTACTATGGCGGGTGGATCGATAGAATCATTTCGGGTTACGTGTTCAATGTTTTTCTGGCGTTTCCTGGCCTACTGTTGGCTATCGCAATGGTTGCCTTTCTGGGCGCCGGACTTAACAAGCTGATTCTTGCGCTTTGTATTATTGGTTGGGTTGGTTATGCACGTCTGATTCGCGGGCAGGTCTTGAAGGTGCGAGAGTACGATTTTGTCCAGGCTGCACGGGCGCTGGGTGCAAGTGATGCACGCATACTACTGATTCACATACTGCCCAACGCCATTCAGCCTTTGATTGTTCAGGCGAGCCTGGGAATGGCCGGTGCCGTTTTATCCGAAGCTGCGTTATCGTTTTTGGGGCTGGGCGTACCACCACCAGCGCCGTCGTGGGGCGTAATGATTGAAGAGGCGCGCGATCTGTCAACTCTTCAGTCGGCCCCGCACGCCTTGATATTCCCCGGTGTTGCCATCGCGCTCACCGTGCTTGCCTTCAACTTTATAGGAGATGGCTTGCGAGAATATCTCGATCCTCGGCAACGCTCCCGTTGATTTTATCGCAATCAAATCCAGGTCCTATTTAGGGATTTTAAGAAAAGGCTTTCGCGAGGCGATGCGACGAATAATAAGAATGCTATTGCTGGTGTTCCTTGGCATATTTGTCGGCGTCCTCGCCTACGAAGCAATAATGTTCATTCGCGTGACGCGTTTGCGAAGTGAAAACCCCGTAACAACCTCGATGATTGAAGCTCGCGCCAAAGAAGCTCAGACTCGCGGACAACAACCAAAACGCGAACAGGCCTGGGTAACCCTCGACCGCATTTCTCCCAATTTGCAGCGGGCTGTACTGGCAGGTGAAGATACGAATTTTAGTACGCATAACGGTTTTGATTACAAGGCGCTTCAAAAAGCCTGGGACGACGCGTTGCGCGACGCGGCCCGGGAAGCAAAGAAAGAAGGAGAAGACGACGACTGGCTACCAACCCTTCCTGACTTTAAGCGCGGCGCTTCGACCATCTCGCAGCAGTTAGCCAAGAATCTCTATCTGTCTTCACAGCGATCATTATTTCGCAAAGGCCAGGAAGCGATTCTGACAGTGTTTTTGGAACGGATGCTGACGAAGCGCAGGCTCCTCGAACTCTATCTGAATGTCATTGAATGGGGTGATGGTATTTATGGAGCAGAGGCAGCAGCCCAGCATTACTTTCACAAACCAGCGTCGGCCTTAAGCGCTAACGAGGCCGCCTTTCTTTCGGCAATGATTCCCAATCCGCGGACCATCTTCAATCCGCAAGTGAATCCCCGCCGAGTCTCTCGCCGGCAAAGAATCATCCTACGAGGGATGCCATACATTCGTCTGCCATAAGCATTTTATTGACGATGTAGCGGCGGACCAGGTTTCCTCATATTGGCGTTGGCACAAATGAATCCCTGCATAAGAAAAAGGCCGCTCCCCAAGAAGCGGCCTTTTTTAGTTACTGTTTGCTGTTTCTGATCGCGTGATGAGCTTACAGGGCAAACTCGCTAGCCATTTGCAGCTCTGCCTTGCGTAGTTCAAAACGGGCCCTGCCTAAATTGCCTTCAGGACTTATCGCGAGAACCACAAAGTAGTCTCGGCCCAGCAGCCGCATTATCACTACAGCACCCTCGAGCGAAATCATGAGTTCGCGGAGTTTACCAAGTCCAGTATCTTTACCAGCCTTCTGAGCACTTCGCACTAATGATGTGAACTCAGCAGCTGCCACATCGAGATTTGCTTCCTGACCAGCGTCCTTGAGTAATCGTTCGACTGCAATACCGTCGATGCCCATGATGAGTGCACCAAGGCTTCCCTCGGTGTGCTCAATTATTGTTTCGAGTACTTCTTTGAACATAGCATCGCACCTCGCTAATTATGGACGCTGTCCACCCAGCGTACCGGGACGTGCGCTCGGTGCTGACGCAGGCGGAGCATTTGGCGTTGGCGCATTCAAGCCTGGAGGCGCTGTCTGGGGCGCAGACTGTTGCTGCTGCAATTGCGTCGGCGTCGGGGTGTTGCTGGGCGGATTGCCCAATGGAACCGGCTGGCCAATCGTCGTGGTCCGCGGACCGCTCATGATGATATTGCTGGTCGGGCGTCCCTGATAGTCGGGCCGGTAAATGTGCGGCGTGATGAAGAAGAGGATCTCGCTGTTCTGGCGCGTGACCAGCTTACGCTTGAAGAGATTCCCAACCAGCGGGATCGAAGCCAGGCCAGGCGTTCGCGAGCGAGTTTCACCTTCAGTGTCGGCTAGAACGCCGCCCATCACAGTCGTGCCGCCATCTGGTACCAGCACTTCAGTCTGCATGCGCTGCGTGTCGATACCCGGCACGCCGCCGACGGCGATGCCGGTATTGATTGTATTGTTTTCAATGGTCACCCGGAGTATCACAGTGCCGGCATCCGTAATCTGCGGAGTGATTGAAAGACGCAAGGGAACCGAAACGAAGGTCGTCGTCACTACTGCAGTTCCGCTTGCAGCTTGGGTAGTCTGAACAGGAATCTGCGAGCCGCTCTCGATTTGTGCCGGACGATTGTTTAAGGCGGTGACGCGTGGCGTGGCAACGGTTTTTGCTTGGCCGCGCGTTTCCGCCAGCGTGAGTAGCGCGCTGATTTGAGCGCTGCCAAAAAGCCCCGTCGTCAAACCGATGACCGTGCTGGCTGCGGCTGCTCCCAACGATCCGAGCGGCTGATTGGTGCCGGCCAATCCGCCGAAAACACCAAATGGATTGGGACCACTGGTGGCGCCGCTCGTACCCGAACCACTGCCGGAACCACTACCACCCGATCCACTCCCGGACGATGAAGTCCCGACGCTCGGAAGCGTTGAGATGTTAGCCAAACCACCGCGTCCGAAGTTGACGACACCGGCTGAGAGCTGGGCGCCGAGATCGCGGCTGAAATTATGCTGAGCAATGACGATGCGCGTTTCGATTTCCACTTGAGGCTCTGGCTGGTCCAGAATCGCGGTAAGTTGGCGAATCGCCTCGATATTTTCTTTTACATCCGTAACGATTAGCGTGTTACTGCGTCCATCAACCTCGATTGAGCCGCGGCGAGAAAGCCGGCGCGAAATGATTGGCAATAGACCTTGGTCGCCGCTCCCGCCAGTTGCATCACCTCCAGCGCCACCGCTGAAGCTAAGGTTTGTTGCACCCCCTGAAAAAGCGCCGGTTGATCCGGCGGCTTGCGCAAGAGTGCCCGAGGCACGTGCGTAGTTCAAACGAATGAACTCCGTGACCAGTGGCGAGGCATCCAGTCGGGAATCATTAATCACCTTTTGCGTTTC
This sequence comes from Blastocatellia bacterium, assembly GCA_963698325.1. Lineage (GTDB taxonomy): Bacteria > Acidobacteriota > Blastocatellia > Pyrinomonadales > Pyrinomonadaceae > PSRF01. The sequence goes on along the minus strand of CAVOQJ010000011.1, from coordinate 43,337 downwards.
CGACTCTTTGGCAAGGACTTCGGTTGTCGCTACGCGCAAGATGTTGCCGTTGGTTTCGACACCCAGCCGATTAGCTTTGAGCACAGCGTCAAGTGCGATGTTCCAGGGAACGTCCTGGACATTCACAGTTACCGGCACGGCTCCAACAGAACTGTCGATCACGAAGTTCACGCCATACTGCTCGGTGATGTAGTTGAGTATGTCGCGGATGTCGGCGTTCACGACATTCAAGTTTATCGGTTCCCCAACGAAACCCGGCTGGCCGTATTGTCGTCCCTGTTGAGACTGCGACATTTTATCCGTCGCCGGCGACATAGAGGCGTTTGGTGAAACGCTCGGCGAAGGGGAGGGCTTCTGCTGCGCGGAGAGTTCGTCAAGCGTGGTGGTCAAACGGGTTGCGTCGGTAACAATTGCCTTAGAGCTGTCTACTGCTGCCAGAATGTTCGCGGCGCAGAGACACAGCAACACCAGGACGAGCGTAGTCCTTTTGGTGGCATTTGTGATTCGAGACTGATAAACCATCTTTCCCTCCTTAAGGGAATTGCTAGACGCTGACCGCCACGCGCTACGCTCGTTGCTCTTCAGCCAAAAGCGCGCGCCGCACAACGCGGCATCGTCCGGGGTTGATTGTCAAATGGCGTAGCTTGTTTACGAATTGATCCGAATAGGAAACTACGCGTGGAAGGAATTTCGAACCCGTTACGAATGTGATTCGAAACCAGAAACTTAAGGCTTGTCGGCAGCTGGCTTGTCCGACTTTTTCTCGGCTTCGCTACCTCTAGCGTTGTCAGGAGCAGCTTTAGCCGCAGCCGCCGCGAGGGCGTCGACGGTGTCCGGCTGTCGAAGGGGTTTCATTTCAACTGAACGTTCCCGTTTCCCGTCGGTATACACGGTTTCGCGGCGGAAGACGAGATGGTTATCTTCGATGGCAACCAGCTGGCCGTCGTAGAAACGTTCACCTGGATAAATCACATATGCCAACTTAATCGGCAAGGCTTCCACGATCGCTGCATATCCACGTGGCGAGCGAGAAATCCCAACGACTTGTACTTCGCTCAAAAGGAAAGCAGTCGTCGGTTTCGGAGCTGCTACTCGCGCACTCATCGCTGCTAGTTTTTGAGCTTTATACTGTTTAATCCGTTCCTGAATTGATGGTGGCATAACCACGCCACCCATTTTCTTCACAACCAAGGCCGGCGGCTCATACCTCTTGAATGGATCTCGACCACCTTGATTGGAGCGGCCAGCAGTCGCCTTGGTTCCACTCTTTGCCTGTCCGTCGACAATTGAAACCGCCCCACTAATTGCAATGCCAAATGCGGTCAGAAGAATGGCGAATCCGTATTGGAGAATTTTTGTTTGCTTCATAGTGATTACTTTCAGGAACAATACCTTTGTTTCTGTAGTCGAATTACTTGGCGACCGCTGCGGCTGGGATAGTTACAGGCGGAACTTGACCGGATCCTACGGGCTGTCCGACGGCTGGCTTCTGAAGCTTTTCAGCTGAAACATAGTAAGCAGTTAGGTCGAATGTTGCGTCCACCGTCCTGGATGAAGTCTGTTTGTCCGCTTGATTCAGTTGAAAATTGGTAATCGAGACAATGCGTTGGTAGTGAGCAAGCTGTTCAAAGAAGTTTCGAAGCGAAGCAAAAGAGCTCGTCACACTAACTTCGATTTTCTTGCCGCTATAATTGTCCTGCTGGACGTCATCCTTGGGCAGAAATTTCCTCAGCACGAGTCCGTTTGTGCGAGCACGATCCTGAACGCTTTGTAATACCATTGTGATCTCTCGCTGCTCAGGCAACAAAGCCTTCAACTCTTCATACTCTTCTTGTCTTGCCTTATAGACTGCACGGAATTCATTGAGTCTCTGCGATGCAATTTGCGCTTGCGCGTTTCGTGGTAGAAGTTGCCCTATCTCATCCTTGAATACTTTCGTCTCAGCGCGAATTGCTTTGGTTACGAAATACCAAAAGCCTCCATACATGATTGCAGCCACGGCTACAAACATTACGAGTCGCAGATACCAAGGCAGCGATTGAAGATTGCCGATTTTCATCTGTTTAAATTCCTTCTCCTATCATTTTGTGGGTGTGGGCAACTTTAGTCCGCGTTTATTTCTTCAACGCTACTTGGTTGGCAGCGGGGTTGCCGGCCTTTTGACTCTGAGACTTGGCGCCATAACTGCATTTCACCGTAAAGCTGACAACCTCCGGCTGCTGTAAAAGGATCATTGAATCAGAGGAAGCGGATGTCGTTCTGTCACTTGCCTGACTCTGGACCAGTTCACGCTGCGTTTCGATATTCAGGTTAGTAAACAGCCCGGAAGAAAACTCAAGACTCTGGCCAAATCGCGTAACAGCAAACTCGTTGGGTGATAGTCCTTTGATGGTGAGTTCGCCATCCTTCTGTTCCAGACTCTTCAAGTACAAGCCCGGAACGTTGTCAAACCGCGCTTTAATTTCGCGTAGCACGGCGCTCGGTCCTTGCTGCGACTCTCGCAATCGCTTAATGGCATCAATCCGTCCCTGGATGTCCTGGGCCTTTTTCTCGAGGTCAGCCTGCTCTTTATTTACGGCTAACATTTGTTGATTAATGCGTCGCTGGTTCTCAAGTTCCTGCTGAGCGGCCGAGTAGTCCGATCTGGAGCTAACATAGTCGTAACTGATGCCGAAAACCAGGAGACCAAACACAGTTAGAGCCAGCAGCATGGTCTGCACGAGCGGGGTCGCCACGCGGGCTTCAACCATCGCCGCTCCTGTCGGCCGGTCCGTAATGGATTCAAGTAAATTGATCTTGATCATGCCGCTTCCACTCCTCTTAAGGCGAGACCGACGGCGATTGCCATATCAGGAACGATCTCTCTCATGTAATCGGGATCAAACTTTCTACCGTCGACTACTATCTGACGAAAAGGGTCGAACAATTCCACGGGGATTTCGAATCGCTTTGCAAGATACTCAGGCAGACCGGGAAGCTTGGAACTGCCTCCTGCCACCAGAATCTTCTGAAAAGCCTTGTCACCTTCTTCCGCGGTCGCGCGGTAGAAATCCATTGTTTTGCGAATCTCCAGCGCGAGGATGTCGGAGACCGTTTCGATAATTGGTTGGATTGGGCGACCTTCAATACCCTCCGGCACAGGATAGCCACGTTTGACTGCTTCCGCTTGTTCGAATGTCAAACCCAATTCCTTCTGGAGCAAGCTGGTGTACTGACTGCCACCAACGGAAGCGTCGCGTGCAAAAACCGAGCGTGTACCGTTGAGTATGTTGATATTCATCGTCGAGGCTCCAATGTTCAGTAGCGCGACAACGTCGCCGGCCCGCGGCTGGTAATTAAGCTCATAGCAATTCTGCAACGCGAAAGTATCAACATCGATTACAACGGGTTGTTTGCCTGCCAACTGTATAGCCTGTTTCACATTTGCAATCTTGTCACTCTTGCACGCTGCCATCAGAACATTCAACGCTTCCGAAGATCTACTGGTAACCTGATAGTCGAGATTCACGTCCGAAATATCAAACGGTATATGTTCTTCGGCATGCCAGCTGAACGACTCTCGCAATTCGTCCTCGCTCATCTGAGGGAGGACAATGTTTTTCACGATTACCGAATGGCCACTAACTCCAGCGGCAACTCTGGAAGTCTTGATTTGGTGCTCGCTGAAGATGTTTGTAATGACGTTCGAAACATTATTGAGCTCCATAATTTGGCCATCAACTACTGTGTCAGCCTGAAGATTCTCGAATCCCAGGTTAACGAGTTGATAGCTGTTGCCCTTCCTTTTGGAGCTCGACAGCCTTAATTGAGCTGGAACCAATATCGAGGCCAACAAGGTTCTTCTTACCGTTATTTTTTTTGAACATGATCTTATTTATTCCTCGCGGTAAAGAGGGAGCGAATTTTGTGCTGTTGACGCAATCGTGCACGAGCTTTCATTGCTCTGGACAGCCGGCCTTTTACCGTTTTGTTGATCTGCGGGGACTGCTTAGCGTTTTTCAAAATTCTTTCCTCGCCGTGTATTTGAGATTTTCAGGAGCAGAACGGATTGCGAGGACGGGACGCGTCTTGGCACGGCTTTCCGGGTTTAAGCAAAGCTTGATTTCTCTGGTTGGAGTTGCCTTCCGCAGAACCGAAGGCAGGCGAAACCGGCACGAGGAAAAGAGGCAAGGGCCTTCATGAAAGGCAGCATCCTCACTGCCGTCGAAAGCAGACTACCGTACAGGCTAAACATTGTCAACTGGTATTTTGCTGCGTTTAACAGGCTTCTGAGTGCTCTAATAAGGCTCCTCCTTCGGAAATTGAACGGGCCAGTTAGCTGTTTCCTGGAATACCTTAGAGAGATTCCAGATTCAAGCATCGTGAAGGCTTCGCTTGCGCCCTGGAAAAGCTGCGGTTAGGATGCGACCCAATGAGACAACGCCGTTGGACCTTGCTCCTTATTCTCTTTGTGTTCGCGATTATCACCAGTTGGCTATGGTGGGTAAGACCGAAGAAAGTGGATATGGCTACATACGCTCCCGCTGATTCTCTGCTCTACATCGAGGCAAACCGACCACTGGACGTGGCTGAGACGATAGCTGGCACGGACGCCTGGAGAGCTTTTGAAAAGACCATCGGTGCGCCCTCTATTACGCCTCGAAGTCGTTGGCTACAAGGCTTTATCCGCTGGACCGGTATTGGACCAATTCAATCGGTGATTCTCGCTAGAGCTCAAATCGCAGCCGTAGTCACCGATCTTGATGCGATTGAGGAAGGCGAGACCCTAAGGATAAAACAGGAGGAGGCCATCCTTATCGAGACTCATACTTCGGAAGGCCGAATCAAGGCGCCGTTTGAACAAGCTATTAAAGCGTTAGCGGAAAAGAATTACGGCCGCCCAACCGTTCGACGAACCACGTTGGACGGCATTGACTTCGTCGAGTGGAGCGCTCCCGAAGGTGCTCGCCAGATAGTCGCCGCCATAATCGGCAGTCTTGTAATTGTCGGGAATACTGAACACGTTGTACAAAACTGTCTTGCGGTATCTCAAGGGCGGCGACAAAGCTTAAAGGGTGATCCGGAGTTGGATCGAATGCGACTCCGGCTCGGCGGAGAAAATGCTCTGACATTTGGATATGTGCCAACTGGAAACAGTGCTCGCCTTTTAGGGGTAGGGTTGCCCATGCTGTTAGGTCGGGCTCCGGGAGATTCTGGATTTCAACGGCTCATAACAAGCGGTGCTTCAAAGGTCTTTGGAAGTCTTGGATGGACTTCAAGGTCGTACCTCACGGGCATAGAAGATCAGTATCTGATCCGTCTTCAGCCTTCGATTGTGGCTCGGCTCAGACCTAACTTTGGTCGTTCCCATATCAACTCAGAAATTCAGCACCTTGTGCCGGACGATTTTTATTCGGTGACTTCCTACAAGTTTGCGAATCCCGACGCCGCCTGGCAGAGTTTGAAAAGTGCTGTCTCGTCCGAGGTCGATGCTTTGTCAACAATCCTTTTCTCCTCTCTGTTGAAATCCTCACTCTTCTCGTATGGCATCGATGATCCGGACTCTTTTCTCGGCGCTCTAAATGGCGAGTTGGTTACGCTGCGGTTGGACGAAAATGGCGAGCGCTCAATTCTTATTGCGGGCGTACAGGATCGCGCAACATTGCGGCAGCTGGTTATGAGGAAAATGGGACCTAGCGCGCGCAACGATCACGTGGAGCAGGGAGAAACTTTTGAGGACCCTCAGAGCGGATTTGCAGCCAGCTTTATCAACGACTTCATTGTACTGGGAACTGCGGCAGACGTTCGTCGCTATGCTGCTAACAGGCAGGCCAACATAGAATTGAATGGCGAGAGATTTAGGCAGATGACTTTTTTTGCTTCCTCTAACACGTCGGCCAATATTGTCACTTACACGAATGACAGCGATCGCGTTCGCAGTTTTGTCTTCGCGATGATTGCAGTTAGAGGCACGCCCGTGGTGACATCAGGACCTATCGAAGAGGCGATCGCCCGCTTGCCGTATTCGGTGACCGAGACCACCCTGAGCGACCAGGGTGTCGAAAGGATTACTCGATCGTCGTTGGGACAGGTGAGCACAGTTCTGCCTTTACTCTTCCCCGAAGAAAGTAATCATGGCACAATCCTCCCACAATCCAAGTAGCTTCTAGCCAGCATGATTCTTCGTTCCCGCCTAGAAATACTCGTTGCCACTCGTAATCCGGGAAAAACTCGTGAGATTCAAGAGGCGTTGCGTTCTTTGCCATTCAATCTGTGTTACCTGGACGAATTTCCGAACGTTGCCGCGGTCGACGAAGTTGGTCAAACCTATGAGCAAAATGCGGTACTGAAGGCGATCAGCTATGCAAATCAAACTGGGATGTATACTCTGGCCGATGATTCTGGTTTAGAGGTGGATGCTCTCGGTGGAATGCCTGGGGTTTTTACGGCACGCTTCGCCGGCGCCCATGCTTCGGATACCGAACGCGTCAACAAGCTCCTTGCCGCGCTATCTGGTTACAACACCAAAGAACGGTCCGCCCGGTTCGTTTGCTCCATGGCGCTAGCTGGATACGAAAGCGATGAAGAAACGCTCATTACCACCAGCGCGAGCTTGTTGAAGATCACCGAAGGGAGATGCGAAGGAGTCATTGCCAATGCCTCTCGCGGAACCAATGGATTTGGTTTGGATCCCGTGTTTATTCCTGATTCCTATGATGAGACATTTGCGGAGTTGGCCGATCAAGTGAAAGCCAGAATCAGTCATCGAGCCGTTGCTCTTCACGCTATGCAGGTGTTTTTGGAGCGGCGGCTTGCTCAAACTTGACCGCTGGTCTGGTCACCCCTAGAATGCACCCTTGCCTCCGTAGATGAGGATCAGTTCGGGGCGTAGCACAGCCTGGTAGTGCGCTCGGTTTGGGACCGAGAGGTCGGAGGTTCGAATCCTCTCGCCCCGACCAAAATTCTTTAGGAAAAGTTAACAATAGGACCACGCAAGCGCGTGGTTCTTTGGGTGTTGTGACGTGGATTGTGACGCAACCTTACAGAATTTAGAATCTGTGGACAAACTGGGCCAGTCTCACTCCAGCCTCGTCAACTTCATCCGCAGCCCAACATCCTCTGCCTTATCTCCAGTTGGGATCAACCAGAGCGTGGTGGGCCCTTCCAGTTTGAACGTGGGTTCCTGCGGCGTTTGTCTGGTCATGTCCCAGACGTTCTTTGCCACGATCGGGCGCATCACGAGCATCGATCCCTTGACTTCGTACGTGCCCGAAATTGCAGTAAACGGTCTCCACTGCTCAAATCGGTCAATCTTCTCGGCATCGGTCAAGTTCTGGGGATCTTTGGTTGGTAATCGTTTCCCCACGTTCTACCCATTCGGCTATCCTCCACGCGCCCTCAACCGGGGACTTCGTCTGAGCGAAGCCGCCGCTTGCAGACAACACACAAAAGACGATCAACAAAGCATATCGTTTCATAACGAGCTCCCTTCCCAGAATTGTTTTTGTCACAAGCGAAAAGAGATATCCAACTACGTTGCGGCCAACGAAACCACACATATAAAAAGAGAATTTTGTGACGTGCTTTGTGACGCAACCATGCGACAGCACACAGATGAGATAAGACGAAGTGATATTGACAGCGAGAACGGCGAGCAATCCATTGCGAGGTAAGCGCTTATGTGTTACTCGGTAGTACGTGGTGACATGGCGAGGTATCTATTTGGGACCGAGAGGTCGGAGGTTCGAAATCTCTCGCCCCGACCATTCATATCAATAAACTTACGGCTGCCAATGCTGGCAGCCGTATCTTTTGTGTGACCCATTTGTGGACAAAATTTTGAGAATTCACTGCCTCTGAAGTTGGACAGCCCCGAATGTGATGTGGAAATTTCGCATCTTGCTTCGAGAAAAACCGCGCGGGAGAGGCTCTTAGTTTGGGGAATTGCCGACAATCCCGTGATTGGCTTGAGGGCGCGAATCTTGCTGTGTGTGATAGCGCACACAAGCTCAGCCGCGATAGAGTCCACCAGAGGTTTGTGCCGAACCTTGGGTTGAGACCGAGACGTCAGAGTTCGAATAACTCTGGCCCTGACCAAAGAAACGAAGATGAACCACTGGCCTGGGGTGGTCTTTGCTAGTTTGTGACGTGGAATGTGACGTAACCTCTGGGTTCTTGAACTTTTCCCGGCGTTAGTACCGTGACCGCGTGGAGGATAAGAAACGTCGATTCAAGAGTATGTTGATAGGCTCAAGCTGCTTTCAGAGCTTGAAAATTCTGTTACCACCACGGTCCATTTTGTGATGGAATTACCTCAAAAAGCTTTCGGATGGTCGCGACGTCCGCGGCAAATTTCAATCACGTAGAAAGTCCGCTGCAATAGCCGCCTCACCGATTCCAGCTTGGGAATTGGATCTCGGCGACCTAAACTCCTTATTTTTTCCAAAAAACCGCCAAAAATCGACATTTTGTCGAGACTTTGCTGCTTGAGTGTGATATACGAATGTTGAAAAGCTTTTCAATTAAGTCTCATCGGAGGTGTCACACCAGATTATGGCGACCAAAGCCGCGACAGGCAGAAAGCGCATGACTCAGTCGGAAGTCTTCAATCACTTTGCGGAAAAGACGGGGATGAAGCGCGGGCAAGTTAAGGAATTTTTCGACGAGTTATATAACCTCGCTTCTAGCGAAGTTAAGACTAACGGAGAATTCGTTCTTCCCGGCTTCGGCAAGCTCGTTAAGTCCGAGAGAAAAGCACGCGAGGGCAGAAACCCCGCGACTGGAGAAACAATTCAAATCCCGGCTAAAACAACTCTCAAGTTTCGTGTCGGTAAAGGTATGAAAGATTCGGTTTTACCCAAGAAATAATGTAAATAGACCCCAAGAATCCGGTTTTCAAAGTCTAGAGCGCCGCCTGAACGTCCATGCTGAATGGACACCGGCGGCGCTTACGTTTTTGGGCACAGAATCAGCCGGAAAAAGGTCTAGCTTTCCGGGCCACTCTCGGCTATAATCTGCTGTTTTGCTGAACCCCTAAAATGTTGGCTATAACAGACTGTGCATTTCAAGGGAGGGAAATTGTTCCAAAATGCAACGGATCTGCATCCTCAGAGCTAACTGAGGCATCTAAGATACGCACTAAAAATGGCCGCAAAATGCGGTTTTGGAGGATAAAACGTAATCGTGACTTTTGATAGACATTTACCGCTGGACGAGCGAATTCTGAGAATTGATCACATTCAGGCAAGGCGTTATTCGAAATTGGGTGGCGTGGCTTTGGAGATTGCCACTGAAGGTATTCTCCGACACTTGCGCGCGTGTGATCGAATGGATGTTAATCCCGATACTTCGGCTGTGCGAGAAATAATCGACGATGCCCTGAATGGCCGTCGCGTTTTTGCGGAAACAGGGGAACAAGAAACTCAAGCAGCCTAAACAGCTTTCTTAGCTTACTAAAGAGATCGCCCGCAGTGTGGCGATCTCTTTTTTTTCTGTACGAAGTTTCCGCAAGTTGACCGTTACAGTCGTCTACATGCTAACATCGCCGCTCCAGGCATGTGCCCCTGTAGCTCAGCGGATAGAGCATCTGCCTTGTTGGAGCCTTAATGGGGAACAGTTTTACGAGGAACTCATTAAGTGGACGACCCCATATGCGGGGACGCCCTGAGAGCCTCTGGTACTCGAAAGCGGTTTGAGTAACAATCCAGTAGGATTGGGTAATCCGCAGGAAACCTTTCGCGCTCTGACGTGGGAACGGGACTCCTCAGAGACTATACGGGTCGGGACTGCGATGTCCAAGATATAGTCCAGCCAGCAAACCTGTGTGAACGGGCGGTCAGGGAAAGCCTGATGCTGGAAGCTAAGCAGAGGGCCGCAGGTTCGAGTCCTGCCGGGGGCATAATTTCTCATTTGAAACCACTACTGTCCCAACGTTAGTGGAACAGGATCAATTGTTTGCAACGGGTGGTTAGCTCCGTTTCGCATTCGGATAATGAAAGCGCCTCTAATATCGGGGTTTTCTCGAAGAGAGTGACGCTTAGGATTTGTAGAATTCTGTAGAGGCTGCCTTCGAGCTTCAGTTGTTTTTTGACAATCGCCACCAGCACGTAAACCGAGATGGCGATCCAGATTTGAGTTTTGAGTGCATTCTCGAAAGTGCCGTAGAACGTTTTGATTCGCAGATGCTGCTTGATCCATTTGAAGAACAATTCCACTTGCCAACGACTGCGATAGAGTTCGGCGATGGTCAGCGGTGGCAAGGTAAAGTTGTTCGTCAGAAAGACCAACCGCCGTTCCTGCTGGGGATCGAAAAAGCGAATACGACGCAGTTTGTTGATCGCACATAATTCCTGTTGTTCGGTCGACCGGCGAAGAGTAGAGACGCTGACAATCGAATCTCCTGCGCGCGCGCGTGACAAAGAATGCCGAGGCTAAATGCAGTCGGTGTAGCCGGGGAAAGTCGAGATAAGCTCGGTCCATCAGATAGAACGCGCCGGCCTCGAAGGTAAGCTCCTCGAGAATGTTGACTTCGTGAATCAGGCCGTGAGTAATGATGATTACTGTAGGAATGTTGCCGCGCAGGTCCAGCAAAGTATGGAGTTTCACCGCCCCTTTTCGCTTGCGAAACTTGGCCCAGGGGAAGAGCGAAAGACACAAGTCGATGGTCGTGGCATCGAGGGCGTAAACCGTTTGCTGCAACGCCAGGCTGAAGTCGTCGTGACGGTAAAGCTCCCGGGCTTGTTTGATGAGCAGATGAGCGAAGTCGGAATAGATACGCCAATCGCGGACTGAGTTTGCGTTTGCCAACGTGTTGCGCGAGACCCGGCCCCGGATGCCCATGTGATAAAGCTTGCTTTGTTGAGCCCGCAGACAAGCTTCGATATCCCGCAGGCTTTCTCGATACGTTAATTGGGCAAAGGCCATGCAAAGAAACTGATCCCAACATGAGAAGCTCTTGAGCTTGTAGTCTCCTCGATAGCGTTCGACGCATTGACGGAATTCGGGTGCAGGCAGAAAGTCCATCAGTTGTGAGAAGATCGATTTGCCAGCATTCATCAGCCATCTCCTTCCGCATCAGTCGCGGAAGCATTGGCTTTGCCGGTGCCGAATTCAAATCGATTTTTACTTTCATAGGACCTAACTTTAGAAATTTCAATGGTCTACGGCAACAGAACTAACTAACGTTGGGACAGTAGTGATTTGAAACCTAATCTATGGCGGCTATAGTTCAGTTGGTTAGAACGCTTGATTGTGGATCAAGAGGTCGTGGGTTCGAGTCCCACTAGCCGCCCCAGCCTTCAACTTCACCTAATCTTCAAAGTCCCGACAAGAGATCACCATGACGAACGGCCAAGCCTCCGTCTCAAACAGTCTGTACAAAGAGGTCTATGGTAGTGGCGATCCGATCTTGTGCCTGCATGGTTTGGGCGCCAGCATGTTTAGCTGGCGTCACTTCATCGCACCTTTTTCGCAGAGCCACCAGTTAATTCTTGTGGACTTTAAGGGCTGTGGAAAATCACCGAAGCCTCGTGACACGCATTACTCCATCGAACAAAAAACCGAGGAAATCTATAAGCTAATTGTTGCGGAAAATCTGACGAAGCTGACATTGGTTGGGAATTCCCTGGGAGGCGCAGTTGCCTTGCTGCTCGCGATTAAACTGAACGAACAACAACCTGGTCGACTATCGAGATTGGTCTTGATTGATAGCGCGGGAGATAAGAGATACTTGCCGGTCCATCTCAAGCTCATTCGATCCATTCTGGGTCCGGCGATTATTTACTTATCACCAAGCAAGCTGGCAGCGAAGACAGTTTTGAGAATGTGTTATTTTGATAAGCAGAAGATCACCAGCGAACAAGTCGAGGTCTACGCCGCCCCGATGGCAAGTCTGGGAGGTCGACATGCCCTGCTGCAAACGGCAAAGCAGTGTATTCCGCCGAATGTTGACGAACTACTAACCAAAGTGAAAACGATCACAGTGCCAACTTTTATCTTGTGGGGACGTGAAGATACGGTTATTCCACTGAAAGTGGGAGAGCTTCTGCATCAGGTGATTCCCAATTCGACCTTAAAGGTAATCGACCAGTGCGGACACATTCCTCAGGAAGAAAAGCCAAATGAAACAATTGCTTTGATCTCGAAATTCCTGATCGAAACAGGTTAGGTTAGCGTTCGCGGCCGCTTTCCACCTCGCTTGCTATCCGCTCTCCTATACCTTGTGTGTTTCGCGTTAGATCTTCGCAAGTAAGCTCTTCCACCTCAGCCAAGCCGCGTCGCGCGCTTTCTTGTTAGCTTTGTAGGAGGCGACGGCCTTTTGGTAGTTGTCCATTGCGAGCTTGTCAGCATCGGCATTATCCTTCGCCGCCGGAGCCGCCGGTTCAGGTGCATCACCCGCGCGCATGAAGCCGTGTCCCGCTCCTTCGTAAGTTACCGCATCGTATTGTTTGTTCGATTGCTTCATCGCCTCAATGGTTGCAGGCACTGTCGCGTTGACGCGCGCATCGTTACCGGCATAGAAGCCGTAAACTGGCGCCGTAATTCTTGCGAGCGCCCCGTTGTCAACCGGTAGAGCGGGAGGCTGTCCAGTCAATGGCGGAGTACCGTAAAAAACAAATGCTGCTTTCAGTCCGGGATTATTAGTCGCATAACGAAATGCCTGTCCGCCGCCCCAGCAGAAACCCGCGGCAGCAAGTTTCCCATTTGCAGCTGGCAGCTTCGCAACATAATCAGTGACGGCGTTTAAGTCGGCCGTGATTTGTTCGGGCGGCAGATCGCGTATGGCGACACCGATTGCAGTGCTACCAACGGAGGCGACGTCGCTGGTGCCACCTCCGTTCGGCCCCATCCCGGAGAGCAGGTCGGGCGCGATGGCGAGGTATCCAGCCTCTGCTAACTGGTCCGTCAAGCTTTGGATCCAGTCGCTCATGCCAAAGATCTCATGAATCACGACGACCGCTGTGGCCTTGCTCTTCACTTCGGGATACACAACGAACGCACTCACCTCACGTTCCTTGTTACCCCCGGCAGCTTTGTATTTGACCTTTACCCACTCCTGGTGTCGCGGCGATTTCGCTAATCGTTGCTTGGCCCAATCCTGTGTCATGTCACCGCCTGCGCCAGGTATCGTCGCGGAATTCGCATGGTTATGATCCAGCTGCAAGTTTAAGTGGGCCTGATGCACTTGCGCGCAACCAGAAAATAATAACGAGCTTAAAGCGAGAAAAACGCCCCCCGAGCGCCTACGGCCTAGTATCATTTCACCGCCTCCGTCAGACGTTTGGATTGCTAATAAGGTGAATATTAATTCTAACAAAACCATAGTTCCTCCCAAAAGCTGATTATCGCATGACCAGTTTGTGGCGATTATTCAACTAAACACAAAAACAGATATAGCAGCGGATCCGCGAAGCACAGCTTTTATCTTATCCTTTTTGGACCAGGTCACGGCAGAACGCAGGAGTGCCGTGCTCTGGTTAGGACTCCTACGATTCTTTCCAGGGCCCGCCGTATGTCGTTTGATACGGCTCCGCGATCATTCCGACATACTGCCAATGAAGCCGTGCTAATTGCCGAATGTGAAGGAAGTCGTGAGCCAACCATGATGCAAGAAGATCGCCGGCGGAGAGTAAACCATTCGGACCTTCATTTTCGTTCTCCCAATTGGGTGCCGACAACCGCTTTAGCCACACCAGTGATTTCTCACGCTCGGTAAAGAAATTATTGAGCGAGGTATTGAGGTCTTTTTCGTTGTACGCTCGCGTGATCACCCAATTTCGCGGATCTATAGGTGGCCAGGCTTTGTTCGGGTCGTCCAGCACCAATTCGAGGCGCTGACGGAAGTCCTCTCTTTCTTCGTCATAGAGGTGATTGATTACCTCCAACATTGACCACTTGTCCGGCGAAGGTTTCCATCTCGCCTGCTCGAGGCTAATGCCTCTTACAAGACTGTCAAACACCCCGCGATTCTTGGCCAGTCGGTCGATGAAATAATCAAAATGCATATCTGTTTCGGCGTCCTCTCCTAATTGTGAAGTTAAACCGCGCTAGAGATGCGCTCGTACTTGCTAATGAAATTGACTCGATTTGCTGAATACCCCACTTTGGGAAATAATAACTTCTCGGATCAAATTAGTGGAGCCGAAACGGAGTCGTCGATAGACTCGTATTCGAAATCCAATTCCTAAGGAGCATCGCGTGCCGGACGAGCAAAGAACAGCAAATAATTCACAAACTTATTGCGTTGACGCTGACGATTTCGCTTATGAAACTCTCGAGCAGCAAAATGGCCAAGCCACAGTCGTTCGCTTTCAGCTCAACAATCCGCAGTATCATGCCGGTGATGTCGTTGTAGTTCTTTCGGGCAGCGAAATCCATTTTCATGGAATGATTGGTCGGCTTGCTGACGGTTGGGCCACAGCGACGGACCGGCGCGGTTCCCTGCTTCCTGCGACGGTTCAGTAGATCGGCCAAACAAACGTCTAGGCGCCGAAAGACTCTCAATGCTTGGGTTTTTAGCGTCTGTAGCCGGCCGGATAATTGATCTGTACGCCGGGGGTTGACGAATTTATTTTTACTCGGTGAAACCCTTTATTGAGATGAGTAGAGAGATATGTTAGGGCGATTTGCCTATCCAGCGCCGAGTTTAGTTCCTTGATGAATGGATCGAAACTGGTTGGGGCACCCAACCCTTGGAAAAAAGCTTGTCCGCCGGTCTCATCGGATATACGTTGCAGTGAACTCTGCGCATTCAATACCAGACTTCCTTCCGTTACTGTTGGTGCAAAAAAAGAGTAGATGGCAACGCCTCGTCGTTGCGCCTCATTAATAGCACGCTGCAGATCCAAACTCTGTGAAGGTCCACTTGACTCGATGCCATGCGAAGTATCGAGGCCGTCAGACACTAGCAAAATCGCTCGACGCCCGGCCGGTTGTGCATCAAATCGTTTGAGCGCTTCGATCACTTCGACATAAGGATTGTAAGGCGCCGCGCTCGCCAGCCCGACCGGCCCCCTTAAAGACTTAGCGGCTTTTTCCAAATCAACAGTGAACTTTTGCCGGACCAGCAGAGTGCCTGTCCGCAAGTATCCAACTGAAACACGCGACCCTCGTGGCAACCGTCGTATGAAATCAGCCAACGATTTAGTCTCAAGTCCAATATAAGGAATCAGATCATCCTGAATAAGCACAAATAAATTTATTGGCGAGTTTGTACCCATCGCCCGGACGGACAGAATCGTTTGCGGTTCGCCGTCTTCATTGACTGTCAGGTCGACAGTCTGCAATTGCAACTCGCTTGGCGCTACCTCGCCCTTCACACGAATTGTTAGAGGAATGATCACTGGCCGCGCGGGTTTTCCCGACGAAGTAAGGGTACTCGACTCACCCCGGGATTGTGCCACTGCGCCGCTCCTGCTGTCCGCAAAAACCAAAGATAAGACCACCACGAACATGCCGATAAGAGCCTTGCGTGTTTGAACTCGCCTCATTTCTGCTCCTATTCGCCTCAAATGACTCAAAGGCATTATACAAGTATCAGCACTGCAGCGCTTGCCACCACGCGTGTAGGCTAACTCAACGACCCGCTGCCGGCCGTAAACTGGTGAACTTGAGGGTTACCAGATAACATCAATACGTTTATTTGAGCCGGTTTGCCAAGCGCATCTCGCATGTTGGCAAAATATCAGAAGCCCGAGTAAAGCATGCTTCAAAAGACACCAGGAAAACTAAACGCGGGCGAGGAAAGGATTGCCCAGTTGTTACAGTGGATCCCCTGGCTGTCGTTGGTCCTGGTTACGGTTCCTCTTCCGATTGTTTTCCTGTTGTTATTTCTGGCTGCTGGTACCACCGACTCTGCTGCGGTTTACCTCCTACTCTCCTTTGTTTCGACGGGCCTCGGTTTAGTTGTCGGCCTGCTGGTTCTAATTCTTCTTTTCTTATATCGTCGGCGCTGGTATCGCCGATTGCGAGATCGACTTGCGGCCGATGGGATAACCGCATCAGAGGTCCCCTGGTTCGCTTCGGAACTGTCATCCGAGGAACGCAAGACTTGGGGCGAACTCAAACCCAAGAATCCCATGCTGGCAGACGCTTACTGCGAAACGCTGGCGACGCGCCTAACCGCTAGCCGGATTATCGCCCGAGCACGTGGCGAAACACTAAAAATTGAGCGGCAAATCAATCGAGCGCGCAACATACGAGGCGTCGATACGAGTTCGCTCCTTAATGATCTAATCGCTGATCGCCAACGCTCCGAGGAGCTTCGCAAGGAAGCGACTGTTCGCTTAGCCGAGGCGAAGGCCCGCCTGCAAACAATCGAAGCGGCCGCTAACCGCAGGTTGAGTCAAGCAGAAACCGACTCCATGCTGCGTCGTTTGGCAGCTTCGCAGGAACACTTTCCTTTGGCACTTGAGATGGCGAGCCTGGAACAGGAGGCGCTACTTGAGATGGGCCAAACTCAACCCGAAAAGTCTGAAAAACTGTAGCGACCCGACGACGCGCCGGACAGTATTCATCAATAAGGCCGTTCCGCTAGTCAAGTTCTCTCAGTCGATAGACGCCAGGGGCTAGCCGGGTCGCAAAACCTTCATCGACTAGAGCCCAGTTCCCAAGTCCAGCATCAGGATTTGATAAGCCCGTAACGCGCGCAAGTTCTCCCCGCAAGGTCATGCCGGCTCCTCCAAGATACGCCCGAGCAATTTCTCGGAGAGCTTCTTCTCTGCTGACCGTCGTTGCCAACTCGTCTTGAAACCGGCTCTCCGTTAGAGTCCAAATGTATGTGAACTTGGGTTCATAGATGATTTCTCCGGGAATCACCTTGAATGTTCTCTGCAGCTCATCAACTGCTTTGGTAAAGTCGGTTCGGTCTTCAACCCCACTTGCAAAGCGGAGATCTCGCGTAGCCATCTCCCATTCCTTCCGTAAGACTTTTAGTATGTCCCGGGCCGGCTGAGAAAGCACGTACTGCTCCTGCTCGCGCGTTAGACCAGTTATGGCGTTGAAGTGTGCTACCAACCTGCGTGCAATGAAGAATGATCGGCTGCCCCGCAGCTTGCCGTAGTAAACACGACCGCGCCGCACCAATTCATCTTTTATGGTCCATGCCAAGCTCATTTCCGGATCCTTCTGAACATTACGCGGCGTGTGCGCGTCGCGGCGTCCGCATACGGCAATATACAAAGAAGGTCCGGGACGCCGAGAGTCTGTCAATGCCGAACAGAAGCCCACGCGCTCAATAAACCTCTCCGCCACCAATGGCTCCTCGATGCGCAGTTCCGGCTCGCGCCGCCAGCAACGATCTCGGTAATTCTCAATTTCCTCGGGAAGTTGGCTTGGCGGCATAAGAGCAATATATCAAATTGAACTGGCCCCTCCATCAGGTTGACCTGTCAGACTGATGCCTGTCCTGCTCACCAAACCAGTGAAAATCTCAATAAATCAGCGGCAATTTGTATTTCGATCATTTCGGGGAGGCTGGCACAGTCGTTGCCAAAAGCGCTTTGCCCGAAGTCTGGTGTAACGGGCGACGTCAATGAATGCTAGCGAATGTTAACTAAGGTAATCACAATGAAGAGAAACAAGCCCTCAATCTTAATAACATTGACCACTTGCCTGACCCTTCTGCTGTCTGTTTCGGGTGGTGGACTCATCATCAACAAAGCTTCAGCCGCTTCGAATCGGAGCGACAAAAAGGCCGAAAAGGTCTCTGCTCTCTTACGCGTCCTCCGAAGCTCCGGTAGTGATGAGACCGTCAGCGTGGTTGTGCAGTTTAATGGCCCAATTAGTGGCGGTCTCAATGCGCTTCTTGGCAGACACGGTGTACATGTCAAGAAGCATTTCAGCAGCATTAACTCTTCAGCGATTGATTTACCTGCCAGCGTCATCGACGAACTTTCTTCATTCGATGAAGTTAACTTTGTCAGCGAGGACGATAAGATTTCAGCCCTGGGTCACATTAACTCGACGACCGGAGCGGATGACGTCCGCACACAGACAACCTCAAGCGGTGTTAGCTACTCGCTGGATGGAACGGGAATCGGTATTGCCATTCTCGACTCTGGAATGTATGCGGGGCACAAGTCCTTTGGCACGCGCATCGTTTATAGCCAGGATTTCACGAGCGAAAATCGAGTGGACGACCCCTATGGCCATGGTACTCACGTGGCTACCGCCGCCGCAGGAAACACCACCTTATATACCGGAAGCTACGCTGGAATCGCTCCCAATGCCAATCTGATTAACCTGCGCGTACTTAATTCGGAAGGACAAAGCGCTACGTCGGTCGTGCTCGCCGCCCTCGACTGGGTTTACTACAACAAAGCAACGTACAACATCCGCATAGTAAACATGAGTCTCGGCGCACCCGCAATCTCGTCGTACAAAAATGATCCACTTTGCCTCGCCGTCCGGAAGTTGGTTAATGCCGGAGTGGTTGTTGTTGCCGCTGCCGGCAACGAAGGGAAAGATGCTTTTGGCCGTAAGCAATATGGCGGCATACATGCTCCCGGCAGCGAACCCGCAGCCATTACCGTAGGCGCCACAAATACCTTCGGCACCGACGGCCGCTCAGATGACAGCGTAACTTCCTACAGTTCCCGCGGTCCGACACGAAGCTTTTGGACGGACCTCCTCGGGGTTCGTCACTACGACAACCTAGTCAAACCTGATTTGGTTGCTCCGGGAAACAAGTTGATCTTTGCTGAAGCCGTAAACAACAGCCTCGTTACCGCGAATCCGGAGTTGGATGCAGGGCTGGCAGCGGGGAACACACAGAAAATGATGTATATGAGCGGAACATCCGTTTCCGCTCCTCTAGTCGCGGGCGCTGCGGCCCTACTGCTTCAGGCCAACCCCAAATTGACCCCAAATATGGTTAAGTCGATCCTCATGTACACCGCTCAGCAATTGCCCAATATGAACATGCTCGAGCAGGGTACCGGCCAACTAAACATTGAAGGTGCTGTCAGACTAGCCAAGCTTGTCCGTACTGATCTCACTAACGCCACCCTCCTCGGCTCCAACCTCCTTACCTCCGCTACCCCTGACCAGCAATCGACTATCGCCGGTACCACTTTCTCCTGGGCTCAGGGAATCATCGCTGATCAGGGCTATGCTAAAGGCTCGGCTTTGATCACCAAATACCAGAAGATTTACAACACGGGCGTGCTTATTTCTGACGGCACCATAATCAGCGACGGTGTCTTAATCTCAGACTCGACGATGATTTCGAGTGGCGTGTTGATTTCCGACAACATAGTAATCAGTAACGGCACGATCCTCGGCAGTGGCACCAGCCTCTTGCCGGCGGGAGTTCTGCTTAGTGATGGCGTACTTCTGGCTGATGGCGTCTTGATTGCCGATGGCGTCCTTATTAGCGACGGTGTCTTAATCTCCGATGGAGTACTAATTGCTGATCGCTCCGTCACCGGTGACCCGTCGTCCTGCATGTACTGAACCCTTTTCATTAATTCGACAGAGGACCTCCATGCAAGCTTCACCCCTAACAAATCCGAATAGCACTTATTATCCGTCGCTTATTGAAGCCAGCGCCACTATCGAGTTGCTGGAAAACTCGACGTACAACGAAGTGCTGACGTTTCTCGAAAGGCGTCCAATTCACACGGCTTATCTCGCAGGCTTGCTTCGCGACAACGGTTTGCAAAGTAGTCTCAATCGCGGCACGTTCTATGGTTGCAGAAACCATCTGGGTCAACTCGAAGGCGTAGCTCTGGTCGGTCACGCAACACTAATAGAGGCCACCAGTGATACAGCGCTTCGCGCCTTCGCTAAAACTGCACAGCAGTGCAGAACCATCCACCTGATCATGGCTGAGGAAGATCAAGTCGATAGATTTTGGTACCACTACGCGGGGGCCGGGCAGGAGATGCGCCGTGCTTGCCGCGAACTTCTATTGGAACTCCGTTGGCCTATCCAGGTCTCACAATCAGTCCATCAAATACGACCAGCAACAACCGCAGATTTGGAACTACTTATTCCGGTTCACGCCGAAATGGCGCAGGAGGAGAGTGGTATTGATCCCAGGCAGCAGGACGCTGTTGGCTTCGTTGAGCGTTACGCTCGTCGCATTAGTCAAGGAAGAACCTGGATATTAACTGATAAGGAAAAGCTACTATTCAAAGCTGAGGTCGTATCTGAAACCCCTGAAGCCACCTGCATCGAAGGCGTATGGGTAAATCCAGAAACACGCGGACTGGGATATGGCTATCGTTGTATGTCGCAACTCGCCCGACTGCTGCTGTGCAGAACCAAATCAATTTGCCTGTTCGTCAATGACGAGAATGAAGACGCTCGAAGGTTTTACAGGCAAGCAGGCTACCAATTCCGCGCGGTCTACGACACGATGTTCCTAAAGTAGCAACATCTCTTAATCCAAAGGTAAATGTGCGGAAATGATCTTCTCATCCCCGATCGAAAATCAGTCAACGCCGGCGGAACGGTTTGTCATGACCGAACAACCGTTCCAGCGCCTGGATCCCGTAATCCCCTATCCTGATAGTTGCCGCGCTCAAATCGATCGAATCGTCCATGACATTCAGGCTCCTGCAGTTCGCGAAATCGTAGGTAGAGTATTCGCGGATCTGCTTCGCTTGCTGGAATGTCTAAGCCTCACACAAGGCTATTTGCGGAAGATCGATTCGGCTGAAGAAACACTTGCTGTATTTCAAATCATCCATGACGAAGCACGAGCACTGGTCATGTTTATTAGAGAAGATGCTGTGCCTTGCAAAGCGATTAGCGAGGACCTGTCGGAAACGTTTGATGGAATTTCTTTCGCGGTTAATCACGACCTGCAAAGTGTTTTCGAAACGAGGGAATTAGTAAATATCGAAGAGCCGAAAGGTCAAATGGTGGGCAAGTTGGTTCGCGCCCACGATTTGCTTACCAACTGTTTGCAACAATCGATAATCAGCTTGGCAATAAAGTTTGATCGTAAACTAGTAGATACCCAACTTTTCAATAATTTCGACATGCGATATAGGCAGTCGGTTCAGCTCTGCGCCGATCTTTCGACCCTCTTGAAACTTGTGGGGGCTTGTCAGGAATTGCCTCTTGAGCCAGCGTTCTCGAACCTGATGACTGGTCTCGAAAAGTTTCGTAACGAAAGCATGGAGTGCTTGATGTATTCCGATTGGCCGCAGTTTGAAAGCTTCTGCGAAAGACTTCAGCTCGCCTCGGGATCCAGTTGGAAGCTTGCTCCCCTGCTTCATCAGTTTCGCTGTTATCTGGAGACTCTTCTCAGACAGGTAGAAATGCGAGCCGTTCTGACGAATGTCTCTCCTATCCGGTTCGACGTAGATCATACTGATCAGTTGTCATCCTCCGCTCAACCAACCTTCGCACGATTCAATGCAACGATCGATTTACAGGATGAGAATATCTCCTCGGATACCTTTGCGATGGCAGTGTAATCAGCCCCCGGAACCGGCAACCCCTCCCTGAATATCAGCCAACCTGAAAACTCTGACGAACAAAAGGAAGCGCGTGTTGACTGGGTTGTCACCAAGCCTTTTAGGGCAGAACGTATTAGTGAGTTGGCCTAGGAGATTTCCCGAAAAAGCAGCATTTTTCACTTGTCGCAGCCTGATTCCGGATTGACACCGGAAGCGGCCTACAGCATTACCGGCGGTTCGCTCCTCACAATCTTCCAGTCGCTCGTTTCATCCTGATTTCTTTCTGCGTCCACCGTTTGCAGTTCAACGGAGCCTTCCAGTAAATGCTTGCGATACTCGATGGCCCTCTTCACGCTCTTCTCAACTACCTCCAAAGTAAAAGGCTTCAAAAGGAAATCAAAAGCGCCGAGCTTGATCAGACCCTGGGCGTGCTCCTGATCGCCGATGCCGGAGACAATTATTACCGGGGTGTTTGAATATTTTTGGCGTATATGTCCTAGTAATTCCAACCCGCTTAGGCCAGGCATTGAGATGTCAGTAAGCACCACGTCGTAGGCGTCGGCTTCTAGTCTGGCAACCGCCTTTTCCGCTGTCTCGGCGGTCTGGCAAACATATTGTTCAGACAGAAGTTCGTAGAGTGTGTCGCGGATAGTATCGTCGTCATCGACCACGAGGACTCTTGACATGTATGGACCTCCCACGGTTGGGTAAATAACTGGCGCGAAGGTTTCGGTGCGGCCAATTTGGGAGGACCGAACGAATAGAGTGAGGTTCTAAACGCGCAGATAGTAACATACATCCTAATCGCGAAACGAAATTAACGGCCAGCCACTTTCGTGGCTGGCCCTCATACTTAATCGGCGCACGCCGGAACTCCTAGCGTGGACCGGTAGCGCGAATAACTAATTCTGTTCCTCGATCCAATTCCAGATCGTCGCGACCCTGGACATAGACAGATCCCGCACCGCCGCCGGCTCCCACAATGGCTCCGATAGCCGCGCCTTTACCGCCGCCTGCGATGGCGCCAATAATCGCGCCGACCGCCGTACCAATGGCAGCTCGTTGAGCGGTTTTGGTAGTCTGATTGTCATCCCTGATCGATCCTTCGTTGTCTATCTTCACGGTGTCTCCCTGCGCATTCCTTACGGAATCAATGATACCCGCAAAGCGATAAGACTTGCTGTCGCGCAGACGAATAGTATCGAAGTTCAAAGTCATCTGGGACCGTCCGGTTATACGACCGCTCCGTTGGACATCCGAAACATGCCCTTCGATGGTCGCGCCTTCATACTGGGAAGGCTGTCGCACGGTAACCGTGAAACGATCACCTGTCCGCGCATTCGCAGTGGACAGACCATTGTCGAGAACAGCAACCAGGCTTTCGCCGCTTGGAATAATGAAGTCCGTGCCGGCGGGGTAATTGCTATCACTCGGATAGGTTTGGGGTCCAGTATTGATATCAAAGCGAGCGACGTCAGACGTCTTCTCGTAAGTGCTTTGCACAACCACCGGCGTCGAAAGACCCTGGACATAAACCCTCCGAGTAACGGTCAATCTGCGTCCGCTATCAATTGGGTCGAAGGTAACGTTGAACTCGGTATCGCGATCTCCGGTTGAGCTGACGATCAATTGATCGCCGTTGAGCGACGCGCGCGCGCGAATCGTACGGCCCGTATTCGTGGTCTCAACGCGCTCAACACCGTCGGCTGAAAAGCTGATTTGCGGTGCTCGTGACGATGCGAGCGTCACATTTCGGCCGCGCATTTCGATTGCGAGCTGGTCAGGTGACTCAAGCCGCGCGGCTAGTTGATTGCGTAACCGTGTACGATCACCATAGGGAAGAGACTGTGTCGCACGATCAGCCGCCTGTGCCGGATCGTCACTGTGTGATGGATCGAGACGATAGGTCCCGGTCAGCAGATTGGCGCCATACCCAGTACTTGGATAATTGGAGTTCGGATAAGTTTGACCAATGGACGGCCAGGTCAGACCGTAAGCACTCGCCAGCCGATTCAAGTCAGCACGCAGGTTAGCCCAATTCCGCACTACTGCCGCGCTGCGAATGTTTTGGTCTGTGATGAAACGGTCGATCAAAGCAGCGTGATCAAGGACGTCCTGCGCGTCCGCCGCCGTCGACTGTCTGCGGTCGAACCGCTGGCGTAGTTGTACCACAGCCCGATCGAGATCGTTTATCAGGTTGTTCAGATTTGCTCCGCCCGTTGTGTAAATGCGGCTTTGATTTTGCGCATTTATCGTATTGCGGAAAATGTCAGTACGGTTTTCAATTCGAAGTATTAGTTGTCGCACCGAACGGGTCGTACCCCGGTAGGTTTGAAGTTGAGCTTGAGTAAGCGTAGATCCCGCGGCTAACAGAATTACCGCGAGAAATGCCACTAGCGTTTTTCTAATTGCCATAATTTTCTTCCTCCAGTTCTCAGAAACAGATAAGGCGCAGGCCACTTAGTTCGTCATCCTAAATTGCTTCACTCCCCAAGCACCTTCTGTTACAGAATCGAAACAAAACACACCTCAGTATGTGAGAATTAAACAAAGACTGTGCCACGAAGTCGCAAGAAACTTTTTCGACGCAAAAGTTTGCCAATTAATTAAAATTGCTTTCTAAACGGCGAATTTGTACCCGCAAAATAGGCAAACTCACCCATCAAGTTGGGGAAAGGGCCGCTGTCTCGATTCGGCAGCTATCAAGCAGCCCATGTGCTATTCTCTGTTCGGAGGTCACCGTAATGAATACCGAGGGTCCCAAAACGGTTGTCCATTTGGCAGATGATGATCTTTTTGTTGCGATTTCACCTTCGGGTCATGCGGTGGCGATTGACGCTGATCGGACGCGTAATTCCGCTCCAAGCCCGATGGAGCTGCTGTTGTTGGCGCTGGGATCGTGCACCGGAGTGGACGTAATTTCCATTCTGCGGAAGAAGCGCGAGGCCGTGACTGGCTATCGCGTCGAAGTGCGCGGCGAGCGTCGCGAAGATCATCCGCGCAGCTATAAGCGAATGGAAGTGCATCACATTGTCCGGGGGCGTAAGATTTCAGAGCGGTCAGTGGCGCAGGCCATTGAGCTTTCAGAACAGAAATACTGCAGCGTCGCGGCGAGCCTGAAACCGACCGCGGAAATCGTTTCCAGCTTTCAGATCATCGAAGGGTGAGTAGTGCGTAGTCGGGGGTGAGAAGTTGGCAGCGCGCACTGGCAGTCGGTTTTGTCGTATCACCTAAAACCGGGGTATCCAGACAGGTCGCCCGGTTGGTGGAATTTTCCGCTGAAAAGGAGTTTGTTAGCCAGATGGCATTTCGGACGCGTTCATTATTCCTGTTGCTTCTAGTCATCCTGCTTAGTGTGACCATACTTCCGCGTCTCTCCAGGGCTCAGCAGGCTAGCAGCGACGCCATTCTCGCCATCGTACGCCGCGACGATCGCCTCGCGCGAAACGCTAAAGGAACGATCACACGCCTTTCCCCCGAGGAACACCTGCGCCGTGCCGGCATTTACCACGCCAATCGCGCTTTCGATGAGGCGCGCGAACACTGGCAGGCTTTGATGAACTACTATCCTGGTGATCCGCGTGTCGCCGAGGCGCTGCTAGGCATCGGCCGTTCATATTTCCAGGAGCGGCGTTACTACGAAGCCTACAACGCCTACGACCGTCTCGCCCGCACCTACTCCTCCACCAAAGAAGGTCGCGAAGGACTGAACTTCAGCGCCGCTTCCCTGCTTCGCCTGGGTAAGACTTCGGACGCCGCCGATCGGTACATCGAATACATCAATCGCTTTCCCGATGGCGAAAGAATTGAGACCGCACACCTGAATGCCATCGACACCCTACGCGAAGCTGGACGTTTGCAGGATGCCGCCGCCTGGATTGCGCGCACCAGGCAACGATTCGCCGGCACCCCTACGGACACCAACGCATTGTTTGGTCAAGTCCGTATGGAAATTGCAGAGGGCGACTGGAAGCGGGCAATAGCGGTGGCCGATGAACTAAGCGGGAAGACTTTCCAAAAAGGTGTGGCCACAAGCCCTGCGGAAGTTGCCTACCTGAAAGCTTACGGTTTGGACCATGCTGGCCGTCGCGACGACGCGATTGCGGCCTATCTGGCTGTGCCCGGCGGCATTGATTCGTATTACGGATGGCTGGCGACCGAGCGACTGGCAAACATTGGCGATAGTAAGCGGGCTGCGTTGGTCGACGAGCGTACCGAGCGCAATCGTTCACAGGCCGCGTCCCTCGCCGATCGCTATCCGGCACCTTACCATCAGGCTATCATCAGCACCGCCAAAGCCCGCAAACTCGATCCACGCTTTATGCTGGCTCTGATAAAGCAGGAGAGCGTGTTTCGCCCGCTCGCAAAGTCTCCCGCCGGCGCCCGCGGGTTGTTGCAACTTACGATCGACGCTGCGCAGAAGTACGCGTCGAATGCAGGCATGAGTCCCGTGCAGGAGAGCCAACTTTATCAACCGGAAACCTCAATCCGTCTCGGCGGCGAGTACCTGGCGGAATTGTCGACGATGTTTCCCAATCTGCCTGAAGCTGTGGCTGCCTCCTACAATGGCGGTGAAGATAATGTGGCTCGCTGGGTGAGACGGGCGAAACAAGAGGATCCCGGTGTATTCACTTCAGAGGTGGGCTTCGACGAAACTAAAGCCTACGTGCAGAAAGTGATGAACAATTACCGCGTCTACAAACAACTCTACAACGCTGACCTCACCCGCAAGTAATACACATAACTAGCATTGCCACCTCGGACCCCGTACGCGGCACTGTTGACTGTTCACTGTTTTCCAGCTGTTCACTGTTTTCTGATTGCCGTTTGCCGAGCTTTTCCAACATAATGTCTGCTAGGCTCGGCTAGGGCCCGTCCCATCCATCGAGCATCGTATGAAACGTTGTCCAAAATGCTATTCAAGTTTTCCTGATACGGAGCAGTTCTGCGAACTCGACGGTACTACACTCGTCGCAGATTATTCGGACAGTAATCCCGACCTATCAGCAACCCGCGAGCAATGGGATCGACAGGTGGGAAATTCAGCTGTCCTGGGAGGCCGTGGGTATCAAGCCTCGCCGGAGGAACGACTGCGACAGAATTGGAAGATTCTCACCATCGCCGCAGTGGCTGCCTTGGCCGCCGGAATGGTGCTGTTCGTGGTCTACCAGCGGACGAGTCGTGAGATTCCCGGCCAAAGTTCCGAGCAGACAGGATCGAATGCGGTTGTCACGCAGCAACAGGTGCCTCTCCTGCCTTTTCGACCTTCGCCGTCCATCACTCCATCTCCGTCGCCAGGACCGTCTGCTTCACCGAGTGAGATGCCATCCCCTGCGGTTCAAACTGAATCTGCACGCGTCGCACTAAGTTCCAGTCCGGTATCGACGGGGGGAGACGAAAAGACCAGGCGTGGTGTGACAATTCAGCTCAAGAACGGCACGAGCGTTGAGGCCGATGAGGTATGGGAAGCACGAGAAGGAATTTGGTATCGACGCCGCGGCGTGGTGACTCTTCTGGAACGCGATCAAGTGAAAGCGATCGAGAGAGCCACTACGGCCTCGGGAGCACCAACACCATCGTCCTCACCAACCGCATCGCCTTAATCCCAGCACTGCGTTGATCCCTCCCAGCACTGCGTGAGACTTTTCTTTTTGTGATTCAGTGCCACCTCTTCGCGAAAACGTGGAGGCCGGCTCTGCGAGGTTGGCGACGCTGCCTACCGCCTTCTGCCTACTGGCCTACTGTTTGCTATCTACTGTTTACTGTTTCCTGTCTCCTGGTATTTCACATCACCATGTTTGAACTGGCTATTGTTTGGGAGGGCAGTGAATCTTTTTCTGGCAAGGCATTCTGCAATATTTCTTCCAGCAACTCGGCTGTCATGTCGAGGCTGGTGAGTAGTGGAAGCAGAGCTGCTTGCGTGGAGTGCTGCACGGCGTAACGCTTCGCCTCGTCCTGGGCCAAAGCCAGGGCTATGTAAGCGCGAGCCAATTTCCGGACGTCGATGTTTTCAACAAACATTTCGGGCATTGCGTTCCTCTGCTAACTTACGAATACTTCTATTAGAGGATTAAAACAGAGCATATTCCACGTGCGCGGCGACTACTGCTGCCCCATGTCTCTCTGGAACCTCACTACCTTGATAACGTGATCGATTTGGCATTCGGAAAACGAGGCAGGATTACGCTTGTTAACACATCTTAAGGTGCCTGAACTTCTCTGTTCGTCCTCTGTGGGCCTTGTGTCTCCCGGTGAATCTTGCGTGGAAAGCGCTTGCCACGGAGAACGAGATTGCGCACAGAGAAACCGAACCCAAGAGACAAGTAGTTGCCAGCAGACTTGGATCAGGTTTACTATTCCCTCGCTCACAAGCGTTTGCACTTATGCGATTACTTACTGCTTCTTTTTCCGCTGGATTTGTCCTTATGATTGCCTGCTCTGCAGCCTTGGGGCAAGGCGCTAGTGAGAGCAGGGATAAAGGTCAGGATGCAGTCCAACGTAGAGGCACCTTCCAGGCATCTGATGCCACAACAGAGGCGGCGCCGGCACTCAGGACCCCGCCGGACAACCCTTCGATACGGATTTATTTGGTTGGCGGCGGACAGATGCAGGTTGATGAAGTTACGAAGGGCGCGGACGGCTTTTGGTATAAGCGCGGAAACGTCACCACCTTCATCGAGAAGACTCGGGTTGAGCGAATCGAACGCCCAGAAGACATTCAAGCTACCGCCCTTCCCGAAACGCTCGAAGGTAGCTGGAGTCTCTCCGACTCGGCCAAGGTAGAGAGCTTCTTCATGGCTAAGTTTAGCCGTCCTTTGCCGCTGACCGCCTTAGGGCAATCGGATTTGCATACTCACTGGGGACTCGATCATCGCCAGGGGGTGGATGTGGGACTACATCCGGACAGTCCTGAAGGAAGAGTACTCATCAACTTCCTGCGTACTGAGAAGATACCTTTCCTTACATTCCGTAGTGCCATACCAGGTGTGGCCACCGGTCCCCACATCCACATTGGAAAAGGTTCCCACCGTTTGCCCGCTCGATAGCTGATCAGTCGTCAGTCGTCAGTCTCCTGTTTCTATCTTCTGCCGTCTGCCTCCTGCCGTCTGCCTCCTGTTTTCTTCCTCCCCGTGGAAACAACCTCAGATTACTCGTTTCTTCAATACATACGAATCAGGAGGCCCCATGCTTGCGCTCAGACTCTACGTCGCGGTGCTCACATTAATGTTTCTGTTCGCCTCTGTTATGACCACAGGCGTCGGCGTGTTGCACGGAATAGTCCTCGTTTGCGCTGTGCTCTATTTGATTATCGACGTTAGGCAAGAGCTACATGGCTTACGAGAGCTCGAGGCCCGCGTCTCATCCTTTTCCACGCTAATCGATTCCCGTTGCTGAAAAACATGCCTGTTCCCTTAACCAACTTTATCTTGAGCTTTGTTGTTGCACTCGTACTTCACGAGCTGGGACACTTTCTTGCAGCGCGCGCCTGCGACATTTCGGTAACCCAGGCCGGATTCGGCTGGGGCCCTCAGCTTTATCGCGTTCGCTTCCGGAATGTTGATTATCATCTCCGCTTACTTCCTTTTGGCGCCTACATCCGCATGGACATGGCCAGCTTGCAGAAACGCGCTCTGACTCAACAACTGTTCGTACTATTGGCCGGCATTGGCGTGAATCTCATGCTCGCCGCGCTAGCCTGGGGGACATTCTTCGGTAGTCTCAATCTTGCCCTCGCTATTGGAAATTTGCTGCCGTTGTACCAACAGGACGGATGGAAAGGCGGCATGTTGATCTGCCGTCACCTCCTCGGGCGCTCCAGCCAACTGGTGGAATGGTCCTTCACAATCTCAGGCGGACTAATGAGCGTGGCCTTCCTCGCACGGGCCCTCTTCAGCTTCTGAGAAAGGCAAGTAGTCAGTAATCAAAAGCCAATAGTCAGTAGTCAGGAGTCAGTAATCAGGAGCCAGAAGCCTGAAGTCAGCAGTAACGGCTCCCTCCGAACTCATCACTCATCACATCTTCAGACTGTTCACTTTTCACTGTTCACTGTCTAATGTTTACTGTCTACTGTTTACGTTCTCCCACTATAATCTGCTCGGTTTCTCGCGGAGGTGAACATGAGAACGACTACCCCTATCCTGGCTTTGATTCTTGTGCTGGCGGTCGCAATGGCCTGCCGGTTTGTGGAGACCTTCACCGGCGACCCCAAGGCTGGAACCGTTAGCAGCTTGTGGCCCGACGTGCCGCCGCTCGTGGGTGCTACGAAGGCTGACCTCGAAATCCCGCTCGCCGCGCGCTTGGCGATCCGCACCATGATGCAGGGAAAGATAAACTTCATTGCGTTCACGACCGACCAGAGTGCGCAAGATGTGCAAGCCTTCTATTCAAGCGAACGCATGAAGGCAGCCGGCTGGACCCCCAGCGAAAAAGGTTGTATCGGCGACACGGAAGACAAAGACAACCACGGCGCCGTCTGTCTGTTTAAACGCAAGGATGGGAAGAAGGAGGAAGGCCTGGCCATCGTTTTGGGCCAGGATGAAAAGACAAAGAAGACAGAAATCTTCTACGTTCGCATCGACTTGACCCAACCAACTCCGTCACCTTCCCGCTGATTTTTCCAGTGGACGCCATTGATTGAGCTGAAGGGTCGTTACACTTCACGGGTGACGCAAACTGTTAGTTTGCGCCCCGAATTCTGCCTCGATGAATTTTCTGAAGACTCATCACTCATTACTCATGAATATCGAGAAGGTTCGAGTTTCGGGTTTCGAGTTTCGAGTTGTGGGAAGAACAGTACTGAGTGATGAGTGATGAGGAACAATTGCCTTATTAGAGCGTTCGCAGAAAGGCGATGAGCGCGCGGCGGTCTTCGGCGGGGAGGTTGAGTCCGAAGGGATGTCCGATTACTGCTCTGCTCTTTAGTGCCACCCCGTTTAGTCCCACGCCAACAAATCCGGTGGGCACGTAATCGCTGCGCCGGCGTCGCGGGTCAAACCAATCTTCCAGCGTAGCCACTGAACCGCTGTGCTCAAATGGGCCGCGATACCACACCCCACGCAACGAAGGTACTTTGTAGTAACCGGTTCCCCTGCGAGTCTTCAGAGAGAGATTTGGGTCGGTGCCTACCGAAAGCGGGAAGATATCGTATTTCGTCCGATGCTCTTCCGGAACTTTGAAACCTTTCGCCGGTGTTAGCTGGTTGTTGGTGTAAAGCGGCGGGGTGTGACACATCACACACTTCTCACGTTTGAAAATCTCCTGCCCGCGCGCCGCCGTTTCATCAAACTTATTTGGGTTCGGCGGCGGCTGCAGCGAATATACATAAAGAGCCAGCGCATAGAGCTGCTTATCGCTGTAACGCGTTTGGGTAGACGGGTCCGGCAAGGTGCGAAAGTCTTCAGCCGCCGGAACAAGATCGCCGAAGTGAGCAAGGTCGTCACCGCCCTGGTTAAGCGCCGCATAACGCATCAGGTCAGCAATCGATCGATGAACTTGCAGACCAGTGCGGTCGAGGTAATGCCTGTCTTTCACGCCGATCA
Organism: Blastocatellia bacterium; assembly: GCA_963698325.1. Lineage (GTDB taxonomy): Bacteria > Acidobacteriota > Blastocatellia > Pyrinomonadales > Pyrinomonadaceae > PSRF01. The sequence continues at coordinate 12,409 of CAVOQJ010000011.1, read as the reverse complement.
GATCGGGAACTTGCACTGGGTAGTAAGGAGTTGAGCGATGGCGGGCCAATGCGCCCGGCGGAATCGCTGTGTGTGCGGCAGCCATTTCAGCGATTGACCGGTGGGCAAACTGCTCCTGCAAATCATCACGCATCCACGGCACGGTAAAGAGGTGGCGTTCGAGGCCGCGAGCACGCTCAAGCTGGTCGGGCTGCGAACTGTAGCCGTAGCCAAGTTCGTGATCAAATGGGAAGTTGCCTTGTGCACCTTTAATGATCGTGCCGTCAGGCATCACGCGCGTGTGACACATGGCGCAGGAAAGAATACCTACCCCGACCTTTCCCTTCTCCGTCACCACATAACGGTAAAAAGGTATGGTGCCGTCTCTGGCAATCGGCGGACGAGTTTGTGCGAGCCAGGCGGGCTCTCTCACATAGAGCACGCTCGGATCACCCGTACCCAACCTACCGACACCGATCGGTGTATCAAACACGAGTTCGCCGGCTTTGATCCAATCTGCTTCAGTCTTCAGAGTGGCAGGGTCAAAGACTACCTGGGGTTGCTGTTGTTTGAGCTCGTTGATGAAACCGGGGGGCTCCTGGCCGGGAGCGTAAACCGGGTAAGTCCGATAGATGGTACGGACCGGGATGCGGTAGTAGTAATCGGATGACACATGCACGGGCGAGTAGCGCGCGTTTGCCAGCGGCACCTCTAATGAAGCAAGCGCAGCATCATCCCAAACACGGGGGATATTGGGCCGCACGATGCTTTCTGACATCTGCGACTTCTGCTTAGCGGGACGGCCCGCACAGGCGATTGAGCCCAGCAGGGCGACGAGGGCAAGTACCCACGAGAGTGCGGTCGTGTTTAGCATGACCCGTTAGTAAATCATAAATGGTAAATCGTGAATAGAAGGAAGCAGCAATCAGCAAACAGGGATCAGCGAGCCGTGAGCAGCTATGATTCAAGGGCCGCGATCGCCGACGTTAGCCGTGATTGATATTGAGCCCATTCTTTTTCATTTAGACCCAGGAAACCGCCGCGCTTGAGTTCGTGTTCTATTAGATCGACAAGCTCTCCGACGAGCTCATCTTCGCTGTCTCCGAACGCATCCATGAATTGTTCCCAGGACAGGTCCTGCACCAAATAAGCGCGGACAGCTTTTTCCGGCGTTCTGCCGGTGGAGTTTGATGTCCTCGTTCATTTGGCCTGGATGCGAGCGGTCAGTAGTCAGTGGTCAGGCGCCTGCCTCTCATGGGCAGTAGCGTGTGATTCTGTTTGCCTCTGGCGCGCCTGCGGCGCGAAGTAGGTTTTTTGATCTGGATCCAGGGGTGGCGCGCGAAACGCGCTTACCCCTGGCTACTATATGTCACGCCTTCGGCGTGAAACCCACCCGCTACCTCAGGCGGTTCTGACAAGAACGCTTCTTGCTTCCGGGTACGATCTGTAATAGCATCCGCGACACCGAGTTTTGAAAGATCGAACGCCTTGCTAAGTCCAGAACATCCAGGTCGATAACGCCCGACAAGCTTCAACTTCTAGCTAGCTCCGGACCATCTCAAGGCGTCGCCCCTATTGATTCCGTGATCGTGTTCTTGTCCAGATCTTTGTTAGTCGCTCTTCGCCCAGTCTTTCTTTAATCGCTCTTCCCCAAAACCTTTTTCAGAAAGGAACAGAAAAATGAGACGAATCACCGCTCCAGTGATGCACGCACTCTGGGTTACTGCTCTCCTGCTCGGCGCTGCCCAGTCAAACCCGAGCCTGGCCCAAACCCCAACTCCCACGCCGCAAGCAGCGCCACCTGCTCAGTGGCTAGTCATTACTCAAATCAGTGTGAAGCCGGAGATGATGGCCGAGTTTCAAAACTTCATGAAAAACACTACCAACCCCGCATTGAAGAAAGGTGGACTCAAATGGCGCGAGGTCTGGCAGAGCACGAACTATGCCGGCGACGCCTTTGAGTTTGTGCTCGTGGCGCCGTTCGACAAGTTCGCCGAGTTTGATGGCCCCGGCCCGCTCGAGAAGGCTCTGGGCAGCCAGGGCTTCGCCGATTGGTCGGCCAAGGCGGGCACCCTGGTCAAAAGCGTCCACCGCTACATTGTTCGCACCCGACCCGATCTGAGCGTGATGAGTAAGCCATATGCGCCAAAGCTTGCGGTCGTCTCGTCTGTGCGCGTGGCCGCCGGGCGGAACCAGGAGGTTGAGAACTATATAAAGAATGATTTCGCGCCGGTGTTCGCCAAGGCTGGGGCTACCTACCTGGTATCGGAGACTATCTTTGGCGGAGACGCGAATGAGTACGTCACGCTCACAATGCGCGACAGCTTTACGGATATCGACAAGGGACCGATTCCAATCCAGGTGCTTGGAGCAGAAGGAGCACAAAAGCTGTTTGCAAAGATGCCCGCCGGCGCAATCACTCACATCGAGCGAACAATTATGCGGTTTGTGCCCGAGTTGAGCATTATCCCGGCGGAGCTGCCGAAGTAATTCATAGATTCCACAGATTCCGTTTACGAGGTGTAGCCGAACTCACTTCAAACCCCAGCTCGCGGCGCAGGGTGGCGATGTGTGGTTTGAAAATGTTCTCCAGCGAATCATTCTGATGGCGCTCGTATTCGAGGAGTAGACTGTCCAACAGGTCGCGGCCCCCCCTCTGTCCGGGAGGCCTCGCGTGGAGACAGGTCATTGAGTGCCGGAATTGGCAGATCAAACCAGGCGTTCCAATGTTCCCGGTTCATCTGCTCAAGTCTCGCAAGCAATTCAGGCGGCGCATCAGGGGAATGGGAAAAGGGGAACGGGTAAACGGGAAAGGAGACAGGAATCAGGAGTCAGGAGACAGTAGTCAGAGGTCGATTACCTTATTAGTTAACCATTTCGTCAGCATTGGCATTTTCATCATCGTCGGCTGTTTCACCATCATCGGCCGTTTCGTCATCGTCATTAGCTTCGCCGCGAGCGAGGCGTTGCCTGCGCTCCTCCCGTTCGCGCTCAAACTCCCGGTCAAATTCCTCGCGCCGTCTGTTCTCTGCTTCCCATTCTTCAAGCGTTAGACAAGGTGAAAAGGCAAATCCGTCGTCCATGTGCGAACCGTCGAGATGCCAGAAGGCAGGGCCAAATCCCATCTCCGCTTCCAGCGCTGACATACGGCAAAGCTCGCAGTCATCATCGATGATCATCTCAGCCGCGCTCATCGCCTGCGGCAGACGTTTGCGTTCATTGTCAATGATGATCGCGGGAACTTTCCCCTCGTATTCGCCATCGCCTGTCTCAAGCCAGGCGTTCTTGATCTGTTCAAGCCTGCACACGGCTGCGTCAATATCCAGGCAATCGAGTTCTGTAGCGCGCCAAAGCAGGTGACGGACCAGATCGTAGTAAACAACCCATTCTTGCGTGCCAAAACCGGCGTAGCGATACGCGAATGAATCCGGCGCGAGGCATGGCGGGCCTTCGCCCTGGAAAGTCCATTGCAGCGAGCGAGTATGCAGGTCGAAGTCGATGAAGTCCTGTTTCTCCAGCAAAACCTCTCTTGGCGATAGCCCGCGCAGATCGTCGCGGGGCGTCATCAACCACGCTGTGTGAATGCTGGTGATTTCCTGGGCCAGCTGTGCTTCGGTTACGTCGTCACGCCGCTCTGAGTTTTTTCCAAGGTTGACAACGCGGGACTTAATAACGAACTCAAGTAATGCAGATCCATAAAGGACCGTTCGCGCGTCGAACAGCAGTTTCTCTGTGCGCTGAAAACGGTGACGATCACACGCCCAGCGATGCGCTTCGGCTGAGTTAACAAACACCCAGTCCGCCGGCAGACGATACGGGACCGAGACATCAGTTAATTTTGCGCCATCGTGATAACACACCTCGCCTTCAGGTTGTGGTTGAGAGTAGGAAGATTCGGCAGCCACAATCCGAGCCGATAGATCGATTATTACAAGACCCGCATCCCACGGCTCCGAATCGATCTCAGAACCACGGCGAAAAGACGCGAAGGCGCTCAGTTCCGCTTGCGGTTTGATGTACCGTCCCAAAGCTGCTTCGAGTTCGGCTATCGTTTCCGGTTCGGCCGAAAGGGCAGCGATGCACGAATCTGCTACTGAACCGTGAATCGTGCCAGTGAGAATACTTTTACTATCGATGAGATTGAGTTTGATTTCACTCATTTGAGGTTGTCTCCATGTGGTTTGGCGGCAATCGTATTGCCGAAGCTGAAGGCTAAGAGGCAGTATGAGGAGAAAGATTTTGGATACGCAACGCTTGTGGGTAAGCAGTCGCGATCAGGTTCTAGCAAGAGATTTGGCTTGATGAGAGTGAAGAGTGAAAAGTGAAGAGTGACAGGTGTTAATGAGACTAGCAAAGGAAGCATCTGTCGCCCGTTTGTGTTGCGCCATCCATGCTCGGGCTACGCCGTGGCTACCGTCTGTTGTCTGCAGTTCCCTAATGGCTGTTCACTCTTCGCTCTTCACTCTTCACTGTTGACTGTTTACTGTTTACTGTTTCTCGAGGCGAGGCCGGCGATGGCGGCTACGAGATCGGGGGGTTCAACCGGCTTGGCCAGATGCAGTTGGTAGCCCGCGGATAAGGCGCGTTCGCGATCCTTTCGCGTGGCATATCCGGTCAAGGCGATGGCCGGCGTCAGTCCACCGCGCTCCGCGGGTAATGCTCGCACCTTGCGTATCAATTCATAGCCGTCCTCGTCAGCCATTCCGATGTCGCTCAGGACTACGTCGGGCAGTATCTCCTCAATCGCAGCTAGTGCTTCAGCCGCCGATGAGGTGGAAGTAACTCTAGCGCCTTGTTTCTTAAGCATCAGCCCAAGCAGTTTGCGTGAGTCTTCATCGTCTTCAACAAGCAGCACACGAGTGCCGTCGAGCCTCGGAACGGTGGGAACATTGCCCCTCCTTTCAATCTCTCGTTGCCGCTCTTGCCGGCGGGCCGGATCGCGCCGCTCCTCAGCGAGAGGCAACTCGACGATGAAGGTGGCGCCCTGCTGCGGACCCTCACTCTCTGCCCTGATGTTGCCGCCATGTAACTCTACGAGGTGACGGGCTACGGCGAGACCCAGACCCAGTCCACCCTGTCTGCGGGAGATTGATCCTTCAGCCTGGCGGAATCGATCAAACACGAACGGCAAGAAACTCTCGGCGATGCCCTCGCCCGTATCACTAATGACCAGCCGGACATACGAAGGGTAAGGGGGAAGGGATAAAGGGGAAGACGGGGGAATTTCGGATTGCGGATTGCGGAAAGCGGATTGGCCTTCAACACTGGAAGTCGAAGTTTGGGTAACCGACGATGGACGCTGGCCAACAAACCTCGGAAGTTGATCATCAGACGTTGGGCGTTGGACACCAGACATTGGACCTTGGATATCAGACGTTGGACTTTGGCCATCACCCGTCGGACTTTGGACGAAACAACCGAGACGAATGCTCACGCTGCCACCGCGCGGCGTAAACTTGATCGCATTCATCAGCAAATTCCAGATCACCTGCCGCAGTCTGTTTGGATCACCTTTGACCAGGCAGGTTTCCGAATCAAACTCCATTTTTAGTTGAATATTTTTTGCGTCCGCGGTTGGGCGCAGAGCATCGTTAGCTGCTTCCACTATCGGTGCGAGATTTATCGGACGCAGATCGAGGCGAAGATTGCCGGTGATGATACGAGAGACGTCGAGCAGATCATCGATGAGTCGAGCTTGCGAGCGCGCATTGCGTTCAATCGTTTCAACTGCCCGCGCGATATTACCTTCCTCGACATCACCGGTGCGCAGCAAGGTGGCCCAACCCAGGATTGAGGTGAGCGGCGTGCGCAGTTCATGCGAGAGCGTGGCGAGAAACTCATCCTTGAGGCGGTCGGCTTCTTCCGCCTGCTTGCGCGCCTCGCGCTCGCGCACGAGCAATTGAGCGCGTTCTTCTTCCGCGCGCTTTCGTGTCGTCACGTCAAGAACGAGAGACAACACGGATATCAGCCGGCCCGACTCGTTACGCAGTACGGAGTTATACCACTCGCAATACAGCACAGATCCGTCCCGCGAGTAGTTGCGATTACGCTGCACTCCCCGGAATTCCGTGCCCAGGCGCTGGCGATTCGTCACCTGTTCGACAGCGTCTACATCTTCGTCAAAAACAAAATGCCAGTCGCCAACGTGCTTGCCGATTACATCCTCAGGCGCCCAGCCAAACAAACGCTGCGCCGACTCCGACCAGCGCGACACGCGGAAGTCGCTGTCCCACTCAATTACAGCGAGGGGCGAATTCTCAACATGAAAAGTCAGGCGCTGATGAGCTTCCTCTGCCTCCGCCTCAGCGCGCTTGCGCTCGGTGATGTCGCGAATAATGGCAATGCCGCCGGCAATCTCGTTATGCTCATCATAAAGTGGAGAGTAGTAGCCTCTAAAAAATCCCTGGCGGCCGGTTTCCGGAATCGTATACGGACGGTTCTCAGATACCGAACTTTTTCCAGCCAAGGCCTCATAGAAACACTTATCTTCACCGGTTTCTTTCAGAAAAGGAAAGACTTCGAACGCGTTCCGGCCGAGTGTGTCGTCGCTCTTTTTGCCGGAGATGCGCTCCATGGCCCGGTTCCACGCGGTGTAGCGATATTCTCGATCAAACGCGACGATGCCGTCCACGCTCGCATCGAGTTGGCGCCGGGAAAACAGTTCTTTCGGAAGAGGCTCGTCGTTCAAGGTTTGGTTAGGTTCGGGTCGAATAATGAACATAGTAAACAGTGAACAGTAAACAGTAAACAGCCGGCAGATGGGGGAAAGGGGGAAAAGGGAAAAGGGTAAAGGGTAAAGGGTAAAGGGATACAGAGGGTCGAAGCTCCGCTTTCCGCTGTTCCCCCCTTACCCCTTCCCCTTTCCCCCTTCCCCTTTTCCCCTGTTACCCCCTTTTCCCGTTACCCCTCTCCCCTGTTCCCCTGATCCCCTCTTCCCCTGATCCCCTGTTTCCCATTTACCCCTTCCCCTTTACCCTTTCCCCGTTCCCTATTCCCCTGTTCCCCCTTCCCTTTCACCGTTTTCCTGTTCTACTATTCCCACATAGCCCCGCGAGTTACCTCACGAGACATCAGTAAAACTAAAACACCAGTAATAGGTGATGAGGGATAAACGATGAGAAAGAACCTACTCGTGCCTCTCGCAGCGTCTTTGTTGTTGTCAGGATCCGCTATCTCCGGGCGAACGCATGTGGTGTACGGTCAGGAAAACGGCCGGCCCCGCCTGTGCGCTGATGTGCCGGGGCAGACTTCGGCCACACATGTATTTCGTCGGGAGGGGGAGTCGATTGAGATTCCAATTAGAGGCGATAGCGTGCCGGCAAGCGTGGACTGTGAGCCGGTGGCGCTGTCGGTACACTGGAATAACGGGCGCAACAATGGCAGCAGCTTCACGGTAACTTTTCTAGACGACAATAAGAAGCCGATCCAGGTGAAATACATTTTTGGTTTCATGACTGGCGTGGTCGAGTTTCCTCTGTCGCCGTTTGATGCTCGGCCTGTCGGCTCTTCGGTTTGGCTGATCTCTGTTCCCGCCACTGTAACAATTCAGGCAGTGCCGGTTTTTGCCGCGCCGGCCAATCTCTCATATACCGTCATCCGGGTGGCTCGCACTCCAAGACCGGGGGGAAGAGTGGAAGGGGGAGACGGGGTAAGCCAGCAAAGGAAAAATGAGGGGAACGAGATTGTCAGCATCCATAACGCTACAAGGTTGATCGGCGCCAGCCGGCTGCCCGTGGTACAGATCGAGTTAAAAACAAGCCACCCATTTCCTGTCAGAGATGTGCCGTTGCAATTGCAGATCGGAAAGAAAATTTTTCTCGATGAATTAAGCGGTGATTACACGGGCAGAAAACTTACATTGAGCCTGACCCCGGACATGTTTGCTGAACTAAAAGACGGTGAGGAGATAATGGCGTTTTTCGGTAAGGGAAACGGCGATGGTTCCGCCGAAGGGGACGTTTGGGTTTTCGGAAAATTGAACAAGGCAACAAAGAGTCAACAGTGAACAGTCGACAGTCAACAGTCAACAGTGGGCAGGAGTCAGGAGCAGGAGCCATTTTCCATTTCTCATTTCTCATTTTTCATTTTCCATTGGGGGATAAACCTGAGAGCGAGGTATCAGCCAATCGGCCATTGGCTGATACCTCCTCTAAGGTTGCTTATCTCCTAATGGACAATGAAAAATGAGAAATGGAAAATGGAAAATGACTCCTGCCTCCTGACTCCTGCCTCCTGCCTCCTGCCTCCTGCCTCCTGCTCCCGCCGTCTGCCTCCTCCGTACCGGTCTTACGGCTCGGGGCTGAAGCGCCCATCTTCGAAACCTCTCGCGCCTTCTCGTCTTCGCAAAGGATCGGGACGCTCGTAGCGGCGTGGCAAAACTCCCAGTCGCACCAACGCTGGATAATATTCGTAGCGAATCGTCACTTCCGCAGCGGGCCGCGAGTCGAGATCCAAATTTACCCAACGAACATCATTGTGAACGGAGCGCCCTATCCCGGTCGCCGCATACTCGTCGTCAGGCAGCGGCTGAGCCGATGGGGGTTGTCGCTGCCTGTCCGCAGATGTGGCCGCGCCGGATTTGGATTTGTTCTCAGCAGGTTCGCCGCTTCTTCCGGCTGCAGGTGATTCGGACCTTTGGTTGTCTCGTCCGTCGTCTTTATAAATTGGATATGGTCGAGGAGGCGGTCCGGGTGTGACGGGGATCGGGTACGAATGCCGTTCACGAAAGAACACGGCCGAAATGTTTCCGAGGTTGGCGGTTTGCCCCAGCTTCGCGCCATAAGAGTCGCGCTCGGAAGTAAAATAAAATCGCCGCGCGCGCTCTGAACTCATTTGCCAGCCGCTGATGTTGATTGTTCCATACGGTTCAATGACCCACTTGCTCGCATTCCAAGCCGAACTGTGCCGCGCGTCTATGCTGTTGAGACCGTCGACCGACAGGGCGACCGCCACGCGATACGGCAGAGGGTTGCGAATTCTGATTTCGTACTCCGCGCCGGCAATGGCTTCAACATAAGTCTTGCCGCGAGCGGCATACTCCTCGAGCGGGCGCCCGTCGACCATAATTTGCACTTCGAAACCGCGCTGGAAATCCACTGGTTCGGGAACACTCAAGGTGGTTTCAGAAACGGCAGCTTCGGTGCGCACGTTTGAAAACATGAAAGCGCTGACGGCAATCAGCGCTAAGCCTCCGCAGCCAATTAATACCAGCCTTCTTTTCACGGTGCTTTTCCTCCTGACGAAAATTGCGCTCTTCACCCGGGGGAGGAACGGCTGAGCGGGGCCAAACTTGCGCGGCTGGCGGCAAGGTGGCAGGAGCAGACGGCAGGGGCAGGCGGCAGGCGCGTGTGGCGGGATTGGCTGGCAGGAGGCGTTAACACAGGATTTTCCATTTCTCATTTACCATTTTTCATTTTCCATTGGGAGACTCTCCGGTGTCCCTAAATTCCCAACGACAGCTAACCGTTTCACTTGCGTACGTCCTAAATGCTCGAATGACAGCTAACCCTTCCACTTGCGTACGTCCTTAAATGCCCAATGACAGCTAACCGTTTCACTTGCGTACGTCCTAAATGCTCGAATGACAGCTAACCCTTCGACTTGCGTGTGTCCTAAATGGCCAATGAAAAATGAAAAATGAGAAATGGAAAATCGCTCCCCTTTCTGCGGCCTCCTCCTGCTCCTGCCACCTGCTCCTGCCTCGTGCCCCCTATTCCTCCGGTATTGAGTAAAAAAGGGATGAACGCTACAATGACGCGCCTTTCTTTTCTGATTGAGTTTCGCATTCGATTCCCATCTAAGGCCGCCAGGAGCAAAGAATGGAATATGTACTGACCGCAACTAAAACCGAAGCTCGTGCGGGCTCATACTATGACAAGATTGCGGCCATCTATGACTTCACTTTCAAAGTTAACGGCTACGGTAGATCGCTCGATCAGTATTTAGCCAATAGTCCGCTGCCCATTTCGCGCGGTGCTAAGATTCTCGATGCCGGCTGCGGCACCGGTTTGCTCACGCTGGCGCTCATGCGTTCAATACACTTTCCCGTGAACATTACCGCACTTGATCTCTCTGCCACGTCGATTACTGCTGCCAGAAAAGCGGTCGCCGACAGTCCCGGACGCTCGCGCGACGTGACCTTTACCGAAGGCAATCTGTTGTCCCTTCCCTTCGCGGACAACTCACTTGATCTGGTGGTGACGAGTGGCGCGCTCGAATACGTACCGCTTGATGAGGGCATGTCGGAACTCGCGCGTGTTATCGTGCCCGGCGGACACTTGCTGCACATCCCCTGCCGCCGATCAACCCCGGCAACTACCCTCCTCGAAATCCTGTTTCGCTTCAAGTCGCATCCACGAACAGAAATAATGAGTCAGACTAACCGGCACTTCCGTTTGGTTCACGAGTATCGCTTTCCGCCCATGCAGATCATCGGCTGGAGCAAAACAGCGATGCTGGCTCAGAAGCTGTAATTAATTAGCCGCGGATTTTCGCGGATAAACGCGGATCAACTTCAAAATCACAGGAAGTTGTGTGTTGAGGGTTTTCGGATTCGCGTCATCCGTGTTAATCCGCGGCAAACCTTTACTCCCGGTAAGACGGATCCATGCGATCCAGCTTTCGAAGTAAGCCTGGCCAGGTGAGCTGGGCGCCCTGACCAACAGTGACGGCGCCAAGTTGTCCGCTACATTCTGGAGGATTCGTTCCGGAACCGGCAGCAAAGTTCCCCCTCCCCGATTGGGACAGGATCTGAATCCGGCAAGCACGCTCGAGGATGTACATAGAAAGAAACGCTTCTGCCGCCGTTCTTCCCACTGTCAGTAATCCATGGTTCCGCAGAATCATGTTTGTCCTGGCGCCGAGATCCGAAACCAAACGCGACTTCTCGTCCTCGTTGAGAGCCAGACCTTCATAATCGTGGTAAGCCAGCGAAGCCAAAGCGAACAACGACTGTTGAGAAATCGGCAAGAGTCCATCTTTTTGCGCAGAAACTGCGATGCCGTAATCAGTGTGCAGGTGAATCACACAAAGCGCATCCTCGCGCGCGGCGTGTATGGCACTATGAATTGTGAAGCCGGCGGGATTGATGAAGTACGGCGAAGGCGCCACGATCTCACCCTGGAGGTTTATCTTCACCAGGCTCGATGCCGTGATCTCATCAAACATCATTCCGTAGGGGTTGATTACGAAAATGATGTTCCGGCCCCGGCACGCGCGCGGATAGGTGTGTGAAGATAAGATCGTCCCACCCGTAATGCGCCACCAGTCGATAAGCAGCGGCCAAATCAATACGTGCCTGCCACTCCTGTTCAGACACGCGGTCACGCACACTCGTGGTTTCGTGAGCAGCAAAACTCATTTGACTAACTTTGGCATGCGCTGCCACTCTCCCTCTCCGCGATTGTCCGATGCCAGCTTATCAACTTGGCCAACGATACCCGAGCAACATCGATTTGGGAAACTGACTGACCTTCACCTGGTCTGACTGGTTGCCCCCCAAGAGGCGAATCTGACCAATCCCGTCCCCGACGTAAAACCCAACATGTCCCTGCGCCGGGTTATTTCCTCGTTTCAGCACCACTACGGATCCCTTGCGCGGAGTGGCGAGACTCTCTCCCCAGCTGAGCCACGAGCGTGCTGCGGCTGAGTTGGTCCTCGGGACTCCGGCCTCCCGCATACACCAATTTACAAACGCCGAGCACCAGGCCACTGCGTCGTCCCGAGCACCGAGGCTGGTGGCCTGATGGTATTCCAGAACCCTGGGATTGTCGGCATGACCGGGAGCCTCTTTTATCCCGATCTCCCTTTCTGCAATTTCCAGCCAGCGTGGTGCTTCAGAATCAGTTGGTTCCGCGTCGACTGGAACGAGATAATCCTTGAATATCCATCCCTGAACTCTTTTTCCATTTAGGGTCATGTCGATGTAATACCAATCTTCAGATAGAGAAAGATCGGACGGTTCGACAAGCGTGCCTTTCGGAAGCTTGCCGACGATATTACTACTTCTGCTCGCGGCATCTCTTACGTTGAGCGAGCTTGCAATAACTCGAAATTGAGACATGTGAGATCCTTTCGGTTAACTGGTCAAGTGAGGCCAACGCGCGAAGGCTCGTTAGCAGGTAAATGAGCGGTAAGTCAGTGGTAAGGTATTGTTAGAATCCCTGGATGTCAACACTCTTTTATCTTTGAGTCTTACTTTGCTCCAGTTTCCGCTTTAGTGCTTCGCTTTTTTCAGCATAACACCGAGGTTACAAATGAAATCCGATGGCAAGTAAATCTCCGTTTCATAAGCTCGATAGCCGGGCGAAGTGATCCGCAAAATATATTCTCCCGGCGATACCGACTCGAAGTCATAGGAGCCGTGTTCGTTCGTTTCCGTCGTGATTGGGTCCTTGTCTTCTCTGGTTCTTCGCAACTCGATTCTGGCGCG
>CAVOQJ010000010.1:0-473737 GCA_963698325.1 Blastocatellia bacterium | reverse complement strand
CTGTCTGCTTCGTTCATCGTATTGCTCTGACGGAGCGCCGATAGGCGTCCCCAACGCCGGCCTTAAGTCTGACCGTGCGTAACCGCCCCTAATTGAACCGGATGTTCCATAAAATTCACCCATGAACTCGGCTGAATTCCGGCCTGAACTCGCGTCACTTCCCGCGAGTTCATCCCGAGGGCTTCCCGAGCCATTCGTGAACTAGGCGATCCAGTGCTTCGCAGTAACTTGCTGCCATCAGTTGCTGGAAAGCGCGGCCACTCGGGTAGCGGTGCAAGCGAAAGCTTGCAGCCGGGTGATCGGTTGGTCCCCGGGGGTGACGAGCAAGGGCTCGGCCGTGATGGCGCAAAGTCAGTCTCACGGCGCCACGAGCCGTAGGGGTCACCGCTGTTTAACCTAGCCCCTCTGGAACATCCGCCACCGCTCCCTATTCGCCTCTTTCCAAGCCGCAGTCTTCATCTTGACCCAATCGGGCGATGGCCCCTGGCGATTGGCTGACGCCTGGCGCTTCGAAACGGTACCCTCAAGCCGATGTCGCTCGGACCCTCGTCGAACGCCTGAGGCTGCTCAGTTTGAAATTTGCGGCGCCTTAGGGCCATTGGATTGCTCACGCCCCGCCAAAAATCCGGCAAACCACATGAGAGCGAAGGTGTCTTTCTGAACTTGATCCAGCGCTTCCCAGGTCGGGCGCTTTGTCAGCGCGATGGCGCCAAGATCCCTATATGCCCTTTCTGCGGCATCCACGACTTCTTGGCCGAACGTAGCCATGTCACATTCCCCCTTTCGCGCCCCGGGCGGCTCTGCCCCGCTGCTCTTCCATTCGCCGTTAGCCTCAGCGCTATTGCGGGCACGCTACTGAGGTGGGCTCTCCACCGTTTCGAAGAAGATGCCGCCACACTTCGCGCAAGGCGCTGGAGAGGGCAGCGGCTCGACGGTCGTTGTGACGGTGCGGCACGTCGAGCAAAGCCAACTCCGGCTGCGCATGCGATCCTCGCGCCCCACGATCTCGTCAGGCGGTCCAAGGCGCTCGATCACGTCTCGCTCGGTTTTCATGGCTCAAGATGTAGGTGAAATCGACGCGGCGAGCGCCACCAGCCCTCGCGGCTTTCCAGGTGCGGCGAAGCGCGCCACCATCGCCGGCATGAGCTGGCATCACATACCCAAAGACGACGCCTGGAAGCAGGCCCACCTTGCGATGCTGGCGAGGCTCGGCAAGCGCGCCTGGCTGCACTGCGACGGCTGCCGGCACAGCATCATGATCGAGCCGCACGAGCTCGCCCAGCGGCATCGGCTCGACATGCTGACGCCGCTGCTCACGATCTCAAAGGCGATGCGCTGCACGCGCTGCGGGGCGCGGAAGGGATGCTGCTGGCCGGAGCCGCACAATACGCGGGCGACTGAGAAAACTGGCTGAGGGCCGGCCGAGGATTGGGAGGCCGGCCCCCATCAGCAGACCCGGACGGTAATTACGAGTCCGCTGCTTTCCTAGCTAGACGGCTCTTGCGGCGAAATCGCGCCCGTTTGAGATATCCACAAGAGCCCCGTTTCAACTACGCGCCGAGCTGAAAGAGGTTCGGAACCCGACGGTCACGTGGGCGTTACAGCGTACGGTGGTGCGGGTTCGGGGGCGAGTGTGCCATCCAAACTTCCTGACTGCGCAATACTGGCTGGATGCCGCTGAGGAAGCGCGAAACCAGGCCGAGGAAATGACGCACCCGCCTGCGAAGCGCGAGATGCTGCTGATCGCAGCCAAATACCGACGCTTGGCCCAACATGCGCAAGAACGGACGGCGCGCAAAAAATCACACGCATAGAGTGTGCGGCGAAGTTTAAGCTGCCATCACGCTCCGAAAGACGACGCAATGAAAGTTGATGCGGCGCTGAAGGGTTGCGGATCCTGGCCGCCGGCGTGGCCTCCACAAAGCCAGATATGAGCGTCGCGGAATAGACTTGTATGTAACTCGTTGTCATGGCGACCCGCTCAACCCCGCACCGAGCGTGTCAACAAATCAGGGCGCCTTTCCTTTGGGAAGGGCGCCCTGTTTTCTTGCGCCGCATGTCATTCCCGTGTGCACGACTTGTGGAGAGCTGGCGTCTGAGGCACGATCTCAGCGCGGGATGGGGGTGCGTAATGTTCGGGACTATCATTCGTCGCGTTGTTGGTTTCGAGTCACTGACGGACCCGCTAAAAGCCGGCCCGATCCATGTCGTGGACGGTGACGACGTAACGTGGAGCGGCAAGCGCTATCGCCTCGCCGGGTACGACGCCCCAGAAATCCAGAACTTCAGATCGAGAATTGATCAGCGCTTGGAGCGTCGCCGAGGCTATCAAGCCAAACGTCGGCTTCGGGAGCTGATTGAAAATGCGTTGTTTGTTGATTTGATCCCACTGAAGAAGAGGGACAAGTTTGGCAGAGAGCTTGCCCAGCTGATGGTCGATGGAAAAGACGTTGCGGCTATCGCTCTCGCTGAGCGGTGGGGATGCCCATACCGCGTCCGGAAGGACATTGATTGGGGCGATCCCAAATCAAACTTCGATGACGGCTTGCCGCTTCCGGACGCGGTAGCGGCTAATATTTCCAGCCGTTAGGAAATCCATGTGCGGCGAAACGCGCCATCATAGCGTAGAGGGAGGCGGGCCCGCGCGCTTCCAGGCCTCGGCCGACCATCACCGGTCTGTGGCCCTCAGCGTCCTGTAGTCGAGCGCCATCCGCTGAAGCGCGGCTTGCCTGAGGACCTCTACGTCCCGGCTGTCGTCATCCGCGACCGACAGGAGAGCGTTGGCAAGCTTGAGGCGCGCTGCCTCGATAACGACAGGATCGCTGCCGAAGTTGCCGGCGATCTGCGCCCAGGCCTCGTCAAAGGCCCGCCCGATTGCCTTCAACGCATCCGGCCCATACGAGGCGCCGTCTATGAGACTACGGGCTTTCATGGTCTGGGTAGCTAGAAGCCGCCCGGCCACCATACCCACGCCATCACGCCGATGAAGGCCACAAGCAGGATGGCCCCAGCCAAGCCAGGATTGGTGATTGCCTTGCGCGTGTCGTGCATGATGCTGAGCCCCCAAGTCACTCGACGGCCGCACCGACGACCAGTCTACCTCAAGTGGCATCGAGTTGTGTGACGCATGTCTGAAAAAAAGGGCGTCTCGCCAGACGCCCAAGGTGCCGCTTCCGCCCGGAGGAAGACATGGGGCAGCGCGGCTGCGCCATTCGCAGGGAGGCGCCGCGATGTCGCTCGGCACCTGGGGATCGCATCGGGGATTGATGTGGTGAAGCTCGACCGCATCACCGAGACAACCGTGCCTCATGGGCGCTGTTGAGCCAACGCCCATGCCGCCGGCTTCGGCCGGTGCGGGCCTGTCCGTCGGCGCGTCATTGTCTTCTGACGGCGGGGCGCTGGCGGCTGCTGAGAGACGCCGTCAGGAACCCGGACGAGGCTACCACCGCGCCTCCAGCGCCACAGCGAAGCGCAATGTTGCGACATCCACCGACAAAGAAGTGAGGAAATTGAACGTGTGCGTCCACGTTGTCCGCTTCGGACAGCGGCGGGGGCCGGTCCAGAGGGCCAGATCGCGGGACTGGCATACATCGCGATGGGCGAGTGTCTGGGACGCCAGACACTCGCTTCCCAATGGGGCCAATCATGGACGGAGACTTCGCCAAGCTCTTTGCTGGGCAAATGGGCATCTGCGCCGTCGTCCTGAACGTTCTGATCGACAAGGGCGTCATCACCCAGGACGAGCTTCGTGCGCGCTTTGAGCAAGCCCAAGATGCTGCGGCAGACAGCTCAGGCGGATCGGTCGCAGCGGAAGCCCTAGCCGCTATCGTTTCCTACCTTGAGCCTACGTTCCGCATTAGGTCATGAGGTGTAGCGGCGGAATAGCAATGGTGGTCGGCCGTTATCCAATCGACCCACGCACCCCCAACGAGCGCGGGTCAGCCAGCACCAGGGTGCCTCGTATTTTCGCGAGGCACCCTGAATTTTTGCTGGAAGTCCCGGTATGGGATGAGCAGGAAAGAGAGGGCGCGGCGGAAGGAAGAAGCGCCACGCCCTCTCCAGCCTGCTTGGGTGCGGGGATGCAAGCAGGCCAAAGAAGAGAACGTCCGAGATCGAAGTTGCTTCCCAATGAGCCGTTGGCAACGTCCCAAGGTCGTCGCAAACTGATCACACAGAGCGCGCAGGTCCAATGTTGCGACTGCGCACGGCGGGGCGACCAGGCCTAAATCTCCCGCTGCAGCGTGCCGGCAGGTCGATTTCGGCTTATTCGCCCACTCCTCCAGGTGAACACTCTCGCGCATGCCGACCCGTACCGGGTCGGCATGAAGACCAGCACGGGATGGCGCCCGTAGAGAGTAGACCGCCTCCGGGGCCTCAGAGCTGTTACTTCTTGCCGATAGCCTTCCCCGGGCTGGGGATCTGGCTCTGGACACTGCCCGGAGGTGCCAGACCGCCATCGCTTCCGGGTGCATAGTTTCTCGCGCTTTCGCCTGGCAGTCTCGAGTGCCCTGGGGCGGCCCCCTGCACACCACTTTCGAGATGTCCGGATGCGGTGGGCGAGCGTCCCTTTTGCTGGGTTAGCGCCGGTTGTCTTGATCTCAGCGTGCATTCGCGGAACACGTACCCCATGGCCTCCCAGGGTGCATATTTGTCGATCATGCTCATGTCGTCGGTATGCCGCCGGCGTCGAGACCGCGGGCTGGGAGTTTCAACAGCTATCTTCTAGGTGTTCATCCCGATGTGCTGCACATACTCAGTCCGGACCTGCCACATCTCGGACCCAGTAGCCCGACCGACGTACATCCGTCCATGGAGTGAAACGGACATGCCTAGGGCACTGCCCGTTCTTCCGAGTTGTGACTTGAAGCCGCCTTTCGTCGGGTCTGAGAGGGCCAGCGTTGAATCGCGCGTCTCGGAAAACTCTGTCATATTTATTCGGGCAGCCCCGCTTTGCGCAGCCCATCGAAGAGATGATTCTCGTCCCGCGGGCACTTGAGCCCGAAAAGCGGGCGAAACCCGGAAATGCTAAAGTTGGGAGCGACGCGCAGAGCCTCGACACACTCTGCCCGGGCCTCGTCGAGATGGCCCATTTGCGCAAAGGTCGCTGCCAGCAAAGAGCGACCTGCCCACCACTTGGGCGCCTGGGCGACAAAATCGCGTAGGGGCGACAGTGCCTGCGAGTATTGCTCGAGCATGTAGTGCGCATATGCCAGGACCAAGGAGGCATAAGGCACGTAGAACGGATCGAGCCGCATGTAAGTATGGACAACTTCGATGGCCCGTTTTGAAGCCCCCGCAAAAATGAGGGCCATGGCGAAACGCCAGTTCACGTAATTTGGATTGAGGGTCGCAGCTTTTTCGAATGCAGCAATTGATGCATCGTGCTGATGCTTGTAGGCGAGGACCCACCCCAGCGCGACATGGGCTTGAGGTAATTTTCGATCCAGCTGCACAGCCTTGAGCGCGAACTCGTGCGCCCGCTCAAGAGCCGCTGGGTTGAGAAAGTCTTTGTGAGCCGGATTGATCCAGGACCCAACGTAGGTGTGGGCCAGGCGAGCGTAAGAGCGGGCGTAGTTCGGGTCAATGACAAGCGACTGCTGGAGCAGGCGCCGCGCCTCCTCATCGTTATGCCACGTTGCGGGTTGATGAGAAAGAAACGGAGGCGTCGACCGCCTGGAGGTAGTAGTCGTAGGCCTGCCAGCTATTGGGCGGCTTGGTACGCGTGCGCTCGGTTTCGGCCATTCTTACATGCGCGGCAAGAATGGTGACGATCGTGCGTACCACGTCGTCCTGGACAGCAAAGACGTCCTCAAGCTTACGGTCGTAGTGCTCGGCCCAGCGGTGAGCCCCAGTGGCGGCTTCGATCAGCTGCGCAGATATGCGAATGCGGTCGCCGGCACGCCGCACACTGCCCTCCAGCACGTAGCGCACGCCCAGTTCGCGTCCGACCTGGCGCACGTCGATCGCCTTGCCCTTGTATTGGAAGCTGGAGTTGCGGGCGATGACAAATAGCTCCGAGAACCGCGACAACTCGGTAATGATGTCCTCGACGATGCCGTCGACCAGATATTCCTGCTCCAGATGAGAGCTCAGGTTGTCGAACGCCAGCACGGCAATCGAGGGCTTGTCAGGAAGCGCAGGTGCTTGTGTCGCTGCTTGCTTAGGTTTGACCGTCGTCGCAGCGTGATCCAGCAGGACGCGGTAGATGTGCACCGCGCGGTCAATATTCTTGAGTTGGTGTTGACCAAGATTCTCGAAGGCGATGCCGAGCCTGCTGAGACTGGCCTGCACGTCTTCTTGCACTCGGCTCGACACGCAGATACCGCCAGCATCCGCCAATTCCTCTAGTCGCGCTGCCACGTTTATTCCATCGCCATGGATGCTAGCGCCTTCTACGATATCGCCGACGTTGACCCCCATTCTGAATTCGATCCGCTCACTTGCCGGAATCCGCGCATTTCGCTCGGCCATTGCGCGTTGGATCTCGACGGCACAACGCAACGCGTCCACGGCACTGATGAACAGGACCAGCAATCCGTCGCCAGTTGTCCTTACGATCCGACCACGGTGCTCTTTAACTTTAGGTGCAATGAGCTCAGCATGGTGAGCGTTTAGCCGAGCCAGGGTGCCTTCATCATCGATGCCTATCAGGCGGCTGTACCCGGCAACATCCGCCATCAGGATTGCCACGACTCGGCGTTCGATTTCCTCACTGGCCACAGCTAGCACTCTACCGCTGGCTGAATGTACTTCACGCCGACTAGTACACCACAGCCACAGCGTTCGACGACCATGGCAAGGTATCAGCGTCTTGCGTACGCTTTGTCAGTCTTGTCACGCTACGCGCCCGACAGTGCCTGCGGTGTTGATCGACAGCCGGCTCTTGTCGAAGCAGGGTTGCTCTGACGCATCCGGTTGTCGCCCTGGTCGGAATGGATGAGAGCGCTGCGTACTCAACCGGTAAAAGTCTGCGCGCTCGCCGACTTTGATGCCCGCGACAGCGGCGGCCCGCCGATCTCGCCGGAAAGTTACATCGTCTATTCGGAATCGTTGCACTAACCTGACATCGGGGACATCCGGGCAAACCCTGAACTCCGGCCATGGTAGTAAGACGCCAAAATCAGCGCCAAGGCAGGGTGCCGGCGGGCGTCCGTAGCAACACGAGCCCAATGTTGTCCCGGCGATGGTGGAGTCCCAGCACCTCAGCCTCCGCGGCCGAACGGTCGCTCCATTCCGCGAACGTGCAGCATCCTCGATGAACACCACCGGCGTTTCTGACAGGACTCTGACGGGAAAGGCGCGGCGCGCTTGAAGGATTAGCAAAACTGAGCTTGGGGGAGAGTGCGAGGTATGGGCCTCGTAGCGGTGCGGGTGAAGTGGAGACTAGATGCGCACCGTCCGTTTTGAGCGCTCCCCAATTCAACTTCTGCGGCGTGCCGGCCGGTGTGCAGACAACATCTTCTCTGCTGGAATTGGGGACATGACCGAGCGGCAGCTCGCGGTACTAGAGGCCGTTGGGAAGCACGAGGGTTCGAGTCAAACGATGCTTGTCGAAATCACAGGTGTCGATCGCTCGACAATGGCGGATGTAGTTAGGCAGCTAAAACGGCGTGGTCTCGTCCAACGCCGCCGCACAGCAACAGATGCCCGCACTTATACCGTAAAGCTCACCAGTAAAGGGCGTGGCGCATTGCGTAGTTTGCAACCTGCTTTAGAAGCAGCAGACCAGCTTGTACTCGCATCGCTACCAGAGACCCTGCGCGAGTTGTTCCTCAATGGTCTGCAATCCGTGATCGACGAGCTAGAGTGACGATTATGGGGGCAAATTGGTGCGATCCGCTCGTCGTCAAACAAGTATCGGCTGTAGCGCTTCCAGCGCGCTGCAGCCCTTTCTTGGCAATGCGGGATCGTTCTTGGAAGGGCTCTTGGCGCGCGCTTCGCGCCCCGCCGCCACTGGAACTCCTCATTGAGTGAACCGTTGACGTCACTGCGGCCACTCAACCGAAGGGCCGCGCTCAACGTTGGGAGTGAAAATGGTAGGAACGCTCAAAACTCTGACTGCGGCGGCCCTTTTGGCAGCCACAGCTTCTATAGCCGGCGCCGCCCCTGTGTCTGTCCGCCAAGTGCCTGATGGGTTGAGTACCGGTCTTGTTCAGGTTCACGGCAACCATCGGTCATGCGAGCGCGGGGGGCGTGGCTGGCATCGCCACAATCGCTACGGCGAGCGTCGTGAGTGCCGCGAATGGCGTGGCCAGGGCCGCCGTCCCAACTCCTGTGTTAGGGCCGGCCCGGTTTGGATTTGCGACTATTGATTCTAAAGGCGCGGTTCCTCCAAGCGAACCCTAGGCCGCCCTTTCCAGGGGCGGCCTTTTGGGTGCTCCATCTCAAGGTGTGTTAGGCGTCGGGCTCAAATTTCAAGCTGAGACACTACTCAGGCGAAGTGGCATCACAAGAATGCGCCCGCAATGATCAACATCTCGCGCTTGGTGTCGGCGTTTGTCATTTGCTCCGCTTGAAGCCGGGCCTCTTCCGCCCGGTCCAACCAATATTGCTCATCGTGCTCCACGCTTCCCTCTTGATTCCCAAAGACATTGTCCCACCCGTCCCGTTGCCTTCACCTTCGGGTGTGGTCGGGTTCCGTTGAAATCCGTCGGATAGCTTGGACCCGACCGGTGATCCGAGCGTTTAAGATGCCAGCACCAATCCACAAAGCGGGGAGAAAGGCGGCGTAATGGCCGAGAAGGAGAACGATTCCAAGTATTGGCATGGCCGCGCGGCGCAAGCTCGCGCCATGGCCGACGAGGTGCGAGATGCCGAAGCCAAAGCCATTATGCTCGAAATCGTGGAATCCTACGAACGGATCGCGGCGTCCGTTGAGGCACGTGAACGCTCGGCGAAGGAAATGGTGCCAGGCCCGGTCCTTCGTCGTCAATCCAAACTTCCACCTGACCATTATTTTGAGCCCAGCCGACTTCCACTCCGCCTCTGGTTTCCATTGATGCATCCACCGCATTGCGCACTAGATTTATTAACAACTGCTCCAACTGCACCTCGTCACCATTGACCAGGATCTCGGGACCGGCAACAACGTTGACCGGCAAACGCGTCTCAAGACTCGCCACGCGCCGGACCAGTGCGCCGATATCCAGGGGTTCGAAGCGCGGCTGAGGCAAACGCGTGAGCTTGGAATACGACTCAACAAAGCGCGCCAGCGAATCAGCGCGCGATGAAATCACTTCCAGACCGCGCTGCATGTCGTCGCCCCAATCCGCTGGCCGTGGTTGCCGGCCCAGCAGGTCGGCCAGGCTTCCTGCAACGGATTTGATCGGCGCCAGCGAGTTGTTAAGCTCGTGCCCGAGCACGCGCAAAAGACGTTGCCAGGCGATGCGTTCTTCTTCGCGCAAGGTTTGACTGAGGTCGGTCAGTACGAGCAATTGGTGCTGCACGCCACCCTCGCGAAAAGTGCTGCGACGAATGTCCCAACGGCCGACGCCGCCGGGAAAAACCATCTGCATCGTGTGTGGACCTTCACCATCTTCACGATCCAGACAGGCCGCGAGACCCAGCTCTGCGCTCGTGCGACCCAGCAGTCTCGTCGCGGGCTGGGCCAGCAATCTTTCTCCGGCGCGATTTACCAATCGCAAACGCGCCTGGCCGTCAAACGCGAAGACGGCCACATCGATCTCGGCCATCACTGTGCGCAAGAGCGTTGTCGCTTCGAGCGCGCCGAGTCGCTGCTCACGTAAGGTTTGCCCCAGGTCGTTCACTTCGAGCATCACTTCGCCGAGCGCGTCGCCCACTGCCGCGCGCCGTCCGCGAATTGAATAGTCGCCTTCACGAATAGCCGCGAGAATATTGGAAAGAGTTTGCAGTGGCCGAACGATGCGTTGTTTGAGGTTGAAAGCAACGCCCAGCCAAGTCAATACGAGGAAAAGGTCGACCGTCCACTGCACGCGGGCCGAGTAATCGTCATACCAGAGTAAAACCGCACAAAGAACTACGGCAGGAAAACCGGCGGCAAGGGCGAGGAAAGTAACGCGTCGCTCGAACTGAAGGCGACCGCCGCGGCGCAGCGCGGGGTCGAGGCTCGGCAATGTTGACGCATGTTTTGGTAGCTTAGCGGGAGTGCTCACGCCGCTATGATACTCCATGGAGTGTCGAACAAATCGACTGCCTTGCAGTCGTGGTTTGAAGATCTTAGGCCCGAAGGGCCGGAACTCAATAGCCACGTCCGTTAGGGCGTGGAAAAGTCAACATCCGTCTCTTGAGGCCCGAAGGGCCGACACTCTCAAGCGTTTCATTAATCACGACCTTGTGCCGCACCTTCGGCGCTCAGTGTTCTTCAGATTTTTGCTCCACGCCCTGACGGGCGTGGCTATTGAATATCGGCCCTTCGGGCCTGCTTTCCTTTAGTTTCCCGGACTCTACGACAACCCGTACTTTTGCAGCCGGCGGTAGAGTGCGCTGCGGCTCAAGCCGAGCGCTTCAGCCGCGCGATTTGCGTTGCCTTCAAAGCGCGCGAGGGCTTTAGTTATTAAGAGACGTTCTGCTTCTTCAAGGCTCATCTCCTCGAGGCGTGCTGAGAGACGATCATCGGGCGTCGATTGGAGAGCCAGATCGAAGGCGCTCACCACATTGCTGGAACTCATCAAAAGAGCGCGCTCCACGACGTGATCCAATTCCCTAACGTTACCCGGCCAGGGGTGCTCGCGCAAAGCGTCGAGCGCTTGCGGCGTGAAGGTTACCACTCCGCGCCGGTAACGCTCGCTGTGTTGCCGCAGGAAATGTTCCGCAAGCACGGGGATGTCTTCACGACGATCACGCAGCGGCGGTATATGAATCTCAACTGTGTTGAGACGGAAGAGCAGGTCCTGACGAAACTTTCCCTGGGCCACCTCAGCGTTCAAGTCGGCATTTGTCGCCGAGAGCAAGCGGACATCCACTTTGCGCGTTTTCGACGAGCCGACCCTCTCAAACTCACCAGTCTCCAAAACGCGCAAGAGTTTGGGTTGCAGGTTGAGCGGGACATTGGCGATCTCGTCGAGAAACAACGTCCCGCCATCAGCCAGCTCGAAACGTCCCACGCGATCGGCTTTCGCATCGGTAAACGCACCGCGTACGTGACCAAACAGTTCGCTCTCAAAAACACCTTCGGCCAGGGCTCCCGCATTGAGAGATACCAGCGGTTTTGCGGATCGCGCGGAGATCGCGTGCAAGGCGCGCGCGATTACTTCCTTCCCTGTTCCATTCTCGCCAGTGATCAAAATGTTTGCGTCCGCTGGACCCATTCGCTCGACAAGTTTCAAAACCGCCTTCATTGCAGGTGATTCGGCGACAATGCTGGGCAACTTTGCCGCCGCCTCCGCCGCGTTATCGCGCAACGCAAGGTTTTCTGCTTCCAGGCGCTGTTCGCGGCGCAATGCTCCGGCCAACTCAATCTGCGTACGCACCACGGCGAGCAAACGCGCATTGTCCCAGGGCTTTTGGATGAAATCGCGCGCGCCGCGGCGCATCGCTTCCACGGCAAGATCGACGCTGCCCCACGCCGTCATTACTACCACCGGCAATGTCGGATCGATCGCCTGAATTCTGGTCAGCAGGTCTAAACCCTCACTGCCAGAGGTTGTGTCGCGTGCGTAATTCAGATCGATGAGAACAACATCGAGTTCCTGCGAGTTAACCACTTCGAGAACGCCGGCTGGAGATGAGGCAGTTTCGATTTCGAAACGATTGCCTTTTAAGAGCAGGCGCAAAGCCGCAAGGACGTCTGCTTGATCGTCTGCTATGAGAATTCTTGGCATCGTCAGAGTTTCGGAAGCTCAGCTACTTTGAGGCTACCATAGTTGTCTCAGATATCATTCAGACTTGAATGGTCCGCAAGACTGCGGGGCGAGCCCGCCTTCCCAACCTGAGAGACCCCAGCCAAGACCGGCTCCACGAGTCTCGAAAGCCTGTCAAGCAAAAATCAGAAATCAACCCTAGTCAGCTCGTGGTCGGGAAGGTGGGCTTGCCCCCGCTGGCTTGTTAACACAATCCGCACTTATTCGTAGCGCAATGCACTTAAGGGATCGAGCCGCGTTGCACGCCGCGCCGGGATATAACATGCCAGCAAGGCGACAACCGCCAGCAGCACCGCCACGGCAGCGAACGTCAGGGGATCTTTCGTGGTGACGCCGAAGAGCAAACTCGCGATGACACGCATCAGCGCGAATGCGCCCACCAGGCCGATGGCTAGTCCGAGCAATACGAGTTTGAACCCTTGCGAAACGATCAGCCGCAGCACGTCGCGAGTTTGCGCACCCAGCGCCATGCGGATTCCAATTTCATTCGTACGTTGCGCCACTGAATAGCTCATTACGCCATACAAGCCAACAATGGTAAGCACCAAAGCCACCGATGCAAAAAGTACCAGCAGCGTAGCATTGAATCGCGGCGCGGCCACGGTGGCCGAAATGTATTCGTCCATGGTCTTGACGTTGAAAACCGGCAATTCCCTGTCCATGGCATGGACCTCATTCTGGACCGCGGTAATCAGACTGTGCGGATCATTTGTAGTTCTGACAACGATGGTCATCTGATTGAAAGGGATTTGCGCCGCGGGTAGGAAATACCCCGGCCTCAATTCGGAACTCAGGTTTCGATTTCTAATGTCAGACACCACGCCGACAATTTCGCGCATAACCGGATCGGTTTCAAGAGTCGAGATTCCCGGCTTGATTCGCTTGCCAATCGGATCCTCGTTGGGAAAAAACTTTCTCGCGAAAGCTTGATTAACAATAATGACACCCGGCGCCTTGGCAACGTCGCGCTCGTTGAAATCTCGTCCCTGCAACATTGAGACACCCAGCGTCTTGAAATAACCAGGGCCGATCGCGAAGAAATCAGCCGAGGGTTGATCGCCCTTTGCCACCGGGCGACCTTCGGTCTCAAACGAAATGCGGAACAGATCGCCGCTCAACGGCAGCGGTATCACTGCGCTTGCGGAACGGACGCCCGGAAGAGACTCAACCCGCGCCACCAGCTCGTGGTAAAACTGAGCCTGCTTCTCGGTCGGATATTTGACCTCGGGTATTCCCACAACGAGGGTCAAAAGATTTTGCGACTCAAATCCGGGGCTAACCTGTCGCAAACGCCAGAGACTCTGGATTAACAATCCGGCGCCCACCAGCAAGATAACCGCGACCGCCAGTTCGCTCACTACGAGTACGCCGCGAATGCGATTGCGGCGCGCACCTTCGCCCGAGCCTCGCCCGCCCTCTTTCAATGATTCTGTCAATTCGGTCTTTGAAGAATGCAGCGCAGGGACCAAACCAAAAATAATTCCGGTTAAAACGGAAACGAGGAAAGTGAACGCGAGCACACGCCAATCCAGTCCGACCTGCAATGCTCGGGGAATGTTTTCCTTACCAAGCGCGACTAGCAAATCTGACCACCAAAACCGCCAGCACTAGTCCAAGCGCTCCACCAGTCAACGAAAGCAGAACGCTTTCAGTGAGCAACTGGCGCACGACTCGCATTCGACTGGCGCCGAGCGCGGAGCGAATCGCCATTTCCTTGTGTCGCACCATAGCGCGTGCAAGCAGCAGGTTTGCTACATTGGCGCAGGCGATCAGGAGCACACAACCGACGGCGCCAAGCAGGATTAATAAAGCCGGCCGAATGTCGCTCACCAATGCTTCCAGGGTTGGTTCGACGCCGCTGCTCTTGTGCAAATTCTTATCCGGATATTGTTGTTCGAGACGAGCGCTAATGGATGTCATCTCAGCTTGCGCTTGCTCCTTCGATACGCCCGGCTTGAGACGAGCGATCACATTCATGTAGTGGGCGCCCCGCTCCTCGGTGATTGGTTCTTTGCCTTCCCTATCCAGCGCAACCGTCGTCCACAATTCTACCGGATCATTTTGAATCGGAAACTGAAACGCGCTCGGCATCACGCCGACAATAGTGTAGTTCTTCCCATCGAGCACCATCGACTGGTTCACAATATTAGGATCGGCGTTGAACCGCTTTTGGAAGAGGCCCTGGCTCAACACCACCACCCGTCCACCTTCGCCGGGCTTGTCTTCATCCGGAAGAAATCCACGTCCAATCACCGGCGACACACCCAGCAACGGAAATAGATCCGCATTGACCACAGCGCCTTGAAGTCGCGTGGACTCGCCACGACCCGTCATAATGAAATCGTTATTGTGATAGGTGGCCATGCGTTCGAACACATGATTTTGCTCGCGCCAATCAACAAAGTTCGGGTACGAAGCAGCTCCGCGCACATAGCCGCGAGTTGAATCGGTTTCCCACAAGTTCATCAACTGCTCAGGATTCGCAAAGGGCAATGGGCGCAGTAACACTGCATTGACGACGCTGAAGATAGCCGTGTTAGCGCCGATGCCTAATGCGAGCGCAATCGTCGCCACGATGCTGACGCTCGGCGCCTTGAGTAACATGCGTATTCCATAGCGGATATCTTGCCAGAACGTTTCCATGTTTTTCTCCCTAATTCATCGGTTTGAATTTGTCTTCTGCCTGCATCGGCGGGCAAGGGCCCGCTGCTAAAGATAGCTGAGAGATCCAGAGGCATCTTTGGTCTTGGCTCTTTGAGCTTTGAGCTTTGGACTTTGGTCTTGGGTTATTGGGTCTTGGTTTTTGTAACGTTCCTTGCATGTACCGTTAGCGGATACCAGGACCCAAGACCAAAGACCCAAGACCTAAAACCGAATGATCACTCGTAGCGCAGAGCCGCGAGCGGATCTACTTTTGTTGCTCGCCGGGCCGGCAGGTAACAAGCCAACAACGCGACGCAAAACAAAGTGCTGACAACAATCGCGAACGTGGCAGCGTCCGTCGTCTGGACGTCGTAGAGCAAACTCCGCAATAGCCGCATCAAACCAAGCGCCGCCACCACTCCAATCCCCACGCCCAACATGGCCAGCGTCAGTCCTTGCTTAAGCACCATTTTCAAAATGTCGGAAGCCTGCGCGCCGAGGGCCATTCGTACCCCGATGTAATGTGTCTGCTGGCTAACGGAGAAGGAAACGACTCCATAGATGCCGATGGAAGCAAGCAACAATGCAACTCCTGCAAAGATGCTAATCAGCAACGCGGGAAAGCGCCGCATGAAGGCTGCCGGCGACGTGCTGATCAACTCTTCCATCGCGCGAACGTTGAAGATTGCCACGTCCGGTTCAAGCGTGCGGATTTCGTTGCGAATGGCAGGCGCCAAAGCTGTGGCATCTCCGGTCGTACGAACAACCAGGTTCGTGCCAAGATCCGAATTTTGGCGATACGGGTAATAGATAACGGGCTTAATTGCGTCATCCAATCCACCGATCTTCACGTCTCCCACTACACCGACGATAGTAATCGGCGGCTGTTTGAGCCCTGTATAGACCAGCTGACGCCCAATCGGATCGCGGCCGGCAAAAACTCGATCGGCCATGCTCTTGCCGATGATCACGACGACCGGAACATCCGGTTTATCACGTTCATCGAATGCACGCCCGGCAATAATCGGAACGCCGAGGGTTTGAAAATAATTCTCATCGACCGTGCGAATGTTGGCTTCAAGTTCCTGTCCGGGTGGTGGTATAGGATCGCCTTCGACATTAACACGTGTGGTGTTACCGGCTTGCAGCGGCAGAATGTTTACAGCGCCAACAGCGCTAACGCCCGGCAGCGATTGCACACGTTCTTCCAGTTGTTCGTGGAAAGCCACCTGGCGGCTGGCGTCGGTATATTTTCCCGCAGGTAACACGACGGTCATCGTCAGCAGATTCTGAGGATCAAATCCCACATTGGCCTGCAACAGCCGCAGGAGACTTTTCATCATCAATCCCGCGCCGACGAGCAACACCACCGCCAATGCAATTTCACTCATGACCAAAACGCTGCGGAGACGATGTCCGGCGCCCGCGGTGGTATTTCTACCGCCTTCCTTGAGTACTTCGTTCAGATCCAAACGCGAAGACTGCAGCGCCGGCGCGAGACCAAAAATAATTCCCGTCAGCAGTGAAAGGCCGAAAGAGAATGCGAGAATACTTCCGTCGATATGCAGAGACTTGAGAAACGGCAAGGCATTCAGTTGATTTTCCGGCAGCACCGCAATGAGACCGGCTACGCCCCAATTTGCAATGAACACGCCTGCCACGCCGCCCAGCAGCGACAGCAATACTGACTCGGTTAACAGTTGCCGGATCACCCGCCAACGACTCGCACCAAGCGCGGCGCGAATGCCAACTTCCTTCTGACGTGACAGTGCTCGGGTCAGAAGTAGACTGGCGACGTTTGCGCAGGCAATCAGCAGAACGAATCCGACTGCAGCCAGCAAGACCAGCAGGATCGGCTTGACCTGTCCAACAACTTGCTCCTGCAACGGGACCAGCTTAAGGCGCGTGCCCGCGTGTGACTCCTTGTATTCCTGTTCAATGCGGCCGGTAATAGCACTCAACTCTGATTGGGCCTGCTGGATGTTCACACCGGGTTTGAGTCGCCCGATGAGATTGGTTCCGTGCATGAAGCGCCGCGACAGTTGCGTTTCGGTTGGTTGGTAAGCCCGCCAGAGATCGGCGGCCCGGAAGGCAAATTGAAAACTCGGGGGCAGTACGCCGACTACTGTGTAACTGTCACCATTAAGGGTCAGCGACTGGCCGATGATTCCTTTATCGCCGCCGAACCTCCGTTGCCACAAGCCATACGTCAGCACAGTGACTCGTGGCGCTCCCGGTTTGTCGTCGCCAGGCTGAAAGGTGCGGCCGAGTATCGCTTCCACTCCAAGGAGCGAAAAGAAGTTTGCCGATGCGGCCGGGGCCGGCACACGTTCCGGTTCGCCGCGCCCGCTCATGATTACGCCGCCGCCGGTGTACGCCGCGATGCCTTCACAAACCTGATTTTTCTGGTAGTCCTGATAATCCGGATAAGAGAATTCGCGTTGCCCAAACTCCTTCTGCGGCGTGGTCTCAAAAAGGTGATAAAGGCGCTCCGGCGATTTGTAAGGCAAACCGCGCAGCAAAGCCGCATCGACGACCGTAAAGATCGCGGTACTGGCGCCGATACCGAGTGCCAGCGTGATCACGGCAATTAACGTGAAGCCCGGCTTCTTCAGCAGAGTGCGAACGGCGTAGCGCAGGTCCTGCAAGAGTTTTTGCATCTTTACTTCTCCTCCGTTTATGGAGTGCGCTGACCTGTCGGCGCTTTAGTCGGCTGCGTGCGGCGTCAAGCCGCCGCGGACCAAAGCGGTGACAGGTCACCGCACTCCAAAGTTCCGCGTCACTCGTAGCGCAGCGCCACCAACGGATCGACGCGCGATGCCTTTCTCGCCGGCAGATAGCCGGCTAATGCGGCAACCAGGGTCAGCAACGTCACCGCTGTTATTAGTGTTAAGGGATCACTTGGCCTCAGGCCGAAGAGCTGATTGGAGATCAATTGAGCCGCGCCCCACGAGGCCGGCAAACCAACCGCCAGCCCGACCGCGACTAGCAGCAAGCTCTCCTTAAGGACCATCCAAATAATGTCGCGGCGTTCGGCGCCGAGCGCCATGCGAATCCCAATTTCGTTTGTCCGACGCACGACCGCATGGGCCATGATTCCATACAAGCCCACGCAGGAGAGCAGCAGGCCCAATAGTCCAAAGAAGCTGACCAGTTGGGCAATCAATCTTTCCTGCTGGAGAGCTGCGTCGGTCTGAATGCGCAGCGTAGTAAAATTCAGGATCGGGAGCTTGTCGTTCACTTGCGCAATTGCGGCGCGGACTTCGGCCGAGATATTTAGCGGATCGCCTGGTGTGCGCAACTCAAAGACATTGGCGAACGCTAACTGATCCTGTACCTGGAGAATGGGACGATAGACGGTCCTGTCAGCTTTTTCTTTTGCGTTGTCGTATTTCGCGTCGCCAATCACACCGACAATCTCGAAGTCGTCCTTGTCGGAATCTTCTTCAAAAGTTAAGCGGCGGCCGATTGGATTTTGACCGGGATAAAAAGCCTGCGCAAAGGCCTGATTAACTACCCCTACTCTGGCCGAAGTGGCAGTGTCTTGTAAGCCAATCTCACGACCCATCAGGAGCGGAACGCCAAGCGTCTCAGCGAAGCTTGGACCGATGAGAATGTCGGCGACATTCATGTTCTCGCCCTTGTTAGGGGTATATCCACGAACGGTAACGGTACTGTTCGTACTCGTCCCAGCCATCGGGCTGTAACTCGCCATGGTGGCGGAACGAACGTTTGGCAGCGTGCTCAATCGTTCATAAAGCTGACGGTAAACCCCACTTAGCTCATCGGGCTTGTAACCCGCGAGGCGCGTATCGACACTCGTTAGTAATACATTGTCGCGATTGAACCCGAGGTCCTCTTGTTGAAGTTTGATCAGGCTACGAGCGAAGAGGCCCGCGCCTACCAACAAAACGAGAGAGACGGCAACCTGCGCTACCACCAGGGCCGAACCCAGGTTGAAACGATGCTTCCGGCCGTGAGTCGACTTTTCTTTCAGCGCCGAAGTTAGATCAGTTTTGGTGGCCCGGAGAGCGGGCGCGATTCCAAACAGCACTCCTGAGAAAAGCGAAATCCCAAGGGTGAACAGCAGCACCGCAGCGTCAGGCTTAACATCCAATGGCGAAGTTGCGGCCAAGCGGCTGACCAATACGCTGACGCCCCATTGGGCAACTATCACGCCTGCGACTCCACCGATCACTGCCAGCAGTAAACTCTCGGTGAGCAGTTGACGCACCAATCGGCCACGGCTCGCGCCGAGAGCCTGCCGCAGAGAAATCTCCGCTTGTCTTGCAGCCGCGCGCGACAACAAAAGGTTTCCCACATTGGCGCAAGCGATTAAGAGGACCAGCCCAACTATCACCATCAGCATCCGCAATGCCCGCGAATAGAAGAAGCGTAGACCTGAGAGTCCTCTGGCGCCCGGCGCCAGGCTAACGTAGCTATTCTGAATCGCCACCCGAAGGTCGTCGTTGATTTGACTGCCTGACTGCTCAGTGAGGAACTGGCGCAACTCGACGTTAACGCCTGCCTGTGCCTGCTCTATTTGAACGCCCGGTTTTAGACGGCCTATCAAGTTCAACCAATATACGTTCTGGTCGTCGAGAGAAGACTTACGCAATTCAATCTGCGGTTGAAACCGGAGCGGCAGCCAAAAGTCCGGTGAACGGCGGACGCGCGTGCCGAAAAACTCAGGCGGCATCACACCGACAATTGTGAAAGCGGTGCCGTTAAGCAGAATGTTCTTACCTACGATGTTTGGATCACCACTGAGTTTCTGCTTCCAATAGCCGTTGCTGATAACGGCGGCGGGCTGGGATGAGGGCGAGTCGTCCTCACTCGTGAGGACGCGCCCCTGCATCGCATTCACCCCCAGGACCGCAAAGTAATTTCCCGAAACAAGGTGGCCCGATGCTCGTTGTGCAGCCTCGCCCGATTGCGCATCCGTTCGCCGCACGCTAACCCGACTTTCGCCACTGCGGAATGCGCTCAATTCCTGAAAAGAACGATCGTGTTCGCGGAAGTAGCGGTAGGACGCATAGGAAAAGCGGTCCCAACGGCCGGCGCTTATATCTCCATCTGACGTTCGCGTGCCCTCGCTTGGTGAGTCGTTGAACAAAACCAACTCTTCCGGTTTAGCTACCGGCAAAGGCTTCAGCACCACCGCGTTAATCAAAGTGAAGATTGCCGTGTTCGCGCCAATGCCAAGTGCCAGAATTACCAGAGCTACTGCTGTAAAGCCCGGTCGCTTAAGCAAACCACGCCAGCTATAGCGAATGTCTTTCAACAGTGAATCAAACATGTTGTCCCCCCAACCTTGATTGGCGATAGGCGAGCCGTTCGCGTCAACCTATCAACAGCGGCCTAATTATTCGTACCTGAGCGAAACTACTGGATCGACTTTCGTTGCGCGTCTGCCGGGTATGTAACAAGCGACCAGGGCAACCACGGTCAACAGTGCGGCGATCGTGGCGAACGTTGCGGGATCGGTTGGCTCAACTCCGAAGAGCATCGTCGCCATTAACCTTGTCAGACCAAAGGCCCCTATCAACCCAAAGACAACGCCTATCAATGCCAACATCATTCCCTGCCTCAGCACCATGCGAAACACGTCTCGCGGCTGCGCGCCGATAGCCATGCGAATTCCGATCTCGTGGGTTCGCTGTGTGACTGAGTAAGACATCACCCCGTAGATACCCACGATGGCAAGTATCAAAGCGATGCCGGCAAAGATGCTCAACAAGGTGAGATTCAAACGTTCCGGCGCCACCGACTCGGCGCGAATCTCATCCATGGTGCGGATGCCATAGATTGGCTGATCTGGATCTATTGACTTAACTTGCTGGCGCACGGCAGCGATCAACTGATTCGGTTCGCCGGCCGCTTTGATAATCACCGTCATGCCGCCGTTCGGTATTTGTGCAAATGGGAAATAACCCTGCACGCGTTTTGAATCCTGGCTGAGTCCCTCCATCTTCACGCGGCCCACGACACCAACTACCGCAAGCACCGGCGCCGTAGAATCAGTGCCCAGTCTGATTCGCTTGCCTACCGCGTCTTCGCCGGGCCAGTGGCGGCGCGCAAATTCCTCGTCAATAATGATCGCGTTAAGCGCCGCAATCTCCCGCTCGTTTTCGTTGAGCTTGCTCAGATCTTTTCCGGCAAGAGAAGACCGATCGTCATGCGCGTCAAAATATCGACCACTCTTCAGAGGTATGTTCATGGCCCGGAAGTAATCGGGCGTAACCAGGCAGGCTTCCATCAATGGCGTTTGGTCACGAGGCGGACGGGGCCGGCCATCGATCACAAACGACGTCTGCCAGCCGTTGTTACCAAGTGGCAACCCGGAGGCAGCGGCGGTAGCTTCGACGGCTGGTAAACCGCGCAGGTTTTCGAGCAAGCGGTTGTAGAACTGTTCGCGCTGCTCATTGCTCGTATATTTCTTTTGCGGCAATGACACGCTGAAGCTCGTCAGATGATCGTAAGAAAAACCGGGGTTTACTTTTTGTAGCCGGTAGAAACTGCGAATCATCAATCCCGCGCCGATCAGCAACACGAGCGTAGTGGCAACTTCTACCACCACCAGCGAACTACGCAGCCAATGCCGGCCTGACGTACCCCGGCCAGTCTCTTTCAAAGTTTCGTGCACATCCACAACGCCCGCCTGTAGGGCCGGAACAACTCCGAACAGGATTCCGGTCAAAAACGACAGGGCGATGGTGAACGCGAATACTCGCCAATCCAGACTTATTTCCCGTGCCCGAGGAATGGCATCGGGGCTGATGTAGAGAATGAGTTTGATACCCCACTGAGCGATTAATATTCCGAGCGTGCCGCCGACGAGAGCCAGCAAAACGCTTTCGGTGAGCAATTGACGCGCTATGCGCCAACGTCCCGCGCCCATGGCCGCGCGGATAGCCATCTCTTTTTGACGCGATTGCGCCCGCGCCAGAAGCAGGTTGGCAATATTCGCGCAGGCAATCAGCAGTACAAAAGCTACGGCGGCAAACAAAACCCAAAGTGCGCGGCGAACGTCGCCGACAAAAAGTTCTAGCAGCGGTCGCGTTCCAATTCCGTTGCCCGCGTTTGAATCCTGATACTGTTTTTCCAGGTTGGCGCCGATGTTGTCCATCTCGGCTTTCGCTTGCGCGAAACTCATTCCCGGCTTAAGACGCGCGACGCCGTAAAGCCCGGGATGATTGCCGCGTTGTTGCCAACTCGCTTCACCCGAGAGTTGGCCGACGGGGACCCACATTTCTACGCGGCTGGGAAACTGAAAACCTTCTGGCATTACGCCAATCACCGTGTAGCTTTTTCCGTTGAGTGTGAGTGACTGATTCACTATGCTCGCCTGCCCGCCGAAGCGGCGTTGCCACAAACCGTAACTCAGGACCACAACTGGTGAACCGCCCGGCTTATCTTCGTCGTTATTGAAAACTCGACCAATAGCTGCGTTCACGCGCAAAGCTGCAAACAGATCGGCGGAAACCTGACCAGTAATAATGCGTTCGGCCTCGCCGGCGCCGGTGAGGTTGTAGCTGTCGCGGTTGTAGACGCCAATTTTCTCGAACACCTGATTCTGGTTGCGCCAATCAGTGAAGTTCGGATAAGAAATCGAAATCTCGTCCATCGCTTTGCTGGTCTCATTCAGAAACACTAATCGATCTGATTCGACATAGGGCAACGGCCGCAGCAGCACTGCGTCGACAACACTGAAGATAGCTGTATTAGCGCCAATGCCCAGGGCGAGCGCCAGAATCACAACCAATGTAATTCCTGGATTCTTCAACAGCATGCGGACGCCATAGTGCAGGTCTTGCCACAGGGTGTTCATCTATCCCTCCTGTATGTGCTCATCCGGTTTTCGCAGACCTCCGGTTTCGCTCTTCTTCTCTCCCATTTGAGATCTGAGATACCTGAGATCTGAAATCTGAAATCATTCGTACCTCAGCGCCACTAGCGGATCGACTTTCGTTGCCCGCCGCGCGGGAATCAGGCAAGCCGCAATAGCAACGACGGCAAGCAAACTCGCAACGACCACGTATGTAAGTGGATCCGTTGGCTTAACTTCAAACAACAGACCAGTCAGGAATCTGGTCAACAAGACGGCCCCCGCAAGGCCTGCGAGGATCCCGCCAATCGTTAAGAGAAACCCCTGCCTTAGTACTAAACGCAAAACATCTCGACGTTGCGCTCCAAGGGCCATGCGAACGCCGATCTCCCCCGTGCGTTGCGTCACGTCGTAACTGATCACGCCATATATACCGATTGCCGAAAGAATGAAGGCGAGCACGGCAAACAGTCCAATTAGAAAAGTATTGAAACGTGGTTGCGCGACCGACTCTGAGAGCAACTGCGTCATGGTTGCGAATCGCGTCGGCCCTTCTTCGCTGTCTACTGACTGGATCTGAGCGCGAACGGCAGCGATCAAACTCGCCGGATCTGTTGTAGTGCGCACGACAATCCGCATGCCGGGATATGGACTCTGCGCATGAGGCACATATGCCTGCGGCCCTGCTTCGACACCAAGGCCCTGGTACTTTGCATCCCCCACTACGCCCACGATGGTTCGTACTACTCCACTGATGGTCATACGGTGGCCCACCGGATCCTCATTGGTGAAAAAGCGACTCGCGAGTGTTTGATTAATAACTACAACACCCGGCGCCTGAGACGTGTCCGCATCAGCTATCGTGCGTCCGCGCACGAGAGGCACGCCTAACGCTTCGAGGTAACCGGGTGTTGCGGGCATGTAGATCGCCGAGGGCGGCTGCGTCCCTGCTTCCTGGGGCCGGCCCTCTATTGTGAAGCCAGTGCTTTGCTGAATGTATGAGGGCGGCAAACTGGTGCAAGCGCCTGCCGCAACCACTCCGGGCAACGAACGAATGCGCTGCAATGCTTGATCGAAGAAGGCAACCTGCTTTGCCGGATCCTGATAATGAACAAACTGAAGACCAAGGGCCATCGTCAGCAACTTGTCCGGATTGAACCCCGGATCGACGTCAGTAAGCCGCTGAAAACTCTTGAGCATCAGGCCCGCCCCGATCAGCAGGACGACGGCCAAAGCAATCTCGCTTATTACCAGCAAGCTCCGCAGACGTTTGACCCGTGCCAGCCCGGCAATGCCTCGCCCGCCTTCGCGTAACGATTCGTTCAGACTCAGCTTGCGCGCGTGCCATGCCGGCGCCAGGCCAAACAGTACACCGGTGCCCAGGGAAACTAAGAGTGTAAACAGCAATGCGGAGCGATCGACGCTCACGCCCTCGAGTCGCGGGATGTCCTTAGGCGTAAGTCCGAGCAACAACTGCACGCCCCAGGTTGCCAGGAGCAATCCGATCAATCCTCCCAAAGTAGAAAGCAGGACGCTCTCGGTAAGCATCTGGCGGATCAGCCGATATTGGCCTGCGCCCATTGCCCGGCGAATCGCAATCTCGCGATCCCGCGACGCCGTTCGCGCCATCATCAAATTCGCTACATTCGCGCAGGCAATCAGCAGAATGAACCCTACCGCAACAAGCAATACAACCAATGCCTTCTGATAGTCACCGATCATCTGTGTGCGCAATGGCACGAGCACGACGCCAGTTCCGGCATTCGAGTCGGGATACTCTTTGGCGAGGCGTTCGGCAATTGTGTTCATCTCAGCCTGGGCTTGTGCCTGCAGCACACCCTCCTGCAAACGCCCCACTACTCGATAGCCGCGTAACGAACGGTTATTAATCCAATCGCCCACTGATGACCGCGGGTCAAGGCTGTAGATCGGAGCCAAACTGCTCCAGAGCTCGATATCCGGTGTCG
The DNA here is from genome assembly GCA_963698325.1 of Blastocatellia bacterium. Taxonomy (GTDB): domain Bacteria; phylum Acidobacteriota; class Blastocatellia; order Pyrinomonadales; family Pyrinomonadaceae; genus PSRF01. The sequence continues at coordinate 449,459 of CAVOQJ010000010.1, read as the reverse complement.
GGAAGCGAAACGAAGCAGGCATCACGCCGATGACGGTGAACGGTTCGGCGTTAAGGTTTATCGTTTTGCCAAGTACGTTTTGATCAGCATTAAATCGCCGGCGCCAAAGCACGTCCCCGATTACTACCACCCGCTCGCGTTCGTCGGCCGGCTGCAACACGCGCCCCAGCACCGGTTTCACTCCCATCACTTCGAAAAAGTTTGCGCTAGTAAACGTACCGCGCGTTTCATCGGGACCTTCGTTTCCTGATACATGAAAGCGATTAAACGCGTAGGCAGCGAAGCCGCTGAACAGGTGCGATTGTTGCTGCCAGTCGCGGAAGGTTGGCATCGATGCCGGATATTGAGAGCCCGGCCGTTTTAGATCTTTGGTCCAGACACCGACGAGTTGCTGCGGTGCGGAATAGGGCAATGGGCGAAACACAATCGCGTTAACCACACTGAAGATCGCGGTATTCGCCCCGATGCCCAGTGCCAGCGTCAAGAGCGCGACGAAAGTAAACGCACCATGCTTGCCCAGCATGCGAACGCCAAAGCGAATGTCTTGTAAGAGTGTTTCCATGATTGCATCTCCATTGGGCGACGAGCGGGGGCAAGCCCGCCTTCCCGACCCCGAGATTATCGGAGTTGAACTCCTATTCCTTCATTGAAAGGCCTTCAACGCGGGATTAGCCAAACTAATTACAGCATCTCGCGGTTGGGAAGGCGGGCTTGCCCCCGCTCGTCGCTTAACCTTTACCCACTTGATCAGAGATTCCTGATACATGCGGAACATTACTCATATCGCAGCGCCACCAGCGGATCTACTTTCGTTGCCCGCCGCGCCGGGATGTAGCAAGCGAACAAAGCAACGACAATCAATCCTGTCGGGACTACCAGGAAAGTGACGGCATCGGTTGCCGACACCCCGAATAACAAACCCGCCAGCAAGCGCGTCAACGCAAATGAGCCCGCGAGTCCCACCGTTATTCCCATCAGGGCCAGGCCTATTCCCTTCCCTACAATCAGCTTCAACACGTCAGCAGCCTGCGCGCCGAGCGCCATACGTATTCCGATTTCATGTGTGCGCTGCGCGGCGACGTACGACATAACGCCATAAATTCCCACGGCCGCGAGGGTCAGGGCCAGCGCCGCAAAAATAAGCAGCAGGAACATGAAAAACTTTCTAATCGCGATGGATTCGCCCATTAGCTGCTCCAGCGTCGTGATCTGAAACACTGCCTGATCCTTATCGACCGCCAAGACCTCACGACGCACCGCGTTAATCATGGCCAGCGGATCTGATTCAGTTTTTACGACTAAGGTGTTGAAGGGGGTTGGGAACTGCGAGTGTGGTATGTAAATCTGCATGGGCGGCGTCTTATCGAGCGCGTATTGCGATACATCGCTGACTACACCCACTATGGTGCGCCACGGTTGCGGATTCTTTTCGCTGCCCGGAAATCCTATACGCTTACCGATAGGATCCTGGTTGGGCCACAACTGAGCAGCCATAGTTTTGTTTATCAGGGCGACTTTGAATGAGTCGGCAGTGTCCTGATCATTAATGGCGCGTCCCTTAAGCAGGGGGATTTCCATGGCCTGAAGGTATCCGGGCGTAGCGACATAAAGATCCACCGAAATTTCTTCACCGCGCGCCTTTGGATAGTCCTCAACCCTTAGACCGCGGCCATCGAAATTGGGACTAAGCGGAAGCACGCTGGTTGTGCCGGCTGCCTTGACACCTGGCAGGGCCGAGATGCGTTCTGCAACTTGCTTGTAAAAAGTGATCTGATTTTCGGGTTTCGGATACTTAATGCCGGGCAGGCCGATGTTCATTGCGAGCACATTCTCCGCGTTGAACCCGGTATCGACATTCCTCAGGCGCAGCACTGTTCTGATGAGCAGGCCGGCGCAGACCAACAACACAAGTGTCATTGCGATCTCGGAAACCACGAGTACGCTGCGTAAGCGGTTGCGACTCGTGCCAGGTCCTGAGCTGCGCCCAGACTCCTTGAGCGATTCAGCAAGGTTTGGTTTTGAGATCTGCAAGGCAGGCGCGAGTCCGAATATGAAACCAGTCAATACGGAGACGACGAGCGTGAAGGCCAGGCACCTCATGTCCAGGTGAATGTTGCTGAACATGGGATTAATACTCGAGCCTGCCGCCGCCACCAGGCTGGTTCCCCAGACGGCAAGCAGGAAGCCAAGCCCTCCGCCCGCCAGCGCGAGCAGCAGACTTTCTGTCATTAACTGACGGACCAGTTGACCCCGTGCGGCGCCGATAGCTGAGCGAATGGTGATCTCTTTGAATCTTGCTGACGAGCGTGCGAGCAATAAGTTCGCGACGTTCGCGCAAGCGATAAGCAAAACCAGTACGACTGCTCCAAATATCACCCACAAAGTCGGCCGTATCCCTCCGGTAATTTCATCCGTAATGGAGACTACGGCGGCGCCCTGGTTCTTGTTAGTCAGTGGATGTTCGGCTTCCAGTCGTTGAGCAATAATATTCACTTCCGTTTGCGCCTGCTGCAGCGTTACTTCTGGCTTGAGACGGGCGATCGCGCGCAAGTGACGCTCGTCGCGCGCTGAGTCGTCATAGGTTTCAGCGACTGGCCTGTAGAATTGACCTTCCGGTGAAACCAGCGATTTAGGGAGTGGTTGAAAGTCGGGCCCCATTACCCCGACGATGTTATAAGGGCGACCGTTAAGCGAGATTGTTCTGCCCACCACATTGGGGTCACTACCGAAACGGCGCTGCCATAGTCCGTAGCCCAACACGATCACACGATCTTTTCCGTCCTCCTGGTCTTCAGGTGTAAAGACGCGGCCAAGGAGAGGCTCGCCTTTCATGACCTTAAAGAAACCGTCGCCAATCTGGATGCCGGGAATCCTTTCGGCTTCACTATCGCCCGACATGAGGGGGTACCAACCGGAATAAGTGGCGAGGTCTTCAAACACGGTAGACTGTGCGCGGAAATCGGCAACGTCAGTGGCGGAGACCTGATTGTGTTTGCTCAGCCTGCCTTCAGTTCTGCCATCGCCCCAGACGAGGACCAGACTGCTCGGATCCTTGTAAGGCAATGATTTCAGCAGTACGCCGTTAATCACGCTGAAGACTGTCGTATTCGCACCAATACCGAGGGCAATTGAAACCAGGGCAACCGCGGTAAATCCCGGGCTCTTGAGCAATAAGCGAAGCGAATAACGAAGATCACGAAAGAATGTATCCATAAAGAACTTTTCTCTCCGGTCAAATTCCGATTGCCGATTTGGTCTTGGGTCCTGGGCCTTTGGTCTTAGGTCTTTGGTCTTTGTCGCCTTCCTCCCTCGTACCGTTGGTGGATGCTAAGACCAAAAGCCTAAGACCCAAGACCAAATCTGTTATCGTCACTCGTACCTAAGCGCCTCGAGGGGATCGACTTTCGTCGCGCGTCGCGCCGGAATGTAGCAAGCCAGCAACGCGACTGTTGTCAGCAGCAGCGCTATCACGGCAAAGGTTAGCGGATCAGTTGCGCTCACCTGGTAAAGCAAACGCGACATCAACCGGGTCAATAACCAGGCAGCCGCGAGTCCAAGGGCAACCCCCGTTAACACGAGAACCATCCCTTGCTTGAGTACCATCCGCATGATGTCGCGCATCTGCGCGCCCAACGCCATGCGAATGCCGATCTCCTGAGTCCGCTGATTCACGAGATAGCTGACAACCCCGTAGAGCCCGATCATCGTCAACACCAGAGCCAGCGTGGCAAAGATTCCCATCAGTGCCATTAGAAACTTCCGATCCGCCGTGCTGCGATTCACCAGAAATTCAACGGTGCGAATTTTCCACATCGGCTGGTCGGCATCGACTTTCCAAATGGCCTGACGCACTACGACGCTGAAGATCGCGGTGTTCGCCCCAATTCCCAGCGCGAGGGTGATCACCGCAATGATCGAGAACACCGGTTTTTTCGCCAGCATGCGGGCGCCGTAGCGCAGGTCTTGTCGAAGCATTTGCATTTCTTTTCCCCCGGACCAGTCATCACAGTTCGAATTCCGAAATTTCTAATTCACAGTCCTTATTCGTACCGCAGCGCCGCCAACGGATCGACTTTAGTTGCGCGCCGCGCCGGGATGTAGCAAGCGAGCAGCGCCGCACTGACAAGGACGAACGCGACCGCCGCGAAGGTGAATGGATCGGTGGTGCTTACCTCAAACAACAACGTCGCCAACACCCTGGTCAGCGCCAGCGCCCCTGCAATCCCAAGGACGATGCCGATCACCGTTAGACTCAATCCGTTGCGAATCACGAGACGTAAAATGTCGCGGCCTCCTGCTCCCAGTGCCATGCGAATACCTATTTCTTTCGTTCGCTGGCCGACCGAAAACGAGATGACGCCATAAATGCCGACCGCCCCAAGGGCCAGAGCAACAAAGGCAAAAATCCCGAGCATAATCGTGTAGAAGCGCTGCTGGACTACGCCTGCCTGGACCACTTGTTCCATTGTTTGCACGTTGGCAACCGGTACATTGCGATCTACCGCCCAGACTCGTTCTTTCACCGCACCGGCGACGCTCAACGGGTCTACAAGGGTTCGCACGATAAGGTTGGCGCCACGTCGCAAACCCAGACCGGCAATCGAGGCCCCATGCTGACGAAGAGGCACATAAATCTCCTGACGAGTCTCAGCAGCCAGCCCGCGATTTTTTGCATTGGCGACGACACCAACGATTGTCATAAACGACGTCGTTGCTTGAGCCGGCGGCGCATCGAGCAACCGAATGCGTTTCCCTATCGGGTCCTCGTTGGGCCAATGATTTCTGGCGATGGATTCATTAATGAGCGCAACCAGCGGCGCACCCTCCTGATCAGCCTCGGTAAAGATTCGGCCGCGACGCAGTTGCGCGCCAGTCACGTGAAAGTAATCCGGCGTAACGACCCTAAAGTCAGAGCTCATCGCCAGCCCCTTTTCATCGAAGGGCCGATTTTCGATCTCCATCATCGTGTCGTTGTCGTTACCACTGAGCGGCAAGGCATCGGTAACCGCCACTGCTTCCACGCCGGGGAGGGACTTTGTCTGCTCTAAAACACGGTCATGAAACGCCACGATCTGGTGGCTCTTCTGATAAGCGGAGGCAGGCAGCGAGAGCCGCATAGTCAATACGTGATCAGTTCTCAATCCGGTGTCGACATGCTCAAGGCGCCGAAAGCTTTTGATTAGCAAACCCGCGCCAACCATCAGCAACATGGCTAACGCGACTTCGCTGACAACGAGAAACTGCCCCGGGCGTCCACTCGTCGAAGTCGCGGTCCCCCCAGTCGCTTTCAGCGTCGAATGCAGATCTGTTTTCGCTGCATGCAGCGCGGGCATCAACCCAAAGATAACGGCGGTTAAGAAAGAGAGACCGAGTGTGAAGACAAGCACGCGCGGTTCAAGGGCGATCTGCTCGAGTCGCGGGATGTTTCCGGGGTTCAATGCAATCAGAAGATCCAGACTGCTCCATGCCAGCAAGAGACCTGAGACACCGCCTATGAGCGCGAGCATGAGGCTCTCGACCAGCAGTTGCCGAACAATCCGCCAACGGCTCGCGCCCAACGCCGCTCGAATTGAAACTTCCCTCTGGCGCGCCTCGCCCCGAGCCAGCAATAGATTTGCGACGTTTGCACAAGCAATAAGCAGAACTAAGCCGACCGCGCCCAACAGGACGAGCAGCGCCAGCCTCACGTCGCCAACGATCGACTCGTGAAGAGGCGTCAAATACGAATGAAAGGATCCATCCGATGGGTAATACGTCGGGTTTTCTTTTACGACCCGGTTGACTATCAGACTTGTTTCGGATGCTGCCTGTGGCAAACTAACGCCGTCGCGCAGACGACCGATCGTGTTTACCCCGTGGCTGCCAAGGTTAAGGCTCGCCAAATTCAGGCCAAGTGGGATCACGAGCTGCGCCCGAGTGCCGTTTTGCAGATCCGCCGGCGATTCAAAGTCAGCCGGCAGCACACCAATAATTGTCGTGCTGGTGCCGCCCAGAGTCACTACCTGGTTTATGAGATTTGGATCCGCAGCAAAATGATTCTGCCAAAATTCGTAACTCAATATCGCCACGCTTGAACGGCTTTGCTCGTCTTCTCCGGCCACGAATGCACGGCCAAGCTGAGGCTTAACGCCGAGGAGCGAGAAGAAGTTGTCCGAAACAGCGGTTACGCGAACTCGCTCAGGCTCTCCCGCGTCAGTCAGCGTCAGCGTGCCACTTTGATAAGCGCCAACGTGACTAAAACTCTGGTTCTCGTTGCGCAGTCGGACAAACTCCATCTGCGTCAGTCCAGCTTGCGGAAAGCCGGCGGACGGTAAGGAGTCGTTTATTTGAACTAGTCGATCGGGCTGCTGGTAAGGCAATGGGCGCAGCAGGACGGAATTGACCACGCTAAAGATCGTTGTATTCGCGCCGATCGCAAGCGCCAGCGTGATCACCGCAATGATTGAGAACACCGGCTTTTTCAGCAACATGCGCGCGCCGTAGCGCAGGTCTTGCCAGATGGTCTGCATCTTTTTGCTCCCGTCATTAGGACTTACAGTTTCTCGTTCTTTCGGATCGAATCTGCCCAAGTCTTCTTGTCAGGGCCGCCTGCGTAAGCGGGTGCGTTGCACCCTACTCGACCACCCGCTAACGCAGATGCTTCTGACATCCTTCACTCATAACGCAGCGCCACTAACGGATCGACTTTCGTGGCGCGGCGCGCGGGTATGTAACAGGCCAGGAAAGCAACTGCGATCAGAAGCAATGCCACAGCTGTGAATATCCCCAGGTCGGTTGGAGCTACTCCGAACAACAAGTTCGACATCACGCGTGTTAGGGCAAAAGCGCCGGCCAGCCCGATTACCGCTCCAATCAAGGCCAATGAGAGCCCTTTTTTCAGCACCAGCTTCAGCACATCTCTTACGCGCGCGCCCAGCGCCATGCGAATACCAATTTCCTGTGTCCGTTGCGTAACCGCATAGTTAGTGACGCCGTAAATGCCCATTGCAGCCAGCAGCAGTGCAACACACCCGAAGACCCCGAAGATAACCAAACTAAAACGGCGCTGGTCCAACGACGACGAGAAGACCTGATCGAGAGTCTTAAAATTAACCGGCAGTTCCGAGTCGAGCGATCGAACCACCTGACGCATCGATGGCACTAACGCAGACGGAGCGACCCGACTGCGAACCACAACTGACATGCTGGATGCCGGTCGCCGTTGAAGAGCATTAGCGTAGACGGTGGGGCTGGTGGCGGCATCAAGTCCACGATCGTGCACGTCACCCACCACTCCCACGACGTGCAACAAACGCAAGTCTCCGTCCATGTTTCCAAACTGAATTGTTTGTCCGATTGGGTTTTCGTTTGGCCAATACTTCCCAGCCATTGACTCGCTGATGAGAGCAGCATGTGGCGAGTTAGGCTGATCGCTCCGATCGAATGTTCTGCCCCGCAGGACCGGGATTCCCATAGCTGCAAAATAGCCCGCACTGGCCAGGCGAAAATCCGCAGCCCCTTTCCTTGCCGCGTTGTTATTAATTAGAAAAGTTCCGTCGGGTCCGTCTCCCCTCAAGGGCAGTAGACTAATAGTCCCGACTGCACTCACGCCCGGCAGTTGGCCCAGCCGCTCGAGTAAATCTTTTTGAAATAGTCTTTGTCTTTCTTGTTCCCCGCTGAACTCGACTGTTGTATCAGGCGCGATGCCGTGCTCCTGCAAGCGTTGATACGCTTGCATGAAGTCTTGATACTGTTTCTCAGTGAAGCCAACACTGGGCAGGGATAGGTCCATGGCCACAGCGCTTTCCGTGCGAAACCCAGGATCAATTTGCAGTAGACGGTAGAAACTCTTTCCGAGCAGCCCGGCGGCCACCAGCAACATCAGCGTCAATGCCATCTGCGCCACAACCAGTAAACTTCGTAGTCGCTGGCCCGCTTGACCAGATTGCCCGCGCCCGGTTTCCCTGAGGCTTCCTTCAAGATCCCGGCCTGAGAAGCGAAACAGCGGCACGAGTCCGAGCACCACTGCGACCAACAAGCAAAGACCCAGGGTGAAAGCAATCGCTCTCACATCTACTCCGATCTCATTCACGCGCGGCAGGCTCTGTTGATTCAACCCAATTAATAGCTCAACGCCCCAAAACGAGAGCAAGACGCCTAACGCACCGGCAGCCAGGGTTATCAGCAGATTCTCGGTGATGAACTGCCGCGCCAAATGCAGGCGAGTTGCACCCAGCGCTGAGCGCACCGCAAACTCTCGTTGTCGCGCTGTCACCTGGGCCAGCAGCAGATTAGCTACGTTGGCGCAAGCCACCGCGAGCAAAAATCCGACGGCCACGAGAATGATCATTAGTCCGCTGCGAACATTTCCCACCATGTATTCCTGCTGAGGGATCAGAGCAAAATCCACGGCGTCCATATCCTTGCCGTGCTCTTGTTTGATTTGTTTGCCGATTGTGCCGACTTCGGCTCGCGCCTGTTCAATCTTGATGGCTGGACGCACCCGGGCGACTACGTTCCAGTTGTGTGCCGAGCGTGAGGTTTCGGGGATAGATATTTCTCGCGGGATCCAAACCTCTGCGTCTTGCGGGAAGCCAAAACCTGGAGGCATTACTCCGACAACGGTGAAGCCTTTGTCAGAGATCCTAAGCGTGGTTGCGGTCAAGTCTGATTTTCCACCCAGTATTCGGCGCCAAAACTCATAACTGATCACCGCCACCGGCGGGCCGCCCGGCTTACTTTCTTCCCCGGCGAAGGTGCGGCCGAGGAAAGGTTGTGTTCCGAGCACCCGGAAAAAGTCTGCTGACACTCGCAAGGTAATCACGCGCGCGGGCTCGCTACCTCCGCTAATGGTCGCTAAGCCACCACCGTATTCAGCGATGGCTTCAAGTGTCTGGCTGCGGTCGCGGACGTTGAGAAAATTCGGCTCGGTAAACGAAATTCGGCCGTCCGCCGCAGTCACTTCTCGGAGTTGCACCAGGCGTTGAGCGTCAGGGTAAGGCAAAGACCGCAGCAGCACTCCGTCAACAACAGTGAAGATTGCCGTACAAGCGCCAATACCGAGCGCTAGCGAGAGGACGGCAATTGACGTGAAGCCCGGCCGCTTCATTAAGCTTCGTATTCCGTAACGAACGTCCTTGACTAATACTTCCATACCTTGCCTTGCCTCGCCTTCTGATTGGTTGGGCCTACGCGTTTCTCATTCGTAACGCAACGCCACCAATGGATCGACTTTCGTTGCACGTCGTGCAGGTACGTAGCACGCAACCAAAGTGATCAGAAACAGACCGGTTGCTACCATTGCGAAGGTTTTTGTATCCGTTGCCGGCACTTCGAACAGCAAGCTCACGATCAGTCTGGTCAGTCCAAACGATGCAATGAGCCCCGCAGCCACTCCGAGAGATCCCAGAATGACTCCCTGCTTTAGCACGAGTCGAAGGACGTCGCGCTGTTGCGCGCCCAACGCCATGCGCAGTCCAATCTCATGCGTCCTTTGCTGCACGGAATAAGACATGACGCCATAGATTCCGACGGCCGCCATTACCAGCGCGACCAGCGAGAAAACCGCGAGCAGAATGGCGTTGAACCGCGATCGCGCAATGGATTTGGCCAGTAAGCTCTCCATCGTGCTTACCTCACCAATCGGTTGTTGAGGGTCAATATTGCGAATTACGTTGCGGGCAGCTGGGGCGACACTCGTTGGTTCGTCTTGAGTACGGATAACAAAGGTCATGTAGGGATAGACGAGTTCGGGTTGGGGCCAATAGGCCATCTCTTCATTTTCTGTATCGAGCCCGAGATGTTTCGTATCGCCTACCACGCCGATAATTTCTGTCGGTACGTTTTCATCTTTCATGACGATCGTTACACGTTTGCCCAGCGGATCCTGGCCGGGCAAATTCTTCCGCGCGAACGTCTCGTTGACCACGACGACGTGCCGCATTTCTTTTGCCTCTTGCTCAGTGAAAAGGCGGCCACGCTTGAGCGGGATTTGCATCGCTTGAAAATAATTCGCGTCCGTCACGCAGATTCCCGTGCCTAGTTCCTGGCCGGGAGGCAGCTTTGGTTGTCCTTCAACTTCCATCCTTGTTCCTGAATGTGGTCCGGCAAACGGCAGCGTGTTGATAGCTCCCGCAGCTTGCACGCCCGGAAGCGAGCGTATCTGCTCGAGCGCTCGGCTGAAAAAATCCAACGCCTTTTGATCCGTGTCATATTTGCGCGACGGCAGGCTGACGCGCATGGTCAAGAGATTGTCTGCATTGAATCCAGGATCGACCGATCGCAGACGACCAAGACTCTTCATAAACAAACCGGCGCCCACTAACAACACCAACGCAAGCGCCACTTGCGTTATGACGAACAGGTTGCGCAGCCGATGACTGCGCGAACCGCCGCCAATATGCTTTCCGCCTTCTTTGAGTGAATCGTTAAGATCGAAACGCGCAGCCTCGAACGCCGGCACGAGCCCGAAGACAACTCCGGTAAGCAACGTCAGTGCGAAAGTAAAACCCAGTACCGGGAGGTTGACTGCGACATTCCGCAGGTCCATTAGCCCGGGCGGGCTCAGTGAGATGAGGGCCCTGGTCCCCCACCATGCCAGCAGCAATCCAAACGCCCCACCAATAAGTGACAGCAGCACGCTCTCTGTCAGCAGTTGTTGCGCGATACGCCCGCGACTGGCGCCAAGTCCCGCTCTCACTGCAATCTCTTTCTTTCTGGAAGCGGCGCGGGCCAATAACAAATTTGCTACGTTCGCGCAGGCTATAAGCAATACGAATCCCACCGCGCCCAAAAGTATCAGCAACGGTCTGCGTATCTCACCGGTAAACTGGGTGCGCAAAGGGACGACGGTTACGCCCCACTGCGTATTAAACTCCGGGTACTGCTGCTCGAGTCTGGCGCCGATGATGTTCATTTCATTTTGCGCCTGAGCCAGCGTGACGCCCGGTTTCAATCTCGCTACGGCTCGCGCAAATCTTCCTCTTCGCTGTCGCAACTCATTTGAGACTTGCCACGGCGACCATATCTCCGGTGACTTATTGATCATCGAACCCTTTTGGACATACCACCCAACCTCCGGCGGCAGGACGCCGATGATGATGTTGTCCCGGTTGTTTAGAATGATCTTGCGGCCCAGCACCTCGGCGCCGCCGAAACGTCGTTGCCAAAGGTTGTAGCTGATTACAACCACGTCCGGCTGACCGTCTTTTCCATCATCGGGAGTAAACGTTCGACCGCGAAGGGCATTCACGCCCAGTACGGAGAAAAGATTTGTTGTGGCTATCTGGCCCGGCACTTCTTCGGGTTCACCATCACTCGTGAGGTTCACATTGCGATCGAAGAACGCAGCCATGTCGACAAAAACGCTGTTCTGTTCTTTCCAATCGTAGAAGTTGCCGAGGTTGATCACGTTCTGCGGATTCCCCGTGCCGCTCCTCTTGTTTTCCCAAACGATTGCCAACCGGTCCCCATCGACATATGGCAACGAACGAAGCAACACGGCGTGGACTACGCTGAAGAGCGCAGTGTTTGCTCCGATGCCGAGTGTCAGGGCGATGACTGCTACCAGCGTCACAGCTGGCGCCTTCAACAACATGCGCGCGCCGTAGCGCAGGTCTTGCCACAGAGTGTTCATCTATGCCTCCCGTCTGGGCTCATCCAGTTTTCGCTGACCTCGGTTTCGTTCGTCAGATTTCAGATCTGAGATTTGAAATCTGAGATCTGAGATCTGAGATCTGAAATCATTCGTACCTCAACGCCACCAGCGGATCGACTTTCGTCGCGCGCCGCGCCGGGATTAAGCAAGCTCCTAATGCGACAGCCGCCAGTGCTACAGGGACCGCTACGAATGTGGCGGGATCAGTAGTCGTCACTTGATAGAGCAAGGTGGACATCAGCTGTGTCAGCAGATACGCGCCAAACAGACCAGTGGCAATTCCAATCAACACCAGCAACATACCCTGCCCGACAACCATTCTGAGTACGTCAGAAGGTTGCGCGCCAAGCGCCATGCGCACGCCGATTTCATGTGTGCGCGCCGTCACGGAATCGCTCAAGACTCCATAAATTCCTACTACGGCCAGCATCAACGCGACCGCCGAAAACAAACCGAGCAGTATCGTATTGAAGCGTTGTGGTCCAACAGCATCCGAAACGACATCGTCCATGGTCCTCACTTCTGATACCGGCAAGTTTTTATCGATTGCCCAAACCGCATTTTTCACGGCGCCAACCAGCGACAGTGGATCAGAAGAACTGCGTACAACCAGCGTCATACCGCGGGGAGATGGCACCTGAAGATGCGGGAGGTAAGCTTCGGGTTTTGCCTGTGCTGACCATTCGCCCTGTCTCGTGTCCTTCACGATGCCGACAATTTCTCGAAGTCCATCGTTCGCGACAGTAATTCGTTTTCCGATCGGCGTTTCACTTGGCCAATAGCGTCGCGCCAGAGACTCGTTCACAATCACCACGCCGGGCGACTGGTCATTGTCCCGCGCGCTGAAGTCTCTGCCCTGGAGTAGGGTTGCGCCCATCGTCTTGAAATAATCTGGTCGCACGATCCGATAGACGGTGCCTTGAGTTTCTCCAGGCGAAAGCGCGGGACGGCCTTCGATAGTGAAGCCGAGCGTCCAGAGATCACCGGCCAGCGGCAGATGATTGATTGCGCTGGCAGATTCGACGCCCGGCAAAGAACCCACCCGGTCAGTCAGTTGATTAAAGAAAGCAGCACGTTGTGGCCCGGTCTTAAGTTCGGAACCCGCCAGGGAAATTGTCATGGTCAGTACATTGTGGGGGTCGAAACCCGGATCGACTGCAACCAGTCGCAGGAAACTTCGCACGAGCAAACCACTTCCGATTAGCAGCATCAAGGCGAGCGCTACTTCTGATATCACCAGCGTACGGCGGCCCAGACTGCGGCGTCCGCCATCAGTGGCGCCGCGTCCGCCTTCTTTTAGCGCCGCGCTGAAACTTGCCTTCCGGATTTGGAATACAGGGGCGAGCCCAAAAAGGAAGCCAGTGACGAGCGAGATGAAGAGCGTGAACCCAAGCACGTAAATATCAATGCCGATTGTCTGCATGCGCGGCAGGTTTTCAGGACCGAGGCGCGGCAACATTCGCAGTCCGAGAATCCCCAATAACAATCCAAAGCCGCCGCCCAGGAGCGCGAGTACAACGCTCTCCGTCAGCAACTGGCGCGCTATACGTGTTCGACTGGCGCCGAGAGCAGTTCTCAGAGCTATCTCTTTTTGCCGCGCGGTGGCGCGGGTCATCAGTAGATTGGCCACATTCGCGCAAGCGATCAGCAAAACGAACCCGACCGCTCCCAGCAAAATAAGAAGGGCCGTTTTCGTTTTACCTACAGCCTTCTCGTGCAGTGAATCTACCGTGAGCGCCAATCCTTTGTTGGCGTCGGGATATTGTTGTTCCAGCCGGCTGAAGATGGTGGCAACCTCCGCCTGTGCTTGTTCCCGACTAACACCCGGCTTGAGCCGGCCAAAGACGCGCAGGGATTGCCCGTCCCGATCATTGGCTCTGGCAGAAAGATTCAGCGGCACCCACAATTCGCTGTGAGTCGCCCAAAAAGGAGCGAATTCAAACTCGGGCGGCATTACTCCGATGACCGTGTAGCTGCCGCCATCGAGCGTCAGTTGTTGCCCGATAATGTTTTTGTCTCCGCCAAAACGCCGCTGCCATAATCGATTGGTCAAAACGACGACGTGATCATTTCCCGGTTGATCCTCTCCGGCGATGAACGCGCGGCCTAGTGCAGGGTTAACACCCAACAGGTGGAACATGTCGGCGCTCAGTTGCAGCCCGCGCAGATGTTCCGGCTGATCTCGCCCTGTCAAATTTGGCTCCCACCATTGTGCGGCAGCTATTGACTCAAAGCTTTCGCTCTGCTGTCTCAGATCGAAAAAGTTCGCCGGCGCAACGGGCGATGAGCCGTTGTGCAAAACAGTCACCAGTTGTTCCGGAGCGTGATAAGGCAAAGGACGCAGCAAGACCCCATTCACGACGGAAAAAATGGCTGTGTTTGCGCCTATGCCCAGGGCAACGGCAAGCACCGCGATGAAAGTGAAGCTGCGATGCTTCAGCATCATACGAAACGCGTATTTAAGGTCCTTCAGAAAATTATCCATTATTCTTTTGCTTCCCTTCACTCGTACCGCGATCTTAAGCGGGTCTTTCGGCCCTGGGCCTTTGGACTGGGCAGCTCACCAACGGCACGGGTCAGAAACGCGACCAGGACCCCAGAACCGAAGACCCAGGACCAAAAACCAAAGACCTAAGATCTCTGTCCGGCATTCTCACTCATACCTAAGTGCCACCAGCGGATCGACTTTCGTCGCGCGCCGCGCCGGAACGAGACAGGCGACAAACGCCACGAGCGCCAGCAACAAAGGACCCACAATGAAAATCGTCACGTCATAGGCGCCGACGCCAATTAAGACCGACGACAGAACGCGCGATAGCGCCAGGGACATCACAAATCCGGCCGCGATGCCAACCGCTGCCAACTTCATCCCCTGAATCGTGATCATCTTCAAGATGTTCGTTCGCTTCGCACCGAGGGCCATGCGAATACCAACTTCCCGCGTACGCTGAGCAACCAGATAGGCCATCACGCTGTAGAGCCCCACGGCGGACAACAACAGCGCCACCACGCCGAACGCCAACGAGAGCGTGGCGGCCATATTCGGCGCCCAAAGGGCCCAGGTCATGTGTTCGGTCATGGTCTTGATCGCAAACAGAGGAAGGCGGCGATCAACGGCTTGCACTTCGCTGCGAATCGGCCCAATCAGACTTCGTGGGTCGCCAGATGTGCGCACCATCAGCGTCATGCCGGTCGGGGCCCGCTGGGCCATCGGGTAGTAGAAGAAAGGCCGCGGGTCCTCGGCCAGGCTTCGGTACTTTCCGGTCTTGACGACACCGACGACTTCGATTGGTTCACGACTTTCCGAACCAATAGAAATATGTTTGCCGACGGCGCTCTCACCAGGCCAGAGCATTTGTGCCATCCTCTCGTTCACGATGATCGCGCGCGGCGCGCCCTGACGATCGCGCTCATCAAAATCACGACCGGCAATCATCGGAATTTGTAACGTCTGGAAGTGGCCGGGGCTGACGACGTTGGTCATGATGTTGCGGCCGGCTCTTCCCGGTGCGAGTGTCTCGCCCTCCTTCAGGATTGGGCCGTTGGAATTCGAGCTGTCTCCCAGTTGAGTCAAACGGGCGAAGCTCGCCGACTGCACGCCAGGCAACCCGGCGACGCGTTCGCCTATCTGGCGCACCACATTGTTGGTCTGCTCTCGGTCGTAACCGATCAACTGCGGATTGAGGGAGACTAGAAGCACGCCCGTGCTGGTGAAACCGGGATCGATCTTTTGCGCGTTGCGAAAACTCTTGATGAAAAGTCCCCCGCAAACCAACACAGCCAACGACAAAGCAACCTGGGCCACCACCAGCGCGTTTCGCAGGGTCAGGCGGCGGGCTTTTCCTGTGGGACCGGCGGTCGTCTCACCTTTCAACACGGGTACGATGTCAGGATTCGAAGCATGCCACGCCGGCGCCAGTCCAAAGATGAGTCCGGTTGCGAGTGAAACGACCAGACTGAAGACCAGAGCGCTCCTATCGAGCGCAAAAAAGTCGTTGACTATGTTGTAAGGCAGGATTGGCACAAAGCCCTGCATCAAACCCGTCAGCCAGTGCGCCAGCAACAGTCCAAATCCACCACCAAGCACCGACAGCAGCAGGCTTTCAGTCAGGAGTTGTCGAATCAAGCGCGCGCGACTGGCGCCCAGCGCGACGCGGATTCGGATCTCTTTACGACGCACAGCCGCGCGCGCCAGCAGCAGATTCGCTACGTTCGCGCAGGCGATCAACAGGATGAGACCCACGATTGCCATTGCGATTGCCGATCCACTCTTCATGATTGCGGTGGCATCGCCCCAGCGGCCATCGATTTCAGTCTTCACTTCTGCGCGGGTCGAGGCGGCGCGATCGGTTGGATAGGTCTGGTTCAGACGCTGCGCGATCGTCGACAGGTCCGCCCCAGCCTGGGCGCGCGAAACTCCGGGCTTCAACCGCCCGAACACATTCATCCAGTGGCTGCCACGCTCCTTTAGCAAGCCGGGTTCACGTCTCAGTTCTTCGGCCATCGCTATAGGCGTCCAGAAATCCATCGACAAACCAAACTTTGTGCCCTTGAAGAATTCCGGCGCGACTCCGATCACGGTGTACGGCCGGTTATTGAGATCGATCGTCTTACCGATAATGTTCACATCAGACCCAAGCCGGCGTTGCCACAGGCTATGGCTGACCACCACCACCGGCTTCGCACCGGAAGTCTGATCTTCGTCGGGCGCGAATGAGCGACCCTGAGCAGGTCTCAGACGCAGGACTTCGAAGTAGTTCCCGCTCACCACCTGGCCCCAGATCACATCGTTCTGGTTCTGGGTGCTGATGGCAGCCTGTGTCATGTCTTCGGCTACCAGACCCTCAAAGGAAGTGCTCTGATCGCGATAGTCCACAAAGTCCGCATAAGAAAAGGTGTCAGTGAGACCCCCGTTGTCGGCGGTTTCAAAAGGCCTCACCAGTTGCTCCGGTTCAGGAACCGGCAGCGGGCGAAAGATGAAGGCGCTTACGCCGCTAAAGATCGCCGTATTGGCGCCGATGCCCAACGCCAGCGCCAGCACGGCGACTGTAGTTATGCCACGCGATTTCGCCAGCATCCGGATTCCGTAGCGAAGGTCCTGAATGAATTCATGCATCATCGTGTTTCCTATCTACTCGTATCTGAGTGCGACTATTGGATCGACTTTCGTTGCGCGACGCGCCGGCAGGTAACAGGCGACGAATTAAAGCCGGGCCGCTTAACTAACATCCTGGCGCTATAACGCAGGTCCTGCCACAGACTGTTCATTATGTCTCTCGTTCCGTGTTCATGCCGTCTAGAGTTGGCCCTTCTGCCACGGCAGCGGCGGAGCAGTCCGCCATCTAAACGGGCTAGTTCACTCCTTTGGCTCACTCATAGCGCAGCGCCACCAATGGATCGACTTTCGTTGCCCGCCGCGCGGGTATCAAACAGGCCAGCAGCGCCACCGCCGTCATCAATCCCGCCGCAGCCGCAAAAGTCAGGGGATCATTTGGGCTGACTCCATACAGCAAGTTAGACATCAATCGCGTTAACGCAAACGCTCCGATGAGGCCTGCAGCTATGCCGAGTAACGTGATCCGCATTCCTTGTTCCACTATCAATCGCATCACGTCTCTCGATTGCGCGCCGAGAGCGACGCGAAGTCCAATTTCACGAGTGCGCTGGCTTACGACGAATGAAATGACGCCATAGACTCCGGTCAACGCCAGCAACAACGCGGCCGCGGCGAAGATTGCAAGCAAAGTAGAATTGAATCTACGCGCCGCAGTAGAAGCCGAAAGCAACTGCTCCATCGTTTTAAAGTTTGAGGCGGAAACTTCCGGATCAACCGCTCGTAATTCGCGTCGAACCAGGCCGGACCAACCACCGGAAGGCACTGATCCACGAACGACGATGCTCATGTTGTTAGCAAAGTTTGCAGTGATAATCGGTGGGACCTGGTAGAGCGGAGCATAAAATGTAGGCGTAGGATCTTCGTTCAATTCGGAGTGCTTCACGTTACCGGCAACACCGACGACCTCCATGTCGATTGGCTTCTGCTTCTCGACGAAGCTCACGAGCAGATGCGCGCCAATGGGATTCTCATTTGGCCAGTAACGCCGCGCCAGGGTTTCGTCGATGATTGCTACGCCGCCGCTGTGGTCGTTGTCTGCGTTCGTAAAATCGCGTCCGTGCACTACAGGGATTTTCATAGTGCGGAAATAGCCAGGACTTACGAAGCGATCCTGTGCCGCGGGTGTATCGGAGGGTTTTAGCGGAGGCCGTCCGGCGACAATAAACTCAGTACGAATGTTCTGCGCGCTCAGCGGCAACGCGTTTGCGGCCGCAACCGATTCGACGCCCGGCAGATCAGCCAAACGTGACTCCAGCTTTTCATAAAACAGTTTTAGGTCTTCCGGCCTTGAATACCTCGACGAAGGCAACGAAACGCGCGCAGCCAGCAAGTTGCCTGGCTCGAAACCCGGGCTGATGCTCTGAAGACGAGCAAAGCTCTTGATGAAAAGGCCTGCGCCAATCAGCAGCATTGCGGAAAGTGCCACCTCTGCCACGACCAAACTGCTCCGCAACCGGCTACGCGCTCCGCCATCGAGAGCCCCGCCAGAGCTTTCTTTTAGTTCCCGACTGAGGCTTGTTTTCGTCGCTCTGACTGCTGGAGCCAGTCCGAAAACGATGCCGGTTAGGACTGATACCGATAGAGAAAACAGCAGTACGCGAAGATCTACCGCGGCCTCGCGTACTCGGGGAAGATCCGCAGGGCTGAGCGCAAGCAAAAGGTCCCTTCCCCAAAAGGCGAGACACAGACCCAGCGCGCCGCCGATCAGCGCCAGCATCAAACTCTCAAGCAACAGTTGTCGAATCAGCTTGGCTCTGGTCGCGCCGAGTGCATTACGAATAGCAATGTCCCTGTGCCGCGCGGATGCCCGGGCCAGTTGTAGATTCGCAATGTTCGAGCACGCTATCAGCAGCACCAGACCAACTGCGCCCATGAGAAACAACAACGCCGTGCGATAGCTGCCAACGATCTCATCGTGCAACCCGAGCACAACCGGAGCGGTAAATTTCCCGTTGGCATCAGGATACTGCTGACGAAGACGCTCGGTGATCCCGGCGAGGTCGGCCCGCGTTTGTTGTATCGTCACGCCTGGTTTCATTCTGGCGAACACGCGCAGAAAGTTTGATCCGCGTTCATTGCGACGCGCGTCAGCTTCCATTCGCAAAGGAACAGCCAACTCAAAATCAGTGTTGGGAATTACGAAATCGGGAGGCAACACGCCGACCACGATGTAAGAGTCGCCATTGAGCGTCAGCGTTTTGCCTATCAATCCGCGATCCTCGGCAAACCGCCGGCGCCACAGTCCATGGGTCAAGACGACTACGCGGGCTTTGTCGGGTTGGTCGTCTTCGGCGAGCAAGGGCCGCCCGGCTGCCGCATCGACACCGAGCATTTGGAAGGCGTTCGCGGAAATTCGGATTCCTTGCAAGCGTTCCGGATCGCCGGCGGCGGTCAGGTTTGCACCCCAGTTGCCGAAAGCTGCTATTTCTTCCAACGTCTGATTCTGGCCGCGACAGTCGATCAAGTTCGGAATTGAGAAGAACGCCTTGTCACGATCGGTTCGAGTCGACCAAACCCAGACGAGTCGATCGGCATCTCTGAAAGGCAATTGGCGCAGTATGACTGCGTTGACGAGGCTGAACATGACCGTGTTGGCGCCGATCCCCAACGCGAGTGTCAGTATCGCGATCAATGTGAAGCCGGGTTTCTTCAACAACATTCGCCAACCGTAACGCACGTCCTGCCACAGTGTTTCCATCTCTTACGCCTCCTACTCGTATCGTAGTGCTATTAATGGATCGACTTTCGTTGCGCGACGTGCCGGCAGGTAGCAGGCGACGAACGCAATGAGCGTTAATAGTCTTGGGTCTTTGGACTTAGGTCTTGGTAGCATTCTTTAATCGTCGTTCGTGAATGCTGCTACCAAGACCGAAGACCTAAGACCAAAGCCCAAAGTCCAAAGACCAAAGTCGTTACTCATATCTAAGCGCCACCAGGGGATCGACTTTTGTTGCGCGCCGCGCCGGGATATAGCAGGCCAGCGCAGCCACCAACGCCAGCAGCAGGGAGACTCCCCCAAACGTCAGCGGATCAATGGCGCTGACTCCGAATAATAGTTTCGCTAGAAGTTGAGCCACGCCGATTGCGCTCAAGAGCCCTATCCCCAGGCCAATAACTGCGAGCGTCATTCCTTGCCCGATTATCAAAAGCAACACATCACGCTGTGCAGCGCCCAGCGCTATCCGTACGCCGATCTCGCGCGTGCGTCCGGCGACCACGTAAGACATCACTCCATAAATACCAATGCCTGCCAGCACGATTGCCAGGATGCCAAAACTCAGAAGCACCGTCGCCGCCATACGGAAAGGAAATAGCGGCACGCTCATGTGGTCAGCTAGCGTCTGGACGTTATAGAGCGGCAAAGTAGGATCCCGGCGTTGCAGTTCCTGGCGCAACGCGGCAAGGGCAGACTGCGGATCGCCGACTGTCCGGGCCACCAACGTCGCATTTGTGCTGTAGTCGCGTAGCAAGGGCCGATAAAACGCCGCCTTCGGGTCTTCGCCCAGACTGTTGTACTTGCCGTCAGCAGCCACGCCGATGATTTCCCAGTAAGGCTTGTCGGGACCAGTGAAGTTAAAGCGGCGCCCGATCGGGTCGCCAGCCGGAAGCAAGCGCCGCGCAAAGGTTTCATTAATAATCGCCACGCGCGATTCTTCTTTATTGTCCTGTTCGGTAAAGTCGCGACCGCGCAAGGGAATCTCCATAGTGCGAAAATATCCAGGACTAATTTCATTAGGCACGGCGACCGGTAGATTGGTGCTGCCAGTCGTGGATTGTCCTTCGACGTAGATTGAGGTGTAGCTGTAATCGAGCGTAAGCGGGAGCGTCGAGGTCAGGGCGACTGAACGGACGCCGGCGACTGACTGTGTTTGCTGGAGGAGCTCTCGCTGAAACGCCCGCCCCTTCTCTTCCGTATAGCCTTGCAGTCCCAGGTCAAATGAGAGCGCCACTGCGTTTTCGGGAGTGAAGCCGGGGTGCGTTCGTTGCGCCACCTGTAAGCTCCGCACGACCAGGCCGGCGCAAATCAGCAGCACGAGCGAGAGGGCCACCTGCACTACCACCAGACCGTTGCGCAAACGAGAGCGGCGAAAACCAGCCATCGCCGCTTCATCCTTTAACGCCGGCACAAGTTCGGGGTTTGAGGATTGCAGTGCGGGTAACAAACTGAAAAAGATGCCCGTTCCCAGCGACACCGCAAGTGCGAATGTCAGGACCCGCCAGTCCAAACGCAGATCGAACACCAGGGCAATATCCGTTGGTAACTTGATCGAAGTGACCAGATCATTGATCCACGCCGCCAACAACAAGCCGCCCAAACCACCAGCGAGCGACAGCAACACACTCTCCGTCACCAACTGCCGTACGATGCGGGCGCGGCTGGCGCCCACAGCCAGACGGATAGCAAGTTCTCTGCGTCGTTCCGTAGCGCGCGCCAGCAATAGGTTCGCCAGATTGACGCAGGCGAGCAGTAACACCAGAGCAACCACTCCCATGAGTACTCCGCTAAAGTTAATGACCGAGTTGCGTATGTCGGGAATAAAAAGACCAGGTGTCAAAAGTCGGACGCCGCGTCCTTCATTTTCTTGTGGGTACTCTTTACCGAGCTGAAGGGTAATAGTTGTTAGGGCACTTTCCGCCTGTGCCGCTGTAACACCTGGCTTGAGGCGGCCCACGGCGAAGAGATTGTCGCTGTCGCGGGAATCGAGCCAACCGCTACCCGGCTCAATCTCGCGCGCCATCATCATGGGGACGAACAACTCGGGTGCATAGGCGATTTCAGTTCCGCTAAAGCCTTTGGGAGTTACACCGATAACAGTGAACACGTGGCCATTGAGTTTGAGAGTCTGGCCGACTATGCCGCGATCAGAAGCGAAGCGGGTTTGCCAGCAGCCATAGCTGATCACCGCGACCGGATGCGAGCCTGGAGTCTTGTCTTCTTCGGGGACGAAATAACGTCCAAGGAATGGCTGGACGCCCAGCACCTCAAAGTAGTTGCCGGAAACGAGGTATCCCCAAACACGCTCGTTCCGACTTTCATGACTAACACTCATCGGGGCAAATCGATAGGCCATCAACCCGGAGAACACGTCATTGCGGTCACGGTAATCTTTGTAGTTGAGATAAGACTGAATGGTGTAGTCCGCACCATTGTGAAAGGTACCGAAAACTTCAACCAGTTGTTCAGGATGTGGGACTGGCAGGGGCCGCAGTAACACCGTGTTCACCAGACTGAAGATTGCCGTGTTGGCGCCGATGCCAAGCGCGAGCGTAACCACCGCGATCGCCGTGAAGCCTGGCCGCTTCAACAAACTTCTAACGCCATAGCGAATGTCTCGAAGGAGTGTTTCCATGATTCACACTTTCGATCCGGTCTTTGATCTCGCCTTTGGTCTTGGGTCTTTGGACTTTGGTCTTTGTCCTTCCTCACTCGTATCGTTAACGGATGCTAAGACCCAAGTCCCAAGTCCAAAGTCCAAAGTCCAATATCGTCATTCGTATCGCAGCGCCACCAGGGGATCGACTTTCGTTGCGCGACGCGCCGGAATAAAGCAGGCGAGCAGCGCTATCAACAGCAGACCGACGCTAACGATCGAGAACGTGACCACGTCTGTTGGCGTCACTCCGAACAATAGACTCGCGAGTAACCGCGTTAACGCATAGGCGCCGGCCAAGCCAACCACCACTCCGATCAAGGCCAATGACATTCCGTTTCTAACAATCAGCCTCAAAACGTCCATCGCGCGCGCGCCTAACGCCATACGAATCCCAATCTCCTGGGTGCGTTGCGTTACGGCGTAGAACATCACGCCGTAGATTCCAATGGCGGCGAGCAACAAAGCCACGCCGGCAAAGATGCTCAGCATGACTGAAGAAAAGCTGTAGAGAGCCAGTGAAATGGCGCGCACTTCGCGCATCGTATGCACGTCGAAAACCGGCTGGTCCTTATCGATTGCCCACACTTGCTGTCGAATCGGCGCCGCCATGGCCGCCGGTTCGACCTTCGTTTTCGCGACCAGCACCATTGAACTCCACGCGTCCTGAGCGTGTGGTGTGTAGAAATCTGCGGTCACGGGAAGATTCATTTCATGCTTCACGTCCTGCACGACACCAACAACCTGCATCCAGGGGTTTTCCTCCAGAGGTCCGGTGTAACGCATACGCTTGCCGAGGGGATCGGTATTGGGCCAATACTTACGCGCCAGGGTCTCATTGACGATGATGACCGGTTGGGAGCCGGTCCTGTCCTGCTCCATGAAGGCACGGCCTTTAAGGATCGGGATTCCCATCGTTTGAAAATAATTGGGTGTGCAGACTCGGTAACGACCGTCAAACTGTTGTCCGGGTGGCGGTTCGGGAAGACCTTCAACCAAAAAACTCGTGGACGAATTGCTGCCGCCGAGGGGTAAGTGATTCACCAGCGCGGCTGAGCTGACACCGGGCAGTTGTTCTACACTCTGTACTAACTCCGAGTAGAAAGCAGCGCGTTGTGGCTCGTCCTTATACTTAGCCCGCGGAAGGACGAGACTCATCGTCAACAGATTGTCGGAATTGAATCCGGGGTCGGTCTTGATCAACTGCAGAAAGCTTCGAATTAATAACCCGGCGCTTACGAGCAGCATGAGCGAGAGCGCAACTTCTGCAATCACCAACAGGCCGCGCAATCGATGCGAGCTGGAAGTGGCTTGGCGCGCGCCTTCTTTAAGCGAGCTGTTCAGATCCGGTTTCGAAAGTTGCCAAGCCGGCGCCAGCCCAAACAAGACACCACTCAAGACAGAGACCAACAAGGTGAATGCCAACACAGGAAGATTGATTCCCAGGTGGTTCCAGCCCGCGGCAAACCGCGCTGCCTCGCCTGGATTCGCCGTGCGAATAAGATCCACGCTCCAATAGGCGACCAATATTCCCAGGCTTCCGCCGGCGAGTCCGAGGAGCACGCTTTCGGTGAGTAGTTGGCGAACGATGCGCCAGCGGCTCGCTCCCAGGGCCGTGCGCAAGGCAATCTCGCGTTGACGCCCGGCAGCCCGGGCCAGCATCAGATTGGCGACGTTGGCGCAGCCGATCAGTAACACGAAGCCGACAGCGGCCATCATGACCCAGAGCGCAGTCGAGTACATGCGGACCGTGTCTTCCAGGATGGGATAGATCACAATACCCCGGCCGGTGTTAGTTTCGGGATACTGTTTTTCGAGCTGGCCGGCAATCGTATCGAGATCGGCTTGTGCGCCCTGAAGCGAAACGCCACGCTTAAGGCGGCCAATTCCCAGGTAACTGTGATTGCCGCGGCTGCGCATTAATTCCGAAGTGAATGGCAGGGGCGCGTAAATCTCAGCGCCCTTGGGATAATTGAAGTCGGGCGGCATTACTCCAACGACGGTGCGGGCAACGCCATTCGTAGAGATTGTCTTGTTGATGATGTTCGCATCGGCGCCGAACCTACGTTGCCATAAGTTGTAAGTGAGCAAAGCAACGGCGTCCTTGCCGGGCTGGTCCTCTTCCGCGGAAAAGCCGCGGCCCATCATCGGTTTGACGCCCACGATGTCGAGAAAATTCGGCGTAACCTGGAAACCCTGAACGCGCTCAGGCGAATCCGTCCCGGTGAGGTTTGTGCTCCACCAACTGTAGAGGCCTAGTTGCTCGAAAGTCTTGTTTTGCGCCCGCCAATCAAGGTAGTTGGCGACGGCAACTTCGTTTCGTTCCATTCCACGACTCGGAACCTTGTCCCAAAGCGCAACAATGCGATCGGGATCCGAGAATGGTAGAGGCTTTAGCAACAGAGCGTTGACGATGCTGAAGATCGCGCTGTTGGCGCCAATGCCAATGGCGAGTGTCAGTATGGCAATGATGGCGAGAGCCGGGTGCTTGAGCAGCGAGCGAACCGAGAATTTCAGGTCTCGCAAAAGTGAATCCATGGAAGGTCCTCCCAAGCATGTAAGACAGCCGCTGATGTCATTCGCAGGCTGCCACTCCGATCTGAGTAAGGCTATAGACATTTCTGTGTAGCGGCCCTCAGAGAACGAATTGCGGCAGGCAGGAATGCCTGTCTTACTCAACTTCCGCGGTCAATTTAGAGCGACACTAGGGGGAGACTATTCCCTGGTAATCCAGCCGTCTTCAAGCCGCACGATCCGGTTGCCATAAGCGGCATTCGTTTCGGAGTGCGTAACCTGAACGATCGTTGTGCCTTCATCGTTAAGGCGCTTAAACATATCCATAATCTCTTTTCCCTGGCTGGAATGCAGATTTCCTGTCGGTTCGTCAGCGAGGATAATGCGCGGATTTGCGACCACCGCGCGGGCTATGCCGACGAGTTGCTGCTGTCCGCCGGAAAGTTGACTGGGGAACAGATCCTTCTTGCCGACGATCTGAAAACGGTCCAGCGTGTCGCAGACGATTGACTGGCGATCTTTTTTTCCGACGTCGCGATACGAGAGCGGCAATTCCAGATTCTCGAAGACTGTTTGATCGTCAAGCAGGTGATAACTTTGAAAGACGAAACCGATGTTACGATTGCGCAAAGCGGCGCGCTTCTTCGGATCCAGCGCGTGCACGGCTACGTCGTCAAAATAATACTCGCCGGCCCACGACTGATCGTGCATCCCGAGGATGTGTAGCAACGTCGACTTGCCCGCGCCCGACGGCCCCATGATCGAAACGAACTCGCCGGACTCTATATCAAGGTCAATCCGGCGCAGGACATACGTCTTCGCCGGCCCATATGCGAAAGCTTTTTCCACGCTGCGCAGCCTGATCATCCTATTGCTCCAAAACCATTCTCTTTCGCTTCACGTTTTGCATCTGCCACTTCGCGCCGGTTGGCGCCTGCTTCTTCATCAACGATGAGTCCGTCAAACAAGTGCACTATGCGATCGGCATGCTGCGCATAACGAGCGTCGTGAGTGACCATGCAGATGGTGGCGCCGCCGCGATGCAGGTCACGTAAAAGTTCCATCACCGCTTCGCCATTGGTCGAATCAAGATTGCCCGTGGGTTCATCGGCAAGCAGAATGCTCGGTTGTCCGCCTACTGCTCGCGCCACTGCAACACGCTGCTGCTGGCCCCCTGAAAGCTGGCTCGGCAAATGCTTGGCGCGATGCCCCATGCCAACGCTCTCCAGCGCATCAGTCACACGTTTCTTACGCTCGCTGGAGTTCATGCCGCGATAGGTCAACGGAAGTTCCACATTTTCATAAACCGTGAGGTCGCCGATCAGATTGAAGCTTTGAAAGATGAAACCAACCTCGCGATTGCGAATGCGCGCTCGCTGCGACATGGAAAGGTTTTCCACGGGCTGGTCATTAAGCACGTACTCGCCATCGCTCGGCGTATCGAGCAAGCCGAGTATCGACAACAAAGTCGACTTGCCGCAGCCTGAAGGACCGGCGATGGAAACGTATTCGCCCTTCTTGATGTCAAGGTGTATTCCTGAAAGCGCGTGAGTCTCAACTTCGTCGGTGTAGAAAACTTTCTTCACATCTGAAAGGTGAATAAGGGGAACGGATGAACTCATTTGTGTCTCCTTGAATGTCTGACAACTGCAGTTTGTTGTTTTGTCAGTACCGCCTGCGCTAGCGGGCAAGTAGACATTGCCGATCAATCAACCCACCCGCTAGCGCAGGTGGTACTGACAGCCTTAACGCACGCGGATGCGGTTGTAACTATCCAGCGCCGACGTGTCAGAAATGATTACCTGGTCGCCCTCTTTAAGTCCGTTGACGATCTCGATAGTGCTTACAGAGCTGCGGCCCAGCATTACCTGAGTCCGCACAGCTTCCTGTCCGTCAGGATTTAAGCGAAACAAACCAACGGTCTGTTGGCCCTGTCCGAAGGCAGGCCGGCTGATATGCAACACGTCATCCAGGCGCTCAAGTTCAATTGTCCCGTCAACACTTAAATCAGGTCTGGCGCTGGCAGGGAGCGGACCCGTCAGAGACACATCAACGATGAAAGTGCCCTCGCGTGCTGCGGGATCTATGCGCTGAACTTCACCTTGAATGATTCCGTTGCGCGTATCGACCGCCACGGGTTGACCTAGTTTGACGTCCTTAATTTGGGTTTCGGCAATTTTCAGTTCGGCTTTAAGCGATGCTGGATCGGCCACTCGGGCGATGTTGAAACCGGGCGTTACTTGCTGGCCCACTTGCACCGACACCTGCTGCAATACTCCGCTCGTGCCCGCGCGGACTCTCAGGGCGTCGACCTGATCTCTTTTAAGCCTGGCAAGCGCGCGTAACTGCTGCACGCGCGATTCCTGGGCGTTGATTTGGGCCTTAACAGATTTGCCGCTTACCGTCAGCCGCTGCTGCTCCACCTTCAGCCGGTTGCTGAGTTCCTGCACCCGCATTCGAGAAATCTTCAGCAACAGATCGGGAATGAGCCCTTGCTTGCCAAGCACCTCGTCCGTGTCGAGTTGCAGCTTCGCCTGGCTGTATTCGGAGTTGATGCCGGCAATAGCGGACCTCTGCGTCATAGACTCGCTCTCCAGCCGCGTACGCAAACTTTCTTCGTCAGCCTGGGCCGCCTTCACCTGAAACTCGGCGTCCATGGCTTCCTGTTCCATTTGTGGATTCGAAAGTTCGACAATCACCGTGTCGTAGCCGACTTCGACACCGGCCTGGACTGGAATCTTTTCGACTCGTCCGTCAGCAGGCGCCGGTATATATCGGACCAACTGCGGTACCAACGTTCCAATTCCCCTCACCTCACGCAGCATCTGCCCTCGCTTGACGGTGTCAATGACAGCGGTGGAGCGATCAAGAGTGGGCGCGGCGGGCTTGAGCTTTGTTAGTCCAAAAGTGATTCCGCCGACGGCGACCAGACCGATTACGATGAGCGCTATGCTGCGAATCCGCTTCTTTAGTTTTGTTTTTCCGGAGCGCTTAATATCCATGAACTTGAATGTGAATTAACTGCGACGACCTTAAATATTTAGTCCGCGGCGGCAAGAGATCACCAAAGCCTTTCGCGCAAAGTACAGTTCGCCGAAACTCTTGGAATCAAAGGCTATGCCACCACATCGCTGGAGGAAACTTTGTTGTAACCACCTAACTAAAGGAGCGGCCATCGGCTGTGGTTAACGGTAATGGACTGGTTCACCGAAGATGATAGGAGCCTGATGATCACAATCTCAACGATAAAAAACGTTGCGGTTTCGGGATGAGCCGATCCCATTTCTGAGAAATATTCGGAATATCGGATCGGCGTCGTCCTTCCAATAAGGAACTTTGGTAAAGGACCGCAACCCTAAAGTCGACTCGGCCGCTTCAACCTGGTTTACGTTGGATTGCGAGCCCTGGGAAGAGCGCCTGTCGGAGGTGAAGCGATCGCCCCAATAAAAGACTTGACAGGAAATTCTGCGTTGTTCATATTGCGGGCATTCGTACAAGCGAGTCTATTCAGGCAGACAGATAACGAGGAGAGGTAAGACAGCACTGCCATGAGACTGCGCGGAGTCATTGCTTGTTTCAAAGCCTCTCTCCGACCGATCAAAACTTCAAAGACCCTGGAGAAATTATGACGGACGACTCTGGCGAAGATAAGGAAAAGATTGAGGCCGCTAGCGGCTTATATGACGCGAGTCGGCGCCGATTCCTGAAAGGTGTGGGGATCGCCGGCGCTGGAGCCGCATTAGCCGATCATTTATTGGCTGACACGCAAGCCGCGGAGGCGCAGGCAAATAGGACGACACGCTCGGTCGCGGGAACCGTTGAGATCGTCCTCGCGATCAATGGACAGAAGCGGAGTGTCAGGGTTGAGCCTCGAACGACGCTTTTGAACGCCATGCGCAATCATGTGGATCCGGCGCTCACCGGCCCCAAGCTGGTTTGCGATATGGGAACATGCGGCGCATGCACAGTCTTGTTGGATGACAAACCGGTCTATTCCTGTCTGGTGCTGGCCGTTGATGCTGTGGGCAAAGAGATCACCACCGTGGAAGGATTGGGATCGGCTGAAAAGCCTAACCCGGTACAAAATGCTTTCGTGGATAAAGACGCCTTGATGTGTGGATTTTGCACACCCGGCTTCGTGACAACGATCTCGGCTTACCTGAAGAAGAATCCCAACCCGACTCTCCAGGACGTTCGTGAAGCATGCAAAGGAAATTTCTGTCGGTGCGGCACTTATCCGAGAGTGTTTGAAGCCGCGCTGACGGCGGCCCAGGCTCAAACCGGTCGAGATTAAGCGAGCACATCTTCGGGTTGGCTGGCTAAGGAGTGTTTATGCAACAGGCACCTGTTAAGAAGAAAAAGAAGGTCAGAGTTCCAAGAGTCGTCAATGGGGTCGAGACAATGGTCGAGATCGAAATTGACGATGAAGGCGGGCCTGGATGGGGACCCAACGACAAGCATACGCTTCTCAATCATCATCTGAGGCGCGTGGATGGACCACTCAAGGTCTCAGGAAAAGCAGAATATACTTATGACAAGTGGGCTCCCGGCATGCTTTACGGTCGCTTGCTTCGATCCCCTCATGCTCACGCGCGCGTCCTGAGAATTGATGTGACAGCCGCGCAACGCATCTCCGGCGTTAAAGCTGTGGTCAGCATAACTGACAAGCCACCGCAGGATGCCTCTGCTACGGAACCTTCAGAGCCGCGAGACACGTTCGTCAATTTCGCCGGTCAGCCAGTCGCGGCCGTCGCCGCAGACACGCCTGAAATTGCCGGGGATGCGATTCGCGCTATCAAAGTCGATTATGAAGTCCTACCACATGTCGTCCGTGCCGACGATGCTTTGAAAGAGGGGGCGCCTAAAGTTTATCCAGAGGGCAACCTCGAACCGAGAGACAGCCAGGGCTACGCAACGAGGGTGGCCGCAGCCTGGGAAAAATGTGATGTTGTTTTGGAAGCTGAATACCGAACGCCGATTATTCACCATGCGTGTCTTGAGACACACGGTCACATGGTTGATTACCGCGGCGGCGACACGGCCACTGTTTACGCGTCAACGCAAGGCACCTTTACGATTCCCGGCGACGCGGCTAAGGAACTCGGCCTGAAGGAGAGCAACGTCACATCCATTGTCGAGCACATGGGCGGCGGTTTTGGATCGAAGTTTGGTATCGGAATTGAGGGAGCCCTTGCCTGTCGACTATCTAAACAAGCTAAGGCGCCCGTAAAACTGATGCTCACTCGTCAGGATGAGTTTCTCCTCGCGGGAAATCGTTCAGGCTCGTGGCAAAAGTTCAAGGCTGGCGTAAACAGGGATGGCACTCTGGTCGCACTTCACGCCATACAGTATCAACTCGGAGGACTCGGCGACGGCTCGCAGGCAGGCCAACCTTACATCTACGCCGCAGCCAATAGATACCGTGAGCGTTTCGCAATTCATACCAATGAGGACGCCTCGCGAGCCATGCGCGCGCCGGGTCACCCTCAGGCCAGTTACGCCATCGAGTGTTTAATGGATGACCTGGCTTATAAGATCGGCATGGACCCGGTGGAGTTTCGCAAAAAGAATCTGACCGACAAGGTCTACCACCGGCAACTGGATCGCGGCGCAAAGGAAATAGGATGGGACAGGCGCAACAAGACGCCCGGAAACGGAAACGGTCCATTGAAGCGCGGTATAGGTTGCGGCATTGGCACCTGGGGCGGCGGTGGTGGACCGCAGTGCAAAGTTGACGTAAGCATCGCGCGCGATGGCTCGGTGACGGTCGCCGTAGGCACGCAGGATCTCGGAACGGGTACGCGCACTTATACGCGCGCGATTGTGGCAGAGGAGCTAGGACTACAACTTAAAGACGTAGTTGAAAAGATCGGTAATTCAACACTCGGTGCAGCCAATGCATCGGGTGGCTCAACCACTAGTGCTTCTCTCGCCCCAGCAGTTAAAGTTGCTGCCAACAAGGCTCGGATGGCTATGGCTGAACAACTGGCGCCTTTGCTTGGAAGCGTAAAGCCGGAAGAAATCAACTTTGCAAACGGCCAGATTACTGCAGGAGGAAAATCGCTTTCTTGGCGACAGGCTGCCGCTGCGCTGCCGTCTGCAGGCGTCACTGCTCGCGGCGAATGGCGAGCAGATCTCGCCGGAAGTGGCGTACACGGTGTCTGCTTTGCTGAAGTTGAGGTCGATGTCGAGACTGGAAGGGTGCTGCCAATCAAGATGGTTCATGTGCAGGATATCGGACTTCCGCTCAACCGCCTGGCGACGGAAAGCCAGATCAACGGCGGCATGATTCAATCGCTTGGCATGGCCCTTTGGGAAAGACGCGTTATGGACGCCGATCTTGGTATCCAGCTCAACCCCGGGTTTGGCGATTACAAGTTGCCGGGTTGTGCCGAGATCCCTGAACTCGTCGCCATTATCGATGACGAAGACAAACGCGAAGCAGTCATCGGTGTGGGCGAGCCTGCAATCATTCCTTCAGTCGGTGCGCTGGCTAATGCAGTCTTTAACGCCTGCGGCGTGCGCGTGCACGACCTACCACTCACGCCGGACAAGATTCTGATGGCCCTGACCAAAGGGAGGACCGATGCATGAAAGCGTTTGAATGGGCCAATCCAACCACAGTCCGCGAGGCCGTCCAGTTCTTAAAGACAGCACCCGCAGTCACCGACATTGATGAAGCCGCGCGGCCAATCGCCGGCGGACAAGATCTTCTAACGACGATGAAAGACTACACGACGCGCCCTGCGCGCGTTGTTAATCTGAAGAATATACGAGGACTCGATCAGATTCAGGGCAATGCGAAAACGGGCCTGACAATCGGTGCGCTGGTAACTCTCACTCAACTCGAGGAACATCCGCTTGTGCGCGCGAGTTTTCCCGGCCTCGCTGAAGCAGCCCACTCTGTCGCGACACCGCAGATTCGGAACCTCGGCACAGTGGGAGGAAACCTATGCCAACGGCCGCGTTGCTGGTACTTCCGTCTTGAAGAAGTGATTTGCCTGAAGAAGGGCGGGTCAGAGTGCTATGCCGCCAACGGTGAGAACAAATATAACGCGATTCTTGGCGGAGGTCCGTCCTACATTGTGCATCCTTCCGACTTAGCCCCAATGCTGGTTGCGCTGGGTGCCAGCGTTTCAGTTGCCGGCGCCGACGCTAAGCGCGTGATACCGCTCGACAAATTTTTCACCCTGCCCGACGAAAATATCCGCCGCGAGAACGTGCTCCGCAACGATGAGATCATCACGCAGATCCAGGTACCCGCGTCAGCGGTTGCCGCCCATTCTACCTATCTCAAATTCAGGGAAAGAGAGTCGATGGATTTTGCGATGGCAGCCGTTGCTGCCGCAGTTCAACTGGGCAGGAACAAAACTGTCGAGCAAGCTCGTCTGGTGTTGGGTGGAGTTGCTCCGATTCCGTGGCGCACTGCGGAGGCAGAACAATTTCTGATTGGCAAAACTTTAGGCGCCGACGTGCTTGCGGAGGTTGCCCGCCTGGCGCTCAAAGGCGCGCAACCGCTGGAAAAGAACGGTTATAAAGTTCCGCTCGCGCAGACGCTGGTGCGTCGTGCGCTGGCAAAAGCTGGAGGCATGGCAGCCTAGACGGTAAACGCAGAAACATTGAAAGGTGTAATTGAAATGGCTGAGACAGATGATTTCAGAGTTGCGGACCCGGAACCAAACGCAGCGGTAGCAGTGCGATCTCCTTTCTGCGGGGCGCTGCGTTCCAAAAAGTTTTTTATGGTGGACGGCATCGCTACTGACGCCAGCCAATATCTCGACGCCAGCAATCATTGCTGGTGCCGGGAAACTCAGCAAGTCATTGGTCCGGACGGTGGGCGAGTCCATCCCAACCGCTGTGTGCCTGGTCGCGCGTGTTACAGCTCGGCGCTCGAGAGTGTATGATTGTGGGTGATATTCGTGAGGCAAACTGGTGGCTTGTGACCGCAATCAAAGGTTTGTGTTACAGGAGGTTTGAGATGAGAAGATTTTGGTTCGTTGCGATGTTCCTGGGACTTTTATCAGGCCTGACTGCTGGGGTTGCGCCCAATTCACGGGCTGAGAATAAAGCGGTGAAGGGAGAGTACGTTGAAGTACGCACGGCAAGCGTATTTGCCGGGGCCTGTCACTACAACGGCGAGCTGACAACCGCCGGACGCGATGCCCTGATGGCTTGGAACGTTAAATCTGGACAATGGCAAGGCGTCGACCTCGCGGGCGTTCATGCCGTGGCAATTGTTAGTGCCACTGAGAATCTGTCTGCAAACAACGCCGAGCGACAGTCGCAGATCATCATCGGCGATGATGCTTCCGACGCTCAATCGCGGGCAATGTTAGCTGCGTTGAAGAGTCGCTACGCTACAGCTTTCGGTAAGATCATTTCCGTGCGCCGCGGTCCTTTGAGCTTTGAGCACGAAGGCAGGGCCTATAAGGTCCGTGCCAGGAGTTTTGCAGCAATCGATATCGAGCCGATGCCCGACGACCTCTGCTGCAAGATGCCCCAGCTTGTTTGGTATTCGCCACTCGTGCCGCTCGAAAATCGCAAAGTGGGCTACACGACACAGGCGCTTTACGAAGGCGGCGATACTGGCGATCCCTGGCAAAGATCCGGCGAGAACAGTGCTTTCTATGGCAGCTTTGCTTTCTAATTCCGATCGACGCTAAGGTGTTCGAACGTGCTTCGGGGCGCGGCCACGAAGTAAGGTTCGGTGGCAGCAGGTAAATGATGATGTCTGAGCATAAGTTCAACCAGGGCAAGATCTCTACGCAGTGGTCAAAGAGTGATCTGAACGACGGGTTTCAGTGATGAAGTCAAGTATTGATTGCCTCACGGTTGGCGCAAGATACCACGCCATCCAATGTTCCGCTCCGGCGATGATTTGGAGACGCGACCCGGGAATTGCTTCATGAAGCCGCTTGGCATGGCCCGGCGGAAAGTGCTGATCATGCCCGCCCCAGAGCACCAGTGTGGGACAAGTAATTGTCTCGTATAACTCGGGCAAGCGCTGCAACGTTCCCTGATAACCAGCGCACAGCCGAGCAATAAAAGAGCGTACCTCCGGCCGGGAAAAACTTTTCCAGAAGTCCGCACGCAACTCCGCAGGAAGTTTGACGCCGACTGGGAGAAAGGTCTTCTCGGCGCGATTAAAAACAAGTTCGGGCAATCGGCGGAGGATAAAACGGTTCCAGCCGTATTTGCGCAACACTTGAATTTCCCATGAAGTTTTCTCGTCCCATAGAACCAACGAGTTCATCACGACAAGGTGATGCGTCCGCTCAGGATGCGTTGCGGCAAAAACGAGCGCAGGCTGGCCACCCATGTCCATCCCCACCAGCGTGGCACGTTCGACAGCAAGTTCATCAAGAATCTTGTGTAAACGATCGGCCATATGAAAGGGCGTAGTGCCACCGGGCCACGCGTCGCTGTAGCCCATTCCCGGCCAATCGAAAGCGATTACTTCAAAGTGATCTGCAAGCTGTATCGCAAGCTCGGACCAAATTTGTAAGTTGTCGGGGTAACCGTGAAGTAAAACGAGCGGCGGCCCACTACCAAAGCGAGCGATCCGCAGGAGTCGCCCTGAAGAGAGCGTCTCAAGCTTTGTTGCCAACATTAGTTGATGTCCTCGAGCAGATCGTTTGCAGCCAAAATTCCCGAGATGGCGCAGAAGCTCACCCACTGTCCCGGATGTGTCGAACTGCCCGCCAGGTAGAGCCCGCGAGTATACGGACTCCTGTGAGCTAAACGTCCAGCGCGCATGAACCCGGCGGTCATGACTGGATTCATGCTCTCTCGATAGAGATTGTAGTGCGCGCCCCATTCTGAAGGTACACGCGTCGCAAGGACGCGAAATTCCTCAACGCCTTCGCGCCACCAACTTTCTGCCACAAGCTGGTTAAGGTAATTGCGTTGTTCCTCAACCGACAGGCGCGCGGCTTCTTCATATCGCATCGGACTAATAAGCCGCGCAGGATGCCAGCCGTCGTTCTTCAGTTCGGGAGCGACGACCGCCGGCATCACCAGAAGACGACAGAGTTCTCCGTTAGCCGGAAGCTGAAACCGAAGATACGGCGGTTGCGGCTCACCACGAATTGCAAGATAGGCGCACGCTCCCGGCGATTGCAGTGGAAGCTTATTCAGATTGTCGCGGGCCTGCGGCGGTGTTTCCAATAACATCTCGATATATGTGCCAATGCCGTTGTAATTCGACACGATCGCGTCCGACGCGACAAATTGGTTATCGCTAGTTTCGACACCGCGGACGCGGCCTCCTTCGCACACGATGGCCCTGACTTTTGTGCCGTATTGAAATTCGACTCCAGTTTTTGCAGCTACGGCGGCCAGCGTGCGCGGAATCTTTGCGATACCTTCAACGGGATAGAAGGCGCCAGCGGAATGAATCAACGCGGGAACAAAGGCCAGCGGACTTGGTGCTTCGTCGAGTCGCTGCCCCGCGATTTGCGTCCAGATTGCAATCGCTTCGATCACGGGCCGAGGGAGATTTGTGCGGGCCAGAATCGATCCCAGCGAATGAAGTAGAAACGGAATGCGTGTCCAGGTTCGATTGTTCAAGAGGTGGGAAGGCCTGGGTCGTGAGACATGAAGTAGAGGGCTGAGTCGTCTATGCGTTTCCGCCATTGCCGTTACAAAACGCTCGTACAGCCTTCCGCTTCCGGGCCACTGAGCATCAAGGCTCGCGGCTGTTCTCTTCAAGTCAGCATAGAAATGAACCGTAACGCCGTTTGACAGCACCTCATAGACGTCTTCAATCCGGCGCAGAGTCAGATGCTCCGCAAGGTCCAAACCGAGAGAACGAAAGGCCCATTCGAGTCCGGGACGGTCAAGCAGTATGTATGGGCCCGCATCAAATACAAAACCATCCTTTTCAAAGCCGGACGCAAGGCCTCCGGCTTCGGTACGAGCTTCGAGTACCAGGACGCTCAATCCTCTCTGTGCCAGCCGGATCGCGGCAGTTAGCCCGCCCATTCCGGCGCCGATAATGACGACACGGCGAGTCATTCTCAATGACGAAGTCCCAGCAGACTCTGTATGCCGCGCCGCCCCAGTCGCAGCGGCACACTCTCATGGCGCAGTGGTGGAAATGCCTCTCGATCCATTTCCGGTACAAAGAGAGCGCCTCGCGCGCTGCCGACGATATAAACAGGCAATGCGAGAAAACTGAGCATCGTTGATACTTCGCTGTAGTATGGGCTGCGCCAGTTTCCCAGCGGCTCGTCTGGACCATCGATCTCGATACTATCGCTCGGATCGCCGAACCAGTGACACGCGGCTCGCAAGCTACTGACCTCGCGAGGATCTTCCAGACCCATGTGACGCGTTGCTACCATGTCAACCGCAAGGGCATCAGCTCCGGCGTAGAATCGCAATGGCGTTATCGGCCGTGGGCAACCCATTATCCCGACCAATCCATCAGCCGCTTGTTCATAAGCATCTACAATGGAAAAGTGCGGCGGAAACTCATCCAGTAACATCATTGTGGCTGTTTCGCGATCCGCCTGGCGCTCAGCGAATAGAAACTGATCGCAACGCGCGCCGATTCCTTCCAGATTGCCAATCGTCAGATGGGCCAACTCGACCGGATGGCTTCTCATTTTGGGAAAAGAGATACGAAAGTCAGCATTCTTCCAGGTATCACCCACGCTGTATTGCGCCATCCCGCGAAAATAAGAATGCGGAACTTGCTCGTCGGAAAGATCGACCACGCGAAAATGCGGAGAAGAAATGTTGAAGTATTGTGCTACATCGTGGACTGAACGATTTCCGTAAAATTGATCGTAAAGATTACGGCCCTCGACAACGGCAACGTCTTTGCAGCCGCACTCCCGCAGAAAGCGAGCCAACTCATCAAGCAACTCACGGTCTGTAATCATTGACCGGTCCCGCTGATGATAGCCCAGCATGAACGTCGGTTTGATAGCTACCTGTAACTCACTTAACGGTTTGCCTAAACTTCTGGCTCGCTTCCTAAGCTGCTCCTCAAGACCTCCCTCAAGCAGACTATGGAACAGCGGCAGCTTCTCTTCCACTGTTCTCCCTTGCACAATGCTCACTCGCCCACCGCTGCCGAGCGCATTCTCATCGACCCGCCTGCTGCGAAGTGCGCGGGGTACGAAAAACTCTCCCACTGCGCGGATCTTTTGCGCCAGGCGGTCAGCCGTTTCTTCGGGCACGAGGTGGTCGTTGTCATCAAGCGCTTCTGCCAATATCTCAAAGATCCGCCGGTGGCGATCTTCATCATCCATAATGCGCCGAAAATCATCTATCAAAGATGGCAGCATGAATGGTTGTTCGCTCGTCAGTTCGATCAGGCGCTGCCAGCAGAGCCATGCTGTCTTCTCCGCATCGACGTTGAAAAGACAGAAATCCCGGAACGAACGATAGCGAAGGTGTTGCCTGACATCTTGCGGAACTTTTCCTGTAATGAATCCTGTCCAGGTAACAAGTGTGGCTACCGCTCGAGAGAGTGGGGCATCCGACCAGCGAACGTGTTGACGAACCGAGGTGGACCAACCTCCAAGCGCGCCCGCGAGCTGGCTAAGAAACGCCCGCGACCGGAGACGAAAGTTTCCGATTTTGAAGATCGCACCACGAATGTAAATCGCGTGCATCTCCTCATCCTTCCACGTCCAGAGCAGCGCGTGACGAATGACCTCGCGTTCCGCTTCAGAGATGGGCATGGCCTTTAAGCGGAGCGCGATCAAATCTTCCCGGTACCCAACAGACACGATCTCCTCGCGCTCCAAAGCAAGCAGAAAGAGCCGAATCATCTGGCGGCGCGGGCGTCCAGCGTACTTGCTGTTCAAGGTGGCGAGTTCAGCTTGAAATTGATCGTAGACGCTTCCCATGACGATTTGTGTTTGACCGTCCCTGTTAAAGCCTGAGTGCTTGCCAACATGACATTAACTTCAGTCTCTAGCAAGGTTGAACCTGAATATCCAGAAGGAGGACGCGGAAAAGTTTCCGCAGAACGCAGTGCTGGAAGTAAGGGTGGCGCTGATGAGGAGACTAATATCGAACGATATCGAACAGGGCATCTGACCCGGCAAAGGTCAAATTGCGTGCGGCCACAACTCTACGCTTTGTGAAATTTTCAAGGTTTGTTTGGTGCCGAAGGGGGGCTCAAAAGTCTTAATTCCCTTCTCTCATCTTACTCAGGAAAATTGAAAACCCTACGGATTTCATCAACTCTGGCTTCCGGCACTGAGTCCGCCGAGCAAACTTTCGGCGCGCAGTTGGTCACTATTTGGACACCAGACAAACTGTTAACTGGTGAGACCTTTTCACAGCATCGTCAACTCGACTTGCGCTTGCTGCGCTGAACTTTATCACGAACAGCCAGACGGTTGATACGGCCTCGATCCTTGCACGCAGTGTTTGATTCCTCACGTAAACAAGTCGGGAAGCGGAGGTCGTTTCGGTACCGGTTTACCGGCTGCCTTCTTGGCCCAGTAAAAGAGTTCAATGAAGTCGCGACGCTTTAAGGAGACGGCCTGTTGCAGAGCCCGGTTCTTTAGGTCTTGGCTCGGCTCATTGCGAACGAGCAGTTCGACAAGACTGTGGAAACCAGTGTCCGGTGCAACCTCCAAGGGAGTGGTTTTTGAATCGGCCGGTACAGAGGTTGAGTTCCCCGCTGCGATCCAATTCTGGATCTCAAACAGCCTACCCGTTTTGCGCAGTCGGAGAAGCTCCGTGGCCTCTGTGGCCGGACCTTGGTTTAGAACTCTTCCCCAAAACTCCATGTCTTTCGGATAGCCTTCAGTGTATGAGTTCATCGTCAAGGTTGGGATCCTTTCTGATGAAGCCATTCCTCAGGATTTCTTTAGCAGCCTCAAAACCATATCTTTGAACAAGCTCTTTCCAGGCCGCGGAATCTCCATTCCCAACAATGAATCCTTCGACGAGATCGTCGAGTTCCTCCTCGGAGTAAGGGAGTTCGCACCGTGCGAGCATCGTCATGTAACCAGGCTGGGTCAGACATGTTGTCAGCACTGGGATCCTCCGCGAGGCTTTGCTTTTTTCTCTTCATATCATTTGCGGGATTGAAATCGAGTGCCCTGCCGAGGATGTTCTTCACAAAGCTCCCGCCCAACGCCTCACTAGCGTTGATTATCTTCCTTGCGCGTTCCCGCGTCGCCTCGACCACGCCGAGCTTGCCGGCCGCTTTCATCGTGGCATCGTAAGCCGCCCAAACGTCGGTGCTGGTGATCTCGTAGCCATAGCCCCGCACCAGCGAATGCAGCGCGAGCAGACCCGTGCCAATGGCGAACGCCGGCTGCTCGTCACCAGCGTCACGTGCTGCGCGGGCCAACGTTCTCGGGTCACAAGGGGTTCGACTCGCGAGCTGCAGTGCCTCCTCGTAAAGCCCTGCATCCTTTGCCGCGGCGAACCATTTGCCCTCGTCGCCAGGTGTCGTTTTCACCAGATCGCCCAGGATGTCGGCGGCGCGTTTATGGGGGTACTTCCTTGTGACCGCTCGAAAGGTCGCCAGGTATGTGCCGCATTTGTTTGCTCGCAGGCCGTAACGCTCATATGCCTCGTCGACTAAACCGGATGAAAGAAGTATCTCCTCGCAGAGCCCATCGATGTCGTGGTCGCTGGCCCAGGGGCTCCGACACGCCTCCGCGTACCTGATGGCCTCGGCCTTTCTACCCTGGGCGGCGAGCGCCTTCACCGCCCAGCGCTTGTAAGACCAGATTGCTTCCACATCAACTAGCGTGACTATCTCGTCGTAGCGTTCAGCACGATAGAGCGCGCTCAGGCACGCGGACGTTCCGTGAAAATGGCCGCGCAAGGCCTTATCCTGACTGAGCGCGTGACGAGTTACTGTAAGCAGTTGATCGCCCCAGTCCGAGGCGACTTCCTTCGATCCGCACAGCTCTCCCCAATACTCAGCGAGTAGTTCAATGTACGGCATGGCGTCCGCCGCGTGCGCAGCCCACAACCGCTCCAGCCATTCACGACGGGTCTCCATCTCCGCGGGAGCTTTTGCGATAACCGGCACGAGCGCGACGATGGCGTTGTGAACCGCCGTCCCGATAGCGCCCGACGAGCCGTCGACGTGTTCGAGTGCCGGAGAAATGCGCTCGAGAAAGGTCACGGCCCCTTCGGCTCCAAGCACAGGGTTCTTGCGGGCGACTTTCTTGATCTCGCTCACAGCCTCCTTCACCCGCTGGATGGCGGGCTTTGACCGCCAGCCAAAAGCGTGGCGACGGAAACGCGCTTTGAATGTCCACTTGTAAGCTTTGACTGTTAACCCTCCTGTCTTCATCACCTCAATGTACTGAAACACTGCTGAGCACCTCAAGGACAAATTGGGAGTCTCCGTCACGCAGCGTTCCAAGGTCGCTCGCCGCGGGACCAACGTTGATGCGAGGCCCAGAGCGATAACGCTAAACGGTCAGGATGTAACCGAGTCTTTCCAATCCCTTTCTAAAACTCTGTTCGTGCTTCGAGGACACCACGAGATAGCGATCGCCGGCGCGCAGGCAAAATGCTTTCGTGGCTTCGGCGTTGGCGATGGTTTCGGCAAGAGTGGCGTCCGCGCATTCGATTAACCGGGCTTCGCCGCGATCTTTGACTGCGACAGCGCGGTTAACCGCCTCAATGAAGAACTTGCTGACGGTGTCAGGCAGTGGTTGTTCGTCGCGCGACTGCAGGAATTCAGTGAGCACGTTGCTGTCGTGGCCGCCTTCAATTGCTCTCAGCGTCCGCACCGTGCTGAGCGACCACTCGGTTTCCGAAATCCGTTCGGCAATCAACTCGAGCATCGTCGACTCATCAACTGAGGGTTCCCCGTTGACAATCAGTCGCAAGCTTGGCATCACGCTGAAAGATGTTGTCGAGCTGATAGGTTTGGGAGAATATTCGGTGGTAGATCCCAAACAGTACGCGCCCAGAGGCGTCAGTCTGAAGTCTCGAAGGCCGTCGTAACGACTGAGGAAATAGAGGCTGTCAGTCCCCCAAATCTTGCGGAAATCATCACGCGCATTAACTGGCGAGTCATACCCGACGTTGATTATTCCGAGGGTCGCCGCATACTCAAACAGGAGGCAGAAAATGTACCGGCCCTGGAGAATCTCCCAGTTGTGATAACCCTCAGAGCCTAGGCTGCCGTAATGCGAATCGCTGATGTAGAGATCCCAGGGATTGCGCGACACTTCAAAGTAATGATTGGACGCCTGCATGAAGCGAAAGAACTCGTCCACGTCGATCCATTCACCCACCGGGCATTCCCGCAAAGCAGCGCTAATCACTTTGCGTCTGACGGCGACCGAAACAAAACTCATCCGCGCTCTTCCTTGTTGTCCTTTGATTGCCTCAATGCGCCGGAACTCGTCGAAGCCGGTGTACTCGGCCCACCGCTTCCAGATGACACTTATCGTCTCGTGGGCGGCTGCGGCCAGTGCTTTGTCACCCGCTTTGGTGAGCTTCAGGCGCGTGCCATCTTTCGCCACCAGCTTTGCGGCTTGCAACAGCACTGGCCAGGCGAAGGATTTGACTGGGCCAACCTTATTAGCCGCTCTGCTGATCTCCGCGGCCGTATGTTCAGGCGAGTAGAAGTCGCCGCCGGTGAGCACTGCTTCAATTGCCTTTGCGCAGGCCGCGCTGGGCAGTCCGGTCGTGTCACCGACTCGCAGCTTTCCCTCACGCGCCAACAGCAATATCAGCTTGAGATCGCGCTGCGCCGCTTGCTCCATCGCAACCGTAGCGGCGCTAGCTGATTCATAGTCTTCCGGTGCGTTGGCTTCCCTGTTCGCGTCTTCGCCAGTTTGGGCCGCGCCGGTCTTGATCTGCGCTGCCGCAGGTACGGGAACAAACTCTTTGAGGCACACGGCAAGTTCGCTGGCTATGCCGCGGGGATGAAGGAGCAGCCGGGCAAGCGTCGGCCCTTTTTTGGAATGCGCAGAGTAGTAGTAGTGCTCGGTCCCGAGGTCGGGGAGTTGATCGTACTTCGCCTTAAAGCGAGCTTCGTCAAACGTGAGGCTCGGTGAATGGATTGTTTCCCCTATCGCCGCCTGTTGAATCTGATCGAGCTGGCGCCACAACTCGCGCAACTGGCCGCCTTCCAGATGTCCCGAGATGAGGCTGATGAGTTCAGCTTTGCGGATGATTCTCTTGTCTCCACCGAGAAGCCTCGCGAACCACCGCAGAGTCTCGACCCTTTCTCGATCAAGCCCCTCTCGGATCGACATCCCGTGCGGCGAATCAGACGATAAGGTCATGTTGTTCTTACTGCCTTAGTTTAGTAGATTGAGATTACGACGCCGCGATCTTCGGCCAGGTAGCGTAAATACGCTTGGTCGAAATGAAGAGTCACGCTAGCAGTTGGTCGAGGTAGGGCTCAATGATTCGCTTATCCAACAAGCGATGCTCGAACTGATTCTCATAAGTCCTGAGGCATCTATAGCAGGACTTGTCGCAACGGCAATTGTCGAGCAGAGCACGAGCCGCGGCCACGATCCCGCGAAGGTTGGAAGACGCCTTGCGAACGTATCCCGATCCACCCGCAGCGTCGTCGAACAGCACCAACTGGCGGCGCGGACTTTCATCGGCTTTCATTACTGTTCGGACGAATCCGTCGATCTCATCGTCCTCCGCTGAAACAACCGACGCAGTCGCTTGGATAATGGCGGACTTAAGGCTGGCGTAGAACCCTTCTGACTCCCGATGTTCGTCGGGTACCTGTTCGAAGTTAAGAATTAGCACATCCG
Organism: Blastocatellia bacterium; assembly: GCA_963698325.1. Lineage (GTDB taxonomy): Bacteria > Acidobacteriota > Blastocatellia > Pyrinomonadales > Pyrinomonadaceae > PSRF01. The sequence goes on along the minus strand of CAVOQJ010000010.1, from coordinate 407,093 downwards.
TTTGGAAGCGATAGCCCAGATGGTAGCTCTCCGCGTTGCCGCCGCATAGTACTTTGCGATTGTGCAGGCTCTTGTGATCCTCAAACGGCACTCGACCTTTCGGTACCTGCCAGTGGCCGCATCGCCGGCAGATCGTGAAGCCTCTGCCCGCTTCTTCGACCAACCCCGTGTTAGTCACCAAGACGTTGCCACGGCGAAAATACTCGCTGGACAGCCCTCGTGTGGTGTCTCGCTTACTGTCGCCGGTAGCTGTTAGCAAGAACGTGCGGCCACCATAGAATCTTCGCTGATGGTATTCCTCATCCGCCCCGATTGATTCCGCCCTTTCGGCCACGAAAGATGACGGGAAGAGCAACGGCGTTCGTTGTGGCATGAGCTCCGATGCGCAATGCGGACAGGTGAGCCTTGAGACATCTAGTGACACATAATCACAAGCTGAACACATCCGGTAGGACTGATCCAGGTCGGGCACGGAAGAGCGATGAAAATCGAGACCTATCACCTGATACTTACGCTTATCCATGTAAACGGTATTGCCGGGAGCATACTCTTTGAGCGCGACGCTCATCGTGCGCAGGACCGGTCGCCTCACTTCATCTTTGGCAATCAGGCGCGCCGTGTCTGAGGGGAACGCATACGAAGGAAGAAAGCCCTGATCGGACAAGTACGAGAGCGGATAGCTTCCATCGACCTGGTCGAGCATCTTGTACAGATGCATTTCACGCTCACTCAGAGCTGCTGCTTCTTTTGGTTTTTGCCGTGCTATCTTTGCTTTTTCAATACTGATGTTCAGAACTTCAGTGAACAAGACTTCGCGTTCGACCAACCAGGGCTGAAACGCCGCAATCAGATTCACGTAAAAGCCATCAATGATCCGCTCGACCTCATCCTTGTGGAGCCAGGTCAAACCCTCGCGTTTTGATTCATCCTGCCGGTCCTTATCAAATGCTTTCAGCACTGAGTCGACCACAGTGATACGGCGTGACTTAACTTCGGTCTCAACATCCGGAAGCGCAAACTCTTCATCGCCTTGCGGGTACAATTCACCGAGTTTGCCTTTGAATTGAAAATCAAGCTTCTCGAGAATCAGCGAATTGATCTGGCGTCGCAAGATGAATTCGTTTTCAACCCTGAAGTCAGGAGGTTCAATCTCACCTGAAATCATTTCGCTCGGACGATCGTAGAAGTACGTGTCGTGCGCCCGCGCCAAAGCAAAGGTGTTGATTAACGCTATCCGCTCTTTCCTTCCCGCTCGTCCAGAGCGCTGAGCATAGTTGGCCGGTCCTGGTGGAATGTTCCGCATAAACACGCTGGGCAAGTCGCCAATATCCACTCCCAGCTCCATCGTTGGCGTGCATACCAACACGTCGGACTGCCCGTTCCTGAACGAACGCTCAATCTCGATACGGCGCGTTCCCGAAAGTTGGGCTGAGTGTTCGTTTGAGATCATGCGGAAAGGCTGCCGGTGAATGTATGTGTCGACGTAGTAGTTTGTGTCGGCTTCAGGAGTGTGAGGAACGAGCCTTCCTTCGCATCGCCAACGCGGACAGACACTCCGCACGTTATGAGCCGTAACACTCCGACACTTGTTGCAACGGAACAGCTCCTGCGGAACCTTAAGCATCACGCGATTATGATTGACCATCCAGACTCGCTGAGACGAAGACTCCGTACCGACCTCTTGCTCGACTAAGAAACCCTCTCTTGTAAGCAACTCAACTAACTCACTCAATACGCTCCGAGCTTGCTCTTTACCGAAGAGCTTTCCAATGAAGTTCAAAAGCGATGTCTCCCCGCCCGAAGCAGAGAAGAAACCGTAAGTGCGAAAAGGTTTGCCCTCCGCCGATAGTTTTTGCGCGAGGAATCCGACCGGAAGAACCGACCGACCGAAAACCCCTTCGCGTCCGTTGAGCGGCTTCAAGAGGAGTTGGTGAGAGAACGCGCGCGGTCTTTGAACTTCTTGACCAACTCGCCTTCGGGGTTCAACTCATACCCCGGCAATGGCCACTTACCCTAATGGAATCAGCAGGGCCTCGGACTTGCTTATACTGGCTCGCTAGAAACTAAGTCGCATTCCAAACTGAATCTGTCGTGGATCGGCAGCGGCTGTTGGCCGGCCAAAGCTCTGCAAGGGTGAAGCTCCAGTGCCGAAAACATTGTTCGGTAGTTGGAAATTTGCGCGGTTGAGCAGGTTGAAGGCTTCTGCGAGCAACTCGACTCGCAGCCACTCGCTCAAGCGGAAGTTTCTGCTCAACCGCAGATCAAGCGCTGCAAGATTGAATCCTTTGCCGGTATTGCGCCCAACACCAGCGGGGCGATCATTAACGTTGGTGTCAAAGTTACGATCGTTCCCAGTCAAGATATTAAAGGGCAGGCGCGAGGAGTAGCGAAAGATGTAATTTAACTGAAATCCATTCAAGGCGCGGCTAACGAGTTTGCCAGATTTGATCGGAGGCGCTTCAAACGTGCCGCTCAAGGTAAGCATATGCCGCTGGTCGTTGTCCGCAAGACCGCGGTCGTCATTCAAATTGAGGTTATCTTGTGGAGTAAAGAAGAAGGCGTTGCCCGCATCGTCAATCGCTTTGGAAAGAGTATAGGAAAGCCGGAAACCAAACCAGCGTTGGAAACGACGGTTTAGCGAAACAGTCATAGCGCTGTAACAAGAATCGCCGGAACTCTCGAACCGGCTGATATTGGCAAACTGGGAATTGGGCCGGCCTAGATTGAAGATTCCAGTCGTTGCCGGGACAGTCGGAACATTAAGGTTGCGCGAGAGAATAATGTGCAATCCGCGCGTGTGCAGATAGCCGATTGACAAAGTAGTAGCAGGAGCAAGCTCTCGTTCGACCTGCACGCCGGCTTGCTCACTAAAGCTGTTCTTGATTCTCGGATCTATGGTCGTAATGCTTACGAGCAGGCCGTTGGGAAATGCGGTGAGCGTGTTAGGAAATGCCGGCGCGTCCGGTTGGCCAAACGAAACCACCGCAACTCTGTATTTCGTCCCATCGCGCTGCAACGCGTTGGATGTTGCGCGCAGCGGAATGCGATCGAAGAAAATGCCAAAGTTCGCGCGGACGACTGTCTTGCGATCACCCGGCGCGTAGACTATTCCCAGGCGGGGGGCAAAGTTGTTCGCATCCGTCGTGATCGGTTCAGGTAAAAACTGCGCGTCATAGCGTAGTCCGGCATTGATACTGAAGTTCGCTGTCGGCCTCCATTCATCCTGAATAAACAATCCGAGGTTCGGATTCGACTGGAACTGGCTCGCTGATCCAAACGCTTGTTGGAAAGTCGCGTAGCGATTCGCTTCGAAATTGGCTAGTGAAGAGAACGTGTAGACGCCCGGGAGCGCGCCGGGAAAGGTGATGTTCACGCGGTTTAGAAGGTAGTTTATCCCTCCCTTAAGCGAATGCAGCCCTCGCTGCGTCGTTAAAGTCTCAACGAACTCGTAGGTATTAAGATCACGCCCGGTCGGAGAGAAAGTGGCAGTGCCGAAGGTTGCTACCCCTGAGATGTTTATGGCCGGTCCAATCGCATCATTGACCGGTGCATCCAGCCGGCTGCGCGTGTATTGGAAGCGCGCTTCATTCACCGTCAGGGATGAAAACGCCGCGACCTCGCCTATTGCCAGCGACTGATCGCGGTCGTTTAGTGCAGTGCCGCGACTGACTGCATTCAGCCCGCCAACGTTGCGGGAATTGATGCTATCGACATTGTACAAACCATAACGAGCGCTTAACTGGTTCGAGCCGGTGAGCTGATCATCGAGTCGCAGGAGAAAATTCGTGGCATTGAACCCGGTTGGAACAATGCCGGTCGATAAACGTGATCCGCCATAAGCGATCGCGTCCAAGTGGCTGTTCACTGCGGCAACATTCGCATTTGAGATCGTGATCACGGCCGCATTGTGCAATCGTGTTTGCTCGAAATTGGTGAAGAAGAATGTGCGATCCCTGACCAGCGGTCCGCCAATGCTGACGCCATATTGTGCCTGAGTCAAAGGATCCTTGCCTGTAGCCAGCGGATTGTGCGCGTCAAAGCGCTGGTTGCGAAAGAAGCCATAGACTCGGCCACGATAATTGTTCGTTCCCGACTGGGTAATGATGTTGACAAAGCCGCCGGACGCCCGGCCAAACTGGGCGATACCTCCGGAGGTGATCACTTGAAATTCACGGATCACTTCCTGACTGTAGAACGTTCCGGGCAGGTCAGCAGCGTCATCGTTGGCCGAAAGACCGTCAATCACAAAGCCGTTATTGATGAAGCGTTGCCCAGTGATTGACAAACCCGTGCCCGGCACTGCCGATGTTTCCGGAAAGCGCTGGTTAGTTATGGGATTGCTGCGACTCACGCCAGGAGTCAGCGCCGCCAAGTCAAGGTAGTTGCGACCATTCAAGGGTAAGTTGTCTATCTCGTGCGGCAGTATAGTCTCTGCAAGTTGTGTCCGTGTGGCCTCGATGGTGGGCACATCGTTGGTGACCCTAACATTTTCGGTCACCCCTGCGACGGTCAACCTGATAGGAACATCCAACGCTTGCCCGACGGTGAGTGTGAGTGGCTGGTTCACTGTGGCGAAGCCGCTACACTCGGCAACCAGTTGATAATTACCGACCGGCAGATAGGACAGTTTGTAACCGCCCGCCTCGTTGGTTATCGCAGTTTCTTTCCGCCGGGTCTCAGTGTTGATGACGGTGATCATGGCTCCGCGTACGCAGGCGCCATCCATATCAACAACCCGTCCGCTGAGCGTCGCTGAGGTGACGGTTTGCTGTGCAAGCGTCAGAGTTAACATGCCGGCATGAGGCGCGAACGCCATTAACCCAAGGAGCCAGAGAACAGACGCGGTTGCCCGCTTCCTGATGAACGTCAACCTTAAGATGGGTTTGTCATACTTCATCAAGCTGCTTCCTTGAATTCGCCGCCAAGCTATTCGGCAGCGATCCATTCCGCGCTCGCCGGAAATAATTTTTTCTCAGGGTCGATCGTTACGATGTAGGCACCCAATACACCGATGCGCCGGTTCGGTCCAAAGGTGATCCTGGGCATCAGGCCCGTGTCAAATTCGTAAAGGCCCTCGAGCATGGTCACCAGCCGCTCGCGGCTTAAGTCCTTTCCGGAGAGCTCCAACGCATGGACCAATATCTTTGCGGCGGCGATGCTGGAAGCCTGGGCCGCGGCATGGCTCGACCCAATCTTGTATTTCTCCAGCAGGTCGCTATATTCCGCAGCACCGGACGGGGAAACATCCGTCGGAATGGTGGGAAAGGCCAGAAAGATCTTGTCTTTCATTTTCGCCGGAATTATCTCAATAATATCTCGTCCGACCAACCCACCTAAGAGGTAAATCTCCGGATTCCAATCGGCCGCCTCCGCATCCTTGAATAGATCGCCTGCGTCGGCGCCGGAACCGAGAAGGAAGACAGTGTCAATTCCCTGTTGTTTCAATTCAGTAACATACTGAGCCGCGTTAAACCTCTCGCGCGGGTAATAAATTCCGGCTACCGGTTTCCACCCAAGTTTCTTCCCCTGGTCCTCAATACTGCCGGCGATCTGCCTGCTAAAATCGGCATCGGGACACATGATGGCCACCCGAGGCTTTTTTTGATTGGTTTTCTTCCCGGCAAAGTTGACCAGCGTCTTCGCTTGTTCCTTGAGACCCGGCAGCAAATAAAAAACATAGCGGTTAACCGGCAGGCTTCTTTGCGGAAGCAGAGTGGAAGGACCGATGAACGGCACTTCCTTCTCCTGACTCAGGGCCGCCACGCTAGTATCGGCCCCGGCGGTCAGGCCGCTCACAATGGCAAACACCTGCTCGTCTTCGATCAGGTGCTTCATGTTTGTAACGGTCGATGTAGTGTCGCCATAGATGACGCGCAATTCAATTTTGCGATTATAGATACCGCCGCGGCTATTGACTTCGGCGAAGTAAGCCTGCAAGACGTCGCCCATTGACTGGGCCAGGCCCGTGAGGGCGGCCTTGTCCGGTAAGAGCGTTCCGACCACGATGCTGGTTTCGGTCAAGCCTGGATCCGAATCCATCTCGATCCGTTTCAGATAGGCAATTAGGTTCGCCATGTCCTGTTGTGTCATTCGATACGTGGGCATGGCCACCGACATTTTGTTCCCGGCAGGATCGAGACCGGCTGTCAGCGAACGAATGAATGAGCCTTCGGAAAAGGCCGGATGTTTTCGGCCGCCTTCGTCATTGTGGCCGTAAGGCTTTGTTAGGAATGACCAGGTGAGAGTGCCGGCAGTTACGCCGCCCTCGGTCTTGCCTTCGCCCCGGGCTCCATGGCAACCAGCGCAAGGAATAGTAGAGGCGGGCACATCGATCTCGCCCACCAGGGCCGTGATCTCTTGTCCAGACGAGCTTTCACCTCTGAGATAGAATGCCTTGCCACGCTTCTCTTCCGTCGACAGGCTTGCCTGCTCTCGTTTGATTTGGTTTTGGAACGAGATGGGGAACGAGTTGGCTCCTGCAGGAACAACTGCTGAACGATCACTCAAAATCAAAACGCCGGCGATCGCCAATATGAGAACATTGATCAGTTTGCGATGTTGAGTCATCATTTTCTCGCGCTAATGAGGATCAGAATGTTGCGGTGCTGGCGTTCACCGCGCATTACCTAGCGGTCGTTAATCACATCCTCAACAATCTTCATCAATTGATCCGGTTGTGCCAGGCCGAACGCTTTCTTCCAAAGACCCTTCGGCTCATTACCGATGATGATGATGGTTGTATGATTGTCTTTGGTCTCGACATACTGGCCGAGCTTGTAGAGGGCCCAATCGACGTTCTCCTTTTTACCAGTGAGAAAGACCCAACCGGGGCGAGCATGAAACCTTCGACTATAATCCTTGAGCCGAGGAGGCGTGTCGGTTTCTGGATCGACGCTAATCGAAACGAGGAAAGCGTTTTTCCCCAAACGATCGCCAAGGAACTCCTGCACTCTTTCGAGATTCCGATTCATCGGCGGACAGACACTGGTACAGGTGGTAAAGAAGGTGTTGATTACCACAACCTTGTCTTTTAGTACATCGCTGTAAAACCGCATCTTCTGACCGTCCTGATTGATCAGCTCTACATCCGAAAAGTATTTCTCGGCCGGTGAATGCGCGGGCGCTGACACCGCGGGTTCCGTCCGCGAGTTTTCCTGCAATGAGGGCGGCATTGCCGGCGCAGGCCTCTGGCCGGGCGGCTGAGCCTGCCCCCGGATTGATGCGGCCGAGAATGAAATGACTCCCAGAAATAAAATGAATGCACTGAAGGATTTTGATTTCATGGTTTGGCCAACTCCTTTGATACAGACTCGTCTGTTTTTCCCTCCATAACATTCATGATCAACCCGACCATCTGGGCTGTTCTGGCCAAGCCATAAGTGCGCGTCCAAATACCTTTGAGATCGTTACCTACGATTACCGTCGGCGAGTGGTCCTCTCTGCGCGCCACTGATGCTCCCAGCGCGCTGAGCAGCTTATCGATCTCCTCCTTGTTGCCCGTAATAAAGGTCCATCCAAATCCTGCTTTGAACTTTGCGCCCCAGGCTTTTAACCGCTCCGGTGTGTCCGTCAGCGGATCGACGCTGATTGAAATGAAATGGACATCCCTGCCAACCTTTTCTCCCATTTCCTTTTGCACCCGAGCAAACGTCGCCGCGAGCGGCGGGCAGATGGTGGTGCAGTTAGTGAAGATGAAGTTGATCGCTACGATCTTTCCCTTGATCAGATCGCTGTAGAAATGAAGGCTGTTACCATTCTGGTCCAGGACCTCAACATCAGGAATTACTATTTTTCTGGCGCCGGCCGAGACATCAGAAGCGGTGGTCGAGTTCGTCCCTATGGTTGCGCTCTCCGCGCTGACCTGGTCAACAATCAGATTGGACTTGGTAATGCCGGCAGAGTTCGTATCAGCGCGCACGAGTCGCAGATCCATTCCGCACTTCGGACATTTGCCACGCTTGGCCGACTTGACGTCGGCGTGCATGGGGCAGACGTAAGACTTCACTACTCTTGGCGAAGTTTGTTTTTGCTGAAAACTTTGCTCGGGCCCGTTGGCCGTTGCAGGCGCCTGCGCCTCGACCCCAACCCAGGCGCCCATAATGAGGCCGAACACGAATGCCTTAAATAGTCTCGATCCAGCGAGCGGTTGATTACGAGCGTTCGCCGGTCTCTTCGGTTCTGATAGTTTGTTCATTTCGTCCATCTCCAAATATCTGAGCGACGGCGCAACTGCAATTGCTCTTCGACCCTCACGGCTTGCGGGCAGCGTTTGAGTGGCCGGGGGTGGGCTCGGTTTTCTCCTCGGTGGCCTGCAACATCAGGTAAGGCAAATCTTTGTACCGCACACCCATCGAGGCGGATTCAACGAACACCGTGTAGGCGCCGGGTTCCGGCACGTTGAGGTTAATCTCGTAAACGCCTCCCCCGAGCGACTTCGCAAGGTCGCGTCGCTGCCAGGCTCCTGAGAAACTCAGCACCCGCACGTCCTTTAAATCGTCCTTCGGTTTGTTGGTTGCCGTCTCGATGAGTTTGAACCGAAGCGGGAAATTCTGACCAACGGGCATCTTCATTTCCTCTATTTGGTACTCGAGGCGCAGGGCAACTTGTCGTCCTTCTTTCAGTAGCGGGTTCGGTTCGGCCGCCGTCTCAAAGCAGTGTGTAATGCGCGGAGAGTCAGCCAAAAAAGCTATGTCGTAATTTCCGCTGGCCGGCAACTTGACCGTCGTTGAGTAAACGCCGGGATCGGTTTCGCGCAAACTGCGATCGATAACCAATACCGCGCGCGGTTCGCGTCGATAATTCTGGAAGTCACCCATCGGCGCCGCCATTCCTTCGGTGTAGTAATAGATGACCTTGTCCGCCGGATTCGCCACAATGACGGCGTTCCCTTCCGGCGCCAGGACAATTGAATCAGCGCGCACTGGCAAGGATGCCTTGTCCGGGGACGCCTGACCGCCGGGAAAATCCGTAATCTCAACATCTGTGCCGATGGTCGCCAGGCGAATCATGGCTACGCTTTCCGTCCCCAGCGACCTGACGAAGGCAAATGTATTGCTAAAAATGATTTGGTCAGGGGCCTTACCGACTTTTACTTCATGAAGCATGCGATTCGAAGCCGCATCGAAGATGTTCACCGTGTTCTCTTTGGTGTTCACCGCGAAGCCATACCGTCCGCCCGGTGCAAATCGAATCGAGCGCAAACCCGGTTTTGCCTTCATCCGCGCCAGAACTTGCTGGCTCTGCTCATCGATCACTGCGATAGTCCCTTCGGTCTCGCTCGCTACGTAGATCGCCTTGCTCAATTCAGACAGCGCCATCGAAACAGGATTTGGGCTGATTTTGACGTCGTTGATTTTTGCCAGCTTCCGCACATCAATGATTGAGATCGTTCCGCTCTCTCGATTCGAGACAAAAGCGAAGCGGTTATCACTGCTAATGACTGCCTCATGGTCGCCTGCTCCGGTCGAGATCTGCGCGGCCACCTTAAGCGTTACGGCATCGATCACCGTGACACCACTGGCGTCTCCCTGGTTTCCTTCGTTGGCAACCCACAAATATTTTTGGTCGGGCTGCAGGGTAATACGGGTCGGCTTGACGCCTGTGTCGATGTAGTTCGCGACCGTCCATGTGCGCGTCTCGACTACCGCCACCTGATTGATCAGGGGCATCGTCACGAAAAGCTTTTCTCTGTCGCGACTCAGGACCCAGTCTTCCCCCGGGCTTTTCAGCATCACGAGTGTCAGCAGCTTGCTGCCACCAAAACCAAGCAACGGATCAATAACCGAGATGTTAGGACTCTCGTTCAAAGCGAGAATGTAGTAAGAATTCAGGTCGACGTCGGGACGCTCCCGCAAGGTGCCCCCTATAAACGATTGAATTCTTTCCCGACATTGCTTCAGATCGGGCGCTTTGTCCCCGGCGCGCAGGCTCATCCAGACAGAAAGGTTCAGGCCCTTGACTGCGGTGCCGGTCGTTGTGTCGGTGACTTTGAATTTGACGATCGAATTTTCACCGGCCCTGGGTTTCAGCAACTTTTCTTTCTGCGGATCGATAGTGAACTCGATGGCGATTCCCTGCTCAACAACCTTCTGGCTGGTCGCAGGTTGGCCGGTCGTTTTCGCGGGCGAATTCTCAGGCGCGGGCTTTGACGGTACCGCCCTGGCAGGCTCTTGCGCCTGCACCGCGGCCGCACCGAATACTAATAGACAAACAGACGTAAAGTGAACGACACTGCGCGCCAGCTTCTTAAGAGGCTCTTGCTTCCTCTCAGGATCGAAACGTCGGATAGTATGCAGGTCCATCTTTCCCCTCCGTCGTGCATCTTTTTATCTTGTAATTGCCTTGAGGTCTCTCATCGTGCCGCAAAAAGTGCGCACCGCGACATTTCCGTTGTTGGCGTAGTCCAGCACCGCGTTGCGGAGCTGAGTCGAGTCCTCAAAAACAAAACTCGTCTTTCCGTCCTGCCGAGTTAAGGCTGCAATCTCGAAACCGCGGCACCGCAAAAAACTCGCGAGCGTTAGATCCGCAGTACGGAAAGCCGACTCTGATGCTTTCGAGGAATTCATGATTTCAGGACTCGTCGGTTAAGAGTACTCACCCAGTTGGATTCTGGGCCGCCAGGTTATTCTCGCGCGTGAGTCGCTTACAAGACATTTGGCCCATAGTAATCTGCAAGACTGCGGATGCCTTCAATGAAGATGATGAGCGGTGGAGTGTGATGATGGCCAGGTTTTTTCTTCATCGTATTCTTCATCGTAAATCATTCATCTGTCTTCATCGGTTAAGGAATCATCAATCGCCTGTCAGGAAACTCAAGCATTGGCCCCCCGCTTCTGCATTCCTGATGTCCTGGTGCAACCATGTCTGAGCAAACATTGTGCCCACACCCCGACGCCGCCATGTTGATAAAATCATCGAACTCCGATCGCTATCTGTTTCAGCGTGAATCACCGTCACGACTCGGTGATTCAGTATGAATCAACCTTAAGAAGAAGGTCTTAGAGGAGTTTGGGGAAATTCAATTTAGAGGTGCGGAACTCCGCCGAGCCTCATCCTCGATTCTACGGCGGCTGGATCTGCTGCACACCCAGGCGGAACAGAAGGCGTGGGATTACACCACGCCTTCTCCTTCCAGCAGAGCCAATCATCCCTTGATCGCGGCGCACGCAAAACTACCTGAGCGTAACAGCCTTCGAAGCCGAGCCGCCAAAATTGCTCCGGACTGTGATGTTCTGCGGATTTGTTGGCCATGGCAATAATCCGCTGTAGCTGCCGCCGCCGTTGTTCGTCAAGGTACCTATGAAGGCGCCGGTCGCCGTGACATAGACACGCAGTATCGCGGTTGGCTCGGTGCCGGTGGCGTTAACGCGCAGCTTCCTCGACCGCTGGTACTCCGCGCGTTGAATTGTAATCGAGTCAACGGCGTTGACGTTGAGCGTGGCCGTCCTTGTCGCTCCGCCGTAAACCGCTGAAATCGTCACCGATGTAGTGGCCGTCACCTGGTTGATAGTGGCGGTAAAGCTAGCGCTGGTTGCGCCGGCCGCAACGATCACACTCGGCGGAACAACGGCAATCGTCCCATTACTGCTGGCAAGCGTGACGACGGCGCCTCCGCTAGGGGCCGGGGCGCTCAGGATGACCGTTCCCACTGAAGAGCTCCCTCCGATCACGCTTGACGGATTCAAGGAGAGCGACGAAAGCGACGGTGCCAAGGGGGTTGGTGTCGGCGTCGGCGTTGGAGTTGGTGTCGGCGTTGGAGTTGGCGTTGGGCTGATATCTCCAATCTTCACCACAAACGCATCATCGTGATTCTCGAGACCGCCCCCATTCCTAACCTGTAAAGGATTGGCTGTCGGAAAATCGTTCGAAGAGGTATCGCCGGTCGCATAGGCCTCACCGCTTCCATTCAAGGCGATGCCTCGACCCTCGTCTGTTAAGGTCCCCCCCAAAAACGTTGAATAGACAAGCGCGGAACCCGCGGCATTCAATTTTGTTACAAAGGCATCACTCAGCCCACCCCCATACGCCGCCTGGATCGGGCTGGTGGTCGGAAAATCTGTGGAGGTGGTATCGCCGGTAACGTAGGCGTTGCCCGCATCGTCCAGCGCGATTGCCCATCCTCTATCAACGCCGGCGCTGCCGCCCAGGTAAGTGGAATACACCAGTGCCGAACCCTGTGGATTAACCTTGGTTACGAATGCATCGTAGCTGCCGTTGGTCTGAAAGGTGCCGCGCGTCACCGGGAAGCCTTCGTAGGCAATCGTAAATGGGCTGTCGAATGACTCGGTTATTCCAGTGACGTAGGCGTTTCCGCTCGCGTCGACCGCAATACCCTGGCCCTGTTCGCGGCCTGCGCCGCCAAGAAATGTAGAGTAGACCAGCGATGCGCCGTCGGGGGCAAACTTCGTAATGAAGGCGTCGAGTCCGGCTCTGGCAGTATCAAACGCGCCGGCTGTCACGGGAAAGTCGGGCGAATAGGTGTAGCCGGTTACGTAGGCGCTGCCGGTGGTGTCTACAGCGATTCCTTCGCCCCAGTCTTCGGTGCCGTTGATGATCGTTCCGCCCCCGAGGTAGGTGGAATAAACCAGCGCTGAACCGCTGCTATTGATTTTTGTCACAAAGGCATCGTTGGTTCCACCGGCGTAATTTGGTTGGAAAGCATTGACGGTGGGAAACGTGCAGGTCGTAGAGCGACACACGGTCCACCCAGTGATGTAAGCATTACCGGCGCTGTCAAGAGCGATGCCCCGGCCAAAGTCATCAAGGTTGCCGCCAAACCGTGCCGAGTATAGGAGCGCGGAACCTGCCGGATTCAATTTCGTCACGAAAGTGTCGAAACCGATCGGCGAGGTCTGGAAAGCGCCAGATGTTGTGGGAAAGTTGGTCTGCCCTGCCTCTCCAGTTACGTAAGCGTTGCCGGCAGAGTCGACTGCTATTCCATTACCGCTGGCGCCATTAAGATACGTCGAGTAGATAAGCGCCGTGCCCGTTGGGTTGAGCTTAGCGATAAATGCATCGCCACCTCCATAGTTGGTTTGAAACGCACCGGCCGTGGTCGGAAAATCAATGGCGGCGGTCTTCCCCGTAACATAGGCGTTACCCAGCGTGTCCACGGCGATAGCGTAGCCTTGATCGAACCCGCTGCCTCCGAGGTAGGTGGAATAGATCAGGACCGGATCAATAATCAGCGGTCTGGTCGGATCATAAGCGCCGAGTCGGAACCCTACGCGGCCCGGGCCGTTTGGAACGTAACTGACAAAGACTTCCTCTTTGACACCATTTGCTTCCTGATAGGCGACAGGTTTGCTCTGCCGGATGTTCCCCTGCGCAGTATGCAGCAGAAGGTCTCCCATGCGATTGATCTCAAAGTCTGCAATGCCTCCAAAGGCCATTTGGATAACATCAGGATTGGATCCCGGCGCGACAACAAAATCATACTCGAGCTGGCGCTGGTCGCCGTAATAGACCATATCGATCCCAGGATAAACTTGCGTGTAGCGTACGCGAGTGTAAGTGGGAATATTGGTGCGCCACTCAGCTGGACCAGGCCCGGCGAAATAATTACTGATGGTTGTCAACTGCTCCAGGCCCTCGATGCCAGCCGCAGGATTCGCTCCTTTCAATTTCATTCGCACGATCGACCGTGGCGGCCTGGCCCCCCTCTCACTGGACTCACCGTCATCAATACGGCTGCGCGCCTCGCGATTCTCTTTCCCCTTCCTGTGAGCGGCCGGATTGTCCAAAGCCATGACGGCCTCAGTCGAAGTCAGGAACAGGACATAACCCGCATTGCGCGCGAGAAACTTGACCTGCTCATTGGTCTGTCCCCGATTGAGTTCGAAACTGAGCGGCAGGGCATCATAAGCGGCGCCCGGCTCGCGCTGTCTCAAACGGGTTGCTGCGAGAGGCGCGTACGAAGCGAATCGCGGCCCGCGAGCGTTCGCAAACGCGCCCGTTGTCAGGAACGTAACTGGAATACCAATTAACGACAGAGTCACGATGAAGCAAAGCAGCACATTAGTGCGGAAATTGGATCGATGTAATAGCAGAGACATGACCTCTCCCCTTTCTCAAAGAATCCCGGCGTGCGACCACGTCCTGGGTAATTTTCTTCGCTGACTGTCGGGGTGTTTGCCCTGAAATGTTTGCCATGCAATTACTAGGAGAGGAGTGCAGCCTGCTCGCGGCAAGCTGCACTCCTTCAAGTTCCCCCTTTTGCGAATTAACGCAGGTAGGGATCAGCGTCACGGCTTGACGCGGAAGATGCCCCACAGTCCGCCATCGAACTGGAAGGACTCCTGACTCCGGTACAGATAGTCACCCGGAACGCGAGCGAGCGCCACCTGCGCCGTTAACCGGAATCACTTCATAGTGAGAAGAAGGTCCAACCCCATACTGGGCGCCCTTGAACTCTGACAGAGGATTGTTGCCAATCACCTTTGAGTTGCTGGTGTAGGGTTCTTCCTGCCAGAAGTGTCCGTGAAGGTCGAACACGTTATTGCGCATGTGCCCATTCGCATTCAAGATCCGGAACCGAACCTGCTGTCCGGCCGTAGCGGTGAATACCGGAGTCTCCGGATCGCCGCCCACCTGCGCGTTTGTCAGCACGTTGGTGAAGTCGAAATCGCGCGTTAACGTGAAGTCAGTTTGCGGCGGATAATTCATGCGTTTCCAGATCGGCTCAGTGCGATAGTTAATCGCTTTCTGCGCTGAGTCTTCCGGGTCCTCGGCGCCGTTTGGACCGCCCAGATTTGGTACCGGGCTTCCATCCGCGAACCTCATATTGATGTCGGTCTGGAATTGAACCACGAATTCACGGAACGACGTGCCATCAGACTTGGTTACAGTAGCCTGCGCACGCGAGTTCCTGTCTTCGATCCAGGTGGATCCCTGAGGTTCGATGATCAGCGAACCGATCGCGCCCTTGTTGCTGTGCTTGATCGGATCGGATGAGATCAAGTTGGTCGCGCCGAATTCAATCGGCGTCGCCATCCGCTGGTTGTTACCGTTGATAACGATGTCGCCGGCGTACCACCTGTACCTGGCTACGCCGCCTGGTCCAACCGTCTGGTTGGGATTGA
The DNA here is from genome assembly GCA_963698325.1 of Blastocatellia bacterium. GTDB lineage: Bacteria > Acidobacteriota > Blastocatellia > Pyrinomonadales > Pyrinomonadaceae > PSRF01. The sequence continues at coordinate 392,013 of CAVOQJ010000010.1, read as the reverse complement.
AGCCGACGTTCTTACCGTCGCTGTTCGCTACGTTGTAGGCGAGCAGTTGCGGGTGCAAACCGACCTGGCTCGAAGGTCTCACCTGATTAGCATTGAAGTGGAAGATCAGGTTCGGCATCGTGTTGAAGCCGTCCAGATCCGCCAGTGTCTGTCGGCAGCCTGTTGAAGAGCTCGAAGTTGATACATTCGCCGGCGCTGGCACGCACGACGAGCGGCTCAATTGTAACGTTCCTCTTGACCCTGCCCTGATGCGTCAATATCCTCGCTGCGGAAGTACATGATCGCCGTCGGATCGTTAAGTGCTCCGCCGTTCCCGGCCCGGCTGTTGTAGATGAGCTTGCCTCCCGGAAGCGCCAGGGCATTGACCGCGGTCACGCTGATAGTCCTTTTCGGAGCAGTGCCCGGACAGACACCCGCCGCGAGGCTCTTGCCCGTGGCGAAGTCGGTAGGAAGCGACGTGACTATGGTCGTTGTTTGGCTCCCCCCAGACGTTAACGTAGTGTCTGTTGTAGTGGCATCAGAGGTTAACGTAGTGTCTGTTGTAGTGTCAGAGATTAACGTAGTGTCTGTTGTACTGCTGTAAGTAAAAGTCGTGGTATTAGTGGTGTCGGTACCGAGCATAGTACCCGACATGAGCGTGGTATCCGTCGTGGTAGTGGAATCCGTCAGGACGGAAGAATCCGTTGTGTCCAGATAGTCGGTAGAGCCTGTCGGGAAGGTTGAATCCACCGGGAACGATGAGTCGTTAGTCGTCAACGGCGCTGCGCCTGCCGTGTTGTTGGGCAAGCGTCAGCAGATCTGTCTGCAATCCACGCCGACCGTTGTAGACTCTGCAGTATTCCCCACACGCCGTTCCACTGTCCGTCAACTGAGGCGCTGTTCTGGTACAGATAATCGATGAAGGGCCGGTTGCCCATGATCGATTCTTTGCCGGTGATGAATTCGAAGTGCTCAGAGATACCGGCCATCTGCGAGTTTCTGAAGCCGGAGTTATTGACCGCAAGCGGGTCCTGAGGCGTGCCAGGTTCGTGCAGCCACTTATGACCGTTAATGGTCATGTTGTGCGTTTCTTCATGCGCTCCCACGAGAATGCGAATCTGAACCTTGTCATTTTCGTAGGCTCTCAGGAGCGGAGTGAACGGGTCGCCCGGCTGCACCCCGTGGGTCAATGCCGGATAGAAGGTGGGCTGAACGTTGAAGTGCGGATCGGCGCGGGTGATGTTTGATTTGTAAACCTTGGACAAATCACCGGCGGCGCCGAAAGCCTGCGTGTTGGTAGCGGGATTGCGCACGCGGAAAGGCACTGGCTCGTTGCGATAGTTGACGCTCATCGTGCCTTGATCGGCAGCCGAAATCGCTTCCGGACATGGCGCCGGAAGACCGCCCGGACAAACCATACCGTTCTCCACGATGAAGGGCAGTCCCACTTCGTCTAAGATCGGCGGGTTGATCACGCGTTGCTGGATCGGCAATCGGCTTGCCATTAGCGCCGATACCGGCGCCGGCCTGATAAGCCAGTTGGAAATCCGCGAACTCGAACAGAAACTCGCGGTGACTCTTCGCCGCATCTGTCTCGATGATGATGGCCTGCCAGCTCGTCGGTCCGCCATCTAGCTGCGCGGCCTCCCAGGGTGACGCCTGTCTCCGGATTCTTCCAGATCGAACCTTGCGGCTCAATCACCAGGCCGGCATAGAGACCAGCCTGCTGGTGAGTCGAAGGTCCAAAGTGATCGTGCGTGAACACGGTCCGGAGCGTGCGGTCTTTGCCGTTGTTGTTGAGCGTGTCGTCGGCGAACCAGCGCTGCACGGTTGTCTGCGCGCCGAGCGTACCAGGAAGAACGGGTGCGCTTTGGCTTTGGGACAGGTGAAAGTGCCGTCACGCGAGTCACCCGAATCAACGCCGATGCATGCATTCTGTTTGCGAATAGCGCGGATGCGCTCGATCACCTCGTCGGGACTAAAGGTTCCGTCTTCGTAATTGAAGCCGTTACCTGAGCCGTCTGACGAAGTAACGTCGAACTTCACGAGGTGGATGTGCTGGCCGATGATGTCGGTCGGCGTGCGCACCTGGAAGTCATCCTGCTCGTAAACCCGGGCACCAGATTGGTATGGTAAAACGTGATGCAGTCGTTGGTGTTGGCGCGGAAGAAAAACGGCTCCGGTGGCCTGGTGCCGGCCTTGGTCGCAGCAACGTCCCCCCAAAGCGACAGAATGCGCGACTGCGGAAAGTGCCAGCCGGCCTTATTCAGTTTGATGTCAAGCTGAAACGCGGCCGCCTTGTAAATGCGCGGAGTCCCCTTGGCATTGCCGTTGTCGTCGATGCAGGGATCAGCATAAGGAGCGCCGGGCTGTCGCGGCAGCCCATTGAGAATGAAATTGGCTGCCGTTCCGTCCGGCTTAAAGCTCGGATGCAGACGTACCTCGTGGTATTGCATCGCGGCTATTTCAGTGGCCGTTCCGGTCTCGGGAATCGACTGCGCGATGGCCGTTACCAGCTCTTTGCTGAAATCGAGACGGGTCTCAACGTGAGTAAAAGTTCCGCCAGTGATGATGTGACGCGACAAACCGCCGTCATCGATCGTGTCGAGTGGCGGATGCGGTGGGCGGTGACCAGCCACAGCCGGACTGAAGAAGGGATAGCCTGGCACGCTTGCCGTGGGCATCGGCGCCATCGCTATGGTCGGCAGTGGCACGAGCGCCGGTGTCGGCGTGCCGGCGATGATTTCGCCATCGGGCAACGCGCGCGCGCCGGCAACTGGAATACCGCTGCTGTTAAGCACTGTTCCCGCCTCGAAGACATCGTGCGAGCGCCACAGTTCCCACATGCCTTCCGCGAAGTGCGGATAGAAATGGCAGTGGAAAATTGAATCGCCGACGACTTCGTTTCGGTTTCCCGAACCGCCGTGGACGATTTCGGTAGTAAACGCGAAGCCTGGTCCAAGCGCCTGACTGTCGAGGTAAGTCGAGTTGTCGTCGTCGGGTGTTTGCAGCCACTGGTGTGCATGCAGGTGGTGAATGTGATGCTCTTTCGGTCCTGCGTGCACGACTCTCATCTTCACGTGGTCACCGATATAGCTGTGATGCACGTTAGACGGATCGTCGGGATATAAGACCTTGGTAGCCTTCCGTCCGAGTATCAACTGACCAGTACTGTTGGTGGTGTTGGCCGGGACGTCCACGATCTGTGCCGGATCGCCGATCGTCCACGAAGAAAGGAAGAACTCCTCAAACTTGCATTCAGTGCAGTTGAACATCGGTCCGACACCGAGCCGGTTGGCAAGAATCTCAGCACCGACGCCGGCGACGCCATAGTTAATGGCAAACTTGTCCTCAACACTGTGCAGCGTGTGTTTGAGAATCGGATCACGAAACTGCGGAAAGGCCTGCACATCTTCAATTTCGTCGTGATAGACCACGGTAAACTCACGGAAAGGTTGGTCGCGATCGGGTTCGGTTGCGTTGGGCCGGTAGGTTCCAGCCGGAAACCGTCCCTTGTTGGGACCAGTAATGATCGCATTCAAATCCGTATGCACGATGATGTCGCCATTGAGCATCTTGAGGATCGGCTTGCCGGCTTTCGGATTGCCCACCGGATACACCGCATCGTAATTGAGGATCGGCTGACCACCTGCCGTCGTGCCGATTTTGGCGAAGGCCATTTCTGCCGCGGTAAGCTGCGAGCGGTACCACTCGGCGCCTCGCGGTTCGACGTTGACGCTGCCAAAGAGCCCTTCAGCCAGAGTTCCGCCATCGCCCTCGCCGCCGGTCGTGGCGGCGGAGCTGAACATCAAATTGTTTCCTTCACGTGTGGCGTAGAAAGTGTAGACGGCCGAGCTGCCCGGACCCACCAAACTTGGCGGGTTGACGCCGACATTCGATCCGTCCGAACTGATGCTCCCAACCAACTCCATACCCATGATGTGTACGCCGGCGGAGCGGGTCGCAGGCTGGTCGCTGAGCGGGCTCGGGGACAGCAGGTTCGTAAAACTGATTCGCAGACAATCTCCGTTGTTCATGCGCAGCACGATAGGCCGTGGCCGTTTATCAGCCCGCAACCTCACGTTGCCCGGTACCAACCCGGCTGTGGTGATGGCCACGACATCTTGCTTAAGCGCGAAGATCATTCCTCCGGGATTCACTGTGCCAAGGCGGTTGTACATGATCACCTGATCGAGCGCCACCACGTCGGCTTTCACCGTGCGTTCACAGGCAGGGGTGGGCCCGGGCGTTTGCGCCTGCGCGCCGATCGTCATTGCCAGCAGCACCAGAGGTGTTATGAGTAACAGAGAGAAGAGTTTTCTGTTGTGGTAGGGGTGATGTTTAGTATTCATCTTTTTCCTCCAGAAGATTCGGCAATACTTTGCGATGCCGTAAGGACAAGAACGATGCCGGCGACCGTCTTCCGTCGCATGCTTCGCAACCAAACACTATCTTGAACCTGACGTTCATCACTTTTAGGGTGCGCACGAATCGCGTTGGCCGTTGCTGATTTGTCTCAACCACCAGGACTTGCTGAGTGGCAGCGACTCGAACGAATTTAGCAACGGACATTGCAATAGGCATGCCCGCACCGAAAGAGTGAATCTCTCGTGCTTCTGACTGTTAGCTTGAAGCGCCGCAGGCCTGTATGTTTCAACGTGAGACAAGCAGGGTCGCGCGTGCTTCACGCTGAATCATCTTTGAACTGTTCAAGAAGTGAGAAGAGAGCGGCAAACGTTTTCGAGATTTCTATATTGAGAAGGTGATTGAAGACGAAGGACGTGCCGAGTCCCGAGAGAGAGAGAGATCTTTATTGGGCCACCGCTCTGCTGATTAATCGGAGAATATCAGCCGGCTGGAAAGGCTTGGAAAGAATTCCAATAGCGCCAAGTCTCTTGGCCTCAGCGAAGGCCCAGGGAGTACCCTGTCCGGTGATGAGGATGATCGGAATCTCGGGCTTTTGCTCATGAACTTTCTTGATTATCTGCAGCCCCGAGATGTCTGGGAGGAAGAGATCGATGATAACAACGCTAAACCCTCTGCTGGATGCTTGTTTAATTCCCTCGCGCCCCTTCGCGACGAGAACTACCTCATAGCCGCTCGACTCAAGCACCAGTTTGAGTGCGTCGCCTACACTCGGCTCATCATCAACAACCAGAATACTGACCTTTGTTCTGTTCCTCGATCGAGCGAGGTGTTTATCATTATTCGCAATCATAACCTCCGCAACCCCTCTATAGCACACGCGCGTTGCGTTCCACGTATATCGTCTTCTGTTCAGGGGCACATTTACGGATAGACAGTGTCCAAATTCACGGTTGAAATACGTTGAAGTGGGAACAAGGCAGGGAAGATAAGAAAAATGCGAGATATCGAGTCGTCGATCCAATTAACCCCTTCAATTCCCTGGTTGTATGAGCTGCTGCCGCGCAGTTGTCATAGCCTATCAACTTTAATGCCGAACTTCTTCAGCTTGCGGTAGAAGGTGGGTCGAGGAAAGTGGAGAATCTGAGCGCTTTTCTTCACGTTGCCACTGGTGCGTTCAAGAGTCTGCATGATCGCTTCGCGCTCGATCTCCTCCATGGGAAGCAACGGAGGAATGACAAACCTTCTGCCTTTGGTCTGCGCGCTCTGGAAATGTTCCGGGAGACAGCCAGGCATCAAAACGTCCCCGGAACAAAACAGCACGGCCCGCTCGATAACGCTCTCGAGTTCGCGTATGTTCCCGGGCCAGTCATAGCGAATCAAACGCAAGACAGCCTCCGGCGAGATGTCCCGAATGTTCTTATCGTACTGTTCGTTGTAGCGCTCAAGAAAGCGTTTGGCAATGAGAACCACATCATCGAGCCGTTCCCGTAAAGGAGGTACCTTGATCTTGATCGTGCTGATGCGGAAGTAAAGGTCCTTCCGCAGAACACCTTCTTCCAGAAGCGCCGAAGTGTTGCGGTTGGTGGCGGACACCAAACGAAAATTAACATCGATCTCCCGCTCGTCACCCAGGCGGCGCAGCTTACGCTCCTGTAATACTCGCAACAGCTTGGTTTGAAGGTGGGCAGGCATCTCCGCAATCTCATCGAGCAGGAGGGTGCCTTCGCCGGCAGCCTCGATCAGCCCTCGCTTATCGCGGTCTGCCCCGGTGAATGCGCCTCTCTTGTAACCGAACAACTCTGATTCAATCAGCTCGTGAGGAATGGCGGCGCAATTGATGCGGATGATTGGCCGAGCCGCGCGGTGGCTTGCAGTGTGAAAGGCAGTCGCGATCAATTCCTTTCCCGTACCACTCTCACCCTCAATCAACACGGATGCGTCAGACGGCGCGGCCGTGCGTATCGTCTCAATAATCTGGCGCATTTTTTGGTCGCGCCCAATCATTCCGAATACTTCGCTGTCGCCTGCCAGGGCGCGCTTGAGTGTTTGATTCTCGCGTCTCAGGGTCGCGAACTGCAAGGCACGCTCCACCAGCGCACACAAAAAATCCGGCGTGTAAGGTTTCTCCAGATAATAATATGCGCCGCGCTTGATCGCCTCGATCGTTATATCGAGTGAGCCATAAGCAGTCATTAGGATGACTTCTGTATCGGGAGTCTCCCTCTTGATGTGCGTGATCAAGTCAATCCCAGTGGCATCCGATAAGCGAAGGTCAGTGATGACCAGATCAACGTTGTGATCGCTCAGAACCTTTGTTGCCTCAACGACACTATGCGCGGTCAGGACTTCGTAGCCTGACTCACTGAGAATGAGTTCGAGGGCTCCCGTAACGCTTCTCTCGTCGTCAACCACTAAGATCTTATTTAGTAAACGTGTTTTCATTTCCTTGCTCCTCTCCTTGCGGCAATTCGATTCTCACCTGAGTGCCTTCGCCCAATTGGCTCTCAACCGAAATTCTGCCGCCATGTTCTTCGATCATCTTTAGTGCGTAGGACATACCCAGACCCAGGCCGCGACTCTTTGTCGTAATGAATGGCTCAAAGATGTGTTCGAGTCGCTCCCGGGTAATTCCTGGACCGGTATCGCTTATTACCAGCCAGAGTATCCCTCCATCAGAGCCAGTGGTTATGGTCAACCGGCCGCCATCTGGCATAGCCTGGACTGCGTTGAGCACCAGATTGAGCAAGGCCGCGGTAATAGACGCCTCATCGAGCATTCCCATAAGGTTTGAACTGCAGACATCAAGCCTGGTGTCGATTCGATTTGCCGAAATTTGGGACTTGAGAAGCTGGATCACGTCGCCGATCAAGCGGTTGATATCGACCCACCGCGGCGCCAGCTTGACAGGACGATCGAAGTTCAGAATCTGTTCTGTCGTGCTGTTGAGATGGTTGACCGTGTCGATGATCTTGTCGATGAGTTGTACCTCGCTGTCGGCCAGTTCCCCGGCCACTTTGCCTTTGAGGTGTAACGAATAGAGCAGCAAACCGGCAAGCGGATTCCTCACCTCGTGGGCCACTTGCGCCGCGACCCGCCCGAGGATAGCGATCCTCTCATTGCGGGCAAGCCGTTCGTGCGCCTCTACCAACCGTCTCTGCTGGCGGTTAACCACTGCGAGCAGAATGCTGACCACGATCACATCGACCGTCATCGAGATGAAGAAGTGCTCACCGCGTTGCTCAATCTTGTAACGGTTTTCGGCGTTTTCCGACCCAGGATAAGTCCGAGCGACCCAGGCGTAGTAGGGTGGCCGCAATAATTGCTCCCAGGCGACGATTACTACGGCCGTAAGCACCACCGTCAGCGCCGTGAAGAAAATGATCAGCCGGAGGTTTAGTCCCTTTTTCAGAGTTGAGACTCCGGATTGCTGTCCCGCATGAGGCACCTTCGAGAAAGCCTTCATGAGTGTTTCCTTGTGCGAGGGTTGAGGCCGTCTCCAGTCAGTCTTTTGTGGAACGAATGGCTTTCTTATTCCGCTTGAGGCAAACCCTGTCCCTGCACCAACCTACAATTCTTTTCTGGGTAATCAAATCGCCACTGAACCTGACGATCGACGGGAGGTGTAACTCTCTGCGCACGCCACAGAGATAAGAGTGGTGAAGACTCTATTTTTTTTCGAGGTTGAGAATGACCTAGTATTGGGAATGCGTCTGTGCGTTAACGGACATTGATGACCCTCTACCAATTCTCCGACCCACTTGAGACTGATCAGCTTTCAACCGCATCTTACACTCTTGCAAGACTCCTTGCAACTCGCGTGCACAGTTGTGTGCGTCGTCGGTTATAGGAAAACATTACTCCGCAATGGTGGGTAGTATTAGCGCGAAATGTTGAAAGCAGAGAAATCTTCGCAGGCCGGTATGGATATTTTGCCCAGATTAGGATTGCCAACTTCTTGGCGAGGGCAACTGGAAACGGCCTTAGCACGATTCTTGCAGGGCCGTTGGGGAACAGCTAAGTAACGGACAGGTCATGCAAGTCTCAGTAGTGCCAGCAGCGGAAGGAGAATAATAATGAGCAGATTGCTATACGCGCTTGTGGTTTTGATGGTCGCCTTGATGCCGGAGGCCCGGTCCCAGACCCCCACTGTGGCGGAGACGAACAACATAACATCTGGTGTCGGCGCGCAAAGGGCGCCTCAGCCCAACAAGAAAGTTGAGGATTGCGCATGTGAATCGCAAGTCTTACCTGAGGATTTGGCGATCGTAAACGGCATTCGGATTACTCGCCAGGACATCGAAAGGGCGACCAAGGACTCTGTGAATCAACTGCAACGCCAGGTCATCGACGCGCGAAAGCGAGAGCTTGACCTCCAGATAAATTCGAGACTGTTGGCGATTGAAGCAAAAAAGCGCGGAATTAGCACCGCCAAGCTTCTCGAGCAAGAAGTTGTCGCCAAAGTAAAAGAACCGAAAGAGGCAGAGGCTCAGATTTTTTACGATCAGAACAAGGCGCGTATTCAAGCCGATTTCAAAGACGCGAAGGAGGATATTCTTCGATACCTGCGGGATCAGCGACAGAGGGAGGAGGCAAAGCGACTCGCCGAAGGGCTGCGTGCGACTATCGAAACCAGCGTGCAAGTCCCGGAAGCGACGCCGCCACGCAATGAGGCCGACCGCGCCCGCGTGTTGGCAATTGTCAACGACGAGCGGATCACTTCCGGTGACATCGAAGATTCCCTAAAACCCATCGTGTTTGATGTCCAGCAGCGGGTCTACAAACTACGTAAGGACGAGCTTGACCTCAGCGTCAACGACACGCTTCTGGTGCAGGAAGCACAAAAGAGAAAGATCACCACGAATACCCTGCTCGATGCCGAGATCAAGCCAAGAACAGTTACAGAAGAAGAGGCCCGTGCTTTTTACGAGCAGAATAAGGACAGAGTAAGTGGAGACTTCACACAGACAAAGGAATCGATCGTTAGCTATTTGCAGCAAATTGAGGTACGCGAAGCTGAACGCGCATTTGTTGAAAAGCTGCGTGCCGCTGCTTCACTTCAGACATTCCTGATCACTCCTGAGCCACCGGTCTTTTCCATCTCGACAGCCGATCAGCCGTCGCTGGGTAATGCCGCGGCTCCGGTGACGATCGTTGAGTTCACGGATTATCAGTGTCCGGCTTGCTCCGCTACACAACCGACTCTCGAGCGCCTGGTCAAGGAGTACGGGGATAAAGTAAGGCTCGTCGTGCGCGACTTCCCGCTCAGCCAACATGCCGAAGCCTTCAGGGCGGCGGAAGCCGCTGAGGCTGCTCGCGTGCAAGGCAAATACTGGGAGTACGTCGAAATACTGATGCGCAATCAATTGGCACTGGATGTGGCCAGGCTGAAGGACTATGCAAGTGAACTCGATCTCGATCGTGGCCGGTTCGATAAGGCGCTGGAATCGGGAGAGTTTGCCGAGACAGTGCAACGTGACCTCGAAGAAGGCCTGAGGCTCGGAATCGATGCCACGCCGACCGTATTCATCAACGGTCGTCGTGTGTCGGATAAAAGTTACGACGCTTTGAAAGCGAATATTGAGGCGGCACTGAAGGCCCTGCCGACAAAAGGAAGAACGGAGGGCGCCCGTCCTACGTTGTAAGCTTGATTCTTGTCTTCTTCGTAAGGAGCGCCTGAGTAAAAGAGTATCGGAGTCCGGCTTCGTTCGTCGGGACGTTCGTTTTCGTTCGACGCAAAGCCTTCCGTACTTTTGCCGGAGCGCAAGCCGCAAGCCAGAAAGCGGGAGAGGAATCGGATTTCCCGGGCAAGCCGTAAATTTGATCAAAAACAACTTGATTATTACGCAATATTCTGTGAGGACGATCCTCTGTGAATTTGTTGCGGAAAACCAACTATTTCATCGCCGCTGTCAGACATAGCAAGCGTGACCCGTCGGCATCCATCAAATAAATCTGGCTCGGCCCATCACCGTCTGAAGAGAAGGCGATTGTCTTACCGTCCGGCGACCAGATGGGAACGCGTTCCGTCGCACGAGTGTTAGTCAACCGACGCACATTCCGGCCATTAGCGTCCATTGAGTAAACCTCGCTGTTTCCGTCGCGATCCGAAATAAACCCGATTTTCTTATTGTCCGGCGACCAGGTTGCAGCCTGATCATTTGATTCTGTATTTGTAACTCGTCTCACATCACTGCCGTCGGCTATCATTGTGTAAACCTGATTCTTGCCGGTGCGATCCGAATAGAAAAGCAGGCGCTTCCCGTCGTGAGACCAATTCGGCACCTGATCGTTTGCGTCTCCCGAAGTGATTATGCGAAGGCTGCTGGCATCGCTATTCATCACGCAGACGCGCCACTTTTTGCCGTCGCGAAAATTGCTGGTCTCGCGCCATTGAAGCACGATCAGTCTTTCGTCCGGTGAATATACCGGGACGCCGGCAAAGCCTTTCAGATTCGTAAGCTGTACGACGTTCGAACCATCAGAGTTCATGACGTAGATGTTTGTGTCCTGGCCATTGGCGCGAGGCGATTGAAAAATGATTCTGCGACCGTCACGCGAGAAGAAAGGATGCGCATCTACACAATTGTGTTCGAGACCGACAATATGAAGGAAGCTCATCGAGGCAATGAACCGAAATGGAATCGAGATCATCCGGCAGGAACCACCGAAGGCCGGCAAGCCGGGAACGGTGGTTTTTACCGACCCCTTCGGAAACATTTCGGAGCTCGAAGGGGTGGGAATCATGACGGCTGAGCAAACACAAGTACCCAATCAGAATCCGGCAATTCCAAAAGCTTGGCTTCCTTCTGGGCGAGTGGAAATGCGAGGCGACAATTCTGCCAGGACGCTTCGGACCCGGAAGACCCGCATCCGGTACGCCTGATTTGGTCTTCTCACGTAGTGGCTACATCACGCCAAAGTTTTACCGCATTCTCAGAGAAGCCTGCGGCCGCGCCGGCGTGCCATACGGACCGCAGCAATCCAAACGGCTTGGTGCTCCATGATGCCAGGCATACAGTCACCACTCATCTCTTGGAAAGCAACGTTAGTCAAAAGACTGTACAGGAATGGATGGGCTGGTCCGACAAGGCATTCGTTCTCTACTACTCACACGCAACGAAGCGATCAAGGGAACAAGCCGGGCGTTCGCTGGAAAGTCTGGCCGGGCGAAAGACTGCCTGAGCGGCGTGCATCTTTCTCCAGCGCACCCTCGCCCCGCAGGGGCTTCAGCTCTTGCTCCTCCCTCGTTCCTTGTGATCGAAACAAACATTCTCTGATCTTGCAAACGGCCTCCTAATCCACGGAGGTAGTGTTCCACATGAATTCCTCACCTAAGTTATTTAGCCCATCGGTTAGGTGCGGGCGAATTTGACCCGCGGAGGAATGCCGTGTCAAGGCACACCCGACCAATTGCGCGACCTATTCGCATACTAGAATGTGAAAACCCGAACCAAAAGTCTTGCGAAATGTCTTGTGCCTTAATGTCATTGAGGGTAGACGAGCTCGAATCGCAAATGGTGGTGTATTCAATCGCATTGTTAGTTGGCAGTAGCAGGTTGGGCTAAGAACGGATGAAAAAGTTCGCCGCGAGACTTATGTAATTCTGACTTATGTAATTCTTGACTGACGATGCAAACAAGAGTATAGGACTGTCATCTCGCTCTTGATTCGGCTGGCCTCTAAGCCTGTTTCCCAACTGTTGCGATAAGGGCACCTGACGCAGGACTCAACGTTTGGCGCTCTCAATGTTCCTGACCCGCTCTAAGTTGAAAAGAGCTAGAACAACTGATGTTCAGGCCGCTAGGTTCTCTGCCCAGCCTGAATCCACGTCGTAGAAATCAGAAAAAAATCTCCCTGGAGAACAAAGTCATGTCTTTTCGCGCTCAGTTAGCGGCCGTTACTTGTCTCAGTCTATTACTTCCTATCTGCTCGCTTAACGTAAGAGGCCAGAACAAATCCCAAATCACCATCGAAGTAGGCCAACCGAATATCTGGTCGCTCGGCCAGGCTCACTACCTGCTTGCCAACATGCGAGAACGGAGTCGCGACCTGGGCGTTAAGGTCCCCCTCCCATCCGAACTGAATCCCAGTTCTGCCACCGCCACTCGTATGAGCATGTTGCGCACATTGGTGGGAGCGGATGTTGGTCTCGACACGGTGGCCGGCGGACAGAACAGTATCTTGAACCAGCGATTCGAGGCAGATTTAAGTCGATTTAACGCGTCGCAGAGCAGGCTTGACGCACTGACAGCGCCATACACTGATGCAGTGCGTGAAACGTCGAGTCTAACCATACAGCTAGCAGCCTTGCCCGCCGATAAGCCGGAATTGGCCGAGCAACGAAAACTGGTGGTGGCCCAACTTGCGGCGAAGACGGCCGAACGCGACGCTCTCAAGGCGGAGATGGATTTGTTGCGTGCAGCGGTTACGGCCCCTGGAGCGCCAACCGCGTACAAGGGCAGCATACCTACCGCTACTCCGGGAACTTTACCGGACAACGTCAAGACTATGTTCGATAAGCTGAATACCACCGTGGCGACACCTCAGCTCAATGCGTCGACCACACTGGAAAACTATATTCAGATGCAGTACGAAGTGATTGCCAAGCAGCTAACGCTCTTGCGCGACGAGGTTGGACCGAACCAACGGCTCGTCTTCCTCGAAATGCCAATGTCGCTCTACTCAGTGCCCAAGGCAGACGATGACTATGTGGTGAGACTTGAGTGGCAAGTTGCGCGCTTTTTTGGTTCAAGTTTCAGTGGTTGCCCAAAGGCTACCGCGCCGGAAACAACAGGTGCCCATTACGGGCAAAGCGGTTTTCGTGGAGAACCGATCAATCTGAACGTGGTCAACGCCTCGCTGCGCGACGTTTTAGATTACATTCATGAACAATACGGGCCAGTATTCGTCGTTGACAGGGCCGTAGGCTCGATCCAAATCACAGCCAGGGTCAGTGACAAACCGTAGAATGTGGTGCTGGATTCGATCTTGAAAAGAAAACAGCTGAGTGCTGAGGTTTATGACAACAAGATCTATGTCACCTCCAAAAAAGACGAGGAAACTCAGGCCGAGCCGATCACTCTGGACATGCTGAGAGAGAACGATGACGGTGGGCTCAAAATCCTTGACGAAGATCCGGTTATCGCGGAGACACTGAAAGATGAGTGCTGGGGCACGGCAGACCCAACTAAGTTTCGGGTAATCGATATCATTCCGCGGCAGAGCGCATTGAACGTCAACGACCAACACGGAACGCAGAAGGGTCTTGCGCTCACTGCCAGATTTCTGACGATGTTTGGGCTGGGAGGAACAGTAAGCTTTCAACGCCAACGATCGCTTTACGAGCAATTCATTCAACAAGAAGTTTATGCTTCGGCATACGGAAAAGGAATGAGTAACTTCGGTTGGACTTTTGGGCCACTCCGCGGAACCAAGCGGCTTGCGCCCGGCGTACGCACAACCTACGCAATTCTGGCCATTCCCAGCGACGCTCTGGCACTCGAACTTAAGGTTGCGGCCAAAGTCTACAAGCGTGACGTTTCGCCTGGCGATACCACGGTGAAAGAGGTGGCCCAGGTTAACGAAGGCTACGGCGCGGGAACACATAGAATGCTGGTCCCCAATGAACGCACCGAAGGTTTTTGGGTAGATCGCGTTACCTACACGCCGGTGGAGAAAGGCAAGCAGGCGACCGTAATAATCGACGGGAAATACTTCTCTCCGCTCACGGGAATTCTGGTTAATGGCGTGCCCCTGAAGCGGGCGGTGTCAATCGCGAAGAATGAAAGCTCGATCGCGAACACGTTTGCGGGCGCGGCGGTGGATCCAGCCGGGGAGTTTGAATACCTGAATCCGCAACAACTTATTCTCAGCTTCAAGATGCCACAGGAGTACGTCGGAACTCCCTTGATCACTCTGGTGACGCCAGAGAAAACCTCGGCCATTAACTTCTTCAAGCTTGAGGACATCAATTTTTACTACCGGAACATGTCGCTCTCCGAAATCAGTGAAGTTGAGCCAATGTTTGCCGACACGTTCGCCGTGGCCAGTATTGAAGTCGTCGACGACTCCGATCCGCAGTTTGTGACGGTCCATCTTCAAGGCACCGGCTTGCGTCGTGGCGCCAGATTCTTTATTGGGCCCCAACCTCTGGATACAGCGAACGGCGAGGAAGCGACCCATCTGAGCCCCGGCCTGTATAGATTGAAGTTTCGTCGACCCGCTGAAGGCCGTGCGGTCAAAATCCGATATCGGAATACCTCCAGACAGGCGGTGCAGGAAGGCTATGTCAGTTTCCAACAAACCGTCATATCCAACTACGAAATTATTCGCTACGATCCAGCCGCAGGTGGCCGGCTGCCAGTTATCGATCTCATCGTTACCGTTTCTGGGCAGGACGTTGCGCCGGGCGTGCGGATTGAGGCGCGTGACGGTTCGATTATTGACGGCCCCACCAGCCTCGGAAATCATCGGTACCGCATCCGCATCGCGGCGCGACGCGATCCAGTGCCCTTGACGGTGGCCGGCGCTAACGGCGTAACGCGGATTTTCGACATCGGCATACCTGCCGCCCCCTCGATAAGCAGTGTGGTAAACGCGACGACCAACAAGCCGGAGGGGCTTGGGACTAAAACCGCGGTCGTCACGCTGCGCGGAATCAATTTTCGCCACGTTGTTCGAGTCTTGTTTGGCGGCAAGGAGGCCACCATAATGCAAGTCGATCCGGAGGTCATTCTAGTTAGCGCGCCAACCGGCGACGAGGGACCTGTCCAAATCCTTCTGGAGACCAACATAAACTTACGAGGAAGGCTCGTTTCAAACATCGCTGATTTCAGGACACCGGGCAAGGCAATCTACTCTTACACCAAGCAAGCCAACCTGGTGCTTCACCTTACGTACTACCGGAGGATTAATAAGCTATGGCTTCACTACAACAACCGCGCACTCGCAAGCTAACTATCATCGCGCAAGATCCGAGCGTGCGAGTCAAGAACAAGATTCTCCGGGCCAGTATCGATGTGCCGGCTGAAGAGATCGGAGTCGGTCCGCGCGGCTACCGCGTGCACGTCGTAGACTACGACTCTTCAACCCTAACGCTGTACAAACCGATCGAATATCCACGCCTCAACACGGCTGGCGACGGGGATCCTTTTGCGGCAGCTTCTGACAGCGAGCTGCTGAATGATCCAAATTTCCATGCCCAGAATGTCTACGCCATTGTTATGAAAACCCTGGCGCGTTTTGAATTCGCTCTCGGTAGACGAGTGCGTTGGGGGTTTTATGGACATCAAATCAAGGTAGCACCACATGCTTTCGCTGATGCCAATGCCTTCTACTCCGAACGGGATCAATCCTTGTTGTTTGGATATTTTCCCGCGACCAGTGGTCGAATGGTGTACTCCTCTCTTTCGCATGACGTAGTTGCTCACGAGACAACTCACGCATTGCTCGACGGTCTTCGAGAGCGTTACACCGATCCTTCCTCACCTGAACAAGCAGCATTTCACGAAGGCTTCGCCGACATCGTGGCCTTGCTTTCGGTTTTTGCTGTGCCGGGAGTAGTGGAAACGGTGATCGACCTTCGTTCGGCGAAACGCAAAGACCAACTCCTTGCTCGCAGCGAACTGACCGCCGAAAAACTACGACTGTCCGCCCTCCTCGGGCTGGCCGAAGAAATGGGTCAGGAAATGGCATTGGTTCGGGGAGACGCGCTGCGTCGCTCGGCGAAACTGCTGCCGTCCCGCAAATACATGTCTGATCCCGAATACGTCGAGCCCCATCGTCGCGGAGAAATACTGGTCGCGGCAATGATGAATGCTTTCTTAAGCGTCTGGGTAAAGCGGCTGAAGGGACTCGGCGAAATCGAAAAAGGCTACCTTGATCGGAGACGGGTGGTGGAGGAAGGAGCGAGCGTTGCTGACTATCTATTGACGATGGCAATTCGCGCCCTGGATTACACGCCGCCAGTGAACCTGGAGTTTTGCGATTACCTTAGCGCCGTGCTGACGTCTGATCGCGAAATTAATCCCGATGATTCTAAATATGAGTTCCGCGAAATCTTGAGAAAAAGCTTTGTCAGCTATGGCATTGATCCGGCGTCAAAGGGCATACCAAGCGAACCCGGTGTTTGGGATCCTCCCGAAGCAGATTTGAATTATGAGCGTACCCACTTCGAGTTCATGCAGCGCGACCCGGATGAGGTGTTTCGCTTCATTTGGGAAAATCGCCGGGTACTCCGATTAAACGACGATGCCTACAGCCGCGTGCTCTCGGTGCGACCTTGCTTGCGCATAGGTCCGGACGGCTTCGCGCTGCGCGAAACAGTTGCCGAGTACATTCAGATCATTAACCTTGCAGCCTCGGAGCTGAAATCTCTAAAGATTAAGGTGCCGCCGGACATGCCTAAGGATCAGCTGGTGACGCTCTTCGGCGGCGGCGCGCTGATATTCGACGAGTATGGCCGACTGAAGTTTCATGTTCGCAACCGGGTTAGCGACGAGGAGCGGCAAACGCAACGGCTGAAGTACCTCTGGGACTACGGCTTTATCAAGAATGGACCAGCCGCCTTTCGTTTTTCGTCGCTGCATCTGCACCGCATGATTGAGCATATTCCGAACGAAGCCCCGGAGGAGTGGTAATTATGGCCAGCAACAAACCAACCAAAATGACCTTGCGGACTTATCAGGTAGGCTTTGGTGACTGCTTTCTGTTGACCTTTCACTATAAAAAGTTTGATCGCCACCTACTGATCGACTTTGGCAGTACCGGCACGAAAAAAAGTATGGGACCGAAACTCATGAACCGGGTGGCCACCGACATTCGCGAGCAATGTGGTGGCAAGCTTCATGCAGTTGTGGCGACCCACCGCCATAAGGACCATGTCAGCGGCTTCACGACGACCGGTGGCAAGAACGCTCCCGGAAGCATTATCGCGAGTTGCGATCCTGACGTGGTGGTCCAGCCCTGGACCGAGCATCCGAGGGCCAATCCAGTCACCGGCACGGTGAAAGCTTCGGGCTCCAAGGAACTCGCCTTCGGCACCGCACTCCGCGACATGCACGCTATTTCGGCGGCAGTTCTGAGCGAAGTGGAACGCCGCAAGTCGATGATCGGCCAGCAACTACACGAGCAACTGAGCTTTCTGGGCGAAGACAATCTGAGCAATCTGTCGGCAGTAAAGAACCTGATGGCGATGGGCTCTGGAAAGAATAAAAGCGGCAAAGCTAAGAAAGCCGTCTATGCTAATTTCGGGTCCAACTCCGGCCTTGCGAGCGTACTCCCCGGAGTCAAGATCACGGTACTGGGACCACCCACACTCAAGCAGTCGGAAAGTATTCGTAAGATGAAGAGCAAGGATGAGGATGAGTTCTGGCACCTTCAGGCGTTGGCGGGCAATTTCGCTGCGAGCCCGGAGGGTAAATTGTTCAAAGGCGCCGGCACCTATCCGGCATCGCGCATGCCCCCATCCACCCGCTGGTTTATTGACCGGTTGAAATTAATCCGCGGCACACAATTACTGGGCATCATGCGGGCCCTGGACAAGGTGATGAATAACACCAGTCTGATTCTGCTATTCGAGGTGGGCGGAAAGAAGCTTTTGTTTCCCGGTGATGCACAGATCGAGAATTGGTCCTACGCTCTCAGCAAACCAGCCATTCGCAAAGCGCTTGCAGGAGTAAATCTTTACAAGGTCGGACATCACGGCAGCTTGAACGCAACTCCTAAGTCGCTCTGGAAATTGTTTAAGAATCGATCCCCCAAAAAGAAACCCGGACGGTTACAAGCGGTGGTTTCTACGATGTCCGGTAAGCATGGAAGTCCGCCGAAGACAGAAGTCCCCAGGCGTCCACTGGTTGAGGCTCTAACCCAGGAAACAGATTTCTTTACCACCCAGGATCTGAAAGGGCAAAAGAACATTCGCAAGGACTTCATACTGGACTTGTGAGTCACAACCACCTCCTGTTGCGAGCAGTTCTGTGCCCAGGATGTCAGGTTGAATTGCTGAAGGACTTTGCCGCCTCGGCTCCGCGTCGCTTTCGGCATCGACAAGTCATTTGGCGTGGAAATAAACGGTCAGAAACTGGAGCGTTTTGGAGCAACGGAGAACGGGGTTGTACAGCGTAACTTATTGTTGGTAGCCATGTGGGGATTTGAACCCCAGACCCCTACCGTGTCAATCTGAAGATCGGGCGCCCGCCCGCACAATTGCCGCACAATTCGTGAGAACAAACGTACACTAGGCACAACTCACATCTTCTCAAAAGTGTCTGTCCCACGACTAGCCAGTCGATTCCGGCAATGCGCACCCGTTCTATCGCTTTGGCGTGCTGTGCGTCCATGTGAGTGCCCCTTGATTCCCACAGGGGGACTCGAATTACAGAAACGAGTTTTTGCGCTAGGCAGACTTAGATAGGTGGCGGCCGTCGTGATGGACAACTAAGGTACAACGGAGTGCGCACGGTGCGGAAAGTGCGGGCACTAATTGGACACTAAGCGAAAAATATGAGGTTTTTCGAAGAAAAAGAAGCAGGTATTGTGCCGAAGGGGGGACTCGAACCCCCACGAGTTGCCTCACACGCCCCTCAAACGTGCGCGTCTGCCAGTTCCGCCACTTCGGCTCAAATTATCAGATAACAATGGTATCGCAAACTTTGCGAGGTCCCCAGCGCGCATCGTAAATTCCGCGCGTGAGATTGCGGTTTGCTCGACTCTACCTCTGGGACTTGCTTCGGTCTACCACTGCCTATTACCTCGGCACACCTTCGCGGATTACCTCGGTCTACCTCTGCGGCTTACTTCGGCGATGCGGCTGGTGAAGCAGCCGGTGAAGTCACCGGTGACGCTGCGGGAGTTAGGCTGGCCGCCGGCGATGCCTGCGGTGTGGGCGTCGCTTCCGGTTCATTTGATTGCAACACCGAGTGACTCCCCGTTACCGCCGGCAGCGATAGCATCAATGCGATGAGCATGAAAGCCGCCGCGGCTCCGATGGTGATCTTCGATAGAATGCTTGCGGTACCGCGTGGGCCAAACGCTGTACTCGAAACGCTGCTGGAAAACAGATCGCCGGCGCCCGATTTGCCCGGCTGTAACAGCACAACGACAACCAGGACCAGGCACGCCAGAATAAATAGTGCGTATAAAATGTAGTTCAACAAATTGGATCTCCCATTAACAGTGAAAAGTGACAGGTGAAAAGTGATATCAGTGAACCGTGAATCGTGAATAGTAAATCGTGAATCGTGAAATGAAATCGCAACAGCAGCGCCCAGTCTCTCCTATTTACGATTTACTATTCACGTTTCACTGTCTGTCCGTCTCTCCTATTCACGATTTACCATTTACGATTTACTGTAGTTAACAATCTTCGCAAAACTTTCAGCCTTCAGACTCGCGCCGCCTACCAACGCACCATCAATGTCCGTTTGCGACATCAAACCGGCAATGTTGTCCGGTTTGACCGAGCCTCCATAAAGAATTCGCAATGCGTTCGCCGCTTGATCTGGAGTGCCTATCCGCGAAAACGCGCCGGATAAACGCGTGCATTTCCTGCGCTTGCTCCGGCGTCGCTGTACGTCCAGTACCGATGGCCCAAACAGGCTCGTAGGCAACGATGATACGGTCGAGGTCTGAGGCTGTCAACCCAGTGAGTCCGCCACTAAGCTGGCCACTAACAACGCGTTCGGCGATTCCCTGCTCCCTCTGTTCCAGGCTCTCGCCGACGCACATGATTACGGTGAGGCCAGCCGTTACCCCTGCCTGACACTTCCTGTTAACCATCGAGTCGGTCTCGAAATAGAGTTGCCGGCGCTCTGAATGGCCGACGATCACGTATTTCGCACCCACATCGCGAAGCATAGTGGCTGCGACTTCGCCGGTGTGCGCGCCTTCCTCGGCTTCCGTCGAACAATTCTGGCCAGCTACGCCAATGTTGGAACCTTCAAGACGATCGGCCACGGTTTTGAGCGCTGTGAAAACAGGGGCAATGACGACTTCGCAGTGATTCGCGTTGGCCACGAGTGGCTTCAAGGCGAGCACTGTCTCAACCGCGTCGCCCACCGACTTGTACATCTTCCAGTTTCCGGCAATGACAGGTTTACGCATAAGAATTTCGCCTTTGGTCTTAGGTCTTTGGTTTCGGAAATCCAGATTCGCGAGTCGATCTGTCGAAGCGAGTCAAAGACCAAAGACCAAAGGCCAAAGACCCAAATGGCGGTGGTGCGTCATTTATCATTCAACGCCGTTACTCCCGGCAATTCCTCTCCAGCAAGAAACTCGAGCGTCGCGCCGCCGCCCGTGGAAATATGGGTGATGCGATCGGCGACGCCGGCCTGCGTCACGGCAGCCACTGAATCTCCTCCGCCCACAATCACAATCGCACCCCGATCGGCGGCCTCGGCCACCGCTCGAGCAATGCCGATCGTTCCCTGATCGAACGGTGGTTCTTCAAAAACTCCCATCGGACCGTTCCAGATGATGGTGCGCGCATCCTGCAAAGCGTTGCGAAAAATGTGCGACTGTTTCAACGCCAATGTCCATGCCCGCATGACCCGCGTTCGTAAACTCAATCGGAATAGTCTTGGCAATGATCTTCTCGCCCTTTATTGGCTCGTAACTATCCACCACCTGGTGATCAGTCGGCAGCAACAGTTCAACTCCCTTCGGCTTCCGCCCGCTTCATGATCTCCAGCGCCGTCTGCAGCATATCGTTTTCAACCAGCGACTTGCCGACCGTAAACCCTTCCGCTTTGAAAAATGTGTAGGCCATGGCTCCGCCAATCAGAAGCTTGTCGACTTTGCGATCGATCAGCGCGCTGATCACCGGAATCTTGTCTGACACTTTTGCGCCGCCGAGTATTGCCACGAACGGATGCTCTGGACTCGTTGATTACGCGACCGAGATAGTCAAGTTCCTTCTGCATCAACAAACCTGCGGCAGCCTTGTCGACGTGTCTGGTGATCCCGACGGTTGAAGCATGTGCGCGATGTGCCGCGCCAAAAGCATCGTTTACATAAACTCGTCGCACAGCCGCGCGAGCTGTTGTGCGAAGGCATCGTCGTTCTTCTCTTCTTCTTTATGGAAGCGCAGATTCTCGAGCAACAACACGTCGCCATCCTGCAATGCTGCTGCTTTGGATTCGGTCTCTTCACCGATGCAGTCACTCGCAAAAGCAACCGGTTTTCCCAGCAGACTCGAGAGATGCTCAGCGACTGGCATCAGGCTGTATTTGTCGACGCGCTCACCTTTCGGCCGGCCAAGGTGAGAAGCAAGTATCACTCGTGCGCCTTCACCCCTCGGCATACTCAATTGTGGGCAACGCGGCGCGAATACGCGTATCGTCTTCCACCTTGCCCTCCTTAACGGGGACGTTGAAGTCGACGCGGATGAAGACACGTTTGCCTTCAGGTCGAGATCTTTGATGGAAAGCTTATGTCATGACGTAAATCGTAAATTGATTCGGAACTGAATAAGCTTGAATCGTAACTTACTAAAGTCGTTGTGGAGGAGACAGTATCTCTATTTACGATTTACGATTCACGATTTACTGCTTACAGTCCCTTCCCCGCAATGAACTTGATCAGATCGCGCACGCGGCAGGAGTAGCCCCATTCGTTGTCGTACCACGAAAGCACCTTGATCATTCGCCCGTTGATTACCTTGGTGTATTCCGCGTCGACAATCGAAGAGTTTGAATTCCTTTTGAAATCGCACGAGACGAGCGGTTCTTCGGAAAACGCCAGGATGCCGCGCAGCTCTTCGTTAGCCGCATTCTTGAGAGCACGGTTCACGTCTTCGCTGGTCGTTTCCTTCTCAACATCCATCACCACGTCTACCAGCGAAACGTTAGGCGTCGGAACGCGCACGGAGATGCCATCAAACTTACCCTTCAGTTCAGGCAGCACCAGCGCCACAGCTTTTGCCGCTCCCGTAGAAGTGGGAATCATCGAAAGGGCGGCCGCCCGCGCGCGCCGCAAATCTTTGTGAGGCAAATCAAGTAATTGCTGGTCGTTGGTATACGAGTGAATCGTTGTCATTTGCGCGGAGCGAATGCCGAAATTCTCATGAATAACTTTCGCCACCGGCGCCAGGCAGTTTGTCGTACACGACGCGTTTGAGATTACGTGATGGTCTGCCGGCAGATATTGATCTTCATTAACCCCAAGGACGATAGTGATGTCTTCGTTTTTGGCCGGAGCGGAAATGATCACCTTCTTAACACTGCCCCGGAGGTGTTTTTTGGCGTCCTCGGCTTTCGTAAATATGCCGGTTGACTCAACGACGATCTCCGCCCCGACCGACTCCCAATCGATCGCCGCGGGGTCGCGCTGCGAGAAAACGCGAAACTCATCGCCGTCAACCGTAATCCCATTTTCGGTTGAGGTAATCTCATGATCGAGATTGCCCAGCACCGAGTCATACTTCAGCAAATGTGCGAGGGTTTTCGTATCCGTGAGATCGTTTACGGCGACGAAATCAATGTCCGGATCACCGATGGAAGTCCGAAAGATATTGCGTCCGATGCGCCCAAAGCCGTTTATGCCAACCTTAACCGCCATTGTGAAAATGCCCTCCTGCCGATCATTTCAGCACGCGTCTTTCTCCACTTGAGCCGGCAAGGCACACACTTTGCTCAACTCATCGCCCAAGTAAGGATTCGAAACTTGCTGGGAATTAAAGAAGCCCAAGATTATGCGGCGTGGCTCTGGAGTGTCAAGCTGGCATCTTGTGCATCTTTTTGAAACTGGTTTGATTCATATAGCGTAGTAAAGACTTGATCGGATGAGACTTGTTTGCTAACTCTTAATTACGTTTAGCGGAATATATAAAAGACAATTGAAGGAGTTTTGGTGTGATGTCCAATTTCCAGCTTCGTGCGCTGCTTGAGACGATGTTGTTCTGTGCGCTCCTGTTTGTATGCCAGCCATGCGGTTCTCGCCCAAACACCAGCAGCGAGTCCAACGCCCAATCCGGCTCAGCAGGACGCTACAAGACCGCCGGGAACCGAGACGCAGAACCCAAGTGTCCCTCCAGGAACGCAGCAAACGGCGCCCCCTCAGGCCCCGCCCGGGACCCAACAGCCGCCGGCGCAGGCGCCTCCGGGAAATCCCACTGTGGTTCCGCCGACACAAAATCCGCCAACGCCCGTTAATACGGAGCCATCGCCGCTGCAAGAGCCGCGCGAACCTGTTTTCCCCACAGTCGAACAGAAGCCTTTGCCGCCCATGCCCAATATGACCCGGCTGGGCGTGACTAGCGACAACACCCTGACGCTTTCGCTGAATGACGCGATCAAGCGAGCGCTCGAGAATAACAACGACATCGAGATCGCACGCGATGACGTGCGCTTCGCGGAAACGCAACTGCGCTCGCTGCAGGGAATCTACGATCCGTTTTTGAGCTTTACGCCGCAGATCGATAAGCGGATTACGCCCGTGCAAAATATTTTTGCCGGCGGTGGCGCGGCGGGACAGGTTTCCACCACGACCCTTTCACTTGATCCAACGCTCAACAAGTCGTTCTCAGCCGGCGGTGGGGACTATCAGCTGAGCTTTAGCAACTCCAGAACCAAAACGAGTGCTGCCAACAGCACCCTGAATCCATTCTATTCGTCCAACCTTTCTTTGACTTTCACACAGCCGCTCTTGCGCGACCGTTCAATCGACAACAACCGCAGGCAGATTCGGATTCAAAAGAAGCGCCTGGAACAGTCTGACGCCGATTTTCGTCTGCGCACGATCTCCGTTATTTCGCAGGTGCAGCAAGCCTACTGGGAATTGGTTTTCGCGTTGCGCGACCAGCAGAACCAACTCGCGAATCTAAATCTCTCGCGCGAGAACCTGCGCCGCGTCGAGGCGCAGATTGC
Organism: Blastocatellia bacterium; assembly: GCA_963698325.1. Classification (GTDB taxonomy): domain Bacteria; phylum Acidobacteriota; class Blastocatellia; order Pyrinomonadales; family Pyrinomonadaceae; genus PSRF01. The sequence continues at coordinate 367,804 of CAVOQJ010000010.1, read as the reverse complement.
GGTGGGAACGAAGGCGCCACTCGAACGCGCGGAAGTGCAAACTGAGCTGGCTAACCGTGAATCAGCGCTGCTGGTGGCAGTACAAAACGTTTCTATCGCCGAGAATAACCTGAAGCAGTTGGTCTTCAAGGATCCATCAGTCCCTGAGTGGTCGGCCCAGGTTACTCCTACCGACACGCCGAAGTTTGATGCGACGCCCTTAAACCTCAACGACGCCTTGAAGGAAGCGCGGGAGAATAGACCGGAGCTGCGCCGTCTGCGCCTGCAAAATGACATCAACCAGATCGATGTTAAGTATTTCAAGAACCAAACAAAACCACAGGTCGATATCCAATCAACCGTGGCCACGACCGGCCTGGCGGGAACTCCGGCCGCAACTCTCTCCCCTGACACTCTGCTGCCCTTAATCTCGGGCGATCCAGCCACGGATGCCAATGCCTTCCTCCTGGACCAAATCCAGGACATTCAACGCCGCTCGGGCTTTCCGGTCGCTACTTCTCCCTTTGTTGCTTCTCCTAATCTTGCGCCTTCGGCCCTGGTCGGCGGATACGGGCAGACCCTAAAGAACCTGTTCAACTTGAACACTTATAACGTGGTCGTCGGCGTAGCGATCCAGATTCCTTTGCGGAATCGAACCGCAGAGGCCAACCTTGCCGGCGCCCGCATTCAGGGCGAGCAACTCCAGGCGTCGCTGCGCTCACAGGATCAAGTCATCGAGGTTGATGTGCGCAACGCTGCGCAGGCAGTTGAGACTTCGCGCCTCCGCGTTTTAGCGGCACGAGAAGCGCGGGCAAACGCTGAGACGCAACTGGAAGGTGAACAACGACTCTACCAGGTCGGCCGTTCAACTACGTTCCTGCTCTTCCAACGGGAAAACGCGCTGACCAACGCACGCGGCGCCGAGTTGCGTGCTGAGACTGATTACAACAAGGCGCTCGCCAATCTTCAACGCGCCACCTCGACAACGCTGCGGGCGAACAACGTGATCGTCGATACACCGACGCCGTAAGCAGCTGGAGCGCGGGCAACTCGCCCGCAGCCTTCGTCATCAGTAATTGGTTTTCTTAGTTTGCGGTCTTCTCTGTGCAACCTTTGTGTCCTCTGTGCCTGCTCTGCGGTGAATAAATACCGACAACCACTCACCACTGAGACACGGAGAGCACAGAGGTAACACAGAGAAATCGAATTTAAGAACTATTCAGTCATTCGAGGCTGAGATGTAGGGGCACGGCATGCCGTGCCCCTACGATTTTGTAATCCAATCTGTTAGATTGCGCCCGCAAGCTGGTAGTTTGCGTTTACTGCCAATGAAGATCTCCGCAACCATCATCACTTTCAACGAAGAGGCGAATATTCGCGCAGCATGCGAGTCGCTGGCATGGGCCGATGAGGTTCTCGTTATTGACTCCGGTTCCACCGACAAAACTCGTGACATCGCCGCAGCCTGCGGAGCACGTGTGATTAAGAAGGATTGGCCAGGCTTCGCTGCGCAGAAGCAGTTTGCCGCGGAGCAGACGGTGCACGATTGGGTGTTCAGCCTTGACGCCGACGAACGCGTCTCGGAAGAATTGAAAGCCTCAATCGCCAGACTGTGCAAAGGTGATGAGACTAAACTTGCGGACGGCTATCGCCTCCCGCGACGATCATATTACCAGGGGCGGTGGATTAAGGGTGGCGGCTGGTATCCCGATTGGCAGTTGCGGCTGTATCGAAAATCGCGCGGGCGTTGGAGTCCGCGTCAAATACACGAATCTGTGAAAATGAATTCAGATGCACGCGTTGAAAAACTTTCCGGAGATATCCTGCACTACAGCGTTCGCGATTCGGCTCATCATCACCGGATGATTGGCGAGCGTTATGCGCCCCTTGCCGCCCAGCAAATGTTTGCGGAAGGCCGGCGCACTTCCCACTTTAAGATTGCCACCGCGGCTCCCGCAGCTTTTATTCGCAGCTACTTTTTAAAAGGCGGGTTTCGCGACGGGCTGGCGGGAATAAGTATTGCCGGCTTTGCTGCTCATCACGCATTTCTCAAAAATCTTATGCTCTGGGAAAAACAGAACAAATAGTCGGGAGTCTGGACTCCAGGGTGGTGTCCTAATCTAAAATTCAGGAATTGAAGTTGTGGCACGCGAATTATACACTTAGCCATGATGCGTCCGCGCACAATTCGGATGACCGCCTTAGTATTGGCTCTAATATTCTGCCTTTCAGGACTTGCGGGTTGGGACATAGTTTTTGAGCGATTCGTAACCTCAGCGTGGCCTCCGATTTTCGAATTGTTCTAACCCGGCCATAAAAGCATTCTGGCATAAACCTGAAACTACGCTCTCACGCCTCCGCATTGTGATCACCAGTCTGGCTGGATATAACCGACTTAATTGAGGGGCTACTTCTAAGAGGCTTGCAAGGCTCCTCCTAAAAGGGCGTTGCTGGGCTGAGGAGGGCAAGCAACGCCCTTTTGCTTGCGTTTGAAACGCAAATTATGAAGATTTCTGGTAAGGGGACACTGGCCATGCCAACCATACACAAAGAAGATGCTTTCGCCGAACTTATACGCGAATATGAAAATTTGTGGGTTGCCATCATCGACAAAGATGGGGTGGAGTTTATCGTGGGCACTGGGAGCACTGCTGTTGAAGCGGCCAAAGAAGCGGCAGAAAAAGGGCTATCCCCAAGCAATGTTGTTTAGAGTCCCGTCCTTTAATTCTAGATTCATCTCTTAGCGTCCCCGACCATGTCCGCGTTTATTGCGAATAATAGTGTCAACTTTTGTGTTGATCTCGAACTGACGCTTAAATCGTTCAAAGACTATTTGGTAGTTTTCAAAAAAACCTGATTGTCCCAAGACTGGCATTACTTCTGACTCGACGAATGCAGCGCGAACCTCAACCCAATGAGAGAATCCTGTCACTTGCAAATTTATGAAGAAACCCACGCGTCGATCTCCGACATTATCGCCGCTTTGACTGCGGTCTGCGGTGAATTCACTGGCGGCAATTCCAAAACAGTGAAATAGCGTCTGCCTTGATCTTCTTCTCCGGTGGCGTGTCCCCATGCGTAGGCACGTTTGGCTTTAGGATGCCCACGAATATCAAAAACTTCGACATCGCCTTCCCAGACCGTTTCGCCTTGAAACGTTTCTAGGACACTACCGTCTCCAGACTGTGGACTCCCGACTCCAGACTGTAATGCTACAATGCCTCTCCATGCATCTTTCCCTGACAGCGAACTTTCGCGATTTTAGTCTGCTCCCTTTACCGTTCGTGTATGTCGTCGCCGGAGTGCTCGGCGCCATCATTGGTAGCTTCCTGAATGTCGTCATTCATCGGCTGCCGCGCGAAGAGTCGATTGTTCTTCCCACTTCACGCTGCCCAGAATGCGGGGCCGCGATCGCTTTTTACGACAACATTCCCGTGTTGAGCTATGTTCTGCTCGGAGCACGTTGTCGATCATGCAAGACGCATATCTCGGCGCGTTACCCGGCCGTTGAAGCTTTGACGGCGGCGCTTTGGGTAATGGTCGCCTGGCGCGACGGACTGACATTCGCCTTACCGTTCGACCTCGTTTTTGTCACCGCCATCACCGCTTTAGTTTTCATAGATGCAGAGCACATGCTTCTCCCCAACGCAATCACGTATCCGGGGATCGTCTTTGCACTGACAGCGCGCCTCGCGCTTCCTTACCTCATGGGGGCCCCCTACTTCGACGATCTCGACATGCTCTTGAATGGCATGCTTGCCGGAATGCCACTCTGGGCTGCGTCGCTCGCAGGGGCGCTGCTCGGGGCTTTGGTTGGTGGTGGCTCTTTATGGTTGATGGGTTGGACCTGGGAGAAACTACGCGGCGTCGAAGCGATGGGCCTGGGTGACGTGAAAATGATGTTTATGGTCGGCGCCTATTTGGGCTGGCGGCTCACCATTTTGAATATCTTTCTTGGCGTGTTGTCCGGCTCAGTGATTGGCATTGTCTTAATGCTGCGGCAGGGTAAAAAAGATATGCAGATGCTTTTACCTTTTGGCGTGTTCCTGGGCATCGGCGCTATCGCCGCGCTGCTTGTAGGGTCGCCGATCGTGGAGTGGTACGCGGGGCAGTTTAGATGATCTCTTGGTCTTTGGTCTTTGGACTTTGGTCTTAGGTCTTCCTTCTTTAGGTGCTTGCTTGTAGCTTCCTGGGCCAGGACACTGATCGGCGATTGAAGAATCAAAGACCCAGGACCAAAGTCCAAAGACCAGCTCCTTCAACTGATTCACAATTGCAATGGCGCGAAACCGCTACCAATTCGGGTTGACTCTGCTGACAGGATTCTTCCTCTTCGCTACCCTGTTTGCGGTGTTGCTTTATTCGCTCACGCCCGCGACTCCTGCCATTCGCGGTCCGCTTTTGCTTACAGCTTTCGTCGCCATTCTGCTTGGCGCCCTCGTCTGCATTCTTTTTTTTCTGCGCTGGGTGTTACGTCCTTACCGGCAGCTTGTTGGCGAGGCGGAGAAGGCCTCGGCCAGGGCTCAACCGCATAAGTCGAAAGATGAGGCGGAGTTTGTTCTGGAAACTTTCCAGTCAGTCGTCGCACAACTTCAGGAGCAACGAAAAGCCCTTGAGCAGTTAAGTACTCAGGCAAGCAAGCGTGCCGACTCCGCCGAAAGGTTTAGTGAACGAATTGTGGCGAGCGTGCCCTCGGCGCTTATCGCCTTTGACGGCGCCGGCCATTCGATGGTCATCAACGCCCCCGGCCGCGCGCTGCTCGAACTCGACGGCGACGCGCTGGGACAGCCCGTAGCAGCGATTCTGCAGAAGATTCCGCAGCTGGCAGAAATGGTTGAGCAGTGTCTGCAAACCGGCAAACTCTATCGCCGGGAAGAGATTGAAACCATCACTGCGGAACAGACACCACGCCGCTTAGGCGTCACCGTTGCGCCTATCGAACTGGCGTCAGATCGTGGGCCACGAGGCGCCCTTTGTCTCTTGACCGACATCACCGAGGTCACGCAATTGCGCGAGCAGGTGGCGCTGAAAAAGAATCTGGAAAGCCTGGGTGAGATGTCGGCAGGGTTGGCGCACGAATTCAAAAATGCGATTGCCACGCTTCATGGCTATGTGCAGCTCCTGCAGAGTCTGGAGCTTGATGACAAGGCACGTGGAACTGCTTCATCCCTGCTGAACGAGGTGCGTAATCTCTCCGACATGGTCACCTCGTTTCTAAACTTCGCGCGTCCGCAACCTCTCCAGGTTGACGAGGTGAATCTCACCGAACTAATCACAGATTGTGCTAGTGAACTGGCTTCGCTCTTCGAAGAACGAAATATCGATTTGATCATCGAACAGCAGGATGCCTTCTCTGCGAAGTCTCGGCGAACTCCGCGTTTCGACGGTGAGGTCGTGAACGAGATGGCCGACGGCAGAGAGTCAGAGAACTCAGCGGACGCCCAGAGACTTGAAATCCGCGCTGACGAACGTATGCTGCGTCAGGCGCTCCTTAATATTATTCGCAACGCCGCCGAAGCGATTTCGGACAAACAAACTGTGCGCCGTGTTGAAGTTCTCAGTTCGAACGAACGTGATAACGCGGGAAGGACGTGGGCGGTAGTTGAAATCAAAGATAGTGGCGAAGGAATTCCCGCCGGCGACCTGCAGCGCATCTTCATTCCTTTCTTCACGACCAAAGCGACCGGTCACGGAGTAGGCCTTGCACTTGCCCATCGCGTTATTACTCAACACGGCGGCACCTTAACAGCGTCGAATGCAAAAGGCGGAGGCGCCGTGTTTAGAATTCAGCTGCCGCTGTGAACTGAGATAGGTTGAGGTGCCCTTTGCCATCACAGCCACCACCAAAGACAATCGACGAAGTCCTTCAGCAACTCGATCAAATTATCTTCACTTGCCGCAAAGAAAGCAGCCGCCTCGGCTTCTTTGCCACTCTCTATCGCAATGTGACGATTAAGATTAAGGAAGGTGTTTCGGCGGGACTTTTCGACGACGGGCCCAGGATGGAGCGGCTTGATGTTGCTTTCGCCAATCGTTATCTGGCCGCCCTGGAAGCTTTTCGGCTAAATGAACCGCTCAGTAATTGCTGGCATGTAGCCTTCCAAACCGCCGCAAATTACTGGCCATTGATAATCCAACAGTTGCTGGTGGGTACAAACGCTCATATCAATTTTGACCTTGGCATTGCCGCTGCCGGCATCGCGTCTGGCCCAGGATTGGCTGCGCTGCGCGATGATTTCGATCGTATTAACAATATTCTGGGCGGCATGATCCTGAAGGTGCGGACGGACGTTGAGGAGTTGTCTCCCTGGATCAAGTTTCTCGATCAGCTTGCCCCCACAGCCGAAGATCGAATTATTAACTTCAGTCTCAATAAAGCGCGGGCCAGCGCATGGCTGGTAGCCACGATGGTAAACTCCACACCGCCGGAAAAGCTCGGAACCAAACTGAGTATCCTTGACGATGGCGTGGCAATGCTGGGCTCGCTGGTAGGTAGTCCCAAAGGCTGGCTCATTAATTTCGGTCTCCGCGGCATTCGACTGCGCGAGAGCAACGACGTTCGACACATCATCGATGTGCTGAGCCAGATGTGAGGGTTTCAGTGTGGCGCTAATTCGAATTCGTTGCGGTTCCGATGTATTCCACAGCGTATAATTCGCGCACACCGTTTTGATGAGCACTTTTTCATATGCACGTCCAATTTGAGTTTACACAGGACGATCTGATTGATGCATCCAAACGCTTCTCAGCCCGGTTAAAGGCCGTGCGCTCTTTTCAATGGAATGGCTTGCTCGCTACCGCATTTCTGGCCTGGCTGCTTTTCTTTGTGTTCCTTTACAGAACTCCCATTCAGGGAGCAATTATCGGTTTGATTGCGGCTGGGCTGACCGCCCTCTTCTATCCGGGCTCGAACAGAAAAGCGGTTGATAAGCGGATGAGCAAAATCTCCCGGGAATTATTTACGATCAATTTCCTTTGCGAGGTGCTAAGACCGATGCGTTTGCGTAAGAGCAATGAATCGTCAGACCCTTTTGAATGGCCCAGCGTAGAGGAGATTAAGGAAACCTCAGATTCCGTGACATCTTCACAGGAAGGATCGGGTGTCGTTGTGCGCAAACCGAGCTTCGCATCGCCTGAGGAGCGATTAGACTCTAACGAGTTGGAAAGAGCCGGTGTTGCGTCGACTAGAGTGAAGACACCGTTTTGCCGGCGGACTTCGGACTGAACACCGTTTAAGATGAAGAGTTCTCCATTGCCGCGAAGACGTTATTCCTGCGCTCTCCGAAGCTCTCACGAGCCTTTGAACATTTGAAGCTGCACCGCCTCGAAGCAAACATCTCAACCGGGAATGTGGCCTCGATTGCACTAGTCCAAACGTGCGGGCTTTACGATAGTCGGCTGAACAACACCGCGGCGCTATCTGAAAGTTTGTGGCCGTGGCGGACATGAACGGTGGGCCACCTCCAGCTGGAAGTCTAAGTCGGACGTTAAGGGAAAAGGGCGCCGCTTTGTCGCGACTAAACTCGCTCGCAAAGAGCACCTTGCGTCAAGGATGCTATCCCCTGCAACAACATGTTTATACACACGTTCGCGACGGAATTTACCTCGCAGTCGCGGGTAAATCCGCCGCCTGCTTTCCCGTGGTTAACACCATGGTCCTGAAGCTCGCTTCAAACTGAACGCACTGGGTTTTTGTCCATCGCGTGGCCTTTCATCATGCCCACTATTTACTACGACCGTCGCGCTAAAGGACTGCTGCTGATTTTTGCTTTCGTAGGTACTTACATCGTCGCGTTGGCATGGGAAGGCCATTTATCTTTTGCTCGCCGCCTCGACAAGCCGAATCAACGTCGGGTGAGGGACCACGCAGAAACTAACGTTCGGAAGCTCGGCAACAAGTTCGAACAACTCGTCAGGCCTGAAATGGGCCTTTGAACGCAGGACCGAAGGTCCGATATTCCAAGCCACGTCCGTGAGGGCGTGGATCAATGCTTGAAAGATGATGGCGCCGAAGGAGCGGCACGAGTTGGCGATTTAGTAAAGGCTTGAGAGTGTCGGTCCTGCGGATCTCCATCAAGAAGATGTTGATCTTCCACGCCCTAACGGACGTGGCTATTGACTTCCGGCCCTTCGGGTCTCAGATTTCAGAGAGCCCCACGGACAAGCTAACTGGGCCGCTTGATCAGGGCTTCCCTTTTTATGCCATGGAGGCATAGCCCCAAGACATCTAACGCCCCGTCGGAAGGTCGGAGACCTTCCGCACATCAGGCGGCACAGCCGTAACACCGCAAACCACTTACTATGACAGGTATGAATACCTGAGTCCTACGGGCGAAAGGTAGCGTCCTAATTCAAATCTTCTCTGTGCAACCTCCGTGTCCTCTGTGCCTCTGTGGTGAATGACGTTAAGCAAACACTCACCACAGAGACACCGAGAACACAAAGGAGGCACAGAGAATTTCAAATTAGGACACCACGTGTGGAAAGTATTCATTCCAACGGCGGTTGACCAACTCATCAATATCGTCGCGAACGATCAGCTCTTTGGGAAAGCCGGGTTTCAGGCGCGCGTCGATGACGATTGGTCCGCTGTAGGCAAGATGATGGCGGATAACTTTCGTGTCGGCGGCGTAGATGTCGCTGGCGGGCTCGAACCGCGTCCAGGTTGACCACAGGAAGTCTTTACTGGAGCGCGCTACGCTGGCATCGTCGTGCAACACGACAAGTGGCCACTGGGTAAACGCCGGATCTTTTGCGATCCTCCCAGCCTGCTCAGGATCTTCTGAATACGAGCTTCCCTGCACTACCAAACAACCTCCACAAAATACTTCTGCCGCTGTTAGACCAGCAGCCAACTCGCCCCGAAATTCGCGTAGCAACTCAAGCCGGGCATCCCCCAGGCCCGCCATGATCGCCTTGCTGCCCTCGTTTACCTTGCCGCTGGTGTAGTCGAGCGTGTCCATTGAGACGTTTGAAAAAATGAAGAGATCGGTTTGCGGATTCAGGCGGGCAAGAATGTGTTCAAGGAGCCGAGGAAAATCCGTAAGGTCCTGCGGCGTGTCTGTTAGTAACAGGAACTTCGTCAATGAAAGCTGGCCTTCACCAAGGATGCGGAAACCTGAGACGAGCGCTTCTCGCGCGTAGCGTTCCCGAACCACCGCCGCGCAAAGGGAATGGAATCCGGTTTCACCGTAGGTCCAAAGATCGCGGACTCCGGGCATCACCAAAGGAAACAATGGTGATAACAACTGCTGCAGATAGTCGCCAATGAAGAAGTCCTCCTGGCGCGGTTTGCCAACCACAGTTGCCGGGTAGATCGCATCGCGGCGATGAAACACGGCGTCCACTTCAAACACCGGATAGTCGTGCTGCAGAGAATAATAGCCGTAGTGATCGCCGAAAGGTCCTTCAGGCTTCCGCTTGTGCGGCGGCGCCTGACCAACCAGCGCAAATTCCGCTTCGGCGGCGAGACGATGTGGGCCACCCAGCGGATTCTGCGTCATCTTCAACTTTTCGCCCGCGAGCAACGAAGCAAGTACCAGCTCAGGAACGTCTTCGGGCAAGGGCGCGATAGCCGCAAGAATCAACGCCGGTGGGCCACCGAGAAATACGGTAACGGGCAGCGACTGCCCCAGCCGCTCAGCCTCTGCGTAGTGAAAGCCTCCGCCTTTCTGAATCTGCCAGTGCAAACCTGTTGTTTGTGCATCGTAAACCTGCATGCGATAGATCCCAAGATTGTGCTTTTTGGTTACGGGGTTCTCCGTATAAACCAGTGGCAGAGTAATGAACGGCCCGCCATCTTCCTGCCAGGTAGTCAGGACCGGCAACTCATCAAGCCGCGGCGGTTGATCGTGCACTTGCGTAACTGGAGATCGAGTGGTGTTTCTTGTTCCCAGCTTCAACATTTCACGTCCGAGCGAACGATGTTTCCATAATTCCGAAGGCCGTGGTGGCAGGAGCAATTCCGCAACCTGGACCATTTCTCGAACAATTTTTTCAGGCTTGGGGCCAAATGCCAGATCGATGCGCCGGTTGGTTCCGAAAAGATTGGTGACTACCGGGTAGCGGCTGCCCTTCACTCGCTTGAACAGCAAAGCCGGCCCACCGCGATCGACAACGCGACGGTGAATTTCGGCCACTTCGAGATATGGATCAACTTCGGCTTCGATCGTCGTGATTTCGTTTTCTCGGGTTAGCAGATCGAGAAATGTGCGGAGGTTGGGATGCATGGACTGGTGAGGAGTATAACCCGACGACGAGCCGAGAGCGGAAGCGGGTTCTTGATTGAGCAAAGTTGAGAACTAGTTGATTGATTTACGCCGAAGGCGTTCCCCTAACCTAGCCCAGGGTAACACCCTGGGAAAGATGGCAGCACAAGCCTTTTAACCCTGAAAGGGTTAGATAATCTCAAAGCGGCTCGCAGATTATTTAACGCTTTCAGTTCCCACCAGGGTGTTACCCTGGGCTAAGTTAGGTAACGCCTTCGGCGTAAAAGCCAAAACGTCCGGCGCGAAACCTTTTCCGCCCTCGGGCGACTGCCTCTTGTGATATCGATCACTCTATGTACTGTTTCTTCCTTAACAGCGCAGTATTCAAATCCAGTTGCGCCATCGGTATCACTTCAACCTGCGGGTACTTCTGGCGCAGTTCCGGCAGAAACTCTTTCGCATTTCCCACAATGACAATGCTGGTGGTCTTCGCATCAAGATGCGAACCTGCGAAGCGCTGTACATCGCTTGCAGTAATGCTCTGCACGTTGCCGATGTAGCGGTTAATCTCGTCGAAGTTAATACCATAGACGGCGAGGCTGGCTACTTGTGCTACCAGACCGGCCGTTGTCTCCAGGTTGCGCGCGAAATTGCCGACAACAACTGCCTTTCGCGGATTCAATTCGATGTCCGGGACCGGGGCGGTTGCGAGACGGCCGACCTCGCCCAACAAGAGCTCCGCAACCTGCACGGCCGATGGATTCTTCGTTTGTGCCGAAGCAACAAAAGGTCCCACATTGCGGCGCGTGTCGAGCTGGCTGCCCGCTCCATAACTGAGTCCGCGTTTAATCCTTATCTCCTGATTCAAGCGGCCTGAGTAGCCGCTCAGAACTGAGTTGGCAACCAGCCCGCGAAAATAATCCGGGTCGTTTCGAGTGATCCCGGTTCGTGCGACCAACACAGCAGCCTGGCCGGCATCTGGTTTATCGACGACTACCACACGCGGCTCGGTGGCAACGACAGGTTTTGGCGCAGGCAATGTTGGTAGCGGCTCAGCAGGCTTTTTCCAGTCACCGAAATACCGATCCGCGATAGCGAAACCACTCGTAGGCTTAATGTCGCCGCCCAAAACCAGTATGGCGTTGTCCGGTCGATACCAACTGCCGTGATACTTCAAAAAATCAGCGCGGCTGATTCGTGCTATCGATTCCGGCGTGCCCGCGAGTGGTTGGCCGTAGGGCGCGTCGCCAAAAACGATACGCCCCGCGGCGTAGCGCGCGATTGAGCCGGGCTCGCCGAGTTCGACTGTTAGCTCGTCGAGCGTTTGCTGTCGTAGCCGTTCAATTTCTTCATCTTTGAATGTGGGCCGGCGCACAACGTCCGCGAGAATATCGACCGCTGGGCCAATTTTCGACGACATCACATCGACACCCACCCGCGTAGAGTCCCAACGCGTTGACGAATAAAGCGAGCCTCCGAGGGCTTCGATCTCTTCCGCAATCTGTGTCGCACTGCGCTTCTCGGTTCCTTTGGTAGTAAGGTCCCCGACCATAGTTACTAAGGCCCGCGAGCTCGGGCGGATCGACTTCGCCGCCATTCTTTATAACCAGTTGAGCGGTAACGAGTGGACTGCTCGCTCGCTCAATAACGATGACGCGCAGACCATTCGCCAGTGTCTTCTCAACGGGCTGCGGAAACTGAACTGAACGCGGTGCGGCGGGCGGCGGCGGAGTCGCTTGCGGTGTTTGCGCGCGGACCGGTGTCGAAGGCGACAAACACAAAGCTAAGGTCCCTAACGTAAATGCTGACCGCCACCCTGAAGCGATAACGTTGCGAACTGGAAATTTGAACGTTTTCATCTTCCCTGCCCTCCTCTCCACCGCAGCGACACTGGCTCATTTGACGTGCCGGGTTGCCGGCCACTGTGGTCGAACAAACCACTCGTGGTTGTTTTTGTTCTCGCCGCTTCAGGCAAGTAGTAAATCACCAGACGATTGGCGGTAGTGAAATACTTCTTCATTACGCGTTGTACGTCAGCGGCGGTGACCGCCTGGAGTCTAGCCAAATCGGTATTCACGCGGTTTGGATCTCCCAGCAGCACCGCGGCGGAGCCAAGCGCCAGTGCTTTGCCATTGCTCGTTTCGCGTTGCCGCAGCTCATTCGTGACCAACTGATTCTTGGCCTTATCGAGCTCGGCCGCACTGACAGGGGCATCCTGGATCTTTTTGATTTCCGCCAGCAGAGCGCTTTCGACGTCCTCCGGCTTTTTGCCGCTTGCGAGCACCACGTTGAAAGAAACCACTCCTGCGTCCTCACGTAAATCGGGCGTCGCGTCGGCGCTTTGCGCAATTTGCTGGTCGTAGATGAGAGATCTATAAAGTCGAGACGATTCGCCCTGCGCAAGAATGGTCGCGGCTACCTGCAACGGCTCGGCGTCAGGACTCTTTTCGGGAGGAGTAAGATATGTAAGTGCTATTGCCGGCAGGGGCACGTTTGCGGCGTAATGCGTGATTCGTCGTTCTGCCGTGCGTTCCGGTTCCTTAATGCTTACGCGCGGAAGGGAAATCGCTGGCTTTGGAATGGGCGCCAAATACTTTGCTACCCAGGTGTCCAACTGTTTCGGATCGAAATCGCCGACCACAACAAGCGTCGCATTGTCAGGACGATAGAACGTTTCATGGAAAGCCCGTACGTTTTCCAGCGACGCCGCGTCGAGATCTTCGATACTGCCGATCGTCGGTCTTTTGTAGGGATGCGTCGTGAAGGATTGTTGCTCAATCAGATACTCAAGCATTCCATAGGGCGGCGCAAGATAACTCTGGCGATACTCTTCCTGAACGACGCTACGTTCAGACTTAAAATTTGGCTCGTCAACAGTCAGACCCGAGAGGCGATCGGCCTCGGCCCACAGCAACGTTTCCAAATAATTGGATGGCACCACTTCATAGTAGACAGTTACATCGGGATTGGTAAACGCGTTATTGAACCCGCCCACGTCCTCCGTCAAACGATCCATCATTTCCGATTTCATGTTCCTGGTTGCCTTAAACATGATGTGTTCGAAAAGATGCGCAAACCCACTGCGGCCCTGAGGATCATCCTTGGAACCTACGTGATACCAAACCTGAATCGCCACAGTCGGACTGGCATGATCCACGGCACTCAGCACACGCATGCCATTGGGAAGAGTCTTCTCCTGAAAGTTAATTTTTGGTGTTGTAATCTGGGCTATCGCCTCCCTCGTAAACGTAAACGAGATTAAGAGGGCCGCGAAAAGTCCCAGCAAAGCTCCGAATTTTAGCTGCTTCATAAGTCACTCCACATTATTTGGCCGGCGGGGAAGTTCCTAATATTCCAGCGTAAGATGATCAAGCTGGTCGTTGTTGTTGCTTGCAGGGCTTATTACGAAGGGGCTGCTGGTTTTAGTTTCAGTTAATGCGTGTCAGTCAAGGTCCAGCGGATTCCGGTAGGGTTTGTCTTTGTCTTTTTCCGCTCGCTTCATCGCCTCTTGAAATTTTTCTTCGAGAATGCGGTCGCGATCCTTCATGGAGCTCAGCTCCTGAGAAAAAATTTGTTCGCGCACCTGTTTCTGTTTATCCAGTCCTTTTACCATCTCGTCAAAGGAGGCCAGCGGTCTTGTTTTCTCCTCGTGAGAAATCAAAGCCCCCGTATTCGAATCGATGGCCAGCGTCGCTTCGCAGCAGGGACAGATAATTGTGAATCGCGTTGTGTCTGCCATAGTTGGCTCCTGAAACCGAGTTGTCGCTGAAATGTTGGTGCTGAGAGCAGTATAGCACCCCTCGCGGACAAGCTTCACGACCGCATGGCCCTGGTGGGCCGACGCAGGCGGAACAGGAGGTAGCGGCCGGGATACTCGATTGACTACAAACCCCCAGGCAACATCAGGCATCGGCACCCGCACAAAGTCAGAACCGGAGCGGTAGCGACCGGGATGCTCCGTCAACTACAAACCCCCGCGCAACATCAGGCATCGGCACCCGCACAAAGTCAGAACCGGGAGCGGTAGCGACCGGGATGCTCGATTGACAACAGGGCCTGATGTCACGATCTTCGCGCATTGAAGCGGTTGTCTATAGCGAAAGTAGCTTCCGGTCGCTACCGCATGGCCCTGGTGGGCCGACGAATACGGAACCGGGAGCGGTAGCGACCGGGATACTCGATTGACTACAAGGCGTGATGTCATGAGCTTCGCGCAATTGAAGCGGTTGTCTATAGCTAAAGTAGCATCCGGTCGCTACCGCTCCCGGTTCCGTCTTCGTCGACCCACTGTGCCTGACTCTTGGACCGCCTCCCGGTTGCTACCGCCTCCCGGTTGCTACCGCTTCCGGTTCTGATGAGCGGATACTGACGACTGTCGAAAGCGAGTGTGAACGCACAAAAAGGGCGACCTTGAATGACCGCCCTTGTTGGCCCGCCTGAATTCCAGCACAAGATTAAGGTATTGCTTTCTTGATTGCCTTGCCGGTCTTCTTCGCCCCCTCCACAGTTTTTTCGCCTACTGTTTTGGCGCCCTCCGCAGTTTTCTCCCCGACCTTCTTCGCGCCTTCCTTAGTCTTATCCGCCAGCTCCACCGTCTTCTCAGCAACAAAACCTGCCGCATCGGCTAATGCGTTGCCGGTCGCAACTAATGCGTCTCCGGCTTCCTCTTTCAGATCCTTCGACTCACCATTAGGAGCGTACACTGTCGTAGTGCGTTTACCATCACGCGTGGTGACCACAACCTTGGCAACACGCGGATTATTGTGAAAGACGCGCGTTTCAGTTTTCACTCCGTTAGCGTCGATCGAAGTAGTGATTTCAGAATCATCCGGGGCCGGCCTGGTGGTTTCGCTTGCCACCGCCGTGTTGGCGTTGGCATTCGCGTTGGCATTCGCGTTGGCATTTGCGTTCGCATTATCAGCAGTACTGCAACCCACATTAGCGGTCACAAACGCCACGACAGCGAAACCGATTAAAGCTAGTTTCCTCACGTTCGTTCCTCCCACTCTCAGTCAACAATCTCAGTCAAGAATGCCCTATTGGTGTATTGTGATTCAGCAAGCAACATGCCAGCAGGAGTGGTAACCGCAGACCGCGCGGTTCAGCTGAAGCCAAAGAGGCCCGCGTCCAATGCCGGGTAAAAGCATACGCGGACGAGCGATCGTCGTTCAGTTACAGTACGAAACGAAGGGCCAGCCGCGCCACCAGGTGAGCCCGAACGGCCGCGCATTGACATTCCGTTGAAATTCCACTAGAAGCACCCTCTGACTCAATAAGCGAGGCCAGACCAGGTGGTCGAGATTTATTAAGCCAGCGGCGCGCTTTTCGGCTAATATTCTCTGCTGAACGACCGGTAGTTATTCTTTGCCAAGGAGCATCAACAAATGAATCACAGTGTTATAGCCCTCGCACTTCAGGAAACCGCTTCTGACTACTCTCTGTGGATTATTATTATTGCGGTCATAGCATTTCTCTTTTTTATCGTCGTATTAGTCGTCGTCGGCCTGGTGA
Organism: Blastocatellia bacterium; assembly: GCA_963698325.1. Taxonomy (GTDB): domain Bacteria; phylum Acidobacteriota; class Blastocatellia; order Pyrinomonadales; family Pyrinomonadaceae; genus PSRF01. The sequence goes on along the minus strand of CAVOQJ010000010.1, from coordinate 352,106 downwards.
TCTTTTTCATTATGCGCAAACGGAAGAAGGCGCAACTTGCGGCATCCTCCGGAGCTTCGCTGCCCAGTGGTTACTCCCCGGCGGGTGCTGCCGCACCTTATTCTGAAGCGCCGGCGGCAGTCGCGCAGACAGCGAGCGCACTCGATACACCCCCACCAGTCTTCAAGTCGCCGACACCGATAGAAGAAATGAGAGCGGATGTTTCTGAAGCGGCTCCAGCGGCGACGCCTGTAGTGTCTGATTCCGGGCCATCGGACTTTGATCCTTCGCGAACTGTCGCCATCACCCGAGATAACACGGTCACGATCAGCTATGGCTGGATCAAGTTTGTCTCCGGTGCCCTGGCCGGCCAGCAGTTTGACGTTAAGCCTGAGGGTGCATATATCGGCCGCGAAGCCAGCCTTTCACAAATCGTCGTGGCGGATCCGCGAATCTCGAAACGCCATCTCTGGATTGGGGTGCGCAATGAAGAGGTCACAATTGTTGATCAGGATTCCCGCAACGGAACTTTTGTGAACGACCCGAAGTCTGAGCGCATCACCGAAGCCCGATTGCATTCGGGAGACACCGTAATCCTTGGCGAATCGGATGTTGCGCGTTTCGAGTATCAGATGTGAGTTGCGCAGTAGAAGAGGTTGTTCATAGGCGGGTTAACGGAGGCCGCAAGGTCGCAGGAGGTCCTCCACTGATTTTTCCTTCACCTTGATTGGCCAGCGAGGGATTGAATATGCAGCGTTCAAATTCTCCAGGCAGGATCCCCCTCACGGTGCAGGCCGTCTTCATATTGCGCCTTACATGGCCTTACTGGCCCAGGAAAAGCCCGCAGTGAATTCGGGCTCGACAGGGAAAGTAGAGCCGCGATGGCCCGCACTTGTAGCGCTGCTGGGAGCGGCGGCGTTGTATGCGGCGCTGCCAACGTCGTTGATTGTCGGCGGTCCGCGCTGGCTCCTGCTCGCCGCCGTTCTCCTGCTGCTCATTCCGGCAGAGATTGCACACAGGCTTGGCAATCATTCCCTCAATCAGTCAATCGGTTATATCCTCAACAGCATCGTCACTCTCGCCATGATTGCGTCAATTTTCCGGCTCATCGCTGCGTTGCCTCAGCATAGGGTGAATCCCAGCGAATTGCTTCGCTCTGCTGCCGCTCTGTGGGGGACAAACATCATAATTTTTGCATCATGGTACTGGCGTTTGGATGCGGGCGGACCACACGCCCGGTCTCAGACGCTCGGGCACGTCGACGGTGCATTTTTGTTTCCGCAAATGACGATGTACCCGGCAGCTAAGCTTGCCGCGGGCGAGCACGAGTGGGAACCAAACTTTGTCGATTATCTTTTCCTGGCATTCAACACCAGCACCGCCTTATCGCCAACTGATGTGCCGGTGCTATCGCGTTGGGCAAAAATTTTGATGATGATGCAAGCGCTCATTTCGCTGCTGGTGATTGTCCTGCTTGCCGCCCGCGCCGTGAACATTCTTTGAATGTTTAGCCGCCGCGTTAATTCCCAACGAGTTTCTTTGCGATCTCGGTCACATGCTTGCCTTGGAAACGCGCGATCGCTAATTCGTTTTCACTCGGTTGACGTGAGCCATCGCCCTTCGTGATTGTCGAAGCACCGTAAGGCGAGCCGCCGCTGATCTCATCCATATTCAGCAGTCGCTGCTCGGAGTAAGGCACTCCGACGATCACCATTCCCTGGTGCAGCAAAGTGGTATGAAAACTCGTAATCGTTGTTTCCTGACCACCGTGCTGGCTGGCGGTGCTGGTGAAGACGCTACCAACTTTGCCGATCAGGCCACCGCTCATCCAGAGCCCTCCAGTCTGATCCAGGAAGTTGCGCATCTGTGCACACATGTTGCCGAAGCGCGTCGGCGTGCCAAAGATAATGGCGTCGTAGTTCGGCAGCTCGGCAACCGTGGCGATAGGCGCTTCCTGGTCCACTTTGGCTCCCGCCCGGCGGGCCACCTCTTCCGGCATGATTTCAGGCACGCGTTCAATCGCCACTCTGCTGCCATCAACGCTGCGGGCACCCTCGGCAACAGCCTTTGCCAAAGTTTCGACATGTCCATACATGCTGTAGTAAACGACCAGTATTTCCGTCATGTTTATTGTGAACCCTTCGTTGCTTTTATTCAGGAAGCTTAGCCGCCAGAACATCGGCCTTCTCAATCTTCGGCGGCTCGGACGACAAGCTGGGGAGCTTAGCCCTTAGTACCTCCGCGACGCGCCCCGGTATCTTTTGCTCGATTTGGTAAACGCGAAGGCGAAGACATGAAGTCGAGGAGGCAGACGAGAGTTGGGCACAGTCCGCGACGTAATCACGACCGACTGCATCGCCGCTTTAACGCTCGAGGTGCGTTACACCCCCTGGACCGCCGGCTCCAATTCCGGCAGAGTCTCGAAATGTAGAATTGTTTTCGTCCCTTCTTCGTCTTCGATCAACAGCGCCTCTTCGCGCAGGTCTGCACCCATCTTAATCATGATGCTGCGAACACGTCCGATCATGTGGGTCATATGACGTTCCTCTTTGGCCGTCTCTCCACCAAGGGCGATTTCAATTCGGGGCGCGTCGTCCCCCTTGGTTTCCAGGCTGATGCCAGTGAGCGGCAGCAGCTCTTCTTCCTCTTGCGCTCCTATTTCTCCGCTCACGACCTCGAGCCGCGTCGGTCGCAACTCGTTGCGGCGGTTGAACTCGTTAATAAAGTCATCCCATTCTTTGCGTTCGATTACTTCGTTCATCTCTCCCCTCCTTTTCACTTTCACTCCGTCCAAACCGGACAGCTCTGGAACACTTTTAGCACGAAAAATAGGAAGTCCGGAAGACACACTTTACCTACGATCCGAGACTAGACGTGTACTCTATTAGCTCGGATTTCAGGAATTCACTATCATATTCATACACTTCGTCGGCTCTTTTCCTCCTCACGTTGGGCATGTAGTTAGCCCGCAATTGGGAGGCCTGGCGATTTGGCCCAATCGGACCTCTGGTCCATCGAATTCCCGCGCCTTTTCTCGGCTCAATCCCTGAATTAAAACCAAACTAGTAGCAAAGGATCGCGAAACCGGCGGCACAGCCCCGTGGCATGCAGGGTGCACCAATCTTATCTACCAGTTAAACGTTGCATCTAGTTAACCCTGATCAACGCCGCAAATAACAACGGTGTTTGAGACACCGGTGGCGCAGAGACCAATTGCTTGTTCCTCGTTCAAATAGACCAACCGTTTGTTGAAACAAAGGAGGAAATTCACCTGATGTGGAAAAGAAAGCTCCGGGGCTTCGTCATGCTTTTGACGGTGCCGATATTCGCTTCAACAGTTTTTAATAATGCGTTTGGGAGGGCGACGCCACAGGCTACCACCGCGCATATCACCAGGGAAGTGCGACACGAGTTGGTGACGCTGCCTTATTACGGCGTGTTCGATTGGCTCGAATTTCAGGTTCAGCCCGACAACACAGTCGTGCTGCGCGGGCAAGTCGTGCGTCCATCGACGAAGTCGGAAGCGGAAGCGCGCGTGAAGTCGATCGATGGCGTGTCGAAGGTGGTAAACGAAATTCAGACCTTGCCGCTTTCCCCGCACGACGATCGGCTCCGAGTCGCGTTATATCGAACGATATACGGCTGGAATTCACCACTGTTTCGTTACGCGACTCAGGCGGTACCGCCGATTCACATCATTGTCGATCGTGGACGCGCAACGCTCAAGGGAATAGTTGCATCACGGGCCGATGCCAACCTGGCTTACATCAGAGCGCGCGGTGTGCCGGGGCTTTTCGATGTGAAGAGCGAATTGCAGGTTGAAAGTGAAATGCCACGGTAGGTAGCGTATCGGCAAACTTTGGCCTTAGAAGTTATCGAGATAAGCAGGTCGTGCTCTTACTGCTTACTGCTCACCGCTCACTGCTCACTCTTATGGCAGTCAAGACGAAAGATTACTACGAGGTGCTCGGCGTCAATCGCAGTGCATCCGCGGATGAAATCAAAACGGCTTACCGCAAACTCGCTCGCAAGTTTCATCCCGATTTGAACCCGGGCGACAAGAACGCGGAAGAGCGCTTCAAGGAGTTGCAGGAAGCCCACGACACGCTTTCCGATCCGGAAAACCGCAAGCTCTTTGACAAGTATGGTGAGAACTGGCGGGCAGTGAAACAAGGAGGGGGCGCGCCGCCACCTGGCTGGGAAGGGGCTCGCACCGCCGGTGAACCACAAGGCGGTGGCTTCGACTTCAGTGGTTTTGATTTCGGCACCGGCACGGGACGTGGCGGCTTTGACATCTTCGAGGAAATGTTCGGCCGCGCGGCAGGACGCGCGGGCCGGGGGCGACGAAGGGAGCGCGGTGAAGATGTTGAGGCCCAGTTGGAGTTGTCTCTTGAGGAGGCTCATCGGGGCGGCCGGCGCACGCTGCAAATGCAGGTTGCTGAGATTTGTCCCACCTGCAATGGCGCTGGCGTTGTACAAGATAAGACCTGCCAAACCTGCGGCGGTTCGGGCCAGGTCCTCAAACCCAAAACCATTGAAGTAAATATCCCCGCCGGCGTGCGCGATGGTTCCACAGTGCGCCTGGCGGGACAGGGCGGCGCAGGCATGAACGGTACGCAGCCCGGCGATCTTTATCTTCGCATTCGCCTGCGCCCGCACCCCGTCTTCAAGGTGCGCGGTGACGACCTTGAGATTGAGCTGCCGATTGCGCCGTGGGAGGGGGCCCTTGGCGCAAAAGTCGAAGTGCCGACTATTGACGGTAAGGTGGACTTAACCATTCCCGCAGGCGCGCAAAGCGGACAACGGCTTCGACTGCGAGGTCAGGGCCTTAACAAGCGAGGCAGCGGTCGCGGCGATGAATACGTGCGGTTGAAAATCGTGACGCCTAAAGAGATCGGTGCTGAAGAGCGTCGCTTGTATGAAGAGCTTAAGCGCGCCTCGAAGTTCGATCCCCGAGCCAGTAGGTCTAACTGAGCCTTCGCACTGAAGCTCTTCCGGCTTCGCCGCCTGATGTGCGGAAGGTCTGCGACAGTCTGCGACCTTCCGGCAAGGTTTGCTGGAACATCGGGGCTGCGCCCCCGATGGAGCATAGCCCCCAGAGTCGGATGAAACGCAATCTCGGGAGATTTATGGGACTAACGGATTTTGACATGGACGATCCAGTGACGTGTGACGTTGTCGCTGAAACCATTGGCGCCCGGCGCTCGCTGGTATTGCGTCTCGCGCGCCAGGGTCTGATAGAAACAATCGAGACTGAAACAAGCGAACCGTTGTTACCCCGGCGTGCAGTGGTGCAACTGCGACGTATGCAGCGACTGCGACGTGACCTCGGTGTCAATTTCAACGGCGCGGCCATCATCCTCGATTTGGTAAGACGCATCGAGCGACTAAATGGTGAATTGCTGGAAATGCGGAGGCGAAATCAGTGAAGGGTGAAGAGTGAAAAGTGAAAAGATAAGAGCGATGAGTGATGAGTGATGAGTGATCAGAGACAAGGGGCGGCGATCATAAAGCGTAGGCGGCAATGAGATCAAGCGTCGTCTTAACTCATCACTCATCACTCATCACTCTTCCCACTTCACTCTTAACCTTTCACTCTTCACTGATTTATGGAGTGTGAGGGCTATGACCCGGTTTACGGAGCGCGGCCGCTTAAGCGCGCAATTCAGAAGGAGCTGGAAACACCTATTGGGCGGCGTTTGCTGGCCGGGGAGATCCATGATGGAGACACGGTAATTGTGGATTGGCGAGATGGTGTGTTTACGTTTTCAACTAAGAGAACGGAGCGAGCGGAAGCTGTAGGCAGCAAGCGTTGATGGTTGCAGGAGCGGGGGCAAGCTCCCTTCCCAACCTCGAGCTGCCCGTGCAATGAAAGTGAATATGCGAGTTGAGAGGCTCTCAGTCTGACTCTGACATAAAGTCAGAAAGTTTCTCAGGTTAGGAAGGGCGGCTTGCCCCCGCTCTTTGGGGCTTCAAATCAAAAGGAGGCACGAGAAATGTTGGTTGTATTTACAAGTAGTTGGTGGGCGTTGGTCTTGCGCGGCCTTGCCGGCATTCTCTTCGGTGGGCTGGCTTTCATGTGGCCGCACATAACCCTAACAGTGTTAATTTTTCTTTTTGGCGCGTACGCGCTGGTTGATGGAGTCTTTTCAATTGTGGCCGGCTTTAAGTCTCATGGCGAATATAAACGTTGGTGGTTGCTGCTTATAGAAGGCGTCTTAAGCGTTGCGGCCGGGCTCTTCGCGTTCTTTGTGCCGGCAATGACGGCTTTGATCCTTCTGATCCTGATCGCCGCCTGGGCGATTGTGACCGGAATTTTCGAAATCGCAGCGGCGATCCAGTTGCGCAAGTACATTACCGGCGAATGGATGCTTGTCCTGAGTGGAATTCTGTCAGTGCTGTTTGGGTTGCTGCTGCTCTACAATCCGGCCGGTGGCGCACTGGCGGTGGTCTGGCTGATCGGGGCGTATTCGATAGTCTTTGGCATTCTACTGCTGGTCTTTGGAATCAAGTTGCGAGGCCTGGAGCGTTCGGCATCTCACATGGTGCCGCATGCTGCGTAAGGTTATCCGAGGTGCGAAAATTCCAGGCAGTTGGCAGGCATTGACCTTACCTGATGAGTTCACTGCGTACGGTGGGCTGCGGGGATATTTGAATAAGGAGGGGATATGAGCGGCAAAAAATTCTTGACGGCGAAGGGACAGATGGGCGGCCTTTTGAGTCTACTAATATTGATCTCTTTTCTGGGAGCCTGTAATCGCCGCAGCTCTCAGGCGGTGCGCTTTGCGTCAACTTCAGATCCGGGTGTCAATAACGCACCAATCAACAACGGCCCCGCCAGCAGTTCGACGATGCCGGTCCTATCTTATGCCGATGTCGTGAGTCGAGTTTCGCCGGCAGTGATTACCATTCATTCAGAAATGCGGGTGCGTGCGCCGCAACAGTATCCCTTTATGAACGACCCGATGTTTCGGCAGTTCTTTGGTGACCGCCTACCGCAGCAAATGCCCGAGCAACGGAGAATGGGTCTCGGCTCCGGCGTCATTATCAGCACCGACGGTTACATTCTAACTAACCATCACGTGATTGATGGCGCGGAGCAGATCAAAGTAGATTTGAACGACAACCGTACTCTCGACGCCAAGGTGGTGGGTTCCGATCCACCCAGCGATTTAGCCGTCCTGAAGATCGACGCCACCAGCCTGCCGGTGCTCGCCTTAGGTGACTCGGATAAAGTGCGTGTTGGTGATGTTGTGCTTGCGATTGGCAATCCGTTGGGCATTGGACAAACGGTAACTATGGGAATCATTAGCGCGAAGGGTCGTCAGACAGGCTTAAGCAGCGGCAGCTTTGAAGACTTTTTGCAAACCGACGCGCCTATCAACCAGGGCAATTCCGGTGGTGCACTCGTCAGCACAAACAGTGAACTCATCGGGATCAACTCGCAAATCCTGTCGCCTTCCGGGGGCAGTATCGGCATCGGCTTCGCGATTCCTTCAAACATGGCGCGCACTATCGCCGATACGCTCGTCAAGACCGGCAAGGTCCGCCGCGGGCAATTGGGCATCACGGTAGCAAGAATGAATTCCGATGCCGCAAAGGAACTCGGCGTTAAGGAAAGCAAAGGAATAGTAGTGGCCGACGTGCAGCCCGGCAGCGGTGCTGACCGAGCGGGGCTAAAGAAGGGCGACGTAATCACGTCCTTTAATGGCGTCGAAGTAAACGATCCCAATGTTTTCCGAAACCAGGTGGCGAGTACCGCCCCCGGCACCGAAATAACGCTCACCATTCTGCGGGCTGGTCGCGAGCAGCAGGTGCGCGCCATGCTTGGTGAGTTTACCCCTCAACCGGAGCGAAATATGGAGCGACAAAGATGAGCAGCGCACCGGCAACACAAACCGCCTGCGTTGCACTTCCAAGTTGAATCCGCGAATGAAAAATGACAAATGAGATATTATGAGATATAGAAAATCGTGCTCGATCAGAACTGAAAATCTTCACACGTTCTGAAATGTTCAAAGGCCCCGGCACATCTCCGTTCCCCAGGGTGTTGCGAGCACGCGCGCGTAACTTAGTCGCACCTCGCCGAAACTCCATTCTTTCCGCTGCCAGATTGTACCGTCCGCGAATTCCACCCGATTGATTACAACCTTCTCTTCGCCGGGGGTTGCGAACTTACCGGCCCGAGGGTCCACGCTGACGACGGCGTGCGGGCCGGACAAACTGAACGCCTGTAGTTCCTTGTCTTTCTCCGACTTGATCGAGACGCCACAGAGAAACTGCCGCCGCGTCATAGTCGTTGAATCCGGCGCGTCTTTGAATTGATACTCCCAGAAAATGAATTCGATAAGTTTTGCAGTGGCGTTGTGAACTTTCGCTCGATAGGCGAAACCGTCAATGGGTTTTGGCGCACGTGAGTCCTGCACCGCTTTTTCGAGCGCGGCGCTACGCCCGTCGATGGTATCGAGGTTGGGATCTCTTTCTCCCGGCGACATGTTCGCTCTTCGATTCCTTTCGTAGTTTTTGTTAGCCGGGATCATGGCCGCAGCCGGTGTGATACCGTCAGCATCTTGCGCGATTGACCGTCGCTCCTTGAACCACTTGGAACTCACAACGCTTACCGGATTGCCTTCGTGGGATATAGCTGGATTCTGTGCCTGCGGAAACAGCGCGAGGATGAGCGGCAAGAGCAAAACAGGTTTCATGATTAGATCTCCATTGCTGGCGAGATAATATCACTACTCAAAACGTCTCGGCACTGCGACTGCAGCGAGTCGGGTAAGTAGTCTCGCTTGAGTCTTTCGTAAAGGCAGGTCTCATGATATCGGGCGTTCTTATCCTGACCCGCGGCCCGCCACATTTCGTTCCAGAGATGAATCGCATAGGTCTCGTCGGCAAATGTGTTCACAAAACCGGGCTGCAACAGTGTGCGCCATTCTTCATAATTGATTGGACAGAAGGTGCGATGAGTCTTTTTGTATCTCTCCAACGAAAACTTCTTCACTGCCTTATGCATGAGTCTGGGACCGGTTTCTCCCCAAGCCAAACGCGCCGGGTTTTTAGTCTGACAAACGCCCCAGGCGTAAGCCATTACTCGGCTCCCAGCCGCTGCCTTGATTACGCCACTGTTGACGACTTCGCGGCCTCTGTAATTTATCTCGCTGGAGAACACGTACTCCTCTTCGAAATCAAATGGCCTCAGGCAGATAGTATCGGTATCGGCCCACCAGCCGCCTTGTTCCAGCAGCAACTTGTAGCGAAAGTAATTGGAGAAGCCAGCGTAACTTGGAACTCGTTTGTATTGAAAAATCCACGAGGAGGGCAATATCTCATTAGCATCCCGGAGGAGGGTCCGGGCGGGCACGTTCTTCACGTCGTCGTAGATATAGAGATGATATTCATGACCGTTTTGGAGGAACGAAGAAATCGACAACTGTTCCATCACGGACAGTTCAGGTCCGATCCAAAGACCTTGAATTGTCTTGTTCAGGTCTGGTGGCATGCTTTTGAAAAGTGGAGCGGGCGATGGGACTCGAACCCGTCTTTGAAAGTATGCGCCTGTTACACCGTGTCCACAACTAACAACATTTGCTACGAGTTCCAACCCATAAGAAGGGCGCCTGTATCGAGCTAAATAAGTGAGTTTCTCTTAATCGTCCCCACAATCGGATTGCTAAGGTAAGTCATTACAGTGTCCCTTGAGAAGTAAAAAAAAGGGCAGAAAGACCGGCCTCAACGCCAGTCCCCTGCCCACTGTTAACATCTCAATGAGGAAAAGTTTCTATGCCGCTGCGGCTGCGGCGGTCTTGTCCAGGATCTTAGCCGCGCGACCAGCCTCCGCGACGCCGAAGATCAACAATGGTGCGTTCGTGCCGGGGTCGATACCGCAGTACGCGTGCTCGATGTTGATGTTGGCTTCGCCGAGTTGTGAAGCCGCACGGGCCAGCTCACCTGGCCGGTTTGGAAAACTGGCTTGAACAACTTCCGTCTCTTTGTACGGAAGTTTCTGAGTATCCAGAACCGACTTGGCGGTTGTTGGATTGTCCACTACGAAGCGAACCAGGCTCTTCCCCTCAAAGGGCAGCGACTGGAACGCCAGAATGTTGACTCCACGATCAGCTAGCACCTGGCAGATCCTTCCGAGCGTGCCTGGCTGATCCTGCATGCTAAGGGAGAACTCCCTCGTTATTGGCATCATTACCTCCTTTACTGTTGGGGGCTCCGAGGAACATCGGGTAAGTTCCTGCGAAACCAAAGAGGTCGGGTTTCAACTTAAACGATTTAGAACATCATACAACTGCCTCCCTCGTGTTTCAACCGTCGGGCAAACGCCGAGGCGGACGGGAATGAGTGATTGCGTAACAAGAGTGTCTCAAGCGACAGGTACCCCATATGCTTCCGTGTGAGCGAGTTCTTTCTAGCTTGCATTCTAACAACGAAGTACATTTTGCGGCCGCGCCATGCCTGGCCTTTTTGACGATTGCGATGGGGGTGCGGGAAAAGATCCCAAAAAAACAATATTGAGTAGTGAAGGTCGTGAGCTCCTTCGCCTCGGACGGTGGGTGAAATAACAGAATCGCTGTCAAAAAAGTCCTGAGTCAGAACTTATTCTATTCTTTCGCAGGCTGAGTGGGAGCCGGAGCGTTTTCGAGGCCTCGTGGCTTTGGCCTTTGTGAGAAAAGGTCTTTCCGGTTTGAAAAGTGGAGCGGGCGACGAGGCTCGAACTCGCAACTTTCAGCTTGGGAAGCTGACACTCTACCATTGAGTTACGCCCGCTCAGCTAAGGATGAAGGCGGAAGGATTCAGAACTCCTTATCTTCCGCGGCTCTGAGTTGAAAAGATAGTTAAGGTGACTTTCTGTGTCAATATGGTGGAACCCATATGGTGGAACCCATTCGCTGCGCAGAGAATGATTTTCCATTTTCCATCAGTACTGTCCCAACGTTTGTTAGCCCATTGTCTGTAGGTTATTGAAAGTGAGAAGGTTAAGCCCGATGCACAGAGGGATCGATTTGAAATCAAAACCAGTCCAGCCGCTGCATGCGCGACATTTGCGGCAGCGGAGGGCTGATGAATTCTGGCAAATCGATCTTTGCACAACTGATGGACTTTCTTCCTTCCAAGAGTTTTCGACGTTGTGTCAAACGCTACCAGGGCGATTACAAACTCAAGACGTTTTCTTGCTGGGATCAGTTTCTTTGCATGAGCTTCGCGCAGCTAACCTATCGCGAGAGTCTGCGCGATATCGAAGCTTGCCTGCGCGCGCAACACACCAAGCTGTACCATCTCGGCATTCGCGGCCAAGTCTCGCGCAATACGTTGGCCCATGCGAACTCGGTACGCAATTGGCGCATCTACGCCGACTTCGCGCAGGTGTTGATTACCCGCGCTCGAGCGCTCTACGCAAACGACAGCTTCGGCGTCGAGTTGGCCCAGACTGTTTACGCGCTCGATGCCACCACCATCGATTTGTGCCTGGCGCTTTTTCCCTGGGCCCAGTTTCGCAAGCACAAAGGAGCAGTAAAACTGCACACGTTGCTCGACCTGCGTGGCAACATCCCAACTGTGGTGATCATTACACATGGCAAGGTTCACGAGGTCAACATTCTAGATCAACTCAGCTTCGAAGCCGGCGCTTTCTATGTGATGGATCGCGGTTACCTCGATTTCGCGCGCTTGTACAAATTGCACCTCGCTTCTGGCTTCTTTGTCACCCGTGCCAGAAAGCGGTTCGATTTCCAGCGACTCTACTCGCAGCCAGTAGACCGAGCTACGGGAGTGATCTGCGATCAGATCATTACACTTGTCAATCCCGTTCCCCGCAAAGGCTATCCCGAAAAGCTGCGCCGCATTCGTTATTTCGACGCCCAATCGAATCAACGACTCGTCTTTCTGACCAACAACTTCAGCTTGCCACCACTGACTATCGCCCAACTTTATCGCAGCCGTTGGCAGGTCGAGTTGTTCTTCAAATGGATCAAGCAACACCTGCGCATCAAGAATTTCTACGGCACTTCCGAGAACGCCTTGCGGACTCAAATCTGGATCGCGATCTCGGTTTATGTGCTCGTGGCCATAGTGAAAAAGGAATTGCATCTGGACGCCAGTCTTTACAGAATGTTACAGATCTGCAGCGTCACTCTTTTCGAGAAAACCCCCATTTCACAGGCCCTTTCTTTGGCAGACGATCAAACCGACTTAGACGATCTCTGCAAACAACTGATTCTGTTCCACTAACGTTGGGACAGTACTGATTTTCCATTTCTCATTTCTCATTTTCCATTGGTCACTCAACCGGGATTCGCTATCCACCACGCGTTGATCGTCAACTAGAGGGCAAATGAAAAATGTTAAATGATATATGGAAAATCTTCGGACTAAGCTGCCGCTCACTGCCCACTGCTCACTGCTCACCGCTCACTTATTTCAGATACTCGTCTAGCAGATCATTCCAGCGTCCCTGCGATTTTAAAATTATTTCGACAACTTCGCGCACAGCGCCGCGACCACCTTTAGCCTGAGTCACGTAATGCGCTACCGAACGCGTCTCCGCGACGGCATCCGCTACCGCCACAGCCAATTCAGCACGCTGCATAATCGGAATATCTGTGAGATCGTCGCCGACGAAGGCCACTTCATTTTCATCAACGCCCGCTTGCCGTAACACTTCTTGAAACGCTTCCATCTTGTCGGGATCACCCTGGCGCACGAACTCTATTCCCAATTCCTGTGCCCGCCGAATGACAGCCTGCGAAAACCGGCCGCTGAGAATTCCCGACTTGAAACCGGCGCGATGCAGCAGGCTCAAACCTAATCCATCATGGGTGTTGAAGCTCTTATGTTCGTCACCGTCATCCAGCAGCCACAACCGTCCATCCGTAAGCACGCCGTCACAATCCATCAGGAGCAGCTTGATGTGTGATGCGCGTCGCTCAATTGAGGCAATGTCTTCCATAACCTTCGGACTGGAAACTCAAGGTCGCGTTCGGAAGATTTTCCATTTATCATTTTTCAGTTGTCATTTTTCATTGAAGCGCGGTCGGAAATCCACTAATGACAAATGAAAAATGTTAAATGATAAATGGAAAATCTGCTCTACCTGTTTTTCTCAACACGATCGCCGGACAGACAGGCATGCCTGTCCTCCTAATTCACTTCAAAAAGATCTATGCCGAGAAGCTTCCAGCCGCCGGCCACGCGCGCCAGAATCAAAACAGCCGTGCCCGAACGCTCCCGTCCCAATTCTTTCGTATTGAGACTGACGTCGGCGGCTACCAGATTTGCGTCCAACTGTTCTGTCCGCAAGACTCGACTTTGCCAGATCTCAGGTTGCGTGCCGATGACGCCATTGATGAACCTGACAAGTTCCCCCGAGACAATGCGCGAGTCGAGCTCAACCTTCTTACCACTGGTGATGGCCTGATCCAATTGCCCAATAAAAGCTCGAACGGTTTCGTCCACCTGCAAGGTATTGGCCACTGTCTCCGCCTTGATGCGACCGGCTCGAGCTGTCAGCGATGAAGCATATTCGGCGTCCGCACGGACGGCATCATTGAATCGCTTCGCTGCTTCCGCAGCCTGCCCTTTCCTCGAGCTGAATCTCGCCGAGCCCGATATTGGCCCAGGCAAGCGCCGCGGAGGTCGGAAGCGGTTCCTCAAGCGCAGACCGGAAAAGCTTTTCTGCTTCATCGATTTTGTTCTGGCCAAGCAATGCTCGCGCGAGAATGATGCGCGCTTCCTGCAGGTTGGGAGCAACGGCCAATACCTCGCGTGCGATCGTCTCAGCCTTAACGTAATCCTGGGCGCCAAATTGCCGAGTCGCGTTACCTAATGCCTCTTGCAGATCAGGCGTGCGCGGCACGCTGTCGTTTGAATAATCCAACTGCGGGTAGAGTTTTTCAGGATCAATTTCAAGGCGAACAATTTTCGCGGCGGTCTTGAACACCGCTTCGCCGAAGTTGCGTGCCGGCACTGTAACATCAATCGAAAGCTGTTCGCCGTTAGCGGTAGTGGCTCTGACCTTGGTTACCGCATCCGTCGATCCAAGATTTCTCAGAGCAGCAACCCACTCACTACCTCGTTGTTGCGGCATACCAATCATGAGATCCAAATCAGTAACCTGATCCAACTGCTGATCGAAAAGGGTCTTTATCCTCTCACCACCGCGGTCGGCTAAAGCCTTGCGCAGGGCGGCGAGGTTAATACCGTTGGGATTTCCCTTCCCGGCCTGCAACAGATCGCGCAGCGTGGCCGCGAAACTCTCGTGACCAAGAGTTTCATCAATTAGCCGCCAGACCATCGCGCCCTTGTTGGGCACGGAATTAAAATATGTGCCATCCAACGGAGTCACGCGAGCGAGCGGCGCGTCTTTCCTGGCTATTGCGCTATAGGCAAGGCGCTCTCGTAGCATTTCTGCCTGCGCGGCCGCGCGGCCAAATTGCTTTTCGATGAACAGCACCGCCAGAAAGCGCGGTAGAGCCTCGCGCAAGAGCCCGCCGCCCTCGCCTCTCACCGCAGTTTGCCCTCCAAGCCACAGACGAGAAATCGCTTCCGTAATCAGCAACGCTGTTCCAGAGTCCACCTTCGCTCTACGGAAGACACCAGGCTCGATGAGTATTGTCCCGGCATCGCTAAAACCTGCGCCACGCCGCACTGCAACTAACCGAATCGGAACTTCCGGCGCAGGACCAAGCAGGTTGGCATAAAAAGTTCGAGCACTTGCCGCCAGGTGGACTATCGCTTCGGCTTGCTTCTTCTCTTCGGCAGTCGCGCCGCGCGGCAGGAATGCGGTAATGTTTTTACTGTCACCGGTCCCTTCAAACTTGTCCCAGTCTCCCTGCACAAAAAATGGCTGCGCGAAGAGCGCTTGTTCGTAAGCACTGGAGCCGCTCTGACCGCCCTTGTCGACGCCTGAGCTAATCACATTCGCGCCATTAATAACCAAACGAAAAGGCGCGGTGTCGGCGCCGCGCGCGGTAAACGGAGTATTAGGCAGCGGATACCAGAAGGAGAGCGGTAAAAACTGTGAGCTGATGGGCGAAATCGCCGCGAGCCCGGTATTGCTTTCAACGGGCAAGGTGTAACTGATATTTAGGACCAACGGCCCCCCGGCAGCGACTGCATTCGGAAGCGTAACGGTTACCCGCTGCACATTCCCGTAGGTTTCGGGGATCATCCGAAAGTTGGCGTTGGCGCCGCCGACCGTCACCGCCTTTATGGACGCTTTATTGGCGATGCGAAACGTGAAGGAGGATCCGGTGCCACGACCTACGTTGGTGGCGTTAAGTATGGCGGTCCCGTTGAGAGTTCGCTCCGCTTGTTGAACGTTTGCCGTAATGTCAAAGTTCGTCACTTGCCAGGCAGCTCTGGCTTCATCCTGTGCCGCTGCCATTGACGAGATAAGACTGAGTGCGATTGTTATAAGAATAGTGGCGAGAATTCTCTTCATGTGCGAATAAGATCGATCGTTCGTAAGTTAAGCAGCAGGTCGCACGCGAACGGGGCTATGGATGCCTTCTCCCGCCAAGTGATCTTCCCCCGACAAGTCGGATTACGCGAACGCTCCGGCCGAATCATTGTTCACAAGTCTATGAATGTCGCGGAGTATTAGCAGTAATGCTTCCATTCGTTCCAGCGGAAGTGCATTTGGCCCGTCTGAAGGAGCACGTTCCGGACACTCGTGCACTTCCATGAAAACCGCATCGACTCCGCAGGCAACACCGGCGCGCGCGAGCGGTTCGATGTATTCCGATTGCCCCCCGGTTGCATGCCCGAGGCCCCCCGGAAGTTGCAGCGAATGCGTCACATCAAACACTATGGGCACGCCAAACTCACGCATGATCGGAAACGATCGCATGTCCACGACGAGATTATTGTAACCAAAACTTACGCCGCGTTCCGTGAGCATTAGTTTTTCACAGCCAACCGCCCGCGCCTTATCCACAATGTTGCGCGCATCCTGAGGAGCCAGAAACTGCCCCTTCTTAATGTTGACGGACCGGCCCGAGCGCGCGGCTGCGAGAACCAGGTCCGTCTGCCGCGAAAGAAAAGCGGGAATTTGCAGGATGTCAGCGACCTCAGCCACGGGGCCGACCTGCGCTACCTCGTGAACGTCGGTAAGGATGGGAACGCCAATTTCCTCCTTCACCTCGCTCAAGACACGAAGTCCTTCTTCCATTCCCAGCCCGCGAAAACTTTTCAGCGACGAGCGGTTGGCTTTGTCGAATGATGACTTGTAAACGAAACCCAATCCGGCCGCGCGCGCGCGCGCTGCGCACTCGCGGGCCATCATCAATGCATGTTCGCGTGATTCGATAACACAAGCGCCGGCGATGATGGTCAAGCGGCCGTCACCGAATGTCACATTACCAACTTGAAAAGGTTTTACCTGAACGTCCGTCATGAGACTTTCCGGTTCTAAAATGGTTTCTTCAATATCCGCTTGACCTTGTTCAATAGCGAACGCTTCTTTGGGTCCTCCTCCTTCGGCTTAACAGCCGGCTTTCTTTCCGGGGGCTTTGGCGTTTGTGCGAGCGTTGGCGACGGGCTTGGCTCTACCGAGGGACTTGGGCTGGCCGCGACGACGGGGTCGGTTGTGACAGCTGCGTTCCGAGATCTCAGCGTGAATGTTATGCCGATCAAGAGTGCTGCGGCTAGTACTACGGCGGCGATCATTCCGATTTGTTTTTTTGACTTCTCCGTAACGTTAAGCGGTACAGACACTCTGGGGAAGGAACTGGTCTTTTTGACAGCGCGCCCGGAGCCATCTGTTTCATTGCCGCGGACCGATGAAGAACCGATAACTGTTATTTCAGTCGCGCCAGAGTTTGTGGCGCGGCTTTCCCGCAAGCGTGAGATGTCTATCACCAGACGGCCGGATGGCGATTCAGTGCCAACGTCGCGCAGGGCTTTCAGATTGGGCGAACTGGTAACGGCCGCGTGTTCGAGCCCAAGCCGCTCTGCCGTCTCCAGTAATTCTCTCCGAAACTCCTCCGCATCGGCCGGTCGATCATGCGGACGCTTTTCCAACGTGTGGAGTACGATTTGCTCCAATGCCGGCGGAATCGACGAAACAAGGTCCCGCGGATTGCGCGGAATCTCCGACGTGTGCTTCATCGCGATTGCCAATGGGGTAGAGCCGCTGAAAGGGACTGTGCCCGTGAGCATTTCATAAAGAATGACGCCGAGACTGTAAACGTCGGCAGCCGGAGTCAACACCGCTCCGTCACACTGTTCAGGCGCCATGTAGCGTGGGGTGCCAATCATGGTCCCAACTTGAGTTAATGTCATCGGCTCGTCTTCGTCGAGTGAGTCGGCAGCCAGTTTTGCAATGCCGAAATCCAAAACCTTCACGAGTGCCGGAACCTCCGCACGCTGGACGATGAATATGTTGGCCGGTTTCAAATCGCGGTGAATGATGCCTGCTTCATGTGCTGCGCCCACCGCGGCGGAAATCTGCAACATCAATGAAACTGATCGTGCCGCGTCGAGCGGCGCTTCTTTGGCCAGCACATCGCGAAGCGTGCGGCCCTCAAGCAACTCCATTACCAGATAAACGTAGCCATCATGTGATTCGCCAAAGTCAGTGACTGTAACAGCATTCGTATGTTGCAACCGTCCAGCCGCTCTGGCTTCGCGACGAAACCTCGTGCGCGCAGCCTCGTCTTCGACGAAGCGCTGGTTCAAAACTTTTACAGCTACCGGCCGATCAATTAGTAAATGCCGCGCGCGATAGACCGTGCCCATGCCACCAATACCCAGGCGTGCCTCGAGGTGATACTTGTCGTCAAGCGTGTGCCCCACGAGCGGGTCAACCAGAGAAGGCCCACCGGCCGTGGCATCAGCCTGCAACGGCGATTGATCATCCGGGCAAATCGCGAAGGCGGCTGAATAATGCCGGCCGCATGTAGGGCAATGAAGCATATGAAACCCGATAAACTGAGTTGATAGCATTATTACCTAAACGAACCGCAAGCGGTAGCGAGCGAGGGTAGTGTCTTAGCTTGACATCTCCTCTGTGCAACCTCTGTGTTCTCTGTGTCTCCGTGGTAAATAAACGCTCAACAATCACTCACCACAGAGCGCCAGCTAACCAGCGGGGGCAAGCCCGCCTTCCCGACCACGAGCTGATCAGAATTCAGTCGTGATTTCTGCTTGAAAGGCTTTCAACGTGGATCTACCGAACTCATCAGAGAGTCTCCAGGTCGGGAAGGTGGGCTTGCCCCCGCTGGTTCGTCAGCACTCAAGACCGAACCTTAAGACTCACATTGACCAGAGGTTCGGAAAGTTTATCGGACCACTCTATTCGGCACTCACAACATTCGCGCGTTCCGAAATCAAAAGCTCCGTCTCCCCGTTTTTATCCATGGAGGTTTCGTTGTGCATCCGGTTCTCGTAAGCCGCGCGCACAAATGAGGTGAATAACGGGTGCGGATTTAAGGGCTTCGACTTGTATTCGGGATGAAATTGACAACCGAGAAACCAGGGATGTTCATCGCGAGGGAGCTCAACGATTTCCACGAACTTTCCGTCAGGAGAGACACCGCTAAACACCAACCCGGCGCTTTCCAAAGTTTGGCGAAACTCCGGATTAAACTCATAACGATGCCGGTGCCGCTCGCTGATCTCATCAGTCCCGTAAACTTCTTGCGCGAGTGAGCCTGACGAGAGATTGCAGGGCCAGGCACCGAGGCGCATCGTGCCGCCGAGCTCTTCGACATCAACCAGATCACGGAGTTTGAAAATGACCGGATAAGGGCTGTCGCTATTGAATTCGGTGGAATCCGCATCCTTGAGTCCACAAACATTTCGCGCATACTCGATACAGGCCGTCTGCATGCCCAGACAAATACCGAAGTAGGGTGTGTTACTTTTTCGCGCGTAGGTAATCGCGCGAATCATTCCCGCAATGCCGCGTTTGCCAAAACCACCGGGAACAAGGATGGCGTCAAAGTCGCGCAGCCGAGACTCGTAATCGTCATCCATAAGATCTTCTGACTCGATCCACTTCACACTAACGCGAACGTTGTTTGCGACGCCGCCATGGGTCAGTGCTTCACGCAACGATTTGTAAGAGTCTTCCAGCTCGACATACTTGCCTACGATAGCGATTGAAGTTTCTCCACCGGACGGCTCCCGGATTGTCCCCACGAGGTCGCGCCATTCGGAAAGATTTGATTGGGAAGCGCGCGCCCCGAAACCAAGCTGCTTGACGATCAATTCGTCCAGTCCCTGTTCGTGAAACGCGAGCGGCACATCGTAAATGGTATCAACGTCCTGCGCACTGATTACCGCGGACTCTTTCACATTGCAAAAGAGTGCTATCTTCGAACGCAGATCGTGAGAGAGCGGTCTTTCGGAACGGCACAAGAGAATGTCAGGAGCAATACCAATCTCGCGAAGATCGCGAACGGAGTGTTGCGTGGGTTTTGTTTTCAGTTCGCCGGCCGCGGCGATATAAGGCACCAGCGTAACGTGAATAAAGAGCGTGTTTCCCGGGCCTTCTTCGTTTCCCATTTGACGAATAGCTTCGAGGAATGGGAGCGATTCGATGTCGCCGACGGTGCCGCCAATCTCGACAATGATGACGTCGGGATTTTCTTTTTCCGCGACGGCCCTGACCGCATCTTTTATTTCGTTCGTCACGTGGGGAATGACCTGGATAGTCTTGCCGAGGTAGTCGCCGCGACGCTCCTTCTCGATCACCGAAAGATAGATACGGCCGGTGGTCCAGTTGTTTGCTTGTGACAGAGGAGCATGTGTAAATCGTTCGTAATGGCCCAGGTCAAGATCGGTTTCCGCGCCGTCATCTGTGACAAAGACCTCGCCATGTTGAAACGGCGACATCGTGCCCGGGTCGACGTTGATGTAAGGATCGAGCTTGATCAAAGAGACGTTGAGTCCGCGCGCCTCAAGCAGACAGCCAATCGAAGACGCCGCCAAGCCTTTTCCTAAGCTGGAAACCACGCCGCCGGTAACAAAGATGTATTTAGTCATTGCTGTCACCATAAAATAGAGTTTCGAGTTCCGAGTTTCGAGTTCCGAGTCAGGAATTTTGTAACGGCGAGTCTTTCTTCTGGCGCATGCCTAGGGCCTGCTGCTCCTGCCTCCTGCCGTCGGCCTCCTGCTCCTGCAGTCTGCGCCTGCCTGCTGCTCCTGCCTCCTGCCGTCTGCCCCCGCCTCATCTCCGTCGCCCTTCGCCTGCTCGCTGTCAAAGCGCCCTTGCTTGAGATCCTCCTGCGCGTCCACAGCCTTCGCTGTTGCCGGATCGAGAATCTTTTGCAGGCCGACAAAGCCGGCGCTCAACAAGCTCGGCGCCTCAGCGGCGCGCTTCTCAAACTCCTCCACGCTGACTTCGTAAGGTTTGGAAAGCCGCCATAGCGCGAGCAGGGCACACAAAACAATGAAGCCAATTATCGCTAATCCAATCCAGTCGTTCATAAAATCAAGTGGTTCAGAGTTCAACCTTTGGGTTGCTGACGCAGCGAAGACCCAAGCTAAAGCTTGAACTCTAAACTGCAATTCTCTTCCTCAACAATCGAACGTACCCGTTCCAAATCCTCCATCGTGTCCACGCCAATCGACGACGTGCTGGCCTTGATTGCTTTGATCTTCACACCATGTTCCAACGCTCGCAGTTGTTCGAGCGACTCCAATCGCTCCAACTCCGACTGCGGCCACCCCGCAAACTCGAGCAACACCTCGCGCCGGTAAACATATAGCCCGGTATGCTTGCGAAAACTGGACAACAGTGAAGGTTCATTACTTAACGCTGCGTCCAGGCTGCCGTACCTTCGCACCGCATCACGGGGGAAAGGCACAGGCAGACGTGAGAAATACAGTGCGCGTTCGCTTTCGTCTACGACAACTTTCACTACGTCCGGGTTCAAAACATCGGCCACCGACTCCATCGGCTCCCAAGTCGTAACAATCCCTACCTCACTCCCATCACTGGTGTGGTTCCCCGCGTCGCCGCGTCTCCACGTCTCCGCGTCTTCCCCCTTACCCTTTCCCCCTTCCCCTTTTTCCCCGTTTCCCAGTTCCCCTCTTCCCGCGTTCTCCTTTTCCCCCATGGCCTCCACCGCTTGCTCGATCGTCGACGGCGAAATCAAAGGCTCGTCACCTTGCACGTTGACAATGATGTCGGCATCTTTGATTGAAGCTGCGACTTCGGCAATCCGATCCGTACCGCTGCGATGATCCCGGCGAGTCAGCACCACTTCATAACCGGCAGATTTCACTGCCGCGACTATTCGCTCGTCATCCGTCGCCACGATTGCGCGCGCGACATTTCGGGCGGCCAGCGCGCGCTCCACAACCCAGCAAATCATGGGCTTTCCGGCGATTTCCAGCAGTGCTTTGCCCGGCAGACGAACAGACTCGTAGCGAGCGGGGATGATTGCGACAGCTTTTGTTTTGGGATTAGGAGGAGGATTTGTTCCCGTGCGATTCACGGGGTAACAGACTAACTTGCTGGCCGGCGAGTGTCAACGTGTCCGTTGTCACGTGTCCGTTGTCACGCATTCCACCAGCCGCCGCGGTCGGTTTGGGGTACTTAACTCACTTTAGCCAAGATTTCGGTAATACCCTTGTCTTCGGGATCAAGCGCATGCGCCCGCTCCAGATATGTTCTAGCCTTTGCCAGTTCTCCAATGTCCCTCAGGTAGATTCCAAACAGCTTGTTTGCTTGAGGATCGTCCGGATCTAGATCGAGTCCTTGCTGATAAAGCCTTTCAGCTTCCTCCTTTCTTCCCTGATATTCGTAGAACAGTGCGAGACACCAGTATGGAACAGCGATCTCTGACCAGACTCTAACAGCCTTCTTAAAAGATTGCTCGGCAGAACTCAGATCATCTCTTTGCCAGAAAATGTTTCCAAGATAAATATGGGCCCACCCATCCTCATCATTTAGTTCGACGGCTCTTCGAACGTGGTACTCCGCTTCGGCATCCTTTCCATCAAGCTGACTTAAAGCCCAACCTAATTCTCGATGTGCCATCGCGTATTCGGGATCGGCGTGGATGGCTTTCTCAAATAAATCAATTGCCCTCAACGGCTCGGTCTCCCTATAACTCAACCCTAGGTTGTAATAAGCCTCCTCGTAATCTGGATCGATTCTTACTGCTTGCTCCAGACTTGCTCTCGCATCTTCAGTCAAACCGAGCTCAAGCTGAGCTACACCTAATGATGTGAAGACACCGGCGCTTGTTTCGAGCGCCAGGCTCTTTTGGAAACAGCTAACTGCTTTTTCTAACATGTCCCGTTCAAAGTATAAGAATCCGAGAAGAGTATGTGGGTTGGGCAGCTCTGGAGTGAGATTAACTGCTGTCATTAGGGCCTCCTCCGCAGCAGACCAGTTCCCCAGTTTCATTGCTAAACTCGCAAATTCGCAAAGGATGACCGGATCTGCCTCACGCTGAGTGGCGACACGCCAGACTTCTATTGCTTCGTTAAGCATTCCTGACTCCTCTAACTGCTCGGCCTTCTCGACTAACGCTTCCGTTGTCAGCTTGTCGTACATCATTACTTGTCCTCAGCATCTTTCAGGGTCTTTATCTTCTTCAGGGCAGTTCTTTCGTTTTGCTTGGACTTTTCTATCGATCTGATCCTGTCCGGACGACCTGCCTAGCGATTTACCTTTTGGGCTTTCTCAATATTCTCACGTTGCACCCGCGTTCCTTCAACCGATTGGTCTTTCTTTGGTGGCTCGGCCTTCTTTTGCCTGATTCGCGCCAGAACTCTGTTGCGAATTGTTCTTACTGAAGATGTTCGTGACCGTGTTGACAAGGACGGCACCCCCATGGACGGTTACTATAGCGCCTACACCGGCGGTAGCAACTCCCGCTGCCGGTACTAGAACGCCCACGCCGGTGCCAGCCGCCGGGGCCGTTATGACTGCCTCCCCCACCCCCGGCTACTACCGCCGAAACACCACCATAGATCTCAGCGCCGCCTTGTGCGATGGAGATAACGTGACCAATCGCGCGTCCGGTTGTGGTTTGTGGCGCATCCATTCTGCCGAAGCCGTTGTTTTCCGAAACTGTAGACGCGGCTCCATTGAGAGTGTTTCTGAACCACTCTCTTACGCCCTGATGCCCATCGGGATCGATGTAGAGAAGCGGGTTGTTGTAGCAGTATTGATATTTGTTGAGTGACTGCGGATCGGTCAGGTCCGCGTAGAAGGTTGGGTTCTCCGAAGCCAGATCATGGAACTCATAATATTCGTCCGGACCACCGCTGAACTCATCAGGACTGGTGAACCGCCCTTGGGTCGATGAGTAGTATCGAGCAAGGAAGTAATCCAGCTTGGTTTCATCGTCGCGTTCTTTTGAGGTTAAGAACGAGTAGTTGAAGCCCGCGCCCGCATCCGCGCGAGAGCAAGTTGTCAAAGAACCGTCAGCAGCTAAGAAAAGCCCGACCAGCCGGCAAGGTGCGTGAGGTCTTCGATCGAGTCTCAAAGCTCCCGCGCCGTCAGCAGGAGCACATCGTCAACTGGGTCTCTGCCTACGTCTCACAATACGAACAGAACAGACAGGAATAACGTAGTGCCGGATCTCGGAGCTACTTTAGACTCCCCTCAATTGCCACGATAGAACAAGTGAACCGATTAGAAATTTTGTTTATAAAAGCTAGCTCCGCTTCATCCAAATCAAACGCTTCGCCGGCGTCTTCAGTATGAATCAAGACATAAAACACACACTCAAAGCCGTAATGTTGTTTGAGCCTCTTGATCACTTCTAATTTGTCTCCGAGTATCGTTTGAAAGTGTCTTATGTGTTCAGATATAGAAGCTTCCTCAGCGACAGAAACCTTGGAGATCGCCCAAAGTCCACTTTGATGAATTCCCGGGTTCGGAGAAAACTTTGAATAAGTTTTCTCTCCCTTCTGATGAAACCTGTCAGGTGTAATACCAAGCTCTTGGGTAACAATATGACAGTCCTTCTCTTGAGTAAGAACCATGAATTCAGAATCTGTCTTACACATCAAAATGTCTGTTTCTTTAGTTTCTTCCATATTCACCGATACCAATCAAGGCACATAATCGTGGAGATTCCCGATGACTTCTCCCGTGTGTGAATTAACCAGATCACCGTTACTCATGATTTTTTGATGGACATTATTTCCCACCCCCTCAGCTTTCTTCAACGCTTCAATAGCGTTTTTTGCTTGTTCTTTAGTGAGACCTAATGCCTCGGCAGTGCTCTTTCTTATTCTGCGCCCCCCGGTTTGTAATGTCCTCACGATGCAATCATCGTTGTTATGGACCAGCAGACTCGTTTGTCCGACAAAGTAGTTGTGGTTGTCAGGAACCTCGAAGTTGTATACCGCCTCGCCTTTACTTCGCCGGCTGATGTTCTCAACTATCGCCCAAGTTCCATCGGCTTTGCGGATTAAGTCACCAACTTGTAGCTCGCCCGCCTTTCGCCATTCGCCGTCGTCATTGTCACTTGCTGTGTTGTCTCTCGCTCTGTGGATCCGCACAAAAAACGGATGCTCATTTGTTAGGCCTAAAGTCTCAACCTCGCCTTCAACTTTTACCAATAGCAATTTTTCTGCTTCCGCGAATCGAACAATACTTCGAACTACTGTCTTGTATTCGGTTTGCTTGGTCTGTTCGTTGTAACTGAGAACTTTGTCTCCTTCTTTGATTTCCTCGATCGGCTTCAAACCTTCCTTTGTCAGGACTGGTGTTCCCGCAACAAAACACACTGCTCTCGCCAAAACCGGCAAAGCTTTTCGCGCAGGAATCTTTACAGTATTCCTTGCTGCTCCAAACCCGAACGCCCGTGCGATTCTTCGAAAAATGCCAGCTTTCGATGCGACCTTAGCTCCGCCGCCAAAAGGTACAAGATCCCAACTCACACTCGAATCAACTCCACCTCGAGTATTCGTGAATTTCGGAATAGCACCCGTAACGTCAACGATCGTTTCTTCTCCAAGACCGCCGCTGGAAAAGGCTTTTTCCAGGTCTTCCCTGTAATAGGTGTCATCGCTATTGTTGTTCAAGAACGTGGCTAATGTCTGCCAATCGTCACCTTCCTCCCATTGAAGAAACCTATTACCATTTTGGTCTGGATCAACCCATTTCCACATTCCCGTGGGATCAGTGAATAACAGCGGATTGTTTCCTGCATACTGATACAGATTCCAGCTTTGTGGATCGTCTTCATCTTGGTCAGCGAGGGGTTCATCTGCGCTTGTGAACCTTCCTTGTGTGCTCGCATAGTACCTGGCGCCAAAGTAATCGAGGCCGGTTTCATTATCCCGTTCTTTGCGGGTGAACTTCTGACGGACGCTGTCGCCACTATAACCTTGTGTGGTGGTTCTTCCCCCGGTGCCGACGTAAAGCTCTTCGCCAAATGGCAAATAATCATGCCGCTTAACGCTCGCCAGGCTACCGCTCTTGTTCACGATCATGCGCGGCGTCCCGAGGTGATCCGTGACCAGCCAGTTGGCTTCGCGATAAAGCGTGCCGGCTAGTTCTCTGAACGCTCCGCAGGTGGCAAATGCGTTTAAGACATTCTGCCGCCCAGTTCCTACGCTCGCCTGTCCCGACCAGAAGCTCAGTCCGCCGGCATCAGGCCCACGTTGCAGGAATGCCTCGTAAAGATTGGTGACGTATTGCGTGTTGCTCAAGCTCGCATCATTGACCTGTGTCACAAACAGCGAGCGCCCGAACGTTTCCGCCTGTGTTTGAACTGAGGCCTGACTTTGTGCCGCTGCTGCGTTCAGAGCATCGCGTTGCTGCTGCAACTCTGTAGCAGTTGCATTCCTGCCATAAGCGCCAAGGTAGAAGTCGTTGACAAAATGCTCCGTGCGCTCGTTGTCCGAAGCAGCCGTGCCGTAGAGCGTGGCTACCAGCGTCTGAAACTCCCCGCTCGCCTCGAATGCGTTGCAGACATTCACGCGACTGCTCGCTGCTTGTCCCGCCCAGAAATTGAGTCCGCTGTCGTCCGGCCCGCGCTGCAGATAGGCATAGTAAAGATCCGTGACGTATTGAACGTCGGAATTATAAGGCGAAGTCTCGTAGTTGGTGGAAGTAAAAAGCGAACGGGCAATCTGGCTCGCTATCGTCAGCAACTGCGCCTGACTCTGGGCGCCGGCCGCAGCCAGTTGATTAATCTTATCCTGCGACTCCGCTGGGGTCGGGTCCCGTTGCAGCGCGCCATAGTAGAGGTTGGTAACGAAGCGGGACAACCGTTGCGTGTCACCGCTGCTGATGCTTGTGAGCAACTCGCCGCCGCGATAACCGTATTCGGTCGCCGGCAAATAGGCCCCGGCGCCGGACGCGTACTCACCTAATAGCTCGCCATCCATGCCATAGACTTGCCACGTCTCCACGCCATTTACCTTGCGCCGCGTGCGCTGGCCATCGGCGTTGTAGCTGTAGCTGCTGACCACCTGGAGGCTGCCGTCCTTGGCGGTGGTCAAACGATTCTCAGCGTCGTACAGGCGAGTGGGAGTTCCATCAGTTCTTCCATAGGAGGTGTAAGTGTCGTTTATGAGGTTGCCGGCCGCGTCGTAGTCCATTCGGCCGGTGTAGCCCGCAGGCACACCCAATCTGTTAGTAGCGCTGCTGGCGGTGAACTGGGGCTCTGGCGCATTGGTTGTGGCCGGGTTGATCGTGCGATTACCCCAACGGTCGTAGTCGTAGATTTGCGTGAAATCTTGCCCGCTGAAGCCGCTCTGCCAGCCATGGTACTCGGCAACAGACTTGAGCCGGTTCAGGGAATCGTAGGTGTAGCGATCCTCCGTGTAGTTGTAGCTGCTCATCTGCTCGTTGGCGGGGATCCAATGCTGCATACGGATCAGATTCCCGTTGTTGTCCGGTCCGCTGTTGGCTCTACAGGCAGGCGTCGGGCATGCCAGTTCAGCCGAGGCGTAGTAGTTGACGATGGCGCCACGGTTCCAGTTCCATTGGTCAGTCGCCCAAGCCACCGTGCTCAGTCGAATGTCATTGAGTTGGCCCCGCACATTATAGTGCAGCTTGTGATAGAGCGGTGTCTGTGTTCCAAACTGCTCCTGTTGCAAACTGCCGAATGCGCTGTAGGTAACCGCGGTAGCGTAAGTGCGCGCCACGCCGTCGCCGAGGTTGCCGGTGAAGGCCAGGTTCTGAGCATCCTTATCGCCCAGACGCCCGGCCTGATCGTAGTTGTAAGTGACTGTGTGGCCGGAAGGATATGTTTGCGTTTTCACGTGGCCGGCGAGGTCGTAAGTGCGCTGTACTTTATAGGACCCACTCCAAACGCCGCCTGTCTCAAAGCGTTGGCGTTGCACCCGAGTCCTGCCCAGTGCGTCGTACTCATCAATGTAAGTCGCTGCTGTTGTTGATCCACTTTGCCAAACCTGGTTGATTCGTCCCTTACCATTGATGGCCAAATCATATTGACGATAGGAATCAGGCGTCGCATCCGAATAATCAACCAACGTGTTGCGATTGAGCGCGTCGTATGTGTAGGTGCTAGTGATACCGCGCGCATCGGTCTTGGTCAGCAAGTTGCCATTGTCATCATAGGTATAGTTAACAGTGCCGCTCTCCGGGTTTATCGCGCTGCGCAGTCGAGAGAGTGAATCGTAAGTGAAGCTGCGCGTTTGCGAGCCCTGGACCACCGTCCTCAGGTTGCCAAAAACGTCATAGGTATAGCTGGTGGGTTGAACCGGGCTGACGGTCGTCCCGAGATTGTTGTTACCGTCTGGCTCGTCAACCCGCACCAGTCTGCCGCTACCGTCTACCATACTGCGGCGAAGTTTTCCGTTCTGATCGGTGACAGTGGTGAAGTTTGCGTCGTAACTGGTGGTCACGTTGCCGGTGAAGATGCCACCGGAGCCGCTCGAGGGTGGTTGCGCCGTACCGCCAAAGGTGGCCACTTCAATTAAGCAGCAGACTCTCTCGAAATGGCAGTGTAAATGGACGATTCGCCGCTAAAAAGAAAAAAGGGCGCTTGTGAGCGATTTTCCACGGTCGGGCAAGGGGATGGCGTATGTGGCGAGATGTCATTTTGTTAGTAAATCCGGACATTCTGCAAAGCGTCAAAGAGTTTCGACACCTGCGTCGCTTCCTCGCAAGTCGGACAATTTTGCAGCCAAGATCACTGCGGAATACACAATATATAGTAAACTCGCATCCGATAAGCGCGGTTATGGAGTTCATCTTCCGATCTTGTACCCTTCCTCTTTCTTTTTTAGCTATTTTTCGGCGCCGTTAAAGCATTGAGCCACCTCGGATTGCGACGCAAGTGCGCCTTTTTCTTTTTTTAGGGAGAATCGTCCATTTACGCTGCCATTTCGAGAGCTTTAATCGCGCTCAATAGTAAAAATGCAACTACCTGCAATGCGATAGCCGTTCGGAAGACCCCTAATCACTTTGTTACTTCTTGGGGAGATAAAACAACAAAAGTGAAAAAGAGGTTATCCTTAGATTTTGCGCTTTCAATAAAGGCTCGGGCTGCCGAATTGCAGGTTTCCATGTATGATATCCAGTCCCCAAACTCAGAAGAGGAGTAGTCAGCTATCAAATCTAGTTGCGGAATAAACTTGCTATCCTCATAAATGAATCCCTCCATTCCGATTACGGCCAGTTGATTGTTTTCACAGAGATCAATAAAGTCGGACGCCTTCCTCTTCGGAATATATATTTCCCCATTTTCTGATACGATTCCGATGGGCGCGAACTGCTCAAAGACTTGAGTTTCTGTCAGCATGATCACCTTTGAGTCTAAAAGGGCGATTTCCAGCCTGGTTTGCCCTTGTCTGAAATTTGAACGATGTCACCAGTACGGTCGTTTCGGACTACATAGCTACCATCCTTGTTGACGTAAGCAGTAGCAGGATCGTTCATCCGAGTACCGTTAGGCAAATGTCTCGTATCTCTTGTTTTTACCGTCCTATATGGTCGAGACACGGTTGTTTCAACTTCTTCCTGAGTCCAGCCGCGCTTCCTGAGTTGTTTTTCAATCTTCGCGCCGATACTTATTACGGTGGGCCCGCGTTCAAGGATGACTCCGATGACCGCAGGCCCATAATAGAGCGCCAACCCGCCTGAAGCCCCGACTACGAGGCTTCCTGCCCATGCACCGACTGCCGCCTTTCCTGCGACGGGAGCCCGCTCAACGAGTCCGGCGCTCTCACCTCTTCCAAAGAACACGCCGTTGGCAAAGTCGTTGAAGTCATCAGCGCCGGTGCGCCTATAGCTAGCAGTTGCGACCAGATTCCCATCGACCTCGTTATAGATCTTGTTATCCTTAAAAACTGAGCCAAGCTGGGTCGCATCAGCTTTGAGTTTGTCGAATTGCTCGTCGCTGTAGGTGTGACAGTCTCCGTTTGAATAGCAGATTTCAAACTCGCGCCCATCTGGATCGACGAGAACTGTCGGCGCATTGCGAGTGTAGACGTAGCCATTCCAACTCTGCGGGTCACTAACATCTGCTCCCGCATTCTCGGGATCAACACTTGTGAATCTACCTTGTGCATTTGAATAGTACCTCGCAACGAAATAATCCAACCCCGTTTCGTTATCCCGTTCTTTGAGGGTTAAGAACGGGTAGTTGAACCACGCGCCCGCTTCCGCGCGAGAGCAAGTTGTCAAAGAACCGCCAGCAGCTAAGAGAAAGCTAGCCGAGCGAAGCGGAACCCGGCGAAGAATAGGGTTCTGCCGCTATTTAGTGCTCAATCTGCGATCAGCGGGAATCATTGGAAGTATGGCTTGCCCAAGCGCAACTTGGGTCATATCGCGGTTGAGAATGCGAACGTTCACTCTCAGTGCCCACGGCCAAAGAGTATCCTCTTCCCCGTTAAACTGTTTGAAAGTCTTGGCCAAGTTGAAGCCTTTGATTCCGATTTGCGCCCGATCGCCAGGTTTCAAGTAAGGAATCTTCTCCATCTTGACATCGTCCATACTATTGACTCGACTCCAGCTGTGCTCCTGAATGATTTTTTGTACTTCACCTTGATACAGGTACGTTGGGGCAATAATGAAGTCAATAGTTGTCAGGAGAATGAAGTCACCGTCTTGGACGGCCGAGTCTCCCTTGTTTTCTATTCGGCACAAGACATCAAAGGCTTCAGGATGAGCGATATTTGGATCGCTGGTATCTTTCCATCGCTCAAGTTTTATGTACGAACCTTTCCACGATGCAAAGAACTCAATAGGCCCGGCTGCCAGTTGCTTGTTGGTTAGGGTCGGCGTGTTTTGTTCGGAGCTTGCTCCAGCCACTTGCCGCGCAACTGGCACAATGGCATTAGAGCGACCGCAGCTTAAAGCACAACACAAGATCCACAAAAGAATCATTGTCTTCAACTCCTCGTCCCCCCTACTTCAATCCCAAGTGTAGTGAACTCATGGGCGAATAACATACGGTCCAGGCCGAAGATCAGGGCTCTTCGGAGGCCCATCGGTGACGACCGCTTTTACTCTTGGAGTCACCCTAGAGTTTATTGAAAAAATGGCGTCCACCACGGTTTGCGGCCGATCACCGATACACCCGGCGGTGGAGCTTGATGCACGGTCATGACCGTGTAGATAATTACCTCGATACGGCTTCGGCAGGCTAGTATCCCACTCGTTCAGAGCTGCTCTCTTCGTTCCCCACGGATCAGCAAACCCGAGGGACCTATCGATTTCTTGAAGCCCATAGATCGGCCTCAACTCCCGGGGATTATCAGGCTTTAAGGCAGTCGCATCTGAGGCGCGCTCTCTTATGTCTGTGCGGATTGTAAAAACTCCGAGGGGGATATCATTGTACTGAGATCCATCGGATGCACGACCCCCTGTAAACGCTTCCGTGTTTTGTGCAGCCACTTGGTTCTGGTTATAAAGCGTGAGCGTTCCAACGGCTGCCCCATCGGAATTCCTTCTTATGGATCCGTCGGCATTAAAGGAAAATTCAAATACAAGCAAGTGCGTGCCGACGTTCGTTGCCGTCTGTTCATTGCCGTCCGCATCCCTGTATTTGTGTTCCGTACCCTCATGCCATTCAAATCGAGCACCATACCCACTGCCAATCTGAAACCAATCACGCCCATCCGGATCCACGCGGCGTAGGGGATTGTTTGCCGTGTAAGCATAAAGGTTCCAAGTTTGAGGATCAGTCCCATTAGAAAAGCCGGGATTGTCTGCGCCTGTGAATCTTCCTTGCGTGCTGGCATAGTAGCGTGCCTCGAAGTAATCGAGGCCGGTTTCATTATCTCGTTCTTTGCGGGTGAACTTCTGCCGCACCCCATCCACGCTGTAGCCGAGCGTGGTGGTGCGCTGGCCCACGCCCGCTGACAACTCTTCACCAAACGGCAGGTAATCGTGACGCTTCACGTTTGCCAGCGCGCCCGTCTTGTCAAACACCATCCGCGGCGTGCCCAACTGGTCCGCCACCAGCCAGTTTAGATCAACTCCTCCTCCGCCGACTGTGCCCCAGGCCTCCAGCTCGACCATCCGGCTGTAGGCATTATCAGCCGCGGCGTTGGTAAGCACTCTGATCTTGCTCGTGCTAACCGGCGAGAATGTGAGTTTCCGCCATACCTTGTTGTTGCCGCTGGTGCTGCCGCCAGTCACCGCCACCCAAGCTGAGCCATTCCAGTATTGCACGTCGTAAGCCGTCAGACCGTAGGTGCTGAACGTCATGGTCTCGGTCGGCTCGACTGGATCCAGGTAGTTGTCCTGAATCGTAAAAACGTCGATCTCGTCAATCGTCTTAGTTGCATTGAAATCGATCTGCAGCCAGTCAGGAAAAACACCGCTGGATACGTCGACCCAGCCGCTGCCAGTGAGCGGGCCGGTTCCCCAATGAATTCCTTTACGGTCGCCGTTTGTAGTAGCGTTGGGAGTGAAACTCAAACTGAGGGAAGAGGAAGCGGTGGCGTATCCTCCGTTTGCGGCCAGAGCGAAATTCACGCGCGCTCCGGCAGCCGGCACTGCGGTCACCAACAATTGTCCATTGCGATAGCCATACTCTTTCTGCGGACTCGCGGGCGCGGCAGCGGCCGCATACTCAGCCAGCAACTCGCCAGTGAAACCATACACCTGCCAAGTGGTGACGGCTGAGGGCTGACCGCCGACCGTGCGCCGCACGCGCTGCCCGTCGGCATTGTAGGTGTAGACGCCGGCCACGAAACTGTTCGCCTGCGTTTCTGAGGTCATGCGGTTTTCCGCGTCGTACGTCCTGGTCACGGCTGCCGCGCTGTAGGTGTCAGTGGTGAGATTCCCGGCTGCGTCATAAGACATTGTGCCGGTTTGTCCGGCGGGCACACCAAGGCGGTTGTTGTTGGCCGCGTTCACCGTGAAGTCTTTCTTGTTGATGCCGGCGCCCCAGGTATTTGTTTGGTGAATCGTGCGATTGCCGTAGCGATCGTAGACATACTCCTGCCGCCACAATGTCGTGCCGCCGGTGGATTCACTTACACCCTGCAACCGATTCAGGTTGTCGTAGTCGTATTGCTGCAACCACGAACTGGCGCCGGGAACGAATATCTCCTGCTTCTTCAGATTGCCGTTATTGTTGGTCATCGGCGTAGTGCTATTGCTGCCCCCACACATACCCCAGCAATCGCCGTAGTAGTTGATGATGGCGCCGCGTTCCCAGCCGGTGTCGTTCGGGCCGGTGTAGCTCGTGCCCTCGCGGATCTCCGACAACTGCCCGCGTGAGTTGTAGAAGAGTTTGTTGTAAAGGGCGGTGTCGGTGCCAAACTTTTCCTTGGTCATACCGCCCAGCGGCGAATAAATAATCTCGGTGGCGTAATTGCGATTGACGCCGTCACCCAAATTGCCAGTGAAGCTGCTGGTGCGACCGGCGGTGTCATACGCATAGCTGACCGTGCGGCCTGAAGGATAGGTCTCGCCGGTGCGAGCACCAACCAGATTGTAGCTAGCGCTCGTCTGGAAATTGATGCCGCCGGTCTGTTGAATCTTCAGGAGCGCGCGGCCGCCGGCATCGTAGCCGTAATAATCACCAGCACTGCTGCCGGTGCCATAAGTCATCGCTACCAAACGCCCGGTTGAATACCCGCGCGAGAAAGTCGGTGCGCCTATAGCCAGAGTCTGTGCATCATAAAAATAGTTGGCTTCGTCGCTAGAACCAACGCCGGAGGGCAAAGCGGGAGTGTTATTGACAGTAGCAGTGGTCAGACTAGAGCCGTTGTACCAGCGCCGCAGCGAACGGTTCAGTGCGTCGTAGGAATAGTGGGAAGAGACGCCTCGTGCGTCGGTCTTCACCACCAAATTCCCATTCGCGTCGTACTGATAACTAAGAGTCCCACTCTCAGGATTGGTGGCAGAAGACAAGCGTTTGAGTGAATCGTAAACGAAGCTGCGTGTTTGCACTCCCTGGGTCACAGTAGTCAGATCGTCAAGCGTATCGTAGGCGTAGCTCGTCAGATAGTTTAGCCCGGTCGGGTCCTCATAAACTTCCCTAAGACGGCCCAGGCCATCGGTCACGCTCTTGCGCTGCTTACCAGCCTGATCAGTCACGGTCACCGTGTTGCCGCTGTAGCTGGTGGTCACCACGGCGCTGTCCGGAGTGGTCAAAGTAAGCACGCGCCCAAGCGCATCAAAGACGGTGGTGGTCCAAATGGCGACTTCACTTTGCCACGGCCGAAATGGATTCGATACTTTGAAGGCACGACCCAACGCGTCATACTGCGTTTGCACCGTAATATAGTTTGTACCGCCTTCGTACTGCCGCCGTTCAATTGTGCGGCCCAAGCCGTCGTAAAGAGTCTGGCCGATGAGTGCGTTATCACCATAAGTACTTTGATCACTGGTCGTGGTGACGGTGTGATTGAGGTCATCGTAACTGATCGAGGCCTGGGTCATGATGGAAGTGCTCGGGTTGACTGCGCTGATCGTTTGGGTCGGTCGATCCAGGGCGTCGCTATAATAGACGCTGGAAACCACACCGTTGGCGTCTTCGCTATTTACCGGCTTGCCAAGATAGTAGTCAAACTGCGTGTAGGCCGTGTGCCCCAGGGCATTAGTAACCTTCGTGGCAAATGCGAAGCTGTACTGGCTGCCCAGATCGGTCGGGCCTGGATTAGATCGTGCCTCGACATCCGGTGTGCCAAATCTGTCCGTGTAATCAATATCCGTAGGAAAGCCAAGCGCGTCGATGATCTTAACAATGTTGCCGGCGATATCGTATTGCGCATAAGTGGACACGCATTGCGCAGGGGAATTGACGCAGTTTGGTACGACACCATTTGTGATTAGGTAGCGAGTCGTCCCGGTAGGGTTACCGCGCGTCAGGTAGTTGGTATCGAAGGATGAATCAAAGCCGCTGATTGAAGTCCGGGGAGTGAGCGTCCCGTGAGGCAGGCTCGCCGTGTAGTTGTCGTACTCATGGCTAGTACTGGCCAAAAGGGTTCCACCACCGTTATAAACCGAAACCTGCGAGGGCAAACTGAGCAAACCCACATTCGTATAGGCTGATGAGGTGATAAAAGTGGTGCTTGTTTCCCGCAGCAGCGCGCCCGCCACACCGTTTCCGAAATCGTATTCTTTGACATTGTTCTGATTGTTGTAGGGCACGCTATCGTCATAGCCGAAGACTTTCTTCGTGACCTGATTGGTATCGGACAACGTGGAGGTGCTTTCCTTCACACGAGCGTTGCACGCCGGCGCTCCGGCGGCGATAGCTGGTCCGTATTCCCACAGAGTTTCCGTTTTCCGCAGCACACTGCCTACCACCCCGTTAACAACACTATAGGCTTCGGTGATTCGCTCGCGTCCTACATTGAACGCCGGATAACCCGGACCAACGGCGCCCTTGGGACTACCTGATGCGAACAAAGACGCCACCGGATTGCCATGAAAGTAGTGCTTGTCGCGTGTGAGTATTTTATTGTTGTCCTGCGGATCGAGCTGATCCACGATCATAAAAGCGTTACCAGTAGCAGGACCCGCCGTGTAAGTC
The DNA here is from genome assembly GCA_963698325.1 of Blastocatellia bacterium. Taxonomy (GTDB): domain Bacteria; phylum Acidobacteriota; class Blastocatellia; order Pyrinomonadales; family Pyrinomonadaceae; genus PSRF01. The sequence goes on along the minus strand of CAVOQJ010000010.1, from coordinate 317,232 downwards.
ATCAAACTCTTTGGCACGGTATCGTCTTTGGAAACGTAAACCCGCCGCGCCTGCACGCTACGATAAATCTGCGTTTCCTCCTCGCCGGGTACCGGTTCGCCGAACACTAAGCCCGAACCTGGCGTCATGTCGTATTCAATCGCACTTCCCGTCGGTGTTTCGATGCGGGCCACCTCGCCGTAGGGATTGTATTTAAACTGGTAGCTGAGGCCGCCCGGAAGCACAATCGAGCTGATGACCATTCGGTTGTAGCAAGTCTCATTGACCCAGGGAGTGACCCCGGGAAACAATTCGCTCGGCTTTTTAGCTCCTGGCCAATACACGCCCGGCGATTGCTGGCAGCTGCCCTGCGTTAAAAAGTCGCTGCGAAAAGCAGTATGGAGCTCAGCGCGATTGATCGTGATAGTGCGTGGCGCACCGCCAAAGCCTTTAAAGTTGATCGTATCGGACAGAGTGAAGTATTGAAACGTGACTGTGCGCGCAAGTGAATCTGTGGCGCTTAATACTTTGCGGTAGGTCAGCGGATCGGAGGAGTTGCTGCCGTATGTGAAGTTCAACATATTGCCATTGCGGTCACGCACCCACGTAACCAGCCCGTTGACGATGTGATATTTGATCCCGCTCCTTAAGGTTAGATAGCCGGATGGGAATATGATTGGCGCGATATTCGTAGGAGCGTAACGATTCCGGTCTATGATGGTAGCGTCAGAGATGAAGGTAGCGGAGGTGCCGTCGCCGGTCACAAACTCTGCACCGCGCGACGGTCCGGTGGAGCAGTAGTTGACCCCCGCATCAATCCACTGACCGCCAGTTTGCTTGTCACGCAGTTCGTACTCCGTGCCGTCAGAGGCGATGAAGGTCAGGGTGGTCCTGGTCCATTGATAATGGTACAGCCCGTCTTGTGAACAGCTTTGCCCTGCTCCTTCAAACCTGACGCCGACACGTCTTCCCTGCAGCACGCCGGGGCCGTAGCCTGGTTTTAATGTAGTCCACCAATCTTGCCAGACGCCGGTCCCTTTCATTGTCCACGGTTCCGGATTGACCCCCGCCGCGACAGCCGCTACGGCCTCGCCTCGCCCGCCAATTGTGAGCAGCGGCAAGTGTACGTCGAGGTTGCCGTTATAGAGATTGACATTCTCGAAGCCGCTGAGAGCGTAAGAGCCTGCCGGAGAGCCCGGGGCCAAACCGGAGGGAGTCGCACCGTCTGTCACGCTTTGCGCCCGGGCGCCAATGGCAAGCAGGAAGAGCAAAGTGCAAACAACAACGACATGGTGCGGTTTAGTGAGCGGCATGATTGAAGGGTTTTTCATAAGGCCTCGATGAGAGATTTGCGATCTGTTTCGGGTGATTCATCGACCCGAACCCGCCTCATGCGTGAACGGTCAGTCAGCTTGCAGCTTAAGCCGAAGTGAGAAGGGCTGTGTCCTAACACCGGAATGCTCCTTAGGTGTTGAGGTCCTGGACAAGTCATTGCAGGCTCAGTAAGACAAGAATTTCACCCGTTCCCTTCTCGAGCGGCTCGAGCGCTTTGCCGATCAGTGTGCCAGGGCGATGAATCTGCACGCCGCCGAGATTGAGGGGTTCCGACTTCCTCGCGACGCCTTCCTTGTCGCTGGTTACTAGAAGGTCGCCAACCTGAATCGGTCCCGCGGTCGCATCCACCCTGACCTTCACTCGCCCGGTGGTCGCGACCAGGACTTTGCCGACGCCGTCTTCACCGAGCGTAATGCCTGGTTGTGACGAAACCACACCGGCGACGCGCGTGTCGTAGGCTTGCGAAGACGCGATCACCTGATTCGATTTTGTTTGATCGAGGACGACGACTGTGCCCGGCGGAAGCTCCTGCGAGGACTGAACCCACTCCGCGACGTCCTGATATTTCGCAGCGATGTTGCCTGTGACGGTGACGTTACCGGTGACATTGGTATTCCCAGTAACATCGAGTTTGTAACTGGAATTGGGCGTGCTAGTGCCGATGCCGACGGCGCCGCTTCCCGCCTGGAGATAGACGTTCCCGGTCGGGTTCACCCCGAGCCGGCTTACATATAGCCCGCCGCGGTAAACCGCCATGTCAAAGGCGCTCTCATTGTTCGCGGTACCGTACACTACCATCGACGTCCCGCCATGAACGCCGGTATCGAGATTAAGTAATGACGTAGCGGTGTCGGTGCCGCTGACTACGTGCAGCTTGCTGGAAGGGATAGTCGTGCCGATGCCGACTTGGCCTGAGCTGTAATAGATATTGGATCCGGTCGTGGTCCATTGACTGCTTACCTGCGACCATGCAGTTTTGCAAACTCCGGCGATGCAGGGGCCTCCAGAGGCGTTCAGGGAACCCCCCTGTACGTCGAGTCTGTAACCGGGTGACATAGTTCCGATACCGATGTTGCCGCTAGAATTAATTCTCAACCTGGGGATCGAAAACGTTCCCGCGCTGGCAGTGTAGAAATCCAGCACGCCGCTGTTTGTTGCTGTGTCGGTGGAACCTACTATCGTGGCCAATCTCTTGTCGGTAGTTCCCAGGCTGCTGTTAATGAAGGCCACCTGGCTGACTGCAATACCTGCACTACCCGTTCCACCGGCAGCTCCAATGGAACCGATGACTCCAGATCCACCATCCAGCGTGAGATATCTAGCGACATTGGCATCAAACACCGGATTCGTCGTCCCGATGCCGACGCTGCCGTTGGCCAGGATTCTCACTTTTTCCGTGCGATTGGCGGTTCCTGTTGGCGTGGTCTCAAACGTCAGATAGGTTCCTTGCGCGGTATCAGTAAAATTCTCGGCTGCATAGCCTCTGACAGCGGCATTATCGTTATTCGTATTAAAACCGGTGGCCCCATAACCTCTAAACGCAAAGCCGCCCAGCCGATCACCAGACAAGACCGCGCTTCTGGAAGTCAGCGTTCCTCTGGATCTTTGGAAGACAAGATTGGGGAAAGTAGTGCCAAGGTCATTGGCTGTATCGAACACGGCCATAGTGTTCGTGGTGCCCCCGCTATTCAACGCTACCGAAATCGGGGCGGAGGGACTTGTCGTCCCAATACCCACGTAACCGGCCTGGGTCAACGTAAATCGTGGGTTGGCGCCGGTTGATTCCCAGAACTGCAAGGCGTCACCGCTAGTGCTATTGCTGTTCAAGTACCACTTGAATGTTCCGTTAACCGAGAACGCAAGGTTTGGGTTATAGCCGGTGGCGGAATCTATGATTATCCCGCCGTTGGTCGCATCAGTCTTGCGGAATCGGGCTACCCACGGATTCGGTGCCACCACATCGAGCCGATAACCCGGCGTCGTGGTTCCGATGCCGACGTTGCCCGTGTTAGTGTTGTTAATATCGTTGCCGCTGGCGGCCCACTGTGCATGGACGATGCTAGATTGCAGCGCCATCAGCAGGAAAACACCGAGTGCCATCATCATGATTTGCGAGGCAAACATCGCCTTACGCCCAGTTAGTTGTGTGATGTAGATCATGAGTCTCCTTACCTTTCAAGAAAGTTTCGACGAGAAATTACGGGCACTGCGATAACAACGCCCAGCTAAACGCGCATGAAGGATTCACTGCGCGATCTGATGAGGCGACACCGTTGCGCTATTCCTGGTCGCTGTTCGACTCCGAACTTGTCAAGTAAAAGGTGCCTTTGTGTCGGGTGAACAAGTCCGAAGCAGGCGGACTTTTATTAATTGAAAAGGCGGTCGTTGACACGAGGCTGACGCGATGTGAGTCGCGCGAACGATCTGAGGGGAAAAAGCGAAACGATCGAGAATGAGAACTGAGCGCGGTGGGAGTCTATTCCTAGCTCACAATTCCTGTCAATAAAAATTATCTTGCATCTTGCATCTGGAAACGTGACCATTCCTGAGAAGCCCGGAAAGGGCTCTTGGTTTCAAACTCAACCCCAATGAATTCGGCACTGATTGACACGGTCTAACACGCGGGCTAACATGCCACGCTCCACACAGAAATCTTTCGTAACAGCTAAGCGCTGAACATCATTTTGATCCCTTGCCCGTTTTACTATTCACGATTCACGATTTACGATTGACTACCTATGGGTTTCGCAACTACGGCAATTCACAGCGGGCAGGAGCCTGAACAGACAACCGGCTCGGTCACGGTTCCTATTTATCAGACTTCAACTTACGCGCAGGAAGGCCTCGGAAAAAATAAAGGCTACGAGTATGCGCGCACGCAAAACCCGACGCGCAGTGCGCTGGAGCAAAACCTTGCCGCGCTTGAAGGCGCGCGTTTTGGGTTCGCTTTCGCCTCCGGGATGGCAGCCATCGATGCCACTCTGCGGCTGGTAAAAGCAGGCGAGCACGTTGTCGTTTCCGATAACACCTACGGCGGCACGTTTCGACTTTTCACGAAAATACTCGCGAACTACAATCTCGAGTTTGATTTCGTAGATACGTCAGACGCGCTCAACGTGGAGGCGGCGATCAAGCCCAACACCCGAATGGTTTTTCTGGAGACTCCGACTAACCCGGTGATGATCGTTACCGATCTGCGCGAGGTGTCGGAGATTGCGCATCGGACCGGCGCGCGCGTTGTTTGTGACAACACATTCATGTCGCCTTACTTGCAGCGCCCGCTCGAGTTTGGCGTGGATATTGTAGTGCATTCAACGACGAAGTATTTGAATGGTCACTCCGATGGTATTGGGGGTGCTGTTTTGCTGAATAACGAAGACGACGCCGCCTGGATTGGCTTTGTGCAAAACAGTGCCGGCGCGATTCTCTCGCCTTTCGACTCCTGGCTCGTCATGCGCGGCACCAAGACTCTCGCTCTACGCATGGAACAACACGACAAGTCAGGCCGGGCTGTGGCCGCTTTTCTCGAAGAGCATCCTAAAGTCAAAAAGATCTATTACCCGGGCTCGGCCTCGCACCCTCAGCATGCTCTGGCGAAACGTCAACAGCACGGGTTCGGCGGCATGGTGGCCTTTGACGTGGGTTCGCTGGAAGCGGCTCGAGCCGTTCTGGAGGCAGTTAAACTTTGCACGCTGGCGGAAAGCCTGGGCGGCGTAGAAACGCTCATCTCGCACCCCGCAACGATGACTCACGCGTCGGTTGACCTGGACAAACGGGCCCGCTTGGGAATCAGCGATGGTCTCGTGAGGGTCTCGGTTGGACTCGAAGATACGGATGATATAATTGCTGATCTCGATCAAGCATTAAATAAGATTTGAGCTTTTCAGTGATTGTAGCGCAAACTGTTAGTTTACTACGGCAGCATTTGACTCTAGCGTCATTATTTCCGTTCTGAATAATGCAAGGTCCGGGATTGCAGCGCGTACTAACAGTTTTGCATTACATCAAAACGGAAGTGACAGCCAAACTGCGAAAGGTTAGAATTCGAATCGAACTTTGCCTTATCCAGAATCGCCTTCACGCACCTTATGATTGTTGAACTGCACGCAAAATCGGACGTTGGTCGCGTTCGCCGCGGAAACGAGGACAACTTTCTCGTCCTCGAACTCTCCAAACAGCAGACCTGGACGGGCTCCGATGGCGCCACGGCTCCAATCGATCTGAACAATTTCGAGTTGGGCGAGAAGGGTCTCGTGCTGGTTGTTTCAGATGGCATGGGCGGCGCTCTCGCCGGAGATGTTGCGAGCCGGATGGCCGTGGATTCTGTGCGCGACATGATCATGGGCAGTGATTCCGAGGGATGCGATCAGGACACGCCGCTGGTCGATTGTCTAAAGCAAGCCACTGTTTACGCTAATCTCGCGATTCACCATAAGAGCCAGGAAGACTCGCGCTGCGCCGGTATGGGCGCGACCTTCACCGGCGCTGCTGTCCACCGCGACTTTGTGGATCTGGTGCAAGTCGGCGACAGCCGCGGTTACATCATTCGTAAAGATCAGATTAGACTCGCGACTAAAGACCAATCGTTGGTGCAGCAACTCGTCGACGTGGGCCAAATAAGTGAGGCGGAAGCTGAGACTCACATGTTTCGCAATGTGATCCTGCAGGCGCTTGGCGCTCAGAGAGACATCACGCCGGTGACCGGTAGGATTCGTTTGCGCCGCGGCGACATGGTTTTGCTTTGCAGTGATGGCTTATCCGGAAAGTTGCGTGCAGAGGATATTCAAAACATCGTTAGCAGCAACCGCTGATCTCTCCAGCGCTTGCGATGAGTTGATTGATGAAGCCAACAATCGCGGTGGTGAGGATAACATCACCGTCGTCCTGGCCCGTTTCAGTGGTGACGAACTGGAAGAACCAAACAGCGATCGTATCACGATCGAACTGCCGCCACTCGAAGAAGAAGACAAAACCCTCGACGACACCTACGAAGCAGACACCGAACCCCGCTGAAGTCCTTATCCACATTTCGAGTTTGTTAGACGATCAGCGGGGGCAAGCCCGCCTTCCCGACCATGAGACGATCAGAGTTGAGTCCTTAATCTCGATTGAAAGGCTTTCAAGGAAGTATTCCGAAATAGTTAGAGTCTCTCTCAGGTCAGGAAGGCGGGCTTGCCCCCGCTGATTTGAGAACAGACGACACCGAAGATCAACACTGTTTCTGATTAGACTGCCTTCATTCTTTCTCCGGCAACTCCTTCGCGCGCCAGTCATCTCCTTCATCAATGCGGCGCACGTAGATCGACGAGCCTTCGATGCTTTCCACGCGCACGCGCTCGCCGGCCTCGAGTGGCGATTCGCCGTCAGCCGGATAAGCGGTCCAGGTAGAACCAAAAACCTTGACCGCGCCTTCCTGCATTGCTCCACGGCTGGAAGAAACCACCGTGCCGATCTTTCCTGGCAGCGAATCAACGCCCGTGCGCAGTGAGTCCCCGGTCTTCTCCCGGGAAAAGTAGTTGACGAAGATGGTTCGCGAGGCGGCGGTGAGTCCGATTGAAACCAGCGCGAAAATGAAAAACTGAAGTCCGAGATTGCTGATGCCGATGATCCCGGCAAAGGCCGCAGCCAGGGCGCCGATGCCAAACCACAACAGGACAAAACCCGACGTGAAGACTTCAGCGACGATCAGGATCGCGCCAAGAATGCACCACAAGATCCAAAAGTAATTCTCCATTCCGCAAGCTAACCTTTGAGGAGGTTTTTCAAGACGAACCAGATGTTGGCCGGTCGTTCCGCCAGCCGTCTCATGAAGTAAGGATACCAGTGTTTTCCGTAAGGAACATAGACCCTCAGGTTGTAGCCGTCCTTTGCCAGCTGCCGCTGCAAATCGCGCCGCACCCCATAAAGCATCTGAAACTCGAAAGCTTCTTTCGGAATCCCTTCGTCGCTGCGAAAAATCGATCGTCGCCTCGATCATCTTCGGATCGTGCGTGGCTATGCCGTGATAGATTCCGCTCGACAAGCAGCAGCTGCATCACCCTCACGTAGTTGTCATCGGCATCTTTCTTGTCTGGAAACGCAACTTCCGGCGGTTCATTGTAGGCTCCTTTGCAGATGCGAATCCGCGCCGGCAGCTTTACCAATTCCTGCGCATCCGCATAGGTCCGCCGCAGATACGATTGCAAGACAATGCCGACGTCGTTCAACCCAAACTCAGCACGCAGGCGTTTGAAGATGTCGATCGTAACCTGAGTAACATTCGAACCTTCCATGTCGACGCGCACGAAATTTTCCCGTCGGGCTGCATCTTCAACCACCGCGCGCGCATTCCTGTAAGCAAGCTCAGGATCCAACTCCAGTCCAAACTGTGTCAGCTTGATCGAGACGTTGGAGTTAATCCCGGTTTCATCAATACGATTAAGAACCTGAAGATACTCCTTGACCTCGGCTGCAGCTTCTGCGGAATTGGCAACCGACTCGTTAAGGTGATCGAAAGAAGCTGAGCAGCCTTCAGCATTCAACTCTTGAATAGCGGCCACGGCTTCGTCGATGGTCTCACCCGCCACAAAGCGCGTGGTTAGTTTCTTGAAAGGGCGAAAGCGAGCAGCAAATTCCTTCAGTCCCTCCTGGCGGGAGAGGTAGATTAACGCGCTTCTGGTAAGCATATTTGCAGCTTAGTGGATTCTTTTTGAAACTTGCGAATTCTTTGTTACCGGGGCAGTTTTATGAGAACCAGAAATCTGGCGACCGGTCCACTCGATTTGAATCCAACAGCCGATCGCTAGCGCTGTCGTTTGTCATGCTCAATGCTGTGGTATCCTTAGCCGCTCTTTTCGCAGTACTGCTTCCATTCAGGCTTCCGCAACAGCGGTCCGGCCTGAAGGATACAATCAAATGCGCCTGAAGCTGGTACTTATTTCTGCTCTTCTCGCCGCCGTGGCAGGGGCAGGTTCCGCGATAGCGATCATCCTGTCGGTTTTTTCATCGCTCAAGCCCATTAAGGCGCCTGGGCTGCTCGTAGTTTCCACGTATCTACTTCCGACCCTGGCGACGTTGCTCGCGTCGATCTTTATTTACCGTCATACCGCACGGCGTCGCAGGCTGCAAGCTCTGTTAACGGCTATCATCGCATTGCTATTAACGATTTTGTTCTTCGTTCTCGCTTCGATCATTACGGGCCATACTCTTCCCGGTCAGCCGCAACCGATCCCACAGGAAAACTCCGTTTAGTATCGGAACTTTGTCTTACACCGGTTACCTCCAAGGCCCCAAACCGGTAGTTGCTCCGGTCGCTGAATAAGCGCAAAGCAATTTTTTGCATTCGCCCATGCTCCCGCATTCTACGGCAAAAGTCTAATTCACGTTTGTCGCCAGAGGTTTCAACCCAACCTGCTCCTGCACCGGCCGCAGGGCATCAATAACAAAATGGATGTGCTCGTCCAGATCGACTCCGAGTTCCTCAATTCCCTGTCGGATGTCGTCCCTATTTACCGAGCGTGCGAATGCCTTGTCTTTAAGTTTTTTCTTCACTGAAGAAACTTCGAGATCATCAAGACTCTTGTTGGGTCGAACCAGGGCACACGCGACAAGGAAACCACATAGCTCATCAGTTGCGAATAGCGCTCGAGCCATGGCCGTGTCGCGAGGTACGCCGGTATAGGTTGCGTGGCCCATTATCGCGCGAATGAATCGCTCAGAGTAACCACGACCGCATAGAATGTTTGCGCCTGTGAAAGGATGCTGTTCGGCTGACGGAAACATTTCATAATCGAAATCATGAAGTAGTCCGACCAATCCCCATTCGTCCTCATCGTCTTCAGCGCTGCCATATCGTTTCACGCAAGCGCGCATTGCCGCTTCAACCGCCAGGGCATGCTTGCGCAAACTTTCGCCCTTCGTGTATTCGCACAACAATTCCCAGGCTTCGTCTCGATCGGGCATTTAGGTTTGTGTCGTTCCGGAAATGAAAGATTCCGAACAATGAAAAAGTTAAAAAGTTTGTGCTTCGGGCACGCAAAACTACCATGAGTGAACGATACGAAACAAGATGGACTCGACGGTGGACACTTGGCCTGTTTCGGCAAGAGTGTCCGCGTACTTAGGAACCATAGAAAATTCGATGTTCCAAACAAGGGCTACCGCGAAGCGGTTAGGTAACTGAGCCCAGGGTTGCCGCGCTTCGCGGCTACCCTGGGTAACCATCATTCAATATTAGCAACCCCAACGGGGTTGCGACTTTCTTGTTGAGGGGACACACCCGCAGTGGAGCCCGTCTTTCGTTAAGAAAAACAGTTCCGAGGCAATGAGCTTTAAACCTGGAAAATCGACATAACCCCGTTGGGGTTGCCGTCTTTCGACTTGGTTCCCAGGGTAGCCGCTAAGCGCGGCAACCCTGGGCTCAGTTACCTAACCGCTTCGCGGTAGCCTAATACCCAGCGAGCGCACACGTGCGAGCGTGCGCTCTTTCTGTGTTGTTTGGTGTCTTGCAGACGATCAGTCGCCAGTCGGCGCGCGGTAGCCAGGACGTGCGCGGATCACGACGTTTTTGCGCGTGGTCACGACTTTTATTTTGCGATACTTGCCATCTCGCGTTTTGTTGGTGGGGTAGTAACCGACGGAGTATTGCGTTCTGAGTTCGGCCGCAATCTTCGCAAAGGCGTCCGGCAAAGACCCAAGCGTATCAGCCCGCATCAGACGTCCGCCTGACTTGTTTGCCAGCTCCGTCAGATAGCTATCTGCTTTCAGATAAAGCTGATCAAGCATCATACTTACCGAATCGTCCGTGCGCCGGTTGCCGCGGCCCGAGGGCCGGGTACTATCGCGCGGATGGGAGCGCCCATCCGGTGGCAAGGAATCCCTGTCACGCGGGTCGCCTGGTCCAGAGGTTGGAGGTACCCGACCGGGCGACGGAAAACGATCCATATCGGGGTCTCTCTGTCGTCCTCCTCTCAATATTTCAGCGGCCGTGGGCAGGCCAAGCGGCCCCGTCCTGGGGCGCTGGCCCGCCGTAGGCACAGTATCGGGATTATCGCTTGGAAAAGTAGGCGCGGTTGTTCCGGACGGAGCTCTGCGAATTACGTCAATGGTCGGCAGCTGGTTTGCCGGATCGTCCACGGCCGCGCGGGCTATGCGCTCGGTTTCGTCGCGAGTCTCATAACGGATTGGATAGACAACCACACCTTCTTCGTCCAGCCAATGGAGCGTGCTGTCGAAGGACGCCTGATCGCTGTGCCAATCAACTCCATCGCTGAAAAGAACAATGGCCTTGCGGCCCTGAATTGTTTTGATCGACGAAAGCGCCAGCTCAAACGCATCGTAAAGTTTTGTTCCCTGTCCTGAAGCAGTTTTGTAGATCGCCGTTTTCAGTGCTGCTCGATCGTTCGTAAAATCGCTAAGCTCACGCACTTCGCTATCAAATGAAATAATTTTCACGCGATCCGCGCTCTGCAATTGCTCGACAAACACCCCGGCAGCTCGCTGAATCAAACCTAATTTCTCCCTGGTGCTGGCGCTCGTATCCAGTAACAACACTACGTGAAACGGCGCACTCACCGTGGCAAAGAAAGCCACTTGCTGTTTCTCGCCTTCCTCCGAAATACCAAACTCCTCCTGACGCAGATCGGGAATGTAGGTTCCGTCGGTGGTAGTTGCGATGACAGGAACCGTTACCAGATTCGTGTCAATCTTTAGAGTCTCGACTTCTTGCGGCTCTGCAGCCGGTGGCGGCTCGGGCAAGGCCTCGGGAGTTGGCTCAGGTTTTAACGGCAGGGTTGGCTCTGGCTTTGGCTGGGGCCTCGACGCGGCTTTCATGGGAATGGGCCGCTGAAACCCCAACTGGGTTTGAGGCAGAACTGCAATTGCAACAACTGCGATAAAGACTGAGCAGATAAGCCAGGTACGAAGAAACACGGGTTTTCTCCAGTTAATATCTGAAATTGAGATTATGCAAGTTACTCGGCAACCACTCGATGATTAGGTTAAGCAAAAGACTCAGTACGTATTGTTACGATGACGGTTTCGAGATTAACGTTTCCCATTGCTGCTGACAACATTAACCGAAAACCCGGTACTGGTTCAGTTTGGAATCGGCACGACGGTTCGAACTTTACAGAATGTTGGCCGCAGTTCGCGCGACTGTGTCAACTTCAGGAACTATGCAGAACCATTACAGAACCGAGCGCGGTAGCGCCGGATGCTTAAGTCAAGCTGAGTATTAAGAGTATTGCCCAGCTTGGCCAACGTAGAGTTTAGCATCCGGCGCTACCGCGCTCGGTTCTGTAATCGTTTGTTTTCCTCGTTGAATTCCCGACGACTCCTTACTTGCTGCTTTCAATTACCAAACTGCACTAGTACTCGAAAAACGCATGTCTTGCCGCGGCCTCTGTCCTCAACTAGAATTGCACGCGGTACACGTCTGATTCGCGATGAGATCTCTACTACTGGCCGTCTTGGCCGCTTACGTTGTTTCCGCTATCCATGCGGTGCTTGCGTTTCTCAATAAACGTCGCGCGCTTCAACGCGTGTCTGAATGGGCGATGGCAGCTGGCTTTGTGTTGCATACGGCGGCGCTGATTGCTGATTGGGCACTTTATGGACATTATCCACTCTTCTATCTGCGCGAGACTCTTTCGTTCCTGGCATGGACCCTTATCGCAAGTTACGCGCTCGTGCTTTATCGCTACCGGGCGCGACCACTGGGCACTGTTACCTTGCCGCTTGTCTCTTTGTTAATTTTCGTGGCAGTCATTACGCGGTCTGCCACCCCGGACCGGGCCGAGGCTACAACTCTATCGGCCACCTGGCTTTTTCCGGTGCACACGACGCTCCTCTTGTTTGCGTACGCAGCTTTTTTCGTGGTCTTCCTGGCAAGCATCATGTACCTCTTGCAAGAGCGAGAACTAAAACTGAAGACTTTCAGCGCGATCTTCCACCGGCTGCCTTCCCTGACAACCGTAAACGAAATTGCTACCAGCTCGGCGGCAATCGGTTTGACATTGCTAACAGTGGGAATTGCGACCGGCATGGTCTGGGCATCGTCACGCGATGGCAGACTATGGCACAATGATCCCAAGGAGATATTTGCTGCGCTGACGTGGTTACTCTACGTCTTGCTAATTCTTCACCGTTCAACCGCCAGCTGGCGCGGACGCCGGGCGGCATGGATGGGCGTAGCAGGTTTCGCGCTGGTTCTTCTTACATTTTTCGCCACCAGACTGATGGGTGGCTATCACGTTTTCGGTTGATCAGAACAATACTAGCCTGTCGCAATGTCTATCGTTTTAGTAGGAGTAAATCATAAATCTGCGCCAGTCGAAGTGCGCGAACGTTTGGCGTTCACGGAAGCCGCGTGCTCGAGCGGATTGCGAACCCTCGTCGATGGCGAAATTGTTAGAGAAGGCTTGATCGTTTCCACTTGTAATCGCGTGGAAATACTGACTGAGACGGTCAATGAGCGACTGAACGAAACCATCGAACGCGTCAATCAATTTCTCAGCGGGACCGACACGCTGCCGCGATCGTTTTTCGCAGCACACCTTTATCAGCACACGGATGATGCAGCGATTCGCCATCTCTTTCGCGTAACTTCGTCGTTGGATTCCATGGTCATCGGCGAACCCCAGGTGTTGGGCCAGGTGCGCCGCGCTTATTCCATCGCGCTGGAGGCCGGAACTGCGGGCCGCATACTCAACCGGCTGATTCACCATGCCTTTCGGGTGGCCAAGCGTGTCCGCAGTGAAACCGGGATCGGCGCCAACGCCGTTTCCATCAGCTACATGGCCGTCGAGCTCGGCAAGAAAATCTTCGACAGTCTGCAGGGACGCACGGCCCTTCTCATCGGCGCCGGCGAAATGGCCGAACTCTCCGCACGGCATCTCCTTAACGCAGGCGTCACGCGTCTATTACTCGCAAATCGAACCGAAGACAGAGCCGAGCGCGTGGCTTCGGAACTCGGCGGACAGGCGGTTAGTTTTGATCAGTTGTCTCATTACCTGGCAGAGGCCGACATCATTATCTGTTCAACTGCGGCCGCTCAATATGTGATCACCGAACCGATGGCTCGCGAGGCCTTAAGCAGGAGACGAAACCGGCCCTCGTTCTTCATCGACATCAGCGTTCCGCGGAATATCGATCCGGCGGTCGGGAAAATCGCAAACGTTTTTGTGTTCGACATAGATGACCTCGAATCGGTTATCTCGTCAAACATTCGCGAGCGCGAGCGTGAAGCGGAACGCGCGGAGTTGATTGTTGAATCCGAAATTATGCAGTTTCAACAAACTCTTCGCCTGCTGGACATCGGTCCGACAATCGGCGCTCTGCGAAACAAACTCCACGATATTGCAAAAGCAGAACTGACGCGCCGGCGACATCGGCTTGGACCATTGACCGCGGAACAAGAGAGCGCCGTCGAGGCTTTGTTGGCTTCGACTGTAAACAAGATCTCCCATCCATTGCTGAGCCACATGCGCCGTTCTTTTGATGCCAGCGATGTCGATACGATCCAGGCGTGGCGCGATATCTTCGGCCTCGAAGAATAAGGGTCGTTACTGAAATGACCTCCATGAAAGATCACCTTGTAATTGGCTCCCGCGGTTCGAAGCTTGCACTTACGCAGGCCGGCATGATCAAAGGTGAACTTGAGGCTCTCAATCCATCGGTGGAGATTCGCATTGAAATCATAAAGACTTCGGGCGATGTGAAAACCGATCCACTGTCCATAATCGGCGGCAAGGGTGTTTTCACAAAGGAGCTTGAAGAAGCGCTGCTCGATGGCCGTATCGACATCGCAGTTCATTCGTTGAAGGACCTGCCTACTCTTCTCCCGGAACGGTTGTCAATCGCCGCTATCTGCAAACGCGAGGATCCTCGCGATGCGTTGGTGCTAAATGGCAAACTCAAAAATTCCCAGCCATCCCTTGAGGCGCTGCCGCAAGGCGCAACTGTGGGAACGTCGAGCCCGCGCCGGCTGGCCCAGTTGCAGCACTTGCGCGGGGATCTTCTTATCAAAGACCTTCGCGGAAATGTCGATACTCGCCTGCGCAAGCTGGATGAAGGACAATACGATGCGCTGGTGCTCGCCTGTGCGGGCCTGCGCCGCCTCGGACTGGAGCAGCGGATCAGCGCGCCCTTACCGACAAGCCAAATGCTGCCGGCAGTAGGACAAGGTGCGCTGGGGATCGAAACGCGTGCTGATGATGGCCGCACAATTGACGCCATCGGTAAACTGGATCATAAATTTAGCAGGCTCGCTTGTTTGGCTGAACGTGCTTTCCTACGGAGCCTGGGTGGCGGTTGTGAGTTGCCGATCGCGGCTTACGCGATTGTTCGTGAAAAGCGTATCAGGCTTGACGGCCTGGTAATTGATAGGCAAGGAAAAGAAATTGTCAGAGATCGAATTTCAGGCGGGTTGGATGAAGCGGAGACGCTGGGTGCTCGGTTGGGAAAACAACTGTTGGAACATGGCGCTAGCGAGTTGCTCGCCTCGGATTAGCGGCGGCGCATCACCAAACGAATCTCTTATGAACAGCGTACAACCCACCGCCCTTGAGGGCCAACCCCTCGCGGGCCGCACAATCGTGATCACCCGCGCTCAAAACCAAGCGGAGGAGTTTGTCTCCGAGCTGGAACGTTATGGCGCCCAGGTGAGTCTCTGTCCCACCATAGAAATCCGCGAGCTCGAAAGTTATGAACGCCTGGACGAAGCGATTGAACATCTCTATGGTTACGATTGGTTAATTTTTACCAGCGTCAATGGTGTCGAACACTTTTTCAAGCGACTCGAGGCCCGCGGGCACGATGCGAGTGATCTGGACGATCTCAAAGTCTGCGCTATCGGTGAAGCGACGGCTGATAAGCTGCGCGACTTGCATGTTCATGTTGATGTAATTCCGGAGGAATTCAAGGCCGAAGGTGTTTTCGCTGCACTTGAACGGTTCCTCGGTGGCAGGGAGGCGCTGAGAAACCTGAACGTGCTGCTTCCACGCGCGAGCGTTGCTCGCGATTATCTGCCGAAGGCGCTCGAACAGGCCGGCGCCCGGGTGGATGTAGTTCCGGCTTATCGCACTTCTCTTCCCGAAAATCTCGATCGCGGACGCATCGCCGCTATGCTTGCGGGCAGCGGGGACTGCATAGCGTTTACGAGCTCATCCACAGTCAGGAATCTTGCCCAGCTTTTCGATACTCAGGATTTGAGCGAGGCGCTCGCCGGCGTTGTCATTGCCTGCATCGGCGACATTACCGCCAGGACAGCAGCAGATTGTGGACTGCAGGTACGGATTCAACCGCGAGAATTTACAATTCCCGCGCTCGCGCGAGCAATCGCCGATTATTTTTCTGCTACCGAAAATTAACGCCGTGTTATTGTCAAACACAGGAGAAGCTGTTCCATCGAAACCAATGTCAACGGAATATCAAGCACCAGAACTCAGTGACGCCCAGCGTGAAATTGAAGTGCTGCGCCGGCAGCTTCAGGACCGCGGCGCTTTCGGCGAGTTGGTGGGCAACTCCGCGTCGATGCGTGAGGTTTATTTGCTGGTCGAACAGGTCGCCTCATCCTCTGCGTCTGTTTTAATCACCGGCGAATCGGGGACCGGGAAGGAACTCGTGGCACGCACGATTCATCAGCTTAGTCCCAGACGAGATAAACCCTTCATCGGGATTAACTGTTCGGCGATCCCCGAATCCCTGATGGAGTCTGAGCTGTTTGGACACGAAAAAGGCGCCTTCACCGGCGCGGCCTCGAGGCGGGCAGGATGTTTTGAGTTAGCCGATGGCGGCACTTTGCTACTGGACGAAATCGCGGAGATGCCTGCGCTTTTGCAGTCGAAACTGTTGCGGGTAATCGAGGAGCGATCAGTGCGCCGGCTGGGAAGCCGCCAGGAAGTTGGGGTGGATGTTCGGTTGCTGGCTGCGACCAATCAGGAGCCGGAGAGGGCTATTGGCAACGGAAGCTTGCGTGAAGACTTGCTTTACCGGCTGAATGTTTTTCACATTCATCTGCCGGCGTTGAAAGATCGCAAAGAGGACTTGCCGTTGTTGGCCCATTATCTGGTAGCTAAGCTCGCGGAGAAACATTCGCGGCCGGCGCGTTTTCTCAGCCCTGCTGCGTTATCCGCTTTGGAGTTTCATGCCTGGCCGGGTAACGTCCGCGAACTGCGCAACATTATCGAGCGTGCCGTAGTTATTTGTTCGGGCGAGCAGATCGAGAGACACCATTTCGCGCCCTACCCAATTGACCAACGCGAGCGTCTGCGAAATGAAGACACGATAACTTTCCCGGTTGGCACACCAATCGAAGAAGTAGAGCGCCAAATGATTGTGCGCACTATTCAGAAAACGAAGAACAATAAAACGCGTGCGGCGGAGCTGTTGGGAATCAGCCTCAAAACTCTTCACAATAAACTAAACCTTTATCGCGAACGCGGCCAGCTCGACGACGAGGTCGAGCGTTCTTTTAATCGGAACCGGGAGCGATAGCAATCGGGTGCATTACAGAACCGAGCGCGGTAGCGCCGGATGCCGCATTCAACTTCAGTATTAGGCCAGTATGCGGCCGCCCGCTTATCCGAAGATGACTCTCACATCCGGCGCTACCGCGCTCGGTTCTGTAACGGCCTCTGTAGCGACCGGATCAAAACTCCCCTTGTTACGCCGAAGGCGTTGAATAATTCCAGTCCAGGGTAACACCCTGGGTAAACGACGCAGTCAGCGATTCACCACCCTGACGGGGTGAAATAATCGAACGCACCGGAAAATCATATTCAACCCTTTCAGGCTAGTTCCCGCAAGCTATCGACAACGCGCTGCACATCATTAAGAAAATCATTGCCGAGCCCGGTCGAGGCGGCTTCATAGAACAGAGATGCTTGAGGTTGAACGCTAACGCTGGTCGGCAATCCCGCGACGACTGCATCGTGCGGCAAGTGGGCAATGGGACGCGACGAATTATCCGGCCTTGCCCGCTATAGTGGCCTCAGGAACCTCTACCAGTTTTCCAGTTGTAACGTCGTAGACATATCCGTAGATAGGAATGTCGCCGGGAACCAAAGGACAGTTGCGAATGCGCCTGACGTCCGCGACCACGCTCTCCGATTGCCCCTTGATCGTCAGCCAATCTACAAACTGACCCTCGCTGGATCCGGGCCCTGCGCCGGTATCGCGCCAGACCCTTCCGTCGAAAGTGGCGGTTTCCAGGCTGCTGGCGAGCAGATCGCGCATGATCTCGTCACTGAACAGCTCCATGCCGCAGTTCGTGTGATGAATAACGAACCACTCGCGCGTGCCCAACAACTTATACGAGATGACCAACGACCGGATCGCGTCATCGCTGGCCCGGCCACCCGCGTTCCGGATGACATGGGCGTCTCCCTCCGCGAGTCCCGCATATTTGGACGGCTGAAGTCGCGCGTCCATGCAGGTGAGGATGGCGAACTTGCGGGCCGGCGGCAAAGCTAACTTACCCTTGTCACCAAAGCTTTCGGCATAACGGGCATTCGCTGCCAGGACCTCTTCAAGTACCTTGCTCATCGTGTGTCCTCCTACCGCAAAAGTTTCTGACAAACAACCTCTTCGTCACACAGAACAGATTTCCTGTTACCACGGTTCTTTGTTGCAAGTCTCCGGTCAAACATGAGTTGTTAGGCGCACATAGATAACCGTCCAGGGTGCAACTATATTACTCTCACCACGCCTACTAAGAACAGATACCGATTATTGAGTTCATCATTCTTCTTTTCATCATCAACTAGTGGTTTAAGCGCTGAAAGCAGCTCTGGAATCATGTCTTCAGCTGCCGCCCTGGACTGATAGGGACCTACATAGACAGCACTTATAATTAATCTGGGCCTGGAAGTCCTCTCAATGGATTCCATGGTCGATATTTCGCCAGCACTAATCTTCCTATTCGGCTCGCCGTTAAATGCCGGAAAGCCATTGAGTCTTAGTAAGGTGATCGTTTTCTTCTGCCAACCTGAGTACGCACGCACGTATGATCTTTTGATTTCGAGATAAAACCCTAATCGGGCTTTGTTCATGGATCTTTTTCTGATTTCGGTTGAAGCGCCGTGAAGTGTAGATTTATTTTCTGCATTTGTCGTGTAAGCGATGAGCAGACAAATTAGCAAAGTAGGAATTAGAATTTGTCTCATAATTGATTAATCCTTGATAACAGATTTGGGGGGAGTACCCGGAGTAGGTACTTGCACGCAAACATCGTGGATGATATTCATCACTCTCAATGTCAGTCCTGCTCTTCTTCATTGACGGACTCGGGATCGGTTCACGCGGGCCGTTCAATCCATTCGACGGTCTTGACGATGCTGAACCACTCGCGATCTTTCATGACGAGGAACCGAAAACGATCCTCGAGGGAATAGTTATTCCGACCGACGCTTGTTTGGGAGTTGAAGGTCGACCACAGAGTGCCTCGGGACAAACCACGATTCTCACGGGCATCAACGTCCCGGCTACACTCGGTTACCACAAACAAGGCTTTCCAAATTCGGCGATGTTGGAAATCCTTCGCGACCATTCCCTCTTCCTGCAATTAACCCGGGCTGGAATCGAGCCCATTACGTTCGCGAATACCTATACGCAAAGGTTTTTCGATGAGCGACCGCGCTGGGTCTCAGCGACGACGGCGGCGGTTGAAGCAGCTGGATTGAATTTTCGAACTGTCACGGACCTCAGAGCGGGGAGAGCTGTTTACCAGGATTTTACTAATGCGATGCTCATCGGCCGCGGTGAGGAGGTTAACCCGCGCACTCCCAATGAAGCTGCCAGTGTTCTCGCCCGCATAATCAGCGAGAATCGGTTCACCCTTTATGAATATTTCATAACCGATAAGGTGGGACATGCGCAGGATATGCCGGCTGCCAGAATGGTCCTCAGGAACCTTGCTCGGCTAATCAGAGAACTGTTAATGAGAATTGATTTGCATCACACTTCCGTTATACTCACGAGCGATCACGGCAACATCGAAGATCTTTCATCGCGCAATCACACGCTGAATCCGGTCCCAACCATCGTCTGGGGGGCTAACAAAGAATGGATCGCCGGCCGGATTAAAAGTCTCGCAGACATAACACCAGCAATAGTCGAAGCTCTGACGGAGAAAGCTGCCGCGCACAAATGACTTCTGCCACGACCTCCGGACGCCGTTCTGCGAAGCCAGTGCACGCCCATGGCGCCGACAAAAACAATCCCCGCGAAGTATTTGGTTGGAAGATGTACGACTGGGCCAATTCTGCCTTCTCGACAACGATAGTCGGGGCGCTTTACGGACCCTACCTGACAGAAATAACGCAGCGGGTAGTCGGCGAAAACGGAGTGGTGGTGAATCTTGGTCCGCTGGGCGCCATCACCTCCAAGTCGTTCTTCCCCACTTGCGTCTCCATCGCAGTGTTCCTGCAAATATTCCTGTTGCCAATTCTCGGGGGCATAGCCGACTACTCACACCTGAAGAAAAAAATGATGGCAGTCTTTTGCTACATTGCCGTTGCGGCCACCTGCCTGATGTTTTTCGTGGACGGCAAGCTCTTCTGGCTGGGAGGTATTCTTTTCATTGTCGCCAACCTCGGCTTTGGCGCAGCCGTTGTGTTCTACAACGGCTTCCTTAATGAAATAACTACCGAAGATCAGCGCGATAAAGTGTCCAGCCGGGGCTTTGCTTACGGTTACCTCGGCGGCGGACTCTTACTGGCCCTTAATTTTCTGCTGGTGAAGAGCGCCCCGAGATTGGGTTTGGATCCCTACCTGGCCGTTCGCATTTCTTTACTATCAGCCGGGGTCTGGTGGGGAGGTTTTGCACTGGTGACATTCGCCACTTTGAAAACACGCGCGGCGGAGAAAACATTACCGCGGGGTAAGACCTATCTGACTGTCGGCTTTTCCGAACTCGGTCGCACTTTTCGCGAGCTGGCGCGCCTGCGATTTACGCTGAAGTATCTGGTGGCGTACTTATTCTTCAACGATGGCATTCAAACAGTCATCAGCATGGCTTCCGTTTTCATGGCGCAGGAGCTTTTTATTTCGCGAGGGCTCAAGACAGACCAGTCGTTTCTGCTGGGCATCTTCCTGATGGTCCAGTTTGTAGCAATCTTTGGTGCGTTGTTGTTTGAACGCGTCGCCAACGCAGTCGGAACAAAGAGCGCGATCCTGATTTCCCTGGTTCTATGGGCGGGCGTGGTCGTTTACGGTTATGGCTTTCTTCATACCACTAACGAAGCCTGGATTATGGGCGCTGTCATAGCGATCGTGTTGGGCGGCTCACAGGCACTGTCGCGATCCCTTTTCTCGCGGATGATTCCCGCCGGCAGGGAGGCTTCGTTCTTTGGGATCTATGAAGTTTCGGAGCGTGGCACTTCCTGGCTGGGGCCACTCGTTTTTGGCGCTGTGGTCGCCGCGACGAATTCTTACCGGCAAGCCCTGCTGTCTCTCATCATTTTCTTTGTTGTCGGCACCATTGCTCTCTATTTTACTGATACCGATAAGGCGATTCACGAGGCAGGTAATCTTTTGCCGGAAGAAGCTGCAATCGCGAAGTGAGCGAGGTCATCACCCGGCGATTTTTCGGTCCCTGCCGTTTGACGATCCTTCTCTGCATTCGCGAGAGCAATAAACGGATAGCCCATCGCCTCGTCCAATAGCGCGCTCCACAGGTATCCAGGTTCCGCAACTGACACATCGTACCAACTTCTTGTCTGGCTTCATGGCGGAACCCCTGAACGCTTCAGCCGGATTTGGCGGCGAGTCGGCGATAGTCTTCGCCGCACCCAGAATTTTCTTCAAGAATTGGAGGTAAGGATATAGCCGGGAATACAGAAGTAAAAGCAGGAGAGCAAACAGCCCAGCAATGACAAGGTATTTCAAGTCTATTTCCGGATTGGAATTTCAGAAGCCTTCGTGGGCAAAAGCTGAGAATTCAGATTTCAACCTTTTGAGATTTGAGATCTCAAATTACGGATCAAGTGTTTTCGTCGCTGGATCTTCCGCCGCCAGGCGCATATGCCACATCAACGTTCCGACGACGCGGTACGGGATCTGTCGCCCGGCGGCGTGGCGTTGACTCGCGATTGCGCCGATCCACACTCCCCGGCGGGAGGCCCTTCCCGTGAACCGCTTCCTCGAGAATGCGCGTGATTTCCTGCGAGAGAGTGCGATGCTCCGCCGCAGCGCGCCGGCGCAAAGACTCTTTCAAGTGGTTGGGCACATATGCGCCGATGAAAACTCCCTTACGATTCGCCATCTCTCGCCAGCCTCTCTTTCACCAACTTATGTACAGCTTGTGAAGCCCTGGAATGTCTGATGCCCAAGCATTGTGAACAGGTCTATAAGCCGAATTCTGTGCTCCGATTTGAAATCCAAGCTCTTAACTGAGATCCGATTATCGGAATCGAAATCTAAAATTTGAGCGCTCAGATTTCAAATCGAAGTGGCGATCATTCATCTAGTCCAACTGTTGCCAGATTGGATCAAGCGACCTACCCGGAGGTCGTAGTAGGTTTGAAGCCGACTTCGGGCGGGCAGCCCTGTTGACGCCTCCCTATTTGGTCTTGCACTGCGAGGAGTTTGCCTGGCCGCGTATGTCACCACACGCGCCGGTGCGCTCTTACATTAAGCCCTTCCGGGCCGCACCATTTCACCCATCACCCGTTGCAAATCTCAGATCTTCAATCTGAAATCCTTTTGAGCTCACAAATGTGGTCTCGAAAAACCGCGGCTGGTTTATTTTCTGTTGCACTTGTCGTCGCCCGAGAATCTCAGATCTCAAATTTCAATTTTGAAATCTCAGATCTGAGAGTATCGGGCGCCCCGCCGTTAGCGGGCTCGCTGCCCTGCAGTGTTCGGACTTTCCTCTCCTGGACTGAACTCAACTCGATTTATTCCAGATGTAATCCGAAAATAAAGGATTTGAACTGCTCAATTCCAGCAGCGACCGCCCGACCTGTTCACTTGCTAGGCTTGATAATTATACCAAGCCGTGTTCAACACGTACAGCAAATGCGAAGGCATGCTTTAACGTTTACCCGGCCCTGCTTTAGCGGCAGGTGCTGAGAAAGAGATTCCTCAGCCGAAATATTTGAATCCCACCCGCAGGTTGTTCAGCAGATTTGGCGAAATGGTCAAGGCGAGGGTTATCGAGGCTACTGAGTGAGACAAAGCCAACGCAAACAGATTGGGCTGCCGTTGGTAGACCGCCGCCCAAATCAGGCCACCAATAAAGGTCAAGATCGCCAGAAACGGATTCGGAAGATGGAGCAACGCGAAAACGAGGGCAACCAGGGTAATGCTCTTCATCCCTTTTCCCAGCGCAAGCTGGGCGCGACGATTGATAAAGCCGTTCAGGGTATATTGCTGAAACAAAGCCCAAAGCGGGAGCCAAATGTATCGAGCGCGGAACTGGCCGGCAAATATCGCGTGGCTCGCAAACCAACCTGTCGCGACGATCAGGGCCAACGCAAGTGCTGTTGGCAAAAGAAGCTGCTTGCATGAAGCGAGAAAGTTGTCAGTACGAAATCCGATATCATGCACTGTTTCGCCATGCTCACGATGGGAGAAGGCCATCAGACCCAAGGCGAGCAGCACGGGAATCGCGGTTATCAGCTTGGCTTGGCCGGCAAACGCGAGTACCACCCATTCGGCGATCAGGCAAGAGGTAACGACTGAAACAATCTCCCAAAGCGCGAGCCGTTTGGCTTGTTCGCTGGGAGAAAGTACATTCGCATTTTCTGCTTCTGACGACATCGTTATTGTCGTTTCGACGGACGTGGCCGTAGTGTTCCATTCTGATCGACAGAGAAAAGGATCGGATCGCCAACAAGCTGCAGCGATTTCCGAGTGCCGCCTCCGCTCTCATGCAGGGCATAGACACGTGCTTCATGCGGACCAGCGTTCAACGTCGTCAACCGAAATGAATAGCCGTGCCATTGATCTTTTGCCCAGCCTGCCATAGAGACATCCGGCCGGGGTTCGTTAGCCCGGGTAGTTGATAGAAACTCGCCGTCGAGATAAAGCTGTACCTCGACGCGATCCCACGGCAACGCATCGTCAACTACCCAGCCTGAAATTCCGGTGTCGGTCACTTCACCCCAGCCGTGGAAGTACGGAGGTAGAATCGCAATGAAGGTGAGGATTGCAAGCGTGCCGATGAGAAGAGTTTCAAGGATCGACTTGCCGATCAAAACATGAACCAGTCTTGTAGATGGAATCTTCATTCGAATTCGCGGCGCGCCATTATAAACAGATTCCGCTTCTTGTAATGCAAACTGTTGGAATACCAGCAAATCCGGGTGTGCTTTAACCTGGGGTATTTTGAGACTTGGATAGCAAACTGACAGTTTGCCTTAAAAAAATAAGGGCGGCCTTTGAAAAGCCGCCCTTGCCCGATTCGACATACAGGAACGAGTCAGTTTGCGTTAGTAACCTCGATGCGATCCCCTTTTTGCAATAGTGGATCGACAAGTTTTCCCGTTTGAATGTTCCGCAGATCGAATTCCTCTGTTGTCAGTTTGCCGTCAGCGCCCTGCCGTGAAACTTTAACTCTAGAACCAGCTTTCGGTTTCGTTCCCCCACTTGCAAGGATCGCTTGTGTCAGAGTCAGCCCGGCATGATAGGGCTTTTGACCGGGAGAGTTAATTTCTCCGCCAATGAAAAAGAACTCGGAGACAGGTGCGGTCGACACTTTGATTGCATCGCCGGCCATTATCAGAGTAGACGAAGGATTTGTATCTTTGAGATTCACAATGAATGGCGCTCGTCCCTGCCGGGTTATTGTGGCGCGCGCTGCTTCGGGAAGCAGCTGGGCTTCAGCGAGGACTGTATAAAGCGGCACTGCCTCTCGGCGCAGGGTTTTCTTTCCGGGAGCAGCGACAAAGCCGGTGACTACGACCGCGTGACTGGCATAGTCGCGGACATTCACTGTCACCGTGGGATTGTCGAAGATTTTGATCCGCTGTTGCAGCAACGCGGCTATCTCTGCTGTGGTGAGCCCCGCAACAGCAACGGGATCGCCAGCGAACGGATAATCAAGCACTCCGCCTTCGAGTACCGTAAACAGCGTCGAGTCTATGCCGGGATTGTTTGTGAGTTGGATATCCAGAACGTCGCGAACACCGACCCGGTACACCTGGGTTAGATTGGTTGCGGCCGAAGAGCTTCGGGCATTCTCAACTTTGTTGGATGGCGGTATACGTGTGCTGATGGAAGCCGCTGGTTTCAGGTTAGCCGCACCCGGCTTTGGAGCGGCCAACGAGACTTTCGGGGACGATTTGTCGGTCGTGCCTCCGCTCTGGCGAAGACGCGCGGCCTCTGTGGGATTGTTGAACGTGGCCGCAGATTTGATCTGGGCCAATGTAGTCGGCCCCAGAATCAGAGAGGCCATCAGAAAAAAGGCGGCAATCGTTAGACTTTTCATGTAGGTCGCTCTTTTCAGAAGTCTCTAAGCGACGATTTGGCTGGGGCATACAACTTCGTCGCCGCTCAGGGCATGTGCTGCGCTAGTAATAAACAATCAAAAAGCCTGGTTTCTCAAAAGATCCTGGTTAATTTAACCCGATGAAAGCCAAAGGCGGCTACGGACAAAGCGCGAGCCGCACACTCTATTTTGCTTCTGATTGCCTGGGTGCAGGAAGGCTCGCCGGAGGAAAGAGTTGAGGCCAGAGTTTCGTGAAACGCTCGCGAACCAGGTTTTCCACGTCAGCAGCCGTGTCACAGTTGAGGCATTCTTCGATGATCACCAGGGCATCGCGCGAGTCGATGCCGGCGATAGCTCGACGAACCCGTGGAATGGCAGATGGCGTCATGCTTAGATCCGTGGCCCCCAACCCTACGAGCAAGACTGCGTAGGCCGGTGTCGAGGCCATCTCTCCGCAAACAATTGCGGGAATCCCAGCGCGAGCCGCGGCTTTGAGGCTTTGATCGATACTGTGGAGGACAGCCGGGTGAAGAGTGCGAAACCAATCTGCGACTTCGTCATTTCCTCGGTCTACAGCAAGCGTGTATTGCACCAGGTCGTTTGTGCCCAGCTCGAAGAAGTCGACGGTTTGCGCAATCTTGTCTGCCATCAGAACTGCGGAGGGCACTTCAATCATTGCTCCCACCCTGACCTCGCCAAAGCTGCGCCCTGCAACCCGCAGATTGTTCGCCTCCTCCTGAATGACAGCTTGCGCGCGCCGCACGTCGCTCACGTCGGCCACCATTGGCAAAACAATGTCAAGCTTGCCATTCGCAGCGGCCAGCAGAATAGCTCGCACTTGCTTGCGCATGATCTCTTGATTGCATAATACGAAGCGAATTGCGCGCAGGCCCAATGCTGGGTTCTTCTCAGGTTCATCAAATTGCTGACGCAGGCTGTCCCCACCCAAATCAAATAGACGAATGACAGCTCCCTGTTCGCCGGCAACTTTTGCAACCGCTTCGTAGGCCTCGCGTTGCTCCTCCTCTGAAACCATAGCGCCCCGTCGCGCAAGCAAAAACTCGGATCGATATAGTCCAACGCCGGACGCGCCAAACGTTTCGACTCCCTCAAATTCGGATGGCACTTCGACGTTCGCCCGCAGAGTCACTTCTACGCCATCCTGAGTGCAGACGGGTCCTGTCGCCTTGAAGTCGGCAGAGTCTTGCCGCTTTACCCGATCGGCGGTTTCGCCTTGATAGAATTTGAGTGTCTCAGCTGAAGGATTCAGGATAACTTCATTGCGGATTGAGTCGACGATGATTTTGTCGCCCGTCTTGGTGCGGCGGTAGAAATCGCGCAAACCAACTACCGCGGGAATACCAACGCCTCTGGCGAGGATCGCTGTGTGTGAAGTCCAACCCCCGGTATCTGTCACGAGTGCCCGAACATGCTCGAGATCTAATTCCGCGACGGCCGATGGCAACAGGTCCTGGGAAACAATTACGGCATCCTCGGAAAGGTTGCGATTCCCTGGTTGGGCGCCGCTTAAAGCCACCAGCAGCCGCTGCATTACATCCTCGATGTCAGACCCACGCTCGCGAAGGTAGTCATCTTTGATCTGTGAATAGAGGTAGAGGAAGCTGTCGCCGACCACTTTTACAGCCCACTCTGCATTTTCGTGTTTCTCGATTATGTGTCGCTCGATGTCTCCAATCAGCTTCTCATCCTCGAGCATCAGCAAATGAGCGTCAAAAATGTAAGCATGATCTTTGCCAAAGCGCTTCTCTGCTCCTTCCTTTATGGCCAACACCTGTCGGCTTGCCAGCTCGACAGCGGCGCGAAAACGCCGGCGTTCCGTTTCCAAATCTGCATCGTGTATTCTCCAGTGGTACACGTGCTGAGTGCCGTCGTGAAGGCGCAGCACCTGGCCTATGACGATGCCGTCGGAAACACCCAGGCCTTTACAGCGTATCTCCGGACGCTCGTCCATCATATCGACGACTCCGGTTCCATTTCGCCAAACCCTTCCGCGAAAAGCTGGTCGATTGCATCAAGGGCCGCCTCTTCATCGATTCCATCGGCGCTCGCTTGCAACTCTGTTCCGCAGCCGGCGGCCAGCATTAGAACGCTGAGAATAGACTTAGCGTCGGCGCTCAGGCTGCCGTGGACGCGCCTTAACTGGATCTGACTCTGAAAGCCACTAGCCACGCGCACCAGCTTGGCCGCAGCTCTCGCGTGTAATCCAAGACGTGCTTTGATGAGAAGAGTGCGCTCGACCATTATTTTGCGCTTTTTTCAGGAGGAGCGAGCAGGTCGCCGGCAAGATAGATTCCCTGGCGTCCGAGGTCGCAAACCCGCCGAGCAGTCTCAACAAGGGAACCGCTGGGTGATTGATTGAAGAGCTTGATTATCATCGGCAGGTTGACGCCAGTTACGACCTCCACATTGCCATCGTCTAAAAACATCGAAGCGATGTTAGTTGGCGTGCCGCCAAACATATCAGTTAACAGCAACACGCCGGCGCCTTGAGACACGCGAGTTATCGCGCGCTGCACTTCATCTCGTGCGGCATCCACATCGTCATGCCAGCCTATGGAAACGGCGGTGATGAACGAGATCGGGCCAACGATCATCTCCGCCGCGGCCAACAGCTCGCCGGCGAGATGGCCGTGCGTCACAATCACACCCGCTATCCGGCGCGTTTCTTCTTTTGCCGTAGCTTGTTGGGCATCGCTGCTCATGAAGTCACTCTCCCTGAATTAGCCGCAGATGCATGGATGAACACGGATTTCGGGGGAAGGAAAAATTGTCCATAATCTCCCGTAAATTCTTCAGATCCGATCCATCTGTTTTCATTCCGTGGCCGCTTACTGAATAGCAGTCAACGTTGGCGGCTTGATTTTCTCACATCGCGGTGGACCACATGAACATCAAAACCAGCGCGCCGAAGTCTTCGTCCCAGCGCGTTTGCCACCATTACCGAGCGATGCCGGCCGCCGGTGCAGCCAATTCCGACTGTCACATAGGATTTTCCTTCGCGCTTATATTGGGGGAGAAGATAGTAAAGCAAATCGCAGAATCGGTTCAGAGTCTCCTCAACTTCAGGCTGCTCTCTCAAGTATTGCACAACGCGCTTGTCGTGGCCCGAAAGCGGCCTTAACTCGGGAACAAAGTGGGGATTGGGCAGGTGCCTGACGTCAAACAACAATTCCAGATCGCCCGGGTTACCATATTTATGACCAAAACTGAGCAGCTGAACGCGCATTGGTCCGCCCTTGCGATCAGGGCTGAACCTTTGCAGGAGGTGCCTGCGAAGCGTATGAACAGTGTGATCAGAGGTGTCTATGATCTGATCCGCAAGGGCGCGAATGCGCGCCATAGCAGTGCGTTCGGCAGCAATCGCTTGCAGTAAGCTTTGGCCTTTGTCAGCGGGGTGAGGCCGTCGCGTCTCGCTGAAGCGATGCTGCAACACGTCGTCCGAAGCTTCAAGAAAGAGAACGTAAACAGCAAGTCCGGCAGCCCGCAATGCTTCCAGTTGTTTGCCGAAGTCTGCCAGGAAGGTTCCTTCGCGGATGTCAATTACGAGTGCCGCCCGTTCAATCCCCTTATCACTCCGGTCCGCGGTAACCAGCCGCGCGAAGGTTGGCAACATCGTAATCGGCAGATTGTCTACGCAAAAGTAACCAAGATCTTCGAACGCATTAGTGGCGGAAGACATTCCTGAACCGCTCAATCCCGTAATGACTACAATGTCAGGGGCCGCAGCGGTCCTTTCCTGGTTCCTCTCAGTCTTCTGCTTCATCGGGAAGTGTTGGGTGTAACTACGGCAGGGGCAAAGAGCGAGACGTGCATTATTGCACTATTGGCCTTTCTACCTGATTGTACCTTCTCACCGTGGAACGTCGAGTACTCACCGCCGAATTTGGGTCATAATGGATCTGAGACAACTGTGATTATGGTTCAATCAAGCCAAAATTTCCGTCCTTACGTTTGTACAACACGCCGATCCGCTGAGTGTCTGCGTCTCTGAACAGGAGAAACTGATCCGGCTCTGACGAGAGTTGTAACGCTGCCTCTTCCGCGGTCATTGGTTTGATCGAGTAGCGACGCGCAGAGATGATTCTCGGTGGGCGGGGGGTGGCTTCTAATTGGCCGTCAGGAGTGGGCGCCACCACGGCGGTGCGTTGCGCTCCCTGTTTTCGATCAATAATTTTTTTCTTCAGTTTTAGCGCCTGCTTTTCGACCTTCTCAATCGCACGGGTCAACGCCAGGTACATATCGGCATTAACCTCTTTCGCCGTCAAGGTGTGGTCGCGCCAGTAAACCACCACTTCGCCGATATGACGATTCTTTTCCACGGTGATGATGACGTGCACGGAGGGCTCTGTGCCGTTGAAAATGTGATCAAGTTTTTTGAAGTTGTCTTCGACGTGGTCACGGATGCCAGGAGAAACTTCGACGTGTCGACCGGTGTACTCAAACCTCATGTCTGCGGTTCCCTTCTCACCCAGATGAATAGAGTAATGCTTGCCAAACTGAGACCGTTTGGCGAATTACGAAATCTTTGGGGGCGAAATTCTATCTTTATACTGTAGGGGCGGACCCGTTGTGTCCGCCCAAAACTGAGCGCACGCATAGGTGCGCCCCTACACAATGTCGTTACACCACGGCGCGACGCTCACGCGAACCAGGAATGCTCATCTGGTCGCGATACTTCGCGACGGTCCGGCGCGATAACTTTATTCCATCTTTGACCAAAATCTTCACTACCTGATCGTCGGTAATGGGATTGTGCGAATCTTCTTCTTCAATAAGTTTCTTGATCTTCAACTTAATAATACGCGTCGAAATCTCCTCGCCGTCTTCATTCATCATGCCTTCGGTGAAAAACCGGCGCAACTCGATAACGCCCTGAGGCGTGTGCGCATATTTACGATTGACCACTCGCGACACGGTCGAAAGATGCATGCCAATATCTTCAGCAATGTCTTTCAACATCATCGGCTTGATGTATTGCACACCGTGGTCCAGAAACTCCTGTTGCCGGTGCACGATCGACTCGACTACTTTGTAAATCGTCTGCCGACGATGCTCGATGTTTCGCAGCAGGTCGACAGCCGAGCGCATCTTCTCGCGAATAAAACTCTTGGTCTCGTTGCTGACGTCCCTTGCCGAGCATCTGCTGGTACTGTTGACTGACACGAAGCCGCGGGCTGCCGTCGTCAGCAAAGTAGATCACATACTCGTCGTCGTCCTCGTCAAGTTTCTCGATGTAGATTTCAGGAGAGATCAGAATTGGCTCTTCGGAGGAGTAGCGCCGGCCAGGATAAGGATCAAGTGTGCGAATGAACTGCAACTCGTTTAGCAGCGTGTCAACGTCGATGCCAATCTGTTTCGACAGATGTGGCAGCTTGTGCTGCTGCAAATCCGAAAGATGTTCGCTGATCAACGCGGAGGCGAGCCGATCGTTCTCGCCCTGAACTTCGAGTTGAACCAGCAAGCACTCCCTGACATCGCGCGCGCCGCAGCCAACCGGATCCAGACGCATGACGGCCTGTCGCGCTTGTTCGACTATCTCCTCCGGCCAGCCACCCATTGCGGCAATCTCCTCATTCGTGGCGTTGAGCCGGCCGTCGGCGTTGAGATTGCCAATCACACTAATTGCGGCGTCGCAAATTTCTCCCTCAATCGGGCTCATGTGAAGCTGCCACTCGAGATGATCGGCCAGGGATGGGGGCCTGGTTAGAAACTGTTCGAAAGTGGGCGCATCTTCCTTGTACTCGATTTCCTGAGTCTTGTATCCGGGATCGAGGTAATCCTGAAACTCGCGGCCAAAATCGATTTCCTCAAATGCGTCCCGCGCTGCTTCCTCACCTACGATCTCATCGCCAACCGAGTCTTCGCTCAAATCAGCGGCGCCCATCTCTGATCCATCTGTATCGCCACCCTCGCCCTCGCCTTCATAAGCAGCCGACGAGCTCAGTTCGCCTGATCCATTAGAAGCCGGGCTGCCGAGTTCCGGCTCGGTCGTTTCCACCCGCTGGGCATCAGGCGCGGCACCGGGATCAGCACTGGCCAGATGGTCCAGAATCTTTTCAGCCAGCTCCCGACCTCTTCCTGAGTAGCCACCTCTTCAAGAACCGGATTCTCGAGCATCTGCTGCTGAATCAGATCGGTCAGCTCGAGCGTCGTCATCTGCAACATCTCGATGCGCTGACGCAACTGCGGCGTCAGCACGAGTCGTTGAGAGAGGCTGGTAGTTAGTTTAAGAGACATTTCTCAAGTCAAAAGAGCGCTTGTATTTATTAATTTTGCGCACTGAGCGCGCAGGGAGATTATAACCGATTCCGCCGCATTTGCGCGCGCCAGATTCGCTTTTGCTTTTAACAAAAATTTACATGCGGAATTTTTCGCCGAGATAAAGTCGTCGCACTTCGGCGTCTTCTGTCAAATCCCGCGGATCGCCGGAGCGGAAAATACGACCATCAGCCATGATATAAGCCCGGTCAGTGACTCCCAGCGTTTCGCGAACATTGTGGTCTGTAACCAAAATTCCGATGCCACGATTGCGCAAATAAAGTATGACATTTTGAATGTCATCGACTGCCTTGGGATCGATTCCGGCAAAGGGCTCATCAAGCAGGATGTATTGTGGTTCAGTGGCCAGTGCTCGCGCGATTTCCGTCCGTCGTCGCTCGCCTCCGGAAAGCGCATCGCCGCGTGTGTTGCGCACGTGAGCAATTCCAAATTCTTCCAACAACTCTTCAAGCCTGGTGAGTTGCTCGCGACGGCGCAGTCCCATCGTTTCAAGGACAGCCAGAATATTTTGCGCCGCCGTCATCTTGCGAAAGACGGAGGGCTCCTGCGGCAGATAGCCGAGGCCCAAACGCGCCCGCAGGTACATCGGCAGTTTGGTTACGTCGCGATCGCCGAGGCTTACAATTCCTGCATCGGGCCGCTCAAGGCCCACGATCATGTAGAACGTAGTAGTCTTCCCCGCTCCGTTCGCGCCCAGCAGTCCAACGACCTCGCCCTTCTCGACGTGCAGACTGACATCATCCACCACTCGACGCCTACCGTAATTTTTTTCCAGATGAAACGCAGCGAGCGCGGAGGCTGAGGGGATCTGTGCCGTCTGCCGCACAGCACGGGAACTATCAGCCACCAACTTTTCGTCGGTGTGCTCCGCGATCTCGATTCCTTCAGCCTGAATGCTCATTATTCCTGCAATCACAAATCCTTTTTGCGACCTACTGTTTCTTTACCTTATGGACCGACCTTACGCGTCCGGGCGATTGTGGACCTCGTACGTCATCCGCGATCACTCTACCGTCTCGCATATAGACGGTCAAACGACCTCCTTCGGTGCTTCCCTTCTCTACATCCTCAACCCTGGCCGGATTGCCCTTCAGCACAGCAACTTCGTCAACGCTCGTATACTGAATCCAATCGCCGGTGCCTCTTCTATTTGGCTGCGTCAGAATCACGTTGCGTTGCGCGATTGTTTTTTCAACCTCGCTCGACTCTCTAAGCAGGTAGACATCGGCTACGCCACTGGTTAGCCGATCAGTTCCCTGGCGAATATCTACATTGCCTTCGTAGTGCAGGATGCGATTTACATCCGAGTAAGACATCGAATCCGCGGTAGCAAATACTGGTATCGTGCTGTTGGCTCCTTCAAGTCGACGCCGCGCGTTGTAGATCTCACTTTGCACGTGCCCGTTACCGTCCATCTTCTTCTCGCTTAAATAGATGGTTAGCCTGTCGGCACGGACAAAATTGTCGTCTTGCCAGGCCCGCGCATTTCCGGTGTAAATTGCCACGCCCCTGTCGCTGTGAAACTCGCCTCTATCGCTGACGACGTAAACCGGACTCCTCACTTTGGAAAAGGGCGTCGCTCCATTGGTCTGCTCCTGGCTGTAATATGTGGTCGCTGTCTTGCCGCGGCTGTAGGAGACCTTGTTAGTCAAATCCGAATCGAGCTCAAGGCCCTTCGTTCGGGCGCGCGAATCCCACACGGTTGGGTCACCGCCACGTAAACGCACGGTGTTATCCGCTGCTGTGTAGGATATGTTTGCGGCAACACCGTTGCGGTCGTTCTCATTAAACTTGGCTTCGCCCTGCGCGTCCATCCGATCAATATCCTGGGTATCCTTAACAAAGACCGCTGTCATTTTCTGTGAGGTCAGCGTGCGAGTGCCGCGATCCTGAACCTGCTGCACCGGTTGAATCACAGCTTTGGCGCCGCCCGTTGCCGTAAAGGTGCGAGCCAGATTTTCACTCTCGAAAAAATCGCAATCAATGCGTGGGGCGGTAAGCGTTTTCTGGTCGGCCCGGGCATCCTTAATCACCGGATCGACGAATAATTCAGCGTTGCCCACGGCTTCCGCCTTGTCCAGGTCGCGGCCAGTTACGCGCCAAATAAGTTTCACAGCATCGGCCGTCAGCCGCTTATTCGCCGCACGTGGATCGTTCGCTTTTGACTTAGGTGCGGAAAGGTTGATTACCGAGCGGCCTTCCGTACGCATCTGTTTAAGCAGACTTCGATCACCCTGCGCCTGAAACAAAACCTCTATCGAGTTTGCGCCTGCGATTTGCAGCTCCGCGTCGGCATCCAGGGTTTTGCCACCTGCATTTTGCATCGCGACCGCGCGCTCGAGCCGCTGATCGTTATCCAAAAAGAAATCCATATCGGTTGAGTGGACCTCCGCCGATCTCCCTTCCTGCATGGAACGCAGGTAAGAGTTGCCCCTAACCTCGAGCTTCTGCAGGTGCCTTTGCTCGTTCAGCGTGGCATAAAGGTTTTCTCCGCTCATCAAGTCGCTGCCTTGTTCGGCGGTTACTCCACCCACAAAATTGAGTTTCATCGTCGCCTGCTCAAACGATGCCTGTGTGGAACGAATCGTCACTGGCCTTGAGCGAGTTGAGGTGAGTTTAGCCTTGACGTCACTGGACGCTTCGGGCGAAACGGTAATTTCAACGTCCTTCTTCAAATCCAGTTTCTTACTTTTAGCAAAAACGATTGCGCCGGTAGAGTGACCGGAAACATTTTCACGATCGAAAGAAATCGGCGCGTCTGTTTGCGCTATTTCATTGTTTTGATCGTAAGCAATCGACTCGGTGTTAACCTTCAAGGAATCCTTTGTTTCGACCTTTACATTGCCGAGAAAAGTAATGACAGACTGTTTCGGATCATAGATAGCCTTGTTCGCCAAAATCTGATCCGGCTTATCACCCTCTGGAGGATAAACGGCGAGATTAACCTGCTCGAGTTCATGATGGTCGTCGGTGAAAGTAATGTCGCGCGCCGCACGCAGCCACAGATACAAGCGATCGCCCTTCATTAATCGTTGCTCGTATCCTTCAACTATCCCCTTAATTTCTTTGGAAAGTTCGGGCGTCTCGGATTTGAGACGGAATGGGACGTTATTGCGCAGGCGATAATACGAGATGGCTACAAAAACAATCGCGGCGACGAGAACCAATAAGGCGCCGGCACGAGCAACCAGCGGCGCGCGCGCCCGCCACCCAATAGCAATTGCTCTCTTTTTGGTGATTTCCTGCATGGCTAAGAAGCAAACGGCAAACAGTACACAGTAGACAATCGACAGTCGACAGCAGACAGGGAATAGTCGGCTAAATGAACGACGGGCGGAATCGAACAAATGGAATCATTTCTTACCAGACCATTTTCTGTTGACCGTCGACTGTTGACTGTTGACTGTTCTGTTTTACCCTTATGTCTTGCACCGACAATTGCAAAAACGTCTCGCCGGTCCAATTACTCGTTTCAATCGTATAAGCCATCTCAACTCCGCTTTTCACCACCGCCATTCGTTCGGCTCCCTGCCACCAGATCGTCTCGAGTGGGCGGCCTTTCGGTCCAGCAACGAACATCTTGAGATGCCTTTGTCCAATTAAACGTGGTTCAGAGAGGATGCACAAGTTGCGAGCCCAAAAAACCGGTCGAGAATTGCCGGCGCCGTAAGGCTCCAGCATCTGTAATTCCTTGACCAACTCAAAGGTGATTTCCTCTGTCGGCAATTCAGCATCTATATGAACACACGGCTGCAAATCCTCCGGGCTCAAACATGACGCCGCATGTTCATTCAGCCGGCGGCGAAGCTCGACAATACGCTCAGGCCTCAGAGTGATTCCTGCCGCATGGGAGTGCCCGCCAAATTTTTCGAAAAGATCAGCGCAGGTGGTTAAACCGTTCAGGAGATGGTATGGCTCGATACTGCGCGCCGAGCCGTGGGCCACATCGCCATCAATCGAAAGCACAACGCAGGGCCGGTTGATCCGTTCGGCAATCTTGGATGCGGCAATGCCGATCACTCCACGGTGCCACCCGTCGCCGGCGATGACAGCTACGTAAGAATTGCCCGGGTCGGTTTCAGCGCCTTCCAATTCTGCAATTGCGAGCTCCACTATCTCCTGCTGAACCTGCTTTCGTTCCTGATTCCTCGTGTCGAGATGCAAAGCAAGCCGACGCGCTTCGTCGTGGTCCCTCGTGCTGAAAAGTTCCACCACAGCGCGCGCGGCATCCATTCGGCCCGCGGCGTTGATTCTGGGGCCAAGACGGAATCCGATGTCATAGGCAGTCAGACCGGCGCCGTCACCGCAGCCCGCTACTTCCATCAACGCACGTAATCCTGGATTGGTGGCCTTCGACAGGTCTTTCAAGCCGAGCGCGACAATCGTGCGGTTTTCGCCGGTCAATTTCGCGACATCAGCAACCGTGCCGATCGCCACTATTTTCAGAAAGGCGCTGACTTGCGCTTCCCGTCCCCGCTTTCGAAACAGGGCATCTACGAGCTTGAATGCAACCCCGACACCGGCAAGGTTCTTATCGGGATAATTGCAGTCTCTTTGGTTAGGATTCAGAACGGCGTAAGCAGGTGGAACACCTTCACCGGTCGCAGAATCATCGGGCAGATGGTGATCTGTGATGA
The DNA here is from genome assembly GCA_963698325.1 of Blastocatellia bacterium. GTDB lineage: Bacteria > Acidobacteriota > Blastocatellia > Pyrinomonadales > Pyrinomonadaceae > PSRF01. The sequence goes on along the minus strand of CAVOQJ010000010.1, from coordinate 281,571 downwards.
TTACATCGAGTCCATTATCGCGAGCCCAATAGAGTGGCGCGTGCGCGCGTATGCCACAGTCAACGCTGATGGCAAGTTTATAACCCTCGCCGACGGCCTTTTGCAGTGCGGCCTGCTGGATCCCGTAGCCTTCTGTAAAACGATGCGGCACGTGAAAGCCGGTGCGCGCGCCTAACAGGTTCAACGCCCGAAGTAACAGAGCCGTGCCTGTCGTACCATCCACATCGTAGTCGCCATAAACGAGTATGGGTTCGCCGGAACTGATTGCCCGCAGCAGACGCGGCACAGCTGCGCTCATACCGAGCATGAGATAGGGATCGTGCAGTTGATCGTAGGAGGGTCGAAGGAAACTTCTGGCAGAATGCTCATCGTCGCATCCGCGCGACATAAGGAGCGCTGCCAACGTAGGGGAGACAGCCAGAACGCGAGCGAGCGAGGCAACACTCTGCGTGTCGTGCCCCCGCACTATCCAACGCTTGGCCTTCATGTAAGGTTCATCAATCGCTCGAATCTTTCAGCAAACTTATTCAGCAAACCAGCCGTCTTCATCAAGTAGTTTAACACCAATTCGCCGGCTACCATCAATCTGATCAGTCCATACTCCATTGACTTCAGCATTGAGCTCTCGCCCAAATGGAGGTGTCAGTTTCACGATGGATCCGAGCGCCACTTCGGCGTCTAACAAAATGGTGGCCCCGCCTCGACTTATCTTAATTGCCTGGGCTTGAACGTTGAAGGATTCGCCGCTGGGAGTTTTTCCTTCTACTCCCAAAGCAAACTCTACCGGAACGCGGGGACTGCGTGGGCGTTGGGAGGGCGCAGGCGCGCTTCGGGATTCTTTTTCAGTCATAAAAAGCTCACCGCCTTTTTGCAATTGATGAGATGACCCTGAACTCCGGGGCGGGGAGGAAGAAGGGCAGAAATAGTTTACCTGAATCCGGAAGGTTTTGTTAGCGATTTGATTCTGGAAGTTGTGCGTCTGGCTTCCAGGGAGCGGCGCGCATTTCTCTGCAATTTTTCCACTTTTGCTTCTCCCGTGGCGAAAAGATCTAATCGTAAAGAGCGCCGGCCATAGCGGTATTCAGGCCGTATGAGCTGAGATATACCCGCCAAGAAGTGCGAATACGATCGCGGCGCCGACTATCAAACGGTAAACAATGAAGAGTGTCGTGGAATGCGTTCGGAGAAACCGCAACAGGAACCAAATCGAGGCGTAACCAACGACACCCGATACGATCGTAGCCACAATCAACGGCAGATAACTTCCATCCGGAAGTTTGTGTATCGCTTCCTTGAGTTCGAGAATCCCGCTGGCGGCGATCGCAGGAATTGAAAGCAGGAAGGAGAACCTCGCGGCCGTTTCCCGAGTTTGACCCGCAAAGAGTCCCGCCATAATGGTGGAACCGGAACGGCTTGAGCCTGGAATCAAAGCCAGCACCTGCGCAAAACCCACTGCCAGTGCGTCGCCTACTTTCAAGTCCCCAATAGATCGGTTTCGCTTGCCAACCAATTCTGCCAGCGCCAGCAGACCCGCTACCACGATCATCATGGTTGCGATTATCCAAAGGTTCTTCGTAAACGTTCCCTCAATCTGATGCTTGAAAAGTAATCCAACAACGGCAACCGGAATAGAACCGATAATAACCAGCCAACCAAGCCAAGCCTCCTGCGAAAGTCCAGGCGCAGCTTTTAGAGACTGGCGCCGCCCGTCGGGGTCTGGCAGATCGTTCGGAAGCGACGCTCCGCCGGGTAGCCCGGCTGGGGCGGGAGTATCAGAAACGGCTCGCTTACCAGTCAGCAATGCTATGTGGTCGCGCAAGAAGGCACGCGTGATATTGATGATGTCGCGAGCAAAATAGATCAGGACCGCCAGCAACGTGCCCAGTTGAATGACAGCGATCGTGGCCGTTGTCTGTTGAGCCTTAAGTGTCTGATCTATCCCGTTGTAAAGACCAATCAGGCGTGATGCGAAAATTAAATGGGCAGTGGAACTGATCGGAATGAATTCGGTTAGGCCCTGGACAATGCCCAGGATGATGGCTTGAAGAAGGGTCATGAAGATTCTGAATGTGTCCCGCGGTTCTTCGGTCTTAGGTCTTAGGTCTTTGGTCTTAGGTCTTGGCTTTTTGGTCTTGCTCCCTGCTTCTCAACGTCGCAGAGTTTTCTCAAAGGCCAAAGGCCTTAGTCCAAAGACCGTCTTATTCTCGAAACGAATTCGCTCGTGAAATCCTATCGTACATCCAAATCGGCATGAGCATGCCCGCTCGAACAATCGTCGCAAGCTGCCAGGGAAACGAATAACGCTTCCGGCGCTTTTCGATGGCCGAAACCATCTTTCGTACCGCGTCGTCCAATTCCATCAAAAAAGGCATCTGCGCATCTCGGCCCTGCGTTAACGGAGTTTTGATAAAACCCGGATGAATAATCGTGACGTCGATTCCTCGCGGCTCCAGGTCCAGACGCAGACTCTCGAAAAACGCCGAAACGGCGGCTTTGCTGGCACAATAAGCCGCCGATCTCGGAAGACCGCGATAAGCAGCCAAACTCGATATGGCCACGAGTTGCCCGCTCCCGCGCTCGACCATTTCGGGAATAACCGCCGCAACGCTATTCGATGCTCCGATAACGTTCACGTTGATAACGTCAGAAACTTCTGCAGCACTAAAGTTCGCAGCGTCTCTGGTCGGACCTATTCCCGCATTCGCAATTAGTACATCGATCGGGCCGAGGTCCGCGCGCAGTTTGTTCGCCGCGGCGGAAATTGACTCAGCATCTTGCACATCAGCCGGCAAAGCCACAGCCGTGCCACCGGCGGCTTTAACTTCGCGAACCACTTCATCAATAATCTCGGCTCGCCTTGCAATTAAGCCCAACTTCGCGCCGTGCCGGCCAATCTCAACGGCGAGCGCACGCCCGATGCCCGACGATGCCCCCGTAATCATTACTACTTTGTTGGTCCAGTAATTCATCGACTAGTTTTGGGTTTCGAGTTCCGAGTTTTCGAGTTTCGAGTTAAGATCGCATGTCAGCTACCTCGAACTAAAGCGAAACTCGAAACTCGGAACTCGAAACTTATACCTGAACGACCACCGGCAGGATCACGGGCCTGGCTCCGGTAAGTTTCTGGATAAATCGCTTCAGCTCTACGCGTACGTGCTCTTTCAGGAGGCTCTCGTCCTCGAGTGTTTGGCGGGAAGCGCCGGCGATGGCGGCAGCAACAATACGTCGCGCATCCTTCAACAACCCGTTGGATGAATCAAAGCCGCGCACGCCGCGCGCTACAATCTCCGGCTCGCCTTGAACCTCTCCGGTTTCTGCATCAACCGTGACTATCAGCGTTACCATCCCTTCATAGGCCATCTGCCGGCGCTGGCGTACCGTTTCACTGGTTATCTCTTCAAACCCACTGTCGTCGATGAATGTTCGTGGAACCTCGCGTTTCTCAATCACTGAGGCACGTTCGCCGTCAAGTTCGAGCACGTCGCCGTTTTCGATCAGAATGATGTTTTCTTCTGAATAGCCGAGGTGGTTTTTGACAAACTCCTTATGGCGAAACAGCATGCGATACTCGCCATGTATCGGCACAACAAACTTTGGGCGTACCGCTTCGGTCATGATGCGAATGTCTTCCTGAGAAGCGTGTCCGCTTACGTGCACCAACCGCCGCTTCTCTTCGATAATGTTTGCACCGCGCTTGTATATCATCCCGATCATTCGAGAAATCAACCGCTCGTTACCGGGAATAATACGCGCCGAAAGTACGACCGTATCGCCCTCATCGATCATCAGTCCCTTGTAGCTTTGTGTTGCCATCTGTGAAAGTGCCGCACGCGCTTCGCCCTGTGATCCGGTCACAAGGAAGACAATTTCATGATTGCGCCTCTGCTTTGCTTCGTTCAGCGGGATTAGCAAGCCATCGGGAATATCCAGGTATCCCAGGCGATCGGCAATCTCGACATTCTTTTGCATCGAGCGGCCCAGCACACAAACTTTACGGTTGAATTGCTGTGCTATGTCGAGCACGATCTGCAGGCGATGAATCGATGACGCGAATGCCGCGACTATGATCCGCCCGTCGGCTTCGCTGAAAATTTCTTCAAAGGCGGGGATTACTGCGCGTTCGGATGGGGTTCGACCCGGGACGGTCGCATTCGTGGAATCGGACAGCAGCGCCAGCACACCTTCCTGTCCGTAACGTCTAAACGAACGCAAGTCAATTGGCTCACCAATCACCGGCGTTTCGTCAACCTTGTAATCGCCCGTGTGAATTATTGTGCCCACCGGTGTTTTGATGGCCAGCGAGAAACAATCAACCAGTGAATGGGAAACGCGAATGAATTCCACACTAAAGATGCCGATTTCCACCACGTCGCGCGGCTCAACGCGATGGAGCAGAGTGTCGCCAAGCAGCTCGTGTTCATCCAGCTTGCTCTCAGCCAATCCGGCGGTGAAGTGGGAACAGTAAACCGGGACATTGAATTTCTTCAGGAGGTATGGCAGTGCTCCAAGATGGTCTTCGTGTCCGTGAGTGAGGACTATTGCTGTGATACTGTCACGATACTCTTCGAGGAAATCGAAGTTGGGAATACAAACGTCAACGCCGTAAGCTGTCTCTTCGGGAAAGCCCATGCCTGCGTCAAGGATAAGCATCTCATCCTCGTAGCGCACAGCCATGCAATTCATTCCAAACTCGCCGATGCCGCCGAGCGGAATGATCTCTAAGACACTACTCACTTTTGACTATTACTCTACTCTCTGAAAGCGCCGCTGGAATAAACTTGTCACAATCAAGGCGAGGAGTATAACACACGGCTCGCTGGAGAGTCGGAGGCAGGCTGGTCGGACTCCCATGCTTTTTTCTGCGAGTTTTTAGGAAACTTGTCATCGTTCGCCACCGCGCGGTCCACGCTCATTGAACTTACCAGCATTGCGGGCGAGGTGTTTCCTTAGTTGATGCCATTCGCCGCCAGCCGGATGACTTGCGCCCACATTTCCCGTTTGACGCTCGTCGCCTTTGCGGGAAACCTCTTTTGGTTTATGTTTGCCGCCATGGTCAGAAAAATTTCGCTTCTCGTCGCTCCCGCGTTGCTGCTTGTCTGCTCGCTTGCCGCTCTTGCCGCGCCACAGACCATACGGCTGGACTACTACCACACCGGCAACTCCAAGCATGAAGTGTTTAGTATCGATCACGTCGTCCTCGAGCCGCTTCCCTGGCCTGGCGACCTGAGCAAGACCATCGATGAGACTAATCTCGGCAAATACTTTTTCGAAGTGCGCGATTCGAAAACAAAGCGCGTTCTTTACTCGCGTGGTTTCGCGTCCATTTTCGGCGAGTGGGAGACGACGGATGAAGCCACGGCCATGATGCGCACGTTCAGTGAATCACTGCGCTTCCCCGCGCCCGAGGCGCCGGTGGAAATCGTACTGAAGAAGCGTGATGCGCATAATGCCTGGCGAGACGTGTGGTCTACCGCGCTCGATCCGAAAGATATATTTGTCGATCGCTCCAGAGCAACGGCGCCCGCACCTCTGATTGCGATCCAGAAGATGGGCGATCCGGCAACGAAGGTCGATTTTGTGATCCTCGGCGACGGCTACACCGCGAAAGAGCTGAAGAAGTTTGAAGGCGACGCACGCCGGTTAACGGAAGTATTGTTCGCGACGTCCCCGTTCAAAGAGCACAGAAGTGATTTCAACGTTTGGGGGTTATGTCCGCCGGCGGCCGAGAGTGGAATCTCGCGCCCGTCGACCGGCATCTACCGCGACTCTCCGCTGGGCGCAACCTACGACGCCTTCGGTTCCGAACGCTACGTACTATCTTTTGATAATCGCGCGCTTCGTAAAGTCGCGCAGTTTGCTCCTTACGAGTTCATCGAGATACTTGCCAACAATCGAACGTATGGGGGCGGCGGAATCTTCAATCTCTACAGCACTGTGGCCGCTGACAACGCCTTCGCGAATTACGTTTTCGTTCACGAGTTTGGCCACCATTTTGCGGGCCTCGCCGACGAGTACTACACCTCAGCAGTCGCCTACACGACCCCGCCTGAGCGCATAGAGCCCTGGGAACCAAACGCTACTGCGCTGCTCAGTTCTCAACCTGCCATTTTTGGAGCGTCGGGCGATCTACGTGCTGCCCTGAAATGGAAAGACCTCGTCTCCACAGACACGCCTATTCCCACTCCATGGAATAAGGAAGCCTTTGAAAATTATTCGCGCGAGATTCAAAAGCGCCGGGCGCAACTGCGCAAAGAGAGGCGCCCGGAAAGCGAGATGGAGGCGCTCTTTCGTGAGGAATTGAAGTTTGAGCAGGAAGTGTTTGCCCGTGAGAAGTACGCAGGACGCGTCGGCGCCTTTGAAGGCGCAATCTATGAATCGAAGGGCTACTACCGGCCAGAAATCGACTGCATCATGTTTACGCGCACCAACCACTTCTGCGCTGTGTGCCGCCGCGCTATCGAGCGCATTATCAAGTTGTATTCCGCCGACTAATCACGAGAGCTAGGTGCTTTCGCTCCCACTGTTCACTGTTTATGTGTGCTGATTGCTGTTTACTCGCTTTCAATCCATTTCGCAGGTGAAGGCGTATATTGGATTGAGGGGGATTACAAATCATGTATAGATGTTTGTTTCTCAGTGCTCTTGTTATTGTTATTGTCGCTATGATGGTGGGTTGCAGTTCAGTCACTGCCTCTGCCACTTCAATCCCGGACCCGGCCCTGGATGCACCGCTGGCAACCGCTAAAGGTGAACAGACTGCCGTGCTTGCTGGCGGCTGCTTTTGGGGCGTTGAAGCCGTCTTCGAACACGTAAAAGGCGTCACCGATGTGACGTCAGGATATTCGGGCGGCTCACCTGCTACCGCCGAGTACGAAAAAGTGGGAACGGGAGAAACCGGTCACGCCGAATCGGTTCGCATCACTTATGACCCATCCCAAATCTCGTATGGCCAACTTCTCAAGGTGTTCTTTTCAGTGGCCCATGATCCGACTGAACTAAACCGGCAGGGACCCGATACGGGCACGCAGTATCGTTCCGCCATCTTCTACTCAAGCGAAGAGCAAAAACGCATAGCGCAAGCTTACATCGATCAACTAAACCGGGCTAAGGTGTTTGCGCGGCCCATCGTAACGCAAGTCGCCGCCTTCCAATCTTTCAATGAAGCCGAGGCGTATCATCAGGACTACCTCGTCCATCATTCAGATGAACCCTACATCGTGATCAACGATCTCCCGAAGGTCGAGAACCTGCGCAGACAACTTCCCCGTTTGTACAAAGCGAAGTAGCGCGAATATTGTCTCCGCACCTACACCTGATCATTATTCTGCCGCTGCTTTATGTGATTGCCTTGCACCGGGAAGGTGAACGCGTGAGCTTTCCAGTTGAAGGCTTTGACCGGGGGTCGATTTCAATGCTTACTGTTCAGATCGGTTGAAGCCGACGAGCGCCCTCCCTCGCGGTCGGGCTGCTGGCCGGGGGTCAATCTCGATGCTCATAGCGCAGATCGCCGCCGAACTGCCTGTTCGTAGTTACTGTCTGCGGTATTCATCCCAGTTTTGGGCCCGCTAATCACAACCGGCTTGCTTCTCATCGTATGTGCCTACACACTGCCTCATAACGTCAATACTGAGTTACCGGTCCATTTGGAGGAACTGATGAGTTTCAGAATGCTTTCGCGCGCAATGCTTGTTTTGTTTGCCCTGGGTTTGTCGGGGATCTACATGGGAGCGGGCACTGTTCGGGCCAATACCAACTCAACTCGTGAGCGAGTGATTGCTGAGGTCAACAGGCTTGGTGGGAAGGTCGAGGTCGATGAAACAAACGCAGCCAAGCCGATTATTAAGGTGGACCTACATGGCACGCAGGTGACTGATGCCGATCTGACCATTCTGAAAGACCTCAAGGAGCTTCGCGTTCTCGATCTGCGACTAACGAAGATTGGTGATCAGGGAGTAGCCAGGTTAAAGAACTTAACCGGGCTTGAGACGTTGAATCTGTTCCGCACACAGCTCAGCGACAAGGGATTAGCGCATTTAAGAAAACTCACGCAGTTGCAGACACTCCTGATCGGAGGAACGAAAGTAACTGATGCGGGTTTGGCTAATCTAAAGCCTTTCACGAGACTAAAGAAGCTGAGTTTGTTTCAGACACAAGTAAGTGACGCTGGAATAGCGAACCTGAAACTCCTGTCTAATCTTGAAACGCTGCTAATCGGCGGCACGAAGATCACACCAGCCGGAGCCGAAGAATTACAGAGAGCCTTGCCCAGACTAAGTTTCAGCGAAAACACGTAAGCTTCGGCTGCGTCGCGGTTTGAGCCCCGGCTCGCGTCATCTCCGGTAAAGGTACACCACGCTTTTTTGTGAAGCATCAGTATCGAAGCTTCCCTGCTCAGCATTGACTTGGAGCTTTTGTGCGATCTATTGTGCCCACATCTCAACTCCCTTCCTTCTAAACACTTCGCCCCTGGGAGGATGTCGATGAAAAAAAGCTTCCGTTACATTGTTCTCTTCACTTTTCTGTTTATTGCAAGCATTGGGACTAGTCTTTCCGCAGGCTCACCAGCCCCGCCGGCGCAAAATGTCATCGATCCCGCATGCGTGAGTGAGTGCTCATTTTTGCTATTCGAGTGCTTTGCCGCTGGTGGCAAAAACGGTAACGAACATGCCTGCATTTCGGTCTACAGGCATTGTGTCGCGCAGTGCGGCAAGCACAACTAAGAGCGATTGCAGCTCAGAACATGCTCATGGACTGGGAACGCTTACCCACTATTAAGACAAACCGGCTATCGCTGCGTTGGATTTCTGCGGAAGATGTCGATGATTTCTACGCCATCTACTCCAATCCTGACGTGATGCGGTACTGGAGTACGCCTCCACTTCCCGACAGAAATGCTGCGAGTAGCCTCGTAAGTGAAATTCACGAAGGCTTCAAGCGCCGCGAACTTTTGAAGTGGGGCATCGCGCGGCTTGCAGACGATAAACTGATCGGAACCGTCACGCTCTTCAAGCCGGATTTTACCCACCGCAGAGTCGAGCTTGGTTATGCCCTCGGGCAAGAACATTGGGGTAACGGTTACATGCATGAAACACTCAAGGCGTTGCTCACCTACGCCTTCGATGTTCTCAACTTCCACCGAATCGAAGCCGATGTCGACCCGCGCAATGCTGCCTCGATTCGGACGCTGGAGCGTTTGGGATTTCAGCGCGAAGGATATCTTCGCGAGCGCTGGCAAGTTAACGGAGAGATCCAGGACTCCCTCTTCTATGGTTTGCTTCGACCGGATTGGGACAACATGAACCAGGACAAGTGAGGACGACGCGGCGAAGCGCAACCAGACACGGTGTACGATTTCAAATCCTGAATGATCTTCACCCGATGTTGATCGCGCGCGCGACCCACACGTCGTAAGGCCAACCTTATCTTCTCCACCCTGCAATAAGCGGCTCGGTATTTAGTAAACAATTCTACGGAAATGCGAACGAGTACATGCGGATCTTCTATGCGAACCGCGATAAGCTTAGCGATCCGGACAAGATCCAGGTGGGGCAAAAACTGGTGATTCCGCCAGACGACAAAGCATGACCACAGCTAAGCACGCATGAGCTTTAGCGGGAGGTGCCGTTTTTTCGGCGCCTCCTTCTTCATTGGCGCCCAGGTGTGAGCGTGCCGACCCAACTGCGAGCAAATAGAAAATCCTATGTTACGATGCGGCAAAGATTTCTGAACCAATGCCTGACCTGTTAGTCAATCTTTTGAAACTGCCATCGGTCGAACCGCTGCTGCTCGAGCAGGAATCCGCCGGCATTGTCATCCGTCGCGCGCAACCTTTTGAAACTACACGGGTGCGCGATTTAATCGAACGTGAGTTTTCCGTTGCGTGGGCAGATGAAGTTTTAGTCGGGTTTGTCAGCAAGCCTGTCTCTGTCTTTATCGCGATAGCCGAAAGAGAAGTCGTGGGCTTCGCCGCTTACGAGTGCACGCGCCGCGGATTCTTTGGGCCAGCGGGCGTCATTGAAACCATGCAGGGCCGTGGCATTGGCAAGGTGCTACTGCTCGCCTCTCTCTGGGGACTGCGCGAGATGGGTTATGTCTATGGGATCATCGGGCGCGCCGGGCCCGTTGAATTTTACGAGCGGGCGGTTGGGGCTATTGTAATTCCCGACAGTGACCCGGGAATTTACGTGGATCTTTTGGGCTGACCGCCAATAAGGACGTGGATATTTCGATAGCACAACGCGCGCGTGCGCCCTTGCCGCCGGGACCAAAGGGCAACCTCATTCTCGGTGTCATGCCGGAATTCAACCGCGACACGCTCGGGTTCATTGAACGCTGCCGCGACTACGGCGATGTCGTTCGTATGCGTTTTCTCTACCTCACTGTTCACTTCATCTACAATCCTGATCACATTGAGTATGTTCTCTCGACCAACGCGAGAAACTTTATCAAGTCGCGCTCATTGCGCTCGCCTTTTTTCCAACGTCTCGTCGGCAACGGACTACTAACCAGCGAAGGCGAAGTCTGGAAGCGACAGCGGCGACTCGCGCAGCCGGCATTTCACCGGCAACGGATTAGCAGCTATGGCGACGTGATGGTCGAGTATGCTCAGCGTATGACGTCGGGCTGGCAAGGCGGCGAGGTGCGCGATATTCATCGCGACATGATGCGCCTCACACTGGAGATCGTTGTTAAGACCCTTTTCAACGCTGATGTATCAGGTGACGCCGACAAAGTGGGCCGGGTGCTCGCACAAATGGTAAAGCCGTTCGCCTCGCAAGCGACTCTGAAATGGATACTGGACAATCGCCTGCCAACGTCTACGCATCGCCGCTTCAACGAAGCAGCGAGGGAGATCGATGAGATTGTCTTTCGCATCATCGCAGAGCGGCGCTCGAGTGGCTCCGACGAGGGCGATCTTCTTTCTATGTTGCTCGCAGCCCACGATGAAGACGGCAGCCAGATGAGCGATCGGCAGTTGCGGGATGAAGTCATGACTCTCTTTCTTGCAGGCCATGAAACAACGGCCTTAACGCTTTCCTGGGCCTGGTATCTTCTGGCCCGAAATCCAGACATCGAAAAGAAGTTTCATGCGGAGCTTGATGAGGTGCTTGAAGGCAGATCGCCCGCCGTTGCCGACATGGCCCGTTTGAAATACACAGTGATGATCGCTAAAGAATCAATGCGCCTCTATCCGCCGGCATACGGCGTTGGGCGTGAAGCGATTCAGGAATTTGAACTTGGCGGCTATCGCGTGCCCGCAAAATCTCAGTTATTCATGTTCCAGTGGGTAACGCAGCGCGACCCGCGTTTCTTTGCGGAACCGGAACGATTTTATCCGGACCGCTGGACTGAAGACTTCAACAACAGCTTACCCAAGTATGCCTATTTTCCTTTTGGCGGCGGTCCGCGCGCGTGTATCGGCAATTATTTTGCGATGATGGAGATCGTGTTGTTGTTGGCGACTATCGGCCGGCGCTTCCGCTTCTCGTTGCTGCCCGACCATCCGGTGACCTTGATGCCAGCCATGTCTTTGCGGCCCGCGGATGGAATCAAGGTGCGGCTTGAGAATAGACGACCTTCTTGGAAGCCAACAACCTTGCCCGTCTAATGTTGCTCGTTATACTCTGATTACCGTGATCAGAAGCTTCTGTTGCGCCGATACGCAAGCATTGTTCGAGATTGGAAAATGCAAGAAGTTTTCCGGCATTGCGAACATCGCCGTGCGCAAGTTGGCACAACTTGACGCGGCACAAACATTAGAGTTCCTACGCTCTCCGCGAGGCAATCGTCTGGAAGGTCTGAAAGGCCAGCGTAAGGGTCAGTACAGCATTCGAGTAAACGATCAGTTTCGGGTTTGCTTCCGCTGGACAGATGACGGGCCGGAAGACGTAGAGATTGTGGACTATCACTGAGGAGTAACTGCGATGTTCAAGAATGGCATGCGACCGGTGCACCCGGGCGAAGTACTTCGCGAGGACTATCTAATTCCCCTCGGCCTGAGTGCGAACGCCCTGGCCAAAGCGCTGAATGTCCCCGCGCCGCGCATCAATGATATCGTGCGCGAGAAGCGCGGCGTCACTGCGGATACGGCCATGAGGCTGGCTCGCTACTTTGGCGGAGACGCTCGTTCCTGGTTGAACCTGCAGGCCGCGTATGACCTGCGCGTTGCCGAGATACAAAACGCCAAGCGCATAGAGCGCGAAATCTCTCCTGCAGCGGCGTGAGGCTTGAACGACCGGCATTTTGCTGACAAGCAGGTTAGGGCTTAGGAGATTTATGCGCCCACCAATTTGGCAACTTGTAAGAAATGCGATACAGCATTTTGGTCGTGAAGTGAGCTATTCGGAGATTAAGCAGTTTGTTTGGTCTGAGTATCCTGACGTTAATTCCTCCACCCTGACCTGTCAGATTATCATTTGCTCTGTCAATCACCCTTCTCGAGTTCATTACCCCGAGAACAAGAAGCCCCGTTTGTGCACCGGTCATTATGACTTCCTTTACAACACAGGCAGAGGAAGAGTTTCACCGTACGATCCTGAGCGTCAAGGACTTTGGGAAATCGCACTGTCTGACGATGGCGCGCTCGTGGTGCGCATAGCTCAGGAGACGACCGCTGAGGCCGCGGCTTCTCCAGCGGCATTGGACGAGCAGCAATCCGCATTCGCGCTCGAAAGTCACTTACGTGATTACCTCGCCAGGAACTTACCGAGCATTGGCGACTTTGGTGCTCCGCTCACCGTCTACACGAGTGAAGATGGAAGAGATGGCGTCGAGTTTCAGACGGACGTTGGGCCAATCGACATTCTCGCTACAAGCCCAGCCGGTGACTTCTACGTGTTTGAGTTAAAGCTTGGGCGCGGGGGTGACGTAGCCCTTGGACAAATTCTTCGTTACATGGGTTGGGTAAGTCGACACTTATCGACGAAACACAAGATTTTTGGAGTTGTCCTCGCGGCAGGCATTTCTGAGAAGTTGCGCTATGCAGCAACACAAGTTCCTCAAGTGCGGCTCATGGAATATGAACTACACTTTGCAGTCAAACCCGCCGATCTATCCACTAAGCCCTAACGTCGCGTTGAAGGGAATGACTACTCAAGCACGCGGACGATGCGCGACCATTCTTCGAGCGTAAGCGTCTCGGCGCGCCGCTGCAGATCAACCTCAGCCTGGCATAGCACGATGCTTGCTCCTCCATGACTCTTGACGATCTCCTGTAACGGAGGCGAGGCGTTTCGCAGGTTATTGAGAATCGTCTTGCGTCTTTGAGCGAATCCCTCGCTGACAACTTGCCAGAGGAGTTTTTCGTCCTTCACATCGACGGTGAGCTGAGATCGCAGCCTCAATCTGAGAACGGTGCTCCAGATTTTCGGCGCTGGCCGAAATGAACTCGGGGCAACATCAAACAACTTCTCAGTCTCGCAATAAGCCTCGACAAACACGGAAAGGTAACCACGCTCGCCTGAACCCGCGAGGGCGGTTATGCGCTCCACCACTTCTTTCTGCAACATCAAAACCATCTCGCTTAAACAATGTCGCTGCTCGATCAGTCTTTGCAGAATTGCCGTCGCAATGTTGTAAGGTAAATTGGCAACGACGCGAGCCTGTCTCGCGGGGCGAATAGCTTCACAGAAGTCGGTAACGAGGGCATCGTTCTGTATGAGTTTGAAATTCTTTATCCCGCCGAACTTTTCTGTGAGCAATGGAATGAGATTTCGATCAAACTCAACTGCAACCACAGAGCCGGCCTTCTCCAACAGAGGTGCCGTGAGTGCACCTTTGCCGGGACCAATTTCCAGAATGGTTTCCTCAGCTCGAGGGTCGAGCGCTGCAATGATGCGATTGATGACTCGTTGATCCGTGAGGAAGTTTTGACCGAAACGTTTGGAAGGATAAGGCGTGAAGGATGAAGGATGATGAAGCGGAGGCTCGTAAGTTTTTTTCATCCTTCCGCCTTCAGACTTCATCCTTCACTCTCGGGCGCGGGTAGCCGGTGACTTCAATGTCTGGCCCGCGTTGCGCAATTTCCACGTCCTGAAGCTCCAACGCATCCCGAAGCGTCTCGGCCCCTTTGCCACCGACTGCCATAGGCGCTTCGCGACCCCCAATGATCCTCGGCGCAATGAAGAAGGAAACTTTGTTGACCAAACCTGCATCGAGAAAGTTGCCCGCCACACTCGCTCCACCTTCAACCAGGATACTTTGGATTGACCGTTGTCCCAGTTCTTCCAAAACCGCGCGCAGATCCCGCCCGCTTGCTGTATCTCGCAGCACCTCGACTGCTCGCGACTCCAGGACTTCGCTTTTCGACGCCGCGGCGAAATCTCCTGCGAAGACAATAACAGGCCATTCGTTTGCACTTTTGACCAGTTGCGAATCGGGTGAGACCTTCAAGGTCTCGTCAAGCAACACACGAACCAATGGTCTTCTTCTCTTCTCTCCCGAGCGATCCGTTAACAAAGGATCGTCCGCCAACGCTGTACCGGCGCCTATCAGTATCGCGTCATATTCATGCCGCAATTTTTGAACTCGCGCTCGGGAGTCCGATCCGGTAATCCAACGCGAATCTCCTGAGCGAGTCGCAATCCTGCCATCGAGGGAAGTAGCTAGTTTCAAGTGAACAAACGGTCGGCCTGTGCGCATGAAATGCAGGTATTTCTCGTTAAGTTTTTCAGCCGCGCGAGCCAACAGACCTACAGAGACTTCCACGCCGGCAGCTTGCAAATGCGCAAAACCTTTTCCCGTGACTTCGGGATTAGGATCTTCGCTTGGGGCCACCACCCGCGCGATTCCCGCTTTAATCAGGGCATCAGTACACGGAGGTGTGCGGCCGTGATGCGCATGGGGTTCCAACGAAACGTAGGCGGTGCTTCCCTTAGCCCGCGCTCCCGCTTGCTCCAGCGCATAGGTCTCGGCGTGCTTTAGTTGTTCATAGACGTAGAACCCTTCGCCTACAACTTCGCCCTGAGCATCAACAATCACACATCCGACCAGCGGCCCGGGACTAACCTGGGCGACGCCTTTTGCCGCTAGTGCCAACGCGCGACTCATGAGGCGCCGATCGGTCTCGGTCCAGTCGTTGACAACGCTCACGGTGGTTGTCGTTGTTTCTTCCGCTGTCTTTTGCACTGAGTTCTATTCAAACAGACCATTCACGTAAAGTTCCGGATCGAAGACGACGAGGTCGTCAACCTTTTCTCCGATTCCCGCGTAGCGAATGGGTAGACCTAGTTCGTTAGCAATCGCGACGGCGATTCCGCCCTTCGCGGTGCCGTCAAGTTTAGTCAACACGATGCCCGTAACGCCGGCGACTCTAAGAAATTGACGCGCCTGCTCAAGGCCGTTTTGGCCGGTAACGGCATCAACCACCAGCAAGGTTTCGTGTGGCGCGCCCGGTACTTCCTTTGCTGCAACGCGCTTCATTTTCTCCAGTTCGGCCATCAAGTTTGATTTGTTATGCAGCCGGCCGGCCGTGTCTACGATCAGGACATCCGAACCGCGTGCCTTCGAAGCCTTCAAAGAGTCGAAAAGAACAGCAGCCGGATCGGTTCCCTGTTTCTGCTGAATCAAAGGTACGCCGGTGCGCTCTGCCCAAATGGCAAGTTGATCCGAAGCAGCAGCGCGAAAAGTGTCGGCTGCGCAAATCAGCACGTCATTTCCCTCAGCTTTGATTCGCTGCGCGAGTTTGCCAATGGTCGTGGTTTTCCCGACACCATTAACGCCGACGATCATCATCACGTAAGGCGAAACGTTTTCAGGGACACTCGTTTCAGACGCAACGCCCTGCTTTTCTGACTGGCGCAGTATCTTCAAGAGCTCATCTTTAATCGCCTGTTTGAGGGCGTCGAGATCGTTAATTTGTTTACGCGCCACTCCGCGACGCACCGTTTCCAAAATATGCTGCGTAGTAGCGACGCCGATGTCCGCGGCAATCAGCGCTTCTTCAAGTTCGTCGAGCAGGTTCTCATCGATTTGTTTGAGGCCCTGAAATACCGTATCGAGTCTTTCCGAGAGCGACTCTCGCGTGGCTGCCACCGCGCGTCGGAAACGCGCTGAGAACTCCTGCTCAAGCGCAGCTTCCTGCGCCTGCAACTCCTCCATTGAGAGGTTCAGACCGAGGACTGAAGTCGCAAAAGGCGAGCGCGAGGGAACAGGAGCAACAGGCCTTTGCCTGGGAAGCTCGGCTGGCGTTGCTTCAGAAGAGCGCGGCGAAACCGGTGGACGCGATTCGCCAACCAGAATCTTCGTGGCCGCTGGCTCACTCGGGAGTGGTGTTGGTCCAGCCCCACTCGGAACAGGTTCGAGTACTGGAACCGACGCAGACGGCGTCAGCAAATCAGGACGGACTGCCTGCGCTTCAGGGATACGCGTGCCGGAGACAGTTTCAGCCGTGCTGGCCGAGCCTTTATCGGCCGGCGTTTCACCCGTCTCTACAGCCGTCCTTGTAGCCGTCTTCTCAGGCAGCGGTTCGTTTAGTTTAAGCGAAACAAACTGGTCGCCACTCTTACGTTTCCAGAAAAGCCCCATAGGTTTGGTACATCAACTATCAATGCTAATAACGGAAATGTTGATTATATGCGCAACAGCCGCGTCCTAACAAAAAGGACGCGGCTGTCAGGATGATGCGGCTCGGAAGTTGAGAGTACAACCTTTGGGTTGCGATGTGTAGGGACGCAAGCTAAAAGCTTGGACTCTAAACAAACTAAGAAACCGGAACGGGCTCGAGCTGGGTTGTCTCAAGGGATGGAGCCGGCGTTTTAGTTTCCGGAGCGGTGCGGCTCTTGAGTCTGACTGAGCCCGGTCGAATTTGGCCTTCCTCACAAGCTTCCACGAAAGCGGAAACGACGCTCGAGTCGTAGCGAGTTCCTACGAAACTCTGTATCCGCGCCACCGCATCTTCAAACTTCATTGCCTGCTGATACGGACGGTCAGTAGTCATAGCGTCGAATGTGTCAGCCACTGCGACAACCTTTGCCATCAACGGAATCTCGTCACCCTTCAGACCCTGCGGGTAGCCCTGGCCATTGATCATCTCGTGATGCATGTACATTCCGGGTAAGAATTCTTTCATCGCCCTAATCTGCGACATGATCTTGTAGCCCTTCTGCGGATGCTCTTTCATTATCAAGAACTCGTCATCTGTCAACGCTGCAGGCTTTTTCAAAATGTTATCGTCAATGGCAATTTTTCCGACGTCGTGAAGTAACGCACTGATTCTGATCTTTTCACATTCATCATCCGGAAGTCCTAAACGCTGGGCGATGGCAACCGACATTCGCGAGACTCGCTCAGAATGGCCACGCGTGTAAGGGTCCTTCCCGTCGATTGCCGCGGCCAGGCCCTTGACAGTTCCCAAAAACAATTCCCGGTTCTCGTCAGCCGAGCGCTGCAAGTCTTTGATGTAATGCTCGAGCTGATCCGTCATCAGGTTGAAAGAGTCTCCAAGGTCCCCGAGCTCAGTTCGACTGCGCACGTTGATGCGTTGCGAAAAATCACCGGAAGCAATGCGATGTGCGCCAATGGCCAACTCCTGAACCGGCTGTGTCAACTTTTTCGCGAAGAAAAAGCCGATGATGAGGGTGAGCAGCGCGGCAACCATGCTGATCCAAATCGTCTGCCGCCTCATGTCGCTGATAGAGGCAAGCGCCGCCGATTCATCCTGAATCGCAATCACGCCAAGTCGGGAGTTTCTATCCAGTTCGGCGGTAGCATATGAACCCAGCATTCCCACATTTCGACCGTCGCGTATCAGGTTGAAGGGCTCCAGCGCTGATTGCACCTGTTTTCCCGACTCCTGCCAATCCCGAACTACCTTAAGGTCGGTCATCGGTTTTTCCGAAAATGCGACGCTCGCTTCCGGATGCGCCACAGCTCGCCCATTTTGATCGACCACAAAAACCACGGGAAGGCCAGCATCCAGCAACTCACGCTCGCTTCTTGAGGTGGACTGGTGCACCGCTTTGAACACTTCCTGAAACGAAACGATCGCTACCACTGCCGCCACCACGTCGTGGCCCGTTTCACCACCCATTACGGGAGCGGCGACCGTCATCGCCATCTCCTGGCCAGACCGAATTATTTGCGGCCTGCTCACCACAATGCCGCGACCGCTCATCTTTGAAAGCACTTCGCTGACTCGCTGATCGACTTCCGCTCGCTGAATCAGGTCTGGCTGGAAGGCTCGATGCAGTTCTCCCCGAACGGGCCAGATGGCGAGGCCGATGAGATTGGGATCCTCTTCCAGGGTTTTTTGTAGCCGTGAATCATAAGCAGCATCATTGAGCAATTCGATTCCACCGGCAAACTCAAAGCCACGGGCGATGCCGGTTACGACATCCCGATAGCGCTGGCCGTAGAGCTCGATCTGCCTTGCCTTGTCCTGTACCAGCTGCGCTTGATAACGGCCCTCAACAGACCGCAGTTCTTCAGCGCTGCGCCCGGAAAGAAGGGTGCCGGCGAAGGCCAATGGCAAGAGCCCGACCAACAGAAGCACGCCGAGAACGATGTATAGCAGGCGAGTTCGCCCAATCTTTTCCAGCATTTATTCGAAAAGGTCTGTGGGATCAGTCTTAGGAAATGAAACTTTCCTCTGGAAGGTCGTAGGTATAGCCAGCCTGAAATGGCCGCTCGCTCATTATGTCTAGTAAACTTAGGCGTGTCAACGCGTTTGTTAAACTTGGTTGACCACTACTTTGGTGTTGCGTGTCAGAATGCGCTTGGACACGGTGAACCGTAGATTCTGCCGGCAATGCCGGCGCGGTTTTTAATAGACTTAACTCGAGGCAATCACGTCTAAAAGGTTGAGCGCGGTGCCCTAAATCGCGGCGCAACGGAAACCGAAACGCGGGCGACGAAAGCTCGCAACACAGATAGGATGGGAACACCTACGAGCGACGAGCAGATCGTAGAACGTGCTTTGACGGGCGACGCGGAAGCTTTCGGCGAGATTGTGCAGCGCTGGGAGCGACGAATCTTCGCGCTTGCCTTTGGCATGCTGGGCCGCGAGCAGGATGCGCGTGACGCCACACAGGAGACTTTTCTCGCCGCGTTTCGAAATCTACGCGCCTTCCGTGGTGAAGCCAAAGTGTCTTCGTGGTTGCATCGGATCGCTGTCAATCAGTGCATCACGCGGCAACGAAGAGCGAAGGTAAGAAACGAGAGCGCGCTCGACACGGAGGAAGAAAAGAATGCGGCGAGCTTTGCGGCGCCGATTCGCTATTCGCCGATACGAGTTGCTGAGGACCGGGAAACTACGGCGGCGGTGCGGTTGGCAGTAAATAGCTTGCCGGTGGAATTACGGCAAGTTGTTGTAATGAAGGAATTCGAGGAACTTACTTTTAGGGAAATTGCCGACGCGCTCGACTTGCCACTCAGCACGGTTAAGAGCCGACTATACACGGCATTGAAGCAGTTGCAGATGCGACTTGAGAGATTTGTACAACACGCAGAGTAGGCGTGGGAGAGTGAAATGAAAGACAAGACTGCTCCAAATTGCGGACGAGAAAACGACCTAATCACGTTTCTCTATTGCGAGATGAATGATGTCGAGGCGCAAACTTTTCAGCGCCACCTGCACGTTTGTGCCTCATGCAATGCGGAACTCGAGGCCTTTCGCGATGTTCGTGAGTCGGTTGTAGCGTGGCGTAATGAAGCGCTTGGAGTTATCTCCTCTCCAGTTAGGAAATGGGCGGTGGCGACGGCGGACCACAAAAAGCCTTCGGCATGGGCGGCGCTACGAGAATTTTTTAATCTCTCGCCATTGTGGATGAAAGCAGCGGTGGCCGTCGCCTCTGTTCTGTTCTGCGTGCTGGCGGGATTGGCTATTGCGCGATTGCGAGATAAATCTCCCGTTGCGACGATCGCAAACCAGGGCACTGCCAATTCGCAGCAAGAACTCGACGCAATCGTCGAGCGCCGGGTGCGGGAAGAACTTAGCCGACGAGAGAATGCTCCAGAGAAAGCGCCAACTCCAATATCTAATCGAGCAACTGCGAATGATACTGCTCGCCAGCGACTGTCTAACCGCGGCAACACTGTCGCCTCTAATCGTTCGAATCAGAAGGCACGGCGTCCGCTGTCGAAGACAGAGCGCGAGCAATTGGCCGCAGATTTGAGGTTGATATCCGTGAAGAGTGAAACCGATCTCGATCTGCTCGACGATGGAATTAATCAATGACGATACTGTAACGCAAACTGTTAGTTTGCGATTGGGCAATGCCCCAACAGTTTGCTCCGGAAGTTTGACAACCATGAAGCTATCCATGAGGTTTTTATGAAGCACAACGGACAAATGCTGGCATTACTTGCAGTGTCGGTGTTCTTCACTGCAGTTCCAATTATTCATGGTCAGACAGATCAGCAGCAGGCGGCCAGTCCGGAGGCTCAACAAGACACAGATCCCATTCGTCAACTGAATCTGACACCCGAGCAGCGCGAACAAATACGTTCTATCCGAGAACAGAGCAAAACAGAGCGAGCTGCGATTAATGAACGCGTTCGCGATGCTAACCGCGAGCTTGAGACCGCTTTGGATTCTGATAACCCTGACGAGTCTCTAGTCGGACAGCGTGTGCGCGACGTGGCAGCAGCTCAGGCAGCGGTGATGCGAATGCGAATCCTAACGGAAATCAGAATCAGGCGAGTCTTGACTCAGGAACAAAGAAACATCCTGCGATCGTTACGACAGCAAGCCAGGGAATTCAGACGGCAACGCTTACTGAATAGCCGCGACGAGAGACAAAAGCTGAAAGACGAACGATCTCGGAGCCTGCAGAATCAACGCAATGGCCTCGGACCACTGTCTCCTCGTCGCCAAAACCCACGCCGGCCTCGCCTGTAAGGTCGCTAAAGGATGCCAACAAATCGGACCGGTTGGCGAACCACTGGCCGGGTCCAGTTACTGCAATTCTTCACTCCACCTGCTCTCAGCGGCCCACTCGCAATATCTTCAAGCTTGACGCATTGCGTAGATTTTGCGCATGATAAGCCGCTCTTTTCAGATGTAGCCGTCGTCCTTCACAGTCCAAGACTTTCGCAAGAAGGACTACGGTCACAATTCTTCAGACGTGGCAATAACGGCCAGGCGCAGTCCACCGGCGAAACGCAGGACCGTTCTGGCTAGCTCCTTTATCAGCCCCTAGATGAATTTCGTTACGCGCTCTATTCTCGAGCTGCAAGAAACTACGTTGATGACCGCACGCGCGGTTGGCGGCGTTTTCAAAGGCCCGCGCTATCTGACCGAAACTATTACGCAGATGGACGTGATTGGCGTTGGCTCACTCACGATCATTCTGCTAACCGGATTCTTTACCGGCGGCGTGCTTGCCGTGCAAACCTATCCAACGTTGGCTTTCTGGGGGCAGCAAGGGCAAACAGGCAGGCTCGTCGCCGTGTCTCTGGTTCGTGAACTTGGTCCGGTCCTTACGGCGCTTATGGTAGCCGGACGTGTCGGTTCGGCCATTGCCGCCGAGCTCGGGTCGATGACTGTTTCTCAACAGATCGATGCGATGCGCGCGCTGGGTACCGATCCGATCCGAAAACTCGTAGCCCCTCGGATTATCGCCCTGCTGGTCACGCTGCCATTGCTCACCGTACTCGCAGATTGCCTGGGGATTGCCGGGGGAGCATTTGCGGCGACCAGCCTCTACGGCCTGTCGGCGAATGAATTTTTCCTCTCAGTTCGTGATGGTATTACCACCGATGATATTATTGGCGGTGTAATAAAGCCGATTTGCTTCGCCCTGATCATTGGATCGATTGCCTGTTACAAAGGTCTGAACACGGAAGGCGGCACCGTGGGCGTAGGACGGTCGACAACGCGAGCCGTTGTGACCGCCTCGATTGTCGTGATCATTTCCGACTTCTTTCTCGCCCGCGCGCTGCAATATATTTTGGGAATGCCCACGAGTTAGCTCGTAAACAATCGATGTCTCTATCAACGACAGGCTCAATTCACATCAGCATGTCCGGGCAGGTCAGCCAAAATGCGGCTGGCTCCACTTTTGCCCACGTCGATGACAGCCATCGAGCCGTTCCTGCTATTGAGTTTCGCGATGTGATGCTCGCCTTCGACGATCGTATGGTCCTGAACAAACTCAGCTTCAGGGTCATGAAGGGCGAGACAAAGATTATTCTCGGCGGCTCAGGCGGTGGCAAGTCGACAATCATCAAGCTCGTGCTTGGTTTGCTAAAACCTGACCTGGGACGAATTTTTGTTGACGGCGAAGACATTACTGACTACAACGAAGTCCAAATGATGAATGTGCGCAAGAAGATTGGGATGGTGTTCCAGGAGGGCGCGCTTTTTGATTCATTGTCGGTCTACGATAACGTCGCCTATCGCTTGCACGAACAGGGCCTGGCAGACGAGGAAGTCGAGCCTGAGGTGCGACGCATGCTTCGCTTCGTTAATCTCGAAGATGCCATCGACAAGATGCCGTCAGAACTCTCGGGCGGCATGCGCCGGCGCGTCGGTATTGCTCGGGCCCTCATCGGCGATCCGAAGATCGTGCTCTTTGATGAGCCGACAGCTGGTCTCGATCCGCCAACCGCGCGCACAATCTGCGAACTCGCCATGAAGCTCCGAGACCTGGAAGATGTGTCCTCCATATTCGTTACCCACGAGATGAACAACCTCGATTACCTGTGTTCGGAATACGCCGTTGTAAACGAAGAGGGTCAGGTAGTTTTTGAGCGTGAGGGCGAGCGGCTTTGTCTAATCAACAGCAAAGTGATGATGGTGCGCGAGGGCAACATAATTTTTAGCGGCACTGACGAAAGTCTGCACAAGGCTGAGGACCCATACATTCAGAAGTTTCTTCGTGGACACTGATAGAAAGGATGAAGGATGAGGGATGAAGGATGAATGAGAGAAACCACGATGGGCCTTCGGATTTCGCGACCAACCGGTTTCATCCTTCATCCTTCCTACTTCATCCTTAGATTTGCGCCATGCCAAGATCAACAAAAACGGTAAGCTTGAATCAATTGCGCGTCGGCATATTCGTGCTGCTGTCCATAATCATCTTGATTTTTCTGATACTCAACGCCTCGGGCGACATTAATCCTTTTAAGAAGAGGCTTCACCTGAAAGCACGGTTTGCCGATGCAAACGGCCTGCGCAAGGGATCGGAGGTTCGCCTCTCCGGCGTTAGGGTGGGAAAGGTGGACGACATCAGTCTCTTGCCCCCTTCTATCGAGCCAAACGCAGCGCGCGTGGAAGCATTGATGATCATCGACGCCGTTATTGACGGCCGCCCCGCCACCGAACGTATACGCCAGGATTCCACCGCAACCCAGGGGTCACCCAGCTTGCTGGGAAACGAAATGCTAATCAACATTAGTCCGGGAACGGCACTGGCACCACAGGTGAAAGATTACGACATCCTGCGTTCGTCCAGCGCGAATACCGTTAACGACTTCGCTACCTCGGGTACCGATTTGGCCCAACGTCTCAGCAAGCTCTCCGATCAGATCAGCGTCATAGTGAAAGACGTACAGGAGGGCAAGGGAACGGTTGGACGGTTATTCAGCGATGAAGCGCTCTATAACAACCTCAACGCCACCGTCCGAGAAACCGAAGATGTGATGCGTCTGATTAGGTCTGGAAACGGCTCGGCGGGACGGTTTGTAAATGATCCTGCGCTATATAACAACGCCAATGAAATCGCCTTGCAACTGCGAGAGATTTCTGCGGACCTACGCGCCGGTCGCGGGACGGCGGGTAAACTTCTTACGAACGACGAACTCTACAATCGTATCAATCGCACAGCCGACCGGCTCGATCGTTCAGTGGATCAGATCAACTCCATGATCGCTGACATCAATGCCGGCCACGGTACGCTCGGCAAACTGATCAAAGATGAGCAAATGTATAACGACGCTCGCGCCGCCATTGCCCGCTTTAATACAACAGCCGAACGAATCGACAATATTGTTTCGTCAGCTCAGCGCGGCGAAGGAACCGTTGGAAAACTACTGACAGACGAAGCCCTCTATTCCAATGTCAACCAACTATCGTCGGAAGGCGTGAAATTGATCTACGACTTTCGTCAAAATCCGAAGAAATATCTGACTATCAAGTTCCAATTGTTCTAAAGATTGAGCGCTCTTAAAATGGGCTCTCATCCGCGGACGGACCGTAGATTGGCGGAACGGGTATGTCGTTCAATCGCAGGTACACACCGAGTTGTGCGCGATGATGGATCATGTGGTTCATCACGAAGCTGCGCAGCACCGCGATCTTCGGCAGCGTTAGGATCGTGTTTCCGTTTGACATTAACATCCAGGGCTTAAATAAGTCCGCATCGCTGGCGCTGCTTATAGCGGCGCGTGCTTTTGACGCGTTGCTATCGAAGAGTGCCAGAAGATCCTCTCTCGACTTCGCTAACTCGGCCGGCGGCAGCGGCTTGCCCCCGGGCGCAAGATCCAACGAATCCTGATCAATCGTATAGATTGCCCACGTTGGTATGTTGCTCAGGTGCGTAGCCAGTCCGCCCATCGCCATCGACTTCTCGTGTGGCTTCCAATCAAACTTCTCATGCGGAACGCGTTCCAGCGTCTTGCGCGTATTCGCCATCTCGTGATCAAATTCGGGTAACAATGACTCACTCATTCCCATTTAAGTTCTCCTTGTAGTTATGTGTTCTGGAATCTTGAAATCAGACGTTATCATCACCGTTGCGCGACGTCACTTTCAACGCAACGACTACTCGTTCGGCACTATACCAAATGCTCGCACCGGAAAGGTGCCCAAATCCTTCACCTTCACCGGCACTGCAAAAAACTTGAAACCCTGATCCGGCAGCTCACCAAGTCCGCAGAGATGCTCAACTATCGGTATACCCTGGCTTAATAAGATTGAATGCGCTGGACGACTACGATCGTCAGTATCATCGATGTTGTATGAATCGATGCCCACCAGCGCCGCGCCGGCCTCTGCGAGATAATTTGCCGCCCCCTCGGTCAGAAAAGGATGTGCGCCATCGGAGTATCGCTCGGTCCGCCAATGCACGTCCCACTCAGTGTGAAAAAGTATGGCCTTGGCCTTTAGATCCAGGCCAGTCAGGCCCGCTACTTGAATGGCGCGTTCAGCTGTGTCACGGCGCCGGACTACTATGCCATCGAGATTTGCCAACGAGTAGAGGCCAAGATCGGCGAGATCGGCGCCATCCGGGTAACGATGAAAGGGACTATCGAGGTAGGTTCCCGTATTAGCCACCATATCAATCCTGCCAATTTGAAATGTAGTGCCGGACTCGTAGTAATTTTTGGATTCTTCACGCGTAAGATGATCCGTAATCGCAGGCGCAGGCAGACCCTTGTAAGTCACCATGCCGTGCTCAACGGTGTGGGAAACATCAATTAGTTTGTAGTCGCGTTTCATTTCACTTCCGCTTTTCCGTCACCCGCCGCATAGTCAAGTCTTCTTCTGCACTAGTACTTGAAAATACGGGGCCATGCCAACGGGCAAGATCATTTCTCGGGCAGCAACACTAAGGGCCAATCGCTCCGCTTCGCTTTTGCACTGTCGCGAAGCAACCTCCAACTGATCCAGCAACCCGGCAGCCATCAGGAACCGGTCTTGCTGATCAAATTCTATAACCTCAAATCCCAGTCGTGACCCAACTGATTTCACAAAACTCCAATTCACTGTCGTGGTAAGATCTTCTTTGCCCGGACGCGCCAGTAAGTCGTCCACGAATTCGTGCCGGCGAAAACCTCGCAGGGTTCCCCACCGGCGTCCCATTGACGAATAAAGATCCCCGGCTGCAGCACCGTAATCTACTGTGACGAGGTAGCCCGCGAGCATCTTGTCAGCCACTTTGCCGAGCCAGGCCTCGATATCAAGACTGATCTCGGCAACCTGGCCTTCACTGAGCTCGACACCGCAATCCTCAAAATACTTTCTGAAACGCACCAACGCTTCAGGCGTAGGACTGTTGAGCAGCCATTCAAAGTTTCCACTGGCGCCCACATCTACATAAAACTCTCTCAGCTGATGGTTATCGACGGTAACTCTGTGAACTGGAAAAGCGTCAAGCAATTCGTTTGAGAAAACTACGCCAGGATCGATTTGTATATCATTAGGCTCTTTGAACACCACCCGATCGGCAAACGCTTCCAGGCGCTGTCGCGCTAACGATTGCGAATGCGAACTGACTTCGTCGACGACATAGGAAGTTGCAGCGAAGACGTCCGGAAAGAATTCCTGAAAAGTTTGCAAGACACCGCTGGCAAAGTGGCCGTCTCCAGCGCCGACCTCAACAAGCGTCCACTTCGCAGGCCGGCCAAGTTCCTCATAGAGCCCGGCGAAGTAGCGGGCAAAGGTTGCAGCAAACAACGAACTGCGCTCCGGGCTCGTGCGATAGTCTCCCTCTCTACCCCACTTCTTCTGATGGGTCCGGCAATAGTAGCCATCCTGTGGATCGTAAAGCGCTGCCTTCATCCACTCATAAAACGGGATCGGGCCTTCGTTTTTGATACGCTCACGAAGTCGTGCGGCGAGCGCGGAAGCGTTAGGAATAGTTTCGATCATCTGTTGAGCCACAGGAGCGACCGCCACGCCATGTTTATCCGAAGAATCGTTTGAATAATTCTAGCGCATGGCCTCCAGGTTTTCGCTGAAGAGTGGGAACTAACGGCTCTTGGGGTCGTCCTTGTCCAGGAGTCGAGTCGTATTCTCAGTGATACTCGGCGGCGGCTGGTAGATCTCAGCGGTAGTAGGGCGGGGCCTCCAACTCGGTGCCGGATTCACCGCAGCCGGCGGCAACGCAGCGTTGGACCCAGGTCGGTTGAATTGGGGAGGACCCGCGTATGAGCTCAATTGCTCGGAATCGATTTGCGGCGCTGAATCCTCCATCAACAAGGCATACAGGATCCGCAGCAAGCCGCCCACGAAGCAGAACAAAGCAGTTAGCGGGACGATTATGACGGAAATCTCCGACAACAGATTGACACTAAGGATGGCCACGATGGGTACAACGAGTATAGTGCTTAGCATCAGCATCGCACCCTGCCGAATTCCTTTGCTACGAGCTGAAGGCTTTTGATTGTTTGGCTGAAGATAGCGCGTTGGAATCGCTCCTCCAGATGCCAACACCGCCATGACACCATCAAGAAGGAAGCCACACCTCGAGCAGTACCGGGTGACATCAGAAACTTGTTGCTGTCCGCATTGTGGACAATACATCTCGACAGACCTCACTTAGCTGCTACGGCGCCCTGTTTACTTCGCGTTTTCACAAAACTTGTTGCGCTAGATAATAAACCCGGGCGGACTGATACCGGAAAGAGACCTGAGCACAGCCAGCGCGTAAGCTTGATGATCACTGGCGCGGCGTAGAGTTTCTTTGAGTAAATCATTCAGCGATCGTGACTCCCCGGAGGGCATAACTACATGCTTCCAAAGGCAGGCATCATCTTCAAAGCTACAAAACGCACGCCGCCGAATCGCTTCGACGTCGGCCAGGTGCTCGATGACCTTGACCGGCGTCGATAGATATTCGGGCAATGTCCATTCAAATGGATCGTCCCAGAGGCTGGCAGTTATTCCGCCGAAAGTCTGCTCAATGGCCGCCGCGCACCGCAGTATTCCTTCGCCAACCGATGATGGCGAGCTCAATCCGTGCCTTAGAAAGATCGCTTCTGCCTCCGGAGGAACGCAGTACAAAAGGTCTGCCGGAGTGCGCTCAACCACCGCGCATGAATTGAAATGCAAACGCGCAAACTCTCGGTCAAGACTGTCTACTATCTCACGCTTGCCGAGGGTCTGCGCGTTTAGTTTGTCATCCATACGCGGACCGTAAACACTGAACCAGAGTGTGCGCTTACCTCTCTCTCACCCGCCGGTCAGTTTCTTCCAGGACTGTGCCGTAGTTTCTACCACCAAAATTGAAGCCGGTGTAGACATGTCCTTTGACACCCACGCGTGCTCCACGCGAGGGAATGCCTCGTCGCGTCACGACCCACAATCTTCCGGTGCCATCATCAATCTCGTAGGCGCCATTGCCCAGAGCTCCATAGCTGTCTCTGACGGTGCCGACGATGGCGACCTCCTTATTTCGATAACGCGCGGGGTCGGCGTTTATCTTTGAAATTGTTGTTTCGCTGGGGCAGGCTGTGAGCAGAAACACCGCCGCCAGTAACAGCGATGCAGATCCGATTCTTTTTAGTAAATGCATACGCATCTCCTTTTTTCAATTTGAATTTACCGGGAGAGCGCCGCATAAAAACTACGATGGACCGGCAACAACTGCGGCAGTTTAACTGATGCCGGTAATGCTAAAACGGTTTTCCACATTAGTCCAATTGGACGGCGATTCGTCTTAAACCTGTCGATCACGGAGCTTTCGAAGCGATGCTATACTGAAGATGTGTGAAAATCCAGTTGACCGGTAAGACGTTGACCGGTTTGAAAACAAGAATTACTGTTGCCCCGTGAAGGTGCGAGACATTGTCAAGTTGATCGAGCAAGATTGATGGTACATTGAATAACATCTTGAAGCAGGCAGGTCTAAAGCCATGAAGAAATACCTAATCATTGTCGAAGAAACTGAAACAGGTTATTCGGCATTCTCACCTGATGTGCCGGGTTGTGGTTCGACCGGAAAGACCAAAGAAGAAGTTGAACGAAACATCCAGGAGGCGATTCAGTTCCATCTTGAAGGCTTGCGAGAAGAAGGCTATCCAATACCTGAGCCCAGTAGTTACTCTTCGTATATCGACGTTGCCGCCTAACTCGCCCAAGAAGTCGCTACGAACAATTCGAACTGATTATGGAGAAGCTGGAATCGATCCATTACCGAGAGATTCTGTTTCCCTCAGAAGGCGCATTTTCCAGCTACTTATGTGAGGGCAGTCGTGGGATCGGAGCAGTTGACGCAATGAAGGGACCCAGAGTTTGCTTGGAGCCTTCCCTCTGACTTGGTTGCTCTTTGCAAGAGGGTTTTCGATCATATTCTCGCGCAGACCCATCATCATAGGATGGAATATAGAAATTCCATTCCTTAAAACCCGTGTTCCTTCGCCTTACTTCCCAAACCAACCAATCGGTTTCCCCGACAAATCCACCCACACGCTCTTCACGTTTGTGTACATTTCGAGCGCGTGCTTGCCCATTTCCCTGCCGTAGCCCGACTGCTTATAACCGCCAAACGGAGAGGCAGCATTGAACATGTTGTAGGTATTGATCCAGATCACGCCGGCTTTTATCTCTTTCGCGAAACGATGCGCGCGTGTGATATTGCTCGTCCAGATGCCGGCTGACAGACCATAGATCGTTTCGTTGGCCTGCCTAATCAGATCATCTTCGTCCTCAAAGGTAATCACTGAAACTACCGGTCCGAAGATCTCTTCCTGTGCCACTCGCATTTGGTTATTCACATTCGAGAAGATTGTAGGTTGGTAGAAGTAACCCTTCTGAAAAGCTCCTTCGAGCGTGGGGCATTCACCACCGGCGACAACGGTTGCGCCTTCAGCTCGGGCGATGTCGGTATAGCTCTTAATTCGATTGAGTTGTTCCTGCGACACCTGCGGACCCATATGCGTACCTTTGTCCATGGGATCGCCGACGACAATCTTGGCGGATTTCTCCTTTAGTTTTCCGAGAAACTCATCCTTCACTGCCTGCTGAACAAAGAGGCGCGAACCGGCGCAGCACACCTGTCCCTGGTTGAAAAAGATGCCCATCATCGCGCCGTTAACGGCCTGTTCAATATCGGCATCGGCAAACACGATGTTTGGTGCCTTGCCGCCGAGCTCGAGAGACACCTTGGTCAGGTTTTCAGCAGCCGCTTTGGCAATCAACTTGCCGACTTCTGTCGAACCAGTGAAGGCAACTTTATCGATGCCGGGATGTGCAGCCAGCGCGGCACCCGCAGTCTCACCGTAACCGGGAACGATATTGACAACACCTTCGGGAAAGCCGGCTTCCTGGATCAACTTTCCCAGCTCCATCGCTGTCACGGGAGTTTGCTCAGCGGGCTTCAAGACTATTGTGTTTCCAGCAGCAAGCGCGGGCGCGAGTTTCCACGCAGCCATCAAGAGCGGAAAGTTCCAGGGAATAATTTGCCCGCAAACGCCGACCGGTTCTCGCAAAGTGTAGTTGAACATTTGTCCGGGAACAGGAATCGTCTCACCTTCGATCTTCGTGGCCCAACCCGCAAAGTACTCAAAGTTCTCGGCGACCTGCGGTAGATCGACATACGCTGATTCCCTGAATGGCTTGCCATTGTCGGCAGTTTCCAGTGCTGCCAGTTCCTTGCTTTGCTCTTCAATCAACTGCGACAGCTTGTAGAGCAGGCGGCCGCGATCGCGTGCGCTGATCTTCGACCATTTACCTTCAAAGGCGCGGCGGGCAGCCGCAACAGCCTTATCGATGTCCGCCTTATCGGCTTCCGCTACCTCGGCGAGTGTTTCGCCGGTGGCGGGATTTGGCGTGGTGAAGGTCTTCCCGGATTCGGCATCGACCCATTGTCCATCGATCAAGAGCTGATATTTCCGCGGCGTGTTGGCTTCGGCTGGTTGTGCTGATGACATTGTGACTCCTTTAGAACTTGTTTAACTTGGTCCTTGTGCAAATTGCGCTCTCTGTGTCTTCGTGGTGAAGTGCTCCATTAGGTTCACCACAGAGACACGAAGCACATCAGAGTACTCACGGATAAAATCAAAAATCGGTCGTACCGGCAAGCAGTTGTCGCAACACGTAGGGAAGAATTCCGCCGTGCTGGTAATAGTCAATCTCAATCGGGGTGTCGATACGAAGAGTGACCGGCACTTCTTCCGTACTACCTGACGCTCGATAGATTACAAACCGCAGGTCCTTTAGCGGTCTTACTCCATCTTCCAATCCAATCACATCAAACGTTTCACTACCATCAAGCCCCAACGAGGCCGCGTTAGTGCCTTCTTTAAATTGACAAGGCAAGACACCCATTCCGACGAGGTTGCTGCGATGGATACGCTCGAAACTCTGCGCGATCACAGCCTTTACACCCAGCAGCTTTGTTCCCTTCGCCGCCCAATCGCGCGAGCTTCCGGTACCATACTCCTGACCGGCAATAACTACGAGCGGCACTCCTTCCGACTGGTATTTCATCGCCGCATCGTAAATGCTCGTACGCTCGCCGTCCGGCTGATGGACCGTCACGCCGCCTTCAACGCCGGGTACCATCAGGTTTTTGATCCGGACATTAGCGAATGTACCTCGCACCATAACCTCGTGATTGCCGCGGCGTGAACCGTAGCTGTTGAAATCCTCGATGCCAACGCCTTTCGCCTGGAGATAGAGACCTGCGGGAGAGTTAGGTTTGATTGCCCCAGCCGGACTAATGTGGTCCGTTGTAACCGAATCTCCAAAGATTGCGAGAGGTCGCGCGCTATGCACGTCGCGCCAGTCTTCGACCGCATTACTAAAATTCTCGAAGTATGGCGGCTCCTGAATGTAAGTTGACTCGGGATCCCACTTGTAGACATTTCCCGTACTGGTGGGAATATCGTTCCAGAGCGGATTGTGCGCTTCAAAGTCGCGATATAGCCTTCGATAAGTCTCCGGATCCATCGCCGCACTCATCAGTGCGTTAATCTCCTTAAGGTCCGGCCAAATGTCGCGCAGGTAAACGTCTTTGCCGTCACTGGCTTTGCCCAACGGTTCTCGCGATAGATCGATATCCACTCGCCCGGCAATGGCGAAGGCCACCACCAGAGGCGGACTCATCAGGAAATTTGCTTTGATACTCTGATGTACTCGCGCTTCAAAATTTCGATTGCCGGATAAAACACTGGCGGCGATCAGATCGTGATCACTCAGAACCTGTTCGATGTTCGGATCGAGTGGTCCTGAATTGCCGATGCAGGTCGTGCAGCCATAGCCCACCAGATTGAAGCCCAGCTTGTCCAGATACTCCTGCAATCCTGTCTTCTGCAGATACTCACTAACTACTCGCGAGCCCGGAGCCAACGAGTTCTTTACTGAAGAGCGAACATGTAGACCACGCTCTACTGCCTTCTTTGCCAGCAGGCCGGCGGCGAGCATCACACTCGGATTCGAAGTGTTCGTGCAGGAGGTAATAGCGGCGATTAACACGTCGCCATGTCCCAGGTCTACTTCCGCATGCGGAAATTCTTCCGGATGAATCTCCTCGAGTCGATCCGGAGTGGGTCGATTGTTGACCATTTCGGTTTCAGTCCAGACGCTGGTGTTCTGAGGAGTGACCACTCCACCCGCGGCAACAGGAACCGATTCAGGCCGCTGCTGGCCGCCGCCACCGACCGACGTTCTGGCGATGTCAACAGTCCCGATGCGGGTGAAATACCGGGCGTTAACCTCTGCGCTGGATTTCCCGTAGCCTCCATCAGCAATTGGTTTCTGCAAGAGTTCGCCGAACTGCTCCTTCAGCTTCGAGAGCTCAATGCGATCCTGTGGCCGCTTGGGACCTGCGACACTGGGAACGATTGAAGCAAGGTCGAGATCAAGCACCGTGGTGTATTCGCATTCACCCTCTTTGGGAATACCAAACAATCCCTGCGCCTGGTAATAGCCACGCACGGCATCAACGTGTTCTTCCGTGCGGCCGGTGGCTTTGAGATAAACGCAAGTTTCTTCATCAACCGGAAAGAACCCCATCGTCGCACCGTATTCAGGTGACATATTGGCGATCGTGGCGCGATCCGTTACAGACAGACTGGCCGCGCCGTCACCATGAAACTCAACAAACTTTCCGACTACCTTGGCCTTCCGCAACATCTCGGTAACTCGAAGCACGAGGTCAGTGGCGGTAACGCCCTCGCGCAAACTGCCTGTCATGTGCACGCCAACAACGTCCGGTGTCAGAAAGTAAACCGGCTGACCCAACATTGCGGCCTCGGCTTCAATGCCCCCGACGCCCCAACCCACAATTCCCAAACCATTGATCATTGTGGTATGCGAATCCGTCCCCACAAGCGTGTCGGGATAGTAGAAGCCATTTCGTTCCCAGACGCTCTTCGCGAGAAACTCGAGATTGACCTGATGACAGATGCCGATCCCGGGGGGAATCACTCCAAAGCCGTCGAAAGCCTGTGTCCCCCATTTCAAAAACTGGTAACGCGAGTTATTGCGCCTAAACTCCATCTCCATGTTTTTCTGCAGCGCATCTCTGGTGCTGGAGAAGTCAACCTGGATGGAATGATCGATTACGAGATCGACTGGAACCAGCGGCTCGATGACTTCGGTATTCTTGTGCAAACGTGCGACCGCGGAGCGCATCGCCGCAAGATCCACAAGCAAAGGCACGCCGGTAAAGTCCTGGAGCAGAACGCGCGCCACCACAAAAGGCACTTCCTCAGTTCTCTGTCCGTTGGGCCGCCAATTGGCCAGTGCGCGTACGTCGTCTTCGGTTATCTTCTTGCCATCGCAATTGCGCAGCACGGATTCCAAAACGATCCGAATGCTTACTGGAAGCTTAGAGACCGGACCGACGCCCTCCTTTTCAAGCTGGGGCAATGAATAGAACTTACCAGTTTGTCCAGATGTCGCAGTAAACGTTTGCAGTGAGTTGAAGGGAGTTTGTGGCATAGAAAAAGGGGAAAGCCTGTTCGCGATCGCCAAGCGACACTTCGTCGCAGCAGAATTTCACGCAGAGAAACTTCTTAGTTTTTTGGTTAACAAACTTAAGTTTAAAGTCCGCGCTGCTCAGCCGTCAACAGGGGGCAGGCCTCTCTGCAGGTAGTGAGGTCAATCTGTGGTGCTGAACTGGTGGCCCCCGAATCGGGTTGAAGGCGAAGCAGAACAGGCGCGCAAGCTTGCTGTCGGTAAAGGAAAAACTGAGCGGCAAGAAGAGCGCGGTAGTTGTTATTGGCCCTTCCGCGCACGGCGGCGGACCGGCGAGCGTTCTTTCAACAAGTCTTTATGTCTTGACTCGATAATGTAGCAAAGCGCCTGATAACTCATGCCTAACAAAGATGCCGCGTGAGTCACCCGACCATTAGCCTGAGCTAATGCTTGCTTAATCAGTGCGCCCTCGTACTTCAGCATTCTTTCCTGTAGATCGCTGGGCTTAGTCAAGAGAATCTCTGTCGCTTCTTCTGAACTCAATTCCCCGGGCACACTGGCGGTGACCTTTCCAGCGGCATCAGCTAATCTTAGTTTTACTTCCTGACTCTGAGAGGTTGAGAGCCATTCCCGCGCTTGTTGATAGGCGGCTTTCAAAGTCGCCAGGGACAGGTGATCTACTTCCTCGATCATCGAAAGAGTAGCGAGTCCGGCGATGTTAAGCGCATCCACTCGCAGAGCGATGTCGATAGCTCGCTGAAAGATAAGCTGTGAGCGTTCTGGCCGACGTGATCGCGCCAAGGCGATGCCCTGGGTGATTAAAGCCTCTGCCATCATGCAATAGTGTCCGCCTTTCTCTAACGCGGATACCGCTCTACGCGCGACGGCTTCAGCTTCTTTCGGTTTTCCTTCCGCGATGAATACTTGGGCGGACGATTCATCAATCTGTGCGGTGCGGGCCTTATCCTTGAAACTAACTGTTAGGCGTCGGGCCTCGTGCAAATATTTGTGCGCTTCTTTGTAGCGAGACAGTTTATAGAGCAGAAATCCGACATTGTTCTTTACATCGGCCCTAAAGACCGGATTGCGAGCTAATCTGAATTGAATATCAGCCTCTTTGTATTCAGTGATTGCCCGCCGAAAATATTCCTCTCTTTTCTCCGCTGTAGCGAGATTCCGAAGGATGATTGCATGTTCACTATGGTAAGCGCCCTTAACCGCATGGTTGGTGAGTCTCTGAAATAGGGCTGCGTTGTCGTTGAGAATTCCTAATGCTTCGTGGTATCGCGCGGCTGAACACTCAACAGTTGTCAATTTCAAAAGTGCCCTCGCCTTGGTAGTTCCTGCCGTCGTCAGCTTTTTCAACGCCTCGTGCAGCATGGTCCGGGATTCGTTCAGTTCGCCATCCCGCCAATAGCAATAAGCGATCTCGGTGCGGGCGGCTGCGATCTTCGTCACGTCACCGACTGACTCAAAATAAGTGACGCTTTCAGTGATCAGGTTCTTCGCGGTTTCCTGCGCTTCTTTGATCTGATTCCTGCTGCCGATCCATCCGGTCAAAATACCCACACAGAGCAAGACCTCGGCCTCAACAGAAACATGGAGTCCTTTGGTTTCGGGCCGCTCTCCTATGCCTCGCCACAAGCGGCGCATAGTTTCCTGTGCGCCCTCGTAATCTTCTCTGTCCTTTTGCGCTAACGCGGTCTGACACCTGAGCAGAGCTTCGTCGTTCGCTGTTAGGTGGGAGGTTTGCAGTTTTGGTGAGGCTATCTTCAACAGATAAACCCTTTGCCAGTGAGTGTAAGAACCTTTGCTTCCCCGGCGCAGGATATTAGTCCCAACCGCCCCGCCCTGCAAGAAGTTTGGTATATGCACTATTCTATTTCTATTACCAGTAGTCTTGCATCCTCGAAAACTCAAAGGAGAAACAAAATGAAACGCTTTGTATTAGCAATCGCGCTCGCGTGTGCGCTCTCGGGTACGGCTCTGGCAGGAGAGATACACTCTACTGGCGCTCCAGCGCCGCAAGCGTCAAGCTCGGTGGTAGCGACCGTGATACTTACGATGATAAGTCTCGCAGTTCGCTAGGGAATTATTCGGGTCAGTTGAATGAAAGGGGGAACTGCCTTCTGGCAGTAAAGGCGGAGTGTGCCTATAGCGAAGGGCGTTGCCGTCTCTTAAGTGTGTTGTGCGCCGCCGATGAGGAAACTATGCTGCGGGACGGATTTTCTCTTTCAACAATTCGCTCACAAGCTGATTTACACCAATACCCCGCTTTTGAGCCTGCTCAGTGAGTGACTTCATTAGTTCTTCGTCAATCTCCACTTCATAGCGACGACGTTTCAATTCCGCTTCGACAGCGACCGTTTCAAAGCTGTCTAAATAATCTGTGGTGTCATGCGTATCCCAGAATTCCGCCGCTTCTTCATAACTGGCGAATTCTTCAGGCAATGGATCAATCTGCTTCTGCTTGTCGTTCATAATATCTCCGCTCCGAATCAGTCATGGTAATTATATCAATCTACATCAGGGGAAGCATCTTGAGAAGCATTCTATCGTGAGGGCATCTCGAATGAGTCGCACGCTTGTTGCTGACGTTTCGTTGGTTTGTTATAGTTCTTCCAACCCCGCAGTTTGCTAAGAGGATTTCAACATCGAGCCTCGCTCTGTTATCAAAGCTGATTCGAGGTCGCAAGCTCGCTGAATTTCGATTGAGGAGAGTTCACATGGCAAAGAACAACGACTTCGAATACTTGAGCAATGATCCCAACTTCGTTCCGAATCCGGAGATTGAGGAGTTTATGGAGGAAGAGATTGCGCGGGCGCCCAAAGATCCGGATCAGCTTGCGCATCGATTACGCAACAATACGGCTGCGTCTCCCAAAGATGCGGGCGGGGATCTCGATGCAAGCTGGGAAGACGTGAATGAGAGCGGCTCAGAATCGGTAGGCGGCGACAATCCTACTCCCGATCAATCGATGGTCGAGGAAAATGCCAACGCGGTGGGAGTAAATTTTGAGGACAACGAGGAGCTCGATTTTCTCGACAAGATCGAGCGGCGCGACCGTGACCGGTTTGAACTGGACGAAGGTTCAAAAACCTCGGAAGACATGATTTAGCGGCAATGTATGAACGCTTCGCACGGAGACGTGGAAACAAGCAAGGTGCCGAGAAGTCTACGTTGAGGCCCCGAAGCGCGGCGGCAGCTACTAAAGATAGCCAATCGACCCGCTTCGCGGGTTTTGTTTTGCCCGCATGAACCTGTTCGGAGCTTCCTACGGTTTGCTTGCGGCGTATTTTGATCGTGGTTGCAGCGTGATGCTCTTAAATACGATCCGGTCCGCCGGTCGCTCGGTTTCCTCTTCAACCGGAGCACGCATAATGATTTCCGCATTTGTAATCCCATCAATTACTTTCCCGAATACTGTGTAGTCCTCATCAAACTGTGGCTCGCGTTTTAGTGTAATGAAGAACTGGCAGTTTGCCGTGTCACGTGCCTCAGCTTCGCTTACAGCCGGGTTGCCGGCGACCTCCGGCGATGCGCCTCTCCTCGCCGCGCCCACCGTGCCGCGATCAAAGGGAATATCGCTAAACTCACCCGGTACGTTTGCGTACGGTGAGTCTCCCGTGCCGTCGTTTTCCGGATCGTTGTCTTTCGACAGTGGATCACCACTTTGAATCAAACCCGATGCAGCATTAATGCGATGAAAAGTGGTTCCGTTGTAAAACCCTTCCTGAATAAGCTTCTTGAAACGCTCAACCATCTGCGGCGCGACGTTGGGATAGAGCTCGATGACGATGTTGCCGTAGTCTGCCGTTTCAATAACCGCCACTTGCTCGTCCGCCAGCGGTGTGACCCCTTTCTTCACATTGCCTCTGGAAGCAGTTTCCAGTCCACTATCGAAATCTCTTACCGCTGTCTTTGGCTTGCTGCATCCTAAAAACAAGACAGTAGGCAGAAGCGAGATCAGGAAAGCAACGAGGAAACAATTTCTGCACTTCCCCGCTGAGCAGTTACGTGTAGGGATCACCAAACCTTTTCCTCCCAAAGGTAACGATCTGCGAAGCCGAATCGAGCCAATCTCAGCAAGGAACGCCGTTAATCAAAACTGCTTGCGGCTGTCGAGCAGAATAGTAACCGGCCCGTCGTTAACCAGTTCAACCTGCATCATGCTGCGAAAGCTGCCGGACGCGACGTCAACCGACAGCTTTCGTACCAGCTCGATGAAGGACTCATACAGGGACTTCGCCTCTTCCGGAGCCGCAGCCTGAATCCACGAAGGGCGAAGTCCGCGCCGCACATCACCGTAAAGAGTGAACTGCGAAATTACAAGCAGTGCCCCGCCGATGTCTTTCACAGACCGATTCATCTTTCCGGCTTCGTCATCAAAGATGCGCAATGCGACGATCTTCTCCGCCAGATACTCGGCATCAGCATCGGAATCGTCGTGTGCAACAGCCAGCAAAACGACGAGACCTTGCTTGATCTCACCGATGGTTTCGTCCTCTACAGTGACCTTAGCGCGCGTAACGCGCTGCACTACTGCTCGCATAGGTTATTGCGCTACAAAGTTGTAAGTAATCACGCCCGTGACCCTCACTGGTTGTCCGGAAACTTTTGTTGGTGTGAAACGGGCCTCACGCGCAGATTGCAGTGAGGGTTTCACCAGGAGTGGATCACCACCACACATATCCGACGCGTCAATTACGTGGCCAAGCTCGTCTATTGTTACTTTAATGACCACTCTTCCGTGAGCGCGATAGCGGCGTGCTTCGTCAGAATAGGAGGGCTTCGGCAGAGATACGGCTCGCCCGTTCAAAATGGCATCTTCAGACACGCCAGGTGCCTTTGTGCCAAGCATGTCATCGATCTTTTTCTCAAAGTCTTTTAGTTTCTGTTCTTGACCAGTTTCAAGCGCCAAGCAAAAGTACCGCTCTTTCACCTTCAAGTAATCCGGGTGTTCTCGGCCAAGTAATTTGCCTCGCAGAATTGTGGACCGTTCATAAAGAGGCTGCGCCTTTTCGTTCTTACCGGTGAAACGGTAAAACTCTGCCAGCAAATAGAGCGACGTCGCCAGCTCTGGACGGCTTTCACCGAAGGCTTTTTCGCGAATTGCGATGGCGCGCTTGTAGGCCGCTTCAGTCTTACCAAAGTCGCGCTGCGCATAAGCGAGATACGCAAGCTTATCCAGAAAGATAGCTACTCCTGCGTCTTCCGGCCCGATCTTCATTTCGTGGGTTCTTAATAAACGCTCGACAAGCTTCCGCGCTTCACCATACTTTTTCAACGAAGTGTATATCTCGGATAGATTGAGAAGCGCACCCTGGACCATTTCGTGATCTGGTCCCAGCACGGTCTCCCGCAGCTCCAGCGCACGCTTCGCCAGCGGCAGCGCTTCATCGTACTTTCCCTCATTGAAGAGCTTGACTACGGTCCGACTTAAACGAGCGGCTTCCGCGAGTGCTGCAGAGGAGGTGCTGCTGTCTTGCTGGGATTGGGTGGATTCCCGAAAGATCTCTTTATGCTCCGATTGCAGAGCAGCTTGAATCGAATTGGCGTTAGACGTTGCGAACAGCAAAACGGAAACCAGTGTTCCGCCAGTCACCAACCGAATTATCAATCTTAGTCCCTTCATCCCTCGCGCAACCAACTACCCCTTTTTCGGTGGCTTACTCGGCCTGATTTCCACCCGGCTTGGCAAGGCGCGCCCATCATGATGAAGCAGGTCGACAACCACCCTCGCAATGTCGGACGGCTGTAGCTGCCAGGCGTTCTGGTCGCTCGGGCTATCGCCGCCGAATTCAGTGTTCACCGAGCCGGGCATGATGTAACTGACTTTAATGCCATCGTGCCTAACTTCCTGCATCAGTGCTTCACTGAATCCGTTTAGGCCAAACTTCGACGCGTTGTAGGCAGCCATACGCGGGTGGGGGTTGGCGCCGGCGAGTGATGAAATGTTGATGATATAACCGCCGCCGCGCGACTTCATGAGCGGGATGGCTTCATGGCAGCAATAGAAAACTCCGAAAAGATTAGTTTCAAGCATGGCGCGAAAATCTTCAGGCGACATCTCTTCAACTGGCATAAAGATCCCGATACCCGCGTTGTTTATCAGGATATCGACACCGCCGAGTTCTATCTCCGTCAGTTCGAAGAGAGATTTAATTTGGACGTGGTTACGAACATCGCACACAATTCCTGTAACCCTACTCTTACCCAACGCCATCAACTCGCGGACCGTTTCATCGATCTCGTTTCGGCTGCGGGCACTCACGCAAACATTGACGCCTTCTCGCACCAGAGCGTCAGCTATGCCTCGGCCGATTCCTTTGGTGCCGCCGGTTACGATTGCAACTTTGCCAGAAAGTTCCATGTAAGTTCTAAATCAGACTCGCGGCTCTACCACCTTTGCAGGGCGGAAAGCTTCGGCTTTTCCGTCCGGCCAGTGCTAGCCATCTTCAACCCGGAGGGTTGTCTCCGAAAGTAGCCCGTGGTCGAAGCGAAGCGCAGACCACGGGAAGGTCAGGCCTGGTACTGCACCCCGCAGGGGTGCTCGGCTCTTCTAGCACCCTTCCAGGGTGCTGAATTATTTCCTTCACTTTCCGGTGGTCTCCGCTATGCTGCGACCACCGGCTACTATCTGCCAGCCTTTCAGGCTGAGCGCCGGTTCCTGGCGGCTGTCCTGTTGATACTCAACTCAACTTCTCCTTCAGTCGTTCATTCACGACCTTCGGATTCGCTTTGCTTTTAGACGCCTTCATCACCTGGCCGACGAAGAACCCAAACAAAGTCTCTTTGCCTTCCCGGTAGCTTGCGACCTGCTGCGGACTGGAGGCCAGCACCTGGTCAATCAGCGCATCGATTTCCGCCGTATCACTAAGTTGCACTAAACCTTGCTCCGCAACAATCTCGGCGGCGCTCTTGCCGGACTTGAACATCTCAACCAGCACATCCTTGCCTTGTTTGCCGCTGATTTTTCCTTCGTCGATCAGACGCACCAGGGCTCCCAGATCTTCCGCGGAAACGGGAGAAGAAGCAGCCAACGCGCCCGCGCTCTCGAGTTCACGTAGAAGTTCCGAGCGTATCCAATTCGCGGCCGCCCGGGGATTCCCCGAAGCCTCCGCGGCCTTCTCATAGTAGTCGGCGAGGGAACGTTCCGAAGTCAGTTGTGAGGCATCGCTGAACGAAAGATCGTATTGCTTCATGAATCGGCGACGCCTGGCCTCCGGCAGCTCGGGCATTTCGGCACGCACTCGCTCTATGAACTCATCCGAAACCAGGAGCGGAGGCAGATCAGGTTCGGGAAAATAGCGATAGTCGTGTGCCTCTTCTTTGGAACGCATGACGCGAGTTTCGGCCGCTCGTTCATCCCAAAGCCGGGTTTCCTGTTGCAAGCGACCGCCGGTTTCAAGTACCTGGATCTGCCGGCTGATCTCAAACTCGATCGCGCGCTGCATGAAACGCACGGAGTTTAAGTTCTTCAATTCGACTTTGGTACCAAACTGTTCGTCACCGATTCTTCGCACTGAAACATTCGCTTCACAACGGAGATTTCCCTTCTCCATGTCCGCCTCGGAAGCTCCTACCCATTGCAGCGCACGGCGCACATGGTTGACATAATCATAAGCCTCCCACGAAGAACGAAAATCCGGTTCAGTGACTATTTCGGCCAGCGGCGTACCAGCGCGATTTAGATCAATGTAGGAATAACGATCAACGTCGGGTAATCCCTCGTGAACATTTTTGCCCGCGTCTTCTTCAAGGTGCAGTCGCGTGATCGCAATTCTTTTCGATTTCCATTCAACGGGGTGACCGGCTTCATCGCGCTCGGCGGTCATGATTTCCAGTTCACCGTTTGCTGAAAACGGCTTGTCGTATTGCGAAATCTGATATCCCTTTGGCAGGTCGGGATAGAAATAGTTTTTGCGCGCGAAAATTGACGAATTGTTTATTTGGAGACCGAGGGACAGGGCGGCCCGGGCGCCGAGTTCGATTACGCGACGATTGAGCACAGGGAGTGCCCCGGGTAAACCCAAACAAACAGGACAAGTGTTGGCGTTTGGCTCGTCGCCAAACCGCGTCGAACACCCACAGAAGATTTTTGACTCTGTGCTTAGTTGAGCATGAATCTCCAATCCGATAATTGTTTCCCAGGAGTTCATTGTCTTAGATCTCAGATTTCAGATTTTAGATTTCAGATAATTTCAGATTCCAGATTCCAGATTTGACAAGGTTAGGCAAAACCTCTCAGCTCGAGTTACGACCAGGTCGCTACCGCTTCCCCTCCCGACAAGCACTCCTGCTATCTGCCGCCCGCCGTCTGCCCTGCCGTCTGCCGTCTGCCTCCTGCCTCCTGCCTTCTGCCCTGCCTCCTGCCGTCTGGCCCCTCTAGGGTCGCAGCCATCCTGGCGGCGCACCAGCACGTCGCGCTTCTTCTTCGAGTTCTCGCCAACGAGCAGCAAGGCCCGCTCGCTCCGCTCCTAACTCGTTGAAACGCGTGATGAGTTCCCCCCGCTCATATGAGACGTCGTAGGATGGAATCGCCGCACCGAAGAGACCGACATTTGGGAACACGGGAAAATTACTGCCAAATCCTCTGGGCGACGCATGTGGAAATATTCCAGGATTGACACGCACTTGTCCTCGCGTTGAGCCGCCTCCGAAACCGACGCGACCTGTTATTCGAGGGTCCTGCCGGGGCGCCACAAACACACCTGGCCGGTGCGCTCCCAAGCGTGGGAAAGACCCCACCGTTCCAAAATTTCCAAATGCCCTTCTGCCAAAATTCCCGAATGGGATAAAGGGCATTACATTACTTACGGTTGTAAACGATCCGTTTGCCCAGCCGGTCGACAACGGAAACGCACCGTCCTCAAGTCGTGCGCGAATCCAGGCGATTTCGGCATCCAGCGCTGCCATTTCAGTTCTTAAGGCCGCAGCCCGCTGACGCCAGTAATTTTCAGATTCCGTTTCTGCAACCCGCCTCTGCTCCAACTCCTGGGCAAAAGAATCAGATTCAGCGGCGGCTTGTGCACGCGATTCTGCAACCGAAGGGAGCCCAAGTTGTTTTCGCCTCTTCTCGTAAGCTAACTCGCTATCACTTCGTCTTCGCGCGGACGACCCAAGGTCGCGATTCGTTATCGTGCGCCTCGTTACCGCCGACGCGGCAAGTTTATCCGTTTCCGAAATCTGAGCTACGCTCGAGAATTCGGATTGGTGACGAAGCAGCAGGCTTCCGGGTCTTTCATTATTAGCCATTTCGGTTGCCGGAATATCGATGGCTGCCATCAAAAGAGTTATCTGGATTCCCGGCGCAGTTTCGTATGTTAACGTCAACGCTGTTACAACGAATTGCGATGGAATCTCGATGCGCCGGCCACCCCGCATCACCACTGTATAAGCATTAGCGGTCACGGCGAAAATACACATCAGCATAAAAACTGAAGCAATCCGGCCGGCTACGCGCTTTTCCCTGTGAAGTCCGTGCATAGCTGTTACTCCCTAATTCCTGAAATCAATCCTTGTGCGCGGGGGAATAGAGTTCCAGTATAACATTCGCCGAAAAGCGGTTCCGAACGATCTGACTATTTTTTCTCAAAAAACCTTTGCAAACTGCTGACAGTTTGATATATACATGGCTTCCATTCAGAGGTTAGCTTCGCTTAGGTAGTGTGGACGC
The DNA here is from genome assembly GCA_963698325.1 of Blastocatellia bacterium. GTDB lineage: Bacteria > Acidobacteriota > Blastocatellia > Pyrinomonadales > Pyrinomonadaceae > PSRF01. The sequence continues at coordinate 238,365 of CAVOQJ010000010.1, read as the reverse complement.
GTTTTTGCTCGTTGCGCCCGCGTGGTTGTCAACCCTTCAGTTAAGGAGATTAGGCACACATCATGGCAAAGACTGTTTGCAAGATTCTAGGCGTTGTTTTTCTTCTGGTGGGAATCTGTGGATTCTTTGCGCCCCACTTGCTTGGCGCTCATTTGACACCAGCGCACAATCTCGTCCATCTCGTCTCCGGCGCGTTGGCCCTTTACTTTGGTTTCGCCGGTTCATTGTCGGGCGCGAAGGGATTCTGTCTGGTCTTCGGCGTACTCTATCTGGCACTTGGATTCCTGGGACTGTTTGTCCTGGGTGATCCAGCGAACGATAGAATGTGGACGTTCGGTCCGTTGGCGCTGGGCAGGGTAGATCACTTAATTCACATTCTGCTCGGCCTTATTTTCCTGGCTGGCGGTATGTTAACGAAGAAGCCTGAGCTGCCAAGGTAAGGCAGGACTACGCCACAAGTTTCAGGTTGCAAGGATGAGCTCAATAAGTAGCGCAATTGCGCCCTAGAGCTTTGAAACCTTGCAACCTGAATTTTTTGTGCTCCTCCTTTCAGATTAACGTTTGAGATCTGAAATTATGAAGTGAGGTTAGAACTCCAACCGTTGATACGCTTTTTTGGACCCAGTCCATGAAAACAAGTCGGGGTGAATAAGGTGAGCCAAAAGCTCTGTACCATCCACCACTCTCGGTCCGGGCCGGGCAAAGTAAGAATTCGCGTCCACAGCATACACTCGATGGTTAAGGACAGCAGGAAGACTAAACCAGCGCGGATAAGTGCAAAGTTGCTGCGACTCTTCGACCACCTGCTTCAGATTGAAGCCACAGGGCGTGATGATTAGAATCTCGGGTTTCCATTCCAGCACCTTATCCCAGGGAATACGAACTGAATCGCTGCCCTCGCGCGCAAGCTCATCCACGCCTCCCGCGATTCTCACCATCTCCGGCACCCAGTGGCCGCTGCAGTACACGGGATCAAGCCATTCCATGCAGAAGACACGGGGTCGGTCTGATAAGTTCCTCGTGACTGCGGCTATTCTTTCCAGCTTGGCGCGTGCCGCGGCAACTAATTCCTTAGCTTTCTTTATGCGTCCTGTTGCTTCGCCCAGCTGACGGAGATTGGCAAAGATTTGTTCCAGGGAGTTCGGCGTCAGCCAGAGGATTTCCGGCTGCCTGGGTAGCAAACTTAGGGCGTGCGATACCTCGTTCCCCGAGGGCGCGCAGACCTGACATAAGTCCTGTGTCAGGATTAAGTCGGGTGCGAGTTCTTGCAAGAGTTTCTCGTCCACCTCATAGAGGCTCCGTCCGTCTCGCATCCGTTCGCTAACAGCCACATCAATCTCACGTTGACTCATCTCCTCGATCGGAAGAGCTTTTCGGACAACTACAGGCTTTCCTTTTATCTCAGGCGGATAGTCACACTCGTGTGTGATTCCAACCAGTTGTTCCGACAGCCCCAATGCGCACGCCATCTCCGTGGCAGAAGGCAGAAACGACACGATCTGTTGCGCGGCTCTCATCGCTTGTCTCCTCAAGGTGACTCTCGTTGCCCGGCAAGCCGGGCTCTAGACAGCTGCTTTACCATCTTCAGCCACTATCATTCCGGCACTAAGTCGCGAAACCAAAATGACTCTCTTAAAACAGTCTCGCCGAGAGAAAACTTCACCGGGGCTGTGAAGATCGGTCCATCAAACACAAACGAATGAAACTCTCCATTCTCGCCGCAAGGATCAACCTGGGCAGGCAGCGATGAAAGAAAAGACTCATCGATTAATCTACCGGCGAAGGATTGGTCCAGCACGTTTGAATCCACACAAGTGACAACTGCTCTAAATCCCAATTCGAGGAACTGCCTGATGAAGACGCCCGTATCGCGCTGCCACACGGGAAACAGGCCACGCATTCTATGCCGGGCGAGAAATTGCTCTCGATAGGCTCTAATGTCCTCAAGAAAAAGATCGCCAAATACGATCGAATCGATTCCACGATCGCGATAAAGCGACAAAGCCTCGCCAATTTTCGTCTCATACTCTTCGTTAGTGGCACCCTTGGAGATGAGAACCTGATGTAGTTGCAAGCCCAGGCTGCCTGCTTGGCTTTCGAGTAGCACTCGGCGGACGCCATGCATGCTGATCCGATCGTAATCACGCGTGACAGTGGTTACGAGTGCCGCCACACGATACTTCCGCTCTTTTTGAATCTCGTAGAGCGCAATGCAGCTATCTTTGCCACCGCTCCACGACATCAACACATCTGTTTTTGTGCTGCCTCCGGCATTTGATAACGACCGTAGAGCGTAACCCATAGTTGTGTGGTTATCAGGCTCTTCCATTGGGTCGCTTGTTTCCTAACAAAAATCAGAAGCTAAGCGAAGCGCCTCCCCGAGCCGTGCGTCCGGGCGTGCGAAAGCCGCTTTCAAAATTATCGCGGTTGAAGAGATTGTCTACGTAGCCGAAAAAACGCAAACGCCGCTGGTCTGTGAGTGGCAATTCGTAACTAGCGCCCAGATCGGATTTGATAAGGCTCTTGAACCGATAAACCCGTGGGAAAATCGGAGCAAGATAGTCACTCGTCGCAGTCAGATCGAAGTTGACGAACGCGCGCCGTCCGACGCGTTGAGTAACCACGGCTGCAAATTGGTGTTCAGGAATAACGAGCGAGCTAATCACTCCGCTACCGCTAACCTGTGGCGTTTGCTGGTCGCTGTTCGTAAAGGTATAACTGACGAAGACGTCAAGCTTGTGAGTGGGAGAGGCCGTAGCAGATAGCTCAAGGCCGCGCGCTAGTCCTCCGCCCGTGTTTAGAAAGCCAAAGAACCGTCCGAACGGATCGGTTTGCGGGTTGATCTTGCCGGAGAAATCGAAGCCGACTACTTCCTGGAGTCGTGTATAAAAATAGGTTGCAGAAAATCGGATCCTATTGTCTTCGAGAGATTGATCGATTCCCGCATCGAACGCAATAGAACGCTCGGGTCGAAGGCGGGGATCGCCTAAAGGCGAGAAGAACCCTCCAAAAAAAGACGTCCCGAATCGTTCGAACAACGATGGGCTGCGATAGCCGTTGCCGATGTGCGCGCGAAGCTTGGTGTGTGTTGCGCGGAACAAATAAGCAATCGAGCCATCTCCAGTGTAGGCGCCTCCCGGCGATTCAAATGTGATTCCGGAGTAGGGCGCACCGGCGCTTGGAGTGAATTTTGGATTGCTGAGAGAAAATAACTGAGGCTCGAAAGGCCGCTGAGACCTGCAAGCGATCTTCCAAAAATCGCAATTGATCCTGCACAAAAAACGTATTGCTATGTTCGACAACATTCGTCGAAGAGTTATCGGCAGCATTGAATGAAAACGAGCGATTCAAGAAGGTGACGTTTTCAAATTCGTAGCCGGCATTGATGAAGTTGTACTTGCCGATGCGGAAATCGGTGCGAGCATTAAGCGTGTGGACATGGCCGTTGTCCTTGGTGTGCGTAGAACCGTCGAATGGTTGAAACCCAACTCCGGCTGGGCCGTTGCTGTTTAAACGGCGCGTGGCCAGACCCTGATAGGAGATAGTGTAACCAAACTTTTCGACTGGACGGTGCTCGAAGGTAATAGCGCCGTTGAAGAACCGACTGGCCGCTGAAGCGTCAGGATCGTTTGCATCGGGAATAAAGGTCGCGCCGTCGACGTTTAATTGTGCTGCCGGGAGTCCCATTTCAAAACGTCGTAGTTCTGCGCGTGAAAGCGGCCGAGCAGCAACAGTCCCCGTCGCAGGTAGCATGCCAATAACGTCCGGACTGCTGTTTAGTTGAACAAAAGAAGTCCCAGCGTAGATACGCCCCGACAGCGTGGTCGTAGGTGACAGGCGCAACATAACGCGACCCTGGCCGCCCGAGTTACGGGCGGCATCATCACGGTCTACCCCGCGCGCGACGTTTAGGTGAGTTGCTCCAGCGCTGAAAATAAAACGACTGGTGCCGCCTGCCAATTGTGCGCGTCCACGAAACAGTCCAAGCCCGCCACCTTCTATCAAAATGTTACCGTGAGTTGGTCCGCCACCTTCGTCCGTTACGATGTTCACGACACCGCCAATGGCGTTTGTGCCGTAGAGCGAAGATCCCGATCCGCGAAGAACTTCAACGCGGTCGAGGTTGGTGACCAGGAAGTCGCTTAAAAAGCTCGTTGCATCCCCCGTAGTAGCATCGCGGAAACGGATCCCATCAATCAACACCGCAGTATCCTGATTGCGTAATCCGCGCGCTTTGATAGAAACAAGTCTGCCGGGCCCGCCCAGTTGCTGAACGCGCAATCCCGGCACCGTTCGCAAAGCGTCCGTAACCGCTGCTTCATCGCGCTCGTTTATCTCGCGCCAGTCCACTACCGAGACGGCTTTCGAAACTTCATCAACCGGTTGCGCGGTAGCCTGTGCGGTAATGACAACTTGCTCGCTAACACCTGCAAGAGGTAGCGAAATATCAATCGACATGTTGGCCTGCGGCTCAACGCGTATTACGCGGGTAGCTGCGCGCGCGAAGCCACTTGCGTCTGCTTCGATCAAATACTCGCCGGGCGCGAGCCGTTCAAAGTGACAAGTGCCCGTGCGATCAGTGAGGCCGTTGATTCGAATGCCACTGTCGCGCGTGTAGAGCGTGACCTTTGCGTTTGGCAGAATCGCGCCTTGCGGATCCGTTACGCGCACGTTGATTTGTGCGCCGTCCGCACTTTTTTGCGCAAAAAGCCCGTTAGAAAAAGGACTGAAGAGAAACAGCAGTACTAAAGTGCTGAGGGATTTGTTCTTGAAATGGACGAGGTTCTTGCGGTTGCCGTGAGCTGTAGTTTTCATTTGTAGAGTCTCCTGCCCGACGCAGTGCGAGCTTTACGAAAGGGGGCGGCGAGGTCTCCTGGCTCGCGACTCAGCTCTGGACAGCCTTCCCATTCTGTTGGAACAGTGGCTAGAGCGTCCCAGAGCGTCTTCGTCGCCTACAGTTGCGCGGGCAGTGGCGGCTTTTGACCGCCTTCCCTAAGCCGTCACCCGAGTTGATGGGAGAGGCAAAATGTCTGCGGCTCCCGGATTACCGTCGCACTTCGTGCGCCGGAGTTATACGTGGCGCGCCTGAAAGCGGGTGCGCATCCACTAATACTTTGATCTCCAAAACCTCACTTAAGAGTTCTTCCGTCAAAACCTCGCGAGGTTTGCCGGCTGCGATCAGGTACCCGCGTTTCAAGAGCACCACGTGGTTGGCAAATTCCGACGCGAGATTAATGTCATGGGTAACAATAACGGCCGCCGTCGCGCGCTCGTCGCAATGTGCTCGGACGAGCTGGAGCATTGAAGCCTGATGAGCCAAATCCAGGTTGGCCGTCGGCTCGTCAAGCAAAAGGATTCCGGCTTCGGTCGCGAGAGCTCGCGCCAAAACCGCGCGCTGACGCTCGCCTCCTGATAGTTCGTTCATTAAACGCGCACTGAAGTTTTCCAATTCAGCCTGCCGCAGTACCTCGAAAGCAATCGCCAGATCGCGTTCCGATTCCCAGCCCCAGGTGCCTGACCCTGACCACGCGTAGCGGCCACCAAGCACGTATTCCAATACCGAAACCGGAAAAGCCAACAAGGCTTCCTGCGTAACCACGGCGATGCGCCTCCCTATGGCTCGTCGTGTGAACGAGGTGAGCGGCTTACCGTCAAGCAGGATTTCGCCGCTTGAGGGTTGGATGGCCCCATTCAGTGCGCGTAACAGCGAAGACTTGCCGGCCCCATTCGCGCCGACAATGCCCGTGATATTCCCCGGCGTGACAGACAACGAAACATCGACGACCGCGTGTCGTTTACCGTAATTGATGCTTACGTTTTTCGCTTCGAGCATCTAAGCCGTCCTCACGATTGTTTAGAGGCGACACTTTTTTTCAGCCTCGTAATCCAAAGCACTATGTTCAAATACATGCCGGACAATGCCGACAAACAAGCCAGGGTCGATGCTGCGACGAGCAGTGGGACCTGCCACCTCCCAGCGAAGAAGTAGAAGTGTGCCTGGCGAAAATATCTCGTCAAAATTCCGGAGGGTGGAGTCTTCACTACTTGTGCCGTCTCCGCGTCGATCAGCAGTGAATCCGCGCCCAGGCCTCCAATAGCCTGATAAACCGGACGATCGTCGCGCATCATCAGAGTCAAGGCGGTCGTCGGCAGTTTTCTCCCAGCGAATTCATCCGCACGTTGCAGAGCCTCTGCCGGCGTAACCCGCACACGACCAGGTGCTATACTTTCAATCTTGCCGCCTTCTACTGTGTTGGGCCACGCGTACAACAACCCGCTCGACGTCCATGTCAACAACGGAATGGCTACGATCAATCCGAGCCAGGTATGCATGCGGTAGATGACAGATCTCATGAAACCTTGAATCTCCCTGGGGCAACGCCCACCTCTCAAATCACCTCTGGTCCAACGATACAAAGTTGGCAACTGGAGCTAGCGCCGCTTCAGCAAATAAATAAACAAGGGCGCGCCAATCAACGCGGTAATCGCGCCGACAGGCAGTTCGCGAGGCGCAATCACGGTGCGTGCTACAGTGTCCGCAACCACGACAAACGATGCGCCCGTGAGTGCCGCCGCCGGAATCGTCAAACGGTTATCGCCGCTAGTGGACATCCGCACCAAGTGCGGCACAACAAGGCCGACATACCCGACCGAGCCGCTCAACGCAACCGAGACACCGACCAGCAGGCTAGCCGCCAGAAAAACTTGTAAACGCACGCGGTCAACCTCAACGCCGAGATCAAACGCGTCGCGCTCGCCAAGCATCATCAGATTCAGCGGGCGCGCTTTGAAGGTCAGAGCGGCGACGCCGACGATGGTTGAAACCACGGCGATCCAAAGCGAACCGGATGCAGCCTGGGAGAGATCGCCAAGTAACCAAAAAGTGAATGAACGAATGCGCGTTGCATCCATCAGTGTGGTGATAAAAACGATCGCCGAAGATTGAAACGTCGTAACGATCACACCAGCCAGGATCAACCTTTCCGGTGACGCGCCGGCACGACCGCGCGCGAGCCGATAAACGACGAAGGTTGCAGCAAGTGCCCCTGCGAATGCCATCAAGGGTCGACTCCACTCGTTCACTCCCAGAAACACCAGGGCTACCATCGTTCCCACTGCAGCGCCGTTTGAAATACCCAGCAGATAAGGCTCCGCAAGCGCATTGCGAAGAAGGGCCTGATAACTTGCGCCGGCGGCCGCAAGAGATGCACCCACGGTCGCCGCAAGTAAAATGCGAGGCAACCGTATGTCAAAGAGAATGGCCCGCTGCGTAAGTGTCAGTGCTCCAGTGTCGGATCCTCCCGTTAAAACCGCGCGGAGCACATCGGCGACGGGCACGCGCTCGCTGCCCAGAGTCGCCGCGATGATTGCGATAAAGATCAGCATGACGGTGAGCGCGGCGCAAACGATAAGCGTTTTTTGCAACGTCGCACGCCCCTTATGATCCATCGAGTTGACGGCACCACTGACAATTGGAGCTTGCTTGTTCAAGATCTTGTTCACTTAAAAACTTCCGGGTGGAGAGCGCGAGCAATCTGCTCCAGGCCGTCGACGAGTCGGGGCCCTGGGCGCGTTAGGAGATCGCCATCGATCACATAGACACGACCGTTCCGGACTGCCGGTGAATTACTCAGCGCGGTTGCGACTTTTGTATTCGCATTCGCTCCCATCGCATCTCCCGAAAGCATGATTATCGCTTCCGGGCGCGACGCGAGCGCTGCTTCATCGCTCAACCGTGGCCACGCCTCGTTGACGTTCCGAAGTCACGGATCGTCCACCCGCGCGCTCAATCAGATTCGTTACGAACGAGTTCTTGCCGGCTGTGTACAGCGGCTGGCCGGACAGTTGGAAAAAAACGGACCGACGAGGAAGCCCGGCGACTGCGCGCTCCACTTTTTCAGATCGGGCTCGGAGTTGTTTCACTAATTCCGAAGCAGCCACCGGCTCATTCAATAGATCGCCAACGCTCAGGATCGAGCGAAAAACGCCTTCAAGGTCGCGCGGGTCAGTAACATAGACGGCGATCTGATGTTCATTCAACTGCTTCGTAAAGGCTTCCAGTTGCGAGGCTGTCGAGACGAGTACGAGCTGTGGGCGAAGTGTAAGTATGCGTTCAATGCTTGGTTGCAGTGTATCCCCAACTTTTACGACATTCTTGGCCTCCGGCGGATAATTGCAGAAGGTGGTATTACCCACCAGGCGGTCACCAGCCCCAACCGCATAAGCAATTTCGGTAAGATTCGGAGCAAGCGAAACGAAGCGCTCGATCCTTGCAGCGATTGTGACCTTGCGTCCGGCTTCGTCGATAAAATCCCGGGTAGTGGAGGTCGTTTCTGAGGTTGGCGAAGGCGTTGGCCGCGAGCACGAACAAGCGACGAGAATGACGCAGAGGGGCAGCGCAGTCGCTAGTTGTCGTAATTTAAAGTGTGAAGTGTAGAGTAGAAACAAGAGTCCCGCCGATCTCCTGGCTCGCGAAAAGGAACAGGCGGTCAGCGGGACTAAAAGTGGCTTTCGGAACCCGTGCGGCCTGAACGCCTTTCCGCGAGCGTTCAAAAGCTGCAAAGCCTGGGCAGGTCTCCTGGCTTAGAGCTTTGCTGCCTTTGCTACTTCGAAAGTAGTAAGCAGCAGTCTCATCACAGTGGCGCGACCGCGCGGGGTTCTCACCCGTTTCCCTATTCTCCCCAACTTTGTGGGGCACCCAGATGCTTTCAAATACAAAGAACGAATCGAGGCGGACACTATCACGCACTGTGTGGCACTGTCAAACTCCGTTTCTTATCGTTAAGTCGGCTAAGTTTTCTGGTAGTGACACTTTGCTTCGTTAATTGGCGTCAAGTAAGATTCATCAGATCTTCAGCCTGGACGGAATCAACTTCAACAGATGATCAAAACTATCGAATGGACGGACGAAGGGGTTCGCATGTTGGACCAGCGACTGCTGCCGTCCGAAGAAAAATACCTCATGCTGCGGTCATATGAAGAGGTTGCCGAGGCCATCAAGAAGATGGTCATACGCGGAGCTCCGGCCATTGGTGTCGCCGCCGCGATGGGGCTTGCGCTCGGAGCAAGCCAGTCAGTCGGGACTTCTGTTGCGGATCTGGAAGATGACTTCGACTACATGTGCCAGGTAATGTCCGAGACGCGGCCAACGGCAGTTAATCTTTTCTGGGCCATCGAACGGATGCGGGAGAAGTTTCGCCATGAAAAAGCCAGCACCCAGGATCCGGAAAAGATTAAAGCGAGTTTGGTGGCAGAGGCTCAGAATATCTTTCGAGAAGATCTAGAGGCTAACCGCGCGCTGGGACGCTTCGGAGCAGAGCTGCTTTCGGATGGCGACACAGTGCTCACCCACTGCAACGCAGGTGCGCTCGCCACCGCCGGCGACTACGGCACGGCGCTTGGTGTGGTTCGCGGCGCGATTGACGCTGGAAAACGCATTGCGGTAATCGCGGATGAGACCAGGCCGTTCTTGCAAGGGCTCAGGCTAACGGCTTGGGAACTCGCGAAAGACAATATTCCCGTTACAGTGATCACCGATAACATGGCGGGGCACGTTATGAAAAGCGGCAAGGTAAATGCGGTCGTCGTAGGGGCAGATCGAATCGCTGCAAACGGAGACGCCGCAAATAAGATTGGCACGTATATGGTTGCCGTGCTTGCCAAAAAACACAACATCCCGTTTTACGTAGCGGCTCCGATTTCGACGCTGGACCTTTCCTTGAAATCAGGCGAGGAGATCCCGATCGAGGAACGCGATCGGAAGGAAGTGACGCACATAAAAGAACATCAACTGGCTCCTGACGGAGTCGGTGTTCACAATCCGGCCTTTGATATCACGCCTAATGATCTAATCGCAGCGATTGTTACGGATAAGGGCGTTGCTCGCGCGCCGTACCTGACCAGTCTCCGGCAACTTGTGGGAACAAGTGCCGCCGGTTCGAATCCCTGAGCATCTGCGACGATTGCTAAATGGAAGGCTTCTGGGCGAACCGGCTTTTTTTCCACCAATCGATAGTAAGCTCCAGGCCCGTTCGTAAATCTACGCGCGGCTCGAATCCCAGGAGATCGCGCGCGCGCGAAATATCCGCAAGACTGTGTTTTACATCGCCAGCTCGAGCGTCTGCGTAATTCGCCTGCACGTTAGACTTGCCCGTTAAACTTTTTAGCTCCGCCAAAAGTTGATTTAACGATATTCGCTCTCCGTTGGCGACGTTGATAACGTGGCCTATACCCCTGACGCTTTCCGCCGCTTTGAGGTTGGCGTCTACGACGTTATCGATGTAAGTGAAATCTCGCGACTGCTCCCCATCGCCGTAGATCACCGGCCGCTCCCCCCCAAGCAAGGCGCCGATAAAACGTGAAATCACACCTGAGTATTGGGAGCTTGGATCCTGTCGTGGTCCAAAGACGTTAAAATAGCGCAGAGAGATCGTTTCCAGGCCGTAGACTCGGGTAAAGACCTGACAATAATGTTCACCCACAAGCTTCGCCACGGCATATGGAGATAGAGGCTCCGGAAGCATGGTTTCAACTTTTGGCAGCGTCGGTTGATCGCCGTAGGCAGAGCTGGAAGCCGCGTAGATTACCCGCCTGACTTTCTTTTCTCGCGAAGCGAGCAGCAGAGAGAAAGTCGATTCGACGCTGGCAATGTGAGTTTGCCGCGGGTTTTCAATTGACCTTGGCACGGACGGAATCGCGGCTTCATGAAAAACTAATTCAACGTCTTCAAGCGCCTTGCGCAACAAATTTTCATCGGCGAGGCTCGCATTAACGAAGTCGAATTCGCCACTAATTTCCTCAAGGTTCTCGCGGTAACCCGTTGACAGATCATCGACAATCCGCAACTTCGCGCCTGCGGAGGCGAGGGCCGATGCAATATGTGAACCGATGAAACCGGCCCCGCCAGTGACGAGTGCTATTCCCGTTAGAGCCATAAAGAAGAGCTTTAAAATTAGAGCAGGGGTGAAAGAGCGTTAGTTGGGTCGGCGAAATTCTTATCGGCCAACGCCGACGTATTCGAAACCCAGTTCGCGCATGTCCGCGGGCTCGTAAATATTCCGCAGGTCGGCGATCTTCGGCGATCTCATAAGGTCCCGGATTCGGCGCATATCGAGGGCACGAAATTGATTCCACTCCGTTACAAAAACGAGAGCATCCGAATTGGTCACGGCCTCATATTCGTCGGCCGAGTATGTGACTTCGGGAAGAACTTCGGCTGCTTCCTTCATCGCGACGGGATCATAGGCGCGCACGATTGCGCCACGTTTTAGTAACCCGCGGATAATATCAATCGCCGGAGCCTCGCGCATGTCATTTGTTTCCGGTTTGAATGCGAGCCCCAAGATCGCGATAGTTTTTCCTTGCAAATCGCCGACAAGCTTTTCGATTTTGGGTACCATACCCTGTCGCTGACGCCGATTCACTTCAATCACTGCGTCTACAATCATTGAATTGCGGCCGAACTCGCGCGCCACGGAAGCAAGGGCTTGCGTGTCCTTTGGGAAACATGAGCCACCAAAGCCGGGCCCGGGATGGAGGAATTTGCTGCCGATGCGGCGGTCCATGCCAATCGCCCTGGCCACATCGTGCACATCACAGCCGATGCTTTCGCAAAGATTTGCTATTTCGTTAATGAAAGAGATCTTCGTGGCAAGAAAAGCGTTGGCTGCATACTTTGTTAGTTCAGCCGCCTCAAGCGAGGTCAAGACAAATGGCGCTTCAATTAAATAAAGAGGTCGGTAAAGATCCCGCATGATTGCGATTGCTTCCTCGTCACGACTTCCAAGCACTACTCTATCAGGCCTCATAAAATCATTGATGGCAGCGCCCTCTCGTAAGAACTCCGGATTGGATACTATTCCGAAGTTTAGCCGAGTTTTTTGCTCTTCGCGTATTAGCTTTCGAAGGTACTCGCCGGTTCCTATCGGCACAGTAGACTTGGTAACGATAACCTTGTAACCGTTCATATGTGCCGCGATTGATCGCGCCGCTGCTTCCACAAAGCTGAGGTCAGCTGAACCGTCACTCTTTGGTGGCGTACCCACCGCCAGAAAGATTACCAACGCCTGTTCAACCGCCTGCTTAATATCTGTAGTAAACCTTAAGCGGCCCGACAGCATGTTCTTGGTTACCAACTGTTCGAGACCCGGTTCATAGATCGGCATCGCTCCAGCAGAAATGCGAGCGATCTTCTCGGAATCAATATCGACGCACGTAACATCAACGCCAAATTCGGCAAAACATGCACCTGTAACCAAGCCGACATAACCAGTGCCAATTACCGCAATATGCATTTAAGGATTACCTTCAGATACTCAGGGAGGAATTACCGGCTTACGCAAAACCTTGCGGGTCAAGCACGACACATCGTCGCTTGACCCGCAAGGTTTTGCATAGCTGACCGCGGCGCTCTAAGAGGCGGCGCTGCAGTATTTTTCTTGAACGCAGCAATCGGCGACTTACTTCGACGGGCTGATTACGATTGCGTTGCCACCGAAATTAAGGTCGTTGTTGTGCATGGCTGCATACAGGATTCCGGCAACCGCGCCAGCACCCAGCAGTAACAAAGCAGCCAACTCACCACCACTCATCTTATCGTCGTCGTCGCCTGGATCGTCTTTCGGATTCGGTGTACCTGCCGTGGCGCTCTCACCTGCGGCAACCTGCTTCACAGCACCTCCGACGTGCAACTGAGCGACGCCGGAATGAGTTGTTAAGGACGTGACGCCCTTGACAACATTAACCGTAAATGAAGTTGCCTGGCTTCCATCAACGACTACCACACCATCCTTGGTCGTAAAGTTGACAGAAGTTCCAGCCAGGGTTGAGACATGAGCCGTGCCGTTCTCAAGCAAGCCCATGATGCTCTTTTCGGTGAAGCTCAACTTCAAATTGGAGCTGGGCAATAGTTCAACTCGGCCCAACTTACTGAGGTTCACGGTTGCGTTGCTCTTCTCGGCGGTCGTGATTAGGCTATCCGAAAACACTGTACCGCCAGAAACCACGTTCTCCCCATTTACTGTAACCTGACCGGCGATGGACAACTCGCCCGACGGGGCCTTTGCTGCCGGCGACGCTAAAACCACCATTGAGTAAACACTCAAGACGGCAACTGCCACCACGGCCGCTATAGGTTTGCGGCTCCAAGTTTTGCTAATCATTAACTTTCCTCCCGTATTGTGAACAAATTCTTGATTGCGTGCCGCGACGGCCGAAATGTCATCAGAGGCGTAGACTGGTTAATCCGCTCGCCTCTTATGAAAATGCAACGTCTAAAGGCCAAAGTGCCGTCTGCAAAGCCTAAACACGCGGCTGTTATTACATGAATGAAGGTACTCTGTCAACAGCCTTTTCGCCAAACTTTGCCACAAAACTGTCACAAAGCTAAAACATTAAGGCAAGACTACTCTCCTCGGGGTTTGGCGGGAATTTGGCGGGGTTCGGGCGACGTTAGGAGACTCTGACTAGAATCGACGCTCCCGGATATTCGCTGAAGATATTTCTCAGCCAGTTCTGATTTAAACGTCCGGGCAGTCTCAAGAGCTTGAATAGCCGCTTCCTTCAAAACTTCGTGCCTGTTCGCAAGTGTGGTAACGGCAGCGAACGCGGCATCCTGTGCCGCGTTACCGACAGGTAAATAGATTACTGGAAATTCTCCCATCTTCTTCTGAAATGACTCCCACTTACCAAAGTCTGCGCTAGTGAAAACCTCGCGCTTAAACAATTCCTCGATAACCTTCTCGGACACATGGTATCCGCCCCTTGCGTTAAGAAGGTCCAACAACTCCGTGAAGGCTTTTAGCAAGCGAACGTCCGTTTCGACCTTTTCGCTATTTGCAGCTCTCGCTTCCGCTTTTTGCTTCAGGCCATACTCTCTAAGGGCGAGGACTAAACCTACTGCTATAGAAATTGCGGTGGCCGCAATAGAGAGCAAAGTGATAACGCTAGTTACTACAAGTATCCACTCCTTTGCCTCTGCCATATTTCACACTCCTTCGACCATTAAACCAGATTCCACTCACTTTCCATTCGCACTATCTCATTAGACGAGGACTCTTCTCAAACAATCAGTGAAGCCTGTTCTGAACACCTTGACTGTTGCAATACTCAGCTTTATCCTATGATTACTTAAAAAGATTGCTCCTTCTGACGCTTTGGGTCTGCATAGCTAATCGCTAAACGCAACCTAGCTTGTTCAGCGTATACACCGGCGTCAGTCGTAAGCAGACCCAGAAAGGTGTATGCGTGTCTGCTGGACTTCAGTCTAAATCCATTCTTCCCGCTCAACGGGAATCCCATCCGACAATAGATTATTACTTCGACGCTGCGATACACGTCGTGCGGCGGAGTAAAGAACTGGCTTGGGAGTCTAAGGAGCTTGTAGTGTATCTGCTCATCCTAATTCTGCTCATTCAACATTCTTTGCACGTCTTAATGAAGTAGCCGTGGCTTCTCTTTTGGATTAGCTAACCGGCAGCCGTCGCTGGCCAGACGGTCTAGCTAACTTTGGGCCACTGGTGATAGCCTTCGCCATTCTCCTGTGAAAGGTGGTCTTGCCTCATGCCTAATATCACAAAGCGGAATGACATTCTTGCGGAAGCAAGGGTCGGGACTATTCAGGGAGTGGCGGGCGAACTTGTTAGATACGGAGTACCCATCGTGACAGCCGCCGCCGGTTTTGTTGTTGCATGGGCGAAAGGGTTGCACTTCCCGTGGAGCGTCGTCTTCGGCCTTGGTGTTGCTCTCACGCTGGCAATTATAGCCAACTTCGCAAGTCTAATAATCACCAGACCAAAAAACCATCAGGTTCAACGACACCCCACCGCACTAGGTGAGACGGCGTTAATTAGAAAAGGGGCCGACCTTAATAACCTGCAACAAAAGTTTGATGTACTTCAGGCAAAGTACGACGAACTAGAATGGTTGGGAGAGGTGGCAAAAGAACAGGCGCAATATCTAGGTCGTTTAGTTCACGTTGAAAGGGTCATTATTTCGGGTCACAGATTATTAGGGAGTTCACCTTACATTGAACTTGATTTTACGCTTAAAAACTTTTCGATTTACCGAGTATCGATTGACCAACCCGTTGGTCATCTTTGCTACGGCAACGAAGAGCTAGAGGGAATTCCGTCGCTCGTTGGGGACCGTATCCGCGACCTACCGTTCTGGCACACAGCAGGGTTTGTTCTAAGGCAACCGCTTATGACGCATGAGGCGATTAGTATTTTGAACACGAATACTAGTTTTGGTTTTCAACGATTGACGATACCGATGACTGCATCGCCCGGAAATATTGACATTCAAAATCTCATCCTAAACTATCCACTCGGTAATGACGAGATTTTGAAAAGCTATCCCAAATTGGAAACCTCGATATTGGTTGCCGAGTTAAGAGAATATCGAGACCTGACGGAAAACAGGAGATTCGACCTTCCGGCACACTTAGGCAGTATAGTTAATATTAATCTTCACTTTGAGAATCCACGTCCTAAAGCCATTGAGATAAAGCAGTTTAAGTTAACCACCTACAGCGATGCAGTGCGGACCACCGTAGCGCAAACAGGAGAAATACGAGAGCGACCGGCGGTAGGTGTTTCAGGCGAAGCTCAAGGCTTGGCGCTCCCAAATCTCAATGGGCGCCCTATCTGTGCAGAGCAGCGGGAACCTTTTGAGGGTTGGCTTCAGTTTATCGTTAAAGTTCCCTCTGAAAGTATTCGTGGTTCCATTGCTGATTTAACTATTATCGATGCTTCGGGTGAAGAACACGTTCTTCAGGTTCCCCGATTGCGGTACAAAACTGAAGGCGACGAGTCCTCATGAAACTCGCCGCCTTCGCTTAGGGTGAACGTGGACTGATTCCGATTAGTTTCTTTCAAAAGCTAACTCGAAAGGAATTAGTCCGGCAATAGAGAAGTCTATTAGGAAAGGAAAGCAAAAGTTATCGCTAGGAGCGACAATGAAAACTAAAAATCCCTCACTGACAAACAGCCTGCTCGCTCTTGTGGTTCTTGCTGACTGCGTCCTTGGCTGCGCCAATTCGAGAACAACAACCAGAAAGGTTTTGACCACTGAGCACCGCGTCGCGATAAAGGAGGCACTTAAGGCTAAGAACTACCCGGCCCCTACCTCTCTTGAAATCACTGACGGCGACTGGCTAGTGGCGACATTCCAACTAAGCGGTGGTATACCGGGCGGCTCGTTTCAGGGTTTTGCCGAAGATGCGGTGATTACCATACGAGAAGCGATGCTACCGTTTCACTTAGTTCATGCTTATCGAGTGACGTTGAACGGTCCGCCGCCGGGTACAGGCTTGATTCGCAGATACGGCAGTGCACGATTCATTGAGGGGGGTCAAGTAGAGTGGGAGGCGGCACGCTAAACGGAGGAACGATGAAACAAGAAACTAAAAGCAGAGCGATGGACGCCTTGGACGTTACAGGTGGCGTTCTTAGGACAGGAGCGGACGTTATTGGTCGGCTGCTCTGGATAGGCGTATTCTTCGGGGCACTGCTTGGCTTATACACTTTCGTCCCAACACGGGTGACTGCTAGGGACATAAGCGCACCGCAATTAGCCTCGTTGGCTGCTGAGTGTCTCGCGGTGGCTGTGATTCCGTACGTTTTGGCAAGGGCTTGGGATGAGGTCTGCAGGAAGCTCCCTATTGCAGCTTAAAAATAATGCGCCCGGTGACTCTATGAGGCTAACGCGTGTAATCGGGCGATGAGGGGCGAGAGCGTTGCCGCTCTTTACGAAGACCCCGAACGTAGGAAAGATGGACAACCTCAGTCACCTTATGAACCTGAACGCCGTAGGCGTTGCGGTCGGCGTAATAAGCCTCATTATCACTTCGTTAAGTTTGATTGCCGCTTATGTCTTTTACCGTCGCTCGAAGTCTGAATCGAGGCTTTCCTATCAATCCGATTCCTACACACTTTTAGGAACCCGAGCACCTTCACCTGACATAGAGATAACTTTTCGCGGCAAAAAGGTGCCGCATGTTACGAAATCCCAAGTCCTAATCTGGAATGACGGTAACACGACAATCGACGGAAATCAGATAGTCGAAGCTGACCCTTTGCGAATCGTTACATCTCCAGAGAGCGAGATTCTTGATGTCAAAGTGTTGAGAGTTGCACGTGATGTAAACGAGTTCTCTGCTGAAAAAGGCGCGGCCGCACCGAATGAAGTTCGGTGTGGGTTCGAGTGGTTAGACCCGGCGGATGGCGCATTGATACAAGTCTTCCATTCTGGAGAAACACGGCTAAAAGTGATTGGCACTCTTCGCGGTTTACCTAAAGGCGTCCTCAACGGAGGCAGATTGGCAAGGCCCCAAAGTAAACCACCAAACAGGTATGAAGTGGTTATGGACTACTTGGGTAAGACTGGTGGGGTGTTGACGGGAGTTGTGGTAGTGTGGCTAGGAATGGCGATAATTTTAGGGGGAATAGATGAGTATGCAACAAACAGAGGGTCAGCTTTGGCGAAGGTTCTGGTTGGGCTTGTTTGGCTCGCCTTTGTATTATTCTTAATTGGTTCGTTGGTGACGCGTGTTGGGCAAGAGCGAAAGCCTCCTGAAACACTAAGACTCAAGGAAGGTGATTGGTAACGACAAGAACCGGAAAGCTACTGAGATACTCGCAGCACCCAACTACGAATTATTCTGTAAGTTAAATACAAACTCATTACGGTTCAGCCTGCGATTTAGTTTTGTTGTTAAGTCTGTTCAGTTAATTAGCAGGAGTTGCCACAAAATTGTGCTTTTTTGTTTTGTTCGGGAATTTATCACATGGTCCCCTGCCCGTCCAGACTTTTCTGCCGCTGTCATGGGCCAGCAATCGTCTGTGGCCCATGAAAGCTCAAGGCTTGGAAAAAAAGAGTCAGAAGGCTGGATTAACAGACGGTGCCCGGACCCGTCAGTCGCGGGTACCACAGCTTGATTCTACAGGGCTGGAGTTAGGGCATGGATGCGCGGCGAGCACGGGTCGTAACTTTGGCTCGTGAAACGGGACTTGAAACGGCGGAGCCCGTGGCATTGCCAGTATTTCCGTCTCCCTTTTCCATCAACTCAGACTGCTCATAAGGGTCAAGGCGGGCAAAGACGTAGAATGGTTCACCAGTACGAACGACTCCGAGATACCTGAAGTTGGTCTGCAAAACCTCGCCAACCTTCAGTGTTTGAAACCTTGGAGGACGCTCAAAGAGCAGGCCCATTTCGTCTCCGGCGACAGCTTCCAACTCGGGTAGGTAGTCATTTTGGGTCTCGTGAGCGATCTGCACTGCCATTTGCCTGAGGGCACGGATGCGATTTGAATTTCGACGATAGTATACGGCGCTTACTTCATGCCGGCTGACTCGATCATCGACGACCTCTTGCTCGTTGCGTAGGTAGCCCAGATAAGCGCGCACAACGGGTCCAAACTGTTGCTCGTCCCTGGGTGTCTGTGCTGAAGAGACCAAAGAAACACAAAGAAGAATTAGTGACCCGAGCAGACCGGAGCAGAGTAGGCGTGGGTTACACATGGATTCCGACCCCTGACTTGAAATGAAATTAACGGGCAATTTCTGTTGCGGGAACGCGAGGCATTGTACCAAGCTCTGCCAAAACCTCCGTTGCGCCCTTGTTTCAGCAATGTTACATTGATCTTTAATTTTCAGGTAAGTCTGGACGGCGCGAGGCTGTTTTGCAAGGCTCTTTAAGTGACAAAAAAGTAGCGCTGGGAATCAGTGGAGGCATTGCGGCGTATAAGGCAGCTGAGGTGCTGCGAGGGCTTCAACGGGCGGGCTGCACTGTCCGAGTTGCGATGACGGCGCGAGCCTGCCAATTCATACAGCCTCTCACCTTCCGCGCGCTTTCCGGGTCTCACGTAATCGTCGATGATTATGCACCGGACAATCCGGATCCCATTGCGCACATAACGTTTTCGCAGACAGTCGACTTGCTTCTGATCGCTCCTGCCACCGCCAATATCATTGGTAAGTTCGCAAATGGAATCGCTGACGATTTCCTGACTTCCACCTACCTGGCCTCCACGGCTCCCGTCTTGATTGCCCCGGCAATGAACAGTTCGATGTGGCACCATCCGGCAACTCAGCGAAATTTGCAGCAGCTTCGGTCAGACGCCGTCCACATTATCGAACCGGATGACGGCGAGATGGCATGTGGAACCATTGGACCTGGCCGGCTTAGTGAGCCTGAAAGGATTGTGGCGGCTGCCCTTGAAATCTTGCAAAGCTCCGGAAAAGAAACGTCTCGAGATCTCACCGGCGAGCACCTGCTGATTACGGTGGGCGCAACCCGCGAGTCGATAGACCCCGTTCGTTTCCTCTCTAACAATTCTTCGGGCCGGATGGGCTTTGCAATTGCTGAAGCCGCAAAAAGACGCGGTGCCGAGGTTACCATTGTTGCTGGAACTACCACGGCAACCCCACCCCTGAACACAACGGTGATTCGTGTCAATTCAGCTGCAGAGATGCAAACGGCTGTGCTGAAGCAACTCTCTACCGCGTCAGTTTTTATCGGTGCCGCAGCAGTGGCGGATTATCGTCCTGTCCTGCGTTCTTTACAGAAGATCAAGAAAAGCGACTCTTTATTGTCGATAGAACTCGAGCGAACTCCCGATATACTTCGTGAGGTGGCGGCCAACAGCCGGCACGGATTACTGGTGATTGGATTTGCCGCGGAGACTGAGAATATCCTCAGGAATGCGCGTGAAAAGTTAACATCCAAGAATCTCGATGCCATCGTCGCAAACGATGTCACTCAAACCGGCGTCGGTTTTGACACTGTCACGAATGAAGTAACGATCATCAGCCGAGATCGAAAGGCCCCGATTCATGTACCGCTGATGACCAAAACCAACGTCGCAAATATCATTCTGGATGAAGTGGTCCGACTTCGGGCACGGGTTAAGCCCGCGCCGTCTCTTCGGCCTGCTCTTCAAAGATCGAGGAAAGCGTAGTTCAACAGCCCGTTCTCCTGGAACCAATCGCGAGCCTGATGCATTCTGGAACCGAAATCGATGAGCTGCTTTCACTTCTTACAGACACACAAGAGCAAATTGCATACTTCAAAGAATTGGGTGTCGAAGGTGTGGAGCTGGAACCTCAGGTCGGACAGTCAATAGAAACAACGGCCCCGGAATCGAAGCCGCAGTTGGTTGAACCGTCTCAATATCAACCGCCGAACATTTCAACCACCACCTTCCCATCTCCTGGCATTCAAAGACGCCGCGCCCAGGGGCACGCGAAACAGTCAGACCCGCTATTCGCAGAATTAAGTTGTCCGCCGCAGCGAATCGAAAAATCTTCGGAAACTTTCGAAGAGATTTGGGCTGACATTGGAAACTGCACGCGTTGCCCGCTTCATCAGGAGCGTACAAACATCGTCCATACAGACGGTAACCACAAAGCGAGGCTAATGTTTGTTGGCGAAGCGCCCGGCGCCGATGAAGATGCGCAGGCACGTCCCTTCGTAGGACGCGCGGGCCAACTACTAACCAGGATTATTGAAGCAATCGGCCTGAAGCGGGAAGAGGTTTTGATTGGCAATGTAAATCGCTGTCGTCCACCCAGCAACCGGCCACCAACGCCGGAAGAAGCCTCGATGTGCAAACCTTTTCTGCTCCGTGAAATCGCCGTAGTTCAACCTGAAGTCATTGTGGTACTGGGAAACACTGCCATGCGGAATCTTCTCGATATCAAGCAAGGGATAACGAGAGTGCGGGGCCAATTTCAGGATTACCACGGCGTCAAGGTCATGCCAACTTTCCATCCGGCCTATTTACTTCGCGACCCGTCTAAGAAAAAGGAAACATGGGAAGATCTCAAGAAGGTTCGTGACTACCTGGACGCTACCCGAAAACGAGATAACTGAAACAGTCCGCTCCACACCTCCGCTTTTTGCAATTTTCGAGTTTCGCGCTACCTTTTCACGTGTGCAACGCCGCTCGGAATCTTCCCGCAAGGATTCGTCAAACAATAATGAGATGAACAGCGCTGAACCCGCCGGCGTGGATGGATCCAAGTACGTCGAAGTAGCCGTTCCCCTTCATGTCTCGTCAACATTTATTTATCGACTACCCCTTTCAATGCGTCAACTAGCGCAAACGGGTTCGAGAATCGTTGTCCCGCTTGGCAGAACGCTTGTGACCGGCTACATCGTTGCCCTACTTGAGAATCTTCGAGCGGATACCAGCTTGCGCGAGTCCGACATCAAGGATGCAAAAGAAATCCTCGATGCCATCCCTCCCGTTACGCCGGAACTTCTCGAGCTCACGCGCTGGGTGGCCGAATATTATCTGGCGCCCTGGGGTGAAGTTATTAAGGCTGCATTGCCCCCCGGTATCAGCCCCACGATTGATCCTTTCCTCGCGATCACGGAAAACGGACGTGCTGAATTGAGCAGGCCGTCGTTATCGGGCACGTCCGAGAGCAAGCAGCGACTACTGCAGTTGGTGGGCGAGTCACAAGAGCTTAGCCTGGCGACAGTTTCTAATGAATTTGGGAAGACTCAGGCTGCCAGACTGGCGCGAGAACTCGAACAAGAAGGCCTTGTGGAAATTAGACAGCGTTCCGGCAGCGACTTCGTGAAGGCAAAATTTCAACGGCGGGTTCGTCTTGAAACGAACGAGATCCCAAGCGAAGAAAACGGACGGAAGCTCACCGAGGCTCAGCTCAGAGTTTTGGCAGCTCTTAAGGATCGAGACTCGCTCGCCTTTGCCGAATTACTCGCCCTCGCAAATGTCAGTTCTTCTTCGGTTACTACCTTGCAAAAGAGAAACATCGTCAAGATTTTTGAAGAAAGACTGCGACGGGATCCGTTGGGAGATGCAACCTTTGAACGGCATCGGGACTATGAATTGACGAGGGATCAGGAACGAGTTTTGGCAGAGCTCGACGCCCCATTGCGGGCTCACGCTTACGCGGCCTTCCTGCTCCACGGGGTGACGGGAAGCGGCAAAACTGAAGTCTACATTCGGGCAATGCGCGTAGCCCTGAGCCTCGGTCGCTCAGCGTTGATGTTAGTCCCGGAGATTGCGTTGACGCCGGTCTTTTCGCGACGGTTGCGAACACACTTCGGCGACCAAGTGGCGATATTTCATTCGTCCTTGTCACGGGGAGAACGCTATGACGAATGGACACGGGTGCGGAACGGCGAGGCTCGAATCGTCATTGGCACACGCTCGGCCGTTTTCGCGCCGGTGAAGGACCTTGGTCTGGTTATCATTGATGAAGAACATGAATCAACTTACCGGCAACAGGATTCACCACACTACAATGGACGCGACACGGCAATTGTGCGCGCCCAAAAAGAATCTGCTGTGGTTATTTTGGGCTCAGCCACGCCATCGCTCGAATCGTTTCACAATGCAAGCACCGGCAAATACCGCTATCTTCAGCTCCCGAATCGCCTGGGCAACAGGCCGATGGCGGTTGGTGAAATCATCGACATGCGCGAAGTGTTTGCGCGCTATCAGAAGCCCAGGATTTTTTCTGACGAGTTGCTTCAGGCAATCGAAGAAACGCGACTGAAGAAAGAACAGTCGATAATTCTCTTGAACCGCAGGGGTTACTCGAGCTTTGTCCTTTGCCGGTCGTGCGGTGAAAGCGTGCAATGCCCAAACTGCGATGTGACCTTAACCTACCATCGAAGCGAGCGAGCGATCATCTGTCATTATTGCAACCATCATGAGGCCGCTCCGGTAAAGTGTCCAAACTGCGCGGGTAAATATATTTACTACGTCGGCGAGGGCACGCAGCAGATCGAAGAGCAACTTAAAAAACTCTTCCCCGCGCTTCGTATTGCCCGCATCGATCGGGATACAAGCTCGCGTCGCGGGGCGTTCGAGAATTCACTTCTCGACTTCAGTAAGGGCAAGATCGATATGTTAGTGGGCACTCAAATACTGGCCAAGGGCCATGATTTCCCAAACGTTACGTTGGTTGGCGTAATTTCAGTTGACGCCGGCATGGCCCTGCCGGATTTTCGCGCGGCCGAGAGAACCTTTCAGCTGCTAACCCAGGTTGCCGGACGCGCCGGACGCGGCGATCGCCCCGGCAAAGTTTTGATTCAGACTTATCATCCCTACCATTATGCCCTCAGGCACGCGAGCGCTCAGGACTACGCCGGCTTTTATGAGGAAGAGATCCGCCATCGCCAGAATCACACCTATCCTCCTTTCGTCGCGCTGGCTTCTTTGCTGATTCATGGCGCTGATCTTGTCAGGGTCAGATCAGACGCAGGCGAACTACGAAGGGAATTGGATCGCGCCAATCCTGAACGTGCGGCCCGCATCCTGGGCCCGGCTCCGGCGCCACTAGCAAGATTAAAAGGCGAGTATCGCGTTCAACTCCTGATAAAGTGTCGCAAGCGGCGCGAATTGCGGAGAATAATCGACGACGCACTGAAAGCGCTCAACGAACGAAAGATCAATCTACGCTCAATCAATGTCGAGATTGATCCGGTCTCGATAATGTAAAGCGTCGCCGTGTGCAGTAAGCCAAACTGTACGGGTTCGCCGCCGGGCAGCCCGGCTGGGCTGCTTGATAGCTTGCGTCGCAAGCTGACAGCTTGGCTTACGTTTGCGCTAAACTTCTCTTATGAAACTTTCCGAACTTGCAGCGTTGACCGCTGCTCGTATCGACGAAGGTACAGCCGACCTGGAAATAACCGGCGCGGCTGGCCTGGATGATGCGCGCCCGGGCGACGTTACCTTCCTCTCAAATCCGCGCTACACGCCTCGCGTCAACCGGACCCGGGCGTCGGCAATCTATCTTTCAGAAGACGCGCGAATCGAAAGAGACCTCCCCGTTTTGCGCGCCGGGAATCCTTACCTCGCCTACACACGCGCGCTAAGGTTGTTTCATCCCGAACCGCTGTTTGCTCCAGCCATTCATGAGTCTGCTGTAATCGCTGCTTCGGCGAGAGTGGCGGAAAACGTCTGGATTGGACCGCATGCCGCAATAGGTTCGGCGAGCCGGGTTGCTGAAGGCGTGCGTATCCATGCGAATGTAACGATCTACGAGGATGTAACCATCGGCCGAGATTCAATAATCCACGCCGGCGCAGTTATTCGTGAACGCTCGCAAATAGGCGAGCGAGTGGTTATTCACAATAACGTTGTGGTCGGTTGCGATGGCTTCGGTTATGCGAAAGACGAGCAGAATAGTTGGCTGAAGATTCCACAAACGGGCCGCGTCGTAATTGAAGATGACGTCGAGATTGGCGCCGGCACAACAATCGACCGCGCGTCAGTCGGAGAATCAAGGATTGGACGAGGAACAAAAATAGATAACCTGGTGCAGGTCGGCCACTCATGCACGGTTGGTGAAGATACTTTATTGTGCGCACAAGTTGGGCTCGCAGGTAGTTCGCACATCGGCTCTCGAGTCATACTGGCAGGACAAGCAGGTGTGGCCGGTCATCTAACTATCGGCGACGATGTGGTGGTTACAGCTAAGAGTGCAACTAGCCATGACGTGGCCGCAGGAAAAGTGATTTCTGGTATCCCTGCATTCGACAATCGTGATTGGTTGAGATCGACAGCCGCGTTTCGGCGATTGGGAGACATGCAGCGGCGGATTAGAGAACTGGAAAAGAAGCTTGAGGAGCTGGTTGGAAAGAAGAGCGGGGGCAAGCCCACCTTCCCAACCTGAGAGACTCTCTGGTTGGCTAACTAGCTCCGCTTGAAAGCCCTTCAATCAGAATTTCAGAACTCAACTATGATTAGCTCATGGTCGGGAAGGCGGGCTTGCCCCCGCTGCCTTAAGTAATCGCGCCACCGTCGACGATCACAACTTCGCCGTTCATGAAACTATTACGATCGCTCACCATGAAGGCGGCATACTCCGCGAGTTCTTCCGGACGGCCGAGGCGACCAGCTGAAGCCCAGAAGTGATGCATTTGGAGCAACCGTTCAGGTAACGCCTGTGCCAATTCAGTATCGAAAATCCCAGCGGCGATCGCGTTAACCTTAACCCCAAAAGTCCCTGCCTCACGCGAGAGACATTTCGTAAACCCGATCATCGCAGCTTTGGAAGTCGCATAGTGAACGGCGGTCGGCAGCGCGCGCATCGCGCCAATGGAAGTGATGTTGAGAATGCTTCCCTTCCGCTGACGAATCATCTGCTTGTAGATAGGCTTGGTCACGGCAAAGAGACTGCCGACATTCGTATCGATCACTTCGTCCCAGGCGCGGTCGGTGGTCGTGGCAAAATTATCGCCGCGGTTAATGGCGGCGTTGTTTACCAGAATGTCGATGCCTCCCCACTTTTCCACCAGCTCACGCGTTAACTTTTTTAAGCCGAGGCGATCCGTGACCGAAACCTTGAAGCTGAGCGCGCGTCTCAGGTGACCTTCAATCTTCGCGCTGGTCTCAGCGGCAAGATCGTCGCGCGTGTTGTAGTTGAAAGCAACGTCGGCGCCTTCGCGTGCGAAAACTTCACAGAGCGCCGCACCAATGCCACGCGTGCCTCCGGTTATGAACGCACGCTTACCCTCGAGCAATAGGCTCACTGTCTAATTTGTCTCCTAAAAAGCCCGCTTAGAAGAACGCAAGCGGGCAAGTGCTGGATCTGAGATCTCAAATCTCCGATCTCTGCGAATCTCAAACTTGAGTCTGGGAACTTGACTTGATTGCCGAGAGATTAAACTCTGAAAACTTCCAACAGTCAACGAGGGAGAACCTGCGGCGCAGTCGCTCAAGCGGAAACGACCTCCGCCAAAATAACCTGCTCCGTTGCCTCAGTTGGGGCGGGAATAAGCGCAGTAATCTCTTCGACAATGTGGCGAGTGGCATTGGGAATGGCCAGACCGATCGTCGCGGCGCGCATGGCCGAATAGTGGGCCGTGTCTTCCACCATCCGGCGGACCACCGGGACAATATCGCTGGCCCGTTGCAAAAGCACGCCGGCGCCGCGTTTCACCAGCAAGCTCGCCGTGCCTGCTTCTTGCGGCATCGGAGCGGTAATGCCGTCGGCGATAATCGGCAGGCGACAGGCAAAAGCTTCAAAGGTGGTGAGTCCACCGAGCTTTGAAATCATCACGTTGGCCGCGCTCATCAACTGCTCGACGTGTTCTGAATAACCAATGACCTTTATTGGGAAAGAAGCTGTCTCGGCAAGCGATTCCGCGTCTGCTCGCAGCTCTTCGTTGCGACCTGCAAGAAAAATGGCCTGGACCTCGAGTTCACCGCGCACCAGCTCGCGAAAAATCTGGGGAATGTTGCCGCCGCCTTCCCAACCGGCGTTTACAAAAACTGTGAATTTTTCCGGATCCAGACCCAACGCCTGTCTCGCGGCCTGCGCAGCTTCTTCACCCGGGTAGGCAAACTTGTGATGTACCGGCATTCCTGAGATCTTGATACGCTCCGGCGCGATTCCATAATCCACTAGCTGCCGCCTGGCTTCATCGCTTGCTACCAGATAAAGCGAAACATCGTCGCAGGCCCAGCCTTTCCAAAAGCCGTAGTAGGGATCAGTAACGACCGATACCAGCGGAATTCGATCGGCAAGCTTCAACTCTTTGAGGACGCGAGCGATCATATGCTGAGTAAGCGGATGAACACTCACCACCACATGCGGGCACCAGCGCTCGAAAAGATCAGCGACGTAGCCAACGCATCGCTTATGGAAAAATTCACGCGTTTCCGGACGGAAGCGGTTCATGCCCCAATAAAGATATTTCATCCAATGTTGCTTGTTTCTGAGCAGCCAATTGTAGAGCGCAACCATTTTTGCGGTGAGCGAATGCGACTCTTCAACTGCACGGACGACGCGAACGGCGTACGACTGACCGTCGAAAAACTTCTGCACACCAGCGACAATCGCCGCGGCCGCCGAACGATGGCCGCCACCAGTGTCGGATGAAAGGATCAGAATTTTGGGAATACGCTGCGACATTGGCTGGTTTTGAAATCTAAAATCTCAAATTTCAAATTTGTAATTTGAGATCTAAGATCTCAGATTTCAGATCTCAGATTTCAGATCTCAGATCTCAGATCTCAGATCTCAGATCTCACATCTCAGAAGTTTAAACATGGACCGTCATCCCTTCCGGTTCAGGCTGCAAACGGTCTATTTCCTTGCGCGCCTTCTTCATTTCCTTTTCCAGCTTCTTGATCTGGATCAAGTGTCCCGGATTGAACGGCAACGACGGATAGTAACTGTTCGACTCATGCGTGCAGAAACAACCGTCCAACGCCTTCTTTCGTCGCTCCTTCATCGCCGGCGACAGCCAGAGTTTCTGAAAGTTCCAATCGAAGTCGCGCAGATTTCCGATCGGCGCGAGGTTCTCGCAAGACGACACGGTTCCTTCGTCGTAGATCACGCCACCGGCAGTTCCGGCATAGCACTTCATCTGCGCCTTTTGGGTTTCCTGAGTCTTCGCGATCAAGTCGTGCATGTAAATATCGATCGCCGCCTTGAAGAAGCCGGCATTGCCGCCATAGTTGTTTTTGATCGCCGCATGGCGCGAATCGTCGTCGATCATCCTCGCCAGCTTTTTGTAACGCGAGTGATCGATTTCGAGCTCGATTGGATCGGCTGAAGGCGGCCGAATGTAATTGAAGTTAACTTTGTCAGGTCTGAGGTCATACTTCAGAAAATCGTACCACTCAAAAATCGTGTCCTGATTCGAGTTCATAAAGCAGGTGCACGTTTGCACATCGAGTTTCGGATACTCCTTCTTAATCGACTGGAGTTGGCGTGCGGTATCGATCGCGATGTCCCAGGAGCCGGGCTTTTGGCGAATCTTTTCGTGCGGGCCTTTGAGACCATCGATGCCCAGAGCAACGGTCACATTCAGATCGGGACACTCTTCGAGGATGCGAGTGATATCGGGAAAGATTCGCTTCTGAATCTGCCCGTTTGACATGATGTAAATCGACTCGAGCTTGTTGTTCTTGTAGAAGCTCCGTGCTATTTCCGGCAGGTCTTTGCGCGTGAAAGGCTCGCCACCGGCAAGAATCAAGACGCCCAGATTGCCTCCCAGCGTCTCTGAGATCTTTTCAATCTCCTGCGGTCTTCATCTGCAATTTCTTGCGCGGGCGATCGTCCAGTTCGTCGGTGAAGAAACAATGTGTACAGCGCATGTCGCAGACAGACGTCACCAGGATGTTCAGCAAAATTGGTGAAAACGGCTGGCCAATCGCCAGCTTTGCGTATCGCTTCAAAAGTTCTCGTGTCGTGTAATCCATTTCAACCTCTTATTATTACTGCCGCCTTTGCATTGTTCCGATGCAAAGACATAATGTACAGATAAGTCATTTATGGCGACCTGTCAACGCGATAACTAATCCCATTCTCGGTTCAGAGTACAGCCTTCGGCTTGCTCATAACGAACACGCAACCTAAAGCTTGGAGTCTAAACTGGCTGGCCCTAGGAAACCGCGGAGCGTTCGCTGCGGCTGGGAATACCAAGCGCGCGCATACGGCGATAAAGATGACTGCGGTCGACGCCCATCAGGTCCGCAGCACGCGATACGTTACCCTCGGCCTCGTCAAGTTTTCTTTGGATAAACTCGCGGTGATAAGCGTCCGTCGCTTCCTTGAACGAGGGGAATCTGAAGGAGGCGGCCGGTGCCTCTTCTTTTCCGTGCGGTGGCAAATCGCCGGGACTGACTTTGATACCCGGATTCATAATCACTACTCGCTCAATCGTATTCCGCAACTCTCGAACGTTTCCCGGCCAGGAATAGTTCTGCAACTCGGCAATCGCCTCGCCCGCAAACTCCTTGGGAATCTTGCCGTATGCACGCGAAAAGTTTTGATTGAAATAGTTGACGAGCATAGGCACGTCCTCGAGACGTTCACGCAAGGGCGGTAACTCAAACGGAATAACATTTAGTCGATAAAACAGGTCGGGACGGAATTTTCCCTGTTCAATCTCCACGTCAAGACGCTTGTTTGTGGCAGCGATTACTCTGACGTCCACGCGAACTGAAGTGCCACTGCCAACCGGCTCGAACCTCTGCTCTTCGAGAACGCGCAAGACCTTGGCCTGAACGTTCGCGCTCATATCGCCGATTTCATCGAGGAAGAGCGTCGCGCCGTCCGCCAGTTCAAACTTACCTTTCTTAGCTGCCGTTGCTCCCGTGAACGCCCCCTTCACATGGCCAAACAATTCCGATTCGATCAACTCCTCTGGTATGGCCGCAGAATTGACTTCCACAAAGAGCGCAGCCGCCCGCCGAGACTTGGCGTGGATCGCATGCGCAACTAATTCTTTGCCAGTGCCCGACTCGCCGTATATGAGGACGCGGCCATCCGTCGGAGCTACGACGGAGATTTGTTTGCGGAGCGCGCGCATCGCTACCGACTCTCCAACCATCGTGTATTCCTTCGCGAGCTCCGCCGACATTTCGGCGTTGATTAGTTCGAGCCGCTGCTGACGCAGCGCATTGCGAACTGCCAGCAAAGTTTTTTCGATTGAAAGTGGTTTCTCGATGAAATCGAAAGCGCCGAGTTTTGTGGCGCGCACCGCGGTTTCCACGTTGCCGTGGCCGGAGATGATCACGACCGCCGCCTCGGAGCCGACGGCACGCAATTGTCGCAGCGTCTCCAGTCCGTCGATGCCCGGAAGCCAAACGTCGAGCAGGATGCAGCCATAAGCCCGGCGCTCGACAGCTTCGAGGCATTCTTCGCCCGTCGCAACG
Source organism: Blastocatellia bacterium (assembly GCA_963698325.1). Classification (GTDB taxonomy): domain Bacteria; phylum Acidobacteriota; class Blastocatellia; order Pyrinomonadales; family Pyrinomonadaceae; genus PSRF01. The sequence continues at coordinate 208,714 of CAVOQJ010000010.1, read as the reverse complement.
GTGTCGGCGCTGAAGCCCTCGTCTTCCATCACGCCACGCAAGGTGTCGCGAATGCCGGGCTCGTCGTCAACTATTAGAATTGAATCCATAATCAGTACGCAGGAGGCAGGAATCAGTACGCAGGAGGCAGGAGCAGACGGCAGGAGGACGGCCCTCCGAAAAGCATTCGTTTCACCTCTGCAACACAGTCGCCGAAAGAGATTTGCTTGCCCGCCGCTTATGCGACTCCTGCCGCCTGCTCCTGCCGTCTGCTCCTGCCGCCTGCCCCTGCCGCCCGCCCCTGCCGTCTGCTCCTGCCGCCTGCCCCTGCCGTCTGCTCCTGCCGCCTGCCCCTGCCGTCTGCTCCTGCTCCTGTCCTCACCCGTTCATCGCCGGTAGTTCAATTACAAATCGTGCTCCGCGCGGATAGTTGGCTTCGGCGCGAATTCGCCCGCCATGCTCGAGAATTATTCGCTGCACAATCGCCAGTCCCAAGCCCGTGCCGCTTCCACGCCTAGAGAAATAGGGCTGAAACAGTCGTTTGAAATCAGAAGGACGAATTCCATGCCCGGTATCAGAAACCTGAGCGACCAGTAGACTGCGGGTGAGATCAAAACTCGTGGAGATATTGATTACTCGCTCACCATCGTGATCGGTCAGGGCATTACTGGCATTGTCGATAAGATTTACAAACACTCGGCGCAGTTGTTCTGTATCCAACATCGCCGCCGGCAAGTTTGGATCGAGCGAGGTCTCTATTGTCACTCCATCAAGTCGATCATCGTACAAGGCGATCGCATGACGTACCACCTCATTCAAATGGGCGACTTCCAACCGCGCCAAAGGCAAACGCGCAAAGCGCGAGAACTCGTCAACCATTGCCTTCAGACCCGCGACTTCCCGCGCGATCGTTTCTGTACACTCGTCGATCACCGCTGTTACGTGGCTCTCCTCGCTGGCTTTCTCTCCTATACGGTTTTGACCGTTCGCTCCATTCAGTTCACCGTTTGAAGCAGCGCGCCGATAACTCTTGGCGATGCGTTCAGCGGACAGTTGAATCGGCGTCAATGGGTTTTTGATTTCGTGAGCCATGCGCCGGGCAACTTCGCTCCACGCCGCGACTCGCTGCGCTGCCAGCAGCTCCGACAAATCTTCAAGTACCAGAACAACGCCGCGTTTTTGTGCAGCGGAGGCGCGCAACGCTGTCGCAGTCAAGGCTACTGGAAGAGCGGCACCGTCAGCGGCGCCGTCATGAAGACCTGCGAGTTGGGCCTGCTCTGCTGCCTGTCCAGTACGGCGTGCGCGGCGAAGCAGCCGATCCATTACCAACCAATCTTCCGCTGCCATCAGGTTCTTTAATTTTGGCTCACCTGCCGGCGTCGTGCGCAGCCGGAGCATACGCGAAGCAGCGGCATTAATTGTCGTAACGCAATCGTTTTCGTCGAGCGAGATGACTCCGGTCGAAAGAGACTCGAGTATCGTTTCGATGTAATTCCGGCGCTCCTCGAGCGTCAGGTTCTTCTCGCGCAGCGCCGCGGAACCGGCTTCGATACTGCTGCGATTGTCTTCGAGTTGTGCGGTCATCTGGTTGAAGGAGTCAGCCAGCAAGGCAAGCTCGTCTTCGGCAATCGTCGACACGCGGTGTGATAAGTTGCCGCGCGCGATTTCTTTTGAGGCTTCGGCGAGCGCTTTGATTGGTGTGGCAATACCGCGCGCCAGATAGATAGCAACCCAACTCGAAACAAACAACAACATCAACGTCATCAGCCCAAGAGTGGACAATCCCAGCGAGCGCACTCTTCGCTGCCGTTCGACGAGTTTTCGATACTCACCCTGCGAGCCCGTAATCGTATTGCTCAAGTCACTGCTGGCCCGCCGCAACGAAACGACAATCACTTGTTGACCTGACCCAGGCTGCCCGGACGGAGCCTCGCCGGCGAGTGGGACAACAACCGCGTCCAAATCCTTTCCGTCCGCCAGGGTATTATCAGAACCCTTCAACGAATGTGCCCTGTCCAACAAACTCCGCAATTCCTTTTCATCAGTTGCGGACAACGTCGCTCGGCTCTGAGCAATAACTCGCCCACTCGAGTCGATAATTTCCACCGCCGACAGTTGTCCGGTCGCTACCACTCGATCCAGGGCCTCTTGCCTTTCGATGTCTGACTGCGGCTTTAACACTGCACCGAGCAACGACGCAGTTTCCCGGAGGTTTCGCGTTTGTGCATCAACAGCCTCGCGTTGTACTTCCTGCGCCTCATTCACCACGCGTGCGGGCAGACTGCCAAACCACTTCTCGAGCGAGCGATTGAGGAACAGATAAGAAAACACCGCCATCGCGATAATGGGCAGAAAGCTGATGGCAATAAAGTAAACCAGCAGCCGTGTCTTTATCTTGGAACCGAGTTGGCGTTCGCGTCTCTCGCGTCGCAACTTCAGTAAGTTGCGCACGAAAATAAAAGAGAACACGACAAAAGCGACGAAGTTAAGGGTAGATAGCGCATAAAGCAGCAGTGTGTCTGAAGCCGTGTCAAGCGGAATAATGGTCCACAACCACAACTGTTGCGAGACGATGATCGACAGCAGCAGGAGCACGGTTATTCCCAGTGTCCACAACAGAATTCGCCGGCGCCGAGTCAATCTGCCGGGGACTGATTCTGCTGACGGTTCGAGAGGATTTTCGCGCTGATTGCTCATTAAAAAGTGAGCGCAAGTTTACCATACAGGAGTAGGACAGGCATTCCTGAGACCGAAGGATTTTCCATATAGCATTTTGTATTTTTCATTTGTGAATCGCGAATTCAATTTTGAAGCGCAAAGCACATGGTTTTCCAAAATGGGTCCGGCTTCTCTCATTCACACCTGGCTTCAGCCAGGTGTCAGGATGGGTAATCAATCGCGAAACCGTTTAAACGGTTTGCCGATCCGTTTGGAGCCGTCGCCACCTGCCTGAAGTCAGGTGTGAATGAGAGGAAGGCAATGTGTTGCACTTCACACTTGAACTCGCGAAAGATAAATGGGGCAGGGAAAATCTCCTGCCACTTCTTTTCTTGAACGAAGAATGATCTCGACAGGCAGGAATGCCTGCCTACTGCATTATTCAACGTCATCGTTTAGAATGCTCGGGCACGATCGTTATCCATTGCAGCTCGCCTTTCCCTGATCTAATGACTCTTAAACAAGTTTTCCTTAATCCTGTGGGCCGCCTTCGCAGCGGTTGGCGAGTGCTGATCTTCATGTTCGTTTTTCCCTGCCTTCTATTCCTGCTAAGCACGGCGTTGCGGGTGGCCTACGCATTAGTGCTCATGGTTGCGCCAGGTCGCGGTGCGGAAACTTTGGGAGGTCTGGCGGGCTACGTTCAAAACATCGTCTTCCGGTTGTTATTTTTAGTCGCTGCACTTGCCGCAGGATATATTTGCAGCCGCTGGCTCGAAGGTTTGCCCTGGCGGGCGCTGGGTCTCTCGTTGCATACAGGCTGGCTGCGCGATCTTCTCGTCGGTTCACTCATCGGTGTTGCCTCATTGGCAATGGCAACTGCCATCGCCACTGCGGGCGGTGGACTGAGTTTTACTATCTCTGCTCGTAGCGCACTTCTTCAGGTGGGCCAGACGCTGATTTTCTCTGCCATACTTTTTATTCTTGCGGCGCTCGCTGAAGAAGCACTTTTCAGGGGCTATCCTTTGCAGACTCTGACAAGAGCAAGATTGGCCTGGCTCGCTGTCTTACTAACATCAGTTCCCTTTGCAACGGTGCATCTGCAAAACCCGAACGTCGCGGCGGGCTTCACCTTCATCAATACCGCCCTCGCCGGCGTTTGGCTCGCTGTCGCCTATCTGCGCACGCGTAGCTTATGGTTTCCCCTCGGAGTTCACTGGGCATGGAACTGGGCGCTCGGCTCGGTTTTCGGTCTGCCGGTCAGCGGCATAACCGACCTCGCGCACCATCCGTTACTACGTGGCACAGACCTTGGGCCGGCCTGGCTAACCGGCGGTACTTACGGGATCGAGGGCGGACTCGCCTGCACGATTACGCTGATAGTTTCAACCATCTTCATATGGCGTACGCGGCTTGTTCACGCCACGCCGGAAATGGAAATGCTGACCTCGCAAGAAAATCCCTTGCCCGTCACACCGGCGAGCGGGGGCAAGCTCGCCTTCCTAACCTGAGAGACTATTTGACTCACTCAGCAAATCGTCATTGAAAGCCTTTCAAGCAAATCACTGGCTCTCAACTGAAATCAACTCGTGGTGAGGAAGGTGGGCTTGCCCCGCAGTCTGCTAACATTCAAGGATAGCGCCAATTGTATTGACCAGTTGTTAACACTCTTCCCGTCTTTACCGTCTTAATCGGTGTCAGGGACCGTTCGATCACCAGACTCCGTAAGAGACAGCGTAATGTATGAGCTCAAAGCAGCCCCGGATGTACTAGTTATGACCGGCCAGGGAAAATCTGCGGTCGATCGGGCACAAATTCAGACTGCCTCCGAACCTCCGCTTGGCCTCAAGCGCCGAGAGTCTCTTGCAGCCGCGCCCTCACTGGAACCTGCCCATTCCCTCGAGTCAGCCGAAGCGATGCTGGTCAAAGCCGTTCTCGCAGGCAATCGCGACATGTTTGGGCGCCTGTACCAGCTGTATGCGCCGTTAGTGCATGGCATTCTTTTGGCGCGGCTACCTCGCAGCGAAGTCGAGGACTTGGTACAGGACATTTTCTTACACGCGTTGAGGAAACTGCACACCTTGCGTGACGCCGGCGCATTTGGTCCCTGGATTGCGATGATAGCTCGCAACCGAGCGATGGACTTTCACCGGAGATCGCGCGCAACCGTGCCAGTGGATGAATGCCCAGGCGAACTCCGGAGCCCCGACTCGGATGTGTCCAGGGCCGAAGAGATCCTTGAGATTATTTGCACGCTTCCTGACGCCTATCGTGAAACGCTCGTCTTGCGGTTAGTCGAAGGAATGACCGGACCGGAAATCGCGATGCGCACCGGTCTGACCCCGGCATCAGTACGCGTCAATCTGCATCGGGGAATGAAACTTCTACGCGCGAAGCTCGGCTTTAAGGAGGGCTTGGTATGAATATCGATGGCGATTACTTGTGGGACCGAACCGGCGAACCGGATCCTGAGATTCAAGAACTCGAAGAGATTCTCGGCGCGCTCGGTTATCAGTCTCGGCCGTTGGAGATTCCGGCGGATCTGCAAAAGAGTCCAACGCGAGGCCTCTTCGCCACCTTCGCACCGCGCCTGGCAATAGCGGCGACGTTGGCAATGGTGCTGCTAGGTCTCGGCTTGTGGCTCGGCCTGCACCGTTCGCAACAACGTTCATCCCCGGTCGTGGCGGAAACTCCAACAGCGCCTGCGCCGGCTGGGAATTCACGTTCGACAGAACCGCGCACTCCGGATGAAGGTGGCAAAAGTACAGGCGTGGGGACGTTAGCGGCGGCGGAACAGAAAGATAAGGCGGCATCTCCTCGTCGTTCTGCTAGCTCATCGCTGGCCGCAAACATAAACCGGCCCCGTCACGAAACTCGCGAGGGCTTAATTAAACAACGGCAGATCGCGGCACAGGAACTTCGAGAAGCTGAGGCAGCCAAGGACGACCTAATGCTGGCGTTGCGTGTGGCCAGTGCCAAGTTGAGCTTCGCACAAAAAAAGACACAAAACCTAAATCCCCGGGAACCAGTTCACAATCAACACAAGATCGGATGAATGGAGCATTTATGAAATCACTTTCCCAAACACTATTGAAACTCGCGTCGTTTACAGCCCTCGTGGTTCTCGGCGCGGCAGCGACCGCGACGGCGCAAAACCCGAGGATTCAAACGAGTCAACTCGATGCCCTTGCGTCTAAAGCGGCTGACACCGTTGACGTAAACATCGATGAGCGCCTGATGCAACTCACGGCTAGATTTCTTTCCAACAAAGATAACGATGAAGCGAAGGTAAAAGAGATCATCAACGGCCTAAAAGGAATCTACGTGAAGAGTTTCGAGTTCGAAAACGAAGGCCAGTATACCGACGCAGACATTGAAAGCATCCGGTCGCAACTGCGCAACCCAGCCTGGAACAAGGTCGTGAACGTCAGCAGCAAGAAAGAGGGTAGCGTCGAAGTCTACCTGATGCAGACCGGCAATCAGATCACTGGTCTGGCACTCTTAGCTACGGATCCGAAGGAGATTACCGTCGTCAATATCGTGGGCCCGGTTGACCTCGACAAGCTGACGCAGCTGGAGGGACAGTTTGGTATCCCTGAGCTGGAGATTGAGCGTTCAAAACCCAAGCGCAAGAATTGAACCTCAGGAGTGGCCCATGAAGAAAATTATTGCCTTCGGTTTCACACTCCTTGCGCTTGTCTCGCTGAAACTGAAAAAGACGATGGGCGGCTGCACAGCGTCACTGCTCCCCAGCAACTCGCGCAATTTCACAAATGCGCGTACGACGTAGACGCTCATCACCACTGCGCGTTCGCTATTAAGCACGTTGGCCGCCATCAGTGCGCCATGTTCGGTACAGGCGTAAGGCAAAAAGCGTGGATCGCGATGCTTCTGTGAACCGGTCGCAAACTGCGACCGGTTCAAGGTCGCAAATTGCGACGTTGAAACCAAAAGGGACTTTACCTCCTCCGATGTGAGCTTACACATGAAGTCGGAGGGAAATCTCTTTAGGTTACGTTTGACTTTGACCTTGAACGACGTGGATTGTCGGTTCAATTGCCTCGGTTGTCATTAGGCTATGCTTCTTACTTGGCATCCAGCTTCCAATCCGCATCGACTCTAAACCCGCAGCTACCAAGTTCCCAATGACCTGGTGACTGAACCGATTCCTATCGGCTACAAGGTTTTTTGCTCACCGCTGCTCGATCGGAACGTAAGGGAGATCGCGTGGGCCGACATATTCCGCGCGCGGGCGGATGAGTTTGTTGTCGGCATACTGTTCGAGGATGTGGCCGGTCCAGCCACTGATCCGGCTGACGGCGAAGATGGGCGTGTAGAGGTCGAGCGGAATTCCCATCATGTAGTAAGTCGAGGCAGAGAAGAAATCTACGTTGGGATAGAGGCCCTTCTCGCGCATCATCACTTCTTCAACCTTGCGAGACATCTCATACCACGTCGAATCGCCTGCCGCTTCGCCCATCTCTTTTGAAAACTGCCGCAGATGAGTTGCGCGCGGGTCTTCAGTTTTATAAACCGCGTGTCCGAAGCCCATAATCTTGCGCTTGTTTGTCAACGCTTGCTTGATGAACGACTCCACGTTGTCGAGTGCGCCAACCTCCAGCAGCGTTTTCATCACATTGGTGTTTGCGCCGCCGTGGAGCGGACCGGACAGCGCGCCGATGGCCGCCGTGACCGCCGCGTACATGTCCGCTAACGTTCCGGCGACAACGCGAGCAGTGAAAGTCGAAGCGTTTAGTTCATGATCGGCGTGGAGAATCAGACAGATATCGAAAATGCGCGCTTCGCGCTCGGAAGGCTTTTCGCCTCGCAGCATATAGAGAAAGTTTGCGGCTATATTCAAAGAATCCGCCGGCGCTACCGGTTCGAGCCCGCGACGGATGCGATCCGAAGCAGCGACGATTGTCGGGAATTGTGCGGTGAGTCTAATAGCCGTCTTGATGCTGGTCTCGCGCGAAATATCTCGCGCGTTGGAATCGTAGAATTCAAGAGCGGAGACTGCTGTCCGAAGAACGTCAATCGGATCGGCTTCTCGCGGAAACTGCCTCATGAGATTGATTAGCTCAGCAGGCAATTCGTATGCAGCCCGCAGCGATTGCTCTAACTCTGAAAGCTCAGCACGATTTGGCAGACGCTTGTTCCAGATAAGAAAGATCACTTCCTCGAACGTCGAATGCCTCGCCAGATCGTGAATGTTGTAACCCTGATAGATCAGTTCGCCTTTTTCACCGTTGACATCGGAGATCGATGAAGTCGCTGCAGCCACTCCCCTGAGGCCCGTTGCGGATGTACCGGTTGGCGCGTTTGCTTTGTTATTCATGCAGATTTTTAGGGTGGACCGAAGATAACAAACTGATCAGAGTGTGACAAGTTAGGTCCTGAGACAGTTTGGGAATGAAAGCAGCAAGTAATGAGTCGTCGGGAATTCAACGAGGAAAACAAACGATTACAGAACCGAGCGCGGTAGCGCCGGATGCTGAAGTCAAACTGAGTATTAAGAGTATTGCCCAGCTTATGGCCAACGTACACTTTAGCATCCGGCGCGGTAGCGCCGGATGCTGAAGTCAAACTGAGTATTAAGAGTATTGCCCAGCTTATGGCCAACGTACACTTTAGCATCCGGCGCTACCGCGCTCGGTTCTGTAATGGTTCTGCATAGTTCCCGAAGTTGACACAGTCGCGCGACCCTGCGGCCAACATTCTGTAGAGTTCGAACCCTCGTGCCGATTCCAAACTGAACCAGTACCCAAGTTAGGCACTGAGGCAGCTTGCAGCATTGCAGAACTTTCAGCGAGAGGGAGTTGCGGCAGCACGAAGTCAGAACCGGGAGCGATAGCGACCGGCTCGTCTGTACGCTGAAACTCACGCTGTCAAGGAACAATTTTGCTAAGCTTTCCTTGGTGCTTACGACGTTGACTTCAACGAATCTTGGCGCCGGTCGCTATCGAGGCTGTGTGAAAACCAGGCTGTACGCCGAAGGCGTTGAATAATTCCAGCCCAGGGTAACACCCTGGGTGAACGACACAATCAATGATTGATCACCCTGAAGGGGTGAAATAAACGAAACCGTCGACAAAATCGTATTCAACCCTTTCAGGGTACGAACGGGTGGTCGTGCTTTGTCCCCAGGGTGTTACCCTGGGCTGGAATTATTCAACGCCTTCGGCGTAAGAGTTGAGTTTTGACACGACCTCTATCGCTCCCGGTTCTGTATTCCCCGACCCACCATGAATCAACTCTGTGATCTGCGCCCTCGCTTACCGCTCCCGGTTCTGACCTGAGTCTCCCACCTGAAGTTGAGCGCCTAAACGCGCGGTCACAGTCACCGGATCACCGCGTCGCGCCTTTAGAAGTCTCGCTGCAGAATCATTAGACGCAGCAATCTCCAGGAAACCTGCACTTCCCCAAATTGCGAACACCTTGTCGCGGCTACCGGTCTGTTCAGCGAAGTAGCTGCGAAATGACTTGACGTGCTTTCCCTTAACCTGGAGCTTGGCGCCGCCGGCGATCGTCTCTGCGCTTAACTCCTCCTGGGTAATATTGGTGACACAGTTCCCAAAATGATCGATATGAATTATTCGCGCCTTGATTCTGCCATTACGAGAAATCTCAGGGCGGAGCGGCGACAGCCGGACGATATCCGTAACCTGCAAACCCAACGCAACCGGTTCGACGCCCTGTGAAAGCGCGGCGGCGACCGGCGCGAAAACATCACGGCCATTGAAGGTCGCGCTTACGGGATGGCGAAAGTATTTCTGATTTGTGAGATGAAATATCTGAGGCGGCGTCGCCAGCTTCACTTGCTGATCGCAAACATAACTAAATATTCCGTTGTCCGGGCCGACAAAGAATTGATCGCGGGTTTGGACCAGAATTGGACGCCGCGATGAACCCACTCCGGGATCAACCACAGCTACATGAATCGTCCCGGCGGCGAATGAAGAATAGGCGGCAAGTAAAGTAAACGCGGCCGCTTCAACGTCGTGCGGAGGAATGTCGTGAGTAATGTCAACGATGCGTGCGCGGGGATTTGAGCTAAGAATCACTCCCTTAACAGCCGACACGAAATAATCGGAGGTGCCAAAATCCGTGAGGAGTGTAATTAGCGGGATGCGGATACGCGGCGACGTAGAGACACGGCGACGAGGAGCGTTATGATCCTGCCGCCGTGTCAACGTTTCTCCGCCTCCGCGTCGGGTTTTCACTTGAAGCGGTTCACTGGATTCGCGTTTCAGTCGCAGTGCGAATCTTAATTTGTTGACCACGAGCGAGGCGAACATCTTCACCGCGCTTGCTGAGGACGCTGCCGGTACCAACCCCGCCGCCAATGGCGGCGCCAATCGCAGCGCCCTTACCGCCGCCGACAATGGCGCCGATAATGGCCCCGATGCCGGCGCTCGCGCCAACCTTCGAGATATCATCCTTGGTGGTGCTTTTTGCCTTCACGCCGCCTTCAGAATCAACTGTTCCGCCCCCGTCTCTGTTGCCCATATCAACCACTTCGACGACGTCCGCGTTGAATCCAGTGGTACGACCATCAGGCATGTGAACCGACTCAAAGGAGAGTTGAAGTTCGGCGGTGCCCTTCACTTTTCCAGCACGCTTAACGCGAGTAACGCGGCCTTCTACGATCGCACCTTCGAATTCGCGTGGGTCGATCACGCGCGCCTGGAAGCGATCACCGCGCTGGCTGACATCTGTCGAAAGATTCGATTCCAACTCAACTGTGAGAATCGCATCCCGTGGTATTGAGAGCGGTCCGTTTGTTTGCGCGGTCCCCGGCTGTCCTGAATTGTTGGAATTATTCTGCGGCGCGTTTTGATTTGTATTCTGTTCAGTATCTTCCGGGACGTTGCTGGCAGTCGCCGGAGCGGTGTCACGTCGCGTAAGCCCGGTGGGTATGGAAGAGTCGAAAGGACGGCGATCGTAGCCGGCGGCGTATCCAGCCCCGAAGCCTTGCTGATAGCCGTTGCGGTAATCTTCGGCGGTTCCCCACACTTCGTTGTAATTCCGATCCGCGTGTTGATATTCGTCCTTGTTTTGATAATCACGGGCGGCATGGTCGGCAATGTCTCGTGAGCCGGCGCTGTAACCGTCCGAATATCCCGTGCGGTAACCACGTTCCAAAGCGGTTGACTGACCCTGCAAAGACGAACCAGGGGCGGCTGTTGTTAAATTCGCCGACGCGGTCATCATCAATGCAAGCAAAACTACAAGGGGAATCTTTAAATATTTCATTTGCTGTTCCTTCCACAGTTGTACGGCAATTAAGCCGCCGTAGTTGTCTTGGGAGAGCCAACCTCGTGAGCACGATGCTATCACCGGAACCACCTGGTCAACAATTATGCGAGGCTTTTTCCATCACCTGGACTCAGGAGTGGCGACATGCTTGACCGTCTCAATTGTGCGACCTAGACTCAAATCGTCTCGAAGTGTTCATAGATTTCTTCAAGCGTAACTACCTGGCCCTCAGATGCTCGTTTTAGCCCAGTGGTTGCGAGGGTTAACGGAGCATGAGGTCAATCGAATGACAAAGGCACGCAGGGTTTACCTGGATCACAGCGCCACGACACCCGCCGACCAGCGCGTTGTTGAGGCGATGCTGCCATATCTGACCGAAAAATTCGGCAATGCGTCCAGCGTGCACTTCTTTGGTCAGGAGGCGCGCGCCGCAGTCGATCGTGCGCGTCGTGAGATTGCGGCATTGATCGGCGCCCGCGCCAACGAGATTGTGTTTGTCTCGGGTGGGACTGAGGCAAACAACCTTGCAATTCGCGGCGTTTGCGAAGGCGCTAAGGCCTATCCCGGCAGCACCGCTCGAGGCCATGTAATCACTTCTGCAATCGAGCATTCGTCGGTTCGGGGAATCTGTGACGCACTTGAAAAGAGTGGCTGGGACATTACGAGGCTGCCGGTCTACGATGAAGGAGTTGTGCGAACTGAAGACGTGCGCGCCGCGTTGCGGTCAGACACGGTGCTGATTTCCATCATGTTAGCTAATAATGAAATCGGCACTCTTCAGCCGCTTGAAGAAATCGGTGCACTGGTGCATGACGAACGGGCCCGCGGCCGCCGTCACCTCTGGCTACACACGGATGCAGTTCAAGCCGCCGGCCGGATTCCATTGAACGTTGACGCGCTTGGCTGCGATCTATTATCGCTTTCCGCTCATAAACTGTACGCGCCCAAGGGAACCGGAGCGCTCTTCGTGCGACGCGGCGTGCGGCTTGTGCCCCAGAATGTCGGCGGGCATCAGGAACGTGAGAAACGAGCGGGAACGGAAGGCGTGCCCGGGATTGTTGCCTTTGGCACGGCGGCGAAGTTGGCTCGAGAAGAGATGCACGAAAGATCAAAACACGACCAGCACCTTCGGGACAGGTTTGACGCGGGAGTCGCTGGGCGCGTAGCAGACATCGTTTTCAATGGTGACCGCGCGCGGCGCTTGCCACATATTTCAAACATCTCGTTTCGCTTCATCGAGGGTGAAGGCTTGTTGATTAGCCTGGACCTTCAGGGCATTGCTGTCTCAACCGGATCAGCTTGCTCTTCCGGCACGCTGGAGCCATCGCCGGTGATACGTGCGCTGGGACGCAACGATGAGCTGGCTCGCGGCGCGATTCGCTTCAGCTTTGGCAAAGACAATACTGAAGAAGACGTTGATTACGTTCTGAAAGTGTTGCCGCAGGCGGTGGAAAAGCTGCGAGCGCTTTCGCCGCTCAATAAAGTTCCGGGTTTCGAGTTTCAAGTTTCGAGTTAATCCGCAGGAAGTCAAACCTCCGTTTTTTCATGCCTTATTCCCGTACTTTCAAAGAGCACATCGCGAATCCGCGTAACGCCGGCGAACTTCCAGACGCCAATGCTACTGCCGAAGAAACCAACCCCGTCTGCGGCGATCGGCTGCGCCTCTCGCTGCGGGTGCGCAAAGGACGAATTGAAGCTGCGGGTTTCCTCGCCTATGGCTGTCCACCAACCCTTGTCTGCGGATCGATTTTGACGGAATTGATTACCGGAAAAACCATCGAGGAGGCGACAAAACTCACGCGGAAAGATTTGCTTGATGCACTTGGCGGCCTGCCCTCGAGGAAACAACACGCGGCGGCGCTGGCTATTGAAACGTTGCGAGCTGTGCTACGAAGGGGCGGGGGCAAGCCCGCCTTCCCAACCTGAGAGACTCTTTGGTTATCTCACTAGCTCCGCTTGAAAGCCCTTCCATCGGACTTCAGAATTCAACTATGTCAGCTCATGGTCGGGAAGGCGGGCTTGCCCCCGGCCCATTCGCTAACACATTTCCCTGAAAGTCAGGTCACGGAATCGTCAGGCCGCGGCGCGAGGGTTGAGGCGAAGGCAACGGGCGCTGATGGTACTCGGGGCCGCAATATTTTTTTGGTTCAGTACCCAGCACAAAGGTCCTTGTCCGTATCACTGGACACGTTTCCACGGCGATCAGTCCCGTCGTCGGATCGATATCGAGCGTAATTGTCCCTTCCAGGCGTCCGCTTTGATCGGTTCGCAGCTCAGATCGAGGCGGCTTCGCACGCGGCGACGACGTGGGCGATGGCTCAACCAATACAGGCGGCAGCGTTTGATCCGGCGCGGGTGGCGGCAGTTCGTCTGTTTCCGGCGAGGCTTCCGGCTCAAGCTCCAAACTCGAAGTGTCCTGCGGCGAAGTGCCATTAATGAATAGCTCGATGCGTTTGTCGGGATCTTGTTCCGACGCTGGGCCGCCCGTTTTTGCGTTTATGGCAACCTGTTCAATTCCCGCCGGCATTTGCCAGTCGCCTTGCCACTCCGGATGTTCTCCTAAAGCCACGTCCATGAAATCCGTCCAGATCGGCAAGGCGGAGTTTGCGCCAGTCAGGCCAAGCTGAGATCCGTCGTCAAATCCAACCCAGACGACACAAACGAGATTTGGGGTATAACCGGCAAACCAGCCGTCGCGAGAAGTTCCAGTCTTACCTGCGACATTTGCTTTGAAGCCACGCGCCCTCACTTTCGCCGCGGTACCACGATTGACCACGTCTTTCATAAACGAAGTCATCACATAAGCAACGTCGGGACGCAGCATCTCATTCTTCTGCGGTGTCGGCGCGGCAATGGTCACGCCGCTGCCAGTGGTAATGCGATTGATGGCTATCGGCGTAGTGCGCGTTCCCAAAGTCGCGAATCCGGTATAAGCCGAGGCGACTTGTAACGGTGTGGCTTCACTAGTGCCAAGCGCCATCGCCGGATAGGCACGTGGCGGTTTCGGCAATCCTGCTTTCGCGGCGAGGTTCATCACACGCCCGATAGTGACCTCCATCGCTACGTCCACTGTCACGACGTTCAGGCTATGAACCAATCCATCTCGCAGAGTTACGGGAGCATCGCTATAGGTATCGCCAAAATTTCCGGGGGAGTATTCCTGGTTATCGAAGGTAAACGTCTTCGGCTCGTCGATGTATGTCGTTGCCGGCGTGATCACGCGAGGAACAGGATCGTATGCGGTGTTAAGCGCCGTCGCGTAAACGAAAGGTTTGAACACCGAACCCGGCTGCCGAAATGCATCGGACACGCGATTGAGTTGGCTTTTCGCGTAGTCGCGCCCGCCAACCATCGCCACTATCTCGCCGGTTTGGGCGTTCATGGCGACCAGCGCTGCCTGAAGCGTGCCGGGCTGAAACCGCTTCGCTTCAACTTTGTCGAGTTCCGCCAGCTGCTTCGAAACGGCCGCGTATGCCGCTCTTTGCAAATCGAGATCGATCGTGGTGTAGATACGCAGATGCTCGGCGGCTCCTGGACCAGCGATGATGTCGCCTAACTGTGCCTGAACATAGTCGGCAAAATAGGGAGCATCGGAAACATCAATCCGGCCCTTGGTCGCAGCAATCTGCAGCGGGACTTGCTTCGCCTGGTTCGCTTCTTCGCCGGAAATTGCGCCTGCTTCCGCCATGCTGTCCAAAACCTGATTCCGGCGCGCAGTCGCGGTGTTTATGTCATGGTAAGGGTTGTAACGATTCGGACTACGAATCAGCCCTGCCAGAAAGGCAGACTCGGGCAATGTCAGATTGGTAACGTCTTTGTTGAAATAGGCGTCAGCAGCTTCACCAAAACCATTTATTGAGAAGCCCGACTGCTGCCCTAAATAAGCCTGATTGCAATAAAGGACAAATATTTGCTCCTTCGACAAGCGCGTCTCGAGGATGACGGACATATAGGCTTCGGCGATCTTGCGCTTTGGAGTTTTCTCTGGCGTCAGAAATAAGTTTTTGACCAACTGTTGCGTGATGCTCGAACCACCCTGTCGCGCGATCGGCGAGTTAGGATCGGTGTCGTAGCGACGTACCAGCGCACGCAGGATGCCGCGCACGTTTACTCCGTAGTGTTGGAAGAACGCGCGATCTTCGGTGACAGTAATTGCCTGCACCAAGTCAGGCGGCAGGTCCTGGAAGCCGATTATTTTACGTTTTGCCCGCTCGCGCCCGGTCACTGAACTAATCAGTTCGGGCTCGAGCCACGCTTTGTCGAGGTGGGTTTTGTTAGCGAGATCAGTGAGCGAGCTGATCGTTTTCCCATTGCGCGAGAATTGAACTCGGACACTTTGAAACTGGCGCTGACCATCCACGACGATGTTGCCGCTGGGCTCAATATCAACGTTTCCGTCGGCAAACGAATAGCGGCCCCGTGCCTGGTCTGCTTGTTGGCTCTTCTCGACGTAGCCGGCATGTTTGAGCGACTCAATGAGACGCTCCGGCGTGAGTGCTTGTCCCACGCGAAGTTGTTTGGGAGCCGCGTAGATTCCCGCGGAACGAGTAAACACTTCGCCCTTCAGCAAGTTGTCGATCCGACCAGAGAACACGGTCCAGTAGTAGATCAGAAACCCGACGATTACCGTGGCCAGAAAAAGTAAAGGGATGATCACCGGAGGACTGATGAGCCGGCGAGCAAGGCGCCGCCCAAAACTAACTTCCGATTCGCTATAAGCAACAATGCGCGACTGGGACCTTGAGTCCCTTTTCGAACGCTTCCCTGCTGCGGGTTCTACTTCCGGTGGGTATCTTACTGGCATAAAAGACAGGCGATAGACAATTGGGGGTCTGGAGACGCAGTCCGTGGTCAGTCGTCCATCCTCGTAAATTAAATGCTAACCTCTGGAAACAAGCGTGTCCACTCAAGAGGCTTCGCCACCGCCTCTTTGGAGTGCGGGTGAGCCTGTCACCGCTTTGGCCAGCGGCGGCCAGGCGCACTCCAAAATTTGACAGCTTGTAGTTCTTTAGTTAACGTCCAGCCGCGTACAATTTCGCCGGCGTTTTGATGCGATTCCTGATGTATGAGTTTAACGCCTACTGGCAAACGCTGGTTTGCCGGCAATCATCGCCGAATTCTTCTCGCCCTGGCCGCAGTGGCGATTGCGATAGGTTTTGGGACGACCGCCTTCTATCTAATCGAGGGCTGGTCATTGCTTGACAGTCTTTACGTTTCAGCCCAAACGGTAACCACCGTAGGGTATGGCGACCTGACGCCGGCCACGAGAAACGGCCGCATTTTTTCTACAGTTTTCATGTTGGCCGGTGTCGGTATTGTGCTCTATGCGCTTACCACAACGGTACACGCGATCGTTCAATCAGAACTGGTCGCAACCTTCGGCCAGCGCCGGCAGACACGGAAGATGAGCAAACTGCGGAACCATTTCATTATCTGTGGCGCCGGACGTGTCGGCTCACATTTGGTGCGCGGCCTCTTGGGCAGCGCCGAAACCTTTATAGTTATCGAAAGAGATCCGCAGAGGGTTGCGGAGCTGACCGACCTTGGTGTCATCGTGCTGGCACGAGACGCAACGCTGGAAGAGAGCCTGCAAGAGGCGGGCGTTGAGCATGCACGCGGGCTTGCCGCATGTCTGCCAAACGATGCGGATAATGTTTACGTGGTGCTTACGGCACGCGATCTGAATCCGCGCTTGCACATCGTGGCGCGCGCAGCCGAGGAGCAGGCAGAAGCAAAACTGATTCGCGCCGGCGCCAATCGAGTCGTTGCGCCAACGATCATCGGCGGTCACCGCATGGCGATGGCTCTGACGAAGCCGGCGGTGGACGACTTTCTCGGCTCGATTACAGCTAACCAGTTGGAGTTGGCGTTTGAGCAACTTGAAGTCGGCCCTTCGTCCGCTCTGGTAGGACAAAAGCTAAGTGAAACAAACATTCGTTCCGATTTAGATATTGTGGTCGTTAGTATTCGACGGAGCAATGGTCAGATTCTTTTCAATCCCAGCGGCGAGGCGACGATTGAAAGCGGCGACATTCTGATTGCTATCGGACACGCGGAGTCGCTCATGAAATTGACGGCGATGGCAAAAGGCACGAAGGCGTCCAATGTCCAAAGTCCCATGTCCAAAGTCTGACTCTACCGATTAGATTTTCTTTAGACGTTGGACGAGATGAACATTCTCGTTACCGGTGGCAGCGGTTACCTGGGCACGCATGTCCGCCGGTTTTTTGCCGCTGACGATTTTTCTCGGCGTTCCGGCCACGACATTCTCAGCGACGACGTTGAACAGGTCGCGAACTACGACACCGTCATTCACCTCGCAGCTCACCTGGATAAAGATCCGGCTGGCGCGGAGCTTTGCTTTCGCACTAACTCTGAGGGCGCGGCGAATGTTATAAAACATCTCCGCCCGGGCTCGATCTTCATTTACGCGTCTACCAAGGACGTTTACGGCTCGAATGCAGAGAGGTACGTTGAGGTCCCCGAGACTTGCCCAACTGATTACGCCGGACAAACGGCGCTGGAATGGTCAAAGCTAATCGGTGAGCGCTATGTGGAATACTATGCGCGCCAGCGAAACATTCGCGCTTGCATATTCCGAATGTCCACGGTCTACGCTCGACCGTCAGAGGGAAACGAAAACGGCTTCGTGACGCATTACGTGGAGTCGGTCAAGCGAGGCTGGCCCATTCGGCTGCCCTTAGGTGGTCATCCGGTTCGGGACATCTTGCACGTCGACGATTTCTCGCGCGCGTGCCGCGCGTTTATTGATTCATCCGTAGCTTCTGGTTTGTATAATCTTGGGGGCGGCAAAGAGAACGCAGCAAGCCTATTGGAATTGGTGAACACTGTTGCCACGATGATTCAGCTTGAACCGCGGATCGTCAACGACGACACGTTGCCGCATCCGATTCCGGTTGATTATGTTTCTGATCTGAGTCGGATTCGGGAACAATTAGGCTGGGAGCCGGAGATAGGAATCGAGGAAGGACTTGGCAGTTTGTTGTAGGCAGGACAGGCATTCCTGGCTGTCTTCGTTTAGACTGCAGTGATGATCCGCTGACGGTGGGATGATAGATTTTCCATTTGTCATTTGCCATTTTTCATTTTTCATTGCCGGACGCGCCCTGGCGCCGAAAAGATTCCTGAATGGCCAAATGAAAAATGGTAAATGAGAAATGGAAAATCTTCCGGTGCTCAAACGATGGCTGACTTCAACCCCAAGAATATAGTGGTTCGCGGGACCAACTGGGTCGGCGATGCAGTCATGACAATACCTGCGCTGCGTGAAATCCGACGCCTCTTTCCTTCGGCGCAGATCACGCTCGCCACTCGCTCCTGGGCCAAAGGCCTATTCGCCGGCGCAGAGTTTATTGACGAGTTGCAAGTTCATGAAGGCAGCGGGCTGCGTTCAGTAGTTCAGCAGGTGCGGCAGTGGCGCAAACAGAATTTTGACCTGGCCGTTCTCTTGCCAAATTCTCTTGAGACGGCCCTGGTTGCCTCACTCGCGCGTGTGCCGTTGAGGATTGGGTATGCGACCGATGGCCGGCACGCGCTGCTTACCCACCCCCTGGAAGTGCCCGAATGGCGCAACTCCAAACATGAGGTTTTTTATTACTTGAAAATCGTGGCGGAACTCGAATGGCTCATCAAGCGCGAGCAAACTTTTCTAAACACACAACCCGATGGCTCGCTGGAGATCTCAATTGGTCGCCAGGCAGCAGCGCGAGATCTTCTTCGCGCCCGCGGAGTTGGAAGCTTCAGCGATGGCCGCGCACTGGTGGCGCTTTGTCCCGGCTCTATCAACAGTCGAGCCAAGCGTTGGCCGGCAGAGCGCTATGCGGTCCTTGGCGACAGACTCATTGACGAATTGCAGGCGGAAGTTGTCCTCATTGGATCCGCTGCGGAGGCGGAAGTGTCGCTTGAAGTCAGCCGGCAGATGCGCAATCAGCCGGTGGTGTTAACGGGCCAAACCGACCTCGCAGAACTTGTCGCAATTCTGAGTCAAGTCGATCTTCTTATTACTAATGACACTGGTCCCGCCCACATTGCGTCAGCTCTTGGTCGGCCCACGCTGGTGATCTTCGGCCCCACGAATCCACTGACGACGCGACCGTTTTCGCCACTCGGAGAGATCTTGCGCCAGCCACCGGAATGCGCACCGTGCATGCTGCGCGATTGCCCCATCGATCATCGCTGCATGACGGCGATCACGCCGGATGAAGTCTTCGAACGCGCACGTGTTCTGTTGAAAGCAGCCAGTCAAGACGGACAACCAGGCAGCTACGGCTTTGCCGCTTGATGTGCGGAAAGGCTCGTGCCTTTCCGTGAAGTGATCGAAATCGAACTCCGAGGCTACTGCCTCAAGTTCATTGGCCGAGGCATAGCCTCGTCCGGAGCATAAGGCGAGAGTCTGACGGAAAGGCTGAGCCTTTCCGCACCTCCGACGGCGAAGCCGGACGCGGTGGCTTGTCAGGAACTTGGCTTGTCCAGCATGAAAGTCAAATGAAGCAACGAGCAGTTTTCATTGACCGGGACGGCACGCTCTCAGAAGAGGTGGGTTACATCAACCACCCTTCTCGCTTTAGTTTGTTTCCCTATTCGGCTTCCGCCATTAGACACCTGAACGAAAATGGCTGGCTCGCGATCGTGATTACAAACCAGGCAGGTGTGGCGCGCGGATACTTTTCCGAGGACATGATTCAAACTGTCCACGAACGGATGGCGAAGGAGCTTGAAAGCGACAACGCCAAACTGGATGCGATCTACTATTGCGCGCATCATCCATCCGTGGGCGAACCGCCCTACCGTCTCGATTGCGATTGCCGCAAGCCAAAACCCGGGTTGATATCGCGCGCGACAGAGGATTTTGATATCGACCTTGAAGCCAGCTGGATGGTGGGAGACCGCTACAGCGATATTGAACTTGCCAGAAATGCCGGGCTGAAATCTCTGTTTGTACTGAGCGGTTATGGCCGCGGCGAGTGGGAGCACCAACGAGCAACCTGGATCGAAAAACCGGATCTGATAGCGGAGAATTTATTGGAAGCTGTTCGTCTGATCGTTTCAAAGTCCTTGGATTGCACCGAGCCATCGGCAGTTTAGTTCCTGCTACGCGTCGCACCGTTCGTTAGCGGCTAATCCGTCTTAGGAATTCAACGCCTGGAAACCGGCTGTCCCAGGGGATGACGGGTCAGCAGCACTTCCAAATTGGGAGGAAGATTTTGACTGTCGAACGAACATTGTTGCAGGAACGTCTGATAAGTATTGTCAGACGCTTTCCGCAACGCCGCATTCTGGTTATTGGAGATTCCGTCGCCGACCAGTTTGTTTACGGCGCCATCGGACGTGTGTCGCGCGAGGCGCCTGTGTTCATTCTCCGTCATGAGCACACCGAAACAGTTCCCGGCGGCGCGGCAAACTGTGCCGTGAATCTCGCGTCGCTGGGCGCAAGAGTTTCGTTGATAAGTATGGCCGGCGAAGATGAAGCAGGACGCGCTTTGGTTGAGAAGTTGAATTCCGCGGGCGTTGATTGTAGCGGCGTGTTGACGTCGCCGGCACTACGGACCACCACTAAGGTTCGAATACTCGCCGGTCAATTACACTCGACGCGCCAGCAGGTAATCAGGATCGACTATGAAGGCGAACGTCTAAGCGATCCTGAACTGCGCGCGCGGCTGCGCGAACGCGTTCTCGAGCAGGCAAAAACCGCCGATGCCGTGATCATCTCTGATTACAATTACGGTGTTGCCGACCCCGAGATGGCTTCCCTCACCCGCGAAGCCGCAGCAGCACGGAAGATTCCAGTGTTGGCCGACTCGCGTTTTAAGCTCTCAGATTTCACCGGGTTTACCTCAGCCACTCCAAACCAGGATGAAGTTGAGCAACTGCTTGGCAAGCAGCTCATGCAGCAGGATGAATTGGAAAGAGCAGCGGAGGAGTTGCGCGATCGTCTGCGTTATCGCGCTTTGCTCGTCACTCGCGGCAGCAACGGAATGATGCTGCTTGAGGACGGCGTGCCGGCGGTTCACCTCGATGCGGTTGGGGCTCGTGAGCCGGTGGACGTCACTGGCGCGGGCGATACGGTCATAGCCGCTTACACCCTCGCGCTTGCCTCCGATTCCTCTTTCCCGGACGCGGCGCGATTGGCGAACTACGCCGGAGGACTTGTCGTAATGAAGCGTGGTACGGCGTCAATCACGCGCGACGAGCTTGAGAACTCGGTCTTGCATTCCGAATGACCCGAGCCGATGACTAACTTGCGGTCAGAACAGATCAAAGCAACTTCGCTGATCCTTGAGCGCGAAGCGCTAATCACGCGGATTACGAAGGAAAAGGCGAAAGGCTCGCGCATCGTTCTCGCCAACGGCTGCTTCGACGTTTTGCATGCCGGCCACATTCGCTATCTCAAGGGCGCGCGCGCACTGGGAGACCTGCTCGTGGTTGGAATTAATTCCGACGCTCAGGTCAGCAGGCTGAAAGGGCCAGGGCGGCCGATCTTACCTGAGCGTGATCGCGCCGAGCTGGTCGCATCATTGGCGGCAGTAGACCTGGTAACGATATTCGACGAACCGACCGTGACAGAATTACTACTCGCCATACGACCCGACGTGCATGCGAAAGGCACGGATTACACGCAGGAAACTGTCCCCGAGCGCGATGTGGTACGATCTTATGGTGGCAGTGTCCGAATTGTTGGAGATCCCAAAGATCATTCAACTTCGGAACTGCTGAAGAAAGTGAGCGGTGAGCAGTGAGCAGAAAAATTGAAGAAAGTGGGCAGTGGGCAGTGAACAGTGTGCAGAAAAGACGTGGCTCGGTATCGGAAACAGTTGCCTCAGATGCCTACCCTGCATCGAGCCGCTTGCACACCCTATTGTGGAGTGCTTGTCTCTTGCTGCCCACTGCCCACTGCCCACTGCTCACTGAATAATGCGAATCCTTATTGTAAAACTTGGCAGCATCGGCGACATCGTCCACACCCTGCCGGCCCTGGCGGCCATTCGGAAGGCGTTGCCTCGAGCCGAAATCTCCTGGGTGGTCGAACATCGCGCTTCAGAAATTTTAAGAGACAACCCACTTCTAGATCGCCTCATCGAAGTCGACACGAAGGCCCTGAGGCGCGGGCTGATGTCTGGGGAGACGCTGCGGGCACCGCGCCAGCAGTTACGTCGGCTACGCGCCTCAGCCTTCGATTTAGCTTTAGATTTTCAGGGACTACTCAAGTCCGCATCAATTGCGCGCCTTTCCGGCGCGCGTCGTGTTTTTGGGTTCTCGCGCGATTCGTTGCGCGAGCCTGCCAGCCGAATCCTAATCTCGCGAGCAATTCCAATATCCAAAAATTCGCACGTCATCCAAAAAAACCTAACCCTTGCCGGCGGCGCTTTAGGAATCTCGATCTCTCATGATCCTGCCGACCTTGAGTTTCCCATCGCAACAAATTCTGCTCATCAGGGTGAGGCTTTGAACGCTGCTGCAGGAAGCGACTTCGCTATCCTCAACCCGGGAGGTGGTTGGCCAACAAAACTCTGGAGCACTGAACGCTTTGGCCGGTTGGCCGATGAACTCTGGTCGCATTACAGGTTGCACTCGCTCGTTACACATGGCCCCGGAGAAGCGCATCTGGCTGAGACGGTTTTGCAGGCAAGTCAATCGGGAAAGGCTCGCGCGGTCAACGTTTCCTTAAAAGGTTTCTACGAGCTCGCGAAACGCGCTCAGGTTTATGTAGGCGGCGACACCGGGCCGACGCACTTGGCTATCGCCGCGGGCGCGCCCATAGTCGGTCTTTTTGGTCCCACGGAATGGTGGCGCAATGGCAGTTTGCGCTCGGCCGACATCTGCGTAGAACGGGTCGACATCGATTGTCGTACTGACTGCCATCGTCGCGCCTGCTCAAAGTGGATCTGCATGGACATTGAAGTAGAAAGAGTTTTTCAGGCGGTAGCACATAGACTAAAAACAAGCCAGGTATCTTTGCCTGTCGTCGTGTAGCATTATGCCGCGTTAGGAGTTTGTAGGGTGGCGCACGAAAGCATTGGGCCGATTTTCCAATTTTTATATTTCACATTTTTGATTTGCCCATTCAGGCCAAACTAGCTTGAATTCCCGAACGACGAATGAAAAATCCTGGATGACAAATGGAAAGCCTTAAGCCCTACAGGCACTTTTGCCTGTCTGAAGAGAAGATGGGTAGACTGGTCTGCCCCAACTGGAGTTGAATCGACATTGCGTAGAGGTGGAACCTGGATACAACGCTGGCGCGTGCCGCTTGGTTTTTTGTGTGCGGCGGTCTTTATTTTGTTCGCGCGACCGCGTCCGGCCACACTCGTTGCCGGCGCCGCTGTTTCTTTGATTGGAGTCTTGCTGCGCGCCTGGGCCTCCGGTCACATCCGGAAAAACGATGCCCTGGCGATCTCAGGTCCATACGCGTACACGCGCAACCCGCTCTACCTCGGAAGCTTTATCCTGGGACTTGGCTTCACGATAGGCGCCGGTAGATGGTGGCTCGGAATCCTCTTTGCATTGCTCTTTCTTGGCATCTATTTGCCGGTTATGCGCGTCGAATCCGACACACTGGCACAACTCTTTGGCCAAAGTTTTCAAGCGTACGCTAAGGAAGTGCCATTGTTTTTGCCGCGGTTGATGGCTTATCGCACCGATCAGAGGAGGATAGGATTTGACCGGGGCCTTTATCTGAGGTATCGCGAGTATCGTGCCGCGCTCGGTTTGTTGATCGCCTGGGGGTTGCTGGTTTTCAAGGCGTTTTACGTGAAATGAAATTTCAAACTCTAAAGCTTTTCGCTGGAATTGTGGTTCTGGCCGTCGCCGCCGCATTTACCAGCTTTCAGCCAGCGAGCGGTTTGGGGTTGGTTTTCGGGCAGAAGATTGCTGGGCCTGCCATTAGTTCCAGTCCGGCTACGCCTGTCAGCCGGGCTCCGGTGCATCCTTTTGAGCCAAGCGAAGAACTCTTGTACGTAGCTGAGTTTTCGCGAGTCTCTCTTGAAAAAAATAGACGTGGCCGACTTTCGTTTCACTGCCGCCAGAGAACCATCGTTGCGGAAGGTTGTGGACACTGGATCCAGGCGCGACGGCGGCTCGGCCTATTCCTTGAAATTCACCGGTGAAGTTTCGAGCAAAGGTTTTTTTAGCAAACTTTTTAATTTGCGGTTCCGGGAACGCATTGAATCAATTGTTGAGCCGACCTCGTTCACGGTCAAAAAGACAAAAAGGGTAGATGAGCAGGGAAAACGCGCGCGCATCAGCGAGTCGACCTACGACAACGGCAAGGTGATTTGGCTTGAGCGCGATCCAAACAATCCCTCGCGTCCGCCCCGCAGCTCAAGCGCCGCGTTTTCGGGTCAGGTTCAAGACGTCTTATCTGCAATTTACTTCTTGAGAACTCAGCCACTGCAGCTTGGGAAGACGTTCGAAATAACGGTTAGCGACTCCGGATTGGTGTACCAGGTTCCGGTGCACGTCGTTGAGAAGACGCGACAGAAGACTGTGCTCGGTCGGGTTGAAAGTTTGCGAGTTGACGCTGAAGTGTTTGGCGCTAACCGGATGATTGCAGGCGACGGACAGTTTTCTATTTGGTTCACTAACGACAACAGGCATATTCCAGTAAGTGCTCGCATCAAAACTGAACACGGCACTTTTGATATCACGCTGCGGAAAGTTATTCAGAATCCAACTTCACGAGAATCTATAGCCAGTACAAAAATGGTAGTTGAGTAGTCGGACGGCCTTCGATATTCATCTTTCATCTCTCATTCACCATTTACTACACCGTCGTCAATGCGTCCTGTCTCCGGGGCGGCAAGTAGCAAGTCCCCAATGATTAATGGACAATCAGAGCGCTTTCCGTTTGTCCCGACAGATCATGAGATCAAGCCCTCTCATTCTCGGTCACCGCGGAGCTTCAGCTGTCGCACCTGAAAACACGTTGTCAGCATTCTCGCGCGCAATGCGAGACGGCGGCGACGGGATCGAGTTTGACATTCGGCTTTCACGTGACCAGGTACCCGTGGTTATCCACGATGCCACACTTAAGCGAACAGGATTAATTGATCGCCTGGTTTGCGAACTGACTGCCCTGGAGCTGCAAGAGATTGACGTCGGTCGTTGGTTTGGCGAGCGCAGACAAACGGGAGTGAATCCGTTTGCCGGGGAGAAGCTGCCGACACTTGCGCAAGTCTTCGAGCTTTTCAGCGAAAACCTCGGTGTGCTTTACATCGAGATGAAATGCGATCCGGGAACGGGTTCTATCCTGGCAGCTGAAGTCGTTCGGCTGGCCCGCGAATCTCAAATGGCAAATCGAGTAGTAATTGAAAGTTTTGATCTCTCCGCTATCGCCGAGATCAAAAGAATTGATCATGGGATTCGTACCGCAGCTCTGTTCGAACCAAAATTAGCGCTACGGATCTCGACTGTTCGCAGACTAAATATGATAAATCTCGCGTTGGACGTCGGAGCTGATGAGATTGCGCTTCACCACACGCTCGCTGGCACGCTTGTAATTGAGAGAGCTAAGCGCGAGAGATTAGAAATCGTGATCTGGACAGTTGATGATCCTGACTGGATCTCGCGAGCGCGCTCGCTCGGTATCAAGGCGCTGATCGCAAACGACCCTGCCATGATGGTGCGCCACCGAGACACGGCCAGTTTATAGTTCAAACTTAGCTGCCTTGCGAATCTGCAACCCAAGCGCTTGGATGCTTTCAACACGCTGGCGAAAAATGGCTCCAGATGACAGCGACGACGCGCATCTGTATCATTCGCAGCACAACTTGTTGGATTAGGAGAAAAGATAAATGGCCGTTAGACAAGGCGCCGATGTTATCGAACCCAAAGGCAGACTGGGAGTGCTGCTGGTTGGTCTCGGCGCAGTTAGCACCACATTCATTGCGGGAGTCGAAGCTGTAAAAAAAGGAATTGGGCAGCCGGTTGGGAGTTTGACGCAGATGGGGACGATCCGTCTCGGTAAGCGAACTGATAATCGTGTTCCCCTCATTAAGGACTTCGTGCCGCTGGCAAAACTTGAAGATCTGGTGTTTGGCGCGTGGGACATTTTTGAAGACTCGGCTTACGAAGCCGCCATGCACGCCGGCGTGCTCGAGAAAGATTTGCTGAAGCAATTGAGATCCCCGCTCCAGAAAATCAAGCCTATGAAGGCCGTCTTTGATCAGAATTACGTAAAACGCCTCAGTGGTACTAACGTAAAAAGCGGCGCCAATAAATTTAAGCTGGCCCAGCAGTTAATCGACGAGATTGCTGAGTGGAAGCGCAAAAACCGCTGCTCCCGAATCGTGATGATTTGGGCGGCCTCGACCGAAATCTTTCTCAAGCAGCATCCTGTTCACAAGACACTCGAATCTTTTGAGCAGGCAATGCGCGATAACCATAAGTCGATCGCGCCCTCGATGATCTATGCGTACGCGGCCCTGAAGTCGGGTATTCCATTTGCCAACGGCGCGCCAAACCTGACGGTTGATATTCCGGCGCTCAGGACCCTCGCCGAGGAAAACAACCTTGCCATTTGCGGAAAGGATTTTAAGACGGGTCAAACCTTAATGAAGACGATCATCGCTCCGGGATTAAAGGCCAGGATGCTCGGTCTACACGGCTGGTATTCAACAAATATTCTCGGCAATCGCGACGGCGAGGTGCTGGACGATCCGGAATCCTTCAAGACGAAGGAAGAATCTAAGCTATCTGTGCTCGAATATATTCTGCAACCAGAGGTTTATCCTGATCTTTACAAGGACTTTTCCCATGTGGTCCGCATCAACTATTACCCGCCGCGCGGCGACAACAAAGAAGGCTGGGATAACATTGATATCTTCGGCTGGTTGGGTTATCCGATGCAGATCAAAATTGATTTTCTCTGTCGCGACTCAATCCTTGCGGCGCCAATCGTACTCGACCTCGCATTGTTTCTGGATTTGGCCCAACGTGCCGGAATGAAAGGTATTCAGGAGTGGCTTTCCTTCTATTTCAAGTCACCCCAGACTGCGCCCGGTCTTTATCCCGAGCACGATGTTTTCATTCAGTTGATGAAACTAAAAAACACGTTGCGTTATCTTCGCGGTGAGGATTTGATCACTCATCTCGGTTTGGAGTATTACGACTGAGCCGAGATTTGCATTGTGAGGTTCTGCTGCCTCATGGGTGTGCATATAAGTTGTGAATTCGGTAAGACCTTTTGGTGGACGTCCGCGCCAAAAGGTGCAATGTGATCAAGCTTATCTTTCCTGTTCTTCACGTGAAACATTTAGTGGCAGTCGCGCTCTGACACGAATTGTCAGCGCCGGGCTTGCGCGCAAGCGCGCAAGAAACCAACCTTAATTTCATGTTCTCCCAATATTTTGTGATGACATTCTTGTCCGTGTCGTATATATAGCATCGGTCGCTTTTGGCTAAGGTTGGTTCAACGCCTTGTGAAGAGCGAACGAAGGTCACAAGCTACGCATCAATATGATAAGGGGATTGAACGGATCGTTCCTTGCATTATCGAAGGCGGGCCAATAGCGGCCAAGCCAAAAAGGAGGCCTCGGCAAGCTGAGAAGGTCTCGCGCATGCAAGGAGGACGAGCATGATATCTGAAATGGAGATAGACAAACTAAACAAAACAATGGGTACAGTCTTCCTGGATCCTGAACAGAAAAGTGCTCCTGCCCAGGACTTTGAAGAGCGGCTTTCAGCTCGCATCGTTGGACAAGAGCGCGCAGTGCGGCGCATGAGCGGCCTTTATCAAATATTTCTGGCTGGCATGAATCCACCTAACCGGCCTATCGGTACAATGCTGTTTCTCGGGCCTACCGGTTCGGGAAAAACTCGCGTCATCGAAGCAGCCGCGGAAGTTTTATACGGCGACGCGAATGCGATCGTGAAAATTGACTGCGCGGAGTTTCAGCATTCGCACGAAATTGCGAAATTGATTGGCTCACCTCCGGGATATCTCGGTCATCGCGAGACATCTCCGATGCTGACGCAGGAAAATCTCGACCGCATGCACACAGACGAGTTGAAGCTCTCGCTGATCTTGTTTGACGAGATCGAGAAAGCCTCGGACAGCCTGTGGCAGTTGCTGCTCGGCATTCTAGATAAAGCGACCTTAACTCTGGGTGACAACCGGCGCGTCGACTTTCGAAGTTGCATGGTAATCCTGACGTCAAATCTCGGCGCGAGAGAGATGTCCGAACTAATCTCCGGTGGAATCGGTTTCGCGCCAGGCAAAGGCGCGAAGAATCCCAACGACACCGAAGTGGATCAGAAGATTTACCGAACTGCTGTTGAGGCGGCGCGGCGAAAGTTCTCACCCGAATTCATGAACCGCATTGACAAGGTTGTTGTCTTCCGTTCGTTGAAGGAACATCACCTGCGGCAGATTCTGGAACTGGAGCTGCAAGCCGTTCAGGATCGAATCATGCAGTCGGCCGGTACCAAGTTTGTCTTTCAATGTTCTGATACTGCGAAGGACACGCTGCTGAAGGAAGGTTTGGATTTCAAATACGGAGCGCGACATCTGAAGCGTTCGGTCGAGCGATTCCTCGTCTATCCGCTCTCGAATCTGGTAGCGACGGGACAGATTGGTCTGGGCGATCTAGTCCACGTAGACCTCGACGACTACACGCACAAGCTGATCTTCTCGAAGAGTTCCGGCGGCGCGTTGATTCACGACTTACCGGCTCCGAAGGATGAGCCCGAAGCTACGGAATCATTCTCAGGGGGCGTTGGTTTGCCAATTCCGCAGGCGACAAAGGCTGCCAAGAAGAGCCAAAGCCGCGGCGAAAAAACCGAAAGCTAAAGCCCTCTTTTCCGAAACATTGAAAGCGCCGTCCACTTAAGAGTGTTCGGCGCTTTCGGCATTTTTACCTGTTGCGGTGCAAGATCCTGTTGCGCATTTCCTTCACTTTTGCGGGACTTGGCACTTCGATTGTCTCGGCAGGATTACGGTGCGGCTTGCAACTTAGTTGGTCGAATCATTAGAATCACTTCTTTCATCCAGTTACCCAAAATGGTGTTGCAAAAAATGAATGATCTTTGAATCCTAGTTCTGTGAAAAAACGAAGGGTGAGATTGAGGGGCCTATCTTCCACTCTATGCAACTCAAACTCGACTTTTATCGAAGACCAACCAAAGGGGAAGATATTGTGAATGTGTTCGAGCGTATAAATGTAGCTTCCATCTGGAACTTGTGCTGCTGACAGGATATTAGGGTTATGGAATTGCGCCTTAGCTGGAAGTATGACTGCCAAGTTGAAAGTCTCCGGCTTGATCACCTTGCCAGAGAGATTGTTAATGCCAATAGTGAAATAGCAGTACCTGGCTCGATTTATCTCAACCGTCGGCGCCTCACTTATCGGTTTCCCATCGATGGAGAACTGCAAATTAAGATCAACACTCGACAAGGGATTCTTCGGGTTTTCTACACACCAACGGATCTTTCGTTCCAGTTGCGCTTTGAGATTTGCGATCTTACCTTCGTAAACAATATGAGGGTAGTGCTTCAAATCGAAAGGGATGTCCTTTGCGTGACTCGTAAGTAAAATCACAGCTTTGTTCAAAGCGTGAGCGTATCCGGTCTCATAAAATACATTTGGATTTCGACCGGTCATGTCAGCGACGATCACATCCGCCTTTGCAATCTGGTTAAAGATTCTTTCTAAAATGCTGTCGGTAAACATCTGTTCATCAACTCTTTCACAATACGCCCCAGCATCTTTACAGGCTGCCTTAATTCCGACTTCATAAACATCGTCAAAATTGGCGCTGAAAGGCATTAGTACGAAGACGAAAGTCTTTGGCCCAGTCTCTTCCATTGATATAGCGCTTGCTTGTTGCGGTAACGCGACGATGAAGAACTAGTGCTGGCTCACTCTTTGGATCCTGCGTATGGCTTCGTGAGCTGCCTGAGAAAGGTAGGGATCGCGCGCTGTCAGAGCATCACGCAAAGCCGGAATTGCTGACGTATCGCCAAGCTCACCAAGGGCGAATGCGGCTTCCCTTCTGACGTCATCTTCAGCCTTCTCATCCTGCAGCACCACGAGTAGCGCCGGCACTGCAGCGCGGTTTCCAATCTCTCCCAGGGAGTGGGCTGCCGCTCTCAACACAAACGGATTTCTTTCTCTCTTGCTCTTCTGATTTTTTTTTCCAGGCGTCAATCCTGACTGTGGATTTAATACCACGGCCAAAGGAGTAACCGCCGCATCGTCCCCGATTTGACCGAGCGCCACGGCGGCAGCGCCTCGAACTGAATCTTTCTTGTCGGCGAGCCGCTCAATGAGGGAGCTAACGGCCGCGCGGCTGCGTGTTTGGCCGAGAGCATACGCAACCTGCTGCCGGACAAACTCATCCTTGTCGCCAAGCAAAGGCAGCAGACTGGCAACACTTTCCTCCGCGGGCAAAAAGAGAACGGACATCGCCGCCGTGGCTCGGACCATTGGAGATGGATCACTTAACGCAGAGAGGGCCACCCGCGAAGCAGCTGGATGACGCATTGAACGTAGCCGGGTTAGAGCCTCCCGGCGATCCTCTGTGTCGGCTGAACTCAAGCGCACCCGCTGCTTCTCAATCTCCAACTGCAGGGGCGTTAACTGTTCGGTGGTCCTTTGCTGCTGTTTGACATCTCCCGACGCAAAAACTACCGCTGCGGCAATGTACAGAACCACTCCCATAACTACGGCCGCAATCCGCAGCGCACTCCAATATGTTTTGTATTCTTGCATTTTGAATTTACAGGCCGAAGACGATTGCAGTCTCGCCTCAATCCATCCGCGCAGTTAAAGCCTGCATGGAATCCACAATGAGGACGGCTATCGGAGGGTAAATCACCAGGTCTGGAATCAGGAGCATCGTTGATGAGTACAAAAGGACGTTCGAATGCGCCCCTTCCATATGGCGGAAGAGCGCTGCGAAGCCGCTGAAGAACTGCTGCGCATGCCAGCCAATGATAAGGCCCACACCGATGCTAAGAGCATATCCAACCAATAGAAAAGTGTAAGCAGAGAATCTGGTGAAAGGTTGTTCCGGCAGTTCGTCATCTCGCATAATCGAATCCTGGATCACTTTGGGACTGTAGGTGTAATGCGCAAAGTATTCACGCAACCTCGTGGCGAGATGCCAGATACCTATGACAAAAAGAGTGAGAACGATTGCTCGTCCAAAGTAGTCAAATGTCTCCCAAAAGTGTGGCTTGATCATAGCCACAAAAAACGTCGAGAGAAATAGCGAGACAGTCGTAAACACAACACGCTGCCGCTCTCGGCTTTCCTGACGGTCTCTTTCCAGAACTTCATCGACAACTCTGTCCCAGCGGGCCTGTACCGCGAGATTTCGTGCCCGGCGCGCGTGAGGGTTGTTTGAATGAAGAATCGAATAA
Organism: Blastocatellia bacterium; assembly: GCA_963698325.1. Classification (GTDB taxonomy): domain Bacteria; phylum Acidobacteriota; class Blastocatellia; order Pyrinomonadales; family Pyrinomonadaceae; genus PSRF01. The sequence continues at coordinate 177,441 of CAVOQJ010000010.1, read as the reverse complement.
CCGCTGTTAGACTGCGCCGTTAGTTGCTCGTCGTAGTAGGCTCGTTCGTGGGGATCAATCAACACTCGATATGCCTTCGAGAGGAGGGCAAACTCGCGAGCGGCGTTTTCTGAGCCGCCGTTGACATCAGGGTGACGTAACCTCGCAAGCTTGCGATAAGCCGATTTGATTTCCGACTTCGAAGCTGAGTGCCTGATTCCGAGAACTTTGTAGTAATTAGTCACCGCGCGTTTTGCAACTCCTTGAAAAACCGATAATGGGATTACCGGTCGTTTACCACTCGCGCAAGTCCATAAAATTATAGCACTTTATACTTGCCATAACGGTAATCGCAGAACGCGGGTTAAAAATTTTTGAGTTACCGGGAAGGAGCCATTGAGGGTGCCAGAGAAGCGACTCTTTTATTAATTCCTCGAGCGGCCTTCGAGGGAGGGGCGAGGACGTTTTTTCATGAGGAATCGCCGCTCCTCTGGCTTTTGCCTATCCCTATCAACTGGGGTGCCACGATCAATAAGGCACAAAAGTCCAACTAGATTGACCGTTTTGAGCCCGACTCCGAGCAGTGGTGTTTACGGATGATGACACTCCCTGTGAACATCTGATTACAGCTGCGGTCATCCGGCGCCGTCACATTTCTGCTCCGCTCGCGCCACAATTCGTAAGAGCGTCCGCACAGCAATACCAGTCGGTCCTTTAGATCTATAGGGCTTTGCCTCGTCGGCCCAGGCTGTGCCGGCAATATCCAGATGTGCCCATGAGACACCGTCAGCAAACTCCTTAAGAAACGCCGCCGCAGTGATTGTCCCAGCCTTACGTCCTCCGACATTCTTAATGTCGGCAATATCCGACTTGATCTGGTTCGAATATTCTTTGTCCAGTGGGAGCTGCCAAAACTTCTCGCCGGTCTCTTTCCCCGCGAGAATTATTTCGTCGATGAGTTTCTGATCGGTTCCCAGTACAGCCGTGTTGACGTCGCCCAGGGCAATCGACACCGCGCCGGTAAGAGTGGCCATGTCGATGATCCTTGTTGCTCCCAGTTTCTTTGCATAAGCAATGGCGTCGGCGAGAATCAACCTGCCTTCCGCATCCGTGTTGATTACCTCGATCGTTTTGCCAGTCATTGCTTTCACCACATCACCGGGTTTGGTGGCTTTGCCTGAAGGTAGATTCTCGGCGCATGGGATGACTCCGAGCACCGGAATAGAAGGCTTCAACTGGGCAATTGCGCGCATCGCCCCCATGACCGTGGCGCCGCCGGTCATGTCATACTTCATCAACTCCATGTTCTCGCCCGGCTTTAGCGAGATGCCCCCGGAATCGAAAGTAATTCCCTTGCCTACAAACGCCAACAGGTCTTCATTTCCTTCGGCGACAGTCGACGGCGTGTATTTCAGTATGATCAGCTTTGCTGGTTCTTCCGATCCGCGCGAGACGCTCAGCAACGAACCCATTCCTTCCTGTTCCATCCGGGCTTCGTCCAGCACATCGATACTTAGGCCAAAATCAGTCGCCACGTCACGCGCACGTTCCGACATATTCGTTGGCGTCATATAACCGCCGGGTTCGTTCGCAAGATCGCGTGTGAAGTTAACCGATTCCCCAACGATTCTGCCGCGTTCAATACCTCGTTTGAGGCTGGTTTCGTCCGCGCCATCCAGTAGAACGATGAGCTTCTCAATTTCCCGTTCTTCTTTATCCGTCGTTCGATATTTGTCCGGGTCAAACAGCGCCATCACAGAACCCTCGACGGCCATCGAAGCTATTTCTTCCGCAGTTCCCTCACGCCTTGGAACAAGCCCAATAGATTTGACGTTTTTCCCGCGTAAAGCCCGCACCGCGGTTCCGGCCATTTGAGACACCTGTGCTCCGGTGTAATCAGCGCGTTCGCCGACGCCTACCAACAATAGTCGCTGCGCCTTGATTTCAGTGTTTCCTATAAGATGAAGGTAGACGGTCTCGGACTCTTTACCCTTCAATTCTTCGGAATCAAGTACCGACTTAATCACGCCGCCCGTAATTGAATCGAGGTCCTTGAGAAAACCAGCGTCCGCCTTCTCATCTTTGAAGACGGCAATCGCCAGAGCCTGAACATCCAGGTCACGATAGGATCCGCTTGTGCTTTCAATTTGCATTTTTGATGATTACTCCTACTCGTCTTTTTTATGATGCCTTTATCTGTTGCGCTCTTTGAGCTGGGCGCGCGTTTCTCTTTCAACCGTACGTCGCATCTCCGTTTCACGCTTGTCGTACAACTTCTTTCCGCGCGCCACTGCAACTTCAACTTTGATCCGGCGGTTCTTCAGATAGACGCGCGTCGCCACCAACGTCATTCCCTGTTTTACCGCCGCCTGGTCGAGTTGTTCAATCTCGCGCCGGTGCAGGAGCAACTTTCGCGTTCGGAGCGGCTCGTGGTTTTCGCGATTCCCATGAGAATAAGGCGAAATGTGGGCATTAAACAACCACACTTCGCCTTCTCGAACGGCGACGTAGCCTTCCTTCAGCTGCACGCGGCCGGCCAGCACACTCTTTACTTCCGTCCCGGTCAACGCAATACCGGCCTCGTACTTGTCCAGTATATGGTAGTCGTGAAACGCAGCGCGATTTGCGGCGAGCACCTTTTCTTCCTTTGCAGGCATAAACTTTTTGTCAGGCGAGTTAGGTTCGCCAATTATGTGCCGGTTATACCGACGACAATGGCTCGCCGGTTCAAGCGCGCTGCATCAGCCGGCCACCGCCACCGCATTCTCTGCCGGCGCTAATACAAACTGACGCTGTCCAAACAGGGGACCGACGAACATAATCACTGATTACTTTCCTCTCGCAAAGGGCGCATCATTAGTTCGTTCGCGGCGTCCGATGCCAATTTTCCTTCATAGAGCACAGCGTGCACCTCATTCGTAATGGGCATCTCTACTCCAGTACGGTCCGCCAGTAACTTTACAGCTCGCGTCGTTTTTACACCTTCGGCAACCTCGTTCATGCCTGCCATAATCTCGTTCACACTTCGACCGAGGCCAAGCTCCCGACCGACAAATCGATTGCGCGAGAGATTCCCCGTGCAGGTCAGTACCAAATCGCCTAATCCCGCCAGGCCCATCAGCGTTTCGAGCCTGGCGCCTTCGTGCAGTGCCAGCCGCGTCATCTCGGCAAGCCCTCGCGTAATCAGAGCCGCCACACTGTTTGCACCAAACCCAAGTCCGGCCACCATGCCAGCGGCAATCGCCATGACGTTCTTTACCGAGCCGCCAAGTTCAGTTCCAATTACATCATCGTTTGTGTAGATGCGCAGATTCTGAAAACTTAATTCAGACTGAACTACGCGGCTTGCGAAGCGATCCTCGCTGGCTGCGACTATGGCGGTTGGATTGTTCTCCACTACTTCCTTTGCGAACGAGGGACCGGACAAACAAACGAATCGCGGCCGGCCGACTTCGGAAACAACTTCAGCGACAACCTGGGAGATTCGTTTGCCGGTTTCGATTTCAATTCCTTTGGTCGCACTGACAATGATCATGTCAGATCGCAGCCCCGGCGCCATCATGGTCAGCAGACTGCGCGTTGCATGAGAAGGAGCGGCAAGTATTACTAACTCCGCTCCATTCATGGCGGCCGTGATGTCATTAGTCGCTCGAACATTATGCGGAATCAGGGCGTCCGTCAGATATATTGAATTCAAATGATTGCGATTGATCGAATCAACCACGGCCTCGTTGCGCGACCAGACGCTAAGATCATGGCCGGCCCGCGCCGCCATAATGGCGAGCGCTGTTCCCCAACTTCCAGCACCAATGACGGCGATCCGTTTCATTACCTGAATTTGCTTTCCGTTCCCTGCAGGAGCCTTCTGACGTTGCCTCGATGCGCGAACACAATCAAAGCTGCTCCCCCGATCGCGACGGTCATTATCGGAGCCAAAGATTCAGTTGGCTGAATAAGCGCATTTTGCAATAACACAAATAACGGAATTGCGACGGCCGCCAGGATCGATCCAAGTGAGACATAGCGCGTCAACGCCACGACCAATAAGAAAACGAGCGCCGCAAGCACAACTGCGATCGGCGCCAGCATCAAAAACACACCTACGCCCGTCGCTACACCTTTACCCCCACGAAATCTCAACCAGATCGGGAAGATGTGCCCGACGATGGCCGCAATCGCCGCCCCAGCTACCCACCAATGCGCTTCGGTCAGGCCGCGAGACAGTAGAGGCGAACCTGCGGGGCCGCCCACGGTAACGATCGGCAAGCCCAAAATCAGTTTCGCAAGCACAACTGCCGCCGCACCCTTCAATGCGTCAAGCACCAACGTAATCACACCCGCCACTTTTCCCGCATGTCGGGACACGTTTGTTGCACCAGTTCCCCCTGAACCTGTTTCCCTGACATCGGCGCCTAGCGTTGCACGAACGATTAGGTAGCCAAACGGAATGGAACCTACCAGGTAGGCGATAATGATGACAGCCGTTGGTCGCAAGCTAGTGCTACTCCATCGAAACAATCAGTCCAGATATGAAAAGAAACTGGCACTATAGCAACCGACATGGTGAGCGACAAGCTGTTGCCCAAGAGACCCTTCTGGGTTTTATGATCACTATGAGATGTAAAACCGAAAACCAGAAAGCCTACAAGTCTTGAGTCCCACAATCTTTCGAGAACTAGGTTTTCGATTCGCCTTCTTTTCAAATGAGGAACCACGAATGCACGTGCACGTCTATTGTGCCAATGGTCAGGCCAAGTTCTGGCTTGAACCGAGCATCGAATTGGCAGAGAATTACGGTTTGAGGTCGAGCGAGCAGCTCGCAAATTGATCGAGGAACATAGCGATGAAATCAGACGCCGGTGGCAGGATCACTTTAGAAGTTGAGGTCACACAAATTGACAAACAGGGGATCTGGTTATTGATTGGTGAGAAGGAGTCGTTTCTCCCCTACGAAAACTTTCCATGGTTCAGGGACGCTTCAGTAGGCGCGATTCATAATGTACAACTTTTGAACGACCGCCACCTTCATTGGCCGGATCTTGACGTCGATATAGAAGTCGAGTCAATCGAACATCACGAAGGGACAATCTCAACTTGATGTCTCAGCAGAGTGCAGGTTCAAAAGTTATTGTTGGCGATGCCAGTGCAGAATTGCGAGCTATCCAGATCCTTGCTGTTACGCTATCGAATGCCGCGATTTGGACAGATGATAACGTCGCCGAATTGTCCCATAAGCCAATTCCACCGTTACTCCGTGGCGCGGCAAAGGCTATTTCTCTGGCGTCTGTATCTGGTCTCGAAACCCCTGTGGAAATATGGGCACTCGCCGCACGAAATACCTTTGAACTCTACCTCCGTCTCAAGCACATTCTCCTTTCAGAGGAGAATTCGCAAGCTTGGCGTGAGGAGGCTGTAACCGATCAACTCCAGATTTATGAAGGGATACTGAAACAGAATCCGCCTGAGCCTCACAAGAGCATTTTCCACGCGGAACTAGAGAGGGTTAGAGGGCATGCGGTAGACCGCAGCCTACGAGACACCACAAGACTACTGCGGATACGAGACCTAGCGCGAGAAACACACCTTGAAGGAGAATATGATGCGTTCTACAAAGTTTACTCCAAGTTCGTCCATCCATCGTCCTTTTTCATTAACTGGCCGATTGCCGCATCGACGCCAATGTATCGGTACGCCTTTGTTTTTAATGTCCAATTTTATGGGCACCTTATTTTGGAGGAGCTCCACCAATCCAATGGCCTTCCGACTCCAGAATTAATTGTTGAAGCAGAAAAGAAACTGGATTCTATGCTAAGACAAATCTAAATCAATCTTCTTCGCAACAAATCCAAAGCCGCTTGTGAGGCGCGCCAGCGAATGAGTTGGCGGTCGCCCGGGATGATCACCTTCCGATGTTCGGTGTGTGCATCGTCGGCCAGGGCGATATAAACGAGGCCCACCGGTTTCTCCTCAGTTCCACCACCGGGTCCGGCAATTCCGGTTACCGACAAACCAAAATCGGTGCGCGCGCGTTTGCGAATCCCTTCGGCCATCGCTTCAGCAACCGGCGCGCTCACCGCTCCATGCTCAAGCAGCAACACAGGCTCGACACCCAGCGCCCTCGTCTTGGCGTCGTTCGAGTAGGCAACGACTCCCTCAATAAAGTATTTCGATGAACCGGGCACGTCGGTTAATCTTTGCGCGATCAATCCTCCGGTACAACTCTCAGCGACCGACAGAGTGTAACCACCCACGGTCAATTTTAGTCCGACCACTTCCTCCATCTTCTCGCCGGCAAAAGAAAAGACCGCATTCCCCAGTCGTTCTTCAAGTTGCCCAGACAAGCGATCAAGCAGCGTCTCGGCTTCTGCTTCGGTTCGGCCACGGGCGGTCAGATGAATCTCGATCTCGCTCTGGTTGAAAAGAATCGTCGTCCGGGGATTTTCGTATTGCGTGTAAATTGGCGCGATCTTTTCATCCACCGCCGACTCGCCCAACCCGGCAACACGTAGCATTCGCCTGACAACCTTAACGGAGCCCGCTCTGCCAACAAGCCTCGGTTGCACATGGTTCTCAAACATCGGACGCATCTCGCGCGGCGGTCCCGGCAGCAGTACGATTGCAACGCCTTCGTTCTCGATGAACATTCCCGGCGCGCTCCCGTTTGGATTAGCCAGGACGTCCGCCTTTTCGATTACCATCGCCTGGCGTGAGTTTCGCTCGGGCATTACCTGACCAAAGCTCAGGAAGCGCTCGCGCAACTCGGCAAGAATTGTTTCATCAAGCAATAGCCGGCGACCAAGCGCGCGCGCGGCAACCTTCCGTGTGATGTCATCTTCGGTGGGACCAAGTCCGCCGGTAGTTATGACGACCTTCGACCGGCGGATTGCATCTTTGATGGCTTCTTCGAGCCGGGCGTCATCATCGCCCACAATAGTTTTTAGTTTTACCTCGATGCCGATGTTGTTCAGCTTTTCGGTGAGCCAGAGACTATTGGTGTCGGTGCGGTCGGCAGCGAGGAGCTCCGACCCTATCGCGATGATTTCGGCTGTCAGCGTTTCAAGCAACAGATGGATACCGGGGTTGGGGAACTCAGGAAGTTTTGGGCTCTTCCTGATAGATGTCGTTAAGTACTTCCGAAATGGGAGGGGGCGCGGTGATAGACTTTAGCGAGCGCGAAGTTGAGATTGCCAGGTCTCTGCGCGGCGCACGCAACCGTTCAGCCATCTCACCTTCATACGTCTCGACCATTCGCTTCAACTGTTGTTGGCTCTCAGCGAGTAAGCGCGCTGCGCGCTCCTGATGCATTCGTTCCAGACTCGCGATTGCGGCTTTTGTTTTTTTCCAACGCCTTGGCCGGCGTTCTATCTTTCGCAATCGCTCAACGTAGCGTCGCAATGGTCGCGAGGGCAAAACATGGCGACTCTCTTTCAAGACCTCTTCTTCAGCCGCGAATCCCAGCTGTTCAACCGCGGCATTATGATCACCAATGGAATGGTACAAAGCGCCCAGTGCAAAACGCGTCAATGGTGGTGAATCCGGCATTGACCGAACCACTTTCTCACCAGTTTTTATGACTTCAGCAATTTCGAAGTGATACCTGCTGCGTTCGCCATCGAGCAGTATTTCATTAGCCGCAACATAGAAACCAAAAATCACCGTAGTCTTGCGGTTGGCTCGAATTCTGAGCGCGAGTAAAACCAGCAAACCACCGGCAACTACCCCAACTATAATTACGGGCGCGACAAGTACCATCTCCCACACGCCAATGATCAGCGCAACGACGAGCACCCCGGCGCCAATCCTTATCGCTAAGTTTTTGTGACTTGCAGTCATGACGTTGTAACGCAAACTGTTAGTTTGCGTTTATCAGAAACGAAGACCATTAACTTACCATCGCAAACTAACAGTTTGCGTTACGAGGAAAATATTCGCTGGCATATCGCCGCTCCCATCTGCTCGGTTGAAAGATTTCCACCGAGGTCACGCGTTGTCTCATCGTGCAGGATGGATTCGCTGACGGCGTTCTCGATCGCCTGACTTGCTTCTTTGTGGCCTAAATATTCTAGCATCATCGCCGCGGTCAGAATAGCGCCTATCGGATTTGCTATTCCCTGCCCTGCAATCGCTGGCGCGCTGCCGTGTACGGGTTCGAACAGCGACACACGGCCCGGATGGATATTGCCGGAAGCAGCGAGACCAAGCCCACCCTGGATGGCAGCACCGAGGTCCGTGAGAATGTCGCCGAAGAGATTGTTACTGACGATGACGTCGTACTGTGCCGGGTCGAGCACCATAAACATCGCCATGGCATCCACGTATTGATGGTTCGCTTCGAGCTCTGGATAATCCGCGGCAACCTCTTTGAAGACGCGCTGCCATAAATCGCCACCGAAGCGTTGGACGTTTGACTTGTCGGCCATCGTCACGCGCTTCCGCCCCCTTGCACGCGCATATTCAAAAGCCGCGGTTATGATTCTTTCGACGCCGCGATGCGTGTTGAGTTCTTCCTGAGTGGCAATCTCGTCGTCAGTTCCCTTTCTCAGAAACCCACCCGCACCGCAATAAGCGCCTTCCGTGTTTTCACGAAAAACTACAAAGTCGATCTCCTCGGCTTTCCGATTACGCAAGGGCGTCAAACGTGAATCGAGCAAGCGAACGGGACGGAGGTTAATGTAGAGATCCAGGCCGCGTCGCATTCCCAACAGAATATCTTCAGCATGTTGGTTGGAAGCAACGCGCGGGTCGCCAAAAGCGCCGGCGAGGATCGCATCGAATTCACTCGCAAGCATTTCCAGAGCCCCCGCCGGCAGCGATACGCTTTCACGCAAAAACTTTTCGGCGCCCCAATCGAAGTGTGTCAACTCCAGTGCGACGCCGTGCGTCTCGCGCAAACGCTCGAGCACGCGAACAGCCTCGCGCACGACTTCGGGACCAATGCCGTCTCCGGGGATAACAGCAATTCTAGTCTTTGCGGGACTCATCAGGTTTCTGAGAATGCTTTTGGAAGCGTTCCCCTAATCGCTTTCACTGCGGAATCGTTGGGGTCGAAGACGGAGCAGCTACATTAGCCGGCCTGCCTGCAACTCGTTCGGCAATCTTCGGCAAGCTTGCCAAAACAACATCGCCGACCACCTTCATGCTCTCAGCTGAAACTTTATCCAGCGTGTCATTAGCCTTGTGCCAATAGGGATAGCTGTTAAGTTGAATTAGATCCAGCGAATCGACGCCGACCCTAAGAAATGGTTCATGATCATCGCCACCTACACCTTCGGAACGCTCCACAAAATACTTTCCGTATCCCATCTGACGTGCCGTACGCCAAACAGTGTCCTGCAACCACTTCGTACTCATGGTGTCACGACCCAGCTGAAGATCTTTGGAACCGATCATGTCCAACAATATCAGTGCCCGTACACGGCTCAGCTCAATGTTTTCGCGAAGCCGGGAAACATAATGACGACTACCATAGGTGTTGTCTGGAGCGTCAGGTTTACCACACTGGTCCCATTCTTCACAGAAGGCTTCCTCGCCGTCGAAGAACACCAGCCAGTAGGTCAGCTTCGGTTTCTGCGGGCTCGCTGCCAGGACTCTCGCCAACTCCAGCAGCGTGCCGACTGAGGTTCCGGGGTCGTTCGCGCCCACAAAACGCATGTCCTTGAAATACTTGGAGTCGTAATGGCTGGCAACGATGATCACGTCTTTCGACTCGCCTGGAATCTCGGCAGTGAGATTGACCATTTTCTTTTCGCCCAGTGGCGTCGCCGCAGTGAACTCGTCTGTCCTGACTGCAAGGCCGGAAGATTTAAGCAAACCGATTATGTAGTCGCGCGTTTTAGCCAACTCCGGCGAACCCGGAACGCGTGGCCCGATTTCAACTTGCTTCTTCACATGTTCCATCGCGCGTTCGCCATTGAATGCCACTGCTCCGGGAACCACTGCCGGGCTCGCTTCTGTTGTGCGCTCCGAAGTTGCCACACGCGAATTGGGTGGAGCGTCTTTCTTCGGACACCCGGCTAGCACCAGTGACGAGGCCAAAAGAAACAGAGCGATCACTAAGTTATTCATTCGCGCACGCAAGGCGAAATGGTATGGTTCCGTATTAGGCATCAACCGCAAGTTACACCGTAATCGAGGCAAAACGCAAAAACCCGAGAGAGCTACTACTGACCCGGAAAAACGAGCCCCTCTCTGGAACGCGATGACCTATCAGCGCTTTTGTCCTCGGCACGTTGACGCCTGAGTCTTCAGGCGTTTCGAGCGACCATAGCGATGACCGGTCGTCCACTACCAACGCGCTGACGGGTCAGCTCACTGCGAAGTGTTCTGGTCTGATTTCAAATACAAACTGTATTTTGGTGGTTACCGGACGCGGGCGATTGCCTGCCGGGCACGTACCCCGGAATGAGCTCCTTCTTTTTCAGCTTCTTTCATTGCCCGGCGACACTCCGCGCAAACTCCGATGATCCGCAAGAGGTGCTGGGTCACCTGGAAACGATGTTTTGCCGCCATCGCGTCTTGAATCGCTTCCAGCTCCGCCGAAAAGAACTCGATGATCCGGCCGCACTCGGAACAGATCATGTGGTCGTGGTGTTGGTGTTTGTAATTGTGTTCGTAGTGAGTGATGCCATCGCCAAAGCGAACTTCGCGCGCGAGCCCGGCTTCGGTCAGAAGCTTCAACGTGCGATAGACAGTGGTTTGCCCGATGCTTGGGTCTTTCTGCCGGACCAGGCGATAAAGATCTTCGCTGGAGAGGTGTGCTTCCGTGCGCAGGAAGATTTCGAGAATCAGGTCGCGCTGAGACGTGCGCTTGAGTCCCTTCTTCTGAATATGTTTGAGAAAAACTTCCTGCTCTTCAGACATTCATTCGGTGATCTGCAGTTCCGGATTCTTACATGCGATACCGAAGTTGATTCTACACTCCGAACCGATCAGTGTGAAGACGTGGTGGTGTTATTACTAATGGCGTGCAACCAGCCCCAAACAAGCAGTTGAGTATAGTTCAGCGCGGAATTGCACCGCGGGTCATATCGATTGAGAGAGGAATAACGAATTCATCAGGTGGCGATGGGAAGATTGTTCCTCGACGCCGCGCATGATATTTTTGGCTCACGTGCCGGGGTGGCGGAATGGCAGACGCTACGGACTTAAAATCCGTTGACCGTAAGGTCGTGCGGGTTCGACTCCCGCCCTCGGCACCAATCATCTCAATAACTTACAAGCGCTCATTCTTTGAAAATGAAACCTCACTACGGAGTTAACTCCGTTGCGCAGCGCATTTGATTCGATTTCACCAGGAAAAACCCGCGTGGTCACGAGTTTAGACTAGCCCCATCTTTGATCGCTCTAACACCGAGCATGGACGCAAAGAGAATTTCAGTTGCGTACGAAGCGCCATCTGAGAATCCACCGAGGACTACCCGTCTGGCATCAATCGCCAGCATTTCCCAGCATTTCGAAGACCAGTTCCAGCGCGCGATTCACGAATTTCACATCCGGCCCAAAGCTGCCGCCAATCGCATCCCAGGTGTTATCGCGAGAGTGGGGGCTACTTACCAGGTGGACTGAACGAATCCACAGATTTCGCAGATTACACAGATTCAAAACCATTGAAGGCGACTTTAATGCGGTGAGGTTCCTGGACGCTTTCTCTTTTAGAATCTGTGAAATCTGCGAAATCTGCGGATTCTCTTGGGAGCCAGCACTGCGACACCCGCTTCTTCGGGCGCCGTGCCGAGATAGTCAAACATCTGGTCCGCGCTTTGACCGGCGCCATGCCCTCTCCATGAAAGAAAACCAACAGCGGGAAGTTTGAGTTGGGTTCGGATTTGGGCATTTGCAGAATCGCGTCACGCGCGCTATCCAGCCCGAGTGTCATCCGTCCGCCGATGTATGATTTGCGGGATGCATGCGGCCGCGCGGTGAGTCTTCCCGCAGTTGATGCGTATGCCCAGTCACGACGACTGCAACCAGTGCTCAGAGCAAGCGAAACCGCCGCGCCACCTGCGAGTGTGCGGAAAGCTCCGCCTGCTTGGGTTGTGTCTGTTCTCAGTCATTCGCCACAGAGGCATGGAGAGCCAGTCGACGAAGGTCAGCGCAGCCTAGGAAGCGGTCTTGAAGCCGATTTGCTTACGAGGCCGAGTTGGCTGCTCATTTAGTTTTTTGAGTTCATCAAAAACGACCGTGAAATACTTATCGTGTGTCGCCAGCTTGCGAATAACAGCCGCGAACTTCCGATTGAGTTCTTCGTTTGATTGCAGCCCCGGGGTCCCCGCGCGGGCAGCCCGCGTGGGGTGGTAGCATCTGTCGCAGCTTTACGAAGGCGCGCATGATCGCGATGTTGACCTCGATGGCTTGGTCGCTGTTGATGACACTCGACAACATTGCGACACCTTGCTCGGTAAAAGCGTAGGGCAAATAACGCCGACCGCCGCGGCCTGTCTTTGAGGTCGCAAATTGCGACCTCGAACCTCCTTGGCTTGTGTTTGAGATCGCAAATTGCGATCTCAAAGACTCTGCCTCTTTCTTGTTCAGTTGAAACATGAAGTCAGAAGGAAAGCGCGTTCGATTTCTCTTTACTGCTTCGTTTAGCCGATACGTCGGCACGTCATACAACTCGGCCAAATCAACGTCGATCATGACCTTGTGCCCGCGAATCAAGTAGATTCTCCGCTCGATGATCGTAATGATTCGTCTGTCGGCCGCTCCGCGGGCTTCGGCGATTCTTAACGGGCGGTTCCTCAAACGTATCGTTCGTCGTACTCGATGTCGTTCGCCTGCAGGAACTGAATGAATTCATCCCGAAATGAAATCTTCGCGTGATGCTCTTTTTGTCGTCTCAGATAATTTCTTATTTCCTCAACGTTTGACTGACCCACCGTAAACGCGCCATAACCACGCTGCCATGAGAAGTCTTTAACTGCCGGAAAAACATCATGCATCCATCCAGTTGCGTTGGCTTTGAGTTTTCGCACCACGTCAGATAAGGCGCGATCTGGGCGCAGCTTGGCTAAAAGGTGAACGTGATCTTCGGTTCCGTTGAGCTCGAGTGAAATGCCTCCCAGTCCATGAAGAGTACCGCCAATGTATTCATAAAGCCGTGGCTCGTATTCGGGCGTGATCAGCGGTCGGCGTTCCTTTGTTGAAAAGACAATGTGGTAAAGAAGGTTCGTGTAAGAGTCAGACATATTGGCCTCATCGATGATTGATGCCGAAATTATCAAGCATCTCGAATCGTTCAGCCCTATCTGGTCTCTGTCGGCCGCTTCGCGGGCTTTACAAATTTTCTTGTACTGCTGAGTCCGCGGAGCGGCCGCCAGCATAAAGCCTGGGGTGGAGCGCAGCGAAACCCCAGGATCAAAGTCGCCAAAAACAATTGAGCCCGCGAAGCGGCCGACAGCGGTCGCAATTACCAAAAGCAGAAATGGACATTTCGCGCTCGAATTTTGAAATAGGTATCCGCGAACATCCGGGACATTTCACTTCTTAAATAGTTTTGCAAACGCGTCACGAGCATCCGTCGGAGGGCCTGACGAGGTTTCGCGCTCGACTACAATTCGAGCCGCGAACAGTTCGCACTGGTTGCGCGCGTGTTTGTTCACTATCCGCGCGGGGATCGATTTATTACATTCGAGGCGCGCCCCCGGATCGAAATGTGTGCACTGACGGCAGCTGTGGAGGTCAGCGTTGCACTTTGGGCAAGAGCTGTCGACGTTGATGTTCGGCGGAGCCTTTGCTCCGCACGCGGTGCACTTTGACGCCTCGCCGAATGCCATCATTCTTGGCGAGCGCGGTCCCTCGCGATCCTGGGGCTTCGATTGCGGCTTGGATTGCGGCTTTGGTCGCTCCGACTCGCGATCGCTGTCCATATAGCCGCGCTGACGGTATTTGCTCATCTTATTAGCACTACGTGATTCAACGAACGCGGCGAATCATACGTGAAGTCGAGAAAATGCGACAGGTGAACCAGCCCCAGCCGGGCAGCCTGGCTGGGGACCCGACCTGAGGTGGAGCGCAGCGAAACCCCAGGATCAAAGTCGCCAAAAACAATTGAGCCCGCGAAGCGGCCGACAGCATAAAGCCTGGGGTGAAGCGCAGCGGAACCCCAGGAACGCCAACACAAAAAAAGTGCGAGAGTCCGCGGAGCGGCCGATAGAGGTTGCGATTACAAAAGGCAAATGACGATTCCGCTGTCGGCCGCTCCGCGGGCTCCAAATGTTTCTTAACGATCTGTTCCTGGGGTTCCGCTTCGCTCCACCCCAGGCTTTATGCCGCCGGCCGCTCCGCGGGCTTCGGATATTTTCAACGTCGGTCTCCTAGTCCGTCCGCTAACGTATGATTTGCGGGATTCGTGCGGTCGCGCGGTGAGTCTTCCCGCAGTTGATGCGTATGCCCAGTCACGACGGCTGCAACCAGTGCTCAGGACAAGCGAAACCGCCGCGCCACCTCCGAGTGTGCCGAAAGCTGCGCCTGCGGAGGGTTGTGTCTGTTCTCAGTCATTCGCCACAGAGGCCGGAGAGACAGCGCGGCTCTTAGCCGCAACCAAATGGATTCGTGAAAGAAAGCATTCGACCAGCCGCGAAGCTGGCGGACAGAGTGATAGCCCCAGGCGACGGCGTAGCCGAGCCTGGGGTAAACCAACCCAACAGGCTTCCGAGCCACGAAGTGCGCGAAAGATGTGGTGCGTAACCAAATAAGCTTGGATTAATCATGATTGCCCCGATAGAAGTATCCTAACGACCATCTGTCGCCGGCTTCGCAGGCTCTCTGAATTCTGCGGCCGTAACCCCAGGCTCGGCTTCGCCATCGCCTGGGGCTATCATTCTGTCCGCCAGCTTCGCAGGCTAGTTGAATGCTTTCATCCAACTTATCTCTAACCAAACACGGTGAAAACTTTGTCAGAAAAACAAGAACTTGCGGACTTGTTTCACAGAGAAAGACCAGGCATTGAAGAGCAACATAATGCGCTCAGGCGAACACGGATTACGCAGAATAGAGGTCAGAAGTCAGAAGTCATACGAAAGCCGAAACCGCGGTCAGGCCTGCGATTCTTGCGATTTCAATTATCAATGTTCCGAACTGCTCGGCATGACGTGTAATTGATCTTTGCGGTTGATGAATGCAAATTTCGGCCGAGGAAATCTTATCGCCGCTTGGCGTCAAGCAGATCGCAGAATCGCAGGCCTGACCCCGATTTCTACATCCTCAGCGTGATGTAATGAAGCCCTACTCGTCTGGCCGCATGCGCGAAGCATTTTGCTCTGCTTGTCGGTCGTATGATTCAGCGACTTCTCTGAGGGTGCCCGCTAATCTGTGGTAACCAGCCAACTCAACCTCTCCGGCTTGTCTACGATGAATGCTCGCTAGCTCTCGTTCCGCCCGGCCTTCGGCGTCAAGAAAATGAACGCCCCGAGAACTGAGAACTGCTATCTCAAACCCTCGACGAAGGTCTTCAGCGTCCTTGCCATTCAAAATCCCCGCTGCTGACTTGTGCAACCAAAGCCCACCCGGATCTGGGGGGGAGTAGAAAAGAACTTCGCCAACCTGTTCCATTGCGACCTTAAGATGTCCAGAGTCTGCGCACTTTGCCTTGACCTGATCGAACCAGCTATTTAAAGCCTCACCGTCAAATGCTCCGTCCTCGTGAGTGCCGGGCGGTATTTTCCAAGCGTGCAGCAGGCGGTAGGCATTTGTAGCGAGCGCTTCTTGGTTTTTCGTTGGCTTCTCGGAGTTCCTCTCATCTTTGTCTGATCGGAAGATAAGTTGGATGACCTGGCAAAAGAAGTCCGGATTCGTTGCCAGAGTTTTCTCAAGCAACACAGGAGAAGGTCCGGAAATTCCATCCAAGAGACCAAGGAACTGCCATTCGATCTTAAAGAGTTCCTCCTGATTAGTTTCGGGATTCTCCTGGAGCGCTCTTATTAACTGAGTGACAGCGTGACTATCGATCGCGCGAGACGTGTCGGCCGTTCGACCCAATGCATTCAGAACTCGTACGACTTGCTGGGGATCTAAAGGCTCCTGACCATAAAAGAGCTTGTCGAGAATACTTATTGCGGCATTGGCTCTATTGTTCTCAAGAAGGCGATCGACGGCCCACGGCAAATCTGTCTTTGCTTGGTAGGGATTCACCTGGGTCTTTGTCCAATATAACTTTTCATCGTGACCCAGCCATCGAATTGCTCGTACCCAAGTATCTGCGGCAAATGGTAGATGAGCTAACAGTGCGGCCTTCTGATCGTTAGTCCATTGAGTCATATCAAGATGGTCGACCCAATCCCAACCCTTGGCTTGAAGCCTCCCCAGAGAAAAACCGACAGCGAACTCCGCGACCGAGTTTTCGCTGGATTCCAATAATTGCGGCAGAACCTCACTGTCGTCTTGACTCTCCGCAACTTCCCCAAACGCAAAACCTAGCTTCAATGGTGATTCGACTTCCTTTCCCAATGTAACGATTCCCTGAATGCCGCCATCAGAATAGACTTCTCGGGCCGCGCCTCGTCGCCGTTCTTCAAGCTCTTGCTGTTCGTCTTGAAAGTTGTCTTTTCCTTCATAAAGATCGAAATCGCGGCTAGAGAACAGCCGACGGTGTTTGAGAGACGGCGCTCGGGGCTCAAGAAGGTCGGCGATCGTTGCGATTCTGTCAATTTCGGCGGGCGGCATAACCCATTTGGCCTCCGAATACTTCCGATGCATAACGACCATTTCGGTCAATTCATTCCAGATTGGAAGGCGCGTGCCATCAGGCAAAGACGTAACAGCTTCTGACGTAAGATACGAAAGAACTTGCTCTCGCGATTCTGGCGGAAGATTGTTCATGTGGCTGATTAACGTAACAAGCTTATCTACGTCTCGTTTTGCCGCAGTAATTGCCAACTCCGCGTAACCGGTAATCTGCTGCCAGTAATCGGCACCCGTAGTGCCTTCGGTCCAGTCATCAGGAATTGTTTTTCTCCAGACCGGTTTATGTGTCATTGAAGAGGACTGTTGCGATCTCGGAAGCAGATTGATCAGCAGCTTCCAAGCCACTTCGGGAAACTCCGCTTGAAGGGTTGCGACTGCACCAATTCGCGTTGCTACCGGCGCACAGGTTTGGGGAAACCACGGAAGGAGAATTGTCCAAAGAGAATTTGCCGGGCGGTTCGCCCAGTTGCCCCCGGGGTCTCTCGCGGCCAATTCACCAAGAATCATGACTACCCGAGTTAGGTAAACCGGGTCCCAAGCTAATGTCTCCATTCCCCACAATAGTCCAGTAATATATATTCGTCCGGCGATTCCCGATCCTTCTTGAGCAAATACACCATCCAGCGGACACGGTTGTTCTTTCAAAGCTTGCTCTACGGCATCTAGGAACTCCTTAGGCGCAGCTTCGGCAAGCTGCGGCATTACGTCGTTTAAGCTAGCCCAGATACCCCATGACGCGTCTTTGAGTATCTCCCGCACAGTGACTCGGGCTGTGTACTCAGCTTTACCGCGCGAACACGATGTGAGGTATTCCGGATAGACTCCGAGTAGTGCAACCGTTTCTGCCAAACCAGTCCTCAGCGATTGAGAATGTTTTAGAGCCTTTCCATACAAGCTCGCGGCAAAACGCTGATCCTTCTCCAAATCAAATTGGGGATCTTGTTCTCTCAAAACCTCTAGGGTTACCTTCTGAAAACGATCTAAATAGTCGTCAAATATCCTCGATCCAAGAGCTTTCCATGCTGCCAGACGCTCGGACACCTTCCACCGTCCATCCTTTTGTTGAATGGCAGTTTCCGGAAGTAACGAGACTTCGCGGATAGAGGCTATCCATTGCTCTTTGTCCTTAATCATCGCCTTCGATCAGTTTCTTAATCGCGTCGCGGTCACCTTCCACTTGTTCATTCCAAGATCCAAGGAGCGAGGCAAACATGAGTGCATCCGCCTGCTCTCCTCTTAAATAATCGTATTGCGCGCCACGGGATTCTGTTTCTTTTGCCTTGACAGTCTGATCGGAGACTGACTCTTGGCGCAGGCCCTGTGACATAGTAGTTCTGATCTCCGGCGTAATCGTTTCAAGTGTCACGCTCGCTACATTTTGATCGAAGGCAAAGGAGTGCTCAAACTCGTCGAGCACCTCATGAAGTCGCCCTTTGAACGCGTCAAAAGATCGAAATCTTTTGCTGAACATTTGCTCGAAACCCTTATCAAAGAGAGAGGTGAGTGTTGGCGAGTCTATCTCCGCCAGCATTGGCTTAGCCGAGGCACGCTGGTGGGGCTTCAGACCTTCGTGATCAATTGGCTGCACAGGTGCCTTGCCTGTGAGCGCATAAAAGAGAACGGCACAGACCTGAGAAATGTCAGACTCAACGTATCGTTTGGTACTGTCACCTGTTTGCAACTCAGGAAGGTGAAGTAATCGATTCCCCAGTTGCTGTCCGTCTGGGGTTAATGGAGACTGCTCTGTGTCTTCTTCGTTGAATGACAGTCCAAAATCAATAAGAACAGGGTCTGAACTGCTGTCTCCACGTAGGATAATGTTGTCTTGCTTAATATCACGGTGAAGGATGCCACTCTTATGACAGTAGATGAGTATGTCAGAAAGTTGAATAGTAAGACGGACGGCCTCGTGGGGCTGCAGCAGATTTCCTCCTTGTTTGACGCGCTCCTCTAAGGTTTGTCCAACCACATAATCCATCACAAAATAGAGCGGTACATCGATGTCGGCGAATGAGTCAGTATTAGACTCAATAATCTTTGGTAGGCTGGGATTATCGAGTTGTTGAAGCGCCTGCACTTCGCGATACATACGCTGGCGCCGCTCTGGGTCGGAAAGGTGGTTATGCTTTAATTCTTTTAAGACGTACAGCTCACCGGGTTTTTGATAGTGGTCAACGAGAAATGTAACTCCGTTACCCCCGCGACCCAATTCGCGGAGTTTTCGCCATGTATCCTCCCAAGGTTTTCTTTTCCCTCTTGCCATACGGCCTCACATGACAAGACTAGCCCAAGCGTACACTTTCCCCAAATGATTAAGGTTGTCCGATGTTCATCGCTGCAGGGAGCCAAAACCGGGGTCAGGCTTGCGATTCGCTCCAATTGATCCATTGATTCATTGATTCATTGATTCAATTCTGAAGCGTCATGGATCTAAAACCGAAGCCGCGGTCAGGCTTGCGATTTTGCGATTCTACAGCGCCGGCTCCGAGATCATTCAACAATACAACGGTGGCGAGTGACAGAGAATCGCAAATTGCAAGCCTGACACCAGTCTCCAGTCTCGGCGGATCTATCAAAGACGACGAATCGATCGCCGCCGCAAACGAAAACGGCATCGCGATGACATTCACTGGCATTCGTCATTTCAAACATTAGCTTGACGATATCTTGTTGTAGTGTTAAGACCATACACAATTAGGATGACTTAGGAACGCTCGTAAGGTTTTTGTTCAAAACCGCACGGGCTTTTGTTTTTGGCGAATTCAATTTGGAAGTGCAACAGAAGGTTCTTTGAAATGCCTAGTTAGCTTTTTGAATTGAGCTGCTTTACCGCGAAGCGGTTACGTCTCAGAGCCCAGGGTTGCCGCTTCGGCTACCCTGGGTTACAGAATTCGACGACGATTCAACCGCAACGCGGTTGCGTCCAATTGGCGCAACCCGTTCCGGGTTGATAATAATCTGGACCTCACCCCCAGGGTTGAAGCAACCCTGGGCTTTGAGACGTAACCGCTTCGCGGTATTAGGGCCATTGATATTGCCTTGTTGCACTTCAAACTTGAATCCACCTTTTGAAATCGAATCATCCCTTAGGAGAATTGTTATGAAGAAGACACTTCAGTTTATTTTATTGGCTGCTGCGTCGACGTTTTTCGCGGCATGCGGAGCCCCGGCTGCTAACACCGGAGCAAATAATGCAAACACAAATACGACCAAACCGTTTGCGGCCGCACCGACCGCCGACGCGTTGATGGCCCTCGACAAACAGGCCAATGAGGCTTACGTCAAGGGCGATTCAAAGTTTTTTGAGGGAATGCTGAGCGACAAGTTCGTCATTCTCACCGGCGGCGGCCAGCGGATGGACAAGGCCGCAACCGTCAAGATGATCGCCGGCGTCAAGTGCGACATCAAGTCAATGGACCTGACCGAGCCCGCGATGTCGATGATCGACGCGGACACGTATGCCCTCAGCTATAAGGCCACTTGGGACGGCACGTGCAACGGCCCCGACGGCAAGCCGATGAAGGTGCCGAGCCCGGTCCGTTCGGCCAGCATCTGGGTCCGCAGCGGCGACAAATGGCAGGCGGTCTTCCACGGCGAGAATTTGATCGTCGATCCGAAGAATCCGCCAAAGGCCGCACCCGCAACTCCGCCCAAAAAGCCCAAGAAGGTTGAGCCGAAGAAGGATGACAAGACTGCGGCTAATTCAAATACGGCTTCTAACACCGGTGCTCCGGCCAAGGCCACGCCCGATGCCAACACCGACGCTCTCGTCAAGGTCGAACTCGCGTTATGGGAAGCATGGAAGGCACACGACGCCAAAAAGCTCGAAGATCTGATGGCAAAGGACGTTTCATTTGTGAATATATTCGGCACCTACCTGGCAAACAGGGCCGATGCACTGAAGGACTGGACCGGGGCCAATTGCGAGATCAAAAGCGTCAGCGTCAGCGATGGCTTCGCCTCGGCTCTTTCGCCGACCGTCGAGATGCTCACCCGCAAGGGCACCGCCGACGGCACTTGCGGCGGTCAGGAGGTCGGAGGAACTGTTATCTGGGGCGTGTCAATTTATGTTAAGGACGGCGATGCGTGGAAGTTCGCCTTTGGCATGAATTCGCCCGCTATGTAAGCTTGATTGCCGTCCCGTAGGGACGAGATGTTTATAGCCCGTGACCGCATGAAAATCTTTTCGCCTCTCGGAAGTGGCGTCGCCACTTCCGAGAGGCGATCTTCTTTCTAGTGATCGCGCAGCGCTATAAACATTTCGCTCCTCCGGAGCGAAGACGCCAACCCACTCAGTCATGTTGTCTCGCAAAGGGTCAACGCATGGTGGTGCAATTTGGCGAGGTGGCACGGGCGTCCCGACCGTGAATCACGCGCAGGATGCGCGTGCCACAATCAAACTGCATCACTACGGGTCAACGTAGCGACTTAAACCCCGCCCGAAGTTCAGTAGTGAAAAGCTCCGGCTGTTCCCACGCCGCAAAGTGTCCGCCTTTGTCGAGCTTGTTGTAATGGATGAGTTTGGGAAACGCACGCTCAGCCCAACTCCGCGGGGCCGGGTAGAGACTCGTCAGGAAATACGCTGACGGCCACCGGGATGGAGACGCCTTTGGCATTGAAATACCCGAGTTTGTTCTCCCAATACAGACGGGCGCCAGAAATTGCTGTATTCGTCAACCAGGTGATCGTGATGTTGTCGAGGATGTCGTCTCGCGTGAGGCCTTCGGGGTGTCCGTTAAAGACACGCGCGATCAGCTCGTAGCTGCGCGCGTCGTGGTCAAGAAAATAGGCTGCCAGGCCGACGGGGGAATCCGCCAACCCAGTCAGCGTTTGCGGGCGCAACCCCATTTGGAATCCGTAGGCGATGCCCTTGGAATATACAAACTGCAGTCGCTCGTAAGCGATTTTCTCTTCGGCTGAGAGACTGGACGGTGCCGGCGCTCCGGAAAAGGCCGCTTTGTCGATGTCGACTGGAAACACGCCAGGCATGTTGGTGTGAATGCCGATCAATTCCGGATGCCCCTGCGTGGCCATCACCTCAGTTATGACAGCGCCCCAATCACCGCCTTGCGCCACAAATTTCGCGTATCCAAGGCGTTTCATCAGTACGACCCAGGCACGTGCAATGTGGGGACCATCCCATCCGGTAGTGGTGGGTCTGCCTGAAAAGCCATAGCCTGGCATCGACGGAATCACCAGATGGAACGCATCCGATGCGCTGCCGCCATTCGCCGTGGGATTGGTCAGTGGATCGATGATCTTCATCTGCTCGATAATCGAGCCCGGCCATCCATGCGTGACGATGAGCGGCAACGCATTTTCATGTTTCGAGCGAACGTGAATGAAGTGAATGTCCAGTCCATCGATCTCGGTGATGAACTGCGGCAGGGCGTTCAGTCTCGCCTCGACCTTTGCGCCAGTCGTATTCCGTCCCCCAATAGCGCGCGAGTGCCTGAATCGTCGCCAGCTGCACGCCTTGCGATTGATCCGCGACCGTTTCCCGGTCAGGCCACTTGGTTGCATTGATGCGCCGGCGCAATTCGGTAAGTTCCGCTTCCGGAACATTCACATGAAACGGACGAATCGCGGTCTTGTCAGTTGCCTGCTCGCTGACTTGTTGTGTAGCAGTGTTTTGCGTCATGGTGTCCCCCTTTTGACTAGTGTTGGAAGGTTTTGGTTTGAACTGCGGTTGATGTGAGTGACCATCGTCTCATTCCCAAAAACGACTTTCGCCTCAAGGCGTCACGTTCGATACTCATTGATATTCTCCTGGACGCGGTCAGAAAGCCGCAAGAAAAGGTTCAGCTTCAAGCCTCACCCGCATGCGCAGTTCGGCGAAGATGTATTTAATGAGTCGGATCTGCAGGCTTTACGTGCGGCACGGTGAGGATGTTCCATAACAGCAAAAAGGCTCCGCCATTGCTGACGAAGCCTTCTGAATTCACGCCGCGAGCGGTGAGGGTTCTGGCGCCATAGAACCGCCAGTGTTGCGGTAGGCTGCATGCGATTC
Source organism: Blastocatellia bacterium (assembly GCA_963698325.1). Classification (GTDB taxonomy): domain Bacteria; phylum Acidobacteriota; class Blastocatellia; order Pyrinomonadales; family Pyrinomonadaceae; genus PSRF01. The sequence continues at coordinate 154,772 of CAVOQJ010000010.1, read as the reverse complement.
GTTAGGCCGCGTTTGTTCACCTCGTAAAAAAAGAACGCAGACAATGCTAGCGTGGATCTAAAAAACTCGAGGGAGACTAATCCAGCTCGGCTAGTCTGGCCCGGACCAAATCCTTCACTAATTTTCTATCGATTTCCCAATCGACAGGGATCTGAAAGCAGTTCTTGAAGACGACAAACTTCCCCAACCTCACCTTAAAGTCTTCAATTACACGAGGACTCCAGGGTGAAAATGTTAGATGATGCTTGTAGGCACAAACGCCAACTACATACTTCCCATTCCGGTGGATGGTAGGCACGTTCCAGGTAATTTTGGACTCTAGTTCCGGAAATTGGGTAAGAATCAAATCAATTACGGACCTGAGGGTCCTTTCTTTCGTAGGGTCCAGTGAGGCTAAATATTCCTCAACTGAATTGAATTTTGGGGAGTTCATTTCTTTCCGACTGCCTTGATATGCCACGGAGGTTGGTTGACGAAGGCGAGGATGTTCACCATGTAAAAAAAATGTCGGACCTGTTCAGGGGCGGAATCCCTTAGGACTTCGCTTTCTTCGAAGGTTTCGACTTGCCAGAACTGTTGAGGGCGACCGCTTGGCGAACCAGCGCCTTGAAGGCGGACTCGTCAACTTCTTCGCCTTCGTGGATGTCGATCGCGCGGCGTGCGTTTCCTTCGAGACTCGAGTTGAAGAGACGGGCCGGATCCTTCAGAGACGCGCCCTTGGAGAAGGTAAGCTTCACGACATTCTTGTAGGATTCGCCAGTGCAGATGATGCCGTCGTGCGACCAAATCGGAGTGCCCATCCACTTCCACTCCTCGACGACGTCCGGGTCTGCTTCCTTGATGAGCTTGCGCATTCTGCTGAGGGTTTCCCCGCGCCAGTCCCCGAGTTCGGCGATTCTTTTCGAGATGAGCTCCGATGCCGACTGGCCTTGGCTCGCGCCCGACTTTTTCATGTTCTCATCCTAGAAGTTCCAGATAAATTTCATTATACATTAGTATTCCGGGAATTAGCCTAGGCTTGACTGGCGAAGTCAAAAGGAGGACCAGAAATTCGATACCGCTCCAACCGATGTATAGCAGGCGTGCCCAGTTCGCGGCTCGCAACATGAAGATCGCGGAGAGGATGGAAATGGCTAAGCCAAGATATAGCATAACGTATTGGAGAGAACTGAAACCGGGGTCAGGCTTCCGATTTTGCGATTCTAGAGCGTTGGCTCCGAGATCATTCAACAATACAACTGTGGCGAGTGACAGAATCGCAAATCGCAAGCCTGACCCCAGCCTCGCCCAGTCTGGGTTCCGTGATAAAGTACGGTTTCATGAAGAGACTAAACTGGCAGATCTGGGCAGGATTTGTCCTCAGCCTGGTTGCGGGATTTAGCTACACGGTTGCATTTGCACCGTGGCTAGACTTTATAAGCCCGATAACGCGTGATTTTCCATGGGCCTATCTGATCCTATTCGCGATCGCGATGGTGCTTTTGTTTCTCGGCCTTCGCCGTGCCTTCAAACCTGACAAGAGAATCGTCTCAAAAATCTTCAGCTCTTTGGCGGCAGCGCTTGGACTATTACTTCTCGCAGGGTTTCTTTTTGTGGCCTTCGTTGCCTTCCGGTGGCTGCCGGCGTCGGGTGGAGCGCCACAGGTTGGACAGAAGGCGCCCGACTTCACTCTCACTGATTCGAACAATAAGCCGGTCACGCTGGCTCAGTTGTTGACTGAGCCAATTAACAACAAGCCGCCAAAAGGCGTGCTGCTAATTTTTTACCGAGGCTATTGGTGAGCGGTATGTCACTCCGAGTTGCGGAGTATCGAAAAGAATCTGAATAAGTTTAACGAGGCCGGAATACGTCCCGTGGCGATCAGCGTTGATACGCCCCAGAAGAATCGCGATATTATGATTCAAAAAACGGGATACACTTTTACTTTTCTCTCGGATCCAAAACTCGAGGCAATTCGCCGCTATGATCTGGTTCACGCCGGACAGGGAGCAAACGGCGCAGACATTGCGCGTCCCGCTGAGTTCCTGATCGATCCGTCCGGCACAGTTCGCTGGCGCATGGTGACAGAGACTCTAAACGTGCGGGCGCGACCCGAACAGGTTCTCGAAGCCGCAAAGGCGCTGCCGTGAGTGACTTTTCTTGCGGCACAAACCACGTCCGTGCACGGCCTTCCTCGAATTCTGGGCGTGCTGATGGCGTTGGGTTGGCTGACCTTTCTGTCACCGCCGCTCGGAGCAAAGTATCTGGACCCCTACATCCTTGTCGCGGCCATCGGGGAAGGATTGCTGACTCTGTGGCTCCTCGTGATGGGCGTAAACGCCGAAGCGTGGAAGGAGCAGGCTGCCGCGAAGGGAGAATAGAAATCGCAACGCGGCATCCACGCTGATTCAATTACTACACAACGGCTTAGGTTCGGTGATCGCCGCATTTTGATTTGATCTGTGAGGAAAAATCGCGTTGCGGGTCGCAGGTTCGAGCCCTGCTCGGCTCACCATTATTTTCTATCAAACACCTGTGTTAGCACGCGCGCTTCCGACTTGTTTACTTAGTATGATCGATATTGGCCTTTTTCTGGCTGTATGGAAAGATCTCAAAGCATGCCTGCCTCCATAGAACTCCAGCGCCGTCTGCGTTGGGCTGACGCAGATGCCGCCGGGCGTTTGCACTTTCCACGCATTTTCGAAATCATCGAAGAAGCTGAAAGTGAACTGGTTCGGGGCATCGATTGGCCGATGGATCGGAGCATGGGTTACGATTTTCCGCGTGTACACCTGGAGTGTCGTTTCCTTCGCGTACTCGCGCTCGACGATCCCTTCCGCCTGCGGCTCACGGTCGGCAAGCTCGGGCGGACTTCAATTCGTTACGACTACCAGGTCTTTAACGCTGCTGACGAACTCGCAATCGAAGGAACGATGACCATCGTAACCATGCAGAACGGTAAGCCGACGGAGATTCCCGGGTCGTTGCGTGCGGCACTTAGCGGTGAGACGGCGCAGACAGAACGGTAGCGACTGAGCACAAGTCGATGGTGAACGGCCTGACCACCTGTTCTACATTAATCACTCCTCTGGTATTTTAGCTCTACAGATTGTTAGATTCGTTCTGTCCTTTACGACAAGCAAAATGTCTATTGCTGAAGTAAGCTTACAAACTAACATCAAGCGATCGCAGCAAGCACTTGATGCCTGGGTCCGTGAGGTTATCGAGTGGCACTTCGATCCTGCTACTGGCTGCCCGTTCTGGTTGGATTACGTCGCGAAACTTGGCTGGGATCCGCGCCAGGAGATTCACAGCTATGATGACCTCACGCGATTAGGTCCGTTTCAGGACGAGTGGCTGCGCGGTGGCCCGGTGCGTCGCTGGGTGCCGAAAGGGTATGCGGGACGTCCCGTCTACACTTTCGAGACTGGTGGGAGTACTGGTGTTCCGAAGTCTCGGATCAACATCGAAGATTTTCGTTTGGACTATGAAGCGTTCAGCGAAACTTTGCCGGACGAGTTCTTCCCCAAAGGCGCCGACTGGTTGTCGCTTGGTCCTACCGGACCGCGGCGCTTGCGTCTCGCGGTGGAACACCTGGCGCAGTATCGCGGCGGCATCTGCTTCATGATCGATCTCGATCCGCGTTGGGTGATCAAGCTGATCAAGATGGGCCAGGCAAAGATGGCCGAACAATACAAGCAACACGTCGTCGAACAAGGCCTGACGCTGCTCCGCGCGCACGATAACATTCGCTGTCTGTTCACCACGCCGAAACTACTGGAGGCGCTTTGCGAAAAAGTCTCGCTCAAGAAGCTCGGGATCACCGGCGTGTTCTGCGGCGGCACAGAGATGACGCCGCAGTTTCATCGCTTTGCCGTGGAAGAGTTGCTCGAAGGCGCATATTTCGCGCCCACCTATGGCAATACGTTGATGGGCCTGGCCGTACACAAACCGCGCGAGGAGAAAGACAATTTCGCGGTCATCTACTATCCGCCCGCTGCCGCGAGCGATGATTGAAATCGTTGACCCGGATAATCCAGAGCGAGTTGTCGAGTATGGAGAGACCGGTCGTGTGCGGTTGACCACGCTGACAAAAGAATTCTTTATGCCGCGATTTCTCGAACGTGACGAGGCGGAAAGAGAGCCACCGTGCGAGCTTTACCCCTGGGATGGGGTACGCAACGTGCGGCCGTTCTCGAAACTGCAGGGCACCGTAGTCGAGGGAGTCTACTGACTGCGGAATGCGGATGTCGGATTTGCGAAGCCATCGAGCTTTATTGTTCGTGACTCGTAACCACCAAAAATCCGCAATCCGCAATTCGAAATCCGAAATGCGATGATCCACATTCCCATACTGCGACAAGGTAAGCCATACAAGAGCCTGGACGTCGTGCGCGTGCCGCACCATCAAACGCGTGAACTCTTTGTTGAGATCAGCCAGGCCAACAGCGGCTTGATCAGACGCGACCTGCGAGATCAAAAAATCGGGCGAGAAAAGCTTGCGGCACTTTCCACCGCCGAGTTGATCGATATTTGTGCCCGCGCTGCTGATCACTTTCGCAATGACTCACTGCCCTTAGGTGACGACCTGCAGACACCTGACGACTATGTTCGACAAGTCTCAGCAACCACTGGTATGCCACACGTGCTGGCGCGCAGGAACATGGCCAAGATCTGCGGCGTGCTGGCGGAAGTGGGAAATGTGCTCAACGGCCTGACCAGGAACATTGATTGGGAGATACTGGATCGAGGGTTCGGCGAAGTTGAAGGACAGGCGCTGAGTTTCTATCCTCGCACTGAGTCTCTGGGCGTCGTGCTGCCGAGTAATTCGCCGGGAGTGCACACGCTCTGGATTCCCGCGGTGCCTTTAAAGATTCCACTGGTGCTCAAGCCTGGAAGCGCGGAACCCTGGACTCCGTACAGAATCATTCAGGCCCTGATCCGCGCCGGCGCGCCGCGCGAGGCGTTTCAGTTTCTACCCTACCGATCACGCCGGTGCTGGAGAGATTCTGAGGAGTTGCGGCCGCGGCATGATCTTCGGAGATGCTGGTTCGACTGGTGTCTGGAGTGATGACTCACGCATCGAGATTCATGGTCCCGGATTCAGCAAGATCGTTATCGGCGAAGATTGTATTGATGAGTGGGAGCAATATCTCGATGTGATGGTTACTTCGATTGCTGAAAACGGCGGGCGCTCGTGCATCAACGCATCGGGTGTCTGGGTGCCAGCCCACGCCGAGGAGATCGCTGAGGCGCTAGCCGAACGTTTGGCGCGGATAGCCCCACTCGCCGCCGATGACGAAGCGGCACAGATCGCGCCTTTCGCGGATGGAAACGTCGCGGCGCGCATTTCGCAGATGATCGATCAGGGACTTACTGAACCTGGCGCGCGCGAAGTCACTGCTTCTTATCGTAACGGCGGACGTCTTGTGACCTGGCAAGGTTGTTCCTATCTCCTTCCAACTATCGTGCTCTGCGAAAAGGCCACGCATCCCCTCGCGAACAAAGAGTTCCTGTTTCCCTTCGCCAGCGTTGTAAAGACCAGGCAGGAACAAATCCCGGAAATCCTGGGTGCCAGCCTGGTGGTTACTGCGATCACTTCTGATTCCCAATTGATTCGCAAACTGGTTAACTCCCCAAATGTAGATCGACTAAACATCGGACCCGTGCCCACGAGCCAGCTAAGTTGGGACCAACCGCACGAGGGCAACCTCTTCGAACACCTGTACGCGCGCCGCGCCTTCCAGCGTGCCGTAGCCGTATGAAGCGTAGGACAGACATTCTACTAAAACGTGCGATGAAGATTCTCTATCTCACAGGCGGAGCCGGGCAGATGTATTGCGGCAGTTGCCTGCGCGACAACGCACTCGCGTCTGAACTCATTTCACGCGGTCATGATGTAGTGCTCTTGCCTGTCTACACTCCAACCCTAACCGACGAACCCAATGTCAGTCACGAGAGAGTCTTCTTCGGCGGCATCAGCGTTTACCTCGAGCAATACGTACCGCTTTTTCGCAAGTCACCCCGCTGGCTCGATCGTTTATGGGATTGGACGCCGATGTTGCAACTGGCTTCGCGTCGTTCTATTTCGACAAGTCCGAAGATGCTGGGCGAGTTGACTGTCTCAATGTTAAAAGGCGAAGAGGGCTTTCAACACAAAGAAATCTCAAAGCTGCTGGCTTGGCTGAAACACGAGGGGCCACCGGATGTCGTGAGTCTGCCCTACTCGCTACTGCTCGGGTTGGCGAAACCTATCAAGGAGGCGCTGGGCCGTCCTCTCTGCTGCACGCTTCAGGGCGAGGATCTGTTCATCGAAGGATTACATGAGCCTTACAAGAGCGAAGCCCTCGAGCTGATTCGCGCCAACGTCAAGCACGTGGATGTTTTCATAGCGGTGAGCGAGTACTACGCCAAGTTCATGCCTGACTATCTGGAGATTCCTCCAGACAAGATCAGCGTCGTGCCCCTGGGAATCAACCTGCAAGGCTATCATCGCCGACCGGAGTCGGTCGCGAGTGAAGGCTCCGAACCTTTCACTGTTGGATTCTTCGCGCGTGTCGCGCCCGAAAAAGGGCTGCACGTTTTGGCCGATGCGTATCGAAATTTGCGTGAGCAAGGCGAATTGCAAGGCGCGCGTCTGGAAGCGGCCGGCTACCTGGCCCCGGAACATAGGAAATATCTCAGCGGCATTGAACAGCAGATGAAAGACGCCGGCCTTGCCTCTGAGTTTCATTATCGCGGCGTGCTCGACCGGAATGACAAGATCGACTTCTTGCGCCAGCTAAATGTGCTCTCGGTGCCGGCTACATACGATGAGCCGAAAGGAATCTTTCTGCTCGAAGCAATGGCTTGCGGCATTCCCGTCATCCAGCCAAAACGCGGAGCGTTTCCGGAGATCATCGAGAAAACAGGCGGCGGTTTGCTGGTTGAGCCTGACAACGTGGATAGTCTCGCCGAAGGCATCCTTCAGCTTTATAAGCATCCGGTGCTCGCGGAGAAATTGGCAAAGAGCGGTTTTGAGAGAGTGCGTGAACTCTACAGCGTGGCGCGCATGGCCGATCGCGCCCTTGAGGTCTATGAAGGAATGGCAGTGCATGGATGCAAGACACAGATGACTGCCGAAGAATTAGCCGCGGATGCACGTGGCTAAACGCGGATCTGAAAAAGCCGGGAAACCAAGTCCGTCGAGCATAGTCCACTAGTCCTGATCTGATAACTGTTTTGTTCTGCTCCGCCCGTCTCTGCGTAAATCCCGGCAAAACTTTCTGGAGGTCTTGTGCTTCAGGTTGATCACGTCTCTAAAGAGTATCCAACTCCACGCGGAGCACTGAAGATCGTGTCCGACATCTCGCTCTCACTGTCTCGCGGGGATGCCGTCTCGATAGTTGGGCCCTCGGGCAGCGGTAAAAGCACTCTGCTTTACATCATCGGCGCGCTTGAGCCACCCAGCAGCGGAACCGTCACGCTCGATGGGCGGAATCCATATCAACTGAAAGAGAAAGAGCTGGCTGCATTCAGGAACAAAGAGATCGGGTTCATCTTTCAGGACCACTGCCTGCTGCCGCAGTGCTCCGTGCTGGAAAATGTATTAACACCCACGCTGGTTTCAGCAGCTCCGGAAAACGGCGCCGAGGCCACCGAAAGAGCGCGTACGTTGCTCGACCAGGTTGGCCTCGGTGACCGTCTCGATCATCGACCCGCGAAACTTTCCGGCGGAGAAAAGCAGCGTGTGGCCCTGGCGCGCGCGTTGATCACCCGGCCGCAACTTTTGTTGTGTGACGAACCGACCGGGAATCTCGATCACAAAGCCGCAGACGTGGTCGCTTCCCTGCTGTTGGAACTGCACCAGCAAAAGGAGACCATCCTGGTGGTCGTGACTCACAACGTAGAACTCGCGATGCGATTTCCCACGCGCTATGAGCTGGTCGATCAGCAGCTAAGGCAGTTGTAATGCAAACCGCTCGACTCTTAAAACAAAACCTTTCTTACTACTGGCGCACTAACCTGGCCGTGGTCTTTGGGGTAGCCACCGCAGTGGCGGTGTTGGCCGGAGCTTTGCTCGTCGGCGATTCTGTGAGGGCCAGCCTGCTCGATCTCTTTCAACAACGATTGGGAAATGCGGACCAGGTGATCACAGCCCAGGGATTTTTCCGTGAGCAGCTCGCCGCCGACATTCAAAGTCACGGACAGTTTGCAGCCAGCGGATTTACCGCTACCTGTCCACTGATTGCGCTCGACGGCACGATTACTCATGAACCAAGCAAACGAGTTGGGTCTGGTATACGCGTTTATGGAGTCGATGAAAGATTCTGGAAATTCCACTCGCGCGTAGGTGGCTCGCCGCAGGGCCATGAGGTTTTGCTCAGCGACAGTCTGGCCCGAGAACTGGGCGCACAAACGGGCGATTCCCTGCTATTGCGAATCCAAAAGCCTTCGGAGATTCCTATCGAGTCTCTGCACAGTCGCAAGGAAGATCTGGGCAGCACGCTGCGTTTGAATGTGCGCGAGACTCTTGCGGCAGACGCGCTGGGAGAGTTTTCGGTACAACCTCAGCAAAGCGCCGTGCGCGCCATCTTCGTTCCCTTGAAGCTGTTGCAGAAGGAGTTGGCGCTGGACGGTAAAGTTAACTTTATTCTGATAGCTGAAGCTTTGCGAAGCGACACTCAGGCCGCGACGCAGGTTGCCAGGGCAGCGTTGCTGGCACGGATTCTAAAAGACACAGCTTCCCTTGAAGACTATGGGATTAAGCTGCGAGCCGTGAATGAGCAGCACGGGTTGTCGGTTGAGAGTACGGCGGGACTCGTACCCGAAGCCCTGGCTGAGAAGGTGGATGTAGCTGCGCAGTCGGCGGAGACGTGGGGCCCGTCGCCGTACTTGTCCTATCTAGTCAATAGCATCCGCAGGGACGACGGGCGCGAGATTCCGTATTCGATTGTCACGAGTGTCACCGACGAGAGTATCGAGGTGATGCAGCACGGTGAGTGGGGACACCTGCCTGGTTGTAACGACAGTGCAGGCGGACTGGCGACTGCACACTTACCTCCAATCCTGCTCAACGAATGGGCGGGTTCCGATCTTCAGGTTAAGGTTGGCGAGCGCGTCACGCTCGATTACTACGTCTGGCTCGAAGAGGGAAAGCTCGCTACCCGTTCGGCTGAGTTTCGCGTCGCCTGCATTATCCCGATGCAGGGATTGGCGGCTGACCGCGATCTGGTGCCGGATTACCCAGGCATCACCGGGTCGGAAACGTTTGGCGATTGGGACCCACCATTTCCGATTGACTTAAAGCGTGTTCGCACGCAGGACGAGGACTATTGGAAAAAGTACCGCACGACGCCAAAGGGCTTCGTCTCGCTGGAAGCAGGACAAAAGCTCTGGGGCTCGCGTTTCGGCAAACTCACTTCGCTTCGTATCTGGCCCAAAAGCGGACGGACGCTCGCGGAAACGCAGGTGGCCTTCGAGCGAAGCCTGCGCGAGGCGCTTGATCCGCGGCATGCCGGTTTCTCGATTCTGCCGGTTCGCGCCGAAGGTTTGGCTGCCTCACGCGGCGCCACTGACTTTGGTGAATATTTTCTTTACTTCAGTTTATTTCTCGTGATCTCGGCGCTGCTGTTAGCCGCGCTCTTCTTTAAACTCGGCGTCGAGCAACGCCTGCGAGAGATCGGCTTGCTGCAGGCCGTCGGTTTTCCCGCAGCCAGGATTCGCGCGTTGTTTCTGGCGGAAGGGATGATCATGGCCGTCATCGGCAGTGTGATTGGTTTGGCCGGCGCGCTTGCCTACGGTCAGTTGCTGATGTTGGGCCTGCGGACCTGGTGGGTGGATGCTGTCGGAACGACTATGTTGACGCTGCACGTCTCGCCACTCTCAATGTTCCTCGGTGCTGCCGGCGGAGTCTTCGCGTCCCTTACCTGTATCGTCTGGACCTTGAGACAGGTGGGACGATCATCAACGCGCAGTCTGCTAACGGGCGCTGTCACGGCACAGGCGAATCCTGGGGAACGTGCGGAGGGTGAAACAAGGCGGCGACGCTTCTTCACTTCATTTCGCGTTGCGACCTCTCTAAGTGTCGCCGCGATTCTGCTTTTGACAGCAACATCGCTCCATTTGGTTGGACAAACAGCAGGTTTTTTCGGTGGCGCGCTGTTGCTACTCGTCGCGTCTCTTTGTTTTCAGTCTGCCTGGCTGCGGCGCGACGGAGGAACAGCTATAGGCGGGACGGGTTGGTGGTCCGTGGCGCGTTTAGGATTCAGAAATGCGACCTCTCGTCCGGGACGAAGCGTGCTCTGCATCGCGCTGATCGCCTCGGCTGCCTTTATCATCGTTGCGGTTGATTCCTTTCGACACCGTGGGGAAACGCTCGTGCCTGACAGGAAGTCAGGCAGCGGAGGGTTTCCACTGCTGGCCCAGTCTCTGCTGCCCTTGGTTCATGACCCGAATACGCGCGAGGGGCGAGAGGAGTTAAACTTAGCAACAGACGATGTTGGCTCACCGCTGTCGGGCGTGACGTTTGCGCGCTTTCGCGTGCGCCCCGGCGACGATGCGAGCTGTCTTAATCTTTATCAACCGGGCAATCCGAAGATCATTGCGCCGACACCCGACTTCATCAGCGGAAATCGCTTTGCCTTTCAGAACTCTCTGGCGAGCACCAGCGAGGAGAAGCAGAATCCGTGGCTGCTCCTGAATCATGAGTTCCCCGATGGCGCCGTGCCAGTTATCGCCGACGCAAACTCGATGACGTACGTACTGCACCTCAAGCTGGGTGACGATTTCGTTTTGCAGCAGGGCGACCGGCCGGTTCGCTTGCGTTTGGTTGCCGCTCTCGCTGACAGTATTTTCCAAAGCGAACTAGTGATGGCAGAGAAGAATTTCCTGCGAGTTTTTCCGGAGCAGGAAGGTTACCGCTTTTTCCTGGTAGATACCCAGTCGCCTGAACAGTCACCGGCGATTGCCGCCGCGCTGGAAGATCGACTGGCGGATTTCGGTTTTGATGTACAGCCAACCGGCGAGCGGTTGGCGAACTTTCACCGTGTAGAAAACACCTATCTTTCCACCTTTCAGATGCTGGGGGCCCTCGGCTTGCTGCTGGGCACACTGGGCATGGCGGCAGTGTTGTTGCGCAACGTGTTGGAGAGGCAACGCGAATTGGCGCTGTTGCGCGCGGTCGGATACAACTCTTCGCACTTCACGCTGATGGTGGTGGCGGAAAACGCACTGCTGCTTTTCTGTGGACTGATTACTGGAACCGTCACTGCATTGCTGGCCATCGCACCAGTGTTTTTCTCGCAGCACGCCCAACTGCCGAGCCTTTCGCTGGGCTTGTTGCTGCTGGCGGTATTAATATCGGGCCTGACCGCATCGATACTAGCGACGTGGGCTGCATTGCGCTCGCCCCTGCTGCCGGCGCTGCGAGCGGAGTAGGGCGAAAAGCAGCAATCGAGGAAGTGATCGCGCCTGGTGGGCCAGATGGCTAACCCACACGAGTCTGCGGCTTCGCCGCCCGATGCGGAAGGGCTTCGCCCTTCCGAGAACCGGATCATATTTTGGGGCTGCGCCCCATATAGAGGGCGTAGCCCAAGAAAGGTGGCCTGGGGTTTCGGAAGGGCAAAGCCTTTCCGCACATCAGGCGGCAGAGCCGCGACACGCTGAATAAGTGAGCTAATGTTGCAGGGGAAATGGAACATGCACAAACAAGTCATTTGCGCCCTCGCTCTCGTCATCCTCACGATCACAAAGGTCTCCGCGCAAAACTGGCCCCAGTGGCGCGGGCCCTCTCTGAATGGTGTAAGCAGCGAACGAAATCTTCCCTTACGCTGGACACCTGAGGAAAATATTGCCTGGAAGATTGCCATGCCGGGATGGAGCGGTTCGACTCCAATCATCTGGCGCGACCGCATCTTTCTAAACGTAGCCGATGGCGACGGTCTGTACCTCTGGTGCGTGGACAAAGTGAAAGGCGTAGTTCTCTGGAAGAAGCAATTGGGTAGCGGAAATGTGAAGATGCGTAAACAGAATATGTCGTCGCCGTCGCCGGTGACTGATGGCGAGAGCGTCTACTCGCTAACCGGTACCGGCATATTGAAGGGCTTCGATTTCGGCGGTAAGGAGCTCTGGTCGCGCGACCTCCAGAAGGACTATGGCGCGTTTGGCCTTAACTGGGGTTATGCTTCGTCGCCTTTGCTCTTTGAAGACTCGCTATACGTTCAGGTGCTGCACGGAATGAAGACCGACGATCCTTCGTACGTGCTTAGGATCGACAAAAAAACTGGCAAGACTGTTTGGCGCGTCGAGCGGCCGACCAAGGCGGTGGTTGAATCACCAGATTCATATACTACGCCGGGGCTGCTGCGACAGGGTAAAGCAACGGAAATTGTGATCAGCGGCGGAGATTGTGTTACCGGTCATGACCCAGCGACAGGAAAAGAATTATGGCGTGCGAATGGCCTCAATCCCGACAACGATCCTTCCCATCGTACCGTCGGTTCGCCGGTGATATTTGACGACATTATTTATGCGCCATCAAAAGTGAGGCCTTTGCTTGCTTTGCGGGCAGGCGGTCGTGGTGACATCTCCGCCACGCATCTGCTCTGGTCAACCACAAACGGCCCTGACGTGCCGACGCCGGTCACCGACGGAAAATATTTTTACATCGTTAACGACCGCGGCATCATGTGGTGTCTGGATGCCAGGACGGGCGCAGAGATTTACGGAAAGCAACGGATCAAACCCGGAACCTACAGTGGTTCTCCCGTACTGGCAGATGGAAAAATTTATGTGACCAATGAGGACGGCCTGACGACAGTGGTAAAGGCAGGTCCGAAGTTTGAAGTCCTCGCCGAAAACGCGCTGAACGATTATTGTCTTAGCTCGCCGGCAATCTCCGACGGCCAGATTTTTATACGCACCGCCCAGCACCTGTACTGCATTGGCAGGAAGTGAGCATTACATGAAGACCATGACACTGGGACCGCGGGAGTCCCGCCCGCATTCAGTTGCGGTAGATTCAACTATACTCGAACCACACGATTTTGCTGATTTGGTGTTTCACGTTGGGGAGGGCGGGACGCCCGCGGTCCCAGCAGGTAGGTCTTTTCGTTCCAGTGGAGGAGCACTCATGCAAGCACGGAAAAGTATTTGGCGAATCCTATTCTTGATAGTTGCTTTGATCGCGGCCCTGGCTTCAAGCGTGCCCGCGCAGAACTCCCAACTAGGGAAGGTTGAGTTTCAGACCTCCGGTTCGGAAAAGGCCCAGGCGCATTTCCTGCGCGGGTTGGCGGCGCTTCATTCCTTCTGGTACGAAGAAGCGCTGGAGGCCTTTCGCGAGTCCTCCAAAATTGAGCCCGACTTCATGATGGGCTATTGGGGCGAGGCGATGGCGCAGAATCACCCACTGTGGTCAGAGCAGGACACTCCTGCAGCGCGCCTGGTGATCGATAAGATCAAAGTCACGCCGAAGTTGATGGCACGCGAGAAAGATTATCTGAACGCGGTGAAACTGCTCTACGGCGAAGGCGACAAACACGCTCGCGACGCCGCCTACTCTGCTGCAATGCAGAAGCTTTACCGCGACTATCCAGACGATCTGGATGCAGCCGCTTTTTACTCTCTGTCACTCCTTGCTCTGGTAGACAATCAGGATAAGAGCTATCGCTTGCAAGCGCAGGCAGGCGCGATCGCACTGGAGGTCTATCAGAAAAACCCAAATCATCCTGGCGCCGCACATTACATCATTCACGCCTTCGATGATCCGGACCACGCGATTCTGGCCCTGCCTGCTGCCCGTCGCTATGCCTCAATCGCTCCGGAGGCCCACCATGCGCGACACATGCCTGCTCACATTTTCCTGCAACTGGGAATGTGGTCTGATGCTGTGGCTTCGAACGAATCCGCCTGGGAGGCGTCCGACGCGTGGATGAAACGCAAGAATCTTTCAGTCAACGTGCGCGACTATCACAGCCTGCACTGGTTGCTGTACTGCTACTTGCAGCAGGGGCGTTACAGCAAGGCCGAAGAGTTGCTGACCCTAATGAAGCGGGTGATGTCTGAATCAAGTTACGACAACAAGCTGCGACCCGGATATTACGAGAATAACTACGCCAATATGGCCGCCGCTTTCGTGGTGGAGACGGAGCGCTGGGAGCTGGCGTCGAAACTTTTCCCGGCTGCGGGAGCAGACAAAACAGCTGCGAGCGATCCGACGACGCCCTCCCACGGTAGTCACGGCGGTATGCAATCAACGATGGGATCCGGCGCATCTTCAAGCAATGGCGCGGCAACCGTCCGCGCTTCGAATCGAAGCCAGACCCTGCCGCTTTTCATTCGTGGTCTGTCCGACGCAGTTAGCAGCTCGCCGAACGCAGAAACGAGTCTCGCGGGACTGCGGGCCATTCTCAACGGCAACGCGCCGGCAACCGAAACACTCGACATCAGAGAACTCGAGATTGTCGCACTCGTAGCCTCAGTGAAGCAGGATCACCCGAGAGCTGTTGAATTGATGAAGAAGGCGACGGCGCTGGAGGAAGCAATGGGTCCGCCCTCCGGCCCCCCAGTGTTGATCAAACCCTCGAATGAACTGTTCGGAGAAATCCTATTGCGAGCCGGAAAACCTGCTGAGGCCGCGGCACAATTCCGCACTGCCCTGCTCAGACAACCGAACCGTGCCCGTTCTCTCCTCGGTGCGGCACGCGCCGCTGCCCAAAGCGGAGATCCAACCAGCGCCGCAGCCGCTTACGCGAGACTGCTGGACCAATGGCAACAAGCCGACGAAGCCTTGCCGGAGTTACGTGAAGCGCGAGACTTTTTGAAGAAAGCGAATCCCTAAGCAAATGAGTACCGCGCTGCTCAGATTACTGATCCGGGTAGCGATTTGCATCAATCAGCAACATGAATTCTGCTTAAACGCTGCTGATTTGTACAACTGTGCGCGAGGGTTATGGCGGGTCAACAGAAAACGCGCTGAGAAGGCGAATTATGCTTTCGCGGTCTACCAGGGTGTTATCAAGGAAGTCTATGAAATAGAGCGATGGGTTCCTGTTACCAAAAATCGCAGCGATTTTTGGCTGGAAAGATTAAGATCTCAAGGACGAACCATAAGTCCATTGGAGCACGAAGGGGGTGTTGGAATATTAGTTTGTTGCTAAGTTGAGAAACACGCTCCCCGCGCTCCGGTGCAATGAGTTTTAGACCCTGAGCGCATGGTTAGGCCCGCGACGCTGCGATGCTCGCGACATAGCAGGCCAATGAAATGCTGATGCCAGTGAACGGAACGCTGAACCAATAGACCTTGCCGAGCGCAAAAAAGCCACCAAGCATTGCCAGCCCGACAATGAGGAGGAACGGCGATTGGAACAGTAACCGGCTATGGGCTATTGCCAGAAACCCGTAAATTAAGCCGAACAGAATTAGGCCCATGCTGTGACTGGCATTTAAGCCGACCCAAGTCCGCCACATGGTTGTTTCTTTTGTGATGACTGGTGAAATTTGGCTCATGCTGACCTGCAACGCGGGGTCACGCGGTGTGAGCTTTGGCCCCCAAAACGTATAAACGAGATGTAGGACACCGAGTGTAAGGATGATGCTCGCACTGAAAACCATAAGAACTTTTGCGATCAAGATAATCTCCTTTTTTGGGGCCTAACGTCAGAGTTGACCGGGCGCGGCGATTATACTCATCTTTAGATTGTTGCTGTCAGTAAATCTTGCCATGCAAGGCGTCGCCCTTATCGCCGCATGGTAGCTGCAAAAGTTATGAAACGCGATAGCCAACGCAAGCATGGCCTTGTGGTTTGACAGTTTCTTGCTGTAGCTCAATGTCAATCTAGTTAGGCGTCTGACCATCATCCTCAACTCTAAATTGTGCGTATTCCGGCGCATCGTGGGCACTCATTCCGGTTCATCATGGGCACCGATTCTGGCGCATCGTGAGCACCCATTCCGGTTCATCGTGAGCACCTATTCCGGTGCAACGTGAGCACTTAGACCGCCTGATGCTAGAGCAAATCCACAGCGGGCAGACATCATGGCCTCCACTTAAGTTTAAGGGAGGAAACCACCATCGATGTCAGCCCCGAGGGTCTCCATGCATCTGGTCAAAGAAGTCTTACGACGGCCGCCGCAGCGGAGGCTATCGGGCTGCGGGAAGTGCGGGCGGCAGCAGGCCGCCCATTGCCACCAGATCTCTGTCGCCCGTTTCACGGGCTCTCATTAGGTTTATGTCGCGTGTACCCAGGGTTTCGCTTCGCTTCACCCTGGGCTTTATGCTGCCGCCTGCTCCGCAGGCTCGCCTATCTACTTTTTCTCCCTGACATCGTAGGCATAGATCGTGTCTTGATCGCGCAGGTAAAGTCGGCCACCGGCGACCACCGGATGCGTCCAGGTTGGCAGCGACTCTTGCGGGATCCGGAAACGGCCCTTTTCGCGATACCCAGTGGAGGTCGCTTCAATCAGTCCAACCACACCATTTTCACTGAGCGCATAGAGATTCCCGTCGGCGTAGACCAGCGAACCCTTGCCGACGCTACGATCCTTCCAGGCCACGTCGCCGGTGTCGAAGCGCATCGCCGTCAGGATGCCGCTCGAGAAGCCGTAGAGATAATCGCCGATCAGAATCGAGCTGCTATGGTGGTTGCGCATTTCCTTGGTGAAGTAGACTTCCTGTGCCTTGCCGTCCGCTTTTATCTCAACCAGGCCCGCGCCTGTGCCGTAGTCAGACGAGAGAAAGACGCGGTTGCCACGCACGACCGGCGTAGCAACGTTGGCGACTTTGTTTGAAGCGCGCGGATATTCCCATAAGAGTTTTCCATCTTTAAGATCGAGCCCCACTGCGCGCCGATGCGTGAAGAAAACGACCTCTGTATTATTACCGATCTGGACGGGGATACCCGATGAGTAGCCGGCCGGATCGCTCTGACTCTTCCAGATCAATGAACCATCTTTTTTGTTAAGCGCTACGATCGACGCGCCAGGTCCGCCAGCGTTAACCAGCACCTTATCGCCCATAACCAGTGGCGACTCGCTAATTCCCCAGGTGGGATTCTCGCCGCCAAATTTTTCCAGAATGTTCATTGTCCAGATGACGCGGCCGGTGCGCGAATCCAGACATGAAAGATCGCCGTTGCCGCCCAAAGCATAGAGGTTTTGGCCGTCGACGGTGGGTGTTCCGCGGGGACCATCACCGCGGTCGTTGCGAAACGCACCGCCGTGCGCTGTTGCCCAGGCTTGCTTTCCAGTCGCGACGTCGAACGCCACCACATATTCGCGGTCGCCGCGCAACCCAAGTGTAAACAGACGGCCATTGGCGACCGCGAAGGATGAGTAGCCTCCTCCGGCGCCACTTGCTTTCCACATCAGCGGCGGGCCGTTGGCCGGCCATTCCTTGAGCAGGCCGGTCTCTTTGGATATGCCGTCGCGATTCGCGCCACGCCATTGCGGCCAATCGCCACCCGTCTGAGCAAGAATTTTAGTGGATAAACACAGGACGAGAATGGTTAGGCTCAACAAGGTCTTGATGCTGACGTCCTTCATGATCAACTCTCCTCCAGTACATCAGGCGAAAAAAACTGTTTGCAATTGGGGAGTCTACTGTGAACCCGTACTTGAAAAATCTGACCGTCACGCTACGCTGAAGGCTTGAAGTACAAGACCAATCCCGCTCCGGTGGCTGCCAACAAGAAGCCGACGTACAGCAAAGGATTCGGTGTTGTTTTCGGTGGGTGCTGCCACATTGTAAAGAGCACATTAACGAGGGGGGCGCCAGCGAAAACGAGCGGCATTACATAAGTTGGCAAACCGCCGTATCTAAAAGCGAAGATGATGCAAACCGCTCCGGCCGCGCCCAGCGCTCCACCAAGCGTCGCCGCCACGGAACCCTTCATCGTAAAACCATGCAGGCCACCCTGAGACGATAGGCTGGCTACGGGCACTAGAACGCCGATCAGGAAGTAAGCAACGCCGACGCAAAGGAGCGCGCGCATCGGACTACCCAACTGAACTTGTCCGTTGTGCAGCGCCGGTCCATACAACCCCCACGACAGCGCTGCGCCGAGCGCAAAAATAAGCCAAATCATTTTTCGTGTGCCTCCAAAGGCGATTGTGGTGTTAAGGCAAGTCCGACTGATGCATAACCGCGAAGCCGTGGGTTACCGCAAAGTCACCGCGACAATCAAATTACAATTGAAACCCTGACAGGCTTCTGGTCGTTTTAGTAACGTCCATTCTAACAGTCAGTTTTCGACTTTGACAGACAAAACATTCGCGGGATTGTTAAGTTCTCAAGCTGCTTCGGAAGCATTCTGCAACAGATTTCGTCATAATGCTGATCGCCACTCGAAGCGTCTCCGAAATTAAGTCGTTTATCCAAAAATACGTAACCAGGAAATCACCGATGTCGAACCGCCAAAAACTTTTTTCACTGGCCTTGTTGCTTATTCTGGCTTTGTCCGCCGCCGCACAAACGTATCGCGCCTCACTGCGCGGTAGTATTACGGACCAGAACCACGCCTTCGTCCCGGGCGCGAAGATCAGCCTGACGAGCATCGAAAGCAGCGAGACGCTCACCACGGTAAGCGGGCCGCAAGGGGAGTACGCACTTGTCCAGTTGTCACCGGGCCGGTATCGGTTAGAGGTTGAGAAACCCAACTTTGCCACATTCGCGCAGGAGGTAGGGCTCCAGGTAAATCAGGGACTAAAATTCGATGTTGCGCTGGAAGTGGGGACAATTGAACATCACTACGTTGATTCCAAGCCTCAGACTGATCTGAAAACAGAAACAGCGTCGCTCGGCACCGTGATAGAAAACCGACAGGTCGCCGGCTTGCCTCTCGACGGGCGAAACTTTTATGAGTTGAGTCTGCTTGTGCCCGGGGCCGTTCCCGCCGCGCCAGGTTCAGCCGGTTCCGTGCGCGGTGATTTTGCTTTTAGCGTTAATGGCGCGCGCGAAGACGGCAACAACTTCCTGCTCGACGGCGTCTACAACGTCGATCCAAAACTGAACACCTTCGGCGTGCGCCCCCCGGTCGATGCCATCCGCGAGTTTGAGACGTTGACGAGCAGCTACGATGCCGCGTTTGGTCGCAGTCCGGGTGCGCAGATCAATGTGGTTCTCAAGTCGGGCGGCAACGAGTATCACGGCTCTCTTTTCGAGTTTCACCGCAACGGGGCCCTGGATGCGCGCAACTTCTTTGCCCCTGCAAGCGAGCCGAAGCCGAAATACATCCGTAACCAGTTTGGTGGTTCGCTCGGTGGCCCAATCAATCGCGACCATACATTTTTCTTTGCTGATTACGAAGGCACACGTTCGCGCGAAGGCATCACGCGCATCACTAATGTTCCCACAGCGCTGGAACGCGCGGGCAACTTCTCACAAAGCCTTTTTGGACCTCCGATCGATCCTTTCACCGGAATGCCGTTTTCCGGCGGCGTTATCCCTTCAATGCGGATCAACACGGTGGGCCAGGCGATACTTAATCTTTACCCGCTGCCAAATCGCAACGTGCCTCTGCAAAACTTTGTCTCTTCGCCTATACAACGCGATCGCAATGATAGTTTCGATGTGCGCCTCGATCATCGTATTGGTCAGAAGGCAGATCTTGCTTTCCGTTACAGCTTTGGCGATCGCAATCTGTTCGAGCCTTTCACGGGTGCGACGTTTTCGCTCGTTCCGGGATTTGGCGATACTGTGAAGCGCCGCAGTCAGAATGTGATGGCTGGGCTCACCTATGTGTTGAGCCCGAACCTCGTCAATGAGACGCGCGTCGCGTTAAGTTGGGTAGCTGCGTCGGTAACGCAGGAAGCCAGCCACCGCAACCCAGACCTTGGCCTTCCCGTGATCTCACCGAACGCACGCGATGCAGGGTTGAGTTTCATCACTGTGACGGGTCTTTCACCGCTTGGCGACGAAGGCAACAATCCGCAGAACAGCGTGACGAATGTCTACCAGATTCTCAACACGGCGAGTTACGTACACGGGAATCATCTGATCAAGTTTGGCGGCGACCTGCGCTTCGCACAGCAGAACGCATTTCGCGATGTCGAGTCCCGTGGCCGCTTACAGTTTTCGCCATTCGCACAGATATCCTTCAACGCGATCGCTGATCTGTTGCTTGGCTTTCCACTGCTTACCAGTGTCGCGCGCGTAGATAACCCGCAGCACTTGCGCACACAAAGCTACAACTTCTTTGTCAATGACAGCTTCCGCATCAGACCTCGCCTGACGTTGACGGCGGGCCTGCGCTACGAATTCAACACACCGCCAGTCGATGCGGCGGATCGCGCGAACGTATACGACGTGGCCACGCGCAGCCTCGTGCGGGTGGGCACGAATGGTATGCCGCGCGGAGGATTCAACCCGGACAAGAATAACTTCGCGCCGCGCGTCGGTTTCGCCTGGACGTTGGGCAAAGATGAAAGGACAGTGGTGCGCGCGGGCTATGGTGTCTACTACGATCAGTCGCCGCTCGCTCCTGGTGAGGCGCTCTATTTCAACTCACCATATTTCGATAACAACATCTTCTTCTCCCTCCCGGGTTTGCCGTTAACGCTAAGCAATCCGTTTCCTGCCTTCTTCCCCTTCCCTCTGCCAGACTCGGCGCTCGCTATTCAGCGTGACCTGCGCACGGCCTACATGCAGCACTGGAATCTCAATGTGCAGCGGCAGTTTGGCGCCAACAATGTGCTGGAGGTCGCGTACGTTGGTTCGAAGGGAGCGAAGCTCCTGACAGCGCGCGACATAAACCAGCCGCAGCCCAGTGTGCTACCTCCCGGGCTGCCCTTCGTGCCGCGCCCTGATCCGCGATTTGATGACATCGACCTGCTCGAGTCGCGCGCTAATTCGAATTACCACGAGTCTGCAGGCTCGCTTCGAGCGGCGTCTATCTCGCGGTCTGGCGACACTCGTCTCGTACACCTGGTCAAAGTCGATTGACGATGCCTCAAACTTTTTTAGCAGTGCGGGCGACCCAAATTTTCCGCAGAACAGCTATAACGCTGCGGGCCGAGCGCGGCCGATCAAATTTCGACGTGCGGCATCGCCTGTCTGCGAGTTATTCGTACGATCCACCGTTCGGAAAAGGACGCAGGTATCTCGCGAACAATGGCTGGATATCGACGATGTTGAGTGGCTGGCAAAGCTTCGGCATCGTTACTCTGCAAACTGGCCGGCCCTTCACGGTGGCGCTCTTGTCTGACATTGATAACAGCGGCACGGGCCGCTCTATTCTTGGTTTCGGGGCTAACGATCGGCCTAACGTTGTTGGCGATCCGCATCTTGATCAGCGATCCCCCGAACGCTGGTTCAACACGGGGGCCTTTGCTTTTCCGGCGCCGGGCACGTTTGGTAACGTCGGAAGCAACACTCTCGATGGGCCCGGTTACCAGAACGTGAACGTGTCGCTGCTGAAGAACACCAGTCTTTCCGAACAGTTCAACTTGCAACTGCGGGCCGAGTTCTTCAATCTCTTCAATCACCCGAACTTCAACCTCCCGGACAATTTTCTAGGATCGCCGACGTTCGGTCGCATCAGTTCAGCGCGCGACCCACGGCACATTCAGTTTGGCGTCAAGTTGTTGTTTTGATCCAGGGATCTCACGGTAGGGTACTTGTTCTTTGACCAGGACTTGTGACCCGCAGCTAGTCCCGTAGGGACGGAATGTTTATAGACAACGGGCCCTAAGACAGTGTGCAAGCTCCGTGGGAGCGAAATATCATCGCGCGAGTTTGACACATTTCGCTCCTACGGAGCTAAGGTCGGCGGGTGCTGGTTGTTGCTATAAACATCCGGCTCCTACGGAGCTCCTGGAAATGGTGGGCGGAATACGCACCCTAACTAATTACAGTACGACTCATTCTCCTAACTCCTGCAGCACTTCACGATCGTCGTAATACTTGTACTGAGCGGAGAGGGCCTCGCTTGTCGCGGATTCATCAGTTTCGACGGGCGGAGTTTCAAACTGTTCATAAAGCGGCGGCGGAATATACGCGAATTCCGCCATCGGGCCGTAGATATCGTCCACGCCTTCCTTAAAGACATCCCCCATTAGCAGGTTGATAATGTTCACGCGCTGATCGGGATACTTCCTGCAGAAACTGCGCGAAGCTGAAACCTTCGTTGTAGAAGGCGTATACGAGTTTCCGCATCGACTCGATGCCGCGATCCAGTTTCCCTTGAAACTGTCCCAGGCGCGCGCCCGTGAAATCGTTGTTGTTGAAAGCGTCGTGAATGCTGTCCGCCGCCAGTTCGGCCATCTTCAGTGCCAGCAGCACACCTGACGAATAGATCGGATCGAGAAAACCATAGGCGTCGCCGATCAGAATAAAACCATCGCCCGCGAAATTCCTTGAACGATAGGAATAGTCGAGATCGAATAGATCTTGTCCGTGCGCACGGCCCCGGCCACGCGCCGGCGACACGACTCAACCTTCTCGATCTCTTCATGAAAAATCTTGGCGAGATCCTGCCCACGACCTTTCACCAGATATTCAGGATCGGCGACGACACCGACGCTGGTAATGTCGTTTTCGAGCGGGATATACCAGAACCAGCCGTTGCTCCCCTTCGGCGTGCGCAAGACGAGCGTAGCGCCGCCGTTGAGATCAGGCTCGCGATGCGCGCCCTTGAAGTAAGAATACAGCACGGCTTTTTTGAGTCTTCGGATCGCGGACGCGCCAGCCAAATTTGTTTGACAGCATCGCCGTCTGCCCGGTCGCATCAACCACCACCGGCGCGTAAAACTGCTGGTGCGAACCATCCTGCATGCGCACTTCGACACCGTGGGCGCGGTCTCCGTCAAACAGTACTCGTTTAATCTGGCTCTCCTGATAGACAGTGGCTCCCTGCTCCGCTGCGTGTTCGATCAGCATTAGATCAAACTGCGCGCGCGTCACCTGCCAGGTCACCGCCGATTCGTGATGATTGGCCTCGAAAAAATAAAACGGCCGCGACTCTTTGCCCGCCGGATTGGCGAACTGCACGCTGTATTTGCGCACGAACGGACTGGCCTTTAGCTTTTCCAGCAGACCCATACGCTGAAACGTAAAGTACGTGTCAGTCATCAACGATTCGCCGATATGGTGACGCGGGAAACGCTCTTTCTCGAAGAGCACTACTTTGCGCCCCTCGCGCGCCAGAATACTGGCGACTGTGCTGCCAGCCGGTCCACCACCCATCACAATTACGTCAAAACTAGTGGTCATATCCATCGGTTCTATACGTATCGTACTGTCTTCAGTTCAGGTTCAAAGAATTCAGAAAGAAAATGATCGACTTGCAACAGACCGCTGCGCGTCAACGCGATCGTGCCGTTGTGGCGCTCAACGAGTTTATCGGCGTCGAGCCGTTCGTAGACTGGCTCAAACTCGTGCCAAACATCGACGCCGAATTTGGTGCGGAAGTACTCGATGTCAAGCGCGCCAGTTTTAAGCTGCAGGACCATCTCGCGGATAAGCTTCTGTTTTGGTGTCAGTGTCAAACGCTCGCAACAGCGGCAGTTGCCCTTGTACGAGCAGCGCCATATTCCTCGAAGTTGTGAGCATTCTGGAAATGGACGCCGCCGAAGTGCGAAAACGACGAAACGCCGAGTCCGATCATATCGCCGCCATGCCACAGCGCATCGGTGTAGATGAACCGGCAGGGCTTGTTCGTTGTCGCCAGCGTATAGGCGCTGGCAATTCGGTAGCCGTGCGCCTGAAACTGTTCAAAAGCGTAATCAAGCCAACGCCGTTTCGTGGGCCAATCGGCAATGGGCGAGGCAACTCCCTTCTTAATCATCTCCTGCGAGATCACGGTGTTGTAAGGCAGTTCCATCTGATAGATGGTTACCGAATCAGGCTGCAAGTCGATGGCGCGACTTACTGTGTCGCGCCACTTCTCTTCCGTCTCGCCCATCATGCCCGCGATCAGATCGATATTGATCTGCGGAAAATCGACTTTGCGGGCCAAGTCATACGCATCGTAAATCTCAGCCGAAAGATGCGCGCGGCCGTTGGCTGCGAGAATCTCGTCGTCGAAATGTTCGACCCCGAGGCTGAGTCGCGTGACGCCGATCTCCTTCAGCGTTTCGAGTTTTGACCTTCGCAACGTGCCGGGCTCACACTCGAACGTCACCTCTTCCGCATTGCTCCAGCTCACATGGCGCGTTGAGTCCATCAACGAGATAGTGAAGTTGCTTTTCGCTGATGTAAGAAGGCGTACCGCCGCCGAAGTAAGCAAAGCGCAGTTGCCGCCCTTGAAGCGCAGCGGTGCGGCTATAGATTCCATTTCCTTGATCAGCGCGTCGAGATAAAGGCTCAATCTCATCGGCATTCTTGTCTGTATAGACTTTGAAGTAGCAAAACTTGCAACGCTTGCGGCAAAACGGGATGTGCAGGTAAAGGCCGAGCGGGTCTTCGATGCGGGGAGGCTGTTCCAAAGCCTCAAGAGCCTCAGACACGAATTCCGGTTTCCACTGCGAGAACGGCGGATAATTCGAAACAAAATAATTGCCGACTTCCGTACTTGTGTTGGTCGTCATAAGTCAGTTGCGCGAAAATGCGGTCGCCACAACTTCGGAAATTTCCGAAATCTCGGAACGTGTCTTTAAGAGTAGCTTTCTAAAAAGTGAATCTGGTTCCGAATGGCTGACTGCTATTCCCAATACTTTCTTCCATTAACCACGAAATTAACATCAATACAACCGATGATCAATTTGCGAGTCGCTCAATCTGTCAACGTTGTAAGTTGCGCCATCTCTTTTGCGGGTTGTGTTACTGCTGCCCACGGGCAAATAATTTCTGACTGCCGCTCTTCATCTCGGTGTTAAAGTCTTTCGAATCGCTGAAGCACAAGCCATCGGAGCGCACCCATTGCCAAGTTCCATTCCGCTCAATACCAGAACCTACGTGTATTACGTGATTCTGCTGATAATGTTTGCGGCGGGGATCTTTTTCATATTGGCAAGAGGTTCTTCCCTGCGCGCGAGCCTGGTTGATTCCGGAACCCAGTCATTTACGGCTTCACCTTCATCGTCGACTGCAAGTCCCTCCACAGCTCCGCAGACCTACCTCAGCAAGGTCTTGAGAGAAAACCTGCGGAGTCCGCTAAGCATCCTGCTTCTCCAAATAATCGTAATTATCATAGTGGCCCGACTCTTCGCTGCGATCTTTCGCAGAATTGGTCAACCGCCGGTTATGGGCGAGATAGTCGCCGGCCTCGTGCTGGGTCCATCGGTGCTGGGCTGGCTTTCTCCGCCAACGTTGACTTTCCTATTTCCCTCTGCTTCGCTGACGACGCTGAGCCTGCTGAGTCAGGTCGGCGTAGTGCTATTCATGTTTGTGGTGGGGATGGAACTAGACATTCAATACCTCCGCAAGAAAGCTTCGGCAGCAATCATGATCAGCCACGCCAGCATCGTGGTTCCTTTTCTTATGGGCGCGGCGCTGGCGCTGTTCATCTACATACCTTTGGCGCCGGCCAAAACATCTTTCACGGCCTTCGCTCTCTTCATGGGCATCGCCATGAGCATCACAGCGTTTCCCGTACTGGCCCGAATTCTTGAAGACCGCGGATTGGCGAAGGCGAAATTGGGCAGTACTGCGATCGCCTGTGCAGCCATCGACGACGCGACTGCCTGGTGCATCCTGGCGTTTGTAATTGCGATCGTGAAATCCAGTGGTGTGGCAGCTTCGATGGTGACGATCTTGTTGGTCCTGCTTTTCGTTGGCGTAATGCTTTTTTTCTTCAAGCCACGCATCGCAACTTTGATCACGACGCGAGTTGAAGAGCAGGAATATAGCAAGGGTCTGCTCGCCGGGATTGTGGCCTTTGCGCTGGCCTGCGCCTGGGTTACGGAGAGTCTCGGCATTCACGCTCTGTTCGGAGCTTTTCTGGCCGGCGTAGTAATGCCCCCGGCGGCAGATGTTCGTTCCTTTCTGAGAGAAAACTCGAGTCGTTTAGTTCGGCTGCTTTGCTGCCGCTCTTCTTTGCCTTTACAGGTTTGCGTACAGAAATCCGGCTGCTCAATGATTGGGCTGGATGGCTGATGTGCCTGGCGATAATCGTCGTTGCCGTGGCCGGCAAACTAGGCGGCAGTATGCTGATGGCGCGTTGGACCAGAATGAGCTGGCGCGACTCGCTGGCAATTGGAGTCCTGATGAACACGCGTGGCTTGATAGAGTTAGTGATCCTAAATATTGGATATGATCTCGGAATCTTATCGGCGCGCATCTTCGTAATGATGGTCATAATGGCGCTCGTTACTACGTTCATGACGACGCCACTGCTTTCAATACTAAAGCTTGGCAAACAGGCATAAGTTTGTAGGTGGTGGGTCCGTGTGGCGTTAGCGACATCGATTGCACCTACAGAACCGAGCGCGGTAGCGCCGGATGCTGAAGTCAACTTGAGGGACGACGGTAAACAGCACAAGGTTACTGAAAACACTTGTCTCTTTGTAGGGGTGGAAAGAAGCGTCCGCTGAAACGGTTGCACATGGTGACACAAATACGAAAGTTGACCGTAGGATCCGGCGCTACCGCGCTCGGTTCTGTAAGATGCAGCCTTCGGTGACGTTAAACTGCCCGACTACGTAATTTTCTCTGGAGGTTTTCAAAATGAACCCGCATCTTCGTAATGATGGTCATAATGGCGCTCGTTACTACGTTCATGACGACGCCACTGCTTTCAATACTAAAGCTTGGCAAACAGGCATAAGTTTGTAGGTGGTGGGTCCGTGTGGCGTTAGCGACATCGATTGCACTACAGAACCGAGCGCGGAAGCGCCGGGTGCTGAAGTCAACTTGAGGGACGACGGTAAACAGCACAAGGTTACTGAAAACACTTGTCTCTTTGTAGGGGCGGAAAGAAGCGTCCGCTGAAACGGTTGCACATGGTGACACAAATACGAAAGTTGACCGTAGGATCCGGCGCTACCGCGCTCGGTTCTGTAAGATGCAGCCTTCGGTGACGTCAAACTGCCCGACTACGTAATTTTCTCTGGAGGTTTTCAAAATGAACCCGCATCGTTTGTTGTCTGGTTTTCTAACCATCTATGTTGTGCTTCTGCTCGCGACCGCCGCCCAAGCCCAGGATTGGCCGCAATGGCGGGGTCCCAATCGCGATGGCAATGTCGCGGGCTCTACCGCGGCGTGGCCCAAAGATCTGCAGGAGGAATGGAAAGTAACGGTGGGCATTGGCCACTCTTCGCCGGTTGTGGCCGATAAGAAGATCTATGTTTTCGCGCGCCAGGGCGAGGAAGAGACACTACTTTCCCTCGACGCTGCCACAGGCAAAGAGCTCTGGCGATCGAGCCAACCAATCGCTTACCAGATGCACCCAGCCGCGACCGGGCACGGCAAGGGACCAAAGTCCACGCCGGTTGTCAGCAATGGTAAGGTCTTCACCTTTGGGATCAGTGGCGTTCTTTCCTGTCACGATGCCCAAACGGGAAAGTTGAAGTGGCGGCATGAGTTTTCCAAACAATACCCAAACACTTCTCCACTCTATGGCACAGCCATGTCTCCAGTTGTCGATAACGGGCGGGTCATCGTCCATGTCGGCGGCCAGGACAAGGGTGCGCTGACAGCGTTCGACACCGAAACAGGCACGGTGAAATGGTCCAACGAGATGGATGGGCCCGCTTATTCGTCGCCCATCATTGTGACCTTGGCGGGCGTGCGCCAGGTTGTAACCTTCATGCAAAAAGATTTCGTCGGCATCGAGGTCGCGAGCGGAAAACTTCTCTGGAAACTTCCGCAAAAATCCGAGTACGACGAAAACTCCGTGACGGCGATTGCGTATAAGGACACGCTGATCTACTCCAAAGAGGAAAAGGGTATGACGGCCATTCGCCTTACCAGTCAGGGTGGACAAATCGTTCCCCAGGAGGTCTGGAGCAGCAAAGAGAACTTATTGTTTTTCAGCTCACCCGTGTTGCAGGGAAACACGCTCTTTGGATTCTCAGTGATGAAGAAGGGTCAGTTCTTCGCAATGAACGCAGACACAGGCAAGACTCTCTGGCAGAGTCCGGGCCGGATGGGAGAGAACGCGGCAATACTCAACCTGGGCGGAAAGTCTCTGCTACTTCTGACAAATGAAGCGAAACTCATTGTGCTGCCGGCGAGCGCGAAAGAATATGCACCGGCAGCCGAATACACAGTCGCCAACAGCCCGACCTGGGCGCATCCGGTGATCATCCGCGATCGCATTTTGATTAAGGACGAAACCACACTTAGGTCGCTAAAGATTCAGTAAGGAGGGAGAGATATGACCCGCAAGATGATGACCGCCGGCGCCGCCACGCTGCTTTTTTGTTTGGTAGCAATAGCGATGGGGGCCAACCCGAAGCCCAACTTCAGTGGCGCGTGGGCAATGGATGGATGGATAATCAATAGTGATGGCGAACTGGCGATCACGATGTTCATCGATTCGCCAAACGGTTCGTACGAAACGAGACGTATTTTCCTGAAGAAATAGAGGGCCTCACTGAGCGGCGATGTTGTACACAGCCATCTGATTGTCGTTGCGGACAAACAGACGACCGGCGGCGATCGCGGGATAGTTCCAGGTCTTGCCCTCGAGAGCTGCAAAACGTGCCACCTCTGAATACTCGGTGGGCGAAGCCTTAACCAGCGCCAGTTCGCCACTGTCGCTCATTACGATCAGGTGGCCGCTCGCCAACAGCACCTGCCCATACCCGTAACGTCCGCCCTTCCACTTGCGCGCTCCGGTATTCACGTCAAGACAGGTCAGAATTCCCTCATCCAACCCGTATACAAAACCCTCATGAAGAACAGAGCTATTGAATTTGTTCTTCATGCTGATGTTTTCCCAAATGGTGCGCGCCGTGAAGCTCTTGCCGCCACCCGTGACTTCAACCAGGGCCGCGCCCTTGCCGTAACCAGACGAAAGGAAGAACCGGTTATTATCGACGATGATCGGTTGCGAAACGTTGATCCCCATGTCTGTGTTCCACGATTGACTCCAAAGTAACGAGCCGTCTTCCGGGGCCAGTCCAAAAACGCGCGACGCCATCTCTACTAGAATCTGCCGCCGCCCAGACAGTGTGACCAGCATCGGTGAGACGTAAGCCGCCTGGTCACCCTGCGACTTCCAGACCGGCGCACCCGTCAGCTTGTTATAGGCAACTACTGCCTTGCCGCCGGCGCCACCAGGCAGAACGATTACTTTGTCATCAACAACCAGGGGCGAAGCGGCCATGGCCCACTGCAAATTTGAAGCTTGATTATCGGTGAGAATATTCTTGCCCCAGATCACTGCGCCACTCTTTGCATCGATACAGCGCAGCTCACCCGTGGCTCCAAGCGCATAAAGCCGGCCGTCATCCCAGGTGGGCGTCGTGCGCGGTCCATCACCGGTCGAATCGGTATACTCGGCGTTCCAACCCTGGGTCCATAGTTCACGGCCGGTGTTGATGTCATACGCGGCAACGATCTCCCGCTGGCGACGCTGTTCGATGGTATAAGCACGCCCGTCAGCAATGGTGAACGAGGCATAACCGAGGCCAACGGGCGCCTTCCAAATCAATGGCAAGCCTTGCGACGGCCACTTAGTCAAAACCGGCATTTCATCATAGAAACCATCACGGTTTGGTCCGCGAAAATTGGTCCAGTAGTTTCTTGAGGCATGAGCGGCGGCAGTTTCCGTTGTATTCGCAGGTTGAGCACCGGCCGCCTGCGCTGAGGGAGACGCCGATTGCTGTGGCGAAATTGGCGGAGCGGCTGTTTGTTCATTGCCACTTGCCGCTTGCTGCGCTCGATGTCGTTCCAGGGCTGCGTAGTGGGCTTCTTTTTCGTTTCCACGCCGCCATGAGGTGAACAGAAAAACATAGCCCCCTCCCAGCAGCACGATCAAAACGCTGCCCAGAATTCTGGAGCGAGTCGCGATGTCGCGGCGCATCCAGAGCAGCAGCAACCCAAGAGGAGGCAGAACCACGGCTGCGGCAATTAGACTAGTCAAAGAGCGATACCAAGGCGTAGATTCTTGTGTCTCAAACATCTGTAAATCCCCCCCCCCAAAAAGTCTGGAGTCGTCAGTCTGGAGTCGCCAGACTAAAATCCGCTTTTGGACTCTCATCCACACTGTGGCTTTAGCCCGGTGGATAAGCGCCGTTCATAATGGCGGAACCGTTTCAACGGCATCAATATACTTGGCTCCGCAACGAGCCGAGTGTATCATACTGCCGCGAGAACGGGGGCGCTGAATGCCCCTAATCTACTCGCGGAGGCTCGCAATGCCCAAAGGCGACGTTAAGACTTTCAAGCTTCACTATGACGGATGGCGAGCGGATCGTTTGCCTGCCACATTTCCTAAACCTTTCGAGTTTTTTGGCGCTGACCAGTTCCTGAAGGATCGCGCTCTATCTGACAAAGAAATTCTTACTGGACAAGTAGACGCGTCGGAAGATGGGGGAGTTGATTCTTTCTACTCATTCATAAATGGAACTCTAATTGACGACAACACAAAGGTTGACGCCCGTGCTGGCGGCGATCTTGAAGTAAAGATTATACAAAGCAAAGAAAAGCAAGGTTTTTCACCAACCGCGATCCATAAGTTTGGGCACTTTATCGACGACCTGTTAAGCCTTAATCGTCCAGTTAAAGATTTTAAGTACGAGTACCACGACAAACTAACCCGTCTAATGGAGTTGTTCCGAAACATCTTTCGTGAACTTCAAACACGTTCAAGCCCACGCCTTTTCATAGAATTCTTTTTCGTCACGGGCCTCGATGTAGAGCCGAATCGTAACGCTAAGAAGGCCGCAGAAAACTTACTAGTAAACGCTACCAAATATTATTCAGATACCACGGTACTCCCCTTCCGTTTCATAAATGTCGCTGCGTTGTGGTCACAATTCCAGGTTGCTCCGCCAAAGAAAAGATCGATTAAGTTAGAAAACTTTTTTGGCACTAAAGAAGGATGGGTTGCGCTTGTCACCCTGAGGAACTATTACGAATTCTTAAAGGACGCGAATCTGGGCACGGATAAATTACCGAAAGTAGATGATCATATTTTCGACTCGAACGTTCGCGGCTATCAGGAAAAGACGCGAGTTAATACGCGAATCGCTCAAACACTAAAGCAGGCTGACAACATAGACCCCGCAGACAAGCCACCAGAATTTTGGCAACTGAATAACGGTATTACTATCCTGTCGCCTTCTGTTACGTATTCGGACGAACTACTTGCAATCGACAACCCTCAGATTGTTAATGGCCTTCAAACATCACGTCGCATCTTCGATTATTGTAAGAGCAAAGAACCTTTTCCCGAATCAGACACGCGCCGCATTCTCATTCGTGTAATCAAAACCGCTGACGAGGACACTAGAAGTGAGATCATAAGAGCGACTAACGATCAGAACCCAATGCCACCGGAAGCGTTTTTATCGACATTGCGTATTCAGCACCAAATTGAAAGCTGGTTCCTAAAGAACGGGCTGTTTTATGACCGGCGAAAGGGGCACTATAAATCCGAGAACAAGCGCGCAGATCAAATCGTGGGAATTGTTGATCTAATGCAAGCCCTGATCGCGATAATGCTCCGCAAGCCAGATTACGCGAGAGGTAGGCCACGCGATTACTTAAAAGATAAGAAGCGGCAGCAATTATTTGGAGCAGATGACAACGACAGCACAGACAAGAGCGAGCCGTTTGATTTGGATGTTTATGTTCGATGCGCGCAAATCTTGCGACGTGTTGACGCTTACCTCGGCACGCTTAGCCTAGACGAAAAGACCTCTCTAAACTTGAAGTTTTTTATCGCTTTGGACGCTGCCGCCGAAGCAATAAAGAACGCTCATACTCCGCCGCAAATGATTGTTCGCATCGACGTGGATCGCGATCTAACAGATACGTTTTTAAGAGATAGTTACAAGCGCGTACGGCGATTGTATCGCGATCATGGCCGCGACGATGCTGCTGCGAAAGGGCCAAAGGCAATGGTAAAAGGGTTACTTACATCACTTAAAATGCGCCACTCGCCTTCTAACAAGAGCAAGGCGCGAAAGGCCAAGAAAGCATGAAACAAAAATCATCCATTGAGTTTGTAAACTTCACGAACTTGGTTGATCGAGTGCTGGCTGTTCCACATTCAGTAATTCAGGAACGCGTGGAAAAACACAGGAGAGAATCCGACAAAAATCCGCGAAAGCGCGGGCCGAAACCTAAGACCTCTTCGGCTTCTTCCCGCGCTTCAACCGCCCGTAAGCGGCGCGTTGCTTAGCACGTATATTTACGGTCGGCATCGCTCTTGCCAGTTAGTTGAGAGTAGGTAAGGCGCTTGCCGACTATTTGCGAAACAGCAAGGTCGAAGCGATACGCATCGTTAGCCTTGCGATTATTGAAACGAAACGATTGCTCATCAAGATAACGGAACAAATGGAACGGCTCTACCGAAACATAAGTACCGTTGATGCCGCGCTTCAAAAGACTCCAAAAGTTTTCAACTCCATTCGTATGAATTTGCCCGTCAACATATCGCTCAGCATGGTTGATAACCTTGTGCGTGTAATCATCGTCAAGATGATTGTAAGAGCGAAGCGCGTCACTGTAGACCGTAGAGCCTGCTTCAACGTGCTTAGTCACTTCACCGTGAAGCGAACGGCGCTTAGTGTTCGGGACTACCATAGTTCGCACCTGCCCGTGACGCTCCAAGAGTCCCATAACCGCAACCTTGCCCGTAGTCTGGTTTCTTCCAGTGCGCGGGGTGGCAAATTGAGCGACACGCCTTGCCAAAGCCGAACGGTGCATGTTGCGAGCCTTGCCACCGATGAAGGTTTCATCTACTTCGACGTTACCCGAAAGCATGCCGGAATTTTCACCCTGCAAGGCGAGCCGCAAACGTTGAAGCATGAACCATGCAGACTTTTGCGTAATGCCAACAGTGCGGTGAATCTCCCAAGAGCTAACACCGTTCTTACAATTGGCGAGCATCCACATGGCGCAAAGCCACTTGTCCAAGCCGATAGGCGAATCCTCGAAGATAGTTCCAACCTTAACGCTGAATTGTGCCTTTGGGTGACGGGCCTTGCACTGCCAGACGCGACGAGGAAGGAACGTCACTTTGTCAGACCCGCAAGTCGGACAGGTGACGCCTTCTGGCCAACGGCGCTCAACCAAATAGTTGATGCAGTTCATCGGATCGGCGAAGTAAACGATAGCCTGTTGAAGTGTCTTTGGTTCGGTTTCGTGTCTCATGGGAAGGACTATACATGAGAATGTCTGCGGAGTCAAGTATATTATTGCCGTTTCAACGGTTTGCATACGCCGGCCAGGAAAACCGTTGAAACGGTTCGAGATGCCGGATGCGGCTTTGACACTGGGCTGAAGCCACGGTGTGAATGAGATGCGTATGCCAAACACCAGCAGCCTGGTCTTGTTCCTTTTGACTCGAGACTCGTGACTTCCTTCATTTCCCAATGGCAAATAGATTCTTTTCACCGCGGATAAAAATTCCGCCGTCAGCAATCGCTGGTGATGCATAAACCGGTTCGCCTAGCGAATTGGTTCTAATAATCTCATGTTTCGGCCCGGCTTTCAGCACGAAAGTCTCTCCGTCTTCACTAGTCATCAGAATCTTGCCCTCATAGGCCACGGGCGAAGCACTAAACGTGGCCGGCACCGGCACGCGCGCGCCTTCGTACTCGATCTTTCCCGTTTTAGCATCGAGGCAGGTCAACAGACCCCTGTCCGTGGTCAGGTACACGTAGTCACCGTAGAGAATTGGCGATGGCACGTAAGCTGTACCCTTGTTGTAGGTCCAAACAAGTTGAGATGTGCCGGTGATGTCGCCGGTGCCACCTGCCTTGATCGCGAGCGCGATCTTGTTTGGCGCCCCGGACGTCAGCACCACGAGATCGTTAGACACAACCGGCGTTGGTACGGCGTTGCTTTCCAGACCCTTATGCCGCCACAGCTCTTTTCCGGTCAAAGGATCATAGGCAATGATCGCCTCGGCTGCCGCCGCCACTAGTTCTATGCCTCTTGCTGTGTGCACAAGCACGGGCGTGCTCCAAGTGACGTCAACTCTGCGAGGCGTACGCCAAACTTGCTTACCGGTCTTCTTATCAAAGGCCGCCATGAATGAATTCATGCCGCTGTCGTCACACTGCATAATTACCAGATTCTGATAGAGCACCGGCGACACACCGTAACCGACACTGGCCGTTCCCAGCTTGCCGAGGTTCTGTTTCCAAACGAGCTTCCCGTTGTGGTCGAAAGCATACAGTCCCTCGCTGCCGAAGAAGGCAAAGACGTACTTGCCGTCGGTAGCTGGTGTCGAAGAAGCGAAACTGGCTTTCCGGTGACGACTGTCATAAACCGGTCCCTCGTAGGCCACGCGTTCCCACAGAATCTTTCCCGAGTTGCGGTCGATGCAGATGACTTTAAACGTATGTTTGAGATTGGCGCCAACCGCATCGGGATGCACGAAATCTGTGCCATCAGAAAGCTTGTGAGTAACACCGGCCGGCCGGCCGGGAATCACTTCGCCATCAAGGGCCGTGGTCAAAAAGATCTTCTTGCCCCAGACAATCGGTGAAGAGTGGCCCCGCCCGGTGATAGCCGTCTTCCACTTGACGTTCTTCATATCGCTCCACTCCTCCGGGAGCCCTTTCTCCATTGAGACGCCTTGCCCGTCAGGGCCCCGCCACTGGGGCCAATTGCTTGATCGAGGCGTACCGGCAATCGAGTTGAAAAGGGTTAGAGTCAACAAAGAGCAAGTAAAAAGTGCTGTGTTGATTTGACGGAAGAGTTTCACGACGGATTTTCCTTTGGTTGTTTGTCAGTTCCCGAGGGACTGAATGCTCATGCGGTTAAGCTTCTTAATTTCCTGTCTTGTCTTTCGCTACGGCAACTCCACCAAACGCGAAAACATGGTTGAGACCGCGCACGATCAACAATCCGTCAGAGATCGCGGGACTCGCCATCATCACTTCTCCGACGCGGTTGGTGGCCAGTAGTTCGTACTTCAGTCCTGCCTTGACGACGAAGACGTCACCGTCTTCACTGGATAAGTAAATCTTGCTATCGGAAGCGACGGGTGAAGCCGTAAACGCGCCACCTTTGCCGCCCAGCCATTCCTGGTAGATCCGCTCGCCGCTATCCGCGTTGTAAGCCGTCAGCACTCCCTGGTTTGAGCAGGTATAAAGCAGATCGCCGTAGATAGTTGATCATTCAGTTCCTGTTTCGGATTCTGCGCCAGCGCCGGGACCGCGCTAAGGAACAATGCTGCCAGGAGCAGAAGTAGCAGGTTAGTGATCTGGCTTGCCTTCATAAACTCCTCCACGCTTTTGGGAGTGCGCCAGGAAGTGGTAAATTTAATTAAACCGGCGCAAGAAAAACTGAATCACTGCAACGCGAGTTTACGTATTGTACATCTTTAAGGTTGCAGCCACGCTGGTCTTTCGGTTTCTTTTTGTCCTTCGGCTACACCTTTCTTCGAAAGGCTTGACGGGAATCCAAAATGACTACCCTTCTTTCCATTTTTTTAAATGTCCTTCTCTCCCTCTCGCTGGTCGGGCCGGCATTGGCAAATGATTGGGCAGAGTGGCGCGGCCCGGCGCGCGACGGCGTTTCACACGAAAAAGGGCTGCCATCCAAGTGGTCACCCAGCGGAGAAAATGTAGCGTGGAAGGTTCCATTCGGCGGGCGTTCAGCGCCAATCGTGATGAATGGCCGCGTCTATTTGCAAAACACCGCGGGCAAAGGTGAGTCGGAGCAAGAGCGGCTGATGTGCTTCGATGCCGATACGGGAAAACTTTTGTGGGAACATCGCTTCAATGTTTACCTCAGCGATGTGCCCCCGCATCGAGTGGGCTGGGCATCACCAGTCGGCGATCCTGCGACTGGCAATGTTTTTGTCTTTGGCGTCGGCGGCAACTTGATCGGATTGACTCGCGACGGAAAAGTTTTGTGGGAGCGTTCGCTGGGCGAAGACTTTGGATTGCTGACGACGCATGGGGGGCGCACAGTCTCCCCGTTAATCGACGGCGACCTGGTGATCGTTAGTGGCGTCACGTTCGCCTGGGGCCAGCACGGCCGAGGCGCGCACCGGTTCATGGCCTTCGACAAGAAAACTGGCGAGACGATCTGGGTAAGCGCACCCGGCGGCCGTCCTTACGATACGACCTACGCCGCTCCGATCATCGTGAATGTGAACGGCACGCGCTTGCTGATTCAGGGCGCAAGCGACGGCGTGGTCCACGCGATCAAGCCGCAGACCGGCGAACCGGTTTGGAAATACGAGATCAGCAAACGGGGCATCAACACTGGCGTAGTGGTCCATGGCACCACCGCGATCCTGACCCATTCCGAAGAGAACCTTGAATCCAGCGAGATGGGTATGATGCTCGCCGTTGACGCGACCGCGAAAGGCGAGATCAAAAAGGAGCAGGTCAAGTGGAGCACACTTGGCTGGCAGGGCGGCTTCTCTTCTCCGGTACTTGACGGCGATCGCCTTTATCAGTTGGACAACAGCGCCAACCTCGGTGCTTTTGACGTCAACACCGGCAAGCAACTCTGGTTGAAAAGCCTCGGCACGATTCAAAAAGCTTCGCCGGTGCTCGCCGACGGCAAGCTTTATGTCGGGACTGAGAACGGGAAGTTCTACATCCTCAAACCTTCTGCAACCGGCTGTGAGATTCTCGATGAGCAACAACTCGGAACTGCGGCGCTGCCCGAAGCGATCATTGCTTCGGCGGCGGTCGCGAATGGCAGGATTTATCTGGTTAGCGATTCGAATCTCTATTGCATAGGGAAGAAAGCCAAACAGAATCCCTTCGAGAAGGTGTCTATAGGTGGCGGCCCTGTGGGCGGCCCTAATCCTGCAACACACGTCGAGGTTGTCCCGACTGAACTCATTCTCAAGCCCGGAGACAAAGTTAACTTTCGTGCTCGCCTCTTTGATGCACAGGGAAACTTCATTCGCGAAGAACCATCGGCCACCTGGGCGCTGGATCAATTGAAGGGCGTTGTGACAAACGGTCAATTCGTGGCCGCTGCAGATTCAATTGCTCAGGCTGGTTCGGTTAAGGCGACCGTCGGTGGCATCACGGGCTCAGCCAGCGTGCGCGTCTTTCCCCCACTGCCGTGGAGCGAAAATTTCGACGCGATGGCGGTAAATACAGTTCCGGCCACCTGGGTCAACACGACCTTGAAGTTTACCGTGCGCGAACTGAACGGCAACAAGGTGCTCGTTAAGACCACGGAAGGCTCTTCGCTACTGAGTCGCGCTCGCGCCTTCATGGGACCTTCCGATCTTTCGAACTACACGGTCGAGGCCGACATCAACGCGACGCAAAAGCGACGACAACAGGGCGATGCCGGTGTGATCGCGCAACGTTACGCCCTGGTCCTTTATGGCAATAGCCAGATGCTCCACCTGGAGCCCTGGCAGCCGGAGGTGAAGCGCACGGTGACGATGCCCTTCGCCTGGAAGCCGGACACGTGGTACCGGATGAAACTTCAGGTCGAAAATCTTCCCGACGGCAAAGTGCGGGCACGCGGCAAAGTCTGGCTGGCCAGTGAGACGGAACCAACCGCGTGGATGATTGAACGCATCGACCCGATTCCCAATCGCCAGGGAGCGCCCGGCATCTTTGGCAGCGCCCTCGCGGAACTGTATTTCGATAACTTGAAGGTGTATGCGAACCAGTGAGCGGTGAGCGGTGAGCAGTAAGCAGTGAGCAATGAGCAATGAGCAGTATGTAGAGGGAAACATGGAAGGATAATTTACGATGTGGAACATTCTTAACAAAAGATTAATTTCGGCAATAATCGCAGCGATTGCGGTGGGCTTACTGCTCACTGCTCACCGCTCACTGCTCATCGTCCACGCTTCCGATCCCGGCGGCGGTGACTGGCCCATGTGGGGCGGAACTCCGGATCGCAACATGATTTCCAACATGAAAGGGTTGCCGATCAGTTGGGACGTGAAAGACAAGAAGAACGTCAAGTGGGTGGCGGCGCTTGGTTCGCAAAGCTATGGAAACCCTGTTGTGGCCGGTGGGCAGATCTACGTCGGCACAAACAACGAGGGACTGCGCGATCCGAAAATCACCGGCGATAAGGGAATCCTGATGGCTTTTCGCGAGTCAGACGGCGATTTCCTTTGGCAAGCGGTCTCCGACAAACTCGTCGCCGGGCGCGTCAACGACTGGCCTTATCAAGGCGTTTGCTCCTCGCCGTTGGTCGAAGGCGACCGGCTCTACTACGTCACCAACCGCGCTGAGTTAGTTGCGCTCGACACACAGGGCTTTCGCGACGGGAAAAATGAGGGCCCTTATGTTGACGAAAAACTCAAGGGAGAAAAAGACGCAGACATCATCTGGAAGTTTGACATGATGGAGGAGGTTGGCTCGCTGCCGCACAACATGGCGAACTCATCACCTGTCTCCTTTGGCGACCTGGTCTATGTCAGCACTTCAAACGGGCAGGACGAGAGTCATGTGAACATCCCCTCGCCGAAAGCACCTGCGATCATTGCGGTGAACAAGAACACCGGCAAGCTGGTGTGGGAAGACAACTCGGTCTTTGACAAGATCCTGCACGGCCAGTGGTCATCACCGACGGTGGGGAAGGTTGGCGGCGTTGACAGGTGATTCATGCCCAGGGCGACGGCTGGATTCGCGGCTACGAAGCGCTGACCGGCAAGAAGCTCTGGGAGTTCGACACCAACCCGAAGGACTCCGTCTGGCCCAAGACGCGCAATGAGCTGATCTCGACGCCGGTTGTTTACGAAGACAAGGTCTACATCGCCAACGGCCAGGACCCCGAACACGGCGAGGGCGTCGGCCATATGTACTGCATCGATGCCACCAAGCGCGGCGACATCACCAAGACCGGATTGGTCTGGCACTACGACAAGATTCGCCGCTCAATTTCCACGCCGGCCATCAAAGACGGCGTCGTTTACGAAGCAGACTTCAGCGGCTTTCTGCATGCACTCGATGCAAAGACCGGTCAGGTCTACTGGACACATGATCTTTTCGCCGCTATCTGGGGCTCGCCGCTGCTGGTCGATGGGAAAATCTATATTGGCGATGAGGACGGCGATGTAGCCATCCTGCAGGAGGGCAAGACGAAGAAAGTTATTGCTGAAATCAATATGGGGAGCTCAGTCTACTCAACGCCGGTGCCCGCGAATGGCGTGCTCTACATTTCAAATCGCAATCAGCTTTATGCGCTCGCCGAGAAGAAGTAAACGAGAAGCCCGGCTGTGAATGGTATTCCAGTCGCACCCAGCCAGGCCTCAGCCACATCTATCAAGGATTTTGTATGAGACGAGCCTCTGCCCTCTACCTGCTTCTCTTGTTTACCTCGGCAATTGCGCACGCACAAAACTGGCCCTCGTTCCGCGGACCTCGCGAAGTTTTCAACCGCAACGCGGTTGCGACCTCCAGCCCAGGGTTGCCGGCGCGGCTACCCTGGGACCCGGCGAACATTCTGGGCCAACCGCATCGCGGTTGCGTCTGCTTTGTGTAACGATCGAAATGACGCCACCGCGATGCGGTTGAAGACATTCATCCACCGTTGACCCAACGTAGCCGAAGCGGCAACGTTGGGCTGAAGGACGCAACCCGTACCGGGTTGGCTACCCGATGCGGAATTAGCAAAATGCAAACCTTCGACTTTCACCAGCGCACGCGGGTTGTTTTCGGCGCAGGAGCTATCGAACGGCTCGGCGAGCTGGCGCGTGAGCTTAACTTTCGCAAAGTGCTGCTGGTTGCTGATCGCGGTCTCGTTGCCTCCAGTCATGTCGCCGAAGCCCTGGCACCGCTGGGCGAGGCGGGTATTGAAGTTGTTACCTTTCACGACTTCGAAACCAACCCCGACACCCACATGATCGAAACGGGACGTGCGTTTGCCGCTCCGCTGCAGATCGATTCCATCATCGGTCTCGGTGGTGGCAGTTCTCTTGACTATGCCAAAGGGATCAACTTTCTTCTGACCAACGGCGGGCGAATGCAGGACTACGCCGGCTATGGCAAGGCAACCCGGCCGCTGCTGCCCATGATCGGCATCCCCACCACGGCCGGGACGGGCAGCGAAGCCCAAACCTACGCTTTAATTTCTGACGCGCAAACTCACGTCAAGATGGCGTGTGGCGACCCGAGCGCTGCATTCCGCGTTGCCCTACTCGATCCCGTTTTAACGGTGTCTCAACCTCGCGGCATAACCGCCACGTCCGGCTTTGACGCGATCGCCCATGCCGTCGAAACCTTTGTGACTACCAAGCGTAACCCGCTCTCCGAAGTTTTCTCGCGCGAGGCCTGGCGGCTGCTCGAACTCAATTATGAACGCGTGCTGGCCCAGCCTGGTGATCTGGAAGCGCGCGGTGCCATGCAGATGGGAGCTCATTTCGCTGGTCTGGCGATCGAGAATTCCATGCTTGGCGCCACCCACGCTTGTGCTAATCCGCTATCAACACACTACGGGACGGCCCATGGTGAAGTGATTGCAATGCTGCTGCCCTCGGTCGTCCGTTGGAATGGACCAGTCGCCGGTGCGCACTACGCCGAGCTGCTGAAACTGTCAACAGCAAATGTGCAGTCTGTAGGCGTCGAACCCGCCGAACGGTTGGCCAGAAGACTGGAACAACTGGCGACGTCGGGAGAATTGCACGTGAGTCTAAGCGCGGCTGGCGTGCGCCAGTCTGATCTCTCGATACTCGCCGGAGAAGCGGCCGAGCAATGGACGGGAACCTTTAATCCGCGGCCGTTTGATGCAGCGGGAGCGATGGAGATCTATCAATGGGCGTTCTGAAGAAACAGGAGGCAGGCGCAGGAGGCAATCGGCAGGAAGAACCGTTTGTTTCTCGCTGGTGTCTGCTTCTACTTTTACCTTTGACCTTTTTACTTTTTCCTTGCGCGCTGCGTGCGCAGGACACGCCGGCGGACAATTGGTCGCAATTTCGTGGTAACCCCTGGTTGACTGGAGTGTCGCAATCCAATCTACCCGGCGAGTTGAAACTCTTATGGACCTATGAAGCGGGCGAATCGATTGAATCTTCGGCAGCAATCGTGGGCAGCACGGTTTTCGTCGGCTCGCAGAAAGGAGAGCTCATCTCCCTCAATCTGGAAAATGGCGCGCTCTATTGGAAGTACCATATTGACTCGCCTATCGGCGAATCGTCGCCGGCTTACAGTGGAGGCGTTGTCTACGTCGGCGATTTAGGAGGATGGTTTCATGCCGTCAATGCTGCGGACGGCAAAAAACTCTGGGCCTTCAAAACCGGTAGCGAAATCAAGTCGTCGCCGGTTGTGGTTGGTGACCGAGTCTTAATCGGCTCTTATGATCAGCACCTCTATTGCCTCTCCACACGCAACGGGTCAGTGCTGTGGAAAGTTAAGACCAATGGACCGGTCCATTCCACTCCCGGCATTTCGGGGGGCCTTGCCTTCATTGCCGGTTGCGACGAGTTGTTTCGTGCCGTTCGCATTGGCGACGGGCGCGAGATGTTCAATGTGTCGTCAGACGCCTACACGGGAGCTTCCCCCGCAATCCGGGGAACTTCCGCTTACTACGGAACTTTCAACAACGAAGTATTGATGGTAAGTTTGAAGGACCACAAAATCGCCTGGCGTTACCAACACCCACAGCGGCGATTTCCATTTTACTCATCGGCTGCAGTGACTGCGGACCGCATCGTCGTGGGCGGACGCGACAAGATGGTGCACGGTTTGAACCCTGCCGGCAAAGGCGTCTGGACATTTGCGACTAACGCGCGCGTCGAATCCTCTCCGGCCATCGCCGGTGGCCGAGTCTTTGTCGGCTCAAACGATGGCAGGTTTTATGTCCTAAATCTCAGCACCGGCGCGAAACTCTGGGAGTTCAACGCCGGCGCGCCACTTTCCGCTTCCCCCGCGATCGCCAGAGGCCGAATCGTGATCGGGTCACAGGACGGTCGGTTGTATTGCTTTGGATAAGACGGAAACAGGGGGAAAGGAGAAAGGGTAAAGGGGAAGGAAAGAGTTGAGCGCCACTTGCGCTCCTTCCCCTTTACCCGTTCCCCTTTGCCCTGTTTCCTTAGCGTCCGAAGTACTTTGCAATCGTCGTCTGCTTCGGTTTGCTCGTGATTAAAGACACGACCACCATCAGCAAAGCAGAAACAATCACCATGGGCACAACCGGCATGAACCCGCAAACAGCGGTGCCGCCGGGAGTGCGTGAGAGAAACTCCGCGCCGGCGAGAGACCAGACGACTGTTGGTGGCCCGGGCGCCGGGGCGGGCACAGCATGCTGAAACAAAGCGACGGCTACCACGGCTCCCGCCGTCCAGACAGTAGAAGCCAACGCGCCCCACTTCGTGCTTCCCTTCCAGAAAAGGGCCGCAACCAACAACGGCGAAAGCGCCGCAAATCCGGAAAACGCGTACTGAATTGCTAACTCAAAGATCGTCTCCGGCGCGCGCAATGCCACCGCATACGCAAACATGGTAATCAGCACGATGAAGAGCCGGCCGGTCTGCACTTGCACAGTTTCGCCAAAGCGCCGCTTGCCCCCATAAAAGGCGAAGACGTCCTCCGTAAACATTGTCGAGAGCGCCAGAATCTGCGAGTCGCTTGCCATTACGGCCGCCATGATGCCGGCGCCAAGCAGTCCCGCCAACCAAAGTGGCGCGTAACGCTGGAGCAGCAACATGATCACGTCATCACCCGCAGCCTTCTCACGCAAGTCGTCGCGTGCTTCCGGCGTCAGTGCCTTCCCTTGCGTCGCCAGCACTCGGCGCGCTTCCTGCTTGGCGCGTATCTCCGGTACGTCAGTGACGCGGTTCGCCATTACACCAAGAAAGACACAAGGCAGCCAGATGAAGAGAATGCACAGCGGGTAGAAGATCACGGTCTTCTTAAAATGATTCATCTTCTCAGCCGTAAGGCAGAAGATAAGAATGTGCGGAAAGGCTATGGCCGAAAGAGGAATAAAGGTGTAGCTGAAGAAATAGAGTGGCGAGATGCGCTCGCGCGTGAGTAGCGGCGCAAATGCCGGCGATGACAACATTGCGTTGGCCGCGCTGCGAAATCCTCCCATGCCGCTCCCGATGACCACTATCGCGATCGCTCCAAAGGTTAAAAAGAGAATGGTCTGAAAAGTGTTGACCCACGCCGTGCCGCGCATACCGCCGAAAAAGACGTAGCCCATGACTACAAGAGCAACGATAGCGCCGCCAAACCAATAAGGCACCAGCCCGCCGCTAATGGCATTCAGGGTTGTCCCGCCGCCCATAATCCCGATGATGATGTAAGGAACGAGCAGCACCGACTGCACCACAAAAATGACGGTGCCGATGTGCCCACACTCCCAACGGTCGCGAAACATCTGAACCGGCGTCATGAATCCGTGCTTCTTGCCAAGCGCCCAAACGCGCGTGCCGATGAAGAAGATTGTCAGGGGAATGACTAGTCCGGAGGAGGAGGCCATCAAGCCAAAGGTGACGATGCCGTTTGAGAAAGCATGACCGGATGAGCCCAGGATCGCGAAGGCGGTCATGTTCGTACCAAAGAGCGAAAAGAGAAAGACAAAGGGTCCCAGCGAACGACTCGCCAGAAAATAGTCCTCCGCTTTCTCCCTTCCCTTAGTGCGACGGAAGGCAAAGATGCCGATGTAGAGCACTACTGCGAGATAGATAAAGACAAGGATTGCTGGAATCACTGGGCAGCGTCCTCCTCAGGCTTTCCTTCGTCGATCTCACGTTCAAGATGAGCCGGCCAGG
The DNA here is from genome assembly GCA_963698325.1 of Blastocatellia bacterium. Taxonomy (GTDB): domain Bacteria; phylum Acidobacteriota; class Blastocatellia; order Pyrinomonadales; family Pyrinomonadaceae; genus PSRF01. The sequence continues at coordinate 111,099 of CAVOQJ010000010.1, read as the reverse complement.
CAAACTTAACGAGTAACCACATCAGCAATGATGCGGCCACGGAAAAGCAAGCCTGGTAGAAAAGCCCGATGGGTACGAAGCCAAAGACGAGAGGACGAGCGGTGCGCCAGAACCAGAAATCCTGGTGCAAAGCATAGAGAGCGATGACGGCAACAACGAGCAGGATTCTTTTCACTATCGTCTTGACTGGGCCAAACGCCGCGTCTGACCTTCCCGTCAATCTAGTCTAGCTTGTTCGCCGGTAACGCCTGGAGACCGCGCTAACGGAGTGTTAACTTGTCGAGTGTTGAGGATAGTATCGCAGTTGGGAGAAAAAGGTTAAGCGCGCGGTGTTGTCTGGAAGACTAAGTATGGACCTCGCCAACCTTGGGGTATGTTTATTGAGTCGCTGGGTGCAGAGTACATTCAACAGCAAATCCGGCAGGTGCGAAACGCAGGGAGTTCATTACTCCCACGCCAAGAAAAGTACAAGCGAAGAGTTTGAGCACGCGATGCCATTGCCTGATGAACGACTGGCTCGGTACTATTTGGCGATTCTCGTCGACGTGAAGTGGCAGGAGGTGGCTATGGCATTCAAGATTCGCCGCGTTGATTACTTTTACGCCACGGTCAAAGATCAACCCGGAGAGGCTTACAAGCTGCTTTCGCTCTTAGCCAGCCTGGGTATCGATCTGTTGGCTATTACCGCCGTTCCTTTCGGACCGATGAACACCCAGTTGACGATCTTTCCTGAGGACACCGGAAAACTTCGCAGTGAGGCGGAGAAGTCCGGCCTTAAGTTGGAGGGACCGCAGCCGGCCTTGTTGGTTCAAGGTGACGACAAGCTAGGCGCCCTGGCTGAAGTGCATATGAAGCTGTACGAAGCTAACGTTAATATCTATGCATCGAGTGGAGTTGCTAATGGCAAGGGCAGTTACGGCTACGTTATCTACGTGCGGCCCGATGATTACGAGAGGGCGGCGGCGGCTCTCAACGTATGATGGGGATATCAGATGCCTGTCTACGTTTACTGCGAGAAGTGACAATAGACCAGCGAAGCTCAAAAAACAGTAAGATTGCCAGGGCTCATTCCTTAAAGACGCGCGGTCTCTCCGCTCAGGAGACGGCTCAAGCTTTAAGCATTAGCCGTCGTACTGTGCTTCGCTACCTCAGATCAAACTGAGGCGGAGTTGGGAGCGTCACGCACATACACTTGAGACTCCACTGAAACTACCGCGGTCTTAAAGTGCTTTGAGGTGTAAACATGCTGTCAGCCCTAATGAATCCCACCATCTGGGAAGCTATTTTTGAAAGTCTGCCTTGAGCTTCCGGATTGGAATCTCAAGACTGGTGCCCTTCGTCTAGCGCGCCCAACTTAATGCGGCTAGAATGAGGCGCTTTACCCATCTGCATGTACGTTTCTGAATAGCACCTTTCGCTGGGCCACAGAAGTGAACGTTCCTTCCGGCCGACTTTTTCGATCGGTACGCCGCGCAAGATCTGTGACATGGAATCGAATAGTCAGAATCAAGAGTTTGACATAACCCCCGATGGAAGCAAGCTTGTGATTGTGCGCCGTCCCAACGAGGGAGGCCCGGCTCCAGCCATAATTGTCGTTCAGAATTGGTTCGCCGAGTTCAAAGAGAAACAGAAGAAATGACCGACCGCTGGAAAAGAGTGCAACGCCAATGACACGGTGAATAAGTGACGATTAACTCGGGCACACGTCTTAGCCATTATGAGATTCTATCGCCGATTGGAGTTGGCGGGATGGGCGAGGTGTACAGGGCCAGGGATAGTAAGCTAAACCGAGAAGTGGCGATCAAAGTACTTCCGGAAATGTTTGCGCGAGATTCTGATCGACTGGCACGGTTTCAACGCGAAGCTCAAGTGCTTGCTTCGCTCAACCATGCGAACATTGCCGCAATTTATGGTCTGGAAGAGTCGGATGGCATTCGCGCGCTGGTGATGGAACTCGTCGAAGGACCAACCCTCGATGATCGTCTTGCTGCTGGTCCAATCCCTGTGGACGAGGCGCTGGCCATCGGGCGACAGATTGCGGAGGCGCTGGAGGTCGCACACGAGCGCGGCATCATTCACCGAGATCTCAAGCCGGCGAACATCAAAGTCACACCCGACGACAAGGTCAAGGTACTCGACTTTGGACTCGCCAAAGTATTAACCGACGATGGTAACGCCGCAGATCTGTCCCACTCGCCTACTATGATCAAAGGCACGGCAGCCGGAATGATTCTTGGCACGGCGGCATACATGAGCCCTGAACAGGCGCGGGGACGAGCGGTCGACAAACGCACGGACCTCTGGGCGTTTGGCGCTGTGCTAATGGAAATGCTGACCGGTAAGCGCCTCTTCAAAGGCGATACAGTGAGCGATGTGATCGCGGCTGTGCTGACACAGGAGCTGGATTGGACCGCGCTACCTGACGCTACGCCCCCACCGATCCGCCGTCTCCTGCGGCGCTGCCTGGAAAAGGATCGCAGGAGTCGACTATCGGATGCCGCCTCGGCGAAACTCGAGATCGACGACGCATTGTCAGGCACGAGCGACGACAGGATGAACGCGAATGCCGCGCCGGCACCACGGTTCTCGCGCTGGATGGTGTTGCGCGTGGTTATACCCGCTATGCTTTTCACGGGGCTCGTCGTCGCTCTTTTGGTATGGGCTGTCCAACGAGCCGCGCCAAGCCCGTCGCGTCAAATTACGCTGACTATCGTCCCGCCGACAGGAGTTCGCTTGCTGCCGGTCGGAACGATGGGTTCGACGCCGCTCATTTCGCCTGACGGATCTGCAGTCATGTTTCAAAGCGAGAACCCGCGCCAGCTGTACGTGCGGCGTCTGGATTCATTGGACCTTTTGCAAGTGCCCGGCTCAGACGCGGTGGGCAACGAATCGTTCTGGCATGGCTCAGCCGCTATAACGTTTCCCTCGTCAGTGCGGCAACTCCTCGGCATTCGGCTTCCTGACGGTGCTCCGGAAATGGTGATGAATCTTGATGGGTTCACTAGAAGCGGGAGTTGGAGCGACAAGGGCACCTTGCTGGTTTCAGCACTTTCGCACCTATTGACGCTCAAGGCGGACGGAACGGCCGCGTCGATCAGCATTCCCGACAAAAGGGCGGGTGATCTCGTGTATCCGGAATTTCTGCCGGGCAGCGAAGATTTTCTGGTCTTGTTCAAGCCGGATGACGGCGAGGGTGAAGTGTGGCTTGCGACGCTGAGCCAGGGGGCGGTGACGAAGACGACAGTGCTGTTCAAGAACGACACTGCGGCGCGCTATACGCCGTGGGATGGTGGGCGTGTGCTGTTCGTCAGGAACGACAACTTGTACTCGCAACGCTTAAACCGTTCTTCGAGGGCGGTAGAGGGTCAACCCGAGCTCGTGGTGAAGGGCGTGGCCTCACAGCCTGCCTTAATGCGTGCCGATTTTTCGGTCGCTGGAGACGGAACGGTCGCGTGGCGGCCGGGCCACGCTGCCCTGGCGCAAGTGACGGTCTTCGATCGGAAAGGTGCAGTTATCGCTTCCGCCGGCCCGCCGGGTGCGGTCGATACGGTATTCGTTTCTCCTTCAGACGACTCGCGTCTTCTAGTTAAGGGTACAGATGCATGGTTGGTCAACGTCGGACAGAGTGGGCGCATCGCGTTTCCGCGCGACACCGATTGGTTTAATTGGTCGTCAGATGGCACCAGGGTGTTAGGGATGCTTGGGGGAAACCGACTTATGTCGCGACCAGCCGACGCCATCGGCAACAGTGAACAAATCGCACAGTTCGCAGAGGACTTCTGGAATCTCAAAGCAATTTCGCCCGATGGAAAGTTCGTTCTAGCGCGGATCCCACCGTCGGGAGGCGCAGGTTGGGCTCGTGTTTCCGATACGCCGATGAGCGCCTGGACACCTCTCGTCGGGTCTGATGAGCAGGATGCAGATCTCAGTTTTTCACCTGATGGTCGCTTCGTCCTCTACAATGCGTACCCCTCAGGTGGCATTTACGTCCAGCCGTTTCCCGGTCCGGGCCGGCGCCAGCTAATCGATCAACGCGGCATCGATCCGGTCTGGCGCGGCGATGGGAAGGAGATCGCGTTCTTTCGGGATAACGCAGTCTGGTCAGTTGCGGTGAACACGTCAACCGGCACACCGACTTTTGGCTCCCCTGAAAGATTGTTCGAAGGTGTGCGTCGTGCACCAGCCGCCGTCGCTCAAAGTCAGGGCCTTGCCGTTTCGCGCGATGGTTCGCGCTTCTTCATAGTGCAGGGCGTCGAACAACCGGAAACGAATGTGATCCACATAATGACGCCACCAGCTCCACGCTCGCGATGATGACTGGCGGATCGCTGAGGATCTTTCGCATAACTTCGAATCCGCCAAGTTGGAATGAACAATCACGCGAAGCCAGTAAACAAAAATAATGACGCTCTCAGCAGGCACAAAACTTGGACGCTACGAAATCCGTTCCCAGCTCGGCGCCGGTGGCATGGGTGAGGTCTATCGGGCGCGCGACGAAAAGCTGAATCGCAACGTTGCGATAAAGGTTCTGCCAACCCAGTTATCGCAAGACGAGGACCGATTGCGGCGCTTCGAGCAGGAAGCGCAAGCGGCTGGGGCCTTGAACCATCCAAACATCCTGGGCGTGTTCGACGTAGGCACACACAATGGATTCATCTACCTTGTAGCGGAACTGCTCGAAGGGGAAGAGTTGCGAGAGCGTTTGAACCGTGGCCCGATGCCGCAACGCAAGGCGATCGATTTCGCGCAACAGATCGCGGCGGGACTTGCGGCGGCTCACGAGAAGGGGATCGTCCATCGCGATTTGAAGCCGGAAAATCTTTTTGTTACGACCAATGATCGCGTGAAGATTCTCGATTTCGGTCTGGCGAAGTTGTCAGAACCGCCGGCGGTAACAGACGGATCTGATTCGGAAGCTGCGACCCGGCGAGCGCTAACGGATCCCGGCACGGTGATGGGCACGGTTGGTTACATGTCGCCGGAACAGGTGCGGGGTCACCAGGCTGATCATCGATCCGACATTTTTTCGTTCGGCGCCATTCTCTACGAGATGCTCGCAGGACAACGAGCTTTTCGCCGCGAGACGATGGCTGAGACGATGACGGCCATCCTCAAAGAGGAGCCGCCAGAACTAAGCGAGACAAATTCGAAGATCAATCCCCAATTGGAAAAGGTCGTTAGCCGTTGTCTGGAGAAGACGCCTGAACGTCGCTTCCATTCAGCCCATGATCTAGGCTTTGCGCTTGAGTCTCTAACCGCTCCTTCCGGATCCACCAGCCAGTCGCTATCGGCTCGGGAATCGCAACGAACAGTCTCGCAAAATCGGGTGTTTAATCGCGGAAATCCTGGCTGGGCCATAGGAGCTGCGGCTCTTTTAGTAGCAGCATTTGCCGTGATAGTGATGTACCTCAACAGAAGATCGGGTGAGGCCAACGTCGAAAGTGTTAGACAGTTTACTCTCGCGCAGCCTGCGGAAGGTGCACTTGCCTTGCACTCATTGGCACTTTTATTTTCTCCTGATGGTAGCCATATCATTTCCTCTCTCGTGGTGTCTGGTAAGACTCAACTCTTCGACCGGCCGTTAACTGCGTCAGTCGCACATCCAATCGATGGCACCGAAGGTGCAATAGATCCATTCTTTTCACCAGATGGACAGTGGCTCGGCTTCTTCGCTAACGGTGCGCTGAAGAAAGTGCCGCTCAACGGAGGAGCCGCCGAAGCAATCTGTAAGGCTGAGAATCCGCGTGGGGGTGTTTGGAGCAGCGACGGTAGCATTATCTTCACGCCCGGCACCGACGCTTCACTTTACCGGGTTTCTGCGAGCGGTGGTTCAGCCGAACCTGTCTCGACAATCGACGGTGCCGCTCGCGAGCGGTCGCATAGATGGCCTGACGCGTTACCGGGTGGAAAGGCTATCCTGTTTAGTGTGGCCTATGATGTTGGTAATCCTCTCGACAATGCGAATGTCGCGCTAGTAGACCTAAACACCGGTAAGCACAAAATTCTTATCAAAGGAGGGGCCTTCGCCCGCTACCTATCCGCTGGCTACATCGTATACGCGCGGGGCAATGCCATGCTCGCGGTTCCGTTCAATCTTAAAACACTTCAGGTAACAGGTTCGCCGGTGCCGGTGCTTGAGAACGTCATGATGAGTTCATCAAATGCGCGCGTACAATTTTCGCTCTCGCGCGATGGTGATCTCGTCTATCTGGAGGGGCGTTCCGACGACAGCCGTGATGCTGCTCAACCGCTCGTTTGGCTGGACCGTCATGGGAGCGAGCAGCCTTTGAGTGAAGCACGGCAACGTTTTTCAAAGCCCCGGTTGACAGCGGACGGACGGACGCTATTCGTCGAAGTGGCGGATCCGGAGGCGGCGATTTGGGCGTATGACATCAACCGCGAGACCCTCACTCGTGTTACACATGGCGGAGTTAGCTACGGACCAGTGCCAAGTCCCGACGGGACTCGTGTTGCTTACGAAGCCACGCGCGACGGAGTTGCCGGTGCTTTGCTCGCTCGCATTGATGGAAGTGGCGAACAGCGCTTGACCTCAACGAAACGAATCGATGTTCCGACGTCCTGGAGTCCGGATGGAAAGCTGCTGGCGCTTACTAGCGTTGGCGAGAGCGGAAATTATGAGGTGCGGTTTCTCCCGGTTGAGGGGGACCACACGCCGCAGATATTTGTGCAGGGACCATTCAACGCCGGTGGTGCGCGATTCTCTCCGGACGGGCATTGGGTGGCGTATGTCTCGGATGAGTCCGGACGTAATGAAGTTTATGTGCGCCCATACGCGGAAGCAGGAACACGTGTGCAAATCTCGGCAGCCGGAGGAAGCCAGCCAGTGTGGTCCCGGAATGGCCGCGAGCTCTTTTTTCGAAGTGGTGATGAACTACTTGCCGTGAACGTCACTCTTGCGCCGAACTTTACGGCCGGCAAGCCTGTTGTACTCTTTTCCAGATCCACGCCCGAAGATTCAAGTGGTATGGCCTACGACTTGATGGCTGATTACGATGTTTCAAACGACGGCCGGCGATTTGTGTTTCCCAAGTACCACCCGGACTCTTCAAACGTTCCGCGCGCAAGAGTAATACTCGACTGGTTCTTCGAGTTGAAGCGCGTCACAACCGCCGGAAAGTAGCTGTTTTGCGCGATGCACTCGAAGGCCCGGATGGCGCGGGAATTGTATCAAGAGAAGCAGCACTACCTGGCAATGCTGAGTCTCTGAATATCAGGCTCGCAGAATAACGCGGTTGAGCAAAACAATATCCCCTAACACGACGATCGCTCATTACACAATTGCCTGCAAGATAGGCGCAGGCGGCATGGGCGACGTGTATCTGGCACAAGACACAAAACTCGATCGCAAAGTCGCCCTAAAGATTTTGCCCGCCGAAGTGGCGTCAAATCGTGACCGGATGGAGCGCTTCATTCGGGAAGCCAAGTCTGCGGCCGCGCTCAATCATCCGAACATCGCGCACATTTACGAAATTGGTGAAGCTGACGGCTTGAACTTCATCGCGATGGAGTTTATCGAAGGCGTTACGCTGCGCGAGAAGATTCACCGCGAGCGAACCGAATTGAGGAAGTTGTTGCGATACCTGCAACACGTGGCCGAAGGACTGGCTAAGGCTCATGCCGCGGGCATCGTGCATCGCGATCTGAAGCCCGACAACATCATGATCACGCGCGAGGGGCACGCAAAGATTCTCGACTTTGGTTTAGCGAAACTCCTCGAGCAACGCCCAACCTCAACGTCAGCGGAAGGCTCCAGTGAAGTGGCTACGGCAGTGATGCCACAACACTCTACCCCAGGCACAGTGATGGGCACGATCGGTTACATGTCTCCAGAGCAGGCGCAAGGCAAGACAAACGAAATCGACCAACGATCAGATATTTTTTCTTTCGGCTGCATTCTGTTTGAGGCGGTGACCGGGCAAAAGCCGTTCGAAGGCGAGTCGGTTATCAAGTCGTTGCACATGGTCGTGTATGAACCGGCGCCGTCGCTCGCCGATCTCAATCCTTCTGCTCCTCTGGAACTGCAACGCATCGTGCGCCGCTGCCTCGCGAAGGATCCGGAAGAACGCTATCAAACAATTAAAGACGTTGCGATTGAGTTAAAAGAGTTGCGCCGCGAAATGGCGGATGGAGCTGAAGGCGATGTAACGGTTCCAATAACACCTCGCAGCACCGTAAGCGGTAGTCAGATTGGTTCGCCAACTGTTTCCAACGCCGCACCATCTTCCGCTTCCAGCGCCGAGTACATCATCTCTGAAATCAGACAGCACAAACTCGCTGCGGCTATCGCTGGCCTGGTGCTTATTATCGGCGGCGTCGGGCTGGGTCTTTATTTGCACGCGCGCAATACAGAAGTCGCAATCGAATCAATCGCGGTGCTGCCCTTCGTCAATCAGAATCACGATGCCGATTCAGAGTATCTTTCTGACGGCGTCACTGAAAGCATCATCAACAGCCTGACACAGCTTCCTAATCTGAAAGTAATCGCGCGCAGTTCTGTCTTTCACTACAAGGGCAAAGAGTCCGATCCGCTCACGGTCGGGAAAGAGCTAGGTGTGAGAGCAGTTCTCACCGGCCGCATCACGCAACGCGGTGACAACATAACGATCAGCACGGAACTGACCGATGTGCGCGATAACAAGCAACTCTGGGGTGATCAATACGAGCGGAAGGCCTCGGACCTGATGTCGCTGCAACGCGATATCGCCGGCCAAATCGCGAACAACCTGCGGTTGAAAATCTCTGGCGAAGAGCACAACCGCATGATGAAGCATTACACCGAGAACCCGGAGGCTTATCAAGCATATCTGAAAGGCCGGTACTACTGGAACAAGCGGACGGAGGCCGGTCTCAAAAAGGGCATTGAGTATTTCCAGCAGGCAGTTGACCTGGATCCGAGCTACGCGTTGGCCTACACGGGATTGGCTGATTCTTACGGTCTATTGCCCTTCTCGAGCGCGACACCGCCGAGAGAGGTGGCTCAGAAAGCAATGGCGGCGGCTGCCAGGGCCATCGAGCTTGATCCAAACCTGGCGGAAGCTCACGCATCGCTCGCTGATAATATGGAACTTTACGATTGGGATTTTGCCGGCGCTGAAAGAGAGTTCAAGCGAGCCATAGAACTAAACCCGAACTATGCGACTGCGCATCATTGGTATGCAAACCTGCTGGATTATTCAGGACGGAAGGAAGAGGCCAAAAGAGAGATCCTCCGGGCTCAGCAGCTTGACCCACTTTCGCTGATCATCAGCCATACTGTTGGCGGAGTACTCTTAGACGCACGCGAGTATGACCAGGCGATAGAGCAATACAAGAAGACTCTTGAGATAGACCCTAACTTTCCTTTGACACACGAGTACCTCGCCCTTGCTTATGGAGGAAAGGGCAGATATGAGGAAGCCGTCGCGGAATTGAACCGGGCCATCGCCCTGGCCGGGCGGCGCTCGGTGTACGTAGCAAATCTCGGATACATCCACGCCCTATCCGGCAAGACGGCCGAAGCAAACAAGATGCTGGAGGAGTTGATGGGGCGGGCGAACGCAGAGTACGTATCGCCTTACGACATCGCATCTGTGTATGCCGGGTTGGGCGAGCGGGAAAAGGCATTCGCGTGGCTGGAGAAGGCCGTACAGGAACGAGACCTTGCCATTATAAGCCTTAAAGTAGATCTATATTGGGATAGCCTGCGTGCCGACCCGCACTTTGCTGATCTGCTGCGGCGTGTGGGTCTGCCGCAGTGATAAATTCGACCGTTCTCATGAGGCTGCTTTAAATGATTGGGTGCGCCGCCTCAACTTCGGCGCATCGGAGCACAGCGATGCTTCACGAAATGCACCATACGGACGCGCGTGATTACAAGGGGATTTTGAAACAGATGATGGAACTGCTGGAAGGGTTAAGAGCAAAGTTGGGCGCGTCGTCCTCTTCCATCATGCCGGACTAGCGGTTGTCGGATTCACGCTTGAACCCGACGGCGCGCGCCGAGCAACTCAGCTGGGTCTACAAGTCAAGAAGTTTTTGATCATTCAATTCGGGTTATGCGCCACGAAGTTGAGCAGCCATGAACCTTTCCTCTGCAAACCCTCCAGGTAAATGACTTCGTTGTAAGGCGTGCATGTTGCCGACACTTCCAGATGATGCGAATCCACTTGAAGGCCAGCGCTGTGAGGCAGTAACGTTGAGCGGCGATTGGTGGGAACGTGAACGAACGGAGCTCGCTGCCAAAGAACATAACGAGAGAAAGGAACTTGCAGCCATCTACGTCAAACGTGGGCTCGATTCGACTCTGGCAAATCAAGTCGCCGAACAACTAATGGCTAAGGATGGCACTCGGAGCACATGCCCGCGATGAACTAGGCATTTCAGAAACCATTGGTGCCCGACCAGTTCAGGCAGCGATTACTTCCGCCGTAACGTTTGCAGTTGGCGCCGCACTACCTTTGCTCGTAGTTGTCATCGCGCCTGCCAATAGCCTCGTGCTGCTTGTTGCAGGAACTTCTCTATTCTTTCTCGCACTTCTAGGTGCCCGCATCCTAATAGGAACGGTGGGTGTTCGCATGATTCCCTGCCTCCGCGGCTTTGATGGACCAGAGAACGTGCATGTGGTTCGGCAACGCGTTATACATGGCCTCTACATGAGGGTCGCCAAGCAACTCTGCATAAGACTCCCGCCCTCGGCACCACACCTTCTCTCACCGTTTTAGTTCCATGACATAAATATTACCCGCAGTTTCGGCGAATTCGTAGGCGATTTGATTGCCAAGCGGTGACCAAGTTGGAGTAAGGACATAAGCGTTCAGCTTTGAGTTACTCGTTAGCTGTTTTTCCTCTTTAGTGCTGAGCGAAACCCACCAGACGTTCCAAAACCCGTTTCGGAGTCCTGCGAAAACAATCTTGTCCCCATCAGGTGACCAGCCATTTGGCCAGCTCTGGCCCTGATCAAAAGTCAACTGCGTTGGTGTTCCGCCGCTGCTTGGCATGAACATGATCTGAGTGTTGTCTCCTCGCATGGTTTCGAATGCAATGAACTTCCCGTCAGGAGACCAGCAGGGGGTGCCCGCGAACTCTTGATCATACGTTAGCTGCTTCGGTTGTCCGCCTTGGACCGGCATCGCCCAGATGTTGAAATTTTCACCTGTTGGAAAATAGAGAGCAATTTGTTTTCCGTCGGGCGATAATCGCGCCCAGTTTATATCTGTTCCAATATCCGCAAGCACTTCGTATTTTCCGCTTGAAAGCAGAGTAGACCACACGCTTCGATGGCCGCCGCGAGCAGAGATAAAGGCGATTCGATTGCCGTCGGGAAACCAATCCAGATTGAATTCGTTGTCCGATTCGCTCGTCACCTGCACTGGATTCTTGCCATCAGCATCCATGACCCAAACATCTACGCTCAGGCCTTTGCGCCCTTCAGAGTACGCAATTGTCCGGCCGTCTGGCGAGAAGACCGGACAGCTGTTGCTGGTGTCCTTCTGGTTAGTGAGAGACCCCGGAGGGCCTTTTGCATTACCCGTAATCGGAGAAACAGGGATCGACCAAACGTTGCTGGTAGCTGTCCAGAGGCTGTAAGCTAACTTTCCCCCATTGCCGGAGAGCGACAGGTGCCGTATGCGCCCGACTCCGATATCCACCACGGTTACAGGTTCACCTAGAGCCTCGCCGCTCACTGGCGAAACACGCACCCTCATCAGAGAAGCAGCTCTGAGCGACGTAAAGTAAAGGCTCTGACCATCAGGTGAGAATACTGGATCGGCATAGTACCCTCGATTTGGGGTCATTTGCTTCAAGTCGTCTCCTGCCACCGAGACTGACCAGACATAGGTCAGGCGACTGTGACTGGTAACGAATGCAATTCGTCTTCCGTCGGGTGACCAGGATGGATGGAAATGTCCGCCTGGCGGATTTCCTACCTCCGTGACCTGCTTCGGCGTTCCCGCGTGCGCCACGACTATCCAGATGGTGGAGCTGTCAGTGGGAAGGCTGCCGAGATCGGGGCTCTCATCCGATTGAAACGCTATCATCGAACCATCGCGTGACCAGGCAGGCGCAGAACCAAATTCCGACAGTTGATTTGCTACGCCACCCAAAGCAGGAATTAACCAGATACCGCCTCGATTCTTCGAGTGATAGGCGATATATTGATTGTCACGAGACCAGGCCGGCTGAAAGTTTTGCATTCCATCCGAAGTGAGCTGGATTTCACGACCGCCAGGTACGAGTTGCGTGAGATAGATCTCGAAACTTCCGTTATGATCAGAGCTGTAGGCAACAGAATTACCGTCAGGTGAAAACGTAGGATTGACATCGAGACCTGACCAGGTAGTGATTCGTGTGATCTTTGGCACGCTTGATATTTCCGTTGATCCCTTCTTAGTTAGACCCCTCCAGGCCAGCAGAGCAAGAATGACAATCATACTCACGAGGATGACAGCCCCAAGCAGTATGGAAAGCCTCATAACCGATCCCATTCTTGCCGGGCTCCGCTGAAGGAGAGGGTCGCCTTCCCAGACGGGTGCGACGGCGGGAGGGTGAATCCGTTCGGTTGAGAGTTTCTTTGAATGGGATGATTCCGTCTCTCGTGCTGATGATTGCGCTTTTTCGTTGACCTCGATTTCCGCAATGAAGCGGTAGCCACGCTTAGGAACCGTCTCGATGTAGCAGGGCGCGTCGGCATTGTCGCCGATGGCATGGCGAATCTGGGCAATCTCTCGCGTCAAAGCATTATCAGTAACGAACGATTCCTTCCAGACGTGCTCAAACAACTCTTGCTTTTCGACCACTCGCCCTCGGTGCTCGATTAGATAGATCAAGACGTCGAATGCCTGCGGCTCGAGGGTTTTCACCTGACCACTTTTCAACACGCGAAAGTTCTCGCAGTCGACAACCATGTCGTCAAAGTGGTAGGCAGAGGCACCGTGTCCAGGGGGGGTGAGCATAACCTTCATCAGCAGACCTAACTTCACCACACCAATCACAAAATACTCAGATTTCCATCATTACAGGATCACTACAAAAGCCGTAGAAATATGGCAACCGGCGTGCCTGCATAAGCTGGGAGAAACAAATGAGGTTTGCCCTGCATTCGCCTCGATTGCTGCGCAACCTTCCCCCAGAACTGCGAAAAAGCCCGCAAAAGCTTGGGGTTTGGCTCTGCCCGCGATTTGGAAATTGAACACCGGTGCGCCTCGATAAACCCGCAGGTTGTATTGAATGAAAATTTCAAAAAGGAGAAAGCAATGAAAAAAAAGGCGTTATCATGCTCGTTGTTGTTGGTGGTGGTGGCGATGTCGGCAATTAGCAGCGCCTCAAACGGCAGTGGAAAAGGATCTGCCCCCCATCAAATCAACGGAATACTCCGGGGCACGCTCACATTCGTGCCGTTCGGCCCGGGCCTCTTCGAGGTCGACACCCTCGGCGATACTTCTGGCATAGTGAGTGGTCTTGGGCGAACGAACATGTTCACCTTCCATCGGCCTACCTCGGACGGAGTAGGAGTCACAAATGGTCTAGTCAGGATCGTGACCGCTGACGGCGACATAATCCGAGGCCAATACGTAGGCAGCACCGCTCCGGGACCGGAACCAAATCAGCTCATTGGAAACGCGGAATTCATGATTTCGGGTGGCACGGGCCGGTTTGCCGATGCAAGTGGCACGATCCAAGCCACGGCGTACGTGACATTCGAGGGTTTCGGTGACTTTGAGTGGCCGGTTACCTGGGTTCTGGACGGGACCATCACCTACTGAGGATTAAGGGTAGAGGCGTGGCGCACTGGCTCCAGCGCTCCACAGTGGACACGGTCAGCTCGAGGCCCAGACGAGACACATACAAGCTCTTGGATGCCACGTCGCTGCGCTGAGAATGCGGTGTTTTCGGCCCGGATCGAGTTTTCGGGACGCACACAGCCGGGACAGCGCTTGAATGTCCTACCCGCCCGCATTCGCCCAACGAGCCGTTACACTGAGCCGTTACACTAAAGAGAAGAGCCTCTAATCTGATCCCGCAGCACCGTGCCGCTTAGGTAGAGCTTCAGATTGTGGTCGCTAACGGCGACGAAATTTCCGGAACGTACACAGCGTTCTGCACGCGCGCAATACAGAAGTCGCAATCGAATCAATCGCGGTGCTGCCCTTCGTCAATCAGAATCACGATGCCGATTCAGAGTATCTTTCTGACGGCGTCACTGAGAGCATCATCAACAGCCTGACACAGCTTCCTAATCTGAAAGTAATCGCGCGCAGTTCTGTCTTTCACTACAAGGGCAAAGAGTCCGATCCGCTCACGGTCGGGAAAGAGCTAGGTGTGAGAGCAGTTCTCACGGGCCGAATCACGCAACGCGGTGACAACATAACGATCAGCACGGAACTGACCGATGTGCGCGATAACAAGCAACTCTGGGGTGAGCAGTACGAGCGGAAGGCCTCGGACCTGATGTCGCTGCAACGCGATATCGCCGGCCAAATCGCGAACAACCTGCGGTTGAAAATCTCTGGCGAAGAGCACAACCGCATGATGAAGCATTACACCGAGAACCCGGAGGCTTATCAAGCATATCTGAAAGGCCGGTACTACTGGAACAAGCGGACGGAGGCCGGTCTCAAAAAGGGCATTGAGTATTTCCAGCAGGCAGTTGACCTGGATCCGAGCTACGCGTTGGCCTACACGGGATTGGCTGATTCTTACGGTCTATTGCCCTTCTCGAGCGCGACACCGCCGAGAGAGGTGGCTCAGAAAGCAATGGCGGCGGCTGCCAGGGCCATCGAGCTTGATCCAAACCTGGCGGAAGCTCACGCATCGCTCGCTGATAATATGGAACTTTACGATTGGGATTTTGCCGGCGCTGAAAGAGAGTTCAAGCGAGCCATAGAACTAAACCCGAACTATGCGACTGCGCATCATTGGTATGCAAACCTGCTGGATTATTCAGGACGGAAGGAAGAGGCCAAAAGAGAGATCCTCCGGGCTCAGCAGCTTGACCCACTTTCGCTGATCATCAGCCATACTGTTGGCGGAGTACTCTTAGACGCACGCGAGTATGACCAGGCGATAGAGCAATACAAGAAGACTCTTGAGATAGACCCAAACTTTCCTTTGACACACGAGTACCTCGCCCTTGCTTATGGAGGAAAGGGCAGATATGAGGAAGCCGTCGCGGAATTGAACCGGGCCATCGCCCTGGCCGGGCGGCGCTCGGTGTACGTAGCAAATCTCGGATACATCCACGCCCTATCCGGCAAGACGGCCGAAGCAAACAAGATGCTGGAGGAGTTGATGGGGCGGGCGAACGCAGAGTACGTATCGCCTTACGACATCGCATCTGTGTATGCCGGGTTGGGCGAGCGGGAAAAGGCATTCGCGTGGCTGGAGAAGGCCGTACAGGAACGAGACCTTGCCATTATAAGCCTTAAAGTAGATCTATATTGGGATAGCCTGCGTGCCGACCCGCACTTTGCTGATCTGCTGCGGCGTGTGGGTCTGCCGCAGTGATAAATTCGACCGTTCCTCATGAGGCTGCTTCTACCGATAGCTTGGACCGCATCCTTGGACTTTACCGGCATGGTCTTTTCGGCGGCACCCTGACCGGCAGCTTCGGTCACTCCCTGATTCGTCCTCATGTTTTGGGAATTCTGCCGCTGTGGTGTGCGGATATTTTCGCAAGCGCACGCAACAGCGCTGCCTGTCCTCATGAACACCAAGGTATGTTGAGGAGGGGCACGAAGCTTGCTCCGTGCATTAGAACACAGACGCCAAAACCGAAGCGGGAGACAATCGAGCCCAACACTGCGTAGCCTTGACTGCCCGAATTCTAATAAACCATCCGGCAAAAACACATGCAGGCGATGAGCGCCGAGATGAAATCAAAGATGCAAATGATGATGGAGAAGATGGATAAAGACCGCTCAATGCTTTCGCAATTTGGTCACACCTGGAAAAGGAAAATGACCTGCACTCGGCATTGAAGCGTTATTGAAAAGAGGGGCAATGAAAAAGCAGCATCGCACGAAGAAAGAGAGCTATCGTATTCGCACCCATCTGGTTCACGGGAATTACGAAAGCAAGCATTGGGACTTTGATCATCACCTGATTCCGCCAATCTCGGCTTCAGCCGCGTACCGGCTGGGCTCGGTGCACCGGGGCGCGCAGGGTTTTGTCGAGTTTGCTTCAGACGAAGCAGACGTCAAAGGGCACATCCCGATTTACATTTATGACCGTTTGGACGAACCGACGCGCGGGATGCTGGAGGAAAATCTGGCGTATGCCGAGGGTGGCGAGACCGCAGTTACATTTGCGACGGGAATGGCGGCCATCAGCGCAGCCCTCGGTATCACCAGCAAAGCAGGCGCGGAGATCGTCGCGCATCACACCCTTTACGGTTGCACTTACAGCCTGGTAACAAACTGGCTGCCTCGGTTCGGCATAACCACGAAATTTGCCGACCTGAGAGATGAGCGAAGCTTCAAAGCGGCGATCACCAACCGCACCCGCGTCGTTTATTTTGAGACTCCCGTGAATCCCACGCTCGATCTGATCGACATTGCGTTGGTCCGGCGCTGGATGGACGAAGTCAGACCCGGCGCGAAAGAGAAAGGATCGGCTCCTGATGATCGTCGATAACACTTTTGCCACGCCTTACTGCCAGCGCCCTCTGGCACTCGGAGCTGATCTCGTTGCCCACAGCCTGACGAAAGACATCGGTGGCTTTGGGACGGACATGGGTGGCGCTGTGATTGGACCACTCAAGTTTCACGCACCGCTCTTGATGTATCGCAAAGACTTTGGTGGCGTGCTCTCGTCCAAGAGTGCCTGGTCAATTCTCGTCTACGGATTACCTACCCTGGCAACACGCATGGTGAATCAGCAGAAATGTGCGAACCGGGTGGCGCAGTTCCTCGAACAGCATCCGAAGGTCGCATGTGTTCACTATCCGGGACTGGAGACATTTCCGCAGTACGAACTCGCTCGCCGGCAGATGACAAGTTATGACGGCAAATTTGCTCCCGGAAGCATGGTCTATTTTGTGCTGAAGGGTGAGGAGCAGGCGGCCACGGAAGCTGCTGACCGTTTCATGGATTACATTGCCAATCATGCCTACAGTGTTACGTTGGCCGTGAGCCTCGGACAGATCCGCACGCTAATCGAAGAGCCTTATTCAATGACCCACTCGGCGTTACCGCCGGAAGTGAAGCACGCCCGAGGGCTGGAGCCCGGCGGCATCCGACTTTCAATTGGCCTGGAGGACTGGCACGACATCATCAACGACTTGCAAACCGCATTGGAGCAGATTTGATTGCTGGAGTTCGCAGCGTGAATCTTATCGATGAACGCTGCTCACTGCTCACAGCTTACTGCTCACTGACTTGGACCTCTGACCTTTGCTTTTTGGGGATTGTAGTAAATAAGGAATCCCGGCTGCACTTACTTGCACTGCAAGCGGTATCTTACGTATAACGGTCGCGCTCGCCCGCCTTTGCGAAGTGCAGCGGAGCAAAGTCGGGTGCAGCGCGTTGTTAGGTTTTGTTGTTAGATTCCAAAGTTATTACTACTTTTCCCCGAGCGTGCCCTTCTTCCAGATACCGGATAGCTCCCGCCACGTCGCTTAACGGGTAACGTCTATCTATGACGGGTACAAGTTTCCCGGCTTCAAGAAGATCTTTCAGAAGAACCAAATCCTTCTGATTTATCTTCGCTATAAAGAAACACATCTTCCTGCTCCCAATCAGTGACAGCAATGGTCCCAGTAACATAGCCTGGAGAATTTGAGCCCAACCACCTCCAGCCATGACATAAGTTCCGTTCTGACCGAGCGCACGTCTGTAGTCGAAAATCGAATGATATGCGTTCGCAGCAATAATCAGGTCGTAACGCTGCCCACTCTGCGTGAAATCTTCTCGAGTGTAATCCATGACATGGTCTGCGCCAATCGATCGCGCCGTGTCCACATTCCTCGTGCTGCACACGGCAGTTACTTCAGCCCCGAACGATTTGGCAATCTGGATCGCAAATGTACCCACACCACCTGACGCGCCATCAACCAGAACCTTTTGGCCTCGCTGGATCAGTCCCTTATCACGAAGACCCTGAAGCGCAGTGATTGCCGCCACTGGTACGGCCGCCGCGTCCTCAAACGATATGTTGGCCGGCTTCAGTGCCAATTTATCTTCAATAGCACACACATACTCGGCAAAGGCACCCTGGCACACGCCGAACACCGCGTCGCCTGGTTTGAACTGGGTTACGTTCCTGCCAACCGCTTCAACCTGGCCGGCCAAATCAACGCCCGGTCGTGTGATCTTTGGTTTGCGCAGCCCTCCCATCAATAGGCGGGCAAACAGCGGCTTACCTCTCATCATTCGCCAGTCAAGTGCATTGACGGAAGCCGCGCGAACTTTAATCAAGACTTCATCGTCCGTGAGCGTAGGCTTTTCGATCTCTTCACATTGAAGAACATCAGGTGATCCATAGTTGTGATAAACGATAGCTTTCATGTGAATTGTTGTCAGGATTTACTTGATTGGGTCATTCTCAATGGGCTTAAAGAAACTCGTCACTGTCGTGATGGCGCCACAGACGTGGCGCGCGCTACGACCGCTCGATCAAGAGGCTGCGGCGGCCAATGGTTGCACCTTTGCGCCCTTGATCAGAAGCCACAGCATGATCCATATTTCCCCAAACACCGCCGGCAGGACCGCTCGGTCAACAACACTCGCGTAATCCGGCAGGAGCAACGACGTAAGGCTGGCGGCCACATAAGCAAAACAGTTAACGATCAGCAGAAGGCCGAGGATCCGGGGCAGGAAGCCCGATCTCATCACCAGGACACCGAAGGGGAAAAGCCAGAGGCCCCAAAAGATCTGGTCGATAACGAGTCCCTGGCCATGCAGGCGGAGAAACAGCATGGCCAGGGCGTCCAGTTGACCTTTGTCGAAGACCGCGAGGAAATCGCCGCCGCGGAAGAGGGTGAGGGCGGCGATGTTGTTCACCTCATTCAGGAACGCGATGGCGGCGGAGACCAGGACCAGGGCCACCATCAGCGAAGCATGCGTCTTGTTCACGCCGCTGAGCAATCGGTAGAGAGCCATGACCAGTAAGATGAATATGACCGCGGTGATCAGGTCCGCGACGATGCTAAGACGGAAAAGCGTCTCGTGAGCCAGGATGTTGTTCGCGGTCGCGGTGGAGTTCCCCGGCACGATCAGAGTGCGGGGAACATAGATGAGGCTGAAGGGGGCGGTGACGGCCATTGATAGATATACCGCTCCTGCGACGCGTGCTGCCTTGTCGGTTGGGTGCATGCCTCTCTCTCCTTATTTCGCTATTGACGAGCGGCCTTAAGGGTCGTCTCCTGTACGGCGAGAGCGACTCCTGTTTGGCGCTCACATCTATTGAGTGTTGATACCGCCGTTATAACAGACAGATTGTGTTTTTCCCCACACGTTGCATTTTAGTTTTTGGCACTAAACTTCGCTAATCTCTTGTTGTGTTTTTACACCCTTAATTAAAAGCCACAAGATGGTCGGAATTCCCCCGAGAGCACCAAGCGACATCGCTAACTGAGTGAACATCGCAGGATGAAATTGTGGAATCAGGAATTTTGTGAAGATATTGATCGCGTAACCAACACTCATGATCATTAACAAAATACCCAAAATCTTCGGCGCGAATCTGGATTTGATTATGAGCAATCCGAATGAGAAAAAATACGGTGTCCAAAATATTTCAAGGAGTCCCTGTCCAGAATTGTTCAGTCTGAGAAAGATCATCGACATAGCATTGAGCTGTTCGGGACTGAACACTTTCAAGTAATCAGTCTGGCTCAAAACTAGTAAGGCTCCAAAATTATTGAGTTGGTTAACGACCGCTATGCCGACAGTCATCATGATCGAGGTTAGAAACACTGTGGCCAATAGTTTATGAACTTCCTTAAACAAGTGGAACAGAGTCAATCCGAAAAAAAACAAGAAGACCTGTGAGAAAAGATTACTGACAATCGCTGCTCGGAATAAAAACTCAGAAGCCATGATGTTGCCGGCGGTCGCCGCGGCATCGCCGGTTACGGCCACGTAAGACCGAACATAGAGCAGGCCGAAGCCCCCTGTAACCGCACACAAAAACCAAAGTAAGCCTGGGAGTCTTGTCGTGTTTTTGGTTGAATTCATGTCTCGCTTTTTCGGCAATAAAACATATAGGTCACTTGCGCCGAGTGTCCCTTATCTCAAGAAGAAAAAAGAACATGTATTTACAACCCGAAGGGTTGTCAGAAAGTAGCCGGAGGTCGTAGCGAAAGCGAAGACCTCCGGTAAGCGAGATAATCGGTTTGCACCCTGTTTCAGGGTGCCGACGTTCAATTGGATCGCTTTCCGGTGGTCTACGACCACACCGGCTACTATCTCGCAGCCCTCCGGGCTGTTCCAAAACCTCTTCCATAAGCAATAGCATCCGGAGTGAATCAAGTATGTTGTTACCCTCTTTCTTCTTTATTCATTACGTCGCCTGAGTTTGGGCAGTTCGCTTCAATCTGATTCTTCTATGTCACGTGTGCTCCGGGATGCGGACGCCCTTCACGAGCAGCCAGAAGCCGACGATGATCTCGAAGCCGTAGATCGGCGCAAAGATCAGCGCGAGCAGCACGAGCGCCGCGGCAGGCAGCGCTCGGACGGCCGCGAAGGTCGCGGCGACTGACTCCGGGAACAGGAAGTAGGCAAGCAGGCCGAGCACACCCAGCGCGGATCCCACGAGCCCGGAATAGGCGAGCGCCCTGGGGATGTACCGCGACCTGACCAGGAGGTAGCAATAGATCGTCGACCCGAGCGACAAGAACAGCATTGCGACCCAGAACCCGGACGTCCGTGCGCTGAGGAAGAGTCGCGACAGCGCCTGGAGCTGACGCAGCTCGAACGCCTGGAGGTAGTCGGCGCCGCTCAAGACCGACAGCACGACGAAGCTGCTCACCGTGATCGCGGCATACACCGCTGACTCGACGAGTCGCCAGAAGGCAGCGACCCGGGCGAGGCTCCGGTGCACCGGCGCGAGTAGCTCGTAGAGCGCCAGGTTCAGGATCACACAGCCGGCGACGGTGAGCAGGTCCAACACGATCGTCACCCGGAACAGCTGCTCGTGCGCCATGATGTTGCTCGCCGTGCGCGCGACGTCGCCAGCCACGAACAGTTTTGGCTTCACGAAAAACAGGGAGTACATCGGGGCGTACGTAATCAGGTACGCCGCGCCGGCGATCCTCGCGGCCTGCTGGAGAGACCATTCGGCAGGTGTCATGGTCCGGATGTCGCTGCTTGTCATGTCGTTTCCCTTCTCAGGAAGTCCTTAGGTATCGGCCGCTGGCGGGGTGGCCCAGCCTTTCGCACTGTAATTCTAGTTTTGTTTCCTCGGAAAATGACGAGATTGAAAAACGGCTTCATTACCCCTTGCTCTCGCCGGCGGATGGGACAAGGCCGAGGCGTCCGCGCCAGCCTTGCCGGACTCGTTCCCGCTCCTCAGGGGTCATGCGCTCCCAGCGCTCGGCCATGCGACGGCGGGAATTGGAGCGATCGGAACCATGGAGTCCAAATCCGCCGAAGAGGATCCGGCACAGCACCAGCATCCCCAGCGCTTGCCAGAAGGTGATCTGGCGCCAGCCGAAGAGCGGCGGCAGCAGCCAATTCCACAGTTGCTGCACTATTTCGCCGCCGATGGTTATAAATACCAGCATCCCCACGATCGCCAGCGGAGCGATGAAAATCAATCTCTTCAATCTCGGTCTCATGTTCAGTCCCTCATGCTTTCGTAAATTCGTCGTAAATGCTTTGCAGTCGTTCGCGCAGATGCAGCACCGCGTAGCGCTTGCGCGAGAGTAGGGTGTTGACGTTTACACCGCTTTCTGCCGACAACTCTTTGAAGCTGCGCCCCTCGAGTTCGTGAGCGATGAATACTTCACGCTGGCTCATTGGTTGATCATTGGGCAGTTCGTCCAGCGCAAGTTCCAACTCATCAATCAGCACGTTGCGGACGTAGATCGCTTCCGGCCCGGCATCGAGCGATGGCAACAGATCTTCGATCTGCAGCAGCTCACCGTCTTCGCCCTCTACGCTCGTGTCGCTGAAGGTCTCTGGCTTCTTCTTCCGGAAAAGATCCGTGATGCGATTGCGCGCGACGCGAAAAAGCCAGCCGGTCACGTGGTCAATCGGCATCAGCAGGCGATTGGCTTCTACCAGTTTGTAAAAGACCTCCTGCAGAATGTCCTCGGCGTCCGCAGGGTCTGGCACACGCCCGCGAATGAAATTACGCAGCCGGGATCGTTCTTCCGATATGATTTCGGAGATTTGACGGTCTTGCTCGGTCATCGAAGCATCGACGGCTCTTCCCTCCTCTTCTATAGACGAACGGCAGCCGCAAATATTGTAGAGATTTGAATCGTCGAAGTTGGGCTGAAACGCTCACGCCGACAAGAGCGCTCGTGACAGTACGCTGAAAGCGTTCGCCAATTCCAGCCCAGGGTTGCGCTTTGGCAACCCTGGGAAAAAGCACCTAAATTCAAAAACGCAACTCTGAAATCGCGCTATGGAAATTTCCGGTTGGGACGCCAGTTTTTGGGAAGGGTTTATTGTTCGGTCCAGATAAATCGAAGGTCGTCACTGAGAGTTAGTGTCGGCCTACGTTCGCGCCGTCGTCTGGCCTGATGCCGGATGCTCACGCGACGCGACGTGCTCAATCGCCAGGGCGGCAAGTTTAGTGGCCACGTCTGTGAGGTGCCTTTCTTCGCCGTTTGGCGTGCGCGGCTCGCGGTAATACATGGCAAACGAACCAAGCACTTTGCCTTTGCTCGACATTATCGGCGTGGACCAGCAAGCGGCCACACCGATCGCCCACGCAAAGTTGCGATATTCTTCCCAGAGCGGGTCGGAAAAAATGTCGCTGACGATTACCGGCTTACCCCGGAACATAGCCGTCCCGCATGAGCCATGCTTCGGCCCAATCGGACTGCCATCAATCACCTTAACGTATTCTCCGGAAGACTCGGCGCCACTGCATGTCGGACATGGTTGCCGTCGTCGCTAAGCAGCAGTATCGAGCAGAGCATCTCTGGCCATCTCTGTTTGTCCTCTCCGCGGCGGCTATTTTACGCCTGGTACGTAACGAAAGCCATATTGAGAAGACAGGTGATGGGTGATAGGTGATAGGTCAAGCGATTGCCCAATCTTTACCGCCGAACCAACGCTGAATGCGTTCGCTAATCCCATCCCAGGTTTGCGTTCTGGCAACCCTGGGAAAGCTGAAAGAGTTGCGTCGTTGTTCGCGGATCGAAACCATCGCAACTTCTCCAGAGTTGCGAGGAATTTCTTGAGGCATTTTTAAACCCAGGGTTTCAAAGCAAACCATGGGGCTGGAATTAGCCAACGCCTTCAGCGTAAGGTACTGCTTCAGTTTGGTAATGAAAGCAGCAAGTAATGAGTCATCGGGAATTCAACGGGGAAAACAAACGATTACAGAACCGAGCGCGGTAGCGCCGGATGCTAAAGTCTACGTTCGCCTTAAGCTGGGCAATACTCTTAATACTCAGCTTGACTTAAGCATCCGGCGCTACCGCGCTCGGTTCTGTAATGGTTCTGCATAGTTCCCGAAGTTGACGCAGTCCCGCGACCTGCGGCCAATACTCTGTAGAGTTCGATCCCTCGTGCCGATTCCAAACTGAACCGGTATCCAGCGTAAGTGTCCATTGACAGTGACGGTGGAGGAGGTTCAGAATGTGCAAAACTCGCGCGACAACCAACCTAAGAAAGTAGAGGAGAAGCATCATGCCTTCCATCTCGGGATCTTTTTCGGGAAAAATCACTCAGCAGTTTGGACTACCCCTTAATGACCAATCCAATCACCTACTCGGCATCGCCGAGGTTAACGGTACGCAGAAATCGCCTGATCCGTTGTGGAACGACTCGAAGATTACATACTGGGGCATTAACGACTTGCTCAACGGCGAGGGCTCGCAAACCGGTTACTTCAACAACGTCCATCCTGACGGGGGCAGAGACTTTGGAACATTCGAGGGCAAAGTCTCCACGGCAGGTGGCACGACGACCGTCGAAGGCACTTTTAAATTCACAGGCGGCGATGGTCAGTACCGCGGCATCACGGGCGGCGGCACGTTCAAGACCGAGGCAAAATCGGAGACCGAGGTCGAAGCCACGTGGAACGGTGCTTACGAACTGGCAAGGGCGCAGGCGGGCTGATCACGACATCTAGCGGGAACAATTGCGTCATTACCGAAACGCGGTAGCGTGTGGGTCGGTTACGTTTCATCCACAGATTGCGCAGATTACACAGATTCAGAAGCAGAGGGACTTAACTGCTTCCGCCGAAATCTGCGTAATCTGTGTAATCGTGGATGGCTTTCCTTCGTGTTGACCTTTCAGCCTACAAAGGTATTAGCCCTTAACCATGTGTCGCATAAATGGTGGACTCTGGGTAGTGTCTTAGTCTGAGATCTCCTCTGTGCAACCTCCGTGTTCTCTGTGCCTCCGTGGTGAATAAACGCTCCACAATCACTCACCACCGAGACACAAAGGACACGGAGGTTTTCGATTTTGGCGATGTCATTGCCGCGGCGAGAGTTAGGTTGCGCGCGCGGATCAGTTTCATTAAAGTGTTCGGCATTAGAAAGTGAGCAGCCAATTCGTTTGGGGGGTGAGAGTTCGTTGGAACCGCGACAAATGCTTCTGCATTACCGACTACTTAGCAAGGTCGGCAGCGGAGGCATGGGCGAAGTATACAAAGCTGAGGACACGAAGCTCGGTCGCACAGTTGCGATCAAGGTTCTGCCCGGATCCGCGAACGAAAACCTCGCTGCCAAGCGCCGCTTTCTGAAGGAAGCCCAGTCCGCCTCGGCGCTCAATCATCCGAACATCGTCACCATTCACGCGATCGAAGAGGTCGAGGGTTTGGACTTTATCGTGATGGAATACATCGAAGGCCAAACGCTGAAAGCAATGATCGAACGTGACGGCGCCCTGCCGCTCGCCAACCTGCTCGATACTGGAACACAGGTGGCGGACGCGCTGGCAGCCGCTCACGAGATTGGTTTGATTCACCGTGACGTCAAATCGGCAAACATTCTGGTGACGCCGCGCGGGCACGCGAAGGTGCTCGACTTTGGGTTGGCAAAAATTGTCCGCACCCTCGCCGACGCCGTGGATGAAGAAGCGCCGACCCTGGTGAATCTAACCGACCAGGGAACGGTCCTCGGCACCGCGGCTTACATGTCGCCAGAGCAAACGCGCGGCGAAGTTCTGGACGCGCGCTCAGATATCTTTTCGTTTGGCTGCGTGCTCTATGAAGCCGCGACCCGTTCGCTGCCGTTCACTGGCCCGAGCATGCTGGCGGTCATGCACGCAATCGCCACCACCGATCCAACCCCGCCAAGCCGAATTAGACCAGAGCTGCCGCGCGAGTTCGATCTAATCATCGAAAGGGCTCTCGCAAAAGAAAAAGAGCGGCGTTATGCATCGGTCGGGAAAATAGCAGATGCCTTGAGGAGTTTGCGAGCGACGCTTACCGGGCAATGGGCGGGCGTTCCGATTGTTTACGACAAGGATTTGATCGAGTCTCGTGCTTCCGCATTCGTGGGCCGCGAGGCCGAACTCAACAGACTGGAAGCATTTCTGCAGCAGGCAATCAACGGAACGGGCCTGGTCGTTTTCATCACTGGCGAACCTGGCATCGGCAAGACTTCCCTCTCCGACGAATTTTTGCGCCGCGCGCGCACGAAATATCCGGCACTGCTGGTCTCGCGCGGGCGATGCGTGGAGCAATACGGCACTGGCGAAGCATATCTGCCGTTTCTCGACGCAGTTGGAGGATTACTTGATGGCCCAGGTCGGGAACGTTTGGCCGCCGTGATGCGAACTTACGCGCCGACCTGGTGCACCCAGTTACCGGCGGCATTCGCTTCCACCAGCGCGCTGGAGAGGTTGCAGCAGGAAACGATTGGCGCAACTAAGGAACGCATGATGCGCGAGATGGGTGACGCGCTCGGTATGTTTGCGACCACTTCTCCGATCGTTTTGCTGTTCGAGGATTTGCACTGGGCCGACCCGTCAAGCGTCGATCTGCTGCGGCATCTCTGCCAGCGCATCAACAACCAGCGGATTCTGATTGCCGGAACATTTCGACCAGAAGACGTCGAGCGCAGCAATCATCCTTTGAAAAGTTATAAGGCCGAAATGCAGGCGCATCGCCTCTGTGAGGAGGTGGCACTGAGCTTGCTCGGCCGCGATCACATTGCTGAATACTTGAATGCGACCTTTACGCCGAATGATTTCCCGCCTGAGTTAGCTGCAATGATTTATGACAAAACCGAGGGGCATCCCCTGTTCGCGATCAACTTGCTTCAGTATCTAAGTGAGCGAGGCGACATCGGAAGGACTAACGCGCACTGGTCGCTGGCGCGTCCGCTCTCAGAATTGGATCTGGAAGCTCCGGAGAGTGTGCGCGGCATGATCAGCAAAAAAATCGACACGTTGGAAGCGGAGGAGCGCCGCACACTGCAATACGCAAGCGTCGAGGGCGCTGAATTCTTGTCCACCGTCGTTGCCAGCCTGCTCGATGTCGATGAAGTTGATCTGGAAGAACGGCTCGCTCATCTGGAAAAGACTCACCGGCTGGTCGTGACGCGCGGCGAAGAAGAGTTGCCGGACCGTTCACTTGCGACACGCTATCGGTTCGCGCATGCGCTCTACCAAAATTTCTTGTATGGCGATTTGGTCAACAAGCGCCGCGTTATGCTTCATCGAAAGGCAGGCGAGCAATTGGTGCGGCATTATGGCAAGCGCGCGCCACAGATTGCCACGCAACTGGCATTACATTTCGAGCGGGGCCGCGATTTTCCGCGAGCGATCGAATACTTGATTCACGCCGGCGACAATGCCACGAAGCTCTATGCGAACGCCGAAGCTGCCGACCACTACACGCGCGCAATCGGTTTGGTTGAGAAACTTCCCGAAGAAGCACAAACGGAAACGCTGGTCACGCTTTACCAGAAACGCGGCGCCGTGAATTTTGCGTTGAGCCGGTTTGCGCAATCGGTCGATGATTACACGCACATGCTCGAGTATCAGAAGTCGCTTGGCTCGCCGGAGAAGCAAGCTGAGGCGCTAAACGCGCTGGCGCTGACATTGTTCTTTTCCCATCGGCTGGAGGAAATGGAGACGCGCGCCAATGAAGCTCTGGCGGCGGCGAAGCTCGCCGGCAGTGAGGCCCTGAGCGTCCAGACGGAGGCACTGATGGCGCTCAAGTATCTTTGTTATGGAGAACTGGACGCGGCCAAGCCGACGCTTGACGGACCTCATAAAAACCGCCAGAGCCATCAACAACAAGCCGGCGCTGGCGGCCGGATTGATCTGGCGCGGGTGCCTCTATTTCTTCCAGACTGAGTATGAACGGGCGATCGAAATTGAATTAGAAGGGCGTCGTCTTGCTTCCGAGTTGCGCGATGGATTTCTGCTCCTTACCTCGATGTTTTTTCTCGGACTATCACAGGCAAACCTTGGACGTATGTCGGAGGGACTCGCCACGCTGGAAGAGGCGATTCGAATGGCGGGTCGCAACGGCGATTTGTTCTGGTATCCGCGCATGCCCAATTGCATCGGTTGGATTCATCGCGAGTTGCAGGATTTCGAAGGCGCATTCAAGCATGACCAGGAAGGATTGGAAATTGGACATCAGCATAACGTGCTGGAGGCTGAAGCCAATTCACTGATCAATCTCGGCATCGATTACACGCACTCCGGAAATAAGGAAGAAACCATCTCCGCGTTTCACAAAGTGCGTGACATTTTCGAGCGCGATGCCTGGTTCCGCTGGCGCTACAACATCCGCCTGCACGCGGCCATGGCTGAACATTCGTTGCGGCTCGGGGATACGGCAAAGGCGCGTGAAATCGTCACCCGACTGCTGGAGACTGCCGGCAAGTACGAAGTTCATAAATACATTGCGGTGGGTCACAAGCTTTTGGCTGAGATAGCGATTGCCGAGGGTGACGTGCCGGCGGCAGAAGTTGAATTCGCAGCCGCGCTTGATGAACTGCGCCGCTATCCCGTGCCGGTAGTCGAGTGGACTATTTATGCTGAACTCGGTCGCGTGAAAGCGAGAGCCGGTGACGATATTGCCGCGCGCGACGCATTTGCCAAAGCCGCCGAGATTATTGACCGCATTGCCGCGAGCGTCGGCGATGCAAGTCTGCGCGAGATTTTCTTAAAGTCGGACGTGGTACGCGAAGTCAAAACCCGAGCGACAATTCCAGCGACAAGTTAAACCAATGTTTCAAGCTCAAGCTGGAAAACCTCGAGGTGAGGGTCAAGCTGGAAAACCTCGAGTTGAGGAAGGTGGGCTTGCCCCCGCTCTTATCAAACGCGTTACCGCATTATCAAAACGCGTTACCGCGGTGAGGTCAGTACCGTCCGCGGTAGCGGATGGGTTCCCTTACGAAAGAGTTATCCACAGATTACACAGAAGTACGGCAAATAACGCCGGCCGCTGCGGCGCATTTCCGATACTGCCTACAGTACCTGATGCCTGTTGGCCGCTCGGATGAGGCTATCGCCGAAGTCGCTGGAACTGGAAATGGGTCAGTTTGAGTTGGCTGGCGCGGCTGTTCTACAGAACCGAGCGCGGTAGCGCCGGATCCTAAGTTCAACCTTGAGTTGGCTGGCGCGGCTGTTCTACAGAACCGAGCGCGGTAGCGCCGGATCCTAAGTTCAACCTTGAGTTGGCTGGCGCGGCTGTTCTACAGAACCGAGCGCGGTAGCGCCGGATCCTAAACTCAACTTCAGGGTCTACCTCAAATACTCTGTCAATCCCTCGAATTATCATCAGCTGAAGTTGAGTTTAGCATCCGGCGCTACCGCGCTCGGTTCTGTAATTCAAATCCGAAATTCAGATGGGACGTGCATCGCCTGAACGTCGACCCACTCATGGACCCGCTACGAGACGATCCGCGCTTCAAGGTTATGGTTCGCCAGATGGGTCTCTCGGAATAGTTGTCAATGAGTAGGGAGTTTCCTTCACTGAAGAACTTTTCGTGGCAGCGTGGATATGCTACGGGTGGGAAGCTCTTGGAGTTGAAATTGCCCAGGCAATCATTTGGGCTTGCCTCGCGCTGTCAGTTCCGTTGGCCGACGTTGCCATCCATTGGAAAGAGATTCGTTCTGCTTTGACGGTACCTGTTAAGTCAGGTGTGTCGACGGTACCTGTTAAGTCAGGTGTGTCGACGGTAGCTGTTAAGTCAGGCGTGGCGCGGAAACAGAGCATGCCAAAGAACGCGGTCGGCGCAACTTAGGAAGAACTTCGAACGCATCTTCCCTCTTCCCATTGGGAGAGGGTTAGGGTGAGGGTGCGCAGTATAGCGCCGCCATTTAATAGCCCCGACCGTCAGGTCGGGGTAAGAGGCTTCGACAAAAACAATTGAGGCCCGAAGGGGCCGACATGTTGTGCCGGTCCTTCGGACCTCTACAATCATTTCAACATTCGCGACCACGACCTCACGGTCGTGGCTATTGAATGACGGCCCTTCGGGCCTCAAGGACTCTACAACCGAACGTCAAAAACATGGGCCGTTTGTTTCACGAACTCGCGCTTCCATTGCGGAGTGCTGCTTTCGGCTCACTCCTGAACACATTATTCCATCGCCCACTTCGCGGGGCTCGATTTGTTTTCCTGAACCGGTTCCTGGGGCTCACGCCCCAGAATTAGAGTTCGCCAATAACGATTAACCCGCGAAGCGGCGACCCTGACTCCTCACTCGCGCTTTTCTAAACATGCGTGTTCCATCCTTTGATCTAACGAATGAAACCTGAGATGGAGGCTCGGTGGTCTGCGAGAACGAAACGGTCGCTGACATAAAGAGGCAGGAGAGAATAAAGGCTAATCGCATGATGATGAATTCAATGTTACCAAAGTTGGCGTCAGAACTGACGCGGATTGGCAGCTCAAAAGCAGTGATCTTAAGTGATCACGCTGAAAGCGTGAAAGAGAGTAGCCAGGGGTAAGCGACCGCCAGGTCGCGCCACCCCTGGATCAGGTCCCCTGCGATTTCCCGAAGCCCGCTTTAGCGGGCCACAGCAGTTACAGAACCCCGAGCGGTAGCGAGGGGATCCAACGCACAACATGAACTGGCCTGAGCAAAACTTTGGAACATTTCCCAAGTCCGCTTTAGCGGGCGACACCAGTTACAGAACCCCGAGCGGTAGCGAGGGGATCCAACGCACAACATGAACTGGCCTGAGCAAAACTTTGGAACATTTCCCAAGTCCGCTTTAGCGGGCGACACCAGTTACAGAACCCCGAGCGGTAGCGAGGGGATCCAACGCACAACATGAACTGGCCTGAGCAAAACTTTGAAACATTTCCCAAGTCCGCTTTAGCGGGCCACAGCAGTTACAGAACCCCGAGCGGTAGCGAGGGGATCCAACGCACAACATAAATAGACTGAGCCTCAAAGCTTCCACGCTGCATACCTGCCCACAAACTATTTACGATTCGCTATTCACGATCTACGATTCGCGCAACCATTTCCAAATCGCGTACGGGAAGATTAGACCGCTACGCTAAGAAGAGTGTAGGAGGTGAAATGAAGCGAATCTATATCTTGATATTTGTTCTGCTCGTGACGGGATTTGTGCGCGGCGACGCGGGTGTTACACGTGCGCAAGACCCTCTTGTCGTAAACTCAAAGAGCATCGCCCTGAAACTCGAAAACTCTCGTGTACGAGTTCTCGAGGCTACTCTGGCACCTGGCGTTAAGGAAAAGATGCACTCGCATCCCGCCTATGTCATCTATGTCATCGCGGGCGGAAGGGTCCGCAACCACAGTGCTGACGGTACGGTCACTGAGGCAGACTTCCGAACCGGCGACGTTATTTATCGTGATCCGATAACACACTGGGCTGAGAACATTGGCAACACAACCATCCGCCTTGAGCTTGTGGAACTTAAGAATTAGGTGGCGCACTTCTAGAAAGCGAATCCACAGATTACGCCGATTACGCAGATTCAAACGTAAACGTTAGAGACAAGAGACAACATATTCGGGCTTACCGTTAACTGATGGTTCTAAGCCTTTGCCAATCTGTGTAATCTGCGAAATCTGCGGATTATGATTTCGCGACTGGTATAATCGCGAGCACATCCCATCAATTAACTTGCAAGATGAAAGGAGTGGTCAACGTGACACCATCGTACCAATCAACACAGGAGCGACGGATCATTGGCGGTTGCGTTGTGCTTGTGCTAGCTGCAATCGTGCTCAGCAGCGCCGGTTGCTCAAAACCGAAGAATGAAAACAGCGCTGCGGGTACCGGTGGAGGTGGCGACATAAGTGCCTCCGCAGATAACTCAAACACTGGCCCGTCTTCGCCGCCATCTTCCGCTGGTAAAGGAACACCCACAACCTGGGAGGCAAACGCCACGTCGCTAAACGGTAAAGATGGAGAGACGTTCACGTTGGCGTGTTCGCCGGCAGGCACAGCGCATTCGGTTTGGGGTAGCGATATCTATACGTCTGATTCATCGATCTGCACGGCTGCCGTCCATAGCGGGTTGATAACCTATCAGCAAGGCGGCACCGTCACCATCGAATTGCGCCCGGGCAGGACCATCTATGGCTGCAGTGAAAGAAACGGCGTGACGACCAGCGATTATGGCTCATATCAGCACAGCTTCGTTTTTAAAACTCCAAACACCGACGACCTTGTGCGCGAAGCGGACGAGCAAACACCTGTGCTGTGGAAAACGTCCGCTTCAATGGTCGGCTCCGAAACCGGCAAGACCTACAAATTCAAATGTCCTCCCGGTGGCAAAGAAAGCAACGTGTGGGGCACCGACATCTACACCGCTGATTCGTCGATCTGTAACGCCGCGGTCCATGCCGGCAAGTTGACGGCGGAGAGCGGCGGTTCGGTAACGATTGAGCTACGGCCCGGCGAATCTTCCTACAAAGGCACAACACGAAACGGAATCAGGACCAATGATTACGGAGCGTACGGTCGCAGTTTCGTGGTACAGTGAGCCCTTCAAAAAACCTTCGCCCGCTCTTCACGGCGTAGCCGTGGCTCAGCACTCTTCACGGCGTAGCCGTGGCAGACAGTAGCCGGGGGTAAGCGCGCAGCGCGCCACCCCCGGATCATGCCCCCAAAAAATCTTCGCCCGCTTTAGCGGGCGAAAAAGGAGAGAACATTCTGTGGACAAGCTTGCCGTTATCGACTCGCTGTTCGGCGTCCCACGCGCGCTCATCGGGGTCGTTCACCTTCGGGCTTTGCCAGGCACTCCCGAAGGCAAACTCGACGCACGGGCCATCACGTCGATCGCCGTCCAGGAGGCTCGCCAATACGAGGATGCAGGATTCCACGGCGTGATGATTGAGAACACGCATGATCGCCCGTACCTGAAAGCCGGCGTCGGTCCTGAGATAACCGCCGCGATGGCCGTCATCGGCGCGGAAGTACGACGCGCCGTCGCGCTGCCCCTTGGCGTCCAGGTACTCGCCGGCGCCAATTCGAGTTCGCTTGCGGTTGCGCTCGCCTGCGGCGCGAGCTTTGTGCGTGTTGAGGGCTTCGTCTTCGCACACGTAGCTGATGAAGGACTGATCGAAGCAAGCGCGGGGGCTTTGTTGCGATACCGACGTGCGATTGGAGCAGACCATATCCGGGTTTTTGCTGACGTGAAGAAGAAACACTCAGCGCACGCGATCACTGCAGACATCGACATCGCTGAAACAGCGAAGGCCGCAGAGTTTTTCCTCGTCGACGGTGTGATTGTCACCGGCGTCGGCACGGGCCAGCCTGCGGAACCCGACGAAGTGAATTCCGTTGCCCGGGCAGTCTGCGTGCCGACCATAGTGGGCTCTGGAATTACAACTGAGAACCTGATCGCATTACGCGGAGGCAGACGCGTTTATCGTCGGCTCTTCAATAAAGAAGGACGGAGTCTGGTCGAATCCAATTGATCCTGATCGCGCCCGTGCACTCGTCAGCGCTTTCAGCAACGGGTAGTCCGCGGAGCGGACGACGGCATAAAGCCTGGGGCGTAAGCCCCAGGATCAAGCGCCCCAACAAGAATCGAGCCCGCGGAGCGGGCGATAGAGGTCGCGATTACGAAAACATCATTCGTGACGATTCGACTGTCGGCCGCTCCGCGGGCTTTGATTATTTTCAACAACGGTTTCCTGGGGTTCCGCTGCGCTACACCCCAGGCTTTATGCCGTCACCCGCTCAGCGGGTTGAAACCCAATCACTTCAGACATCGATATCGCTGAAACTGCGAAGGCCGCAGAATTTTTTCTCGTCGACGGTCTGATAGTCACCGGCGTCGCCACGGGCCAGCCTGCTGAACCCGACGAAGTGAATTCCGTTGGCCGCGCAGTCTCCGTGCCAACCATAGTGGGCTCAGGAATCACAACGGAGAACCTCCCGCATTATGCGGAGGCAGACGCATTTATCGTCGGCTCTTCAATAAAGAAGGACGGAGTCTGGTCGAATCCAATTGATCCTGATCGCGCCCGTGCACTCGTCAGCGCTTTCAGCAACGGGTAGTCCGCGGAGCGGACGACGGCATAAAGCCTGGGGCGTAAGCCCCAGGATCAAGCGCCCCAACAAGAATCGAGCCCGCGGAGCGGGCGATAGAGGTCGCGATTACGAAAACATCATTCGTGACGATTCGACTGTCGGCCGCTCCGCGGGCTTTGATTATTTTCAACAACGGTTTCCTGGGGTTCCGCTGCGCTACACCCCAGGCTTTATGCCGTCACCCGCTCCGCGGGTTGAAACCCAATCACTTCAGACATCGATATCGCTGAAACTGCGAAGGCCGCAGAATTTTTCCTCGTCGAACGGGCACGCGTGCATTTCTCGAAAAGCCAGCGCCGATGAATGGAATACAACGGGCGTCGGCGATGTCTGCAATCAGCGGGAAAGGAAGATCAGTCACGAAATCTGAGAGTAGAAGGGCTCACAACTAATTTTGGAGCGTCCTTTTCAATACCGCTTCTTCAAGGTGTTCAATTGCCGAAAGTATATTCTCGGCAACCTTATCCAAAGGATCTGTCATGTCGTAATAGATGACTCGAATATGCTTCAAGTCAAAAGGAATGTCGTCTTCATTTGACGATACCAAGACAACTGGCTTCTCAAGGGCGTGCGCTAACCCCAACTCATAAAACACATTTGGGTTTCTGGTCGTTAATTCTGCAACCAAGACTTTTGCGGCCTTGATCCCCGACCATACTTGATCGATGATTTTTCCAGTTCCAAATATCTCAGCATCAGCGCGCACAGGATGGAGCCCAGTTTTCTCAATTGCTGGCTTATATACCTTGGAGTAGTAGTCTCCGTGCGGGGCGGCAAACGGCATCATTACAAAACATGAGTCGCCCGCGTCGACCTTCACTGATTTCTCAAGTTTTTTTAAGGTCGCGGAACTCGTGCCTGTAATATTGGAACCCTTAGACACGTCGACAATTCTAGTCTTCCCATCGACTTCTGTAACAAGCTCAGCCGCTCTGAGTGAGTCCATAAATACTTCTTGGAACTCGAGAACTTTGTCGGGTGGGACATTGAATGTATCAACGAGTGCGTTGTGGAAGAATTGCGTATCGGGAAGATTTTCTCCGCGATAATGGCCATACACTTCCGATATCACTGGGGCATTGATAACCGCATCTCGCAAGACTCTCCGACATGGGCTACTGGACCGGCGCAGTCGACGGACTCTTTGATCCGGCGACCGGGTCCGCATTGATCGCCTTCCAGAAATGGGAGGGCCGCCCTATTACCGGCCAGCTTACGCTCGACGAGCTCGAGGCAATTCGCACCAGCACCTCGCCTAAAGCCAGGGAACCTGGGTACGCCCATGTTGAGGTGGATGTAGATCGTCAGGTGCTACTGGTGGTCAACGACGACGGCGGAGTTCGGATTCTTCCTATTTCTTCGGGCAGCGGCAAGCCGTTTATGGACGAAGGTCAAATGAGCATAGCCCACACACCCCGCGGCAGGTTCCTTGTTTATGACAAGGTCGTCGGTTGGGAGAAGGGTCCGCTTAGATCGATGTATTACTCCAATTACATCAGCGGCGGCGTGGCGATTCACGGATACCGTACCGTCCCAATCCAACCGGCGAGTCATGGTTGTATTCGGATTCCAATCTTCGCCGCTCGTGAGGTAAGCAAGCTACTGCCAATTGGAACCATCATGCTGGTGTACGACAAGGTCTCGTTCGTCTCGGGGAAGTCCTGGGCTGAGAACCCCAAACTCAAACAAGCTGCTCTCTTTTGGAATAAAGTCGTCGATAACTAAATCGTATTTTGGTGTACCGCTCCGGGTACTGACTTCATCACGAAGTTCGTGGTTAATTTGACGGCGGGAGTGTGACTGCGGACTAAGCACAAGCCATGACCCCTTCATAAAGGACTCCCATGTCCATACTTCGCGTTCACAGTTTCTCGATCTCAATCGATGGTTACGGCGCTGGGCCGGGCCAGGATCGATCTTGAGAATCCGCTCGGAGTTGGCGGACTCAAATGAGAGACCGACCCACCCCCTGGTAGCGCCGCCTACGAGAGGATACTTACGGAACCGAGCGCGGTAGCGCCGGATGCTTGAGGCTTCTAAAATATATAAGATTTATGCTGTCCGCATTATTGTTGAGGTGGCCCGTGGCATCCGGCGCTACCGCGCTTGGTTCTGTAATTACCTCCGGCTTCCGGCGGTGGTTTTCACCCACCCGCTACCGCAGGTGGTACGTGGTACTGACAAACGCGCACCTGGCAGCGGATGCATGGCAATGAAGATGGCGAGACAGGCGGGGTCTATGATGTCGCCGCGCGGGCTCTGAGGGAATCGGCTTCTACATTCTCGGTATGAATGTTTGGCCAGGCCGAGGCGCCGATCCCGATCCCGCGCAACCGCCATCAAAACTTACTCATATCAGAGGCACTCTTCCAGTATGTCCAAACCCTCTCGCGCGACCTGCTGGTGGATATTCAAGCGCGGGAACATCGTCAGCGCCTCACCTTCGGAAGTAACCAGATGGCCCGCGCGGCGACACTTATCTGAAAGCTTCGACGCGTAATCCGCATCGCCCCACACCCGCGCTGCCCAAACCTACGCCAATAGCCAGCCCCTTTTTTCTGACAGCTACCGGATACTTGAACTCCATCTGCGAAAGTCTGGTCATGAAGTAGTCGCTCATTTCCGCCACATTCCTGAGCAGCTTTTCTTTATTCCTCTTGATGCATTTAAGGTTGGCGATGGCAAGTCTGTCGCCCGCTAAAGCGGGCTTGGAATTTTTAGGGTACGTGATCCCCGGGTTACGCTCGCTGCGCTCGCTCACCCGGGGCTACTATCTGCCGCCGCTACGCGGCTCGTTGACGCCAAGCCTCCGGCTTGAGTTTATTTGAAAGACCTCGCTCGTTTACGGCACGATCGTGTGCCAACGCTACGCTGCTTTTTCAGTGTCGGGGGCGAGGACGCCTTCGCTCTTTCTTCCCACTTCCGGACATTGACGCCCATGAGCAGGAGCCACAGCATGAACACCATCTCTCCGAGGAGGGTGGGAAGGCGTTGTTAGAGACCTTGAAAAAACCGTGAATGGTAAATCGTGAATAGATTGCAGAAGCCATTCAACTCACAACGTCTGATAGTCTCGTATGAATTTCTTATCGAAGACACATATACCCATGGTCAACAATAAGGTGACCGCAATACCAGCGAGACCTGCGACAAATCCAAACAGCGGGTTTGCACCTACTACAAAGAACACCGTCAGCACTCCGAGCGGATTGATCATTCCATGAAGTGCACTTGGCCCCAGAATAGACCTTGACTTAAACCGGCAATAGGCCATCGGGCAAGAAAGAGTTGTGGTGAATAACGTCATCATAAATATTCCCGCTACCGGATGGCCCGGATAGTTGTGCCCCTGCGCAATGATCGGTGCGTGCCATAGTCCCCATACCACACCAATAAATAAGTTGCTTCTGAGAAAGCCCGACTTTTGTGTTTCTCTCAACAACAATCCGCGCCAACCTAACTCTTCGCCAAAAGTGAAGGGAAGATTAACGGTAAACCCGGCGATGACACCTTGCACCAGGCTGAGCAGGAAGATGGCAACCGGTGGAATGGGAAAATGTTGCGGCACGTTACCAAAAGCCCCGCGCGCAAAGATTGTGAGCTGCTGTAAGAACGCCGCTTCGCTGAAATCAATCCTGCCAAAGAGAGCTACTCCGAAGACGTTTCCCAATATGGCAATGACCACAAATGTTCCCAGGACGATGAACCATGCAAAGCCGACGGTAGTTATTAAAAGCCAACGCAGCGATAAGTTTTTGAGTGTGAACCCGTATGGCTTCAACGAACCGCGATAGACCAACTTCTGTAAGATCAAAGTGGCATACGCGGGTGCGGGCATATAACAAACTGCGATAATGACTAAGCTCAGGATTGAGCCGTAGGTTATGTGGAGCAGATATGCGGCCAAAGCCACTGACCAACTAATCAGGAATGTTAAGAGAATAAATTGTAAGACTTTCTTCCTCAGCATGTTCTAACCAAAGCCCCAGATGAATCCGCAGATTACGCAGATTCAATTAAGGCCGATCGGTTAATCCGCAAACACGTCTGTCATTTATTATCTTGTCAGTAACGGTTTATGCTTAAATCTGCGTAATCTGCGGATAGTATGCGAAGCTGAGTGTGAAATTGCCATGAAATCTCTTCTCACCATCTGTTTATTTCTGAGTGTCCAGAGAGTACTGGTACACTTTGAGCTATCAAACGGTGAGCGAGGCAGCTGATTTACAGAACCGAGCGCGGTAGCGCCGGATCCTAAAAGCAACTTCAGTGATAAGTACTCTTGTACGCCTGAAATTTTCACTAACGTAGAGTCCAGCATCCGGCGCTACCGCGCTCGGTTCTGTAAGCGGTAGCGCCGGATCCTAAAAGCAACTTCGGTAATAAGTACTCTTGTATGCCTGAAATTTTCACTAACGTAGAGTCCAGCATCCGGCGCTACCGCGCTCGGTTCTGTAAGCGGTAGCGCCGGATCCTAAAAGCAACTTCGGTAATAAGTACTCTTGTATGCCTGAAATTTTCACTAACGTAGAGTCCAGCATCCGGCGCTACCGCGCTCGGTTCTGTAAGCGGTAGCGCCGGATCCTAAAAGCAACTTCGGTAATAAGTACTCTTGTACGCCTGAAATTTCCACTAACGTAGAGTCCAGCATCCGGCGCAATTTTCACTAACGTAGAGTCCAGCATCCGGCGCTACCGCGCTCGGTTCTGTAAGCGGTAGCGCCGGATCCTAAAAGCAACTTCGGTAATAAGTACTCTTGTACGCCTGAAATTTTCACTAACGTAGAGTCCAGCATCCGGCGCTACCGCGCTCGGTTCTGTACTGCGCTATGACAAACGCCGAAACTCATTACCGCGCCTGCAATCTCTGCGAAGCGATATGTGGCATCGAGATCACTGTTCAAGCTGATCAACGTCTGGACATCCGCGGTGACAAAGACGACCCTTTCAGTCGCGGGTACATCTGCCCGAAGGCCGTCGCCTTGCAAGATCTTCACTATGATAAAGACCGGCTCAAGTATCCCGTCCGCCGCACTCCTCAGGGTTGGCTACGGCTCGGGTGGGACGAAGCTTTTGACGAGGTGACGCGGAACCTCAAGCGCATTCACGCGACGTACGGAAGAAATTCCATCGCAACTTACCTTGGTAATCCCACCGTCCATAACTATGGCGCTCTGCTATTCGCACCAGGGTTTATCCGGAGCCTGCATACGCGGAACAGGTTTTCCGCAACCTCCGTTGACCAACTGGCGCATCATTTAGCCGCTTACCTCATGTTCGGTCACCAACTCCTTCTCCCCGTCCCGGATATCGACCGCACAAACTTCTTTCTAATCCTGGGGGCGAATCCGGCGGTCTCAAATGGCAGCATGATGACTGCTCCCGGTGTGGGTCGAAGGTTACAAGAAATTCGCCAGCGGGGAGGCAAAGTAATACTCATCGATCCGCGTTTCACCGAGACTGCCCGCTTGGCCGACCGGCATATGTTCATAAAGCCCGGCACCGACGTGCTATTGCTGCTGGCGCTGCTGCACGTTGTTTTTGACGAAGGACTAACCCGCCTCGGGCCCCTCGCTGCATTTACTAACGGCGTGGAAACTATCGGCAAGCTTGTGGCCGAATTTCCTCCCGACAAAGTCGCATCAATTACCGGAATTGGCTCCAGTCAAATACGCCTCCTGGCGAGAGAATTTGCTTCCGCCGAGTCCGCTGTCTGCTATGGAAGAATCGGTGTCAGCACTCAGGAGTTCGGGGCAGCGTGTCAGTGGTTGATTAACGTTTTGAACGCGGTCACGGGAAATCTAGATCGCCCGGGTGGTGCCATGTTTACCCGTCCGGCGTTTGATCCCATCACAGCACCAGAATCATTGGCGCCGCGAGGTAGTTTTGCCCGCTGGCACAGCCGTGTGCGAAAGCTACCTGAATTTTCCGGAGAGCTCCCGGTAGTCACGCTTGCTGAAGAAATTTTGACCGAAGGTGCGGGACAGATTAAGGCTCTTGTTACCTCTGCCGGAAACCCCGTGCTATCGACGCCGAACGGCCGTCAGTTGGATCGAGCGTTGGCCGGTCTTCAGTTCATGGTCGCTATTGATTTCTATGTTAATGAGTCGACGAGACACGCGCACATTATCTTGCCTCCAAGCTCGTCGCTCGAGCACGAACACTATGACGTGGCTTTTCATCTGCTGGCGATCCGTAACACGACCAAATTCTCACCTGCTCTGTTTGAACCAGACGGAGAGACGCGACATGACTGGGAGATCTTAGTCGAACTGCAAACACGTATGGAACACGAAGGTCTCTTCGGAAGTTTGCTCGGACGTGTGAAGCGCAACGTAATCAAACGATTCTTTGGTCCTGAAAGAATTCTCGACCTGGGTTTGCGCTTTGGACCTTACGGCGCAGGGATTAACTCGATTAACCCTTTTTCCCGAGGTTTGACTCTGCGAAAACTCAAAGCAGCCGTCCACGGAATAGATCTTGGACCGCTCAGTTCCTGCTTACCGGAGCGTCTGCGTACTGCTGACAAGCGTATTGAGTTAGCGCCGGAAGTGCTGGTGCAAGATGTCGAACGTGTGAAGGCAAAATTGCTTGATAACCCTTCTCTTCCCTCCAACGGCAATCTGTTATTGATTGGACGACGCCAGCTTCGCAGTAACAACTCCTGGATGCATAACAGTCAAAGACTAGTTAAGGGCCAGCCTGGGAAGTCTCGATGCACAATCCTCATGCACCCGACGGATGCTGCGCAACGCCACCTGGCCCCAGGGCAAAAGGTCTCGGTGCGATCAAGAGTCGGAAGCATAGTGGTGCCGATCGAGATTTCCGAGGAAATAATGCCGGGTGTGGTAAGTATTCCGCATGGGTGGGGGCATGATCGCCCTGGAATTCAGATAGAGGTGGCGCAACAACACGCAGGTGAGAGCATCAACGATGTAACGGATGATCTAACAATCGACCCTCTTTGTGGGACAGCAGCCTTCAATGGGACATGGGTTGCCGTTGAGGCAACGAACTGATCCCAAGACCTTGTTATGCGTCGCTGTTCGCAGTCAGAAACTCCCGCCTGCCACACCCGCCTATACGTGTTGATCTACCAGAATCGTGTTTCCATCTGGATCAGCAATCATAAAGCTAGCCGGGCCAGTAGAGCTTTCGTCTGCTTGCGGAAATCATGTTTACGCGCGGCCTCTGAGTGGGCTTTGAGCTGGCGCTGCAACTCGCGAACGTCCGTGAATTCTCTGAGTGGCTGAGCATCACTACTCCAGCCCGGGACGTAAGGTGAGAATGTTCTTATCGAGCCTCCGTTTGAAAGAGGCCTTGAAACAGCCCAATAGCGTGGTCGCCATTCTTCATGATTAGCCAATTCTGCGATTGATCTCCGGCGAAAACTGTAAAACCCAGCTTTTCGTAAAAGAGCTTCGACGCCTCGATATCTTTTACAGCCAAGCTAACAGAGAAAGCTCCCAGTTCCATAATTTCCTCCTACGTCGTTAGTGACCTAATTTGAAATTCTCTCCGGCGTGCTCCGTGAACTCTCCGGTCTCGGTGGTGAGTTTTTTTCTGCAATTGTTAACCACAGAGACACGGAGAACACAGAGGTTGCACAGAGAAAAATGAAAATAGGGTACAAGCATTCCTTCTCCGTCAAACGGGAAAACGGCGCAAAGCGGAACTTCAAACCTCCGCCCCGTCGCGGGAATGCCTTGCGAGAACCTAACTAATTAAGCATCTGAGTCGCCTCATAATAGTCCGCATTGCGGTGTTATGCATTAGGCAGACATCGACAGCAGATCGCCAACTCCAAATGTGGGTTGTGATTCCCGCCTCCATCGCCGGAGTACATCTCATGAAGGTCGCAATACTGCAAAAGTTATAGTTACCCTAAGGCATCTCGGCGGCAACGATCTCCTGTTGATGCAGACGGAGGAACAGCGTTACGCGCCGCAGCAGTATGGCGGGCTCTGTAAATGAGCTACTCTTCACCAATGAGAAACAACCCTGGCATGAAAGTGCCGACTCGAAGCTTTCTGATCCCCCTTGTAGCCTTTACTATTTCAGCCATCGTAATTTTCGGGGGTGCTGCTACTTCTCAAAAACCGAGCGGCGTTCCCCCACCGGGAACGCAAGAGAAGCTGCCTAGCCAAGAGAAGCTACCTGACAAGGAGTTCACGCACCCGCCAGAGAAACCCCACGACCCCACTGCCTTCTTTTTCAAGTTCGATCAGCTGGACTATTACTACCGCGTGCCGGGCGAGTTCACACACCGCCTAACCGGTGACCAATACGGATTCGAGTCGCTCTCCTTCATTATCACCGAGACACACCCGGGGGGTGGCCCAGGACTCCATGTGCATGACACTGAAGAGGCGCATGTTCTGCTCGAAGGCAGCGCTCAATACCGGATTGGCGACAAGACGTTTACTGTTCAAGCACCTTACGTGGCAAGAGTGCCGGCTGGCGTGCCGCACACGTTCATAAACGTCGGGAGTAAGCCGTTCAACCTAATCGCAGTGTTCGCGTCTAAGCACCCCAACACCAAGCGGATTGGCCCAAACCCCTTGATCCCCGCAGGGCAGAATCGCGAGGAGCCGCGATCTGGCTTTATGCCTTAATCAGTTGCATGGCCAGGGCAGCGCGGTGCCCGCTGGGCAAAAAAGTGCCGTAGGCACCAAATGTTTATAGACAGGACGTGCTCTCTAAGTTGAGGCTCTTCCGAATTGAACGAAATGCGCGAGCGCTTCGCTCAATTCGGAAAGAAGGTAGTTGGGATTTTCGCGAGCTATAAACATTTGGCCGCTACGCGGCTCTTGACCGAAATTCGAATGAGTCGCTGTCCAGAAGTCGGTTTGTGCTTCCAAAGCGGCACCGGCTGTACTACTATTCCCGCCCACTAGCTAAAAGAGTCAGTGCCCAGAAGTCAGAAGTCAGAAATTCATCGTCATTATCATTCCGGAGGCACCCCCATGCTTGGCAGAACCATCTCGCACTATCACATCACTTCGCAGCTCGGCGAGGGTGGGATGGGCGTCGTGTATGAAGCTGAAGACACCAACCTCGGCCGTCACGTTGCTCTAAAATTCCTGTCACCGGACATGGCTCGCGATGAGAGTCTGCTGCAGCGCTTCCAACGAGAGGCGCGCGCGGCGTCGTCACTCAATCATCCGAACATCTGCACGATCCACGGCATCGAGCAATTCGAGTCGGAGCATTTCATCGTCATGGAGTTGCTGGACGGCGAGTCGCTCGCCGATCGCATTCGTCGCGGTCCGCTCGACATCGATTCAGTTCTGACGCTGGGCGTGCAGATCGTGGACGCCCTCGAGTCCGCACACTCCAAAGGGATCGTGCATCGCGATCTGAAGCCCGCAAACATCTTCGTGACGTCACGCGGTCAGGCAAAGATCCTCGACTTCGGCCTTGCCAAAATGGCCATTATCGATCGCCTGGCGGTGGGCGCAAAGGCTGATTCCCAGCTGCCGACCGCAGTGCAGCACAAGGACCTGACGGAGGCGGGCTCCACCCTGGGTACGGTGTCGTACATGTCGCCCGAGCAGGCGCGGGGACAGATCACCGACGCGCGCACCGACCTCTTTTCGTTCGGCACCGTCCTGTATCAGATGGCGACCGGAGTCCTCCCCTTCCAGGGAGAGACATCGGCGGTCGTGTTCGAAGCAATCCTCAATCGAGATCCGACGCCGGTGAATCAGCTCAAT
This sequence comes from Blastocatellia bacterium, assembly GCA_963698325.1. Lineage (GTDB taxonomy): Bacteria > Acidobacteriota > Blastocatellia > Pyrinomonadales > Pyrinomonadaceae > PSRF01. The sequence goes on along the minus strand of CAVOQJ010000010.1, from coordinate 67,764 downwards.
GCGTCACTGCCGCCGGAGCTCAGCCGGATCATTGCGCAGGCCCTGGAGAAGGACCGCGACCTGCGCTATCAGAGCGCCACTGATCTGAAGACGGCGCTCAAGAGATTGAAACGCGATCTCAACTCGGGAAAACATGCCGCTGATTCGAGTGGAATGCGACGAGCTGCGTCAACGCTTCAGGACCACTCCATCGCCGTTCTCTACTTCGAGAATCTGAGCGGAATGAAAGAGGACGAGTACCTACGGGACGGCATCACCGAGGACATCACCACGGAGCTGTCGAAGATCAAGGGGCTGAAGACCTTCTCGCGGGCCATGGTGCTGGCCTATCGCGACAAATCGGTGACGGCCGGACAGGTCGGAAAGGAACTCGGCGCGTCGTACGTGCTGGTCGGCAGTCTGCGTCGGGCCGGCGCGCGTCTGCGCATCAACGCTCAGCTCGTCGACGCCGCCACAGATTTTCCGCTGTGGTCGGAACGATACGACCGCGAGATGAAGGACGTGTTCGAAGTGCAGGACGAGATCGCACAGAAGATCGCCGCCGCGTTGCGGATCACGCTCTCGCCGCAGGAGCAGCAGGCTCTCTCCGCGAAACCGACTGAGAATCTGCAGGCCTACGATCTCTATCTGCGGGGAAGAAATTATGCCCGTCGCGTCGGACGGCAGGATCTGCTGTTTGCTCTTCAGATGTACGAGAACGCGGTTTCACTTGATCCGGACTTCGCGCTTGCTCACGCCGGGCTGGCAAACGTCTGCGCCCAGTACTACTACCACTTCGAGCGCCAGCAGCAGTGGATCGATCGGGCCATCGCCGCGACGCAGAAGGCGAGCGCGAATGGCAACGACGCGCCGGAGATCCAATGCGCCGAGGCGTGGGTGATTTTCGCCGAGGGACGTTACGACGAGGCCGTGGAGAAGATCCGGTTGGCGCTAAGCCGGAATCCCGATCTCGAGGGCGGCTACTACTTGCTGGGACGCGCGCTTTTCTCCGCCGGAAGATATCAGGAAGTCGTGGACATGATGGACGAAGCTCTCGCGCATGCGGGCGAAAACTACAACACGAGTATCCCGATTCATAATTCGCTTGGGGCGCTGGGAAAGGAAGATGCCTTGAACAACTATGTTCATCGCGAGATAGCCCTGTACGAGGCAGCCTTGAAGAAGGTGCCCGAGGACGCGCGTGTCCGCGTCCTGCTGGCTGGTGATTACGCCAGGCAAGGCCGGTTTGAAGAGGCGAAGCGGGAAGCGGACATGGCGATGGTCCTGCGTCCCGACGATTCGATGATTCTGTACAACACCGCCTGCGTCTTCTGCGCGATGAACAATGTTAGCGACGCGCTGATAGCGATCAGGAAGGCGTGGGAGTCGGGTTATCGCGATTCGATATGGACCCGCCAGGATCCCGACCTCGCACTGCTTCACGGTGATCCAGAGTTCGACCGACTCTACCCTCCGTTGAAGTCATGAGGCTTCGCTATCTTGTCGTGGGTCGAGAAATACAGAACCGGGAGCGGTAAGCGACCGGGTCGCACTTGCGATATGCATAATCTTTATGTTGAATGCGATCAGCGAGAACCGCTAGCTTACGATGGCGGTGAACTCGAGGCTACGCAGACCCGGTCGCTACCGCTCCCGGTTCTGTATTTGTCGACCCACGATCACGAAGCTGGCGCGACTAATGGTTGCGGCTTTGCGCAGTTATGCGCGGCCTCGTTGAAGGACGATTCTTCATTTTGATTTTCGCTGGCTGTGGATCGGTTCAAACGCTCGGGTAGTGTGCTCGGTCACGCTCGGCCTGGGTTCTGGCAGTACTCGCGCCTGTGCCGCGTCAAGCTCTTTTGTTGCTTGCTCCTTCCATAGCACAGTATCGCCCGCCTCCTCAGTGTCACGCTTGCGACGCAATAGCAGCCGAATAAACAGGCCTTCGAGGAAAACCATTATCAGAAAGCTCAGCAGCGTGAAGGCGAGAATCAGCCCCACATTTAAGTGGAGCACCGCTTTCATCATTCCCATTAGCATCGTGATAGCTACAAGGCCGAGGACGAAGAGCGCTACCATCGCGGATACGAGGAGTTCAGGTTTCACTTCTGGTGATTTGATGACGTTATCGCCGTTCGCTCCACTCAACTTTGCGCCACAATAATTACAGTAGCTCAAGCCCCGCTCGACAGCCACGCCGCAAGATGAACAATACATCCTCTTTCACCTCCTTAAGGCTACTACGAATCGAATGATGTTTGAGTTCTGGGGCGGCCGTAGACGGTCGGCTAAGTACCTAACGGCTTGACTTGATGTCGTAGGCCCATAATGTCCCGAGATCGCGAATGTAAAGCCTCCCGTTAGCAATGACCGGATACGCAAACGCCATCTCCGGAAACGGCCCCGACTGGCCATGCTTTGGCGGAGCCGGCGGAGTGAATCGGCCCTTTTCGCGAAATGCCTCCGCGGTCGCCTCCACCAACGCGACCTCTCCATTCACGCCGTGAAGATATAAAAGCCCATCGACGTAGGCTACCGAACTCCAGCCGAAACTCTCGGCCTGCCATTTCACCTTGCCCGTAGTGAACTCAACCGCGACCAGTCGCTGCCCCACTTCCGTGCCGTAAAGATGTTCACCAACCAGCACCGCTCCACCGATGCCGTTCGGAAGGCCGCGCGTGAAGTAGACTTGCTCCGCGGCGACTCCCCCCTGGTCCAACTTTAAACGGACGAGTCCTCCTCCGACGCCAAGGGCTCCGCCGTACACATATCCGTCACGCGCGACCGGCGTGAAATACTGCGCTGGACCCTTGGCAACGTCTGCATAGCGCCAGAGGAACTGGCCCGTCTTCGCATCAACTCCGACTATGCCCTTGGTCAAAAACTGCACGTATTGTTTTCTGCCGGCCGCTTGAACGACAATCGCCGATGCGTAAGCCGCGGGATCGCCACCCGGTACTGCCGATTTCCAAATGACCGCGCCAGTCTTTTTGTTTCAAACAAAGCGCTGTAATGGCAGTTAGTAATCGTGACTTCACTGTCTTCTCCTTCTGACTATTGTAATTGCTTCCGGGTATTGCCGCCCTTCGTTGATACGATCAGTTTCACGAGATGTGTTCCGTCACACTGGGCCCGAGTCCTTCGGTGTGATCCCTTTCGAGGCGAACTACATCGGCGACGATTCTCCCATCTTTACCGTGTTCAGAAGGTCCATACCAACTCCGGGTATGAACACGCATGGCGCATCCCTTCCGTCAAGTCCGCGCAGCGGACGAATGATAATAGCCCACCGATTCATCGGTGGGATCAAGTCCGAATACAAATCCATAGTCCGTGGAGCGGACGGCTGAAGTTGAAGCTTAGCGAGGACGAATTCAGTCGCCCGCTTCACGGGCTCGGGAAATGGGTTTGGCGCGTTTACCCAGCACTGAAGTGCTGGGCTATTTTCAGTCGTCCGCTGCGCGGAGTCGGTCTCCATCGCCGGAGTGAAGAAATTCGGGTCAGCCTTGCCGGCCTTCAATTATTCAATGCTTTCACCGTTGCTGGAAATTAGGATGCTCTGTCAACTTTGGCTGCCGTTCCAGTTGCCGAGTCAAGCCGCGCAACACAAGAAAGCTTCCACAACATTAATCGTTGACTCGGTAGCGGTCGTAACGTAGAAACTTCGCGTCGGATCCGAAACAGTATGTCTGGAGGGACCGTGCCGGCCACCACCCTTGACGCTGCACTTGATCGGCTCGCGGGACTAAAGTGCCGCTTCGAGCCAGGCAACAGCCTTCGCGCGCAAAAGCTCCTGGCCCAACTCGGCCGGCGCCGTTTTCCCGATGCCGCCTCGTTGATTCGTTTTCACGAGCTCCTGCTTTTCTTGCGCGCCTACCCGCACACCCCTGCAATGCGGCTCAGCAGCGAAGAGCTTCTCCTTTCTTTCCACAAACGCGTCACCCGCCTGGGCGCCTCGGGCGCTCCAGTCTCGGCCTTTGCCGACCCGCCAGTGTCAGGCATCGCGGGCACGGCATTCTCAGCAATCTGGGGCTATGACATCGTGCGATATCTTGCGGCGCGTTACCCGGCGCGGGTCGAAATCGACTGGGAAGGATACGAGGGCGAAGAGTTGCTCGTCTCCGTCCTGAAAAGTTTTTTGCCGCTGTTCGAGGACGGAGCTTACGTTGTGTATCCGGCCCCGTATCTTGCCTGGATTCGCGCTGCCAAAAAGCCCAAGGAGACGGACCTGGCGTGGCTGCTACGCCAGTTCGAACATCTCTCGCTCGCCGAAAGAGAGAAAGCCAATCTCTTCGATTCGCTCAAGCTCTGGGTTCATTGGAAACTCGGTAACTCGCCGTCTACGCGCACGAGGATGCGGCTTCGAGTTAACAGAATCTTCTATCACGATGGGCCACTGATCAGGCGCAGCGACGTTTCACTCGCCCGGGAGCTGGGGGATCCGTTGCCGCTGCCGCTCAAGAAACTTTCCCGCGCCGACGGCGAGAAACTTGTGAGCCTGGGCCGTGAGATGATGACCGTGCGTTATCGCGAGCTTCATGGTTTCACTTATGGCGACCCGCGGCACGTCCTGCGCGCGGCGGCGGGTCGCGGCGTCGAATTCGTTATCTGGGGTTTGCCGGCAGAGCGCCGTCTGCCGTTGCTCGGCTATCATGCCGTACTGATCCTCAAGAACGGCGTTCCGGCAGGTTACGCTGAATCCCTCGCGCTCTTTGAACGCACCGAGGTTGGCATTAATCTCTTCTACACCTTCCGCGATGGCGAGTCGGCGTGGATCTACGCTCGCCTGCTGCGCTTTCTGCAGCAGTACCTCCATGTCTCAGTATTTTCCGTCGAGCCTTACCAACTCGGCAGCCACAACGAAGAGGGTATCGAGGCCGGCGCGTTCTGGTTTTATCGCAAACTCGGTTTCCGCCCAGTCCAACCGCAGGTAGCCCGCATGGTTGCGCGGGAAGAACGCAAACTCGCCAGCCGCCCCGGCTATCGCACTCCTGCGCGCATATTGCGTCAACTCGCCGCGGGGCATCTCCTTTACGAAGCGCCCTCGGCTCCGCATCCCGGTGAGTGGGACAATTTCCGTGTGCCGAACATCGGGCTTGCTGTTCAGCGCCGCCTGGTCCGACAGTCCGGCGGCGGCGAACGAAAGCTCCGCCAGGCGCTCGTGGCTTCAGTCGCACAAGCACTTGGAGTTAAGCCAACAGACTTGAGTGTGTCAGAGCAGCGCGTCTTCTCTGATCTCGCTATGGTGTTGGCAATGATTCCAGATCTATCGCGCTGGTCAAAAGAGGAAAAGAGCGCTATCGGGCAGATTGTCCGAGCTAAAACAGGCACTGACGAATTGCGGTATGTGAGACTGTTGCAGCGCCACCAGAAACTGCGCGATGGCTTGCGGACGATCGGCTCTCGGGACGTGAGCGCGTAGTTCTCGAGCGAGCAGACTCCGGGGAAATGACTTAACGCGACCTCATCCGCTAGTCCATCTTCTAAAGGATTGCGCGAAGCTAACCCTTCAAGTGGGCTCTTCACGTGCCTGCTGGGCGGCCCGCGCTCCGGTCCAACGACGTTCGGCGGCGCGTGGAAATCAACACGGCGTAGAAACTCGCTGCCCGCGCTTCGGTCGAACGGCTTTGTTAGACGGCGTTATGGCTCTTTCCTGTGATGAACTCGTTGCACGGTGCAAGCGGTGATCAGCCTCGGCCTTTTCGCTTGAAGCGGGTTTCCACATACACAGTAAATTCTTTTCCCGGTTGGGCCAGTTCAAACGTTTCGATGAATTCATTTTCGTTGAGAATCCGGTACGTCTCGCGCGCCCGCCAACCCGCCGGGATGTTTTCGATATTTTCCGACTCAAAGACCAGCGTCCTCCCGTTCGCAGACATGCTCGTCAAGACGTACTGATTGACAAAGCCTTCCACATGAAATTGCCGCAGCACGAATTTCCTGCGCTGTTTATCGTAGCTGATGAAGCCATGATCCTCGTGCAGTTCGCCTTTCGGATTCTTTGCCTGCGTCGGATAGGTGGACCTATTGAAGACTTCGAGAAACCTGTTCTGCAAAGCAAAGTGGTATTCACGCTCGACGTTCCCCTCCCCGGGTTCACCTTTGGATGTGCCTTCCCATGCGCCAGCAAAAAACCGCAGCGGCTGCCACAGATCCAGTTGCTGATCTTTCTTCGCCTCTTGCTGCGCCAGCACTGTCACGGGCAGCAGCAAGATTAACAATATTGTGCCGATCATCTTTCCTCCTGTCATAGGAGCTAAACGAACATTCGTTCGCGTAGAGGCTCAAACCACAAGCCGCATGTAGATGTCTGTGATCAAATCCGCCGGTGCGGTATCGGTGGGCGTGTTCCGATAAAATTCCAGCGCTGGTGCAGGGCTTACTTCGCGCCCGCTGTGTGGGATCCACTCGCCGCAAAGGCGCGCGTAGGTCTCACCCAGCGTTTCGTATGGCCCCTGATGCGTAGCCACCGCGTATTTGCCTCCGGAGATCGTTTGAATGCTGATCTCGCCTTCTGGCCCGACTTCCGACGGCACAACCAGCGCGGCGTCGTAACGCAACCGCTCCGCGGCCGTCACTTGCGGATCATCGTAAGCAATGCCAAAGATCTCCGTTCCCTGCTTGAGCAGGCCACGCCGTCCCGCCCAGCCCATCAACTTCGCATACGCCGCGTCGGTTTGTTCATACGGTCCGACGTGGCGAATGAAAGCTATGCGCATTTCCGGCAAGGTTTCAATCCGCACAGTCAGCGGTGTAGCGTGGGGCTGCGCCGGGCGAAAATCATCTAGCGCCCCTTCCGTGACGTAATGAATGCCGGAGATAGCCGGGCCATAGGCAGCCATGCGGCGCAGCAGACGATAGTCCGTCGGTGTTTGTCCGAACAGTTTATGAAAGGCACGAGAGAAAGCCTCAAGGCTCTCGTACCCTGCCCCCAAAGCAAGTTCTGTGATCGGCTGCCCGGTGTGGCGCAACTGGTGGGCAGCGCGTTCTAATCGCAACCGGCGCACATGCTCCTTGACCGATTCGCCCACCAGCCCGCGAAAGACGCGATGAAAGTGAAACGGCGAGAAATGTGCCACCGCGGCCAGTTCCTCAAGCGCAAGCGCCTCATCCAAATGCTGCTGGATGAAAACCAGCACGGCCAGAATCCGGGCGCGGTAATCTTCAAACGTCACTTCTCTCACAGCCGCACCTGCCGCCGGGCCAGTTGAATCCGCTTTGCCTCGCCCTCGGCAAGCAAGCAATACAAAGTTGCGTCGCCCAATTGATTCGCTGACAACTTATCAGAACCTGGCTCCGCCTGCCTGATATTTTTTGCTATTTATGCTTGTTTCAGCGGCAGCGCGCCAGGCTCAGTGACGCCAAAGCCAATAGCCGAAATGCATGGCGGCAAGGAAAAGTGCGTAGAGCAGGAGATACCAGATGATTGGTTGGCGTTGCATCGTTCCTCCTAAGCTTGCAGGGTCGTCTCCGTGCCTAACGTATTATCCCGGGCAGCCACACAACCACGGATTTGGACATGTTATCCGGCGCCGTGCTTATTCAAATACGAGCAACTTCGCTTAGCGGCAACGCGAATACAGCACGATCCCGCATTATTCACGAACGGCGATGCAGTTCAATAAGCCTGCGACAGTAGGCGACAGCATAAAGCCTGGTGCGTCAGCCCCCTCATTAGAAAATGAGCTTCGTCGGTCCTGCCAGATCATAAGAGCGTCGGCTGACGACCAGATATTTGTCAGTCCAGCGCAGTCTACGGAACCCCAACAGGTGAAAGACCTGCAGTGGCAGAATCCGCGCGATACGCGTGTTGATAATCAAGAAGTTTTCGTTGAGTGGATCGCGGCGAACTCCGGGAAGAAGATGGATGTAATGCCCGACCTTCAGTTTGCGAAGCAATGCTGACAAATTGAGCCAGAACCGCTTAACTTCACGCCCAAGGAAGAAGCCATCATCACCTAATGTCTGGTACAGAGGCAGCAGAATCAGTCCCGTTTCGCGAGGCTTTGATCTCCCCCGTCCGATCTCGTGCCAGAACCTTCCCGCGCCGGACTGCCTGAAAATTCCTAAAGCCAGGCTCCATCTTGAAGTTATCCTCCGGCACAATCGCATGACGGTGGCGTACCTCCACCACTCTTCTCCCGCCGCTTGCCCGCTTGAGCAGGGATCGACATTGATCGAGTTCCGGGAGATCCTCGCGACGAAAGTTTCCTGTCGCTGCGGTCGCGTTCCAAATTACCGCCTCATGATGGTCCACAGAAGTCATAGCCTCATGCTGTCCGGCCTCGACAGCCCATCGTTATCGCTCCCAGATTGTTGATGTATTCGAGCAGAGTTCCGTCAATCTGTTCCTCCAGCCCAAGAACAATCGTCAACGGGAAAGGTCAGTGCAAAGCGGCGGTTGCGGAGAGTGTCGCCGACGGTAGCAAATGGCTCTCCGTGGGCCGAGGTGGTATGCAAATCGACAAAGTAAATGTCGCCTCGGGCGCGGCTGACCGCTTCCCTCACTACCGTAAGCAATTCGCCTTGTTCGAGGAGCTCCGACACTTCAGGAAGGCCACGCTTCTCTGACTCGGCGGTCCGAACATTATCAGCCGTCCATTGCCTGTTCAGATCGGCATCGATGTAACGAACTCTCTGCTCGAGCGCCCGTGTGTTTCCTCGAAGCAAAACCACCTCGCCACGCAAGGCAGCTCTTCGCTCTTGCATGCGAAGCAGCACGCGATCAGCAGCGAGCACGCCCGCCGGCTCGTTTCCGTGAATGCCACCAAGGATTATCAGAGTAGGACCAGGCAGGGATCCCCGAATGGATGCAATTAGATGTGCGCCTGGCTTGGCAAGCTGGCTCTCAGGTTTGAGCTGCGCGGTTGAGATCATGGTTTCTGCAATCCAATTGTTCAGTTCTTGAAGTGCGCTTCACAGATGTTGCTCCGATGTTTCTTCTGGAGGAGCAACGGCCGTAAAGTCCTCTTTGAAGCGTCGTGCATACTCGGTCAGGAGATTTGTTACTCGCCCATAGTCAGGTGAGCGCACTATCAGGCCCACATGCCAGGGCTGGCGCACACGATATACGATCTCGGGATCGTCATAGCGAGAAGTACACGGGTTTTCCTGACGTGCCAGTGAGACAGCTATGCCGCCATATTCTTTGCGAACAGGTGGCAGAGTGTAGGGCCGCTCGGGCGTGGCGAGTTCAATTCTGGCCCATTCGCGCCAAAGATTAATGCCAGTCGCTGCTGCGATAGTGTCCGCCGTATAGGCCCCTCCGACACGTGCTGCGACTTCAAGAAAATTGAATTGATCGCTCTCCGAAGTTTCTGCTCTGGAAAAATTTGCGCTGTCGATCTTTCCGGCTATCCCAAACTCAGCAGTAGAGACGGCGCCGGCAGGATTCGCATGCCGCTCCGAGTCCGCGCGGCGGATGAATTCAGCGTGCGTGACACCCTGCTCGAAACCGAAACCGTCCAGCAACTTCTTGTTCAGCATGAGCAGAGCACGCTGTTCTTGCGAACCATGCTTCACTAAGTACGAGATCGGTACACCGCCAAAGTGCGAAACCTCGAACGGTGGTGCGCCGTAACGTTCGACGCTGGCGAAAAGCACCTGGCCTCCGGCAACCAACGAATCGACGTGATAGACATCGCCGGGAATGAATTGTTCAAGCAGATGAAAAGCTGATCTTTCGTGGAACGGTTCTCGCGCGTCGAGGTCGGCTATTGCGCGCCACACTGTTTCGGGGTCGTGAAGTTTTCTGATGCCCATCGAGGACGCGCCAATGCGAGGTTTCAACATCCACGGCGGTGAGGTTCGCCTCATGAATTCATCAATCACCTCGTAGTTGACCAAAGGGACAAACTTCGGTTGGGGAATGACAACTTCGTTGGCCTTGCAGCGCATTGCCAGCTTGTCTTGAAAGCAACGCGCGGTGGTCGTGCCCATGCCCGGAACACTCAGGTGTTCGCGGATGTGAGCCGCTGTGACAATGTCATACTCTTCGAGCGCTATGACGCGCGACACCCGCCGTTGCCGCGCGGCGTGGCTCGCCGCTGCAAGATAAGACTGCACACTTGTCTTTCCGGGAATGGCAATGAGATCGTCGAGGGACTCACGGGCCCAGTCGGCGCCGAGCAGTTTTTCTCTCGTTAGCAACACAACCCCCACGCCCTGCCGCTTACACTCGCGGATGAAATCGTTGCCCTTGAAGAAGCTGGCAACACAAAGGATGGTTGGCGCCTTTGAGTCAGTCATAACACGCGCATGGCGTAAAACTGTTTACAACCGGCAGAAATGGGTTGATACAGCCGGGAGTTGATCATGAACCAGAAGCTGCTACTCCAGCACGTGGATATTCTTTTTCCGGCAAATTTCTTTCAGTCTCTTCGGCCAAACGGTAACGCTGACTTCACCGAGATGTGCTTTCCGGAGCAAGAGCATCACAGTGCGCGATTGTCCAATGCCGCCACCAATGCTGAGCGGCACCTGGTCGTTCATGACCGCCTGGTGATACGGCAGCTTGAGAAAATCAAGTTGGCCAGTGATCTCCAGTTGCTGCTTTAGAGTCTGAGCGTTAACGCGGATACCCATGGAACTCAGTTCGTGGCGGCGCTTCGTCACCGGATTCCAAACGAGAATGTCGCCATTCAGTCCGTGAAATTTGCTGCCGTTACTGGAACTGGTCTCGGTTACCCAGTCATCGTAGTCCGCGGCTCGCATCTCATGGGGATAACCGTCCTCGAGTACCCAGCCAATGCCATATATAAAGACCGCCGGATACTCCTGCAGGATTGCTGTCTCCCGGGCTTTTCGCGGCAGGTCGGGATATCTTTCCAGTAACTCCTCAGCATGCAGGAACGTCAGCTTCTCGGGCAGGCTGGAATACTTGTCTGTCTTCAATTGCGGGAAGAGGCCCTGAATGAAGGTCTCGGCGCCCTTGATGACTTTCCAGATGCTCTCGACCGTCTGCTGTCAGGTAATCCAAATTACGCTGGTCGGCTCTGATTGCCTTCTCCCAATCCCACTGGTCCACATAGGCGCTGTGATCGTGATCAAGGAAGTAATCCTTGCGCACCGCGCGCATGTCGGTGATGAGGCCCTCGCCGGTTTTCATTCCAAACTGCTTCAGCGCGACGCGTTTCCATTTTGTCGCAGCCTGTACTACTTGAGCATCAAGCGGGTGTTGGTCATGGTCGTTAGAAATGTGGAACTCAATGGGAGTGCGTGAGCCGTCGCGATCCAGGTAATCGTTCACTCCACTCTCCACGTCAACGATCAAAGGGACCTCAACGCGCATGAGGTTGAGTTCCCGGCAGAGATTGTCTTCGATATACCGCTTAACGATCGTAATGGCCTGCTGCGTGTCCTTTGGGACTTAGCAGAGAGTTGTAATCCTGAGGTAGAACTTTTTCCAACTCTTCGTAATTACCGATACCCGGGCCGGCGAGATCCGCTTGCTTGTCCACCATGGTACTCATTTCTTTTCACCTCTCAGTTAGTGTTGGTATGAAAAGACACGACTTGTTGTAAACAGCTTTACGTCGGGTGCCTCTGCTGCGCAAGAAATGCAAAAGTTGTCCTCGATGAGACTGCAAGCGACATGCCGGGGAGGCTGGCAACAAAATGCTTGCAGGCAGACTACCCCAGGCAAGTTTTCCTGTGGAAGGTTTCGCTCTTATTGCGGGAAAACGCGCACGACCGTCAGTTCCAGAAAGGGAGAGGAAGGCAAGTAGTCGGATTATCCACTTGACTCTGGACCTAGGTCTGGAGTCTATACTCTTATTCTCAAGACGTTCTGATGGATGGTGGACCGCAAATCGGTGAAGTAGCGAAACGCGCCGGCGTAAGCATCGACACGCTTCGTTATTACGAGAAGGTAAGGCTTTTGCCTCGACCCGGACCTTCAGCCGGTAGTTTTCGACCCTTTGCGCTTGAGCAAATCGAGTGCGCTTCATTAAGCAGGCTCAGGAGCTGGGATTCTCACTCGAGGAAATTAAAGGGGCTGTTAGCTACTGGTGGCGAGCGATACTTCGAGGCAGCGTTACTTTGGCGCTACTTCGCTGATATTCGCAAAATGAGTTTTGCTCAGATTATGAGTGAGTCAGTGAACCGTGAGAGCGTTGACGAAGAGATGGGGGCTTGGGCCAAGGCGCAGGACAAGTAGAATATGAATTGTTGTACTCCGGAAGCTACTGCCGAGAGTCGTGAGAGCTCGGAAACGGTAACTAATCAGACCGAACACTGCAGAAACTGTGGCGGTCAAGGCCGGCCTGTCTCACGAAAGACTGTGCTTTTGATGCTCAAGCCTCATCTGCTCGAACAAGCATTGTCGGGGATTTATGGCTTCTGCGCGGCACCGGATTGTCCGATAGTGTATTTCGAAGAGCACGGTAGTCGCATCTTCACCAACGATGATTTGCGCGTGATTGTCGGCGTCAAAGCGAACACAGATCCGATTCCTCTCTGCTATTGCTTTGGCTTCGACGAGAGTCATCTCCGCGAGGAGATTTCCCAAACGGGCAGCACGACCATCCCGGAGAAAATTTCAAGGCTTATTCGTGAAGGCCTATGTGCGTGCGAAGCTCGCAATCCGTCGGGCGCATGCTGCCTCGGCGAAGTGAACAGGACCGCCAAGAGACTGAAGCAAGACATCTCGATGAGTGAATGATTAGTGTGAGACTGCTGCACAAAATCGTTACCGGTCTAATTGTCGCACTCGGATTTCTCACTTTCCTTTACCTTCGCAACGGTAAAGCCCCGCACTCGCCTGCCAGGCAACTGGTAGAAAGAGGTTGCCGAACGACTGCCGCCCGCGTCGGACCACAGTGTCGCCGCCGGCGGCACAAATTTGCCGGCGACGTGCAGCACGAGCACTATTGAATCGGATGCCTCGAAACGCTCTTCAACTTCCCTGATAGCTTCCTCAGAGAAAGGTGATTCATCTATCGCCAGCAGTATCTTCACGGCGCATCTTCAACCGCCCGGACAGTCAAACTTGATTCTTCCTGAAGAAAGAACCGCTTCTGAAACCACAGCGCCACATTAACGAGCCCAATCAGCGCGGGCACTTCTACCAGTGGACCGATCACTGCTGCAAAAGCTGCTCCGGAGTTAATCCCAAAAACGGCTACGGCGACAGCAATCGCCAACTCGAAATTATTGCTTGCGGCAGTAAATGCGAGCGTCGCTGTCTTCGAGTAGTCTGCTCCGACCTTGCGCCCCATATAGAAGCTCACAAGGAACATCACGACAAAATAGATCAGTAGTGGGATTGCAATCCGTATCACGTCCAGCGGAAGCCGTACGATCAGGTTTCCTTTGAGGCTGAACATCACCACAATGGTAAAAAGCAGAGCGATGAGTGTAAGTGGGCTGATCTTCGGAATGAATGCACTGTGGTACCACTCTTTGCCTTTGGCCTTGACCAAAATGAAGCGCGTGAGCATTCCGGCGATGAACGGAATGCCCAGATAGATAAAGACGCTCTCGGCAATCTGGCCGATGCTGACCTCGACCAAGCTCCCGGAGAGTCCAAACATCGGAGGCAGCAATGTGATAAATATCCACGCGTACACGCTGTAGAAAAGAACTTGAAAGACGCTGTTGAAGGCGACCAACCCCGCCGCATATTCATTGTCGCCGCGCGCCAGCTCGTTCCAAACGATGACCATCGCAATACAGCGCGCCAACCCAATCATGATCAGTCCGACCATGTACTCCGGATAGCTACGCAGGAAAATTATTGCGAGCGCAAACATCAACACGGGACCGATGATCCAGTTCTGAATGAGCGAGAGACCCAGGATTTTCCAGTTGCGGAACACTTCCCCAAGGTTCTCGTAACGCACTTTGGCCAGCGGCGGGTACATCATCAGAATCAGTCCGACCGCTATGGGAATGTTGGTCGTTCCGACTTGAAAGCGGTTGATGAAGCTCTCGACGCCAGGATTGGTGTAGCCCAGAGCTACACCGATTGCCATCGCCGCGAAAATCCAAAGCGTGAGAAAGCGATCCAGGAATGAGAGCCGCGCCCGGTTCATGGGCGAACACTCTGCTACCATGTTCGAAGATTTTGTTTGCTTTCGTTTGTTCATTTTGCCTTTAGGCCACGCGACGCGGCTGTTGATCATGAAGCAGCATCGGCGCTTTGAAATTACCGTCGGCGAACATTGTGGCGATGTCCCATTCTAAGCACTACTGGCAACCTGGCGGTTCGTCATCGTCAATGTGGTTGGCTACGTCTAACGTCTCAGGCGTCGGATTGTGCTCGCCTTCGGTGCGCTGCTCATTCCCGTTAGCTGGTTCGATATCCGCCGCAGATTCAACCACTGGTACGCTCTCGACAGACGACGCCAGCGGCTCAACGGAAGGAACGTCAGTCCCCTCCGGTGATTCAGGCGGAGGGATTAGCAGCTCGACCGGAGGCCGCTCATGTTTCTTCCGTTCACTCATGTAAAAGAGAACCGGCACGGTCATGCGCGAGAGCAAAAGCGAAGCAACCTCTCCGGCCATCAGCGAAATTGCCAGGCCCTGAAAGATCGGATCAAACAGAATCACCGCCGAGCCGACGATGACCGCCGCCGCCGTCAACATCATCGGACGGAAACGAACCGCTCCGGCATCCACCACGGCGTCCGCCAGCGTCATCCCCTGATTCAATCTCAGCTCGACGAAATCGACGAGGATGATCGAATTGCGCACCACGATCCCGGCGCCGGCGATGAAACCAATCATCGAGGTGGCGGTGAAGAACGCGCCCATCAGAGCATGCGCTGGCAAAATGCCGATGAGCGAAAATGGAATCGCCGCCATGATCGTCAGCGGTGTCTTGAAGGATTGAAACCAGCCGACGACAAGGATGTAAATCAGTACGAGCACCGCCGCGAACGCCAACCCGAGATCGCGAAACACTTCGTAAGTGATGTGCCACTCGCCATCCCACTTCATCGCGAGCTTGTCAGCGCTGAAAGGCTGGCTGGCGACGTAGCGTTCGAGTCCATATCCTTCCGGCAGCTTCAAATGATCCATCGCCTCGTTTAGTTGCAGGATCGCATAGACAGGGCTTTCCACTTTCCCCGCCACATCGCCGGTGACATAGACCACCGGCATCAGATTCTTGTGATAGATGCTCTGGTCCGCCGTCTGCTCCTCAACGCGCACCAGTTCACCTAAAGACACCAGGTTTCCCTGCTGCCCGATAACCTTGATCTGCTTGAGATCATCAACACTCGAACGCTCGGCGCGCGGCAGCCGAAGAACGATCGGCACATCCTCTTTTTCCTGTGGCTGATGTGTCAGACCAACGTTCATTCCTTCGATCGCAATGCGCAGAGTGGCGGCAACCTGCTCGGCCGAGACGCCGTTCAGCGCCGCTTTCTCTTTGTCCACCACGAAACTGATATTTGGGCTGCGGGTCTTCGATATACGAGTCAACGTCGACGACACCTTCAGTCTTGTCAAAAATATCTTCAATCTGTCGGGCCACTTCAATCTGGCGCTGGTAGTTTGGACCGTAAACCTCAGCAACCAGAGTTTGCAGAACCGGTGGTCCAGGTGGCGTCTCAGAAACTTTGACGCGAGCCATGTACTTCGCGGCGATTTGTTGAATGGCGGGGCGCACACGTTTGGCGATGTCGTGGCTCTGCGCTGAACGCTCGCCCTTCGGAACCAGATTCACCTGAATATCTGCGACGTTGGACCCTCGTCGCAGAAAGTAGTGGCGCACCAGACCGTTGAAGTTGTATGGCGAAGCGGTGCCGACGTACATCTGATAGTCGGTCACTTCCGGCACGGTGCGAATGTAATCGCCGATCTCGCGCGTCACCGCGGCCGTTCCTTCGAGCGTCGTGCCTTCGGGCATATCAACGATGACCTGAAACTCGCTCTTGTTATCAAACGGCAGCATCTTCACGCGCACAAACTTCAGCGCGACCGAGTGAGAGCGCGCCCACAAGCAACAGAGCCACGCCTAAGAGAAACGTATAGCGCCAGCGGCGATCGTGAATCAGCGCGCCCATCACGCGGCGATAACCGCGCGTAGTCCATCCTTCTCGATCGTGCGAGTCGTCATGACCACTGTCCCGCTTAAGCAGACGCAGACTTGCCCATGGCGTCACAATGAATGCCACCAGAAGTGAAAAGACCATCGCGGCTGAAGCGCCGATGGGAATCGGCCTCATGTAGGGCCCCATCAACCCGCTGACAAAGGCCATCGGCAAAATGGCCGCGATCACGGCAAAGGTCGCCAGAATCGTCGGATTGCCCACTTCGTTCACAGCCTCAAGAGCAATGTCCACGGCCGCGCGCCCGCGATTCTCAGGCAGTGCGATAGTGGCGCGTCATGTTCTCGACCACCACGATGGCGTCATCCACCAGAATGCCGATCGAGAAGATCAGCGCGAAGAGCGTGATGCGGTTGAGCGTGTAACCATAGAAATAGAAGACCGCGAGAGTGAGCGCGAGCGTCACGGGAATGGCGGTAGCGACAATGCCTGATTCCCGCAAACCAAGCGCGAGCCAGATCAGCAACGAGACAGAGAGGATGGCAATCATCATGTGGAGCAGAAGTTCATTCGACTTCTCGCTCGCCGTCTCGCCGTAATTGCGCGTGACTACGACATTGACATCGCCGGGAATCAGCGTGCCTTGCAACTGCTTGACCTTCTCAATCACCTGATCCGCGATCGCGATAGCATTAGTGCCTTTGCGTTTAGCGACAGAGATCGTGACGGCCGGCAGAACATTCTGCTTTGCTCGTCGATGGAACAGTAGCTAGCAGGTGTATTCCCCTTCCCTGCTGGGCCGGTTCCGTAAAGAACATAATCAGCCGGCTCTTCCGCACCGTCTTCAATTCGCGCCACGTCGCGCAGGTACACCGGGCGGCTGTTGGAAACACCGACGACCACGTCGCCGACTTCTTCGGCGGAATGCAGAAAGCCTCCGGTCTCGACGAGAAACTCGCGGTTGCCCGACGAGAAACTACCCGACTGCAACTGTTTGTTCTCCTGCTCGAGCATTGGGACGATGCTCGCCGGGGCGACGCTGTAAGCGGCCATGCGCGCGTCATCGAGCAGCACGCGAATCTGACGGCGCTGCCCGCCGATAATCTTGACTTCCGAAACATCTCTGACTTCTTTGATCTGATCGTGAACCTGCGCTGCAATTCGCCTGAGCGTGAAATGATCGTAGCGGTCGCTGGTAAGAGTGAGGGCCAGAACGGGCACGTCATCAATCGAACGCGGTTTGATGAGCGGCGGGCTGGCGCCCGACTGGAATTAGATCGAAGTTGGCGAACATCTTCTGATTGAGCCGGACAATGCTCGCCTCTTCATTCTGGCCGACGTAAAAGCGGACGACTGCCATCGAGTAACCGGGCGCTGAAGTCGAATAGATGTACTCGACGCCGGGTACTTCCCAGAGCAGTTTCTCCATCGGCTTCGTCACCCGCTCTTCAACTTCTTTGGCGGATGCGCCCGGCATCTGCACGAAGACGTCGATCATCGGGCACGACGATCTGCGGCTCTTCTTCGCGGGGGAGCAAGCAGGACTGCGCCGACGCCGAGCAGAATGGAGGCGACAATGACGAGCGGCGTCAGTTTGGATTTGATGAAGGCCTGCGCCAGTTTTCCGGCGGGACCAAGTCCGTCTCTCATCCTTCTTGCACCTCGGCTATTTCGTCGCGGCGGGTGACAAACCTGGACCGGCTTCTCGTACTCGGCTGCCATCATTCACGGCTGCCACGCCATCAACCACGATCTGTTCGCCCTCTTTTAGCCCCGAGAGCACTTCCACCCGGTCGTTGTAAGTCTTGCCCGTCTTCACTAATCTCATGCGAGCGATACCCGACTGGTCGACCACGTAGACGCTGGTAAGTTGACCGTTCTCGACGACAGCTTTTTTGGGAATCGTGATGGCTTGTGTCTGGCCAGTAACAAAGCGGGCTTTGCCGTAAAGGCCGGAACGAATGATCTGCTGATTGCCGGCTGGCGCAGGGATGCTGATCTTGACCAGGTAAGTTCTGCTCGCCGGATCAGACAGCCGGAACGATCTCTACGACGATGCCCGCAAGTTCTTGCGGACCGAGAGCATCGATCTGCACTCGGACCTGATCTCGCAAATGAATTTTGTTGATTTGGGATTCTTGCACGGCGGCTTCGAGCCGGTAATCAGTGCCACTTTCGATCGTTAGCAAAGGCGCGCCAGGCTCGGCCATGTAGCCGACATCCGCTTGCCTGGAAACAACGACTCCCGTTAATGGGGGCCGTAATTCGAGAGAAGCTTGAGTAAACCTGAGAGCCAGCGACATCAGCCTTCGCCTGATCGATGCGTGCCAGCATTTGTCGCCTTTTCGCCTCCAGCGATTGCAGCATTCGACCGGCAAGTTCAGCTTCAGCGTCGGCGACCTCATGCCTGGCACGCACTTCGTCAAATTCCTGCGGACTGATTGATTGTCTCTCGAGCAACTGTTGGTACCGCCGGAAGGTAGAGGCGGCAAGTTGGCGATTGGCAACAGCGGCAGTCTGGCTGGACTCTGCGGCTTTGATACTTCGATCTACTTCATCCAGGGCACCCTTCGTCTCAACTAGTCCGGCGCCCGACTTCTGCGTCTGAATCCGGGCCTCCCGACTGTCGATTTCCACGAGAACCTGGCCCGCACGCACCGTGTCGCCTTCACGGACCTTCATCGCCACAATGCTTCCCATTACCTTCGATGAAACAATGCTGGTGGTTTTTGCGCGAACTGTGCCAACTGCCTCGTAGCTCTCATCCACGGGCTGTTGGGCGACGGTTTCTATCTTCGTGACTTGCACCATCGGGACGGTCGTCGCTGCTTGTTCCTGTTTTCTGGCGCATGAGTTTGCTCCA
Source organism: Blastocatellia bacterium (assembly GCA_963698325.1). Lineage (GTDB taxonomy): Bacteria > Acidobacteriota > Blastocatellia > Pyrinomonadales > Pyrinomonadaceae > PSRF01. The sequence continues at coordinate 48,927 of CAVOQJ010000010.1, read as the reverse complement.
GCAAGGGCGAGAATGACGACAGCAAGAGTAAGGACATATTTCATCGCTGGCCTCTTTGGTTCTTCGCCGGCCGGATGCCCGCAACCGCGCCCACAAGTGTCACAACGTAAATGGCCGAACATTCTTAAATCTCCCGGTGGCTAACAGGACGTTCGCATAGGCAATGTAATGGTCGTGGCGGGCGGTCAGGACATCGGTGCGTGTACGCACCAGGGCCAACTCAGCTCGCAGTACTTCCGTAATAGTTGTCAGACCTTCACGATAACGATCCTGCACTATGCGTAGAGCTTCACTTGCTTGTGCGGTAGTTTGAGCAACGACGCGCAAGCGCTCTCGCGCGGAAATGAATTGCTGATATGCACGCACGACTTCAAAACTGATCTGATTGGCCAAATGCTCTTGTTCCGCTTGGGCAATAGCTTCGGCCGCGCGGGCTTGATTGATTTTGGCTTTGCGTCCCGGATCAAAGACATTAACAGTGACGGAAGTGCCGACGGTGTAGTCCGAACTGCCAGTTGCGGGACTGCGGCCACTTGCTCCGAGACTAGCGAATGCATCCACCCGCGGGAGCGCCTCGTCGCGGGCTCCGCGTACCTGCCGCGCATGCATTCGCACGGCCAGCATTGCGCGGGCATATTCGGGCCGCTGCTCGAGCGCGAGGCGCTTGAGCTCTTCCGGAGCTTCGATGTTGAAGAGTCGTTCACTAAGTTGGTCAGTGATCGTGTGGGGCGACATTACCGGCAGGCCAAGCGCGGTATTCAACGCCGCTTGAGCGGTGGCGAGTTCACCCGTAGCCTGAATCTTCTGCTGGCGGAATTCCGCTAACTGAACTTCGGACGCGAGCAAATCAGATCGCACTACGAACCCCGTTTCAAAGCGATCCTTGATCCGCTTTAGATCGGCCGTGGCTATCTCTACTGCCTCATCCGCTACTACTACCCTCGACTGTGCCAGCAACACGCCGTAATAAGACTTGAGCACTTCAAACCGAATCTGTTGGGCGACCAGTTCCGTCTGTTGGTCGGCCTCTTCTTGCCCAAGTTTAGCCAGGGCAATTCGGGCCTTGCTCTGCCGCTGATCAAAAATCGGAATGCGAGCTGAGAATGCGGTGCGAAAGTTAGTAAGCGGATCCGGGTTGTTAAGTGAACCGATCAGAAAATTGTTAGGGCCGAATCGTCCTTGTTCCAGGAGCGAGCCAAATACAAAAACCGGATTGTTGCTCGTGGTCACGGATTCCGATGCCTGCAATAACGGCCAGCGGGTCGCCCGGGCGGCGCTCAGTTGAGCATCGGCTAGCTCTCGACCCGCCGCCGTAGCCCGTGTCAAAGGGTTCTTGGCAAGCGCGATTTCCACAGCCTCAGAGAGTGTCAGCGGTTCGCCCGATCCTGTTGTGACTGCTGGCGCGACTGTGGCTACGTCTTGTAACTGAGCAAGCACCGAAGGAACTGCTTCCAGGTTCAGCAACAACAGACAAAGAAACACCGCCACTGTTTGTTTCGGCGAAGTGGGCACAAGCATGTTAGATCCATGGTTTACGCGGTTTCAGTTTACAGTTCGGAGCTTCGCTTGATTCGGCGGGTCGTTCCTCACTCCCAGCCAACGAAGGAAACTCATCATCGGGCACCAGTTTGAAAACGCGGACTGGATCAAATTGATCGCTACAAAACCGGTAAACAAAAACCAGTAGGGACTGTGAAAGTAACCGAGCAGCAGCGTAGCCAGCACGAAACAACCGGCGATTAAACGTAAATATCGTTCGACAGTCATAAGAATTCTCCTCTCCAGACCACACGACAAATAGCAAGAGCCATTCCCACTGAGTTCATCGGGTTAAGCTGCTCGTTTTGGGCACCGCAGAGTCCAACAGTTGCGAAATTACGCAACTGTGGGGACAAGGCTGCGAAGTTTTCCGCGTTAGTACTGGTTTCCGCGAAGGCTCACGCACGAAGATCGTCCGCTCTTCAAGCCGCACAAAAATAGAGATCGCGGGCTCTTTGCGGCTCACAGCCCGTAGTGGACGTAACGAAGGAGTTTCTGGTACTCGGATGGCCCGCGGTTTGCGATACATGGGAAGCGTTGCGTCGCGGAACTAGATCAATTTTGAGGTTCCATTTCGCTTTTTCTTCCGCAATCAAAGATATGGCAACCGGCAAGGCAACAATGAAGAGGGATACAGAAATATTCGAACGGCAGGCGCACATCTGCAAAGCGTTTGCTCATCCCGGACGTTTGCAGATTCTTGACTTGCTGGGCCAGGGTGAACGAGGCGTCTCCGAGTTGCAGGAAGCGTTAGGCATTTCGAAGACGAGTATTTCCCAACACCTTTCCATTTTGAAATCCGCGGGCGTGCTGGCGACCAGACGCGATGGTAAACAGATCTATTGCTCCCTGGCGATGCCCGAGGTAAAGCAAGCATGTCAGTTGATACGCAAAGTGTTGCAGGCCCAGATCGCCGCAAGTCATCGCCTGGTCGCGTGACGGTTCAATTTAAGGAAAGCTTGCCAGGAACTGATAAATTATGAAAACGATTATCGAACCCTTCAGAGTCAAAGTAGTCGAACCCATCAAAATGACGACGCGCGCCGAGCGCGATGCCTATCTTAAGGAAGCTGCGTATAACCTGTTTCTGCTTAAAGCCGAAAACGTCATCATCGATTTACTAACCGACAGCGGCACGGCGGCGATGAGCGCGGGGCAGTGGTCCGCCTTGATGCGCGGCGACGAGTCCTATGCCGGCAGCAAGAGCTTCTATCGTTTTGAAGAAGTCGTGCGCGACATCTTCGGTTTCAAACAGGTGATTCCGATGCATCAGGGACGCGCCGCCGAGCGCATTCTTTTCTCGGTCATGTGCAAGAAAGGGAGCATAGTTCCGAATAACACAAACTTCGACACGACACGCGCTAACATCGAATACCTTGGCGCTGAAGCTGTTGATCTGCCGATTCCGGAATTTTATCAACCGGCCGTTAATCATCCTTTCAAAGGCAACATGGACGCGGAGGCTCTCGAACTCCTCATCAAACGAGTGGGCCCGGAGCGCATCCCTCTGGTGATGCTGACGGTGACGAACAATTCGGGCGGTGGTCAGCCGGTTTCGATGGCGAACATCCGCGAAGTGAAAGAGATCTGTTCGCGCTATGGTCTGCCGCTGTACCTGGATGCCTGTCGCTTCGCCGAGAACGCCTACTTCATCAAGCTGCGCGAAGATGGTTACGCCGACCAATCCGTGAAGGAGATCGCGCATGAGATGTTCTCGTGTGCCGATGGCTGCACGATGTCCGCAAAGAAAGACGGTCTGGCGAACATCGGCGGCTTCCTCTGCACAAATGACGATCAGTTGGCCCAACAGGAGAAAGACCTTCTGATTCTCACTGAGGGCTTTCCCACGTATGGCGGTTTGGCTGGGCGCGATCTCGAGGCCATTGCCGTCGGTCTTGAAGAGGTTCTACACGAGGACTATCTACAGTATCGCTTCGCTTCTATTCGCTATCTCGGCGAGCACATCTCGCGCGCAGGGGTGCCCATCGTGCAACCGCCGGGCGGCCACGCCATCTACATCGATGCGAGAGCAATGCTGCCACACATACCACCGCTCCAGTATCCCGGTCAGGCGCTGGCCATCGAGCTTTACCGCGAGGCCGGAATTCGTTCCTGTGAGATCGGCTCGGTAATGCACGCCGACAAGGATACGGAAACCGGAGAGGAGATGCCCTCAGCAATGGATTTGGTGCGTCTGGCAATTCCCCATCGCGTCTACACTCAGAGCCATATCGATTATGTGGTCGAAGCGATCCTTCAGGTCTATGAGCGGCGCGCTTCAATCAGCGGGTACCGCATCGTCAGCCAACCGAAATTTCTACGGCACTTCACGGCGCAGTTTGAGCCGCTCGAGGAACTTAACGAAATAATCAGTGCGAGGAGCAATCATGGAGAACAAGTACTTTTACACAACTGAAGTTGAATGGACCGGCGAGCGTCACGGAGATTTGCGCGCACCAGTGCTGCCGAATATGCAAGTCGATGCTCCGCCTGAGTTCAAAGGGCACGAAGGAGTCTGGACACCGGAGCATCTTTTTGTGGCTTCGGTCAACTCTTGTTTCATGACCACATTCCTGGCCATTGCTGAAAACTCAAAACTGGAATTTGTCAGCTTTAGCGCGGATGCGAAAGGTAAGTTGGAAAAGCTGGACGGGGAGGGTTTCATCATGACCGAGGTCGTGCTGCGTCCAAAACTCCGCATTAGTCACGCCCGTGACGTGGAACGCGCGGGTCGTATTCTGGAGAAAGCAGAAAAGCACTGTCTAATTTCCAACTCGATCAAAACAGAGACGAAGCTCGAACCTGAAGTCAGTTTCGCCGGCGAGTGATGATGAAATATCGCGGCCCATTGCAGGCGCATTGAGATACCTGTTGTGAGATCGCTATCATAATAGGACATTAACCCGGGCAAATTACTGATCAGGTTGAAGGGAGATAAATTGATGTCGGATTCCATTGTCGAAGCGGTACGGACAAGGTATGGGTCAGTAGCAAAGAGTGGCTTATCGAGCGAACACGACGGGGTGCGGGCTGTTGCAGAAGCGTTCGGTTACTCGCCCGAAGAACTGGCGTCTATTCCTGCGGAAGCGAACATGGGCCTGTCGTGCGGAAATCCTACGGCAATCGCTCATTTGCGCGAAGGCGAAACCGTTGTGGATCTGGGGTCGGGCGGCGGACTTGATGTGTTTCTCGCCGCTGAGAAAGTGGGACCTCAAGGCCGGGCCATTGGCATAGACATGACGCCGGAGATGATAGACCTCGCCCGTCGCAATGCCGGACGGCGCCAGGCAGCGGGTGCGTCTGCGAACGTCGAGTTTCACCTGGCAACAATTGACGCGTTGCCCCTTGCTGACTCTTCGGTTGATTGCGTGATTAGCAACTGTGTCATCAACCTGGCGCCGGACAAGCGGGCGGTCTTTCGGGAAATTGCGCGCGTGCTCAGACCGGGTGGCAGGCTTGCCGTCAGCGACATCGCGCTCAAGCAGCCGCTTCCCACCGAACTGAGCGACGACATCATGGCTTACGTGGGTTGCATCGCTGGCGCGATTCCGATTGAAGACTACCGGCAAGGTCTGATAGACGCCGGCTTCGCAAACGTGGATGTCGTGGACTCCGGCGCAGACCTCAACGCATATGCGAAGCTCGAGAATCAAGCGAGCTGTTGTTCACCGACGATGACTGAAACTTCTTCAAGTGAGTTACCGCTCGTGGCTGCCTCGTGTTGTACGCCACAGTCGTCAAGCGCACACGCCGAATTACACGAAGGTCTTGCCGAGTTGCTACGTCGCTACAACGTCAACGATTACGCAGCGAGCGTCAGAGTCTATGCGGTCAAGTGAAGTTACCTGAGCGCCGAAAGTGCGTCACGATTTGTGCCGGCCCTTCGCAGCCTGAAAGGCTGTCAGATAGTAGCCGGTGGTCGCAGCGAAGCGTAGACCACCGGAAGGATCGCCCACGTGGTCCGCACCCTGCAGGGGTGCCACCGTTTTTCTGACACCCTTTTCGGGTGTGGAATTATTTTCGATTGCTGTCCGGTGGTCTGCGCTTCGCTGCGACCACCGGCTACTATCTGACAGCCCTTCAGGCTGAGATCCGCTCGCTACGTTGTTACACACCCGCTACTGCGTGGAGGTTTACTGACCCCATGGGTCCGTAGCTATCACAATTGAATATTGAACCCAAACGGCATCACCAGATGTCACCGGGTTGGAAGTCTTAGCACCTGAGCACTCATGCGCCTCTTTGGCGCGACCGCGTCATTGGCTGGCGTGCCTGAATAGAGTTTGATGACGCAGTATTCAGAGTTATCATTCCCGGTCAGCAATTCAATCAGGAGGACCTCAAAACATGCGACGCACTTGTGTCTTCGCGCTTGCTCTACTTGCAGTCATATTAATCCCAACAGCGAACTTCTCCCAAGGTGGTCAAACGCCTGGTCAGATGGAAAGCTCCCGCGGAGTTGCCGGTGGCGGAGTATCGGTTCCCGGCTGGACCGGAAAGATCGACGCCAAAGAGGAGGCCGCCGGGATGACGCTCAACAGCGCGAAGTTGATCAAAGACGGCGATGCTTTACACGTCACCACCGGTCCGGCAGTGACGTACTGGAATCCCGCTAACAAAGCGGCGGGAGACTACACAATAAAAGCAACGTTCAAGGAACCGAAGTACATGAACCTGAACAACCACCCACACCCTTACGGGCTGGTAATTGCGGGTAATGATCTGGGAACGGAGCAGCAGAGTTACTTGTACTGTGCGGCTTATGGTAACGGCAACTTCATCGTGCGCGGTTTCGGACCAGCTCCATTTCAAATGAACGGGCCGCGTGGTGGTGCGGATCCGGCTGTGAACAAGGCGGCTGGCGTGGGAGAACCGGTAACCCAGGAGATTGCGATTTCAGTGAAGGGTGAAAAGGTTGAGTGCGCCATCAACAACAAAGTCGTCGCCAGCTACGACAAGTCTGCGCTGGTAACTTCAGGTAAACTCAAGTCAACTGACGGCGTGTACGGCATCCGCTTCGCACATAACACAGAGGCCCTCGTGACCGGCCTCACGATCACGAAACCTTAGCTTAACCGGCATTGGAAATCGTCGGTGAGCACTTAAACCTAAACCCGCGTGCCATTGATGTGATTCGCCATCACATGGACGAACCAGTCGTGCGGTACAAGTGTTTTCGACGCGTAGCGTCGGTGTGAATTTAGCCCGGCCTTTCATTTTCTGGCATCGCATTTGCGGTTTGACTCGAGAGAGATAGCGAGAACACAAAGGAAGATCAAAAATGAGCGTGGGGGCCAACCAATCAGCGGGCGACATAGTTGCCACCACGATTTGATTGTGGATTTCTTCGCAATCCAGGATGACGAAGCTACATATTTCCCCAACTGGGGAAGGCGGAAGTTCCCTGGCTGCGTTGATGTCTTGATCACCGGTGAGAGGATTGAACAGAAATGAGATTCAAAGCGGGTGCAGGGACAAAAACTCTAATGCTTGTGCTTGTCCTGGCGCTGATCGCCGGCATTATCGCTTTGTCACTTTGGAATCAGCGCGCTGTCAGTGAGCAGTTTGTTACAGCCAATGTCGATCGGGGAAGCATTAGCCATACGGTCACTGCCACTGGAACGCTCGAGGCGGTGACGACGGTCCAGGTCGGCAGCCAGGTGTCGGGTACAATCTCGGCACTTTACGCTGATTATAATTCCCGTGTCCGCAAAGGAGAGATCATTGCCCAGCTTAATCCCACAATCTTTAAAGCGCAGGTGGAATCGGCCCGCGCCAACCTTGTAGCGGCGCGGGCCAGTTCGGCTGATGCCGAGGCGCGAAAGCTGGCCGCCCAGTCAACCATCGAAAACCAACGTGACGCAGTCACCAGCGCCGCCGCCAACCTTGAGGCGCTGAAAGTGCAACGCGACGACGCGCTCGATGTCCTGCGACAACAGGAATCACTCGCCGCCGGCCAGGTGATCTCACAGCGCGAGCTGGAATCGGCACGGGCCGACTATAAGTCCGCCGAAGCACGGTATCAGCAGGCGGTTGCGCAGCTCGGCCAGGCGCGCACTCTGGAAAAATCAGCCACTCGATCCGGACTCGCACAAGCTGAGGCTCAGGTCAAGCAGGCCGCTGCGCAGGCGTTACAAGCTGAAGCAGCATTACGGCAGGCGGAAGAGAATCTGAGAAACGCCACCATCTACTCCCCGATTGACGGCGTCGTCGTCTCGCGCAACGTGGATGTCGGCCAGACAATCGCAGCCAGTTTCCAGGCTCCCACGCTTTTCACGATTGCCAACGATCTGACTCACATGCAGGTCATCGCCAATATTGACCAAGCCGACATCGGCGTGATTAACCAGAACAATCGGCTCAGCTTCACAGTGGATGCGTTCGAGGACAAAACATTTGCCGGCACGATTCGACAGATTCGGCTGAGTCCTCAGACCGTGTCGAACGTCGTCACCTACAAAGTCGTGATAGACGTTGATAACCCAGAGCAGAAACTGATGCCGGGGATGACCGCCAATCTCATCGTGACTACGGCTGAGCGTAACGCCGTGCTGAAAATTCCCAACGCGGCGCTGCGATTCACCCCACAAGGAGCAACGCTGGAAAAAACCGGGGCCACTCCGAACGAGCAGGACACAGGCACAAATGAGTCGCCGGGCGCAGCAGCGTCGAGCGGTCGGACCCGAACTGTTTGGGTGCCGGACAAAGATAACAATCCCCAGTCGAGAAAGATCAGAGTCGGCATCACTGACGGAATAAATACCGAGGTGATCGAAGGCGAGTTGAAGGAAGGCGAACAAGTCATCATCAGCCGGAAACTCGAAGGGGCCAACTAAACCCCATGTTGTCACTCGCCGAACATGCGACCGCGATTGCCGAGTCCGAGCCTGTAGCCCAGACCGCGAATGAGGTCATCAGGCTCGAAGACATACACAAGGTCTATCGAATGGGTGAGATTGACGTTCCGGCTTTACGGGGGTTTTCGCTGACCGTTCGTGAAGGTGAATTCGTCGCCATCATGGGGTCTTCGGGTTCGGGCAAATCAACTGCGATGAACATTATTGGCTGCCTCGATCAGCCGACCAGCGGGAAGTATTACCTGAACGGACAGGACGTTTCTGAACTCTCTTCCGATGAGCGGGCAGAGATCCGCAAAGGCAAAATCGGTTTCATCTTTCAAAGTTACAACCTGCTGGCGCGCACCCCGGCGGTCGAGAACGTCGAGTTGCCGATGATCTATGCCAATATTGACCCCGCCGAGCGCCACCGCCGCGCCGCCGCTGCGCTGGCTTCGGTCGGGCTGACGGGCCGCGAGCAAAGCTTATCGAATCAACTCTCAGGCGGGGAGCAGCAGCGCGTGGCGATTGCTCGGGCACTGGTTAATCAGCCGGTGTTGATTCTCGCCGATGAGCCTACCGGAAACCTCGATTCGCGCACTTCGATTGAGATCATTGAAATCTTCCAACGCCTCAACCGCGAGCAGGGCATCACCGTCATCGTCGTCACGCACGAGTCTGACATCGCGCAGCATGCCGGACGTATCGTCGTCTTCAAGGACGGTATGATTGATCAGGATTATAAGGTGACTGCGCCGCGCTATGCTGCCGGCGAGTTGAAAGGCGAGGGGACGGAAACAGCGACGGACCATCTCGCCCATGGCCGGCTCAGGGGTTTCCCGGCTTCGCGGCTGTCTCAGGCAGTCACATTGAGATCCGCCAAATTACTGATCATCTTTCGTGTGGCCGCGCGTGCATTACTGCGCAACAAAGTACGCGCAGCACTTACGATGCTCGGCATCATCATCGGCGTCGCCGCCGTGATTACGCTGGTCAGCATCGGGCAGGGCGCACAAGCCATGATTCAGAACGAGATCGCCAGTATGGGCACCAACCTCCTTTTCGTCGGGGCGGGGTCGATGGATGCGGGTGGTGTACGGGGGACAGCGGCCGCAAGGACGCTGACGGTAGACGACATCACAGCCATCAAACGCGAATGCCCCAGTGTGGCTCTCGCCAGCCCATCAGCCAACGCCAGAGCACAGCTCGTTTATGGAGGAAATAACTGGAACACTCAAATTCAGGGCGTCAATCAGGATTTTCCGCAGATTCGCAACTGGCAAGTAGGAAGCGGAGAGTTTCTTACCGAGGCCGATGTGCGCAAGGCAACGCGCGTGGCTGTGCTGGGGCAAAAGATAGTTGACGAACTGTTTGGCGGCAGGAACCCGATTGGCGAAACGATTCGCGTGGGTGAATTAACCTTTCAGGTGATTGGCCGGATGGCTCCCAAAGGACAGGATATGGCAGGACGCGATCAGGATGATGTTATGTTCGCTCCTTTCACCACCATCCAGAAGAAGCTGCTGGCGGTCACGCACGTCGAGACGGCATTTGTTTCGGCAATATCTTCTGACGCTACTAAGAACGCTGAGCAGGAAATAACCAGCCTGCTGAGGCAACGCCATAGAATCAAGACTGGGGAAGAGAATGATTTTCATGTGCGCAATCTGTCTGATGTCGCCTCAACCGCTGAATCGGTCACCAATATCCTGACGATTCTGCTAGGCAGCATTGCCAGCATTTCGCTGATCGTCGGAGGGATTGGAATCATGAACATCATGCTGGTTTCGGTCACTGAAAGAACTCGGGAGATCGGGATCAGGCTCGCAATAGGCGCACGCGCATCAGATGTGCGCGCCCAATTTCTGATTGAATCAATCGTCCTCAGCATGACCGGCGGAGCGGTCGGGATTGTGCTGGGAGCTTTGCTTTGCATGATCCCAAAGCTGTTTGGCTGGTCGACCCCAGCTTCACCGACAGCGATCCTGGTTGCGGTGCTTTTCTCTGCCGCTGTCGGCATCTCCTTTGGATACTACCCGGCCCGCAAGGCCGCAAACCTCAATCCGATTGAGGCATTGCGTTACGAATGAAGGTTCATGAAGGTCCATGCTTAACGCCACTCCTCAACCCCGATCTCTGCCGCTTCCCCTCTCCCGCTGGGAGAAAAGCACGTACTGGAATCAGGGCTCACTGTCAGCGAGTCGGTCTCTTCGCGATCGTAGACGTCTGGAAACGGAAGAGCAGATTCCCTACACTAAGAAGTGAAAGAGTTTTCTAAACGGGCCACCCTGAGGCTTGAGGCGGTGGTGCTCAGCCTGAAAGGCTGTCAGATAGTAGCCGGTGGTCGTAGCGTAGCGCAGACCACCGGACAGCAATCGAAAACAATTCCACACTCGAAAAGGGTGTCAGAAAAACCGGTGGCACGCCTTCCAGGGTGCGGACCACGTGGGGCGATCCTTCCGGTGGTCGTAGCGTAGCGCAGACCACCGGCTACTCTCTGACAGCCCTTCAGGCTGAGATCCGCTCGCTACATTTTCACACACCGCTACCTCGTGGTAGTTACTCACCCCTGGTAGTGCGGGCACGGCTGTGAACAAGGCGGCTGGCGTAGGAGAACCGTAACCCAGGAGATTGCGATTTCAGTGAGGGGTGAAAAGGTTGAGTGCGCCATCAACAACAAAGTCGTCGTGAGCTACCCAGGGGAACGCCGCAGCCCGCGTGGGGTGGTAGGACAAGTCTGCGCTGGTAACTGCAGGTAAACTCAATTCAACTGACGGCGTGTACAGCATCCGCTTCGCACATAACACAGAAGGATTCGTGACCGGCCTCACGATCACGAAACCTTGAACGAATGGGCGCGGAATCGAGTTGCCAAATGGACCATCTGGCACTAGAATCCGCCCGCACCAATCAGTCTTATCATTCTGCAACTCAATGAGGAGGAGATATGAAACGAATAGTGATCCTACTTACGTTGGCGGTATTGTTTGTTGGCGTGACTGTTTGCTTGGCCGATAGCCCGCAAATGGGCGCCTGGAACGTCAGTTTCTGAAACTCAAACCGAGTGTCATTGACGGCGACTTCATAGGTGACTTTGTCAGTGTATTTTTCGACATCTGTAGTTTGTACCGCCTGTTCATATGAAGGGAATCTGTAAGCTTTTCGCTCAACTATAGCTCCGTCCTCCACTGCCAGTGCGCTTGATGTCGGAAGTAAACAGCACGCTACGATAATCTGAAAGACTAATCCCCAGGATGACTTCATCAAACTCATATAGACTCCACTTCCTTAAACGAAAAGAATAACCAATTGTGGCACGACTCCGTTGGGTAGGACGTAGGCGGGACTCCAAACGTTAACATCGGAACTGATCTTTGCCATGTCATCGCTCGCCATGTGCTGCAGCAAAGCCGCGGTCGGACAAGGTCACGCTACTGCCCCGACCATCGCATCCGCTCACGTGGATAGGCCTACCAAAACTCGGATTTGGGCAACCTTCTTGAAGGGTTTCCCGTAGCTTCTTGAAACGGTCAGCTTAGTCGAGGCAAGGTAATAAAGGGCCCAACTAACCCCCCTGAAGCGAGGCGGGAATAAAAACTCTTCGATAAGAGTTAACAGAATAGGGATTCAGCCGTCTTTATATATAGAAGAGGAAGAAAATGAAACTGAACGAAGGGTATTCGCGTTAACTGAGTCAAGGGAGATAGGTTATGTTGAAAGTACACGCCAAAAAATTGGGAACTGTCGCTGTCCTGTGCCTGCAAGGGCAAATTGTGAACGGTGAAACGGAGATTCTGCGCAATGCCGTGAATTCCCAGTCAAAGGTCAGCGTGGTCATACTCGATTTGGCGCGGGTAACTACAGTTGATGCTGGCGGTTTGGGAGTAATGTTGGCGTTGCGCGAGCAAGTTGAATCGAAAGGTATCCGCTTCGAACTCATGAACGTAACCAAACAGATAAGCCGGGTGCTTGAAATCACGCGCCTGGATTCTGTGTTCCGAATTACATCCGGGGCTGAATTCTTCCCGGCAGTTTCGCGTAGCGGGCGAGTGCCGGTGGCGGCGCTCGCGTCGTGCGCCTAGATCCTGGAAGAACCACGCGTTTGAATCCTGCCTTATTCCTCCGCTGCTCTTCACTCCGTTAGGAGTGAAATGTCTATAGCCGTGAATGCCAACAAACCACCTTCTCCGTTCGGAGGAGCGGAAGGCGGTTAACGTTTACCACTTCAAGGTGGGTTTCCGCTCCTCCGAACGGAGAAGGAGTTGTTTGCCGTTGCAATCCATAAACATGTCGCCCTATTTGCCTAACAAACCACAATGGGTTATGAAGACGCTATGACACTGCGAACCTTGAACAACACTCGCTCATGCTAATCACCCTCGACGACCTGCGCCGCTTCACCGTCGCGCGTAATTTCTTCAAGCCCACCACGCTAAAGCGCGCCCTCCACAGGATGGGTTTTGTGCAGGCCGATCCGATCCGCGCGCCGGCGCGCGCTCAGGATCTAATCCTGCGTCATCGCGTCGGGAATTATCATGCCGGTGATCTCGAACGCCGCTACGCAACACTCGATATCGAAGAGGACTTCTTCGTCACCTACGGTTTCGTGACGAAATCCTTACAAGCGCTGATGCATCCGCGCTCGGACTCGCGTGTTCCCGCTGATGACGTCAGTCGACCCTGGCCCGCTGCAAAGAGAAAGCGGGCACAACTCCTGCTCGAGTTCGTACGCGAACGCGGGGCAGTGCACCCACGCGAAGTAGATGAACATTTCTCGCACGGCACAGTGAGGAACTATTGGGGTGGCTCGTCGAACGCCACGACCCATCTGCTGGACGCCATGCACTACCGGGGCCTCTTGCGGGTGGCGCGGCGCGACAAGGGCATCCGTGTCTACACTGCACACCAACACCAGCCCGCACCAACCGATGCCGCCGAGCGGCAGGCGCAGATCGATGCGTTGATCGACGTGGCTGTTCGTATCTACGCCCCGTTGCCCGGTGCAAGTCTATCCTTCTTTATGAGCCGGCTGCGCTTTGCGGTACCGCAGTGGCGCAAAGAGTTGACCAGTGCCTTGCAGCGGGCCAAAGAGCGGCTCTCTCATGCACGCATCGATGGCGTCGATTGGTATTGGCGGGCAACGGAGAATGTGGTGCTGAGAGAGACTCCAGAGTCACCCCAGGATACACTGCGCTTACTGGCGCCATTCGATCCAGTGGTTCGCGATAGAAGCCGTTTCGAGCTGTTGTGGGGTTGGGTATATCGTTTCGAAGCCTACACACCCGCGCCCAAACGCAAACTTGGCTATTACGCGATGCCGCTGCTTTGGCGCGACCGAGTGATTGGCTGGGGCAACCTCTCAGTGAGGAACGGTAAGCTTAAGTCTGAGTTCGGCTACGTCAAATCACAACCGCATGATCGAGCCTTCAAACGCGAACTCGAGGCGGAGCTGGATCGCATGCGAACCTTCCTGGGTCTCGAATCCTGAGCGGAGAAACGGGGTAAAGGGGAAAAGGGGAAGGGGAAAAGGGGAACGGGGACCTATTTACTTACCTGACCATGATGGGTTATGAAGAGCTCCGGACAGTAGTGCGACAGAACGCTATGAAAACCCTGGTCCTCAGTCATAGGGAAGTTTTAGAACTCCTTCCGATCAAAGAATGCATCGCGGTCATGCGTGAGGCCCTCATCGCGCTCGCCGCCGGTAAGGTTCATCAGCCGTTAAGAACAATTATCCGGCCACCTGACGCCAGAGGTGTAATGGGATTGATGCCATCCTACATGTCTGGTGCCATGTCTGGTGATTCCGCTGCCTTTGGCTTGAAAGCAATATGCGTATTCCCCGGAAATCCAGCTAAGGGTAAGGATGCACACCAGGGAGCGGTGCTGCTTTTTAGCGCGGAGACCGGCGAGCTGCTGGCCATGATGAATGCCTCAGCTATCACGGCCATTCGTACAGCATCTGTCTCAGGTGTGGCGACAGACTTGCTCGCCCGAGTGGATGCTTGCAATCTCGCGATGATCGGTTCCGGTGTGCAAGCGCGCTCGCATTTGGTAGCGATGTCTCAGGTTCGTTTCATCAAACGGTGCCGCATAGCGAGCCGACACATTGAACACGCACAAAACTTTGCTGAAGAGATGAGGCAGGACTTCTCATTCGCGTTGGAACCAGTTGAAACGGTGACGGAAGCTTTAGAGGGCGCCGACTTGATTGTCTGCGCGACCACCGCCGTCGAGCCAATCGTGAGGCGCGAATGGATCTCAGCCGGAGCTCACTTGAATGTCGTAGGGTCGAGCACTGCAAACGCGCGTGAGGTAGACAGTGAGACAATGGCGGCAGCGAGCCTGTTTGTGGACCGTCGTGAATCAACCATCAACGAAGCCGGGGACTACCTCTTCGCAGTGCGTGACGGCGTAATCGGCCCCAATCATATTCGTGCCGAAATAGGCGAAGTTCTTAAAGGAGATAAACCAGGTCGGACATCACCGGAGGAGATTACATTGTTCAAATCTCTGGGCCTCGCTATTGAGGATCTTTTCGCCGCGGAATACTTGTACCGGAAGGCCAAGCAATCGAAAGTGGGGACTTGGGTCGAGTTTTGAGGAGGAAACATTTTCCATATATCATTTTTCATTTCTCATTTGCCATTGGATTTCGGCACGCCCATCGACGGCGATCAACGA
The DNA here is from genome assembly GCA_963698325.1 of Blastocatellia bacterium. GTDB lineage: Bacteria > Acidobacteriota > Blastocatellia > Pyrinomonadales > Pyrinomonadaceae > PSRF01. The sequence goes on along the minus strand of CAVOQJ010000010.1, from coordinate 33,868 downwards.
CCCATTGCAAACAATGAAAAATGAGAAATGAAAAATGATATATGGAAAATGATCAGCTACCGTCGCTTGCGGAAATCCACGACGCTCGACGAATGATTGCGGATTCCGCGATCCGCACACCGCTGGTTCGGCTTAACGCCAGGGACGCACCGGCCGAGATTTACCTTAAGCTCGAAAACCTTCAGCCGATAGGATCGTTCAAAATCCGTGGTGCGACGAACGCCATGGGCCATTTGACGCCGGAGACGTTGTCTCGCGGAGTATTGACTGCATCGGCAGGAAACATGGCTCAGGGAGTAGCCTGGCGTGCGCGTGACCTTGGTATTCCATGTACGGTGGTCGCGCCCGAGACCGCGCCAATTACAAAGATCAAAGCAATCGAACGGCTCGGCGGACGTGTCATAAAGGTCCCATTTGAAGAGTGGTGGAGGGCCTTTGAAACGCGCACATTTCCAGGTGTCGAAGCAACTTTCATCCATGCGTTTGACGATCTGAATGTGATGGCTGGCAATGGCACAATTGCTCTCGAGATCATGGAAGACTTGCCGGAGGTAGATGCGGTTGTAATTCCCTGGGGAGGTGGTGGGCTTACCTGCGGGATTGCTGCCGCCATGCGTGCCCTGAATTCGAAGTGCAAGATATATGCAGTCGAAGTGGCAACGGCAGCGCCTCTTGTAGTCTCACTTGCAGCTGGAACTCCGCAGGCTGTGGATTATCAACCATCCTTCGTGGATGGCATTGGCGCCAGGGTTGTATTTCCGCAAATGCTCGAGCGCGCACAACAGTTGATTGATGGCTCCCTCGTTGCAGAATTGGACGAAGTTAAATCTGCACTACGACTCATGGCTGAACGCAACCGCATTATCGCAGAGGGTGCCGGAGCATGTGCGCTTGCGTGCACCTTAGCGGGCAGAGCCGGCGGAGGTAGAGTGGTATGTATTGTCTCGGGCGGGAATATAGACTTCGCGAGGCTTTGCGAGATACTTACAGATACAGACAATATTCAACCAGGCTGAGTCTCTATTAAGACAAGCACTTCTCTCATTAACACCTGGCTTCAGCCAGGTGAATGGCAGCTGGGCTATTGTCATTCGTCCGCTTCGCCGACTGAACTGCCACTAACTTTTTGTGGAGAGCCGTTCGACGACGATCTTGATAACGGTTTGTATCGCTTCAGCACGGTGGCGACCCCGCGCGAAGAACCCGGTTGAGACTGAAGTCCGCGAAGCGGACGGCAGCCTTGAGTTATCGATGCGTACAGTTACCTGGAGGTACCTTCTTGACCCGATCAACAGGTCAGACTACTTTACTGCTCCAGAGAGTTTGCGTTAGCGTGGCAAGCGTGCTGTCGGAGGCAGTAAGGTCATTGGGCTGGAGACTCGATACCTGCATAGAAGAATGAGCAACGGCTGAGTAAATCGCTGACGGAGTACCCCACCAAAACAAATTATGAGGATACAGTGACACACGCTCCAAAACGTTTGAAAACGCTTCTACTATTATGCGGCCTCGCTGTCGGCTGGCAACCTCTTCAAGGGTTCGCTCAGTCGAATTCAGACGCTTCGAGAACAAACGCTCAATCAATTCTCAAGGAACAAGATGGGCAACACGATTTTGACTTCGAGATTGGTACCTGGAAAACTCACCTAAGGCGTCTCCTACGTCCCTTAACTGGCTCGACCACCTGGGTCGAATATGAGGGTACTTCGGTCGTTCGAAAGGTCTGGAACGGCCGCGCTAATCTGGTCGAGCTCAAGGTCGATGGCCCAGCAGGTCATCTCGAAGGTCTGAGCCTTCGTCTATACAATCCTCAATCGCGTCAGTGGAGCCTCAATTTTGCGAACATCAACGATGGTACACTGACCCAACCCACGATCGGCGAATTCAAAAATGGACGCGGAGAGTTCTTCAACCAGGACACATTCAATGGCCGGGCGATCCTGGTTCGATTTGTTATTTCGGACATCACTCCAACTTCGTGCCGTTTTGAACAATCGTTCTCGAATGATGGGGGCAAAACCTGGGAAGTAAACTGGATCGCGATTGACACCCGGGTGAAAGATTAATCTGACCAAGCTCGCTAAAAACAGAAAACAGTAAACAGTAGACGGTAGACAGTAGACAGCGGCCAATGCTGAATGCTGAGTACTGAGTGGTGAGTACCCCACAGGCTAGAGGTAGAAGTGTCTTATCTGCTCCGGTACACATCGGGGCTCAAGTAGTTGAGGCCAGGGTCGGCCATCGGCGTGACCAACTTTGCATCTGGCCCCAGCCGCCCGCTGTTTAACCGCCGCCACTTGAATCGCGGCCCGGCTTTGCACAAAAAGTATTTCAATCAGTCCGCGGAAGCGGACGAATGAAAATAGCCCACCGATTTATCGGTGGGGGACGTTGCGTCAGCCGTACCGTGAGTCCGTGAAACGGACGACTGAATTCAGTTTCGTCACTTTCAGCCGTCCGCTTTGCGGACTAAATCTATATTCCGCACTTATTCCCAGCAGTAAACTGCTGGGCTATTGTCATTCGTCCACTTCGCGGACTGAACTACCACTGACTTTTTGTGCAGCGGCAACACCGAGGATTCCGCGGCTCCGGAGGAGCCGAATGTTTATAGACCGGAGCTTTGAATCCCCCGACTCGCGCTCCAGAGGAGCGCAATGTTACTGGCGATGAATAGGCGAGATCGGCCAGGTTCCGCTCCTCTGGAGCGGAACGAATCTTTGGAGCGGTGTTCTATAAACATTACGTCCCTACGGGACGACGGAGCCGGTCTGAGAAAGCTTGTTAAGATAACTTCGCCGATGAGTACTGATTCAGTTTGGCCCGAACGAATACTGCCACTCATTGTAGCGCCCCACAAATACGGAACCGGGAGCGGTAGAGGTTGTGTGAAAACTCGGCTGTACGCCGAAGCAAAAACTCTGGCAACATGGGTCGACGAATACGGAACCGGGAGCGGACCGGGGTCCCCAGACGGGCAGCCCGGCTGGGGTGGTGGTAGCGACCGGATGCAACCTACGATACGCAAGCCGTTCAATGCGCGCATTGCGGCGCAAGCAAAGTATTCGGGTGAATTATCCGAGCGGCCCGCCTTGATCATACTCAACGTATACCACGGCATTAATCACGTCACTCTCAGTCCATAAATATCGCTTGCTCCCACGCTCGACCAAGGGTTTTACTTGAACGCCAACAACCAGCTGCCCGCAATTTTCTGGTGGCATTGGCTTTGAACGCAATGAGGATTCTTTCCGGGTCGCAACCTGCTCCAACAACTGTGTGAACGTGTATAGCGCAGGTTGGCAGCCGGTCGCTACCAGCTGCCCGCAATTTTCTGGTGGCATTGGCTTTGAACGCAATGAGGATTCTTTCCGGGTTGCAACCTGCTCCAACAACTGTGTGAACGTGTATAGCGCAGCTTGGCAGCCGGTCGCTATCGCTCCCGGTTCCGTATTCGTCGACCCATGTTGCCAGAGTTTTTGCAACGGGTTAGGTTGAGGCCATGTTGAGCGACCGGCTCGCGTTGCGACATACACAATCGCGTCACTTGTAAGGACATTTGTAATCGACCACCACCCGGTCGCTTACCGCTCCCGGTTCCGTATTTGTGCGGACTTCTCCGTTCAGTGTTGAAACGCAAAGTAACGCGGCGGCGTGGGCAACTTCTCGCGGTGATAAATGAGTGAGATAAATCGCGGCAAATCGTCGCGAGTAAAAATCGGCAGATGGTCGCAGTCCAGGTCCACGATCAGGCGAGACCGCCACTCTTCGAATTGTCTTCGGGCGGTAAAAGCATCGGAGTCGAGGGATGAAACATACATGAGATCGCTTCTCTTGAGGGCGCGGCGCGCGGATGGTTTTACCTTCCCGCCATCGGAGCGCGCACACATTATGGCGAGATCGGGACTGACATAATCCAGGAAGCTATTACCCTCGACCACTACACCATCGCTTTGCACACGGGCGAGCGCCTGGTTGATTCCGCTCTCCACTTGATCGTCCTTGACTATTACCCAGTGTACGTTTGAGGCGCCGGCATCCCAGAACCGTCCGGTATCCTTCCCTGCTTCGTAATTGGCTTTTCGGCCAGAACGAATCACCGGCTGGTCGCGGAGCAGATCGCTTACGCAACAGCCCGCCGGATCTCTCCCGCACGACCGATAATGGCCGCGAGTTAATTTGATCGCCTCCCAACCCGGCAAGTGCCGGAGCAGTTCGCACACCAGCGTCGTCTTGCCGACATTGGACGAAAAACCGCTAACAGCAACGATGATAGGTCGTTTTACGTTCATTGATTCATCCAACCAATCCGCGCTAGAAAGAAAAGATGGCCGCAAATTCTGATCGAATATTGTGAGTCGTGAAACTCGGAATGCCGCGGAACAACGGCAGGGTTGCCCCGGCGCGATTGGCTGCACGCGTGCGATAGTATCCTTGTTCATAAGCAAAGGTGACCCACTGATTCAACTTGTATTGAATGTTGCCCGAGAAGAGATCGCTACGCGATCCACGGGCGCCAAATCGCCGCGCATCTCGCGCGGTCGCCTGGTCGTAGCCGTAGTAAACAAATGTTGTCCAACCCGCATTGCGGCCCTTTGGATCTGCATCAAAGATCCGCGACAACGGAAAACCAAGCTGGACAAATCCGCCCTGGCCGCGAACTGGTCTTTGTGGAGCAACTACCGGCAGGCCGTCGCGAAAACCAAACGCAACTGTTGATGCTCCGTCGATCGATGACGCGGTAGAAATCGACGTCAGACCCGCAGTGTCATTGAAGTTTGACAGGAACTGACCTGCGAAATAAAACCGAAGATCTGAGCCGGCGTAATACTTGCCCACTGCTGTCACGAAGTGCGTAGGCAATTGAAACTCGGCTGAGTAGCCGTTGCTGTTGCTACTCACTCCGGCGCCGCTCGGAAAAGCTGTCGTGAAAAGTGCCGGCACATTCGCCTTCGTTACAATCGCTGTGCGCTTCGCGTGTTCGAAGCTCACAATCAACTGGGCGGGCGCAACGTTCTGGGCTTTGTCCAGTTGCCACTGAAGCACGGCCCGTCCCTGAATTCCCGGTTGCTGCGAATCCGTGCCCTGCCGTTCGCCAAATCCCAACTGGTCGGCGACATTCGCCGGCAAGTCTCCAAATGCCGGCATTACAATCGCGAATTCTGGTCCAAACTGCAGCGAACGCGAGCCGCCTGCCTTGAAATTGAGACCAAATCGAGCTTGTGGAATACGCTCGTAAGCCGCGCCATAACCGAGTCCGCCAAAATTAGTGTTCTCGATCATGTTTGGCAACGTCGACGAAACAAATGGCGACCAGTCCTGACCGAAGAGCGCAAAAGCCGAAGTCTTGTCGTTGAATCTTCGGTCGATGCGCACCCACGCCAAACGAATCGACGGCTGGCTGGAACGGATCGAAGAGATGTTGCGATTGTTAACCCGCGTGAAGTTACCTTCGAAATCGAATTCGAGTTTCCCGGTGATCACCATATTCGGCGCCGGGTCAAGCCATTCGAAGTTTGCCCCCAAGCGCAAGCCGCGCGCTCGCAGATGAAACTCCGGTGAGTTTCCCGGTCCTGTGTCCGCCGCTAGCAGAGGTAACGGAAAATCATTTCCCTGCGGCGATGACGAATCGTGGATGACGCTGGTTTTGAAAATGCCGTAAAGCTTAAGACGCGCGCCGGTGCCGAGCTTGATATCAGGAATCAGGCCCTCTCTTTTTGGCGAATCAATTCCGAGGAGACGCACCGGAGCAACGGCCGCGATCTTTGTTGGCGTTGACGGTTGCGGCGCCGCAGCCGCTCGCTCCGGCAGGCTGGATTTATAGTCTGCATTCCTTACTGTGAGCGGTGGGTTTTCGCCTGGCGCGCCCTCTTTGACTGCCTGGAATTCCACTGCTGAAATGACGCCCTTGTTGAGCAACAGCGTAGCCAACCGATCGCGTTGCTCGGCCGGAGTTGCATTGCTGCTAATCAGTCGCGCCTCTTCAGCTGTCAGAACTCCTTTCGACTGAAGCACCCGCACAAGTGGATCAACCACATTCGAAGAGGTGTCTTGCGCACGCGCAATCGGAAAAGCGATTAGCAAAATAACAGCAGCGAGAATAAGACTCGGTCTTGATTGCATGGTTTAACTCCTTCCCGGAAGAGCTGGATTGCTTCAGCCTGCGTAGTAGGCGACAGCATAAAGCCTGGGGCGCGAGCCCCAGGGAGAGACACCAATGAACTTCAAAGCCCGTGAAACGGGCGACAGCCTCAGGAGAAAAAAATAGGGTGAAAGCAAAGAGGTGTGCGCTAACGTTGGGATCCGCTAGTGTCCGGCGGTTCTGTTCACCCTTCTTTCGTCCGCTTCGCGGACTGGATGATCTTCGCACCTCTTACCTGGGGCTCACGCCCCAGGCTTTATGCTTACACCTGCTTCGCAGGTTCAATGCTCTCCTTGCTCTCCCATTCTTCTATGGCCCGTTGACGTTCAGCTTGCCGGCGCTTTTGCCGTTCGTAGTCCTCGCGAGGGTCGCGTCCAGTGATTGTTCGATACCATGCGGGATGATGCGTCCACGCCCACTTCTCAGTCACCGTGCCATTGGTCATCGCGCGAAACGTTCCCGGCATGGCCGCCGTGCCTTCGTAGATGTGAATAATAAAACCAGCCAGCATCAGCAGGGACGCGAGATCATGGATGACATAACTTACAGCCACGATCCAACGCGGCACGACATCGTCGAACCACATGAGTAGACCGGTGATCAGGAAAAGCACACCGCTCAAGACGATGGCCCAGAAATAGAGTTTCTGGCCGCCATTGAAGAAGCCAACGTCTTCCGTTTCCATGTTGTCCTCGTTGGTCGTGTACCTCTTGATCCGTTTGAGCCAGCGACGGTCGGCTTCAGTCCAGACCATCGGCGCAAACCAATTAAGAAATTGAAAGAAGAAAAAGATACTGAAGAACAGACCAAACCAGGGGTGCAGAAAACGCGCCATCGGCCCGCCGCCGAAAATCGGCGTGAGAAAGCGAAAGAGCCACGGCGAATAAAGTGCGAAGCCTGACAGCAGCGAGAGTACAAAGGCAATCGCCACGAGCCAGTGGAGCACACGAGTGTAAACAGGATGACGTAATAACTCGCCACGATGAACAATGGTGCGGCCGACGCGGTCTGCCTTGCGACGCGCGCGCTCGTCAAAACGATCCACGGAAGTACTCATGGCTGCTCCTTTCTCTTCGCGTCGACAGTGTCCGGTTGAGACTCAACTGGCAGCGGCTCCTCCGGCTGCGGCAGTTTTGGTCCAACCGCAACCCGGTGGAAGAACACAGCGAGCAAGCCGAGGCCCGCCATAAGGAGTCCTGTTGGTTTTGCCAACCACTTCCAGACCGTATAGCTCGGCGGTATCACAGGATGGGCGGGCAGGCCATAACGTTCGGGGCGCTTGATGTCGTGCAAGACATAGATGACGTGGGTGCCGTCGATTGACTGCGGATCGTAAACACCGGCGTCCGCAAAGCCCGACTGCTCGCGCAATTGTTTCGCGCGAGTGTTGGCAATCTGGATCATGTCTGTCTTCGTGCCAAAGTGCAGACAGCCGGTCGGACACGCCTTGATGCAGGCAGGTTCGAGTCCCTGACCAACTCGATCGGAGCAGAGCGTGCACTTGTAGACTTTCTTGGTCTTCGGTTGAACTTCGGAATGTCGAACGGACAGCCCGAGATGCAGTAGCCGCAGCCGATGCAGTTGTCCTGTTGAAAATCGACGATGCCGTTTTCGTACTTGACGATCGCGCCATCAGCCGGACACGCGCGCAGGCAGCCGGGATCCTCGCAGTGCATGCACTGATCCTTGCGCATCAGCCACATCAGGTTTCCGTCGCGCTCATCTTCGGCGAACTTGATCAGATTCCAGTAGTTCCACTCGGTCGAGGGCATCGTCTGGTAGGTGTCGTCGAAGGTCGTCTCGCGAAACGGATGATCGTTCCATTCGACGCAGGCGACCTCGCAGGCCTTGCAGCCGATGCAGGTCGTCACGTCGATGTACTTGCAGACTTCCTCGGCGCGTTGCGTGCCGTGGCCGGGAACAGGCCCGGGATGGGCCGAGATTTCCTGAATCTGAAATGTTTGTGGATTGCTCATCCATGCCCTCCCTTCTATGCCTTCTCGAGCTTCACGAGAAAGCCCTTTGAACTCGGGCGTGTAAGCGTTCGGATCGATCGCCGCCGGCGAGAGTTGATTCGCCGGCGTCAGCGACGTCTTGCCCTCGTCCTCGGCGATGCCGCGATAGCCCCAGTGAATCGGTATGCCGATCTGATAGGTCTTCTTCCCGTCGATCATCATCGGCTTGATGCGTTTGGTGACCATCGCTTTCGCGACGTACTCGCCGCGCGCGCTCGTCACTTTCACCTTCTCGCCGCCCGTAATTCCCATCTCGTCGGCAAGCTCCGCCGGGATCTCGACGAACGGCTCCGGCACGAGCTGCACGTTCATCGGATTGTTCTTGGTCCAGTAGTGATAATGCTCGGTCAGCCGATAGGTCGTGCAGACGATGTTGAAGCCCTGCTCGGGTGTGCCGAGCTTGTCCATGTCTGACTTGAATTTCTTCGCGACCGGATTGTTCGATTGCTGCGGATGCAGCGGATTTGCGATCGGACTCTCGACCGGCTCGTAGTGCTCGGGAAACGGTCCATCCGCGAACGCGGCGAGCGGCGCAAAGATGCGGCCGACGCCTTCGGGATTCATGATGAACGGTCCCATGTGATCCGTCGGCTTCGAATCGGCCTTGAAGTCGGGCACATCATTGCCGACCCATTTCTGCTGAGCTTCGTTCCACCAAACTTGCCGGCGTTCCGGGTCCCAGGGCTTGCCCGACGGATCGCACGAGGCGCGGTTGTACATCACGCGGCGATTCGCCGGCCACGACCAGCGCCCAGTTCGGATAAATGCCGAGACCTGACGGATCGTCGGTGCCGCGGCGCTGCATCTGCGGCCGGCTTCAGTCCATGAACCGGAGTAGAGCCAGTTGCCGCAGGCCGTCGTGCCGTCGTCTCGCAGCCAGGCAAAGCCCGGCAGCTTGCTGTCCGGCTTTGATCGTGACGCCAGGCTGCGTCGGATCGGTGAGATCAGCGAGCGCCTTGCCGTTGATCTCTTTCGCCACTTCGGCGAGCGAGGGATTCTGCGGAGTTGTATACGGCCAGGTGAGATTCAGAATCGGATCGGGAAACTTGCCGCCTTCCTTCTGATAAAGCTCGCGCACTTTCAAGAAGATGCGCGCGAGAATCTCCTGATCGACTTTTGCGTCGCCCGGCGGCGGCAGGGCGACGTACTTCCACTGCAGCCAGCGAGCGGAGTTGACAAACGTTCCGTCCTTTTCCGCGAAGCCTGCGCCCGGCAGACGATAGACGGTCGTATTAATCTTCTTCATCTCGTCTGTCGTAGTGCCCGGGGCTTTCCAGAACTCGCCGTCTCGTCGGGATAGATTTCGCAGACGACCAGCCAATCGGCCTTCTTCAGCGCCTCGATGTTCTTGCGCGAGTTTGGACCGATCGGCGACGCCGTTCATGCCGAAAGCGAACAGACCCTTTGACCTTGCCGGCGTACATCTCGTCCCACATCTCGGTCCACGAGTACTTGCGATCGATCTTTGGCAGATAGTGATAGCTGAAGTCGTTCTCCTTTTTCGCCGAGTCGCCGTACAGCGCCTTCAGAAACGACACCATGAACTTCGGCGTGTTCGACCAGTAGTTGAACGAGTCCCATTCGCTCGGCTTCGAAGGGGTCGGCGTCGTGCGCTTCAGGAAAGTCGCGAGATCGGTATCGGTCGGGTGCGGGATCTTCAGATAGCCGGGAAAGATGTCGAAGACGCCGCCCATGTCGGTCGCGCCCTGAATGTTCGAGTGGCCGCGCAATGCGTTCACGCCGCCACCGGCGCGACCGACGTTGCCGAGCAGCAATTGCAGAATCGCCGCGGTGCGAATGATCTGCGTGCCGAAGGTGTGCTGCGTCCAGCCGACCGCGTAGATGATCGTCGCCGGCTTTCTTCATGTCGCCGTCTTTGCGAATCGAGGTGAACAGATCGGCGGCTTTGAGGAATTGATCCTTCGGAATACCGGTAATGCGCTCGACCATCTCCGGCGTGTAGCGCGAGTACTGCTGCTTCAGCAGTTGAAAGACACGAGCGCGGATGCTGCAACGAAAGATCGTAGGCAACATTGGGTGGCAGCGTTGGCGGCGGTTTTGGTCCGCCCTGTGCCGAGGCGCCACTGGCCGCCGGCAGCCTGATGTCCGCCGCCCAGCGCCTCGCCGCCCTTGTGAGGCGTCGACGGTCTGGAACTGACTTGTCGCGATTGCGCTCGAAACTCTTTGCGGGTCTTGCCGGCTTTCTGTTGCTCGCCAGTAGTTCGCTTGAGACTGTTCCGCTGCCGACCGCTGCGCTGAGCGCCACTGTCGGTCCACCGTTGCCGCCCTCTTCATAGTTCCAGGTCGACTTGTCGTAGGTCTGCGCCGTCGAAGCCGGAGAACAAACCGTCGTCGGGAAGCTTGAATCCTTCCTTAACGATGAAGGCGGCGTTGGTGTAGTTGACGAGATAGTCTTTGGCGATCCGATTGTTTTGAATCGCGTAGTTGATCAGTCCGCCGAGAAACGCGATGTCGGTGCCGGCGCGAATCTGCAGGAAGAGATCGGCCTGCGCCGCCGTCCGCGTGAAGCGCGGATCGACGACGATCATTTTGGCGTTGCGATGCAGCTTGGCTTCAATCGGCCACTTGAAGCCACACGGGTGGTTCTCGGCCGGATTGCCACCCATGATCAACATCATGTCGGTGTTCTTGATGTCGATCCAGCCGTTGGTCATTGCGCCGCGTCCGAAGGTGGGCCCCAAACTGGAGACCGTCGGACCGTGTCAAACCCGGGCCTGCGTTTCGAAATAGCAGACCCCCAGGCTGCGCATGGTCTTGACGGCGAGAAAATTCAATTCGTTGGTGTCAGTGCAGCCGCCGGTCCAGCCGATCGTCTTCGCAGCGATTGACGGTATAGCCGTTCTTGTCCTTCTCGATGAACGTCTCGTCGCGCGTCTTCTTCGTCCAGCGCGCGATCTCGTCGATCGCATCGTCCCAGGAGATGTCCTCCCAGTGATCCGAACCGGGACGCCGCACCTGCGGCTTCAGCAAGCGACGATCGTTGACGATGTCCTGTTCGAGCGAAGCGCCCTTCGGACAGAGCGTGCCGCGATTGATCGGATGATCGGGATCGCCTTCGACGTGGACCACCTGCGGTATCGCGTTCTTTGCTTTGTCGCCGAGCGTGTGAATGATCACGCCGCAACTAACCGAGCAGTACGGACAAGTACTGCGCGTCTCGGTCGTACGTGCGATCTTTAAGCCCTTGCGTCTGCGCGTAAACCGGCGCCAGACTGAATCCAAAGACCGTCACACCCGCGCCGCCGATCAAAGTAGTCTTAATGAAAGTTCGTCTTGAGACTTCCATGGCAGGCAACTCCTTTGAAACGAAGAATGTAAGCTGGGATCGTCTACTCTAACGCGGGGAACGTGTCGATAAGGGCAGCTTAAAAGCGCGGCAATCCCGAGCTTCTAGAAGCGGGTCGCCGGGGGTAGCGTGGGTTCGCTTCGTCAGTTTCAACAAGCTGGAGATCACCTACTTTAAATTATTAAGAAAATGTGTGTGCTTGTCGTTTCGAGATCGTGGCTTTTTTTTCACGACGGGATGTTGCGCGTGAATAGCGCGAATTCAATTTGGAAGTGCATTGCCTTACTCTCATTCGCACCTGGCTTCAGCCAGGTGGTGGCGATGGCTCCAAGCGGATCGACAAACCGTTTAAACGATTTCCCGATTGATTACCCATCCTGACACCTGGCTGAAGCGAGGTGTGAATGAGAGAAGCCCGAAACATTGCGGAAAAACATGTGCGCTGCACTTCTAAATTGAATTCGGGTCATTCAAAGCCGCGGCAAAAAAGTGCCCTGTCACACTCCCACGAGGTTCAATTCGATCTTCTGGTAGCCGTGCTCACGCGCCCAAAGATCCAGAGGTGCCGCGTCGATTTCATCAACGATTGGCGCCGCAAAACCGAGACGAGTTAGGTCCACACTTTTGATGTAGTGGTTACAGGTGTCGCAGGCCTCGATTCTAACGTGGTCGAATTCCGGCGAATGAAAATATCCCAGTTTTTCCGGCCGCTCCTCGCCGCACTTGGCACAAACGACGCGACGAAATTCCCATGAGGACAAACATGTGGCACAGATCAAACTGCGATTGCTGCTCTCAGCATTTGTTTCCTGGGTTTGAAGGACACTAACCTGGGGATTTCCACCGCAAAACGGACATTGACGTTCGCCTACCGAAACTTCGCGTCCTATTGGCCTGCCACCCGTCTCAGCAAGCCACTTCAGATACGGCTGCAAGCTTGCCTTTCCGAAAAATTGAATATCCGTTGGACTTTGCCAATAACGCATCAACGTCTCGCGCATAACTTCAGGGTTCGACTCCAACAGAGTTTTGGCCTCAAACGCAATGGGCGTGGGCCCGTGTAATTCGACGGCGCTTAGTAACGCTGCTAACCCGTCGCCAAGTACCAGCATATCGCCTCCAGGATCTCCTGATGGAAGCCAATCCTTGCGGCCACGAAGAAATTCGTAGACCTCCTTTTGTGCTCGAAGCAAGTGCGTGTAGAAGGTGAGCAGCTCTTTGGATCCGTCAGCCCGACTCGCCAGGTAATCAGCTCTTTGGATTTGCTTGTCCCACCAGCTAGTCATCGAATTAACCTATTGCCTGGATCGCCTAGTTTGATAATGGCCGGTCCAAATCAGGGAGCCGATAATAGGGATTCAATCCGGCGCTGTGGTTTGTAAGATCGACAATCCGTTGAATTTCAGGAACGGCGCGCGTCAAGATCTTTTCAATACCTTGTTTGAGAGTGAAATCCGCGGCTCCGCATCCCTGACATCCGCCGTGGAGTCTCAGATACACACTGTCATCCCTGACATCAACTACCTGTACCGATCCGCCGTGCTCGGCCACGCCGGGGTTAATTTGCGTGTCGATCAGGTATTGAACTTTTTCCCTGGTGTTCTTTCCCATCAGCATCATCTTTTCGTTAACGTCGTCAGAAGTCAGCGCTTGACCTGAAATTAAATATGACGTCAGGACGGACTCGATTTCTCTGCCGAGGTCTTTCCATTCCCGGTCTGCTGTTTTGGTAACTACCAAAAGATGACCGATTAGTTGAAGCTTCTCCAGGCCTGGCAAACACATCAATCTTTCAGCGAGCGGAAGATCCTTGGCCTCGTTCAGATTGGTAATGGTTCTCGTGCCAACATAAAGTGTGCGAGCTGACGTAAACCTGCAGATCTTCGGATTGCGCCCATCTACTTCCATCGTAATTTGAATATTGCCGGACATGATTCGCGCGGTTGTTTCACAAATCTTCTGGTGTGCCTATCTTCGCACGTTTACGTAGCCAATGCATTGCCTTGCGATGCGTCCAGATGAAAGCAGGTGGGCAAAGACAATGGATTACTATTGACTAGTTGCATCGGTTGGATTATAAAGCGGCCAGCGTCCTTACATATTTGAACAAGTTGCCGCCCAACTTTTCCCCCGGCGATGATCGGCTGACAACTTATTACTTCTTGGATACACAAGCCCGTGGTCGGCGTCCCGCTAACTTCGCGCGCCAACCCACGTCGTATTTTGGGTCGATATCCTTTTACCGCTCTCGAAAGGAGACGTCCATGTACACTCTTAGAAACCTCCTTCTCATTCTTGCCTGTTTTTTAAGTCTTGTCTGCATGCTTGTGATCGTTCCTCTTCCCATCAGCCACAGCCAGGAACAACCGCTGATGGAAAAGGACTCACCACCCGATCTTACCCCGTATAATCGCCCAGCTATTCCGGAGGATCTGAATCCCGGGGGAGGTCCGGTTCGGCTGCCTGGGAAACCTACCCTGCCGTCTGCCATATTTCCAACCATCTTCGTGCGAGATCTGGTCGTCAGCAATACCAACCCGAACCTGACCACGACCGACATTGCGAATGATGGCGAGCCTTCAATAGCAATAGATCCAACCAATACAAACCAGATTGTTATCTCGGCGTTCTCAGGCAGTTGGGGCGCAAATGCGCCGCTCTGGCACTCGACTGACGGCGGGAACACCTGGACCCAGCAGTTTACCGTCCCGGTGCCGCCAGGTCTTGCGGCAGCCACTACTGCCAACTGTCCCTGCGATCAGGCATTCGATTATGATCGCGCCAACGGAGTCTCCGGCACGTTTCTCAGCAACATTGATATCTACAGCGGAACAACAACGGATCCTACGATGTCCACCGTATGGAACTGGCTGGTCCAAATGGGCGTTGCACAACGTACTAATAACGTGACGACCTCAGGTATCGACCAGCCCTGGCTGCTGGTGAATCGCGACCCAACGACTGCAAACCAGGACAACATCTATGTCGCTTATGACGAACTCAACTCAAACAGCATGCGCGTAGCTGTCTCGTTAGGTACAAATCCCCCTAACTTCGTACGCGACAACTTGTCGGGGATGACCGGAGGTGGTGGCGTCAATCCAGGACATCGGCTTGCTGTTGATCGAAACAATGGAACTGTCTATAGCCTGTGGCAAGTTCGCGCTGGTGGGGGCGACGATGGCACCCATAACATAAGTTACCGGCTTAACCGATCTACCGACGGTGGCCAAACATGGACGCTGAATGGAAACGCAGGAGGCATCACCGTCGCCACCGGCGATAGCACGCAAGCCTGCAACGCCGGGTGCGGTCCGGGTTGCATGAACAACACGTTTAAGTTTGGTACCGTCAATGCGCTTCTCGGCGGCGTGCTTCACGCGGCGGTCGACCCGACCAACAGCGATCTCTACTACGTCTACGGTAATCGAGACGCCACTACCAATAACAATCGGCTCGCCATTCGCCGCCTGACCAGCGATGGCATGGGTGGATTAAATGTCGGCGCCGAAGTTTTTGTTACCGGTCAGGTGCAGGCCGCCCTGCCTTCAGTTGCCGTGGCGAGCGATGGAACCGTCGGTGTACTTTACACTCAGTTTGATGGCATTTCTGCGATGAGTAACATTCCTATCTTTTCGGTCCACTTTGCCATGAGCATAGACCAGGGCCAGACGTTTCCCATCAATCTGGTATTAGAAAACTTCCTGTCCTCGGCCACGGACAACGGCGCCTGCCGGCAAAGGGTGTTCGGAGACTACCAGCAGGTGAAGGCCGTGGGCACAACGTTCTTTGGAGTCTTCCCCGGCAATGGTGTTCCGTTTGGCCGAACAATCGCCAATCACGATCCGATTTTCTTCAAGATTCAGACTAATTGCACAATCAGTTGCCCGGCAGACATCACAGTGCCGAATGATCCGGGCGAGTGCGGAGCGAATGTCAACTATCCTGACCCGAACGCTATTAGCTGTGGCACCGTCACCTGCGTCCCTGCCTCGGGGTCGTTCTTTCCTGTTGGCACAACCACCGTCAATTGCACCACAGAAGCGGGGCCTGCATGCAGTTTCAACGTGACTGTCAACGACACCGAAAATCCTGTCATCACCTGCCCGGCGAACATCACTGTCGGTAACGATCCGGGTCTATGTTCGGCGACAGTGAACCCAGGCACTGCGACAGCGACAGACAACTGTCCCGGCGTAAGCGTAGCTGGCACTCGTAGTGATGGACAGCCATTGAATGCTCCTTATCCGGTCGGCATTACAACCATCACGTGGAAAGCTACGGACGCTAAGAACAACATGGCAACTTGTCAACAAACCATTACCGTCAATGATGTAGAGCCTCCGGTCATCACTGCGTCTGTAGCGAATAGTTGTCTCTGGCCACCTAATCATAGTCTGGTGGATGTCGGATTGAGTCTCGCGGTTTCGGACAATTGCACACCGGCAGCGCAAATCGCCGTTGACGTAAAAGTTACCAGCGACGAGAGGCCCGACGGGATGACGGGAGGTGACGGCAACTTCTCACCGGATGCTGTGATCACCGGCACCGGCGTCAACCGCGTGGTCCGACTGCGCAGAGAGCGGCTGGGGGGTGGCAACGGACGTGTTTATCTAATCCGCATCACCGCCACTGATCAGTTCAACAACTCCTCACTGAAGGTGCTTCGCGTGGACGTGCCGAAAAACCAGAATCCGCGCACTAGTTCGGCGCCATGCGCGATTGATAGCAGGCCTGTTACAGGAGGCGATGCGCCGGATGGCGGATTTTTTGCAACAAGTCCGCCCGCACCGATCATTGGACCTAAGGCTGGAGTCTGGCTCCCGATTAGTTCCTCGGGAGCCCGCTCCGCGCGGAATAGCAGCAAGCTGCTCAGCAAGAAG
The DNA here is from genome assembly GCA_963698325.1 of Blastocatellia bacterium. Taxonomy (GTDB): domain Bacteria; phylum Acidobacteriota; class Blastocatellia; order Pyrinomonadales; family Pyrinomonadaceae; genus PSRF01. Next base: position 17,521 of record CAVOQJ010000010.1, on the reverse strand, counting down.
CGGGAATTAAGGCTTCCCCGGCAATCAATCTTTTTCTCAAAGAGACTGCGTAACTGAATGCGCCCGACAAGTGAGATCGCTTTAGACTGATTTGGACGGTTAAGCTTTTCTTCATAAATCCGTGACGGTATCAGAAAGGTAACCACATACTTTTTGTACCTACTGGTTTACTTTGAAAGGAGCGGTTTTTTGTGACTGTCACCGCCTTGGTGAGGGGCGACCTGTCGCGGTCTTCTAAGTTCCTGCAAGGAAGCGTCGGCGCGGAATAACCGCAAGGTCGGAAAACGTCCAGTGATTTCGTAGGGATCGGGTATAGTTTTCTCGTTCCCTATTGTTTTGTTGTAGAAATCCCTTCCCTCATTCCGGATTTGCGGCCCAGGAAACGGCCGCTAATGTCCCCCCAGGTTCTCCCTGAAGCTTCGCGGCGTACTCCGCCTGAGCAAATTGAATTTCCAGCTATGAAGGCATGCGTTCGCTGAGCGCGACGACCGAGCCGAAGCTTTCCAAGTAACAAATCCCTCAAAACCTGTTAGCGCTTCAAAGGAGATTCAAGCCCATGGTAAACGAAATGGTCAACGGTACTTTCCGACAAACCAATCTGACGAATGAGTCCGACGAATATCTAACTAAACGAGAAGAACTCCGCCTGGCCGAGATCAAGTTAATGCGCCAGCGTGAACGAGTTGCGGAGCTTCGCCGGCAGCTTCCTGACGGGGCTATCGTTGAGGACTATGTGTTCGAGGAAGGCCCGGCGGATCTCGATGCGGGCGACTCCCCGATGCGAACGGTTCGCCTGAGCGAGTTATTCACGGCGCCCGATCGGTCGTTAGTGGTCTATCACTTCATGTATGGAAAGAAGCAAAGCAACCCTTGCCCGATGTGCACGCTATTCATCGACGGCCTCAACGGCGTCGCTCATCACCTGGCCCAGAATGTCGACTTCGCGATCGTAGCCGCAGCCGATCCGGCCGCATTGCGAGCACATGCTCGCACCCGAGATTGGAACAGACTGAGGCTGCTGAGTTCGGGCGCCAACACCTTCAAGTATGATCTGGGCAGCGAAGATCGTGCAGGAAACCAGGACTCTACCGTTTCAGTTTTCACTCGAGACAAAGAAGGCACTCTTCGCCACTTTTACACGGCTCATCCATCGCTGTCTGAAGACATCAAGGAGCGCGGCCTCGACTTGCTGTGCCCCGTTTATAACGTCCTCGACCTTACACCGCATGGCCGCGGCGATTGGTATGCGGAACTCGGTTACGGCGCCAGGGTGCGCACGGCGGCGAGCGGTTAATTCGAGCAGGGAGGGCGCCAGTCCAGAGTGCAATCTAGTTTGAAAGGAGCAGATTGATGTTAAAGGAAAGTAAAGCCTTCAGCGGGTTTTCTGTCGACGACATTGCCGGGGCCAAAGAATTCTACGGCCGAACGCTCGGCCTGGACGCTTCCGAGTCTAGTGGCCTATTGCATTTGCACCTTGCGGGCGGCGTGAACGTGCTCATTTATCCCAAGCCTAACCATACTCCGGCGACGTTCACCATTCTCAACTTTCCCGTTGAAAATATTGAGAGTGCCGTTGACGACCTCACGAAGCGCGGCGTGCGCTTTGAGAGATATGAAGGCGATATCAAGACCGACGAAAAAGGCATTCATCGCGGGGATGGTCCCAACATAGCGTGGTTCAAAGATCCTGCCGGCAATATTTTGTCGGTGCTGGAAGAGTAGCGAGACAACAAATTTGAGATATTCGGCGCTGCCAGTATCGCGTCGCTGGAAAGGTGGCAAAGATGGAATTCACAAAGCCGTTTGCAAAAGCCGAACTGCTGATTCGTAAACCTGTTGCGGAAGTCTTTCAGGCTTTCATAGATCCTGAAATCACTACCCGGTTTTGGTTTACCAGAAGCAGTGGAAAACTTGAGGCCGGTAAGTCCGTCGAGTGGCATTGGGATATGTATGATCTTTCCGTACAGGTCACCGTCAAGACCATTGAGGAAAACAGGCGGATAGTATTGCAATGGGCCGCTTCGGCCGAGCCAACCATCGCGGAGTTGACGTTTACACCCTACAAAAGCGACAACACCTTTGTAAGCATCACGGAATCGGGATGGACTAAGGAAGGCGACGAGTTACTGAAGACGATAGTTGGCACTACAGAAGGCTGGACGCTGGTGTTGGCAGCATTAAAAGCGTTTCTTGAACATCAAGTGATACTGACTGTGATAGAGGATCGTTTTCCGAAAGGACTTGAACAGCATGCTTAGAGGATTTCCGATCCGCCGTCGATCGCCTCCCGCAGCTGAATAGATACGGCGCCTTGTAGATCAACAACTCCAGTTCTTCTCACTCCAGCAAGGTAGTTTGGAAAGACGACTAAAGAGTTAACCGCTGAGCCTGATCCCTACGCTTTCAATCCTCTGGTTCGCTTTGGCCTTGTTCTTCTAATCGGCGCATTTTTTGCCGGGCTGGCCCAGCGAATGGGCCAGCCGGGCATGACTAAGGCTGTTCCTTCTGCAACTTGAATGGTAAGTTAACGAGTTGTTAGCATTCCGAAAAAAATAGATGGTTGGGTTGGATCGGTTGCCCGGACCACCGATAAATTTGACGAAGTGCACGCACGTGGCCGCGACGCGTAAGGCGGCTGCCGATTGGCGACAGTATCAAGGCAGGTGCCGGTCGCGAGGTATCGCCTCAGGCACTACAGCAGCTTTCGTCTTCTCCTAGAAAGGAAAATGAATGAAAATCGCAGCGTTGATCTCACGCATTCTACTCGGCCTAATCTTTGTTGTGTTTGGGCTGAATGGTTTCTTGTACTTTCTTCCCATGGGACCAATGCCTTCAGGAACGGCGGGCCAATTCATAGGCGCCCTCGTACAGTCGCATTACCAGCTTGTTGTGGCAGGGCTCCAGGTGGTTGGTGGCGCGTTGCTGCTCGTGAACCGCTACGTGCCACTGGCACTCGTAATTCTTGGTCCTGTGATTGTGAACATCTTTCTCTTTCACGCGTTCATGGCTCCGAGCGGGTTGCCACTGGCAATCGTGGTGATAATTCTTTGGCTAATTGTCTTCTATCGGCACCGGCAAAACTTCTCAGGCATATTCGTCCAGCAGGCCCCATGAACACCGACGCGATTTGAGGGTTGACGTTCATATGGAGGATAGAATGAATGTTGAAGTAAACGTCCGGGATCGGGTGCTGAAACCAGTGCCTGAGGTATTTGCGGCCATTGTCGATCCGGCGCAAATGTCCCGCTTTTTCATTTCCCGCGCCAGTGGCCCGATGAAGCGCGGTGCGACTGTCGAATGGATTTTCGACGACGTCGGGATGAAGCTTTCGGTAGACGTGAGAGAAATCGACGAAAACCGCCGGATCGTCTTTGATTGGGCAGCGAGTGGAGTGAACGCGCGCGTTACTATTGGATTAGAAGCTCGCGGTAATGAGGCGACCCTGGTAACGATCAACGAAGCGAGGTGGCCCATGGACGCGGAAGGGGTCAGGCGTGCCCTTGGTCAAACCCAGGGGTGGACCGATTTCCTGTGCTGCATGAAGGCGTTCCTGCAGCACGGTATCAATCTTCGGCTCGGTCGGACCAAAGAGGATCATTGACGCTGCTGCGAAAGAAAGAACGATCGGAAAGAAAACGAGAGTTTTCCAAGCAGAACTGAAAGAAGTCTCATATGCTATTTCTTGTCGAGCTGGACCACATAAACCCGGCGGGATTAGAACGGCTGAAGCTGGCTGGGTGCGGCGTTTTTCATTCCCACGGCACTAGTGTCCCACAAACTATTTCGGTTCAGACACAAACGAGACAAATTCGGGAAACGTGAAGTTCAAGCTATGCAACTAAAGGGTTGGTTAGGAGGGGTCGGAGAGGCCGGCGAATTGGCGATTTGTAGACAATCGCCAGGGCCTGGGTCTGCGACCGACCTTCAGAGGAGGTGAACAAGATGGATATTTCTAGGCAAAAAACAATCGCTCTTTGGGAACTCGGGCTGATAGCCGGCACGCGAGGCGCTCTCGGTTTCGGCGCCGGCTTGCTCCTCGCCGATAAATTTCGTAGGGAAAGTCGCAAACTTATTGGTTGGTCGCTCTTCCTGACCGGGGTCGCGAGCACGATTCCGATTGCGGCTCATTTATTCGGCAGACGGCAGGTGAATGCCACGGAACAACAAAACTAACTTTCCCACCATATTCCGGATCCTTAGTTACACATTTCTAACCGCGGCCGGTAGCGGCTGCGTTATACCTGCGTCATACTTAGCCATCGATCCAACGTCCAAGGTTAGTAGAGCCGCCAACCGCTCATGATTGTTCACCTGCTCGACGGCACATATGAACTTTTTCGTCACTTTTACGGCCTGCGGCGCTTCAAGAAAACTGATCCGCCATTCGGCGCTGTGACCGGCGTACTGCGGATGGTTGTCAAAATGATCGAGGACGGAGCGACGCACATCGGTGTCGCAACTGATCACGTGATCGAGTCGTTCCGCAATGATCTGTGGGCCGACTACAAGACCGGCGCAGGGATCGAGCCGGCCCTGCTCGCACAATTTCATCCATTGGAAGCCTCGCTTGTCGCGATGGGCGTGGCCGTGTGGCCCATGATCGAGCTTGAGGCTGACGACGCCCTGGCGTCGGCGGCATACCTCGCGGCGAAAGATGCGCGGGTGCAGAAGGTGTGCATCTGGACGCCGGACAAAGATCTCGCTCAATGCGTAGTTGGCGAGCGCGTTGTGCAAGTAGATCGGAGAAGCGGTCAGATTCGTGATGAGGAAGCTATCCGTGCGAAGTTTGGTGTTTCGCCCACGTTCATCCCTGACTACCTCGCGCTCGTTGGTGACGCAGCTGATGGCTATCCTGGTATCACGGGCTTAGGGCCCAAAACAGCCGTGACACTCATCAACCGGTACGGCCACATTGAGAACTTCCCGCTCGACACTCTTAGGGAAGGCAACCTCGAGCGAGCGCTACTCTTCAAGCATCTGGCGACGTTGCGAATCGATGCCCCACTCTTTGACGATGTCGAGCAACTGCGATGGCGCGGAGCAATGCCGGCGTTTGCATCAATGGCCGAGAAGATGGACGACGTGCGACTGGCGACGCGTGTGAATGAATTACAAAAGCAGACCTGATCCTAACCACGTAGTTTTGAACTTTGAACTCCGTGCCTTGTTCTTGGACTTTGGTCTTTGGTCTTTGGTCTTTCGTTTTTGCATTCTGGACTGTGGACCGTAGACTGTCGACTGCAGTTTCTGAACTCGCCTGATTATTTTTCCGTACGTACGGGCTGCTCTTTGACCCGAAAGCGTCTGGCCTCCCGACTCCAAAAGCGGCTGCTGAGCTCCGGCGCATCCTGCGCGGCGCGATTCATTTCCTTGCGGATTTTGTCGAGGCAGTCCTTGGCTTTGCCCCGGCACTCAACGGGGAGGTGCAGGATTTCCTCGATGTCACGCCGGATAGCCGAGTACCAATCGGCAGCGGTTCCATGCTGCGCTGCTCTTTCGGAGAAGCGGAGGAAGGTCTGAAGCCCGGCGAGAGCCGCCGCGAGGATGCTTGCGAAAGCAACCAATGGGGCCTTGGGCGAGTTCTTCTCAAGGCCGGCAAAGATCGTGGTCCCAACGACACTTGAGAAAATGACGGCGGGTACGCCGACGAAGTAGTTGAGTAGTCGAAACCGATCTGCTGAAGCATAGTGGGCGGTTTGCGCGGCGTAAACGCGCTGGCGCCAGTCTGCGAGAAGTTGCTCGACATGAGCATTCCAGTCGCGTGCTTTGCCTGGCATGAAGCTTTGTTCCGTGTACTTTGAGTCCATGGATCACCTCCTGGGGCGCGCCCGCGTCTTCCTGCGGACGGCCCGACGACGCGAGCACTTGGATTAGCGGCGTGAGGAAGGGACTCCAACGCCTGTTGAGATTGCCCATATTAAGCACAAACTTGCAGCGTGGCAACAGCTAGCCAGCAAGGTTTGAAATGGGCCATCAGACTGCCTCACAGCATGTCTCGCTGGCTGAGACTTTGACCGCTGCCTGTCAGCTGTTTACTGTCTGCTTCTCTATTTGCGATTTACGATTCACAATTTACCAGTGAGGCATCTGACATCGGATTAGTGAGGTTTTCTTGGACATCAAGGCTTATCTCGAACGCATCAATTATCACGGCCCACTTGCCCCTGCCGCCGAGACCTTGCGCGAGTTGCAAGTCGCCCATCTCTTAACTGTGCCTTTTGAAAATCTAAGTATTCACGCCAGGCAACCGATAGTTCTTGAAGATGAGGCTCTGTTTACCAAAATCGTCCAAAACCGCCGCGGCGGCTTCTGTTATGAAGCTAACGGATTGTTTGCCGCATTGTTGCGTGCTCTGGGCTTCGACGTTGCAAAGCTCTCCGCCGAAGCTGCAAATGCGGAGGGCGAGTTTGGCCCCGCCTTCGATCACATGGCCCTGATGGTGACGCCGCAGATCTCGCCTCCGGGTTCATTGGCCCAGCGTTGGCTCGCAGACGTTGGCTTTGGTGATTCATTTTTGGAACCGCTCCTGCTCGACGAACGAGGCGAACAGGTGCAGGACAGCCGTGCCTACCGAATTCTTTCGCAGGGCAGTCGCCTGGTTCTGATGCGGCGTGATGAGGGTGATGAATGGAAGCGGCAGTATCGTTTTACCTTACAAGCTTACACGTATGCCGATTATGCGGAGATGTGCCGCTACCATCAGACTTCTCCCCAATCAGGTCGCGCATCTGCTCGCTGGCGACCGAGGATGGGCGCATCACACTTAGCGAGATGCGTTTTATCACCACGTCTAAAACGCTTGGACGCCACGAGCGAACCTTAACGAGTGACGAAGAATATGCTGACATCCTTCGCAATCAGTTTGGCATTGTCATGGAGAAGACACTCCCTGACTAAAAATCTATTCAAGATACTCTTTCGGCCTGATGAGCGCGATCAACTTGCATCCGCCTTTTTAGTGAAACCGTAGCGCTCGGTTAAGCTATGATGAATTCAACTGCGCTAAGAAGGTTGCAAGGTGGATTCAAGTTTGAAGTGCAAATCCATATTCAGTCGGAAAGGTTGTGGTACCTCTCTCATTAACACCTGGCTTCTGCCAGGTGAACGGGAATACGCAACTAATTCTGAAACCGTTTAGAACGTCGTTACCGCCATGCTTGCCCTCTATCTAAATGTTTTTGTCTTGATCGTGCAGCTGTTCCAGAAAGTGCCGGCGCTTAAGGCGTTGGCTCCGATACAAACCGAGCCACCATTCCAAATCACGCAGCTCATCACTTTCGTTCTGTTTGGTTTACTTACTATTTTCGCCGTAATTAAGTTTCGTAATGAGCCGCGCGAACTGAACAACTAACGAGTAGGCGTAACGCAAACTATTAGTTTGCGAACCGCTCGCCGCCACCTGGGTTGAGCGTTGGCCAGTTGACGCAAACTAACCGTTTGCGTTACGCGCGAACTATCATTTGAAGCAACATGCAAACCTCCCCCGCAGACCCGGAAAAGATTCATCGCTACCCCTGCACGGCCTGCGGAGCCGATCTCCTTTACGAGCCCAAAGATGGTTTTTTGTCTTGTCGATATTGCGGCCACAAGGAGGCGATCCCGGCGAGTGCGGAGCAGGTCGAGGAGCGGTCTTTCGAACAGTACCTGCAAATCCGTCCGGATCAGCTGGAGCAGTTAGCTGCGAACGCGCTCGAGGTCCAATGTCAGAGTTGCGGCGCGACAGTCACATTCACGCCTCCCGAGGTCGCGCGCCAATGCGACTTCTGCGGCGTGCAAATCGTGGCCCAGGCGAAATCCGCCGATCCGATTCTGGCGCCCGAAGGAGTCCTGCCTTTTTGTATTGCGCAAGCACAAGCCAGCGCGGGCTTGCATCAATGGCTCCTATCGAGATGGTTCGCGCCGAATGCGCTGAAACAGTTTGCCCAACCCGACTCGGTGCACGGTGTATATCTTCCCTTCTGGACCTACGATACAAACACGACGAGTTATTACACCGGCGAGCGTGGTGAGCATTACTACGTGAACGAAACTTATTACGAAACCGACTCGCAGGGCAGACCGGTCGCGCGTACCCGACAAGTGCGGCACACTCGCTGGTATCCTGCTTCCGGTATGGTCTCGCGCTGGTTCGATGACGTGCTAGTACCCGCTACGGTGTCGCTCCAGCAAAAGCGCCTGGAAGCGTTAGAGCCCTGGGATTTGGCGGAACTAAGGCCGTACGATCCGGCGTTTTTGTCGGGATTCAAAGCGCAGCGTTATCAGGTTGACCTCGCGCAAGGTTTCGAGCGGGTAAGGCAGGTTACTGCAAATGTGATTCAAGGCGACGTACGCGCGAGTATCGGCGGGGACGAGCAAAGGATACACAATATTTCCACACATTATTCCGGCATTACCTTCAAGCATCTGTTGCTGCCGGTGTACGCGGGCGCGTATCGCTTCAATAAGAAGCTCTATCAAATTGTCGTCAACGGCCGCACCGGTGAGATACAGGGCGATCGACCGTACAGCTTCTGGAAGATCGCGCTATTCGTGATGGCCCTCCTGTTCGTCTTGCTGGTTATCGCGCTCGTGTTTAGTAGTGGGCGGTGAGCAGAGACAGGAAAAGAGGAACTGGGAAAAGGGGAAACGGGGAAAGGGTAAGGGCGGAGCTAGTGGGTGAGTTTGGACTTGGCGAAACTGGCACTCTTACAGAACCGAGCGCGGTAGCGCCGGATGCTGGAGTCAACTTCCGTTTAACCAGGAGCACCCCCAGCGTAAATTGGATAAACTTTATGCGGCTCCCACACAAAAAAATGAGTCTTCCCTGAACCCTTGTATTGTCTACCGTCATCACGCAAGTTGACTCCGGCCTCCGGCGCTACCGCGCTCGGTTCTGTAAAGCAATCGACCTCGCTAACTCCAAGCTGGCCCAGTACCTCTTCCCCTTACCCTTTCCCCAATTCCCCTTTTCCCCAGTTCCCCTCTTCCGTTTCCCCAGTTCCCCTGTCTTCCTATTTCTGGTGTTCCCGTTATTTCTGAATCCGTGTAATCTGCGCAATCTGCGGATGCGTTTGATCTATCGAAACTGACTGTCGTCTGCGGATGGTCCGTAGATGGCCGGGACCTTCGCGCCCAGTAGACGCAGATACACCGTCATCTGCCCGCGGTGATGTGCCCAATGATTGATCGTATCCTGAATCATCTCGTAGCGTGGCGCTTCCATCACAACCTGCCCGCGAGCCAGTAAGCGCCAGGAGGTCAACAGGTGCTCATCGGTGGTCTTCTCGAAAGCCGAACGTGCGTCAGCAGCAGACTTGTCCAGTGCCTGCAACAACTCGTCGCTTGAATCCATCCGTTTCTGTTCCATCTTCCCGCCGTCTGCCGGAGCCACGTCCAGTTCGTCCTGCGCGATTTGCATGGTGATCCATGTTGGAATCGTTGCAACCATATTCGCCAGATATCCGAAGATCATCGATTTCTCGTGCGGCTTCCAGTCGTACTTGCCCTCAGGAACCTGCTCCAAAGCACGACGCGAACGTTCCACCTCGCGATCCAACTCCGCTAGTAAAAACTCTGTCAGTTTCATACTTCCCTCTCCACTAATGTGATGTTTTGGTCATCATACCGCCTGGAAACTGCGAGATGAAGCGCAGGCCTTATGGAACTCATCTTCCTAATACTGGTTCAATTTGGAATCGGCACGAGGGTTCGAACTTTACAGAATGTTGGCCGCAGGGTCGCGCGACTGTGTCAACTTCGGGAACTAGGCAGAACCATTACAGAACCGAGCGCGGTAGCGCCGGATGCTAAAGTCTACGTTGGCCATAAGCTGAGCAATACTCTTAATACTCAGCTTGACCTCAGCATCCGGCGCTACCGCGCTCGGTTCTGACACCGACGATCGCTTCATAGATGTAGTCGTTTGTTTTCCTCGTTGAATTCCCGACGACTCCTTACTTGCTGCTTTCATTCCCAAACTGCACCAGTACCCCACTCGAACGTACCAGAAGGTTGCGGTTGACGCTGGTGTATTATGTCCGATTCGATAAGCAAAGAGCAGATATCGACTTCCTGGCGAATTTGAAATGATCATTCAGCAAAATATCGCGCAGTCCTTCCAATCGCCGATTGTGCGCGTATTGCTCGGCGCGATCGCCATTGGACTGCTCTACGTGCTGTGGCGGGAAGTGCGGAAGATTCCGGCCAAGCTGTTCACACTGATGGCGACGGCATTCGTGGACATGCTGGGGCTGCTGATGATCATTCCGCTCCTGCCGTTTTATGTGAAGACGCTCGGGGGCTCGGGGGTCGACTTGCTGGGGATGCACTTTGGAATTGGCATCATCTCCGGATTCATCATTGCGGCCTTCACTGTCGCCCAACTGCTAAGCGCGCCGATGTGGGGACGATTTTCTGATCGTGTGGGGCGACGGCCCACTTTGCTCATTGCGTTAGGCTCATCGGCGATTGCATATCTGATCTTCGGCTTTGCGCATTCGCTGTTCGTCCTCTTCCTCTCGCGTATCGTGCAGGGGGCCGGCGGCGGCACCGTAGGCGTGATCCAGGCTTACGTGGCCGATTCGACTGATCCGAAGGATCGCGCGCGAGCGCTGGGATGGCTCTCAGCGACGACCAATCTCGGTGTGGCGTTGGGGCCGGTGCTGGGTTCATTCGCGATTGCGCTGGGCAAGCGAGACCTGATGCCGGGATCGGGCACGCTGCATATGGGCCATGCGGCGCCGGGAATCATGGCGGCGGCGCTCTGTGGCCTAAACATGATCTTCGCAGCGCGCTATCTCGTTGAATCCCGCGACGTCAATGAGGAGCCGCAGGCTGGAGAGATAGTGCGCACATCGTCGCAAGCAATCTGGCGCGTCATATCGCATTCGAGCGAGCCTTCATCGCGGCTAATCTGGATTTATGCGATCGCCATTGGCGCCTTTCAGGGAAGCTTTTCGGTGCTGGCGCTTTTCCTCAACGCGCGCTTTCAAGTCACCGAGCAGACCATTGGCTATTTCTTCATGTACGTCGGAGGTATCTCAGTTTTCGCTCGCGTACTGCTGCTGGGCCGTGCTGTCGATTGGTTGGGCGAAGCGAATCTTTCGCGTCTCGGTCTCCTGCTGCTGGCCACTGGCGTTCTGGGCATGCCGTTGTCGCGTAATCTGGGGATGCTGGCGATCGCAGTGGCGCTGATCCCTCTGGGAACGGCGTTTACATTTCCCTGCGTGACGGCACTGCTTTCCCGGGTAATAAGCCACAGAGAGCGCGGGCTCTACATGGGAATGCAACAGACGTATGGCGGCGTGGCTCGCATCATCGCACCGCTTTTCTTCGGCTGGTCGTTCGATTCCCTCGGAGTGTCGTCGCCGTATTTCTTCTCGTCCGCATTCATCCTGGCGACGATCTTTCTTGGATTCGGACTCGATAAGTACGCCAGGCCGGGACGTTCTGTCGCGCCGGAACCGACCGGCGACAAAATAGAAGCTTAGAGCGAACAGTTCCCAACATTACGACGACCGGCAAAGCTGGTCTCGGGGCCTTTTCTCCTGACGGGAAATACGTTGCTCATGTGATGGGCGACATGGGGCAGCAAAGCATCTGGCTCCGGCACATTGATACGGGCAGCGATAAAGAGATAGCTCCGTCGATTGGTATGGGAGACAACTCGCCCTCGCGCGTGGCAGTGTGAACAGCGATGTGGTTTTGATCAAATGAGATCAAATGATGTTAGCAGTCGGCAGCCGGCAGATTACGAATTACACCGTCATCAGACAAGACTCATTAGATCTCTTTCGCCGATGGCTCCGTTACCTGAAGTGTCCTCCTAATCGGCGCAATCGGCGTAATCTGTGGGTACTGGTTCAGTTTGGAATCGGCACGAGGGTTCGAACTCTACAGAATGTTGGCCGCAGGGTCGCGCGACTGTATCAACTTCGGGAACTAGGCAGAACCATTACAGAACCGAGCGCGGTAGCGCCGGATGCTCAAGTGTACTTTGGCCATAAGCTGGGCAATACTCTGAATACTCAGTTTGACTTCAGCATCCGGCGCTACCAGCGCCAGATGCTAAAGTGTACGTTGGCCATAAGCTGGGCAATACTCTGAATACTCAGTTTGACTTCAGCATCCGGCGCTACCAGCGCCGGATCCTAAAGTCTACGTTGGCCATAAGCTGGGCAATACTCTGAATACTCAGTTTGACTTCAGCATCCGGCGCTACCAGCGCCGGATGTTAAAGTGTACGTTGGCCATAAGCTGGGCAATACTCTTAATACTCAGTTTGACTTCAGCATCCGGCGCTACCAGCGCCGGATGTTAAAGTGTACGTTGGCCATAAGCTGGGCAATACTCTGAATACTCAGTTTGACTTCAGCATCCGGCGCTACCGCGCCGGATGTTAAAGTGTACGTTGGCCATAAGCTGGGCAATACTCTGAATACTCAGTTTGACTTCAGCATCCGGCGCTACCAGCGCCGGATCCTAAAGTGTACGTTGGCCATAAGCTGGGCAATACTCTGAATACTCAGTTTGACTTCAGCATCCGGCGCTACCAGCGCCGGATCCTAAAGTCTACGTTGGCCATAAGCTGGGCAATACTCTGAATACTCAGTTTGACTTCAGCATCCGGCGCTACCAGCGCCGGATGCTAAAGTCTACGTTGGCCATAAGCTGGGCAATACTCTGAATACTCAGTTTGACTTCAGCATCCGGCGCTACCGCGCTCGGTTCTGTAATCGTTTGTTTTCCTCGTTGAATTCCCGACGACTCATTACTTGCTGCTTTCATTACCAAACTGAACCAGTCTTCCGGACGGTTTGACCGGCTGAACCTGGCTCTCTACTTACAAGTCGAACCAGTTGAAGCAAGATCGACAGGGTCGCGTATTTTTTTGAGAAGTATTTGCTAAGACGATAAGCACCAAAATCCTTGCATAGCCCGCGAAGCGGGCGGCTTTCGGGCAGAACACAACTATGAATGAGAAAACAATTGGACATCTACTTGAGCTGTTAAGCGCAACAGCGGGGGCAAGCCCGCCTTCCTAACCATGAGCTAATCAGAATTGAAGTGCAGTTCTGGATTGAAAGGCTTTCAAGGAGGGGGTCGCCGATCTAGCTTGGAAGTCTCCAGGTTGGGAAGGTGGGCTCGCCCCCGCTCTTTTGTTGCTTTGCAACCGTTCTGGTCGGGTAACGCGATTAGCGCCGGCGATCTAAAGAAGTATCAGGGTGTTGGGACGTGCCAGCTTTATTGGCGTAGCCTTGACGAGGACGCGGTAAGCTGGTTTCGTGAACCCACTCATGGCCGTCGTGTTGCACGCGTGAATAGGCGCACCAATCTCACGGTCGCCAGTTAGCCTATGTTCGCTGCTGTTTTAGGCGCCACTGCCAGTCTGATCGAATAATTGAAGCAAGGTCCGAAAACTCGGGCTGCCAATTGAGGAGGGTTCGCACCTTTTTTGCATCAGCAACCAGACGAGACGGATCGCCCGGACGACGTGGCTCAAACTTGAGAGCGATTGGTTTTCCCGTAACCTCGCGGGCCGTTTCGATGACTTCCAGAACCGAGTAGCCGTGACCATTTCCGAGATTGAAGCGCCCAGATTTACCGCCGTCGCGAAGATGCTGGAGCGCGAGGATGTGTGCCTCACCGAGATCGGCGACGTGTACGTAATCTCGAATAGGCGTGCCATCGGGGGTGGGATAGTTGTTACCAAACACTGAAACTGCTGCGAGCCGCCCTTGCGCGCAGGCCAGCACGTTAGGAATGAGGTGCGGCTCTGGATCATGCAGCTCACCGCGATTCTCGGTTGCGCCGCAGGCATTGAAATAGCGTAAAGCCACAAACTTCAAGGCGTAAGCGCGGTCGTAGCTTTCCATGATGCGCTCCATAAAGAGCTTGGACCAGCCATAGGGATTAGACGGCTGCTGCGGGTGATCTTCGGAGATGGGAATTTGCTCCGGCTCGCCGTAGACCGCGCAAGTTGAAGAGAAGACTAAGCGACGAACGCCGGCCTTCAATAGGGAGTCGAGCAAAACGATGCCCTGTCTGACGTTGTTGTCGAAATAACGAGCAGGTTCCGTGACCGACTCGCCTACATATGCCAGCGCCGCGAAGTGGACGCAGGACTCGAGCTCATGCTCCCGCGCGATTCGCGCTACTAATTCCGCGTCGCCCACACTTCCCTGATAGAAAGGTACGTCACTCGGGACGGCGTCGCGATGTCCACGCGCCAGGTCGTCGAGGACGACCACGCTCTCGCCCTTCGCGCGCAGCAACTCAACTGTCACGCTGCCAATGTAGCCCGCACCGCCCGTCACTAAGATCGCCATGCACTCTCCTGTCTCATCGACTTAGTTTCCCGCACGATATTACGGACCATAATCTTCTGCAGAGACGCCGTGACGCAAGTCATCTTTGGAGTGGGGTCATTAAGCGAGTCTCATTCACACCGCGGCTTCAGCCCGGTGTTGTGGCTACTTTGGATTCGTTGAACCGTTTCAACGGTTTATCGGTAATGAGATTGGGCACGCGTAAACCGTTGAAACGGTTTCGAATATTCGCAGGGGCAGCGACGCCGCGCTAAAGCCGCGGCGTGAATGAGATACCCGTTAACCAAACTGCATCGCATTCCAAAGAGTTGTCTCGAATCTCAGTTCTTACTGGTTGCTGAATGCATGGTTTCAGGTAACATGGCGAAACCAAAATGAAGATAGTGCAGACAACACCGTTCGACGATCAGCGACCCGGCACGTCGGGACTGCGCAAGAAAACTCGCGTTTTCATGCAGCCCAATTACGTGGAAAACTTCGTCCAAGCCGTATTCGACACTGTGCGCGAAGACACGCCGGGAGGTTTCGCAGCCGAGACGTTAGTTGTAGGCGGAGACGGCAGATACTATAACCGTGCCGCCATTCAAACGATTATCCGCATGGCTGCGGCGAATGAGTTTGGGTGTGTTCTTGTCGGGCGCGGCGGAATACTTTCCACGCCGGCCGTCTCGGCCGTCATCCGCCGCCGCAGTGCGCTTGGCGGCCTGGTACTCTCCGCCAGCCACAACCCCGGCGGTCCGGATGCAGATTTTGGCATCAAGTACAACGTTCGCAATGGGGGTCCTGCCCCCGGCAGCATCACTGAGCGCATCTACGAACACACGCTCGAGATCACGCGATATCTCACACTCGATCACCTCGATGTGGACCTCGAACGCGAGGGTGCGTTGCGTCTGGGAGCTACCGAGATTGTGATCATCGATCCGCTCGTGGATTACACCTCCGTTATGGAACAGTTGTTTGATTTCGAAATCCTGCGGACCCTTTTCCAGAACGGCTTCCGCATGAGATTCGACGCGATGAACGCGGTCACGGGACCCTATGCTCATCACATTCTTGAAGAACGGCTTCGAGCGCCGGCGGGTACCGTCGTCAACGGCACCCCGCTGGAGGATTTCGGCGGCCACCATCCCGATCCAAACCTGGTAAACGCTGCAGACCTGGTCGCGCACATGAATTCCAGCGACGCTCCGGACCTCGGCGCTGCCTGCGACGGTGATGGTGATCGCAATCTTATTCTCGGACGCAACTTCTTCGTCACTCCCGGCGACTCACTCGCGTTGATTGCCGAGCACTCGCAGACTTGTATCCCCGGCTATCGCGGCGGAATCGCCGGTGTAGCTCGCTCGATGCCAACGAGCACCGCTGCCGATCGCGTGGCCGCGGCTCTCGGTATTCCCTGTTACGAAACGCCGACTGGTTGGAAGTTTTTCGGAAATCTTATGGACGCCGGCCTATGTACCATCTGCGGCGAAGAGAGTTTTGGCACTGGTTCAAACCATGTGCGCGAGAAGGATGGATTGTGGGCCGTGCTCTGCTGGTTATCGATCCTCGCTACAACTCGTAGGGCAGTTGAAGCTATCGTACGTGAACACTGGCAACGGTTCGGCCGCAGTTACTATCAGCGCCACGATTATGAAGGGTTGGAGGTGGCGGCGGCGACGCGAATGGTAGACGCCTTGCGCGACAAGCTCACAGCTTTGAAAGGAGTCTCGCTGGCCGGAAGTCGCGTGAAACACGCGGACGATTTCAATTACACGGATCCGGTGGATGGTAGCGAGAGCGTGCGCCAGGGCATCCGTATCTTACTCGAAGACGGATCGCGGATCGTCTGCCGCCTTTCGGGCACCGGCACGGAAGGCGCAACGCTGCGCGTGTATGTGGAACGATATCTGACAGACGGCGGTGGCAGAGGGATATTTGAAGTTCTGGCGCCTCTAACCCGGGCTGCCCGCGAATTACTCCAACTTCGCGAGCGACTCGGCGGAGACGAGCCAACTGTCATCACTTAGCGATGCACCAATCGACGCTGGTACGCAGTTTACTTGATTGTTTTACGTCCCAGCATTTTAGACTGCTGATTCGCTCAACGCAGCCGTAAAGCCTTACCAAGCTGCCCCAGGGGTCTGGCTGTTCGCTGTTTACTGTTTGCTTACTCCTACTATTTACTATTCACGATTTACGATTTACTTGTACTTTAAACTTCGGAGGGTGGCATTGATTCATGTCAAATGAAATGCGAATTGGCGTATTGACGGGTGGAGGTGATGCTCCTGGATTGAACCCGGCGATCAAGGGATTGGTCTATCGTAGTTCCGATCTCGGTCATAAGGTTATCGGTTTGTTTGATGGTTGGAGAAGCTTGCTGAGCCCTATGCCGGAGGTTCTGCCGCTCGATCGCGAGGCGGTACGTCGTTGGGATCGCGATGGCGGGACAAACCTCGGATCGTCGCGAACAAATCCTTTTAAGCAAGTCAACGATAATGGTGAAGCCCTCGATCGTTCGGCCGAAGTAATTGAAAATATTAAGAAGCTCCAACTTGATGCACTCGTTGTTTGTGGCGGCGAAGATACGCTCGGTGTGGCCGCAAGACTCGGCGAAAAAGGGGTGCCTGTTGTCGGTGTGCCGAAAACGATCGACAAAGACCTGGCCGGCACAGACTATTCCCTGGGCTTCGACACGGCACTCAGAAATGTGTCGGAGATCATCGAGCGGTCGCGCACCCCCGCCGGCTCGCACGGCTGGATCCAGGTCATCGAAGTAATGGGACGTCATGCGGGGCATCTGGCTTTGTGGTCGGGCGTCGCCGGCCAGGCCCACGTCATCCTTATTCCGGAACATCCGTTTAGTTATGAGCGGGTCTTTCATCTGTTGCGAACCCGACTTGGTGAGCCTGGACTCAGCCGGGGAGTCCATCAGAAACCGCGCTATGCAGTGATTGTCGTGGCGGAAGGTGCGCGCGCTGAAGATGGCGAGATGGTTACCATCGACGATCGCCACGATCCTTTTGGACATGTGCGTCTTGGCGGTATTGGTGAAGTTCTGGCCCGAAAGATTGCGAGTGAAACTCCATACGAGGCGCGCGCGGTCATGCTGGGTCATCCACAGCGCGGCGGTCCACCCAGTCCGATTGATCGCATCATGGGTCTGCTGTTTGGTGCCTGCGCAGCTGATGCCGTGGCCAACGGACAATTTGGGACGATGGTATCGGCTC
>CAVOQJ010000009.1:0-238919 GCA_963698325.1 Blastocatellia bacterium | reverse complement strand
ACAGCTAACCGTTTCACTTGCGTACGTCCTAAATGCTCGAATGACAGCTAACCCTTCGACTTGCGTGTGTCCTAAATGGCCAATGAAAAATGAGAAATGAGAAATGGAAAATCGCTCCCCTTTCTGCGGCCTCCTCCTGCTCCTGCCACCTGCTCCTGCCTCGTGCCCCCTATTCCCCCGGTATTGAGTAAAAAAGGGATGAACGCTACAATGACGCGCCTTTCTTTTCTGATTGAGTTTCGCATTCGATTCCCATCTAAGGCCGCAGGAGCAAAGAATGGAATATGTACTGACCGCAACTAAAACCGAAGCTCGTGCGGGCTCATACTATGACAAGATTGCGGCCATCTATGACTTCACTTTCAAAGTTAACGGCTACGGTAGATCGCTCGATCAGTATTTAGCCAATAGTCCGCTGCCCATTTCGCGCGGTGCTAAGATTCTCGATGCCGGCTGCGGCACCGGTTTGCTCACGCTGGCGCTCATGCGTTCAATACACTTTCCCGTGAACATTACCGCACTTGATCTCTCTGCCACGTCGATTACTGCTGCCAGAAAAGCGGTCGCCGACAGTCCCGGACGCTCGCGCGACGTGACCTTTACCGAAGGCAATCTGTTGTCCCTTCCCTTCGCGGACAACTCACTTGATCTGGTGGTGACGAGTGGCGCGCTCGAATACGTACCGCTTGATGAGGGCATGTCGGAACTCGCGCGTGTTATCGTGCCCGGCGGACACTTGCTGCACATCCCCTGCCGCCGATCAACCCCGGCAACTACCCTCCTCGAAATCCTGTTTCGCTTCAAGTCGCATCCACGAACAGAAATAATGAGTCAGACTAACCGGCACTTCCGTTTGGTTCACGAGTATCGCTTTCCGCCCATGCAGATCATCGGGTGGAGCAAAACAGCGATGCTGGCTCAGAAGCTGTAATTAATTAGCCGCGGATTTTCGCGGATAAACGCGGATCAACTTCAAAATCACAGGAAGTTGTGTGTTGAGGGTTTTCGGATTCGCGTCATCCGTGTTAATCCGCGGCAAACCTTTACTCCCGGTAAGACGGATCCATGCGATCCAGCTTTCGAAGTAAGCCTGGCCAGGTGAGCTGGGCGCCCTGACCAACAGTGACGGCGCCAAGTTGTGCCGCTACATTCTGGAGGATTCGTTCCGAAACCGGCAGCAAAGTTCCCCCTCCCGATTGGGACAGGATCTGAATCCGGCAAGCACGCTCGAGGATGTACATAGAAAGAAACGCTTCTGCCGCCGTTCTTCCCACTGTCAGTAATCCATGGTTCCGCAGAATCATGTTTGTCCTGGCGCCGAGATCCGAAACCAAACGCGACTTCTCGTCCTCGTTGAGAGCCAGACCTTCATAATCGTGGTAAGCCAGCGAAGCCAAAGCGAACAACGACTGTTGAGAAATCGGCAAGAGTCCATCTTTTTGCGCAGAAACTGCGATGCCGTAATCAGTGTGCAGGTGAATCACACAAAGCGCATCCTCGCGCGCGGCGTGTATGGCACTATGAATTGTGAAGCCGGCGGGATTGATGAAGTACGGCGAAGGCGCCACGATCTCACCCTGGAGGTTTATCTTCACCAGGCTCGATGCCGTGATCTCATCAAACATCATTCCGTAGGGGTTGATTAGAAAATGATGTTCCGGCCCCGGCACGCGCGCGGATAGGTGTGTGAAGATAAGATCGTCCCACCCGTAATGCGCCACCAGTCGATAAGCAGCGGCCAGATCGACTCGTACCTGCCATTCCTCGGCTGACACCTGTTCCTTAACACTAATCTGTTTCTCTGCAATGCTCATCGTTTCCTCCCTGGTTTGCTTATGGTTCAGTCGCGAAGAATTGAATGGCGTTCTTATCCTTAGTCACCCAGGCTCCTATCTTCGCTTGCTCATATGACTCGGGACTCACGATAACCTGAAAAACTTCCCCGTTTTTGCTTTTGATCAGCAAATGTCTGCTTACTCGCGTTCCCAATTTGGTAGTGGGTCAGTTTGGAGTTAGCGAGGTCGATTGCTTTACAGAACCGAGTAGCGCGGTAGCGCCGGATGCTGGAGCAATTTCCCTATTAAGCAGGATGCACCCTGGCGTAAATTGGATCAACTTTATGCGGCTCCCTTGCAAAGAAATGAGTTTTCCGTGAACCCTTGAATTGTCTACCGTCATCACCAAGTTGACTCCAGCATCCGGCGCTACCGCGCTCGGTTCTGTAAAAGCGCCAGTTTCGCCAACTCCAAACAGACCCACTACCCCCAATTCAGTTTCGTGGACCTTGCGCTCTGCTACATCGTCGTAAGACAGATTCTCGAAGGCCACGTAACCGCGCATGCCGCTGCGACCAGACTGGGCTAATGGCGCTATTGCGCAGACGACGAGCAAGATCAACAGCGTCGCCGCCAAATGAATCTTCTTCACTAACAAATCCATAGTCACTCCCCTCTTGATCTGGATTAGCGGTTATCCGAATTGTTTGCGAGTTTTTCTCAAGTTGAGACGGGGCCCAGCGCGATCATGTCAGTACCGCCCGCAGTAACCGGCGGGTCATTTATTCGGCACCAGTCGAATAATTCGATCGTCGTCGCCGGCAGGGTTGCCGCGGCCATCCTGGTTGGAAGTTGAAAAATAAAGATAACCATCAGGGCCTTCGGCTACGTCGCGGATGCGGCCATACTTTCCTGCGAGCAAATTTTCCTGTGACACGACCCGCCGGCCATCGAGCGCCACACGGATCATGCGCGTGCCTCGCAAGCAGCCAAAGAAGAAATTGCCACGAAACTGCGGAAATGCTGCACCACGGTAGAACATTCCACTCGCGGGCGCGCACGCGGGTGTGTATTCCAGCAGCGGTGCTTCCATGCCGGCATGCGTCAGCGTGTGATGAATCACGGGCCAACCATAGTTCTTTCTCTTCTCGACGATGTTGACCTCATCGCCGCCTCCCGGGCCGTCGAACCCACTCGGTCCATGTTCAGTCTGAAACATGAGGTTGGTTTCAGGTTGGAAGTCGAGTCCCTGGGCATTGCGATGACCGTAGGACCAGATTTCCGGACGAGCATTTGGTTGGCCAACAAAAGGATTATCGGCAGGCACCGTCCCGTCGTCATTCAAACGCAGAGTTTTTCCCGCCAGTGAATCGAGCCGCTGCGCCAGATCGCGGCGAGTCGCGTCGCCAGTCGTAATGTACAGCTTCGCATCCGGACCAAAGCGCAATCTACACCCTGCGTGAAATTGCGCCGCGGGAATACCCTCTATAATCACCTTGCGATCGGTGAGGCCGGTTTCAGCTTCGCGATAGCGAACTACTCGAACATTTTGGTTGTCACCTTTGTAGGCATAGGAAAGATACAGCAGGCGATTTGAGGCAAACTGCGGATGCAACGCGACGCTCATCAGGCCGCTTTCGCCGGTGGGTTCTACGTCGGGTACTGTGAACAGCGGCGCGGGGAGAAGCTTGCCATTCTCATAAATGCGCACGCGGCCCACTCGTTCCGTAAAAATCATGCGGCCATTCGGCGCCCAAACGATTGACCACGGCACCTCGAGATTCCCGACAACAGTCTCAACACGAAAACTCACACGCTCTTTTGCCGTTGCCTGACCCTGTTCGTTCGTTGTTCCGGCGGTCGTTTCCACTTCGCCTGCTCCTCGACCCGGCGGCGGTTGTCCACACGCCAACACCAGCAAAGTAACCACGCAAAACATTGCAAGTAAGATCCTATTCATCTGTTGATGAAACGGGTCAGCTTATCCTTCCCCTTTACCCTTTCCCCCTAGGATCTTAATGTTGGATGTATTCGTGCAGCAGTTTGATCTCGTCACCCTGCTCGCCTAACTCAACGCGCAACAGATCACGAATCGAAAGCATGCCTACCCACCGCTCCCCGTCTACAACGGGCAAGTGGCGCGTCCCTATCAGCTCCATTCTTTCCAGCGCCTGATGCGGAGTCTCATCGCAATTGATTACCGCTCGTAGTTCACTGGTAACCTCGCCGACTCTTACCGACGAAGGATCACGGCGCTTCACGACAACGCGTCTGAGAACATCACGCTCGGAAAACACACCGAGGAGTTTGCCCGTGTCGTCAAGAACGCAAACGGCACCAATGTTGCGCGATGCCATAAACTCTGCAGCTTCCTGCACGGTGGCCGACGCGTTCATGGAATAAGGCTCACGATCGCGAATGACATGTCTGATCAACATCATGGTTGAGCCTCCTGGAGATGTGCTCGGGTTGTAGGGGGTTGCGCGGCTATTATAGTTAAAGCTGGAAGGTCTGTCTCTAGTGAAACACGCCGCCTTACTTAAAAGAATTGGACCGCGGATTTGCGCGGATAAACGCCGATCATCTTCAAATAATAGGAAGTTGATGTTGGAGCGTTTTTCTGATTCGTGCCATCCGCGTGAATCCGCGGCTGATTATTCCGCCCAATGCGCGCGTTGTTGAATAAGAGCTACGCAAACAGTTTCGCCTGCGCTGAAGGCCGGCGAAAGGTCGTCTCATGAGAAGCAGTGTGTCTTTTACTTTTGTTAAAGCCCAATCTCTCAACATGAATTTTAAATAAACGTTCCGTGGCTGCCCAGTACTCGCCTTTGCCGCGCATACGCTCGCCAAAAACACTCGAATTTAACTTGCCGTCGCGGGCTTCGAGAATCCGACTCATTACACGGTTAGCTTTCGTGGGCAGTTTCTCGCGCAGGCGCTCTTCAAAGTATGGCGCGACGCTGCCAGGCAAACGCAGCATGTTGATGAAGGCCAGCGTGGCGCCGGCCTCCTTCGCGCGTTTCAAGAGTACTGGTAGCTCGCTGCTGAGGCCGGGGATTACGGGAGCGATTCCGATTCCCACCGTGATTCCGGCGGCGGCCAAATCAGCCATCGCGTGAAAGCGCGCTTCCGGTAGCGGCGCGTAAGGCTCGACGGCCCGGGCCACTTCGCGATCTGTAAACGGAATTGTGAAGAACACTGCCAGGCGCGCATCCTTCGTCAGTTGCTGCAACACGTCGATGTCCCGGCGAATCAATGCTGACTTGGTAACAACTCCAATCGGATTCCGAAATTCAGCACAGATTTCCAGACACTGGCGGGTCAGCTTGTAGTTGGCTTCGAGCGGAATGTACGGATCGGAAGTGAAGGAGAAAACTATCTCATCGCCGTTCCACGACGGCTTCATAAACTCCCGGCGCAACAAGGTGGGTGCGTTGACCTTTACGACAATCTTGCGGTCGAAATCGGTGCCGGCGCCGTAACCGAGATATTCGTGCGTTGGCCGGCTGAAACAGTACGTACAGCCGTGAATGCAACCGCGATAGCAGTTGACGGTGTAGTCAAAACCAACGTCGGGGCTATCGTTACGCGTGATTATTTTGCGAGTTTCCGTTTCTTCGAAAACTTCGAGCTTCGCCTCGGGTGGCTCTCCCAGCCACTCGACTGAGTGTGCGAGCCAGGGATTGGGCGGGTTTTCTACGTACTGCATAAGCTTGTTTCATTTGCACCTGGGGGCTCACGGCCAACCAATGCAAGCGCGTGTTATCGGTGAAACACAGCTTATCAGACGTGAGGTTCTTTGGCGAGAGCCATCGTCCCAGTAATGTCTTCTTGAAAACACTGAGACTGCGCGGAGAAACTAAGGGAAAACACCTCCGCCAGCTCGGCCCGGACTATGACGCTTCGATTACCACCATGGATTCGATGGCAGAGAAGAGTATGAAAGTCTGCCTCTTGTCTTCAGTATCGCGGTCGCTGAGCGATACGTAGTCGTTCGTTATTTCGGCCACATAACCCTTGTAGACGCCGCCGGAGACGCTCTTAATATTCACGAGCTGACCTTTATAACGGCGAAATAGATTTTCCGTGTGTTGTCGTTCCATGGCGACAATTCTGCCCATCACCCGTGTTTCGGGCAGCCTCCTCTCCGCTACGATCTTTGGTTTCAGTATCTCGCTCCGACCATTGCACGAAAAAGAACCGATATCGATCGGGATCTTGCAACGTGATGAAACGGCCACCCCACCCTTCATCGGCTGGCGGCCTGACGTCGGCGCCTTTATCGCTTAACTCGCGAAAGTATTCGTCAACGTCAGCGACGCCCAGGAAAAAATTGACCCCGCGCCCTCGCTTCAACATGGTCTCCAGATGTTGAGCCAGTGTTATCTTCAACGCGCCCGCTCGCAACGTCGCCATCGGCGGCTCGGAATCGGGATTATGTTTCTCGATTTCAAAACCAAGCAGCCCGTTGTAGAAGACGAGTGATTCCTCAATACTGTTTACCTCGAGAAACAAGAGATCCAAGCCTGACACGCGCATGTCGACAGTCTCTCACACCGCAGTCAGCAGAAGATAGACGCCATACACGGCGGCGATAACGACGCTCCAGAAAATTATTTCCTGCAGCCGTGTGTAACTGCGAAAGCGATTGGAAACAGGCAACGAGGAGTTCAGCGCACGCACGGCACTGCGGGCCATTACAACGCCAAACATGATCACCAACACCGCAAGAATTGCCAGGGGCCAGAGAAACCAGATCCATTGAAAGCGGACGAGCAGCAGAAGGAACAATCCGATGAGCAGGCAGAAAAATGCACTCAAACCTTGTCCCAGCAGTCCCACCTCCGCGGCGGCTGGCGCTGAAGCAGGAACAAAGTTAGCGGCGGGTGTCGCGCGCTGGGCGTCATACTCATTTCTTGTTTCACTGTTTCTCAGGACACTGTAAGCCTCGTTGAGCGACTTCATCTCTTCGTCGCTGCCGCCCTTGTCGGGATGGCGCCGCGCGGCCATGCGCTTGTAAAGGCGCTCGAGATCGCGCGGGCTCGTGCGCTCGTTTGCGCCTAAGATTTCGTAGTAATCTTTGTGCGAATCAAACTGGCTCATGCGGATTTCGCGATTTTAGTTTTGCAGTTACCGATTTGCAATGGACATAACGGCAGAACCCGCGTAGTGATTCGCAGGGACTCGAGAAATGTTCGGAGGCTCCTCATCGCCTTTGCTTGAATCGAATTATCTTTGCGCTGCTTTGCGAATTCTTTGCGACCTTTGCGGTTCAAACCCACGTTTCGTAACATTGAGCCGAGGTATCAAATCGAGCCCTTTCAATTGCAACTATGCCACATCAATTTGCCCCGGGCGATGATCTCATTTTTCAACTTGAAAGCGGATTGGGGCTGCTTCGGATTCTCGCTATCGAGGGCGAAGGGCCGGACACAGTTTGGCATCTGCTTGCTTATGAGGAGTTTTTTCCAAGCGTCGAAGCTGCCGAAGCGGCCCTCGACCAACCGCATTCGCTTCATGTCCGCAACGCACACATGGCGCTAACCGATCGCGCATTCGAGCGAACGCCCGCGGCCCGGCTGCGCAACCGCCCGCTCCTTGAAACTGAGCTCACTGCATATCGCGACTGGGAAAATTCAGATACGCGAAAGGTTTCTGATCGTTCCGCACTATTGCTGCTGGGAATACGATGACTATTCACACCCGTGGTAGCGACCGGGTTATGTTTGAGGAGATACATCACATCGTGACTAAACCCCATAGTTCGAGATCATCATACCCGTGTCCAGCCGCTCGCGCTGTGTTCTCAATTAGCTCGATTGTCGCGGCCTTACTTCCGGCCCTGATCCTGTCCTGCTTCACGCAGGCTGTCGCCCTCCGTCATGAACGCCTTATCGATTCCTGGAGGCCGCTTAACTACAACGTCTCACTTACTTTTAATGATCAGTTATCGGAGATCACGAGCGCCAGGGTCGAGATAACAGTCCTCTCTTTAAAGGACTCCTTATCGCAAATCGATCTTGACTTCGGTGAGATGGCAGTCGCTTCAGTCACTATCAACAGTCAAGCAGCCCAGTACGAACGTTCCCGTGAACTGCTAAGTATCAAACTGCCCAAGGCGACACGAAAGAATACGAGGCTCATCGTTGCGGTTGCCTATCACGGCAGGCCTAAAGACGGATTGGTTTTGACAGCAGACAAGGCCGGCAAGCCTTCGGCCGTTGGTGATAATTGGCCCAACCGCCTTCATCATTGGATTCCCTGTTTCGATCATCCTGCGGCAAAGGCGACGGTGACATTTTCGATAACCGCACCGGCGCGCGATACGGTCGTTGCCAATGGCAAACTTGATCGCGTCGAGAATACTTCGAATACGGCGCGCACCTG
Organism: Blastocatellia bacterium; assembly: GCA_963698325.1. Classification (GTDB taxonomy): domain Bacteria; phylum Acidobacteriota; class Blastocatellia; order Pyrinomonadales; family Pyrinomonadaceae; genus PSRF01. Next base: position 230,757 of record CAVOQJ010000009.1, on the reverse strand, counting down.
GAGCTATTCGGAGTCAGTCCCTATTCCACCATATTGCATGATTATCGCCGTTGGGGATTTTGCAATCCTTCACCCTCCCGCGCAGGAGGTAACCCCGCTTGCATATTATGTACCTACATCTGATAGGGACTTCGCGTTGCAGGGATTTGCTCCTGCCAATCCTTCGCTGAAGTTGTTCAGTCAAACGATAGCCCCCTACCCCTACGAAAAACTTGCTTTGATTATCGGCGCTACTCGCTTTGGCGGAATGGAAAATTCCAGCGCGATTGTTTTTCCGAACACACTGTTTGAGCCAAGACCCCAGGCGTCTTTAAGCAGTGTTTTCAAAATTCGGCAGGGCCTCGTGGATGTGATCGCGCATGAAATAGCGCACCAGTGGTTTGGCGATTCCGTTACCGAATCGACCTGGTCTGACCTTTGGCTTAGCGAAGGCTTTGCCGAGTATTTCGCTGGCCTCTTCATTCAGCGATACGAGGGCGAGGCGGCTTTTCAACAATACATGGGTCAGGAAGCCGAGGCCTATTTCAACTACGAGAAAGAGACGCGCACGCCTATTCACGATACGGAGACTGAAGATCTTTTCAAACTTCTGAACGCAAACAACTATCAGAAGGGCGCATGGGTTTTACACATGCTTCGCTCCGAATTGGGAGACGAGCAGTTCTTTCGCGGTATTCGTACTTACTACGAGACACATAAGAGCTCGACGGCCGACACTGACGATTTGCGTGCGGCCTTTGAGAAAGTGTCGGGGCGAGACTTGAAGGATTTTTTCGCGCGCTGGATTTACGGTGTGGGCCACCCGCGCTACGAACTTTCCTGGCAATGGAAAGCTGACACGAAAAAGGTGAGGCTCGTGCTCAGGCAGCTCCAGACGGAAGCGGCTTTTCCCAACGCGCTCCCGCTCGACATCATGACAAGCAGCGGCAAGCGCCGCGTCGTCCTGAAACCAACCGGTAAACAGACAATCGAAGAAGTGAACCTGAACGAAGCTCCCACTGCGATCAATATCGATCCCGAAAACACTGTCCTCAAGGAAATTAATCAGAACCGGCAGCAGTAGCGATAGGGTCTTCGCCTTTTCAAGCCTGCCGTAACTCCGACGCGGTCACTTTTGCATCCCTGTTCGGGTAAGAACTACGGGCCGAAGCGTCCGCGATATTCGCCGGAGACGATGAACGCCTTGACCATCTCAGCATCGACGAAGTTGCCGCCAAATTCATTTAGCTTCGTGAGCCAGAAGTCATAACCCGAGTAGTCTGTGTCCTGTGGGTCGTTCGGATTGCGTCGCAGATAGCCGAAGTATTGCATCAACACGAAGGCCCGGTTGAATTCCTGCTGCATGAACGTCGCGTTCTCCGCCACCCGCCGCAGTGCACCCGCCCGCGCCGCCGTGTCGGTCGTGTTTCCCGCCCGTCAATCTTGACCGTTGCTGACTCAAAGAATTAGACGACCGGCGATCTAATAAGGACGAAGAATGTGAGGGCGCGCTTTTAGGGTTGTTACCGGCGGGTTAAAGAATTGAGCGGCGCTGTTTTTTGCCGGGTTTGACACGACGTGTCGCCTTCCCTATTATCCATTTACTTGTCGGGGCGTGGCTCAGCCTGGTAGAGCGCTCGGTTCGGGACCGAGAGGTCGGAGGTTCGAATCCTCTCGCCCCGACCACTTAAATCAACAACTTACGGCTGCCAGTAGTGGCGGCCGTATTTCGTGTGTGGCCAATTTCGAGGAAATCTCTAAATGCTCTAAGTTTTCTTAAAGTTTTTAAAGCAGCAAGCTACTGAAATACGCAAGTTATCGTGCCGCGCTCTCGCTCTCTAAGCAGTCTGTCCTGTCTGCTCATTCTAAGACCCTACTTTAAGACTCGACTTCCACTTTAAGAGTCTCGTCTTACTACGGAGGCAAGTCCCTACAAGCGACGTTGCGAACAACCCGACCAGGAACAACAAACCTACCGCAAGATAGGAGTGCGCGTGAGCGCGCGCAGCCACTACGCAAGCCTAGCCCGCATTATTCACGAACTGCGGATTTGTTCACTAAGCCTGCGTTAGCAGGCGACAGCATAAAGCCTGGGGCGTCAGCCCCAGGTCACTGCAAAGAAAGAGTTCCAAGCCTGCGAAGCAGGCGACAGCGTGGACCAGTTCGCGCTCGTCTCGAAAGCAACAGGCTGCCGCCCGTTACACGGGCTGATGTTCATCTACATTGCTTTCCTGGGGCTCGCGCCCAGGCTTTATGCTGTCGCCCGCTACGCAGGCTGAAATGACATGAAGGTTCATGAATAATCCGGGCTAGAGAGGTTTTTGCATTCCATTTTCCTCAATCCGTCGTCCTCGCAGCAGAGTGTATTCATGAATAGCGGTCGACTGCGTGCATTTCGCTGGCGTTGTTACCCAAACAATACTGGCCCGGTAGAATTCCAATTGTCTCGATCCTTGTGCAGATCCCGAGAAACGACATTCTCAAGATTGCGGGACAGATTCGGAAGGTCCGATCAGCGCGCTCTCTTTGGCGAGTGCTCGTTCAATTCTGCGATTAATCTGGAAGCTGCGGCCGGCGGTTGCATGGTACCCAGGACGATATCTTTGTTCGACATTTTCTTACCGTACATGCCCCTATTCGCGTCATCGTCTGGCCGCAGGGTCGCGCCCTCGAGCGAGACACCCGCGAACAGTCCCCGAGCGCGCGAGTAGGTGAGAATCTCAGCGTGAAGCTGAGCATCCGTCGCAGCCGAAGAGGTCCGGCCGACAGGGCCAGCAGCGGCTGAGGCATCGCCGCCTATCGTGAACTTGCTCGACAGAAGCTTATTGATCGCACCCTGATTCATCACCAACATCAAGACATCAGTCTCAGAGCCGCCGATCTGAAAACCCACACTCCCTCCTTCAACTCTCACTCCTCCGGGTGCCGACCACCCGCGCCCACCTTCTCTTCTGCAGACGATAAAGCCCCTGCCGTACTTGGCCCCCAAAATAAAGGCCCCTTTCTTTACGTTCGGCACAACCACCGCACATGCCGCCTTATCCAAAAGATCTTGCGGGACGCCTTTATCCGGCGCTGTCAGGATCTCGTTGAGCATTTCAGCCGCGGCGTTAAGCCGTTTTGTCGTCTCATCATCGACTGTTGTTCGAGCAAACGACGTGCTTAAGGACGGCGCCAAAGTGGCAGCAAGCGCTATCACGAGCGCCGCTAATATCAGCTTCGTTACTTTCATGCTTCACCTCCATGATTCCGAATTGAGATTTATTTTGTTTCTGCGCTTCATCTGGCAAGAGAAACTCAAGGACTTTGTAAAAGGGATGCTCGCGGACCATTGTGATCAACCAAGCTTATCCCCTTCTGTTTTTAACCGCTGGCCCGATAAAGGCTGCTCCTCATAAATTGTCAATCACTCTATGCAACTTTTCATTTACGTTCCTGGCGGTAGACTCGAGCTTGGGATTTCCAACAACTGACAGCATCTTTGCTGCATCTACCGCCGAAACAACTGTTTTGCCCTCAAGCTCGTATACAATCACATTGCAGGGAAGCAGCAAACCTATGTCCAGCTCTTGCTGCAGAGTCTCGTATGCCAATGGAGGATTGCAGGCGCCGAGGATCACGTAGTTGCGAAAATCCACGCCTAGCTTCTCTTTCAATTTTTGCTTAATATCAATTTCCGAGAGCACGCCGAACCCTTCTGCTTTGAGTGCCTCGCGCGTGTGCTCTACCGCCTGATCGTAAGCGAGATCAAGCGTCCGACTATAGCCGTAAGTGATCTCGGATTTGGCACGCGAACTTGATTGATTGCTCATAACGTTGCCTCCTTGTCTTTAGCCCTCCAGCCAATTACGAATATGACGGACCCCGACGTTTAGCGTCCCGCTTCAATTCTATTTGCAAATTGCATGGTTACCTTCTTGTAACTAAGTGACAACACGCATCACGCCTGTGCTCGGCACTCCGGATGTCCACAACCACAGTCGGTTTCTAAGCGTGCCTTTTCACACTCTTCACTGCAATAATCACTGCCCTCGCGCGAGGGACAGCTACAACCGACGTGTGCGCATTCTTTCTCGTTTCCTTCATTTGACATAGCGCTGCTCCTTAATAACGCACGTCGTCAACGCAAGTGCTTTAGAAACCACGCCGCAGCGAGACTCGCGACCTCTTCTAACTTGCCGGGCTCCTCAAACAGGTGCGTGGCGCCGGGTACGATCTTCAACTCCTTTATGCACCGGGCTGCTGCCACTGCCACGCGAACAAGACGATGCCGGTCGCGCCGTCCGGCACCTTCAGTTCACCGGTAAGTAAGACCGAGCCAGCCCTGATCTCAACCTCAGCTCTTTCGGATACTTCTCTTGTCGCTCCTGTTAAGGTCATTGTCTTCGCCTCAAAAGCGCCTTGCGAATTCGTTATCAGTTTCGCTGCCAGTTCACGCGCGCCAATTTGTTCTCGTGCGAGAAATCGTAAGCAGCGCTGCCTCCAAATGCCTTTTCAAGCGCATGGCCCAAACGCTGCGCTAAATGTTCCGTCGTCGTGCTAACAGTAAGCTTGTGGCCGTCACCACGCTTCCATTCCATAATGCGAGCCAACGGATTGTCCTCCGCAGCCCTTTCCGCTTCGTTCCGCAGTAGTTGTTCAATCTCTTCGTGGTGCGCAACAAAGAAGGCGCCATCCAAAAAGACAAATCCGCGCGGCTCGCCGGTGCGCTGCTGTGCACAAGCGGGGCACACTATCACCTGGGGAGGCCGCCAGTGTTTGTGCTTCTCAGTTTCGGAGGCTGAATTTGCGGCGGTCCAACGTCGGTTCGCATACACTGCTCCACAATCTTCACAGACTGCGGGTTCGGGTATGGCGCGCGCAGGGCGATGGCGCCCGGCTTCGTGATCGACTCGTTTGGTAAATGTTGCGTTTGTATATCGCTTCTTGCTACGCATAGGTCCCCCGGTAGGCTGCAATTTTTACAAACCGTGGACTGCTGAAAGTAGTGTCCTTTCGAGATCGCACTTAAGGTTTTCCTTAATTACATAGTAGGCAACGCATGTGCCCATGAATTGAGTTGGCGATTTCCAAATAGGTGAACAAAAGCGCTGGAAAGCCGCCTTTGGATCGCAAAGTTGGTTGCTCGATCGTAGAGCTAACCAACAAGTCGCGAGGTTTCACACAATGCGTGCGAAAGTTTGCTCACTGTGAGACAACCAGCACTGCGAACACAGGTGTATTGAGGGGAAATTCCCCTGCGAATAGGCGGAACGCTTTTTGCGAGTTGTCTCCTTGACTAGTAGGCGAGTAGAGCAGGAGTTCGTTTGTCGTGTTTATACATGAGATGAGTGAGTTTGAATGTCGCCAGGCTTTACGGCAGGCAACAGTCGGCAGGCTGGCATGCGCACATGACAATAAGCCTTATGTCGTTCCGGTCTATTTCGCATTTGATGGACAGCACGTCTACGGTTTCACCACAGTCGGGCAAAAGATCGAGTGGATGCGCGCCAATCCGCAGGTTTGCCTCGAAATCGACGAGCGGATCCGGCACGATCAATGGCAGAGTATCGTTATTTTTGGACGATACGAGGAGCTACCGGATCTGCCTGAATATGAAGCGGCAAGAGTAAGGGCTCATGAACTGCTGCAGAGGCATGTAATGTGGTGGGAGCCTGCCTATGTGGGCGCAGCGCATCGCGATATGCCGCACTCTGATACACCGATTTTCTACCGCATAAAGATAGATAGGATGACAGGCCATCGAGCCACGCCCGACCGCGCTGCATTCCCAACGTCAGACGAAGAGGAAGCAACGGCAAGGGACGGCTGGTGGGCCGAGATCCTGCGACACATTGGCGTGAAGAATTGAACTTTCTATAACTTCTGCGGTTGTTCGAATGCCACCCTCACCATTTCATCTTCGGGAGCGAACGGTTTATTTCCGAGGACAATACGGATCTCATGTCGTGCTCCATCAGCTTGGAGCGGTATCTCATTTAGCGGGAGCAACGCACCGTCCAGCTCGACACTCACAACCCCCACACTCACGCCATGAGGATTTTCAACTTTGATGTGATACAGCGTTTTCCCTCTCCGATACGTGACTTCATATCCGGGCCAGCTCCGCGGGATGCTGGGCTCTATTGTCAGTCGGTCACCACGCAGCTTGAAGCCAAGCATCGATTCCAGTCCGGCTCGATACATCCATGCGGCTGCGCCGGTGTACCAGGTCCAGCCACCGCGTCCAGTATGGTGGGCTGCAGCATATATGTCGGCGGCCACAACGTAAGGCTCGACCTTGTAGCGATGCAACCCGGCGCGGGTGGAGGCCTGATTGATCGGGTTCAAGAGTGCGAACAAGTCCCCTGCGCGGTCACCATCACCAAGCATCGCAAACGCGATAAGCGTCCAGATCGCGGCGTGCGTGTACTGCCCCCCATTTTCGCGCACGCCTGGCACATACCCTTTTATATAGCCTGGCTCAACTACACTCTTGTCAAATGGAGGAGCGAGTAGGAGCACCAATCCTTCCTCACGCAGAATGAGATGTTGGTCGACGGCAGCCATTGCGAGCTTTGCGCGCTGCAAGTCTGCGGCGCGTGAGATTATTCCCCACGACTGCGCGATTGAGTCGATGCGGCACTCATCATTGCGTGCTGAGCCCAAGGGCGTACCGTCGTCAAAAAACGCGCGGACGTACCAGTCTCCGTCCCAACCCTCTTGTTCCAGGGCCGTTTTCAACTTACTCATATGTTCGCGATAGCTCCGGGCTTTACCGGTCTCACCCCGCGCGTCACAAAATTCCAGGAATTCCCCAAGCGTCTTATAGAGGAACCAGCCGAGCCACACACTCTCGCCCTTTCCCCGCCAGCCAACGCGATTCATGCCATCGTTCCAGTCACCAGCGCCCATGAGTGGCAGGCCATGAATCCCGACCGATAGGCTGCGGTCGAGAGCGCGTGCACAATGCTCAAACAGTGTCGCTGAGCCAGCGGTTATAGAAGGCTGACTGTAGGATTCCATTTCGTCTACTGCGAGCGCCGGCGCTTCAATAAATGGCGCTCTTTGGTCGAGTACGGTGCGATCACCGGTAACATTAATGTAGAAATTTGTAACGTAAGGGAGCCAGAGCGGGTCGTCAGAAAAGCGCGTACGCACGCCACGTCCGGTGGGTGGATACCACCAGTGTTGGACATCGCCCCCCGGGAACTGGCGGCCGGCAGCGCGAAGGATATGCTCGCGTACGATTTCCGGCTTTGTGTACACCAGAGCCATCACATCCTGCAATTGATCGCGGAAGCCGTAAGCCCCACTGGATTGATAAAAAGCTGAACGCGCCCATATGCGACACGAGAGTGCCTGGTACAGCAACCACCGGTTCATCATGAGGTCCATCGACGCGTCAGGCGTGCGCACTTCGACCGCCCCCAGCACTTCATTCCAGTGACTTGTGACTTTCTCAAATGCTTCTCTGACAGCAGAGATCTGCCGATATCGGGTAACAACGAGGCGAGCCTCGGCCAGAGTTTCAGCTTGACCAAGCAGTATCACGATTTCGCGCTGTTCGCCGGGGCCCAGTTCCAAAAAGGTTTGCAATGCAATGCAGGGATCGAGTCCCGCGCCAACAGCGCCCGAGAGTCGGGTGCGGTGGAGGGCCGCCGGGCGCGCCGTCGAGCCATGGCGTCCTATGAATTCTTTGCGGTCACAGGTGAAGGTGCGTTCAGACTCGCTCAATTCAACAAACGCTAACGCGGTGGGCAAATTCGTTGTTGTAAGGATTCCGGGCCAGGATCGCGCCCGTCGTTTGGTCCACCTCCGTAATGATGTAGGGCGCCGAAAGGCTACGCTGAGAACCTAATGCCAGTTCGTTGTAACTGGTAACAGACAGGCGGCGTTTTCGATTGGTTTTGTTGTGCAGGCGCAGCCGGGCAATCTTCACAGGCGCCTCAATCGGAACAAACATCAGTAGTTCTTGCGCTATTCCATGGCTCGTGTGCTCGAACGTGGTGTAACCGTGTCCGTGTCTGATGACATAAGGGTTGGTCTGGCGGATTGGCAGAGGTGTAGTCGTCCAAATAGCGCCGGTATCTTCGTCACGCAGGTAGATTACTTCGCCTGAGGGGTCCGAGACTGCATCGTTGGACCACGGGGTCAAACGGTTTTCATGACTGTTAACCGACCAGGTACAACTTGCCCCACTTTCGGAGACTTGAAATCCAAAATCCGTTGAATTTGCGATGACGTTAAGCCACGGCGCCGGTGTCCATTGTCCCTCACCGAGAATCGTCACATACTCACGGCCGTTTTTGCTAAAGCCGCCCACGCCATTGAAGAAGCTCAGATTGTCCCCAGGGACAGTTGGTTCTAAATCAGCATGCGAAGGCCGGCTTGGAATAAATGGTTCCGAAACCTCGCGCTCAATCGCGGGGCGGGATAAATGCTCTTCCAGTGAGCCTCGCCCCGTCACAATGCAAACGCGTGCGACTGTGTGCAGCAGAATTCTGTCCGCTTCAGGCATGATGTCGGCGCGTCGAATAAACACACCGCCAGTTTTATCCACCAGCTGCTGCGCCCCGCTCTTCCGCACAAGTTCAACCAAATCATCTTGAAGAGACTGAGCATAGCTCGCCGGACGGTCGTTCAGGATCACGAGATCTACTGACAATCCTTTGGAACGTAAATACTCATGCCCGCGCAATATTTGTTTCACGATCCTGAGATCACGCTCATCAGCAATGCGTACCAGAATGATGGGCAGGTCGCCGCTAATGCCATATGGCCACAGACCTGCTTGCGTCTTGCTGTTGAGAGCGAGTACGTGCGGGCGCGGGCGTACGCTCGGATCCAAATAGAACACCAGTCCTGCAAGTTGTTGGAAGAGCTGCGCTTCTTCCAGATCGACCCCAAGATGACGCATCTCAACTTGAGATCGCGTCCACGCCAGCCTTGCTTCGCGTTCGAAAGTTCCCAGATCGTGATATTTGTCAGCCAGGTTTAGCGCTTCCTCGCGCGAATGTGCTACTGCCGTTGCGAAACATACGCGTGCGGTTTCATTCGGCCTGAGCCGTACACGTTGGCGCAAGCTGAAGATCGGATCGAGTACAGCGCCGAAAGAGTTGGAGAGTACTCGGCCCTCACTGATCGCCGAAGGATCTGCCAGGCTGTGGCCGCGACCCAGGAAACGAGTACGATCTGTCTCATACTGAAGAACTCCAACCACCTCTCCTTCGGTGACCACTGTGTGAACTCCCCAGATGGGCTCCTCCTTCTCGGACCGCGCTCGTCGGCGCGCCAAAAGGGCATTGTCTGCCGCAATGAACTCTGTTTCGACAAACAAGTTGCTGAAGGCCGGATGAGCCGCGTCGGAAGCAGGAGGGGCGAGTACTACTTCCGCGTAACTTGTGACTTCAATCTCGCGGATGCGCGATGACTGGTTTGTAATTGAAATACCCCGGAGCTCCGCGTTGTCTTCCGGCGAAATAAAGACTTCCGTATGTGTAAGCAGACCGACATCCGACCTCTGAATATCGACTTTATGTTCAGAGAACGAGACATCGTAAAACTGCGGTTCCCTTAAAGTCGGCTGATAACCTGCTGACCAAACTGCACCGCTGCTTACGTCGCGCAGATAGAAGAAGCTGCCCCAGTTGTCCCGCGTCACATCTTCACGCCAACGAGTCACCGCGACAGACCCACACCGGGAATAACCAGCTCCCGCCGTCGTCACCATTGCGGAATATGTGCCGTTTGAAAGTAACTGAATGCGGGGAGACGGCAAGTCGACAGTACTGTAGCGGCGCGTGGTGGCGGAACTCTGGGGTGTTCGGGCCGTTTTGCTCGACAGTGCCTCTTCGGCACGTGGATGTACCGCAGACACGCCACGCGGAACGCGCTCCTGCAGCAACAATTCATTAGCTTGGACCAGTGCATCTGAGTGAAAACGATTTTGCATGACATAATCGTGAATTAGATTGTCGAGCGCCACCAGACTCATGCCCTGGTGATGCGTCATGAAAGCCCGGATTAGCACCATCTTGTGATTTGGCGGCAACCGATCGGGCGTGTAATCGAGCGCTTCGTAAAAGCCGAAACTGGCAAGTGCGCCTTCCTGCTCCAGACGCACCAAATTCTGAACGCCAACGTGCGGCTCGAGCATTGCCGCCAAAAGCGTGGCGTAAGGGGCAACTACCAGGTTCTCGCTCAGTCCTCGCTTCAAGCCCATGCCCGGCACCCCGAAAGGCGCGTATTGATATGTAAGATCAAGATCGCGCGCATTGTAAGCGGATTCCGAAACTCCCCACGGTACGGCGTGCTCGTAGCCATAGGCGATTTGGCGCGCCACTACTACTCGATAAGTCTCAGCGAGCAGGGTCTTTTCGTAATTACGCATGATCAAAAGCGGCATCAGGTATTCAAACATCGTCGCGGACCAGGAAATCAGTGCCTGACTTCCGTTAACCGAAGTGAGTTGGCGCCCAAGGCGAAACCAGTGTTCTTGAGGAACGTCACCGGTGGCGATCGCAATAAAGCTCGCCAGCCTCGCCTCTGAAGCCAATAGATCGTAGAACGACTCGTCGCGATGGCTGTCAGCCACGTTATAACCAATCGTGAGGACTTTGAGTTCTTCATCGAATAGGAACCCGAAGTCCACCTCATCGACAAGACGCTCACACAAGCGGGCAAGACTGTCTGCCCGCGCAAGCAGACTATTGCTCGCCTCTGCTGCTCGTTCGAGCGCGTTCGTCAATGAGTCAAAATTGTCGAGTAATTTGGCGCGCTCAGCCGACGACGACAGTGATTTCTCAACTTCTGGGCGCAGAGCAGCGAGTTGCACCAGCATTTGATCGCAGAGTTCAGGAATTTTGGAAGGGACAGGCACAAGATCCAATTCATGTCTGATCTTCCCGAGCTTTATTGAGAGATCATCGGGATGCCGACCGGCGGCGACTGAGACAGTCTGCGCCAGAACACCGGCCCAGGGTGTGGCTGTATGCAGGTCACGGCTGAGGGCTTCAATCTGGTGAATGAAAGCGCCAATCCAGAAATGTAACTCCATGAAATTCTCGGCGCCATGTTCATGGGCCAGAGCGCTAAGAACGTCTTGGATCGTGGCTGCACGTTCTGCGAGTTTGGCGAGAGAGCTCGACCACTCAGTTAGCGTTTGTGGCGCCTCATGAGTGACTAGACGAATACACGCATCCATTTCCTGGCGAAGCTGTTTGAATGTGACAACATCAGTGCGTTGCTTGCTGACGGAGAGAAGATTCACTTCCTGGGAGATAAGACTAATGGTGTCAGACAGTCCAGCGGTGATTTGTGCGGAGAAAAGCGGTTGTTCCGGCAATTCCTTACAAGCTTGTTTGATCACTATCAGGTGTCCCGCCAGATTGCCGCTATCGACGGTAGACACATAGTGCGGCATCAATGGCTCGAGCGTGTGCGTGTCATACCAGTTAAAGAAATGTCCCCGAAATCGTGGCAGCTTTTCTAAAGTAGTAAAAGTAAGTTCGAGTCGTTCGATGAGTTCGAGCGAAGCCGTATAACCAAAATCATGCGCGGCAATCGTCGAGAGCAGGAGCAGGCCAATATTCGTAGGTGAGGTGCGATGTGCAACTACCGGATGAGGGTCTTCCTGGTAATTGTCCGGCGGTAGCCAATGATCCTCTTCTCCTACAAACGTTTCAAAGAATCGCCAGGTGCGTCGCGCGATTAGGCGAGCGACCTTGGTATCCTCCACCCCTAGACGTTTCGGCTCAACGGAAAGCGGTTGACTGAGTCTGTAGGCGACGAACGGAGAAAGAACCCAGGCTACCAGGAACGGCGCTGCGACAAGGATAGAGCCAGTTTTCAACAGCAGGATCAGTGTCGCGATAAACGCTGCAATGGCGAAAGCGGACCACATGAAGCGAAGGAAGATCCTCCGATCGGCGGCCGTTCCACTCCGTTCTTGCGCCGTCACCCACTCCAGCAGACGCCTTTTTGAAATCAGCTTGCGATAGAAAATTCGAGCAATGGCATCACTCATCAGGTAAGCCTGGTGGGCGATGAAAGTGATGTTTAGCAAGACCTGCAGAGTATTGGTCCGCACATCACCCCACATGCCCCGGAAGTGGCTGGTCCACGGGACACCCCGCGGATGGATCAACAGCCCTCTCGTAACATGCGCGTAGACCGGAAATGCGAGGGTAAGCAATATGAAAAGTGTCCAGAAGAGCGGAGCTCCGGGTAATGCCGTCCAGGCTGCTATTAACCAAAGCATGACGGCTGGCGCAACCAGGCTCCGGCGCAAGTTGTCCAATATCTTCCAGCGTGAGATCAGCGGAAGCGAATTGAGTAGAGTTCGCCCGTCTTTGGTTCGCGCGTGCCGGAAACTCCACGGGGCGACCTGCCAGTCTCCACGTGTCCAGCGATGTTGCCTTCGTGCATAAGTGTCATAACGCTCGGGATAATCATCGAAAAGCTCAATGTCTGTAACTAGCGCTGCGCGAGCATATAGTCCTTCAAATAGGTCATGGCTCAGGAGGGAGTTCTCGGGGACACGCCCATTCAGTGCGGCTTCGAATGCGTCGACGTCATAGATCCCTTTCCCGGTATAACTTCCTTCACCGAACAAGTCCTGATAGACGTCCGAGACTGCCGTTGTGTAGGGATCGACGCCGGTATTTCCAGAGAATATCCGGGCGAACAGTGACCGAGACGCACTCACCAGCGAGATGCTTATTCGCGGTTGAAGAATCCCATGGCCACGGGTGACGCGGCCGACCTCCGCGTCGAAGTATGGCCGATTAAGTGGATGTGAGATGGTGCCGATCAAACGTCGGGCCGTTGCGTGCGGAAGTTGGGTGTCAGCATCGAGCGTGATCACGTACCTAATCTGAGACAGCATCAATGGGTGGGCTGTATTAACGACAAAGCTTGTATCGCCTGCGCCGCGCAGGAGACGATTAAACTCGCGCAGCTTGCCCCGCTTTCTCTCCCATCCCATCCAGCGACCCTCGCTTTGGTTCCACTGGCGGCGACGATGAAAGAGATGAAAGCGCGCCAGTTGGCCATCTTCAGGATATCGGGCGTTTAGCGCAGCGATTCCGGCGCGCGCTGTCTCCAGCAACATTTCGTCATCAGGCATGTTTTCGCGTGGCGCGTCGGCGAAGTCCGTCAGTAGCGCGAAGAAGATGTGCTTGTCTTGATTGGCTAAATAATGAACTTCCACTCTCCCAAGCATTTCGCTCACGCATCCCTCGTCACTAAGCATGGTGGGAACGACAACGATCGCGCGATTGTGTTCTGAAATGCCCGAAGAAGTATTCATCTTCGGCAGTGGTCGCGGTTTCACGCATAGCGTGACGACCCAGTTCATAAAGCTGGTCGCCAGATCACTGGCTGGGATAACAGACAAAAAAGCGACGAGGGCCATCATCAAGACTGTCGCACCTGCTAAGGCAGCATAAAAGGTAAGCAGTGCGACGATTGTTGAGGTCGCGACCGTAATTGTTCCCAGGTAGACGACGGTTGGGTGACGTTGCATAAGACGAACGGCCTGCTCACGAATGCTTAGGCGGAACGCGACCGCTCCTTCGAGTTGCGGCAGGCCGTCGTCGATGAGGTAGTAACCAATGTGCGTAGTGGCATCGTTTCTGGTATTTGGCTGATTTGCGCGCTGGGCCAGGTGCACGACGCGCTGGCCAATCTCGAGTTCGGCCACGCCAGTCCGTCGGCTGAGTCGCTCAATGACATGCCGATAGCGATCCCGCGTGGCAAAATCCATCAGGGCATATGCCTCTGCGGGATCTGCTGCCAGGAGGGGATCAATCAGGCTGACGCTCTCAAAAAACTCTCGCCAGTCGAGCGTCGAGAGCAAGCGCATGCTCGTGATGATGTTGGCCACCGTTACCTGACTCGAGGCCTGTCTTTGATACTCAAGCTGAATTACCTGCTCTGTACTCTGTCCTTTCAGCGCGAGCTGAGAATCGATCCAGCGAAGCGCAGCCGACACAGCTGGGTCCTGATCGTGAAGCCGTTGTGAGAATTGGACAACAAAAGCAGGATCGAGTTCTTCGCGAAGGCGTTTCCTAACCAATGAGATCAAATGATCCGGTTGCAAGGCGAAGTGTTTTAGCAATTCGTCCGCCAGCGCGTTCGCCTCAGTGCGCTTGTGTCGGGCTGCAACTGTACGTGCTGCCAGCCGCCGCAGGTTTTCAACCAGGGCGAGACGGAGTGTGATAGCTACAGCCCACAACTCACCGATGGAAAGTGGGCTTTCGCGCTGGTACGCGCGAATGAAGCGTTTCAGTGTTTCAAGATCCAACCGGCTGTCGGTATGCGAGATTATTTCGAGCGCGACAGCATATATGCGCGGATAACCGGTCAGTTCGCCTTCACTCAGCTTAGGGAGCTCAGCGTAATAACCCTCCGGCAAATCCTCCCGGATTTCTCTTAACTGTTCTTCAACTATGTGGAAGTTGTCGACCAGCCACTCGGCGGCCGGTGAGATAGTGCGCTCGCGACGGATAGCGTCGGCAAGGCTCTTGTAGGCATCAATGAGAACTTGTTCATTCTCCTCCACCCGTGATAGCAGATTCCGGTCCGCAGCCGGACCAGGAAGGACGACCTTGTGTGTCGCTGCAAGCAAAGTCGCATACTGTTCAAGATGCTCAACGCTATATAACTCGCCGGCAAGAGGAACCTCATCAATGCCGGTATCAAAACGTCCCTTTCTAAAGAGTTGTGCGAAACGTTCTTTCATGTCCGTTCACAACTGGCGAAAAGGACTACTGTTTGAATAATCCTACGCCCGTGGGCATCGCCTCAAACAACTGGATCTTTACCAGCGCGTACGATTTCCACCGAACAATGCGCACGGGAGACCACGGCCGTAGCAACGCTGCCGAGGAGGAATTTTTCAAATGAATTACGCGCACACGATGCGCCGATAAAAATAGACTCAGCTCCCCACTCCTCCGCGTTGGCGATGATCAGGCTCTTAGGATCACCTTCTTCGATTTTTGACGACACGACCAGTTCAGATCCACGCAACTTCTTCGTTGCTGCATCTACGAACCCCTGCACCCATGCACGGTGAGATGTACTGGCCGGGTCTTCGGCAGCGGAGGGGACTAGTTGAGTCACAATTGGCACATTCGGGCGGTCTATAACCGTGGTAAGACGTACCTCACTTTCCGGGGGCCACATACGCGAGCATACCGCGTGAACGGCAGCTTCCGAGCCGGGCGACCCATCTAATGCAATGAGGATTCTCACGGGCGCGCCATCTTTCCATACTGTTCCACGAGCCACTCTGACGGAGCACGGCGCTTCGTTAGCGACTTTCAGCGAAACACTGCCGAGCAGAAATCTGCCCAATCCGGAGTGGCCCTGCGAGCCGACAGCTATCAAGTCTGGCGCCCAATCATCGGCTCTTTTCAAAATCTCACGTGCGGGCGAGCCTGACGATTCTTCAGCCTTAATGTCCCAACCAGGAAAATGTGCCTGCAATCGACTCTTTGCTACGAGTGCGAGTGCGCGGGTCTCTGTGAGTGGTTCCGCGCTGGTCATAGCAGACGTTCGTATTGGTGCGGAAGCGGCAGGAGCTGATTTGCCAAGAGCAGGCTGAGCCAGGTTATTGCCTGCGGCATGAGGTAACCACTGCTCGAAAACGGTAAGAATGATTGCTTTCGCTTCGCGCGGCAAACCGGCGCGCCGCAAACCATCGAGCGCAGCGTCAGCACACGGAGAGCCGTCATAGCCAATCAGAAGCTTCATAATCTAATTCTCCATACAGTAGAACCCAGGTAAACACCGTCTGCCCCAAGGCGATGACGCATTCTAAGCTTCTGCTATTTATCGGATTGCTTCGTTTGCTATTTCCGCACGATTTCGACGGAACATTTCGCATGATGAACCACGGCACTCGATACTGAGCCCAGCAGTAGTCGATTCCAGGCATTCAGGCCGCGTGAACCCATGACAATGAGAGCGGCGCCCCAACGTTCAGCCTCTTCTACGATCACTTGTCTGGATGGACCTTGGATAACCTCACTGCTGATCTTCAAGGTCTTGTCTTCAATTGATTTCAGCTTTAACAAAGCGCTATCGATGACGGCCTTTGCTGCTTCACGAACTGCTTTCTCCACTTGTTCGAAATGCTCTGGCGATGCCGCCCAGGGCTCCGTGCCAACCATTACCGGCATTTCGGCGGCCGTAATTACCTTAACTTCGCTCTGAGGCGGCCACGGCCGTTTTGCTACTTCAGCAACTGCAGCATCACTGTAAGTTGAGCCGTCAACTGCTAATAAGATTTTCAATTTGCACGCTCCTTCGCTGCCCCGTTCCCAACGTGCGAAACGGCATCCACGCTCTACGGGCGCTGGATCCTCTTCAGAGCTTCAGCATTCCGAACTGCATGAACCATGCCACTTTTCCCGGTACTTTTTCGGGCTTCTTAGAGCTTTTGAGTTCACAAAACTGCGCAGTTTCCCGCAGCGGTGCGAGTTTTTTGACAGCAACCAAAGGGCGGAAGGCCAGCCCGCTGGAAGACCTGCTCCCCTGACGGACGCTTCAGCTCCTATTTGCTAGAGGCATGCGCGTTGCTCTTTTGAACTCTAGAGGCCGGGTACAGTTTGGGGAGTTGCAATGAAAGAGCAACCCAGGATCAACTGATGACAAAATGAGAAGGATTTCAGTGTTAACCAGCGGTGGTGATGCGCCCGGCATGAACGCCGCTATTCGAGCCGTCGTTCGTACCAGCCTCAATAACGGTTGGGAAGTCTTTGGTATTCGACGAGGCTATGCCGGACTGATCGCCAGCGATTTTGTGCCGCTGTGCGCTCGAGATGTTGGCGGCATCATCCAGCTTGGAGGCACGATGCTGGGCACCGGCCGTTGCCAGGAGTTCAAGAGTGACGATGGGCGCGCTCAGGCGCTTCGCAATCTGCGGCAGAAGGAGATCGAAGCGCTGGTCGTGATCGGCGGCGACGGCTCCCAGCATGGCTCATATCTGCTCTCACAAACTGGCTTCCCCGTGGTGGGAATCGCCTCGACAATTGACAATGATCTCTACGGATCGGAGATCACCATCGGCGTTGATACAGCGCTCAACATAGCTCTTGAGTCTATTGATCGGCTTAAGGTTACAGCCTCCTCACACAAGAGAGCCTTTCTTGTTGAGGTAATGGGACGTGATTCCGGATATCTGGCTCTGATGGCGGGTATCAGCGGAGGTGCCGAGGTCGTAGTGCTTCCCGAAATGGAGATCAAACCCGAACAAGTGGCAAAGGAATTACGTGCTGCCTACGAGCGTGGCAAGGCGCACGCGATTGTGGTTGTTGCAGAAGGCGCTCGCTACAACGCCCGAGCTTTGTCAGCCTATTTTCAAGAGCATCAGGAGCGCTTGGGTTTCGAGTTGCGAGTAACCGCTTTGGGCCATGTTCAGCGAGGCGGAGCGCCCGGAGCTTTTGATCGTTTATTGGCCACGCGATTCGGGGTAGCGGCCGTCCGGCAACTGGAAAAGAAGGAGTACGGTGTGCTCGTCGGACTGCTCAAAGGAGAAGTCTCAGCTACAGCGCTAATGGATGTGATCTCGAACAAGAAAAGACTCGATTTGCAACTGCTTGAAGTGGCTCTGATACTTGCTCAGTGACACCGCTTCGGTCACTGGCCTTGCTGCGCTGAGGTCCTCGTCGGACAAGTAATGCCCGCGACCTTATGAATGAGTGCATGGAAAACAGTGACCGGTGAGTATCTTCAAGGGAGACCAATTATGAAAACATTGATGGCGACCGACGGATCACATGAGGCGACAACCGCGCTGCGCACCGCGACGCGCCTCTTGCGCAGGAGGGACAACGAAGTTCACATACTCTGCGTCGCGCCGGAGTTTTATGAACCAGGAAGCCGGAAAAGCGACGAGCGTGTTCGCGAAGAGTATCAGAGACGCATTGCGCGGGAGACGCATACGATTCTGGAACGTGCCCGCAAAACTTTGCTCGCAGAAGGAGTCACTGCGAAGACCTGCTCCGAGACTGGTTCACCAGCCAAAGTGATTGTGGGTCTTGCTGACGGATACAACGTCACTGTCCTTGGAGCCACAAGCCAATACGACACGACAAGACCGGGCATTGGCTCTGTTGCGAGTAGAGTAGTCGAACATGCGCCGGGGATCGTGCTTGTCTGCAGGGAACTGGACGGAGGCAGCAGCCGGCGAATCTTGCTTTGTGTTGACAGTTCACGGGCGTCCCAGCAAGCCGTCAGTGCGTTGACCACCTATCTCAACACTGAATCGGCTGAAATCACGCTCATGCATGTGGTCGAAACCCCTTGGGTAAGTCTCGGCCTCGATCGGGATTGGTTCGACCAGGGCGGAGAAACGAGAGAGCAAAAGAGCTCAGAGATTCAGTTGGAAGAAAAGTTGCAAAGCGAAGCCGCCGAAATAATCGAGGACGTAGCGGAACAACTCACGCAACAAGGCCTCGATGTGACGACAGTAATTGCCGAAGGAAATCCTGCCACTGAGATTCTGGGACAGGCGGAACAGGGTGAATATGACCTTATCGTCCTGGGGGCCACTGGTGCCACCGACATGAAGCACAGAATGCTCGGAAGCGTTTCTGCCAAGGTGACTGGGCAAGCGCCTTGTTCGGTGGCAGTTGTCAAGTAGTCGAATAAGTTCCGATGTGGTTCCTCTCTGCACTCTTCATGAGAGATATGCGCGAGACGTTACTCAGCTTCATCGATGACTGCCTTGGACGTGGCACGGACACGGCGGTGGTCGGCTGGCGCGGACTCCGAATTTCAGGTTGGTCCTATGCGCGCCTCGCTACCTGCGCTTTTCAGTTTGCCCGTGAGCTTGAAGCCCGTGGTATTGCTCCTGGCGACCGCGTGCTGTTTTGGAGCGAAAACAGTCCGGAATGGATCGCCGCCTTCTTTGGTTGCCTGCTGCGGGGAGTGGTGGTCGTGCCACTTGACCTCAAGTCTGCCTCCGATTTTGGCGCGAGTGTCCAGCGACAGGTTTCTGCAAAATTGCTGCTCTCAGAAAAGCCGCGGTTTGATATGCCGCGTCTCTCGCTGAGTAATCTTGCTGATGTAGTTGACCGACATTCAGCTCAGCCGTATCCGGCGAAAGGAATCAAGGCCACGGACCTGATCGAGATTGTCTTCACCTCGGGAACAACCGCTGAACCAAAGGGTGTTTGTCTGACGCACCGAAACCTGCTCGCTAACCTGACGCCCATCGAAAGTGAATTCAGTAAATACGCGCGATGGGAGCGAGTGGTGCACCCATTGCGCTTTCTGTGTTTGCTGCCGTTGAGTCACGTCTTCGGACAGTTGATGGGCATCTTCGTTCCACACCTCGTCAGGGGAGAGGTCTATTTCCGCGAATCATACAAACCTTCGGAGATCATGGAGGTCGTAAGAAGGCAACGGATCAATTTGATTGTCACTGTTCCGCGCGTGTTGGAAACCCTGAGCGACAAAGTTCAACACGATTACGCTGCAGGTCATGAGGGCGAGTCTCTTGCGGCTCGGCTCAGCGCGGCCGAGGGTCGACACTTCCTGCGAAACTGGTGGACCTTCCGTGAACTACATCGGCGTTTTGGCTGGAGGTTTTGGGCCTTTATTACAGGAGGCGCAACGTTGGATCCAGACACCGAAACTTTCTGGCGAAGGCTTGGGTTTGCTGTCATTCAAGGATACGGCATGACCGAAACGGCCTCTGTTACGAGCCTGTCTCATCCATTCCGCCTTGTACGCGGTTCCATCGGAAAGCCCGTTGCCGGACAGGAAATCAAGTTAAATGAGTCCGGCGAAATTCTCGTGCGCGGTGAGAATGTCTCACCTGGCTACTGGCGCGGCGGCACCTCTAAACCGATGACCGACGAACAGGGCTGGATCCACACCGGTGATCTCGGGGAGGTCGGCTCGGAAGGCGATATTTACTTTCGTGGGAGAAGCAAAGACACGATTGTGACTGCCGCCGGACTGAAGATTTATCCAACGGATATTGAAGCTGCGTTCGATCGTCAGCCGGAGATTAAAGCGAGCGCCGTGGTTCCGATTCCTGGGACTAAGGGTGCGGAAGCGCTCGTCGCGCTGATTCCGAGCAGCGAAGAATCCGATCTGAATGCGGCTGTGAAGCGCGCCAATGAGTCACTGGCGGAATTTCAGCGTATTCGCCACTGGGTTTGCTGGCCGGAGAGCGATTTTCCGCGCACGACTGCCACGCGCAAAGTCATCAAGAAACTGGTTGCCGAGACAGTGAAAACAATTCTAATGAAGAAGGAGGCGTTGAAACCGTCACCGCTGACCACTGCCCAAGGCACCGGTCCTTCCGCGATCGTTTCGGTAGTCTCCCGAATCGCTGGAGTGCAGGCACCGACATTGGATTCGTCAGCTAAGCTCGCTGATGACCTAAAACTCGACTCACTCGGTCGGGTCGAGTTGTTAAGTGCACTTGAAGACAACTACCAGATTGAACTCGACGAAGCGGCGATCACCGAAGCTACAACCATTGGCGATATTGATCGGATGGTTCGTAAGGGAAAGGCCGAAGCAGTTCCTTATCCCTATCCCGACTGGGCAACGCATTTTCCGATGACTTGGATTCGACCGGTGGTTTATCACCTGCTGCTATTGCCGATAACTTTGATCATGTGCCGTGTGCGTGCGAGTGGAACCGAACAACTCGCCAAAGTGAGAGGGCCGGCACTACTTGTCTCAAATCATATTACGGACGTGGATGCGGCACTGATTATGTCGGCGCTTCCGGTGCGCTGGCGCTCGAGGCTTGCGATTGCGATGTCGGGCGAATTCCTTCGCGACTGGCGTTATCCGTCTGCAGGTACAGGGTGGCTTTCTAGTCTGAGGCTGAAGCTACAGTATGCGCTCGCAGCAGGGTTGTTCAACGTCTTCTCTTTGCCCAAACAGAGCGGTTTCCGCCGCAGCTTCGCCCACGCCGGTGCAGCCATGGATCGTGGCTGGAGTATTCTAATTTTCCCAGAGGGGCAAGAAACAAAGGACGGCAACCTCCAACCGTTTATGGCCGGAACCGGATTACTGGTTTCCGAACTTCATGCACCGGTGATTCCTATCAAGCTTGGTGGGCTCTTTGAGTTGAAGCAGCAGCGCCAGTTCTTCGTTCGTCCCGGCACGGTCACGGTTACTTTTGGTGAGCCTATTGAGTTTCCGGCCACTCAGACACCCGTCGAGATAACGCAGGAGTTGGAATTGCGAGTGGCATCCTTGTAAAGGAAACCAACTCCAGTGGTGAAGCTGCCTTCAACAGATGCCGATTTTTTCATCTGATCTGAGGCGATACGCAACGCTACGTATCTGGGCCAGCATTGAACCGAAGGTAATCGTCTCGTTACCCTCGGGCTCGATCACCATCATTGCTGCCTTGTCACGGCGAATGCTGGCCGCCGCTACGACTCGCTGAGACAGAACGTCTCTGGTTGTGCGGTGCTTCCATGAATCTATCCAATGAGCGTTAACAGGTACATGAGGCCCACCCCAAGTACCAAGGCAACGAGCTGCAGGCCCGATTTTGATGGTTTGCGTTCTTTTTGGAGTTCGGGTAGGAGATCACAGCCTGCAATATAGATAAAGCCACCGGCGGTAAACGGCAGCATAAACTCGGAAAAACTCACCACCGAGCTACTGGCGAGTAAGGAGACGATTGCGCCAACGATGGCAAGCAAGCCTGATAGGAAGTTGAATACCAGTGCGCGAGCCCTGCTAAAGCCGGCATTAATCAGGACTCCAAAATCACCCAACTCCTGCGGTATCTCATGCAGAATAATAGCTATAGTCGTTGCCAACCCGACGGAAATACTGACGGAGTAAGCTGCTCCGACCAGCATCCCATCGATCAGGTTGTGTGTAGCATCAGCGAACAGGTTGAGATAACCCACCGGTTGAATCGTGCATTCGCTTTGGTCTTCAAATTCGTGAGCGTGCCTCCAGCGAAGAAACTTCTCTAAAACAAAGAAACTAAAAATACCCAGCAGAACATATGTCGAGGTCTTGATCGCCCGGTCAGGCATCGCAAACGATTCCGGCAAGATGTGAATGAATGCATCACCGAACATGGCTCCTGCCGCCAGGCTGACGGAGACAAAGATCACCTGTCTCACTCTTCGTTCGCTCAGTGAGATCGCGGCGATGCCGACGAGTGAAATCAGGCTCACGACGAACACGCTCACCAGTGTATAGGCCCACTCGCTCGACATGGTTCTCCTTCTCAGTGATCGATCAGTCGCAAAATCAAGGAGCCGTTGGTACCGACATCTGCCAAATCGAAGTGGGCTTTGCCCGGCGTCTAAGTGCCTTGCGGCCTTCTTCAAAAAAGAGAAGCACTGGGCCGAAGGTTAGCAATAATAGCCAATGCCAAGGAGCAAGAGGCGCAAGGCCAAAGACTGTTCGAAGTGGTGGCGTGTAAATCAGAACGAGGAGCAACGTCAGCTCAGCGGCAATTCCTCCGAGCAACATGCGATTCGTCCTAAACCCCAAATGCCAGATAGACTCGCTGCGGCTGCGACACGCAAATGCATTGCCGACCTGGCAGGCCACAATGCCTGCAAGGGTCATGGTTGTTGCTGTGACGTAGAGCGGCCCAGAATCAGAGAGCGGCATGCCTGAATGCCAGCCTGCCAACCAGAAAACAAAAAAGTATCCAGATAGTGAAAGTGCGGCTTCCAGCATGCCAAGCCAACCGTATGCGCGCAGCAGCGTGGAGAGATTGAGTAATCGCTCGCTTCGCTGGCGCGGACGTCGAGTCATCACGTCAGACTCAGGAGCCTCCGCTCCGAGCGCCAGCGCCGGCAAAAGGTCGGTGCCGAGGTCGACTGCCAGAATCTGCATAATCGTCAGCGGAAGAGGGATTCGAAAAAGGACGAAAACAATGAAGGGCACGAGCTCCGGAACGTTGCTGGCGAAGATATAGGTCACGAATTTGCGCACATTGTCATAAACGGCGCGACCCTCTTCAATGGCCGCTACAATGCTGGCAAAGTTATCATCTGCCAGCACCATGTCGGCCGCTTCGCGCGCCACGTCGGTGCCTGTTACTCCCATCGCTACGCCTATGTCGGCGCGCTTGAGCGCCGGGGCATCATTAACACCATCGCCAGTCACGGCCACAACACCGCCATTGCGTTGAAGGACCCGGACCAGTCTGAGTTTGTGTTCTGGCGAAACACGCGCGAAGAGAACTTCAGACTTCTGCAACAACTCGGTCAACTCAGTATCATTGATCGACTCCAGCTCCACTCCCGAAACTATCCGAGGCGTTTCCTTATTAAGACCGATTTCGCGCCCAATGGCAGCACCGGTTAATCCGTCATCACCGGTAACCATGAACACTTGAATGCCTGCACGCTTACATGCTGCGACTGCTCCAGAGACCTCCGGCCGGGGTGGGTCTTCCATGCCAATCAAGCCTAACAACGTCAAGTCTCGCTCGACATCTTCTACTCTCCATTGCCCATTTCGCTGGTAGCCGTCGTCCAGGCGACGCGTTGCAACCGCCAGCACTCGCAGGCCACGTCCTGCCATCCTGTCGTGAACCTCACGCGCCAATCGCTGACGACTCTCCTCAAAGGGAACGGCGGTACCCTTCCAACGGATTGAAGTGCACCGCGGAAACAACTCGCTTGGCGCGCCTTTAACACATGCGGTAGGGCTAGCGTCAATTTGCTGAATCGTGGTCATGCGCTTACGCAGGGAATCAAAAGGCAGTTCCGCAAGGCGCGGCCAGCTCTTCAGCGCGTCGCGTGAAATACCAGCTTTGCACGCTGCGACCAGGATTGCTGCCTCTGTCGGATCTCCCGTCACTTCCAAGCGCCTTCGTGGACCTTGCGGCTCGACCACGTGCGCATCGCAGCAAAGCGCTGCAGTTCGCAACAACTCGTCGACGATCCCATCGCGCGGGTTGTTTCCAACTGGTTCAACTCTTCCTGTTGCCTCGTATCCCGTTCCACTTACTCGGTAATCAAATCCACTGGTCCACAGCTGACGCACTGTCATCTCATTTTCCGTAAGCGTTCCGGTCTTGTCGGTGAGGATGACCGTGGTAGCACCCAATGTTTCAACTGACGAGAGACGCTTAACCAAAGCCTTTCGACCAGCCATCCTTCGCACGCCAAGCGCCAGCGAGAGAGTGAGCGTTGGCAAGAGGCCTTCTGGAACATTCGCCACGATGATGCCAATCGCAAAGAGGAATGCCGAAACCGTGGACAGTCCGCCTAGCATTCTGCCAACAACGAAGAACACCAGGCCGATTCCGACTGCGAGTAACGTAACAACTCGGGTAACGCTCTCAAGCTCTTTTTGCAGCGGACTTTGCTGCTCGGTTTGTGCCTGAGTGAGTTGAGCGATGCGGCCAAACTCGGTATTCGCACCCGTGGCGAAGATCACTGCTTCACCGCGCCCACTGACCACGCTAGTGCCCGCGAAGACAAGATTGGGCAAGGCAGCGGAAACACGCCCAGCTACCTCTACGCTCTGAGCAGTCCGCGGAACCGGCCTTGATTCCCCTGTCAGCGAAGACATGTCAACTCGCAATCCCTCTGAGACAATTACGCGCGCGTCAACTGGAATGGCCACGCCTTCAGTGAGCAAGAGGAGATCTCCCGGCACAACGTCAGATGCCGCAATCAGTCGTTCCTCACTTTCTCGTCTGACTGTCACCTGACGCGGAAGAAGTGCTTGCAGCGCTTCCGCAGCACGTTCGGCCTGGTATTCCTGCCAATAGCTAAACGCCCCGTTGATCAGAATGACTACCACTATGGCCCAGCAGAGTTGTGGCATCCCTGCTAACCACGCAAGGAAGGCTCCGACCCATAGGAGTAAGGCAAAGAGGTGTACGAAATTGGAAGCTAGTTGGAGGTACCAACGCCGCCGAGCAGCAGGAGGCAGAGCGTTCGGTCCATAATGCAGCAGGCGAGCACGGGTCTCCGCTTGGGAGAGTCCGGCTGGTCGACTCTTCAGCGCGGCTAGTACGGATTCGGAAGAACTCGATGCCCAAAATGCCGCGGAGGCATCGGTTACGAGATCTACGCCACTCTCCCGAAGCGACACTTGAGCCATACTCAAATCACTCCCGCAGAAGCAAAGAACGCCTCATCGTCACTCTACGGAGGTGTAGTCCGCGATTTCAGCAGCGTCTGAGACGACGACCTGCGGCGCGTTCAACAGAACCAATATTTTCGTTAATCTTGTCGGTAGCACCTTGTTCGTCTTCAATCCTCACAGTAGTCAGGACATGACTCGAC
Source organism: Blastocatellia bacterium (assembly GCA_963698325.1). Lineage (GTDB taxonomy): Bacteria > Acidobacteriota > Blastocatellia > Pyrinomonadales > Pyrinomonadaceae > PSRF01. The sequence continues at coordinate 205,531 of CAVOQJ010000009.1, read as the reverse complement.
AGGCCGCGAGCCTGTTCGTGGCAACTCTTAACCAGCGCCATCACTTCGTCCCAGTCACCTTCAATGCAGGTTCCCAGTGGTGTGAGGCAATAGCGAAATCCGCTGTCGTCAATTAGCTTCAGAATTTCGCCTAAGTCATGGCTTAAATGCGTACCGCGTCCCAAGCGGGTTGATGCTCAGTTCAACTAGCATGATTTTGCTCTCCTTCGTCCTCGATTAGGCAACGGTTATGCCGCCATAACCGCTGGTGATTCGGTGACGTCTTTAGGACATTGAAGCCTTTTGACTTGGTCCCGACACTGCGCAAAGTTACGCATTGAATTGCGTCAAAGAGCGAATATCCGCCTGTTTGATCCGAACCCCTATTGTGAGTCTCCGGTCTAAGTGAGAAATACATGGCAGCCCTGATGAGGCATGCTCGTTGCAAACCGATAGCCTGAATTTCGATTGGGAAATGAATGTGGCTAACAAGCACTGGGAACATTTTTCTCACGAGGCTGACATGGGTGTGCGCGGCTTCGGGGTGACCAGGGAAGAGGCCTACGAACAGGCTGCCCTTGCGCTGACCGCCGTCGTTACCGACCCGAAGACCGTCACGGACAAGGAAGTTGTCGATATTACTTGCGAGGCCCCTGACGAGGAGTTGCTGTTTGTTGATTGGCTGAATGCACTGGTCTACGAAATGGCGACGCGAAGTATGCTGTTCAGTCGCTTTGAAGTTGGGATAGACGGGCAACAACTCAACGGAAAGGCGTGGGGAGAGAAGGTGGATGTGGCACGACATCAGCCTGCGGTCGAGGTTAAGGGCGCGACTTACACCTCATTACGTGTTTCCCAGAATGCCAGGGGCGAGTGGATGGCCCAGTGTGTGGTGGATGTATAGGGTTGTTTATGTTTAGGCACTGGTGAACGTTATGGATACTTCATTATTAAAACGCGAATCAGATTTCGAGTGGCAAATCCCGCAAGCCGGACGGATGAAAGTGCCCGGGATTATCTACGCGAGCGAAGAATTAATTCGGGATATGGATAACAAGGTCTACGAACAAGTGACCAACGTGGCGATGCTGCCGGGAATTCAGAAAGCATCCTTCGCCATGCCCGATGCACATTGGGGCTATGGCTTTCCAATCGGCGGTGTTGCGGCTTTTGATCCGGACCAAGGTGGTGTGGTTTCCGCAGGGGGTGTTGGGTTTGACGTCTCATGCGGCGTTCGCACCCTGCTGACCGGTCTCACGGCTGTTGAGATTGAGTCAGTTAAAGAACAACTCGCTGACGCGCTCTTTCGCGCTATTCCTGCGGGCGTTGGTAGTACGGGCAAGCTACATCTAAACCTCGAAGAGATGGATGCAATGCTGACGGGCGGCGCGCAATGGGCGGTCGAGCAGGGTTACGGTCTGCGCGAAGATCTCGAACGCATCGAAGAGCATGGCCAAATGAAACACGCGAAACCCGGCGAGGTATCGGACCAGGCAAAGAAACGACAGCGTGACGAAGTCGGCACACTTGGGTCAGGAAATCATTATCTTGAGGTCCAAAAGGTGGTCGAGATCTATGACGCCGACGTGGCTTCCGCATTTGGCCTGCGCGAGGGAGACGCGGTTCTTAGTATCCATTGCGGCTCGCGCGGCCTCGGCCATCAGATTGGCACCGATTTTTTGAAGAAGATGGTGATCGCCGCACCGAGCTACGGCATCACGCTACCTGACCGTGAATTGGCGTGCGCGCCGATTAATTCCGACCTGGGCCGGTCGTATCTCGGTGCAATGCGCGCGGCGATCAACTGCGCACTTGCCAATCGTGAGGTCATCACTCATCTAGTCCGTCAGGCCTTCGGCGAGATCCTTCCCAAAGCGAATCTCAAACTGATCTATGACGTTTCGCACAATACCTGCAAAGTTGAAGAACACGCGATCGATGGTGAGAAGAAACAGCTCTTCGTTCATCGCAAGGGTGCGACGCGTGCTTTTGGTCCCGGCCATCCTGATCTTCCCGAAGCGCTCAAGCCAATCGGTCAACCGGTTCTCATCGGCGGCACGATGGGAACTGCTTCTTACATTCTGGTCGGTACCTCAGTGGGCGAAGCACGCTCCTTCAGCTCGTCATGTCACGGCGCCGGCCGCCGCATGAGCCGCCATCAGGCAACAAAACAGTGGAAGGGCCGCGAGTTGATCGATTATCTCGCTACAAAGGGAATTTTAATCCGCAGCCCTTCTTACCGCGGTGTGGCCGAAGAAGCGCCTGGAGCATACAAGGACGTAACCGCGGTCGTTGACGCCGCAGATCACGCTGGGCTTTCCAGAAAAGTCGCCAAGCTCGCGCCCATGATCTGCGTGAAAGGCTAAGAGACGCAGAGACGATCAGGTGCCGTAAACCGGATTAAGGAGAGAGCCATGAGAATACTCTTAGCAACTATTCGGCGCCTCACATCGCGCTGAAACCAGTTGTTACTGAGGCGGGGTCTCAATCCTCTTGCCTTCAGCTCATTGCCGGCGCTTGCATCATCTCGGCATGCTGCGCCGCGTCGTGTGGGTGCACCCCGGTTTCAATGAAAGATTTCATGCGCATGAGATCGTCATCCATCTCATGTTTCGGATCGACGCCGAACAGCTCAGCGATCGCATGACCCAGAGCGCCTGCCGGCGGGTTATAGCTCATCTTCACATCGATGCGAGTACTGCCATCAGGATTTGAGCTGAACCGGGTGACCCCACTCTGCCCAACGATCGCGCCGGGCAAGCTCTTCCACGCCAACAGCTTATTGAAATCGAGATCGGTAATCTGGGCATCCCATTGGACCAAAATGCCTGCTGGTCCACCAACACTCCAACGATAAAGCCCGTCACCGATTCTTCTTACTTCATGAACGTGGGTCATGAAGTCGGGGAAGTTCTCAGGGTGCGACCAGTAGGTGAACACGCGATCGACAGGTGCTTCAATGCTGATAGTCTTCTGAATCTCAATCACTTTGCGACCCTCATCCAGCCCGAGGAGCCTACCAGTCTCGAAATTCGTTAGCGCTCGCGTCAGGATTCCCAAGCCGGCAGTGCTCACAGCAGAGCCAACTACACCGCGGCGCCTGGCGCCGTAAATAGCAAGGGCCCCTCCAGCGGCTGTGGCCACGAAGCGCGTTGTCGGGGACCAGTTTGTCTTTAAAGGTCCAAAACGAGCACCCTGCCGCTTTCGGCCTCCCTGAAGCGCCGGGATATCATCTGCGCTCTCGTGTAGTTCAAGGCGATTCTCGATGCTCTTAACGCCGAGAATGCCGATAACAGACTCGAGCAAAGGATGCTCTTCCTTCGGCAAGAATCGGACCGGTCAGAATTATCAACCCATCAACAGCCTTCACCTCAATCGCGCTCGGATGCGATACGACACGACCTAGCTTTGAGCGCACACGCGCCTCCAGCACATCGTCAGAGGGCAAGCCGTTCTTTAGAAACAGCGACTCTACTTCAGCAAAAACGCCCAGCACATGATTGCGAACATCCCGGCTTGTTTTGCCGGCGACATCAGCTGGCTACTCTTGGATGCGTGCGTGATCTTGTTACGCACCAGGGCCCGGCGCCTCTTTCCTCGATCCGGATCAAACAGATACATCAAACCTGCGCCCAAGCCCGCCACACTCATCAACCTTAATCCCTTATTCATGATCCACCTCCCGTTAAAGTGCTCGCATAAAAATTGCCGGCGGCACTCTTATTGACTCACGTCGCCATAACTAGTGAGACAGTTCTTCATATTCCGCTTCGCAATCGTCACAGCAAAAGGGATTATCCAGTCCCTCTTCCATCGCGCTGACAGCCTGATTGAAAGTCACGTCATCAACGTAGTAGGTCTCATTGCAGAATCCGCAGACCAACTCCGACTGGTTCGGGCCCTTCTTGTATCTAGTGGGACCCTCAACAAGGTTGCGCTGCTCCTCTGGATTAAGCCGTGATCTCAATGTCATTTCAACCTCCTTACATCCCAGTTGGCCTTCCGCTCAACGACATCCTGCGATGAGAATCGATTTATGCAATCGTTCGAACCGTGCTGGCCTGCACCCCTTTCTCACCCATCTCTTCGTTAAATGTCACTCTCGCTCCAATCGTTAATCGATTGAACGCATCATTCAGCACGCTGCTTTTGTGAAAATAGACCTCACTTCCGTCAGCCGTCTGAAGAAAGCCATAGCCCTCTTCGGGAAAAAGCTTGCTCACGCGGCCGCTCGGCTGGGGAACATGAATTTTGGTTTGACCGCGCACCCGACGCGCATAGTCTTGCAACTGCCGGCGTGCCTCTTTGAAGGCATCTCGAATCACCACGAATACATCCTTGTGGGCTGCGTGGGCTTCGTAACTCTTCGACTCCTTCTCGGAATCACTCTGACGAAGAGTGGCGTGCAGACTTGGCTCCCTTTTCACCACCAACTCCGCGCCCGGTACCGTCAGATCAATTCGGACGTGATAGAGATCGCCTTTTCTATGGTGCTTGTGCGGAAGCTCAACTACAACGCGGCAACGCATGATGCCCTGGTAGAAAGTCTCCAGCTTCGACACTTCTTCTCGGACACGGGCCTCCACCGCGTCGGAAGAGTTTCATGTTGCGAAAGGAAATCTGCAATGGAATTATCATGGTGTTTACTGCCTTAATAGCTCGCTACTGCGTAAGCTTCCGGGTGACAAACAATGGGCACAACTCGGCCTGAATTTCAGGCCGGCTGTACCCACAAATATGCCGCTTTACGGCACCACGGCGATTTGATTGCTAACCTGTGTTACGCCCGGCGCGGCCCAGGCTGCGCCTTCCGCTTCGTCCTTTTCGAACCAGGACCGCACGTTACCCCGCAACGTCACCTTGCCATCCGCGGCTTGCACGCTGATTCGGCGAGCGTCGACCTCCGCGTTCCGCTTCAACGCCTCGTCGATCTTGTCCTTGACCTCAATCGTAGAGACCTGCGGCTTCACCTTGATGTTGTCGGTTACGCCCTTCACGCCGACAGATACTTGACTGCCAATTCAGCCGCGTTCTTCTGATAGTACCAATCAACATTACCTTCGAGTGTGATCCAACCGTCCTTCACGGTCAGTTTGATCTTCTCGTCGGGAACGTCAACGCGCGCCTGCAGGGCATCCAATGCCGCTGAGGCGATGTCTGCGTCGGTCTTCTTGAACAGCGGCTTTACCTGAATCTCATTGGCAACCGCGCTGACACCATAGGTCCTGAGCGCTGCGCGCTCGGCCGCCAACTTCTCGGCGTAAGTGTTTACAAACCCTGTCAAGGTTACTACACCATCGTCGGTCGCCACGCCGAGGTCAGTCGACGTAAATTCCGGTTCCCAATCGAGCTGTCGCTCGACTCTGTCACGCAGATCGGTGTCTGCGATATTGCTCTTTGCTCTATGAAGTAGAATCATCGCGCCATACTTCTCTTTCCGAACAAGCGGTCTCAATGAAGCCCTTCCCGAACCGGACAGGCATCTTTCAACGCATCCGGCTCTCCCTCACGAGCGAGCTCTCTTCAGATAGTGAACACCACCTCGGTGCCCCGAGAGCATTTCTTCTCCGAAGTTACTCGTGACTATGGTCCTTCGCCTTGTGAACGGTGTTACCGTCTCCCGGGATGGACATTGCTCCACCGACTACTACGACCACTCTGCCCCTCACCACGACTAGTCACTCAGCCAACCCATCCCTCGTTTCCTCGGGAAGTCGCGGTTCGGTTCCGGCGTAGCTCGCATAGCAATTTACCCGCCGACTTAGGTCTCCTTCCGATCCCATTACTTGGGGGCACCAAGCTTGAGATTTATCCGCGAGATTTGCGAAGACCTCGCGATCCTACGACTCGCAACCAGAACCACCAGTCGCAGGGCGAAACAATGCGAGATTACTCTTTCTTGTTTCGCTCATCTCCCACACCACTTAGTTTCCTTAGGTGTGTTAATGGAAAGGATCTCGGATTCGACAATTACCGTCTGACCGTCTCGGTTTCCGTGGCGTGCTCTTTTTGGGAGTGAAACGCTCCCGCAAGCCTCGCCCGTTTCCCCTGCGAGCTTGATCTCATGCCCGTCCGTTGCGGCTTATGCAACGAACTTCGGCAGGGTTAGGACGCCACTGCTTCGCCAGTGACGACCGGTTCCAACCGGTCTTGCTATGCGGCCTTTTCGCCGCGCCCTCTGGCTTCCATAACTCGTTCCTCTCTTTTCAAACAGCATTCCTGAAGCGACTGCGGCTCATCCGAAGAGCCTCCGGGCAGTCGTGCTTCTTCTCTTGTTCTTCTTCGTAGCTTCTTTCAGAGCAAGATACATGCCTGTGTAAAGCTTGAATTGGTCCTTGTTAATGGCCGGAAGATTCGCAATACAGCAGTGAACGGGAAAGGGGCATGTGTACTTTCCCTCACACTCATGAGGAACTTTGCGCAATGTGTGCGAGCGGATTTACGCTGGATGAAGAAGTCGATCGAGTGCCCGAAGCAAATGTGCGGCCGTATAGGGCTTGGGCAGAAACGTGTCCACCCCGGCTCGAGCGGCCTCAATAACCTTCGCATCATCAGCCAGACCACTCGCACAAATGATCTTTAGGTTGGCTGTAAGCTTCCGTAAAGCGCGAGTGGCCGCAACGCCATCCATAAGGGGCATCACCAAGTCTGTTATGACAACGGTAATGTCATTGCGGTTGGTCGCATACTGCGCCAAGGCCTCGGCTCCATCGGAACTGAAGCAGTTACTACTGACGCACTTCAAGCCTATTGATTACCCTGTCCACACCGAAGACGTACCACGCATCGTGCTCTGCCATCTGGTTCTCCGTTTCATTCGACACCAGACCCTCCAGAGTCACTGTTCGGTCGTCGGCTCTAACGCGAATCTGATCGGCATTGACGAAAGGATCTTTCTCGAGCACGAGTCGCAGAGCATCAGCCATCTCGTCGTCATTATCTTCTTCTGGCGGCTCTACTATCAGACAGTTTAAGACGTTCTGAGTGCCCGGAACCCACCAGGCAAGCACCCCCGCCAATCGTTTGTGCGACAAACTCGGCACTTGTCCTTCCAACAGCACATCGCCATTCTGTACAGCTATTTCAATCGCGCCCCTTGATTCTGCTGAAGGTTCGCTTATAACTTCCACGCGTTCTCCACGGCGAAGCCTCACGGCGCAGTTACTTAAGGCAGGTTCCTGTATCAGGGCATCCCGGACATGCTCAAGTATGACTTCATCCGTCATATCTTCAGCGACGGCAACCTTTAACCTGTCGACTATTCCAGTGACCGACGCAACGGCGGCGCTTAGTTCGAGAGCGAGCTTCTTTGCAGCAACATCTTTCACCTTGCCTTCCAGTGTAAGAATGCCTGCAGCGAAGTCTACACTGATCGGATAATGATGAAAGTCGATTTTCGGCTCGCGTTCAAGCCCAGCCATAACATCTTTAATAACCGCTTCTTTTTCGCTCATCGCATAGCCTCACTAGCCTCATTACAAATATGGCTCGTACCCAGCGGCCAACTGAGGCGAAACTCAGCCTTACTAGCAATCAATTCTGTTCGCACAACTGCGGCAGAATTCACTTCCCTTTCGATCGGTCTGTGCCAACGTATTTGAAAACCACATTACACAATCAGCTCGTTCGCAGTGGCCGAGCCCGAATACATGGCCAAGCTCATGTATCGCTTTGTTCGATTACTTGCCGAACAGCCTCAAGCAATGCTGCTTCAATCGCGCCGAATGGATATATAACAACGTCTGCCCGCATTCCTACTTCGGATCTTCCCCCATGGCAACGGCGCCAGGCTTCATTGTTATTCACGAATAACTTAGCCGCTGAGAGCCGCGGCAGCCACCTGCTTCTGCTTTTCCGCTTTCTTGAGCAGCTCTCGCACTTCTTCGTCGCTCGTTTGCGGAAACTCGTCATACCAAACGCTGATGGCGAAGAACATTTCCGGCTTTGAAACGCAAACGACCTCGTCAACCTCAGCTTTTAGCTCCTCGATGGTCGAGGCCGGCGCGACCGGTACAGCGACGACAATTCGGCCGGCGTTTTGCTTTTTCAAGGCTGCTATTCCCGCCTTGATAGTGGAGCCAGTCGCAATTCCATCGTCAACCAGAAGTACTGTACGGTTACTCACGTCGAGCGGTGGCCGGTCGCCTCGGTAGAGGAGCTCACGTCTTTTCAATTCTTCCTGTTCCTTGCGCGTCTCTGCTTCAATCGCTTCGTCCGAGATGCGCAGATCCTCAATCACAGGCTTGTTTAATACCCTTACATTGCCGCTTGCGATCGCTCCCATGGCAAGTTCCTCATGGCCCGGTACACCAAGCTTCCGTACGACGTAAACGTCCAACGGTGCTTTCAATGCTTGGGCGACTTCGAAGGCCACCGGCACTCCGCCACGCGGCAGACCAAGAACTATCACATTCTGACCTGCATAATTACTTAACTTGTTTGCCAGTATTTGACCTGCCTCTTTTCGATCCTTGAAATTCACGTCAAGCTCTTTCACGTCTTGTTTGCCTCCCTTCAATTTCCGCAAAAGTCTCAAAACAAATTGCCTAACGACTCATTTGCCAGAAGACGGCGGACAGCACCGGCAATTACGGGTGCCATGGTGATTACCTGTAACTTCGACCAATTGCGAATAACCGGTGCGATTGTGTCAGTTACAAAGATGGCACGGATGGCCTCATGGTTGAGCCTTTCTTTGGCACTCTCCAGCAGCGGTCCGTGCGTTGCGGCGACAAAAATCTTCGGCTGGGCGCCCGCCACCAGCAAGGCCTCAATCGCCTCGGCGATCGTTCCGCCTGTGGAAATCATGTCGTCGATGATCAAACACGCCTTACCGCGGACGTCGCCAACAACATGCGTCACTCGCGTCTTCGTCGCTGTTTCGCGTCGCTTGTGGAGAACGGCTACTGTGGAGTTGAGTCTATGCGCGTATTGACCAGCCATCTTCACACGACCCTCGTCGGGCGAAACAACAATCAGTTCTTTTGGAAGAACGGGGAGTAGGGTCTCACAGAACGTCGGTACAGCCGTCAGGCAGTCAACGGGGATGTGGAAGAAGCCTTCGATTTGCGCGGCGTGCAGGTCGACTGTGACAACGTGATTAGCGCCCACCGCTTGAAGTAGGTAAGCCACCATACTCGCGGTGACTGGCTCTCGATGTCCGTGTCTCTTGTCCTGACGTGCGTAGCCAAAATAAGGGACAATCGCGACGACGTTAGCAGCCGCAGCGCGGCGACACGCGTCAACGAACGTTAACAGCTCGACGAGGTTGTCATTTACCGGCGGCCCCGTTGGCTGCACGATAAAGACCTCATGCCCACGTACAGGTTGTTCAAGCCGAACGAAGGTTTCGCCGTCCGGGAATCGTTCGATGACGCGCGTGCCCAGCGGAACTCCGACCTCGCGGGCCACGGCCGCAGCGAGATCGGGATTGCTGCTCCCCGCAAACAGTGTGAAAGGGTCACCCATTTCACTTATCCCTAACCTTACAACGTCTTGCCTTTCTGTTCTTCATCGCAAGAACCATTCCCTTGCGGCTGCTCCAGACGCTCACACTGTTCAACTCTCCACTATTTGGGCTAACTCGAAACGTCGACGCCGTAGCTGCGCATTTTAAACGAAGTTAATGGTGAGTGCTTTTGCGCGCGTTCTTGTGGAACTTTGCTCAAATTGAACGGAAGGTTGATGCTGACTTTGGATGATTGTTTCGCAGTTGCCCGGCATGTCGGTTGCTCAAAGAAAAACTAAACAAGGCATAGAGGTTTAGCGATCGGATTCGGACTTTCGCCTGTGACGTCAATAGCAGGTAAAGAAATGGAACCGGCCCAGGTACAAAAAGTCGTCAAACTCGTTGTTACATGCCGTGCTCCGTTCACTGCTCGAAAGACGCGTGCTGCATTGAGGAAAGCTGTTTTTCCGGCTCGAATTACACGGCCTGGCTTCAGATCGGTCTTTGTCGTCGAAGCAGACGGTGAAGCACTCGAGTTGGCGAGACAGGTTTACCGTGGTTGCGCTCACCTTATCGGCCGGGCGACCGCTGTGTTGGCCGAAGTTGAAAGCAAACTAGAGTCGATCAAAGAAGCCGCAGTCAAAATCGGAATCGAGCAAATCGGGCCGAAGGAAAGTTTCTGTTTCAGATTGTTCAAAAGAGGTTTGCACAACCTGCAAGAGGACACACCAAAAATTGAGTATGAAATCGGTGGAGCAATCAACGCCAGGCTCGAACAGAAGACTGGGGAAAAACCGCTTGTGAGCCTCAGCGACCCTGATATCACTATCAATGCTGAAGTTCTGGGCCCTATCACATTGCTTGGAATTTTAAGGAAGGATTGGCAGATTACGCCTCCTACAGAGGAAATGAAATTGAAACAGCCAAAAGATGAGGTGTCAGATCTGCAAGAGAAAGAACCTACCTGCCCACTTGTCCTCGTAAGCCCCGAATCGCAACGCGCGTAACCTAGAATGCAGACACCTTTGTTTTTACGCAGCGAATAATCAAGAATGGCTCAGCCGGTGCTTATCATTCTGACTGGTGACGTGATGTTGGGTCGCGGTGTTAGTGGTTATCTGCTGCGATCAGGATCCGCGTATCCCTGGGGTAACACGCTTCCAACTCTGAGTGCTGCGGACCTCGCGATCATCAATCTCGAATGCGTAATTGCCCGCGGCGGCAGGCCCTGGTCACGCTGGCCTAAAGTTTTTCACTTTCAGGCAGACCCCATTGCCATAACCTCTTTGAAATCAGCTGGGATTGACTGCGTTGCGTTAGCCAATAATCATGTACTTGATTTCGAGGAAGAGGCGTTAAGGGAAATGCTCGACTTACTCGACCAGAGTAAGATCAAACATACAGGAGCCGGGCTCAACCTCACGGAGGCAATGCAACCCGCGTTGCTGGAAGCACCCGGTCTAAAGGTGGCTGTTGTGGCTTTTACCGACAATGAGCCCGGTTGGGCTGCTACAGCAAGCACGGCAGGAACGAACTATATTCAAATATCGCTGGCTGAAGAGTCTCTAAAGGTCGTGAAAGAGAGCATTATCAAATCGCGCACGACAGGCGCAGATGTGGTGATCTTCTCGATTCACTGGGGACCTAATATGGCCGAGCGGCCTTCGCCTTTGTTTCGCGAGTTTGCGCACGCTGTGATGGATGCGGGAGCAGATGTCTTTCACGGCCACAGCGCGCACGTATTCCAGGGAATTGAAATGCATCGCGGCAAACCAATAATTTATGATTCGGGTGACTTCGTAGACGATTATTCAGTCGATCCCGTGCTGCGCAACGATCGCGGTCTGATATTTCGTCTGCTGGTTGAAGAAAAACAAGTTAAGCACCTGGACCTGCTTCCCGTCCTTATTTCCAAGTGTCAGGTAAACCTCGCGACTGGATCTCATCGCAAGGCGATAGTAGAACGCATTAGCAATCTGTCAGCGGAGATGGGAACTGTCATCTACAGCTCCGCGGAGCGCTTGTGGCTCGATTGCACTCTCTTACGCGGGCATGCTCAAACCGCGTGAATCCGAAATCAGCCTGGCGACAGGAAGTCCGCAATCAACTGGTCGATTGTGCTTAACGTCCGCGATCTGGAATGGCTGTGCCGGTTATTCTCACGGATCCCGAATGTTCGAGTTCGCCGCGTACCTCAATATCCGCCGGTAAGAACATCCTAATTACATTCGCATTGGTAACGAGGTGCTTCGTAATCTTGTCAGGTTTCAGTTCTGAGACTCCGGGCACCAGGGCCAGAGGAAGTATCAGTTGATCGGCGAGGTGGTGATCGATAGCGCCATCGGTCACGAGGAACTCGCGTAGCTGGTCGACGGCTTCGTCAGCAACGCGCTCCGCTCGCTTGCCTCTTTCTCCGAGGCCGAAGAAACAACACTGGGAATTTTCAAACTTCGCGATGAGCAATAGCATTGTGTTCCTGAATTGCGACGGCATTTGGACAACGGCTATTTCGATATCAGTAGACAAACCCTTTAGTCTCTTTAGCGCCTGTTGTTTTTGTCGCTCCGCCACACTTTGGTCCAGATTGGCTACCGCCGAGATTCCGCGGATTGCTTTTAGAGCCCCGCGTTCGGTCAGGTGAAGTGGCGAGAGCTTTTTCGCAGGATGAATATCGGCCCGAATGCGACCGCCACCCATTGGATAAAATCCCGCAAGCTCTAATTCCATTTTGGCATCAAAGCCAATTTGCTTCATGTAAGTAAGCCAGTGCAGATCAAGATAGTGAAAGCACGGGCTCCAGGGCACGTGCGTCCCGCCAATAAAAGTTACCGATGAGGCTGTTTGTGCAAAGCTTAAGGGCAAGAAGATAGTCTGTAGCACAAGAGGAGTGGAGCCGGCCGTGCCGACATCGAACTGAAATTCACCTGAGCGAATCCCGGTTGGCTCAAACAGAAGCGATAAGGATTGCGGATGCGCACCTTCGACCCGAGCACCCCCAACGGCGGCAGCAGCCTCTACAGCCTTCAGGTGCTGGGGCATTAGACCTGGTTTAGGGCGGCGCAAGCGGATATTCTTAATCTCAATTGCTTTGCCTGTGACTAAGGCCAGAGTTAGCGCACTTCTGAGAATCTGTCCTCCGCCTTCGCCGAGTGACCCGTCAATTTGGATCATCCTTTTAGTCTCCACCGGCTTATAAAGTGAGTGCAACAGAGATGCCGGAATTACAAAACGGCATCTAGTACTGCCAGGTCATAATCAGGAGTGCCCTGTGCAAAGTTACCCACGCTCGTGCGTCAAACCTCGCAGCACGAATCGATGTAGAACCTCAGTGAGTTGTGTGCCACTGCGAAAGCCTCCTGTCTATTCCCTATCGTTTTCTTTCGCCTGTCGGTACGCCCGTTGCACGCAAAGACAGAAAACGGCAATAGAGTTTCGCCATGCAAAGTCGAACCCTTCGCGCACTTCTGCCGAAATCCGAGTTGGGACAGAGTGATCCCTCGACGCTCCCTGAGCTCAACGGAAAACCTATGAGCGCAAACGGGCTGCGCAATGGCCAATTCAGTACCAGTTAACTAAGGAGTAATCATATGAATGACACGAAACCCGAGCTTCAACTCGCGAAAACGATCAATATCCCATCAGGTAACGTTGCACTTGAGGGTGAGCTGAAGGTGCCGCAAGGAGCTAGCGGTATTGTTCTGTTTGCGCATGGGAGCGGCAGCAGTCGTCACAGTCCGCGCAACCAGTATGTCGCACGAACTATACGGGAGGCAGGCGTCGGCACACTTTTATTTGATCTGCTGACAAAAGAAGAAGAAGCCGTGGACGCCTATACGGCCCAGCTTCGCTTTGACATCGGATTCCTGGCAAAAAGATTGGTCGATGCGACGAACTGGATCACGAGCCAGACTATTACACAACACTTGCGCATCGGCTACTTTGGATCGAGCACCGGCGCGGCGGCCGCGTTGATTGGCGCGGTGGAGCTCCCCAACATTGTGGCTGCCGTAGTTTCGCGTGGTGGTCGACCAGATCTTGCCGGAGAGGCGTTGCCGAAGGTCAAGGCACCGACGCTACTAATAGTGGGCGGCAATGATGACGTAGTCATTGGCCTGAATGAAGAAGCATACGCGCAACTTAGTTGTGAGAAAGAGCTGAAGATCGTGCCTGGAGCCACGCATCTTTTTGAGGAGCCGGGAACGCTAGAGCGGGTCGCGCAATTAGCAAGCGAATGGTTCAAAGCGAAGTTGCAGCCTCAAGTGCTCGCTCAGAGCCGGTAGAAAGCGGTGTGCACAGTCAAAGTTCAGCGTTTCATTGGCTTACGCAACCAGCGACGCAGTTTCGCCCAGGTCCAGGCATTGATAACTGAAGCTGATTCGATCCAGCCCCGCCGTGCTTGAAAGACCCCGTAGCGAATGTCCTGCAATTGCGAAGCGCTGTGCGCATCGGAGTTGATTGCAAAAAGTGCCCCCGCCTCCTTTGCTGCCCGGGCCAGAGTATCGGTCAAGTCTAGTCGGTAAGGCTGACCATTGATCTCCAGCGCTACTCGGTTTTTCACAGCTGCCTCAACGACGCGCTCAAAGTCAAAGTCGATCGGCGCGCGACTGCCGATCAGCCTCGTAGTCGGATGGGCAAGCACATGGACAAAAGGGTTCGCCATCGCATTCAACAACCGACCGGTCATGCGGTCGGGACTCTGGCGAAAGCTGCTATGAACAGAGGCCACGACGATATCCAACTGGGAAAGGATGTCCTGCGGGTAGTCGAGCCTTCCATCGGAAAGTATGTCTACTTCCGCACCGTGTACAATCCTCGGACGGCGCTTGCCCCTCCTGGAGCGTAATCGCTCGATCTCTTCAACCTTATCCTCTAAGCGTCTTCTGTCGAGCCCGTGAGCGATTCGTGCTGCGGGAGAATGATCCGTTATTGCAATGTATTCGTAGCCCAGCGTGCCGGCGCGCTCGACCATTTCAGCGAGGCTTGATCGTCCGTCTGAATAGAGGGTATGCGCATGGAGATCACCGCGCAGATGATCCACCTCGATCAGGGTTGGCAGTCTGCCCTCGATTGCGGCTTCGATTTCGCCGCGATCCTCGCGCAATTCCGGTGGCATCAGAGGCACGCCAACTAGCCGGTAAAAGGCGCTCTCGGACGCCCCCCGCAAACGTTTTTTGCCGCGAAACACGCCATACTCGTTGATCTTTAAACCCTTTGCATGAGCCAGAGTACGCAGATGAACATTGTGATCCTTTGACCCAGTGAAGTACTGAAGCGCAGCGCCGTAAGATTGCCTGGCGACGGCGCGAACATCAACCTGAAGTCCGCCCTCGAGGATGACAGTGGCGCGAGTCTCCCCAAGCGATAGCACCTCATCGACTGGCTTCAGTTTTGTAAACTCGCGCAAGACCCGAGCACTGTTGTTCGAAATGACGAGCATGTCGAGGTCGCCAATAGTTTCACGACGGCGGCGAATGGAGCCCGCAAGGTCAGCACGTTCTACGCCTTTAATCTTCTGAACATCTGCTAACAATCTCTCGGCGATTGGCAGCGCCACGCCAAGCGGCAAGCGCTGCTTGCTGGCTAACCACAATTTGATTCCACGCCGCAGATTCTCGATCTTCTTCTCACCAAAGCCACGCAGTTTCATAAGAGAACCTGAGTCAAGCAGGCGCTTGAAACCTTCAAAGTCTTCGATGTGAAACTTTTTGTGCAGGAGAAGGAGAGTCTTTGGCCCGAGGCCCGGGATGTCCATCAAGTCAATCAGCGATTGAGGGATTGTGCTCAATTCTTTTTCACAGCGACGGATGTGATGCGTATCGATGTACTCATCAATCATCTCGCTGAGGTCGTGGCCAATGCCGGGTATGTCGCACAATGTGCCCGCCTTAGCCATCGTCGCGAGATCGCCTTCCAGTCCTCGCAGCGAACGCGCCGCGCGCTCATAAGCCAAAGCGCGAAAGCGATCCTTGCCTTTGTAAGACAACACGCGACCCACGCGCTCAAAAATGTTTGCTACCTCTTCATTAATCATCTCAATGTCCCTAATCGGCAGATTCACGCGGAGGCGAGCAACCTGAAAACAAGTGTCGGCAGAGTTGGCCCCGTTTCTGATTCGCGTGCGCGTTTATCAGCAGTTGATTCGTTCATTTGCTTTGAGTTTTGTACATCTCAGTCATTTCCTTCACCGTTGTCGCGTCTTCAGGAGATTTGTCATCGCGCACGAAACCGACCAGACGCGGAAATCGCAAGGCCAACCCCTTACCTTCGACATCTCGAGGACAAGTATGAACAGGCGAACGCGTGATCTCATCTGCTAGAACCGTGACCACGTACCTTGGCTCGACCCAAACGTCAGGGACGATTCGTGACTCCACCCGTGCGGGACGATGAGCGACGCGGTGTTTGTCGAGCAGCCGTCGCAGTTTGATCCAATTTTCTTCACTCAGTCCGCTGCCGATTTTCGCGATTGTCTCGAAGCGGTCTTTGCGCGGGTCGTAGACTGCTCCCAGCAGAGCGCCTATCTTTAGCACCGCGCGCATGCCTCGTCCTCGCAGATAGCCGACGATCACCACGTCAACCGTGTCACTCAGTTCTCCCTTGTAGGTGCGCTTGAGCTTGATCCAATTGAAGTTTCTGGCGCCCGCGGCATATGGAGCGTCAATACGCTTGGCAATGATCCCTTCCAGGCCATGGTCAACCTGTTCGTCGAAGAAGTGCTGCAGTTCTTTTGCGCTGCCGGTCACTAAGCGCTCGACTAGACGAATGGAGCCTTCGCTCTTGATCAGACGCTTCAGCTCAGCATGTCTCGTTCGGTAACTCTCCTGGCTGTAATCGTTTCCGTGGGCGTAGAGCAGATCAAAGGCAACTAATGCAAGAGGAAACTGCAGTGCCATTTCGGCGACATCGTGCTTTCGCTTGCGCTTGACAGTTACCTGGAATGGGTAAAACTCGCCAGTCGCTTCGTTAACGGCCACTGCTTCACCTTCGATGATCGCGCTTGGACCTTTGATCTGCCTGAGGGCCGCTGAAACAAGATCGGGAAACATCTGGGTGGTGCGCTCGAGGTTGCGTGAGAAGATCTCCACCTTGCGTTTGCCGAGATGAACCTGACAGCGAAACCCATCGAGTTTGGCTTCGGCGGCACAACGTCCAAGCCGAGCAATAATCGCCTCCGCAGTTGGCAAACGTTCCGCCATCATCATGCGCACCGGCCTGCCAACGCGAAGCTTGAAACGACTTAGGCCCTTCAACCCCTCCTGGCGCGCTGTCTTCAGAACCAGGCCCAGGTCCGAACAAAGATTGAAAGCACGCTCAATCAGCGCACGGGTGTGTTTGTGATCGGGGTAAGAACGGGCAACAGCTTCGATGATGGTTGTGGTACCAACGCCGAGACGCAGACTTCCGACTACCAGGCGAACGAGATAGCGAACGCCGCGCGGTGAGGCTTGCCTGAGGAGGGCGGCGAGCAATCGGATTTTTCGGTCGATGCTACCCGGCCCGCTTGTCGTTGCAATCTTCAGCAGGCTGGCGTGCGCGCGCGAAACGGTAAGACGGCCAATCTGTTGCGGCGACAAGTTTTCGGCCACCAATCCAAGGTCGCCGAGTTGTTTGTAACGCCGATTTATCTGCCGAGAAGTTTGGTTAGTGGCAATAGCAACGGCCTCGGCCACAAGCCGTTCGCCCATGCCCATCTCGATTCCCGCAAATGCCGGGGCCAATCTTGCCTCGCATAGATAGGCAATCTTCCCAAGCTCTGTCGCGCTGGCTTGATCCAAAAGCTCAGCAATCATCTGGTACAGCGCTAGTCGCTCGGAAGTGCTTTCGATCCTCTCAAAATAGGCGGCCAGGGTGTCGAACAGCATGGGCTTTCCACAACAACAACCAGGGTCAATTCATGGTGAATGGCGGCAACATGCATGCCAGCAGAGCGTTTTTGCAATTCAGCGAAATCACAGACGCTGCGTGGGCTTTCGCACAATGCAGTGGGTGACTTTACGCATTCGAGAACTAAACCCCCGCAACCTTCGAACAACTCCGGCAAACGCGGCTCGGCACCTCTGTTGCAGGTTGCATTTTCCAGCTCCTAGTCGGGATGCGCATCGCGATGTCTGATGCATTGACTAAAAACGCTCTTGCCGTTCTGGAGGCTCGCTACCTGCGTCGCGGAGAAGGTGGCGCGATCACAGAAACACCGAGTCAACTCTTCGAGCGTGTGGCGCGAACAATTGCAGATGCAGAGCTTCTGTATGGGCCGGTAGCTATGGCACGGCGATACGAGGAGCGCTTTCACCAAATGATGGCCTCACTGGAGTTTTTGCCAAACTCACCAACGCTCATGAATGCGGGCACACGATCCGGCCAACTGTCTGCCTGTTTTGTCTTGCCGATCGAAGACACAATCGAATCAATATTCGGCACTCTCCGGGACATGGCACTGGTACAACGAACGGGCGGGGGCACAGGGTTTTCTTTCTCTCACTTGCGACCAGAGGGTGACTTCATCAGTTCCACAGGTGGTTCAGCTTCGGGACCGGTGTCGTTTATGAAGATTTATGATTGCGCCACCGAAAATATTAAGCAGGGGGGCAAACGGCGCGGCGCCAATATGGGCGTCTTACGCGTTGACCACCCCGACATCGAACAGTTCATCAAAGTCAAGCTGGACGGAAAAACCCTTCGCAACTTCAACATTTCTGTCGGTGTGACTGATGCATTCATGAAGGCAGCGGAAAAGGGAGAGGAATTTCCACTGTTGCATCCATTCGATGGACGCGTTGTCGGTCGCCGTGACGCGCGCAAAACCTTCGAAGCCATCTGCCACGCAGCGTGGGAATCTGGCGACCCGGGATTGATTTTTATTGATGCGATCGCGCGCAGAAATCCAACACCTGGGCTGGGTGAAATCGAGAGCACGAACCCCTGCGGTGAGGTGCCGTTGCTGCCCTATGAGTCATGCAATCTGGGCTCGATCAACCTTGCCAGGATGCTTAGCAACATCGACAACACTCCGGTGGTAGATTGGAACAAGTTGCGAGCACTGGTCCACGACGCAGTCCGTTTCCTCGACGATGTGATCAGCGTAAACCATTTTCCGCTCGACTCGGTCAAGCAAGCCACGCTTGGCAATCGGAAGATCGGAGTAGGAGTCATGGGCTTTGCCGAGATGTGTATTCTGCTCGGCGTCTCATACGCCAGTGAGGAAGCATTGAGGCTGGCTGATGGACTGATGAGTTTTATTGCTGGCGAAGCTCTGAAAGCCTCTGTGCATTTAGCCGAAGAGCGAGGCCCCTTTCCGAATTGGAAACAAAGCACCTATGCAAAGACTCTGCGCTTGCGTAATGCAACCCTGACATCAATTGCACCGACCGGCACGATTGGCATCATCGCAGGAACCTCTTCGGGGATTGAACCCCTTTTCGCGCTTGCCTACCGACGCACCAACGTCCTTAATCAGCAGACACTAACCGAATTTAATCCACTGTTCCTGGGATACCTGGAGCGAAGGAAACTCGCCAACAAAGAGTTATTGGACGCGGTGGCCCATTACGGCATCCTCCCGGAGCAAGTCAAACTACAGGAAGACGTCCGCCGGCTGTTCATTACCGCTCTCGAGGTCACACCCGAACATCATGTTCGCATGCAGGCCGCGTTTCAGAAGCATGTCGATAATGCGGTTTCCAAGACAGTAAATCTGCCCACCGAAGCCTCCGTCGGTGACGTGGCGAACCTGTATCGCCAGGCCCACGACCTGAACTGCAAGGGGGTTACAGTTTTCCGTTACGGCTCAAAGTCGGAAGGGCTATTGCAGCTAGGCATTGGTGAAACTGCATACGAACGCGAGCACTTTGCCAAATGCGATCCGGGCGCCTGCCGTGTCTGATCAAGACCAGTGGAACGTCACGCTTAAGGTTTCTCCACATTCCGGCACAAGAAGCTTCCACCCTCACCCAAGCGAGAAGAGTCAGTCGCAACATTTCAGTCTTCTCCGTACACTGGCCACACAATGTAAAAACTGCGAGTGCCGAGAGCGTTCAAGCCCTCGACGCTCGCATCAGTGTTTAGTTATTCCTGAAACGCCGCAGATCTATTTGGCCGCTGCCGCCTTTGCCTTGGCCGCCTCTTCGCCCTGTTTGATCTCCAGTCTGCGCGCGCGCGGTTCACGTTCCGGCGCTTGCATGGTTATTTGAAGCACGCCATCCGTGAACTTGGCCGTTGCCGTGTCGGTCTTTGCGCCTTCGGGCAGCGGTATTTGGCGATAGAAACTCCCGTAGCTGCGCTCACTGCGATAGTATCCCTCGCGCTTCTCTTCTTTCTCCTCTTTTCGTTCCCCAGAAATCGTTAAGACCTTATCGGTTAATTCCACCTTGACGTCATCCTTTTTCAAACCGGGCAGATCTGCGCGTACAACGAACTGTCCGTTATTTTGCCGCACTTCGATCTGAGGAACCCAGCCCACATGTTCAAACTCTCTGGTGAACGGGAAGAACTCTCTTCCGAAAAGACTCGGAAACCGAAAACCCTCAAACTCTTCGAAGAGTCGCTCCATGTCTGTCGCGAACCGCCGCATGAACCCAAACGGGGTAGAAGCTGTAATGGGCTTCGGTCCCGTCGGCGCCAGTTCAGTTGATTGCTCCTTAGTCTCTTTCTTTTCTTTCATGATTCTCCTTCTTTCTTGTTCAACGGATTTACCGGCTGGCACACTTCAACGTAGCCACACTGCCGGCAAATTAAAAATAGGGATCGATTCGGAAAGCCCTTGGGTCCCAAGACCCCTAAAGATTCTCCAAGTGTGGATTTACCACTGTCACGGAAGCCCAAACTTCAGACGCCAACCGTCGCTTGCGCCTGTTGCATTGGAGGACGGTGCTGGCAAATCGACTTATAGGTATTCACCACGTCGCCGTAGGACAGCTCAGGTGCCTTCTTACCAACCACTTCTGCGGCCTTGAGCACAACATCGTTCATTGACAGCATTCCTGCCAGTTTCCCGTCGGCAGCAACCACTGGAAGCCGTCGCACCTTATTGTCACGCATCGTGTTCAGCGCGCTGTGAATGTCGTCTTCCGGCTTGCAGGTGAAGACTTTCCCTGAAATTGCGTCCTCGACTGCAATATTCGACTCGCTTCGGCCCCTGGTCATCGCCGCCATGCAGATATCGCGATCGGTAATCAAACCGACCACCTTTCCACCCTCGGCGACAACGGGGACGATCCCGCAGTCGGCCTCCCACATTAATCGAGCGGCATCCGCCAGGTTATCAGTCAATGTGCAGGCCTTCGCGTTCGCAGTCATTATCTCTTTGACTCTCATACGTTCTCCTTACTTCTGCAGACACTGCCTACCAAAAGTGGCGTCAGCGAAAGCAAATAGCGAATTATCAGTTTCCCTAATGATGCAATGAATGTACCGGGCCACACTGCTCATCGTTTGCTCATATTTCGGGCAGCTCGTACGGCGCATGTGTGGAAAGTTTCGTTAGCGCTGCGGGAAAACTCGCTGCTGCTAAGCGACGGGCGCAGCGAAAGTGTTGTGGTTGTAACTCTTATCTAAAGATGCCGAGCGGGCACAGGCGTTGCAGTTAGCCCTGGCATTCAGGAGGAAACTATGGGACACAAACAAGTCCTTTTTCGCTCGGAGGCACGTGAAAAGATCCTTCACGGTGCGACAGCGCTTGCGGATGCAGTGCGTGTAACGCTTGGTCCTAAATCCAAATCCGTTTTGATTGAAAAGAAATGGGGTAAACCGATCGTCTGCAACGATGGGGTCACTATTGCTAAAGAGTTTGACCTGGAAGACGCGGAAGAGAATCTGGGGGCCCAAATGATTCGCGAAGCGGCAGAGCGGACCGGTGACGACGTCGGGGACGGAACAAGCACAGCTACCGTTTTGGCCCACGCCATTCTCGCCGAGGGAATCCGAAATCTCGCGGCTGGGGCCAGTGCGGTTGATCTAAAGCGGGGACTCGATCGCGGCCTTCGTGTCGCTGTCGCGGCATTGAGGGGCATCTCTCGTCCCGTGAGCAGCCGAAAGGAGAAAGCGCAGGTTGCCACGATCTCGGCGCACAACGACTCAAGCATCGGCGAACTAGTGGCCGATGCGCTGGAAAGAGTCGGTCAAGAAGGCGTGATTTCAGTCGAGGAGGCAAAGGGAACGGAGACTACTCTAGAAGTCGTTGAGGGCATGCAATTCGACCGTGGGTTTCTTTCACCATACTTCATCACGGACTCTGAGAAGCTTGAAGCAGTGCTGCAGGATCCACTCGTGCTCCTCTGCGAGAGGAAGATTGCTAACCTGAAAGACCTGCTACCGCTCCTGGAACAAGTAGCGAAAATGAGCGGTTCGCTTCTAATTGTAGCGGAAGATCTGGAAGCAGAAGCTTTGGCAACCCTGGTGGTCAACATGCTCAGAGGTGTTCTTCCTTGCGCTGCGGTAAAGGCGCCGGGGTTTGGCGACCGCCGCAAAACAATGCTCCAGGACATAGCGATCCTCACTGGCGCAAAAGTGATCTCCGAGGAACTTGGATTGAAGCTGGAAACCGTCACTATCAACGAACTCGGCAAGGCAAAGCGTGTCGTTATCGATCGCGAGAAAACGACCATCATTGGCGGCGCCGGCTCAAAGGAAGCGATCGAAGGACGCTGCAGTGAGATTCGAAAGCAAATCCAAACAACAACGTCCGATTACGATCGCGAGAAGCTTGAAGAACGTTTGGCGAAGCTCGCAGGCGGAGTGGCCGTGATCCGCGTGGGCGCCGCTTCGGAAGCTGAACTAAAAAGCCGCAAGGAAGGATTTGACGATGCGATTAGTTCGGCCAAGGCGGCAGTCACGGAGGGAATTGTGCCGGGTGGTGGGCTCGCGCTTTTGCGTACGATTGAAGCGGTCGAACAGGAAGCCGCGAAATGCGAAGGTGATGAAAGGACCGGGCTTCTGATTCTTAAACGCGCGCTTGAAGCGCCGACGCGACAGATTGCTGAGAATTCATCGGTAGATGGCGGCGTTGTCGTAGACAAAATGAGAGGTGGCAGTGGCAATTATGGCTTTGACGCAGCTCGCGAGGAGTATTGCGATCTCCTCGAAGCGGGAATCATCGACCCAACCAAGGTTGTTCGGGTTGCACTCGAGAACGCAGTCTCAGTTTCCAGTGTGCTGCTGCTGACGGAAGCCACGCTCACCGAAATACCCGAGAAAAAGACGGATCGTGCGACGGCTCTGGAACAAATGCCTCAGTAGCTAAAACTTAAGGCGTGTTTATGCCCTGGCAGACGATTGCAAAGGCGCGACGAACGCTAAGTCAGGCTCCAAATCTGGATGACTATCAAAAGGCCTGCGCCAATTTCTCATGGACTAAAGCGCGACTTGAGTTGGACGGTCTTCCTAATGGTAAGGGGCTAAACATTGCTCACGAAGCCGTTGATCGCCACGCGGCAGGCCCGCTTTCAAAACACCTCGCGATTAGATGGATTGGGAAAAGTGGAGAAACTCGTGACTACACCTTCGCTGAGCTGCAGCACCTGAGTAACCGATTTGCCAACATCCTCGAGCGCCTCGGGGTAACAAAGGGTGAAAGAGTTTACGTTCTTGCGGGAAGGATTCCCGAACTCTACATCACAGCGCTCGGTACGCTAAAGAACCGAAGCGTTTTCTGCCCGCTCTTCTCGGCATTCGGCCCGGAACCGATTAGATCGCGAATGACGATTGGAGAAGCTACGGTCATCGTCACTACGGTTTCCCTTTACGAACGTAAGGTCGCCGCTATTCGTGAGAGCCTGCCAAACCTCAAACACATTATCCTGGTTGGAGACAACCGGACGAGTGTCGGCGGCACATTGGACTTTCATAGTTTGATGGATGAAAGCAGCGATGAGTTTATTGTTGGACCAACTGATCCCGAAGACATCGCCCTGCTCCATTTCACCAGCGGTACTACTGGAACTCCGAAGGGAGCGGTTCATGTTCATGAAGCGGTTGTAGCACATCACGTCACGGGAAAGCTGGCGCTTGACCTGCATCACGATGATATCTTCTGGTGCACCGCTGATCCTGGATGGGTAACGGGTACTTCCTACGGAATCATCGCTCCTCTGACAAACGGCGTAACCAGCATCATCGACGAGGCTGATTTCGACGCTGAGAGGTGGTATCGCATCCTTCGGGACCAGCGAGTCTCGGTTTGGTATACAGCACCCACGGCGATTCGCATGATGATGAAAACCGGCGCCGATCTGGCTCGTAAGTATGATTTGCCGGCATTGAGGTTTCTCACGAGCGTTGGTGAACCGCTCAATCCCGAGGCGGTGGTTTGGGGCCAGGACGCGTTTGGTTTTCCGTTCCATGACAATTGGTGGCAAACAGAGACAGGCGGAATCATGATTGCCAACTATGCGTCGATGGATATCAAACCCGGCTCGATGGGTCGTCCCCTTCCAGGCATCGAGGCGGCTATAGTTAAAAAGTGTGGAACCGGATCGGTGAAAGTAATCGACCAGTCTGACGTGCAGGGTGAGTTGGCGTTGCGACCGGGCTGGCCCTCGATGTTTCGTGCTTACCTGAACGAACCTGAGCGCTATGAGAAGTGTTTCGCTGGTGGGTTTTATCTGACCGGGGATCTCGCCCGCAAAGACAGCGATGGCTATTTCTGGTTCGTAGGACGCAAAGACGATGTGATTAAGAGTTCAGGCCATTTGATTGGGCCATTCGAGGTGGAGAGCACCTTGATGGAACACCAGGCCGTTGCTGAAGCTGGTGTCATTGGCAAGCCGGATCCTGTAGCGATGGAGGTTGTTAAGGCCTTCGTTCTACTGAAGAATGGCTACACACCTTCAGATTCATTGAGGCGTGAGCTCCTTGGTTTTGCGCGGGGAAGGCTGGGCGCAGTCGTGGCTCCAAAGGAGATTGAATTCGTTACAACACTGCCGCATACGCGCAGCGGGAAGATCATGCGGCGGCTACTCAAAGCACGTGAGATGGGTTTGCCTGAAGGGGATATATCAACCTTGGAAGAAAGCTAATTCGCGTCGGAACTATGCAGAACTGATAGAGGAGACAGCGGAATGAGTGACAGAAAGGAGAAGATCGTCATCGTTGGCGGATCGTTTGGCGGGATCAACGCTGCTTACGCGCTCCGGCGGCGGCTTGGGAATCGCGCTGAGATCACCTTGATCTCCAAGGACGCGGAGTTCACCTTCTTGCCTTCGCTGCCGTGGGTGATTCTAGGATGGCGTGACCCCGCCCGGCTTCAGGTGCCGCTCGATAATACGCTAACCCGCCGCGGTGTCCGCTTTGTTCACGGCGAGGTCCGCGAGCTGTACCCGGATAAGGGTGAAGTCCGTACCGAATCTCAAACATTTCCCTACGACATCTTGCTGATCGCTTCGGGCGCGGAGTTGGACTGGGCGGCGGTGTCGGGCCTGGGTCCCGCCGCAGGACATACTCAATCAACCTTCACCGTCGAAGAGGCGGTCCGCGCCCGAGAGGCGCTGGCGCGTGTCATTGCCGGCGACTCAGGACGCATTGTCATCGGCGCGACGGCCGGAGCGAGTTGCATCGGTCCGGCCTACGAGATCGTCATGATGATCGACACCGTGCTCAAGAAGGCTAAGAAGCGTCATCGATTCACGCTCAGCTTCATAACCCCCGAACCGTTTCTGGGTCATTTCGGAGTAGGTGGAATCGGAATGTCGCCGCGTATGATCCAGGATGAATTTGCAGACCGCGATATCGAGTCGATCATCGACGCGAAGATTGTCGAGACGCACTCAGACCGATTGGTGCTCGATGACGGGTGCGAACGCGGCTTCGACTTCTCGCTGGTGATCCCCGCCTTTCTTGGCGCTGGGTTTGTCCGTGGGGTCGAGGGGCTGGCCAACCCGCGAGGGTTTGTGTCAGTCACGCCACAACTGACGAGTCCAAAGTTCGAAAACATCTACGCGGTTGGTGTGGCAGTCGCCATTCCTCCTCCGGGTCAGACTCGAGTCCCTGTGGCAGTCCCCAAGACCGGTCACATGACTGAATTGATGGCGGAGGCCGCAGCACACAACATCGCTGCGGAGATCCGTGGCGGATCGAAAGTCGATGGCCTGTCGCTTCCGTCGACTTGCATCGCCGACGCCGGGGACACGGCCTTCTACATGTACGCGGATCCATTCCTGCCCCCTCGTAACAAGGTGATCCACAAGAAAGGAAAGTGGGCACGGTACCTGAAACTAGTTTTTGAGAAATACTACCTCGCCCGGATTCGACACGATTTGCCTCCGTTGCATTTCGGGTGGTAGCGGACAAAAAGTGCGGAAAGGAAGTAGCAGCATGAAGTACCTGGTTATTCTTAACGATCCGCCCTACGGGACGGAACGCAGTTATAACGGATTACGGCTGGCGAGTTCTTTGGCAAAGGCCGAAGCGACTTACGTCTCTGTTTTTCTGATCGGTGACGCGGCGAGCTGCGCGCTAGCAGGACAAACGACTCCCAACGGCTACTACAACATTGAGCGGATGCTGAAAGGACTCGTGGTCAAGGGCGGGCGGATCGGCGTCTGCGGTTCCTGTATGGATGCCCGCGGAATTCGAGCGGAGTCAATTGTGGAGGGCGCCCATCGCAGCACGATGGAGGAGCTAACAAACTGGACGCAGGAGGCGGATAAGGTACTTGTCTTCTAGCCCACTTGAGTAACGCATGAACGCTGCGGAATACGACGCTTGGTATGACTCGCGGCTGGGCGTCGCTTGTTTGGAGTCGGAAATCGCGCTGCTGCGCCGAGGTGCTGGAGACTTTAAGGGGAAAGCCGTGCTGGAGGTCGGGTGCGGCACTGGACGCTTTCTGCTGGCGCTGGGCCACGAAGGTGGCCGAGCCGTAGGTGTAGACCGAGACCCTGCGATGCTCAATTTCGCGCGCCGCCAAACGACTCAAAATTTGGCGGGACATTTCGAGTGGATCGAAGGCGATGCATTGGCAATTCCGTTCCCCGATGGAGTGTTTGACGTGGTGTTTGCGAACACGCTTCTTTGCTTCTGCAAGAATCCTGTGGCCGTAATTCGTGAGATGGTTCGCGTTTGCCGGCCCGGCGGCAGAGTTTTGATTGGCGAGTTGAATCCATTTTCACCCTGCCAATGGTGGCGGCGCCTCAAGGCTGCCTTCGGTTCAGGATCATTCGTCGGGGCTTCGTGGCACCGGCCTCGGGACCTCCTCACTGCGCTCGCTGCTAGCGGTCTCCAGACGCAATGGGTCGGCCGTGCGATCTTCTGGCCTCCGCTCAACGTCCCGGACGCGCTGCGGCGGCGGTCACTAATGGAATGGTGGGGCGCTAGACTCTGGTCCTGGGCCGGAGCATATTACGTTGCGGGCGGCACGAAGAGGAGAGAAGAAGCGTAGCAGAGGGGTTAGGGTTCCGCGAGGCATTCCGTCGAGACGCTGACTAAAAACGGTTTGCCCAAGCCGCCGGGATGGAAGCGAGTCGTCGAGTTTAACCAGGGACTTGAATAGGTGCGAACACGCAGCGAGATCGACGTGATGAATGCAGCGGCAAAAGAAAATCGTCCAGCACGCCACTGAGAAAAGGTTGTCAACATGGCAACAACTACAAAACCGGGGCAGACGAGTGTCAAACGAGATCACGCGCTGATGCTCCTGCGCGAAATGCTGCGCATCCGTCGTTTCGAGGAGAAGTGCGTGGAACTCTACAGTCTGGGGAAGATCCACGGCTTCCTCCATCTATACATCGGCGAAGAGGCAGTCGCGGTTGGCGCGATGCAAGCGCTGACTCCAGAGGATCGCATCGTCTCAACTTATCGTGAGCACGGCCACGCCCTGGTGCGCGGCATGTCAATGGGCTCGCTGATGGCAGAAATGTATGGCAAGGCAAACGGGTGCAGTCGCGGGCGTGGCGGATCGATGCATCTATTCGACATCTCTCGCCGGTTCTACGGAGGCTACGCAATTGTGGGCGGAGGATTGCCGATCGCGGTGGGTCTGGCACTCGCCGATAAGATGCAACGGCGCGACACGATTACGGCGTGCTTCTTCGGTGATGGCGCCGTGGCCGAAGGCGAGTTTCATGAATCGATGAATCTGGCGGCACTGTGGAAACTGCCAGTGCTATTCATTTGCGAGAATAACCTTTATGCAATGGGCACGGCTCTGGAACGTCATCAGGCGCAAACGGATATTGCGGTGAAGGCTGCTGGATACGGCGTTCCGGCAGCGGCGGTAGATGGCATGGATGTAAATGCAGTGGAAGCAGGCGCACGCACGGCAGTGGACCAAGTACGCATGAATGGCCCCTATCTGCTTGAGTGTCGCACTTATCGCTTTCGCGCACATTCAATGTACGACCCGGAGTTGTATCGGAGTAAAGAAGAAGTCGAAGCGTGGAAGCAGCGCTGCCCAATTGCGACGTTCGAGGCTGATCTGCTCAAAGCAGAACACATAACCCAAGAGGAGCTAACAGCTCTCGAGGAAAAGATTGAACGAGAGATTGATGAAGCGATCGCTTTTGCCGAAGCAGGGCCGCTGGAGCCGATCGAGGATCTACTTAAGGATGTCTACTCGGCCTGAATAATGGGCGCGCATATAAGTAAAACCCTTCACTGGTAAGAGTGCGAAGGAGGTTTACAAATGGAAGTCTTGGATGCGATCTACAGTCGTCGAGCGGTGCGCTCATACACGGACAAACAAGTTGACAGAGCGACGGTCGAGAAGCTAATCGATGCTGCCATCCAGGCGCCGAGTGCCATGAACTCACAGCCCTGGGCTTTTGTCGTGGTCCAGGACCGGAAAGTCCTCAACTCTTATTCCGCTCGCGCCAAGGTCCACGCTTTGAGCACGCTCGGAGACAACCCTCACGCGCAGGAGTGGGAATCGATTCTTTCCCGGCCTGACTATGACATCTTTCATGGAGCGCCTGCGCTGATCATCATTTGCGCGAAGCCGGACGGCTTGATGCCGGCGGAAGACTGTTCACTCGCGGCTCAGAACCTGATGCTTGCCGCCCACGCGTTGGGTATGGGGACTTGCCCGATCGGCTTTGCTCGAATGTGGCTCAACCGGCCGGAAGTTAAGAAAGAGATTGGTTTCCCGGAAGATTATTCTCCGGTCTTCCCAGTGGTGGTTGGCTTTCCGAAAGAGCCGGCCCACCAGGTTGAACGGAGGCCAGCCGAGATTCTTTTTTGGAAATAGCGAGAGTAGCCGGTCGCGGGAAAGGACTGAGAGTATTCAAGGATGAAGATCACCTATCGCGAAGCTGTTCGCGCTGCATTGCGCGAGGCTCTACAGAATGACCAGCGTGTTTTCCTCATGGGGGAAGATGTCGGTCGCTATGGTGGGTCTTATGCCTGCAGTCATGGATTCTTGGACGAGTTTGGACCAGAACGCGTACGTGACACCCCACTCTCCGAGTCCACCTTTGTTGGGGCAGGCATAGGAGCGGCGATTGGTGGCATGCGACCCATCGTCGAAGTGATGACAGTTAACTTCAGTCTGCTTGCCCTGGACCAAATACTGAACAACGCCGCAACGCTGCGGCATATGTCAGGGGGCCAGTTGAGTGTCCCGCTGGTCGTGCGCATGGCTACCGGTGGCGGGCGTCAGTTAGCCGCTCAGCATTCGCACAGTCTGGAGGGTTGGTACGCGCACATTCCAGGAATCAAAGTGCTCACGCCCGCAACCATCGACGATGCAAGATGGATGTTACCTGCAGCGCTGGCGGACCCAGATCCGGTATTCATCTTTGAGCACGCATTGCTTTATCCAATGGAAGGCGAGCTGAATGAACTGGGAGGCACCGCTAATATCACCAAAGCCGCAATCAGACGAACAGGGGATAATGTGACGCTCATCACTTTCGGTGGTTCTCTTTTAAAAACGCTCGAAGCGGCAACACAGCTCGCATCTAAGGGCATAGAGGCAGAGGTCATAGATCTTCGAGTGCTGCGACCGTTAAACGTCAAAACGATTCTGACTTCGGTCGCAAAGACTCATCGTGCCGTGATCATCGACGAGGCTTGGCGCACCGGCAGTTTCGCCGCCGAGGTCACGTCACAGATCATGGAAGGAGCTTTTGACGAATTGGATTTCCCGGTCGCCCGCGTATGTAGCGCTGAAGTGCCAATGCCTTATGCAAAACATCTGGAAGACGCCGCTCTGCCACAGGCGAACAAGATTACCGATACCGTTCTGCAGATGTTTTCATAAGCAGGGTTGACCGGGTCTCTTTATTAAAGGAGGAGTTATGGCCATACATCAGAACCAAGTCTTTATCGATTCAGGTACAAGCAAGGTCAACTTGAACAAACGGCTGGAGGAAGGCGGCTGGGGCTTCTTTCTGTTCATGATTGGGGTTCTTTTGCTGCTGCCCAGTGAACTGGTTCCCCAAGGCGCCTGGCTGATCGGAGCCGGATTAATAATGCTCGGGCTTAATGCCATCCGATACCTGAACCACATCAGCATTAGCCGTTTTACCGTTGCGTTGGGAGTTGTTGCAATTCTTGTCGGGCTGGCGAGTTTCTTCGGCTTGAGACTGCCGCTGTTTGCCATACTCCTGGCCGCTATCGGAGCAGGGATTATCATCAAGTCGCTGTTTGGAACCAGGAATTGAAGTAAGCGATGGCTGATTTTGTAATGCCCACACTCGGGGCAGACATGACGGCCGGCACTTTGTTGGCCTGGATGAAGAAACCGGGCGACGAGGTGAAACGCGGCGAGATCATTGCTGAAGTCGATACCGACAAAGGCGTCATCGAAGTTGAAGTCTTCACCAGCGGTATTATCGACAAGCTTCTAATTGAGCCCGGCGCGGAAGTGCCTGTCGGAACTGTTCTGGCGATCATCCGCGAGGAAGGTGAAGCGAGAGGTGCTGAGCGGCCAACGGTCACCGCACCATCTATTCCCCCAGAAGTCTCAAAACCCGCCGCGAAAATTTCTCCTCCGACAGGACAGCCTCGAGTACACATTTCACCGGCGGCGAAGAAGCTGGCAAGCGAGTTGGGTATTGATCTCTCACAAGTAACCGGGACAGGGTCAGGCGGACGCATACAGCGGGCCGACGTCGAGCGCGCTGTGTCCGCCAAACCTGAGCATGCCGTCGCTCGCGACGCTGCCGCTGAGAGGCAAGAGCGAATGCGACGAACAATCGCCGCCGCGATGGCCCGCTCCAAGCGGGAGATTCCGCATTATTATCTGAGCACAACGATTGACATGAGCAATGCCATGGCATGGCTCGCTACCGAGAATCTGAAAAAGGCTGTGGTCGACCGGTTGTTGTACGGTGTGCTTTTGATCAAGGCAGTAGCGCTGTCGCTCCACGAAGTTCCAGAACTGAATTCCCTCTGGAAGAACGAAAAACTGATTCCCCGCCCCGAGATCAACGTTGGTGTGGCCATCTCTTTGCGCCAGGGCGGACTTGTCGCGCCGGCACTGCTGAGAGCAGATCAACAGAACCTCGACGAGTTAATGAAAAACTTTCGCGATTTGGTGAAACGTGCGCGTGCGGGATCTTTGCGCAGTTCCGAACTCTCCGAGCCAACAATTACTGTCACGAGCCTTGGCGAACGTGGGGCAGAAAGCGTCTTCGGAATCATATATCCGCCGCAGGTCGCAATCGTTGGTTTTGGCAGGCCCATTGAATGTCCGGGGCAGGTGGACGGACAAGTCGTTTTGCGTCCTGCTATTAATGCGACCCTTTCCGCTGACCACAGAGTGAGCGACGGGCATCGCGGTAGTCTCTTTCTGTCCGCGGTCGACAGGTTCCTCCAGGATCCGGGCAAGCTATGACACGAGAAGAAATCAAAGGAACTGTGTTACGAATCCTCGGCGAGATCGCTCCGGAAGCAGACCTGACTCGACTCAAACCCGACGTCAGCTTTCGGGATCAACTAGATATTGATTCAATGGACTTCCTCAATTTTGTGATTGCGCTTGATGAGGAACTCGACGTCCGGATAGCCGAATCTGACTATCCGAAATTGTCGACGTTGGAAGGCTGCGTGGAACTCTTGGACTCTCGGAACACAGTCACGGTTGTTACAAAAACCGCCCAGAGTCCAGCCAGTTTAGGTCAAGACGATAAGCCATCCTGACGTAAGCACTATCCTCTACAATACCTATGAGCTCGTCCCTGTCGAAACTGCTTGCAAAAATGAGCCCCCCACAATGCGCGCAACGGTTTTGGACGGCAAGCGAAAAGCAGAGCTCATGCTGAAACCGCAACCAGGCCCAGGAAGAGTACAACATCCTTAAGAGCTTCAATTCCGATTTGGCTGATGCTCTCTTGAGGAAGATGGGGCAGGCAAATCCACGTTTACGGAACCTAATGTGGAGTTCTGCACATTACCCTGCCATCGGGAAATGTGATCGACTTTGGATAACGATAGTAAGGCCTGGACAGCGCCTGCTGTCCTTTTTGTTTGGTGGGAGAACTTTCGCGCTGTCAGCTTTTCTACAAGCGAAATCGTTCTGAATTTAACTGCTAGCTCGCAGCTGCCGGCAGGATTGCGCAACCCCTCTAATGCTACCGATCTATTGCCTCATTTTGTGCAGGCCGCGGGCCGTTTAGTAATTTCAATCCATACTTGCCGGCGAGCCGAAGCGGGCGCAAGAAATAGTAAAGAAAGAAAAGCCAATTGGGCAGCGGCACAAGCATCCAGTCGTAAACTCTCGGCGTTGCTGCCAGCCGTAGACCGAACGCAATTCGATCTCGCTTTCGCTCTCTCATCTTGAGTTGAAGGAGAGCTCCATCAATTATTCCCGACGATGAAGGTTCCCCTGCGAAAAGCCGCCGCTTCAGATCCTCCGCGAGCGTCCTCACCACCACGTCCTTCTGCTCGATTTGCAAAACTTCGAGAGGAATTGGCGCCTCCAGCAAGTCACTCGCGAGCATGAGCCCTAGTGAGAGAATTCGCCGGCTGCCTTGCTTAGTCGTATTGTTGACGACCGACTCCCAATCGATGTCCTTTTGTAACTCAATCAACCCGGCTACATCGCAAATCCATCCCAACCTCTCCCAGAAGTGGGTGAAGCCGTGAAGGCAGAGCACTTGTAGCAGATCTTCCCCAGAGAGCGTCGGCAATTGTTTGCCACCGATCGTTACAGTTTCAAGCCGACCCCATAATCCATTTAGGTCGAGCGCAAACGAGTGGGGTGCCGCAAAATTCCAGTGCACGTCAAACACTACATTTTTGTCATTACTGAAATTGTAGGCACAATCAAAGCGCAGTAAAGCTGCTTCCTGGGTGCTGGTCAATTCCGGAGTTGGCTTGAAACCCTCACCAACAAGTAATTTCCTAACTTTCAAGACATCCTGCCTGTGGACAAGTATGTCCAGATCGCTGAATTCTCGCAGCGCAACGTCGCCGTAAGCGTACAAGGCGAGAGTCGGGCCCTTGAAGGGAACCGCCCGAATGCCATGCGTCTCGAGAAGGTCCATTAACTTGAGCAGCTCTGCGGTGAGAAAAAGACTGTGCCTCGTGTTTTCCTGATTGTAATCTCGAAGTTTTGCAAGGACTTGAACGGGGACTAATCCCGTACCCATTGAACTGAGGTTGTAATCGAAGACCGGCATCACTCCATGCCTGTCTGCCAAAGCGATCAGGTAATCCCAATCCAGATCAGCTCGCAGCAACCGGGCCACGCGCTCGGCCCGCGCGACATTGCGATCTGGGCGAGCGAGGCGAAGCAGCAACTCATTCTCTGGGCGTTCGTCTGGGATCATAAGCTTTGAGTTGAACTTGGACGGGCGATGATGATAGCGTACCGTCGATGATCGACCTCGCGTCAATAACCAACCTGGCTGATTTGTTCGCTGAAAATAAATACGTCGTTTTGCGCTCGTGCGTCAAAGATCCGGAACGGTCACTTCTCTACAGGTACGCGTGTAAGCGCGCACAGGTCGGGACTATGTTTCTCGACGGTACGTCGTCTGGCGCGTGGTCTGCGCCCGGAGACTGCTTCATGGACGGACTACTGGTGGACCTGCTTCCGTTTGCGGAAAAGGTCAGCCGCACACGACTCTTTCCGACCTATTCTTATTTCCGTGTTTACAGCCGCGGGGATCTGTTGGACAAACACACCGATCGCCCGTCATGCGAAATCAGTTTGTCGTTATGCCTTGGGTATGAGGCGGAACGACCCTGGCCGCTTCTGGTCGAAGGGCCTGCCGGTATGTCGTCAGTCGAACTCTCTCCTGGAGATGGATTGCTCTACCGCGGGATTGAGTGTCCGCACTGGCGCGAAGCTATGGATGGAGAACACACTGCGCAAGTATTCCTGCATTACGTGGATCAGAATGGTCCTTATGCAGAATGGAAATACGATAAGCGGCCCGGTCTATCGTTTAAGAGACCATACTTTGGCAAGTGGGTCGCGCGTGGAAATCTGTCTGGCGAGAAGTGAGGACGTCCAAATGTTGCGCAACTGCAAAACCCTCCCCGGAAGACTATGAACTACTGAGCGGAAAAAATGGATTTGAATAAGGGCAGGGTCCTGATGTGAGTTGCCAGCTCGTCGACTGGAAGTTTGAGGTTTGCAGCCACAGGATCCGCCGCCGCCCGGCGTTTGATTTCTTCTTCCGTCAAACCTTCCAACAATCCCTTAAAGACAAACAGGTGTCCATTATCGAATTCGCCGATCCCGAGGATGTTCGGCTCGCGTGACCGGAAGATCTTTGTCGCTGCCAGCTCCTTTATCCAGCCGACGACTAGTTCGATCGGATCCTGGTCCGGAAACTTTTGCCTTATAAGCCTAAGAACCGTTGCTCTCTCCGGCACGTTCAAGAGCATAGCCAGAAAAAATCGGTGGTCTTCGCTCTTAACAGTCGCGCGGCGCTGGGTGATTTCCTCCTGCCTCCACTCTTCCTCAAAAACTGGCAGTAGCAGGTCCGCAAGCTCTCCATGTTTGCCGCGCGCGCGATCGAGCAGAGCCTGAAACCTATCGCTACTGCGTGACACCCCAAGCATCTCCTCGAGCTCACGATGGCAAAGAAACTGAAATGCTCTCTTCAGAACTGCATACGTGGTCTGAAAATCGGATGAGTCAACCAGATCCCCAATAAACCGGTCGGCTTCCGGATGCTTCATTTTAAGAAGCAGCTCAACAGTTTGCAGTTTCCTTTTGAGGGAGCCGTCGGTGAAGAATGGATTGTAGGCCAGAAATGGTCTCGCATAAGAAAACTGTACCGCCGCACTGGGTGTCTTGTAGTTCCTGATGGTGATCGTCGCGGAAGGTCTTTCGAGATGAAAGAGCGAATGAATAAAACGCGGCCCGGGATTTATCTCTCTTATGTCCCCGCGCGCGAGCAAAGAGACGTCATTGAACAGCATCTTGCCTGTCAGGAAATGCGCGTTCAACTCCCGATCTTTTTCAAAGGTGTAGTGCGTATGGACACTGCTTCCAAGTAGTACCTGGAAGGCTCCGGAAAACGCATGTTGGTGGATGCTCGTAGTACCGTCAAGCCAAAAATAAACGTCGATATAGAATCTTGGCCCAACATAGACTGTAATCGGAGGGTCACCAAAGTTCGCCTCAATATCCATTTGCTCAGGCAGATCCGGAGTTTCGTGTACCCAACGAATTATCTCCCAGGGATCAACCCGCTCGCTCAAGTTCATCTCGGTGAGGGCCCGAGCGGCAATTCCCGGAAACAGACCCTCGTTGTAATTCTGGTCACGCCAGCGGCCCTCTACGAGCCTGCCAAGTTCGGTGAATGGTTGCACTAGACCAGTTCCGATTTCTCAACTCGAACTCAATGCATAACGAGCCCGAGGCTGACAATCGTACTCAAGCGGGAGCCAGATTGTCGTCGGCGGCGGAAGTCTGCTTCGCCCACAACTCGGCGTAGCGGCCGTCGCGTTCCAGAAGTTGGTAATGGTCGCCTGATTCCACAATGCGTCCTTCCTCCAGAACGTGTATGACATCAGCGTGCATCGCAGTGGTAAAGCGGTGAGTAATTATGAGCGCCGTGCGCCCGGCAGCGAGGCGGCGAAACCGTTCGAGCCAGTCAGCCTCGGCCCACGGATCGAGAGCGCTGGTCGG
Source organism: Blastocatellia bacterium (assembly GCA_963698325.1). Taxonomy (GTDB): domain Bacteria; phylum Acidobacteriota; class Blastocatellia; order Pyrinomonadales; family Pyrinomonadaceae; genus PSRF01. The sequence continues at coordinate 170,090 of CAVOQJ010000009.1, read as the reverse complement.
TTCATCGAGGATGATGATCGGTGCCTGTCGCAGAAAAGCCCTGGCCAACGCAACGCGTTGCCATTCTCCCGTGCTCAACTCCACGCCGCCTACAAACCACTTTCCGAGCAGGCTGTCGTATCCTTCCGGCAAACGCGCGACGATTTCTTCCGCACCGGCAGCGCGCACGGCCGCTTCAATCTCCCTATGCGCTGGTAGCAGAGAGAGATCGCCAAACTCTACATTTTCTTTGACGGTCGCATTGAAGTGTACCGGCTGCTGAAAGAGTACGGTCATCAGTTTGTGCAGATTCTGAACGGGAATATCGCGGACGTTTATGCCGTCCAACTCTACGTCGCCGGATTCAGGATCATAGAAGCGGCACAGTAACTTTATCAGCGTGCTTTTGCCGGCACCGTTTGGTCCGACAATGGCGGCAATCTCACCCGCGCGAATCGTCAAACTGAAGTCATCCAGCGCCTTGCGCTCGCTTTGAGGATAACGAAATGTTACGTCGCGAAAACAAATGTCGCTCTCCAGACCAGCAACGGTCCGTGCCTCTTCGGCGGATGGGTCGCCGACCAATGGCTCGAGCGCAAGAAACTCGAACAGATTCTTTATGAAAAGACTGTTGGTGTAAAGCTGGCCGACGTGTTCCAGCAACGATCGCAGCAGACGCTGTCCCTGATTGAACGCACCATAAATGAGCGCAAGTTCACCAAGCGTGATCAGTCCGTGCGCAGCGCTCCAAACCATCCATAGCAACGCCAGCCCGGTGATTAGGAGCGCGAGGGCGCCGGCCGCAAGTTCGGCGCGACTTCCGCGCTTTGCCAGATCGATGCGCTCCGCTCGGAGTCGAGTCCTCAGTTCCTTGTAGGCTAAACGAAAATGATTACCGAGCGAGAATAGACGCAACTCCGCTGCTGCTTCCGGCGTGGTCATTAACCAATCGTAGTAGCGGGCGCGTCGTTCATCTGCTGCTGTGCGATGACGCCATTTATAATTGACGATGTTGTAGTGCACCACAACCCAGAAGGCCGGCAAAGTGCTTACCAGTAGTGCGATGGCAAGCCAGGGCCCTAACAGTGCCAGCACAGCGCCCATCGCAATTAGCGTCACGCTGTTCTGTAACAGATTGCCGACGTTTTCCAGTAGCGCAACAGGACGATACCCTGCCTCTGCACGCGCGCGATGAAGATGATCGTAATAATCGGGAAACTCGTAGAAGGCAAGATCCGCTGAGACAGATTTAGCATGAATCAGATCATTGATGTGATCTTGCATGAGCTCGGCCTGAACCGTGCGAATCCACCCGATTGCCGTGCGCACAGCTTCAGCGAATAAGGTCAGGCCGGCCAGGAACGCAACAAGAATCAGCACGCCGCGGACACTCTGCCAGGCCGCGCCGTTCCTGGTCGTGGCGACCAAAGCGTCAACCAGGAGCTTGGTAAGATAGACGATGCCGACCGGCACCATGCCTTCGAGCACCAGGAGAAACAGCCAGGCGATCGTCCACGGTCGTGCCGCATTCCACGCCAGGGCTAGTCCGCGGGCCAGCCACGGCAATTGGCCAAGCGCTTTGCCTAGTTTTCTCTTCACGATGGAAGGAGTTTCAAACACAAGAAGAAATTAGGAGTTCGGGGTGTGGTTGGTCGATTCTCTTTGCAAAAATTAAGTAACTCAGACTTGTTTAAGGGCGAGCGCCACCAGATGTTGATGTTCTTGCAGCTGCGATGAGCGGGTCTTTTTAGATCTTAACCACACTGTCTTCCATCACCTGCTCGAGCGCATCAAGAATCGCGGGTAAGTTTGTCAGACCTGGTTGGAAGCAGATGTCGAACACCGGGGTTCCCGCTGCGAGGTCCAGATAGTTATGAATCATGCGCCGTTTACGTTCGCTGTCCTCGAGCCCGAAAGACCACGCGTGAGTCAGAACTGCGCCGAAGGCTTCGGCTAATGAAAGTCGGCGCACGGTAACTGGTGACCCGCCGCCGTCTCCTCTGTGCAGTACACAGACCGCGAGCATTGGCGCGGTCTCCTTACCGGGAGGGTAATCATCGGTCTCAGGAGCGATGGGTGGGGTCAGGGTATCCAGATCAAACATTGCCGCAGCTGGCGGCCGCAAACGCAGGTTGAACGGTAATGAGATGGCCCGACCGACATGATTGGAAATATCAAAAGCGACCAGATCATCCGCCCATAGTGGATAACCTCGGCCGCTTAGTCCAAAAGCAATTGTGGATTTTCCCGTTTCGGAATCTGCGCAGAGGGCTGTGACGCCCGCCGCCGAGCGAACTGCACTAGCGTGCATTACCTCTCGGCCGCAAACCTGAAGAGCCATGGGCAGGACCCTTCGCCGGTACGCATCGAGGACTAAATCCTCTCTCGCCGCGCTCGTTACCGTCGCCGAAATCTCATCGCAACGATTTGAGAAGCGAAAGCTGGCGAGCCCTGGCAGGTGCATCCAGTATTCACCACCAAGACTTTCAGCATAGGCGTAGACGGTTCCATCGCTGTCACGCCAAACCTCAAACTGCGGATTTAATGGCTGAGTCGGCGGGGGCGCAATCGCTCCCGCCCGCTCGATCCTCAGTTTCAGCATTGCGTCTCGACAGGAAACCGCACACAGCAATAGAGCGCTTGCAACTTATCCGTCATCCCTGCCCTGTTGGCTTCTTGGGGTCGCCTGGATCAGCTGGTGACGTGCTTAGCTTTCCGCCACCCGGGAACTGAACCAAATCCTTCGCTTCTCCGGTATAGGTAAGCTTCATCGGTTGCCATGGCTTTTGTGACTGGTCGTCGGCATCGGTCTCCTTTGGATTTTCCGTATCCGGCGTTAATGGTAGATCCTCGTTTGTCAATTATCGCTCCTCCTTTCATGAAACATGGGCTCGAACCCACGATTCGAGATTTAAGACACTCCAAATGCGATGGGCTTTGCTGCCCTCCTTGCGGCTCGCAAGGAGCCGCTCAATCATCGGACGCAACCTGCCTTCATCGATGATTTCGAGATCAGCAAGCGTCGGCAGCCCTCCGAATTGCCGCCAGATCTCGCTCCCATTCCTGTATATCAAAGACGCGTAAAAGGTGGTGGCTTCAATTTTACGTTGGCGGTCAAAACCTAATTGAGGAAATCGGCGAGCCAACGAACCGCGAACCAGACCCTTGTTGAGCCCATCCTGAATCAAAAGGAAAGGCGGTGTTCTGTATAACATATCTACGAGATCCGGATCCCAAAAAGGCTGCAACATGCGCACGCCAGCTCGCTGGTAAACCTCGAACATTTCTTCTAACTCCCACGAAATGACGGCATGGTCAAGCGCGGGACGTATCTCGCGGATGTAGTAGCTATCCGCAGTTTGCCGTCGGTTAGTATGTTCTTCTTCCCGCCGCTGATCAAACTGCCGCCGCAGCGCGCCATCGGGAGCAAGCCATTTCGGAGCAATCCAGGGCGCAGGCTTCGGCGATAAGCGATGGCGCAGTGTCAGCGCCCAGGGCGCGACTTTTTTTACAAACCTTTGCGCCGGGGGATGGACCAGTGGTTGCGCCCCGAAGGTCCAAACCAAACTCCGCAACAGGGCGAAACTCGATCGACGAAACGAGCGACGCATGCTTCGCCACAAGCGGTAAAACCCTGCGAAATCGAAATCGCGCAACAGGTCGGCGGCAAGAAAAGGGCTAACCGTGAGCCACTCATCTCCACCACCTCCCGTCAGTATACCTTTGCAGCCGCGTCGTCTGCCTTCGAGCGCGAGCTCGTAATACGCCGGCAACCACGTGTTCATCAGCGGGGCTGAGAGAGAACTACTTAGAGCGAGCGCTGGACCTAACAATCCATTCGGGCCGGTCGCTTCAAAGAACGGCTTTATGACGTGGGGCAAGCCGAGCTGTGAAGCCACCCCTCGCTGAACGATCTCTTCGTTCGATTTAGGATCCGGAAAAATAAGCGACAGCGCCCACGGCTTCGGCAAACCCTCGATACGACATCGTTCGGTTGCAACTGCCGCCACTGACACTGAATCCAGGCCACCGCTTAGGAAAATGCCTGCCGGCCCGACGCTTAGGCACCGGCTCACGGCCCGATCAAGCAATTCGTCAAACTGCTCAACCTCGTCAGTCGTTAGCCATTTTACAGTGCCGTCGGGTGAGGGATCCCAATAACGATAACTGGATCGGCCTTCGGTTGTTACCCGCAGCACATGGCCCGGTGGAACGCGGCTGACAGCCTCGTAGGAGGTTTCTTCCAACCTGGGGTAACGGTCCACGAGGTGGTCCGCAAGCGCCGCCCGATTCAAATCCTTTGAGACGTGGGGTTGCCGGATCAGCACATCGACTGACGTGGAGATCAACAATTCCTGATGGCTTTCGGCGTAGAACAGCGGATAACTACCGAGCGGATCGCGCAAGCATAGGAGAACGTCGCGCGAATTGTCCCAGAGTAGGAGAGCAAAAGCGCCTCTTAGACGCTTCAGAACATCTTCGCCCCAGCGCTGGTATCCGGCGAGAATAACTTCTGCATCATTGCTGCCGGCAGGCGCTAAAAGATCACCGAGCTCGTTCTGTAGGTCACCGCGATTGTATAAAGTTCCGTCAAGCACAAGCGCGAGGCCTGAGCGATTGGCGCAAACTGGCAACGCGGAACCGGTTTTGCCGGTTACGTAAAGCTTTCGTGACCTTCCCTCACCGGCCAGTTGCCAACGAGCGTATCCGGTTCGTTCAGCGGGCGACGCGGCTTTGGTGAGCGAGGCGACCCAGCGCAAGTCAGCTTCCCGGCGCACTTCCTCTTGTGTTTGTGCCAAACCCTGGTTTCTATTCATTGACGCTGACCAAATCCTCTTGCATCAGCGAACCGAGCAGAGTTTCGGCCTCGCCCGCGAATTGATCCGGATCCACCTCAAACTCCTGAAGCATCCGCTCGCGAATTTCAGGAACATCGCATCCAGCGTGGAGCAATTCCCAAAATCGCGCTGCCGTTCCATTTAGTTCGTAGAAACGATCAGTATCGAGATGAAATAACACCGTCTCATCCCCGAGACGCTTAAAGAGAACATTGGAGTTGGGCTTCACCGCTTTAGGCAGCATTGGTTTTTTCGATTGGAGGTCCATATTTGCAAGCATAATTATTAGGCAAAAACTACCGTAGCAAACGAAGCCTGTCAATAGACTTCGCCGAGCAGCGATCGGTTGTGTTAAAAGACCAAGTCAGGGGCCGATCGGTTCTTTGATCCAAATACGAGGGGGCCAGCTTTCATTGCGGTTACTTCTCGCTTCACGTTGGCTTGCTCCCTGAGCCTAGAAAGAAAGTTTGGTTGCGAGCTAAACCATCCCGCAAAAGCCGTCTTGGAGGCGGTTCCTTCCACGTCCGTAATCCGATGCTGAAGGCGATCGGAGAGACGAAAAATTACAGCGTCGCCTATGCCTGCGTTGGGCGCCTCGGAGACAATCTCGCCTGATGCTCGGTCGCGTATTTGGAGCGTCCCACCCTTATAGACTCCGCTGCTCAAATTAATGCTCATACCGATTAGACGATGCTCTCCAACGTCATCATGCCATGAATCGTGATGCCCTTGGCCAGGGTCGACGCGATACACTCGACCTTCGAAGCAGCCGATTGGATCGCATTGGGTTACATCCTGAATGATCTGAAACAGTTTTTTATCGTTCATTAAAAAAAGCAAAGCCGCGGCAGGCGTGTTGCTCTTCATACAAAGTTCAGAATTGGGCCCAATCCCGTCGTGGACTCGTTCGTAAAACTCAGCTTGCTGGACCTTCGTTTGCAGAAAATCCAAAAGTCCCGGCCCGAGTAGTCCACGTAGTTTCAGGTAATGTCGCGCTGCAAATTGAGCGCGCAGGGCACGCAAATCCTCCGCCGAGCCCGAACAGACGGCGCCTGAATTCTCAATTTGAAGTTTCAGCATCTACTTTCCCACGAGACCTTTTCAAGTGGCGAAAAATCCCGATAAACACACCTTGTCTTCGTTCAGCGCCACGCCGTTGAGGAGGGCGTTTGCCTGCCGGGCTCAAAGTCATTTTCCGCGCCCGGCAACCAGGACCAATCTCCGCTTTGCGGGTTGACTGTCACCGGAGAAAGAACTAAGAGAAGCTTCCGGGAGAAGCTCATGCAAAAATCCTCGTAGCCCCTCTCCATCCTTATCCCGCACTAGTTCGCCTAACCGTTTCAGGGCCATCCGGATAGTTTCAGGTTCAAGCGCTGCGAGTTTATTAATAAAGATCTTGGGATGCGAAGTGGGTACAGTTTCTTCCGTTTCAAATTTCAGTTCTTCGAACAGCTTTTCGCCGGGACGCATTCCGATTTCAACGATCTTGATATCTTCATGTGGTTTGAACCCGGAAAGTGTGATCAGCGTTTCAGCCAGGTCCATTATGCGGACTGGTTCACCCATTTGCAGGATGAACACTTCACCACCGCGGCCCAGCGCGCTTGCCTGCAGCACCAATTGCGCCGCTTCGGGGATGGTCATGAAATAACGCTTCATCCGCCCATCCGTGACCGTTAGCGGCCCTCCGTTGCGAATCTGTTCCTGAAAGATTGGAATCACAGAACCAGCTGATCCGATGACGTTGCCGAATCTCACTGCTACATAGCGGGTTTGATACGCGCTATTCAGATCCTGGATCACAAGTTCGGCAGCCCGCTTGGACGCCCCCATCATCGACGCCGGCCGCACCGCTTTGTCGGTGGACACCAGAACAAAAACATCTGCCTTAAACTCCCCAGCCAACTCCGCCACCAGCCGGGTGTTCAAGACGTTGTTCTTGACTGCTTCAGTGGGATTTAGTTCCATCAGCGCCACGTGCTTGTGGGCAGCAGCATGAATCACCACGTGCGGATGGTAGGAACTAAAAATCGATCTCATCCGTGATTCGTCACCTATGTCTGCTACCAACGGCACAATTGACTGAGTCGGATTGGCTGCCTTCAGTTCGTGATCTATATCAAAGAGCGCAAACTCCGCACGCTCGACCAACAACAGATGTGCAGGCGAGAAGCGTAGTACCTGACGGGCGAGTTCTGCTCCGATTGAGCCACCCGCGCCCGTGACCATGACAGTCTTCCCCGCGAGTTCCTTGTTAAGCAAATCGAGATCCAGCTGCACCGGGTCACGGCCGAGCAAGTCCTCGATCTGCACATCACGGATGCGGCTAATCTCTACGCGACCCTCAATGATTTCGTAGAGTTCGGGAATAATTCTCACCTTGACGGGAATCTCTTCGCATATTTTTACAATGCGATGAATTTGATGGCGTGAGGCATGGGCGATAGTGATAACCACATGGTCGATTCCCAAGGAGCGAACGAGTTCCGGCAAGTCCTGAGTGTTTCCCAGGACCTTATGGTTTTGAACCACTGACCTTCCGAACTTCGCTCCATCGTCGTCTACAAAACCTTCGATTTCCAGATCGAGATCACCGCGCGCTTCGATCTCTTTCGCTGCAAGCATCCCAGCCCGGCCGGCGCCGATCAAAAGCACGGGCCGCTTTCGCGTTCCAATGCCGTTCCCATTCATATGCTCTTTTAGCTGCAGCCGCTTCTTGGTGTATTCATACTCCGCACGACGTATAACACGCATGGCAAAAGTGCCGCCGAAAGCCAGCAGCACATCGATGAAATTAACCGAAAGCGGCACTCGCCAGGGCTGATGTACCCGGGGCAGCGCCAGTCGTAACGCAGCAACCACGATGAACGAACCAAACGCTGCGTACAAAAACGATTTGAGATGAGCAAGATCAGTGTAGCGCCAGATTGAGCCACGAGCCCCGGCAATCGTCAAAGCAACAAATTGCATCAAGACTACCAGCGGAAGCTGGATTAGGAAGTTACGGACCTCGTCCTCGGGAATGTAAAAATCAAAACGCAGCAAGTAAGCCGCGACGAATGCAGCGAGCAGCAACGAAAGATCGAGTACTACCTGGATTCCGGAGAAAAGCAGATATTTTCCCGGGGGCATTTCTCTCATAAAGGCGATTCCTCTTACAGAGACAGTAAAGTGTTAATACGACCCAAAATTTGAAAGATACTGACTGTTTAACACTTTCAGGGGCGACCGCTCTGGCCGCCTTCACCAGGAACAACTACGGCAGCGAGCGTGCTCACCAGCACGCGGACATCGGTCCGCCAATTGCGCTCCTCGAGGTAGGCGACGTAGCCGTTCAATTTTGACGGCTGTAGTTCGGCGATGTAGTAACTCTCGGTGTCACTTTCGACTCCTGCCAGAAGTTGTTCTTCGTTACGCAGCCGCAGCGTCACCGGATCTGTTATTCCCGGTCTCACTGCCAGGATCGCTTGCCAGATTGGGTCTTCCAACTTCACGTAGCGCGGGACTTCGGGTCGTGGGCCGACCAGCCCCATCTCCCCTCTCAGCACGTTCCACAGCGTTGGCAGTTCATCGAGTTTTGTCCGGCGCAGGAATCGTCCCAAAGGCGTGATGCGCTCGTCCCTGCTCGAGGTGACCTGTGGTCCGTGTTCCGAAGGCGTCATCGTGCGCAGCTTGTAAAGATCGAACAAACGTCCGTGTTGACCAACTCTTTTCTGGCGAAAGAAAACCGGTCCGCGTGAAGACACTGCTATCGCCAGCGCCAGGAACGCAATAAATGGCGCCGCTACCAGCAGCCCAAAAAACGCGATCACGGCTTCCGCCCAACGCGGTATTCCACTACGGAGGTCTCGCGCAGGCAGATTGGCGACTTCCCGAATAAGGTCAGCGTGCATGACGAGCGCAGATTCGTTTGACGGTGCGAATGACATGTTCGATTTCCTCGCCGCGCATTCCCGGAAAAATCGGCAAGCTAACCAATCGTTTCCACATCGCGGTGGCAATCGGAAAATCTTTGGCCCGCCAGCCAAAGGTCTTCTGGTAGTAAGGGTGCAAGTGCAGCGGACGCCAGTGAACTGAACATCCCACACCTGCTCGCTTCAATTCGTTGATGAATTCATCGCGGCTAATCGTCAGCCGTTTTAGTCGCAACTTAATTGCAAAGAGATGCCACGAGTGAATGCGGTCGTCATCGTCGGCCGGCAGCTCGATCTGTTCTACCGCGGCGAGCGCCGCGCAATACCGCATGGCGATTGCTTCACGCTCGCGCCGCATCGCCTCAGCTCGCTCGAGTTGATGAATGCCCATCGCAGCGGCAACGTCCGTCAGATTGTATTTGTAGCCAGGCGCGACAATCTTGTAGTCCCAATTACCGTTGGCCGAGTATCTTCTCCAGGCATCATGCGAGAGGCCGTGGAGTGACATCAGCCGGATTCTCCGCGCCAGCTTCGCGTTATTCGTTACCGCCATTCCACCTTCGCCAGTCGTGATGGTCTTGTTGGCATAGAACGAATAACACGTCACGGTTCCAGAGCCGTTGCTGCGTTGCTGCCAAGATTGCTTACTGTCTGACCGCCAGCCAGCCGGAAAAGCGTGGGCTGCATCCTCAACCACCCAGAGCTTGTGAGCGCTTGCAAACTCCCGGAGTCGACCAAGATCAATCATTAAGCCGCCGACATGGACCGGCATGATCCCAACAATCTTTGCCGGTTTTGTGTTGTGATTGCCTGTGGCTTGAAACTTTTTCAATTTCCGCGCCGCGTCGTCGAGATCCAGATTCAATGTGAGCGGATCGCAGTCGACCAGCACGGGAATAGCGCCCTGATAGCGCACAACTTCGGCTGTGGCGGCAAAGGTCATGGTCGGGACCAATACGCCCTGCTCTGCCTTCAAGCCAAGAGCTTCGACAGCGAGATGAAGCGCGGCGGTACACGAATTCACGGCCACGGCATTTGTTGCGCCTACCACCTCGGCAAAACGGTCTTCAAAGCGCTTTACTCGCGGACCACTAGTCAACCACCCCGAACGCAGAGTCTCGACAACCTCATTAACCTCCTGGTCTCCCAGCGAAGGACGGAAGAATGGAACCTGCAGCTTATTCACTTATAATTACCTAATCAGAAACTCCGGACTAACGCTTTCCGCGTCTATCGGTCCGCTAAAGTCTACAAGGATGAAACTACCAAACCCGTGCTGCTTCCATGGCTCCCGTCTTTCGCTGGTGTTGAACTCGATTAGATAACAGATCACGGTCGCGTCTTGATGAGAACTGCAATCAGGTGTGTGCGCAAAAGTGGAATTCCTTCCAAAAATGTTGCCAACGTCCACCAATGCGGCGCTACCAGGCGCGCCAGCGGCGGAGCCAAAGTTATCGACCTGATTTTCCCCTGGAGGGTTGGGAACAGCTGTTTGAGTTCCCTTCGGGCGATGCCGCGAACGTTTGGATTCGCCGGGTTGTCGTAGACAAAGTCGTACCAAAGCAACGCGCCGCCGGGAGCAAGAACCCTGACAATCTGATCTGCAACGAGTCGCCGCACGTTCTGATCCAGAATCGAAGTAAAGAGAGTCGAGCTAATCGCTAGTTGAAACGTCTCGTCAGTCCAGGGAAGTTCGACCGCATCGCCGGTGCGCAGATCTGCCACCGGCAAGACACGTCTTGCCTGCAGGGCACGCGCAGGATCCAACTCGAACCCGTGCAAGTCAGACTCGCTCACACCCCAACCAATCAACTCGCTCAACCAACCGAGGGACCCAAAGCCAACTTCGAGGCATTGATCGCCCGGCGTCGGAAAAACGCCCAACCGATGCAGCATCGCGGAGGCTATGCGATTTCTGCCGTCAAGCATGAATTGGCAGGAAGGCTGCCAGGGCGCGTAGAGATCTGAACTTACTTCGCGAGCGCGACGCTGATACTCCAGTTGGATTCGCTCGCGCTCGGCTGTTACAAAGTGAGCGCTGTTAGATGCTTTCATACTTGTCCAAATCTGGAATGGGCGACGCTGCGTGCGCTCTGTTCTTCCCTTCTCCCCAACGATTCCAAAACCTAACCAGCCCGAATAGGAATCCGACGCCATAGGCCCAATGCAGAATCGCGAAGGCAATCGGAAGCAAGGGCAACAATTGCCATTTGGTCCTTCGTGCGGAAAATATCGAGGCAGTTATGACGGCGACTGCGTAAAGAGTCACGATCAGTCCAGCGACATATCCCATCAACGGGATTATCGGCGTCATTAGCAGACCACCCAATACAGTAGCGACGAACAACGCTGGTACGAACTGCCGCGGTTGCATCTGCCGCGGATGCTTCTGCATTACACGCACTTTCCAGTAGCCATACTGAAAGTATTGGCTGCCAAGCTTTGCCAGAGTAGCGCGGCTGTAATACTGGGAACGAATGTCGGATGCGAGCAGGATCTTCACTCCTAGCTTTCGCAAACGATAGTTGTACTCGTCATCCTGGTTTCGCACCAATTCCTCGTCGAAGGGTCCTCCACGATCGAGCACAGAACGAGTGTAAGCAGGAAAGGCAACCGTATCAGTAAACTGTGTCCCGCTATCTGCGACGCGAAACGCGGAGCCGCCAACGCCGAAACGCGAACTCATTGCCGTAGCTATCGCCCGGGCAGTCAGTGATTCGCCGATCGTCTCAACCGGGCCGCCTACCGCTTCAACCTCATCATGGAGAAGATGCCAGACGCATCGGCGCAGGTAATCCGGCGCTACCTCGCAGTGACCGTCAACGCGAACAATGATTTCTCCTTTAGCCACACGAAGGGCAGCATTTAATCCGGCGGCGACAATCTTCCCAGGGTTGTCGATTAGCTTCAAATGCGAGTGCCGTTGCTGAAGCGAGCTGACACTCTCTCGAGTGCCGTCTTCAGACATACCATCAGCGATTAGTATTTCCATGCGGTCGTGCGGATAGTCCTGAGAGGCAACCGCACCTACGCTCCGCTCAATGAAGGCTGCCTCGTTGCGAACAGGCATGATCACTGAGACAAATGGCAGTGAAGACGCACGTATTTCACAGCGTCCGGCCTCAGCGAAGCTCGAGATTTCTTTCTCAGTCAACATCAGGGAGGTAAATTATCAGCAAGAGCCGTTCATCAGAGGACGAATTAGTTGTTCCAGCTGTTGCGCCCGTTTTTCCAACGGGAAGTGTTCAAGAATACGTTGTCTAATCGGGCCCCGTGCCTCGTCAGGATAAGCGAGCGCTTCCGCAATCGCTATTGCGATGACGGGCGGAGCTGGTGTATCGACGAATATCGCCGTTTCGCCGGTTACTTCCGGCAGGGAACCAGCGCGACTTACCACGGGAACACAACCCGCCAGCATCGCTTCAGCAACGCTTAAGCCGAATCCCTCGTGCAACGAGACCTGAACGTATACCGAAGCCTTGCGGTAATAATCATCCAGCGCTTCATCACTCAACCATCCGGTCAGCGTAACGTTTGGCGTCGCAATCGCGCGCAGATGATCGATGGCGTTGTCCCTCCAGGCGCCGGCTAAAACAAAATTGACATCCGGCATCAGCGCTGCCGTTCGCACAAAAGCCTCATGGCCCTTGCGCAACAAATTAGACCGATCCACGTTTCCAACTGTAAGCACCATGCGGGATCGCTCTGCTTGCGGTAGCGAGACAAAAGGGTCGGGTACGCCAATGTAGATCGTACGCATCTGACTCTTCGAAATAGATGCGTTATGTTCAGCCTCGCTCTCGCTGTAGTTGGAGAAAGTGATAACTCGGGCGGCGAGTCGCATGGTCCACCGGCTCACCCATTTCTTAGCACCACCGCGTTGATGGCCGTAGCCAATCTGCGGCATGTTGGCGACATCGTAGCCTCCCACGACCAGTATCGAGGGTTTACCGAGGATTCTCGCGAATACGAAAGGCAGAAACGTGTGCCACGAAGCAAACCAGCCGAAAACCAGATCATGGATCCGTACTTGCCGCCAGATGGTGACGGGATTCACCCAACGCGAACGTACGTAAGACTCAGTGACCTGATATCGTTTCCGTAGTTCTGCCAGATCCAGGCGCACGAATTGAGCCGCGCCGTTATGGACGAAGAGAATGCTTCGCAACTGTTCTACCGTTAACCAGCGTGTGATCAGCCACCGCCGGTACTTGTTTACTAAGGAGACTTCGCGTCTGCTGCTCCAGCTTCAGGAACACCTGTTCCATTTTTGTCACATGGCGCTCCAGACTGAATTTATTTTCTGCCTGTCGGCGAGCTGAGGCACTCAGGCGCCGTCGCAGGTCCGGATCAGAGAGCAACCTTAGAAGCGATTCCGCCAGGGCCTCCGTTTCTCGTGGCGGTACTAAGAGCAATTGTTCGTCTTCGTCGATTAGTTCCCTGACGCCTTCGATGGCAAAAGCGACAATGGGAAGCCCTGTTGCCATGGCGGAGAGTAGCGTCAGCGGGCTGGTGTCTTTTTCAACCGAGGTGAAAGCAAACACGTCCATCGCCGCCAATGCCTCGGGCAAGTTGTGGCGGTAACCGGCAAATCTGACTCGTTCCACCAAGCCAAGATCCGCAGTCAGGTTCAGCAGTTTATTTTGGTATGAATCAGTATCGAAAACGGGATCACCAACGAAAACCAGATAAGCGTTTGGCACCTCGCGAGCTATCCGCGCAAAGGCTTCGAGTAAATAGTGCTGTCCCTTCCATGGTGTCATTCGCCCCACATGGCCTATGACGATTGCGCCGTCGGGAAGATCAAGCTCTGCTCGTACACTTGCACCATCGATTCCCGGCTGAAACACATTTGAATCCACACCATTGAGGATAATGCTGACGCGATCTTCAACGGAGCGTAACTGACGCCCTATCGCTGCTCCATCTGCAATGATACGGTCCGGCAGCAATCGCGCCGCCAACCCAAAAGTGCGACGATAAAGACCGAGGAACCGCTCCGAGATAAAATCCTGGACGTGCCAGATGCAAGGGATGCCTAATTTGCGCGCGGCCAGGCCACCATAAAAATGTGAGAACAAGCCCTTAGTTATTACCAGATCTGTTTTTGCTTGCTTGAGTAAATTAGCAAGTCGGCGAACCGCAACCAGCGTTGCCACTCCGTCCCACATCCAGGCCAAGGGGTTGGGGAAGCGAATGTCGTTTCCGATCCGAAAGCTGGTTGAGCGCAGTTTCGGTTGTTCCAGAACCTGTGCTTGTATTCCTAAACGGCCACAAGCGTCGGTTAGATCACCTTCTTCCGGGCAAACTACTATCGGTTTCCAACGTGCGGGATCGAGGTGTTGGGCCAGGTAGAGGGTACTGAATTGAACGCCTCCCATTGCCGCGGCGCATTCAACAAAAACTATCTTGCGTGGTTTGCCGTCGCTGGTCACTTCAGAAATAGCAGAGTCAAACATCCGTTTCAAACCGCTCGGTAATCGAGGGCCTCCACTTGATCGGGATAGGCAATCAAGGGCGCAGCATAGAGCTTACGCAGGTCAGGCGTTTGTTGCAGCCAAACTTCCACCATGACCCAAACGAACCACACCGGTAAGACAAACTGCGGCAACACCTCGACGCCCTCCATTGCCAGTAGGCCTCCCGCGGCAACGAACGACAGCAAAAGTGAGAAGCCCAAATCCCCATGTTCACCTGACCTGAGGTACGGCAAAAGCCGCTGCCCCAGGCGCAGCAGCGTGAAAATGTATCCAAGGAAAAAAATTACGCCGGCAATCACGCCGAGGTTAACGGCAACCTGCAGGAAATCACTGTGCACCCAGCCGGCGGTGCTCCAGCCGCTTCCAAAAGGAGAGGCATAAACCTGATTCAAAGCGCCCTGTACTCGGTCAAGGCGGTCCATCGCGCTTGAATCTATCGGGCGTCCCTGGAGCGCAGCGATTCCAGAGAAAGCCCGTTCACTCGTTTTCGGAATAAACTGATATCCGGCAAAGGCAACAACGAGGCAAAGCAATGCCACCGCGGCGCCGCCTTTTCTAATTCTCAGCAAGCAGGCAATCACAACTTGAATCAATAGCAGAAGCCAAATGCTGCGGTAACCGCCGATGTAAATCGCCACGATTTGCAGGGCTGAAGCTATGATGATCGCAGCGCGCTGAAACCACTGAGGCCACCAGGAGGCTAGGGCGATGGCGCCAGGCAAAGCAAGAACGCAAACGAACGTGGCCGGAGCTCCTCCCCAGAAGGAAAATTGTGCTCGCATGAAACCATCCGCCGTTGTGACCGGCGTCGGTTGACTCATGAAAGCCGGAAAGAGCTTGGTCACTTCCGGGAACCAGTACTCGATGACTCCCATCAGGGCAATCCAGGTACTGGCAAAGAAGAAGGCAAGCAACAGGTAGCGCCAATAGCGTTTGCGCTGCAGCACCGCCAGCCCAACTATCATTAGCGGCACCAGCAACAAGAAGGCGCGAAACTCATTGAGCATCTTGTCCCAGGGAGCATCACCGGCAATCAACGGCCACCAGGCCAGGACGCAGAACGGCACAAACAACCAAATCCACAGCGGAAGCGTTATGCGCGTGACTGAAGCCAACTCGCGCTGCGCGAGGATGCAGAAAAAGAGCAGCCACAAAAGAAGCTCCGCGGGATGGATCGTCAAGTCCTTTGTATATTGCAGCGTCCGATATCCGAGGGCCAAAGTCAGCACCCATAATACAAAGCCGAAGCGGATACCCCGCTCCCCGCCAAAAACTACGATCCCTCCGATCAGCGCGGCGAAGGCCACTATCAACTCGCGATAAGATAATCCTTTCCCGACGGCATAGAGATCTATAGCCACTACGCCGATGACAAACATGGCGATTCCGAAGATCGCACCCTTCCGACGCTTAATTCCGGCTAATTGCTCAACCATTCCATATCCTCTCAGGCCCGCCGCTTCGCTTGTTCCAGGCTCAAGGTCTTCACAATCTTGGCGGGCACACCGGCCACTACGCTTGCCGGCGGCACTGATCGCGTCACGACCGCACCAGCGCCCACTATGCTTGACTCGCCGATTTCGACACCCTGTAGGATAGTGACATTCGCGCCGATGTAAGCACCCTTGCGAATGAACACTGGTCCCTGAGCGGTAGGAACGAATTCGTCCTTTAGCGGACTGTTACCGGCGTCGGTATGAGTCAAGATCATCACGCGGTGGGAAATCGTAACCTGGTCCTCAATGACGATCCGGTCCTGCAAATCCAGAAACAGTTCCCGGCCGAAATAACAATCGTCGCCCACTTCCAGTTTGGTGTAATAACGCCGCCGTTCACTATCGCTATTGTGAACAACCAGCGGAGAGCGAAAACGGACGCGCTTCCCGATCGCAGCGCCGTTCGCACGCAACGTCGGCCCGATTACCTGCGTCGGCATGAACATCAGAGGGATGTTGACGCCCTCACCGCCATAAATCGCGGCGAATAGTCTGGCCCAAAAGCGAAAGAAGAAGTACAAAATTTGCAAACCTTAACTGCCGCCCGCGTCAATCAATCCGATTTCTGGTGAGCATCATCAAGTCTCAGTGGAACTACGCCGGGACTTGCTGGGAGGTCCAGAGCTTCCAGCTCCCATAACTTCGCCCGGGTCCAAAAGTCATGAGTCGCATTCAGTGTTGCGAGGAGCAAACCTCGATAGCCAGCCGTGAAGCCAAGGTTCCAAAAGTAGTAATAGCAGAAAACGGCACCCGGCCGCAGAACGAGCTGCGTCCAATGAAACCGCTTGCCGTGCTTTCGTAGTTCATTCGCCTGATAGCGCGAATAGCGATCAATATTGCTCAACTGTTTGCTGATTGAAGTCATACCATAGTGCAGGATGTGGCTTCGCAATGTCTTTACTTGCCCAGTTACCTTCACGTGGGCGTGCACTTCCTTGTCTTCGAAGCGACCTGCGTCACGCCGGAACAGACGCCAATGGTATTCGGGATACAACCCGCACACCGATACCCATTGACCGAGAATGTAATGCTTGAACGGTATCCGAAACCCATCAAGGTCGGCAGGCGGATTCTCAAGAGCCGCTTCGATTTCTTCCTGCAGTCCCGGTTCCAGGACCTCGTCGCTGTCGATCTGGAGCACCCATTCATTGGCGCACTGTGGGATGGCCCAGTTCTTCTGCTTCGCCGACTGAATGTACTCATGCTGCACGACGCGAGCGCCATATTCACGGCAAATGTCGACCGTGCTATCAGTGCTAAACGAATCTACTACCAGGATCTCATCTACCCAACGGATAGACTCCAGCGTCGGGCGGATAATCTCCGCATTGTTGAAAGTGGGAAGCAGAACGCTTATCTTTGCCGACATATTCGGATGTTCGACGAATCTATCTCGTCTCTATGCCCCGCGCGCGGGCCATAAGATAGTAGACCTCATAGAAGCCGTTCACGCGCTTCTTAAACCAATCAAGTGAATCAGACGCCAGCACCGGCTCGCGCTTGAGCAGGAAGCGGTCGGTCTCCGGACCGTTGCCCCAGCGTCCACCGACTATAACTGCACAATCGTAGCCCGCGCGTTTGACAGCGTCGCGTTCGCGCTGCGTAAACATTCCGCCTGGATAGGCAAATGGAACAAAGGTTTCACCCATCTCCACGATTGCGGCGCGCGATTCAGTCAGCTCGCGCTCAAGCGCTGCGCTATCCAAAGGTCTCAAGTCCGAGTGGGTCACAGTGTGGCTGCCTAGATGAAAGCCTCGCGACTTGAGTTCGCAGACCTCAGCACGTGAAAGCAGATCTTGTGTTTTGCCGGAGGAACTCCATGAAGCCT
Organism: Blastocatellia bacterium; assembly: GCA_963698325.1. Classification (GTDB taxonomy): domain Bacteria; phylum Acidobacteriota; class Blastocatellia; order Pyrinomonadales; family Pyrinomonadaceae; genus PSRF01. The sequence goes on along the minus strand of CAVOQJ010000009.1, from coordinate 152,555 downwards.
TGTCACCGAATCTGCCGGTTACCACAAAGAGAGTTGCGCTAAAGCCGTGCTGCTGTAGAACCGGCGCCGCAGTCGTGAGAAAATCCCTGTGTCCATCGTCAAACGTCAACACGATCGTGCGTGCAAGATCATCAGGTGATCTTAATCGCCGGTATCCTTCTTCGAGCGACACAACGTCAAACCGCTGATCTGCTAGAAACTGCATCTCGGCGGCAAACTGTTCGGGTGCGACGGCGAAGCGATCATCAGAAGTGTAAGAGATGCTGTGATACATCAAAATTCTCAGGCGCTTTGCTCGCGCATAAGAAGACCAATGACTTGGGCTAAGCAGTTTCAAAGTTGGACTGAACGCGTTTTCTCTGTCCTGACAGTTGCGAAGGTTTCGAAAAGAACCTTTTCTCCAACCGCTCTATTGGGGCGGCGGGTGAGTGAGTACTCCCTTGTGATGCCAGCGAAAATACTCGTACAGTTCGTTAGCGACAGTTTCATGGCCTTTATCGTTAAAATGACCGAGGGCAATTCCATCAAATGAATACAACTCATATGGATCGCCAGCAAGGTTCAACCGCAAACAATCGATCTGTTCTTGCGCACAGGTCGCTTTAAGTTTCTCCATGAAACCCAGCTCAAACTTGTTATACACCCTCACGGGCCTATCTATGATAATAATGTCAAAGGGGATGTTTTTCCCGGCGAGCTCCGCCTTCCATGTCCTGATGAGTGCGATGGTCCCCTGCTCGGAAGCTTCCCACGCGCCGGCACTATCTGCTCGTTCTCGTCGCTCTGCATAACCGGCTCCATTCTCTTCGGCTGCCTGTTGGAAGCTCTTCCTTACTCGGTAAGCGGCTTCGTACAAACTGTTGATAAGGACGGAATGGTCACGGCTGGAGTTGATCGTCCGCTTGAGCAAACCAGGTTTCTCGCCAACGTTCAGGAGGGCGCCCGTTCTATCAACAAAGAAACCGCTGTCGCTGCTGCCCGACGTCGCCGAAAAAAGCTCAAGGTTGTTATCGGTTAGATCATTACCCATGAAAAAACATAAGACCAGGTGATCTATCTTGATGTTGGGCTCGAAGAACTCCTTCCACAGGACATACTGGTAGGGCGTGCCCGTACCGGCAACGCCTCCGTTGATAATTTCTATCCTTTGCCCTTCGCCAGTCAGCTTTTTCTCAAGACGGCTGGTAAAGAGACTCTCCGTTCTTACCTGTCGGCCCTCTACGTAGGAGTCCCCAAGGAATAAGATTCTGTATTTATCGTTTGCGGCCTCGCGCTCGTAGTCATGAAATCCCAGATTATTTGTCACCACCAGATTCTTGTTCTCGTTGTAATTCATGAATCTGAGATGAGGTGGGGGTTTGAAAATCTTGCCGTTATAGAGCGAGACAATCCGAGTATTGCCCAGCTGAAAAGCCCGCATGCCTATTTCGCAAAATGATAGGCCTGCCCCGATGCCGACCATCACCAGGATTAGCTTCAGTAACACTCCGCGCACCTTTACAGCCCTGCCGTCTGACGGTGTCCGGGTGGCCGGCAGGGATCGCACCAACCTCCCGCAGACGTTGACGGTTGGGCTTTCGGTTGTCACGCCACCTGCACCCTGGCCTTCGCGTCGGATCTTTTTTCACACAGAAAGAAGTAGCCACAGTGACCATCATTCCGTCCGGTGTGATCCCAACGAGTCACTTGAAATCCAGATTCGGCCAGCGTATTCAGAAGGTCATCGCCAAAATGTCTCACCATGAAAGTGGCCGCCGGATCCGGTTTGCCGAATTCGACTGTGCTGGACTGGCCAGAGATATAGGCCTCAGTTAGCAGCATCCTTCCTCCCGACTTAAGAACTCTCCACAACTCTGATAGCGCGCGCCGGTAATCGTTAACGTATTCGAGCACATGCGAATTAAGAATGAGATCGAACGACCTCGTCAACGCACGTGATACGCTGGATCACGTACGAATCGGACCAAATGATTTGAGAGTTCACTTATTCTTTCGTTGCCAGCAGCGAGTGCCGTATCCGCGTCCCGTTCCGACGCAAACTCAAGACTTGCGAATAGAACTCTGAGGTCCGACGGGCGATATGATCCCAAGTAAGTTCACTGAGCACTCTCGAGCGCGCGGCGGCTCCCATCTCGTTCCGTCGTTCGGGGTCACTCAGCAATTCACTGACGGCCGTCGCAAGTGCCTGGGCATCTGCTGGTGGTACCAGCGAGCCGGTCACACCATCCTCAACGAGATATGGCAGTCCGCCAACGTTCGAGGCTACGACCGGCTTTGCGCATGACATCGCCTCGAGCGCGGAAATGCTCGTCGCTTCCTTGAGCGAAGGCAGCATGACCAGATCTGCTCCCGCATAGTAGCCATTGATCTCGTCATTCGAAATTCCACCCGCAAAAACCACCTTATCTTGAACCCGCAACTCTCTGGTTTGACTTTCCAGAGCGGCTCTCTCCGGACCTTCTCCGACAATCACGAATATGGTGTCAGGATGAATTCGCAGGATTGTTGGAATGCCTTCAATCAGGAAATTCACGCCATTCTTGGGAACCAGTCGTCGCGGACAAAGGACAACCTTCGTAGAGGGCGAAATTCGGTATCGTTCTCTGACGACTCCGTGAACAGAGGGAGAAAACCTTTCTGAATCGACGCCGTTCGGAAGGAATATGCTACGCTCGGTCGGCACACCAAAACCGCGCGCAACGTGGAGCAGTTCATTGCTGGGCCCAATCACTCCATCAACACTGGACATAATAAAGCGCAGCCGGCGGTGATAACTCGGTTGCTCCGCCATCATCAAGAAGAGCGATTCGTGCGCGGTGTGGACAACGGGCACCATCGGATAAAGATGTTTGGTCACCAGCAGATCCGGCCAGAAGCTGTGCACGTGCAAAATATCAGGTCGCCACGTGAGTACCAGCCAAGTGAGATAGGCCGCGGACGCGCCTAGATATTGGAGCGTCATTGTTTTCGGAACATTAACAAACGGAATTCGCACGACCCTAATCGCTCCGTCGCTTTGTCGCACCGGCGCCGAACGTTGGCTGCGCGCAGTCACAACGCGCACCTCATGTCCCATGCGGGCGAAAGCCTGAGTCAGGTTGTAGACATGAGATTGCATCCCGCCCAGTTCTGGTGGATAGGGTGATGAGAAAGTCAAAATCCGCATGCGTGTTTTGTGCGTTGCGTGTGGGAACTTCAGGTTTAGTTAACGCCGGCAAGGTGTGAGCGACACGCGCTCTCATAAACTTTCAGCGTTTGTTCGACTATTCGATCGGTCCTGAATTCGCTCAGAACGCGCTCGCGGCCCGCATTTCCCAAACGTTTGCGCAAGTCTGGGTCGCGGAGCAAGCGGACGATGGCATCCGCGAGCGCGTTCGGGTCTTTGGAAGGCACTAGAATTCCGGTCACGCCATCCTGAACCACTTCCGGCAAGCCACCTACGTTCGTGGCCACGACCGGCAATCCAAAAGCCATGGCTTCGATTACACTGATGCCAAAGGTTTCATAATACGAAGGCATGACAAAGACGCTGGCGCGACGATACCACTTGGCCAGTTGCTGCCAGGGAACATGGCCCAGAAATTCGACGTGCGAACGAACGTTACCCTGATTCAGCGTGTCTTCGAGCGTTTCGTCATTGATTGAGTTATCCCGAGCACCGGCTATCAAATACTTGATGTTCGGAAACTCGCGACCTACAAGAGCCGCCGATCGTAAAAGATCGAGTGTTCCTTTCCGATATTCTATGCGTCCGGTGTAAAGCACCGTCGGATTCTCAGGTTCGGTTCGCGGCTCGGTGAGAGCGCATTGAAGTAACGACTCAGAGATCGGATTTGGAATAACAGAGATGCTGTTTTGTCTGAGATCGAGATCGCGGGCGATTTCTCGTGCCTGAAAGGCGCTAACGGCGGTGATAGCTTTTGCTTTGCGGATACCAGCAACTTCGAAATGTCGCCCTAATCTATCGCCCAAACCGATGGGCTTACCGCTCAAGCGCTTAATTGACAGCTGATTACCATGTCCGCGAATGACGACCGGTGGTTTCCGGCCAAAGGCCGTCTGCTGCAGCACCATAGTTTCCCCAGTCTCAACGATGTCCACCGGATCATAGCTATTCAAGTCCATCAATGCAGACCAGGCGCGACGCGACCATTCAACTTCGCGAACGGGCATTGCCATTGACTTGCCAAAAGGCAAACCACGATAGAGGTACCAGTGCCAACTTGGGGCAGCAATCTGAACCAAACGTACGTGCCCATTGCTGAGGTTGCCTTCACCCAAAGCTATGATCGAGACGCGATGCCCTCGCTCCACGAAAGCCTCTGCCATGGTGCTGATGTACGACTCTGCGCCGCCACCTTCCGCGAGAGAGTGATAGCCGCTGGTAAGAAAACAAATGTGCATTTGTGCGCCGGTTATATCGCTTCGAGCACTTCACAGAAACAGGTGAGATTCGGAACCTGATTAAGCTGCAGTTGCCCGCGCATAAGCCTCTTTAGTGCCGTCGAATAGGAATACTTCCAGGGGAGGAGATCCTTATTCAAATTCTGAGCGTACCTGGTTGTTAAAATCGGCGCTGCTAAATTTGAGTTGTTGCAGCTCCGACTCAAGGGTAGCTGTTCCTAATGGCCGGAAAAATTCTTTGGCCGTCTGCCATACGCCTCTGGCATTTTCATCAGCCAACTTATTCGCGCTGTCCAACGAAACATCAAAGGTTACTATCACCAGGCCGCCAGGGCGTAAGATTCTTCGGAACTCGCGAAAAATGTGGGCGTAGTTATCGGTGTGTTCCAGCACTGATATGCTAAACACGATGTCATAGCTCGCATCGGCATATGGCAATTCATGAAGAGCGGAACGGGTAAACTGAATCGGAACATCAAGATTTCCTGTAATTGACGCGAACGATCCTTCTAACTCCGCATCCATGTCACAACACGAAACTTTAACTTCAGGAAAAGTTGATGCTAAGAGGAACGGAAAAAAAGTTATTCCCGAACCGGCATCCAGGACCTTCACATCGTCTCTTCCATGTTCGCTAAGCCACTTATCAATATGGACAAATGTAAACGGGTATTCCCACTGACGGCTCCACTGGTGTAACGGATCGGCTACCCACTTGCGACCATAAGCTTCAAGAACGGACTGCTGCGAAACCAGAAACTGGTTCGAAAACTCTTCCATCCGCTGAAATAGCCGTGACTGAATAATCTCCTGGTACGGTCCCTGAGTCGGGACTCCCGGTGTAAGCAGCCCGGAGGTCAACGCGACCTCGTCATTCAGAGGGGTAATAGTTGCGGTTCCCATCTTTACAGTTCAACCATTCAAGCTACAGAGGTTCAGAACCCTGAGTTCCAGCCCTGCTACTCTCAGGAGCGTTATTCCAGCTCGGCACCCCTCGCCCGCGGCCCGGAAACCGGAGAGCGATCCTCGCCGCGTCATAATTTAAAGTAAACGCGAGCGCTCGTTTCCAATCGCGCAGGTAAGCTGTCTTAGTCATCAATTGATTGCCCTTCATGATGAGACAGGTGCCCGCTTTAACATTGTCGATTTCAACTACCGCCCGCCTGACAAATTCAGACCGGATATTTTGCATACAATCCATTTGTGACAGGCCGATCTCACACGCCTGGAGTCTGTATGACCGCTGACAGGGACTGCACGTATTGGGTGACACAATGGCCATGCATTTGCCCTGCGGATAGATCCACGGATGCAATAGAATTGGTGACGACGTGCCATGCAGCGACACGATGGGCACGCCCGTCGTCGCTGCCGCATGCATTCCGCCACCATCGGTGGTTACCAGCACTTTAAGATTTCGGCAAACAGCAGTGAAGTCTGACAGGGTTGCGGTTGCTTCGTACGGCGCCTCGGTTTCAGCAGAGAGGCGCTTCAAGTTAGGAAGGTCACTGTCCGCTCCAACCAAAACAACATTTGATGGAGACAAAGTCTGAATCAAATCCTTCCAATGCGTTAGCGGCCACTGACGATTTGGAAGCGCTTGAAATCTATTCTGAGGGGTATTGATGAATAAGCCGACGCGACCTCCCAAATGCCTGTATTGAGCCGGATCTCCCTGAGGACAGTAGAGTGGCGGCATTTCATCCGAATAGCCGACAGCGCACGCGAGGTCCGAATTCAATTCAAATTGATGTTTGTAGAAAAGCAGATGAGTGAACTGTCCATCCCATTTGTTGCGCCATGAGTTCCGCGGCTCGCGGTGTAATCTGTCCAGACTAATAACGTTTTGAAAGCGGTCGAAGTTTGAGCTCACACTCCTATCACCGCAAAACACCGGCAAGACGATCAAATCATAAAGCTTGTCCAGGTTGAGATCGGGCTTGTAGTCAACTATTCGATCGAAAGTTTTGAAGCCGGTCATCACTGGATGCTTGGGCACCTGAGACAGAAGGGTGAGCTCGGCGTGCGGATATTGAATCCGCAAGGCCTGATACAGCGACGTTGCCATCAAGGTGTCACCTATCTGCACTGACGCAAAAGTGGCAATCCTGCGCGGTTCTAAATTCTTCATTGAATCAACGGGCACCCAGGGCCATTAGTAGATGTGTGCGCATCCGACCTGCACCCTGCACTAGCCGATACACTCCGTCCTGAGCCCCTGCGCGATCTCCGGTAGCAATCTCACCTAAGATTTCCAGAAAGAAACGCAATAAGCGACGGCTATCGCGGTACAACTCTAATCCGGCGCGGCTTGCGTCTTTATCCTCTTTCCGAACTGCGTCGACCAGCGGCTGCGAAGCACCGTCCCAAAACAATCGCCGTAATAGATAACGTCGCGTCTGCCGCTCCCTGGGAACTGGATGGTTGACGCGTGCTGTGGGCTGGTAGTACACATGATAACCATTCGCTATCAGGCGCTGGAATATTTCGTTATCTTCTCCACCTATCAACTGATTTCGCTTGTGACCCAGGTCATCGCGCAGCCCTCCCAGGGCGAGCAAAGTTTGCCGATGAAACAATGAGTTTGTCGTCAGCAGGTAGCCTCCGGGGTCAAGAAAGCGAGGCTTCTCTCCCATGTCGTATCTACAGAGAAGTGATTCAAAGCGCGTCGGAAACCAGTCAGGTCGCTTGCCTTCCCACACAAGTGAAACAGGCCCAACCACACATTCAGGGTTCGGAGTGATGGAGAGGATTGCGCAAAGCAAATTCTCCAGCCAGTCGCACTCGGCCCACGCATCGTCATCCAGAAAAGCCAGGTACTCGCCGCGAGCTTCACGCAACGCGCAATTTCGTGCGTGCGCTATCCCGGCTTTCGGTTCAACCACGTAACGGACTCTGCTGTCTTCCGCTTGAACTGCGGCAACTAATTCGCGAGTTCCATCGGTTGAGCTGTTGTCCACAACGAGAATTTCGAGATCAGCGCTTGCCCGCGTTTGATTCCTTACCGAATCAACCGCGCGTGGCAAGAGAGTTGCTCGATTGAAGGTACAAATCGCGACTGTTAGTAAAGGCTTAATTTGCTCGAAGTCGCTTCCGGCCCGCAGTTCAAAAGGGTTGGGTCGCTTAGCTTGAGTCAAAAGCTGACCGTGGCCGTTTCCAGATTGCTCTGAACGCTTTCGGCCGCCATCTTTGCTTGCGTTTACCAAATCAGGATAGTGATATGTAGTCTCTTCAGTTCCAGACAGAATGTGATCAACTGCCTCGACGCCTTGCATGATCGAATGGTCCTGATTCGAGACTTCGTATTTCCAGGCTCCGAATCTTCCTCGACTCCAGATTCCCATCTCCTGCAACTGCGGATCGATCGACTCGAGCAATTCGTCTCGCCCCAGAAAGGGCGTCGGGTAACCGTAGCCAAGCCGCCGGTGCCAGATACTCACTATCGAGGCATCATTGGCAATTAGTTGGACACGACGAAGACCTGCCAGGACATCGTCAGTTAATCGCTCGTGATCGACTGGTTTAGCGGCCGACTCGCTGACCTCGCACAACAGTGACCACTGGCTACCCGGTTCCGGGACGTTGTACGGAGAGTAATTGGAAAATACCGTCACTCGGTAGAACGGCACGTCCGGTTCTGGAAAATACATCCAGCATTTCGTCGACAACGCCGGCGGAACAGGCCCTTGCAGGCCGACGCCGACGATGTGCGAACTTGAGAACTTGAACTCCTCGGCTTTCCTCGTCAGCTCAGGTCGATTGGATAGCACGCGCAACAGACAATCGAGCGGAATGGTCGAGATGAGATAGTCGTACCTGGTTAAGGTGCCGTCTGCAAACTTGATGCTTCGATTTGCGGCCGAGACTTCCACGACGCGTTTTCCCAGCTCCAGCCGGTTGGCTGGCAGGCGGTCATATAGCGCGCGCCAGATTGCGCCTGTGCCGCCGCGCAGAGGAAAACGGAACTGCGCGTTTGGCCCCCAACCGTAGTCGTCTTTTTTGCGCACCAAATTCTCAAGAACGCGTTCCAGATCGACGGTCGCCACGCGCTCGCCCATCCAACCTGTTCCCAACGCTGCCGGATCAAAGGCCCAAACCTTAAAGTTGTAGGGCAGCAAAAAAACGTCGGCCAATCCTGGTCCGAAATTATCCAGAATCCATTCCCTAAAAGTTTCTGGCCGAGGCCGGCCGTTTCCCTGGACCGCGAGCAGTCCATTAAGGCACTTGATCAAGTCGTCCTCGGGTAGACGCCAGATGTTGTTCTGGAGCGGATAGGGAATAAACTGATTGCGCATCCAAACCCAGGACTCTCGGATATGCGATATCCAGGAATCGCCCAGCAGTTTCTCCATCAGGCAATCGAAGTAACTGTAATGCGAGAACAAGACGTGCCCACCTTGATCCCAGGTGAAGCCGCGGTCATCGACAACCGAAGAAGCAAGGCCGCCGGGGACGTCCACCGCCTCGAACAGCTGCCAGTTTTTGTAGCCCAGCTCTTCCAAGTGCCAGGCGGCGCCTAATCCGGTTGGCCCAGCGCCGATAATTACGATTGCTCTCTCAGAGTCCAAGGCTCAAGTTTCCTCCGAAAGGCCAGTAGTTGTAACAAAGCACGAGCGCAGAACTTGAAAAGCTTCCAGCGACGAATTGTCACAACTCCTGTGCGCCGCTCCTGATGTGGAACTTCCCAATCAACTATGTCGTGACGACGCCGACCAATGATGGCCAGAAAAATCGAAGGCGCCAGCGTGTCCTCCGGTATCAGCTCACGCGCTTCCAGCCATACAGATCGCCTTAGAAGCTTGAACGGAACATTAGCGTCCCGGATTTGCACTTTAAAAAGCAGGCGCAGCGATCGACGCACAACGCCGGTCAGAAGCAGTCTCACACGGGGGTCGCGACGTTTGACCCGCACACCGAACACTCCATCACGGTCGCGGCCAACCTTCCACATCTCGGCAAAAACTTCCAGCGGTATTTGTCGGTCGCTATCGATCAGGAAGAGATAATCACCGCAGGCTGCTTCGAGCGCGGTGCGCAAAGCACGGCCGTGACCGCCGTTCGGTTGATGGACTACTCGTATGCGCCGGTCTTTTGCCGCCAGCTCATCCAGAATTTCGCCCGTCCTGTCCCGGCTGCCGTCATTCACCACAACCAGCTCGCTGGCGGGAAGCCGATCAAAGATGAACTCCTGCACTTCCCTCACCGCTGCCTCAATTGCACCTTCCTCGTTATAGGCAGGCATGACGACTGACAGCTCGATCTTACTAATATTGGCCTCAACAGCTTTCATCTTAATGATTTGTTTAGGAGCCCTGCGATATGGACTATCGGACAAACACTAATCTCTTTTTCGATAAAAAATTACAAACGGTCACAATGACAACGGCAAAAACTTTTGCGTAGAGGTAATTGATTCGCGGGACGCTGACGAAAAACCACATGGTCAGCTGATTGAGCGCCAGTCCAACCAGGCCGGTGATGATGAAGAAGCTAAACTCCAGATCCTTTCTGAATTTTCCGGGAACGAATACCCATCTAACGCTTAGAAGATAATTACATATTGAGCCGAGCATGAAACCCACCGCGGCTGAGAGCAAATAACCCTGGCCTAGTTGGGAGGTTAACAAGAACAGGGTCAAGTAATCTAGAGAAGCAGTCGCCGACCCAACCAGGACAAACCTGACACTCTGCCGTTTGGGCGCTTTCGTGATCAGTCTGCCCGAGTAGGCGTAAGGTTCTGCGACGATGTCTACTTCAGCCGAAGCGGCAGCTAGAGAAAGTTCAGACAAGAATCTGGGTTCGTCCATCTGAGGGTTGTCGGACTATAGTTCCGTCGACGCGCGAAGGGTGCGAAGTTTACCTTCCTATTTGTCGGCTCCAATGCTGAACAGACGTGCTCGTACCGAACCATCTACTTCTTCGTGTAGCAGGTGCAAAGATTCGGGCACAACGCTGGTGTCCCCCAGCAAGAGATTATTCAAGGGAGTAGGAACGTCCGCAGAAGAAACATAAATGAAATGCGCTCCAGACGTTTGCGCATACATGACCACGCTCTCGGATTCACCAGCCGGCATCCAGATATGAATCGTGTTGGCGAAGAACGCCAAGTCTGGGTTTTGAGACAGGATTGGCGCCGCCGTTATTTGCTGGGATTGGAGCCAGGCCGCAGTATTCCTGGCTAATAGACTTTCATCGGTTTTTGGAAGTTGCGTGACTAAACGATACCCGTACGAAAGAGCGAAGACTATTGCAAGTGCAAACGGTACGGCGTGGGCAAATGATCGCATTCGAACAGGCAACCGAATGGCAGCCTGAGAATGAATTCCGGCAATGACCATTACAACCCACAACAACACGACTGGTATCACCTGTAACAAGTATCTGTCTTCTATGTGAAGAAACGGTAAAACCAGCAGCATTAGTGGCAAGACGAATTGCCACATATCACCGAGTTCGGGTCGCCTAACCAAACGGATTGGGCCATTAATCAGAAGAAGGATGATACCGATCAGCAACAGGCCCCAGACGATCCAGTGTGGACCAGCATCATAGACCAGCCCTTTAATCTCTGTCCCCGCAAAGTATTTGTATCTGGTCCAAACGGCGCGAAGCGAGGTATCGGCCGCACTTTGTTGTATTGACGTACCGGCTTGATTGACTTCGTTCAAGTAAACAAACTGTGGCCCTTGTCCCCGATAGAACGACTCGCTCTGCGCAAGGTTCAGGGCCACGCGTTTGGAAGTAGGGGCGCCGGTTGTTTTATAAACCCACGCATGGTATGGCAAAGCCACTGCAAAAACCCCAGCCATCAGAAATATCATCATCAAGGCTCGTCGTCTTTGTCCTTTAAGCGCGCTGATTAGGGTGACGAAGGCAATAGCCGCTACATAAAGAATTGCTTCCGGGCGCGTCAGATATGCCAATCCAAAAACAACGCCCCCAATTAAGGCGCCTAACTTGGAAACCAATCCAAAGCGAAAAAACACAAGCAGCCCGAGCATCAAAAAGCCCACGTAGAGTCCCTCACTTAGAACCCATTGGCCGCTCCACACGCGAAGAGGCAGGAGCGCAAACAGTAGAGCCGCTGAGAAAGCGATCGAAGGTGAATATCGAGACTGCACCAGCCAGTAAAAAGCCGGCACAGCGATGCTTGCTCCGGCCAGCGAAACCAGTCGCGCAGCGGTTTCCAAATCGAGGTCTGGCGCGAGACGATGCAAGAGGCCGATGAGAAGTGGATAAAGCGGAGGATGAAACGTGAACGGATTGCCGCTCATATCCTTCAGCCCTTGACCCGTTGCAAAGCTCAAACCGCCGCGCAGGTACTGGTAGCTATCGCCGCTTAGATAGGTCGCACGATTCCATAGCGCCAACGTCGGCAATATGGAGGCAAGGACCAGCAAACCGGGTATTCCCCACTTGTGATTTGCTCGCATCGGGTTCGCTGTACTTCCAGAGCTGGGTAAAACGGACTTCAGTTCGCTGCCTCCAGAACTATTTCCTGATAAAGATCAGCCATTCGTGCAGCGATAACCGGACTTGAAAATTGTTCGACTATCCGTTTCCGCGCTGACACGCCCAGGCGGGCGCATCGTTCGGGATCGCGTAACAAACTCACAACTGCCTGGGCCAACTCAGCTACATTGCCAGGTTCTACCAGGACACCGGATTGCCCGTCCTCGACGATTTCTTCAAGTCCTCCAGTTCGACTCGCAATTACCGGCAGGCCGCAAGCCATCGCTTCAGCACACACATAGCCGAAGCCTTCCCAGAGAGACGGCACAACGCACAACGTCGCATCGACGTACAACTGCGGCAGCTCGGCTCGTGGAACTGGAGCGATAATCCGCACCCGACGATCGGTGATCAAATTTCCCAGGATTTCACGGTACGAATCACTCGGCGAGCCGCCGCCTCTTCCCATTGGTGCTGCAACAAAAGTGAATTTCACTTCCGGATTCGCTTCCCAAATCAGCGGAATAGCCTGCGCCAGAATGTGAATTCCCTTCAAATGTCGCGGGCGCCCAACACAGATCACATTGGGGGATGCATCAGAGGCTCGTGATTGCGCAGCCGGCTTGAAACGATCAACGTCCACCGGATTTGCTATGACGTTGAAACACTGCGACGCTCCGCCTGTAGAGCTCGCGTTCAACAGGGCATGGCTCGGTGAGGTGATATGCGCAGCCTTTTTGATCAACCAATTCTCTAAACGTGCATTAAATCTCTGCTGGGTTGAGTGGTCCGGCTCAAAGTTCAAAACAACTCCGGTCCCGGAATGCATGCGAACAACGAGCGGAGGCCGCGCATTAAAAAATGAGTGGAGCAGCGTTTCCGCGTGCAGCTCCGGGGTTTCAATTATGTCTATCTGCCGGTTACGCAAAATCCGCTTGAGCTGAAGAGCGACGGCCAAACGATAGCCCTCCCAATAGCGGTTGAACCTCCATAGTATTGGTGTTGAATCAAGGCTCAGCGAAGGGAGCACCCGATAAACTTCCACACCATCAGCTTCGACGTAGTTGCGCGGTCGGTCGACGGCCCGAGAGATGACAATCACCCGGTGGCCGGCGCGTGCCAAACCATGGGCCATCTCGAATGTGTAGGTCCCAATTCCACCCCAGCCGGTCTCTTCCGGATATTCCTGGGAAACGAAACAAATGGAAAGCAATTCAGAATCTGTAACTTTTGCTTTGACAGAGAAATTCCGGAAAGCTGGATTCACGGCTGCAAATTCGCTCTCACGAAGGCCAGGCGCGTAAGAAATTTCCCATAAACCTTCGCGTCTGCCCACGCCAAACCCCATTCGCCACGCGCCAGGTGCGGGCGCAGGTAATGTCGCGCATACAAACGTAGTGCAAGCGGCAAATGATGCCGGGAATTTTTATAAAGGAACATAAAATAACCATGCTGGAGGAAATAGGGCTTCTTACTGCCAGCTGAATCCTTGTTCTTATGCCAACACTTGGCGTCTGCCGCAGTTACCACGCGCCAACCCCGGTCGCGCATTCTAACTCCCCAATCCGTGTCTTCGTAGTACAGAAAAAACCGCTCATCTAACAATCCGACTTGCTTAATCGCCTCGCTTCTTACCAGCAACATCCCTCCCGTCACATAGTCAACGTCCGTAATGCCACGAAACTGCCCAGCGTCCAATTCATTCAAACCGAACATTTCACCGCGCGTGCTTTCGGGATTCACGAAACCGCCCGCCATCTGAATGCGCTGCGGATCGCTCCAGTAGTACATGACTCCGCCAACAATCCCGATACCTGGATCGCTCTCCATCGCGCCAACCAATTCTGAGAGCGATTCGGCTGCGACTACCGCGTCACTGTTCAGTAGCCATACGTAGTCGAACCCATTTTGTAGGGCCCAACGAATCCCCACGTTGCAACCACCCGCGAACCCGAGATTGCGCTTTTGTCTCAAGATTATTTCGTTAGAGCAGCGCGACCGAAGCGCGCCAAATTGATCCGGTCCGGAATTGTTGTCGACTATAACGACTTGTGAATCGTGATACGTCAACCGGCTGAGCGATTCAATGCATGCGAGCGTGTCACCTGTGTTGTTCCAGTTGACCAGCACGATTGCTACGCGATGGGAATCGTGGGTGGCTGGCGCAAGCGAGCGCAGCATGGCAGGCTCGATGGGTTGTTCGGTCATGCTAAGTTGGGATCGTTCAGCCGACATCGACTCTACGGAGTGGGCTGACGAGTTAGCGCTTTGTCCGTTGCGACCTGGGGTTGAGTTTTCTGCGTAGTTTGTTTGCCACTAAACCGAGCGAAGATGGCGTTTTTAAAATTCCAATAGGCTTTCGCAAATCGGAAAATCCTTGAGCGATCCCGATTAGCCAACTCGCGTTCGAGTTCTGTAACTCTCGCCTGTAATGCAAACAGAGGGTGTTTCGTGCAAAAGTATTCGAATACCTTAGGAAACTCGTCTCGTGCAATGGCATTATGAATCATCGAGTCACCACGGATCCGGTAGTCGAAAAGCACTTCATCAACGAAGTAAAAGTGATGGCCGCGAGCAGCGAAGGTGAGCCACAAATCCCAATCCTCGTATCCCTGGGACGGCATATTGCCGTCGAATCCACCACACGCCTCAAAGACTGACTTACGCAAAACGGTGCACGCGTCTATGTAGTTGTCTCTAAGCAGTCGCCGGAGATCAAACTCGCCGCCGATGTCGAATCGACGATCAGTCGCTTCACCAAAATATGCAGGCCTGCCATAGACGACTGCGACATCCGGAAATTTCTCTAGTATCTCAATCCCTGCGTGGATGTAATTCGCTCTTATCAGATTATCCGCGTCCAACGGAAGAACGTACCGCCCTTTGCCCGCGCGGATGCCAATATTGCGAGCTGCCGCCAGGCCCTGATTCGCCTGATTGATTACATGGTAACCCTCGGCTTCCAACTCTTTCATTACCTGCTGGGTGTACGAGTCGGTTGAACCATCATTCACAATAATCAGTTCGTACGCTCGCTTGTCGCATTTTTCAACGCTCGCGATCGCGTCACGAATGAATTGACCGTGATTGAAACAAGGAATGACGACTGATACCGCAATTTCGTTTGACATAGCTTGGGAACATTATCCGGTTCACTTGCGCAGATATCGCCAAACGCGTTCTCGACGGGTCCCATCTGGAAGGTAGCGTTTGCGAAGGCGATGCACTTGCCTCGCAATCATGCCAGGCCGAGTTTTTTGAGCTCTTGCCGATGTCTCTGTGCGCCCTCTCGCAGTTTGGGCTTCCAGACTCTCAATAACAGAGCAGGCATCCGCTGAAGTATCGGACTGTTGATAGCAAACCAAAGTCGCTTTAGGAATTGAATACAGTTGAACAGAGTGGCTGAGCTCATTCAACCAGGTGTACACGCCATAATGGGAGAACACGTAATCGTGCCAGAGAATTACTCCGTTGGGGGCGAGCATATCGAGAGCCTTCTCCGTGTCTGACCGAACCAACTCGTATTCATGTCCAGCGTCGATAAAAATTAAATCCGCTTTTCCCCGATATGCCTTCTCATCAAAGGTTGTAGTGTCACCAAACATCTGCTGTATCTTGTTTCGCTCCGGCGCGCTTGCAAACATCGCGCCGACGGAATTGTCGCTGATGTAATAGGTATCATCATTAATCAAGTGTCGTCGGCCATCGTCGGGATCAAGATCTATTGTCACGACTTGTGCTGACTCGGTAGAATTCATAGCGAGATGGAGAGTCGTCAATCCATTGAACGTTCCAAACTCGAATACCAAATCAGGGTTCAGATACTTACAAATTGTCGAAATGACTATGAGCTCATACGGTTGGACATTACCGATGCCATTCAGCGGCGGCGCGGCAGCCTGGATCACGCCGCGGCATTCAGATATTCCGGGGAAGAGTTGTTCAAGGTCCCGGTCTCCTATGCGACGCGAACGCTCGAACAACCTCTGTGCCTCTTCACGGGCGCGCTCCATACGCCGTTGATCCGAAAGTGAAGTTGGAACGCCCCAAAGCTCTCGGTCCGCGAGGTGCTTCGGGGGGCGTACTAACCCACGATTATTCAGGAAATTCACCGGCTGGATGTCGTCGAATGTTTCTTTCAGCACTTTAAGAATTTCTACTTATCAAGCAAAGACGGCAGACCGTTCAATCTTGCGCGAGGTTCGTCATGATGCGTGCCGGATTTCCAGGTCAACATTTTCATTTACCAAACCTCGCCATTCGCCAGTCGCATGCAAATCCTGTTTCGGCAGCACCGTGACAAGCGGATTGGCATCCCATAAATCCAGCTGCCCCTCAACCTGAGCGCCTAAGCCGGCGACAATTCGGTAGGAACCATCCCACAATGGCAAGCGCAACCTCCAAATAATGTTGTAGTCTCCCGCAGCCAGGTCAATCTCCTCGCCACCATTGTCCAGACTGTGTGCGGACACGATGACCAGATCGTTGTTGTCTCGCAGCGCGAATCCCAGTCTTGCTTTTCTGACTTCACGCTTGCATGTTAAGGCCAGCCTGAACTCGCAATGATCCTGCGAATAGCAACTATGTGGCGAGCCGGTCGAGGAGCTTACAAGCTCCCATCCAGTAAACTTTGCTTCACCATCTGCGACGCTATCTCTTGTCCTGAAACCAGACTGCTGGATATTTGCCGTTTGGTAGCGATTTGCTACTGAATGAATGTCACCGTTCGACTCTACCCGGCCTGAGTCAAGGTAAATCCCCGTTTGGCAAAGACGCCGCATCGCTGCCATGTTGTGGCTCACGAACAACACGGTGCGTCCTTCGCGTGCTACCTCACCCATTTTGCCCAAACACTTCTTCTGAAACACGGCATCGCCAACGGCCAGCACTTCGTCCACCAACAAAATGTCTGGCTCAAGATGTGCAGCGACCGCAAACGCCAGACGGACGTACATGCCACTCGAATAATGCTTGACTGGCGTATCGATAAACTTTTCGACCTCAGCAAAGGCCACTATTTCGTCAAACTTGTTTTTGATCTCGGCCCGCTTCATGCCGAGGATCGAACCATTGAGAAAGATGTTCTCGCGACCGGTCAATTCGGGATGAAAGCCAGTGCCAACTTCCAGCAACGAACCGATGCGGCCGTTAATATCGGCATAGCCTTCGGTTGGTTCGGTGATGCGCGAGAGGATTTTGAGCAGCGTGCTCTTCCCTGCTCCGTTGCGCCCGATAATGCCGACGACTTCACCACGTCGTAGTTCAAATGAAACATCCTTCAATGCCCAGAGGGTGTTGCCATCGATCTCGGGCGTCGTGGTAGATGCGGCGGGATAACCTTTAGGAACCGAGTGATTGCCGTTTCGCGAAAAGCGTGTGCGCACCAAATGGGCAAGTTGATCGCGCAGGGTGTCGTGCCGCTGCTGCAGCTTGCCGATCTTGTAGGCTTTACCAAGTCCCTCTACTTTGATCGCAAACTCACTCATCAGGAAACCACCAGGGATTCTGTGACAACGTCAGAGCTCGAGGGACGTTGCTCGCGATTGGCATGATCCAACAATGCGGCCACGATCCGGCCGGCAGCCTTTCCATCACCATATGGGTTCACTCGTGAGGTCATTTCCGCTCGAGCGTGCGGATTCTCAATGAGATAACTTGCGGCGGCAACAATTGAAGCGCCGTCAGTACCAACCAAGCGCACCACGCCGGCTTCAACTCCTTCCGGACGTTCTGTGCTTTGTCGCATTACGAGGACGGGCACGCCCAAACTTGGCGCCTCCTCCTGAATTCCTCCAGAGTCAGTAAGGATGAGCATGGAGCGCTTCATTAGTTGAACCATTGCCTTGTAATCGACTGGCGCGATAAGACTCACGTTCCCCATCCCCGATAAGATTTCCGCGACCGGCTGTCGTACATTGGGATTCGGATGAACCGGATAAACAAAGTGAACTCCTTCGTGCCGAAATCGCAGCGCCAACTCCCGTATGGCAAAACACATTTCTCGCAGCTGCGGCCCGAAGCTCTCGCGCCGGTGTGCTGTAATCAAAACCAGTTGGCGATCGCCGGGAAGATCACTAAGCGGCGGCGAAGTTAAATCTTCCGGCTGCGCGCTAATCTCCAACAGAGCATCAACGACCGTATTTCCCGTTACCAGAATTCGTTCATTTGGAACCCCCTCCCTCAAGAGAATTCGTCGATTCTGCTCAGTCGGCGCAAACAAGAGACTGGCCACACTATCGGCAACCCTGCGGTTGAGCTCTTCCGGAAACGGTTGGTCCAGGTCACCCGTGCGCAAGCCTGCCTCAACATGTCCAAAAGAGATCTTTCGATAAAAGGCGGTTAAAGCAGATGCCAGCACCGTAGTGGTATCGCCCTGCGCTAAGATCCAATCAGGTTTTACTTCGTTCACTACCGGGGACAAACCTTCCAGGAGATTCGCCGTTAACTGTGTCAGATCCTGATTCGGACGCATGAGATCCAAGTCGTAATCGGCGCGAATACTGAAAACGTCCAAAATCTGATCAAGCATTTCTCGATGCTGCGCCGTCACGCAAACTACTGAACGAACCTCGTCTCCACATCTGTCCAATTCCCGGATTACCGGCGCAAGCTTGATGGCTTCCGGGCGCGTGCCAATTATGGTGAGAACCTTGAGCATCAAAGTTTGGAGGTAAGAGTTAACCGGTAAGAGATCAGAAAGACGTCAGACGATATCCGCAAACGTTTTTTCCATGCGGCGAAAATAGAATGCACCCGTGACGAGAATTACAAAGGCGGTCACTGAGGAGACGGCGATGATTGGACCCGGGGCCGTGTTGGTTCTCAACAACGCCCAGCGAAAGCCTTCTACGACACCAACCATGGGATTCAAGCCGTAAATTGTCCGCCACGGTTCGCTCAGCAAACTGCTGGGATAAGCGATGGGCGTAGCAAACAACCAGAACTGAGTAATGAACGGAACCACATAGCGCACGTCTCGATACTCAACGTTTAGAGCCGAAAGCCAGAGACCTACACCCAGGGAAGTTACAAAAGCCAGCAAGACGAACAAAGGCAGCCAAAGCACATTAAGCGTTGGCACCAGACCGTAGTAAAGCATCATGCCCAATAACACGACGAAGGCCAGCAGGAAGTCAACGATGCCCGAGAACACCGAAGCTAGCGGCACAATCAGCCGTGGAAAATAGATCTTGGTAATTAGGTTGGCGTTGCCGACCAGACTGTTCGATGACTGGCTCAGGCCGTTTGCGAAAAATGTCCAGGGCACAAGCGCAGCGAAGCTGAAGAGCGGATAGGGAATGTCATCCGAAGGTATCTTGCCAAGATGGCCAAAAAACAAACTGAAGACGACCATCGTAAGAAAAGGTTGAATGACGGCCCACATCGCTCCCAGTGCGGTCTGTTTGTAGCGAACCTTTATGTCACGCCATACGAGGAAATAAAGCAGTTCACGGTATTCCCAAAGCTGATTCAGCTTGAGCGAAACCCAGCCTTTGGAAGGCGCGATGCGCAACGCTGTCAATGCTGCGGTGCGGGTACCATGAATTGTCAATTGGGAATTTGAAATCATTCTGAGGAATGTGAAAGCTTTGAACTAAAAAGAACCGCCCGGCGAGCTTCTAAATTGCGGATCACCGAACGGCTCAAAGAGCGGCGCGTGCCGCATTTAAGCGATTTGCCTCTCGGCTCCCGTCGAAATAACAACGCCTTCGTTCTGCGCTGTGCTCTCATTGAGCGCTGCGTGCACGGCCTCAACAACACGCGTGACTTCGGCATCGCTCAACTTCGCCGAGAGTGGGAGGCTTATCGTCTGCCGGCCAATGCGCATGGCGTTGGGGTAATCTTCGGGCCGCCAACCAAATTTTTCCTGATACACAGGATGTTCGGGAATGCTCAAGTAATGCACCCCGACACCTACACCGCGCGCGGTCATTGCATCAAGAAAGGCATCGCGATTCGTTCCTGCGCGCGCTTCGTCGATCAGAATTGTATACAGATGATATGCATGGCGTGTTTCCGAATCCGGTTCGGCCGGCAGGTCGATTGGTAAATCAGCGAACGCTTCGTTGTAAATGTGCCAGATCTGCTCTCGCCGCTTCCAGTTCGATTCAACTCTTCTCAGCTGATGAATGCCTAACGCGGCTTGCAAGTCCATCATGTTATGCTTGAACCCGGTTTCAACCACGAAGTAGTGTTTGTAACCCTCATCGCTGAAACGCTTCCACGCGTCTTTGCTCATGCCGTGCAGTGCCAGCATTTTGATTCGCGCAAGATCTTCCTCAGAGCGTGTGAGCACCATCCCGCCTTCGCCGGTCGTGACATTCTTAGTTGCATAAAAACTAAAGCAACCGAAATCGCCAAACGTTCCAGCCTTGCGGCCGTAATATTCCGTCTCGATGGCGTGGGCGCAGTCTTCGATCATTTTCAGTGCGTGACGTTCGGCGATATCAGCAAGCGCGTCCATATCGCATGGGCGTCCGGCAAAATGAACCGGCAACAAGGCTTTTGTCCTGGGTGTAATTCGAGCCTCGACCTGGGCCGGATCGATATTCATCGTGCGCGGATCGATGTCTGCCAGAACCGGTGTCGCGCCCGCGTGAATGACCGCGTTAACTGTTGCGCAAAATGTCATCGGCGTAGTGATCACTTCATCGCCCTCGCCGAGGTTCGCCGCCAATGCGCTCAAATGCATGGCCGCCGTGCAGGAATTGACCGCTGCCGCAGAGGCTACGCCTTTGTAGGCGGCAAACTCGCTCTCAAACTGGGCCACCCGAGGTCCGGTACCTATCCAGCCGGATTCCAGGCAGCGCACGACTTCTTCGATCTCGCCTTGCTCAATGCTCGGGGCGCCAAAGACGATGAAGTCGGGTGCGGGCATAACGAGCTTTTCGATTTGGAGAGTTTCGAAGTTAAGAAAGGTGAGGAGAAGAACTGCAAACTGCGATTGCAAATTTCGGAACAACCAACTACCACCAATCACGATTGGCCAACAGCGCCTGGCGGCCAAAGTTTAATCCGAATTCGCAAAACTCGATTTGCTTAGGAGACTTGTGCGCTCTCGCCGGACGTGTATTCCGACTCCTGACCCTTGTAATAAGAGTGGTAGTAATAGTCGCTATAGTCAGAGGAGCGCAGGTGAATGCGGTTTAAGACCACCCCTAACACCCTTGCTCTCACCTCTTGAAGCGCTTGCTGCGATCGCTGGATAACTTTGCGCGAGCATTCATTAGCGTGAATGACCAGGATGACACCGTCTGCGATTGCCGACAACAAGACGCCGTCGGTAAAAGAAGCAATGGGCGGGGTGTCAATCACAATATGATCAAACGTGGCTCCAAGTTCAACCAGCAATTTACGCATCTGTCCGGAGCCCACTAACTCAGCCGGGTTAGGCGGGATCGGTCCTGAGGTCAGCAAATACAGGCCACTCACTTTTTCTTTCTGCACGAGAGCAAGTGTTTCGACGTTGGACATCTCGTTTGAAAGAATATTGCTCAGTCCGCTTCGATTCTGAATACCAAACGACGAATGGACAGTTGGGCGGCGCATGTCGCCATCGATGACTAAAACGCGCGCCCCGGTTTGAGCCAGGCTTACAGCCAGGTTGATTGCGGTAGTACTCTTTCCTTCGGAAGGCACGCAAGAAGTTATCACCAGGGTTTTCGGTGCGTGCCCAGGAGATGAGAGTAAGACGGAGGTCCGCAAACGCCGATAAGCCTCTGCTAGCGGAGATCGCTGATCGAGGTCGAGTAAGAGAGCCGAATTGCTTCGACCGCTGCCGTTGCCATTGCCGTTCTTCGTTTGCAACAGAGACGTCGTTTGACTCGTGAGCAGCCGGCGGGACGTAGAACCGTTCTTCAGCGCCGGGATTGTTGCCAGCGTCGGCAAGCGCAGCACTTTGCTCACGTCTTCAGTCGACCGCACGCTGTCATCCAGATATTCCAGCATCACCGCCAGACACACGCCGAAACCAAATGAGAATATAAAGGCGAGCATTATTCCCTGAAGGCGATTCGGACCAATCGGTGTACGCGGCGGTATCGCATAATCCGTGACGTGTAAATTGTTGGGCGTGCCGGCGAGTATTACATCGTTCTCTTTCGCACGCTGCAGTAAGCCATCCAGTAGTCCTTTGTTGGTTTCTATCTCCTGCTGAATGATATGGTAATTGATTGCCGCCTCGTTCTGCGTCCGAGTGGCTCCGCGCTGGTCGTCGAAGGCGGTGCGGAGAGCTTGCTCGCGAGCGAGTGCCTGATGGTAACGCATCTCAATCGCCTTTGATTCGGTCACAACGACTTTTGAATTTGCGTCCTGAATCTGTTTTTCGACCAACGCGATCTGTTTCTGAACCTCTTTCACTTCCGGCCACTCTTCAGTGTTCTCGGTTAACAATTGTTCACGCTTCTGCTTCAGCACAGCCAGCTGCCCCTCCAAGTCCTTTGCCCCACCTTCTTTGGCTCCACTTGCCGCCAGTACAGCAGCCGCACCCGGTTCTTTGTTAACTTTATAAGCGGCCTCCGCCATCTTGCGCTCGTTTTCTGCTTCAAGCAGCTGCTTATTTAAACCGGACAGTCGATCGACGACAGTGTTCTGCGCCGCGTCGAGTGAAAGGATCTCATGGCCTTTGGCGTAATTAATGAGCCGCTCCTCATCGTTACGAATTTGCGATTGCAGTTCGGCAATGCGCTGCTGCAGGAAGTCGCCTGTCGTACTAGTGAACTTAGTCTTCTGCTCGAGATTTGAAAGCACGAATGTGTCGGCTATCGCGTTTGCAACCTTAGCTGCAACCATTGGACTGGCGTGGGTGAACTTGATGCTGATCAGCCGTGTGCCAGTGAACTGCAAGCGTTCTTCCTTAACTGGTTCCACTTTTAATCCAGCCTGAATTGAGCTCACGTATGGCTCGAGCCGGGTTGCTTCTGCCAGATCGTTCCTGGAACTTGGCGATGCGACATCTTTAACAACTAGTAGTTTGTCGCCCGCGGCTTTCTGAATCGGTGTTTGAACCGTTGACTTGCCTAAACCGAACGTGCGCATCAACCGTTGCGACGCTGTGTCACCAGCTTGAGCTCGCAGGAAATCCTGGTTGTTCTCCAGATCCAACGTCTTCACCACGCGGCGGAGCAGCCCGGGTTTCGAAATGATCTGCAGTTCAGTATTGAAATAGGAAGGATCTGTGAATGTGTCGACGATGATGGCATTGCCTTTTCCCGAAGTTAAACCCGAAGCCGGGCTCTCTGTATCCACCTGTACTTCGCTTTCAGCCAGATAGATGTCGGGCTTGCGAGCCAACATCACGGCGGTCGTCGCCGTGATCAGCAAAACAATAAATGCGATTAGCCACCGCCGCTTGCTTATCGCGACCCACACGTCACGCAGGCGCACGCCTTCATCTATATGATTGGGCGGACCATAGCTTGGGTATCTGGAGCTTTCCGCTGAGGGCGCTTCAGATGGAAGGCCTCGTGGGATCAGTTCCAATGCATTGGGGAGTTCCGATCGATGGTTTGTGTTTTCTTCTTGCTGCATCTCAGTACTCAGAGGCGAATTGGGTTAGTTGATGCTTATGGGATAACGCGCACCGGCAGTTGCCCGACCGATGGAACAATGGCTCCCACTAGGCTACGCAAAATGCTCTTAGTTCCAGAAATCGGCACGTCTACAATATCGTTGGCTAATAACGCTACATCTTCTGCCTGGTTCCTCTCGATGGCTTTCAGGTCAATATGAATTTCCTGCTTCCCACTGCCGGGGAGCTGCCGAATAATCTTTACCTTGTCTTTCTTTGTACTTGGGGCGGTGCCGCCGGCTATCGCGATTGCCTTAGAAACCGTGAGCGGCTCTTTGAGTGGGATCGCTAACGGCCTCAGAACATTTCCCACAACGTAAACCTGATCCGCAGTTGGTACCTGAACCAGATCGCCAGGTCTTACAAACGGATTCGCTTCAGGCACAGCATGCAGGGTGTCGATTAATTTGTAGGAAACGAAGGCGGAAGTGTCGTCGAGGTTTGGGCTGGAGGACTTGTCGCATAGAGATACGCCACCAGCATGTACGACTTGCACGGTCTGTCCGGCCATCTCCGAGGGACCACCTGCAAAGCTCAACAGCTCCGATAGTCTCACCGGTCTCTGTAGCTTGAATTGTGCCGGCCCGCGCACTGCACCGATTACGGCCACGGGTTGCGATTGAAACTCCTTGACGAAAACCTCCACATGGGGTTCGCGCTTGTACTTCAAGTAAAGCCTGGCGATGTTCGTGGCTAGTTCTGCTTCCGTCAGGCAAGCGGCTTGAATGTCAATGTCGAGCATCGGCATGCGAATCATGCCGCTCTGATCCACGCGTACCCCCTCGCGCGAGAGTTCCGGCGCTCTCAACACACGAACTTCAAGGACGTCTCCTGGTCCGATTCGATAGCGAGCATCCGTCTGACCCGACGAAAGAGAGTCACCGCCGCTCAAGACAGCAGCGGAATTAGCTGGGTTCGCTGCCGAGCCGGGTTGTTGCGCTTGCGAGACGGTAGAAATCAGCGCAAACAAAAACGCGATGCAACAGGTCCGGCTCAAATAAACTAGCGACGTGCGGAGATTAGGGTGCCTTTTAACTTCTATCATGACAGCCTCTCAACGGTTATCGGCTAACACTCTTTCTAGACCTCGACATCTTCCAAACGTTCGGTCAGAAACAATCGCCGCGCGGTCCAGAAATTGATTTCGAGTTTTTAGGATGACGAGTATTCTCATTTTTTCTAAAAGCAGGTCTTCCAAGCCCGCGTGAACTGGAGTCCTTATTCGCACACTCTTTGCAGTGGCATGACCGCAATACCATGAATAGTAAGCGTCATCCGGAACCCCGAGGGGAAGCCTCTCTCGCGAGGCGGCATTCAGAAAAAGGCCAGCATGATTCGCTCCGTTGTGCCTTCGATGCGTTGCTGGTCCAGTTGTTATTCCGTAGTACGTCCTACATGAAACTTTTTCCGTCTCCCTGCCCCAGTGGCATCATTGAATAGAAACCATAACCAGAAAAGGCTCTCGACACCTTCGCCCACTGAATTCAGTTAGGTTGGAGCAACTTAAATTTTGCGCCAAATCTAAATAGTCAGCATCAAGTAGGAATTGTATTGCCCAAACCTGCAGGTAGTTGGAGAGTCTCCCAAACCTTGCTCGGAGGAAGGGGCGATATTGTTTCCCAAGCCTGGGCCTCTTATCACTCCATTCATTCCCGTGTGGCAAGAAAGCCGTTACTTACTCAACAGGTAGTCAAAAATCAATTACCTGAACACCCCGAAGCACACGACACGATCCTGTCATAAGGATCGCTAACTCTACTCCTAGGGGAGACTTATCGTCAATGTTCAATCTGCTTACCCCTTATCTTCTTGCGGGAGAAACCCACCGTAATGTCGCCGAATCGTTGCACCCCTTTAACTTTCACCAGTCTCTGAGAACGAGCCGATAACCGAACCGCCCCAACTACTAAATCATTAAGAACAAAGGTTGAATTATGGGTTATTTCCCGAACTAATCCGGACGCGCTTCAGATACAGCCTGATAAACCGAAAAAGGGCATAACGCATGGAAAATATCGGCTTAACTAATAATTCTTGACCAACAATGATGGTGATTGTTAAAGTGTGTTAGGCGATCGTCACCGATTGCTTACCTAGAACCCGCCGTAGGCTGCAACGCGCCGTCGGTCCTGTGTCAGCCCCGTTACAGATAAATAGCCCCGCAAATACTCCGATCTCACCCCAAATAATCTCGCGTCTCTAGAGGACTAAGACTTCGCATTCGCGCGAAAGTTTCACGATAACTGCGGTCACGCTGCTTTAGCGAGGAAACATGCTACCTATCGCGATCAATCGTCCCCGTTCCATGCCGCTTGGCGTACTTTTCTTACTCCTGACGTCTGTCATCCTGGCATTTGCCCAGGAGGGTTCGGTTGCAACGACGAGCGGCTCTTCCGCCAGATTGCGGGCTGGCAACCGGTGGGCCGAGGTTACCAATGAATCCGCGAGAATTCTTGAGCGTTTTCTGGAAGCCGAAACCAAAGGACGCGAGGCCCTAAACCAGCACACTTTCAAGCGTGATGTCGTACTCCAAACGATCGGCCGCAGGGGAGAGGTTACCGGAGAATACATTCGGAAGTCCCAATTTCTCTTTGATGATCAAGGCCAGCGTATCGAACGAGTTCTCTTCCACCCGCCATCCGGAATTCACGAAATGCGGATCACAAAGGAAGACATTCAAGACTTGGCGGGCAGCCAACTCCTTGGCATTGACATCGTAGAAGCGAATAAATATCAGCTAACTTACGCAGGCGCAGAGACTATTGACTCACGCCAACTCCTGGCTATCGACGTTACGCCCTTCGTGAAACCCGATCCCAAACGCATGCGCGAACGTTTCTTCGTGGGACGGGTATGGATCGATCCCAATAGTTTCCAGATCGTCAAAATCAAAGGCCAGGTAGAGCCGCAAGGTAAGCAGCGGTTTCCTTTATTTGAGACTTGGCGCGAGCCTATTAATGGTGCGTTTGCATTCCCGACCCGCACCGAGGCTGATGACGTCTTGCATTTTCCAGAAGGCGATGTCCACTACCGGATCAAAGTCAACTACTACGACTACAAATTGTTTGGAAGCAAAGTCACTATTACGGACATCGAGGATACTCCGTCCACTTCATCAGCTCCCACCATTATGCCTAAACCTCAGGGCAGCCTAGAGGCTTGTGTCACAAACCGCAATGCCCCGCCCGTGAGTTCCTACCACTGGGCGGCCGATGCGGAAGTGAAGGTTTACCTTGTTCGCAACATGTTCACTCCGGAACAGCGGGAGGCTTTACTGCAAGCGCTGAAAGCGTGGACCAGCGCCAGCGAGGATACCAAAGCCGGGGTTAAATTAACATATGCGGGCGAAACAGCAGGTTTGATGAACTGCAAGAGTTGTCTTACGGTTACGAGGCGAGAAGTTTACAAGAATGACGGGCGGCATTACTCTTTTTTCAATCCGCTGAGTTCGGAAGAGGGCCGCGTCCTAACTTCCGCCTGGATAGATCTTGACTTTGCCACAACCAATCCGCATGCGTTGCAGGGGTTCGTAGCCCACGAATTGGGCCACGGCATGGGACTCTGGGATTGCGAAACATGCAAGAGCAAACGCACAATAATGAACGGCTTTCCCGGCATCAACAAAGACAACGGACTTATTGCGCCATCCAAGTGTGACCTGGAGACACTCAAGAGCGTGTACGCACAGGAAAGGGAAGTCGCCGCTGCTAAGTCCTACGGCACCAAGCGCGTTGAAAAGGTGGAGATAGGCAATCTCTCGCCCCTGGCACCAGTTAGTTTAGCCGGTGCGCCTGCACGGTCAGTGACTCCTGCTCAACCGCCCGCTGACTCGGCCTTACTTCTGCGGGATTTGTTCTTCAAGTTCTGACCGCTGCGGAGAGAAAAAGCTTGAGAAGAAGTGCCTCGATAATATTTTTGGCGTTGATTGTCGTAACGGGAGCTAGAGACTCTAACGCCCAAAGTAAGACTTCCCTCGATTCTTGCAGAATAGGTAATCAGGCGCCGGCTGGCGGATTCTGGATGTGGGCGCCTAATGCTCGGGTTCAGGTGTACGTTCGTTCTACCGATTTTGATTCTGAGCAACTGTCTTATTTGCTTACCGCACTGCAAAAGTGGAACCGTGCTTCTGAACAAACCGGATCCGGGGTAAAGTTTGAATTTAAGGGCAACACTGCCCAGCAACGTTCATGCGAGAACTGCTTAACGATTCTTCGCGACCGAGTGTTTGACAAGACCAAGCGTCACGCAACGGAGCTAAGCGCATACAGCGCCAGGGACAATCGAATAATCACGTGGGCCAGTATCATCGTTGATCCCGTGCTGACAAATCCTAAAGCGCTTCTAAATGCGATGGTTCACGAGTTGGGTCATAACCTGGGACTGCTTGATTGTTATACCTGCAAGCGGAAGAGTACCGTGATGAACCAGTTTGACGCCCTGAATGTGTCTAATGATATGGAGGCGCCTACGTCATGCGATGTAGCTCAAGTCAGGCAGGCCTACAAGGATTTAAAGGTTCGGAATTCGGCTTTGGTCAGAAAACTAATGCCGGAGGACGAAGGTGAAGAGCCCGTTGAGGATGATACACCCATAGTAGTCCCCACCCGAACCGTGCCGTTAGCGGATGCTTCGTCGGTTATTAAGCCACCCTCGCGACCCGACTAGTTGGTCGCTCGACAAAGACTGGAAGAGTAGCTGACCAGGTTTGGTAGAGTCGGGCGGCCCGATCACAACTTCTGCAGCCAGACATCATCTAACCAAAGACGACCAAAGATTGGACAGCGAGGAGAGGCACAACTTAGGCGCTGAAGGCTAATCTGAACTGCGGTTGATGACTCTCCGGTATCGAAATCAAATGCATAATTACGCCAACCGTCTGTTGCCTGAGGCAATTCGGCAGATAGGCCCAGAGCGTTGTTACTATTAGCGTCGATGACTACGACGTGGGGTAAGCCGCCACTGACGATACCTTCAGTCCGAGCTGCGAAACGCAGTTGGTAATGCGTACGCGCCTCAACCACAACGAGCTGCGATACTATCGCCGCGGCCGGATCGGAATCACCATCAAAATCTACTCTAAGACTGGAGCGACCCTGTTTGGCATCACCAGTGTCCAGTGAGAGGTGAAAGTCTTGACCTTTGTCGACTGTCCGCCACCGAAATCCCGGCTCCTGTAAATCTTCCTCTTCCTCAAATCCCGAATCGTTTATCACCCCCGCCTTGGTTCCCTGCCTTCGCCGGGACCATAGCCCATAGGCTTCTCCAAACCTCTTAGCTCCGATAAGCGCCGCAATATTGGCGCGCCGTTCCGACTCGGGCGCTCGACCAGCAGACGATTCGTATATATAAAGGGCTGCCTCCAGATCCCCAAGATGTCGCAAGTATTGGCCCAACGCTTGGTAAGCCTCTGGAGTTTCTGGCTGCACAGCCCGCTCGACGAATTGAGGATTGCCGTCGGACAAGCGCCACGCGAGATCAATTACACTTGGCATCAATGTTGGATTGCTAACGCCAGCTAGTCGAAGCTCCTTGAAGCCTTCATCCTCTTGACCTGCCCTCAAGAGAACATTGCCGAGTTGCCAATGGGGCTGAGCGTAAGATGGAGCAAGGGGAACAGCCTGCCTCGCGGCGGCCACTGCGCCGTCAATGTCCCCACTTAGCTCGCGGGCTCGCGCAAGGCTTAGCCAAAGGATGCAAGCATCGGGACGAGCCATAGCTGCGGCGTTATATTCCGCCGAGGCTCCTGTCGGGTCATTCCTGGCTTCGAGGATGGTGCCGCGCACAAAGTGGGCATCGGGGCTGCTTGAGCTTAAGCTAACGGCCGCGTTTGCCGCGTCAATCTCATATGTCCCAGCAGCATAGGCTGAAAGCAAGCTGGAGAATCCCTCACGACCTGTATTCCAGGTCAACACTAGAAAGACGACGACCAAACCACCGACAGCCGCCACCTGCGCAAGGCTGCGAGACGCTTCGTTGTTGGTTTTCTTACGCACCGCCGTTTGAGGACTAAAATTCACAAGGAGGTTAAAATCGAAGCCAGCTTACTTCTTAAGCCGCTCAAATTATGCGGTTCAAAAAGCTGAAAAGGCGAGCTTCTTTCGGAACACTCGCCTTTTCATATTCTGCTTCCTGCACTTGGGGAATTATGGAGCGGATGGACTCGGATTACAAAAAACGATGCAGGCAACCACTCCACCAGTACCCGCGAAAATTGCGGCTGTCGCAGTCCTTCCAAGACCGAATAATCCGCGTGGAATGGCAGCAGCACCGGCAGGGGGATTACAGCCTAAACCGGAAGCCCCGGCGCCAGCGTTGGCGGCGGCGGCCTGATTAACCTTTGCTGCCTCGCCTGGCTGTAAACAGACATCGATTGTCCCGCCGGTTGTTGGATTGATCTCAACCCCGGCGCTTTGAGCCGGATTAATTACACCCTTCACGTTCCTCAAAGTCGTCAGGATCACGCAACCTTGAGTCAAGCTTACGTTTATGTCGCCTGCATTGCCCCTTTGAGCAAACGTGACCACCAATGTCGTATTTGGCGCAATACATACACTACCCAAGGCACCCACGTTTATCGTGGCTCCGACATTGTCAGGAGTTACAACAGTGGCCCCACTGGGAATTGTGGCTCCACTGACCGCGCTCACGCCATTTACAAGGATCGGCTGATTGTCCCGGGTCGTTAAAATTCCCATTAGTTGTTGAGGTCTGGCGACGGAAGCCAGACTGCCGTTTGGCTCGGCGAAGCTGACTCCAATATAGACCTGAGTGACGGCAAAAATAACAAACAGGGCGGCTGCCGTTAGCATCTTTTGGTTTCTGAATTTCATACCTTTACCTCCGAATCAATGAAGAAGTCTTCCTTGCTTCACTCCGCCACCCGCACACAGCCTGAGGAATAGGGACGGAGTATACCCTCACCACCTGCATGCGTCAATCATCTATTGTCAAAGTCCCGACTGGCGCAATCCCAGCCGCTGGGGCGGCTCTGAGATAGGTTTCTGCAACCCGCTCGCCTTTCACTGCAATGATGATCAATGCAAATAAGACTAAAGCATTAATTGTTATGTGTATTCCAAAATCAACGAAACTGTGGACAGCTACGCCAAAAAGTCCAATAAGTGCGCCCAAACAGGCTGACCGGTAATAAGGATCCGACGAATATAGAGTCTGGCGCGCCCTTTTTAGAAACACAACAGCAAACCAAACCACGAGTCCGCATGCGATAATTCCGCCGCTGGCCATCAATTCCAAGTAATCGTTATGGGCTTGCTGCGGTGTCATCGCACCAGATGCATTGTGATACCTCGTGATTGCAACCCAGTAACCGCCAAATCCCACGCCCGCAATCGGATGGGCTTTGATTAGCTGCCATGTCGCTGACCAGATTTCCTTCCTGCTAGTGTTGACGTTGTTCTGCATCTCCTGCTGGCTGAAGTCGGTGGCGGCTTGTTGAAAGTTAAAAACTACCGGTTCACCACCTATCCAAAAAACGCCGAAAGCAAACAACGCAATCAAACAGAGGCCGAGAAACGCTCGCGTCGCGAGACCGCCCGCAAGAACCTGAAAAAGCCGCCAACGAGTGTCCACTTTCGCTTTTTTTAAGCGGCTGAGCGGATCAAGCATAACTCCCAACAAAAGTAATTGGCATAGTGAGGCGAGAATTCCACCGCGAGAATTGGAATAGATCAGTGCCACCCACAGGATGGCGCTTGCCGCTAACACCACTACCCGTCTGTGCCGACCCTGCTCTGCAATGATCAATCCCAGGGATAAGCCAAGGCACATCTCCATCAAGAAAGCAAAATGGTTCCGGTTAACAAACTGCCCGAAACTGCGATCCACGATTGTTAGCCCGGGAAGGAAAAACCCGGGTCCCTCTTGTAAATTCTTGCGCATTATTCCAAAGAAGGCGCTCGCTATGCCGACGGCAATGATGATGTAGATCAGCTTACGCAGCCGGGCTTTATTAGACGTGTAACGAAGGAGGAGCAGAGCTGCCACAACTAGAGCAAAAAGCCGGATCGCGGCCAGCCGCGTGCCGTAAGGATCCGCGCTAAGAGACGATCCCAAACCTAGCGGTCCAATGCCCGAGAACAGAGGTAGCGACTGAAACACGACAAACAAAGTGAGGAGAAGAAGTGGCGCGAACAGTTTCAGATTATCTCCTGACCAGCCCTTGCCGATGGAGGCTTCGATGACTGCGAGTATCGCGACTACAAAAACCGCACACTCGAAGATTGCTATCCACCACGGCTGGACCGTTCCGTAAGGAATCGCAGTTATTGCGATGATGACCAGCACAGAAGAGAAAACAACCCGACCAAGGAAGCGAGCCACCGGCCGCGTGGAATCTTGTTCCCTTCCTCCGCGCTTCATAATTACGTTTTCTTGTTCTAGGTTTAGTATTTCCAAAACTTCATTCACGGCACGAAACTGCCCAGGACAAAAGATTATCGCAGGCCTATTCCTCGGGCACAGAGCAATTCAACAAACGCTTCGCTCTTCGACAAGGTTGTTCATGAGGTTAACATGTTTTTATTCGGCCAACAGGATCGGATTCTGAACAGCCAACTTAAGAATTAAACTCTAAGTATCAGCTTTCTCCCTTCGCACGTGGCCTATGTGACGCCAAATCCACCAGCCAATCAACAACACCGCGGCAATTCCGATTAGAAAATCGAAGCGATGAAACCACGTTTTGAGTGTATCGTCCTGGTTCCACTTTTCACCAAGCTTCTGGCCTACATAAGCGAGCCCAAGACACCACGGCAGCGAACCCGCGAACGTGTAAATGACAAAGCGCTTTAAGTTCATCCGCGCTACTCCGGCAGGAAAAGCGATGAAGGTGCGGATAGCCGGTAAGAGACGACTAACGAAAACGATAATTTCGCCATGCTTTGCAAACCAGCGGTCTGCCATGTCGAGATCGTGACGTGAGACTAGAACCATCCGTCCGTATTTTTCGATCACAGGGCGGCCGCCATACATTCCTACCCAATAAGCGACCAATGAACCAAGCACGCAACCAACCGCGCCAGCGAGTCCCACTAACCAGAGGTTCATTTGCCCCGTAGACACCAGGTATCCCGAAAACGGCATGATGATCTCGGAGGGCAATGGCACGCATGCTGATTCAATTGCCATCAATAGGACAATTCCGGAATAGCCCAGTAATGAAATTGTAGCAACGATAAAGCCCGACAGGATTTCAATAATTCGTGCGATCATTAAGTTACGCTAGATTCTCGAGTTTAGAGTTCTGGTTTAGAGTTAAAAAAGAAAAGGCTCGGGTGAGCCAGAAAAAAGTGAAACCAGCGGGCCGCGCTTTCGAAACCGAACATGAAACTCGATCCGTTTCATGTAGACCAGCCATGTTGCCCAATCAACGGAACAAAGGCACAAGCGCCGTGGTCTTCCTGCTTGTACCTTATCTCGGTTTTGATTACTCGAACCAAACGTTGCGACTCGCGCGAATTTCCCACTGGCAAGACAAACCGGCCGCCAACCTTAAGCTGGGCGACAAGTGGTTCCGGCACGGTTGGGCCACCCGCGGCAACTAATACCGCATCGTACGGGGCATTAGCGGCCCACCCTAAAGTGCCATCAAAACACTTTACAGTGGCGTTATAGATGTTCAGTTGCCTGATGCGACTTTGAGCTTCGCGCGCGAGGCTAGCAATTCGTTCGATTGAATAAACCTGTCCCGCAACCTTGGCCAGAACGGCGGTCTGATATCCTGAACCAGCTCCTATCTCGAGCACCCGGCTCTCGGAATCGATCTCGAGCAATTCCGTCATGCGCGCCACGATATATGGTTGTGAGATCGTTTGGCTCCCGCTAATCGGCAGAGCATGATCTCCATACGAGCGACCTTGTAATGCTTCCGGCACAAAGGCGTGACGCGGTACGGATCGCATGGCCTCGAGAACCTTTTCATCGAGGATTTTATAATGATCTCGAAGCCTTTCGACCATCCGTTCGCGCGGGATAGAGTAGTCCTGGCTTCTATTTGCGGGTTGTTGACCGGTGGTTTGCAAAACTTCAATACCAATTTCGGAAATACGGTGGTGCTAAAGCAACCTATGTCTTATGAATTAGCTCCTGGTCTTTTAGGTAATTCCAGCTCTCAATTGCTGTGAGCGCTCGATGGTCGGTCATGTCACTCTTCAGCGGCGTAACTGAGATATATCCCAAGTCAATCGCATTGTAGTCCGTTCCGTCAGCGGAGTTGTTATTAAAATACTCTTCGCCGATCCAGAAATACGGCTTGCCGCGTGGATCGATGTGCTCGCTGATAACAGGCCGAGCGTTTTTGATTCCCTGGCGAGTGACGCGAACGCCCTTGATCTCTTTGGCAGGAATATTGATGTTGAGTAAGGTGCCGTCGGGTAGTCCTTCCGTCAGCACCTTCTGCACTGCCACTACTGCAAATTGCGCAGCTTCGCGGAAATCAAAATGTTCACGAGCGACCAGACTAAACGCCAGGCCCGGCACTCCGAGGATCGTAGCTTCGAGTGCGCCGGCAACAGTGCCGGAGTAGGTTGCATCATCGCCGAGATTACCACCATGATTAATTCCCGACGCGCAAATGTTGGGCATCTCCTCGGACGACAGAATCTTATTAAGGGCGAGCGTGACGCAGTCAGTGGGCGTGCCATCAACCGTCCAATGTCGCTCGTCGATTTGGCGAATGCGCAATGGCCGAGCCAAAGTGAGGCTGTGAGAAGCGCCGCTCATTTCGGCGACTGGAGCAACCACGTAGACATCGCCGACGTCTCTTAGAGCTTCTTCAAGTTTGATGAGGCCATGGGAGTGTATGCCATCGTCATTTGTGAGCAAAATTCTGGTCATTCGGCCATCAACTCTCATCCTTCGACGTTGCCCTTCTCAATGACCTCAAGGCGGCGATGTCGAACAGTGGAATCCAAACGCGACTGGAGGGGCACACTCTGACGTGCAGAGATGCAAAAGGTTGGCTCTACTAGTCCGATTAGTCTCGCGGGGTAGTACGCATACGGCCTTTTTTCTTGTTCCGCTTGCGCGCAAGAGCTGAC
Organism: Blastocatellia bacterium; assembly: GCA_963698325.1. Taxonomy (GTDB): domain Bacteria; phylum Acidobacteriota; class Blastocatellia; order Pyrinomonadales; family Pyrinomonadaceae; genus PSRF01. The sequence goes on along the minus strand of CAVOQJ010000009.1, from coordinate 118,073 downwards.
TTGAGTTTTGCCTTCTGGCCGGGAGGGATAAAGAACGCGTGCTTTTTCGCATCCTTGATAATCTCTTCGGTCATCACCTTGCGCTTGAAACGACGCAACGCACTCTCGATCGATTCACCTTGATTAATGGTAACTATTGCCATTGGCTTTCCGTCTTTCCTTAAAAGTTTGATCGTATTTTGATAACTCGGCTATTTAACACGCCGCCAACGCCTGCGGTCAAGCTGACATGCCGTGCGTGAATGCCAACTACTTAGGCATCTTAAACTGCTAGTTCGCGGGCGGCTAACAGCTCCGGCGCGTGGTTACGCAGTGAACCCCGCGAACATTTGAATCGCTCGCGGGGTTCTCATGAACTAGAACGCAATCGACTAAACCAAGGCGGGCTGCGCGGTTTCCCGCTTCTTCCGGCTGAGGCTTTGAATTTGAACCGGCTTGTCCGCTTCTTTTGTATCGAGCTGCTTCTTGAGCACGATCTCCTGATAAAGCTTTCGCATCATCACTGCTTCCTCATGCGCTGTCTTGGGTCCTTCCATTTGAGGCTTGTTCGGTCGCGTAAGGTCGATCGGATTCAATACCATGTCGTGAGCCTTATCGCTCAGTTCTACTTCCTTACCACGCGCGAAAATTTCGTGTCGACCATGTTCCTCATACCACTTTGCCACTGTCGCATTCTGGTGCATGTTCTCAATGATATTTCTCCACCCTATGCCGGTGTTGTAAGCACAAAATGAAATCTCTCCCTCCTGAGTACCGTAAGGAATAATGCACATCTCAGTGCGGCGGAAGTCGTAGTTGAAAAGATCCTGAAACCACATACCAGCAATAAAAAGGAAGTTCCAGCGATCTGCGCGACGTTTCTCTATATCGTCTTTCGAACGATCGCCACTAACCTTGCCATAGTCCTTACCCGTTAGACCGAAGGACTTGTCAAACTTCTTGAAGAGTTCGTAAAGCGTAAACTGCGATGGCGATTTATAGGGGTTGTAATGCTTAAGCAAAGCCAATCCCATCATCAAATTCGACATCCATTTGCCCCGCGCTGCGTCCGTAATCTTCTGCATGTCCTTGACCAAACCCGGGATATTTAGAAATTCCGGCACCGGACGCATTTCCCGTGTTTCCTTATCCACCATGACCGCAGTGCCAACTCCGCAGTTCGGGTGGCAGCCGCATGACACCTGGCCCCATTCAGCCTGCGGTCCGTGGACAAGATCCGCGAAATCTGCAAAGGCACCCATCAACGATAATGGAAACCAGTCGCGCGTTGGTTCGGTGATCCCAACTTGATTCTTAACGTCATGCGCAAGATGTGAAAGCGTGTAACGCTGTTGCAGCCGGCGCTGTGGCGTGATCTCTTCATCGCGTCCAGTGAAGGAAACAGGCTGGAAAGAAAGAAAGGCAATCTTCTTCGGATTGTCCAGCGCAAACCGAATAATCGATCCGACCTGGTCATTATTTATGCCGTTGACCAAGGTAGTCACCAGCACAATCTCGACGCCCGCTTCATGCAGATTATTAATTGCGCGCATCTTCACGTCGAATAGATTGCCGACCTGACGATGACTGTTAGCGTCATTGCCTACGCCGTCAAACTGAAGATAAACGTAACGCAAACCTGCCTCAGCCGCTTGGCGACAGAAGTCTTTACTCTTGGCAAATTCGATTCCGTTAGTCGCTGCCTGCACACTGTTATAACCAACCTTGCGCGCATACTTAATCGATTCGATAAAGTGCGGCGAAATTGACGGCTCCCCACCAGAGAACTGTACCGACATCTGGCGACGCGGCTTAATCGAAATCGCGTTGTCGAGAATCTCCTGGATTTCATCCATGCTTAACTCATGAACGAACCCAACCTGGTTGGCGTCCATGAAGCAGGGATCGCACATCATGTTGCAGCGATTAGTAAGGTCAACTGTCAGAACAGCGCCGCGACCATACTTAATCGTGCTGGATCCATGGTTGTGAAGTTTTTCGTCATTATGAGCATCGATGTCCCGGCCCGGAAACATCTTTTCGATGTGCGTTAGGAACTTCACGTCGATGGCCATCATGTCTTCGAAGTGTCCGTGAATCGGACAATCTTTTACCATCCAAACTTCGCCATCGCGTTCAATAATCTGCGCCTTAATCTCGCCGACTTTTTCATTGATTAGGACACTGACGTCCTGCTTACCACTAATAATCGATTCCCTTGCATCGATTACACAGTTTGGACAAAGCGAATCCGTCGTTCGCGGCCAGCCCAGCGTCGGTTTGCTCTTTTGCCACGATTTCAGTAAAGGCTTGTTCGACCATTTAGGCGTAAACGAGGGATTGGGTTTGTACTTATTAACTGACTGGATAATATCGTGTAGGCCGCCGGCTGCCAATGTGAGGCCCTTCTCGGCGCGCTTGATTAGTCGCATCCTGTCTCCTCTAGGTAATCGGTTATGTTTAGATAGAATTGCCTTTCGCAAGGGAGTGCGAAACAACGTACCTCGCAAACTGGACTAATCCATTGGCAATGCCCATGCCGCCAACGCTAAGAGCTAGTTAAACAGATAAATAATTAGACTTAGCTTCGTCTAGCACCATGCCACCGAAGCTTAGAGCACAGCTGTATGCGTGTCACCGCGACGCAGGTCAGCCCTAGTACGTCTGGGCGTAGCATTTTGGCACCGCATTAGAAGGGGAAGAGGAACGGGCTTAACGCGCCCAGTTTAATAGGCAAGCCGGCGTTCATTTTCCTGGTGCGTAGTAGCCGATCCTGGCGGAAACCTGGTGGGTGGGATTCCGAGTTTCCACGCGCACTCGCCGGAATTCTTCATCTCGCTTCGTGTTTAAGGGAGAGTAATAGAGCGTGTATTGATGGCGTAGCTCGTCAGCTACTTCGGCGTAAGTTCGCTCGAGATCATTGAAAGTAGTGGGCCTGTAAAGCCGCCCGCCCGTTGCGGCAGTCAACTGCGCGAGGTTACGTTCGCTGTCGCTTAGCGCCGCAAGACCAAGCCGCAGATCGTCGATTCGAAGTTGGTTGAATCGAACGGCGGAATCGGAACCGGACAGCAACGTGGTAAGTTCTTCCTGTTTCCTGGCTCTTTCGATTTCCGTGTTGCTTACTACGTACACCGTAGTTTGAGACTGGAGGGCGGCTCGCAAGGCAACCTCGAAGGTAGTGCCGCGCCCGCTGTCGATACCATCGGTTAAGACAATGATCGCGTGTCTGGCATTTCCGCGCGGCGACTGATCGCGCGATGCCAACAGCATTGCATCGTGAAAGCGGGTGAACATTCCCGGGACAATACGTTTCAAAGCACGCCGCAACTGCAGCATACTGCTGGTCCAGTCCTGAAGTAGCATAACGCGGTCGTCAAACTGGATGAGACTGATCCGATCATCAACCGCAAGATGCGAAGCAAAGCCTTCCACAGCGTTCCGAAAGTCGTCAAGGTTTCCAGCTACAGACGAAGAAGCGTCCACGATTAAAGCGACGTCCACTGGAACTTGCCGCAGGCTAAGATCGCTGAGTGGTTGTTCCACTCCATCCTCGAAGACAAGAAAATCTTTTCGCGTTAGGTTACTAACCAGCAAGCCGGCGCCGTCGCGCACAGTCACAGGCAATAGCACCTCGCTCGTGGTTACGGAGATCACATCCTCCGGATCGATCTCCTGTTCCTCTGGTTTAGGCGAAGCCGTTGGAGTTGGGGATGTGGACTGCCCCCGGATGGAAGGCGAAAGCGCGATTAATAAAAACAAAACTAGAACCCCGCTTCGGTTCAACATACGTTGAGCCATTACTTTGCCGGGGATCACGGGTTACTTTCCCTTGGTAGGCGCCGCTCGCTTTGCGCTCGATTCGTCGCCCATAGCATCTGTCATTGCGAGAATGATCGCCTCTGTAACACGACGCCTGCGAAGTTCTTCCAATTTGCCAATGGAAAGATCGAAGGCCGCCGGCGAATCTTCGATTCTTTTGATTATCGTACCCTCGGAAAAACCGGCATCGACTAATTTGATGACAGACTCGTTGGTTAAAATGGGAGTTTTCTCCAGTCTTGGTTGGCCTCCGCCAGCTTCTGCTGGCGGACGCAGAATTCGAACTGTGGCGCTACCGGTGGTTGTAGTCTCACCCTGATTTGAACCGTCGATGCCTCGCCCGTTCGTCTGACTCCTTGAACCACTGCTGCTTCCAAAGATATCAGCTTGTCCTGTTGGATCTTTATCTTCTGTCCTGCCTATGCGTCCTCTAATCCTGGAGTCATCCATCCAGTCGTAATCTGAAACAACAAACGAGTCATCGTGGGCCAACATCGCAAGGATTATGTTTTCGCTAACGCCGCTGTGCTTTAGTTCGATTAATTTATCAGAATCCAAATTAAATCGGCTTGGCCGGTTATGAATGATCGCAATCACCGTTTTCTCTTTGAAGCCGGCACGAACAAGTTTGACAACAGCTGAGTTTGTCAGCGGGACGTCTGAAAACTGCTGCGCATGAGAAGACAACGGTGCCGCGCAACAGAGGATCGATATTAGCGTGAGTCGGACAAAGGTGCGTTTCATTCTGCTTCAGAGTGGAAGGCTTTTCAGATGTGGCAAAAGCACTCACAGCGCGGCGCCTACTTTTGCTACCTCACTTTTGGTGTGGACCGTAGGCTTTATCCGGCGGTAACGATAGCTTATTCGTTTCACATAAGCCCGAGTCTCGCGGTATGGCGGAACCTTGCGACCAAACTTCATGACCGCCCCTTCTCCGGCGTTGTAGCTCGCGAGGACAAGATCGATCCGGCCGTCAAACCGTTGGATAAGCTGCTTCAAATAACGCGTGCCGCCCGCAATGTTTTGCCCCGGATCGGATGGCCGTCTGACGCCAAGGCGAGCACTGGTCCCGGGCATTAGTTGCATCAATCCCCGCGCTCCTTTTGGCGACAGGGCGCGCGCGTTGAAATGTGACTCCTGCTCCATTACGCAAAAGATTAGGTAGGGATCGACGCCATATCTCGTGCCGTTTTGTTTGATCAAGCTGTCAATCTTTGGACTCCCGGTAGTCCAGCCACGCGCTCTTTTGGAATCAGCCAGAGCTTCCGGCTCTTCTCGCTCGATGTGATCAATCCGTGCCCGCTCAACAAATACCGCGAGCGGACCGCGCCGATACCAGGCGCCTGACGCAGACTCCGTAACGCTGTCGGCCTCAAACTTGGCGCCTCCTACGAGATAAATCCAAACCGGTTGTTCATCAGGACTGTTGGAAACGCTGGAAGCGTCGTCGCGATCCTCTTCGTCATCGGTCGCTACAACTTTAGTCACCTGAAGATCAGACTTTGGCTTCGAGGCAGCACCACGCTCAATTGCTTTTACGCGATCTCGCGGGAGGAGATGGCTCATGCCACCGAGCCGATACCAAATTCCCTGTTCGCTTTCCCAAGCTTCGTCCACGGCGATCCTGGTTCTGTCCTTCAGCTTCAAGTGAACCTGCTCAGAGCCTTCACTTGCCGCCACCACAGCGGATTGCGTGCGGTCCGGTTTCTTTTGGCCGTAAGCGGTACTGGAGACAACAAGCGCCAGAGCGCCGAATGCAAGCGTTTGAATTGCGTTCCGGACGATTTTCATAAAGTGCGACCGGCGTCAGCTTTCGCTTCTTCGTCAGGCGGAAGGCTCGGCTTACAGCTCAAGCGGATCAGCCAGGGTTCTTTCAATCATCGTTTCCTGCGTGTTAACAGGTGCGAATGAGTGTGACGTTCCAAAGTAGTTACGCCAGGCAATATCCAGAATCTGCGGCGTCAACTCCAGCTGCTGCCCTTCAAAGAGGCAGATGTCAGTCGCGCGATCAAGCAAGTCGCGCGGCTCGCAACCCTTCATTTGCCGACGTTCGATTCGGTACTTATTGAGCACATGGTCAAGCACTGGCTGCCCGTAACGAATGCCGCGCGTGTAAGCCTGGCGCTTGAAGATCTCTGAGTAAGCTCCTGGAGTGGGTGGCTCGACACGAGCGCGGTAACCCATCCGGCGCAGAAATGCCTGGTCAGTCAGATCGTTTTCATCAAGGTTGGTTGAAAAAACAACCAACTGCTCAAAAGGAACCTCGATCTTTTTTCCGGTGTGCAGTGCCAGGTAGTCAACACGGCGCTCGAGCGGCACGATCCAGCGGTTGAGCAAATCCTGGGGCGCGACTCGCTGCCGACCGAAGTCGTCAATAACCAGCGTTCCGCCATTTGATTTCATCTGAAAGGGCGCCTCATAAAACTTGGCTGCTTCGCTCCAGGTCAGGTCGGCGTTTTCCAGCGTTAGTTCACCACCAACAACAACGAGCGGCCGATTGATGAGTACCCAGCGCCGGTCATATTCCACTGGCGTAACGTCCGGCGACGCGATGCGGTGGCAGTGGGCGTCGAAGACCCTAATGATTTGACCATCAATTTCAACTGCGTACGGAATCCAAATGGCACCCGGCAGGGCGTTATTAATTCGTTCGGCAACAGCGGTCTTTCCAGTACCAGGTAAACCCGTCAGAAAGAGCGATCGCCGCGAGTTAATTACGCAGCCGAGAGTTTGCAGCAGCGACTCCGGCAGGATCAGATCATGAAACGCCGAGCGCACTGTTTCCATCGAGGCCGGATGTGAAGGTATCGATTGCAAACGCATCATGTGTGCGTAGTCGTCCAGCGAAACAGGAGCCGCGCCGCTGTAGCCGCAAACTGACAACAATCGCACCAGTCGATCCCAGCCCCGGTCCAGCATGCTATACCGCGTCGAGCCAACGGCGGTTTGCAAACGTACTTCGATTAGCTTCTCCCGATAAAGCTTCTCCAGTAGTTCTTCGGTAAGGGCACGCGGTAGATGAAGCCGTTCTGCCACGGAAGTCGTCGTCGGTTCGGGGAGCATGGCGACGTGCTTGAGTGCTAAGTCACAGAGAAAGCCTTCGCCGATGCCAAGGTCGGGTATCTCCTCAGGCGCGGGCGGACCCATTGATTCCACTTCAACGCGAGAGAGCATCGTTGTTTGCGACATGACAAGTGTTCACTTTCCTGAATCGTTCAATTCAAGGGATAGACAGCAATGCTTTCCCTATGTGGGACAGACATTCTTGTCTGTCAGGCTTCTTTCAAATTCAGACAAAGACGGGCAGGAAAGCCTGCACCTACAAGCTACCGTCCCGAGGACGAAGACCCGGCGGCGTTCGAACTTGAGATAACCGCCAGCGTGTTAGTGACCGCCTGGGCTTGTTCAAACTTGCCCGTTCGTTTGTAGAGACCGGCCAGACGTCTTAATGCCAAAGATGAACCGGGGTCGATACGCCGAGCATCTTCGTAGTACTTTATTGCCTCCTCGTCGCGTCCAAACCGCTCCAGCATGCGTGCGGTGTTGAGACTTCCAGTCAGCGGTCCCGCCGCGCGCGCGAAGTGCTTATACGCGTCTTCAAACTTTCCGAGACGGCAAAGCGCGAGGCCCAGATTATTTAGAATGCGTTCGTCCGTGGGAGCCAGCTTGACGGCCCGCTTCAAACGATCGACGGCGGCGCGATAGTTTCCATTCTGGTACAAAGAAAAGCCCAGGTTGTTCAATGTCTGCGCGTCTTCGGGTTCAACCTTGACAGCTCGTTCATAAGAATCCCGGGCGCGCTCGGCAAGACCTTTCTTGTCGTACGCAACCCCAAGCAGGTTGTGGGCTTCGGTCAGCTTCGGATCGAGAGAAGCGGCAGTCGAGAGTTCAGTGATGGCTTCGTTAAGTTGGCCATTCAAAAGATAAGTTCGGCCATTCGCTAAATGTTCTTTTGCAGAGTTGGCTATTGCCAGTTTCTTCGCCTCCGGAGTGCGACTGTCATCCACTCGCGAAACGGCCACACTCTCAAATTTCTCAGCGTCCTTCTCCGTCATGCGCTGAAGCCTATCCTTGTGGCTGAACAGCCGGCCAAACGCTTTGAAAGGCGCCACGAAGATCTTCACCACTTTGTTTCCGCTTTTCTTGGTCTCGCTTGCGCTTCCTGCGGATGAGCCCGAGTCTTCAATAACGTTAGCATCCGCATCGCCTTCACGCTCGATGGTGGATGCGCTCCACATGGCTGAGACGGCGACGGTTACGATGAATGCGATAAGAATGGCGACTAGTCTTCGTTTATTCATGGTCCAACTCCTTCTTACATTTTGCCAAGGGTGTCAATCAGTTGGAGGGCAGCGGGGCCAAGGATCGCAATAAACAACGTCGGAAACAGAAAACATGCGAGCGGAAACAGCAACTTGACCGCCGCCTTTTGTGCGGCCTGCTCAGCACGTTGCCGCCGCTTGGTCCGTAACGAATCGGAGAAAGCCCGGATTGCCTTAGTGATTGAGGTGCCGAACCGATCTGTCTGAATGAGCATTGCCACGAGGCTGCGCAGATCGTCGACGCCGGTTCGCTCAGCGAGATTTCGCAAAGCTTCATCGCGTTCGCGACCAACTCGAATTTCCAGGTTCGCCAATTCAAATTCTTCGCTGATCTCGGGATGCACTTCTTTCAATTCGCTGCTGACCTTCATCATTGCGGCATTCAATCCGAGCCCTGCCTCGATTGAAATGACCATGAGATCAAGCGCATCAGCGAGTCCCCAGCGCACGAGTTGCTGGCGCGAGCGAACCATGCGGCGAAGTGCGTAGCGCGGCAGAAAGAAGCCAATAATAAAAGCCGCGAGGATCCAGAAGAGTGCGCCACCGAGCGGTCGGGCGAAGAACGCGCAAACAAGTGCGACGAAGGCAGGTAAGCCAGCCATTACTACCAACTGAATGGCGCGGTAAACACCCGGCGCGCTCTGTGAGCGAAACCCGGCTTGCATCAATTGCTTTTGTACCTTGCGAGCCTCTGCTGCGGACGGCGGCACCAGACGGTTGAGTGGTGATGAGGCAATGCGTTCCGCCAGTTCTGCCGCTGGACCATTCTCCTCGAGCGAGACTGGAATACTGGCCGCGCTTGCCGATCTCCCACCAAGTCTTTTGAGACGCTCAGTAGCAGCACTCTGTGGCTTGTAAAGGAGCCAATAAACTCCCATCAGACCGAGCGAGATGCAAACGAAGGTTGAAATGGTGATCAGTATAAGCATTTGTCGTTGTCAGCTAGTCATCGATTAGTAATCAGTGGTCAGTAGTCCGTCCTTCTGGTTGGCAATTAGGGGATAGTGATTAGTAGGCTGTAGCTGGTAGGTCACGGTCGGATTCGCTGCGACAGACTACTGACCACTGATTACTGCCGGTTTCAAATTTTTATCCTCAGAATCTTCCTCACGATTAGCATCCCTGTTACCTGAAGAAACAAAGCGGTCGCAATCAAGTAATGACCCCTTTGGTCTTTCCAAAGCACGTTCATGTACTCCGGGTTCATAATTGTGATGACGATCGTCACGAAGATCGGCAAGCCGCACAGCAGCCACGCCGACATGCGTGAGCTTGTGGTCAATGTTTTCAAGTCGCCCATGATTCGAAAGCGTTCGCGAATAGTGAAAGCCACCTTTTCAAGAATCTCCGCGAGGTTGCCGCCTGTTTCACGTTGAATCAACACAGCGGTCACGCACATGCGTAAATCCAAAAGCGGTATACGCTGTGTCAAATTCTCCAAAGCGAGCTTTAGTGACAAACCCAGGTTTTGCTCCTCATACGTCTTACGAAACTCCGTTGCTATCGGCTCTGGCATCTCAGTGGAAACCATGTGCATGGCTTCTGAGAAAGCATGGCCGGCGCTTAGTCCCCTACTCATCAGATCGAGTGCGTCCGGCAAGTTCTCCAGAAAAGCGTCGAAGCGCTTTTTGCGTTTCCACCAAACGTGAACAAATGGAATTGCCGCAGCAGAAAGGCCCGCGGCCAGCATCAACAGAATAGAGATGCTTATGACCGACGCAGCCAACGCCGCCAACATTCCCGCCATAGCTGAGAACATGATTAGGCGGGAAGGCGTGATGTGCACGTCGGCCTGATCCAGCATCCGTTTTAACTGCAAAGCTGCCTGAACGCGAACGAGCGCGCGATTTACCCACGGTATTTCGCTCATCAGTTCATTTCGCGCCAATACAACTTCGATGTCTTCCGTGTGTGCCGAATGCAGCAATGCCTCCGAGAGCCGCTGTTGCAGCCGCGCGCGCTTAGCGTCGGTCCCGAGGGTGGCCATTAGATAGGCGCCCAGCACCAGGAATAGAGCAAAGAGAAATACTAAAAAGGAGATCAGCACAGTTTTTACATCTCCTCAAAGAAAACTCGCGGCAGTTGCAGTCCGCAGGCCTTCAGTCGTTCAGCAAAGCGCGGGCGTATACCGGTTGGACGGAAGCGACCAATTACCTGTCCCTGCGAGTCCACGCCGGTTCGTTCGTATTGGAAAATCTCCTGCATCGTTATGGTCTCGCCTTCCATGCCCGTAATCTCGGAAATAGCGGTGACGCGCCGGGTGCCATCAGAAAGACGCGCGACCTGCAAGACAAGATCTATCGCCGCAGCAATTTGTTGCCGCATCGCGCGATCGGATAGACGCATCCCGGTCATTTGGATCATCGTTTCTAAACGTGCCAGCGCATCGCGAGGGGTGTTTGCGTGAATAGTCGTCAAGCTTCCATCGTGGCCTGTATTCATGGCCTGCAACATGTCGATAGCTTCGCCGCCGCGCACCTCGCCGATGACGATGCGATCAGGACGCATGCGTAATGCATTCCGCACGAGGTCACGCTGGCTTACTTCACCGCGCCCCTCAATGTTCGGGGGTCTCGTTTCGAGCCTCACCACGTGTGGTTGTTGCAGTTGGAGTTCCGCCGAATCTTCGATCGTAACTATGCGCTCGGTTTCCGGAATGTAAGCCGACAGCGCGTTGAGCAGCGTCGTCTTACCCGCTCCAGTGCCCCCGGAGATCAGCACGTTAAGGCGCGCATTGACGCACATCTCCAGCATGTCGGCGATGTCTTTGGTTAACGCCTTATTATCAATCAGCGAACTCATGCGGAGCGGTTCGGCGCCAAAACGGCGAATGGAAAGCACCGGCCCATCGATTGAGAGCGGCGGGATGATCGCGTTAACACGCGACCCATCTTTTAAACGGGCATCCACCATCGGCGACGATTCATCGATGCGCCGGCCAACCGACGAAACGATCCGTTCAATTACGCGCATCAGGTGTTCGTCGTCTTTGAAGGCAACATTGGTGATTTCAAGTTTGCCGCGACGCTCCACATAGATGGTGCCGTGCGCATTGACGAGGATATCGGAAATGGTTGGGTCTCCGAGCAGAGGCTCCAGCGGTCCAAGCCCGAAGAGTTCATGCTGAACATCGTTAACCAGTCGATCGCGTTCGGAGGTAGAGAGCGGCATCGCTTCCTGCGCCAACACGCTTTCTGCGAGCCGGGAAACCTCGGCGTGCACCTGCTCAGCTGTGAGCGCCCCCAGCTTCGTCAGGTCCATGCGATTAATGAGAGTGCGGTGCAGCCGAGACTTTATTTCCTGGAAGGAATGGCCGCTGCCTTCCTGTCCGTTGCCATTGCCGGCGCCAGGAAAGCCAGGCGTTTCTTTAATCAATCTTTCTCGAAGTGCCATATTAGTTTTGTGCAGATTTTGAGGTCTGCGATCCTCTGTAAACATCAAACTCACAGACTTACGTCTGTGCTACTGACTTGAAGCTCAAACTGATTCTGTCGCTGCTGACGTTTGAAGAACGAGTTCCAGACCGTTCGTCGCGGCTGCGGTTCCTCTGACACGATGACCGCGCCGGCCGCGATCGTCTTCGCCACACGCCTGATCTCCTGGGCGATTTTGGAATTCGGCTCTGATTGAACCAGTGGCTGGCCAAGATTGATCGAAGTGACCGCCGTCTGGTAATCACTCGGCACGAAGCCTATCACCGGCTCGCCAATAAACTTCTCAACCTGTCGCAGATCAAGATCGATTTGTTTGCTCCAGCGATTTACGAGGATGCGGATTTTCTTACGGGGGTAGCCGAGCCGGTCGAAAATTTCGAGGGCGCGCTGGGTGCTGCGGATTGCCGGTATGTCCAGCGACAAGACCAGGACGATTTCATCCGACTGGTCGAGCGCCGCCAGGGTTATCGAGTCAAAGGTGTGTTGCGGATCAAGCACAACATATTCGTATGATTCGCGCAGTCGGCGTAATACTTCGAATACGTGCTCCGGTTCGATCTCATCCGCGGAGTCCGCCTCCTTGGGCGCGGCCAGAAGCGAGAGATTGGCGGAATAGGGAGTGACGAAGCTCTTGATCAAGGCATCGTCAAGCCGGCTACGATTCTCCGCCATGTCGGCGAAGGAATATTTGGGGTCAACGCCGAGAAACAGTGGGAGGTCACCCGCCTGAAGGTTTAGATCGACGAGGACAGTTTGGGCGTTAGTCGAAGCTGCGAGATTGGTGGCGATGAAAGACGTACCGCACCCGCCCTTGCTCGAAAAGACAGCAACCATGCGGCCCTTTTTCTTCGGCGTTTCAACCTGACCTGCGCAAAAGTCGGCTACGCGATCCAAAACTGTTTTCAGTTCTTCCGCACTGATCGGAAGCTTGAGAAATTCACGCGCTCCTGCTCGCAAACTTTGCAGCAGTAGATCGGGTGCAGCGTTATTAGCGGCAGAGATGATCGCAGTTTTTGGCACCTCCGCGGTCAGTCGCTGAATGAGCTTGATTGCCTGGTCCGCGTTGGCGCCGAGCGTGATGATCGCCGCGGCAGGCTTGAGTCGCAAGATCTCTTCGTGGAGTTGCTCGGCGTCGTTGCCACCCGCCAGCAGCTGGACACGATTATCCGTTGACAAGGCGCTGCGTATTTCTTTGAAGTTATCAAGGCCCGTGCTGAGAACTACAATGGTAAGTGGCTGCGTCATTTTTCTACTTTGCTGTGTCGAGATTTAAAGAACTGGTGGAAGCAGTCCCGCCGATTCGCCTGTCAGAGTCGTGGTGTAATTCGGCATTTGAATTTCGGTGCCAATAATGGGAATCACAAAGTGAAACTTATAGTCTGTGATGGTGACCTGCACTGTCCCGCCGTCGAGGGTAAAGTTGTTATAGACCACTTGCACATTAGTGGTGCTGAGGTTCTCAAGTAACGGAGTTGTCCCGCCCGCCGGGTTGTCATACACAACTACGTTCTTCACGCTGTCAATCTGATCTGCTTTATGAAGAACTGCATAACGCGCGCCTTTCCGAGCGGCATCCATCAATGCATTATGTGTCCAGAGGACGCGCCCGAACTCAAGTACGGCAAACATTGTCAGGAGAAAAACCGTGACCGCGATCGAAAATTCAACCAGGGTTGCACCGCGCTGCTTGTTTCTACTCTTCATCGTCCGCATTTGTTGTCCCTTAAACCAGTGGTGTTGTCAGCAGGTAGCGCATTGTGACGCTGGGCTTGACATCGACGTTTAGCGAAACGGCAGCGTTGTTCATCAACCCCCCGAGATCGAATAACGGTTGGTGTTTGAATCCGACGATCTGAACGGTGATTGTTTGCGGTACGCCAGCAAGCTGCTCGTCGCCGTTCTCATCCTTTGCAGTAATAACGACATTATCCGTCGTTAATCCATCGATCAGCGGCGTTCCCGTTCCCGCCGTATTGCCGTATACGACCAGGTTCTTTGCCTGCGAACGTTCGAACGTACTTACGCTGGCAGTCACCATGTACCGTGTGCCAACTCGGGCAGCTTTGGCCAGGGTGCTGTACTCATAAAAATATCTTCCGAATTCCGCCGTTGCCGCGAAGAGAATCAGTAGGATCGGCAGCACAATCGCCAGCTCCGCGAGCTGTGTACCCCGTTCGCTTCGGGCCAGTGTGCGCAGCTGTAGGCGGCGGCGAAGTCTCCGAAGAAGACGAACTTTTTTTACTCTCGAGTGCATCTTTGGAATCCTTATTTGTAGAGTACCGGGGCCGCCAACGATGGGTCACCAGCAACCGCGGTAGGATCGTAACTACCCTCGCCGAGAGCGAGGCGGTCTTCAAGGTATTCGGCTTGCATCTCGCCGCCGTTGCCATTTGAAGCTTTGGTTTTGAGAAAGAAAGCGCCGAAACGGAAGAACTTTACGGTGCAGCGGCCCTGATCGAATTCGCTCACTTTCACCAGAGGGATTAATACAACCCGGCGCAGGTCCACTCCGGGATGGGATGGGGGCTGCACATACGTTGAGTCGCAAGGTATGGCCTTCGGACGTCCACAACCAAAATACGTTTGGTAGTCGGCCCAAGTGATGCCCTCCTTGATGTTAGTATCGGGAGGCTCGTTTGTGGGGTCCAGCTGGCTTCCCCCGTAGTCATCGAAACGTGAGTTCAGTCCTGTTCGCACCTTGCCGGCCGTAAGACCGGGCTTGCAGTCAACTTCGTATGTGTCACCGGGTTTGGCGCAGGCATCAACCCCGGAACCAATGCCAAAGCCGACATCCACCCCGCCAGGACCAGCGACTGAGAGGATTTGATAGTCACCAGGCGACGGCCCGTCGCCAGTGTCTGCCCGAATCGTGTAAGTCCCTCCAGGCACTAAATCAGTAGCGTTGTTGTCAATGAGCACCGATAGCGGAATGAAATCACAATAGACGTTGAGGGGAATGGAGAGACCTGCAGTTGCGCTCGCCGAAAGGTTTTTGCTGGCGCCCAATACCATGGCCGCGAAAGAGACACCGACCGGACTATCCGGAGTGGTGACCTTAACGAAACGAATCGTCGGCGCTTGTGTCTCAGTCGCTGCTGCAGCTTCGCTCATGTAAGGTCCATCAAGATTTACAGCCCACAGCACGTTGGTTCGGGGGAAGGAGATCCCGGTATTGTTGAATTCGTATGAATTCATCGCCTTCACCGCACGGCTGGTTCCTTCAATGATCCCACTGGGAGCGGAGTTAATAGCCGAAGCCCCGGCTAGTGCTGAGGCATCGGCAGCGTTTTGCAATTCCGTCTTGACAAGGTAAAAGTGGCTTATGTCCACGCCCAGTCCAACTGCCAGCAAAACCGACAGCATGCCTATCGCAGAAATCGCCAGAATCGACCCACGCTCACCTTTTCTTTTTTTTCTTTGGGCCAGGCTGTTCATTTCTTGCCTCCTTCTCAAGCACCTCTTCTTTTCAAAAGGGTGAACTAACTATGGTTTGAGCGGTTGGGGGCCGAAATCCATGGGCATCGTGAGCGCTACCGGAAGTGTTGGGTTAATGCGAGTAATGTTGGAAGACGTGCTGCTTGAAGAGCCGGCGCCAGTGTCTGTTCCGGTTGTCGTTTTCGGATTCGCGGTTGGCTCCGCAGTTTTGGCAGGCTCTGTCGCCTTCGGCGCAACGGCCGGCGTCGCCTCAGTATTTTGGCCCGTCACCGAGAAACCGGTCTTTCCGTGTATCTCTTCGCTCTTGGGCTCAAGACCTAAAGGCGATCCATTTTTAAGACCATCAATACCACGCATCTGCGGCAGGTCATCACGATTCACTGGCTTCACCAATTGCGCGGTCACGATGAACATCAATTCCGTTTCACTCTTCTGAAACGATTTCGACTTGAACAGCGCGCCCAATATCGGGATGTCGCCCAGTACCGGGATCTTGGAAAGCGATCGCGTTTCGTTGTTATCGAGCAAACCTGCAAGCGCGAACGACTGACCATCGCGGAGTTCAACACCGGTCTTTGCACGACGAGTGCGCAACGCGGGGATTAAGAAGCCGTCAAACTTGACACCATTTGCAAAATCGATAGTTGAAACTTCGGGTTCCAATTCCAGACGAATGTGATCTTCATCGATAATGGTCGGTTTGAAGTTCAACCGAACGCCATACTCTTTGAACATTATCGAAACGGTGCTTTTATCTCCGCCGCCCTGAACGATCGGCACAGGGAACTCACCGCCGGCGAGAAAACTGGCTTCCTGACCGTTCATCGCAATGAGGTTAGGCTCCGCAAGTTCTCGCAATGCTCCCTGAGTCTGCAGCGCATGAATGTAAGCTGCCGTCCCGATTCCACTATTAAAGAGGAATAGGTTCAACGCAGAACCCGCGAAGGTAGTGTTCAAAGCCGGTAGTACGGAACTCCCTAGACTCGCTGGGCCACCACCGCTGGCATACACGGACGTGCCGCCGTTTACAGAGCTATAAGACGAACCTAGATCGCGCATTCTGCTACGGCTAACTTCAGCTACACGAACCTGAAGTTGAACCTGCGTCATGTTTTGAACTGGCGACGAAAGCATATTCACAGTTTTGAACCCAGCCGCTTCGACAACACTCTGTGCGTGAGTCGCCGTTAACGGATCCGAAACGCTGCCCGACATCACCACCGAGCCGTTGGCCTGGCTCAGACGAATGTCATCCTTCGGAAAAAGCGCGCGCATTTGCGAGTCGATTAATGACAGATTGGCGCGAACATAAACGTCGAAGACCAGGTATTCAGCGCCGGACTGTTCCCAGGCGATAAAGTTCACCTGTCCGAAAGCTTTGCCGTTCACCAGCACCTGGTCTGGTGTGACGAGCACTGCTTCGGCAATCTCCGGATTTGAAACGGAGAAGCGTCCGACAGGCCTGTCAAAATTGATTACCCGCGATTGGCCCACCAGTACGTTAACCGCCACAGCCTCTTTATTTTGTTCGAAAGATGCCTTGTAAGAGGTCGCCTGAGCGTAGCCGATGGAATTGATAAAAACGATCATCAGTGACGCCAGCAACAAGCTTACTCGGCGCGTGATGGGAGAACGGCTGTGCATGATCTTAGCTCCTTTTGGTAAACGGTTAACTTTGTCTCAACACCCTGCAAGGCGTGTCTATAATTCATTATGGGAAATCTACGCTGCGTTTCTTCGCGCCTTCGATCATTTCGACTGAGGCGCGCGGAGGCGCGGGTGATTTCTCTGCTACCGGCTTCGGTTCAGGATGTGCCTGTCTCGCCGGTCTTGGATTTGGTTTCACCTGTTCGCTCTTTAACGAGCCGGGATCCGGCGCGGGCATAGCGTGGTCGCCATTCAAAAGTCCCCGCTTATTGATTCCCGTCGTTTGCTCGTCGCCTTGATCGATCGAATTGCGCATTACGAGCTGAAGCTTGCCTTCGCTCGCAGCCAGGGCGAGTTTCTCGGCTTGTTCGGGAGTCACCAGGAGCGTGACAGCCTTGACACTGTTGGCTTCACGTTGGTCTTGCGGCTTGTCGATGTTCTGACCGTTGGCTAGGACCTTGATGTTTTGCAAGACGATCTTGGAAATGGGATCCTGCCCCTGAACACCCGAATCGCCGGGAGTTATGACAACCACGATATCGACGAGCGTGCCTGGCATGATGAATCCCGAGATACCAACCACGTCATCAACTTTCACGGTCATCGCCCGGTAGCCCTCGGGAATGACGGCCGATAAACCACCCGCAGTGCCTTCGGGCGCCAGTCGCGCTTCGGTGATTGGTTCGCGAGGAGCTAGGTTGACGACCGCCACCCGACCAACCAATTTCTCGACCGATTTGAAAGCGCCGTCGGGCGTCGACTCCGCGGGAAACTGGACCACCATCACCTGCTCGGGAATGATCTTTGTACCGAGGGGAATAGCGACCTTGGCGACGACTACGCCGTTAAGATTCTTTGTGTATGCCTGAGCGCTCGACAAA
Organism: Blastocatellia bacterium; assembly: GCA_963698325.1. Lineage (GTDB taxonomy): Bacteria > Acidobacteriota > Blastocatellia > Pyrinomonadales > Pyrinomonadaceae > PSRF01. Next base: position 100,556 of record CAVOQJ010000009.1, on the reverse strand, counting down.
TACCGACTGACGGAAACGGCCGCGAGCAGCCCAAACAGAAGGGCTCCAGCTAAGACAATGAAGAAACGTTTGTTGCGCATAATTGAATCTCCGTGTGATCGGTTTTTGTCTCGAACTAACAGCTTGCTCGAGTTTCAGAAGCGAAAAATAGCTGTTGAAATAATGCTGCCAATTGTGATTGCAACGCCGTAAGGAATTGTGTGGGAGCGATCTGCGGGAATCGCGAACCTGGGCATCTCCCAACCGGGCAATAGCCCGACGAGTATTTGCAGGACTCGGTTCATCGTCGTTATCACCCTTCCTGATCGAATGATGGAAACCATCGCGAGCACTCCACCGGTAAGCACGACGACTAAGAAAGTAGGTAGGACAAGGTGAGCTCCCGTAACCGCCCCGATGGCGGCAAAAAGTTTGACGTCTCCCGCTCCCATCGCTCCGAAAACATGGAGCATGAACATCAATCCAAAAGCGAGAGTGCAACCACCGAAGCTCGCGTATAAACCTGGTAGGCCACCAAAAATCCCGTTGATCGCGATCCCGCTCGCAAGGGTGGCAAAGACGAAGGCATTCGGAATGCGACGATAGCGAACATCGTAATAGGTAATGATCACCGCCAGGGGCAGCAGAAGAGTTACCGTTACAACTGTTTCAGACATCTCTAACAACCCCTAAAGCGATCCCCTTTTCGGGGTGTCGCTTTTCACCGGTCGCTTTCGCTGCTAAAGATCACAACTAAAGCTATATCCGGCTTTTGTTAGGAAACTTATCCGTTGATCGTGGCGCTGAGCGTGTCAATTCGATTGGCGATGGTTGTGCCGAGATTTCTAAAAGCAACAACACAGACGATCGTAATCAACGCTGCGGCGACTGCGTACTCTGAGAGTTCAAGGCCGGTTTCATCTCGAAGAAAATTGTTAATCATCTTTTGGCCCCCGTTCCGGATCGCACGACTCTTGAGGAGCCGACAACGCGCTTTACCCGAGTAGACCTCAGCTAAAGCGCGCCGGGCCCCAGTTTCGATGAGCAGGACTATCCATTAATGGTCGCGGCAAGCCCGTTAATCCGAGTGCTGATGGCGGTGCCGAGGGCCGTGAAAGCAGCGACGACTGCAATCGCCACCAAGGCAGCGGCAACTGCATATTCCGACAACTCAAGACCAGTTTCATCGCGAAAGAATTTCTTAATCATTTGTGTGCTCCTTTAAGTTTGGTTATGGCTTGGATACTTGGTTCGCCTTCCTCCGCGTCGAAAGAAAGCTCGCGAGATTGCTAAGTCAGAATTCATAATGTGAGGGCCACGCTTGACTGTGGCCCTCAGCGGCCTCTGCGTGAATGGGATTCTGCCCTGACCGTGCGGCGGCCAAAGCCGTTAATTCCACTCACTACAGCGCCACACAGAGTTAGTGCCAATAGCATGAGTTCGTTTCCAGCTGCGACCATGACTCGTGCGGCAAGAACAACGCCTATAGCGAGCACAGGTGCGGTGATTGCGATCACTGCCAGCGAGACAACCTCTTTTGTGGCGAAAGCCTTCATGAGATCTTTCTGTAACAACCTTTTCCATTTTTTCGCGACGCGTAGTTGCCTCGCGAACGACGGTCTCCATAACAAGCGATGTGCCACCGACCAGTTAACCCAAAACACTTGGACTTATCGCGTTCTTATAGTTCGTGGACCAGTTGAGTTGTCGCCTTGCGTTAACAAGAACATGCGGTGAGTCTGGCGCTGAAATGTCTTTGTGAATGTTTTGAGCGCGCTTTAGCCTTCTTATTGCTTGTCGCCTGAAGTTAACAGCGTAAAGGGCAACTGTATTCGGCGCGGCGACAATGCGGCTGGAAAAGAAAAGCATTCGAGATTTCTCTCGAATGCTTACGGCGGGATCCAAAGGTATCTTCAGTTTAGTTGCGTTCTGCGCGAAACTGTAAACCGGGCTCGGTATCTTCCTGAAGGAAGTCGGTAATGTCGATTGCTAAGCGCTTAATCTTTTTATATAGCGTTTGTCGCGAGCCCAGCCCTAATGCTTCGCTCGTCCGCGCCACATTGCAATCATTACGTTTCAAAGTCTCGGTGATCACTCGTCTTTCGTAGTCTTCCAATAACAGTTCCAGGTTTTCAGTTGCACCTTTTTCAGCATTTTCCCGATGGAGATTATGCGGATAGATGTGTTCGCTGATGTGGTCCTGCGTTATATGACCATTCTCCTCAGCATATAAAACCAGCCTCTCCATTTCGCCGGCAAGTTCACGCACGTTACCCGGCCAGGAGTAGCTCTCGAGAGCGCGGATCGCTTCCCATGTAATTCCGGCAATTGGCTTATCATTCCGCCTGGCATAGTGTGAAAGGTAATGAGAGATCAGCGCCGAGATATCTTCCGGCCGCTCCCGCAAAGGAGGAACCTTCACCGTTAGTGTGGCTATGCGGTAGTATAGGTCCTCTCTGAATAGTTTGTCGCGAACTAACTGTTCGAGGTCTTTGTGAGTCGCGGCAATGACACGGATGTTTACTTTTCGTGGAGCGGGCTCACCGAGCGTGTGAATCTCTCCCTCTTGTAAGAATCGAAGCAGCTTGGGCTGAAGCGCCAACGGCAGATCGCCAATCTCATCGAGGAACAACGTGCCGTTTTCAGCGACACGAATTAGTCCGTCGTTATCACGAAGAGCTCCAGTGAAACTTCCCTTCCGATGACCAAAAAGCATACTCTCAATTAATTCAGGCGGAGCAGCTGAGCAATTGAAAGGGACAAAGTCTTTCTCAGAGCGTCTGCTAAGCCGGTGAATGGCGTGCGCAACTAGTTCCTTACCGGTACCCGATTCGCCAGTGATCAAGACTGTCGAGTTTGAGTCCTTGATTCGAACTACAGAGCGAGCTACTTCATTCATCGCCCGGCTATCGAATATCATCCCGGGCAGTGTTGTCTTGCCAATCTTATCCTCAGCAGCCTCCTGCGGCTGAAAAACTCGCCTAACCGAAACATGAGCATGAGCTAAGCGAGTAACGTCCATTATGGCTCCAAGGTCTCTTGCTTGATGCCGCGTCAGAGGACGAACGCACAGTCCGTACAAAGCGGCACCCGCACATCCGGGTCTCGACGAAGCCAAAATAAAACAGACTGAGGAATCTCCTTCGTTGAGGTTGGGCCATGCTGAGTCAGCCGCCAGGGTTTCATTGACAATTTTCTCAGCCGTTGCCAGTTCTTGCTCTTGTAATCCTTCTGCCCAGTTCAATCTCGGCCTCTGTCCAGTCTCCAAACTCCAAATTGAAAGCCCATACATCGGCGCCGTAGACTCAACAAGCAGGCTCAGCTTCAGCATCACTTCGTAGAGCACATCAGGCCCTGAATTTGCAGCTTGGCAAAGTGCCCTAACGATAGAACTTATAGGAAGCTGGCTTGTTTGGAGAAGTGATTCGGATGTTTCTGGATAAGAATGGGTCAACTCAGGCATGAAGCCTCTCCAATTCTAAATATCAGATAGGAATAGCGCCGGCCAGAGGAGCCGGAACGGGCAACTAAATTCTTTGAAATGGAAGGCAAGAAGCGTTTGGGATTTTGAAATACCCCTTGTTGAGAGCCCTGATTGGCTCCCGTGTTTTCGGCTCCGAGTCTAGCCCCCTCATAATGCGGTGTCAACATTTTTCAACACAGAGATCATTTCTCGAAATCGAAGGGATCTTAATGTTCGCCCTGCGTTCGCCCTTTTGGTCCATTAAGCGCCGTTACTTCATGTAAACATTGAGCTTAGATATGGAAACCATTGAAAAGATATCACTTTACAGGCTTAAGCACCGGTGCTACATTCCGCCAACCTTGCCCTAAACTATTGACTGGCAACGGATTGACAACGATTAGGAGCACATTCCCTTGGGGTGCCACCGGCAAGGTTATCATGTATCTTGTGGTCAAACATACATTTAGATTAAGCAGCTTCTTAAATACTAAAACTGTTCGATTTGACTAGCTGTTGAGCGGTCAAACGCCTCGAAAGGCATGGTAGCTGGCGTTGCCGAAGGAATTTGAACCCCCTAGTCCGTTCCGACAATGGAGAAGGCAGGAATGAAAGCAAGACCGTCATCATTGGTGACAAAAACTCGGAGGGACCTTCTATCAAAAGAGCGTATCCAGAGGAAGATGGCCTCTCTGCGAGTCTGTTTACAGCGAAGGCAGTTGCGGCGTGCCGCACGAGCCTGAAAAAAGCTTGGCGTGCTGATTCGACTAGGTCGGAAACTCGACCAGTTGGTGGGCTTTAGGAGTATGAGAAACGGCAAAGAACTTGGAGGTGCTTCTTGAGCAGGGTCATAAATTCCTATTGGGTAGATGAACGAATTCGCGCGCAGCGGGTGACTCCTCGAGTAGCCGTGCCGTTCGCATCCGTTAGAGAGATTTCATTAGACATCATTGGAACGCCGGCGGAAGTACGAAGGCGCGGTGGCGTAATTCCGGCCTGGGTTATCTTTGCAATGATTCTTTTGGCGACATTTGCGATATGCGTTGCCGTGACCACGCGCACCAGAACCAGGATGTCGCTGGCATCTCAGCAATATGTTCGTATGCAAACGGATGTCGAGGGATTGCGCAACACCAACCAGTCGTTACGGCACGAGATTGATCAACTCAGCACCGATCCGCGCACTATTGAAGCAGCTGCGCGCAGCCGCTTAAACATGGTGCGACCTAATGAAATCGTGATACCCGTAGAATGAGCAAATAGGGAACGCTCTTTCTCAACGGACGGCGTCGAATTTGTTTCCCTGCCGAGTGCCCGCTAGTTCCCTGCTTGAAAACCACGCATCGCGACTGCCTGCCGAGCTGCGCGGCTGTGACTGCCATCACAGCCGCGTCCCCCTCCCCCTGAAATCAATCCAAACAGGCTCATTGGTTCTGTTGACAGTCGAATACTGCTCAAACTAATATCAAATTCTCCAAGCACACGAAGTAGTTGCACGTCCTATGTCGGAAACCAAAGAGATCACTACGCCAATCGAAGAAGAGATTGAGCGTTGGCAAAGTGAGACGCTCGAACCCGCGCTTAAAGAACATCCGGAGATGAAAAAGCGCTTTGAAAACGTCTCACTTGAAGAGGTTGAGCGACTTTACACACCTGCCAACCTTGCCCACGTCGATTTCGCGCGCGATCTTTCCTTCCCGGGAGAGTTTCCTTACACGCGGGGCATACATCCGACAGGTTATCGCGGCAAGATCTGGACCATGCGGCAGTTTGCTGGATTCAGCACTCCCGAAGAAACTAATTCCCGATTTCGTTACTTACTGAAACAAGGCCAAACGGGCCTATCAGTCGCTTATGACCTCCCTACGCTCATGGGCTACGACGCTGATTCTCCGCAGTCTGAAGGGGAAGTCGGCAAGTGTGGCGTTGCGGTTTCGTCATTGGCTGATATGGAAGTCTTGTTCGACAAGATTCCGCTTGAGCAGGTAACCGTCTCTCAAACTATCAATGCGCCCGCGTCCGTTTTGCTAGCAATGTATCTGGTGGTGGCGGAGAAACAACGTGCTGATTGGAACAAGATTTCAGGAACGCTGCAAAACGATATTCTTAAGGAATACATTGCTCAGAAGGAGTGGATTTATCCGATCCAACCAGCGATGAAGCTCGTAGTTGATACGTTCGATTTCTGCGCTCAACACGTCCCGCGCTATAACCCGATTTCCGTCAGCGGTTATCACATCCGAGAAGCCGGGGCCACCGCCGTTCAGGAGCTCGCCTTCACATTGCGAGACGGGCTCGAGTATGTCGAGTGGGGCTTGAAGGCCGGCTTAGATCTGGATCTCTTTGTTCCGCGAATCTCATTTTTCTTCAACGCCCACAACGACTTCTTCGAAGAAGTTGCCAAGTATCGGGCAGCGCGGCGCATCTGGGCCAGAGAGATGCGAGATCGGTTTGGTTCGACAAATGAGAGAACGCTGAAACTACGTTTCCACACCCAGACCGCAGGTGTTTCACTTACCGTGCAGCAACCGCTCAACAATATCGTCCGCGTTGCCATCCAGGCGCTCGCCGGAGTTTTGGGTGGCACTCAAAGCTTGCACACTGACGCCTACGATGAAGCCCTCGCTTTGCCCACAGACCAGGCGGCTTTGATTGCGCTTCGGACTCAGCAAATCATTGCCGAGGAAACAGGCGTCACAAACACGATCGATCCGTTGGGTGGCTCTTATTTTGTCGAGGCATTAACAGAAAAGATGGAAAATGGCGCGCTGGATTATTTTAGGAAGATCGATTCCATGGGAGGCATGGTTGCCGCTATTGAAAGGGGCTTCCCGCAGCGCGAGATTCAAGATTCGGCCTATAAGTATCAGAAAGCCGTAGAACGCGGCGATCAAGTAATTGTCGGAGTTAATAAGTATCAGATGGAGAACGATTCGCAGATTCCCATTTTGGCGATCGACGAGTCCGTGCGCGATCATCAAATTGAGCGTCTCAACCAGGCGCGGGCACGTCGAGACAGCGGGGCAGTAACGAACGCACTTGAGAAGCTAAAACGTGCGGCTGATCGTGCAGAAAATACAATGCCCGCAACAATCGAAGCGGTCCGCCAGTATGCAACGCTGGGTGAGATTTGTTCTGCCTTGCGAGAAGTGTATGGCGTATATGAAGAACCTGCCTTCTAATTTCCAATCTTAATCGACTTCTCCAAACAAACCCATGCAGAGAACGATTCTGGTTTTACTCGCAGTTCTCAGTCTCACAAATTTCAACGCTTCCGCCGCTCGTCAGACTCGCATGGGCATGGCGAATCGCATTGAAGATCGAGTGATTATTCAGCGCCGTAGAATCGTTCTGGTGCGGAGCCCTGAGTTGGCAAGACAGTTTCCCGAGCGAAAGAGAGCGGTTGTAACTTATCCCGTCATCAGTGGATTGAGCGACGCAGTTGTATTGCGCCGCGTACGTTCAGCGCTCGCTTTCAAAAACATCTTTGACTACTCATTGAGGGAGTATCGCGACGACCCCTGGTTGAGCGAATTCAGTTACGTTGTAAACTACAATGGCAACTACCTGCTGGACATTACTTTTATGCAGAGCGGCATGGCCGCCTATCCTGATGACCAGACCAGGCACTTGCTGATCAACTTAAAGGACGGCAGCATCGTCAAGGCTTTGGACGCGTTTGAGTCCAAAAAACTTGAGGCGCTAGCTGGGATGGTTGATCGTAAACTCCAAAATGAGATTAAGAAGATCGAAGATGGGAATGCGAAGTCGACCGACAGTCAGGCAAAGGAGTGGAGCAAAGAGGCTCACGAGAATCTAAAGTTTGAAAACCAGAACCTTGATGACTTTTCGGTTGGGCGCAGAGGAATCACCTTTCTTTACGACGCAGGTTTTCCTCATGCAATCAAGGCCTTTGAACCACAGGGCAAATACTTCTTCACTTATTCGGAACTTAAACCATACATCAAACGTGACGGGCTGCTGTGGCAATTCGTAGACTAACGCTACAATGTCTAACATGAATGATAGAAAGATTCGCGTCCTGGTCGCAAAGCCTGGACTTGACGGCCACGACCGCGGCGCCAAGGTGATTGCCCGCGCACTACGCGACGCCGGCATGGAAGTTATTTACACCGGACTGCGTCAGACGCCGGAAATGATCGCTGCCGCAGCCCTGCAGGAAGACGTAGACGCTGTCGGCGTTTCTATTCTCAGTGGCGCACATAACACATTGTGCCCTCGTATTGTTCAACTCCTCCACGACCAAGGTATGGACGACTGTCTTGTTCTGTTAGGAGGAATAGTCCCTCAGGATGATATCGCAAAGCTAAAGGCGCAAGGCATTGCGGAAATCTTTCTCCCAGGCACATCTACGGAAAACATCGTCAAGTTTCTTCGGGAAAACGTGAAGGCCCGCGAATGACCATTGGCCCGCGTGGGTTCTGCAAACTTGAATCTGTCTAACTCAAAAGCCGTTTGGTCAGTATTTGAATGCTCGCCGAAGACTCGCCGCTCATCGTCACTGAAATCACCGGCTCTATTGCTATTGTCCGCTTTAACCGGCCAGCGCAGCGCAATCCACTTTCACTCGAAACGCTTCAAGAATTAAGGCGCACAACATCGGCGCTCTTCGCGCGCACTGACATTCAAACAGTCATCTTCACCGGTACTGATGATGTATTTGCGTCGGGCGCGAACATACGTGAACTCGCCCAACTCGACTCCGTAACTGCGCTAGAGTTTTCAAAGTTTGGTCAAGATCTATTCCAAACTATTGCCAATGCAAGGCGGGTGACGATTGCCGCGATCAATGGCTATTGCATTGGAGGCGGATTCGATCTCGCGCTCTCATGCGATATTCGCGTTGCTTCAAAGTCTGCGGTCTTTTCACATCCGGGCGCGAGACTGGGAATCATTACCGGCTGGGGAGGGACTCAAAGGCTGCCTCGAATAATCGGCAGAGCACGCGCCCTGGAATTTTTCTCAACTGCACGCCCGTGCACCAGTGTCGAGGCGCTGAAGATGGGCTTGGTTAGTCACGTTGGAGATCCTGTGATACTCCACGCAGTTGAACTTGCCGCCGGAAATAAAGAAGGTGGCAGAGAATCCGCCACCTTCAGGTCAGATGTAATTAAGCCTACAATTAAAAGCAACTAGGAAGAGAATCCTATTGGCAGATCTACTTAGCCCTGAAGTGGAATTCTTCTTGTTCATGGGAGCCTCCCAGAATTCGATGGAATCAGGACCGCGTTTGAAGCTCGACGCGGCGATCAACGTCGGGTTGAGGTCTTCAGCAGTTCATGGAAGTAGTCGGGAGCACGCTTATCCAAAGTAGAAACCAAAGCGCCGCCACCGTATCACCTACAAAGCTGGTAGTTCCAGACCCGCGCATACTACTGCTCCCTCAAGAACCTGGCAATGCCCTTCTGGCAATCTTCGGTCATTCGGGCAATGACGTTGACATCAACTCCCGTCTCCAGCGCATCGCCGAAGGTCATTCCATCCGTCTGGTAGAGCAAAGCTTTCGTCAGCGCCACAGCGGATTTGCTTACCAATTCAAAGCCGCGAGCGTAAACAGTAACGTCGGTTTCGAAGCTCTCATCGCTGAATACATGATTGACAAGACCAATGTGCCTAGCCTCTTCGGCACCAATCTCGGAGCCGCGCGTAATCAGTTCGAAGGCGCGTTTCTCCGAGACATTCCGGCGCAGAATTGCCGTCACCATCGCCGGAACGAAGCCTATCTTGACTTCGGGATAGCCAAACCGAGCCGAGCTTGAGGCAAGCACAATGTCACAGGCGCTTGCTAATCCACAACCGCCCGCCAACGCCCGCCCTCTAACCGCGGCAACCACCGGAACTCGAACCTTCCGAATTAACAGAAAGAGCTCCATCAGCGATCGTGCATCCTCCATATTTTCGGCGACAGAGGCTTCCGAAATCTTCTCCAGCGCAGACAGATCAGCCCCCGAGCAAAAGTCCTTGCCTGAGCCAGCGATAACAATAGCCCTTGTCCGTTCGTCGCCGTCCGCTTCGCGCAAAGCTTCTATGATTCCAGCTATTACCTCCTTACTAAGCGCATTTCTCTTCTCGGGCCGATTGAGCGTGATCCTCGTTATACTTGCTTCGTTGGTATACAAGACCGCCTTGTTTTCGTCTGGCATTCCGCCTCCTCACCGGCACGTTGTGACGGCTCGATTCAGAATCTCCTCGGTTAACCCTTTACCCCCCCGCTTACCAAGCCAGAAGCCGATCTTCTTTGATTCTCCAGCACGCGTCCCTATCCAGCAGACCCTGCAAGCGAGTGCAAAAGGGTCAATATAAGCGACGGTTTAGCATTCGGCTAATAGATAAAGGATGTTGGCAGCGGATCAACAATTGCGGTACTATTGGCATCAGCTCAACGGCTGTTGGCCGGGCCGTTCGCACGTCCCACTTGTTAACCTGGGCCCTTCGCAGTAAACAAACTTAAGAGAGCGGTTCAGACCATGATGAAAGAGTGCGGTACTCCGAGATCAAGTCAGTTCAATCGAGTCAAGCTCTTTGATTTCATCAGTCGAATCGTTCCGTCTTCATTCTTCCTCTTGGTTGTGCTTCTGAAGATCGTCGATCTATATGTGTTCCTCAAGGATCGTCACGCGACAGGGAATAGTACTGAATTCCTGAGATTCCTTACTGACGTTGTGTCTAAGTCGTCCATCATCTGCTTCCTCGGGTTGATGTCGATCCTATTCCTCATCAGACTGGAGCCAGTCGAGAAAGCCAGGGGAATCGTGCCGAGAGTTATGGCAATAGCAGGCACGTTCTTCATGTCCCTGGTAACTTTTTTCCCGCGAACTAACTTGACAATGATTCAAACTCTGATTGCCAGTTCGATGTGCCTCGTGGGAACGGCCTTGTCGATCTTCGTCCTCACACACTTGGGTCGATCTTACAGTCTAATGGCCGAGGCCCGCAGACTTGTTACGACCGGTCCTTATGGAATCATCCGACACCCACTGTACGTTACGGAAGGGCTAGCGACGTTTGCTGTCCTGATTCAGTTTCTCTCTTTCAGCACATTGCTCATATTCCTCGTCTTTGTCTTAATACAATTTCAGCGGATGAAGAACGAAGAAGCAGTTCTGGAAAAGGCATTCCCCGAATATCAGGCTTATAGGTCGAGCACCGCCAGACTTATCCCAAGGGTCTATTGAAAGTCTCACCTGATTGTTTTGCCACAACGTCGGGCAAATAAGTTTCTCGCTGGGCTAATATCTTTATCACGAATTGGTGGATTGCACATCAAAGACTGGCAACCCATCTAATCTGCTCTCACTCGACGGAATCCAGATCTAGCCTCGACCTCAAGAATACAAATCAACTCCGAGAATCCCTGTACAATAAGAGTTGGAGTCATCACGCTACGTTATTAACTGGATTGTCACTCTTCCGTTGAGTTCAAACCGCATGAGTCGCTCTGGAATTGAAAGCTGGAAATGGGCAGTATGGGGAGCCCTTGCAATTACACTGCTATCAGTGTACCCGCAGCTTGTGATGTGGGGTGTCCGAGGTCGAGAATGGAATGGCTCTTTCGCTGAGGTTGATGGTGATGAGTGGGCCTATTCAGCTTACATCCAAGCTTTGATTGACGGCCGACCACGTCGTAATGATCCCTACACCGGACGCGACGAGAGCCCCGGTCACCCTGTGCCTGAATCTCTCTTCTCTATTCAATTTGTGCCTGCGTATGCGATTGCCGGCCCCGCCCGTCTCATGGGTGCATCTTCATCGACGGCGTTTATTGCCTTAGCGGTTTTGGCGCCATTCTTTTCCTGCCTTGCCATCTTCTGGCTGATTACAAATGTAATTAACGATCACAGGCTTGCCGCCGTTGGCTCGGTAGTCGTGCTTTGCTTTGGCGCGCTCGGTGCTGGGCAAGGACTCGTGCATCTACTCACGTCTGATTACGGGTACAGCTCGTTTCTTTTTTTACGACGATATGAACCGTTGGCTCCTTTTCCATTGTTCTTCGTGTTCTGCGTTTTCGTGTGGAGGATGCTAAGGGCGGAACAGCGTTTCCGTATTGCGTGGTCTGTGGTAGCGGGTTTGACTCTAGGCCTACTCATTTTCTCCTACTTCTACCTTTGGACCAGCGCTGTGGCTTGGTTCATGTGTATGGCGCTTTTGTGGGTTGTAGCTCGTCCCAAAGATCTGCGAAAGAGAGTCTGGTCATTCGCTACCATCCTAATGCTGGCGTTAGGAGCAGTAGCTCCGTATGCACTTTTGCTCTCACGTCGCTCAGTCACAATGGACAGCCGACAAAAGATGGCCCTCTCGCACGCCCCGGATCTTTTGCGGATTCCCGAGGTGCTCGGTTTTGGCGTAATAGTTCTGATCATCTTTAGCGCTCTGCGCGGAAGAATAAATTGGCGCGCGCCTGAGAGTTTGTTTGCCGCCTCGTTTGCACTCATGCCCTTGGTTGTCTTCAACCAGCAGGTTATTACTGGCCGTTCGTTGCAGCCTTTTCACTACGAGGTTTTCATTGCCAACTACGTGGCCCTTCTGGGCGCCGTTTTGGCTATTGTGATCATATGGCGCAGGCCGCAAGCCATGAAACAACCAGTGCGCCAGCGAATCCTGGCCCGACTGCTGTTTGTCGCAATCTTGTGGGGTCTCATTGAGGTAGTGGCGCCTACAAAAGTGATTGTCCGAATTAGCCAATTCACAGATCGCGCTGCGGCAATTTGCCAGCGACTGGGAGAATTGGCAAAGACTGACAAAGCGCGCAGTTACACTGCCGAGGGTCCGGATCCTCGGCCACTGGTGTTAGCGAGCGACGACAAAGTCGCCCTGATCTTACCTACGTTTGCGCCATACGCCTTACTCTGGGAGTCGCACTTCGAATTCCTGGACCTTGATCCGAATGAAAGGAGAGAGCGCTTCTACGAGTATCTTTATTATACTGGAATCGACGAAAGCAGGTTTGCGAACGAACTGGGCCAACCCATGAGCGCCCTTGCCGCAGCTGCCTTCGGCCACGAGCGCGTGATACCTGACCAGTCTGTTCTCGCTAAGCCAATCACAGGCGAGGAAATCGCGAAGGAGGTCGCCGGCTATCAGGCATATGCTTCTTCTTTCAGGCGTGAGAAAGCCGCTCAACACCTTCTCTCCTACGTTATTGTCCCCGCGGACGGGAGTATAGACTTGTCCAACCTCGACCGGTGGTATGAACGTGACAGGGGTGACCAGGTTGGCGACCACATACTCTACCGGGTGCAGTTGCGACCCTAGAAGGGGATTCACTTTATCAAAGCTCATGTATAGGACGTACTCAAAGAACCTTTCATCAAGGTGGTCATCAACTCTGTCATATGCATCTACCTAAAACTAAAGAGTGGAAGTTTGCAGTGTGGGGTGCGCTCGCATTAACGCTGCTGGCCCTCTGCCCACAGTTCTTGATGTGGGGATCCCGCCGTGCGCAGTGGAACGGCAGTTACGCAGAGTTTCATGGCGACGAATGGGTCTATTCCGCGTATGTCCAGGCATTGATTGACGGTCGACCACGTCGTAACGACCCCTACACCGGACGTGATGACCGTCCCGATAATCCACAGCCGGAATCTCTCTTTTCTATCCAGTTTTTGCCCGCCTATACGATTGCGATTCCGGCTCGACTCCTGGGTATATCGTCGTCGACAGCGTTTATAGGTTTAGGAGTTCTGGCGCCCTTCTTTGCGTGTCTCACCATCTTCTGGCTAATTGCGAATCTGATACGGGATCGCAGTCTAGCTGCGGCTGGATCCGTAGTAGTCCTCTGCTTTGGCGCTCTGGGTGCGGGAGAAGGCTTGATACATCTACTGGTCTCCAGTTCTAACTATTCATTTCTTCCCTTCCTCAGACGTTATGAGCCCCTTGTGCCTTTCCCGCTCTTCTTCGTGTTCTGTACCCTAGTCTGGAAGGCCCTGAACGACCGCCGTTTTGCGTTTGTCTGGGCGCTCGCTGCAGGTCTGGCACTGGACCTGCTCATCTTTTCTTATTTCTTCCTCTGGACAACTGCGGCGGCGTGGCTGGCGTGCATCGCGCTTCTATGGTTTGTTGCCTATCCCGCAAAGCTGCGACAAGACTCGAGGGGCTTCCTGACAATTCTCTTGCTGGCGGGAACAGCGCTCGTCCCCTATGCAGTATTGCTGTCACGCCGTCATGTAACTATGGACGCCGGTCAGAAGTTGACGCTTTCGCATTCTCCAGATCTACTTCGCGTGCCCGAGTTAGTCGGCTTGGCCATGATCGTGCTGATCGTCTTTGGTGCTCTCCGGGGAAAGCTGAACTGGCGCACTCCGGACACATTGTTTGCCGCCTCGTTCGCCCTTACCCCGCTAATTGTATTTAACCAACAGATAATCACCGGGCGTTCACTACAGCCTTTCCATTACGGATCGTTCATCACGAACTACCTGGCTCTGATTGGCCTGGTATTGACGAGTGTCATTATTTGGCGTGGGTCTGAGGACGAGAGACGACCTCTACGCTATCGCTGGGTGGGTTGGCTGGCATTCATCGCAATCTGGTGGGCGGCTATTGAAGTGCTGGCGCCTGCAAAAGTGATAATTAGAGACAGCCAGTTCACGGATCGCGCGGCAGCAGTCTGCCAACGCTTACGACAACTATCCACTACCGACGGCTTGGTGACGAACTCTGCGACGGATCCGCGGCCTCTGGTGTTAGCCAGCGACAACAAAGTCGCCGTGATCTTGCCGACGTTTGCGCCTCAGGCTGTGTTGTGGGCCCCTCACTTCGACTTCCTGAATCTCGCTGCTGGCGAGAGCCGTGAGCGCTTCTACGAGTACCTTTATTTTACGGGCATAGACGGAGATAAACTCGCCAACGAATTGGCACAACCCATGAGTACCTTTGCCGCTGCAGCCTTTGGGCATGAGCGCGTGATACCTGATCTGTCCGTGCAAGCCAAGCCGATTACTAGTGAGGAGATCGCGTTCCAGGTCGCAGATTATAAGGCCTACTATTATTCATTCACACGAGTTCGCGCCGTTCAGCATGTTCTCTCGTATGTCATAGTACCTTCGGCAGGCGGACCTGATTTGTTGAATCTCGATCGTTGGTATCAGCGCGACAAGGGTGAGCAGGTGGGCGACTACATACTTTATCGAGTCCAATTACGCCCTTGAGAACTCTGTGCGGGCTCCACATTTATTAATTCAGTCCGGTTGCCCATTGAAGTCTTAAATTGGTTTCCTCCAGCGAAGCTCATGGTGAGCTCAGGAAATCGATTAGAGCTTCCTTCACTTCAACAACTGCCTCGTTCTGCACCCAATGTCCACTATCAATTATGCGCAGCTCCCGATACGGCGCATCAATATGTTTTTCTAGACCGCGCACCGTTTCTGGCAAAATTGCGAAGTCCTGCTCGCCGAAGATGAATAGGGTCGGCACACGAATGTGTGCAGCACCACCCGACCTGGTTTGATCGGCTTGGGTTTCCCGGTTACGGCCGGATGTAACCCGTGAATTTCGTGGGACCATTAGCCTCCGGACGTTGGCGCGATAATAGTTGATTGCTGCAGTTAGTGCGCCCGGACGACTTAAAGCTTCTTTGTAGAGCTGAATGTCGGCGTCGCTGAAGGCGCCCTGGCGCACTACAGTTTCTTTGAACATGCGGTTAAGCGCGACAAAGTCTTTCCGGTCAATCGCCCATTCGGGCATTCGCGGAAGCTGAAAGAAAAACATATACCAGCTCCGCAGTAACTGCCGCAGCGACATGTTGGCCCGCCAAAGGGCAGCCGGAGGTACCTGCAATACCGCGAGTTTCGAAACGCGCTCCGGATATTTTTGCGCAACCACCCACGCCACAGCCGCACCCCAATCGTGAGCAACAATGGTGGCCTTCTCGGCGCCGAACCATTTGATGAGGTCAACCACATCTTCCACCAAAACTTCAATGCGATAGTCTTCCACACGCGCAGGTTTGTCACTGAGGTTGTAACCGCGCATGTCGGGTGCGACAACATGATAGTTTGCTCCCAACGCGGTTAACTGATGACGCCACGAATACCAAAACTCCGGAAAGCCGTGCAGCAAGATCACGAGATTAGCGCCGCTGCCTGACTCGGCGTAATGCAGCCGGATGCCATTAACGTTGGCATAGCCATGACTAATAGGCATCATGTTCGGAGGATTGACTAAGGAATTTCACAACTCAAGGCCACGCGCCTCATCATCGGAGACATCGATTTCCATCCTCAGAAGCGCCGTTGAAAAAGTTTTCCCCTGGGCATCAGTCATCAAAGATAGCGTGCCCCCGCCATCGAGGCTCTCATGCAGCAGAAAGTTGAGCGCACCCAGGTTTGGCAGCTCAAATCTTTCAACATCGCCTTTACAGATTCCCTTGAAGTGTTGCTTAACACGCTCAGCCGTCACTTCACGAACCAGAATCGGATAGACTTCCTCGCGCAAGGCAATAAGGCCGACATTGGCCGTATTACCTTTGTCACCAGAGCGAGCGTGAGCGAGCTTTGTGAGTTTCACCTTCATGTAATTGGTTCTCTCAGGAGTTAATGCAAAGCCAGACTTTGTATTTGTCATTTCTCATTTCACTCGCAAATGGTGGATTCAAGTCTGAAGTGCAACATATCGCGTACTCGCCTCTCATTCACACCTGGCTTCAGCCAGGTGTAAGGTTCGAAAATCTTTGCAAAAGTCCTACACATCAATAACTGACACCGCGGGGTTGATCTCCTTCTTCGGAAGAAGCGCCGGCCAGTAGGCAACGATCTCTTCCACTTTGGGCCGTCCGCCGGCAAAACCTGTGACGCCAGGCGGACCCGTCAATACTAGTGGCGCGATCTCTTTGGTGAACCTCTCAACCGCTTTGCGATCTTCACTGCGCACACCAACACGCAATTGAACTTCCGGCAAGTCTGCAGGCGGCTCACCAGCAAGTGGCCCATGTGTCGCATTCGCGCCGACAAACTCCGTCAAAATTTGAACAAACTTCAACCCCAGCCGATCGAGCCGGGCCCGAAGTATTCTGTCGGCGGCCTGAGCCTTGTCATAGGCTTCGGGCCAGGAGTAGACGAGTGTGCCAACGGCTTTGTAGCCGGCTGAATAGCTGATCGAAACCTTGAAAGTTTCGGTTGCCGGTCGCCCTTCTATTCCATAGACGCGAACGCGATCGCGGCCATCATACTCGAGCCGCACGGTCGTGAAATCCGCAATGCAATCCGGCGTGATGTAGGAATGTGGGTCCCCCATTTCATAAACCAACTGTTCTTTTATAGAAGGAATAATCACCCAGCCGCCAGTGCCTTCATGTTTCGTAATCACGAAATTGCCATCAGGCATGGCTTCGACTATTGGGAACCCGACGTTCGCCAGATTTGGAATGCTCCGCCAATCATACTGGCAATTCCCACCACTGCATTGCGCGCCACATTCAATAATGTGTCCCGCTATCGTTCCCGCAGCCATCTTGTTCCAATCGTCAGCGGCCCAACCAAACTCATGCATCAGCGGCGCTAGCGTCAGACCGGTGTCGGTCGCCCGACCAGTAATCACGATCTGCGCGCCGCGATTGAGCGCTTCCACCATCGGCCCTGCGCCAAGATAAACATTTGCACTTTGAATTCGCTCACGAACACTAGACAGCGTCGCTCCCGTATCCATGTTGCGCAGCTCGATTCCACGGCTGAGTAACTCATCTAGTTTCGGCATGATGTCGTCGCCGGTAACAATGCCAATGCGAAGCTTGCCGGCGAGTCCAAGCTCGCGGGCAACATCACGGACCGCGTTTGCACAACCCTCGACGTTAACGCCACCCGCGTTCGCGGTAACACGAATGTTTCGTTCAACGCAGTTGGGCAATATCTGCTTCATCAGAGGCACAAAATCCTTCGCATAACCTGCTGACGGATCGCGTGAGCGCTGCTTCTGCATGATCGACATCGTAACTTCGGCCAAGTAGTCGAGCATCAGGTAGTCAATTGGGCCACCTTCCACCTGGCGCACGGGGGCGTCGGGCAGGTCTCCCCAAAAGCCCTGGCCGGCGGCTATGCGAATTTTTTGCTTCATTTGTTGTTCAAGGGCTAGCTCCGATCAACTAGATTCTCTAGTCACGGACGGAGAGTCAGGACGCTATTGTCAGAGAAGGAATGTAATTGGTTTATTTCGGACATGCAATGCGGGCGGCATGGTTTCTTACAACCGTGCCGCCCGCGATGCTCTTCGCAGCCGACTAGGAATCCAAATCGAAGCCTGAACTGAACAAGTTCATCAGTTCCGACGGATGCCAGGCGTAGGTGTCGGAGTTGCAGTCATGTTCTCATTCCCCGTGCCCGTGTTGTTATTCATGTTCATATTTGAGTTGGTATTTGTATTTTGGTTACTGCGGCGGCCTCGGCGGCCGCGACGACGTGGAGCCGGCGTATCAGGTGGTTCCGGTCCTGCCGAGGCCGGCGCAGCCGCCATCGCGGGTTCTACTGGAGTAGCAGGCTCCGCAGGTGTCGCGGGAACCGCTGGTCGTGCTTTTCGACTTCGAGACCGTGCACTGCGGGAGGCGCCGCTGGGCGTAAATGAACACACGTGCGTTGCGCCCGGAACCGTCGTCAGTGTCAAACGATCACCTGACTTCTTTGCACGCATGGAAACGATTATTGGCGCACTGCCAGGCTGCGCTGTCGGGGTGGTGGCCAACTCGCCAAACTGCATCGCAACGCCCGTGTAGCCGCTAGTGGTGGAGGCCACAATGCGTCCGGATTTCCCATCCGTCAGCGTGAATTGATTACCGGTGATAGTCAGAGTCGTCTCGCCGCTCACGCCGGCATCGGAACAATCAAATGTACCCGTGTAGGTTCCCGACAAATCTGTTTGTTCAGTTGTGCTTGCTGCCATTGACGTGCTTTCACCGGCAGACGCAGCCGGGGTTTCCGCGGGACTCGCGGCGGCGGCTCGTTTCTGCCGACGTTGCCTTCCGCTAGTGGTTTTGCCTGTGTTGGAATTCTCAGCAGTAGTGGTGGAGGAATTCGCATTCTGACTCGTTGAATTCCCCGCCAGTACTTTGAAATCAACGCAAAAAGCCGAAGCAACCAGAACGAATGCCGATAGGAAACTACCCAAACGAACGATCTTCATACTCATGACTCAACCTCCCGTGTTAAGCAGTCGCACAGGCACGAAGCTGCGCGAAAAAATCGATCAACTTTTTGGGGGAATAGTGGCGAAGGAAAAGGGCCTGTTGACCCCTTTTGTATCACCAAACTGGCCCAGATCACAAACCCGATTGACTGCACAAGACCCGGTATTCTTGCGCAAGCTTTCGACGCTGGGGATTGTGTTGTTACACAAGATTCGACGGCACCACAAACTGACCGAGGTGGGGACCGTTGAAGTTCAGACTAGTCAGCAAGCTAAGCTCGAGCGCGTCGCGCGTTGCTTCCGGAATGATCACCGCATCAACAAATCCACGGGCAGCGGCATACTTCGCATCCAGTTCCATATCATAAGTCTCACGCACCTGATCCATCTCCGCTTCGAGTCTCTCGTCGGGTTTCACATCGTTGCGCTTCAGCCTTTCGAGTTGACTGCCAAACACGGCCTGCACGGCCGAGTCCCCTTCCATGACGCCCATGCGACCGGTCGGCCAGGTGTAAATGAAGTCCGGGTCGAAACCCTGGCCGGCCATCGCATAATAACCGGCGCCCGATGCGTGGTTGATAGTCAAAACGATCTTGGGCACCACAGCTGTGGCCATCGCTTCCACAAACCGCGCGCCGGCACGAATGATTCCGGAGTGTTCCGCCTCTGGTCCCACCATGAAACCGGAAACATCCTGAATGAACAACAGCGGCGTCTGACGCCGGTTGCACGTTTCAATGAAGTAAGCCACTTTTTCCGCCGACTCGGTGTAGATGATGCCGCCGAAGCGAGGCGGACCGCCTGTGGGCGGACGAATCATGCCGCGATTGTTGGCGATCACGCCAACCTGAATACCGCGAATGCGCGCGTGTCCGGTGATCATCTCTTTCGCGTAGTCTGCCTGAAACTCGTCGAGATGGCCCCCGTCCAGCAGGCAATCGAGCAGGTGCCGTGCGTTGTAAGGCTGTTTGTGATCTTCCGGAATGATGTCATATAGATCGGTGGCGGGACGGGCCGCGTCAGTGCTCGGCAAAATGGGAACGGCGCTAACCGGCTTGATTGGTAGCTCGGAAACAAACTCGCGAATTCGAGCGATACATTCCTCGTCGTTCTTCACACGATAATGCGCCACGCCCGAGAGTTCGTTATGGGCGCGGGCACCGCCGAGCGTTTCGTTGTCAATCGTCTGTCCTGTGGCACCCTTTACTAAATTTGCGCCGCCCAAACCCATGAAGGACGTTCCTTCGACCATCACAATCACGTCCGAGAGTGCGGGCAAGTAGGCGCCGCCTGCGATACATGGACCCATCACGGCCGAAATCTGCGGAATCTTCAGATACCGCCGCATGATCGAGTTGTAATAAAAGATTCGGGAGGCGCCATACTGGCCGGGGAAAACTCCGCCCTGATATGGCAGATTCACGCCAGCGGAATCGACGAGATAGATGATGGGAACGTGCGAGCGCATCGCGATCTCTTGCGCGCGCAGAATCTTCTTAATCGTTTCCGGCCACCACGATCCCGCCTTGACGGTCGCATCGTTGGCTACTACTACAACTTCGCGATGTTCAACCCGCCCGACAACAGTTACTACTCCCGCACCCGGTGCGGCACCAATTTCGACCGCCGACGGACGACCGGCGACCGGCGTCCGCGTTTCAGCTTCATCTACTTTGTTTCCGTCGTCGGTCTCCGGTCGTCGGTCTTCGGTCGGATATTGATCGTAGGCGACCAGTAGTCCGATCTCCTGGGCGTAGGAATCTTTATCGAGCAGCAGGGCAATGCGTTCGCGTGCGGTGAGTTTGCCCTGCGCGTGCTGTCGTTCAATTTTGTCCAGCCCACCGCCGAGACGCAGCCGGGCCTCGAGTTCCTGCAACTCGGCAGTCAGTTCGCGCAAGCGTTTGGAGGGTTGTTTAATGGCCGGTAGGACGTCAGACTTTTTCATGATTCAGACCGGCACGCAGTCTTAATGGCAGCTCGTTGGTGATTTTAGTGCGCCAACAAAATAACATGGTCAATTTAGTCTCGACAACGATGGGTGATAAATGACTACCGCTTCTCGAACGTCACCCATAACACCTTGAACTCACTGCCAAAACGCTCTGACCAGGACATTTGCATTAACGCCTTCGGGTACACCCTCAAGTATGACGATGCGGAAGCCACGAAGTTCTGCTATTACTCTGCCTTCGCTCGTGTCCCACGAATAAAGGTTTCGAGTTTCGGGTTTCAGGTTTCGGGGTTCGAGTTCCAAGGTGGATGAATCCAATTGTTTCGCACCCGGATAGCGCAATTCGGTCCGTTTCACATAAGCGTCAAAGAACTCGCGCGCGTCGTTCTCCGTATCCCACGCCGCCACTTGCGCCAGAAACACCTGCCCTTCAGGGCCTTCGTAGAGTGCGTAACGATCGCCGGCCCAACCGGCCGCCGCGCGTTTCGACTCCACTGGCGCATTCAAAAACTGATCAAGAATCAGGTAGTAGGTCCATTCGCCGTTGATGTCAGAATCGATACGGTGCCAAGCGGGAGTGGGCAGTGGGCGGTGGGCAGTGGGCAGTTTGCGGCGAGTAGTGGATCCTCGCCGTGAGCTCCTTCCGCGGACCGATGCGGGCGAGGCGCCCGCGGTCCCAGGAGTTTGCTGACTACTGACTGCTGATTGCTGTCTGCTGACCGCCAAATTGTTGGCATTGAGCAAATTCGTAACGTCCGGCAGCGCAATCTTAACCGGACGCTCGTAATCGAAGTATTTTTCCGGATGGAGAATCTGTTCGCTGGATAGGGGCAGTCGCGAAAAGGCGTTTGAAACCATAGTCCAACCGCCTCGTCTATAAACTTGCGTGGCCCACTCCATGCCCTGCATGTAAGGGAAAATCAACGATTCGCGCATCGCGCGCGGTGCCCGGTTAAACTGTTCAGTGGCTACTCCCGTCGTCAGCGATCGGCTGAAGGCCAGCGCCACCAGAGGGTTCTTGGCCATGTAAAGAGTCATCGCGAGGGTCGCGTCCCCTTCAATCAGAGCGTGAACGGCAAGCTCGGCATCCGAATCTCCATGCGGCCAATTCTCAAAGCGTCGCAAGTTGAAATGTTGATCCTGCAGCGCATGTGTCAGTTCATGCGCCATCACCGGCTTTTGGCCTTCCAACTCCAGCCAATCGGCCAGGTGAAACTCCCGGCCTTTTGGATCGTAGTAGCCCGCCACTTGCTCGGTCAGTAGTTTGATAATAAAGGGCCGATACTGAAACTCGCTCGGGGCAAGACCAAACTTCCGAAAAGCAACTTCGGTGGCATGCATTTCAGCTGCGCTCGTCTGTTCGTTGAGGTTTTTGATCAGCATTCGCTCAATCTCGGTTCGAGACTGTGCTCCACTTTTTACGGGTCTGAGAATTGGCAGTTCCCTGATTTCGCTTGTTTCCTTCAACACTTCCGTGGTCGCCGCAACGACGGCCGCGTTGCGAGTTGTGCTACTGGCGACGGCAGCACGTTGGGGCGTCGAGACACGGGCAAATTGCTTTGCCGTCAGGCCTGTCACTCCCAGGATAAGGACCGCAATCAGGACCACCAATCGGCTAGTTTGCTTTGACATAGTTGGGGTTCCGCTCTTATAGTCCGCTAAACGTTTTAGCTAATTCCAGCCGGAGGGCTGACCAGGCAATCTCTTTCGGTAAGAGTTTGAAGGCATAAGGCTCATATGACAAGTCCCGCCCCAGAGACCGTCCTCGGAGAGTGGCACGAGACGCTTTTGCGCGTGCGCTATTCGGAAACGGACAAGATGGGGATTGTCTACTACGCAAACTACCTCATTTGGTTTGAGATCGGCCGGACGGAGTTTTGCCGCGCTCGTGGCTTTTCCTACCGCGACATGGAAGAGAATGAAGACGCTTTCCTTGTAGTCGCTGAAGCATACTGCCGTTACAAAGCGCCGGCCTATTACGACGACGAACTGCTGATTCGCACCCACATTACTGAGATGCGCAAACGTTCACTGCGTTTTGGCTACGAGATGGTACGCGTTTCAGATGGCCAGATCATCGCCGAGGGTGAGACTGGACATGTGGTTACTGACGCAACCGGTCGTGTCCGTTCGTTCCCGGAAGGATACGCCCAGCGACTATTAGCACCGCCAATAATTAAATCACAATCGTCCGGCGAGAAGGTTCCAGCGGAGGAAGGCCCGGCGTAGGGAGCAGTGGGCGGTGGACAATGGGCGGAACAACACGATGTGCGATGTGTGTTAGCCACCAGCGGGGGCAAGCCCCCTTCCTCACCTGAGAGACGCTCGGACTTGGTGCCTGCATCTCGCCTTGAACGTCCTTTAAGCTCTAAGCAACGATCAGAGCTCGACCGTAGTCAGCTCATGGTCAGGAAGGCGGGCTCGCCCCCGCTCTTGACTAGCACATACCATCTATCCTTCCCACTTTCTTATTGCTCATGTGCGAGATTTAGTCGGACGATGCTTCGCGCCTTGCCTGTCTCCTCGTCAATGTCCAAAACCGCGGCGCAGATCCGCGCTTGTGCCGTAGAATGCTCGGCTCTCCTTGCGATCGCGGAGGTAAAACGTGCGATCACATCCTCCTTGTTCATTCCAATCACACCGGAGTAGCTTCCCGTCATTCCCACATCGGTCAGGTAAGCAGTTCCCCTCGGCAGTATCCTCTCGTCAGCGGTCTGCACATGTGTGTGCGTGCCAAGCACCGCCGAGACGCGACCGTCGAGATACCAGCCCATCGCAACTTTTTCAGACGTAGCTTCCGCATGCATGTCAACAATGCGGACTTTGGTCTCGGACGGCAACGATTCCAGAATGCCATCGACGACGCGAAAGGGATCGTCCGAAGGAGGCATGAAAACTCGTCCCATCACGTTGATAACCGCGACCGGCGCGTTCTGGATCACTCCGTTCCAGATGCCACTTCCCGGGAGTGTTGGGTGGATAGTTTGCGGGCCGGATCAGACGCGGCTGCTTGCCGATGTAATCGATGGCTTCTTTTTTATCGAATATGTGATTGCCGGAAGTCATCACATCGATGCCGGCGGCGAAGAGTTGTTCGCACAGCGAAGGGGTGACGGAAAAACCACCCGCGAGGTTCTCAGCATTCATAACGGCGAGGTCGATGTGGTGTTGTTCGCGCAAATCCTGAATGCGCTCCAGCACAGCCAGGCGGCCTGGCTTCGCGACCACATCGCCAATCATTAAGATCTTCATAAGGCCGTAAATAGTAAATCGTAAATCGTAAATAGAAAACCGATAGCTCGCGAGCCGCTTGCAGTCATTACGCGCAGCGCAAATAGAAAAACCGCAAAAGAAAATCGTCAGCCGCGAATGGCGTTCAACCGCTATTTACGATTCACGATTTACTATTTACGGTTTTTGCTGGCGGAGGGAAATCCGCGATGGTCGTTCCGAAGCCGTAATTGAACCTGCATTTACAGGTGGGTGACCTTTTAGAAGCCGCAGCCTCTGGCAATTCTTAACGCTGAAGAAATGCACTGGCAAGCGACGTCGGTCTCCCAGTTCAACGGCGTTGGCTCAATCATCGTACACTCGGTGACGAGCCCCGCAGACTAGTTCCCTCCGCCGCGGGGATACTAGCACAAGACTGCTCGGAAAAGTAAATTCGGCGCATAAATGGGCGGTGAATTTTTCCGACTCGCAGCGCTAAACATCTCATCCCCTCGAACTTCTTTGATTCGGCTGGGCGACAGAAGTTGGGTTTCAGTACTGAATAGAGAGAACGAGAAACGGCAGGCTAACTTTCAGGTTTTCTACGTAAAAGCAATCTTCCCAGCGTCGCCTTTTTCCTGCTCGATACTGCTTCTGACTTTCAACAAGCGATCGAGCATTTCGGCGCACTCCGCACTGCGGGTGGCAAGTTGGGCATCTGCCTGCTCGTGCGTTTGCTTCAGGCGATGAAGTTCGTCGGCGATGTGTAGCGCGGCCAGTATTGCGACCTTTAGCGAATCGACCGTGAGAGTGCCGGAGGAAATCTCGCGCATCCGGCTGTCGACAAATTCGGCAAGTTGAATGATGTATTCGGTGTCGCCGTCAGAGCGAATATTGTAGGTCTGATTGTAAATTTCAACTCTGATGGTGGGAGCAGCTGTCGTAGTAGTTTCCATACTGCTTTTACCGAGAACTGGGATCGATTCCGGTACTCATCTAAGCTCCTCCGCCATTTCCGGATCGAGAGCCGCGACAGCGTCAAGCATGGCCTCAACCTTCAGCGGATGATGTCGCGTTCAGCCAGCAGCTTCTCGACCTGTTTTTCGAGACGCTCTTGTTCGAAAGGCACGGTACCCACGATCGCGCCGCATCAGCGAAAGCTCCTTCTCCAGACTCTCCTTCTCCTGACGCAGCGTCTTGGTGAGTTCGATGGTGCGATAGATCTTATCTTCTAAATGCGAAAACTTTTCTAGTCCGGATAAAGCGACCATCAGCCTTTTTCTTCCCCACTCGCGACTCGATTTCAAACCGACTCGGATTATGCGACTTCACGCCTGCAAGCGCAAGACTCTATTCGCAGTTGCACGCGATTTATTTTTAGTGCAACTGCTGCACTGAAAGTTTTCAACAGCGAATCTATCAAACTCGCGGTGTCGCTCTTCCACTTCTTCATCACGCAGCGTACGTTCGTCGGAGCGATACTCCACACGCAGAGTAACGGAACGCTTGTCCTCGGGAATGTTCTGTCCTTCGTAAATGCCTACGAGCAACGCGCCCGCATAGTCGGCAATTTGCTCTGGCATCAATTGCCTCGCACCAGCTCCGCGAAGCTCACGTCGCGACTAACAAGCAGCGTTACATCGCGCACCACTGAAGGATAACGCGGCAACGGAACGTACTGAGTGGGCCTTGCGTCCGACTCAAGTAATGCCGACAGATCAAGTTCGACAACGTAAACCGGCTGCCGGAATTTGTACGACATCGCGATCGACTCAGCGAGCCTGCCGATGCTGCCGATCGTGGTGCCATCTCGCAATGTGATCCCGGCTGCCTGGCCCATCGCGCAAGTGTTTGACGTCAGCTTTGATGAAGCTCAATGGTCCGAGCCTCATCGCGTCGACAGCGGCCTCCAACGCGCCTTTGAGTTCGAAGAAATCAATCTCCCGTGTCGCTTGAGCCCGGCCTTCCTCTATTGCCCCGCCGGTAGCTATCAGCCCAAGAGCCTCGCGCTCATGCGGCAGCTCGCCGGCCTTGAAACTTGCGAAAATGCGCCCAATTTCGAACAAACGAACATCGCGCATGCCGTGATTCAAATTGTGGCGAACGGATTCCAGCAACCCCGGCAAGCAGGGTCGGACGCATGCGCGTCGCTTCCTCAATGATGGGGTTATTGAGCGTGACGAGGCCCTGAGCTCGCAGGCTCTGACGGCGCCGACACCAGGAGCGGAACTAAGTCAAAGCGCTCATCATTGGCGGCATCGATAAAGCTAAAATTAATTGCCTCGTCAAACCCCAGACTCTTGAAAGCACGTCGCAAGTCGCGACGTTTCATCTCGGCCGGTTGATATTCCCCGGCCATGTTTGAGGGCGGTAACTCCGAAGCGATCTTGTCGTAACCGACGTGCCGCGCAATCTCCTCGACCAAATCTTCCTCGAGGCCTACGTCAACACGCCAACTGGGAACCACAAAAGTTACTGCGCCTCCGGCCAATGAGCCCTCTCTATCGGCCGGACTTATGGCTGATTTGCCTTCAGTGAACCCAAGCGCCTTAAGAATCCGCATCATCTCAATCAACTCAACCTGAATTGAAGTGAGGCTTCGAACTCGTGCCGGACGAAACGAAACTGAGCGTGGCTGCAGCGGACTTCGGATAAACGTCGATTGCATCGTCCGTTGCAACTCCTCCGGCGATTTCGCAAATGAGTTCGATGCATCTCGTCTGGGCCTTCAAAACGTTTTCGCAGTCAGCGCCGCGCTCAAAACGACGAGATGCTTCAGTGTCCATGCCAAGCTTTCGCGCAGTTCGGCGCACCGAATCGGGATTGAAGTAAGCGCTTTCAATCAGCACGTCGGTGGTAGTGTTGGAGATTTCTGAATGCTACAGCCACCCATGATTCCAGCGAGCGCGACGGGCTTTACGGCGTCCGCGATCACCAGCATGTCGGGATCAAGTGTGCGCTCCACATCGTCGAGGGTTTGTAATTTTTCACCGCTCCTGGCGCGGCGGACAACGATCCGCTGTCTCAGTCGAGCTTCGCCAGATCGAAGGCGTGCAGCGGCTGGCCCAACTCGTGAAGCACGTAGTTAGTGACATCGGCGACGTTATTGATTGGTCGCTGCCCGATTTCGCCGAGACGTTTTGCCAGCCAGTCAGGTGACGGCGCAATCTTGACCCCGCGCACAATTCGCGCGGCGTAACGCGGACACAGATCCGGATCGTCGATCTCAACTGAAGTGACGTCGCCGGTTTTGCCTTTTGTTTTAAAGACTTTGGACTTTGGACTTTGGACTTTGGACTTTTCTATTACCGCAACTTCTCGAGCGATTCCAATATGCGAGAGGCAATCAGGGCGATTCGAGGGCACCTCAACATCGAGTACCGAATCTCCTTCGCTCTCCTCCACGGCATCGATCGCAAGGCCGACCATAGTCAGCCGCTCCCGCAATTCCAGCGGAGTCAGGGTGGTGTCGGTAAACTCGCGTAGCCAGTTGTAACTAATCAACATGAAGGATCCTGGTGCTTTGTACCTGTACTTCTGGTCTTTGGACTTTGGTCTTTGGCCTTTGGTCTTTGGTCATTGGTCGAAACCGAGGACTCCTGAAGGGTTGCAACTCAACGCCGACAATAGGAGCAAAGACCAAAAACCAAAGACCAAAGTCCAGGTGCCTAATCAAATTGTTCCAGAAACCGCACGTCGTTCTCGAAGAGCAGACGAATATCGTCGAGACCATACATCAGCGCTACCATGCGATCGATTCCCAAGCCAAAAGCAAATCCGGAAAACTCCTCCGGATCCACTCCAGCACCGCGCAGCACGTTGGGATGAACCATGCCCGACCCGCCAAGTTCAATCCATCCTGAGTTCTTGCAAATGCGACACCCAGTGCCGCCGCACTTGAAGCAACTGAAGTCGAACTCTGCGCTCGGTTCGGTGAACGGAAAATATGAAGGCCGGAACCGTGTGACCGTTTGCGCGCCAAACATGCGGCGCAGAAACTCAGCCACCGTACCTTTCAAGTGCGCCATGCTAATCCCGCGATCGACGCACAGAGCCTTCAACCTGGAAGAACATCGGATTGTGGGTTGGGTCAGGCGTATCGCGGCGAAAGACTCGGCCGGGAGCGATCATGCGTACAGGCGCACCACGGCGTTGCATTGCATGAATCTGCACAGTAGATGTCTGCGAACGCAGGGCGAAACCGTCGCTCGTGTAAAACGTATCCTGCGAAGCACGCGCCGGATGGTTGTCCGGAATGTTCAGTGCGTCGAAGTTATAGAAATCCGTTTCGATTTCGCGACCGTCCTCAATCGCATACCCGAGCGACACAAAAATATCTTCGATTCGTTCTCTGACCACGGTGATCGGGTGCAGATGGCCGCGGCGCGGACGTCGGCCGGGAAGCGTGACGTCGATGGCTTCGCGTGCGGTACGAAGTTGATTGATTAGCAACTGCAGATGGTCTTCTGCAGCTCTCAACGGGTTACCGACGAAAATGTCCAAGCGGTTGACGGATTGTCCCGCAACACCCCGTTGCTCTTGGCGAATGCGACCGACCTCTTTCTTTAGAGCTGCCAGCTCGCTTTTCTTACCGATTAACTCTACTCGGGTCTTTTCCAGATCAGCCTTTGCATCCACAGCCATATGAAGGAGCGAGGCGCGATTTGACCACTTAGCCTTCAAATGTTCGATGAACTTTGGGTCGCTGGGATCGAGGACAAAATAGCGGAAGCGTTCCCATTTCTGCTGGAACGCTTCCTCTATTGCTTTCAGACGAGGCTTGAGATCCTCAAGGTTTAGCTCGGCGGTCACTAACTGACTTCTCCCTCGTTTCGTTAGCGGTCAGAGCCGCAAGCCGCGGATCGGCGGGATGTTCATAGCATTGCGAATAATTCACGTCCAGGAATGTTCGTCTGTCGCCCGTTGAAACGGGCTAAGGTTAAATAGGCTCGATGTCATCTATAAACATTTCGTCCCTACGGGACTTCGTTTACGCAGCAGCCGCTTCTTTCTGACTCTCCAGCGCATTCTTAGCCTGCACTGCGACCGCGGCAAAGGCTTCAGGCTGATTAACTGCGAGATCCGCGAGAACTTTGCGATCCAGTTCCACTCCGGCGAGCTTCAATCCGTGCATGAGCTGGGAGTAGTTGATTCCATTCAATCGCGCGGCCGCGCCGATGCGCACAATCCACAAACTGCGAAAGTCACGCTTCTTCAACTTTCGTCCGGTGTAAGCAAAATTCAACCCGCGCTCGACCGACTCCTTCGCCGAACGATAGAGCTTCGACTTGGTGCCGCGGTAACCTTTCGCCAGCTTCAATATCTTCTTGCGCCGCTCGAGACGCTTGTTTCCACGTTTTGCTCTGGGCATGATTCGATTCCTCCTTAATTATGAATGCGACTGATGAATTGAGACAGCCATGTCTTCGTTCATCGTTCAGCATTCATACTTCATAATTGCTCTTAATCTCTTCCGTACGGCAGCATCGCTTCGACTCGCTTCTGGTCAGCTTTTGCTACCAGCACATCAATGTCCAGCAATCGTCTTCCGCTTGTTGCTCTTCTTGGTCAGAATATGGCGCGCATGCGAATGGCCACGTTTAATCTTTCCGGTCGCGGTCAGACGAAAACGCTTCGCCGCACCCTTGTGTGTCTTTAACTTAGGCATGATTTCTCACTTCCAATTTACGATATTCGAATACCAATCCCAGCCTAGCTATTCTTGTTTTCCGGCTCCTGCTTAGCGGCCACGGATTCCGTTTGACCAGCCGGCGGCGCGACCGAAGCTGGAGACTTCGCCGGTGGCTGCGGTTGCGGTGCCGGATGATCTCCCTTGGCGATCCCTTATGTCGCTTGGGCCCGAGAATAATGAACATCTGGTTCCCTTCCATGCGCGGTCTTGCCTCTACTTCGCCGACGTCGATCAAATCCTTTTCCAGCTTTTCCAGAATGCGCGCTCCCAACTCACGATGGGTCATCTCCCGGCCACGAAACCAGATAGTGGCTTTAACTTTGTCGCCGCCTTCGAGCCATTCGCGCGCGTGCTTCATGCGATAGTCGTAGTCATGATCGTCCGTACCGGGACGAAACTTCACTTCCTTGACGGTGATCGTTACCTGTTTCTTCTTCGCCTCGTTAGCCTTCTTCTTGGCTTCGTATTGAAATTTTCCGAAGTCAATGATTCGACAGACTGGCGGGTCGGCCGTAGCGGCAACCTCCACCAGGTCGAGGCCTTTTTCCCGGGCAGCGCGAATGGCATCGCGAATATCCATCACGCCGAGCTGCTCGCCTTCTTCACCGATAACGCGTACCTGTGGAACACGAATTCTTTCGTTAATACGGGCAATCGGCAGGCGCCGATTATCCGGACGCTGGCCGCGACCTCGAAAGCCTGTAGCTATTCTTCACCTCCTAATTAACTGTCCAAAGTCTCAGGTCCAAAGTCCAAAGTCTTTATATTCGACGTTGGACTTTGGACGTTGGACGTTGGACTAAGTGTTAGTCAATGCACGCATCTCGACGAGCTTGCGCGCCATCTCTACAAAATCAGCCGTCGACATCACCCCGATGTCACCCTTGGAACGTTCGCGGACCGCTACGTTTCCCTGCTCCAGCTCGCGATCGCCCAGCACCAGCATAAACGGCACCTTCTGCATTTGCGCGTCGCGAATCTTCGCGCCAATCTTTTCACTGCGCAGATTCGCCTCAACGCGCAGCCCAGCGCCTCGCAAATCGGCGGCGACCCGCTCTGCATATTCGTTAATACGATCCGTAATCGGCAAAACCGCCACTTGAACCGGAGCCAGCCACAGCGGAAATGCTCCTGCATAGTGCTCAATCAGCACCCCGAAGAAGCGTTCGATTGAACCAAAGAGCGCGCGGTGTACCATCACCGGGCGATGCGGCTTGTTATCCTCACCGATATACTCGAGTTCAAATCGGTCTGGCAGATTGAAGTCCCATTGCACCGTGCCTAGTTGCCAAAGCCGACCAATCGCATCTTCGATCTTAAAATCGATCTTCGGACCGTAAAATGCCGCTTCGCCTTCGATGCGTTCGTAGTTGATCTGGCGCGCATCAAGAGCCTCGGCGAGCGCGCTTTCGGCTTTTGTCCATTCTTCGTCCGAGCCCAACCACTGCTTTGAGGTATCGCTTCCCTTAACTGACAGCTCAAACTTGATCTTCTCAAAGCCAAACGTCCTTAGAACCTGATAGGCAAAGTCGACACAATCGTCGATCTCTTTGCGAACCTGGTCCGGCGTGCAGAAAAGATGTGCATCGTCAACCGTGAATCCACGAACGCGCATCAGGCCATGAAGCGTACCGGACAGTTCTGCGCGATATACCGTGCCCATCTCCGCATAACGCTGCGGCAGATCGCGATAGGAGCGTTGCTGCAGACTTGTAAATGCCGATGTGAAACGGGCAGTTCATCGGCTTGAGTCGAAACTCCGTCTCTTCCAGAGTCGGTCGGCGCAAACATCGAGTCGGCATAGTTCTGTTCGTGACCGCTAATTCTCCAAAGCTCGCGCTTGGCGATGTGCGGCGTGTAAACCATACTGTAGCTACGCTTGACCAACTCCTGACGCAGGTAGTCTTCCATCTGCTGCCTGACGACGCCGCCTTTCGGATGCCAGAAAATCAACCCCTGGCCGTACTGTTCCTGAATCGAAAACAGATCGAGTTCGCGTCCCAGGCGTCGATGATCTCGCTTTTCAGCCTCTTCGCGTTGCTTGAGCCAACGCGTCCAGTTCTTCCTGCGTAAAGAACGCCGTGCCATAGATGCGTTGCATCTGCGGTTGCGTGGCGTCGCCCATCCAATAAGCGCCCGCCAGCGACAGCAGTTTGAAAGCGCGCAGCTTGTTGGTGTTCGGCACGTGCGGCCCGAGACAAAAATCGATGAACGGTGAGCCGTCGATGTAATAGACGCTGACCGTGTCGCCACCCTTGTCGGCGATTAGTTCGCACTTCAACGGCTCGTCGCGCTCCTGAAATATTCGCACTGCGTCAGCCTTGGGAATTTCATCGCGTCGATAGGAAAGATTGCGGCTGGCGATCTGGCGCATTCGCTTTTCAATTACGGGCAGATCGGCCTCCGTCAATGGCTGCGGCGTGATCACGTCGTAGAAGAACCCGTAACGCGGATCGTCAAGCAATGCCGGGCCGATGCCCAACTTGGTGCCGGGAAACAGATCGAGCACGGCAGCCGCGAGCAGATGCGCGGTCGAATGACGCAAGACATCAAGACCTTCGAGCGATTCTGGTAGCACGGGTTCGATCTTTATCGCCTCGCCGTTTTGCTGTTCCGTGAGCGTAAAAGCGAGATCGACTTCCTGACCGTTCACACGCGCCGCCAGCGCCTGTTTGGCCATGTCACGGTCCAACTTCTTCAAGGCTTCAGCCACAGTTATGGGACCAGCCACCTGCGCCGGCGGACCGTCGTTAAGTTGTACATTAATCTCGCTCATTTACTTTTAGTAAATCGTAAATAGTAGATCGTAAATGGAAAATGCTGCTTCGAAACTACATCTGGCCTCAATCCGGTGAACCAGGGTAGCGCGCACGAAATACGGCAAAGCCTCAAGCCAAAGGCTCTGGCACTTCCTATTCACGATTTACGATTCACTATTTACTACTTCAATTGATCGGATCTGATAGGAGCGCCTTCGCCGCAAGCCGCCACAAGGTGGCTGGGCAATCAAAAACTAAAGAATCGAGTCGTATGTTCGATTCATGACGAAGGTCTTCTGGAGCATCCTATCAAAAATTAGAAATCCACAACGCCCGCGCGTCACTGTCTTGATGTCGTAGAATCTAAACAAAGAGGCGGAATAAGTCAATTCGATGAAACGAAAGGTGACCGTCGCACGGGCGCCCGTATGTCGCGCCCTTACCCACATCACGTTATTTCCCGGCACCCGTCTTCACGTCCGTCGCAGAAAAGCCGCGCTTCTTCATCAGCGCCTCGACGCGCGGATCTCGGCCGCGAAAACTTCGGTATGCCTCCGCCGGGTCAACAGTGTTACCTACGGAGAAGATGTACTTCCGCAAGCGCTCGGCAACCTTATGGTCGTAGGGCCCGCCCGCTTCGACAAAAGCTCCATAGGCATCCGCAGTGAGCACGTCAGACCAAAGATAACTGTAGTAACCAGCCGAATATCCGTCGCTCGAAAACACGTGCATAAACTGCGGCGTGCGATGGCGCATTACAATTTCGTGAGGCATGCCCAGCTCGGCGAGCGTAGCTTTTTCAAATGCATCAGCATCGATCTTCTGGTCGCCTGCCAGGTGCAGCTTCATATCTACTAACGCTGCTGCCAGGTATTCGACGGTAATGAAACCCTCATTAAAAGTCTCGGCGCGCTTGATCCGATCGACCAGACCTTGCGGAATCGGTTTGCCGGTCTGGTAGTGAACGGCAAAGCGCTGCAGCACTTCAGGCGTCGACAGCCAATGCTCGAGGAGTTGCGAAGGAAACTCGACATAGTCGCGTGCTACAGCAGTTCCCGACAACGAGGGATAGGTAACGCTTGAATTAAGACCGTGGAGCGCGTGACCAAACTCGTGGAACATGGTCTGTGCATCGTCCCAGGAAATGAGCAACGGCTCGCCCGGCTTCCCTTTCACGAAGTTTGCGTTATTAGAAACGATGGTTGTGATCTCACCGTTGACTCGCTCCTGGCTACGATAGGCGTTCATCCAGGCGCCCGACCGCTTACCGGCCCGCGCATAAGGATCGAAGTACCACAGACCGATATGCCGTTTGCTAGTTTTGTCAGTCACTTCCCAGACGCGAACGTCCGGGTGCACTACGGGAACGTTGGTCGCGGGTGTGAAGTTGAAGTTGAACAGTTCGCCGGCAACCCAGAAGATGCCCTCGCGTAGCTTCTCGAGCTGGAGATACTGCTTCACTTCATTCTGATCGAGATCGTAGCGAGCCTTACGAACCTTCTCGGCATAGTAGCGATAATCCCACGGCTCAATCTTGATTCTGGCGCCTTCCTTGTCCGGCGTTTTGTCCACGAGCGCTTGCATGTCGGCAACCTCTTCGTGCACGCGCGCCACGGCCGGCTTCCAAACCTGCTCCATCAACTCCATCGCGTGTTCCGGCGTCTTGGCCATCGCATTCTCGAGCCGCCAATGGGCATGCGTCGGATAACCAAGCAACTTGGCGCGCTCAGCGCGGAGTTGGAGTATCTCGGTGATGATCGCGTTGTTGTCATGCTCGTCGCCGTTATCGCCACGGTTGACGAACATGCGCCAGGCTTTTTCGCGAAGATCGCGACGATCGGAATAGGTAAGGAACGGATCGATGGACGAGCGGGTGTTCATAATGACCCACGCGCCCGCTTGCTTCTTCGTGGCGGCCGCTGCCGCAGCCGCGTCACGCACCGATTGCGGCAAACCGGCCAGCTCGGCGTCGCTCTTGAGCGTGATGAACTGACCGTCCTCTTCCGCTAAAACGTTTTGACTAAATCGCGTGTAGAGTCCGGCCAATTTTTGATTGATCTGGGAAAGTCGCGATTTATGCATCCGCCCCGAGCCGCGCCCCGGCGCGCACAAAGTTCGTGTAGTAGAGCCAGGCCAGCCGCTGTTGCTCCGGCGTTAGCTTCGCCTTTTCAGGAGAGTTGTAGACTGCTTCGATGCGCTTGAAGAGCGCTTCATTCTGCGTGATCTGATCTGCAAAGGCAGCGAGTCGTGGCGCCATCTCGCGTTGTACCGCTTGAAATTCAGGACCGTTCATTGTTGAACCAAAGACGCCATAGATGGTTTGGACACGATCGAGCGTTTGCCCGGCGCGTTCCAACTCGGCGATGGTGTTGTCAAAAGTTGGCTGCGGCGGGATCTTTCGCAATTCGCTCAACCTCTGCGAGGTTTTCAGCCATTCCAGCCTCGAGAGCGGGCTTGAACTGGGCCACCTGGACGCGATCAAACGGCGGCACGCCACCATAAGGACCTTCCCACCTGGCAAGTAACGGGTTTGTCACATGCGCCTCAGTACTGGATTGGGCGTCAGTAGTTTGCACAGCCATGAGGTTCAAGCCCTTAGTCGGGTTCAAGTTATAAGTGAACGCCGAAGCAGTCAATATTGTCACCAATAGCAGCACGCGGCTGCGGGTGTTCAGGTTATTCAAGTCGCGCATAGATACGATCTTCCTGTCTTCCTGATGTTTTGAGGATTCACCGACGCCATCTAAACGGTGTGGAAGAGAATAAGTTTCAGTGGGCTTAGTATATTGGTGGGTAGGAATGGTTGTACAGCAGGGACTTAAGGAGCAATGGCAGACGGCGGCAGCAGGATCAGCAGTAGAGCAGATTGCAAAGCAGACTCTCTATCCCAGGTCCTTGCCTGTTGCTCGCGCCGGATCAGGACACCCGATGGACGGTCGATGGCCTGTGAAATCCAAGTGCGGAAAGTGGTCTGCCGAAAAACGTTTGCTCCAGTCATCCGGTAAAGCCGGTTCTCTACCAGTCACCGTATTTTTCTCCATTCAAAGCCGTACCCTTTGCCGCCGAGTGAATATCAAAAACGTTTTCTCCGCCCCATGACGTTGCATCGACAACATCGTACGAGGAGCGAAGAATCCAGTCTGCTTTTCCGGTGATGGGATCGACAGGCATTCCCCGCAGGTAGACCTTCTGCTTTGTCGCTGCCGAATTGATATCAGTCGCGTTTGGTCCGGAAGGACCACTGCCCGTAATCAAGGTTGTTCGCGCTACGACAGCAACTCCATTCACCAATGTTTCAAGATCCGGAGGATAGCGATCCGGATTATCGACTCCGAAGATTGTGCAATCACCGATGATGACTCGGCTGCGCGGATCTGGCTGTGCCGCAAACCCGGGGGGAGGACCTGAACTGGCGGCCCCGATACATTGCATTCCGGCGGTGTCGCGGTGAAATTCGTCTATAGCGCTTCGGATTTCGCGCAACGTTGCGCGGAGCCGTTGTTCACGCTGCCGTCTGACAGCAACCTGCGCCAGCGGAAGCACGCCGAGCGTCAGGATGGTCATCACTGTGAGGGTGATGACCAACTCAATAAGCGAGAAGCCATGGGCCACTTGCAGGCGAGGCTTCCCGCAAAGAGAACGAAAGAAAGGATTGGGAGACATTGGAAATGTCTTCACCTGTCTATGATGCCCTTATTGAGCCGACCAAGGTAGGCGGTGTTAAAGGCACCGACGCCGATCGCTACGCGATCACCATCCTTGAGTTCCGCAAATTGTTGCTCTGTTAACTGCACCGTCCAATTCGTATGACCTCCTCCAGCGTCAAAAAACCTCCTGCCAATTTGCACTGAATAGCCAATGTTGGTAATGGGCAGAGGCTTTGCAGTTTTCATTTCAATCGCGACAAAACGCTGCCGTTCAGAACCAGCGATTCTCAAAACACTTCTAATACCGACGATTCCGTTTCCGTCTTCAATCGCCTCAGGCTTGATCGTGGTCCTGACGCTGTCTGGCAATCTGAGCCGTTCTGGTAGCGAATGAGTTCGCCCTCTATCATCCACGATGGAGATATCCGCACCTTCCATAAGCATTGACTGGTTGTAAATGAGAGCACTTATCTTTGATGGCCCATGACTCCACACACTTGGAAGGAGGAAGTCTCCAACCCACACTTTAGTGACTGTTAGAAGCGATGTGCCGGTGATCATTAGGCGCAAGGCGGTTTTCACTGCTCCTCTACTTCCTACAGCTTCTCTTCCAGACTCTGGCAGTGTCACCTCCTCTATTCTGTAAGTGAGCAAGCCATAGGGTCCAACCGGCGTTGTGTTGCGGCCCTCGGCTAGAAGTTTGCCGGGCATTGTCCTGACGTTTTTCTCAATTGATTCCCGCTGCGGCCCTGACCCAAGAGCATTTTGACCAGTCCAAGCGCCAAGCAAACCAGCAATCAAGATACTAATCAGACCGCATTTCCAATTCCACACGCAGTCGCAGTAACGCTTCTTGCATTTCATGACTTTTCTCCCTAAGGCTGATTCGAGAGGCGAATGTTGGCTAGGTAGATGGCGCCAGTTGCCGAATCAGAAAAGATAAATCGCACGCCCCGTATCTGAGTCAAATTGGCGCTAGCAAAGTCAGTTAGTGGGATTCGCACTGTCTGTAAAATCGAGTGGAACAGCGAGACTTGTGTGCTTGGGGGCACCAAGAGGTCTGTTCCGACTGGTCCAGTCAACTGAACGTATTTGTTTACAGACACGCTATCGCCGGTTGGATTACCATTTGCGCCAACAAGCTGGATCTGAAAGTTTGTGAGGTTGGAATCGTTTAGAGTGTCGTTCTTTCTCGAGATACGAAAATCAAGAGTTTGATAACCGCTCACGTTGTCACCGGTGGTACTCCATTCAGCCTGAAAATAGGTGTTACAGCTAGAAGAGCTCCACGTGATGATTCCAACACTCTGAATT
Organism: Blastocatellia bacterium; assembly: GCA_963698325.1. GTDB lineage: Bacteria > Acidobacteriota > Blastocatellia > Pyrinomonadales > Pyrinomonadaceae > PSRF01. The sequence goes on along the minus strand of CAVOQJ010000009.1, from coordinate 63,412 downwards.
TGACCGCTAGGACTTGGTGATGGACAAGGCGGCGGATTAGAACCTGCATAACACGGCACGGGATTCGTCACATAATCGTGCTCAGGAATTGTTACTCCATTATCGAACGCTACCGCTGGGTCGGTGATGACGTAGCCTTGGTTGTCCGGAAGGGGTTCAGTAAAGTCGAAGCCAACTTTGGTGATTGTCGAATTGGGTGATGGAGTAAATCCCTGGTCGACACGGGTCACGGTTGAAACCACTGATGGCAACGTGTAACGTGGATTGAAATTCTGATTGAAGGTCGGAGATGCGGAGGTTCCCACATTACCCCGGAAGAACGCCAGGAGGCTTGCCAGCGCAGTCGTCCGCTGATTTGGCGAACCACTGCTGTCTATCGGTGGATTTGGGAAGAGCGCCGTGTTACCAACACCGACACAGCCTGTCCCACTCGGATTGGTGAATGGGTCCTTTCCCTGCCATTCAGTATTGTAAGAGTTGTGGTTAGCTCCCCAGACGGTGTAAGTGGATTTTTGCGTCGCGGGGCTATCGGCGGGAATCCCGAGACTGTTGCCGGTGTAAGCCATCAATCGGTCAAAGCCTCGTACACCCTCAAGGTTAAGGACATCGCCATCACACATTGGTAGTAAGACGTTCCAAGCCGTGCCGTCAGCGTTTAGATACCGAGCGCCGCCCCCCATTGGAGAAGTTGGAACGAAAGTATCAGTTGGCGCAATTTCGAAAATGCCTTTGATGTTCATTCCAGGAACCTTGGTCGACCAGGCAATGAAAGTGCCCCTGGAATCGATGTTCGGATCGCGATAAAGGTTGTAGACTGCCCGAACGCCTTGACCGCCGCGAGAATGTCCCATAAGCCCGACATTCGCAAAATCAATTTTACCCGTAAGATTCACGCTGGGAACTTGGTACTTAAAATCCAGGGGCACATAAACCTGCCCAGGGACAGCTCCCGATGTGTCCCAAGTCGTGCCATTGCTGCTCGTGACTCGTCCATTGACCGTCGCCAAAGAAGTCGAACTGACGGTAGTGTTGGAGTCGTACCAGGAATCTTTGTTCCTGGTTTCCTGGCTGGCGATGTAGTAGCTGGTGTTCGCCGCCAACCTAACCGGAGTCGACAAGTCCACATATTTGAAGGTTCCGTTCGTGCCACCGGCCATCGATATCGATAAAGAAGGAGGTGTGATAACAACATTATCGCCGGCCCTTACAATCTCCAGGTTATGCGTCTGGTTATTGCCTGTGAGAAACATCCTGCCGAGCGAATAGATGGTAATCGGCTGCGGCCCAACGGTGATCTGCATTCCGAACCAACCCGTCGCATTTTTTCGCGACGTGCCGAGCGTCCCGACCGTTATTAAACGAGTTGGTCCACTGTTCCATTTACTCAGTGTTTCCAGATGCTTGAGCACAAGTCGTCCGCGAGCGAAGATGTACTTTGGATCATCAACGTATTCGCCGTCGTTGGCGCCGGTAATTCCGCGATTGGCGTTGATGGAGGCGACGACATAACCACGAGAAGCAAGCTGCGTGGCGAGATACTCGTAACCAAGGTGGTTCTGAACAACCGAACGCCCTGTCGTGAAATCATAAACAAAATCCACCAAGCCGTAGGAGTGGCCCGGAGTGCTTCCGACGGTCCAACTAGCACCATCGGAGCTGGAGGCAGGGCCGCTAACTGTAGCAACCCCGGTACCGGTTATCGTTGCATTGGAGTCGTACCATTGATCTCCTGCGACAAATTCCTGGCTCACAATATAGTAGGCGGTGTTGGCGGCTAAGGTTACGGGACTCGACAGGTCCTGGTACCTCATCTTGTCATTAACACCATTAGCCATCGACAGTGACGCACTTCCTATCTGAACGTTGTCACTGGCTCGCACGATCTTGATTGTATGCGTACCCGTGTTGCCGCTTATGAATATTCTGCCCAGTGACTTGACTACAAGTGGATCAGGGCCGGTTGTAATCTTCATACCGAACCAACCTGCTGAATCGTTTCGAGCTGTACCTCCGGTTCGACTAACAAAAAATCGCCACACACCGCAGGTTCCGAAATAAGTGTAACCGTTTTCATCATCAACCCGCGGGCTCGTTCCCGTGATTCCACAAGTCCCGTGGTTGCCATGGAGAAACACAGCAAGTGGATAGGGACCGCCAGAAAAATCCGAGGGCCAGTAGATCTTTGCCCAAAGCTCAGTATCGCGTCCTGTTAGGACATCGTTCCGATCCGATAGTGATGGTGTGAAATGATACTCCTCACTATTTGGCGACATTCCACCAGTCGCATCGGGAGCAACTGGTCTGGGGTTGTCGACTTCGTTTGAGGCGATATTTATGGTGAAGTCCTGAATGTTATAGTAGTCGCAGTAAACGCGAATATAGAAGTCACTGGCTGCTGAGTTGGGATTAACGAAGGTGCTCGATTGATAGTACGAGGTGCTATAGGTCGTAACATTCACCCAGGGCTGAGGAATGGCCAGCTGTTGGTTACCGTCGTAAAGGTCAACCTTGAACCTGCCGCCGTACAATGTATTTTCCGTAGCAGAGCCGGAGACGGAGATTGACTGTCCGCAGAGCAAGTGCACTTTGAAGAATTGACCATGATCAGATGGTTTAGGCGGTGGAGGATCAAGAGTGCGAAGGCTTCCCAGGTAGGTGGCGGGGAAAGAAGGCACGAGAGGCGCTGTGGCAAAATCATAACCGCCAATGTTGTATCCCGGACGAGGAGACCTGATAACTGTGAATTGGTATTGCGGCGGACTCGGCGTGTTGCCGTAAGCCACACCCCAGGTGGCCTGTACCTTGATCGTCGCCGGGAGAACGTTCGGATCTCCTGACTCCGGTGAAGGGAAATGGCTCCTCATATAACCAGGGAAATTTGTTGTCGCTGGCGGTTAGGAAGCCATAAATATTTTGGCCGACTATCTCTTCTTGGGCGCTGTTGAGAAATGAGACGCGGAACAGGGTCCCTCGATTAGGGTCGCCTCCCATGTCATGAGATTCATGCACCTCGATTAGCTCGCACGGCGCCAGGTTTATTGTCGCCGTGTGGCTATCTCCTTCAGTCGTTGGTTCAAAGGTGAAGTTAATTGAGGACGAAGAAGGACAAGGGGGAGCCTGAGCATGAACCACCTGCGGAAGAATCGAACCCAACAAGGTGACAAGGAAAAATGAAGTCAAGAAAGATTGGCCGTGAAGGCAATCAATTAGACTTCTCGTGAACGAGGTGGGTTGTTTCTTCATGAGGCGCCTCCCTAGCGGTGACGTGGTTGCAACCGAAACTGCGCTTCGGCGTTCCAGTTCAAGGCGGATTACTTTCAAGATCTGAATAGTTGAGCTTGCGAGTTCGGGATATCGCGGAGTCGAGGATGAAGGTAGTCTACGCCGATTTCATGTTCCGTCAACACCTATTCGTAAATAAAGTCTTTAATTAGGCATGCAGGAAGCTTTGGTTCTCGCTCTGGGCATTATTGAGCGTAGTCTGGATGGCAAGAGGTTCGGCAACTTCTGCCCGGTGAGGAACAATCAAATTCGTCTTTCGCGCAGAGGTCCTTCTTCGAGGGCAAGCGCTAAGAGGCTCTCGTTAGGGCACGTGTCAGTCTGAAAGACATTTCTATCGATGTTTATGACGTGGCGGACTCGCTGATGAGTCTCGTGGAGGCAATGCTGCCCAGGATTACAAGCGAGCGCTGATAAAGCGTTGGGCACTTCACACTTTGTTTGCTTCAATCATCCGGCATAGCCGGCTCTTTACCAGTCATCTTATTTTTCGCCATTCAAAGCCGTACCTTTTGCTGCCGAGCTGACCGAAGGCAGTAGGCAGAAAGCAGATTGCAAGAAACAAGGGCAGCAGGTAAGTAAACTGCTGTCTACCTTCCTGCTGCCCAAGGCGCCCCCTATCTGCCACCGCCTCCGCTTACCGCCCTCTGCTTTCTGCCTTCTGCCTTCTGCCTTCTGCCTTTAGCTCAACGCGCCGCCAGGCCGTTAAGCGAGCGAAAGCACGTGCTGCGTGGGACGCGATAGTAAAACTTGCCTTGCATTTCCCAATTTCTCAAATTGAACTGCCGTCGCGCGCCACAATTGACACAGCTACGATAGGTTTGGCCCTGACTGGAAAACGGCCTGCTCATTTCCCTGTGCCGGCAGCCAAACAACCGGGTTAGCCAGTCTGCAATGCCGCCCCCCGACGCATTGCTCTGTATAAGGTACGGTTTGTTTTCGCTGATCGCCTGTTGTGCTTGCATTTCCTTAACCTCACTAAAGTGCCCAAAAAATGCCTTCACCAAGCTAACGCGCAGAAAGACGTTGAATAGGGCCACCCTGAAAGAAAAAAGATTGGCTCACTCGAGAAACGGGCAAACGCGGGAGTTCTTATACACTTGTCACATTAAGATACAAAAGAGGCGGGCGCCGCCCGCCTCCCATCCCCGCTCACCAAAGCGACAGGATTCCCACCACACTGCCTTAGCAGAAAGCTGGAGCAATGCTCTCGATGCGTTGCCGTGCTTTCGGAGTCAAGTTTTCCAGCGTCTCGAGAACTTTCTCGTGAGTCATACCCGTGCCGAGATAGGTCCAGCGATTCGCCTGCAACTGCACTTCGCGAAATTGCTGCTCCTCCGCTTCGTTTAACTCGCGATCGGTAGCTCGCGTAAAGGCTTCCAGATCAAATTCGACCTGTTGCTTCAGCCCGTCATCGATGAACCCGCCGATCTCGATGTACTCTTCCACCGCCTGCATGATCTGTTCTTCACTACGACCAGCGGCAAGGGCCTCGACCATTAGCGTATCCAGCTTCGCGTGTTGGACTTCTTCGATCCAGTGGTACTTGAGCAGACTCTTAAACTGCGGGTCAAGATCCTGATCATCTCTGATGCTGTCGACATAGTGGCGCTGCACCATCCACTCAATATGCAAAGTCGTCAAAGCTACCCCCAAAGGATCGTGAGCAAGAATCGCGCTCGCGACTGCTTCGGGCGGACCGATAACGGCGCACGACGTGCCGAAACCCTCTTCAAAGTCTTTCCTAAAGCGTTTGAATAGTTGTATGTGCTTGGCTTCTTCTCCTGCAAACTGCAACAGGGCGCGTGTTCTGTAGTCGTCGCTCCGGAGTTGCTGCCGCGCATGGTCCAACACAAACGGCAGAATAAACTCTTCTACCAGTCCGAAAATGCACAGGTACGCGTTTCCTCTTATCTGATTCAAAGCCCTTTTTTCGTTATCGTTTAGAAACGAGAGCGGTTCAACGCGGGCGAAAGACTCAGGCATGAAAGGCTTCGAGAAATCCAGCCGCTTATCACCACCAATAATGTCTTCAACACGCCAGTGAATAACGTCTGATGCCGCCAAAGTAGATTGATAGGTATACCCATGATTCATAATGGAACTCCTCCTTACGGTTCCAATTAACTGTCGTCTCAGCGGTTTCTCCCGCCTTACCCTATAACGCGCAAGATGAGGTTGGAATGGACCAGCGCGCCGGAGTTTTTTTTCGAAGGGCTTACCATACGGAAGCCCGACCATTAGCCGTCACATAAAATGCTGATTTGGCGGATTCAGCAAATGCCTGCAAAAAGCAGGACGACCATTGACCCCGGTTAGTCGCTCAAAGACCAGCACTTAGGTGGAGTTTTGCCGGCTCTTTCCGCCGAACGAAACTCAGTTCGTGTGCGACTCTAATGCGAGTCTGCCTTATACTAAGATTCTGCCCGTGACTTTCTGGTTAATGGAGCTAAGGTTTGGACGCACAGCCGGCTGACAACGTCACCAAGCTACTCATCGAGCTATCAAACGGTGATCGAGATGCGGTTGATCTTTTATTACCCGTCATCTACGATGAACTGCGAAAACTTGCGGCGAATTATCTGCGCCGCGAACGTCCGGATCACACCTTGCAGCCGACCGCTCTGGTGCATGAGGCTTACTTAAGGCTCGTAGATCAAACGCGCGTCAACTGGCAGAATCGCGCACATTTTTTCGGCGTTGCTGCCCAGATAATGCGTCGTCTGTTAGTTGATCACGCGCGCAAGCACAATGCGGAAAAACGTGGTCAGGATTTTCAGAAGCTCTCCCTGGATGAAAACATAGATCGAGCCGTCGAACGTAGCGCTGAACTGATTGCGCTCGACGATGCGCTCAAAACTTTGGCGATCCTCGACGAGCAAAAAGCACGAATGGTCGAACTGCGCTACTTCGGCGGCCTCTCCATCGAAGAAACAGCAGACGTGCTGGGCGTCACTCCGACGACGATCAAACGTCACTGGCGACTGGCTAAGGCCTGGCTTTACGGTGAAATGCAAAGGAAGTAAGACGAGAGCAAGGACGGAGCCGTCCCTGACGGTCGGGTTACTGCCCCTGGGATAGGTAGCAGGATTTTTCCTTACTCAATAAATAAATCAACATAATTTAGGCCATCGGTTTTATGACCCCCGAACGCTGGCGACAAGTTGAAGAGATTTTCCAGACGGCACTGGATCTCGCGCCGGACGAGCGCGGGCGATACGTGTCTGAAGTGTGCGGCGACGATGTTTCCTCAAACGCGACGTCGAATCCCTGCTATCGCAACACGACAGCGCCGGCAACCTTCTCGAAGAGCCGCTGTACGGTGAAACCGAACTGGGAGCTCTGGGCTCGCTGGAGGCATTCGCTGAGTCGGAGGATGACATTGGCGATCCCATGATTGGCCGTCGTCTCGGCGCCTATCGAATCGAACGCGAGATTGGACGCGGCGGCATGGGCGCTGTTTATGAAGCATCACGCGTCGATAACGAATTCAACAAGCGTGTGGCGATCAAGCTCGTCAAGCGCGGCATGGATACCGACTTTATCCTGCGGCGCTTTCGCAAAGAGCGACAAATCCTGGCGGCACTCGATCATCCACACATCGCCGGTCTCCTAGACGGTGGCACCACTGAAGACGGCTTGCCCTACTTCGTCATGGAATACATCGAAGGGCAGCCTCTGTATAACTATTGCGACGAGCAGCAACTGAATATCGCCGAGCGGCTGAAACTTTTCGCGGCGATTTGCGATGCCGTCCATTACGCGCATCAGAAGCAGGTAGTCCATCGTGACATCAAACCATCAAACGTCCTCGTAACGTCAGAAGGAGTACCGAAGCTCCTCGATTTCGGCATAGCGAAGCTGCTCAATCCGGGACTGGTCGGGGACATCACTCACGATCCGACCGCTACCGCAATGCGTCTGATGACGCCCGAGTACGCTTCGCCGGAACAAGTGCAGGGCGCGCCGACTTCGCCCACCACCGATGTGTATTCGCTCGGTGTCCTGCTGTACGAATTGCTGACCGGTCATCGGCCGTATCGTTTGACGAATCGCGCGCCACACGAGATCGCGCGCGTCATTTGCGAAGAGGCGCCCGCGCCGCCAAGTTTCATCATCACGCGCACCGAAGATCTTTTGCCCAAGTTTGTTTCAACGGCGACGAGGCAACCACGCTAAAACAGGTATATACCACCAGAAGCGCGACGCTTGAGTCGCTGCGCCGGGATCTCTCCGGGGATCTCGACAGCATAGTGATGCAGGGCGCTCCGCAAGGAGCCTGAATGGCGTTATCAATCTGCCGAGGAGTTGCGTGACGACATCACACGCTATCTCGAGGGCTCGCCGATTTCCGATTTGCCGGATTCACCTTTCGCTGGTCTAACTCAAAAGTCGCAGCCGATCGCCACGGAGAATTCCCTGGCCGTGTTGCCGCTGAAGTTACTGGATCTTCAGCCTGGCGGTGACTCTGGTCCTGACTATCTCGGGACCGGACTTGCCGATGCACTGATCACGCGACTGAGCGCCGATTCGGCGTTTTGCCGTGCGACCCACCAGCAGCGTTTTGCGCTACGGCGCGGACTCCGATCCACTCCTCGCGGGACGTGAACTCGGAGTGGCCTTCGTACTCGACGGCCGAATCAGGCGCGTACAGGATCGAATTCGCGTAACTATTCAGTTGCTCAACGTGCGCGACGGGACAGCAATGTGGGCGGGACAATTTGACGAAAAGTTTACTGACGTCCTGAGCCTGGAAGACGCGATCTCCGCGAATGTGGCCGAAGCGATTGTGCCTCACCTGACCGGCGACGAGCGTGTCAGACTGGCGAAACGCGGCACCGACGATCCGCAAGCGCACGAAGCCTATCTGCGCGGCCGTTTCTACTGGAACACGTTCACTGAAGATGGCTTTGCGCGAGCTATCGTCTGTTATCACCAGGCGATTGCACTCGATCCAAACTACGCGCTTGCCTATGCCGGCATCGCGGCTTACCACAATTGGTTGGGCAGCTTTACAGTGTTGCCGTTCGCGGAGTGCTCGGCTGCCGCCTATGAAGCCGCCTCGACGGCGGTAGCACTGGATCCGACGTTGGCCGAAGGTTATGCCGCACTCGGTCAGGCGATACTCTGTCGCGATTTTGCCTGGGCCAGCGCGGAGCGCCAGCTCCTTCACGCTATTGAGCTCGATCCAAATTATTCAGCGGCTCGCATCTACTACGCCCTTCAATTGGCGATGGAGGGCCGTTTTGCTGAGTCAGTTCGCGAGGCGCAGCTCGCGCGAGATCTCGATCCGCTGGCTATCATCTCGCGCTTCAATGTCGTTTGGTGTTCGTATCACGCACGACGCTTTGACGAAGCCTGGGCCGCGTGTCAGGAGACCCTGAAAGCTGAGCCGCAAAACCTGATGATGCTTTACGGTTCGAGTTTTCTGTTAAGCCGCATGGGCCGTCACGACGAGGCGATTGCCGCGGCGCAAAAATGCGTCGAGTTGATGGGCAAAGCCTCGCACACCCTGGGCCGCCTCGGCGCGGCCAACGCGGAGGCCGGGAATATTGAAGCCGCCGAAGCGGCGCTGCGGGAAATGGCTGCGATTGCCGTGCGCCGCCACATCTCGCCGTATCATCTGGCGCTGGTGCATTGCGGGATGGGTCGAGTGGAGGAGGCGCTGGATCTATTAGAGCAGGCGGTAGAGATCAAAGACGCCAAGGTACTTTGGCTGGGCGTCGACCCCGAACTGGATCCGCTACATGGGCACCCGCGTTTTAACGAATTGTTGCGAAAACTGAACCACCGCCTCGGTGCTCTGCCGACCCTCCCTGCCCGTTCCCTAAATGGTCTGGAATCGATAGCAGTGCTGCCGTTCACGATTCTTAGTTCGCCGGTAGAGAACACCGCCGATGAATACCTCGGCGTTGGGCTGTCAGATGCGCTGACCACACGCCTGAGCAGCGTGCAACGTTTGATTGTGCGACCGACCAGCAGCGTGCTGCGTTACCAGGGCGCGGGCATCGACGCGCTGCTTGCCGGTCGTGATCTAGGCGTTAATTACATTGTGAATGGTAGTCTGCACCGGGTCGGCGATCGGTTACGTGTTACGGCCCAGCTCTTGAGTGTCAGGCAGGGTGTAACTCGCTGGTCTGAACAATTTGATGAAGACTCGACTGACGTGCTGCAGATCGAAGACTCGATTTCAGAGCAGGTAGCAAACGCTTTGCTGCCACAACTGACTCGAGACGAACAACGCCAATTGTCGAAACGCGGCACCGATAGCGTTGAAGCGTTTGAATCGTATCTGCGGGGACGTTATTACTGGAACAGTTACACGGAATCCGGATTGGCCAGCGCACTCGAATGCTACAACCACGCCATCGAGCTCGATCCCGAATATGCGCTTGCCTACACGGGAATAGCCGACTACTACAACTGGCTGGGTGTCTTGGGTATTAAGCCGTTTACTGAATGTTCCGCGGCGGCCAAAGAAGCCGCGACCAAAGCAATTGAACTCGATTCAACTTCAGCTGAGGCGTACAGCGCCCTCGGTTTTGCCACCGTCTGCCACGACTTTGATTGGGCAGCTTGCCGAAGGACAGCATCGGCTGGCAATTAATCTGAATCCCAATTATGCCACGGGCCATAATTGGTACGGATTTCATCTTACGATGACGGGCCATTTTGACGAGGCGATCCGCGAGATGTTGCGTGCCCGAGAACTTGACCCGCTGTCGCCAGGCATCATGCAGAGTCTCGGCTGGACTTACTATCAAGCGCGACGTTTTGATGAAGCGATTACTACGTTTCAAAACATGCTCGACACGTCGTCTGATCTTGCCTATGGATTGGCCACTTACTCGTGGACTTTAAGACATGTCGGCAAGGTTGACCTCGCTGTCGAAGCGGCGGAGAAAGCTCTGTCCTTATCGAATGGCGGTCAATTCTTTGTCGCGGTAACCGGTGCGGCATACGCAGCCGCCGGGCGAATCAGCGACGCACAAGCGACGTTGAGCAAACTGCGCGAGATGTCGGCGAATAGTTACGTGTCACCTTATCACCTTGCTCTGATTCACCTCCATCTCGGCGAACGCGAGCAAGCGCTCGAGCTACTCGTTGAGGCTTCCACCATCAATGAAGGTTGGCTCGTATGGTTGGGAGTTGAACCGCAGTTGGATTCCCTCCGAGCTGAGCCTGCATTTGCTGAGATGTTAACTAAGACGAGGAACCCGGCGGAGGTTCGAATTCCTGCGCGGACGGCTGCTTCGGCAATGGCGCAGCAGGAACGCCGGAGCCGGCTTTTTTCACGTGTGCCGGAAAGTACTTCAGTAACTGCGCCGGTTCCAAGTCCCGCGCCGGATACAGAACCCGGTGGCAGCGAGGAAGCGCGCCAGCTTTACACGGCCGGTCGTTACTACGCCACGCGGCGCACCGCAGAAGGCATGCGGCAGGCGATCGAGCGATTGACACGCGCCGTTGAACTCGATCCTGAGTTTGCCCTCGCTCATGCCGAACTAGCTGACTGCTACGCTCTGCTTAACTGGTACGTCGAGCCTCCGCCTGCGGAGGCCTGGCAACGCGCGAAGCAGTCGGCGTTGCGGGCAGTCGCAGCCGATCCTGAATTGGCAGAGGCGCATGCGTCGCTGGGTTTCGTGAAACTTCACTACGACCGCGATTGGGAGGCTGCCGAACGCGAGCTACGAAAAGCAATTATGCTCAAGCCGGGTATTCAGGTGGCGCATCGCTGGTACGCCTTCAGCCTGTCAGCGATGGGCCGGCACGAAGAGGCCTTTGCTGAAATCGAGCGCGCGCGTGAGATTTCACCGCAGTCTCCTGTGCTGGCGACCGCCGTCGCTAACGTCCTGTTTTTGGCCGGCAGATATGACGACACCATCAAGCAATGCCGGCGGGCGCTTGAGCTCGATTCCGGAGCTGTTTCTGCTCTTACCGTCCTGCGTTGGGCCTATGAGAAAAAAGGCATGAACAACGAAGCGCTGGCAGCCTTCGAACAGGAACGTGTTTTTGCGGGTGATACACCGACCACGCATGCGAAACGAGCCCATGTGCTGGCATCTGTTGGACAACACGAAGAAGCTCGCGCCATTCTGCAGGAGATTCTGGCGCGACGAGCTGAGCAATGGGTCTCGGCTTATGAGATCGCGATCATCTACTGTTTGATTGGCGAACCCGACAACGCGTTTCGCTGGCTCACACAGGCTGAGCGCGAACATGCCGTCGGATTTACCTTCGTTCGCGTCGACCCTCGCCTGGAAGCTTTGCGATCCGATCCGCGTTTCATGAGCTTGCTGAGTGGAACTGAAAGAACGATTCCGTAGAGTAAGTCTCAAGTTCGTTATCGTCTTTGCCCTGTGATGTTCGGAAGGCTGGGAAAGTAACATTTTGGACAAAGTCATAATTCGGGTTCAGAGCCTGATCGAACGCCGCTTAAACCGTCCTTACATTCAGTTCATTTGTGTTTTGGTGCTGGCGGTCTATCTGGTCGTATTGGTTGCGTCGTTTGCTACCAATGTCAGAGGTCGCACGATCTTTGGACCTTATCTAGGTGCCGACTTCGGCGCCTATTATATCGCCGGTAAAATCTTCAATACGCGATCGCCCGATCAAATATACGATGCCCCGCTGCATCACCGGCTTTACCAGGAGCAGTTCCCCGATGTCCCGTCTGACAGCCAGCTACCCTACGTCAATGCGCCCTTCTTCATTCTGCCTTTTACGATACTGGCGCGATTGCCATATTCCTGGGCCTACTTTTCATGGATCGTGCTGTCGCTTTCGCTCTACCTCGCAGGCTTTGGCGTGCTTTGGAAGACGCTCGAGGGAATCCCCCGCGACGCATGGTTAACCTCGTTGCTACTGGCTCTGTCCTTCATGCCTTTTTTGGTTGAATGCCTGGCGGGCGGGCAGACATCCGCAGTCGGTTTCTTCTGCCTGGCCTTAGCGATTAGTAGTGAACGTCGCGGCTATCACATTCTAGCCGGCTTAGCTATTTCGCTCTGTGCATATAAGCCAACCTTACTCTTGCTTGCGGTGCCGATGGTCCTGATTACGCGGCGTTACAAAACTCTTCTGGGTTTTGTCGCCGGCTGTGGACTACTGGGTCTCGTTTCATTACTGGTGGTTGGCAGGCAAGGCTGCCTCGGATACATCAATAGCCTCTTGTATTTTACGAATGCCTCGACGAGTGCCGCATCGGGCTTGCGCTCCTGGAAATATGTGGATGTTAATTCTTTTTTCAGGCTCCTCATGGGCCAACATACATTTCTGAGATGGACGATGACGGCTGCGGTATTTCTTACTGTGCTGCCGTTCCTCTTCCGACTTTGGTGGCAAAGCAATTTAGAACGGCGGGACGAGCAGAGCCTTGTCTGGGCGCTTACGTTAACCTGGACCCTGGTCTTGAATTTATATGTGGGAATCTACGACAGCACGCTCGTCGTGTTAAGCGTCTTGCTTACGACTGACGTTATGTATCGGCGAGCAAAGGGTGATCAATTGTGGTTGCCGGCAACATTCAAGGTCATCCTGCTGCTGCTCTATGTTGTGCCCTGGATGACTCAACCCATCGCTCGCTTAACCGGATTTCAGATATTCACGCCGGTGCTCGCTTTACTTGGAGGTTATCAAATCATGCAATTCCAGCTGCGTGAACCTCGTGATCGCATTCCCCTCCCCGGTGTTCGGCGACTTTCAAGTTCTCATTAGCACCGCACTTTAGTGCGGTGAACAGATCGTATCGACGCGAAAGTAACCGGAGATTAATAGACTACCCGTCATCACCTGATTGAAATCGGGTGTTAATGAGATTGGCTTCACGTAAGCCGACCCACTACTCTCTTGTCACTTGATTGGCTGTTGCGTTCCCACTTTGAAATGAAACAAAGCAACCGAAAGGGAAAGCTTAGTGCAGAAATAGCCACCTGCTCGCGTCAATCCAGTTGACGTAGAGCGTGCCTTTATTTGCGACCACTAGCTCAAATCAACTCCGGTAACCGGCATTCCATTCGCCCGATCGAGACCTTCCACTGAGAAGTCCCATGCCGCCGGGAATTGCTTCTAATAGTCTTGTCCTTCCCAAACGTCAGACCACCATCAAGCGATTTATCGAATACCAGACCGAGTGGCCCGGCCCAAACAACATAAACTTCGCCGTTTGGCCCGACAGCCGGAACTGCTCCTTCGACAGTATCGTCACTGTCGCGGCAATCGCCGCCTGTGTCTGAGATACGAAACGGCATCGAGAAAGTCTTGCCGCCATCATTCGAGCGCGAGAAGTAAATCTGGGAGTGGCATTCGGGATCGCTTGAGCCGTAAATATCAAATCGAGTCCACGCCAGATATACATTTCCTTTGTGTGACGAATCCACGGCGTTGTCTACGACAATGCCTGGCTTGTCCTCGAAAGGAGTGACCGTGTTTATGTGATTTATGGCGGGAATAGATTCGTTCCAGGTCAACTCCGCCATCTCTTGACGCCTCAACCAGAATTCCGCTTTCAGCACGCAGCGGTTTGGCGACGCGAATTCCCACAAAAGAAATGATGAGCGTGATAGGCCGAGCCGTCACTGCCAAAGTAGACTGCGTCGTCGCCCTGAGTCAGAGACTTCGAATCTTCAACTGGAATCGTCTTCCAGGTTTTGCCGCCATTCATGGAAACATAGTTATAACTTCCAGAATCCGGCCGTGGACGACGTCCGGTCTGGAACGAAGCCGCAACAATGTTGTCTGGATTCTTCGGGTTGATGGCGATTGAGACTTCGGCTGGGTTGATGGCATCAACCTCGGTGACTCTAACCACTTGTTGGGCAAACGCAACATGCGAAGCAAGGCAAACAAGCATCAAGGCAATTGTCAGACTTTGCCAAGTCGGCATGCTAGCTTCCCTTTGGGTTCAGCCTAGTCGCGTAACTCGGCACTCTGTGCGGCGAGAAACATGCGAAGCCAGCGGAATGAGTGGCATGAAAAGAATCGATTGAATATGATCATCGTTCTACATTTCTTCAGGACTTCTACAACGAGCTGGTTCACATTCTAATCGAAGCGCGACATAGTATGATGTCGAGAATCGGATGCCCAACTCGACAATAGTGCGTGAGATGAGCCGAACGACGTGAATGTGTTGACTGGAGCGTTTCGAAGTACGGGAAGGCGTGGTCCGTAAGGACTAATCAATTAAGAATAATGGCGGGCGCCATTGCACGGCGACCTTCGCTTCCGATTGTCCATGCCGCTCCACACAGCGCTGCCTTTTTGTTCGCAGGTAACAACTCTCATGCATCAGCCTGTGAAACTTTAATCCATGGTCCCGACCAAATCGCCGAGGCCACCCAAAAATTTCACCATGCCACGTGGTGATAAAAATTACACCGAAGGTCACGCGCAGAAATCGACTACGCTCGTCGCGCGATTGTTCTCAGTGAGATCTCGACGATGCGAGCTTATGCCGCGCGTATTTGACCTTGAGTGTCCGGCTTTTCCGGAGCCGTGCTGCCAGCGGTCACAGCCACGCCGTGCCTGAACACCAACTCACCGCCAAGATAGCCGGCGATCGCCAACCCGATCACTCCCACAAAAGAGAGAATGGTCGGCAATGATGGAATGCCGATGATCCACTGAGCACCCCTGTTGGTGCGCAAATAAAAACTGGCAATGAAGATCACCAATCCAATGATGTTTACGCGTGCATGCCAATTAGCGACTTTCACTGCTGCAGGGTCGGTCAGTGTGGCCCAATCAATTAATCCGGGAACCGCCGCCGCCGCTGCGCCAATAATTCCCGCGAGCAGCGTATAAAACGCAATATAGTATTCCCAAACGGGATTGCCCCGCCACAAGTAGATCAGATCGGCTACCAATGAAAACACCAATAAGCCGATTGGAAATGGAATCAGCATGGGATGAATCGGATGTCCTCCTATGCTTGCTCTGCTAGCCATACTCTTCCTCCTTCTCTCGCCTGCTGCTAATTATTCTTCATGGTGTCTGGTCTCTCTGTTGGTTTGTTACTGCCTGGTCCAGGCAAAGGCGGTTTGCTTCCCCCCATGGCCTCTGCCGAGATCATTTCGTTAATCGCATGATATCGATAGATCACCGCGGCTTTGTTTTGCGGCAGACCACCCGTGTCGGCGCTGGGTCCGTAAGTGGAATACAAGTCTTTGCCCAGGATTCTCAGGTAGGCAGTCAGTTGACCTCGATGATGAGCTGTGTGGGCTATTCTTCTGGTTAAGACCCAGGCTCTGCTTCTAACCCCTTCAAAAAACTTTGTCTCTTCCTCGAACCACTCGTCTGGCTTCGTTCCCAGGTCTTTGAGTCTGATCTCAGACAGCGCAGCGTACCATTTGATAAATTCGATTCTGTTTTCAACTGACGGGAGCGCAGGCTCGTTCACGTCTATGCCGAGCATTTTCTTCATCCAGTTATCTTCGCTAACACACTGATGCACCATGTGCTCGTGAGGAGTTCTGGCGCGATCTTCCGGGCGGAATTCCATTTCCTTGTCGTCGAATTGCGACCAGACAGAAAGTGTCTTGATTCTTTCAGTTCTGTACGTTTCCACCAGGAAGTCATACCTGCTCATTTGCTTGACCTCCGTTGGAACGTTGGTAGTTTATCGACCACGATCATACGGCAAACGTTTGCCACCATCCAGCTTTCGTCAGGGTCGTGATCCTTCCTAGACAAAACGGATTGCGACCACGCGCTCTATTCTACTTTTATCTCGTCGTAGGCCCTTGCGATGGTGAACAGGAGAGCGAAGTCAATCAGGTTTGGACGGCATCCGCGTAACCTCACTCTTATTCCTGGTCGCCTCTCGGCCATCCGCCTTTCAGGAAGACCTCGATCGCCGGAAAAATTATTTCGGGTGCATCCACCCACGATTGATGCGCGGCGCCAGGAATGGTCAACAGCCGCGAGTTAGGCAAAATCGAAACCCACTCCCTGCCACTGCCGTAAGGCGCGTTCCGATCTTTCGTCCCATGGATTGTGAACACGGGAGTCTTTAGTTGCGCGACATTTTCCCTTGGTATGTTGAGCTTCTGAACGGAAACGAAGGAGTACTGAAAATGCTTCTGCAGATTGGTCAGGCCATTCATTCGGCATTTCGCACCGGCCCTTACCCAGCTTGTCGACATTGGCCGGGTTTCCGACCAGTCTGAACCGCGTCACCTGCCATTCCTTCTCACAGTAATCCTTCGGATTACTCGTGGCGTATCCCTCTCTCTTTCAGCTCTTCCACTCTGGCAACTTCATCGGCGTTGGCTCCGATATCCACTAACTTGTCGTTGTTCGTAAACTGCTGCCGGATATTCGGTTCCAAATTTCAGCGGCACTGGCCCCAGCTGGATGATACGTTCACGCGTTCGGGATGATCCATCGCATACATCACGGTCATCAGACCCAGGTAGGAGTAGCCGATGAGGCTGAACTTCTTGACTTTGAAAAACTGACGGATTCGCTCGACGTCTTTCACGTCATCCTGGATGCTAACAAGGGATTTCTTTCGGTCGTCCGGAATAGCATCGGAACGGCCCCGGCCTCGCATGTCGTAGAAGATTAACGTTCGTCCTGTTGCCAATCGCTGGAAATCGTCAAACAGGAAGAGTCCGCCGGGAATAATCACGGTCTGTTTGCCGGCGCCGACCTTCTGAAAGAACAGACGCGTGCCGTCGTCCGTAGGCACGTATCCTTCTTCAACTTTTAGACTTCTGGAGTTTTCCAGCCCTTCTTTTCCGAATGCATTAGCGCAGTTTGGAATGGCAATCAATCCGAAAACCGCGAAAAGCAGCACCGCAAGCGATACCATCTTATGAACCATTTCTCTGCTCCCTTGGATAACAGGTTCTGCATTAGGATCGAGTTCCCCGTCTCACTGCTCTCTCGACAACGATTTTATTGGTAACGAGAGCTGATTACGTCCATCCGAAGTCCTTCAGCCTTAGATCCCGAAAGGAATCTCGAACCACGGCTAGAGAAGTCACGTCCACGCTAGATGAACTGACTAAAGCGTTAGCGGACTCTACTAAAAGTTTGCCAAAGAATATTGCCACAAATGCGATCACCCGTGCAGGCCGCTCTTTTGAGCGTGCTGCGCAGGTGGGGCTTTGCGTTGGCGACGGAATTGCGCCGGAGGACTATCAAACTCCCGCTTGAACGCGCGGTTGAATGCTGCTTCTGAGCCATAGCCCACCGCAGCAGCGACTTCCGCGACGCTTTCCTCGGTCGACTGGAGAATCTGTGCCCCCAACTTCAGCCGCCATTGGGCCAGGTAAGCTATCGGGGACTCTGCCAGAAAATGGCGGAAGCGCTCAGCAAACCGCGTACGCGATAGACCGATTTTCCTGGCCAGACTCGTGACGGTCCATGGATGTGCGGGTTCCTTGTGCAGCAGCGCAAGAGCCTGGCCGATGACGGGGTCACGTGCACCTGCAAGCCAGCCGATCTGGTCGGCAGGCAGCGCGTTGATATAGCACCGTAAGGTCTCCACGAACAGTAGTTCCGACAGTTTGGCGAGCACCAGCTCGCTGCCCGCATTCGACTCGTTTCCTTCGCCGACCGAGAATCGGATTGAGTTTTCGAGCCATTGCCCTGATGGTTCGTTAGTGACATGCACTTTTAGCATCTTCGGCAAACCGGCGAGAAACACCTCACTCAGCCTTGGCTCGCAGAGCATGTATCCGCACACGAATCTGGTTATCTCGCCGCCGCCGCCAAAGCGCGCAAGTTTGACTCCCTGGGTTAGATTTTTCGCAAACATCTGCAAGGCATCCAGGGGCTTTTCGGGTGAGCCGTTGCCCAACACATGCGCATCTCCGTGCGGGAAAATAACGACGTCGCCGGCGGTCAGCTCCTCCCGTCCTCCTTCCAACAGCCTCGCATACGCGTGCCCCTCAGTTAAGAAGTGATAAAGAATCAGGTGTCCCGCTTCAGGGGAAAAATAAGGAGCTATCGCGGTTGATCGAGGTTCGCAGAGAGACCAGGGAGCAGAAAACTCCCCATTGAAGAATAGCGCCCCTTCAAGCCTAACGACTCTCAACACCTCGGAAAGCACGTCCATCTTAATAGCCTCACTGATCTGGGCGTTTGGGCCAAGCATACTGGACGATCGAGTCAAGTATTCAAGACGCTGTTGGTCGTACATTAGAACTGGATCGCGAGGAGCGCGGATCCAAAGACCACTTAATAGAAGGAGAACTCACATGAGTGCGATTGCGACACAGACAGAGACGAGCAAAGAATTTGACGAACTTAAAAGTCGCCTGAAGACGACATGGATGACTGGAGACTACGACCTTTTCTCTCGCTTTATGGAAAAGGACGCGGAGCAGTTTTTCCGGCGGCTCGGAGTCACACCGGGAACCCGGCTGCTCGACGTCGGTTGCGGCGCCGGGCAACTCGCCCTGATTGCGGCAAGGGCGGGCGCACAGGTTACAGGTTGCGACATTGCCACGAACTGGCTCGAGAAAGCCCGGGCCCGCGCGTCCGCCGAGGGACTTGCGATCACCTTTGAAGAGGGGGATGCCGAATCGCTGCCATATGAAGACGCTCAGTTTGACGCAGTCGTCAGCTTGATCGGAGCGATGTTCGCGCCTCGCCCGGATCTGGTCGCTGCCGAACTCACCCGCGTGTGCCGGCCCGGTGGAATGATTGCCATGGCGAATTGGACACCCGGTGGGTTCATCGGACAAATGTTTAAAGCGATTTCCAAGCATATCGCTCCCTCCGGCATGCCCGCGCCGGTGCTGTGGGGGGATGAAGCCACCGTTCGCGATCGCCTGCGTGAAGGAATTGCCGATCTGAAGTTTGCACTTCAGCGTCTATCACTTTGACTATCCGTTCCCACCGGATGCGGTAGTGGAATTCTTCCGTACCCACTACGGTCCAATGTCACGCGCGTTCGCATCTCTCGACGAGGCTGGGCAGGAGAAACTACGGAGTGAACTCGTTAATCTATGGTCCGCACATAACAAGGCCGTGGACGATACCACCAGGGTCGACGCCGAATACCTTGAGGTCATTGCGACTCGCGGCCGGAGTACGCTGGCCGTGCCACAGACCGCCGTTACTCACAAAATAGGAGGTTTCCATGAGTCGTCGCGCTGAATTACTGGCTGATCGCATCGAGGAAGGTGCTGCCGGCTTGGCTGCCTTTGCTGAAGGGCTCTCGGAAGCGGAGTGGCGTACCACCGGTGTCGGGTAGTGACAGCCGTTCGGTCGGCGTCATCGTGCACCATGTTGCCAGCGTCTACCCTATTGAGATTGATCTCGCGCGAACAATCGCCAGCGGCAAGGCCGTTACGGACGTCACGTGGGAGGTTGTCGCCGAGATGAATGCCAAGCATGCGCAGGACCAGGCGGGGGTAACGAAGGCCGCCGCGCTCGAACTCTTGCGCCGGAACAGTCGCGAAGCGGCCGCCGCGGTACGCGCGTTCACGGATGACGAGTTGGACCGGGCGGCGCCCTTCTCGCTGAGCTTCGGTGCACCTGTCACCGCGCAGTTCGTCATTGAGGACCACGCACTACGGCACAGCTGGCACCACCTGGCGCGCATCCGCACGGCCTTGGGCCGGTAACCCCCGCAGCCGGCGCGGCTGAAGATGAGGAGATAACAATGGGTTTGATCGAGACTCCCGCGATGATCGCTGCGGCAGGTAATCCGCCCAAGCGGATCGCTGAGTATCCGAAGCTTCCAGGAAGTAACTGAAGAGAAGTTGTATTCGGTATATCAGACGAAGAATTGAACGTCACCAAAGCTATTTCCTTCCTGGCTCCTGAACTATCCAGGGGTCCGCAGCGTGCCCTGCCCAAATACATCGATTCTGGGGAATCTTACTTTCGCGGGTGTGTGCTTTAACGCAATCCAGCGATAGCGTTAATTGCTCGCCTTTTTTTCCCGCGAGAACTGAGATTTGCTACCGGGTACAGGTCTTGCAAATTGCCTTTGCAAGCCTATGAGAAGCAATGACATTGCAATTGACTTCCAACTCTTCAAACAGCAGCAGTCAGTGCTGGTTCTGTTGAATCTCGGGGTTCTGGCTGGCTTGGTACTGGTGCATGTTTCCTTCCTTTCGTTGCTGGGTCTGCCGTCGCGCCTTTTGCTTACCGTCGTCACCGTCCGGTTTCTAACGCTGATTGCAGAGTTGCTTTGGCTTCAAAGCACAGGAGACCTCCAACGCTCGTTAGTGACGATTTATCAACACCTCACGATCTGGGTCAATATCGCCTTTGCTTTCCTGGTTTCTTATCTGGCAGGAAGCTCGGACGTGGCCGTAATTTCAGATAGCCATTATTCGGTATTGATGATCTTGCCCATTATTTCCGCCGCCTCTTATTTTCGCTTGCCGGCAGCTTTGGCTGTAAGTGCAGTAACAATAATCTTGACGTTTCTACAGGTGTGGCTCTTCTATCGCCGCCATCCGCCGGCGGATGTTACTGAGTATTTTGAAGCCGCAACCGTCTCTCTCATCTTTCTGGTCGTGACGCTTGTCGTTTGGTTGCTGGTAGCCGACTTGAGACGCGAGCATAACAGACTCCAACATAATCTTGCGGAGCTTTATGCGACGCGAGATCGTTTGGTAGCTGAAGAAAAATTGGCTGCGGTGGGTCGACTCGCCAGTGGAATAGCCCACGAAATACGCAATCCTGTCGCGATGATCTCAAGTTCACTCACGATGGCGACGCGATATACACGAGACTCGCCGATAGCCGCAGAAATGTTTGACGTGGCCACGCAGGAAGCTGCCCGTCTCGAAAGAATGACAAGCGACTTTCTTGAATATGCGCGAACCAAAGCACCTGTTAAAAAGTCGGTCTCTTTAGCAGATACGCTGGGCTATGTTGCGAGTTTGGGAAAGGCAAAGGCCAGCCAGAATAAAGTCGAGATCAGATTGAACGTTGCTCCGGAGTTAACAGCGGTAATCGACGGCGCCCAAATTCAACAGGCCTTGCTCAATCTCTTAACAAACGCCTTTGAGGCGATGCCCTCCGGAGGTGTTGTTACCCTCGGAGCGAACCCCAACCTCGACCATGAAGTGACCATTTATGTCGAGAACACGGGTCACAGAGTAAGCGATGAAGTTGCCCGGCGGATCTTTGAGCCGTTTTTTACTACTAAACAGAAGGGAACGGGTCTCGGGCTAAGCATTGTGCATAACATCGCGCAATCGCACGGTGGAAGTGCGACCCTCGAAATTAATGAACCCGGAAAAGTGCGCTTCTGTATTACCCTCCCGAATCCGAGCAACATTTCCGAAATAGACAATAGGAGAAGGATCAATGGCCCGCGTTTTGATAGTTGACGACGAGACCAACATGCGTCGCGTCCTTTCTACGATTCTCAAGGGCGACGGGCACGTGGTCACGGAAGCTGCGGCGGCGTCGGAGGCAATTGAATATATCTCCACCACGCCCTTCGACACGGTTCTTACAGACCAGAAGATGCCGAACGGCGACGGCCTCTCGGTAATCACTGCGAGCAAGGACGCGGATCCCACTTTACCGGTAGTGATGTTGACAGCCTTTTCCACTGTCGACCTTGCCGTTGAGGCAATGCGGCAGGGGGCGTTTGATTTCATTACTAAACCATTCACGCCGGAAGTCGTGTTGGGTGTTGCCCGACGGGCAGCCGAACACGCCGAACTCCTGCGGGAAAACAACAGACTCCGTTGTGAGATACAACGCCAGGGATTCTCCGATGAGATTCTTGGCAATAGTCCTGCTATACAGGAATTAAAAGGACGGATCGCGCGCGTGGCTCCAACTAATGCGACCGTTTTGATAACAGGAGAAACCGGGACCGGAAAAGAACTCGTAGCGCGCGCAATCCACAAGCAAAGTGACCGTGCGAGTAATTCGTTCGTGGCAATTAACTGCGCCGGCTTCCAGGAGACGCTGCTGGAAAGTGAGCTGTTTGGTCACGAGCGCGGCGCATTTACAGGCGCGGATCGCTCGCATCAGGGACTATTCGAGTCGGCGCATCGCGGCACTCTGCTGCTCGATGAAGCCGGCGAGATGTCCCTGGCCCTACAAGCCAAACTGCTTCGCGTTTTGGTGGACGGACAGCTGCTACGCGTCGGCGCCACATCGTTTCGCAAAATCGATGTTCGGGTCATCGTCGCCACTCACCGCGATCTAGGACTACGCGTTAAAGAAGGACTGTTTCGTGAGGATCTATATTACCGCCTGGCGGTCGTTCCAATTCACATTCCAGCACTGCGTGAACGCAAGGAGGACATACCTCTTCTGGTGCAATCTCTGCTCAAACAAATAGCGCACGAACTCAAATCACCAGCACGACAGATCTGCGCCGCCGCAATCGATAAGCTTCTGAGCTACAGTTTCCCGGGCAACGTTCGAGAACTTCGCAATCTGCTTGAACGGGCGTGCATTCTCGCGCGAGGCAAAGAAATACTCGCCTCGGACCTAATGTTAATGACAGAAGAGTCGAAAACACTCGCCGGCGACGGACCTGAAGACCACCTACAGCGGTGGCTCGGCTCGTTGCCTTCCCGCGTTGATTTGCGCCGGACCCTCGAGCAGATCGAACGAGAACTAATCGTGCGAGCTCTCCGCGCCGCCCAAGGTGTACAGGCTGAGGCTGCACGCACCCTGGATCTTTCTCGCAGCGACGTGGCTTACAAAATCAAAAAGCATGCGCTGGAGGATTTAGATGTTTCCCGGAAGTAGTTGGCTCACTTCTCTCTATGCGTTGTCGTAGAATTTTGACATATCTTCCCCGCGTGTCAGAGTTTTTGAACCGCTAGCTACACGCTTACCTACTGAGCTTAACGATCTCTCAACAAAATCCCCTTCCTCGATTTTGTTTGCCCGGCATTTGCCTTGCACTAACGAAAGCAAGCACTGCTTGAACCATAAAACTGAGGAAGGAAATTTGTATGAAAGTATTAAACGTCCTCAAACTGGCGCTGCTTGCGTCTGTTCTGGGTCTGTTCACATCCATAGCGATGCTGTCCGGTTGTTCAAGGCCTGGGTCCGCCAGCACGGATTTGGTGTGGTTAAGCAACAAACCAGTTGAGACAAGTCGAACACTTAACAATTTGCAGGCTGCATATAACGGAGAGAGCAACGCTCACGCTCGTTATTTGGCTTTCGCGCAAAAAGCAGACGGGGAAGGTTATGGCAAAGTCGCAAGCCTGTTTCGCGCAGCAGCACGCGCTGAAGAAATCCATGCCAACAATCACGCTAAGGTGATTCAACAACTTGGTGGCACGCCCACCGCGGACATCAAAGCACCGGACGTGAACGCTACTGCCGAAAATCTCGACGAGGCGATCAAGGGCGAGTCTTATGAGCGCGACACAATGTATCCCGATTTCCTGAAGCAGGCTCGTGAGGACGCTAACAGTCAGGCCGTGCGGACCTTCAACCTGGCCCGTAATGCTGAAACAGAACACGCGAAGCTCTATAGCGATGCACGCAACAATCTGGAAGCGTGGAAGATTGAGAAACAGACGTTTTATGTGTGCCCCGTTTGTGGCTTTACAACGAGCAATCTGAATTTCGAGAGGTGTCCGTCGTCGTTCACACAGCGCGAGAAATTTTTGGCGATCAGCTAAGGCAACAAAGGGAGCAAGTATGTTTCCACCAATCCCGAGTTGGGATGCGATGCATCCGCTAATCGTTCATTTTCCTGTGGCGCTCCTGTTGGTAGCTCCCATCCTGGTGCTGTTGGGAATGTTCCTGCCGAAATCCAGTAGAGGTTTGTTCTTAGCGGCGTTTGTGCTGATGGTCCTGGGAACCGCCGCAACTTATGTCGCGGTGGCTACCGGCGAAGCCGCCGGTGAAATGGCTGAGCGGACGCCGGGAGTCGCGGCAGTGTTGGAAGGCCACGAAGGGTTGGCGGAAACAACGCGCATAATCTTCACCGCGCTGACTGTAATTTTCGCCGTGATCCTCTTCGCACCCCCGTTGTTCAAAAGAGATCTGGGACGCAAAAGTTTGTTGGCCCTTAACCTGGCATTCCTGCTGTTCTATTCCGCGGGAGCAGTAATGTTAATCAATGTGGCACACCAGGGAGGACGACTAGTTCATGAGTTTGGCGTACGAGCAATGATGCCGACTACCGCTACAGCGGCATCCAGCGCACCTGAGGAAAAGCGTAAAAAGAAAGAACAGCGCGGCGACGACAACGAGTGAAAGAGTTCTACTCGCGACGCCGACTCATAGCCCGCGCCAGGCTGGCTGACCCGAAAAACCACGTTCGAGAAATAGAAAGGATTGGAGTCAATAATGGTTTCCCCTATCAAGTCGCCTCGCGTCTTAAGCGTAGACGACGATGAAGATACTCGTGAGATGTTAGGTATTTTGCTGAATTCTGTGGGCGTCGAATTAACGTCAGTTTCGACTGCTTCCGAGGTTTTGGTTTTGAGTCAGACGGAGTGCTTTGACGCCTATTTGCTCGATGCCTGGTTGCCTGATCTCGATGGAGTGGAATTGTGCCGCCGGTTGCGTAATCTCGACCCGCATGCAGTTGTTGTTTTTTATTCGGGCGCTGCTTATGAAGTTGATCGGAAGAGAGCCAGGGAGGCTGGAGCCAGTGCATACGTTTGCAAGCCTGAACGTCGATGGCCTTATCGAGAAGATTTGGGAATTTGCCAAGAGACCGGTCGTAACGCTCTAGGTTACACCTCGTCGGAGGACTGGTCCTCTTCAACTTGTAAATTGCCTTCGTTCATATCCATATTCTGATGTCGACGAGGCTAACGACGGAAAACTTCGCAAGTCGTATCGAACCTTCCGCCCAAAGATTAACAACATGGGCGCCGCGAAGGTTCCTGAAGATAAAACAGAATGGCGGGTAGGAAACTTTGAAAACAAAAAAAAAGAACAAACACGAAGTTAACGGTGACGCTACGCCGCAGCGGTCATAGTGAACCCGTAAGGCTGGTCGAAAACAATGATAGTTGTTTGCTGCCCATCGTGGCGGCAGACGGAAGAATCGTTGGTTTGATTACTGATCCCAACGTCTGTGCCGGAGCCGTCGGACAGCGATGCCTTGATTCGACTTCGGACGCGAGGCGAATTTTTCGTTGTAAGTCTAACGATGAGGTACGCGCGGCGCTAAAAACGATTCTCAACAGTTCCAAAGTTGAGGTAGAAGTTGCGGGGGGTATTCTGCGTCATCATAGGAGTTGGTGATTGGTTGGATTACAGAGTGCATGGCGCTCACGCATCGCAATGTTGATAGCGAAATGCTGCCGAAAGGCTGGGCCGCGCGTACCTATGGGCTTTTACTTGAGATCGGTGAGCATGACTGCGTCCGAGGTGATTACTTTATGGGAACAGGCGAGTTTTCCGTCGCGCGACCAGTCAAACGCGAGTACGACACCCTCCTTAAAGTGAGTCAACTCTTTAGCCGAACTGCCGGCCATCTGTTGACTAACTATGTTTGAACGGTCGCCATCAACATACGTCAAGCTGCGACCATCCGGTGTCCAGGAAATATAGAAACTGGAGAAATCCAAAATCTTTAATGGCTCTCCTCCTTGAAACGAATAGATCGCTGTCTTATTCGCTCCCGGGTCCTCAAAATATCCCGTAGCGATCATGCTCCCGTCAGGCGAGATAGCCGGATACGTGGAAGTCTTGTTGGTCAGTGGCACGGGAGCACCGCCTTCAATTGACACCTTAAAAAGTCCAGGAGGGTTAGCAATAGACGCGTAAACCACCCACTTACCGTCCGGCGAACAGCGCGGCCAGCGTTCGCCGCTGTTGCTAGTCAACTGTCGAGGGTTGCCGCCGTCAACATTCATTCTCCAGATGTGTCTGGCGCCCGTGCGATCAGACATAAAAACGACATACCGGCCATCGGGTGTCACTGCCGGCCAGTTGTTATCACCGGCGCCGGCGGTCAGTTGTTTTTGATTGCGACCGTCCTTAGCCATGATCCAAAGATCCTGGTTGCCACTTATTCGCGAGGCGTAAACTATGCGTCCATCCGGCGTCCAGGAAATACCGGCCACCCCGTCAACGCTACTGACTATGATCTCTTCCGATGCGTTGTCATCCGATCCAATCACGACACTTGAACGCACATCAGACTGAATTGCAACCAAAGACCTTGTATCCGCTCCCGGAAGGCTCAGGCCGACGTAACTATTCAAGTCGTTGGTAATCTGCCGTGCTTCGCCAGCCGGGAATGGGAGATACCAAATTTGAGAGGGACTTGATGCTTTCTCTTTAGCGGTTATCATTAGTCCGCGGCCGTTTTGCACCCACGCTACATGTCCAACCTCCCACCATCGCCGGGAAGTTATCGATCTGATTTCCCCATCCGCTGCTTGTACTGCAACTACTGTCATGTACCGACCGCTTCCGTCAGCATTACCGAAGGGGCAAGCAATAACTGCCCCATCTGGCGACCAGGCCGGCGACGCGTCCAGTTGAATCGGTAAGAAATGTGGGAGGTTATGTGAGGACAGTATCTGTTCACCACCACCATTGGTATTAGCAACTACCAGAACACTCTCACTTTTCTCAGGATAACCACGATAGAACGCGAACCGCTTGCCGTCCGGAGAGAAAGTGGCTGCGCTGTCAACATTCACGAAGAACACTTTTGGTGGTCCTCCGAGTACGGGCATTTGGTAGAGTGTGCCAAGTTGTTTCGTGTCGCGAACGACATAATAAAAGTGATTCCCGTCTGGCGAGAATGTTAAGCCCTGATAGGATAGGTTGGCGGGCGCAATAATCTGAACGTTGCTGGTCGTCGCTATCTGCCTCAACCAGAGGCTCTCGCGTCCCTCATCGCTCTGGGCATAAATCACATATCTGCCGTCGGGTGATACCACAGCGCTTGTGACTTTGCCGCTCGTAGTGAGCCTGGTGAACTTCAACTTCTCAAAAACCTCCTCAGATTTAGCAACCTGAGGGCTGCGGGATAGGAACACGTACAGCCCAAAGACGAAGCCCGTCAGGCCCAGTAACAGGACCGACATGACTATGACACGCCTTTTGCGGCCTTTTCGGATCCCACCGGGCAGGTACTTCGCCAGATGGGGCCCTTCGCTTTCACCGATCGTCGAAGTTGGGGCGACTACT
This sequence comes from Blastocatellia bacterium, assembly GCA_963698325.1. Taxonomy (GTDB): domain Bacteria; phylum Acidobacteriota; class Blastocatellia; order Pyrinomonadales; family Pyrinomonadaceae; genus PSRF01. Next base: position 36,070 of record CAVOQJ010000009.1, on the reverse strand, counting down.
CGCTTGACTTCTCCTGCAAGCGATGCCGCTAAGACCTCGCCCACAAATCTATACCCCTGTCGCGGAACGGTTTGGACAAAGCGCGGATCGTCTTTGTCATCTTCGAGGGCACGGCGAATTTCTCTGACCGCATGCACCAGGTTGTCTTCGGTCACAAACGTATCTTTCCAAATCGCATCAAGCAATTCCTGCTTTTCAATCGTCCGGCCACGATTCTCTACCAGGTAGATCAATGTCTCCAGCGGCTTTGGAGTCAGGTGGATTCGCTCCTCGCCTCGATACAGGCCATGTCGTCGTAGGTCAATGGTAAACCCACCGAACTGAAAGAAAGCTCTAGACGCGTTTTTTAGGGAAACGATCATGAATAACCGATCCTAACCAATTTTTCGTGATTTTTCGGCGTGATTTTCAGGACATTTCGTTGAGCTCCGATGCAAAGTCCCACTGTAATTTAATGGATTATACGCCTAACGATGCGCTCCGAAGAAGACAATCCAGAAGAGCGCTCACTTCGGACCTAATGGGCTGTTCTCAGTTTTCTAGACTTGGCCCAAAGAGTCTATTCACTGCGTCTAGTAGATCTGCCCGAAAAACTAAAAGCTATCCTTAAGGAGGTCGTTATGAAGTTCGGAAACCACCTTGTCAGAATCTGCATCCTGGCGATTTTGTCACTTGTACTGATGGGCTTGTTCGAGCATTCGGTGAACGCTCAGAGCAATCAGCCACTCAAACTGGATTTTGTAGGTATTGGAGGAGGACCGCCGAATATAGAAATTCTCGGGGACGGCACTGTCATCTTCAAAATCACAGTTTTTGAAAGTGTGACCGGCGACCTGACGGGTACCCTGACAGAAAAAATCACACAGGTCTATCCTGTCACCGAGGAAAATGGACTGCTTCCAATCACCACGTCCTGGAAGCTTGTTACCGCAGATGGAACAATTGAGGGCTACTACTCAGGACTATTCCAACATATGCAAAGTGGTGATCACTTCATCACACAGCAGGGTGAGGTTCTTTCGGTTACGCCCGCCTATGTGAACCTCTATCAAGCGAGGGTTTCGTACCAAGCGGTCCTGTTGGGCGATCACCAGACCATCTCCGGCGCATTGACGATTCACCCAACTGAAAAGCGTTAAGGCTCTCGGGCTTCTGAAAAGGTCGTCCACAGTACGGGTCGTACGCTTGCGCTAATGTAGGAGCAATTGTCTCGACCTCCATCACACATCGCCACCCGTCTTTAATGCGGGGCTGAGCCACTTCGTCAACTCACGGCCTGTAGCGCAAGGTGTTAGCTTGCGACTGTCTTTGCACCTGCGCAAAGTAACAGTTTGCGCTACTGCGGTAACCCGACTCGACGCACGAGGTCGGCAAAGCGTGGGTCGGAATGAAGGTTACCGAGGAGTGGGTCAACGTTAATCCGAGTTATCCTAGGCTCGCGATCCTGATAACTCTTTTCGAGCCATTGAAACGCCTGGTCCTTCTCGCCAAGTCCCGCATAGACAAGGGCAAAGCCGTAGGCGTAAACAAATCGCTGCCTCGAGATCTTCCCGATACTACTCGTCCCGAAACAGAAGGTTAGGCAGTGGAATCTGCAGGGAAATTAATTCGGCGCTGACTGCGTCCGGGGCTTCCCCATTTTCGTTAGTTCCAGTTTGGCGATCGCCTCCGTGTGAACTTCGTCCGGGCCGTCGGCTAGTCGCAGCGTGCGCACATTGGCCCAGGCGCCAGCCAAAAACGTGTCTTGCGAAACGCCGGCGCCTCCATGCGCTTGGATGGCTCGATCCAGCACTCGCAGGGCCACGTTCGGAGCGACAACTTTGATCATCGCGATCTCGGCTCGCGCCGCCTTGTTTCCCACCGTGTCCATCATGTAGGCCGCCTTCAGCGTCAACAAGCGGGCTTGTTCAATCTCCATGCGCGAGGTCGCGATGTCGGCACGGATGGTGCCCTGTTCGGCGAGCGGCTTGCCAAAAGCCACCCGCGCTTGCACACGTTTACACATCGTTTCAAGGGCTCGCTCGGCTACGCCCATGCAGCGCATGCAGTGATGGATGCGCCCGGGACCCAACCGTCCCTGGGCAATCTCGAATCCGCGTCCTTCGCCGAGCAAGATATTTGAGACCGGAACCCGAACATTTTCAAACGTGATCTCGCCATGGCCGTGCGGCGCATGGTCGTAGCCGAACACCGTTAGTAACCGTTCGATCTTCACTCCGGGCGCGTCCATCGGCACCAGGATCATCGACTGCTGTTTATGCCGCGGAGCCGACGGATCCGTCTTGCCCATGAAGATTGCGATCTTGCAGCGCGGGTCCCCAGCGCCCGAAGCCCACCACTTCCGTCCGTTGATGAAATACTCGTCGCCGTCCCGAATAATACTCGCCTCGATGTTCGTCGCATCTGATGAGGCTACCGCCGGTTCGGTCATCGCGAAACACGAACGGATTTCACCCGCAAGCAGCAGTTTCAACCAACGCTCTTTCTGCTCCGGCGTGCCATAACGAGCAAGCACTTCCATGTTGCCGGTGTCCGGCGCCGAACAGTTGAACACTTCGGCCGCCATCGGGCTGCGGCCCATAATCTCGCACAGCGGTGCATATTCGAGATTCGACAAACCTGCACCCTGTTCGTCATCCGGCAAGAACAGGTTCCACAAACCCGCGGCACGCGCCTTAGGCTTAAGCTCTTCGATTACCCGTGTGGGCAACCATCGTTCGCGCTCAATCTCGTCGTACAACCGTTGCTCATTGGGATAAATGTGCTCTTCCATGAACGCAGTCAGGCGCTTCTGGAAATCCTTCGCTCTCTCCGAAAACTCGAAGTGCATTGTTTTTCTCCCCGAGAAGTTAAATTTGTTTTGCTGGCCGCGACGCCAGCGTGTCTCGCAACAATGCCTGAGTCAAGGTCTCACCGGTGTGTTCGCAACTCTCGCCAAACCAACAATCTAAGTAGCACCTCTCAAAAAGCGCGTTTTGCGAAGTGTGGAACTTCAATTTGCCGCGCTCGCCCCTGCCGCTTCGACCTCTGCGGATTCGGCCAGCACATCTGCAGCGGTGGACTCGCGCATCCAGCGTTGAATTCTCTCCATGTCTTTTGTCACCGTGCGCGAGGCGGCGAACAAGACCAAAGTTAGTAACACGCCGAGTGTGGGAATGATGTACATCGCAGAGTGCAGCCCTGCGGCGCGAAAAGGTTCGAGCGCCTGCTGCGTCAAACTCGTCACCCCCGCCGCGCTCGCCATGCGAGAGGTGAAGAAGTCGCTGGCGAGACCCGTCCCGTACGGCCCGAGCGACGCGCCCAGCACGTACATCGCGAAGAAGTAGAGCGCCATCGCCGTGCCGCGCAGTGATGGCTCGATCACGTCCTGAATCGTCGAATACACGGTCGAGTAGTAACCATACATCAGCGCGCATCCTGCTCCCATCAGCATCATGAATCCGAGAATGTCACCACCCGCCCTCCCGAGCGCGAGGAAGATGAATGGCACTGAGCCGAGAATTGCCAGAGCGCCGACAAGCAAACGTCCGTTCGCTTGCCGTTTCATGACGGCATCGCCCACGATTCCGCCGAGAATTAGACCAGGCGCGCCAAATAGGCCATACACGACCATCGAAACGAAATTGGCGTTGCGGATGTCCGCGCCGTGATAGCGCATCAGAAAAGGGGTGATGAACGAGCCGATGGCGTACATGTTGAAGTTGTGCAGCGCGCCCGAAATTATCAACCAGCGCATTGTCGGCGTCGAGAGCACCAAACGGTACGGCGAGCCTTCGCGCTGGCGCCCGCCAATCTTGTGTGCCTCGGTCGCGCCGCGCTGCGGCTCTCTGATGAAGAGGGCGCCGAGGGCGCAGAGCAGCCCCGGAATGCCCGCCACGTAGAACGCGGATCGCCATCCGTAGGACCGCGTAATCGTCCCGCTCACGGCGAAACTCAGGGCGATGCCGACAGGCAGCCCCAGCATGAAAATGGAAAGGGCCCGGGCTCGCCGGCTTGCCGGAAAAAGGTCGCCGATAAGAGAGGTGGCGGCCGGCGCACATGACGCTTCGCCGACTCCCACGCCGAGACGGCAAATGAAGAGTTGCCAGAAATTTCTAGCTGCGCCGGACATCGCCGTCATTAGACTCCAGACGAACACTCCGGCAGAAAGAATCCACGTGCGCTTCGCCTTGTCTGTCAAACGACCGAACGGCACACCGACAAATGCGTAGAGCAAAGTGAAAGCCGTGCCGAGTGCGCCCAGGGTGCTATCACTTAGTCCCCATTCTTTCCGAATAGGCTCGCCGACGGCGCCAAGGATTTGCCGGTCGAAGAAGTTCATCGCATTGATGGCGCATAAGACCCACAACGCGAACCAGACGCCTGAGCGCTCCTGCCTCATGAGAAAGCCCCTCGCTGAAGGTATTTGCGCAGGATTGAAACGAGGAATAACAGAATAAATAGGACCGATTAAAACCTTGACGATTTTCCAGCCCGGTGCTACTTTACCGACCGTTCGGTAGCTATCATACTTCGCTAGTGTGCTTTGTCAATTTCCTTTATCCAGAAGTCGATATGATCGGACTTAACTTCTGGCCCAAAAGCCGCCGAAGCATCAGGCGTCTTAATCGCTATCTCCGTTTTCTCAGAGAACGCTCGAAGGAGGACCTATGAAAAAGTTCATCTGCTTACTCGGGTCTGGCTTGTTGTGCCTGCTGCTATTCGGCGGCGCCCACGCTCAGGGCGTAGGCTCTTCGGGAGACATCAAGGGAGCTGTAACAGATCCCAATGGTGCCATCTTGCCAAACGCAGCCATCGCTGTAGTGGGGACGGAGACGGGTTTGCGGCGCACGGCGGTGACCAATGAAACCGGTCAGTATCGAGTAACAAACCTGCCGCCTGCCACTTACGACGTAAGCGCCGAACTCCACGGTTTTGATACCGCGGTTCGAAAGGGCGTGACCGTCACTGTCGGCGAGACGGTCTTAGCGGATTTTCAGTTGAAGGTGTCGGGGATAGCGGGCGTAGTCGACGTGACCGGTGAAGCAGCCGTAGTTGAAACGGAAAGAGCTGCCCAGGCAAATACCATTGAACAGAAATACATTCGCGACCTGCCTATCAACCGTCGTGACTATCTCACCTACACGTTGCTGATGCCCGGAGTCACTGATTCCACCAGAGTGGCTAGTGACCAGGATTTCCGAGTCAAACAGACGCCGCAAAGCGGACTTTCATTCTATGGCAGCAATGGCAGAGGTAACAGTGTGACTGTGGACGGCGGCGAGTTCAACGACGACGCGGGCGGTGTCCGGCTCAACCTGAGCCAGGATGCTGTGCAGGAATTCCAGGTCAACCGGAGCAACTATACGGCCGAGTTGGGTGGAGCGAACGGCGCGTCTATAAACATCGTATCAAAAACCGGCAGCAACCAGATGCACGGCAGTCTGTATGGTTTTTTCCGCTTCACGGGTTTGGATGCGCGCAACCCATTTTCCTTTAGCCAGGCGCTCCAGCCGGGCCAGACGTTCAATCCGGCCGCAGCCGACCTTCATGGCGTGCCTATTAAGGATTCTTTGAATCGCCAGCAGCTTGGGGGAACATTGGGTTTCCCGGTCAAGAAAGATAGGACCTTTTTGTTCCTGGCTTTCGAAGGCTTGCGCCAGAACGCACAGAGTGCAGTTCCCCTGCTGACGAACACGAATATTTTTCGCCCCCAGAGTGATCCGCTGAATAATCAGGTGGCAATTCTAAACGCGCTGACGGCCCGAGGCGCGGCCCTGGTGCCCTGTCTTAACGGACAACCCGCAATACCCGCCGCCACGTGTGCAGGATTGCTGACTAGCGCTTTGACGATCTCTCCGTCTACGGGTCTGAGTGCGGCTCAGACCGCGCGGAATGCGTTCCTTGTTAGCCAGTTTGAAACCAACGGCGGACTATTTCCGTTCGACACGCGGCAATACCAGGTGTCGGGTCGCTTCGATCATCACTTCAGCGACAGAAACCAGGTTTATCTTCGCTACAGCTATGCACGCGACATTGAGGATAATCCCGATGTGCAATCTCTGACGGGCTTTTCGCGGGGCAGTTCGGTCCACACATATGACAGCACGATCCAGGGCTCCTGGTTCCACCTGTTCAGCCCGAACACTGCGAACGAAGCCCGCGCGCAGTGGAGTTACAACGACTTTAACGTTATCCCTAATGTGCCCGGACAGGTAGGACTCGATATCCCTGGCTTCGCGAATTTGGGAACTCAAATCTTTCTACCCAGCTTGACGATCACGCGCCGCTACGAATTTGCCGACAACTTGACCATGACTCGTGGGCGCCACAGCATGAAATTTGGGGGTTACGGGCTGATTCGCGGCAACCATACTGAGTCGCACACGTTCTTCCCCGGACGATTTGTTTTTGGTAGTCTCACCGGGGCCTTGCTTAGCCCGTGTCTGGCCTCGCCGGCTAGTTGCGGACTTACAGCAGTGAATCCCGCGACTCTCAACTCGCTGCAGACGGTTTCTTTGGGTCTGCCTCAGTTCTACCAGCAAGGCTTTGACAATCCCGTCTACGTCTCCAACAGGCCGTTTGCTGCCTTTTACGGGCAGGACTCATGGGCCATCCGGCCAAACCTGACTTTTAACTTCGGCCTCCGCTACGAACTGGACGTGCAATACGGCAATCTGAATACAGATAAAAACAATTTTGCTCCCCGTGTTTCGTTTGCCTGGGATCCGTTCGGTGACCACAAGACGGTGGTTCGCGGAGGTTATGGGATCTTCTACTCGCCAATTTATGCCCAGATTCCCAACGTGGTGCAGAGTCTGGGCATTGTCGATGGTTTCCGGCAGATTGCTCAGGTGTTTACGACTTTTAACGCTAGCCCCGCCGTTATTACCAGCGCGAATAACATTTTCCAGACCCTGTTTGGACAAGGAAAGATTGCGTGCACAACCCCGGCGCCAGGGAGAGACGCTTGCATCACGCCGGCTGACCTGACCCAGTTCGGCATCAGCATTACGCATACCGGCGCGATTCCGTCGCTGAGTGTAATTTTCAGCGGCGAGCCTGGCTACCAAAACCCTTACTCCCAGCAGGGCGAGTTGGGAATTGAACGCGAGATTTCCAACGGCCTGTCTATTTCCGCCAGCTATATCTACGTCCACACTCTCCACCTCCCGGTTGCTATCGATATCAACCTGAAGCCCGCGCCGTTTGTGCCTGCAGGGCCCGCAAACATCCCGATTCGGCAGTGGAGCACGACCGCGGGGTTCCCGTGCGCGGGCGCAAATATCGTCAACTGCTTTGTGAATCCGTTGATTCTCCAGAGCGACCAGTATTCGTCAGCGGGAGCAGCTCTTTACCATGGCGGTATTTTCGAAATAAGGAAGCGCTTCAGTAATCGCTACGCCATCTTCGGGAATTACACCTACAGTAAAGCCATTGACCAGGTAACCGATTTCAACACTGACTACGGACCGAATGATCAGACTAATCTGGCGGCGGAACGTGGTCTTTCTACCTTTGATCAGAGGCACAAGATAGTCGTCGCGGCCGTGCTGGAGAGCCCCTGGGAGAATCGGATCCTTTCGGGCTTCCAACTGTCCCCGATTATTCGCTACAACAGTCCCCATCCTTTTAATTTGCTGGCTGGGACTAACGTCAATAATGACCGGCATTCAACCACTGACCGTCCGCCGGGAGCCGGTCGCAACACCGGGATTGGTCCGAATTACTTCGCCTTCGACATGCGCTTGGCTCGCCACTTCAAACTGACCGAACAGGCTACCTTGCAAGTCATCGCGGAAGGATTCAACCTCTTCAACCGAACGAACTTTGGGAGCGTCAACAATGTCGTGGGTGTTATCGCCCCACCCTTTGACCTGCACGGCAGCAGCGCGGTCTCTCCGAGCCAGCCTTTGGGCTTTACCTCGGCATTTCCTAAACGGCAAATGCAGTTGGGCGTGCGTCTTAATTTCTAAGCGACCGGCCTGAGGTCTGAAGCTTTCAAGGAGAGCCTCTGTTCAATGAGGCTCTCCTTACTCTTTAACGAACGGCAATCACGACCAATCGGAGTTTCCGGCGCGAGACGACCCGTTTCCTCGCCGAATAAATAATAACGAACACATGGCTCCTGCTTTCATGGAGTTCCCTGCCGTCTGCGTTGGGCTGACGCAGATGCCGCCGGTCGTCGGCACTTCCCGCGCATCTTCGAGATCATCGAAGAAGCTGAGAGCGAACTGCTGCGTGGCATCGAATGGCCGATGGATGTCCGGCGCAAGAACTACGATTTCCCGCGCGTACATGTGGAGTGCCGATTCCTCCGCGCGCTCGCGCTCGACGCGCCGTTTCGCTTGCGTTTCACAGTCGGCGAGCTTGGACGCACCTCGGTCCGTTACGACTATCAGGTTTTCGACGCCGGTGAAGAGTTGGCGATTGAAGGGACGATGACCGTGGTGGTGTTGCAGAACGGTAAGCCGCCGGAGATTCCCCAGGCGCTGCGTGCCGCGCTCGGCGGCGAGACAATAGACCCAAGGTGTGTGGCTCAATCTTAGGTCCACCTCTTCGGCCCATCTCTCTTTTTTTGTCTCAATATTCAGTCGCATTCCGAATCAAAGGTGCTCCCTAGATCGGGGAAGAAGTTGAAGCGTAGGAAGATTGGTATGTTGTTGAAGGCTCTTGCGCACTCGATTTGCTCAACGATGCGGCGATCTCGCATTCGCGCAAGGAGCCTCATGATCGAGTGGCGCAACGTGCCGCAGGCGGAGTGGGTGGCTTATACCGTTTCCGTAGTGGACAGGTTAATGTTCGTCAGTCGCATTTCGCCACATGGTTCTCTAAACCAACTGGAACTTCATACGAAATGTTTTATGATTCGTTGTCGCTCTGGACAAGTCAGCGCGGACTGGGGCTATGTGGACGGCAGATGGTTCTTGGGCCAACGCCTGAATTCTGATAACGCGCTCAAGAATGAGGGGATAGATGTAGCACTGCGGGAAGGCAATTTACGCCTTTCGCCACATTTGCATAACAGAGCTGAAGATATAAATCGCATCCTTTCGGTTCTTAACGCTGCTGCCTAACGAATTAAGGATTGTTGTCGCGGACACCGCTCCGCGGCTTCGCCCCTCGACTCGCGCGAAAGCCATAATGCGCTTTCGCCACTCGTCGGGGGTGCCGCTCAACTCGCGTCCGTTAGGCGGCTTGTGAAGAAGCAGGCGAGTAAGGAAAGCGTATTCAGCAGATGCCAGATTAGTTCAGAATGAGGTGCTCGCTAGCAGTATTTAGCTACCATAGCTTATCTGAAGAGTTAGCAAAATGAATATCAATGATCTTGAAAAACTAAATGGCGCTGTCGAATTCCTCATCAATCAAAAAACTTTCTTGGAAACAATTGAGCGATTGAGTCAGGAAATCAATCATTCCCAAGAACCTTTTGTTTGGTCCGCAATCGACTTGAACTCCATAGATCGTGAACTGCCTGAAAGTATCGGATCCTGTTGGATTTTTGTTCTAAAGAAGGATGTATCGTCCGGGTGCCATTATCACCCTAATAGTATCCAGCATATGGTTACAATCAAAGGACAAGGGATGTCGAAAGTGGCAGGCATATATAAGAGAATGGTTCAGTTTGGATCACCGAATGATTCACTGGCAGATATATGGTATGTAATAGGTAAGGGTGTTCCTCATGAGTTCTTTCCTGAAGAGGAAGATATGATAGTTGTCTCATTTCACACCTGTGAGGCAAACGAACTAGAAGAGGTTGCTTGCAAGACAGGTGAAAAGCGACTATATGAGGGAGAAATCTGAACGACCATTGATGTGAGCAAGGAAAGGGCATTGAAAGATATATACACTTTGGTTTTAGAAGTAGAAGTTTTAATGAGGTTTCATACCCATGGGCGGGCTAACGAATTAAGGATTGTTGTCGTGCGAGTCTGTCACCAGTTTGCTGCTCGTTGATTGAAGACGTAGTGGCTTAGTTCTGCTATTGAAGAATGACGAAACAAGCCAGCGCGACCGTGTCACCAGCGGATGATCCCACGCGCACCTTCGCCAGAGGCCAGCGCTGCCAGCGCGTCGTTGACGCCGTCGAGATGGTAGGTGCGAGTGACAAGTTCGCGAAGCTTCAGTTCGCCCGCTTGATAGAGCGTAACGAGGTGAGGGATGTCCAGCAGCGGACGCCCCGAACCGTAGAGCGAGCCGATCAGGCGCTTCTCCTGCATCACGAAAGGGAAGGTGGGGATTGAGGCGAGCGCGTCTGTCCGCGACAGACCAGTCAGCACGACTGCGCCGCCTTTGCGCGCGGACTCAAGCGCCTGCGAAATAGTCGCGGGTGTGCCGACCGTGTCGAAAACATAATCCGCTCCCCGTCCATCCGTCAGAGCGCGAATCTCCTCTGCGACATTCCCCGCCCCCGCTTCAATCGTGTGTGTAGCGCCGAAGTCGCGCGCGAGGTTAAGCGGCCTGGGTCGCGTGTCCACGGCGATAATCTTTTCACACCCGACCAGCACCGCTCCCTGCACGACGTTCAGCCCGACGCCGCCCGCGCCGATCACCGCGACGCGCGCGCCCCTCTCAACGCGCGCGGCATTCGTCACCGCGCCGATGCCCGTCACGACCGCGCAGCCCAACGTCGCCAGCACCTCGAATGGGACACTCGCCGGCACGGGAATCGCGCCCTCTTCGGCCACCACTGCGAAATCCGCGAAGCAGGCCGTACCGTTGAAATGGGCCACGTCTTGCCCGCGAGCACGCAACCGCGAGCCACCCGCAGGCAGGCGGTTGCGGTACGTCGTGCGCTCCAGACGGTCGCAGAGCACGGGATGACGTTCGAGGCACGGCGGGCAGACGCCGCACGCTGGCGCCCAGCAGAAAACGACGTGGTCGCCCGCCCGCACCCGTGTCACGCCTGCGCCCACTTCGCGCACTACGCCTGCGCCTTCGTGCCCGAGCACGAGCGGCGTGCGCGCGGGCCAATCGCCGCGCGCCGGATGCAGGTCGCTGTGGCAAACCCCGGCTGCCTTTAACTCGACCAGCACCTCGCCTGCGCGCGGCGCTTCGAGTTCGGCTTCCTCAACTGAAAGCGATGCGCCCTGTTCCCACAAAATCGCTGCGTTGATTTTCATACCCATCCTGCTTTTTGGGTTAGTTCCCAGCTGCCGCAAGTGATTGATGTTTAGAAAGGGCACTTGTGCCCCCTCGGCGTCGGCGCACAAGTGCGCTGTCTAAACGGAAAGTAGTTTTAGTTTTGCATGTCAACAGAAGTAATCAAAATCATCTAGGCCTTTCCGGCGAGTGCCGTCGCGATACGCGCCAGCCACGTCGACTCGGCTTGTCGAGTGTGGCGAAGCGCGCGTCGTCGGTCTGCCCGCGATGGTAGCGGTAGAAAATCTGTTGCAGCACGACGGCAAGTTTGAAGACGGCGAACACTTCGTAGAATGTGATGTTCGTCAGGTCGACCCTCGCCCGTGCGGCGTAGCGTTCGAGTATCTCCGCGCGCGTGAACCAACCCGCGCGGTGTGTGACGGAGGTCACGGCATCGTGCTGCGAACTCGTCGAGGTATGCACCCAGTAGCAGAGCAGTATGCCCAGATCAATGAGCGGGTCGCCGACGGCGCTCATCTCCCAGTCGAACACGGCGACGATGTGCCCAATGTCGCGCGCGTCCAGCATCACGTTGTCGAGCTTAAAGTCACCGTGAACCACAGTCGGCCTCGCCGGGTCGGGCGGCAGACGTTCCGCCAGCCACGCCGCGAGTACATCCATCTCTGGCAGCTCGCTCGTTTGCGATCCACTCCAGCGCTCGCTCCACCCTCTCACCTGCCGCTCAACGAACCCGGCGGGCTTGCCGAGGGTGGTCAGCCCGTGAGCGGCGATGTCCACCGCATGCAGTTCGGCGAGCGTGTCCACCAAACCTTCACTGACCCGTCGACGCTCTGCAGGTTGGTCGACTAGCTCCGGGGGCTCGTCATAGCGGACCACAAGTCCGTGCCTTCGCTCCATGATGTAAAAGGTTGCGCCGATGACGCTCGCGTCTTCGCAGAGTACAAACGGTTGCGGCGCGAGCGAGAACACCGGATGCACAGCTTCGAGAATACGATATTCGCGCGCCATGTCGTGGGCCTTGGGAGGCACCGGCCCTAATGGCGGGCGGCGCATCACGAACTCCTGATCGCCGCAGCGCAGGAGGTAGGTTAGGTTCGAGTGGCCGCCGGGAAACTGTTCGACGGTCATTGGTGCGGCGGCGTCGAACCGTGGGCCTAATATCGTAATCAGTTTCTCGCGTACATAATTGGCTAGTGCACCCCAGTCAAGTTGCTCGCTCGCGCGCACCGGCTTCGTGTCCGACGAATCAGGCATGTTCTGTTGTACAGGAGAAACCTTTTCTACAAACATTCGGCTCCTCCGGAGCTAAGCGTGGGACCACAACGTTAACGTTGACCTGTACGGTGTTTGATTGCGGCTCGAGCTCCGCTTCTCTGTGCCTGCTCAGTGGTTTCCATACGCTCACTCACATGTGCTCTATGACCTAAAAATGATGCACGTGGTCGTGCCATGTGCGTAGAGCTTCCCGCTTTCATCCACGACTCTGCCCTCGGCCGAGGCGGTACGACCGCCAACATGGATCACCTTCGCCTCGCAGCGCACGCGCCCCGTCTCCGCCGTCATTGGACGGATGTAGTTGACCTTGATCTCAAGCGTCGTGTAGCCCCCGCCCGCGGGCAACGTCGAATGGACGGCGCACCCCATCGCCGAATCGAGCAGCGTCGCAGCTAACCCTCCGTGAACGACACCAATCGGGTTGTAATGATACTCGGCGGGTTCGACGGTAAAGACTGCACGGCCTTCGCTCACTTCGGTGATATTGAAGTTCATCAACGCACCTATCGGTGGGCGCGGCAATTCGCCCGCGACGATCTTCCGCAAGTATTCAAGACCTGATAAACCCCGTCCGGCCTCTGCCAGAGCGCGCGGGTCCTCCCAACTGATCGTGCGCGTGCGCGCTTCTTTCCCGGCGTCGCTCATAATTCTTTTTCCATTTATTCCCGCAGCTCCTTCCCGCTCAAGCATCATTGCCAAACACCGCATTGCGCTTTTCCAGGAAAGCAGTGACCCCTTCGATGAAGTCCGCCGAATGAAAGCAGGCGTCTTGATTGACGGCTTCAAAGTCGAGCGCGGCGGCCAGGTCTGACGGTGCGTCCTGATTGAGTCCCGCCTTGATTTTTGCGATTGCCCCACGCGCCGCCTGGGCGAAGCGCGTCGCAAGGCCGTCCACCGTCGCATCAAGCTCCGCTAAGGGGACGACTTTGTTGACCATGCCGAGTTGATACGCCTCCTGCGCAGTAATTATGTCGCCGGTTGCCATCAACTCGAACGCCTTGTGATACCCGACAAGCCGTGGCAGGAAGAAGGTGCCGCCTCCATCCGGCATCAAGCCTATACGCACGAAGACCTGACCGAAGAGCGCCTGTTCGGACGCGACGATCATGTCGCACGCCAACGCGTAGTTGCTGCCAACTCCGACGGCATGACCGTGAACGCGCGCGATGATGGGGACGGGCAAGTCGCGCATTGCAAGGATGGTCGGATTGACGTTCTCGCGCAGTGACTTGGTGACATCGAAGTTTGCAATATCGCGCTCGCTCGTCGCCGCAAGGTCTGCGCCCGCGCAGAAGGATTCGCCCGCGCCCGTGAGAATCACGACCCGCGTTCCATCGTCCGCCGATTGTTTGATCGTTGCGAGGAGCAACTGCACGGTCTCGCCGTCGACGGAATTGCGCCTTTCTGGACGGTTAAAGGTGATGCGCTTGATGCCGTCTTCAAGCGTGACGAGCAGTTTTTCTGCCTGGTCTATCATCAATCTTGCTCCTTGTTGCAGTAATCCGTGCACGATCATTTCTGTCGCGTGCTCACTCGTAGTAGCGCACCAGCCATTCCGCCACACAGCAGGACTTGTCGCCGCCGTCACGCTCGACCGTAACATCCCACGTCGCTTGCACGCCGCCTTTAATCTCTTCCAGCGACACCAGTGTGAAGCGCCCGCGAATGCGCGACCGGGCGGGCACTGGGCGCACGAACCGGACGCGGTTCAACCCGTAGTTGATTCCCATCCGCACTCCGCCGACAGACAGCGCCAGCTTACCGAGTTCGCTCAACAGCGAGAGAGTCAGAAAGCCGTGCGCGATTGTCTCTTTGAATGGTGACTCACGGGCGGCGCGCTCCGAGTCTGTGTGAATCCACTGCCGGTCTTCGGTCGCCTCCGCGAACAGGTTGATGCGCTCCTGCGACACCTCTAACCAATCGCTAACGGCGACCTCCTTTCCGACGTGTTCGCTCAGCCCTGCCACGCTTTCGATTCGTGTTACCGGCAACCTTTAACCTCCTCACGTGACCGTTCGACTCAAACTTTGGCCGCGAATCGAGCGCACGCTCATCCATAATGGTCGACAAACTAATTTTGAAGGTTCTCAAAGACGGTCGTCGCGCCCTGTCCGCCGCCAACGCACATCGTGACCATGCCGTAGCGTGACTTGCGTCGCCTCATCTCGCCGAGCAGTTGCACGGTTAGCTTCGCCCCCGACGCGCCGAGTGGATGTCCCAAAGCGACCGCCCCGCCATTGACGTTCGTGCGTTCGTCGTCCATGCCGAGTTCACGCATAACCGCCAGCGCCTGACACGCAAACGCCTCGTTGAGTTCGATCAAATCAATGTCTTCGAGCTTGAGTCCAGCGAGTTTGAGCGCTTTAGGAACGGCCACGACCGGCCCCATCCCCATGATCTCCGGCGGCACCCCGCCCACCGCGTAAGAGACGAAGCGCGCCAGCGGCTTGAGTCCCAACTCTTCCGCGCGCTCGCGCGACATGACAACTACGCCGCCCGCGCCGTCTGAAGTTTGACTGGAATTGCCTGCCGTCACAGAGCCTTTGACATGGAAGACTGGGCGCAGCTTGGCCAGAGCCTCAAGCGTCGTGTCGGCGCGCGGCCCTTCATCCGTGTCGAAGTTCAACTTTTTCGGCTTTGTCCGCCCGTCGTCGCCGACCTCTATGCTCTCGACTTCGAGCGGCACGATGCCATCGTCTGCGAAGCGCCCCGCGCCTTGCGCCGCGAGCGCGCGTTGGTGGCTCCGGTAGGAGAAGGCGTCCGATTCTTCTCGTGAGATGTTGTACTTGCGCGCCACGTTCTCGGCGGTCAGACCCATACTGAGATAGACGTTCGGGTTGTGCTCAACCAGATAAGGGTTCGGCCTGAACCTCGTGTTTCCACGCAACATGCTCATGGATTCCGTGCCACCGGCGATGATGCAGTGGGCCATCCCCGCCATGATGCGCTCGGCGGCCATGGCGATGGTTTGCGATCCCGAAGAGCAAAAGCGGTTGACCGTCACGGCGGGCACCGCGTGAGGTAGACCGGCGCGCAGCGCCGCGATGCGGGCGACGTTCGTGCCCGATTCGCCTTCGGGCGTGGCGCAGCCCAGGATCACGTCGTCAAGGGTTTCGGGCAGCATTCCGGGAAGGCGCCGGAGCAAATCCGCGATGACGGCCGCGGCCATGTCATCGGGGCGCGTGGTGCGCAGCCTGCCCCGCGGCGCTTTGCCTACGGCGGTCCGCACGCCGGCGACGATTACAGCTTCTCTCATAAAAAACCTCTCTCAACTAAACAACATGCAGGTGGCGGTGCCGTGGGCGTACAGTCGGCCCTCACGATCCACGATCCGACCTTCGGCGGTGGCCGTGCGACCGCCGACGTGAATCACGCTGGCCTCGCAAAGCACTTCGCCCGTCTCACGCCTCATCGGTCGTATGTAATTGATCTTCATTTCCAGCGTGGTGAAGATTTTGCCCGCAGGCATCATGGTGTTGATGGCGCACCCCATCGCCGAATCGAGCAGCGTGGCGGCCAGCCCTCCGTGCACGATGCCGATGCCGTTGTAGTGGCGTTCTTCAGGTTTGATGGAAAAGACCGCGCGCCCTTCGGCCACCTCGACGAGCCTGAAGTCCATCAAGTGTGCCATCCCTGAAGGCGTCAACTCGCCCGCCATTATCTTTCGCATGTACTCCAGCCCGCTCATCGTGCGGCGGGCTTCAGCCTTTTCGGAAGATGCTTCTTCATTAATCGTGCGTGTCATTCTAAGATTTTAGCTTTGCGATTTTTGATTTTAGATTGGAGTCAGCGCGTATGTCATCTCCCAATCGCAAATGAAAAATCTAAAATCAAAACCGTCTTAATTTCGCAGAGGCTTGCCCGTCCCTAGCATGTACTTGATGCGCTCTATCGTCTTCGGCTCGCCATACAGCGAGACGAACGCCTCGCGTTCGAGGTCGAGAAAATACTGCTCGCCCACCCACTGCCCCGCCGAGAGGTCCCCGCCACACAGGACGTGCGCGACCTTGCCGCTGATGTGCAGGTCGTACTCGCTCATGTAGCCGCCCTGCTGCATGACGTAAAGACCCGCGCGGAGCGCCGCCAGGGCGTCGCGTCCCGCCGCGTAGCAGGTTTTACCGCGCGCTGGCGCGGCGTAGCCGGCTGCGGCGAGTTCGAGCACTAAACGCTTGGCTTCTGCTATCTGATAGTCCCGATTCATCACGATCTGATCGGCATCGGTGAGAAAACCGAAAGAGCGAGCTTCCGCCGCGCTCGTAGAGATCTTCACCGTCGCAATCGTTTGCAGCGCCTGTTGCAGGAATGGCAGAGGGTCGACGCTCGTCAAACGCATCGCGGGCGAGACGATTCGGCGCACCAACTCCTTGCAGCCGCCCGCGCCTGGGATCAGCCCGACTCCGACCTCGACCAGCCCCATGTAAGTCTCCGCCGCGGCGACGGCACGCCCCCCGGCCAGCGAGACTTCACAGCCTCCGCCGAGCGTGCGACCCGCGGGCGCGGTCACGATAGGCTTGGAGCAGAAGCGCACGGCCATCAAAGCGTCCTGCATCTCCCGCACGCCGCGCTCAATCGCAGCGAAGCCGCCTGCGCCGGAGGCGCCGGCGAGGTTCGCGCCGACCGAGAAGTCCGCGCCCTCGTTGCCTACAACCATGCCGACCCAGTCTTTGGTTTCAACCTCTTCAACCGCCTCGCGCAGCATGTTCTTAATATCTTCGTCGAGCGTGTTCATCTTGGTGTGAAACTCAAGACAGGCCACGCCGTCGCCGAGGTCAATCAGGCTCGCGCCCTTGTTCTCGCGCACCACGCGCCCCGCGGCCTTCAACGCGCGCAACTCGATCTTGCGCTCGTCTAGAGCTTCGGCGATGTAAGTTTTGTGCGCCGGGTCGTAGTAACTCAACACCCCGTTGTCAGAGCGGTAGAAGCTTTCGTGCCCGGCGGCGAGCATCTCTTTGACCCACGGCGCGACCTCGATCCCGTTCGCCTCGATCGCTTCGGCAGTCTTGCGCACGCCGAGCGCGTCCCACAACTCGAACGGCCCCAGCTCGTGCGAGTAGCCACAGCGCATGGCCTTGTCCACGTTAACGATCTGGTCGGTGATTTCGGGGATGCGCCGCGCGGCGTAGGCCAAAGTGTTGTAGACGACGTGACGCGCGAGCGCGCCCGCCTTATCGTCCAGCGCCAGCACGAATTCGAGCCGCTTGGCGAGCGGCTTGATCTTCATCGCCTCCCTTATGGATGGGATTTCGGGTTCGCGTCGCGCGCGGTATTCCATCGTTTCGAGGTCGAGCGTGAGGATGTCGCCCTTCACGCCCCGCGGCGGTTTTTTGTAAAACCCCTGCCCGGTCTTGTCGCCCAAACGTCCGCGCTCCATCTGCGTCGTGCGCAGCGCGCTGAGATTCTGCTTGCGCAAGACTTCGCGCCACTCGTCGTGCTCGATCAATTCGTAGAGGTTCGCGCCGACCGCGCTGGACACATCAAGGCCGACCAAATCTTGCAGGCGGAACAGGCCGGTCTTCGGGCGACCGATGAGCGGGCTCAGGACGGCGTCGGCCTCTTCGATGGTGTATTTGTTTTCCAGCACGAAGCCGAGCGTCGATGCGCCCAGGATCGAACCGAAGCGGTTGGCGATGAAGTTCGGCGTGTCCTTGCAGACAACGACGCCTTTGCCGAGGCGCCGCTCGGCGAAGTCGGTCATGAAGCCGATGACCTCGGGCTTCGTCTCGCGCGTCGGGATCACTTCGAGCAGCTTCATGTAGCGCGGCGGGTTAAAGAAGTGCGTGCCGAGAAAGTGGGCCTTGAAATCCGCCGAAGCACGGGCGGCGATGGCGGCAATCGGCAGCCCCGAAGTGTTGCTTGAGACGATGCTCCCCGGCTTTCTCACCTTCTCGATGCGCGCGATTAGTTCACGCTTCGCCGCAAGGTCTTCGACGATGGCTTCGACGACGAGATCGCCCTCGCCGACCCACTCGAAGTTGTCTTCGAGATTGCCGACGGTCACAAGCTCCGCCGCCTCCGGAGTGAAAAACGCGGCTGGCTTCGATTTCTTCAAGCGTTCGAGCGAGGCGTTCACGATCCGGTTGCGCACCTGAGGTGAGTCCAGCTTGAATCCGCGCTTCTCTTCTTCAAGCGTTAACTCGACCGGTGCGATGTCGAGTAGGTACACGGGGATTCCGGCGTTCGCCACGTGTGCGGCAATGCCGCCGCCCATCGTCCCCGACCCGATGACCACGACACGGTTGATTGCGTAGCTCATTGTTTCCCTGATTCGACTCTTCTTCAAAAAAGAAGTGCGTCGACTAAATTCCGCCCGTCACTTCCAGCACCTGCCCCGAAACGTAATCTGAAAGCGGCGACGAGAAGAAGAGCACCGCGCCCGCCGCCTCTTCAGGAGTGCCGCCGCGCCCGAGCGGAATCATCCTGAGGGCGATTTCGCGGTTCGCCTGAGGAATGCCGAGCGCGATATCCGCGGATTCGCGCGTGATCCGTTCGCCCTCTTCTTTGGCTCGCGTCAACCTCGTCTCGATGAAGCCGAAGGCGACGGCGTTGACCTGAATGTTGAACTGTCCCCACTCCTTAGCCAGCGTTTTGGTCACCCCGATGATCCCGGCTTTGCCCGCGGCGTAGTTCACTTGTCCCGCGTTACCGCGCGTCCCGGTGGTCGAACTAACATTAACGATCTTCCGCGCCGACGCCCGACCGTGTTTCTCCCTCTCGCGCTTGGCGGTCTCACGGAGATACTCGGAGGCGGCGCGGATGATGCGAAACGGCGCGGTCAGGTGCACGTCGAGCATCGCCTGCCATTGCTCGTCCGTCATCTTGTGGATGGTGCTATCCCAGGTGTAGCCCGCGTTGTTGACGATGGCGTCAATCCGCCCATAGCCGTCGAGCGTCGCCTTAATCAAGCGCGGGGCGAAATCCGCACTTGTCACATCACCCGGCACCGCGAGCGCATCGCCGTCGTTGCCTCTAATTGTCTCGGCGGCTTCATGTGTGGGCTCTGCATCGATGTCCGACAGAACAACGCGCGCGCCGTGCGCGGCGAAAGTTTCGGCGCAGGCGCGACCGATGCCGCGCGCCGCGCCTGTGATGATTGCTACTTTACTTTCGAGTAGTCGCATAAGTTCACCTCGTTTCGGAACGCCGTCATCAGCCGCCGCGCACACAACGTCCAACGATTTTTAGGCTGGCCACCGTAAAAATTTGGAAACCACCGACGCCACAAACCCGAGCGCGATCACGCAGAAAAGATACACAGCTGCAAGTGCAGCGAAGAGCGATGCCGCCCGGCCACTGTTCATCACCGGAATCGGCCCAGCCTGCGCGAGAGTCAGTGCGAGGCTCGCCGTGCCCAGAGCCAGAGCAGCGCGCCATCGTCCACCGATCAGACGCCCGGCGGCAGCACCCGTGCCGCACGTGAGCACCAACTCGAGCACGACTTCCCATGCGTCGTCTTGGCCGTGAACACCAGTCGCGCGAACAATGACTCCAAACAGGGTCATAGGTATCAGGGTCGCCCACAACAGAAGCCCGAATGCGAGAGCACCGATGACTCCTACCTTCAATCGAGCCAATCCTCGTAGTTCATAGAACGCCCAGCCAATGGCAAGCCCCGCGACGACACCGAAAGGAATTCCACCGAGGAGGCTCGTCCAGATCGGGACAATGATGGCTGCGTGTATGGCCCCGAATAATGCGACACCAAGCAGGCCCGTAACTGCACCTGCGATCAGAAACGCGGTGAGCCTACCAGATGGCAGATGGGTTCTTATTATCGTTATAGCACCCTCGTCTGATCGGCCTAACTTCTATTTATGCCCCGGACGTGAACCTTCGGCCTGATCCTCTTCGCGCAACACGCGGTGCAGAACCTTCCCGACCGCGGTCTTCGGGAGGCTTTCTCGAATCTCGACCTCGCGCGGCACTTTGAACTCCGCCAGCCCACCCTCGCAATGCTCTTTGAGTTCCTCGGAGGTTGCCGTCGCGCCGCTCCTGAGTACCACGCAGGCTTTGACCGCCTCGCCCCGGTAAGCGTCGGGGACGCCGATTACTGCCGCCTCGATCACAGCCGGGTGCGTGTAGAGCACGCCCTCGACTTCCGACGGATAGACGTTGAAGCCGCTGACGATAATCATGTCTTTCTTTCGCTGCACGATGTAGGTGTAGCCGTCCTCATCCATGCGCGCGACGTCGCCCGTGTAGAGCCAGGTGCGCCCCTCCGCGTCAGAGCGGAGC
This sequence comes from Blastocatellia bacterium, assembly GCA_963698325.1. Lineage (GTDB taxonomy): Bacteria > Acidobacteriota > Blastocatellia > Pyrinomonadales > Pyrinomonadaceae > PSRF01. The sequence goes on along the minus strand of CAVOQJ010000009.1, from coordinate 15,478 downwards.
GCAATGGCCGTTTCGTCCGGCCGATTCCAGTAGCCCTTCATCACCTGCGGCCCGGCGATGCAGAGTTCGCCCTCCTCGCCAACGGCCGCCTCGCGCGTACCTGTCTCAAGGTCCACGATCTTCATCTCTGTGTCGGGAAGGGGCAGGCCGATGCTGCCGGGCTTGCGGCGCCCGAGCGACGGCGTCGAGTGCGTGACGGGCGAGGCTTCGGAGAGTCCGTAACCTTCGTTGAGCGTGCCGCCCGTCATCCGCTCGAACTGGTCGATGACTTCGATGGGCAGAGGGGCCGAGCCGCTGTTGAAGGCGCGCACTTTGTCGATGCCGTACTCCTTCGCCTTCGGGTGATTGAGTAGAGAGATATAGATTGTCGGCACCGCGGGAAAATAAGTCGGACGGTAATCGCGGATAGCAGTCAGCAGTGCCTCTACGTCGTACTTTGGAATTAGAACCTGCTGCACGCCGAGCCATGTGCCCGCGATCATGCCGACCGTAAAGCCGTAAATGTGAAAGAACGGAATAACCAGCAAGTGCGTGTCCTCGCCGCGCCGCGAAGAGCGGTTGCCCCACCCCTCGGTCTGCACCACGTTGGCGAAGATGTTGTAGTGTGTCAGCATCGCGCCCTTCGGCACACCGGTAGTTCCGCCTGTGTATTGCAGTACGGCTACGTCCTCGTCGGGGTTGATCTCGACGCGCGGCAAGTCAGGCTCGTTAACTTCTACCAACAAGTCCGCGAACCTCAACGTGCCTTCAATAGCCGCGGGCGGCTTCGCAGCGGGGGAGTATTCCGCAAGCGACGTGATGATGGCATTTTCTATTTTCGTTTGTTCGCGAACGCCGAGCACGGCCGGCGCGAGCGTGTCGAGCGTCAACAAGGCGCACATCCCGGAATCCTGCGCGACCACCAGCACCTCGCGCGGCGTGTAGAGCGGGTTGACGTTGACGATGGTTGCGCCCAATCGCAGGACGGCGAAGGCAGCAATGATGTACTGCGGGCAGTTAGGCAGCATGATGCCGACGCGATCCTTCTGCCTGATGCCGAGACGCGCGAGCGCAGTGGCAAAATTGTCCGCCTGTTCTTTGATCTGACCGAAGGTGAGGTGCGCTCCGAGGAAGGCGGTGGCGGGTCGGTCCGGCACTTCGACCGCTGTTATGCGTAAAATCTCGTGCAGCGGTCGGCGCGGGTAGTTCATGTGCGGACGCACCCAGTAGTCATAATGGTTGAGCCAGGGTCTCGCGGCATAAGGTGACCCCTGGGCAGTTGCGCTCATGGTTGGTTGAGATTTGGTCATAAGAGGTCGGCCCCTGGAATGGAGAGATGAATTAAACGATCGTGCGCCCACCGTCCACCACGATGACCTGGCCCGTTATGTAATTCGAAGCATCAGAGGCCAGGAACACAGCAACGCCTTTCAACTCTCCGGCAGCACCGACGCGGGGAATCGGGTTGCGCGCCTTGATCGAGGGCTCGGCGTACTTGATGGAGGCGTCTGCGAGGCGCGAATGGAAGAAGCCCGGCGCGATGGCGTTGACGCGGATGCCCTGTCGCCCCCAGGAGGCGGCGAGCTCGCGCGTCAGGCCGAACAGCCCCGCTTTGCTCGCGGCGTACCCGACGTAGTGCGGTCCGTCGGCGGACGACTGCAAGCCTGAAACGGACGAAACGTTGATGATCCGCCCGCACTCGCGCTTCAGCATCTCGCGCCCGGCCGCCTGCGCGAACAGGAACGCGCCCGTCAGGTTGATGTCAATCACCTTCTGCCATTTATCGAACGGCATCTTCTCCGGGCGCTCGCCCCACGAGACGCCGGCGTTATTGACGAGAATGTCCACCCTGCCGTAAGCCTCGATTGTCTTGTCAACGACCCGCTGCACCTGCTCTGGATTCGCCACATCGCAAAGCAAGCCTTCGACCTTGAAGCCGCGCCCGCGCATCTCGTCCACAGTCGGCGCCAGCCACTCCTCGCGCCGCGCGCACAGCATCAAGGATGCGCCCGCTTCGGCCAGCCCTTCGGCCATCTCACGTCCCAAGCCCCTCGAGCCGCCCGTGACAATTGCCGCTCGGCCCGAAAGATCGAACAACTCTTTAATGTGTGGCGTCATCCTCCTGTCTCTCGTTTGTTCAAGGTCATTCGGAAGCGGCTGCGTTCGCGGTGACATCAGCCGCCGCATCCGTCTCTGCCGCGTGCAACTGCCCAGCCAATGCTTCCGCCTGCTCTGCTCGCTCGCGCGCGACCGCATTGCCGTCCACGATGATGCGTGCGATGCGCTCGCGGTGGAACGTGGCGTCGCCGAAGAGCGTCTCGGACGATTTGCTCCGCTTGTAGTAAAGCTGTAGGTCGTGCTCCCAGGTGAAGCCGAGGCCGCCGTGAACCTGTATGCCGCGGTTGCCGACCTCGCGGTAAGCGTCCGAGCAGTAAGCTTTCGCTATCGAGACGGCGACGCTCGCCGACGGGTCGCCTTCGGTCAGAGTCCACGCTGCGTAGTAGGTGGCCGAGCGCGCGCTTTCCGTCATCAACAACATGTCGGCGCACTGGTGCTGCACGGCCTGAAAAGAGCCGATGGCGCGACCGAACTGCTGGCGCGTCTTCGCATACTCGACCGTCGTATCGAGCACCCACTGCATTCCACCCACCATCTCAGCACAGAGCGCCACAGTCGCAACTTCGATCGCCTGACCAAGCGCACCCTGCGCATCACCGTCGGCGCCGAACACATCCGCCTCTGCCACACTGACGTTTGCGAACGTTACCTCGTAGAGCTTACGCGTCGCATCCATTGAAGGCGTCGCCTTTATTTGGAGCCCATCCGCGCCACGCGTGACCGGCATTAGCGCCAGGCTCTCGCCGCTGCGGGCAACGCAGATAAGAAGGTCCGCAGTCTCAGCGTCCGGCACGAAAAGTTTGCGCCCCGAAAGCTGGAAGTTGCCACCTTCGCGTGTGGCCTTGAGCTTGATCTCGTCTACCTCCCAGCTCGCGCCCTCCTCGAGAAACGCGACCGTCGCTTTCAATTCCCCCGCCGCAATTGATTCAAGATACTTCGTGCGCTGATCCGCGCTGCCCGCGCGCTCGACGAGCGCGGCGGCTGTGAGCGTCGAGAGGAACGCCCCCGGCAAACAGGCGCGTCCCATTTCCTCCGCGACGACGGCCAATTCGACCAAACCGAGGCCGAGGCCGCCGTGTTCTTCAGGGACGACCAACCCCGTCCAGCCCTGATCGGCGATTGCCAGCCAGAGCCTGTCGTCGTGCGCCGTGCCGGTTTCCATTAACTCGCGCACGCGGTCTAGCTTACATTCGCGCGTCAGAAAATCCCGCGCCGAGTCTTTCAGAAGCTTCTGTGGTTTGCTGAGATCGAAGTCCATAAGAAAATCCAAGTGAGCAGTGAGCAGTAAGCAGTAATCAATCCTTCTGTTTTTACTGCTCACTGCTTACTGCTCACTCCCTTCAGTAGCTCTTCGGTAAACCGAGCACGCGCTCGGCAATGATGTTGCGTTGAATCTCGCTGGTGCCCGCCTCGATGGTGTTGCCGCGCGCGCGCAAGTAAGCGTACTCCCAGATGCCGTTGTCGAAGTCTTTGAGCTGGCCGTAGGGGCCGAGGATTTCCTGCGCGGTCTGCTGCATGCGCTGGTTCCACTCACTCCAGTAGAGCTTCTGAATCGAGCCTTCTGAGCCAGGGACGCCGGTTTTGCTTAATGAAGTCAGCGCGCGGTTGGTATTGAGGCGCAGGATTTCCAGTTCGAGGTAGGCTTGCGCGAGCTTCTGCCTGGTGACCGGGTCCTCGCTCACGCGCCGACCGTTGCGCTCGATGATGCGCGAGCGCGCGATTAAGGCTGCCAGGTTGCGTTTGAAGACGACCTGAATTCCCGTTCCGAGATTGGCACGCTCATTCATCAAGGCGGTGATGGCAGTGGTCCAACCCTGGTTGACTTCGCCGAGCACCTGCGTCACGGGCACGCGCACGTTCGAGAAGAAGACCTCGTTGAATCCCGAATCGCCCGACATCTGCCGCAACGGGCGCACCGACACGCCCTCGCTGTGCATGTCCGCGAGTAGGCAGGTGATCCCCTTGTGCTTGGGCGCTTCCGTGTCGGTGCGTACGAGCAGCAGACACAAATCGGCTAACTGCGCAAAGCTGGTCCAAATCTTTTGACCGTTGACGATGAAGTCATCGCCGTCGCGAATGGCTTTCGTCCCGAGCGAGGCGAGGTCGCTGCCTGCGTTCGGCTCGGAGAATCCCTGACACCAAATCTCCTCGCCAGAAAGAATCGGCGCGAGGTAGCGTGATTTCTGCGCTTCCGTGCCCATGGCGATGATCGTCGGACCAACGAGCGAGAGGCCGATCGTGCCGATCAACTGCGGGGCGTTGGCCCGCGCCAACTCCTCTTGAAAGATAGCTTGCTCCATGAGCGATACACCGCGCCCGCCGTACTCTTTAGGCCAGGAGATGCCTGCCCACCCACCCTCGTAGAGCTTGCGCTGCCAGTCGCGCAGGTACTCGATGTAGTCGTCACGGTCTTCGGCGCTCGTGCTGCCTTTCCATTCTTCCGGCACGTTGGTCTTGAGCCACGCGCGGAATTCGTCGCGAAACTGCTGTTCGTTTGGGGTTAAGTTTAAGTCCATGAATGTTCACCTCAAATCGCTTGTGCCGGGTTCTCCGCCGCGCGCGGTTTCGATGCTTCCCACAGCAGTTCGGAAACGTCCATCACGCGCACGTCGCGCTCGCCTTTGCGCGCGTTGATGCCATCTTCCATCATCGTCATGCAGAATGGGCAGCCGACGGCCAACACGTTCGCGCCGGTCTCAAGAACTTCGCGCGCGCGTTCCTGATTGACGCGCTTATCGGGAGGCTCGTCCACAAAGCTCATGCCGCCGCCGCCGCCACAGCAGAAACTCTTGGCGCGGCTTCGTTCCATCTCGACCATATTCTCGTGCGCGGAGATTTGCACGAGCTGCCTCGGCGCGTCATAAACGCCGTTCTGTCGTCCCAGATAGCAAGGGTCGTGAAATGTGATTTTCTTGTTCAACCCGGTGAGCGGTTTGAGTTTGCCTTCGTCCACGAGTTTGGCGAGGTACTCGCTGTGGTGATGGACCTCGAACATGCCGCCGTACTGCGGGTACTCGTTCTTGAACGTGTTGAAGCAGTGCGGGCAGGCGGTGACGACTTTCTTGACGTTGTTCCTGTTGAGGTTCTCGACGTTCTCTTTCGCCAGCTTCTCGAACAAGAACTCGTTGCCGATGCGACGCGCCGGGTCGCCGGAGCACTTCTCTTCGCGCCCCATAATGGCGAATTTCACCCCGGCCTGTTCGAGCAGTTGCGCGGTCGCGCGCGTGACACGTTGGTTGCGCTCGATGAGGGCGCCGCCGCAGCCGACCCACAGTAAGACTTCAGCGTCTTTCGCCTCACTCACCTGCTTGACGTTCAAGCCTTCCGTCCAGTCGAGGCGCGTCGCCTGCGTGCCGCTGAAGGGGTGGCCGCGCCGCTCCAGAGACATGATCGCCTCCTGCATCGAGTCGGGGAAGTCCGCCTCTTCCATCACGAGGAAGCGGCGCATGTCAACGATCTTCGGCATCTGCTCGATGAAAACCGGGCAGGCTTCCATGCAGGCCGCGCAGGTCGTGCATTGCCAGAGCGGGACTGGAGAGGTCGCCGGCACCGCAGCAATAATTTCGGATTTCGGATTTCGAATTGCGGATTGTTCAGAGTCATTACTTGACTCGTTTGCGTCATTACCGAACTTGTTTGGTACCAATTCGTCATTCCGAAATCCGAAATCCGAAATCCGAAATTCCTCGTGCATCAGGTCGCGCAGTTGGAGGATGATGTCGCGCGGCGAGAGTTCTTTGCCGACGGTGTTCGCGGGGCAGACTGCCGTGCAGCGCCCGCACTCGGTGCAGGCGTCGAGGTCGAGCAGGTCTTTCCACGTAAAACCCCTGAGCGAGTTGACGCCCAAGCTTTCGGTCTTCTCGAAGTCTATATGCTTGAGCGTTGCGCCCAGCGGGACGAGGTTGGCGGTGTAGATGTTCAAGGGCGCAGTGATGACGTGAATCATCTTCGTGTAGGGCAGCCACGCGATGAAGCCGAAGCTCACGCCGAGGTGAAACCACCACGTCCCCCAGTGCGCCCACTGCATCGCCTTGACGCTCATCAGCGAACGCGAGGCGCGCGCGATGAGATTTCCAAACGGCGACCACGCGCCCCACGGGTCGTTTGTCGCCGCAATGCGCCAGCCTTCGATCAGAAATCCTTGCAGACACATCAGGAAGATCGCGGCGAGAATCAATGACGCCTCGTTCGTGTAAACCAGGTTCTTCGGGCGCTTGAGGTAACGCCGCCCGGCGGCCATCCCAATACCGACCATCACGAGTGCGCCGAACAGGTCAACGACGAACGACTGGAAGTAGAGGTAGAAGCGCCCGCGCATGATCGTGGTGTCGAAGTCCGCGTCGAGCGCCACGACCGTCGTTGCGATGGTGAGAATGATAAAACCGTAAGTGATGAGCCGGTGGAAGAGACCCGCGTAACGGTTGCGCGCCGTGCGCCTCTGCGCGAGCGCGTGCCGGGCGACCAGCTGGACGCGCTCCACGGGGCGGTCGAAGCGCGCGGCGGGCAGACCGCGTCGCCAGCGACTGAAATGGCGATAGATGCCGTAGCCGGCGACCGCCGCCGTCGGCAGAAGCAAGAGGTACATCACCCAGATGTGGGAAATGTTCCAATAAATCTGTCGCGTGGCTTCGGCAGTGTTCATTTCTGTAGTGCGGCGAGCTTCTCGCGCAGCAGCGGCACCACCTTGCGATAGTCTTCGACGATGCCGAACTGGCAGTGCTTGAAGATCGGCGCGTCCGGGTCTGTGTTGATCGCTGAGATAGTCTTCGCCTCGGAGATGCCGGCCATGTGCTGGCTCGCGCCCGTGATGGCGATGGCGAGGTACAGGTCCGGCGTGACCTTCTTACCGGTCTGCCCGACCTGCCACGTCGGCGGCACCCAGCCCGCATCGCACGCCGCGCGCGAGGCGGCCATCTGCGCCCCCAACAGATCGGCGAGCGGCTGCAACTCGGTCTCGAACGGTTCAGGCCCGCCGATGCCGCGCCCGCCGGAGACGATCACGCGCGCCTCCTCGAGCCGCGCCTCGCCCTGCTCCTCGCGCTTACGCTCGACGACGCGCGTCCGCGTGTCCGCTTGAATGTCCAACGCAGCGCGAGTGACCTCGCCCGCTTCGGCGCGGGGCGGGGCGGGCGCGAACGAGCGGGCGCGCAGCCACACGACCGCGGGCATGCGCTTCAGTTCGATCACGGCCTGCGCCTTACCGCCATAGACCTGACGACTGACGCGCAACGCTTCCCCTTCAACCCGTACTTCTACGCCATCGCCTACGGCACTGCCGCCAAGCCGGTAAGCGAGGCGCGGCGCAATCTCCTGACTGTAAGTGTCGCCCGCGAGCAGCACGGCGCTCGGCGAGAGGTCGACGCAAAAACGCGCCAGCGCACTCAAGCAGGTCTCCGGCTGGTACTCAGCCAACTCGGCTTGATCGGCGACGATCACCGTATCGCAGAGGCGCGCGACCTCCAATGCGAGCGTGTCCGCACCAGCGCCGCTGACGACGGCGCGCAACCGCCCGCCCAGCTCGTCGGCGAGGCGTCGCCCGGCGCCCGCGAGTCCCTGCGCGGCTTTGTCAAAACCGGCGGAGGCGAAGAGACAGATAACAACGTCGTTCATTGATCGGGTTGCAGACGCTTGCCCGTCTGCGAGCAATTTATTTCAGGGTATGAGAGCCAAAAAAGCGGCCCGGTTAGCTTTGAATTTATCGGTCTAAAGCGCACTCGTTACTTCGACTATGCGCTTGGCGAAAGACTCTACCTTTTGCTCCAGCGTGTCGCCCGTGACAAACTCACAGCGCGTCTCTTTCTGCGGGATGAAAAGTTCGGCCACCTGGTAGTAGGTGTTTCCGGCGCGCGCTTCGTTCGCCTCAATGCCGAGATCATCGAGCGTCCATTTGGTCAGCGGCTGGCGATACGACATCATCACATCGCGCACTTTCGGGATGCGCGGCAGGTTGTGTTCATCGTTGGTGACGGTGACGACGATGGGCGGCTCGGCTTCGAGCACCTCCCAGCCGGTGTCCGTCTGTCGCTTGAGTCTCAGCAGGTCACCTTCCAACTCTATCCGGTCAACGAACGAGACGCATGGCATTCCCAACTCCTCCGCGATCAGCCCGCCCGTCTGGCCCGCGCCCCAGTCGCCTGCTTCGCGCCCGACCATAATCAGATCAAACGTGCCGAGCTTGCGGATCGCGGCGGCGAGCACGCGCGCCGTCGTGGCCGGATCGGGATTCGCGTTGCCATCGTTGACGATGAGCGCGGCGGCGTCTGCCTTCATCGCCAGCGCTTTGCGCAGAGAGTCTTCGGCGGAAGGCTGACCGTAAGAGAGCACTGTGATCTTCGCGCTGCCAGTACGCTCACGAAGTTGCAGCGCCGTTTCGAGCGCGTTCTCGCAAAAGATGTTGGTGACGAGATTGGCCGAGCCGCGCTCCGCTTCGCGCCTGGCCGGATCAACGCGGAAGTCGCGCGCTGGTATCTCCGGGTCGAGAATCTGCTTGAGACAAACGAGGATGTTCATAAACAGGTAGTGCTGCTTAAGTTGAAACGTAAGCTTGGGCCGTCGACTTCCGCGCTCACCTGCGGCAATGGGAGGGCTCAGCAAAAAGCTTTAACTGAGCAGCTACGGAAAGGCACAAGACTTCAGTCTTTAACTAGTTGCAAACCCCGGTGTGTGGCGCGTGATTCGGGGCGCAACAACCCGTGAAGAGAGATCTTGACGATCTGCTCTGCAACCTGCTCCTCCGTGAGAGCGCCGTCCCGTCTGAACCAACGGGAGAGCCAGTTAATCATTCCCAGGAGGCTGAAAGTTGCCACCGTCGTATCCACCTCGTGCAACCTCCCTTCCGACTTGAGTTCATCCAGCAGGTCACGGAGGCGATCAAAGTGGGCGCGCTTACGGCACGTGATTTTTCTATTCTGAGTAGGCGTGAGTGCCGAAATCTCATCAACGAGGATGGTAATGGCTCCCTGCCCTCTGGTCACTAACCGCGCGTGGCTGGCGATAATAAAGCGAAGCCGTGAGCCCGTGTCGGCGATGGACTTCGCGGGTTTCACCACTTCCTCATCAAGCTCGTCCAAACCGAAATTCATAATGTCGAAAAGCAGCTCTTTCTTGCCGTTGATGTAGTGATAGAGTCCCGCTTTCGTCATGCCCAGCGCGTTAGCGATGTCGTTAATCGAAGTGGCATCATAACCCTTGCGCAGAATGATCTGAGCCGCCGTGCGATAAACTTCAGCCAATCGCTCATCTTTGAGCGCCGATTTCTTTTGTGCTTTCATGGTCTACCACTAAGGACGAACTAAAGACAAAGACTTGTACCGCTGTCGATCAAAATGCTAGCTTACCGACCGTACGGTAGGTACTTATACTTCCGAACGCTGTTACTGTCAATTGCTCAATTGTGAGGGCAATGTTTCTTTCTTCCTGAGAGCGCACCTTAACCTGCCTTGTATGATTTATTCATGATTTGTACAGACTCGTTTGTCAAAATTAGATCTTTTGAGCAGGCCGCGAAGTTGAGCTGTTGAAAGGAGTGCTTGTGATGGCCGCGAAAACCGAAGCTGTACAGTTCAAGAGCGGTGGCCGGTTCCTGACTACAGATGTTCAGACTGATGAAGTGTTCACGCGCGAAGACCTGTCACCCGCGCAGCAGATGTTCGGTCGTATAGCAGAAGACTTCATGAGCACTGAAGTCATACCGCGCGAGCAGGAGATTTATGGTAAGGATTGGGCGCTGACGCGCGAACTGTTGCTGAAGGCCGGCGAATTAGACCTGCTGCGCGTGGACATCCCAGAAGCCTACGGCGGGCTGGGGCTTGATAAGGTGAGTTCCGCTTACGTGGGCGAAAAGATCGGGGTCATACCCTCGTTCGCTGGCTCACTCGGGGCGCACACCACCATCGGCACGCTGCCGATAGTCTATTTCGGCAACGAAGAGCAGAAGGCGCGTTACCTGCCCCGCCTCGCAAGCGGCGAATGGGTCGGCGCCTACGCGCTAACCGAGCCGGGTTCGGGCTCGGACGCGCTCGCAGCCCGCACCAAGGCCACTCTGAGCGCGGACAGCACGCACTACGTCCTCAATGGTCAGAAGATGTGGATCACCAACGGCGGCTTCGCTGACGTGTTCACCATCTTCGCGAAAGTTGACGGCGAGAAATTTACCGCTTTCATCGTTGAGCGCGAGATGGGAGTGGTGAGCGGTCGGGAGGAACCGAAGCTTGGTCTCGACGGCTCTTCAACGACGGCGCTTATTCTGGATAACGTGCGAGTGCCCGTCGAGAACGTGCTCGGCACAGTGGGCGCAGGGCACAAGGTCGCCTTCAATATTCTGAACTTTGGTCGACTCAAACTCGGAACGCGCAACATCGGCAGCGCCAAGCAAGCTTTGACGCGCGCCGCGCGGTACGCTGTTGAACGCCGCCAGTTCGGACGCGCGATCGCAGAGTTCGGGATGATCAAGCAAAAGCTAGGCGAGATGGCGGTGCGCTGTTACGTCGGCGATGCGATGGTCTACCGCACGCTCGGCGATGTTGACCGCGCGCTGGAAGCGGTGGACGAAAAGGACTCCGAACGGGTACTGAAGACCATCGAGGGTTTCGCTGTCGAGTGCTCTATCAACAAAGTTTGGACCAGCGAGGCGCTCGCCTTTGTGGTCGACGAAGCCCTGCAGGTTTATGGCGGCTACGGGTACTCGAAAGAATTTCCCGCCGAACGTGCCTATCGTGATGCGCGCATCACGCGCATTTACGAAGGCACGAACGAAATCAACCGCCTCATCATTCCCACACGCCTTTTGAAGAACTCGGCGATGGCGCACCTTTTCACCTGTGAGAACGCGCAACGGGCGCTCGACTACACAACTGCTCCTTTAACGCCAGTTGAGACGTTGTTCTCCGCCGAACGTGATCTGCTGGCTCGCGCCAAACGGCTTGTCACTTTCACGCTCGGTCGCGCGAAGGCTGTGTACGGCGACGCGCTGGTGAGCGAACAGGAAGTGCTGGGCCATATCGCGGACATCACGATCGAGGTTTACGCTCTAGAGAGCGCGCTCTTGCGCACGGAGAAACTAGTCACTGCGCGTAGCGAGCCCGATAGCGCAACGCCCATTGACATTACACGCGTCTACGCCAGCGACGCAGCGGACCGCATGGAACACTCTGCCAAGCAGGTCATGGCCGTGCTCGCCGATGCAGGAGATGTCGGCTCTCTGCTCGACGAGGTGCAACAGCTCACCCGCCAAACGACTTGCAACACCGTCGCGGCTCGCCGTCGCATCGCCGATTCAGTCATCAAAGCAGGACGGTATTATTTGTGAGTGCCATCAAATCGATGTTTCTTCGCGTTCATGGCGCTCGTGACTTTCTACGGCACCATGTTCTTGCAGGGAATATTATCCGGTTCGCATCCTCTCGCCCCGACCATTTGAATCTAGTGGCTTGCGGAGATTTTGATGAGTCGCCGCTTTTCTTTTTTTGAGCAATCGCAGGGCGCCGCGATTGGCGAGTGTCGCTGCATCGTGGCCAGTTGCCTGCCGGTCCTTTACGCCTCTTCAATTTCCCGCTACGCTTGCCAGAACATCATGCCGTTTCAGCAAGCGCCCCCGACTCTGGGCAATCAATACGAAGATGATCCTGTGCTGCGCTCCTACTTAATGCGCAGCGTTCCCGCCGACGCGCTGCGCGAGATCGAACCGACGCTCGTGGAGATGGGACGACTGGCCGGCGGCGATCTTCATCAGAGGCAACTCGCCGACAGACTCAACGAGCCGACGCTCACGCAATGGGATGCCTGGGGAAATCGAATCGATCGGATTGAGTTGACGCCTTTGTGGCGCGTCGCCGAGCGCATCGCTGCTGAGCATGGAGTCGTCGCCACCGCTTACGAACAAAAGCACGGCAGGTTCTCGCGGGTGCATCAGTGCGCGCTCGCCTATCTATTTACACCTTCAACCGACATCTATAGTTGCCCGCTGGCGATGACCGACGGAGCTGCCCGCACCCTGCTGGGTTCCGGCAACCAGGCGCTAATCGAACGCGCCGTACCTCATCTGACCAGTCGCGACCCGAAAGCGTTTTGGACCAGCGGCCAGTGGATGACCGAACTCACCGGCGGCTCAGACGTAGGCACCTCAGAAACAATCGCGAAGCAAGAGATTGGATCAAGTCTTAACTCGAAACTCGAAACTCGAAACTCGAAACCAGGCGCATGGCGCCTGTACGGTCGCAAGTGGTTCACCTCCGCCGCTACTTCACAGATCGCTTTGACGCTGGCACGTCCCGAAGGCAATCCTTCCGGCGGACGCGGCCTCGCGCTCTTCTATCTCGAGATGCGAGATGAACAGGGCCGCCTGCGCAACATCTCTATCGATCGACTGAAAGACAAGCTCGGCACGCGCAAAGTCCCGACCGCGGAATTGACTCTGGACGGCACACCGGCGCAACTGGTTTTGGGGACCACGGATGGCGTGCGTAACATCACGCCGGTGCTCAACATCACACGTCTGTGGAATGGCATCAGCGCCGTTTCGCTGATGCGTCGGAGCATGGCGCTCGCGCTCGATTACGCGCAGAGGCGCACGGCCTTCGGCGCACTGCTTTCTGAGAAGCCCCTGCACATGGATACGCTGGCCGGTTTGCAAGCTGAGACCGAAGCGGCGTTTCATCTCGCTTTCCTGGTCGCTGAACTAACTGGTCGCGCTGAGACAAAAGAGATCGATGAAGAACAGACTGTGTTGCTGCGTCTGCTCACGCCGTTGATGAAACTGACGACCGGCAAGCAGGTCGTGGCCGTTGTCAGTGAAGCGCTCGAAGCCTTTGGCGGCGCGGGCTACGTCGAAGACACGGGGCTGCCGGTGCTCCTGCGCGACGCACAAGTGCTGCCGATTTGGGAAGGAACTACGAACGTGCTGGCGCTGGATGCGCTGCGCGCTTTGGGTACAGACGATCGAGCGTTCAACACGCTGAAAACGGAAGCGACCCGCTGCCTCGCCTCTGTTCATGACCATCGCCTCGCTGAGCCCGCGCGGATTGTGCAATCGGCATTAGCGCACGCCGAAAGCTGGTTGGCTGAAGCAAGGAAGGCAGGAACGCCGGCACTGGAAGCCGGCGGGCGCCGCTTCGCGCTCACGCTGGGCCGCGCAACCGAACTGGCGCTGCTGTGCAGGCACGCTCAATGGTCACAGGAAAACGAAGGTGACGTTCGAGCCACCGGCGCCGCCCGACGGTTCGGAGCTTCCGGAATCGATCTTCTGACCGCGGCTGACTTATGACCGGGTAGGAGAATATTACCGCCGAGAGCGAGGTGACGGTCGTGGCGCAGCACTACCAAACAGAAATTCGAAACGCCGCTGTTGGCAACAACATTAAAAATTAATTGAAGATTTTTCTTTATTTTTCTTAGATCATATTTATGTCGTTAATGCGCAAGACAGCAGCGTTCGTGGGTCTGAAGGCTCTGCGAAATTTAGTCTCCGATTCGATGGCCATAGATATGGGATCGGCTGCAACCATCATTTCTGTGCGTGGGCGGGGCATAGTGATAGATGAGCCATCCCTTGTCGCAGTCGACTCGAATACCGGAGAAGTGATAGCGATTGGGATTGAAGCTCAACAGATGTCCGGCCGCGAGGCGCGTGATGTTACGGTGATCGCTCCATTGCTCGACGGGGTAGTCGCAGACTTTGAGAGAACTAAGGAGATGCTGGCGCATTTTGTGCGGAAAGCGCGCGGCGGCAACTCCTATTTTAGCCGTCGCGCACTGATGAGTGTCTTGTCTGGAGTAACGCAAGTGGAGGAGCGGGCGTTGCTCAGCGCTGCTGAGCATGCGCGTATCGGCCGGGTCGTGATGATTGAAGAAGGCCTGGCAGCCGCATTCGGCGCAGGTGTACAAGTAGATGACCCACACGCTTCCGCGGTTGTTGATATCGGCGGTGGAACTACCAATGTGGCCATCGTCGCGAGCGGCTCACTTGTTCATGCACGAGCTGAACGGATCGGAAGCGAGGACATTAACGCGGCCATTGTCGACCATGTTCGTCGTCACCGTGGGTTAATCATCGGTCCACAGTCAGCGGAGCGTCTGAAGCTGGAACTCGCTTCAGCGACTCTGCCTGCCGACCTGGCTGAGGAAGTGACGATCAAGGGACTCGATGTTCTGACGAGGAGTCCTGGAGCTATCGAGATCACGGCCGGCGAACTCTATCCCGTAGTTCTGCAGGTTGTTCGCAAGATAGTTGAAGGAGTGAACACCACTCTTACTGAGCTTCCTCCTGAAGTTGGCGGGGACATCTATGAACGAGGGATCATCCTTACCGGTGGCGGTACGCAGTTTGGCGGCATTGAAGATTTTTTTCGGGAGCAAACCAAACTGCCGGTGCGCATCGCTGATGAACCCAAGTATGCCATTGTGCGTGGTCTTGAGCAGATGTTTGACGAGCCACTCAGGCTACGTCGTGTCATACGCAGGGAGCCGTATCCGGTGCTGGATATGGAGGGCTGATTGGCTAGTTGGCTCGGCATTTGATGGCATGCGTTCAGACGTGCGCTTCACCGATCTCATGCGCCGCGTAGGGGTTTCCACAGTAATGCAGTCGCAGGCACGCAGTGCATACCGCAGGCAAGTGTTATTACATTAGGCCTTGGCGTCGGCACGCGGCTCTCAAAAACAACTTACTAATTTGTCTTCGGCCGGTTAAGCGGAGCGAACTTCAATGGCTCGAGCCTGATGTTTGTGGTGGAGATCTTTTGTCCCTTCATGAATTCGAGCATCAGATCTTTGATTTGCGGAGAAGACAAGAACAGTGGATCGCTGTGAACGGCTCCGTCGATTATCAAATGAACACTATTTGGAAACCCTTTGCGAACTTCCTCCGCGTTGGTCGGCGGAGTACGAACATCGAGCGTACCGCTGATGAAAAGTGCGGGTATGCGACTCTTCGCCGGGGCGCGGAATGCCGCGCCCGCATCGGGATTGTCCCAGGCGTCGCAAACATCCGGAAAGGGAAAATCCATTACGTCCTCCAGCAGAGCGGTATTTGCTTCACGCTCTATTTGTTTGCGCCGCTGGTTAGACAAACCTGAAGCACAGTCCATCATGTAGGCCATCGCAGAACCAACGCTTCCGCTCCTGCTGAGATTGAGCCAACCCTGCGCCGCCAGAGAAAAATCTCCTTTGGACATAGCGTAATAACGTGCAGGCAAGGCAGCTTCGCCACTGCCGAATGAAAATGCAGTCAAAAGTTGGATGGCAAACTTATTTAGCACGACCTTGACCGTTTGTTTGGTCATCGGGTCTGTTACTTCCACCGTAACAGGTTCGCGCTCGGTCCGTTCAAGGACCGCTTTGACCAAACTTAAGAATGAAGGAATATCTTTACTCAGGTTCACGTCCG
>CAVOQJ010000008.1:0-15175 GCA_963698325.1 Blastocatellia bacterium | reverse complement strand
GCGACGGAAGTCCAGAAGTCCTTCCGGAGTGCGATTGAACGGCACGCCCATGCGATCGAGTAGGAAAATAATTGCTGGCGCGACCTCGCACATCGCTTTCGCCGGCGGCTGATTCGCGAGAAAGTCGCCGCCGTAGACCGTATCGTCAAAATGTTCCCAGGTGGAATCACCCTCGCCCTTAGGATTTTCGGCGGCGTTGATACCACCCTGAGCGCACACCGAATGCGAGCGCTTCACCGGCACGACCGAAAACAGATCTACCGCATGTCCCGTTTCGCCGATTCTCATTGCCGCGGCCAGGCCCGCCAGCCCACCACCAACGATTGCGATCTTTGTGCCGTTGCTCGCCATATTTTAGAGGATCCCTCCCAACAGTCCGCCAGGGTGTATGAACGCGATCGCCGCATTGATGCCAACTAACAGCAGGAAGATCCCAAAACCAATGCACGCGTAGCCGGTCAATCGTTGCGCACGCTCGCCGATCGTGATGCCCCAATCAACCAGGAACAGCCAGATACCGTTTGCCAAATGCCAGACGGTAGCGGTGATACCAATCAGGTACACAATAAATATCGGCACCATGCGAAACTCGCCCGCAACAATATCGAAAGCCTTGCCTGGTTCATGTGCCACCGAAATGTTATTTAGCCAGGGGATCATCCCAAACCTGAAGTTGAGTACGTGAAAGGTAATGAAGAAAAACAGAATCACACCGGTTATCCGCTGTATTAGATAGAACCAGTTGCGCGGGTAGGGATAAGCCAGGTTATTCGGACGCGCTTCCAGGGTTATTACCAGACCATAGACGGCGTGGTAGATGAGCGGTATAAAGATTCCGCCAATCTCGACGAATAAGATATAAGGAATCGACTGCAGGTCTTTGACGGCATTGTTAAAATCTGCCGGCCCGGTAAGCGCCTTCGAGTTGGTGTAGAAATGCTCTAACAGGAAGATTCCGAGCGGCATGATGCCGGACAGCTGATGAAGTTTGCGCAAGACGAAAGTCCTGCTCAAATGAATCGCCAAGAACGTGCTCCTTTGCGGCTGAGCTTGGGCGCTGAGGCCGCTGGTCCACACTTACGCAAGTTGTGATTGAGATTTTCCAGAGCAATTAAATTATATGGAGAAGTGGCAGAAAAGCAAAACGTCGCTGATGAATTGTGAGCGAGCTACTCGGAATTATCCGTTGGGCCTTCGTTTGAACCAAACTCTGTGTGTCCTCCGTGTTCTCTGTGTCTCCGTGGTTGATCTTTATTAGCGATTGCTCACCACAGAGGCACAGAGAACACGGAGGACACACAGAGAGAATTGATATTAAGAGACCGTCGATCGTCAGCTTGCAGACGCAAAAGTGAATGACTGATCCAACCAAAGAGCCGCTAACAACGTTGGTCGAATCGATTCGCAGTGGAACCGTTTCACCAGTCGAGATTGTTGAAGCCTATCTGCGCCGCCTGGAGAAGATTAATCCGCAACTAAACGCGATAGTCACAATTGCTCCAGACATTCTCGAGAAGGCGAAAGAAGCTGAAACAGCCATCACGCGCGGGGATGCGCTTGGTCCACTTCACGGCGTACCGTTGACGATCAAGGACACTATTGAAACGGCTGGCCTGCGTACAACCAGCGGATCGGCGATACGCGCCGCGTTTATTCCCGAACGTGATGCGCCGGTTGTTGCTCGTCTCAAAGCCGCGGGCGCAATCGTTCTGGGAAAAACGAACGCCGCCGAAATGGCAATGGACTACACGGCGGACAATCCTGTTTTTGGTCGGACTAATAATCCGCACGACATTTCGCTAACGCCAGGCGGATCAAGTGGAGGCGAAGGTGCGGCTATCGCAAGCTGTATGTCGCCCGCAGGAATTGGCAGCGACCTTGCCGGTTCAATCCGGATTCCGACTCATTTTTGCGGCGTCGTCGGGTTGAAGCCAACGGTTGGACGAGTGGAAGGCGCCGGTCAGTTTCCGCCTGCGAGCGGGCCCTACTCGCTGGGCGCGGTGATTGGTCCAATGGCCAGGAGCGTGAACGACCTTCGCCTGCTTTTCAATGTTCTCACCGGTAATGAAATGTCCGCAGCCTGGTCCACTTCATTCATAACCGGCTCCACTGAAGCTCGTTCGTTTCTTCAAGGGGGGCGCGTCGCGTATTACACCGACGACGGAGTTGCTCCCGTCAGTGAAGAAACTCGAAACGCTGTAGAATCTGCGGCTGAAGCGTTGGCCGGCGCCGGGCTGGTCACTGAACATAGACGCCCGCCGGGAGTTGAGCGCGGCCACGATCTTTGGCTGAAGCTCTTTTCGCGCGCTTCGGTAGTGCAGCTTCGAAACGTTTACGCCGGACATGAAGAGAAGGGAGGCGATTTTGTTCGCTGGAGATTGGCAAGCGCTGACGACACGCCGACGCCTCCTCTCGATGACTACATCAGCTCATGGCTGGAACGAGATCGCTTGCGCGCCGCGCTGGTAGACTGGATGGAAGACACGCCACTGATCGTAGCGCCCGTCGGAGCTACACCGGCTTACCAGCATGATACGCACAAGGTTACGGTTGGCAATTGCACGATGAGTACGTTTCGCGCTTTCAGTTATTCACAAACGTTCAACGTTTTCGATCTGCCGGTTGTTGTTGTTCCGGCCGGCCGATCACCTGAAGGGTTACCGATCGGTGTCCAAATTGTCGGTCGTCCATTTGCAGAAGACGTTGTGCTCGCTGCCGGGGCAATAATTGAAGCGACGCTGGGCGGTTGGCAGCCGCCGGCGGCGCTGCCCGGCGGGCCTTAGTCGATGGTGAGTTTGGAATAGCAAGCCCGACGCTTTGAATGGCGAGCGCTCAGCCTGAAGGGCTGGCAGATAGTAGCCGGTGGTCGCAGCGTAGGCAGACCACCGGAGAGCGAGGGAATTGATCAGCTCACGGCACGGGTGCAAGAAACTAGCGGTAGCACTCCTCCGGGGTGCAAATGAACTATTGCATACTTTCCGGTGGTCTACGCTTCGCTGCGACCACCGGCTACTTTCGCTCGAACCCCTGCGGGTTGGAAAACAGAAGTTTGTCGGACAGTTGGCAATCCGATATAGTTCATGCCGAGCTAGCTAACACTTAGGAACGACGAAATTGATCTGAGGAGTTGATTATGGAGCCCCTTACTACAATTCTTGCCCTCTTCTTCTTTGGTTTTCTGGCGATCGTGCTGCTGGTGATCGCCGCGAAGACGATTCGCATAGTTCCACAGGCAACAGTGATGCTGGTCGAGCGGCTGGGCCGGTTTAGTTTTGTGGCGAACAGCGGACTAAACCTTCTCTGGCCTTTTCTCGATAGGCCGCGCGCCGTCTATTGGACAAACACCCGGCCCGGCATAACCTCCATAGATCTGCGCGAACAATACATCGACCTGCCGCCGCAGCCCGTCATCACGCGCGACAACGTGACCATTCACGTCGACTCGGTGGTCTACTGGCAAATTACCGACCCCGTCAAAGCGGTCTACGAGATGAACGACCTGGTTGGCGGAATTGTCCAATTGACCATAACCGGCATGCGTGCCGTGATGGGTGATATGGATCTGGATCACACCCTGTCTCAGCGCGATCAGATCAACGCGAAGCTGCGAATAATTCTTGACGAAGCGACGGACAAGTGGGGCGTAAAAGTTACGCGCGTTGACGTAAAGAACATTAATCCGCCTGAGGACGTCCGCATCACTATGGAGAAACAGATGACTGCTGAGCGCAATCGCCGCGCGCTGGTGCTGCAGGCGGAAGGCGACCGGCAGGCGGCAATCACACGAGCGGAAGGTGAAAAGCAGGCGGCGGTAACTCGTGCGGAAGGCGAGAAGCAGTCGGCTATCCTGGCTGCCGAGGGCGCGGCCCAGGCGCGACAGCGCAACGCCGAAGGTGAAGCTCAGGCAATCGCGCGGGTAGCCGAAGCTATGCATGAGCACGGCAACCCGGCTCAGTATTTGATTACGACGCGCTACATCGAAAGCCTGCGCGACATGACGCGCACCAATAATTCCAAAGTGATATTTATGCCCGTGGAAACTTCGGCGATGCTCTCAAGCCTGGGGGCAATAAAGGAAGTGCTCTCGCAGTCGGGCGAGAAGAGCGGCGAAAAGGAGCCGCCGGCGCCGCCGAGACCACGCGAGCTGCCCAGATAGGCTGAGAAGCAAGGAACAATTATCGATGTGAGGTTCTGGCCAAGCAGCGGGGGCAAGCCCTCCTTCCTAACCATGAGCTAATCAGAATTGAAGCGAAGTTCTGGATTGAAAGGCTTTCAAGGATGAGCTCGCCAATCTGGTTAGAAGTCTCCAGGTCGGGAAGGCGGGCTTGCCCCCGCTGATTAGTTAGCATTCATGCGGAGAGTACTGGAAAAATTTGCACGACTCACAGCTGAACAAAGGTTCCTAAACTTCGTCGGCTGAGTTCAGTGCGTGTCGCGAGATCACCGTATATCTCGATCCCTCACTGCTCAGTTCACTCCTAATCACTAACAATTCTGACACCGCGATTTCCGCAGGATCAAAGTCCAACTCTCTGTGCACAGCGACGAGTGTTCGCGCATGTCGCGGCTGACGCAAACGAGCGAGGGTGAGATGTGGATGAAACGGACGGTTATCGCTTGCAAAACCCGCATTCCTGGATTCGTCCTCGAGGCGCGAGTGCAATTTGCCCAGCTCGCCCGAGAAATCATTTATTCCAATCCATAAAACCCGAGGATGGCCCTCTCTCGGAAAGGCCCCAGTTTCTTCAAGACGAACTGAAAACGGCGCAATACCCGCAACGGCTCGCAAGGCGGCGGTGGAAACATTCGGAACCGAAGTTTGTGGTATCTCGCCGAGGAATTTTAGCGTGAGATGCAGGTTGGCATCCCGGCTCCAACTTGCTTTTGCATCGGGCACCGCTTCTTTCAGATGCGCGATGCGTCGTAGTACAGCTTCGCGCACTGTATCCGGTAGTTCAACGGCGCAGAAAACTCTCCATGGCTCATTGCCTAGCTGAGGTCTTTCTTTCATCTAAAGCAGCATCATTTCCGTCAGTGCATCTTGGCAAACGTGCGGGGGCAAGCCCCCTTCCTAACCACGAGCTGCGCGGTCCGACCTTTTACGGCTGTGCCTTGAGACTTTCAACCGAGGGATAGGACTAACTCTGAAAGTCTCATTACTTGGCAGGTTCAAGTAGTAGCGTCTCCTTCGCCGCTTTTGCAACGGCCGCTTCGCTAAAGGGAAAGACGCGTGGTGTTACGGCACGCCAGTCTGCAAGTTGATCGTTCCAATGAGGGCTTGACGGAATGCCTGATTCGCCCAAGGCAATCCCGTGTTGAGTCTTGTCCCAATCGCTTGTATCGGCAATCAGCCGCATTGAAACTGCACCACCAACATTAGGTGTGGCCGCCAGTCCGCCCGTTCCATTTTGCGGGAACGGAGGAATCGTAAACTGCAAACCAACCAGCGGCGCTCCGGCCAGCGGATGCGGAAAGCGTACCTTGACCATCTCACCCCAGATCCACTTCGATTCGTCGGTTCCAATATTTTTGGACAGGACCGCACGCGCGTCCTGGTAACAAGCTAGCAGCAGGTCGGCATAACTGCTGAATTCCTTAGGTAGCCAATCCTTTGGTTGTTCGGTGATCAAACGATCGATCGTCACTTCGAAGTTACCCCACTGGAAAGTCTTGACGAGATCCTCTCCCAAGGCGGCAGTCAGTACCCGTGAACGAAAAGCAATGCGCATTTGCTGGAGCATGGGTGCAACGTGTGAATCCGCGCTGAGTAGTCCGTCCCATCTATCGAAGCTGTCGAGCAACTCGCTTAGTTTTGTATCTCCGGGCGTCAGTCGCGGTCGCAGCGCCTTTGCGATTTCACGAGCAAACAAAACGTTACCCATTGAATAGACATCGCCCTGAATGCGGCGAAAGTCGTCTGTGCTTAGCTTTGGTGTCCGGGTCAGGAGGTCAAGAATTCTTCGGGCGCGGTAAGGCTGAACCCACGAATGCGTTAAAAAATAAGGGTAGTCGCTGCCGACTATGCGCTGGTTTGCGGTAACGATAATTCCTGACGGCGGATCGTAGAGCGTGGGCAGTTTGTCGATAGGAATGAAGTTGATCCAGTCGCCTTCATTGGTTGACCCGTCGTAGGGAACACTGCCGTCTCCCGATCTTCTAATCGGCACGACTCCCGCGGCGTGATAGCCGATGTGGCCGTCAACGTCTGCGTAGACAATGTTTTGCGTGGGCGCCGTGAATATGCGCAGGGCGTCATTAAAATCCTTCCAGTTGCGCGCCCGATTGATCATGTAAACGGAATCGGTGCTATTGAGTTTCGGATCGAGTGCCGTCCACCGTAGTGCATAACGCTTCCCGGCTTTTTCGAAAATGATCGGTCCGTGCCTGGTTATGGTTACGTCCAGGTTTACAGTGTCGGTTGCAGAGTCTGTGAAACCCTTGCGGACCTTGATCTCTTCGTGCCGAACGTCCACATTGCGCCAACCCTCGGGAGTCAAATAGCGTTGGGGATTAGCCGGATCAAACTTTTCGTCGTAGAGGTCCTGAACGTCCGGGCCGACATTCGTCATGCCCCACGCGATGCGGTCGTTGTGCCCAATAATCACGCCGGGAAGGCCTGGCGCCGAGACGCCCGCCACGCGCAGGCCGGGCGCGCTCAAATGCACCGTGTACCAGATCGAAGGCGCTGTGCCCGGGAGGTGGGGATCGTTTGCGAGCAACGGCTTGCCGGTAACGGTGTGTTTGCCGCTGACCACCCAGTTATTGCTTGCGGCCAGCCCTTCCGCGTAAAGTCCGACGCGTGCCAGCGCTTCGTTCGCGAGTTCCTGGTCTCTTGCGAGGGCCAGCAGTGTTTCTCTCGAAAAGGTATCGCTTGATGCGGCTGAGATCGCCTTGCTGTTTGTCTTCTTCGAATCTTTACCCACGACCAGCACATCGAGTGGAGAAGTTTCGGGCATCAGACCGGCGCGCTTTTCGGCAGGCAGGCCGGCGAGGGCTGCACGCGATCACGTCGAGACGCCAGGTTGATGACAATCCTTCCGAGAAAACCTTGGTAATCAACAAAGAATCCGCGGGGGTCCAGGGCCTTGGCTTGTATTGAAGTATTTGAAACTCAGGGGGCAACATCGTGGCATCAAGCGATCCGATGTAGGCATTAACTCCCCGCGCGTAGGCTTCCATCAGCGCCCGCGATGCAGGGGATGCCTGCGCAAGTTCAGCGTCTACTTCCTGCGCAAACCCCAGGGTGCGATG
The DNA here is from genome assembly GCA_963698325.1 of Blastocatellia bacterium. Taxonomy (GTDB): domain Bacteria; phylum Acidobacteriota; class Blastocatellia; order Pyrinomonadales; family Pyrinomonadaceae; genus PSRF01. The sequence goes on along the minus strand of CAVOQJ010000008.1, from coordinate 7,924 downwards.
TTGTTTGTCCTGTTCGAGAGCAGCGTTGTTTGGTCCGGCCCCGAGTACCTCCGCAAGTTCACCACGCTCTGTTCGCCGTAGCAGATCCATCTGCCAAAGCCGATCACTGGCAGTTACGTAGCCCTGCGCAAAATACAGATCGTCTTCGTTTTTTGCTTCAATATAAGGAATGCCCCGTTCGTCGCGTCTGACCGTAACACGATCGCGCAAACCTGCCATCGTTATCGTTTTTGTGTTCGCCTGGTTTTTCTTGTCCTGTTCGGCAAACACTCTAAACGACGGCTGCGAAAGCAAAGAGAGAAAGGCAATGATGATCAGCGCAGTTATTGGTTGTCTGTTCATTTTGGGGCAGCCCTCATTGGTATAAAATGGCGAGATAGTAGCACAACGGATATTCGTTGACCCTTCGAATGGTGGGCTTTAGAATCGGCTCGGCCAGAACGTCCTGGCGATCTTGATTGTACTCCCCACTTTTTAGCCGAAGATTTTCTGAGGACTGACCCCCGATGACAAAATGTATCGCTGTGATTCTGCTGTTGCTGATCAGCGCACCATTCGCGCTAAGCATTCAGAAGCCCGATGAATGGATAAAATATAGCTCACCCGAAGGTCGCTATACAGTCTCGCTTCCGAGGCAGCCCAATTTGAGCACGCAGGAGGCAGCGGCTGCAGACGGGCAGAAGTTTCCCCAGTACCTGGCCTCTGTGGTGGAACCAGGCGACGTTGTATTTTTGACCGGCTATTTTGATAACGCGCCTGGAACAATCTTCTCAGCAGATGCGGCTCGCGACGGCATGGTTAACCGAATTAACGGAACGTTGATTAGTGAAAACGCAGTCAGCTTGGGTGGCTATCCCGGACGCGAGTTGAAGGTCCTGGCGAAGCCCGCTGCCCCGGAATCTGCTGAGGGAGCGAAACCTGACGGAGTTGAATACATTGTGCACGCCAGGTTCTATGAAGTTGATAAGCGCGTATATGTTCTTCAGGTTATCTTCCCAAAGTCTCTCGAGAGCGACGCGATGAATGCCAGGGCTGCGAAATATTTTGATTCGTTTCAGGTGGTGAAGAACCAGATCGATTGAGGGCAAACTATCAGCCTGCGCAGCTCTAACTAATAGTTTGCGTTACAATCGGCTGCACATTACAATCGACGCCGCACGTTAGCAACAAAGCAATGTCTTCTCGAAATGTCCAATACCTGTGCGCCGCTGTCGCCCTGCTTTTCCTGCTGGTGCTGGCCCAATCCACGCGGGCCCAGCAGCGGCCGCTGATCACCGAAGATGTCGACATCATTCCACCGGGATCAATGCGCATTGAAGCGGGTTTGGATTTCCTGCAAGGTGCAAAGTTTCCAGCCTCAGGCCTGACCGGCGATCTCACACGCGTCGGTGTAATCGGCGTCACCATCGGTTTTGCTCCCAACGTTGAATTTCAGATCGAGGGCGTAGCTCAGAATTTTCTCAGCATCAATTCGCGGGGTGCTTCAGCCATTCCTTTGTCATTGGCGCCCGGAGCCAATTCGACCAACGACACTGGTGATTTCATTCTCTGGACCAAATTCAAACTGCGAAGTGAAACCAGGCGCGGTCCGTCTTTAGGTTTTCGTGTTGGCGTCGGATTGCCTAACTCAAATCAGGCCCGCGGAATCGGATTGAATCAGACTAATGCCTATGGATCGATACTGGTTGGCAAGAAGTTTGGTCATGACGGACGGCTCAACACGTTCGGGAATATTGGAATTGCAATTTTGACTGCGCCTACGGAGTTGTTTTCCCAAAATGATGTACTGACGTATGGCGCGGCGGGGATCTTCCGCCTGAATAAACAGTTCAGTATCGCCGGTGAGGTTAATGGCCGCGCCAATACCAGACCAGGCGATGGTCCGCTCGGGACGGAATCGCAGTCTGAAGCACGCCTCGGAATGCAGATTCGTGCTTCCGGACTTCGCTTCGATTTCGCCGGCATCAAAGGACTCACCCGCTTCACTCACGACAGCGGCTTCACGGTCGGCGTCACCTACGACACCCCATCCATCTTTGCCCCGGCAAAATAAGATAAGACAGTAATGAGTGATGAGTGATGAGTGATGAGTAAAGGACCGTGACGTAGCCGGACCTACACGTGATCTCCTTACTATGACTCCCCGGAAAAGTGTGCTCTGATTGGGCTGGCGATGATCCCGTGACGAGTCGAAGCTCTTGCTTCTTACTCATCACTCATGACTCATCACTCATGACTGAATTATGTTTGATTGGTTAACCTCCATCGGCCATTGGCTCGAACGTTATGTGATCGGTTTGCCGATTTACTATGCGGCACCGGCGATGATCGCAATTGGCGCGCTCGATTCGTCGCTATTATCGCTGCCTGAAATCAATGATTATCTGGTCGTGGGACGCTGCTTCAAAGAACCAAGCGCTGCGTTTTATTTTCCACTGTTTGCCGCAATTGGTTCAGTAATAGGCTGTCTGGTTCTTTACACTATTATGCGACGCGGCGGCCAGGCGCTGTTGCGACGACGTTTTAAGCGGGAAAACATCGAGCGAGTCGAGCGCGCCTACGCGCGTTATGGCTTCCTGGCGATCGCGATTCCGGCGCTGCTGCCTCCGCCCATGCCCTTCAAGATCTTTGTGGCCACTGCGGGCACTCTGGAGTATCCACGCTGGAAGTTTTTGATGACGGTGATGATCGCGAGGTCGTTTCGTTACTACGTGGAAGGTATTCTGGCAGTCTTTTACGGCAGACGCGTACTATCGTTCCTCAGAGACAACGGTCTGGTGATCCTTAGTATTGTGGCCGCGGCCGCCGTCATAATATTCCTCGTCTACGCAATTGCTAATAGGCGAAGCACTCGCGCCGGAGATGTAAAGATCGCGAACTTGACTGACAACTTACCGAAAGGGCAGTCCTAGTTGAAACTGTTTCCCACGATCACGGATCGTCTGACGCGCCTCTCGGATTTTTTTATTGCGCTGGGGCCCTTCGGTCTGTTTGCAGTGGCGCTGCTTGATTCAACTTTCGTACCCCTGCCGAGCAGTGCAGACGCGGTGATGATCCTCCTCACCATTGCGCATCCGCGCTTGGTTGTCGTCTATGCATTGCTGGCGACGGCAGGCTCCGCGGTCGGCTGCGTGATTCTCTATTACGTCTCGCGCCGGGCGGGGAGCCGTGCGCTGCGGAAATTTTCACCGGCAAAGCAAAGAAGAGTAAAGGAGCTGATCGATCGCTACGACGTACTCTCGGTGTTAGTGGCCTCGGTAATGCCGCCGCCGTTTCCTTTCAAAATGTTTGTGGTCACTGCCGGCGTATTTCGTTTCAGCCTGACGCGTTTTACGTTAGCAATCATCGCCGGTCGCATGTTTCGATTCCTGCTGGAAGGATATTTTGCCATTCGCTACGGTGCGCAAGCGAAACATGTTCTGGCGCAGTATTATCCGTGGATAGGTCTCGGTCTCGCCATCTTGATCATCGTCATCTTCGTGACGAGAAACCTACTTAAGAAAAGGTCCAGGGCGGTAGTGGATAAAAATCTAGAATCCGGAAACCAGCGGCAAGAGCAGGGGTTGGGCAGTTGATTCCGGCTGGTCAGGTGGCGGCGATTGAAAAATTCGCGCCGTTGCCAGGTCCCGCACACCATGTTCCTCAAGCCGGTCCAGGATTCTAAGAAAGACTTCGGCGGTAGCCAGGGCGTCGCTGCCGGCGCGGTGGCGATCGAAGATGGGAATTGAGAAGTGGTCGGCGACGGTTTCCAGTCGATAGTTAGCCAGACCGGGCAGCGCGCGTCGTGAGAGCGTGACGGTGCAAAGGTGCGGATTCATCATCCGGTGCCCGGGATAAACTCGTGAGATTTCATGATTGATAAAATTCGTATCGAAGGGCGCGTTGTGAGCTATCAGCACCGCATCTTCGACAAACTCCAACCATTTCGGAGCAACTGCGGCGAAGAGTGGCGCCTGCTTTACCATTTCATTCGTGATGCCGGTTAGGGCGACGACGAAACGAGGAATCGAAATCTCGGGATTCACGAGCGTCATGAAGTTGTCTACTATCTGACCGCTGCGAATGCGGTAGGCCCCGAGCTCGATGATGCGGTTCGGCGGCATCTTGGCCCCAGTGGCTTCAATGTCGACCACGACAAAATCCAGCTCTTCAAGCAGCCGGGATTCGCAGTCATACGCCTGGAGTTCGATGGTCTTACCATCGATGATCTTGAAGCGCCGGTCACCCTTTACCAGGTCGCCAACCAGCAGCCCCGCCAACTCTTCGTCAATGTGAGATACTTTGAAAACTGCATCGACAATCTGGCAAGCATTGGCACGGCCTCCGGAGAGGCGCAGCAGATCGATTGTCTCCTGGACGAGGGTTGAATCAGAAACCAGATTGGAAAAAGGCGCCATGGAGCGGCGATTGTAACACGGCACGTTGCCAGCGTAGAGAATAAGATTGTGGAAGCGAAAGAAGTAATCCAGAAGTTTAGAGATACCGGAGCACTGCTGGAAGGACATTTTGTGCTAACGAGCGGTTTGCATAGCGGCATCTATCTGCAATGTGCGCTCGTCTTGCAGCGTCCGCGTGCAGCGGAAGCATTTGGTCAGAGCATAGCGGAAGACTTTCTGGCTGAAAATATTCAGACGGTTGTCTCTCCAGCAATCGGTGGACTCATAATTGGTCACGAGGTTGCGCGCGCGCTCGGCGCTCGCTTCATTTGGACCGAGCGAGAAAACGGCAAGATGGTTTTGCGTCGTGGCTTCTCGGTTTCACCCGGTGAAAGAGTGCTGGTGGTTGAAGACGTTGTGACTACCGGAGGCTCCACGCGCGAGACGGTGGCGGCATTGCAAGCCAACGGCGCGAACGTAGTTGCCGCGGCATCGATCATAGACCGATCATCAGGCAGAGCCGATGTGGGCGTGCCGCGAACAGCGCTAGCCACGCTTGATGTGCCTTCAGTTGAGCTGGCCGATTGTGAAGCTTGTAGGCGAGGCGAGCCGGCGATCAAGCCGGGAAGCCGGAAAAGGCAATAGGAAATAGGCAGGAGCAGGAGCAGGAGCAGGAGCAGGCGCAGGAGCAGGCGCAGGAGCAGGAGCAGGCGCAGGAGCAGGAGCAGGGCAGGAGGCAGGGGCAGGGGCAGGAGGCAGGGGCAGGGGCAGGAGGCAGGGGCAGGAGGCAGGAAGCAGGAGGCAGGAGCAGGGGAACGCAGGGCGAAATCAAGGCCAAAGACCAAAGACCAAAGACCGAACACGACTGCCTGCAGACCACTGACCACAGATCCTCAATAAAGTGAACTTCAAACTGACCATTCAATACGACGGCACAGACTTTCACGGTTGGCAGATGCAGGCCGACCTGCGAACAGTGCAGGGCGAGCTGAGTAAAGCTCTTTCCTTAATCGAAGGCCGCGACGTTGTAGTACATGGATCTGGGAGAACGGATGCAGGCGTGCACGCAGAGGGCCAGGTTGCCAGCGTGGATCTGCAAAGGGAGATAACTCCGGAAAAACTTCGCGCCGCGATTAACGGAAATATCGGGAAAGACGTGCGCGTGATTGAGGCGCAGGTTGTCGCCTCTGATTTCCATGCCCGCTATTCAGCGCGGGAGAAGACATATCTCTATCGCGTGATCAATGGCCCGGTCATATCTCCCTTTTGGCTCCGCTACGCTCACCACGAAGCGCGCGCCCTTGATCTCGATCGCATGAATCAATCCGCAGAGTTGTTTTTGGGCGAACACGACTGGACCGCTTTTTCCTGCGCACAGTCCGATTCCGAAACCAGGACGCGAACGATAACTCGCTATACGATTGTTAGCCGTTGGGATGATCGAGCCTGCGCTCCGATTATCGAAATGACGATAAGCGCGGATGGTTTCCTTCGTTACATGGTGAGATCGATTGCCGGCACGATGCTGGCTGTGGGCCGCGGCGAATTGGAGACAGAAATTATCGAGCGGGCGATAAACCAGGGTGACCGCTCTCTTGCCGGAGCGACGGCGCCCGCGTGTGGGCTGACACTTCTTTCAGTGCGCTATGAGTAGTCTTTGCTGATAAGATAAGAGCTAGCGATAAGGCATTTATATGCTTTCTGATTTTACCGGATTAGTTAAAGCGGGAACGCGCGAGGAGCGGTTGCTCTCGTCGATTGTCTGGGACCGCTTGCCGCGTCATGTTGCGATCATCATGGATGGCAACGGGCGCTGGGCGGCGCAGCGCGGTGAGCCACGCATCGCCGGACACCGCGCAGGAGTCGAAGCGGTCCGTGCCGCAGTGGACACAGGCGCGCGCCTCGGTCTTGGCGCTCTGACGCTGTATGCGTTCTCTACTGAAAACTGGAAGCGCCCGCGCTACGAGATTGAGGCGCTCATGCGCATGCTGCGGCGTTATCTGCGTCTGGAGTTAGATGAGATCGACCGGCAAAATATCCGCTTCCAAACAATCGGACGCACGGGCGCGCTCGCAAAAAACGTTCGCAGCGAAATCGAGAAAGCGACCGAGCGCACTGCAAAAAATACAGGGATGATCCTGGCGGTGGCTCTGAACTATGGCGGTCGCGCCGAGATAATTGACGCTTGCCGCGCCGCTGTTCGCCGTTTACTTGATGAAGGAAGCGCTCCCGATGAGCTGACCGAAGAGCGCATCGCCAATGAGCTTTACACACGCAAGATGCCCGATCTGGATTTGCTCGTTCGTACCAGCGGTGAGTTGCGCATCTCAAACTTCCTGCTCTGGCAAGCAGCCTACAGCGAAATCTACGTAACGGATACGCTTTGGCCCGACTTTCGTCGGGTGCATCTGCTGGAAGCGATGGTCGACTATCAGCGTCGCGATCGTCGCTTTGGGGGACTGAAACTGGTGGCGAATGCGAAATAGCGCCAAACTCAATCCCGTTCACCTTCGTTCGACTAGCCGCCAGAACGTGAATCAAATATAATTCCTGGGAGAGATCGCCACTAGAAATATGCAGGTTTTCATTAGTCATTCGCACGACACAGAAACACTAGCCAAGAAGGTCGGGGCAGCTTTGGAGCGCGCCGGCCTGAACGTGTGGAATTACGAACAAGAAATCTTGCCTGGGGATAATTGGGCTCAGAAAATTGGTCAGGCTTTAGAGGCATCGCAGGCGATGGTTGTCTTGCTGACACCCCATTCCCTCAATTCGCCGACCGTTCTCCGAGACATTGAGTATGCTCTTAGCCGGAAGAACTTCAACAAACGCTTAATACCGGTTTTCGTTAGCTCTGAGGAGAACATTCCCTATGAGAAGCTCCCGTGGATCCTTAGCCATTTGAATGTGATCAAGCTGCCAGAATACGGCAAACAGGAAGAAGGCATTAACCGGATTACTGAAGCTCTTCAAGCTGTAGCCTAGGTCGCCTCACAAACGAAGATGGTTCCTCTCCCAAACGAAGTCTTCCTTTCCCACTCAAGTCTCGATCGGCCTTTCGCGAATGCCACAGCTGAAGTCCTTCGCTATCATGGGATTCCGGTCTGGTATAGCGAGACAAACATAGTTGGGGCACAGCAGTGGCACGATGAGATTGGCGCAGCGCTGAGGCGCTGTGATTGGCTTGCTGTTCTTCTTTCACCGCAATCGGTTGACTCGATTTGGGTGAAGCGAGAGGTACTGTTCTCGCTAAACGATCATCGTTATGCCGAAAGAATTGTGCCGATCCTTTATCAACCGTGTGACTACGATCAGTTGTCCTGGACACTGTCTTTGCTGCAGATCGTTGATTTCACCGGAGGCTTCGAGCATGGATGCCGAGCCCTTCTGCGGATCTGGGGCGTTGGCTACAGACCGGTAGCATAGCCATGCTGCCTTTGGCCGAAGATGCGACGTGGAAGCCAATGAATCGAATAATCACCGCCGTCATCGCCCTGCCAATTCTCATTGCGTCCATTTTGATTCCCTGGCTCGAACCGCTTTTCATT
>CAVOQJ010000007.1:0-555121 GCA_963698325.1 Blastocatellia bacterium | reverse complement strand
GGCGCCAGGATAGCAATTGCGGCTCGGACAATACGTCTCATTCGCTGTTTGGCGATCCATTCTCTGTGTTTCCTCTGTGTTCTCTGTGTCTCTGTGGTGAACCACTGCTTAAGAGACACTCACCACGGAGACAGAGAGAACACAGAGGATGCACAGAGGCAATTGAAACTGTCGGTTGGTTGAGTCTCATTTGGGCACCGACTCGCAAACCGGCAGCGGCTTCTCGACCGCCACACACTTCACGTTCTTATCTTTCCGATTCGATATCAGAAACGGTTTCTCAAACGCCCGGTCGTCCTGTTTCACCTGCACCTCGCAATTCCATATCGCTGCACTCTCTCCAATCTCAGCCGCAATGATATTTGAAAGTATGTACGCTCCGGGTTCGAGATCGGTGAAATAGGCCGTGCCGTTTCGATCGGTCATGACGGAAAGCACCTTTGCGCCAGACGTCTCCTCGGCCTGTTTGAGAGTTGATTGCAACTGATCCTGATGATGCTTGTAAAAACCATTGCGAAGTTTCTCCGGCAGGTTGACCGTTAGCCATTTGCGCGCCAGATCCCGATTGCCAAACTCTTTCTCACCCACTAATACCGCAGTCATAAATTCCGGTACTGCACCGGCGCCGTCCACATCCTCCGGCTGGATGGCGCGGCAATAGACCGACTCGCAATCATTGTCCTTGAGCCACTTGATCAATGCCTCACTGGCGCCGGCGGCGCGATAGTAACAGTCGCGCGAAACCACCGGCCGCCGCTCGATCGTTTCGAGCACGCTTTTGTTTCGTTCAAGTGAACCTTTGATCAGAAAGAATCGCTTACGCGAGAGTCCCTTTGTTGCGTCGCCCACTTTGACTCTCACTCGCAAACGAAGAACGGTACCCGCGCCTTGAGGCGCGGACGCCGTTTGCGCGAGGCAGACGAAAGCCAGCAGGCACGCGATCAAAATGAGATAAAGGGAACGCACCATCGCGAAACTAAATAAGTCCGATTGATGAAGAGGTTATGAATCAATCCGCCTGACTCGCCGACTAAAGATCCGGACTACGTGGAAACTTCAGAAAGGGCAACCTCACGCCGCGAACAAAAACCTGGTCGGAACGAATTTCCGGCGCGGGCGAATAGCCATTGCCGCCTCCGGCGCTGATCAAGTCGTCCTGATCCACGCCATCGCCACTGATTCCGATTGCGCCGACCAGCACACCGTTTTTATAGACGGGAACGCTGCCTGGGAAAATCTGAATGCCGTTGGGCAAGCTTGGAATTGTGCTGCAGGGAACGCCGGCGCCGCCAATCGCAGCCAGCAGATTTGTTTTGATCAAATCAAGTTGTAGCCCGACGTTAAAAGGGCTCCACTCGCTGAGTTCTGTACTAAACGGCCCGGCAGCGGTGTCGTTAATGCCGTCGGGGAAAAATGGGCGATGCAGGAAACCGCCGGCACGATCGGTAAACGCTATCGAGCCATCCAACTTCAAGCCGTCCGCCAGGGCGCGATCTGCGTAGGAAGAAAACCCGGCGCCACGCAGGAGCGCAGATGCTGTAGCGCTAGAGTAAAACGCAGCCGTCCGTGCTTTCTGTACTGAAACATCGAAACCAAAAACCGGCGCATCGAGTTGGCGAAAAACCCCCAGCACGGTTCCGGCCGCATCAACCACCGCGATCGTCACGCGGGCATTACTGCCGAGCGGCTGTCGTATTGCAGCCCGGGTGATGTTTGCCTGTTGGGCCGCATGCGCAATTATCGTTTGCACGTCGGTCGCGGTTAATGCATTTGGTCCAGCCGGGACCGCGCCGCCGGTGAAGGGAAAGAAACGCGTATCGACTTCGCCGGCCACACCGCCGACGTTCGCAGGAACGAATGCTGAAGTTTGCGCGCTCCGAATGGGAAAGGACACGACGCCGGGCAGGCTGCCAAAGTTAAGAGTTGCGGGAGCAGGCGGATTGGTTACGTTTGAGTAGGGCAGACGAATGCCATCAACCAGAATATTGTCGGCGCGAATTAACGCGGGCGCTTCGAAGCCGCGAACTGCGGAAGCTGCGATCAGTTCCTCGAAAGGCTGATCGAAGTCGGTTGGATCGCGATCGACCGTGTAGCTGCCGTCACCTTCAATACCAACCCCGCCCACCGCCACACCGTCTTTGTAAATCGGTAGTCCACCCGGATCGCCCGACAATCCCAGCGGCAAGGCTGGTTTCTTGATGTCGGAACAAGGAAGAGATGAAAATTGCACTCCATAAAGCGGACCACCGGAACGAAACTGGACGCCTGGTGGAAAGTGTTCCTGAATAATGAAGCCGGCCGTGCGCGTCGTAAATGCGTTACCGGAGGTGCTAAACAACGAACCCGTGCCGGCCTTGGATGTCGCGGCCAGTGTCGCCGGCACCACGTTGCCTTCGAGACCGCGACCTATCGTTCCGACGCTGCGAATGGTTGTAGTGGCCGGCGCGCCGGTCATCACAAACACACCCAGCACATTTGCTTCGCGATCGGTGACTGAAACGGTCACGGCGCGATTGAGCGAGACAGCCGCAGAAACTGCCTGACTGATGATTGTCTGCACGTCGCCGATAGATAGGTTGCCGGCGGTCGCACTGGGCGCAAAAGGAATGGGCGATCCTGGCGTTGGCACTGCTCCCTGGTCATCCGGGAGACCACCACCAACGTGGCCCAGCGCAACTCGCACCCGGTTACTGGCAAGTCCGCGATAACTTAGTCTTACTAAAACGTCACCAACATCGTTCATGTCATCGCTCAATCGCACGACGACGGACGTAGCCCACGGTTGATCTGCAACAGCGCCGATGTATTCGACCGGCAACTGGTAAACACGATGCGCGAAATCCTCTGCTTCAACACTAACCGAAGCTACGGTGTCGCCGATTTGCAAGGTCAAATTCATCGCGAACAACATAATTCGCGTCTGATTGTCCGTGCCAAACTTGACGGTCGCGACGGTCGAAAAAGGTTCGCGTTGCTGAGTTACGGATTCAAAGGAAAGAGCGCGGGTTGAGTCTTCGTGACTGACGAGAACCGGGGCGGCGGACTGGGCGGAGGCTTCGTCGTGAAACTGCATCAGCGCTTCGCCAAAGAAAAGAGCGCCTACGCACAGGGATACCAAAATTCGGAAGCGGGAATGTGAACCTGAAAGCATCGCGGAGATTCGGCGAATGACATTCGAAAGCCGGCGCACAATGTATCACAAAGTTTGCAGCCGCTGAAGATTCATCCCGCTGCGAATTTTCCGTTGCCTAGCAGTCACTCGTATGTTACAAGGCAAACGCACGTCAAGTTTCATAGAAAATCCAGGGTTGCTATTTATCCGTCCTGCATGAGAGCCGGTTGAGTAAAAGACGAACATGAGTTCAACCGCAAAGGACGTAAAGTCTTTCACAAAGTCCCCAAAGAAATTGTCTTTACACCCAGAAAAATTGTCCTGGCATTTCCTTGCGAAACGCTTTGCAGTCTTTGCGGCAGAGTCTCAGGTTTTATTGCTCCTGGCCCGGGTTTGCGCGGTAGCGCTCCTGACAGCGGTGTTGTGTGTTTCAGTGCCGGCGCAAAATACGGGAAGTATTAAAGGCAATATTCGCGTTGCTTCCGGAGCGCCGGCTGCGGGAGTAGTGGTGATCGCGACCAATCAGGTTACCGGAAAATGGAAACGCACACGAAGTGGCGCCGACGGCACGTATTCACTCCGGCTTAATGCCGGCGCCTATCGTCTGCGCGTGGCTGCGCCGCACGTTGCCAGGTTTGATAAAGACAAAAACTATGGTGAGTTTGCGATTGCCCGTGGCGAGGCGCTCGAGAATGTGATCGTCGAAGCTGGAAAAGAGACGGTTGTAGATATTCCGCTGGATCAGGTTGAAGTCAAAGCAATCCCAGCACAGCCGGGCGATAAACCTCCTGGCCACGCGGGAAGGGAAACGGTTCCATCCGAGCCGCAAACCGAGTTGGATCGCCGAGAAGCTCGAGATCGTTGGCGTGTAGGTTTCCCGGAATACGATCGTTATGGCGATCGGGCCGCGCGCGGACGTGACATCCCCTTCAAACGCGGGCGCTGGTGGGATCCTTACAACCAGAGCGTGCTAAAAGGCGACTATCCGATCAAGGGCGACAAGCTCTTCATGATTCTGTCGGCGGTCAGCACGACCGGAGTCGAACAACGACGCGCGCCGACGCCTTCTGACGTCAGCAGTGTCGACCCGCGCAGTGGTGAGTTTTTTGGGCAGCCGGAACAGTTTGCCGCCAGCGAAACTCTGCAGTTCAGTTTTGAACTTTTCCATGGCGACACGACCTTCAAGCCGCGCGATTGGGCGATCAAGATCTCGCCGACCTTCAGTGTTCCCAACTACCTCAACGCGCGCGAGAATGGTGTAGTAAACATCGACGTCCGGCGCGGCACAAACCGCACCGACACGCATGTTTCACTCGAAGAAGCGTTTGGCGAAGTGAAGCTATGGGATGTAAATGCAAACTACGATTTCATTTCCGTGCGCGCCGGCATTCAACCGTTTGTTTCCGACTTTCGTGGCTTCATTTTTTCCGACAACAATCTCGGCGTTCGCTTCTTCGGCGCTGTCGACAACAATCGCATTCAATACAACGCCGCCTATTTCTCGATGCTGGAGAAGGACACAAACAGCGGTCTCAACCGCTTCGACACGCGCCATCAAAACGTCTACGTCGCCAACGTATTTCGCCAGGACTTCATTCGCAAGGGCTATACGATTCAGGGAAGTCTTCATTACAACGACGATCGACGCAGCGTGAAGTATGACCGCAACGGCTTCCTGGTTCGCCCGGCGTTAATTGGTGATGTCCGGCCGCACGCAATCAAGGTTGGTTATCTCGGCGTGACCGGCGACGGCCACCTGGGCAGACTCAATCTGACGCACGCTTACTACTATGCCTTTGGTCGTGACGATCGAAATCCGATCGCGGGCCGCAGTGTGCAGGTCAGATCAAACATGGCGGCCGTTGAAGCGTCTGTCGATCATGACTACTTGCGGTTCAAGGGCTCTTTCTTCTGGGCGCAGGGTGACACAAAGCCGACAGACGACAAGGCGACGGGCTTTGATGCAATCTTCGACGATCCGAATTTTGTAGGCGGTCAATTCTCCTTTTGGAATCGCAACGGCATTCGGTTAACACAGACAGGGGTTGGTCTGGTACAGCCAAACAGCGTCCTGCCGAGTTTGCGCAGCAGTAAAACGCAGGGCCAGGCGAATTTTGTAAATCCCGGTATCTTCATTTACAACGCCGGCGTCGATGTGGAACTTACTCAGCGAATCAAGACGGTCTTCAACGTCAACTATCTGCGGTTCCATCGCACAGAGCCGCTCGAGTATGTACTTTTTCAAAACCGCATCAGGCACGACATCGGATTCGATTACAGCCTTGGTGTCGCATACCGGCCATTCCTGATAAACAACGTCACTGTTACCTTCGGCGCTTCAACGCTCCAGACCGGTCGTGGGTTTCGCGACATATTCACCGACCGTTCGCGCAACTGCCCGCCGAACGTCGGCGATTTCTGCGAGCCGGATGTGATTAGTCCACAGAAGCCGTTGTATTCGCTCTTTGCGCAGTTGAAGCTGGTGTTTTGATATTGCGCATAGATCAATTTGTTCCGAGTGGAGTGTTTTCAGAGGATGATTCACTACCGAGAAGACGAGGAAGACAGAGAGCCGCGTCGGGGCGACATGTCTATAGATTCCAGGCTCCGTAAGATCTCTTAGCTCTGCTAGGAGCGTAATGTTAAGAAATGTCATTGGCTTCAAGGATTCAACTGCGCAATTGAAGTGAACGCATGAACGGTTTATGTAGCGATGCTTGCAGCCGGTCGCTATCGCTCCCGGTTCCGTATTCATCGACCCATGTTGCTAGAGTCTTTGCTATCGCGTGGGAATCCAGGTCAGTCCCGTTGCTTCAACACACAGTGCCAAAGGACTGCAATGTGGGTCGACGAATACGGAACCGGGAGCGATAGCGACCGGCTACAAGCTGCGATACGCAAACTGCTCAAAGCGCGCGCAGCCGCGTAAGTAAAGAATTTGGCAACATTTGTCCTAGCAGCAAAATGCTAAACGCCACTGAAAAATCATCGCTGAAAATTATGATTACTGGGCTGGCATTTGCTGCGCTGTTCGTTCTTGCGCACTCATTATCTTTAAGCCAGGCTGTTTCCGAACGGAGTATTACGCCCAGAACTTCCACGCCAAGGATGGCCACGTGGGTCGCACGTAGTGTCAAAGGCTTGAACACTCAACAAGAAGTTCCTGCAGCACCCAAAACTCGAAGGCTGTGTAACCTGTCACGGGCAGATCGAGCCGATGCACAAGTACGGCACGACCGAGACGCTCGATAAGCTGAAAGATGGCAAAGATGCGGTTGGACTCACCTGTACGGCCTGCCATGGCGGCAACCCGGTGCCTCGCAAGACCAGCGACGATCCAAAGTCGATCCAACAAATCAAGGGCGAGGCACACGTCCGCGCCAGGTTTCCTGCCCAGTGGCAACGCGAGGGCAAGTACACTGGGGCAAATCCCGAACGCACCAACACGCTGCTGGCGCGAGAGAGTTGGGAGTTTGTCCGCTTCGTCAATCCGGGTGATTTGCGCGTCGCCGCGAAGACTTGCGGCGGCAGCGCCTGTCACGACGTCGAATCGAAGAACGTCGCGCGCAGCATGATGACGCACGGCGCGATGCTGTGGGGCGCGGCGCTCTACAACAACGGCAGCTTTCCTCTGAAGGATGCGCGTTTTGGCGAAAGCTACAGCGAAAATGGCGCCCCGCAAAGCCTGATCCAGACTCCAAAACCTACGCTGAAGACGGACGCGCGAAAGGTCTGCTCGAATTTCTCGATCCGATCCCGCGCTGGGAAATTTCACAACCCGGAAATGTGCTGCGCGTTTTTGAACGTGGCGGAAAACGGCGTTTGGAAGTCGGGCTGCCGGACAAAGAGGAAGATCCGGGCAAACCGGATAAGGGACTTAGCGCGCGTGGTTTTGGTACTGCGCAACGCACCGATCCCGTGTTTCTCGGATTGCAGAAGACACGCCTCCTCGATCCCACGCTAAACTTCCTCGGAACCAATGATCATCCGGGCGACTATCGTTCGTCGGGCTGTTCCGCTTGTCACGTTATCTATGCTAACGATCGCGATGCTTCACATTCAGCCGCTTATCACAACGCCGGAAACCGGGGTTATTCACAAACCAGCGATACAAATATTCCGAAGAACGAATCAGGTCATCCAATCAAACATCAGTTCACCAGCCAAATTCCGACGTCGCAGTGCATGGTCTGTCACATGCACCCGGGCACAAACATGGTCGCCACTTATCTCGGCCTGACCTGGTGGGACAACGAGAGCGACGGCGAGAAGCTGTACCCGAAGCAGCAACACAATCCGTCGGCGGATGAAGAGCAGGAAAAGCTTCAGCGCAATCCGGAAGGAGCCAGTGTGCGCGGGCTGTGGTCCGACCTTGAGTTTCTCGCACAGACTGGCTCACCTGGATTTAATGCCGGGTTGAAAACCACGCAGTTTGGCGATTTTCATGGTCACGGTTGGTTGTTTCGCAAAGTCTTCAAACGTGATCGAAAAGGAAACCTGTTAGACGCCCAGGGCAATATCGTTTCGTCTGACGATCCGGAGAAGTTCAAGAAAGCCGTTCATCTAAACGACATTCACCTGGAGAAGGGCATGCACTGCGTCGATTGTCACTTCCGGCAGGACGCACATGGCGACGGCAATCTTTATAACGAGCCGCGCGCCGCTATCGAAATCACTTGCGAGGATTGTCATGGCTCTATTCGCAGCCGCGCGAACCTGTTCACTTCCGGTCCCGCTGCGGCAGCGGCTACAGGACCAGCAGCCGAACGTCGGAAATCACAAAGCCAACCGCTGGTCGGACAGGATCTGACGCGACTGCGCGTGCGCGATGAAACGGGCGCAAAAATTCCGCTCTTTCAAAAAATCGCGCGCGACCGAAAGAAGAAAGACGAAACCGGTAAAGACATCGAGCTGAAGACCGGCGACATCATTCAGAATTCGATGGTCGTGCCCGGTCGCTGGTGGCGCGTGATCCAAACCCTCGACACGATCACGCTGGGAACGCGCGACTACAGTGAGAAGTCGCGCTACTCGAAAACCATTCGCAAGGACAATGCAAGCTGGGGTGATGTGCCGAAAAACGATAGTGAACTGGCGCATCGCGACTCGGAGATGACCTGTGTTGCCTGCCATTCATCCTGGGTGACGAGCTGTTTTGGTTGTCACTTGTCAATGCAGGCGAATCGCAAAATGCCTAACCGGCATAATGAGGGCGGCGATTCGCGCAACTTCACTCAGTACAACTTTCAGGTTTTGCGCGATGACATTTTCATGCTCGGCCGCGATGGCACCGTCACCGGCAATCGTGTTGCTCCAGTGCGTTCCTCTTCGGCCATACTGGTTAGCTCGCAAAATCAAACCCGCGAATGGATCTATTCGCAGCAGCAGACGACGTCCGCGGAAGGATTTGCCGGCCAGGCTTTCAACACCCACGTGCCGCATACGGTGCGCGCCACGGAAACGAAAACCTGCACCGACTGCCACGTTTCGGCAAAGAACGACAACAACGCCTGGCTGGCTCAACTGCTTTTGCAGGGCACAAACTTCGTCAACTTCATGGGTCGCTACGTTTACGTCGCCGCGGATGACGCGCTGGAAGTGGTCGTGGCAACTGAGCACAGCGAGCCCCAGGCAGTCTTTGGCAGTTCGCTCCATAAGATTGCCTATCCCGATAACTACGAAAAGTTCGTTAAAGACGGAAGCGAGCTGAAAACCGTCTACGAACACGCGGGCAATCCGCGCGTGCTGCAGGTGCAGTTGCGCGGCGAGTATGCCTACGTCGCTGCCGGCGAAGGAGGCCTGCGCGTTTACGATGTCGCGCAGATCGATCAAAAAGGATTTTCGGAACGGATAACGACCGCGCCGGTGTCGCGGTTCGGGCAAAAGTTTTGGGTCAAGACCAAATATGCGACGGCAGTTGCCGCGCCGACGACGTTGGCCGTCGATCCAGCTCGCTGGCGAATGAAAAGCAATGGCACCATGATCGATCCGGTAAGCGCAGCTGGACTGACCGGCGACGCGCGCAAACAACTCTTGAATGAAGAGCAACCTATCCATCCGCTCTACGCATATCTGTACGTCGTTGATAAATATGAGGGACTGATCCTGGTCAACGCCGCGACCCTGCTCGACGGAGATCCGCTGAACAACTATTTGAAACGGTCGCTGGATCCGGCGAAGTATTTAAACGGCGCTTTCAATCCCGACGGGGCGCTCAATGATGCGAACAACATTACGATCGCGGGCCACTATGCTTACATAACGACGGCGCACGCACTCGTTATCGTTGACATCGACGATCCTTTGAACCCTCGAATCGTCCAACAGATTCGCGCCCCCGAACTTCGCAATCCGCGCGCGATGGCAATTCAGTTCCGCTACGGCTTCATCGTTGATGACGATGGGTTAAAGGTATTGGATGTCACGTCGCCGCCCAAGGCTCGCGTGATTGCCGGCGCCTCTGTTCCGCTCGCCGATGCTCACGACGTTTATGTCGCTCGAACCTATGCCTACGTCGCAAACGGCAAAGAGGGCATTGCGATCATCGACGTGGAACAACCGGAAAAACCGCGTCTCGATCAGACGTACAACGCCGGCGGCAAACTAAACGATGTACATCAGGTGAAGGTCGCGATGACCAATGCCAGTCTTTTTGGATATGTTGCCGACGGCCGGAATGGTTTACGAATACTGCAACTGACCTCGCCCGAAACGATGCCAGAATACGCCGGGTTTAGTCCGCGACCAAAGCCGGTCTTGATTGCAACGTTCAAGACGAAGGGCGAAGCGCTGGCGATCTCGAAACCACTCGATCGAGATCGTGCTGTGGACGAAAGCGGGAATCAGATTTCGGTATTTGGCCGGCGCGGCGCCCGGCCCTTCAACTTTGATGAGATCATGCGCATGCTGCGCACGGATGACGGCAAGGGAGATTGGTTTGCGGTGACGGATGCGCCGCCAAACCCACCGAAAAATTAGCCGCGGATTTACGCAGATAAACGCGGATCAGAACAAGCCCACTCAAATGGGACGAAGAGAGTATTAGGATTCAACTATACCGGCGTGAATTTCTGATCCGCGTTTATCCGCGTAAATCTGCGGCTAATATTCCTCGCCGTTCACATCATCTGCTGACGTAGTTTGCGTAGCAGTTCTTTGGCATCTTCGGGAGACAACGTTTCCGGGTCGACGTTGCGAATTTCCTCGACAACTTTCTGATTGGCAAGATCGAATAGGGAAGCCTGGGCTACTGCCTTTCTGCGGCCGGCGCGGCGTGCCGCCGCTTCCAACACCTCACTCGCGGATACAGAACCGCGTAACGGTGACGATACGTTCGTGGAATTCCCACTCACACCCGCTTGCCCTTGCGCTGCGGCATGCGCCTCGGCAGTTCTGACAGCCGCCTGCGCGGCAATAGCGTCCTCTTCGGCAAACACGTCCAACTCATAACGTTCCAGCCGCGCCAACACGTCACGTGCATTCGCGAGCACCGCCGGAGGCAGTCCCGCTAAACGCGCGACCTGGATCCCGTACGACTTCGAAGCACGACCTCGTTCGAGCCGGTGCAGAAAAACCACTTCGCCTTCGCGCTCTGCCGCCGTGATCTGGTAATTCTGGGCGCCGGGTAATCGCTCCGCGAGTTCCGTCAGCTCATGGTAGTGAGTAGCAAAGAGAGTTTTCGCGGCGTGCTCGGGTGAGTCGTGAAGATATTCAGCAACCGCCCACGCGATTGAAAGCCCGTCGAAGGTCGCCGTGCCGCGGCCAATTTCATCGAGCAAGACCAGCGACCGTGGCGTGGAGCTATGAAGAATCGCGGCCGTCTCAGTCATCTCCACCATGAAAGTCGAACGGCCGCGGGTTAGATCGTCTGAAGCGCCCACGCGCGTCCAAACGCGATCGAGCAGTGGTAGCCGCGCCTTCTCGGCCGGAACGAAGCTGCCCATCTGAGCGAGGATGCAAATGATTGCTGTCTGCCGCAGCACCGTGCTTTTGCCACCCATGTTCGGGCCGGTAATAATCAGCAGCCGGTCAGTTGAGTTGTTGAGGTAGACGCTATTAGGCACAAAAGGATCTTCATTGAAGACTTCGATCACCGGATGTCGCCCCTGCACTATCTCAACCTCGTCGCCGTCGTGGATAGAGGGCTTGACATAACGTCGCCGTGCCGCCGTTTCCCCGAGCGACGCAAGTGCGTCGAGAGATGCCAACGCGCGGGCCGTCGCCTGGATACGCTTTGTCTCGGCCGCCACTTGCCTGCATACGTCAGAGAAGAGTGCATTTTCAATTTCGATGATTCGATCTTCGGCGCCCAACACCTTTTTCTCCCAATCACGCAGCTCAGGAGTTGTAAACCGTTCGGCGTTAGTGAGCGTTTGTCTTCGTTCATATTCCACGGGCACGCGCGCCGCGTTGCCCTTTGAAACCTCAATAAAGTACCCGAAGACGTTGTTGAACTTGATGCGCAGGTTGTTAATTCCGCTGCGCGTGCGTTCAGTGGCTTCGAGAGTCGCGATAATCTGTTTCGCGTTCCGGCTAATGGAGCGCACCTCATCCAGTTCAGCTGAATAACCCTCGCGAATGGTATCGCCGTCACTTAGTTTTGCCGGCGGATCATCGCTGATTGCTTTGACCAGCAACGCGCAAACTTGCGGCACTTCGTCGGCGGTTTCAGACAGTATCTCGAGGAGCGATGACTGCATCGCGGCCAGGTTTTCGCGAATTGCCGGCACCTGATATAGCGAGCGCAGGATGGCGTTCAAATCTCGCGGCGACGCCGAACCGAAACTGATGCGTCCGATGAGGCGTTCAAGATCAGAAACTTCCTTCAGCAACGAACGCAGCTTATCCCTCGTGATCTGCGACGCAACTAATTCCTGAACTGCCCCGAGCCTCGCTTCAACTTCGCCGCGCTTCACGCAAGGTCGTAGTAACCACGACCGCAGCAATCGCGCGCCCATGCCCGTAACCGTCTCATCAATAACGCTCAAGAGCGTTCGCCCGCTTGCGCCTCCCAAAGATTCAACCAGCTCAAGATTGCGCACGGTTACATTGTCGAGGACCAAATGATCCTGTGGTTCGAAATAGACGAGGTCGGTAACGTGCGCCGCGGCAGCACGTTGTGTTTCCTGCGCATAACGCAGGCACGCGCCGGCGGCTCGCACTGCCTCATCCTTGCGTTCAATTCCATAACCCTCGAGCGAACGCGTCCCGAAGTGATTTAGTAACAGCTCCGCGCAGTCTTTCTTTTGCCAGAGCCAGTCTTCAAGCGGAGTGAAAGCGGCGTCGATGAACGGATTATTTTGGGAGTCGCCTGGAGAAGGGTTGGCAAAACTGTTTGCTGGGCTGTTGGACGACGGCAAGGGATTTGAGTGGCTCGATTGATTGTCTGGATTAGCTGCGTCGCCGAGAGGCAGGGGGGCCGTCTGCGGTTTTCCCGAAAGCCCGGCCTTTACTAAAGGAGCGAGTGAAACGGGGAATAGGAGTTCTCGCGGCGAATACGACTCGAGGTCGGCGCGGATCTTTTCCCAGGCACCGGGTCCGCTTTCCTGCGTGGCGCGAAATTCCCCGGTGGAGATATCAAGAAAGGCAGCGCCAATCGTTTCTCCCGAGCTGCACAACGCAGCCAGAAATACCGCTTCACGGGCGTCGAGAAGTTGCGGATCGATGGGTGTGCCGGGAGTTACAATTCTTACTACTTCACGCCGTACCAGCTTCTTCAGCTTTGAGGCCTCTTCGGTTTGCTCGCAGATTGCAACGCGATAACCTTTGCGCACCAGACGCGCAATGTAGTTTGCCGCCGAGTGGTGAGGAACGCCGCACATCGGCACGGGGTCGCCTCGCTCTTTATGCCGCGCCGTAAGCGTTATCTGAAGTTCGCGGGAGCCAATTACTGCATCGTCGAAGAACAGCTCGTAAAAGTCGCCGAGTCGAAAAAAAAGCAGTGTTCCGGGATGCTGCTGCTTCAGCTCCTGATACTGCCGCAGCATGGGCGTTTGAGTGGAAATCATAAAGTGACGGTAAATCTATCCGAATGAAGCGGAAGGCGAAGACTACATCCGGGACTGAGAGTTGTGCAAGGCTGTATAACACTCGGATTAACGAAAGGTCTGCAAAGAAACCCGCAATGGAGTCGCTGGCTGGTTCTGATATCAGGCTGAACGCGTAGTGTCCTGCTTTGAACTAACTCTGTGCGTTCTCTGCGTTCACTGTGTAACAAACCATCAACCTCCTGGTTTTTTGACAAGGTTTTGCCCACAGCTTGACTGCGCGCAATCTGAGTGAAAAGCCTTCAATGAGCCCGCGGTAGCGGGCGGCAGCATAAAGCCCAGGGTGGAGCGTAGCGGAACCCTGGGTGTAATGAGGCAAAATCAACCTGAGCCCGTAAAAGGGGCGACAGAGGTTTGAGCGGACTCTGCCGCCCGCTCCGCGGGCTGGGATCATCCAACGCCGTAACCCAGGGTTCCGCTGCGCTCCACCCTGGGCTTTATGCTGCCGCCCGCTACCGCAGGCTCGTTGAATGGTTAATCCACGTCGCTTCCAAACCTCCCCACAACCAGCACACATTAGCCTTGTTGGGTTGCGGCGAAGCCCGCGCTGCGACTCTGTGGAGAATCTTTATTAGCGACTGCTTACCACGGAGTTTACACAGAGAAAACTAGAATTAAGATGCTGCCAGCTAGAGCAGTAGACTTCAGTGTCATCGCAAACTGTGCTAATTTCCCAAGCCATAATCCTATCGGACAACGGCAACAGACACTGGACGAGTTAGCGAGCTTCATGGTGACAAATAATCCCCTGAATCAGGAGAATTCAATCAACGCCCTGCTTACCCGCTCTCTCAAAGAGCATCTGGCTGCAATGCAAGCATTGCTCGACTCCAGCGTCGCCGAGATTGCCGCCGCCGGCGGTGTTATCTGCGGGGCACTTGGCTCCGGCAATAAGATCTTGCTTTGCGGAAACGGAGGCAGCGCCGCTGACGCGCAGCACATTGCGGCCGAGCTGGTCGGCCGTTATGAACAACAAAGACGAGCTTTCCCCGCGATCTCCCTTACCACCGACACTTCGGCGCTGACTGCGCTAAGCAACGATTACGGCTACGAGGAGGTCTTCGCGCGTCAAGTGCAGGCTTTGGCTGTGGCGGGCGATGTCTTGATTGCGATCAGCACCAGCGGGAAGTCTCCGAACGTAGTCAAAGCCGCGGAAAAGGCAAAGGCGATTGGCTGCAAGACCATAGCGTTGACGGGCTCGGCGGGCGAACCATTGGCGTCGCATTGTGATCTCGCTGTCATCATTCCCTCGGAGCGGACTTCAAGAGTCCAGGAGGCGCACATCACCGTTGGCCACCTTTGGTGTGAAATGGTTGACGTGATGCTTGGCACGTGGGTTGACGAGCAACCCCACGCAAATACGGAACCCGGAGCGGTAGCGAGTGTGTGAAAACCGTTAGCGACCGGGTCCAACCTGCGATACAGAGATAGTTCAATGCCTACTGCCCTACACTGCGCGCAGTGTCGAAGCCATGGCCCGCAACGTGGGTCAACAAATACGGAACCGGGAGCGATAGCGACCGGATGCGACACGCAAAAAACAGAACCGCAAGCAGTAGGACTGGGCTCCCTTCCGTGGACTCAACTCAACGACGAAGCATAAAAACCGATTCGAGCTGTATTTCTCTCAACGTCGACCCAGGCCCTGACTTGCTCCGGTCGCTACCGCTCCCGGTTCTGTATTCGTCGACCTATGTTGCCGGAATCTTTGCTACGGGGTTAAGTCATGCACTGCGGCTTCAATCCACAGCGTCGAAGACTGCAACGTGGGTCAACAAATACGCAACCGGGAGCGATAGCGACCGGCGTCACAATGAGTAGCAATACCATGCCAAACTAAACCGGTAGTAATTACTTGACATAGATTATCGATGCATTTAGGCTCTGGGGCGCATTCAACCAGGTAATCAGTATGCTTCGGTGATTTCCCAGAAGTCAGCCCACTTAACAAATCGTATTGAAAACCAGGAGGCCGTTGGGCGTGCCTGCACGTCGAAACCAGCTTTGCACCAATTAGGTCACTTAAGTTTGCGGCCCGGCTACGAAAGAGGGTCACTATAACGACTTCGAGAGCAAGATCTCGCCGCAATATCTCTCTGAGACAATTGAATGTTTCCCCAAAAAAGCCAAATCATCGCCAAGGTCGATCCAAAAACCTACCCTTTAGGTGAGAAGATCGAACAGTCCAGCGATGGCCCAACGATAGCGCTGTTGGCTTTAAGTCATACGCCCGTGGAGCGACGTCTATATGCCGCGATGCTGGCGGCGATGAATCAGCGAACTGATCAGTCGGTGATTCACCCGGATGTTTTCACTGTGCGAGCATTGATGGAACTCACGGGCATTGTCAGCTTAAGCACGATCCGGAGGGGACTCGAAGGACTGGTAGCGAAGTTCAGTGTCGATCGCGAAGATCGATCTAACGGTAATGGAGGGCGCGATCATACTGCTGCCTACCGCGTTTACGCGCCTGGGGAAGTTATCGCTCGGCGTGAGGCGAGGGGAATCAAAACGTATGCGAAGGGGACGGAGAGCAGCGCCGGAGATCGTTCCTTTGAGCGAGTTATCCAGAGAATTGTCGACAATAAAAACCTGAGCCGCCGCGAAGCGCAGGTAGCGTTGTGTTGCGTTGAGGGATTGACTAACGCGGAGATTGGTTCGCGCTTAATGGTGAGCGAGCAGACGGTGAAGTTTCATCTCCGTCATATCTTCATCAAGTTTGGTGTAAAACGACGCGCCGAGTTGATATCGCGGCTATTGCTGTGACTTGTTCAGAGTCCAGCGTTAGCTTGCTCGGAGTAAAGAAAGACAACCTAAAGGTTGGACTCTGAGCTTTGAAAACCTGATGCCGCCTCGCATGAGAGGTTTCCCCTTCGGGGTACCGTGTGTTTCGATTTCGCGCTCCTAGTTAGTGTGAAATCAAGTAAGCGCACCAGGGCACCAGTGTCTCCAGTCGTCGCACGAAAAAAAATGAGCACAAACAAGGACAAGAAGAAAAAGAAGAAGAAGAAAACGGCCCTCGTAATCTGCCGGGATCGCAAAGAGTTTTGGACTACCCAGGCGCAGTTTTGGCAATGGGTAAGAGAGGGTGTTGTGACCAAGACCCACGACAGCCCCTTGACCGGCACATTCAAACGAGAGCACGAAGAGTTGCTGGTTCTGTTGAGCAACACCGTCTTAAACCTGGCCCACCCTAATCATATGCGCGAAGCATTGATGTCTCGCAGAGTTGGGCTGGCGAGAAAGTGAATGGATTCCTATGAGAAGACGCAATATAGTTCGTGGCCCGGTCACCTTAACCGCGGTGGCTGCACTTTGCTTTGCGGTTTCGCTTTCGGCCTCGGGTCAACAGCCTGCCGAAAATGCCGCTGCCGACAAAACTGTATCTAACAATCGGAGCGCGGCGCAGGTGTTGTCGACGGCCGCCGACGATCGTTACCGCATCGGTCCGGGTGACGTGCTCGACATAAGGATCCTTAACCGGCCCAACCTTTCACGTGAAGCAGTTCGAGTAGAAGGCAGCGGCATGATTCGCATGCCTTTGATCGAAACTGAAATACAGGCCGCCTGCAAAACCGAGGGCGAATTGGCCGGCGACATTAAGGAAAGATACACGAAGTTTTACCGCAACCCGCAGGTTGATGTCTTCATCAAGGAGTATCACTCGAGGCAAGTGGCGATTATCGGAGCGGTCAACGAACAAAGCCGTTTTGAGCTTCAGCGTCGCGTTCGTTTGCTTGATCTCTTGACCTACGCGAAAGGGCCGACGGCGAAGGCTGGTCAGACCATTAACATTGTCCACTCACCTCCAACGTTGATTTGTCAAAAAGCAGAATCAGAAACGGCAGACACGACAGCTTTTTCAAGTTATAGACTGAGCGACACGCTCCAGGGATATCCTCAAGCCAATCCCTTCATCGAGGCCGGCGACGTCGTCACGCTCCCTGAAGCCAACCAGGTGTACGTAGTGGGCAATGTCTTTACCCCAGTGACCATTCCGCTCAGGGAACCACTTACACTTTCGCGCGCGGTTGCTATGGCCGGCGGTGTTAAGCAGGACAGCAAGAAAGACAAAGTGAGAATTGTGCGGCAGCAGCCCGGAACTTCTACTAGCCAGGAGATCGTGGTGGATTTGACTTCGATTGAAAAGAAGCGCGCCGAGGATATTGCGTTGCTGCCGAATGACATCATCGATGTGCCTACGTCCGGGAGTAAGACCTTTTTGCGCAGTTTACTCGGCACGATTGCTCCTTCCATAACGCAACTTCCAGTGCGCGTGATTCCTTGAAACGACCGGCGACGGACGACTGCCGACCGCCACTGAAGAAAAGACCGACGACCGGCGACGGACGACTGCCGACCGCCACTGAAGAAAAGACCGACGACCGGCGACGGATGACTGCATGATTTACAAGTTTCAGAAGCTTGAGATTTACCAACTCGCACTCGATTACATTGGCTTGATCTATGAGCTGGCGGAGAAGCTGCCCAGAGGTGAGGATTTTAATCTGAAGTCGCAAATCACTCGCGCTGCTACCTCGATAGCGCTAAACATCGCTGAGGGCTCAACCAGCCAAAGCGATCCCGAACAGGCCAGATTCCTTGGGATGGCTTTGCGGTCGTTAGTCGAGACTGTCGCGTGTCAGGATATCGTTGAGCTCAAAAAGTACGTCACCAGCGATGACTTGCGCCCTGCTCGTGAACTTGGTTCCAAGTTGTTCGCAAAAGTTCAGTCCATGAAAAGATTTTTGGCGCAGTCCCAAGCGAAGGAATTACAAACCGTGCGGCCGTCGTCCGTCGTCCGTCGCCGGTCCTAGAATCGAATTTCGCAATTCGAAATTTTTTACAGGTGAATAATGAAACCATCTCGTGAACTGATTAAGACAGAGGCTGGTCTCACTGCCCTCGAAAGAGCGAGTGACTCTAACGGCGGCTCGCATTCGTACAACTACGGCGTGGACCCGGACGCGGAAACTGAAGTCAATTTACTCGATTACTGGCGGGCGGTCCGCAAACGCTTGTGGCTGGTCATCGGTATTATGGTGCTGGTCGCGATGCTTTCCGTCGTCTACGTGGCCCGCAAGCCGGACATCTATCAGACAGAGGCTCGTGTGCAGGTTGACCTGGAAAACAATGCTGCATTGGTGGGCAAGGCGCCTTACTTTTTCGGTCCCACGAACGACCCGGTTTACTTCAACACGCAGCTGCAAATTCTCGTTAGTCCCGGTCTGATGCGGCGCGTGGTAAAAACGCTCGACCTCGAACATAATCCCGAGTTCTTCAAGGGAAACTCAACTCAGAACAGATCGACCTGGCAAACGATTAAGCGAATGGTGGGCTTCGGCGGCAGCGATAAACCCGATATCAATGCGAAACCAAAAGATGAATTGCAACTGCGTAACACAGTCGCGGCTGCAAGTTCGCACGAGGATCTTGCTGAAGCTAAACGTCTCGCTCCTTATGTAAACGCAATCCTCACCGGTCTCAAGGTCGAGCCTGTAAAGGAAACACGCGGCTTATATAAAGAGACTCGCCTGATTGACATCAGTTTTACGCATACCGATCCCGAGGTAGCTTCCAAGGTGGTTAACGCAATCGCGGAAACTTATGTTTACAACAACCTCGAGAAGAAGAGTGAAACTAATGCGACTACGGGAGACTTCCTGCAGAAACGCATCGCTGAATTGCAGCAGCAGATCCGCGGCGATGAAGAGCGTCTAGTCAATTATTCAAAAAACAACCAGATAATTTCACTCGATGCGAACCAGAACACCGTCGTCGAGCGGCTTAACGGGTTGAACAGGCAATTGCTGGATGCCGAAAACGCCAGAATACTTGCCGAGTCTCAATATAACGCCGCCAGAGCGCCGGGCAAGGCAAGTGCTCTTGCAGAGGCCGACGAAAAACAGGCCAACGAATCGGAAACGAAGGCTGCCGACCTGCGCCAGAAGCGCGCGCTCCTGTTGGTCGACGCCACTCAAGAAGCCCCGGAAGTCAAAGAGATCGATCAGCAGATCGCCGAGCTCGATCGCCAGGTCACAGAGATTCGCAGCCGCAAAAGCAATACGCTGCTAACTAACCTGGAGACGCAATACCGTCAGACGCTGGCGCGGGAGCAAGCTTTGCGCAAGGCGTTTGAGCAACAGCGCTCTGAAACAGTGACGCAAAATGAAGCGGCGATAAACTACCGGATTATTCAACAGGAGATTGAGACGAACAAAACCCTGCTCGACAATCTTTTGCAGCGATCAAAAGAGAACGACGTAATCATGGCCAGCAAGCCAAACAATATTTCGATCGTTGATTACGCGATCGCGCCCGATGGACCGATTGGACCAAATCGCGCGCGCACAGTTTTCATTGCCATCTTTCTTTCGTTAGGTTTGGGCGTGGGCCTGGCCCTGCTTCTGGAATATCTGGACGATACAGTCCACTCAACTGATGAAGTTGAACGCCTGCTACATCTCCCGGCATTGGCCGTAATCCCTTCAGCCTTAGGTACTGGCAGGCGTCGCTTGCTCGGGGGGCCGGGCGCGCTGCAAAAGCGAAATGGGATTCCGTCGGACAATCCGGAATTGCTGATGAATGTCGATGGCCGCTCGCCGCTCGCTGAATCCTACCGCCATCTCCGCACCTCAGTGCTTCTTTCAACAGCCGGCCGCGCGCCACGATCGCTTTTGGTGACGTCGAGTCTACCGGGGGAAGGTAAGACTACGACGGCGGTGAATACAGCCGTTAGTTTGGCGCAAACCGGAGCAACAGTTGTAATTATTGACGCCGACATGCGGCGCCCGCGCCTGCGATCCATTTTTGGATTGCCTGATCGAGATCGAGCCGGCCTGAGTTCGATTCTATCGAGCGAAATGCCGGAAGCTGACGTGCTGGCAATGGTTTCAAAAGAGGAAGGCACAGGCTTGCACGTATTGACGGCAGGTCCGATACCGCCCAATCCCGCGGAGCTGCTGGGTTCGGATCAAATGCGCCGGCTCCTGGTCACGCTCCAGTCGCAGTTTAACCACGTCGTCGTGGATTCACCGCCTGTCAGTTCGTTTACCGATGGCGTACTGATCTCATCGATGGTTGACGGCGTGTTGCTGGTGGTTCATGGCGGCAAGAGTTCGCGGCATGTGGTAAAGCGTTCGCGACAACTACTCCAGGACGTGGGCGCTAAAATTGTTGGCGTCGTTCTGAACAACGTCAATCTTCAGTCACCTGACTACTACTACTATCAGCGTTATTACGGCTCTCACAACTATAAAAACGACGGGGACGAGGACACTGAAAGGGTTGCCGCCGCTACGTCGAGTACGTTGGGTTTGAGATAGCTTGTTGATTATTCGCGGATTCAATTCAGCCCGCGCTGGGATCTGTCGGAAAAGTAAGTAACCTGTCTTTCTCTGTGCATTCTCAGTGTCCTCCGTGTCTCCGTGGTGAATGTTTTTCTTACTATGTTCACCACAGAGACACGGAGTTCACAAAGGTCGCACAGAGGATGAACGGTATTCGCCAGACTCCTTCAGTCAGGTGTGACGATGGGAAATGAATCGGAAACCGTTTAAACGCTTTGCCGATCCCCATCGGGCTGTCGCGACCTTAACCGGTTTCACTGGTGAAATCAGATGGCAGGCTGACAAACCTGACGGACAGCCTCGGCGCCGCCTCGATGTTTCGCGCGCTTATGAGAAGTTTGGCTTCCGCGCGCACATGCCCCTTGAGTTGGGCTTGCAGCGAACGGTCGAGTGGTACAAACAGAACGCCAACCGCAGCGCAGCTAACGTTGTCTGAGTGGCCAAAACGAACAATTCTATTTGCCGTAAACACTTCTAAGTTCGAAAGCCACGATTCTTATGTGCGGCATAGCCGGAATCTACAAAGTTGACGGATCGCTTACCCATCGCGACGTGGAAGCTGTGCTGCGCATGCTTGACGCTCAGCTGCATCGAGGCCCGGACGACTGGGGCCTCCTCATGCCAGACACTCTGCTCCGGCGCGATGACGTGAAGAGTCTTTTCGCCGCTCGAGGCTTAGACCACGTCAGCAGTTATGAAAATCGTTCTGCGGGTCCCGCGGTTATCCTTGGGAGCCGCCGGCTTTCCATTCTCGACCTTTCCATCCGGGGGCGGATGCCCCTCAGCAGCGCCACAGGCGCCACCTGGGTCACCTACAACGGCGAGATTTACAATTCGCCGGCGCTGCGCGAGGAGTTGCAAACGGCGAAGTTTGCATTTCGCTCGACTTCAGACACCGAGGTCCTGGTCAATGGTTATGAGTGCTGGCGTGATGACTTCCTCAGCCACTTGAGCGGAATGTTTGCCTTTGGGCTTTTTGATAGCGCGACGTCACGGCTGCTATTGGCCCGCGATCGTTTTGGCATCAAGCCTCTTTACTATGCCACGCTTGGGACTCAGCGTAATTCCTTAACCTTCGCTTCCGAGGTTCGCGCGATCGAGCGCTCAAATCTGCTTGCGGTCGAGTCTGAGCCGGAAGCCGTCATTCGTTTCCTGCAATTAGGTTCTATACCCGCTCCTCTTACGACAACTAAGAATATTTTCGCGCTTCCTGCGGGGCATATCATGACCGTTGGCCCGCAGGCCACTACGATTCGTAAGTACTGGTCACTTGCTGACTATCGAAGGAAGCATGACCAGAGCGCTGAAGATTCGAGCAACGAAAGCAATGCGGTGGCCGCCACGCGACGGCTACTCGACGAATCTGTACAACAGCACCTTTTGAGTGACGTACCGCTGGGGATATTCTTGAGCGGCGGGACTGATTCATCGGCCCTCGTCGCTCTGGCCGCGAGCTTCCGGAACAAGCCTCTCACGACGCTTTCGATTGTTTTTGACGAGCCCGACTACGACGAGAGCAATTACGCACGACTGATTGCCGACAAATACCAGACCTCGCATTGCGAGACGCGGCTGACGAATCAGGAACTG
Source organism: Blastocatellia bacterium (assembly GCA_963698325.1). Classification (GTDB taxonomy): domain Bacteria; phylum Acidobacteriota; class Blastocatellia; order Pyrinomonadales; family Pyrinomonadaceae; genus PSRF01. The sequence goes on along the minus strand of CAVOQJ010000007.1, from coordinate 533,024 downwards.
GTTTCAGAGCTCCCGAACGTTTTTGCCGCAATGGACCAACCGACTGTCGATGGCGTCAATAGTTTTTTTGTCTCACGGGCCGCGAAACAGGCGGGTCTGAAAGTAGTGCTATCAGGCCTCGGTGGTGATGAAGTCTTTCTTGGATACGACCATCTACGCAAGGCTCATTCTTTGAATACAGCTTGGCGGCTGTTTGCCAGTATGCCTGCGGCTTTACGCAAAGGCCTGGTTCAACTCGCGATTCCCGCGGGCACGGCAGCCGGGCGCAGTGGGCTGGAGAAACTCGCCTACCTTGAAAACCCTTCGAGCGCCAGTATGTATTTGCTGTTTCGCGGGCTTTTCGTTCCCCAGCAGATTCAGAAACTGCTGGGTCTAAGCGACATGGAGATGAAGCGCTATGGTGCTGCTCCCGGAACGGTGAACGGTTCCGGGGCCGGATCGCTGCTTGATTCTTTCGTCATCAACGAATTCGAGCACTACCTGCAGAACCAACTCCTGAAAGACACTGACTGCATGAGCATGACCCACTCCGTAGAAACGCGCGTGCCGTTTCTCGATCATAAACTGGTTGAACACGCGTTTGGCCTACCTGCCAGGATTAAATTGGATGGCGGCATGAGTAAGCCACTGCTGATCAAGGCACTGGGAAACGATCTACCGCGCGAGATCTGGGATCGTCCCAAGATGGGATTCACTTTTCCCTTTGCATCCTGGCTTGGAACAAGCCGCGACGCCTATCAGACAGACCAGTCATCATCAGGCATTTTCGACAAAAGGGAAGTGGCGAAAGTTTGGACCGGCTTTCACGAGAATCGCTTCCACTGGTCCCGCCCCTGGGCGCTGACAGTACTGGAGCAGTTCGTTATCACCCCTTAACCCAGCTTGCCCATGTACAAACTCGCCGTTCTAAACACTCATCCTATCCAGTACTTTGCTCCGCTCTATCGCAGACTGGCTCAGGAACCCGACATAGACCTAACGGTTTATTTTTGCAGCCATCAGGGAGTCGAAGAATACCTGGATGACGGATTCGGTGAACGCATCAAATGGGACGTATCCTTGCTCGATGGGTATAACCATCGGTTCCTCAATAATCTTCGGCGAGGTGACCAGGTCGGCGGGTTTTGGAGTTTGATAAACCTGGGAATCATCTCAGAGCTGCGCAGGGGCAGATACGACGCGTTACTCGTAAACGGTCACAATCATGCAACCTATTTGATCGCCATGTTCGCGTCAAGGCTCCTGGGTACTTCAGTCCTGATTCGTTGCGACACGCATCTGTTGCTGCGTCGCTCAGCCTTGAAGCGCTGGTTGAGGAAGCCTTTGATGGGTCTTCTGTACCGCGGGCTTTGCAGCTTTTGCCTGCCGATCGGCACGCGGAACAGACAGTTCTATCTTTCACACGGAGTCAGCGAGGATCGATTGTTTCTCGTTCCTTTTGCGGTTGATAACGAATACTTCAAATCAAGAGCGGAGAGCACCAGGGCAAAGGCGGAGCTAAAGCAGGAATTGGGTTTGCCTCAGGAAAAAGGTGTGATCCTTTTCGCCTCGAAGTTGATCTCAAGAAAGCGGCCGATGGATTTATTATTGGCGTTTCAGGCAGCACGGCGTCGGGATTTGCAGGCCGTCCTTGTTTTTGTGGGCTCAGGTGAGCAGGAGAAACTTCTCAGAGACTACGTGCGAGAGCATGAGGTCCCAGACGTGTTGTTCTTTGGTTTTCAGAATCAATCCGAACTCCCTAAATTCTACTCAGTGGCAGACGTGTTTGTTTTGCCGTCGGAGAATGAGCCGTGGGGACTGATTCTAAATGAAGTGATGTGTGCCGGTCTTCCGGTGATTGCTTCAGATGAAATTGGAGCCGTCCCCGATTTGGTCCGACATCGTGAAAACGGTTTCGCGTTTTCGTCAGGAAATGTAGCGGAACTCTGTGAGTGCATTCATGAAATCATGAACGACGCCGAAATGCGAAAGTGCATGGGCGAGGCCTCGCGGAGAATCATCGAACATTCGGGATTACGAAAGTTCCGTTGCGGGTATCCGGGAAGTCCTCTTACGGAATCGTCCTGAATTGGGTCGATTAGAAGAAAGGCCTGCCGCTTGAACCTGTCTGGGATTTCGAATGAAAACCTTTTGGGCAAGCTCGTACGGCAGCCGCTAAGACTCATTCCCGACCAGGCGCGCATGCCTATTCTGCAAGGCAAGCTTCGAGGCAAGCGTTGGATCGCCGGCGCACATACTCACGGCTGTTGGCTCGGCACTTACGAGATTGAGAAGCAGAAACTGTTCACTCAAACGGTCGAGTCCGGCGCGACCGTCTACGATATAGGCGCGAACGCAGGTTTTTATACACTCCTTTCGTCGGTGCTGGTTGGGCCGCAGGGTTGTGTGTATGCGTTCGAACCCTTGCCGCGCAACGTTGGTTTCCTCCGCGAACACATACGCCTAAACGGCATCGCGAACGCGACGGTTGTTGAGGCGGCCGTCTCTGATCGGAGCGGCGAGACTGATTTCGATGATTCCACCGGCAGTGCGACGGGCCACATCAAGCCTTCAGGCGGTCTCAGAGTGAAGATGGTTAAGCTTGATGAGTTTATCGCAGAGAATAATCTGCCATCGCCAGACTGCTTGAAGATCGACGTGGAGGGCGATGAGATGCTCGTTTTATCGGGAGCCAAGCTATTGCTGAAGTCGCAAAGACCCAAGCTGTTTCTCTCTACTCATAGCGCCGAACTGCGCGATCAATGCTGCGCGTTTTTGACTTCGCTCGGCTACCAGTTCCGGGGGATAGGCCGTCGGGTTATAGAAGACACAGATGAGTTGCTGGCGTATTAGCGATACGCGGCCCTGCCAAAGACGTAAGGAAATTCCCTCGCGCGAATGCGAATACTGATCCCGTTTCACCATTATGAAGATTCTCTGGAAGATAATCTTCAGTACACACTGACCGCCATGGGGCACGAGGTGCGGACTCTCGGTTTCGTCACGCACAGTTCATATTGGTCACTGCGTCGTTATGGATTAAGAGTTCTAAAGGAGAGGTTGGTTGGCGAGAGGCAGTCGGCGGACGAGCGGAAGATACTCACGATCGCTCGCGAGTTCAAGCCCGACATGATTCTGGCCGGTGTGCATTCTTCCATCAACTCGTCAGTACTGGATGAGTTGGGAACTATTTGTCATAGCCGAAGAGTACTCTGGTGGGTCGACCCGCCGGCCAACAGCCAGCGTTGGGGTCTTTTAGATCCGCGATGGGACTTTGTTTACCTGAAGGATCGGGGAGCTGTCGAGAAGTTACAGTTGGTTCGGGAAAACGTTTACTTGCTTCACGAGGCGATGAATCCCTCCTGGCATAATCGTGTTGCGACTCAAAAGAATAACGCCATTGTCGTTGCCGGAAACTACTATGGATTTCGCCAAGCCGTGATTCTGAAGCTGATGGAGAAGGGCGCGGATTTCGACCTCTACGGCCCGAATCCGCCCGTCTGGGCTGACTCTAAAATCAAGAAGAACCATCGTGCTTGCTATGTGACAAGACAGGAGAAGAGCCGCGTGTTCGGAGAGGGCATGGCGTGCCTGAATACGTTCAGCCTCGCGGAAGGGAACTCGCTCAACTGCCGCGCGTTTGAGATTGCCGGGGCTGGCGGGTTGCAGGTTATCGAATATCGGCCGGCTATTGAGGAGTGTTTTGAGCCTGGCAAAGAACTTCTGGCCTTCAAGACGCATGAGGAGTTAGTCGACTGTCTCGACAGAGCCCGAAACTATCCGGATGAGATGAAGCTGATCAGAGACGCTGGTATGCGCCGGGCTCATGCGGAGCATACATACCGACATCGATTGGAAGTAATACTTGGCAACCTCTGACCCACAATCATCCGCTCCTGTCGTCAGTTCAGCCCCGCCGGATGCGGTAGATCACATTCGGCCTATGGTTACGGTCATCGTTCCCAGTTGGAATTCAGCGAACGAGATCAGAGGCTTGCTCGAGTCGTTATCCCGCCAGACCTATCCAAAGAGCAGTGTCGAACTGATTGTTGTTGATAACGGTTCGACCGACGGAACGGTCGATGCGGTTTGCGAGTGGTACGCAACGCAAGAATCGGCTGGCTGGCATCGACTGGAACTGATCACCCTGGCGAGCAATAAGGGAATCGCTCACGCCTACAATCTGGGATACAAGAACTGCTCTGGTTCGTCCTTTGCAATTCTGAGAGGGGAGGCGGATGTCGTTTTTGAAGCGGATGTGGTTGAGAAACTATGCAGCGTACTCACCAATGAACCTTCAGTCGGAGTTGCAGGCGCGAGAGGGCTACTGTCGGGAATTGAACCGCCCCAACTTGATCACGCAGCCAGCTACGTAAACTGGTGGATCGGCCGGGTAACAAGCATCGATCCGCCACAGTTGGTTGACTGTGACAGTGTCTTAGGACCGGCGTTTATCGTTCGGCGGGCTTGTATCGATGAGCTGCACTATTTTTTTCCTGAAGATCGATTCTTCGCTGACGAATTGGAGTTCTGCACGCGAGTAAAGCGCAGCGGCTACAGAGTCGTTTGCGAGCCCGCCGCGGTGGCGCACCATAAGGGCGCGCGGAGCGCGGGACAGATGAATCGCACACGGTTTGGCTACATCGCCCAAAGAGAGACAGTGCTTTTCTATCTGAAATACAATTCTTTCCCGCAGAAAATAGTTTGGTTAGTGTGGAACGCGGCGTACGGACTAAAACAAGCTCTCAAAGGGCAGACAGTGCCGTTACTTGGCCTGCGCGACGGGATCCGGTGGTGGCTGTCGCGCCGTCCCACGCGACTCCCCGGCGTGCAAAATGGGATGTCTCTAAGCGAGTGGCTGGCGGGATCGTAGGACACTGGCGGTGAGTCGGCCAGAGTGAAACCGGGAAGGGGAGTAACGGGAGAAAAGGGTAAAGGGATACAGAGGTGGAAGCCCCGCTGTTCCCTGTTTCCCTTTTCCCCTTTTCCCCCACTCCCCCATCTGCCGGGGTGGTGGCATCTCGTTAGCGGCACTGCATCATGCCACTCCTCCAGGACATAGTTCGGGGCGCGCGTAAAGTTCTGCCGCGAGGCTGGGCGCCGCTTCTTCAGACAAGCGCGCGTGTATTTCCTAACTTGCAAAGCTACCGCGCGCGAACAGACGGTGACGATTTTCTTTACATCGATCTGCGGCAGTCGATGTGCCTCACGATCTTTTTTCACCAGGGACAACCGCATGAGCAGGGAACTGAAAGATTACTCCGCTACGTCCTCAAACCCGGTGATACTTTTGTCGATGTCGGGGCCAATGTGGGCTTCTATACGAGAATCGGGAGCGCGCTGGTTGGCGAGTCTGGCCGAGTCTTCGCATTCGAGCCACTGTCTTCGGCGCTAAGACTGTTAAAGATGAACACCGAGAGTCTGACGAATGTTGTCGTTGATGCCAGAGCACTCAGTGATCACGACGGAGAAGCTGATTTTCACGTGCGCGAGCAAGGTGATACGTCTTCGTTGCTCCCTGGCGACGCGGGATCAAGAGTCAGCGTTGGCGTTACTACGCTTGATGCCAGGTTGCTAAATGAAGGCGACGCGCCCAAACGTATTGACTTCATCAAGATTGACGTTGAAGGTGCGGAGCTTGGCGTTCTTCGCGGAGCAACAAAGACGATCGAGAAGTATCAACCGTTGGTCTATTTCGAGTTTCTGCCGCTCTATGCAACGCAGTACGGTTTTGGTTACGACGACTTCGTTGGGTTCTTCGAGCCGTTGGGTTATTCGCTGCATTGGATAAACCACGATGCCAATGGTCCGCAGCTTTTCAGTGCGACGGAATCAACGTATCTGGTCGCTGTACCCCAATGCAAGAGTGCGCTGCTCCAACAAGACTGACTCTAACGTTGCCCGTGATGATGCCGACCGTCGGGATCTGTTGACCAACTATTGCGGCTTAAGAAGTCAAGACTGTGGACCAACCTGCGCAGCCGTCTGCACCAGCATTATGTGGGACTGCTGACCCACGAACTGAAGGGCTGCCGTGACGCGCTGGATGTTGGTTGTGGCGCCGAACCATATCTCGGGGAATGTGACAGCATCGAGAGCGTGATCGGTGTTGACGGCTCGTATAACTCCTGTAGCTCTGCCCGGCGAGCCCATAAATACGTGTCCGTAGTTCAAGCAGTCTTGCCTGATTTACCGTTCAGGGAACGTTCGGTTGACGCCGTCACCCTGCTGCAAGTGGTGGAGCATCTGCCAAAGGATGTTGCCTCCAATTTGATAGCCGAGGCCGAAAGGTTGGCGCGGCGCAAGATCATCATTACAACCCCCAACGGTTTTGTTTGCCAGGAGGCTTATGACGAGAATCCGCTTCAGGAGCACTTGTCTGGATGGAGCATTGAGGATTTCCAGCAGCGTGGGTACACGGTGTGGGGCATGGAGGGGCCAAAAGCGGCGCGGCGAAAGGAGTCCGCGGAAATGTTGTTCCCGCAACGTCTCTTGTCAGTGCTCAATAGCTTCGGACTCTGCGAAGCTTATTTGCAGAATCGGCCACAGCACGCATTCCAACTTTTCGCAGTGAAGACAGTGGGGGAGTGAGGGCATCGACGAGTTAATGAGTCGAAGTTCCTGTTATGCAGTTAAAGTACCAACTGTTTCGTAACTCAGCCTCGACCCTCGTACAGCCTCTTTGCTGAGCACCGTTGTCGGCTTGGTGGTGCCGCCAGTGCTGATTAAGTACCTGGGCTTCGATGGCTATGGTATTTGGGCGCTCCTGATTGTCGTCAATTCCTATGCAGCGCTATTGGATCTGGGGTTTGGTTCCAGTCTCATCAAGTACATCGCTGAGGCCCACGCTCTCGGCGACTCGGGGCGGATCGTCCACTTGATGAACGTATGTCTAACTACCTACATGGGAGTTTACGCGGTAAGCCTCTCGTTGCTGTTCTCGTTTGGGAAGACTCTCATGCACGCCTTGTTAGGCGCGTCGGCACAGGAAAGCGATTTCCTCTTCATTTTCAACGCATATGCGGTGGTTGCTCTAACAGCCCTGATGACGGTTCCGTTTTCAAGCTTGTTGCGAGGATTACAGCGCTACGATCAGAGCAACATGGTGGAAATCGTCGCCGCGCTCGTCAGCGCCGTTTCGACAATCGTACTGCTGGTAAGGGGGTGGAAGCTTGAAGCGCTCGTGGCTGGCGCCGGTCTCGCGCTCGCGTTGCGTCTGGTTGCTTACATGGGGCTGACAAGGGGAACGTATCACCTTTTCAAAATGCGATGGGAGGGCTTGCATCGTTTGAAGCTCACGCTGGGAGAGCTCTTTCGACTCAGTCCTGCAGATCAGTCGGTGCGAGTCTACGGCGCCATCGCGCAGACAATCATTCGCGTTTCGATCAATGTCTATGCGGGAGTGGCCTATGTCGGAATCTATGACGTGGCCAAGAGAGTTGTCAGTCAAATCGGCGGAGTTTCGACCGTCGTCTTTGTGCCGCTCATGCCGGCGGTTGCGGCCCTATCGGTGCAGAAACAGTATTCGAACCTGCGAGAATTACTCAGGAGATGTTACCTGTATCTAAGCATGGCGGGATTGCCCATCGTGTTTTTCATGCTGTGCTTCTATGATCCGATACTCAGGGCCTGGTTGAAGGTTTCGGATGTTGGCATGATCAGTTTCGCGGGACGCCTTCTGTTGCTTGCTACAGTTATTGACATATTTACCGGCCCGGCCACAACTTCTGCCCTCGGTCTCGGCACCGCCAACCTGCACTTACTCAAGATGACTCTGACGACTATATTGATTGTCGCCTTGGTATGGCTTCTCGGATCCAGGTTTGGTTTCAAAGGTGTCATCGTAGCTGAATTCTGCGCGATTACCTGCGGAGCTTTTGCCGGTCTGGCCGTATTTCAGAAATGGTTTGCGATTCCTGTTGGGCGGATGATCGTGTCTTCACTGTGGCGCACGAGTTTGGTCGGGCTTCCGGTATGGCTGGTGCTGAGCGCAGTTTGGTGGTGGTCGAGCGATAGCGGGGTTTGGCGGAATCTTGCCGCCTGGGCGCTCACGCTGGTAGTCGGCACGCTGATGACGCTTGGGTTGTATTGGCTATCAGGTTTGGTTTCGTCATACGAGGTTCGCATAGCTCGGAACGCGCTGTTCCCGAGCAGAATTGCCAATCGGCTTAACGAAGGTTCGGTCAACTCATAGCTTCGTCAAAACATTGAGTACCAATATCTATTCCGACGCGGCACCGCCGGTTAGAAATCAAGCCAGGGAGCCTGGTGAACACGGCGCTGGTTGTCCTCGCCGTGGGGTACATTGGCTGGGACGATCTTATCGGGCCTGGTCTCAGACGTTCAGCGCGTCCCTGGCGTGCGGCGTAAGCATCGGACTCGCATGTTTCCCGCTGGCCATGCATCAACGCGACAGGTCTCCGGTTGCGCCGGTCTACCTGACGACTCTCTTCCTGCTTCTTGCTTACCCGGCCAAATTGCTGGCGGTAAGGATGTCCATCGGTGGCGTAAATGAAGAGTTCGAGGGGCGCCTCTTCGACAACGACGCCGTGGCGTTTGCCATGTGGATGCTGGTCACCGGCTTGGCGGCATATTACGTGGGTTACTACTGGACACCAGGCGTTTTTCAGATTTGTAAGCCGGGTTCGATCACCACTCTCCACCGCGATCGACCACCACTGGTATCGTCGAGCGCTTGTGGTCTGTCTGTTAGGATGGGCGAGCTTCGCCTTTCAGATCGTGGTCGGCACGTGGTCATGGTTCTCCGGGTCGGGAGAGAACTGGGATCCCAGATACAACCAGGCGCTCTCCTATTTATTTAACTATGTCTGGTATGGCGTGATCGCGGCAGCAATATGGTTAAGCTACCGCAATTTGAAGCGCGGCTTCACCGGGATCATGGCTCTGCCTTGCAATCGTTGCAGGAACGATCGCCGTGGTTATGTTCCTGATGGCAAGCAAGACCTGGCTGTTGGCGCCGGTCTTGGGCGGTGTTCCTCGCCCAGAGATGAACGACCGCCGGCCACCCGTTTGGGTTGTGATCCCGTCAGTAGCTGTAGCGGTTTCTTTGCTTTCACCTTTGTTCCTATGTTTCGGAGCAATTATGCGAGACTGAAACTGGTCGCGGGGGAAACGTCGCGGATTTCTACCAAACGGGGAATCAGACTTTAGGTCAACTTGATCAGTCTTCGGTCGATACATCTGAGGCCACCGCGAACGTCTTCAATAGGTTTGGCGGCATCGACAATGCTGTGCGCGTAATGGAGGTGGTTCCGCAAAACGTTGGGTACTTCTACTTTGAAGATTTCTTGAGCCTGCCGTTCAGCCTCGTCCCACGACTGTTGTTTCCCTCGAAGCCCAGTCCGAAAGTCGCCGACCTTCTATTCGATGGAGGTGGCAGGCATGACGACCGGAGGGTCGGCCTCTCCTTTTCCGGTTGCCGAAGGTTACATCAATTTTGGGTGGCCTGGAGTGGTGTTGCTGTTTTGGATCTGGGGAATCTATCAATCAGTTCTCTTTAACGGATTTTACCTGCCGCGCCGACATAACGCGCTGGTGCAAATCATCTTCGCCTTCCTAATGGTTCAATCCGTCGGTTTTGGCGACTGGATTAGCGGCACATTCCTTGGTCTGCCCGGGCAACTAATTACGATGCTGCCATTTATTTTTATCTTCAGGCCCCTCACACTATTGCGGCCCGGCTTTGGATTTGCTCGTGCTCGACGTGCGACAGAAGGGCTCGCGACACGGCTTTCTTGATGATGAACGGCTCTTGATTCTGATTATTCAAACAACGTACAGCGCTCATGGAGGGATTCCGACCTACAACCGCACGGCGTGTCACGCGCTCGCGCAGTGGAACAAGACTATCGATACAATCGAAAAACGGGTCCTCTTAGTTATGGATCGGCCCGCAGATGTAAGCGAAGCTGCGGCGTCGTTGCCCGGACTCAGCATCGAAGCATTCTCCGGCAATCGGTTGGCATTTGTTCGGCGTGCTTTCGCAATCGCTTTGACTCATCAGATCGATCTGTTGCTTGTCGGCCACGTTAACTACGCGCCGCTCGGCGCGATACTCAAGCGCCTGCGGCCGAAACTGCGTTACGGTGTCTTTGCTTATGGAGTCGATGTGTGGACAAGCTGAAAAGGCGAGAGCCTATTCTTTGCGCCAAGCCGATTTTGTAGTGTCCATTAGCGAATATACGAAGCAAATTCTCATCGGAACAAATGGTGTCTCCGCGGATAACATAAGGCTCGCTCCACCATCTCTGGAAGAAGACCTGGAGATTGAGTCGGAGCCGAACTCTCCCATAGAAACGGGCGCGAATGCTCATAATGGGTCGCCACAAATCACTCTGCTTTCGGTATGCCGACTCGAACTAAGTGAGCAATACAAGGGTGTCGACAAGGTAATAGACGCGCTGCCGACCGTGTTAGCGCAATACCCACAGGTTCAATACTTTGTGATTGGAAGCGGAAGCGATCTTGATCGTCATAAGAAACTCGCTCAGGAGAAAGGCGTGGCTGAGGCGGTCCACTTCCTGGGCCCAGTCGACGACGCAACGCTTCAGCATTACTACCAGAAGTGCGATGTGTTTTTGATGTGCAGTGCCAGAGAAGGTTTTGGCATTGTCTATCTCGAAGCGATGCGCTACGCCAAGCCCGTGATTGCGGCAAATAGTGGTGGCGCGCCAGAGGTGGTGAAGGATCGCGAAACCGGCCTGCTTGTCGAGTATGGCGACGTGAATCAGACCGCTGCCGCGATAGCTGCGCTCTGCTCCGATGCCGCATTACGAAAGAAGCTAGGCGATGCAGGACGTAAGCGTCTCGAAAACAATTACACGTTTGCGCACTTCAAGCAGAGGCTGCATGAAATAATTCTGGCGGAGCTACCTCCGCACGTCATCAACCACGAGCAACCTAGCGTCGGTCTTGCTGACGGTACCTTTTGAAAATCCTTCACGTTTCACCCTCGTTCTATCCCGCGACGTACTTCGGTGGTCCGATTTACTCAACCTATGCTCTTTGCAACGCTTTGGCCGCAAACCAGGAAGTTGAACTAAGGGTCTTGACCACGGATAGCGCGGGGCCACATCTTCGGAATCGATTGGAAGCCAGAGTGTCCGGCACAGTCGAACAAAACGGTTATCACGTTTACTACTGCAAGCGCCGGCTGGGCGTTAGCTTTTCGCCGGGGCTGCTGGCGAGACTATTGCCGATGATCCGTTGGGCAGATGTCGTGCATCTGAACGCAGTCTATTCGGCACCCACCGTCCCAACCTTGTTGATTTGTAAGGCCCTTAACAAGCCCGTTGTTTGGTCTCCAAGAGGATCGCTTCAAAGGTGGCAGGGTAGCTCGCGTCCTCGAACGAAGCGTCTGTGGGAAACGATGTGCGATTGGCTTTGTGATAAGACTCGCGTAACACTTCACGCTACGTCTGTGAGAGAACTTGCGGATAGCCGTTTGCGGATCGGGCGAGCAGCGTTCGTGATGATTCCCAACGGTGTGGATTTGCCAGCGAAGGTGCGCAACTCTCAGGCGGGAAACTCCGGCGCTCTCCGGCTCCTCTATCTGGGCCGGCTGGACAAAATCAAAGGCATCGAAAACCTTCTTGCAGCAATGCAGCTGTGTGAGCCTACGGTAACTCTCGCAATTTGCGGCGACAGTAGCAACGGCTACATTGGGTCGTTGAGAGCCTTGACGGATAAACTGAAACTGAATGATCGAGTCCGGTTTGAGGGACACATCGCCGGAGAGGCAAAGTCGCGCTACCTCGCGGATTCTGATGTTCTGGTAATGCCGTCCTTCGGCGAAAGCTTCGGTATGTCGGTAGCCGAGGCGCTCGCCCACGGTGTTCCCGTCATTGCCAGCAAAGGTACGCCCTGGCCCGAAGTAGAAACCGTCGGTTGCGGGCTTTGGGTTGAAAATGATCCGCAGAGTCTTGCGAACGCGATCGAACGAATGAGCAAATGCCGCTTGAGGAAATGGGAAGACGTGGCCGGGAATGGATGTCGCGCGAATTCTCCTGGGATGTAATAGCCGGGAAGATGTTTAAGGTCTACGAAGGGCTGGTGAAGCGGCCTCATGACGGTTGAGCAAACTGAATTCGGCTGGCTCAGCTCCGATCCGACGTGTGCCCACGACTATCTACTGCCAAGTGTTCTGAGTTCGATTGAGAAACTTTATGGCGATCGACGAGTCCGCATACTTGACCTTGGGTGTGGGAATGGCTTCGTCGCGTCAAGACTTTCGGTATTGGGACACGATGTTACAGGTATTGACGCCGCCACGGACGGGATCAATATAGCGCGGGCAACTTATCCAGGTATAAATTTTCAGCGCAGTTCAATTTACGAGAGTGAATGGTCGGGCGTAACCGATGAGTCCTTTGATTGTGTCATATCACTTGAAGTCGTGGAGCATCTGCTCTACCCGAAGGTTCTTTTCGAGAAAAGTTATCGTGTGATGAAGAGTGGCGGCCATTTCATCCTGTCTACGCCTTATCATGGCTACCTGAAAAACCTGGCGCTTTCGGTGGTCAATGGATGGGACAAGCATTTTGATGTGGCCTGGGATGGCGGGCATATCAAGTTCTTTTCTGGAAAAACTATTCAGCTGATGGCCGCTGATGCGGGATTCAGGAACCTTCGCATATTCGGCGTCGGCAGACTGCCCTGGCTGTGGAAGTCAATGATTCTGTTGGCTGAGAAATGAAGATATGCATTGTCTCTTCCTGTGGCGGCCACCTCACGGAAGTGCGAACTCTAGCGCCGGCCTTTCACAGTTACGAGCACTTTTACGTCTTGAATGACCGGGTCTCGCTGCCCGAAGACATGCGAGACCGGACCTACTTCATGAAGCATTCGGAAAGAGACTGGCTCTTTGCAGTCAATTTGTGGGAAGCGTGGAAAATTCTGCGAAGAGAAAAACCGGCGCTCATACTTAGCACCGGCGCCGGGCCGGCTGTGCCGTTCGCGATGATGGGCAAAATTCTGCGTGTTCCCAATATATTCATCGAAACATTCACGCGCGTAAACAAACCGTCCCTGACCGGTCGCATCATGTATCGTCTGGCCGACCGCTTCTTCTATCAATGGCGCGCTCTGGAAAAGTTTTTCCCGGACGGTGTGTATGGCGGCCCACTGGTATGAACTAACGGAGTCAACCGATTGGTGTTTGTGACAGTTGGCAATGCTACGCAGGGTTTCAAGCGACTGCTGGACGCAGTGGATGAAGCGGCTGGACAAGGACTTTTCGGAGACGAACCTATATTTATTCAAACAGGGAACAATCCTGATTTTCACGCCTCACACTGTGAGCAACAGTCCTTTCTCCCGATGTCGCAATTCGAAGCGCTCCTCAGGGACTCAAGTCTCATCATTTCTCATGGCGGTGCGGGCACACTCATTAATATTCTGCGCGCAGGAAGAGTCCCCGTAGTCATGCCCAGACGCCAACAGTATGCGGAGCACGTGGACGATCATCAGGTTGAACTTATTCAAGCGTTAGCGCAGGAGGGTCGGGTGGTTCCGGTTTTTGAATCAGCAGACCTTAAGGTCGGGGTAAACGAAGCGAGACGCCGAAACAAGCAGCCACGGGCGCAAAGCAATTCACAACTCGTTGAGCTGGTTGCGAGAGCGATTGAGGAACTTAGCGGACAAAGGAAAGGATAGATTGGGGAATTGTCGTTGGTGCACGATCCCAGCCTTAAAAGACTGGGCTAAACTCAATCGTCGCTCTGCGACGGGACATTCGTGTGGTTGGTCAGTTTTGTTGAAAATGTCCGATAAACTTTAGGAAGCTCTGAACAAGGATTTTCGACGCGTAGCGTCGGGTTGAATTTAGCCGGCCTCTTCAAGGCCGGGAAAGATCAACGAGGTGTTCACGTCGCGTTAGCGACGCCTGAAACTAGAGTCGGATTCAATCGTCGCTACGCGACGAGAAGAGGCAATTTCCTGATCCCGGCGTTGAAACGCCGGGCTAAATTCATACCGACACTACGCGTCGAAGACACTGGATCAGGGGTTCTTTTAGCTTGTCGTGGCGCAACGACAAGCTGAAGTTTATCGGACATCAAAACTGACCACTACCGACATTCGACATTCCGCAATTCGAGACTCGAAACTCAGAACCCGAAACTCCAAAGCGATGTACATTCTTGGCATCAACGCATATCACGGCGACGCCGCGGCAGCATTAATCAAAGACGGACGAATCGTAGCAGCCGTTGAGGAGGAGCGATTCAATCGCGTGAAACACTGTGCGGGTTTTCCCACGGAGTCTGTGCGCTATTGTTTGCAGGCTGCCGGCATTGACGTTGAGGAAGTAGAACATATCGGTGTATCGCGCGATCCGTCCGCCCACCTGCATAAGAAAATTTTGTTTGCCGCATCGCGAGCAGCGAAACAGATAGGAGGCAGGGGCAGACGGCAGGAGGCAGAGGCCCGAGAGACGGCAGGAGGCAGGAGCAGACGGCAGGAGGCGGTCGGCACGATAGAACATGGGGAAGAAGGCACAGGGGAACTGGGGAAAAGGGGAACGGGGAATGGGGAAGAAGAGGCAGGGGAACTGGGGAAAAGGGGAACGGGTAAAGGGGAAGAAAGGAACGGAGGGGAAGAGAGGAACGGAGGGGAAGAGAGGAACGGAGGGGAAGAGAGGAACGGAGGCGAAGGGAGGAACGGCTGCAATGGGCAGAAGCGGTGGGTTGGGAATATTCGCTCAAGTAAAGGATCGGCTAAACAATGCCGCGAAGATTCGCGACCTCAAGGATGATCTGGCGCGCGCGTTGGAGGTTTCGAAAGGAAATTTGCGCGCTCAGTTTCATAACATCGAACACCATCGCGCACATCTGGCCAGCTCGTTTTATGTTTCCCCGTTTGAGCGAGCAGCACTCCTTTCGATTGATGGTTTCGGCGACTTCGTTTCGACCATGTGGGCCGTCGGAGAAGGGAACTCGATCAAGGTGTTGGATCAGGTCGAGTATCCCCACTCGACTGGAATTGTTTATACGGCCACTACGCAGTTCCTCGGCTTCCCACATTACGGCGACGAAGGTAAGGTGATGGGCCTCGCGCCTTACGGCAAGCCGCGCTACATCGAGGAGTTTCGCGACATCATCCGGACAGCAGAGTGCGGGCAGTTTCGTTTGAACCTTGATTACTTTCGTCATCACGCGGAAGGCGTGGACATGACCTGGGATCAGGGATCACCAGTCATTGGCCGCATTTTTTCTGACGAGTTTGTGCGAACGTTTGGAGCGGCACGCGAGCCTGGCGCGTCCTTAACTGATCGCGAACGTGATATCGCTGCAAGTCTGCAACTGCGTTTGGAGGAAGTTTGTTTTCACGTCTTGAATCACCTTCATGCGCAGACGGGTCTAACCGACCTCGGTCTGTCGGGTGGGGTGGCTTACAACTCAGTCATGAATGGAAAGATTCTGCTCAATACACCATTTCGCCGCGTGTATGTGCAGCCCGCCGCAGGCGATAGCGGCACAGCACTGGGAGTTTGTTACGAGATCCATAACCGGGTGACGCGGCCGGTTAGTTCGCGAAAGAAAGCCGCTAAGGAAGACGCGCAAACTGACTGTTTGCGTTACAACGAAGACGCGCAGACCAACAGTTCGGGTTACGTGATGCTGGGAGCTTATACGGGTCCGGAGTTTACGAATGATGAAATTCGCGGTGAGCTCGAGAGCAGCAACCTCGACTTTGAGACACTCAGCGACGAGGAAGTAACGAGCCGGGCGGCGCAGGACATAGCTGACGGGCTGGTCGTTGGATGGTTTCAGGGAAGAATGGAGTTTGGACCACGAGCGTTGGGTAATCGCTCAATCGTCGTCGATCCACGCCGGGCGGAGATGAAAGAGATCCTCAACGATCGGATCAAGAAGCGTGAGCCGTTTCGTCCATTTGCCCCGTCCATACTGGAAGAACGCACCGCAGATTATTTTGAGCAGAGCCATCCGGCGCCGACGATGTTGATGGTCTATCAGGTTCGGGCGGAACGTCGCGCTGAGATTCCGGCAGTTACCCATGTTGATGGCTCGGGACGTTTGCAGACAGTTTCGCGCGAAGTCAACTCGCGTTATTACCAGCTAATTTCTGACTTCAATGAATTGACCGGCGTGCCTGTTGTGCTAAACACCTCCTTCAACGAAAACGAGCCGATCGTTTGTACCCCGCGACATGCTATTGATTGCTTTCTCAAAACCCGCATGGACGTCCTGTACCTCGGGAATCAAGCGGTACGGCGAAAAAGCTAGCCACAGAGACACAGAGACACAGAGCCGACAGACTAGATAATGAATGAGGCGAGCAAAAGGGCCCTGGGTTTAGAGGCGGCTTCCCACGACGTGAGGACCACGAAGGAGGAAGAACGAATGCGGCGGCTTACCGAACGAATTATCGGTTGCGCGATTGAGGTGCATCGCGAGCTTGGCCCCGGGCTTTTGGAAGGAACCTATGAGGCGGCTCTTTGCATTGAATTTGCCAACGCCGGACTAGGGTTCTTACAACAGCACAAAATCCCAGTGGTCTACAAGGGACATCTGATCGGGGAGTACAAGCCTGATCTAATTGTCGAAAATGCCGTCGTAGTCGAGGTCAAGAGCGTTGAGCGATTTGACCGAGTATTTGAGGCCCAGGTTCTGACTTATCTCAGGGTGACAGGCAAGAGAATTGGTCTTCTGATCAACTTCAACTCGCGATTGCTGCGGGATGGAGTGAAACGCTTTGTGCTCGATTAACCTGGCTGATATGGCTCTCATTCTTGTTTTTCCTTTCTCAGTGTCTCCGTGTCTCTGTGGCTAATCCTTAAGGAGCAATGATGCGCATTTTGGTAACCGGTGGAGCGGGGTTTATCGGATCACATCTTTGTGAGCGTTTGTTGGCGGACGGCCACGATGTTCTGTGTTTGGACAACTTCTTCACCGGACGCCGTGTGAACATCTCAAAGTTGCTCGACGATCACCGCTTCGAACTTATTCGTCATGATGTGATTGAGCCGATCCTCCTGGAGGTGGATCAGATTTATAACCTCGCCTGTCCCGCGTCGCCGATTCATTACCAGTACAACCCGGTGAAGACCGTCAAAACCAGTGTCATGGGCATGATAAATATGCTTGGCCTTGCCAAGCGCGTTCGGGCGCGAATTCTTCAGGCATCGACTTCCGAGGTTTACGGCGATCCCCTGGTGCACCCGCAGCCTGAGGAGTACTGGGGTAACGTCAACCCGATCGGTCTACGCTCGTGCTATGACGAAGGGAAACGTATTGCGGAGACGTTGATGATGGACTATCACCGCCAGAACCAGGTTGACACGCGCATCGCGCGGATATTCAACACCTATGGTCCACGCATGCTCGAAAATGATGGCCGCGTCGTTTCGAATTTCATTGTGCAGGCATTGCGCGGCGAGCCTCTTACTCTTTACGGCGAAGGAGACCAAACGCGCTCCTTTTGCTATGTCGACGATCTGGTGGAGGCGTTGATCAGGCTGATGAATGTGCCTGACGTGCATGAGCCGGTTAACCTTGGTAACCCGGGTGAGTTTACGATCAAAGAACTGGCAGAAGAGGTGGTGAAAGTTTGTGAATCCAGTTCAGGAGTGAAATACCTGCCGCTGCCGCAAGACGATCCGAAGCAACGCCAGCCTGATATTTCGCGCGCCCAGACACTGCTCGATTGGAAGCCAACTATCCTGTTGCAGGAAGGTTTGCAGAAGACGGTTGCGTATTTTAAAGAACGAGTGATGAGTGATGAGTAATCAGTACTGTCCCAACGTTAGTGGAACAGAATCAGTTGTTTGCAGAGATCGTCTAAGTCGGTTTGATCGTCTGCCAAAGAAAGGGCCTGTGAAATGGGGGTTTTCTCGAAAAGAGTGACGCTGCAGATCTGTAACATTCTGTAAAGACTGGCGTCCAGATGCAATTCCTTTTTCACGATGGCCACGAGCACATAAACCGAGATCGCGATCCAGATTTGAGTCCGCAAGGCGTTCTCGGAAGTGCCGTAGAAATTCTTGATGCGCAGGTGTTGCTTGATCCATTTGAAGAACAACTCGACCTGCCAACGGCTGCGATACAGTTGGGCGATAGTCAGTGGTGGCAAGCTGAAGTTGTTGGTCAGAAAGACGAGTCGTTGATTCGATTGGGCGTCGAAATAACGAATGCGGCGCAGCTTCTCGGGATAGCCTTTGCGGGGAACGGGATTGACGAGTGTAATGATCTGATCGCAGATCACTCCCGTAGCTCGGTCTACTGGCTGCGAGTAGAGTCGCTGGAAATCGAACCGCTTTCTGGCACGGGTGACAAAGAAGCCAGAAGCGAGGTGCAATTTGTACAAGCGCGCGAAATCGAGGTAACCGCGATCCATCACATAGAAAGCGCCGGCTTCGAAGCTGAGTTGATCCAGAATGTTGACCTCGTGAACCTTGCCATGTGTAATGATCACCACAGTTGGGATGTTGCCACGCAGGTCGAGCAACGTGTGCAGTTTCACCGCTCCTTTGTGCTTGCGAAACTGGGCCCAGGGAAAAAGCGCCAGGCACAAATCGATGGTGGTGGCATCGAGCGCGTAAACAGTCTGGGCCAACTCGACGCCGAAGCTGTCGTTTGCGTAGAGCGCTCGAGCGCGGGTAATCAGCACCTGCGCGAAGTCGGCGTAGATGCGCCAATCGCGTACCGAGTTCGCATCGGCCAACGTATTGCGCGAGACTTGGCCGCGAATGCCGAGATGGTACAGCTTGGTGTGTTGCGCGCGCAGGCAAGCTTCGATATCGCGCAGACTCTCGCGATAGGTTAGCTGCGCGAAGGCCATGCAAAGAAACTGATCCCAGCAAGAAAACGTCTTGAGTTTGTAATCGCCCTGGTAGCGTTTGACACAACGTCGAAAACTCTTGGAAGGAAGAAAGTCCATCAGTTGTGCAAAGATCGATTTGCCAGAATTCATCAGCCCTCCGCTGCCGCAAATGTCGCGCATGCAGCGGCTGGACTGGTTTTGATTTCAAATCGATCCCTCTGTGCATCGGGCTTAACCTTCTCACTTTCAATAACCTACAGACAATGGGCTAACAAACGTTGGGACAGTACTGATGAGTAATGAGTGATGAGTAATGAGAAGCCGCTGACAACCCTCCGCTTAAACTGACTATAGAGGGAGGATTTCATGGCTAATAGGATTGAACGGTTTGAGGATTTCATTGCATGGCAGAAAGCACGAAAACTTACAGCGGATATTTACAGAATTACGAGTGAGGGGACCTTTGCTCGAGACTTCGGTCTCAAGGATCAAATTAGAAGGGCCGCGGTTTCCAGCATGTCGAATCTCGCAGAAGGATTTGAACGGGGTCGTCCAGCTGAGTTTCACCAGTTTATTTCGATTGCGAAAGGGTCGTGTGCTGAGCTCAGGGCGCAATTGTACGTGGCTCTGGACGTGGGATATCTAAACCGACCAACTTTTGAGGTACTTATGGAACAGGCTACAGAGGTAGGGCAAATAATCGGTGGACTTAGGCTTTCGGTTGAGCGCAGGCGAGATTCACTTCGCCGGTAAACTCCTAACTACATGAAAGCTCAACCGCTCATCACTCATTACTCATCACTCATCACTATTTGCGCATGAAGATCCTCCTACTCAACCAGTGCTTCTATCCTGATGTAATGGCGACGGCCCAACAGCTTACCGATCTGGCCGTTGGGCTTGCCAAAGAAGGACATGACGTCACGGTAATCGCGAACGATCGCGGCTATGATGATCCCTCCCGACGATTTCCCCGACGCGAAACCTGGAACGGTGTCAACATCATTCGCATTTCCTCATTGACTCTCGGAAAACAAACCAGGTGGCGACGAGCTGCAAACTTTGCGAGCTTCCTGGTTAACTGCGCCCTGAAGCTGTTAGTAAGCCGGCCCTACGACGTGGTGGTAGCGTTGACTTCGCCACCGCTAATTTCCTTTCTCGGTTCTTTGTTCGTCCGACTGAAAGGCGGCAAGTTTTTCTTCTGGGTAATGGATCTGAATCCGGATGAAGCGATAGCCGCCGGTTGGCTGAAAGCAGATTCCTTGCCCGCGAGAATTCTCAGTTACCTTTTACGCTACAGTTTGCTGCATGCCGAACGGGTAATAGTGCTGGATCGATTTATGAAGCGCCGGATCGTGGAAAAAATGGTTCCTGAAGAACGAATAACAGTCTTGCCTCCCTGGGCCCACGACGATAGTGTCAGATTTGACCCGCACGGGAGAAAAGAGTTTCGCCGGGAAAATAAGCTGGAAGAAAATTTCGTGGTGATGTATGCGGGCAATCACAGTCCCTGCCATCCACTGAATAGTTTAGTTGAGGCTGCGCGTTGTTTGTCGGGTCGCAAGGAAATAGTTTTCTGTTTTGTCGGCGGAGGCAGTGAGCAAGGGAAGGTGCGAGAGTTTGCAGCACTGCATGACCTGGAAAACATACGGTGTCTGCCGTATCAACCCTTCAACCAGTTAGCAGCATCACTTTCGGCCGCCGATCTGCATGTAGTCGTGATGGGTAACGATTTTGTCGGCATAGTTCATCCCTGCAAGCTTTATAATATTTTAACCATTGGCAGTCCTTTCCTTTATATCGGGCCCAAAGAAAGTCATATCACCGAAATTGCCACGCAAGTCGGCGGACGATACCGTACCTATGCAGCAACGAATGGCGACGTGGATGGCGTAGTTGCGTGCATTGAGGAGGAGGCGAAACGCCTTCCCAGCGCAGAACAATTTCGGGCGCCCGAGATTGCTGCAATATTTTCGCGCAAGGCATTGCTAACGCGTTTGGTGAAGTTACTGGAATGCCAGCCTGAACTTGAGAGCCAGGTTTCCGGTCAGTCAGAAAGCGCCAGCTATATGTCGGCGAGGTAGTGGCTCAGTCTGAAGTGGGGAGGACGGGTAAGCACTACAGAACCGAGCGCGGTAGCGCCGGATGCTAGAGTCATTGCAGCGTATTCCTATGTTTATTAGCGAAGTTGACTCTAGCATCCGGCGCTACCGCGCTACTCGGTTCTGTATCGAGTGTTTCTGTTCTTACAGTAATCTTCGACGCTTCATTGGCTGATTGTTTACCAAACTGACCCACTACCGTCGGCGACCCGCTGATTATTCTGAAGGAATCAGTTAAAGCCAAGTAGAGAGGTAACGCCCCTTGAAGACCTATTTCGCCCTATTTGTAATTGCGACATTCGCATCGCTCACCATCACGCCGCTGATTCGGCGGTTATGCACGCGATTCCACTTGCTGGATATTCCTTTGGACGGGCGCAGAATGCACAGCAAAGGAGTCCCGAGACTGGGGGGACTGGCCATTTATCTTTCCTGCCTCATTGCTCTGTCGATACTTCTTCTTGCAGACAACAACCTGACGCACTCGCTGCGGGCCTACACTTCCGATTTTTTGATAGTGTTAGTGCCCGCCACTCTGGTGCTGATACTTGGTGCTTACGACGATTTACGAGGCACAAATGCATTTGTAAAGTTTCTGGGACTCGGGCTGATTGCGGCGTTGTTCTATGCTATGGGCGGAAGAATAGAGACCTTCCCGATTCCTTTCGTCGGAGCGATCCATCTTCCCTCAATCATTGGATTCTTGATTACCGTACTCTGGCTTGTGGGTATTGCCAACGCCTTCAATCTCATCGACGGCATGGACGGGCTTGCCCCCGGAGCCGCGCTGTTTTCATCAATGGTCATTTTGGTAATCTCTCTGGCCAGCGACAAGCCATTGACGATCGTGGTTACCTTAGCCCTTTGCGGCGCACTGGCTGGCTTTCTTCGTTACAACTTCAATCCAGCATCTATATTCCTGGGAGACTCCGGCGCGCTCTTCGTAGGTTTCCTGCTTGCCGCCTTATCAGTGGTCGGCGTGCAAAAGGCAACAACGGCGGTTGCCGTGGTCACTCCTATGCTGGCCTTCGGGTTGCCAGTGGTGGACACGGGCGTCACCATGGCGCGAAGAATCATCAGCGGACGCCCACTCTTTCAGGGTGACCATGAACACATACATCACATGTTACTCGCTCGGGGCTGGTCGCAGCGTCGCGTAGTGCTGATACTCTACGGGGTGTGCGCGGTGTTTGGGTTGTTGGCAGCACTCTCTATGAAGACCTCTTCGCCGCTCACTGGATTTGTTTTGTTCGTCGTATCCGTCGTCGTCATAATCGGAGTGGGGCAACTACGTTATCACGAAGTGGATGAATTGCGAGCAGGCGTAAAGCGCACGGTTGGTGATAGACGTATTCGAGTGGCTAACAACATTCGGATGCGTCGCGCTGGTTTGGCCCTCTCCAAAGCTGCGACTCTTAACGACCTCTTTGAAGCCGTCAGACAGATGCTCGAGTTTGAAGAGTTTGCCTACGCCAAACTTCAGCTTGGCCAGGCGGGACGCGCGGATATCAACGAGCGCGCGTTTCTGGCCAGCGAGCAGCGCCGGCCGCTGCAACGGATCGAGTTTAGTAACGGGCGAGTTGTTTGGTCCTGGAAACGCAACGGCGTGGACGACACCGAGGTAATAGGATCCAGCAACTATTGGTGTTTTCGTTTGCCTCTTTCGACGCAAAACGGCGAGTGGGGCTGGATGAATCTTTACCGCCCCCTCGCTGGGCCACCTTTGCTCCTGGACATGAACTATCTGTCCGGGTTTTTGCGGATCGAGCTCTCGGAAGCTACGGAACGCGTGCTGCAGCCATTTGAAGAGCGGCTTGGCTCGGACCAGGCGCCTCTGGTAATGACCGCCGGGAAAATCGCAGGTTGATGTCGCAGGCTACCAGGGAGGAATTGGACGTGAGCGCCGTGGCCCGTCGCGGGGCTCGCAAGCTAAGCGTATCCGGCGTTCTGAGTAAGATAGTCTTCGGCTCACTGGTGTGTCTGATTGTCCTAACCGCAATTCCTTATGGCACCTCACAGGCCTGGTGGAAAGCGTTGTTCGTTTGCGTTGTTTTCACGCTTGCGATTCTCTGGCTCGTCGAAGGCTTGATCAGCGATGAGTGGTTTAAAGACAGTTGGCCGCTGGCGCTTCCGTTAGCCTGCCTGGCGCTCTTTGCTTTTCTTCAAACGTTGCCGTTTGGAAACCAAACCGGGAACCCGGCACGGATCAACTTCGCGCCCTGGAGCGCCCTCAGCGCCGATCCTTATCAAACTCGCTTCTTCGCACTCGAGCTCCTGGCGTTAACGATTGCGGGCGTGTTTCTATTTCGCTATGCGTCCAGCGAACGCCGACTACGAATCACGATCAATGTCGTAATTGGAGTAGCAGTCTCGAGCGCCATCTTCGGCATTGTTAGGCAAACGCAACCCAGCGCCTTGTTTGGATTACCGTTTCTCCCTTCTGACCTGGGTTATGGCCAGTTCATCAATAGGAATCATTTCGCCTTTCTGATGGAAATGAGTCTCGGGCTAATCCTCGGCCTGATCCTCGGAGGCGGGGTCAAACGCGAGCAGGCGCTAATTTATTTTGCAGCGCTACTGTCGCTTTGGACAGGCCTGGTGCTGTGTGGTTCGCGTGGCGGTCTCATTGCGATGCTTGCTCAGGTAATAATCGCGGCCCTGCTCTTCAGCGTGGCCGTGCGAAGGGGAAACTCAACCGAACCGCGGTCAAAGGTATTCAGAATCACTCAGTCGTTGCCAGTTCGCGTCGTCTTAATTCTTGCGCTGGTTGCGGGAGTTGTTTTTGGAACTGTCTGGCTTGGTGGAGATCGGCTGGCAATAAGGATCGAGCAATCACGCAACGAGCTCAGTGCAGACACCTCTGATCTGAGGCAGGGGGTAAGTAGAAACGAAATCTGGAAAGCATCATGGAAATTGTTTAGAGCCCATCCGATTTTGGGCATAGGAATGGGTGGCTACTGGGCTGCCGTTCCCGCAACGCACAATGCGTCGGGAACCATGACTCCACAAGAGGCTCACAACGATTATCTCGAACTGCTCGCGAGCGGGGGCTTGGTTGGGCTGGCCCTCGGTGGTTGGTTTGCAATAGTCGTCTTAAAGCGGATCCGAGAAAAACTGGGTTCGCCAAATCGTTTCGATCGAGCGGCGTGTTTCGGGGCTACGATCGGAATTGCCGGCGTCGTTGTTCACAGCCTGGTGGATTTTGGTCTACACATGATCGTCAATGCTTTGGTTTTTACAACCCTAATAGTGATTGCCACGTCCAAGCCCTCGCGAGGAAACAAACGCGGCGTAACATCATGACTAAGTCACTGCACCTGAAACGAGCCGTCGCAATATGCGTCGCGGCGTCGCTCGCCGGGGCGATGGTGACCGCCTTAACGCCGCAACTTTCAGGCGGCGCCAGCGCTTTTCAGGGCCAGGACATCATGGGCGGCGCGGCGATCGTTTTCAAACGACCGCAACGAGTGCGCGACATCCTTGGTGGTGCGGCGATGTTAGTAGTAAAACGGCAGGCTAGACCACCGATTCGGCCGTCGGAAGTTGCCAGAAATAATCCTCCCGATCGACGCAAGCCGCGGCCAAGACCGGGTGAGCCTGAAGTAGTCGACGTCAAACTCTCCGATGCAGATAAGGGCGAGGCATTCAAGAATCAGGGAAACACCTACTACGACGTGGGCGACTTTCCCAAAGCGATCGAAGCTTATCTCAACGCGCTGAAACATACGCCGAAGGATGCCGTGATCTATAACAATCTCGGTGCGGCGTATTTCAGTAGTGGCAAAAACGCCGAAGCAGCTGAAGCCTTTAAGAAGTCGCTTGCGCTCAAGCCGAATGATCCGGACGCGTTTTTCAACCTCGGCATCGCTTACAGCTCGATGGAAAACTATGGTGAGGCAGTCGACGCATTTAAAGAAGCCGTTCGTGTCAAACCAGATTGGCCCGAAGCTCACAACGCTCTTGGCGATAGCTATCTGAGCTTGAATCGTTACGCAGAAGCTGCCAGGGCATACGAGCAAGCGGTGCGATCTGCAACCAGACAATGCGATTGCCTTCAGTAATCTTGGCTATGCTTATGACAAGCTGGCAATGTTGCCGCAGTCGGTCGATGCCCTGCAAAGAACAGTCAAATTAAAACCGGATGATGCCGTCGCTTACAACAATCTGGGAGCCAGTCTCTACAAAGCTGGACGCTATCCGGAGGCAATTAACGCTTTCACGAGGTCGATTAGTCTGAAGCCGGGAGATGCGGAAGCCCTCAACAACCTGGGCGCGGCATATTACATAACGGAACAGTATCCTAAGGCCCTCGAAACTTTTCTCAAGGCGGCGAGCGCAAGACCCGATTACGCGGATGCCCATTACAACCTCGGTAACGCTTATTACATGTCAGGCAAGTATGCTGAAGCGACCGGAGCTTATCGCGAAGCGATCAGGCTCAAGCCCGACTATGCGGAAGCTCGAACCAACCTCGGGAGTTTGCTGATAGCGTTGAACGAGTATCGCACTGCAATTAGCGAACTGCAGGAAGCAATCAGGCTAAAACCAGACAACCCCGTATCTCACAATAACCTTGGTTATGCTTACGCGAAGATTGCTGAGAGCAGCGATAAGGCTGAAGCGACAGAGTTTTTCCGAAAGGCCATCGAGGCTTACAAGGAAGCTATTCGACTGAAACCTGACTATTCCAAGGCGCTCAACAATCTCGGCTCGGTCTACAACAAGTTAGGAAGTTATCCCGAAGCCATTGAGGCGCTCAAGAAAGCAGTGGCTGTTAAGGCAGACTTTCCGGAGGCTCAATACAACCTGGGCACTGCTTATTACAATCGTGGTCAGTTCAATGAAGCAGTTGCCGCACTGCAACAAGCTGTGCGACTGAAAAATGATTTTCCGGACGCCTACAATAGCCTTGGCTCGGCGCTGTATCAGGCACAACAGTTTGAACAGGCTATTGACGCTTACAAAAGAGCACTTTTACTTAAGCCCGACGACGCGGAGACTCATAACAACCTTGGCAAAGTTTACTATCGAAGCAAACGCTATCCGGAAGCAGTAACTGCGCTGAAGGCCGCTATTAAGTTAAAGCCAAACTACGGCGAGGCGCACTTCAACCTCGCCGTCACCTATGTGGCGCTGGGTGATAAGAAGAAAGTGCTTGAGGAGTACCAGACTCTGAAGACGATTGATCCGCGTCTGGCCGATGAATTTTTTGGGCGGTTCATAAAGAAACCGTAGACTGCCACAGCAGACGCAAACAACCGCTCCCGGTAATTTCTGCAAAAAGAGTCGACTTTCCCAGAATAACCATTGACCTGTGCGAGAAGCAAAGTAAACTTCGGGCCGCTTAGGGCTCCAAATCTCAAAGATTTCTGCCGTCAACTTTGAAGGGACATTAAAATCATGACCACACAACGTCGAACAATCTCCAGAGCAATTGCTGTGTTCCTTGCTATTGCCCTTGTTCAGGTATTTGTCCAATTGAGTTTTGCGGCCCCGGCGTCTCCTTCGGCTCCAGCGGTTGTGCCGCAGCAATTCATCGCGCGCTTAACCACTACCGGCAACCAGCCCATCACAGTGAATAACGCAAGTGCAGCCAGCGGCGCGAGTCTGTTGACAGGCGCGACCATTGAAACTCCTGACGCGGTTAGCGCGACAATTGATCTCGGCGCGCTCGGTACTGTGGAGCTGCAGCCAAACTCGTCTATCCAACTCGACTTTGACGACAACGGCAATGTCCGCGTCAAGATACTCCGTGGATGCGTGGTGATTAAGAAGAGTGGACCGGGTGAAGCCGAGGCATATACTGCCGAAGGCTCTTCCGAGAAAACCAACAGCAACCGTAAAGGAATGGGTTTCTGTTTTGCGGGAGGTGGACTCAGTCCTCTCAGTCAGACGGCTGCTGTTGGTGGCGGGACAGGTGGAGGGGGAATAGCCACGGAAGCTTTGATAGCCATTCTCGCTGGTGGCGGCGCCGTTGTTGCCGGCTTAATTTGGGCGTTTCATAACGGTGGTAACCCGAGTCCAAGCTGAACAACAATCTCAGTTCTAACTCTAAAAGCGTGCCCTCCGTAAGGAGCTGGCACGCTTTTCTTTGATTCGGGTATTCCCTTAGTATTGGTGCGCGCCGCAGCACCGGCTCCCCCTTCGTCCTTGAAAAGTTCACGTTCCAACTTTCACTCGCGTCGCCCACTACAGTTGCTCGTGGTCGCAACAGCCATATTCGGTTGCCTCTTTGCAATCAAAACCGCAGCGACCTATGGATTTTCGCGCATCCTGGTAACCTATTCGCTGACTGCGGGTAATCTTGCTGCCGCGGAAAAAGCGATTCAACTGACGCCGAAAGATGCCGAAGCTCATTTTGCCGGCGCCGCTTTGATGAGTTTATCTGGCGCCCCTGACCGCGCAATGCTCGAATTCGAGCGCGCCGTCGCTCTACGTCCTGACGACTACGGGCTCTGGTCTGAGCTCGGGCTTTTGCGCGACCAGATGGGCGACTCCGACGGCGCCATAGCCACGTTCGACGAGGCTATTAAACGTGCTCCTTACTATTCGCAGCCCCGCTGGAATCGGGGGAACGTGCTCTTGCGAAAGGGCCAATATGAGTCTGCATTTAACGATCTAAGTCAGGCGGCGCAAAGTAATCCTGAATTGATACCTGGTCTTATCGATCTTGCCTGGAGTGTATCCCGCGGCGATGTAACAACCACTGAGCAATTGGCCCAAATTAAAGGTGACAGGATGCGAATTGCTTTTGCCCGTTTTCTGGCTCGGCACGGAAGAGCGGAGGAGGTAATTGCACAAATCGGCGATGCAGACGTTCCGGATGCCATAAGACGCGAGGTGGTTGAGCAGTTGCTGGCTAAAGGGGCCTTCAAGGAAGCCTTCGAAGTTTGGAAGGTGACCGACCGGGTTGGGTTGGGCAAGGAAACAACCCGGCCTTTAATCTACGATGGTGGTTTCGAGGGTCCGTTGGCATTCGACCAGGGCGGTTTCGGTTGGCGGGTGCCGCGTCAGCTGGACGCCATCTCTATCTCGTTGGATTCTGGCCGGCCTGACAGTGGCTCGAAGAACCTGAGAATTGATTTTTCCGGGGCTTCGAATCCGGGATGGGTTTTAGTATCGCAGGTGATATTGGTTGGGCCATCCAAACGTTACAAGGTCAACTTCGCTGGTCGCTCGCAGGACGTGATCACAGGAGGACTGCCCATTCTAACCATTAGCGATGCTTCCGGAGATAAAAAGCTTTTAGGTCAATCGCGACCGCTCGAGAAAGGAACCAGTGACTGGCAGGTCTTTAATCTTGAATTTACGACGACCCCATCAACAGAAGCAGTGGTGTTGACGCTTCAGAGAGAGAATTGCACCATGCCGTGTCCAATCTTCGGCTCAATCTCGCTTGATAGTTTTTCCATCGAAAAATTGAACTGACGAAGAGTTGATAGAAACTAGTCTGTATGCGGGTTGCATGCGCTCATTACTGTTTCCAGACCGATCAAACAGGAACATAAGGATGTCAGAACTAAAGTTACCAAGGCTCAAGTTTACGTCCACTTGAATGAAGAAGGTGGACCGCCTTGGATGGGCGGTAGGCTTCTCATTAAAGTCTTACGGGGTGCGAATCGGCATTCGCTCGAACGACCCGGTTGCGCTTGATCGAGTCTGCCACCACCTGCCGAGTGAGTGGGAGAGCGCGTCTTCCTCCGTCGTCGATCGGGTGTATTCGATCTTGATAGGTGGCAGAGAGCAGCGCGCCAACCTGCGTCGTCTTAATTTGCTCTACGGAGATCACGTGCAGCTCGCCCGCTCGTTTGATCTGGACAGCGTATTTGAAACGCTCGAGTCTGATTTGAGACTCTTCGTAGCCGAGTTGGCCAGGTATCGCGTCTTTGTGCACGCCGGCGTGGTTGGCTGGAAGGGGAGGGCCATCGTAATACCCGGGCGAAGCTACAGCGGCAAGTCGACGTTGGTTGCCGAGCTCGTGCGCGCTGGTGCAACTTACTATTCCGACGAGTATGCGGTGCTGGATTCGCGCGGCCGGGTCCATCCCTTCGCGAAACCCCTTGAACTTCGCGAGGAGGGGCAGTTTAGACAAACAAAATTTACTGCGGCCGAGCTAGGTGGCCAGGCGGGGACCAAGCCACTACCTGTCGGACTCGTCTTGATGACCCAGTTTAAGAACGGCGCACGATGGCGGCCGCGGAAGCTCACGGCCGGAAAGGGAGTTTTGGAAATGCTTTTCAATACTGTTTCCGCGCGACGCAGCCCCGCCAGGGCGCTTGCTACGTTGCAGCGTGTGGCGGCGCAAGCCGACGTGTTGAAGGGAGTCAGGGGGGATGCCAGGAAAGTTGCGCCTGCGGTGTTGGAACGAGTGGAAGGGAATCAGAACCGCGAGCGTTAGCGAGTGTGTGAAAACTCGGCTGTACGCCTTCGGCGTAAGAAAAGCTGCGGTTCAGACCCCGTCGCTAAACATGTCCTCAATCTGACGCCGTAGCAAAGAGTCCGGCAACGTGGGTAGACGAATACGGAACCGGGAGCGATAGCGACCGGCGTCACCTCCGCCACGCCCAACTGTGTCGATCAAAACCCCTCCTTGGTCCTATTGAGATGGGTGGAACCCGGTCGGTGAGTTGTAGATGAGATGCTGAGTGGACTCAGCCTTGACGCCGGTCGCTATCGCTCCCGGTTCCGTATTTGTTGACCCACATTGCGGCATAGCTTCGACACTGCGCGCAGTGTATGGCGGTAGTCATTGAACTATATATGTATGCACCGCAGGTTGGGCCCAGTCGTTAACGCTTTCCACACTGTCTCGGTAGCAACAGGGTGCCTTTCGCTAGAGAGCCAGGCGCCTGTCACTAGGCAACCGGGTGCTGATCAGCTACTGACAGCAATCGCCTCTGGATAATTCATGAAGTCGAGAGAAGCCGTGCGCAAGGGTAGTTTGGTGGCTGAAGTGCTTTCCGGCGCGTGGCGCACAGCGCCATTCCCAACCCTACAAATGTCGGAGCGTGAGCTCGATGAAGTAACTCCGTTGCTTTACGATTCCGGAACGGCCGCGCTTGGTTGGCGTCGCATTAGCCAGACGCCGCTTCGAGACTCCTCATCAGCCGAATTGCTTCATCAGGCGTTTCGACTTCAGTCGTTGCAGGCGGAAATTCACGAACAAAATATCGAAAAGGTCTTTCGGCTGCTGCGCCAGGCTCAGATCCAAGCCTTACTCGCAAAAGGTTGGGCCACCGCTAGAATGTATGCGCAGGAGGGCCTCAGGCCCTATGGGGACATCGATATTTGCGTAAGTCCAGCCCACTTCAAATTAGCGGAAGAGGTTCTAAGGTCGGATGAGGCGAGCGATTGTTGGGTCGATCTTCACAAACACTTCTCCGAGATTGACGAAAGAACGATCGACGACCTATTTGAGCGCTCGCGATTAGTCGGCCTGGGCGAAGAGCAGATTCGCATACTCGGTCTTGAAGACCAACTTGCGCTTTCCTGCATCCATCTCTTGAAACATGGAGCGTGGCGCCCATTGTGGCTTTGCGATGTAGGTGTGGCAATAGAATCTCTGCCGGCAACTTTTGATTGGGATGTTTGCCTGGGACGCAATCGCACTCGCGCTCATTGGATCATCTCGGCGATCGGCTTGGCCAAGCGCTTGGTCCGTACGGATACCGGGAAGGTCCCGGCGGAAATGGAGAAGGAATTGCCGGTGTGGCTGATAGAAAATGTGCTCAAGCAGTGGGCAAATCCCTTTGCGATCGATCAGCCGCCGATGAGTCATCCGATACCGATGGCTGACCTTCTGCGCCACCCTGCTAGTCTCTGGGACGGTCTCCGTCAGCGATGGCCCAATCCAATAATTGCGACCATTAGTGTCAATGGAGAATTTAACAACCTGCCGCGACTACCGTATCAAATGGCCAACTGCCTTTCGCGAATCGGGCGCCTGTTATTAAACTCGCCAGGCGGGCTGCAGGAAAATTAAGCCGGGATTTTTGGCAAGGTGACCGCTACTCCTCTTATTTTAAGTCTGGATACTGCCACGCTGGGCGGTAGTGTCTTCCTCGGACGAGGAAACGTCCAGTTAGCTGCGCGCAGTGGCAATCCGCAGGTGTCGCAGTCGTCCAGTTTGTTGCAGGATATCAATAACAGTCTCGAGGAAGCCGATGTTTCGCTCCAGGACGTGGATCTTTTTGCGTGCGCTTCCGGTCCAGGCAGCTTTACCGGTCTACGGATTGGCATCGCTACTTTGAAAGCTTTGGCTGCATCACTAAAGCGGCCGTGTGTCGGCATACCGACGCTTCGAGCTGTTGCTCATGCTGCGGGTTATTCGAGCGCCACTGTTGCAGTCTTGCCTGCGGGACGTGGCGAGGTTTTCGCTCAGATGTTTTCTGTTTCAGATAATGAGATCGTAACTGAAATTGACAGCGCGGCCCACTTATCTCCGCAAAAATTGGTCGAGCGATACGCTCCCTTCATGAACCTTAAATGGGCCGGCGGTGGCGCACATCTGCAACGAGAGCTTCTCGACAGTTTTGCGCAAAGGCAAGGCATCATTTTCGTTGCTGCTGAGCATGAATCAAAGAACGTTGCCAATGAATCGGGAGTTAACATTTGGCAGCTTGCCGCAAAAGAAGTAAATCTTGCGAAGCACGTAGCAGCACTGGCGTTGCATGCTTATGAAACCGGCAATGTGAGTTCGCCGCATTCTCTCAGCGCCATTTACGTCAGACCCTCGGACGCGGAATTAAACGAACAATGTCGTTGACACAACAGATTATTACTGCGGCAGGGCAGGGCATATCGATTATGCCGATGACCGAGCACGACCTGCTTGAAGTCGTTGAGATCGAAGAAAGCTCAGGACTAAGCCGGTGGGGCTGGGCCGCTTACTATTCCGAGCTTCAAGGTGGTAATAGAGACCTGATGCTGGTGGCGCGAGTAAATCACTCCGCACATAATCGAATGGCCCCCAGGCTGGCCGGGTACATCGTAGGTCGAATGGGAGCGGATGAGCTGCACATTAACAACGTGGCAGTTCGCGATGGTTTCCGGAGGCGGGGGATTGGAAGGGCTTTATTAGATCGCATTTTGGAGGCAGGGAAGAATTCAGGAGTGCCCTATGCATTTCTTGAATTGCGCGCTGGAAACTCTGCAGCCCTTGCACTTTATGAAGAATGCGGCTTTCAGATCACGTCCCGGCGCAATAATTATTATTCAGAACCGGTAGAGGACGCGCTGGTCATGACTGTTCAACTCATGTGAAACGCTTGATCCGCCGCGACAATTGGGCTACCATTTTTTCGTGTCCCATACATTCCCAGGAGGTTTTCCGAGAGCCTCCTCAAACCAATCTTGCCAGTCCCATCGTCTGAAAGGAGACATGCACGAAAATGGACATTACAACTGCGGATAGGCTTAAGGAAGAGCTGATGAATCGAGATCCAGAGTTCAGGGAACTAGCCCGCGAACATACTCGATACGAGGAACGATTAAGTGAACTTACAGCCCTGGCTTATCCGAGCGACGAAGAACAACTGGAAGAGGTTACACTCAAGAAAAAGAAGTTAGCTCTTAAAGATCAAATGTACGCCCTAATCATGCAGCACCAGAAGAATCAAAGCGTGAGTCATTAAAATAAAACGGGGAAAACTTTCTCCTGAATAAGTTTACTCTGGAGGGGACGTGGAGGTGTCACACGTCCCCTTTCTTACAAAACAGTTACTGGTTAAATTGCAGCTGCACCGCGTCGGACGGATATCCGGCATACAATCCCGGACCATAAGGAGTGAGAATAGCTCGCGAAGGAATCTTTTATGTGCTGGTGCCAGCAACCCTGGCAGTTGTTGTGTGGTTGCTGAGTTTGTGGCCGCTGGCTCTCTTATTGGCAATTCTGGCGGCTTTTATGGCGTTCTTCTTTCGCGATCCCGATAGGCAGTCGCCGAATGATCCTGATGTCGTGGTGGCTCCTGCCGACGGGCGCGTAACGCGCGTCAGACCGGTGAACGAGGGCGTCGCTGGTTCGGCAACCCTCGTAAGCATTTTCTTGTCGCCACTTGATGTGCATATCAACCGCGCGCCTATCGGGGGTAAGATCACGAATGTGGCTTATACACGGGGAAAATTTTTGATGGCCACCAACGCTAACGCAAGTTTGGTTAACGAACAAAATGCTCTGACGATCGAAGGCGACAACGTTACGGTGGTATGCAAGCAGATCGCCGGAATTCTCGCGCGTAGAATTGTTTGCTGGAAGACAGCCGGTGAACGATTAGAGTTGGGTGAGCGATTCGGCTTGATAAAGTTTAGTTCCCGCACTGATGTCTTATTG
Source organism: Blastocatellia bacterium (assembly GCA_963698325.1). GTDB lineage: Bacteria > Acidobacteriota > Blastocatellia > Pyrinomonadales > Pyrinomonadaceae > PSRF01. The sequence continues at coordinate 499,814 of CAVOQJ010000007.1, read as the reverse complement.
CCCGCGAGCGTGGAAGTTCTCGTCGCTGAGGGCGCTCGGGTGCAGGGTGGAACCACAATTATCGGAAGGGTGCGATGACGGCTGCGGCCCGTAAAAAGATAAACATGGATGCAAAAAATCCCGAACGGCGCGGGCTGCGGAAGGGCGTGTATCTAATCCCGTCCGCTTTCACTGCCGCAAACATTGGCATGGGTTTTTACGCCGTGATGGCAGCGGTGCGTGGTTTCCAGTTCGTCGGCAACGGCACCCAGGCCGATCTCTTGCAAGCGGCCGTCTATCTTGATAACGCCGCCAAGGCGATCGGTTGGGCCCTCCTCTTCGACATGCTTGACGGCCGGCTTGCACGCATGACTAAAACAACAACAGAGATCGGCATTCAACTGGATTCCATCGCGGACATTGTGACCTTTGGTCTTGCACCTGCTGTACTCGCTTATGTCTGGGGATACGGTGCCACGCTTGAAGAGGGCGGGGGCTTGCACAATCTGGCCTGGTTTCTGTCTTTTATGTACCTGATGTGCGGCGCTTTTCGTCTTGCTCGCTTCAATGTTCAGGCATCGCGCCCGCGCATTCTGGCCGAAGGCACCATCAAGATGGATAAGAAGAGCTTTGTGGGTTTGCCTATTCCGGTGGCCGCCTGCTTGATCGCCGCGATCATCCACTTTGAGCCGGTGCCGCTGGTCAGGTATGGGCCGGAACGAGCGCAGGTTTATTCCATTCTATTGATGGCCCTGGTCGGCGTCTTAAGCGTTCTCATGGTTAGTACCCTGAGATTCCCAAGTTTTAAGACGGTGGGAACTCGCAGTCGCAGTATGCGCACAGTAATTCTCGCCGTTGGCGTCGGCATGCTGATTTTTCTTTACTCCCGCTATGTCCTCCTGGTACTCGTTATCGGATATATTCTTCACGGATTGTTTTCTCGCGTAATTGGAGTGTTTCGCAGGCGGGCTGAACTCAGCGAGGCAGGCGTTCAGGTAAACCAACGGTAATGCTTTGCTGGATTCGATTCCAGGTTCACGGCTTTAGTCTCTAATTTACTTATTGCCGGCGGCAGCGCGCGGTTGCTTAAAGGCGAGCAGGCCATGCTCGGTCGTCAGTAGCACGACGTCGCCCACGGCAATCGGCGAAGCAGATGTAGTTATTTCTTCACCCACCGGAAGCAAATTAACCTGGCGCCCCTCGCGAGACTCAAGGACAACCGCCGCTGAACTTGAAAGCGGCATAAACAGTGCGGCACCGTGCGTAATCAGGGGTTGCGAAGAAATCCTTCCCGGCAGCCGGCGCTTCCACATCCGAGCCCCGGTTAGAGAAAACTTGTAAACAAAATTATCCAGCGAGGCTACGAGCAACTCCTCTCCCGCGCGAACGACTGCCTGCACACCCGCGCCCGTTCGCTTACGCCAGATCAAGTGACCACTATCGGCGTTTACCGCGTAAACATAACCGTCACCAGAACCGAAATACACGATGCCGTTTCGATTGGCTACCGGTCCTCGTACAGCTCCTTTGGTGCGATAGTGCCAGAGGAGTTTTCCCGTACTTTCGTCGAGCGCAAGTAAGTTGCCATCTTCGCTTCCAATGTAGAGACGCGAATCCGCGAGCACCGGCTGGGAATTGAAAGACGATCCATAATCGTAGATCCAGCGCGCCTCGCCATTCAGGCTGTTGAATGCATATATTTTTCCGTCGCTGCCGCCGGCGAATAGTTTTCCGTTTCCCAGGGTCAAACCTCCGCGAAGCGGCAGCGCCAGCGTCCGCATCCACAATGTTACGCCGCCATCCCGCCCGATGGCTCGCAAAGCACCAGTAGCACGACGAGCGCCGCTTTCGGATTTGCCCGTCTCCGAGGCGACATACACGCCTCGTTTATCGGCAACCGGGGAAGCTGAAAGTTCTCCACCCATTTCCGAACGCCAGTTGAGTTGTCCACCAGCGGCGATAAGAGAGACAAGGGTTCCGCCCGCAAGCGGCAAATAGATTCGCTCGTCATCAGCGGCCGGCGTGAGGTTTAGCGTTAGATTCGAGTCGTAACGCCAATTGATGGTCAGAGGTTGGGAGAGATCTACTGTTTTGATGGGCGGCGAATCGGGGTGCCCGTTATTATTGGTTTGGGCAGAGCCAAATACGATGGTAGTCAGCACGGCGATGAGGATGACCGCAAAGATCCGTCGCCGTCGCAGGTTGTTATTAGTTGTCAACAGTTGCTTTAACAATTGATTGCCAATCGCCCTCGGGTTCTTGAGTTATTCATATCCAAACGTATAATTCACAGTTCATTATTTCTAACTAAACTATTTGACGCATTCAAACGGGCCAGAGGTCTTCTTTTTTGATAACGGAAAATCAACACGAAACCGTCATAATACTTGACTTTGGATCGCAATACACTCAGCTAATAGCTCGCCGCGTTCGGGAGGCAGGCGTCTATTGCGAAATCCTGCCCTTCAACGCACCCATCGAACGAATTGCCGCTCGCCAGCCGAAAGGGTTGATCTTGTCTGGCAGTCCGTCTTCAGTCTATCAGGACGGCGCACCCCGGCCTGACTCGAAACTGCTGCAATCGAGCAAGTGCCCGGTGCTCGGCATCTGCTATGGTCTCCAAATCCTTGCCTTCGATATGGGTGGCGAGGTTAAAGCATCGCCGAATCGCGAATTTGGTTATGCGAGGTTGAAGGTTGTAAACAATAGTCGCTTGTTCGAAGGCTTGCCTGCCGAAATGGATGTTTGGATGAGCCATGGTGATCAGGTAACTTCGGTACCCACCGGTTTTCGTGTCACCGCTCTTACTGATGACGCCCTCAACGCAATCGAAGATACCAACCGGGCGATTTACGGAGTGCAGTTTCATCCGGAAGTGGCGCATACACCTCTCGGCGCCCAGGTCATTCGCAACTTCTTGTTTTCAATTTGTGAATGCCGCGGTGATTGGTCTCCGAAAGCCGTTATTGAAGAACAGGTCAATCGCATTCGGGAAGAAGTTGGCGATACGGGCCAGGTCGTATGCGGGTTGTCTGGAGGCGTCGATTCCACAGTGGCCGCTGCGCTCGTTCATCAAGCAATAGGCGAACGGCAGACATGTATCTTCGTTGACAACGGTCTTCTGCGAGATGGTGAGTTTGAGTTGACGCTCGCCCTGCTGCAGCAACAAATGAAACTGAACATCACGGGCGTGCGAGTTGGTGAGCTGTTTCTAAACGCCCTGAAGGACGTTATTGAGCCGGAGGAGAAACGGAAAACTATCGGCAAAGTCTTTATTGACGTTTTTGAGCACGAGGCCAGGAGGGTGGGTGACGTGGCATTTCTTGTCCAGGGCACGTTATATCCCGACGTTATTGAATCGGTTTCAGTCCGCGGCCCTTCCGCAGTAATAAAGAGTCACCATAACGTCGGCGGATTGCCCGAGAAGATGAAATTGAAGTTGATCGAGCCATTGAGGGAATTGTTCAAAGATGAAGTCAGGCTCATTGGCAGGGAGTTGGGGGTGCCTGACGAGATCCTCACCAGACATCCATTCCCTGGTCCTGGTTTGGCGGTGAGGATAATAGGTGAGGTAACTCAGGAACGGGTGCGACTACTCCAGGCGGCGGATCGAATTCTTAACGAGGAACTTCGAGCAGCAAATCTCTACAATTCTGTGTGGCAAGCTTTTCCCGTTTTGTTACCTGTTTCAACTGTAGGGGTGATGGGCGATGAGCGCACCTATGAAAAGGTTGTGGCTATCCGGGCGGTAACAAGCGTCGATGGAATGACGGCCGACTGGGCAAGGCTTCCGCATGATCTGCTGGCGCGCGTCTCGTCGCGAATCATTTCGGAGATTCGTGGAATTAATAGAGTCGTTTATGACATAAGTTCGAAACCACCCAGCACTATTGAATGGGAATAGGTCATCGTCTTTGCAGCAGAACTTTTAAAGCATTTTCTTCAAAACGGCCGCGAAAATTTTTGGCTGGAGTTGGTTTATCGGCGGCCACAAGTTATTCAGTGACAAAGTGAGCAGCGAGGCGACCGGAATGGCCATGATATAGTGCACTCGCTGAATTAATCACACTATATTCCGTTCTGCCTATTATCAGATAGGCACTAGTCTTTTCATCACCGCTATGCCGGATCAAAGATTCGCACATCTACACCTCCACACCGATTACAGCCTGTTAGATGGGGCGATTCAGATCAAACCTCTCGCCAGACGAACCGAAGAGCTTGGGATGACGGCGTGCGCCATGACCGATCATGGCAATATGTTTGGCGCCATCTCTTTTTACAACGCGATGAGAAGCCGCGGCGTGAACCCCATCATTGGCTGCGAGACCTACATCACTCGCGGCAGCAGAAAGGATCGAGCGGCTTCAGCTCCCGGGGAGAAGGCAAACTTTCATTTAATCCTGCTGGCAAGAGACCTGGATGGTTATCGCAATCTCGTCCGTCTAACCTCGAAGGCCTATACGGAAGGCTTCTATTACAAACCTCGAATCGACAAAGAACTGCTCGCCGAACACTCGAAGGGACTTATCGCGCTTTCGGCCTGCATGTCCGGCGTGCCCTCGGCAATGTTGGCTCGCGAAAATTGTGACGACGCCGCGGCTGCCGCACTTGAATTCGAAGAGATCATGGGAAAGGGAAATTATTTCCTGGAGATCCAGGAGCACGGCCTCGAGGCGCAGCAGAGAATTCGTAAACCGCTGGTAGAGCTTTCGCGCCGAACCGGCGTGCCGCTCGTGGCGACGAACGACGCTCACTATTTGATGCCGGACGACGCGCGGGCACATGACGTGCTGCTTTGTATCGGCTCGGGCAAGACTGTTAATGATACGAATCGTCTCCGTTATGCCAGCCCGAATTTTTACGTTCGTTCGCCCGCAGAGATGTGGCGGATATTCGGGAGTGAATTGCCGGACGCCCTCTTGCGTACGGTCGAGATCGCCGAAAGCTGCGACCTGAAACTACCGGAGAACATTAACCATCTTCCCAACTATCCCATACCACCTGGAGAGGCCGCTTCAGCGGACGAATACTTTGAGAAAGTAGTGAGGGAAGGCTTCGAGCGCCGGCGCCAGCAAGTTTGGGAGCGGCAACAGTCTCGTGGGGAACTCAAACACGCTTTATCTGATTATCAGACCCGTCTCGCGAGTGAGATCGCCATGATTAAGCAGATGGGTTTCGCCGGATACTTTCTGATCGTCTGGGATTTTGTCCGATACGCCAAGCAACACGCGATTCCAGTCGGTCCTGGACGCGGTTCGTCAGCCGGCTCGCTGGTCGCCTATTGTCTCGAGATAACTGATGTAGATCCTTTACAGTATGACCTTATCTTCGAGCGATTCCTTAACCCTGGGAGAATATCCCTGCCGGACATAGACATCGATTTCTGTGTCAGAGGACGCGGGGACGTTATCAATCACGTCGCCAATCTTTATGGGCGGGACTCAGTCTGCCAGATCATTACCTTTGGCACCCTCGCGTCCCGGGCGGCGATCAAGGATGTCGGCCGTGCTTTGGAGATGCCTTACGCGGAAGTCGAACGAATAGCCAAAATGATTCCGCCGCCGGTCCGCGGCAGAAACGTCAGCCTCACGCAGGCGCTCGAACAGGTTCCCGAGTTGAGGAAGGAAATTGAAACCAATCCGAATGTTAAGGAACTAATTGAGATCGCCCAACGGCTTGAAGGTTGTGCTCGCCACTCGTCCGTGCATGCGGCCGGCGTCGTAATATCCCCTGTTCCATTGCAGGAGTTGATCCCGATTGCGGTCTCGGGGAAGGAAGAAATCACCACGCAATATGTCATGTCCGATCTTGAAAAGACGGGCATGCTTAAGATGGATTTTTTAGCGCTTACCGCCCTGACTGTTATAAATGATTGCTTAATCAGCATTAAGCAGCTGCTAGGCACGGAGATTAACTGGGCTGATTTAGCGCTTAACGACGAAAAGACCATGGCGGTTTTTGGTGAAGGACGCACGGATGCAGTGTTTCAGTTTGAATCCTCCGGCATGCAAGAGATATGTAGAAAGCTTAAACCCAAGGATGTGGAAGACCTGTCCGCCTTGAATGCGCTTTACCGGCCCGGGCCTTTGGATGGGGGTATGGTCGAGGAGTTTATTCAGCGCCATCGCGGATTGAAGACAGTGCGTTATTTGGTTCCGGAGATGAAGGAAATCCTGAACAACACTTTTGGGGTTCTCGTTTACCAGGAACAAATCATGCAGCTGGCACAGAAACTCGCGGGCTATACGCTCAGCGAGGCCGACCTAATGCGCCGGGCCATGGGTAAGAAGAAGCGCGAGGAAATGGCTCTACATGAGCAGAAGTTCATCAACGGCGCAATAGAGAGAGGAATTAAGAAAGACAAAGCTGAAAAAATATTTTCGCTGATGGCGAAGTTTTCTGATTATGGATTCCCTCGAAGTCATGCGGTAGCTTATGCCTACCTGGCATTCCAAACCGCGTACCTGAAGGCACACTTCCCGGAGCATTTCTATGCCGCGGTTCTCTCGAGTGAGGCCCAGGACGCTGCCAAAGTTTTTAAATATTCAAAAGAGCTGCGCGCACAGGGAATCAAACTCTTACCTCCGGATGTGAACGAAAGTTATTCCGGTTTTACGCCGCTCGCCGGCGCCATCAGATATGGGCTCGCGGCTATCAAAGGTCTCGGTCATTCAACCGTAAACTCTATAATCGAGGCTCGCAAAGCTGGTCCTTTTAAATCATTCTTCGAGTTCACGGAACGGTTGGGAAACGGTGGGCTGAACAAGCGTGTGCTGGAAGGCCTGGTGGGTGCCGGAGCATTCGACTCTCTTCAAACAGATTCGCGCGAACTGCATGAATACCGCGGTGCCCTTTACAATTCCATTGATGCAGCGCTTTCCCGAGCACAACGTGCGAAGCGTGAACGAATGCAGGGCCAGAATGGTCTTTTTGGTTCGATTGCGGAAGACTCCGACTTTGTGGAACAGCCTCTATCGACAGGTGTTTGCTGGACGCGTTCTCAACTTCTGCTTGCGGAAAAAGCCGCTCTTGGTTTTTACGTCACCGCTCATCCGCTGGGAAACTATGGCGAACTTTTGCAGGCGGCGAAAGCTGCAAAGTCTCTTGACCTTCCAGGCATTTCCAGCGGCACACGTATCCACATCGGCGGCATTATTAACGATCTCCAACCTAAAACCACCCGGAAGGGCGACAGATTTGCCCTTTTGCGTCTGGAAGACGAAGCTGGAGGCACGAAGTGTGTTCTTTGGCCGGAAATTTACCGGAGGTATTCGTCATTACTTAAGAATGAACTACCAGTGCTGGTGAGCGGCCGCCTTGAGCTGAGCGAAGACAATCCACCCTCAATTATTGTTGACCAGGTTCAGAGTTTGGATGAAATCGTAAGAGCTAAGGAGCTGATAATCCTTCATGTACCTCAGGCGTCGGATCCGGCTCAGTTATTTGATAGCATTCTGCACGTGATTAATACCCACGCCGGCAACTGCGAGGTGATGTTGGAGACATCCGTGGCTAAGGATCTGCTCGTGCGAGTGAAAGTGAGTTCCACTCTGCGTGTAGAACGCAGTGAAAAATTTGAGACCGCCGTTCGGAAAATGGGTTGTGGGTTGAAAGTGGAGAAAATAGCACTTTCAAACAGCGTCTGATAATGGTCGGTTTGTCCAATAAGAAGAGTGGCTAAGAAGGAAAAAGAAGCGACAGCGATCGATAGTCCGGAGCCGGCGGAACCTCCGCCGGAGCCGGGCTCACGGTCCGCGATTGAGAGAGTGCAGCTGGCCCGTCATGCTGATCGGCCACATACCCTGGATTTTATCGAGCGCCTCTTTGATGAATTCGTTGAGCTGCACGGCGACCGAAGATTTGCAGATGATCCGGCAATCGTTTGTGGTTCGGCGCGCTTTCATGGTTTGCCTATCGTGGTGGTCGGTCACCAGAAGGGTCGCGATACGAAGCAGCGCAAATACCGCAACTTCGGCATGCCCAAACCGGAAGGTTACCGCAAGGCCCTGCGAGTGATGAAGCTGGCCGAAAAATTTGGGCGCCCCATCTTTTCGTTGATAGACACTCCCGGCGCCTACCCCGGCATCGACGCCGAGGAGCGCGGACAAGCGGAGGCTATCGCTTACAACCTGCGCGAGATGGCCAAGCTTAAGGTCCCGGTAATCGTCACAGTGATCGGCGAGGGTGGATCCGGTGGCGCCCTGGCGATTGGGGTAGGCGACCAGGTGATGATGTTGGAGAATGCCATTTACTCCGTAATCTCACCCGAAGGCTGTGCGGCAATTCTATGGAAGGACGCGAAACTCGCGGACCAGGCGGCAACCGGTTTGCGCCTGACTGCACAGGATCTTTACGCAGAAAAAATTGTGGATCAGATTATTAGTGAACCACCCGGCGGCGCTCATACTGACTACGATCAAGCTGCTCGTTTTCTCGACGCCGCTTTGGCTGAGCGACTGGCGGAGGCCGTTAGCTGCAGTCAGGATGAGAGACTAGCCAGACGCTATATCAAACTGCGAGGATTTGGCCGCTGGGGCACAGCTTGATCGCGGGCAGGGTGTAGTGATTCCTACATTCCATTGTGCTTCGTAACCCTGGATTGGTAGTCTACAGATCTTTCATGCTCGCGCTCCACACCCTCAGCTTCTAACAATCAATCGCCGGTGAGCGACAATCTTAATGAGCGGAGCGAGCGAAGATACTCCCGTGGTCGTAATTGGATCCGGACCCGCCGGACTCGCAGCTGCCAAGTGTCTGCGAAAGCGAAATGTCCCGGTGGTGATACTCGAGGCCGGAGCACAGCTGGCTTCCGCACTTCGTCGCGTGGATCCCGAGATGAGATTGCTATCGCCTACGACATTGTCGGTCCTTCCCGGCATGATGAGGAGAGTCGACGAGCCGAAGTATTTACCATTTGGCGGCCTGGTTAAGGAGCTCGAGTTTTATAGTAAGCAACACGGTCTCGAAGTTATTTCTGGCGCCAGAGTAGTTTCGGTTGAGCAGGGCGGGGAAGGCTTCAACGTTACTTATCAAACGAGCGCCGACAGCAATCATTTCATCCGGGCGACGCACCTCATTAACGCGACCGGCATCATCAGTCATCCAGAACTACCGGAGTCATTTCGTCCTGACGAATGTTCATTTCGTTGGCTCCACAGTTTGGATACACGCGCCGGCGATCTGGCCCACTCGCACAAACTGCTGGTAGTGGGTGGGGGCGCTTCGGCTGCTGAGGTGTTGGAGCGTTGGCTGGAAGTAAGAGAACCCGGTGACCAGGCCTGGCTTTCCGTTCGTTCGAAGCTGCGCGCTTTCCCACATTGGATATGCGGAATAGATATTCATTACTTCGTATGGCTGCCGGAACAATTGCCCGCATGTTTGCTGAGTTGGCGCGCCGGCCGGCTTCATGAACCTATGACTGGATTGACAGTTTCACGGGCTATTCGGAAGGGGACTATCACGCGCGTTCCAGGCGTGGCTAGCTATGAAGGTGACAGCGTTGTGCTAACCGATGGCAGACGTTTGCAACCGGACCTGGTTGTGTTTGCGACTGGCTTTCGCTACGAAACTCAGCACCTCGGTGCTTTGCTCGAATTCGATCCGGATGGCCGGCCGCTCATTCGAAATTGCGAGAGCACACGCGCCGCCGGTCTTTTTTTGTTGGGATACAGATTTGGCCGTACCTTCGCCTCTCCTTACCTGCGCGGAATTGCCCGCGATGCTGAGTATCTGGCTCGCCGCATCGCAGGCGAACGGAAAGGCAGGAAAATGAAAGGAGCCGAGATGAAATGAAAGCTGCACGCGTAAAGCCTTCGGCGATGTCAATCAACTCGAGGTCGTCGAGCTGCCTGATCCGGCGCGCGGTTCCTACGTTTCCGCGCTGCCTGGCGTTTCTCGAGCCTCGACAATCACATGGCTCTTTGGCAAGAGCAACCAGCGCAATTTCGCCGGCAGTCCTATGTCACTCCACCCTCTTCTCCGACGCGAATGAGAAAAACGTCAGCACGGTTGAGAACGATGCCAGAATGTGAAAGACAGCATGTCCTGGGAAAGCCTCGCGAAGGTGACAGGTTTGCGGCGAGACGATATTCCTGTTGAATAGCAGCCAGATGGTCATCGTCAGACCGAGCAAAAGGAAGTTGCTAAAGAACAACCACCAGGTGCGACGAAATTTTACGCAGGGGGCAACGCCGGCAACGAATAGGTAGACCAGCTCACCGAGCCCCCAGAGGCCGCCGGAGATGAAATAAAAAATGAGCCGCGCGTGGGGATATTTGGCCCCGATTATTCCCAGCGTAATAATCACGCTAACCCACGTGCACAAGACGGTGATAGGTCGAGCGATGCCGCGACCCCTGCCCCACATGGGGCCACAGATTGTGTACCAGACGTAGGCGGCGTTAAAAAACAGCCAGGTCACCACCGACATCGAATCGAACCAACCGGCCCACTCCTTTACCGATGCGTGGTACCACATACTGGGCGGTCCCATAAAGATAACGACGAGGCCATAGATAATTGACAGCCATCCGACTTGAATCATCGGATTGTCGGCAGTGGCGGGAATGATCAATCGGCCGAACCTGCTGATGCCTATGCGCTCAAAGTACTGAAAAAACCAAAACAGCCAAAGTCCTGCGGCGACGAACGACAAGTCAGACCACGTGGCCCAGGGCTGCTTGATTCCTCCCTCCTGCATCCGCTCGCAATAGTCATACACAGGCGTCTGACCCTTTGGGCAGAGGGTGCCGAGGGCAAGTGGAGTTGGCGACGGTGCCGGGCAGCCCGAAGGTTGTTTACACTCGACCCTCCAAATGTCTGGCTTACAGTCGGTGAAAGTGTTTCCCGCGGCACAGATGACAGCATCCTCCGATGTGCCGCTCGATTCGTTCTTGCCCGGGCAGCCGCCCCACTTAGTGGCCATACCTATGAATGTGCCCAGCAGCAACACCAGGGCAAAGCCGATGCCGCCAACCGCTGGCCAGAGGGCTTTCTTTCCGCGAGCCAGTGCAACAATTGACCAAATCAGCGGGATGGTGATGAGGATTCCAAAAGTGACAATGAAAAAGACAGTCCAGGCCATAACGGTCTCCTTGCGGTTGAGTTACGTTACGTCGTGAGTCGCAAGACTTCCAAAGTCTATGAAGCCCCTTCTATCAAATGGCTTCGAATGGTTTTAAATCGTTGGTGAGCAAACCAAATAAGAGAAGAGAAAGAGATTGCTTCAGTTCAGCCGCGGCGCCTAGCGCCGTCCGCTGCAACCGGTTCGTTAATCCTTAATTCGTTGGCCGGCGTTCTCCGCGATTCGAGCCTTTACCAGCTTCCGCACAAGGGTGGCCGGCAGCGGATTGTCCGCCTGAAAGCGGATGGTCCCCTTGCTGGTGTAGTAGTCCTTGAGGTCGTCCTTGTGGGCTTCCACGGTGGAGGAACTCATGGGGTAGAACGCGCAGTGGTTCGCGGTCGCACCAAAGGCCACAAGCATTTTTCCGTCAAGACGGAAGGCGGGGAGTTGGTAGCTGATGCATTCTTCGGCCTTGGGTGCAACAGCCCTGATGGTCTTGCGAAGTTTCTCAAGCGCGGCTCGCTTGTCATCACGCAAGGCTGCGAGGTACTCGTCGATGGTCTGGGGTTTACCTGCCATGGTTTGTGATCCTTGCGAGATCACCGACCGCTCTCGGTCAACGTCGTGTCCGCCCAACTAAGTAATCGAGTACCGGCCTAAAAGGGAATGTCGTCGTCGGCGATGTCTGCCGGTTCTGAAGGCGCGCCCGCTGCGGCAGCTCGCTCCATCGGCGGCTCTTCGGCTCTACCGCCACCAATGAACTGCATGTCTGTCGCGTGAACCTCGAGCGTGTGTCTTGGTTTCCCATCGCGATCAGTCCATTCTTCCACGCGCAATCTGCCTTCGATATAAACCGGCCGGCCCTTCGTTAGATATTGTGAGGCTGTCTCAGCCTGGCGTCCCCAAAGAGTCACGCGAAACCACGTAGTCTGATCCTGCATCTCGCCGCTCTTATCTTTGCGTCGTTCATTTGTCGCCATACTAAAACTGCAAACGGGCGTGCCCTGCGGCGTGTAACGCAGTTCAGGATCGCGACCCAGATTTCCGACAAGAATTATCTTGTTGAACGACATGAGGGGACCTCGCAATATTTTGGATTGGGGAACTCGACGGTCATCCTACTAGTCGAGTAAGAAGCGGTCAAGCCGCTGCGATTCACCGAGTAAAAGATGCAAAATTCTCGGTATCGCGTTTGGCTTACAGTTTCTGTTAGACTACACGCGCAGTTAAAGTTCGCGCACAGGTTTTCATGAAATCCAAAGTTTACATCGAGACGTTTGGCTGCCAGATGAATGTGGCAGACACGGAGCGAGCTGCGACTGGTTTGCGAAGAGCCGGCTACGAATTAACCGCTTCTGCGGAGGGCGCCGACGTAGTTTTATTAAATACCTGCTCCGTGCGGGAACGAGCCGAACGAAAGGTTTTCCGGAGAATCGGTGAGATACAAAACGCTGCAAAACGCAGCGCCCGGCAGCAGAAACCTTTGATCGGCGTGATGGGATGTGTTGCGCAACTTGAGGGCAACGAAATTTTCCGTAATGCCCCGTCGGTGGATCTGGTAATTGGCACACGCGCAACCGATCGTATCCCATCTTTGATCGAACGAGCGCAGGGCGGGGAAGCTTCGGTGATCGATTTAGAGGAGCGCCAGGATGGTGAAGGTTGGGATGTGTCGCCCGCAGAAAGACGTTCACCCTACGTGGCATTTGTTCCCATTATCGAAGGCTGCAATAAGTTTTGCTCCTTCTGCATAGTTCCTTATTCACGCGGCCGCGAGAAGAGTCGGAACGCGCTGGAAATAGTAAACGAGGTGCAACGGCTGCGATCGTTTGGCTACAAAGAAGTCCACCTTATTGGTCAAAACGTGAATAGCTATCGCCCCGGATCGCAGGAAGGTTTGGAGCGCTATGGCGGCGCGACGCCTTTTTCGCGCTTGCTGAGAGCTGTCGCCGATACCGGCATGGAGCGCATCAAATTCACGACGTCGTTTCCCAGGGACTTTCATCCTGATATAGTGTGCGCGATTGAGGAACATCCGAATCTTTGCGATTGGATTCACTTGCCGGTGCAGTCAGGAAGCGATCGCATCCTAAAAGCAATGCGGCGTGGTCACAACGCGGAAGATTATCGGCGGCGCATCGACGCAATTAAGAGTTCGAAGCGCCGGCTATCTTTAACGAGCGACATAATCGTCGGCTTTCCTGGTGAAGCCGAAGAGGATTTTGAGAGCACGATGCGACTGGTCGAGCTCATGTGAATACGATGGACTATACATTTTCAAGTATTCCAAACGAGCGGGAACGCCTGCGGCGAACCTCGGAGATGAGGTGCCGGAAGCTGAGAAGACGGCACGCTTCATTGCTCTTGAAGAATTGCAAGAGTCAATACAAAACAAGATCTACAATAGTTACATCGGTAAAACGGTGAGTGTCCTGGTCGAGCGGGAAAGCGCCAGATCCAGCGAAGATATGACCGGTCATTCAACTTGTCACAAGGTGGTTAACTTCAAGGCCCGGAAATCACAACCGGGAGATATAGTAGAGATATTGATTTCGCAGGCGAAGCCATACAGTCTTTATGGAGAGTTGGTAAGTAAACAAGCGAACTGATCCGGGGTAAGGCAGAGGTCTCCAGCGGGCCACTCCGCCGGGTGGCAGACCAGAGGGATAGATTTATGGAGATTGAAGTAAAAATTAGAGCGCTGATGATGGATCCGAACAGCGGCACGCCCATCATCATTTTGAAGGACGTCGAAAGCGATACGATGCTGCCAATTTGGGTCGGGGCTTATGAAGCCAATGCTATTGCGCTGGAAATTGAAAAGATCGCGCCGCCGCGGCCAATGACTCACGACCTACTGCGCAACTTGATTATCGAGCTTGGAATTCAAGTGGAAAGAGTGGTCGTAACCAGCTTGCGGGACAACACATTTTTCGCTGTGATTGAAATGCGCATGAGCGACGGCAACCGGATGGTCCTTGATTCAAGACCTTCCGATGCAATTGCGCTGGCGCTTCGAGCGGACTGTCCGATTTACGTCGACGAGGATGTGATTAAGGCTTCACAAAAAACAACGCCAGCGGAAGAAGAGGGCGGGGAAGAATCAGCGTTGGGAGAAGAAGAGTGGCCGGACGTGATTGGCGAAGCCGGTGATTTACCAATGTAACCGGGCCAATGTAAGCAGGCTGGCTGATGCTTCGCCGGATGATAAAGTTAGCTGAATGAGGTAAGGTTCGAAATTCTGTTGACGTATAGCGAATGATAATTGCGATCGCAAATCAAAAAGGTGGCGTGGGAAAAACTACTACCGCCATCAATTTGGCTGCTGCATTCGCCAGGGTTGGTAAACGTGTCCTCCTTCTTGATCTAGATCCTCAGGCAAATAGCTCAATCTCATTTCTCGATCCGCTTTCGGTGGAGCGCTCGGCATACGAGCTGATGACGGATGGACAGGCGCCAGTGGAACAGGCAGTTTACCGCACGCCCGTTGAAGGCCTCGACATCGTTCCAGCGCGAATCAATCTCGCCAAGCTCGAGTCGAAATTGGTGGGCGATTTTGATGCTCCGTTTCGCCTGAAAGATCGGTTGGGACCGTTTCGCGATCAGTATGAGGTGATTGTCATCGACACACCTCCGACTCTCGGTTTGATTACCGTAAACGCGCTGGTTGCCGCGACACACGTACTGGTTCCCATTCAGTCATCCTACTTCGCACTCGAAGGCACAGACGATTTGCTCGAAACGATTGAGAAGGTCAAGGCACGCCCCAATCCCGGTCTCGAACTTCTGGGCGTGCTGGTAACGCTCCACGACAAACGAACGACGCTGGCGCGCGAAGTTCACGAACAGATCAAGAAGGTATTTGGACCAAAATTGTTTGAGACGGTAATAACCAAAAGCGTGAGATTGGAAGAATCGCCGGCCTACAAGGAATCGATTTTTAGCTTTGCTCCGAACTCATCAGGCGCAATCGAATATGGAAATTTATGTAACGAGGTAATGAGCCGTGTCTAAAAGGGGACTGCCGACAGGACTGCAAATGCGTCATGACTCCCATTATGTCGAGGAGTTGTCGCAGCATGCGCCCGTAGCGGTGGGGCGGATGATTGGCCTGGACAAGATCGATCCAAATCCGGAACAGCCGCGCGTGGACTTTGGAGACCTGACGGAGCTTACTGCCTCGATCGCGGAGAAAGGCGTGCTGGAACCGTTGCTGGTTAAGCCTTCACGCTCGACCGGTCGTTGGATGATTATCGCGGGCGAACGTCGTTATAGGGCCGCGCGTGCCGCCGGGCTCACCGAAGTGCCGTGTGTCGAGATAGACATCGACGCCGGCGGGGTTGCTGAGATCGCGCTGATTGAGAACATGCAGCGAAAGGATTTGACAGTTTGGGAAGAGGCAGATGGATTGTTGGCGTTGTGCGAAAGATTTGGTTATACGCATGAGGAAGTGGCGCGAAAAGTTGGCAAGAGCAGAAGTACTGTCACCGAAGCGCTTTCAATTGCCGCCATACCTGCCGATGTCCGCGAGCTTTGTCGCCAGGCCGATGTCTCAGCAAAGTCAATGCTCCTGCAGATTGTTCGCCAGCCGGACGAAGAGGGAATGAGGCGACTCGCGAAGGAAATAACTTCTCGCGGACTCACGCGAGATGATGCAAGGGAAGTGAGACGGCAGGAGATGGGGCCGCGTGTGATGCCCGAAGCCAAACCCTACACCTTCAAATACGTTTCACCTAGAAAAGACTTCAGCGTGGAGGTGCGTTTCCGGCGTTCAAACGTCGACACCACTGACGTGGCGCAAGCTCTGCGGTCTGTAGCAAAGAGCATTGACAGTGGCGACCAAACCAACTGAATGAGCTAAAACTCACCCGCTTACTTCGAACTCAAACTCTTCTTCTTTTCGGCGGCCGCTCGTTTTTGTAACCGTTTGGCCCACCGCTCCAGTGTAGGTTGCAGCGGCTTAAACAAGCGAGCACGGAAACTGTGCTTCTTTTCGTTCCAGGCCTTAAGCTGCTTTTCCGTGTAAACCCTTATCGCCGGCTCCAACTGAGTCTTCTTAAGCGAATGCTTTAGCGTGAAATGGTAGTGTTGCCCGACCAGGGAAAAGATCGTGGCTGCAAGGTTTCCCTTAAACGATAGGCGGGGGATTATCCGCTTGTGCAACGGCTTATCAGTAGGCAGCAAAACTCCGACAGCAACCTCGAGCCAGGCTCCTTTCGGACCCTGTCGCGGATGGTAGAGACCTGGCAGTTCCGAGGCCTGAAAAGTGTTTTTGAGCCTTGCGTCAGATATGAACTCGACTAATCTTATCCGTTCCAATCCGCGTGTGTGCTCGCGGGGTAAGCTCTCGAATGCGTCTTCGACCTGGCTTATGGTTTCTTTGGGTAGTTTTCTTTCAACCTGATTCTCGATTTTGATAGCCACTGCGCCGGCACCTCATAAAGCGAACTGACGAACTAAATGAATAGACCAGTCACTCTAAGGGGCGCGGCCAAACCGGTCAAGCGAAGCAGCGTATCGAGAGCCGAAGCTAGTGAGATGCATGAACGATGGCTTCACTCTTTTTGTGCGCTTGCGGTTTCTCGCCTTGCAGCCATTCCTGTAGCCGCTCGAAGTAGAGATAGACCACGGGAGTAATGTAGAGCGTAAGCACTTGAGAGGTGATCAGACCGCCAACCACAGCGAGGCCCAGCCCGCGCCGGGCCGAGGCACCCGCGCCGAATCCCAGAGCGATTGGCAACTTCCCCATCAATGCCGACATAGTTGTCATCATGTCGGCCGGAAGCGCACAACACAGGCTTGATAGATGGCATCGCGTGCGTCTTTTCCCCCTTCACGCTGGGCCGCCAGCGCGAAATCGATCATCATGATGGCGTTCTTCTTCACAATACCGATCAGCATGATCAAGCCAACAAAGGCATAGATGTCCAATTCACGGCCAAAGAGCAAAAGTGTAAGCAAGGCCCCGAGGCCGGCTGAAGGTAGGCCTGAAAGAATTGTTAATGGATTAGGTGGGGATTCTTCGATCGTTACTGATCATCAGCATCGTTAATGAACATCAGGAATTATCAAGACGCGGCCCTCGGTGAGGGAGTTAGAACAAAACGGACCGCGCCTTCACCGACATTCTTCGTGAAAGCTGCGTATCTCCCTAAGTTTCTCTCAAGTGTGAGACTCAAGAGGGCCCGCGCGACAATTGGCATAATGTGACCTCCGATAGGGAACTATTGCTTTGGAGCGGTTGTTTTTCCGTGGCAACCTATACTTAAGCCTGCCTTAAGCGGCAAAAATCGCTCTGAGAAGTCTGCTTAATCAACCAAAACTCCCGGCGGTTGCAAGTAGGGGCTGAGTGAAAAATAGAGTCCTGCCAGGAAACCCTGAAACAAACGGCCTGTTGAGTAGCGTATTGGTTCTGACATGGCCATCGCACAGACCGACGAACTAACTCCCCGGAAGCCACTGCGGCTGTGGCCCAGCGTTATCGCCGCGGTTCTGCTATTACTCTTCAGATATGTAATCCCCATCATCGAGCCCGAAGCCATGCTCATTGGGTTAATTGGGGCACTGGTTGGCGTGTTGGCTATCGTCGTGTGGTGGGTCTTCTTCAGCCGGGCGCTCTGGTCCGAGCGTTTGGGCGCCATTGGCTTGATGGTGGTCGCGCTGTTCGCGACATCGCGCATCATCCACCTGTCGATTGCCACGGGCGCGATGGGGTTTTTGTTCCCGGTCCTCGCTATCCCGGTCCTGAGCGTCGCCTTCGTCGTCGCGCTGGTGGCCACCAGTCGGCTTTCTGACCGAACCCGCAGGGCCGTCATTGCCGCGACCATTGTCTTCGCGTGCGGAGCGTGGGCGCTCGTCCGAACTGGTGGCTTTACACTCAACCTCGATAACGATTTCCACTGGCGGTGGTCAAAGACTCCCGAAGAACGCCTCCTGGCCAAACCCGACGAGCCGACGACGCCCCCAACGACTACGGCAGCAATGAAGACGGGAGCCGACTGGCTTGGCTTTCGCGGACCTGAGCGCGACGGCGTCGTTCGCGGCGTGCGGATCGCGACCGACTGGTCTGCGTCACCGCCGGTCGAGCTTTGGCGCCGGCCGATTGGGCCGGGCTGGTCGTCCTTCGCGGTTCGCGGCGATCTCCTCTACACGCAGGAGCAGCGAGGTGACGACGAGGTCGTCGCCTGCTATAGCCTGTCCACAGGCAAGCCGGTTTGGAGGCACCGCGACGCGGCCCGGTTCTGGGAGTCGAATGCCGGCGCTGGTCCACGCGCGACGCCGACGCTTAGCAACGGTCGCGTCTACACATTTGGTGGGACCGGAATCGTGAACGCGCTCGACGCCGCTAACGGCGCCGTCGTATGGTCGCGCAACGCGGCGTCAGACACCGGCAAGAAGGTTCCGGGTTGGGGTTTCGCGAGCTCGCCGTTGGTGGTCGGCGACGTCGTCATCGTTGCTGCTGCCGGCAAGCTCGTCGCTTACGACCTCGCCACCGGCGAGCCGCGGTGGTTCGGCCCGGATGGCGGTGGTGGCTACAGCTCGCCACATCTATTGACGAGCCATGGTGTCCAACAGATTCTGCTGCTGAGCGGAACTGGCGCGACCAGCGTCGTGCCAACCGATGGCAAGACACTCTGGCAGTACCCATTGCCGCCCGGGGCCCGCATCGTGCAGCCGGCCCTGACTGCGGACGGCGACGTCCTGCTCCACGACGGCGAGGGAAACGCCATGCGCCGCATTGCAGTCGCGCAGGGGTCCGGCGGGTGGACCGTCGAAGAGCGTTGGAACTCGTTCGGGCTGAATCCCTACTTCAACGACTTCGTCGTTCACAAGGGCTATGCGTTCGGCTTCGCCGGCAGCGGCCTCGCGTGTATCGACCTCAAGGACGGCGAGCGGAGGTGGAAGGGAGGACGCTACGGAAACGGCCAGCTCGTGCTGTTGCCCGACCAGGACTTGCTGCTGGTGCTGTCGGAGGAGGGCGAATTGGCGCTCGTCGGAGCGACCCCCGATCAGTTCACGGAGCTCGCCCGATTCCCGGCGATCGAGGGGAAGACCTGGAACCACCCGGTGCTGGTCGGCGACGTACTACTGGTTCGCAATGGCCAGGAGATGGCCGCGTTCCGGCTGTCCCTTGCGAGCCGCTGATGGGATTGCCTTCGCCGGCATGGCGGTGCCGCCAACAACAGGTTGCGCCGGACGAAAACGCGTTGCATCTGCCGAGAAGCCTCGATTGCCGACTGCATAGCCGTTACCGGCTAATCATTCCTGCTACGCGACCATCGCATTAATCTAATCAGTTCGCCAGCCGCAGCCGCAGCTTCAGCTTCTTAAAACCCTGCGACTGGCGCCATTGATATCAACGCCACTTTTTCATCGAATCGGTCTCTTCTTTTAACCATCAAGGAATAGCAAGAGGAGAGGCACAGGAAGAGGAGAGCCTGCAGCCGCGCCACTCTGTCCCAAAAGAAATTCCACTCGCCCGCATCGACCACCCGTACCGTTGCCGGCCTGCCGCACAGAGAAGCAGTTATCCTCTGCGTCTGATAATATATATTATGTTAGAAATGGCTTTGCCTTAAAAGTCGGATTATGAGTCGACTTATGAGGCAAACGCCATTTCTGCCTCAAAAAGCGTTTTTCACATCTATCCTCAACCCAAACCCGACTTTTTGGGCAAGAAGGGTTTTGGGGTTACGCGTAGAATCCCAAAGGTAGGTGTTGCGAGGTAAAGACCGGCAAAGTAAGAGTCTGTCAATCAAACGTTGATGCCATTCGTCATTAAGAGGCTCTTATTCGAAGATGAAATCTGGCACGAGGCTTCACTGAGTTGAAGCTGGAACACCGCAGTACATTTCGATGGTAAATTCCTGCTCTATTCTTCGACAGACATTCAATGCTTTTTGAGCATCCTCGCCTTTGTTGTCGAGGTGAAAGAAGACCATGCTATACGCAGCTCCGAACTTTACTTCTATTGCAATCCTCTGCCCATCCGGACTGGGTGTATATTGACTACTTTCCTGGGACAGTCGTATGGGAGAATCGATTCCTTGGCTTTTCAAGAATTTCTCGAACTCACCCCAGCCAGATTTTGGAGTACCCAAAGGGGTCTTCGTAACGACCCCCTCTACCTTTTCGCCCACTGCTGCGCTTCGGCGAACCGTTCTTAGAGTCAGGTATGTCGCTTGGCGTTTCTCCTGCACGAATCGCAAAATAAAGCATCTAGGATAGGTTAAGCCAAACCCGACCCAAACCCGGATTTCATCTCTATCATCGATTGAGTCTTTTAGATTCTCTACTGCTAACTTCTCCGACGCCCGCTTTATCTCGGTCTCCATAACTTGGTACCGTCTGTTCAACTCGTCATCATCCTTAACTACGGAAGAAGACTGTATATTACTAACAGAGTTGCTTGTTCGCCGGCCGCCAACCCTCTCAGAGGTCTGTGAGCATTGAGAACTGAAGCAGGCGATTACTATTAACATACCCGTGAGCGATGGAAGTTTCATATAGTTCTCGATTGCGAAGGACTCATCGTTTACCTGTCAAAGTGACACCTGATGAATCTTCATTCGCATGAAGTCGTAAGAGTAGTCGCGATGCATAGGTAGTGAGCCAGCAGCATAGCCTTCCAAGTATCCAATTCTGAATGCCAAAGCTAGTGAGTTTAGTGCCGCGATGGTTATGCAAACAAAAATACTGACCTGAAACTCACGGCTAGAAATTCCGTCGATATACTTAAGCGCTGACTTGATTACTGTTCTTAGAGACATGAGGCCACCTACCCGCTCGCGTGGTGTAGGATTAAGCCGGTTGTTTGCGCCGACGCGCACTGTTAATGAGAGCGATCACTACTCTGATTTGCCAGATGAACAGCGCGGTTGTGAATACAAAAATAACGAAATCCCAAGGCGTTGCGAGGTAGAGCCCGGCAAAGTTTGGCCACTGGCTGGGTACAGGCATTTGGGAGAAATTGCTTACATGCATCTCTCGAAGCCATCGCTGAGTATCAAGGTACCAGAGTGCATACTGGACTTCGATTAAGACTGTCGCTAACAGCGAAACATAAAGCCCGACCACCATTCTGAACCGTAAGGCGGCAGCAATGACCAAAAGCGCTATTTCAATCTTCAGGCGCATGAAGTCGTAGAAATAGTCACGTGGTAATGGTGCGTGACAACCACATGCTATGCGCTCACCATTCAGATATCCAATTCCATACGCGACAACCAATGTATTGAGCGTCAACATGACTAAACAGACGAAAACAACGAGACCGAACTCACGAGCAGGAATCTCGTCGAAAGACCTAAGCGCTGATACCCTTAAGGCTCTTATGGACATCAATGCACCTACTTTAAGCCGAACCTACAACGTCATCAATATCTTCTACAATCACTTGCAAGCGGCCATAATCTCCTCGTACTTCTTGTAATGGGAAAGATCAGTCTTGCCGAGTAAAGTTCCAATTGGACCAACCTCTTCGGCCGGCCATCCTGCTACATGAAGGAGTTCATGAACTAAAACTTCTCGCAAGGAATACTTACCACCACCAAAAGCCGAGGCATTCAGAAAGACCCGCGATCTAGTATCGAGCGTCTCGTTTTCGCGCCCAGGCCAGTTTTTGATTGTGAATGCTTGAACCCGCATACTGCCTATGACGCCTCGATGGCTAATCACATTCTGTTGAGCAGAGTCGGTGACACCGACCATTTGGTTATTATCTGAGTTGCGAAGAAGATCCGCGGGCCCGATGACAATTCCGTGCGTAATTAACCCAGCAACTGTTTCTAAACCAGCTTTAGCAAATGCCTCTGCGCATTTAGCACTTTGTGCAATGCTGCGCAACGTATCAAGTATCCTCTTCTCATGATCTGAATCATAACCTGGTAGAATTTTAACAAGAGGATCGCTAGGACCTTCCTGTTGAGCAAAGGAATTACCTCCGAGACCAACTAAGCCACCACTGTGGCCGTTGTCGAGTCGCGATCCTGAAACAGCGACCAAAGCTCCTGCGATAGCAAGCCCGATCCCAAAATTGTTAGACATGCTCCAGTTAAACCAGATTGCCGCGAGCCTGGCTTCTGCGCCTGTGAATCTAATGTCCATCCCCGGAGGTAAGTTTGTCCGTCCCACAAAAGTCTCTGTAGTTCCGTTGGTGTGCGTGATACGAACTGTTGCCCAGGTGTCAAAGGTAGCCGCGCCGATTTCCATCAGGTGAGCCGCCTCTTCGCAGCCAATTTTGAAGCCGTCGAGAAAACAAGTTGTGCAGTTCGGATTGAAGCCACAACCAGCCTCGGAGCCTAGTAGAATTGGAAAGCCTGGTTCGAAGGGTCCCTCCAGCAAAGGCTGATTGAACGGATCCGATAACCCCACGTCAATGCCCATTGGATCCGGCTCAGCATCGCTGTGGTAAAAGCCGTTGGCCTCGGAACCGCCGCGACTTCCGGTCAAGGGATTTTCGTGACGCCACGAGACCACATTGCCACCCTGCTCAGCTAATAGTTGCTCTCCCGCGAAAACGTAGCCGTGGTGCTTCTGCCCTTGAGCGTCCAATTCAGTTATTACCCTTCCAACAAGGACGCTTGAGTGGAGATAGTAAGTGATTGTCGAAGAGCCCGACTGAGTCTCGGTGCGCTTCACGAGCTGAGCATCACCGTCATAAGAAGGAGAAACTGTGCGATTGCTGGCTGAACCAAATATTGACGAGTTGCGCCCGGCGGCATCGTAGGCATATTGCAGTTCGCCGTCCTCCGTGAGGTTACCTGCGGCGTCGTAGTGGAATGCAGGGTCTTGTCGACGGTTATCGGTATAGCTGGCGTCTAGGATGTCGGTCTGGCTCCAGAAGCGATTCTCGCGGTGGGTCATGTTACCGAAAACATCATGTTGGTAACTCTGACGATAAGGGCCAGTTTGCGTTCCACTGTTCGTTCCATTTACATAGTCACGCGATTCTGAGCCAGAATAGGCCTCCTTCAACATGGACACCTGATCATAACTAAAAGCGCGATCAAAGCGCTCGTCGAGCAAATCGTGAGCGTACTTTAGGTTTCCATCAGAGTAGTAGTCATATTGAGTCTTCATCACCGTGGATGGGCCATATTGCGCGGGCCGCCCGGCGATTTCGAATTGGGTTCCCAGGAGTCGCGAGTTGTAGTTCACTGCAAGCGTGAGGTTGTTCCCGTAGGTCAGCCCTTTGATTGCTCCCCAGGCTCGATAGGTCAATGCTGACGCGTATTGGGAAACACCGCCGTAAAGATTGTTTTCGGCGGTGACGCTGCCGACCCGGCCTGCCACGTCGTAGTTGTAGTTGATTGTCGCGTTGGTCGGATCAGTGATCTTCTTCAACTCGCCGGCGAGATTGTACTCATAGCTCAACGAGTAAGCGCCCGATAAACCGCTAAACTGGCGTGTCTCAGATTGCAATTGAGACAGCTGGTTGTAGAGATAATCCACGCGGCCCGCCCCATCGGTCATCCACCGGCGATTTCCCCTCGCATCGTAATCAATTCCTACTGAACCGGGAACAACAATTCCCGCGGGTGCGTCATAGGTGACGCCGGTAACAAGATGGCGTGCGTTGTAGGTAAAAGTAGAACCGGCCCCGCGCGCATCCGTCATTTTATGAATCGTGTCGTCAGAGTTGTATTCGTAAGCGGTTGTTGTGTCAGGATCTTGCGCGGGAAGATGTTGAGTTTTCAAGCGACCAAAACCATCGTAGGTCATAGAGCTTTTTTGACAGGTGCCCGACGGGCATGAGCCGTCAGTATTGACTTCGCCCTGATATGCCTGTGTGACTGTGAACTGATCCCGTGCGTTATAAGTATTCGTCAAAGCCGAGTAGACACTGCCGTCCAAGTTTAAAACTTCTCTCTTTGTGTCACGACCAAACACATCCGTATATCTCTTTTGTCGTCGTCCAACTTCGTCCGTGAGCGTTACTATTTCGCCACCCGCGCAGGCACAGCCGCTGTAATTGGCTTCTTTCGTAGTGCTGTCCGTATTCGTGGTGATTAGCGGACGGCCTTTCCAATCGTAGGTTTGCTGCGTATAAAGCCAGCCGGCCGCGTCATCTCCGGCAGGCAACCAAGCGCCAGTCGTTTCAGTAGGATTCGACTGTTTTACCTGCTGGCCCATGGCATTGTAGATTGTATTCACAGCACGGTAGCCGCCATCGCTGCCGGGATGATTGCTCGCGGCGACAACTACTCTTCCCATTCCGTCTAATACGGAATTTGAATAAGCCTCGTCTGCGATGTTGTTAACAGTTGACAGACTGAGCACGTAGTTCGGCCCGTAGACATAACGTGTGTAGGCGTTATTCGTCGTTGCCGTGACGCGCTCAATTCGTCCGGCTGAGTCGTAGGTGAATGTCTGCACCGGACCTGGAAGATTCTCGATCGTATTGGGCTGCGGGGTTTGTTTACTCGTGACGGCGCCAAAGTCGAAGTTGTAAGTGACGGTGGAGGAATAGCCATCTGCGTTAGTGACCGTTTTCGGGTAAGCAAGGGTATTGCGACCGTTATTACCGTCAGAGAATGAATCGGCATAGTTGACCGTGGTTGGGTGCGTGAGCGGATCAGTTGTAGAAACGACCCCGCCAGCTGTGTTGTACCTGATGCTTGATACAGTTAAGACCCCCGTGTCGGTAACGTCGTAGCGCCTCACGCTGCTTAGATTGGCGCGACCCGTGACAAAGTTGCTGTCATAGGAGTTGTCATGCCTAACAGGCGCATCATTGCCCTGAATCGAGCCTGTTTCATCATAACCAAAACCTGCCTTGGACATGAGGGTTTCCGTGCCGCCACTGACTTCATATAGAGTCTGTTCCTTTACCAGACCTATAATGTGGCGGTCCAGATAGCTCGCATCAAGGGTTGGATCCATCCGGTAATCAATATGCGTGTGCCGCAAGATTGTGCTCGCATCTCCGGCATATTCGCGCATGTCTCTAGGCAAGCTGCAACTCGCACCGCTGGGCAAAACAAATGGCGGCGCATAACTAACAGTCGTGCGGCGACGATTCCCGCCGGCATCAAAGACATTTGTCTCAGTCATGCGCGGGTTAGTTTGAAAGTTAATCCCGGTGCTGTCCTGGTCTTGTGTCCATTCGTTGGTGGTCCACTTTTGCCTAACTCCGCCAGCCCACACTTCAGTTTGAATTGTTAGTCCTCGCTGCCAACCGGTACCGTAGAATTCTTTGTAAAGCGTGCCGTCCGGTGCGGTCACAGTATGTGAGCCGTCGCCAGGCGCGCCGTAGTTCGTTGCCACTTCCACCGGCACGCCATTGATGCCCGTCCAGTTTTGGGCCCAGCCGTGAGTGTCGATTAAGCGGGGACAATCATCCGCGGGCGTGTCGTAGTCGTAAGCGGTGTAAGCACGCTCAACATTATCGGAGCGGAAACTTCTAATGGGATTCACCTGGCCCGCGGCGTTGTATTCGAATGTGTAACGTGAGCCATCATCTAATCCCACCTGACTAATCACGGGGATTGTAGAAGGATTAGTTGCGCCGACGGCCATGACGCCGGAGAAGCTCGGCTGTATTGTTTTTGTGATCCAGCCGAAGCTGGCCCAGGTGTGGGTCGTTTGTGCGCCATTGACTGTCCAACTCTGAGTGATCGAAGTCAGGTTGGCATTGGCGTCGTAGTTGAAGGTGATGGTGCGGGCAAGCGTATCGGTGATCGTCGTGATGTGTCCCAGCCAATCGTAATTGACGGTGATGTAATTGCCATTGCGATCTTTTATCTCCGTGCAACGCCATTCGCTATTGAATGACTGGTAACTGAGTTGTGTGCCATCTGTTGTGCGTACGAGCAAACTCCCGCCGTAATCGATAAGTTGCAGGTAAGACGAGTCGGCAGCT
The DNA here is from genome assembly GCA_963698325.1 of Blastocatellia bacterium. Classification (GTDB taxonomy): domain Bacteria; phylum Acidobacteriota; class Blastocatellia; order Pyrinomonadales; family Pyrinomonadaceae; genus PSRF01. The sequence goes on along the minus strand of CAVOQJ010000007.1, from coordinate 473,907 downwards.
TCATAAGTATTAGAGGCTCCAATTTGTCGAAGTGAGACACGACCCCCTCCGGAGATCAGCAAATAGACGTTGCGGCCCGCTTGCGCGTCAAATACCTTTTCCTGAATCGTGGGAAAACCTAAACGGAATCCTGGACTCGGCCAGCCATTATCTTCGTCAAAGTAGATGTAGGGACCCGAGTGCGTCCAGATCATTGATGAGTAAGAAAGACTCAAACCTAGGTCCAGGCCGGCTCTTCCCGGCAAACTCAACAGCGACACGCTCCATTCGGCGTCTCGAGACGTTAACCCGTTGTGGGGTTGGTTGAAGGGATCAACGCGTGCAGATGCCAGTGACGATACCGTGCTTGATGGTGATCCGCTGGGCGTTAATGTTGCTACAATGCCCGCGAATTCTCCGCATTCATCAAAAGCGCGTCGCACCTGACCCCGACCGTAAAGGTCGCACTGGCTCTTCCAAAAAGCCCAACCCGGCGCATCCGGCTCGCGCATGAGATAAGTCTTGTAAAGATCGTACACATATAAGTGGTTGTCGCGATTCCGCGCGGCATAATCACTTGATTCGAAAAGTGTCTTACCCAGCTCGCGCACGGCCAGCAGCATCGAGCTCTGACCATTAGGGTAAGCCGCGCGCAGGATATCATTCCAGTAAGTCGATTCGTTTGTATCAGACTGACGGGCCAGGGCTGAGAGATTAAAGTTCGCCAAGTATTGTTCGGCTCCGGCCGTCGTAATACTTGTCGTTGTGGTAGCGGTCGTCTGTGCACCCAGGTTGTCTGTGACCGTCAGTGTCACCGCAAAAGTTCCAGCGGAAGCATAAGTGTGAGTGGGCGAAACGCCCGCACCAGTGCCACCATCGCCAAAACTCCATGAATAAGTGCTTATGGAACCGTCCGGATCGAATGAGCCGTTACCGCTAAACGGAACGTTTTGCGCGATGACGCCGCTATAGGGTCCACCCGAACTAGCCACTGGTGGTTGATTGCCACTGGCGTTCCAACTCGGGCTGTAATCACCAGCCTCATTACTCGCGATGAGCGCTTGATTCGTGCCGTCCGCGTTCATCGTCCAGAGTTGTTGGATTGGGTCATATGAATCACGCTCACGTTCACTGCGAAAAACGATCTGGGCGCCATCGGGCGACCAAGAAGGTGAATCATCATTCTCCAGCGTATTAGTTAGTCTCACCTGATTACTGCCGTCGGCATTCATTACATAGACTTCTTTGTTGCCGTCGCGAGTGCTAACAAAAGCGATCTTGGTTGCGTTGCGCGACCAGACAGGCTGTTCATCTCTCACCAGTTCGCTTGAGAATGTGAGCCTTGTCTGGCTGGAACCGTCAGTGTTCATCGAATAAATGCTTGGCGCTCCGGCGTGATCGCGTTCACTAGCAAAGGCGATCTTCGAGCCATTGGGTGACCACGAAGGTTGATAATCGGCTGACAACCCATTGCTCTTATTGAGTTGATTCGTGCCATCAACGTTCATGGCGTAGACCTGGTAATAACTTCCATTGCGCAGGCTTTGAAAAACGATCTTACTTCCATCAGGTGACCACTCCGCATTGCAGTCATCGCCAACGTCGGTGGTCAACCGCGTTTGACCCGTTCCATCTGCATTCATTACGTAAATGTCCTGTTTAGCTGGTCCGGGGTTTTCGGGGTCGGGCGGTATCGAATCTCGGTCACTCTGGAAGAGAATTTTTGTTCCGTTCGGCGACCAGCGCGGGTGATCGTCATTTGCGGAGTTGTTAGTGAGACGGATCAGTCCGGTACCATTGGTGTTCATTGAATAGATCTGAGCATTACCGTCACGATTGCTTGTGAAAACAATCCGCGTGCTTCCTGACTGCGGCATTGGGACCATGTAGAAATCAAAGGCTGCGTTGTCCGAGACACTCGCGTTGGGCAGCCACAGCGCAGTCGGCGAATTGAGGATAGATCCGGTCAAACCGTATAGCTGGAAAGCTGAATAGCCTGATTGGGAAAGTGTGGGATAGTTATGATTCCACGCCAAGAGATATGGCAACAGTTCTTCACCGTTATTACTCTTTGTCCAGGGCGTCCTGGCCGCTGGTCGGCCTAACCAGACTAATGGCAGAGGCGATATTGACGGCGACGGCAGTGGGGAGGGCGAAGGCAAAAGCGAAGGCGATGGCAAGGGTGAAGGTAACGGATCGCCGACGTGAAGGACAGTTCGCGGCGCCAGCGGATTTCGGAGCGAGCGCATGGTTGAGGGAACACTCGGTGGGGCGATTGGTTGCGGCAGCTGTTGGTTTTTTACTTCATCGAGGTTCGGAAGAGATCCTTCTGGCGCGCCGGCTCTTGGACTTAGACCACTCTCCTGGGCCCGGCCTCTAAAGAATGACGCTCGCCCTTCATTTGCGCTTCCGAACGGTGCGAGCGTCGCCATGAGCAACGAGGCACAAACCAGTACAGTAATAGATTTCGAAATCGTGCGAGGGGCGAAGAATCGAGGCAACATGGAGGAGTCTCCCTAGAGTTAGAAACGTGAGTTGGAACTGTCCTGATCAGGTCGCCATCCCGGAGCTAAAAAAGACGTTGCGAGTTAGTCAGAGCAGAATATCTATTCCGGCGTAAAAACCTTGCAAATTCTGCCCGATCTAGCCTTATCATTTCCCATGCAAAAATTCTTGCGTCTTGGACTTCTTAGAAAGACCGGCACACCTTGAGATGCGTGCCGGTTTTTGGCACGCCACGCCGTCCTCGTTTACGTGGCGGTTTCGCGGCACCATTCGCTCCCACGATCCGAATGTGCCTCGCGCAAGAGATGCACTGTCCGCCTAACAGGGCATCTCAAGTCACACCAGCGAACCGTCAACCCGGCCGTGCCAGAGCCTCGCTCAATCTTCAGCGGAACCGAGCAGCTCAGCAATAGCCTCGACGACTGAAGAGATATCTTCCGGCTTGCGAAGAAATGAATCCGCTCCGGCGCGCATGACTGCTTCCTCCATTACTGTCCCGGAAAGCACGATTATTGGGATCCCTCGGCGGTGGGCCAGCACTCGCGCCTGTTGCAATAGCTCGATACCGTTCAAGCCGGGCAAGTCATAATCGAGAAGTAGCAGATCATAATGTGCATCGCTCATGATCCGTTCCAGCGCCTCGACTCCATCCGCACAAGCTTCAACCTGCCAGCCTTCGTTCTCCAGCGTCTCCTTGATCATGCCAGCCACGGTTTGGTCGTCCTCGACGTGCAGAATCCTGATAGTTCTGGTTTTGCTTGCACAGGCCGAAACACGATCACTGTGTTGTTCGCCGGTTAAGCTTCGTTTGCGCGGAAGGATTGGAGTCCTGTCGGAAAGAAGATTCTTGTGCCGGTTATTGAGGATGAACTGTAAGCTTTGGTGGCCAGACAGGCCGAGCAGATGCGCCGCCCGAGTAATTCTGCCATCGGAATCTTTGAGTGCGAGTTTGATGAAATGTGCTTCTTGGCGATGCAACTCGTGTTCGAGAGAGAAGTTGGCCCAATCAATGGACGATGGGAACCTTGCCGAGGCATGAACGAGCGAGAGCACCCGGCAAGCGCAACTGGCCAACCGCCGGACAGTGGCCATGTCACAGGTCCTTTCAAGTAGCATCTTGGCGCGCGCCACAGTAGCGGAGAGATCGTCGTTCGAGAGATAAGAGCCCAGCTGCTCGATCATAGTCAGCGCTGTGTTGCCCGCACTCTCGACGTCGCCGGCCTGCTGCGCTGCGTCTATCGCCCGCTCCAGCGCCGAGCGCGCCTGCTCGGGATGTCGCAGACGCGCTAACGAGATTCCGAGCGTCGTCAGAGCTTCCGCCAGCAATGACTGCTCATCGCCGGTTTCGAGCGTGCGCACTGCCCGACGGGAAACCTTCTCTGCCTCCACTACTCGACCCTCGTCTAGCAAGACGCGCGCGCGTGTTTCGTCCACTTGGGCGAGGTGGACACTATCCTTCAGCCTTGTGAAGAGCACCTGAGCGCGGTCAAGATGCTCGTGTGCATCGGCAAACCTATTGGCCTTCCAGAAAAGCATTGCCAGGTTGTTTTCGACGCAGGCCTGGTAACATGTATGACCCACTTGCTCGAAGTGATAACTTGCGGCTGCGTATTCAATCAAAGCACGATCGATGTAGTCTTCGCGGTTTTCTGTCTTAGCCAGATTCTTTAAGACATTGGCGAAGCTATTATGGAAACTCCCTCGGAGTGAATGATTCTCAATATGTTGAAACAGTCGGGCGGCCTCGGTATGAATTCTCAAGGCATCGTTGTAACGGTTGGCTGTCTTTTCGATAATAGCGCCACGAAGTAAGGCCATCGCCCTCAACTCGACATCGCTGTCAGTGAGGCGGCTCAATGCCTCCCTTACCATTACTCGCCCCTCATCGAATGCTCCTTCTCGCCAATAACAGCATGCCAGGTCTATCTGCGCTTCCGCTACTCGACTGTTCTCTTGCAGCGATTCGAAGATGGCAATGCTCTCACTAATCAGATTCTTCGCTGTTTCCTGCGCTCCACTAATCTGCTTAGCGCTGCCAATCCATCCTGTTAGAACACCAGCCCGCAACAGGACCGCTCCCTTCGTTTCCTCGTCAAGTTCCTCCAGCAATGGCTGCTCGCCTACCCGCTGCCATAGCTCGCTCATAGCTTCGCGCGCCGCTTCATAATCGCCCTCATCTTCGAGTTGAGAGGCGAGTTGACAACGCAGTTGGGCTCGCTGACTTATGGAGAGGTTCGGGTCGGCTAATTGGTGAGCTAACTCCTTCGGTGCGTTCATGTGAGTATTTCCTTTCCCAATGCAAGTATTCTTGCATCTCCGCGTGGGTGCGGGTATATACCAAATCGGTCGAATGCTAAGATGCCGCCCTCAACAGCCAATTCGGACGGGCTTTTCACCATTGTGCCTTGCTGTCAATCAGCGGCCGACAACATTACCTTTCAGGAGAAAATCATGAAAAAACTTCAACGACTCTGCGTGGCAGGAGTGTTCACATTGGCGCTCACTACCGCGAGCTTTGGGGGGGATATCGAAACCCCCGGCAAAACGCAGCCGCCCCCGACTGCATCATCGACTCTATCGCCCGGAGACATTGACACGCCGGGCATACAGAACCCGCAAGGGATGAGTGATTCAGTCGCCGATATCGCACTGAATCTGCTGCAAATCATGCTCTTGGTGTTCTAACAGTTCCCTCAGGTTGAATTGCTCCTTTAGCCCGCAAAGTTGAGACTCCTGGCGGTCTAGTACTAGTGTGTCCTGGCGAAGGGGCGCGCGAGAAGCCAGCGTGCTAGCGAGTAAGAATCGAAGCGAGGTGAGATTAAACCGTGCGTTCGCGTGAAATCAATCTATTTCTTTGCAAACCCTAACCTCATCTAAAGGACTTACGCGATATTGCAACAGCACTTGCATAAAAGTTGCCGAAACCAAGCGCGGGTGAGGTGCGGAACAGAAGTATAGGGTCCCCCAAGGCGTGCCTCTGGGAGAGCACACCTTGATGCTCACCAGTCTCCTGCGGATTTTCCATCCGAACGCTGAATCTCACCGGATGCCCGCTGACGCATGCTAAACGTCGGTTCAATGTCAGCCCCAGCCGCTGCCACCATCACAATGTCGAAAAAGTAGAGCGGTGGGCTCTTTTGGGGAGCGCAGCATCTGGTCCAGTGCACTGGTCCACACCTCCAACCCTTCCATACAATGCACAGCTGAACAACCGGCGAAACGAAACCGAAAACCAAACGCAATCACTCGAATAGGCGTCAGGCAAATCCAACGTCAACAAGTCGTACTAAAGAAAGGCAAGGACGCGATGGAACCGCGTGAAATCAAAGGGCTTGAAATAGCAGCCAAATTGAAGTTAGTCCGCAGGGGCAACACCTGGTATGTTCCATCGCAATCCAATAAGCAGGAAAAATATACCGTTGCTCTGACAGATGAAAAGCCGCAATGCACTTGTCGGGATTATGAATTCCGGAACGACAAGTGTAAGCACATATTCGCCGTCGAATACACACTTGAACGCGAACAGAACGCTGACGGTCAGACCGTTGTCACAGAGACCGTCAAAGTCATCCGGAAGACTTATCAGCAGAATTGGCCGGCGTACAATGCAGCTCAGACTCACGAGAAATCAGAACTACAGGCGCTGCTCTATGAACTCTGCCGGAGCATACCCGAGCCTCAGCAACATATGGGCAGGCCGCGCCTTTCGCTCCCTGACATTATTTTCTCATCCACGTTCAAGGTTTACTCCACCGTGTCAGGACGACGATTTATGACTGATCTACGAGAGGCAAAAGCTCGGGGTTATCTTTCGAAACTGCCACACTACAATTCAGTGTTTCGTTATCTGGAAGCGGAAGCCCTCACACCGTATCTCTATCAACTAATCACGACGAGCAGCCTGCCACTTAAATCAATTGAATCGGACTTCGCCGTTGACTCATCCGGTTTCAGCACTGGACAGTTCATGCGCTGGTTTGATGTGAAGTACGGCAAGGAAGAAGATCGGCGAATGTGGCTCAAGGTTCACTTGATGTGCGGTGTTAAGACGAATGTGGTGACTTCGGTTGAAATCAGCGACCCCTACGCGAATGACTATCACTACTTCAAGTCATTGGTAAACAAAACTGCCGAGAGTGGATTCAAGATGTCAGAAGTTTCGGCAGACAAAGCATACTTAGGCGGGGAGAATCTTCTTACAACTTTGCGACATGGTGCGATCCCGTATATTCCGTTCAAGTCGAACTCTCAAATCCAAACCAATTACGGCCCAAAGTCTGAACTCTGGACGCGAATGTTCCACTTCTACAATTTGCATCGCGAAGAATTCCTGGACCACTACCATAAACGATCAAATGTAGAAACGACATTCAGCATGATCACCCCGGAACAATACGAGACACCTTTTCTTTTGTCCGGTGGCGAACCCTGATTGGGGCCTCCGCCGCGCTTCTGAACAGTCTCACGAGTCCGCATGTCATCAAGTTCTAAGAGGCTTCCCAAGCATGCCGATCTAACCGGCTTTGTTATTGCCGATTAAGCGCTATTAATAACGCAGTCGAAACTCTGAAAGGGTTTTTGAGGCAAACGGAAGACTTTTGAAGCAAACTCGATTTTTAAGGCAAAGCCGTTAGAAAGTTAGAAGTTTAGAAGTTAGAAGTTACAAGAGGCTTTGTCTCATAAGTCGATTTCAGCATCGCTTCATGACTGAAGCGTGAATCGCAACACCACCTCGTCTAAAGATCATTTCCCGAATACGACAGATTAAAGGACTTATTACAGAGCGGAAAATCGGGCACGATGTTTTTTAGCACCGCAAACGACAACGGCGGCCAGTTGACGAACGACGGGTCCTTGATCTTTACGCGATACAGCTTCCCACTGTCATCAACCATGACCCAGTGAATAATGGCGCCACGCCATCCTTCCACGATCCCGAAAGCCGGTTGGAACGGCGGTAACTGTCCCAGCGATACGGCAAGTGGCCCTGGAGCCAGTCGCTTGCTCGCCTGCCGGATCAACGCCACTGACTGTGCCGCCTCATCTACTCTCATCATCGTCCGCGCGTAAATGTCGCCGCTTTCATAGACGGGCACTTTGAAGTCGAGTTCACCGTAGGCAGCAAATGGATGATCGCGTCGAGCCTCGATGTCCACTCCCGAGGCCCGCGCGACATAGCCGAGTGCCCCGTGATCCACGGCGGTCTGCCTGGTCAGACAGCCCGCTCCCTCAAGCCGGTCGGTCAAGATCGTATTTTTCAAACTGATGTCAACAATCTCATTAAAGTCGGCCAGAATCGAGTAGAGTTCGGCCGAGAGATCGAGTCCATCTGGCAAATCAAAACGGACGCCGCCGGGGACAAGTCCGCCGCGCAGGAGACGATTGCCAGTCATCTGTTTGTTCAAGCGCAACAGCTGCTCGCGCATACGAGAGCAATGGGCATGTGCGATTGCGAAACCGGTGTCGTTGGCAATTGCGCCGAAGTCCGCAATGTGATTGTAAAGCCGCTCCATCTCGAGCAGGATGACGCGCAGATAAAGGGCGCGACTGGGAACTTCCGTCCTGGTGAGCGATTCGAGCGCCTGACAGTAGGCTAAGGAGTGGCCTATTGTGGTGTCGCCCGAGATCCGTTCCGCGAGTTCCACGCCGTCTGCCGGTAAGCGTCCCTCAAACAGCTTCTCCGTCCCTTTATGGGTAAAGTAGAGTCGAATCTTGAGATCAATGACAGTCTCGCCGATAACGCTGAAGCGAAAGTGACCCGGCTCGATGATGCCGGCATGCACAGGGCCAACCGGGATTTCATAAACACCCTCGCCGCCGACCGACTTGAAGGGAAACGGAGTGCCATCGTCCTCAAAGTGATCTGGCGGCACGGCATCCTTGCGCAGCGGAAAGTAATCCTTCGGCCAGAACGCGTGCCGCACCAGAGGCCTCGGGTCTGGATGGCCGATCGCTTCGATGCCGAACAAGTCTTTAATCTCGCGCTCGAAGCGCGACGCCGGGTAATAGAAGGTCGCCAGCGAAATAATTGCCGGCTCTTCGCGCGTCAGTTCTTTAGTGGCATGTACAAACCAGTTCTCTCGATCATTGGCGAAAAGATAGTGGATTTCGAAAACGCCCTTATCGGCTCTCCGGTCGTTGGCCACCATGAGGACTAGTTCGGCGCGGAACTCGGCGCGCAGCAGGCCGGCGAGCCTGGGGGCAGCGCCGCGCTGAATCCGGCAATGGAGTTCGTTGCCGCGAGTGGTGTGAATTTCGTAGACGCGGCTTTCGAGGTATTGCGTGATGGCGCTTTGCACCTGAGGTAAGTCACTCATTTGGAAACGATCCCCACGATTTGATTAAGCAGCGCCAAAAGCGGTGCGGGTAAAAGTACGCCGAGGACGGCAAGCACAGCCACGTTGATCAACAACGGGGCCAGCGCCCACCGGCTACCTTCTCCCACTGGCACGCTCTCTGGCGCTGCGCCGTACAGCATCCGGTTCAGGTGGTTGATGAACGCGACGAAAGCCACGGCGAGTAGCGCCAGCACGATCGCCATCAACCAGGGATTACCCGCGGCGAAGCCGGCGCGGAACAAGGCGAACTCTGAAACGAAGATGCCGAACGGCGGCAGGCCGATAATGGCCAGCATCCCGACGGCGAAAAGCCCGCCCGTCACCGGCATCACCTTGAGCAGCCCGGACACGTGTTTGATCTGCGTCGTTTGATAGCGATGCATTGACCCGCCCCGCCAGAAAGAACATCATCGACTTGGCGGCCGTGTGATTCACCAGATGCAACATCGCCGCAAATGTGCCGAGCGGACCGAGGGCCAGTCCGACGCACATCAGGCCGGTGTGCTCGATGCTGGAATAGGCCAGCATGCGTTTGTAGTTGCGTGAGAGCACGATGCTGAAGCTGGCAATCAGCAGCGAGAGCAGGCCGAGCGCAAGCAACAGATTGTTGCTATAACTACTGCCCACGGCCGCGTCCACCACCACCTTCCAGCGCAGGATGGCGTAGATCGCCACGGCCAGCAGCACGCCGGACATCGCGGCCGAGAGCTGGGCGGGCGCCTCTGAGTGGGCGTCCGGCATCCAGGTGTGCATGGGCGCGATGCCGGCCTTCGTGCCGTAGCCGATGAGGATGAAGACGAAAGCCAGGCGCATGACTTCCGGGTGCAGCGACGGAGCCGTGGCCAGCAGGACCGGCCAATTGAGCGCGTTCTCCGCGTGTCCGGAGAGTGCCACGAAATCGAAGTAGCCCAGTACCGTCCCGGCGAAGGCCAGCGCAATCCCGACCGAGCAGATGAGAATGTACTTCCACGAGGCTTCGACCGAGGCTTTGGTGAGCGTGAGCGGAATAATCAACGCCGAGAAGATGGTCGTGGCCTCGAGCGCAATCCACATGATGCCGACGTTGTTGGCCGAGACGGCCAGCAGCATGGCAAAGATGAACAGGTTGATGAAGAGGTGATAGCGGCGCAGTTGCGCGGCACTGTAGTGAGACTCGCGGCTCAGACCGGGACTGAGCCAGAGCGTGAGCACGGCGACAGCAGTGACGCAGACCATAAGCAGCGCGGAGAGGCTATCGGCCCGAAGCATTTCTCCCGGCCCAAAGGTCGGCGCATCGCCCCCGGCGATAATATGGCGACAGCAAAGAGAGCGCCGCGCCGACGGCTAACAGTGATACCAGCGCGTTCACCCAGCCGACGAACCTGCGGTACGGTCGCACGGTCAAGGCCAGTAGCGCGGCGCAGAGAGAAGGCAGCAGCAAAAAGAGAAAAGTCATACTTAGAATGAGTTGTGCTCAGTGTTTCAGTTGGTTCAATTGATCCACGTCCATGGATTCGAAGGTGCCGTGGATGTGATAGACGAAGACCTGCATCACCAGAAAACCCATCAGCACGTCGAGAAACACGCCGAGTTCGATGATCAGCGGAATGCCGTAAGTCCCGAGCACGGCCAGCAGGGCGATGCCGTTCTCCAGCACCAGGAAGCCGACGACCTGCGTCAGCGCCTTGCGTCGCGTGATGATGACAAACAGTCCGACGAAGATCAGCCCCATCGCCAGCGGAAGCCCGCCGCGCGTCGGCAACGCGCTCACCGCTTACAAGCGGGCGCGTGATGACGTAGGCCAGCAGCACGAGCAGATCCCGGAGATGATCAGCGACGTGGCAATGTTGACGTAGGGTTGCGACTCGCGTTCAGCCCCCACTTGCCGTTGCAGCCGATTGAGATACCGCGGAATGACGAGCACCTTGAGCACGAAGAAGAAAGACGGCCACGACGTAGAGTTGCGGATCGTGCCCGAAGTAACCGACCAGGACGAACATCCCCGACAGTACCAGCGACTGCCACTGAAAGGCCTCGATGTAAGCGCGCAGACTGCGCCGCCAGAGCAAGGCGATCCCAAACGAGCAGCACCAGGCTTGCGCCGAGCGTCAGAGAGTTGAGCAAAGAAGCGTCGTGTTCGTTCATCTGAATTCACCTCAGCAGGAACGATGACGTTACGGCCAGCAGCGCCAGCACAAACGAGACGGCCAGCAATTCCGGCACGCGAAAGAGCCTCAGCTTGGCAATGCGCGTTTCAAGCAGGGCGACGACAATGCCAAGCCCGGCCAGTTTGGCGATGAGGGCGACCACAGCAATCGCCGAGGGCCACAGGTGTGAGCGTCGTCGCCACGCCCCAGGGCGCAAACATATTGGCGAGCAGCGAGAAGAAGATGAGCAGACGCAACGCGGCAGCCCATTCGATCAGCGCGAGGTAGCGCCCTGAATATTCCAGAATCATCGCCTCGTGAATCATCGTCAGCTCGAGGTGCGTTGAAGGGTTGTCCACCGGCAGTCGCCCCGTCTCGGCCAGCATGACGATGAACAGCGCGGCGAAGCCCAGCAGGTGGCCGGGGCTGATCGCGGCTCCGGGTTGCGCGAGCGTCTCCGCCACAATGCGGCCGAGGTTGGTTGAACCAGCTCCGACGGCGAGGCCGAAAATCGAGAGCGCAATCGTCGGCTCGGCGATGGCGGCGATCGTCATTTCGCGGCTCGCGCCCATACCGCCAAAAGCCGTGCCCGGATCGAGGCCCGCCAGCGCCAGAAAAAAAGTGCCGAGCAGGAGCAAGTAGACCACCAGGAGCAGATCACCGATGTGGTCGAACGGAAGCGGCGCGGCGACGAGCGGGATAAGGAACGTAACCGCCAGCGTGCTGGAGAAGACCAGATAAGGCGTAAAGCGAAAGATCCAGGAGGCGTTCTTTGACATGACCACCTCCTTGCCGAACAACTTCCGCAGATCGTAATAGACCAGCCACGGTGGAGCGCCGCGCCGTCCTTGCAGACGCGCCTTCCACCAACGCACAAACCCGACTAGTCCTGGAGCCAGTGCGAGCGCGACCAGCGCCTGACTGATTTCGAGAAGATAACCTGTCATCTCTAAGACCACCTTGCGATCAGAAGCAGAATCAATAGAGCGAAGGAGATGTAGAAGAGATAGATGTGTACCGAACCGGATTGGAGTCGCCGCGTAAGTTCTGCCAGCAGACGAATGAAGCGAAGCAGTGGTCCGTACAAGGCCTTCTCGAACCAGGGCGTAATCTCGCTCCGGTACTCGATCGACTGAACGAAGTATTTCGAGTCGGGATGGAAGTCAATGCTCAGTTCCTTGGTCGGGCGATAGAGTTCGGCAAATACTCGTCGCAACGGTTCGGCGAAAGCAGTGGCCGTGTATTCCATCCGGGGCGTCTGCCCCACGCGCCCACAACCCCACGAGTCGCTCACGCGCAAGCGCCGGTTCACTCTGAGGACCAGCATCACCAATGGTACGAGACCTAACAGCACGAGTAAGCCGAACGCCACCAGAGTAGGCGACATGCTGGCAAAATTGTTTGGAGTCACCTGGGATAAATTGAGGGTAAAAGCTGCATGTGTGTCCGGCAGGCCACCGAGACCGGTTAGCACGCGGCCAAGCCTCGGCACCACGACAAAAGGTGCAAGTCCCAGAGCAACGCAAGCGAGCGCCAGTATTGCCATCCCCGCGACCATCGACGGCGGTGACTCGTGCGCGTGCTCGGCCTCAGGCGAGCGTGGGATCGCGAGGAAGGTGATGCCGAATGCCTTGACGAAACAAGCTGCCGCCAGTCCGCTGGTCAGCGCCAGCATCCCCACGGCCAGAGGCATCACGACCGCCACTTCGGGCGTGGGGATGTTGAAGCCGCCGAGCAGTGACTGAAAGACCAACCACTCTGAAGCGAACCCGTTCAAGGGTGGCAGCGCCGAAATGGCGGCCGACCCAATAAGGAAGAACAGAGCAGGTCCACGGCATACGCTTGATGAGGCCACCCATCTCCTCCATGTTGCGCGTGCCCGTCGCGTGCAGCACCGAACCGGCGCCGAGAAACAGCAAGCCCTTGAAGGTCGCGTGATTGATGGTGTGATACAAACCGCTGATGAAGCCCAAAGCAGCCAGGGTCATCAAGCCGTAACTGTGAAAGATCAATCCGGCGCCAACTCCGATCATAATGATGCCGATGTTCTCGACCGAGTGATAAGCAAGCAGCCGTTTGAGGTCGTGTTCCATCAGGGCGTAAAGCACTCCGAGCAATGCCGAAACCGCGCCCAGGCCCAGCACGATACCGCCCCACCAGGCTGGCCCTCCGCCCATCAAGTCGAGCAGCACCCGCAAAAGACCGTAGATACCCATCTTGATCACCACGCCGGACAGAATCGCCGAAACGTGGCTGGGTGCTACCGGATGCGCCATCGGCAGCCAGACGTGTAGCGGGATGATTCCGGACTTGGTGCCGAAGCCGAAGAGCGCGAGCAGGAAGACTGCATTCCTCGTCGCTGGAGAAAGCAGTGCTGCACCCGCTCGCATGGACGTGAATGAGCTTGTAAGGTCGGCGCCGGAGAGGAGTAGGAACATCGCAATCAGCGCCGCAAATCCGGCGTGGGTCATCGCGAGATACCACACGCCCGCGCGCACCGTGCCGGAACGATCATGCTCGGTGAGCACCAGCCAGTAAGCAGTGAGCGACATGGCTTCCCACAGAATGAGAAAAGTGAGCGCATTGTCAGCCATGACCTGCAAGCTGAGCGCGAGCAGCAGGAGGTTGAACATCGCGCCGATGAGGCGGAGCGAATAACGTCCCGCATACTGTCGCCGAATACCCAAAGCCATAAATCGCCGCGGCGCACCCGACCAGCCCGACCACGACCAGAAAGAACGCACCCAACCCGTCAAGTCTGAAAGCGACGCCGGTCAGGGGAAGAAGCCACGACGAAGTGAAGGTCAACGGAATCCCTGAAGCGATAACCAAGACTCCGAGCGCCAACCCAGCGATCGAGCCGACAGCCGCGCTCGCCGCCGCAAGCCAACGGCCGACGGGGCCGCGCCCACCCAAGAGCGCGGCGAGGGCGCCGAGGACGTAAGCGGAGACCAGCAACAAAAAAAGATTCAGCATCAATTAGGCTCTTAGATCTGGTTTCACTTTAGCGGCAGCCGATCGAGCGCAGACAGGATTCCTCGCAGTATGTCGACCGGCTCCGGTGGGCAGCCGGCGACAAACACGTTCACCGGGATCACCTTGTCGACCCCGCCAACCACGGCATAGCTGTCTTTGAACACGCCGCAGTTGTTGGCACAGTCGCCGATCGCGATCACAATCTTAGGATCAGGAGTGGCGTCGTAAGTACGCCTGAGAGGTTCCGCCATGTTTCGCGTCACCGGACCTGTCACCAGCAGGCAGTCGGCATGGCGCGGCGAAGCCACGAAATGTAGTCCGAACCTTTCCATGTCGTAGTACGGGTTGCCGAGTGCGCTGATCTCCAATTCGCAGCCATTGCATGAGCCGGCATCAACCTCGCGAATGTGGAGCGAGCGACCAAAGAGGCGGCGCGCCCGATGGTCAATTTGGCGCGCGATCACTTCGACTGAGGAATCGCCAGGTGCGAGTGGCTCTGTGACTGTGGGCGTTCTCAGAATCCTTGTTAAGAGTGACATGGTGAGATTACCTGCCTTCCATAACTTTTAGAGACGCCTTCTCAAACAAACGTTAGATGGCCAGGATGCCGGTCGGGCGTCTCGCTCGCCTGCTCCGCAAATTTTTCGCAATCCGCGCCAGGCTAGTACTTTCAGCGCAAGCCGCCGTGCGGCGGCTGCAGGTGATCTGCTCGGAGTTTAGTTCGTACAAGTAGTCTGTGGTGATCTCTTCGCCGGGAACAATCTCTATGAGCGCGTGGCTGATTTCGTGGATCTTGGATTTGGCTACTGGGAGTCCGAACGCGAGTCTCTGATTCATCTCAAGAAAATGAATCCCCCTAATTCTCTTGCTCGTCGGCATGCTCGCTAATCGGGATGTAATATAGGAAAGTCATACAGTTGGCGCAGTTTATGAATTCGCCGGCCTTAGCCTTCTGGATCCGCGCGATGGCCACTGTCATGTTGCAAGCCGAACAGCGGTCGTCTTCAATAGGGGCGAAGGCGCGGTACTTGCTGACGCGGCGCGACCGCGTAAGCAACCGCCTCAACAGTGGCTCAGATTGAGGTTGCAGGCGGACCAGCTGCTCACATAGGACCTCAAGCTCATGCGTGCCGGTGCGCGCACTTGAACTCACTCCGGCTATCTGCTTCACAGCGCTTACGCTGTTTTCTATTCTGGACATCTCGACCGTTCCTTTTCTCCTCGAGCCTTGTTCTAGGCTTATGGCTGGGACCCGGCTACCCTTTTCCGCCCAGCTGCGCGTACGCCTACGCTGGCAACGGGAGCGTGAATCTCCTCCAGCATGCTTCTGACGCCGACCAGGTGATGACTGAAGATCTCCTTGGCGACATCGAGCAGCTTGATTATGCTTTTATCGCTTATCGAATAGTAGACGTTGGCGCCATCTTTGCGAGTCATCACGATATTCCGGTTACGCAATACCGCGAGTTGCTGCGAAGCGTTAGCAGGCTCGACCGCGAAACGCTGGCTGATCTCGTTCACAGTCAGCTCGCTCTCACGCAAGGCGTCGAGGATAGAGATTCTCAAAGGGTGGGCCAATGCCTTAAAGAATTCCGCTTTGAAATTGCTGAGTTGTTGCCTCATCTCACTCTCCGTTGATCTTCGTCGTCTCTATACCCTAGCCATCGCCGGGCTTCGGCTTTTATGCACGCGAGTGCACCAATCTGCGAATACGGTCCGCAAAAAGTACGTCCATTTTCTGCGGCTCGATAAGCGCGACGACCTCGCCCACGCCGTAAGTCGGATGATTGATTAGCTGCTTGACCCGGTAGCTATGAGTCCAGTCATAAGGTTGAGCATCGAGACCCGCGCCGGTTGTGGCGGAGGATCTAGCGACGTTTTTGAATGTCCCCCGCGTTCCGCAGATCGGACAACTCACTCGCGTCACCCGACCTTTGACGCTTACGGAGGCAACGACATGACCTCGTTCCTCGCCGCACACTGTGCACCAATTGTCTACGCGTTGCCCCACCTTATAAAGCCGTCCGTTCATACAAAGTCTCAACTGGACAGAGTGCGCAATTCCGCACATGTGCACGATTGCAAATCCGCAATCTTCTGCATATGCTAGACGGGAGAAAAGCCTTTGTCAATAATCGGTAGGGATGGGTAGTGGGTCAGTTTGGAGTTGGCAAAACTGGCGCTTTTACAGAACCGAGCGCGGTAGCGCCGGATGCTGGAGTCAACTTGGATGATGACGGTAGACAATTCAAGGGTTCACGGAAAACTCATTTCTTTGCAAGGGAGCCGCATAAAGTTTATCCAATTTTACGCCGGGGCGACATCCTGCTTAATACGGAAGTTGACCCCAGATAGGGGTAGAGAGAGTGTATAGCTCCCCCTCCCTCCGAACCGGACGAGCGGGTCTCCCGCATCCGGCTCTCCAGTTGGTGGTTCACCCGGTTAGGGGTTGACGTAACCGCGCATGGGCAGCGACTAAAGAGAACAGCCCATGCTGGGCCAAGAACGTATTAGGCCAGCGCTGCGAGTCACCTCCACGGCTATGTCCCCGTTGCCCACGACGGCGGCGCAGAATGCTTCTCAGGCGCACCCGCACCAAGCGGTCAACTCGGTCGAACGTATAGCGATGGCTGTGTTTGAAGTAATTAAACCAGCCTTGCGTGGTGCGATTCACGTTGGCGATGATTACCTGCAGACTCTGCCCATTGGTGCGTTTGGTCTTGGCTCGAATCGCATCTTTCAGCTTCTCCAGACTCTTTCGGCGCGGCCTTCTTTGCCCTTGCTCGAAATGGTATCCAAGAAAGTCGAAGCCCCCTGGTTGGGTGGCATCTACGATGCGAGTCTTTTCCGGATGCAGGGTCAGACCGGCAGTTGCCGTCCATTGCTGCACCATCTCTAACGCTCGTTGGGCTGCTGCTTCGCTCGGGCATAGCACCACGAAGTCGTCCGCGTACCTCACCATCTCGATACCCTGGACGGCCATTAACTGGTCCAGCGGGTCGAGATAGATGTTTGACAGCAGCGGACTGATAACCGCGCCTTGTGGCGTTCCTGCTTCCGGCTGCCACTCACGCATATTCTCCATCACTCCCTGCCCCAGGTATTTGCGCAATCAACTGCAGTACTCGGCCGTCAGCGACCTTCTCCTCTATCAGCCGCAACAATTGCTCGTGCGGAATCGTGTCGAAGTAGCTTTTCAAGTCCGCGTCTACCACCCACGTCTGTCCTTCCTTTAGCAGATGGTCGACTCGGCGCAGCGCATCCTTGCAGCCTCGCCCGGGACGGAACCCATAGCTCTGTTCCGCAAAGTCCCGTTCGAAGATCGGTTCGATGGTGGCCTGTAATGCTTTCTCTACCACCCGATCCCGCACCGTGGGAATCCCTAGCGGGCGCTTCTCTCTGCTCCCGGGCTTCGGTACCCACTCTCGCCTCACCGCTGCCGGTTGGTAACTTCCTTCCTTCAGTGTGCGCGCGAGATATTCAGTGTGCTGCTCCAACCGCTGCTCGTACATCGCTATCGTCTGGTGGTCCACTCCTGCTGCTCCGCCATTTGCCTTTACTCGCTCAAATGCTCGCCGCAGCATTCTCGGTGCACTCACCTTATCTATCAGGCTGAACCATTTGCCTCCTCTGACTCCTGTTTCCAGGGCCGTCAACATTCGTTCCGTCCAGACCCAAGGTTCCACCCACGCCCAGCGGGCGTGGACTTCTCCGACTTGTTTAGCCTCAAGCACTGCCGCCGGTGCTGTTCCCTGCTGCCCGTCCGTCACCAATCCACCTTCCTGCGCTCCCTTCGCTCCATCTCCGTTACGAGACTTCATCGCTACTATGGGCGCTCTGACTCCTGTTCGCCCCGGCTCTTCAGGACTTGGTCCATGAACTCCGGCTCTGTCAGCAAACAGGTCTCCCTGATTCACGCGAGTTGCCTTCCTGACCATTCCGTCTCCACCCACCTGACGCCCCGCTGCCGCTGCTTTTGCACGCTACCCCTCAGCTCGACAGCTCTCCACTTCCGGTCTAGACTTCGCCTTCGGATGGCAGGCTCGTCGATTGCGCCCGGCCGTATCGAGTTTGTTATCCTACGGACTGGTCGTTCACCTCCTGCTGCTCCCCACCACGCCTCGCTGCGTCGCAGTTGCATTTGGTTACAGGCCGGAGAGCGTTTACCTGGAGAGGACTTTCACCTCTCTGACTTCTCGCGCTTTCAGGCGCACCATCCGGCGCTACCGCGCTCGGTTCTGTAAAGCAATCGACCTCGCTAACTCCAAACTGACCCACTACCTAGGGATGCCAGAGTCAGCTAAACGTTATTATTGCTTACCGATTGGCGCATGAGTCTCACGGATTGCCGGACGAGTAGGCCCAGAATTCGAATATCGTCGCGTAATAGATCCAGCCGAAGAAACCCTGGACGACGGAATCGGTCGAGGGGCGAAAATATGGAGTGTCGCGGATGCCGAGTTTCCAAAGCAACAAACCGATCGTAATAGTCCAAAGTCCCTGCAGTGTGAAGTTCACCACGTAGTTCGCAGCGTAAATCGGAAGGAAGAGTGGGCCGAAGATGCGCGCTTGCAGAAGATGCATTTTCTCGTGCTGGCCGGCGCCGCCAAGGTTGAGCGTGCCATGTGTTTGCAGAACGTTATGGCCGAAGCCGCTACTGCTCCGGGGCAGGTAGACGATCCAGCCGGCATCGCGGCTTTGTTCGCGAGACGGGCTTCCGAAGATCGGGAAAATGATGTTTCCAATCACGAAACCCCAGAGCGTGTTTGGCAGACTCCAGGTCATATCCACCAATACCTCGATCCAACCCTTAGGCGAAGAGAGATCGTAGATAAGTAGAATGCCGGCTTCGAGTCCGTAAAGCAGTCCGAATATCGCTCCGATCAGGACCGCGACCAGTAGACTCACGAGGCCGCCGGCGGCGAGGTTGAGTAGGATCGCCGCGACAGTGGCAAGCACCGTCACAAGCAGCACAATCAAAATTCCTTTAACGATATCTGACATAGCAACTCCTTTTCTTGAGACGCACAGTTCCCTTCTTTATTCCAAAACCGAGACGCACGAATTCTGATGCCGCGATGGAGATTCTCCAGGCGGATCACAACCAGGTGGCGCCTCGCTGAATGAGGCGAGCCGCGCGGATCTAGCAGGGGATCACGCGCGCAAAGATCAGAATGGCCAACACAACGAAGATGGCGCCGATAATGCCGCAAGACACCCTGATTTCAGTGGTGGATGCCGGCCGAATTACCTTCACGAGTCCGAAGTAAAAAATGGCCTCGAGGATGAGGTAAATTCCGAAGAGCAGACCGAAGATGGCCAGGATCATACATGTCGTCATTAGTTTCCTCCCACGTTCTTGTGAAGCAAAATGGAATTAAGAGTTGGTGAACAAACCTTCAAGAACTCGGCTGTACAAAGCTATCGCCACTCAATGAACGGCCTTGATAATTGAGATAATCGCAAAGACCAGAAGAATGATGGCCCAGATCACTGCCAGTATCGCCACTACGATGGCGCCGATTGCGTCCGTGATGCTGACCAGGATGCCCGGCACGAAGTTGTGCAGAAAACTGATAATGAGGTTGGCTATTAACGAAGTAAGAACAATCAGCACCAACCCCTTGTTTTGCAAAAAACGCTGATGAGCGAGAAGCAAACAAACAACGAAGCCGATTTTGAGCGCCATGATCAAACTTAGGGTGATGGCCGCGTCACCGCGCGCGAAGTCTCCATAAATCGCCAGGTAAGCAATGGTGCCGAAGATCGGCGCCAGGAGCAGCGTCACCATGATGATGAGCACGATGAGGCAGGTGATAATCGCGAAGATTGCGCCCAGGCAGCCGAAGAAGGAAACGACAGCAGTCACACAGCCCTGTACCCTTCCCTGAAGGCGTTCGGGAATGATCATCGCCAGCGCGATAAGCAAAGTTATGTAAAAGACCAGAATGTCCAGAAACGCCAGATAACCGATTCCGTATCCAGGCGTTTTTGCGCCCAGAGCTTCCGCGGCATCGCTGGCATTGAGCCACAATACCGAGGTGCCTTCGACGAGGACGACCAACAATATCAGGACAAGCGCGATAATTAAGAAGGGTTTTCGAAGCTCATCCAGCATCAAGCTTACCTAAGATTGATTACCACCCAGGGCGTGATTATCGGTTCAGTCTTTGGGCGGGATTTCCGAGACGCAATTCATCAAACAGTCCTGCCCACGCGCACAACTCACTCCACCTCAGCCCGGCAGGCGGAGTTCAATTCACAATCAAACGTCAACGTACCTCCGTCCTTGAGCACCACGATCGAGCAGCGACTACTATCGTCGCCTTTCGGATTTGGTAGCGGGCACGTTTGACTCTGCAACTTCTTAAACTTATCGGCTACAGGCTTAGGGTCGACGTAAACAATCGACGCCCTTCCGCTGAGTAGATGAAACGTAACGGTTCTGAAGGGCTGTTTCTCGTCAGGCTTTAAAGTATCTTCAAAGTGCCCGGAAAATTCCTTCTGCTTCAGCGCGATTTTGGGTTGCAGCGAACTGAATAGGCCTTTGATGGTTTTCGTCCATCCTGGCTTCTCCTTTTTCGCAACTGCGTCTGCATCCGAATTGGAATCACTCCTGAGCGTGCCTCGCGCCACGAAGATAACGAAGAGCAGTCCAATCAGGACCAGGACTATGATTACTATTTTGGTTGAACTCATTAACGTGGCACTCCCTCGAAACGAATCTCAAGTCAGTGTCCGCTGGGCGCAAAGCCACGGATCAAGCTATAAAGCAGCAACACTCCGATACCGGCAAGCCATAAAGGCAGAATGCCTAAAGCAATTCCCAGGGGGACGGATAGGAGCGCACCCGTGTAAATGAGCGCCAGAAGGAACGCGAGGAACCACCAGCCCCATTCGATATTGCTTCCGGAAGTTGAGCCGCCCCAGTAGGCCCAGTCCTCGAAAGGAATGCGGTAATAAGCCTCCATGATGAGGTCCGCCGTGTGTCCCGTAATTAATCTGAAGGGAATGTTCAGGAGCAGCGCGATGATATAGGCCAGCATATAACTCGGTCCGAATACCCTGGCCTGCCAGATGTGAGTCTCCTCGTGTGAAGACCAGCCGCCGGCGATAACGGTTCCAATTGTGGTTGCGGCATAGCTGCCACCGCGAGGATTCTTGTCATAGACAAACGCGCCGGAACGGCGGCTGTTCGCATCTGGCGAGACGAAATTAGCCCCGACAATCTTGCAGGCTGGAATCCAAACCAAAAAGCCGGCGAGAGTGTTTAGCAGAGACCAGCTCATGTCGAGGACGTAGCCAAAGATGCTCAGGAATCCGGCTTCGTAGATACCTTTCGAGAAGGCCGTCGCGGAGTATGCAGCGCCAATGACCGCGGCCACTGCGGCGACGATGGCAGCGGTCATCAAATCTGCTCCCAGGAGCATCGCCGCCCCAAAATAGCTGCCACCCGCGAGGACTATCCCCAGGAAAAAGCCGAGTATGCCAAGTCCTGGTGAAGTTTCTTCGGACATAGGAGTCTCCTCTTGTTTGATGTGCCCTCGAACCTGTCAGCCGCTGCCTAAGTAAGAAACAGACACAGCGGCTGATGGTTCGAAAGAGCTATGACCCGGAACGACTCCAGGCGGCGGTAGATTGAGTTTTCACTGTCTGATCCTCAGTATCGGGTTAACCCTCTTGAGCTCGATCGGATCCATGACGAGCACCGCGCAGCGCTGAAACGGCAAACAGCGTTGCGGAACCGATACATCAACTCGCGATCCTCTCGCGACTGTCGTGTTCCAACCGGGTGTTTGGCCCGTGATCTGTACTGTGCTTGCATTGGCTTCGTTGACCGTACCCGAAACCCTCCCCAGGTCCAGACCAACCTGTTGAAACAAGATTTGCGCCTCAGCTATCTTCTTGCCGATTACGTGCGGCACAGTCGTGGATGGAGCGGCAGCCACCAATTCAATCGTGGCCCCGGGTGGAACCTTTTCTCCGCCGGCGGGGTTCTGACTCTTGATGTTTCCGGCGGCAACGTTGGCAGGCGCCAGTTCAGGGTCCTTCATGACGAATTTCAATCCCGCCGCAGTAATCTGTTGCTGCGCTAAATTGCTCGGCCTGAAGGTAACATCCGGGACCGCAATCAATCTTTGGACCGCAACGACTAATTCAACGGTCGATCCTGTCTTGGCTTGTGTGCCTGCGGTTGGTTGCTGACTGATAACCTGGTTAGGCTGCAATCCCTCGACCACGTCCGTTCCGGTCTGGACCACACTGAAGCCTTTTTCGGTAAGCCGATCTTTTGCGTCTGGAAACAATCGTTTCGTCACGTCGGGGACCTCGACAAGTGGTTCTGTTCCTTCGATAGTGAGTTGGACCTCAGTTCCTTTGGGAACCGGCGTGCTGTCAGGCTTGGGATCCTGATCTATAACGTTTCCTGCCTCGGCCTTGCCGGTAATCTGAACTTCCTTCTCAACTGGAGTGAGCTTTGCATCCGCAATCGCGGTTTTAGCTTCGTCCAGCGTCATACCTACTACGTTTGGCACCGCTACATCCGTCTTGCGTAGCGCGAAGTAAAGCCCCACTCCGATGCCGATGAGCACGACTGCGGCTATCGGTATGAATATCCACTTGGGAAACGGTTTGCGGGGCGGCGCCGGTTTGGCCGCAGGCAGCTCAACTTTTACAACCGGCCCTTCCGTAAAGTCTTCATCGGGATTGGTAGCCGAAGCAACGTCAATACGAAAACTGTATTTGTCTGCCGCGGCGGTGGTTGCAGGCGTTGTGGCCGGAGAAGAAGTGCCTGGTGGCTGCGTGCCAGCGGCTGGCGGTGTAGTCACGGGTGCGTCAAACGTCACAACAAACTGTTGCGTCCCTCCCGGGGCGAAGTCGCGATCTGATTCACCGTTGATTTGCAACCATTCCTGTTTGGCGCTTTCCAACGCCCTAGCTCGGGCCATGCCACGGATTGGACGCGGACTCGTGTTAGTAACCGTGAATACAGCTTCGGCATGTCCCTTGGCATCCGTTTTCAAGGTGTCGGTTGCTGTAGTGGTGATTGCGAAAGTCTTGGGCATTTAGTCATCCTCCCGGTAGATGTCGTTTAGAATCTGGGCAATGAAAAGCTGAACTCAAAACATTTCTCGATCGCGGCGACCGACCGTCAGAATTTGGTGTCTCCAAAGGGCAGCGTTCTTACTTCGCAATTCCAGCAGAAGTGGGCCGAATGTGGCGAAGGCCCCGTCAGCCGGACCTAAAATCGCGGATCCCAGACCTATGGGGTCCGTCGGTGGTCCCTGACTTCTGGGGTGCTTCGATGGTCCCTAATCGTGACCTCCGGGCAATGCATAACGAACCCCGCCCTATTCGACTCCATTTCGTTAGGCGACAAAATCTTAATGCTCTGGAAACCTCGGAACGGCTGAAACGTCGGAACAGCAGCGCCCAAAGTCCAGGTCGTTTCCACAGTTTTCGAACCGGGACCATCGAAGTCCAGAAACAGGTCTCTGGTGTCTCTCGCCCCATCGCTCCTTAGAAATGTGTACTTCACCCGGCCGGCTTGGTTTGCTGTGATTGATCCAGAGAACGTGATTTTCGCCGGACAACGACCAACGTAATTATCCGGATTCGCCGCCAGCGTTGCTCCGATAACGCGAAATTCGTTCGTTGGTGGTGGAGTCTCAGTAGCCGTTGACGCCGGAGTCGCCGTAGCAGTTGCAGTAGGCGTCGGACTCGCTTCCTCTTCTGATGGTTTGGACCCACCGACCAGCACCACAATTAGGATGACGATACCGATCAACACTACGCCGCCAATAATCACAAAGATGATCCACAGCGGAAACTTTTTCTGCGATGGCGGAGGAGCAGCCGCCCCGGCGACTTCTACTGTTACGGTCGGTCCTTCAGTGAAGTCCTCGTCAGGGTTTAGTGCCGAGGACACGTCCAAGCGGAACGGATACTTCCCTGCGGGCGCACCGCCTGCATCGAAGTTCACGGTAAACTGTTCTGTCGTACCTCCGCCAAAGTCACGCTCAGTTTCGCCGGCGACGGAAAGCCACTCTCGTTTGGTATCGCCCAGCGCTCTTGCTCTAGCCATTCCTCGGACGGGGCGAGCCGTTGCGTTAGTAACGGTAAACACCGCCTGGGCGTGTCCCGCAGCATCCGCCTTGAAGGTATCGGTTGCGGTCGTAATCGCGAAGCTTTTTGCCATTGCAGTGGACCTCCAGAAACGTTTCGTTGAAAGGCTTCGATACGGTTGCGATTCGGATTTTCAAAAGTCACCGAACCGCCGGAATGCCGGCACGAGAAGCGATGGGACTATAGCCAGGGTCGACTATTTTCCGCTTACCGGTTCAAAAGAAAGCTCATAGGTAACGTAAGCCGGCTTTTCCAGTTCAACAATTCGTTCGATCAAAGTGCGATACTGTGCGCTCTCTTTCGGAGCATGAATGCTGAGATGAAACGGTCTCGGCCGGCCATCGAGGCTCACGTTTTCCTTGATGTCGAATTCTGCGAACCCGGTCGCCGTTTTCAGGAAAAGCAAAAATCCTTTCCGCGTTCCACGCCACTGCGACAAGTATGCAGCGCTGGCAACCAACTCGCGCAGGCGACCCACACCGCTCGCTATCGACGAGCGGGAAAAAGGAAACTTATCTTTCGGGTTAGGAACCTCATCGAAGAGCCTCGTTAGATCAGCCCAATATGCGAGATAGGGCACAAACTCATCCCTGGTGCGGCGCGGGTCGAAAAAAGAATCAAGCTGTAGGAGCACAGCTTCTGATGGCGCTTGCAGTGCCTCCATAACATCCAGCAGTGTCGTCAGCGGATTTCCTGTTTTCAGCGTGCGCTGGAAGACCGCGGGTAATAGTTGTGCGATCTCATTTTGCTTCATCTTCACTCACCACGATTACCTGATGATCGCCGGAACAAAACAGTCTGGTCTCCGACACTGTGACTCTGTCGGAAAATACTCTGTTGGAACACAACTGGTAACTGGTGCCGTTATCTTCGCTGCGGTAGATTCCCGAGGCGCCGCCGGCCATCACTGTGTTCTCGCGAGGATCAGCGGTCAGGGCTGTGACCGGTTGAAACGCACGTACATCGTCCTCGCGAATCTTCAGGCCGGATTCCTTCAGCGGCGCACGCCAGGAAGCCTGCTCGCCTTTGCTGAGATCAAGCCATAGCACCCCTTTATCATGTGTTGCCGCAAATGCGAAGGAGCTGCTAAATGCGAGGGCGTGGCAACTGCCACCTTCCCAGCCCTTAATCATGGATGTCGGCGCACTCGCGGCCGCGCCTTGCAGCTCCCAGCGCACGGCGCCCTTCCCGGCCTCGGAGCCGGTTTTGAGGGCCAATCCCGCCCAAAGAAAAGTGCGTGGACCATCCTGCTGAACTTCCAGCACCGATATGTTTTCATCTTTTAGACCGAGCGGTTCGAAAGAGTTAGACGGTCCTCCTTTCGTGGATAGATATACGCTAACGCCGCTAATGCTGCGGACGGCGGCGGCCACGTAGGGTGTACCACGAACGCCGACGGCGGCGGCAACAGCGTTAAAGCCGAGAGTGTTCGGTCTGCTGGCATCCACGACAATTTGCACGGGGCTGGCTCCCGGTTGCAGCAGTAACTCAAACAGGCCGTTATCCGTGGCCATTATCAAGACGGAATCGTTCGCGCGCGACGTCCAGGCGAGATCGTTAATCGCGAACGCTGTGCTCGCTAATCTGCGCCACGTTTCCCCGCAATCATCAGATACATAGAGTCGGGAACCAGCGGCCCCCGTCGGATTGGTGACCACGGCAACTTGTCCCGGCTTAAAGTTGTTTACGCGAATATGAGCTGTTTCTTCATCGTCCGAAAAACGATTAATAAGTTCCCAACCATCTCCATCGTCCATGGAGCGGAATAGTTTCGCTTGAGTTGTCGCATACCAGGTGTCCGGCTGAAACACGTCGGCAGCGAGCGCGCTGATATCGCTCTCGGGGACCTGGTCGACGACGAGACGAACGTTGTCGACAAAACTGACGCCAGGCTCCGCGAGCATGATGTCGTAAACGTGCGAGACGCGCAGAGGCTGACCGAAGGGCCAACCGGGTGAAGGCAACGTCGAAGGCAAGGGGTTGATAGTTTGGTGCAATCGTTTCAGCACGCGGGTTTTTACGGCCTCTGCGTCTTCGCCGCGATGAATAACCGCACGCGCTTCGACTTTCACCTCTTTGTAGCGAACGCCCTCGACCAGACACGTTGTGCTCAACGGCCTGCACGCGTCGAGCGACTGTTGGACCGTTGCGAGCGCCTCATCAGTCAGGTGTGCGGCCAACGCCTCTTCGGTAACGACACCTCCCGGACGCTCCTCCTCCGGGATGGAAGGGGCGATCAGCACCTCCACCGTTCCTGGCGTTGCATGTTTCCAAAGCCTGGCCTTCGTGAAAGCTTTGGCCCGCGACACGGCACCAGAGCTATTCAAGGCAAGTAACTCGAAATCCCTGGCAGTCACTGCTCGTTGGAGCGAGTGCAACTGTTGCGGGCCGCGTACGAGCGCATTCTCAAGCGTCTCCGCATCGCTGCCGCCTGTGGCCGGTTCCGGATTTGTGACCGTCACTCCGGGAATCGGGTCTTTCAAGGTCGTGAGGGTGTTTGCGGCGACATTACCTGCCTGCCCACCTCCGGAGCAATACCACAAACTGATCTGCCTGCCCGCCTTTGGCGCGTCTGCCAAAAACTGTGGAGTTTGCCCCAGCTTGCCATCCTTATCAGTCAATCGCGCCGCCGGTGCAAATGTGATTGTGCCGGTCATGCGGTCCGCTATGTAAACAAGGTGCCGGCCCACCAGATTGCTGAAGTCTTCGACCTCTCGCCAAACAACGTAAGCTTTATTGTTGTACTCCAGCGCGCGAACACGACCGGTTAACTCATCCGGAGTTGCCTCCACGCCGACTATCAGTTCCAGGTCGTCGCTCGTAGGGGCAACAATCGGCGGGTGGCGCGCAGTCACGAAAAGGCCCGGCAATCCAGTACCTGAACCGACTTCTTCCGCTTCAATCAAATCGCAATGATAGGCGATGGCGTCTACCTGCGTTTTCCCGGCTGGGATGGACGTTGCATTCAATACGACGAAAACCGGCGGGGGCTCAGCGCCACCTGAGCGGGCAAGCGTTACCCGTGTCCCGCGCGGAATTTCCACCGGGTTGTCCTGTGCCTTACTGAGAGTGAAACGGAGCTTCACGCTGGCAGCAGACGGCGGACTCAACTTGACGCCGATTAACCGCAGAAATTCGACGTAGGCCTTTTCCGGAAGACGATTCAACCTATAAATCATCGTCTCGGTCAGATGAGCGAAGAGTTCGAGAATGACCATGCCCGGATCGCCGGGCGTAAGATCGGTCCATTGCGGACACTGGTTCACAATGATGCGCTTCGCCTCATCCACCAGTTGCTGGAAATTGCGATCGTCCAGGTTGGGCGACTTCAACGCCATCAGAACTGATCTCCTGCCAGGTCAATTGAAAATGCCAGCTCCCCGGTTTGCTGCGTGCGACGCAAACGATATTCGAGGGCTATTTCAAGACGTTCGGGATATTCGGGATGCGGCGCTGCATCCAGATGTGTGATCTGAGCGCGCGGTTCCCAACGATCAAGAGCCTGCCTCACATAGTGGATGGCGAGACCCGACGTCGTATTGTCGTTCGGCGAAAATACCAGCCGGTGCAGTTCGCAGCCATAGTCCGGTCGCATCACGCGTTCTCCTGGGATAGTCGAGAGCAGCAAAAGTATTGACTGACGAACAGAGGCCTCCTCACCAACCATATCAATCCCACCGGTTGGCGAAATACCGACGCCTGTAGAGGGGTCCAACAATTCAAAGAGTTCGTCTGGCTCATCGGCTGAGCCCTTCACATAGGGATAATGAAACCTCCAGGCGTTGTAACGGCGAACATTCATCAGGCCTCCTGCACAAATGGTTGACCCGCGTTGTTAACTTTGTACTTCACCAATCCTGGTGGCGTGCCGTCCGTTAAACCAGTAACAGTGTCCAGGCAGAGACGTCTGCCGCCGATGCGAATCAAATTCGAGTAACCCGCTGTTACTTTCAAGGTCGTAATACAAGGACGAATGCCCACGCCCATATTCGGACATCCTTTGATGGTGCGGCCTTCCGGATCTATTTCAACCAGCACACGTCGCTGCGCGACGGTCACCCAGTTTTGCGAAGGAACGTTCTGCACGATTCCAAGCTCGTGCTGACATACGACGACGGCATCCTCGGTTATGAAGAACATCGAATACTTCCCCAGGCCTCAACCTTGCTGAAAATCTACTTTATTGGCCTTGATTACCAGGTTGCGACCCGGCGCTTCAATTTGCAGATCGCGTTGAGCATGAAGGATCACCGTTTCCGGGGACAGTTCGAGGTAACTGCCGTCGCTGTTCTCCAAACGAATTATTTGCTTTGAATCATCCAGCCGCACCCGTTGGCCTCCTGGAGTTCGCAGCGTATAACGCTTGACCGCAGTTTCATCGACGCCCCAATCCCATTCATCTCTGGTCCACATGCCATACAATCCGCCCAGCACGATTCCATTGGCCGGATCACCACTCGGAAGCAGCACCAACACGGTGTCGTCAACATCGGGCAACGCCAATAGTCCTTTTCCCAACCCGGCTCCCGGCGTAACTACGCCCATCCAGTCGGTCTCAATATCTCTGTAGGTCGGCAGTTTGACGCGCACGCGCCCATAGCTTTCCGGATCGTTAACGTGCGTGACGATGCCGAGCGCCGCAACCGGACCGCGAGGGAGCGGCGTGGCTGCCGGCGGCGCGGTCGAGATGGTTGAGACGAAACCCTTAACGCTGTCGAACGTGTGGTCGACGGAAGTGAGTACGTAGCGGCCGGCCAGTGGTGGGGCGACATTTTCGATTTGCACCGGCGTTCCCGGAAGCAGCTGTGGGTCGCCTTCAGCCACGCCGCGAAGGATCACCTCACGAGCCACACGCGAATCAAGTTCAGCCTGCGCTATCGCCTCCGCCTGGAGATCATTGGCGATAGACTCGTCAATAATGATGCGTTCTCCGGTTCCCCCGATTTCGCTCGGTTCTACTTCTACGCCGATGCCGCGACCGTTGCGCGCTTCGCCCGCCTTACCTTCATGCTGCTCCACGCGCAGCGGATCCCATCCTGTCGTAGTAACGGACCGGCATGCACTATCGCCGTTAACTTCAATGCGGGCCTCCAGCAAACTTGTGCCCAGTTTAAGAGTCACGTCCTCGCCTAAGCCTTCCAGAGTCAGAACGTGCAGCGTGTCGTTGCGAAGGGTGAAGTAAAGTCCGCAGCGCTGGGCGACCTCGGCAATCATTTCGAAATCCGACTGACGAAACTGAACTAACCGCTGCCACAGTGGTCCAGTGGTGGTTGCGTCCACGTTGATGTTCAGGTCGGCAACAATCTCTTTGATGAGATCCACAAGGGTCATCTCAACGTGAGCGCGCACCGGTTGCCGTTTACGCAGCTGATGCAAGATGTCATAGGCCCGCACCCGCACCTCACGTCCGTGTGAAGGCTCATAAAGATGCTCGATCGCTGTGACCTGTCCAGTGAATAAAGGTTCGTCGGAGCCAGGCACGTTGATGCGCAGCTTTGAGCCGGGCGAAACAGTCTCGGCCTTACTGAGAAGAACCGTCGGCTCCACAAAGGTGACCTCGCATAGCGTCGGGAGCGAGAGTCTTTGTTGGACGCGCACCGTCCACAGCTTTCGCATTTCTTCGATCGAAAGAGCCTCGCCGTCCACCTCGACAATCAACCGAGGTAAAGTCTGTAATTGACGACTCATCAGGATCCCTCCAGTGGCGGCTCGTTCATTCGCGTCTTATGAGAGGTCTGATAAAGAGTAGACAAAGGAGGAATCTGTATTGATGTCCCCGACGGGATATGCAGGGGATCGGCAATTCTGTTAATGATCGCCAACCAGCGCCAAAGCGACGGGTGGCCCACGTAGCCGTAATGTTTGAACTCCAACTGGTCAAGGCGCTCACCCGAAGCAATTTGGTGAACCTGAAATTCTTCCGTGGCTCTGGGAGTTGGCGCGCTGCCAGTTTGCGTGGAAGGTTGTGGGGTGAACTCCTCCGGCAACTTAAACGACCGCGATGATTGCTGCTCGGCGAGAACGGCCGAAGCCGACTCGGCAACGCGGAGGAAGCGCATGCTGAGCCAGGAGCGCAAGGGTTCGCCCCCGGCTTCGAAATAATCGAGTCGCTCGGCTATCGCGGATACGATACCGGGAATGTTCCAACTTTTTCCCCAGACGAAGCGAACCAGCGGTGGGCGTCCATAGTTTTGTTCATCCGCGGCATTCTCTGCCAATTGCCAGAGCGGATACGTCAGGTCGCGTACGTCCGTTGACCTTCGCGGAAGAGCCGGCAAGCGAAACATCGAAGAGAAGATTGAGATGAAGCTCCGTCGTCCCGCCGCCCGTGAAAAGGAGGGCATCGTCAGCAAGACCGGCCCCGGTCAGAGGGCCACCCGCGGAGCGTCTCGGGCGAACACCGGCAAGGCGCCGCACGACCAGGTCCTCGGGGTTCAACATACAAGCGATCCGCTCGCCCGTTTCTTCAATCAGAAAAGCTACGCGTTCCACGGATTACCTCGTTGCTCGTGCTCCAAACGCCGCAGTCCTTCGGCCTCCCGTTCCATCGCCGCCAACTCATCGGCCAACTCAAACACAGGCGGCACGGGGAGGGCCGGCCATACATTTTCCGGAGCCTCGGTCTTCGGTTTGGACGCCGCCCGGTCCGTCGATGCGAATTCATTGCTTGCGTGTTGATGATTGGTAACTGAATTGACTTTCGGGTTGAAAGAGCCAATCGCAGAAGATATCGATTGACTGCTAACGCGCGTCTTTGCCTCCGGCGCATTCGAGCCAACTTCACCGGCTCTCCGTGCCCGGCTCGGCTGGGTTTCCCAGAATGAAGTCGCTGGCTCGCTGGATGAGCGCTGCACAGTCGGCTGACGAACAAAGCGCAACGAAGGACTCTCTCCCTGGTGCTTCGCAAAACTCAATACGCTGGACCGATCCGGCTTTTTAAGTTTGGTGTCGGGCTTCGGGGCTAAACTTTCGACAGAACGACCTTCATTGGATTCGTTACTTGTTCTCGAGCGCGGATTTGTGACGTATGAGTCACCGCGCTCGCGTGAAATGTTTGAACGGGTATCTTTTTCAGCTTCATTCACAGGCTCCAGCGAAGTCAGGGACCGCTGGAGTGAATGACTGGGCCCACTCTGCTGCGGCTGTGGCTCGCGGCGAGCGCGGTGCGAATCTGGAGATTTAGCTTTTGTCTGATGATACGCAAACGGATCACTCCGATGCGCCTTGTTGCTAAGATTCCGCGAAAGCCTGACGATTCTGTCGCGAAGAGCCAGCGTCCCATCGCCTCTTGAATCCGATATCTCATCCTGCGGTTCAAGCGCGGCTAGTCGTGGGTGTCGTGATGTTGCGGCAGTTCCCTTCTCCGCTGCGCCCCCCGCAACAGAAGAAGCTGTCCCGCCCGACCTTCGTGACTCTGAAACATACACTGACTTGTCACTCCCCGACGAGCTCATCGGAGGTCGAAAACGTAGTCGATTTAACCAGGACTTGCTGCCGGCCCTGGCTGAAGAGTCCCTTGTTTCGCGACTCTTCTTTCGCTCTGAAAATGACGGCTGCGATTCGCTTGCCGGCGCTTCTTCGCTTGATGGCAGGCCCTTAGCTTCCTGATTCGTTTCAGTGTGGAAGGACTCTCGTCCGGAGACGCCTTCATCGTGCTCGGTTGAAAGTAGTTCGTTTCCGGTTGGTGAAAGTAGATGCGGCGCCTTCTGATTAATAAGGTCGAGCCAATGCTCTGGCGGACCACTTGTCGTCAGCCGGGCCCAATGTTCAGGTGGACCTGACGCAGCTTCGCTCTCGCGTGAAAACTCAGCGAGGACAACTGTTTTACTGTCATCAACCGGGGGCGGTAACTGCTGGGGGTCTATTTTTTGTTCAATAGATTCGGCCCATTTTAGCAGCCTGCCAGCGAAGAAGATGAACAGCCTCGTTTTGAATTCTGCCAAACGCAAGACCAGCCTCCGTCGAACAGATTCTCAAATCAGCCTCGGTCCATCGACTCGCAAACCAGCGTTAAAGACTCAATGGCCACTTCCTGGCTATGCGCGTCGAGTATTGATCCGCGCCACTCTGTAGCCCACGCATTAACGAGGTTCCAACGCATCACTTCCGTCGTGCCGTCGGCGTCGAACAGCACGATCGAGAGGTTCTTGCGTTGCACATGACCGACGACTCCGGTTTTGAACCAGTCGAAGAGTTCTCGCGATCTTGTCAGCCCATAGCGAAGCGTGATCTCGCTATACTCCACACGGCCCGGCACGTAATGAACAACCTGGCTGTTGCCGGCCTCACGATAAGAGATTGGTGTAACTTTGGCTCCCAGTCCGGTGACCTCTGTGAAATGGCCCTCCGTTACGCCGCCTATTTCAAGTTTGAAGTTAAAGGCGCGGTATGGATCAACGTAAGTCCCAGCAGTTTGTGCGTTAGCCATGATTAGGCACCTCCCTGAGTTTCAATTTGAGGCCCACCGGCGCCCTGGCCGATGCGGAAGATGACAAACTCGGCGGGTTTCACTGGGGCGATCCCGATGACCGTCACCACCATGCCGGCATCGATAACTTCCGGTGGATTGGTTTCCTCGTCACACTGTACGAAGAAAGCTTCCTCGGGTGTGGCGCCCATCAAAGCTCCCTGGCGCCATTGCAGCGTGAGGAAGGCGCTGACATCTCGCCGAATGGATTTCCACAACGCGCGATCGTTCGGCTCAAACACCACCCAGCGTGTTCCGTTCGCGATGGACTCTTCGATTTGGTTGAACAAACGGCGCACGTTGAGATAGCGCCACTCGCTTGCACTGTCAGCGAGAGTGCGCGCGCCCCAGACCCGGATGCCCTGAGTCAGAAACTGCCGAATGCAATTAACTCCCATCCGATTGAGTTCGCCCTGTTCCTCGCGAGTGACCTTGTAAGTCAAGTCAAGGGCGCCACGCACCGTTTCATTTGCCGGTGCCTTGTGAACGCCTCGAGTCGCGTCGGTGCGTGCATATATGCCCGCCATGTGGCCGGACGGAGGCACGTTTATCTGGTCCTTCGGCGAAAGCGGATCGCGAATAGTGATCCATGGGAAATAGTAGGCCCCGAATCCACGATCGCTCGTTCGTGCGCGTAAACCCCCAGGCGTGGCGGTCTCAGCCGGGGCCGCCGCTTCGCCGGCCGCGGGCTTCTTGGGTTTCGTCGCCCCGGATGTAACTACAATCTTCAGTTGATCGATGTTGAATTTATCGTCATTCTCCGGGGCATCGAGAATGGCGACGCGATCCTGGAGTTTTTCGCAGTGGGACAGGATCGTGTCGTAGGAAGCAGCGTCGGTAAAACCAGGAGCAGCAACAATGGCTACCTCATCAACCTCTTCAAGCGTATCAATGCCTTTTCGCTGCTTGCCATCGCCGACAAGTTCCTTTTTTGGCCCGATATTCACGATGTAGCAACGGCCGCCGCCGTTTTGGAAGAACCCGTAGACCGCCTGAGCCAGCGGCGTGCTGCTGGCGCCCTCGTTCGAATACTCCTTGATAAACTGAGACCAGTTGTTAATGCCAAACGCTTCATGGAGACGTGCGTCTGGATTGGGCGCGACGCCGATGAACGCCGCGGTGCTCGTGCCGACGGCCTCGATGGGCCGAGAGCCTGTGGAAACTTCTTCAACGTAAATGCCGGGAGTCAAATAGGTCGGCATGTCATCCCTCCAGTTGCAGGTGAATCACAAGCGGTTCCTTATCGGACTCCGCCTGTTCGGTGTTAATGGAGAACTCCTGCCCCTTCGCCCGCACGCGCAAAACCCTTGTCCCCGGCGCGCTCGGCACAGCGGAGAAGTAAAATCTTCCTTTGGAATCGGTATGCGTAAACAACTCGAATGCTGGCAACTCCACTCGAGCATTCATGAGTGGAATGTTCTCTGGTCCAAGAATCTGGCCTTCGAGGCTCCGTAATGGCAATTGCTTAATGACAATTGGGTGTTTCACCAGCGGCGCAAGCTTCTCCGGCCGCTCGTGTCTGAATGGCACTCGCAACACAAACGATGGCCGCGGTGCAATTCCGAGAGCTGTCCATACTGAGAGCGGCAGCGGGTCCTGTTCAACTTCGAATTCCGGGTTCTCGAGGGCGGCGACTACCAGGGTTCCCAGCATCTGGTGGGCATCCTCTGGTTTAGGCGCGTGCGTGGTGATCAGATAGCGAAGCGTCATTAGAAGTGGTGGACGACGAGTGCTGCGTGCCGGGGGAGACTGAAGTAGCTCCATCAGATAAAGACCAACCGTCTTGACGGTGTCCGTCGCTCCGGGCGGAGCGAGAGTGACATCAACTTGATCAAGGATGCCGCCAATCCAGGTTGTCAGACGGCGGTCGGTCTGGTCAATCATGCAAACGTCTAAAAGGATCGCATTGGAAGGATCTGCGATTGGCTATTGGCTGAATCTGCGAACATGCAGAGGGGGCGCAGTCTCGTAAGAATTCAGCCGTTAAAGTCGGGCGGCTAATGAGAAACATGAGAACTGAGAACGCGCGGACACTATTCTGTTTTCGAGTAAAAGTCAAGAATCTTTTGCCTTATGCTGCCGTTCTCTGTCACTGAAACGACAACACTGCTGCCGTTATGACCCAGGCGAGAGATTCCTTCGCGACCTGGCGCGCGCCTGTCTTGATTTGTTGGATATGGGCCAGGCTCGAAAACGAGGCATGCATCTTCACCGACATTGCGCACCACTGCTTGCTACAAGCGGAGTCGAGCACTGGACTCGAAATTTGCTAATGTAGCTTCTTGTCTCGTTCTTTGCTTTCGGCTTTGTTTCTAATCGCCGCCCGATCATCAGGCTTGCAGGAAGCCTGATGACGCCTGCTCAATTCGAAAGGAGATTCACAATGGACTTGGCTGCGGAAAGGACCCGACTCCTCCAGCGCGATGCTGATTGGGCGACTGTGGCTTCCGAGGGAAGCGACCTTGAGCGCATTCTTTCGTACTGGACCGATGATGCGGTGGTACTTGCGCTGGCCTTCCCGCAGTCATGTAGAACTATTCCTTTTGGCTGCGGAAAGGACCCGACTCCTCCAGCGCGATGCTGATTGGGCGACTGTGGCTTCCGAGGGAAGCGACCTTGAGCGCATTCTTTCGTACTGGACCGATGATGCGGTGGTACTGGCGCCTGGCCTTCCCGCAGTCATCGGTAGGGACGCATTGCGGCAATACGTCAAGGGCAGTATGCAGATTCCCGGATTCAGGATTACCTGGACATCGACGGATGTGACGTTTTCACCAGATGGAAATCTGGCGTACATGTTCGGCCGGAATGCGGTTACGATGGATGGACCGTCCGGTACCCCGGCAACGACTGAAGGCCGTGCGGTTACGATCTGGCGTCGAGAATCCGACGGCGAATAATAATCTCGGCGATAACTGTGCAGTGGCGCCGTCGTGAAACTCGTCATCCGCCCGGCGTTGTCATAGTTATAGGTCACTGTGCGTCCGGACGGGTAAGTTTGCGAGGTGACAGCGCCCGCAAGGCTGTAGGTGCGCTGTGTCTGAAAGGTCGAACTCCACGAACCGTTTGTCTTGAAAAGCTGTCGCTGTATGAGTGGATTTCCCAGCGCGTCGAAATTGTCGATCGCTGTATGCTCCACAGTGTTGCCGGCAGTGAAGGTGCCGCCGGCATAGCTATACCAGAAGCGGCCCTTCCCGTTTGTGGCGCCATCGTAAAATCGCGTGATGTCCGGATTGATAGTGGTGGTATCTGAATAATCGACAGTCGTGTTGCGATTAAGCGCGTCATAGGAATAGGTGCAGTGACGGTCGCGCATCGGTCTTGGTCAGCAAGTTGCCATTGTCGTCATAGGTATAGTTAACAGTGCCGCTCTCCGGGTTTATCGCGCTGCGCAGTCGAGAGAGTGAATCGTAAGTGAAGCTGCGCGTTTGCGAGCCTTGGGTCACAGTAGTCAGGTTGCCAAAAACGTCATAGGTATAGCTGGTGGGTTGAACCGGGCTGGCGCTTGATCCGAGATTGTTGCCGGCGTCCGGTTCGTCAACCCGCGTCAGTCTGCCGCTACCGTCAACCATGCTGCGGCGAAGTTTTCCGTTCTGATCTGTGACAGTGGTGAAGTTTGCGTCGTAACTGGTGGTAACGTTGCCAGTGAAGATGCCACCGGAGCCGCTCGAGGGTGGTTGCGTCGTGCCGCCAAACGTGGCCACTTCAATTATTCTGCCGAGGACATCGGCGGTAGTGCGGGTCCATCCGTCTGTTGAAGTTCCGGCGCTGCGAGCCGGATTCGATGAATAGGTGATCTTCCCCATCTGCTCGTAAACCTTGCGCGAAGAAATGGTGTAGTTGGTTCCGTCTTCGCTCTGCTCGGCCAAAACTCCGAAACCCACTCCTCTCATTGCTCACGACATCTGGAATTCCGGGGCGGCAGGGACGGAACAACTCCGCTGAGGTCGACAACTCACGGTCCGGCCGAAGCCTCGCGACTCACGCAGATGCGTGTCCGGAACTGATTCCATCTCTGTTGACAGTTTTGACGCGAAAAGAATACCTTCCCCGCGTTCCAAAACATCTATTCAAGTCTTCAACATCGGAAGGAGATCAGGATGGCAACTCAAGTGATCGTTAATCAAGCGGGGCCGTTGCCGATAACGGCCACGTTCAGCGCCCCTGGCGACGAGCCTATGTATTTGGAAGTCAACGGCTCCGTATGGACAGGCGCGGCGAACAACATGATTGGAATCGGGATTGACCTCGACGGTAAAAACGTTGTGTCGATGTGCATCCAGGTGCCGCCACCGTTTGGTACCAGACCTGTCCCTGTCCTAGCCCCCATTGCCGGCAGGATTGTAGAAGTAACGAATCTCTCTTCCCGTCTGCTCGTCTTGATAGTGCGTGCCGCTGGCGTCGCTGATAGATCTTTATCTTGTTGCCGTTCGTGTCCTGAACGCGCTGAATGCCGTCACTGGTTTGAACTACCTTCGTGCCGTCAGGCAGAACTACCGTCCAGTTGTTATCCGTCGTCACCGTCGCATAAAGGTAACTGCCATCAAATGAGTAATACCTCATCGTGCCGGTGGCGTAGGGGCTTTCCCGGTAGTAACCATACAGAAACGTAAGCCCGGTGCCGTCGGCCACCGGCTGATAATCGAGCTGCGCAAATCTGTTCTGCCGTCGGGCATGGTCAACACAACCTTGTACCAGTTGTAGTTGATTAGTAGTTGATACTCGTTATAGGGAAGACTGTCGGGCGGAATGTCGGTCAAGTAAGCGAAATCGTCCTGTGCGCGGCGAATCGAGATAATGTACTGACCGGTCACACGCCACCCGCCGAGATCGCTAAGCTGTGGCGTGTCGATCACATAAGGATGGTATTCATTGTCAGGAGCATCGGCTTGCGCCCGGGTTATATTCCAGAGCTTGCTGTTGTAATGGGCCTTGATCGCCCACGAAGCTTTCCTCCGGCGATGGGCGGGAGCGCCGCCAGCGGGATCTCAAGATTCAGATTGCCGTTTTGCAGGCTGATGTTTTCTATTCTGAAACAGAATATGAGCCGCCGGCAGTACGCACCGATCTCGTACGCGCCGCGTCGTCTTGCCCAACTGCAATAGCGACTGACAACAAGAGCAGCAGAGTGGCGATTAACAACCGATAAGGAAGCAAGCGATTAGTGAGTGATCTCATGCTGTTACGCGCCTTCCTATTGTGCTGCGGTGAATGAGAAGTTTAGCAGCGAGAGTTCCATGAGCGTCTCGCCTTGACGAGTCCACACGATGTGCGTGGGCGATTTCTCCCTTCCTGATCCCGCCATCCGCTAAAACTAGCTTCAATCCTTTCGCCTTGAATTTCAGAAACCACCTTATCCACTAAGCCCGTGTTCGAGTTTACGTAATAGAGTCGCCAACGGCTCTGCGCTCGTCTCTGCTCGTCCTGATCAGGATCATCTACGCGGACGATGTCCCATAGCGCGCCCTCGTAGTTTTCATCGGCTTGCGCCGGTCTTACGTTGCGCGCCACCGTGTAATAGCTCGCGCCTCTTAATTGCGCGAGCACTAGTTGATCGGGGCTATCGAATGTCAGTCGCTCAATCACCGTCCGTTCAATATCGTTCGCCGTCTGGCCAGAAGATTTGGAGCCGTCACTTTCGTTCCATGTGAGAGAAGTTGGCCCAGCCCCAACGACAATTTCAATTCGCTCCCGCGATCTGTTTGCCTTCGAATCAACTGCACGACTTGGCTGGTGACACCGACCGTCACGGTCCCGGAGGCTATCGAGATCGTTCGCTGCGGATCCCAAAATCTCCGTCCGAGTCAGCGGCTGAGTTTCGAAGCTTCGGGCTGAGCGTACGCTTCCGGTATCTGTACGACCTTAACCTTGGAAACACGCGGGTTCAACGACTTGTTTAGGCACCGCTGTCCTGTCGGCGATCACCGGGTGCGGAGTTCACACTCCCAACTACAATGGCAATGGTTGCAGAGGTCGCTACAAAGATGAGCACCAGCGGCCAGATGAGTTTTCGTTTCAACTCTGACATGATCTTCTCCTAACGGCTGTGTTGCTAACTACTCGCAAAGCGGCTTTAGTGTAAACACCTTCAAAAAAGTTTATCGTCGAAGAGACTGTGTTCT
This sequence comes from Blastocatellia bacterium, assembly GCA_963698325.1. Classification (GTDB taxonomy): domain Bacteria; phylum Acidobacteriota; class Blastocatellia; order Pyrinomonadales; family Pyrinomonadaceae; genus PSRF01. Next base: position 435,269 of record CAVOQJ010000007.1, on the reverse strand, counting down.
CTTATTGTCAGAAATCGTTGACGTGAGGCTTTAGCGGTGAGTCACACGTGAACGAGTAAATGTGGCTGCAGCAAACTGGCCTGTGCTCATGATTGGATTGTTTATCGACTTCGTCCCTTCACTACTAAAGGCAAAGAAGGCGAGGCTTCCGGTCGCTGAGATCGCGGCGTTATGCACGCAGGACTCATTAGTGGCCTCCTTGACACTCCCAAAGACAGACTGTTACATTACGCGGTCTTTTTCCACTTCTAGATTTTGACGAGTGTGCACTATAAGGAGTCTGCTTGAGTACTGAATCAGGTTACTTGTTTACGTCCGAGTCCGTAACCGAAGGTCACCCCGATAAAATAGCGGATCAAATCTCGGACGCGGTGCTGGACGCCGCCTTGACGGAGGACCCGACTGCTCGCGTCGCTTGCGAGACGCTGGTCACTACGGGCTTGGTTGTGATTGCGGGCGAGATTACAACCAGCGCGCGCATCGACTACACCAAAGTTGCCCGGGACACGATTCGCGATATCGGCTACACCCGAGCGAAGTATGGCTTTGACTGCGACACGTGCAGCGTTCTTTCTGCGCTCGATCGCCAGTCGCCGGATATTGCCATGGGCGTGGACACCGGCGGCGCGGGTGATCAGGGTCTGATGTTTGGATTTGCCTGCAATGAAACTCCGGAACTCATGCCGCTGCCCATTCAGTTGGCCCACCTGCTGGCGCGACGGCTGGCTGAGGCTCGTAAAGCCGGAGAGCTTCCCTACCTGAGGCCTGACGGAAAGTCTCAGGTTACGATCGAGTATCGTGATGGCCGGCCTTTTCGCGCGTCGGCGATCGTGATTTCGTCTCAACACGATGCCAACGTCACGAATGAACAACTGCGTGCGGAAATCGAAGAGAAAGTGATTCGCAAAACCGTTTCTTCGGAACTACTTGATAAGGACACCAAGCTTCACATTAATCCTACCGGTCGTTTTGTAACCGGTGGCCCGCAGGGCGATGCCGGTCTCACTGGTCGCAAGATCATTGTTGACACCTACGGCGGTTATGCCCCGCATGGCGGCGGCGCCTTTTCGGGCAAGGACCCCACTAAGGTTGATCGGTCCGCCGCTTACATGGCGCGTTATGTTGCGAAGAACATTGTTGCCGCCGGTCTCGCGGACCGTTGTCTGGTACAGCTTGCCTACGCGATCGGTGTCGCTGATCCCGTCTCGGTATTGGTTGACACGCACGGCACCGGCCGACTTTCCGAGAGCCAGCTGGCCAAACTCGTCCGCGATAATTTTGAATTGACGCCGCGTGGAATCATGGAGGAGCTTAACCTTCGTCGTCCGATCTACAAATCAACCGCAGCCTACGGCCACTTTGGCCGGGAGGAAAATGGCTTCACTTGGGAAAAGGCCGACAAGGCTGAAACACTTCGCAACGCCGCTGGGGTTTAGTTCTCCGGGAAAGTTTCAATCGAGTTCAAATCGAAATCATAGTTAATAGAAAAGGATAATGCCGCAATGAGTGCAACACGCTCGCTGGAATTTGACGTGAAAGATATCGGCTTGGCCAAACAAGGCAAGCAGCGAATTGAATGGGCCGAACGGGAAATGCCCGTGCTGCGTTTGATCCGTGAACGCTTCAATGAGGAAAAGCCGCTCAAAGGAGTCAGGCTGGTAGCGTGTGCTCACATAACAACTGAAACCGCGAATCTTGCACGTGCCTTACAAGCGGGTGGCGCGGAAGCGGTATTGATCGCTTCCAATCCCCTCTCCACCCAGGATGATGTGGCCGCCTCGCTCGTCTCCGATTGGGGCATTCCGGTTTATGCAATCAAAGGCGAATCGACTGAAACTTACAATCGCCACGTGCGCACCGCTCTCGATTTTCATCCGGACATAATTATCGACGACGGTTCTGACGTAGTTGCCACGCTTATCAAGGAACGCGGTGACCAAATTAAGGAGCTGATTGGGTCTACTGAAGAAACGACCACCGGCATTCAGCGGCTGAAGGCGATGGAAATCGCCGGAGTGTTAACTTTTCCAACCATTGCCGTCAACGACGCGCAGACCAAACACTTCTTTGACAACCGCTATGGTACCGGGCAATCCACGCTTGACGGCATCATTCGAGCGACCAACATACTGCTGGCAGGCAGGAATATAGTGGTAGTTGGTTACGGTTGGTGCGGCAAAGGCGTCGCGCTACGGGCCCGCGGCATGGGAGCAAACGTAATCGTCACCGAAGTGGATCCGATCAAAGCCGTAGAAGCCGTGATGGACGGTTTCCGCGTGATGCCAATTGCTGAAGCAGCTTCACTGGGACATATCTTTATAACTGTCACCGGCAATCGACACGTGATCGATGGACAGCACTTCGAACGCATGAGAGACGGCGCGATCGTCTGCAACAGTGGTCACTTTGATCTCGAGCTCAATCTCGTTGCGCTCCGTGAAATGTCGGACGAAGTGGTAAGCGTCAGACCTTTCGTTGAAGAATACAAACTCAAAGCCTCCGGTAATCGAGTTATGGTTCTGGGTGAAGGCCGGCTGATAAATCTCGCCGCCGCTGAAGGGCATCCTGCCAGCGTTATGGATATGAGCTTCGCGAATCAAGCGCTTTCAGTTGAATATCTGGTGAAGCGTAAAGGAGAACTGAAGCCGGGTGTCCATCTCCTGCCGCCGGAAGTAGATACCGAAATCGCCAGCTTGAAGCTCCAGGCTCTTGGGCTCGCTATCGATACTCTGACCGCTGAACAGCTCGAATATATTTCGAGTTGGGAAACTGGGACCTAAGTCTTTACGTTCTCACGCGAGAGAGAAAGTAGGTCCCGGCTGCCGCGAAAATCACGGGTGGAGACCATGCTGCCACTTCGGGAGGCAACAAGCCGTGATTTCCTAACTGTTGAAAACCCCCGCCGATTCCCCAGTAAGCCACGCTCACGCCAACTGCGACGCATAGCGCCACAATCGCTCCCCGTCTTCCAAATGCCAATGCCAATGGCATCCCTATGAATGCCATCACTACCACACTGAACGGATTAACGTATTTGCGTTGAAGAGCGATTGCCAGGGCCGCCACATCAACTCCACGCTGTCTTGCTGCTTTCAGATAGACCTTTAAGGCAGCGACGCTGAGCTGCGAAGGCTTGTCAACGGTGGGTCTGAAGACCTGTGGCGAATCCACCCCGGAAAGCTGTGTCTCCTTTTCCGTTTGCCTGTCTACCGTCATTCCGCGCAAGTTAATTGTCTCGGCATCCTGGATCATCATTTGATTAGTCGTTGTCCAAACAGCGAGTTTGCCGGTCGTCACTCGTCTCAAGTGTACTGCGTCGTCGTCCAGATCATAGATCGTGGGCTCATTCAAGACTCCAGCCTGCTCATCGAATTCATACGAATACAACCGGTGATTCTCGACTGAAGCTAGCCACTGCCGGCCAGTGCCGGTAATCGCGCGCGGTTGACCTCCTCTGATCCGCGTGCGCAATGCTTCCTGCTTTACGTTTGCGGAAGGCATCACATGTTCCTGGACCAACCAGGTACCGGCGCCTGCTGCCAAGGCAAATAACAGACCGGGCATCATCAGCCGGTATACGCTCTGGCCTGACGCCCACCACGCGACCGCTTCACTGCGACGCGCCAGCAGCGCATAAGTAATCAATACAGTGATTAGCATGGTGCCAGGAAAAAGTTCTACCGCCACCAGTGGAAGAAGAAAGACTAAATATTTGACTACTACCCCGCTGGGCACATTATTAATTCCAATAAAGCGCCAAAGTTCGAATAGAGTAAAGATGATAAAAATAGAAACTAAGGAAACGAAGCCTAGTAAAAAACTGATCGTGAGCGTGCGGAAGAGACTCGCATCAAGCAAACTGGGAAAGCCGGAGCGTCCGGCGCCCACGGTAGGTTCTGGCGCCTTTGTCTTGTGCTTATCAGCTTCGTGACGGTTCTGCCTTTTCCTTCGGAATCTCCTGGCCCATGCCAGCCGGGGAATACTGTTGAAGCGCAGGAGTATCAGACTCAAGAGGAGTATTGTCCCGGTCGCCATCCATTCGCCGACGATCGCCGAGACAGTATTGGTCCTTGCTAGAGATTCACCGAGCAGCATGATTAGGTAGTAAACAATCACTACAGCGAGTGACAGGAGAATCCCCGCGCCGCGCCCGCCGCGTCTCACTCGCATTCCTAACAAGCCGCCAAAGAGGGAAAAAACAAACGGAGCGGCGGACAGTGCTAAGCGGCGGTTGATGGTCCTTTGCGCTTCCCTTTTCTCTTCAACTGAAGCGGAGCGAGCTTGTGTTGTCAGATCGCTCCAATCCAACTCTTCAGTTTGCAGATCCTTCCGGCCTGCGCGTTCGAGCAAGGCCGCGCGCCCGGTGTTTATTGATATCCGCAGTTGGTCTAATCGCTCAACTACGTAATTCCGCTCGGCGCTGACCGGCGGCATTTTCATCGCAACAGCATCGCTCAACACCAGCTCTGACTTTTCATTAGAAGAATCAATTCTTCCGGATCGAGCGGTAACTACTCTTGTTGAGCCGTCGGGCTGTTGCGCGTAAATGAAAACACGGCCCCACGAACCCTGGCTCTTGTCACCGTCTCTTACATAAATTACATAACCGGGAATCTCGGTATTGAATGTGCGCGGTTCGACGGGGGAATCCAGCTTGCGGAGGGCGCCCTGCAGAGCAGCCTGGCGAAGGTCGCGCGCGGCGCGAGGAGCTTCTTTTAGATGAAGAAAAGTCGTCGCCCCTGTGGCCAGAAGTCCGACGAGCAAAGCCGGCCAGAGAAGGCTCCAGGTACCAACTCCGGCGGCGCGAATCGCAATGATTTCGCTGTCACTGCCCATCCGGGAAAAGCCGATCATGATACCGGCGAGAACAGCCACGGGTACTGTCAAGATCAGTACGTTGGGCAGAAGGGCGGCCGCGATCTCACCAGCCAGGGACAATGGCAGGTCATTGTAAAGCGCCAACTCCGCGAAGCGACCGGTCTGTTGCGTAAAGAGAATTGCAGTCAACAACGCGAGCGAAAGCAGCACGTAGGGCAGCGCGCTCTGAATAACATGACTTGCGATTAGTTTCCTACTGATAAACATTAAATGTAAGTTCTTAGGAGTTGGCTTCGTCAGCGCGCGTTGCTTACTAAAAGGTGGATCTCAAGCGGGGTTGTCGTTCGAGCACGCGCCCGATAAGTTGATGTGTTAGCTCAGCCATCTCACGATGAATGCTCTCGGGCACTTTTCGTGATTCCTGTGCAAACACATAAGGCGCCAGCTGCTGTGTCGCCCGGAGTTGTGTTTGCAGTCTCCTCGACAAGGCGTTGCCGGTGCCGTGGCTACAGCGGCGGCAGCGGAATGCGAGGTCGGCGTTCATGTAGGCCAACTCCTTTTCATCAAACACTCGGTGGCATTCGCCGCAATTCCGGACATCGGGCAGGAACCCCTCAAGCTTAAGCAGCCAGATTTCGAAGTATCTCAGGATAATTTGCAGGTCGGCTTGCGATTCGCTAATGGCGGCGAGACAGGCTTTGACCATGCGATAAAGTCGCTCGTTCGGCTCGTAAGGTGGAGAAAATTCGATTACCAGGTCGCCCATGTAGGCGAGGCCAGTGAGCGTTTCGGCATTGCCGGAGAGATCGAAGTGTGACTTCAGGATCTCAGCCTGGTTCAGGGAAACGAGTTCCTGATGCTCTTTTTGGTAATAGTTGATCTTCGCAAGCGTAAAGGGTTCCAACGCGGCACCGAACCTACTCTTAAGCTTACGGCATCCCTTGGCAACTCCACGAATGAGCCCTGCCGAATGCGTCAGGCAAACGACGATCTTGTCGGCTTCGCCAAAGTTATAGGTTCGTAACACCAGCGCCTCGGTCTCGAGCAAAGCCATTTTAAGTCCCGCAAGAAATTCTTTAGAAAGGAATGAAGTAGAGTATCCAGGCCAGCACGACTCCAATCAACATAAACTCCGCGAAGACCTTCAGGCCGTAGACAAGACGGTCACGGTTGGAGTCTTTTGTGACTGTGCCAAAAACGACGGCAGCTAGAGCCGCAAAGGCTGTCATCACTAAAAAATGTCTCATGACTTTCTCCCGGCGGCGATGTCAAACGCGTCAAGCATGGCAAGGTAATTCAGCAGTCCTGCCACGAGTAAAAAGGTCCAGCCATATTCGAAAGTAGGCAGCGCTGTCGGCTGCGGTCCATGAGAAAAACCAACTCCCTTCACCCAGCAAAAGATGTAGAGGAGACCGCTACCGAGGTCGCCGACCATCGGCGGAACTTGAAGGAGCGATGAAATGCCCTGATCCGAGCCTTCGAATTTGAAGAGATAACCGCCCATCATGAAGCCGGAAATGAAGCATATCCAAACTGCGCCGCCGAGAATGAGAGCCCGTGCCCACTTCCCCTGAAGGAGATGCCCGAGACCAGGCACCAACCATCCCGCAAGGCCCATCAACCACGCTTTCGCAGGAGCCGATTCTAAGTGCGCCTTGTCGACCATATTCAATTTAACCTCCATCACCTTTCAGCTTGTATGACCCGCGAGCGCCGCACTCACACTATTGAAGTTTTGCATCAACCAAAGTCGTTGGAGCCCTTCACACTTAAGTTCAAACCTTAACGGTCGGCATTCCGACTTCTAAAGACTCACATGAACACTAATAAAGCAGGTATGGTTTGCGAGCGTTTGTAAATGCTGCCAACCCTTCAGTCCATGCGGCCTGAATATCCGGAATAGCACTACCGCTCTGAATTGCTCCTCTAATACTTGAAGTGCCTGCTATCACATCAAAAGGATTCTGATCATACACGTATTCATAGGGCGGTTCCTTCCAGCGGAACTCCGTCGGATACAAGGCGTAAGCAATCTTCACCATCGCCACTCCGGTAGTGACCGGCTCAAGCGCATCTCGATCGGTTACATGAATCTGGACACCTCCACAACTTACGCCCGCATGCTTCTGAAAAGTAGGCCGGAAGATACAGCTCCTAAAGAATACGCCGGGCAGGTTCAGCTCGTTCAGGGTTCGGGCGTATTTTTCGGGATTCACGTAAGGAGCGCCAATAAGCTCGAAAGGTCGCGTAGTTCCCCGCCCTTCTGATAATTGCGTGCCCTCGAAATGGACCGTTCCCGGAAACACTGTCGCCGAGTCGAGCGTAGGGATGTTTGGTGAAGGCATAACCCACGGCGCATCCGTCTGGTCGTGCCACAGCTTTCTGTCCCAGTCCAGCATTTTCACGACTTCTAATTCGCAGTTAAGTCCAAAATGCTGGTTGAACATTTGCGCTAGTTCCCCCAGAGTCATGCCATGCCTGGTGGGAATAGGAAACTGACCAACAAAAGATGTGTATTCAGGCTCCAACACGTTGCCTCCGACAGCCACGCCATTGATTGGATTAGGGCGATCACAAACAATAACTCTCTTTCCGAACTTGCGCGCAGCCGCCATGCAATTCGCCATTGTGTAAGCAAAAGTGTAGATGCGACAGCCCACATCCTGCATATCAAAGACGAGGACGTCCACGTCGTCTAACATCGCCTCGGTCGGTTCACGAGTCTCGCTGTAAAGAGAATGGATCGGTAGCCCGGTTTCACTGTCCACGCTGTGTTCAGTCTCAATCATGTTGTCCTGAACATCCCCGCGAATTCCGTGCTGCGGACCAAATAGTGCCCGGAGGTCGACACCCGGATGTTCATAAAAAAGGTCAGCCGCGTGGCGAAGCTGGTGGTCCACGGATGCCTGGTTACAAATCAAACCAACACGTGCGCCTCGCAGCAAGCCTGCCTTTCCTTCAAGTAGCGTCTCAACTCCGAGTTTCACATGTCTTCGAGTCATAATTTTGAATACGCGTTTACTGGAGTTAAGGTAAAACCTCAGCTTTACCCGCAAAGGACTGAACCACCATTGACGTTTAATATTTCGCCAGTGATATGCCGCGCCCAATCGCTGCATAAGAAAACAACCGGAGCCGCAATCTCTTCGGGCACGGCGATCTTTCCGAGGGGAATGGTGTCGGCTATCGATTGGCGCTGCTGGAGATCACGAAGTGCCTCCTCAGTCATCTCAGTGTCTACCCAACCGGGCGCCACTGCGTTGACGTTTATTCCCCACGGGGCCAATTCCGCAGCGAGCGATTTTGTGAACGCAATCTGACCCCCCTTAGAGGCGGCATAGTTTGAGTAATTAGCCTCGCCGCGCTGGCCGGCTGTTGATGTGACAATGACTATTTTTCCCGACCGTTGGGCCTTCATCCGTGAAACCACGGCCCGGCATACGGCCCAGGTCCCTTTAAGGTTTATGTCAATAGTTCGATTCCAGAGATCCTCCGCCATTTCCTCGACCGGAGCACCTACCCAAATTCCGGCGTTGCACACGAGGATGTCGATGCGTTTGAAGTGTTCGATAGTGGTGTCGATTAATCGCTGGGCTGCAAGTGGGCTGGATACATCGGCCTGACAGGAAACAGCCTCTACTCCCTCTGCTCGTGCGGCGCTCACTGTAGTTTCTGCTGCTTTCTCACCCTGCAGGTAATTGACAACAACATGCGCACCTAACTGCGCAAGAAGTTCAACAATGGCTCGGCCGATGCCGCGCGAGCCTCCCGTTACAATCGCGACGCGTCCGCGCAGTTGTAGGTTATCGAGATTCACTCGCGCTCTTCTCTTTTGTCCAGACCAGGTTTGTGACCTCTTCTTCCATCGCCGAAGCTGTCGCTGTTTCTGTAGAAGAGTATTCTTTGGCGACGCTGACGAACCGGTTGAACAAAGCCTGCGACAGGCTGTCTTCTTTCCACCCTAACTCCGGATGCCACTGCACGCCGACGACAAAACGCTGCGGCCGGCTATCCTCGACAGCTTCAATTAATCCATCAGCGGACCAGGCCGTCGCCATCAAGTCGGTGCCAACTTTGTCTACTGCTTGATGGTGATGACTGTTGACAAGAGCACGCCGGCCCTGCGCCAGCGAGGACAAGAGACTCGTGTGGTCCAGCTTGACGGCGTGCGATGGACGATCGCGAGGCACGCCCTGCTCATGTTTAATGGCCGCCGGCACTTGGGAAGCTATGTCCTGAATCAAGGTTCCCCCTCGGGAAACATTCAGCGCCTGCATGCCGAAACAGATCGCAAACAGCGGCATGCCACGCTTCTCGATTTCTTCAAGAACCAACAAATCTGTCTCATCCTTAACCGGGTGTACGCTGGCCAAATTCGGATGTGGCTCAGCACCATAGCGCATAGGGTCGATGTCAGAATTGCTGCCCGGCAACAACACCCCATCGAGATTATCCAATACCGTGGAAATATAATCCGGCCGTGGTATCAAACTAATATGCACGGGCGCGCCACCTGCCGCCTCTACAGCTTCGCCGTAGTGACGAGAAAGGTAAAAGCGATCGGTCTCCAACTCAAGCCGCATCGTTATGCCGATGCGTGGCCGGCGTCGGCTCATCGATTTGTTTTCTCCCTGGTTTTGACGATAGTTTGCGACCGCATGGATTTCAGCTCAAACCTATCATAGCCTAAAACAAGGTACTGGTTCAGTTTGGTAGTGAAAGCCGCAAGTAAGGAGTCGTCGGGAATTCAACGAGGAAAACAAACGATTACAGAACCGAGCGCGGTAGCGCCGGATGCTTCAGTCAGGCTAACTATTAAGAGTATTGCCCAGCTTATGGCCAACGTAGACTCTAGCATCCGGCGCTACCGCGCACGGTTCTGTAATGGTTCTGCATAGTTCCCGAAGTTGACACAGTCGCGCGACCCTGCGGCCAACATTCTGTAAAGTTCGAACCCTCGTGCCGGTTCCAAACTGAACCAGTACCCTAAAACAATGACACCATCTGCAACAGGCGAAACAAAGGCTTGCAACCCAAACGGAGCCGGCTTCGGAACCGCGCCTTGACTTGCATTCAAACGAATTCCTATAGTGGCCTTTACCAAAAATGACGAAAGAAACTCCAGGCATTCGCAGCACCACCGTGTTGCTCGTCCGCAAAGCAGATCGCGTCGCACTTGCTGGTGACGGTCAGGTCACACTGGGCGAAACGATCATGAAAGCAAACGCTAAGAAGGTTCGCCGGCTTTACAACGATAGTATACTGGCTGGCTTCGCTGGAGCCACCGCCGACGCCTTTTCTCTGCTGACCAGGTTTGAAAGCAAGCTGGAACAGTATCACGGAAACCTCGAGCGCGCCGCGATCGAACTTAGCAAGGAATGGCGCACTGATAAAGTGCTGCGTCATCTCGAGGCCCTGCTCGTTGTCGCTGATAACAAGAGTTCGTTTCTGTTATCGGGCAATGGTGACGTAATCGCGCCGGATGACGGGGTGCTGGCGATCGGTTCAGGAGGATCGTATGCGTTAGCGGCGGCCAGGGCCCTCGCGAAGCATACGGAGTTGTCCGCACGCGAGATCGCGGTCGAGGCTCTCAGAATTGCGGGCGACATTTGTATTTACTCTAATCAAAATATAGTTGTTGAAGAGTTGTAAGCATCCAGAGACAGGCCAAGCAGCGCTCAGCTCTAGTAAGGATTTATCTACTCAAATGGTTATTTATCTTGAAGGTGAAGTTGATGAAGAGATTCGGCTCGACGAGATGACTCCGCGTCAAATTGTTGCCGAGCTGGATAAGCACGTCGTGGGGCAACGCAATGCTAAGCGCGCGGTTGCGGTCGCTTTGCGTAATCGCATCCGCCGGCAAAAGTTGGCGCCTGAGATGGCCGTGGACGTAATGCCCAAGAATATGATCATGATCGGTTCTACGGGTGTAGGTAAAACTGAGATTGCCCGCCGCCTGGCGCGCATGTCTAATTCTCCCTTTCTGAAAGTCGAGGCTTCCAAGTTTACTGAGGTGGGCTATGTAGGCCGCGACGTCGAAAGCATGATTCGCGATCTGACTGAAATCGCGGTAGACATGACCCGGCAGGAAAAGATCGATGAAGTCGCCGAAAAAGCAGAGCTCAATGTCGAGGAAAGAATCCTCGATATGTTACTGCCGCCGCCACGTTCAAGCTCCAGTTTTTACGACTTCGACGCTGCCACAACTGAAGCAGGAGGTTCGGAACCTGCTACTGACTCGGCCGCGCAGGATCAGTTTCAGCGCACGCGAGAAAAACTTCGCGCCCAACTGCGCGACGGAAAACTTGATAACCGCCTTGTCGAAATTGAGATTCGCGAAAAAAATTTCCCGGTGATCGAGCTGGCCGGCCCGCAGGGCGTCGAGGAGATGGGAATCAACATGAAAGACATGTTGGGTAATCTCTTTCAGGGGCGCACCAAACAGAGAAAGATGCGAGTGGACGAGGCGATGGAGCATCTGATGCAGGAAGAAGAAGAGCGCCTGATTGACATGGATCAGGTAGCGCGGGCGGCGATCGAACGCGTCGAAAGTTCCGGCATTATCTTTCTGGATGAGATCGACAAAATTGCCGGGAGAGAATCTGGCCATGGTCCGGATGTCTCACGCGAAGGTGTGCAGCGAGACATTCTACCCATTGTCGAAGGCACTACCGTAAACTCGCGCTATGGAATGGTCCGAACTGATCACATTCTGTTTATTGCCGCCGGCGCCTTTCACGTCTCAAAACCGTCGGATCTAATTCCGGAGTTGCAGGGAAGGTTTCCCATTCGTGTCGAACTTGAGTCGCTGACTGTCGATGACTTCAAGCGTATTCTGACAGAGCCCAAGAACGCGCTAATCAAACAGTATCAGGCCATGATGGCGACTGAAGACGTGGTCATCGAGTTTACCGACGATGCCATTGATTCCATAGCGAATTTTGCAGCCAGGGTAAATGAGCACACGGAAAATATCGGCGCCCGCAGATTGCAAACGATAATGGAGAAGCTGCTGGAAGAAATTAGTTTTGAAGGACCCGACCTGGAACCAAAGAACCAACGAATCGATGCCGCCTATGTCGAAGCCATGCTCTCAGAGACTGTTAAGGATCAGGACCTCAGCCGGTACATTCTGTGAAATCATTTATTCTCCGCGTCGTGCCCTTCCCCTTTCATTTTCGAGTTAGAGTTTCCTCGTCAGCTTTTCCGGCTGGGTTAAGCAGTTCGCGTATACGAGGGCTGCTATTGCTGATGCTCCTGCTGCCCCCGATGATGTTAGTTTCCAACTGCGGGAAGCGGCGACCGCCCCTACCACCACTAGAGCGCGTGCAGCAGCGGACGGAGTTGCTGTCGGGAGTACAGCGCGGCAACCAGGTGATCTTGAGTTGGCCCGCGCCACAGCGAAACGCTTCGGATGAAAGTGTCCAGAGCATTCGCCGCATCGATGTTTACCGTTTGGCAGAAAAACCACGTGCGCCTCTCGGATTGACGGAAGAAGAGTTTGCGACCCGATCGACCTTGATCGGTTCTGTTACCTACGACGAGATCAAGAAGGCCAGCGATGTTTTGACTTACACGGACACCCTGGAACTTGCCGGCGAACCGGCACGTTTGCGTTACGCGGTTCGCTATGTAAACGCATCGGGTCAACGCGCCGCGTTTTCCAACTTTCTTCTGCTGGAGCCGGCCGCACGCGTCGCGCAGGCGCCGACGTTGATCGCCACGGGTAAGGAGGTTCTGGAGGACGCTATTACGATTTCGTGGCAGCCGCCCGCAGCCAACATCGACGGCTCAACTCCAGTGAACCTGCTGGGCTACAACATCTATCGAGTGGAAGAGTCGGAAGATGTTAACAGTCAACCCCCAATAAGTGATTCGCTCATTTCCGCGACCCAATACCAGGATAAGAACTTTAAGTTTGGTGAAAGCTATCGTTACGTGGTGCGCTCGGTTTCGCTGGGAACGGAAGGGGCTCAGGTCGAAAGCTTGAATTCAAATTCGATTACTGTTACTCCTCGCGATGTCTTTCCGCCATCAGCCCCGGCATCGATAACAGTTGCGGCTGCCCCCGCACGACTTTCAATATTCTTCCCCGCAAATCCTGAGGCGGACATCGCGGGCTATAATATTTATCGTTCGACTGACCCTGATCTGCCGAAGGACAAGTGGAACAGACTAAACGCCGAGTTGCTGACGCGAACAACTTTCCAGGATGAGAAAGTGGAGACTGGCAGAAAGTATTACTACTACCTGACGGCGGTCGATCAGGCAGGCAATGTTAGTCAACCGTCGGACGTAGTTTCCGAAACCGTGCCATAGCCTCCGGACGGCGGGCGCCTCGTCCGCAATGATGAATGCGAGGCGCAAAAACAAGCTGACAACGATGCATATCTGTCGCTTTACCACTCTCGACGTATCGACACCACGCACGGGGATTGTCGCGGGGCAGTTGGTTCTGCCGCTGGCTGCAGGGGAAACGATGGAGTCATATCCCCCCGCTCGCACGGAGGGGGCAATTCCCCTGTCTAAGCTCAAACTTCTCGCTCCGGTTGTGCCTTCGAAGATTGTTTGCGTCGGACGGAACTATCGCGAGCATGCGGCAGAACTGGGAAACAAAATGCCGGACGAGCCGCTGCTGTTTCTTAAAGCGCCTTCGGCCGTAATTGGCAGTGATGACTGCATCGAGCTGCCGGGGCAGTCGAAGCAAGTCGAACACGAAGGTGAGCTCGGAGTAGTAATTGGTCGACGGGCGCGAAAACTCAAGAGCGACGAAGATCCGCTCGAATTTGTTCTGGGCTATACCTGCGTTAATGATGTGACTGCGCGCGACCTGCAGCGCAAGGATGTGCAGTTTACGCGAGCGAAATCTTTCGACACCTTTTGTCCGGTGGGTCCTTTCATTGTAACTGGAGTAGATCCGCTGAACCTGATGGTTACGACTCGCGTCAACGGCATCGTGAAGCAAGAAGGCCGCACGGCTGACATGGCGTTTTCAGTTCCCTTCCTGATTCGCTACATAACTGACATCATGACTCTCTATCCCGGAGACTTGATAGCCACCGGCACGCCTGCCGGCGTTTCAGCGCTCCACGATGGCGATACTTGTGAAGTTGAAATAGATGGAATTGGAGTTTTGCGCAATACGGTTTGCGACGCACGACGAGGAGCTTCTAATTAACCGTCGCGGATTGCTCGCAATAATATCCTGGAGGTCTTTATGAAGTTTTTTCTCGACACTGCCAATCTCAATGAGATTCGCGAGGCTGCATCTTTCGGAATCGCGGACGGAGTTACCACCAACCCGTCGTTAATCGCAAAGGAAGGCAACGTAGATTTCAAGCAGCACATCGCCGCCATCTGCGAGATTGTGAAGGGACCGGTCTCTGCCGAATGCACCAGCGAAGATACGGAAGGCATGCTTCGTGAAGGTCGCGAATACTCGAAGATTGCGCCCAACGTTGTCATCAAGTGTCCGCTTACGCGTGCCGGGTTAAAGGCGACCCGGGTGTTGTCTGACGAGGGCATTAAAGTGAACGTGACACTATGTTTCTCGGCAGCCCAAGCCATCATGGCGGCCAAGGCCGGCGCTTCGTTTATCAGCCCTTTCCTTGGGCGGCTCGACGACATCGGCGAAAACGGCCTGCTGCTGCTACAGGACATCATTGAGATCTACCGGAACTACGATTGGAAAACTGAGGTACTGGCTGCGAGCATGCGCCATCCCATACACGTGATCGAAGCAGCGCGAATGGGTGCTGACATCGCGACCATGCCGTTTAAGGTAATCGATCAGTTGTTCAACCATCCGTTGACTGACAAGGGCCAGGCGCAGTTTCTCGCGGATTGGCGCAAGAGCGGAAGAAAATAGAACGGACAATCTCATTAACACCTCGCTTCAGCGAGGTGAACTGAGGGACTGGTACCGGTTCAATTTGGTAACTAGAGCAGCAAGTAATGAGTAGTCGGGAATTCAACGAGGAAAACAAACGATTACAGAACCGAGCGCGGTAGCGCCGGATGCTAAAGTCTACGTCGGCCATGTGCTGGGCAACGCTCTTAATACTGAGCTTGAGTTTACGATCCGGCGCTACCGCGCTCGGTTCTGTAATGGTTCTGCATAGTTCCCAAGCTGACACTGGGCGCGACCTGCGGCCACATTCTGTAAAGATCTCGTGCCGATTCCTAACTGAACCGGTACTGAGAGACCATAATTAATAGTGTCCCTGCAACAATGACAACCTTGGAGAACACCTCGCTGAAGCAAGGTGCTAATGAAGTTTCAAGGGCTCGGATTCAAGTCCACGCGTACAAGTACGATGGGTTGCTTCATCGAACTTGGCCGGCTGAATTGCTTCGTCAGGAAGGCTCGCTTATCGTTCTTGATGCGACGTTCTCCGCTGAGGTTATCCATGATCTGCTGGGAACAATCGCGAGCGGCACACAGAGTCTTGAATTCTACTGGCTCGATCGCTGGTATAACGTCTTTCGTTTCGCCGAGCCGGAGGGTTCCCTGAGAAATTACTACTGCAATGTAAACGTGCCGCCCACTTTTGACGGCGAAATTTTGAGCTACGTGGATTTGGATCTCGACATCCTGGTTGAGCCTGATTTGTCTTACCGGATACTCGATGTTGAAGATTTTGAAAAAAACGCCGAAGCTTATAGCTACTCAGTCGATGTGAAAGCTAATGCGCGGCGCGCGGTGGCTGAATTGGTGAATATGATTGAGAGCCGCGCGTTTCCTTTTGATAGCTGAGATATAAATTTAATGACATCAAAGCAACAACCCAAACAATCCAAATCCAAGCTTGAACTCTTGCGCGAGCGCTCGCTGAAGGCGGAAGCCGGTGGCGGTGCCGAGCGAGTTGAGAAGCAGCATGCTGCCAACAAGATGACAGCGCGCGAACGCGTGGAGTTTCTGCTTGATGAGGACAGCTTTGAAGAGTTTGACAAGCTCGTTGTCCATCGCTCGCAAGACTTTGGTCTTGAAGAGCAACTCTATGCCGGCGACGGCGTCGTCACCGGTTATGGTCTCATCGATGGCCGTCGCGTGGTTGTGTTTGCTCAGGACTTCACCGTCTTTGGCGGCTCCCTCTCGGAAACTCATGCCGAAAAAATTTGCAAAGTTCTCGACCTGGCGATGAAGGTAGGCGTACCCGTCATTGGTTTGAACGATTCCGGCGGCGCCCGCATTCAGGAAGGCGTGGTAAGTTTGGGTGGCTACGCTGATATCTTTTTGCGCAACACGCTGGCAAGCGGCGTCGTTCCGCAGATTAGTTGCATCATGGGTCCCTGCGCGGGAGGCGCTGTCTACAGCCCCGCGATCACAGACTTCAACATCATGGTCAAGGACACGTCGTACATGTTCATCACCGGTCCTGACGTGATAAAGACTGTGACACACGCCGATGTTACCAAGGAAGAATTGGGTGGCGCGCTCACGCACAATCGCATTTCCGGCGTGGCCCACTTTGCTGCCGACTCCGACGAACATGCGTTACGCATGGTGCGCGAGCTGCTTTCGTTTATTCCCTCCAACAACCTCGAGGACGCGCCGCGTGTGAAGCCGACAGACTCGCCGGAAAGAACCGACCCGAGGCTCAACACCATTGTCCCTGAAGCTTCTAATCAGCCGTACGACATTCGCGAAGTCATAAACGCGATTGTCGATGATGGTTACTTCTTTGAAGTGCAACAGCATCACGCGCCAAATATTTGCGTGGGTTTTGCCCGACTCGATGGCCGTTCGGTTGGGATCGTTGCCAATCAACCCGCCTTCCTGGCGGGTGTGCTCGACATTGACGCCTCGGTTAAAGCTGCCCGCTTCGTCAGATTCTGCGACTGTTTCAATATTCCCTTGATCGTATTTGAAGATGTGCCTGGATTTCTGCCGGGAGTTTCGCAGGAGCACGGCGGCATCATCCGCCATGGGGCAAAGTTGCTCTATGCGTTTGCCGAAGCGACCGTGCCGAAGTTAACAGTGATAACTCGGAAAGCGTATGGCGGCGCATATTGTGTGATGGCCTCCAAACACATTCGTACGGATATTAACTTCGCCTGGCCGTCAGCAGAGATTGCGGTGATGGGAGCAGAAGGCGCGGTTGGCGTCTTGTACCGCCGTGAGATAAGCGAGGCAAAGGACAAAGAGGCGGCGCGCCGCGCCCGCATTCTCGAGCTGGAAGACAAGTTTGCCAATCCTTACGTGGCTGCCGAACGCGGCTTCATTGACGAAGTTATCGAACCCGCAGAAACCAGACCAAAACTGATCCGCGCCCTTTCGCTCCTCGAGAATAAACGCGACACCAACCCACCAAAGAAGCATGGCAACATTCCGCTGTGATATTCATCACTGGAACCCCGTAAGTAGACGATCTCGCGGGGGCATAACCCCGGTACTGAATAAGAGCCAACCACGCTCAGCCCGGAGGGCTGTCAGATAGTAGCCGGTGGTCGAAGCGCAGCGCAGACCACCGGAAACCCAAGGAAAATGATCAGCACCTTGCAAAAGGGTGCCAGAGAGGGGTGGCACCCCTGCGGGGTGCGATAACTACTCGCTGCTTACCGGAGGTCTTCGCTGGGCTTCGACCTCCGGCTACTATCGCTCAACCCTCCGGGTTGAAATCGCGTGGCGATTGCTGGATCATAATTGCGACGAGTCGCCCCCGTTTTCAGCCAGGCCAATTTGGATGTTGTCTCGCGCGAGAATGACGGATCTTTGCGGCGAGTCTTGTCGTGACACAACGTTGAACCCAAAGGTTTTCTCGTAGTAAGGAATCGCCGCTTCGACGTCCCTAACCGGGAGATTCATTGCGTCGTCGGCGTAAGGCGCCGCACTCCTGAAAACTGCTTTCATTACAAACTCCTCAAAGGCTCATGAGTATTCTGCTTCCTTCTACAGTTTCCGTTTCCCGCGAAACTCGATCGTTTCGCCCGGTTTCATTTCGTAGAAATTGATCTTCAATTTATTGAGTTCGGCAGCGAAGCCGGCGGCGTTTTGGACAATGCCAGTCGCGCGACTGTGTCAACTTCGGGAACTATGCAGAACCATTACAGAACCGAGCGCGGTAGCGCCGGATGCTTAAGTCAAGCTGAGTATTAAGAGTATTGCCCAGCTTATGGCCAACGTAGACTTTAGATAGGGGTAGAGAGAGTGTATAGCTCCCCCTCCCTCCGAACCGGACGAGCGGGTCTCCCGCATCCGGCTCTCCAGTTGGTGGTTCACCCGGTTAGGGGTTGACGTAACCGCGCATGGGCAGCGACTAAAGAGAACAGCCCATGCTGGGCCAAGAACGTATTAGGCCAGCGCTGCGAGTCACCTCCACGGCTATGTCCCCGTTGCCCACGACGGCGGCGCAGAATGCTTCTCAGGCGCACCCGCACCAAGCGGTCAACTCGGTCGAACGTATAGCGATGGCTGTGTTTGAAGTAATTAAACCAGCCTTGCGTGGTGCGATTCACGTTGGCGATGATTACCTGCAGACTCTGCCCATTGGTGCGTTTGGTCTTGGCTCGAATCGCATCTTTCACCTTCTCCAGACTCTTTCGGCGCGGCCTTCTTTGCCCTTGCTCGAAATGGTATCCAAGAAAGTCGAAGCCCCCTGGTTGGGTGGCATCTACGATGCGAGTCTTTTCCGGATGCAGGGTAAGACCGGCAGTTGCCGTCCATTGCTGCACCATCTCTAACGCTCGTTGGGCTGCTGCTTCGCTCGGGCATAGCACCACGAAGTCGTCCGCGTACCTGACCATCTCGATACCCTGGACGGCCATTAACTGGTCCAGCGGGTCGAGATAGATGTTTGACAGCAGCGGACTGATAACTGCGCCTTGTGGCGTTCCTGCTTCCGGCTGCCACTCACGCATATTCTCCAGCACTCCCTGCCCCAGGTATTTGCGAATCAACTGCAGTACTCGGCCGTCAGCGACCTTCTCCTCTATCAGCCGCAACAATTGCTCGTGCGGAATAGTGTCGAAGTAGCTTTTCAAGTCTGCGTCTACCACCCACGTCTGTCCTTCCTTTAGCAGATGGTCGACTCGGCGCAGCGCATCCTTGCAGCCTCGCCCGGGACGGAACCCATAGCTCTGTTCCGCAAAGTCCCGTTCGAAGATCGGTTCGATGGTGGCCTGTAATGCTTTCTCTACCACCCGATCCCGCACTGTGGGAATCCCTAGCGGGCGCTTCTCTCTGCTCCCGGGCTTCGGTACCCACTCTCGCCTCACCGCTGCCGGTTGGTAACTTCCTTCCTTCAGTGTGCGCGCGAGATATTCAGTGTGCTGCTCCAACCGCTGCTCGTACATCGCTATCGTCTGGTGGTCCACTCCTGCTGCTCCGCCATTTGCCTTTACTCGCTCAAATGCTCGCCGCAGCATTCTCGGTGCACTCACCTTATCTATCAGGCTGAACCATTTGCCTCCTCTGACTCCTGTTTCCAGGGCCGTCAACATTCGTTCCGTCCAGACACAAGGTTCCACCCACGCCCAGCGGGCGTGGACTTCTCCGACTTGTTTAGCCTCAAGCACTGCCGCCGGTGCTGTTCCCTGCTGCCCGTCCGTCACCAATCCACCTTCCTGCGCTCCCTTCGCTCCATCTCCATTACGAGACTTCATCGCTACTATGGGCGCTCTGACTCCTGTTCGCCCCGGCTCTTCAGGACTTGGTCCATGAACTCCGGCTCTGTCAGCAAACAGGTCTCCCTGATTCACGCGAGTTGCCTTCCTGACCATTCCGTCTCCACCCACCTGACGCCCCGCTGCCGCTGCTTTTGCACGCTACCCCTCAGCTCGACAGCTCTCCACTTCCGGTCTAGACTTCGCCTTCGGATGGCAGGCTCGTCGATTGCGCCCGGCCGTATCGAGTTTGTTATCCTACGGACTGGTCGTTCACCTCCTGCTGCTCCCCACCACGCATCGCTGCGTCGCAGTTGCATTTGGTTACAGGCCGGAGAGCGTTTACCTGGAGAGGACTTTCACCTCTCTGACTTCTCGCACTTTCAGGCGCACCATCCGGCGCTACCGCGCTCGGTTCCGCAATCTTTTGTTTTTAGTTTTGTATCTTGCGCACTGGCCTGGTTAAGAGATCCAAAGATCGAGACAACTAGAACAACGAGCAACTTTCTCGCGCCTGGAAGTTCCATATTCCTCCTCGGCTCATTAATGAACCTTAACTACCGTCGTGCCGGTGCCGGCTGCCAGCGGTTATATCCTACGAACGCGGTGAGCAGGCCCACCAACAGCGGAAACAAAGCCTGTGCGACCGCGCCTCCCGCGATTGTGATCACCGTGGCGCCGGCCATAATGATCGCTAGCCCAGCAGCAGCGAGCGGTGTCAACTCCTGGCGAATACGCAGGAGTCCGGGCAGGATCAGACCAAGCGCGCCGAGCACCTCGGCGACGCCGAGAAAACGCAGCAACAGCACTGGCAGATGGATCGGTCCACCTGCCAGTTTCTCAGGCGGCAGAACCAGCTTAACTCCACCCGCAAACAGAAAGAGGAGCGCGAGCAGCACTGAGATGATCCACACAGCCACGTTCAAAATTCTTTTTCGCGGCGACGACTCGTTGCTGTCTTCCCGCACAGAGTGCGTCATGTCTATTTTTGCCGTCATGATTTTTCTCCAGGTTCTTATGATGTTTGCATTCGCAGGGGGATCAGCGCACGCAGGCGCCCATCACGCAGGTAAAGCCCTCCCCAGATCAGTACAGTCAGGACTATTCCCAGGCCAAGAATAACGCTCTCCGGATATCCGAGCCGGAGCATTGCCTCAACGACTGGTGCTGGCTTTACCAATTTCATGATGCCGTCCAAAAGCAGAAACAGTGCCGGCAGGGCGCTTATGACGCGTCCAGTCCAAAGTCTCTTCTTCGAGACGTTTTGAATAGCCGATTGCATAAAAGTTTTCCTCCTGATCTCTTCTTTGCGACTGAGCCGGTCCAACATCCTCAGGACCAGCCGAAATCCAGCCTCCGTCTGGTGATCGAATGACAAGCGCGACACGCCCTCGAGATCTTCCCGGCCTTGGAAATACTCAAGCGAAGGGATTCTCGTCCGCGCTCGGGCCGTATATCGACGGGATCGGCACATCGAGCTCGCGCAGGTAGACCGCCAATTGGCCGCGATGGTGGTACCAGTGGTTCAACATGATCGAGCGCAAGAGAGCCACCCGCGGAATCGCGAAGAGCTCGCGCTCGCCCAGCATCATTCGCCACGGTGCCATCAGCGCAGCGTCATCCATACCGCCGAGCGCCTTTTTCGCTTTCGCGATGCTCGCGTCGAGCGCCGGGATCAGCTCCGACGCGCTTTTCGGGATTGGGTCGGCAAACTGCGGGACTTGAGCCGGAGACGGAGAGCCGATGAGTTCGGCGACCGCGCCGGGCACGATCGCGACATGCATTGCGAGTTCGCCAAGCGTCCTCGCCTTTGGGTGGGGGCGCCAAGCCAGTTGATTGTCGGGGACGCGCTCGAGTACACGGCGTGTCGTTTGTGCTTCCTGCTCAAGTTCCTGCAACATTCCATCGATTAATGGCATCGTTTTCTCCTTTTCCTGTTTGCCTTTCGCGGCTTCGCAGCAAGTCGAATTGTAGGGACACTACGCCGGCAGTCCCCCAATTTCCAGCACTGGTCGAATTTCAATGGTTCCGAATCGCGACGGTGGCACTCTTTCGGCGATGCGGATCGCGTCGTCCAGATCTTTGGCTTCAATCAGGTAATAGCCGCCGAGTTGCTCGCGCGTCTCCGCAAATGGACCATCCGTCACCAACCGCTTGCCATCGCGCACGCGAACGCTCGTCGCCGTCGCCACCGGATGCAGCGGGCTCGCATCCAGATATTTCCCGGTTGAGTTGAGCTCTTGCGCGAGGCGGGCCGACTCAACGTAACAGTGCTCCCGCTCGGCCTCGCTCATGACTTGTTCATCCAGATAAACCAGTAACATGTATTTCATATAGTTGCCTCCATTACTCACTCAAACAGTCCGCTGTCATCACACGCACCTTAGTCTCGCCAGCGTAGTATTTTGAATTCTTAACCACTGGACATAAAGCTCCGGATCTGTGTGCGCCTTAAAAACGAGATCCCGCGGTGCATCAAATTCCCTTGTAATAAAAATTTCCTGCTTTCCGGGTTCCGCTGTTATCTGAGTTTTGTTTGCCATTTCGTGTTTTGCTCCATGGTGCTCGGGTCTTCCCGCTCCTTACTCACCGACCGCTGAAAACGTCCTTCACAAGTAAGTCGAACGGCGAGTGCGCGGATCGACAGCCCGTCGAAAACTTTTTATTATCGAGTATGTTTTCCCACGCCAATGCCGCCGTAGACGCAGTGTATCATTCCGACTGGGGGAAGATTGTTGCCAGCCTCATTCGACATTTTGGTGATTTCGATGTGGCCGAAGAGTCGGCGCAGGAAGCCTTTGCGGCCGCCGTTAATCAATGGCGGGCAGAAGGGGTTCCTGAATTCCCGCGCGCATGGATCATCCAGACGGCGAAGCACAAAGCGATCGATCGCATCCGTCGCCAAAATCGATTCCAGGAAAAACTCGAATCCTACGTCGAATCAGGATTGACCAGGACTGTAGCGGAGCCCGATTACGACATTGAAGAAATTCCCGATGATCAACTGCGCTTAATTTTTACCTGTTGCCACCCGGCGCTGGCGCCTGAAGCACAGGTGGCGCTGACTCTGCGGACACTTGGCGGTCTCGAGACCGACGAGATCGCACGAGCCTTCCTGGTTCCTGCGACAACAATGGCGCAACGGCTGGTCCGCGCGAAGCGCAAGATTCGCGACGCGCGCATTCCTTACCGGATACCCGACACGAATGAGATGCCCGAACGGCTGGACGCAGTGCTGACGGTAATTTATCTCATCTTCAACGAAGGCTATGCGTCGACTCGCGGCGAACCGCTCGTGAGAACCGATTTGTGCGCCGAGGCCATCCGGCTTGGGCGTCTCGTAACAATGTTGACGGCGCCGCCGGCAGCAGAAGCAACCGCGCTGGTCTCTCTTATGCTGTTACACGATTCACGACGCGAGGCTCGCGTCGATGAGGCCGGCGATCTCGTAGTGCTCGAAGAACAGGATCGGAGCCGCTGGAATCAAGAGCAGATTGCAGAGGCCCTGCCGTTGGTCGAGGAAGCGCTTCGTGGCGGAGCTGGTCCGTTTGCTTTGCAGGCGGCGATTGCGGCGCAGCATTGTAAGGCGGCTCGCGCGGAGGATACGAATTGGCGGCAGATAGTGCAGTTCTACGATCTCCTTGAACGCGTGCAGCCTTCTCCCATTGTGTCGCTGAATCGCGCCGTAGCGGTCGCGATGCTTCAAGGCCCTGAGCCGGCGCTGGCGCTAATCGATACTCTGGTCGCGGCCGGCGATCTCGACAACTTTCATTTGCTACATGCGGCGCGTGCCGATCTACTGCGAAGAATTGGTTCGCTGGTGGAAGCAGCGAAAGCCTACGAGCGCGCGCTCGCCCTGGTGACAAATGAGAGCGAACGTCGGTTTCTCCAGCGGAGGCTGCGCGAGGTCCAGCCGGCGGTTGCGTAACCGGGATTTCAGCTTTTTTACGAACGGACTGTTTGGGTCAACTTCGCGTAGGTTCCTGATAGAGGCCAAGTACGTTTCCCGCCGAATCACTGAATCTGGCGGTTATCTCTGGCGCGTCCATACCTATCGGTTGCACGATATTGCCGCCATTGGCAACGACCGCATCGCTGGTTGACGTCACACTGTCAACCATGATGTAGATCAGCAGACCAGGGTCGGTTGCTGGTTTCCGGCCGCGCACCCAGGTGCCACTCACCTCGCCGACCCCGTCGTCAAAGGCGAGTTGGCCATCGCCGCGCTCTCTTATCGACCAACCAAAAACCGCTTTGTAAAAAGATGCTGAGGCGTTGATGTCGATGGCCGGAATCTCGATGTAGCACACCTTGCCGTTCGCAAGCGTGGGATTCTTGTTTTCCATAATGTTGTTCTATTACGACGAGGGGTTTCTTCATGTTCAGGCTTTCGTCTTGTGCTGATTCTACTACCAAGTGCAACGTGACACTCTACCGGCGAAAATCGATTGGTCAGCGCGGAGACAGCCAAAAACTCGAAAGGCCGGCGGAGTGCCGACCTGTCGGTTATTAAGTGAACGCACCGGAGCTGCTCGCAGCCCGCGGCAACCCTCTGGCTGTTACGGCTTAGTTGATGGAGTGGTTGAAACGTTCTGGCCGATGCCGCGATTCAGAATCATCTTGACTTCGACACGCCGATTCTGGGCGCGTCCCGCTGCAGTAGTGTTATCGGCTACTGCTTCCGTCTTACCGTAGCCCATGGGAGTGACGAAGCGTCGCAGCGGAATCTTATGATTCACAGCAAGGTATTGAATTACAGCTTCAGCACGTTCGCGGCTGAGCCGGAAATTCTTCGCTTCGCTGCCCGTCGAATCCGTATGTCCGGCAACTTCGATCATAAAGCCTCGGGCACTGGTTGTCTTTTCCGCCAGCTCGTCAAGCTTTTGCTTGGCCTCGGGTGAAAGCACAGCACTGTTAACTCTGAAGTTTACGGCGACAGATTCCTGCACGTCGTAGTCATCGAGAGCGGAGACGCGTTCATTTACCACCGTCACTTCTCTTCTGGCTTCTGCGGCGACGGCATAGAGTTCATCCATTTGCCCGGCCATACGCTGTTGGTTTTCCTCGACCGGAGTCACGCGCGTATCAGAGGTAATCGCAGCCCTCATATCGGATTCATTGAACCTGATCTTATCGGCCACGAGTTGTCCCTGCGCATCTCCTCGCCCCTCTACTTCGACAATGAGGCCCCGCAAAATATCGGTGACCGGATATTTCTTGCCGCCGCGAAGAAAGCCGCCATGAGTCTTGATGCTCGTGTTGTCAGTTATGAGGACTTGATAATCCGTGCGAGTCCGGTCGCGGATCGTGAATGTGTCAGCGTCGCGTCCAATCACGACGCCTTTAAACTTCATCTTTGCCCCACTCGGGATCGATCGAACGTTTGTAGTCGGACGCGTACTTTGCGTGCTTGTGCTTTGAGTGGTTGAGACTTGTCCAAAGCAGAGCGCGGTCACCGCAAACACGAGGGCTACGCTCCAGATAAGTGGAAGTACTCGAAATTTCCTGATCTCATTACTGCTCATAGTCGACTCCTCCAGTATTAATCACGAAATGCCACGGAGCATTCCGAGAAGATTCCCTGTCGGGGGATTTAAGTTGAGTGGGGCTAGCAAAGATAGCGTAACTAAAAGCAAATTAAAAATCAAAGACAGAAAGCAGAGGGTAGTGATTCACTTTCAAAGACGCGCCGCTCTTTTGGACCGCGGTGACCTTTCGTCGCATTTTGCCTGCGGCGACTCTACACCGCTTCTTGCAGCGAATTCAGTCTACAAAGGTGCGACGCCGGGCCCGCGTTTGTTAACACCAGTTACATGCGGAAAGCGGAAGACACTTGAACCGCTTTCAACTAGAATATTCACTACCCGGAGCAGCGACGAGAAGTGTTTTAGACCCAAGTCCCGGTTGCCAGTCTCCCAGAATTCCGTACCAACCTCAGGAGGTCTGACAATAAAATCAGAATACAAATGTAATCAAGGGACTTCTCCCAGTTCTTTTCGTTTATGACTAGCGTGCTCCGAACGCCAACAGTTATTCGGACACAGGACTCTCGCGCAATACGGCCTATCGTTATCGAGTGCGCGCCTTCAATTCAGGAGGAAACTCGGGCTACTCGAATATTGATAAGGCCAGAAACCAAAATGGATCGCTGAGGCGCGAAAGAAAAACTGACGTGCCGTAATCGTGAACGATGGTTTCAGCGATCGCCGTGCCGAGCAAGGTCATCCGTTCCGCAAGCCATTGCGGCACGCGTCTGCCGTGAAGCGGAAGGTCTGCGACGCCCGAGCGTTTCATGCGTTCATTTACCCAGTTGATTCAGATAAGCCATCACCAGGCTTGACTTCGTTTCCGCTGAGATAAGTCCAATGTGGTTGTCTGGTCGTAACAGCACAGTAAAAGGTTCGCTTACGCCGAAGGATTCCGTAACGTGCTGGTAAAGAGGGAGAACGTGATGATCAAGCAACTGAACACAGCTACCTTCAATTTCGCTCCACTCTCTTTGGTAATCGCTTTCGCGGTCGGTAAAAGTGAGCAGATGGAATTTTGGCTCACGCAAATTATCGTAGATGCTCTTGCCGTCGACGAGGAAGTAAGGCATTCGATCTCCGGCCTTGACTGCAAACT
Organism: Blastocatellia bacterium; assembly: GCA_963698325.1. Lineage (GTDB taxonomy): Bacteria > Acidobacteriota > Blastocatellia > Pyrinomonadales > Pyrinomonadaceae > PSRF01. The sequence goes on along the minus strand of CAVOQJ010000007.1, from coordinate 409,223 downwards.
CCTCATCGCCTTCGTGGTCGCTTAGAGAACTCTCACGGTAATTTATGCCGATTTGCGAAATCAAAGGAAAGAACCTCTTTTTGATGACATCAAAGCTCAGAATGAATTTCGCCATGGGCGGGAACACCGTCGTGCGAATCAGACCCAATAACCAGTCTTTGCCAGCCGCTAAGTTAAACATTCTATCGGTCGTTTCCAACAGTCGTCTCGCATTTGGCAACCGTTCTTCGTTATAGCTATCGAGGACCCGCTCACCGGCACAGCCTCTCAGGACGAAAGCAAGTTTCCAGGCCAGGTTGTAAGCATCCTGTATGCCCGTGTTCATGCCCTGTCCACCCGCCGGTGTGTGGATGTGGGCTGCGTCTCCGGCGAGGAAACATCTGCCCGCTGAAAATTTCTCGACATGGCGCGTGTGAACTTTATAAACCGAAAACCAGTTGACGTGTGAGATATCGAGTTCCAGTTCCGCTTCCTCATTAATGCGTTGCTCAATCTCTTCGTAGATTATCTCGCCTTCGTCTTTCTCGTGTCCTTCAGGAAATGCGCCGACGATGCGCCAACGTTTTTCTCCTCTCATCGGGAAAAAAGCCACTACGCCATTTCGTGCCAAACAAACATGCAGCGCATCGTGGCTGTAGGCCCAATCAATCTGCACATCGGCGACGTAGAACAGACGTTCAAAAGTGCTTCCCTCAAATGAAAGTCCAAGCGCATGTCTGACTGGACTTTTCGGTCCGTCGCAGCCGACCAGATATTTACCTTCGATAATTGGAGACTCGCCGGCGCTACTGCGAAGGTGGGCGGTAACTCCGGCCGACTCGTGTTGCGTAAGACTTTCGAGTTCGGTCTGCCAGAGAACTTCCCGGTCGTAACTCCGCAGATATTCGTAGAGGAGTCTTTCGTTTTCGCTCTGCTCCAACACCAGCAAATACGGATAGGGACTCAAGCCCTCGCCGATGTTAGAGAGATCAACTTCGCCCACAAGCCTTCCGCTTTCGAGCATCCTGACTTTGCCGGCAATGGTTCCCTTCTCCACGGCCTTCGCTGCCAAACCCATTTGTTCGTAAATCTCGAGTGTGCGGGCGTGCACGCCGAGGGCTTTGGAGTAAGGGGTGACGCCTTCTTTTTTATCAATGATGACGAAATCAATTCCGTGGCGGGTTAACTGACATGCGAGCGATAGCCCGGTTGGACCGGCGCCGACGATGACTACGTCTGTTTTGATTGTTGTTGGCATGGGTTCATCCTAGCCAACCACACTTCTCAGACACAAGCAGTTTTCCAGGATTGAAAATCTTGATTTCAGCTTCAAGTCACTTAATTTCGAGCACACGAATCCCCGGTTTGGGCCACGACTCTCTTCGCAGACAATAAAGCCTGCCTAAGACTTTTTTGCGTAGTAGCCCTGACGATAGAGCAATTGCGGTTTGTTTTTTTGGAGGTCGGGATTGACGACTTCAAGTTTAATATGCCGGTAGGAACCGTCGTGGTTTCTGTTGGTAGGCGAATAAGCAATGAGATACTGGGAGCGCAGCTCTTGATCGATTTGCGAAAAGACTGACTGAAGTTCGCTTGCTTGTGAAGGGAAGAAAGCGCGTCCACCGGTCCGATCAGAGACTTTTCGTAACGATCCTGAGTCAAGTTTGCCCTCGGAAAAACTCGCATCGCGAATTCCAATCGAATAGATCACAACATCTGACCTGACTGCGAAATCGATAACATCCTGCTTCTTGATCGTGCTGCTCGTATCGTCGCCGTCAGACAAAAGCACGACTGCGCGGCGCGTGCCTTCGGGAGCTTTGGCCAAAAGATCTTCAATCGTCATCCACATCGCATCCCAGATGCCCGTATAGCCCGACGGATCCTGTTCTTTTGGCAGCGGATCCTCGCCGGCAGCTAGCCGTCGTTCATTTTCCGCTGACAGCTCAATCCTGATGCCTCCTATCCCGCGATGAAGCTTCGCCAAATCATTGGTGGGTTCCTGTTCGACTTTGGGCACGCCGGTAAAAGACACGACTGCCGCCCGATCCTTATCAGGCCGGACCACGGAATCGATAAACGCGCGCGCGGCAATTTTTTCGTCCTCCAACACTCCCCTTTGCGATTCACTTGTATCAACAAGCACTGCCAGGGACAGGGGGCGATTCGTTTCACGTTCAAAAACACTCACTGGTTGAACGACGTCATTCTCAAAAATGCGAACATCCTCCGCGCGCAGGGTGGTTATGAAATGACGATCCTTATCGACCGCTGTAAAGAGCGTGTTGACCAGATTAGTTTCCACACGCACTACTTCAGGCTCAGGCTCGGATAGCTGACCTGGAGGCGTCGGACTTTCTCTCGGCGCCGGGGCAGTTGTGCCAACAATTCTGTTTTTTCGAATTTGAGTTTGCGGCGTTTGTGCGTCAGTCACGGCCGACACAGTTACAACGAGCGTGACGACACTAAGTAGATTTAGAATCCCGAGGCGAAATTTGCAGGACATACGGATCAGTCGATTATCTTTCGCCGGAAGTAGCAAATTCAATTTGCCGCCTCTGCGGATCGAAAGTGATCTTGAAAGGATAAAGAACATCTCGACCCAAAATCACCGGGGCTTCATCCTCGACTCCAAAAAGAATGTCAGTAGGTACACGTTGCAGCACAAGTTCCCCAATTCTTATTGTAGTCGGCGACACTCGACGCGCCTCAATCGCCCCACCTGCGATGTCGAGACCTGTCGCGGACGGGCGGGAATCGCGCCGGGTTCCTACTATCACAACATTGCGTGAATTCACCGCCAGACCGAAGCTGGAGCCCGTATCAACTAGAGCTAAACGTCCATCACCGAGGCGCACAAAGGGCCGGGAGCTTTCGCCGAAACGCATCCATGGAACAATAGCACCCTCGCCTCTATCACGCCCGCGTTCCGATCCAAGCGAGGTTGAATCTACAGCTTCAATACGTTGGTTTGGCATATCGATGGAATAACCATAAGGCGAGTAAACGTCGGTTGGATCGAGAATGCCATCAACACCGGGCGCCAAAATAGAGACTATCAGGGCCGTCCTGGTTGCGCGCAGAGTATTAGTTCGCTCGCCGAGAGCAAATTGATTGATCACCGCCTCGCGATTGGAGGTAGTACGCGCACTGCTTAAACCGCCGAGCACCGCAGGTTTTATGCTTCTGGTTGTTAACTGTGCCTCGTCAACAACCCGCTGCGTTACTAGGTTCATCCCCGCTCCTGTGTCCACCGCAAACACGTAGGGACCTCGGCCGTTAATCCAGGTGCTTAACAGGAGCCCACGAGCCTTGTTTATTCGCAAACGCGCGGGAAGTGGCAGCGGTTCCAGCCGCCGCACTTCGCCCTCAGCCCGAGCAAGGAAAGGGGCAGTCCCCGCGCTGGGAACTGCCCACCCCATAGCTACCAGAGCGCCTAAGGCAATGAAGAGCTTCGCTCTCATGCGCACGCACTCTCCCTTTTTTCTAAATTAGTAACGACGAGTTCGGTTGCGCAATTTATAGGTGTACAAGGCCGAGCCGCCTGCTCCTGACAGCGCACCGATCGCAGCACCTTTCTTTCCACCAATCAAGCCGCCGATAAGGGCGCCGCCGCCAGTACCCATCGCCACGGTCAGCTTGTCACGATGTTTCTGCCAGAAGCTACGGCCTTTGGGCCGTTGATAATCGTAGTAAACACGACGGGCACTGGAACTGCGCGCCGCATTCCGATAGACAACACGCGGCTGATTATAACGAAGGCTGGAAGTGTTAACTCCGGCTGCGCCCGCCTCACAGGAATGGAAGCCATCAGCAAAACCACTCTTATAGGCGCTTTGTTCAGCTGCTGTAGTGAACTCGGCGGGTACGAACTGTTCGGTACCAGCTGCGTTTTGCTGGTAGCCGGCATATTGGCTATCAGCGGTTCGCAGTGTCGACTGGGCGGCCTGCGGCTCAGCGGCGGCTGTTTGATTTCTCGAATGCATTACAAAAGCACCCACTGAACCGCCAATTAGGGCAGCAACCAGGGCTACGGGTAGCAATTTGTTAGTCATAATCATCGCTCTAATCTCCTTAACCTAACGTTTCGCAACAGACCCACCTGTTGGTTTAGCAACACCTGTTCCTCGCAGCGTTCATCGTGATTGGCAACAACTAATTCTACGCTCCATTCGCATTTAATTGAGCGACTTCGTTGAATGCAAGAAGTTTACAATCGAAATCCAACATACAGTGCGACGCAGAATGTGGGGGCCATTACCCGATATGGAATCATTGAGTATTCGATATCGAACCGTAATTCGTACAGCCTGACCAACTGCTACCCGTCACCGCCTCGTTAGGTTTTGCAAATGCTGTTCGGTGTCACATGAGGGATTGAACACAATTGAACACCAAAAATAAAAAGGCCAGGAAAACAATCCCTGGCCTCTCATGTAAGTGGATCGGAATTTACGCAGCGCGCTGTAGTGGAACTGCCTTATTTTCGCGGAGCAGCTCGATCGCCTTCTTCATTTGTAAATCCTCTACTGACGGCTTTGGAGTATTGGGCTCCGGAGCTGTTACTGGAGGTTTTTCGGTTGGCTGGGTCGGTTTGGTTGCCGCATCATCGTCATTTCCAGTCAGATCCTCGGGGTCGATCGCATCGGCTACTTCTGGCCTTTTCACTTCCACCGATGGTGTCACACCAGAGTGGCTGCGGTCCTCTCCCAAAAATGGCTTGCCAGTCACAGAGGCCCACTTCACTGTCGTTAGCAATAAGCCGTCACCACCGCGAAGGGTGAAAAGCTGTTGCTCGGCACCAGCGCCAAAACTTTTTTCGCCGACAACCTGACCGCGATTACGTTCGAGCAAGGCAGACGCAACCACTTCGGCTGCCCCGGCCGTTCCGGAATCAATTAGAGCCACCACCGGACCCGAGAAAATTGCCGCTTTCGGATCGGCAGTGAATGTTTTTAGTGTCTTACCTTCTCGTCCAGCGGTCTGTGCAATCAATCCATCTTTGATGAACAGGTTGGCAACTGCCACTGCTTCATCGATCGAACCACCAGCTGTACCGCGAATATCAACGACCATCTTCAAGGCGCCCTGTTTGATCAGTTCCTGCACGCGTGCGCGCGCGTCGGCTGCTTCTCCCGGGGCAAAACTATTCACACGGAGAACTCCAATTCGGCCTGCTTCCATTCTCGCTTCGGCCGCTGGGGCTCGAAAGGCGCTGCGTTTCACAGCAAGTGTAAGCGGGCGAGCGTTGGCGCGAAGAATTCGCAACTTCACTTCTGAACCCGCCGCGCCATTCAGGAGTTGTTTCGCATCGTAAAGCGAAATATCCCGCGTGGCCTTGCCGTCGATATACTCAATAATATCTCCGGCGCGGACGCCGGCTTGATCAGCGGGCGAGCCTTTCATTGGTGCAATGACATAAAGATATGATGCGACCTGAGAAAGTTCAGCACCAATGCCAACCTGATTACTCTTTGCATCCTGCCCATAATCACGAACCTGTTCCGGCGTGAGATAGGTCGAATATGGATCGAGTCCGTATGCCAAACCGCGCAAGGCGCCAGCCCGAACCTTTTCCATGTTCGGCTCATCGACATAATCATTCTGAATATGCTGGAGCACGCTCTCAAAAATTCTGAGCTGTGCATTTGGATCGTTGGCAGGTTGTTGCGCACGCGTGGAAATCCAACCCCCGACGACGGTATAAAGCGCCAGTGTTGCCGACGCGAGAATCAGTGCAAACTTCGTACGAAATGACATTATTTACCTCGTGTTGTCAGTTAAACGAAACCTGAAAACGAATTTCCAACATGCGATTTTCGCAAGCCAGTCGTATCATACAGGCGGTTAATGACGGGTGCAACTTAACTTTACCGGGCATTTGCTCAGGCTTTTCGCGATCTTTTGCCTTGAGATGGACTGTTGACGAACTTGGCGCCAGCCCCAGCTTATGGAAACAGCCGACCAAAAGAATTCGATTCGTGCACCTATTGTCGCTCTCGACCTGGGTGAAAAGCGCGTCGGACTCGCAGTCTCAGACGCCTTGTCAATCTCGATTACCCGACTGGATGCTCTTCCGCGCACCAATTGGAAGCAGCTGCTTCGTGACGTTGAAGATCTGGTACTTCGCTTTGACGCTCAAACAGTGGTAATTGGTTTACCGCTGCGGCTAAACGGTTCAGATGGAGATTCGGCCGTGCAGACTCGTCGGATGGCGCTGAAGTTCGCGCGCTCGCTGGCGGTGCCAGTCTACTTGCAGGATGAACGTTTAAGTTCCGTTGCGGCCGAGGAAAACCTTCGCAACGAAGGTTACAGCCGAGACCAGCTTTCGGCGCTCGTCGACAGCGAAGCGGCGGCGATTATTCTCCGAGATTTCCTGGTTAGCCAGGAAAGAACGCTAGTGCCGCCTCCGGAGCGAACTCTTTAGCCATCCAGACGCTCTAATCTATTCACGATGAAACGCATTCTTTTTGCCAGTGGGTTATTGATTATTATAACCGCCAGTGCCTCGGCGATCTGGATTTATCGAGATCTTCATACCCCCGTTTCACACGCAAAACATGGACAGTACCTCGAAATTCCGCGCGGCTCGTCGCCCACCACAGTGATCGCGAAGTTAGCGAATGAAGGAATCATCAAGCATAGGTGGCCCTTAATAATTTACCTTAAGTTAACGGGAAATGGTTCGCAGTTGAAAGCCGGCGAATACGACTTTCCTTCGCCTATCTCACCCCTTGGTGTTTTTGCCAAGCTGCGAGAGGGTGAGCGGCGCCTGCTTCGATTAACTGTGGTTGAAGGATGGACTCGCTGGGACATTTCAAATGCTATGTTCAAGATCCCCGAACTGCATCTGTCAGACCCGGCTGCTGCGCTGCCCTTAATGAACAACGTGAGCCTGATAAGCGACGTGGATCCCACAGCTACTAATCTTGAGGGATATCTCTTCCCCGATACCTATGAGTTCCCTCCAGAGACGACGCCGTCAGAACTAATTGCCATTATGGTGAAGCGTTTTCGTAAGGAGTGGAAGCCCGAATGGTCGCAACGGGCGGTTAGTCTTGGTTTCTCACCGCGTGAAGTGGCTACGACAGCTTCCTTAATCGAAACCGAAGCCAGGCTTAGTGAGGAGCGCCCGGTAATTGCCTCTGTTATCTACAACCGTCTGCAAAAGCGAATGGCCCTGGCGGTTGACTCCACTATCATTTATGCGTCCAAGCTTGAAGGAAAATGGCGAAACGATGGAAAGGTTTATAAGAGCGACGTCGAGCGTCGCTCACCTTACAACACCCGTTTGCATCCAGGATTACCGCCGGGGCCAATAGCGTCGCCCGGCAAGAGTTCTCTCGAAGCAGCGCTCTACCCCGCGCAAACGGACTATCTTTATTACGTACGCGAACCGTCACGTAACGACGGCGCCCACAATTTTTATAGTAATGAAACCGATTTTGGCCTGGGAGTTAAGGCGTTGCGCACCTGGGAACAGCAAAGGGATGCGTCGACTTCGGGAGGTGCGCCGGTGAAGCTGCAGTAGCGCTCTTGATAGTAAATATAGGAAGTCTAAAAGATTTGAAAAGCTTCCTTGAAATTGGTGAGTCGTTAATCTATTCTCGTTTCACAATCTCCCCATTGGAATGTTTGGCAGTTTGTCTTAATCCATTAAGGTGTTTCTTATGATCAGGCTAGCAAGTTTACTGTTGATACTTTTGTTCAGCGCTGTGTCGGCGTGGCCGCAGGGCAAGGGCGTCGACAAGACCAGCGAGCGTGTTCGCGATGCCGGCAGCACCGGCACGAGCGGGACAAAGACCGACACCGGCGCGGGCAGAGGGTTTGATTTTGGCAAAGGCAGAACACCAGAAGTGCCGCCCATCCCTAACCCCTACCGCTTTAGTGCTCGGCGAGACGTCATTCTGAATGCGATTGCCGACGTAATGCGCGATCGCAAGCTGATTGTCGACGACGTTGCGTCCAAGCCGGTGGACGGAATAATCGTGAGCCAGCCCTACACATTCATCAAAGGTGCCGTCGTGACGCAATCTGAATTAGGCCGCTACGCTAATGTCACGACTTCCAGCGCGCGTGGCTGGACGCGCGGCCGCTATACGATAACGGTCGAGGTTCAACCGATCGACGGTAACAGTGCCAATGTATCAGTGAACGCAAAAATAGAAGGTAGGACTGACGGTGCGACCGGGGCCGAATGGACTAGTCTTCCGAGCCTGGGCGTAGTCGAGGAGGAGTTTCTATCGACGTTGATTACTAACATTACGGGCGCGCCTCCTCCGGGGCGAGTGGAATAAACCAAGCGATCTTTGTCCGACCTAAAGTTATACTTGAACTTGGTTTATTTGAAGTGATGATTGAACCTGAAGATGAACTGTTTGCTGAGTCGAAGCGGTCGATTGTCCCCAAACTTTTGGCCGGCACTGCGGCATTAGTGATTACCGCCCTGGTATTCAGTGGCTACGCTCTTCTGAGAAAGAGGCACGCACAAGAAGCAGCATCGTTGTCGCTGTCGTCGCAGCCGCCCGCAGAACCCAGACAGCCGCCGAAAGCGCTAATTCTGATTGATGAGGCGCTCCCGCAAGGGAACAAGACGATAATCGGGGGCATAGTAAAGAACACTTCTGCTGACAAACTGGAAGGCTTATCGGTAGAAATAGAGCTAAAGCGCCGCAAGGATGGGGTTGCTGAGAGACAATTGCTTGCGCTACAGCCCGACCGGCTAGAGCCGGAACAGGAAGGCCGCTACTCGTTGCAATTGAAAGCTCAGGATTACGGCTCCGCGCGCTTGGTCGCCTTGAAGGCCGGCCCGAATCTCGTGTCGTTGCCTTATACAACAGCTCAGGGACAGAAGCGCCCTCCGGAACGGCTTGAGTCGAAAACGATCACTATCGGAAAACCATCATCATCCAAGCGTGGCGAGTTTCTAAACTCTCCCGAGCATCCGGCGCGCGTTCCTTGATGGCGAGTTAAAGAAATTTCTGAAGCGCCGGCGACAGTTGTTTGTAAGTTTGCCTCCGCTTCAAGTTATCGGTGAGAGGTCGGCACGGCGACGAGAGTTAAGGCAGCTTCTGAGCTTGAAGGGCTAATGGTCTCTGGTTGTCAATGAACGACCGAAGCGCCCTGGAGCTTCACAGGCAAAGTACGTCGGGGGCGTTGCGGACATAGCCGGTGCAACCCCTTGCCGCATTCCACTCGTCCCAAAGCAGGTGATCTTTCTTCGTAGGTTTGCTGGGGTAGTTTAACGAATGACGAAGCATGTATTAGATATGATCCTGCGACTTACTTGGGTAGTGCTCGCCGTGGTGCTCATCCCAACTTTCGCGATCGCGGTGGTCGCGCAGCAAAACGTCCACAGCCGAAAATCGCCAGTTTCGCTGGACCAGGACAAAACCGGCGATGACGTTCCGAGGCCCTTCACGGAACTAGAGGAGGAGATGCGTGCGAAACGCGCTATCAAGTCTGCCGAGAAGGAGTATCAGGAAAACCTGGAAAGGGCTCGAGACCTTTCGTTTTTGAGCGCGTCAATAGTCTCCTCGTTCAAGCAAAAGCACGAGCTGGATCAAGAGAATCTCAAGAAACTCGAGAAGGTAGAAAAGCTAGCCAAGAGTATCCGGCGCGCAGCTGGCGGTTCCGAGGACGACGTTGAAATGGAGAAGCCACCGACCGGCCTTGTCGCCGCCGTGAACATGTTAGGCGACCTCAGTAAATCCTTGAAGGATAAAGTTGAGAAGACGCCCAAACATGTCATTTCTGCGGCTGTGATCGACGAGGCTAATGTATTGCTTGAAGTAATTCGCATTGTTCGCACTCTAACGCCTAAGGTGTGACTATGGACGAGATGCTACAGCCACGAAATCGTCCCGCCCTGGCGTTGATTCTGGCCATTATCGCCGGCTTAGCCTGCCTGGCCCGCCCGGTTTTTATTCACGCTCAACAAGACGATGATGTCATCCGCGTTAACACGGATCTCGTGGTCCTGAATATCACTGTTACCGACAAGGCTGGACAATACGTTCCGGGCCTTCGGCTTGCCGACTTCACAATCTTCGAAGACGGTAAGGAAGTGACAACCCAACTCGTTTCAAGCTTCAGCATGCACGAATCTCCGTTTGCGTCAGTCGTGCTACTCGACACTTCGGGAAGCATGGAAAGTCGCCTGTCACTGGCTCGATCCGCCGCGATTCGTTTCCTGGACAGGCTGCGCGAAGAAGACGTGGCGGCAGTTTATAAATTTGATTCCAAGGTCGAACAAGTCCAGGAGTTTTCCACCGGCCGCGATCTGGCGCCTATGGCTTTTGGCGTTCACGCAAAAGGGATGACTACACTCAACGATGCAATCGTTGACGCAGCAAAGGCGCTGTCTGAACGTCCGGAAAAACGTAAGGCAATCATAGTCCTGTCTGATGGCCTCGATACTTACAGCAAAGCTTCAAGTGAAAAAGCGGTCGAGAGCGCGCTTGCTATCGGGGCCAGCATTTATGCAGTGGATATGTCGGCATCCGAGGGATCCGGTTTTCGCAATCAACAAAGCGCGGCAGTGTTAAAGAGTTTTGCGGAAAAGAGCGGCGGCCGGTTTGTTGCCACACCCGGAGGTCCTGCTTTGCGCGATGCCTTTGCCGGTATCGCTGACGAGTTAGGCCATCAATATACTATTGCCTATCGTCCGCTGAACCAGGCGCGCAACGGCAAGTGGCGTAAACTGGATGTGAAGCTTTCTCGTGGCGATTTGGAAGTGAGAACGCGTAAAGCTTATCGCGCACCCAAGGGCTAGAGTTAGTAGTGCACTAACTAGTCGCGCGAAGTCTTGTTTACCGACTTCTCGCGATGTCTTTCCAGAGCAAGGTCAATTAGTACATCAAGCATCCTGGTGTAATTCAAGCCTGAGGCCGCCCACATCTTGGGATAGCCGGAAACTTCAGTAAGCCCCGGCATTGTATTCAATTCGTTTATCAGCAACTCCTTCGTGTCGCGTCTCAGGAAAAAATCAACGCGAGCCAGACCAGATCCATCGATCGCTTGGAACGCCTGAATCGCCAGTCGCTGAATTTTTGTCGCCAGCGATTTCGAAACAGGTGCGGGAACCACAAATTCGACGTGCCCGGTTTTCGAATACTTCTCATTGTAATCGAGGAATGATGCCGCTTTGTCATACACCACATATTCGCCGGGAAGACTCGCCTTAGGTTCGTTGTTACCGATAACTGCACATTCGATCTCGCGAACGTCCAATGCCTCTTCGACTACGATTTTCCGATCATACCGAGCTGCCAATTCAATTGCTCGCTGGAGTGATGGTTTATCGTCAGCGCGGGAAACTCCCACCGATGAACCAAGGTTCGCCGGTTTCACAAAACACGGAAGGCCAGTTCGGCGAAGTATAGTCCTGGTAATTCTCGCGGGTTCGTTGTGCCATTGCGAGCGCAGAAACCAAACGTAGCGACACATCGGAAGACCGGCTTGAAGAAACAATAATTTCATCGTGACCTTGTCCATGCCACAAGCCGAGGCAAGTACGCCGCAGCCGACATAGGGCATGTTAGCCATTTCCAGCAGTCCCTGAAGCGTTCCGTCCTCGCCGAATGGTCCATGAAGCACGGGAAACACGACGTCAAGGCGCTCAGCCTTCAGCGCTGCTCCATTTCGGCCGAACGAGAGCAATCCGGTGCGGGACGGATCACCCAGAATAGCTACGGCGCCTTCAGCGTCGTCAGAGGACCTCGCCGGAAGTAGTAATTGCGCAGCCGGCGACAGCAGGTTGGATGCTTCAGAAGGAGAGAGCCACTTCCCTTCCCGGGAAATGGCGATTGGAACAACTTCATATTTCTTTCTGTCTATTGACTCGATTACGGAAGCGGCAGAACGCACGGACACTTCATGCTCGCCAGACCTGCCACCAAAAATCACTCCCACGCGGAGTTTTTTTGCCAAACGAGTACTCCCAGGTTGGAACTTACTAAAGAATCGTTTTGCCTAAGGCCGAAAGAATTAACTCGACACCGAGTTCGGCCGTTTTGTTATTTATGTCGAGGGCGGTATTGATTTCGACAACTTCGAGCGAACGCATGCCGCCGGCTTCCGCTATTTTTTCCATTGCCAGATGCGCCTCACGATAGGTGAGGCCACCCCGCACCAGCGTCCCCGAGCCCGGAGCATCACCGGGATCCAACGCATCAACGTCGAACGTTACCGCATAGCCTCCGCTCGCGCGCGAGGCGATTTGAATCGCTTCATCCATGCAAGCGCTCATTCCTCGTTCGTCAATCTCTCGCATGGTCAGGAAACGAATGCCCAATTTGCGAATCAGTTCACGCTCTCCGCGATCGATGTCGCGCGCGCCTACGTGCACACACAATGCAGGATCAAGCTTAGGACTGAAGCCGGCAATGTCTATGAGCTCCGGTGCGCCAAATCCCAGGACTACCGCCAGCGGCATCCCGTGAATGTTTCCCGACGGCGTTGTCTCCGGTGTGTTCATGTCCGCATGCGCGTCAAACCAGATCAATCCCGGAGTTTCATTTTGCACGCGGCAGTGTGAGGCGAAGCCTGAAAGCGAGCCGATGGCGATCGAATGATCGCCGCCTAAAATCAGCGGCAACTCGCCGGCCTCCAAAACTCCCGCAACTTTTTCCGCAAGGTCTTTGCAAGCCGCACTGATCTCTCGAATATGCTTCAGCTTATCGCTCGGAGCCGGAGTCACTTGAGACTGTTCTACATGCAAGTCTCCGAGATCACGAACTTCATAACCCAGGTCAGCGATCCTCCGATTGAGGCGGGCGACGCGAAGGGCGGCTGGCCCAAGCTCAACGCCGGCCATGCTTGCTCCGTAGGCGAACGGCACACCTAGCACACCAACCGATCTTTTTGTTTTAGGGTCAGCGACCGTTTGCTTTTGATTCGTCTCTACGACAAGACTGCCCATGTTAGTGTTTCCTGTTCAGCCCCCGAGGTTGATATTAAAACCGCTGCCGCTGCCTCCCTGAGTTGGGAAGAAAGGCTTCAAGAGTCCTGCCAGCGCCGCGAGATTGCGCGTTTGAATTAGTATTTCTCCAGGACCGCTGAATTCCGCGACGATGCCTTCGCCGCTCATCATGCTGCGAAAGAACCCCGCGGCCGCTTTGCGCAAGGTGTATTGCGTAGTTCCTTCCCAGGCTACGAGGTGGCCCGTATCAACTACATAACGCTCGCCCGCTTGCAGAGTCTTTCGGTGAATTGCGCCGAAAGAAGAGACAAGCAACAGCCCGCGCCCCTGCACCATGAGCACAAACAAACCCTCTCCGCCGAAGAATGACTTCGCGCCGCCCCATTTTGTGTCCACCATTAAACTCGCATCGCCGGCGAGGTAAGAACTCGATTGCACAAAAAACGTCTGATTGTTGAGTTCGATTGCAGCAATATCTCCAGGCGCTCCCGGTGCAAACGTGACTTCCCCTGGGCCGCCGCGCGCGGTGAAAGTCGATACAAATGCTGACTCGCCGCCGGCGGCTCTCTTGATGGCGCCAAACAGCCCGCCCTTCATTTGCGATTGCAGTTCGATGTTTGCCGACATCGAAACCATCGCGCCCGATTCTGCCTGAATCGACTGCTCAGCCTGCAGTTGGATTACAGCGAGCGAGAACGCCGGCTGATGTAGCACTTCATATTTATAACCGCCGCCCTGACCTCGTGAATCCGCATCAATGTGAATCCCATGGCCCTGCGAGAACCCAGCCGGTTGACCCGTGGAGACGCCCACTGCGCCACTCGGGTCAAGTCTATAGCCACACGCGCCGCAGAAGTCCGCTCCCTGAAGTAGTTGTGCACCGCACTTAGGACAGTTCATAAGATTACTCCTCGAGATTTCTCATTGATTATGGCCACAGCTTCTTCCGCTGTTTGGGCAAAGTCGAGCGCCGCGATGTCTTCCTCGCTTACCACCAGATGTTTTTGCCACTCGCGCACAATTGGAGGCCAGCATTCACCAAGCAAAACAAGCGGGCGGGGGGCGATAACGCGAGTTTGAATCTTATTCCAAACCAGCGACAACTCGGTAACGGTTCCCATTCCACCGCGCACAGCGATGAACCCGACCGAGCGCGTGATTAACCGTTGCAGTCTTTCGTAGAAATGGGGTGTGGCTACTTTGTCTGTGAGATAACGATTGGGTTCTGCCGTGAACTGGTTCATCACTATGCCGAGCACTCGTCCTCCGCGCTCGTGCGCGCCGCGACTGGCCGCTTCCATCACGCCCAAATATCCGCCGGTGCAAATGGTGAACCCCGCGTCGGCCAGAAGTTGCCCAACGCGTCTAGCCTGTCCGTATTCGGGATCAAGTTCACCACATTTCGCGCCACCAAAAATAGTGACGATTCTCTCGGCTACTTGTTCAGACATCTGGATCTCATCTAACGGAAATGTAACGCAAACTGTTAGTTTGCGATCTTAGCGCCACCAGCGCCCGCAAACTAACGGTTTGCGTTACATCTCAACCTCGCCGCTCAACATTAGTGAGCCTGACCGCTTATAGGTCACGTACTCTTCGCGACTCTTGAAAGAACCGCCGTTGTAGGTATCGGGAATCGGCGCCGGATCGTAAAGTCGCCGCTGGTGCACTTTAACAAAGCCCGCGCCCTCAAAGAGCGAACAATAGTCCGTAGTACTCAATAATTGTACCGGCACGTTTAATTCGGAGACCCACTGATGCGAGGGAAGATTTTCCTGGTAAAGATCTACGACGGTAACGAAGAGACTCCCCGGTTCGAGCACTCTTTTGATTTCCCGTAGTGCACCGGGAATGTCCGCGTAATAGTAAAGCGACTCCATGGAAAACCCGTGGGTAAACTCCGCATCGCCGAAAGGAAGTTTCTCAGCGCTGGCCACCTGAAACTCGACGTTCGAAAAGGATCTGGAACTTTCACGGGCGAGTCTTATCATTTCGTCAGCGATATCGATGCCCATAACACGACCGTCGCGGGCCTGCTCAGCCAGCAAACGCGTTGCCCATCCTGATCCGCAACCTACGTCGAGCACACGAGCGTCGATTGGAATTGCCATCAGTGCAATCGCCTGTTCGCCGACCGGGCGATGGCCTTTTTCCATGCCCTCGCCTCGACCGGCCCTGGCCCAATCATTGAACTCCAAACGCAAGCGCTCGTCCATCTACTGTCCGACAAACTTCAGTTTGTCGCTCCACTTTTCCCGTCTCAATGTCACCCTGGTTTTTTGTCGGCAAGTGCGTGGCCGGCGACATCGACAAACTAAAGTTTGTCGGACCGTTACGGCCGTAGCCGGTAAAGCATGCGGGGGAACGGAATCGTCTCTCTGATATGCTCGATGCCGCACATCCACGCGGTGCAACGCTCGATGCCCATTCCGAATCCGGCGTGCGGAACGCTGCCATAGCGGCGCAAGTCGAGATACCACTCGAAAGCCTCCTGCGGTAATTCGTGCAAGGCAATTTGTTCCTTTAGAAATTCGAGCGACGTAGCGCGCTCACCCCCGCCAATCACCTCGCCATAACCTTCGGGCGCCAACACATCAACGCCCAGGGCCAGTTCATTTCTCTCAGGGTCGCGCGCCATGTAGAAGGCTTTTACTACCGCCGGATAATGATGCACCATCACCGGCTTCTCGTATTTGGCAGAGAGAAATGATTCGTCAGGGGCGCCAAAATCTCCACCCCACTCGAAACGAGTTTCGAGCGCGCCGGTCTCGTGGCCTTCTTGCAAGAGCTTCACGGCATCGTCGTAATGCAGGCGTGGAAAGGGCGGGACAATCGCTTCGAGTTTCGCACGGTCGCGTTCCAGGATTTTGAGTTCTTCCGCTCGAGTCTCCAGCACGCGGGCTGCAATGTACGTAAGCATTCTCTCCGACAAGTTCATCACGTCGTCGAGCTTCGCATACGCCATCTCGGGTTCAACCATCCAAAACTCGGTCAGGTGTCGCCGGGTCTTTGATTTTTCAGCGCGAAACGTCGGTCCAAAACAATAGACTTTTCCAAAAGCAGCCGCGGTAGCTTCGTTGTAAAGCTGGCCCGATTGCGTAAGGTATGCCTTCTCGCCTTCAAAGTAGTCCACTTCGAAAAGCGTGGTCGTGCCTTCGCAAGCTGCCGGAGTAAAGATTGGTGCGTCGGCTAACGTGAACCCATCGTTGTCCAGAAAATCCCGAACGGCTTTAACCACCGTGTGACGAACTTTAAGAATCGCATGCTGTCGCCGGGACCGCAGCCACAAGTGGCGATGGTCCATCAAAAACTCCGTGCCGTGCTCTTTTGGCGTGATCGGATAATCGTGAACTTCATTGAAAACTTCCGCGTTCAGCAAGTCGATCTCATAACCTCCAGGCGCGCGACTGTCTTCCCTGACAGTACCGGTAATCGCGAGCGCAGATTCCTGGCCGAGGCCTTTGAGCGCGTCCCACACTTCGGGCGTTACCGAGTTTTTAAGCGCCACGCATTGCACCACCCCGGTTCCATCCCGCAGTTGTGGAAACAGAATCTTGCCGCTCGAACGCAAGTTGTAAAGCCAGCCCTTGATCGTCACTTCCTCACCGACATGCTGCGAAAGTTGATCGATGAATGTTCGCGGCGGACTTGTAATTTCCAGCGATTGTTCAGTAGCCATTTATTATTCGCGTATCCTGGTTTTATTCGTAACGCAAACTAGCAGTCTCCGTTACGCTCGGTAATCAGTTGAAATTGATTCGTTCTCTAATCATTCTGCGCAATGTCGGAAACTTGTCGAGCCACTCCGCAGCCTGCATGACAATCGACAGCGTTGGCTGAATAAACGGCTCATAAACATTGCCGCGATCGCAAACAGCCGTTTGATAGGAAAACGTGCCCGTTGCCTTGAGGCCGCGCTGAATTGTCATCAGACGAAATTCCTGGGCAACTTCGTCCGGGTCCAGCGCTTCAAGGCCCACCAGTCTGCGCTCTTCCAGTAGAAGCAATCTATAAGCGCGCTGTTCCGCCAGCGAGGGGGGTTCGGGTCGCCTGTCCAAAAGAAACGAAACGAGATCGTAGGTGACCGGACCCATGCGGGCGTCCTGATGATCGACAACACGCAGGCGGCCGTTATCGTCAACCATAAGATTGGCCGCGTGGAAGTCGCGATGACAAAGGACGCGCGGTCGCCCTGCGAGCTCGACGCAAATATCGTTGAGTTCCGCTTTGAGTTCCGCCGCTTCCGCATGGCGAAGTTTTTCGCTTCTTAAACTGGCGAAATAATGTTCAACGAAGAAATCCAATTCCCAGGAAAGTTTCGGCTCATCGAAAGCAAGACGGCTGGCGATTGATTGCCGTTCATAAGCGGCGGCAGTTGCTTTCTGTATCTGCGCAATGAGATTAACTGCCCGTTCTTTGTACTCCTCGCATTCGTCTTTCGGTGCGGCCTCATAGACACGAAACAACTGCCGATCGCCCAAATCTTCCTGAACGATCACGCCCAACTGGCCGTCGACAGCGTATATCGCAGGCACTGGTATCCCGCCGTCGAGGAAAAGCCCTGTGACGTCGAGATAAGGATGTACGTCCGGGTCGAAGGGCTCGGGATAAACAGCCGCGACCGCTTTCCCCTTTGTCCACGGAATACGAAAGTAGTTACGTGTTGAGGCATCAGGCGTAAGCGGAACAATCAACTTGTTCTTGATATCCTGAGTTTCCAAAAACTGCAGGAGCCGCTCTGAAGCAGAGAGGTCAAAAGCACTCGTAGTCACCTGTTTTGCTGAACTCATTACGGAAAGAAACGGGCGTTCAATCCTCTCACGGTGGTGGTCAATCTCAATGTCAGGATTTTAGTATGAGCGGAAATTGTATCATTCAGTCAGAGGCACCACAAAATTGTCGCCTCGAAACTCACCTTTGAGAGCTTTAGGCGGCGCGGTAGCCCCCCGAACCAGCGAAGCGCGGACGACCGCGACATCCTCGACTCTTTCTCCGGCGCTGATCCTCACGTTGTCACCCAGGACCGCGCGCCTAATCTGGGCGCCACTTTCAACCACCACATTGTCCCAAAGTATCGATTGCTCGATTCTCGCGGTTGCCGAAATGTCGCAGCCGGGTCCCGCAGTGAAACTTTCACCGGTTTCCGCCAGCAGGCGAATACTAATCTCCAGATAGCGCTGAATTGTCGAGAGTTCATACCAACGGCCGCTGGCAACATGTACGGCGATGCGTTCACCGTTGCCCATTGCCCGCGGATACACGTCAGTTGTTGAATGCGAAAAGACGCCGCGGGGAATGTAATCAAATATCTTCGGCTCGAGAATGTGGATGCCGGTAAACATCAGCGGCGGCTTGCCGTTGAAGGCTGGGCGCTGCGGTATGCCGCCGAAGCCCCGCAGGAACCCATCAGCCGTTTCGACAATTGAAAACTTTTCGTAAGCAACGTTCGGCAATAGCACCAGCGTCGCGATCGCTTTCGTGCGGCGGTGAGTTTCAAACGCGGCGTTCAAATCGATGTCGGTAATTATCTTTCCGTTGATAACGACGAAGGTGTCGCCATACAGGAGCGCGCGCGCGTTGTCGATTGCGCCGCTCGTCCCCAGGATTTCCGGCTCTTCGACATAGTGGAGCTTGACGCCGAACCGGCTACCATCGCCCAGCGCGCGGCGAACAGAGTCTGGCCGATGATGAAGGTTAACAACTATTTCATCGCAGCCGTAACCAGCGAGATACTCAGCAACGTAGCCGACGAGCGGTTTTCCGAGGATTGGAATGGCGGGCTTGGTTCGATCTTCTGTTAGCGGCCACAAGCGCGTGCCGTAGCCGGCGGAAAGAATTATTGCGCGCATGAAGGCATTCTATTCGCGCGGTTGATCAAGCGCCAGGACGCCTCACCCGGAAACATCTGAGAGCGGCAAAGTCCTGACCGAAGATTTTCCATTTTCCATTTTTCATTTCTCATTTTCCATTCGCGAATTCAACTTAGCAGCGCGACATATTGTACTCGCCTCTCATTCACACCTGGCTTCAGCCAGGTGGCGACGGTTCCAGCGGATCGGCAAACCGTTTAAACGATTTCCCGATTGATTACCCATCCTGACACCTGGCTGAAGCCAGGTGTGAATGAGACAAGCCGGACATATTTTGGAAAAACCTGTGCGTTGCAGTTCTAAATTGAATTCGCGCAACGACAATGGCGACTGAGAAATGAAAAATGACAGCTGGAAAATCTCGTGGGTTAATCGCTGGCGCTCTTGATCTATTGACGGGTGGTTACTCAGTTGCTAGGACGCCTTGGAAGCGTCGCGCATCATGAGGTCGAAAGTTCCAGGCGCAGTCTTGCGGAAGCGCGAATTGCGATTGAGGGAAACGGCAATACTTATCGTCGGATTCTGGCCGGTAAACTTGAAGCCACCTTCAAGCAAGCGATTGTAGATCTCATTGACGTGGAGTGCGCCGCCTTCTTCACGCAACAATAACGTAACTGCCTGGGGAATAGTTCGATCCATGAAGCGATCACTGAGGACTTCGGTGTTTGGTCGCAGCGTGGGAATTTCCTGGCGCCTTGCTTCCACCGAAAATGGCCGGCGCTCTTGCGGAGACGACGGACGCATCGCCGCTTCAAGTTCTGAATCAGAGGGAAAGCCGCTTGAAAGGTTGCTGACGGAAAGACTGCCTCGAGGCCAATACCGAAGTCAGCAGCCGATAGATGGCCGCTTCCGTCTGGCTGGCCAGCGTATCCATCTCCGCGAGCTCGGTCCGTACCGCATCCGCCTCAATCTCAAGTTCTCTTAGTCGTGCGGCCAGATGCATACGCGCCGCGCGCGACTGCCGCAGGCTCTGCTCCAGACGGGAAAGAAGGTTTTCGCTCGGGCGGTCTGTCATCGGGCAAATCTTAATGGGGTTTGGGCTTTTTCACAATACTTTTGGTTAGCGCAACGGCGGTCAAACTGGCTCACCGGTCGCGATCAAGCACGTAGGTAGGTATTGCTTTTAGCGATTCGCAATATTCAGAATCCGCCAGATCATCCAGGGCGGTGCGTGCGGCCGCTGCATACTCGTCACCGCGAGCCCGAGCGCGCTCAATCGCGCCAACGCTTTCAACGGCGTGCAGAAGTTTCTGTCGCGGCATGCTGTCATAGCTCGCCTCGGCCATCACCGTCTGCACCATCTCCTGAGCTGAACCTTCACTCGCAATTAGATAAATCAGAGGCAGGGTTACTTTGCCGCCCAATAGATCGACGCCGGCGCTCTTGCCCAAGGCGTCATCCGTGGAAGTGAAATCGAGTAGATCGTCGGTGAGTTGGAAGGCCATTCCCAGGTTCATGCCGTAGTCGCTTAAAGCTTTCTGTTCTGAGGCGCTGGCGTCTCCAAGTATGGCCCCCACTTCGCAACAGGCACTGAAAAGGAAAGCAGTCTTTCGTTGAATGATGTCGAGGTACTGCTGTTCGGAAATATCGGTTCTTCCCAGGGTCGTCAACTGTAGCAATTCGCCCTCGGTCATCTTTCGGGTGACGCGCGTCAGGATGTCGAGAATTGGCAACGACCGTTCAGCGAGACTGGTTTCGAATGCCGACATGTAGAGCCAGTCACCCATCAAAACCGCTGTTTCATTTCCATAGAGAGCGTTGACGGTCGGACGATTTCTGCGCGTTTCGGCCCTATCGATTATGTCGTCGTGGACCAGCGTGGCAGTGTGGAGAAACTCCATCACAGTTGCCATCCGAATCGAGTTGTAACGCGAACCATCCCCACCGACAGCATAGTTTGAAAGAATCGTTAAAGCCGGCCGCACGCGCTTGCCGCCTGAAGCGCGCAGGTAATCTGCAAGATAAGCAATTACCTGAACGTTGGAACGCGCCTGCCGCTCAAACTCAAACTCAACCTGCCCGAGCTCCGAAGCGATCAGATTGAAGATGCGCTTCGCTGTCAGCTTCACATCTTCGAGTAAGGCGCTCTGTTCTACTGTTTGCATTTGCGTCAACCGCAACGAGGGAAATATTTTGTTTAGATAGCCGGAATTATCTACAACTGGTGCAACAGCAAACTGTTAGTTTGCGAATCTCCCTGGTGATCTCGTCTGCATTGCGAATAGTCAACCAACGCAAACTAACAGTTTGCGTTACGCTTCAATTTGACCGGTAATTCGAAAACTGCATATCAATCCCAAAATCCTTGCCCTTGAGGCTGGCAATAACTGCCTGAAGTGTATCGCGGTCCTTGCCTGATACCCGCACGATTTCACCCTGTATGGAAGCCTGCACTTTTGCTTTTGAATCTTTGATGAACTTCACGACCTCCCTGGCCTTCTCCTGAGGAATGCCTTGCTGAATTTGCACCTTCTGCCTGACTGTACCTCCTGCCGCCGGATCAACGTTGCCATAACTCAGCGCCTTAAGCGGCACGCCGCGTCGTACCAACTTCTGCTGGAAAATATCATTCATGTTTCGCAACTTGGTCTCGTCTTCCGCGGTCAAGATCAATTCGTTGGCTTCCAGCACCACAGTGGCCGAGCTGCCTTTGAAATCAAATCTCTGGCGCACTTCCTTGAGCGTTTGATTGATCGCGTTAGTAACTTCCGCGCGATTAACTTCAGATACGATGTCAAAAGAGTTCTGCTGAGCCATGGCGGTCCAAGAGTTTGGTGACGTTCTTTATGTTTCCTAATCAGGCTGCAGAATAACATCAAATTGTTGGCTCGTGAAAGTTGGCGCTAATGCAAAGGATACGTTGCGAACGATCTCCAAGGCAGCGGGGGCGAGCCCGCCTTCCTGACCTCGAGACTTCCCAGCTGGCCAGATTCCGCTTTTCGGTAGAAAGGCCTCCCAGACGGAGGCAGCGCTACTCAGAGAACCTCATGGTTGGGAAGGCGGGCTGGCCCGGCCCTTAGCCAGTTGCAGTTTGAAAAGTTCGGCAAAGTTTGTGGAGGTTATGCGCGCCACCTCTTCCAGGCTTAATCCGCGAAGGTCCGCTAAACAGCGCGCCACCTCGACAACGTAGGCAGGCTCATTTCGTTTTCCGCGAAACGGAACCGGCGCCAGGAAGGGGCAGTCTGTTTCAATCAGCAGTCTATCCAGGGGCACTTGCCGGGCAATTGCCCGCAAGTCTTCAGCCTTTTTAAAAGTCACAATCCCGGAAAATGAGATCAAGAACCCCAACTCGAGCGCTTTCTGCGCCAGCTGGAGACTACCGCTGAAGCAATGCATTACTCCTGGAAGATTTAATCCAAGTGGTTGGGATTTGAGGATTTCGATTGTTTCGTCTTCCGCCTCACGCGTGTGGATAATCACTGGCAAACGCGCGTCTCTGGCTAATTCGAGTTGGCGCCGAAACACATTCTTCTGCACGTCGCGCGGAGAATTGTCGTAGTGGAAATCCAGCCCAATTTCCCCCCACGCTATGACTCGCGCACTTTGTTTGACGAGGCTCGCGATCCGTTGTTCGGCTTTCTCGTCAAACAGACGTGCGTCATGCGGGTGGGCGCCAACCGAGGTGTAAATGTCCTGGTGTCTCTCAGCTAATTCGACGGCTCGCTCTAAGGCGCCGCTATGTGGATCGCCGGTGCCGACATTGAGAATCGCGGAAACGCCTGCATCGCGCGCACGTTGAATAACTTCATCGCGATCGCGGTCAAACTCCGGACCGTCTATGTGCGCGTGGGAGTCAACAAACATCTAAAAAAAACTGCCAGCAGCTTCTTCGCCTTCGGAGTTCAAAAACTGATGATGCCTCTGTCCAGCAAGCTCTTTATCATCCGCAGGCTATCAACTTCGCGAAAAGGACAGATAGACAGGATCGACTTAACGTCCCATTCGCCATTAATCCGAGAAAGCAGAAATGCCTCTTGGGGGGCCAGTTGATGCTCGGTCAGGCCAGCTTCGGAGATAAGGAGTGTAGGCACGGCATTGGGCAACATCGGAGCAGCGTACAGTTGTCTGATCAGCTTATCTTCCGCCATCGATAACAACGTCCGAGCCTCGGAGTTGTTTGGTTCCTTCTGCAAAATATTTTGAATTGTGGCCAAGGCTGACCCAGTTTCGTTCTGGCCGAGCTGTCCTCGAGCCGCTGCCAGCAGTTCGGGCATGGTTTCCGGGAGGTCCACTAAATCTTGCGTGGCCTTGAAGCTCTCGGGGACTTCACCGGCCACGCGCGCGATCCCTTCGCACACCAGGTCATATAATTCTCCGTAAATGTGAAAGGGAGAGGCGTGCATGTTGTAGCAAATCTCAGCCACAGACATTCGCTTGCCGACGAAGTCGAGTATTTGCCGCACCTCTTTGCTGACGCTCAATGACGACGTCCAACCGGCGCTCAATTCCAGCACCGCGCGATCGGAAGGAATTTGAGAACGATAGCGTTTCCATTCATCGATCCGGTAGGCGCCGTCCATGAT
The DNA here is from genome assembly GCA_963698325.1 of Blastocatellia bacterium. Lineage (GTDB taxonomy): Bacteria > Acidobacteriota > Blastocatellia > Pyrinomonadales > Pyrinomonadaceae > PSRF01. Next base: position 385,929 of record CAVOQJ010000007.1, on the reverse strand, counting down.
GACTTTAGTGGGGTGAACCTCTATCCGGATGAAATGGTCGGGCGGCGGCTCATCATGGAGTTCAAAATGCGCTTCCTCCCAGAGAAACAGATCGTAAATCACGTCCAACGTACGGATGCGCAGAACCTCGAGGACATCAGCCTCGGGAAGGATGCCGGTAGAAACCAGGATTTCACCCAATCTGCCGCCCGATTGCCGTTGGGTTTGCAGCGCCGCTCTAAGTTGGGATTCGTCAAGCTTGCCGTAATGAATGAGAAGTTGGCCCAGATACTCCTTCGGGTCGTTGGAATTCGAGCCAATGATAATTCCATTCTCAAAATAGATTTGCTTGACGATCGGGGCGCGGTCGAATTTCAGCACTCCACTCTTCCTTCCGACTGCCAGAAACTGCAGCAGATCGGCGACATTCATTGTGGAAAGATTGCCCTGGATTCCCATCGTCGGTTAGTCCTATCGAGACAAATCTAAGCCTTTGGTTTGTTGTTGGAAAGAATGAGCAAGCTGAAATTGGACAAGTTCGACCTTGCCTGACAGAGTACACGGGAGGCCAAGAGAGATTCAAGCATTTAATTTGGCGCGTGGTGAATCTTTTATTAGTGATTGCTCACCCAAGCACGCAGAGAGCACGGAGGTTCGGAGAGGAGAAACGAATTAGGCGTGGAGAGATAAACAAGACCGACTGGAAGACCCATTGCCGTTGAAGAAATGCTATTTCAGACGCGCGCCGTTAGGGACATCTTCGGTGAAGGTGGCAATCACCGGCTTGCCTTCATCGCCTACCGAAGCGGCTAGCAGCATGCCCTGCGATTCATAGCCGCGCAGCTTACGCGGTTTCAAGTTGGCTACAACGGCAATCTTCCGTCCGAGCAGTTGCTCGGGCTCGTAGTATTGCGCTATGCCTGCGAGAATTTGCCGCGGCTTCTCTTCTCCAATGTCAACGGTGAGCAGCAAGAGCTTGTCAGCTTTGGGGATACGTTCAGCAGTAAGTACTTCGCCGACGCGCAGGTCGACTTTAGTGAAATCAGTAATGTCGATGAAACTGGTGACGCCTTCGGCGCCCGGAACTGCATCGGCTTCTGTTGCGCTGGTCATTGGCGGCGATGGCCTGGTCTCTTTTCTGATGGGAGCGTTGGGAACCGCGTTCGCCTCGGTTGCCTGAACGCCGAGCGGGTGTTCGCGCTCTACGGAAACCCGGTCACCCCTGCCGTCTGCCCCTGCTTCCTGCTCCGGTTCGTTTATTTCTGCCATGGTTTTCGCCTTATCAATTCTTGGAAAGAGCGGCTTCACCTCGCCGATTACCGTGCCTTCAGCAAGCTCGCCCCACTTCAGTTTTGCCGGATCGATCCCGGCCGGGGTGCCTGTTGAGCCGGGCGAATTTGCCAAACCGAGTTGCGTCCAAATCTCCAACGTTGCCGTGGGCATCACTGGGTAGAGCAAGACGCATAGCCAGCGCAGCGTTTCGGCTGCGCGATATAGGACCGCACTCAGCGTCTGCTTTTGGTTTTCGTCCTTGGCCAATTCCCAGGGCCTGGCATCGGAAATCATCTTGTCAACACGCGCGACTACCGACCAGGCAGTTTCCAGCGCCTTACTAAACGCAAACGCTTCGAAGTGCTGCCTGAACTGATCGCGCGCATGTTCGATGAAGCCGGAAATTGTAGTTTCGTCCGTATCAACGCCGGTACGTTTTGCCAGCAGCAACTTGTCTTCAGAGATAACGCCGGAAGGAATGCGGCCATCTGCGTAGCGCGAAATCATCGTCAGTGTACGGCTGGATAGATTTCCCAGGCCGCTGGCGAGATCGCTGTTCGTTCGATCGATGAGAGCTTCGTAGCCGAAGCGCCCGTCCTGCCCGAAAACCATTTCGCGGAGACAAAAATAACGAATCGCATCAATAGGAAAGTGTCGGCTTAAAACATCGAGATCCACGGTGTTACCCAGCGTCTTCGACATTTTGCGACCATTGGGATCGAGCCACATGCCATGCGCAACAATTGCCCGAGGTTGTTCGACGCCCGCAGCCATCAAAAAGGCCGGCCAATAGACTGCATGAAATCGCAGGATATCTTTCCCGACAAAATGCAGCGCCGGCCAAAACTTTTCAAAGCCGACGGCGCGTTCGCGTTCCTCGTTGCCGAAACCGATGGCCGTGATGTAATTCGTAAGCGCGTCAAACCAAACGTACATCGTATGGTCAGGATCGTCCGGCACGGGTACACCCCAGCTCACCGACGTCTTCAAGCGGCTAACCGATAGATCCTGCAAACCACCTCTGACAAAGGCCGTGACCTCATTATTCCTTGATTCCGGCTGCACAAAACCCGGCCGCGACTCATAAAGCGCGAGCAACGCTTCGGCGTAATCGGAAAGACGAAAGAAGTAACTTTCTTCAGATATACGATCGAGCGGTGTTTCATGAATCAGGCAGGTAGGGGAACCGCCTGCTTCCGTAGGCTTCGCATACTCATCCTCCGTCTTGTACGCCGCACAGGGAGCGCAGAACCATCCTTCATAGTGTCCTTTGTAGATCGCATCTTTGCCCTTCGGAGTCTTTGCCTTGGCAGCGCGCCGCCAGAGTTCGCTGACACCTTCGTAATGGAACGGTTCGCTGGTGCGCATGAACATGTCGTAGCCGCCGTGATCGGTATCAAGGCGAAACTCGGCAGTCATCTTCTTGAAATAGCTGACAACATAATCGGCCTGTTCTTTAGGCGTGCGGCCGGCGCGCTCAGCGGCACGTTCGATGTTTATTCCATGCTCGTCGGTTCCGGTTAAGAAAAAAGTTTCAATTCCCTGCTGTCGTTTGTGCCGCGCAACCGCATCCGCCACGATCATCGTATAGAGATGACCAAGATGCGGCAGACTGTTGGCGTAATAGATAGGGGTGGTGACGTAGAAAGTTTTCATGCAAGCTGTATTGTCGGGTAGTAGTAGGCAGCCTGGAAGGCTGCGAGATAGTAGCCGGTGGTCGAAGCGTTAGCGCAGACCACCGGATAACGTTGAAAATATGAGAGCACCCTGACAGGGTGCGAGAGGAATTGGAACGTGAACATACATTTGTGAGCCGATGATCTGGCACCCTTACACAGGGTGCTGTCGATTATCCGCTTGATACCGGTGGTCTACGCTAACGCTTCGACCACCGGCTACTATCTTACAGCCTTCCAGGCTGCCTGGCGGCTACCGCCTGTTGCCCTTTGCCTTCGCCTATGTTTGGTTTTGATCCGACGGCACGTTTGTTTCTCTTGCACCGCGTTAGACATAATCGACCACAAGCGCTAACTGCCTTATCTCCTTTGCCCTTTTGCAAACTCATCACCCGGATTGAACCGCGGCATCTGCTCCATGTCAGCGATGCGCCGGCCAATGGTCATGGCTATCTCAGCTTCCTGCAGCATGCCGCGAAAATTCCATGAGTCGCTGTATTCATCCGACGGTTGATGATAGTGCGCCGTGTTGTAGGCCCTGAATTGCTCTTCGCCCCACTCTTTCGAGTGACCCACATAGTCGTTCCCTTCCTTCAGGCTGATTGAGGGAACGCCGACCTTCGCAAACGGAAAGTGATCTGAACGATAAAACGATCCCTGCTCCGGTCGCGCGTCGGGCGAAACTCTCATGCCGCTTTCGCGCGCCACCGCTTCAACGACCCTCTTCAACGTGGAGCGTTCTGCACCGAGCGGAATGAAATCGTGAGTGATACCCAGCACGTTCATCGAATCGAGGTTTACGTTCGCGGCAGTCTTTTCAACCGGAACCAGGGGATGGTTTGAGTACCACTCCGCCCCCAGCAGTCCCTGCTCTTCAGCCGTAGGAAACAGAAAAAGGCTCGAACGGCGCGGCCGCTGCGCAGGTGGTAATTTCGTCAGGGCTTCGGCAATTGCCAGCACGGAAGCAACACCGGAAGCGTTGTCGACAGCACCGTTGTAGATGGTGTCCCCGGTTTTATCCGGCGCGCCTACGCCCAGGTGGTCCCAATGCGCCGAGTAGACCACGTACTCATCGCGCAATTTCGGATCGCGGCCGGCCAATATGCCGACAACATTTGGCGCCTGAACCCGCTTCACTTCGCTCTTGAGATCGATCTTGCCTTTAAGATTTAACGGCACGGGTTGGAAACTACGTAAGGCCGCCTTTGCTCTCAGGTCGTCGAGATCCTGACCGGCCAACTTCATCATCTTTCGCGCGGCCTCGTCGGTGACCCACGATCGCACCTTTAGGAATGGCGTGCTGTCACCGGCATTGCGCGCGATATCAAATCGCCACGCTCCATTCGAGGTGCGCACCACGCTCCAGGGATAGCCGGCCGACTGGTCCGTGTGGAGCAGAATCACGCCGGCTGCGCCGCGACGTGCAGCCTCTTCATATTTATAGGTCCAGCGTCCGTAATAAGTGAGAACCTTGCCGCCAAACAGATTAGGCTCGTCAGAAGGAGCAGGCGGATCGTTTACTAACATCACCAAAATTTTGTCGCGATAGTCCGCGGGCTCGCCTTTGTAATCGTTCCAGCGTTGCTCAGGGGCGTTTATGCCGTAGCCGACGAAAACCAGATCGGCATCTACATCAACTTCATCAGTTTGCGCGCCGGTGAAGGCAACGTAATCATCGGCAAACTTAAAACTCTCTTTGCCGTTTCGACCGGAGATGATCAGTTTCGTATTCGGATCGGCTTTAACTCCGACCAGCGAAACAGGCTGAAAGAAACTGCCGTTCGCGCCGGCGCCCTTGAGTCCAAGCCCTTCCATCTGCGCAGCGATATAGTTTGCGGCTATTTCACCGCCGCGCGCGCCTGTGCCGCGCCCTTCCAACAAGTCGCTCGACAGAAACTTGATGTGCGCGCGAATCGCTTGTTCGTTAAGCGAAGCGTTTGCGCGTCTGGGTTGCTGCGAAAATCCGGTAATGCCAATGGCAACGACAAGCGTCCACACAGTCGCCAGGCGCAGCCCCATTCTTGTTCTGGTTAACATTCTCTCTTCTTCACTCCTTACCGGTTATTAAGGCCATCGCCTCCGCTCGCGTGCGCGGGTCGGTGCGGAAACCACCCAAAACCGCCGAGGTCACCGTCTTGGCCTCCGCTTTTCTAACTCCTCTTAGCGTCATGCACGTATGCGCAGCTTCAATCACAACCATCACGCCGATTGGTTTGAGACCCGCGAAAAGTGTATTGGCAATATCGGTAGTCAAACGTTCCTGCAATTGCAGCCGTCGCGAAAACGTCTCCGCCAGGCGAGCCAGCTTTGATATTCCGAGAATACGTCCTTCTTTGGGGATGTAAGCGATATGACACTTACCAACAAACGGCGCCAGATGGTGTTCACACATGGAAGCGATAGTGATGTCTTTGACGATGACCATTTCGTCGTGCTTGTCACCCGGCAGAGGCACAACATGCTGCTTGGGATCCTCCCGCATTCCTGAAGTCAACTCGGCATACATCTCCGCAACACGTCTGGGCGTCTCCTGCAAACCAGGACGCTCAGGATCTTCGCCAAGTCCTTCCAAAATCATGCGAACGCCTTGCGCGATTAACTCAAGATCAACCGGAGGCAGATCAATCTCGGATGACTTGTGGTTTTGATCCTCTTGAGAAAACTTCGTGGCCATTGTTTTTTCTTCTTACACGTCTGAAAAAACCCATTTCGATGATGTTGAATGAATTCAAGGGGCGGAGGCAAGCCCACCTTCCCAACCTGAGAGATTTTCTGAGTCGCTCATTAGCCTCACTTTGAAAGCCTTTCCATCACAAATTGCAGCTCCACTCTATTCAGCTCGTGGTCGGGAAGGTGGGCTTGCCCCCGCTCTTCTCTGCCCCTAACCTATCTATCGCGCTTGTCGAACGCATTTCGCGCCGCCTCTTCGACAATACGCAGGGGCGCGTTCGCTGCGCGGGCCGCTTGCCGGCATTGATCATATTCCGGCATGACTTTAATTATGTGGCCGTTAAGCTGTCCTACTTTAACATCGATCGACCCATACTGAGTTTCCACCGTAACAATTTGGCGCTCCAATGCGCGCCGTTCAACTTCGTAAGCACGAATGCCGAGGGTTGTCGTCTCTGAAAACAGCAACTCGCTTAGTGTCGCTCGTTCCTTATCGCGACACAGAATAGACAACAAAACTCCCGGGCGATTCTTCTTCATCTGCACCGAGGTGAAGAAGCAGTCCAGTGCCCCCAGATCAAAAGCACGTTCCATAACATGGCCGAGAATCTGTGGCGATATATCGTCCATGTTGGTTTCGATCATCCAGAGACGCTCGTCCGCCGCCCCGATAGACTTCCCCGCGGCCTCTTCCTGTTCGCCAATTAAAACCCGCAACGCGTTAGGAAACTTCTGATATTCCCGCGTGCCTGCGCCATAGCCAGTGCACTCGAGTTTTAGGCTCGGTATCGGGCCATAGTCGGCGCAAACAGTCGTGATTATTGCCGCGCCCGTTGGCGTGACCAGCTCGCCCACTATGTCGGTCGAATAAAACGGAACGCCCTTTAGTAACTCCGCAACTGCGGGCGGCGGTACTGGAAACCGCCCGTGTTCCATTTCCACCGTGCCGCTGCCGACGTGCAACGGCGAGGATACAAACCGGTCTATCTCAAGTAATTCAAACCCGATCGCTGCGCCTACTACGTCTATGATTGCGTCGAGCGCGCCTACCTCGTGGAAATGCACCTGCTCGATGGGTTCGTCATGCACGCGGGCTTCAGCCTCCGCCAAACGCGTGAAGATCTTCGCGGCGCGGTTCTTTACGTTATCGGAAAGCCGCGAGTCGTAGATGATCTTGAGAATGTCGGTGAGATGGCGGTGCGCATGTTCATGAGCAGTTTGGACGCGCGCGTAAGTTGCGCTGATGCCGGAACGATCTACCGTCTCAAAACCGATTGAGTAACCGGTGACGCCAAGCAGCGATAGCTGCTGCTTGAAGGACTCAGGCGCAACGCCCGCGTCGATTAAGGCGCCGAGGATCATGTCGCCACTGGCGCCGGCGAAACAGTCGAAATAAAGAGTTCTCATGAGTTGGACAGACATTCTTGTCTGTCAGTTGTTCGTTTATCGCAGAAGACGGATGGTAACAGAACGCGAGTCGAGAGTGTCAAGGAAGGGCTTAGCCCGCATTGTTCACGAACTGCGGATTTGTTCACTAAGCCTGCGTTAGCAGGCGACAGCATAAAGCCTGGGGGTCAGCCCCAGGTCACTGCAAAGAAAGAGTTCCAAGCCTGCGAAGCAGGCGACAGCGTGGACCAGTTCGCGCTCGTCTCGAAAGCAACAGGCTGCCGCCCGTTACACGGGCTGATGTTCATCTACATTGCTTTCCTGGGGCTCGCGCCCCAGGCTTTATGCTGTCGCCCGCTACGCAGGCTGAAATGACATGAAGGTTCATGAATAATCCGGGTTAGGGCGGGTAGGGCTCGGTTAGCGTGAATGCGTTGGCTCTCAGGGAATAGGGAACACCGTGGTGGAGCACCACCCTAATTCGGGTCCTCGTCCGTTTTGAACTCGTAGGTCCGAAGGACTGGCAGCTAATAGCCCCGTCCGTAAGAGGTTGTGTCAAAACTCATTCGTCAGAAGGAAGAAAGATTATCACAAGAGTGAGAGTGGAAGCGGTAAGATGGCGAGACTAGCGCAGTCAAGATTGGTTTGAGGGGGGCCGATGAGCTATATCAACGGTACGCCGCGAGGACAGAGCGTTTTGTTTCCAGCCACGTTGGACGAGTATCTCGATGAGAACAATGCGGTGCGGGCCATCGATGCGTTCATTGAGTATTTACCCTTCAATGAACTGCGATTCGTGCGTGGAGAACCGGCGGAGACGGACGGCCTGGTTACGATCCGCGAGTGTTGTTGGGGATTTTCATCTGGGGCCATCTGAACGGAGTGGCGAGTATCTGAAGCAGCATGAGGAGTTGCTTCAGGAGATGAAAGAGAGTGGTGAGAAGCAGCGCTCGTTGACTGACCCGGAGGCGCGGTTAATGAAGACGGCCAAGGGGATGGATGTTTGCTACAACGTACAGCTGGCGGTGGACAGCAAACACAAGTTAATTGCCTCGGTAGCCGTAACCAACGAGGTGACGGATCAGGAGCAATTGGCCGAGATGGCCCAGCAGACGAAAGCGGATCTGGAAGTTGAAGAGTTAACGGTAGTGGCTGATGGCGGTTACTTTGGTTGTGAAGTAATCAAAGCTTGTGAAGATGAAAAGATCACTGCCTACATGCCCGTACCGGAGTTGGGCAATGCTCAGCGGCGCGGATTGTTCTCGCGCGCAGAGTTTGCGTATGACGCCGACCGCGACGTGTATGTGTGCCCGCAGGGAGCTGAACTCACCGTGATGTCGCGGACCAGCAAGAAGGCCCGACACAGCAAAGAGTTTCGTGTCTATGCGACCAAACAATGTCAGGGCTGTCCGTTGCGCGCGCAATGCACCACGAGCAAGTATGGCCGAAGGATAAAACGTTGGGTGCATCACGAAGTGCTGGAACGACTACAAGCACGTATGCCGCTCGCATCACCAGGAAGCTTGCGCTTCATGAATCATCGAGTTTTGACACGGGCTCTGAATCGCTGGGCTATTTTCAGTCGTCCGCTTAAGCGCGGACTGGGCCGAAATACTTTTTGTGCAATGCTGAGCTAATGATTCGCGAGGACATTGACGGCGAAGTGAAACACTGGTTGAAGGTCGCTTACGATCGCGATGAGTAAGAAGATTGCGGCTTGGCCGCCGCCCAGTGCGGTAAGGCTCTGCCTTACCGTTTCATCTCATTAAATCTCCGAGGCTATGCCTCCTAAAAGAATTCGAAGAGTAGCCTCAAACAAATCAAACGATCGGCTCGGCGCAAAGGCCCGGCCTTTTCGCACTGGGCGCCGGCAAAACCGAGAGAGAACCAATGGTAACAAAAACAAACCACACTCAAGCGCCGCGTATGAGTGACGATGCGGTCAAAGCAAAAACCGGCAAGACCTGGAAACAGTGGTTCGCCATTCTCGACAAAGCCGGCGCCAGCAAAATGACCCACCAGGAAATCGTGAAGTATCTCAATGCAAAGCAGGGCGTTGGGCCATGGTGGCAGCAGATGGTGACGGTCACCTATGAACAGGCACGCGGCCTGCGCGAGAAGCATCAAAAGCCCGAGGGATATCAAATCAGTGTGAGCCGGACCATAAAAGCTCCGCTCGAGAAACTCTTCAAATCTTTTGCAGATGAAAAAGCACGCAGAGTTTGGCTTGCTGAGGAAGGACTCACGACTCGCACGGCGACGACTAACAAGTCTATGCGCATTACCTGGAATGATGGCAAGTCCAGTTTGGAAATCTATTTCTCTGCAAAAAACAACGACAAGAGCCAGGTCGTGGTACAGCACAGCAAGCTCCCGGATGCTAAAGCGTCGGCAAAGATGAAGGCATATTGGGCCAAAGCCCTTGATCGCCTGCGTGATAGGCTGGAAAAGTAAGGGGAAACGATCGTCAAGCTCACAGATTGAGACGTTTCTGTTTTAGCCGCAGACCGGCGCAATGTTTATAGTCCTGCGATCCGCGAAGAATATAATTAGCTCCGTTAGGAGCGAATGAATTATCTGTCATCACGATCCTACGGAAGGGAACCGACATGCACTGGCAGTTCGTTCGCCTGCACCTTCCATTCGGGTTGAGATAAATCTTGCATTGTCCAATGGTTGTGAGCGGCTCGCTTAAGCTTGAAGTTTCAAGCTAAGCCTGCAACCATCAATCCATCGATAACTCAAGCGCCACCACTTCATCGCGACAGGCCGTCAGCGTAAACCAACATCTCGACCTTGGCCGGCGCGGCGAAGAACTGGCCGCCGCTTATCTGCTCCAGGCCGGTTACAAAATCGTGGCCGCCAACTTTTCGGTCCCCGTCGGACGAAACAAGGTTGGCGCGTTAATCAATGTGGAAATTGATCTGGTGGCCTACGAAGGCGAAACGCTCTGTTTTGTCGAGGTAAAGTCGCGCGCCTCGGATTGGTTTGCGCCGCCGGAGGCCAACGTCGACCGGCGAAAGCAACGTCAAATCGCCCGCGCGGCTCGCGCTTATCGTCGAATGTTTGATGTGGAAGGCGAGCCCTATCGTTACGACGTGGTGACCGTTGTAATGCCTGAAGCGATCGGTGAATCGCTTGGTCTTGAAATTGAACTGCTGCGAAACTTTTGGCAGGAAGCAAAACTTCGCAAGCGTCGCTGGAGCGAATATTTCTACGACTAAAATTCAACTTGGGCATTGCGCTCACACCTTGACTCTCAACTAGCCGGCGTAAAAAAAGCGTGTAACAAGTCCATCAAACATGTTGTTTCTTTGCAAGTTTTCTTGCATAACGTTTGTAGCAAGAGTGAGGATTGGACTGAAGGAATGGTTTGCTGTTTTATCTTGTCTTTATTAGTTGACGATGATTCGTTTGCCAACTAGACTGCAGCGCATAGGCTCAACAGTTGCGCGTCGGTACCGGCGTGAGACCAAGAGTCCCAAACAGCGGCGCAATGTTACTGGGCTGATCCCCTCTCGCATTGCGCCGTTTGTTTTTGGATCGAGAACTCGCCAAACAAGGTGGAGTCCTAATTTAAGATTCACTCTAAGGCGAGTGATATTGCCTCTCCAGTCGACATGAAGCAGATGTATTAGAGATGGAGCGGATGTATTTGCAACCCGGAGGGTTGGCAGAAAGTAGCCGGGAGGTCGAAGCGAAGCGAAGACCTCCGGTCGGGGATTAATCGGTTCGCACCCTGTAGGGGTGCCAGCTCTTACGCTAGCGAAACCCTAACGTCTCGCGCGCCCGAGCAACCCTGACGTTAGGTGCCGAAAGTAAAGAGAGCAACGTAAAGGGCTTGGTCACGGAAGAAAAGAAAAACGTAAATGGCTTGGTCTTTGAGCAACGCACCTAACAGGAATGTTAGCGGGGAGGCGTTCGTCCCTGGCGTAGAAAATCATTGGTTTGGGAGGTTGAATCATGTCCGTGTTTCGTAAGGAGCAGAATCAGATCCACAGCATGCAAGGCAACCACATCGCCGGCGTGGCCACACCCACGAGCGGCGCGCAACAGGTCGAGATGTGGTACGGCCGCATGGACGCCAATTCGGCGACTCCGCCGCACAGCCACGACACAGAGGAAGTCGTCCTGTTTCTCAAGGGAAACGGCCGGGCGACGGTGGCCGATCGTGAAGTACGTTACCAATCCGGTGACACGCTGATCCTGCCGCCGGCCCAGATGCACCAGATCTTCGCCGAAACCGAAAGCGAGTTTGTCAGCGCGATGCCGATCGGCGGTACGGTGAAGCTGCCGGACGGTGTGGTGATCGACTTGCCGTGGCGCAAATAACGCCACTGCCTAACGACGTAAAGAGAGCAAGCACGCCAAGATAAACTTCCCGAATGTTCAACATTGAAAATGACCCACTACCCGCCAACCACCTCGCTTGACAACACACTTCGAATCATTAGAATCGGTCGTGCTCTAAAGCGGGAGTAGCTCAGTGGTAGAGCATCGCCTTGCCAAGGCGAGGGTCGCGAGTTCAAGTCTCGTCTCCCGCTCCAGATTTCAAGGATGAAGGCGGAAGGATGAAGGATGAAAGCGACTGGCTTTCATTTGTCTTACTTCATCCTTCATCCTTCATCCTTCATCCTTTTCAGGGCGGCGTAGCCAAGTGGTAAGGCAGAGGTCTGCAAAACCTTTATTCATCGGTTCGATTCCGATCGCCGCCTCCAATTCTTTCAATAACTTACAGGCAGTCACCAACCTCAAGTAAATTCTCACTGTGGGGACTTTTGTGTGGAGTCTTTGACGGTTTGAGGTTTATAGAAGCACTCTTGCACGATGACACCGCTTTACTGCCTTAACCATTGATTCGTGCTAGAATCCGACGCCGATCACGGTTCTCGCCCACAAATTTCAATCATTCACAGCGGGAACCTCTTTACAATCTGGGTCCACAGATGAAGTCACTCACGATCTCCAAAAGAGTTGCGAAGTGAAGTTTGAATCGCCTTTTCCATCATGAGCCGCATGCAGCTCTAAGGGAAGAGCCGATAATATAATACGTCTGCTGGACGCCATGTAACGCGATTTCGTTAAACGTACTGAGGAACAATCCTTGGACACGTTAAATGATCCAAAGTTCGTTCAAAAGCTCATTGCCGGGGACGCTACGGCGTTTTCCGCGCTTTGCAACGCATTGAAGAGCAAACTACCGGAGTTCTTAGTCAGAAAGATCGGCTTGAATTATGCTGATGCGGAAGAAGTAGCTGGCAACGTTCTCTACAAACTTCACGGCGCCATTCAAAATTACCAACCGAAGTCGGACGCGAAACTAACCACCTGGATCTTTGAGATTGCAAAAAACGCCGCGATCGATCGAAAACGAAGACTCGACCGGCAATCAATCTCCCCTGACGGCGAGCAGGAGCCACAGGCCAAGCCACGGAAAGAGAGACACCCGAACATTCTTAAAATTCGCGAGCAGGAAGGAGAAATGTTGGGTGAAAGAGATTTTGGCGATACCAAGAAGATTCTTCCCTACAAGGCAGCTTTTGAAAAACTCGATGAGCGGGACAGGGATATCCTCCGAATGCGAAACATTATGGAATACTCTGAAATCAGCGTCGTTGAAGCTGAAGAGGTCGGCGCGCTTCGAACCCGGCATTCTCGCGCGCTAAAACGGCTACTCGATTCTAGGCAGAACGGAGGGGATTGATATGTTAGAAGAAGAGAATCTCGACGATGTATTACACGAGTTGTTTTCCTCGAATCACTCTCCTGCTCTAACGGATTCAATGGTTGAAGCTTTCCTCAATTCACCGGCTCAAGCCCCAAAGGAAAGCGGTGAAAGGGTGATAGCATTTTTCGTTGAGAAGGTTCTTGGCGACCTCCACAAGGAACCTGTGAGGCATGTACAGATCCAAACGTTCGCAGTCTGGATTCAAGGCATCAGACAATTGGCAAGGCTTGCTATCTCAGACATTGCGCTAGCAATAGGAAAGGAAACAGGCTACGTCGAAAGACTTGAATCGGGATTGACGCTTCCATGGGATCTAAAGCCTCATGATGTCGCACGGCTTGTTCGGTTGTTCAGATTACATATTGGAGCTATGTCAGACCTTATCCAAAAATCATTTGACGTTAATTCCGCCCATGTTGGATCCAACGTTGCCGCTAGAGCACACGGAGGAAAAATGACAACAAATCGGGGCGACGCGACGAATCGGGCCCTTCAGATGTTTGTAGCGCGAAACACAAAGGAAAAAGCGCTAGACACGTCAATTATTGACTGGCTCGGCGGTGTGCGGGAGCAACTAGAAAACTGGCAAGTTCGAGAGTTGTTAGATTAGTCATGAGACCAAGAAAAAGTTTCATTAGAAGAGCGGCGCTCAATGTCCTAAAGGAGTGTCGGATCACCGATCCACATGTTGATCTGCTAATCATCACCAAAAAGTACGGACTCGAGTACCCAGGAGGTGGATTATTTCGAAGACGGTGTTGATGCAATGATCATTAAGCTCGACGGCAGAGTCATTGCCGCGGTCAACCAGAATTCCAGCTCCAACAGGCGGCGGTTTTCCCTTGCCCATGAATTATGCCATCACTTATACCACCAAGATCGTTCAGCGCTGATAGAAGATGTGTCGATCGATTTTCCCGAAGGGGATCTTTACAGCGAGAGGCTCAAAAGATCCTTTCGAGGCCGAAGCTGATATTTTCGCTGGGGAATTGTTGGTGCCACTGCCCATGCTCAAGAAACACTTTCGCTCCGGACAGACTGCGGCTGACATCGCTCACATTTTTGCGGTAAGTGAATCAGTTGCATCAATCGCCATCACCTCTCACTTCTCGGCTCTCTACAAATAGCGGTAACGCAATTTCGTTATACCCAATAGAAGCTCTTCTTCGTGCTTTGGCTTCAATTAATACGCGAAGATAGCAGCTTCGGTGTGAGTCACTTTCGGGCGGAGTTGAGAATGTCTGAACCACTTATTACGCATGAGCACATTTCGCAATTCGCGAAAGACAAGGTGAATCTTCGCGAAGAGGACGTTACCGAATACCGCGATCAGGTCAACCGACTTCGTGAGCGGTTGGACAAATACATCACGGAGCATCCCGATTATGCTTTGATCAAGATGTTACACTCTGGGAGCGTCAGGAAGGGTACAGCGCTAAAAACGATCAATGACATGGACGTCGCCGTGTACGTAAAGGCGGCGGCCGCGCCCGATGAATCAAACCTTCTCGCTTGGCTCGCAGATCGGCTGCGGGAGGCTTATTCGAATCTTAGCGCCGACCAATTCAAACCTCAAACGCATTGTGTGACCGTCTCATTCCGAGGTACTGGCCTGGATGTGGACGTTGTTCCAGTTTTGTACGAAGGCGATTCAGATGATCGTGGCTACCTCATCACCAAGGATACTGGTGACCGCGTACTGACTAGCATTCCCCTGCACTTGAAGTTCGTCCGCAAACGCAAAGCAGACCACCCGACTCATTTCGCTCAGCTTGTCAGGCTGATCAAATGGTGGGCGCGTTTGCAGAAACGTCAAAGTGATTTCCGATTCAAATCGTTCATGGCTGAACTGATTTGTGCAAACTTGGTCGCTGGCGGCACCGATCCCAGTCACTATCCCAGTGCGCTTGAAGCCTTCTTCTCTTACGTGGTTACAAGCGGTCTCGAACAAAGAATTTCGTTCACGGATTACTACAAGACCAGCGAACTGCCTGAGAGCACTGACGACGCAATCGAAATATTTGATCCAGTGAACGCGAAACATAATGTTGCGAAACAGTATTCGACAGAGGACCGAAACGTTATTGTTGAGGCAGCGCAGGACGCCCTCGATGCTCTTGTCGAAGCTCATCATTCAACCACACAGGGACGCGCGGTTGATCTTTGGCAGATTGTACTTGGACCATCATTCAACATCTAAATCATGTCTACTACCTACACAACTTCTTCAACATTCACGAGAACTCATGCACGATACCTTGCTTCCAAGGTGGCTGCAGATCTCCGACAGATGCGGCTCTTCTACGGAAGACCGTCGGACGCCGATATCGACAATTACGTCGAAGAGCTAACCGAACTGCTCGTTGGCGGCTATCTTTACTCTGTTGATTACGGCTTCCGACGAGACGACTCCTGGGTAGTTGCCCTCAACTACTTCGTCGAGAATGGCGTTTTGGTGGCGGACGAACGCGCTGGCCGGGTGCCTCGCGGAGCTAATGTAAATGGAGCTGGCTGGTATTCGCACCTTAGATATAGCAGCAAGTGGTTTGCCCTTTCGGAATCCGAAAGGAAGCGCATTGAGAATTCAATTCCCATAAAGCGGGTGACTGCCTCAGAGCCCCAGTTAGGCGCAGGTAACGTTTGGGTCGAAGATAAGACCTACAGCAATGGAGGAACCTCGATTCGCAGAAGGACCTTAAAGGCATCATGAACTTGACTACAAGAGATCTGTTTGAAGAAGTCATTGAGTTTCCGAATACAGAAGCGACGAGACGCTACGAGCGACTGGTTGGACTTAATGAAATCAAGGCGCGGCTCGTGAAAGAATCTCGAATTCTGCTCAATCGCGCTTTGCTGGATACTTGGAGCAAGCAACATCACGATGATCGAATCGCTCTCGTTGAGAAGTTTAGAGAACGCTCTCCAATGTTTATCTTCTTCGGCGATGTCGGGACAGGAAAAACAGAATTAGCCGAAACGTTCGGCGATCGAATTGCCCGCGATGAAGATATTGCAGTGACATTGTATCGACTGAGTCTGAGCGCCCGGGGGGCTGGCGCGGTTGGAGAGATGACAATGTTACTTTCTGCGGCATTTGGGCAGGTCACAGAAGCAGCACGTAGAATCACGGTAAAGAAGGGAAAACCCCAGGGAGCCATCGTGCTCGTAATTGACGAGGCTGACTCGTTGGCGCAGTCCCGAGAGCTGAGTCAGATGCATCACGAAGACCGCGCAGGTGTGAACGCTTTGATCCGCGGCGTTAGCGGCTTGGTGAGCGGTAATCTTCCAGCGGTTGTTGTGATGTGCACTAATCGCCTGAATGCGTTGGATCCGGCGGTGAGACGCCGGGCCGGCGATATCTTTGAGTTCGCACGACCCAATGACGAGCAGCGCGTTGCAATGCTCTCGTGTTTGGCTGATGCAAAGATCACAAAGCAGCAGATTCAAGAATTAGCAAAGATTACGGGACCAAATGGCAGCGCATCCTACGGATATACTTATTCTGATTTAGCCCAGCGCTTGCTTCCGGAAATCGTAATAGACGCTTTTCCCGATAAGCCGATCGACTTCGAGCGGGTATGCGCGATTGCAAAGCGGATGAAGCCTACCCCGCCTTTTGCGGACGAAAATAAGAATGAATAAAAGATCAAATAAGCGCGCGAAGGCGCCCTTGGGCGTGAATAAGAGCCAGCCGAAGCGAAACAGGCGTTCAAATGCAGCCAAAGATTGGTCGTTGCCCCGGCTACTGGCTGGCCTTCATGACGACATACAGTCACGCCTGGAGACTGCTCGCAAGGCATTCAATCATCCTGGAACCAAAGGCGACGCCAGCGAGCAGGTCTGGCTGGAATTATTTCAAACATACTTGCCTCTTCGCTATAAAGCGGCAAAGGCTCACGTCGTAGACAGTAAGGGTCGTTTCAGCGAACAGATAGACGTGGTCATCTTCGATCGGCAGTACTCTCCATTTATTTTCCACTTCCAAGGCCAGACAATCGTACCCGCAGAAAGTGTTTACGCCGTGTTTGAATCAAAACAATCAATCAACGCTGGTGAAGTTGCTTACGCGCAGCAAAAAGCTCGAAGCGTGCGACGTTTACATCGCACCAGTTTGCCGATTCCCCACGCGGGTGGAACTTTCCTTCCTAAGGCTCCGTCGCATATTATTGGCGGGTTACTGACCTTTGAGAGTGATTGGACGCCGGGAATGGGCAGCGCCCTAATTAGCGCGCTTGATAAAGACAAGTCTCACGGCCGGCTGGATTTGGGTTGCGTCGCCGCGCACGGCGTTTTTGGATGTGACTCGAAAGTCTGCTATTCCGTCACGCCGCAGGCTAAACCCGCCACGGCATTTCTATTTGAATTGATAGCGCGACTTCAAAGTACGGCGACGGTGCCAATGATCGACGTACGTGCGTACGCACGGTGTCTATCGACGTAGTCGGCCTAGTCTCGTCAGCTGATTCGACAGCGTTTTGCCAATCTCAAATTCGAGAGACAAGCGCTATTTCGCCATCCGGAAAGCTTCAAGCTTTTTCATGGCAGCGAATTGATGTTCTTCCGTCGGGTGTGCATAGCGTAGAACCATCTGAATGCGCGAGTGTCCCAGCATCGCGGCGAGAGTGACTAAGTCGACCCCCGCCATCGCGGCGCGTGTCGCCCAGGTGTGGCGAAGATCGTAGAGTCGGAAGCGCGGAATTGGACTTTCGTTTACTTCTGATCTTATGCGATTAATCCGAGCGAGCGTGCCGACGTGCGCGGCGTTTACCTTAACGATTGGTTGGTCGGTCGCGCGACCGGGAAAGAGAAAGTCACCTTTGACTTTCTCAAGATGTTTAATCAAAACCGCAGAGCTCTCTCAGTGAGCGGCACTTTGCGTCTGGCCGCTTTTGTTTTTCCGAACGGGTTGAAGAGATAGCCTTGGTCGAGATGAACGTTCTCGCGGCGAATGCGGCACACTTCGTCCGGTCTCATTCCGGTTT
Organism: Blastocatellia bacterium; assembly: GCA_963698325.1. Lineage (GTDB taxonomy): Bacteria > Acidobacteriota > Blastocatellia > Pyrinomonadales > Pyrinomonadaceae > PSRF01. The sequence continues at coordinate 368,236 of CAVOQJ010000007.1, read as the reverse complement.
CGAGCATCATCGTCGCGATGTCTCTTAATGGCTGCGATGCCGCAAGAAGGTAAAGCTTCTCTTCATCGGACGTGAGGACGCGCATCTGCTCGTTGTCTTCGGCAAGAAACTTGACCTTGCGAACGGGATTCTTCGGAACGGTATCTTCGAAGAGATTGAACAGAATCTTCAGGCAAGCCAGTTCGCGATTGATCGTCGCGGGCCTTAGCCGTCGGCCAGTGAAGTCGCTCTTCTTGCGCCCGCGCGAGGTTTTGAATTTCTCAACCGTCTCCGGCGTGATGCGATCGAGCGGCATCGCGCCAAAGAATCGCTTCAGCGCTTTGCTGCTGACGACGTACCGCGAATGCGTGTTCGGATGCGCGGCGTGCTCGTGTTCCGACCACTTGAGAAATTCTTTCAGCGCGCTTGCGAAGGTCGGTATTCGCTTCGGTTCTTCGAGGCCAACCTCGCCCTTTGCCAGCTTGATGCGGTAAGCCGATTCAATTTCGCGCGCGGCCTTTCGGCTGCGAGTCTTTGCCGGCCTGCGAATCCGCCGGCCCTCGAATACGAATTCGTACCAGTATTGTCCGCCGCGTTTGTAGATTGCCATTAGCTTTCCTTCCCTTCTACCGCTGGGGCTTGTTCAGCAGCGCTTGATGCGAGCCTTAACTGACGTTTGACGAAGCATCTTCTATACCATTCAAGACTTCGCTACAAGGCCCTTCCGATCCGCGACGCGCTTTCGGTCGGGAGCGAAATGCACCTTCCAGGGAACGAGCGCGGACGGTCATCTGATAATGCGTGATTCATGTTGTCGGGTGCATTTGGCGCAAGCCCGCGATTGTCTCATCAGCCACGCTTGGCGCTCCAACATAATCGGCATTATCAAACGCCCGGCGTGTATTGAATTCTCTCTTGATGTCGCCCTTGCGCTTGCGTGATCGGCGCGTGGCTCACCTCGGACCACGGGCTTCTGCGTTTCATGAACGCTTACCCAGGGACACTTTTCTAAAACTTTTATTGGCGACCGGATTTTCTGGCCAAGTGTCGCGTCCTTAGCAAGTGACAGCTTCGACGAGGACGAAAAGAGGTTAAGTGCATGACTTAAGTGGGCAGACAAGATAGAAACGATTTTCGAGCGACTGACATCAGCCCAACTGCCTTCAATTTCAACAGGTTAAGACTTAACCAGGTTAATTAACCTGCTTAACCTTCTTAACCAAAGCGACAAGAACACTATTTGCAAGGACTTGCGGCTTAACCTGTTTGCGATTTTCGGGGCGAAGGAGAATCAACGATCGATGAGAAAAAGTAAACGAGTGCTGTTCAAACCGAAGGTGTTTACACAGAGGAGGTGTTCGCATCATACGAACACTTCGGCGTCACGTTTGACAGACAGGTGGTCTCGCGTGTGGCACGGAAAGAGCGTGCCGACTCTTCTTCTATGCCCATTCTCGCCTGATTCAACGGCTGCTGAGGACAAGGCCTAGGCATCACCATTGGCACATCAATTGAAGAGAGCCACGGCATGGAAATATTCAGTGAACCCTTCAATGAGATCGAAGCATTAACAACTCTACAACGACTGGCTTGGGGACTTAGCGAGGTCAGTAAGTGCACAGGTTTGTCAGTACCATTTCTTCGTGCTGAAGTGCGAGCCGGTCGCCTTCCCGTTCGTCGGTTCGGACGCAGGGTTCTAGTCAGGGATGAAGATTTGAAGGATTACTTGGCGCACGGCAGCAAGCGCGAACGCGAAGCTACATAGAATCTAGTCAAAGTCGACTTGAACTCGATCAGGCGACCTGCCATAATGCGTGTGGCAGATTGCCACTTCGAGTCAAGGAGCGGAGATAATGACACTCGCAAAGCCAAAAAAGGTGAGCACGGCAGACAAAGACAGAATGCATTTTCGTCTAAGTCCCGACATTAAGGCGCGGGTGGCTCGGGCTGCGGCCATTACCGGCCAGGGGCTAACCGATTTCGCCGTCTCCGCGCTCAGCGAAAGAGCCAACGAAATTCTGGAGCGACACGATACCGTGACGCTTGATGCTGAGGACTATAGGTTTTTCCTTAAATCGCTGGACCGCGGCAGGAAGCCGTCGCAGTCGTCTCGCGCTGCTGCCGCTCGCTACCGGCGAGGTCGACGGGAAGGTGTGAGACATCGCCTTGCTGGTTGAGCCCATCTCCAGAAGTCACGACCGGAAGCGTTTCGACTGTGGAGATAGAGACGTCACACGCTTTCTACAGGAGCAGGCTCTCCAGGACCAGGAGCGGGACCTCAGCCGCACGATGGTGCTTGTCGACGAGCAAGTCGAGCCTACCCGCATAGTTGGATATCACACTCTGCTAATGGCTCAAGTGAAACAGGAAGACATACCCGGCGACCGCCCCCGCATCAAGCGCGCCATCCCTGTAATCCTTCTCGGGCAACTGGGCATCGATCGAGAATTTCAGGGTCGGGGCTATGGCGAGCTGATGCTGATGGATGCTCAAGCGCGTGTTGATGAAATATCGAGGAAGACGGGCGTTCGCGCGATGATGCTCGATGCCCGAGATGAAGGGCTCGCTCTCTGGTATGAGAGATACGACTTCATTCGCTTTCCTGATCAGTTCCGCATGTTTAAGAGCACTGGCGCCATCCGCGCACTGAAACTGATCTAAAATCGTTGATGGAGGAAAGTTGATTTCGCTACGCCGCAGGTGAACGATGCGAAACAATCGAAAGAGACGACCGACGCATCCCGGCGAGATTTTGCGCAAGGATGTCTTGCCTAACTCAGGATTGACGCAAGATAAGCTTGCGCGTTCGCTTGGCGTGTCGCGACGGACTATTAGCGAGATCCTTCACGAGCGCAGACCTGTTACCACCGACATGGCACACCGTTTGGCGCGCGCCTTCGGTACGTCGCCGGAGATGTGGCTGGGCCTACAGCAGGATGTTGATCTCTGGGATACACATCACGCTCTACGCAAGGAATACGATCGCATCAAACGGGTAGCGAGTCCGAAGGCGGCCTGACACAGTCGTGAAGCAGAAGAAAGACACCAACAGCAACGGACGACTTACCGGTGTGGAAGCCGCGCTGCGGCGCGCTTCCCGGAGAAGCTCGCGAGTTGGCGGCGAAGACCGGCACCCCGCTGATAATATACAGCGAAGGGAAGATCAAGAAGCTCAAGATCTCTCCAAAACAAGTAACCAAATCCTCTTGAAGAGCTCACGGTTTCGCGGTGCTTTTGGCCGGCGACGGCTGATCCTTTTCCACGTGGACCCACATATATTCGCTGCCGTTTTTGATCACAGTGCTCGTGCTCTTGGAATTGTCAATGTAGATACTGGTGAAATACTGCTTGTAATACCAGACAAAAAAGATCGTACCAAGGGTGGGCTTTTCCTTCTCGCGATAGTTTAGCCAGATCTCTCGCGGGGGTTTGGCGTTGAAGCCACGAAAAGCACCCTGAAAATAACTCTCATCCTTTGTTACCTTCTCAGCAGTCGCATCAATCGTGTAAACGAACTCTCCTCCATAGACGGCAACGTTGTTCGTCTGAAAGGCGGGAAAGAGCCAAACGCTAAAAGTCTTATCGTCATTTCGCTTGATATAGGTGTTGTGAGTGGGAGAATCGGCCGGGATCGTTTCGATTAGTTTCTTCTGTGCGAGGGCGAGCGCTCTGGCGTGCGCGATCAGAAACGCCTCATCGATCTTGTCAGTCGTCCTCGCGATCTTCCCGGCGCCATCGACGACGTAATGAAAGACTTGATCGAATCTGTTGTTCTCGAGCTTGCCGTAGACGGCATGCCAGACGCTTTTCGAATCCTGAAAACAGAACCACTCCCTTCCCAGGCGTGCCAACTCGGCCTTGTCGCCTGCCATGACAAGATCGATCGCCGCCTCCAAATCTAAGTCCGCGAAGCGAGCCAGCATAAAGTCCGGGGCGTAAGCCCCAGGATCAAGATCAACAAATTACGTTGAGCCCGCGAAGCGGGCGATAGCGATACAGAACCCCGAGCGGTAGCGAGGGGATCCAATACGCAACATGAGTCAATGGATGAAACGACGGCGTTGTGTCTTCGGCTGTCGCTCGCTCCGCGGGCTTGGTTTGTTTTCGTGACTGTACCTGGGGCTCACGCCCCAGGCTTTATGCTGACACCCGCTTCGCGGGTTTAGTCCGTCTCACGGACTCGCGATTCCATTACGACGAATCGAGCCCACCGATGAATCAGTTGGGGCCTTGAATATTGAGGGGACACGATCCCCGGGCTGCGCTCACTACGTTCGCTTACCCTGGGGCTACTGTCTGTCGCCGCTACGCGGCTCGTTGGCGCCAGCCTTCCAGCTCGCAGCCTGTGGCCAGAGGAGAGCTGAGTTGAACGCATAGGCTCATGCAGCATATCCTCACCCGGATCGTTTGACCGCTTCGCTACCGCGCCGGTAATGCTGCAGGCAGAGTTAAGTTGGGTGGTAAGATCCGTCGCTACCGCTCCGGTTCTGACTGCTGATCAGAAAGCCGCGGCCTGACTAGAAAGGATTCCCATGTCCAAACTTCGCGTCCACAGTTTCTCGATCTCAATCGATGGCTTTGGCGCTGGGCCGGATCAGGATCTTGAGAATCCGCTCGGAGTTGGCGGACTCAAAGTGTTTGACTGGTTCTTTCCCACGCGCACCTGGCAGCGGATGCACGGCAATGAAGATGGCGAGACCGGCGTCGACGATGATGTGGCTTCTTCCCCTCTCCCGTTGGAGAGGGGTTAGGGGTAAGGGAATTAGGTGCGTAACCCCTCTCCCCGACCCTCTCCCAGAGGGAGAGGGAGATCGGGCGGAATATGTTTGGCCCCGTGCACGGGCCGTGGTCGGTTGGGCCAGAAGGGCCGGATGAGTGGAAAGGCTGGTGGGGCGATGAGCCACCCTATCACACGCCGGTGTTTGTGTTGACGCATCATCCGCGGGCTCCGCTCAAGATGGCGGGCGGCACGGAGTTTCGGTTTGTCACTGAGGGTATTCACTCAGCCCTCAAGCAGGCAAAGGATGCGGCGGGCGGCCAGGATGTTCGATTGGGAGGCGGCGTCTCTACGATTCGGGAATATCTGAGTGCATCGTTGATTGACGAGTTGCATCTGGCAATCGTGCCAGTCCTGCTCGGTGCCGGGGAGCACTTGCTTGGTGGTTTGAATCTGCCTGCGCTGGGATATGAATGCGTGAGACGAATTGAAGGTGCGAGGGCAACGCATGTCACTCTGCGGAAACGCTCATGACATCTATGCCTGCTATTTCGCCATCAAGATCACGATCGGCAGACACCTCAGCGGCCTTATCAGTCCGAAGATAGACAATGACTCGTAGCGTAGGATGCGCCGTCCCAAGCTTGCGACTCAGAAAATAGCCGCGCAGTAAGCCCTCCTTTCAATCTTCTTCCAATAATTCAATGCAACATATGATCCCCGGAAGTCGTAACTGGCATTGATCATTTACGAGGCGTTCAACCGCAAGCTTCAAATCCATTCCAAAAAAGGAGAACGCAATGAATAACGCGAAAATTACTCAAGCGAATTCCGATCCTGGTCGCGGTCTCATAACACCGTCGCTTAAGCGTTTCGCAGGGCGAGCGGGAATACTTCTGCCGGCATTTCTGATCGGTCTTCTGGCGCTGTCTGTTGTTTCGACTGCACGCTCGACTGCAGCCCCCGCTCAGCCGGATGCGCAGAAATCATTCGAAACAATGAAAACTCTCGCGGGTTCCTGGCAAGGCAGCCTGACTACCGTTCCTGAGGTAGCCGCCATGAAAGGCGCCGTTGCCAGGATCTCGCTGCGCGTGACTTCGAGGGGTAACGCGCTCATGCATGACCTAACGGTAAGTGGAATCCCGGACAATCCTATCACCATGTTTTATCTGGACGCTGATCGATTGTTGCTGACGCATTACTGTGACGCGGGAAATCGGCCGCGCATGGAGGGCAAGATCTCGCCGGATGGCAAGGTCGTAGAGTTCGATTTCCTGGATGTCGCTGGTGGCACGCAGAAAGGGCACATGCATCATTCAGTATTCACACTAATCGACGCCGACCATCACACCGAGGATTGGACTTTCATGCTTCCCGGTGACCAGTCGGTCCGCGCCCACTTTGACCTTAGCCGGACAAAGTGACGGAGAGGCTTCATCAATCTCTGTCACTCTCCAAGCATCTCTGTGAACTCTGTGGTGAATGTTAGCCCAGACAAGTTCACCACAGAGGCACGAAGATTCACAGAGCGAACGCAGAGAAAGCTACTCAGGTATACTCCCGTCCTCATGAACAACGATGAATTGAAAGCGAAAGCTGATGGGCTGATTCAGCGATGGGTTTGGCTGATCTGCTGAGTGATTACTTACGCTGATTTCCAGGCTGGATTCATCATGATGGACGACCGGCTGACGCCCCAGGCTTTATGCTGACGTCCGCTCCGCAGACTAAGATACCAACTTCTTTTTCGGCCACATCACGTAATTCTTAAATACATAGACCCATGGCACGATGATAGTAATCACGGGGGCCCAAACGAAAATGTGGGCCATCTCTTCAGCGGGTGAGCCCGCAAGTGCTCCAGCCCGCCACAAGGGATAAGCGACCACGATAACCCAGAGCGTCTTATAAAAGATCATGAAGATCACGATCGGCAGCCACTGTAACGGCCTTATCAGCCCAAAGATAGACAATGTCGGGTATGCCGCCCAGACGCAGAACGCCACGGCCTTGGTGTGGTCCCACGGGCCCTGGTGGTTGATGATCGTTGCCCACGTTTGCAAACCCACGCCAACGAACATAAGGAAATAGAGCACTCTCAGGAGGTAAATGTTTATCGGGCGAACGCCTTCGTATTTTACGTAGTTCGGCGTGAAGATATATTTGATGATTGACATATGCGGGAGTTTACGTGCGGAATGGGGAAGATGTTCCAATTTTGAGGCGTGAGTCCTGAACTTGCTAATCGTTTGCGCAGACAACTGGATGTACTCAACGCACGTACTACAGCAGACATGAACTTGCCGGGTTATCGCTTAAGGCGGGGCGACAGCGGCACCGCTAAGATTCGATCTCCATTGGTTAGTTACGAACCGCGCAACCATTATTCTGTCGCCCGCTAACGCGGGCTCGGATTCTTTAAGGAACGTGCTCCCCAGGGTGACGCTCGCTGCGCTCGCTCACCCCGGGCTACTAGCGGCCGCCGCTACGCAGCTCATTGACGCGGACAAACCAAGTTGATTTCACGATTGCGTGTTTTCGGTTATCCGTCGCAGCGCCACCCGCGGCGAATTCCACTGTGGGGACGTTTGTGGCGGTCTGCGCTACTTTTGAGTGTCACTGAGTAACGAGGCCATCAGAAAACATGAATGTTTACGCGCCGATGATACTCCTTGATACTCAGTGACAGGTGGCTCGGGGAAACTGCAAAACCTTTTTATCGGTTCGATTCCGATCGCCGCCTCCAATCTACTCAACAACTTAGAAACAACCACCGCGCTACGTTTCCCATGGCTCGTAAAGCCTCAGGTGAAATCGATGCCGGATCACACTCGAACGCAGCACTGATAACCCATCACACTTTGAGAGCCGCCGCCGCCCTCTCAAAATCATCCGGTCGCACGTAGATAACGTAGCCGTAACTGCCCTTGCTACCAGCTACTCCACTCGATGCATAGACATTAACGTTGGCTTCATACAGCTTCATATGCACCTCAGCCAAGGCGCCTAGTTTGTCGTCGCCTTGAACCAACAAAGCCGGCTGCGGTCCATCCAACTTAAGGCCGGACTTCTGCGCCTCACTGCGAAGTCTTCCGGTATCCTCAGGAAAGATCGTTAACTGGGTGTTCATCGGTCCGAAAGGAACGGCGGTAATAGCCAACAGATCGATACCCAGGCTGGCTAAGAGCGAAAGCAGCTTGTAAGCCTCTCCCGGTTGATCTTTGACCGTAGTGTAAAAGTAATCAACGCGACGAATCTTGAAAGCCATAGCGCCCTCCTGCCACTTTCGCGCCGGTGAGAATCGCCATATAGTACCGAGGCAAACGTTCGTAAGGCAACGGCAGTGACTGCTCAAACTCTTCGCTTATACTCTTCTTGGCGTGGGAGTATTGGCGTGGGAGTAATGGACTCGCTGCGTTTCGCACCTGCCGGATGGCTATTGAATGCCGGAAAAGCAAAATAATGCTCGACGGCGGCTGGAATGCGCCGTGAAAAAGGCGTCTCAGCCGCGCAGGTACCATGGCAGAATTCATATGCTGAACGATTGATTTGGTCAGAAGCATTCGGCGTGAGGGATTCATCTTACCTTAAGAAGAAAAACAAAGAGTGGTCGCGAGCTAATAGTTCCAGTAATGATAAGCGCTATTTCCGCCGGGATGAAAAGGACAGTTGACGAAGTGAGTTGCCGTTAGACGTTCTCCCAGTCGTTATAAGTCGGCTGTGAATACTGCAACTGATGAAAATGTGCGTGCAGCAATATGACGACGCAGGCAGTGGAAGTCTTCGCTGTAGTATTCTCTGCCTGGCGCCTGGCTGCTTTTATTTTTTCGCTGTACCGCATTGCAAGGTTTCGGGGTTCCTCGGAACTAGCCCTGCGGAACGAGAAGTGCGAGAATACCCGGCGATATGGATACAATGGACAAGTCCGCGGAACCGACCTATAGCATTGCTTCGATGGACCGTGAGCATGCGGGCCAACTTAGCCTGTTTAATGATCTTAAAGCCGCCGTCCGGAGCGGGGCTGACGATGGTTTGGTCTATGCGCTGCTCAATGAACTGGTGGAACACACAAATTTGCACTTTCTCTCCGAACAACTCGCTATGAGGCTACATGCCTACGAAGGTTATGAGTCTCACTTTGAAGAGCATGAACGGTTGCTGATTGAGGTGCAAAACCTCAAGCATAGCCTCGCGACAGGTACGGCTACGGAGAAGCATAGTCTGATTGAGGCTCTCCGGAGTTGGCTGGTCATCCACATTCAAACAGCGGACCAGGCATTGGCAGAATACCTGACGAAGCGGGTCAAGCAACCGACAGGTGAAGAGCCCTAAACGGCGACCCGAGAAAAGTCATTAAAGAGATACCGCTTCGTCCAACAGTTCAAGTCCTACCGTCATCGATCGTCGAAGATGCGAGAAGAGGAGTTTGAAACTACTATTCGGTAATTTTCGATGTAATTTTGGAAAAGACCCCGTCCGCCACTTGGCTGCCCTTCACTGAAAGCTTCAGAATTCGTTCTCCCTTGGTAATCGCAATTTTTTGACGCTTATCATTCTTCTGCATATAATTCGCCGCGCATCGCTTAGGTCAACAACCAAAATGGAGGTAAGTAATTCATGAAGGACAAACTTTACCTGGCATTGGTTGTCGTCGCCTTATCGTGTCTGGTCGGATGGACCGGATACGCACAGGGACAAAGAAGTAATTCCGGGAGCCAAAGCTGGGAGTATCTGGTTGACGAGGCCCCTACCTATGCCGGCCCTGGAAGCTACGTTAGCCCAGAGAAAGCTCAGCAACTTCTTAATCAACGCAGTTGCTGAAGGTTGGGAGTTAGTGGCCGTCGGTGGAGGCCAGGGGTTGTACTACTTCAGGCGCGCCAGATACTTGTCGAGCCCCCGATCAAAGGTTCGTATATGATCAGAAAATCCAGGGATACACTCAAAGGTATGATGAAGATGAAAACGAAACTAGCCCTCATGGTTATCGTGGTGTTGGTTCCATCGCTCCAGATAGCTGGCGGCATCGCTGAAACAGCCAAGGGCGGTCCTTCCGCTTCGCCATCCTCTCAGACCAATCAGACAGCTTTAAAATATAACTTCGACTATAGCTGCAATGGGGAACGAGTTTAATCAGCGCGCTGCTGAAGGTTGGGAGCTAACGGCGGTTGCTGGAGGCCAGGGGTTATACTACTTCAGGCGCGCTAGATAACTGTAAAACCCACTGCCCTTTTTAGTGTGGCAAATACGTCCTCCTACTGCTAAACCACTCATATGCCAATAGAGGAACCCGTCGATTATTACGAAGCGCTGCAGGTCAACATGAGCGCCGACCCGGAGACAATCGATCGCGTCTACCGGCTGCTGGCGCAGCGGTATCATCCTGATAATCAGCAAACCGGCGACGAGGGTCGATTCCGTACCCTCCTCGAGGCCTATACCGTGCTGAGAGATCCGGAAAAGCGCGCACGCTATGACGTGCTGCACCAGCAGCGGCGGCAGGACCGATGGCGACTCGTGTCCAGCGGCGCGGAGTCTGAGAACGACTTCGAGATGGAGCAGATCGTCCGGCTTACCGTGCTCGAGGCGCTTTACACCAAGCGACGTGTGGAACCGTCGAATCCGGGAATTTTTTGGCGCGAATTCGAAAAATTGATCGGCAGGCCGCGGGAGCATCTCGACTTCACGCTATGGTTCCTGCTGCAGAAGAGGTTTGTAGCGCGAGACGACAATTCACAGTTGGTTCTGACGGTCGAAGGTGCCGAATACCTCGAGCAAAGCTACCGCAGCAACCTGCAGCAAAAGCGGCTGCGAGGACTCACCGAGAACCCGTGAGATCAACCAGCTCAAGTGGCCTATCGTCTGGCGCACCGAGACAGGTCAGAGTAAACTATCCGTCGGTTCGATTCCGATCGCCACCTCTAATCGATTGAACCTGTAACCGAATGCAGCCCGCTCAGTATTATTGCTTCGCTTTTACGTACCGCTTCTTCTTTACGAAGGAGCGGCTGCGGGGCGAAAGCTTGTGCGCGTGAGCGGGCGATAGTACAGAAACGTAAACGGCGCAAAAAGATTTCAGCCAGAGCCAGCCGCAACCTTCCCGGTGAAAGTTGCGGTTGGCTTTTTGTATAGATAACTTTTGGCGGGTCACGGCCGGCTGGACTCAGCAGTGAGACGGCGCGAGCATTTCTCATCAGGAGGGATAATGAGATGAACATCGAGGATTGGCGGTCAGAGATTGACGCGATTGACGATGAGTTGCTTCGCCTGCTCAACATGCGTGCGCGTCTGGCCATCAAAGTCGGCCAATCGAAGCAGCTCGCGGGCTCCGCTCTTTGTGATCCCGAACGGGAGCATCAGGTGATCAAGCGTGTCCGTCGAGGTAATCAGGGGCCGCTTGACGAGACGGCAATTGTTGAACTTTTCGGTTGCATCATTCGTGAGTCGCGCCGAGTCGAAGCTGAGGCCATCGAGCACGATGGTCGCGATTTGTAGTTCGTCTGGCTATTAAAGACACTGAAACCATGAACGATCCTAAGGTTAGGCCACGAGTAGCTTTTCAGGGGGAGCGCGGCGCCTTTAGTGAGGATGCGGCTGTTAAGCTCCTTGGCGAGCATATTCAACTCGTGCCCCGCCCGACTTTCGAGTCTCTCTTTGCGGCGATAGATGAGGGGGTCGCTGATTATCTGCTTGCGCCTGTCGAGAATAGCCTGGTGGGTTCAGTTCAACGTTCCTACGACCTTCTCCTGAAAAGCTCGCTCCACATTTCCGGTGAGGTAGTTATTCCTATCAACCACTTTCTTATCGGCTGTTCCGGCTCATCCTTCGAACAGATTAAGACTGTCGAGTCACACCCGGTCGCTCTGGCTCAATGCGAGCGCTTCTTTGCCGCGCATCCGCAGCTTCAAGGAGTTGCAACTGAAGATACAGCGGGCAGCGTGGCTCGTGTGGTCAAGCAAAGCGATCGCACCCGGGCAGCCATCGCCGGAATACGCGCAGCGAAACTATACGGCGGGGTGGTGCTGCGCGAACACCTGGAGGACCACGCTGAAAACTACACGCGCTTCGTCTTGCTTACTCCCGAAACAAGCATCAGCCCCGGCGCAAACAAACTCTCGCTGATTCTAAAATTGGCGCATCGTGGCGGCGCACTCTATGACGCGCTCGAGCCCTTCGCGCGACGTGGAATCGATCTGGTTAAGATTGAGAGTCGGCCCATTGAAGGCCGGCCGTGGGAATATCACTTCTACCTCGATTTGCAGGCGTCGACAAACGATGAAAGAGTCATCACAGCGCTGGCTGAACTGAATGACCGCGCCACGGAAGTGCGCGTTTTGGGCTGCTATCCAGCGGCAGTCAAAATCGGTTAGTGTGCTAATTTCAGTTTTCTCTGTGCAACCTCCGTGTTCTCTGTGTCTGTGGTAAGCAATTCCTAATAAAGATCCACCACAGAGACACAGAGAACACGGAGGTTGCACAGAGATTAGTTCAAACCAGAACATGGTAAGCGCTGAGTCAGGGCAAACTTATTAGACGAGTAACAAAACTATGGACGAGGCGATTGTCACCACCGATAGCGAGCTAACGAATGACGAGGCAGTAGTTGTGTCTCCCATCAATCGTGTCAAAGGCGAGCTGCGAGTGCCGGGCGATAAGTCTATTTCTCACCGGGCTGCGATGCTTAGTTCCCTGGCCTTCGGTCGCTCTGTTATCAAAAATTTTTCCTCTGCCCAGGATTGCGCGGCTACGATCAAGTGTCTCCAGGCTCTCGGCGCGCGCATTGTTCGAAATGATTCCACGATCACCATCGAAGGCGCGGGAAGTTCAGGTTTACAACAACCGGCGCAAAGCCTGGATGCGCAAAACTCAGGGACCACCATGCGCCTGCTCACCGGAATTCTCGCCGGCCAACCTTTTGCAACGACTATTACCGGCGATGATTCTCTGCGCAGCCGGCCAATGCTGCGAGTTGCTGAACCTCTGCGATTGATGGGAGCGCAGGTGGAAGTGGACAGCAACGGTTGCGCGCCACTCCGCATTATGGGGCGCCGTCCCCTAAAAGCAATTCGCTATAAAATGCCAATCGCCAGCGCCCAGATAAAATCGGCTGTGCTCCTGGCGGGATTGGCCGCAGATGGCATCACGACTGTCGAGGAACAGACGCAGACGCGCGATCACACTGAACGTATGCTACCGGCATTCGGCACGAGCATCAGACGAAATGGGAACGCATACAGCATCCAGGGCGGCCTGCCGCTACATGCTTGCAACGTCTTCATCCCCGGAGATATTTCTTCGGCGGCCTACTTCGTGGCTGCGGCAGTTGTTCTTCCCGGCTCTGATCTTTTTATCCACTATGTCGGTCTTAATCCGACGCGCACCGGTTTTCTTTCTGCGCTTCGTGCATTGGGAGCTGACATCGATCTGGTGGACGAAAGATTCGAAGGTGGGGAACCCGTGGGCACACTTCATGTCCGCAGCCGGGCATCGAAGGAGCATCGGACGCTGGAAGTTTCTGGTGCCAGCATATCCAGCCTAATCGATGAACTACCGCTGCTGGGCTTCGTGGCTGCAAGCATTGGCTGCGAGATGAAGTTAAGCGACGCGAAAGAGTTGCGGGTAAAAGAATCGGACCGCATTGCCGCCACCGTCGAAAATCTGTCGCGCATGGGCGCGCGCATCGAAGAGCACTTGGACGGTTGGCATCTCCACGGAGACAGCAAGTTACATGGCGCTCACCTTTCCTCGTTTGGCGATCATCGCATTGCAATGGCTACCGCCGTGGCAGCAGTGGGTGCGGCAGAACCTTCTCGCATCGAAGGCGCGCGCGGCTCGGTGGCAGTCTCGTTGCCTGAATTCTGGTCGCTTCTGCACAGTGTAGCGGAATGATTAACGCAGGTATTTAACATCATGATTTTGATTCTGACTCCTAACATCGATCTCGAGAGCGCGACTTACCGGCAGTTGCTGGCGCGTCTCAGTAGTCTCGAGAATATTCAGTTGCGCGTTCACCGTGAACAGGGCGTCGAGCAAACGCTGACGGAAATCTACCTGATAGGTAACACTGCCGCAGTCTCGCTCGACGACATGCGAAGTTTACCCGGTGTGGAGCGCGCGGTGCGCGTGTCTGAGGAATATCGCGTGCTCGGCCGGCACAAAGGCGATAACCGCAGTTCACACTTCGAATATCAGGGCGTGCGCTTCGGGCAGGATACGCTGCACGTGTTCGCCGGATTGTGCGCTGTGGACACACCGGCAAACGTCGAGCTGATGATGCGCGCGCTCAGCGAGCATGGACAAATTTGCACGCGCATGGGCGCTTATAAGCCACGAACCAGTCCCTACTCTTTTCAGGGACATGGCAAGGCATGCTTGCATTATGTTTTCGATCTCGCAGGCAAGTACGGAATAAAAGTCATCGCCATGGAAGTAACTCACGAGTCTCACATCGATGAGATTGTGGAGGCGCTGCACGAAACCGGAAAACCAACGGGAGTAATGCTTCAGATCGGCACGCGCAACGTACAAAACTTTGAGCTGCTCAAGATTGTCGGGCGCCAGCAGGAGTTCCCCGTTTTACTCAAGCGCGGTTTCGGTATCACCCTGGATGAATCGCTGCATGCTGCCGAGTATCTTGCGAGCGAGGGCAATCGGAAAGTTATCTTTGCACTGCGCGGCATGAAAACAAACATCGGCGAACCGCACCGGAATTTCGTCGACTTCGCCCACGTGCCTGTCGTCAAGCGATTAACGCGTATGCCGGTGTGCATCGACCCTTCTCATGCCATCGGCTATCGCACCCGTGGCGCAGAAGGGATACTGGATATAATGCACGCGACTGCCCAGGGCATCATCTCGGGCGCGAACATGGTTCTTGTAGACTTCCATCCGGCGCCTGGACAGGCCCTGGTGGACGGGCCCCAGGCATTAAAACTTGAGGAGCTTTCTCACTTCCTCGAAGACGTGCAGGTTGCGCGAGAGGCTTACGAAAAACGCGTGGCTGTAGCCGGGCGCCACGCCAGTCAGGCTGAAGTGCCGACACTTATCGCTACATAGAACGGCCAGTTTGACTCTTCTATTACTAAGAACCAGACTAAGGCGGAGAGTTGAAAATGGGACACTACCGCCTGATGGGCGCGGTTGCTTTTAGCGTCGACTCCGGTAAAAATCTAGCGCAGCCCAGGAATTGTAGAAACTTACAAAAATTAGAGGCCTTAATGACGACCATTCCCCATGACGAGAGTTCACCCGTGGCAACAAGTATCGGTGCAATGACAATTAGTCGAGACCTTTCCATTCCCCTGAGCGACAACGAGCATTTGCTGCGATGGGTCGAGAAAATGGCCCAACTCACCCAGCCAGCCGCGATCCACTGGGTGGATGGCTCTCAGGAAGAAAACGAAGCGCTCTGCGCGGAGATGGTTGCCAACGGCACGTTTATAAAACTCAACGAGGAACTGTGGCCGGGTTGCTACTACGCGCGGTCGGATAAGAGCGATGTTGCTCGCGTCGAAGACCGTACCTTTATCTGCTCACTCTCGAAGGACGCCGCCGGTCCCACCAACAACTGGGAAGAGCCGTTCAAGATGCGGAAGAAACTGAAGGAGCTTTTTCAGGGATCGATGCAGGGTCGGACGATGTATGTGCTCCCTTTCAGCATGGGACCGATCGGCTCGCCGATGTCGCAAATTGGCGTGCAGCTTACAGACTCGCCTTACGTAGTAGTGAACATGCGCATCATGGCGCGTATTGGCATGCCGATTTATGCGGAAATCGATAAGGACGCGAAGCGGGTAGTGCCGTGCATGCACTCAGTTGGCGATCCGCTTGCGCCGGGTCAGAAGGATGTGCCCTGGCCCTGCAACAAAGAGAAGTATATCGTCCATTTTCCCGAAACACGCGAGATATGGTCTTACGGTTCCGGGTATGGCGGTAATGCCTTGCTCGGTAAGAAATGCTTCGCTCTGCGGATCGCTTCCAACATTGCGCGCGACGAGGGTTGGATGGCCGAGCACATGTTGATCGTAGGTGTTGAAAGTCCGCAAGGTGAAAAGACCTACGTCACGGCCGCTTTTCCGAGTGCGTGCGGAAAAACGAACTTCGCCATGCTGATTCCTCCGAAGGGATTCGAAGGTTGGAAGGTTTGGACCGTGGGCGATGACATCGCCTGGATCAAGCCGGATGAGAATGGCCGCCTGCGAGCAATAAATCCCGAGTCCGGTTTTTTTGGTGTCGCGCCGGGCACGTCAAAGAAGACTAATCCTAACGCGATGGCGACGCTTGCAAAAAACAGCATTTTCACCAATGTCGCGCTTACGCCGGAAGGTGGAGTTTGGTGGGAAGGTATGACTGATGAGCCTCCCGCTGAATGTCATGACTGGCAGGGGAATCTCTGGACGCCGCAGATTGCGAAGGAGACTGGCGCCAAAGCCGCGCATCCCAACGCGCGGTTTACGGCTCCCGCGGCGCAATGCCCAACAATCGATCCCGCCTGGGAAGATCCAAACGGTGTGCCGATTAGCGCCATCATCTTTGGCGGCCGCCGCGCCACCACGATGCCACTCATCTACCAGGCTTTCAACTGGAGCGCCGGCGTCTACACCGGCGCGACTATGGGATCGGAGATGACTGCCGCTGCCGGGGGAACTATCGGGAAGGTGCGCCGCGATCCGATGGCCATGTTGCCATTCTGCGGCTACCACATGGGCGATTATTTTCGCCACTGGATCCAGATGCAGCGGTCCCTCAGCGAGACGCCTCGCGTCTTTCATGTAAATTGGTTTCGTAAGGATGCGCAGGGGGGATTCATGTGGCCCGGCTTTAGTGAAAATATGCGAGTGCTCAAATGGATCGTCGACCGATCGCATGGCCGCGCTCTCGGCAAGGAGACGCCGATCGGCTGGATGCCCCACTACGAGGACATGGAATGGCGGGGCCTCGACTTCCCGAAGAACAAGTTTGAGGAATTGCAGGCCTTCGACCGCGCTGCCTGGCGCGACGAAGTGCTCGGTCACGAAGAGCTTTTCCTGGATCTGCATGACCGCCTGCCGCCGGAAACGATCTACGAACGTGAACTGCTGATTTGCCGGCTGTGAAGCGAAAGCCGCTCAGGGATTAGGTTTCCTGGATCCCGTCCATTGACCAATACGGAAGATGACAAACTCAGCTGGTCTGAGCGGCGCGACACCGACTAAGCAGATGAGGCGTCCGTTATCGAGGTCGTTCTGGGTCATCGTACTTCGGTCGCAGCGCACAAAATAGGCTTGTTCCGGCTTCGTGCCCACGAGCGTTCCGCTCTTCCACTCGTTGAATAGAAAATCTTCGACCGTCTGCCGCACATTAGCCCAAAGCTGCTCGCCGTTAGGTTCGAACACGACCCACTGCGTGTCTCTCTCGATTGAGCGTTCCAGGTAGGCGAGGTAGCTGCGCGTCCAATATGACCCCAGCAATCCTTTTGGAAGAATGCGCCAGACAAAACTACGTAGCAGCTTGATCATTGCCCTTCTCCAGACGCTAACCATCCCTAATTAGTTAAGTCGGCACGAAAAAGGGAACCAGTGTCAACTGGCTCCCCTTTCAATGTCAGCCGAAGTGATTCGGTTGCTTAGGCGCTCGCAACCACAACATGCTTCTCGATCATGCGCGAGATTGACTCTTTGCTGGTCGCGCCTACTACGCGTTCCACTTCTTTTCCGGCGCTGAAAAGAATCAGAGTCGGAATACCCTTGATGCCATAGCGCTGCGCTGTGGAAGTATTGTCATCAACATTGATTTTCACGACGCCGGCACTCTCGCCAAACTGCTCGGCGACTGCGTCAATTGTCGGCGCCAACATGCGGCAGGGCGCACACCACTCTGCCCAGAAATCCACCAGCACCGGTTTACTTGATTGCAACACTTCCTTCTCAAAGGAACTGTCTGTCACACTCGAAACTTTCTCACTCATTGTTCGCTTTCCTTTTCCTTGATTTGTTCTTAAAACGTTTCTTTATCGGCCAATCGCTAGCGGTAGCTTATGCCGCTTTGAGTCACCCGGTCGCTACCGCTCCCGGTTCTGATTTTATTGTCTCTGCCCTTCGATGAAACTCTTGAGCACGCGTGCTCGCGAAGGATGGCGCAGTTTGCGAAGCGCCTTCGCTTCTATCTGGCGAATGCGTTCGCGGGTGACATTAAAGTCCTGGCCAACTTCTTCCAGCGTGCGCTCATGCCCTTCCCTGTCCAGGCCAAAACGCATGCGAATCACACGCTCTTCGCGAGGGCTCAAGGTTTGCAGGACGTCACCGGTAATCTCTCGCAAGTTTGAAGTTATGACTCGCTCAGCCGGACTGGTGCTCGATTTGTCTTCGATCAAGTCGCCGAGTTGTGAATCTCCACTTTCGCCAATGGGCGTTTCCAACGAAACTGGTTGTTGCACGAGCTTACGAGCCTTGCTCACCTTCTCGACCGACATGCCCATTTTCTTGGCTATTTCTTCGGTCGTCGGTTCGCGCCCCAATTCTCGCACCAGTTCGCGCGAAGTGTTTCTCAACTTATTGATCACTTCAATCATGTGAACCGGAATGCGGATCGTGCGTGCCTGATCCGCAATCGCGCGCGTGATGGCCTGGCGGATCCACCACGTCGCATAGGTGGAGAATTTGTAACCACGCCGCCATTCAAACTTGTCTACGCCCTTCATGAGCCCGAGATTGCCCTCTTGTATGAGGTCGAGAAACTGAAGGCCGCGGTTTTGATACTTTTTCGCAATGGAAACTACCAGGCGCAGGTTAGCTTCCGTCAGTTCGTGCTTAGCCTGTGCGGCCTGGGCCTCACCGGTCACGATCATCTGATGAGATCGCTTGATTTCGAGTGGCGAAACGTGATGCTCCGCTTCAATCTCTTTCAGCCGGCGCTTTGCCGCAGAGACCTGTCGCTTTAGTTCCTTCGCTTCTTCCGCCTTGATTCGCTTCTTGCCAAGCTTCGCTGTATTGCTTTCAATCTCACGCTCGAGTGTGCGAGTCTCTCGATGAAGTGTGGCAATAGCGTTTATCAGACGCTGCCGAATCGCCTCTTTAAGATGTAATCCGCCAATTTCCCCGACAATCTCAAGACGCGTGCGCGCAACTTTGCGCCGTAGTCGCGTCAGCTTTTTCGATCCCTTACCGCGTCTGAGCTTTTGTTCCGCGTTCAGTTGTGCCAGCTCCTTCAAGCCGCGCTTGTAGAGCTTACGAATGTTGTTGATACCTTCGATAGTCCACTGCAGGTACTCTTCCGTCTTGTCCTCGTGTTCTTCGGTTTCCATCTGATCGGAAAAAATAACTACGTCGCGAATTCCGATCGTTCCTGCTTCCAGCTCAGCGCCAATCTTCAACAGCTCTGCCACCGCCATCGGCGAACGTGTGATTCCTTTTTGCGCGCGCTTCTGTCCCCACTCGATTCTTTTGGCTATGGACACTTCCTGCTCACGCTTGAGAAGCGGTACCACTCCCATTTCGCGCATGTAAACTCGGACCGGGTCCGAAGTTTTATCCAACTCGCCCGCCGAGAGGTCAAGTTCCATTTCCTCCGGAGCGCTGTCATCGTCTTCAACCTGCGCTGCTGAGGAAGAAACTTCCCCGATCACCGGCTCATCCGTTTCTGCGCCCGAGATGCCGGCGGTCGCAAGCTTCTCCAAAACCTCGTCGATGTCCTCGATCGAGACTGCGTCTTCCAGCAGTTCTTCATGAGCCCCTGAAAAATTCGCCTTAACCGAATCCATTGGCTCAACCCCATCCTGATCTTTCTGAAGCCTACTCAATTGCAGACCGTCCTTTCATGCGAGACTTACATACGACGTAGAGAGCCGTCTCGCAACGGCAAACTCTACTAAACTCTAATTTTTGAACGCCACGCAGTAGTAATACGAATCCAGGTGTTTACTAGTTTCTTGCCGACAACACCTGCGTTTTGACGGCGGGCTTCCTCTTACTTACCGCCGTACTGACACACGGTTTCAGACGCGACACGACATCCTTTATGGTGATGTTTGCCAGCACCCGCTCCACTGCGGAATCCACCTCGTCAAGAACCTCGTTGAGCACGGTTCCGATATTCACTCCCACCGGGCAATGACGATTCGGAGGATGGCGATGCAACGAAAAAACGCCCCGAGTCTCTACCGCCTGGTAAATGTCCAGCAACGTGATCTTCTCGGGCTGGCGGGCGAGCTTGGAGCCACCCGTCGCACCCGTCTGCGAAACCACGAGCTTCGACTCGGCCAACTCACACAGCATCCGCCGGATGACAACCGGATTAGTGTTTACACTCTCGGCTACGTGCTCTGATTTGAGCGGCTCGTCCTCCGCCCACGCCATTAGCGTAAGGACGTGAACTGCCACTGCAAACCGGCTACTGGTTGACATAGGAAATCAAAAGCTGGAGTCGCTCATCCGTCTGTAACCAATATAGTTACAGTTGTCAGATTTGTCAAGACCTTTAACCAGCCACCGTTCTCCAAAGCGGTCCATAACATCCTTGCCAGGCAGCTAAACTATCCCTCGGCCTTCAAATAAACGGCTTTCTCAGCCCCTGGAGCCGGGTTAGCCCCACGGATTCACCGCCTTAGCAGCGCCTTTGAATCAAATTCGCACGTTTCTTTGGATGCGCTGAATCCCTGAGCGGATGGTTCTAATGCAGGCCAGCGTGATCCTTCTGCCGGACTCCTAAAGTTTCGCTGGTCTGATTCCCGGTAAAATGCCGATTTCTTTGGCCATTCTCGCGGGGCGCTCAGCGTACGCTCGAATTGGCATACTCATTGCTCCTATGCTCGTTGTTCCAGAATTTTTAGGGATTTCAAGGATACAAACGAGGGAGGACAGCCTATGTTGTGGACGATTCTTGTGATTTTGCTGGTGCTTTGGCTACTGGGTTTCATTGGTCACGTTGGCGGTAGTCTAATTCACCTGCTGCTTGTAATCGCGCTGATCATTTTCATCATTAACCTCGTGTCGGGCCGCCGAACTGTGTAGTCTGCGGCTCCTTTAAACGAGGTCATTAGCCATCCGCCCTCGCGCCGGGGCGGATAAGTAGAGATTTAGGCTCGCGGCGGCTGGTGGAGCGAACGAGATAGAAACTCGGTGTATGCGTACGCCCGCCGGGTTTCTTAAAAAGCCCTGGCGCCGACGCCAGAGCATCGTCCACAGCAGGCAACGCTTCTTCAGAACCTGGGGGAGCGTTGCTTCATGTGGACGGAAATTATCAGCGTAAGCCTAAACGATGCCGGCGAAAAGCCGGCGGGGAAATTCGTCACCCGTTGGACCTTTCGATCTCTCCTCTTAGAAACTCCGGTCGATCAATTAGAGGTTAGAGAATATCCTGCGGTTTTGTTTCGCGTAAGCAATAACACCTGGCTGCATGCTATCGTGCGCTATCTCGTCGAAACTAAACAGGCAGGGCGAGTGAAGAGTAAGTAGGCAACGCTCGCAAGTTTTTTTCCTACCGCTCTAAACGCATCGCTGCTAGAATTCAGTCAAAACTCGCTCGCGAAGGGGACAACATATGCCAGAACAACGCGGTAAACAGGCAACCGCCGATGTAAAGTCGGAGTGGACCCGTGCTTACCAGATCTACCTGCGAGCTCCAGGCGATCGCTACGATAAGAAAAAAGATCGGACTGCGCGTATCGACTCGGTAGCGCAGGAGTTAAGGCTGACGCGCAAACAGGCCAAGCGCCGCGTGCGAAACTACGAGGCCTGGCAGCGAAACATCAAGAAAGGTCTAGTCGAACCTTAGTGCGGGTTAATTCAGTAACTGTGAAGAACTTTCTCCCGATCAGTGTTTGGAAATAAGCGCAAGTATCTTCGAGACCCTGATGAAGTTTAGAGTTCAAGCTTTAGCTTGCGTGGCGAAACGGCAGCCTAAAGGCTGAACTCTGAACTTCCGGCTTCAAATTGCATCAGCACAGTATTTTCAAAACATAACTCAAACATCAAAGCAGTGAACTAACGACCGCCCGGCCCGGCGCAAAACGCAGGCGTGGTATGTTCACTACATAATTTTCTGGAACAGCGGAAGGTTCGGCGCCTCCGCACGGCTAATTCTGCCCCGCGCTTTCAAAGTCTCTCGCGTCTGGTTACAATCTCTGGTATCCCCTGTCAATTCAGTCGCATGGTATCGAATGGAGGCAACATGAATTTCACTTGTCGCACCGGCCACGTATGGACCGGCGCGTTTTTTCTCGTAAGTTTAGGTATTGCGCTTATGACGTCTTGCACGAACAACCCCGAGTCGGTTTCAGTTTCAAATGCAAAAGGCACGCCCGCGGAAGCGCAACAGTTTATTACCGACGCTGAGAAACGATTGTTCGATCTCAACGTGAAATTCAGCCACGCGGATTGGGTTAAGAGCACCTTCATCACCGACGACTCGGAAGCTCTGTCCGCCGACGCCAACAAAGATGTAATAGCTGCGACGACCGAACTCGCCGATCAGTCGCGTCGATTTGACGGACTTGATTTGCCTTATGATGTCTCGCGCAAGTTGAAGCTCTTGAAGTTGTCATTAACCTTACCAGCCCCCAAGGACCCGACTGAACGTGAAGAATTGACCAAGCTCGCGGCGTCACTCGAAGGCGATTATGGCAAAGGGAAGTACTGTCCTGATGGCGACAAAGGAAAGTGTCTCAGCCTCGGCGACATGGAAGAGATCATGGCGAATAGCCGCGACCCCGAAGAATTGAAACGCATCTGGCTCGGCTGGCACCAGGTTTCCGTGCCCTACCGAAAGAACTACGTGCGCTTTGTCGAACTCAGCAACAAGGGCGCCAGGGAAATGGGTTTCAAAGACACTGGGGCGATGTGGCGCTCAAAGTACGACATGGAACCCGACGCCTTCGCAGCGGAAACGGAGCGATTGTGGCAGCAGGTTAAACCGCTTTACGATTCGCTCTATACCTACACGCGCCGCAAACTTTCGGAGAAGTACGGCAAAGAAATCGTGCCGCCCGACGGGCCAATTCCCGCGCACCTGCTGGGCAACATGTGGGCACAACAATGGGGCAATATCTATCCGTTGCTCAAACCGGAAGGCACAGGTGATCGTGGTTACGATCTCACGCAAATTCTTAAGGCGCGCAACACCGAGCCGAAGCAGTTAGTACATTACGGTGAATCGTTTTTCACTTCGCTCGGCTTCGATCCGCTGCCACCAACTTTCTGGGAGCGCTCGATGTTCGTCAAGCCGGTAGACCACGAAGCAGTCTGCCACGCCAGCGCCTGGGACATCGACTACGAAAAAGACGTCCGCTTGAAAATGTGTATTCAGATCAACGAGGAAGACTTCACGACCGTCCATCACGAACTGGGACACAATTATTACCAGATGGCTTATTCGAAACAGCCTTTTCTTTATCGCGACAGCGCCAACGACGGTTTCCATGAAGCCATCGGCGACACCATGGCTCTATCCGTGACGCCGCCTTACCTGAAGCAGATCGGTTTGATTGACAAAGTGCCGGATCAAAGTGCTGACATCGGATTCCTGCTGCAACGCGCTCTCGACAAAGTCGCGTTTCTCCCCTTCGGATATCTCGTTGATCAGTGGCGCTGGAAAGTTTTTTCAGGCGAGGTTGGTCCAAACGATTACAACAAAGCCTGGTGGGATCTGCGTTTGAAGTATCAGGGCCTGGTCCCGCCGGCGCCGCGCAGCGAGCAGGATTTTGACGCGGGCGCTAAATACCACGTGCCGGCGAACACACCTTACGCACGTTATTTTCTGGCGGCGATTTTGCAGTTTCAATTCCACCGTGCCTTGTGCCGCGAAGCCGGATTCACTGGGCCGCTATATCAGTGCTCGATTTACGGCAATAAAAAAGCAGGTGAGAAGCTGAACCAAATGCTGACGATGGGTTTGAGCAAGCCCTGGCCCGAAGCGTTGAAGACAATGACTGGCGAAGACAAAATGGATGCGACCGCCATCATTGATTACTTCGCGCCGTTGAAGACCTGGCTTGATGATCAGAATAAAAAACCGTAAGCAATCCAGATCTCAAATTTGAAATTTGGGATTTGAGATTCGAAACTTGAAACTTGAAACTTGAGACTTGAGGGTCTGGCCGCTTAATCTGAGACTGACTGTTTCGCTTGATAACTTCTGCGGCGAGAAAACTTAGCACAACATCCGGAGGCCATACTCGAGGAGCTGTGCTTTCACGGATGGTCGCGCGTTTGACCCGAATAATGTCGGTTAGAGTAAGAGGTCTCCGACCGCGATAAGCGTTTTTTGGTTCCTCCTGCGCGGCTTTTGCCTGGAGGAGTGACGGCGCTAAAGCAGTGGGAGGCCACTGCACTTCAAAGAGAGTTCCTTATTCCGGTCAGTGCCCACTCAGGGCAAGGAGAGAGAAGAATATGGAAGGACCTTTACGCGGACTTCTCGCGGGAGCGGCTGCCTGGAAGTTTGGCGGCGGCTGCCTCTCAACAATAATCATTTTCATAATTGTCTTTTGGCTGCTCGGCTACGTGAACTGCTGACGAAGCCGCACAAGATCAGAGCGACCGGCTGCAACTGGGGTCTACACTACCGACCATGCAATGTCACCCTTGGCCCACAATGCGTAGCAAAGACTCTGGCACCGTGAATCGACAAATACGGAACCGGGAGCGGTAGCGACCGGGCGCATGGCTCAATACAAACACGCGCCGTCAAAAAACAGTGTCCATTGCTTCTTTGGGTATCGCTCTTTGAAGCCGGTCGCTATCGCTCCCGGTTCCGTATTTGTTGACCCACGTTGCGGGCCATTGCTTTGACATACGAACATCAGGTTCTAGAGGAGCGACGCCGCTGCGGTATCGACTAACCATTCTACCGATCCGTCAACTGGCTGGATTGTCTGAACGGGTTTTTGTTCCGCTTCAGATTGCGGATGCAGTACCTGCGCAAGACGTTTAGCCTTTCCTGCTCCTTCTACCAGAAAAAGCAAGCGGGCTGCGTGATTGAAAACAGGAACTGTCAGGGTGATACGATCCTGTGGTAACCCCTCCGGCCGTGTTCGCACAACCCATTTTGACTTTTCATTCAGCGCGTCACTGCCTGGAAATAGCGAGGCTGTGTGCCCGTCAGCACCCATTCCCAAGAGGACAAAATCGAAACGCGGCCAGGTCAGGCCGGCGAAGAATGTCTTTAACTGGTTCTCATAAAGTTTCGCGCTCTCGGCAGGATCGCCCTCGCCAATAATGCGGTGCACATTCTTCGCGGGGATCGGCACATGTGAAATCAGCGTCTCGTAGGCCATTGCGTAGTTGCTCTGCGGGTGGTCCGGAGGAACGCAACGCTCATCGCCGAAGAAGAGATCAACCTGGGCCCATTCCACTCGATGCTTGAACCGTTCGGTCGCAAGCAATTCATAAACACGCCGGGGCGTATTGCCGCCAGCCAACGCAACACTGAACCGCTCGGGCTCGCCATGGAAAGCGTACTCGTAGTTGACAAACCGTTCAGCCGCGGCAATCGCAAGCTGTTCGGCAGTATCGAAAACGAAAACATTGGAAGGCCTCACCACGTTCGATCTCTGCTTTCTGCCCTCTGCCTTCTGCCTTCTGTCTACTGTCTACTGTCTACTGTCTACTGTTTCCCCAACAGCTCTTCCCACTCCGTATGAACAAAACCCAGCTCCGGTTTATCGACACGTTCATAAGTGTGCGAGCCGAAGAAGTCGCGCTGCGCCTGGGTTAAGTTGAGCGGCAAGTTGGCAGTGCGATACATGTCTAAATATCCGAGGCTCGATGACATGGCCAGTATCGGTAAACCCTGCTGCATGGCTGTGCTTACGATTGTCCGCCAGCCCGGTTGCGCTTGCTCAATTTTTGCTTTGAACTCAGCATCCAGTAGAAGGCTCGCAAGATTTGAGTTGCGCAGGTAGGCTTCCTTAATCTTTCCCAAAAATTTTGCCCGAATGATGCAGCCGCCCTGCCAGATGCGCGCAACCTCGCTTAGGTTGATGTTCCAACCAAATTCGTCCGAGCCTGCCTTGATCAAATTCATTCCCTGTGCATACGAACAGATCTTCGACGCGTAGAGCGCATCGTGAACGTATTTTTTTATTGCCCCGGTCCACTGAGCAGCTGTATCAGTAGTTACACACTTAACCTGTTTGCTTGCTTCGACTCGCGCTTCCTTCTGTGATGATAGTGTTCGCGCAACGATGGCGGCGTCGATGGTGGGAATCGGCACACCCAAATCCAGAGCAATCTGGCTTGTCCACTTGCCGGTGCCCTTCTGACCGGCTTTGTCGAGTACCAGGTCAACCAGAGGCTTCCCGGTTTCTGAATCTTTAACGCGCAGAATCTTTGCCGTGATTTCAATGAGATATGATTCCAGGTCACCGTGGTTCCATTCATCAAAGACGTCCGCCAGTTCTTCCACCGTTACGCCAAACCCGCTTCGCATCAGACCATAGGCTTCGGCGATGAGTTGCATATCGCCGTACTCAATGCCGTTGTGAACCATCTTGACGAAATGACCTGACCCTCCCGGACCGATGTAGGTTACACAAGGTCCGTCAGGCACCTTCGCGGCGATAGCTTCCCAGATTGGGCGAATCTGTTCATAAGCATTCCGGTCGCCGCCCGGCATCAAGCTCGGACCCAACAACGCGCCCTTCTCGCCTCCGGACGTTCCTGATCCGATCATGAAGAGGCCCGCTTGTTTTAACTCCTCTTGCCGGCGCTCAGTTTCTTTAAAATGGGAATTGCCGCCGTCAATGATGATGTCGCCCTCATCAAGAAAGGGTTTGACTAAACTGATCGTCCAGTCGACGGGCGCTCCGGCCTTAACCAGAAGAATGATTTTGCGTGGACGTTCGAGTGAACGAACAAACTCTTCAGGAGAGTGAGCACCGAAAATTCGTTTGCCACTCTCGCGAGCAATAAACGAATCAAGCACTACAGGCTCGCGATCGTAGACTGCAATCGGGAAGCCGTTGCGTTCAATGTTAAGCGCAAGGTTCTGCCCCATTACGCCCAGACCAATCAATCCAATTTTTGCAGGTGTTGCCATATTGATTTGTGACAATGAAGAGCGGGGGCAAGCCCCCTTCCCAACCTTTGAGACCTTCGCATTGATTGATCTCCTTAATCTCTTGAGAGCCTTTCAAGCCTCTTAATTGGCTCATCATGTTTCGAATGGCTCGAGGTCAGGAAGGCGGGCTTGCCCCCGCTCCTCCGCTGCCCAACACATTCTTCAGTAACTCATGCAGCCTCGCCAATCCAGCAACTGGATCAGCACCCAAATCAACTTGAATGGCGCGGCGGCCGTGTGCCAAGAGCGACTGAAAATCGCCCAGAGCTTGCGCCTGTTTCAAAATCCCGAATGTGTAAGACGCGGCCGGAACCTCCAGGTCAACTTTGTCCGGCGCGGTCACTTGAATAAAAACACCTGAATCGGGCCCACCTTTATGCAACTGCCCAGTCGAATGTAGAAACCGAGGTCCGTACCCGGTTGTCGTAGCGCAGCCAGTCGCGTCCCGCACACTTGTGCGTATCCCCTGCAAGGCCGTTTCCGCTTCCGGTGTTTTCTCGACGTAGGCAAGGAGTGCAACATAGTCGCCCGTCTTTATTTTTGCGCAGTGGCCGCGTAAAGCCTCGCGAACCGAATCTGAACCCGTTGACGTTTCAACTTCGCCACTGGCATAGACCGTAAGCTGGCCATCGCTTGCTACAGCAGTTTGTTCCGGTAACTTCCCTTCGCGCGCAAATCTTTCCAGCAACTCTCTCGTTGCGTCCTTCGATTCCTGCACATTCGGTTGGTCAAACGGATTTATTCCCAGCCGCCAGCCGGCGAACGCCGTGGCCATTTCCCATAAGAAAAACTCCGCGCCGAGATCGTAGGCGTCCGTCAGAATTCTGTAGACAACTGGATGCCCGGCAACCTCGAGGGCTTTCAGTTTCGACTCTATCTCATCGCTCAGCGCGCCAACACTAATCGAAACGAAGAGACGATCACTGCCATAGGCGGAGATTGGACCCAGCGGGTCGCCAACAACAGGAACGATTCCCTTTCCTTCCTTACCCGTGCTTTCGGCGATTAGTTGCTCTATCCATAGGCCCAGCGCCGACACTGTTTGATCCGTAACGAAGGTCAATTTATCGCGCCCTGCCAGCGCACATTCAGCCATTACTGCGCCAAGGACTGCGGCGGGGTTTTCGTCTGGCGGCACACTCGCGCCGCAAGCCTCTGCCATCGTCTCAGCGCCGCGCAGCAGCCTCTCAAAATCCAACCCCATCAGCGCCGCCGGCACCATGCCAAAATATGAAAGTGCGGAGTAGCGGCCGCCGATGTCAGCCTGGTTAAGAAAGATTCGGCGGAAGCTTTCGGCAGCGGCCGTGTCAGCCAGCTGTGAACCGGGATCGGTGATTGTGACAAACGAATTGCCTGGCTCCGAACTCTTTTTCGCAACTTCGTTGTACCAGTAACGGTGGAATGCATTCGGCTCGGTAGTGGTCCCTGACTTCGACGCGATAATAAACAGGCAGCGGTCGATCTCGATTTGTCTTCGGAAGTTATCGATGGCATCCGGATCAGTTGAATCGAGAACCAGCAATTCGGGGAACCCTTTTTGCCGGCCGAAAGTTTGTCGCAACACTTCAGGGCACAACGACGAGCCGCCCATGCCACATACCATCGCATGTTGAAACTCCCCCGATGCACAAATAGACCGGGCAAAGCTTTTCAGCTCGTCTGCGACTGCCAGCATTTCAGTTGCTACGGTCAGCCACCCAAGCGAATTCCTGATGATCTTTTGATGAGACTCTTCACTCTTCCAAAGCGAAGCATCTTTCTTCCAGATGCGCTGAATCGCCTCCGTTCTAATTGTCTCTTCCAGTGCGACACGAACTCGCCCTTCGTAGTTTCCGAGCGACGTAGCTAGTTGTGCCTGCGTCATGAACGTCAGCTTACCTCGTTCGATAATACTCATGCAGTTTAGAGTACAAACTTTAGTTTTTGGTGGCGAAGCGGCAGCCTAAATGCTACCACCGTGGGGACTCCGGGGGCTGAACTTTGAACTTCCGCTTTCAAACTGATTTAGTATTCTTCTCGGTACTCTCAAATTCGTTTTCTTTGTGTATGCTCAGTGCTCTCTGTGCCTCTGTGGTGAGTGGTTATCGACTCTTGTTCACCACCGAGGCACAGAGAACACAAAGGTTGCACAGAGAAGATCTCAACCTAATTCACCGCCTCTTCAAGTCTCTCTTGGTTTCAAATCCGTCATCGTTCATAATCACACTTCGATTAGGACCAAACCAGACGCCGCAAATATGGAGAATGGCGACAGTTTAGCACGAGTCGCCGAGCGATCAGCGGACAGGCGGCGACCATGGGTTCTTTGGAAGGCAGGCCCGAAGGGCCGATATTCAATAGCCGCGTCCGTCAGGGCGTGGATCATGATCCTCGAAGAAAGATGAGCGCCGAAGGTGCGAAACAAGTTCCTGATCAATGAAGGGTGTCGGCCCTTCGAGCCTCAAGCCGGGCGCATGCTAACGCCCCACGCCCTGACGGACGTGGCTATTGAATCCTGGCCCATCGGGCCTAAGATTTCAGCGAGGCATACGTGGAACTGGATGATAATCTTTTCGATCCGGATAAGTGGACCACAGCAAAGCACTGGAAACCTTGACGCAGACTCCGGTTAACTTGTGCCGGGAACACATTGGCTTCATCATAAAAGGCAGACCAGACGAATCATTGAGGAGGGGAACAAGGAGTATGTCAAAGTCTAACAGACGCGCGTTGATCGTGGTTGATGTACAGAATGATTTTTGTCCCGGCGGCGCCCTGGCGGTCGTCCAGGGCGATGAGGTTGTGGCGCCGCTTAACAAACTAATCGAGGAGTTTCTTGAGCGCGGCGAGCCTGTTTTCAAAAGCCGCGACTGGCATCCGGAGAAAACCAAACACTTTGCAGCCTATGGCGGCACCTGGCCCGTTCACTGCGTACAGCATACGAAAGGTGCAGAGTTTCATCCGGAGCTGCTCGATGACATGCACATACGCGTGATATCAACAGGCCTTGAGGACGAGGATGGTTATTCCGCGTTTGATGGCACGGATCTGGCTCTGCAACTTCACCGGCTCGGCGTCGAAGAGATTTGGGTTGGGGGCTTAGCGACAGACTACTGCGTCAAACAAACCGTGCTTGACGCGTTGAAAGAAGGCTTTCGTGTTAAGGCCCTCGCGAATGCGATGCGCCCGGTCGACCTTAATCCGGGTGACGGCGAACGCGCGCTTGCTGAAATGCGTGAGGCCGGAGCAGAAATCCAGGAGCAATAGGCAGCGCAGGCGGCAGGTAAAGACAGGAGCAGGAGGCAGACGGCAGGCGCAGGTAAAGACAGGAGCAGGTCCACTGAAGAAGTAGGCAGCAAGCAGTAGCAGTAAGCAGGACAAGGAATGCTGGTGATTGAGTTTTCTGCCCCTGTCGTCTACCTCCTACCTCCTGCCTCCTGCTCCTGCCTCCTGCCTACTTCTTCAGTGCTCCTGCCTCCTGCTCCTGCCTGCTGATTAAGATGGGCACTCTAAATATCGATCGTTATCACGCCGCAATGGGCGACGCGTCTTACAAAGAAGTGACGCGTCTGCACGATCGTTCGCTCAGCGACGCCCAAGCCACTTTTTATGTGACCCAGAGGAAGTTGCCGTTCGCACCTTGCCTGGGCCACGAGCGCCTTGTCCGTCTTCTGGTAGACAGCCAAATTGATCGCCCGCGTTTGCGATTTCTCGAACAGGACCGCGGCGGGCTGCAGCGTTTCGCCAAGGCCATCGAAGACATTCAATTTGTTGGCGCAATCAGGGCCGTGCGCACCGGCACCATCGTGTTCCCGCAACAACCTTTCGCTGATATCACCGGCGCGTTCGGTCTCACTCAGGCGCAGGAGATCAAGTTTGAGCATGCTTTCGACCTGCCCATGACAACTGCCAGCACAGCAATGCAGTTTCGCATAGCCGCGGGCGAGGAGCGCTGGTTGTCTGACTTCTCACTGCGACGCAATGGTGACATCGAGCGCGCCGTTGATATTGCCACCTACGCCTTCATCGGCGGCTTCAACGACACTTCGAATATGGAAGCCGCGCATCGTCTCGACATACCCGCTGTCGGCACCGAAGCGCATTACTGGCAACAGTCCTACATCGAGTACATGTCGGAACCGGAGATCGAACCGCGCACCGGCAAACCAAAACATTTCGAGCAAGTGGCGTTTGAGCGCTGGCTCGACGCGAATCCCAATGGCACCACCCTGCTGCTCGACACGATTGACGTGTACATGGGCGCAGTTCACGCAGCCATGGCGGCCACTTCGACAGAGGCACGGCGTCGTGCATTCAAGGGGTTCCGCGTTGACTCTGGCGATCTCGCCGAGCTGGGCGAGTGGTGCTTGCGCTTTTTCGAAGCCAACGGACTTCACGGCTTAAGACCAAATCTCACCGGCGATCTGGACGTAGAAAAAGTACGGCGCATTGTCAGAGACTTTCCGCAGGCTGCGGGCTTTGGGGTCGGCACCAAACTATCGAGCGAAGTACCCGCCGTCGCTGGAGTCATCTTCAAACAGTGCCTGATCGATGGCCGGCCCACTCTGAAAGCATCTAACTCTGAAGAGAAGACAACACTACCTGGTCGGCTGCAACTCTTTCGCGGTATCGACGCCAGTGGCAAATACGTTGGCGATGTGATCGGACTTGACGATGAGGAGATCGAAATACCTGGCGCCGCGCGTGTCGAACGTTTACTGGTTCCCTTTTGGGAAAACGGCCAACACTCCTTGATACCTTCCATCGAAAAACAAAAATCGTTCGTCGCGGATCAGCGCAAACGCTTTCCCGACATCAACAACTATCCGTCTTTGTTAAGCGACAAGCTGCGCAAACTGCGCGACGATCTCACCGCCCAGATGCGTGCAGATAACTCCGGCTGGCAGGAAGTGGTGAACATGCCTGAGGATGTCCCGGATAAAGTCCCGCAACCGAAATAATCCGTATACAGTTACGCTGGCAACCAACGCATTCCATCGCTCGAGGGAGCATTTCGCGAGGGAAGCTTGCTGCCTTTCCTCGATGACTAAACAAGACCCGAATGGTCCAGCGGGCTTCTGACGCCTCGTCCGCCCCTGTTCAGAACGTGCGTATAGATCATTGTCGTGCGGATATCCTTATGACCCAACAGTTCCTGCACCGTCCGGAACTTCAAGTCTGCCTGATGTAAGATCCGCACCTTGCGCAAATGCACTTCCAGGGGTGCGACGAGGGCCGCGGGTAACATGGTTATTCGATCTTTCGCTCCCTTACCTTCGCGAACACTTATTTCGCCACGCTCAAAGTCGATATCTTTGACACGCAATCTGACAGCTTCCATAAGGCGGAGTCCTGAACCATAAAGCAGGCAAGCTATCAGATGGTGAATGCCGTTGAGACGAGCCAATACAGCTTCAACTTCCCGGCGGGTAAAAACTACCGGAAGCTTTCTGGAAGGCTTGGCCCGCTCGATGTGGGCTATGTAGGGAAGGTCTTTCTTGAGCACGTCGAAGTAAAGAAAGAGGAGAGCGCTAAGCGCGACAGTTTGCGTAGATGCTGAGATTTTTGCATCGACAGCAAGATGAGAAATGAACTGCCGAATTTCTGCTTCCGCCATCTCACTGGGGTGCCGTTTGTTGTGAAAAAGAATGAAACGCCGGATCCAGCTAACATAGGCACGTTCCGTGCTCAAGCTGAAATGCTTGACACGGATGACAGTCCTCACCTGATCCAGCAATTTAGGAGTTGGCATAACCTGGTGGGTGATTTGATACCGAGGTTTAAGCGGAACCGTATAATACCAGCGAATCCGTACTTGCGCCGCAGATCCACGGTATAATACGTAGTTAGCTTGCTTCCTCTGATATGGTTCAAAGATTCGTACATTTCGCATTCATCGCTTTCGCCTTGCTATTCGTCAACGGCATATATGCTCAGCAACGTTTCAAATCAATTCGCTCGATCGATTTTAAGAACTTCACGTACCCACGTGTAGGCGAACAGAGATCATATATCCGGCGCAGATCATTTACCCTGAGGGATGGCGAACACCCCGAGCATGAAATTGAGGACGGAATGCATTTCGGACAAGTTATCTATGGCGATGTGACCGGTGATGGGAGCGAGGAAGCAATTGTGATTCTCGGTATCCAAACCCGTGGTAGTGCAATTCCGAATGCTGTCTATATCTACACACTTAGCCAACACGGTCCAAGTCTGTTGTGGGGATTCATGACCGGGGATCGCGCTGATGGCGGATTGAGGAGAATTCAGGCTGAAAAGGGCGGGCTCGTGATGGAATTGTATGGAAAAGGCACCCGAATCGGAGGAAGGTTGTATGGGACTGAAAGAGCGGCCGCCTGTTGCGCTTATTCTGTAACACGCACGCACTATCAATGGAGGAAAAACCGTTTCAAGCCGACAGGTAAGTCTGAAGTGTTTCGCAATCCGGCGGAGAACAGTTCTTACGTCGGGGCAAGCTAACAAATTAAGGATTGTTGTCAACAAATTAAGGATTGTTGTCGCGCGAGTCTGCGAGCCGCGACAAAATCCGGGGTTGAACTGAAGCCGCGGACTCAAGTTACGTAAGTGGGGTTATTTGGAATTTCAATGCGCATTTGCGTGAGGTAAGTGGCAGCTTTCTCCTTAGGCAGCGCGGGTTTCAGCCAGGTGGGCCAGCCAGGAATAGGAGCCAGACCCTCCCAATGCTTTCCAAAACAGTTCCCGTGGCCGCAGAAAGGGAGTTTGAGATAGAGGAGTAAGAGACTGCCGCGTTAAAAGCTGGACAGCAGCAGGTAGGGAAGGGTTGATAAGAGCGCGAGAGAGTGGCGAAATGCTGATCATGGTGGCACCTTGCGTTGTGGTAGCAACACGCGAATTTCAAGCAATTGGCCCAGGTGACAATGTGGGCAACGAGCGGAAGCTGGTGCTGGCGCCGCCGGCTCAGTGAGCAACGACTGAGGCGTTGAATCGAGCGCGGCAGTATTAGTAGTGACCGCGCTCAAGAGGGTGCGCGCTTGCTCGAGTTGCGCTCTACAAGCGGGACTCCAAATACCGTAATAGCGGACCTTGGCGCAGCGGCGCGGCAGTACATGCAGCAGGAAGCGATGGATGAACTTCTGGGCCGGGAGGGTGACGCGGTGTAGTTGCTGGCTGTGGTTGTCGCGATAACGAAAAGTGACCTGCCCGTTTTCCAAGCGCTCCAGCCGAGAGTTACTAATGGCCACGCGAAAGATGTACCGGGCGAGGTAGTTGAGTACCTGGCGACCCTGGCCCGCCGCTTTGCAGTGGACGACCCAGTCTTTTTTCCACACTTGACGCGGTACCTGCGCCAGCAAGCCCGCCCTTTTCAAGGCGGCACAGAACTTGGCCCGGAAGATCACAGCGAGCGCGCCCTCAGGCATTAAGAAGGCCGAGTGCCTGGTCGCCAACCACTCTTTACCATCAGCTGAGAGAGCGCCTCCGGTCACCAGCAGGTGGACGTGGGGATGATAAAGCATGGCTCTGGTCCAGGTGTGCAGCACGGCCAGAGCACCCAGCCGCCCACCCAGGTATTGCGGATCGAAAGCCAGTTTCTGCAAAGCGGCAGCGGCCGCGCGCATCAACAAGCCATAGACTTTTTTCTGGTTAGCAAAGGCCAGCGGGCGCAACTCCGCTGGCAGGGTAAAGGTGAGGAGAAAGTAGGGACAGGGCAAGAGATGCGTCTGCTGCTGGGCCAGCCAGCGCTCAGTCTGATCACCATGACACTTGGGACAGTGGCGATTGCGGCAGGAGTGATAGGCATAGACCTGTCCGCCGCAGTGGTCACACTGTTTCAGATGGCCGCCAAAGTAAGCCGTGCGACACGCCTCGATATCCCGCATGGCCCGAAGCTGACTGGGCAGCAGATGTTGCTCGCGCCGATAGGCCGCACCATGGCGGCGGAAGATGTCCGCCACCTCCAACATGTCAGACCTCCGCTCAGGGTCAGAGGTCTCGCATCAGTTGGTTGAGTGGCTCGGTGAGAGTGGCTCGCACCTCGCGCGTCAGATGGGTGTAGATGGCCGTGGTGCGCGGACTGCGGTGGCCCAGGTTGTCCTGAATCAGGCGCAGGTTAACGCCTGCTTCCAGCAGATGCGTGGCGTAGCTGTGGCGCAAGGTGTGCACATGCGCGCGCTTGGCAATGCCGGCACTTTGCACTGCTCTGCGGAAAGCACTCTGTAAACTGCTGCGCGTCACTGGCCCACCATCGTGCTTGAGACTATGGGCTAGCCCGTGCCGGGTGGGCGCGGGAAACAACCATAGCGGTGAGCGATGCGTCCGCCAGTGAGCGCGCAGCAGTTGCAGCGTGGTCGCGGGCAGCGGCACATAGCGGTCCTGTTTGCTCTTGCCGTGAATGTGCAACATCATGCGGGCACTGTCGACATCCGGCACCTGCAGCCGACTCCCTTCCAGCAAGCGCAGGCCGCAGGCATAGATGGTGGTCAAACAAGCGCGATAGACCGGAATGCGTACCGCGGCCAGCACCCGCCGTACCTCTTCCCGGCTCAGGATCACGGGTAGTTTGTGCTCCGCTGCTGGCCGCACGAAACCTAGCGTGGGCCACTCTTGTTTCAAAGTTTGCTCGTAGAAGAACTTGATCCCGCAGAGCGCGATGGTGGCGGTGGGCCGGGCAATCTTCTTCTCGTTAGTCAGATAGAGAAAGTACTGGCGCAGATCTTCATCGCTGAGTTGGTCCGGACGGCGGCGATAATGTTGCGCCAGTTGCCACACGGCCCGCGCGTAAGCCTCCTGGGTTCTTGCCGAGAGTCCACGCAATTGCATATCCTCAAGCATCCGTTGCTGTAACGGTGACATAGCAGTAGCTCCTTCCAGGGAGGGGAAAGATGGTGGTCCCTTTGCCGAGAGACACCATGGTCCTCCCTGGAAGGAATACTGTAGCCAAGGGCTACTTGAAGGGAACCGGAGAGCGTGAGTGATCGCCCGTAGATTTTATCTATCCGCCCGGAGGCGGATTTAGTTCAACAAAGCCTTGCAGCTGACGGCGCGATAGCATGCTTCTCAAGTAATCTCTTTCCGCCAGCTTGAATGCTGATCGCGCGCCGCAGCTGAAGGCCAGCGTTAGCCGCTTAGTAGGAGATCCGGAGTGCGCACCAATTTCGTTCTGATTGATTCAGAGAACGTTAAGCCTGAGTACATTGAAAAGCTCAAGCATGAGCATTTTCGGGTCGTCGTATTTGTCGGAGCGAATCTGAAGCGGCTCAACTTCCCGATAGTCAATGCGGTACAGTCGCTTGGTTCCAATGGTAGCTATGTCCAAATCAGTAGCCATGGACCTAGCGCCCTGGACTTCCACATTGCCTATTACATAGGGAAGTTATCCGCAGCCCATCCGGACGCATACTTCCACATCATCTCTAAAGACAAGGGCTTCGATCCCCTAATAAAGCATCTAAAGGATCAGAAGATATTTTGTTCCCGCTCGGCGTCTGTATTGGAGATTCCGTTGGTTAAATCGACGGATAAGCTACCTCCGAGGCAGCGGGCCGCAGATTTCTACGAGAAGCGCATTGCATCAGCCAAGGCTCGACCTGCCACGGTTATGTCCTTGCAGAGTGCAATCCTTTCCCACTTCCACAAGGTGCTCTCGGGGGAAGAGGTCGCTGAGGTGCTAGAGGCGCTTACGGCAGCCGGCCACGTTGTGGTAAATGGAAAGAAGGTCGCGTATCCGGACGCGGCTAACAAGCGCTTCCAGCGGACTCGCCGGTGAGCGGCCTTTAACGGTAGTAGCGTGGGCGAGCCGCTGAAGCGCAGGCGTTATGCCTCTACTTAGTGTCCGGACAAGAGACGCAATGAACATCATCAGCTCTCGATTCGTAGTTTTGAGCCTTGGAGTGTTGAAAATCTTCTTTTGCGAGGTTCTACAATGTATTGTCCGAAATGCTCTCAGCCGCAAGTCTCTGATGAGACGCAGTTTTGTTCGCGCTGTGGCTTCCCACTGAATAACCTGAAGGAGATGGTTTTAGCCGATGGCAAGACACAGGTGAGCCGATCCAAAGCAAGCGAAGCTGCCCTCTCGCCACGACAAAAAGGTGTACGCCAAGGAGTAATGTTCATGCTCCTGAGCATCATCTTAATACCAGCCTACATTCTGCTCGCCGCTTTATTCCCCGCCAACGACCGTCTGGTAGAAACTTCAGTCAGCGACACACCTTTTGAGAAAATATCGCAGGCTGTTTTGTTTACCATCTTCATGTTGGGTCTGGCGCGGGTGCTGTATGCTCGCTTGTTCCAGCAAGGCGCTAGCCTGAGAGAAGGCGAGGGCGAAACGGAGGTTGCTCAGTTGAGCGGTTCAGCTTCAAATTATGAGCTGCCACCGGCACAAAGCATTCCGGTCTCTGGCTTTGGTTCGTGGCGCACTGATACCGGCGAAATGGCTCAATCTCGAAGTGCCCGCGAACACACAACGAAGTCGCTCGATAAAGAATAGAGTTCATTGGTCCCGACGCGAGGCAAACAAAGCCTTGCAGCTGACGGCGCGATAGCATGCTTCTCAAGTAATCTCTATTCGTTCAGCTAGAATGCTGATCGCGCGCCGCAGCTGAAGGCCAGCGTTAGCTGGCTTCTTCACTTTGAGATATGAAGAGTATTACTACGTCGAAAAGAGCAGTCCAAGACTTCCAGTATGATGTATCCCTTTCGTTTGCTGGAGAAGATCGCGACTACGTGAAACAAGTTGCGGACGGCCTCACTTCACAGGGAATTAGGGTCTTTTATGATGAGTATGAAAAGGCAGAGCTTTGGGGTAAAGATTTATATACCCACCTCTGATGATGTGTATCAGAATGCGGCTCAGTATTGCGTGATGTTTGTATCTCAGCATTATGCAGACAAGTTATGGACAAATCATGAGCGCCAAAGTGCTCAGGCCCGAGCATTTAAGGAAAACAAAGAGTATGTCCTTCCGGCTCGCTTCGATGACACAATAATTCCTGGGTTGCGTGATACCGTCGGTTATATAGACCTTCGAATAACCTCGCCATCAGAATTAGCCAAGCTAATTGCCAACAAAGTTGGTGTTCCTAGGAGAAGCTTTTACCTCCCGCCCGTCCCTGACCGACTTTTCGAGCGCCTCGGAATCACTACGACCAACGAAAAAACAATGGCTGTCGTTCACGCGCATAGGTTTCTCAGTTCACTGAAACGGATGTCGCCCGATGAACGCAAAGTCATCGTCGTATTCTTCTTAGCTGGTTGTCCCGATGAATTGCCCGAGAATATCCACATTGAACTAGATTTATTGCGTCGCCACACCGGGTTTCCTATCTCTAAGCTAAAGAGGTTACTGGGTGCGCTTCAGTCCTTGGGCTTTTATTGTGTGATTAGAGATAGCGAGGAAGATGATGGACTCTTGGGAAGTCCGCTACAAGTTGCTGCACTCGAATGGCACCACACGGGAACAGAGTACGGTGGAAATGCTACGGTCGTTGCCAATGAAATGATCCTCGGCGTGGCTGAAGATTTTTGCGAACATCACGCCAACGAAACGCTTGAACGTCTAGATTTCTCTAATCTCGCCTCTGTAACTTCGGTTGAAGATACGCATACCACCAAGGCTAATGGAGCTAAGGCAAGACAGAGGAGCAGTAAGTCCAAGCGCGCCAGCTAACAAAGCCTTGCAGCTGACGGCGCGATAGCATGCTTCTCAAGTAATTTTATTCCTTCAGCTCGAATGCTGATCGCGCGCCGCAGCTGAAGGCCAGCGTTCGGCGGCTTCCCTTTAGATCGAACTTTCAAGTTCTTAATACTCGGATGAGCTTCAATTTTCCTGACGAAGAAACTCTGATTAAGTACCTTGCGCTGTTAAGCAAGGTTCTCATTATGGCGCGCATGAGCGCCTATGAATTCGATGAACGAAGCGCGAGACTACTTGACGCCGTTCACAACGTGCCTGACCTCTTATGTCGCTGGCAAGATATGAATGAATCGTATGGCTCGCAGATTTAGAAGCGTACGAAGCCAGGTATTGTGGCGGCGGTCATCCGTTTTCGGAAATCATAAAGCACGGACCTGATCCAGACTGGCAGCTTATCTGGATCAAGGCAGATCGGCGAAAGCACCGAATGGCGAAGATGCCTATCGTCCATCACCCGCCGCCGAACAAGCGCTTGAAGAAGCTCGCCGTGAAGTTGGGATGCTTATCTTGAGGTCGCGTGATCCGGACGCCGCTTGGCGGAGGAGTTCGCGTCGCGTGGCGTTCCTTTTTCCGTGCCTCTAACGGACAGCGATCATGGTCTCAGGGGCTTCGTGATCAAGGACATTGATGGCTATGGTTTGTTTTTCGGCCATCTTCGAGCGTGAGTCCTGCGCAGTGCCTTCTCGCCTCTCGGCGAGTCTCCGTTGCTCAGGCATTGTCGCCGACGCCGTGAAAGACGCGCCGACAGCTCAGGTGCTTCGAGACCGCTAGTCCGCAACACGTCGGAGGCTTCATGATCAGATCAATCGCTTTGGCACTTAACTCTGCCGAATCCCTGATCGACGTCCCCAGCCTGATCGTCCTTGCGGGCTGCTGGATTCTCCCGGCGGTAAGCTGGCTGAGCTTGCCGGCAGGGTCCTGTTCTCCACAGCACAAAACGCAATTGAGCCGCAGTGAGCGTTCGCGGTCCTGGCGTATCTTCGTGCTGGTCGCTATGTGATGCTGGAAGGAATCTTCAGTATGAAAGAACGTGGACACATGGTCTCCTCGGCGGCTTCCGAGGTGTCGTGTGTGCTTGAAATCGCGGCGATGGTTCGACCTTAGAGATCTGTGAGTTCTACAAAACGAGGGCGAATTATTCCGCAGCGAAAACGCGTAGCGAACGAGGCATAACAAAGCCTCGCAGCTGACGGCGCGATAGCATGCCTTCTCAAGTAAATTTATCCTTCAGCTCGAATGCTGATCGCGCCGCAGCTTAAGGCCGGCGTTCGGCGCTATTCTGTCACTCAGGAAGATTCGTGGCATCAGTATAAGGTCTCGAGGCATTCATGATAGGTAAGCGCGACAAGGTCGAGAATCCGGCACTTTCAGTGGACGATTCAAATCCGATGGAGTTTAACTGGGGATTGGCAGCGGATCGTCTGTCATCTATAGAAATCGCTTATGTCGTGGTGTGGCCGATCGTTTTCCTGCTGGAGTCTTGTCACATCTGATGATGGGCTTTTTGACAAAGGATCTGTTACTTGCTTTCCCCTTGGCATGCATCTGGTTTGGAGATGACATGGGTGAGTATTACAGCGACGGACGCTTTTCCCCGAGAATCACGGGACCCAGCCAAGGAAGGTTCGTTAGGCGGCGGATGGATATCGTCGCCGTCTTCCTGCTCCATAGCCGCTGTGTGGGCGATCGGATCCTCGACGTCCGACAGCTTTACTCTAACGCTCGCGCCGAACAAGCGCTTGCAGCGGACTCGCCGTGAGCGGGCTTCTTTGGTAAGGTGCGTGGGCGAGCCGCTGAAGCGCAGCGTTGCGACGAATAGCATGGCGGACATAGACTATGGATGTCGTTAACGATACTGGTCTCGATTTCTTTCGTCGTGGGAAACGCTCATCGTGTTCTTTGAACAGCTGGACCTGAGCAGTTCACTCCTGAGCCAAATCATCACTACAGTAGCGAGCGCATCGCTCCAGCATAACCTTCGTGCTGCTTGGGCCAGTTGTCGCTCCCTGTCAAACATTGGCTGCTTGTGCTGTGGAACATACTTATTTCCAAAGGTCAGAATAGAAGGAGCTCTCCGCGCAATGCCTTCTCAGCCGGAGACGAACCTAGCGAGAATAGCTGACAAGGATGCTGAAGCTTAACGCTTCGAGAGTGATGGAAAGAGTTTACCGACTCAACCGAAGGACGGGAGACGCTGGCGAGAAAGTAAGCACACTTCTCTTTCCGAATTGCGGAGTGCAGCTGTGAGTTCTGGTGCAGCGGAATCTTCGTCAAGGGTGTTGGCGCCATATGGGGCGCGCTGCAGGTGCTTGCGCGAGATTTATTCGTAGCACTCTTAAATGCTGAACCAGATCTTCGCAAGTTATTGGCGCAGTCGCCTGAGACGAAGCGAAGGTTCGAGTTAAAAGCGATTTCGCTGGATCTCTCATTCTTGCATGGCTACGACCTGAGTTCGAAGATGGGAATTCTTCTAGCCGACGTGCATGATCTCAGCGACTTAGCCTCCATAAAAGGAGTCTTCAATGTTCTTTTTGCAGGCAATGGTCGATCTCCAGAAGTCGCTTTCACATAAGGATCTTCTTCGGATTCTTAATCGAAGGCGCCACCTGATCGTCCACCGACGCGGAATAATCGACGGACAATATCTGGACAGAACTGGCGACACAGCAAAACGCTTGGCGAGGTTTTGACCGTCACCCCTGATGAGATCAAAACGTATTTCGCCAGAGTGCGGGACGCAGGTGTTTCAATGCTGGAGGCTGTAGAAGAACACCAGAGAGTCAGACCTGGAGTCTCGCATTTGGTCCATGGCGTCTCCGAACAAGCGCTTGCAGCGGACCTCGCCGGTGAGCGGCTTCTTTGGAAAGTTGAGTGGGCCGAGCCGCTGAAGCGCAGCGTTATGCGCCGTTCGCTTCGGCCATTAGACGGGAAAGGCTTGCCTCCCAGTGGCACTTCGTAGTATTTGAACTCAGTTCGTGAGCCTCATGTATCCATAGCCATAACTGCAGAACATAGACATCTACTATGAATCGATTGAAGCAAGTCTATGAGCAGATGACTCGCTGGGAACCACCTAAACCACCCGTTCGACAGAGAATTGTAGGATGGATCGTCGGAATCGCAGTCGTCGTTTTACTCTTATCAATCGTTCCACTTCTACCTATGGCTCTAGTATTTCTGGCCAGTAGGTCTTGGTTCGGACTCTGGGACGGTTGCATTTAAAGCGACGCAACGCTTGGAAAATTTCTGTTAGTTTGGGTTTTCACGGTTGTCATAAGCGCTTTGTGCTTTGCGCTTGTTAGTTGGATTGACGGTCGGACGAACTCTGAAGCGCCAAAAGGACCGCCACAAACGGTATCACCCGATCAGTTAACATTTATTGCCGCTTACGAGGCTTATAAAGAAACTCGAAGATCTTCTTTGTGAGTCATATCGATCAACATGTAGATAATTCTCGGAAGGTCCTAGGAAGAATTCTACAGGGAAGAATGCGGAGAGAGTTTATGCATCTGACATGGGGCTCTATCGCCGCGTCAAGCAGAGAGGATGCTTATTACGACTGAAGAAGGGTTACTTACAAGATCGATTCGCTTCGAGCTTTCCTAAACAAATATCGATTGCTAGATCATTTCTTCGGACGTTCGAACCGTTTGCTTGGTTTCAGCTTGATGCCAGAACGAAATCAACTTTGCAGGCTCTGCTTTCTCTTCAGGAAAAACTTCCTTACCGTCTCAAGCAAAGAGAGGATTTGCCTGCGGTTCTAAGTGTCCTCATAATTAAGCAAGTTTCTTTACGCGTATCTTCCCGAACACAAGACCTATATGGATTCGGAATTGTTAAAGAGCTTGCAGGTTGAAGGGAATGCCTGTTTGCGACGATTCGTCGACGAAGTGGTCGCGCTTACCGCTTTCTCTCCGCCTGAAGAAAAGAAGGCGCGCGACGGCGAACCTTCACAAACATTCAGAGACAAATATCGTCATTACTATGAGCACTACGTGTTCTTAAGATTCACGCTTTGGTTCGTCCTAATATTGCTTCTTACATCTGGGGCAGTTTTTCATTAACCAATTTGTAAAGTTGTCAGCTGACACAATGGCGACTGTCGTGATTGGCACGAGTGTGGCCAGCGCAGCAGCTTTGGCCGGCTTCCTACCGAGAACATCCAAAACGAATAAGTCAGAGATCTCTTGAGGTGTCATCGCGCACGCCGCATAACAAAGCCTTGCAGCTGACGGCGCGATAGCATGGTTCTCAAGTAATCTTCGTTCCTTCGGGCTTGAATGCTGATCGCGCGCCGCAGCTGAAGGCCAGCGTTAGGCCGCTGAGAGGATGTGCAATCATGACTATCGCCCTCGGCTGTACCGGTTGGAGCGTGCAATACTGCAACTGGGCCTGAATCGTGGCATACGCTCGATCGTCAGAGTCCTACGTGAGCTCTGATTGTCTACGACGATCGACCTCAACATCTTTTTTCATGATTCTGGCATTGCGAGGCGACTGGATCAAGAACGATCCCGTGCTGCTTCGCAATGGAGTGTGATTGAGTGCGGAATCGTCAATGCGCTACAAAGTCTGCGTATCGGCCGACTTGCAATGGTGCAAGCACCTACCGGAATTAACATCCGAGGGTCGTACGTGACGTCCCTAGAGCGTCACTGCGCACCTTGGCGATCAGTCTCGCGGCGAATCTGATGTCCTACACATCGTCACTCTGAGCGACTGGATCCACTCTGCGTGCAGAGGCTTTCAGCGTCAGAAGCGTTCGATGCCTGGCATGTAAGGTTGCGCAAGAAATCGGCACTCATCCAGTTGTCTGACTCCAGTGCGCGCATAACAAAGCCTTGCAGCTGACGGCGCGATAGCATGCTTCTCAAGTAATCTTATTCCTTCAGCTCGAATGCTGATCGCGCGCCGCAGCTGAAGGCCAGCGTTCGGCGCATCGGCGAGTTGAGAATATGTTAACTAAGACATAGGCGATGCTGTACGTTGGTGAGTCGGTGTTCTGCCGTGTTGTGTTTGTATCCTTAGCGCTGCTCAGATATCGCTGGCGATTGTGGCAATGTAGCATTGCCAGGCAAGTGCTTCTCCCAGCGGCGAGATGAAAGCCGTCATCTTGCCAACGTGATTGCGGCGCAACGACAGGATTCAGCAATCGAAGTCTCGAGTTATTGCTAAAGATGAATAGTCTGCCTGACGCAAGGTCGGGAATGCCTTTGCGGCAGATACCGATCATGGAGAAGCCACCGGCCGGCAAGGCGGTCGATCGGTGGTCGACGTGAGTTGCGTTAACGTGGACATGAATTGCTGGTTAAGCATGATCGCGGGCGAAGCGCTTCAGCATTCCGCATCGCCTGGGTAATCGTCAGAATTCTTTCGATCAGACGTTCGCCAAGTACGCTGCGCCGAACAAAGCCTTGCAGCTGACGGCGCGATAGCATGTTTCTCAAGTAACCTCTTTCCTTCAGCTTGAATGCTGATCGCGCGCCGCAGCTGAAGGCCAGCGTTATGCGGCTACAATGTGAATGACTTTGCCACGGTCAAAAAACACGAAAGGACATGTCTATGAACTTCCGAATCACTTTAGCAGCTCGGATAATTCGGGCCGTCGTGCGGTTTCTCTAGCCTTCCTGCTGTGGCAAATAACTTACTCAGTTAATGCTCAGACCTCGCAGACAAAACACGCAGGACAAGCCTTTCGTTGTTGAGTATTACTACAAGGCTAAATGGGGCTATGCCGAAGAGTTCATCCGTTTGTTCAAGAAGAACCACTACCCATTGCTCAAAAAGCAGCTGGACTTGGGGAATGCTCTACAGGTGACGGCGGAAACACCGGTCAATCATGGCACTGAAGATGGGCGCTGGGATTACCGCATCCGTATCGTCTGGAAGAATGTCCAGATCGCGCATGACGATTCCAGCGACGAGCCAATCCTCAAGCAACTCTTCCCTGACCAGGAAACGCTCAAGCGGGAAGAACAAAGAAGGTTCGAGAT
The DNA here is from genome assembly GCA_963698325.1 of Blastocatellia bacterium. Classification (GTDB taxonomy): domain Bacteria; phylum Acidobacteriota; class Blastocatellia; order Pyrinomonadales; family Pyrinomonadaceae; genus PSRF01. Next base: position 323,868 of record CAVOQJ010000007.1, on the reverse strand, counting down.
TCCGCTTGCACATTGGGACGTGCCTATAAGGATTGTGAACTTAGACGAGAAATAATATCGCGAAGAAGCATGACCATTTACCACGCGCCGCATAACAAAGCCTTGCAGCTGACGGCGCGATAGCATGCTTCTCAAGTAACTCTTTTCCTTCAGCTTGAATGCTGATCGCGCGCCGCAGCTGAAGGCCAGCGTTATGTGCTTTCTCTGGAGGCCGATAGATAAATGAAAACCACCTTAGTTTCTGCTGTTCTCCTCGCAATGTTCGCGATCTTTGCGACAAAGGGTTACGCATGCTTTTGTGTAAAAACCGAAGTTTCGCAAGCCTATGATGAGGCCAAAGCAGTTTTCATCGGAGAAGTCACTGAAATTGTACCGCCTCGAACTGATGATCCGAACGCGGACCTTACCGAGTCGCCTTTTCGTCATCAGTTCAAGGTGGAGAAGTCCTGGAAGGGGCCGGCTACCTCGACACCACAGTTCCGGAAATCATTGTCTTGTCGGATCAGGGTAGGTCTGGGTGTTTCTCTTGGGGACCCTTTCTTGAAGGCAGAAAATACCTTGTCTACGCATTACAAACGAAGGAGAAAAATTTGACCGTGCTGTTCAGCTGTAATCGCACCGCCTACCTGGGTAACGCAGCAGATGATCTGAGGATGGCATTTACAGAATCCGTTCTTCAGATTCCTGAGCGAGAGCGCAAGTTTCTAGAGCGTGATTTCTTTGAAGACGCACATAACAAGCGCTTGCAGCGGACTCGCCGGTGAGCGGCCTTTATTCGTAGTTGCGTGGGCGAGCCGCTGAAGCGCAGCGTTATGCCGCTATCCATTTTGCAAGAACTATGATGAGGGGCTGTGGACGTTTATTATTTCTTTCATGCTTGTTCCTCTTGCCCTTCAATGTCGTAATCGGGAAAGGCGTGTTTGTGCCGGACGTTTTTTGGCTCGATCGGTTTGGCAGGATTAGTTGGGAAGATGAGAAGGCGAGATTGGATAATTTTGCGATTCAATTGAACAATCAACCGGAGATGATTGGTTATGTGTATGTTCAGGTAGCGTCCAGATTTCTTGCTCGGGGGAAGCCTTATCACATGCGATTGGCATCACAAGAGATCTAACCCAAGTTCGCCACGTGCCGTGGAATCGAGTGGCATGGAGAGATCTTGGATATGCCGAATCATTTGAGAGATATCGCTCTGGTTGTTTCCAGGTGGTCAGCCACCGCGATATTTTCCAGAGTACAAGCCTGCGACCGGTAGCACTTTCATCGAGGATTGTCAGATGATGCGACTCGCCAAAAACCTAAGAAGCGACATACTTCGCATGGCGCGGCCAACAAGCGCTTGAAGCGGACTCGCCGGTGAGCGGCTTCTTTGGAAAGTTGAGTGGGCGAGCCGCTGAAGCGCAGCGTTCGGCGGCTTTTGATGCAGACGGGCCTTGAAAGAAATGCTAGAGAGCAAAGACAGAATTGTTCAAATTGATGCGACGATAGAATTGTCAGATTATTTTCATGCCTATTTTGATGCCGCGAAAACGAAGCTACTAATTGCATGTTTGATTGTTGCACTAGTGATCGCCGCTTTCACGTATTTCTTCATACTCATTGGCGAGCAGAAAATTCTTTGGCAGCTGTCGCCACTCTTCTTCGGGCTGCCGATTGTCGCGGTCGCAGGTCAATTCTTACGTGTCCATGCCTCCTATCGGAAGTACCTTAGGGATCTTTCCGATTCTGAAAAGCACATCCACTACATCTTTCATGAGCAGGGAGATGGTTTTGACATCGTGCGCGGAAAGAACTTCGGTCATGTTGCTTGGGAGAGTGTGCGAAAGGTGATAGAGAGACCTCACAATTTCCGCTTTGCTCTAAACAAATATGAATCAATCATCATCCCGAAGAGATTTCTCTTGCATAATTCTGATGAAAAGATTTTGAAGGAAATCATAGTTTCCCAAATCGGGAATAAGGCGAAGCTCTTGGGATAATCTACGCGCCGCCGAACAAGCGCTTGCAGCGGACTCGCCATGAGCAGGCTTCTTTGGTAAGTTCGTGGGCGAGCCGCTGAAGCGCAACGTTCGGTTGCTAACTCTCAATATGGAACTCGACGATATCATTAACACTTGGTACAGACTGGCATCGCAGGGAACCATTGAACCCAACGAAGAGGGAAATGTTTTCTTTAAATTCGTCGCGGTTTGGGTCGCCTTTAACGCCTTGTATGCGTCGCGTTTCAGTAACGAGGCTGGCGATCGCGAACAGGTCATACGTTTTGCCGGCCAACCTGATGTCATTGATGGTCACCGGCGTCTTACGGCGAATGATCCGGCGTACGTGGCCGCTATCAATGTACTGGCAGAACACGGCGTCGCAAATCTTCGCAACGGCAATCGTCGTCGCATTGGCAACATAAACAATCTGAACGAAGTCTTGGGGTGCGCGTAGCAGGTTCGTTGCAATCTATTTCACGGTGGGAAAGCTCCGGGCAATCCTCGGGACGAACGCCTTGTCGACGCGAGTTACACTGTCGTATCAAAACTCATTGCGCCGTTTGTGCATTTACCCTGACGACGCAACCGAACAACTCGTTGGACCGGAGCGGCGGGAGCGTGTTTCGCAGCTTGATTGGTCCGGCGAAGGTTGAATGAATCGCGCCGCCCGGTCAACTCTGACGTTCCGGCGGCTTGGGCGATGCTAACAGGAAAGTCAAAGCATTATTTATGAATCGTGAATCTCCAATTTCGTTTCCAGAAACCCTTGCTTCTCGATGATACATATCAGGACAGGGCGGAACATACTCTGGATTGGCTTGCGCGTTCTACCGTTCCACGAGCCAAAGCGTGTCGTCGTTTTCTAAATGAGCATATTGCAAAGTTGCCTGTGCTCAATCAGAGCGACTTTGTTCATGACTTGCGAGAGAAATGGCACAGCACTTTCTTCGAGTTGATCGTGGCTGGTATCCTTCAGGAATTGGGGGCATCTATTGTCATAGAAGCTATTAATCCTGACGGACGGCGGCCAGACTTTAGGGCACAATTTCCAGACGCAGCAGTTACCGTTGAAGCCAAGGCACCAATTTTTGATGCGGCAACGGGTGACGAACTAAAGAATCGGATCCCGTTGCTTGATTTCATCGAGTCTAAAGTGCCAGCAGGTTGGCGCGTGTGCGTCTACCAATTGCCCAATATTGGGCCGGCAGATTCAAGAAAGAACTTCGAGCGCACAGTGCAGCAAATGCTCAATGTGCCTCCGCCTGACGAAGATGATACAGATAGAGAGCTAACCGCTGAGTTGCCTGCGGGCATCATCCATCTCCATCTATTCCCAACGAATCTGAACAACGAACGTCTTGGTTGGGAAGCGCCAATAAGTTTGGTTGACAATTCGCGAGAGCGCATTCTTCTTCCAGTTAAGAGGAAGCGCAGACAGGTTCGTAATTCTCAAACACCTGTACTGCTGGCGATACAGGCTTCAGCATTTGCAGTGATTTTGAGGATTTTGATATAGCGCTGTTTGGGACCGGCTATGATCGTTACGATGAGCATTATAGGTTAGCGGAAACAGGATTTATGCCCAATGGAATATTCAGCAACAAGAGTGATAAAGCTCCTATATTTGCAGGAGTCTTGGCATTTTTAGCGGTAGGGTTTAATGCTTGCGTTGGTCCAGTTTTGTATCGCCATCCGCGCTTCTTGGAAACAGCTTCCTGATGCGCTTCTGCAGTTGGAGCAACGCACCTACAATGAATCAATCAACACGATTCAAATCGAGCCATCGAAGGTTCCGAGAACTTGATCGATAGACTAAGCCTTGTGAATGTCTAACACGCCGCCGAACAAAGCCTTGCAGCTGACGGCGCGATAGCATGCTTCTCAAGTAATCTCTTTCCTTCAGCTTGAATGCTGATCGCGCGCCGCAGCTGAAGGCCAGCGTTATGCGCTTCCTGGGTGAATCTCAGAATGGCGGTTGGATAGAGAGGAGATTTGATGTATAGCAAGCGCGATAAAGCATGGCAGGCGAGTGGTTATAAATGCGGTTGGTGCGGGGATGAAATTCCTGAGGATACGGAGCTATTTGGGATCGGTGCCAAAGCCCGGCCCGACATTGATCTCAGTGAGTCGACAGGCAAAGTGATTGATGTCTTCTTGACCCGGCGCGATAGAAACGTGCAGGCACTTGTGGTGACAGAAGAATCGCCAGCCAAGAAAGAGGGAAAAGATCTGCTGTTTGTCGTATGTGGCGAAAGTTGTGCGGAGGCTTTGCGTCAAGCTGTTGGAAGGGAGATAGAATTAGTGTAGGTTGGCGGCACGCATCAACGTTAAGCGTCCGCCGCGCATAAGCGCTTGCAGCGGACCGGAATCAGCATGTCTCTCACCGACAACTTGCCGCACAATGCAGTTGTCGCTCACCCGCAGAAGCGCACCGTCAGGCGCTAACCTGTTAGTGAAGGATCAACAAAGTTATGAGGCCCTTTCTAAACAGGTATCTGTTTTTAGTAGGCGTGGTGAGGGTAATATAGTCGCACCTTGGCCCTTTACATTTGAGCGCCTAACAAACTCATTGGAGCAAACTGCGAGTTAACGCGTTAACGATTGACTTCCTCCTGGATTTGGCATAAACGCATCTAAATCTGATCCCGACTTCGATTCCCTTCGCCGCCAATTCAAGGAGACCTTAAAAGAAGCAAACTTATGAATCTCAGAGAAATCAAGACAGAGAAAGTCATAATGGCGTTCTTGTTGGTGGGTTTGACCATTGTTTACCTCGTTTCCTGGAGATCACGAGCAAGTGGTCAGACGACTAATACGCAGATCCCGACAAGCCCATTGAGCTTCGGCGACTTACTCGCCAAATTTGCCGGCGATGGCACGTTCACCGTTGATTGGTCGGGCCGACCAGCTCTCAAAGGTTCCTGGAAAAGTGAGGCCGATCAGATTGAATTGATGAACGCGCAAAAAGAAGCGCGCTGTGTTAGCCCCGGTCGTTATCGGTTTCGAGTTGAAGGTAGTAGCGTGCGCTTCGATCTCATCTCCGATGAATGCAAGATGCGACGGATGATGCTTGACGGCACCGTCTGGTCTCCACCAGGAACGGCAAAGGTTGTGGCTGAGCGGCGCATCGTGCGAACCGCTGCGGCGCATCCGCGTTCGCTTCCGCGCGCAAATAACCAGCGAGGTAATTGGCCATCATTCCGTGGACCAGAAGCCTCGGGCGTTGCTGAAAAACAAAATCTTCCGGATCGGTGGGATGTAAAAACCGGCGAGAACATTCTCTGGCGCACACCAATTCCAGGATTGGCGCATTCGAGTCCTATCGTTTGGGGCAATACCATCTTTGTGACTAGCGCCATCAGCAGCAAAGCTAACGCTACTTTCCGCCCCGGCCTTTATGGCGACGGCGATGCCTCCGAGGATCGTTCGCTACATCGCTGGATGATTTTTGCCGTCGACAAACGCAGCGGCAAGATTCGTTGGCAACGTGTTGCCGCTGAGCGCGAACCTATAGATAAGCGGCACATCAAATCTACGTACGCAAGTTCAACTCCTGTCACCGATGGTCGGATTGTCGTTGCGTGGTTCGGTTCGCAAGGCCTGCATGCTTACGATGTTAAGGGAAACTTTCTCTGGAAAATCGATCTGGGCCGCGTAAACGTCGGAGCCTACGACATTCCGAGTGTCGAATGGGGTCCCGCCTCTTCACCGATCATCTGGAATGGTTTGGTCATTCTACAGTGTGACACACAGGCCGACTCTTTCATCATGGCGCTGAAAGCCGAGACCGGCAAGACGGTATGGAAGACCGAACGCGAAGAATTGCCATCCTGGGGCTCGCCAACGGTTGTGACAACCGCCGCAGGACCCGAACTCGTCACCAACGCATCAAACTTTATTCGCGGCTACGATCCGCTTACCGGAAAGGAACTCTGGCGCCTCGGACGCAGCTCGAAGATTACTGCACCTACTCCAATTTTTAGCGATGGCTTATTCGTCGTCGCTAGCGGACGGGCGCCGGAGCGACCGATTTATGTCGTACGGGCGGGGTCCCGTGGCGATCTCACCTTACGCGACAGTCAGACAACGAGCGAATCTATTGTCTGGAGTCGGACGGGCCGTGGCTCCTACATGCCGACACCGCTAATCTATAACGGCGTTCTTTATGTGCTCGCCAACAATGGGGTATTCGATGCTTATGATTTGCGAACGGGTGAAGAGATTTTTCGTGAGCGACTTCAGCAGATTGGAAGCGGCTTCAGCGCGTCACCCGTAGCAGCGGATGGCAAGATTTATTTGTCTAACGAAGATGGCGAAATACTAGTGGTCTTAGCGGGAAAGAAATTCGCCCAAGTGGCAACGAACTCAATGGGTGAGTTGCTAATGGCCACGCCGGCGTTGTCGGACGGCATGATGTTCGTTCGCACATCGGAAAGTCTGATCGCCATTGGGCAAAAACGGTAATGGCGATTCCTCGTAGCCCGGTAGCGCGAACGGATCCGCGCGCCACGTATGGTGGTTTCGATCTCGCCTTCGGATATGCCTTGTCCTTTGCGCCATCCGACGCCAGTGGATTCGCCCAAGCCTGTTTGCGCTCGAGCTTGAGGCCGGAGTGTAACCCTCCCCAAAAACCGGGCCGGTTCGCGGGCGCCCGCTTTATAACATCAGCGTTAGGTGGCTTCGGATTATCCCGCCGTACCTGTGAGATAGAACATGAGACGCAGAGACTTCTTGAAACAAACTGCTGTCGCCGCGGCGACGCTCTCCGCATCCTCACTGAACACTTTCGCTTTCGGTCAAAGGAGCCTGGAACGAAGTGGCTCTCCTAAAAAGGTTATCATCATCGGGGCGGGATTGGCCGGGCTGTCGGCTGCTTACGAGCTAACACAGGCGGGGCACGACGTCACAGTTCTCGAAGCTCGCACGCGGCCAGGCGGTCGCGTCCACACCTTACGCGATCCCTTCGCCGAAGGGCTTTACGCCGAGGCCGGCGCCGCCCGGATTCCTAATCACCATCACTTCACGCTTAAATACGCCGAACTCTTCGGCCTCACACTCGACCCCTTCGAGCCGCCCGATTTGCCGTCCGTTTACCACGTGCGCGGGAAAAGGATCCAGGTGACACCCGGACAGAAGGTGGAGTGGCCGTATGATCTGACGGCGGAGGAGCGGGCGCTCGGGGTGAACGGCATGCGGCAGAAATATATCTGGTCTATGTTGGGCGAAGTGGGGGACGTGACCGATCCAAGTTGGCCGCCGCCCGAAACGCTAAAAAAATATGACCAGATGAACCGATCTGATTTCTGGCGCAGCCGAGGGGCATCACCAGAGGCCATTGCCCTGCTCAGTTTAGGGGGCGTTGACGACCGGGTAGAAACCTGGTCAACCCTGTTCATGCTGCGCAATCAGGCGCTTAATCGGAGGCTCAACCAGTATTACAAGATCAGAGGTGGAAATGACCTTCTCCCGAAAGCCTTCGCCGTCCGGCTGGCCGAGAAGATTCACTACGCCGCGCCAGTCGTCAGGATCGAACAGAGTGCGCTGGGCGTCAAAGCCGTCTTCCTGCGCGCCGGTGCATATCACACTTTGACCGGAGACTATCTGATCTGCGCCATCCCCTTTACCGTCCAGAAGAATATCGAGGTCGCCCCGGCCTTCTCGGTCGAGAAGCAAAGGGCCATCGAACAGTTGCCGTATCTGTCGGTCTCGAAGATATTCTTGCAGTCGAGAAAAAGATTCTGGGTCAGCGAGGGTCTCAGCGGCTTCGCCACGACCGACCTACCCATCAGCCAGGTGTGGGACATGACCTACAAGCAGCCGGGCACGCGGGGTATCTTACAGGCCTTCCCGATCAGCCTGCACTCACGGCGGGTGACGGCGATGCCGGAGAAAGAGCGCATAAACTTCGCGCTCGAACAAGTGGAGCTGATCTACCCCGGCATGCGGGAGAACTTCGAGGGCGGCGTGACGAAATGCTGGGACGAGGACGAGTGGGCGAAAGGCGGCACTGCCTTTTACAAGCCTGGGCAATTCAGCTCATTGCTGCCGCACGTTGCGCGGCCCGAAGGAAGAATACATTTCGCCGGTGAGCATACGTCAGTATGGATCGATGGATGGATGCAGGGAGCACTTGAATCCGGCAACCGCGTGGCGCGAGAAGTGAATGCTGCGTTATGAAGAGTTCCGTCACACCTTGTGAAGCGCCTAATACCGGCACGCAGACGCTGTTGCAGACGCGTCTGATCCGTCGCAGCATTACTACCACCTGCTGTGCGGTGATTACCGCCCTAACCTTGATCACCCCTTGCGACTCCCAGTCGTCCACACCGGTGAGACGCGTGACCTCGCGTGCGACTCCAGCTCGAAAGATCGATAACATCGTGGAGGCTGGCCGGCGTGAACTCAGACTTCCCAGCGTTTCGATTGCCATCATGCGAGGGCATAAGCTCGTCCTCGCGAAAGGATATGGGTTGGCGGATCGCGCGGCGCGCGCTCCAGCAACAGCACACACGATCTACGGGATCGGATCGCTCTCGAAGCAATTCACGGCGGCGGCGATAATGAAGCTCTATGAGGAAGGCCGACTCCAGCTCGACGAGCCGGTCACGAAGTATCTGCATGACTATCGAGCGGCGCAGACGACAGTACCGACTATTAGAAACCTGCTTCTGCAGAACTCAGGGCTTCCTGAATGGGACGAACTTCCTGAGATGCAGGATATCGACACGGGCGATGCAAGCCGCTTCGAGCTGTCGAGGATGATCGACGTGATCGCGCGGCAGCCGCAGCTCTATCGCCCGGGCGATTGGTGGTCCTACAGCAACTCCAATTACACCGTTCTGGCCGCGGTGGTCCAACAAGTCAGCGGTACAGCGCATGACGAGTATCTGGCGAGGACTTTCTTTGAGCCACTCGGCCTTAAATCAACAGGAGGCTGTGCGTCAGCCCGCATGGCTGAAGGCGATCGGCGGGCGGCCGGGTACCAAGACAACAACTCATATGCTCTGCGACCACTGACCGCGATCAAGGCCAGAGCCTTCACCGGATCGGGTGGGCTCTGCTCGAACGCAGTGGATCTGGCGCTATGGATGCGGGCCCTTGTCGACGGAAGGGCTGTGTCCGTCAACTCGTTCCGGCAGATGACAACCGTAGTAGCAGTTCGTGCCGGATTCACACCACCGTACGGTTTCGGGCTTTCCATGCTCCCGCTGGTAGGGCAGCGAGCGATATGGCACGGCGGCGTCCTGGCCGGATATACGGCGTATTTGGCGTACTTTCCTGATCAGGATCTAATCATTGCTGCCACGGCGAATGCCAGGCACGCTCGGCTGGACTCGGTGGTCAAGGACATCGCGCGGCAGCTTATGGGACTTCCAACGCCTGTTTTGCGGGATTTGCCCATTGGGCAGCAGGAGGCTGAGCGTGTGACGGGAAACTATGATGACGGCATGTTCAAGTTCCGAGTCTTCAGAGCAGGTACGCAGCTCTTTCTTGATGTTCCGCAGTTCGGGACTCCCATGCGCCTGCTTTACCAGGGGGACCGCGAATTCGCAACGGCACGCCCAGGAGATTTTCGGTTACGCTTCGAGCCTAACACCGGCGCCGTCGAGCGCGTGGTGTGGGAGTGGGCAGAGCTTCGTGCCTACGGTCGGCGTCTCCGGTGACGCAACTGGTTATGCGATGGCGCTCGGCCGAATAAAAGCATGACGCCAAGGTTGAGTGGAATCGCCCGCCGCTGAAGCGCAGCGTTAGATTGCTTTCGGGAATGCCGAGGTTCAGAGATGACGCTAGTAGCAACCCAGCCAGGGAACGCTGCTGGTGTCGATAACGTAGGCTATGGTTTAGCGAGCTTTGGCGATTTAGTCTTAACCTATGAGCGTCTGAAAGCAGAAGGGATAACCTCCTTTATGCCGCTGAATCATAGGTTCACGACCTCGCTCTACTATCACGACCCAGACGGCAACGAAGTCGAATTGAGCGTAGATAATTTCCCCACGAAGGCGGAGTGCAATGCTTTCATAAGAAGTGCGGAGATGACGGAGATTGGCCGACCGCCGTTCGGCTATGCCTTCAACGCTGATGATCTTGCGAAGCTGTATCATCAAGGTGAACCGGACGAGGCCTTAGCGCGGATAGGGGTGCCTGATAAATACGAGCAGGGCGTGTGAGCTGTCGAACGGTAGTCAAATCTCGCAGAAGGTCCCGGTTAACTCGAGGGTTCGGCGGCCAACCGTTGACGTATATGAAATAGGAGTTATGAAAGCGATTGCTAAAATTACTATTCGACTCGCAGTGTTGACCGTCCTCTACTTCATTTGCTTCGCTGCCGTGTCGGCAGCACTGCTTCCATCTCTCTCTGAACAACCCGACTCGGTCGACGCCGGAGCAGCACTTCCTGCACTGCTGGCTGTCAGCCTCCTGAATACGCTTGTTTTAGGTTACATCATTCTCCGTTCTCGCTGGGCAGGGTGGAAACTGGTCCTTGCAATCTTCTTTGTGTTCTACGGCGTGATGACTGTGATGCCGCAGATCGAGACCGCCATCTTCGTGAGAAGTCTGCCGCCTGGCATGCTGCCGCGCCTCTTCCTATCCGGGGCGATTATCGCGGCACTTTTTTCCTCGCTCGCGGTGTTAATCCTTGGGAAAAGAAAATCTAGTCCGGAAGATTCCAGCAAACACTCACGCCTGGATATGACTGTCAGTCAATGGGCCGGCAAACTATCCTTGATTGTAATCGCCTACGTGGTCATCTATTTCAGCTTCGGCTATTTCATCGCCTGGAAAAATCCGGCGGTGCGTGCCTATTACGGCGGGAGCGATCCAGGCAGCTTCTTAAAACAGATAAGTAGTGTGCTGCGCGACACCCCCTTGCTTCTGCCGCTTCAAGCAGTGCGTGCGATATTGTGGACCGCCATAGCGGTTCCGGTCATCCGGATGATGAAAGGTCGGTGGTGGGAGGCAGGGTTAGCAGTTGCGTTGTTGTTTGCGGTGGTGATGAATTCGCAATTGCTGTTACCCAATCCGCTCATGCCGCAAGAAGTGCGTATGGTGCATTTGTTGGAAACAGCGACTTCCAATTTCCTATTTGGCTGGTTGATAGTGTTGATATTGCGCGCGGGGCGCCAGCCCGCTAGCGAGTCGGCGTATTTCTCATAGCTACAATTTTGACCTACGACCCCCGCCGAACAAGCGGTTTGCAGCGGACTCGGTTCAGCCTGGCGGTTATTGAAAGGTGGAGCGAAGGTTGAGCGGAGTAGCTCGCCGCTAAAGCGCCACGTTAGCGGTATGAACGGTCTGATCGAGCGCTTTATTGACCGGGGGCGTGTCAACTGGGTCGAGCCGTCTGAAAACTTCACGATCTGGGTGCCATCTGCTGCACGATAGAATTTTGACGGCCCACTCATTGGTATCACACTCGATGAACCAAAGGTGCGCGTGCGCGAGTCAGGTGAAGGCGCCGGCGTGCTATCGCGTAACTCGGGATTCGGAAGACGTATGCTCGGTGCTCCAATCCGGCGCAGCTCTTTGCGCGGAGCAGGACGCAACGTCTCCTGACCGCGACTCGAAATATTTGGAGACTTTGCCGCCGGCGCTTGTTTCTTTTCAACTTGAGCAGCTGGACTGACGACGACTGGTCTCTTGTCACTTTGAACCTTCGACGCCTCAGCAAAATTCCTCTTTTCAATTGCCGGCTCGGCAGTGTTGGCATCATTAGCATCTGATGTGTTTGTGACCGTGGTGGCCATGTTGTCACTGGTGCGTGCTCGCTCTGATTTGCGCGACGCTCCCGGCTGACGCAAAGGGTCAGCAGTACGTTCCGGCACTGCTGAATTGGCGGCGGCAGTTATCTCCCCAGTTGAGGGAAACCAGCGTCGCGAGCGTAAAGAATCCCACCCGCTAAAGTAAGCACAAGCGCCAGAGTCACAGTTGCACCGGCGGGCCCAAATCTTCTTGCAGAGGCCACCAGGGTCATATTCAAAACCGCAGAATCAGAAGCAGGCATTGAAGTAGCCTGATCCATGGAGGTAAGTTCACTGATGTGAATAGTGCCCGGAGCAGATTGGAGCCGGATCTTGGCTCGATCCCTCTGTTCGACATCCACTCCTGCGTTTTTTGTCCGGCCCATGCGTCGCAACGCTTCGCGAAATTCCTTCGCATCCGAATAGCGGTCTTCCGGCTTTTGCGCCATCGCCTTGTCCAGAATGGCCGCAACTTGCGGACCCACCGCGGGGTGAATCTTGTTGGCAGACAACAGCGGATCCTGGCCCGAGTTAACAACGGCCGCGGCGCGCACCATCGCGTCGGGCGGTTTCACTCCAGTCAACAGATGATAGAGCGTTGCACCCAGAGCGTAGATGTCGCTGCGAGGATCCGTTCGCTGATCCTGAATCTGTTCGAGCGGCGCGTAGTGGCGCGTATAACCGAAGAAGGCCTGCGAGGAGGTGACGGAGGGATCAGATGGTTGTGCTTTCGCCAAACCAAAGTCGAGCAGGGCGATCTGGCCCGTCGCGGTGAGTTTCAAATTATGCGGCTTGATATCGCGATGAATCACCTGGCGATCGCGCGAGTGGAGATAGATCAGCGCGTCGAGCAATTGATCGGCCCAGGCAATAACCTGATCGAGAGGAAACGGTCCAGGCTGCTGGGATATGATTCGTGCAAGGTCAACGCCGCCAATGAACTGCATTACCAGGAAGGCCCGATTGCCTTCCACAAAATGATCGCTCACCCGCGGCAGCGCAGGATGCTGCATGCCGGCAAGCAGACGGGCCTCACGCTCGAATTGCTTGCGCATGGATGTCTCCGAAGAAAGCGTCTCCTTGAGGGCCACGGTTATTCCCAGCCGCTGGTCCTCGACTTCATAAACCGCGCCCATGCCGCCGCGGCCCAGTTGCCGAACAATGCGGTAGCGTTCCTGTAAAACTGTATCTGGAGCCAGTGGGACGTTCGGCTGGTCGGGGTTGTAATCGTCAGATGCCGTCAATTGGTTCGCTCCATTTCGATAGGACAAGCCTTCCTGTCGTCCGTAAGGTCTGAACGTATTGAATAGAATCGCCTTCCGGGGCGGTGCAGCGACTGGATTGAAATTGTTAACTGAGAGGAACTACCGGAGCGAGCGGGAACGGTCGCTTTGATGACCGATCACTGTGGAAGTATATAGCAGTCAATAAGAATGCAGCAACAGCATACTTGCTCTGATAGTGCCCTAATTTCAACCTTCTCTGTGAAACCACAGAGAATTCAAACTAGGGCACTACCCTTGCTCTACTTAGCCATGGCTTCGGTCAAACCGATCCGTGACATAGAAGCGACCTCAATATTTTGCTATAACCTCCAACAGCGGGTAAGACCATTTCCTATGGTCAACTTGCAGGGCGTTTCCATCCAGGTGTATTTCCGAGTTGTGCGCAGGAACGTGTGGGAAAGGACGTTGCATTGGAAAGAGAGTTTGATGTCGCGCTGGTTAACATGCCGTTCGGCTCTCTACAGACGCCCTCCATTGGTCTTAGTTTGCTACAGGCAGCACTCGGCCGTTGCAACATATCCTCGCGTGTCTTCTATTTCACCTTTCGATTTGTCCCTTTTACTTGGTCCGTCTATAGGTTGAACGCATTAGCGGACGCGGAGGCTGCTATTGTAAATTTTCCAGAGAAAGTGCAAACACCTCAAGAAGGAAGTGTTTCGTCGCAAGCTACACAGAGCTTTACTGAATTCCGCTGACTCGGACTAATTTTTCGCAGTGACTTGGCCGACCACTTCCAGCCTGCCTGTCCAGGCTTTCTCAATCGCCTGTGAGGGCAGCGCTTGCATGCTCACGCTCCTCATCGTGCACTGCGCGCGTTTCGGCCGTCGTCCCAGCCGGAATGTCGTGAGGCGGCCGCCGTGTCTTTGCTAGTCGTTCACGAAGACGTGCCGTTGCGCTCGCAAACTTTCGCCAGTGCGCGGTGTGGCTCAGATCGTCCAGCAAGGAATACACGACCGGCGTGGCGATCAAGGTTAGCAATAGCGAAAGCGATTGTCCGCCGATAACAACAACCGCAATTGAGCGTCTCTCTTCAGCGCCTGGGCCGGTGCCCAAAGCCAAAGGCAGCATGGCGGAGATCAAAGCCAGCGTCGTCATCAGGATTGGGCGCAGCCGGTCGCGATTGCCTTGCATGATCGCTTCGTAGCGTTCCATGCCGCGCTCGCGCAGGCTGTTCATGTGATCGATTTGGAGGATTGCGTTTTTCTTGACGACCCCGAACAGCACGAGTATGCCGAGCGCGGAATAAAGATTGAGCGTGTCGCCTGTGGCCCAAAGCGAAAGCAAAGCGAAAGGAATTGAAAGCGGCAGACTCAGCAAGATAGTGACCGGATGGATCGTGCTCTCAAACTGTGAGGCCAGAATCATGTACATGAATATGACTGAAAGAATGAACGCCCAGATGAATTCAGTGAACGTTCTCTCGAGTTCGCGTGCTCGACCGGAAACTGACGTCGTATAAGCAGCTGGGAGATTCATCTGAGTGACTGCGCCACGCAAGGCGTCGATGCGATCCGCAAGGGCAAACCCGGGCGCCACCGCAGCACGAACCGAAACCAGCCGTTCCCGGTTGAGGCGGTCTATACGCGAAGGGCTCGTATCGCGATTGATCTTCACCAGGTTATCCAGGCGGACGAGGCCGCCACGTGACGATGGCACATAAAGCCTCTGTATGGTTGCGACGTCGCTGCGATCTTTTTCGTTGAGGCGAAGTTGAACGTCGTAGTCCTCGTTGATCGATTCATCGCGGTAGCGAGAGGCGCGGTCTTCGCCTCCCACCATCAGTCGGAACGCGGTGGCAATATCAGTGCTGTCAACGCCGAGATCGGCAGCCCGCGCCCGATCAATCTCCACCCGCAACTCCGGTTTGTTGAGTTTCAGCGAGGTGTCAGCATCCACAATGCCGCCCAGCGTTTGGGAACGCTTCATCAGTTCGTCGGCATAGCCCGCCAGCGCCACAATATCCGGACCACGCAAATTGAAATCAATGTCGAAACGTCCACCGGCGCCAAAATTAAAGGAAGGGGCGTTGCGCACACCAATGCGCATAGGCGCATATTTCTGCAAGCGCCGCCGCACTTCAAGCATTACGTCCTGCTGTGAGTAGTTGCCCCTAAACGCCTTGAGTGGATTTCCATTCCTTGTCTCGGTCCAGAGACGTGACAGTGAAAATGTGCGTTCCTCATGTGGCGCGATGCGAACATATGCACCCGCCTGATTCACTCCGCCCAGAAACCCGCCGCCCGCGTTGGACAGAACCAGTCGAACCCCGGGAGTTGAAAGAATATCCTTTTCAATCGCCGCCATTGCTTCGTTCATCACCGCCAGGTTCGTGCCCTCCGGGCCATTAACGTTGACTTCGAATTCGGCCTCGTCGACATTCGTCGGAATGAACTCCTGCTTAACCGCGCGATAAAGCGGAATGCTGGAAAACACAACAGCAAGAGCCAACATAGAGACTGCCAACCGATGACGCATCGCAAAGGCGAGGATCACCGTATAGACCTTGTCGATCCACTGATAAAAACCGCCGCGCGAACCCGGTGCATGGTGGCCGCCTTTGCCCGTGACGCCCTCTTCCACGCGAATCAGCCGTGAACTCATCATTGGAGTTAACGTAAAGGAAACGAGCAAGCTAACCAGGATGGCTACCGCCGCCGTGATTCCGAATTGATAGAGGAACCGCCCGGAGATAGACGACATAAACGAGACCGGGAGAAAGATCACGACCAGCGAAAGCGTAGTGGCTAACACCGCCAGCCCGATATCTTTGGTCGCTTCTCTGGCTGCTTCCCTCGGTTCAATCCGCTTCTCTTCGATGAAGCGGAAAATATTTTCCAATACGACAATCGCATCGTCGATAACCACGCCAACCATCAACACCAGAGCCAGCATCGTGACGCTGTTCAGTGTGAAGTTTAGCGCTCGCATCATGCCGAAGGTCGAAATCAACGAACACGGTATCGCCACCGCCGCAATTAGCGTCGAGCGCCATGAACGCATAAAGAGAAGCACTACCAAACTCGCGAGAATGCTACCCATTACCAGATGCTTTTGGATTTCGTGCAAAGCCGCTTCGATATAGCGGGACTGATCACGAATCACTTCCATCTTCACATCTGC
This sequence comes from Blastocatellia bacterium, assembly GCA_963698325.1. GTDB lineage: Bacteria > Acidobacteriota > Blastocatellia > Pyrinomonadales > Pyrinomonadaceae > PSRF01. The sequence goes on along the minus strand of CAVOQJ010000007.1, from coordinate 307,740 downwards.
GGGCAGTTGACTGTTCAGTCGTGGCAGCTCTCGCTTTATTCCGTTGATGACTTCGATGGTGTTTGCACCGGACTGCCGTCGAATTTCAAGCGTTACCGTCGGTACGCCGTTAAGCCGCGCGAGCGACCTTTGTTCCTTCGTCCCATCTTCCACATGGGCGACATCACGCAAACGGATCGGCGAGCCGTCAACATTGGCAATCACCAGATCCTCGAAACCGCGCGGATCTGTGTAGCGCCCGAACGTACGCAGCACCAGCTCTTCGCGTCCAGTGTTGACATTACCGCCGGGCACGTCGGCATTCTGCCGCGTCAACGCGGAACGGACAGCGGTAACCGGGATTTGATATGCAGCAAGGCGCTCAGCGTCGATCCAGACATTGATCGCGCGCTGAAGTCCGCCCACCACGCGCACTTCGCCCACCCCGCTGACGCGCTCGAGTTGAACGCGCACGGTCTTGTCCCCGAGTTCGGTCAATTCACGAATGGAGCGATCAGCCGAGAGCGCTATCGTCACCACCGGAGTACTGTCGTTGTCAAACTTCTGAACAACCGGAGGGGTGGCATCATCCGGGAGGTTTCGACCCAGACTGTTGACGCGATCGCGCACGTCCTGGGCGGCGGCTTCGAGATTGCGATCGAGCTTAAAAGTGGCGATCACAATTGAACTTCCCTGCCCCGAGATCGACCGCAGCTCGTCGATTCCGTCGACGGTGTTCACAACCTCTTCAATTTGCTGCGTGACGAGCGATTCAACTTCCTGAGGCGAGGCGCCGGGCAGGGTTGTGCGAACACTGACGGTGGGAAGATCAACGGAAGGAAAGCGATCGACGCCGAGCCGGAAAAAACCTGCCGCGCCGACAACGACCAGCGACAACACGATCATGGTCGCGAAGACCGGACGGCGGATACAGATTTCGGCTAGTTTTTGCATTACTCAACTAATTTGGAGTGCGGTGACTTGTCGCCGCTTTTGTCTGAGGCGACCTGTCGCCGCCTTTTTTTGTAGCAGCCATTTTTTCTCGAAGGCTGCGACAGGTCGCAGCCTAACAAAGCGCTGACAGGTCAGCGCACTGCAAAAGATTATTGCACCACTTCCACCGCCATTCCCGATTGCAGATTACCGGGATCGACAATGACCTGATCGCCAACGTTTACGCCGGCGATGATCTCAGTCCAGTCCCCACTGCGCCTTCCCGTCGTAATGGGCTTCTCCAGGGCCTTGCCGTTTTGCACGACGATTACCTTTTCTATTCCGGCGAAAGTAACGATCGCGTTGCTTGGCACAGTCACGGCCATCTTCGCGTCGTTAGTAACAATTTCTGCCTTGGCAAATGAACCGGGACGCAGGTTGCCGTCGTTTTGCACGTCGGCTTCTACCATCAACATGCGATTCTGCTGAGTTATCACTGGACTGAGGCGCTTGATCTGGCCCAGATAAACCTTGCTATCGCCTTCGACGCTGACACGCACATTCTGTCCAAAGCGAACTGTGCCGGCATCACGCTCAGAAACCTCCGCGCGCAAACGAAGAGGATTCATCCGCACGATATCCACTACCGGGGCGCCTGCCGCGAGATATTCGCCAACGCTCGCGCGCTTCTGCTGCACGATACCGTCAATCGGCGCATAGACCGCTGTGTCCGCAAGCTGCTGTCGCGCGAGAGCTAGTTCCGAGCGGCGTTGGGCCACGAGAGCCTGGCGATTGCGAATCTCCTCGATTGCATCCTGATAACGGCTGACCGCAACTTTGTACGCAGCGTCGACGGAATCAAACTCCGAGCGCGCCACGATTCCTTGCTGGACAAGTTTGGCAGCGCGGTCGCGGCTGACCTTTGCCTCGTCCAAAACCGCGCGAGCTTGCCTAACGGTTCCTGTCTGGTCGGGGTCGACTGCATCGTCTTTGCCATCAGGCGATAACCCCACGCGCGCGCGCGCCTGCGCCAGCCCTGCTTCGGATTGTTGTACGCGCAGTTTGTAATCATTGGGTTCGATCTGCGCAATCATTTGTCCGCGACGAACGACGCTGCCGAGGTCAACTGAAATTGAGCTGAGTCGCCCGGCCACTTTGACGCCGGCCGTTGACTGATCAAAGGCAGCGAGGGTTCCGTTTGCGGTCACAGTCTCACCGAAAGGAGTTTCTTCGACGCGCGCGGTCTTGACTTGTCGAGCAGCTTTATTGTCGGCAGGCCGGCCCTGTCGCGTTGATCCCTGGTAGTCACTTTTACAGGCGACGAAAACAAAGGACAGCACGCAAAACAACAATCCGGTTGATAACCGAATGGGCTTCTGCGGTCGAACGTAGCGAAGTGCGGTTTCTAACATGCTTTAGATTTAGCAATCTTAACCCAAGCGGCAACATCCGGGGTAGCAGGGACCCAATACGGATACTGGCTATTCAAAGAAATTATCAGGTTGCGAAGCCGGAATTGCCCCCGCTCATTTGTCGGGTGAGTTTACCCGCCGAAACTCTTGCGGAAGAGGTAAGACATCTTGATAAAGAAGGTCCGGCTGTTGCGTCTGAAGACGGGCTCAAACTGCCCGGTGAAGGGGCTGAAGCCATTGCGGCTGAGGTTGTCGTTGCAGCCAAGATAGAGCGCCGTTCCCGGGTTGGGTGTCCAGCCGAGCAGAAATTGTCCGCGGATATTGGAGTTGAGCGTCTCGTAGTCAACGCGCGCAGGGACTCTTACAAGCTAAACTCAGTCGACGCCTTTCGTGGCACTTTCTACGTGTCACAACATTGAAGAGTTCTCAGGGCATCCTGCGAATAAGCTATCAGCTAAAAACTCTTACGAAACAGATAAGACATTTTGATGAAGAACGTTCGGCCATTGCGACGGAAGCCTGGCTCGAGCTGGCCGGAGAATGGATTGAACCCGCGGCGATTGAGATCATCGTTGTAGCCTACGTATAGCGCAGTACCCGGATTTGGCGTGTAACCGAGCAGGAACTGTCCCTTAACATTCGATGCTATCGAATCAAAGTCCACCCGGCCGCGCGCAAATAGAAAACGGCTGAATTGATAGGTGCTGCGCAGCGAGACAATGTTTTCATCAAAAGCCAACAGACCGGTATCGTAGCGCCTCAATCTCTCTTTGGTGAAATTCAGCGTCGCGCTCAAGGCAGTCGTCGGCTGATAAGTCAAAGTGCCATCGATGTGCAAGAAGTCGCCGGGGCCTGGATCCTGCGGCGCATTGCAAACGGCCGGCTGGTTGTTACCAACACAGAGGCCGTTGGCCTGCGCGTCAGCAGCCGCGAGAGCGGTCGGGCTCACACGGGGAAACTTTGGACCGGCGCCGAAGTCGAAATCCAAATCTCCCCAACGGCGGTTTACAAACAAGTTGAAGTTGTACTTCTTGCTTGGTGACGAGCCGGCGAAAAAGTAAAGCCCGTGGTTTGAAGTTGAGCGTTCATTGTCATCGCCGGCAAAGGTGCACTTATTTTTTACTGCGCAATTGGAGCCCGGCTGACGCTTCGGTCCAAACTCACTTTCAAACACACGCTCGTAGCCTTTGTCGGAGCCAACGCCAAAATAGGTTTCACGCTTCAGATTAAACTGGATCTGCAACTCATCGTTCGCGTTTTGCGAGCGGCCCTGCCAATCAAAGTTCGCCGACAAATCTGTGTAGACTCGCCACGAGATGAGCCGCGCTTTAGGCTTCGGTTCCGAGTTGTAACGAATAAACCAATTCGGATTGTTCGTGTTATTGCGGCGATTAAAGCCTACATCCGCGCGATAGTAACGGGTACGGCCCACCACGGAGAGCTCGTGACCAAAGTGCCGGCCGTTCTGGTTGTAGTCCACGGCGTAGATGAAGCCATTCTCTTTACGATCGAGCGTCTGCCCTTGTTCGGGAAAGAAGAACTGTTGCCGCGACCTCGTGCCAAGCGCTTGCCAGCTAAACGTCGTCTGCTGGTTGACCCGGAACCGACCGTCAAACCCGCCGAGCGCATTATAGGTATCGACAAAACGTCTGTAGGTTCCCAGGAAACCGATGAAGGAGTCTGACTTGCCGACGTCGCGTTTCAATCGGAGTATTCCGACGGAAGCATTCTTATCCAGGAATCTCGGATTGGCCGTGGGCCGTTCGTCTTCGCTAAAGTTACCGGGACCATTGTCAGAAGCGAGCAACAAACCAAAAGTGTTACGAGCGACTTTTCCAGTCAACTTCACCGCATAGTCAGGATCGATTATCGCCCGCGTGTGAACAGCAGCAATCTGGGTGCGAAAAATGTCGATGCCTTCCAGGAAGAATGGCCGTTTTTCTTCAAAGAAAATCGGGAAGCGTTGGTTGGCGGTAACCACCAATTGGTCTGACTCAACCTGTGCGAAGTCGGGATTAACAGCGAAGTCCAACGTCACTTGTGGCGTCAAGCTGTACTTCCCTGTTAAGCCTAAATCAAACTTGATGGGTTCATTGATGAATCTTCCACCAGCCGCCAGCTGCGCCGCGGTGATCGGGGCCTTGCGTTTTCCAGTCTCCGAAAGCGTCAGACTGGGAATCAATTCCAGGGTACGCTCGGTGGAAATGCCTTCCAGACCTGAGATGTGGCCCGCCTGACTAAGCAGCCCAGACTGGTCCTTGGATATGGGCATCCAGGAATCTTGTTCACCATTGACGTGTTTGATCTGCCGCAGAATGTGAAGGCCCCATAACTTTCCTTTGCCGGCTTCGTAACGAAGCGACTTGAAAGGAATAGCCACCTCCACAGTGTAGCCGTCAGAAGTCAACGACCCCTTCGATTCCATTACGATGTCTACACTGTAATCGTCATTCGCGCCTTCCGTAAGAAAGCCATCCTGCTGAATGCCCAGTGGATTAAAGAACAATTCGTAGGCGCGCCGTTTGTCATTGAATGTATCTAGCAGCAGACCAATCGAGTCGTCGTCAAAAATTGAATCACGTTTCGCAACCGTTGCCCGGACCTTGCCAGGATCATCGTAAGCGTGGAAAGCAAAATAGATAAAACGCGAGTCGTAGCCGGCAAAAACCTCAGTACGCGCCGATGCTGCGGCTGTGTCGCTGGGCCGCCATTGATGGAAGTCCTTGAAGACAGCGGCGGATTTCCAGACGTCATCGTCCAACTTACCATCAACCACCGGAGGCTTGCTGAACAGCGGAAGTTTTACTGGTTGCGCTTTTTCCGGCGCAAGAACAAACGCGGATTTTCCGGAGCCGGATTTTGCCGCAACCGTCGAATTGGTGGCCATGTTAGGGGCCGGGGACGTTTCCGGACTCGGGCTGGTTGAGGAGGTAGCGGTAACAGCCGCCTCGGTCCGATCGCTACTTGAGGTGGTCGATTGTGCTGACGGCGTTGACTGAGCCGAGGACGAAAGCGAGAAGCAAAAAATTATGACGGCGGCAAATACGAGGGATTTCATAGTTTTGGAGACTCTCCTCGGGTTGTCGCGAAGTCCGAAGCAACGATTCACATGATAAAGACGCTGGAAAGAGTACTGATGTTAACCAGACCAGATTTAGAAATAGAAGAAGTCACCGTTCCCGAGTGAAAATTCACTGAACCTCGCGAAGGCCGGTTTAGACTCGTGGGTTCAACTAAAGGTTGCCGCCAACACAGCTCAGATTCGTGTATAAGCCGGGGACGCTACCTCCTCTGCGCTGGTTTGTTGTAGTCTGAAATGTCAACGCGCTCGTCAATGCAAATAAATGGTTTGGAGCACTTCGCCAGGCGATGGATTTAACGGGACGCGCGAGGAAAAGTTGCAAAAACTTTCTTCACGATTTTCGGAATTTTCCATAATTTCGGAGCGAGTAATTTGAACAGTAAATCAAAGGTTACTGAAGCGCTACGGGACAGTGTCTTCATGCGCGCCTGCCGGCGTGAGAACGTTCCCTACACGCCGATCTGGTTAATGCGGCAGGCGGGACGTTACATGCAGGAGTATCGCGACGTGCGCGCGCGCCAGAGCTTTCTTGAATTGTGTAAGACTCCGTCTCTCGCGGCGGAGGTTACCGTTACCGCAGCCGAGCGCCTGGGCGTCGACGCGGCAATCATTTTTGCCGACATACTCCTAATCATTGAGCCGATGGGGTTGCAGCTTGAATTCGGCAAAGGCGAAGGACCGTTAATTCATAATCCCGTGCGTTCGGCTGCGGATGTTGAGCGCATGATTGAGGTCGATGATCCAGGAGCGGTGGATTTTGTTTTCACGGCTATCAGGGAAACACGCGCCGCCCTCCGCAGTGACCTGCCGCTGATTGGCTTCGCGGGCGCGCCTTTCACGCTTGCGTCATATGTAGTTGAAGGCGGCGCATCCAAAAACTACGTGCACACGAAGTCACTGATGTACAACGACAGCGGCGCCTGGCACGCGATGATGTCTCTGATCTCTCGCGCGCTGATTAAGTATCTCAACGCGCAGATCGAGGCGGGCGCTCAGGCAGTGCAGTTGTTTGATTCATGGGTTGGCGCTCTTGGTCCTGACGATTATCGTGAGTACGTGCTGCCGCATACACGCGACGTAATCAAAGGCGTCACGCCGGGAACTCCGGTCATTCACTTTGGCACCGGCACTTCCGGTTTGCTTGAGTTGATGCGGGTAGCAGGCGGCGACGTTATTGGACTGGATTGGCGCGTCAGGCTGGACGAAGGATGGCAGCGGATCGGACACGATGTCGGAGTGATGGGCAACCTCGATCCGGTAGCGCTGTTTGCCAATCGCGAGCAGCTTCTGTCGCAGGCTAAGTCAATCCTGGAGCAAGCTAACGGCCGGCCGGGGCACATTTTCAATCTGGGACATGGCATCTTGCCGGAGACGCCGGTCGAGAATGTCATCGCGCTGGTTGATGCAGTGCATGAGATGAGTCAGGAGTGTCCTGTCCTCGAGTTATGAGTCGGACTAATATTTTCCGCATCCTGAAACCAATGGGAACTGGGTCAGTTTGAGTTGGCTGGCGCGGCTGTTCTACAGAACCGAGCGCGGTAGCGCCGGATGCTAAGGTCAACCTCAAATACTCTGTCAATCACTCGAATAATCATCAGCCGAAGTTGTGTTTAGGATCCGGCGCTACCGCGCTCGGTTCTGTAATGGCCTTCGAGCGCTGTTTTATCTAAACTGACCTACTACTAACCAATGAATCGACCACAGAATCCAGACAACAGACTCCAGACTCCTGATCCTGGCTACGACGCAATTCTGCTCGTTTCCTTTGGTGGGCCCGAAGGAATGGAGGACGTAATGCCATTTCTCGAAAACGTCTTGCGCGGGCGCAATGTGCCGCGCGAGCGCATGCTGGCAGTTGCAAAGCACTATGAATTGTTCGGCGGAGTCAGTCCCATAAATGCACAGAACCGAAAACTGATTGCAGCATTGAATAAGGAATTGGAAGCCAAAGGGCCGCGCCTTCCAATCTATTTTGGTAATCGCAACTGGCATCCAATGCTTGCAGACACGCTGCGCAAAATGCGTGATGACGGAGTGAAGAACGCACTGGCCTTCGTGACTTCGGCCTACAGTTCTTATTCGAGTTGCCGGCAGTATCTCGAAGACATCGAACGCGCGCGCGAATCGCCTGGTCCCCCGGCGCCGCATATTGAGAAGCTGCGTGCCTTCTACAATCATCCCGGTTTTATCGAGGCAAACGTCGCGAATTTACAGACGGCGCTGGAACAAATTCCTCAGCAGCAACGATCGCAAACGCGGGTCGCCTTCACAGCCCACAGCATTCCTCAGTCAATGGCAAAGAACTGCGATTATGAGGACCAGCTTCGCGAGACCAGCCGCCTCGTTGCGGAAGCAGCCGGGATTCAGAATTGGCAGCTTGTGTTTCAAAGTCGCAGCGGGTCGCCGTCACAGCCCTGGCTGGGTCCCGACATTTGCGATCATCTGCGCGAGTTGCAGACGGTCGGAGCAAAGAATGTAGTGATAGCTCCCATAGGATTTGTTTCCGACCACATGGAAATTATTTACGATCTGGACACTGAGGCCAGCGCCCTCTGTCAGCAACTCGGCTTGAATATGATTCGCGCCGCTACCGCCGGCAGTCATCCGGCGTTCATTGAAATGATTCGCGAACTGATCATGGAGCGCGTTGACCCTGAAACGCCTCGGCGATCGCTTGGTGCCAGAGGACCACGCAATGACGTTTGCGCACCGGGTTGCTGCTCTTTAGGCTGATTAGATTGTGCAAGATTGCCCGACAAACCTCGAGATGAAACGCGTTGTAATCATTGGCGGAGGCATTACTGGTCTGGCGGCAGCGCACAGAATGCTCGAACGCAGCCGCGCTTCGGGAAAGCACTTTGATCTAGCGCTCATTGAGGCCAGCTCTCAGATCGGCGGCATCGTTCAAACACGGGAGCGCGATGGTTTTCTGCTTGAGAGTGGTCCTGATTCCTTCATCTCTGAGAAACCTGCAGCGTTCGAACTTGTTAAGCGCCTCGAGCTCGAATCTCATCTGATCGAAACTAATGAGAACCACCGCCGCAGTTTCATTGTGAGACAAGGACGACTGCTGCCCGTTCCGGAAGGTTTTCATCTGCTGGCTCCTTCACTGTTTTGGCCTTTTGTTAAAAGCGAGATTTTCAGTTGGGCAGGTAAAGCCAGGATGGCGCTCGACCTTCTCCTTCCCAGGCGCGTTCTGAATGGCGGAACGAATTCCAGTGCCGGCAGCGATCAGGACACTACGCGGGATGAAAGCCTGGCCCAATTTGTTCGCCGTCGCCTGGGACGTGAAGCCCTCGAGCGCATGGCGCAGCCGATGGTGGGAGGAATATATACAGGGGATCCTGAACGCCTTAGCTTACGCGCGACGATGCCTCGCTTCCTCGAAATGGAGCGTGAACACCGCAGCCTGATTCGCGCGCTACGCAAACAGGGCCGAAGCCCTACCATCGGGCAGGGCTACTCAAGTTCGGGCAGTGGCCCGACCGTAAGAGACAGCGCTGGGCTTTCTCAGGAAACGAGCGGTGTGCGCTACAGTCTTTTCCTTTCCTTCGATCGTGGCATGCAGTTACTAACCGACAAGCTCGCGGAAAGAATCCTAAGTTTCCAATTCTCAACCCGGCGACTCCGATAGGTCAACTCGAGTTTCAATACGTCTTAACACTCCCGTTACATCTCTCATCCTGGATCGCGAGCCAACCGGCGCTGGTTCACCGAAATGGAAGATCAAAACTGATCAAGACCAGGTCCTTATCGCCGACGCCGTTTGTCTCGCGCTACCCGCATACATTGGCGCGCGTTTGTTGAGTGGTGTGGATGCTCGACTGGCTTCAGACTTGAATGGAATCTCTTACGCATCAAGCGCGACCATTAACCTGGGCTTCAAGCGTTCAGACATTCCGCATCCGCTCAATGGGTTTGGTTTTGTTGTGCCGTTTATTGAAAAGCGCTCCCTCATCGCTTGTACGTTCAGCAGTGTAAAGTTTCCGGGCCGAGCGCCGCAGGGCCATGCGTTGCTGCGCGCGTTTGTCGGCGGCGCGCTGCAACCAGAGATGTTCGACTTAAGCCGTGATGAAATGCTCTCGCGGGCGTGCGCCGATCTGCGTGATCTGCTGGGGATTGAGCAGGCGCCACTGTTCGCCGAAGTTTTGAAGTGGGAGCGTTCAATGCCGCAATATAACCTGGGCCACCTGGGAAAGGTCGAGCGCATTCAGGAACGCGTCAATTCCCTGCCGGGCTTTGCGCTTGCCGGAAATGCTTATTCAGGACTCGGGATACCCGATTGCATTCGCAGCGGTGAGGCTGCTGCGGATGAGCTGATTGACCTGCTGTAAGTGATTGCGCGGGCTCAAGAGCTCTTTCCGTTCAGAAAACGGACTTGTCCTCCTCACCGTGGATCAGTGCCAAACTCTAAGCGAATCCAATGGGTGACCATTGACTAGCTGCGTTGATTCGAATAGAAACTTAGCCCCTCGAAGTTCCCAGAAAAGGAGTCGTTGCCATGCCGGACGAGCAACCCGCCGAGCACCTTACGAATATTGAAACAGAGCAATTATTAAGACAGATGAATGACGATTGGGTGAAGGCACTCCTGCGTCGTGACGCTGAGACTCTTCAGCGCATTCTGGCGGAGGATTTCTTTTTCGCTTATCCGCTCGAAGGTGACGACAGAGCGCAGTTGATTTCTGATCTCACTTCCGGAGAGCTCATCGTCGAGCACGTCATCCGCCACCGTCTTAGCGTTCGAGTTTTTGGGAGCACTGCGGTGCTGACGGCGCGTGACTCAGCGAAATGGATTTACCGAGGCCGCGAGATCGAAGGCCAATACAAAATAATCCACGTCTATTCCGAGCGCGACAAGCGCTGGCAACTGGTGGCCGTACAAATCTGTCCGATGGCTTGAACTACAGTCGGGAGTCTGGGAGTCTGGGAGTCTGGAGTCTACGGTCCACAGCACACAAAGTCAGAACCGGGAGCGGTAGCGACCGGGTGCTTGGTTGACAACAAGCGTCATCAGAATGTTCAAGCATTAAAGCGGTTGCTTTTAGCGCAAGTGGTACCCGGTCGCTACCGCTCCCGGTTCTGACTTTGTGTGCTGTGGACCGTAGACTCATTTCTTCAGCGCTTCGAGCCACGCTGCATTCGTCTCCAGCAAAGGCCGAAACGCTTCGCGTGGCACCGTCGTTTCGATGTGCATGTTGTCGTCGGTGTTAATGACGGCCCCCGCAACGGCCGGCGCCAATTGAGTTTCATCACAAACATACCATGCGCTCACATCGGCTTCGCTTTTGATGTTCACACGCGCGAGCTCGAGCGAAATTCGTGGATCATTAATTCGCTGCTTGATCCGATCCCTCATCGCCTCCATCGTAATCGGGGTCTTGCTCCCAATGAGCAGCAAGTCTTTCCCCCTCCAGGCGCCCTCAACTCGAAAAACCAACACGTGCGGAAACGTTTCATGAAAAGTCGCCAGGACGGAACGCAAACTGTCAGTTGAAAGCTGGTAGATTTGTAACCACTGAACAAAGATTCCATCCTCGTTCAGCCGGTCGCGACCCAGCTTGAAAAATTCTTGCGTAAAAAGATTGGCAACGCCCGGTACCCAAGGGTGACTGGGCTCGCTCACGATCATGTCGTAGCGCGTTGGAATAACGCGCAGGTACGTACGCGCATCGTCGATAATCAAATGCATGCGCGGATCATTAAGCGGATGATTGTTGACGTGTTCAAAAAACCGCGACCCGTTGACCGTCGCCGGTTCCAGCTCCACACATTCGAGCGATTCGATTGGTGACTGAAGCATGGCGCCTGCCGTAACTCCGGTTGCATAGCCCACCACTAACGCGTTCCTAATGTTCGGCGCCAGCAGGAGCGGCAGCTGACCCAGCATTACCTGTGTCGGCATGTCTTCGTGGTCTGACGCGTTTGTGCGGCCATTGATGGCCATTGAAGTAATTTCCCAATCCTTGCGCACGGAAACGGTGGAAGTAGGGCCTTCTTCGTACATCAATAGTTTGTGGATCTCCGGCCCACGTTGATTGCCGGCTTCATCGTCTACGGCTCCCCGCGATTTTGCCAGCACGCGCACCAGGCTGTCGTAGGCTCCGACGGAGAGATCATCCAAATTCATCCGAGGAGCGACCATGAATAACACAGCGATCAGAACCACCGTGAGGCCGGCAGCAACAGCTCGCCGAAGATCGCGATCGCCAACGCCAACTTTAGGTTGGTAGGCAACCCCGGCAACGATCACGCATAGCGTTGCTGCGAAGAGGATCGTAAATCGCGTGTTGAATCCTGGGATCAAAACAAACCCGGCACCAAACGCTCCGACGATCGCACCGATGGTGTTTACTGCATAACTGCGGCCAACAAGTCTCACGGCCTGGCTTTTTGGATTAGTACCGGCCCAAACGAGCACGAGCGGCATCACCGTCCCCATCAGGAATGCCGGAAGCAGAATCAAGAGGGCGACGGAAATTATTTGTAGCGCGAGTAGTCCGCCCCAACTGCTGATGTGAAAACGAAGTCCGTTTGAAATAAGGAATGCGGGAATCCGATTTACCATAAAGAGACTGAGACAAAGACCGACAACAGTTGCGAGCTCCACTTTGAGCACCGTGTCTTCCAGTTTGGCGGAGACATTTTTGCGCGCAATCACGTAGGCTCCGCCCGAAAGGCCCAGCAAAAAAAGCGCGACTACAATGCTGAAGGCATAAGTACTTGATCCGATAATCATCGTCAGCATGCGCGTCCAGGCGACCTGCGTGCTGATGGTTACAAACCCGGAGGTGAAGGCACAAAATAACCAGAACCAGGCATTGCTCATGCGGGTAGTCGGGGCCGACGCCATTTCAGGCAGGGATTCGTCCATGGTTGCGGCGAAGCGACCGTCCGTTTCAGTTGATAGAGTTTCGGCTTGCCGGTCAGCGAGGATAGTAACGACGCCGATCAGGATGTTGATAAAAGCCGCAATATAAATCGTGGCGCGCACGCCGAGAATTGGTAACAGTAAAAAGCCGGCGGCGATGCTGCCGCAAATCGCTCCGGCAAGGTTACGCGTGTAAAGCCTGGTTACCGAAGTTGATGTTTGGCCGGCGGAACGAACCACTGCCGCTGATAAAAGCGGCAGCGTAGCGCCCATCAAGGTGGTGGGCACGAGCAGCATCACGCAGGAAAGCAGGAAGCGCCACAAACTAAAGACAAAGAACCCGGGATGAAAATGTTGCCAGATGCGGGCATAAAGATTGTCGACCACGCTAAACAGGAAAGGCACGGCGAGCGCGTAAAGAGCGATACCGATTTCGAGCAAGCCATAAGCGCGCACAGGCCGCCCGATGCTTGAGCCGCTTCGTCCCGCCAGCGCGCTGCCCACTGCCAGTCCGCCCATGAAAGCAGCCAGCACAGTGCTTACGGCCAGCGTGGTCGCGCCGAAAACAAGACCCAGCATGCGCGCCCACAGCACTTCGTAGATGAGTCCGGTGGCCCCGGAAAGAAAGAAGCAGGCGGCTACGATACGAAGAATCTTTGTTGAATAGCTGTTCGTTACAGCCGATTCAACTGGAGCAAGCGTAGCGGCCATATTATGTGAGTCTCATTCACACCGCGGCTTCAGCCCGGTGTCGCAGCAACTTTCGTTTCATTGAACCGTCTTAACGGTTTACCAATAACGGCAAACTCAAATTAGACAGCCGTAAACCGTTGAAACGGTTTCGAACATTGGCCACGGCATTGACGCCGGGCTAAAGCCGCGGCGTGAACCAGAAATGCGCTAACCCAACTACATCACTACTAAAACAACAGCTGCTGGAGGACTGTAGTTCTTTGCGGGCCTTTGCGCGACCTTTGCGCCCTTTGAGATTAGTTTGTTCCTCTCTTAGGACGGCTAGTGACATCTCAGACGTGGATTATGTGGGACGCCCGCCAGATTCTTGCGGGAATTGATCCCGGCGGCGCTGTCGTCAATACAATCGCATAATCCTCGTCAAACGCATTATCGTCTTTCACGCTTGCGGGATCGCTGAAGGAGGTCGAGAGTTCCGACTCGCCGTTTTCTTTTTGCGGGCTTACCACTGCAAGTCTGCGCAGGCAGGCATAGAGATGTGTCAACCCACCGCCATATCTACCAAGATCCTCTCCCAGCATTAAGCGCACCTCCGCCCGCTCGTCGATAAAGTGTTTCAGAAGTGAAGCAGCCTGGACGATACCCGCCTCAAACCTGGCCGCAAAATTCTCTTCACCGGAGTCCGACAGGTCTCGTGTATCGAGCACAATCGTAATACGGCGCTCGTCTTCGGCGGTGAACTCGCGTACGGTCAGATTTCGAGAGCGCGCAGTCGCTTTCCAATCGATGTGACGCAAGTCATCCTGCGGTTGATAGTCGCGAAGCGAAAAAAGGTCCTGTCCGACGCCGCGCCTGGTTGAGGCCATGCGTCCTGCGTAAGTGGGGAGCAGGTGGAGCTCGTCCCCAATGGGTTCGGGCTTTGGGTAGACGATGATGTCCACATTGCGTGCGCGCAACCGCCGGCGGAAACGGAAAAATCCAAACGGGAAACGCGTCGACAATTCGAACCCGTTAATGAGCACGTGACCACGGCTGGTAAATAGTTGTTCAACTCGCTGTTCTGCGGCGGCGCGATGCGGCACATAGGTAAAGTAGGCCAGCGGCCGCTTGATGAAAAACTGGCGGCGGCGTCTCTGTTTAGATTTGTTAATGGAGTCGCGCGGTCCACGCGCTTCGACAAGAATCGAAAACGACGGCAATAAGCGTTTCGCGTTTCGCAGGGTAACGATAACGGGAGCTGCTTCACCGGCGAAGATGTGGTCAGGAAAACGCGCTGATACGATCAGATCGCGCAGCGAAGCGCGGGCCGCCACACCGCTCACAAACAGCGTGGAACAGAGCAGCGAGAAGATCATGAAGAGGAGATTGTTGCCGGTATTCCAGGCAGCGAAACCGACAACCGCAAGAATAACCAGAAAGATGCCGCCACCGCTGGTTACCTCAATCGGAAAATCGAAGCGCCTTACTTCCAGACGAGCGGAACGTGCCAGTGGAGGCACGATGAAGATAAGCATCAGCGCGGCGCTCACCAGCGAGAGAATTGCCGCTGCAGCTGCGAGAGTATAGTTGTCTGTCTGGCGAGCCAGGATTGTGACAAAAGCGGCGGCCAGACCGGCGGCTACGAGGAGCGTTCCCAGGATAGGATTGCGCCATTTGGCGAAGGATGAAAGATGAAGGATGAAGGATGAATGGGGAGCGGGACGGCTTTTCTCAGGATTGCTCATGTTTGACTGCGTCAAGGAATGACCACGTGAAGTTCTCGAGTAGTTCTACCTTCCTCCTTCATCCTTCCTCCTTCCTCCTTCATCCTTCCGGCTTCCTTAGAGCGGCACGCTGACAGTTTTCATTATCTCTGTCAAAACCGCTTCCGCCTCTTCGCTCCGACGCATTGATGAAGCGAAGCGCGTACTGACGAGTATGCGATGGGCGAAGACTGGAAGCACGAGACGTTTAATATCGTCGGGAATGCAATAGGAGCGTTCCTCAGTCAACGCCAGTGCCTGGGCAGCACGAAAGAGCGATAGCGTTCCTCGCGGGCTCACTCCCAGATCCAACATCTCTGAATCCCTTGTGGCGGCGACGATGCGCATCAGGTATTCAACCAGCGAATCGTCCACGGAAACATCAGCGACGCTTTGCTGGAGCTCGACAATTTCGCTGGCCGACATCACCGGCCGCACATCGTTGAGCGGATCACTGTATTCTCTGTCCCGCAGAATCTGCTTTTCATCGTTTATCTCCGGGTAACCAATACGCAGTCTTAACATGAATCGATCGAGCTGCGACTCAGGCAGCGGGTAGGTACCGTGGTGCTCAATCGGGTTTTGCGTTGCCAGCACGATAAACGGCGCGGGCAGCGGATGGGTAATACCTTCCGCTGTCACGTGACGTTCAGCCATCGCCTCGAGTAAAGCTGACTGCGTCTTTGGCGTGGTGCGATTGATCTCATCGGCCAAGACAACGTTTGCGAAGATTGGCCCCGGTTTCCATTCAAACACCCCCGAATGCTGGTTGTAGATTGATAGCCCGATAACATCCGACGGCAGGAGGTCAGACGTAAACTGGATGCGCTGAAAACTGCAGTGAAGAGCTCGCGCAAGAGCATGCGCCAGCGTGGTTTTGCCAACGCCGGGGACGTCCTCAACGAGCAGGTGTCCACCGGCAATGAGCGCCACTATACCGAGCCTGACGGCTTCCCTCTTTCCCTTGATCACCGTCTCAATCGCCTGCTGCAGACGCTCGATCTTTTCCACCGCATCAGCGGTGACTAGCGGCGGCTGTCCTTTTACCGGTTCGAGACGTCTCATCAAGTTAGATCCCATCCAACCAAATTTCCATCATTCTACATGCTAAAACTCGCTCCCGCACGTCAAACGTGAATTGCCGCTTAACCGCGACTTTTAGCGAAAGCGAGGTACGGCGCTAAACAAATACGGAACCGGAGAGTAGCAACTGTGTGGAAAACTCGGATAGCTTCCCACTTTGCCCCAACGGGGCAGCGCCCTACAGCCCAACGTTGCAGCTTCGGCTACGTTGGGGGAACGGGAAGCGAATAATTCTCAACCGCAACGCGGTTGCGTCATTCACATCGATAGTTAGCAAGGCGGGCGCAACCGCGTTGCGGTTGAAGGGTTCAATCGTTTCATTTTCCCAGGGTTGCCGCCTCATGCGGCAACCCTGGGCTCCAAGTCACAGCCCCGTTGGGGCAAAGAGAACGAACCGACATTCGAGTTTCACACAGTCTGGGTAGCGACCGGGTCCAAGCCTGGCCCAGAATCCGATCATAGGAACTTCAACCGTCACCATGCGGATGACATGACGTTCGGGAGCACCGTGTAGTAGACTTAGTCACGGCCTTGCTTACACTGAAACTATTCCCGTTTCAGCGCAATCATCGGAACCAGAACTTACTTGATACGTGTAACAAGGCGCTGAGGAGGTTTTTATGAAACTGAACCAACGACATCATACGGCCGAACGGGGTTTTTCATTGATCGAGTTGATGATCGTGATTGCAATCATTGGAATCTTGATTGCAGTCGGCGTAACTGGATGGAAGGCGGCCGTCAAGCAGGCTAACGAAGCGGCGGCTATCAAGACGTTGAGAACAATCGCCGAACAACAAATGCTTTTTTTTAACTCTCATCAGCGCACGACGTTTGGAACGTTCGACGAGATGTTGAAAGAGAATATGCTTGACACCCGTTTTACGGGAACCACGCCCGTAGTTGAGGGGTATGTTTTCCAGATGCGGATTATTCCGAAGTCAACATCCACGCAACCTGGGTACGCAGTCAACGCCGATCCTCAGGTGACCGAAGGCGTCGGCGCTACGGGTAAGAACCATTTCTACCTCGACTCCGACAGCAATACGATCCACGTGAATCCGACCCAGCCCGCGACTGTCAGCGATCCACCGATCGGTCAGTAACTAATAATTCGTCTTCAATCAAGCGAGCGATGGAGCAGCAAGTTTAAGCTTCTCATCGCTCCTTGTTTATCAGGACCACGCTAACGAGTGTGTGAAAATCGTTAGCGATCGGGTCCAATCCGAGATACCCACTCCATTCAATGCGCTGTACACTGCGCGTAGTGCCGAAGCAATGCGAGCAACGTGGGTCGAGGAATGCGGAACCGGGAGCGATAGCGACCGGCGTCAGGTTTGGAACATTCAACTGCCGACGATCAAAAGAGTTCTTGATTTGTTAGACGAGCAATTGGTTCGAGTCGGGAGCCGACTAGTATATCGAGTGTTGATTTGAGCGAGCCTTGCGGCCGGTCGCTATCGCTCCCGGTTCCGTATTCGTCGACCCACGTTGCCGAACTCTTTGCTTAGGCAGCCGCGCGAGCGCATTGAACGGTTTCTGTATCGCTGGTTGGAGCCGGTCGCTCAACAGGGCCTCAACCTAACCCGTTGCAAAAACTCTGGCAACATGGGTCGACGAATACGGAACCGGGAGCGGACCGGGGTCCCCAGACGGGCAGCCCGGCTGGGGTGGTGGTAGCGACCGGCTGCCAACCGGCGCTATACACAAGCGCATCAATGGCTGAGTATCGTGACGAACACATTCCCCTGGCCTACCTAATTACCTTTCGTGCTTATGGCACTTGGCTGCACGGCGACAAGCGCGGATCCGTTAATCGCTTTCATAACCGCTTCGGCACCTCACTCATTGCTCCTAATGAACGTTGGCGAAAATATAATCACAGCCTGCTCAGCCATGCACCAGTCAAACTAAGATCAAAGCCAAGAGCTTTGGTTGAGGAAGCAATTCGCCAGACATGTAGATTACGCGAATGGGAGTTTTGGGCAACGAATGTAAGAACCAATCACCTTCACACAGTTGTTGCAGCAGGTTGCGACCCGGAAAGAATCCTCATTGCGTTCAAAGCCAATGCCACCAGAAAATTGCGGGCAGCTGGTTGCTGGCGTTCAAGTCAAACCCCCTGGGTAGAGCGTGGCAGCAAGCGATATTTATGGACTGAGAGTGACGTGATTAATGCCGTGGTATACGTTGAGTATGATCAAGGCGGGCCGCTGGGATAATTCACCCGAATACTTTGCTTGCGCCGCAATGCGCGCATTGAACGGCTTGCGTATCGTAGGTTGCATCCGGTCGCTACCACCACCCCAGCCGGGCTGCCCGTCTGGGGACCCCGGTCCGCTCCCGGTTCCGTATTCGTCGACCCATGTTGCCAGAGTTTTTGCTTCGGCGTGCAACCGAGTTTTCACACAACCTCTACCGCTCCCGGTTCCGTATTCGATTAGCGTCGCGCCTCGGTTTCTGTGAAAGCTCTGAAGTGCACTAGGGATCAGGACATAGTGATCACACGCTAACCGGATAAGCAAAAGAGTCTGGCATCGTGGGTCGAGGAATGCGGAACCGGGAGCGATAGCGACCGGCGTCAGGTTTGGAACATTCAACTGCCGACGATCAAAAGAGTTCTTGATTTGTTAGACGAGCAATTGGTTCGAGTCGGGAGCCGACTAGTATATCGAGTGTTGATTTGAGCGAGCCTTGCGGCCGGTCGCTATCGCTCCCGGTTCGGTATTTGTCGACCCACGTTGCCAGCCTCTGCGTCCACAGCGCGGGGCAGTGTCAGCACACATTGAACGGTATGCGTATCTTGATTTGACCCGGTCGCTGGTGGCGACCGGACTTGCGTCTCCGTTTTTATCTGGTGTGAATACTTTAGAGCACCATCCGCCAGAGTCCGTTCGTGATGATGATCTGATACGCATACCAGAGGCCGAAGGCAATGCTTAGCCCGCCTGCAGCGGTTTGCAGTCCATAGTTTATGCTTGTCAGTCGTCGCCCACTGAGCGCAAAAGGCAGCCCGATCAGACCGGACATCAGGAGCATCCCAACGGTGGACCCGATACCGAACACCACGAGGTAAAGCAATCCCAACCAAACGGACTGAATCTGAGTGAGCACCAGCAGCGTCAATGCTGCTGACCCCGCCAAACCGTGTATCGCGCCAACGAAGAATGGTTTAGAACCCAACCGCGAAATCGCATGTGAGTGTGATGCTGCAGTTGAATGTGATTCGTGGCCTGAGGCTGCGAGGCCGGCATGTTCACTCCCGCGCTCATGAAAATGAATATGCAAGTGTGACTGTCCGCCGTGGTCGTGACGATGGAGGTGAACATCGCTGCGTCTGCGCAATACGCGCATCACAGCTGCGAAGCCAAGTGCAATTATCATCAAGGCCACGCCAAACTCGAGCCAGTTTGCCACCGGCAGCGGAATGGCGACGCGAAAGACGAGTACCAGCACCCCGACGATGACGAGTGACGCTGTGTGCCCTGCTCCCCATAAACCGCCAACAAGCGCCGACCGCAAAATGTTGCGATGCTCACTCACGATCGCGGAGACGGCCACAACATGATCGACTTCGGTCGCATGTTTCACGCCGAATACTAGTCCGAGCCCAAGTACGGCAAAAATACCGAGGGATGTTAGAGATGGTTCCATTTTAGACGTGGCTTTGCTGATCTGAGACTCAGGTTGCGCGCTCGGCCACTGTTGTTACTCCTCGTCTACGCAGCAATACCAGAGACAGATATGTTGCACTTCCAAATTGAATTCGCGAATTGAAGACTACGGGATCTACCTGAAAATTACGAGCGGCTGTCTCTCGCATATGGTTTTACTTTGGTTCTCCTCTGCGTATTCTGCGCGATCTCTGCGTCTCCGGGGTGAATATTGTTAAGATACATTCACCGAGACGCTGGCGATGCAGTGGCAGCGCATGAATTTCACATTAAGACAATAATATCTCAGAGCTCTCAAACGGAGGCAGGACCGAGCATGCGATCCGCGAAGATCTTTCTGTGCATCCTCAGCATTCCTGGCGTCGCTGCCCTGGCACAATCATTCTCTTCACAGACGCCGGCCCAACCACGCGAAAACGGCAAACGCATTGTGCCTGCGCAGAAGCGCGTCGTTATCGCCGCCAGCGCGGTGCTCGACGGCCGCGGCCACGTGTTGCACAACACGCGCATCGTTATCGAGGGTTCAAAGATTGTCGCGCTCTACACAAAACCCGATCCGAAGGCCGGCCCCTTCGACTACGACCTCCGTGGCCTGACCGTGTTGCCGGGCTGGATTGATTCGCACGTCCACATTACCTGGAGCTTCAGCCGAGACGGGAAAAATGCGGGCCCGGGAGAAACAACTCAGGAGGCCGCGTATCAAGCGGCCTCGAATGCGTGGGTGACGCTGATGGCGGGTTTCACGACCGTGCAGAGCGTGGGCCACCCCACTGATGTTCCCTTGCGCGATGCGATCGCGCAAGGCCTGCTCCCCGGCCCGCGCATCCTAACAGCCATCGAGCCATTATTTGGACAAGGCGAGAAGACCGGCACGCCGGATGAAATTCGCGCGTTCGTGCGAAAGCAAAAGCAAGCAGGCGCGGACCTGATTAAGATCTTCGCGTCGCAGAGCATCCGTCAAGGCGGTGGCATGACGCTTTCGCAGGAACAATTAAACGCGGCCTGCGATGAAGCGAAGACGCAAGGACTGCGCACGCTTGTGCACGCTTACAAAGATGCTGTCCGTGCCGCAACTCTCGCCGGCTGCACAGAGATTGAGCACGGCACAATGGCTACGGACGACGATCTGAAATTGATGGCGGTGAAGGGCACATATTTGGATCCTCAGGCCGGGCTTGTGATCGAGAACTATCTGCTGAACAAGGAAAAGTTTCTCGGCACTCCCGGCTACACCGAAGAGGGTTTTGCCGCGATGGAGAAGGTCCTTTCGTTGAATCACGAGTTGGTGAAACGCGCGTCGAAAATTCCGGGACTGAAAATCGTCTTCGGCACTGACGCTCTGGCGGGTTCGCATGGTCGCAACGCGGAGGAGTTCATCGATCGCGTGCGCGACTGCGGAGTGGACCCAATGGCGGCGATGATCTCTGCCAACTCGCTCGGAGCGGAAGCGCTTGGCATGGCTGACGAAATCGGGTCAATCACCCCCGGTCTACAGGCAGACATCATCGCGCTCGATGGCGATCCGTTGAAAGACATCACCGCCGTCCGCCGAGTCATGTTTGTAATGAAGGCGGGCGTGGTTTACAAGAACGCCGCGCGCGGCGCAATTCCTCAGCGCAGTAAGGTCAGTACCACCTCGCGGATAGCGGATGGGTCCTCTCGGTGGAACATCCACAGATTTCGCAGATTACACAGACTGGAACAAAATACACAGGTAGACCTTTGTGGCTTATCCTATTGTTTGTCGTTTTAGAATCTGCGGAATCTGTGTAATCTGCGGATAAAGCTGCGGTTTTAAGTAACGTCTAATTGGAGGCACCCCATGAAAACAACAACTGTCCTTCTCTTGCTGCTCAGCGTTTTCATCAGTGGTCTGGCCCAGCAACCGCAAACACCCTCTCCTGAGCGCGAACAATTCATCCGCGTCGCAGCGCCAGTGATTGCGTTGGCCCATGTCCGCGTGATCGATGGAACCGGCGCGGCACCGCGCGACGATCAAACGGTCATCATCACCGATGGCAAGATTCAATCAATAACGCCGAGCGCAACTGCGAACGTGCCACCCACCGCTCAGGTACTCGATCTCAAAGGCTACACGGTCCTGCCCGGTCTGGTAGGCATGCATGACCACATGTTCTTCCCGCAAGGAGGCTCGCCTCCGATGTACTCGAACATGGCGAGCAGCTTTCCACGTCTCTATCTTGCGCTTGGCGTCACTACGATTCGCACCACCGGCAGCGTGGTTCCGTATACCGACCTGGAGATCAAGAAGCTGATCGATGCCGGCCGCATGATCGGTCCGAAGATGCACATCACCGCCCCGTACCTGGAAGGCCGCGGTGCGTTCACGCCAGTGATGCACGAGCTTACCGGCCCTGACGATGCGCGCCGCATGGTGAACTTCTGGGCGGATCAAGGCGCAACCTCTTTCAAAGCCTACATGAACATCACCCGCGACGAGCTGCGCGCGGTTGTGGAAGAAGCACACAAGCGCGGGCTAAAGGTCACAGGCCATCTATGTTCAGTCGGGTATCGTGAAGCGGCCGAAATCGGCATCGATAATCTCGAGCACGGCTTGTTCGCCGATTCGGAATTTGTTCCCGACAAGAAGCCTGATCAGTGTCCGGCCGGCGCCGCGCTTGCTGCCAGTCTGCGACAACTGGATCTGAACAGTCCGGCAGTGAAGGAAACGATCCGCACCCTCGTAACGAAGAAAGTCGCCATCACATCCACGCTGCCTGTCTTCGAAGCTGCCGGTGCGCCGCTAGCGCAAAGCGGAATCGGAGCCTCCAGCGCGCTCATGAATCCTCGAGTCTTTGGCGTGATGTCAACCGACGCGCGCGTCCGTTATCTGACGGCGCGGGCGCGTGTCTCCTCAGCTTCGGATTTCACGGCGCTGCTGCGCAAGGCGATGGATTTTGAACGTGCCTTCGTTCAGGCTGGTGGATTATTAATCGCCGGCCTCGATCCGACCGGCAACGGTGGCATCGTGGCTGGCTTCGGCGACCTGCGCGAAATCGAGTTGCTGGTCGAAGCCGGTTTCTCACCATTAGAAGCGATAAGAATCGCGAGCTTCAACGGCGCAAAGTTTCTTGGCGAAGACGCGCGCATCGGCTCCATCGCTCCGGGCAAACAGGCTGACCTGATGGTCGTGAAAGGAAATCCCGCCGCGAATATTGCGGACATCGAAAAGGTCGAGATCGTTTTCAAAGACGGCGTCGGCTACGACTCAGAGAAGTTGATCCAGTCGGTGCAGGGATTGGTTGGGATCAGGTGAAATTAGGCATTCGATGTGTGCCTCCCAAAATATCAGAGGCCGCCGCAGCCTTCACACAAGTACTTCGCCTTAAGCCACTGAGCGCGACGGCAAATTACAACCTTGGCGTCACATTACAAGAACTCGGCGTGATCTAGCTAGGTTAACAGCCTGAAAGGCTGTGAGATAGTAGCCGGTGGTCGTAGCGTAGCGCAGACCACCGGAGCACAAAAGCAAAAGAATTCAGCACCCTGGAGGGGTGCGAAAGAGCGGTGGCACCCCGCCGGGGTGCAGACGAATTATGTGCCGCTTTCCGGTGGTCTGCGCTACACTGCGACCACCGGCTACTTTCGATCTAACCTTCCAGGTTAGTTACCTTCCTCGAATACTTGCAGCTTCTCGCAACACAAATCCCACTACACATCGCTGGGCGTTGCTTGAATTTACGGTTGTCTGACTTTGGAGGTTTAGCGCTTACGGCGGGACTTGGATGCACGCTTGATTCCCTGATATCTCACGTTGCCAGGCAGTTTCTCTGGTAGATCCAATTCATCGTCGACGATGTCTTCCATGTGGACGCCCGCTACGCGAGCGTATTGAAGGAGAACTGGTAGGGGAGGCTCAAGTTCGTCGCGTTCGTATTTCGAAATCCTCGTGTAGGTGATCAGATCCTCAACTCCGAGTCTTCTATACATTTCGGTCTGGGAGAGGCCCAAAGCATTTCTGATCTGTAGCAGCTTCTCCGCCAAGCGCTTTGGCCTAATCCTAGCGTAACCCATCAGGAGTTACCTTCCGATGGGGTGACGCCAGGCCAAAAATCCTTGATACTATCTATAACAATAGATAAAATGCGCTCGCGTTTACGATTCGCCGTGAGTTGGAACCTTCCATGCTCAACGGCGATGCTCATCACTCGATGTCGTGGGAGTTTGAGCTACGCATTTGGCCGTTGCCGGTTTATCAAAGACTAAATCGCCGCAGAGCATAGCAGAAGCCGCTAAATAAGTAATGAGTACTGAGTGATGAGTACCACGCACGACGAGCGCGTGGTTTTCAGCCTGAAGGGCTGAGAAGATAGTAGCCGGTGGTCGCAGCGCAGCGTAGACCACCGGAAAGTAGTGAGTATTGGTCGGCACCCTGAAAAGGGTGCCAGAATCTGAGACCCTTTCAGGGTCCGGAATCTTTTCGCTTTGCCGTCCGGTGGTCTACGCTGCGCTGCGACCACCGGCTACTATCTGACAGCCTTCCAGGCTGAAATTCCGTCGGGTTGCCATCCCACCCGCTACCGCCGGGTGGTACCGACTCCATGGACCGTTACCCGTGTGACTTCGAAATAGAGTCGAGTCGAGAAATTCATCCGCTGACTTTGCTGATCACCCGCTAACTTAATTAATCACCCTCGTCCGTCACCCGCATCTCGTCGTCCGTAGCCGTTGTCGTCAGAGAAACCGCTGACTTTGAATCACCCTCTTTCCTGAAGGAGGTTCTAGGTCTATGCTGGCTTCGACGCGTCGGCGCTCGACGGAATCAAAGTTCCGCCTCTTGTATCTCGGTACTGATCTGCAATTGATAGCAGCGGTGCGGCAAGCGCTCACCGAACCCGATTACCGGCTGGTGACTTGTGCGGATCGTGAGAGTGCTGCCCTGTTTCTCAAGAGTGAGATTCCGTATCAATTGTTACTGATCGATCTCGAGTGGCGCGGTAAAGAAGGCCTGAAAATGGCGCGCCGCGCGCATTCGCTGCGGCATCGCAAGCGAATGCCGATCATTCTGGTAGCGGCGACTGAATTGAGCAGTGGTATCAAGACATTGGCGCGCCGAGCAGGCGTTAACGAGTGCGTGACGAAGGAGCCAGACATCGGTGCGGTCATTGAAGCAATCCGGCATATGATGGAAAAGAATTAGCCGCAGATTTACGCGGATAAACGCGAATCAGAACCATTACGGTTCAAAAACCTTCCGTCGCGCGTCAGCAACGAGCGCGGTGACCAAACTTGCTTTCCAGCGATTCTCCTGTATACCCAGTCTGCCTTGATCGGCCCTGACAACCATCACCGGGGCAACCGAACTGGTTGCAACCAATCGAAACTTCCCAGACTGTAAAGTTTGTTCAAACAAAAAGGAGACTCATGATCAATATCAATGGCCGGCTTAGAGCTGTGCTGGCGATCGCGCTGATGTTGTCGGCTGCGACATTCGTTTCGGCTCAGGCAACGAACCATGCGAAGGCCCACGCGAAAACCGCTCCCGATGCCGAATTCAAAGCGTTGATTGATGGCTACTACAAAGCCTGGACCATCCCTGAGGGCAAGGGCTCGCAGGTTCCCGACAACGCCGCCCGTTCTACGCCAAGGATGCTGATCTCGTGTTCTATGATCTCGCTCCACTAAAGTACAACGGCTGGACGGAGTATAAGCAAGGCGTGATGAAAACCCTGATTGACAACATCTCGAGCAGCACCTTTGTGCCGAATGAAGACCTGAAGGTAACGCGCCGCGGAACCGTTGCCTAGGACCAGCGTCACCTTTCATATTTCAGCCATTGATGAAAGCAGGCAGTTCACTCGTCATTGATGGCCGTCACACCGCCGTTTGGGAAAAGCGTAACGGGAAGTGGCTGATCGTCCACGAACATCTGTCCGCTCCGCTGCCCTAGTAGCAGCTCGGCGGATCCATGAACATTGAAACGGAGAAAGTAGGCGGAGCTCGGAGCGCAGCGAAGACCTCGGGTCATGAGTGATGTCTGTTAGCACCTTGTGAAGGAGTGCAGAGACGTTCTGGCACCCCTTCGGGGTGCGTCGCTTATTTGATCGGTGACCGGTGGTCTTCGACCACCGGCTACTCTCTTTCACGCCTGCCGCGTGAAGAACCATGCGCGACTGCGTGGTAGTACTGACAGGCTCTTACGACCGCCGCACAATTAAAACACCTTTCGCTGTTGCACTTTTTCTTTAGTTGCCAGTGCAAATCTCGGTTCAACTTTAGTGTCGCCTGAAATCAACGCCGTCACATACTCCCCGACGGCTGGCCCGTGCTTGAATCCGTGGCCTGAACCACCGCCTACCAGCCACACATTTTCGAACGCAGGATGCCGGTCGATCAAGAAGTCGCCGTTCGAAGTGTTTTCATATTGGCAGACGCGTGTCTCAGTCACTGGCGCGTTAGCCAGCTGCGGCATGCGACGCGCCAGATAGGCGCGCACCGCAGCCAGGCTATCAATAGATATGATCCGGTCGTTGGTGTCAGGATCAAACTGTGGTCCATGTGCATCGATCGCAATCTTGAAACCGCGGTTGTCGAGATTCGGAACACCATAGAAAAGATCGCTAAAGTCGATCCAGGCCGGCATTCGGTCCGGTCCGAAGCGACTTGAGGCATCGCCTTGAGGAACGCCAAAGAAAAAGACTTCCTGTCTGGTGACGTGAATTAACTGGGCCAGTAACGCGGGAAAGATCTTTGGCAACCACGGTCCACAGGCGAAAACGAATTCGTTGGCGAAGATCTCTCTGCCGGAAGGTGTCGAAAGGGATTCGAGTTTGGCCGCTCGGTCAGCGTCGCGATCAGCGTCTTCCTCGTACCTTTCCTTTTTCGATTTACCCGTTCCCCTCTTTTCCTTTTCGCCCTTTTCTGATTCAGGTGGGAGGGCCGCTGCTTCAAGGTAGGTCACTCCGTCAATCCGCGCTTGCGCGACGACTGCTTGCACTGCCTGACGCGCCATCAGAACGCCGCTATCCGGCTCGAGAATCCCCCACGCAACCAAACCCAGTTCGAGTTGTGGATAACGCCGGGAGAGTTCAGCACGTTCGAGGCGTTCATACCTAACCTGGCATCGTTGAAGCGTTTCGAGCGTCGCCTCGCAGTAGGAGTCACTCTCTCTTGCCAACCACAGAATGCCTGTCGGTTGAAAGAGTCGGGGCGATATTCCAGAGGGGCCAATGTGATCGAACAGTTCTTGCCAAAGCGCGAGCGAGCGCTGGGCCATCCGCGTATAGATCTGATCCGGCCCATACCCCATGCGAATCATGCGCGACTCGCCACCTGAGCTTGCCCGACTATTTCCCGATCCGTATGCGTCCACCAGCACAACTTCGGCGCCCGCGCGCTTTAATTGGTAGGCTGTCCATGCGCCAAACACTCCTGCGCCGACGACCGCGACATCGAAAGTTTTAGTTGTGGTCACAATCGGAATTGTAGACAGTAAACAGTAGACAGCAACAGCGAAGCAGCGCTCAGTTGGAAAAGAGCGGATTGTTGGAGTTGGGCGGTTTGCTGTCTGCTGTTTGCTGTCTGCCGTCTGCCGTCTGCTGTCTGCCGTCTGCTGTCTGCCGTCTGCTGTCTACTGTCTGCTGTCTACTGTCTGCTGTCTGCTGTTTGCTGTCTGCTGTCTGCCGTCTGCCGTCTGCTGTCTGCCGTCTGCCGTCTGCTGTCTGCTGTTCTCCCTTGCCGCTAACCACCCGAAATGATAGGCTCCGCTCATTCCCAGTTTCCCCCACGAAACAATGCGCTTTTCCTACAGGAGAAAGTTAATGAAAAACGCTGTCCGACTCGCGTCATTTCTGACTATCGCCATTTTGCTCTCACTTAGTTTCCTGTTCCCGTTGTCCACTTCAACGCGCGCGCAGATTGGCCCACTCGATCTTTCCGGGAGCCTCAATGGCGCGCCGTACCGCATCCGTGTGCCCGCAAATTGGAATGGCACGCTCCTGGTTTTTGCGCATGGTTACCGGGATAAAGCTGACCATCCCGGCGAAGTGGACAACCGCAATGCGGATATCGCGCCGAGCGCTGCACTCGAAGCACCGCTGTTAGCCCAGGGTTTTGCGCTGGCCGGCTCTGCGTATCGCGACAACGGCTGGGCTATCCGAGAAGGAATTCTCGACACGAAAGATCTCGCCGTGTTATTCCGCGAAACTATAGCGAAACCGGATCGAACAATCCTTTGGGCGGTGTCGCTCGGAACCATTATTAGCTTTAAAAGCATGGAGCAGTTTGGCGGCATTTACGACGGTGCACTCTGCACGTGTGGCGCGGGTGCAGGAGCGACTCGCGTCTGGGACAGCGGCGTTCCGGCCTATCTCGCTTACGACATTATTTTTGGTGTTCCCAGTGGGTGGGGCACAGTCGGTGAGGTCAGAAACGATCTCGACTTTGATACTGAAGTCTTTCCGAAGCTGTTGACTGAAGTCGGTAACCCTTTGAACTTTCCCAAATTTGAGTTCATCCGCCTGGTTGCCGGAACCCCTGGTCGTGGCATAACGCCACCGCCGCCGCCGGCTTTCTATCCCGGCTGGCTCTTCACGGATTTCTTCTTCCTCACCGAAGCGCGTGCCGAACTACAACGGCGGGCAGGCGGACCGTTTGTTGAGAATGTGGATCACCTGTACAGCCTTACGAATGCTGAAAAGACCTACCTGGTGGCATTAGGTATTCCTACTGAGGTCGTCGACGGCTGGTTGGCTCAGATGAATGCGCGCAGAGATATTACTGCGGCGCCGGCTCCGCGGAACTACGTAAGACTCAATACCGACCATAACGGAAAGATCAAGCACCCGGTCTTGACAATGCACACCATACTCGATCCGCTTGTAGTTGTACCAAACGAGTCGGCCTATGCGGAACTCATTGCGACTACGGGTAGAGAAGACGAGCTATTTCAGACCTATACAAACGGAAACGGTCACTGCGCTTTCACCGGACCACAACTTCTCACCGCGGTAGCAGCAATAGATGGCTGGGTGCGAACCGGAGTGCGGCCGACGAATGCCTTATTCCCGGCAGCGCTCGGTTTCGACCAAACTTTCGTTCCACCACCAATGTTGCAGCCTTGAAACGATGTTTGCCAACGCAGGCTCATGATCGCGTCTCACAGACACATTACAAAGCCGACTACAGTGAGTTAGTTAGTCCATCCGAAGTAAACAGCAATCAGCTTATTTTCGATTTCGCGTCCGCTTGCCATCAACCAACTGACATCGTGGGTCGACGAATACAGAACCGGGAGCGGTTCAAGCGAAACAGGCGCGTGTCAATGAAGAACTTTGTCGATCCCTCGACGTTGAAGTCTTGACTACCACGAACCCCGTCGCTACTGCTCCGGGTTCTGAATTTGTCGGTCATGGACGTTGAGTCTCTGAAGGAGCGAAATAGATCCGCGCGATGAATCATCATAGCGATCATTTCGCCGCGTTGCGGCTTCACGAAACCCAACGATAACGCCGCGTTTTCATGGGCCGTTGGCCCAAGCTATTGCATTAGGCACCCTTGGCGCTTAATCCATGCCTCCCCTCATGTCGGACTGCGGGGTAGCGACCGGGTTCAAGCGAAACAGGCGCGTGTCAATGAAGAACTTTGTCGATCCCTCGACGTTGAAGTCTTGACTACCACGAACCCCGTCGCTACTGCTCCGGGTTCTGAATTTGTCGGTCATGGACGTTGAGTCTCTGAAGGAGCGAAATAGATCCGCGCGATGAATCATCATAGCGATCATTTCGCCGCGTTGCGGCTTCACGAAACCCAACGATAACGCCGCGTTTTCATGGGCCGTTGGCCCAAGCTATTGCATTAGGCACCCTTGGCGCTTAATCCATGCCTCCCCTCATGTCGGACTGCGGGGTAGCGACCGGGTTCAAGCGAAACAGGCGCGTGTCAATGAAGAACTTTGTCGATCCCTCGACGTTGAAGTCTTGACTACCACGAACCCCGTCGCTACTGCTCCGGGTTCTGAATTTGTCGGTCATGGACGTTGAGTCTCTGAAGGAGCGAAATAGATCCGCGCGATGAATCATCATAGCGATCATTTCGCCGCGTTGCGGCTTCACGAAACTCAACGATAACGCCGCGTTTTCATGGGCCGTTGGCCCAAGCTATTGCATTACGCACCCTTGGCGCTTAATTCATGCCTTCCCTCATGTCGGACTGCGGGGTTATGAGTCATCAACGCAGCAAAGCGTTCAAGCGAAATATTCCCTCCCGTCAAGATGCCTACGACCTTTTTGCCGTGCAATTGATCGCGGAGTTTGATCACGGCTGCGAGAGAGGCGGCGCCGGCGCCTTCAGCGACTTGTTTTGCATGTTGCGCGAGCAGGCGAATTGCTTCGTTGATCTCTTCGTCAGTTACCAAGACAAAATCGTCGAGCAAGTCCCAAAGAATCTTATTCGTCATTTCAAAAGGGACGCGGGTGGCCAGACCTTCATGCTCGGTCTTCATCGTCGGATAAGGGTCCAAGGTGCGGTTGCGCCAGGCGTGCCACATGGCCGGCGCGGCTTCAGACTGAACCGCAATTACCCGAACCCGCGGATTAATCTTGTTCACAACGATGCAATTACCTGAAGCGCAACTGCCGCCGCCCGCGGGCGCAATGACCACATCGACGTCGGGCAGATCTTCGAAAATCTCGAGGCCGATTGTGCCGACTCCGGCAATCAACTTCGGCTCATTCGCTGAGTGGACGTAGCGGAAACCTTCTTCGCGGGCGACGCGTTCACATTCCAGTCGCGCTTCATCAAAATCGCGGCCGTGTTGACGAACTTCGGCGCCCAGGTCGCGCATCGCTTGCATCTTCGTTTCGTTTACATTCTCGGCGGGAGCATAAATTATCACGCGCGTGCCGAAGAGCCGGCCCGCGTAGGCAATCGACTGACCGTGATTGCCGGTGGAAGCGGTGATGAGTGTGGCCCGCTCGCTAGCGACCCGGTCGCTACCGCTGGCGGTCCTGACCTCATTGCCAACCAGGTTGACGCCGCCGCGAACTTTGAAGGCGCCGACGGGCTGCAGGTTCTCTAACTTGGCGTAGTAGTCGCAGCCGAGTTCTTCAGAAATTTTTGTGACACGAACGAGCGGCGTCTTTGGCAGGTACGGCGCGATGAATTCGCGGGCCGCGACGATGTCGTTGTAAGTTGGAGGCAGCATGGCGCGCAAACTAACAGTTTTAATCTTCGGATCGCTGGCCCAGATTGTCGCTGCTCAAGCTCTCGTGTTGCAGAGCAGCGGCATGGAACATTTGTGAACCCTGCTCGAGCTCAGGTGACTTAGCGAAAAATGTTCAGCGTTTCAACCGCACCTGCAGAAACTCTAAAGTACGATGGCTCGATCTGTCATGTTCCCCTTTAGTAAATATCCAGGTCGTGACCATTAACAACCTTCCCGCTACAGCAAACAGCACAGAGCAAAGAATAAGAGAGTCAACTTTAGAGCAGGCGATGCTTGGCGTCGAGCATAAGGCCACCAACTACCAGTTCCGCCGTGTAGCCTAACCTTTCGATCAGCTAGCCCAGTGGCTCGTAGTTCTTTTTCAGAAGCTGTTGAAGCGAAGTTCACTACCAGCGAATAACGAATTCGCGTACGAGATTTGTTCCAAACCCTGTGATCAAAATAACCCTTACTCGTTGGCTGGTTCGCACTTGCCTGACTGGAATCAACCTGCCGACTACTCGCGTCTTTGGCAGTTTCTCCGGACGATTTTGCATCACTCTGCTTGAAGCCTTCGCTGGTTTGTTCAGACGTGCTTCGCGCTGCTTGCGCTTTCTGAGACGTTTTGCCCTCCTGACTGTAGAGTGGAAGTACAGAAGCAGCCGTGAATATCAGGAGCGCGATTGTTTGGTTCGCCGCAACTAAAGAGAGCCGTTTCATTTTAAGTTCTCCTTCCCAAACACGCGATTCTTGACGTTCAGCTGGCGTTTGTCCAAATCCTGGACTCCTCGTTTACTTATTTCATCTGTTTCTCGTCACATTTTCATCTTCAAGGTGGGTCGACGAAGACAGGTAGCGGTGGTTGCTCCTCGAAAGCTTCAGTTATATCCATTTCCGAAGTTGTGCCTAGGAACATGCCAAGGGTGCGCGTAGACAACTATGAGGCGACTTGCTGCAATGCCAGGCGATGGCGCTTCCTCTCAACCGGAAAGATGCCGGAGTAAGGCAACGGGCTTGCGCCGTGGTGGCCATAAAAATGTGTTTTCCACCTGTCGATCCTCCGTTCCCTTATTCGACTCATAAGTAGAAAACCAAAATCGCCGATTCCGCGCAGATTCCAGCGCAGTCGCAGCGGAACTCGGAAACGGAGGGCAACATGCGATCGAATCCTTATCTTAGTTTCAACGGACAATGCGAGGCTGCATTCAAATTCTACGAGCAGCTCCTAGGTGGCAAGCTCACCTTTATGCAGACCTGGGGCGACTCTCCTGCGGCTAAATACATGCCACCGGAAGGACAGGGCTTTATCCTGCACGCAACGCTCGACCTCGGTGACTCAACATTGATGGGCGCCGATTTACCGCCAGCTAGTTACGAGCAACCAAAAGGTGTTCACGTAGTACTCCACTACAAGGACACGGCGAAGGCAGAGCGCGTTTTTCAGGCATTGGCAGAAGGCGGTAAGGTCGAGATGCCTTTTCAACCGACGTTCTTTGCGGCCGGCTTCGGCCAGTGTGTCGATCGCTTTGGTATTCCGTGGATGGCAATCTCCGAACAGGCCGCACAGGCGCACTAGATGGCGAGGACCATAGCCTTAACCCAGTGACCAGTAGGCGAGAAGGACCGCGATAACCGCTTGAAAGGTTTTCGGTTCTGGAGTTGATTTCGAGTCACCGCACTTGAAGTGCGGTGCTAATGAGATTTGTCGCCCTTCACGAGCGTGTAAGATCTGGCGGGGAGATGTGATCCCCGAGCTGACGCCCGGGGCTCTTACATCTCGCCGCTTCGCGGCTCGGCTAGTGGGCCTCGGCCGCTTGCTTCAGGCCTTCAATGTCAAGCTTCTTCATTTGCATCATGGCCTTCATGACTCTTTGCGATTTTTGTTGGTCGCGGTCTTGAAGCAGTTCTAACAAAACATCGGGTACGATCTGCCACGACAACCCAAACTTGTCTTTGAGCCATCCGCATTCAACTTTCTCGCCACCTTCCGAGAGTTTCTCCCAGAAGTAGTCGACTTCCTCCTGAGTTTTGCAGTGCACGACGAGGGATATGGCCTCGGTGAATTTGAATTGTGGCCCACCGTTCAGCGCCGTGAACTCCTGACCGTCGAGCTGAAACTCTATGATCATGACAGTTCCCTTCGGACCGGGTCCTGCATCACCATAACGTACGGTGTTCAAGACCTGCGAGTTTTTGAAAATGGAGACATAGAAATTCGCCGCCTCCTCAGCGTTGTTGTCGAACCAGAGGAACGTAGTGATCTTTTGCGTGCGTGGCTGGGTGCGCTCGTCTCTTGACGTAGCGGCCGCCCCAGTCTGAGTCGCATGTGCTGCCATAGTAGTCTCTCCTTTTATTGTTACGTTCTCGTTGATTTATTGTTTTCGAGCTTCAGCACCTCTTCATGAATTAATCGAACAGGCGGATACAAGATCGACAGTGTGAGGGAATTTTTTGCGGAAAGTTTGTCGCTGATGCTTGATTTATGGGCTGCCTGGAGCCGGTCGCTACCGCTTCAGGTTCTGACTTTGTGTTGTCATGCCTCAGGACAGTTCAATCAAAATGGGTCCCCGTCTGAAGACAGACTCTTCACAGCGGCGGCGTTGAATGTCACGACCGCCCTGGCTGATGATTTGTCGTCGGCAGGTTTCAAACTCGACGTCGACGATCTGTTCAAGGCCGCAATCTTCAAAATCGATTCAAAGTTCATGCTCGAGATGAATGCAAGCGGCTTCCCGAACCTCGGCATGGAGGAACTGGTTAAAGCGCGCATTTTCAAAATTGATGCGGATTTCGTTAGGCAGGCAAGTCAAATGGGTTTTGATAAGGAACCATTCGAGAGTCTCATCAAAATGCGGATTTTTAAAGTCACGCCGGAGTTTCTTACCGAAGTCCGCAACGAGGATTGACGGAGCTTTCGGTTGAAGACGTTGTAAAAATCATTCCTTTACGAGGTAGACTGTCTGGTTTACCCTGACTGCTTACTCCACATTCATAGAATAGACACGATTTTTTCCGCTGCTGCCGAGTTGGCAGAAGACGAGACGCTGTCCCACGGTGTCGAAAAACGGAACTTCTTTCCACTCGCGAATCAATCTCTCTTTGTTAGTGTTGACCTCGATTTGCCACAAGCCAGACTTTGCGCCGATTCTTGAAAAGTAAATGGTTGATCCATCGGCGCCCCAAACTGGCCCATAACCGTCTGCGACAACACGATGCGGCTGGCTTTGCGCACCTGGTTGCATCACCCAAATGCCGTTGCTCCTGTTGCCGGTCTCTTCTGGTCCGCTCCAGGCCAAAGTGGAACCATCGGGGGACCAGCGCAAGTTGGCGTACTCAGAACCTGAGGCAATTACCTGGTCGTTGCCTTGGGTCAGGTCGTGCAAAACGATTTGTTGCCTTCCATCGGGCAGCGTTAATACGACTGCCATCCTGGTTCCCCCATGCGGATCAATGCCCAGCCACTCAGCCAGTCCTGGAAACACATGCAAGGGAGTGGTGATGGGCTTTGCCAGGTTTGAAATGTTCACTTCCAATACCTGCGTTTGTTTTGCTTCTTTATCCCATCGCAGATACGCAAGTCGTCCTTCGCTTGCCCAGCAGGGATGATGTGCGGGCGCCTCGCTCAAGCGGGTGTTGTTACCCTGGAGATCGGTGACGTAGAGATGCATTCCCACGTCTGGGCGCTCCATCACTGAGGCCACGTAAAGACCTGCCGGGGACAGGCGCGACCATCTGTGATACTCATCGTTAGACAGTTCATTCGCTAACGATGATAATCCTTCCGCGAGCATGAGATTCTGGGCGCCTTGATAGTGGGAGAAGACCAACATGTTGCTCACACGAGACATGGAAGGCGCAGCAAAGTCGCCGGTGAGAGCGGTCACGGGTTCGACTGGCCCACCAGACACTGAAACGCGCCACAACAACGGCGGTCCGGAGCGCTTTGAGGCGAAGATGAGAGACTGTCCATCTGCTGTCCAGGTCAGACCGTACATCTGCTGAGGCTCGTTGGTCAGGTTTCGAGCGCCATTCAACGATTGGGCGTCCACAATCCACAGGTCTCCCAACCCGCCATTTGGATTGCTGGTTGTATAAGCAATCAGTCGTCCGTCCCATGACCAGCGCGGCGTGAAACCGCTGGGAGCAATCTCTCGATGCGCCGTCTCCGGCTCGTTCGCCGGACTGAGCCACAGCGCCTTCTGCGACGGCAGGTGTTTGGTATAGGCCACCCATTGGCCGTCAGGAGAAAAGCCTGCGCCGCTGGCTTCATTGATAAAGGGTTCTCCGTTGCGGCCTGTGGCTCCGCCGCCGCTGCGCACGCTGTAGAGGTCCGGCAGGCTGGTGCCCCTTTCCGTGTGGCGATAGTTGGAAAACACAACGTGGCTACCGTCGGCCGTAAAGACCGGTATGTCGCCGCTCGGGTTTTCTCTTTCGGTGATGCGCACATCATTGCCGGTGGCCAGCTCTCTAACAAAAAGATCGCCGTAGGTCCTAATCGTTCCGTCCGCCGTTTTCTCCTGCGTGCTTTCAGTGGAACTGACGAAAAGCAGCAGTTTGCCATCGGCCGACAAGGCGGGTTTCCCAGCGCTGAACTTTCCCGTTGTGAGCAGTGTCTGCGTTCTGGCTTTTGGAGATTCCGAAATCCTGGGCGCTGCTGTAAACCAACTCACGATCGGATTTCGCAACTCAGCCCGGTTCGCTAACCAAACCACTGGTACCAGCGCGACGAATCCCAATAAAAGAAGCCAGATTCTGCTCCGGGCGGGACGTGCAACTCCCGCCTGAACTTCAGCAGCCGGCCCGGCCACAGTAACGAACGGCTTAGTTGTTTGAGGTGACGTAGCCAGCGTCGGCGGTGTTGCGGCAGCAGGTTCGGCCGAGACTTCTCCGACAAACCGGTAGCCTTGCCGAGGAACGGTTTGTATGAAGAGCGGATTCTCTTTGTCGTCCCCTAAGACGCGGCGGATCTCGCGAACAGCTTGCACGAGTACGTCTTCCGTGACGAAGGTATCCTTCCAAACGGTATCAAGAAGCGTTTGCTTCTCAACTACATGAGTTCGATTCTCAACGAGAAAGATTAGGGTCTCGAGTGGCTTGGACGTGAGGTGGACTCGCTCCTCCTCCCGATAGAGACCCCGCCGCACAAGATTCAGCGTGAAGCCTCCGAAGTGCAGCAAAGTTTCTTTCGCTCTTTGCTCTGCCTCGCTCATTGTTTTTGGCGCGTTGCGATCCGCTTGATCGTTACTGGACGGTTCTGTCGCTGCATTGTATCAAACAAACTGTCTCCTAACCTCGGCATTTCTCGTTCTTCTTCGGCCCTTTTCACCTTTCCTCTCAGGACATTTCACCGCGCTCGAGTGCAAAGTCGCATCGCAATGCACGTTTGCTGGTCGCTTTTGCAATGGTCTCAAGCGAGCACAAACGATGGTTGAAATTCAGTAGTTGAAGAAACGAGGTACGGTGAGAATGAAACATTCCAAATTGAGCACAGCAGTCAGTCTATTTACAGTTGCTTCCCTTGCGCTTCTCCTTGCATACCCGGCTCCCGCATCAGCAGACAACGAGTGCCGTCTGGATCAGAGACAACTGCAGAATGCGGGCGCAATTCTTTTCGGCGCACGAACCGTTCTGGGACAGACTTTTATCCCTGCTGTACCCGGCCAACGCGTTTGCCGCATAAAGCTGCGGATCAGAAAGAACGTCGCCGGCGCAGGCAACGTCACATTACGCCTTGTGCGTTCCAATTTCACTCCACTTGACGCTGCCGTAACCATTCCCGGAGCCCCCATTCCCATGGGCAATAGCGTGCAGCTATTTGACTTCGGCTGTAATGGTGCACCGCTCGCTGGAATGCCTTTCTACGGTTTACGACTCGAATCTCCGGGTAGCGTTATGGGCGCTTATTCATGGCAAGGCATGGGCAACAACCCGTACGTCAAACCCGGCAATGGCGGTCGAGGCTGGCGAAATCTAAACGCTGGAGATGGCCAGTGGACCAGTCTGGGAGGCTGGGACTACGCCTTCGAGATCTATATGTGCCCGTAGCACACGGCTCTAACGCGCAATTCACACTCTCCCTGAACCCGAAGCGTTTTTGACAGACAAACCGTTGACGGTATTCACGCCGTCGCGCGTAGGAGGAGAAATGAAAAGAGCTTGTTTAGCCGCTGTTGCGGTTTCTTTGACCGTGTTCTTCTGTCTGATAGCGACTGTAAACAATGTGCCGGCCCAGGGCTGCGAGAAATCAGCCTGTCATTCAGGAGATAAATACGATGTCAGACAGCAACGATGTGAGTCGGGGCCAGATTTCTTCGGCTACCGGTCGCACTATGCGCCATCGTGCCCGACAGGCTACGACCTCGATCGAACGAGAGGTGTTTGTGTTCAGCGAGGCGAGTGTTGTGAGAAGCGTGCCTGCAAGAGTGGCTACACATTTCGCGATGGTAGGTGCAATAGCAGGCCGTCAGCTCTGGGCTATCGGACCCACTACTTTCCCAATTGTGGTGAGGGATGGACTCTGGATGCCATGAACGGTGTTTGTCGAAAACGCGACTGCGGTACAGGAGGTATGTTGATTCAGCGTATCGATCCCGAAAGCGTACTTCCGGGCGACACGGTTGAAATTCAAGGATTGCTATTTGGCGAGCATCAGGGCGGCAAAATCGTGGCAATTAATCTGGGTCACTTCAATCAGATGACGGTTGTGAATTGGTCTCCCAACCTGATCCGCGCACGCGTCCCCGCCGGTCTCGCACCAGGTAACTATCGCGTGCTGATTTATTACGACGACACGTTCGCCGAGGCTAGTAATTCATTGGAAGTGACCGT
This sequence comes from Blastocatellia bacterium, assembly GCA_963698325.1. Taxonomy (GTDB): domain Bacteria; phylum Acidobacteriota; class Blastocatellia; order Pyrinomonadales; family Pyrinomonadaceae; genus PSRF01. The sequence goes on along the minus strand of CAVOQJ010000007.1, from coordinate 270,279 downwards.
GCGGCGACCTTGATGAGCAGTCATGCCCAGCTGTCAAAAGTGAAGCAAAGTGGTCAACAGCAACGACTCGCCGAGTGCGCAGCGACTTGTGACGCTCAGCGTGCCGCTGTTCTTGATAGTGAATGAAGAAAGAAAGGATGAAGCGATGAAAATCTCAATGGCAGGACTGATGCTTTTTGTCTGTTGTTTTGCTTGCTCGACCGTGCAGGCACAGGAACTACGAGTGGTTGAAGTCGGCGCACCGGCAATCAATTGCCTTTTTGATCCAGCATGCCGAGTAGGTGGAGATGACACCATTGACGTCATTCCCATTCCCGCGAGCGGCACACACTTTCTCCAGTCGCGGACACTCACAGGCCGGCGAGGCTCCGCGGCCGCGGGGCTGTATATCTATCAGTATCGGATCGATCTACGCCGCGCTGTCGGTATGACTTACGTTCCGTGTCTGAATTCGATGAGTTTGGCCTTTGGGCCAGTTGTTAACACATTGGATTTCGATGGCAACGGAAAAGTGGGAGATGAAGTGTTCGTCGTGACCCGAGGGGGATTGGGTACCGTGGGCCTAGCCTCTGCCGAGAAAGCAGGAAACGTGATCACCTTTCATTTCAGTTCGCCTGTTTGTGCCGGCGGTCGTCCCGGCGACGGCCAGAGCACGTTCTTCTTTGGTCTAGTCTCCACGCACGCACCAGGGCAGACGACCGCTACGGTTCTCGAAAATACCGGAACGGCATATCAAGCTCAGGCACGCGCAGCGCGACTGATAGGACCACGACAAAGGCGGATAGGGCCGGGTGCAATAATTGGACAACCCCCTCCTGGTCAGAATCGCGCAGCGGACGTGAACGAGGCAGTAATCGATCGCCTTGGTCCACGACCGTGCGTTGATCGAGGCGGCACAGTCACCATCTATGGGTCTCACTTCGGGCCGGAACAAGGAACTCGCCTTGTGGAACTCGGTGGCCACGGCATCGGCGTGCTATTGCGAGTCAGGTCATGGTCTGACACGCGAATTACCGCGATAGTCCCGAACGCTCGTCGAATAGAGTATGGCCAGTGGTACTACATCGGCCTGCAGGATCAAGACCGCCACTGGATCAGCAACATCTCGCGCACGATCAACATCTGCCGGCAGCTTATGTGAGTCCATTCACTGCCCTTGAATATCACGTACACCTCGCGACGGTGAACCGAAAACTGTGTTGAATGAGAAATGAACACCGCACCAAGTTAGAGAAGTGAAACATCAAGCGACGCTGAAAGGCAACATCGGAAACAGGTGGTTGTGAAAAGCGCGAATTGGAATCGGAGATCAAAGGACTCGTCCACCTGCTGCGTTCACAACTGAGATGAGCAGTAGACGCTCGCAAGTGCGGTAAATGGCTAATAGAAAATTATGCAGTTTGAAAAGGAGTACTTCGATGCAGCAATCAGCAAGTAGGACCCTTATGGCAGTGGCTTTAGTGGCGATTTGCCTGAACGCCTGGGCTTACACGCCCGTTGCTCAGCAACCGCAGACCAAACCCAACAAGGATCGATCCGATGCGAGCGACGAACGACCTCTTTATTTGTCTGAATTGGCCCAGAAGCACAGCGCCGGCCTGTCCGGACTGAATGTTCGCGACTCGTCGCCGGCGCAAAAAGAAGCGTGTCCGCCGGCAGGCTTCGATGCGAATGCTCAGAATCTGCTTCGCAATGCGAGCTTCGAGGGCGTCGGGACGCGTGGCAGAACGGCGAGTTTTTCAGGCCGCCCCGGTGCTGACGACGCCCGCTCGGCCGCTGCCGATTGGACCATGCACACGAGCAACGATCGGACAAATGTAACGACGGAACTGATCAGGTCGACCAAACCCGGAGGCGGCAAGTCGATGCTGCATGTCAGCGCGGGCAGCAATGAAGGCGGTGTCTATCAAGCCTTTGCTGCTGATAACCGCGGCCCCGCGCGGGTAGTCGCCTCAGCATGGGCGTTCGTCAAACGAGGTCGTGTGGTGATAGGCACAGGCAACTCTGGCTTTATCACCAACAGTGCGTTGAGTACGACTACAGGCAGGTGGGAGCTGCTCCAGGCTTGCAGTGATGGAGACACGACGAACAACTGGTTTGTCGTTTACTCAACGGCAGTCGAGGGCTCTGAGTTTTTTGCCGATTTGGCGAGCGTCTCAGAGGTCAGACCAAACAATCAATGCGGCGGCATGCTGATCGAGAAGATCGTGCCCAACGTCACATTCCCAGGGGGAACCATTGCAATCAACGGGCGCAACTTCGGAAGACGGCAGGGTACTAAGATTCCCGCAATCAACCGAGGCCGCGTTGATCAACTTCAAGTCACTCGGTGGACCGACACACAGATCCTCGCACGATCCCCGCTCGATCTCGTGGGGGGAACCTACCGCGTGCTCATCTACTGCGACAACACCTACAGGACCAGCAGCAATTCCCTTGAGGTCACTGTCAGGGACGATATCCATCGACCCCGTTAGGCCCTGAATTTGAAAGGAGAAACATGAGAACAATCATTCTTATCGGACTCATTTTGATCGCAAGTGGTAGCTGGAATGTCCAAGCCCAAGGGTTGGACCAGGACTGTAACCCCATCGCTGTACCACCGGAATGTCGGCAGCTATCAGACTCCATTAACACGCTCGAAAACAGAATCGCACGTCTGCAGCAACGATTGGAGGGCGCTTCTCCTGCAGCCAAGCCGGATCTGCTGCGTACGATCCGCCGTCTCAATTCTGAACTCGATGCGGCTAAAACAGATTTCCGCCGTTGTATGCGCGAACACGGTGCAACCCCACGCGAGTTGGCGCCGAATGAACTAACCGCAAACGTTACAGGTACAGCAACGCTGGAGACTGAGAATAGGGATGCGCGTGGTCCATTTAACGCGGATCTCGATATGGATGTTCGCTTTTCGCGCAACCGCTGCAACGTCACAATCACTCGCTTTCCGAGCATCAGTGTGAGGCGCAGGATTCGGGGGCAAAACGTTACCATCACCGTAACAAAGACGGGCGGAGGCAGCGGAAGCTTTCATCCTGTATCCGGGAGGATGAATATCCCAATCAGACTGCATTTTCGTTACAGCCACCCCCTGGCCCCTGATGATGATGCCAACTTCAGTTTAAGTACGGACGATTCTATTACTCGGAATAACGGCGATGTGGTGACAGGTTCGCCGGTGAATGCCGAGGGCGACATTAGGCTAGTCGGCGCCGGCAGATTTCGGAACGGTGTCCTGAGCCCGTCAGACGGCACCCTGGTTATCAGGGCCAACATTCCACCGCGCCCATAGAACGACCTCCCTTAGGCCAATTCAGCCTGACGCGAGAACCATTCCGGCCATCGTTTGGCCCGCGGCTTCGAGTGTAGTCAGGGAATTCGGAGGTGGAAACTGAGGAAGGCTTGGTCGTGAGTAAGAACCGCAAAACCCTCTTCTGGCCCGGCGTATTAGGCGTTACGATCTTGCTCGGATGTCCAACTGCTGTCGCACAGTCGCGGAGTTCGAATCCTTCTGGATCGGCAGTTGAGCACGGCGCCGAGCATGGACGGTTTATCGCGGCGTTTGATTGGTCAGTGGAAAGAAGCCGCAATTTTGTCTGGCCTTTTGAGTCGCTGCCGCCGGCGCCTTACGATTCAGTGTGGATGGTGGTGGAGAGCATGCCACGGGCGTGGCCTGAGAAGCGCGGAGAGAAGAATTCGGTTGCCTTATCAGCTTATTGTTGTTTGCAAGTCAATGGTCGCCCTTTGCCAAAGACAGAACGTGTTACAGACTTGCAGAAAGAATTTCGCGTGTCTCTGGAACAGGGTCGACTCCGGTTTTCGTTTTCGCTTCCTTCCGGATTCAGGCTTGACTCACGCTATACGCTGATTCGCATTAAGTTGTACCAGGTGAGCAAACAGCACGATCGCGAATCACCCACGCATGCACGCTACCAAGCAATCGCGACGCGAAGCGGCACCGGAAGGAATCAAATCGGCTCGACGCAAACGTGGACTGCTGGAAATTTGACAGGCATCGTCCAAGTCGGTAACGGCGGTACTAGGAGAGCGACGCAGAACTTTGTTGACCTTTCGGCGAGTCAACCAGCATTGGCGGCTACAAGACTTTTGCCGGAACTCACACCGTTAATGTTGTGAATGCCGTGACACAGTACAACATAGGTCTGAATGGTGAATGCGTAAATGCTTTCGCCGAAAACTTTCGTCAGCGCTTCACTTTTGGAGGCAAGCAGCGTGACAGATAACACCGGCCTTCGTGGTAACTCTTTTACTTCCTCGAGTGTAAGTACTCGTATTCCCGCCTTTCGCAGCCGGATTTCTACGTCTGTTCGAATTTGAGTTTCTGTAAGTCCATCCTTTTCTAAGCTGGGACTATCTTCAGTCAAATTCAAAAACACGTGGACCCCGGAAAGACCTTTAAGGCTTTCCTTTCGAGTGGGTCATTTGATTGAGGAAAGGCAGAGACCTTTGCAAAAAGCAGAAGCATGACCACAAAGAATATTCTTTTCATTTTGGCTCCTGAGACTCTCGATGACTCTCCATATGCTCTGGTAGGTCAAGCCAATTTTATCACGTTGACGGCTCCGGTCTTGAGGAGAAATGAAGGAGTACTCTAACAGTGCTATACTCGCATAACCGTCGGACTGCTTCTACCCGAAACCGGAGAAGGATCATGGCCGCAAACTTGGAAGACCAACTGATTGATAAGGTGCGAGCGCTGCCGCCCAACAAACAGCAGGAAGCGCTACGGCTCCTTGATAATCTTGCCGGTGACGCTAGTGCTGAACCCAACGGAACAGGCCTGAATCGCAGGCCTATTTGGGAGGTCGTCGACGAGATCAATGCTGGGTTACCCGCAGACACCTGGGAGAACGTACCCACCGACGGCTCGATTAATCTCGATCATTACCTTTACGGAGCGCCAAATCGATAGGAGGACCGCGCTGTGGCTTTCAACGTTCAAACTGAAGCGCCGCCACTCAGTGAAGATGCGACCGGTGCTCTGCGCGTCGGCAATTCGCGTGTCCTGCTGGAAATAGTCGTTCGCGCGTTCCAGGACGGAGCAACGCCAGAGACGATCGTGCAGCGATACTCTACGCTCGCACTCCCAGACGTTTACGCCGTCCTTGCCTACTATTTACGCCACTCGAACGAGGTCGAGGAGTACTTAGCCCGACGCGAACAGAAAGCTGAAGAAGTTCGGCAACGAATTGAAAGCCAGCAGGCCGACTTAAGCGAAATCCGGGCTCGACTTCTCACCCAGCGACGGGCGTGAGATCAAGACATGTTGCGGCTGCTTGCCGATGAGAACTTCAATGGCGACATCGTGCGCGCACTGCTTTTGCGTCAACCGCACCTCGACATTGTTCGCGTTCAAGACGTTGGCCTGGCTGGCGTAGATGACCCCGACATCCTAGATTGGGCCGCTGCAAACGATCGAATTATTCTCACGCACGACCGCGCGACCTTACCGAATTACGCGTATGAGCGCCTGGCCGCTGGTGAAAAGATGCCGGGTGTCTTCATCCTAAATGATCGGTTCCCAATCGGGGAAGCAACTCGGGAGATAATGCTAATAATTGCGGTCAGTGAGCAACCGGAATGGAGTGACCGCGTGGTCTACCTGCCTTTTTGAAGGCGTGACGTTCCCGATAACTTCTTGATATTTACGACAGTAGCATTTCTGTGAGATCTTGAGGAATCATGAGGATCGACATTGACGGTCTTACCGAAGCTGAACAATTCAACGCTGTCTTCGGAAGCGATCCGGGAACTCAGTCTTCGTTAAGGATATCCGGCAGTTTCTCGGCACCGCACGATTCACACCGAGGGATGTAAAGTCCGGCTGAGCCGAGGTCGGGACGCCAATCCACAGTTATCTTATAAGAGTTGCAGCGACCACATCGTTCTGGTGCGTCGATTCTCTTTTTCAAAACGGCCAGCGCACAGTTGTTAATAACATGTGATGTAGCGCTCAAGGCGAGCTCCGCATCACTTCTCGTTGCGCTAGTCGTATGCGTGAGCCAATTCACGAGCCGCCAAGCCCGGTCTGCAGTCGTCTTCAAATAACCCCTGACATGCTCCGCAGAGGCGCCGGGTGCAACGGCATTGGCGATGCGGTCATTCCAAGCCGGAAAGTCTCCCGCTTTGGGAAGGTCGGGTTCACTAGCAATATCTTCTTCACTGGTCAACTCACGAATAAGCGAAAGAAGGCATTCTCTACATCGCATTCCCACAGCTTGGAATTCTTCTGCCTCGTCGGCCCTATCAAAAGCCTCGGTGGCTTGCAGCATCTTGCGGTTCGTTACGAGCAAGAATTCTTGCTCAGCCTCAGAACCTTCTGGCTCACGGCGGGCGGCTACACGCGCCATCAGTCCGATATGAAACGAGAGTGTGTAGTCTAAGCTCGGCATCAACGCCTGCGAATAAAGATTGGTTGGATTAGCAATTACCCACCAGCGCTCTTTATCAGTGTGCACGTCCCAGACATCGTAGTCGCGCCCGAAAACCCGCTCGCTCGCTACCTTCTCAACGTGAAGTACTGTTTCTTCTCCATGAGCTTGCCCCTCTACATACTCTCGAATCTGTTGAGCTTCATTTTCCGATTGTCTGAAAAGGAGTTTATGCAGTTCTCTCTTCGGAAGGGCAGGTGGAATAACACATTCATCGGTTCTTACCTTCTTCGCGCGTATTTCAGGGGTTTTCTTGTTCGTCATCGCAGTCAGCTTATCTTACGTCGGATTACACGTGCGCGCTGAATGATTGCGGAAGACCACGGAAGGGCATGGTTCACTGATTTCGGAATCCGTAAATCCCGATGCCTCGTGATTGCGCCACTTCCGGGCGCTAGAATTCCGAGTCCGCGGAGCGGATGAAAGCATAAAGCCTGGGGCGTAAGCCCCAGGATCACGTCACGAAAACATTCAACGAGCCCGCGGAGTGGGCGACAGCGAAATCACATCAATTGTATCCCGATGAATCGTGATCGCAGTGACGATTCGAAATATTCGTCTGCCGCCCGCTTCGCGGGCTAGTGTTTAATTTGGGATCGCTAACCTGGGGTTTCGCTTCGCTCCACCCCAGGCTTTACGCTGTCGAGTGCTCCGCACGCTTTCCTCAACGGACCCGCAGACTGCCTCCGCTGAAACGTCGCGTAGTTGGGCGTGCTCTGCATCGGCGCCGAAGACCTCTTCCAATGCGCGCTGAAGAAGTGGCAGCTCGAGGAATACCCAGCATCGCTTCAAACGGTTCCGGGGTCACCGCTCTCCAGCGAGTTTCGTAGGGAGCGCCTCCAGAAGTAAGAAAGAAAGACCCCTTCTTAATCCGATGTGTGATCCACGGCTGTTTGTTTTCCCGTTCCTGAAAATCGACCTCACCCGAAATGGTCCATGCGAGGAATGGTTCGCTGACCGAGGGAAGGTGCAACTTATCGACTGTAGGCGGCAGCGCGACGATCCAGGCTTTGATGTCTCGCCATGCTTCGCCGCGACTGGCGAACAAGCATCTGCCGCCCACATAGCGTTCCAAACCTTTAGCAGAAGTTGTCTCGGGAACTGTCATGACGAAAGCGTCAGCGGCGCCCACGCAGAAGCGCGACACCGTTTACAACTCCTTATTGACAGAACTGCGCTTTCGAGCAATAGCGTGGTCCGGGATGTGCAGATGTCCTGCAATCTCAAATCCGTTACTCGTAAAGCTTAAATTCGTTTTCAAAACCACCGTCCTTTTCAAATTATACCCCTGGACGTAGCGAATGAATGCGAGGGTCTGCTCTACTACGCGGTCAATGTAGCAGACGATATTCTGTCGGAACCCCAATACCGATCGAAAAAATGCCTCGAAATTTGGTGGGTTTAGGGAACGCAAGTAGCCACGAGTCGCGCGAGGAATTTCAGGTGCTCAAGACAGCGAAAATCAGTGTGCTTCTTCCCTTATTAGTTTAGGTGCAAAAGGCCGGTCTAGGCCTGAAGCCAGCTTCGTCCGAAACCACACTCGCCATTGCATGGCAACATCCGTCGAGATGTAACAGGTGAATTCAGATACAAGAGCAACAGTTGCACTTCAGCCCACGAATTTATAGCCGAGACCGTGCACCGTGAGGAGGAACTGAGGATGCCGTGGATTGGGTTCGAGTTTTTGTCGCAGCCATGCAATATGCACGTCAACTGTACGTGTCGCGGGCATCGAGTTGTAGCCCCACACTTCGTTCAAGAGTTCCTCGCGTGAGGCCACTCTACCCCGGTGCGCAATAAAGTAGCGAAGGAGCGAGAACTCTCGCGCGGAGAGCTCGACCAGAGTTCCATCCACAAGCACTTCGACCTTTCGAAAGTCAACATGAACAGGGCCGAATCGAAAAGTATCGGCATCAGGGATCGGCGGCGACGGCACGCGACGCAAGAGCGCTTCAATGCGAGCGAGCAGTTCCATCATCTCGAATGGTTTCGTGACGTAGTCATCAGCGCCCAGCTTGAAGCCCACCACCTTGTCCGTGAGCTGACCGCGCGCTGTCAGCATAATGGTTGGCGTTTGAATGTGTTTCTGACGGATTTCTTGACACACGTCGAAGCCGTTCATTTTTGGCAGCATCACGTCAAGCAGGATCAGGTCGAACGCTTCGGAGAGCGCGCGAGCAAGCCCCGTTTCGCCGTCAGTTGCAGTCTCAACGCGATATCCCTCGCTCTTCATCCGGTCGGTCAGAGTCCGTACCAGTCCGGCTTCATCTTCGATCAAGAGGATCCGTTCGTTCATTGGGCAACCAGCCGGTGTTTTTCTCTTCAGCGCCGACGACGCGGCGTCGGGTAAACTAACGCCGTCCCCAGACCGAGGAGCACCGCTCCCAACATCCACAACCAGAAGATGCTTCTTAACCCCTTGAGCCAAATGTGCATGCACCGCGTATCGTGCATGTAATGCCTGATTTGCACATAGCTGCGGGACGTTTTGCGGGACGGTTTTCTATCATTCGACCTCGAAACGGTTTACAGTTAAAAGTGGGTAACGTGCTACCAAAGGAGTTTTGGAAGATGCAGTACGCGAGTTCGAAATCAAACGGGAGTATTCAATTGACTCTTTCCCATGATCCGATTCATGGAAAGACCATCAAAAGCAATACTGTCGCCGGTCTGGTTCTGTCTGAAACCTCGTACCTGCCTAGTCAAGAGCTTTCGCCACACTCGCACGAGCGGGCCGGCTTTTGTTTGGCTTTGCGAGGCGGCTTCACAGAGGATTATGGAAAAGGGAGACGCTCATGCCGACCGTCAACATTGATCTTCCGCCCACCGGCGGAGGTTCATCGTAATCACTTCCACAATTCGCCGGGAGGTTGCTTCAATATTGAAATTGAGCCTCGTTGGATAAAACGCGTTAATGAGTTTACGACAATACCGGATGTCTCAAGAGACTATAACGGCGGGATGTTGCCTTCGCTCGCTTTGAGGCTTTACCAGGAATTTCGGAGGATGGACGAAGTCTCTTTATTGGTTATTGAAGGCCTTGCATTGGAGATGCTCGCTCAACTCTCGCGCGCCGCTAAAGGAACGTCGAGATGTATGCCGCCTTGGCTGGTCCAGGCCAGAGAGATTGTGCATGAGCACTTTGCAAAAGGCTGGACACTCGCTAAAGTTGCCGAAGCTGTAGGCGTGCATCCGGTCCATCTGGCCCGCGTCTTTCGTCAATATCATCACTGCACGGTTGGCGATTATGTGAGGAAGCTTCGCATCGAATTCGCCTGCCGTGAAATGGTCTCGTCCGACGCTCCGCTCGCGCAAATCTCACTCGCCGCAGGTTTTTCTCATCAAAGCCACTTTTCGGCAACTTTCAAGAGACTCACCGGCACGACTCCCGCTGAGTATCGAGTAGTTTTTCGCGCGCGCTAATCAGATATAAAGAAGCTTTAATATTGCAAGACATCGCGTGAGTAGGGCGGCAAAATGTAAGTATGAATGATAGGTTCTTGTTGACGATAACTTTCTTTGTCATTCAGAAATACTCAACGAATGCTATTGAGGCCTTCTTGTCATGAAGAGACTTCTTTGCGCCGCAATCTTTACAGCGGCCATCCTGTTGCTGAACCCCGCCGGGGTTTTGGCGCAGCGACAAACAGATATCAGCGGAAAATTACTAGGTCATGATGGACGACCAATGCTCAAGGCTCATGTGCATCTGACCCGGCTGAATCAGCCCAAACCCCTCAGCTCCGTCGAAGTGGCGAAAGATGGATTCTTCAGAATCGCCACGAGCGAGACGGGCTTGCTTTTCGTTCAATTCACGGGAGTTGATCATTCCCGGCAGACAGTCCCCGTTTACATTGAACGGCAAACTAGGATCAAGCTCAACGTGCAACTCAGCATTAACGAGTACGCGAGTGATTTCTCTGGCGTCAAAATCATCGGGGACTTTGGTAACTTTTCATCCGCGCAGCCGATGCAAAAGCAGCCGGATGGCACCTTTACGGCGGAGTTTGAAACACAAGCAAAGCAATTCTCCTATCAGCTACTCGGCGTGAGAAAAAGCGGAGGCAGCATCAACGGGACGCAGTCGGAAGATTACGTCTATGACGGTGGCGGAGACTACCGCTCCGTAGTCTCTCCAAAGAATGGTCGGGTCAGAATCATTTTCGATCCGGCTAAACTGGTCAGGGCCACATCAAACGCACAAGTTCATTTTGCCAACCCGAATTCGAAGGCCGCAAGATTCGCACTGATCTATGATCAAATGCTCAAACGCAGAGCTCCGTTGAGTGCTGCCCTCACCGCGCACAAGAAGAGCAGCAAACCGGCTTATGAATTCAGTTTTGACTGGTCTGCCCTTCTTTCGGATGTCACCCAGCAGATTGTGAAAGAAAAGGACGCGCTACTCAGGCATCTCTTATTATTAAGCTACCTTGACCTAGGGTATGGCGCATACGGCGCGAGACTGGATCCGGTGTTGGCCCAGAAAGCGCTTGCCGAGATACCCCCGGTCTCTTCGCTGTGGGCTATCGAGCCAGACTTGATCGGAGTCGCACTAAAGAATTCCGGCCAGCCAAACACATACGCTGAATACGTTCAGCAGATCATCGACAACCACCCAGACCAAAAAGTAAGGAACCTGGCAAAGAAGGAATATGCGCCAAATCGAAACGTTATGATCGGCAAAATGGCGCCTGCCTTTTCACTGGCTTCATTGGATAATCAAGCGACCGCTTTCACGAATGAGAGCTTGATAGGAAAGGTCTATTTGATAGATTTTTGGGCGACTTGGTGTGTGCCGTGTATTGAGGAGATGGAAAACCTGCATGCGGTATACGAAAAGTATAAAGGGAGCGGATTTGAGATCCTAAGCTTGTCCCTGGACGAAAAGGCCGAAACGGTCAAGGAATTCCGTAAGGGCAAATGGAAGATGCCCTGGCTGAATTCGTTTGCTGCCGGCGGTTATGAAAATGAAGTGGTAAAGCGATTTGAAGTATCAGGTATTCCCAAGCCGGTTCTGGTCGATCGGACCGGCCAGATTATTGCAACCGGGAACGATCTAAGAGGCGCCAGTCTACGGAAGACTTTGGCACGGATGGTTGGCGAAAACAAATAACAGCTGGAAGCGCTTAACTATGGACCAACCTCTAACTATCGGGATTGTAGGAGGGATGAGTCCTGAATCAACGGTAACCTATTATCAGCATATTGTCCGCAAACATCACACGGAGCTGCGTGACCATGGCTGTCCGCGTATCGTAATTTCCAGCGTTTCTTTTCAAAAATATATTGATTGGCAGCATGCCGGTGAGTGGGATCAGATCGCTGCCGGACTTGAGGACGAGTTCATGGCCGTGGCCAACGCAGGTGCTGATCTTGCACTCCTCGCCACCAATACAATGCACAAAGTTCTGCCGGCCATCCGCACTCCGGTTCCCATTTTGAGTATTCTTGACGCCATTAGTTCTCATGCGAAGTTATCGGGGATAAGAAGCATCGGGCTTACAGGAACCAGATTCACAATGAGTGACGGCTTTTACGCGCGCGGCCTCGAAGACAATGGTTTGAATGTAATTCTTCCGACAGACACCGAACAGGATCTGATCCACCGAATCATTTACGAAGAGCTCATCGAGGGCAGGGTTGAGTCTTCGTCAATTGATGACTTCGCGAAGATAGCGCGAAGTTTATCTGCACGCGGGGCCGAGGCAGTACTTCTGGGATGTACAGAGTTGGAATTGCTAACCAGAGGGTGTGAGCTACGGACGCGAACGATTGATAGCACCCTAATTCACGCCACCGCCGCGTGGAGAATATCTATCGCGCGAGATCTGGGGAATGCGATGCTGTCTAAAAACAAAGCCGTCTCAGGGCCTTGAGCATGCGTTTGGTGGTAATAACGATTACGGTTGCGACCGCTGAAGTGCGTGCGCTGCTGTAACTCGTAGTCATGGGTAAGCCCAGTTTACCCAAGTATGTGAGCGAGGGAGGGCAGGATCTTCAAGACACAAACGGGCGTTTCCCAACTAGCTACCGTGCTGTCTCTCAGCGCGCTAATCCAATGCAACAAAACAAAATGGTGCCAGAAACTACGAGTATGAAATGCTAACCGCTTTTGTCATGACTCGCTCGATTCTGAAGACTGTATTCGTCGCGGCGATTTGTTGCCCACTATTGTTCGGATCTCAGGTTGATGCCCTTGGTCAAAAGCCCTTCGAGGCGATACCCCAGGATCTCGTAGCGCAATACCATTTCTATCTGGCCAGGTATTTCTTCGCGAGTTCCGAGATAGAAAGGCAAGAACGCGAGAAAGTCTACCGCAAGGTAACCGAACTTGAACGATTGAAGGGAAAGGTGGCCACTTCAGCGGCTAATTTGGCGCGAGCGCTGGATCTCCAGGCAGAAATTCAGTCGCTCGTTTCCCGCCATACGATTTACCTGTCGCTTCGATATGCTACGAACATTCGTGATACGGCCAGTCGTGATGAGCAGACCGGATTAGCCGCGGACATTAACAAGCGCCTGAGTTTCCTCTCGGCCGAATTTCGAACCGTAAACGACAGCGTATTTCGGCGGTTCGTTCGCCAGCGGCCCTCGCTTAAGCGTTACCAGTTCTACATTCAGGATTACGTCCGGCAGAAGCCGCACGCGCTGTCGCCGCCGCAAGCGGAACTCCTCGCAACGCTCAGCCCTTTTATTCAAGGCTGGCAGGGAGAGTTTTACAATCAGGTTGCTAACCCGAAAGCGGACTGGTCAACGCTCGAAGAAAATTTGGCTTTTGCGCTTATCCGTCTGGTTAAGGCCAGGAACACAACCGCACGACTTCGCAAACATGTAAACGGACCGGCTGAAGCTTACTTTAACCAGTACCTCTCTACGCGAGAAGTAAAGGACCTGCTGGATCAACTGGCGCGGAATGCTGCCTTGCACAAGCGCTACGAAATGGCGCGGGTGAATTATCTGAAGAAGGTTACAGGTCGTGAAACCCTCCGCTTTTATGCTGATTTCCGAGGAGCGATTCCAGGGTTCACGCCGCGCTTCAACATAGTTGAAGCCACTCAGGCTATCAAGAACTCTGTTACTCCGCTCGGACCTGACTACCAGCGGGAAATAGCCTCGCTGCTCGATCCCGCTTATGGGCGAATGGACGTCGTGGCTGGACCAAATCGCTCTCCAGGCGGTTTCACCTCAGGCTTTCCCGGAAGCGTTACGAGTGTCTTCTACACTGCCGGTTTTCGAGGAACCTTTAATGACGTGATCGTGCTCACACACGAAGCCGGCCATGCGGCGCAATTTGAAATGATGGCCGCTAACCGGGTGCCCGCGGCTTATGTCACTGGCTCGGATTTTTTGAAAGAATCATACAGCTACTTTAACGAGCTGTTGCTCGTGGATTCACTCTATCAACGAGAAACGGACCCAAAGCGGCGTGCCTTCTATTTGGATCAATTTTTCGAGCGGGCCTTTCAGATTTTCAGCCAAGCGTGGGCGACCGCTTTTGAGCAAACCCTTTATGAGGGTGTTGCAGCGACAAAGCTGACGAGCGCAGATGACTTGAATAAACTCATGACACGAATCGGATCCCAGTATTCAATATGGTTCGAAATGGACCCGGACACAAAACGCGACTGGATCGCCATCCCGCATTACTTTCGTAATCCGCTATATCGTGTCAATTATCTGTATGCTCGATTGTTGGCTCTAAAGTATTACGAGCTGTACAAGCGTGACCCAAATTCTTTTGTGCCGCGCTACCTTGCCTTGATTCGGGACGGATATGATGCTCCTGCGAACGTCTTGCTGAAGCGCTTCCTGGATCTGGACATGACAGAAAGCCGTTTTGTTAGTGGTGTGCTCGACAGCTTGACGTCAAAGTTGCCGGAGTTGGAGGAGGCCTACAAATACTGACTAGAGGTATTGGCGCCGGGCGTCGCGGTTTCAGTTTTTGGTCTGTTTCGAGTACCACATAGAAGCGGACACTCCAGACAAAGATTGATAGCGCTGCGGGCCGCTCGCGCGGCGAACGTTGTTGAACGAGCCATACGCAGGTTGCACGCAGATGTTGAGTGACGCGATTAGCCAACTGCACTGCTATCTAATAGGAATGCGAACTCGCGAGGAGACTTTTTACCAATGAGGAGAATAGCAACTGCAGTTTGTTTAGGGTGGATCACTCTGCTTTCAATCACGCCGGCACTTGGCGGGAATGACAAACGCCTGAAAAAAGAGATCAAGTCCTTGTACGCCAAACAGATCGAAGTAGGTAAGACACGAGATGTTAAGGCGATGATGGAGTTCAATACGATGGATTACTCGGTGAAGTTGCTGAACGGAAACAAACTGAGTCGTCAGCAGCTAGAGCAAGGCATGACTCGCTACTTCACTTCTGGACAACTCGTACGCCAAATAAGCTTTAGCTTTCAGATCCTGGAGATAACGCCGAGCGGCGACGAGCTTATAGTGCTCGTTGAGCAGCGGGACAAGAGGATTCAAATTAGGCGAGACGGTAAGCCTCACCGGGTCGAAGCAAACGTGATCCATCGAGATACATGGATTAAGAGCGCAGAAGGCTGGAAGCGCAAGCTAACAGAGGAAATCAAGCAGACGAAGTTTACTGTGGACGGAATATCTGTCGGGCCATGAAGATGAGTCACACATGGCCCCGCTAATAATCGCGAGTGCAATGGTAGTGAAGTCGATGATCGCTGCGCGGCAAGCTGGTACGTCATTCAATATCTTAACGAACCGGGAATCCCATCGCCTGGGTTCTCCCATGTAGCGGCTAAACACTCGCTTCATCCGGTCAGAGTCGTGCGGCCCGAGGCGGGCCCGGCCACGAAAGCCAACATGGTGAACGAGTCCCGTTGAGATATCGAAATCAACAATCCCCAGGGCGCAGCGTGGCTCTGCCGCAATCCGGCCCGGGAAAGAGTCAGTTTTATTGTTGCCGATAAGCCAAATTGCTCCATCCTCCCAGAGAAACCAGACGGGAGATTCACGCGGACCGTGTTCAGATGCTGTGGCGAGATGAGCGAACAACAGGCGCGTAAGAACATCGTTCATCAGACGGCGCGCAGATTCTTCGTCGAAGTCGAAGTGGCTACCTGTCTCCCTAACCAGTTCCATTTCGCTTTCAATTAACGAGCATCTAACGGTTGAGTTGACCGGGCGCGGCGATTACATTCAACCTTCGAATCATACGAACAAGTTGAGAAAGAGGTTATCCGCGCTCCGGTCGAACGAATTTTCGGCGGCGCTTGCGATCCGATTCTACTCTATTTTCTTTTTGCCGCTGCTTCGACATCGGCGAGCACCCTCTGTAGTGTCTGCTTCGGAAAATATCTCCCGTTGAGAAATACTGCGTTAATTCGTTGCGTATTGCGGATGTTCTCAAGTGGATTGGCTTCAAGCAAAACGAGGTTTGCAATCTTCCCACGTTCAATCGTGCCGTGTGAAGTCAACTCGCCGAGGAAGACTGCTGGATTGCGCGTGGCAGCTTGTAACGCCTCGATTGGCGTTAGGCCCGCTTGCACGAATAGCGCTAACTCATCATGTAAACTGAAGCCTGCAAAAGTGTAGGGGATGCTTAGGTCTGTTCCGGTCATGAGCGGTACACCTGCGCGATGCATCGCCCCCACAAGCTCCAATTCTTTTTGAAAGAGCCGCTTGCTGTAAACGATATACCCGGGTGTGCGATAGCGGAGCAAGAAGTTCTGTTTTGGAGACCACCATTTCTGTTCAGACTGTGGAATATATTTCAAACGCTCATCACCATTCCGATCGAAGTCGTCAATGAAAGTGAGTGCCCGTTTCGTTACCAGCGTAGGTACTTGCCACGTTTGATTCTTTATGAGATGTGCAAAGAGTTGCTTTGCCTTCTGCTCATTGTAGGTATCAAGCATACGTTCGCCGCGAGCGGCGATGCGGCGCGGGAACTCGGAGAAGTCGTCGCCGGATGGCATTGGCGCGCCTTCCAGCCCGCGTAGTTCATCTTCAATGGTCGAGCAACCCTGGAGAATCGTTCCCAGATGCTCAATACTCTTTTGTCCGGCGTCGGAAGCTTCCATGGTGGTAATCGCCTCCGGAACATGTCCGACGACTGGAATTCCGTCTCTCTTCGCCTGGTCAATGATTGCGAAGTAAGCGTCACGCGGGAGACGGTCATACACTTTGACGCAATCCGCGCCGCGTTGTTTGAGCATGTCTACCGTTTGCCGACCTTCAGTAGCAGTGGCGACAACGATAGTCGGACCATGAGCTGCCGGCTGAGGTCCGTCTAGAATGGGGCCGCACGTCAGGACTCGCGGTCCCAGGAGTTTTCCGGAAGCGACTTGAGCTCGCCAGCGAAGTAAATCTTCTAACTCACCACCCATGTTCCGCACGCTCGTCACGCCATTGGCTATGAACAATGGGAATGATCTTTCGATCTCAGTAAAGTGAACGTGCATGTCCCACAAGCCTGGAATCAGAAACTTGCCCGCAGCGTTTATGACCTCCGCGCCAGGCGGAATGCGTATTTGGTTACTGGGCGCGATGGCCCTGATTCGATTACCCGTTATGACAACAGTCAGGTCACGCTTCGGGGGAGCGCCCGTCATGTCAATCACGGTAACGTGCGTAAGCGCAAGCACACCCGCTCGCAGTTCTTGCGCCCGAAGATCGACAGAAACGATCAGTAGTAACAGTAATGCCGAGAGCTTTTTCATATAACTCCCCACCCTTACGCAGCTAGACAGAATACAACGCCAGATTGGACACCGCTCGCATTACAAAGTTCCTTTTTTATGATTTAAGAAAAAAGAGGTAAGCCGCCGAACTACGTACTAGACCACACCGCGTGGCCTAAGTACGCTGTTCAGCGTCTTATTCCTCGCATGGCTACTAGCCGTCTCCCAAACCAAGGTCTCCCGTAAGCACCGCGAGGCGCAACCTCGAGTGGCTTCGCGCTGTGAGGCCGAAATTAATTGGCCATAATAGAATCGGGCCTTGCGTGAACGCATGCTATCTGTGACGAGATGGTTGCATGCGACATGAAGAGGCGTGGGCAACGCTCCAATCCTCTTTTCGACAAGAACATATTTGACTCATCTGTTATCTGATAGCACCGGTCCTCTCATCTGGCTCGTTTTATGCATCCTTCCTTAATGGACTGCCGCCGCAAGTATGGTAAAAAGGCGCCGAACGCCGGGCATCAGCGGCGCGCACACAACCTCATCTTGAGAAGGCCGCTGTGTTGCGCGTCCGCTGCAGGCCGATGTTAGGCGTATGTTGGACGGGGCCTCGATCTCTGCCGTCCCCCTTCTGATTCGAAATCTATCACTTAAATGAACTGGAACACCCATCTCACTGAAAAGGCCAGTAAGAACGTGGCTGCCGGAAAACCTGCCAACAAAGTGGCGAGGGCGAGCAGGAGTCTGTGACCCCCCTGTTCGGCCGACTTGTCTCTCACCGAGAGGTAAAGCCCGACGAGAAAGAAGAGGGCGCTCAACGCTATGCCAACCCTCGTGATTAAGACACTTGGGGCGCGTACATCAGGAGAGAAGTCGAAGATAATGTTACAGGCGGCAGGTATGATGATGGTTAGTAGAAATGGGACGGGCGATAGCCACATGAATAACGATTCACTCTTATTCGTTAAGACCACCTGAAATCACCTCTCTCCATACGCCTAACATGGGCATGAGCCGGTTTCCACCAGGGCCCAACATGGGCTCGCTGTCCCTTGACCGACTCGCAAGCCTACAATGAAATGAACCTGCCCCAGGGTTGGCAAAAAAAGGTTCGGCAGACAAGCCCGTGATAGCTGGTATCTAAGCTTGCTTTCCAAACTCGTTAGTCTAGAAGAGTCCGTCCAAGCAATGCCTCGGCCTCCCGCGCAGTAAGCTGTTCACTCTCCCCCATAACTTCATCCGGCACCCACCGTGGAAATGCAGTCGTGATGACACGGTGTTTGCCATTGGGCAAATGCTCTTCGCGAATTGCCCCGAGGTCATGTTTACTCAGCTGGCCCGATAGCTTCACCAGGGCCGGCCAAACTCTGCGATGAATGTACGTGACCTTGTGATCAATGAGCCGGCACGTCAAGACGTGAGGCGAATCGCGTATGACCCGGGTCAGCGCAAAAATCGAACGACCCAGCGGATGACTCCACCAGCGGGTTGTGGGTTTGCCCACCACAAAATCGACGAATGTGGGCACTCGTCCATGTGCGCTTTCCAGAACGATGCCATTCGCTTCAACGAAACTCAATGCTTCTTCGGGTGACGGTACGCGGGGCGGCATAGGGCTCAACGTGGCTGCTCAATCTCGACTGTCAGAGCTCCGGGACCTTTGATATAGGCGGCGCGCACCCCCCACGGGCGGTCGGCAGGAGGCTCAATTGAGATGGCCCCCCGTTCGACCACGGTCTGGTAGTCGAGGTCACAGTTGTCGCTGTGAAAACCAAGCGTAACCTTTGACTCGGATGGTCCGACGTCAAGAATCAAGGAAAACTGGCCGAAAGGAATTTCCGCCATGCGTTCATTCGTGAAACTGGCCTTGACGCCCCAGACACTTTCGCACCAGCCCGCGCAGCAAAACACAGTCGCGATCGCGAAGACAAATATCCTTGAAAAGTTCACGCTCTTAAACAGCCAACCTTCCTCGTTTATGAACGAAGCCGAGCAATCCTCCCCCCAGTCTGAAGAGCAGACCGGCGAAAGCTGCCAACCACGCCAGCAGTGCGATATATATAAAATAGCGTGGAATAAAATAAAGAAAATCCAGCTCCATCGCCTGGGCCATTCGGAATGTGCCTACGGTGTACATACCCAGCGGGAAGACCGCTCCCCAGTACAATGGGTCGTACCTCAAAGGGAACCGCTGATAAACGTAGCGCCAAGCGCCAAGCACGGCAAGCATGGGAATCCACCACGTTCCGGTCGCCCAATAGAAAACTGTGAAGCCCTTCAGAAACGGCAGCAGCGATCGCAGAAAAGGAGCATCAGGCGCATTAATGATCAGCAGCGCGCCACCTAATGTCGAGATGGCCATGGCACCCATGTTGATCCAATAGGGTGGCGACAAATCGCCCGGTGAAAACTTGAAGAACGTATAACGGTAAAAGATCAATGAGATCATCCAGATGTATAGCATGCCGCCCCACAACCACATCGACAGCGCAAAGAAGTTTGTCTCCAGCCGAAATGGTTGTTGCCAGTGTGAGGCTATCAGCGCACTCAGAACGGCGATCGACTGCGTGGCCACGACAGCCAGTAACCACGCCCCGCTAATGCCTTCATCCAAAGGGGGTTTATTCTCCTTGATCGTGAAAGCTGCAAAGATGGTGTAGGTCAGACCTACCCAGAGGATGATTCCAACAATCCAAAGAATGACGGCTAAGCGTAGGCTTCCTGAAATCAGCAGGAACTGGCTACCGAGAATGCACGAGGCTGCCACAACCGTGAAAAAGCCCGGACCACGCTGATGATCGATCATATCGCTGAGGAACTGACGCGGATACAAACTTAGGCGCAGTACGCTTAGCACCCACAAAACCACGTAAGCGGCAATGTTGAGCCAAAAGAGAGGAATCGCAACGAGCCTCATTCCTAGCAGGTGGCCAGCGATGGAAACAATTCCAGTGGCCATGACCATTGCAAAATAGGCGGGTGACAAGTCCCTAACTTCGTCTTTCAAAGAACTCGCGACGGCGCGCGTCGACCGCGGTGTCGAGTCATCAAGGTTCATTACTCTGTTCATCACAAGCTCTTCGGTCAACACCTCTAGTCTGCCAGTAAGATTTGCTTCAACGTTACTACAAGTCGAAGACGGTCCTTGAGCTTTTCATTCAGCGGTTAGGGTTTCGCGCGCGCCTGCTCGGCGCCGCAAAAAAACCAGATAGTTGACCGCAAGACACATCAAGGCAAAACCCGAGAGAAAGACGAAGCCGAGGCCATACGAGCCTGTTTGATCGCGAATGATGCCGACGACCAGCGGTGGGAAGAAGCCACCCAGCCCGCCAGCGGCACCCACCAGACCGGTCACCGTCCCGGTTTCGCGCGGAAAGTATTGCGGCACGAGTTTGAAGACCGCGCCATTGCCCAGGCCCAGCATTGCCGCCGTGCCCAGGGCGCCGATGGTGAAGACCAACATCCCGCTCGAAGTTAAGCCTAGGGCCACCACGGCAATACCGCCAAGCACAAGTGCCAGGACGTGCGCGCCTCCGTATCGATCCGCCAGCCAGCCTCCGACGGGACGCATGAATGTCGCCATGAGCACAAAGCCGGCCACCCGCGCGCCGGCATCGGTTGGCCGCAGACCAAAAATGTCTTTCAAGAGCGTCGGCAGATAAATGCCGAGCGCGACAAAGCCGCCGAAAGTGAGGAAGTAGAAAAGCGATAGCACCCAGGCGATCGGCTCGCGTTTGAAGATGCCAAAGTACTCCCCGAATTTTTTCGCTGGTGCTTTTACCGTTGCGTTGCGCGCGAGCCAGAGAAAGATCAAACCAAACACTCCGGCAGCAATTCCAAACACCCAAAACGGAACGCGCCAATCACCCGTCGTCGCAAACAGAACCGGCGCGCCAAACACTGCAATCGATTGGCCGATGTTGCCCATGCCATAGATCCCCAGCGCTGTACCCTGTTGCTCCGCTGGAAACCACTTCGAAGTGAAAGCCACGCCGACGGAGAAACTGGTGCCCGCGCAACCGATCAAAAATCCCCAGGCGACCAGTGACGAATAAGAGTGAGTAAAGCTCACGCCAAATGCCGGCAGCAAACAGAAGAGCAGTAAGAGACCAAAGACGATGCGGCCACCGAACTTGTCTGCGAGTATGCCCATCGGCAGCCGACCTACCGATCCAAGCAGCACCGGAATCGCGATCAGCATTGATGTGCGCACGGGCGAAAGGTGATACATCTCACGAAACTTCGGCGCCAATGCGCCTATCATTCCCCAAACGGCGAAAGTGATGCTGAAGCCGATCGTGGAAAGCGCCAACGCGCGCTTCATGTCGCTGGTCCAGGCCAGCGGATCCGGCGCTTCACGAGGTTCTTGCCACAAGCTCTCGGCAAGATAAGGATCGTTCTGAGGCACCAGGGCGCTCTTTCGCAGACCATTCGCGAACGATTGCAGGAACAGCGAAGCAAACCCAATCACGATTGCTACTTCGACCAGGCCGATCATCGCTGGATGCTCGAACGCCGGAAAAATCAATTGGTACAGATCGATCCAATGGCCCACCAGGACAACGCCACAAGCGGTTAGCAGCCAGCCGTCACTGCGCTTGGCGCCGCGCGACAGCAACATCACAAACGGAATCAGCCAGTTCAAAAAGATGTTCGCGAAGAATAGAACCTTCCATCCTGGCGTCTGCATGCGTCGAAGGTAGTAGATCGTTTCTTCCGGCAGGTTTGCGTAGTAGATCAGAATGTACTGGCACAGCCAGATGTAGGCCCAGAAGGTGGAAAAACCAAAAACAAGTTTGCCGAGATTGTGCAGGTGGTTTTCATTGACCTCCGGCAGAAAGCCGCGCCGTCGCAACAGAATCACCAGGACGGTGATCGAGGCGAGTCCGCTGAGCAATAGTCCGGAAATGACGTAAAACGCATAGATGGTGCTGTAGAAAAGGGGCTCGATCGACATCAACCAGTCAAAGCTGGCCAGGGTGAAAGTCAGCGCGAAGACCGCGAGAAAGATGGCCGCATACTTCCTGCCCTTGCTCGTGTGCCCTGGATCTCCATCAACGTCCTGCCGGCGAGATTCTCTCTTGATCAACCACGTGAGCAGCACCCAGATGCCAAGAAAGGCCGCCATGCGCGAGAAGAAGAATGGCGTGCTGAGCCAGGCATTCTTGAACACCATCGGCTTACCGCCATAACCGAAGATCGTGCGCAGCCCTTCGTACAGGGTGTCCCGGCCAAAGAAAAGAATCAGCATCGCGAGCGAACCCAGTGGCAGGTAGCTGATCATCGCTTCGGGCACGCGACGGATGGCAGTACTCCAGCCCGCGTTCGCCACGTGATTGATGCTGACAAAAACGGCAGCGCCCAGCGCGAGCGTAAGAAAGAAAAAGGCGTTCAGCAGAAAGCTCGGCCACAACCGCGCGTCGTTTGTGGCAAGGCCGGCAGCGAACCCAATCACTCCGATTCCAAGCATCGCAAAGAGGAGTTTCTGTTCGCGGCCAGTAATGAAGTTTTTGTCTTTCATGACTCCGTGTGCAGTCTTCTTACTTCCCCTGCAACTTGCGAATGTAAACAATCGCCTTCCAGCGATCGTCCGCCGAAACTTGCGCCGCGTGTGAAGGCATATTGTTTCTACCCCACGTAATCACATGAAACATGGTCCCATCGGGCAGGCTCTTTGATTTCTCAGTCTGGTATGAAGGCGGATTCGGATACTTCGGAATGATTGGGCCGTCGCCGGCACCCGTTGCGCCATGACAGGCCACGCAGTAATTCGAGAAAACATATTGGCCCCGTGCAAGGTTTTCGGAAGTGGACTGAAACGGATTCTTCAGCTCGCGGCCGGCGCGATCCGCTTCCGCCTGATCAGGTCCGTAATGAAACGGTTGGAAACCTCGCGGCACCGTCCCTGGCACCGGCAACTGTTCAGTCATCCGATAAGGCAACACCGGATTAGCAGTCTGTGAACGAGAAGCAGGCGAGTACTGCATCTGCGTGGGCCACTCGCGGTTTCGGAAGCCGACATCGCGGTTCATCACGCGCACGCCGCCGATCACCACCACCGGCAGCAAGATCACCGCGACCCATGTGAGCGTCCTTCTCATACGAACTGGTCTCCTTCGACGACATTGATCACGTTGTGACGAGCAAACAGGCGCTCTGCTTTGTCGATATCGAATGAAGCATCAGATTGTTTCAGCACCAGTACAAAGCGATCGTCGGTGACGCGCTCAAAGACTCTCCGCTTACTGAATAGCCACATGCGGTTGCGCGCAAAAAGCACCCCAATCGCAATCAGACCCGAGAAGAGCACGGTCAACTCAAAAGTCACCGGAATAAACAAGCGGAAACGAATTGAACGGCTTGCCACCAACATTCAACGGCCAGTCGTAGGCCGAGGTCCAAACTTGCAACGTCAAGCCGAAGACCAAGCCCAGCGCGCCGGCGAGTAAGGCAATCCAGGTCAGACGCGACGGCGGCAACGCCACTGCCCGGTCCATGCCATGAACTGGGAAAGGCGTGTACACGTCGTAAACTTCAAAGCCTGCCATCCGTGCTTCAGCAGCGCCGGCAATCAGATCCTCTTCTCGTTCGAAGAAGGCGGCAGTGAATCTTTTCGCGCTCTCAATGTTTGGCATAGCCCAGCACCCCCTTTACTTCATTGATCGAGATCACCGGGAAGAGTCGCAGAAAGATCAGGAACATCGTAAAGAACAATCCGAAACTGCCGATTAGCAGCCCAATTTCTGTAATCGACGGCGTATACATCGCCCAGCTCGACGGCAGGAAATCGCGGTGCAATGACGTGACGATGATCACGAACCGCTCAAACCACATACCGATATTGATCAAGATCGAAATCACAAAGATCGCCGGGATTGAGGTGCGAAGTTTCTTGAACCAGAAGAGCTGCGACACCAGTGCGTTGCAGCCAAACATGATCCAGTAGGCCCAGGCATAAGGCCCAAGGCCGCGATTGATAATCACGAAAATCTCGTTGGGATTGCCGCTATAGAGTCCGATGAAAATCTCAGTGACATAAGCAAGGCCGACGATCGAGCCAGTCAGCAGCGCAACCTTGCACATGTTTTCCAGGTGCTGAGGTGTTATGTAGTCCTCGAGATGCATCAGCCTGCGCACGAGGATCATCAGCGTCATGACCATCGCGAAGCCGGAGAAGACCGCGCCGGCAACGAAGTAGGGCGGAAAGATCGTCGAGTGCCAGCCGGGTATCAGCGAAGTGGCAAAGTCAAAACTGACGATGCTGTGAACTGAAATGACCAGCGGGGTCGCCAGTGCGGCAAGCACCGTGTAAACCGTTTCGTATCTGGACCAGGTGCGATTCGATCCGTTCCAGCCGAGACTCATCACGCGATAAAGCGTTTTGCGCAGCTTTGATTTCGTGCGGTCGCGGGCGGTCGCGAGATCCGGGACCAGTCCCAGATACCAAAAGACCGCGGAGATCGTGAAGTAGGTCGAAATGGCAAAGAAATCCCACAAGAGCGGCGAACGGAAATTAACCCAAAGCGTGCCGCGAGTGTTGGGATAAGGCAGCACCCAATAGAACAACCACGGCCGTCCCATGTGAATAATTGGAAACAGCCCCGCGCACATCACCGCGATCAGCGTCATCGCTTCCGCCGAGCGATTAACTGAAGTGCGCCACTTTTGGTTGAAGAGAAACAGGATAGCCGAAATGAACGTGCCCGCGTGACCGATACCGATCCAGAATACAAAGTTCGTGATATCGAAAGCCCAGCCAACCGTCCGGTTCAGGCCCCAGGTGCCAATGCCCGTCGTGACGGTATGGACCGTTGCGACGACGCCAACTGCGAGCAGTACAAGTGAAATGCTGAGGCTGATCCACCAACCGCGGCCCGGCTTTGGGTCGAGTAGTTGGCAGATGTCCCGCGTCACCTCAGCGTTCGATTTGCGACCAAGAATGAGCGGACTGCGCAACTTCGAATAGACCGGATGAGCGATCTCGAAGGTAGCGGGTTGGTCTTCAGCTTTGTTGATTTCTCTAACTAATACAGCCATCTTCTTATATCGAGGTTCTCAGGATGTCCCTCTCAAACCTCCTCGCTGTTGCGCACCTTTGCCAGATAGCTCAGTGCCGGCCTCAGATTCAGTTCATCCAGAAGCGTGTAGTTGCGCCCGCTAGTTTTCAGTTGAGCCACGCGGCTCTTCAAGTCAGTCAAATCGCCGAAGATGATCGCGTTCGCCGGGCAGCTCTGCTGACAGGCGGGCTGAATTTCGTTGTCCTTGATCGCGCGGCCTTCGTTGCGGGCCTTAATCTTTACTTCCTCAATGCGCTGAACGCAGAAAGTGCACTTCTCCATTACGCCGCGACTGCGCACGGTCACATCCGGATTGAGCGCCAGATTGGCGATCGGATCGCTGTGCGGGTACTCAAACCAGTTGAATCGCCGCACCTTGTACGGGCAGTTGTTCTCGCAATAGCGCGTGCCGACGCAGCGGTTGTAGACCTGCATGTTCAGGCCCTCGCTGCTGTGAACGGTAGCCAGCACCGGACAAACGCTCTCGCACGAAGCGTTGTCACACTGTTGGCACATCACCGGCTGGTAAAAGACTTTAGGATCTTCACGGTCGCCTTCAAAGTAGCGATCGATTCTGATCCAATGCATCTCGCGACGCCGACGTACTTCATCTTTTCCCACAACGGGCACGTTATTTTCTGCCTGACAGCTCACTACGCAGGCCGAACAGCCGACGCAGGCGCTGAGATCAACGGCCAGACCCCACTTGTGCTCGGGATAGTCGTGAGGCGACCACAAACTACCGTACTCCTCTTCAGTTTCCCCTTTGCCTTTGGCGTATTCGGCGAGCGTGAGTTCCCTGACCAGCGGACGATCTTCCATCGAGTCTTTGCTCTGACTTTGGGCGAACTCAATCCTTTGCGAAGTCTTTTCGAGTCTGGCTCCGATCGTGTTGTAACGGAATGTCGCATCCTTAAGGGCAACGAAAGGGTAGGCGTTGGCGCCGACGTTATCACCGGCCTTGCCCGCCTTCGTCCGTCCGTAACCCAGCGCGATCGCCGCCACGTCTGTCGTGCTGACCAGGTTGAATGTGCACTGGCAGCTCAATTGAAATCTTGCCTTTCGTAATCCGCACGATGCGGCCTTCTTCCAAGCCGGCGGTCTCGGCATAACGCGGCGAGACAGTCGCATAATTGTCCCACGTGATCTTGGTAATCGGGATCCGGCAACTCTTGTAGCCACGGGTTGTTGGCATATTTGCCGTCGCGGATCGAGACCTTCTGATAAAGGGCCAGCCCTACACCATCCACCGTTTCACCCGAAACCGAAATTAGCCTGGCGATTGCTTCGTTAAGTCCGTCTGGTTTGAACGCGGGTGTCTCCGTGCGGGCCGATTCCGGAGTGAACACGCCCTTTTGCAGTGTCTGATCCCAGAACTCATCGAAGTTCGGGTACTGCTTCTGCTGCGGGAAAAGCTTTTCGCGCCACGACTGTCGGAGCACGTCGTAGAAACTGCGACCGTCGCCGCTCCAACGCAGCAGACTCTCCTGAAAGGCACGCGTTTGAAAAAGCGGAGCAATGGTTGGCTGATTCACGCTGAAGGTGCCGCGTACTGGTTCGACATCGTCCCATGCCTCGAGGAAATGACTTTGCGGACAAACATAATCGGCGAGTGCAAACGTTTCATCGAGCCCGGAATTGAGCGAGATCTTCAGCGGCACCTTCTGCATGCCGTGGATGAACGACTGGCTGTCGAAATAGTCATAGGCCGGATTCACCCCAGACACTATCAACGCCGCGATCTCTCCCGCGTTCATCTGGCGCACGAGTTCGACCATGTCCTGATCGCTGCTGTGGTTACTTGCAGAAGATGCGGCCAGGTCAACGGTGTTACCATAATTGCCCGCCGCTGAGTTGATGAAGTTCACGAGGTATTGCACGTCCGCGTCGGCGGAGCCGCTGACAATGAGCCCGTCGCCCTGACGTTTCATCAGGTCTTTGGCTATTCGCTCGACTGCGGTACGTGTCTTTTGATTCAACCGCGCGGGCTCGAACGTTGCTAGTTGCTCAGCTACCGGCAACGCAGATGCGCCGCCCGCCCCATTCGCCTCGTTCGACGTCGCCACAAGCTTGGCTAGATAGACCAGCGCTTGCGTTTCTTCCGCAGGTGAAACTTTGACGCGCGTGTCGGCGTTACTGCCGGTTAAAGACATGCGCGATTCAAACTGCACATGCCTCAACATCTCGTGCTCACCGTTCTGTAGACTACGCGCCTTGGCATAACCGCGCGTGAACCGCACTGGCGAAATCCATGTCCCCAGGAAGTCTGCACCAAAGCTGACAACCAGCCGCGCTTTGTCGAAGCGATAAGAAGGAATAGCGTTGACACCATGCGAGTGCAGATGCGCCTGCCGAATCGCATCCGTTGAAACCGGCTGGTAGGTGATGTGCTTAGCGTCGCTGAACTGAGTCAGGAAGTTCTGAATTGTCTCAAGCGAGGTTGGCCCGGTGATTGGTCCGGTCAGCACGCGGACTTTGCCGCCAGACTGTTTGCTTGCCGCCAGCTTCTGAGTAATCTCCTTGTCGATCTGTTCCCAGTTGACTGGCTGCGATCCCATTAACGGCTGCCGCAATCGCTCCGGGTCGTACAAACCGAAGACCATCCCGTGAGCCAACGCGCAAAGGCCTCCGCTGGACAGCGGATGATCAGGATTGCCCTCGAGTTTTATGGGCCGGCCATCGCGCACTTTCACGAGCGTGCCGCACGCCGCGCTGCAGCCGCCACAGACGGAAGCAAACCAGCTCGCCACGCCGGGCGTAAATTCAACCGGCTGCCGCAGGTATGGAATGATTTTTTGCTGAGGAGCGCGACAACTGCTCAGGGCCAGGGCAGCGCTCGAATAGCCGAGTACTTCAAGGAACGTGCGTCGCGACACTCCGGCAACAGGACTCTTTGTCGACAGATCAACCGGCTTGCCGTCAGCGTCCTGATTCAGAAATATCTGCCAAAGTTTCTGTCCGTTACTCATCACTCATTACTCTTAATTACTCTTCACTCATCACTATTCTCAGTGATGGCATACTGAGCAATCCGTCGACGCCATTAGTCTCTTAGGAGTAGCTTCCTTGGTGACAGTCGGTCGTCCGTTTTCATCCAGCGTCACTTCGCGGTGCGTGCGATGACAGGCAACGCAAAAACCCATCGACAGAGCGTCGAACTGCTCAACCCGATCCATCGTCTCCACGGGACCGTGACATTGCTGGCACTTCAGTCCAGCCGTGACATGACGACTATGATTGAAGGCGACGTGGTCGGGGAGATCATTTACTTTCACCCATTCGACAGGTTTGTTCTGCGCCAACGCCGCCACGATCTTTTGTATCTCCAGCGAGTCTTTAAGAATCTTCGTGTGGCAATTCATGCAGGTACTCGCGGCGGGGATGCCGGCCACATTCGACTTGTCCGCTGACGAGTGACAGTACAAACACTGAATCTGGTTATCGCCCGCGTGAACCTTGTGCGAAAAGTTAATCGGCTGCGCTGGTTGATAGCCCTGCTGATTTCCCAGGCCGCGAAAGTTCGAGCCTTGCCAGACGACGGCCACGCCGATCAGCGTCACTAACAACGAAATGATTTGTGCCGTGCGCAAACTCATCGTTTCATCCCGTAACTACCGGCCGGGTGGCCGCCACCGTGTCACCCGTTACCGGGACTGTCGCCTCAGCAGCTTTCGGCCTGGGCCGCGGTGCCTGTCCGATAATCTTGCGCCGGTCCCCGTTCCAGATCACAAGTTGATAGGGACGCCACAAGTAGTGAATGGGAACCACCAGCATGTGGACCAGACGCGAGAACGGGAAGATCGCCAGGAAGATGAAGGCGTTAAGAATGTGTGCCTTGACCGCCATCGGCAGCGGCGCGATCATTTTCAAATCTGGTTGCAGGGTGAACAGCGAACGTAAATAGGGCACTGCCGATGTCGCGTACCATGACGAGCCCCAGCGATAGAACAGTGCCGTGTAAACGCCCAGGATTACCTGCACCAACAACACCAACAGCACGACCACGTCCATCCATGACGTGACGGCGCGAATCCGAGCCGAAGTGAAGCGTCGAACGATCAGGCTGACAATTCCGACCAGAGCCAGGAGACCAAACAAGAGTGCTGTCGTCTCAAGAATGTAGAGACGCGCCGGCACACCATTGAACCAGAGCACCTGCCGCGGAATCGCAAAACCGATGACGTGGCCCGTCAGGACCACCAGGATGCCGATGTGCCACGAGACGGAGCCGTAGAAGAGTTCATCGCTCTCGAGAAACTGTGATGACAAACTGGAGTACGTAAAGCCGCGCTTGAGATAACGCTGCACCGACACCACGATAGCGAGCGTGATGGCCGTATAGGGAAAGATGATGTAGAAGAGATTGTCGAGCATAATCATTATCCTCGGAGACGCCTCGGGTTGTGCGACTCGACGAGCCCGCGATAGCGGGCGGCAGCATAAAGCCCAGGGTGGAGCAAAGCGGAACCCTGGGAACCGGCACAAGAAAGATTACCCAGCCCACGAAGTGGGCGGCAGCCTCCGCGAACCCCTGTTGGTTTCGACTGATGCTTCATGTCTCTCTTTCTCTGTCACCCGCTTCGCGGGCTCACGCATTGCTACTTGCACATCCTGGGGTTCCGCTTCGCTCCACCCCAGGCTTTATGCTGGCACCTGCTCCGCAGGTTGGAAGACCGGCAAACTCGCGCGCGCGCGAACCATTCGTACGTGGGATTGTTGCAAAACAACACCGGGCGCCGAATGCAAAACCAGGCGGACCAGTTCGATCAGATGTCTGTATGGGTTCTCGCCTTCGCTCAATGTTTTCAACATCTTTTCCAGCGCCGGAATCATGCAGTCGACGATTAACGCACTCCGCAGTTCTTCGTCATTGAGCTTGGTCAACAGGCGCAACAACACCGGCAGGTAATCGGGCAGTTGGTGCTCCTGGCCCAAATCGAATGGCGCTTCAGTCTCCCGAAGATTTGCCAGAAACACACCTCGTTTATAGTTTTCGCCAAACAGGTGATAGCCAATGTCGAGCGCGCATACGGGACTCAGATCAAAAGTGCGCGTGTAGAGTTCCTGAAGATCAGAAAGCGAAAGCCTTTCAGTCTCGCTTGCGAATAAGGAGAATTGGCTCATGAATGATTCGCTCTCGGCAGTCAGCGGTTCTTTGCATTCATCGCATCGCGACTGCCAATCCGCGACCGGATAGTCGAGCAAGTCAGCCAGGATTTCGTCGATTGTTCTCATTTGTATTCTGCCTTTTCACGCACCGCGCGCCGGTGCTTCGCGGAAACCGAAGCCCGCTTCTCCTTTGTCCGCCAGTACATCGTCGTTCAGCATCTGCATCGCCTCTTCACGATGCATTGGTGGAATTACGTAGCGGTCGTCGACTGTCGGCAATGAAGTCAGACGGTAGATCTGTTCCGCTTCTGCTTCAGAACAACCAACCTCAGCCAGCGCCTGCTTTACGACAGGCGGGTCCATGTCGCCGACAGTCTCCATCCGCTTGAACAGTCGAATCGCGTACTGCTTCTTCAGCGCGAGCCGCACCGGATCGACATTACCGGCGGAGAACAAGCGGGCGAGATATTCCATTGGCAGGCGCGCCTTCTCGATCGGGCTGAACAGCTCTTCATTCGAAGAGTCGTATACGCCGGCATCAGTCCTGGCCATTACCGGCAGTAGCGGTGGCACATAGAAGAGCATCGGCAGAGTGCGAAATTCGGCGTGCAGCGGCAGGGCCAGCTTCCACTCCTTCACGTACTTGTAAACGGGCGAGCGCTCGCAAGCTTCGAGCGTGCGCTCGTCGATTCCGTTGCGCAGGGCGGCTGCGCGCACTTCGGGATCAAACGGATCGAGAATCATCTCGCGTTGCGCATCTACGAGTTGGTCGTCAGGCACGCTCATCGCCTCAACGATTCGATCCGCGTCGTAAAGCAGCCCGCCCAGATAGCGAATGCGGCCCACGCAAGAATGGAAACAAGCGGGCGCCTGGCCGGTTTCAAGTCTCGGAAAGCAAAGAATGCACTTTTCGGATTTCCCGGTGGACCAGTTATAAAAAGTCTTCTTGTAAGGGCAGGCCGTGACGCACATGCGCCAGCCACGGCAACGCTCCTGATTGATGAGCACGATACCGTCTTCGCCACGCTTATAGATTGCGCCCGAAGGACACGCAGCGACGCAGCAGGCGTTCAGGCAGTGATTGCAGATGCGCGGAAGATAAAAGAAGACGAGACGTTCGATATCGAAAAGCTCTTCTCGCTGTTCCGGCGTTAACGCTTCGAGGTTTGGATCGTTTGCCGCGTAAACCGGCGAGCCACTCAAATCGTCATCCCAATTCGGCCCGGCCTTGATATCGATGGGCTTGTTCGTGACCATCGAGATCGGGCGCGCGGTTGGCTGGTCAGCGCCTTCCGGTGCATTGAAGAGATCCTCATACTTATAGGTCCAGGGTTCGTAGTAGTCATCCATGCGCGGCATGTCGGGGTTGTGAAAGATATTCAGCACCCGCAAGCTGCGCCGGCCCATCTTCAACTGAGGCTCGCCGCCGTTCGTTTCCCATCCGCCCTTGTACTTGCTTTGATCCTCCCACGCCGTCGGATAACCGGTGCCCGGTTTGGTCTCAACGTTGTTCCACCACATGTACTCGGCGCCTTTGCGATCAGTCCAAACGTTCTTGCAGGCGATTGAGCAGGTGTGACAGCCGATGCACTTGTCGAGGTGAAAGACCATCGAAATTTGTAAGCGAACGTCCATTGATTTGTCCTTAGTCGTCAGCGTTCTTTAGGCTCTTGCTTCATCCTTACCAACTCACCTTCTCCATCTTTCGCACCAACACAAACGTGTCGCGATTCACACCCGTCGGACCCCAGTAATTGAAGTGATACGTAAACTGCCCGTAGCCACCCATCATCAGCACCGGCTTCAAACGAATGCGGGTGAGGCTGTTGTGTCCGCCGGCGCGACGGTTGCCCCGCATTGGCGATTTCGGTATCGACAACGTTCTTTCGGGCGAGTGATATTGAATGCACACGCCCTTGGGAATGCGATGACTCACTACTGCGCGCGTGCAGACCACACCGTTGTCGTTATAAGTCTCAACCCAATCGTTGTCCTTGATGCCGAGATCGATTGCGTCTTCGTCGTTAATCCACAACGGCTCGCAACCGCGCGAGAGCGTCATCATCCGGTGGTTGTCGGAATAGGTTGAGTGGATATGCCACTTGCCGTGCGGTGTCAGGTAGTTGAGCGCTTTCACGTTGCCTGCGGTGCTGCTGTGCTTCAGATCGCCGTAGTCCGCCGGCTTCGGGGACGGTTTGTAGGTAGGCAAACTCTCGCCAAACGCGATGTAGCCCTCATGGTCCAGATAAAACTGCTGCCGGCCGGTGAGCGTGCGCCACGGCACCAACCGTTCGTAGTTATAAGTGAACGCCGAATAGGCACGGCCATCACTGGTCAAGCCCGACCAGATCGGACTATTGAGCAAGCGGCGCGGTTGTGCTTGCAGATCTTTGTACGAGGTGCGGGCGTTGCGATTCTTCTCGGCCAGATCGGCGAGTGGCAATCCCACTTTCTTTTCGACAAATTGATAGGCGCGATACGCGAGTTCCCCGTTCGTCTCAGGCGCAAGCAGAAGAATCAAGTCCGCGGCGTCTTCCGCTCTTTTCAAAGATGGATACTTCTGACCGTCCCACTCGACAATCGGATGTGATTGGGACTCAACGACCGAATCGTAGAAGTCTTCAATTCCGTACTTCACGCCATGCGCGCCCATGCCGTTCTTCCGTGCTAACGGGCCGAGCGAGATGAAGCGGTTGTAGAGATTCACATAATCGCGTTCGACGACGGCGAAGTGGCCCATTGTCTTACCCGGGACTGGCTCGCATTCGCCTTTGCCCCAATCCTTGATTTCGCTTTGTGAAATTTCATCAGGCGTATCGTGAGACAAAGGCGTGGCCACCAGATCTCTTATCGTTGCCGGCAGATGCTTTTCCGAGAGTTCGCTAACCTTCTTTGCCAACCCGCGAAAGATGTCCCAGTCACTGCGCGATTCCCAGCAAGGCGGCACCGCTTCGGAAAGCGGATGAATGAACGAGTGCATGTCGGTCGAGTTGAGGTCGGCCTTCTCGTACCACGTCGCGGCAGGTAAGACGATGTCTGAGTAGAGCGCCGACGTGTCCATGCGAAAATTGAGATCGACGACCAGATCGAGTTTGCCTTCCGGTGCTTTGCCATCCATCACAACGTCGTTGACTGAGCCTGCGGCACACTCTTCAGCGATGTCGTTGTGATGTGTGCCCAGGTAATGCTTCAGGAAGAACTCGTGGCCCTTGGCGCTGGCCATCAATGCGTTACCGCGCCAGATGAACCACACTCGCGGCCAGTTTTCCGGCGCGCTCGGGTTTTCCATCGACATCGGGAGCCTCTTCTCTTTTAGCTGCCGCACGACGTAGTCAACAATCTCTTGATCGCTCTTCGCGCCGGCAGCTAACGCATCCTGGACTACTTCCGGATTTGGCTTGTTGAATTGCGGATAGAAAGGAAGCCAGCCGCAGCGCACCGCTTTTGCTTGCAGGTCAACAGTATGCCCGCTGGCCAGGCCATTGACGCTACCGTTCCGCGGCACGGAGTAGTAGTCGGTAAATCCACGCTCGTAACGCCATTGCTCGCTGTGAACGTAATGCCACGAAGGAGCATTCTGCAGCCGCGAAGGTGGTATCCAGTCTTTCGCAAATGCGATGTTGGACCAGGCGGCGACGGGCGCGAGTTTCTCCTGCCCGACGTAGTGATTAAGGCCACCACCGTTCTTCCCCACACAGCCGCAGAGCATCAACGCCGTCATTGCTGACCGGTACATCAGGTTGTTGTGGTACCAATGGTTGACGCCGGCGCCGATGATCACCGCACACTTGCCTTCGGTCTTCTCAGCAGTCGAGGCCCACTCGCGCGCGAATTTGATTACCGTTTCCTTGCTGACTCCGGTCCACTTCTCCTGCCACGCCGGGGTGTAGGATTGATTCTCATCGTTGTAGTCAACGGGGTAATCACCGCCGAGTCCGCGATCGACGCCGAACTGGGCCATCAGCAAGTCGTAAACGGTGGTGACGAGTACCTCGCCTTCGTCCGTCTCGATCCATTTTGCCGGCACACCGCGATGAAATACACGGTCAGAGCCAAACTCGGGAACCGCCACGTTGACGCAACGAGAGTGACTGTCGATGAAGGACAATTTGGGCTCGATTGGCGATCCGTCGGTCGGATCCTTTGGCTCGAGGTTCCACTTGCCCTCGGTCTTGCCCCAGCGATGACCTGCTGAACCTCCGGGCATTCGCGGTTCGCTTGATAACGAATCGAAGACCAGGAATTTCCAGCCACCATTTTCTTCCTGTGCATAGCGCGAAAGTTTGTTTGCGCGCAGCAGACGGCCCGCTGAGTAGACCACCGGGTCAGCTTTGCTCTCAGTACCATTGGCTTGCTCCCCAGTAGGACTCTGCTCAAGCCGCACCAGAAATGGTGTATCGGTGTAACGCTTTAGGTAGTTCAGGAAGTATGGCGTCTCGCGCTCGTGATGAAACTCTTTTAGGATGACGTGATTCACCGCCATCCAGTAAGCGCCGTCCTGACCGGCGTTGAGCGGAATCCACTGGTCGGCATATTTCGATACCTGGCTAAAGTCCGGGGCCAGCACGACCATCTTCGTCCCGTTGTGACGCGACTCAGCGGCAAAGTGGCAATCGGGCGTGCGGGTCATGTTCAGGTTTGACCCCATGACCGCGAGGAATTTCGAGTTGTACCAGTCGGCGCTCTCCGCCACGTCGGTTTGGTCACCCCAGACTTCCGGGCTGGCTGGAGGAAGATCTGAATACCAGTCGTAAAAGCTGAGATTCACGCCGCCGAGCAATTGCAGGAAGCGCGAGCCGGCGCCGTAACTCAAAAACGACATCGCCGGAATCGGCGAAAAGCCGACGACGCGATCCGAACCGTGTTTTTTGATCGTGTGAATAGTGGCGGCGGCAATCAGTTCCTGCAGCTCTTCCCAACTGGCGCGACGAAAACCACCCTTGCCGCGGGCGCGCTGATAACGCGCTCGCAATTCCGGGTTGTTAACGATCGATTCCCAAGCCTCAACCGGATCGTCGTGGAGCGCTTTCGCTTGTCGCCAAAGGTCAAGTAGCGCGCCGCGAACATACGGATACTTCACACGGATCGGACTGTAGAGATACCAGGAGTAAGAAATGCCGCGCTGGCAGCCACGTGGCTCGTAAGGAGGCAGCCCATCTTCGAGCAGCGGATAATCGAGCGCCTGCATCTCCCAGGTGACGATGCCCTGCTTGACGTAAATGTCCCAACTGCAGCCGCCCGTGCAGTTGACGCCGTGGGTCGAGCGAATCACTTTGTCGTGCTGCCACCGGTTCCGATAGAACTCTTCCCAACTTCGCGTCTCGGGACTGATCAGGTCTTTGATCCAGTTCACTGAGTTGCCCTCCTAACCAGTTCTTCGCGCACACCTCGCAGCCGCTTTCTCCAAGCCAAATTCAGCAGCGCCAGCGCGAGTAACATCAACGCGACTCCAATAACAAAGAAGCGCGGATCAAGCGCCGCGATCCCGACCTGATTCGGCGGCATCGGATTAGCTAGTTTTGCGCTTTGAAATAGAGCGAAGAGTTGAACGATCTCTTCATCGTTAAGAAGATGCGTACCGAACACTGTCGACATCGTCGGAAAATTCGGATTTTGAAGAATTGAGATCAACTCGGGATCGCGATACTTGATGTTCACTCCCGTCAGGTCAGGCCCCAGCGTGCCGCCGCCAAAAATTCCTACGCCTTTGATCGAGTGGCAGGAGATGCAGGCCGCCCCGCCGTTCTGTAGGCGCGCTCTGCCGATGAAAAACTGCCAGCCACCGTTTACATCAGCCGGAACGATCGCCCTGCTCAACTTCGCGCCTGCCGGAACGAAGACCTGATTCTTGTTTTCCAGGTCAGTGATCATCGCGAGGATCGAATCAATCTGCTGGGGGGTCAGCGCCTGATCCGGCATCACGGTCGCGGGAAACCTTCGGAAGAGATCGGCGGCTGCTGGATCGCCTTTGTCCTTAACGGTGGCGGGAGACTGAATGTACTCGTGCAGCCAATCTTTGGTACGTCGTGTCGTTACGCCTTTCAAGTCTGGTCCAGTCTTGTCGCCGCCACCGATGTTGTGACAACTGAAACACTTCGCGCCGAACAGCGTTTGTCCCTCAGCAGCTGATTGGGCTCGCGCGCCAACAGCGACCACGAACACGACGCCTACCATCGTGGCGATTCGTATCAGCGCGTTTGGCCGGCTATGCGGGATTCCAATTCGCATCTTCCTCGTCCTTCCGGGCCTCGTCATATTCCCCAGCTTCATCGCTGGTTTGCGAACTATTCCCCAATTTCCTGGGCTTCGTGATCTCTACTGCCGCTTCAGCAATAGTTCTAGCTTGCAGGAGTGCCACCAGCTCTTTTTGGATCCTTTGCCAGTCGTCATGAAAGGCGCAGGAAGATTCGGGCGAGCACACTTTGTTCCCGAGAATGCACATGTCCATGTACGGGTCGGCCTCCAGCAAACTGAAGACTTCCCACAGCGTTATCGCCTCAGGAGCGCGCCCCAGCTCATATCCGCCGTGAATTCCCTTGGTGGAGCGCAGAAGCCGGTGACGACGAAGCTCGCCCAGGACCTTTCGGAGATAGGCCGCCGGGATGTCTTCGTGCTCGGCAATCTCCTGGAGTCCAAATAAGCCGTGCTCGGGTTGGCTAGCCATGTAAGCCAGCGCCCTTATTCCATAACCTGTGGCCTTGGAGAAGATCATTTCCCGTCAAGAAAACTAAGTTACCTTTTTGTCCGGTATGATGATTGCTAATCAGAGCGCCTACAATAGTCACTTCGCATCATTTATCTGAGTAAGGAGTGCAAATGAGATCCGAAGACATCAAGAGAATGGTGGCGAGCACGTCGGACGCGGCCTTTGCTGTCGATGGCCAAGGTTTAGTTGTGGCATGGAACCAGGCTGCGGAAGCTTTGTTTGCACTTCCGGCCAGTGAGGCAATGGGGAGGCACTGCGGAGAAATCGTGGAGGGGGCAGATGAGTGCGGGCCGATCTGTTCTCAGGCTTGCACGGTGCGCCAAGCAATTGAGAAGCGCCACCCGATCAGTAATTTCGATCTGCTCATGAATACCGCGACCGGCAGGCAATGGTGCAACACCTCAGTTCTGGTAGCTGAGAACGGCTCTGCGGCCAATCCCTTCGCGGTCCATATCATTCGGCCGGTTGACTTGCGCAAACGACTGGAGATTCTGGTGCGAGACTTTGTGGTCAGCAACACGAATGTCCCGCCCGAGGAAGCAGTCGCACTGATCTCTTCTACCCGTCTGGCTGCACGAGAAGCAGAGTTAACGGGTCGTGAACTTGAGATTCTTCGCCTGTTGGGAAAAGGTGGTACAACGCCGAGCATCGCCGGGCAACTTCACGTCAGCCGCCGTACCGTGAACAATCATGTCCAGCACATACTGCGCAAGCTCGACTCACACACGCGCCTGGAAGCTATTCGTCGCGCTGAACACGCGGGCTTGATTTAGCTTTCCAAAATCACTGGATAGTTGCGATACGGGTGATCGGAACGACGACTTCCGAGTTTGCTGGCCTGTCCGCAGCCTCGACATTCCGAAGTTCAGCGAGTAATTCAGCCAGATCCACGCCTTCACGTCGGCAAGCCTGTTCTATCGTAACCACGCGCGCCATGGTCTTTCGCAACACCGGATTGGCTAGCGGTCCAAAACCATGACGCAGGAAGATCTGAAGAGATTGCGGGTAATGTGCCAGCACGTCAGCGACTTTCGTTTGTGGCGTTAATCGAAATCTTCCATCCCCGTTTCCATCGATAATTGAAGTCGCTCGTTCAAGTTTCTTCCCTGCCCGCATGTTCGCAAATAACTCATAACCCCAAAGCGTCAGGGCTACAACCTCGATAAAGCCCGAGAAACCCATCACCGAATAAGCCGATGGGAAAAAGTCAGTAGCGATTTGACTGGAGACTCTTGTCAGGTTGCCGAGATTCAATAACAAGAAAGTCGGCCAGAGCGAGTTTGCGCGTCGCACGTCAACCCCTGAGAGCGTGGGCACGACTTTGCTCGACACACCCACGATCATCATCATGATGAAGCCGACGGTGAGCGCGTGCCGGTAGGCGCCGAAGAACGCGTGCGAGAAAGGGACGTGCGATCCCGTGATCGGCCCGGTAGATCGCGAAATTGTAGATTGGCGTGAAGACCAGCATCGCCGTCGCGATGATGAACCAGACATAAGCAGCCCGAATGAATTTCAGACCACGATCGCGTTCGTTCTCAGGCACCGCGCCAAACAGCCGATACTGCCGTGGTGTCCCGATCGCTACGGCGAGCAGCACAAAAGTGCTGAGCCACTGAATCAGCAAGAGCCAGTGATTACCCGAGCTCATGCCCGCGATGAAGAGAACGACGCCGGCGAGAATCGATCCGTTGACGCCCCAGAAGAGAAATGCTTGCCACGCGCGAGACGGTTCGCGCAGTCCGTATGCATGCGGCAACAACCGCAAAGACACACCAAGGATCATCACTACCGCGATGCCGATCAACTGCACATCGCGATAGGGAATATTGAAGGTCGCCAGATTGAAAAGCAGTTGCTCGCGACTGCCCGCCAGTTCGAACAGCTTGAAGACTACCGGATTGGCTACAGCCGCAAGTAGAAACCATCCCAATGCTGCGTAAACAAATCGATCGTATACCTCGGGTTTCTTCGCCTGGCGGGCAGTCATCACAATAGTCGCCGCAAATATGATTACCGATATGGTTTGGATTGTCGCTGCCGCAATTTCCAACTGCAGGGACGGAGGGGACAGCAAGTGCGCGACGGTCTGCAGCAAGATTCCCGCAATCATCAGCGGCAGCGCAGTAAATGCCAATTTCGGTCGCCACAGGCTGGAATGCTTGAATCTTGGGAAGGCTTGATAGGCAAAACCCATAATGAAGAAGCCGACAAAGCCGAAGACCATCGCATGCGCATGCGCCAGCACCCATGAGTAATTCACAGCCGTAAAGGTTTGCTTTAGTCCAATCGTCAGCAGGTTAATCGCTCCCCACATGCAACCGAGCGTCAAAACTGTCGCGATACCCGCGAGAAAGAACGGACGATAGATCGTGTCTCCGATTGAAGGCGCGAACTCGGGAACGTTCGAAGCTGTTTGCGATGCCGCTTCGTTCAATTCGCGCAGCAGTTTTTCAATTGGTACATCATGCAAACGCGCGAACCAGCCCAACTGTTCGCGAGGTCCCTGCGGGCCGCCACAACCGTGCAATCCGTAGCGGTCAAGCACGGCCCGCGTAGCTGGATAGCTCGCAACAATGTCCGGCAAGTACATCTCGGCGGTTATCTTTCCAACGTCAGTCATCTGCTTACCTCAACAATTGCCTTAAAGCTGCACTTGTCAGTGCCGCCGCCACCGTAATGACCAGCGGCAACCTGAGTAGCGCAAACAAACCCTCCCTCTCCTGCTCAGTCGTGACCTGATCAAGAAGCGGGTACAACATCTTCTTTTCACGGCTATCGTGATGCACCAGCAGTCGCTTGAATAGATGCTGCGAATCAAGTAGAAACAACACTCCGCGTTCAAGGTCGTTCGCAGTCGCCAATTTCGCGAGTTCTTCTCTGAACAAAACGAGGTACTGCCGCAGCTTTTCGTGCTCGCCAAGAAATATCTCTGCCGCTCCGCCAACAGGCGCATTCACACGCTCACGATACAGCGGAATCATCAGCTCTTCTTCATCTCGAATGTGGGCAAGTAGTTCGGCCTTGTAGGCGTTCAGCATCGCCGATGCTCGATCGAGGTCCAATCTCAACAGCGCTCGCTGGTGCTCGAAAAATAGTTCATCGAGCTGCTGGTGCAGCGTGAGCAGATCGCTGAAGCTCTTCATCACTGTGACGTGCTCTTACCAACCACGAGGCCACGGCGCGCGGCCATCTCCTGGGCGATAGCTTCCAGCTCTGCCCGATCCAGAATTCCAGTCAAGCTCTCACCATCCTTGTGCAGCCGTAGCCGAGGAAAAAGCGATTCTTCTTCGTCGAGCGTATGTTTTGGAGCAGCCACGCGAAAATAGCGCAGACCCACTTCGAATTGCTGGCGCTGCACATCATCAATTTTGTTTCCCTGGGCTTCTTCCGAGATAACGATCAGTCCATCAAGGAAACGTTCGATGCGGCGATGACAGTCACTAAGCAAACCCAACGGATTGCGAAAATCACTTTCCAGTTTTTGTCCAATCGCGATGGGCATCAACGATTCCCCTCCATCTCAATCGCTCTCGGAAACAGAATATTGTTCTCAAGGTGAATGTGTTGATGCAAGTCTTTTTCGAATGCTTCAAGCGCCCGATAGAGAGTCTGGTAGCTGATACAGCCATCCCGAGGCACTGTGTAGTTCGAGCTTAACGCGCGCACCTCCAGCAAGAGGTCTCCGACCGTCTCGTGCTCCATCATCATCATGCGTACGGGATTCTTGACGGTGCCGAAAGGTGCGAAGGGCGCTAGCCTATTCTCAACAGCCGACCTTTCCATTTCGACGATGTAAGGAAAGAGGATCTGTTCCTCCTTGAGCATGTGTGGTCTTAGATCGGCGCAGATTTGTTGGAAGAGTCCGCCCAGGCTTCGCAACTCCGGATGGTTCTCACCATGCGCCGAGATGACCTTATCAATCAGGCGTTCAAGTCTGGTCATCTCTTCCTTTGTATAGACGTGATGCTTATCGAGGATGTGACCAACCAATTCGGTTAGGGTCGCTTTCTGAAAATCCGGGGATCCCTTGCCTTGCACCTCGGCTCGGCCAGCCTCTTCCAACAATCGTTCCAGATTTGCGACCTCAACTCCGGCGGTGGCGCAAGCTTCGCCTAGAGGTTTGTCGCCTCCGCAGCAGTAATCAATCTTCAGTTTCTCAAAAACTCTCGTCGCGTAGGGCAACTCAAGAGCTGCCTCACGCACTTTCATGGTCGAGCTAATCGTCATCGTTTGCCTCCAATGTGTCCTTCGAAACTCTTCGCCCCGATAGGCGCACTAAACCGAACGTCTCACCCGTGCAAAGTGTGTGCCTCCACAACAATAGGCCGCTTTCTATGTTTGCAGAGAGGAATCCCGCGCATTCTGGCTGATCGCCTGCGCAGAATTTCGCAGACAAGAACAGTTGGAGGACTTTCTCGCGGGTACTGAATTTGAAATTGGAGTTGATTGAGAGCGAAACCGGGGAAAGCCTACTTAGAATCGATTGCTCGATATGCTAAGGTGCCCGTTGCTGTTCCGCATAAACAAACTGTGAAAAGGTAAAGCCATGAGCACTAAGCTTCCGGAATCGATTGAGAGATTTGAAGACAGCTATCCCGCAGTATGGGATGCTTTCATGCAATTAGGCGATCAGTGCCATAAGGCTGGGCCGCTCGATGAGAAGACGCGGCGGCTGGTGAAGATCGCATTGGCGATTGGGGCCGGTCTGGAAGGGGGAGCACACTCTGCGGTGCGCAACGCAAAGGCTGTCGGAGTGACGGTCGATGAAATGAGGCACGTAGCCGTCCTGAGCATCACTACGCTGGGATTGCCCGCGGCTATGCGGGGCCTTTCCTGGATAGACGACGCTACCAAACCGCGGTAGAGATTAGCGCGTGAGCGTTGGTTACGAATGTCCATCGTTCTTGGTCCAGAAGGTCAATCAGAAACATGACTCTATCCTCGTGCGCTGGTCTACTCCGCGATTTTTCGGCCTCATCGTGGACAAGCGCCCTCTTCGTCCCACTTCACAGCGCTATTAGGAGGGCATCTGATCAGGCAGTCCGTTTGTTGCGGTGTTTTTGTCGGCACTTTGCTTATAATTCGAGGTAAGGTTGAAGGGCGAGGTGATCAAGAATGAATGACTCCTCTTTGGGAAAATCGGCAGCAATCAATCTCGGACAATTGTCGCGGGAGACTGGCCTCGTCGTTAGGTCTCTCGATTCAGAGGCATTGACCATTCTTTTCGCAAGACTCGAAGAATACGATTCTGACGTCCGAGAAGAGCGCGGCTAGGTTGTGGCAAGACTCG
Organism: Blastocatellia bacterium; assembly: GCA_963698325.1. Taxonomy (GTDB): domain Bacteria; phylum Acidobacteriota; class Blastocatellia; order Pyrinomonadales; family Pyrinomonadaceae; genus PSRF01. The sequence goes on along the minus strand of CAVOQJ010000007.1, from coordinate 227,995 downwards.
CAATGACGCGTGAACTCGATACGCCGCTGTGAGGTGAGGTCCTTAACACTCTTCTGATACTAAGGGCTATACGCGGCCTCGACACTTCCTTTCAACAAGTTAACGCCTATCAATGGGCTGTCAGAGCTGATGGAATCTCAGAGATTCCAGCCGAGATCAAATTAAGCTTCGCGAGCCGTGGCGGAACGAGCGGCTAAACCCGTTTTCAGTCGCTCCTCACAAACGTTCCATGCGATGTTGGAGAAGAATGCTTCGATGTATCTAGCCCGCATTATTCACGAACTGCGGATTTGTTCACTAAGCCTGCGTTAGCAGGCGACAGCATAAAGCCTGGGGCGTCAGCCCCAGGTCACTGCAAAGAAAGAGTTCCAAGCCTGCGAAGCAGGCGACAGCGTGGACCAGTTCGCGCTCGTCTCGAAAGCAACAGGCTGCCGCCCGTTACACGGGCTGATGTTCATCTACATTGCTTTCCTGGGGCTCGCGCCCCAGGCTTTATGCTGTCGCCCGCTACGCAGGCTGAAATGACATGAAGGTTCATGAATAATCCGGGCTAGGTCGCTCCGCCGGTTTGTAGTCGAGCAGGAACGCATGCTCCCACACGTCCATCACAAGCACGGGATTGAAGCCCGCCACGTTGCCCGTCTCATGAAGCGTGATCCAGTGATTGGAAAGCCGCCCATTAGCTGGATTCTCATAAGAGATGGCCCAACCAACGTCGCGCATTTTGCCAATGCTCACAAAATCCGCCTTCCAGATATCGTAACCGGTTACATCAAGTGTATGGCATTGGTTGAGTCGCACCCGATCGCTTATCAGATGGAAGAGTTCATCTACTATCTGCGCGATCATATCGTAGGTCTAAATCCTGGCCGCTGGGACTACATGGCCAGTCTGATCCACTTCAACCTTGCAGACACTGAGTGGATCCTCCCTGATCGAAACACGATTCCGCACAATGTACCCTTTTTTCAAAACCGAGCATTACGTCGCTGCGCTGGGCGCGATGACCGGTTGTCAGGCGGTGCAACAGGTCCAGGCCGGACTGAAGGCGATCTATCTCAGCGGGTTGGCAGGTTGCCGCCGACGCCAACTTGGTCGGACAGATGTATCCCGATCAGAGTTTGTATCCGGCGAACAGCGTTCCTGACGTAGTGCGGCAGACCTGATAGACTGCACTATTCTCGGCAAGCGACTGGCAATAAGCAGATGGATTGTTTTTCATGGCGAGGATGTTTGCGAAGAACTCGTCAAGGCTTTCGCGGCACAATTGGTAATACTACATACGAGAGGCGCTCGCGGTCGTGATAGATTTTCTGCTGTGCCGTTTGCATGCGCGTTGTCTTGCCAAGTACTTCGCCCGTGTTGAGATTCCGGTCGTATTTCGGAAAAGCGCTCGAAGAGATTTCGAGTCTGACGCGATGCCCCTTCTGGTACATCTGGCAGGTATTCCATAGATCAAGATCATAGACGTAGGCGCGTCCCGGCTCGATTAGAGAGGGCTTATCCATTCCTGCGCGGAAGCGTGCGCGCACCATGCCGTCATTCAGCCGTTGTGCAAATCCGCTAGGCCACACGTCGATGAGCTTCGCCATGAAATCCGTATCGCGCGCAGAAGAAGCCGCGGACAGCCGCACGCGGATTGGCCCGCACACTTCCACGTCCTCCGCGAGAGGCTCGCTGGTATAGACGAGTACGTCGTTGCGCTGCTCGATCTGGCGATAATCGTCCGGGCCGCCGACCTGCGCGAAACTCGGATCGGTGATGAAGGGAACAGGCTTCGCCGGGTCGTAAGTGTAATTGTCTGCCGGTTCGTTCGCAGGCTCTGCGTTTGAAAGTGTGCCGTCGCCGGAAAGAGTGTTCGCGTGGCCGTTGCTATGAAGGTAATACTTCGTCCAGCGCGTGCGCGCGATCGGCCATTCGTCCTCATTCCTCCAGGCGTTTTCACCCATCACGAAAATGCGCACGGGTGGTTCTTTCATCAGCCCGTTGTCAATTCCCTTTAACCAGTAATCGAACCAGCGCAGCCAGTAGCTGTTCATGTCAATGACGGCACTGGGGCCAAAATCCACCTCACCGAGTTTAGTAGCCGAGTTCACGGCGTGCGGCCAGGGGCCTATCAAGAGTTTCTGGCTGTGGCGAGTCTTTACGTCTGCACCTTTAGTGGTCATGCCGATGAAGTTCAGAGGAGTGCCAACCTGCTCGTCGTCGTACCAACCAGAAATGCCCAGCACGGGTACACGTACGCGCTCATACTTGTTCTGATAACGTTGAGCTTCCCACCAACTGTCGAGCTTTGAATGCTCTACCTCTTCCTTCCAAAGGTGGTTGGGCCGGCCCATCGCTTCGTCCATGGTGATAAGCGGCAGATGCCAGTAGAGCTTGTTCCAGTCAACCGCCTCCATGTTTTGCAGAACACGGCCCGCCGTGTAGTGATACCAACTGATGTCCATCGGAAGTGGCTGGCCCGTAGGCCACTCCACGAACGGGTCGGACGGCGCAGTCAGCGCAATCATGGCCGCGAGGTGCGGAGGCTGCTGGACGGCAGTGAGCCACTGGATACAACCGTTGTACGAGCCGCCGATTGTGCCGACCTTGCCGGTTGACCACTCCTGAGCAGCGCACCACTCGATGGCGTCATACCCATCCTGCCCATCGTTGCGATAAGGCGCGAACGTGCCATCTGAGTCGCCGCGACCGCGCACGTCCATCGTCACGAAAACATAACCATGAGAGACGAAGTATCGTGAGATCTTCAAAGTGCTGCTGCTGGTCTTGGTGTAAGGAGTGCGCGAAAGGATGACCGGGAAGGGGCCGGGCGCATCTGGCCGGTAGACATCGGCTGAAAGCTCTGTGCCGTCGCGCACGCGGACGCGGTGATTGAACTCTATTTTTACTTCATAGGTCTGTTGAGACGCCGCCGGCGTAGAGGGGTTGCCTGCTGGCGTTGATTGTTGACCGAAAATTGTGGGTGTGAACGGGGCAAATAGGAGAAGAATAAAGCTCAAAATGATGCGCATGGATTTTCCTCCGACGAGTTTCGTCCGTACTGGCTTACCGGCTTGTGCTCATTCTCATTCTCGGTTAACACCGATCCGGTCGAACGGCAAGTTCCCGATTGGGTACTTTTGCCAATCCTTGTAATCGAAATGCCACCACTCGGCTTCGTACACGGTAAAACCTTCAGACTCCATTGCGGTGCGCAGGAGATTGCGGTGCCAACGTTGCAGTGAAGTGCCGCCGGGATAATCCGGGTACGCGCGGTCGGTGGTCTCGTCGTATGTGCTGACCATCTCGACCGGCTTTCTCGTTTTCAGATCGTAGAGCGTTAAGTCAACGGCACAGCCGCGATTGTGGCGCGATCCCTTAGACGGGTCGGCGACGAAGAGTTTCTTGTCGTCCGGCGTCGCGTCCCAGAATACCTTGGTCACATACCAGGGTCGGTAGGCATCATGAACGAGCAGCCCGTAACCCATCTGTCTCAGCTTGCGATTAACGCGGACGAATGCCTCTGCCGCGGGGCGTTGCATGAACGCACGCGGCTCTGAGTAAAAGACGGTGCCGAGAAAGTTGTTGGTGGTTGCATAGCGAATATCCAGCTTGATGGTGGGATCGAGTTTGGCGAGTTCGACGAGGTCAGGCTTGCGGAACTCTCCGCTCTCCTTAGGCGGCTCGGCGGCGAGCGCCTCTTTCATCAGTTCCGGGACGAGGCGCAGAGGCTTGACACGAAGTTGCGTCGCGCCTTCTTCCGGTCCGACCTGCCGACGTTTGTACACAACGTTCCCGGCTTCAACCTGCGTCGCCCGTCCATGTGCATCGCGCGTGAAGACGAGTCGCTGGCCCGCGTGTGATCCCGGTGCAGGAAACTTGAAGATATGTTTTGAGACTTCTTCAAGCCGTTCGAGTTCGGCTCTCTTGAACAAAGCGCAAAGTCTTCCGTCCTTTTCGAGAATGTACAGAATGCCGTTGTCCAGACCGTACTCACCGATTAATCCACGCCAACGCGCAGGAGCCGGTAAAGGCTTAGCTTGTTCGGATGAGCTTGATTGCTCGAAGGGCTTTAGCGCATCAACATTTGAAGAATGATCCCCTGCACTCGCCGCGTTTGAAGCTTGCGCCAAAGCTTCATACACGTCAGATGGGGCCAGCGCGATGAGCGCAAGGATTACTGTTAGCCTGAGCAACACCTTCATTCCGATTCTCCTATAACCAAAGTTTGGTCAACGTTTCCGCTTTTGTGACGCCAGACTAGGTAGGCTGGCGCGCCGAGTAGAACGATGCCGAGTCCAATCCCTGCGCGCGCGGGTTGCGTGGCGATTGTGTTCAAAACGAGAGCGCCGGCCGCCGCGATGAATAGCAACGGCGTCACGGGATACCCGGGCACAAGGTAAGGCCGCACGGCTTCGGGCATGCGCCTGCGATATACGAAGATACTGGCCGCCGCCAGCGCGTAGAAAATCCAGCCGATGAAGACCACGTAGGTTAGCAGTTGCTCGAAGGTGCCGGTGACGGCGAGGATAGCCGACCAGATGGCCCCGGCAATCACCGCGAACGCCGGAGTCTGAAAGCGCGGATGTACTTCGGCCAGACGTTGAAAGAAAAGCCGGTCGCGCGCCATCGCAAAGAAGACGCGCGAGGCGGTCAGCGTCACCCCGTTGGCCGCGCTGAACATCGAGATGAGAATCGTGATCGTGATCAGCTTGGCGGCGGCTGGGCTGATCAAAGTCGAAACGGCGGTCGCGGCGAGGCGGTTGGAACTCATCACGCCTGTGGGCCCCAGCGCCGCCAAGTAAGCGACGTTGGCGATTAGATAGATTCCGATGAGCGACGCCGTGCCTGTGAGCAGTGCGAGCGGGAAGGTGCGCTGCACGTCTTTGACCTCGCCCGCGCAGTAGGTCACGAACTGCCAGCCTTCATAAGCCCACAGCACGCCGATCATCGCCAGCCCGAAGCCTGAAGCGAGCGAAGCGTCGTAGTGCGCGGGCAAAAGCGTCGCGCCCGCCCCCGTAAAACCTCTGCCAAGCCAGAGAAGCGCCGCGCTCATCAAAAGAATCGCAGATGCCTTGACGAGCGTCGTCCAGTTCTGCACGTTCGCGCTCGTGCGCGTGCCCATCACGTTCACGAGCGCCACGGCTGCAATCATCAGAACCGCAATTAACTTTTCCGCGCCTGGCGAGAGTGGAACGATCTCGCCGAGGTAAGCGCCGAAGGCGACGCTGAGCGTGGCGACCGCGCCGCTGGCGATGACGAAGAAGAGCGTCCAGCCGAACAGGAACGCCGGGAGTCTTCCGAAGCCGTCGCGGATGTAAACGTAGAGTCCGCCCGACTGCGGCTTCATCGCGCCCAACTCGCCGTAAGTCAGCGCACCGAGCAGGGAGAGGATGCCGCCTGCGAGCCACACGAGGAGCGCCGGGACGATGAAGCCGCCCGTTTGCCGCAGCACGCCGCCGGGCACGAGGAAAATGCCCGAGCCGATCACCGAGCCGATGGTCAGCAAAATCAGATCACGCAGCCCGAGCGTGCGCGGCAGACTTGTCATGAGGTGCGAACCGCCCGGCTTCTGAAGCTCCCCATATGCCTTTCCGATAGCGCGCTCTGAATTTTGTCGAGCGCACCTTGCAAAATCTCGTCTTCGCGTGCGATGCACAAGCGCATGTGGCTGTCGTACACATCGCTATCGGCGAAGGCGCTGCCCGGCACTCCCGCCACCCCGGCCCGGTTAATCAACACCTCATTGAGCTGCATTGCATCCTGGTAACCTTGCGGGATGCGCACCCATAGGTAGAAGGCTGACCCCGAATCATAGATTTGAAACCCCAACTGCTCTAACGCTTCAGCCGCCACCCGGCGTTTGCGGGTAAATTTCTCGCGTAACTCGGTGTAATACTGGGGGTCTGACATCAGCACCTCGGAGAGCGCACGTTGCAGCGGCGTCGGCGAGCAGACATAGAAGACGTTGTTTGCGTTATTGAGGGGCGCGATCAATTTGCTCTCGCCGTAAACGTAGCCGAGTCGCCAACCCGAGATGTTCCACGACTTGGAGAATGAGTTGACCGTGATCGTGCGCTCCCACATGCCATCGAGCGTGGCAATGGAAACGTGCGTTCTCTCACTCACTACGTAATGCTCATAAACCTCATCGGCAATGCAGAGGAGATCAAATTCCTGACAGACCTCCGCCACCATCTCGAGTTCGCTTCTCGTAAAGACTTTACCAGTAGGATTTACCGGAGTGCAGGCGATGATGGCGCGCAGCGGGAAGGGCTGGCGATTCTTCATCTTGCGGCAGCGGTCGCGCAATTCATCTCCATCTAATTCCAGGTTCTCACCATGCAATGGTAAAACCTCGGTCGATCCGCCTAGTTCATCAATAATTCGTCGGTGGTACGGGTAGTAAGGCTCGAAGACGAGGGCTGAAGTACCCTTCAGATAGGTATGAGCGATAGCAATGAGGCCGCCTGTCGCGCCGGGAGTGACTAATAACTCAGGCGGTGTAACCTTCGGGTCAACCTCGATGCCGTTGAATAAGGCGATCTTTTGAGCCACTGCGTTGCGTAGCTCGATGACACCTTCGGCGGGGCTATAGTGGTTTTGACTAGCGTGAATCACCTCGCTGGCTGCACGGGCGAGGGCTGGGTTGACGGCCAACTCTGATTGGCCTTGCACGAGATTTCCGCTGGGCGGAACCAGTCGTGTGATTGTTCTAATATCCGGTCGGGTCTTCGTCGGCACTGTCTCGAACCGCCTTTCAAGTTTTTATCCTTATTAAGTCAGGTGAACGGTCTCCCTCCGAACCGTCAGGGCCTCGATGTGAGCTTCATTAACTTCATAGCCGATGCCAAGACCCGTCGGCGCTTTGATCGTGCCTTCTCGGCTCACTGTCACCGGTGGTTCGATGATGTCCTCCTCCCAGTATCTTTCCGAGGCGGAGACATCGCCGGGCAGGGTGAAGCCGGGCAGCGTTGACAGGGCGATATTGTGCGCGCGCCCGATACCCGCTTCGAGCATCCCGCCGCACCACACGGGCATGTCATGCTCTTGCGCGAAAGATTGGATGGCCTTCGCTTCGCTGTACCCGCCCACGCGCCCCAGCTTGATGTTGATAATCCGGCACGCCCCCAACTCGTGCGCGTGGCGCGCGTTCGTGAGACAGACGATTGACTCATCCAGACAGATAGGCGTTCGCAGTTCCCGCTGCAACTTGCTGTGATCGACTAGATCGCCCGGCGCCAGCGGCTGCTCGATCATCAAGAGATTGTAATCATCAAGCAGCTTGAGCAACGGGGCATCCGTCTCGATCTGATAGGCAGAGTTTGCGTCAACCGAGAGCGTGATGGCAGGAAACTGTTTGCGGATAGCTTCCACTAATTGAACATCTTTCCCCGGTTTGATTTTGATTTTGATTCTTTGATAACCGCTCTCAACCTCGCGGCTGACTTTGTCGAGCAGTGCTTCGGTCGAACTCTGTAAGCCGATTGAAACTCCGCAGGTAATTTCATCCCGTGTTCCCTCGATGTGTTGCCAGAGGGGTGCCTGAGCGATCTTTGCTTCCAGGTCCCAGATGGCCGCTTCCACGCCGGCCTTAGCCATGCGGTTTTCTCGAATCACGCTAAGCGCCTGACATACCTGCGAGGCGCTCTCGACCCGTGCCGCCGCCAGTAGAGGCGCGACATACTTGGCCGTGATTAACCACGCGGTGTCGATGGTTTCGTGATTATAAAATGGGTTTTCGCCAGCGACGCACTCGCCGTATCCGGAAGCCCCATCCTTATCGAACACTCTGACAATCAAGATGCGCCGCCGGGTGGTGCGCCCGAAGCTCGTTTCGAACGGCCATTTGAGTGGCAACTCGATCTCTCTGAGTTCTATTCGCTCTAGTTGTAAATTCATCACAGTAAAGTCCTGCTCGTGCGCTGAGGTCTAGATTGAATACATCGAGCTAAAGCGTAGCGACTAAACCCGCGAGCAGTGCGGTGCGAGGTGCGATGTCCTTAACCAGGATATGCTCATGCGCCGCATGCGCGCCGTCGCCGTCCACCCCAAGTCCGTCGAGTACCGGCACATTAAGAGCCGCGGCAAAGTTGCCGTCCGACGCTCCGCCGACTGCCCTTTCTTCGAGTTCAAAGCCGAGTCGTGCGGCAATCTCCCGCGCGTGATGAAACAGTTTCACCACGCCCGCCGTGCGTTCGAGCGGCGCACGGTTGACGCCACCATTGATTGCGAGGCGAACACGCCCGTCAAAGGGCTGGAGGGTGCTCATCAAATCCTCGACGCGACGCGCTTCCTCCATCGCACAGAAGCGCACGTCTACTTCCATCTCCGCCTGTGCCGCAACGACATTGCCGCGCGTCCCCCCACGAACTAGGCCGACATTAAAGCTCGTGCCACGAGTCGGATCGTTCAGCGAATGTAACCGTTCTGTCTGTCGTGCCAGCTCAAGAATGGCGCTGGCTCCCGCCTCTGGATTCAGACCCGCGTGCGATGCAACCCCTTGAGCCTCCACAGTCCATGACCCAACTCCTTTGCGCGCAGTTTTCACGCACCCGCCGGGCGCGGGCGGCTCGAGCACCAGGACCTGCGCCGCACGGCGCGCTTCATGTTCGACCAACGAGCGACCCGTCGCGCTCCCGGTCTCCTCATCGCAAGTGAGGAGCAGCGTCACAGGGCGTTGAGGAGTAACAGCCAGGACAGTTAAGCAGCGCAAGACTTCCAGGGCGATCACGCAAGAGGCCTTCATGTCGAAGATGCCCGGACCATAGAGCCGGTCTCCTTCTGCGCGAAGTCCATGCTGCGCGCTCAACGTGCCGCGCGGGTGGACTGTATCTGTATGACCAAGTATTAGCGTTGCGCCATCACCCTTGACGTCGCAGAAGGCCCGAATCCGAAGGTGCTCACCATAGTCCGGGCTGGTGATTCTCTCAATCGAACCGACGGACGGGATTGTACGTGCAGCGTCCTCCAGCAGATCGACGGCTGCCCGACTGCCTCGAACGTCGCCGGACGGGGACTCTATTTCCACGAGACGGCAGATCAAATCTACCAACTCATCTTGTCGCCGCGCGATGAAGTCACGCATCGCCATCAGTTTTGAAGAATCAAGGTCACTCGCCATAGTTCTGCTTCAAACTCACCTAACTGAACGACACATGGAGGGGGTGTGCGAGGGGGAGCCGCCCAAGCCCAACGATGCGAGCAGCAGGAAAAAAGGTACAAGGAGTACGATTGCTTTCGTCATACTCCCAGGCACAGCCTCAATAATTCGAGCTGAAATGTAATAAATTTCCCGCAAAGGCGAACCAGAGGAAGCCGAGGCACACCAGCACAAAGAGGGTGGCTTGGAGCTTGCCCCAGATTCTTTTCTCCCGATTCCGCCAAGACTGGATCGCGTTATAGAGCACCATCAGCGTTCCAATTGCCCCGAGAACGCCAATCACCTGAGCAAGATGAAACCAAGTATTCCCGCGATCACTGAGGAACTCGATATGCATCGAGGCGTACACAACAAGACCGGTCATAGCCGCGATAAAGAACAGATCCAACACAAAAACGATCCGCACTGCGAGCCGCAGTCGCCGTTCAATTGGCGTCAACGCCAGCTTGTAGTCGTAATGTCTCCTCACAAACCACGTGATCGGCCACAACAGAAGTGTGAGAAGCATGATCAGAAGCGAAATCCCAATCACTGGTAAGAGAGTCTTATTGTTCTCGAATAGCCCAACTCGTTGACCGACAAAAAACGGGTAAGGCAAGATCATCTGCATGCGACCATTCTGGTCCGGTTTGAAGATAAGTTTGTCATGCCCGTTTTCTTCGAGAAATGCCATGGGAGCCATTTCCCGCCACCGTTTGGGCTTCCCGTTAGGGTTTGTTAACTGAGCGATCTCTATCATTCCGTCCGCAACCGGTGAGACGCTGAATTCTCCAATCAATGTTGCCGCCTTCAAGAACGATGACTCGCTCCGGCGGCTCAACATATATGTGCCACTGACTGCTTTGGCGTCTTCTTTGGCACTGCCTAGCGTCGGCGGAGCTGGAGTAGTGTTTGGGAAATAACGATCAAGGAACATCTCCCACAGCGTCGTTCGAGGCAGAGGGTTTCCGCTTCCTAAGCTGTTATGCGAAACAAAGAATCCAACGCCCGCGTCTGGAATCAGATGCAGATCGCTATGGAAATAAAAAGTATCGCCGGCGTGTCCGATGATGCGGTGTCCATTGCGTGATTCTTCGTAGAAGCCGTAACACATCCCGTTGGCCGCCGCGTCTAAAGCGAACAGTCTGCTGTGCATGAGACGCGCCGTCTCCGGGCGAAGTATCCGTGCGTCGCCCAGTTGTCCGTCCTGCAGATGCGCCATCATGAATCGAGCCATATCGGCGCCGGTGCTGCTCAGGCTTCCGGCTGGAAAAGCAACAACCATCTCAAACGGCTTCGGCCCGTCAGAAGCTAGCTGATAACCGTTAGACATAAATGGAGCCAGAGCTAATGGTAAGGGCTGAACAAAAGTGGAATGAGTCATGCCCAGCGGCTTGAAAATGTTCTCTTCGACATATTGATTGAACGGACGACCCGACACACGCTCGACGATATATCCGGCCAATGCTGCCCCGTAGTTTGAGTAGGCTGGCACGGTTCCCGGAGGATATATTCGCCCCGGAATGTGCGTCTTCAGGTATGCCCCAAGATTGGGGCTTTCAGAACCGACAGTAAACAGGTCTTTAATTTGCTCCTCAAATCCGGGAGTGTGCGTCAGTATGTTCTTCAGGGTGATGGGCTGCCCGTATGCATCGGGAATCTTGAAATCGAGGTAAGTGTTCACGTCGCGGTCGAGGTCGAGCTTTCCCTGTTCGACCAACTGCATCACCGCCGTCCAGGTGAACAGCTTGGACTGTCGAGCCCGGGCGGAATAACGTCTCCTCCGCTGAGACGGGTTTTTTCTTTTCGTAATCGGCATAACCGTACCCTTTGGCGAACAGGAGCTTGCCGTCTTTGACGACGGCGATGGTTGCGCCCGCGATGTCATCTCGCTCAAGTTGCAGCGGTACAATTCCGTCGAGAAAAGCCTCCAGGTCCTGAGCCGTCAACTCGTGGACGCCCGAAGGTATTTTGCTTGGCGCTAGTTGCTCATTTCCCTCCTTGTTCGGAGCCTTTGGTAAATTCGGCCCCTGTCCCGACACGGGCGCGAAGAGAATCAAACCGAGCATCATCAAAGCCGTCAATGTTCTCACGATTCGGACTCCTGTAATTTTGTCGTATAGCGCAGACTGAATCTCTCGCCTATTGCCTGGCCAGCAACGTAATACTTGGCCTTGAACCTTGGATGAGAGTTAAACTCTTTGGCTTGCTTTCACCCATGTCGAATTGCGCAAAAAAACCTTCCGGCGCCCCCTCGATGCGGAACCGGTTCGCAGCGAGCGGCACCAGCGTATAGACCGGCTGGCCGGGCACCATTGCTTTCAGATTATTGCCGACGAGTTCAATACTGATTTCCAGCGGTGGGGCTTCTAGCGCATATTTGCCGACGAATTTCTTGAGGTCGGCCTCACCCAGCGTGATGCCGGCCACAGTCTCGATCTTCTCAGGAGCGCGCGTGAACTCTGCGATACCTTCAATATTCATAGTTTCGACATTGCCTTGTGGGTTAAACCTGAAGTTGACGAACCCTCTGCCCTCCATTCGATCACGCCATGTCACTCGAAACGTGTCGTAATTCCAGTGCTCCAGATCGCCGATGAAGTTCGGGCCAAACTGCGCCACCAGTTTTCCGTTTTCAAATGCGACCTTGGCACCTCCGTACATTTCGCTTTGATAGTTCCCTGCGTATTTTTCCAGAGGCAGAGATGGCGAAGTGCCCTTGACCCTTTCAGCCTCGGCTTTCTTCTCAACGGCTTTGGCTTGCTCCTGAAGAGCCTTGAAGGTCTTCAGGATCTCGCGCTCCAGTCGCGTTGCTGACGGCCAAGATAGGCGTCGAAGATTCTGTACATCAAAGGTTGCGGAAGCACTGACCCATGCAGGTTTGTGAGAATCACGATGCCGAGTTTCTCTTCCGGAATCATCGCCACCTCCGCGCTCATCCCATCGATCGCGCCGCCGTGCTCGACGATCTTGCGCCCACCATAATCACTCAGAAACCAGCCGAGCCCATAAGATAAGAAGTGCGCCTCCGGATAGAGGATCTGCATCGTCCCTTCGAGCCGGATAATGGTCTGCGGAGTGTGCATTTCCTTTACCGCGCCGGAACTAATCAGACGTTTGTTCTCGTACATGCCACCGCCAAGTTGCAGCCGTACCCACTGTGCCATATCGAGAACGTTGGAGTTGATCGAGCCGGCAGGAGCGATGTTGTCAATATTGCGCCAGGCAACGATTTGTACTTTGTCGTCGAGCTTGGTGTGCGGTGTGGCGACATTGTCTGAGTTGGCAAGTGCTTTGATGCTCGTGCTGGTGGCCGTCATGCCGAGAGGACTGAAGATGCGCTCGCGCACGAAGTAGTCCCAATCCTTGCCGGTCACCGACGGAATGATCTGACCGGCTGCAAGAAACATGATGTTCTGGTAGCTGAAATGCGCTCGCAGACTCAGAGTCGGCTTTAGGTACCGGATGCGGCGCAGAATCTCGTTGCGGTCATAAGGTGAGGCGTACCAGAGGAGATCGCCGCGTTCAAGTCCGCTGCGGTGACTCAAGAGATCGCGGACGGTCAACTCGCGTGTAGCATACGGATCATAGAGTTGAAATCCCGGAAGGTACTTTGTCGCCGGGTCGTCCCACTTGAGTTTTTCTTCGTCGACAAGCATCGCAAGTGCGGCGGCTGTGAATGCCTTAGACGAAGACCCGATAGCGAACAATGTGTGCTCATCTACCGGCGACGGTTTGCCAAGTTCCCGCACTCCGTAGCCCTTGGCGAGGACAATGCGATCGTCTTTGATGATGGCAATGGCGAGTCCGGGAACTTCCCAATCCTTGATGGCTTTGTTGACGTAGTCATTAAAACCCGTCAGCGGCGCTTCCTGCGCCATCGCGATTTGCTGCCCTGCCATTAAGAGCAACGGGAGCATGATTAGATTTATTTTGCGCCGTAGTCTCATTTTTTTCTCCAGAGTTGAATGACTATTGAACAATGATCGAGTTGCCGTACCTCTTCGCCTGGATTAGACCGACCAAATCTGGGCAAGCACGCGCGCGAAATTACCCCCGAGCACGCCCTCAATATCTCGATCACTGTACTTGCGGCGGATGAGTCCTTCGGTCAAGTCGTACATCCGCTTCGGGTGATTGAGACCTTCGATGTCAATCTTCTCTCGAAAGCCGTAGCTGCCCTTGTAACCGGCGCGCAGTTTCTTATTCAATTCCGGCGGCATCTTGTCGTACCCGTAAAGGTCTATGTCGCTTCCGACGCCGAGGTGGTCCGGGCCGATGAGCTTCGCCACGTGATCGAAATGATCGAGCACATCCTCGATGGTCGTCGGCTCGTCGGCCTTCACAAACATCCGCACGCCTGTGATTCCCATGACGCTCCCCGTCGCGCCCACCTTCTTGATTGCCTCGTCAGTCTTATCGCGCGGATGACCGGACGCGAGCGCGCGACAGTTGGAGTGTGTAATCAGTACGGGTTTCTTAGAAATCTCGAAGGCGTCAAGCGTGGTACGGTCGCCGCAGTGCGACACGTCAACGGCTATCCCGACCTTGTTCATCCGCTCAATGATCGCGATGCCGAAGTCCGAAATGCCTTCGTCGCGCCGCTCGGTCGAGCCGTTACCGATGAGGTTGCGCGAATTGTAGGTCAGTTGGGAAACGCGCTGGCCGAGTCCACGAAAGAAGTCAACGTCGTCGGGCATGCGGAACTGATCCGAGTTTTGCAGGCCGAGCAGAATACCTATCTTGCCTGATTTTTTCACACGCTCGAGGTCCGCGACGCTGTCTATTCGCATGAAGTGATCTTCGTGATCTGCGATAAATCCATTCCATGACGCGAAGAACTTTAGCGTCTCCTCATAAGCCTCCGGCCCGCCCAAGCCAATTGCCGGGTGAAAGATGTTGATGCCTGAGTCTTTGTATGGCTGGAGGTCGGCTGCGGTAAAGCTTTCGGGGTCGGCAAACCACTTGGCCTGCTTGGTGAAGTCAAGCGTGAGCACGCTAAGCATGTCTATGACCGTGGATCGCTTGACCAGATCAACCGCACGAGCCGAGTATTCGTTCGGCACGGCGGCGAAAACCCGGTAGCGCCCGCGATTGAACATCGGCGCGGCGAGCGCGCCCACGCCCGCCACGGCTGCTAGTTTGAGCACCTCGCGCCGTGACATCAGGTTTCTGTTTTGCTTCATACTCAAAGTGTGATCTTGACTGTTCGGCAGTCGAAGTCAGCTCCTCATCAATTTGATCACTAACACTTCGTCATCAGCCGAAGTCACCAAGCTTTTTGCCCCGACTGAGAAGATATGTTCCGAGTCGCTGCTCGCCTCGACTCTGGCGATAGAAATCCGTAACCACATAGCCTGCAGCGATCGCTTCAGTGAAAGCCCAACGCGTGGACTCTCGCCACTCGATTGCCAATTCACCGCTTCGCCGCTCCAGGGCGTTGATGTCCGCCGGTATCTCTATTAAAGCCTGCTCGTGCGATAGCCCTTCAGTCAGATCGTTCCTGCGCGGGGAATCATCTATTCCAAGCTGAACGAGCGGGATCACCTTCTCCAATTCGGGCGCGGAAACTGTGCCCTCGAGTCGTCCGCTCACGCGGCGGCTCGTGAGCAGCCATTTCACCCACAGGCGATCGGTGCCGTTGCGATGCAGAAAACTCGCTGCGTCTGCGCCGTAGAAATTAATGAAATAGCGATCCGAAATCACGCCGAGCTTGTTGAAGTTGAAGTGTGCGTTCAGGCTCTGCAACGGATCGAAAGTCCATGTCATCACGTCCATGCCCTGCGCGAGCACGCGCTCGCGTTGCGCCAGCTTAAGCTTGTATCCGAGATTGAAGTTGCGGTAAGCGGGCTTGACCGCCAGCATGTGCGAGTGATGCGCCACCGTTCCGTGCTCGTGACTGACGAACCCGTAAACAAAGCCGATTAGAGTTTCACGGTCGAATGCGCCGAGCAAAACGCCGCCCGCCGCTTTGGCGGCGACTAGGTGAGAAAGCGGCACAACGTCGAGATCGGGTATCCTCCACACTTCCTTCTGAAGTTCTTCGACGGCTCGCATCTCCGCGCCCCCATCAATGTCGCGGATAACTATGGTTGGTGTCTCAGTTGCGGCCGGCATCGTCAACATCCATTAACCTTGATTCACCAGATGCAGTAGTTGTTGTATAGAACTATTTGCTCCTACCTGGCCCCCAGAGCGCCCTTCCCGGTTTCGCGCCGGTGTGATCGCCGTCTTTGAGCACTTGCACGCCGTTGACAAAAACGTGTCTGACGCCGACTGCGTACTGGTGCGGGTTTGCAAATGTAGCGCGGTCGGCAATCGTCTGCGGATCAAACACGACCACATCGGCGAACATCCCAGGCTTGAGAAAGCCTCGATGTTCCAATCCGAGGTTCGTCGCGGGCAGGCCTGAGAGTCGCCTTACTGCTTCGGCGAGCGAGATCACCTTCTCTTCGCGCACATACTTGCCGAGCAGTCGCGCGAAGTTGCCGTAAGCGCGCGGGTGTGCGGAAGATTTCAGGTAGATACCTTCGGGTGCAATCGAGGCTGCGTCGGAGCCGAACGAAACCCAGGGCTGGCGAATCTGCTTCTTAATATTTTCTTCGCTCATCAGGAAATAGATCGTTCCGATGCGCGAACGATCTTCGAGCACGAGATCCATGATCGTTTCGATCGGATCTTTGCCGCGCATCTTCGCGACTTCGGCGAGCGTCTTGCCGGTGAGCGGCTTCAGCCTTTCGGTTTTGAAACTCGCGAGCAATAGTCGATCAGGCGAACCGGCGAGCAGGTAGAGATTCTCCCAATCGTTGGTGGGTGTGCGAATGGCCTCGGCGATCTTCTTGCGAGTAGCCGGGTCCTGGAGACGCCGGTAAGCAGCTTCGCGCCCGCCATCGAAAACCCACGGCGGCATCGAGGCGTCGAGGCCCGTCCCGCCAGCCGGGTAGGTGTACATGTTGGCGGTGATCTTCAAGCCCTGGCGGCGAGCGTCTTCAATCATTCTGATTACCTGATCCATCTTGGGCCAGTTCGCTTCGCCTGATGCTTTGAGGTGATAGATCTCAGCCGGAAGACCGGCTTCGCGACTGATGCGAATTGTTTCCTGCACGCCCTCGATCAACTGATTGCCTTCGCTGCGCATGTGGGTGGTGTATTTGCCTTTGTATTTTGCTGCGACCTTGCACAACTCGATCAGCTCATCCGTCTTGGCAAAGAAAGCGGGCGGATAGATTAAAGCAGTCGTGATGCCGAGTGCGCCCGTCTCCATCTCGCGTCGCACTAGCTCGCGCATCTGGGCGAGTTGTTCAGGCGTCGGCGGCTTGTCTTCAAGCCCGATGACGTACTCGCGCACTGTAGGCGCCCCGATGAACGACGCGACGTTTTGCGAGACTCCTCGTTTCTCAAGATAGTTGAGAAATTCGGCCAGCGTGGTCCACTCGATGTCATACTTCGCATCGCCTTGAGATTCGCGGAGGCGCCGTTTCATTTGATCGTTGAGCGGCCCCATGGAGAACTCGCCGAATATCTGAGTAGTAACGCCCTGCTTTAGCTCGCCCAGCGAGCGGCCGTCAACAATCAAAGACGACTCAGAGTGGGAGAGCATGTTGATGAAGCCCGGCGCGACGGCCAGACCTCTGGCATCAACAATCGTCGGGGCGGTAGCCCGGCTCAAGTTGCCAATGGCGGCGACGCGATCGGCCTTGATGCCCACGTCCGCTCTCAGGGGCGGACGGCCAGTGCCGTCGTAAACAGTGCCGCCCCTGATGATCACGTCAAACGGCCGAGATTGGGATTCCGTGCGGCGTGGTCCTTGCGCGGCAGCGATGCCTAACAGCGCCAGGACTAACGTCAGAGTCAGAAGCTTTCGCAAGTTGATTCTCATTTCTGTGGCGCCGCGACTGCTTTCTCCGTGCTGCTGTATTTCTTGAGCAGATCGATCGCTCGATCCGCCAGCTTGAAGAGGTGAGGATGTGCGCGATTGCCGTTGGTCAGGATGGCGAACCCGAGCTTGCGATCACGATTGCCAAGCAGGAAAGCCGTATAACCCGGGAACGCTGCCGCTGTGCGCGATGTAGCGATCGCCGTCGCGCACCTGAACCCACCACGTCAGCCCGAACCCGGCGGTGTCATTCCCCCAAATGCCTTCTATCCCTCCTTTGAATTGGTCGTACTGGCGCGTGAACATCTGCTCCATTGTCTGCTCGCTGATGATCCGTTTCTCCTTGAAGACTCCGCCGTTGAGATTGGTGATTAACCAGTTGGCTTGATTGAGCACCGTGCCATAGACAATTCCCGCCGGCCAGACGGACGCCTTGAGTCGCACTGCAGCCACCTGGCTTCCAGTCTTTTCATCCACCGTGTAGGGAATGGACAGTCGCTCCTCCATTGCTGGGGTTGGCTCAAACGCCGTACTCGTCATCTCGAGCGGCGTGAAGATGTGCTCCTGAATATATTGCTTGTAGGGAACGCCCGAAAACTTCTGCACCAGATAAGCGATCAACGTATAAGCCAGATTCGAGTAGACGACAGAAGTGAGCGGAGGTTTGGCGACTTTGAGCGATTTACGCAGATACTCTTCGAGTGGCGGTGGCGCGGTGTCGCCCCACACGGAAAGTGGGCCGAAGTCACCACCAGGCAGACCCGAAGTGTGCGTGAGCAGGTGACGAAAGGTGACCGGGTGTTGGGCATCTTCGCCCTGAATCTTGAAGTCAGTCAAATAATCATTGACGCGATCGTCAAGCTTGAATTTGCCCTGCTCCATTTGCTGGAGCAAAGCAATGGTGGACATCGCTTTGAAGGTCGAGCCGATCAGATAGACGGTGTTCGGCGTGGCGGGAGTGCGGGCCCACAGATTCGAGTAACCGTAAGCGCCGGTCCAGATCACTCGATCGCCAGCGATCAGCGCGATTGACGCCGAAGGAATGTTTCCTGCAAGCAAAGTGCGCTGAATTTCAGGTTCGAGTTCTGCGACGACGCGGTCAGTGTTGATGGTCTGAGAGAAAGCGGGCCTGGAAGCAGCCAAGCATATCGCCGCTACGCTGATGGCAACTAAGAACCCCTGGCGCAGGCGTGTGTGTCGCTGAGTTTGCAGTCTGAATTTATTCACGTTTGGTTCCTTCGTCCCGAAACGAGTCAGTAAATTCCATTTTGCATTTCAATGTTTCGTCCTTCATTTGCGATTTGTCATTGACGAGGCGCGAACTTCGCTGATGACAAGTGAAAAAGGCTTACTTCAAAAGAACTTTGCCGTTGAACTTACCATCACTACCGCGCCGGCTCCTCAACCGGCATCGCGATGTATGAAGCATGCTGCCCCGAGCGGAAAACTCGCTGGGTCGCACGCTGAAAGTCTGACTCTTTCGCCAGGAAGATGTTCGGCACGAAGCGCTGGGGGTTGCGGTCGATCACCGGAAACCACGTGCTTTGCACCTGCACCATGATCCGGTGACCCTTCAGGAAGACGTGGTCGTTGGCAGGGAAGCCAATCTCGTAACGCGTCACCGCGTTGGGCACGATCGGTTCGGGCTTTTCGAAGCTGTTGCGGTAGCGCCCGCGGAATACGTCGCCCGCGATCATCAGTTGGTAGCCGCCCATCTTCGGATCGGGCTCATACTTCTCAGGATAAACGTCGATGAGCTTTCACGATCCAGTCGCTGTCCGTGCCTGAGGTCGACGCAAAGAGGTTGGCCACGACTTTCCCCGATACGACGACGTCATCCGTAAGCGGTTCGGTGGTCCACGTGAGCACGTCTGGCCGATGATCCACGAACCGCTGGTCCTCGACCAACCAGGTCGTCCATCCCGAGCGCACCTCAATCGGGCGCGGACGATAGGGAACCGGGTTCGCGGGGTCCGAGACGTAACTATCGAATGCCTCCGCAGCAGTCCTGGGTGGCGGGTCGAACGACAGCTTCCCATCTGCCTGAAAGTAGAGCTGCCGCGCAACGACATTGCGTTTCGGCGGCCACGCGTCGTGCCGCACCCACTGGTTCGCGCCGGTCCTGAACGTCAGCGCCTCAGGCAGATCGAGGGTGCCCTTTCCCTTCAGGTGATATGCCAGGAAGCGCGCCAGCACGTTCTTCCGATAATACTCCGAGGTCTTACTGCCGAAATCGATGCGGACCCAGTTTCTGCCCATCGCTTCTGGACCAGCCGCCATGGTTCCACGGGCCGACGACGAGGAAGTTCTGTTCGCCGAATCGTGCCGCTCGAGCAGTTCATAAATCTTCAGTGGGCCATAGAAATCTTCCTGGTCCCACCAGCCCGCCACATTCAGCGTCGGCACGGTCACGCGGTTCAGCCACGGCGCGAAGCCTTGCCGCTTCCAGAACGCATCGTAGTCGGGGTGATTCACAAAGTCGTTCCAGGTGGGGAGCCGGTTGTGGAAGTACTTCGCGTTTGCATTCGACAGCGGCCCGAGGTCCAGATACCACTCGTACGCGTCATAGCGATCGATGACTGCCGTAACGTCCGAGATCTCTTTCGACGATTCCATCATGTACGCATACTCGAAGCCGTAGCTCAACCGGAAGGCGCCGTTGTGGTGGAAGTCGTCGCCGATCCACATATCCGCCGGAGAGGCCTGAGTGACGACGGCTTTGAGCGCCGGATGCGGATCGAGCATCCCCATCACTGTTAGCCACGCACCGTAGCTCGTGCCGGCCATCCCGACGCGCCCGTTGTTGTTTGGCACGTTCTTGAGCAACCAGTCGATCGTGTCATAGGTGTCGGTGCTTTCGTCGATCGCCTTCTTGTCTTTGGGATCGCGCGGCTGTCGGAGCATGACAAACTCTCCTTCCGACTTGAACCGCCCGCGGATGTCTTGCAAGACGATGATGTAGCCGTCCGCCGTTAACTCTGGTAGCGAAGCCGCTATGCGCTCCGAACTGAGCTTGACCGGTTCCGTAAGGAGTTCTGAGCAGCAGGATCGGAAGCTGTTCGCGGGCAGGCGTTGGCACGTACACTTGTGTGTAGAGACGCACCCCATCACGCGTCGGGATCATAGACTCGGTGGGGTTGAAGACCGGGTTCGTAACTTGCTGCGCATTGAGGGACGCCACGACTGCGAAGCCGAGCAGCACAACGCGCAGGCGCGAAACAAGTGTGATGATGGCTGATAAGGTTTTATCCATTTCCGTTTCCTGACGAATGCCGCGTAGCGGCTACTGAATTTAGCCGTGGGTTTCAACCCACGGAAAGGGAGCAAAATAGATCCCTCGTCGCGTCAGCGACGATTGAACCAATGCTCCACCAAATTCAATCGTCGCTGACGCGACGCCGAGCTTAGATACGGGTTTGCCGTCGCTTGAAAGCCACGGCTAAATTCAACCACCGCTAACGCGGTGAGAACCCGAACCAGGTCCTTGGGAAAGGCATAGTTATGTCCGAAACCGAATTTGACTTGAAAACTTGACTGATCATCATGCACTTCTCTGCCGCAAGGAATCTGGCTGAGCTTTCAAGGGGCGTCTGCCGCTGCACTCCAAATCTCACCCCTTCGTCTTTAAGAGTCTTTCGGCAACCTGCTAATGCGGCGACACGCGATCAATGGGGGCGGGCCGCGGCACGCGGTGCACCGGATTCTGCTCCAGCAGCTTGAGTCCTTCCTGCACCGCACGTTCAAGCTGCGGGTCGCGTCCTTTAATCACATCGGCCGGCGTGTACTCCACTTCGATATCCGGCGCTACCCCGATGTTCTCGACATCCCATTCTGCCTTTGAGGTTGTAAAACGCCAGCGAAGGCGCGGTGATGCCGCCGCCGTCGATCGTCGATGGAACTCCGAGCGTGCCGACAAGCCCTCCCCACGTCCGAGTTCCGACCAACGGCCCAAGCTTTCGGAGACGAAAGTAATACGGCAACGCGTCGCCGCCTGAGCCGGCCGACTCGTTGATGATCATCACTTTGGGGCCGTAGATGCCGGCGATTGGTGAGGTCGTGGGCTGGCCGTCGCGTTGCACGAAGAAACCCATGAGCTTTCGATCCAGCTCGTTGACGATGTAGTCCGCCACCTGTCCGCCGTGGTTGTAGCGCTCGTCAATGATCGCGCCGTCTTTGTCCTGCTGCGCATAGTAATAACGAGTGAAAGAGGTGTAACCGGGGCCCCCAGTGTTCGGCAGCCAGACGTACGCTAAGCGCCCGCCCGAAAGCTTGTCTACCATCCGGCGATTCTCCTCAATCCACGCACGCGTCCGCAGTCCTTCTTCACTCGGAACAGGGACCACAGTCACCAGGCGCGAACCCTCCAGTGAGGGGGTCTTATTAACTCTGATCAGCGTCTGCCGTCCGGCTGTGCCCTCGAAGATGCTGTAAGGATTAGTGGGTGGCACGAGTGACCGGCCATTCACCTCGAGCAGATAATCTCCTTCGGCAACCTGAATGCCCGGAGCGCTGAGCGGCGCTCGCAGGTCGGGATTCCAGTTCTCGCCGGTGTAAATCCGCTTGATCCGGTAACGCCCGTTCTCGACTGCCAAGTCCGCTCCCAACAAGCCGACCGACACCGGATCCTCGCGCGGCAGGTCACCCTCGCCAAGCAGATACGAGTGTCCCACTGTCAGCTCACCGCCCACCATGGCGATCAGGTATCCCAAGTCGGCGCGATGGCCCACGTCAGCAAGCAACGGACGATACTTCTCATAGATCGCCTGCCAATCATTCCCGTGCATCTTTGGGTCGTAGAAGTACTCGCGCTGAATCCGCCATGTCTCGCGGTAGATCTGCTGCCACTCGGCGCGCGGATCGACCCGCATCTCCAGTTGGGCCACGTTGATTGGTCCATCTCCAACTTTGCCGGGCGATCCGTAGCGACGATCCCCCAGATGCGCCGCCGCCGGCGCTGGCTTGATAGAGAAGCTTCTTCTTGTCGTTCGAGAGCTGAATATGAGCGAATGCCTTCGAGAAAAGGCGCGGCCGTGCGCTCCTTCAGTTGATATCGCTGCAAGCGCAGTGATGGCGGTCCGGCAGTCGTTACGATCGGTTCAGTATAGTAGAAGCTTCCCGTTGCGCCGGCCACGAGGTTACTGTAATCACCGGCGGGAATATTGACGGCCAGTATTCGTTGCTCGATTCCGATCGAAGTCAATGCGAACGTTTACGGTGCGCGATGCGGCGGGCGGCTGCTGCGGTGCGGGCTCTGCGCGAGGCTCTTCGGGAGGTGCGGGTTGTGGCTCGTCGCCGGTCTCAGGCAATAGCGGCGAAGGCTCGCTCGCACTGAGCACCGCGAGATAGATCGCCCGGCGCACGGGTCGATCGATCGAACTCATCTCAAGCCAGCCAGTGCTGGGCCCATAGTTCGTGCTCGCCATGAAATAGAGATACTTGCCTCCCGCGTCGAAGGTGGGCGAGATTGAATCTGCGAGTCCATCGGTGACCTGATGCGCCTTTTTATCAGCCAACGAATAAACGAAGATCGCGCGCAGGTGGCTCGGCAGATTCTTCGAGTAGGCGATCCACTTCGAATCCGGCGACCAAGTGGCGTCGAATTGGCGTATTGGATCGGGATAGTCATCGGTATCGATCTTCGTCGCTTTGCCGCTCGCCACTTCGATCGTCCAAAGATTCCGATGATTATCCTGAAGCAGAATCTGCGTCCCGTCCGGTGACCATGCAGGCGCGGAGAAGAACGCGGTTGACGGTAACGGAATTGCTCGGGGCGTCGTGACGCCGAGCGGATCGCCAAGCATGAGCTGATACTCCCCGCTGGCGTCTGAAAGCCAGGCGAGTTGCGCGCCGTCGGGCGACCACGTCGGACTGCGATCGTGCGCGCCCGAGCTCTGCGTGAGATTTCGGTAGTCTCCCTTTTCCGCCGGCACCGTGAAGATCTCGCCACGCGCTTCGAACGCCGCGCGAACGCCGGTCGGCGAGAGCGCTGAGTTACGAATCATGCTGACTACTTTCTTGAACTGCGGCCGCGCCCAGGGAAGATCGCCGGTCACTTCGATGTTGAGCCTTTGCGCCTGCCCTGACTGGTTTCGACCAGATAAATATAGCCCGCCTGTTCGTAGACGATCGCGTCGGGACCAGCCGACGCCGTCATGATGTCGAAGTCATCGTGGTGCGTGAGCTGTGTCACTTGCTTCGTGCCTGACCGCCAGGCGAAGAGATTCGTCGTGTGATTGCGATCGGAAAGGAAGTAAATCGTATTGCCGATCCACATCGGGAGTGTGTCGTTGCTGTTGGTCCACGGGAGCTTCTCGACAGAGTAGTCGGCGAGATTCATGACTAAGATCGGTTGTGTGCGACCGCCCCGATAGTGCCGCCACTCACTCGCTTCGTACCACTCCGGAACGAACGCCGTCGTGATCTCCTCGTAAGCCAGTTTGCGGCCATCCGGTGAGTAGGCGGCGCTGAACGCGCGCGGCATCGGCAGTGGCTCAGGGAGCCCGCCCTCCAAGCCGATTGTCCAGAGTCGGAAGTACGACTGTTGGGGCGCACTCGTCCGAACCGACGCGAAGATCACGCGGCGACCGTCGGGAGTCCAGCCGCGGACTCGATCGATACCGGGATGATAGGTCAGCCGCTTTGGATCACCGCCTGTCGTCGGCACGACATACACGTCGGTGTTCCCCGCAACAGTGGCGGTAAAGGCTATCTGGGTTCCATCAGGAGAGAAGTACGGATCTATCTCGACGCCCGGCGTGGAGGTGAGGCGGCGTGCCTGCCCTCCGCTTCGCGACACGATCCACAAATCGCCGGCGTACTCGAAGGCCACCGAGTCATGACTCACCGTCGGATGACGAAGCAGTCGCGTGCCTTGCGCAGTCACCGTGGCGGAGACAAGGAGGCACAGCAACAGAGCAAAGGCCAGATGTCGTATGTTCATAGACGGCTCCCATTAAGTTCATTGTCAGGGCTCAGAATTCAGCTTCAACCAGGCTCACGATTGCAGTTGGGATGAGCTGCAAAGCCGTTAGCCGGGTAAGCAGGAAACGTGACACTCCACCGGACAAAGCCAATCGCATCTTGAAAAGCATCGTTGCGCCTCGATAGAGCGAACGTCAGCCTCCACCAGGACAAGCGGATGGTATCCTGATCCTTTTCACACGGTCTATACGGCTCCCTGTCGAATTAGAACTCGACTCTGAATCCGATCTGCCCTTCGCGTCCGGGTAGGACCTGTGTAGCCTGGCCGAAAGGCTGGAGCGCAACGCCCTGTCGCTGCCCGACTGCGGCTGGGTTCTGACGGTTCAACAGATTGAAGAACTCGAATAGGACTTGCACCTTGACCCGCTCGCCGATGTCGAACCGCTTAGCGAGGCGCATATCGAGACCGACGAACGGAGGCGCGGTGAAGGCATTCCGCCCAGCACCAAGATCAACGGCGGTGAAACCCCCGTCACCGTCCGGGTCGGAAATGGTCGCAAGAGTCCGGCTGAAATGAAAGCCGCTCTGCGCCCGGAAGATGCCGCTGACCTGAATCTGCCACGGAAGCTCCACCAGCCCGTTGATCTGGAAGATATGATCCAGCGCCAAAGATGACGGGCCTCTATCAAGGTCGGGGCCGTTGAGAAATGTTCCGGCCTGAGCAACGAATCTGCCATTGGCCCGGGTGAACGGACCGTCTCTGTTGGACCTGCCCGTCGAGGCTTCGGTCACTTCCGGCACTGTTCCGATGAAGCTATCCGAAGGAAGTGAATCAATACCAAGCGAGTTGTCGGTGGCCTTGGCAAAGGCATAGTTCGCGCCTAGTAGGAAGCGACGGCTGAGGCGTTTATTGAAGTTGACGATCAGCGCGTTGTAGTCGCCTTCGAAGAAGGGGCCGAAGGTTTGGATTTCTCCTTCAGTGAATGGCGGTAAAAAGGTGCGACCGACAACACGCGACTGGAAGGCGAGATTGCTCTTTCTGATGCCCAGAAGATTACGGATGGCCCGGTGGTGGTAATCCACCTCGACCATCATATCCTTCCCGATCTCACGCTGCACGCCGACGCTGAAGCTGAGCGTATGGGGAGTTTTGAAGCTGCCGTCAATAGTGGTGGGAAGGAGCCGCGGGGGGATAACGGGATTATTCAATTGCCCGAACGGACCGAAGACAAAGTATCCTGCCGGTTGTCCGATTGCTGCACTTGCCTGCGCCGCATACTGATCCGGTGTCAGCCCCGTCAGAGCCTGCACGTTGCTGACGTTAATCACCGCGTTGGCTGGAATGGGAGCATGTCCGGGCGCGACCACGCGGTTGAGTCTGTCCACTCCGATAATTGGCCCCCCGAACGGGCAGGTCGATCCGGCGGCTGTGATCTGGGCATCGGTCAGGCTGTTCGAAAAGCACCCCCCTGGGAGACCCGACAAGAAGGCTATGCTGGAAACAAAAGACGGGGATCCGTAAAGCCCTCGCGGAAACAACAACAACTGGACAAATCTTTGATCAGCGCCGCCGAACGCCGGGACGTCGCGCGCCAGCCCCAGGCGGAACTGATCGTAAAAGACACCGAAGTGACTGCGCACGACCGTCTTCGGCGTCACCGCCCAGGCGACACCCAGCCGCGGCGAGAAGTTTCGCTTCGTCACGAATTCGGAGTCGTAGTCCCAACGGAGTCCGAGATTGACAGTCAGGTTACTCCGCAGTTTCCAATCATCCTGCACGAACAGCCCGTTGTAATTGTTCCGCAGATGAATCTCGTTACCTGCGGGCGTAAGTCCTCCAGCCTGCCCGAGTAAAGAAATGCCGCTGTTGAAGGGTCCAAACGTCGCAAAGTCAGCGACCGTGGCAAAGAGTTGACTTTGCAAAAGCTGCGCCTCGACGCCGTCAACTTTCGTCCGCAGGAAATTCCACCCGAATTTCAGATCATGGTGGCCAAAGAGCTTGTTGGCGTTGGCTGTGAATGAAGTATATTTCTGGTTCAGATTTGAAGCCGTGAGGAAATTGCCGTAACCAACCGTAGGCAGATCGCCACCAATAAGGCAGCCAGGACAATTTTGCATGCTGAACGGGTTGAATGTCGTCCCCGCCCCGGCCTCCGGGTGAGAGGGTCGGGTATCGGAAGGCTCGCCGCGATACGCACCTCGGAGCGTCACTATCCACGGATTGCTCTGTTCGCCCAGCAAGATCGTGTCGCCGAACGCCAGCAGCAGGCGGCGCGCGCCGGAATCATTTCGCCGTGACGGCAAACTAGCTGATGCTGAGAGTGGCAGAAACTCCCTGACGACGCGGTTGGTATAATTCACCTCTTGGGTCAATTGATGCCGCCCGAGCTGCTCGTTTAGCTTAAAAAAGTTTCTCGTCTCGAAAGTACGCGTCGGATTATCGAACGGGTTCTCCTGGTCCCTCAGAAGTTGATCGACCACGGGACTTCCGGTACTCGGGAACACGAAATCCAGCCGGCGGTTCTCCGTGATCCGCTCTGACGAGCCGAAGAAGAAAACTCTATCTCTAATCACCCTCCCACCGAGCGCCAGACTGTAGTCAAACCTACGAAGGGGCGGCGCATCTTTCTTCGCCGTACCCAAAGAGTTCGACGTGTCGAAAGCATCGTTGCGATGAAAGAGCGAGCCGACACCGTGAAAACCATTCCCGCCGCTTTTGGTGATGACGTTGACTATCGCTCCCGATGCCTGTCCGAACTCGGCTTTGTAGCCGGTCGTCAGCACCTGAAACTCGGCAATTGTTTCTTGATTAAACTGCGCGGCAGGTCCGCCGTCGACGGTGTCTTTGTTCGGGTGTCCGTCGATGAAAAAATTGTTATTGCCGCTACGCTCGCCCAGCACCGGCGTAGCGTTATCGCTGCCGGGGTCGGCTTGCCGGTTGATGGCTACTCCGGGCACGAGTTGCAACAGGTCGAGGTAATCTCGCCCGTTGACGGGCAATTCCGTGATCTGGCGCGGCGTGATGGTTGCACCGGTGGCAGACGCGTTCGGTTCCAGCAAGGGCAGCCCTTCCGAATTCACGTTGACCACTTCTCCGATATTTCCAACGTTCAGTTGGACATCGAAAGTCACGACGCGATTGAGCGTCAACTCGATGTTGGAGGTGCTCGTCGCAAAGCCTACATGTGAAGTCGTCAGTGTGTAAGTTCCCGCAGGTAATGCCGTGAGGCGGTAGAAACCCTCCGCGTCGGTCGTGGCGCTGCGCCCGGACGCAAGCGTCGTCCCACTCACTTTGACCTCTGCGCCGGCGATCAACGCACCACGAGCATCCGCCACGGTTCCTTCAATGGTGGAAGTGGTGGTCTGGGCCGTCGCGCTCGAGGACAAGAGGTGGAACATGAAGAGAGTGAGGAAAAGGGCTATCAGCGAGGAGCAATACCTCCTCAGTTTGGCTTGCCCGCCTTTGCCCAGATTACAGGTCGGTGTCAGGACAGTCCTTTTCATAACTTCTGCCTCCTCTTAAGAAAGTTACTCGAAGCCACACTGTTTAAGGGGTGTCGCAGAGAATCCAACACGGTTGCGCTCACACTCCGGTGATCGTTGCGAGCTGCCATGTGTCATCCGTAAACGTTTCAGACATCTAGCACCCATCACAGTTGTCTAACGCTCGAGCGTAGCGGGTGTATAACACCTATCGTTGCAGCATGTCAACAGAATTACAACAAGCGTTGCACCACGAAATATGATGTGCTATCTTCGCCTGTCCGTGCGATACCCTTAAGCAAAACTAAAACTAGCAAAGGCACTCTGGGAGGAAAACATGCCGGCCAGAAATGAGATGGATGGTAAGGATGGAAATCATAGAAAGGCTTCACCTACGTCTCTTGAGGTTCGCTTCGCTCAATCGCAACTGAGCCGCAGCCGGCGTCAACTGATCAGGGCGATTTTGGACAATCACGAGGAGGCCTTTTTTCTCTCGTCTCGCGAAATGGCCAAACGCTACAACGTGGATGCTGCAACTATCGTGCGCACTGCCCAAGCGTTGGGCTACGAACGCTTCGCGGACTTTGCGGCAGACCTGCGCAAACATTTCGTCACGCAAATCACACCATACACGGTGCTGCGGGCCGCTACGAGAGAGAGACGAAGCGTGCCTGATCATGTGCGCCATTGCGTGGATAGGGATACTGAGAATTTGAGCGTGCTCAGATCAAGCCTCGATGCGGATCGCGTAGTGGAATTGGCTAAACTGATCCATCGCTCGGGGCGCATTCTGGTTGTCGGAGTAGATCTGGCAGCTTCGCTCGCATGGTTTCTGGCTTACGGTTTGACGCCACTTGGATTCGACGCGGATGCGCCCATTGGGAGTGCAGGAAACCTGCAACACAAGATTGATGTTTTAACCAACAAAGATCTACTGATCGCGATTAGCTTTGGGCGATGCCTCAGGGAAACGGTGGAATCGGTCCTCAGGGCCCAAGAGCGGGGCGTGCCCACTTTCGGAATTACCGACGGCAACACCACCCCGATAGCGATGCACTGTGATGCCCACCTGGTCGCATACACCAGCAGTACTTCTTTCGCCGGCTCATATGTGGCTCCGATGGCGCTCTTGAATTCAATTATTGTAGCCAGCGCTCACATCCAACCTAAGCGCTCTCTGGATATACTGGGCCGCACCGAAGTGGAGTACAGATCAGGAGAGCGCTGGTATCAGGAACCTCTGCGCCCCGCCAAGTCTGGTGGCGACGGTGATCACGGAGCGGACGTCGGAAATTCAAGACGGTCACGGAAAAAGCAGTTGTGAGTTACGCCAATTGGTATACAGCCTCTTCGCCAAAGACAGTTAACGCAGCGCACTTCGGCAAAGGCGACCGGGGGGACGAAGGCACAGTAATCAAGAACGGGCGCGCCGTCGTTAATCAACGCCGCGACGGTCCGGAGGACGCTGATCTTGCGTCCCGCAACGGCACGCTCTTTACAGGGCAGGTCGAGAACGGCGAGTCGTCCTCTATTCCCGCTGCGCTGGATATTGAGCGATAACGCTTGGAGGTCATCGTTTTCGAGTCGCCAATCGTTACTGGAGACTCACCGCCATGAGCACGATCAGTTCGATAGCCACGAACGTCAGCGCCACAGACGCCGGAACGACGAAATTCACGGCATCGAAGGCATGGCCGTACCATCCGCGAGTGCCTGCTACGCGCTCCACCGGCGATTTGCCCGAAGCGTCCTCCGGTATCAGCTCGCTTGAAGCTCCTTTCAGCGTTCCTCTCAGCGCGTCCAGGTCTTCTATTGTCACGGGTGGGAGGAAAGCTTCCCGGACGTTCCAGAAGATGCAGATGCCGAGCACCCACACGTCGAGTGCGATGAGTAGAGACCAGTAGCTCGACTGGACCCACGGCCCGGCGAATGCCCAGACGAGCGGCAGAATGAGCAGCGACGCGATAATGTACGTGCGTCCGCGCGTCTCAAATGTCGCGAGGCTGGCACGCTTCGCGAGCGCAGCCATCGCCTGCGCCAGGCTCGATTGCGCCGACCCGACGCGCCGCTGCAAGGTGCGAATGCTCGACTGGTCGAGCCGCACAATACTCTCCGCTTCGCAGTACAGACAACGCACGAGGATATCGTCTGGCCCAACGGAGAGCGGCGCGCCGCACTGACGGCAATTTGGCGGCTCCCCAGGCGCCGATGGCGAGATCGCGGCGAAGGCTGCACCCACGCGGGCTGCGCCACTCACGAGGAGGTTCCTCATGGCGACCTTCGCGGCCAATGCCTGCGTCGGAACGAGTGGAAGCCAGACGCAGACGCCGACCAACAGTGGAAGCGTCGTGTTGCTCACCAGCCCCAGGAGCCCAATGGCGAGATCGACCCCGAGACCGCCAGCCATCAGCAGGAAAGGCGCGCTGGCGGCGCAGACGAACCACCAGCGCGGAACCTTTATGTGGTCCAGCCGCGCCCACTCCCTAATCGCACGGCGTGTCGCCTCATCGAGATCACGCGCCAACCGGAGCTCCTCGCGGTAGGCTTCCGGCACCGCGTTGATCGCTCCGCAATAGCGGCATGCAAGCGATGGAGCGTCAACCACGACGAGCGGCGCATTACAGGCAACGCACTGGAGAGGGGCGATCATTCTTCTCGTTTTTTTCAAAAGACGGATGGGGACCGTCGCACATGAATCTGACCCATGGTCGAATTCAATAGCTTAGGTGGGCACTTCAAAGATTTGGAACAGCTTGTGACTGAGCACTCAAATAGAATCTTCTGCCTTCCGTACTGAAGAAAAACCACAAACCATAAATGCCTAACATCGTTCCCAGTGGCATAATCGGCAAGACTAAGATCGCGGCAATAATTCCCCAGATGCGCGCGTTCCGTCTTCGTTTCCACATTTTCCGGCTCGCTAAAGCCGTAGGGACAACAAAGACTGCAGCCAAGAAACCGTAGAAGATGACGGTAACAATTGCGCCGACGATTCCGATTCCTGCTCCAGGACCATTTCCTGGTTCATTGGCAGAAGTGATTCCTAACGTAGCGAACACTCCAACGCTGACCACCATCAGCAGCAAAAACGTGAATGCAAATATTGCCGCGAATACCCCAAGGCCTATTGCCAAAATCCTGTTGTGTTCGATTATTGTCATCGTCCGGTGGCCGGTCGTCGATCTAAGTCGGATCAATCATTCCACGATCCATGCATTTGTAACAACCGATCTCAATGCGTTTCTCCTTCGTCTCTGCTTGAAGAATCGGATCAAAATTCGACCGTGAATGAAGATCTATTGCGGAGCGGCGCATTACAGGCAACGCACTGGCCTTAATCACAACTGTTTTCTCGACGCGCTCGTCTTCCGGAACGTCCCAGCGCGTCTCCATGCCAGGCTTGTACACATGCTGTTCCTTGCGCTGTCGGAAAATTTGAGCCAGAGTCTGGCTCAAACTGGAAGAGTCGTTCAGCGTCCCCTTTACTTCCGAGTTGCCGTAAGGCTCGAGACCAATGGGAAAATGTCCGTATGCTGCATCCGCAATACCGCCCTTGATGAGCTTTAGTTGCAGATCGGTGGACAGCACAACTCCCAAAGGAAGCGGACTTGGTTTCAACTTGCTCAGGTCTTCATTCGGATCCCGCAAACCTGGAATCTGCAACAGGAATCGTTTCTTCGTGTGATCATTGCTCTCGACGATTAGTCCTATTCGATCGACGCCTCTCTCTCGCACCCGGTTAATGATATTTACGACCGTCCCCCAATTAACATCTATTGAGCTGGCGATGTAAACGATCCTATTTGCTCCAGCCGGTCGCTTGAGAAATTCGCTGATCTTCTCACCCAGGCTCGAATTAACCGAGATTGCTCGGCAGCAGGAACCATCTTGGTTGGGCGCGATCATTGCGCAGCACGACGTCAAAAATAAGTTCAACTAACGGAGGTTTGCGGAAGTGCATTTCACGAAACTTGATTTCCGCTGCGGGTCGGGAAGTTTCGACCTCGGTAAAATTCTCAACCAGGAGTGTCCAATCATATTTGTCGCCGGCAATCGCCGCTCCAACTCGAATCAGATAAAGCTTCAGCGCTTCACCGTTCGAGAGTTCGCGTTTAGCCAGCGCGGAATTCTTTGGCACCGCGAGCCAATACCGCTTACCACCCTCGATGAAAAGCATTTCATCTTGATAAGGCTCGGTGTAGTGCTCAATCGAACCGGCATAAAGTCGCGCCCACTGGTGAATGGCTTCCTTCTTGAACTGTGGGATCGATCTGGTGGAACCCGTATAAGTGACCTGGACCATGGACGGCAAAATATCTCCCGTGACTACCAGTCGATCCTGCTTGTCGCGCAGGTCCTTCGGATCAGGCGTCATCGCGAAAATCTCTCGCAGAGTGCGAGACTGATAATCTTCCGGCGTGCGCGGCTTTTTATTACCGGCCTGACTTGCGTGTCCAGAGGCAAGGCTGCTACATAGCACGCCCGTAATCATTATCGGGCGAATGCCCGCAGCCCTGGCGCGCACAACTGCCGTCCTCGCCTCCTCGCGCGGCGGATCAATCATGCCGATCAATCCCAGGAAGACGAGTCTCTTGCTCGATGCGTTCATCGACCTCCTCGCTCTTGAAGGCATCTTTCGGCAGCGAGCGGAAGGCAACCCCGAGCGTGCGCAAAGCTTCGCCGGCTAGTTCTTCATTAATCTTCAAAATCTCCGCCCGACGTTCGGCCGAGAGAGGTCTGATTTCACTTCCGACAAGCTCGTGCGAACAGCGCCCAAGCAAGACGTCCGGCGCGTCACTTTATCAATGCTTTGCTGATACGGTTCCGTTGGTTTGCGTTGGAGTTTAGTGGCGCTCATGACTAGCGACGTCTCAATATCTGGTGCAGTTGGAAATTTTTTGTTAATCAATACTTTTATAAAAAGCTCATCTGTTAATGAATATCCGCGGCAATTCGAAGACAGCTCATACCACTCAGGTCGAGCCGGTAACTTCCGCGGATGTGCGTAATCCGAATCAACGCCGTGTCGCAGCCGGCGCAGCGCAGGATTGCGCCCATCCCGTGCCCGTAAAGCATCAGTTCGCCGATAGGTCTGATCGTGCCGCAGCCCCCGCAGGTCGTCTCCGCGGCCGTCATCTCAAACGGAAAAATTTCGTTCAGCAATCCGCCCGCCGCGTTGCCGTCCAATCTCAAATTGTTATCCTTCATACCGCTCAATCTCCGGTAGGTCCGAATCGCTCCGTCTTGATGCGTTCCGGTTCGTAGCCTAATTCCAGTAAATGATTAGCAACCGTCTCAACCAGCGCGGTCGGACCGCAAGTGAAAGCAATTGGTTTTTCCGCCGGCCGCCAGGCAGTTTCTGCCAACATCGCCCGGTCGATTCTGCGCTCATAACTCATCCAATTTTGCGGTTGCCGTCTGGTTAGAGTGTGAATGACGCGGAGCGAAGAATCGTTCGCGGATATACGGTCAAGCTCTTCGCGGTAAATAACATCGTCGTAGGAGCGCGACGAGTATAGGAGTTTAGTCGGAACTTTGTTCTGCGAATTCGCGCGGTGGCGAATCATCGCCATCAGCGGCGCGATGCCGCTTCCGCCCGCGACGAGAAAAAGCGGCGAGCCTTCATTCTTCCTGTCGCGAGGATTCCAAACAAAATAGCCGCCGATCGGTCCACGCAACTCTATTCGGTCGCCGACGCGCAGTTCATCAGTTAAATAAGGCGAAACCTCGCCGTCCTCGATGCGCTCGACTGTTAGCATCAAATATTTATCTTCCGGCGGAGAAGCGATTGAGTAGCTGCGCTGCGCCTGGTAACCGTCTTCCGCCGTCAGGCGCACGTCAACGTGCTGCCCCGCGAGGTACGTGGTCCAATCCGGCACATCGAGAATTAGACTTTTTACCTTCGGCGTTTCCTGCCGAATTTCGACCACCGTTCCGAGTTGCCATTTAAGCTGCTGCGCCATGCCTTTTAATCACCCGCGTATCGCTGCTCTTTCCAGGGGTCGCCGTAGTTGTGATAGCCGACCGACTCCCAGAATCCCGGGCGGTCTTCCCTGACGAGTTTGAAGCCGCGCACCCATTTCGCGCTTTTCCAAAAATAGAGGTGCGGCACCAGCAGGCGCGCCGGCCCCCCGTGCTCGGGCGCGAGCGGACGTCCGTCGTATTCGTCAACAACCCACGCTTTTCCGCCGCGGACGTCGGCGAGTGGCAGATTCGTCGTGTAACCGCCGTCGCAAAAAGCGATGAGATAGCCGACGGCCGGCTGCGCGTCAAGGTTAATGCCTTTGAGCAGCGTGTCGACCGAAACGCCCGTCCAGACGGTGTCGAGCTTTGACCACTTTGTGACGCAGTGAACATCAACCGTCACGGTTTCGCGCGGCAGCTTCCGGAACTCGTCCCAAGTCAATTTCAAATCTTCGGCCATCTCCCCGTAAATCGAAAAGTCCCACCGCTCAAGCGACGTTCGCGGAGTCGGTCCGGCGGACAACACCGGAAAATCCTTCGTTTCATATTGGCCGGGCGGAATCCGTTCTTTGAGCGCTCTAGCGGTTTCCCTCGCTCGTCCTTTGAAACCGCGTGAAATAAATTTTTCAGCCATAAGTACCTCCCTAAAAAGAAAACCGGTGCTGTCTCCGTTCGAGAAAACCGTCATCAGTCCGGGGGCTTGCTCAACCTGCCGGGCATGACCGAGTCCTTCGCCAGTGACTTCAGTGGCTGAGTACCAGCAGGATCAGTAAGGCCACAAAACCAACGACCAGCAGCAGGCCGTTGAACTGCGGCGAGCCGTGGAACGCCTCCGGGATCATCGTTTCCGAGACCAGCGCCAGGATCGCTCCCGCCGCGAACGCCTCGACCGTTCCCCGGACCGCCGGCCCGGTGCCTCGGAGCACAAGCCCGGCAACCGCCGCTGCGAGGCCGATCATCAAGGCGATTCCAATCCACACGCCAAACACGTAGCGCGCGGACCGTCCCGCCCGCCGCATTCCGGCGCTGCTCGATAGGGCTTCCGGGATGTTCGCCAGGAAGAACGCCGCGACCGTCCCCAGGCCGGGCGCGCCGTGGTGCAGCACGCTCAACCCCAGCACCACCCCCTCGGGAACGCCGTCGAGGAACGTGCCGGCCGCGATGGCCAGTCCGCTACCGGGCTGCTGCTCTTCTTCCGGCTGCTCCACGCATTCGCCGCAGCGTTTTCGATGCTGTGCCCCGCGGCGGGAGAGCAGCCAGTTAACGGAACTGAATACCGCCGCGCCACACAGCAGACCCATGACCGTCCAGTGCAGGCTTGCCGCGCCACGCGCGTTGATCACCAGGTCCACCGCCACCACAGCCAGAAGTACGCCGGCTGCGAACGTCATCGCGCGGGCGATGGTGGTGTGCTGAAGCGGCGTGTAGTAGCCACCAACGGCCCCGATCAGCAGGCCGGATGCAGACAGGAGCGCCCCAGCCGGCCGCTTGCAACCAGCCGGGCAGTTCCGCAAGCGGTCCCATCACCGTTTGATCTGTCATTTACCTCCTCAGTCCATTGATCCGCCGTTAAAAGTTCGGCCGGGCTGTCCCGTCAGGCGCTAAGCGGTCGCCTCTAAGGCTGACTGATGCGCCGCGTCCATTCCACGAGGCTCTGTAGCAGTTGGCGGACGTACTCCCTCGTCGCCTCGTCGGTCAGGTTCCCTTCGGCGTCGAATCGCTCGTGGGCGTTGCCGATCATCACCTCGGGCTGGTTGACGGGGAAGACGTTCAGGAAGACGAATATCTGTCGCAGATGGTACTGCGCCCGCGCCGTGCCGATGGCGCCGAGCGAAGCGCCCATGATCGCCGCCGGTTTTCCGTCCCAAGCGTTGTCGCCGTAAGGGCGCGACGCCCAGTCGATGGCGTTCTTCAGCACGCCCGGCACTGAGTAGTTGTACTCGGGCGTCACGAAGAGGAGGGCGTCCGCCTCCCGCACGCGCCTCTTCAACTCCACGACTTTGGCGGGCGGGTTCCTCTCCTCGTCCTGGTTGAAGAGGGGTATGCCGTCGAGCTCGAACGTTTCGACGGCCGCGCCTGAGATGCCGAGGATTCGTGTCTGCTTGTTCATCCGATGACCTCCTGACGGCCGGGCTTAAAAGACGGACCGGCTACTCCGCTTTCGCTCGCGGCTGATAATTCCCGACCTCCTGCCGGAAGGCGATGGCGAGCCGGTTCCATCCGTTGATGGCGATGACGGCCATCGTCAGCTTGACTAACTCCTCCTCGCTGAACTGCGCGCGGGCGGCCTTGAACTCTTCGTCCGACGCGTGCGTCTGGGAGATCAGCGTAACTACCTCCGCCCAGGCCAGCGCGGCACGTTCGCGCTCGGAGTAGTAAGGCGCCTCGTGCCACGCGCTCAGGCCGTAGAGCCGCTGCTCGGTCTCGCCCGCGGCGCGCGCGTCCTTCGTGTGCATGTCTATGCAGAAGGCGCAGCCGTTCATCTGCGAGACGCGCGTCTTCATGAGTTCGAGCAACGGGCGCTCCAGCCCCGACTCTTCCGAGAACTTCTGCAACTTGTACATCGCCTGCACCGAGCCCGGCGCGGCCTTGCTGTAGTCCAAACGGGTCTGCATCTCTTCACCTCACGTCCTGCTGTTGAATGAAACGCCCTCGGCGCGTGCCCGTCAGGCAGTCTCGAGTCCGATTCCGGAGCTGCCGCCGATCACGATGACGGTCTGCCCGAGGAGACGGGGTTCGCGAAGGGTCGGAGGGACCGTGGTTGCGTCGGTTATGGTCTCCCCCGGCGGTCGCTGTAGAAGACGGTTCCTCGCTTGGCGGTCCACGTACTCGGAGAGTGCGGCCACTCGAACGGCGTCATCTCGGAAGAACATGAAGGGCCTCCTCCATGTAGCGGTCGGCTGCGGCTGCTGCCTCCTCC
The DNA here is from genome assembly GCA_963698325.1 of Blastocatellia bacterium. Lineage (GTDB taxonomy): Bacteria > Acidobacteriota > Blastocatellia > Pyrinomonadales > Pyrinomonadaceae > PSRF01. The sequence continues at coordinate 191,704 of CAVOQJ010000007.1, read as the reverse complement.
GGACTGCTGCCGTTCTGACGCGCGCTTAGGTATGGCGCGTACCAGTCCCACCAGTGATGCTCGGCGTGCGTCTTCTCAAAGTGGTCGTGGTGCTCCCCCGTCTCGCGGAGTAGCTCGGCAAGGGTTGCGGCGTCCATGGCTCTTACTCGCGTCGACTTCCACTCGCGTCCGGGAAGCCGCGTCGTGATCTCCTGGAGCAGCCAACCATTCCCGTCCGGATCCTCGAACGAGGCAAACGAGAAGTAGGAACGACCCTCAGGGTCGCGCCCGCCAACGCGTGGGTTCTCAACGGAGTTGTTGAAGGGGCCGCCGGCGTAGTGGAAAACCTCGCTCACGTCGACGCCGCGGGCAATCAAGTCGTGGCGGGCGGCGTCGATGTCGTCCACGGCGAGCACCAGGGCAGGCGCCGAGCCAGCCGAATCCGGATGGGCCGACGTGATTCCCTTGCCGAAGATGATCGAGGCTTCCGAGTTGTGCGGCGTCATCTGCACGCCGCGGAAGTCGCCCCCCGCGATGTCGATGTCGAGCCGCCAGCCGAGATTCTCGTAAAACGCCTTCGCACGGTCGACGTCGGAAACGCCGATCACGCACGACTTCGAGCTTCATGTCGATTTGTACTTTTTCTAGTTCGGTCATTGTGTGTTCTCCTTTATTGAAACTTGTCACGCCGCTTTCGCCGACGCGGTAAATGTCGCCGCATTTTTCCTGACGAACTCCTGCACATTGAGCGGCCTCTGGCCCGTTAGCGTGAGTACGTCGTCGGACATCCGGTCGTAGCGACCCGCGCGGTGCAGATCGGCCATCGTCGCGAGGTGGTTCACCAGGTGAACCGGCAAGCCGCGCTCGATCAGACCCTCCCGCCACGGCCCGACCGGAATGTCTTGAAAGGTGATCGTGCGGCCGAGCGCCTTCGAATACTCCTGTGCAAAGAAATGCATGTTCTCGGACTGCGGACCTGTCAGGTGATAGACCTTGCCGAGGTGCGGCTGCGGGTTGACGAGCAGCGCGGCGAGCACACGTGCAACGTCTTCCACTGCGACCGGCGAGGTTTTGCCTTCACCGAACGGTAGTCTGATCTGATTTGATACCCTGACTGAATCCGAAGTGAAAATCAGAAAGAAACCATCGAGAAGCACTGTTGGCCGCACGTGCACGACCGGCAGACCGGACCATGCCAATGCCTGCTCAGCGAGCCAGTGCAGCTTGTGCTGCGGGCTCGCGGTTGTTTCCGTAATGCTCATCTGTGAGATCGTCATCTGCGACATATTGATGAAAGCCTTCACGCCATGATGTTTCGCCACCGCCGCTGCATTGACCGTCGCGGCCAAATAGGTATCCGAAACCGACATGCCGAAGTACATCGTCTCGCAGCCGGCAATAACCCTGTGCATCGAATCGAGATCGAGCAGATCACCGACCACGACCTCCGCACCCTTGTCGCGCAACGCCTGCGCGCGTTCGTCTTCATTTCGCACCATCGCACGCACCGCTTTGCCTTGCTTCAACAGCAGTTCGGTGACCGTGCGCCCTATCGCGCCGACGCGGCCCGCCGCGCCGGTGACCAGAATGGGATTTGCCATGTTCTCTTCTCCTAGCCCGGATTATTCATGAACCTTCATGTCATTTCAGCCTGCGTAGCGGGCGACAGCATAAAGCCTGGGGCGCGAGCCCCAGGAAAGCAATGTAGATGAACATCAGCCCGTGTAACGGGCGGCAGCCTGTTGCTTTCGAGACGAGCGCGAACTGGTCCACGCTGTCGCCTGCTTCGCAGGCTTGGAACTCTTTCTTTGCAGTGACCTGGGGCTGACGCCCCAGGCTTTATGCTGTCGCCTGCTAACGCAGGCTTAGTGAACAAATCCGCAGTTCGTGAATAATGCGGGCTAGGTGTTCCTGAATCGATGGTCAGATCCGTTGAACGCGAGCGTTGGTCCATATTGAGCAATCTTCATCTTGCTTCTCCCTTAACTTGTTAACTGGCATGAGCCACGGCGGTGTCAACGATCCACTCCAACGGTCGCGGCTGAAAATTCAGTTCGCGTTTTGCTTTTGCATTCGATACGCCTCGCATATGCGTCCCGTAGTAAACCGCATCGGCGCCACTCGCTTTCAGAGCATCCTCAACTGATATCTGCGGCGGTGGTGGAGCATTCAGCCATTGAGCAAACGCAGGGAGCCATTCGCGCACCGCCAAAGGCCGATCATTCGCAATCAGATAAATCCCAGGATTGCCTTGCTCTGCTGCTGCTACTGTGGCAATCGCGGCGTCCTCAATGTGTAACCACGTCCAGACGCCTTCGCCATTCCCGACGATCGGGAACTGTTGCCGTCGCACCTGTTGGGCAACATCTCCATCGGGGTTGAACCAAGTGCCGGGTCCATAGAAGAAGCCATTTCGCAAAACAATTCCTTCTATGTTGGGATTTCCTAGTAAGCGATGCTCAAGCTCAGTTACTACGCGGGCATCTGCTGCAACCGCCGGCGAGGCATCAAAGGCCAGGGGCGTTTCTTCATCTGCCAATCCAGGACCAGGAACCGCCCAGAATGCGATCGACTGCCTCAGGTAACGCCGCACACCCGCCGCTTGCGCGGCTGCCAGCACATTGGCACCCCCTTCTAAACGAATGCGAGTGTTGAAGGGGGCGGCGGCACTCATTGACTCACGGGTGTAGGTTCTGGGTAGGGCGGTGAGTTGTTCAATCACGACTTCTGGCTGAGCGCGAGTGACAACCGCTTTGACCGCATCGGTATCAAATACATCGGCGATCGCTGGTTCTATACCTCGTTCCACCAAAGCCTTGGCTTCTTCTGGAGAGCGGATCAAACCAACTACAGCGTGTCCTTTGGCAAGCAATTTCGCGATCAGCGGACGACCGACCGCTCCCGTTCCCCCGGCAACAAAAATATTCATCTGTGGACCTCCCATTGACGTAAGGAGCTGTTGATGAGCCCGAGCGGCAACTTAACGATTCAACCCTGTTGCATTGGACTCTCGCAGCGATTTGAACGCCGCGCGCAACTCCGTCGCGAAGGCCGCGGCTGCTCCCAGGCTGCAAAGTCGGCATTACGCCAAGACACGCCCAGCTAGGACTTGTTAGGACGTTTGCGCTTCGGCCTTTGAACTCCCGGTTGCGGCTTCTTCGATAATGTCCGCAACGGCCTGAGGGTTAGACACGTAGATGGCGTGGCTGCCTCCGACCTCTCTAACCGTCGAACCGGCGCGTTGCGACATAAATTGTTGTGCCGGCGGCGGTATCATCTTGTCCTCGGTAACGACCAGGTACCAACTCGGCTTGGTTTTCCACGCAGGGGTGCTAACGGCTCCATTGAGAGCGTCCAATCCCCAGGGCACCTGTGAGTTCGCCATGAACTCAGCTTTCTCGGGCGGTACATCCCCGGCGAATGATTCCGCAAATTTCGCTTTATCCAGCATGAGAAAGCCGTCTCTTCCAGCGCCAATACAAGCGAAACCCTTTTCGCTGCCACGCAATTACTGTTTCCGGCTTGACGATGACCATCCCTGAGCGCCACTGTCCCTACGCGAAAGTATCACCCACAGCAAGCGGTCAGCAGTGCTCAGGCTAGCGCGCTTGTTTCTCCGCCGCTGCAGCACAGCAAGCTGATGGCGTAGCGCAAGAATCTCGATTTGCATACCTGCTCGTGTCCGAAAACACGAACGCAGCATAGAAAGAAACGACCATAGGACAGCTTTCATGCCGCGGGACGTTAACAGCCCAAACTGCTAACTTCAACGTTTACGGGCTGGATTGAATTATTGGTAGGCACAGGCTGACCGGGCCGGTACGCAACGGTATTTCCGGCCTGAAAATGGTTGAAAGTATCCTCTTCCAGGGCATCCTCCCCTGGGTCATCTAGTGTTATCAGCAACTCCAAGTCTTCTTCGCTCATGTGAACCTCCAAAGCAAATAACATTCATTCCTTAATCCGTATTCGTCGCGGCCAATCCACCAGATTCTTAACTAGCCGTCGGACGAACTCTTTCGTCATCGCGTTCGTCAGACTTCCGCTTCGTCAAACCGCTCGGCGTTGTCGATCATTGCCAATCATGACTTCATGCCTCCTCAAGTCGTGATACAAGTCAGACCCCACCTACTCCTCGAACGGAGCGTTCATCAGGAAATCCACGGTAGACGGCCGCTTGTAGCCCGGCACGAAACGCTCCCCGAAGTCGCGCGCGAAATTGTCGTAGGTGGTCTCCGGCTTGGTCTTGACGATGCGGCAGACCGAATCCGTGAAGCACCGCTTCATGTCGAGGCGGGGAAATGCGGCGAGGATGCTCTTCATCTCGTCCGGCGGGATCTGGTCGTACTGGAATCCGAATTCGACGCCGATCCCAGCCGTGCAGAGCGCGACTTCCGCCTCCTTGTACAGGCCGATCGAAGGTGTGGAATTCAAAGCGACGCTGTCCCAGATCAACTGCACGCGGCGATCGTCGAGACCTTGCTCGCGCGCGAACGCCCGCGCTGCGTCGGCTCCTTCTATCTCGAAGCGCTTTGGACCCGTGAAGCTGTTCGTGAGCCCGAGGTCGTGGAGCAGCGAGCCGACGGCGACGACTTCCGCGTCGTGAGGTATGCCCTGCAGCTGTCCGAGCCGGACCGCGAAGAGCCAGGATCGGACAGCATGGTTGAAGAGAAACGGTTCGGAATGGGTCCGGGCATAGTCCATTGCCCGGGTGACGAGCGGCGTGTCGATCACCGTGATGCCACCCAGGACTCGGGTCTTTCCGCTCATGATGGCCGGCTCGGCGGTTGGCGACATGGTCAGCTTCTCTCCCTTGATGAAGGCGAGCAGCTCCGCGTTGATCTGATCCTGATGCGTGGCGGTGATGCCGTGCGGCGCGCCCGGGTAGTAGATGTCCTTCGCGCCCTTGATGAGTCGGGCCGACTTCACTGGCGGAGTTCTTCACCGGAACGATCTGGTCGTCCTCGCCGTGGAGCACCAGGGTCGGGACATCGAACTTCTTGAGATCCTCGGTGAAATCGGTCTCGGAGAAGGCCTTGATGCTTTCGTAGGCGTTCTTGAGACCGGACTGCATGCTCCAGAGCCAGAACTGGTCGAGCAGGCCCTGCGAGACCTTGGCGCCGGGCCGGTTGGCGCCGTAGAACGGAACTGCGAAATCCTTGTAGAACTGCGAGCGGTCCTTGATGAGGCTCGCACGCATGCCGTCGAACACCTCGATGGGCAGCCCCTCGGGATTGGCGGCGGTCTTCAGCATGAGCGGTGGCACCGCGGCGATCAGGACGGCCTTGGCGACTCGGCTCGTTCCGTGGCGGCCGATGTAGCGCGCGACTTCTCCGCCTCCGGTGGAGTGGCCCACCAGCGTGACTTGCTTGAGATCGAGCGCTTCGATCACGGCCGCAAGATCGTCGGCATAGCCGTTCATGTCGTTGCCGGATGAGGCCTGGCTGGATCGGCCATGGCCGCGTCGGTCGTGCGCGACCACGCGGAAGCCGTTCTGTGCGAGGAACAGCATCTGTCCGTCCCACATGTCGGCATTCAAGGGCCAGCCGTGCGAGAACGTGACGACCGGGCCAGTGCCCCAGTCCTTGTAGTAGATCTGCGTTCCATCTTTCGTTGTGATAGTACTCATAAAACACTCTCCTTTTTTGTTGTGCCGTTCTCGTAACTTCAAGTTTGCCGAATTTACTGAGCGGCGATTGTCGCGGCCTGCTTAGCTGCGACTGCTCTTGAGCATCACGCGACCTGCGAGATCGTCTTCGCGACCGCGGCGGCGTCAGCCTCTACCCGTCCGATGTCGCCATCCACAATCACTCGGTAAGTTTTGAGCGGATCTTTCGCCGGGCCGCGCAACACCTCGCCCGTGCATACGTTGAATTGCGCGCCGTGATTCGGACACGTCACCGTCGATCCGTCGAGTTTGCCTTTGCTCGATCGGACCTTGCCTGTGCGTGCACTTATCCTGAGTGGCGCAGAAACTTCCTGCGACGTTGAAGACGGCCACATCGCCGACCAGCAAAGCCGATCCAGGTGGCACTTCGCTTACCCGGAATTCATTTTCTTTGAGGGCCGCTGGATCGATCGAAGCAGCCGTTGCGGGTTGCGGTGGCGCGGCCGGGACCTGACTTGTGGAAGGCTGAGCCAGTCTTCGAAGCGCGTCTCGCCAAGTTGGGCGTCATCGCCGGGCACGAGTGTGCGCTCGCCCAGCTCTGCACCGAAGTATCGCGCGTGTGGGTCTGCGACCACCTCGCGCGGATCGTTGCGTTCGCTGAGTCCCTGCCGGATGAGTTCGTCGAGACGAAACTGTTCTGGCCCCGCCACTTCAACGGTGCCGTTCAACGGCGACCCGTCGCGACTTTGCCGACCGCACTCGCGACATCGTCAGCCGCCATTGGCTGGATGAGAACCGGCGCCAGCCGAACAGTGTTGCCAACCGTCGCCTCGTCGGCGATCCTCTTGATGAACTCGAAGAACTGCGTCGCGTGGACGATCGAGTAGGGGATCGACGATCTTTAATCAGTTTCTCCTGGGCGATCTTGGCACGGAAGTAGCCACTTTCAGATAGGCGCTCGGTGCCCACGACCGACAGCGCTACATGATGGCCCACGCCGGCCGCAGCTTCAGCAGCAAGGAGATTGCGGGTTGACGTCTCGAAGAACTTCAGCACTGCCGCATCCTCGAAGAGGGGGAGTTCGATACGTCGACGACCACCGCAGCGCCAGCAAGGACTTCGGCCAATCCCTCGCCGGTGAGCGTGTTGACGCCTGAATTGGGTGACGCTGCCACCGCATCGTGGCCGTGCTCCGTGAGTTTAGTAACGAGCTTTGAGCCGATGAGACCGGTTCCGCCGATAACCACGATTTTCATTTTGATAACCTCTCCTTCACTTTTGGAGCCACCGCTCCTGTACGCAAAACGGACCATATCTCTATCGTTTCCCTCTGAATACACTCGCCTCAGCAGACGGCGGCCAGTTGTCCTTGTTTGATGCCATGCTTCTTGATCCGATAGATCAGCGTAGTTCTCGACAAACCCAAGCGCGCCGCGGCGCCGGTATGCCCACCGACGATCCATCGCGATTGCCTGAGCGCATCGAGGATATGATTGCGCTCAGCTTCGGCCAGCGTGCAAACGGTTGTCGGTGTGTTTACGCTCGCTAGCTGCCGCAGTTCTTCAAGTGGCGGACGCAACGCAGCTCCCTGAGTCATGATGACGGCGCGCTCGATGAAGTTCTGCAACTCGCGCACGTTGCCCGGCCAGTCGTGCAGTTTCAGAACGTCATTGACTTCGTCGGGAATATTCTCGATCTGTTTGTTCATCTGTGCGGCGAACTTGTGCACGAAGTGTTGGGCCAACAGCGGGATGTCGTCCCGTCGCTCGCGCAGCGGCGGAAGCTTGATGGGAAATACATTCAGTCGGTAGTAGAGGTCGGCGCGGAACTGCTTGTCGCGGACCATCGCGGCCAGGTCCTGGTTAGTCGCCGCGACGACGCGAATGTTGACCCGGATTGTGCGGGTGCTTCCCAACCGCTCGAACTCTTGTTCCTGAAGCACTCGCAGGAGCTTGGGCTGCAACTCCAGCGGCAGGTCACCGATCTCGTCGAGAAACAAAGTGCCGCCGTTGGCGAGCTGAAGGCGGCCAATCGATGACGCGACAGCGCCGGTGTAAGCGCCGCGTTCGTGACCAAAGAGTTCGCTTTCCATCAGGCCGGTGGGAATGGCCGCACAGTTTAGCTTCACGAACGGCTGATCCCGGCGCGGGCTGAGATCGTGAATCGCGCGCAGCGATTAGTTCTTTGCCGGTGCCCGTCTCACCGTTGATGAGCACCGCTGAACTGGTAGGCGCAACCGTCTCGACCTGTTTGAGCACCTGCTGGAATTTGAAACTTGATCCGATCATTCGATCAGTCTGCAGACGCTCCATGTGTTTGAATGATCTACGCTGATTCAGGTCGGTAACTTTTGCTGCGAAACTGACAACGCTCATGACGCTGATCCTTTCTCCAAGCAACCTCAGTACGTTTGTCATCCCAACTTTCGCTTTAGAGCCGAGTCTATAGCGGCAAGCAGAACCTCTTCCGTAAAGGGTTTCTTAATAAAGGCAATTGCACCGGCTGCAGCGGCCTCTGCCTGGGCCTGATCGTCACCCTGTGCTGTGATGATGATGCCCGGAATACTTTGTCCGTCAGCCGCCAATTTCCGTTGCAGTTCAAGGCCGCTTATCCCCGGCAGGCGCAGGTCCAACACCGCACAGTCCGTGTTCGCCGGCGCATCTGAATCAAGAAAGGCCTCGGCCGAAGCGAACAGTCTGACTTCGAAACCAACCGAGCTGATGAGATTCTCAAGAGCTTCACGGACCGACTGATCATCATCCACAACCGCAATAAGAGGCCTATTCTTCAAACTAATGCCGTCCTTCTTTTCTTCTCCATGAGAAGGTCTTTTTCCTGATGGACGCGAGGTTACACTTTGATGGGGCCTATTTCTATCAGACCTTGGTATGAGTTGATTGAGACGGTTGTGGTGCGGAAACCCTGCGCGTGATTCACACGGATGGTAGCGCAATAGCGAGACGTTCAGCCATGCGCACGAGATCCGCAAGCGATTCCGCTCGCATCTTCTGCATGACCTTTCCGCGGTGCTGCTTGATCGTAATTTCGCTGTTGTTCAGCTTGAGGGCGATCTGTTTGTTGAGCAGGCCCCGCACGACCAGCTCCATTACTTCGCGCTCCTTATGTGTGAGTTGGTCATAACGCACGCGAAGTTCCGCCACCTCAGCGCGATCCGCGCGCGCCAGACGATCGCGTTCGAGTGCCTGATCGATCGCGGCCAACAGTTCCGAATCCCTGACCGGCTTGGTCAGAAACTCTACCGCGCCGGCTTTCATCGCGCGCACCGTGGTTGGGATATCGCCATGGCCGGTGAGGAAGATTACTGGAAGATGAATGCCCGCGTGGTTCAGTTCACCTTGAAGATCCAGCCCCGAAAGGCCAGGCATCTGTACGTCCAGAACCAAACAGCCCGCCGGGTCGCGCGGACAATCGCGCAAAAAGTCCTGCGCTGTAGCGTAGGTTTCTGCCTGCTGACCGGTCGCGCTGACAAGATTCTCGAGTCGCGAGACGAATCGATAGATCGTCATCGACGATGAAGATAATTGGTTTCGTCGCCGTCATGATTCGTTCGCAACGATGGGTAAAGTGAATTGAAAGGTCGTGCCAAACTCGTCATTTGGTTCGGTCCAGAGACGCCCACCGTGCTCCTCGATGATTGAACGACTGATTGCGAGACCCATTCCCATCCCTTCAGGCTTGGTGGTGGAGAAGGCATCAAAAAGGTGATCGGCCGTTTGCGGATCGATTCCCAGTCCGTTATCACTCACTGCGACCCGCACACCAGTGTTATCGAAGATATCGGTAGCTATCAGCAAGGCTCGCTGACGATCTTCAATGGTGAGCATCGCCTCGACCGCGTTAACGATCAGATTCAACAACACCTGCTGCAACTGAATGCGATCACCGGGTACTCTTGGGATATCGTCTGCGAGGTCGACGCGCAAGCGGACGCTGTTCCGAACCATCTCGCTCCGGGTCAGGCCCACCACTTCATTGACGAACTCATTAACGTCGAGCACGGTTTTTGACGGCGGCGATTTCTTAAGCAGCGCGCGAATCCGCGCGATTATCTGACTGGCGCGCTCGCCGTCACGGATGATCAATTCTGCTGAGTCGCGCGCCCTGACCAGATTTGGCGGATCGAGCGCCAGCCAACGCAGCGCCGCATTACCATTCATTACGATCGCCGCGAGCGGTTGGTTGATCTCGTGAGCAATCGAAGCTGTCAGTTCGCCTACGGTCATCACCCGGTTCAAGTGGGCCAGCTCCGCCTGCATCGCGCAAGTCCGACTCCGCTTGCTTGCGATCAGTTATCTCCGCTGAAATTCCAAACAAAGCGTAAGGCTCACCGCTTTCGTCAGAAAGTACGCTCTTCGTGGTAAGAAAGACGCGATCACCGCGATCTGTCGTTAGTATCTCCTCGGTTTCCGAAGCACCGCCGGTTTCATTCACCTGACGATCGACATCATGGTATGCGCTCGCATTCAGAGGAAACAGATCGAGAGAGTCTTTCCAAGGATCGCTTGTGACCTCAGTCCTACCACTTCCTCGAATTTTCGATTGACGAGCAGGAAGCGTCCGTCCAAATCCTTGACATGAATAACCGCTGAGGAGTTATCGAGATCGCCTGAATCAGCCGCTGCGTTTCTCCCAGAGTGTCCTGCGTTCGTTTACGCTCGACGCCTTGGGCGATGATCGGCGCCACAGATTCTAGAGCCTCGATGGTGTCCAGTTCCAAAGACTGTCGCGCAAACATGGCGATGACGCCAACCGTTCTGCCTTCCACCAGCAATGGATATCCGGCAAACGAAATCATCCCTTCCTGCCGTGCCCAGTCCTTATCGCTGACGCGACCGTCTGACTGAACGCTGTTCGTCAAATGCGGCTTTTGCTCCCTTGCTATCAGCCCAATTTTGAAGCTACCCAGAGGAATGCGTGCGTGCTCGCCCTCAAGATTCGTGTAGAGGCCGGCGCTTGCCACAAGTTCAAGCACCTTCTGTTCTTCGTTGAGCAACCAGATGCGCGCGAACGCCGCATCGAGGTGGCGCACCACAGCCGCCGCGCAAATCTGTAGCATGGCGCGCAAAGACTTCTCGCTCTCGCTGACTGCCGCTCTTACTTCGGCGTGCAAGACGGCATGGCGCGCTAACCTTGCCTGCTTATCTTGTAGACGCTTGCGTTCACTGATGTCGCGCGCGATTCCCGTGAAGAAGCGCCGGCCATCTCTGGCTGGCTGCGAATGAGATTTCAAGTGGAATCTCATTTCCGGTCTTATGCAAGCCTGGCAATTGAAGGGCTGACCACTGAATATGCTTACGGCCCGTCTCCAGGTAACGCGTGATTCCCGCCTTGTGCAGATGACGCAGATACTCCGGCATCAGCATGGTGAGCGGTTGGCCGATCATCTCGTCGGTGGAGTAGCCAAAGATCCTTTCCGTGGCGGGATTGACGATGAGTATGGTGCTGTCTGAATCGATGGTGATGATCGCATCCGTGGCGGCTTCGGCCACCGCGCGATAATGCTCTTCACTTTCCCGCAATGCGGCTCCGGCTCGCTGACTCTCGATTGACATCTCGGCACCCGACATGCCTCTACCATGTTCCGCCTGTCGGGAAACGGATGGGGGATCTAGTTCGGCTTAGGTCAAGGAACTGCGCTCGGGGGTAAATTGTTGGTATCTCGAATTCGCTGGAATTCTAGAGATTCGTATCCGTGGCGTCAATAATCGTTGTCTTCAATCACCACGATTACATCAATCATCGGCGACCTGAGACCAGAGTCAACTCTTCGACAGACAGATTTGTTCTCGTCACGCGTCAACCACAGTTGGCGTGCCACTCTTTCGATAATCCAAGCTTAGTCATTCTTCGTCCGTTTGGCACGGATCGTGCGCTAGATGTCGGCAAGCTATCGCCGCTGCGTCCCGAATTCCAAAGTCGCTTGGGCCAATAGTGACCTTGGGCGACGAACGAGAGGTCAATTATGAAAAACATGAAACTTATGATCGTCCTGCTATTTCTCGACCGGCTCAGTGATGGCGCAACAGGCTAAGGTCACATCGCTCATGTCGAAAGATCTTCCGGAAATTCCCGGCAGGGAAGTTTTGATGATCACAGTGGAGTATGCGCCCGGCGGGGTGGATCCCATTCACCGACACAATGCACATGCGTTCGTTTATGTGTTGGAGGGCTCAATCGTGATGCAGGTGAAAGGTGGAAAGGAAGTGACGCTGACACCGGGCCAGACCTTTTATGAAGGCCCCGACGATGTTCATGTCGTGGGCCGGAACGCAAGCAGTACCAAGCCGGCAAAGTTCCTGGTGTTCCTGGTCAAGGACAAGGGCGCTCCGGTGCTAGTGCCAGTGCCGGAATGAATCAACAGTCAAACCGAACACAACTCCGAGTATGTCTCGGAGCATCAAGGCCCGTCTCGGACTTCTGAACGATCACAAACGAAAGTTCAACACCATGAGGAGGTTAATTATGACGAATGAAAGATCAAATATGAAGATCGTGGTCATTGGCGGCAGTGGGCTCATCGGGTCAAAGGTCGTAACGAAGCTCGGTGAGCACGGCCACGAGGCTGTGGCGGCGTCACCCAACTCGGGCGTAAACACCCTCACCGGCGAAGGACTTGCCGAAGTCCTCGAGGGCGCGTCGGTGGTCGTCGACGTGTCGAATTCGCCGTCGTTCGAGGACGCGGCGGTGATGGAGTTCTTCAAGACGTCAACTCGCAACCTGCTCACCTATGAAGCGGCCGCAGGCGTGGGACATCACGTGGCGTTGTCGGTCGTCGGCACTGACCGTCTGCCCGACAGCGGCTACCTCCGCGCGAAGATCGCTCAGGAGAAGCTGATCAAGGAATCCTCGATCCCTTACTCGATCGTCCGCGCGACGCAGTTCTTCGAGTTCGTGAAGAGCATCGCCGACTCCGCTACCGACGGCAACACGGTTCGCTTGCCGCCTGTGCGTTTCCAGCCCATGGCGGCCGACGATGTCGCCAGTGCGGTGGGCAAGAGTCGCCATGGGATCGCCGTTGAATGGAATCGTTGAGGTGGCGGGGCCCGAGCAGTTCCGTTTCGATGAATTCATTAGCCGGGGTCTCAGCGCCCGCAAGGATCCGCGCGAGGTTATTGCTGACCCGCACGCGCGCTACTTCGGCACTGAGCTGAGCGAGCGCTCACTGGTACCGGGCAATGATGCGCGACTGGGCGAGACCCGTTTCGAAGACTGGCTTAGCTCGGTCCGCAAGTCAGATCCCGCCAACAAGCCCTCAGCCTACGGCTGTTGCAGCTGCTTCGAAAGGAGCCACCGGCCCTCAAAGTTAACGAATTTCGCTTAAGCCAAAAGCCCGTACGCTCTTTTCACGAACATCAGGAGGATTACCATAATGAGATGCTGTTCGCATTTATCTGAAATTAGCAATGTTACTCCGAAGACCCCGAACGGTTGTGAAGAGTGTTTGAAAATGGGCGACCGATGGGTCCATTTGCGCCTTTGTGCAACGTGCGGTCACGTGGGCTGCTGCGATGAATCAAAGAATAAACACGCGACAAAACACTTTCATTCAACCAATCATCCCTTCGTCAAATCTTTCGAGTCGGGTGAGGATTGGGGTTGGTGTTACATTGATGAACTATTTTTTGAGTCGTTTCCAGGATCGTTGACGACACAATGGTGCGGTGCGCTCGGCGTCACGCCATGAGAAAACGTCGGAGACGAGACTGCACAAGAAGATGCCAAAGTGGAGGGCTCATGAATCAATGCGCCACATCAGTTCAAAATCACTGCCTGTCTCCGGGGCGAGCCAGAGTGGCCATCGATGCACCGCTTGGCCCCGCAACCTATGCCCGGATGTTTCCGGAGCTTCCGTCGTTTGAGGCCGATGAGCAATTCCTGCACGCGCTCGGCCGCGCAGGTGGTCTTTGCGATTGCGGAGACACCGATGACTCCCCCGACACTCTGGGTGACACCGCGGCTGGTTGGGCGATTCAACTGTAGAGTGCGGTTGGAAAGTTCGCATTAACCGGGTACGGGGAAGAGTCTTCAGAAGTGAAATATGAAAATACTTATTGCTTACGATGGTTCTGAATGCGCTGATGCAGCAATCGAGGATTTGAAGGCTGCGGGACTGCCAAAGACAGCTGAGGTATTGGTTATGACAATGGCTGATGTCTTTGTTCCTCGACCAATCGATGAGGAGATCGATAACAGCTTTCCAATGTATGTGCCGGACGGGGTGAAGCGTGCCCATGAACGTGCGGAACGCAAACTCGAAAAAGCGCGGTCGATGGCGAAGCGGGCAGCCGAACAAGTCAAGAAGAATTCTCCGGAGTGGCAAGTCCGCCACGAAGCTCTCGCTGATTCACCTGCTTGGGCAATCATAAGGACCGCCGACCAGTGGAAACCAGATCTCGTGGGAGTGGGAGCACAGGGTCACTCGGTTCTGGGTGGAAGCTGATTCTGGGTAGCATGTCACAAAGAGTCCTCTATGAGGCGAGTTGCTCTGTTCGGGTCGCGCGTGGCCGGCAGAGGGGGAGTGACTCTCCTCTTCGACTTCTCATAGGCGTAGACAACTCCCCTTACTCAAACGCAGCTGTGGAAGCCGTTTGCAAACGCGAGTGGCCCAGCGGAACTGAAGTGCGGCTGCTGGCTGTAGTCGATACGGCGATGGCAATTAATCCCGATCCATCTCAGCCGCAGTTATTGAAATGGATAGAGGTGGGCGACGAAGAGAATTGGGATCAGGTTCGTCAGATCTTCCAAGCGTTAGCAGATAAGCTCCAGTCCACTGGACTTGACTCAGCCGTCATGATCAGGAGAGGCAACCCCACTAACGAGCTTCTTGACGAAGCCGAAAGCTGGGGTGCGGATTGTATTTTCCTGGGTCCGAAGGGCACGCGAGGAATAGACCGCTTGCTTCTTGGCAGCGTCTCGTCGGCAGTCTCTGCGCGCGCGCATTGCTCGGTCGAAGTTGTTAGGTCTAAAGCGATCGCATAGATCTGAAACAGTTAACAAGAGGCGGCCGTTCCGGGCCTTTGTCTAATGATGAGAATCAAGCGAATACTTTGCCCCAATTGATTTATCGAAAGACGCTGACCAAGCGTTGGGGTATGCGTTGGCTCTCAGTCTCGCATACGAGCAACATTCGTAGTTTGCTAATGTGTCAAAGCTGCCGAGGTTCTGGGAGAAAGAACTTTCTCTCCTACTCCTCCGATGCGTACCGCCGAGGTGGCTTACGCCATGTCGCGAGGTCGAGTTAAGGATCTCTTCGATGGCTCGCTGCTAGAGTTACTCGGGCCCGTCGGTTTGCCGATTTCAAAGGACTTAAAATCCTCAAAACTGCTTTCAACCAGGTCTCACAAAGTCACATAAACCAATAGGTACCGAACCGGCAGCCGTCAAAGTCTTGCCAGGTCGGGCTAGGTCCATTCAAATCATTACATCATCTTTACATCATCTTCTTAGATAATCTTGTCGAGGCTCTCAGCGATGTAAGGCAAGCGGGTCCAATGAGGATTTTCTCAAGGCTCACCACCACTCAAAACCGCCGTGAAACGTTTAGGTCCCGTGTGACATAAAGATTAGAAGAACGCAAATGAAACCAATTGCAGCCACTATTTTCGGAAGCCGCAGGGATTTCTTCTGGCTCAACTCAAGCTTTGCAATGATGGCCTCGTCCCCGAAACGGGGCTTTGGTTTTGATTTGCATTTTGGCGGCATCTTTACGTCCGTGCCGACGGCGGTCGCCGCAATGGCGCCCCACGACGCCGTCGTCTCCACGGTGAACGAGTTGGATGACGAGTGCTTCGCGACACTGCCCGATTGCCGACAGGAGGATTTACGTCAGGACATCGCTGTGCGTTGTATTGTTTGGCAACTAGCGTATGGTCATACACACTGATTAGCGCAGATTTAAACTGAGCGCGACCTGACCGCCTAACTTACCCGTCAGTATCGCGTTGAAGACGCTCCAGGCCCGATCTGCGAAATCTCTGGACGGTTACCGAAACCGTTGTATTGCTTCCCAAGCGCGCGCCACGGTCACTGCCAGGCCCTCATTGTGACTCGCATTGTCGTCGCGTCTTCACCACCTCTGCACCTGAAAGGAACTCACATGCTTATCAATCGCACCTCACTACACTTCGCAATCCTTATCGTTGTCACCTTGATCGTCTCTCAACGAGCACAAGCTGATGCACTGCGCGTGTTCGAGGAAAAAGTCGGGCCGGTTCCCGAATTCGTTATTCCCCTGAAGGCTGGCGAGACCGTCTCGTTTGAGACCAGGAACCTTTCGCCGGATATAGATCCCGTGCTGCATCTCTGGGACACCACCAATCGAGTCGAGGTGGGGATGGATGACAACGGCGGCGGTGGCAAGGCAGCGAAGTTACGCCAGCGCGTTACCAGCGCGGGCGACTATCTTCTGATCGTCAGGCCTCGCAATCTCCTGTCGTCGGGCACCACGGACATCTTCAAGAATGGCATGCTATTCAGACGCGAGGTGCGGGTGGAAGGCTGGTACGTATTTCTTTTAAGTTTGCAGGCGAAGGAACAGATAAGCGTATTGCCGCCGCCGCTCGGCGTGCCGACTCACTTAGTGTATCTAATTTCGGATGACGGGTTGCACATCGAAGCGCGACGGCGCGGGTCGCCGCGTTCGCGTTGGGAAGTGCCGACCGGGTTCTTTGGCGCACGCACGATGCTGATCGGAGTGCGGCCTGCGGACGCCGGCAAGCCAATGCGAGTCTATCGCAACGATGTGAGGTTGCCGGGAGCGGATCCGGACGGCGATGGCCTGGGGACGGGGCTCGAGCGTCAACTTAAGACCTGCAGTGTGTCGACAGGATTCCTTTGACGCGTTTCCCTGCGACAGCGATCATGTGGTCGACTTGCGCGATACGGATGGTGATGGAATCTCGGATGGCTGGGAAGTGCTCGGGCGGGATTTTAGTCCAAGTGTTTACGTTGCCCTGCCCACTTGGGGATCGAATCCTCGTCACAAGGACATGTTCATTGAGGCGGATTATCGACGCGTTACTAAGATTGAAAATGATGATCAGATTGCGGAACACATGTTCCCCGAGATCGCGATCCAGTTTGCCGATTCTTATGCCGACAAAGATACGACTGACCCAATAATCCGGCTCCTGCATGCAACGATTGTCGGCAATCCGGACCAGCAACCCGGCATCAGCGTACACATCGATACCGGACTTAAACCAGCGAGCCCGGCAGATGCAGGCATATATGGCGATTGGGGTGGATACGACGCCATTGACGCGGTACCAAGAAATGGAACCTTCGTTCCCCAACGTCCGGCAGACCTTTGGAAGGCGCACATGCATCCTTCGCGCCGCGGCATTTTCCGGTACGGGCCAGGGCACATTAATGGCGGCGCCCAGTGTGGCCGCCGCGTTTATTGCGGCTACAACTTCCACGACCTCGGCAATACAGTCCACGAACTGTCTCACACGCTCGGGTTGGTTCACACCGGAACTCCTGGCATCCTCGGTGCGAACTGCAGCCCAAACTATCCCAGTACGGTCAATTATGCTTATAAGGATGATCTCTTCGGGCTGAATCACGAGTTGCTGTCAAAAGGACACTTGCCATCTGATGGAAGCGATCGTCCGCCGCTCAACAACACGGCGTTAAGAGAACGGGGGGCCGTGCCGACGCTCAGCACGCGTTACATCAGGGATCTCCAAACAAGATTCAAATACCAAGTAGACCCCGCTAATGGGAACGTCGACTGGAATCGAGATGGCGTCTTTTGCTCCCGCCAACCAGACTGTTCGCGCCTACGCCAACTACGCGCCCGGCTCAGACTGCGAATTCACGCGGATGAACCAGGTAACCTTCTCCGAGGTAGCCACTTCCCTCGCCATCACGCGCCTGGAAGCGGCCACGCTTGTGTTCTCCGTAGGTCCAGGGGGCCAAGTGCGGCTCCGCCAATCTTTTTCCAGTTGGAAGTGTCCGGCAGCAGAAAAGCTTTGCGTGGGCAGTTCTTTCGGCCCCGCAGTAACCATCATCCCCTTCCCCGTGTCTACCCAAAGCCTCGACGCCGAGGCCGTCAAGATCAATGGTGCGGAAGAAGTTTCGCTAGTAGCGATCGGCACCGACGGAAAGCTACGCGAGCGTCGCCTTTCTTTCAGCAGCGATGATGCGCTGAGAATATCGGAGGCACGGGTGATCCCGTCAGCCGTTCCCACTGCGGGCGAACCATCTCTTGCGGCAACGCGAGATGGTCGTGGCATCTATCTCATATATAAGGGAACCGATAACGTGCTGCGGTGGCGCTTTCGCAACAACGGCGTATGGCCGGCAGAGACGATCGCCAGGGATCCGAATGGGGCCAAACTTACTGCCGCGGAGGAGGCGTCTCCGGCGATCGCGAGCGCGTATCTTCCTTGGACTGTCAACAGCACTGCCACTTTACCTGGCTTACTCGGCTGCATCGAAAATCATGGGGGTCTATTCACTTAATGCGCAAGATCGATGGGATTCCACGAATTTGCAGAGCGACTTTCCCATGCGCACCGTCGGCCGCCCCGCCATGGCCTGGGTTCCGAACACGACCGGCGTAGACTCTGCCGGCCTGTTCTACCTGACATTTCGCGGCAGAGACAATTCGTACAAAATCATGCGGACGTTCTTCGATTTCGATCCGGCACAGAAAAGAGTACGGATTGGGTTGCTTTCGCACTTCGATAATGTGTGGCTGAAGGGTACTGCAATCGACGTCACCGCTTCGAACTCAACCGGAGTTCCGCAGCTTTGGGCCGTGCTGACTTACGTCCGGAGAGATGATCAGGGAAATCCCGAACCTTTTATACTTTTCCGTCCACGCGCCGACGGGATCGTCGACCCGGAAACAGAATAACACCGATGATTCGGTCACGATGCGCCCGGGTGTCTGCGAGGCCATCGTCAATCCCGGAAACACGGTCTCCAATCCGATTCGCTGTCCGAACCGGCTCGAGTGAACGAGGGCGCCGGCACAAAGCCAGCAATCGCGCCGGCGCTCTAAGCCCAACTGAAACCATGCTTCGACTGTGCAAAGTACCTGAGATAAAACGTGCGCGAGAAGCCGGCGAAAACAGTGACCACAATTGCTACCGCCATGCCCGTAAAGAAGATCCGTTCACGGCTGACCCTGATGCGGTTATTAATACCGCCGTGTTTGCTGCCATCGATCTGTTCCTTCTTAAGTGATCTATAAGAGCATGGTTCGCAACGAATCGAACTGCCAGCGGAGAAATCGGCCGAGCTCCCACAACGTCAGGAAAGATTGCCGAAAGCCATCACAACGCCACCTGACGCTACGTGGCTACGGGTCGACACGCTTTCTTTCAAACGATACGTTGCGAAATGGCCAACCATCGGCACTGGCTCTCGACACATCGCGCTGATGGATGCGCTTAAGATCGAGAAAGCAATTCTGGCTGGGTTTGATTGGGGCGCGCGCACCGCCAACATCGTCGCGGCGCTTTGGCCGGAACGTGTAAAGCCATGGTGTCGGTGAGCGGTTATCTAGATTGGGAGCCAGGAAGCCGGACGTATGCCGTTGCCGCCAGCGGCTGAACTCCAATGGTGGTACCAATTCTATTTTGCGACGGAACGAGGCCGGGCAGGCTACGAAAAATATCGACACGATTTTGCGAAGCTCATTTGGCAACTCGCTTCTCCGAAGTGGAACTTCGATGACGCCACGTTCGATCGCAGCGCGGCGTCCTTCAACAATCCGGATCACGTACAAATCGTGATCCACAATTATCGCTGGCGTCTTGGACTGGCTGAAGGCGAAGGAGAAATATGACGATCTTGAAAAGCGGCTGGCCGCGGGCCCAGTAATCACCGTACCGACGATTACGCTTGAAGGCGACGCCAACGGCGCGCCGCATCCTGAGCCGAGTTCCTACGCGAAGAAATTCTCGGGCAAGTATTCGCACCGGACTATCACGGGCGGCATCGGTCACAACCTACCGCAGGAAGCTCCGCAGGCGTTTGCCGAAGCCGTCGTCGATGTGGATGCTTATTGATCTGCTGTTGCCCACGCACTCGTTCCACAACATCCGCCGCCAAGGTCACAATCGTTCATCTTCATGGTGCTTGCCTCCAAGCACGGTCGCAAAGCTAATTAATCTTGTTAGAGTCGCGGAACACCAGCGAGGCGAAGGAGACTAAACGATTGATGCCCCCATCATGACGCTAAGATGACGACATTTTGTCGCGAGACGTAACCGGACGAAGCATGACTTTGACGGCTGCAAGTCCGGTAAATACTGGTTCATCTCGTTTCGTGGGATCAGGTAGGATGTCTTCATCGGACTTAAAATCCGTCGGAATGGATGATTGCTCCTACCACTGGCCAAGCGGGCAATCATCGGATAAGATGCCAGCATTCGCGGTCAATGCGGCGAGTTTTGGGCTGAGGTCGTGGTCCACGAATTCGCGTAAGTCATTGATAATAAAGGGACTATCGCCCGCTTGGCTCAGAAATTGAGCACTCCCACGCAACTGTTACATTCATTAGTCTTATAGACGCGCTACAAATGCGATGGCTAAAATTGGCCACCCAATTAAAATTGTGCAACCCCGTGACAGGACCCGAGACAGCGCCTGCCAAAAAACCGCCGCAGATTTTGGCGGGACTGTGCTCGCCGAAGCGCGCCGCGGTTGAGATGTCCAACACCGTCCCGCTTGCCAACCACAATACGTGTTCTACCGATTTGGCGCGTCCCACTTTGATTTTAACTTCCACCCGAGACCCGAGCCGGTTGATGATCGACATGAGGCGATCAACGGTGAACCGCCCGAGGTCCGCGTTGAGGGTGCGCGAGAAGTCGGCCGCCGCAATCGCCATGCGGCGCTGTGCGCTGCGGACGCTCAGGCCCTCCCCGTCGAGCGCCTTGATCATTTCGGCGGCCAGGATGGCCTTGAACTGATCCGCATCCGCATTCTTGTGTGGAGAGGTGAAATCCCGCTCGACCGAAGAATTCGCAAAGGCGGAGAAGTCGGGAATAATTCGAGAGTTCTACGAAGCGTGATCATGGCGCAATCTGGGAGAAGATATACAAAGAAAGTGTGTCTATGCTGGGGCTCGATCCAGATCTTGCTTTCGTGACGAACCCGAAATTTGAGAAGTGCTTGGCTTCACCTGGCGGTTTTCATGCTGGCGAGGATAAATGTCGGCTCGAGAGTTTTCTCAACAACTCTCTCGGCACAACGTTAGGTCGAGGTTTCCCAGTGAATCAGGTGGCTGGTCGTAGCTGGTCTATTATTGGACCGATTCCCGCGATCATTATCGCAGCTTTGCCCAAGTGCCCCTTCTGCTTGCTGGCCTATTTCGGCATCGTGGGGACGGTGGCGGTTGATCCACTACTCTATCGGAACCGGCTTCTACCCCTAATATATGCTTTGTCATGCGCGCCCGTTGCTATGCTGGTATATCGAGCGAGACGACAACGTGGGTTGGCGCCATTCTTCGTTACTTTGGTAGCCGTGATTGTTATCTTCATCAGCAAGTTTTGCTTTGATTATCAGCTGCTCGTTTACATCTGTATGCTGGTTATGCTCAGCGCATCAATATGGAATTCCTGGCCAAAAAAGAAGGAGACCTCTGCAAAGCTCACGTGCCACTGTTGAATCCAGTCTTGCTTGAACTTTGTCGTGACGCTTCATGGCATCCGTTTTGGACTTTTACAGTTGGAGGAAGCCGGCAAATCGTTCTTGCATTTAATCAGCAGAGCAAACCGAATTTAAGAGGAGCCTCAATACTGCGGGCATTCTCTTGGATCTGAGGTTAAGAGGTTCCGCTCTCAGACCGAGAAAAAAATGACACTCCGAGAAACAGCCGAAGAAACTCCGGACCCAAGGGGATGGAGGAGCGAGCAGCAGAGACTTGACGAAGAACAGCAACAACGGGCCGAGGAGGATGCCAGATGTGAAGAGCTGCGCAAGTGGATATCATGGAAACTTGCGCACGAAATGATAAAAAGCGACTTGATAGGGCTGTACGAAGAGGTGGATAAGCTGGTCAAGACATTGCCTAAAGAGCCCTTCTTTCTCCCAACCGCTTTATGGATGATTTCGCTTGGAACCCATAATCCCGGACGGCCATTGCTGGGAGGTGTGGTATTACTATTGGGATTGCCTGTTTACGCATTTCAGATTTCGCGAGAGAAGCTTGTTGGAAAATACCGGCAGAGAACTTCCCTATGACGTGGATCAAGACTATTTCCCTTTCCGAGGACGAAAACGTGCGACGGGCGGTCGAAGCCCAACGCGAACTGTACCGTGCAGAGTATGCCGAGCCGGTTCATCCCACGTCCGATTGTGAGATTTCCGGCATTGTGGCTTCTCACAGATTCCAGAGGCTTTGCATCACGCCTTTGCTACAATTGGCGTCTTGATGTCTCCAGCCTTGCCATTGAGCAGACGACAGCGTGAGATGATCACTACCGTTGTGTCGACAATCAACCGCTGCCACTATTGAATTGAATCTCACGCTGTGATTTTGATCCGCAATTTGTAAAGGAGTGCAAATGAACTATTCACGTCTCGGGCTGGCGGCGCTTGGTGGCACGGTCGCGTCTTTTGCCTTTGGTTTCTTAGTGTTGTGGCTGGTGCCAGCTCTTATCAATGAAGGCCACAAGTACCCGGCCGTATTCCGACCTAAGGAAGAAATGATGACTGTTATGCCAATTGGAATCGTCGCAACTTTCATATCGATCCTGGTTGTCGCCATAATTTTCGCAATGATACATCAGGTCGGATCGGGCACTACGGAAGGTGCGCGCTTCGGCGTTCTCATTGGCATTTTCGCGGTTTGCGCATTTGTGCTGCACAACTATGTGAACCTGAACATCGGGCTGAAACTCGCTCTGGGACAGGCTGTGGCTTACTTCGTCCAGTGGACTATCATCGGCATAGTCATCGGTCTTATTTACAAACCCCTCACTACACCATAATCGTGAATATATCTGTTGTTGTTTTGCGTCTGAAGCCTTGATTGTGGTTTTTAGCCATTGAGAAAGAGATAGGCTTTGTTGGCTAATTCATTCCAGTGAAAGAGCCTCACCCGCTTCGTTTGCGATCTTATCTCTCCTCAAAGCTTCGTAACTTCGGACTCTCCATTCTTTCGAGCATTCGTGAGTTCGATCCAATAAGTGGAGCATGAAAAATACATAAAGGACTTGAAGCTATGTTGGGCCATAGCGTTTGTTCTATCCGAGAAAGCCTGCCTGGACTGATTGGGATCGATTGTTTGCGAGCGACCAGGCAGATTGCGAACGACAGTCCAAGAGCGGGCCAGAGCACGACAGGCCCGTTGGGATTCTAGGGACAGGAAGGACTGGAGGGACAGTTTGTCAGTGCTCATTAAGCTTTACGATAGAAACCTTTGTTGTGTACACTGGAGTTAACAGTGAACGACGCCCGTTTGGCTCAGGAAGTGAGCACTCCGACGCAAACCTCAATAAACTTACAGATGCGCCAAAAATGCGATGGACTGATATCGACCTAAATACCCTCCCGATTTTCCCGTTGACAGATCAACCGGTCCGGCGTTAGAGTTCCTGCCTCATAATATTGCCTCTAGCTCGCCACCGGAGCATTCTCATGTGCCTTGCCATAATCGCGCTCGACTAAATCTTTGAGCTTGCTGTCATTATTTCGTACCTAATCAAGAAAATCTGAAGCCTTCTCAAGGTCTCTCGCGCTTAGGGACATTTGTATGGGCTAAGCTGGCTGTACCGCAGTGATGATTGGCAACCAGTGACTGTCCAAAGGAGCTGATGACTCTCTGATGCCGGGTCATTTGCCCGTTGGCGGCGATTAGGGACTGTTTAGATCGCCAGAATGGGTATCTAAATCTACCACCGGGAACTGCACGCAGGAATCAGTTCGGCCCCCCCCCGCCGTTATTCAGGGTCATGGGAGGTGGTCTTAACCTCGTCCTCGCGGCCCACTTTTCAGGTGCTTCTGAGTTGCGAATTCCGTGCTGAGCGGCATTTCGATCCTCTGAAGTGCTTCAGGTGAATCCATGTTCAGCTTGAGCATTCACTTATTTGGAAAATTCAGTGTGGAATACAATGGTGGCCTAGTGGGTCTGGGCACCTCTAAAGTTCAGGAACTCCTCAGTTATCTGCTCATTCATCGTAACCGACCCCGTCCCCGCGAAGCTCTGGCGGCCTTACTTTGGGGAGAGACCGCAACTCATAAATCGAAGAAATACTTGCGCCAAGCTTTGTGGCAACTGCAAACCGCGCTAGTGCCTCACAATCCGGCAGAGGGCGAGCAGCTTCTGCTAGTCGAAGACAACTGGGTTCAACTCAACACAAGGTCTGAGATCTGGCTTGATGTCGCCGTCCTGGAGGAGGCTTTTGCTTTACTTAAAGACAAGCCCGGATGGGAAATGGACGAGGAAGAAAAGGACGTGGCGCAGGCGGCTGTCCAGGTTTACAAAGGCGAACTACTGGAAGGGTCGTACCAGGATTGGTGTCTGTTTGAAAGGGAACGACTCCAAAATATGTACCTTGCAATGTTGTATAAGCTAATGAGCTATTGCGAGGCCGCCAATGAGTACGAAGCCGGTCAGTTGTACGGCTTACGAATTCTTTATTGCGATCGCGCGAGTGAACGCACTCATCGACGGCTGATGCAACTACAATACATGGCCGGTGACCGGACTGCAGCGTTGCGCCAGTATGACCGGTGTGTCGTCGCACTCGACGAAGACCTCGGCGTCAAACCCGACAAGCGTACGGTGACGCTCTATCAGAAGATTCGTTCAGGCGAGGCCGAGCGTCCCGCCAACGCCCCTCGATCCCGGTTGAACGCAATAAAACCAACGGCCTCTATGCTCACTGAAGTAATGGGTCGCTTAGAAGACCTTCAAGTAAGTTTGGCCGACGTAAGGCAGGCTGTGTGTCAAGACATCAAGAACATTAAGCTCACGTTGAAAAACGGGATATAGAAGCAACACTTCAGAAATATTCGCCGCTCCGACGTCCTATTCGCGAGGATTCCGGTGCATTCAGCGCGCACGCACAAGTAGCGGCAGGAACAAACACCTTTCCAATTCGTCGTTTCTGGTCAAATGGCGGCATCCTGAATTTCTCCATTGGTCATGAAAAAAAGACTCTCGTTGATGAATACCCGAGGGCTCGTGGAGTTGGTCGTGTTGAATATCGGATATGATCTAGGCATTTTGCCAGATCGCATTTTCTCGATTATGGTCCTCATGGCACTCGTCACGACCGGAATGACGAGCCCTCTGTTGTTTTTAATCGCAAAGTTAGAAAGTAGAAAGAAAGCTTACCCGCCTTGAGGATAACGCTTATTAGCGCTCCGGCTGGCTTGAACTCCGGATTTTCACTAGGAAACAGATGTTCAAACGAGCACTTCAACCGAGGCTAGTGGATTAAGACGCTTTGACCTTGAGAACCGGCGGCTGCACGTCAGTTTTGGGCATTCGCATGGAGCAGTCGAGGTGCCATTGCAAATCTTTCGGCGCAGCTTTCCTGCGGTAGCGGGCGGTGATGAGAAATCCGCGGGCCTCATTCTGAAAGTCACACTGCGGGTACAGCTGTTTGCAGATGCCATCAAATACGACCATTGAGAGAATCGTCATCATAAACTTGGTTGAGCCGCGGATCTTGAAACGTCGCTGCGTCTCAATTAGTTGATAGACGAAATGCGCAACCTCAAATTCGTGACACTTTAGGGCCGAATGTCTGGCGATTAGTTCGACCATCGCTGCTTCGAAGGCTTTGAAATCGCAGTTCTTCGCCCGATAGGAGGCATTTTCATAAATAATCCGCGCACATTCCCGACCCTCGTTGTTGATCAGTCCAAAAAAGAAATCTACGAAGTCTCGTTGGTTGGCTGCGTCGAGGATTGCGACCAACCCCGAGTCGAGAATGACAAACTCTCCCCATTCGCGAACGTAAACATTTCCCGGATGCATATCCGCATGGACGAAGCCATCCATGAAAATCATCTTGTAGAGCGCGCGCAGACCAGCAAGCGCGGCCGTTTTGCGTTCCGACGCTGAGAGACTGTTGAAATCGGTTCTCTGTAAATGGTCCAGGTATTCCATTGTCAACACGTTTTCCGTGCAGAGATCTTCGACGAGTGCCGGTAGCCGGATGTGCTCGGTGAGGGCGAACTCTTCACGAAATCGCCGATTGTTGGCGGCTTCCAAATGGAAGTCGAGTTGCTGCTTGATGGGACCCACAAACTCGTCTACCAGTTCAGGCAACGGAACTGCACTCATCCCTGGCAAGGTCGACAACGCTTTCGCAACGAAACCAAGAATGCGCATGTCGTTATTAACTACGCGTGAGACTCCGGGTCGGCGAACTTTGACGGCTACCTCGCGACTATCCTTTAGCCGCGCGCGATGTACCTGGGCGATGCTTGCCGAAGCGATCGGCTCTAAGTCGAAAGAATCGAAGAGCTCATGCAACGGGCGTTCGAAGGCGGTTTCAATGATTTTTGGAGTCCGCGCGCCGTCGAACGGTGCGATCTGATTCTGTAAGCGACGTAGCGGAGCGCCCACGCCGGCGGGAAGCAGGTCGGGACGCGAACTGAGTATCTGTCCGGCTTTGATAAAAGCCGGGCCGAGCGCTTCACAGAATGTCGCCAAACTCTCGCCGAGCAGTTGGGCGTATTGATCTCTTCGGCGGCGCAAGCAGAGATACGCGACACGTACACAAAAACCCGCACCGTAGCGGGCCACCAGTAACAAGATCTCGAAAGAACGGAGGATCGCAGACAAGGAGTTACCGACCACCCGGTTGACTGCCTGGGAACGCGCGGTTGAGACTCTTTTCAGTGGAAGTGTGACCATGCTTTCTTCCGCCACACGGGCGAATCTGGTTACATCTTTCAACGACGGTGCAGATCAACCGGACTCCGTCCCCTTTTGTCGATCTCATGAGCCTGGACACAGGCTTGCATCTCCTGCAGTGGTGGTTCAGCTTCGTCAGTGGACTTCAGCGTCGCAGTTTCCACCAAAGGTCCATTCAAGACGTTTTCAGCAATCCAGTACTCGACCTGATGGTCCATCACTGTGAACAACACCAGCGATTCGTCAACCGAGTACTCGGGCCAGCGCGCTCCCTCTCCTGCCTCGGTGAGTACTCTTACTGTGCCTTCTCGAGAGCGTTCGGAAAGGAATTCCTTGTCCTGCTCGTCATGAATACTCCAGATGAGGGCGCCGGTGCGGCCCGGGCGGGGAAAATTCTTTTGGTTCCAATCGGGCCCCGCCAAGGTTTCGTATTCGCCGCCACCGATGGCGCGACGGAAGAAGCCCCACGTCCAGCCGCCGCCGCGCGTGGACATGAAAATCGCGCTCTTGCCGTCCGCGGTCCATGAAGGCGCTTCATCAAACCATGGGCCATCCGTAACGCTCTCGATCTTGCGCGTGTTCACATCGACGACATAGATGCGAGCCTCAAACGGGTCTGTGTCTGACTGGAAAAGCAGCCTGGTGCTATCCGGCGACCAATCGATTGGACCATCCATACCATGCAACGACGACATTCCTTCGGTCAGCGCTTGACGCCCGGAGCCGTCGGGATTGACTACGCTTACTTCCCAACGAGCATTCGACTTTCCCACGTAGGCGATGCGTTTGCCATCCGGTGACCATCGCGGGTAGCAGGCTTCGCCGGGCCCGGTCGGCAGTATCCGGCGTTCGCCGGTTGCAATGTCGAGGATCTTAAGAAGCTTTCGGTTCTCGGTCTGGGAGCAATAGACCACGCGCTCGGCACGCGGATCGAACGAAGCTTGTAGCGGAGATTCCGACTTGTCGACCAACGTTCTAACCTTCCCGGTTTTTCTTTCCAGCGCTTTAATCGCGATTCCCCGCTCGACCATTCGATGAAAAAACAGCCGGTCACCCGCTTCATTCCAGGTGGGCCAGCGGTCGTCGTCCGGAGTGTCGGTCAACTGTTGCGCCCTGCCGCCGGCTGCGGGCAACAGCCAGATGCGTGAAGGCCCTTCCTCGGCTCTTGAAAAAGCGATCGTTTGCTTGTTAGGCGAGATGTTTGGCTTGTAGTCCCAGGGCGGACCGCTGGTCAGCGTAGTGACTTCTCCTTCCGCCACGCGCATCCGAAAAACATCTCCCGTACCCAGATCATAACGATGACAGATGAGTGTTTCGCCGCCCGGCTCGTAAGCGCAGGCGCCGGCGCGACCCGACTGCTGGCTAATCTTTCGCGGCGTTCCACCAATGGCGGCAATAACCCAGAAATCTCGTGTGCCCCAAGGCCCTCCCGTGTACACGATGTCCTTGCCGTCGGGTGACCAGCCCGGGTACTCATCATCATGTTCCGAGAAAGTAAGTTGCTTAAGGGCGCCGGTCCTGAGGTCGACGGTCCAGATGTCTTTTTGGCCAGTTCGCGTGGAGCAAAATACGAGCGTGGAACTATCGGGGGACCACTTCGCCTCAAAATCGTCGGCCGGGTCCTGCGTGACCTGCGTCCACAGAGTTGTTCGCAAGTCGTAGATCCAGACGTCCCAATTACCGGTGCGTCTGGAACTGGTGACGAATCGTTGGCCGTCTGGCGATAACGTCCCATCGCCTCCGCCCGCGCGATCAACTGCGATTCGGCTCAAGCGGAAAGGAGCCTTGCTCTTGCCGTGCCACTTGGGCAGCAGCAGCAACAACAGGAGCAAACAACCGCCTATGATGAAAAGCTTTTTCATCGTTTTCTCATCCCGATTTCACTGCGTCGCCAGTAAGGCCCGCCCGCCCCGGCTGAAAGACGACGCCACGGTGAACGAGAAGTAAACAAGTCCCGCCAGCAAAAATATGAGAGGCGTAGCAACAAAACCTTGCAAAAGAACCGCAGCAACCATTGCCAGAACTACAGCCAGGTTCTCACCCTGCTTGATGAGTGAGAACACGCGGCCCAGAAACCGCTCTTCGACACTCTTCTGCAGGATTGAGTAGAACGGCACGACGATGATCGAGAGAATTACTCCCCAAACGAAAATCACCAGCATCGAAATTCCGACCCGGGACACGACGCTATAAAGCATCATGTTAAGAGCTTCTCCGAGGAAAGCAGCGAAAAGCGTGACTCCGGTTCCAAAGCGATCGACCAGGCGCGGCGCAATCAAACCACCGATCGCCGCACCCAAACCAAAGAGGCCGGCCTGCCAACCCATCAGTTGCTCAGAGACGCCCAGCTGATCTCGAATAAAGAATGGCGCCAAGGGTATCCAAAGACTCGTGCAACTCAGCGCCACGAAAAGCAAAAAGGTGAGATGAAGCGCCAACGGATGCCGCAATAGATACCGGCCGCCTTCTTTGATTTCATTCACCGCTCCGGCGGCCGACAAATCAATCTGCTTGCGCTCAACCTGCCTTATCGTCACCCTCGCCACCATTAGGGCGCTCACCAGAAACGACGCGGCGTCGAATAGCAGGCTCGCCGTCAATCCAAACTGCCTCAGTAGAATGGCTCCAAGAACCGGCCCGGCGATTAGGGTCAAGTTGGCTGCGCTCTGCTCGAGGCCGTTGGCCCTGGTGAGGTCTTCCTGTTTGACTATCAGAGGGATCGCCGCGGACTTGGCAGGTTGAAAAAAGACGGTCGCAACCGAATGCAACGCCGTCATCAGGTAGATAACTCCCAGGGAGGGATGGACCAGAATCACCAACATGAAAATCATGCGCGACAGGTCTGAGACGACCATCACCACCCGCTTGTTCAAGCCGTCCACAACCGCTCCCGCCAACGGAGCCGCCACTGCGCCCGGCAAAGTGTCAACTACGACCAGCAGCGCGAGACTGATAATCTCTCCGCGTGTGTCAAAGACGTAGAGAATCAGTCCTATCCGGCTGACCTGTGAACCCACCGTCGAGAGCAGACTCGACACCCAGAGGTTTCGGAAGGAACCATTTCTGAGTATCTGTAGCACAGCTATCCCCCCAGGCACAGCCATTGAACGATTTTTCAAACGTAGCCTTCAGCCCAATAGCGCCGTTAACGCCCAGACCCTTTTCGGTCTCGACGCTAACGGCGCTTCGTGCCTCAAGCGTTGGCGTGTTTTTACGCCGGCTTCCGCCAGTCGCTGACGTGCCGGCCGGGTTCATCCGCTACGCCGTCAAGGTTAGTATCAACCTCGCCCTTGGTGGTGGCGTGGGCTGGCAGGTAGTTGAGATCAATGATCCCGTCGCCGTCCCAATCCATGATCTTGCCCTTGAAGCGACCATTGACGAAGCCATTCGTTTTCGGTCCGACAACCGGGTGATGCAAAGTCGAGAGAATCGAATTGCCCGGGAAGTAGAACTCCCCGCCGCTACTCTCAATTCTCTCCAGATTGACGTAAGACCATCCACGAAACAGCCCGCGCACATATTCAATTGCGCTACGACCCTTGACGTTGATGTCAGGGTTTAAGAACCACTGTCCCTCGCGAGCAAAAGGCACAGTGACGTCCTCGACAACACCCTCGGAGGTATCGTTGGCCTTACCGGAAAGGAAGATCGGACGCTTCGTTTGTGTTTCGAAGTAGAAGTTGCCCTGCAACGGGTTGACCGCTTCGGTGAACCCGTTGAAGAGAAACGACTCGTGGTGATTTGAGCCGTCAGAGTTCAAGCCCGCCAGCGTCTTGGCTACCACAATATCAGTCTCGCGCGTCGCCATGTTATTGCAGGCCAAGGCCTGTCCAAACACTCGCTTCAACATCTGCGGACTGATCAGCAAGTGTCCCCACATGTCGTTGGCCCGGCCAAGTTTGATGTAGATGTTGCAGGTAATGTGAAGGTAGATAGTCTGGTCGAAAGTTCGTCCTTCGTGGTGTTTGAATTCTCGGGCGCGCCGGAAGTCCTTATCGCTCCAACCCATTTCCCAAGCGAAGACATTTGCCCATTCCTGAACGCGGTGGTCACGATCATTCATTAAGGCAAGACCGATCTCGCGGCACTCTGGGCTCTGCATCCACTCGAGGGCCCACAGCAAGTTGACGCGGAGATCACTATCCGTATCTTCAAAAAGCGCTCTCTTGATCATCGGTAAAGCATCCACCCCGTTACGGGCTAGATACTGGTACAGGGCGTTCTCACGAAACGCGGGGTCCGTGAGATTGCGGCCATCACGGATCAACTGCTCGTCACTCCGTTTTTCAAGGTTCACCGACACACGTGCAATCATGTCCTCGAAGCGGGCGGTCGGATCGCCGAAAAGGAGACCCTCCTCAGCTTTGAATCTGAGCTCCTCACCGTTTATGGTTGCCGTTCTAATCATTTATTTCTCCTTTCACGGGTTTCATTACTGCCATTATGGGCAGCTCTCAACGCCGCTCTCCTGCAGTCAGCACCTGAATTCACTCTTTGTGCTTTTACCAATGTTGTCGAACGGCCACCTCTTGTTCGATGGTCTTCCAACCTCAGCGAGCAGCGTAAGTCTTATAAACGAATCCCTTAACTCCGACTTCTCCGAGCTTGCGCAATTCCGTTCCTGGCAGCGTTGGACCACAATGAGGTAGGCGGCGTGTTTTTGTCTTTTCTCTCAGGGCTCCCGAAGGCGCCAATCGACAGGCTTCATCGTCATCACCCATCTAGCTTTGGACAGCTCCGAAAAAACCAAGCTGTGCTGAAACAAATCAGAGAGGGAATTCTGCGCACTGCAGGAGACGACATCTACCGGCAACGCTGGATTGCTTCTGAGAGATGCGCCATGGCGCGAACTGTCAAACGCTCCAGCCTGGACGATGGGGTGGGGGGGTTAGCGAGGAGGAAGAAGAATCATTCCGGAATCGCAGTAGTTGCAAGGGATCCTCGCTGTCTTAGTGGGGCGTCCCCGCGGATTCAAACAGCAGAATCAAGGTCATGTCAGGGATTCAAGGGTTTGAGGGACACATGGGCGCGAGTAATCTTCCATTGTTCACCTTCCCTCTTGAAGATTAGCGTTTCAGCTGTTTCCACGGTGCTTGGCTGGTTGTGGCTAGTGCTCTTGAAAAGCCCGCGGTATTTGCCCCAGGCCATCTGCCCGTCACTGGAGACGCGAATCTCCATATCCCTGAGTTCCATGTAGGCAAGCTCCGTATCGTCCTCCTTTAACACCTTGACATAAGCTTGTTTGTTGAACCCAGAGGCCCCATCCGTATAAAGCTCAAAATCCGTCGACATGAATTCGGCCGCAGCATCCCAGTCACGCTTTTTGGCTGCGCTGAAGAACTGATCCACCACCTTCCTTACTCGAATGGTTTCGGCAGCCTGATCCACAATTGTGGCGCGTGTGTTTGTGGAAGGAGTTGCCGCCATCCCGAAGACACAAAGTAGAACCAATTGAACGAAGACTGCGGGGCTTAGCATGATCTACTCCTCATTGTCTGTAAGACGGTGTGGACTCGAATATTATCGTGACCATCCATCATTTTTGTATCATCCATCGTTTTTGCTTTAGGGGTTTTGCCATTACTTTAGTCTCCTTAAGGTGTAGCTGCTAAGCTTAATTAATAACGACCTGGGTTTCTTCTTCCAAATTGCCAAAATCGTTATTTTGTTGTCATCGGCAATACTTGATAGGAGTGAGGTTTTCCTAACGATCAACTCATATCAACCAAATAGGAAGCGCGAGAGGGTTCTTCGCGGATCAAGTCGGCGGGACATTTTTCAGGTTATGTCTACCTATCTAAGAGTGATTCTTTCGCGCCCCAACGGGGGTTGCGATTGAAACCTTCAAAGCTGGACCTGATCGCCTGTCGTTTTTGAAACGTAATCTTGATGCCGGCCTATCTTGTTTAAGACGGTAAATTCTTCTCCGAGACTGCGCAATCCCATGTTAACGCCGCGATCGCTCGCCAAGCTCTTGACAAGACACAACACCCGCCATATAGATCACTCATTACCTGACAGTTACACGCGGCCTGCTCCGGAAACCACTCGATGACCGAATCCGAATTCATGGAAGTTGTTCGGGAGGTGCGGAGGATTGACGATCCTTCGTTCCTCGACATTCCCCTGGAAGCAGCGCCGTTCGACTCGCTCGACCTGCTGGAGCTGCGGGCCTCGCTGGAAACACGCCTCAAGCTGCCGCTCACCGACGAGAGATTCAATTCAGCCTCAACGCTGCGCGACCTTTATCTACTGGTCAATAAATGAGTGATACGGTCATTCACCTGCCGCAAACGGACGCCACTGGTCTTTCGGAGAACTGGTTGTTCAAGCATTGCGGAGAGATGCACTGGGATTACCTCTGCGCGGCTATCGGTGTAGGCGGCGTCAATTCCAAAGAAATGCGGGATGATGCGGGCAACCGGCTATATCCTACCTTCGTGGCGATCAAGGGAAGATATGCAACGCCGCTCTGCAAGGTCCAGATGGACCAGCATTTTCAAACCACCGTCGAACTCAATCATTTTGGACGGGCTTTCTTCCACAGCACGATCGCTTTTAGAAATGAGGAGGCGCGATTCGATCTCGAGATGCTCACTACTTTTGTAGCGCGCTACAAAGATGGCCTAAACGATCTGCATCAGTCGCTTCCGTCTGCGGACCTTGAATACACGTCCAGGCCGCTGAACTCGCCTCCGCCGCTACTGAAGGTCAGCCAGGCGCTGCGTCACGCGAAAATAAGGGATTACGATTTTGTCGGACATCACTTTTCAAGCCCCGAAGATGATCTTAATTTGCACATCTCTTTCGAACCATCGCCTTACATCGATTACAACGGGGCGGGACTGCTCTACTTCGCGGCTTACCCGACCATCGCGGACACGCTTGAGCGGCAGTTAATTATGAGGCACGAATTGGTGGAGGGCGCGGGCGATTGGGCGGTGCGGACCTCGACGGTCGCACGCGACGTGTTCTATTACCGTAATCTGAATCTCGGTCAGCGGTTGACGGCCACGCTCAGGCGCTTCGATCGCGTGGGCGAAAATATCATCCTTCACACTTCGCTCACGGCTGAAAGCGATGGAGCGGCGCTGGCCGACATCTTCACGGCGAAACGAGTCTTACTTTAACCCGCAGCTACTAATGCGGGGCTGCAACTTCGGTCAAGTGAGAATTCCGAGAGTGCATCAATCCAGACGCGGACGAAACGCCTGCGCTCTGCTTCGGCGAGTTCGGCAGGCAGTTCAGGCCAACCCTCGTGCGCGACATATGCATAATCAACACCGCGAATATTTTTTAGTTTGACGCGGGCGCGTGTTTCCACATCTCCCCACGCATCTTTCTTGATGGTCGCAGCAATCTCGTTTCCGCGCGGTTCGTGGATTTGCGCGCGGACACCCGCAAGAGCAGCCTGATACCAGCGCGGGTCGTTGAGTGCAGCCTTAAGTAATTCCTGCTTGGTTTCATCTACGCGGATCGTGAAGACGAAAGCCTTGCGCCAACTGTAGCGGGTGTTGACGTCCTTCAGAAGCGATTTCTCAAGACGCATCAAGAACTCGCTCCACCCGACGCGCAGGCATTCGGCCTCTTCGACGCTAAGCGCGCCACGGTCCTGCACCGTCAGCTCCGTGCCCTGCTTGCGCCGCAGCAGCGAAAATCGCACTTCGTATTCCGGCCCGCACCCGACAAACTTCCAACGCACGGCGAGAATGATGCCCGGGTCCCACTCAATGACGCGGCCGGAGAAAAAATCGCCGTCGCCCACCTCCATGTAAACCGGCGCGTCAGGGCCAAAGTGTTCAGTGTCGGCAAACCATTTCGCCAGCAACTCCGGCTTGGTCAGATAATCCCAAACTTTTTCCACCGGCATTGGAATCTGCCTCTGCGCCACGACGGTATACATGCGAATCCCTCCGGTAGTTGCTCGTCGCCGAACTAGTCTAATAACGAGCGGGTGCTGCTTGAACGTCGAGTATGAGATGAAGACGCGGCAAGGTGTCATGCCCGTTGACGACGGTGTGCGGCACGTCAACTCGCACGTGGTAAATTTTCCCGGCTTCAAGATGTGAAGTGACGAGCCACTCATCTTCGCGCCCTTCGTGCTTGCGGCCCCAAACGTAGATGCTCTGCAGATTGGTAATGATTGGAACATGCACCCGCGTTGCGATCTTTTCGTAAGCGTTGTCGTGGTCAGTATGCATGGCCCA
Source organism: Blastocatellia bacterium (assembly GCA_963698325.1). Taxonomy (GTDB): domain Bacteria; phylum Acidobacteriota; class Blastocatellia; order Pyrinomonadales; family Pyrinomonadaceae; genus PSRF01. The sequence continues at coordinate 157,050 of CAVOQJ010000007.1, read as the reverse complement.
GGAGAAGCCCGGCAGCAGCCATGCAAGAAACATCCCATCAATGTCGCCCACTTTCACGCCCAGCGCATCGCTGCACTTCGCGCAGAGTTCCATCACTTTGTCGGGTGCGCCCGGCAATACTTTCGGCAGCAACGTGACCACCGGCTCGGGATTGGGGTAATGAACCGTAATCCAGAACTCTTGATACTCGCGCACGCTAAAGCTCACGCCGTCCCCGAGGCTGGCGAAGATATCATCCGGCGTTGTCGTGTTGCCGATGGGAACGGCAATCGAACCGGAGTTTTCGATGTGCGTTGGAAAGTCCTCGCCGGAGTTTAGAAACTTGTATATCCAGTCGAGGTAAGGCTCAAGACTCGCTTCGAGTTGGCGGGCGTCCTCGTCCGTCCACTCAATCGCCATCTCCTGCTGCAAATAGTCGAGGTCGAATATTTGCGGGTGTTCGTCAATGAGCGCGTGCGCAGTCTCCATCTGAGCAACTCCCTTTTGATAACCCCAGTTCGATTACGCCAAATGCTCTTGAGCTCCGCGCTTTCGAGCATCCGGCGGCCACGCATTCCAGGACGACGAACACAGTGATCGTCAGCGGTCACCACAAAGGCTGTTGCTGGGGGTTGGCAAGAGGGAAAGCAAGACTGACGACCAGGAGCACGAGCCGAGCGCCAACGCATGTGACCGAGCGATTGGAGCGCGATCACGGCGCTCAAATAGCCGCCCACACCCACGTAAACAAGATGCTTCGCTGCATCGTCGTCGCTTTTCCTTTCGCTCCCATTTCAAGGCGTGCGCGACAATTTCAACAACTCGTAGGAGAGCTTCGGCTCCCAACCGTCAATCCCCTCCGGCAACAGATCGAAGAAATGCCAGACGGCGCAAAAGTTATCACCCGGCCCGAATTCGGCGCGGCTGACGCGATACATCTTGCCGTCGGCTTCCTTCGTAAACACCGAGACGCCGGGCATCAGGCCTTCCTTTTCATCGTCGAAGCCCATATCGGCGACGAAGCTCGTCCCCTGAGTCGAGTAGACGGGAAAGTTCCAGCCGCGAGATTCCACAAATTCCTTTTGCGCTTCAGGCTTGTCGGGCGATGTCAGGGCGAAAGCCGCACGGCTTTCGAGGTGCGGCAGCAACCCGGTGAAACCGTCGGCCCACATGGTGCAGTAAGAGCAATGGCGTCCCATGTTGTGCACCAGAATCAGGCTGCTCTGATCGCCGAAAAGGCTTGAGAGGGGCGCTTCCCGTCCCTCGGAATCCAGCAATTGATAATCCCTGATCTCTTCACGCGGCCGCTGGCGGCGGAGTTCGGCCAACTTCTGCTTGATGTCCTGGAGTTGATACTCCAACTCGTCAACCTGGTTGTCAGTTTTCGTCTTCATCGTTTGCCTGGGAATAGTTCCGGTCGGATACCGAAAGACTGTCGGTTGTCGACGGCCGGCCCTGAAAGTCGCTTGCCCGGCTGAGTTCAGCCGAGCCGCTTAGTTTTGCGAAGGAGCGTTGGCACCCAAACGACTTCCCACCAACGCCCCTGCGCCAATCGAATTAAGCCGGCCCGAACAGCCCCGCCCGGCTTTGCCTTGCCGCGAAACTTTACTGGCCGCGACCGTGACTGGCAGCTTCGACCTTGCCATTTTTAACACTCTCGCGTGGACCGCCGACCGACATGTGCCATTGCACCCATTTCCACTCGCCACCGGTCTTGACCGCGGTGCCGCTTCCGAAGAAATGATCAACCTGTTCAGTTCCATCGGCCTTCTTGAGGCGGATCGTGCACTCTTCCGTGCAAACCCCGAACGTGGCCGTTGCCCGGCAGTTCATCTTCGGCCCGTCGAGCGTTAAAGTGCCCTGCTGGCTCAAGCCGGCACTGACTCTGTCAAGGTGCGCGTCGATCTCTTTTTTCGATCTCAGCGTAACAGGCGTCGCGTTGTCTGGATCTAACTCAAAGGTAACTAAAGCATCGTCGCCAATGTACGATTGCTTCAGGGTTTTTATGTCGCCTGCGTTCGCCACTTCGTGCGTGTGGTGGAGCGCCGCGGCCAATTCTTTCGACGCCTTGTCGTCCCACTGCGCTGTGTCTTTCGCCGTACTGCCAGTAGTCCTGGCGCTGGCGATCCAAAGCAGCGTCGCAGCCGCTAAAAAAGCCAGGGCGATGCTGATCCCACCCCGTATGCTGATGAGCTTTCTTGCCATGAAATTGCCTCCATTCTGCGATTGAGTTGCGGTTGAACCGTCAGCTAATTTAGAAGTTGGAGTATAGGTCGGGCGAGGGCCCTTAATCTTCTCCGAACTTGCGGATTAGCTAAACCGGTAGGATTCGGTCGTCTCGCTGTTCCTACTCCGGCAAGCGAGCAGCAACGGCACAGGTTTGAAAGTAACGGAGCGTTCCATCGCTGAAAAAATCCCTGCAGATTTCGTTATCTGCGACCGGCGCGCGCCTGGCAGCTGACCACGAGTGCGGGCGCGAAATCCGGCGGCAAAGCCTTTCCAGTCCAGCCGTCACCTCGGCAGTGACGCTCGACCTCGTCCAGCAGCTCGGAACCGAGCGACTCGAGGAAATGCCGGATCACGCCGTACTTCGAGAAGAGCTGACGTTCGAGCTCACCGGCCAGACCCGGAGAAGGTGCTCATCGGATGACCGGCAACATCAGCCGATCACTCAGTTGCTCCTCGAGAAGTTGGTCATAGGCCTCGTCGAAGTACGGGTGGTCTTCGCTCACAGCAGGAATTTCTGTCAGAGCTTTCTCATACCTCAGCTCCGCCATGGACCTGCCGCTGTAGAATGCTACGAACTCGTGGCTGTCAACGTAGGCCGCGAAACCAACACGGTAGTAAAACGTCTCAGACCTTGGCGATCCTTCCGCCAGATCGCATGGCACTCCTGCCTCGATGGAACGCAGCAGTGTGGGCATGTCGAAGTGGAACTCCCCAACCTCGCGTTCGAAGTACTCCGTTTCACCCAGGTAAACCGTCTTCAGATCGGAAGCGAGGCTCTGAGTCCTCGGGAATCGGGAGTGTCAACATCTCGTAGCGGAAGAGCTCCGTAAAGAAGGGCTGCAGATGCACCGGCAAGGCGGGGAGAATCTCCTCCTGCCACCAGCTTTGCAGCCTCGTCGTCAGCGTGTGGTGATAATAGAAGTATCGAGCGCCATGATGAGGATTCCCGCTGTCCATGGTTCGCACCATCAATTGTCGGCACTCCCAGATCCCGCGAACCACGTCATCAGTCTGGCGTCCGGCCCACTCGTCGAGAGATTTCAAGACCTGCGACTGTTTGATTGAGGCCAGCTTGCGAAGGGGAATCCAGATGTTCCGAAAGATCATGTTCTCGGCGAAGACGCGAGCCCAGAACAGGAACTGATGCATGCGAGCATTTTCTTCGATCGTCATGTCGGGATGACTAATGACGTACTCGAAGTCGCAGTCTTCGCGGCGCATCGTAACCAGGCCGTAGCGGTCGCGGTTCTTATCGAAATCAGTGTTTGGGAGGATCAGGTGGGGATAGATAGCGATCTTGGATACATGCTCGGAGATGCGGTCATAGCCCTCGATGAAGGTATCCGCGGTCTCCCCTGGAAGTCCCCAGATCAACTCGGCGTAGGTGTCGAGCCCCTCTTCCCGCATCCAGCTCGCCAGGTCCTCGAACTCATTCAACTGCATGTTCCGCCGGTGCATGTTATCCAACGCTTTCTCTTCCAGGCTCTGGAGGGCGAGCGTGAAGGAGACTCTTCAGTCCCGCCTGTTTCATCTTCCTAACAATTTTGAAGAAGCGCTCTCCCTTGTTTTTGGCCCACGAAGACTCGATGTTCAGCGGGTACCCGTAGCGCTCTTTCACTCGAATCACGTCGTCTATAAAGGCTTCGTCTCCGGGAAGCATTCCCAGGTTCGCGTCACATAGGGCGATGCTCTCGACGCCCTCCCGGGCGAATAGATTCGAGCTCCTCACGCAGCCGTTCGCGCGAGAAAGCGCGGACCTTCTGACCTATGGCGCCGCCCCAGTAACAGAACGCACACTTGTAGGGACAGCCGCGATTGGTCTCGATGAGGACGACGGCGTAGATCGCTTTACCGTACTTGTCGCGATACGGAAGAATGCCCTCGAGGAAGGGAGACGGAATGTCGTCGAGATTAGCAATCCGAGCACGCTCGGGTGTAGTGACCACTCGGCCATCGCGCTGGAAGGAGATACCAGGGATGTGTTCCAATTCGTTCTTGTTGAGCCCTCCCAAATAGGCCTGAAGGATGTCGCGAAAGATAAACTCGCCTTCCCCATTTGCGACTACGTCAATCGCCGGAAAGAGCCGGCACAATCGCTCTGCCTGATTGGCCACGTGCGTCCCACCCATAACTATCCAGCCGTCTGGTCTAAGTTGCCGGTAGACCTCGGCGACTGCGGCGAAGCGATATAGGTTCCAGCCGAACACTGAGAAGGCCAGGATGTCGGGCGGGTCCTGTGTGAGTAATGCGTGGATAATCTCGGAGGCCGTCTCGCTGCCGCGGAACGAGCAAATTTGGATATCCGCTGCGGAACGGATCCCGGGATCCGCGTAGGCCGTAGCCTTGATGTACCCAAGGGACAATGGCATCGAGACGGTGTCCATTTTCCACACGCCCTGATCCACCAGGCTTACTCGAACTTTCGTGATCTCGGCCTCCTTTGGCTGCCGCCACCTCAGCTTTCAAAAAAGATACTCCGTTGCATAGTCTCGCTGGTGGTCACAAAGACACTTCTCCCACGTTGCTCTTTAGACCGAAGTCTTCTGCCGGTCTCCAATGCGGCACGCGCCCTCTGTTCGCCCGCGCGTCGCCCTAAGCGCGATGCGTCCCGATGCGGAGGCTCACCAGCTTCCGCTCAGCGAACAGCCGACCGTAGTGCCTCGCACCCTCCACCCAGGCCAGCCATCTGTCGGCTCCGACGGCATCGACCAGGGTTGTCCTGTGCCGGTATGACTCCTGCAAGATTGTCTCTTGCAGCGTCACCACCGTGTGCGTAATGTCCGTCACGTCAAGCTCCTGGAAGCCCACGTCCCGGAGCATCGCGAGGCTGTCCGCCTGGAACGGAACATCGAATCCGTCCTCCTCCCAGAGGAATGCCCGGTCTTCGTCGCTGAGGTCAGGTCCAGCTACGATGTCCGTTATTGTCATGGCCCCACCCGGCCGCAGCCAGCGATGGACCCTTTCCAGCACCGCGCGTCGATCCTGGGCAACCGCGAGCATGTCACCGAAGTACACTACGTCGTAACGTTCAGACGGCTCCCACTGCAGCATGTCGGCCTCGACGAAATCGAAGCCGCGCGAACGACGGTCGGGGTGTCGTTCGCGCGCTCGCTCGATTTGCTGCGTGCTCATCTCCACACCGGTCACGCGAGAACCGAAATGGGACGCGACGTACTCGCAAGCATCGCCCATCCCGGAGCCGAGTTCGAGAACGCTGTGTTCTGGCCCGAGGCCTGCGAAAGTGCCCGCGTAGTCGAGCAGCGCTGGTCCACCGATGTTGGCAAAGATCTTGCCGCCGTATAACGGTTCGTAGATCGTAAGACGCCAGCGAGGATCGTCGGACACGTCCCACACCTGGAGTTGCTTCTCTCGGACCGCGACAGCGTCATGGGCCATACCTTTCTCCCAGTGCTTGTCAGCCCTGCGCGTTCCCCTAAGCGCGACGCATCCCGATGCGCAGGCACAGCAGCTTCCGTTCAACGAACATCCGACCGTAGACTTCCGCACACTCCACCCAGTTCAGCCAGCTGTCGATTCCGACGCCTTCGATTATGGCTGTCTTGTGGCGGTACGACTCCTCAAGGATCCTCTCCTGCTGCGTCACCGCTTTGTGGGTAATGTCCGTTACGTCGAGATCCTGGAAGCCCACATCGCGGATCATCGCGAGGCGGTCCGCCTGGAACGGAAGGTTGTCGGCGATCGAGTCCTCCTGCCAGAGGAATGCCCGTTCTTCTTCGCTGAGGTGAGATCCAGCTACGATATCCGTCATTGTCAGGGCGCCACCCGGCCGCAGCCAGCTATGGAGCTTTTCCAGCAGCGTGCGGCAATCCTGGATAATCGGGAGCATCTCGAGGAAGTACACCGCGTCGTAACGATGAGGGGGTTCCCAGTTCAGAAAGTCGGCCTGGACGAAGTCGAAGCCGCGCGAACTGGAGTCGCCGTGTCGATCGCGCGCCCGCTCGATTTGCTGAGGGCTTATCTCTACACCGGTCACACGAGAACCGAAATGGGACGCAATGTAAGCGCAGGCATCGCCCATCCCGGAGCCGAATTCGAGAACGCTGTGTTCTGGCCCCAGGCCGGCGTAAGCGCCCGTGTAGTCGAGAAACTCTAAACCGCCGATGCCGCCGATCTTCTTGCCCTCGCGCAGGGGCTCGTAGACCGTAAGCCGAAAGCGCGGGTCATCGGCACGGTCCCACACTCGGATCTGCAACTCATTGACCGCGTCCTGGACCATGTCCGGAGGAGGTAACATCGTCATGCCGTTCTCCAATCGCTGGTTAGCTGTTCCGCAACCTATGAAGTGCCGAAGAGGAAAAGTAGTTGGCCTTCGGGCGCTTGGGCGACGGCATGACCCGTCTCGCCGTTTTCACCGGGAATCTCCTGAACGAACGTCATCCCCTCTTCCTTTAGTTTCCGAATTCTTTGGGCTGCTTCCGCGTCGAAGTATGTGATCGAAGGGGTTTTGATGATGTGCGGGCAATGTCCTTTGACTAAAATGCCGAGCATCAGCAGCCCGTCCGCGATTGACGCCCATAAGTCCGGAGAAGCGGGCATATGCTCTGTCGGCTCGAAACCAAGCTTCGTCCAGAAATCGAGCGACTTTCGCACGTCTTCCGTCTCGATGCTCAATTCAGCGAAGTGTCCCGCTTTGGAAATCGGCTTCCGCAATAGCGTCGGAACCTGGGACGGCGCGGCCTGAATCAAGTCAACTTGCAGTCCGTTCGGGTCGGTGAGAGTCGCGCCCGTGATTTTCCCGCCCGTCTTATGCTTCTCGTCGAAGGACACGCCCAAGCGCTCGAAGCCGTCTACCTTTTCCGCGACGTTCTCGGCGAAATAAGTCAGGATAGCTTTCCAGGCGCTTCCCACGCGCAGGGAGAGAAGAATCATCCCATCCGTGAGCAGCGCGTCGTGTTGCGTCGGCGAAGTTGTATCGGTTAATTGTTTGTAACCGAGCTTTTCATAGAACTGAAGAGACTGTCTTAAGTCCGGCACCGTCACGACAATCTCGAAGGCGTAGCCGAGCTTCATGGAATGAGTTGTCTCCCTGCTAGGCTTGTACCCGGTTTTGCTTGAATTTTGCTTCTCCCATCTTGCGCAAAGGCTCGTGGCGCTCTCGACGGCGCGTACTTTAAGTGCGTCTGTGCAGTCTCATCGCAAGACCGCCGCGAGGGTGCAGTGTGAGCGAGGCATTCGCTTCGACTCGCTGCGCGCTCCCGGCGAGCAGGAGCGGAAGCGTCATCAGAATCGGGGGATCAAACGCCTCGGGTGGCCTTAGCGAAAGATCCGTTGAACCTTCGACTAGGCCATTACGGATCAGGATGGGTTGGCCCCCGCCACGCAACGTTGTTTCGTATAGGAAGTATTCTCTGAGGTCTTTCGACCGCGCGAGACCGGCAGCGAGGACGTAGTAGACTCCGTCTGGGACCGAGGGAACATGGTAAGGGCCAGGTTGCTCCATCACAGTGCCAGAAATCGGGTCACCTTGCGGAATCGGGGTCGTAAAGAGTCCCACAAAGATCGTCCCCGCAAACCATTCAGGCGCTGTAACCCTTCCCGAAATACCCGCCGGGGATGAGGCCGCCGGCGGATCGAGCCGGCTTGATGTTGGTATCGACAAACTGTCCGTTGCGTATCGTGCCAGGGATCGGAAGCGACCGGGTGACAGCCCGACCAAACCTGTGAAGCGCCGGATAAAAGTTCCGAGGCTGTTGTATCCAACGTCAAAACAGACATCCGTCACGCTGGTGTTGGTCGTTAGCAAAAGCCTTTTGGCTGTTTCCAACCGCAGGGCGTAGAGGAACTGGTTCGGGGGAATGCCGGTGATCTGTCGAAATATGCGATTGAAGTGATACGGGCTGATGTACGCTATCCTGGACATTTCCTGCAACGTGAGCGGCTCATCCAGGCGGTCATGCATCATTCGAATGACGCGCTCCACGGCCTCATGATGCGCGGCTATTGTGGAGGGCCGCACGTCGTGCATTTGGCAAATGGTTTCTGAGAAAATTTTGGGCGCGTCGTTGACGCTGATCCTATTCATACTATTTATCAGGCTCAGGTGCTTTTGACCGGCGTGAAGCACTAGAGGATTAAACCTGTGAATAAGGTTTCAAAGCCTCGCGAAGTTCCTGAGGCACTGGAACCGGAATCATTCTCTCGCCTTCGCGATGCATGCATGCCACCTGTTGTTCTCCGCGTGCAACAAGTTCTTCTACGTCACCAGAGCACCGCCAGTACTCGAACAACATTTCGATCCGATTCTGCTTCAGGGAGCCAAGTCGCATTCGAAGAATCAATTCGTCAAACGCGGCCAGCTCGGCAAGGTACTCGCAGGAAACTCTAGTCGTCACCAGCGCAAACCCGTTCCTGAGACTCTCAAGAACATCGGGAGCGTGCTCGCGCAAAAACATCTCGCGGCATCTTCCCTGCCACCTAACGTGATTTACGTAATAGACATTTCCAACCAGGTTTGTCTCCTCGAAGCCCACCACGTGCCGATACTCAAAAGCTCGCATGAAGAACTTCTCCTCTGAGGCTGGTTTGGTACGTGAAACCCTCCGGGACGTCCCTTACGGGTCAGCACCTAACCAAATGATCGCGGTACCGAGGCAAGCAAGTTTCAGCTCATCTCAGAGAGCACGGCGATGACAAACTTCCCTTCCCGTTCACGAAGCTCGGTTGCATAAGTGAAGATCTTGAAATTGCCCGAAGATAGAAAAACGCAGCCATCAGCTGTCGAGGAAACAAAGACCAGGGGAGCATTGATCGTGGCTCCAACCTTCTTCAGAGCTTCGCCTGCCGACCATACTCTGGTGGCCGAGACAACCGGATTCTCACGCGCGCGCCGCTCGATCAACTGGACGAGTTCAATCCGCACGTCACCGAGTAAAGCGCGCCAGACGCAGGGTGGGCGATCTTCGACCTTTTCGAGGTCGCAACCGACGGGCCTCGAACCAGCCACTGCCATCGTCAAATCACCGCAATGCGCCGCCGATACTGATCGCCCGTCGTGTGCTTCGGGCTTACCATCAGGTCTTCTGGTTATGGCAACAGACAGCCCCAGCGCCGCCTGGATAGCCCTGTCACTTCGCAGCTGACGATCCGGACATTCGTCTCGCCGCAAAGCGATGGAGACGTCAGAACCTTTCATGAGATCTTGGACGCGGCGCTCCAAATATGGTCTCAGTAACGCCTCGTGACGCGGGCTGGGGATCGGCGCACCAACTGCTTGCAGCTTTAAGCCGCGCCAACTCTCGCGGATCGCTCCGTCTGCGCCCAAAATATCCACGTCATAGATGAAACTGTTTTCAGTACTCGATTGCTCCCGCGCGGAAATAAAAGGCGGTTCAGTGTTCGTGGCGCTCTTTTCGGCAAAACATAGCGATGCTGCCGCAACTGGCAAGACTGTCCGATGAGGAATGCAGGCTTGAATCGCGTGCATTGCTGCATCTCTGGCACCCGGATCACCAAGAAGCAAGTCGCCAGGCAAGTGGTGAATAAACCATGCTGTGTGCCCATCTGGTGCTATCTCGGCCAAACACTCGACAGCACTCAGATGACGGTAATTATCCAGAACGTCGAAATCGGCCACTTTGGAACAGTATGCTTCCGTAGAGATCCCTGCCGGGATCGAGCGCCGTCCGCTGGTCCGTAGTTCCATAGTTCCGAAAACCACTTACACCGCTGCTGAAGCCGTTTCGCGAATGCCCGAATTCGCACAGCGCGCGAAAGTGATCTACCTGAAATCCTGTTTCCGCACTGCGCAGGACTACCTCCACCACGCCCGGGCGGCGCACCAGTGCGGCCAGACGGATCGGCAGAGTGGCAGTTTCCGAAACAACCACCGGATGATTGAATTCAATTTCTTTGAATGTCGGACGTTCCAGTGAGCCCCACACTGCTGCTGCTGCCTGTGCCATCGCCTCAAGGCCAATTACCGCCGGCAAAAGTCTGCTACCCTGAAACTTATGATCATCCAGATAAGGATCCGTGCTCTGAGACAAGTCAACGTCAGTAACGAGCCTCGATCCGCGGATAATAGACTTTGACCTTTTCAAGAAACCGCAGGAATGGAAGTTCTGGGCGTTCAATCTCGAACGTCGGCAGATCGCTATAGCGTCCCATAACCACAACTGACACTAGCTCGTTTGATTGGCGCAACAGACTAAGCAGAATTGCGACGCCTTGTTCAGGCGGAATGGGCGTGATCCCTCCTCTGACTAACCGGTCCTTCCGTGCCAGCCTGGCACCCATTCCAATTTCCGACCAGACAGACCATTCCACTGCCAGGCAACGACATGATGGATGGCCGGTCTTCCAGTCTTCGACCAAACGTGTCAACCATTCATTTGCGAGCGCGTAGTCAGCCTCACCCGGCAATCCCGTACGCGCGATCACGGAACCAAAGCCGACGAAGAGGCGTAACTTTTCGGGATCGATGGCAGCGAGCACATGCCGCGCTCCCTGTACCTTTACGGATAGAGTGCTGCGAAACGATTGTTCACTCAGTTTGGCAAGTAATTGCGGTTCGTTTCTGGCGGCTCCGTGCACGATGCCGGTAACTGGCCCGAATTCTATTTCAGCCTCCCTGACGGCATCGCGAACGGCGGTCGCGTTATTGATATCAGCAGAAATGTATTTGAATACAATTCCCGCGACTGCCATCCGTTCAAGATTCGCCGCCAGCTCCGGATCCCTTTCCGGCCTTGCCCGGCCAAGCAGGACGAGACGCGCGCCGCTCTCCCTCGCAACAGCTATGGCACACTCGGCAGTAACTCCCTTCCCGCCTCCGGTTACCAGCACGACGTCAGCGCGTGTTAAAGGCAATTCGCCGGAACCGTCAGCCATTGGGAGCAAGCGCATCACTTTTTCATAACGTCGCCCATCAGCATCGTAGTAGACCTCGACAAATCCTTGCGCCGCCGAAACTTCGGCCTCGACCCATTGGATTGCTTGAGGATGAAATTCTGGGACGTTTACAACACAAGTCGTGACGTGCGGAGCTTCCAGGTGAAGGGTGCGGGCAAAAGCTGCAGCGCCATTGCCATGTTGGACCAGGACAAATCTGGAGTTGCTGCTCCTTTTCAGAACAGACTGGGCACCTGTCAGCAAGAGTCCGACGACCTTTTCGTCACAATTTGATGGTAGACAAACAATGACGCCGCCACCGGCTTGCTCATGAAAGCGCACTCGCAAGTCATCTGCGAGGGGATGGCCGGGAAGCGAAACGATTTCCCAGGTTCCGAGCTCGCCAGTCGCCGTACTTAGGGATAACGGCCGTTCGACTAGTTCGACCTTAAAGGGCTTGATCCACGAATCAACCCCTGCTGGTAATAATGAATCATCAAGTCCTGATGAGAGCTGAGGGTTGAGGCGCTGTTCGTCGAGAGCTTGAGCAATCTCCGCAATCGTAGCGTCGGCAAAGTCCGTGGGAGACACCGGAGGCGGTAAGCCCAGTTGGCTCGAGGCTTCCACAACGAGTTCGCTTACCGTGATCGAGTTCAAATGCAAATCACTTAGGAGGCGACTGCCCTTTCCGATACTCGCCAACGGAAGTTCGGTGCGTTGAGCTACAAGCTGAATCAGGAGATCCGAAGTAGAGACAGCGGGAGGATCCGCTTTTACCTTGATCTCAGTTTTCTCACTTACTGGATCAGCCTGTCTGACCTCGCCAACCGGCGCCAACTCGCATGGATTGCCAAAGAACCTGGGCCGCCAGTCGAGATCGAAGGGTCGCGTAAATCGTCCCTGAAAAAGAGCCTCGTGATTCATTGACTGGTCCAAAACAAAAACCGCGCCGGCGGCGTTTAGCAGCCCACGAAGGGAGGAGCCTCCAGCGTCAAGCGATATCACTGGCGTCTCAGTCAACTCGGAGATCAGGCCGCCAAGAATCTGGCCAGGTCCGATCTCCAACCATAGATCAAGTTTTTGAGCCTCTGCCGCGAGGGCGGCCTTCATGAACAGCACGGGAGAGGTAATCTGCTGACAGAGTAGCTCCGGTAGGTTTTCAGAGGACGCAAGAGTCTCGCCCGTGATGGTCGAGATAACGACGCGCTGTAGAGGCTTACAGTTTACGTTTGCCAGGTATCCGGACAGCGTGTCTACTGCCGGCGCAACAAGCGGAGAATGAAAGGCGTGCGAAACCGGCAGCCTGGCGGTCTTTAGATTCTGGGCCCGGGCCCGCTCGACAACTACGTTAACTGCTTCAGGCTGGCCGGAGATTACGGTTTGACGAGGTGAGTTTAGTCCGGCAATGAAGACGTCGTCCTGGTTAATCAGTCGTAAGACTTCGTCTGAACCGGCACCAACACTTGCCATCGCACCGGCACACTGGCTTCCCTGCATCATTGCCTGGCCGCGAACTCTTGCAATCTGCAAAAGCATCTCTTCTTCGAAGACGCCTGCCCAGTGCAGTGCGGTAAGCTCTCCCAAGCTGTGCCCAACGGCGACCTGGGCCGTAACACCAAGCGTCTCTAAGATTCGCATGGCAGCGAGCGATGCAGTCACAATTGCCGGTTGAGCAATTTCCGTAGCCGTGTCGTCCGAACCTTCAGCTAAGTGGGCTCGCTCATAAAGCTGTTGCACGAAATCAAAGCGGCGAACCAGAGCACCACCATCAACATGAGAGGGCGACCCCTGCCCGGGAAAGAGATACCCAATGCGCGGTTTCAATTCCTTACAATTAAAGAAGACTCCGTTTCTAGCGTCGATCTTTGCAGTTGCTCCACTTTCGATTGTCTGTCTCAACCTCTCCAGACGATCCGCCAAACTTGCGGGGCTCGCAGCCACAATCGCTGCGCATACCAAGCCATGGTTGAGGGTTCTCTCTGCTTCTCGGGCCAGATCTGAAAGCTCTGCCTGCGAAATTCTCGCCGCGAAACCAAGCAGGCGCTCCACCTGCAACGTCATTTCCTCGATGCTGTGCGCAGTCAATAGAATTAGTTCGGCATCCTGTTTCGAGGACACGAGGGCGCGTTGTGCGGAAGCAATTTTTTGAGGGTGTTGAGATGCAGGAGACTCAACCACGACGTGTGCGTCAATGCCGCCAAATCCCATCGAGCTAACTCCGGCACGACGAGGTTGATCAGGGGGCCAGGATTCGGCCGTTTTCAAAACCCTAACCGAGGGCGACGGGCCCAGGAGCTCTGAGTGGGGATTCTCGCAGCCTGTGGTTGGCGGGATCACTCCACTGTTGACCGCCAGAGTCGCCTTTATCAATCCGGCGATTCCAGCAGCCGCTTTCGTGTGTCCGATGTTAGCTTTGATTGATCCGATCGCGGCAGGACCTGCTTGAGTGTTGGTTTCACTTCGCGCGCGTGAAAGCGCTTGCAGTTCCACTGTGTCACCTACACTAGTGCCGGTTCCATGGCCCTCAAAGTAGGCAACCGTTTCGATACCGAAGCCCGCTCGATGATAAGCGCGTCTTAAGGCAAGCAGTTGGCCTTCGACTTCCGGTCGCGTAATTCCGCCTTTGCCATCGGACGATATACCCCAACCCTTGATTGTTGCGTAGATCTTACGCCCCTGTGACCAAGCGTCCTCGTGACGCATCAGTAGAACGATCCCGCAGCCTTCGCCGGGCCAAAAGCCATTCGACCGCTTATCGTAGATTCGCATCGCATCCACAGCCAGGGCGCCGGCCTTTGCGAATCCGACCAGTTCGAACGGGTCAAGGCTAAGATCAACGCCGCCGGCCAGCGCCGCATCGATGTCTCCGGCCACCAGTCCCGAACAAGCGCCGGCAACAGCTAGGAGTGAGGAGGCGCAAGCACCGTCGATCGTGTAACCACCTCCTTTTAGATCGAAGTGGTTACAGATTCGCCCAGCGATAGTGTTCGAGAGACCGCCTGCCAACGATTCTTCGCTGATGGTTGGAAACGGATCTTTGTATAGGATCTCCAGCCGCTTCAGGAAACTCGATCGCTTTTCAACCAACCAGCCTTCGTCGGCGAGCGAGGCCTCGACCACCCGGCGCACGTACGGCCACCGCAGACGCATGAGATTGGCACGCGAGAATTCTCCAGTCAGTGTGTTACCCAGAAATACTCCGGTTCTCTCGCGCGGTAACCCGACGCCATTTTCAAAGCCAGCATCCTTCAACGCCTGGCCGGCGATGTCGAGCGCGAGCCAATGGGTCATGTCCGCCGCGCGAAAGGTATCGCCGGCCACAGAAAAAGCCACGCGATCAAACTGGTATCCCTCGATCAGCGCAGCCTGCGACGAGTAGGTACTGTCGGGAGCGTCTCGGTCGAGTGACAAATAATCTTCCAGACGCAAACGCTCAGGCGGGATCGACCGGAAAGCCCGACGCTGCGACAAGCTGTTCTCCCACAGCTCCTGCGGGGAGCGTGCGTCTGGGAACCGGCACCCCATACCGACAATGGCAATCCCTGAAACCATTACCTAAGCCTCCGTTACGACCCTCGGCGAATGAACCGTTGCCTGCTTGATGCGACTTCTGGATGTGGCCCATTCAAGAACGTAGAGGTGTACCGCTCGCAGAGTGCAAACGATAGTCAAAGAAAAGAAAAGGCCGAAGACAATGTGTCCGATGAGTAAGACGCCGTAGACCGCCGCCACGCCCGCGCCAAAAGCGATTTGACCTCGCGTTCGAAACGGGGTTGTAGCCGGGTCGGTCACCATGTAGAAGCTGTAGAGAACAAACGGCAAACCTGTCATCGGTAGCAACCCAGCGACTAGTGGCGTCTCGAAGATCACGCTCCGAATCGCGGCCTGGGCTACGAATCCAATAAGCCATGCCAGGATCAACGGCAGGCGTCGAGTGAATCGAGCGTTGAGCAAGCTACCTGTAACAACGATTATCGCCGGCAAGAGCCAGTCGCCAATCCGATCCAGGTTCTCAGTGAAATGGTAAGGTGGTGAAATGCTAACCCACGTGAAAAGCAGCAGTGTCACCGTGATGCCAAAGTTGGAAGGATTGTAAAAGTGGCGATACTTACCCCCAACCGGGGCTCGAAAGAGTATCTTTGAGGTGATTGCGACCGCCACCGCAAAGGCTACTACCCACAAGCGATCATTCGCGTAGATCAGCATGCCGACAGCGAGCGCTGAAATGTGCCCCGGAAGCAGGAAGTCGACAAAGTTTCTGAGGCCACCGGTGAAGGCTGGCTTTCGACCGGTGCTCCAGGAGTTTAGCAACTCAAAAATCAGTTCAAGACTGTATGCGGTAGCCAAAGCTACCAGCGGTTGCGCCCAGGACTGCTCAAAACCAAGGACGGTGTGTCCCAGAATATTCAGAATAGAAATGGCGATGGCAAACCGCCGCAGTCCACCTAAACGAATAGCGTCATTCCATTGGTTGGCAATCATTGCTAATCCTTTCAGGCTGACCGAGTATTACGGTGTGCCAACCCGGTTTCAGCTGAATTTTTTGCTGTTGCACTTCGCCATTCCCGTTTCGCCAGTTGATCTCGACCGGGAGTTGGACTTCGAGCGGTACGGAGCCGAGCCCGAAATGTACGTCGGCGCTTCGCTTCCCTGAATGACCGTTGCCGCCGTCAACCTGAGTCACCAGCCGCGGGCCATCCGGCAAGCTAACTTTCACAACTGCGCCGACGGCGCTGCGGCTCGGCAAATCCAATTCCTGTACACCGCTACACACTCTTGTCGGAGCTGCCAAATTCTTATCAATTGGCAGGCGAAGGCGTATTCCGAGGAAGGCTCCCTGGCGAGGGCTCTCATTGAGGTAGAAAAACGAGTTGTCCCATTGATTGGCAACCGCATAATCTAATAAGCCGTCACCATTAACATCCGCTACGGCGATTCCTCTGCTGACCTGGGCCTGGTCGAGACCTAGTTCAGCCGCGAGGTCATAGAACCGGCCATCTGCCGCGCGAACAAAGAAGGGGTTATGATTCTGGTCGCTGAGAGCGTCGCCCGGTTGAAATCGGGGCCAGCTATTCGGATTGCTGAGTAACTGATCATTCCCGGTTGCTAATTCCTGCAGCTCCGGCCAACGATTCTTTTCCCCTTTCATGAATCCAGTCGCTTGAAGTACCTCAGCAATACCGTCGTTGTTAAAGTCGTCTACTTTGATTTCCCAGCCCCAGCCACTCCTCGACAAACCGAGTTCTTCGCTCCGGTCAACGTAAGGCGCAGCTCCGCTCTTCATCGTCGACGTTGCACCCGTACTGAGAAAAGCAAGGTGACTTTCTTCCAGAGCGAACGAAGCTGCGATGTTGGAAACCAGGATATCCAATATCCCATCACCGTTTAGATCACCGAAATCTACGCCCATTCCCTTGAAGCTATCCCTGCCCAACACTTTCGAATTCGGAGTGGTGAGTGACTTAGTACCGTCGAGCACGGCAAAGCGGAGTTCGCCGGGATGCGAGCGGTTGTGCAGCAACCGATCAGGTCCGAAATCGTTGGCGAAATAGATTTCGGGCAGAAGGTCTCCATCAAGATCCGCAGTGGCGACGGCTAGTGTCCAACCATGCGTGATCATCTCCCTCTGTTCAGGAGATCCTTCAACGAAATCCTTAACCTCTTTGAACCGGACTGAAGGCTCATTTCCGGCACTGGCGCTCTGCCAAAGCAGCAAGCGACTTTGGCCGGCGTTGTAGGCTCGCGACATCGAGTGCTGCATTTCCTGTCTCGTCTGGTTATGAGCGTCGAGAATATGAGCGCCGTCCTTGTAGTAGTTGCCAATTACAATGTCCAAATGGCCATCGCCGTCGAGATCGGCCAACGTCGACGCCCCGGTGAACCATCTTTCACCGCCCCCAACAATCTCGAGCGGTCGGTAGCTGTCGTTCGAGAGCTTCAGCTTTGTTGTTCCCTCTTGTTTCCTGGCGAGCCAAACGATGGGTGTACGTCCCCAATAAGTCACGAGTATGTCCATCAGCCCATCTTCATTAAGGTCACCTGGCGTACAGCCCATCGGAGCCATCACCGCCGCGTCATACAACGCGCCGGCCTCCAACACAAAGGGTTGGTAGCGCATTGGTGTGCCTGGCGCCGGAGCCACCGTGACGCGATCAGTTCGAGGATCGACGCTGCAAACATCATTTGAGAGGCCATCACCGTCCAGATCATTTAGGGCGACAGAAGCACCTGTTGCTGACACCCAGGAAGCAATGCGCTCCAGGCTCGGGTTCACCACTCGACGTGATCGATAAGACGAGGCCGGCACCTCGTACAAGGAGGACCGTGTAAAGCGAAAATTGGTGGCGAGTTTTTTGCGCTCGGCGATGGACAGACCTGGCTGCTGGGCCAGCAGATAGAATGCAACCACGAAAGTGATGGCAACCAGACGGGCGATGTTCTTGCGAACAAAGTGAGTCACGAGCTTCATGATCCAACTAACTCCTGTGTAAATTGAGATTGAATCCGCCGCCGCCAAATTTCGTACGCGGGTACTTTCCCATCTTCGGGAAGATGCTGAAGCATGGCGTCCGTGACCTGTGCGGCCGCATCGGCGTCGAGTCCGCACAGGATCTGACATGCCATTTCGGTATAGTTGGTAGTGTTGTCGGCTCGTTGGCGAGCCTTCGCAGCGAAGGCTCCTCCCTGGGCCAGCGCGGATCGGTAAGATCCGGCCAGGCACTTTATGAGTTCAATCTCAGCGCGATCAGATCCTCCTGCCATCGCGCATGCGAGGCCGATGCCGCTCCACAAGTCACCGTGAAGCGAACTGGGCAACAGAGAGATCGACCGAGCGATTCGATTAGCGTTCGCACCCGTGACGAACCAAAGACTTCGTCCGACGCCTTGCGCATAGGCGTGCCGGGTATATCCCTGAAGTCGGTTAAGACGTTCCGGTTTGCTCAGAAAGTAGGGGAACTTGAAGTAGAAATCGCTGAAGCCATTTCCGTCCGCCGCCAACCAACAAAGCAGTGGATCCAAATGGGCTACCGCATGGGGGAAATTGCTACGCAGCCAGGGAACGCGGGCAATGGCCCACCCGACTCCCACGTGAATCATATATGCGTGCTTGGATCCGACGCCGTTCAGAAACGTTAATAGCCGCTCGCGTTTCCAAAGCGATAGTTGATCCAACAAGGTGAGGCCCATCGCTGCCCCTTCGTATGCAAACCCGCAGGACTCCCGGCCGACTGCCTCCAGGTTGGAAGCGAGCACGTCAGGACCTTCGTCACAAAGCGATGCGTGGTAGCCTTGCAAAAAACTTCGCCCGATGTGTTCCAGTCGCTCCCTGGCTGCACGCCCGCTGTCATTGAATCCCCGGCGGTCAAAAGTCACCTCTTCAAATGAGATTTCGAAGATACGTTTTCGCAGTCTTGTCACGGGCCCGTTCACTGTGACCCTTGGAGCCGAAAATGACTTGATCGCAAACATTTGGCAACACTCGCTTTTCACGCGCTGCAATTTACGTCCATCCCAGAAAGGCAAGGTTTCAGTCTTCGCTTGGTTATCTCAAGAATGAATCTCTCTTCCTCCTGCCGCCTCGTACAAGAACGGGTCTCCATTAAATTGCCGCGGCAGTCGTGCGGAACAAATCGAATCAGTGGGAGGGCGATGCTTTAGTGAATGTAGTTACTTTGAAACCGTAATCGTCGGGCTGTTCTTGCGATTGCCATCAGGCGGAACGCGTTGAATCCTGTCGGGTGCGGTCCGCTGTACTGGTGGTGAGAAACTCAGAGATCGTTTACCTCTTGCGCGATACCATTTGACTGTCCTCTCTGCGACGGTGAGGGTTCACCGTCCCCCTTAGCCACGCTTCCCCGTAAACCGTGCTGCTCTGATCTCTAGGCTAGCTTCTCAGACTTGACATCTGCTTATTCACTCATTCAGGCCAAACCGTATGCCCATTGCCTTCAAATAGGGCTCTATGAAAGCTGTGATCTCGCCAAGATTCTTCAGGTAGCGCTTTTCGCCGCTAGGGACGTGCGTGATATGCCCATGCCAGATTGTGCCGCTGTTTTTGGTGGCGTCCTCTTCGAGCCAGACCTTAACGATAAATGAGTGAACGTTAAATTCCCCCGACGCATCTTGACCCGACTCCTCAGGTGGCTTCGATGTCAAGCCGCTTGGTTTCGGCCGCATAACAACGAGAATCCGTCACAGATGGTTTCGGGCTCTGACGCGTTCTAATCGCCGGCGGCGAGGGTAACCACGTCCAAACGTTCAACTCGATTTCGGCAGCATAATCCTGACGAACTATGTCGGCGTCTTCGCAGCGTCTTCGCAGCGTCTTTGAGAAAATTGTTCTTTACTTTTTGGCGCCGGCGTAGATCATGGAAGCAATCCAAGAAAGAAAATGTGAAGGAGAGTAGACCGCTGACCGCCCCTACGTTCCAACTTCCAGTTGGTGTTCAACAACGCTCCCAAGACGGTGCTCTTTGAAGTCATCTCTTACGATAAATTAGTTCAGGACGCCCAAAAGAGAAATCGGGTACTTTTTGAAAAGCTAAACCTGCCAAGTTAAAAGCCCCTAAAGGGCCTTTCGTTAGAACAGGATTGCCGCTGCCAAACTTTCTTTCAGCCTCTCGTTTCAAGGCTTGCGCGAGCGAGGATAAGAATCCGACGATGTGGTCCGCGAACAGCCGGCGCAAGGCCAGGGAAAAACCAAAACCCGCTCAAAGCGCTCAGGATGAGAGAAGCGTTCTCAACTTGTCTTTCAGGATTGCTTCCTTGGGAGTCCTGACGCGGCACAAGCGTTTAACCTGCTTCCAATTTCTCAGTCGGAGGTAATGCGGTGAACTTGAGATCCCGAACCAATGCGGGGTATAGTGCGCCGAATAGCGGACTTGGGCCACACCGTGTGGCCTAATACGGAGTTAGGCGTTGGATGGCGACCATTCGCGTCCGGCTCGAATCGGAGGATCAGATGAAGAGAGTAACTGGAATTGGTGGCATATTCTTCAGCGCGAAGGATCCGAAGGCACTCTGTGCCTGGTACAAGACTCACCTAGGCATTGACGTACAAGACTGGGGTGGTACAACCTTTGATTGGACCGACGCCGACGGCAATCCGACCAAGGGAACTACGGTCTGGTCCGTTCATCCAGCTAGTGGTAACCGCATGGCTCCAAGTAAGTCGACCTTCATGGTCAACTATCGCGTGGAAGACTTGGAAGCGCTTCTTCAAGCGCTCCGCGATGAAGGCTGCGACGTGCTTGAGAAGGCAGATGACTCAGAGTACGGGAAGTTCGGGTGGGTCATGGATCCGGAAGGCAACAAGATTGAACTTTGGCAACCACCGGCCGGGCAATAGCCCCATGCACGTCGCAGCAAAGCCGACGCCTAACCCCTCGCTCAAGCGGAGCGCCAACGGCAGGTCACCAGGCCCGGTCTGGCGGTACGCGGTACATACAGAGTTTCTCTTAATTACCCCAAATTCTCTTTAGTCTCTCTACTACTCTCCAATAATAGACACCAAACAAACATCAAAAAACTCTTTGATCATTTCTCTCCCCAGCGCCACGAGTAATGAAGCGAGCAGCGCCTGCAACGCTATAGCGCGGGCGGGAGTCTCGAATCGCGGATGGATGGATGCTGTCGCCCGAAAGAACAAGCCACCGAGCGCCATTGCAAAATAAACACGCGGCGCTGACATAATGATCGCAGCAAGGCTACCTAGTACTGCTACTCCAACAATCGCAGAGAAGACCTGCGCGCCGGCCATCCCAAAAAGAACCTCACCGGCCTGTGCGGCAAAGGTTTCGCCAGACAAGACTGCGTCCAGCGGCACTAGAAATAGGAAGACCGCACTGGTCAGGATATAGACGAGCGTGACGATCACCACACCATAAATCAATGCTCTCGGCAGCGTACGTGCGGGATCGCGCACTTCTCCCGCCACCTTAGTTACATCCCACCATCCGCCAAATGAGAAGAAGGCCGCAACCATCCCGCCAGCCAGGGCTTCCTGGGGCGGCGCCGAATGCGCATGCCTCGCGACGAAGGGGGCAAAGTTAGACAAGCTGCCCAGTCGAAATCCAAAGCCCCAGAGTAAAAGAAGGATTAACAAACCCAGCTTAAGAATGGTGAGCCAACGCACGAGCCAGGCGCTTAGTAGGACCCCGCGAATGTTAACTAACGCAAGCAGCGTGATTGTCGCAATTGCCAGTCCCTTGATGCCAATTGTTGAAAGACCAATGATGTAACCGGCATAACTTGCCATTCCGACGGCGAGTGCGGCGGTTAGCCCTGGGTCCATTACCAGCAGGGACATCCATCCATACAGGAAGGCTATCAACGGGCCGTAAGCCTCCCTGAGATAGACGAACTCACCGATGAGACTTACTCTCCGAAGGAGGTACCTCAGACGGCTAGATTGAATTTACAAAACCGCTAGCGCCGCAAATTTGTGAATAGAATGGCAGGCTTACATGACATTTGATTTATGTTTGGATTTTCACGCCGGCGGCTCTTGTCCGTTCTCGACGCGTTCAACGCGCTTTGGATCAAGTCGCTCTCGCGCGTCTGATTTGGCCGCTCCCGCTACACATCCCTTTGCCTGGAGTCGGGATGACCGCACTGATTCCTCCATCCTGCAGGCTGAGACGAGAAATCGTTTTGTCTTCGTACGCAATTTGCCAAAGATATTTCACGTCCCAGGCGCTACTTCCCAACCGGTGACGGAAAGATAATATTCGCACCTTTTCTGCGCTGGTAGCTGGCCTCTCCAGATTCTTCAGTGGTCGCCCGCGCCGGGGCGCGGCCGGACGAGCGATAGACGATCACCGCAAACAGCAGCATGCCGGTCAGGACGGTGAGCCAACCGGCAACGAGCACTGGCATGAAGCGGTCGCGGTCGCCGAGCCTTACGCACGCGATGCCGATCGGGAACAGGATCGCACCGACCACGCTGACGACCGCCTGAACCGGCGCGAGCTGGCTCGCTGCGGCCTCCGGTACCGTGCGGTAGTACAGCGCGGACAGGAACATCGCGACATAGCCGAGCAGAATGAAATGGGCATGCGCCGGCGCCAGCAGGAAATTCTGCGTGATACCCATGGCCATACCGAACACCATGCCGGCCAGGCCGATCGAAACGCTGATGCGAAATAGCCACTTGATCATGATCGTTTCTTTCGAAACCCAAACGACGAGCCAGACGCCGGCTGCGCCTGCGTCTGGCTCGTCAAATCAAATGAGAGTGAGGGATTGCGGAACGAGCAACCATTACTGGCCTGACCCGCGCGATGGCCTGCAGATGAAGCTAAGCCTTCCCGGTGCGCGTGTTGCTCATTGACCGTCCCCTGTCCATTCTTGCCACGCCGGACTATCCAAATTGGAATTCGCCTTGCGGTCATCCGACGCTGTTCAGCGAAACCTGGATATGACGCATCAACCAGCATCGTGGTCGACTTCAGATGCACGTCCCACTCAAGCGCGCGTTCGTTGGACTCCGCATTATTTCCGTTTCTGCCGGTCCGAGCTGCACGTCATCGATCATTGCAAAGGCCCGAAAGTGACGCTATCAAAGGCGAGGTCGTAGTCCGCTCCGCTGATGGCTTCCACTTTATATAAGTTCCCGTTTCCGGGCGACGCCACGAGAAAATCTCCCGAAGGTGCGGTCGTTCCGACAAACTGCGTGTATTCGACGCCTTTAACTGGCACGCCGGGCGCGAACTTCAGAAGGGTCGCTCCGCCTCCATAGTACTCTCCGTCCCATCTCAACAAAACCTGGGCAGGCCCAATTGCACTTGGGACAAGTTCGAGCTGTATTGGTTTAAAGAGGGCACCTGCAAACGCCACGGCAGGCAGAGATTTGAAATATCCCGACGCCACAATCTCTTGCCACAGATCTGAAAGCGTCGGTCGCGCTCTGCGAACTTTGCTAGGTTTCAGCCCCGTCGCCTTCTGCAGAATCTGTGGGGCGTCCTGGATGCTATTAGAGACCTTAACGAACTCGTGAATTTGAGAGCCCCCCTCTGAGCTGGGGATATACCCTTCGTTAGCACACATCAGATACGTGATTTTCGGTGCGTTTGCAACCGGCCGCAGTCCAGCCATACTCTCGTTGCCAGTGCGTTGTGCAATAATCAGCCCCTCGTTACGTTGTGTGTCAATTATCCAGAAATAGTCGACGCGCACATCCCTGTAGTCCCCGTAGACTTGCCCTCGCCACATCCCATGCAGTGTTCTCGCAATCCTAGCCCTGGGAAATTCTCGCGCATTGCGGGTAGGGATGACGGAAGCTGGGTCGATCCGGCCGCTCTTGAGCTGGCCGCTCTTGAGGTGGCCACTTGGGGGCGAACACTGCGCTAAAGTCGGTTTGACGATAGCGTCTAGCTGCTGCGCAGTTAGGGACCGCCCCTGAGTTCGGGACCGCCCCTGGGACCGCCCCTGCGCGTATAAGGGGCTATGCATCAGGCCGACTGTGCAGCAGACAACAAGCGCGCAGGAGACAACAAGCTTAATGAGCAAGCTGTAATTTTTCATTACTCTCTCCAATCTACGTGTAAAGTGCCATCACGCGCGTTCGTTGGACTCCGCATTATTTCCGTTTCTTGCCGATCCGAGCTGCAAGGTCATTCTTGCAAAGGCCCGAGGGTGACGCTATCAAAGGAGAGGTCGTAGACGTAGGAATAGTCAACACCATCCACGATATAGTCCGCTGAGCTGAGGGATTCCACTTTGTATAATTTCCCGTTTCCGGGCGACGCCACGAGAAAATCTCCCGAAGGTGCGGTCGTTCCGATAAACTGCGTGTATTCGACGCCTCTCATTGGCACGCCGGGCGTGAACTTTAGTTGGGTCGCTCCGCCTCCATAGTACTCTCCGTCCCATTTCATCGAAACCAGGGCAGGCCCAATTGGACTTGCGACAAGTTCGAGCTGTATTGGTTTAAAGAGGGCACCTGCAAACGCCACGGCAGGCAGAGATTTGAAATATCCCGACGCCACAAGCTCTTGCCACAGCTCTGAAAGCGTGGGTCGCCCTGCTCGAAATTCCAGCCCCGTCGCCTTCTGCAGAATCCGTGGGGCGTCCTCGATGCTATTAGAGACCTTAACGAACTCGTGAATTTGAGAGCCCCCCTCTGAGCTGGGGATATACCCTTCGTTAGCACACATCAGATACGTGATTTTCGGTGCGTTTGGAACCGGCCGCAGTCCAGCCAAACTCTGGTTGCCAGTGCGTTGTGCAATAATCAGCCCCTCGTTACGGTGTGTGTCAATTATCCAGAAATAGTCGACGCGCAAATCCTTGTTGTAGTCCCCAAAGACCTCCCCTCGCCACATCCCATGCAGTGTTCTCGCAATCCTATTCTTGGGAAATTCTCGCGCATTGCGGGTAGGGATGACGGAAGCTGGGTCGATCCGGCCGCTCGTGAGCTGGCCGCTCTTGAGCTGGCTACTTTGGGGCGAACACTGCGCTAAACTCGGTGTGACGATAGCGTCTAGCTGCTTCGCAGTTAGGGACCGCCCCTGACCGTACGAGGGGCTATGCATCAGGCCGAATGTGCAGCAGACAACAAGCGCGCAGCAGACAACAAGCTTAATGAGCAAGCTGTAATTTTTCATTGGTCTCTCCAATCTACGTGTAAAGTGCCATCAGGGGCGATATTATCGCGAAATCATCGGGCAATTCTTCTCCCGGATTGCTGAACTGCTAAGGTCGGTTCGGTCCACGCGTTAGCGCAGAGACGCCACGTCCAAGGCGCGTCCGCGGCACGAGCCGGCGCTGAGGAACTACCATCTGCTGCCGGGCGTGCGCGGCGATTTTTTTGCAGAAGCTTGGCCGCTTCGACGAGGCGTGCACCGCGTTCGAGATGGCCGCCGCCCTGGCCGGGAACCGGCGCGACCGCAATCTGATGCTTCGGCGGGCGAAAGAAGTATCGTAGCGCGC
The DNA here is from genome assembly GCA_963698325.1 of Blastocatellia bacterium. Taxonomy (GTDB): domain Bacteria; phylum Acidobacteriota; class Blastocatellia; order Pyrinomonadales; family Pyrinomonadaceae; genus PSRF01. Next base: position 132,060 of record CAVOQJ010000007.1, on the reverse strand, counting down.
AATAGCGACATGTCCGCCGTAGCGCGAAGAGCGAAGGCGGAAGCATATTGCGCACTAGAGCCTGCCGCCGTCCGCTCCATCGTCCTTGGCATCCTGCTCGCCATGTTTCTGGGGGCGCTGGATCAGACGATCGTGTCGACCGCCTTGCCGACAATCGGACGTAGCCTGGGTGATGTTGAGAATCTACCCTGGGTGATGACAGCCTACCTGCTCACCGCAACGGCAGTGACGCCGCTCTACGGCAAGCTCAGCGATATCCACGGGCGACGACGAGAAAACGCCATTCCTTGAAATCATCCGAGCCCCGAAACCGCCGGCGCGATTTTCCACCGTTTCCCACTCGGCCATCTATCGCCTGCTCAAGAGAGCGAAAACTTCTGCTTCATCTTCGCCTCTCTCAATGGAACCGGGACATTCGCGGTTATATAGACGATCGCCACTAACTGACCGTTTTGCACGAACTCCATCGCGCTATGATCTTTCTTCTGTACAATGTCGAACGCTAGTCGAGGGTCGGTGTAATTCAGGAATTCTGCTGAGATGTTTGAGTAGACCGCCCCCTGATGAGCCATTCTGTTAACGCATAGCGCGATATCGATTAGAATTAGTGCCGGCACGTGATCGACTCGCCTACCGTCTGAAAGTCTGTCATCTTCCGATGGATAATATCTAAAATGGTTGTCGGCGACGGTTGAGAGATAGGATTTATCCCTACTTATCTTTACATCGGAAAAATCCAGGAATTGCCTTGCCCGCCGGACGAAGTTTGCAAGAGATGGCGGGAGGACATTGAATGACGTTATGGTTATACGAGCTTCGACGCCATATTTTGTGACAAGAGTTGATCTGAGAGCCGTAATGGTGTCATGGCGCTTGGTTATGACCTCAAAGCGCAACGAAACATTATACTCGTCGACCACGTCGATGCTGTGTACCACACTCTCTACAGATTTTATCGCAAAGGCGAAATCTTCGGGCACTCCGTATTTGCCGCGGCCAACCAACAGAGACAATCGATGGCTAACCGCAAGTTCATTGAGAACCGTCGCTCGCGAACGAAATACTGCAGCCTGTGTGTCTCTGATGGGAGTCGGCAGTTGGAACCGAATCTCGTCATCTGACTCGGAATATTTCAGAAGACTAGTGCTCCCATAGTATGAGTTTAGGATCTCGACAATCATTTCTTTTCCGCACATTGATGCTCCAGTGCATATCGCGCGTTACCACATTGGTCTTGACGCCGTGATACCGCGGCCAACTGATAGCCTTGTCGCCGCCGCGCCCGAGCCGGCATTTATCTGTTCAGCAAGAATCGTTGCAAAGCTCTTGTTGATCAAAAAGCTTCACAATGTTCACGATGGGTATTGTCGTCATGCGGCCATTTTCTGAGCCTCGTGGGCGGATATGTGCCCGCAAATATGGAACCGAGAATCTGATATGCGACCATCGCCGAGCTTCTGTATAGATTAGCTTGAGACGGCAACTAATCATTTTGGCAAAGGGAGTCACACTATTTCTCCCGTTTGTGAATCGATAAGTTGCAAGACTTGTTGTCTTAACTCATCGCCGGCCGACCTAGCGATCAATCCTTTAAATAGATGACTGCTTTCGCCTTGCTTATAGTGCGCAATCGCGATAACCGAGACTATATTGCTGTACCTAATCCAATAATTGATCATCGCCACAATAGCGCTCGAAGCGTGACCTGGCGGCATTGTAAGACACAAGGTCGGCCCGCGAATTCCTTGCTGAAGGGCCGGCAATCCAGCCACTATACTCGGGCTCGCTCCGGCAAATCGTAGCGGTGAAATAGTCCCTTGCGCCGCCGTGCGCGAGAGATCTCGTATCGTACTCAAACTACATTCATCGCTTACCACGATCATCCCTGTATGATGTGGCACGATTCCGCCTTCATCTTCGATCAGCAATTGCGCGAAATTCGCGGCTGCCCAAGCAACCGGCGTCGCATAAAAAGACGGCTTATTTCGCACTTTTATGTCGCTGTATACGGCTGCCTTCACTACCATGACCGCGCGTTCCCATCTTCAAAATGAAAGTTTGATTTCGCCATCGAATGATCTTCCAGGTGTGCTGTGCATTTGCAATCAGGCTCGCCCAATTAAAGCGGTGTTGAATCCTCCGAAACCAAGCGTGACGCTTACACCATAAGGACCGCTGAGCGGGCGCCCTTCAGGGCCTGGGAATCTCGCAGAGATGCTGCCGATAGGATCGGTTAACCCGACCGTGGCTGGCGCGAGCTGCCTATTCAACATTTGGAGGAGAAGAATAAACTCAACCAAGCCACAGGCACCTAGAGAGTGGCCCAGAGCACCCTTGGTTCCGACGATAGTGAGCATTTCATTGTTAGCAAAAACTTCCTCGACGACCTTCGCTTCGAGGTCGTCGTTAAGTTGCGTCCCTGTGCCGTGCGCAAGATAGAGCGCCAAATCGCCATAAGTCAGCTCGGCGGCAAGAAGAGCCCGGTCCAGCGCAAGGCGGACCGACAGGCCTGATGGATCGGGAGAAGTCAATCCAAAGGCATCATTCGAAGCCCCTATTCCAACCAACTCTCCCCTGTGCTCAGGGCAATCCTCACTTCGCATAAGTACTACTGCCGCGGATGCTTCGCCGAGCAATATTCCGCTTCGACTAATGTCAAAAGGCTTGTGATAGCTTACCGCCATTGTTCCCAAGGTTGAATGCGCGATTCGCTTGGCCGCGGTTACGATATCCACGGCTACAACGATTGCTGTGTCTATTGTTCCGCAATCAAGCATAGCGGCAGCGACGCCGAGCGCGTCGGATCCCGAAGAACACCCGGATCCGACCACTATTGGATCAAGATCGCACCCCACGCTTCGAACACAATCTTTGGCCCAAGTTGACATCGTATCGCTACCCGCATCATCGATCAGATGGCCATAGCTCGTGGCAAACACAAAGGCGCAACGGTCTCGTGTTTTCTGTATGTCTATTGAGAGCGTATCTAATACTTTGCGGGTAACATATGTCGCAAGATATCGCTGCCATTGGCCGTCACGTGCCGCATGACTCGGTCGTGTCGGCACGACTGCGGCTAGAGCATTTCGTAGTTTCCAAGGCGATGTCTGGGGAGAGAAGGCTGAGCGCTGCTCGAACAGAGCATTAATAGTTGCGTCATCTTCGCCTAACGGAGTTATCATTGACCAAGCGGCAACAGCTAATGGTTTCATATCGCTGTCTCACTATTCGACGCTTGAGGCATAGTCACTCGGACTAAGCGGCGCGATCTTTCGCGCGACGCGGGCTGCGCGGATCAATGTTGCGGGCTGGTCCACGATTGCTTCTTACCAGCTCTTGAACTGGATCACCTCACGGCGCTGGTCAGCGTTAGTGGCTTTCAACCAGCGCTAAGGAATCCACTAATTTGCAAAACTCCTCTACATACAGTGCTACACGATCCGGCTGATCAAGGATAGAATAATGCTGTCCATCTAACCATTCGATTGATAGGAACTTCGACGTGTAGTCCTCCCAGTCTGCCAGTGCGGCCGCATTCGTCATTTTGTCGTCTCTACCTGCCAAAGCAAGTATTGGCACACTTATCCTTGTTTCACCAGGATCGTAATCACGGAACATCGCTTGATCATTGCGAAGTACGGTGAGGAAATGCTGGGCCATGGCGAAACTTAAACCTTTTGGTACACCGCCGAGTTCCTGCAATTCCTTGAATAAGCTCCGATCATCCAACCCCGGTACTCGGCGCAACCAGTCGTTTACGTGTCTTGGAGCATTGCGTCCGGACGCCACCATAAAGCTTGGAAGCTGCCTTCCGCTCGCCTCGATCAATTTGATCGCTTCAAAGGCCAAGAGTGCTCCCATGCAATGGCCATGTAAAATGTATCTCTCGCTCTCCGTGTCTATTTCCTTGAGCGCAAGAGCTGCACATTCTTGGATAGATTTGGCATATTCCTCGTGAGATCTCTTGCCGCGCCCTGGTATTTCCACGGGAACAACACGCCCGATATCGCGCGGAAAGCCATTAACGTAGGAACGATAGCTCGATGCGCTACCGCCCCCATATGGAAGTAGAAATATGCTTTTCATGGTTTGGCACCTTATCGCCTTGCGTTAGCTTTGGTCACTGTTCAAGAGTGATTTCGGACCTGAACAACGCGAGCATTCGCGTTCAAAGCAAAGATCTGATCCATCTCATCATCACTCAGTTCAAAGAATATCGAGGTTCCGAATCAGATGTATTATCGTTACCGCCTTTGGAATCGCGCCAACGCGCTCTTGTTGCACCAACCAACGTAGTGCAATCTGAGCGGCAGTTTTGTGATACTTATCTCCGATCTCTTTGAGAACCGGCTGCCGACATAGCAGTCTTTGCGCGAGGGGACTGTACGCCACGACCGCAAGTTCATTATCCATCGCGGCGCCGCCCCACCGCTCGGGCACGACCATGTCCATCGCACCCAGCTCCCCCAGCGCCTTCAATTCCTCGCGCGGAAAATGCGATTCGCCGTCCCAGCGGGCGGCCGAAGGCGCAAGCTTCTCCTGCGCGAAAGCGCGCATCGTGTCGCGGGCCAGGCGTTGCTCCTCGCTAAGCATTATGGCTTGCCGGCCCGCGTCGTGCTTCCGGACGGTTCAACAGGAAGATGCCGCCAATCACCAGCGCACCGCCCACCAGCATCGACGGCTCGAGCGGCTCGCCGAGCAGCAGCACGCCGAGGGCGACCGCGAACACCGGCACGAGGTTGATGAACACCGACGTGCGCGCGGCGCCGATGCGGCGCACGCCGTCGTAGAAGAGGACAAGTGCGATCGCCGTACCGAAGATCGCCACGAAGACGAGCGCCGCCCATGCGCGCCAGGACACGCCGACCGCCATGAGCTGCCCCGAGAACGCGGCGACGACCGCCAGCATCGCGGTGCCGATGATCGCCGACCACGTGGTCGAGCCGATGGGTGCCATGTCGGGCAGCATACGCTTTGCGATCAGCGTGTTGACGGCCCACGCGAGCGGGCAGCCGAACATCACGAGCTCGCCCACGCCCACACTGCCGCTCACCACGCCAAGCGGGTTGCCGTGGCCCAGCACGACGGCGACGCCCACGAGCGCGATCACGATGCCGATCACCTTGTAGCGAGTGAGATGCTCGTGGAGGAACAGGGCGGCGCCGAGCAGTGTGACCGCAGGGTTGAGCGCCATGATGAGCGAGGCGCGCGACGCGGGGATGAGCGCGAGCCCGTACATGAAGCACAGGTTGAATGCGAACACGCCCGTTGCGCCCATCAGCAGGAGTCCGATCCATTCCCGCGGTGTGGGTCGAGCGAGCCCGCCCTCCGTCGCGTACGCGTAGATCAGGAGCGCAACGATCGCGAGCGCATAGCGCCACAGCGCGGCGGTCACCGCCCCCATCTCCGGCGACGCGATGCGTCCGCCGATCAACGCCCCGCCCCAGAAGAGAGCCATCAGCGTGAGCTTGCCGTAGGCGGCGTACGGGGTGTGCGCTGTCACCGCCGGTCGTCCAGAGCCAAGCGCGCAGCGAGCGCGCCGAACACGCTCGCGAGGATGCGTTTCGACCGATCTAACTATCATGACGTCACTCCCCTCACAGCTAACCTTTTACTATTTATGAAACACGGCATTGCTCTCTTGAATAACTTTGTCCGGGACTTCGTGTAATCGAAGGGACGACCTCATAAATTTTTTGATTTCTTCCAGATCAAGTATCTTGTCATCTTTCGCCCACAAACGCGTTACCAGTGAATTCATATCGCCCGCCGTTGTGCGCGCAAACTCAACATCTGGATGCAACTCGGCGACCAGGTCTATGCTCCGAGTATTCAGTTTCTCACCCTTTACAATCAATATGTCGGCTTTCCGCGCAACATAGCGAAGATAGCCAGCGGCATCCTTTGTAAAGAGATCTCCCGTTTCCAAAAATCCATCAGATGTGAACGGTTGGCGTAGGATATTTCCTCCAACCTTCCGGCGACAGACGGATGGTGTCTTAACCAATAGCTGGCCGACGCCGTCGGCATCCGGCATTTCTATTCTTGTTGAGATACCGCTGAAAGCCATACCCACAGAGTCGTACGTCTCAACGGGCGCAATGTGCGCCGGCAGAACGGAAACTCGCGGCCCGGCCTCTGTCAGACCATAAGTAATGTAAAGCTCGTTGATAAACGACTTGCTCAGCAAACTCATCACCTCTTCAGGAGAGACTCGATCGCCACCAATGCTCATTGATCGCAAGGCAGGCAAAACAGTTCCCCTTCTAAGGAGGTCCCGAGCAATCGTAGGTGTGATTCCGCATATCGATATACGCTCTTTGCGAATAAGATCAGCAAAGCGATTGGCGTTGAACGGTGGTCCGTCGATTTTAAGTTCGCAGCCGCTAATGATCGCTCCAATGCTCTGAGTGACAAGTCCGTAAGAGTGATACATCGGTAGTACAACGAGTTGTTTATCGGCCGCGGTTATGTTGAGAGCATTATTTGTCATGCTCGCGTTGCATACGAGCGACTCAACAGTATGAACGCACGCCGTTTGCGATCCGGACGTACTGGTAGTTAGGATCAGGACATCGAACGGTTCGTACGACGGCGGAGTGCGATCGCAAACAACGACATTAAACGCGCCAATCCTAGCAAAGTGTTTCGCTTGGTAGCGGGCCGGATCCAATTGAGGCCCTACGATAGCTGCAATCTTTAACGATTTTTGGAGCGCGCTTACGAGCGACGTCTTCGTCGATGGCGCGATCGCACAAGGAACGTAACCATTCGCGAGAGCAGCAATCCAATGAAAGAGAAATTCGACACTGTTGGGTGCGAAAATGAGTACCGCGGACCCTGGCTGCAACGCCAATCGAGCATACCCTTCGAATAACTGATCGTACTTTGGCGAGGCATCGCCGAAATCAGAAATGCGCCGCGCGAGATCATCGGCGCTGTCAATAATCATCCTCGCCGCTGCGTTCATCTCGTTATTTCCATTTATGGATCGCGCCAGACCATCTCTGATATACCTCGACACAACGTTACTGCTGCACACTGTTGGCACTGCAGGACCGATTGATCAGGCTGGTGAGAGACGATATTGTTGAGAAGTTCTCTGGCGTAAAGTCGTCATCGGAAATAACGATACTGAATCGCTTCTCAACTTGCTCCCTCAACTCGACAAAACCGAGCGAATCGATACCGAGGTCTTGCCGAAGAGAATAGGTTGGAAGGATCCTATCCTTCTCGAATTCTACGAAGAGATCTTCGATCAGAATGTCTCTAAGACAATCTTCGATACTGCTCATCACCGCTTCTCCATTTGTTTACTCAAAGGTATCATGTCCATCTCGATGGACCGTTTCACATTGTTAGAGATCAAAGTCACCACTAGCTGTCATAGGTCGATTTGGTACCCACAGCGACCAGCGCGTCACGCGGAATTTGTGCTACATATCGGCCCTCTTCCTGCCGAATCGATATGGGTCCGAGTGTTTCGGTTATGTGTCGCTCGAGGCAAGGCGCGATATCGCATGCGGAGTCCGCGACCTTGATCAGGTCATACATGTCGTACATGTGCATGATTGCATTGTGCTTGGCTTCTTCTGGTGAGCGTCCGTGTAATGTGAACGAATCGGGGATTTCAAATACCCTAACGTCGCGAAACCCTGCGCTTGTAAAGAGATGGAACATTTCGTGGCGCGAGAAATGCGCATGCGGATGTCCAGTCCGCGAATAAGGATGCACGATACTGTCAAACCACTTGGCGCATCTTCCGCCGATCTCAAAATCATGCAATACAAGGCAACCGCCCGCTCTCAGCGTACGGTGCGCTTCGCGAACTGCCAGTCGCCTTGCGTTGCTATCGAGATGATGGCTGCCATAAGCAATGAGAACGCCGTCTAATACGTTGTCACGGAACAAGCTTCTCGTTGCCGACTGACGTACGCACGGTAACGCCTGGGCGTGACAGGCGTCGATCATGAATTTCGAGATGTCAGCTGTATAAATCGTCGGAGTGTGATGCCCCAGCGTTTTACAAAACCGTGCAAAGGTCCCATCGCCTCCGAGTACATCCAGAATCCTGAAACCCTGACCAGGAACTTCGAAGGAAGGCGAGAAGCACTTCAGAAGTGTGGTCATGCCCACTTTTCGATTGTCCGCACTCTTCTGTGCAAAATTGTAGGCCAAGCCGCGGCCACCCACTTTCTCATCCTCGAACTCCCACGAGATCATATTCATTTTCGCAATATGCCGCTCGGCGTCGCAACATCTCTCGTGACTAAGAAGATCATTTAACTCGGGATGACCATGAAGCAGGTAATCTAGATATTCCTCAAAGCTATATCCATTCAGGTATAGCTCGGTTCGCATCTCGGTATTTGCCGTAAGCATGTCTGTAATTTTGCCGTGCTGGTGCGGGTAGGGATGATGGAAGCTGGGTCCGTCCGGCCGCTCTTGGTCTGGCCACTTTGGGGCGAACATCAGGGGCAATATTATCGCGAAATCATCGGGCAATTCTTCTCCCGGATTGCTGAACTGCTAAGGTCGGTTCGGCCACGCGTTAGCGCAGAGACGCCACGTCCAAGGCGCGTCCGCGAAGCGCCCTCCCCTTCCGATTCTTCCAGAATGCTTCACCCGATCGTGCCCAAACTGAGCAAGCGAGGAGAAGCGGCGTCGCCGACAGCGTGCTACGCTATGCGGCACATGTCTGATCCGAACGTCGTGACCGAACCCCGACCGGCAAGGTCGATTTTGCGTAGACTTCCGGACCTGAATGCGATGCGGAGCAATGAGGTGCGCGGCAAGCGCGGCATTGGAGTTTCTTCCGCTGGCGCCCTTTTGCGCGCCTGCCGACTTCTGATCGCGTTCATGCTTGTGGCTGCGCCGGTCGCGCTTCTCCCCGTGGCTGCGCCGGTCGCGCTTCTCCCCGTGGCTGCGCCGGTCGCGCTTCTCCCCGCCTCTCCGGCCGCCGCCCAGGGCGGCGCACGGGTTGTTTCGCCCGACCGCATCGAGGATGTGCCCTCACTCAAGGCCGACGTTCGACAAGTTTCCGGAGTTGGACAATTTCGCTTGGCGCGCCTTCATCGCGCTCAATTGGCCCTCGCTGACCTACCCTGCTCATCGCGGCGTCCCTGACCGCGCCAAGACGCTTGGCGATCCCGGCCTCCGTGTCTGGGAGACCTTCAAAGCCCGTTATGAACTGTTCCAGGTCGGTCCGGACGGCAGCCCGATCGCGCCTCAGCCATGGGCGACCTACAACGCGGCGAACCCTTGCGGAGCGGATGTCAACGGTCGCGCGAAAACGCTCGCGACCTTCGATCCGTTCATGGATTTCAATCAATCCGCCTTCTTGGGCCACGCCGCCAATCCGCTGGTGGCGCAGAATCGCACCTATACCCGCTACGAAACGCGCATCAACGAACCGCAGTACTCGGCGCTTGCGCTCAGCGGCTGGAGCCAAGGCCAGAACCTGCCCGATCAGGACCATCCTGCGCGATTGCCCGCCGGGTCGATCGCGGTCAAGGCGGCATGGCGCCTTCTCACCGCGGCAGACACGCCGGCCGTGCGGGCGCGCTATTACGTGGTCGAGAACGCCAACGTCGTCGACGTCGCCAAAACGCTCGCCGCGCGGCGCGTCGTCTGTTCGAAAGGCGACGTCGCGCTGGTCGGCCTGCATATCGTGATCAGGACGTTACACCGGCCGCAAGGGCTGTGGAGCACTTTCGAGCACGTCGACAACGTGCCCCCGGCCGGCGCGGGCGAAGCGCGCGAGCCGGACGCCAGGGACGCGGGCGCACCTTATTCCTATTTCGACGCGTCGAAGCCCAAGCTCGGCCTTTGGCCGAAGTTCGGCTCGCCCGGCACCTTTCCGGTCAGCATCGATCATCCGCCCAAGATCGACCCCGAGCCGATGCAGGTGGTGCGCCGGCATTCGATCCATCTCTCGACCATGGCGATGAATCGGGGCTATTGGGCGCTGCCGGGAATCAAGGGAACCGTCTGGGAGCATTACATGCTGGTGGCCATCCAATGGCCGACCCGCGCCCATCCAATCGACCCACATAACGACGGCCGCTTTTTTCCAGAAGCGCGTAAGGAAAACCTCGTCAACACGACGATCGAGACGTACCTCCAGGATCCACCGTCGAACTGCATGTCCTGCCATCAGGTTTTCAACGCGCGCGGGCGCGACTTCGTCGGCATACTCGGCAGTTTTCGCTGAGGCTGTTGTCGCGGCCGCTCACTGCGCGGGGAGGACGAGTTTTGCGTCGAGGATGACTTTTCCGGTGCGTATCTTCGGTACCGGCTGGGAGGAGCAGGTTTTGACGGAATTTCGGACATACGGGGCGGCTGCGGAACTTTTGGACGCCTATCGCGAGCAGCCGCGATTGCGCGTCCACAGGCGCCACGTGGCCAGGGGTTAGACGCGATGGCGCGGGCGGGAGCAGAGGCCAAGGCGCTGATTCTGCTGGTGACGTTTTTTCCGCAATGCGTCGTCTCCATGCTGAGCATGACCCCGCCCGTCATGGCCAGCCAGATCGCCCTCTCTCTCGGCCTTTCGCCGCAGATTGCCGGTGTCTATGTCGGGCTAGTCTACGCCGGCGCGATCCTCAGCAGCTCCTTCTCGGCCTCGCTGATCACGCGGCTAGGCCCGCTGCGCACCAGTTTTGCCTGCGTAGTGACCGGCGGCGCCGGGCTCGCGCTACTTGCCGTTCCTAAACAGGCTCATCAACCCGCAGCTACTGCCATCAGTAGCGCTATGCCAAGCAGCAGTGAACGTGGTGCCGCCACCCGATCCGCGACGAAACCCCAGCCGAGGCGGCCCGCCACGCCGGCCAGCTGGCAGGCGCTCAGCAGCGCGCCGGCGAGCACGAGATCCAGGCTGGCTACGCTTGTCAGATAGACGACGAGAAACGAACTCAGAACCAGTTGCATCGCCGCGTAGACAACCGAGCTCATCGCAAGCGAGGCGAGGCCGGGCGACGGAAAATGAAGCGGCATGGCCGGTGGGCGCGATCGCCGCCGTTGTCATTTTGCTTGGCGGCTCGAAAAAGCTGGCGCTACGTCGCGGATGATTTCCGCCAGGAACACGCCGTTCCATCCGCTGGCGGTGAAGAATTGTCCTTTAACCGAGGCGATGGTGTTCGGAAGTGAAGAATCTTTTTACATATACGGGTCCGGGCAATCAGAAGCTGCACGCCTATGAACGCCGGTACAAGAACCACCAACTTCGTAAGCGAGGCTTCAGGACGCGCGGGGATGCCGAGGCCCACCTGCGTCAGGCGATGGATGACATCGACGCTCCCTCCCGCGTCCCGAAAAAATCAAAACCTCTATTTCACTCGACAAGTAATGAGAGGACTTATGACTTCGAAATGTAAACGGATCTTTCTGCTCGCAGCCTGCATGGCGCTCTTGAACCTTGTTGCTCTGGAGACTTTTTCACAGCAGAGCGCAAGCGCAACGCTTACCGGGCGTATCGGTGATCCCAATCAGGCCGCAGTGGCAGCCGCTGAAGTGACAGCCTTGCAAAAGGCAACCGGCACTGTCCGCACAACTACAACAAATGCTGACGGTGTCTTCGTGCTCACGAATCTTCCAGCTGATGAATTCGAAATCAAAATCCAATCGCCGGGCTTTGCCGCGAGAACAGTAATTGTCACCCTGCAAGTCGGACAATCCCAAAGCCTTAATGTCACCCTCAGCGTCGCTGGGATTTCCGCCGGCCGGGAAATGATCTATGGCGATGAGGCGATTAACACTGAAGTTTCTGTGGTTGATGGCGTCGTGAGCAGGCGAGAAATCGAAGGTCTACCCCTGAACGGCCGCAATTTTCTCGAGCTGGCCTTACTGGTTCCCGGCAATTCACCCGCGCCGAACTTTGATCCAACGAAGAGCAACACCGTCGTGATTTCTTCGGCGGGCCAACTAGGTCGAGGCGGCAATATCACAGTCGATGGCGCGGACGATAACGATGATGTCGTTGGCGGGCAAGTCCAAAATATTTCACAGGAAGCAGTGCAGGAGTTTCAGATTGCTACCAACCGCTTTTCGGCTCAGCTGGGCCGGTCTGGTTCATCAGTTATAAATATCGTAACCAGGTCCGGATCAAACGAACTGCACGGTTCCGGTTCTTTCTACTTTCGCAGCAAAGCATTGCAAGGTCTCCCAGCCACGTTAGATCGCGGGTTGGGCCAAACACCGCCATTTGACCGTGAGCAATATGCCTTCACTCTGGGCGGGCCTATTCGCAAAGACCGAGCGTGGTTCTTTGGTTCGATCGAATATCGAAATCAGGATGGTGCAGCGCTTGTAGGCGCGAGAGATCTGGCAACACGGAGTATCAGGCGGTCATTCGCGGCAGCTCCGCTTAACGACCTGCTGAGTACCGACCGGCTCGATTGGCAAGCGAGCAACAAAGATCACTTATTCTTCCGCTATTCCCTCCAGCGCGAAGACGACGTCTCTTCAAGCACGCTGGATCGCGCGATTGGTTCGGCTTCTCAACGTCAAGGCAGCGTCAATAATACGCATTCGCTTTTGGCTAACTACACTCGCGTTCTGAACCCACTCATGGTGAATAGCTTTAACTTTAGTTTCAGCACCTTCTTTAACGATATCGAGCCCGTGACTCCCGGACCGCAGCTCACCTTCCCAAGCATTCAGGATGGCGCATCGTTCCGTGTGCCACAGGGTACGAAGCAACGTCGCCTGCAGTTCTCGGATACGGTCTCCCTGATTCGCGGCAATCACACTTTGAATTTTGGCGGCGAAATTCAGCGCGTCGATGCCGATTTCGACTTGCGGGTTTTCCAGACCGGGCGGATTGAAATGATCGAAGACTTTCCGGATTTCGATCGAAATGGTGACGGCAGAGTTGATGATAACGATCTGCTGTTTGCGGTTACCTTGCGCAGCGGCAAGCCTACTGAGCCATTGCTGATTCCAAATGCCGACAGTACTTATTTGTCAGGATTCGTTCAGGACGACTGGCGGGTGCATCCTCAACTTACGTTGAATGTTGGTCTCAGGTACGAAGTGGATACGGACGTCAAGAACATCAGCCGTGTCAACGAACTTAACCCAATCATCCTGCCTTTCCTCCACGGCAAGCGCGGAAGAGACACTAACAACTTTGGGCCGCGGGTCGGCTTCAATTATTCCACCAAAGACAGTCGGATGAGCGTGCACGGTGGCTATGGCATTTACTACGATCGCATCACGCTCGAGATTCAATCACTAGAGCGCGGTCTGGATGGCCGCTCGCTTCCGATTGAGGTGAAAGCCGGCCCAGTCTTCTTTATCCCGCCGCCGTGCCTCTTTGATCCCGCGTGTGGTCAATTCCCTCCCCCCGCGCCAACGCTAGCCAATCCCTTTACCGGCTTTGTCCTGCCGGGCGCAGGCGCCGGCGGAATCAACATCATCGACAACGGCATGGAAAATCCGATGGTTCAACAAATGAACCTTGGTATTCAACGCGAGTTTGGTAAAAACTACGTCTTGCGAGCGGACTACCTGCATAATTTCGGCACGCATTTCATAATCGGTCGTACCATCGGCACTGTTTTCAACCCGGTCGTGGGTGGCCCGGACTCGGTAGTTAGTCTCGAGTCCAGTGTGAAGACTAAGTACGACGGCTTGCTTCTCAGTTTCGAAAAGCGGTTTTCACATAAACATCAATTCCGCGCCTCCTATACTCTGTCGAAGGCTTTCAACTACGCTAACGACGATCAGATTCCGTTTTCCAACGGACCGCTCAACCCCAACAATCTACAATTGGAGTATGGCCCAACTCCCAACGATCAGCGGCATCGCTTTACGTTCTCTGGAGCATTTGAATTGCCCGCTGGGTTTCACCTTGCTCCTATCCTGACGTTGGCGTCGGGTGTGCCAATGGATATTCTCGTGCCCGGCGGTGGCCAGCGCGTTCCGCAGCTGCAGCGCAACGCCGGCGGCAGACTGTTTCATACAGGCGCCGAGCTCAATTCTTTTCTCAGCCAACTGAACGCCACAGGAGGGTTCGGCGGACAGCCGTTTCCATTGGTCTCTGGTAATGCGCGCTTTAGTGACAGTTTTAGTTCGCTTGACTTGCGCCTTTCGAAAATCTTAAAGCTCGGAGAGCGCGTGAAGATTGAACCCCTGGTCGAAGTCTTCAACCTTTTCAACGTCACTAATGTATTGGGCTTTTCGAAGTCGAACTACTCTGGCTTCTCCAACGTCCTGGTGCGTGACAGCAACGACCCGAGCAGCGCCGGGTTCCTACGCTCGTCAAGTTTTGGTCAAGCAGTCACCACAGCCGGCGGAGTATTTGGCTCCGGCGGTCCACGCGCCTTTCAGTTCGCTGCGCGAGTTACATTCTGACGGTACGCAGTGGCGAACTTGAACACCTCCGGACAACTAAAGCGGCAAATTGGCCTACTCACCGCGACCGCGTTGATTGTCGGCGAAGTCATAGCGGTCGGGATTTTTCTCACTCCCGCGGGTATGGCAAAGTCGCTGGGCTCGCCAGTATGGTTGCTAATCGTCTGGCTCCTCATGGGCGGAATGGCTTTGTGTGGCGCTCTCTGTTACGGCGAATTGGCAGCGAGGTTCCCCGAAGCCGGAGGTGGCTACGTTTACCTGCGCGAGGCATATGGTAGACCGGTAGCTTTTTTGGAGTTTTTTGCAAATGTTGTGTACGAGAGAACACTCAGGCGGCGATTCTCTGAGCCTCCTCTTGTAGACCGTCTTTGAACTTCACGCCTTGAATCACCTGGGCCAGCAATGCGTGACCTTTGAGCGTGCGCCAGTTTTGTTCCGCGGTCTTGGTCAGCTTGAAGACCATGGCCAGGATGCCAGCGCGCGAGACGCAACCACGAGTCTTGGAGGTGCGCAGCCGCACCGTCGCAAACGTCGATTCAATCGGGTTCGTGGTGCGAATGTGCAACCAGTGCTCGGCCGGAAAATCATAAAACGTCAACAAGTGGTCGCGATCTTTCGCCAGGCACTCGGTGGCTTTGGGATACTTGGCTTCATAGGTCGTCAGGAAAAGATCGAAAGCCTGGTCTGGCGTCCAGGCGACTCTGGGCCATCCAGATCTGATGCAAGTCGTGTTTGCCTTTGGCCTGCAGAGCTTTCGGCAGTTTGTTAAGCACGTTGGCGGTCTTGTGCACCCAGCAACGTTGCGCCTTCGTCGTGCCAAACACTTGCGGCAGCGCCTTCCAGAAACCCAAAGCGCCATCGCCGACGGCAAGTTTCGGATCGATTGTGAGCCCGCGTGCCTTGAGATCCAGCAGCAACTCTTTCCACGAACTTTCTGACTCGCGGTAGCCGTCGCCCATCGCCAACAACTCCTTCTTACCGTCGGCAGTGGCCCCAATTACTACTAAAATGCACTGACTGGCGTCCTCCAACCGCACCCCGAAGTGCACCCCGTCCACCCAGATGTAAACGTAGTTCTTGCCCGCCAGCGAGCGCCTCGACCAGCGCTCGTACTCCTCTTTCCATACCTCTTTCAGCCGGCTGACCGTGGCCGCCGAAAGACCCGGAGCGTCACGGCCCAACAAGGCAGTCAAGGCGCTGGAGAAGTCGCCGGTCGAGAGCCCTTTCAAGTACAACCAGGGCAGCAGCTCCTCGATGCTTTTCGTGCGCCGCAGATAGCGCGGCAAGATGTTCGAGCTGAACTTGATCGTGCCTTCGCGATCGCGCACTCGCGGCGCTTTCACCGGTACGTCGCCGATGCCTGTTTGAATCGTGCGCTCTGGTTGATAGCCGTTACGCACCACCCGCTGTCGCTCTCGTTCATCTTTCAGCTCGCGATGGCAAGCGACGAACTCCGCCACCTCCGCTTCCACCGCCTGCTGCAACAACTCTCGCGCCCCGCTCCGCAACACCTCGGTCAGCGCATCCGCCACCGGCAAGGCGATTCCTGGATTCTGGTACTCAACTACGCTATCTTCTTTCACGGCGTATTCCTCCTTAGCAATAAGGTTGATGGTTCACGAAAACTCATCAAGAATACGCCACCTTTTTGATCCGCTCATACACAACTTTCGAGCTTAACTCAATTGCGGTTCGCAAGAAGTATAGGAGGTTTGCTTTATGCGTTACCTGGCGATGGTGAGCATACTATTCGTGGCGACGGGAACCGGGCTGTCGCAGGGAAAATCAAAATACGAGACAGTGCCTAGTCATGTTGCACTTGTCGCAATTGCTTCTCAAGCGAATTGTCCCCTCAAGATTGAAGGCGCCACTTTTCTTAAAAGAGTCGATCAACCAGGAGGGCTGATTAAGTATCGGCTCCGAAACGTCTCGAACAAGCCGATTGAGTGGGTTAGCGTGACGATCCGGTATGCGTCGGGCAGTGGCGGGAACGCTACGGCTATGCCTCGCGTAAAAAAGGTTCTCCTTCCAAATGAGACATTGGAAGCTGCGAGCGAGCCGGTTGATTTTGAAATTGTCGGTGTTTATAAGCCCGACCAAAAACCCTCTTCGAGCGAAGGACTAAAGACGTTATGTATTCTTTTGGTTGACAAGGTGCTCTTTACTGATGGATCTGTTTACGAAGATCCCAAGACGCTGGATGCGT
Source organism: Blastocatellia bacterium (assembly GCA_963698325.1). Taxonomy (GTDB): domain Bacteria; phylum Acidobacteriota; class Blastocatellia; order Pyrinomonadales; family Pyrinomonadaceae; genus PSRF01. Next base: position 115,502 of record CAVOQJ010000007.1, on the reverse strand, counting down.
TGGATCGCTTCCTTGAGGATGGCTGTAATCGTTAGTTGCGAGAACTGATACTTTACAGTCGGAGTCTACCGATGGTCCCGCCGGCGTATCTAACACGCAGTTTGTGACGAGACCGCCCATGGCACTGGAGATTTTTCCCCGGATATTCATAGTGAGGCCCAGAGCTTTGTGTACTCTATGTTGGTAAGAATTCAGTGCTTGAAACCCATGAGGTAAGAGCACGTGCCACCCAATAATGCCTTTGTGACAAACAATTACTTCGAGCGCGCAACCAACATAGCTATTAACCGTCAGAGTGTTACAAAACGGCAACAGATTGGGAGGTAACCATGAATTTAACTAAAACATTTTGGACATTCACTATATTTCTGCTTTGCATTCCCTCACCATCTTTTGCCCAGGATCGGAACTCGTTACGTGACCGGGCGGTAGCGTCAATAAAGAAAACCGAACATCAATGGGAGTTGGACAAAAACGAGGTATTGGATAGTTCGGCTGCTGCGGGATTCGACGTTGTATACCTTGGCTGGGCCTTTGATGAGTCCCGTGCAGTTGTGTTGATTCAGGTTCACCCGACTCCAGAAAGTGCCGCGAGAGATATTCTAATCCTTTCGGTTGCCCTGACTGCGCGGTCAGAAGGAAGATTTTGGAGATCAAAATTGCGAATCTGAGCGAGGAAAACTACGTTTGGGAAGATCGAGCGTTTCACCTCAGGGGGAGTGTATTCAGAAAGGGAAGATTTCTCGTTAGCATAGAAGCTTCCTCAACGGAGGCTGCCACGAAGCTGGCCTTTTATGTGGCAAACGAAATAACTCCCTAATGGGCTAGTCAGCCGCTCCCCGGATGGATTTTATATAGAGGAGATTGCCGTCCGCGCACTATTGGAATAAGATCGATTGCTATTCCGAAACTATCGGCGGCACTTTCCGATCCCAATCGCGAGACACGATACTACGCGGCGCTCAATCTCGGGTTGATGGTGAGGAAGCGAAGATGGTTCTGAGCAATGCGCTCGCTGTCGAGCAAGATCCTGGAGTGCGAAAGTCAATCAAAGATGCCATCGACGCCGTTGATCGGGGTCTGAAAAGCAACTAACAAGTTAAGAAAGTAAGATCGGCGGGAAGTCTGAACCGTAGGACGCGTCATCACATCTCACAGAACTGCTGTGGGGAGTCTCTTGAACTTGGACGAAGCGTTCCCGGACAAACGATGCGGCGATCACTTCTTTTAATATGTTAGGGCATCGAAAATAAGTGACATTGTCCACATAGTGCGCCAACGCCTTCACACCCACTTTTACGCCCGCTTGCTCAGCAACAGAGCACTCGTCTATAGGTTGCATCGATAAAGAACTTACTAAACACTCTTTCGTCAACTGCGGACTTATTGCGGACTTTTCCTAGGGAGTGCGCAAATACTCTAGCGCATAGACTTACGATAGTTGGTGATCGCTGACAGAGATCGCGCCGCGCAGGTTGCCTTATAGAATTTCCCCTGCCGTCCTGGCCCAATGGCCGCGTCCTGGCCACGGAATATTGAGACTCCTTGCAGACTTTTAGCGAGATCAATCCCCTGACAGTTAACACTGAATTAACCAGATCACGCGCTTCGGGTAGAAATCGCGCACGGCACCGCCGTCGTTGACGTCGAGGCTGTTGAGCGCGCGGCTGAAAGACCACTATCCTGAAGTAAGTCTCAGAACTCTTCTCTCCGTCAGGGCCAAGCGTTATATCGCTCCCAAGTATTTAGAAGTAAGCCGCTGAATCTCGGCCGATGCAATCATGAGAAAACAGCTCACCGAATACTTTGGGACTAACTCTTCTTCAAGTAAGCGAGACAGTGAGAACAAAGACTTTTGAGTTGTGGATCTTCAGTATTACTGGCGCGTCGTTCGATGACCGGCCCGTGCTCTTCTGGCTCTTTTGATAGGCGTTCCCCAAGGAGGACGAAGCAGGCTCAGGCATGTGGAGCCGGTGTATATGACTAACTCACTAAAGCTGGTCTGCTACTTCCAACTTCACATGCTGCGCGTCAAGTCGCCAACAACTAAGCCGGCAATTGCTTCCTTCGATGGCAATGGCTGCCGCATAGCTGGGCCCTGGAATTAGTTCTCGAAGGGACCAGTTTGAGGCTCCGGGAATGTTTTCTCTCACGCTTAATAGTGCCGCAGCCTCACCCGGAACAAGTGATACGTCAAACTGGCCCAGTGGAAGCGACAGTCCCACACCTGTGCCCTTGATGTAGGCTTCTTTGCGCGTCCAACAATTGAAGAACGCTTCAGTTCTTCTGTTAGCAGGAAGCTCCCGCAGCGCATCGACTTCCCCTCGCGAAAAAAAGTGTTCAGCTATCTTTTCGCTTGCGAAATCTTCGCGCATGTATTCCACGTCAACGCCGACTTCCCGGCCTCGCGCGATTGCATACAGAGCCAAATCGTGCGAGTGGGATACATTGAAGCGGACAGCTTGTTCGCCTTCAATCCCGATCAGAGAAGGTTTCCCATATGGCCCATAGCAAAAGCGGAGTTGGTCCGGCCGTAGCTGAAGATATCGACTGAGAATCACTCTGAGGAACGCACGTGCGATAATGAAGCGATCTCGATCCTTCTGAAAATGAAACTTCTCAGCCCGACTGCGCTCGTCTGGAGCGAGAAGCGGAACGAACGATTGCGCTGTCCCAGTTGAATGGTTCAGCTCTGCCCGCCAGACGTGGACGTCGTTATGAAATAGCCGAAGGTCGTGTGGTGAAGGACGCCATGAAGAAGGGTACGAAGCCATAAGCTAAACGTGCAAAGGATCTCGCCTACAATTTGATTCATTTCTTGCGACAGTAATTACCGTTTGGACAACAAAGAAATTCGTCGAAACCACTCCTCTAGACGTGAAATTCAAAAGAACTGCCCCACATTGGTTGAGTCCGGGAATTCTCCGCGTTCGTTAATTTTGAGTGAGCCTTAAAGCAACTGGAACCTACCACCAACGGTCGCTCCTGTCTACATCTCAGGAAAACCTCAGGCACGGGTTTTTTCGGCAATTAGAGCGTGCCGATTCGGTCGGCGCGCCCTGGCCGTCCAGGCCTGTGCGAAGAATTCTATCAAGCCAGCATCCGGCCATGGGAGTTTTCGACCCCACGGTCCCCTGGTGGAACTAAGTCCTTAAATATTAGGATTCGGCAACCGTTCGGATCGTCGACCGTTTCGCGGTCACTACGTTCTTTGCCGTCCGCTACCTGCTTATCCCCTCTGTACTGTTTGTTCCGCAGGGTTATTTTCAAGTTTGCCCAACCGTTGACGAGCTGCGAAAATCTACGCGACATTGTCGGCGAGACCCGATATGGGCGTGCTGAAACTTTGGACGACAATGCTTCGAATTAAGATGTCAACAGAACGTGGCAATCTATCGTGCCTGAGGGAGGTCGCATCGATACTTGTTTGCCTGCTCTCCTTTGGATTTTGCGCCTGTGCCGCCAAACCCACGGACGTTCTCAGTTCTCCCCAGTCTGCTCCAGAATATAGATTAGCAATACGCCTTTTGCCTGACGCTCGTCGGCTCGAAGGATCTGGAACAGTACAGTTGCCCGCCGCCAACGTAGCTCGCAACAGCATTGACTTGTCTTTGAGTGAACTGATGTCCGACTTGCGGGTTGTTGTGGTCAGCCCTGCTGTCAGCGCAGGCGAAGCGAGACTAGACAAAACTCTGCGTCCTTATTCACGTTCAGGATGGGGCACTACGACATGGAGAATCAATCCACCTCAACCTTTTCCGCCGAATGAACCAATCCTACTGCGCTTTTCATACGCGGGAGGCGGCGAGGACACAAGCTTCATCTTTTATTTGGGACCAGAAGCTTCCTTCGCTGGCGGAATTGCTACGGCGTGGTACCCAGAGGTCGAAGAGACTACCTACGACAGCGATGGCCGGCTCAGAGGTCAGAGAGGCACCGGAAGGCTGGACTTCCTTGTGCCTGCCGGCTACACGGTGTACGCCCCGGGCATAATGCGCAGCTCGCCGAAGGAGATGTCGGAGGGCACTTTTCGCTTCGAGATCAATGATCTTACGTTCTTCTCTTTCGGGGCGGCAAAGTACACCGTGCAACGGTGGAGCGGCACGATTCCCACCTCGCTTTACCTGCTGCGACCCCGTGAGAATGGCTCTGAATTTCTGCCCGGAGCCGCGCGAGTACTCGGCGCGCTGACACAAGAATTCGGCCCCTACCCGCACTCAGAGTTTGCCATTATCGAAGTACCTGCTAAGGAGGCTGATCGAGCCGGATTTGATGGAGCCAGTGTTGACGGCTTTATTTTCGTAAACAGTGATTTTGTCGACAAGGGTTTCAATACAGCTTTCTTCGGGCATGAAATCAGTCACCAGTGGTGGGGCAGCTTGATCACCAGCAAGGCTCTGGAAGGACGCTGGATGCTCTCTGAAGGCATGGCGCAATTTGGTTCATTGCGAGCTGTGGAGATTCTCGAAGGTGAGGAGGCTGCTGAGCGGTACCGTCGCACCGGCTATCCTGGTTACATCCCTGACCAGTGTGCTCTCGGTTATTTCAAGCTATTTGGAAAGGGTTTGGACCATCCTTTATTTAACCTGCCAATGGAAGGAAGTCAGGCTCGCCTGCTGGCTGACAGCAAGGGCTTTATCGTTTGGGACATGCTTTCGCGTGAGGTGGGTCGCGCTGAATTCAGTCGTATCCTTCGGGACTTTGTACGGGAGCACGCATATCAGCGCGTTGGTTGGGACGAGTTCTTGAACGCGGTTGAAGCTGGTTCGGGCAAGGATCTTAAATGGTTTTATGCCCAATGGCTGGAGCACACTGGCGTGCCTGATTACCGCTTAGCCTGGAGACAGGAGGGCAACTCCTTGCGCGGAACAGTTTCGCAACCTGCACCTTATTTCCGCGCCACGCTCGAAGTTGAAATCCAGGGCCCGCAAAGTAGCATCGTCAAGGTTATTGAAATCGCCGGAGCCAACGCCTCGTTTAATTGGAGTGTGCCGTTTCGGGCAAACACGGTAACGCTCGATCCACATTATCGAGTGTTGCGCCGGACGCCGGAGTTTCGTGCTCAGTCGCCGCAGCAGCCGAATTAAGATGAACCTGCGGAAACGCGACGTCCAGTATTACAAGACGAGCGTCGGATTCGCACTGCTCAAGAAGTGCACCGCTGTGCTCGCACCGCAGAAGCGCTGCACCAGATCGGACGCAACAATCGTCGCGGCTTCCACTTCCGCTTGCGGGATTGCCGTCAAGAGGCCATCAACGTCAATGATCGCTGTTTTGGTTGTGGCTAGTACCGCCGTCTCCCGCCCGCCGCGATTGTTCCAGGCTCTGCACATGACATTGCCCGAGCCGTTATCGTAATAGATGATCTCACCCGGCCACGGCGAACAACTCTCGCCGCCGCCAATCGGTACAAAACTCTCCGGCCCGAGCGCATAACCCAGCACCAGATCTCCGACGACCTTCGACGCGTCAACCAACCCACTCGGCGTCAGGTAGGTGAGCGAGATGAGGTTCGAAATACACACGAGCGGCGAGATGAAAGGGATTGTCTTCTGTTTCTTAATCCGGCTCACGAGCTGCCAGATCGATGGATGCAGTTTGCGCGCTTCCTTGAACTCGAACGTGCGGTAAACATCGGACCACGCTCGGATTCTCGAGTGATCTACCGAAATTTTCGGGTCAATCTCGATCTCCTGTGTCCGCTGCCTGAGGAGTTGGTCAAGCTCAGCGTTCGCCGAAGCGGTGTTATCGACGTTTGAAGCCACCACGACCCCGCGAAAAAAAGCCGGGTACTGCTCCAAAATTCTCGGCTCGATGCGATAGATCATTTGACGAAGTGCTCCCGTGCCTCCAGATAAAGTTTACTGTCTCCTTTCGCGGATATTCGGCGGCGGTCTGGTTGAACTCAAACAGAACCTGCTGCCTCTCCTCGGCGGTGATCATTTCTAGTTTCCTGGGCGGTTAGATCACTTCAAAAACTTTTCTTTCGCTTCCAGATAGGTCCCGAGCAAAGGTTTTTGATAGTCGTCGAGCTTGTCGGGTTCTTTAAACTTCTCACCGTACCTGATGTTGTAAGCTTTGAACCAGTCTTCATCCTCCTTAAGGAAGATGATGTCGTGTAGTGCCATATGCCGGACGGCGATCAGCGGATAGGGTGAGATGGAGACGCGGTAGCCCCGGTTGTAGATCCCGCGCGTGTCGCAGTTTTGATGAAACTGGCCGGTCATCAGCCCCGAATCGACGAATTTGTGTTTGATCTTCGCGTGCACAATGTCGAGCACGTAAGTGCGTTCCGATGGAATCTCGGGGAAGATGACGAGCAGGGCTTTCTTCCTTCGTTCGACCGGGTCGAACGGCGGCGTCTCTTTGAAGATGTTGATGTACTCATACATGATCCGTTGAATTGGCTCGTCCCTCTGCCCATTGACCTCAGGGTGGAACGCCAAATAAAACGAATCGTTTTCGAGGGAATCTTTGACGAACGGACAGACCTCCTGGTTATTACCCGGGCGCCGGATATTCGGGTTACTCGCGGTCAAGTAGCTGTTCGCCCATTCCATAATCTCATTAGCAATTTTCAGGTAGCGAGGGGAAAGAAAGGCATTGTCCATAACGATTCCCTCTCTTGCAGCGAAGTCAGAGGACTTTGCCCGCCGCACGTATACCGAGGACGGAAAACTACTGCAAGCATCCCCCTCAGGCCGGATGCTCGGAAACTGCCTGCTTGAACGAACCTACCGCTTGAGGTTCGTTAACACGATCGGTGATCGGCAACGCGGCAACTTGCCCCGGCGCCAGCCACAGCGGAAACGCTTACACCGGTTTACCTGGCGTTGTTGGCGCCTTGGCGGTTGGTCCAAGGCCCGCTATTGGCCTCTTTTCACGTAAATGTTGCCATTCACCGTGTGGATCTTGATCTGGTGGCTACCGCTGCCGATCTTCCCGGTGCCGTAGATGTACTTTCGCGGAGTGCCTTCAGCAGAAGACCATTCATCCGTCGAGCGTTGGTCCAGCGCGAAGTCACTCACAATGCGGTACTGTTTCCTGGTGTTTGTGTAAGCCAACTTCAGATCGAAATCCATTGCCAGCCCGGCAGGAACGACCAGGGTGACATCACCGCTCGACGAAGCGATTGCGACATCGCGCTGACCTTCGTTCGGATTGCCGACCATCGTCACGCTCACGTTTCCCGCGCCGGTCGTCGCCTGCACCGATCCATCTACGGCGTCAATCACGATCTCGCCGCCACCCGTCGTGGCCTCGACGAAGTGCTTGGCCGATCTGACATGTATCTTTCCGCCGCCTGTCATTAACTCGGCTCCGTCAGGCGCCGCAGCGACGTTGATCGCGCCGCCGCCTTTAGAGATTTTTACGACCCCGTTGACGGGGCCACTTTCAAAAATGCGTGACATGAACACACTCCCGTTTAAGCTGCAAAGCATGAAAGTCAACAAACCAAAGATCACTGCTGAGTCCATTTCAACCTCCCTCCGTTAAACGAATTAGATTCCAACGACCGCCTGCGTTAGGCGCTTTTCAAGCATCCCTCCTTGCATGGCCCCGTCTCGGCTTGCTCAGTCGGAGAGGTCGAGGGCGACCGTGCGCAGTTCACTGGTGTACCGATTCCCTTCCGCGTCCGGCAGCCACAATTCATCGTGCGCCGGGTACATCTCCATCACGGTGATCACCGGATCTGGCTGGTCGCATTCCTTTGTGTGCCGGATGACCCTGGCGAAGAGGTTTATCAGAATGGGACTGTCCAAATCGACGTAGAAAGGTTTCCGCTCCACCGGCGACTTGGCGAACAGGAAGCGCGGCAGATCAAACTCTCGCCGCCAGCGCCGCGCTGCCACAAAGCGCTCGACCTCTTGCTCCTCGAAGGCGAACGCCAGCTCCGATGGGTGGAAGCGCCACGACTCCCTACTGATTGTCAGCCGGTCGATCGTGATCCGCGGCGTGTGCCGCAACGACGGCAGCGGGACGAAGAAGTTCACCATCAGATTCGAAAGAAACTCGCCAAGCCCCTCCACAATTTCAAACCGCAAGCGTTCATCGCACGTGCGAACCACCAAATCCTCCCCCTGCTCCTCAACCACCAGGTCGCTGATGGCCACAGCCTGCGACGGCGGCACTCCGCAAGCGTCCGGTGAGACCAACAGCCTGTAGTTTCTTGGCGACACGAACTCGAAACTGGTACGCGCAGTCAGCGTTGGCCAATTCTTGGGCGGTACCGAGACGAGCCGAGGGGTAGGAAAGTCAGCCGTGATGGCGTCGCGAATCTCCTGTGGTCGCGGGTGTTGCCCGAGAAAGAGCGAGCTGTTCAGAGAGTTAACGGCGAGGTGGATTTCGCCGATGACGAGGTGAAACTCACCGCGCCGGATCGCCTCCGGACTTTTCGCCGCGATCATCACGTCAGGACAGTGCTGGCGCGCGTGGGTCCAGCCGGGACGAGGCGCCGCGAAGGCTGCCGCCACCCGGGGGCGCAACTGCTCGTAACTGTAGTTGACGCGGCGCGCTCCTGGCTGCAGCCCGAGCACTTCGGCCCAGTGCTGCTGGAAGAGCGGCACGATGCGATCGGCTAACCGCGTTTCATCTTTGTAAAAAATCGGCTGGCACTTGATCCAGAAATCCGCCGCGCTAACCACTGGGGACTTCGCCCGCGCCGCCAGCTCGGCGTAAACCGAGCGGAAAGCGTCGCGGTACATTCGAGCCAGTTCGTACGTCAGCCAACGGGCGCTCTGGAGCAACAACGACAGCGGTGCTGCCAACGCCTCCAACACCGCCGGGCCAACCTCCACCTCGATGTCCCGCCGGCAGTCCTCGTACACGAGTGTGCGCGCCCCGTAGGTCTGGCCCGCTCCCCTGGTTGCCGCTTTTCCAGTTAGCCGAATGAATCTCTCTTCCAGGTCGTGTAGCTCCAAGTCCAATCTCTCCGGGTCGCCCGCCGCCGCCGCAACGCGCTCACGCGCCTCTTCCAGTTCGTCGAGCGCCGACAACCCCGCTCGTCGCAGTCGTTCGTCACCAATTCCCTCAAGCAAGTTTCGCAACCGCTGATCGGCCCGCCGCTGGAGCGGCACTTCGAGCGTCCAGGCAACCACTCCTCGTTTGCAGAAAGTGTCCAGGCATTGGGAGACCTCCGCTTCACTTTTGACTCCCAGCGCTCGGTTACTCATCAGGGCCGCGGCCAGTTCCTTAGCGGTGCGTTGCCCATCGCAGGCTGCCAGCACCGCTGCCTCTTTCGGCGAAAGGTTGATGGTGGCGCCTCCGGGTAATGTCATAGCCCCTGGCGCCAGACCCACAAACGGCAGGCGCCGCGGGGCCAGCCAGGAACGCAGCGAGTGGTCGCGGGCCACCGACTCCGCCAGCGCATCTATGCACCAGCCCTCGAAGTCGACAGTACGCGCGGCCAATAACCCGGGCCCCGGTCGCACCTCGATGGGCACGCCTTCCGGCACGAAGCGCGCCCAACCCACCGGCCCGAAAAAGCCGATGGTGTCATTCTTCATGCAGTAGCGTTGTAAGTAGCTCGCGATCAGTTCTTCGTGCTGCCGCCGCTTGTGCGAACGGTTGGACGCGCCAGTCGGCTCGCGCAACTGGTGTTTTATGGCCCGGCGCCACGCGCCGCGATTCTGCCAGATAACAGCCTCGGTAAACCGCGGCGAGGAAGCTGCCGCGTAGATGGCATGGGACATCGCTAACGCTGCAGCGTTGAACTCGCTTTGCACGCTCAAGGAGAGCGAGTCGCGTCTCGAAAGGCTGCTCGTGAAGTTTGACAGCGCCACGGTGACTGGGCTCGCACCGCCACGGACCTCGGCGGGCCGCCCTACTTTGACTCGCTTTAATGCCTTCACCAACGGCATGCGCCTATCTTTATCCTCCCAAAGGCCATCACTCGCCAGGGCATCAAGAGCGAGGTCGAGTTGCAAATGCGCGGCCCTCTTTGCGACCCGCGACTCTCGTTCGGCGTCCAGAAAGTGGTCCACTGTTGCTGCCCAATTCGAGCTAGCGAGTTTCAAGACTTCCGCAGCCGGAAAGCCAGTGCCGCGCAAACCCGCAAGCTTCCAGATCGCCCATTCTCCTTCAACCAACTCGAGCAGATGCGGAGCCAGGGACGACGGCTTGCTCACTGCGAGGTTTGGGGCGGCCTCCTGTATCTCCATCCGGCTAGGCAGTTGTTCCGTACTCATCAGTTCACTCCACGAATCACGAGCTTGCTCGTTCCTGTCAACTCCTCATTCCTCCCGAAGCGCGCGGACCGGATCGATCTTGGTGGCACGCTGCGCCGGGACATAGATAGCCACGAGTGCAACTACAGTCAGCATCGCCGCCGCAACGACAAAAACCACCGGGTCGGTCGGGCTGACCTGATAGAGCATGCTCGACATCATGCGTGTCAGGGCGAACGCCCCGAACAATCCTATTGCTATCCCAATCAGCGCCGGCAGCATCCCCTGTCCGACGATAAGTTTCACAATCTGAAACGGGCGGGCGCCCAGTGCAGTCCGCACGCCAATCTCGTGCACGCGTTGCGTGATTGAATACGAGACGACGCCGTAGACACCCACTACAGTCAGCACGACGGCGAGTCCGGCAAACAGGGAGAGCAGTATGAGGTTGAATCTTCTTCTATTCTGAGACTCCGAAACTACCTGCTCCATGCTCCGAACCTCCGTTATGGGCTGGTCCTTGTCGAGCGCCAAAATTTCGCGTCGGAAGATTGGAGCAAAGGCCAGAGGGTTAGAGCTCGAGCGAACCACCATGAACATGAACCCGTCAGGATGTTGTGCATAAGGCACGTACATCTCGGGTCGCGGCTGGTCGGTAAGCGAAGTGAGCCGGACGTCCGCAACAATTCCGACGATTTGGCGATGTCCCGTATATTTTCCGACCGAGACGGAGATGGTCCGTCCGAGCGGATCCTCCCCGGGCCAGTAACGCTTCGCCAACGCCTCGTTGATAATGACGACTCCCGACGAGGTAGCAGTGTCCTCGTCACCGAACTGACGACCACGCACGGTGGGGATGCCCAACGCAGTAAAGAACCCGGGGCTGGCGATGGTGTAGTCTGCGCCGGGCCGATCCTGTGGCGAAGCCGGAGGGCGGCCGTCAATATTGAAAGTGGTACTCATGGCAGCCCCGCTGAGCGGTAAGTTCGAGACGAGACCAACCGATTCGATGCCCGGCAGCGTCGCCAGCCGCTGTAGCAGTTGGTCGAAATAAGCAAGGTTCATACGGTCTTCCGGGTACCGGTCGTCCGGAAGGTCAATGTGCAACGTGAGCACGTTGTCCGCCTTGAAGCCGGGCTTGACCTGTTGCAACAGCACGAAGCTATGGACCAGCAGGCCGGCGCCGATGAGCAGTACCAATGCGAGGCCGACCTCCGCGACGACGAGCAAGTCGCGCGTGCGCCGACTGCGTCGGCTCGCCGTTGAACTGCGCGCTTCGTCACGCAAAAGCGTGTTGAGGTCCGTGCGCGACGCCTGCAGCGCGGGGACGAGACCGGAGATGACACCTGCAACCAACGTGGCTGCGAAGGCGAAGACGAGCACGCGAGCGTCGACGCCGATTTCGGACGAACGCGGCAAGCTGTCCGGGCTGATCGAGAGCAACAGTCGCGTTCCCCAGTGGGCGAGCAGCAATCCCAACACTCCGCCGGGCAATGCGAGCAGCACACTCTCTGTGAGTATCTGCCGTACCAGCCGGCCGCGCCCTCCTCCGAGCGCCGAGCGAACGGCCAACTCCTTTTGTCGCTTCAATGAACGAGAAAGCTGCAAGTTTGAGACGTTCGCGCAGGCGACCAGCAGTACCAGTCCGACAGCGCCGAGCAGCACCAGTAGCGCCGTGCGCACGTCGCCGACCAACTGCTCGCGCATGTCCACGAGAATTGTCAGGTAGCCGGCGCCCTTGCGATATTGCTGGTCGATGGTAGTGGAGATTGCGGTCATGTTCGCCTGGGCCTGCAGCAGTGTGACCCCCGGCTTGAGACGCGCCATGGCAGCGAGGTTGAAAGTGCTCCGGTCCTTCGCTATTTCGTCGTTGAAGGAAAGGGGCGTCCACAACTCCGGCCGCGCCGGAAACTGCAAGTAAGACGGCATTATGTTGCCCTGCGGAAAGTTGAAGTCTGCGGGCATGACGCCGATGACCTCGTGGGAGATGCCGTTGAGGATTATCTTCTTACCAATCACTGCGGGGTCCGCCCCGAACTGCCGGTTCCAAAATCCGTGGCTCAGGACCACGACCTTGGCGCTCCCCGGCTGATCTTCTCCGGGGCCAAAGGTGCGACCCATTGCGGCGTTGCTTCCAAGGATGTGAAAGAAGTCGCCGGTACCCTGCACGCCCTCAATTCTCACCGGCTCACTCACTCCGGTAAGCGTGAACGAGTTCGAGTAGAAGGCCGATATTTCCTCGAATACATTGTTCTGGTTACGCCAGTCCAGGTAGTCCGCCGGCGGCGCCGGGAGCTTGTCGTAAGCCATTTTCCGGCGCGAGTTGTTGATCCAAACGAAGACGACGCGCTCGGGTTCTTTGAACGGCAGCGCCCGCAGGAGGACGCCGCTGGCAACAGAGAAGATGGCCGTGTTGGCTCCGATGCCGAGGGCCAGAGTGACAATGGCAAACAGCGTGAAGACGTAATTCTTCCGCATCACGCGAATGGCGAAACGAACATCCTGCATCAGTGTGTTCATTGGTTCCTCTCTCAGTTTGATTGCGGGGTCGGTACGGCCCCCGGCCTCCGTTTCTAAATCGCGCGCTCGAGTTGATCCCCTAACCTTCGGCTACGGCCACGGGCTCCGGGAGAACATCCGGCAGCTCGACTTCGATTCTCCGAACGCGTGGGTACAAGTATGCTCTCAGCGTCGCCAATAAAGTAAACACTCCCAAAATCATCAGCAAGAGTCCAATTCCCCGCCCCGGTCCGACGCCGGTCACTCGACCAACACTTTCCGCCAGCGGCCCGTCGGGCTTTAGCAACGGCTCGAAGACCTTATCTGAAAGCGGGCCCGCAATGAGGTAAGCCACCGGCACCGAACACCACGACACCAGCCGCACCGCAGCAAATACGCGCCCCTGCACCTCCGGCAAAGACTTACTCTGCAAGATTGGAATGAAAGAGCCGTTGACAATCGGCGCGGTGAACGCGGCACAGAACAGCGCCGTTGCTATCAGCACGGCATTGGGTCGAATTCCCTGAAAGATCAGTGCCAGCCCCTGCACGATCCCATAAAAGAAGACGCCGTAGATGCGATGCTTTGGTCCACCCCAAACACTCATCAGCAAGCCACCTGCAAAAACGCCCGCGCCTGTAACTGACAACACCGTTCCATAGACAGCAGCGTTGGCAAAACTTAGTACCAACGGCGTGATGAGGATGTTGGACACAGTCACGGTGAAGTTCGTGATGGCGAAAAAGAGCAGCAGGCCAAAGATGCCTGGCCGGGCGATGATGTAAGTCCATCCGAAGATGGCGTCCTTCAGGAGCGAGCGCTTCTCCATGCCGTCGTCAATAGTCTTAGGCGGTCTTGGTATCGAGACTATCAGCAGCGTCAAGATCGCCGGGATGTAAGACAGGCAATCGATCAGCAGGACGCCTTCAATCTTGATCGTCAAGACCAAAAATCCGGCCATCAGCGGCGAGAGAATTTGCGCCGCGGCCTGTCCCGTCTGCACCATTCCACTCGCCCGACCCAGATGCCGTTTCGGCACGATCAGCGAGATCGAAGCGCTAAAGGCGGGCCTGAGGAACGCCGCAAACGTCGAGATCGCCGCGGTAAGAATGGCGATATGCCAGAGACGCAGCCAGCCCTGCATGAACAGCAGCGCAATGATCAAAGTGCTCAGGCCGGCACCGATGTTACTGAGGATCATCACCGTGCGCCGATCGTGACGGTCGACGATAGCGCCAACCAGCGGTGACAGGACGATGCCCGGCAACTCCGCGCAAAGGATGATGAGCGAGAACCGCGTCACCGAGCCCGTGTTCTGATAAACCCACACGCCCAAGGCAAAGCCCGTCAGGTCCGAACCGATCATGGAAACGACCTGGCCCGCCCACATGATGAAGAAGGTTTTCATCCCTCTAGCACCAGACATTTTTTCCGCAATCACTGCCTGAGCCATTGACTTGCTCCCAATCGTCCTTAAGTCCTATTACTCTCCAAATCTGCTCGCCTCGGAATGGCACGCTCTTCCGTCACTGACTGCGGCGCGGCTCAGCTCCATTCTTCCCAGCGCCGTGGTCAAACTGTCGTTGAGGCGGGCGATACCGTCCCTCAAGTCTTCTTCGTCGATAGTGAGCGGCGGCAGCAGCTTCACGACTTCGCTTCGAGCGCCGGAGGTTTCGATAATCAGCCCGCGCTCGAACGCGACGCGTGCGGTCTCCTGGGCCAGCCCCTTCACGTCGAAGCCCAGGCCCTGAATCAAGCCGCGCCCGCGCACCCAGCCCCGTGCCTCGGTGTGTCTGTCCACCGTCTCTTTCAAGAGCCGGGCCACCAACTCCGATTTCTTTAAAATCGAATCAGCGAAGGCTTCGTCTTCCCAGTACGCGAGAGCCTCGCTGGCAGTGGCGAAGGCGAGGTTGTTACCGCGGAACGTGCCTGTGTGCTCGCCCGGTTGCCAGACATCAAGCTCGGGGCGAATCAAAAGCAGCGCCATCGGCAGACCAAAACCACTGATGGCTTTCGAAAGGCAGACCATGTCGGGGCGAAGGCCCGCGTCCTCGAAGCTGAAGAAGGTGCCCGTCCGACCGCATCCGACCTGTATGTCGTCAACGATAAACACGATCCCGTGGCGACGTGCGAGATCTTCGAGACGACGCAGCCACTCGTAGCTCGCGACCTTCACGCCACCTTCAGCCTGAATGGTCTCCACGATGACTGCGGCCGGAAGCTCCATACCGCTGCCGGGGTTTTGCAGGAAGGCTTCGAAGTAGTCGAGCGTGTTCACGTTGGGCCCAAGGTCGCCATCGTATGGCATCGGCATCGTGTAATGCAGGGGCACGCCCGCGACGGCCCGCTTTGAAGCGTTGCCCGTCACCGCCAGCGAGCCCAGGCTTAAGCCGTGATAAGCGTTCATGAAAAAGATGACGTTCTGACGCCTGGTCGCCTTGCGCGCGAGTTTCAAAGCCGCCTCGACGGCGTTGGTTCCGGTTGGGCCACAGAATTGAATCTTGTATTGAAGCCTGCGCGGCGTGAGAATCAACGAATCGAACCGTTCAAGAAACTCGCGCTTGACGGCTGTCGCCATATCAAGGCTGTGTGTAATCGAGTCGTTCTCCAGATACTCGATCAGCCGCCGCTTGAGGCGCGGGTTGTTGTGTCCGTAATTGAGCGTGCCCGCGCCACTGAAAAAGTCGAGATACTCTCCGCCATGTTCGTCGAAGAGTCTGCTGCCGATTCCTTTGGTGAAGACAGTGGGAAAATCGCGGCAGTAATACCGCACCTCGGATTCAAGGAACTCGAATGTATCCACGATGTTTGATCCTTTGGTCTTCCGGATAAAGGGGGGACTATTCAGTTGCAAAACCGGCTCATGGCTTTCGACGAAGACGCGATGCAGACGCTTCACGCTCGCATCCACCAGTGGCCGTGGGATGACGAAGGTCAGAGACTCTCGCCCAGTAAAGCTCTTGATGAGCAGAACCTTTTCTTCTTCTAAGACTCTGAGAGCCTCGAGCAGCGCCGCCGGTCTGGAGCCGAGGCCGAACCCGACGAGCGACACAGCTCCAAGCTCTCCCGTAAGTTTGACCGCGCCGTTGAATCGCGGCGCCAACTCTGCAGCGAAGGCATCGGGATCGGGAATTTCAAGGTTGGAGATGAACAGTTCGCTGGTCTCGCCCGCACCGTTCAAGCCTCCGAAGATCAAGTCGTACTTTGAAAGGGCGGCGAAGATTTCATCCCTTTGTGGGCTGGTCAGCGCCGACCCGTCGAGTCTGATTCGCACGAGGTCTTTCCGCCCCGTTACCGCGGCAACCTCCGGACGATGTGGCCGATAGACACTCTGTGCCGGCTCGGCAGGGATGAATGTGCCTTGGCCGTCCGCGAACGCCGAGCGCACGACAACCGCAACCCCGTTTGTCCTCGCGAACTCCACAGCCTCAGCCTTGACCACCTGCGCGCCGTGCCACGCCAACTCCTGCATCTCGCCCGCGCCCAGTTCGCTCAACGCTATCGCCTCGGGCACGACACGCGGATCGGCGGTGTAGACTCCTTTAACGTCCGTGTAGATCTCGCAGCTTGTCGCTCCCAGCGCTGCGGCAATTGCGACGGCGCTGGTATCGGAGCCGCCACGGCCGAGAGTCGTGATCTCTTGCTGCTTTGTCACACCCTGAAAGCCGGGGACGACTACGACCGCGCCACCCGCCAACTCTTTTTTGATCCGATCGGGTCGCACTTCGAGGATGCGTGCGTTGGAATACACCTCGTTGGTGATGATTCCGCTTTGACTCGCTGACAATGAAACTGCCTTCACGCCGAGACTCTGGATGGCGAGACTGAGCAGCGCCGCGGAGACCGTCTCGCCGGTCGCCAAAAGCATGTCCAATTCACGAAGCGAGAGGGCCGGCCCGACCTGCCGCGCTAACTCCAGCAAATTGTCCGTGGAATCTCCCATGGCCGAGACCACTACCACGACCTGGTTTTGCGGGCTTACCTGTTTGATCATCTCGGCGACGGCTCGCATCTTTGCCGCCGTGGAAACCGACGATCCACCGTACTTCTGCACGATCACTCGCAAGCTATCCTCCGCTCCAGATATGTTTTCAGCCATCACGGCATGCGCCATTCGCGCAGCTCCTACAGTAAGCCGTTCATTGCGACACTGCGTGCCTCGTCTTGTCGACCTCATCGATCTCCAGGGCTTGGTCAATACAACTCCTGAGGTGTCTCGCGAGAACTTGCACGTTAGGCTCTCGCCCGATTTCGTGGTGCGCGCCCGGCACGGAAAAAACTTTTAATCCACCCAGCGCCAACTTGCGCCAACCTTCGATCAGATCCGGCAACGCTTCTGCCTCTTCTTCATCGGGTTGCCTGTCGCCGGCGACGAACAAAGAAATGGAGCCGGCGTAAGGGCCGGGGTCGTAATTTTGCGTCGCTCGATTTCTGTACTTGAAGATTTCGAGCTGGCGCCGCACAACCTCTGGAGCATCATCGAAGATGAGCCCAGCGCGGTTCATGTAGTCGGCAACAAAACGCAGTCGTTCCTCCGGCTCGAGTTGCCGCAGTTCAGCCGCCACCACCGGGAGATACATCTCGTGCGCCAGGATCGCGAGCAGGGCGGCATCATCCGAACGGCGCTCGAATTCGCGTTCCATCTCCGGCGTGCCGCTGTCGAGAATTGCGAGCATTGCCACTTCTGCGCCTGCTGCGGTTAGCTGTCTCGCCATCTCGAAGGCCACGAGCCCGCCAAACGACCAGCCACCGATGAGGTAAGGCTCCAACGGCTGCGCCGCGCGAATACACTCGACGTAGTGCGCGGCCATTGCGTCGAGTGATTCAAAAGGAGGCGCGGTGCCCACCAGGCTCGGATCCTGGATCGCGTAGAAAGGTTGATCGGAACCCAGGTGTCTCGCGAGATCCAGGTAGCAGAGCACATTGCCGCTACCCACATGTACAAAGAAAACCGGAGGGCGCTCGCCTTGCGGCTGAATCGCAACCAGAGAAGATTCCGGCGAGGCGATCTGTTCGCGGAGTATCTTTGCTAATTCTTTGATTGTGCCTTTTTCGAAAAGAATGGCGAGCGGGAGGGTACGCTGGAAGTGTTGCTGCACTTCAGCCATCAAACGCAACGCCAAAAGCGAGTGTCCTCCCACATTAAAGAAGTTGTCTTTGATCCCGATAGGGCTGACCTTCAACAGCTTCTCCCAAATCTCGCAGAGTTGTCGTTCGACATTGTCGCGGGGCGCAACGTAAGAATCCTGCCGCGATTGCGACAAGTCCGGCGCCGGCAGCGACCGTCGATCAATCTTGCCGTTGGCTGAGAGTGGCAATGCATCGAGTAACACGAACAGCGATGGAATCATGTAGTGTGGCATCTGCTGCTCGAGAAACTCGCGCAACTTGTCGCTGGTCACAACTTCTTGATCACACGCACAATAAGCCGCCAGCCGTTTATCTCCGGGCGTGTCCTCCCTGACCATGACCACCGCCTCGGAGACGCCAGGCACTTGAGCAAGAGCGGCCTCGACCTCGCCGAGCCTCGATCCGGTGACCGCGCACTTTGACTTGATGATCCATACGCCCATGGAACTCGATGCTCCCGTCAGGCAAATATTTCGCGCGGTCTCCACTGCGGTACATGCGTGCACCCGGCTCCGTGCTGAATGGGTCAGGCACGAATACGGAAGCCGTACGCGACGGCAACGACAGATATCCGCGCCCGACCCCGATGCCTCTCACGCACAACTCTCCAGGCACGCTGATCGGCGCCAGGTTCAACTCTCGATCGACGATCGCCACTTGTAAGTTCCCGATCGGCCGTCCAATTGACACGCGAATCACAGTCTCATCAGGCGGCTCATGGATCGGCGCTAACGTCACGTCGTCAGAACACTCCGACGGGCCATACGCGTTCATCAGCGGCGCGTTCGGGTAGGTCCTGAGCCACTCGCGACAAAGTTCCGCCGGCACTTCCTCTCCGGTCGGCAACAGCCACCGCAACGACTTCAGCTCGGGCCGTTTCTGCTTCCCTGCCTGCACGTCAGCCAGAGCCACTTGCAGCAACGAAGGCACCGTCTCGAACACCGTAACGCCCGCGCGATCAACCTCGCGTAGCAAGCGAGTCGGATCTTGCGTGATCTCATCAGGAAAGATGTGCACGCGCCCGCCGATGATCAGCGGGGCGAGAAACTGCCAAACCGAGATGTCGAAACAATGCGAGGCTGTCTGCGCCAGCACGTCCAAACTGGTCATCGAGAGTGCTTCGATGTTGGCCCACAGGTGATTGACCATGCCGCGGTGATGAATCATCACGCCCTTCGGCACACCCGTTGACCCTGACGTGAAGATGATGTAGGCGAGGTTGTCGGGCACAGCGCGCGGCGGCAGGTTCTCGGTTTCGCGCTGTTGCTCTAACAGGTCTTCCACCACCAGCACGGCAGGCGCCGTTAACGCTTCAGAGCTGTTACAGATCTCGTTGAGGGTTGATCGAAACTCCCGCGCGGTGATCACCAAACGCGCGCCACTATGCTCCACGATCGTGCGAAGTCTTTGCACCGGATATTCAGGATCGAGCGGCAGATATGCGCCGCCCGCCTTCAACACGGCGAGGATGCTCGTCAGGAGGTTGATGTCGCGGCTCATTAAGACGCCGACCACTGACTCTGCGGCGATACCTTGCTCGATCAGCAGGCGCGCGAGGTTGTTAGCGCGCTGATTGAGGTCCGCGTAGGTGAGTTGCAGTGGGCCACAAACTACTGCAATGGCATCGGGAGTTCGTTCCACCTGTTGCTCGAAGAGGCGATTGAAAGGTTCATTGGTGGTGTAAGCGACCGTGGTGGCATTCCATTCAAGCAATAACTGGCGCTGCTCGCCTTCGGTCAGCAGGCTTAACGCACCGATCTTCTGGTCAGGGTTCTGAGCGATAGCCTCGAGCAACATGACGAAGTGGCCCGTCAGGCGAGCGATGTAGTCAGCGGTGAAGAGGTCAATGCTGTATTCAAACCAGCCCAACAAGCCAGTGGAAGCCTCTTGTAGATCGAGGGTCAGATCGAATTTCGAGGTGCCACTGTCGACCTCCATTGCTCTGATGGTCAACTCCGGAAAAGCCGGCGCATCTGCCGGTGTGTTCTGGAGGCTGAACATCACTTGGAACACCGGAGTGTGACTCAAATCACGTTGGGGATGTAGCTCTTCAACAATCTTCTCGAATGGAAGATCCTGATGCGCGTAAGCTCCCAGACTTACTTCGCGCACGCGGCCCACAAGTTCGCGAAACGTCGGGTTTCCAGAGAGGTCCGTACGCAAGACGACCGTGTTGATGAAGAATCCGACTAATCGCTCAAACTCGCTGCGGTTTCGTCCGGCCACCGGCGTGCCAATAACGAGATCGTCCTGTCCGCTGTAGCGGCTTAGCAGAACGTCAAACGCAGCCAGCAACACCATGAACATCGTCGCAGTCTCCTCACGGCACAGGCGCCGCAACGACTCGGTTGTCGAGTTGGAAACGGTGAAACTGTGAATTGCTCCCCGAAAACTCTGCGTTGACGCCCTCGGACGATCGCTCGGCAGTTGCAGCAGCGCTGGCGCCGCGTCGAGTTGACGTCGCCAGTAATCCATTTGGTTCGCCAGCACTTCGCCCTGCAACCAGCCCTGCTGCCAGGCAGCGTAATCCGCATACTGGATCGCCAACCCAGGCAAACGCGACGCAACGCCGGTCAAGCGCGCTTTGTAAAACGTCGCCAACTCGCCGAGCAGCAGTCCCAACGACCATCCGTCCGAAACGATGTGGTGCATCGTCAAGAGAAGCAGATGGTCCTCGTCGTCCAGGCGCAGCAACGTGGCACGAAGCAGCGGGCCTTCTGTAAGGTCGAAAGGTCGGTCCCCTTCATCGAAGGCCTGCCGGCGCGCCTCGGCTTCCCGCTCGCCAACCGTCAAGGCAGTCAGACTGATGAGCGGCAGCGCCAGCTTCATCGCGGGCTTGATGACCTGGACTAGTTGTCCGTCAATCTCAGCGAATGTCGTACGTAGAATTTCGTGACGCGTTACCAGGTCGTTGAGCGCATCATCCAGTGCCTGGCAGTTGAGCGAGCCCTGAAGATAGAACGCACCGAGCATATTGTAGAAAGAGTTTCCCGGTACCAGTCTATCGATGAACCATAGGCGCTGTTGCGCAAAGGACATCGGTAGGTTCTGATCGCGAGGCACGGGCACGATCGGCGGCAAGCGCGATTCCGGGACGTCCCTTACCATGGCTTCAACAACTTCAGCCAGAGCTGCCACGGTCGGGTGCTCGAAGAGAGCCCGCAGAGGTAACTCTGTCTTGAAAGCTTCGCGCACTCGCGAGACGATACGCGCGGCCGACAGCGAATGCCCGCCGAGTGTGAAGAAGTTATCCTGGATGCCTACTCGCTTCACACCGATAATCTGCGCCCAGATTTCGGCGAGCAGATCCTCTACCTGGGTGCGCGGAGCGGCGAAGCCCTCCTCGGCGTCCGAATCGATCTGTTCCGGAGGCGGCAGCGCGCGTTTGTCAATTTTCCCATTGTCCGTGAGAGGTAGTCTGTCCAGAACGAGGATTGCCGCCGGCAGCATATGAGCGGGGAGCTTGCCCGCCAGAAATTGGCGCAGGCCACGTGGCGACGCAGCGCCGTTGCGAGCGACGACATAGGCGACGAGGCGCTGGTTGCCGGGCATGTCCTCGCGCACGACCACGACGCAATCACGCACCTCTTCATGCGTCGTCAGCACCGCTTCGATCTCGCTGACTCGATCCGAAAGCCGCGAATCTTTACCTGCTTATCAACGCGCCCCAGGTACTCGATCGCGCCGTCCCCTGAATAGCGAGCGAGATCGCCTGTCCGATACAGTCGCGCCCCCGGCTCGATACTAAATGGATCGGGAACAAACTTCTCTGCGGTCAAGCCGGGCTGCGACAAGTAACCGCGCGCGAGGCCCGAGCCGCCGACGTAAATCTCACCGGTGACACCAATCGGAACTGTCTGCAACCGCGCGTCAAGCAAGTAGAGTTGTTTATTGGCGATGGGCCGGCCGATCGGAACCGTGTCCCGCTTGTCGACGCGCTCGCAAGTCCAGTGGGCCGCGTCAACGGAAGTTTCGGTAGGGCCGTAAGCGTTGTGCAGGCTGGCGCTGAGGCTCGCAAAGAACTTGTCTCGCGTCTCTTTGGTCAGGGCCTCGCCGCCAGAGAACACATGCCGTAGACTCCGGCAACGACCAACCTCAGGTTCGTCCAGGAACACTTGCAGCGCCGACGGCACGAAGTCTGTGATGGTTACCCCCTCCGCTACAATTTTTTCGACAAGATATGAACTGTCGAGATGCTTTGCAGGCCTACTGAGAACGAGCGTGGCCCCGGCAATCAGGGGTCCGAAGATTTGCCAGACCGAGGCGTCGAACGAGAATGAGAGGTTGAGCAGCACGCGATCCGCGCTCGTGAGACCAAAGGTTTCGCGCCGCCAGAGCAGCGTGTTACATATTCCACGGTGCGGGATCATCACGCCCTTCGGACGTCCAGTGGAACCGGAAGTATAAATGACGTAAGCGAGGTCATCGGGCATCGCAGTGTCGCTGAGGTCCTCGGCGCTGTGTGCCGCAACTGCGCGGCAATCACTGTCGAGCCGCAATACTTCCATCTCAACAGTTGGCAGTTGGCCGAGCAAATGTTCCTGCGTCAGAAGCAAAGAGGCGCCAGAGTCCCCTAATAACCATTCGAGGCGTTCGGTCGGGTAATGCGGGTCGATCGGAACATACGCCGCACCAGCCTTCAGAACGCCAAGCAGCCCCACGATCATCTCCGGCGACCGCTCCGTGCAGACAGCCACGCGCGCGTCGGACCCAATCCCAATGGCGCGCAGATAGTGCGCCAACTGGTTGCTCCGTTTATTCAACTCGCCGTATGTCAACTCACCTTCGTCAGATCGCAGGGCGACATTGTCGGGTGACATTGCTGCCTGCTGCTCGAACAGTTGGTGAATGGTGACCTCGGACGGGTAGTCTCTCCTCGTGTCATTCCACGCGACCAACATTTGCCGCTGCTCGTCGCTCGTCAGCATCCTCACCTCTGAAAGCCTGGCGTGCGGGTTCGCAACCATGTTCTCCAACAGGGCGCGCAAATGACCCATCATTCGCTCAATTGCCGGCGCGTCGAAGCGGCGCGGATCGTAGCCGATTTTCAACAGCAGTTGCGGACCCGGCGTCGCCACCAACCCCAGCGGGAAGCTTGCCCACTCGATGGATCGGATGTCGGTAAGCGCGAGGCGCGTTCTCAAGTCACGCTTGCTTAGCTCACCAGGGTAGTTGTCGAATACAGTGGTACTCTGAAACAGTGGCACTCCGCGAGGCACTTCGCTCCAACCGTTCACGTTTACCAGAGGGCTGTACCCATACTCCTGCAGATCGAGCAGGCGCATCTGCAAATCTCCCAGCCACGAAATGAGGGTTTGTCCGGGCGGCAGTTGCACACGCAACGGCAACGTGTTGATGAAGAGACCGACCATCGCCTCCACGCCCGCGAGCGTTGCCGGGCGGCCGGAGACAGTGACGCCGAAGACAACATCCTCCGCGCCACTGTAGCGACTGAGGAGCAGGGCCCAGGCGCCACTTACCAAAATGTTCAGGGTTATGTTGTTGGCGCGCGCGAACGACTGCAGCTTCATGGTCGTCTCGGCGTCCAGCGAGATCTGGAGTTGCTGCTGTGTGACGTTCTCAACTTGTTTACCGTTCGTGTGGTTGGCAGGTACCACCGTCGGCGAGGTGAATCCTTTGAGCGTCTTGCGCCAGAACTGCTCGGCCTGGGCCAGGTCTTGTCGCTCGAGCCAGGCGATGAAATCTTTGTATGGGCGCGGCGCGGGCGGGTTCGGCAGAGCCGCGCCGTCAGACTTGTAGAACGACAACAGCTCCTTCAAGACAATTCCCGTAGACCAGCCGTCAAGCAAAACATGGTGATGGCTGCAGACGAACTCGGCTGCCTCATCGGTCAAGCGAATGAGGGTCATGCGCAGCAATGGCGCCCGCGAAAAATCGAAACCCTGCTTGCGGTCAGCCTCAAGGAAAGCGTTTAGACGTTCGCTTTGTTCCGCCGCGGGCAGTCCTCGCCAGTCAAAGGTTTGCCAGGGAACGTTGACCTCTCGCCATACTACTTGCAACAGCCGATCGTGTTTCTGCCGGACGATGGCGGTGCGCAGAATCTGGTGCCGCTCGATAACTTTCCGCCAGGCGCGCTCCCAGGCCGGGACGTCGAGCGGACCATCGAAGCGGAATTTCAACTGCTGAAAATAAACCCCGTCACCCGGCGAATTGAGCGTGTCGAAAAGCAGCCCCTCCTGAAGCGGCGAGACGAGATAGATGTCCTCAATGTTCGCCCTTTTCATCTCTGTTCCTCGTCGCCGCTGAGTTCCGCGATTAATTTGTCGAGTTCTCTCTGGCTCAAATCCGGGATCGAGAAGTCGGAAGGCGTGAAACCGCCTGCGTCCACGGACAAGCAGTGATCGATGATCGTGTTCAATGCTTCAATGAAGCCGTTGGCAAAACTTTCGATCGTTGACCTGGCATGCAGGTTCTCGCTGTACGTCCAGGCCATCCGCAGTTGGTCTCCGTAAATGCCTCCGTCAACCTCGATCAGGTAGCGCCGGCGACCGGTTGCACTACGCGTCGCTCCTGCTGACCCTTTCGGCGTGAACAGGCTGTGCTCAGAATCCACTTGCCCGGCACGGCCCAGATAGTTGAAGCAGATCTCTGCTTGTGGAAGTTTTCCCAGGCTGGCGTTGGCCTCCGTTTCCGCAGCCAGGTAGCGCAACAGGCCGTAGCCGATGCCGCCATTCGGGACGCGCCGAATTTGCTCCTTAACGGATTTCAATGCCACTTCCGGCCGCGAGGCGTCGCCGAGTTCCAGCAGCAGCGGGAAGATGCAGGTAAACCAACCGACCGTGCGTGACAGATCGACGTCGTCGAAGATGTCTTCGCGTCCATGGTTTTCCAGATCGACAAGGAGCGAGCGGGCCCGGGTCCAGCCGGAGAAAGACTGCACGAGGGCCGTCAGCAGCACGTCGTTAATCATCGTGTGGTAGACCTTTGGGACTTCCTGGAGCAACGCCTTCGTTCTTTCGCCGTCGAGCGAAACCCACACGATTCGTGCAGACTCCTGCGAGTTGATTCCCTCTGGCCAGTCGACAGGAATCTTGCAAGTCCAACGATCCAGCTCGGTCATCCAGTAGCCTAGCTCGTCGCGGAGGTCTGCGGATTTCGCATAATCTTCCAGCCGCTCGGCCCAGCTCTTGAACGACGTAGTTTTTGACGGCAGGCTCACGGCTTCACCCCGGCCGAGTTGCTCGCAGGCGAGCTGCAACCCTTCCAGCAACACGCCCCACGACACGATGTCCACGGCCAGGTGGTGAATTGCCAGCAGTAGGCGCGACGCTCTTTCCGGACCGAGATCAATGAGAGCAGCTCGCATGATCGGACCCTCGGACAGGTTCAGCGTTTTCTGGAACTCCGCTGCAAACGACGCAATCGCAGCCTCCTGATCTTCTTCCGGAACTGCTGGGACCGATTTGCGCGTTAACGCCTGCGCCTCGCCCGGCGGCACACAGACTTGCCGCCACGTGCCGTGCTCGCGTGAAAAGCGAAGACGCAACGCATCGTGGTGAACGACCAGCAACTGCAACGCTTTCTCGATTACTGACGGCTCAACCTCTCGCCGCAATTCCAGCATCGCAGCCTGGTTCCAGTGATGCGGCTCAGGCAGGTCTTGTTCGAAAAACCAATGCTGGATTGGCGTCAGCGGCACTGGTCCGGCTGTCGACGCTTCCTCGGTCCAGGCAGGTTGGATAGTCTCGATCACGGAAGCAAGTTCGGCGATGGTTCGGTTCTGGAAGATTTGACGAGGCGTCAAACGCACGGCGGCCGCGTTGGCGCGATTGGCTATCTGGATGCTGAGGATCGAGTCGCCACCGAGTTCGAAGAAGTTGTCGTGCACTCCAACTCGATCCAGACCGAGAGACTTGGCCCACAACTCCGCCAACAATCTCTCTTTCGGTGTCCGCGGCGGCACGTAAGCCTTCTCAAGGTCGGCACTGAATACGCCAGGCGCAGGCAACGCCTCGCGGTCGACCTTCCCATTTATGGTCAGCGAGAGTGCTCGCAAAATAACCAAAGTCGACGGCACCATGTACTCTGGCAACTTCTCTCGCAAGCGTCTCTGCAAATCGCTCACGCTCAGCACCAGACCATTGCGCGGCACAACGTAGCCGACCAGACGCTTTTCACCCGTGTCCTCGCGCACAGTGACCACCGCCTCACGCACCTCAGCGAGGTCAAGCAACGCAACTTCGACTTCGCCGAGCTCGATGCGGTAACCCTTGATCTTGACTTGATGGTCACAGCGGCCCAGAAACTCGATCGTTCCGTCAGCGCGGTAGCGCCCGAGATCGCCGGTCCGGTAGAGACGCGCGCCGGGCTGGCCGCCAAACGAGTCACAGACGAACTTCTCGGCCGTTACGTTGGGGCGGTTCAGATAACCGCGCGCGAGGCCGGCGCCGCCGATGTAAATCTCGCCCGCGACCAGGAATGGCGCAGGCTCCATGCGGTCGTCGAGCACATACATGCGCGTGTTCGCGATGGGTCGTCCAATGGGCACGGAGCCGTAAGTCTCGTCCGCGGCTTCGATCTCGTAGACGCAGCAGCCGACGACAGTTTCGGTCGGGCCGTACTCGTTAATAATTCTCATGGACGGCGCATGCTCGCGCCAGAAAGACAGGTCCTCCCAATGGAGCGCCTCGCCGCCGATGACCAGCGCCTTCGCCGCGCCCCTGACCTCGTCGGGCTTCATCAGGAGGCTGAGCAGTTCGAGGTGTGCCGGGGTGATTTTCGACCAGGCTGAACTCGGGCCGGCCTCGCAGCGACTGCGCCAGCCGCTCGCCCGCGCCCTCGTCGTCGCCAACAAGGAAGAGGCTTCGCCCAGCCATGAGCGTCGGGAAGAGACTCGTAACCGTCAGGTCAAACGACAACGACGAATGCACCGGCGCGCCGTGCCCCTCGGCTACGCCGTAGGCTTCGGTGGACCAGCTCAGATAGTTCAAGAGCCCGCCGCGCGAGATCATCACTCCCTTCGGCCGGCCGGTGGAGCCTGACGTGTAAATGATGTAAGCGAGATTTTCGTCGTGAGTCTCGATCTTTGGGTTCTCGCCGCCCTCGTCGCTCTTGCCACTTTGTTGCTCGAACAACAACTCAGGTTCCTCATCGACAATGATGAGACTCGCCGTGCCCGGCGCCAGACGCTCTGCAAGTCGTCGCTGCGTGACGAGCAAACCCAACTGAGCATCCTCGGTCATGAATCGCAGGCGCTCCTTCGGGTAGGTGGGGTCCAGCGGCAGGTACGCGCCGCCGGCTTTCAGGACGGCGAGTAACGCGACGATCATCTCCGGAGATCGGTCAAGGCAAATGCCAACTAAAACGTCCGGTCCGACACCACGGGCGATCAGGTAGTGGGCCAGCCGGTTCGCGCACGTGTTGCAGCTCGGCGTAACTCAGCCGCTCCTCGCCGCAAACGACGGCGACAGCGTCCGGCGTCATCCGCGCGTGCTCCTCGACCAGTTGGTGCACGTGCCGCGACCGTGAATAGTCGGTACCTGTCTGATTGAATTCATGCAGCAGGCGAGCGCGTGCGCCCTCACCAAGCAGGTCTAACTTAGAGATTGGCAAGTTCGGATTTGCAGCGGCCCCCATGGCCAACGCGGCGAACTCTTCGGCCAAACATTGAACGTCTCGCCGGTCGAACCGGCGCTCGTCAAAGTGGAACTCGGCGAAAAGCTCGCGGTCGATCCTGACGCATGAGAGCTTGAGGTCGAATCGTTCGTTGCAAGAGTAGAGGGCCTGCAGCGACATCACGGCAGCACCGGCGCGATGACGTTCGCCGATCTCTTCGTAGTCGAAGCCGAGCGGCATGTGAGTCTTCGCCTCTTTCGCATCGCCAGCCTCGCCCCAGTAGAAGTAATCCTGCCACTCGGCGTGCGTCGCCGCGCGCTCGCTTATCTCTGCGAGCAGTTGCGCAAAAGTCTCGCCGGCTTCCGGTTTCGCTTCCAGTGGCAGGTACTTGACGAACGCTCCCGGTAACGCGCCGAGCCCTTCGACCCGCCGACCATCGAAGGCGACGCCGACTACGACTTCACGCCATCCCGTGATGCGCCAAAGCAGCGCGTGCCAGCAGCTAAGCATGAACAGCTCAGGCGTGGAGTCACACGCCAGCGCCAGGTCTACCATCCGCGATCCGAGCGGAAGCCGCACCTTAATCGGGCGCTCAGCGCCTTGCGCCCGCGACGTGCGTCGCTGAAAGTGCAGCCTGCGCGCACTCAACTCCGCCAGATCATAACTGGTCCAATATTCGGCGCCCGCGCTCCGTTCTTCGAGTAACGACGAAAGATATTCGGAGATGTCTGCGTACTGCAGCGGTTCTTCCTCCGCGGTGGCCCAGGCGAGGCCGGCGTCGCAACGGGCCGCTATCTCGCGAAGAAGGTTTTTCGCGCCGGCGGCGTCAGTGCAGAGGGCCGGCAACGCGAGCAACAGCATTTTCCTGTCAGGCTGGAGACGAACTAACGACGCCCGCAACAGCGGCCCGGTATGGAGGTCGAAGGGCGTGCCCTTCAATGCTTCGAACACCTCGTCAACGCAAGATTGCAGCTCGCTTTCCGGCGCGCCGGCCAGGTCCAGGTCCGGCTCCCAGGCGACGGCCCGCTCGTTGATAACCTGAACCGGCACGCCCGTAGTGGCCAAATTTTGAAACGTCGTACGCAGAATTTCGTGGCGCGCCGCCACATCTTCGACTGCCGCCCTGAGCGCGGACGTGTCGAGTGGGCCTTCGATCAGCGCGGCGAACTGAACGCGGTAGGTCGCGTTTTCGTGTCGTCCCGAGAGCGACCACAACCGCCGCTGTTGAGGTGAAAGCCTAAAACCCTCGACGCTGTTCGTCTGCATAAACCCAGTCCCCTTTCGTTAAATTCGCGCGAGCACACTGCCCGCCTCCTCATCAACCCTGCCCAGCACCCGCCGTGCTCCTTTAATAGATCGCCCGGGGTCGGGCCGCGTGGACTCGTCTTTCGCCATCGCCATCAAATACGGAAACGCCGACGTGGTAAGCCGGAGACGCGCGTG
Organism: Blastocatellia bacterium; assembly: GCA_963698325.1. GTDB lineage: Bacteria > Acidobacteriota > Blastocatellia > Pyrinomonadales > Pyrinomonadaceae > PSRF01. The sequence goes on along the minus strand of CAVOQJ010000007.1, from coordinate 86,688 downwards.
ATTGACGGCACGGAACGTCGCCTCGATCTTCAGCTCGCGAAAGATTTCGCCGATTGATCGCTTCCCATCGCAGAGTTCGGCGATGCCCCGGACCGAGGCGTCGGCCTCTGCGCGCGGGTGGGGAAACGGTTCGGGGGCCGCGCGGTAATCGTCGTCGTCGGCAAGGAAGTAACTCAGCCGCCGCGCTTTTGTGCGAACGAACCTCGTATTGAGGAATTCGTCGCAGACTTGCCGTTCCGTCTTGCGGCGTCTGCCGCTGTCTTCCCGTTGCAGGTAGAACCAGAGCATCGGCGACTTTTCCGCGAGCAGCAGGTTCGCCACCTGCCAGCGTTCGCAGTCTTCGAGTGTGTCGTAGTCGCGCTGCAACTCTTCCTCGCCGAACTCCAGGTCCCATGAGATCGTCTTCCACGCACGGTCAAACGCGTTGACGCACGGGAGCAGCAACTCCAGCCCGCAGCGGCTGGCCATCTCCCTCAATGACTCAACCGTGTAGCTGTGCTCGACGGGCTGAATCAACGTGTCGGCGATGGCCGCATCAGGCATCGCCTCACACTCGCTCAGCAGCCGTGAGATGGAGTTGTCCTCGCGGAAGCAGGCGATGAGTTTCTTTGCGAACGACAACTCTGCGCCGGGATCCGCCGCCGTCTCTTGGCTGCGCCGCAGCAACTGAATCGCCCGCTGGAACGCCGAACTCGTTATGCGGTGATAACGGTTGTAGACCATCAACTCGAGCACGCCCGAGGGTTTCAGCGCCTCGGCCAGCCGCGCCAGTGATTGTTCCGGCTCGGCGTTGTGGTGGATGACGCCCGTGCAAATGACGTAGTCAAACTGTTCGTGGTAGGAGACGCGGTTGATGCTCTCCCGCCGGAGTTCGAGGTTTGACGCGGCGAGCTTGCGCGCCGTGTCCGCGCAGAAAGTCAGCGATTCGGCAGACAGGTCAGAACCGACGATGAAGCCTTCCGGAAATTTCAACGCGGTGATGAGAGCCTGATTTGCGCCGCAGCCCGCCACCCAAACATGCGGATCTCTCGTGACGATATCGTGCGACCACTCGCCGACGCTCTGGTTGAGCATGTCGGTCTCGAAGCAAGGGTCAAGCGCGCGGTCAAACTTCATTGGGCACCACGGAAAAGTGAACGCGCCGTAGAATCTCGCGTTCATCTGGTCCACTGAATCGGGCGAATGGGCCAGCGCTATGTTTTGCTCGTCACCTCTGTTCATACAAAACCCGGTTATGCGTCCCACGCACCGCGCTTTCGATCAAGACAGCGGCGCCTCAACGTGATCGTTGCCGTGCGGCTCGGACATGCCGACGAGAATCCGGCGCTCGCCTGCGTAGGGCCTGCGCGAGTGCGCCGTCAACATGTTGTCGAGCAGCAGGATGTCGCCGCGGCGCCACGGGAACGACACGGTCGCGCGCCGGTAGGCGTCGCGTATCTCGTTGAGCACTTCGGGCTCGATGGTTGAGCCGTCACCGTAGTAAGTGTTCGCCGGCAAGTCCTCCTCCGCCATCGTCCGGAGCAGGCCGTCGCGTATCGACGCTTCGAGCGTCGATATATGGAAGAAGGCTACGTGGTTAAACCACACGCGCTGGGCCGTCTTCGGGTGCGTAGTTACAGCCCGTCGCACAGCACGCGTGCGCAGGCGGTCGCCGTCCTTCCACTCAAACGCGATGTCTGCTGCGCGACAGTGCCATTCGACGGCGGCACGGTCCTCAGTTTGGAAAACGGTCTGCCACGACAATCCCAGTTGATCGTCGAAGTTCCGCACATACATGCAGCCCTTCCGAGCGAAGCGCTCAACGGTATCGTCGCGGAGCAGGCGCAGTACTTCGCGCGAATCCGCAATCGGAGTCTCCCCGCCGCGTTGGGCCGGCGTCTGGCAAAGGAAGAAGATCTTCATCGGCCACACTTGCTGGTACGAGTTCTCGTTGTGAAAAAAGATTTCCTGATGCGCTGGGTAGTCGGTCGAACTGTAAATCCGTCCTTGCACTTGATGACGTGGCGACGAGCGCTCGCGGTACTCAAGCAACTCACCACAGAGTGCCTGGATGAACTGCTCCAATTCGCCCGGCTCGCCCGGTCCAAAGCCGCGCAAAAGCACTGCGCCATAGTTCAGCAGGTTGCTCTCGATGAAGTCGCGATTGTTCCTGGTCCACGAAGCGAGGTTGAGGCCGTCCACTGCCGGCGACATCACGAGCGGTCCGTGATTGTCGTCGACGAGACGCCGCGTGCTTATCCAGCCCGTCTGAGACGCGCCCAGCGACCTGCGCCTGACGCCACCGAGAGCCGGCCTAGTTGGTTCGCCCAAGGCGGAATTTCCCATACGCCAATTTTCCCTGACTAAGAGGCCAGCCTCCGTTTGGCGGATCTAAACTTCGAGAGCTGGTCTTCCTGAAGTTGCCGGCTCCGGTTTTTCCGGTTCCGCCTCTCGAGTTCCCGCAGCGTGTTCCGCACGTTTCCGATTGGAACCTCAGGACTGGCGGCCACGCTTCCGAGCACGGTTTCGTACTGCGTCATCCACAATCGCGCCTCGGCCTCGCTGAAAAGGTTCGTGTTGTATTCGCAATCAAGGGTGAGACCTTCTGGGCCTTCGGTCACATCCATCGTCAGATCAAACTTGGAGGAGCTGTTGTGATTTGGGTGTACCTCCATCTCCAGGTCGAAAAACTTCTGACCTGAAACACTGTGGTCCACGTTGAAGACGGCCTCGACGAGCGGCGAGCGACTGGGGTCGCGCCGGAGATTGAGCGCCTTCAGCAACTTGCCGTACGGATAATCCTGGTAGTCGTAAGCATCTGCCATAACCTGCTTCAAAGATCGGAGGTACGCTGCAAACGTCATCGAGCCGGTGACGCGACTGCGCAACGGCAGCAGGTTCACGCAATAGCCGACGAGGTTGGACGCGTCAGCGCTTAGTTGTCCGGCCGTGGGAATCCCAACAATGAGGTCGTCCTGATCGGTTAAGTGATGGAGCAGCACCTTGAAGCCGGTAAGCAGAGTCATAAAGAGCGTGCATCCCTGGCTGGTACTCACGCGCTTCAGTTCGGGGTAGAGGCTAGCGTTCATGAGCAGGCGCTTTTGCGCGCCGGCGTACGTCTGCAAGGCTGAACGTGGACGGCCGTTCGACAAGTCCAGCCAGGGAAGCGGGCCGGCGAATTGACTTAGCCAGTAAGCTTCGGCTTCCTGCATCTCAGCGCTCTGCTGCCACGCGGACTGCGCCCGCGCGTACTGAATGAAACTATCAGGCGGCGGCAGTTCGGCGTAACTGCCCAGTCGCTTCGCGGCATATACCTCGGCCAATTCCCTCAGGATGATACCCATGGACCAGCCATCGCTGATGATGTGATGCATCGTGATGGCGAGGATGTGATGATTCTCGGCGAGTTTGAACAGTCGCATTCTCAGCAACGGCCCGCGTGCGAGGTCAAAACCCTGCTCCGCCTCGCTCGCAAGCAAGCGTCCCTGTTCCGTTGCGCGCTCCTGCTCGCCAAAACGCGCTAGGTCGGTCATCCGGATTTGAAGATCGAGCGCCGGAGCGATGGACTGAAAATCTCCGTCCGGACTAAACGTCGCGCGCAGGGCCTCGTGACGTGCGATCACCTGCTGCACGGCGGCGTCCAGGTCGCCGGCATCGAGCGGTCCGCGCAAATGGACCGCGAGCGATTGATTGTAGGCGCGGGCGCCGTCGTCTCCCATATTCGCCAGCGCCCAGATTTGTTTCTGGCCGTCGGTGAGCGGAACCCGCGTGCCTGGTTCTGACTCGTTGCCAGCATGCGAGGCGACATGCGAAACGGGGGCGGGCACCGCGCGCAGGCCCAAGCCCGCAGCATGCGCGGCCACGGTTGCGCCTGTCGGTCGCGTACCGGTTGATTCAGCTTTACGTTCGCAGACAGGCGGCTCAGGTGACAGTTCCCGCAAAAATCCTCCCGCCACCATCTCGTCTGTGCTTTCCTTGAACGCGCGGATGATGTATTCGACATCTTCGTCCGTGTGCGCGGTCGATAGCAGACAATTGCGCGTCTCGCAGATGAAGACGCCTTTCTCAAGCAGGTGGTAGAAGAAAAGATCAATGTCCCTGAGGTCGGCAGGGTATAGCAGTCGGAAGAGCGAACCCATGTAGACAACGCTTAGAGGCACGCGTTTCTCAAGGAAGTAAGCATTGAGTGTCTCGGCGATGTAAGTTGTCTTCTCGGCGAGTTGCTCTTGCAGGCGTGGGCCCTGTTCCTTAATGTGGTTGAGGGCGGCCAAAAGAGCGGCCATGATCACCGGATGCTGAAAGTACGTGCCGGTCATGAAAGTAATGTCAGCTTCCGGATAGGAGGCATCGCCGTATTTCCACATGCCACCGTCAACCGCGTCCATGAAGGCTGCTTTGCCGGCGATAACCGCAACCGGCACCCCGGCTCCGATCGCCTTTCCGTACGTGACCAGATCGGCCTGAATGCCAAACATCGCCTGAGCCCCACCCGGATGGAAGCGGAACCCCGTAACCACTTCATCGAAGATGAGTGCGACGCCTGCTTCCTCAGTCAACGCTCTTAACTCATGAAGAAAATGCCTGGGTTGCACGTCAGGGCGCCGGCTGCGCGGCGGCTCAATGAGCACGGCTGCGAGTTCGTGCGCGTGCTCTTTCAGAATCTCGATAGATTCCGGGTCGTTGTACTTCAGCAGCAGCACATCGTCGATCATCTTCTGCGGAACGCCGGGCGCCATGGGCAGCGCGCGCAGGCGCTTGTCGGCAGTGGTCTCACCCCTGACCATGATCCCGTCGAAGGTTCCGTGGTAGCAGCCTTCGAACAGCGCAATCTTCGTCCTCCCGGTGACCGTGCGCGCCAAGCGCAGCGCGCCCATGACGGCTTCCGTGCCGGAGTTGCAGAAAGCTACGCGTTCGACGCCGGTCAGTTCACGGATCAGTTTGGCAACCTCGCCGGTAAGTGCAGTGTGCGCTCCGATCTGCAATCCTTTGTTGAGTTGTTCCTGCAGCGCCTCAGTGATGAAGGCCGGCGAGTGACCAAAGAGCAACGACCCGAATCCCATCGTCAAGTCTACATACTCGTTGCCGTCAACATCCCAAACGCGCGAACCCTGACCTCGCTGGGTGACAAGTGGGTAGACCAACTCCTTCCAAAGCTGCCTGTAGCCAGCCGTGGCCCGCTTGTTCGCCAGGTAGGGCCGGTGCTGTTGCGTAAGTCTTTTCGACCCCTGGGTGCGTGCGTTGAGTCTTTCGATCAGCCCGTCGAGGTGAAGACGTTGTCGCTCGTTCAGCGCGCCGGTCGCCTTGCTGATAGGCTTGTACGCGACGAAGGTTTCCGGCTCAGCTTGGGCGTCGCGCTGAGGTTCGCCTTGAGGGTCGCGTGGTCGGGATACGGTTTCGGCCCGGGAAGCTTGTGTCGCCGGCTCCGCCGCGCGCGCGGGAGCAGAACCGTTTGCGCCGGCAACGCTCGAGGCTGCCGGCAGCGGCAGACTCGGTTGGCGATACTCAGCGGGCTCGGCGGACGCCGGCTCTGGCGCCATCTGCATGCTCGGCTGATGGCTGCCGTTATGCAGCACTTCGAGTTGCAACGACATCAGCCGGAGTTGTTCTTCGCCGATCCTTAATTGCTGCGCAATGATGTGCTCGACCGCGGTCAGCGAAACCTGATTCACACTCCTAACCACGTACGGTTCATCAGCCCCAGCCGCCGCCGCGAAGGCGCCTGGTTGAGGAAGAGACGCCGGCAACGTTTGCGGAACTTCCGCGACCGCTTCGTAAGCGATCGCTGTCGGGGAGGGCGCGGGAAGCGGTTGCGGCGTGAGGCGATCGGGAGCAACGCACTCTTCCGTGGTCGATACTGACACTGGTTGGACCGGCGGTGCGTCCGCTATCGGCTTCGCTTCGGACTGCGCTTCACGAGGAGCCGAGTCCTGTCCGTAACCTGCCGGGAGTTTCTGATTCAAATGAGCCGCAATGGCCTCGATGGTGGATAACTCTTCGAGCAAAAGGCGGAACGGGATCTTCACTCCGAACTCGCTCTTTATGACCTGACTCGCTTGCAGTAGAAACAGTGAGTCAACTCCCAATTCGATCAGCGGGACATCGATCGGTAGTTCCTCAGCATCCTTTCCGAACAAGCGGCTGAACACCGCCAACACCTGCGATAGGATGAGGACGTTGCGGCCTTTCGCAGCAGCCTCGTTAGATTTCGGTATTGACATCTCGCTTCTTTCCTCTCGCTTTCCCGTCAACAGCTCGTAGCAAGCGCTCGTTCGCAGAGGCTAGCCACCCAATTTCGCGTTGCGTAACAGTTCAAGTTGAAGGGCCATGAGTCTGACCTGTTCGGAACTGATCTGCAGTTGTCGGGCGATGATTTGCTGCGTGGGCGTCGGGGCCGCCCTGTATCCGTTGGAGTGCGGCTGGTCGTCGCCGCGCGTTTCAGCATTCTTCATCAATTCCGTCTGCCTTACCTGAACGACCACTGCCGACGCGTGGGCCGCCATCGCTGCCTGCTGGGTTGGAGCGTCGTGGCCGTTTCTCTCTGACCGGACCTGCTCAGGTTCTGGTGCCGCGCTCAATATCGACCGATCAACCCAGTAACGTTTCCGCTCGAACGGATATGTCGGTAACTGAATCCGGCGCAGAGACTTTCCGCTGTGCAGCCCGGACCAATTCACGCGCACCCCTGCCAGCCAAATCGCACCAAGCGTCTGCAGCAGAAAGTCAAAATCAGCCCGCCCGTCTTTCGGCGAGCGCATTGTCGCGAGCACTTCCTGCTCGGCGGCGCGTGCGGGGTGTTTCTTAATCAGTCCGCTCAGGCCCGTACCGGGACCCATTTCCAGAATGACTGTGCGCCGGTCCACCAGCAGCTTGTTCAAACCCTCTGAGAAACGCACGGTGCGGCGCAGGTGGTCGCCCCAGTAGTTCGGGTCAAGCGCCTGCGAGACTGTTATCCAGTTACCGGTCAGGTTTGAGATGTAAGGAATTCTTGGCGCCTTCGGTTCCACCTCTTTGACGAGGTCGACGAACGGCTTGATGATCGGTTCGACCATCGCCGAGTGAAACGCATGCGATGTGTGAAGGGTGTGACAGTCAACCTCCCTCTCGCCAAGTTCTCGTTCAAGATCTTCCACGGCGCCGGCTGGGCCGGACACCACGCACAACTCCACACCGTTAACCGCGGCGAGTGATAGTCCTGCACGCAGAAGGGGCTCGACCTCGCGCTCGGGCAGCGGCACGACAAGCATCTTGCCCGGCGGCAGAGACTGCATCAGCTCCGCGCGCCGTGCCACCAACAACAACGCGTCTTCCAGCGAGAAGACCCCGGCCACGCACGCCGCGACATACTCGCCCACGCTGTGCCCGAGCATGGCCGTTGGCTTCACACCCAACTCCGCCCAGAAACGCGTTAACGCGTACTCAATCGCGAACAGCGCCGGCTGTGCGTTTACCGTCTGGTCCATCCGGCGCGCGTCGCCCGTTTCCGCCGTGGACGGATAGAGGACTTCCCGCAGGTCAGTTCCCGCATATCGCTTGAGCAACTCACAGCATTCGTCTACATGCTTGCGGAACGTTGGCGCGGATTCGTAGAGTCCCGCGCCCATGTTCACGTACTGCGCGCCCTGCCCGGGAAACGCGAACACGCACGGTCTTTGACGTAGCTTCTGCGACGCTGTTACGACGCGCCGTGGGTCAAGCCGGTCGAGCGCCTCGATTGCATCGTCGCGATCGTGCGCAACGAGCGCGCGTTTATATTCGAAGGACCGCCGGCCGGCCTGCAGCGTGTAAGCTACATCGCGCAGGTTCAGGTCCGGATGATTCTGCAGATGGCCGCGCAGGTTCGCTGTCATGGCTTCAAGCGCCGGTTCCGTTCTGGCAGTCATCAGGATCAACTGAGGCCCGTCAGCTGCTGGGCGAGGTTGGCTCTCGGGTGCTTCTTCAAGAACGACGTGCGCGTTGGTGCCGCCGATGCCGAAAGAACTTACGCCGGCGCGACGCGGGGCGCCGTTGGTTTCCCATTCCTTCAACGTGGTATTAACGTAGAAAGGCGTCTCGGGAAAATCAATCTTCGGATTGGCGGCCTCGTAGTGGAGGCTCGGCGGCAGCGCCTTGTGCTTTAGCGCCAGCACTGTTTTGATCAGACCGCACACGCCTGCTGCTGCGTCGAGATGTCCGACGTTGGTCTTCACCGAGCCGAGGGCGCAGTAACTTCTCTTCTGAGTGGCAAGACGAAAAGCCTGCGTTAGCGCCGCAACTTCGATCGGGTCGCCAAGGGCAGTGCCAGTACCGTGTGCCTCGATGTAGGTGATCGTGTCGGGCGTCACGTCGGCCTTGCTCTGTGCCTGCGCGATTACTTCCGCCTGGCCCTCGATACTCGGCGCGGTAAATCCGACCTTCAGTGAGCCGTCGTTGTTGATAGCCGAGCCAAGGATGACAGCATCGATGCGATCGCCGTCGGTCAGCGCTTCACGCAGGCGCTTGAGCACGACTATCCCAACGCCGTTGCCTGGAACGGTTCCGGCGGCGCGGCTGTCGAAAGCGCGGCAGTGGCCGTCAGGTGAAGTGATGCCGCCCTCTTGATACAGGTAACCTGCCCTCGTGCCGCGGACGGTAACCCCGCCACAAAGCGCGATGTCGCATTCGTCATCGAGGAGACTCCTGCAAGCGAGATGAACTGCCACGAGCGAAGTCGAGCAGGCGGTTTGGACCGCCACGCTCGGCCCGCGCAGGTTCAGTTTGTAAGAGACGCGCGTCGGCATGAAGTCCTTATCGTTCGCCAGCATGACCTGAAAGCCGCCGAGGGCTTGCATCAGTTCCGGGTGGGAAAATACGTTAAGAAGGTAGGTATTCATCCCGACGCCGGCATAAACGCCGATGCGACCATCGAACTGCTCCGCATCGTAGCCGGCGTCTTCCAGCGCCGCCCAGGCACACTCAAGGAATTGTCGCTGCTGCGGATCCATTGCTTCCGCTTCGCGCGGCTGAATCCCGAAAAACGCGGCGTCGAAGAAATCGGGATCGTCGAGGAAGGCCGATGCCTTGACATAATTCGCGTCGTTCATCAGCTCGGCGCTGACGCCCGCCTGGGCCAACTCCTGGTCTGAGAAGGTCGAAATGAGTTCGACACCGTCCTTCAGCTTCTGCCAGAACTCCGCAACATCACGACAGCCGGGAAGCCGGGCGGACATACCTATGATCGCAACAGCGTTCGCCGGCAAATCTGCGGTGGTCTGCAGAGGCTCTTCCTCTACCGGGACCGCCAGCGGCGTTTCCTGCGGCGCTGTTGCAGCCGATCGATCCGTCCGGTTTCGTTGTAGTTCGTTCAGGTATTGGGCCAGAGCGCTAACGGTGGGATACCTGAAGAGATCAATTACCGAAAGCGCGTCGCCGAAGAGTTCGCTTAACTTGATGTGGAGTTGTGCGAGGAGGAGCGAATGCCCGCCAAGATCAAAAAAGTTGTCGTTGAGGCCAACACTTTCAATGCCAAGGTACTCCTGCCAGACAGCTGCGATTGTATGCTCCGTTTCTGTGGCTGGAGGGACAAAAGCGGATTCCGTCTCGGGTCGCTCGCTGTCCGGTTCGGGAAGCGCGCCGCGATCCAATCTCCCGTCCGGCCGCAGTGGAAGGGCCGCCAGGCTAACGTAGACCGATGGGAGCGCGTAGTCCGGCAGCCGCTCGCGAAGGAAGGTTCGCACCGCGCTTACTAACGCGTCTCCGGATGCGAACCTGGGACCAGGCACGATATAGGCGAGCAGGCGTTTGCCTTTGAACGCGTGATCAGTCGGGACGACCACTGCTCGCGAAACGCCCGGGCACAATCTTATCTGCGACTCTACGTCGAGTAATTCTAACTCGTAACCCTTAACTTTCGGCCGTCGGGCGGCGCGACCCAAGTGCTCAATAGCGCCGTCCGCCCTGTACCTGCCGACTTCGCCCGTCTTGAACAACCGAGACCCCGCTTGACCACCAAACGGGTCAGGAATAAATCTTTCTGCGGTTAGATCGGGACGGTTCAGATACCCGCGAGCCACACCCGCGCCACCGATGTGCAAGTTGCCTTCAACCCCGACCGGCGCTGGTTGCAGGTTCGCATCGAGCACATACATCTGCGTGTTGGCGATGGGACGACCCGCCGGAGCAATACCACCGCCATCGTCGCGCCCGCAGGACCAGTGCGCAGCTCCGACTGCCAGTTCCGGCGGCGCGTACAGGTAATGCAGTTCCGCGCCCAGACGTTCAGCGAAGCGCTCGCGGAGAACGCGCGACAACGGTTCACCGTTACAAAGCACCCGCCGCAAACTGCCGCACGCTTCAATCTCGTCAACGAAATTTTCTAACAGCGACGGTACGAAGTGGGCCGCGCTGACGTTGTGTTCACGCACCAGCCTCGCGAGGTAAGCGCTGTTCGTCTCCTCACCCGGCTGGGCCATGACGATGGTAGCCCCGGCCAACAGCGGCGACAAAAGCTCCCACAACCCGACATCAGACCCAGTAGAAGCTTTATGCAGAACCCGATCCAAATCGCTCAACCGGAAGGCGTGCTGCATCCACAGCAGGCCATTACTGAGCGCTTCGTGCGTGTGTGCAACCGCTCTGAAATTTCCGTCCAGCCCAACGCTTCCGACCAGGTATGCGAGACTCTCCGGCGCAACCTTGCTCTCACTGACACCCTGCACTTCGTCTTCCGCACCCGCCCATTGTGAGTCAACCCATAGAATCGGGCCGCGCCATTCAGGCAGATCTCTTACGAGCCGTTCCTGAGTCAGCAGCAAATGCGGCCGCACCTCTTCGAGGGCGATCGCCAGTTCGTTTTTGGTCGCCGTCGAATCTAAGAGTAGGCAGGCCCCTCCTGACTTCAAGACTCCAAGAATGCTGACAGCACTCTCCGCCGACCTTTCGAGACACACGCCTACAATCTTCTCCGCACCCACTCCCTGCTTTTTCAGGTGACTGGCTAACTGGTCGGCGCGGCGATTGAGTTCGCGGTAGCTGAGGCTCTCGTCGTCGCAAACAAGCGCCAAGGCGTCAGGCATCCGTGCGACCTGTTCTTCGAACAGATGGTGAGCAGACTTCTGTGTTTGGTATTCCGCCTCGGTCTGGTTCCAATGGACCAGCGCCCGCTCTGTCTCGACGCGCGTCAATATCGGCAGGCTCGACACGGAGCTGTCAGGGTTCTCGACCACGTGCTCGAGCAGCACTACGAAATGCGAGGCCAGCCGGGCAACAGTCTCGGCGTCGAACAGGTCGGTGTTGTACTGAATCGCCCCCAGCAATCTTCCGTCCCTCTCGCCGAGAACGACTGTCAATTCAAACTTGGACGTCAGCGTATCGACTGGCACGTACGTGGTCTTCAAGCCTGAAAATTCCAACGCTTTGCCGGCGGCACTTTGTACCGCGAATGTCACCTGGAATAACGGCGTGCGACTAACGTCTCTAACAGGCTGCAACTCTTCAACCAATGCCTCGAATGGCAAGTCCTGGTGCGCATACGCGCCAAGACAAACCTCACGCGCTCGATCCAGCAAGGTGCGGAAGGTCTCTTCACCCGTTACACGCGCTCTTAGCACCAGGGTATTTGAGAAGAAACCGATCAGGCCTTCGACTTCCGGCTTCCCGCGATTCGCCACCGGCGCGCCGACCAGCAGGTCTTGCTGTCCCGTGTAACGCGAAAGTAGCACTGAGAAACCGGCCCAAAGAGTCATGAACAACGTGGCGCCCTGATCACGAGCCAGACCGCGCAGACCAGCTAACACTTCTTCTGCGATCTCGAATCGTTCGATCGCGCCCGGCCCGCCCGCCACCTTCGGGCGCGTCCTGTCGGTGGGCAACTCCAGGACGCCGGTCGCTCCTTGCAGTTGCTCGCGCCAGTAAGAGAGTTGTTCTTCGAGCACCTCTCCCTGTAGCCATTCTCGTTGCCACACGGCAAAATCGGCGTACTGCACCGGCAGCTCGGGGAGCCGCGCATGCTCACCGCGCAGCTCCGCTGCATAAAGCGCCGACAACTCGCGCCCGAACACGTCCATTGACCAGCCATCCGAGACGATGTGGTGCAGCGTCACGACGAGGACGTGCTCGTCGTCCGCCAGTCGCAAGAGACGCGCCCGGATAACCGGCCCGGTGCTCAGGTCGAATGGCAGTTGCGCCTCGCGTTCCACTTCTCGCCGCACCTTCTCTTCACGCTCGGTTGCAGGCGCTGACCTCAGTTCGCTCACCTCCAACGTGAGGCGCATCTCCGGCGCGATGATTTGCGCCGGCTCGCCGCCCACCAAACTGATCGTGGTGCGCAACACCTCGTGGCGCGCGACAATCTGGTTGATGCTAAGTTCGAGTGCGGCCACGTCGACGCTTCCCGTGAGCCTGTAAGCTACCGGGACGTTGTAAGCGGCAGTGCCCGGCATCAAACGATCGAGAAACCAGAGTCGCTGTTGTGCGAAGGAAAGGGGCAACGGATCGAGTCGCGGCGCGGTTGTGATGGGAGGTGAAACAAGCCCGTGTCCTGCTCTCACGGCTGCGTCCACGACTGCAGCGAGTTCCACTACAGTTGGAGCTTCAAATATCTTTCGTAAGGGTATTTCGACGCCGAAGGTTTCGTGGATGCGAATGACGATCAGAGTGGCCAGCAGCGAGTGACCACCGAGCGAGAAGAAGTTGTCCTCGGCTCCTATCTGGTTCACGCCCAGCACCTGCGACCACACTCCCGCCAGCACCTGCTCCGTCTCCGTCAGCTCCCGCGTCCCGCCCGCCGCCGCCGCCGTCTCCTCGCCCCACGGCTCCGGCAGCGCCGCTTCATTCACCTTCCCGTTCAACGTCAGCGGCACCTTCCCGATGCGCATAAACCGCGCCGGGATCGTCTCCGCTACTACTCGCTCCCGCAGGTGCTCTCGCAACTCAGCTTCGCTCACCTCTCGCCGCCCCACGTAGTAGCAGACCAACTCCTTCACCTCGTCCCCGCCCACTGCCCGACTCCGCAGCACCACCACGCTGTCTCTGATCTCCGCGTGTGCGTTGACCGCCGCCCGCAACTCGCTTAACTCCACCCGGTGCCCTCGCACCTTCACCTGCTCGTCGCGCCGCCCCAGGTACTCCAGGTCTCCACCGCTCAGCCGGCGCGCCACGTCTCCCGTCCGATAGCTCCGCACTCCCGTACGGTACGGGTCCTCACCGAACCGCTCCGCACTCAACTCCCGCCGGTTGTAGTACCCCGCCGCCACTCCCTCGCCGCTCACCAGCAACTCTCCGGCTATCCCTTCCCCTACTTCTTGTCCGCGTTCATCCACCACATAGATATGCGCGTTGGCCGCCGGCCGCCCGATCGGCACCTGCACCCGCGTGTCTCGCTCTGCGTCAAAGCGATGGATCATGCAGCCCACCGTCGCTTCCGTCGGCCCGTACTCGTTCACGATCTCTATGCGTCCCCCGAAGCTCTCCCAGGTCTGCCGCGCCAGCTCCGTCTCCAACGCTTCTCCGCCCACCACCAACCGCCGGATGCCTGAACTCCGCTGGTCCATTCCCGCCACCAGACTCAGGTGCGACGGCGTCAGCTTCACCACCGCCGCTTTCCCTTCCTCGAATACCCGCAGCACTGCCGTCTCTCGTCCACGCTGCTCGTAGATGATCGCCCGTCCGCCGCTCACCAACGGCGCGTACAGCGAGGTCACTGTCAGGTCGAACGCCAGCGACGAGTACAGCGCCATGCTCTCCGCTCCATCTCCCAGATATTGCTCTGCCGCCCAACTCACGTAGTTCACCATTGAGCGGTGCGTGATCTTCACTCCCTTCGGTCGTCCCGTTGACCCCGAGGTGTAGATCACATAAGCCAGCGCCTCACTGCCTCCACCCAGCTCCAGGTTGCTTCCCTCTTCCCGCGCGATCTCCTCCCACTCTTCCTCCCAAACCATGACCGGCACTTCCGTCCGCGGCAGCTCCTCCACCAGCGCTTGCTCCGTCAGCAGCAGCGCCGCCCGCGCGTCCTCCAACGTCAGCGCCTGCCGCAGTCGCGGATGCTCCGGCTCCAGCGGCACGTACGCCGCCCCAGCCTTCATTACTCCCAGCACCGCGATCACCATCTCAAACGAGTGCCGCAGCATTACTCCTACCTGCGACCCCGCCCCCACGCCGCGTTCCCGCAGATACCGCGCTAACCGGTTCGCACGCTCATTCAAATCTCCATAACTCAGCTCTCGCCCGTTCCACTCCAGCGCCACTGCTGCCGGCCTGCGCTCCGCCTGCTCCTCGATCAACTCGTGCAGACACCGGCTCAACGGATACTCAACCGCCGTCTCGTTCCACTCCCCTACCAGATAGTCCAACTGCTCCCGGCTCACCAGCGGCAGCTCCGCTACCAACGCCTCCGGCCTCGCCACTATCCCCGCCAGCAACAACTGAAATCGCTCGATCAACCCCAGGATCGTCTCGATATCAAAGAGGTCAACGTTATATTCGAACGCACCGAACAAACTTCCGTCGGCCCTCTCGAAAAGGTTCAATCCCAGATCGAACTTCGCCGTGTTTGTATCAGCCCTGATCTCCGTCACAGTTAAATCCGGCATCTCCGGCGGATTGCTCGGGGCGTTCTGCAGCGAGAACACAACCTGAAATAGCGGCGACCGCGTGAGGTCTCGTTCCGGCTGCAACTCTTCCACGAGCTTCTCGAACGGCACGTCCTGGTGCGCGTAGGCACCCAGACACACCTCTTTCATCTGACGTACGAACTCGCGGAAGCTCGCTTCCGCTTGCATGCCGGCGCGAAGTACAAGCGTGTTCGCAAAGAAGCCGATCAGCCCTTCCAATTCTTCGCGATTGCGATTAGCAATCGGCGCCCCGATCAGCAAATCTTTTTGCCCGCTGTAGCGCGAGAGCAACACTGCGAAGGATGCCAACAGCGTCATGAACAGCGTCGCCCCTTCCTGCTGGCTTAGCTCCCTCAGCTTCGAGCAGACTTCTGCGCTTACGTCAAAACGTTCCAAGGATCCGCGGGAACTCAACATCTTCGGACGGGGTCTGTCAGTGGGTAACTCCAACACAGTGGGCGCGCCTGCGAGCTGCTCGCGCCAGTAAGAGAGTTGCCGCTCCAACTCCTCGCCTTCCAGCCACACTCTCTGCCATGCAGCAAAGTCGGCGTACTGCACCGGCAACGGTTGCAGTGCCGCTTCCTGCCCAACCAACGCTGCCGCATAAAGCTCCGACAGATTCTCCGCGAAGACCCCCATGGACCAGCCGTCCGCAACGATGTGATGCAGCGTCACCACCAGGACGTGTTCATCGTCCGCCACTCGCAACAGGCGCGCACGGATAACCGGCCCGGTACTCAGGTCAAATGGCAGTTGCGCCTCGCGGTCCACCTCTCGCCGTACCGTCGCTTCACGCTCAGCCGCAGGCACCGACCGCAGTTCGCTCACTGCCAACGTGAGGCACATCTCCGGCGCGATAATCTGCGCCGGCTCGCCCGCTACCAAACTGATCGTGGTGCGCAGTACTTCGTGACGCGCAACGATTTGGTTGAGACTCTCCTCCAGCGCCTTAACGTTCAGCGGGCCCACGATGCGGTACGCTACCGGGGCGTTGTAGGACAACGCCTCCGGCATCAGTCGATCGAGAAACCAGAGTCGCTGCTGGGCGAACGATAGTAGCAGCGGAGCGTCGCGTGGGATCTGCGGGATTCGGCGTAAGTCAGACTCCTCTTCTTCATTCTTTCTTGCCGCCGCCTCAGTCTCCGCCAACGCCTCGATCTCCCCAGCCAATCCGGCAATCGTTGGCTTTTCAAAAATGGCACGCAGCGGGACCTCGACGCCGAAGGTTTCGTGGATGCGAATGACGATCAGGGTGGCCAGCAGCGAGTGGCCGCCCAGCGAGAAGAAGTTGTCCTCAGCCCCGACCTGACTCACTCCCAGCACCTGCGACCACACTCCCGCCAGCACCTGCTCGGTCTCCGTCATCTCCCGCGCCCCGCTGGTCGCCGCTGTCGGCTCCAATCCCCACGGCTCCGGCAGCGCTTCCTCATTCACCTTCCCGTTCAACGTCAGCGGCACCTTCCCGATGCGCATAAACCGCGCCGGCACAGTCTCCGCCACTACCCGCTCCCGCAGGTGCTCTCGCAACTCCGCCTCACTCACCTCCCGCCGCCCCACGTAGTAACAGACCAACTCCGGCACCTCGTCCCCGCCCACTTCTCGGCTACGCTGCACCACTACGCTGTCTCTCACCTCCGCGTGCGCGTTGACCGCCGCCCGCAACTCGCTTAACTCCACCCGGTGCCCCCGCACCTTCACCTGTTCATCGCGCCGCCCCAGGTACTCCAGGTCACCGCCCCGCAGCCGCCGCGCCACGTCTCCCGTCCGATAGCTGCGCACCCCAGCCCGGTATGGGTCCTCCCCAAACCGCTCCGCACTCAACTCCCGCCGGTTGTAGTACCCCGCCGCCACTCCCTCGCCGCTCACCAGCAACTCTCCGGCTATCCCTTCCCCTACTTCTTGTCCGCGTTCATCCACCACATAGATATGCGCGTTGGCCGCCGGCCGCCCGATCGGCACCTGCACCCGCGTGTCTCGCTCTGCGTCAAAGCGATGGATCATCGCAGCCCACCGTCGCTTCCGTCGGCCCGTACTCGTTCACGATCTCTATGCGTCCCCCGAAGCTCTCCCAGGTCTGCCGCGCCAGCTCCGTCTCCAACGCTTCTCCGCCCACCACCAACCGCCGGATGCCTGAACTCCGCTGGTCCATTCCCGCCACCAGCGTCAGGTGCGACGGCGTCAGCTTCACCACCGCTGCTCTCCCCTCCTCAAACACTCGCAGCACCGCCGTCTCCCGCCCCCGCTGCTCGTAGATCAGCGCCCGTCCCCCGCTCACCAAAGGCGCGTACAGCGAGGTCACTGTCAGGTCGAACGCCAGCGACGAGTACAGCGCCATGCTCTCCGCTCCATCTCCCAGATATTGCTCTGCCGCCCAACTCACGTAGTTCACCAATGACCGGTGCGTGATCTTCACTCCCTTCGGTCGCCCCGTTGACCCTGAGGTGTAGATCACGTAAGCCAGCGCCTCACTGCCTCCACCCAGCTCCAGGTTGCTTCCCTCTTCCCCGCGCGATCTCCTCCCACTCTTCCTCCCAAACCATGACCGGCACTTCCGTCCGCGGCAGCTCCTCCACCAGCGCTTGCTCCGTCAGCAGCAGCGCCGCCCGCGCGTCCTCCAACGTCAGCGCCTGCCGCAGTCGCGGATGCTCCGGCTCCAGCGGCACGTACGCCGCCCCAGCCTTCATTACTCCCAGCACCGCGATCACCATCTCAAACGAGTGCCGCAGCATTACTCCTACCTGCGACCCCGCCCCCACGCCGCGTTCCCGCAGATACCGCGCTAACCGGTTCGCACGCTCATTCAAATCTCCATAACTCAGCTCTCGCCCGTTCCACTCCAGCGCCACTGCTGCCGGCCTGCGCTCCGCTTGCTCCTCTATCAACTCGTGCAGACACCGGCTCAACGGATACTCAACCCCCGTCTCGTTCCACTCCCCTACCAGATAGTCCAACTGCTCCCGGCTCACCAGCGGCAACTCCGCTACCAACGCCTCCGGCCTCGCCACTATCCCGCCCAACAACAACTCAAACCGCTCGATCAATCCGCGGATCGTCTCGGGTTCGAAAATATCCCGGTTGTATTCAAAGCCCGCGGCCAGCGACGAATCCTTTTCGTAAATGTTGAGTCCCAGATCGAACTTCGCGGTGTCCGTATGCACCTTCGAGCGGCTTAGCGTGAGGCCGGAAAGCTCAAGCGGCTTCATTGGCGCGTTCTGAACCGTCAGCACTACTAAAAGGCGGCGAGCGGCTAAGATCTCGTTCAGGCTGCAACTCTTCCACGAGTGCTTCGAACGGCACATCCTGATGCGCGTAGGCGCCCAGGCACGCTTCTCTCGCGCGTTGCACCAAGCCACGGAAGGTCAAGTCGTCGTCAATGCGTGTGCGCAGGACCAGGGTGTTGGCGAAGAAACCGATCAATCCTTCCAACTCTTCGCGATTGCGATTAGCAATCGGCGCCCCTATCAACAAATCTTTTTGCCCGCTGTAGCGCGAGAGCAGCGCCGCGAAGGCGGCCAGCAGCGTCATGAACAGCGTCGCCCCTTCCTGGCGCGCCACCGATTTCAGCCCAGCCAGCACGGCTGCGCCCACCTCGAAACGCTCGAGTGCCCCACGTCCACTCGCCACCTTGGGGCGCGGCCGGTCCGGGAAGTTCCAGCACGGTGGGCGCTCCCAGCAACTGCTCCCTCCAATAACGCAGTTGCCGCTCCAGTTCTTCGCCTTTCAGCCATTCTCGTTGCCACGCCGCATAGTCGGCATACTGCACCGGCAACTGCGGCAAGGGCGCTTTTTTTCCCTTGATTGCGGCGCCATATAGAGCCGAAAGATCGGCGGCGAAGACGCCGATGGACCACCCATCGGCGACGATATGATGTAGAGTTACGACCAACAGATGATCGTCGGCCGCAATTCTGAGCAGGCGTGTACGTATGACTGGCCCGGCGCTTAGGTCGAATGGCTGTTGCGCCTCGTATTGGACCTCCCGTTGCAAGACTTCTTCAGACTCGGTGCCAGGCACCAATTCGAGGTCGCTCACTTGCAAGCTTAGGCGCACCTCCGACGCGATATTCTGCGCCGGCTCACCCTCCACTAAAGTGATCGTCGTGCGCAGCACCTCATGGCGCGCCACGAGCTGATTAATGCTTTTCTCCAACGCCTTAACGTCAAGTGGGCCGGTGATGCGGTACGCCAACGGCGTGTTATAGGAGAACGCGTCGGGCATCAGCCGATCCAAAAACCAGAGTCGCTGCTGGGCAAAAGAGAGAGGGATCGCGCCGTTGTACGGAACGTGTGCGACGGGTGGGACGATCACTCCGTGTCCGGCTCTAACTTCGGCTTCCAGCGCCGCCGTCAGTCCAGCCACGGTGGAGTTTTCGAATAACAGCACCAAAGGTATTTGCACCTTCAATGCGTCACGCAGGCGCGTGATGACCTGGGTGGCGAGTAGTGAGTGGCCACCGAGGTCGAAGAAGTTGTCGTGGATGCCGACCCGCTCCAGGCCCAACACTTGCTGCCAGACTCCAGCCACCAGTTCTTCCAGCTCCGTCCGCGGCCCAACGTAACTGGCCACCGCCTCCGTGTTCTCCGCCACCGACTCCGGCAGCGCTCGCCGGTCGATCTTCCCGTTGGCCGTCAGCGGCAACTGCCCCATCAGCACGAACGCCGCCGGCACCATGTACTCCGGCAGTTTCGTTCGCAG
Organism: Blastocatellia bacterium; assembly: GCA_963698325.1. Lineage (GTDB taxonomy): Bacteria > Acidobacteriota > Blastocatellia > Pyrinomonadales > Pyrinomonadaceae > PSRF01. Next base: position 67,446 of record CAVOQJ010000007.1, on the reverse strand, counting down.
ATAGCTGCGCAACTCCCCCGTTAGTCCCTCCCGCTGCTCGCCGCGCGGCACCACATAGGCAACCAATCGCTTCTCACCGCCACTCTCCCCAGCCCGCGCTATCACTACCGCAGCGCTCACCTCCGCCTGGTGCTCTCCAGCGCCGCCTCGATCTCTCCCAACTCTATGCGGAAGCCACGCACCTTCACCTGATTGTCCCGCCGCCCCACGAACTCCAACACGCCATCCGGCCGATAGCGCGCCGTGTCCCCGCTCCGGTACAGCCGCCCGCCGCCGCTCCTGCTGTACGGGTCCGGCATGAACTTCGCCGCCGTTAACTCCGGCCGCTTCAGGTAACAACGTGCCAGCCCCTCTCCACTGATATATAGTTCTCCGTTCACTCCCACCGGCACCGGCTCCAGGTTCTCGTCCAGCAGATACACTTGCGTGTTCGCTATCGGCCGTCCGATCGGCACCGTCTGCTTGATGGCGCTGCCCGCGCTCATCACATGACAGCAAGTGAAGGTCGTGTTCTCCGTCGGTCCGTAGCCGTTGATCAGCTTCGTGCTCCCCGCCCGCTCCAGAAACTTCTTCACCTGCGTCACCGACAGCACGTCGCCCCCGGCCAGCAACTGCCGCAAGCTGCTCAGATCTCCCGCTCGCTGCTCCACCATCAAGTGAAACAGTCCCGCCGTCAGCCATAGCGTCGTCACTCCCTGCTCGCTCAGCACCTGCCCCAACTCTTCCAGCGTCGGCGCCCCGGGCGGCATCAGCACCAACCGCCCCCCGTTTAGCAGGCAACCCCAGATCTCAAACGTCGAGGCGTCGAACGACAACGGCGCCAACTGCAGCATCACTTCCTCCGCTCCGAACTCCGCGTAGTTGGTCTCTTTCACCAACCGCACCACCGCCCGCTGCGTCACACACACCCCATTGGGCACTCCCGTCGATCCCGACGTGAACATCGCGTACGCCAACTGCTCCGCGTCTACCTCTACCTCCAGGTTCGCCCCCGAGTACTCCGCCACCGCCCCCCAGTCCGCGTCCACACTCACCACCCGCGCCCCGCACTCCCCCAACAGCTCCCGGAACTTCTCCTGGATCAACAACACCCGCACCTGCGCCTCGCCCATGATCCCGCCAGTCGCTCCGCCGGGTTCGCCGCATCCAATGGCAGGTACGCCCCCCCTGCCTTCAGCACTCCCAGCAGGCCCACCACCATCTCCACCGACCGCTCCACGCAGATCCCCACCAACTGCTCACCGCCCACTCCTAAACTTCTCAAGTGTCGCGCCAGCCGATTCGCTCGCTCGTTTAACTCCCCGTAACTCACCCGCTCCGTTCCGCTCACCACCGCCGCCGCCGCCGCCCTCGCCCCCACCTGCTCCTCGAACAGCCCTGCTATCGTCGCTTCCCTCGGATACTCGCTCCCCGCCGCGTTCCACTCGTACAAAAGCTTCCGCGCTTCGTCAGCAGTCAACAATCCGAGACTTGAAAGCTTCTGCTCGACATTTTCGGCGATGCTTTCGAACACATGGCGCAGGCGTTCCAACATCAACGCGATGTTGGTTGCCTCAAAGCGGTTTTCGTCGTAACGGACTGTGATTAAGAATTCGTCCTCGCCGTAAGCTGCGAGCGTCAGTGGATAATTTGAGCGCGCTTGCACGGTGCGCAGTTCTCTGTTCTGCCACTCGGGCAGCCCCTGCGCATGCAAGACGGTGTTCATCTGAGCCTTGTCGTAAGCCACTGCGCTTTCGAATAGGGGAGTCCCTCGCGATAGCTCGCTATAGTCCAGTACCTTGACCAGTGGAGTGTGCTCATGGTCCCTCAGGTCCAACCACTGTTGCCGAAGCTGTTTCAGCCACGACAGCAAGGTCAAGTCAGGGGACAAGGTCGCCCGGATTGGTAGAGTGTTAATGAACGGGCCAACGATGGAGGTAGCGCCCTTTCCGCCCAAAGCAGATTTGCGGCAACCCCTGACACCGCCGAACACGACATCGGCCCGTCCACTGTAGGTGCTCAGTAGCAAGGCCCATGCGCCATGCAGCATCGTGCTGAGCGTGAGGTCATGCGCGCGCGCCAGTGACTTCAATTTGGCCGTCAAATCCGCAGGCAGTTTGAGCGCCTGTTCTCCGAGCTCTGCGGCTGAGTCCTCGGCACTTTCAGAGGCGGTTCCCATGCCCAAAGGAGTCGGTTCGGTAAAACCTCTCAGTTTCTCCCGCCAATACTCTTCGGCGCGCGAACTGTCCTGCTGCCGTAACCACTCGCAATGTTTGCCATACGAGGGAGGATCGTCCAGGTGTAGATCTTGCCCACGACAGAAGGCATCGTAAAAAGTGAACAGCTCTCTAATCGTGAGAACATCGGAATAGCCGTCGCTCAAAATGTGGTGGAAGGTCCAAACCATGCGGAACTCCACATCCGCCAGCCGAAGGACCTTTAGGCGCATGAGCGGTCCCTTCGACAGTTCGAATCCACGGCGCCTCTCCTCCCAGAGAAAATTCCGCAACCGCTCGTCGTGCTCACCCGTGGGGAATACGCGCCAGTCCAATTGCTCGAAGGGGAGTTCAACGCTTGCGTTTACCTCCTGAACCGGCTCGCTGATCCCCTTCCAACGCAGGCTTGATCTCAGAATCGGGTGTCGTTTGAAGACGCGCTCCCACGCGCGCCTGAGCGTTGGAACATGGACAATCTCATGCAGGCTCAGGATGATCTGCCTCACGTACATTGCGTGATGCGGAGCATAAAGGCTGTGAAAAAGCATGCCCTCTTGTAGCGGCGACAAGACGTATGAATCTTCTATACCAGCCGGCAGACACACCGATCCGGGTGCAGATCGGGTGACCAATTTTTCGCTACCTATAGCGTCCATGCCCGTTCACCTATACGGCATCTAAAGCGTTGCAAAGTTCCACGGCATCTCCTGGCGAAGCCTCCGATCCCTGCAAAAATCTTCATGCCACCGAGTCGTGCCGGAAGTCCATTCGCTATCTGATTTCGGTTGTCCGACGCACATCCGGCTGGTCTGCACGTCGTTTTGGGGACACCACCTCCAGAGCGTCCAGTTCCTTTGGAATGGAATGGGCTCTCGTCCGCGGCGAACCGCATGAGCGCACGCCTTGCACGTTCATGAAGTGCTCGGCACCGAGATCAAATAGCTGTTTTCGAACTGTCGGGTGGTGGTGATGAGGCCGCAACCGCTAAGAGTACTTTCTTGAAGACGGTTGAGCTTTACGATAATATGCAAGGCAGGCGCGGCGTTTGCGCAAACACGCATCCGTCAGCGTCCGCGATGGGCCCCATTCGTCACCACCAAGTCATGGATGGGGCCTGTCTGTCTTTCCGGTAAACAGTTTTAGTTACTCTTTAGATCTTTAGACCAACATGCGGGCCTGCCAAGACGCACCTCCGAGCCGCCGGTCGCTTATTCGTTCCAATGCACCATCTTCAAATTGGCCGCGCTTTTTTTAAGCTGGCGCATCCGAGCCATCATTGAATATTGGTTTGTGGGAAGCGGACTCTCGATTGATATTAGAGACCCTGAAGGCCTGCTTGGTCAGCCGATTGGGGGAGGACAATCGTACTTTTGTGAGAGAGTATTGCACCCCAATAACCTCGTAAGAGTTCATGCGCAACAAACTTTGCAACGGCATCAATCATACACGCATTCAAGATGTTGTCAACACCCTCTCCTGGCGATATGATGCCCGCTTACGTTCGAAAATTTGTACCGTAGTTTAGCGCTAATTCTAGCTTCAGCTCGTGAATTAAGGTGTTAGATTCGATCCTCGACTTTACTTTTTCGTATTAATTTGACGGACGCAACAATAATAGAATGTCGCTTGTCCCCCTGCGGCAAGTTTCGCGCACCCACATGCCCCGACTTCACAATTGTGGTGTCTCCCCATTGCTGAAGTGCTTTGCCTAGTCAATATTCCCTGTTACTCGTAGCCACGATCCATCTGTATATAATAAGGAGAACAGGAGGCTGAAAATGCGCTGGGTTACAAGATTGTTACTCACCGGCGGACTGGCCGCGACTGCAATCGGGATGGGTACGTACACGGCCTCAACTTCTCGGGTCGAAGGAAATCACGAGAGGATCGTGTACCTGACGTTCCAGCCGGCCAACTGGGACATCTTCTATTTCCCCAAACCGGGCGACCCGCCGCGCCGGCTAACCGACGACCCAGGGTTAGACTACGGAGCGGTGCTCTCGCCCGACGGGCGGTGGGTTGTGTTCTGCTCTGAGAGGAGAGGGAACGCTGACCTCTACGCACTTGACCTAAAAAATGGCGGTAAGCCGCGGCTCCTGATTGATAGCGATGCGATGGAAGATCAGGCTGCTATTTCTCACGACGGCAAGACCCTCGCCTTTGTAAGCACTCGGGATGGCAACGCCAACGTCTTTACGATTCCGTTCCGGCCCGATCACACTCAGCGCATCGACAAGGCAGTTAATCTTACCCGTCATCCTGGCGGAGACTTTCGCCCCGCTTTTTCGCCGGACGGGAAAATGCTCGCCTTCTCCTCCGATCGCGACACTCCTCCAACCGGAGATCCTGCGGCCCGCCGACGTGCGGGCGAAATCTACGTAATTGATAGTGACGGCAAGAACCTACGCCGCTTGACTAATTCCCCGTGGTGGGATGGTTCACCCGTTTGGTCACTGGACGGCCGAAACATCTACTTTTACTCAGGCCGCGACCGACATTATCGGATCTGGGTAATGGGCAATGACGGCAGCTCTCCACGACCTATTTCTCCGACGAGCGAGGTAGCGTTGTCGCCGGCGTCGATGCCCGACGGGCGTGTGGCCTATAACGCGCGGACCGGCCCAGAAGAAACCGCCAGTTGGAGAATCATGTCCGTCAAATCGGACGGGTCGGATGAACGGGTCGAAAGCGACGCGACTAACAATTATTGGCAACCCAGCTTTGATCCCAAGACAGCAGCGATGGTCTGTCACGGTGTCGGCCCGTCACCGAAGGACGTCCCTGAAGGATCGCTATTCCCCGGCCGCATGTATCTGGGTCAGGGCCCGTTGCTCCTCAGCACCTATCCCAGGCAAATAGACTTTCCCGATCGCAAAGTAGAGCTTTATCCGATCCGCGGCTTCAGTGCGGTCCCCCATCCGCGCCAAAATCTGATGGTGCGCACGGAGCTTCCTGGGCCGCGGCTCATCGTCTCAGATTTGCGGGGCGACGGCATGAAGCAGATTACCTCCGTGCAAAACGGAGAGCTGCCATGGATCGGGCTGTCCTGGTCGAGAGACGGGAACTGGATCGCGTATACGGCCGGGGAAATGTTTTCGCCCCCGAAGGCCGAGGCCGACGTCTGGAAAATCCGCCCGGACGGTTCCGAGGCCGTCAACCTAACCCCAAATTCACCCGGGAATGACGGCTTCCCAAGTTTCTCTCCCGACGGACGTTCGCATTGTCTTTCGCAGCGGACGCACCGGCAATTTCGACATTTACATCATGAATTCCGATGGCAGCGGATTGTCCAACCTGACGAACAACCCGGCCGACGATACCTTCCCGACCTTCTCTCCGCTGAACGACGAGATTGCTTTCTCATCCAACCGTGACGGTGAGCTGGATGTCAAAACCGGGAATCGAACGTTTGAGATTTACACGATGAAGCTCGGTCCTAATGGCACTCCGGGTGTCGTGCGCCGCCTCACATACACGCACGGCGAGAACGCTCATCCGCAGTACTCACCCGACGGAAAGTGGCTAATTTTTACTTCGGAACAGGCTGGCATCGCCGACGAGGAACCACTCATAAACACCGTGATCTTCAGCCCACAGATCTACGGAGAGCTTTACATTTGCCGACTTAAAGACGGCAAAACCTTCCGAATAACCAATAACAAGTGGGAGGATGGTTTTCCGAACTGGGCGTCAGCCGTGGAGTGACTTTTGATCGAGCGGTAAGAATCCTCGCGAAGTGAATTCTCTACTTACCGAGCCGGTGGACCCAGCCGCTGTGCTCGCTCGAATCGGTATCCCGCAAGGCGATCAGCCGCGCGCGGTTGGGTCCGGGCTCAGTTGGAAACGAAATAACGCTTCCAATGCTGGTATCCGGAAATGCATCATGGTGGAGCGTTGCCATGGATAGCTGCCCGGATTCGCCCCAACTCCTGCCCAATAACTTCGAACAGTAAATCTTGTGACGTGTGCAGAAAGAAGTGGTCACCAGGCAGCATGTGCAGGGAGAAAGCTCCGGTCGTGTGTTCGCGCCAGGGACTTAGGTTCTCCGGTGATACATCATTGTCCTCCAAGCCGCCGAAGATTGTTAGAGGGCAACTAAGCGGGGCCTCTTCTACGTAGCTGTAAGTTTGAGTGACGGCAAAGTCAGCCCTCAGTAGCGGCAACATCAATTCCAACAACTCCGGATGCTCAAGCACTTCTGCGGGGGTCCCTTTGAGACGCCGAAGGTCTTCGACCAGCTCAGGTTCAGGCAGGTTATAAGTGATGGCGCGAGTATGTGCGAGTTGCGGCGCCCGACAGCCTGAAAGGAACAAGTGCGTTGATTCCTTCCTACCCGTCCCACGAAGGTAGCGGGCGAGCTCGAAGCTGATCATCGCCCCCATGCTGTGCCCAAAAAAAGCGAACGGACAATCCATGTAGGGGGCGAGCACCGGCGCTGCAGCGGCGACCAAGTCAAGGAGATTCGTGAACGGCTGCTCTCGCATTAGGGTGCCCCGGCCCGGTGGCTCCACTGCACATATCTCAACGTCGGAGCCCAGCCTCTGTGACCATTGCCGGAAGACATGCGCGGCGCCGCCCGCGTAAGGGAAACAAAAGAGTCGCAATCGCGGCCGCGGTATCGCACCGTAGCGCACGAGCCAAGGGCTGATTATTCGCCTGGAGTTCATTTTAACGAAGGCTCTAGAGTAGCAAACAGTACTTAGAGCGAGTGACGAACCACTAGTTTAAGTAACTCGCGAGTCAGCCCCTGGGGTTTCGGGGGTTGAACATAATGTGCTTTGCTACTCTAGAGCCTAACGAATTAAACACTCGCCCCGGACAGCGTCTTGAAGCCTTGTCCGGTCCGGACCTTTGCCGTCCTGAAGCCGATTTCGTGCCCGGGTGACACACTCGGATGAAGTTAACTACTTAGTTGCCCCTTCCATCTTCTTCCTCAGGCTCAGTGGACGCATGTCCGTCCAGACCTCCTTAATGTATGCCAGGCACTCGGCCTTGAGCCCAGTTTTTCCAGCATCAGTCCAGCCGAGGGCATTCTCACGGTCCGCCGGCCAAATCGAATACTGCTCCTCATGGTTCATTACAACCTTATAGATCGTTTTGTCTTCCTGGTCGTCGTCAGTCATGTTGTTCTCCAAAAGTGAAAGGCATTACTATCCCTTTTAACGAGTGCGAGCAAAACGTCCTGCATCAACTACGATCCTGCAGCCTGCGAAATACCATCCATCTTCCTGCCCTGTAGTATCTCCAAAAACCGGACCATTGGAAAGTAGAGGTTTCCGCGCTTTTGGTTAGAAGAAATTCCCCAGGGACCATCGGAATAGTCTTGTCCCGCGTTGCGGCGTAGTTCCTTGCCCTCGTACTAGCCGAGCTCGCCAGTAACATCAAGGTGGAGAGAGGCACACCCAATGCGTATCGCTCCCGCGATGCGTTGCTGGTTGCGGATAGACTGATGAGAAAGAGTCTTACCGGTAGGTTGAGAGGAGTTGCGCATGGGAGGTTCCCTTCGCGTCGAAGCGCGGCTTGAGAAAAACTGAGATTGAGTCGTTTGGCGCGAGGGCTTACGCGAGGAGGGAGTTACCCGCCAACGAAAGAACTAAGAGACGGCGAAACTTACCGCAGAAGAATTTTTCTGTCAACGGTTTGATTTGATTCGAATGGGGTGGGCGCAACGCGCACCTGCGTGACCCGAACGAAAGATTTTTTTGGCGGTCAGCGTTGAGTCAAAGTTCTTTACAAGGGCGTCGATGATGGCCTTGGCCGGCGAATTGAACCGGCGCTTTTGTGCGGAGAGACGAATCGAAGCGCTGATCATGGATGATCACCGAGCCGCGTCTGTTTGGGATCCGATCCATTCACCGGAGCTCATCAACCTGCCGAGCGCACTCAGTATTATCTCGACCGTGTGACTAGTGAGGAACACATCGAGTTCTCGACCAAGCGTGGCAGGGGATCTGATGTCTTCGTTGATCTGGGAACGAAACGGAATCAGGTCGAATCCAGACCGTATAGCGGCAAGTATCGGAACCATAACTTTGGGTACTCTGCAAAGATTCCTCCAACGCTGAACGGAGTGAGTGAAGTTCCAAACGCCCTTGAATCCGGGATCCTGCTGGCATTGTCCCCTGATCGCGCGCGCTACATTTGGTTAGGAGCCAGCTACAATACGGCTCGTTTCAGCTCTTTGCGATGGGCCACAGAATTTCGCCTGGAGTGGCTAAGAAATGAGGCGCTTTGATACAGGGCGTTACGCGTCGGCCGATACGGCTTGGCCGACTCCGAGCCGAACGCGTAATTGTGAGATACAAATCTCCCGGATCGGACAGTATCAGGATCGAAGATTTCGTAATCGCCCTTAAACCTCAGCCAGACGAAGATGGAATCATCTATCAGATTGAGATGCGAACTTCAGAAGCTTGCTATGCCACTGACATCGAGTCTTTTCATCAAATAGCGCGGTCTTGGCGAGATACGCGCTTGCCGAACTGATCTCGGTCTCGTTAGGCAATAGTTTCTTCCGACGTTTTTTCCGATACAATGGATTAAAGATCGTTGGGCTTAATCCTCTTGCGGGTTCGGACCCACCTCGGCACCATACAACCGGGATTTCACAAGCTCTGGTTCCACAAATAAAATGGTTTGCCCTATGGTTTGCACTACCGCTGGCGCAAGCGAGCACAGATCATTTAAGATGGCCACGTTTACAGCATAATTCCCTCTGATTTCGCTGGTCCAATTATGGCTGTAAACTATTGATTCTAAAAGATTTATGCCCGCTTGGCTCAGTGGTAGAGCACTCGCTTCACACGCGATCTGAACGCTCTCAATATTCCTAACAAAATCGCAAACGCTCAATAAAGACGCCGATTTTTTGTGTCCCTCGGTGTCACGCAGTGCGCTGCTGTGTCCTGAAAACCACGTAAAAAGGGGTAAAGCAAAGGGGTAAACGAACACTGGCCTTTGGGCCATAGAAAGGAGAGAAACAGATGGAAAATTTGCGGTTTCTAATAAATCTTTCGCCAACTACTAAACTCACAGTGCGCTTGCACGAGGTGTCAAATGACAGGCGAAGTAAAAATCATCAGCCGCACGTACCGCAAGATCAACGGGCAAGTATTATGCTCGTGTCCGCTACAAGATCGATGACGGTAAACCGCTCGACATTCTGCGTCAGGTTGAGAACAAGTCTGCGATCAAACCGAAGCAGGCAGAGATCGAAGTTGAACTACTGAAGAATGGACCAGCACAACTCGTTGCCGGTAAAGTTACATTCCGGCAGCTTGCTCAACATGCCAAAGACAACATCTATGTCTCTGCCGTTTACGACGATCAGGAGACGAAAATAAAAGGCGTTCGAAGCGTTGTGCCAGCACACTCCGCTCTCAATAATCTGGTCGCCTTCTTCGGAGACATCGATATAAGAAAGATCAATGAAAAGAAGCTGACGGAGTATCAGGTCGCACGACTGACCGGAACAATAAAGAATCTGAGGAAGGTTAGTCTTTCGACCGTTGATCGTGAGTTGTCTAAGGCCCGCAGGCTCTTCAACATTGCGGTGGATGAAGGGTGGCTTCTTAGATCGCCGTTCACTAAAGCGGTGTCAAGGAATTTGATTCACGACGCCGCTGAAACTCCAGATCCGATCAAGACTCGCGAGCTTACTGACGAAGAGGCACTGCGAGTAATGAAGGCGCTCGACACTCCTGAACGTCGTCACACTCTACCAGTGTTCATTGCGGCAATGGATACTGGAGCCAGAAAGTCCAGCTTGTTGGATTACCTTCGCTGGAAAGACATTAACTTTGGTGACGAGATCATCACGCTCACTGCCTACAAAGGCAAAGGTAGGAACATCAAGCCAAAGCGCTGGTCGGTGCAGATGACTAGCCGGTTGAAGAAGGAGTTGTTGCAACTGCAACTCCAGAGAAAGAACAAGAACGACGATGCTCTTGTGTTTGAACAGGCGAAGGTCAATTTGCGCAAGTTGTGGACTGCGGCATACGCCGAAGCAGGAGTCCCGAAAGGTACACGCCTCTTCTACTCTGTGCGTCACAACTTCGGTACTGAAATGGCTAATGAAGGCATGCCGTTACCAGCGCTTGCTAATCTGTTAGGCCACAGTGACGTGAAGATGACGATGAGATACTACAACATGAATAAGAAAACCATTGACAAGGCTCGCGACATTCTCAACAGGAGGGCACTAGCGAACCGCCAATAGTGTGCCCGAACCGGATCCGGTAGGACATTACATATCCTTCTCAGATTTGCTCCGGCCCTATGGCAATCCTGAACTCTCTGGGCACCCTCCTGACTGTAATGTGCAGGTACGGCATAGTTTTCATTTGGTCAAAACCCTTCGCTCTCTCACAAGTAAACGCTCCATGGTCCACCGCTGAGATGTGCGGAAATGAAGATGCCCACTGTTGTAAGTGGGCATCTTGAAGGCTCGCTATTTAATTTGGCCTTTGTGCCATCTCCTTTGGAAAGGAGTTCGCGCTTCCTCGACCTTACCTTGCGAATGATAAGGCCTCCACGCGCTTTCGGTCATTGACCTTAAGCCACCCCGAAGCCCTGGGCGGCCTGATGCAAAAGTTTGGTTAACATAATCACCTCCTCCACATCAGCAGTCAGTATATTCTTAAAGTCGCAAATTTCAAGATGGCCCCCCCAATTAGAGCGGCGTTAGGCGGCCTCCAAATCAGTCTCAAAGCAGGAGCGCCCGCAGGGCTTTCATAGTAATCTTAGACTGATGAATGACCTGTTATATTACGAACCACTCGCAGACCTGTTTGAAGCCGACGACACGTACCGTAGCGCTTCCACCCAGGTCAGGTTCGGGTACCTCACCCTCGCCGCCTCATTCCATTGGAACCTCCTGAAGCTGCTTGGCGACATCTCGCCGACCTATCACCTCGCGCCGCCTGACAGCACGACTCCGATTCCCTCGTGCAATTGCCCTACCTCAACGACTCTCTCACACTCCATGTCAAAGCCGATGGCGTCTCCTCTGATGATTGGCTTGAGCACGCGTCTGCGACGTTGCTCGCCGAGGTCCACGCGGATTGTCTGGCTCCTCTCCTGTGCGCCGGGTCTGCAGATGTCGCTACGACGCTGCTGAGCAACGTGGGGCACACTGTCGTCATACGGGTTGTCCTCAACGCGCTTCGGCTGGCGCACCGGAGAACCGTTGACCCCGCCGTCTTGGAAGAGGCCATATCGACCCTCTGCCTGCTGAGTCATCGGCGCTATGAGGGTCGCATCCCAGAACTCGCCGTATGCTTCGGTCCTTCCCGTCGTCGACCCGAGCGACAGGGACCCGCCGTCTATTTTGGCCGCGAGTTTCTCGGCTCGAAGAAATCTGCCGTCCTGCTTAAAGGTGGCACACTGTTACTACACTGTCTCGGCAATGGGCGGGTCGTCGAGGTCGTCGACCTAGACTTTGCATCGTCAGGCCCCGTTTCCGACCGCATACTTGGACCTCTCGATCAGATCTCCACTCTCAACTACTCTTACGGTCACGGAGCTGTAACCGCCATTCTGACACGACAGGGCGAAGTTCTCGTCGCCATGGGCGCCCGCATATGTTTCTCCTGGGACGCCGCAAGCTGGCGTGTGTATCCCGCCATGCGTCTCGCCGATCAACTATGCGCCGCAGCTGACGCAGCGTCTGCACCGGCAAGGGCAAGGCGCTACCCAGACATCTTGCTCGGCACATCACCACGATTGCACTAACGCTTCGCGAAGATCGGCTTGGAGCCTTACTTGTCGTGTCGTCATCAGAGGAGACGATCGGCTCGTCTTATCCGCAACAGGCAGGCAAACGTCTCGCCAGTCGAGGCTTTGTACTCGCGGTTGTTCGTGGGCCGCCCACTGTGCAATCTCTCTCCACGGCTGGTGTGCAATGCTGCGGCACTCGATGGTGCTGTCGTAATTGACGGGAACGGCATCGTTAGAGGAATCGGTTGCATCTTCGAGACGAAACGAGTGCGAACAGCTGCCGAGGGCGCACGAACTCGCGCCGCCTTGTTCGCGTCGAAGGACGGCGTCGCCCTGAAGATCAGTCAAGATGGCGAGATGTCCATCTTCAGCAACAGCAAGAACAAGGCAACCATCTTCTCGCCAGTCTGGTAACATAATGGTTCGCGTCAAGGGCCAGCAAGGCTATAAGCCTTGCATCGAAAATTGAATGCCTGCGCTCGGCGTAGATGGAGGGAGCGATTGGCAAAGCGCAAGTTGATCGGCACGCAAGATCGTGAGCGTCAATACATCGTCGATTATCTGGCAAGCCAAGCTCCAGATGAGGTTGTTGAGCATCTGGAGAAGGTTAAGTCCGAGCGTGTAACTCGGACGCTGGATCGACGCTTGGGACGTACACACCAACAAGGATCGATGGTGGGTCATCACTGCTCCCACCAATCTGTACCTACAGAGTCAATTCCCGAGTTTAGAAATCGCGCTGTCCTTTCATGTCGGGTTGATGGCCCGAGTGAGCGAGCAGCAGGACAGAACGGCGCGTCCAGAGCAGGCTGCACGCTTCGCAAAGGCTTGGCGTGCATGGGAGCAACCAACCGCTTGGAATTCCTCGGCTTCGTCAGCCTCGGCCAACGCCTCACCTGCCATGCGGTGCCGACAGAGTCTTATAGCCTTCGTCAAAGAGGCCGCTTCCCTTGCGCCGGCGTCGGTCAAGGCGCTCCCGAAAGCTGGTGATTTCGTCGGCTGGTCGGATCTTCTTGCAGATACGATCGCCCCTGGGAGTAGCGCCGAGCGAAGACGTGGATATCTCAAGTCGATTGCAAAGTCGACATGGGAGTTGGTGAATTGGTTGACACACGCCGGGAGTGCCAGTCAGTTCGATGCTCATTTCTCATACATAGCAACGGAACACGCACTTTCGTCATGGTCTGTCGCTCTCATGCGTTTCGAGTTTGGGGTGCCGGACAGATGTCCCAAGTGCGCGTCTTACAAGTTGGTGACATATTCACGGCCGGATAAATCCGGCCACGTCCGGCACTTCACAACGTGCGATGCGTGCCGGGCCGGAAGAGCCGGGCGCATGGGCGCGTTGAGACTGTTCCCGCATCACCTCCCAAGCTGGTGCGTCGGCCAAAGAAGGTCATTGGACCGTGTGTTGTTGTCGAGGTCCCGCTAAGAGGCCCTGAACCTCCTAGGCCGACCTTGGTGAGACGCCGTTCGATGTCCCCGCATAGCTCGGCTAACAGGCGAACTAAGCCGACTCGCCGTAAATGACATGGGCCTGCGGATTTCCTAGCATCTCCCGCCCGGCGATGATACTTGCCCTTTTAATTTGGCATCTCGCGTGAAGAGGGCCATACTGTAGATAGATAACTGATCGCTTGCTTTGGCCCATGCGTGAGGCGGCACGACATCACACCTGATGAGTGCTGCGAGGGAGTCAAAGACCTATGACTTCCCGGCGGTAACAGAACACGAGGCCAAACTAAAACGAATTCGTTTTAGCGGTCGATCTCGCAAAAAGGCTTCATTGCCATCAGGAGGACAATCCTGATGGGAAAAAGCCCACGATCGAAGCCAGCTCGTCTGACAGAAAAACTTCTCCAGATCCGCACATCTCTTGGACTCTCACAAAATCAGATAATCCGCCGCCTGGGCCTGCGCGAAGAACTCTTTCAAGCCAGCATCTCCGGTTATGAACTTGGTACGCGTGAGCCGCCGCTCCCCATCCTTTTGAAGTATTCGGAGATCGCAGGCGTGTGTATGGACGTGCTTATTAATGACAAGTTGGATCTGCCCGAGAAGCTGCCGAGCGTTCCAGATCACAAGGAGTCCGCTCGCGCATCGGCCTCTCGGGTACGGCGAAAGCGGTAATTGACCGCACACACGACTCCTTGAATCAGTCACCGCTCTGTTGCCGAAGCAAGCATTGGCACAGCGCAGCCCAGAGGTGATCATGACTGCAACCGCAAAACCCTACGCGGTTAACAATCGGATTCTGTCTGCCCTGCCTCATGAAGAATATCAGCGCCTCCAGCCCCACTTGGAGTTGGTCCACCTCTCCACGCGCAGAACCCTCTCTGAGGCCGGCGATCTTATCCGGCACACCTATTTTCTCAACAGCGGCATGGGGTCGTTGCTCGCCGTTACTCAAGGTGGTGCGACCGTCGAGATCGCGATGGTCGGCAACGAAGGGATGTTGGGTATCCCCGTGGTGCTCGGAGCTCGCAAAGCACCTTACCGAATTATGATCCAGATGCCTGGCGATGCGATGAGAATCAAAGCGGACGTGCTCCGAGCCGAGTTCAAGCGAGGCGCCGAGTTGCAAGACCTACTACTCAGCTACACACACGCGCTGATTACTCAGATCTCGCAATCGGCCGTCTGTAATCGCTTCCACACAATGGAAAAGCGACTCTGCCGCTGGCTCTTGATAGCCCACGACCGCGTGGATGGAGACACTTTTCATCTTACCCAGGAAATCATCTCCTATATGATGGGCGCTCCACGCACTGGCGTCACGATGGCTGCTGGCACTCTTCAGGACGCAGGGTTGATCCGCTACAAGCGCGGCAAAATTACCATTATTGATAGGAACGGTCTCGAAGAAACTGCCTGTGAGTGCTACCGCATCGTGGCAGAAACTCTCGATCATTTTCTCCCAGCTTGAAACTGATCTCTCAGCTATGTCTGGTTACAGACTGAGTCTCGTTAGAGACCGACAGTCTCTTTTTCGCTAGTGTATTCTGCTATGTTTTGCCGTGCTCTCGTTTATTGTTCTGCTCGTGCCAGCTTCAGAAAAACGCTCATGACTAGGAGAACCTCCCACCACAAAGCCTACCCGCTGTCTATAGCCATTTAGCGAAAATCCGCAATTACGGACTACATAAAACGCCTCCGACACGGGCAAGAGAGTCGGCCCGAAAAGACCGAATTATGCAGAGAGCCACATCGAACACTGGGAGGATTACAGGGGAAGTATGAAAGACTCGGATTTAAGCGTGTCGCTCGGCGATGGACCAGATCAGAGTATGCAGCGAGGACAAAATGGAAGCCCGAGTCCTGACACTATTCTTGTCATAAACAACCTGCCGGACCAACTGCAGTTACTGAGCTCTACGCTCAGAAACGCCGGCTACGACGTCCTCGAGGCTGCAAACCCCAAGGCTGCGCTTAGACTGGCTGCCAACGAAAGACCCGACCTGATCATCAACGACTTCTCCATGTCGGAGACCGACGGCATCGAGCTCTCTCGCCGTCTGCGCGCCCGACCGGATCTGGCCAGCACCCCAATTTTGCTCCTGAGTCACTTTCGCGGCGACACCTCGAACGCCGTCGCAGGAATCGAAGACGGTGCCGACCATTTTCTCCAAGCCCCCTACGACCAACTCAAACTCATCGCCAGGGTCGGCCAACTGATCGAACGCAAACGCACCCAAGAAGCCCTGCGCCGCAGTGAAGAACGCTATCGTGAGCTCTTCGACAATGCAAACGACATCGTATACACGCACGATCTCGAAGGTCATTACACGTCACTAAACAAAAAAGGACAGCAGATAACCGGCTACACTTGTGAAGAAGCCGCAACGCTGGAATTCACCAACTTAGCAACCCGAGAAGACGTAGCCCTTGCCAGAGAAATGCTTCGCCGCAAACTTGCCGGCGACGAAACTTCCACCATCTACGAAGTCTCAATCCTGGCGAAAGATGGCACAGTCATCCCAGTAGAGGTAAATACACAACTCATCTTTGAAAACGGCAAGCCAATCGGCGTCCAAGGAATCGCCCGCGACATCAGAGCGCGCAAAGAGGCTGAAGAACAGTTCCGCCAAGTCAGCCAATCCCTACTGGAGGCTGAACGGCGCGCTATCACGGAATACAAGACACTCCTGGAGCGAATTGCACAACTTGCGCAGGTACTAGCTTCAGCCCGAGACCTGGCCCCAATCTTCAAAGCGTTACTTGAATTCACAACCATCTCGCTGCCATGTAACGCACTCGGCATTGCCCTATACGATCATGAACAAGTAGAACTCAACCCACATTTTCTCTGGATTGAAGGAAACAATATTGACATCACAGATCTAGAACCAATCCCTGTTACCACCAACTCCGACGTTCGGCGCGCCATAGTCTCCGGACAAACTATCATCTCGACCGCATCCCAGCCTGATCACGCCATTCCAACAATTTTTGAGTACTCACACACAGATCTAAAACCTGCCGCAGCTATGACCGTTCCGATGACGATTATGGGTCGAACTATTGGCACGCTTGAAATTCAATGCACGACTGAGAACGCGTATCAAACCGAACACACGACCGCTCTACAAATGGCAGCGAATCTCGCCGCGAATACTATTGAAAACGTCAGACTACTAAATCGCGAACGAGAGCATGAAAACCAGCTCAGACAAGCGCAAAAGATGGAGGCGATTGGCCACCTTGCCGGCGGAGTCGCGCATGATTTTAATAACATCGTAACCGCAATGTATGGTAACTGCGACATGCTAATGAGAGGCCTCGACCCAGGCAATTTTTTGCGCAAATATGTGCACGATATAAAAGACTCCGCCAAACGCGCGGCCATGCTCACACGACAACTGTTGGCATTCAGTCGTAAGCAGGTCCTTCAACCAGTCAATCTAAACCTGAATACCGTTGTCACAGACATGGAACGGTTAATCGCCAGACTCATAGGCGAGGATATCTCCATCACCTGCAATCTGGTCGAAGATCTGCCGCAGATAAAAGCCGACAAAAGCCAACTAGAACAAATCATCATGAACCTTGCCGTAAATGCTCGAGACGCCATGCCGCAGGGTGGCAAAATAATCATCGAAACATCTGTCGTTTATCTCGACAAAAAACGGCCCCAGCAATATTCCAAAACTAAAACACATCCTCACATCCAGCTCTCAATCACTGATACAGGCACAGGCATGAGCGCTGAAACTCAGAAGCACATTTTCGAACCATTTTTCACCACCAAGGAAGAAGGCAAAGGCACAGGCTTAGGACTAGCGACCGTCTACGGCAGCGTCAAACAATCTCGCGGGTCGATATGGCTATACAGTAAAGAAGGAGAGGGCAGTGTGTTTAAGATACATTTCCCGATCGCTAAAGAACATCTCGAGATACTCCCAGAGAGCCCCACGGAACCCACGGACGATCATAAAGGAACCCAAACAATCCTTATTGCCGAAGACGATCATACCGTTCGCCAGGTATTACGCGATGCCCTTCACCTCTCCGGATACAAAATACTGGAAGCCGCTAACGGACGCGACGGCTGGGAACTCTTCCAGCAACACCAAGACGACATACAACTCGTCATCACTGACGTCTTAATGCCGCAAATGAACGGTCGCAAGCTGGCCCTACTCATCAACAAGATCAGGCCCACCGCACGAATCATCTACATCTCGGGCCACCCAACTGATGCCATCACTGATCGCGGCGGCGTCCTGCTAGAAGGCGTTGATTTTTTAGAAAAACCTTTCACCAATGCCGACGTCATCCGCAAAGTCCGCGACGTCCTGGGATCAAGCGAAATCCTCCAGCCGGCCACCCCCTAAGTTAGACCAGCAAGAAAACCCTATGCCCAGCCGAAGCAATAAACGGAACCCCGAACCCACTGCCACCGCCGCAATGTTAAAGAACGCCGCGGATATCTTTTCCGAGGCCTTATTCTTAATCGACCGATCGCGACGGATCATTCTGGCAAACAATGCTGCCCAACAAATGACCACACTCGAGGAAACAAATTTAATCGGGCAACAAATCGAGTCCATCCTCTCACTCGAAAATCCTCAAACGCAGCTGAAAGTCACCAGCATAAAACTACCCCCAAAGGAATTACTCGTTCTGCGAGCCAAAATACACGCAGTACCACACTCGGCCACTTTTCTGCCTCTCAATTACATTCCATATTTCGCAGCCTTCAAGCCACGACCTACAGCCCTCGCTATCGTCACACCCCAAATCTCCACCCAAGCGCAAGATCACACCACGGCTACTATCTATCAGCAGATTCTCGGCCAACTAACAATGAAGATTGCACACGACTTCAGCAATTCACTGACTTCCATCATCGGAAACGCAGAACTTATCGAAGAACAGATATCGGCCCTTCTGAAGCCGCCAATCCCTGAGCCTCTGACTCCATTGCTTGATCAAGGACTGCCAGAAATACAAGACGTCGTGCGCAAGTCACGAGAAATGGCGCAATTCATCAACACCCTTCAACAATATGCCAGACAACAACCAACAAGCAGCCGGACACTCGACCTCAATACAGCGATAACCGAAACCATCACCATGGCCCGAAGTCTGCTCGGCCGCAAAATCCAAATCGAATTCCTTCCCTCTGAAGATCTGTCACAAATCTACATGGACCGGCTTCGGATCGACCAGATCCTCCTCAGCATTCTCGTTAACAGCAAAAACGCAATGCCCGCCGGAGGCCGCGTCACCATTGGAACCGAAGAAGTTTTTCTCGATGCAGAATTCGTAGCGGCGCATCCCGGCGCTCGCGAAGGAAGTTACACCCGGCTCAGCATTACTGACTCGAGCGCCGGCATGGATTCGGGAACACTCAAACGCATCTTCGACATTCCCAACTCCAATAAGACACCAGATCTCGCGAGCTTGGGTCTGCCTACCGTCTACTCTATCCTCAAACAATTCCGCGGCTACATCGACGTTGAAAGCTGGATCGGTAAAGGCACCCGCTTTGATATTTATTTTCCGCAAACACCTCCGGGCCCAATAACCCCACCATCAGTTGAAGACGACGATGAAGTCCTTGTCCTGCATCTTCTCCGTCCGCCAACTCAAATTGCTTTAAGCCCCGGAGGTCGACTACCCAATCTACCCAATGGTTCTTTAATCCTTGTCGCAGAAGACGAAGCCGACGTCCAGATTTTCATTCAACGAGTCGTCACCCGAGCCGGCTATGAGACATTAATTACAGGCGATGGAAGTGCGGCGCTTGAGCTTTATCGGAAGCTCACAAAGCAGGGAAACCAGCCAGCATTGCTCATTTCAGACCTTGGTCTGCCAGGCACGGACGGGCGCACGCTATGTAATGCAATAAGGCAGGAGCATCCAACCGCCCGCGTACTTCTCACCAGCGGCTATCGAATCGAACTGGAGGGCAACTCCAGAAAAACCAAAGACGGCTTTGACTTCCTGCATAAGCCATTTGCGCCGAATATCCTACTCGCAACCATCGAGCGAATACTCTCAAAACCCAGCATCTAGCCCGCACTTCCCTCCAAAAACGCCTTAGAAAGCCCGCCAGCTCCCGTATTATCGCCCTAACTTATTTAGAATCCGCGCCTTACCCTCGCTTCTAATCCGCAAGCATGTCGTGTTAATTACCACACTTTGTTAGGCCCGCATCCCCAAACAAAAAGCCGGCCACGCTGTCCTAAATCCAGCGAGCCCGGCGGCAGGGGAAACGACTTTCTACCTACTATTCGCCCATTTTCACTCCCCAGCCCTTTTCTCGACACTTTTTCCCAAACGCACTCCGATCTAAGCCTAATACCTTAGCCGCCTGTGTCTTATTCCCATTACAGTGCCGCAAAACGCGCTGCATGTGCGCATCCTCGACCTCCTCCAGCGTCTGCATCTCTTCCGTGTTGCCAACCAAGGCACCCACAACCGGCACTTCATTCTCATTCAAATCACCGACTATTGCCCTCAGATCCCGCGGTAGGTCGCTAAGCAACACGATCCCATTACATCGCTGTACCGCCGAGTCAATTACTGATTCCAGCTCGCGCACATTTCCCGGCCAGTCATAGGCCTTTAGGGCCGCCATCACCGCAGTCGAAAACGCCACTTTCCTCCCAGTCTTTCTCGCAGTGATTCCCGCGAAATGCACAGCCAAAGGCATTACATCCTCTCGCCGGTCCTTCAACGGCGGCAGGAAAATCTCCGAACCCTTCAAACGAAAATAGAGATCCTCACGGAAACGTCCGGCCGCAACCTCGTCCACTACGTTACGATTACTTGACGCAATCACCCGCACATCCAGCTTGATCTCTTGATTCGATCCCACCCGCGTAATGCGGTGCTCCTGCAAGACCCGCAACAGCTTGACCTGAAATGTCGCCGTCGTCTCCGTGATCTCATCCAGGAAAATAGTCCCGCCATCAGCCTCTTCAAAGACGCCCTTACGATCCGTTATTGCGCCGGTAAACGCTCCCCTCATATGCCCAAAAAGCGTGCTTTCTATCAACTCCTGAGGCATCGCCCCACAATTCACAGCAACGAACTTCCGGCCCGCCCTGGAACTCATTTCGTGGATCTTCTGGGCGACTACTTCTTTGCCTGTGCCTGATTTTCCCGTTATGAAAACTGGCCTCGTCATCTTCGCAATCTCACCTATTTCAAGCGCCACGCGGATCATCACGCTGCTATTCCCAATCAGCCTAACTCCGCTTTCCTCCTCCTCATCAGCGCTTGACCCATCGATCACAGGACCAATCGCAGATCCATCATGAAACGCATCCGATAGCGTCGGGTATTTTCTAAGCAAAGCATTTCGGATCTCAGCGATCTGACAAGGCTTAGGGATATAGCCAAAAGCACCTCCGGCAATGGCAACATTCGCGTTGTCTGTACTTCCTTGTCCTGTGATGATGACGACGGCCAACCCAGGCTGCCGATCCATAACCTCCCTTGAAAAATCAACCCCATCGCCGTCCGGCAAGCACCTATCCAAAAAGACCATGGAAAATTGTTCGCCATCCTCAAACATCTCCCGCGCCTCCGCCAGGCTCTCCGCCTCTACGACCCCAACCTTAAACTTGCGTAGGCATTTAGAGATCACACTCCGCACATCGGCGTCATCGTCAACCACCAAAGCGGGCACACCCGCCGGATAATCCCTGGAACCGATCCCACTATCCGTCACCGAAGCCGTACCCACAGCAGTAGTCGACATAGACATATCTCCAATACTCCAATAGCCCTCTACGATTTATTCAAATCACTAACGCCCAGCCCGCGCGGCACGCATCATCCGATAACGCTCCGCAATCCGCCGCACATAATTTTCTGTCTCATCATAAGGCGGGATGCCTCCCGTTCGTATTCCCCGGCGGTTAATCACTTTTCCGTCCCTCAAGACAATAGTCTTACCTTGCCAATAGGCGTCTACCGCACTTTCGCCGGCATTGTAGCCCGCCAGCGCCAGCGACACATTGCCCCCGAATTTATCCAACAACCAAACCAGGTAGGCCACGCCGCCCCGAACGGCTTCTTTTGCGTCGTGGGGATTCCGCACCCCAAATCTCGCTGCCGTCCCTGGCATCAGCTGCAATGGCCCCCGCGCATTCTTAGGCGATACCGCATTCAATCGTCCACCGGATTCCTGCGACACCAGAGCAAAAACCAAGTCTGGATCAATACCATACCGTGCCGCCTCCTTATAAACGGCCTCTTCCAACATTAGTTGATCAGGAGTCCTTTTATAACTCGTCAGCTTAACCAGCGGGTGACGACCGGCTCGAGGCCTTACCCCAGGCATTAAAGGCCCCTGCATCTTAACCGATTCCTCTTTCACAGCGTGGCTGACTACAGCTAAGTCTGCCAGACTCACATCCGCATCACTTATGCGCACGCCCTGAGCAGCAACTTCACCTGCCCCCACGCAGAGGCAACAAGCGACGAACACCATAACGAACAACCAGTGTCTCCAAGCGCGAACACCCTGATTGTTGATTGCTGACATAGGCAAGAGCATAGGCAAGTAAGCAAAACGCTGAAGTCCTTTCCTCCAGCTCGCTCACGACCCTTTGCAAATAGAAAGCCATCGCAACGATCCCCGTAATCATCGACAAATCGACAAACTCCACCAAGCATTCAAAACCATAGATGTTTTTAACACCTAGTCTTGCTCCTCGCTTTTCTAAGCATTGAGGTTTTTTCACCCTACCCCACCCTTACACACAGCCAAAACAACGTTCATCCTCTGCTAAATAATGCGGCACACCATATGCACTGTCGCTCCACCAGCGAAGCCGATGGCCCACGACAAACGGGACTGGCGCCAAACCGGCTTCGCCAAGTTTCGACGAGGAAAAGAAATATCGAGTTCACCTTCGCCCACGCAATCCTTCTTGCCCGCAACTGAGTGAACTTCTAACAAGCAAGACACCCTCAGGGAAAACTGCTGAACGGTGTGCCAAAGACGGAACCTGGTTTTCAACTAACAGGACTGGTGTACCTGCGCCTCCGTGACCGAACGGCATTAAAGGTGTCCATAAAAATGAAACGGCCAATGCACCACTTCAACAACTCTTAATTCGCGTAGCGCGGCGGCTGCGGGCTTTTCCCTGCTCGAACTGGTGATCGTCTGCGCCATTGTTAGTGTCGTCGCAGCCCTTTCCCTCGCCTCATTCGCCAACCGCGACCAGGCCGGCCGCTTTATGGCAGACGTGGCCGCTCGAATCCGTGAGCGCCGCGCCTCTGCCGTAAGAATCAACGCGCTCATTGAACCAACGCTGCTCGAAAATTTCCGGCAGCCACCTATTAGTATTGACTTCTCCAACCTCTCGACTACTGCTCCACTCGTAGTCGAGGGAGAAGAGAGAACATCTTTCGGCGCGCCCCCTTCTCTGGGCGGAACTGGTCAATGGAATTTCGTCTATCAGGGAACGTCACTTCAAGTTCCCTCAGGATGGCGCATTGCTGCTTCCGCTTCGCAACTCTCCCCTATTCCCTTGATTCCACTCGGAACACCGACGACCACGCTCAGCTTTACCGCGGACGGCAAACTCGATCCTTCGTCGCTTCCGTCAGCCACGTCCAACACTAACCCCGACGTTGAGAGTCCTTTTCCAGCTATTTACTTGACTAATGGCAGCGCCGCCCGCGCCGTTGCTGTACACCCATCGGGCTTAGTCGAACTTTGGCAATATGACGAAAAGACTGGCACCTGGAATGGCTTTTCTAATAGAAGCGTTACCACAACTCCAACACCGACACCGGTCCCGACTCCAACGCCGACGCCTACTCCCGGACCCTGCTCTATAGGAGCCAGCCCCAGCCCGCTTTTGATTCCTAAGAACGGCTCGGGAACCGTGACCGTCACCTTATGGTCCTTCAGCGGTACTGGAACTATCACCGCCAAAGGCAACACCGGCGCGCATATCACTGTTTCACCATTAACCCAGCAGGTTACCGACAGCACGCCGGCCACCTTTACCGTCAACGTGATGACCAGCAACGGCAGCGTTAACTTCTCGTCGCCCTGCGGCTCAACCAACGTCAGCGTGAAAACATTCTGACCCCTTTCGGGATCTCTGGAACTCGAAAACAAAATGCGATACCACAAAACAACCACCACGACCACGCAGAGAAAACCCCGCTCCCTGAGCAGGACTCAAACCGGCTTTAGCCTACTCGAGCTCCTTATCTCAATGGCTATAACCGTGATCGCTGTAATCGCTGCTGTTGGCCTCATGACGAAGTTCGCAAGAACTGTCGGCGCCTTCACAGAAGTCAGTACGATGGAGGAAGCCAGGGGCACCTCTGAAACTCTACTTCGCGCCGATCTCGACGGCGCCGGACATAATCTGACTCGCCCTTCTCCACCGCTGGCAGGAACAATCTTCGCTACCCTGACCTCGTTTGATTTCTACACGTGGTCCAACGGCACTATCACCAAGACCGGCGCAACCGGATGGGACAATCCGGCAAACATTACTCACGCGCTCGCGAGCGGCCTCGGTTCCTTTAGCTTTACGCCTCCAGCAACCGGAGGAAGCGCGTACATCAACGGACCCAACGGCGACAGCTTCGCCATCGTCATCGGATTCGGCAACCCGGAGATCGGTGTATGGATGGGCGTTTACGTCAATGGCGTGGAAGTCGCCGCCACCTGTTGTCATCCACCAAACGAGACCGTCTCCCCGCATCTCTCCGGCGATTCCTACACCTTCAAGATAGAAAACGGACCTTCGCAGCGCGTTGCCAAGCTTTACAGAGTGCGCAATAACGTGCCAGCGCCACTATGGACCAGCAATGCGCCTGTGCCGTCATACCCGATCGCCTTTGGACTTAATGTCTACAGCCAGAATCAATCATTTACGAACGTTAAGATCACCGGCGCGCCGCTGATCGCTCTTACCGGCAACGCCACCGAGTTTGCCCCGCTGCCTTACGACATCAACACACAACTTACCGCGCCTATCACAACAACTGGCGGCGGCTCCGGAGTCACAGTCCTGTCTGGCGACCACTACAACCGATGCCGTCACCACCGTCGCAGATTTTAACCAAAGCTCGACTGACATCGTCGCGCGCGCTCCGCAGCGCGGCTCCTTTAACAAAGGTGACTATGTGCTCATCATCGACTGGGGAAGCCTCGATCCCTCCAGCCCTGGCGGAGCGGCGTCATCCCTTTGCTTGATTTCATCCGTCAGCTCGGCCACTGACAAAGTAACTCTCTCGATCGAGCGAGTCCGTAAAGACAATCCCGCCTGGGCCCGGCTTTGGTCCACCGATGCAGATCACGCACACAGCTTCGCCGCCGGCTCGACACTGACCAAACTCCAAGCACCGGTCTCCTACGCTCTTAGCAGTGATTCCCGCTTAGTCCGAATGGAAGGGGACCGTGCCTCCACCATCGCTTTCAATCTACGACGTGCAAACTTCAATCGTTACGTCGAATTCAACTCTACCGCGATGATATTTCAGGTAGACATAACCATCGCCGCCGAAGGCATAGAAACAAACGCAACTACTTCAGACGAAACGCGCGGCACTATCGAATTCAGATCCAGGCCCCGCGCACTCAACCTTGCCTCGAACCAACTCAACTGAAGCCAACTCAACTGAAGTAGGAAAACAGGAGCTTTCATGTTCAAACGTAATCAATCGGCACAACCCCAGTCTCCCTGCGGTCTCGCTTTTGACCATAGAAACGGACAGATCGTTATTGCCGAATATGCGGCCAATGGCGGATTCGACATCTACCGCGCCATCATCGGCGAGCGCCGCTCCGTCAATCTGGCGAGTACCGATCTACGCACTACTCTCACAAAGGGAAATGCCCATACCGACGCGCCTTCCCTTCCCGTCAGCCCGGACGCCGCAGAAGAAGACATCCTCAGAACAATCATCGAAAGAAGTCAGGGCGACCAATCGCACGTACTCGCTTTCACGCGCACCCCGGACGCTCGGATCGTTGTCACCCAGGTTGAAGCACTGGCCGTGACAGAGATCGTCAGGCGAACCGACCAATGGCTCGACGACCAGCAACCCGAGCACACTCAACCACAGGAAAAGACCCTGCGCGCCGAAACCAGAACGCGCGCAATTACCCGCCTCTGGAGAGCCAGCCTGGGCGATATCCAACCTACCGGCACGGCCGCCATCCTCGTCATCGGCGATAACGACTACGCAATTGGACTCTGGTCTGAACAAACAGGCCTCGTATACGAAACCGAAGAGTTGTTTGAACCCGGCGCCGGCATTGAAATCAAATGCCAGCACGCCCGCGACGTGTTCACCAAATTCGTTGCACCAGCAAGCCTCGCTAAACTCAAACTTCCCGAGGTCACCAACGCCGTTCTTTCGGCAGCCGACGGCTACGCTGACTCGATGCTTGCTTTATTGAACGAATCCCCGGAACTGGACGGAATACGGATAGAACACGTCTCCATTAACATTGGCGATGCGACGCGCCTGGATCAACCTACAGCCTTTGCTATCGGTTCACTCCTCGATCACGAAACAATCCCCGCCTGCAACCTCGCGGTCACTCCGCAGATGCGTCTCGATGAGATCGAACGCGAACGCAAGCTAAAGGACAGGACTGCCAACTCCCACAAAGCCCGCGCGGCTGTACTGGCGATCCTTATCCCACTCGTCGCAGTGATTGCTTTCACTATGGCAGCCTGGATGGACAACGGTATCGAAAACGTCCGACTCAACTCGCGAATTAACGAGGAAACACTAACCGGCCAGAAGTTGGCCCAGGCGAACTCTGACTATGAATCATCCAAAGCTAACTTCGCCGCTTTCCACTCTCTGCTCGACAACTTGATCACGCTTCGACAACGACAACCAGCTGCACACCAATTACTCAGCGATCTCAATCAACGCTGGCCACAAGACCCAACCTGGTACATCTCGGAAATCAATGTCAAAGGCGCAAACGTTGAAATTAAGGGCAAAACCAAAAACGAACAGGCCATCACTTCGTTTGCCAAATCACTGGAATTCAGCAACGGACTCTTCACCGGGATACTCACTCGCAACAACGTCGAGGGAAACTCGCCGAATTCCGCCCCCCAACAACAAAACCAGCCCCCACGCTCAAGCGTGATTGAATTTACGATCCTCTCCACTTATGCGCCGCTCGCTACTCCAGGCAAAGCAGTGGCAGCACCGGCCCAACCGCAGCAGATGGGCTCACTGCCACAACCGTCCTTAACGAATGGTCCACAAGTAGGACCCAAACCAGTACCGGCCGCTTCCGTCACTTCCGTCCGGCCCGATACCTAACTTGCCCGTACCACCGCAGTCACAGGGAACAAAGTAATGACTACACTTCAACAAAAAAACGCTCGACGCAAAAAGAAAAAGTCAAGCGTTAACATGCTCGCCACTAAGCTCAGGGACCGGGCTCTGCAAGCAGGCACTACGAAGCTTTTGGTTTTCGCGAGCCTGCTCTCGCTCGCACTCGGCGCCCTGATCTACTACCAGTACATCACACCGCAGGCAGCCGCGAACGACGCTCTCAGAGAAGCGCTTGCGAACAAGCGCAAACAAAACGCCATCGCTCGCATGGTCCAGGAAACAAAACCGCAGTTCCTCGATCAGTTTCGCCGGCTTGATTAGTAACTACACCACCGCGCGCGAACTATTGCCAAGCGAAGCTGAAGTCTCAAACGTGCTCGACGCTATTCAACAGATGGCTCGCACCAACCAGGTACGCGTGACTATGTTCGACGCGTCCAAGCCCGGCGCGAAATCCACCAACCCAACGACCCAAACAGCTCCGCCGCCGGCAACACCAGCCACCGCAACCGCGCAACCGGCCCAACCGCAAATCAGTCTGAACGAGCGCGTGATGCCGGCCCAGATACAGGGCACACATGCCAACGTCGCTCGCTTCCTAAGCGCGGTCGCGAAGTATCCAAGAATTATTTATGTTCGCGACTTCTCGATCACGTCGCTCAATCGGCAGGAAAGCGTCAACCTGACGCTCGTAACTTACGACGCTCCAACATCCGGAATACTACCGCCAATCCCTGCGGAACTACGCGAAGAATTCCAAAACCAAACCGCGCAACTCGCACCCAAATAAGCCCCAGGCCAAACAGACGACTACGAAGGAAACTGACAATCATGAACCGTACCAACCAAACCCCGCGCTCAACCGCCGCGAACCGACTTAAGGCACTTCTCGCCTTGCTCGCTATCTTCGCTATCACCGCCGTTATCACTTTCGGCGGACGCCGCGCCCTCGGCCGCAGTCTTGACGCGCAGCCTACACAGGCCGAGCTCCTACAAGCCCGTGCCGACGCAGTCGCCGCGATACCGCAGCTACCAAAAGACACCGAAGATAAACTCGCCGCTGCACTCTATCCGCAGCTTGCTCCTATCACTCCCGCCTTTTCCGACCCACTGGTTGATCGGGCGGGAATCGATCAGACAAGCCAGCCAAGCGCAGCACGCCTGGCCCCAGCTTCAATGACAGCCGCGCTACCACTCACACCGCCTGTGCCGGAAAAGCTTTCGCGCCTTACACAGTGGCAGCAATCAGTACGAGCCGCTAACGCTGGCGGACTGGTTCCACCCTCAATCACCACCGCATACCTAATCTCGGAAGTCAGCCCCACTGGGCGCGTCACCATGAAGGGCTCACAAGGCGCGTGGCTGTACATCGACGCCGAAAAACGTCAGATCCCAGCCAACATCGGCGCCAAGTTCTACGACGGTGTTCTCGTTTCAATAGACCCTGATGTCAGTACCGGCGGTGTCGTCTTCCGCACATCGACGGGCCAAACGAAAATGCTCCACTGGGACCGTCAGGAAGATTTCACCAACGCTACGCCTGCCGTCCCGCCCACAGCCGGTAGAGGCGAGCAAGTCAAACCGCAACTACAGCCACAGCAATACAAACCCGTATCTCAAAATAGTCCGCTCACTCAACCTGAACTTCAATCATCAACCTCCAGCAACACGCCGATCCCAGCGATCGCTGCCAGTACATCAACGCAGACAAGAGCAACGCGTGAAGACTACTCCGATCTCCAGGTCGCCGTGCGCGACCGCTATCGCGCGGCATCAACAACTGCTCCAATCCAGCCTCGTCAGCCGAGCTACCGAGCCGCAGCTTCACCCGCACAATCCGATAACCTGGTTATAACTCCAACCTCTAAAGCTGAACCAACTAAACTTACGACTCCCGTACAAGCACAACCCGAAACAAACTCCTTCTCCACCGGAACACTACGCGGCAATAAACTTAACTACGCGCACGCTGTCTACGGTAATTACCCCGCGCGCATCATAAAGAGCGCCGTCTCGTTACGCGCGCTTCACAACAACACCTTCAACCTGGACGATCCCGGCTCGTTTAATCCCGAACCAGTCGCAGTAACATCCACTCCACTGACTGAAACATCTGTTGCCGCTACCGAACAAACTGACAACGAGCCAGACACGGAAGCGAAAACTCGTCTTCCCAAAGCGCCACCGCAGCATTGGAAACCCAAACGCAGCAAAAGGATCAACTCGCAACCCCAACTTCACAGCCTTCACCAGCCAAGGCAGTACCAACGGCAACGCCTGCGCCGGGATCACAACACAACACGCTCTGCGATCCCGCTTATCGAGGCGAAAGCATCACCATTACTAACGAGTCCAACCGACCACTTTCCCTCTTAAACCTGGTTAACCGTCTCAACGAGGCCTACGGCGCAAATATCGTTCTTGACTACGACGTTCAGGAAACTCCCGTTCGTCTCACTATCAACAATGCACCCTGGACTTCCATCCTTCGCACTCTGCTCGACTTGAATGACCTCGACATGGTCTGTCTCGACGGCGGCATCGTACAGATCGCCAAGCGATCAAAGATCGCTTCCATGGGAGACCTTCGTCGCCGCAGCGCTCCGATCGTTCGCGAAGTTTTCAGACTTCGCTATCTCCAGCAAACAGCCGGCGGTAGAGCAAACCTCGCCGGTCAAACACAAGCAAGCAACGGCGCCACGATCCAATCACTTGAAGATGCCATTCGCGACATTCTCAAAGCCGGCGGAGACCCCCGCGGCGAAGCTCGCCGCGTACCCGGCCGCAATCAACTCCTCGTCGCCGCCACCCACGAGCAGATGGAAGATATCCGGGATCTAATCTCCCGCGTCGACCGCCCAGGTTATCAGGTCAAAATCTCCGCGCTAGTCTATACCGCAAACGAAAACCGACTACGCGACATCGGCTCTCAACTCTCAATCGTCGTCGGTAACACTCAGGGAACCAACCTCGGAGGCGGGACCACCTTACCAAGCACAAGCACGACCACTAGCGGGACCGGCGGCACCGGCACGGGTACAGGTAGCGCCAGCGGACAGCCAGCCTCCGGAATTAACCCCGGCGGGATTCCCGGACTTGCTACCGGAATGCGCGCGCCAACCAACGGCCTCGGCGCCGCAAATCCACTCGCGACTTTCGGCGTTACCAGCCTTTTCGGCACCGCACAATTTGCCTATCAATTAACGCTGGCTCAACAGAAAGGCATCGTCAACATTCAGTCTCGACCATTCGGAATCGTTTCCGACGGCGATACATTTGATCTTGTTGCCGGCACTCAAATTCCAGTAGTCACCACCACGATCGCTGGCGGCGCCCCTTTCCAGTCCGGACAAGTGCAATTCATCGAAGCGTCCCGTATAGCCCGCATCACTCCCCAGGTTGCCGAAGATGAACAGGGGAACCCCAACTATGTCACGCTCAACATCCAGCTCGAAAACAATAGCGTTGACACTTCGCTGGGAACCTTCAACGGCGTGCCGGGCGTTAATCGCCAAAGTCTCCAAACCGTACTAAGACTCAGAAACGGGGAAACGGTAGTTATCGGCGGTCTCGCCGCCGACCAGGTAGCCAACTCCATGAGTAAAGTTCCCGGCCTGGGCGACCTTCCCTTGTTTGGCAATCTGTTCAAGCACAAAACCAATCAGGAAAACCGTGACCGGCTCTACTTTGCTATCACTGTCGAAGTGATTCCCCAGGATTCTCCTATGCCTAACTTCCAGGCACCTGCAGACGCCATCACAACGCCGCCACCGCCACCACGCGCACAACGGCCCACGCCCTACAGGAAACCCCAGTAACAAAGTTAATCAAGCCAGGAAAATTCACGGCCAGGAGAATTCGGCATCATGCAACAAACAGTTGACCACAGCACAGACACTCCCTTCGCGAACTCTGGAGCAATGGAAATAGAAGGGGACCTCGACAAAGCATTCGAGGCCCTCGTCCCAGTTCGCGATGTTCACGAACCCGATGTACTACAGGCCCTCGCCAAGAAACTGCCGCGGCATATCTCTATCGAAAACCAAGCGGTACTACTTGAGTGGAGTCCCGAAGGAACCTTCGTCGTCGGCATGTCCGACCCCTTGAATGCCGTCAACGTACGCAACATCGTTCGCGCACTCAAAATACAGTCTCACAAATTGATGCCCCGGTTTGTTGCCCCGCCACGCCTGGCAATGCTGCAACAGACCGCTTATGAAGACCGGGATGATGCACTCATCAAATCGCACGAAGAGTTTGCAGATCTCCAAAAGAGAGACTCGACCAGGCAAACCATTGACTGGACAACACTGGACTCAGCAGCAGCCGCGGCTACCGAGCAACAAGAGCTAGCCGAACCCGAGATCGAAATCGGACTAGGCACGGGTCTACGCGCTAGCGCCGAAAAAATCATCCTCGAAGCTATCAAACTCAGAGCAAGCGACATTCACGTGATCCCCGGAGCCGGAGCCGGCAAGGTCCGCATGCGCACCGACGGAATCGTCTACACCATGATTCGCGACATCCCTTCGGCGCGCATGGAAAATCTCGCCAACGCCTTCTCAGACATGGCCGGCGTTAACGGTTACGAACTCATGCAACGAGGCAAAGGCGCAGAAATCAACATCACTGTAAGAACAGCCACCGGCCAGAAAGAAAGAATGACGCTGCGCTTCCACGGTAAGCGCAGCTACTACGGCCGAGCGATCGTCATTCGAATAAACCGCGCCGTCTTCCGCAACTTCGGCCAAATCGGACTGGAACCAAGCCAGGAGGAAGAACTCCACCGCGCGCTCGACTACCGGCACGGCGTGATCCTCGTGACCGGCGCCACCGGCTCAGGCAAATCGAATACGCTCGAAGCGATGATTCGCAAGCTTGACCAGCTGCACCAGTGCCACAAAAACATCATCCAGATCGGCAACCCGATCGAGTTTCCTAATGACGATCGCATGCAACTCCCCGTCGACGGCGACGACTCATGGGGAGAAGCACTAAAAGACGCCATGCGTATGGACCCGGACATTTTCAGCCCGGGTGAATTTCGCGACGCCGATGAAGCGCAGATAGTTTTCCAAGGCGCCGCCACGGGTCACCTCACGCTAACGACCCTGCATACCAATAACGTCGCTCAGACCTTTTCACGTTTGGACTTTCTAAAGATCGGCCGGGACAAACAAGGGGATCTGATACGGCTCGTCGCCTCGCAGGAACTGGTGCCACTCCTTTGCCCGCACTGCCGAAAACCAGATCCCCGAGGCCGTGAAATTGCCGAGCGTCTCATACAGATAGTTTTTCCAAATCGCCCGGACCTTAGAGCAGCTATTACCAAAGCTCAGGGCATGACACCCTTCTTCCACGCAGAAGGATGTCCCGCTTGCCACAATCTCGGCGTAAAAGGACGAACCTGTATTGCGGAACTTCTCCATATCTCCCCAGACATCAGCCGAATGCTTCGCAAAAACGCCGACGGCGAAGAAATAGTCGATTACGCCGTCCGCAACCACGGCATGATGACGCTCGCCGAAGCCGCAGCTCGTAAACTTTGTCGCGGCCTCATCTCCTACGACCACATCCAGCACCTTTTGATGTCAACGCACCAGGCCGCCCCAGAGGCTGAAACTCACGCGTGGCAAACCTCCTACGATCAAGACACGGCACAAACCGCAGCCGACCATGCCTATCCGAAGGGCCAACAAACGGACGACAACGTTCCGGATGAACCCGAAGCTGTAATCGGAGACTTCATAGATGTTGAATACACAGCTGCTCCCAGGCCAACAACAACACAAACTGATACTTCACAACATGCTTCTGCTGCCGGCTTCTCGATGATCGAGCTGATGATTGTCGTTGTCATACTCGCAGTCGTCGCGGCCATCGCGATCCCCAGTCTTATTGCTTCTCGTCGCGCCGGCTATGAATCCACCGCCAAGCAAAAGCTCGCCGCCATCGGCCAGCAACAAACAGCTTTCAAAACCCTGCTCGGCAAACGTCGTTACGGTTCCATCTCCGAATTGCAAGCAGCCACCGCCGGCGGTTCGCCCCTTCTTACCGCGAATGACACTACCGTAACTGGCTGGACTTTCTCGGATGAAGGCACTGCCTCCGCAACAGCTTTCGGCGCCAAAGTTATTCCCGCGACCGGCAACCCGGCAACCTACAGTTTTTATATCTCGGAGGACCAGACGCTGCGCCGCTGCGCTGTCACTGGCCCATGGACCAAAGCAGCCTGTACACCAAGCGATCAGTAACGGAAACAAAGACCAAGAACAAGGAAACCAAACCCATGTCCGCCTTAGCCCAAAATATCCAAGCCGATTCAGCGCACACGCTCGACGCCGAACAAACCTGTTTCAAGTACCAGGGCACCGATATCCTGGGAGGTGAACCAACAAAGCAGTACATCTACGCCACCACTGAGGAACAGGCAGAAGCCGTTCTTACTCGCGCGAAGATTGAAGTACAAACAATCGCTCCGCGAAGAGAAGGGCTAAGACGGCGTAAGAGACACCTCACCCGCGAAGAACTTGGCACCTTCGCCATTCAATTAGCCGAACGTACCAGAGCTTCCGATCCAATACCTAAAGCGATTCAGGATATCGCCCGCTCGAGCAACAACCCGCTACTACGCGAAGCACTGCTCGAACGTCTGGAACGAAGTAAAGAAAGAATCCGTCAATCTCGATCAGGCATTCAACGTTCGCCCCGACGTCTTCCCTGATGCTTTCCGCCACATCATTCGCGTCGGCACTACCAAGGGCGATCCATCCGACATGCTTTCCAAGTACGGCGAACGCCAATTACTGACAGCCGAGAACATGGCAAAGGTAAAAGGCGCTCTTATCTACCCCGCTGTGGTTCTTTCCTTGGCCGCTGTAATCGTTTTTATCCTTTGCTATTTCATTCTTCCGAAGATGGAAGAAATGTACACGGCCCTGCTCGACCCGAGCACAGGCGCGAAACTTCCGTGGCTCACCCGCGGCCTCCTGTCCTTTAGCGGCTTTCTCGTGAGCTGGTACGGCATCGCTACGATGGCCGCAGCCATATTCGGGATAGTCATGCTCGTTCGCTGGCTACGCACCGATGCCGGCAAAGACTGGTTTCAACGCAAGAGCCTTAACTGGCCACTCATAGGCAATCTCATCCGAGAATTCAATGCCGCGCACGTCATCGATCTAATGAGCATTCTCGCGCCTGTAGTTACACCAGCAGAATTCCTCAAAGAAGCTTCCGCCGCCTCCCTCAACGTGGTCTATCGCGAAACACTCGACGCCGTTCGCGAATCTTTTCGCAGCGGAGCGCTTGACCTTCAAACCGCTGTAGCTCCATACGCACGTCTCTTCGGCGATGAGTTTCCAGCCGCTGTCGCGACCGGAGAACAGACAGGACGCTTAGCCACACAGCTCGGCAACTACGCTCGTCTCCTGGACCGTCGCGTACAAGACTCAACAGCCAAGCTAGCGAAAACAGTAGAGCCGCTGACACTCGTTGTCGCGGGCCTGGTCATAGGACTCATCGTGGTCGCTGCGTACTGGCCACTTTTTTCGCTCGTCGGCGACTTGGCAAACAAGAAATGATTTTTTTGATTGAAGAGGAAGAAGGAGAAGTCGAAGGAATTGATTTTCAGTTACGAAATCCTATTTGAGCACACGCACTTGTCAGCATGCTAAAGGAAAATGAGCGTGAAGAAACTACTTCCAGATACTGCAACTACACCGCGAACTCGACACAACGAGCGCGGCGTTAGCCTTGTCGAAGCGATCATTGGGCTTCTCGTGCTCACTATCGTACTGCTTGCCGGCGCGCAGCTCTTTCGCGTCCACGTCGAGCATCTTTCACTCGTTGAGCGTGCCCGCCGCGCTGACGTTCAGGCCAACGCTACGATGAATACACTCGCGGCCTATAACCTCTCCGCACTTCCAGACGGCAATCCATTCGCAGGCAAGGGCGCTAATGACTCAATCGCCGATGGCGAACAAATCTCTCTCGATAGCAACATTTGTCTGGCCCAGGCCAACTGCGATCAGCTCGCCAAATCTCCCCAGTCAGGCGGCACTGGATCGAATTACATAACCCTGGGCTGGAATCAACCAACTCCCACCGGCTCATCAATTGTCTATTACAGAGCCTGGAGAGTCGCAACTCTCGACGGCTCAAAAGGACTACGTCGAATCACTCTAGTAATTCTTCCTGCAGAAGCTAACAAAGCCGCAACAGACCCAATCGAACCCCTTGCCCTGAGACACACAGACGTAGTCCAGCGCCAGTAAGAAGGCGTTTGCAAAACGAATTGCACCTCAAACATTCGGTCAACGAAAACCTCCGAAACTCGAAAAAGGTCCGTGCTATGACGACAACCGACTCCGCGCAAAACAACTTCGAGCCACAAAACCTGGCGACTTCAACTCCTGCTTTTGAAAAGCCACACTTCGTACTCGTCGTAGACGACGACCCCTCCATACTTAGCGTAGCAATCGATGCTCTTACCCCCGCCGGCTACCGCTGCCTCACAGCACGCTCGGCCAAACAAGCATTGGTCACACTGCAAGACCCGAATTACATATTCGACCTGATGATCAGCGACGTGCTGATGAGCGGCATGAACGGCATCGATCTCATGAAAGAGGCAGTTGAACTCCTACCAGATTTACCAGTCATAATCATGAGCGGAACCTCTGAAGTAGAAACCCCAGTCCAAGCGCTCCGCGCGGGCTCGGCCGACTATTTAATCAAGCCCTTCGATTACGACGAACTACTAAACTGCGTCACACGTACCCTCGCCAGAAAAACAACCACGAACGAGCGCACACGCGCCGAAACCGAAACCGCCAGCTGGCAAACCGCCGCACGCGCTTTTGCACTCTCCCTCGATGCGCGTGACAAAGAGACCGAAGGCCACGCCGAGCGCGTCGTTGCTTACAGCGTCCGCCTTGGACAGGAAATGGGCCTCTCCAAGCACGACCTAATCTGCCTCGAGCTCGGCGCCCGCCTCCACGACATCGGCAAAATCGCCGTACCCGATCATGTCCTCAAAAAGCCCGCGAGGTTAACACCAAAAGAATGGCAGAAGATGCGCGTCCATCCAGCAAAAGGCCAAGAGATGGTCCGAAACATGGGACTCCCCGAGGCCTCAGCCCTGGTTGTGGGACAACACCACGAACGGTGGGACGGCGGCGGATACCCACTCGGACTCCAACAGGAAGAGATATCTCTCAGCGCGCGCGTCTTCTCCGTAGCGGACACCTTCGACGCTATTACCTCCGATCGAGTCTATCGCCGTGGCCGGCCGTATCAGGACGCACTTGAAGAACTTCTTAAATTCAGCGGAACTCAATTCGATCCCCAGGTCGTCGAAGCCTTCGCTCGCATCGACCCTGACGAATGGGAAGCACTTCGAAGCAAGTGCCCCTCAGAGTCTGTTAAAGAGCAACACGCGATTGCCTGCTAAAACACATTCAGCGACAAGGACGAAAACAATCACTCATGCAATCAAGCAACCAGACAATATCCGAAGCCGACTACCGCGAACCCGCGCCAAAGCTTACCGAGCTTCTTGAGAAGTTGATAAAACTCAACGGCTCCGATCTTCATATCACCACTAACACCCAGCCAAGGATGCGCATCAACGGCGACCTTGAGCCACTTCCTGATTACCCGATACTTACCGCCGCGGAAACAAAACCTTACGCCTACAGTGTAATGAGCGAAAAACAGATCTCTGTTTTCGAAGACAGACATGAACTCGACCTCTCCTTCGGTATCCAGGGACTCTCCCGCTTCCGCGTCAACGTGTTCGACCAGCGAAACGGAATCGGCGTCGTCTTTCGCGCCATCCCATTTGAAGTCGTCCCACTCGATAGACTTAAACTTCCTCCACCAATTATTGAACTCTGCGATAAGCCCAACGGTCTTGTTCTCGTTACCGGCCCAACGGGCTCCGGCAAATCAACAACACTTGCCTCTCTGCTCGACAAAATCAATCGAGAACGGCCGGTTCACATTCTCACAATCGAAGACCCAATCGAATTTATCCACGGACACAAAAGAGGATGCGTCAACCAACGAGAAATTGGGCCTAACACCGCCAGCTTCCCTGACGCTCTGCGCACAGCATTACGACAAGACCCTGACATCGTGCTCATCGGTGAACTCCGCGATCTCGAAACCATCGAATCAGCACTTCGCATAGCCGAGACAGGACATCTCACCTTCGCAACGCTTCATACCAATACTGCCTCGTCAACAATCACACGAATCATCGACGTGTTTCCCGCGAATCAACAGCCACAGATCCGCACTCAACTGAGCAACGTGCTTGCCGGCGTGATGTGCCAGCAACTTCTACCAAAGGCCGACGGCACAGGCCGTGTCATGGCCGTAGAGTTAATGCTGCCGAACCCTGCCATCAAGAACCTTATTCGCGAAGACAAGATCCATCAGATCCAAAACGTAATGTCCTCGGGCCAGGAACAACATGGCATGCAGGTACTCAACCAATCATTAGCCAGCCTGGTTGCACAAGGGACCGTCACTTTCGAAGCCGCTTGCTTGCGCTCCAACGACACAACTGACCTAAAGGACAAGATCGGCCACTTGAAAACCACGGAACATATTCACGTGCCGGCGGCGACACAAAATAACGGCCGCAACGATCGAAGTAAGATCTTCGCTTAACAGCGCGCCGCCACTCGATTGATTAGTCAACAAACAAACTAGTTTGAGGGAAGAAATGAAAAACAGCAGCAACAACTCAATCTCAAATACAGAAACTCTCGCAAAGCAAAGACCCGGCGAACGTGGCTCAGCGCTGGTCGTCGCGCTCATGTGCATGGTTGCACTTTTCGCCATTACCTTCGCCGCTACAAAAATCCGTGTGGCTAGTGCGCGAGATATTGAGGATAAGAACGCCCAAGCTGTGCAATATTGGGAAGCACGTTCCGGAGCTGCTACGGTAGAAGCCTCTCTTATTACAGATGTACCGTCAATTTTCGACGCTGAAATGCTTAGGGCCCAAACCGCTGTTGGAGGCTATCCCCTTCCCGCTTTTGACCCTCCGCAAATCACGCTAAATTACAGCCGTCCAGTCTTGAACCCTGACGGCTCAATCAGCAATAACAACGCCAGCCAATGCACAAGCTTGCTAGGGAACCTGAACGCCTGGGCACAACGAAAAAGTGTCATTGCGGAAAACTACGCAAGTCAAAGAGGCTACGGATCAGACAAGACAAAGGTAGCGGTGTTCCAGGAATCACTTCGCCAACAACTCGTCGGCGGCCCAAGCAATGCAGAGCCCGCTTATCTTCTTGAATATCAAATCGATTCCGCCGTCGGGGAACAAGGGAATGCCCGCGGGCGTGTGCGACCTTCCGGCACAATCATGCTTGGACCAGCACAGCCTGGTTGTAACACCATTGTGTCCCTTTCCGCTAATCCCACCGACATCGTGGTCGGCAGCTCCTCCACCCTAACAGTTACCTACACGAACGCCAGCCACGTCTGGCTAACAGATCAGACAGGCGCAATCGTTCCAGGCACAGACACCACCGGACTTACAGAAACCAACAGCTCGCAAACCTTAACGTTCACCGTCTCTCCAATCGACAACACCTCTTATCGCGCTCAAGCCGAAGGGTCCGGCTGCCGTGCCGTCTCAGCCGAAGTCACCATCATAGTCAACTATCCTCCGCCAGAAATCATTCAATTCAACGCGACACCCGCCTGTATCAATCAAGGCCAGTCAACAACGCTGAACTTCCAGGTTAGATACGCGTCCAGCATTACAATCACCGGAGGCGGCGTAAATCAGACATTCCCTGGCAACACCGGAGCCACGATAACCTCCGGAAGCCTCGTCGTCTCTCCAACGACCGATACGACTTATACAATCACTGCAACCGGCCGGGGCGGTAGTGCAACAGGGACCACCTCCGTAACCGTCAAGCAACCATTCAGCATCGACCAATTTATTTCCGATTCGTACTGCGTCACCCCAGGAAGTCCGGTCAATCTAACGTGGGCCAATACAAACGCAGAGACTGCTACGATCACGGACAGCACCACAGGTGCAACCGTGGGCGTTACGCCATCAAGCGGGACACGCAATTTCACTGTCAACTCAACTACAACCTTTACCCTGAGTATTTCTCGCACCGGCTGTTCTGGCGTTGAAACCCTTACCAGACAATTGACAGTGAACACCACGCCCGTACCCACTGCGACCTTCGGCGCCAATCCGTCCGACATGGAACTGGGCAACGCCACAACTTTACAGTGGACTTCAACAAACGCATCGACAGTAACGATTACTCCGTCACCGGTAGCCGGCTCCGGAATGTCAGGACCACAGACGGTCAGCGCCTCCGGATCGTTAACCATTATTCCCACGGCAATCAATCAAAGCCCTGGTTACACTTATACTCTCACCGTCACCAACAATAGCTGCTCGCCCCAAACAATTACCAAAACCACCGTCGTTAAAGTTCGACCAGTTTTCGTTCCACCCCCGTGTCCAAATGTCATATCGTTTACAGCAGATTCGTGCGTAGCCAGCGGCGGAAATTCAACTCTCAGATGGAACGTCGCCGACTCTGACTTTGTTACCATCACAGGACCAGGCGTCAACCAAACCTTCTCCAGTAGCCCCATCGGCACGGGCTCCATGACCGTCACGCCAACGGGCGATTCAACCTATACACTGACCGCTACCCGAACAGGTTCATGCACCCCAGCCTCGCCGGCATACCCAACAACCGCCACAGTCAATGTACGAATCAGCCAACCACCATCTGTTAACAGCTTTATCGCTTCCCCCTCAGTGATTGACGCAGGACAAACAGCTCGACTCTCTTGGAACGAGTCCGGTAATCTGTCGACTGTACGAATCACAAGCTCGGGCGGAGACACCAATACCTACAACGTTCCTCCTGGCCAACGTTTCCTGGACGTCCGGCCTTCTTCGACTTCCACATACACAGTCACCGTCACAAGCAATGACTGTTCAGCGCAAACGGCCAGCCAGGCACTAACCGTACCTGTTGGCGCGTGCCCTGCAATTACTTCTCCTTTTAGCGCAACACCATCAAATATCATTCGAGGTGCAAGTTCGACTCTCCAGTGGGGCATTAGCAATGCGGCACAAGTACTCCTCGACGGCACTCCCGTATCCACCACAGGAAGTCGAGTGGTATCTCCGAACGTAACTACCACTTATCGGCTTTCAGCCGTGAGTGGCAACGGATCGTGTGACGTTGACCAGTTCATTACTGTCAACGTTGCCGCATGCCCCACTCCGCAGATCATGTCCTTCACAGCAACGCCGAACGCAGTACTTATTGGCGGCAACAGCATGGTGCGCCTCGCGTGGTCCATCAACGACACCTCCGGCACCGGCGTTACTATTACCATTCCAGGCGCAGGCACGTTCACAAATCCCAACAGCTTCGTTGATATCACACAACCACAGTCCACAACGATTTACACACTATCGGTAACAAACGGCTGCGGCGCCTCCTCTCCGACGCAAACACAAGTAACCGCAAACGCCTGCCCGGCTCCCGGAATCACATCGTTTACAGCCACCCCCAGCACAGTGACAATAGGCGGTAGCCAGACCGTACGCCTGGCTTGGTCCGTAACCGATGCATCCGGCACAGGAGTCTCTGTAACAATCGCAGGTATTGGCACCTGGCCCACAAGCACGGGCTTCGTAGACATCGTCCAGCCACAGGAAACAACGACATACACACTCACCGTTAACAACGGTTGCGGAGCTACCGCAACCCCCGCTCAGGTACAAGTGACGGTAGGCCCCACGGCAACTAGCGCCGGCTTTAATCTAGCTGCAAACGGCGGCATATCTTGCGCGACCCTGACCGCTAACGGAAACCCGCTCGGCATTCAATGTACGAATTACACCGGCGATGTAACTATCAATGTGAGCAATGACGGAGGCGGTCAGTACTCGATCAGCGCAAGCTTCGCAACTCCCCTGAACCAGGATATCCATGCCTATGCTCCAACATTCACGGCCTACGAGCCGAATCCGAGTCCAGGCGGTTTTGTTCTCTGCGGCGGCTTTTTTCCTCCATGTCTCAGAACTGATATTCGAGAGGCGGGCGTCTGGAACTATCCCGGCACCATTGCCTTCGACCAGAATGGTCAGCCATACGACAACTCTGGCTGGCGGCCGACACCTCACTTTGACAACGGATGGCCAAATATCAACTACTCGCCCGGTTCCGCCACCGGTGATCCCACCGGAGGTTGGTATGGGGACGGCGTCAATGCTTGCACCGGAAACACGCAATGCGGCGTGTGCCAGCGTTGGGACATAACGTGGAGAAATCCGCCCCAGCATAATGATGCGATGACCTTCACGGTCAATCTTCCAACAGCGAGATACATCGTTCTCAAGCATATGTACAACTCGGCGGTCTGGTCGCCCGGGATTGATCCGATGGATCCTTAGACTGGAACTGCGCTGGCTATATAAGTTGGTTCTGGGAGGGTCTTGGAATACCTGGCGGAGGCGATAACACCGTGAATACTCCGATCACGGTCATCGATCTGCAAACAATGCAGGTCACGACAACACTAGGCTACCCATCCTACATGCTTCCATAGAGCTGCGGGCGAGGGGCTGCTCGTGTCGCCGCGCATTTTTAGGTCTTGCGATATAATGAAACCTTCGGAGGAAATCTACGACCACTGGCTTCGACCCTTGCAGAAAATGAGGCGCGATGAACCCATCTATTTAGTCAGACACAGAGCCAAGCCAAATCAAAAATCGAAAACACTTGGAAGAGGGTTGCCCAACATTACACTGCAGCCTGAATGGGACCAATCGAAGCAGTGGAAGCGGCCTTCCCTCATGTCTCAAGCAACGTCTGCTAAGATTAGACCGGCGCATTTCAGTTACTTTGCCAGTAAGCATGTATTACGAACGGCCGCAGGTCGCCAGCGACACCCAGCGGTGGCTGAACCCTACGCCTCGACGACGGATACAAACGCCGATAAGCTCAATTAATATCGGCACCTTCCGAAACCGTAACTTGAGCTGACTTTGCAAAGCCACTTTGGTTTCTGATCCACACGGAATGCTTCCACCTTGCAGGATGGAAAAGCTTTTGAGAAGAAGCTTATAGAATGGACAGCAAGAGTTCTGATTGCGCTTTGAACAGTCAACCTCAAAAAGTCAGGAGTAGAAAGATGGCACTGGATTATGTCTGGAGAAGCTCTACTGCCGCGGTCAGTATGCCGCGGCAGGTCTGGGCAACCGGCACGATTCAAGATAGACTAGGCTCTTCGCATGTGCACTCACTCATACGGCTAATGCCCGTTAGTAACGAAATCCCCGAGAGCTGCGCG
Organism: Blastocatellia bacterium; assembly: GCA_963698325.1. GTDB lineage: Bacteria > Acidobacteriota > Blastocatellia > Pyrinomonadales > Pyrinomonadaceae > PSRF01. The sequence continues at coordinate 25,366 of CAVOQJ010000007.1, read as the reverse complement.
CGGACGCCGCAATGAGCAGGAAAAAGCATTGACCTAGGGCGGAAGCTCAAGGTGATGAAGGACAGCGGCAGCCACGATGAAAAGCAATGGGTACCGATGAAGCGTCTGCCCACGCTGACAAATCCTAGCCTGTGTCGTAAGAACAAGAGTCGTGAAAGCCGCTACGCAATGAAGAATACTACTGAAGGCCTTGGTCGGGTGAAATGTCGATCATAGCTCATTCAGATTTCAGCACGCAACCGAACGATGACCTTTTCGGCGTTAACTCTAATCGGAGTTTTCTGACGGTCAAGAATGATTGGTAAGGTGAAGCAAGGAGTGTCAAAGTTCAGAATATGACCGTGCAAGCTGGGGGTCGCTTTTCTGGTGTTGGCGATAGCCGCGGTAGTCGTAGCCAGGATTTGGTGTCCTACGGCGAGCGAGCGGGCGAACGCCATCACGTTGGAAGATATCGAAAGTCAGGCCAGGAGCTATGAGAACAGCAAGAGATTAAGTAAAGCGGGTAAGGAATTAGCCGCAACGCAATTCGACTCAGCCGAGCGCGAAGAAAAGCTAAACGAGCTAATCAGTTTGCTTGACCCAGAAACCCAAGCCTACGTGAAGGCGCTCCCGCGGGAAGATCGCCTCGACGCTATAACAATGAAACTCAAGGAAGAGAACGTTGCGCAAGAGAGTAAACTCGCGAAACTAAAGGCGAGTGAAAAATGGTGTTGGTGGAGATAACCACGTGTGCACAACTTGCCGCCCTCTACACTTATTCAGAACCAGAGCCATTATCCGATTTGCCTGTAGTTAGCCGCCTGCTGTTAGCGCTCTGCTTGTTCTAGGACAGTTCGCTTTCGCAATACGGCCAAACCGAATTAACCACACTAGTCAGTCAGGTTCGATCCTCTGTGGTGACAGTCATTGCTTTCAATGGCGACGGTAAACCGATAACACAGGGAACCGGTTTTTTCATATCCACGAATGGAACGCTCATCACTAATCGTCATGTTCTTCGGGGCGCACAGAAAGCATCAATCAAAACAAAGACCGGGAGACTCTACAACATTGTTGAGACCATAGCCGAAGATCTCGATGGCGACTTAGTTGCGTTAAGAGCAGATGTTCGAGGCGTTGCAGTGCGACCGCTCCGATTGAGTAATGCCCCCGTTGTCCCGGGCCAGCGCATTTTCGTAATCGGAAGTCCGCTTGGACTAGAAGAGACTGTCAGCGAAGGTATCGTCTCCGCCGTGCGACAACTCGATGGTGTGGGTCGCGTTATTCAAATTACCGCCCCCATTTCTCCTGGCTCGAGCGGCAGCCCCGTGATCAACACCCGAGGCGAGATTGTTGGCGTCGCCAGTTTGAATTTGAAGGGAGGACAAAATCTGAATTTTGCAATCCCAAGCGAAAGAGTTGCAGCTCTCATACGACAGAATAACAGGCCGACGAGAGATCCATCAGCAACTGGTCGGACCCGTCAGAACAAGGCTGTTACTGCGAAGAAGAAAAGCGCAAATGACGATTCAAACTTTGACAAAATGTTTGAGGAGATGTTGGAAGATGAGAGAAAGAGTATTCCAGGCCTGGAACAGCGGATCGCCGCGCATCCTAAGGACGTTGAGGCTTATGAGAATCTCGGACGTGCCTATTCAAACAACCAGCAATTGAAAAAGGCGATAGATGTTTATGAAAAGGCATTAGCCTTTGGGGCCGAGAGTGCAATGATTCAAGTATCACTCTGCGACGCATACTCTGGCTTGGAACAATATGACAGGGCCCTTTCTCACTGTGATCGGGCTCTCATACTTTAAACCCTCCTATAGCTACGCGCTCACCACAAGAGGCAGAGCTCTTGCCGGTTTGGGAAGGACTGCTCAAGCAATAGAGGCGTTGAAGGAAGCTATCAAGGAAAATCCGGAAGAAACCTATGCGCACGAACAATTGGGCTTTATTTACATGGACTTGGGTCGGTATGAAGAAGCTGCCAAAGCCTTTGAGTTTATGGCAAGCATCGCCAGTCGACATGCACCATCGTTTGTAAATCTAGCTTGGGCATATGAGACTCTTGGGCGGAACGATGAAGCAGAACTAAATTACAAGAAAGCGATCGAGATTGATAAACAGTTTGATGATGCTTACATCCGTCTTGCTCAGCTTTACGAACGAGAAGACAGAACGGCAGACGCGATCATGGAGTACAAGCGAGCGATCGCCGCAAATCCCAGGAACGCCGATGCTTATCTCAATCTGGGACTACTTTATCTTTTAACTGGCGACAGACGATCTACTCTTGACACTTACGAGAAACTTAAAAAACTTGATCCAAGTAAAGCACGACAACTTTCAGGCGCCATATATAGATGACCGCCTATTTCCATCTCAATTGAGCGTACGCCGAACTCAACCCACTTTGGGGAAAGTTGTCGCCTGCTGGAGCAAACGAACTGCCGGAGACATCCGGTAAGCTGCCTCATACCACAGCCCGCCACATAAAAACCCATTTCGCTTTAACGCTCGACGATGCGCGCGCGTACTAGCATCCCTGCGTTCTATTTGCAGTTTCTCAAACCCAAAAACAAGCGGCATACGGATTACCGATTCATCCAATCCGAACAACACCCCGGTCCCGTTAACCAATCACATGTCCGATTTCCAATTCGCCAACGCTGACGAACTCAACAATCTGGGTAGCGCATCAGTCCGCTATAAACAAAATATTGAGGCCCTAACAATCCTACGCGCGCTCAAAGAGAATGAAGGCACCACCCCATCAGAAGCCGACTTAAGAACCCTCACGCGTTACGTTGGCTGGGGAGCTTCCGAGTTAATCAACAAAGCGTTTCCCCGATCGTCATGGGGAGAACCAACCAAAGAGATCGAAGCTTTACTTACCCAAGACGAAATCGACACTCTACGCAGCTCAAGTCTAAGCGCCTTCTTTACACCCCTACCAATCATTGCCGCAATCTACGACGCTCTCGACTACCTGGGCCTTTCTAAACTTCCGTCACTTCGCATACTCGACCCGGCCGCCGGCACCGGGCACTTCATCGGCGCCATGCCCACCCAATTTCGGCAAAACTACGAGTATGTAGCAGTTGAACCCGATCGCGTTTCCGCCAGCATCACAGAACTGCTCTACCCAAACGCTAAACTTCATCAACAAGCGTTTGAAGATACCATCCTTCCCAAAGACTTCTTCGATCTCGTCATCGGCAATATTCCCTTCGGCGATTATCCCGTCGCCGACCCGTTGATAAAAGAGAGACACTTAAAACAACAGATACACGACTACTTTTTCGTTAAAGCTGTCGCGGTGGCACGCCCCGGGGCCATCATCGCTTTTATCACAAGCACGGGAACCTTAGACAAGAAAGACGACCGCGTCCGGCGCCATCTTTCAAAGCACGCTGAGCTGTTGACAGCGCTTCGCCTCCCCAACAACGTCTTCAAGCAGAATGCCGGCACACAGGTCATCACCGACCTGGTCATCCTCCGCAAACGCGCCAGACCCGACGAAACCGCCCCAGAGCGCGAAGCTTGGATTCACGCCGAGGAAGCTTCATTTCCTCTGCGCAAAGGCGGCACCGCCAAGACAATCATCAACCGCGCCTTCATAGACGAGCCATCACACATCCTCGGTATCCCTCTGATTGCCCCGAGCATGTACAACGGCAGCGAACAACTGACCGTCACATCCAACAACACAAACCTACGACAAACCATCCTCGCCGCAATCACATCGACGCTCCCGCAAGATCTACTCCTGCCGACGGTTCATCCACAACCATCATCCCAACCACGTGTCTCTCCTGATCAGACTCTTGAACAGGAAGCCCAAGACGAACTCCAATCTGCAACCAGCGTTTTTCACGCCACTCAAAGACAAGGAAGCCGAGCGACAGCCCTGGTTGATATATTCACCGCTGCTAAGAAAGTTCTCAGCCTGCAGCTTCTGAATACCGACGACATTATTCTTCATTCTGCGCAAACCACCCTAAGCACGCTGTACGACAGGTTCGCCTCGCGCTTTGGTTACATCAACTCAAAGGAGAACCAAAAGCTTTTCCGCCGCGACAACCCCTTCGTCAGCTTTCTTAGAGCACTTGAAGAGCAAACACCTACGGGCGGATTCATTAAGTCTAAAATCTTCAATACCAGAACAATCAACACGCACAAACCCGCAACTGAGGCCAACAACCCACAAGACGCCCTGCTGCATTCTCTCAATGAACGCGGCTTAGTAGATTTAGACTTCATTGCCGCACTCTCACGCATAAGTGTTGCCGACACTGTTACGAGTCTCTCCGGTCTCATATTTCAAACACCCGCCGGCAATTGGGTAACTGCGGACGAGTATCTTTCCGGAGATGTCCGAACCAAGCTGCTCGAAGCCGAAGCCGCTGCAAACCTGGACCAGCAGTTCCAAGAGAACGTCGACGCGCTACGCGCCGTACAACCGCGCCCACTTGGACCCGGTGAAATAATTGCTCGTCTCGGCGCAGGCTGGATTCCACAAGACATTATCAGTACTTTCGCAAATGCTCTTGTCCCTGACTACACTGAACAAATTATCTACAACGCACCCCTCGCCAGATGGATCGTCCCACGAGCATCGTATGCCGCTACGACAAGCTTTGATGCTACACAACGCTGGGGAACACCTCGCGCGCACGCAATCGAACTTATCGAAGACGCTCTCAACCTTCGCCGCACCGCCATTTATGACGAAACAGGAACAGGCAAAGACAAAGTACGTGTTCTCAATCTAGTAGATACAGCAGCAGCCCAAGCCAAGCTAACTGAAATAAAAGATCATTTCATGGAATGGGCCTGGGACGATCCAATTCGTGAACGGCAGCTCTGCGAAATCTATAACCAACAATATAACGTCTACCGTTCCCGCCAATTCGACGGCTCTCACCTTTCCCTGCCTGGTACAGCTGTCAGCGAAACCCTGAAACCTCATCAAAAGGACTCCGTCTGGCGCTCACTGCAAACTCAAACCGCACTCTTCAATCATCCCGTAGGCTCCGGTAAGACTTATATAGGGATCGCCGCAGCCATGGAACTCCGCCGCCTCGGCCTGGCCAACAAACCGCTGGTAACAGTCCCTCCGATCGCGATATCGACTTGGGTGACTCAAGCTCAAACCCTCTACCCCGGCATCCGCCTGCTTACCACAGACGTTAACGACTTCACTAAAGAACGCCGTGGCGAGACACTTTCACGCATCGCAACTGGAAACTGGGATCTAATCATAATCCCTCACTCCAGCTTCAAACTCCTGCCACTCATGCCCGAAACATTTCGGCGATTCCTACAAAAGGAGATCGACAAACTACGGTCCTACATTCTCGATCTCGAAAAAGAAGACGAAACAGCCAACCGCCTCTCAATCAAACAACTTGAAAGGCAAGCTAAGAAACTGGAAGCACAACTAAAGGAAGAGAGTGGAGTCATTCGCCGTGACGACGAGCGAACAATAACCTGGGAGGAACTGGGCGTCGACGCGTTGATAGTCGACGAATTCGATACCTTCAAAAACCTTGGCTTTGCTACAAAAATGACTCGGATTGCCGGACTGCCCAACAGCGACTCGCAGCAAGCCTTCGACATGCACGTAAAGATTCAATATCTCCTCGAGCAAGCTGGCCGCGTCATCGCCTTAACCGCAACTGCAATTTCAAATACAGTCGCTGAGATCTACACCGTCCAACGTTATCTCCAACCAGATCTGCTCCAAAAACTTGGCCTTAGCCACTTCGACGCCTGGGCCCAGATGTTCGGTGACACCATCACCGAATTAGAACTAAAGGTCGACGGCTCCGGATGGCGCCAACATACCCGCTTTGCGAAATTCGTAAACGTCCCGGAACTTTCCCGACAGCTCCAACAAGTACTGGACATAAGAACTAAGCAAGAACTAAACATCCCTACGCCTGCCCTAATCGGCGGCTCCACAATCATCGAAGATATAGAACCAAGTGCCGCGCAACAAGAGTTCACCAAAATGCTCTCCCTCCGTGCGGACTGCATAAGAAGCGGCCAGGTGAAGCCCACCGAAGACAACATGCTTATGGTCACCAGTGATGGGCGCAAAGCCGCACTCGACATACGGCTTGTTATGCAGGACCTTCCCGAAGACCCCGACAGCAAGATCAATCACGTCGCAAACAACGTGCACGCTATCTGGCAACGAACGCATCACAACGCTGCCGCGCAACTATTGTTTCTGGATTTATCGGTCCCTAAGACAACCGATTCCAAATACCTTCTCCCCGCAACCACGCTGGAAGAAACGACTGAAACCGAACCGCCAACCAGCAATAGCGAGACGAGCGCAGAAAGACTTCTACGCCAAAGTCTCTACTACGAGATCAAGAGAAAACTAATCGCCAAAGGAATACCGGCAGACGAAATACAATTCATTCACTCGGCGGATACCCAAACTAAAAAGGCACGCCTCATAGAAAACGTCAACGCCGGCAAAGTCCGCATACTGCTCGGCTCAACATCAAAAATGGGCGTAGCCATGAACGCGCAGGAACGGCTAATCGCTCTCCATCACCTCGACGCCCCCTGGCGCCCACGCGACGTCGAACAACGCGAAGGTCGAATCCTACGCCAAGGCAACATCTTCAACGAAGTTTTCATATTCCAATACGTCACAAAAGGATCGATGGACTGCTACACCTGGCAAATCCTCGAATCAAAAGCGCGATTCATCCATCAGATACTCTCCGGAGAAATCACGCAGCGCACGGCGGAAGACATCGGCGACATGGTACTAACCGCGGCCCAGGTAAAAGCTGTCGCTTCCGGAAATCCCCAGGTGATGCAACGCGTCCAACTCGAGCTCAATTTAATCAAGCTGGAACGTCTCCGCGCCGCTTACTACAACAACCGCTCGTCCATGCGGTACGAGCTAAGCTATCTGCCCGACCAGGTCACCCGCACTCAATCAGAAATCGACTGGCACCAACAAGCACTCACTGCGCGCCAAGCACCACTCCTTGAAGATAACTTTGCCATTCGCCTGAAGAAAACATATCAGGATAAAGAATTCACTGTTATCACAAAGCGACAAGACGCCGGCCGCAGCTTGCGACACCTGAGCGCCCTCGCCTCCAACGCCATCAAAAAAGCAGCTAAAGGAAGCCAGGTCCACGAACATGTCGGACAATACCGCGGCTTCAACATTTACATCCACGGATCTTCGAGTGTTCACCAATTCAACTCACTTTTTGAAGGCAACATCGATATCCAGCTGTACGCTGAAAACGGCGACCGGCCTTACTACGCCACCGTCACCGACACCGACAGCGGCATCATCCAGTCCATAGATCATCAACTCCGCTCGATCGAACACCACTTGGAAGACGCTACAACGAGAAAAGCACGTCTCGACAAAAAGCTTGCAGACCTGCAGAACGAAGTCACACAGCCATGGAAGTATCTGCCAGAATACAGACAGATGCGCCACCACTATGAGCACCTTGCCATTCAACTACAAAGTCAGGGAATTAACGTAGATTCCGCAGTGAGGTTTACCAATCTAACGGAAGAAGAATTATTGGCCGCACCAGAGGAAAACCTGCCCAAACAACCTCAACCAGTTTATGCAATCCAAACGGAAGAAAGAAATCCGTTCACTGGACGCGAACCAGATTTAATACTCGCCCCACACGATCCACGCAGACCCAGCACACAACTACCAGATTCGCTGTCCTCACCCTTCGAGGTTATCTCAAGCGAAAAACCCGACTCGGCAAACATAACCATCCACCAAACCAAAATCCAGCTCGCATTCACTACGATCCCATCACGAATCAGATTGGCTTCGATTTCCTAATCCTTGAACACGACTCACAAGCAGAGCTCCATCTGTAAAACTGGACCAGGGAGACCGGACCACTCAAGGATTGTCATCAACGATGCCAAACGACTTCATACGCTCCCTCAAATGTTGACGAGTCATACCTAAGAACCGTCCCGCATGCGTTCTATTGCCCGCGAACAGAGTCAACGCATACTTAATATGCCACCGATCCTGACTATTTTGCCGGTCTTTAAGTGTTTCACCTACAGCCAACGGATAAAAACGACCGTCTTCCATTTCAAAAACAGCCGGGTTAGCTCCACTCTCTTTCACCGAAGCTTCAAACGCAGCCAACGTGACATCCTCTTCAGACCTGGCAAGCGCGCAAACGCGCTCAACTACATTCTGCAATTGCCGAACATTGCCGGGCCACTCAAATCCTCCCAAATAGCCCAATACCGGCTCCGGCAGTTTGTATTTGTATTCGGCGGCAAAGAACTCCGCCAACGGCCGGATATCACCTTTACGATCTCTTAACGGCGGAACTCTTACTTCCAAAAATCTATCCCTCAAATCCGGCTTGATAAAACCATCGGCACCGGAAACTCTGTTCGTCGCCGCTACAAAGCGAACGTCACAACTTAATTCATCAGGACTCCCAACAGCGTTATAAGTGCCAAACTGGACAACTCGTTTCAATAATGCCTGGGTATTATCATCGGCCTCGTCCAGCTCATCTAGAAATAACGTACCCCTTACAGCGTCTTCAATATATCCAGGGCGATCCGCTACCGAACCTGTAAACGATCCCTTCTTGGATCCGAATATCTCAGCAGGAGCCAGCTCTTTATTGATCGCCCCCAGGTTGACCACCCGGAAGTTTTCACTACTACGAGCCGACCAATTATGAATCGCCCGCGCAAGCAATTCCTTGCCGGTCCCACGCTCGCCCACTAAAAAAATGTGCTTCAATTTCTGCCTCGGACCCGTACCGTCAAGCTGAGCCAAATCTCGCAAGTCACTAAGCATGGCCTGTGTCACTGGATCCTCTGCCACAAAACCGGACATCTCTACCTCGCCAACCAGTCGTCGCCCAGGAAGCGTTCTCAATCGTTGTGTAGCCGTCCTCATAACCACATCAACGGCTTCGCTGCAAGCTACCTTCATGCCCTTACCGAGACTTAAGATCATCGTTAACGGACCGGCCGGATAATTACCCCAAACATCGCAGAGTTCCGCCTTTAACCCACACTCACGAATCTTCTCTCCGCGATCGCTCAACACGATTTCCACTCTCGAATTGTGTAACCCCAACGAAGCCAGACATTCAATTACGGACATTTCAAGACCAACTATCTCCTCCGATCCCAAGACTCCTAATAAAGAAGATAAACCGGCCCCGGACTGCATAGAAGACAACTGCCCGCCACCTTCCGCAATTCTCTCTTGCTCGCTCGAAACAACCTGGTTGACTCCGCCTTCTATTGTTTCATCCTGGTCCAACAGCAACGTCTGCGAAACAGGACTACTCGCCCAACCCGCGAAAGCGACATCCAGATCGACTTCCTCGTCCGCCGGTTCATCCTCACTCCGACCAGACCGCATATGATCCAATCGTTTGGTTAAAGCCAGATTGAATCTATTGGGCCGCAAGTTAATAACCTCGGGAACTCTTGCCGCTTTCGGGCCACCATTAAATTGCCTCGCTCCAGCACCTGGAAGCCCAGCAGTGCTAATCCTGAACAATTCAAAAATCACGTCCACTGCGGGCATGTTTTGCAAATGACTATCATCAGAATCAAGACAAGCATCGACATAAGAACCGTTGTTCAAATAAATCGTTCCGCCCGTACAGCCCAACGCAACTTCTGAGATCGCGCCCACCGCCACGGCATCCCGCAGCAACCCCTCATCACAATCACTCCAATCAACTACTAGATGGCCTGTCTTAAGATTGTAATCAAACATGCCGGTTACTTCTTCGAGTCTAAAAAACTCAAAGAGAAACGACATGGGCAGCAACGCAGATTTCCTCGCCTCGGCCTGGCTCGCACTTTCGACGCTCGCCTGCGCTACCGCGTCAGACTCCACTAAACTTGCATCCAATGCCGCAATTAACTCATGCGGCGATGGTAACTTCTCCAAAAGCGCAGCCGGCGCAGGAGCACACGCCCCCTCCCGCAAATAATGCTGAACGACTTCGGGATCAGGTCCGTACTGGCGCCAGCGCGCCGCCTCCGACTCACTAATCCCAACCACGTGCCCCATGTCACCAGCCGCTGCGGCAATCCTCGCGCTCGTCAACGCCTCTACTGGAGACTCGTTACGCAAACTGACGTGAAGATGATAGAGATACGCAAGCGCCGGCGCGCCACTACCATCCCCCATGCCCACACAAACCAGAGCCGACAACAGCTCAAACGTTGCGGCCTCATCCGAACTCTTTAGACCACTCGACATACAACTCCAAGCATTGGCAAGATCCTGCAACGCTTTCTCAAATTCTCGCTCCGCCAAAGAAATCTCAGCCGATAACAACCAGGTAGCTGCTGTCACTTTCGAAATGTCGTCATGATCGATAGTCTCAGTAACCTGACCAAGCCCCCGCAGCGTTTCCATTACCACACGCTCCGTCAAGGTCACTTCCACACGAGCTTCTTTTACGTCTCCGCGATTAAGAGCCAAGCGCGCCCTAAAACGCCGCAAAGAACTCAAAAACGAATGCTCCAACCGCTCTTTGTCCGCTAACAATCGGCCCGCAATTCGATAAGCCCTGCGTGTCTCCCCGCCACCCTCGAGAAGCAGTGCGGCTAAAAGCAAAAGCTCACGCTCATGCTCTGCTTCCAATACATGCTCGTTGACCAGCTCTTCAATGCGCGCGACTCTGACATCCATCTCAGAGAAATGACCACGCCGCAAATCCTCTCGAGCCATTTTATCGACCATGCCCGCCGAACTAACCGCCTGGTTAGTTAACCAGCGTGAACCCGGAGATGTGATGAACAACTGGGATGTGTGAGTTGACATGGAGTTCCCTACCGACCACCAAAGATTAGGAGCCGTAAGCAAAAACACGACTACCCAAACGTCTTACTGCACCCAGCGTGCCGTTAGACCAACAGCAAATTCCGAAATCTCACCCTATGGGTAACCGACAGCCTCACCCCGCAAACCAAGCGGCCGCCATTGCCATGCAAAAGGCCCGTACAGAATGTGCTTTAGCCGGGCTAAATCACGAGCCCTACGCCGAGCAACTGACAGAGCTTGTCATATTGGAAGTCCGCAAAGCCCTAGCCGAAATGGCCGAGCACCAGGCACACGGAGGCCCTTCTGCTATCCTCATGCTCACTCAACCGCTATACCAAAATATTTACTTTGCAGACGCAGGAAGACAGGCGGCCGAAACGCTCCTAAGGAAGCTCAACATAAAAGGCGGGCACCAAATACAATAAAACTGGGGTCAATAACAGAGACAGACTAATTCCTACGATATTTTCCAACTGCTCCCGACTCTCTAATCATCCAGCCATTCTCACTTCTACAGGAAAGAAACCTCAACCCATGCCAAATTTCTTAGTCGAACAAAGAGAAAGATGGGACATGATCGTTATCTATGACATTGAAGCTGACAGCGAAGACCAGGCCAAAGAACTGACTCAAACCGGCACCTGCCAATACACCGAACACGAAGTGATAAACCGTGATTGCGAAAAAGTAATCAATGTGCGCGAAACCCGAGTTCACTAATCGACTGAGCTTCTTAACCTCTCCCGCTTCATACTAACTGGGTTTTTTTCACCCTAACCTAAACTGGGATCTGCCTTGTCACCGGACTCTTCCCCGTCTTCGCGAACTTGCATCTCCTTGCCGGGCTTAAAGCGAATCGTCTTGCCCGACGGAATGGGGACCTCCTGACCCGTGCGTGGATTGCGGCCCACGCCGCGTTTCCGCGGCTTGACGACGAAGACGCCGAAGCCTCGCAGCTCGATGCGATCGCCGCGCGTGAGCGCTGCCTTCATCGAATGAAACAGCGCGTCCACCGCCTGTTCGGCTTTCAGCTTGGGCACGCCGGTTCGATCGGCTACGCGGTTGATAATATCTATTTTGATCAAAGCTCTTGGCCTCCGTTCGTTGTCGATCCCCGCCAACATTTGGCCTGCGCTATCAAAGCGGCGATGATAGAGAGCGCCGACAAAGGCTCTCAACTAATGTCCCGAGGCTGCCTATGTCCGCATACTGCTTTCCCTCATAGACACCATCGCAATCCCGCCAACTTCGCTCAAGCACCCACCTTCGACTAATACGGAAAGTTAAGCGGTAAGCTAAATGGCGCCACCAAGCTCTCAAACCCCAAGTAACCGTTCCCGGTACACCCCAAAACAATGAGCAGAATTTACGAATCCGTTTCATTACACTATACCGACGGCGGCTCCTCAGATAAGGTCTACAATATTCACCTCGAGGAGCTAGGCCCCAATCAATTCACCGTTACCGGATACAACGGAAAACGCGGCAGTACCCTCATCCCACGCAAGCAAACGGATTCGCCCGTCTCCTACGCTGAAGCCAAACGAATCTTCGACGATCTAGAGCGCGATAAACGGAATCACCGAAAGACTCCCTACACCGTAGTCGAGCGAAACGGCGCGTCCGCAGTCGCAACCCCAGCTACCATCAAATTCTTCATCTTCAGCAACGACATATGAACCAACCGGCTATGTAGCGAATCACCCAAAGAAAGTCACAGAAGAAGAAGCCACAAAGCTGTTCGACAACGACGATTATTTTGCCGAACAAAAATGCGATGGCGTCTTCATATCAGTTCTCTACAAAACCGGCCGCGTGACCGCATCAAATAAACTCGGTAATGGCATCCCGGTCCCGCCTAAAATCACGACTGCCCTTCGCCAGCTCGCCACCATCGCCGGATGTGAAATTTCACTGGGCCTTGCAGGAGAATTCCTCAATTCCACATTGCACGTATTTACCGTGTGGGAGAAAAATGGAACTTCACTGCTCACCCTTCCACAGCATCTGCGCGTTGCTCTCAAAGATAAGCTTGAACTACTGTTCAACGATCATCTGGCTTCATCAACAGGAAAACCCGCTGCCGCAGTAAAGTTCGTCTACACTGCAAAAACACGCGAAGAAAAGATCGCTCTCTACAAAAAGATCAAAGCCGGCGACGGTGAGGGAGTAGTCTTCAAACACTGCGAGTCTGACCTAAGCTTCAAATTTAAGCTTTACGAAACTACCGAAGCATTACTGGTTGCAAACTCAAAACGTAGCGCGGAATGCTTCGCGTACCACGAAGGCACTCTCATCAGCCTCGGATCCACAACGCTCCCAAACGATGCCACTCATAAAGAAATCAAAGAAGCAAATCTCCGCCAAGACCCGATCGTTGGAAGCGTCAAATATCTGTACCTGTCTGCTCCTCCCTCAATCGGCCCTGAAACCGGTCAACTAACACAAGCCTCGTTCCTAAGATTCCGCCCCGAGTTCGACGAAACATCCTGCACCACCAAAGAACTGAAAGTAGTGAACAAGACCGTTCACGAATCTTCGACTGCGACCCCGGGCGCCGCTCCTTCATCATCACTTCCAACATCTACAAATGCAGTCGAGCCAAACCACACCACCCGAAAAGCCAAGAATCAAGAAACGCGCGCCGTTCAACCACCCACAACGCCCTTAGACTCTCCACAAGTCTCTGTAATACCATCAACATCCAAAAGCAGTTCACGCCAGGAACTACCAGAGCCTGCTACGCTCTTCTTCCTTTAAGCATTCACCGCCAGGCATAAAAATCCAAGCGGAACGTTAAACACGAGTACCCAGAGAACGCCAACGGCACGAAGCTTGCACCCTCGCTAAATAGCGAACTCAATACCGAGGAACCACAGAGCGACCAAGCAAGTATGAAGCAAAATCACCAACTCCAGATTACTCAATTTTCCGACCGCGATTCGCCCTGTTCTTGATCGCGAACACCTGCTGTCATTAACCGCGAACACTCAATAAACAAAAGGACCCAGCCACTCATGAAATTCATCATCAACGCTCAGACCCTTCAAACCGAACTCGCTTTCCTCTCCGGAGTCGTCGCCAATAAATCCAACACGATTCCAGTACTGCAAAACATCATCATTGCAAGCGAGAACGCCTCTTCTCTCAAGATATCCGGCACCGACCTTGACGTCAGCCTCTCCTGCCAGACGGAAGCCGCAGTTTCAGAACCTGGTACGATCCTCGTACCAATGGCCAAACTGCTCGCTATCACCAAAACCCTCCCCAAGACCGCGGACATGACTTTCCAATCTCTTGAAAACGGCGGAGCCAAACTCACCTGCGAGCGAGCCAGCTTCAAACTTATGGCCCCGGAATTCGAAGCCTTCCCAGAAATCCAGGAACCAAAAGAAGGCGCAATCGAAATACCAACAGACATCTTCTCAAACATGATCGCCTCCACCATCTATGCAATTACCCAGGAGGAGAGCCGCTACACGCTGTCTGGCGCCAAAGTCGAAATTGATGAATCAAGCATGAGAATGATCACAACCGACGGCCACCGCCTGGCAAAATCGGAAAACAAAGAAATTACCAGCAAGACGACAATCGACGTACTCATCCCACGAAAAGCTCTGGCAGAATTGGCCAAGATATGCTCCGCGCACGAGGGCACGCTTCGCTTTACCACCGACCCTAATCACATTTACTTCCAAGTCGGATCTCGCTCACTCTCCGCACGACTCCTTTCAGGCCAATTTCCCAACTACGAAATGGTCATCCCAAAAGCCAACGACAACTCCTTCGCAACCGACGTTACCGCCTTTCGTGAAGCCGTAAGAAGGGTCTCTCTTATGGCCGACGGTCGAAGCCATGCAATCCGTCTCGACATCAAAGCAGGTCAGCTCAACTTTAGCGCGAGCACTCCAGACGACGGCGAGGCACTCGAAAGCATTCCGATTGATTTCAACGGCGAGGAAACAAGCATTGGCTTCAACAGCCAATACCTACTCGACTCTTACAACGCCCTCGGCCACCAGGATCTGGTCACCTTGTCATTTAAAGATGGCAACTCACAAGTAATGCTCGTACCGGGAGCTGCCTTGGCTAACCAAAGTCTCGCAGTAATAATGCCCTGTCGCTTGTAGGCCTTTCACCGAATCATCAACAAATCAATCTTAAAGGTTGCGGCCCACCCCGCAACCGGGCACGTAAAATCTCCTCCCCAAAACTTTGCTCCTTCCCTACTAATCCCGCCTTTGCTCGTAACCGCGCAGCTTGCCACTGCGGCGCGGCTCACTAATCGTCTTCACTCTCACCGTTGACTGCGTTTCTGACTCATCCCGATCGAAACACCATCAAGAAATAAGCGGAACGCAAGCAGCGAATTCACTGATTAGCCTGACAAGTTCAAACACACGCTCTCGATTTCAAAATCAGCGCTATCACTCTATCAACCTCCAAAGGAACCGACCCCTGCCATGCTTGACCTGACTAATACACAACCAGCAATCGACAAGCTCAAACGCATCGAAGGCGAATTAAACATCGAAATGATCGAACGCACCGACGCGATTCGCGCTATCCTCATTGCCTTGATCACAGGCCAGCATGGTGTATTCCTCGGCCCTCCAGGAACCGGCAAATCATGGCTCATTCTCAAGCTTGCCAAACGCATTGCGACCAATGGCCAAAACGGCAACGGACTGAAAACATTTGTCCGTCTCATCACTAAAACCACTCAACCAGAAGAACTCTTCGGCCCCATCTCCATCGCCGCCCTCAAGAAAGACGAATTCAAACGCGTAATCACCAACATGCTGCCAGAAGCAGAGCTTGCATTTCTGGACGAAGTTTTCAAAGGATCCTCCGCCATCCTGAACACACTGCTCACCATCATGAATGAGCGTGAATTCGACAACGGCACCGAACGTCTCCCCGTACCTCTCATTTCACTCTTCGCTGCCTCCAACGAAATGCCCCAAGGCGAAGATCTCAACGCCATGTGGGACAGACTCGTTCTTCGCGTAATGGTCGACTACACCACCGAGTCAGGCTTCGCCCGCCTTATCAGAACTGCAGCCGCACCAGTTCTCACCACTACCATCACAAAACCGGAACTAATCGCCATCCAGAACACCGTCCGTCAAATACCCATCCCTGCCGGCACATATGGAGCGATTGAAACCCTGAGAAAAGACCTCTTGAGAAAAGGCATCATCGTGAGCGATCGCAGATGGCAGTGGGCTACTACCCTCCTCCAAGGCCAGGCTCTCCTCGAAGGTCGCGCGGCAGTGGAAGAAGACGATCTGATGATCCTTAAAGAAGCGCTCTGGAGTGCTCCCGAGCAGCGTTCGGAGATAGGCAGAATGGCCGCCCGCCTCGCTAATCCCCTCAATGCAAAAGCCGTCGAACTATCCGACCAGGTCGACTCCGCATTTTCGGCTTTCAACGAAGCACAAACCACTGCCGCTAACAAGACTGAGCAGATGAACTCAGCAGTCGACACCAACGTCAAGATCAAAGACGCGCTCGAAAAACTCGCCCGCCTCAAGCAACAGGCCGAAGCACAGTCCCGACCGACGACACGGATTGACAAAGTGATCGACGAAGTGAACGCCAAGCACCAAGAAGTCTGCAAAGTCATACTCGGCTAATAAATCAGCAGCTCAACCAAAACCTCCAGTGAACAACCAACAACTTTCAACCGACGAGCCTGTAGAAATCAACCCTACAGATTCGACGGCTACACCAGCTGAGCAACTCATTCCCGAAGAACGCGAGTCCCGCTTCTTCGCCGCCGACACTAGTGGCATCGCCTGCCTAAACCACGACAGTTTTGATCTCGACTCTTTCGATCAAGCGATCTCCGATTACCCAAACTTCCGACAAACAATAGAAGAATCCGGAGGCACTCTCTCAACCGGGTCCGCCCTAATGCGTGATCTCTTCTGGAGTTTCCACAAACGCGCTCCCATGATCGCGCCCCCCGCCCCGCTCAAGCATTCTTACGAGGTCAACCGGCAAATCCTCGAACAAGTAATGAATACAATTGAGTGGAAACAAGTGCGGGAAGCCGGCACTGCCGACGACTTGATGATGAGCTCAATTGCCACCATGGGCGTAGCTGAAAACGCAATCAACGCCCTGGGACAAAGCACTATCCGCAAGATCAACAACCTTAACGATCTCGAAACAGAAATGTCTCAGCTCTTCTCACAAGCTGAAGCGCTGGACGATCTCGCAAAAGAGGCAAAAGGAAAAAAGGCAAAGGAACTTTTCGACCGCGCCCAGCAAGCCCGTCTCAATGCCGAACAAACCCAAACACAAGTTGACGAGCTCCACGAGGAAGTCAACAATGCCGTAGACCAGGCTCAAGCAGGGATTCGCCAAGCTGCCCGGCAAGCCCTCTCCGAAGCCGAACAGGAAATCGACTCTACTAACGAAGCAATCAAGGCTTACTCCGCAGGCTACGACCAGGGCGGATTCGGTCTCAGCAAGAACGGCCAATCAACCAAAGAAAAACTTCAACTTGCTCAAAGGGTCCGTTCGTCCGACAAACTCAAACAGATCGCCGAACTGTGCGGTCGCCTCACCCGCATCGCGCTCGCCGTCCAAAAAGCAAAGGTCAAACACCCGCCCGACGAAATAGCCTCAATCGAAATCGGTAACAATGTCGCCCGCATGCTTCCCTCCGAACTCTGTCTCTTAGCCGACCCCGAACTTGAAGATATCTTCGCTCTTAAGTTCATCGAAAAGCGGCTGATGCAATATGAGCTCATCCACCATGAACCACAGGGCCGTGGACCTATCATTCTCGCTATCGACGAATCAGCCTCAATGGATGAACCAGCATGCGCTGAAGAAGACACCACCAAAGAAGTTTGGTCCAAAGGAGTTGCTCTGGCGCTAATGGCCATAGCGCGCCTCCAAAAGCGCGACATCGCCATCATCCACTTCGCCTCAAGGAACCAAATACGAACTCAATTCTTCAACAAAGGCGAGGCTTCCCCTGAAGAAGCCCTGGAAGTCGCCGAATTCTTCTACAACGGAACTACAGCCTTCGAACCCTGGATGACAAAAGCCCTGGAACTAATTGACGACTCCAGATTCGACAAGGCGGACGTCATCTGCGTCACCGACGGGCTCGCCTCAATATCCGCAACCGTAAAAACCAGCTGGCTGCAAACAAAGGCGGCCCGCGAAATGCGAGCCTTCGGCATACTGATTGGCACTAACGAGGGAGCCGGAGTACTCGCTTCAATTACCGATGCCATGCTCCCACTCGACATGCTCAAAAACGACAACCCCATACTCGAAACAATCTTTAGTATCTAAGGAACTCGTCGACAAGGACACAGCAATGAACAAACACACTATCACTCTCTCCCAAATCGAAAACCAAACCGGCGCCGACTTCCTTGGCTATGTAGTCAATTGGAGACTCATGAACATTCGCGTCCAGGAAGCTGACCTGAAAGCCGCCCTCGAACGCGCCGGCTTCAGCAACCACCTGCCTGCCCCACCATCGCCGCGCAAAGCATTACGTCGCGCCCTCGAGGCATGGATATCAGAACGTACTCAACAACGAACGGGCATAGCCCAAACAGTCAGAAACTCATCCTCAACCAATGATGACGACGAGAACCAGAAAGAAACGACGCTCATTCGCGTAATCAATAAAGCTGGCGCCGAACATCTCGTCTTTGGCATCGTCTCCGAAAACGTCGACTTCAATAAACTCGGTCTTTCATACGGCACCCAACTCAGAATCCTCTTACACAAAAAGACTGGAGAAATCCTCTGCACCACCGACGCCGCCGGCGTCATTAGTGCGCAGAATGAAAGCACTCAAGTTACAAACGAACTCATCCCCTACTTCAATGAATTCCGGCACCTATTTTTTACCGAAGACCTTTCCAAGATGGTGCACGGCATTGTCACCAGCATGAATGCCGTTAGCTTGCGTAAAGAAGGAGGCATCTACTTCGTTCCCAACGCTGAACGACAGCAGATTGAACTCGCCAAAGAGCTCATCGCATCCCTTCCAACCACGGCCGACGAGCAGCCTTACCTCTTCGCCCTTCCAGTCACCAACACCGAAATTGCCAAAGCCGACGTCGCGCTCGCCATCCACTACGGATTCCTCGACGAGCTCCGAACCATGGCATCCGATCTCGACCGATTCGCCCAGGCCGAACCAGGAACAGTCAAACCCGAAACCATTGCAAACCGGCTCCTCCAATATAAGTATGTGAAAGAGAAAGTCGGCATGTACGCCACCCTCCTTTCAATGCAACAAGACAACATCGTCAAAGGTCTCGAAGCTCTAACCAGCAAGGCCCAAACTATCGTCCTCGGCAAAGCCCCTTCCTCCACTCAAACATCCGTACCAACCTCCAGCCAATCTAACCGGCCAGCGCCAGCCTGATTCCGGAAAGCGAAACTGATTCCTTCAATCAATCCGACCCAGCAGAACCACAAATAATGGAAGCCAGCGACGCATCTCCGGAAGTGGATCTCCTGCCAACCACGCACATCGCTTCAGAGGCCTCAAGTCATAGCTCGCCCCAGCTCGCACAGGCTCTCAACTCTTTACCGCACTCACCAGCAGCTTTTCCGACAACACCAATGCTCTTTACCTGAGCCACCCGCGGCCATCCTATGCCCTAAATCGACGGGAAAAAGCGGTAAGTAAACTTTCGCCAGCCAGCATGAAAGAAAAGTATCCAGCGGCAACTACACCAGGTTTCCTTTACTAACCTTCAATCGCTCTTAGGCTTAACGGACCGAAAGAATACTTTCCACCGAGGTTTCACCGATATCATGCAAGCCCCGCTAAGCGGCGCGCACTCCAGCACTGCCAACCAGATTCAAATCTCACATCCATGGCCGTTCAATGCAGCGCCTGCAAACAATCCTGGCCGCGCGATCCCGCCCTGGAAGTGAAATGCCCTTCCTGCCCTGCAGAAATAGGCCAGCACTGTGTCCGCCCAAGCGGCCATAATCTCTTCGGGAACACATTCCACACCGAACGAGATAAACTCGCAATGAAAACGATCCCTGACTACGGCCTCTGCCCAAATGCTTCGACAACGAAAAACATCTCCGCAAAAGCGCCTGCCAACGGCAATCTTTTCTAGCCTGAATAACTGACCATCCTTCGCTGTTATCCAAGCTTGTTTCTCTACCTGCCCAGCTCCGATTTTCGTAAAGTTTCCTTTCCCACCGAAAGTTTAGTTTCCACTTTTTAAGCCTACAGACCCGCCTATCAAGCCTCACAAAATCAGAGCCCAAACTATTTTTAAGCCCGTCTTTTACTGCCCTTAACTTATCCCACCGTCAACTTTCAGGCTTCTTTCCGCTTCACGGCACGACCCTTGTAATAGCCTCCATCCGTCGGACGGCAAAAACCAACGACAACGTTCAACGAAAACAGATCACAAACGACCTATTTCCACGGAGCCAAAAAGATGAACGCCAACACCCAGAACTTAAGCCATCACGAAAGCCCAATCATCCCGTTTCAACCTCAAACCAGCGACGAGGCAATCACCGCCAAAGTCATCCGCATGATGCTCAACTTTGAGGTCCTCCGCGTACAGTTAGAAGGCGGCCGCCCCAACCTTACCGAAAGCCAATGCGTGTCCATGCGACAACAAGCCACCGCCATTCGCACACTGGGATTCCGCACCGAACGAGAAGCCATCACTGCCGGCGTCCCACTCTCTTATGACGATGACCTGTTACGCAGAGAAGGCACACGCATCGCCTACCTCCTCGCCCGCAACGCTTTCGACCAGGCGATGCTCGTCGAGAAAGAGGTCATAACAATCTCCGTCACCAAGGCACTCTACGACATAGACGAAGACCGCATGACCATCGCCGCTGCAGCATAAGAATCCCTTAACTACTGACTATCTGATACGAAGAAGATTTTGGAAATAATCTGACCGAAGGAATCACCCGTCATGGCACATACCGGAGCAGCAAATACCAAAGAGCCCGAAGCTACCGCGCAACCAGACGCTCACCACTGCCTAATGGAAGAGCTCTCCCAAAGAGTCCAGGCCGCCACAACCATGGACGAAGGATTCAAGGAAATAGCCTCCGCTTTCACTACCCTGAATGTAACAATCGAGCGCATCACGCTCGTCCGAAACAACGAAACGTCAGAGGTGACCCTAAATCAAAACGCCTCAGGTGTGCGCCGAGACATTGAAGCGCAGGTCGCCGGCCTCACAATTACCGTTACCTGCATCAACCCGATGACCCCAAACGTTAACGCGAGCCTACAATCTCTCGTTACCATGGCAGCTATCGCAGCTCAACAATGGACCGCCGCCACCGCCGCTCTTCTTGCCCCGGTTGAAACATCCAGGATGATCGGCAGCAGTCCGCAAATGCGCGAGCTCAATTTAGAAATCGCCCGCGCCGCCCGCTCAACTCACAGTGTTCTAATCAAGGGCGAATCCGGCACCGGCAAAACTACCGCCGCTCTCATGATCCACGAGCAAAGCCCGCGCGCCGATAAGCCGTTCGTTGATCTCAACTGCGCGGCGCTCCCGGAAGCTCTGCTGGAAAGCGAATTGTTCGGATACGAAAAAGGCGCCTTCACCGGCGCCGGCACCACCAAGAAAGGACTCTTCGAAACAGCCGACGGCGGAACACTTTTCCTTGACGAAATCGCGGAAATGAAACCGGAACTTCAAGCCAAGTTACTGACCGCGATCGAACAAAAGAAAATCCGACGCCTGGGCAGCACTAAAGACATTCAGTGCAATGTTCGCATCCTCACTGCCTCGTCACGTAACCTACAAACCATGATCAAGGAAGGCACCTTCCGCGAAGACCTTTACTACCGGATCGCGGTACTCGAAATACAGGTAGCACCGCTTCGAGAACGGCCCTCAGATATTCCCGCGCTAATCAACAGCCGTCTCTTACATGAGCAGGAACTAACTGGACGCTCCATCCCGTTTCAAATCGAAGACAGAGCTCTGAAAGCGCTCGCCTTCTACGACTGGCCCGGCAACATCCGCCAACTACAAAACGTTGTCTCGCGCCTCACCGCGCGCGTCGACGACGAGAAAGCCATCACCCAAACCGACGTCTACTCTCAGCTTCCGCACAATGATGTCGAAGAGGGATCCCTGGTACTGCCCGCAGCTGCTCGAGTCTTACTCGCGAATGAAAATCTCTATTCCTATGTCGCACGAGTTCAACTGCTAGTTATCGAGGCCGCCACGATCGCCGAAGGTAACCACACACACGCCGCCAAGCGCCTGGGTTACCGTCGCTCATCTCTCGTAGGCCTCAAGCAAAAACTGAAACGTGGCAACCACTCCGGAAACGCTCTCGAACCACTCCCTGAAATCCATCTCGCGCCGATCACTCACCAATCCAAAGGCTCCTCTGCTGCCGCTTGAAAGCCAGCAAGTGGGACTTACAACATCCTGAACCAGACGATGACAAACACCCTCCAAGTTGACGCTACTGCGAATGAAGCCGAAACCATCACCGGCGAAATCTGGGGAACCGCCCCATCCGCAGAAATCATGCTCCAAATGCTCTGGGAATCAAAAGCATTCCGCCAGGCCAACCAGATCACAAAATACGAACCCCACTTTCACCTTTTCGCGGCTTGGTCCGCTCGACGCGTAAGCCATCTACTCACAGATCAAAGAAGCCACTACGCAATTCGCACCGCGGAACTTTTTGCCGCCGGAGTCACAACCAGAGCAGAAATGCACCAGGCCCACCTGTATGCCGAGGCGGTCGTAATCCAACTCGCCGAGACTTACAAAGAATCGACACTACCGACAACCGGAACCCCTAAATCAAAAAACGACGCCGACCATCCAACCGGTGTCGATACCCGAACACTCTTTGGCGCTTCAGTACTACACGCCGCATCCACAGCCTCGATGGCTTGTTACGCGCAGCAAATATTCGGCGGCCTTCAAGCCGCTGAGGCGTGCGCCAAATACTCCAGCAAAGCCCTCTACTGGGAGATGCTCACTAACGGCGCCGACTCAGTCTTAATAACAGAATTCCTCGAAGAAGAAGATCGACGCCAGGCCCAAGCTCTGAGAATCTTTCTCGGCAATCCATTCAATAGCGATCGATCACCGGCAATGACTCTACCCTCTCAACACAGGATTGCCGGCATCAATCAACAGTCGCTATAATTTCAAGACGGCAAAACAAACAGGCCGCCAATAAAATCGAAAACCTCTTTGACCCTGAGAACCTTGCCATCCAAAATCAACCAATGTACGACTTAACAATCATCCCCGGACAACACGGAGATCTGACTCACAGTAAGAGATGAATACGGTGAGTATGGATCTGTCTTCGCTTCCGACGAAGACCGCGGCATCCCACCTCCCCTCGATTTCAATCCCAATCCCGCGCTTGAGCAGACCGCCAATCTCAGCTCTAATTCAACCTCTCGCGTCACCCATCGCGTAACACCCAAACCCTAAGAACCGCGCGACCTTCGTCCTCCAAGCCGAATCCAACGCGCTCGCGGCTTTCCATAAAGTACGCAGCTCCCCCTTACAAAAAATTCAATCTGCCCTACGAAACCACTCTGCCTTCGTGACCGCCCGGCGTTTCGCCGCGGCAATGCATTGACCCGATCACAATCATGCCAGCTTGAAATTCGCTTTTTCCCGCTTCATCAAATCCGAAAGCCCCGGCAAATTCAGGCGGACGGCAAACTAAGCATTCAAAGACTGCAATAGTCAGAAACCAGCTTGGATTTCCAAACGCCTAAACGGAATCATCAAATGCAACACACCGACATAACCGCTGACCACGCCTCCACTCTAGGCGTCCTGGTAAACACCGACCGCATCCGGTCGTCAATCAAAAGGCTTTTTCATAACCGAATTGACGAAGTCGTGTCGGAAATTGTCCAAAATTGCCAGAGGGCTGGCGCCAAAAACGTCGACATCGTCACTACCGAGAACTCCTTTACCATTCAAGATAACGGACATGGCCTGCTCGGCGGGATAGACGGATTCCACACCCTCCTCAAGCTCGCAGAATCCAACTTCGACAATAATACAATCGAAGACCAGGACCCCATGGGCGTAGGCATCGTTAGCTTGCTAACCCACGATCAAATCAGTGAGGTCACCTTCAGCTCCGGAACTCTTGAGCTTACTATCGACACAAAGAAATGGTGGAACGAGCCGGATTACTACTCAGTTTGGTATCAACGACTGACCGCACTCGACCATCCGATCGCAGGCCTTCGCATCTCTGCGAAATGCGCTCCGGAACTCGTTAGCGCCATCCAGCTAGCCCTGCAACCCAAAGACGTTCTCTACACTTACTCAGACGAAATATTCAAGAGCGCCAGCCCCGCCCAAGGATATGAAGGCATCCTCACCATCACTCTCAACTCTAAAAACGTTCGCACTTCATTACCTGCCTGGACCAAGCTTCAAGATAAACTCATCTCTACCACCTATCTCGGCTCCAAACTCACAATCGGCTACAACGACTCCTGCCGGCGCTCGAGTATCCTCTGGTACGGACAATTAATATCGCTGCGCGGCTTAAACAATTCCTTCGACTTTCACCTGGAAGTAGTTTCCGGAAGACCCGTCAACCCGCTCTCCCCATCTCGCACCGGCATCATTCAAGACGCTGCCTACAACGATCTGCTTGCCTTCATCAAAGAGCAGATATTCGACTTCATCTTCGATGTAAAGAATCGGGCCAAAATCAAACCAGCGCACGTCGAGGCCTGCTTCCGATTGGACAACGCTCGCGCAACCACTAACTGCCCCTACATAGTCGCCGAGGACATCCAAACAAACGAGAGTCCGAACTCATTGGAAGATCTCAACTCATCCGGAGATCTGAACCATCCAAACACTCGGACCCTTTTCACATATGATGATGCGCCTCTCCTATTGAACGAAGGAGTGTCGATTCAACGCCCCACGAAAGTCGAAGAGGCCTTTTACGGACTGCCATCCTTTCTCCCGGAAATCGAGCCCGCCTTTACACTGCGATATGGAGACCAAACCAGGCTGAATATCGGAAATCTTTGGTGGAAACCCGAAGGCGATCCCCAACACAACTGGTTCTACAAACCCGGCGCTTACGGCATCTCCTACGAGGACCACCAACCACCAACAGAATGGTTGCCTGTAACCAAAACTCCTGTCTTCGCATTCACTGACTCCAGCAGTTACGATGCCTGCGACGTCGACTTTACAGTCGGTACTGACGACATAATGGGCTTCCTCGATAACCAGGTCTGGGCAGGTTTCAGCGCAAATGATGAAAACGACTACGATCCCCAGGAAGAGTCATACCGTAATTCCGTCAGCGATATCATTCGCTCAATCATCGGCAACTGCGTTCCCCACGACTACACCCGCTACGACCTCAGCCGCTTTTTCAAGGATCAAACTGCTCCGATCATCGCCGTAACCTACCACTACAAACACGAGGGCAAGTTCGTTAACCCAAAAAGGATCTACCACCCCAACCAACCAAACCTGGGCACCCTTACACCGTCAGAAA
>CAVOQJ010000006.1:0-4137 GCA_963698325.1 Blastocatellia bacterium | reverse complement strand
GGGCACGCTTCTTGTGTTTCGGCCTAACCGATTATTCATTTCGAAATGATGCCGGTCGCCAGGAGTTCGGTCAACCGACTGAGTGTGGTACTCCTTCTGGCTAAAAGCTAATCGGCCGCACGACCAAATTGCCGGACAGTTGAAGATCTTATGCTGCAAAGTGCCTCCGGCTGCCCCCGCAGCCAACCAACCCGTGCCGCCTTCTGACGTCATCAAGAGTAAGTAATCGCTGGTGGTGGTGGTGAGCGCTGAACGAAAATTGATCTGGATTATCAAATCGCTTCTTAACGAATTGCCCCGCCTTTGGGGCTGCTCAAGCCTACTCGATCCCCAGATCCTTCCTTAAGGCCCTGCGCCTCAACGTGGCGCCTCTGCCGCCTGCAACCTCCATGATGCCTAGCGGAAGCCATCTCGCTTGGTATGTTGGCCGGCTACGCACCATGAGTTCGCGCGAAATCCTTCATCGCGTCGGTGAGGAGATCAAGCGGCAGGCTTGGCGCAGAAGGAAAGGAGGTTGGGAACGGTTTGATGTCGGCGATGGCCCAGTGAAGTCTTCAGCCGCGTTCACCGTGCCATTTTCTGCGGCGTGGCCGGAAGAGCTCCTACTGCAGGCACGCGCCACCGCGACGGCGACGATGACCGGGACACTGCAGCTGCTTGGTCAGCCATGGCCGGCCTCGCCGCGCGCTCTCCTCGAGCCAGGCGTGTGGTTCGTGGATCCCATCAGCGGGACGCGATGGCCGGGAGCAGAGCAATATTGTTTTGACGTTGATTTTCGCCATCAGACGAGTCGTGGCGATGTCAAGTTCGTCTGGGAGCTCAACCGGCTGCAGTTCCTGCATTCAGTCGCGGCGCTAGGTCTTCGCGACGGCGGCCGCGAGTTCGGTTCTTTTGCAGTCGATGTTCTACTCTCCTGGATGGCGACAAACCCACCCTTTCGAGGTGTCAACTGGTCGTCGGGAATTGAGCTTGCTTTGCGGCTCGTGACGGTGATGATCGTAGTTTCTGCCGCCGGCAATTCGCTCGAGGCCGAGGAGCGGCGGAACATTAGAAGTCTCGTCGCGGCGCACGCCTATTGGCTGGCCCGATACCCTTCGCTCTATTCCTCGGCGAACAACCATCGCGTGGCCGAAGGTCTCGGACTGCTAGCTGCGGGTCTCCTGATTCCCGATGTTCCCGGCGCCAGCGCCAATGTTTCGGCTGGGCGCGCCGTCCTCGCCGAGGCGCCATTTTCGCAGTTCAACGCGGACGGCACGGGCCGTGAACAATCACCGACCTACGCGGCCTTTGTCCTGGAGATGATCTGCATCGGCATAGTTCTGCTGAGGGCCGAAGGACTGGACTTCGATTGTAGCTCGCTGCGTAGACTGATCCCGGTCTGCGAGCAGTTGCAATGGATGCTCGACGCGGACGGCAACGCGCCTCATGTCGGCGATGATGACGAGGGGAGGGTTATTGCCATGTCTCCGCGGCGCGAGACGCGATACGTTGCTTCCGTCCTTGCGGGGGCCGCCGGCATTCTGCAGCGGTCGGACCTTGCGCCTCCGCAGCGAGACAAGCATTTGCGCGACCTCGTGTTCGGTAGCGCCGAGAACTGGTCGGCCACGCTTACAGGAGTGAGAAACTTCCCGGACGGCGGCTACACGGTCATCCGCCAAGCGACCCCCGCGGGGCGCCTGCTGGTGATTTTTGACCACGGTCCGCTCGGATTCCTGTCCATCGCCGCGCATGGCCATGCCGACGCACTTTCGATTTGGATTCATTGCGACGATTTGCCGGTGATCGTCGACGCTGGGACCTATCTCTACCATGCCGGTGGTGCCTGGCGCGAATATCTGCGCTCCACCGCTGCCCACAACACACTCGAGATCGAAGACGAGAGCCAAAGCACCACTTCCGGCGCTTTCAACTGGCGGCGCAAGGCCAAGGCTTGGGCGACAGAATATTCGGATGGGCCAAATTGGAAAGTCGCCGGTCGACATGACGGCTATCGCCGTCAATTTGGCACCGATCACGAACGCGCGGTGACCAAGAGCGGCGACGGCATCATCATCGAAGACCGTCTGGTAGATGCAGCAGTCCCCTTGCGCGTCAAGATCCGCTTTCTTGTTAATCCACAGCTCGAGGTCCTAGCGGGGGATGAAGCCGTCATATCCCATCGCGGAAGGACCATCCTCTCGCTGAAGGCTCCTGAGGGCTTTACAACGAAGGTCGTGAAGCCTCGCGAGAGGAAACCTGGTCCAGGCTGGTACTCGCCGGGGTTTGGCAGCCTTGAAGCGGCGACGGTGATCTCATTTGAAGGTCAACTCGACAGCTCTCGCACGGCGCGAACGATTATCTCCCTTGGAAATTGAACACCACAAGGTGAGGAGGCTATCAACGAAAAGCGCTGGCCGAGAGCAGGACCATTTATACCAGCCCCTTGATCATGATCGATGGCCCAATCACGCATGCCGATGGACATGATGGCCCAGGTTCGATCAGTGAGCTTGTTCCAAGCCTCGCAGCGGTGGTCGACGATGTCATCGTAGGACGTGAAGCGGCCGCGCCAGTTGAGTTTGAGGGCCAACCGCTCTGTCTCAAATCAGTGCACGAACGCGCCCGCGCTCTCCTGGGCGAGCTCGACTTGTCAAAAATAAATTCATTTCCCCATTTCGACGTCGTTCGCCCGGCCATCTATTTCTGGACGATGATGGCTATTTCCCGAAGAGACCCCACCATCCAGCAGTCGGGCGGCCGTCGCGCTGATTACCTTCGTACACTGCTCGCTCGTGGTGAGCGGACCTCAGCCGAGAGAGGGAAGGCACACCGCCGCCGCCCCCCGGATACTCCGTCCGCTCACCTGTCTCGTCACCCTATTATGGGTAATCGCCGCAGCGATCGCGGATTGCCAATCCGCTTTCCCTCGCTGTTATGGGTGCAAGCGTTTGCTACATGTTGAAAGCCCGTCACCTAAGTGACATATGGAGCAAGTTTGCAATGCATTGACCGGGCCCGTAAACCAGGAGCAGGGCCGGTTAGGTTTTTGCGGATCAGGCAAATGGTGACGTTCTCCGCAACAGGTCGCCGGCTACCACACCCAGCTAACGAAGAGCAAGGCAGGTTTTCGACAAGAATGAGCACCGGCTCTTGCGACCGCTTACTCACGCGACGAAACGGTCAAAGGCGTGTTGCAAGTACGACCCTATGCCAACCCCAGTGCCGCCCGAGAAATTTTGTTACCCGCTTCGGCAGCAGCCACTTGACGGGTCCCCAGTGACGGGGATCGAAGTAGTGAACCTCATTGCTAAGTACGCGAAAGCGATTGGCGAGCAGGTCTTCTATATCAGCCCGACCATAAACGACTGAATAGGGATTATCAGGCCCATCCGTATTCCGACTGAGCCATTCCTGGTCGGTCATCCTACCCAAGTTCTTGAACAACTCCGCGTGGCGGCGCAGCTTTTCTTTTTGGAATCCGAGGAGACCAAAGAGTTCAATAGCCCCGGGAACAAGCAAGAGGCGGAGTCCGAACTTGCGTAGCAAACGGATTTCGATACGGTAGTTGATTGAGGAACGGTTATACACCATGAAAAGCAAACGCCCAGAGTGTCTAAGCACCCGATAAATCTCGGCAACCGCCTTACTTACCTCTGGAATGTGGTGCAACACTCCAAAGGCGTAAACGACATCAAATGTCGCATCCGGAAATTGCATCGCCGTGGCATCCATTTGCTCAACCGTCCCAGGCACACCAAAGACCGCGAAGGCCCTGCGGGTCATGGCGCACGACCCCTCGTCTACGTTGATGCCATGGAACGCGGCGCCACGAGCGATTAGCTGTCGCGCGTCTGTTCCCACTCCGGTACCAATTTCCAAAACCTTTTTATTGTGCCAATCAATTTGGTCAAAACAATCTAAAATATGACCTTGGTACGCATAACGCTCCCTTTCGATTTCCTCAAAATAAGCCTGCGTCTCAGGAGAAAGACAACTCACCTCGGAATCGCAAGGCTTGTCGTTCCAGAACTTTTTGACGGCGTCATGAGTTTCACTTGCGGTCAGTATCATTTTCCCACTTCCCAGTTCAATCGCTCGCGGCCTCGAAACTTAAGCCGACCATTGCGGCTATAGCCCTTTTGGGACTTAGCGGCACGA
>CAVOQJ010000005.1:0-380356 GCA_963698325.1 Blastocatellia bacterium | reverse complement strand
AGCTACGAGCCGTCCCAAGTCGTCATATACATACTTGATCGGATTGTTGTTGGCTGCCGCAGTCAACTGGAAGTTAACCGTAGTGTTGTTGTTGGTGGTTACGGTAGCGTTAGGACTGATGCTTGTGTTAAAGCCCGAGGCAGAAGCCTGAACGGTGTAAGTTCCTGGTGACAGAGCGCTCGCTGTGTAGTCTCCTGAAACATTCGTAGTGACCTTGGCGACAGTGTTTGCACCTTGAAACACTTTAACGATCGCACCCACGATGGGAGTAACTCCGTCATCACGTGTCACGCGACCAAGAATGGTTCCCGGTGGAGAGAGCGTGAGATTCGCAGTAGTGGCTGAGCCTGCGACTACGACAACTCCTGAATTTATCTGCGTTGCATACTGAGCTGCTGAGGCACGGATGTCATACGTGCCTGGGACTAGATTTGCGATTGAATACGTGCCATCACCCAACGTGTTAGCCGATCCCTTCACAATTCCCGACTGCAACGCCTCAACTAACGCGCCACTTATCGGGACGCCATCACCTGCACGAGTAACCGTGCCACTAACACTCCCGGATGTAGTCGTAAAGGTGACACCGTTACTGGCAACTCCATTGACTGTTACTACTACTGGCCCGGTCGTAGCACCGGCTGGAACTGGGACGCCGATGCTGGTGGCGCTCCAGCTGGTGGGCGTGGCCGTAACTCCGTTGAAGCTCACCGTGCTGAGGTTTTGCATCGCACCGAAGTTTGATCCATTGATGGTGACCGGAGTACCGATGGAACCGGTTGCAGGTGAAAGGTTTGCGATGTTTGGTTGGGCCGTCGGCAGCGTTACGCTGATGCGTGAGTCCCAGGTTGTTTCAATACTGAGCTCCGCTTTGACGCGAGTGCTTCCCGGGCCGGCTGTGAGATTCACTCCGATCCATACAAAAAACCGATCCGTTGCGGAAAACGTGACGGCTGAAGAGGCAACACAGGTAAATGTGTGCAGACCGCGCGTTGTGGTAAGTGCAAAACCGCTGCCGGTGCAAATCGAGGTTCCGGAGGCGCTGTTCTTATAAATTTTGGCCAACGGATTCATACTGCCCGCGTCGGCAGTCTTGTTCATGTACAACCTGAGCAGGAATGATGAGCCTGCCGGAATGACGCCAGCGATGTTCGGCACATTTGCCTGGGTCTCAAAGGTTTTGATTGGGTATTCGCCTGGAGGCTGATTCCTCAATTCCACGGTTTGCAGTGTGAGTGTAGATGCATCCGGACCGGCGGTCTTGAGCTGCATGTTACTGCTGACGACCGTTGAGTTTTCACGATGGAGGTAATAAGTCGCGACCTGAGCCTGAGTTGGACCAGCAACCATCAGAAGCAGGGCCAAAAGAAACACGACTCTCCAACCCGACTGTGCCATGGGTTTTACCTCCTTACTCGACAGTTCACTGACGAGTGCGGCTATAAGGTCGGTTAGTTCCTGAAAATCAGATTCGCGAGATTGAGATCTTGGGAGGGGTTGAGCGATCTCAAAGCAAACTGGGCTAAATATTATGTAACAGGAATCGTTGACGTGTGAGTGTCGAGGGAACTCTGTACGAAAACGAAGAAACTCGGAACAGGGCGGACTCTACTCTGATGTGATATTGCTGTCAATAGCAAAGTTTGTTTGAGAATGTTCGGCGAGAAGGGGGGACAGTCCTAGAGATCTTTCAAGTCCTGCTAGTTCGATCTTTGAGATTGGGATGATCACGTTAGTCCCTATTTAACTAGCGTATCGCCTCATAAAAAATATCCCTACAACCATACGCCCGGTGAACTGGCATAGCGTCATAACCGTCCCGATACCGCGATGTGAGACGCGAACATTAATAAAAGAGCGGTTAACGATCTCCGCAAGCAGAGTTAGTTCACGACCCCTTTGTACTTTTCCGCAAAAATGGAACCAATAAATTGCCGGAGGCTATTGGAAGCAATAAGTTGCCGCGGCGGCAAAGTATTGCTTCAAGTTACACGACTGCCCGCAACTACTTGATCTTGTTTGGCTGGGAGGCAGGGATTCGAACCCCGATAGGCGGATTCAGAGTCCGCAGTCCTACCGTTAGACGACCTCCCAGCAAGAGGAATTTCACTGTAAGTGTAGAAGCTTTTCTTTGTCAACCGGTGGGTTAGTGCATAGTAAATCGTGAATAGTAAGTAGCTAACCAATGAAGGTTATGCTTCGCGTCTGTAACACTTTTTACTATTCACTATTTACTATTTAATGCTTATCGAGGCACAATAGGCCTACGTAATTACCTCCCGCGCAGAGCCGCATTTGGCGAGATTGCTCCCACACATTTTTTGAGACCGACCAGCTTCGGAGACTGGGAGTAACCATGAGTAAACTCGACACGCACCATGCGGCTAATGATTTAAAGGAAAGATCTTCAACGACCCCAGCTTCGGTGAAAAGCATTACAACCGATGACGCTGCGGCTGAGAAAATCCGCGCGCTCGTGGCGGATTACGAAGCAAGGATGGACGAGGTGGCCGACGCCATTACCCGCGTGCGGCACGAAATTAACAATCCGCTTACCGGAGTGCTGGGCCAGGCGCAGTTGTTGTTGCGCGAAGAATTGAGTGAGAAGGCGCGGAAGCGCGCGGAAACCATAGAGAAGCTGGCCATGCGCATCCGCGACATCGTCGGCCAGTTACGGCAGATGCAGAAGAGTTCGAAGAGTTGAAAGGCGCCCGGTTATGTCTACCTTTACTTCCAAAGTGGCTTGAAAGAGAACTGGCAACTCTTCCGGTACTACTGTAATGGCGAAGCTGTGGTAGAGCTCGGCTTCGGAATGCTAAACCATTGAGCATGGCAGCTCGAAAACCTCTCGTCCGGAATAATCACCTTGAAGAAGCTATGACACTGCTGATTGGCAACCAGGCTGCGTTTGTGGAGCAAATGGCTAGAAGCGATCGCGAGCTTGTAGAGTTGAAACGTCAAAGCGACGAGTCTTTCGCCAGGATTGAGCAGCGGTTCTCGCGCATCGAAGACATTCTGATTCAACACACCACCATTCTTGAGCAATTGCCCGAAGCTATCCGGCAGAAAATTGGCTTCAACTCTCCGAAGCGAACTTAGCTTGAACGACTTTCGAGTATCGTTCTCGCGATAAGCTAAGCAAAGCAGTGAAGAAGGAATCGGCTTCACGTCTCCAACATAGTCTTGCGTGCCACGTGTCTTCAAATCGCTTACAAAGGAAATGCGCGGCAGTGTGGCCGCGCATCTTCCATGCTCGTTGAATTAATGGGCGATCAGTCTAAACCACACCTCAAGCTCCCGGCCGACCACAGTCGCCACTTCAGTGCTGCTTCTTTTCGTCATCCTCAATTTTTCTTTTCAGATACTTTGCGAGTTTTTCCGCAGAGGACCGGAGTCCACGATTAGCAGATGATCTGTCTGAAGAATCAGCGTACGCAACTACTCCAGTCCTAAGATTGGTCACAGTCATGGATGCAGATGTTGAGTTTCTAAAATCTCCAAGAAAGACTTTTTTCGCCCAACCGCCACCCTTCTTATCAGCGGTGCCT
Organism: Blastocatellia bacterium; assembly: GCA_963698325.1. GTDB lineage: Bacteria > Acidobacteriota > Blastocatellia > Pyrinomonadales > Pyrinomonadaceae > PSRF01. The sequence continues at coordinate 376,808 of CAVOQJ010000005.1, read as the reverse complement.
TCGATAATAAAATCAGCTTGAGATTGGTCTGCGATTATAAGCAGAGGCACATCTTTCTTCCGGAATGCAGCCGCCAGATAGCTTTCAAAGCCTTGAGCTTGTGGCTTGCTCGGATCTTCGGAAAGCATCGTCGCGATATAAATCTTTGAGTTTCTCGGTATAAGGCGGGCTTTGAATGGATCGTCAGGCACTTTTTCAGGATATGTTCGTAGCGATGCCTTCTCCGTAGCTTGATCGGTCGTGGTGGCGTCAGCTGTTTGAGCTTTTGCGGAAGAAAGGGCAATTAGTGAAACAAAAAGCGTTAGAGTTATCAGACGTGTGAGTGTGACAACTCTTGAAACACTGGGACAGATTTGCTGGGGGTGTAACATTCGTTAATTCTCCTTCGGATTTAATTGGAAATCAGGGATCCTCATAGAGGATCGTTGGTCAGACGTACGAACTTGACACGCGAAGTCGAGAGAGGGTGCCGAGCGAACGTCCTGTTAATTGTATGACGGCTAACCCTGCCAGGTTTGACGTCACTTTGGCTACCTAAACTCCGATGGGTTCTTCTTCGTGGTCCTGGACTAGATAAGGCGACACGACCACAGGCTTCTCATCCGAGTCTTCCGCGAGGACTGCCTGGATGATTGGCAGACTGAGCGAGTGTTTCTTTGAGATTCCGGGCACGTCATGACCGGCGGCGTAGACTGCGTGACGTCCGTGCTCCTCATACCATTCGCCGAGGTTCGCGGTCTTGTGCATGTTCTCGATGATCTGCCGCCAACCCACGCCCGTGTTGTAAGCGCAGAAGGAAATCTCGCCTTCCTGGGTGCCGTAAGGAATCACGCACATCTCGGTGCGGCGGAAGTCGTAGTTGAAGAGATCCTGAAACCACATGCCCTCGACGCAGAGCACGCGCCAGATGTCGCTCGGATCATCCTGCACTGTGGCCTTCATGCGATCGTTGCGATCGGAACTGGAATTTGTCGACGACGGTTTGAAGAGATTCACGATCTGCGAAATCGGAAATCCTTCAGGCGCTTGTTCGGCGTTGAAGTTTCGCATGATCGCCATGCCGAGTTGCGCGTAAGAGAGTTTCCTGCCACGCGCGGTGTCGGTGATCACTGGCGACGTCTTTCATGAACTGCTCGTAGTTGAAGAACTCGAACAACGATTTGAATTCGCCCGTCTTGCGGTTCACCACCATCAACGTGAAGATGCCGCAGTTCGGATGGCAATTACACGACGACCAACCCCAGGGCGCGTCGGCGCCTTGCAGCATGTCCATCACGCTGGTGAATGCCGAATAGGAAGAAAGCGGGAACCAGTCGCGCAGCGGTTGCAGTTGGCCGTCGAAGCTGATCTTTCAGATCGTGGGTCATGCCGGCGAGCGTATAGCGCTGCTTGATGCGCAGCTCGTCGGAAATGTCTTCGTCGCGGCCGGTAAACGAAACAGGTTGGAACGCGATCGTCTGGACCTTGTCGATATTCTTCGCGGCGAACTCAACAATCTGGCCGATGCCGTCGTTGTTGATGTGTGTTGACGATAGTCATGACGAGCGTGACTTTGATTCCGACGCTCGCGAGATTTTCAATCGCCCGCAGCTTTACGTCGAACAAGTTGCCGACGCCGCGATGCTTGTTCTTTTCTTCGCTTACGCCGTCAAACTGCAGATAGACGCCGTGTTGTCCCGCAGCCTTGGCCGCTTTGCAAAACTCGATGTCTTCAGCGAAGCGAATGCCGTTGGTCGCAGCCAGGATTCGGTAGAAGCCGATCTTCTTCGCGTAAGCAACGGCCTCGAGGTAATAGGGCGAAAGCGTCGGCTCACCACCGGAGAAGAGAATGATGATCTGGCGTTTTGGTTTGAACGAGACAGCGCGATCGAGAATCGCTTTTGTGTCTTCGAACGTCGGCTCGTGAACATAGCCAACCTGGTTTGCATCCATGAAGCACGGATTGCACATCATGTTGCAGCGATTCGTAAGGTCGACGGTCAAAACGGCGCCGCGGCCAAACTTGATGTTCGAAGTTCCGTGTCGATGGATGTCTTTGTCTTCAGCAGCGCGAAAGTCGCGTCCGAAGAAAAGCGATTCAATCCGCTCGAGAAACGCCGGATCAGTTGCCATCACGTCAACAAACTCGCCGTGCTTCGGACAGGTCTTGCGCATGACGACCTGTCCGTTCTCTTCCACGATCTGCGCTTTGATTTCGCCCGGATGTTCATTCATCAAGGATTCGAGCGTGGTTTCGCCGGTAATCACGGCGTTGCGAACTTCCTTGACGCAGCGTGGGACAAAGACTGTCGGTTTCGCGTGGAAAGCCCAGCGGCGGCGCAGGTGCGCTCGTAGGATTTCAGCAATGGACCCGGGGCCCATTTGGGGCGGATGGCCTCGCCCTCAGGCAGCAGGGTGTTAACAGACTGAAAAGCTTTCCAGGCGACATCCGAAAGATTGGAAAGCAGCTTTGAGCCTTTTACTCCGGTGAGCTTACCCTTGTCTGATTCTCCGCGGCGGAATTGATCGCTGAACAATGAAACCGTCTCCTCACGGCACTCGAATTCTCAAGCGCCAGAATGTTAATAAAAATGAAAAAATTCCAAATAATTGCCGGGCTTGAAGACGAAGGAATACCGGCGATTTTCTAACCGCGTCATGATAGTTGGTCTGTGTTGGCATGGCAAGGCAAAAAGGCCTTCACCGCTTCCGTTACACGGACCAGCTGGGCCCAGCGCTAAGGCTGTCGAGGACCCTTAAGAATCAGCAATTAGGATCACGATGCGCTCACGAAAAAGTGTAATATCGTTGCCGCCGCAGAGGAATGCTGACCTAATCGTCCCGGTGCTAATTCATGTCTGATACGAAATTGTGGACACTCGCTGAACTGAACGCCCATGTGAATGGGCGACTCATTGGCGACGGAAGTATTCACGTCGAGCGGGTGGCGGATATTGCTTCGGCCGCAACGGGTGAGATTTCCTACGTTGAGGATGAGAAGTTTTTCGAAGCCGGAAGAGCCAGCAACGCATCCTGCCTAATAGTTCCGCCCGAATTTGCCACGTCTCTTAACGATCTCATTGTCGAACACGAATTCGGACCGGCTTTGATTGAAGTTTCCAAACCCAAACTCGCCTTCGCGTTAGTCGCCGCTTTACTGCACCCGCAGAAACGTCGCGAGCCTTTCGTCCACCCTTCAGCGGTGATTGCGGAAACCGCGGACGTCGATCTCACGGTTTTCATCGGCCCGCATGTGGCGATAGGGGAAGGCACGCGAATCGAAGCGGGCACACGCATCGAAGCCGGCGTCGTCATCGGCGACGACGTGCGCGTAGGCCGCGACTCGGTACTTCATCCCGGCGTGACGCTTTACGACAACGTAACGATTGGCGATCGCGTCATTCTACATGCAGGCGTCGTGATCGGCGCGGACGGATTTGGCTATGTGCGCGACGGCGCTGAGATGAGCGGCTATCACAAGTTTCCGCAACTGGGAACGGTGTTGATAGAAGATGACGTTGAGTTGGGAGCGCACACATGTGTGGACCGGGCAGCGCTGGGGCAAACACGAATTGGACGCGGCACGAAGATCGACAACCTCGTACACGTCGGGCACAACTGCGACATCGGGGAGCGCGTCGTGATCGCCGCGCAAACCGGCATCAGCGGCAGCGTGATCATTGAGGACGACGTAGTGATTGGTGGGCAGGTTGGCTTCGGCGATCACATACGCGTGTTAAGCGGCGCGGTGATTGGTTCCAAGGCCGGAGTGCTTCCCGGCAAGATTGTGCGGCCGGGCGTGTGGTGGGGAATTCCGATTCAGCCTCTCGATGAGTATAAGCGCCTGAACGCGCACGTCGGTCGTCTGCCGCAACTGCGCGAGGAGATTAAGGAACTGCGGAGGCGGTTAGATGAACTCAAGAAAAGTTCAGATTGAGCGACCTGCCTTCGCGGTTTGTTCTCAGACTATTGCTCGCTCCTCAGTTCCACCTGCTACAAGTTTTTCGGCAACCGTAACAACTCACTGTTTACAACTTTACCTTAACCTGCCTGCGCAGCCGGCGATAGAATCTTAGCCCCTCGCGAGGTTTGCGAGCCTAGGTGGAAGTTTGACCAACCAAACAATGAGCCTGCGAAGCCGGCGCCAGAGTATTAGCCCCTGGTGAGGCTTTGCGAGCCTGGGGAAACGAACCAATATGATCGAATGAGCCTGCGTAGCAGGCGGCAGAGATAGAGATATGTCATACACAAATCTCCTTGGCCAAGTTGAAATCGAACTCTTCAGGTTGGGCCAAACGACAAACTAAAGGCCGCTTTGCCTGGCAGGCCCGTTATGGCGCGTTCACTGTAAGTGAATCTCAAGTCGACAATGTCAGATCGTACATTCGCAACCAGGAGAAGCATCACCAAAAGATGTCTTTCGAAGAAGAGTTTAGGGCTTTGCTGAGAGCACACCACATCGACTTTGATGAAGCACATTTGTGGGGATAGGTCTTTAACGAGCCCTGACGGGCTTGTCGAACGATCATAATGTGCCTGCAGATCTGCCGACAGATTCTCGCGGCCTTACCAACTCCGTCGCCTGCTACGCAGGCTCATTATTTACTTGGATAACTAACCCCAGGCTCGCAGAGCCTCACCAGGGGCTAGGGTTCTACCGCCTGCTGCGCAGGCTGTTTGAGGGTGAAGCTCTAATCACGGAGTTCTCAGAGTTGCCTAAAAACTTGCAACGGGTTGGCTCCTCGAAAGGCAAAGCCGCGTCCGGGGCTCACCGAGGGCCAACTGTTACTGCTCTTTCCAGTCTTGCAATACTTCCAACACTACGTTGGCAGTTCTCTCTGATGCGCCGCCCTCGCCAAGCTCATGGGCGACTTCGCGCAAACGCGCGCGCGCATTCGCATTTCGTTTCTCATCAAGCAACAAAAGCAACTCGCCTGCTAAGCGCTCGCCGTTTAAATCATCCTGCATCAGTTCAGTCGCCACGCGCTCGCCGGCCACCAAGTTCACAAGGCCGAAGTGATCCGTGGTTATCAAACGTCCCAGCGTGTGCCAGTTAATCAGCGACTCTTTGTAGACCACGACCATCGGCGTCGCGAGTAGGGCAGCCTCCAGGGTGGCAGTCCCGCTCGCAATCGCCGCCACATCTGAAGCCGCGAGCGCTTCACGGGATTGGCCGGAGACGATATGCAAACACGACGGCAGTGGCAACGGTGTCGCGCGCTGTCCTCGCACAAGGGTCCTCACTTCATCCGATGAGCGACTGGGTGCGACCACGATCACGAATTGAACTTCCGGGCGACGGGCGGAAATGAGCGCGGCTGCTTCGAGCATTGGTGGCAGAATGCGTTCCACTTCCTTGCGACGGCTGCCGGGGAGCAGTGAAATAATAGGGAGCCGCGGATCAAGCTTCGTTTGACGGCAAAACTCCGCCCGTCCATATCGAGCGCGAACTTCGCCGGCGAGTGGATGTCCTACAAACTCCACATGATCGATTCCGCGGTCGGCGTACCAATCCTGTTCGAACGGCAGAATGGAGAGCAACAGGTCGACGTCGCGGCGAATGTTGCGGGCGCGATACGAACGCCAGGCCCAGAGTTGCGGACTGATGTAGTAGATCACTTTCAGGCCGCGGCGGTGCAGCGCGCGGGCGAGTTTCAGATTGAAGTCAGGCCAGTCAACCAGGATGACGGCGTCAGGGTTTCGTTCAAGCGCAGCTTGTTTGAGGAGTTTGAAAGCCTGCCAAAACTTTGGCAAGGCACCACCAATTTCTACCAGACCCAGAATAGCAAGCGCGTCTGTATCAACAATTGAATCGACTCCGGCTGCGCGCAGCAGCGGTCCAGTCGCGCCGAAGATATCCAGCTGCATCTCCGGCGCCGCCTTGCGCAGAGCGCGCACGAGCGCCGCAGCGTGAGCGTCGCCCGAAGCCTCGCCCGCAACGATCATTAATCGACAAGTTTCCATCGGGGCGAATCATAACAGCGGGCAGGCGACAGGGGCAGGCGGCAGGGGCAGGCGGCAGGAGCAGGCGGCAGGATGAAACGATTTTCCATTTTGCATTTATCAGTTCTCATTTTCCATTGCTGAACGTTCTCCAGTCTGCATAGCCTCGGCAGGCGCAGGAGCAGAAGAACGATTTTCCATTTCTCATTTGTCAATGGTCATTTTCCATTGCTCAACGTCCCTCAGTCGAAATGCCAAAATGAGAACTGATAAATGAGAAATGGAAAATCGTTCTGCCTGCCGCCCGCCGCCTGCTCCTGCCGCCCGCCGAGGCTATGCAGACTGGAGAACGTTCAGCAATGGAAAATGAGAACTGATAAATGAGAAATGGAAAATCGTTCTTCTGCTCCTGCTCCTGCTCCTGCTCACTGCTCACTGCCCACTGATTCGTGTTAGCATCCCTCTCGTTCTAACAACAACCGGCGCGCGCTTTTCCCGATAGTGTGGTGCTCGCCCGCTACGTCCCCGGAGGTCTTCACTTTCTTTGCGCGTCGCTTTCCGCCCAGGTGGTATTTCCACTCTCCTGCGCTTTGCGGTTTTGATCGCGCTCTTAGGTGTTGCCTCTCAAGCGGCGTTAGCGCAGCAAACCAATCCGGTCGATCGCAAGGTCACAAACCCGATGACCGACACGCCCAACGTCAATCCCTTAACTCAGGACCAACCAGTCAAACAGAAAACCCCAGCCAGGCAAGGTGAAGTTGGTGAGGCGACTGACCTGCTCAAAGTCGACGCCGGCACGCAGACCGTTTCCGGCCCGGAAGGTGCTCGGGTTTTTGTTTATGAAGGAAACGTCGATGCGCGCATCGGTACTTACCGCTTGCAGGCTGACAAAGTAACTGTCTACGAAGGAACCAACAAAGTTATTGCGGAAGGCAACGTCGTATTCGATCAGGGTGACGTGCAACGCATCACCGGTACGAGCGCCGAATGGAATTACCGGACGAAGACGGGATTTTTCGTAAACTCGACGGGCTTCACCAATCAAACCCAGGACGGCACGAGAGTATATTTCACTGCCGACCGGGTGGAAAAAGTGAGCCTCGATACGATCATCGCTACGAACGTGCAGGTTACAGCCTGCGATGAAGACGTGCCGAAGTGGAGCTTTCATGCCAAGCGCGCCAAAATAAAAACTGGTGATCGGGTGCGAGTCTATTCGCCTAATCTGCGCGTGAAAAGCGTGCCGGTTTTTTATCTTCCCTACGCGTCCGTATCGATCAAGCAGCGCGATCGCGCCTCGGGTTTTCTGACGCCGACCTTTGGTGGTTCCGGACAAAAAGGGTTTCGAATATCCGGCGGTTACTACCAAACCCTCGGGCGATCGGCCGACGTAACACTGCGAAACGATATCTACACTTCGCGCGGCATTGGTTACGGGGCCGACTTGCGCACGCGCGCTAATTCGCGCTCATATTTCAACGCCGGCTTTTATACGGTTAAAGATAGAGTCTTAGGCCATAAGGCAGACGCGGACCATCCCGATCAGGGTGGGTCGAGTTTTTATGTGGAAGGCGTCCACTATTTTCCCAATGGCTTCATTGCCGCGGCGGATGTAAACGTAACCTCCAATCTCGCTTATCGCCAGGTGTTTTCCGACAACATTCAACAGGCAATTTCGCCGGAAGAGCGCTCCCAGGTTTTCGTCAATAAGGAACACAACGATTTCAGTTTCAATTTTCTCGCGCGCTCGCAAGTGACGTCTCTGCCAAACTCGCGCATCCGCATTCGTGAACTTCCCAGCGTGTCCATCGATAAAAGAGCGACGCCGCTTGACGTCATCAAACGGCTGCCAATCTATTACTCCTTCGAAGCTTCAGCAGAGGGTCTCAGCCGAAAAGAGACGGTTGATGATCTCATCGCTTTCCGGCGCGACGTCGGCGGCGATCCGATAGTTTCACCTTCGATTGTGCAGCGGCTCGACTATCATCCCCGGCTCCAGATACCGGTCCATTTTTATGGCGTGTCGGTTACAGCCTCCGCCGGCGGGCGAGTTACGTTTTACTCAAACTCCATCGATCCCGTGAATCGTTCGATACTTAGCCGTAACATCACCCGAGGCTACGGCGAGTTTGAAATAGACGTTCGCCCGCCGGCCTTGTTCAAAGACTTCCATCGCGGTAATGGCAGCTTCTTCTTCCGCCACTTGATCGAGCCTTACATCACGTACCGCCGCATCAGCGGTGTCAACAACTTCGATCGGGTTATCAGATTTGATTACGTGGATGCGGTCGCTGACACAAATGAGATTGAGTTTGGTGTTTCCAACCGATTCTTCACGCGGCGTTCAACTGAAAACGTCAGCAGCGCGGCAGCGAGAGCGACGAGGACCGGACAAAGAGTGCCCACGTCTACGCAGCCTTACGAAGCGTTGACGATTACAGTCCGCGGAAAATATTTCTTCGATCGCTTCTTCGGCGGGGCTCTGATACCTGGCAGGCGCAATCAATTTTATCCAATAAACACGCTGTCGGGTTTTAGTTACGGCGGTGTGCCCCGACGCTTTTCGCCTTTGAACATCGAGGCACGCTACCGCCCACGCGCGGACATCTTTGTCGATCTGCGCACGGACCTCGACACGCGTGGCGGAGGCGTCCGAGCGCTCTCGACGACGTTTGGCATCAACCGCCCGTTGATTCAAGCCTTTCAAAGTTTCTATTACACGCGCGCTGTCGAGCTTGTTCCCAGCCTGGCCCAATTCGCTGACGCGCGTGGCAAGGAACCGGGTACACTGCGCGGCTCACAATGGAGTCCATCATTATTCTTGGGCGATCGCGAACGCGGACTCTTCGGCGGCGCGTCTTTCTTCTTCGATTTTCAACAGCGACCAGGAACCAACGGCCGTTCCCTCATCAGCTCGACAGTTACCCTGGGCTATACCTGGGATTGCTGCGCGGTGACAGCGCAGAACTACACCTTCAACGTCGGTGTCAGACAGGAAAACCGCATGGTGTTCAGCTTCCGGCTCAACGGCATCGGCACCTTCGGCACCGAACAGATCGGGCAACGCTTTCGCTAGACCATCTGGTTCACTTTCAAAGACGTGCCTCTCTATGGAGTGGAGTGACCTGTCACTGCTTTGGGTCGGCTGCGACCTGTCGCAGCTTTCGCAAACTGAATTTGCGGCCAGGAAGCGGCGTCAAGCCGCCGCAAGCAAAAGCGGTGACAGGTCACCGCACTCCACAGAGAGGCCCGATTCAACGTAAACCAAGTACGTGAGCTTGTAGCCACTGTAAACCGGAAGGGAACTGGTATATATTTGGCGCGGCGTTATCATTGTAACCGCGACCCGCAATCGTTTTTGCTTCGGTCGCCATTGAAAGTCACGCCCAGGGATTTGCTCTCCAGATTCCGGCTCCGATAAATCAATCGATCATAGATTAATAGATTACTCGTCAGTTGTAGGAGATTCGCCCTTATGTATCGTCCATCTTTGCGGACAAAATCGGCGAGCACACGTTTGGCTCTCGCGTTCTCATTTCTAATTGTTCTCACACTCTTTGTTGTTACCGCGCTGCCGCCGACCTCGCGCGCGACTCAGGACGGAAATCAGTCTGACGTTAAGCAAAAACAACCGCGTCCTGAATTCGTTCCGGGGCAGGCTCTGGTTCGCTATCGCAGCGAACGGATCGCTGACCGGCAGCCGCACACGGCAACGCTGAGCGTGAAAGGCCGTCAGGTTGGCATCAACGTAGAACGTTTCGAGGGATCGAACATTGTTCCGGGTTTGCGCATGGCGCGGGTGGCGGCAGCAGACACGATGGCCGCGATTGAGGCGTTAAAACAACATCCTGACGTGCTCTATGCCGAACCCAATTACCTTTTGTATTTGGACGCTACGCCGAATGATCCGCGATTCGTGAGCAACGAGCTTTACGGGCTTTTGAAAATCGGTGCGCCCACAGCCTGGAACACGACGATGGGTAACAGCTCGGTCGTTGTCGCCGTGATTGATGAAGGAATCGACAAGCTCCACCCGGATCTGCAAGCCAACATTTGGACCAACCCCGCTGACGTTGGCAATGGAATCGATGACGATGGCAATGGATTCATCGACGACGTCAATGGTTTTAACTTCGCCGGCAACACGGGAACAATTCCCCCCGAGAATCACGCGACACACGTAGCCGGGACGATTGGCGCCGTCGGGAACAACAACACAGGCGTCGTCGGTGTTAATTGGCAAGTCAGATTAATGTCTTTGAAATTCATAGATGGCAGCTCAGGCTCGACGGCCGATTCGATTCGCGCTTGCAATTACTCCAGGCAGATGCACGATCTTTGGGTCAGCACCAATGGGGCGAAAGGCGCCAATGTCCGAGTACTCAACAATAGCTACGGCGGCGGCGGATTCAGTCAGTCGTTTTTCGACGCCATCAATGCACTAAACCAATCTGGCATCCTTTTCGTTGCGGCTGCGGGTAACGCTCCTGATTCTCCTGAACCCAACAACGATCTCGTGCCGCATTATCCGAGCGGTTACGATGCTCCCAACGTTATTAGCGTAGCAGCCACCGATTCGAATGACGCGCTTGCTTCTTTCTCCCATTTTGGGGCCACGAGCGTGCATCTTGGCGCCCCTGGCGTCGGCATCCTGAGCACGACGACGAACAACACGTATTCGTTTTTCAACGGCACCTCGATGGCTACTCCACACGTGGCCGGAGCCGCGGCTTTGCTGCTCGCTCAAAATCCGAATCTGACGGCGCAGCAGTTGAAGAGCCTTCTGATCTTCAATGGCGACTCGGTGTCGTCCCTGGCTGGCAAGACGCTGACCGGGCGTCGCCTGAATGTAGACAACAGCTTCCAGGCGCTAGCCGAGAGCGATGGAAACCCCCCGGGCACAGTGAGCAATTTTCACGTGAACTCGCAAACTGGACGAACAGTAAACCTGGGATGGACCGCTTCCGGTGATAATGGTGCAACAGGGCAGGCTTCGCTCTATCAATTAAGCTACATGGATGCATTCACCGGCAAGGTAGTCCCGCTCACGGCTTTTGCTCCGCCCACTTCGGGGACGCCGCAGACTCTTGACGTCAAGGTTCCGTACGGGCACACGAAGGGGACTTTCACCCTGCAAGAATTCGACAATGTCGGCAATGAAGGAACGCCGGCTAGCTTGAATGTCACTATCAGCTTCTTGGATGGAAATCCCTATGCCACCGCGGTGGGCGTTCCGGCAGCTCTTTCGACCGGAGGCACAGCGCTGAACCTGATAGGAGATGACAAACTGTTATTGAATTATGCACTGCCTTTTTCATTTCCGTTCTTCGGTCAGAACCTGTCGCAGGTCACTATCTCAACCAACGGCAATCTCTTCTTTTCCACTCCGCCTACGCGTTCCAACGGCGATGCCGACGACGTGCCGGGTTCATCGGTTGGTCTTACAAAGTTCAAAATGATTTCGGGTCTATGGGATGACTTGAGGACCGACGGGCACGCTGGCGATGATGTTTATGTCGTCATCCCGGATTCGAGCCGGATTATCTTTCGCTGGCAAGCCGTCATTTTCGGAGATGGCAGTAACCCCGCTAACCAGCCTCCGGTGAATTTTGAGATCGAATTGCGAAACGACGGCACGATCAAAACTCGCTATGGAACCGGGCAGAGTGCGCCTACAAATACAAATATTTTTCCCGTCGTAGGCATTTCGGGCGGTGAGCCTGACGCATATGTGATCGACACACACACTTCAGAGCTGAATTCGACCAATCTTACGAACGCTCTAAGTGTAAGTTACCTACCTCGCGGCGTGGTGAATCCGCTCGAAAATTCAGACTTCTACGTGGACCAACACTACAGCGACTTTCTTAACCGCATACCCGACGTTTCAGGACTGGGTTTCTGGACGAACCAAATCAATGAGTGCGGTACTGACCAAACGTGCATTGAGATCCGGCGCATTAACGTCTCCGCCGCATTCTTCCTTTCGATTGAATTTCTGGAGACGGGCTATCTTGTCGAGCGCCTCTACAAATCGGCTTATGGAGACGCACTCGGAACGTCGACGCTTGGTGGCAGTCATCAGCTCCCGGTGCCAATCATTCGGCGCGGCGAATTCCTGCCGGACATGCAACTGATTGGTCAGGGACTAGTCGTTGGTCAGGCTGGTTGGGAGCAGGTTTTGGAGAACAACAAGCAGACCTTCATAGCTGACTTTGTTTCCCGCGCGCGTTTCACCACGGCCTATCCGGTTGGAATGCCGCCGGCGCAGTTTGTAGACACTTTGAACACCAATGCCGGCAATCCTTTGTCGCAGTCAGAGCACGACGCGTTGGTCAGCGATCTGACATCGGGTGCGAAGTCGCGGGCGCAAGTCTTAAGGGCGGTCGCTGAAGACCCAGACTTATTTAATGCCGAGAAGAACAGGGCGTTTGTGCTGACGCAGTACTATGGCTATTTGCGGCGCAACCCGAACGAAGGCCAGGACACGGACTACACCGGTTATGATTTCTGGCTGACCAAGCTAAACCAGTTCGGCGGCAACTTCGTGAACGCCGAGATGGTGAAGGCTTTCATCCTCTCGGGCGAGTACCGAGGCCGTTTCGGGCCGTGAGCTAGATGACCGTTCTCATTTCAACACGTCCGTAAGGCCTACGCTCAGAGAGTTTCCTGCAGTTTGGGATCGCGGGCGCCCTCGCCCGCAATGACTCGCAAACGCGAGCCGTTCTGGTTACCTCAAAACTTGCGTCTGCGTTGCGTTGCGGGCGAGGGCGCCCGCGATCCCAAACTGGATTGGTAGCCATCGAGCGATACTGGTTCAGTTTGGAATCGGCACGAGGTTTCGAACTTTACAAAATGTGGGCCGCAGGTCGCGCGACATGTGTCAACTTCGGGAACTATGCAGAACCATTACAGAACCGAGCGCGGTAGCGCCGGATGCTTAAGTCAAGCTGAGTATCAAGAGCTTATGGCCAACGTAGACTTTAGAATCCGGCGCTACCGCGCTCGGTTCTGTAATCATTTGTCTTCCTCCTTGAATTCCCGACGACTCTTACTTGCTGCTTTCAATTACCAAACTGAACCAGTACCCATCCATGTTGAGTTAGTGGTTCCTTCTCGCCTCGTGATACTTTGTGGTTCTCCCTCGCTCCCCAAAGGCGTGTGCTCCAAATGTTTTGCAGTTTTCGCCATTCCTCGCGCTTCCCGCTAAATGTCTTATCGGCATTCGCCATTATCGCAAGCAGTGCCTCCCTGGCCACGTCGAATTCGTCAGCAGTCGTTGGGAGGGAGCATAACTCCGATTCGCGTCAGGCCGATGCGCGCGGTTCAATTGCTGAAAAGCTGCGCGTCGCAAATCCATACCATCCCGTCTCCGGAAACAGTGGCAGCCCGAGGATTGTATTTGGCAGTGCCCGCAACGGCGGCAACCATGACATCTTCCTGATGGACCTCGACGGCGGCAATCAAACTCGGCTAACCACCAGTCTGGCCTATGACGATCAACCGAAGTGGTCACCGGATGGTTCAAAAATCGCATTCATGAGCGGCCGAGACGGTAACTTAGAAATCTACACGATGAACGCTGATGGCAGCGCCCAGACAAGGATAACTAACAACCCGTTGGCCGATGGCTTTCCGGCCTGGTCGCATGACGGCACAAAGATCGCTTTCGTCCGTGGCAACTTGAACAGCCCCAGCACGTTTGAAATCTTCGTGATGAATGCCGACGGCAGTAATCAAACGCAGCTCACAACTGACTCTGCCATCGATGGCGTACCTTCCTGGTCGCCTGACAGCGCAAAAATCGTTTTCATGAGCGGCGGCAGCAGCGTGTTTGATCCGAATAGCTTTGAGATCTTTGTGATGAATGCCAATGGTAGTAACCGAACGCGGCTTACCAATAACACGATCGCTGACGGCCAACCATCCTATTCACCTGATGGAACGAAGATCTTGTTTGCCAGTGGCAACGCGATGAATCCCAACGGAATTGAAATCTTCGTGATGAATGCTGACGGCAGCAATAGAACGCAACTTACAACGAACAACGTGACCGACGGTTTTCCCGCGTGGTCGTTTGATGGCTCAAACATCGTATTTGCTTCCGGAAGCGTCGCTGATGAAACGACCGTAGAACTATTTGTGATGAACGCGAACGGCAGCAATCGGTCGAAGCTGACTAGTAATTCAGAAGTCGATTGGTTTCCCGATTGGGAGCCGATCCAAACGCCGCCGTCGCAGATTCAATTCAGCATGGCGAGCAGCGTCGCACCTGAAGCCAGCGGCAGCGTCCTCATAACAGTGACGCGTAGTGGTAACACGACCGGCATGGCTGCCGTAAGCTATACGACGAGCGATACGGCGGGCGCGAGCAATTGCAATGTGGGCGGCGACGCCGCCTCTGCACGTTGCGACTATGAAACTAGCGCCGGGACTTTAAACTTTGCTCCCGGAGAAACTTCGAAGAGTATCTCGGTTTTGCTCGTAGATGATTCCTACGCTGAAAGTAGCGAGACGTTTTCAGTTGGTCTCAGCAATGCTGTCGGTAGCGGGGTCGCGCTCGGTTCACCGGTTACGACTATCGTTACGATAACCGACAATGATTCTGTTACCGGCCCGAATCCAATCGATCAGGCAAGCTTCTTTGTGCGTCAGCACTATCTGGACTTTCTGAACCGGGAGCCTGACGCTCCGGGATTCGCATTCTGGACTGATCAAATCACCGAGTGCCAACAGCCGGGCGCCACGTGCAACGCTGAAGTGCGCCGCATCAACGTCTCCGCAGCCTTCTTCCTGTCGATTGAGTTTCAGCAGACCGGCTACTTAGTTGAGCGGCTCTACAAATCCTCTTACGGCGATGTCGTTGGTACTTCAACTATCGGCGGAACTCACGAGCTTTCAGTGCCAGTCATCCGGTTCAATGAATTTTTACCTGACACCCAGCAGATCGGCCGAGGTGTAGTTATTGGTCAACCCGGCGCGGATCAACTACTGGAGAACAACAAGCAAGCGTTCATATCCGAGTTTGTACAGCGTTCGCGGTTTACAACTGCCTTTGCATTAACAATGACGCCGGCGCAGTTTGTTGACGCCGTCTTCACGAAAGCTGGGGTAGCGCCGTCAGCCTCGGAACGAACGGCAATCATCGATGAGTTTGGGGGAGCGAGTACGAGCGCCAACACTGCGGCCCGTGCGCGCGCCCTGCGGCGCGTGGCGGAAAACTCGATCTTCATACAACAAGAATCCAACCGGGCCTTTGTGTTGATGCAGTACTTTGGCTACCTGCGACGCAATCCGAATGACCCGCAGGACACGGATTACTCAGGCTATGATTTCTGGCTGGGCAAGCTGAATCAGTTTGGCGGCAACTTCGTCAACGCTGAGATGGTGAAGGCCTTCATCCTCTCGGGCGAGTACCGAGGCCGTTTCGGTCCGTAAGCTACGCCTTCGGCGTAAGAGTCGACCTTTTCACACAGTCTCAGTAGCGACCGGGTCCTGGATTCAGAACGTCGAATTCGTCGGCAACCGTTCAACTGCTGAAAAGCCGCGCGTCGCCGATCCATACCATCCCGCCACCGGAAACACCGGCAGCTTGAACATCCGGTGGGTTTAGGTTGTGACAATCGGACGTAGTGGTAGTGCTCCGTCCGAAACGCTCCCTTGACTCCTTTTTTACAAGTTGTAGGATAGTCAGCGTTACTCCGATAATATTCTCAAGTACCACCAAAGGGAGAAACCTCATGCCTCAACAACGTGAGAAAAAAGCAAACAGCACACCTGAGTTACCCGAACCGCAAATAACCGATTTAGGTAAATGGCCGTTGGCTCAAAATAGAATTAGAGAGCGGGCGCGCAATCATGATGTGCCCCCTGAAGAAATTGAGCTTTTCCTGGATGAAATCAGAGAAAGCAGAAAAGCCCTGCTTGATGAGCGGGAGCAAGGTGTGCCCAAAGAGCGAGGCCGTCACTAATCCAAGAGGGCTGCGATGTCCTCAATAGACCACAACTTTTTGCTAACGCCAGCGGCCATTGATGGAGTGCATCTAAGGCTCTGGTGGATTCTCACAAAGTTGTAGTGCCTGAGTGAAGCCCAACGGCATGAGCAAGGTTTTCAACCTTCTTGCTGAATCCGTGTAGGCGCGTGAAACGAACCATGGACATTCGCATAGTAAGGTTCTGGCGTCCAACGTAGCTTGTCAAGATATGCTTCGGATCGGGATTGCTGCTAATCCAATCCCGCGAAGCAAATCGTTTGCGTCTGGTGAATGTCGGAGTATGCTTGGCGCCTCAACTTAGTTCTCCCACAGCCGGTCGAAAACGCGAACGGTGGCTGGCTAACCGGATCGGAGTTTCAGTGAAACGGATTTACCCCCTTCTTCTCCTCAGTGTCTTCGTCACACTTCTTTCCTTCGTTTTTGGCAATGTCCGCGGCAGGGCTTCAGGGCCGTCGACCGCGGGCGAGGCCGCATTGCCTTCATCTTTGCTCGAAACAAGAAGTGTAGTTGCAAAACAAGAGCCTGAAATCGATCAGAATGCCTGGCAGCAGATACAGGCTCTGCTCGAAGAAAAAGAAGCGCGTACTGCAGTTCAACAGAAGATTGATTCGCAACTGCTTTACGCGCTTAAGCTGCGCCGCGGAGAAAGTATTGCTAAAGGCGTGCCGACGCTTGCCGTCGACGTGGGTGCCGACGATGCCGGCCAGGTGACCGTAGACATTACGGCTATCATTGACGACCAATTGTTGGACAGTCTGCGCGGAATGAGTGTAGAGGTTTCGAATATCTATCCGCAGTACAACAGTCTGCGCGCCATCGCTTTGCTCGAACAACTGGAGACGATCGCAAGTTTAACCCAGGTTCGCTTTATTCAGCCGAAGCAGGAAGCATTGTTTTCACAAACACCGCTTGCAAGACGGAAGCCCGCCGCCGCTCAGGCTCGCTACTACAACCAAACCGGGCCGGCCGCCTGGAGACGGCGATACCCGGACTTCAACAATCGCGCCGCTCGTGTGCGAACCGTTCTTCAGCCGGCCCTCGTCAATGCGCCAGTTCCCAACGTTCCGCTGGGAATTGGAAGTGTCACTTCGCAGGGAGACACAACCCATGGAGCCTTCAACGCACGAGGCACGTTTAATACTGACGGCACGGGAATAAAGATCGGCGTTCTCTCGGACGGGGTCAACAGCCTGGCGGTTAGCCAGGGAACTGGCGATCTGGGTACCGTGACTATCTTGCCCGGACAAGCAGGTTTTGGAGACGAGGGCACGGCGATGCTCGAAATCATTCATGACCTCGCGCCGGGCGCGCAGTTGTATTTCGCCACCGCTGGTAACGGCATGGCCTCGTTCGCGCAGAATATTCGCGATCTGCGCACAGCCGGATGTGACATCATTCTCGACGACGTTGGTTACTTTGTTGAATCACCGTTTCAGGACGGCCAAACCCCAGCCGTCGTTTCACCTAACAACGCCGGCCTCGCCACTCAAGCCGTCAACGATGTGGTCGCTTCTGGGGCCCTCTACTTTTCCTCGGCAGCCAACTCTGGAAATCTAAATGACGGCACGTCCGGA
Organism: Blastocatellia bacterium; assembly: GCA_963698325.1. Classification (GTDB taxonomy): domain Bacteria; phylum Acidobacteriota; class Blastocatellia; order Pyrinomonadales; family Pyrinomonadaceae; genus PSRF01. Next base: position 359,317 of record CAVOQJ010000005.1, on the reverse strand, counting down.
ACCTGGGAAGGCGATTTCGTCGACGGTGGAAATCTCGGTCTCGTGCCAGGTGGAAAGATCCACGATTTTGATCCGGGTGCCGCCGTTGCCCAGTATGACACGATCACCGCAAGCGGTTTTCTGACCAATCTGCACTGGTCAGATCCGTTAGGCGGTTCAAATAACGACTACGATCTTTTTATTCTCACTCCAGACGGAACCTCGGTAATAGATTCCTCTACAAACGTTCAGAATGGCACCCAGGATCCTTACGAACAAGTCTTCTTCGCTCCAATTGGTTTCAGAATAGTGATTTTGCAAAAGACGGGAGCGGCTAATCGCTTCCTTCATCTGTCTACAAATCGCGGCGAACTCTCTTTAAATACTCCGGGCGAAACACACGGACACAATGCCGCTTCCGGGGCTTACGGAGTCGCAGCCGTCTGCGCGGTCTGCGTTTTCCCGTCGGCCTTTAGTGCCGGCGACGAAGTGGAGACATTCAGCTCTGATGGACCGCGACATATTTTCTTCAACGGGAATGGATCGCTGATAACGCCCGGCGACGTTTCATCAACAGGTGGTTCGGTGTTGCAGAAGCCCGACATCACCGCCGCCGATGGCTCCGCGGTCTCCGGCGCGGGGGGTTTCCCGACCCTATTCTATGGGACCTCGGCAGCGGCGCCACATGCAGCGGCGATTGCCGCTTTATTAAAATCCGCTAATCCTGCTTTGACACAGGACCAGATCAAAACCGCGCTCACCAGCACCGCAATCGATATTGAAGCGCCGGGAACGGATCGCGATTCCGGAGCGGGCATTGTTATGCCTTTCTCAGCGTTACAGTCGCTGGGAGCCCCGGTGCTAGGCAAGGCGTTCCTCGAGCGGTCGAGTGTGTCTAAGACTGAAACCTGCTGCAATGGGGACAGTTTCATTGATCCCGGCGAGAGCGGTACGCTCAGGGTTACCTTGAATAATGTTGGATTGCTGGACGCGACTTCGGCGACTGCAACTTTGACAACCTCCACGCCCGGTGTGACCATTGTGAATGGCGCCTCCGCTTATCCCAACATAGCGGCGACGAATGGCAGCGCCGTTAACATCACGCCGTTTTCCTTTTCCCTCGGCTCATCATTGTCGCCGGACCCCCAGGTCGACTTTACGCTGACAATCAACTACGCAGGCGGTTATCAGGCGTCGCAATCGTGGAGCTTCACCCTCCAACTCGGCCACCAACTGATCATCAACGGGAGTTTTGAGACCGGCAATTTTTCGGGATGGAATGTTTCTACCGCCGCCACGGGCGGGGACGGCAGTCCCTTTGCGCCGTGGTCCGTGACTTCGGCCGGCGGCGGCGGCTTCGCCGGATACGAAATTCTCCAGACATCCCCGCAACATGGCACGCACGACGCGTGGAATGGTTTTGATGGCGGTGGGCCAATGGAGTTTCGGATGTATCAGGACTTCTCGATACCCAGCGGTGTCTCAATAAATCTTTCCTGGAGGGATCGCGCGCAATGGAATTTCTGCTGCGGACAGACACAACCAAGAACCTACCAGGTCCAGCTTCGTGATCCGGCGACGAACGCTGTGCTGACTACACTTTATTTCTTCTCAACCGACATTGTAGCGGGCTATCACGATACCGGCTGGCTAACACACAGCCACGATCTTTCAGCTTTCGCGGGTCAAACTGTTCGTCTCTTCTTTCTGGAGACTATTCCGGAAACCTTCACCGGGCCAGGACAGATCGAATTTGATTCGATCACTTCCTCAAACGGGCCTCCACCAACACCCACACCCACACCCACACCGGGACCAGTTATCACCCAATTATACGGAGCGACCAGGAGCGGGCACCTAATTACGCTCAATCTGAACACAGGCGCTGGCACACCGGTTGGTAGCCTGCCGACTTCAGGCAGCACTGAAATTGAATTTAATAACAACACTCGTCGCGGGTTTACACAGTTTCCTGATGGCACATTTGCAGGGCAGGAATTTGATATCAGCACTGGTGAGGCACTGGGCAGCCCAATCAACGATGGCGCGTCATTCACGGGATTAGAATGGGTTGGATCGTTGCTCTACGGCACCAGCATCACGGGTCCACAAGGAGCTTCGCAGCTGCAGACTCTCAATCCGACCACTGGCGTTTCAACGTTAATCGGGGCCACCGGCGTTCTCAAGCCAATTGCCGGTCTTGCTTACGACGACACCAACGCAGTCATGTATGGACTCACCGACGGTGCGAGTGGCGGATCTTCTGATCTTGTCACAGTAAATCTAATGACAGGAGTAGCTACAGTCGTGGGATCAGTCGGATTCAACGGCGGCAGTCTGGAGTTCGGTCCGGATGGAAACCTCTATGCCGGCAGCGTTGGTAACACCGGCAATCTCTACCGAATCAACAAGGCCACCGGCGCGGGCACGCTGGTCGGCGCTACCGGATTCACCAATGTTACTGGCTTGACCCTGGTCATCGCGCCGGTGGTTCTGCCAAACACCGTACAATTCACCGTCAGTACCGCGAACGCGACCGAAACGCTCAACGCAACGACGCGGGTCGATTTGGTCGTCACCCGCACCGGCACTATTACTGCTGAGGCAACCGTCGATTACGCCAGTTCGAACGGGCCGGCCAGCGAACGTTCGGACTATCTGGCGGCCCTGGGCACTCTGCATTTCGCCGCCAATGAAACCTCGAAGACGATCACAGCCTTCATCGTCGACGACCGGCTCGGCGAGGGCGCCGAGAGCTTTAACATAACACTGGGCAATCCGGTCGGTTGTACTCTCGGCTCTCAGACAATGGTTGTCGTTACCATCAACAGCAACGAGGCGGTAAACGGACTTGATCCGGTCCAGGAGCCCGGTTTCGATACCGACTTCTTCGTGCGCCAGCATTACATCGACTTTCTCAACCGCGAGGCGGACCCGTCAGGGCTGGCCTTCTGGAAAAACCAGATTGACGAGTGTATTACGCAGGAGTGCCGCGAGGTTCGCAAGATCAATGTCAGCGCAGCCTTCTTCCTTTCGATCGAGTTTCAACAGACTGGTTACCTCGTCTACAAAGCGAATCAGGCTTCGTTCAACTCGCACGAGTTCTTGAAGCTGCTAGACTTTTTGCCGGATACTCAGGAAATTGGACGCGGTGTCGTGATAGGCCAGCCCGGCGCGGACGCGCAGTTGGAAGCTAACAAGCAGAAGTTTTTCCTCGATTTCGTGCAGCGGCCTGCGTTCCGAAATGCAGCCGCGTTTCCCACCTCGATGACGGCTGAGCAGTTTGTCGACAAGCTGAACGCGAACACGTTTGATCCATACGCTTCTGTGTCTGGGGGTTCGCTCACGCGGGACGAACGTAATGCACTGGTCGGCCAGTTGTTGCCAAATCCCTCGTCGGCCGCGTTGCGTGCGCAGGTGTTGCGCTCGGTTTCGGAGAATGCGCTCTTTAACAGCAGGCAATTCAACCGAGCGTTCGTCCTAATGCAGTATCTCGGCTACCTCCGGCGCAACCCCAACGATCCGCCCGAACCAATGCTCGACTTCGCCGGCTACAATTTCTGGCTAAGCAAGCTGAATCAGTTCAACGGAAACTTCGTAAATGCCGAGATGGTTAAGGCGTTCATCCTCTCAGCAGAGTACGGACAAAGATTCGGGCCGTGATTAGGAACGGTAAGCAGTCGGCGGGGAGTTGTCCAAAACCACCTGCGTTAGCGGGTGGTTCTTCACGCCGCTGGCGTGAAAGATAGTAGCCGGTGGTCGAAGCGTAAGCGAAGACCACCGGAACGCGGTCAAATAATAATCAGCACCCTGCAAGGGTGCGAGAAGAATACCTCTGGCAGCCTACAGAGTCTGTCGGGAAAATGGATAACTCTGCTTTTTCTGTGCATCCTCAGTGTGCTCTGTGTCTCCTTGGTGAGTGTCTCTCTTAAATAAATCCCACCACAGAGGCACAGAGTTCACAGAGATCGCACAGAGACTTGAGTTATTCCGACAGACTCCCCAGGATGCGGTGAACTACTCACGACTTACCTGAGGTCTACGCTCTGCTCCGGCCTACGGCTACTTTCGCGCCAACCCTAAGAGTTGCAATCCACCACTTTTACGTGTTGGCATAACTTGAAGGGGATTGATAACGAGGTGTTACCAATGTCATTTAAACCTGAAGAATTACTGAAGCTCGACTACGAGAAGACACTTGCGGCAATTGACAAGTATGACGGTCATGTCCAGCAGCTTAAGAACTGGTCGATTACTGCGTGTGGGGCCGTTCTGCTCCTGGGCATCAAAGAAAAATCGCTGTCTATCACGACACTCACTATTTTTATTGCCTGTGGTTTTTGGTTTGTAGCTCTCATCTGCAAGGCATTTCTCATAGCAGCTTGGGATCGTGCAACTGAGCTTGAAACCGTCATGGGCAAGCGCCCGGAGGTGGCAGCATCTTATGAGTTTGGATTGGTGCGCGCTATTCCACCATTGACTACCAGTATGAAAGCTCTGTGGCGCACCTCATTTCACTGGCTTGGTAGGCACGTGACTCAGTTCTATTCGCTTGTTATCGTTGTGGCGATTTTGGCGGATCTTTACTTATACCTTCGGTATCGATGATGCCGCCTAACATCGGGCAAAGTATCATCGTAATTGTCTTAACGGCTGGTCTGTTAATGATTGTAAAGACTCCGAAGGGCGTGGCAGTTGCCGCGACATGACGGAACCAAGTCTAACACTCGACAAACCCGCGGAGTGGTCTAATCTTGTGTCGCTGGCCTTCAAGCATATATAGATAGCCGGAAGGTGGTTCTGTCGAAAGGTCCTGCCAACAAAGGGCGCACCGAACATGCGCTTGCAGACCGGAATCAGCGTGCCTCTCATCGACAACTTTGCCGCACGATGAAGTTGTCTCCCGGCCGCTGAAGCGCGGCGTTATGCTGCTACATGTGAGGCAAAGGTACAAATTCATGGAACCGAGAGACACCGTTCTTAAATTCATTGAGCAAATCAGTGCACAAAAGGTTGACGGTTTATGCGACCTGATGTCGGAAAATCATCAATTCATTGACGCTCTTGGAGCGAAAGTTCAAGGGCGCGAACAGATGCGGCGAGCTTGGACAGGTTATTTCCAGTTAGTTCCTGACTATCACATTTCATGCGAGGAGATATTCGTTCGCGGCAATGTGGTGGCGGCTTTTGGAACTGCTGGTGGCACATATTGTCCCAATGGTGAGTTGTTGAAAGAGAACGAATGGCAAGTCCCTGCTGCTTGGCGGGCGGAGGTCACTGACCATCTGATTTCGGAGTGGCGTGTTTATACCGATAATGAGCCTATACGGAGGCTCATGGCTAAGGCAAATCAATAGCCAGCCTTGCGTAAAACATCGTCCGCAGCATAAGCGCTTGCAGCGGACCGGAATCACGTGCCTCTCATCGACAACTTGCCACACGATGCAGTTGTCGCCCGGCCGCTGAAGCGTGACGCTCGGCGTCAGCTTGATCATTCTTTGAAGTGTTGTGATGCACTCTGCACTTGACCAGCGAGATATGTTGCTTGCCGCGTGGAGAACCAACAACCGCGTTACCGTCTTCCTCGTCGAGCACTTACCCCACGAGCTATGGGGAGCCACAGTGCCGGGGGCTCCACGTCGAACCGTGCGGATGATCGCCGGTCACATCCACAATGCGCGGTGCATGTGGATCAAGACGCTCGGAAAGGAATACGGCATCGCGGTGCCGCGAGCCGTCAATCGACACAAGGTTGGACCGAAGGAGCTGATTCCAGCACTAGGCCACAGTAGCCGCGGCATTATCAGTTTGCTGACGCTCGGTTGTGACCGAGGCGGCACGATCCCAGCCTCCTCGTCGTATACCTGGCGCAACCTTCCCCTCGACGTCGGGCATGTCCTAACCTATTTCGTCGCGCATGAAGGTCATCATCGCGGGCAGATTGTCATGCTCGCCCGCCAATTGGGCTATCGTTTGCCCGTTGAGATTACGGGTGGTCTTTGGCAATGGTCGAAGCGCGCCAAGGAGGCTCGGCAACTAGATTTCGCGAACGCCGAACAAGTCGGTGGACCGGAGCGCGGGAAGCGCGTTTCTCAACTTGTTTGGTTCGGCGAAGGTTGAATGTAATCGCCGCGCCCGGTCAAACTCTGACGTTATGCTGCTCACATTATCGTAAGGAAGTAAGCCGCATGAAGACTTTGACTACCCCAGCGGTTCCTATACTTGCATTTATTCTTGTGCTTCCGACGGCCTCTGTTGGGTATCGCTATCAGCCCGCTAGTCGTCGGGCCCCCTGAGCACATTTCATCCATGGTGATTAGCCAACCAAGTCAGTCCTCTTCTCCCGATTCGTCCATTCGTGACATCGATTTTCGTAACTACTCTTACCCACGACTTCCCACGGGGAAATGTTCAATGAGAATAGTCCGCGTTAAGAATGGCCGGTACGAAGCCCCGGACGGGATACCTCGTAAAATTCCCAGCAAGGATTGTTGGTCGGTCGCTGTCGGCCCGGTCGAATATGGCGACGTAACGGGTGATGGGTTGGAGGAAGCGATGGTCGTTCTGTACGCTGAGCTTGGGGGGAGCGGAAAGTTCGAACGACGTCTTCATTTATACCTTGAAGAATGGTACGATCCTAGAATTGGAAACACGGTGAATGGCCACAAGGCCTACGGAGTTTGCACCGGAGCGCCGGCAGCGTGCTTCTCAACTAACTTATCCGGGAAAGCTTGATGCTGATCGCCCGCGCCCGGTGAATTCGATCGTTCGGCTGCAAGTTAGCCATACCAAACAAAAAGGCTGGACTCAAAAATGAATCCAGCCTCTCTGCAGGAAATCTTTGGCTAGTTAGAAACGGCCGAGATATTCACCCGACACAATGAAGGATCTAACCATCTGCGCCGCGTGGAAATCGCCGCCGTGGTTATTCAGTTTCTGCAGCCAGAAATCGTAACCGGTGTAGTCCGTGTCCTGGCCGACATTCGGATCTCGTCGCAAGTAGCCCAGATACTGCATCAGCACAAACGCCTTGTTTTTCTCAGCGCTGGCCAAATCCGAATCCTCCGCAACCGCACGCACTATTTGCGCGCGTGTCATCCCACTATTAACCAAAGAATCGCGCTCAGCTTGCGACAGGAGATTGCCTGCATTGGTGTTCAAAGTGTCTACAAACTGCTCCTTCGGCATTCCAACCGGATAGGCGGCAGTGAAACGCGCCCGCGACACGAAATCATTCGCAAACGCCACCTTGTTATTTTCCAACACAGTTTGCCAACCGTTCTGTCCGACCACTACTCCACTGGACATCTGAAGCGTGTCCGGCAGAAACTCACTGCGCCGAATGATAGGCACCGACAGTGTATGAGTGGTGCCAAAAGTCGAAGTGCCAGTGGCGTCGCCGTAGGCCACTTTGTACATCCGCTCGACAAGGTAGCCAGTTTCCTGGAATTCAATGGAAAGGAAGAAGGCACCCGAGGTATTGTCACGGCGTCCCTGAATGCAATCCGGGTCACCGGCGCAAGGAGTGGGAGTGGTCTGACTTACCCAAAAATCAAAACCGCTCTGGTCCGGGAAGCGGCTCAGGAAGTCGACGTATTGCTGGTTGACGAAGAAATCCGAGTCGTTAATCGTAATGGGAATGTTCGTGCCAGGTCGCAGGCGTAACGGCTTAACTTTCGTCGTTCCGTAATAAAGATCGGACGGGAGATTTGGAATCTCGGTCACTATGTGCAATGTCGGCGCTTGCCCCAGGACATTCAAGGCAGCGAATGCTGTAATCAATAAAGCGACCGCAAATTTCATCTTATTGCTCCTGGCTAGACTAACCAACAAGGGGTAAAGTTTAACCCCTGCTGTCGAATGGCGTCAATTAGGACCTAATCGCGGTCCTTACGCCGGTTAACCAGTATTCTTGCGACTGAGAAGTCGAAATCAGGTCGTGGGGTTGCACGAAAGTTGAGCCAGGGCGAAACAAATGCGCGTCGGACTTGATGGTCTCCCGCTCACGTCGCTGAAAACGGGTGTAGGCCATTACACATTCGAACTTGCCTGCGCGCTGCCACGCGCAGAACCCTCAAGCTCGTTTGAGATTATCTATCCGTCTACCTACCCAGCAATCAAATTTATCGAGAACGGAAAGGGCGTAGCACTTCCGGATAATTTAAGACTCGAACGCGTGCGAGTTGGACTGCTTGGAAGGCATTGGTGGTCATTGGGGTTGCCGCGTTACGTCCGCCGCCATAACGTCGAGCTCTTTCACGGCACAAACTATGACGTTCCTTTAGGGCGGCCGTGCGCGACAGTGCTGACTATTCACGATCTTTCGCAACTGCTACATCCGGAGACGCATGGCAAACGAAGTGTAAGGCGCGCGCGCCGGCGTCTGCCGCTGATGGCTCGAGCCGCCGATGCGATCATTACGCCTACAGAAAGCGTCCGCCGCGAAGTTTGCGAAAACCTCGGGACCCGCGCCGAAAAAGTCTTCGCTATACCGGAAGCAGCGCGAGCTTGTTTTCGGCCGTTGGCTTTTGCTGAGACCGCAGACGTGCGCCGGCGCCTGGGCATTGGAGACGATTTTTTGCTCGCGGTTGGCACACTTGAACCGCGCAAGAATCTTTCCCTTCTTGTCGGTGCTTTTGAGCAGATAACGCGGGAGCGGTTAAGGTCCAACACTCAGCTCGTGATCGCTGGTGGCCGCGGTTGGTTGGGCGGCGCACTCTTCGCGGCGATAGAGAAATCGCCCGCGCACGATCGGATTCTTCTCACTGACTATCTTCATGATGAGGACCTGCGCGCACTCTACGCCTCCTGCCGCGCCTTCATCTACCCGTCGATATATGAAGGCTTTGGCTTGCCACCGCTGGAGGCAATGGCCTGCGGTGCGCCGGTTATTGCGAGTCGAATTCCGGCACTCACGGAAATTGCCGGACTTGCTGCATTGTTCTTCGATCCTAAAAGTGTCGACGAACTCACACAGAGAATTCTTGAACTCCTGGACCATGAACATGGAGAAAAGGCTCGTCGCACGATTACCACTGCCGGGCAGCAACGAGCTGCAGAGTTTTCATGGGAAAGAACCGCCTGCCAGACACTGCAAGTTTATGCGGAAGCTGCCAAACGATTCGGCAACAGTCGAGGTTGATACGTGACGACTCGCGCACCTGACTTCGGCAAATTTTCGTCTGTGCGACTGCGGGTGCTTCTATTCCTCGTACTCTGGCTCGCCTATGGCGCTGCGATTAATTCCAGCAACCTGCTCGAGTTTGACCTGCAACAAATCGGCGTGGAGGCGATGGTCGAGCGCGGCCACTTCTATTTGGAAGGCTCGACTTCACCTCAGCTGCAACCAAGGGGTGACGTCTTCGAGTACAACGGGCACAAGTACGCCGCGAAACAGCCGGGACAGTTTATGTCGGGCGCCATCGTTTATTTTCTGCTGCACAAACTCGGCCTGAATTATGTAAATCATTACCTGCTAACATCCGCTCTGGTCACCTTTCTTACGACCTCGCTGATCCTCGCGGCTTCCGGCGTGGCCTTGTTCTGCCTTGCTCGCACCATGACTGCAGACAGTCACAGTCTCTCGCACGCCGCGCCGGTTGGCGGCCGGACGGGAACCGTGCTGTTCTGGCCGCTGGCGGCTGCGCTGAGTTATACGTTGACCACTACAGCTCTTGCTTATTCTGGCATCGCCCATCACGATGCGCTCGCCACCGGCTACCTGGTGATTGCTGCCTGCCTTACCCTTCAGCTCTCCCGAGAAAAAACAACGACGCGCGCCTCTTATTGCAAAGCTGCCGGCGCTGGTTTGCTATTCGGCCTGACAATAACTACATCGATGTTGCCGTTCTTCATGGTCTTTCTTTTTGTGCTTTACTTTCTCTACTTGCGTCGCTCCAAATTGCTACCGATCTTTCTCTTAGCTATGCTCGCCGGGCTGCTCCCGCTCTTCATCTACGACGCAGTCAGTTTCGGTAGTCCCTTTCTGCTGCCAAATGTCGCGGGAGCCGGGATGTTTGCTGATACCTTCTTTCACTTCGATCCGAACAACTTCGGCGATAAGCTGGTTTTCTATGCGAGCTCCGTTACCGCTTATGCGCCGGTTTTCGTAGTGGGCCTGTTTGGCTTGTCGTATTACCCGCGGCAGGTCAAACGCGGACCAGAGTTTCTAACGTTGGTTGCGGCAATGGCTGTCCTGGCCGCATTCGTCTTAAATATTAGATCGAATGGAGATTGTCAGTTCGGCCCGCGCTACCTGCTGCCGGCCATGCCTTTCGCGTGCCTGGGAATAGCGGGTTACAGTTATCTTTCCACACAATCCCAGCGGCAAATTGCCGGGATAGCGGTCCTGATCAGTGGCGCACTTTCGTTGGTGATTAATTTCGTAGGAGCGGTCGGCGGGGCAATGAATTGCCCTGACGGCCGAAACGCGTTTCGGAATCAAGCTGCAGCGTTGATGAAAAGGGGGAGCGAAACCTATCCGCTTGCGCGTTGGTTACTAGTGCCATTGGTGTTTTGCATGATTCTGCTTCTCTTTGAAATTGTTATCGCGAGGAAGTCACGAGCGCGAAGTGCTGATGGATAACGTGAGTGCGCGCTCGCCGCATCAGGGCTGCCGCAAGAAAGCATCAGTATTTAAATCTTAATCTGATAACGCCCCAGATTGCTTCCCAGATCACTCTCCAATCCAATTTTGAATCACCGCTTTTTCGCTCGATGAAAATGATTGGCACCTCCGCCACGCTGAAACTTTTACGGTAAGCTTTATATTTCATCTCAACCTGAAAGAGATATCCGCTGGAGAACGATTGTTCAAAGCTGATGGCTTCAAGTGTTTCTCGCCGCCAGCAGTTGAAGCCTCCCATGGCGTCCGTCAAGCGCATCCCGGTCACGAACTGCACGTATTTGGTCGCCAACTTACTCATGACGAGCCGTTTGAAGTCCCAGTTAACCACACTTATCCCATTCAAGTAACGAGAGCCGACAACCAAATCGTGATTCCGAATCTGTTCAAAGAAAGGCGGAAGTTGATGCGGGTCGTGGGATAAATCCGCATCCATCTGCAGAATGTATTCATAATCCTTCGTCAATGCATGCCCAAAGCCGTCGATATATGCCTTCCCTAACCCTTCCTTCATCGGCCGGTGCAGCACGAAAACTTTTTCCGGATACTTTTGGCTTAGTTCTTCAGCTAACTCACCGGTCCCATCGGGAGAGCTGTCATCAACTATCAGCACATGCAATTCCGGGGATACCTGCTGCAGCGTTTCGACGAACTGCTCCAAGCTGGCACGCTCGTTATAGGTTGGCACAATGACGATGGCTCGCATTCAAAATACCTGCTGGTCAAGATCACAATCAGTCGTGCATGCGATAAACGTAGATCGAGTTTCCAATTATGGCTTCGGGTGCACGATGGCGATACGCATCAAAAAAGTTGACACGCTCGGCGTCGTTCGACCAGCGGACGTGCATCAGTTCGTCAGGAACTGTCGACCCGTTGAGGAAACTAGCCCCAACAGCGACGTAGCGCGTGGGCTCCTGGTTTTCCTGCGGTCCCATCATATCGACGAGCTCAACCCCGTAGTGCTGTAGCGTGAGAAAGTGGCCCAGAAAGGTGGCCCGCACTCGTGTCTCACCCCGAGCGCGAAGATAGAGTGCGAGCTCGCGTGCATCGTCACCCCATTCGACGTTTGAGTCGGAGAGATACCACCAGTGTGGATGTGCGGACGCGAGTTGATTCATATAACTCATGTGGTTCGGGTAAGCGCGCGCGGCCTCAACGCCCATCCAGCACAGTAATGCGATGGCGACTAACATTGAGGCGCGGCGTGCCCAGCGCGAATTGAGCAACCTGTCCAGCAAGGCGCCGCCCAAAATGAAAAGGAAAGGAAAGGCGGGCAGATAGTAACGCACGCCGATATCAATGCGGCTAAAGAGCACGAAGGTAGTATAGAGGGCAAATGGTACGAGCAGCCAAAGGAAACGTTTGTCGCGCTTCTTGAGCCATTCAAAGACACCCCACGCGAGCGAGCCGAGCGAGAGGAGCAGGAAAGGAAGACTCGTCTTCAACGCGAAGGCCACAGGGAAGTAGTACCACCATCCAGTACGGGAATACATTCCCAGCAGTCCCGCGGAATGACCACCTTTGTCGTGCCAGATTTGCCAGAATACGCCGAGCACAAAATCAACGGGAAGAAGGTAGCCAAGCGCGCTCAAGGCACGCGTCACTGCCACATCGCTGCCTGGAAAAGATTGTTTCACCCAGACTGCGTCAGCGTTGGTTAGACCGTTTCTGTGAAAGTAGTAAGCCGCGTTGATGATGAACGTTGCGATGAGGACTACGGTGGCTGCCTGCGCAAATAGCGTCACATGTTTTTGTCCCTTCTGCCGTGCCTGCCAAAGCAGGGCGAGAAAGAAAAGCAAAAGGATGGGACATACCAGCAACATTGAAAACTTCGACAGCAGCGCCAGCCCGGCGGCAATACCCAGCCAGGCAGCGCGTCTAAAGGTTGGATCGCCCACATACCGGTAAAGCATGAAAAAGACGAGCAGGAAACCGAACGCTGCCGGGATGTCGGTCTGCACGACGCGTCCGTGCGCGAGTATCGTCGGCTCGAGGCTGAACAAAGCGACGGCCAACACAGCGGCGCGTGCGCCAAACAAATCTCGGGCGAACGCGAAGATAATTACTCCCACGGTCAGAGTCAGCGCGATCAGCGGCAGACGCGGCCAGAACGAAAGCGCCTCAAAAGCTGCGGGGTTCTCTCCCCAGAATCTCGCTTGATCGACCCACTTGTCCTCGTCCGACACAGTCGCGTCGGTTTCTTGCGACGCTACCTCGTTTGGTTGAATAAACAAGAGCGGTACCGCGGCTAGAAATTTTGACAGTGGCGGGTGTTCGCGGACTGAATCAGTGTTACCTCTGACTACATGGTTGTAAGCCGCCGGAATCATCACGATCTCGTCATTGGTGATGCTTTTGCGCGCGGTCACAGCGACGAGCGTCACAGCCATCACAAGCAGAAGAAGCGACGCGGCCAGCTCTGCTGCCCTGGTCCGAACAACGCGAAGGAGGCCAGCCTGGGCAATGTACATGAAGGATAACGCGCGGACATCGTCTTCATTCGCGCGAGTGTAAGCGTTTCCTATCATCTGGTGCCCTGCGTCACTTTTCACGCTGATATCTTCCAGGAAAAGGTCTCAGCTCTAATCAAGTCACTTCACGCGAAAAACGTAAATCGAACCACCAAGCACGGTTTCAGGCTGAAGATTACGGTACACGTCGAGGTAGTTAATTCGCTGTTCTTCAGAAACGAGTCTACCTTGTTCGTCCGGTGGCACGGCGTTGGTTGAGCCGTTCAGGAAACTTGCGCCGATGGCTACATAGCGTGTTTCGGGAATGTCCTTACCTGGTTTTAAAAAAATCTCATGATAAGTAATGCCGTAGTCGCCCAGCGTGGACCAGCCACCTGCCAGCGCCCCACGCACTTCGGTCTCTCCTCGCGCGTGCAGGTAGTCTGCCAAAGCGTTCAAGTCGTCGCCCCACTCCACATTGGAGTCTGAAAGATACCACCAGTGTGGATGTGCGGACGCGAGTTGATTCATGTAAGGAATATAATTCGGATAAGCGCGCAAGACTTCCACGGCCATCCAACTCAAAACCGCGAAGACAAGAGCGATCGCGAGGTGACGAGCCTGGCGCACCCGCAGCAACCGTTCGAGTGACACTGCTCCGGCAATGAAGAGAAATGAATAGGCAGGCAAGAAATGTCTGATGCCTATATTGATATTACTGGACATCGACATTCCCGCATAAATGGCGAAGGGAATCAGGAGCCACAGGAAGCGTTTGTCCTTTTCTTTTAGCAGTCGCCATAAGGCCCAAACTAACCCGACGACAGATACCGCCAAAAAAGGCAACGACGTTTTTAGGGCGAAGGCGACGGGAAAGTAGTACCACCAGCCCAGCGAGTTATGCATGCCCAGGAGCGAGGTTGCATGACCGTAGCGGTTGTGCAGTTGGATGTTGTATTGGCCAAACAGATAATAGGTGGGTACGACTTTCGAGCCTACTCGGAAAAATGTCATCCAATTATCAAACGTCGAGGGCGATTTCAGTTGCACCCATTTCACGTCTTCCGGTTCCAGTGACTGACTCTTAAAATAGTAAGCCGCGTTAATTATTCCAAGAATGATGCAGGTTACCAGGCCCGCGTGTAGGACAATCTTGCGGCGCTTCTCTTGCCACCGCGGCGCCAGGAATATTCCCGCCAGAGCTACACACGCGAGGACCAGGGGTAAGACAATCATGGAAAACTTTATTACCAACCCCAGCCCGGTTACCACCCCAAGAATAATTGCCCGTCGCAGGGAGCGTTCAAGCAAGTAGCGCCGGAGTGTAAAGAAAAATAGGAGGTAGGCCAACGCCGCGGGAACATCCGTGTGCACGATGCGGCCGTGTGCGAGCACAGTCGGCTCGAGGCTGTAAAGTGCGACCGCCAACACCCCTACCCGCGCGCCGAATAGATCGCGCGCGTAAAAGAAGATTAGGAGTCCAAGCGCGAGCGTAATCGGAACCATCATCGCTCGCGACCAAAAAGAGATAGTCTCGGAACGGTCTCTGTTATCCGGCCAAAAGTACTGAAGATATTTCCATGTTTCCTGCGAAAAGTTTCCGGGCGCCTGTGCCTCGATCGCCTGTTTTTCGTTTGGTTGTATGAAGAGCAGCGGCAACGCAGCCCACATCTTGACGAGTGGCGGGTGTTCATTGTTGAGTTGGAACTTTCCCGCAACAAGATGGTAGTATCCTGCCGGAATATGAACGATTTCATCATTGGTGATGCTCTTGCGCGAGATCGACGCGAAGAGGTTGATGGCCATCAACCCGAGCAGCGCCGCGCAGACCAGCTCGGCTTTGCGGACGGCAATTAGTCGCCTGATGGCGGCGAGCGCGCGAGCGATTGTTTCCCCAATCTCCGCACCGGCTTCGTGTTTCTGCTTTAATGCGTCTTCCATTCAGTCTTCACTCTAAGATAACGCCGAGTTGTGCGACGGCGATAGTGGTCACCCTGCTGCCACTCATTTATTTCTTCCCAGCCACACGCGGCAATCTCATCATCGCTCCAGACGACGGCGTGATTTTTAACATTCCCATCCGCGTCGCTGTAGCCAATCTAATCCACGCCGGGTACGTGCCGCTCTGGAATCCATACATGTTCAGCGGCATGCCGTTGTTTGGAGCAGCGCAGGCAGGAGTGCTTTTTCCGCTGAATTGGTTTTATCTGCTTTTCAGTATACCTGTCGCGACGAACTTGATGATGCTCTCGACTTATATGTTGGCCGCGCTCGGTGTATATCTCTATGCGCGACGAAGCGGATCGAGCATAGCCGGAGCAGCTCTAACAAGTCTCGTTTGGCAATGGAGTGGATTTTTAGTTGCACAGATCGGTCATACAAACGTTGTGCACACGGCGGCTCTTTTGCCCTGGCTACTCTGGGCCATCGACGACTATGGCGCGAGCGGCAAACGAAGTCGCGGCGTGCTTCTCGCGGCAGTCGTTGCTGTGCAGGTGTTTGCCGGACATCAGCAAACTCTAGTCTACGCGCTCATCGTGGCAACAGCTTATGCCCTTGTGATGTGGCGGGCGACCAGACAATCCGCGCCGTCCTCAAAACAATCGAGGGCTTATCTTTGGTCATTGGCATTTATTGCCACAGGGTTGGTGCTGGCGGCGGTGCAAATCTTACCGACGTTGGAACTGCTGCGCAACAGCCTGCGAGCCGACGCTTCCTACGACTTTTTCACTTCCTTCAGTTTGCCGCCGCGATTTCTCTGGACGTTCTTTGCGCCTTACGTAATGGGTGGTGGTGACGGCCAACTGTTTCGAGCGCTTTACGTCGGGCCCGCTTTCTATGGTGAGTACGTCGGTTATGTTGGCGTGGCAACAATCACTCTGGCGATCCTGGCAGTCTTACTAAAGCGAGATGCAAGGACTAACTTCTGGGCCATCGTTGTAATCGCTGGTCTGATGCTCGCGCTTGGTCGGTATGTACCTTTTGGTTTTTACAAACTGATTTACTTTGTTCCGGTACTCAACCTCTTTCGCGTGCCCGCGCGCCACCTCATGGAAATCGAGTTTGGGCTCGCCATACTTGCCGGTCGAGGATTGACTGCGATCGCCGACACGCGCGATCGCACTAAGATTCTGAGATTGGTTTTGATAGTTAGCGCGATTGTCTTTGTCTTAACGTGTCTGGCGGTAACCCTGGGACGACCTGCGAACTTTCAGCTTGGGCGCGTCGCGCCCGTCAGTATTCTCAGAGCGCCGGAATTGTTCATGCCGATCGTTATCGCCGGACTGAGCGCCTGGGCGCTTTGGGCTTTTGCCAAACGGCGTCGGCGCGCGACGGTGTTGCTACTGTTAGTAGTCGTCTCTGTAGATTTGGTCGTCTGGGGGCAGTTCAGTGGTTGGAGGTTGTCCAGTCCAACACCGGACATGGAAGTATGGAGCGAGCCCGCCACATTACAATTTCTGCGCGCTCGCGCTTCTGACGAAAAAAGCGCGGAGCCCTACAGGATTCTGACGGAAGATCGATCATTCGATCCGGATATCGGAATGGCTGGTGCAACACCGGATAGTAATTGGGAGCCATTGCTTCAGCCAGACGTTTACATTATGTACGGCGTGGAAAATGCCGCGGGCTACGACGGCTTCGGCTTAGGGCGTTACAGCCGGCTCGCCGGCGACATGAAAGTCTGGGGCGAACTCACTGACGCTGATCGCACACTGCGCAGCGAAAGTCGTGAGATCGATTTACTGAATGTGCGTTATTTGCTTGCGAAACCTGCCTTCAGCCCGAGTGGTAAATCAATTCCCGCGACGACCCGTAAAGACAACTCAACCAACCCAGCGGCAGATTTTCCCACAACAACGCAGCTCTATGGCGGCGAACGCTTCGGCGAAGAGGAGTTGAATCTGCCGACGGTTACAACGGGACAACGCCTGGCGTTCATCGTGCCGCCAATTCGCGCTGATCGCATTGCGTTTCTGACAAATCTATCGTGGTCTGAAGCTGTGCCTGACGGGGCGGTCGTAGCGCGCATTCGTGTGAACTGCCAGGACGGACAGACATTCAGTTTCGAATTGCGCGCCGGTGAACACACGTCCGAATGGGCATATGATCGTCCAGACATCCGCTCGCGCATCAAGCACAAGCGCGCACCGATTGGCACGAGCTATGAAGTCAGCGACACGCAGCGAAAATACGACGCACATACGTATGTGTCGTCATTTTCTTTTCCTTCGGCCACAATCGTCACGGGTGGGGAAATAACAGTCGCGCGCGTGGAGACGGCGCCGGAACTAATATTGAGCGTCACTCGAATTGCGCTCGCCGATAGAGAGCGATCATTTCCGCTGCGCAGTGAGTGGGTGAAGAAACAGCCTGCCGCAGACACAGAAAAGCAGCCGCCACTGGGCGAAGAAACGGAACAGGGGCCGCGAAAGGACTCGGCGGGCCAACGTTGGCGACGACTTGCGCAATTGGGAAATGTAGTGTTCTTCGAGAACACCCGGTTCCTGCCGCGCGCGTGGCTTGCGACGGGCGAACTTGTGGCGACAGAAGAAGAACAGCTGGGTATCATTCGAACCGGCAAACTTCCCGGCGGTCAGCCATGGCAACCTCTGCAAACAGCGCTGGTTGAGGCGCCGACAGGAACCAACCTAAGCACGGGTGCGACATCCGGTAGCGCGGAGGTAACACGGCACGAGCCGAATCGAATCGACGTGAAAACTGTTTCGAATTCTCCGGCGATCCTGGTGTTGAGTGAGAACCATTATCCCGGTTGGCGCGCGTACGTTGATGGACAGCGGGTTGATATCGTGCGAGTAAACTACAACCAGCGCGGCGTGGCGCTTCCCGCCGGCAGTCATGTCGTCGAGTTTGTCTACCGTCCGAAGTCCGTGCTTCTCGGTCTTTTCATCTCATTGCTCACGCTAACTGCGCTACTCCTTTGGTGTTTTCGTCCAAGCCTGCAGTCACAAAACGGCGCCGATGAAAAACGAAATCAGAACCGGGAGAGTAGCGACCGGTACAACTTGAGTCACAAATTGGCGCCGATGAAAAGCGAAATCAGAATCGGAGCAGTAGCTACCGGCCAGAGGCTCAACTGCAACCGCTCAGGGTTCTGACCCGCAAGGAGTGGGGTACCTGGCGGCACTTCTTCTTTGAGCGTTTAGCCGGCCGCTACAGCTCCCGGTTCTGAATTCGTCGACCCACGTTGCCGAACTCTTTGCTTATGCAGCCGCGCGAGCGCATTGAACGGTTTCTGTATCGCTGGTTGGAGCCGGTCGCTGAACATGGCCCCAACCTAACCCGTTGCAAAAACTCTGGCAACATGGGTCGACGAATACGGAACCGGGAGCGGACCGGGGTCCCCAGACGGGCAGCCCGGCTGGGGTGGTGGTAGCGACCGGCTGCCAACCGGCGCTATACACAAGCGCATCAATGGCTGAGTATCGTGACGAACACATCCCCCTGGCCTACCTAATTACCTTTCGTGCTTATGGCACTTGGCTGCACGGCGACAAGCGCGGATCCGTTAATCGCTTTCATAACCGCTTCGGCACCTCACTCATTGCTCCTAATGAACGTTGGCGAAAATATAATCACAGCCTGCTCAGCCATGCACCAGTCAAACTAAGCTCAAAGCCAAGAGCTTTGGTTGAGGAAGCAATTCGCCAGACATGTAGATTACGCGAATGGGAGTTTTGGGCAACGAATGTAAGAACCAATCACCTTCACACAGTTGTTGGAGCAGGTTGCGACCGGGAAAGAATCCTCATTGCGTTCAAAGCCAATGCCACCAGAAAATTGCGGGCAGCTGGTTGTTGGCGTTCAAGTCAAACCCCCTGGGTAGAGCGTGGCAGCAAGCGATATTTATGGACTGAGAGTGACGTGATTAATGCCGTGGTATACGTTGAGTATGATCAAGGCGGGCCGCTGGGATAATTCACCCGAATACTTTGCTTGCGCCGCAATGCGCGCATTGAACGGCTTGCGTATCGTAGGTTGCATCCGGTCGCTACCACCACCCCAGCCGGGCTGCCCGTCTGGGGACCCCGGTCCGCTCCCGGTTCCGTATTCGTCGACCCATGTTGCCAGAGTTTTTGCTTCGGCGTACAGCCGAGTTTTTCACACAACCTTAGTAGCGACCGATTCTGATGTAATTGAGTGGCACGCTCGCTCGTGACAAACTGCATACTCGTTTTTGACAACGGGTTAACCTCGCAAGTAAAACAATGGCATGTCAAAAAGTTTGTTTGCTCCTCCGCGCGACGTTGTGACTCTTGAAGACTGTCTGTTTTATCACACCGTCGATATCCCGGGGCACGGCACCATACCAGGGTTTTGGGACATTCGCGGAAACGAGTCGCAGTACCTTGGCGACGAGACGTTTTCGGGCAAGCGCGTGCTCGAGATCGGACCTGCCACCGGTCAACTATCATTCTTCATGGAGTCTCAGAAGGCCGACGTGGTTTCAATTGAGACCTCTCAAGATTACGTCTGGGAGTTTTTTTGGGACTTTTGTGACTCAGTGCCGCCAGGTTTGCAAGACATGCTAAAACTCAACCGTGAAAATATTGAGAGGTTTAGAAACTCCTATTGGTTTTGCCACCGCGCGCACGGATCGAAAGCCAGAGTGCATTATGGCAATGCGTACAACGTGCCTCCGGAACTAGGAAAGTTTGACATCGCGGTCCTGGCCTGCGTCTTACTCCACACCAAGAGTCCGCTTACGATTCTTGAAAACTGCGCGCGAGTAACTCAAGAGAAAATAATAATCGTTGAGCCTTTTCGCGCAGGCCAGCTCGCACAAGTGCCTGCCGAGTTCTTGCCTAAGAATAACGACGAGGCTTGGGACACCTGGTGGTCGTTCTCGCCGAAGTTTTTCGTGGACGTGTTGCGCAGCATGGGATTCCCTTACAGCAGGGTGACTTTCCACACGCAGCAGTGTGTCGGTAAACCTGTGGACATGTTTACCGTTGTAGCCAGCCGAAACGCCCTTGTAGAGCCTATCTCTGAAGGCAGTATTGACGTGGCGATTAGCTCCCCGGTAGAGCGCCTAAGACTACAGCCAGGTAGATTGACGAACCTGCCCTTGAATTTCGTCAACCTCGCAGATACTCCGGTATCCTCCTTTTCTGCGTCGCCGGTATTGGTGAGTTATCACTGGAAACGGAAGTCAGGAGAGATCGCTGTCTGGGATGGACTTCGTACGTTCTTACCGCGTGTATTGTACAAGGGTGATACTGACGACATCTTGCTGGCCGTGCGCGCGCCTCTCGATCCCGGCGACTACGTGCTCGAAGTCAGCCTGTTGGAAGAAGGCTGTAGGTGGTATGACGACAGAATCGACGGCTTACCGCTCCGTATAGAAACTGTAGTTACGCGTGGCTGAACGTGAGCGCAAGGTCTGAACAAAAACTGGTGCTGTCTTAAATTGTATGTTGGCAAAGCCTCGGCACATTGAATCTTTATCCGATTGCTTTTTCTATCACGCTATGGAGTTGCCGGGATTCGGATTGGTGCCCGCACACTGGGATCTGCGAGGCCGCTTTGACGATTACGTAGGCGGAATAGACGTCGCCGGCAAGTCGGTGTTGGACATTGGCGCAGCCACTGGCTTCCTGAGTTTCGAGGCGGAGAAAAGAGGAGCGGCGCGCGTGTTGTCGTTTGACATGAGCGATGCGCGGCAACAAACGTTTCTACCGTTCAAAGACAAACTCTATTATCGCGATCCGGCCCGCTGGGCCGAGCAATATGGCGCTGAAATCGAGCAGTGGAAGAATGCCTACTGGCTTTGTCACCG
Source organism: Blastocatellia bacterium (assembly GCA_963698325.1). Classification (GTDB taxonomy): domain Bacteria; phylum Acidobacteriota; class Blastocatellia; order Pyrinomonadales; family Pyrinomonadaceae; genus PSRF01. Next base: position 338,463 of record CAVOQJ010000005.1, on the reverse strand, counting down.
CCTCCTTGGTTCGAAAGCCGAGGTCTACTACGGCGATATCTATAATCTGCCGCTCGAGCTGGGGCAGTTTGATATTGCGATTGTGGGTTCGGTGCTGGAGCACTTGAACGATCAGATTACGGCACTGGCGTCAATCGCTCGACTGACGAAGGAGACAATTGTCCTCATCTCGCCGCTGCTTCCGACTGACGAGCGAATCGCGAGGTTTGAAGCCTTAGCCAGCAATCCCGACGCAGACTTTACCTGGTGGACCTACTCGCTCGGCGTTTATCGCGAAGTCTTTGCCATGCTTGGTTTCAGCATCACAAAGGTGAGTCACGCGAAGTATTACTACATGTATGGAGACAGGTTCGAGGAGAGATCGACCATCGTTGCGGTGCGAGACTAAAACAAAAGTCCAACGTCAAGAGGAGGTTTGGACATTGGACATTGGACTATAAGCGTCAAGCTAGTCGACAACCAGCTGGTGGCGTAAAGTGCCCGATCCATGATCTTCAAACCAGGTGATGTGTTCGACAACCATATCGAATTCGACTATGTAACTGCCCGGCGTCTCGGGCGCGCGCACTTTGAGCTCAATATTCGCCACGTCTCCTGGTTCCAGATCGCGAGGCAGATGCGCACGGCCGTAGTCCCAGTCAACTTCGTCTTCCGTATCCCGCAACAGATGTGAACCTAGATAAACCGCACCCTTGCCGGTACCTGCTTCGCCAGCGGCCGGCCAACGCGCGAGGCCAATGTTTTCAACTCGAAGATAAAAACTCAGCTCCGCGGAGGCGCTACAGGTTTGCGGCCCGTCTTCCAGTTTGAGCAGCGCGACAAAGTGCTTGAGGCCACCAGCCGTCGCCTGACTTTTCGCTTTGCGACAAACAACTACTGCCCGATCGTCTTTCACTTCAACCAGCTCAACTTCGGTGAACCCCGTATTTCGCAAAAGTCCCGTTAAAGCTTCAACACCTGGCAGAAACCAGTTGAAGACCTGCTCTTTCGCATCGGCAGGATTCTCGACGTAAGCCAGCGGATGCAACACTGTCTTCATGGACCCAAACGAATAGGAGAATGACCTGGGTGTTTGCCGGGGAGGCATAATGGCGGTCTCTATGATCAGCAGTTCTTTCGTAACCTGGTAAAGATTTTCCAGGGCCAGAATGGGATGCTTGAGGTGGTAGAGCAGACCGAGAGCGAGTGTAATATCAAACTGCCCTACCGTACGCGGGCTGAGTTCGTAAACATTCAGACGGCGAAACTCGACATCAAGGCCGAGCACTTTCCGTACAAACAATCCCTGCCGAACGTGTTGACGCTGGCCGTCAACTCCGAGCACGCGCCTGGCGCCACGGCGCTTCGCTTCGAAAGCATAGAAGCCGGCGTTGCAACCGACATCGAGAAGTGACTTACCGGTGAGGTCGCGCGGAAGGAGTCTTTGAATTGTTTGCCAGGGACCAAGCGGATGATCGACCGGCTCGCCCATCACGCTTTCAGTCTTGGTGAATAGACCTCCGCCGAGATCGATACGGTGAAACCACGGCTCGAGTCGCTTCAGTTCCGCCAGGATTGCTTCGCGCGTCATTTTGTCTTTTAAACCTGAAGCTGTCGCGACTGTCAAGATAGTTTCCAAGGTTCGATCTGTCTCCGCACAATCTCGGCGACCTCTTGTAAAGAAACCGTTAACTTCTCGCTCTTCTACCAACGGTGCTCAGTTTTAGTTGAAGCACTTAACGAGCCTGCGGAGCGGGCGGAAGCATAAAGCCCAGGGTGGAGCGAAGCGGAACCCTGGGTAAGGTCGAGAAATCAATCCGAGCCCGTGGAATGGGCGACAGAACTCAGCTGGCAATAATACCTCTGTCGCCCGCCACGCGGGCTGGGCGACTATTTGAATATGGGACCCAGGGTTCCGCTTCGCTCCACCCTGGGCTTTATGCTTCCGCCTGCTCTGCAGGCTCGTTGAATGTTTCATCCCGAAACAACTGTTTGGCGGCTAGCCGCGCTGTGTCTTGAGGTAAATGAACGTTGAGAGCTCTTCACCGCGGACACAAAGAGAAACAGGGCATACACAGAGATTTGTTCAGTCATTAATGCCTTCTACTTCGAAACTAAACACGAGCGGCTGGGATCCTCGTTCTTCAAACCAGCAGATATGCTGATCGACTAAATCAATTTTCACAGTGTAAGCACCCGGTTCGGCGGGCGCAGCAAATTGAATAACGAGCGTGACAGCCTGTCTCGGTGCGACAGCCCGCGGCAGCAGCGGATGGCCATGGAGCTCAACTACTGTCCTACCGCCCTCATCCGTAATTCTGATTGCCGGCATCACTACTCCGGCGCGCACCGTCTGACCAGTTAACCAAACAGTGTCGCCGGCATTTCGGATTCTGATTGGAATTTGGAGTTTCGTTTTCGGGCCAACCTTCCGGGGCAGCGAAACCCGCGTTGTAAACTCGGCGCGCAGCAGTCCAGGTTTTCGGCTGTCAGGCACGCTGGATGCCGGCGCATCTTCCGCAACTTTCATGCATGTCAGGTAGTGGTAGTCAGTGGCGAGAGTGCGCAGTGGCAGGCGAAGATCACCTGACTCGCCCGAATTACCTTCAACCATCTCGCGTTCAAAGAGTCCGTTAACGCTGACGTAGTCTCCGGTGACTGTTAGTCCGTGCTCATCCAGTAGTGTTCGCAGATATTCATAACTGAAGGGCGATTCGAGCGTTCCATACTGCCGCATGACATCGCGCAGTTCATCTTCCGTTGCGGAACCGGCAGAGGGCTTATGGCCTTCGAGGATAAACATTAGCCCACCCACATTCAGCATCGATGCCAGATGACGAAAAACTGCGTGTTCATCTTCGAGGTGATGCAAAGAGTCGTAGCAGATAATGCCGTCAAAACTTTCTGCAAGCGGTGCAACCTCGATGTCATGCACAAGAAAGCGGCAGCGGACAGGCATTTCGTGATCGAGTTTATAAGGAATATTCTCGACTCGCTCACGGGCCATGCGAATCAAGTCGTCGCTGATGTCAATCCCCATCACATCGTAGCCGAGCCGCGCGAAGTATTCGCTGAGCCAACCAGAGCCGCAGCCTACATCGAGAATTCTTGCGCCGGCGGGCAGTGCGAGCGCCACTGCCATGTTTGCAAAATCGGTGAAGTGGCGGTGGGTTTCCGGATCCATCCCGTAGCCGGTGTGTTTCACAGGTTTATTAGCGAGGTTGTAAAAAGGCTTCGTCCGCAAGTAGTAGGTGCGCTCCGCGTCAAGCATGCGGGGATACTCCACCGCAGCGCGCTTATAGTCGACGCCTTCGATCTTAGGCAAACGTCCTGGCAAATGTAAGGCCTTCCTGTCGGGCGCCTTAGCTGTTGGATGACCGTTCCCCTTCGCTAAATCCGTAGTACCCGCTTGCTGAGCCGATGTATCTTTCGCGGAATTGGCAGAACTCGAATTAACGGCGGAGGGATTCGCTGGCTCCGCAGGCGGCGCGAGCACTGCAACCTCCTGCGCGATACTACGAAGCAACTCCTGGTCGTTTGCGCGCATACCGAGCAAAGACATCTCAGCTGCGATGCTGTCGAGAAATTGTTTGCGAGGGCGGCGAGAAATCACACCGCGAATGAAGTCGAGGTAGCTGGCAGCACCCCGTTCGATGTTGTGTTCACTGAGAATATGACGGCGCGCATTCTGTCCAATGCGCTCGCGCAGCGTGTGGTCTTCAATGAGCCGGCGGAGGTAAGCCTGAAGCAACGCATCGGCATGATTGTCGTGGTCTATTTTTACGACGGCATCGGCTGGCAACTCGGAAAACGCACCCACGTTGAAGACGATTGCAGGAACGCCGGCGACCATGATGCGGCAGAGGCTTGCGGACGTTTCGCCCACGGTGCGTTCGCGCAGGTTAAGCGCGATGTCGGTTGCGGCGATGCGCCTTTCAAACTCTTCTAACGTCACGCGGCCCGTAATTGTGACGGAGTTCTCCATGGCGTATTCGCGCACCAGCGCGCGAACATCGAAGAATGAATTCGGTTCGCCCACTAGCGTGTAGTGAAAACTGTGATTGGCTTTGAGGGACGAAAGTGCGCGTAAAGCCTGCTCGATTCCTTTGCCGGGAGTGATGAGTCCGAAGTTGGCGATCTGCACCACGTCTCTGGCGGCGCCTCGTTCTTCTGGTCCAGCTTTCGCTTCACTGCTGACGGGCGGCGGCTTGATCGGCATGTTGATGCGCGCGACCGGGACGGCAGGGGCATCTTTCACGAAACGTACGCGGCTCCATTCCGAGTGCACGATGATCCCTTCAGCGCTACGTGCCAGCCGACAATTAAGAGGAAAGTCGGTGGGGCGTTCCAAAATTGAAGGAGTGGTGCCGCGTTCCAGTGTTTCCGCAGCTTTAAGCGTCGCGTCATATCCGTGACATGCGGCTACCTCTTCCAGGTAGATTTCCATGCGGCCGCGCGACTGCGCCAGTCCCAGAAAAAAATCCTGCAACGCAAAATCGTGAAAAACGATGACGCCCGGATGGTTCCGCGCTACTTCCAGTATGCCCGCGTGGTAGCGGTGATCGTTACCCATGTGGTAGAGGATTGCGTCGTATTCGCCGAGCGTTCCCAATATGGTCGGATCGCGTTGGTAATTGTGATGAGTAAAAGCACCTCGTATGTTCGGGTTCGAGGGTTCAAAGCCATCGACGAACAGAGTGATGTCCGCCTCCGAGGCGAGATAAGGGAGCAGCTCTTCACTGTAATCAGAAATCCCCGAAGGCTGCGGGTTTAAAGGGCTGAAGTAAGCTAGTCTCATAGGAAAAACAGTAGACAGTAGACAGGAGACAGTAAACAGGAGACAGGAGACGGTAAACAGCAATCAGTAATTAGCAATCGGTGGTCTTCTGTCTCCTGTCTTCTGACTCCTTTCCTCGTGACTCACTGGAATGTAGCGCGCTTCCGATTGTAGCAGCGCCGACGAAAGCGCTACCAGCACCGATAATAATCTAGAGTGTGAGCACCTAATGGCGTCGTTCCAGGTTTATGTGTGCGTATCTTCAGTCCTCATGCATCCGGAAAAGAACCAGGCGACGGCGATCTTTAAGCTGCGTTCCTAATTGGACGGCTATGTTGTACAGAAAGCCTTCAAGAGCCTCAAGCGGCAAGCCAAGGAATGCGTTGCCACGACGGACGCGGTTCAGGCGCGGATTTTCCTTTGGTGTGATAAAGTCGCACGCCCAGTTGGGATTTGTGTCTGAAGGTGTCGTTGAAGATGCTGGTTTCCGTAATCGTCCCGTGCTACAACGAAGAACAGGTCATCGTCGAAACTAATCACGCACTCGTTACCACCCTCGCAGCGATCGCAGGTATCGACTTCGAGATCATTTACGTTGACGACGGCAGCCGCGATGCAACCGGCGATATGCTGCACGCAATTCAGGCTGCTGATAGTCGGGTCCGCGTGGTTCGCTTGTCACGTAACTTCGGCCACCAGCTAGCCGTGAGCGCCGGACTCGAACATGCCGCCGGCAACGCTGCTGTCATCATCGATGCCGACTTGCAAGACCCGCCCGATGTGATTCCCGAGATGATCGCGCGCTGGCGGGATGGCTATCACGTGGTTTATGGCATGCGCACCGATCGCCACGGCGAAACTGCCTTCAAACTGTGGACGGCAAAACTTTTCTACCGCTTTATCAATCGTCTCTCGAAGGTGAAGCTGCCACTGGATGTTGGCGACTTTCGCCTTATCGATCGCCGCGTGATCGATGTGTTGTTGTCGATGCCGGAGCGCGATCGCTTTCTGCGCGGGATGGTAAGTTGGATGGGCTTTCGCCAGGTAGCGGTTATGTATAGCCGCGCTGAGCGGCGCGCGGGCGAGAGCAAATATCCGCTATTGAAGATGCTGCAATTTGCGGCGGACGGTGTTATCTCTTTTTCCCTGACACCGCTTAGGCTGGCTCTGTGGGTAGGTTTCTTCTCAATCGGGCTCGCGTTCGCCGGGATTCTCTATGCACTCATCATTCGGCTCTACACTAACGACTGGGTACGTGGTTGGACTTCAATTTTCACTGCCGTCCTTTTTATCGGCGGCGCGCAACTGGTCACGCTGGGAATCATCGGCGAGTACATCGGGCGCATCTACGCAGAGGTGAAACGCAGACCGTTATATGTCGTCGAGGAGCGGCTTGGGTTTGGCGACAATGCAACCAAGCTGGTGCGATCAGCCCAGGAATCAACACGCGAGACTGCAAGTGTGGATGATTAGCAATCAGCGTTCAGCGGATTAGACTGCGGACTGAAGACTGCAGACTGTTTCCTACTTCACGACAGTTATTTTGGTTTTGGCTGTTGCTGAACCTTTATCGTGGAACCAGGCAACCTGTTCCTGCACGAGATCAACTTCAAGCATGTATTCTCCCGGCTCTTGCGGCGCGGTGATCTGTAACGGCACCTCGGTTTCTTCGCCGGGCTTGAGATTGCGATTTAGACCGGAGCGGCCATCCATGGATGTGATCAGTGTCCCGTCCGGCTTAAGCCAGCGGTCGCCGACGGCGATGTAAAACTTATTGTCTGCGCCGCCGCCCCGCACTTTCCAGGGAACGTCGCTGGCGTTCTGGGCTTTGACTTGGATGACCACTTTCTGCCCCGCGCGCAGCTTAGTGGGTGGTTCGGGCAACGTGATGGTCGCTCTATAACCATTGTCGGGAAGGGGCGCACTGGCGTAAGGCAAATCAGAAACGGGTGCAATATTAGCGGTGGTAGCGTTGTTGGCGGGATTCTCCGATCCGCACCCTGCGAACAGACTCGCGCCAATCAGGGTCAGAATGATCACACACAGTCGCGCCTGATATCTAGATCTCATGCTGTAGTTCTCCTTCGTGATTTTGTTTGCGCCAAAGAAGCACTGCCAATTTATTCGAGGGCCGAAGATTTGTCATTCCAGCACGACCTGTGAGAAATAACAACAGCAATCGACCGAGCTAGTGGATCGATTTCTTTCGCTTCGGTTCTGTAAACAATCAACGCCGCTAAATCCAAACTGAAGCGACTACGCGACTCGAGCAACGTCCTTCATTCAACCTGTACCCTGATTCTAAGTGGCGTCGAACCTCTATCTTTGAACCACCCTACGCCCTCCTGCACCACATCGATTTCGAGGACATACTCACCGGGTGTTGCAGGAGCCGTAATCTGGAGCGGCAACGTCGTTTCCTCTCCGGGGTAAAGATCGCGTGGGATAGTTGTTCTCCCATCAAGACTGTTGACGATTTTGTTCCCTGTTGCCTCAAGCCAGATGTCGCCGGCGTTTAGGAAAAATTTCCCGTCTGACTGGCCTCGCGCGGACCAGACATAATCGCTTGCGTTTTTGACGATGACCTGAATTGTTTCCTTCTGTCCGGCTCGCAGTCGCATAGGCGGCGCGGGCACTTTAATGATCGCTTGAAAGGCGTCGCCTTCCAGTGGGCCTTTGGCTTCCGTGACGTCGGGCGTCATGGGGCCGCGACGCGGCGTCTCGCGCTTCTCTGGTGGGAAGACTTCGATCAGCAGCATATGCACGCGTCTGTGCGCTGAAAAGAAGCACACAAGTACAGGTGTGACCTGACCCGTCGTTAGACCCCGTCGCCTGAGCGCCTGGAGCGAAGCATCAAGCTCATCGTGGAGCGTGAGGGAGTAGACTCGCTTGCCGCGCACGAATTCGACGGCGTCTGCGAAGCGCCTGCGCGCGTCCGGTTTTTCGAAGTATTCATCATAGGCGATGCCAAGCGCGGGTGCGTCGGGCCGCAGCAGCGCCTCGATGCCATTAGACTTCACGCCGCTCACGACCCATGCGTCTACCTGACGAATCAGGCCTTTATATTCGTCGGGCTGAAAAGCCAACAGATCGCGGTCGCGACCCACCCAGCGCAGCTCTCTTCCATAGCCCGCCGCGTCATCAAACACCGTCGGCCGCCCTCCCCACTCAGTTTGCCGTACGAGAGTTGCGGCAAGAATGCACTGAAGACTGAGCAGGCAAATAGGCAGCGCCACCACGACAAATTTGAGAGGACGCGGAAAGTTTCTCGTGCGGTCCCAAACGTACCGCGCCAGCGCGAAGACGAGCACACCGTCCGCGATTTCGACGAAGAGCGCGTAACGCACGTAGCCGCTCGTAACACTCCACATCAGAGAACCGAGAAGCACGGCGAGGGCGATCAAACGCGTTCGCTTTCCGATCTGCGGCAGCAGCAGGCCAAGCACCGTGGCAACGAACCCGATTGTGAGGCGGCCAGAGTAAAGGCCCAACTCCGATAGTCGGCCCGGCCGCCATGCGCTCATCAATGGCCACAGAAGTGTCTCGCGGGTGTCCCGCGGCCCCCACCTGCCGTCGTAGGGCGAAACGTTCGACCATAGCGACGAACGTATCAGGCTGTTGTAGAGCGGAAAAACAGGGCTGCCCGTCTCGCGCCAGATGTAGAAAGCGTGCGGCAGGATCGGCAAGAAGAAGATCAGACACGCGACTGCGACGTAACCAAGCGTTCGACCGTCGATGCGCGCGGAGAAGACCCGGACGGCGAAGATTACCGCAACGGGCAATGCCACCACCACATTCGTCAGCTTCAACCCGACGGAAGCGCCGAGGAGCAGCGCCGCGAAGAGAAGGTCGCGGTGCTTCCTGTCCGACTCGCCGTAGTTAAGCGCAAGCCGCAGCGCTTCGAGTTCGAGCGGAAGCGCCAGCAGGTCGACCATGTAGTTGTTCGCCTCGAACAGAATGTGTTCGGTGAAAAGCACGAGCAGTACGCATGCCGACCGCAGCAAGTCTCTCTTAACGAACGGTCGCAGCAGCTTGTCGATGATTGTTCCGGCCCAAACCAGCGCGAGAAGATTAATAATCGTTCCCAGGCGGTAACCGAGTATGTGACGGAAGATGCCCGTGAGCATGTCTGACGAGGGATTTAAGGGAAGGATCGTCGGGAAAAAATCACCAGGCAAAAATTGCGGGCCGCGCAGCGCGCGCTCACCCTGCAGCAGTCGTTGGTTCAGTACATCAAACGAGAGATCCGGAAAGGGAGCGCGCAACACATACACGAAAAGCAGTGGCAGCAGGACGACCACCCAAAACACGCGGGGCGTGCGCTCTCCGACTTCGGGCTTTGTGCGCAGATGGATGAACCCCAGCAACATTGAGAGCGCGGCCGTTAGACTCCACGCGACGAACTGATTGCCGACGGGCCATAAATACTGGCGAAGGAAGGCGGCGGCATAAAAGACAAGCAGCACATCGCCGAATTCCATTTTGCGCGAAAGTGCAAAGACGTTTACGTGTGGCAGCCCAGCCACTCTCAGCTTGAGCGGCGCCGACCCGCTCACTTCGGCGTCTCCTGTATGTCGAGGACGATGGCTTGAAGGATGAGTTGGAAGCCGAGAATGAGCGGGAGCACCGCCAGCATTACGGTGCCGGTCGTAGCCACGTGATCGGTAAGAATGCTGAGCGCCCAGTGATATAAGCCAAACGCGAAACCCCAGGCGAAAAGAAGCAGGCCGGCGAAAAGGAAGAGTGCGATCGGTGAAAAATCGCGCAGCACATACTTCTGATAAATCCGCCGCGAGAAGCGCGGGACGAAGAGCAGCGGAAACGTAATACCCGCGTGGAATGGATTTAGATCGGAGTGCTCGTCGCCATAGCGGGCCGGAATCGCCACGTCGCGCACACGCGCGTTGTGGAAATTGAGCGCGATGAGCATGTCGTTCTCGAAAAAGTAGCGGTGGTGTATGCCCTCGAGGTCAAGGCGGCGAAGCATCTCGCACCGAATAGCCGTGAAGCCGTTTTGCGGATCAAAGACTTGCCAATACCCTGAGGCGAGCTTGTTGACGAAGGTCAGGACTATGTTGCCGAAGAGACGGTGGCGCGGCATCTGCGCGAGCGACTCGCCCGCCAAAAAGCGGTTGCCCTTGGCATAGTCGTAGTCCTGATCAATAACGGCGTCGAGGAGCAGGTACAGGTGTTCTGGAGACATCTGCCCGTCACCATCCATCCTACCCGCCACATCGCATTCCAGTTCTAGGGCCTTTGCATAACCCAGCAGCGTTGCGCCGCCGACGCCCTGGTTCTCGGGCGTGCGCAGTGCGACGATGCGTCCGCCGGCGCAGGTCTCGATGGCAGCCGCTGTGTCGTCGGAGCTACAGTCGTCCACCACGATGACGTGATCCACAAACTCAGGCACGGAGCGAAGCGTCTCTTCGACGTGTCGCGCTTCGTTGTAAGCGGGGACGACGACGGCGATGCGGCGTTCCTTATACATGCTTATCGAATATATGTGCGGACCACTCGATTTCGACTGACACCGCAAGAAGAGGATCTTTCGATCCGACGACGCGAGCGCGCCTGCTAATTCGGGTGGAAGATCCTTCTACGCTGCACCCCCGAATTGCGCCCGACCTTATTGCAAGACGGTCAGTCGGCGCAATTGGCCCATCGTCGAGCGCTGCTGCGCGGCGATTTTGGAATGCGGTATCTCCTCGTCGGCCAGATCGCTGTAATGTTCGGGCAAGATCAGCGACCGGTCGAAACCTTCGGCCACCGACTCGATGTCGAAGTCCGCATCCGAAAGTCCCTCGTACTTCAGCATCGCATTCGTCCAATTGAACAGCCAGAACTGAAAAACGGCGAACAGCTTCGGATGTCTTCGCGAGCGGGACAAAACCAGCGCCAACGCGCGCAAGGCGTGCCGGGCGACCGTGGGACGCCCGCCGATGCGCAGCAGCCGCTGCGCGAGCATCTTTACCGCTCTAGGGCTCTTGAAGACCATCGAGACGTACTTGGACAAACTGCCATAGCCTTCGGATCGAAGCGGCACGTAGTTACCGCGGTCCAGGTTGTCGAGAAAGCCCTTGAAACGTTCGTACTGGTACGGCCCTTCACAGAAGCGTCGGACGAAAGACTGGTACCCTCGTACCATCTGGTCTCTCGGCATCATGTAGCGAATGTTTGTGCAGTATTTATAGCCACCCAGAGAGTTTTTGTTGTTGCGTAGACGACCTGAGAGCTTCATCCGCCTGAACAGGGGCGTGCCTGGAAGCGCCGTCAAAAGCGACGGATCGCCGGAGATGAGACCCGCCTTCGCCATTCCCTCGAGAGTGAGGTCGAAGGATTCCGGTGTGTCCGAATCGAAGCCGAAAATCAGGCCGGCAACGACTGCGAAACCGTAAGACTGAATCTCGCGGAGGGCCGCGATCATATCGCCCGCTGTGTTCTGTACCTTCGCCGTCTCCAGCAGAGAGTTATTGCTGAAGCTCTCGACGCCGATAAAAAGCATATCGAAGTTCGCCAGGCGGAGTTTTTGCAGGATGCGCGGATGACGCGCGACGTTGATCGTCAGCCACGTGTAGAGTGCGACGCGAAGACCAGTCGTATCCTGCCACTCGATGATCTTATCGAGCAACTCCTCGGCCCAGCGCAGCTCGCCGATGAAGTTGTCGGCGGCAAATAACACCTGGCGAATACCAAGCCGCGCCATGTGGTCGAGTTCCGAGACGATGTGTTCGGGAGCGAAGTTATGCGCCCGGTTGTTGTCAGGCAGTACGCGGATGTCGCAGAACTCACACAGAAACGGGCAGCCGCGTGAAACTTCGAGAACGCCGCCGTAGTATCGCCGAAAGGTTGCGTCGAGGAAGGGCCGATAGAATCCACGCGCCTTCGACACATCAAAGCGGTCCTTCGTCTCGAGCACCTTCGGCAAACGCGACCGCTGGCAAAAGTTTTTTATGAAGCGTGGGAAAGCTTCCTCGCCGTCGCCGATGAAGACGTGGTCGAACATCTCAAGCTTCGCGACCTCGCCGGCCTGATTGAGCGACCATGTGATTGGCCCGCCAATGACGAATGTGGAGTCCGGGTAACGCGCGTGCAACTGTGAGTGCATCGCGACGATTGATTCGTAGTCCTGATTGACACCACTAAACACGAAGAGGTCTGAGGCGGGCACGTCTTCCGTTTTATCGAATCGTGTATCGAACAGCCGCATGTCGTATGCGTCAGCATCTTCGACATAAGCCGCAAGCGTGTAGGCCCACACGGGCATAAACATCGCGCCGTACTGCTGCGTCTCTGCAAGAAACGAGTTTGGGGTATGGACGAATGACATTCGTCTCAGTGTGTTCTGGGTCATGGCTTTCACGCTTGAATTCTTTCGTAACTGCTTCGACCAACGTCAGAAAACTCTAGCATACACGACGTACCCATCGGAATCCGGGTGCACTTAACCGCGTCTTGACTTCCTTCGTCCGCGCCGCCCACAATGCGCCACTTTGGAGCAACGAGTTGCAAGAGCCGAAGGGCGAGCGGGAGGAGGCGTCAGTGCACCGGCGCTTTTTTCAACGTCCGTGGCGTCGGATCTGGTGTCGCCAAAGCTGCCACAAGAGAGGAGCAAAGCTAACACTTCGTGCTCTAAAATGCCAAGAACAATCGCTGTCATCCTATGAGCGAGCGCAAGAGTGTGAAGGAAAAGCCGAGTGTGTTGCGGGCTGTCGCCGGCGTCACGCGGCGACCGCTCGTGCGCGACCTTCTGATCGTGCTTGCGTTCTTTGCTCTGACGGCCCTAATGACGTGGCCGTGGGTCACGCGCATGCGCGACGCGGTAGCTGACGAGGGCGATCCCTACATGATTGCGTGGAGTCTCTGGTGGGACTATCATCAAACCTTTACTAATCCACTCAATCTTTTCCACGCAAACATTTTTTATCCTTACAAGTACACGCTCGCGTTCAGCGAACATGAGTATGGTGTCGCGCTTCTTTTCTTTCCGCTCTTCGCGCTGGGCCTGCGTGCCTTGACGGTGCAATCGTTTGCGACCTTTTGCGGCTTCGCGTTTTCCGGCTACGGAGCATTTCGCCTGACCCGAACGCTCACCCGCTCAAGCGGCCCAGCCAGGATTGCCGGAATCATCTTCGCGTTCATACCTTACCGCTTTCACTTGCTGTCGCATCTCCACTACTTGTTTGCCGGATGGATACCGCTCCTTCTGGAAGCACTGGTGCTCTTTGCGCGAAAGAGAAGCTGGCGCCGCGCCGCATGGCTTGGAGTCGCCTTCGCGATGAACGCCTTGACGTGCACCAGTTATTTTATCCTGACCCTGGTGCCGCTTGCGCTTTCGGGTGCGTTTCTGATTCTCAATTACAGCATCGAGCGCGATCGCGCATTCTGGTTTCGTGGCGCCACCGCTTTAGGCCTGGCTTCGATCGTTCTGCTGCCGTTTATGCTGCCATATTATTTTGTGATGAAACTTTACGGCTTCGTTCGCAGTGTCGACGATGTGGCTTACAACTCGCCCACGCCGGTGCACTGGCTGGTCGCGGAAAGGCGAAACAAGTTGTGGAGCGGTCTCGGTGCCGGAATTCCAAATGCAACAGCGAGACTTTTTCCCGGACTGCTGCCGTTGCTGCTTTCGCTGGCGGCTTTCTTCGCGGCACCTAAAGAGGCAAACGACAATGATGCAGACGCGCACGAAGGAGGCGTGTCGCGAAAGAAATTATTACTGGCGCTCGACGCGCTCATCCTCTTAACTTTAATCATCACTCTTCTCGTCACCGGCTATCAGGGCACAACAGCGTCAGTATTTGGAATTGACATTCTCAACGTGCTGACGCCTCCGCGGGTGGGTTTTGTCGTCCTCACAGTCGTGGTGTTTCGCCTGGCGGTGGCCTACCCAAAATCTTTCCGGTGGACGCGGCAGAAAAATTTGATTGAGTCAATACGCCACGCGCGGCGCGGTGATGCTTTCGCGCTGGGACTCATCTGGACTATCTGCGGTTTCCTGGGCTCGCTGGGAATGAACTTTTTCCTTAATCGTGTGCTCTACGATTTTGTCCCACTCTTTCACGCGATTCGCATTCCGTCGCATTGGGCAATGATCTCTTATTTAGGGCTCGCAATCCTGGCTGGGTTGGGAACGCAACATCTCGCTGAACGTTTTTCGGCGTGGCGACCGCGTACGCGTCAGGCGCTGGTCTTTGCAGTGATAGCGGCGGCGCTGCTTTTCGAGTTGCGCGCGGCGCCGCTCGGATTCGCTCGTGGAAAAGTTTATCCGGATGAGATCACGCTGCGACTAAAACAGACACCAATGCGCGGCGGGCTTGTTGAGCTGCCTCACGATCTGGGATTAGCGACGCCGCATCTTTATATGTTGCGCGCGGCCGATCACGGAAAGCCGCTGGTTAATGCGACTTCCAGTTTTGTCTCGCCGCTCTCGTGGGAAGTACAAGCGATGTCTGACTCTCGTCCGATTTCCCTGAAGTTTCTCGACTTGCTGGAGAGTATTCCGGCTTCTTACGTAGTAATCCACAACTCCGCACTCGCGCCCGAACGACGCCTGGAGTACGAAATCTTTCTGAGTCAGGCCATGGCGAATAACCGTTTGCGCTTCATTAACAGTTTCGGAAATCGTGACGATCTCTACGCGGTCGTGAAGACTGAGCCGCAGGCGGAAAGCGAAGCGCCAGTTCCGTTCAAGACCGATGTCAAGGAATGGTCCCAGCTCATCGCGGACGATCCCATCAATCTGCTGGGGCGGTATCGATCGACGAGCCAGGCGCTTTACCGCTTCTTTGCCGTCTCTTACGGACGGATGCCCCTTTATTCCGAATTTTTGCCGGATATAGAGAGAGTGGGTAAGGGCGTGATGATCGGCGCCAGCGAAGAAGAGGCAAAACTGGAGGCCAATTTGGATGAATTCGCCAGAACATGGACGCACAGAGAAAGGTTTGAAACACTTTACAGAGCGACTGACAACACACGTTACGTCGAAGCACTTGCCAACAATGCGGGCCTCGCACTCACGGCGCCGGAACGGGCAATCTGGGCAGAGAAATTAAACAACGGCTCGATGACACGAGCGCAGGTTTTGCGCGAGATTGTCAACAGCAGCGATTTCATCAGGAGAGAAGAAGTTCGTTCGCTCGTGCTGCTCCACTACTTCGGCTATCTCCGTCGTAATCCAGAAGACCCGCCCGATAACGACATGAAGGGTTTCAACCATTGGGTCAAAGAACTGGAGACATCCGGCGATAACGCAAGACTCGCGCGGGTGTTCATGTCGTCCTTCGAGTATGAGGGGCTGCAAAAGAAATTGGGGCGTGTGCAGAAGTAGGTGATAAATCGCACTTGACCATTGGGCAGGGTGACGATGAGTGATGAGTGATGAGTGAAGAGTGATGAGCAATGAGTCAGTTACTGAAAACTGACCGTGGACTAACTCATCACTCATCACTTTTCACTCATTACTGTTTCTGCCGGTAGACCCTAAACTGCCCACGTTCAAAAATCATTTCACAATTCGTGCACGGCAGTTCGTGGCTGATTACAACTGCGCCAGGTGGCGGCGGCGCATCTGCGTTGGCGCGCTGAAATGTATTTAAGTTCAGGCCCCGCAGGGTTGCATACCAGAACGCGTACATATAAGCAGCGGGAGTTTTGTCGAATAGATAAATGGGACGCTCAGATTGCGCCAGCGCTGCGTCGAGCACCTGGGGATAATAGCTGTCAAAAGCATCTACGCGCGGCGGCGCAGTATGGAACTGCCACTGAAAGATTACCCCTTGCACCAACGTCAATCCGACCAGCACCGGGAGCAACGCTCGCCTTGCGGCTCGCCACGGCCGTCCATCTCCACCGTCAGCACGGACGGAATTTCCGACATCGCTGCCGTTACGCGTACTGCCTTCCGCGCTGCCATCAGCGTAGAGAAATTCGATTGCCGGCACCGCGAGCACCAGGAGAAAAACTGGAAGCGCCATCAGGCGTAGCGTGTGGAAATGATCGAGCGTGAGCGATGCGGGAATGGGTGAGACTATCAAGCCATAAAGAACGAAACGCCACCACGCCTCGCGCCGGTACCTTAAAAGGACCACAGCAAGGCCAAGCGCGCCGAGAATGGCGACGCCGGCCAGCAGACTGCCCATGCCCGGCAGATGATGGCGCGGCTCAGGGTCGCCCTTAATGAGCCAACTGCGTGGGCTGAAGTCGCGCGCGTAATTCTTCAGAAAGTGAAAGACAATATTAGAACGCGAATCGGCCGGCTTAACGTAGGTGACATACTTGAAGCGCTCACCGAGTGCGCCGGGATGCCGCACACTGAAAAATGCGAGCGGCGCCAGGGTTAAGGCAAATATGAACCACGTGAGCACAACCCCGCGCCAACGCTGCCGCGTCACGAAGAAGATAAGGCCCAGTGCGAAAAGTGGTGCGAGCAAGCGCGCGACCGAGTAAGAATAGACCATCAGCCCGAGCAGCACAGCGAGAACGGTTGCTATCCGCCATGACCATGTCTCCTGTTTTGACGCTCGCTGCAAACAGAAGAGGAAAAGCGCGAGCACAGCCGGAAGGAGTGTGACTTCGAATACCAGGCGGCTAACTTCAAACAGCCAGGGCGTGAGCGCGGCACCGATGAAGATGATTAAACCAATAATGCGCCGGTGCGATATCTGAAATGCAAGCAAGCCAAGCAATAGCGACGCTGTTAGCCCGAGGATAGCACTCAATACTCGTGCGGCGAGTATGCTCGGACCCGTAACTCGAAACACTGCCGCGAGCGCATAGATGTAGACCGGACTCTTATATTCGCCAAACGCTCGAAAGTAGAGCGGAAAGCTTTGCCCATGTTGATCTGCGCCCTGCAGCGCGATCGTATGGGCGTTGTAAGCAATGGACGCTTCGTCAATGAAGAAACCCGGCGGATTCTTCGGTACTGCTGCAAAGTAGGTGAAGACTACAAAGATACTGATGGCCAGCAACAGCAGCTCGAGGCGATTAACTTGCGCAGGTTTCATCTGAGGCTGGCCGCGTCCAATCATCCGGCGCCATTGATCAGGCTCGCGACCACATTTTCCCAGGAGAGATTCATCGCCTTTAGTTTTTCTCGCCCGCGCTCGCCCATTGCGAGCGCCTCTGCCCGATCAGCATAAAGAGAATCCAAACTCTCGGCGATCGCCCGCGGCTCCGGCTCGACGAGCAAACCCTCACTGCCGTGCTCGATAAATTCTCCGGCGCCGCCACCATCATTAGCCACCACCACCGGCTTACTCGACAGCATTCCTTCGAGCGTGACGTAGCCATAATCTTCGTCAAACGGCAGGTAACAGACGCCGAGCGCATTACGGTATAACTCGATCACCTCTGCCTCCGGGACGAAGCCGCGCAGGCAAACACGATCCTTCACGCCATGCTTCCTGACGAGCGACTCGTAGTGTTTTGGATTGCCTGAGCCGCCTGCAAGAATGATCTTCAAGGGCGTGCGCAGGTATTGTGCCGCTTCAATCAGAAGTTCCTGGCGTTTCTGCGGTTCAAGCCGGCTCGGGTAAAAGATGTAATCGCCCTGCTCGCCAGAGCGCAAACTCTCAGCGCGCGGAGGTGGATGATAAAGAGGCTGGCTTTCGATGTTGTTATAACGGCGGAGACGGTCGGCCACTGTTTTTGAGTTTGCGAAAATTTTCCTCGCTTTCGGTATCAGACTATTATCCGCGTTTTGGATCCACTGGCGTATCTGCGCCCCATCCGGGTAAGTCGAGAGATCATCGTAGGGGGTGTCCCAAAGATTATAAGCCGCGCGGTATTGGTGCATGATCCACAGCACCTTACGCTCATGCGCAACCAGGTAAGCAGGAAACTTCATGCCGATTACGAGATCGACCGGCTTCCCATTCGCCTCGCTCAAGTCGAGGAGGCGCCACGCCAACGCACTCCGCATGATCTCAGCCGGTGGGTACCACTTGAAGGGCACCGCCACGACCTCGGCGTTGTAGCCTGCCTCAATCAACGCGCGCCGAAGTCCCTCGACGTGCGCTTCCGCGCCGCCGGTAGTGAAGGGAACTTGTGTAGTGCAAATCAGGATGTTCATGAAAGGCAGTGAAAAGTGAAAAGTGAAAAGTTAAGAGTAAACATCAATATTCCGACCGCTCTGACTTTTCACTCTTCACCTTTCACTTGTCACTGCTTTTTCTCGATGTTGCAAACGGCGATTGACAGCTCACGATCGTCACGAGTTTCATCGGCGACCGGGCGTGGTTGCCAAGTGCGATCGGCGCGTAACTCCAATTCAAACTCGCCGTTCGCTTGTTCACTTAAAGTTTCGGGAACCGCAACACACAACTCCAGCCACCCATGGCGCCAAAGCGACAAAGCGGTCAGGCGCTCACCATTCAAGAAAAGTTCAAGTCCCAGGGAACGCGCGCCCAGGTCAGGCATGTGCGTAGTGATATCTAGGCGTATTTCAGAAAGTTTGGCGGCACGGAAATTTACGCGCGCGCGGCGGCTCATCCAGCGCGCGATTGGCGGCAACATGTTTGGCTCATACCAGCCGTCATCAAAAGTTACGTCGCTGCTGCGATCTAAACAGACAACCTGATCATCTTCACCCTGGTCGCCAACCATGCTGGTCCCAGCGACAGCAAAGAGTCCGCGACGATCGCGATGCTCGTTATAAAAAGGACCAAGCGGCGCTTCTGAAGCTTTTAGGAAGACATAGAGACCGCTCTTCGGGAGATGCAGGTTGAGATCCGAGATCTTGCCGAAAACGTAGCCCATCGCGATATCGAAAGCCCGACGTTCCCTAAATGAAAGTCCACGGAGATAGTCGAGAAAATCGTCCTCGAAAGCCAGTCCATACTTGTCAGCCTGTTTGAGAAACTCTTCGCTGCTCAGACAAAGCGCGTAGCGAGGTTCCCAGTCAACGTGGGGAAAGAACTTTCGGAAGCGGTCGGCGTGTTCCTGCTCTTCATCTAATCCTACGTGGCCATCGACTGCTATGAAGCGGCGCAGTTCTTCGGCGTCCATTTCGTCGTAAGTTTTCTGCGCTGAATGATCAGTACACTCAATGCCGTGCATTGTGACGCCGCCGGGACGAAGAATGCGTTTTACTTCAGCGAGAACCGCATCTTTTTCTTCCATGCCGACGTGACCAAGCACATCAAGACTGACAACGTAATCAAAACTTGCATCGGGAAAGGGCAAACTGGAAAGCTCGGCGGCGAGGGTTGAGTCGTAACCATTGCGGCGAGCGGCGCGCGCGCAGGCATCTGAAAGATCTACGCCTGTCAGCGTTACGCCTTTGCGCTTCAACAACGCGAGCATGCCGGCACCGCAGCCGAGCTCGAGCAGAGTTGAGCCGGCGCGTACATTGTCGTAGACCCACATCGTCCGCGCGAAGCGAATATCGAAACGATCGAGTGCTTTGAAGTAGCGCGCGTCGAGCACCTCTTCGGAAAGGAACTTAGTGCGGTAAAACTCCGCGAGGTCCGTGATGCCGGCGCGAGCGTACAAGTTTTGTTTAGGAGCGGGCATATGAGAAGTGAATCATGAATCGTAAATTGCAGATCGTAAATCGTGAATAGTAAATCGTAAATAGCTGCGGCATCGCGTCCTTCCACAACTGACCACAACTCGGGACCGCCGGTAGTGGGTCAGTTTGGATAAAACAGCGGCCGGAGGCCATTACAGAACCGAGCGCGGACCGGGGTCCCCAGCGGGGCAGCCCCGCTGGGGTGGTGGATGCGCCGGATCCTAAACTCAACTTCGGCTGATGATAATTCAAGGGATTGACTCCGGCGCTACCGCGCTCGGTTCTGTAAAACAGCCGCGCCAGCCAACTCAAACTGACCCACTTCCGGGACCGCCTTAACTATTCGCGATTTACTATTCACGATTTACGATCTGCGATCTGCGATTTACGAGCTTCCAATTGCTCGACTCGGCGTTTTAGTTCTTCCAACAACACTTCGCTCTTGCGGCGCGCGCGATCCTCGAGCACGGCCGTCTCAGTAGTCTCCAGCGAGATTTGCTTTAGACAGACGCGTTGTTCATCTCGAAGATGCTCATCGCGTTCGCGCAGCTCCTTAACCAGTTCAGTAAGTCGCGCCTCCAGCTGAGTTTTTTGCGCGTCGCGCCCACGATGTAGCGCTTCAATCGCCTGAGCAATTTCAGCGCGAAATGCAGCCAGCTCAGTTTCGCGTTGTTGATTCGCAGCGTTTGTCTCAGCGCGTAGATTTGCCAGCTCCTGCTCATAAGCTGACAAGACCTGGACCAAGTCGCCAAGCGCGTGATGCACGGCGGCGTTGAAGTTGACCTGTTCCCAGGTAAACCAGCGAGTGCCTACCCTAAGTCGCCTCTTCAGCCAGAGTTCGAGCCTGGCTATTAGTCCGCTGCGATTGCTTACCAGTGGGGGCAGCCGGTCCCACGCGCGTGCCGTGGTGGTCAAATAAGACTTGATGAGGGCCAGATTTTCCGCAGCGACCTTTTCACTTCGTCCCGCCTGGCCACTATTTCCATTTGTTCCCTTTGCCAGCTCGGAGCGGACCGCCGGCGCGACGTCCTCACTGGAGCGCTCGCGGGAAAGGACTCGCTCGCGGATCTCTCGCAGAATGCTTTCGACTTCCCTTTCACCCATAACTAATACTCTCACGATTGGAAGTGACTGCGACACTCTCGGGCTCCAAAGGGTTAGCGCTCAGCACGCGATGGCGCAACGTCACGCTCGCATTCAGATTGGCGATTCCTTCGATAACAATCATGCTCGTGACTTTAAGAAAGAGCGCAGCATCGAGCCAGTCATATGCCTTTCCGTCGCTACTGTGCACGGCAAGCGAAATCGTATACTGATCGATTCCCAGCCAACACTCGAAAGCAAAATTAACTTCGATTACCTCACCATTGCGCACAACACCAAAATCTATCTGTTGCTCTTTTGTGTTTGTGCCATAGGCATGAATGCCGTGTGAGTTGCGGATGAGAAACCCGATTACCGGATCGTCCACCTCATGATTGAAGCGCGCCAGCACGCGCAACGTTAGCGGCTCGCCGCTTTGGACGATTTCCACGCGTGTCTGGCTGGCATCAGTTAGTTCTGCTCCGACGATCTCAGCGCTGCCGTCGCCGTGCCGGTAAGCGCAGCTGACCGGCGCTGGACGCTCGTGAGACTTTGCTGGTTTTGAACTTTGCGCGCCAGCTTCAGCCTCATAGGCGTGTTCTCTTTCCATTATGATCTTCTGATAGAGGTTGAGCACCTCGCCTGGTTTGCCGTCGGCTATGATACGGCCGCCTTTCAGAAGAATCGCGCGCGAGCACAGGGCGCGCACGGCTCCCGCATCATGCGAAACGAAGAGCACGGTGGCGCCGCGCTCGTGGAGTTCATTAATACGACGCAGGCAGCGATGCTGGAAAACTGCGTCGCCAACGGCGAGCGCTTCGTCAATGATCAGAATGTCAGGCTCGACGCTCGCAGCGATTGCGAAGGCCAGGCGAACATACATACCGCTTGAATACGTCTTGACCGGCTGGTAAAGAAACGGACCAATTTCAGCGAAGCGTTCTATGGCCGGCAAGAGCACGTCGGTTTCTCGTCTTGTTAGTCCCAGCAGGCTCGCATTCATGTAAACATTCTCGACACCCGTGAACTCCGGATCGAAGCCTGCTCCAAGTTCGAGCAGAGCCGCGATTCGTCCTTCGTGCCAAACCTCGCCGTGGGTCGGCGCGAGCGTGCCCGAGATAATTTGCAGAAGGGTTGACTTGCCACAACCGTTTGGTCCGACGATGCCAGCTGTTGTGCCTGACTCAATCTCGAAATCAACGTCGCGCAGCGCCCAGAATTCCCGGTGCCGGCGCAGTAGTCCGCGGGTGAGCGATTCTTTCAGGCGATCGCCCGGGCGCTCGTAGATGCGATACTGCTTGGAAACTTTTTCAACACGCAGGGCCAGGGTCATGCGCTGAATGTAGCAGAAGTGAGGAAAAGGAGGCCACTTCCCGCGAGCGAGCGCTATTTAGCCGCGGAATAACGCGGATAGCGCGAATCTGAAAAAAGGCTTTGTGACTGCCCTTGTTTGATCTGATTCGCGTTATTCCACGCAAATCCGCGGCTAGTAGTTAGACCACTGCTTCGGAGCTAGTTTGGGCCGAAGCGTTGGCGATACTCGTTCGACAGGATAAAGGCCTTCACCATCTCAGCGGCAACGAAATTACCGTTGAACTCGTTCAGTTTGTTCAACCAGAACGCGAAGCCGGCCGCATCGGCATCGCGGCGCAGATAGCCGAAGTATTCCATCGTCACGAAGGCTCTGTTGAATTCGCGCAGCCTTAGCTCTTCGGCTTCCGCGACCTTGCGCAGGACCGTAGCGCGAGTCTCCGTTGCCCCATTCAGGCCAGCCACGAGCGAATCGCGGAAGGCTGTCTCGGCGGGGAAGTTACCGCGTATCTCGCCGCCGCCGAATTGCGTCGTGTGGAAGTTAATGTACGCGCGACCCGTCCGGAGATTCGTCAGCTGCGCAGCCAACGTCGTGCCGTTCCCTTCGGGTGCGTCCCATTTACCGCTGAAGTTACCTCCAACTCCGCTACTAAAGGGCGTGAACACCTGGTCATTCGGGTTGTTGTCGTTAAACGGACTACCGAAGAAGCCCCAGACTATCCCCGCGTTCGTCGTCGGGGTGACCGTCGCTGACGCATGGATATGAGCTGCAGTTATGTTGTCGTTAGCATCGGTTGTTTGCGTGGTTGTAATGTCGATATTGTTGATTGTCGCCGTGAACGACATTGCCGTCTGCGCGGCGTTGAAGAGAAACCTCGCTGTGCCGAAAGACGCCGGTCTTGCAGCCCCCGTGGAGGTTGTAGGCGTCGTCGGCGGATTCTCCTGCGCGTTCGTGAGAGTTGTTACGAAGAGCCTTGTCTCAGCTGGTGACAGGTTCGCACTTGCCAGCAAGTTATCAACGTACTGAGCGTTGGTAAGACTGCCCGGATATTTCGTAACGAACTCGGGCCGCGTAACGAAGTCTGCGAAGTAAGCCTGCGTATTAGCTTCAAGGATCGCATCGGCGCCCGGTTGCCCAAAGACGAAGTTCTTTTGCAGCGCCTGTGTATCGCGCTCAAACGTGCCGTAAAGAACCGGCCCCGTTGATCCAAGCACTGTACTGCCAAAGGCCGCTCTATGCGTGAGATATACCTCCATTCCTGTCTGTTGGAATTCAATGGACAGGAAGAAAGCCGCGCTCACGTTAATACGCCTGACTTCACGGCAAGCCGCGTCGCCGCCGCATGAAATGATCTGATCAACCCAGAAAGTAAGACCAGCCGGGTCCGGCTCGCGATTAAGAAAGTCAAGGTAGTGTTGGCGTACGAAGAAGGTCGCGTCATCGATGGGATTCGTCATCGATACCATGGAATCGTTATCGAGGATCCTGAGTTCGGCCACGTTTGGACTACCTAATCCAACGCCCGCGCCGGTCGGGTTTGAGAGAGCAAGGTCAATCGTCTCGTCGCCCTCCACGAACGTGTCATCGACAATCAGAATACGAAAAGTCTTACTGGTGTCGCCGGGGTCGAAGGTGAGCTTGCCAAGCGCTATTTCGTAGTCACTCTTCTGCGAAGCATGGCCGGGCTGCGATTCGTCGAAGGTGTTGAAGTTGATTGTGGCCGTGCCGGAAGCGTCGCCCGAGCGCGTCACAGTGATGTCGATATGGCCGCTGCCTTCATTGATGACGAATTCGTCCGTGGCGAATTGAATGAGTGAAGTGGCGGAGGCAATCGTCTTCTTCAAAGAACCGAACAGCCCATGTTCCTCTTCGCCAATGCCAGCGGTGAAATAGAGCGTGTCCGGGTCGCCGCCATTGACGCCATTGCCGAACTGGAGGGCCCACAGCTCATCGATCTCGATGCCCTCGCCTGCTTCATTTTGAATTGTGCCAAGGAAAGCGCCGGTTGTCGGGTTGAAGGCGTGGATGCTGGGGTTGCCTTCACCGAAGTTGCCAATGAGTAGCGCACCGCCAAAGATACCGAAGAGGGCAGGAGCGATAGCGACGCCCCAGGGCGAATTGAGTGGTCCATTATTTATCCCGAATGTCAGGTCTCGCACACCGTCGGTATTGAACCGGCGGACGAAGCCATTGCCGACGCCCTCCTCGTCTCTACCATCACTACCGACTTTGGCATACATGACGTAAAGCGAGCCGCCGATGTTCTGGATGTTGAAGGGATGAAAAGTGTTCCCGGCCGTTGTTGGAATGGTTGGATCCGCGAACCCGCCGGTAGTCGTGGTTAGCGCGTAGGTGCCGTCGTAGACGTTAATGTTTCCATTCGCGAAGTCGGCGGCGTAGAGGCGGTTGCCGCCGGAGTTGCTGCCAATGGCCAGACCCGTATAAACATGGCCGGGATGGCTCGCCGCGATGACCCCGGTTATCGAGCCTGCGGCCGGGGCATTCGGGTTCCAACCGACGATGTTGCCGGTGATCGAAGCAAAGATGAACGCAGCCGGACATGATGCGACGGCGCATGGACCAGGGAGGTTGAAATCGGTTGTGCTATTGCCGACCACGCCGGTCGGTAAGCCGCCAGGAATTGTGACGAACGATAGCCCCGGATTCGGGACAAGGGGGCTACCGCCGACATCGCCGCGAAAAAGCGTCGACGTGCTGGTCCCATTGTTCGCAACCCAGAAGGGGCTGGTTCCCCTGAACGCCACACCCCAGGGATTAACGAGCAAAGGATCCTGAACAGGCGCGAGGCCGGGTATGTCCGAGACAAAGTTTGTCTGCCGATAAGCCTGGCCCGGCGGGATGATAACTATCTGCGGGCTCTGGTCCTGGGGATGCGAGTTTTCTTTCGCGACCACTGATTTAGGGATCAGTGACTTCGCACGCGCAGGCACCGAAGGAATAACCGGTAGCATACACAGATAAAGAAGGAAGCTGATCGAGAGGCTCACAAGCTTCCTGGTTTTGACTCTGCTCGAATTCAAACGCAACATGTTCGTTCTCCTTGTGACGGTGGCAATTATCTAAATAACGCGAGGCTGAAGCTTTTGAAGAAACAATTATTCAGTACGAGAGCGCGTCCCGACCTCACTGATCGATCCATCCTGACGCGAGTGATTAAAGATTGATTTTAAGGAAACGCCGGCGCGTTCTAGTTTCATTTTGCGGGACTGCTGGATCAACCTGACACCTTAGACAGAAGGAGCTCGGCTCCGTTGGAACTAAGAATTGTTTTTGGGGGTGGTTTCTGCCGAGACTTTATGCTGGCTAAGCAGCGGTGTCAAGATTTTTTGTTAGTTGCCACCGGCTAGATGAAAGTCGCAATAAGCCATGGCGCGCCCTTAGTTTAGCCTCCCGCTGTGTCGGCTTGCGGTTAGTCTTATCTCTGCGTAAAATGTCGGTTCTTTTAACGCCGGGTGACGTAAAGAGATCTTTTTTGCCCGCGCAATGCTGCTGCTCACTCCCCAGGGGGCATCTAATCTGCTCTTATCTGCGTCTTTATCTCGGAGGATTTTTGTGAAGCTTGTTTTTCGCTCTCAGTGCGCCTTCGCCGCGCTTCTGGTGGTCCTTGGCGCGTTTTCTTGTGCGCAGGGGCAAGCTGCCAGTCCTACGCCTGATCCATTTGTCGTTCAAGTTACCTCAAGTCCTGCTGGGTTCTATGCTCTCGGCGGGGACATCAGCGCCAATGGCCGCTTCGTCGTCTTCGAGTCAAACGGAGATGTAGCCACACAGAAAATACCTTCGCGGAACCCAGACGGAACGTTGAATCCGAATGCGCGAAACAATGAAGACGGCAATCGCGAGATCTTCCTCCTGGACTACGCCCAGCGACGAATTTTCCAGTTAACCAATACTAAGAACATCCAGAAGCCGCCTGCCAGTCCGACACCGACGCCGACGCCGACAGCAACGCCGACACCTAGTCCGGGTGCAACCCCAACTCCAACACCAGTCCCAACTCCTCCCGATCTCAGCCTGGTAAAGATTGAGATTAGCAACAACCACCCGGTGATTAGTCTTGAGCCGGCACTGGTGGGAGGAAAACGGATCTACACGATAGTGTTTAGTTCGAACGCACCCGATCCGAAAAATTTTGATGGAATAGAAACTACTGCGCTTAGCTCTGATCCGAACAACGGGTGGAATCAGGAAATCTGGATCTATCAGCTACCTGAGATCGATGATGTTTTCGATCTGTCTAACGGTGATGAAGTTCCATTTGCAGAGCTCGCTAACGGCGTGTTCAGGCCGGTAACCAATACAGTACCTAGTCGTCCGCTTCGCACAGGAGTTTTTCCTCCCGATGTGGTTGATGACAATCGGGAAGCCGACATCAGCGATGATGGAAATACGCTCGCGTTTATTTCTACGCGCGATTTGGTTCCCGCAGTTGGCGGCGTCGGGGGGAATGCTGATGCTAACCCCGAGCTTTTCTTTTGCCGCACTACTGGCGCGTTCGCTGCCGGAACAAACACCTACGTTCAAGGGACCAACACGAAAGACACGGTTGCCGGGATCAGCAACACCTTGCAGCAAAATCCCTCGCTGTCTGCCAACGGCTCGATGGTCGCATTTCTATCACGCGCAGATCTGGCGGCCAGCAATGACGACGGGAATCCTGAAATCTATGTCGCAGACTTTACGGGGTCCGGGTTGGACAACATTCGTCAGATCACCAGGACCAAAGCAGATACCGGAGCAAATTCCGGAGTCACGGTAAACCTGTTGAGTCCCGGACGACGTTTGAGTCGCGATGGCGCGTATGTCGCTTACGAATCGAGGGCTGAGGATCCAACCGCGAATAGCGCCACAAACACGGCTTTTCTCGCAGTGTTTGTTTCCAATACTTCGGATAGCACCGCCAAACTCGTGGGGACGCGCGCCCTCGTATCTCCTGGCGACGTCATCCATTTCCCCACATTTACCGATTACGACAGTTCACTCGCACCGCACACGCTGGTGTTTGCTTCAGCGCTTAACTTCAAACCCGACGGAACCTTTCCCGCGGCGGACCAGGACAGCACAGGCTTGAACTCCGTGCCTACCGGAACGGCCCGTCCAAACCAAATATTTTCTACGCAGGTTCCGGTAACCTCTTCAAACACATTTAGAAGGTTAACAAAGAACCCGATAATCGGGTTTGTCGTGGGCATCCGCCCATTGCCGAGCGCCACAATTAAGCGGATCTCATTCGGTTTGTCAGCAGTCGAGCTGGGCGGTGGTAATAGCGACGGCTCTCCGGAGTTGTTTTATTTGTTGACTCCACCCGTCAACACCGAATCAACAGCCGCTCTGTCTTTCTTTACCGGTGCCAGCAACCGGGGACCGTTTGCGAGTGCCAGCCCAACCGCAAGTCCCACGCCTACTCCTACTCCAAGTCCTGGAGAGCCCGCAGGACTAGCGCCCGGCGAGTTGAGTATTCTTCGATCGACAGCGCCGCTGGCTACCTCCGATCAGAGTGGTGTAGGCGGTTTAGAAAATGCGCGCACCCCAATACTCCCCGTCGAGCTCAATGGCGTTTCCGTTTCCGTGAATGGCGCCGCAGCTGGACTCTATTTCGTGGGAGACACACCGGCGGAAGGAATTAGCTTCGTTATGCCGATTGGTTTGTCGTCGGGGGTGGCAACTGTAGTTGTTAACGATCAGCGAAACAACAATGGCACGGCCTTTCGTGGCTTTGTTCAAATAGTCCCTGCTCAGCCTGACATCTTTAACCCTCCAACAAATGACGCCGGCGGTATTGCCATGGTTTGTAATGTAACCAATACGGCCAGTTCCGGTTCCGGTTGCATTACCGGGCCTTTCCAAGTGACATCAGATGACGGGACTGGTACGCAGGTGCCGACTAAGCTCGAGATCTGGCTCACGGGTGTGCGCTTCGCTGCGGTCGCCGAGACAAAGGTTTCTTTTGTTAACGGCATGACCACTACCGACATCACACCTAATTCGGTTCGGCCTAATACGAACAAGTTTGGCTTCGATCTCATCAACATAACTTTACCTGCATCACTCGCCGGCACTGACCCGATTGACTATAAGCTGATAGTAACGGTTACGAAGAGCGGCACGTTTACGAGCAGGCCGGCGGATACTGCTCCACAAGTAACTATCATTCCTTGATTCGGCAACAACTGCCGGCGAGTCACACTGGACCGTACGCTCACTGCGTACGGGTTTCGCTTTTCCAGCTAAGAAACAGCGCGAAAGTGATACTATCTGCCGAGCAGTCCGGCCGCCCTCGTCCCGGAATGAAGCTCGAGGGCATTCCTTAAAAACTTCATAGTCGGTTTCAGAAATGCGACGTCCCAACCCGATCCTGGCATTCATGGCTCTGCTGGCCTTTGTTGTCTCCAGCCAGCCGTCCTCGTTTGACCTTCCCGCTGCATCGCAGGAACGGCAAATAAGGTGGCCAACCAGGAATATTCAGATCGCACTTTCAACCTCGCTCACCGCGCCTTCCGCGGCGATCACGCCGGCAAGCGACGTGCTTGGGGCAGTTGAGCGAGCACTCGCTAGTTGGTCCACTGCTGCTAACATCAAGTTGGTCGAGGTTCCTTCGAAAGCCCAGTCTGTGAGCCCGATTAATAGTGGTGACGGAATAAGTTTGATTACTGTGGCCGCAACAGCGGAGAACCTGGCGCTCTTCGGCGAAGGGAATACGACGGCCCGCACGCGCGTGTTCTATGACCCGGATACGGGGGACATCAGCGAAGCCGATATTGTTATCAACCCTTTTCCCTACTCGGCAGAGGGGGAGTCTCTTCAGTTTTCGACTGACGGTACACCTGGGACTTATGATCTCGAATCGACGCTGGCCCACGAGATAGGACATTTCCTGGGTTTGAATCACTCACACATAATCGGCGCCACGATGCAGGCATTCCAGGCGCTCAATGGCACTTATGGCCAGCCGGCGATTACTGAGCGTACGTTGAGCGAAGCAGACCACGCAGCTGTTCGCAGTCTTTATGGGGCTCGTGAAAAAATGGGTTCGATTGAGGGAAGAATCCTGAACAGCATCGACGGCAATCTGCTGCCCGCAACGGCCGCACACGTTTGGATTGAAGACGTGGCCACCGGCAAGGTAATGGCAGGCGGTCTTACCAGTGGCGGTGGAAAATTTAATATCAATGGCGTGTTTCCTGGAACTTACAGAGCGATGGTTGAATATCTCGACGGACCGGCCAGCGAGTCAACAGCTCTCTCCGCACTAACTGATCGCAAACCGGGCCCAAGGCTGCGAGCTTTCCGCAGCGTCGAAATCACCGGCAGCCTGCGGGTGGTACCAGAAAAACCTACACAGTTGAATTACGTCCTGGTGCCGCCGCAGAATTCGCCACCCGCTTTGAACCCTCGCTTCATAGGAATCAAAGGAGACTTGTCTTCGGTGCCTGTACCGTTGGAACCCGGCAAAAGGCTTACGCTTTACATTGGCGGAGAAGGAGTGGATCAGATACCGGGAAACGGGCTTGTTCTCAGTTCGCCTTTCATTACCGTCGATCCGGCTAGCTTAACGCTGCAGCAATTCCCGAGTGCAACACCTGTTATTAGCTTTGAGATATCAGTTGCGGCTAACATTCCGCCTGGAGACTACAGCATCCGGCTGCAATCAAACTCGGGTGAGGTCGCATATCTCGTTGGCGCCGTGACCGTAAATCCAGCTGACTAAACTCTCCTACCTACAATCACAGCGAGAATCTCGTGCGCGTTGAGCAGTTGCTCTTTCCCTGCGTTTGACCTCGCGGTCAAGAGCCACTAATTTTCGAAAGATGTTACGCTCTGGTTTGATCAGAAGCATTATTACTTCCAGTCTCATTCAATGAAGCGCAGGTTACTCGATTACCTAAGATGTCCTTCGTGCAGCGGTGCGATACTGCTGACATCAGTAGCAAGTACCGAAGACGCTGAGATCATCGAAGGTCAACTCGCGTGTGATCGCTGTCAGCGCACGTATCCGATTGTTCGCGGTATCCCGCGCTTCGGCACGCCGGATAACCTCGAGGCCGACAAAGCCGCCACCGCCGAGAATTTTGGTTGGCAGTGGCAACATTTCGTCCAACGCGACGAACTCTATGCGGACCAGTTTTTGGGATGGATCGCGCCCGTGCGTCCCGATTTTTTTCAGGATAAGGTTGTGCTGGAAGGCGGCTGCGGCAAGGGTCGTCATACGCAACTGGCCGCAAATTGGGGCGCGCGCGACGTAATAGGCATTGACCTGAGTGACGCCGTGGAAACGGCCTTCACGGCAACGCGCAAATTGGAAAACGCGCACATTGTCCAGGCGGACATTTATCACCTGCCTTTCGCGCGAGTGTTCGACTATGCTTTCTCCGTCGGCGTGTTGCACCACTTGCCCGATCCGCGCGCTGGCTTCAACTCCCTGGCTGCGAAGGTCAAGGCGGGCGGCCGTCTTTCGGCGTGGGTTTACGGCGCGGAGAATAACGAATGGATTACGCGCTTCATTGATCCCGTGCGGGAAAAATTCAGTTCACGAATCGATCGCCAGGCGTTGTTGCATCTTTCAAAATTGCCGGCGGCAGTTATGTATTTGGCAACGAAACTGATTTACGGACCGCTGAACCGTTCCAATGGCGGTTCGAAACTAGCCCGTCGACTTTTTTACAACGACTACCTGAGCGCGATTTCCCGCTTCGGCTGGCGCGAGCAACACACTATTGTTTTCGATCACCTGGTGGCGCCGACCTCGCACTACATCGCACGGGAGGACTTCGAAAGCTGGTGGCGCGACATTGAGGCAAATGACGTCGTAATCGGATGGCACAACAAAAACAGCTGGCGCGGCTTTGGACGAATAAAGTAATGGAAAGAGCGGGGGCAAGCCCGCCTTCCCAACCTGAGAGTCATTCAGAGTCGATCGGCTGATTCAAGCTTGGAAGCCTGCAACGAAGAATCATGACGCAACCTTGATCAGCTCGACTCGAGGTGGGGAAGGTGGGCTTGCTCCCGCTCTTGCTCTTCCGCTTACAATGCTTCCCCGATGATTTCCGCACAAACAGCACGGCGCGCGGTGTGGCGTCCTCTCTGGGAACTTCCCGGGCGCTTTGAACTGATAATGTCGCTCGCGCGGCGCGAGTTGGTGGCGCGCTATAAAGGCTCGGTGTTGGGGATCGTGTGGGCCGTTGTCACACCGGTGGTGACGATTGCCATCTTCACGTTCATCTTCGCTGGGATCTTTAACGCGCGGTTTGGCGCGCGCGGTACGCCCTGGGATTACGCGCTTTATCTTTTCTGCGGTCTGCTGCCCTGGACAATGTTTCAGGAAACGCTGCAGCATTCCTCGACGACGATCATTACGCACGCCAATCTGGTGAAGCGCGTCGTTTTCCCGCTCGAAACTTTGCCGGTTGCGCAAGCGCTATCGTCGTTGGGCAATCAAATGTTTGGGACGCTCGCGTTGGTAGTGGCCACAGTGGTCGTCCGCCACGAGTTACACGTAACGATTTTCTGGTTGCCGGCGCTGCTTGTTCCCCAGTTGCTCTTTACGCTCGGCGCAGCCTGGTTAGTGGCTTCGCTTGGCGTATTTTTGCGCGACATCGCGCAGGGCATCACGCTTGTCTTAATGGCGTGGATGTATCTAACGCCGATAATTTATCCGGAATCGATTGTGCCCGAGCGCTACCGTCTTTTCATCAACCTGAATCCCTTCACCGCACTCATACGAAGCTATCGCCGCATCTTCCTCGAAGGCCTCACTCCCGACTGGTCCAGCCTCGCTTACTTCACCGTCATCGCCGTAGTGTTTTTTGTTTTTGGTTACTGGTGGTTTGCCAAGACGCGGCGAAACTTTGCTGACGTGATTTGATTCTCACTCAGTATGCTCCGCCGTGTCTCTGTGTTGAATGAACCATTGACAGCCATCCACCACTCAGGATACCGAAGACAGTCAGGTTGCACAGAGAACTTCGAATACTTAGCGTGAATGTCTACTTGAGTTTTTGGGAGCTGGCACGGTCCAAAGGTAAACAGTCCGGTAGAGCTTGCCCCAGGGGACGCGGACTGTTTGTTCCGGCTTCCAATCACCCATGCGGAAGTCGTGGGAGAGGATGCGTGAACCCGGATGCAGTTCGCGCAGCAACTTCGGACGAAGCAGCACATTCAACTTTTCGGAAAGGTAGAGCGTCACGATCGTCGCCTCGCTAACGTCGACGCGGAACATATCTTCGTTGCGAAAGCTCACCAAACCGGAAACGTTTGCCTGCCGTGCGTTCTGCTCCGCCTCGGTTACCAGTTTAGGATCTATCTCAATGCCGACGGCGCGAATGCCATACTGCCTGGCAGCCGCAATTGGAATACGACCGTCACCGCTGCCGAGGTCGTAGAGCACATCGCCCTTCCTAATCTTCGCCATCCGTAACATTTCATCCACTGTCTCAGGCGGCGTCGGATAATAAATAACATCAGGCTTGCGCAGCGGCCTTCTCGAAGAATGCTGAGCAGACAACGCACGAGTTTTAACGATGCGAGCGCCGGCCGGGTGCGCATGCCGAACAATTTCCTGAGTGGCGACGCATTCTACTGACGCAAGAATTAGCGCACAGCAGAACAGTATCAGTTTTGAGATGCAACGATTACGCGGTTGATTCTTCATATAGTCTTACGGCTTCGCCGCTTGATGTGCGTAAGGGCTTTGCCCTTTCGGTGCCTGATCTCTCTCCTTGAGGCTGCGCCTCAGGCTAAAACTTCGAGGCGCACGTCGCACTTTTCGAGCCGCGCTGCACGGAAAGGCGCAGCCATACCGCACATCGGGCGGCAAAGCCGCTGAGCCTCAAATTGAGGTTGTGTACTGCTGACTGCCCATCGGCCTTCCACTCACTGGTGTCAACACGACCACAATTCCCATCAACCACCAAAACACCAGGGCCACTTCGCCGTCGCCGAAGTTGTAGTTTACCAGCGAGCTGGCGAAGAAACCGGCTACCGCGCCGGTGGCGCCGAGCAGAACTCCGTAACGATTGGTATCGCTTGAATCGCGCAGCAATTTTTCACCACGTGAAGCCGTGCGCCAGAACACCCACATGATCCAGAGCCAGAACAAGAGCGCCGGCAAGCCCCGATCAAATGCCAATTGCAGCGGAGTCGAATGCAGATGCAGCATGTCCGTGCCAGGGAAGCCCCATTCGGTCCAATGCACGTGCATCGCGTCCATGCCGTGTCCAAACACTGGATGAAGCATCATGCGCGAGAGACCGACTTTCGCGACCTCGAGGCGTAATGAAGAGCTGGGATCCTGCAATGACAAGGCACGTTGCGCACGCGTTTGGTAAACAACGAGAGCGCCGGCAGCAAGCAACAAACAAATGCCGGCGAGGCTAAGTGCCCTGGCTCTTCTTCCTAACGCGTGCACACTAATCACGCAGACGCCGATGGCCAACGCCACCAACACGGTGCGCATTGCGGTCAGAGCGATGCCCAGAGCAAGTAGCGCAAAAGCAGTGGCCGCCAGTTTCGAACGAAGTTTCAGACCGTGGTTTTTGAAGTTTGCCAGCGCTAATCCAAGCGCAAGCTGCGCGAGAATTTGAAGAATTTCCGAGTAGGTCTCATAGTGGCGCGTCCAACCGGAAGCGCGAAATCGATGGGTTGGATAGTTGCCCAAAATTCCCGAAGGCGATGATTGTTTCCTGATGGCGTTGGTCACGATCAGACCGGGGCGTTCGAGGTGTTCGCCCTGCGAGATCACACTGACGGTGAGGGTAGTTTGATCCGGAGAGTTTGTTATTACCCGGTCTATATCGACAACCGAATAAACTGGTTGGCCACCAATTCTCCAGATCGCATCGCCCTTGTGAATGTGAAGCGACTGCAAAGGACTCTCCCGCGCCACCGACTCGATGAGGACACCACGACCCCGCGCGAG
Organism: Blastocatellia bacterium; assembly: GCA_963698325.1. GTDB lineage: Bacteria > Acidobacteriota > Blastocatellia > Pyrinomonadales > Pyrinomonadaceae > PSRF01. Next base: position 304,868 of record CAVOQJ010000005.1, on the reverse strand, counting down.
ATCGTAGACGCTGTAAACTGTTCCCGCTGCGCCTGACAGCATCATCACAACGACGAGCAGCACTGCCGTTCGTCTTGTCACGATCGCCTGCGTTAGGTAGAAAAGAAGAAAAACGCAAGTTGATTGAATTTTGGCGATGCTGATGCGGGGTTCCTGTGAAAGAAAAGACGAGACCACAGTCCATAGAAAGAAGAGCCAGATTGGTAAATCGAAAGGCGTTCGGCGAAATCCTGACTTTCCGCTGGCGATTGTGCGGAACAGCCATCCGGCGCCGACAATAGCCAATGAGATTTCGGCAGCGGCAATTGAGTGAGGCGCGAAGGTGGCGTAAAGAACAAATCCGATTATGGCCGTCCGCTGACCCAGACGGGACCATTGTTCACGGGTTAAGATTGCGACTGCGCTGCCGGAGGATTTCTTTTGAGTGCTCAACAGAGTTTGTAGTTTTGACTGGTTATTGGCTCGTCACTCGCGGCAGAGACGCAGGGTTCACTGAGATAACGCCGAGAGTTGAAACCGGGAGACTACCCGAAAATCAAGTGCGTTGACAGTGCTTTTTGTGCATGCTAGCGTAGTTTCCGGCGTTTTCCTTTCAAACGCACCTGTCATTCGTTCCGGCGCGGATAGCTTCCTGAGTATGAATAGTGAAATCGTTCGGCGAATCGGTAGAGCTACTTCCTCGAGCCGATTTTTGACGCGGTGATAACCTGCGAACCGAGAGAATAGGTCGAAGATGGACAACCAATACGTTATCGCTTTTGCGTTCTGGCCGGCGGTCGTCTTGCTGTGCGCCGGCATCAACATGTTGCTCACCTTGACATTCTCCTGGAGTGAGCTGATCTTCGATTACTTCATCGGCGTGGTCGCGGGCTGGTTCTTATTCGCCGGAACCCAGCCCCATCCAGAAGGTGTAACGTCTTTCTTCTTCGTTTTCTCGCACGGGCTCTTCGCCGTGTTGTGGTGGGCCGTCGATTCGTTCCGCACTTCATTTTCCAAGCCGGAAACATTTTTTTGGACGCTAGCGGTGATTCGTATCGGCGCGACCTTATGGTGCGCGGCGTGGGATCATCTATCGGTGAAGCTCGGTGCGAAACTTGCGCCCGGGCCTTTCTTTTTTTCGCTCTTCATACTCACTCCGGTGAAGGTTTGTTTCGCTTGGATCACCGGCGGGATCGGTTTTCTCATCTGGATTGCTGGAGTGGTATGGGCAGCCGCCAGCAACACGGAGGCCCGCAAAGACGCCGGCAAAACGATGGGCAAAGCCGGTGTCGCCGGCGGCGTGTTTTTTACCGAATTTGCCCCGGGGCCCGGAAGCCCTTACGCTACAACTTTGGGGTTCACCATGCATACCTGGTACGGTGACGCTCCTTTTGAGCACGAGCTCTATCATACGCGGCAATACATCTATATGTGCGACTGGTTGATCCCCGCTTGGTGCGTTGGTATTTTGTGGGGCGTTGTTTCGGCAGCTATCGCCAAAGGATTCAAGGTCAGCTACCATCTCGCCGTGGGCGCAGACGCCAGCAAAGAAGTCGGCAATCCGATTGAGGTCGCAGCTTACCACATTTAGTACCCCGCCGCTGGAAAAATTAAGCGGTAGGTTTGAAATCCACTGCCCGCGTTTGACTCCGCTCCCATATTCAGTGATACATGATACATAATAGTTCTAATGGCTTTCGAAAAAGCTAAGGTCATCAAGGCCGCTGAGAAATTCCTCTCGCAGGGAAAAATCAACGCCGCCATTAAAGAGTATCGTCTAATCATCGCTCACGATGGTGACGATCTCACCACTCTCAATATGTTGGGAGATCTTTTGGCGCGCGCGGGAGAGAAACACGAGGCCGCTTCCTGTTTCCTGCGCATAGCCGAATACTATCGCGAACAGGACTTCAGGCTTAAAGCCATTGCGATGTATCGGAAGATCGAGAAGCTCAAGCCTCGCGACCCGGCAACCGCAAAGCAGCTTGCTGAACTCTATGCAGCGCAGGGCCTAATCGCAGACGCGCGGGAACGCTATCTCGTGGTTGCCGATGCTTACACTCGCGCCGGCGAGAGCAGGCAAACTCTGGAAGTGCTCCACAAAATTGCGGACCTCGATCCCCAGAACACTGACATCCGACTCAAGCTGGCGGCAGGTTATCTCAAGGAGAACATGCCTGCCGAGGCCGCTCAGGCCTACCGGCAAGCAGCAAATCGTCTGTTTGAGAATGGGCGGTTTGAAAAATCTCTTGATGCCTACTCGAAAGCACTCGAGCTTCGCCCGAACGATCGAGTGGCGCTCAAGGGTTTGGTTTCTGCTCACGTGGCGCTGGGCTCGGCAGACGACGCTGCTGAACTTTTGGAAAAAGCTGTCGCCGACAGTCCTGACGATTCCGAGCTTATTTCGATGCTTGCACAAACCTACATGGAGGCTGAAGACGCAATAGGCGCCGAGCGCGCTACGGCGATGCTGATATCGCAGGATGCGTCAAATTATCGCCGCTATATTGAAGTCGTGCGGGTTTATCTGAAACTGGGGCAAGAAGCTGAGGTTGCGAGGATCCTCGCCATTGTAATTGAACCAATGCTGGCAGGACGCGAAGAAAATGATTTGCTCGAACTTGTTGACGAACTGCTTGCGCGTGATCCCGAACATGTAGCTGGCCTGCGTTTGCTTGCAAGAATCCACTGGTGGCAGCGCGACATGGAGAAACTGCGCGCTACGCTTGAGCGCCTGGCCGAGGCGGCCGAAGCCGCAGGCCTTGCTGAAGATGAACGATATGCACTCACTCAACTTGTGCGACTGGCTCCGGACGAGCAAGGTTATGTGGACCGCTTGAATATGCTTGGCGGTTCGCTGGAGGAAGGCGTTGACGCCACAAGCATGTTGGACGACGTGTCGTCAGCGGGCGTTCCTTCTTTCGAAAGCTTTGCCATTGTTGGAGAAACAGATCCTGGAATACAGGAGGTAGTTACCGGCGAAGCATCGGAATTCGAATGGAACTCTGTAGTTGAGGAACCCGCTCCGCGCGCGGAAGTTTCTTTTGCGGATCTTAACGAACCTGGAGGCGGCCGCGAGGTTAATGTTTTCAGCGACCCGACTTTGGCCGACCCGTTTGCTCAAGGATTTGAATCCGCTAGCGAAATAGGACAGACGGCAACAGACCAGTTAGTCAAACAGGAGAAGGAGAGTCCTGCAAAAACTGAGGCAATAATGTTCCAGGAGCTTGAGAGCGTGGATTTTTATATTACGCAGGGCTATTCCGACATTGCCTTCGATACGCTGGAATTGCTTGAACGCCAGTTTGGTTCCCATCCTGAAATCGATGCTCGCCGCGAAAGGCTCAAGGCTGAAGAACCCGGCGCCAGGGCAGACCATCCCCAAGCCGCTCACGAACCGGTAGCAAGTGTTCCGAGTTCGAGCGTTGAAACGCAACCGGTGGCTGACATTGCTTTTGGCGATATCCAGATCGGGCAGCCGCTGGTCGTTCCAGGTTCGAGTTCGAGTGGCAGCGGCATTGATTCCGGCCTGGCCGAGATCTTCGAAGAGTTTCGCATGGAGGCGGAAGGAGAAAGTGCCTTAGCGACCGAAGATTTCGAGACACACTACAACATGGCTACTGCCTACAAGGAGATGGACCTGCTCGACGAGGCCATCCGTGAGTTTCAGATGGCCGCTGGATTGACCGGAGCTGCGGACGGTACAGCGCGATTTTTTCAATGCTGTAACATGCTGGGCCACTGTTTCGTACAAAAGGGCATGCCGCGAGCGGCGGTGCTCTGGTTTAAGAAAGGCCTTGACGTTCCCGGACGAACCGCCGAAGAATACACGGCCCTGCAATATGAACTCGGCTGCGCATACGAAGAGATGGGTGATCTGCCGCGGGCAATCGCAGCGTTGACGGAAGTGTATGGGGTTGATGTCAGTTATCGCGATATTGCCGAAAGGCTCGAGAACCTTCAGGCTCGAGCTGGGACCCAAAAGAAGAAAAAGAGACGGACCTAAACAGTGAATCGTGAATCGTGAATCGTAAATAGTCGAACGACTTGTTCTTACTATTCACGATTTACGATTCACGATTTATTCCTTCATTATGTCGGCAAAGCTAAGTGTCATTTTCTATATTATTCTCTGCCTGGAGATTGGCCTTGTGCTAACGCTCTTGCCGTGGATTCCACAAGGTACGCTCGGCCTCAGCGACTGGGGCAACAACTATTTTCTGCTGTATGCTGCGCGCAAGACCGGCATCCATGCGTTGCAGACTGTGGTCGCTTCGGGATGGATGCGTGGAGCGGTTACCGGCGTCGGTCTCCTGAATATCGGAATTGCTTTCTGGGAAATATTCCACTTCAGGCAAACTGTGCGAACGCTGGAACTAAGTAATGACGTCCAGAACGGCGCCAAAAAAGATGTCGTCCCAGCTACAAGCGCCACCAGGGCCACAACAGCCACAAATGCTACAGCGTCCCCTTCTGTACCTCATCACCCGCGGCCAGACGACGGGCCGGACAACGCCGGCAACTGAAGACTTTGCAAATGTCCTCCGGGTAGTTCAGGCAGCGGTGACCGCTGGAGTTGATCTGGTTCAGATCCGTGAAAAAAATTTGAGCGCGAGCGTGCTCTACCAGCTCTCGGCGGAGGCCACCGCCCTCACCAGGGAAAGCGCAACCCGGCTCCTCATAAACGATCGTGCCGATATTGCCGCCGCCAGCGGCGCAGACGGCGTTCATCTAACGACGTCTTCTTTACCGGCCGATGTTGTGCGCCGTACGTTTGGCGATGACTTTCTGATCGGCGTGTCCACGCATACAGCGGCGGAAGGTGAATGCGCTCGTCACAGCGGCGCTGACTTCGTCGTCTTTGGTCCTATCTTCGAAACGCCTTCCAAACGCGAATACGGCGAGCCGCTGGGTCTGGGCTTGCTCGAAAAAGCGTGCGCGGGGCTTGCGCCATTTCCCGTCCTGGCATTAGGCGGACTGACACTCAACAACGTCGGGGCTTGCATTCGGGCCGGCGCGCAGGGCGTTGCCGCTATCAGGATGCTCAGTGATCCGAACCAGCTTGGACACGTGGTTAACGAAATCCACGAAGAGTTTGAAAAGGCTGATAACCGCGCGGGCGCCCAGGGCTTGGATTAAATTTCTAAAATGGCTTCCAGAGAAACTTCGTTTCAGCTACGTCCACGCGCTTTGACGATTGCGGGCTTCGACCCTTCAGGCGGGGCCGGCGTTCTGGCTGACGTAAGAACGTTTGCAGCCTTCGGGTTTCAGGCCGCTGCCGTGATCACTTCGATCACGTTTCAAAACACCGGACGTGTTTTCGGCGCGACACATCAGACGCGTGAAGCTGTGCGCGCACAAGTCCTGCCCCTATTGGATGAAAGCAGATTTGTTTGTGCGAAGATTGGCATGCTGCCGACGCAGGAGGTAATTTTAGAAGTCGCGCGTCTATTTGGAGAAGGCAATCTGCCGGAACCCGTCGTTGATCCGGTAATAATGTCATCTTCAGGCCAACGGCTGATGGAAGAAGACGCGCTGGATAGTTTTGTTGAGGAGTTGTTGCCACTGGCCCAATTGCTTACCCCAAACATCCCGGAAGCGGAAACGTTAACGAGAAGTACGATCACCTCAGAGGCTGACATGCGACGTGCCGCGGCGACCATTCGCCAGCTGGGCGCGCGCGCTGTCTTAATTAAAGGAGGACACCTCAAAAAGCAGGAGGCAGGAGGCAGGAGGCAGGAGGCAGTGAGCAGTGAGCAGTGGGCAGCTAGCAGTGGGCAGTTGGGCGGAAGCCCGACCGCGAAGGAAGGCTCAAACACAGAAGTTCAGGATGGATCCGACGATGCGATTGACGTGCTCGACAATGAAGGAAGAGTAACGGTGTTTCGCGAGCGACGGGTCAACGGCGTAGAGCTGCATGGCTCCGGCTGCATCTTGTCTGCCGCTATCGCTGCGGGATTAGGGAGGGGAATGACGCTGGAAGATTCTGTTGGCGAGGCGAAGAGGTTTGTGCTGGAAGCGATTCGCAATTCAGCTCACGTTACTCGCACGGCTGGCGCAAGGCAGAACGACGAGAATTAGGGCGAAAGGCATTTCATTAACACCTCGCTTCAGCGAGGTGTGAGGAAAAGATCATTTCCTCAAGCCGTTTCAACGGCTTCCAGGGAAAACCGTTGAAACGTTTAGGTCTGTAGGGTTGAAGTCCGTCACCTTGCTGAAGCCCTGAATCAAGGTGTTAATGAGAAAAAAGCAATGTAAGCATCGCTCGCCCGCCTACTCTTCGATCGTTACTTTCTCCATCTTAACTTCCGAGACCGGCTTATCGCTGCGATCCGTCTGGCTGGTGGCAATTGAATCCACCACATCCAGGCCCTCAGTCACGCGTCCGAAGATAGTGTAGTTTGGCGGCAAAGGATAATCGGCGTGCATGATAAAAAACTGCGAACCGTTTGTATTTGGACCGGCGTTGGCCATCGCCACAGTGCCTTTCTTGTAACCTCGTTGATAGAGCGCTGAAGAACTGTTGATCTCATCGTTGAAGCGCCCACCCCACGCTGATTCCCCGCCTCGTCCGGTACCGGTCGGATCGCCGCCCTGAATCATGAAGCCTTTTATGACGCGATGAAAGATCACGCCGTCGTAATAGCCGCGTTCGGCGAGAGTTATGAAATTCTCGCTGGTCTTTGGTGCATCGGATTCCAAAAGTTCGAATTTGATCGTGCCTTTGTTCGTTTGAAGCGCGGCGGTACGGTTTGGCATGTTTCTCCCCTTATTAGCTATCGCAATTATCGCAATTGATACGTGAAAAGTGTGTTGAGCGACAAGATACTTGGTTTCAGCGTAATTTGTCACTTGCAGTGACTGTCGGTCGCGTAGTTGGGTTTGACAAGCAGGAATCTAATCGCCAGTACGCAAAGTTTGCTGCAAAGGAAACGCAATACCTTTGCGTTACTTTGCGCATTCGTTGCGCGAACTTTGCGGCTAACACGATTATCGAGTCGCAATCTGACGTCTGAAACGGACGTCTGATGGCACCTGGGTGTCGGATGATTACTCCAACTGCCGCTAAACGATGGCAATTTCACCAGCGCCAGCTTTCAACCCAACCTGACTTCCCGAGAAAGGGCTTTAATCAATGAATGTTACACACCTGGAATGCGCCGCTTGTCATTTGGAGCACGAGGCACGGCGGTTGCTGAATCTCTGTCGTGAATGTGGAAAGCCACTGCTTGTGCGCTACGACCTGGAACGTGTCCGAAGCGCTTTGACAAAACAATCCCTGGCTGGACGCGGGGCCGATCTTTGGCGTTATCGTGAAGTGTTGCCGGTCGAAAACGACGAGAACGTCGTTTCGCTTGGCGAAGGTTGGACGCCGCTACTGCGCGTTGAGCGCTTAGGAAAGCAACTTGGAATTGAACAGCTTTACATCAAAGACGAATCGCAAAATCCAACGCAAAGCTTCAAAGCTCGCGGCATGTCGGCGGCGGTGTCGATGGCGAAGGAACTGGGAGCACGGAAGCTGGCGGTGCCCTCCGCCGGAAACGCAGCGGGCGCACTGGCAGCATACGCGGCCCGCGCCGGGCTCGAGTGTTTCATCTTCATGCCAGACGATACGCCTCGAGCTAATGTAGTCGAATGTGAACAGACAGGTGCGCACGTAACGTTGATGGCCGGATTGATAACTGACTGCGGGGCGGAAGTCGCGCGACGCAAGCAAGCAGAAGGATGGTTTGACGTTTCGACTTTGAAGGAACCTTATCGCGTCGAAGGGAAGAAGACCTTGGGCTATGAGTTGGCCGAACAATTCAACTGGGAAGTCCCGGATGTAATTATCTATCCGACGGGCGGCGGCACCGGGCTGATTGGTATGTGGAAAGCGTTTGCTGAGATGGAACAAATGGGTTGGATTGGTTCAAAGCGTCCGCGCATGGTGACGGTGCAGGCGAGTGGCTGCGCGCCAATTGTGAAGGCCTTCGAAGGTGGTAAGCGGTTTGCCGAAGAGTTTCGCAACGCGGCAACGGCAGCTTCAGGATTGCGAGTGCCGAAGGCGATTGGAGACTTTTTGATCCTGGACGCAATACGCGCGTCAGGTGGTACGGCAGTAGCGGTTACTGACGAAGAATTGCTTGCCGCGACTCGCGAGATCGGCGCTGCCGAAGGAATATTCTGCGCGCCCGAAGGAGCCGCTTGTTTGCCGGCCTTGAGAAAACTGATTGCCGCCGAAATGGTGAAGTCCGACGAGCGGGTTGTCCTATTCAATACCGGCGCCGGCGTGAAATATATCGAAGCGTTTTCGTCGGATTCTGATTGAACGTCCCAAAAAGGGGCCAATTGCTAAAACACTGTGGTACACGACCTCTCATGAAAAAATTATTGACCATGATGGTTGCTTGCTTAGTGGTGAGCGCTGTGATGATGCGGAGGAGTTCGTTTTGCCGGTAAGGTGAAGTTGGGTTGAAAATCGGCTCGGGCCGCGACACCCGCGTTGAAGTCAAGCTCCGCGATAAGACGCGCCTGAAAGGCTATGTCAGCGAAATCGGTGAAAATGAATTTGTAGTAACCGATGTCAAAACCGGTGCATCAAACAAGGTCGCCTACGCCACGTTAGCAGATTAAAGGCAACAATATGTCGACCGGCGCCAAGATCGCCATCGGTGTGAGCATCGCGGTAGGACTGATATTGCTTATCTCGTGGCTAATCGTCGCAGGTAGCGACTAGTCAATTTGTTGGCAATGAAATTCCATGTAATTGAGGTTAGAAACTTGAGAAGTTTAATTATCTTAGTGCTGCTACTCGTCACGGTTGGCGTTCGGGCGCAACAGCCGCAAACGAACTCGCCCGAGGCAACCGATAAGGCGAAGCTCGACTCGCTGCGTCGCGGCGGAATTGAGGCGCTCTACAACCTTGACTACGATAAGGCGCAAAAGGATTTCAAGGAAATAATCCGTCTGTATCCGACTCATCCTGCCGGTCCACAACTGTTGGCGGCGCGACTTTGGATTAAGACGCTCTACGAATCGCGCCGACTGCAGTCGTCTCTTTACAGCTCAGAGAGTTTTTATTCGAGCGGCGACGACAAAGTTGATCCGAAGATCATCAGCGAGTTTCGCAATCTCACTCGCGAAGCGAAGCGCCTTGCCGAGGTGCGACTGAAACAAAACCCAAAAGACATTGAAGCCCTCGATTGGCTGGCTGCGATTCAGGGCCTGAAGGCCTCGTTTGAAGAAGCGGTCGAGCGCCGCCACTTCGCCGCGCTTAAAGACGGCGATGATGCAGTCGATCATCATCGCGAGGTGCTCCATCTTGATCCGACTTGCATTGACGCCGGTCTGACTGTGGGACTTTACGAATACGTGGTGGGTTCGCTGCCGTTGCCGATCAAGGTAGTGGCCGGCATAACCGGATTTCGCGGTTCGAAGAAGAAGGGACTGGCGATGCTCGAGCGCGTGGCGCACCAGGGCACCTGGTCGCGCGACGATGCGAAGACTCTCCTGATCGTTCTTTACACGCGCGAGAAACGTTTCAGCGATGCTCTCAGTCACGCGCGCGAGCTGAGTGCAAAGTATCCGCGCAACTATCTCTTCCGCCTGGAAGCCGCGGATGCGCTGGTCTCACAGGCCGAGGTGGAACGAAAAACCAAGAATACCGAGGCAGCTGTTAAGGCTGAGCGCGAAGCGTTTGCCACTTTTGATGATCTGCTGCACGACCGCTCGGTGCGAGACACGGTTTCGCGAGCGCTTGATCTGGTTCACTTCAAGTATGGCGAGGTGTTGCTGACCGCCGGTGAAGGAGAGCGAGCGGCAAGAGAGTTTCTCGCCGCCACGAAAGTGGAACACGCCGAACCTACTCTGGTTACGATGGCCCATCTCTATGCCGCGCGCGCCTACGATCTCGCAGGTAAACGTGACGATGCGTTGTCTCAGTATCGGGAAGTTTTGACGCGACCGGATATCTACGCCGCGCATGATGAAGCAAAAAAAGGGCTGCGCCAGCCTTACAAAACGGAAATCGCAAGTATGTGAAATGAAGAGAGACTCGGTGGTGAGTGTTGGCGAACCGGCGGGGGCAAGCCCGCCTTCCTAACCTCGAGACCTCCAGACACGCTCGGTTGATCTCGACTTGAAAGCCTCTCAAGCGAGAATTGAACAACTCAAGTGCGCTCAGCTCCAGGTTAGGAAGGCGGGCTTGCCCCCGCTGATTGGATAATTAATTGCACTACTTTGACCAAAAGTTTTGGGGGTTGTTGGACTATGGAGCAATCAATGAACAGAAGCTTTGAAGACGCGCGGCGAGAACAAACAAGTGTGCTGGCTCCGCTTGAAAGAGCGGCGCTACGCGGACTCGCGCGACGAATGCCACGGTGGGTAAATTCCGATCACCTGTCACTGCTTGGACTGGTGGCTATGTTCCTGGCTGGTGTTTGCTATGCCGCGAGCGGGCAAAATCCGATGATGCTTCATCTTGTTAACGTCTGCATCTTTCTCAACTGGTTTGGCGACAGCCTGGACGGCACGCTGGCGCGCTACAGAGATCGGCAACGCCCTCGTTATGGTTTTTATGTTGACCACATCATCGACACCTTCGGGACGATGTTCCTAATCTTCGGGCTCGCGCTCTCGGGTTACATGACGGAGCGCGTGGCCGCAGCCCTGCTGATCGTTTTTCTTATGCTGGCAATCAACTCCTACCTGGCAGCATACGCGCTCGGGATATTCAAGATTTCGCAATGGAAAATGGGGCCCACCGAGATTCGTTTGCTTTTGATCATCGGCAACCTTTTCCTGATTCACAGTGCGCATACACGCATATTCGGTCACAGCTTTTTGCTTTTCGACGTCGGCGGCGTGGTTAGCATTGCGGCGATGGCAGCGATCCTTGTCTTCTCGTCAATCAAGAATACGCATACGCTTTACGAACTGGAGCGCCTGCCTGAACGCTGACGGCAGGTGCAATCCGCAATTCAAACAGAACGATGAGGGAAAAGCAGATTAGGCCACAGAGGCACAGAGTCACGGAGAATGATTCAAGAAGGAGAATCTAATGGTTGGGAAGGGCGGCTTGCCCCCGCTGGGATTGAGCGCCATTCAACGAGCGGGGGTAACCCGCCCTTCCTAACCATGAGGTTCTTTACCTTGAGTGTCTCTCTGAGTCTCTGTGCCTTCGCGTCTCTTTGGCAAAATTAGTTTTCTTAGTCCCTGCCAATGCTTCATTGGATAAAATTTAATTTGGTCGGCGTCGTTGGCTTTGTTTGGCAGTCGGGCGCGCTTTTTATTCTCACCCGTTCCGCTCCTCGCTTTAGTTATCTTGCGGCGACCGCCGTGGCCGTTGAACTGGCAGTCTTGAATAACTTTATCTGGCATCAACGATGGACGTGGAACGACCGGCCCACGACAACGAAAAAGGAGGCCATGCGGCGGCTGGCGAAGTTCAACATCACGACTGGCTTGGTTTCGCTTGCCGGGAATCTAGCGCTGATGAACCTTCTCGTTGGACACTTCGGCCTGCCGGTCCTGGGCGCTAACCTGGCCAGCGTTGTGGCTTGCTCGATACTCAGTTTTTTTCTCGCCGACCGAATTGCTTTTGAAATGGACAAAGCCTCGGCACTCTAACTCCAGTATCGTTACATCAAGCCGGGCCCCGTGCTGACCGGGTGCATAACAGAACCGAGCGCGGTAGCGCCGGATGCCACATTCAACTTCAGTATTGGGCAATATGCGGCCCGCCCGCTTCTGAAGCTGACTCTCACATCCGGCGCTACCGCGCTCGGTTCTGTAATGGCTCGGTAGCGACCGGGTCTCAACGGGAGTGGTTTGACGTTGACGGCTTACATGTCCGTTTCGCCACCGGTCGCTACCCGTTCCGCTCCTCGCTTTAGTTATCTTGCGGCGACCGCCGTGGCCGTTGAACTGGCAGTCTTGAATAACTTTATCTGGCATCAACGATGGACGTGGAACGACCGGCCCACGACAACGAAAAAGGAGGCCATGCGGCGGCTGGCGAAGTTCAACATCACGACTGGCTTGGTTTCGCTTGCCGGGAATCTAGCGCTGATGAACCTTCTCGTTGGACACTTCGGCCTGCCGGTCCTGGGCGCTAACCTGGCCAGCGTTGTGGCTTGCTCGATACTCAGTTTTTTTCTCGCCGACCGAATTGCTTTTGAAATGGACAAAGCCTCGGCACTCTAACTCCAGTATCGTTACATCAAGCCGGGCCCCGTGCTGACCGGGTGCATAACAGAACCGAGCGCGGTAGCGCCGGATGCCACATTCAACTTCAGTATTGGGCAATATGCGGCCCGCCCGCTTCTGAAGCTGACTCTCACATCCGGCGCTACCGCGCTCGGTTCTGTAACGGCTCGGTAGCGACCGGGTCTCAACGGGAGTGGTTTGACGTTGACGGCTTACATGTCCGTTTCGCCACCGGTCGCTACTCTATATATGAAAGGGCGCCCCAACGGTGGTAGCTTGGAGTTGTTCTAAAAGACTTCAAGTTTGCAACCGAAGGAGAGCCCTATGCGAACGTATTATGTTGGAATGGACGTGCATCGTGCAAGCATTGTGATGGTAGTACTGAACGGAGCAGGCAAAGTGGTGATGCAATCAGTGATCGAGACCGGGGCAGAGCGAGTGCGCGGGTTTCTCAAGCAGCTGCGCGGTAAGGTTTACGTAACGTTTGAAGAGGGGACGCAAGCGAACTGGCTCCATGACGTAGTGCGGCCACTGGTAACAGAAGTGGTGGTCTGTGATCCGTGGCACAACAAACTGCTGCTCAGCGGTAACAAGAGCGATCGGGTGGATGCCCAGAAGCTGGCGGAGTTATTACGCAACCGGTCCTTGAAGGCGGTCTATCACGGTGACAACGGCGTGCGGACGTTGAAGGAGTTGGTGCGTACTTACGACTGCCTGGTGAGTGACACGACGCGGGTGATGTTGCGCTTAAAGGCCATCTTTCGCGGGCGGGCGATTGCTTGCGCGGGCCATGATATTTATCGCCAGGATCGGCGGCGGCAGTGGCTCGAGAAACTGGGCGAGCCAGGAGCGCGTCAGCGGGCCAATTTTTTATATAAGCAATTGGCGGCGCTGAGGCCGTTGCGACATGAAGCCAAGCTGATGATGGTAAAAGAAGCACGGCGGCAACCAGCCTATCCCTGGCTGATGAGTATGCCGCAGTTGGGTTCGGTAAGTGTGGCGCAGTTGCTGGCGGTAGTGGGGACACCACACCGGTTTCGCAGCAAGCGGCAGTTTTGGACCTATGTGGGGCTGGCAGTGGTGACGCGTACCAGCGCTGAGCATGAAGTGGTTGATGGCGTGTTGCGGCGCAGCCGGCGGCCGATAGCGACGCGTGGTTTGAATCGCAATCATAACCACCTGCTGAAAAAGGTCTTCAAAAGTGCAGCGACCAGCGCTTGTCACAGTGGGCCCTTCAAAGCGGCCTACGACGCGCGGGTGAAGCAAGGAATGGATCCCAGTTTGGCGCGGCTGACAATCGCCCGTCAATTGGCGGCCATCACTTTATCGCTTTGGAAACGTAGTCAACAGTTCAATCCAGAAAGGATGAAACAACAGACGGCGGCTTAAGCAAGCAACTACAGAGACTCACGAAGTGAGTGCTGATTGCTGACGCGCGCCGCTGGCTACCGTTAAGGCTTTGTGCGCCAGATGCAGGGGTCGTGGGTGAGTATCAAGGGAGCAGATGTCCCGACCAGGTGCCGAGGACCAGTCGCTACTATATGCCCCCACGCATAACCAGAAATAGTCATAGGCCCAGCGCCAGCGGGGCTGGAGTCGCAAATAGAACCATGGTTGGCAGTCCTGAAGAACTGACCGCGTAAACGACTATTCAACATCAGGCTCAAGCAAAGGCAAGAAAAAGACGGTCAATAAGAGGCGTGGTGATCAACCTTGAGCAGCTTCGGGTGCGTTGAGTGGCTAGCTGTCAAAAACTTTATTGGCAGCTCGGGAGAACTTTTTTCTTGACAGCCCTTTCATAGAACTGCTCCCAGTTCTGATGAGAAAGCTTTTCTTGCCGGCCGCTTGACGTCCCACTCGAGACCCGCGTACAAACCTATGAATGTCTGACTTGCAAACTAACAGCGGCTCCATGGCCGTCGAGACTTTCGATCTCGCGCGGCGCTTCAATGATTTTGTAGCCGTTGACAACCTCAACCTGAGTGTTCGGCGTGGCAGCTTCTTTGGCTTTCTTGGACCCAACGGCGCCGGCAAATCCACGACGATAAAAATGTTGACCGGGTTGCTCGCACCGACGAGCGGCAAGATTCGTGTGCTCGGTCGCGACCTTTCCGCGGAACCTTTGGAAGTGAAACGAAGGATAGGAGTCGTCCCCGAAGACCTAAATCTTTTTGAAAGACTGACCGGCGCTGAGATGCTTACTTTCACTGGACGTATGTATGGTCTGCAAAAATCAGAGATTACCCAGCGTTCTCCGGAACTTCTCGATCTCATGGAACTTCGCAACGAGCCGCGCAAGTTAATTGTTGAATACTCACATGGGATGAAAAAGAAACTATCGCTGGCGTGTGCCTTGATTCATCGGCCGGACATTCTCTTTCTTGACGAACCTTTTGAGGGTGTGGACGCAATCGCTTCACGCACGCTGAAGGATCTGCTCTCCCGGCTGACCGCGCGCGGTCTGACAGTTTTCCTGACCTCGCACGTCCTGGAAATTGTGGAAAGGCTCTGCACTGATATCGCGATCATCTCGCAGGGCAAGCTGCTCGCCGCCGGTTCACTTAATGAGCTGCGCAAAGGAATCCAACTGGAAGACGACGGCCAACACACAGGCCCGATGTCCCTGGAAGAATATTTCATTCATATAGTTGGTGGCGAGCGGAGCACTGGCGAAGAAGAAGTGCTGCAGTGGCTGGGGTAAGGTTTTGCAATCGTCAGGGTTGGAAGATTAAGGGCAGCGGTTGCATGGCGCGGGTAAAGAACACTACTATCTGCCCGCATTAGATCCACCTCTCACAGAGAGCGACACCCTTGCCCAAAGTAACGGAACCTCGACTCAACCCCACGGAGGTGACAGATGGAATACTTTACACGACTGCGAAACTTCTGGTTTCCGGATTGGAAGGCTTTGTGGTGGTTATTGTTTGCGTTGCCGGCCTTGTATTTCTTCCAGACGACCATACATGAAGGTTCGCACGCCTTAGCCGCATGTTTCGTCAGCGGCAGTTGCCCGAAGCTGGCACCATTCCCGCACGAGAGCTCGCCTGGCGGCAATTTCCTCAATGGTGTAACCCTCGGGGACGCCTCAACTTCGGTCAGGGTTGTCGAGAGAATAAGCTGCGACAGCTCGACGGCTGTCCCCAGAAGCAGGATGGCCGGTTTCCCAGCGGTGCCGCAATTCGTTGACCTCGTGCTCATCGTAGTCTTCACTCTGATCTTCGCGTTCACGACGTTTACGAATCCATTTGTTCGCTTTGTCTTGCGAGCCTGGTATCTCGGCGCCTGTATCGATTTTATGTACAACACGATCAGAGGTCTGATCGCCGGCTGCAACATAAATGCGGACTGGAGCAAGTTCATGGTATGGAGCGATATCAACCCGGCCTTGTTTGCTCTCATGACCTGGCTCTTTTGGTTGGTGATCCTTTCTCACTTCGTGTGGGTTTACTGGTCGGGGTGGGGCCGTGCAATCGTGCCTGCCACCGGCTTTTGGGACTATCGCTGGATCGTGTTCGTGCTCGGCATACTGTCGCTCATAGCCGTCTTGCTCTCAATCTTCATTAGCGATCCGGCCATCAACAAGAATTCGGCCGCTTTCATCGTGCTCTTCGCAGTCCAAATCGGGGCGCTCTGTTGGTACTGGATCTATTTCGGCCTGACTTTCAAATACAGTGAGTAAACAGGTCATGTGATTTGTGTGATGCAGCGATCACCAAACCCCACGGAGGTGAGATATGGAATACTTCACACGGTTGCGCAAGTTTTGGTTTCAGGATCGCTATGCCCTTTTCTGGTTGCTCCTGGCCATCCCGATAATGATCTCCTTTCAGTCGACCGTGCATGAAGGCACGCATGGCTTGGCTGCGTTCATTAAGACCGGGAGCTTTCCCAAAATCATCCCCTTCCTGATGGACTACAATGGCAATTTCCATAACGGATTTACGGTTCGGGATGCGTCGACTACAGAAAAACAAACGGAGAGAACATCGTGCGATGAGAAAATTGCTCCCGTCAGAGACCACCAGCGACTTGCCGGTTGGATTGGTTGGCCTCAAGTCGTCGCGCTGCTGCTGACAGTAGGATTTGCTCTAATCTTTCTTTTTGTAAACGTCACGAATCCGGTTTTCGGGCTTCTCTGGCGCGCCTGGTATCTGGCCGCCTGCGTCGACTTTCTGTCTAACACATCCCTAATCCTTCTCGGGACCTGCAAGCCTACCAAGGATTGGGCGTTGGTTATGATTCGCGGAGATCACAGTTTCGGACTGTTTCGCTTCGTCACCTTCCTTCTCTGGTTGATCATTCTTTCCCACTTTGTCTGGGTCTGGTGGTCGAAATGGGGAACCGAACCGCTGCCCGACAGAGGGTTTTGGAATTATCGCTGGCTGGCCTTCGTGCTTGGCATCCTGTCGCTGATCTCTCTCGTGTTCTACATGATGGTTCGTGACGACGGAATCGAATACGGGTCGTTCTGGTACGTCGGTGGACTGATCTTGCAATTCGCTGGATTCTGGATCTATTGGATATATTACGGATTAACCCTGAAGCACAGGGAATAACAGGTCACCTGACGTGCGTGATGCAGCATGCTGCCAAACAGATCGGTTATTGGGATCGCGTAGCAGATCTGAAACACTTCTCGCATCCGCTGCGAAGTGACTGGCTGGCGCGATATCTGAAGGACCCGCAAGCTGGGATACTTGATTACGGGTGTGGCTATGGACGCACGCTTGCGGAACTCTCGATGGCGGGTTTTCAAAATTCTGTTGGCGTGGATTTTTCGGAAGCGATGCTCGCGCGCGCACACGGGGCGGCACCTGCCTCAGCTTTGGTGCGCAATGATGGCCTAAGTTTACCTTTCAAAAACGATTGCTTCGATGCAGTGCTCCTGTTCGCGGTACTCACCTGTGTGCCTGACAGTGATGAACAGCGAACCCTCGTGGGTGAAGCAAAGCGCGCGTTGCGGCCTGGCGGATTGCTCTATGTAAGCGACGTGCTGGTTAATGACGACCAGCGCAATCAAGAACGCTACGAGCGGGATTTTGAAAAATACAAATGCTACGGAGTGTTCGAACTTCCGGAAGGTGTCGTCGTGCGACATCATCAAAGGGAATGGATCGAGGAACTATTGAGCTCTTTCCAACAGTTGAAGTATGAATGCTTTACTGTGACGACGATGAATGGGAATAAGTCAGCGGCATTTCAGTATCTGGGCCGCAAGCAGGGTTGACATCTAGCGCAACCAAGCGCAGGCGCTCGCAATATTGTTAGACTAAGGCAGATTTTCCATTTCTCATTTCTCAATTATCATTTTTCGAATTGAAACCTACGCGATAAGCTAGAATAGCAAATAATCGGAGGTAGGGACTTGCCAACTACAACGCTGCGAGTGATTGGAATTCTGTTTCTGTTGGCAGCGGCCGTAGTAGCAGTCCTCAATTTGAAGCGGGTGGCAAACCTGGGAATGACGTGGCTTTCGCCGCCGCTTCTGATTCTTGGCTTGGCTTTCGTCGCTCTGTCGGCGCGACGGAAATAAGCCATAGCGCTTAATGAAGATGCTCAACTTCACAGTCGTAATCACATCAGACGTAACGGGCGGTTACGTTGTCACGTGTCCGGCTTTGCCTGGACTGATAACCGAAGGTGATACGCTTGAAGAGGCTCGAGCGATGACCAGGGACGCTATTCAAGGTTATCTGGAAAGTCTAAAGAAAGATGGCGAGGCGATCCCGACGGATGAATCACTCACCGAGCAACTGACCATCGAAATCGCATAAGCTGGCAATTCCGCTACGGCACCTCAATAATCAACTCGCGTCCGAAAGTGAAGTTAGGACGCTTGCGACCCTTCATATACTTAGCCGCGGTCTGCGATAGTGACGTGATCAGAATCGGCAGCGCGATAGTCGCATCGCAAGGCACGTACGCGGTATGAGCGCCGCGCGCCAGTTTTCCGTAAACCAATCCCTCATCAAACGAAACTGCATTTGATCGACCACCCGGATGTGGGGCGTCGGTAGTGATCTGAATTGCGTACTTGTGACCCTTGATGGTGGTTCTTGAGGATGAACGAAGAAACTTCCGTTTGCTGCACAAAACTCTTCGGTGTGCCGCCACCGAGATTGATAATTCCGGTGAGTCGCGCACGCGCCGTAACGTTCATCATGTCGAGCACGTCCTGAATAATGTCGAACATGAAGTTGTTCTTCTTTTCAAAACGCGCGGCGGCAATTCCGACCGCAACGCCGCTGTCGGCAATCGCCGGACAGAAGATTGGCACTCGCGCTTTATATGCAGAGGTAAGCACGCCATCTTCCGAGGCAATCTCCGCCAACTCACGGCCCAGCAAATGCAGAAATTCGCGTGTGGAGTAAGGACGCGTTTGATCAAGCTGGTTCGTAAAGCCGCCGATCCACTCGTTGGCCTCGCGGTATTCTTCGTCGCTGGCCAGCAAGTCCCACATGCGACTGATCTGCGCCGAGTCCAGTTCGGCGTCGGTCATGTTCGGATGCGCCTGGAAGTGGTAACGGCCAAGTGTTTCGTGCAGATCGTGAAAAAGCAGTGAGCCGGAGAGAACCAGTACATCAACAAAGCGGTTCTTGATTACGTAAGCGAGCAAACGTCGCATGCCTGCCGGAATCAGCGCTCCGGAGCCGGCGACCATGATGGTCGTGTTGTCGCCGAGCATGTCGAGCCAGATACGATGGGCCTCGGCGAGTTGGCGCCCACCGAAGCCTGTGCCTTCCATCTTTTCGAGCAGTCCAGCCACCGAACGATCGCGATCCACCTGTACGGGTCGAGTGGGTGTCGTAAGATACTTCGATGCTTTTGGTTTTCGTTGCGTAACCATAAAGCTGTCAACCTCTCAAAGTGTGAACGTTCAGGAAATGATTGCCGGTTCACTTCAGAACAAATAAGCAAGTAGCTAAAAATCGGTACGACGCCGTGAACGAGTCTTCGCTCCATTAACCGCCAGATATGTATAGGCGTCGTAACGCGACTCGTAGAACTGGGCCAGCTCGGCACCCTCGGCCTCGCTCAACTCACCGTCCTTGACGCGCCGATTGATCAAACGGCGAAAGCCATCGTGAAGCAGACTCCTCTCATAACGCGCGCGCTCAGTCGCTGCGCCGACAGTCGTTCCGTTAATTACTTTCTTGATCAGATAGCCTTCCTCGTCGATATAAATATGAGCCTCATGCGGCGCGCCGAAGAGGTTGTGATTGTTTCCCATCACCTCCTGATAAGCGCCAACCAGCATGAATGCCAGATAATAGGGTTCACCTGGGATTGAGAGCATGCAGTTCCAGCACTTGTTTGACGTCGTGCAGGTCCACAAACTTATCGACGATGCCATCTGAATCGCAGGTGATGTCGCAGAGAGTGGCGTATTCAGTCGGCGGTTTGTTGAGATGATGAATTGGCACGATCGGAAACAGCTGATCGAGCGCCCAGTGAGTCGGGCACGGACCGAAACACTGAAAAATTGGTCAGATACTTGGCGCACAGCAAGCGGCGAAGATCGTCAAACTCCTCGGAAACGTACTTCGCCTGCTGGGCATACTTGTCCGCGCGTTCGCAAACATCCCAGAACAGCACTTCACCTTTCGCGCGATCTTCCAGCGAGATCAGACCGAGGTTGAAAAGCGTGAACAACTCTTCGCGATGTTCGAGGGCATCGTGATAGTACTCGCGATAGTTCTTTACAGTTATCGACGCGCGGAGATCGCCCAGTTCGATTACCACTTGCGGATCGTCGTCATCGATCTCGATCGGGGTAATGTCTTCAACAACAGTTTCGATTTCATCCTGTACGTTGGTGACGAAGATCGCGTGATAGGCAGCGAGGAAGCGTCCCGACTCCTGGATGATCGTCGGATGCGGAACGTTCTCGTCATCGCAGACCTGCTTGATTGTATAAATGACGTCGTTGGCAAACTCCTGGGCGGTGTAATTTGCGGAAGAGTCGAACGCGGTTTTCGAGCCGTCGTAGTCGACCGCCATGCCGCCGCCTACGTCGAGCAAATCGACCGGCACCTTCATCTGGTAGACCTTCGCATAAACGCGAGCCGCCTCTTTCATCGCATTCTTGATTCGCTTGATGTCGGTAAGTTGCGAACCGATGTGGAAGTGAAGCAGCTTCAGCATGTCGATGCGATCGGCTTCTTCCAGCCGACGAATCACTTCCAGCATCTCGGTGGTAGTCAGGCCAAACTTTGCAGCTTCGCCACCGGACTTCTCCCAGCGGCCGGAGCCTTTCGAGTAGAGCTTTACGCGCATGCCGAGCATTGGGTTGGCACCGCCTTCGTGACGCTTCGCGATGTTGAGGACGTGATCGAGTTCGTTAAGTTTCTCGATCACGATCACGACTTGCTTGCCGCAGCGGGCCCCGGCAAAGGCAAGCTCGATAAACTCTTCGTCCTTGAAACCGTTGAGCACCAGCAAGCTGTCAGGTGGTTGTTCGAGCGCGAGGGCGGCGTATAGTTCTGCCTTGGAGCCGGCCTCGAGTCCGAAGTCGTAGCGTGAACCTTCGCGCAGATACTCCTCAACCACGCGATCGTTGCTGATTGACCTTCATCGGGTAAACACACATGTGCGCGCCCTGATATTCAAATTCTCGGATAGAGCGACTGAAGGCGCGCTGAAGTTTTCGGACCTGGGCTGCGACCAGCTGCGGAAAGCGCAAGAGCACCGGCGCGGTAATGCCACGCTTGGCCAGATCGTCGATAATCTCTTTTAGGTCCGCAGAACGGGAGTCTCCTTCGACGGGACGGACGATAAGGTTTCCCTTGCGATTTACGTCAAAGTATCCAGCGCCCCAATTTTCGATTCCATAAGTTTCGAGCGTCTGCTCAATTGCCGTGGTCAATTCGCGGTCTCCTGACTTGCCTGCGGAAAAACTCGAATGTCATTGATTCTCGAAGCCAAAGCGTAGTTGTACATTTCCCGAGTCGAGTTGCGGAGAATTTCTGGGTGGAACGCTTGGTGCCGCAATGTAACAGAAAACCCGAGGTCGGTCTATAACTTTTTTGTTTCGAAACCGGTGGTTCCGGTCCTTAAATGGTTGTGCCTTTTGCCCTTTAGCCCAGCGTCACTGCCGACCATCGAGGGGCGCCCAGGATAGGACTTTAAACCTCGGAATTCGCTAACCGTAATCGGGCTGTACAAAAAAGAAGGGCGGAGAACCACTCCGCCCAAGTCTATCTGAATGGCTGTTTCTTCTACGGAGATCTAACTAAAAACACATCCCAAGCCCAGCGACCAAGTTGCTCATCATGCGTATCCTTCACCTTCGCGCGATAGCGGAAACGATTGCCATATTGGTCTATTCGCTTTGATTCTTTATAGTCCAGTTCCAAAGTCTTGAGTCCCAACTGAGGTAAAGTCTTTAACTCGAAAGACTCTGAGAAGCCATTGTGATTCGTGTCCTGCCATAACCGCAACGACGAAAGGATCCCATCTCTGCGATCTATCAGACCATCGCCATTACCGCCATTCGCCGGTTTATCAAATTCGGCCAATGCCAAAAACCCGTTGCGATTTGCAGAAGGAGGTTGCGGCGTGAAGTTGCCGAACAGCTCTGCACCATCGTCGATGGCGCCGTTACCATTGCGGTCAAGCGCTAACCAGGCGTCATCTGAGCCCGGGGCAGTCCAGGCCAACTGTTCCCCGGTTCCGTCGCGATTGAGGTCGAACCGGACACCAGCCGGTGCGCTGGTTAATGAGAATCCGTTTCCCTGGACGTCAAGCAACACGGGAGTGAAACACCCATAGGCAGGATCGCAGAAACAGGTGCACGTGGCTTCATCCCAGCTCCACGTCATGATGTTGTAACACTCCTGTCTGGCAGCCGGATCACACGGCCAGTGGCACTGGCAAGACGTTTCCATGTAGCCGCCGCTAGCAATGCAGGCATCCTGATAGTGCTGATCGGCACAGTTGCTATAGTTTGGATAACACACGTCGCCATAATACCAATTGCAATGATTTCCGGAGCAGCAGTCCGTATCCAGGTTGCACGCGCTAAAGGATCCCTGACATGGAGGGGGTGTCGGGGTCGGCGTTGGGGCCGCGCAGGAGGGGGTCTTCCTGAAGTATATTATGCACCGTCTGATCGGTACAGTTGATCGTGGGATCATCAATGTTAGGGTTCTCTTCTACACAAATATCTGCGACAGTGACGCTTGACTTAGTGCCAGCTGCACCTCCTAGTTCCGTTCTGGTAAAGCACCCAAACATTGAGCAGTGGTCAAGTATCTCACCGCCATATACCTGACAGTGCGCATTTGCCTGAATGGGTCCTGGGGTAAGAGTGCGTGGGTTAGAATGGTGAAACGCACTCTTACCCCAGGATCCGGCAAGCTGTCCCGAGTCTGACCTAAAGGCTGTCAGTGTCAATTCAACTGGCTGATTTAACCGGCTGAGTCCGGGTGGACTTTCTTGACTGCTGTCATCAATGACGTTCCATTTGTTGGGATTGTAGGCGTCACGGCGAATCAAATGTCCCTTAGTCCACTGTAAGTCTTTTGTAAACCATACTCTTTCGATTGAGAGTGTGACAGCGGCAAGATTCACATCTGCGCCGTGTTGCCTAAGCATGTCCGCCGTATAACTCCATCGTTGGTCACTCACCTTTAAATCGACTTCATCGCCCGGCTCTACTACACCCCGCTTCAGACTCGTGGAAGCTTCGAGACCGACTCTAAACTGCATCGGTGCACCGGGGACTTTGAAATAGAGATACGCCTGTACTCCGCTAATGGGTTTGTTTGAAGTGTTTCGCAACCTGATCCACACGCGCTTAAACCAATCCTCTCGCTCTTTGAACCTTACGTTATCCAGGCCTTCCTCACCTCTTCTTTGCTTGAGTGCAATCTTGCTCTTAATTGATTGTTCGCTAACCTTAAGATCGATTAGTGAGAAAGGTTCGTTGGGATACCTTTCGATGTCCAACGATTTCTCGGCATCTTGCGCTTGTGACCTATTGGCTTGTCCGATGGAGTAGAAGAGAAATGCCGTGATCAGCATTAGGACCAGCATACCTAAAACTCTTTTGTGTGAGTGTTCCATCTGCTACCTCCTGTTTAGTCATTGAATGCTTGTGTAAAACCCCTCTGGGCTCTCGTCACCGCTCCTGTGTTTTGCTTTAATCTTATCCGTTACGGACTGCTCGCTTACCTTGATGTCAACTAACTCCAACGGCTCGTTTACGTTTAGCCGACCGGGATGATGCTTCTTATCTGGTTTGGGTGGTGGACCGTTGCCTCTGAAGTCCTGCCACCTGCCCTCTGCTTCAAAGCCGGTACCGTCGCCAAAATAAGTTTTTTCAAACCAAAGCCTGAGATTCTTCGTCACATGAGGGCGCATCCGATGCTTTGCCCTCAGACCCTTTCTGTACACTTCGGGAATAGTAAGAACAAAGGTCTTGCCGGGTTCCACGTGCTCAGCTTCAGGATCGGCATATTTGCGACTGTCCAACTTCTTGGGATCGCCCCAACGTAAGCCAATACCAGATACTCCCCAGGATAACTTTTCCTCGGGAAATTCTATGTAGGCGGTCAGGAAGTAAATAGGCTTGCCGGAAACATTCTTGAGCTCAATCTCCAAGTCATCGTACCAAGTCTCCGACTGTAAATTTCTAACCCCAACCAGAACTACCGGCATATCTTTGAAATCTCGTGTCTTGATCTTTCTTTCCTGGCCGGAGGATTCCGGAGATTGCGTCGGCCCCAGGGCGTAGATGGCCTTGATTACGAAGATTGAAGCTGCGGCGAAGGTGATTAATAGCAGCAGCCTTTTCGTAAACGATATGGCGATCTTTTGTTGAGGATTCATGAGGTTCTCCACTGCGAGATGTACTGGAACTCAGAGCGCCAGCCTTCGCCTCTGTCTTTATTGCTCAGCACAACTCTTCAAGCCAGATGAGGTTATTGCTCGCCGAGTGATGAAGTCAAGAATTGGGCAGCACGATTCGCTTACAGGCTCAATGCAAAAAGCTTGGCATGTGCCACAAGTTAAAGACTGGGGGTTTCAAACTGACGTACCGGGGCCACACCGTTAGGTTAGAAGCACATCGGTGTAAGGCGGGTAGGGAATAGCCACGCCGTCGTTGCCAAAAAGTTCTTTTCCGTCGCCAAAACTGAGTTCTTCAAGTTTTTCCTCTAGCTTTCGCCAGGTGCTGAACAACAGACCATCAACACAGAATTACCCACCATCTCATTACCCCACTACCCCACGATGAAAACCATTGACATTAGAATCTGCGTCACTATAATGCATACTTTTTTACGCGCCGTGGCGCTATGACGTTCGGCTCTTTCCTTAACCACTTCGGGCTTCCGCAACACTTCGCACCAAACATCACGCCGGGGCGAAGAGCACCCCTAACACTCCCTTTTCCAATCAGGAGAACTCATGAATGCAAAGACTGTCTTGAAGTATGCCTCCGATGAGGGGGCAAAATTTGTTTCCGTTCGCTTTACCGATTTGCCCGGTTCCTGGCAACACCTGACCTTTCCTATCGGCGAACTTGAAGAAGGCACGTTCGAGGACGGCTTCGGTTTTGACGCCTCATCGATTCGCGGCTGGGCTGCGATTCATGAGTCAGACATGTTGCTGGTTCCCGACGCGACGAGGATGTGGATGGATCCGTTTGCCGACCACCCCACCCTCTGCCTGGTTGGGAATGCAATCGATCCCATTACCAAGGAGGGTTATCCCTACGATCCACGATCTGTGGCCGTTCGCGCCGAAAACTACCTGAAATTTACCGGCCTGGGTGACACAGCGTATTTTGGGCCGGAGGCCGAATTCTTCGTCTTCGACTCGGTGAAGTTTCATAACGAACAACAGTCGGCCGGTTACGCGATCGATTCTGACGAAGGGCACTGGAACACGGGTCGCGACGCGAACGAGTTTCAGGGCTCGAATCTTGGCTATCGAATTCGCCCGAAAGAAGGCTACGTGCCCGTGCCGCCGACCGATACTCTTAGCGATCTGCGCTCTGAGATTTCGTTGACGCTGGGGAAATGCGGCGTAACGGTCGAATGCCATCACCATGAAGTCGCGACGGCCGGGCAGTGTGAAATTGACTTCCGCTACTCAACGCTGCTGGGCACAGCCGACAACTTGCAGATCTTTAAATACGTAGTTCGCAATACTGCCTTTCAGTACGGCAAAGCAGCGACGTTTATGCCGAAGCCGCTTTTCGGGGACAACGGATCCGGAATGCACTGTCACCAATCCCTGTGGAAAGCCGACAAACCGCTTTTCGGCGGAGACGGCTATGCCGGACTCTCGGAAATGGCCCGCTTCTATATCGGGGGGCTCTTGAAACATGCGGCAGCGGTGGTCGCTTTTGCAGCCCCGACAACCAACAGTTACAAGCGGCTTGTCCCGGGATTTGAAGCGCCGGTTAATCTTGCTTACTCGGCGCGGAATCGTTCGGCTGCGATTCGCATCCCGATGTTTTCAACCAATCCAAAGCTGAAGCGTTTGGAATTCCGACCACCCGATCCATCCTGCAATGCTTACCTGGCTTTCTCAGCGATGCTTTTGGCCGGTATCGACGGAATTCAAAACCGGATCGATCCCGGTGAGCCACTGGAAAAGGACATCTACGATCTCTCACCGGAAGAGCTCAAGGATGTGCCAACTTTGCCAGGCTCACTAGATGAGTCGTTGAAAGCGCTCGAAGCCGATCATGATTTCCTGCTGAAGGGCGACGTCTTTAGTCAGCAATTGATCGACCGTTGGATTAGTTACAAACGCGATCGAGAGATCACTCCACTGCGCATGCGCCCGCATCCGCTGGAGTTTTCGCTTTATTTCGATATTTAGGAACGGATCCAAAGTCCAACGTCAAATGTCCAAAGTCTGCGAGGTTAGACATTTAACGTTGGACCTGGATGCGAGCGTTTTGAGTTGAATGAAAATGACGGCCCGCGGAGTTCGTTTCCGTGGGCCCTCGCTTTTTACTGTTACCGGAAAAACCTCTGATGCGAGTTTGCGCTATTTAAGGAAGCCTTCGAGCACTGAATACCGCACCATTTGGTAAGAAAAATGCCGATCTCATTTCTGAGACCGGCATTGTTTCTACGCTGGGATTAAGGCGTTAACCCGTTCACCGGATTGCCATAGAAGCCCTGGGCTTTTGCATTCACGGCGTTCCACTTGTCCAGAGTCCCCATCACTTTCACGGGCAAAATGATTTTGTTCGTCGTAAGGTTATTTTGCTTTGCGATGCCGTTGTCAGCGTAGGTGCCGTTGTTGCCGATTGAGAATTTGGTCTCGCGCACCTGCTCGCCATTGTAGTAAACCTTCACGACGTATTCTCCCGGCATTTGATTAATGTAGAGAGCGTTCTGGTATGCCGTGTAATTACGCTGATCTTCAGTCATGATGAATTCGGCTCGGTGGGGCCAACTGAATTTGAACTCTCGCCAAAACAGCGCCTCATCGTTGCCTCGTTTGTCCGCATAGTAACGCTCGCCTGTGTCGACCAGTCCGCCATCATCAGTGGTAGCGATCTGTTGCCCGTTATGAAAAAGCCGAGCTTCGAGGTTGTCGTTTTTGAGATCACCCTTAAACCACATGCGTATTATCGGAGTAGCAACGTCCCTTTCGTAATCGAGGTCGGCGAGGCCAATTGGCAGCTTCCAATCGTAATCGACGTAGTAGTCAACTTCGTTCTTGTAACGTGCGTCGGAGTATTGGGGCTTGTATCTCACCACTTTGAACTTGCCCTGGAACACGCTCGAGTTGTCGCGGATGTTTGTAATCTTTAAGCCAAACACCCCGCCCGTCACGATAGCTTTCTTATCTCGATTTGAATCGCTCTCACTCGAAACTTTTGAGATCCCCGATCTCTCATCGAAGCCGCCTCGATACTCCAGCGCTTCGCTGAACCATAGCGAACCGTCTGGCATGAAGTAGTCGGCCTTAAAGCGCAACTTGGTTGAGCCGCCGTAAAAGACGTCGAAAGCAATACGAGGCGCCCAACTAGTGTTGTGATTATCGTTTGGTATTTTCCAATAGTAATCCCAATGCTCGACCTGAACTTCGAGCGTCTCCGGCAGAAACTGAGGGTTCATTGGTGGCTCCGGTTTGAGAGCATAAGGACCTCCTGCACGCGGCGCAGCGCCAGTGGACGTAGGCCGACTTGCAGGCTGGGGCTCCGCGGATTCTGCGTCAGTCGCCGGTGTTGGCTGAGCAGTTTCCGTCGGCGTCGGTTGCGGTTTGGGTTTTGGAATCTTCGGAATTTTGATTGGCAGTTGCGCCGAAGCGGTTTGCAGGGTTAAGAACAGGGCTGTCGCCAGCACGAGAATCAGAAAAAACGAACGTCTCATTTTCGCCTCCTCTTGACGGTAACGTTTGAAAATAGCTCGGATCGATTGAAAACGGTGTTGGCGGATGTGCGCCAGAGCATATGACTTTCAGATCTTTTTGGCAATCATTAACTATCTTGTCCCGTCATCTGCCGCGTACAATGTTTTTGTGATTGCCAGTGAAAACATCAAGTCTCTAGTTCGCGATCTGCCTGACGAGAAAGGCGCTCGACTCTTTTTGGATCGTCTCGCAAACGAGCAGCCGCGCACGTTGCAAAAATTAATCCGCGACCCGGCTTTGCTGTCCGATACGCTGGCATTGGCGGCGTGGAGTCCATTGTTGGCTACGACGCTCGAGCAAAACCCGGATTATGTTTCCTGGCTCAAGCGCGAGCGTACTGACATTCGTGTCAGAACTCGCGACCAGCTTAAGGAGTCGCTGGGCCGCTTCGCTCTTACAAACTCCTCTCTGAGTCCGCAAGTGTTATTTGCGCGATTCCGCCGTCGCGAGTTGCTCCGTATTTACCTTCATGACGTCCGGCGCGCTCACACGCTTGTCGAAACAACTGAAGAGTTGTCGAACCTTGCCGATGCCATCCTGGATTACGCACTGAGTTTGGCGCGACAGGACCTCGACAACCGCTACGGCGCGCCACTTCGCGATGAACGCGGGCGCATCGCCACTGCCGATTTTTGCGTCATTGCCCTCGGCAAGCTGGGCTCCAGCGAACTCAACTATGCTTCGGATATCGATCTTGTTTTCATTTATTCCGATGATGGGACAACTGCGGGCGGCTCGAGTGATCGAGGCAAGCTAAGCAACCGCGAATATTTCATCAAACTCTCTGAAGCTATAACCAAGTTAGTGGGCCAGCCGGCAGGCGAAGGCGCGGCCTATCGCGTTGATTTACGCCTGCGGCCGCACGGCCGTGACGGCGCGCTCGCTTGTTCCCTCGATGAGTCGATTAAGTACTACAGCAAATCTGCGCAACCCTGGGAGCGTCAGGCCCTAATTCGCAGCCGTGCTGCGGCAGGCTCGAGTTCACTTTTTTCCAGGTTTGCTGCCGCAGTGCAGCCCTTTATTTACCGTTCGGATATTTCAGTCAAAGACGCCCTGGCGAGCGTTCGTTTGGCAAAGCAGAAGATCGATCGTCAGGTCGAACAGAATCGTATGGGCTTTAATGTAAAACTTCAGCGCGGCGGCATCAGGGAGATTGAATTCATCGCCCAGGCACTACAATTGGCCCACGGTGGCGACGACGAGTGGTTGCGCGTTTCACACACGCTGATAAGCCTGGGCCGACTCGGAGAACGCAATCTCATTTCGGAGCAGGAGCGCTCGGAGTTGTCCGACGCCTACGTGTTCCTGCGCACGCTCGAACATAAGTTGCAAATGGAGCACGGCCTACAAACTCACACAGTGCCGCAAAGCGAAGCCCAGCGATCCCTGGTTGCGAGGCGCATGGGGTTTTCCAGTGCGTCTGCTATTGCACTGAATGATTTCGACAGGGCGCTTGCGCTGCACACTACCAACGTCCGCAAAGCTTACGACCGCGTTTTTGCAAACGACGATGGTCTGAATGAACAGCGCAGCGAGCCAACTTTGCTTAACGCGGAGTTCGATGATCGCGGTGCGGGTGATGAGGTTCGGGATGAAACTCGGGTATTGAACACCGCCGCGAGAGTCTTTCTCCCCCACCTGGAAACTACAGAGACGAAAACCCAACTAAAAAACGCGCAATGGCTGGCCCGCCTGCTGCGCCAAGCGGTACATAAATCGACAAACCCGCATCGTGCGTTAATGCTGACGGCACGCGTCGCTGCATCCCTGGAAAAATCTGAAGGCAGAATCGAATTGTCTGAAGATAATCTGGCGGGCTTGGTGCATCTGTGCGGCGTTTCCGAGTTTTTTGGTGAAATTCTGGCCAGCAGCCCGTCCCTGACTAGCTCGCTGGAAACGGCGAAGCCGCGGCACCGTCGTCGAGATTACCGAGCGTTGTTGCGCGCCGCTATCGACTCCGAGAAAGATCTTTCAGCGGAACTTTCAGCATTGCGTCGCGAATGGTCGCGACTGCTTATTGAGATCGGCGCTGAAGACGCAGCTGGAAAGGTTTCCCTTTTGGAGTCGAATGAACTGCAAACCGAACTCGCCGTGGCCAGCATTAATGTCGCCTACCTCATCGCGCGACGTGAAATGGCCCGGCGCTATGGCCCGTTGAGGGGTGGCCCGCGTCTGAGCGTTCTCGCTATGGGCCGACTCGCCAGCGGGGGCATGGATTATGGATCGGACCTCGACATTACCATTGTCTACGATTCTCTTGTTTCGTCACCGGTCGCTTCACTTACACCAGATGAAGCATATGCCCGGCTGGTGGAATTAATGATCTCGGTGCTCTCCAGCGTGACTCGCGAGGGCTACCTGTATCGAGTGGATCTCCGGCTTCGTCCCAACGGGAAAGTCGGTCCGCTGGTAATAAGTTCCGAAGGATTTCTCGACTACGTTAGACAGCGTAGTGCAATCTGGGAGTGGCTTGCCTATGTAAAACTGCGTGCTGTAGCCGGCGATCTGGAGCTGGGCAGAATGGTTGAGACTCACGCGAGACATGCTATTCATGAAAGGGCGCGCGAGATAGATTCAGAGAAGTTGAGACAGGAGACGCGGCGTGTGCGCGAGCGACTTGAGCGGGAGAAGGGAAGGCGCCAGGGTCAAAATGGCCGTCATAGCGCGCATTACCCTGGCGGTCGTAATGGTGGAGGCCGTCAGGCTACCGACACGAAATACTCAGCCGGCGGCATGCTCGATGTTTACTTTGCGACCCGTTACCTCCAGCTTCGCGATGACGTCCCGGATGAAGGAGAGGATCGCTCAACTCTAGCGACTTTGGAACGTCTCGCAGCCAGTGGATCTTTAGAAACTCACGACCATCAGTCGCTCAGCCGTGGTTACGAGCTTCTTCGATCCGTAGATCATCATCTGCGACTTATCGTCGGCAAGGTCGCAGCCTTGCCGTCAATGGATTCTCCTGCATACCGGGAAATTGCAAAGCGGTTGGGTTTCGAATCACCTGCCGACTTGAGCGAGACCTTGCGCGAACGAATGCTTGCGATACGTGAGGCTTACGATCAGATTACCGGCGCGGTACAAACGTAAAAAGTTCTTAAGCCACTGTTTCATCCCTGACGGATTCATACCAGCAGCGCGTGCACCAACGGTGCATTATCTGGCGCTCCGACTCTTCATAGTCAGCGGAACCAGGCAAGCGGCGGACTACCTCCCGCTCCTCGTCTCCGAGCTCGTCCCAGGTTCGCAACGTTTCCTCGCCACACCTGGGACAGCGCCTATCACTACTCACGTCAAACTCCTTTGCTCTAAAGCCAAAAATCAGCTGTTTACGGACGCGGTCTAATCGTGTAACTTAACTTTCGCCGCATGCTGGTGCAACAAACGGTCGCAGCAGCGCATCCACAGTTTAGACCACTAATACCGGGAACACGGCAGGATAGCAAATGTTTCGCATCAAAGCTTCATATACAGGGCAATTGGAATTGAAGACCACACTGGAACGAGCCCGCGAGTTTTTTGGCGAGCTCAGAAACTTCGCAGACTTGATGCCGGGCATTGAAGGAATTCGCAAGGAGTCTGGTGGCATCATGCGCTGGATT
Source organism: Blastocatellia bacterium (assembly GCA_963698325.1). GTDB lineage: Bacteria > Acidobacteriota > Blastocatellia > Pyrinomonadales > Pyrinomonadaceae > PSRF01. The sequence continues at coordinate 273,714 of CAVOQJ010000005.1, read as the reverse complement.
GTACGCGCTGAGGTGCCGGTTATTGGTTCGGTGCAGGCCAGCTTTGCCGTGCGCAAGACCGAAGATCGGCCGGAAAGACTTGAGTGGTCTCCTGCCGGTTCCGAGATGAAAAACTATCTTCGCTATGCCGCGGCTTTTGAGGTGCGTGGACATAACGTATTGATCAAGATTTCCCAGCATGTAGAACTCCGCCGGGCTCATGCCAGAGAATTGCATCGTCTTGCGGCTTTGGTTGGTGAAGGCGCAATCAGCTCGGAAATGCAGAAACGAGTTGGCGAAATGATTCGGACCTTTTTGGAGCGTGCTCAGGCGAAGCTCGAAGGCGAGTCGGGTGTCGAACAGGAGGCGATTTCATAGAGCAGAGATTCCTGCTCAGGTTCAAAGTTGGCGCTAGCTCGACTGTGTGAAAGCGTTCGGCGAGGATTCGATCTTTGATCGAGGGGGCGCATAAAACCGCACTTTCCCCCAGTTCCTGGCAGGTTCAGAGGGCGCTCCAACCGGCCGGAACGATTCACTTTATTTTGTCGGTTGCCAACGCGGGAATTGCGCGATATAGTATGCCCAACTAGATGGTTGGTGAATCCTTCCATCCACGTGGTTGCTGGGGTGAGGACAGTAACCACATAAGATTAGGCGCGACGGTCCAAAAACTGTTGCGCCTTTTCGCTTGTGCGCCCGGCAGGGCGCACTCACTTGGGAGTGAAAGTCTCCTACGAACCCGACAGGGGGAATCGTTAGCCGGACGGCAAGGGTGTCCATCGCGAGGTTGTAAGCATAATGTTCCAAGTTCAAGAATCAGTCCCATTAGAAAAGCCGGGATTGTCTGCGCCTGTGAATCTTCCCTGCGTGCTCGCATAGTACCTTGCCCCGAAAAAGTCGAGGCCGGTTTCAATATCCCGTTCTTTGAGGGTTAAGAACGTGTAGTTGAACCCCGCGCACCCACCCGCACGAGAGCGTTTTGTCAAAGAACAGCAGCAGTAAGAAACTGAAGGCTTGATCCAACAAGCCTTGGCTGAACTAATCAATCTGCACGTGATCCAGGTGCGCCGTTTATGAGAGTGGCGCATCACAACCCACGCTCGACGTGATTCGTCGGCTCGCTGTCGCTCTTGCAGGTGAGTGCAGATGTGTTGATTTTCGGTTCGGACGAGTGCGGTCCCGATGGCGATCTCCGGCTACAGTTTGAAGCCATCTCGAAGTTCGCCCCGGAAGAGAAGCAGGTCATCAAGGCACTGCTAGCTAGAAGGCGTGACTATTCACCGTACCACATAAGTCAGTCCTAAGAACTCAATCGCTGCGCAGATGTTATCGAGGATTTGTCGCTTCTTTTCAGCCGGAATAACTTCACCATCGTGCGGAGGCAACCAAGATTCGATCGAACTGGAATCGATATCCATGCTTGGATCTCCAACGAGCCTTTCTCTGAATGCTTCAAGTCGTCTATCGCCTTCACGATATTCTCAGTTGGGAAACGCCATCTCCATGCATGCGTGGCTCTCCGAATCAGCGCGTCCACAGGAATACAGACAATCCAATTACTTCAGCGAGGATCGCCTCGATCCACAAGTACAGTATTGGTACTTGTTAAGAGACTGAGGTTCAAATATATCAGCATATGGCAGAGCTTGGTCTTGAGGATGACCACTTCCCAGCACGAAGACTTCGTTAGGGCCGCCTGCAAACTCGTCGGAACTCGTGAAGCGTCCTTGTGTACTCGCATAGTACCTAGCCCCGAAGTAATCGAGCCCCGTTTCAATGTCCCGTTCTTTTTGGGTTAAGAACGAGTAGTTGAAGCCCGCGCCCGCATCCGCGCGAGAGCAAGTTGTCAAAGAACCGTCAGCAGCTAAGAAAAGCCCGACCAGCCGGCAAGGTGCGTGAGGTCTTCGATCGAGTCTCAAAGCTCCCGCGCCGCCAGCAGGAGCAATCGTCAACTGGGTCTCCGCCTACGTCTCTCAATACGAGCAAACCAGACAAAGCTAGCCAACAAAGATATCGACATCGAACTTACGACGAAGAGGATTTTCTGGATAAGGGTCGGGCTGGAACCAAACTCCGGACACTCTGTACCCTGACGAAGCATCACCCACCAGAACCAAACGATGATGCAAAACACCCTTTTCATATTTGCCTGTATAGAACAATTCCATCGTTTCACCGTGCGTCATCAAGTATGAATCCGCCCTTAGCGTCTTCAAGGCTCCCCGTTCCTGCTTCATCCCGTCCACCATTTTCTTCAAGTCATCAGCCGTAACAGATCGTCGAAGTTGCTCATCGGCAAGTCTCAGCGCCCCAGGGCAATCTTCGTCGAAATAGAGAGATTTCAGGAACTGATTAGCGTCGAATGCTGCTTTGACCGGACTGTGCCTGACACTCTGAAAGCGACAAGCAGAAAGAGACAGAAGGAGAGAAACAATAATAATGAAACTCTGCGTAGCGCTTCTCATGTTGCATGAGTAGAAGCTGGGTAAATGCGACCAATTCAACTGACCGCTCTGTCCAATTCAGAGTCGTAAGGGGGCTTTAACATTTGTGGCTAACCGCGAACGGTCTTGCTGTCGCTGGGATCGCCAATGGTGGAGCACTGGGATCGAGAGGAAAGCCAGCGCGAAGACGAAGTCCAGCAAACTGTCCCCCCACTTACTAACAAACGTGTTTCTGGTACACTTCAGTGAAGCAGAAAGATCACACAAGACATCCATTTTGTCGCCCACGCGATAGACTGGTTCTTCACTAAAAGTATCGACTGTCATTCTCAGGTTTCGATCAGTTCCAGACGGAATCTCAACAACGGGAACGTAGGCCACCGCGGAGCCTTTTCCTTTATGTACGAGTTCCTTGCGAACTTCCACGATCGATGCATCGAACGCCGTGGCTTTGTGAACAAAATAGATCTCCGTAACCAGCAGATAAAAAGCGATCGGGAGCGCAAAGGAACCCACCAAAAGACACGCGACCATGGCCATCTTTTTCATTGTCATAAGCTTGTTCGGCAGCAGGTTCTTCCTCGAATAAATTAAAAAGGGGAACGTCCGACAGGGTGCCACATTAGACCTTGGCGATTCGGGTTATCCGGATGGTACGCCCAATCATCTGGTGTAGTACCCTGACATGCTGGCAAGATGACTTGGATACCAGCACTGGCCTGGGGACTTCCGTAACCCACCTCCCTTGAGAAACCAGATGTTGGGTGTAGCAAGTTAATTGATTCATTAATGACTAGACCGTAGTTTCCAACGGTCCCCTGACCGTACAATCCTGGAGACACCGGTCCTTGCCCCCTGGTCTGCGAATACGACACATTCGGCCATGACGGAGCAACTTGCAAAGTAGGATACACTTGGCTGTTTGAATCCACTATGTAACCCATCCCAAAGTTACCAACGCCATAGTTTGTAGAAGTGTATTCCCCGTTCGCCAGAGACGAATCATCAGGAGTTATTCCAGCAGAACTCAGACTTCCGTCAGCATTGAGCGTTACATAGCTACCCATGAGTCCTTTGTACCTGTCCTGAAAGCCGCCCCAGCCTTCACCAAAATAAGCGATCGTACCAGCATCAACCTTGTTGTATCCTTTCCAATCTTCCTCTTTGTATTTATCGTCGTCGACCCACTGATAACTCTCATTATCGTTCGTCAACCAAATCAAGCCCGAGGGATCAATAAGATTCACTGGATCACTGAGGCAATAGGTGTAGCGATTCCAATTCTGAGGTTCTGAAGCATACGCACGAAGCAACTGAGATCGTTCCCGGTCGTCCCTACCTCGTTTCATCTCAAAGAAGATGTTGTAGGGATCCGAACTGGTGAACCTGCCTTGGGTCGTCGAGTAGTAACGATTTATTGAGTAATCGAGGTTGGTTTCATTATCCCGTTCTTTTTGGGTTAAGAACGTTTAGTTTCAGCCCGCTCCGGCCTGCTCACGAGCGCAACTTGTCAAAGATCACCAGCGACACGGCGTCTACAATGTTAGGGCTGACGACGCACCCCTAAGTCTGCCCTGGATTACTATCTGGTGATGAACAAGGCAATCGGTGGATGTAAATCCCCTTGGTAGATTGAGGACTGAACAATGCATTGCCAGCTGAATGCGGGCCCAACTGCCCGGAATGACCTTCGCCATTGGCATGTGCATATGCCAACAGAAGCTTTCCAAAGAACTCTAATCCATCTGCATTCGCTTCCAACAATACGAATTCATCGTCCAAAAGCTTCAACGTTATACTGGCTCCCTTTTTAGCGTACTCCTCGCAGACCTCATCAGGACTCATAGAGCCTCCTTTTCCTAGAATTTTTCCTTTAGCCTACCGTCATCCCACACCGATCGATCCCGCTTACCATTATCATAGTCTTTTTGTTTCTATACACCTCCCAATGGTTCTTGTGAAGTCGGTCTCGCTCCCAGACCTCACCGGTCTTCTTATTTCGCTTGCCAGGCGTCCCTCTGACAGGTTCGAAGTCATCGGGGTGCGTATGCGGAGTTTTATCCAATAGTTGTTCGTCGAGTTTTTGTTTGAGTAAATAAAGCGCAATTACAGCAGCTCCCGCTACTTTGGTATCGGGCTCCGGATCCGCTTCCACAGCTACAGCCACTCCCGCCATCAGCATGTCCGTGCGGGACCTTTCCGGTTCTGAGAGTAGGAATACTCGAACAACCGCAGGACCTTCATCTCGTATCGTGGTATTGTTGTTCAAATGGAAGCCTGACACGTCGTAGACTTGACCTACCTCAACTCCCGGATTTTGAAAGAATGCATTCAGTTTTTTGGAAGAGAGATTGAGAAGCTTCGCTAGGCTGCCTATGCTATTGCCTTTCTCAGCTTCCCAACACTGACCACTTCCCGATGTGCAGTCCACCCGTTTCCATAGACCATGCGGATCGGTAGAGATGAGAGGAGAGTTGCCGACATAGGCAAAACCATTCCAGCTTTGAGGATCGCTCGCATCACCACCGGCGTTATCAGGATCAGTTGATCTTTGGCGCGGATGAGCGCGGCCCGGATGGAGATCTCCGCCTCCAGTTCGAAGCTATTTCCAAGTTCGCTCCCGAAGAGAAGCAGGTTATCAAGGCACTCTTGGAAGGTATGATCCTCAAACACGAAGCCAAACGCTGGTCCTCAGCCGCATAACCGGAATAACCAACGCGCTCGCTTTGGTCAGGGAGTGATTTTTAGATCTGGCCGGTAGAGTTCATCGACATTCTTTCCATACCATTTATCTAGTTGCCGACCACACCAAGGACAGTAGGAGATACACAACTCTGAAATCGTCGTCACCGGGTATTCAGTTGGCGGCAATGAGGCGATCTCCTTGTCGACAGCTCTGTGCTGAATGATGAACTCCGGTTTTCCACCTGAGTTGCGACCTACAAGTATCGCAGTGCCTCTTTCTCCGGCAGCTTCATACCAAGTCTTGAACGGAATGCAACACCAATTCATGGTTGTTACCTAAAGAACCTGGAGATAAACTCTGCAGCCTCTGGAGCAAAACGATATTCACGAGCCGTAACGCCACCCATTTGAGTGACTGATTCCCCCGCACTCTTCAATGTTTCGATCAGAGCTTTCGGAATATTTGCTCTGTACACTTGACCACCAGCTCTTGCTGCATTTGCAAGCGCTTCTGCACCTTCACCAGTAGCTACCGACAATGCGCGTCCCGCTCCTGGCGCTTGCGTAAGCTTAGTAACCACTTGAATAGTCGGTCCAGCATCTGACGCTGCAGCTTGGATCGCTGCCCGTGTCACTCCACCCGCAAACTCCGCTGCGGTGCTTCTGGCGAAGAGTCCTGCAACCCCTCTCCAAGCCCCACTTATTAGTCCGCCGGCGACTTTCAGGCCTCTGACAGCTGGGAGGACCGTTCCGTAGACCTCCCAGCTCGAATCTTGTACTCCTCCGCGATTGTTTGTGAAGTAGCGACTCGGCGCACCGGAAAAATCCAGGAGCGTGTCGTGACCTAGGCCGCCTGAAGAATATGCTCTTTCCAAATCGCTTGGGAGATAATCTCTTCCTGTTTGGTTGTATAGAAACGTAGATAATGTGTACCAATCATCATCCTTTTCCCATTGAATAAGTCTGTTGCCGTTATCGTCAGTGCCAGCCCATTTCCAGAGCCCAAATGGATCCGTAAAACTGAGAGGGTTGTTGCCTACGTAGGAGTAGAGATTCCAACTCTGAGGATCATCTTCATATTGATCGGCAAACGGTTGATCCGGACTGGTGAAACGTCCTTGTGTCGATGAGTAGTATCGTGCAAGGAAGTAATCCAGCCCCGTTTCGCTGTCCCGTTCTTTTTGGGTTAAGAACGAGTAGTTGAAGCCCGCGCCCGCATCCGCGCGAGAGCAAGTTGTCAAAGAACCGTCAGCAGCTAAGAAAAGCCCGACCAGCCGGCAAGGTGCGTGAGGTCTTCGATCGAGTCTCAAAGCTCCCGCGCCGTCAGCAGGAGCACATCGTCAACTGGGTCTCTGCCTACGTCTCACAATACGAACAGAACAGACAGGAATAACGTCATGCCGGATCTCGGAGCTACTTTAGACTCCCCTCAATTGCCACGATAGAACAAGTGAACCGATTAGAAATTTTGTTTATAAAAGCTAGCTCCGCTTCATCCAAATCAAACGCTTCGCCGGCGTCTTCAGTATGAATCAAGACATAAAACACACACTCAAAGCCGTAATGTTGTTTGAGCCTCTTGATCACTTCTAATTTGTCTCCGAGTATCGTTTGAAAGTGTCTTATGTGTTCAGATATAGAAGCTTCCTCAGCGACAGAAACCTTGGAGATCGCCCAAAGTCCACTTTGATGAATTCCCGGGTTCGGAGAAAACTTTGAATAAGTTTTCTCTCCCTTCTGATGAAACCTGTCAGGTGTAATACCAAGCTCTTGGGTAACAATATGACAGTCCTTCTCTTGAGTAAGAACCATGAATTCAGAATCTGTCTTACACATCAAAATGTCTGTTTCTTTAGTTTCTTCCATATTCACCGATACCAATCAAGGCACATAATCGTGGAGATTCCCGATGACTTCTCCCGTGTGTGAATTAACCAGATCACCGTTACTCATGATTTTTTGATGGACATTATTTCCCACCCCCTCAGCTTTCTTCAACGCTTCAATAGCGTTTTTTGCTTGTTCTTTAGTGAGACCTAATGCCTCGGCAGTGCTCTTTCTTATTCTGCGCCCCCCGGTTTGTAATGTCCTCACGATGCAATCATCGTTGTTATGGACCAGCAGACTCGTTTGTCCGACAAAGTAGTTGTGGTTGTCAGGAACCTCGAAGTTGTATACCGCCTCGCCTTTACTTCGCCGGCTGATGTTCTCAACTATCGCCCAAGTTCCATCGGCTTTGCGGATTAAGTCACCAACTTGTAGCTCGCCCGCCTTTCGCCATTCGCCGTCGTCATTGTCACTTGCTGTGTTGTCTCTCGCTCTGTGGATCCGCACAAAAAACGGATGCTCATTTGTTAGGCCTAAAGTCTCAACCTCGCCTTCAACTTTTACCAATAGCAATTTTTCTGCTTCCGCGAATCGAACAATACTTCGAACTACTGTCTTGTATTCGGTTTGCTTGGTCTGTTCGTTGTAACTGAGAACTTTGTCTCCTTCTTTGATTTCCTCGATCGGCTTCAAACCTTCCTTTGTCAGGACTGGTGTTCCCGCAACAAAACACACTGCTCTCGCCAAAACCGGCAAAGCTTTTCGCGCAGGAATCTTTACAGTATTCCTTGCTGCTCCAAACCCGAACGCCCGTGCGATTCTTCGAAAAATGCCAGCTTTCGATGCGACCTTAGCTCCGCCGCCAAAAGGTACAAGATCCCAACTCACACTCGAATCAACTCCACCTCGAGTATTCGTGAATTTCGGAATAGCACCCGTAACGTCAACGATCGTTTCTTCTCCAAGACCGCCGCTGGAAAAGGCTTTTTCCAGGTCTTCCCTGTAATAGGTGTCATCGCTATTGTTGTTCAAGAACGTGGCTAATGTCTGCCAATCGTCACCTTCCTCCCATTGAAGAAACCTATTACCATTTTGGTCTGGATCAACCCATTTCCACATTCCCGTGGGATCAGTGAATAACAGCGGATTGTTTCCTGCATACTGATACAGATTCCAGCTTTGTGGATCGTCTTCATCTTGGTCAGCGAGGGGTTCATCTGCGCTTGTGAACCTTCCTTGTGTGCTCGCATAGTACCTGGCGCCAAAGTAATCGAGGCCGGTTTCATTATCCCGTTCTTTGCGGGTTAAGAACGGGTAGTTACTCTTCGCGCCGCGTGCATGCGAGCGCAGGCATTTGCATGCAGCCGCATGCGGCTTCTTATAAGCTCCCTGGTTGGGAATGTTTACATACGCATGCAAAAGTTTGCGTGCGTGTGCACCCTGGAGGGGTGACGTGTCACAACATTTCAGGTGCGCAGCACCTTCCTTCGTTTCCCTAACCTTACCCGAAGCCGAAAGCGTGTTGTCAAAGAGCAGTCAGCAGCTAAAGAAAGAGCATTATAACCCGGTGATGTGATGCCAGCCTATGCTCTGGTCGCAGCGCTTTCGATGGCCTGTTGTAGGTCCTGGAGTTCGATGTGGGTGTAGATTTCCGTGGTGTTCAAGTCGCGGTGGCCGAGGAGTTGTTGCACGTGGCGGACGCTGGCGCCGCCACGCAAGAGATGTGTGGCGCACGAGTGGCGGAAGGTGTGGACTGTGGCTTGTAGTTCCGCTTGCAGAGCATAGTGGCCGATGCGCTCGGCGATCATTTGATACGAGAGACGGCGGCCGGTGACGGCAAGCCACAACGCCGGCGTGGATGCTAACACCCAGGGCGCCGGCGATGATTGAGATCGTTTGCGTCGATTGCGTCGTTGGCCTTTGCCCCACCACTGACCTGCAGCCAGCTCCGAACGCGCTGCGGTGATGTAACGTAACGAGTGAGCCAGTGCGCGGCGGTTTCAGTGAGTGGCACGAGGCGATCGTGCTGGCCTTTGCCCAGGCGCACAGTCAGACGATGAGCTGCAGTGTCGATGTCGTACAGATCGAGACGATGCGCTTCGGCGTGACGGATGCCGGTGGCGTAGAGAGTTTCCATCAGCGCGCGATCACGAATGCCGAGCGCTGTAGTAGTGTCCGGAGTTTCGATGAGACGAGCAATGTCTGATTCTTTGAGCACGTGGGGCAACGGTTGCTCTTTGCGTGGGAAGGCCAGGCGTTCCGCCGGGTTGTGCAGTAAGTGGCCACTGCGGTTCATCCAGACGAAGAACGAGCGGATGATGGCGAGCCATTGACGCAGCGTGGCTGCTGAGATGTGTTTGCCCTGGGGTGAGCGATGACGTGTCGCGGCGTAGACGGCGAAGTCCCGTAGATGAGTTTCGTTGACAGCGCGCCAGTCCGTGACGCTGTGCGCTTCGCGCAGGTAGAGCAGCAGGCGTTCGAGCGTGCGCGCCGAGTGATGGCGGCGTGAGTGAGAGAAGCGACGGGCTTCCAGGTCAGCCAGGTAAGCATCAAGCTCACGATTCATCTTTGCTTTTCGCGCGGATGACAACGGGCGATGACTTCGGCCAGGTCGGAGAGCTCGACACGTGTGTAGACTTCGGTCGAAGAAAGCCGGCGATGGCCCAGGAGCTTTTGGATCTGGCGGATGTCGGCGCGGCCTTTGAGTAAGTGAGTGGCGCAGGTATGACGCAGTGTGTGCGGCGTGACGTGCTTCTTGATGCCGGCACGGGTTGCGGCTTTCCTAACGATGCGCACGATATCGTCATCATCGAGCGGACCACCGGAACGACTAGAGACAAACAAACGCACCTGGCCGGCTTCATGAGCGAATACCGCGCGGGCTTCTTCGAGATAGAGTTTCAAGGCGGCGATCGCGCTTTGGGTCAGTGGCACGATGCGGGTTCTGTTGCCTTTGCCGTCGACGCGCAGCGTTGCGGTTTGCAAGTCGGCGTCGTAGATCGTTAGCCCGAGCAACTCAGCGCGACGGATGCCGGTGGCGTAGAGTACTTCCAGGATCGTGCGGTCGCGAACATCGCGCGGCTTCGTCGTCGGCGTTGTTTCGATCAGTCGGCGCGCTTCTGATTTCGTGAGCACGCCACGCGGCAGACGGTGAGGTTGTTTTGGGAGCTGCAAAGTCGAGGCTGGGTTGTAGGCGATCTGTTGTTCGCTCAGGAGCCAGGAGAAGAACTTGCGCACTGCCGCCAGACGGTTGGCCTGTGTGCCAACGCTGAGCCGCTTTGATTCCTGGGCTTCTGTTTTTTCTTTAGTCGCTCGTTCTTCGTTGTGGCGCTCGAAGTTGTAGAGCGCGATCTGGTACTGCTGCAGATGCGCCGGTGTCACGTCGACGAGAGAGTTGATTGCAGTGTTATCAGCCAGCCAGTCGAGAAAGACCTTTACGTCGCGGGTGTAGTTGACGCGGGTCTTGGGCGAGTAGTTGATGGCTTCGAGCCATTCACTGAAGCGCTCGGCCATTATCTTTAGTCGCTGTCGTTGGGCTTCATTCATTGCGAGCCAGCACGGACAACTCGAGATAGAGATCTCGAGTAAGAAGAAGATCAGATCAGTTTTGAAAAAGGCCTCGACCTGCTTTTGCCCGCAACCCCACAAGGTAGGGCTCAAAGTGTTGACTGAGTTTCAGTAAGACCTTGTGGTCGACTCACCACAACCCCACCACAACCCCCTCATTTTCACCACAAGGTCCACAAGGTTCGAGGGACTCCACTGCCTGGAACTCGATTACTTCAACGTCCGCTGCGGCAAAAGCGCGCGCCGCAAAAGTGAGTGTTGCTCTGCGCGCCTTTGCCTCCGCTCTCTTTAGCGAGAGTTGCAGCGCTCCGCGTTGCGCGAGGCCGGGCGGACGGCCACGGGCGGGCGGGGTCATCCGCTAACGCGGCATTATGTCCTGGTCAGACAATCGGCGCGCCGGGGACATGGGCCAGAGTTGTTGATGGCCACGTAACTGGTCGGCAATCAGCGCGCTCGATTCGCTGGCCATGCCCCGTCACCCCGATTGCACCGGCACATAATGGGGTCGTTATCGGAGCGCCCCCGCCCGCCCGCGGCCGCCGCCCTCCCTGGTGAGAGCGCAGCTAGCCACCTTCGCAGCTTGGGCCTGTAGCGTGGCTGGCTTGGTCCGGCGCAGCTTAGTCGCTCCGCGCGTCACGCGCTGTGCAAAAAGCAGCACATCGCGCGCCGCGCTCCGCTCACTACTCAGCTCAGCAGCTAAGAAGAAAAGCGGCGATTCAAAGAACTGATCAAGCTTGGGCCGTGAGTCGTTGCTGCAACTCGGCGACGTCGGTCAGGCCGCGCAGTGTTTGCCGCTCGCCTTCGTCGGCGCGCGCCAGGCTGTAGACGCACGGCCGGCCGTTGCCAACCGTCGTGTAGAGATATTCCATCTCCACCAGCTTCCAGCAGTAGTTGCGCACTTGCCAGTCAGACCAGCCTGTTGCCTCTCTGATCTCACGCCGCGACAACTGCACGTCATCAAGGTTGCACTTCAACTCGTCAGCCCGCTTCACGCACAGCGCGCGCAGCTCGTCGTAGAGCCCACGCACTGGCGGGGCCAGCTCATCGAGCCCGCGTGACAGCACTTCACCGGCCAGTTCGTTTGCGAGCGCGATGTCATCGATGGTCACTTCGACGTATTCGATCTCCACGTCACCACGCGTGGCCCGCTTCACTTCGCGTTGATGCTGATGCAGCAAGGCAATCGAGTTGATCAGCGCCAGATATTTCTTCTGTTCGCGCCGATGCATCAGACGGTCGCTCGGATAGGTCAACTGCTCGACGTAAGGATTGACCACAGCCAACGGCCGCAAGAGCCGCTGCGCGTTGTGATGCTGCCGTTGCACTATCTCCGCCGTCGCCTGCTCCAGCACGCCGGCCAGCGTGTGGGCCCGTCGCTGGCGTCCAAGTACGGCGCGCGTCTGTTCGACTGATTCATCCATCGTCAGTTGCACGAACCGGCTGCGCGTCTCTTCGTCGAAGACTTCCGGCGACGTGGTCGTCAGCACGATCACCACCGGCCCATAGACTTCGTAATGCTCCGTGTGCAGCTTGCCCGACTGGGGATCCGTCCGGGTTGCCGCGATCGATAGACGTTGATCGCTGGCCAATGTCCGCAACGAATAGACGGCCGCTTGCGCGCCTTCGTCCTCGGCAATCACCAGCACTTTGCGCTGTAACGAGTACGGGTCTTTGTAGAACAATGCCTGGCCCGTCAGCCTTGTTACTCTCACCGCTTCCTCGGGCGGCACAAAAGCACAGAGCGCATCCTGCAAAGCCGACTTGCCCGCGCCGCTGCGCGCCACGATCAGCACGGCCAACGGCTCAGAGAGTTTCCTCGAGACCGCAGCCAGGTAAGCGGTCAACACCGTCGCCCGCTCACCCACCAGACCGCACTTGCGAAAGTCCTCCACGATCCGCTCAGTTAGCTTCGGGTCTTTCAAATAACTCAGCGCCACGTCTCGCTCTGCCGGCGTCATCGGCGCGTCGTGCTTGTTTCCATCATCCCCGTTCTTCCGCATCGCCAGTCGCGCCGCTTCCAACTTCTCAATCATCTGCAGCAGGTCCGCTGTGACTTGTTGCTCGCCCAAGCCGCACAGTTTCGCCGCGCTCTGCGCGAACACTGCCCGCGCCCGTGCTTGATAAAGATCGATTGTGTCGAGATGAAAAGCGTCATTGATGGTGAGCCGCACATTCACTCTTAGCCGCTCCAACCCCACCGGCGACAAGCCGCGGATGCGATACTCACGGCCATCGATCGCAAACTGCATTGAGCCGTCAGCGTTCGTCTCGAGCTGCAACGCGGGGAGCGCCTCAGCGCGAACCGCGTGAGCTGCGCTCATGCCTGCAGGCAACACGGCACCCCAGCCGGGCTGCCCGGCCGGGGACCCCGCGATGCCTGCGCTCCCAGCATGCGCGCTTGCAATCAGTGCGCGTATCTCATCGGCCGTGCCGCCGCTGGCGATGAACTCAGAAGCATCCTTCGCCGGCAACTCAATGCTGCGCGCTGCGATGTTCACGGCCTCTAGCCGCTGGGCCATATCGATCGCCGCCGCGCGGCCCGCTTCATCAGCATCGAGCAGCAACACCACGCGCTTGACCCTACACTCAACCAAGTGCGCGATGATCGCCTCAGTCAAGCCAGTCACGCCGTAAACAGGAATGACATTCCGCAGGCCTGCGCTCCACAACGCCGCTGCGTCGATCACGCTCTCCGCGATGATTACCTCTTCGGTGTTGCGTGCGCCCTCCGGGTTGAAGATGCCGCGCCGCTCACCCGGCAAGTACAGGTGCCGCCGACCTTCAATGCTCCGGCCGTAGAGTCCAACCACGTGGCCGCTAGCTGGTCCAACGGCGGCGACTAAAGGAAAGACCACGCAGCCGCACAACAACTCACGCCCCGAGCCGGTCAACACGCCGATGCGCCGCAAAGCTCTGCGCCCTTCTGGCGGCAGCTTCTCTGCAAGCGTTCCGTCTGAGTAACCGAGACGAAAGCTCGTCGCGATCTCCGCCGCCATGATACCGCGCGAGCGCAAGTAGTCCTGCGCCGCCGGCGTCTGCAACAGCCGCGCGTGATAGTGAGCCACGGCGCGCTCAAGCCATCGCTGATCGTCAACAGCAACTACCTTCGCCTCTGCCTCATGGCCACCGAGCTGGCGATGCGCTTCGCGAAAGTCCACACCGTCAGCCTTCATCACAAAGCGGTATACGTCGCCGCCCTCGTGACACGCGCCCAGGCAGTTCCACAGTTGTTTCCTGGAGTCGACCACCAGACTCGGTTCGTGGTCATCATGAAAGGGACAGAGACCCACAAGCTGCTTCCCACGTTGCGTGAGAGTGACCCCGCGGCTGCGAATGAATGCCACTAGCTCATTCGCCCGCTTCACCCGCTCGATCTCTGCCTTGTCGATCAGCATCCGGATTCGTCCGATTCTCAAAAAAGCTGTCAAGTGAAAAGTTGCAACCAAGCTTTAGTTGCTAACTTTCGCGGCAGATACTACTCTAATGTCGTAACAGTGGCAAGCGGAAAAGCGAAAGTGAGGTGGAGAAGCATGGGCGCGGAAAACGACTCATATAATGCCGACACTATGGCAGGAGCAGGCGGAAGACCTCCACAGAAAGACGCGCCGCCGTTTGGTCGCCGCATGGCGATGCTACGGCGGCAGAAGGGACTCGCTCAAAGAGAGCTAGCCGATCGGCTCGGCACGACGCAGAAGACTGTTGACTATTACGAGCGGCGCACACTCAATCCGACACTCGATGTTATTCAGAAGGTGGCTGAGGCGCTCGAGGTATCAGCGGCGCAGCTCATCGGCGATGGTACTGCTCAGTTGAAGACTAGCCGCAAGGCCGGGCCCACCGGCAAGGTGCAGAAGGTCTTCGAGGAAGTATCCGCATTGCCCCGCCGTCAGCAGGAAAAGATCATTGAGTTTGTCACCGCTTATGTCCGCCAATATCAGCAGTCGCGTCAGTGAAGCACTTGGTCCGGAGTTAGCTGTTGAATGATTCTATCTCTTCTAGAACCTTCCCAATTTCATTCATGTCTAAACAACTGCTGGTAATTTCTGCCAAATAACTTTTGGCGGCGTCCTTTGTCTCGGTCTCAATCAGGCATTTCGCCTTACCTACAACTGCTTCAGTGAGATCTCGCCTGTGCGAACTGACGGCTCTCTCAAACAACTCGGCAGCTAGCTTGGCATCATCAAGTACATTCAAGTAGAACCAGGCCAGTTCAACGATCGCCGGAGTATAGTCCTCGTCCATTTCAATGGCGCGCTTGAAGGTGTTCTCGATGTCTGACAGTTGATAAGCCGTATCACCGTCGAGCAATTGAATACAGCGCCCTTTCCACACCAATACCTCGGGACAAAGAAGGTTCTCTCTCTCGGCATTCTCTATTAGACGAAGTGCTTCCTGATACTTTCCTTCTTTGCACTTGTTCTTGATATCTGTCAGGAGAACGTTCATTACTTGCCCTTCACTTTCTCTCTGAGGCGCTCAGCTTGTTCGATCAGCTTCTTCATTCCACGAGCTGCCCTGCCTTCTGCGCCTCCCTTCTTCGCTAGATCACGGATCTCTCGATAGGTCTTCTGGGCCAGTTCGGATCGGTAAGAAGGCGACCTTTTTAAGCTTCCTGAAATCAGATCATCTGCTTTTTTCGACAGCTTGTCGGTAGCACCAGCTCCAACTGCGGGGCCAGGAACATTTGGAAGATTCACCGAGATATTGGTATTCGTTCCAACTATGCTGCTCACAAAGTCGCTCAGCAATTTGTCGAACCCACCGGAGGGCTTTAGGCCTATAGCGGACATATAAGATGACGTTGTGTCAACCATACCGTAGAGGGCTAAAAGCTTTGAATACTCTCCCAACGTAACTGTGTGATTCGACACGTTACCGGAACCGTCCGGGTTGAGTGTGACCGTTGTTAGTGTCTCTCCAGGTGCCAACAAGCCATTTGTGAAAGAGAATGCTTTCGACTCATCAAACGTCACTGCCGAATATCCGTTTGCCAGAGCCCTACCGTACTCAGTCTGCCCGTTGTCATCCTTTTCGTTATCGTCAAACCATCTATAAGCGAGTCCGCCATCAACTCCTATTTGAGCCCACCGAAGGCCGTCCGGATCGATGAACCTGAGAGGGTTATTGAGGGAATACGCGTAGCCATTCCAACTTTGAGGATGCCACAGTGCAGCTCCAGCATTTTCGGGATCAACGCTTGTGAACCGACCTTGCACACTTGAGTAGTACCTCGCTTCAAAGAAGTCTAGTCCGGTTTCGTTATCCCGTTCTTTGCGGGTGAACTTCTGACGGACGCTGTCGCCACTATAACCTTGTGTGGTGGTTCTTCCCCCGGTGCCGGCGAAAAGCTCTTCGCCAAATGGCAAATAATCATGCCGCTT
This sequence comes from Blastocatellia bacterium, assembly GCA_963698325.1. Lineage (GTDB taxonomy): Bacteria > Acidobacteriota > Blastocatellia > Pyrinomonadales > Pyrinomonadaceae > PSRF01. The sequence continues at coordinate 257,831 of CAVOQJ010000005.1, read as the reverse complement.
AACGCTCGCCAGGCTACCGCTCTTGTTCACGATCATGCGCGGCGTCCCGAGGTGATCCGTGACCAGCCAGTTGGCTTCGCGATAAAGCGTGCCGGCTAGTTCTCTGAACGCTCCGCAGGTGGCAAATGCGTTTAAGACATTCTGCCGCCCAGTTCCTACGCTCGCCTGTCCCGACCAGAAGCTCAGTCCGCCGGCATCAGGCCCACGTTGCAGGAATGCCTCGTAAAGATTGGTGACGTATTGCGTGTTGCTCAAGCTCGCATCATTGACCTGTGTCACAAACAGCGAGCGCCCGAACGTTTCCGCCTGTGTTTGAACTGAGGCCTGACTTTGTGCCGCTGCTGCGTTCAGAGCATCGCGTTGCTGCTGCAACTCTGTAGCAGTTGCATTCCTGCCATAAGCGCCAAGGTAGAAGTCGTTGACAAAATGCTCCGTGCGCTCGTTGTCCGAAGCAGCCGTGCCGTAGAGCGTGGCTACCAGCGTCTGAAACTCGCCGCTCGCCTCGAATGCGTTGCAGACATTCACGCGACTGCTCGCTGCTTGTCCCGCCCAGAAATTGAGTCCGCTGTCGTCCGGCCCGCGCTGCAGATAGGCATAGTAAAGATCCGTGACGTATTGAATGTCGGAACGATAAGGCGAAGTCTCGTAGTTTGTTTGCGTGAAAAGCGAACGAGCAATCTGGCTCGCTATCGTCAGCAACTGCGCCTGACTCTGGGCGCCGGCCGCAGCCAGTTGATTAATCTTGTCCTGCGACTCCGCTGGGGTCGGGTCTCGTTGCAGCGCGCCATAGTAGAGGTTGGTAACGAAGCGCGACAACCGTTGCGTGTCACCGCTGCTGATGCTTGTGAGCAACTCGCCGCCGCGATAACCGTATTCGGTCGCCGGCAAATAGGCCCCCGCGCCGGACGCGTACTCACCTAATAGCTCGCCATCCATGCCATAGACTTGCCACGTCTCCACGCCATTTACCTTGCGCCGCGTGCGCTGGCCATCGGCGTTGTAGCTGTAGCTGCTGACCACCTGGAGGCTGCCGTCCTTGGCGGTGGTCAAACGATTCTCAGCGTCGTACAGGCGAGTGGGAGTTCCATCAGTTCTCCCGTAGGAGGTGTAAGTGTCGTTTATGAGGTTGCCGGCCGCGTCGTAGTCCATTCGGCCGGTGTAGCCCGCAGGCACACCCAATCTGTTAGTAGCGCTGCTGGCGGTGAACTGGGGCTCTGGCGCATTGGTTGTGGCCGGGTTGATCGTGCGATTACCCCAACGGTCGTAGTCGTAGATTTGCGTGAAATCTTGCCCGCTGAAGCCGCTCTGCCAGCCATGGTACTCGGCAACAGACTTGAGCCGGTTCAGGGAATCGTAGGTGTAGCGATCCTCCGTGTAGTTGTAGCTGCTCATCTGCTCGTTGGCGGGGATCCAATGCTGCATACGGATCAGATTCCCGTTGTTGTCCGGTCCGCTGTTGGCTCTACAGGCAGGCGTCGGGCATGCCAGTTCAGCCGAGGCGTAGTAGTTGACGATGGCGCCACGGTTCCAGTTCCATTGGTCAGTCGCCCAAGCCACCGTGCTCAGTCGAATGTCATTGAGTTGGCCCCGCACATTATAGTGCAGCTTGTGATAGAGCGGTGTCTGTGTTCCAAACTGCTCCTGTTGCAAACTGCCGAATGCGCTGTAGGTAACCGCGGTAGCGTAAGTGCGCGCCACGCCGTCGCCGAGGTTGCCGGTGAAAGCCAGGTTCTGAGCATCCTTATCGCCCAGACGCCCGGCCTGATCGTAGTTGTAAGTGACTGTGTGGCCGGAAGGATATGTTTGCGTTTTCACGTGGCCGGCGAGATCGTAAGTGCGCTGTACTTTATAGGACCCACTCCAAACGCCGCCTGTCTCAAAGCGTTGGCGTTGCACCCGAGTCCTGCCCAGTGCGTCGTACTCATCAATGTAAGTCGCTGCTGTTGTTGATCCACTTTGCCAAACCTGGTTGATTCGTCCCTTACCATTGATGGCCAAATCATATTGACGATAGGAATCAGGCGTCGCATCCGAATAATCAACCAACGTGTTGCGATTGAGCGCGTCGTATGTGTAGGTGCTAGTGATACCGCGCGCATCGGTCTTGGTCAGCAAGTTGCCATTGTCATCATAGGTATAGTTAACAGTGCCGCTCTCCGGGTTTATCGCGCTGCGCAGTCGAGAGAGTGAATCGTAAGTGAAGCTGCGCGTTTGCGATCCCTGGACCACCGTCCTCAGGTTGCCAAAAACGTCATAGGTATAGCTGGTGGGTTGAACCGGGCTGACGGTCGTCCCGAGATTGTTGTTACCGTCTGGCTCGTCAACCCGCACCAGTCTGCCGCTACCGTCTACCATGCTGCGGCGAAGTTTTCCGTTCTGATCGGTGACAGTGGTGAAGTTTGCGTCGTAACTGGTGGTCACGTTGCCGGTGAAGATGCCACCGGAGCCGCTCGAGGGTGGTTGCGCCGTACCGCCAAAGGTGGCCACTTCAATTATTCTGCCGAGGACATCGGCAGTTGTGCGGGTCCATCCATCTGTGAAGGCGCCGGCGCTGCGCGCCGGATTCGATGAATATGTGATCTTCCCCATCTGCTCGTAAATCTTGCGCGCAGAGATGGCGTAAGTGCTGCCGTCTTCGCTTTGCTCCGACAGAATTACCCGCCCCAACATATCACTGGTGGTCCGCGTCTTTAGAAGTTTGTCATTCTCACTATTCAAATCGGCAGCGACTATCACTTGGCGCGCGTTGTCCAGATATGTAGTCGTCGTCCGATGATGTTGATTGACTCCACCGGCATTCACCAGCGGATCAATGGTCACGCCGGGCCGGCCGAAAGGATCGACTGTGCCCAGCAGTTGATTCGTATAATCGATGGTTGCGACGTTGCCATTGGGATCGGTTTGACTGGTGACTAAACCGGTCGAGTAGTCGAAAGCTGTTCTTGTTGTCTGCTGGCCGGTGCCATTTTGTGGATCGACTACAACCCGGTTGGGCGCGGCATGAGTGGCGTCATCGTAGAAGAACTGCGTGACCTTGCCCCGCGGGTCGGTTTTAGTGGCCAGGTTTCCATACAGCCCATACGTCTGGCTGCTAGTGATCCACTTGTTGTCAAGATCATCCCAAACGCTCTGGCTCGTAAGGTTGCCGACAGTGGGCGCGGTGCCATACGGCTGGCCGTCGTAGCTGAGCTGCGTGATGCTCGGCCAAATTGTACTTTGCTGCAAAGCGCCGAGAATGAGCGGCGTGGCTGTCGTGAGCGCGCGCTTAGCGTAAACGTTTCCCGACGTCGAACTCGTTGCCGGATTGTAGTAGCTGCTGTTTACAACTCGCAGCACGGTTGCGCTCGCAGGCACACCTGTAGGTACGCTGGCTGCATCACGCGTTACCAGAGAGGGATCGAACCAGTCATAATCAGTCTGCTGCACCAGGTTGCCGTTGTAGTCGTACCGGTAAGTCCTGGCAGACATCTTGATTGGATTGTGGCTGGTGGTATCATCCAGCAAGCTCGTGTATTCAGCATCGACCACCGGGTTAAAAGTGCTGAGCCCGGAGCCGCCGGAAAGACCCATATTCCCGCCGCTAAAGGCCAACATGCTCCAGTGGCGTTCCACTTTTTCCTTGTTGGAGCGATTCGAACTGAATACTAAGCCTCCCTTGTCATTTGGAAGTCCAAAGAATGCCCCAAACGCGGCATCCTTTGGATAACAACCCTCGATGGTGACAGAACCGTCCGGCACGGTCACTGTGCCCCCGCAAGCACCGGATTCGATAATGTTGTAGGTCCACGTGTCGGTAACGTTGTCGTGGGCGACTTGCTTTTGGGTTACGGTTTCTCGCGGAATGGAGTCGGAATCGATCCAATACCAGTGCGTGCCATCACGACTGTACGTATAGCTAACCACTGCGCCCGAAGGGGTTGTCATCTGACTGAGTGCGCCCATGCCGTGCGAGACCGTACGCGTGTAAGTTTCCGGCAAAGTGCCGCAAAACCAAGTCGCCTGATTCGTTGCTGTTTCGGTGGTATCAGAGTTGTAGTTGAACAAGAATTTTCGTCCGGGGGAGCCCGGCTCAGTGGCAGGAAATACAATTTGACGAACCACGGAGATCTGGGTTTGCAGGATCTCATTACGGAAGCAGGGCGTGCCCCCTCCCGTTTCGCCACCCATGGGGTTCCAGTCATCCACCTGGTATAGCTTTCCCTGCACCTGCGTCGTACCCATCACGATGTCGATGCTCTGCCAGGTGCCCCCGACCGTCTGGTACCAAACTTTTCCGTCCGAGCCGTATTTGATCTCGCGGCCCGTCTGCTCATCCTGATAATGCGTTCCATTCGTATCACTGTAGATTTTTATGCTGTTTCCGTTACTGTCGCTGATCCTCTGAATACCACTGCTTAGTTGAGTTACTTTAGTGCCATCGTTCAAGTAAATGGTCCACTGAGTGCTGTAGCTTGAGGGATTGATAACGGCCCAGACGAAGGTGCCGTCGAAAGAGTAATACCTCAGCGGGGCGTTCACAGAGTTTGGTATATCTTTATAGTAATTGCGCAGGTATTCTCGGCTACCGCTGTATACAGCAGTGACGTCGGTCGGTCTTAGCTCGTGTTCGGCTCCGTCGGGTGTGATCAAGATTGTCCGGTACCATACGTTTTGCAGCAGAGCCTGCTCCCCAACGTCGCCCTCACAACTCTCGCCCGGCCCAGGTGGCGGCGGCACAACATAGTCAAAATCTTCGTGCGCGTTGCGGAATATGATTCGGTAGCCGCCTGTGAAGGTCCACCCGCCAATGTCACTCAATTGCGGGGTGTCTACCACCCAGGTCGGACAGCCGGCTATAGGTCCCATCTGGTTCTCAGTACGCGTTACATTCCACAGTTTGCTGTTGTAGATGGCGTTGAGCGTGAACTTGAGCTTGCCTCCGGCAATGGGAGGTAATGAGGCGAGCGGAATAGTGAGGTTCAAGTTTCCGTTCGTCAGACTGATGCTCTCGATATCGGAGACGGAATAGGAAGCGCCGGGCATCGCGCCACGGTCTGGCCGCGCGGCGGTTGTTTGGCCCAAAACAGAACTTGCAAGCAGAGTCGAAATCGCGAGGACCAGCAGTAAATTTTTGGTGGAGGATGAACCAATAAGGTGGGTCATGATGGCGCTACTATGGCTGAGAATCGTGAGTAAAGTTTGTGAGCCGGAATTCCATGAGCGTCTGACCCTCACGTGTCCAGGTAATTCGTGAGGGAACTGTTTCAGCGCCCTGTTCCTGCCAACCAGAGAAGTTGGCCTCAATGGGCTCGCCACCAATCTCGTAAACGATCTTGTCGATCAGGCCGCTGGTGGAATTGATGTAATAGAGTCTGGAGGGAGTGTCTTCCTGAGGATAGTCCACGCGGACAAGGTCCCACAGTGGGCCGTCGTAATTGTCGGAGTCACCTGCTTCGGCAGGCCTGACGTTGCGCGCCACCGTGTAGTAACTGGCACCTCGACGTTGCGCCAGCACAAATTGATCCACACTATCGAAAGCCAGACGCTCAATTAGGGTGCGTTCTGTTTCGTTGGCGGAGTTGCCTGAAGACCGGGGGCCTTCCCTTTCACTCCATGTCAGCGAAGGCGTTCCAACGCCCACCGCGATTTCCACGCGCTCGCCGCGGTTGGTCTGGCGGCGAGTCATCACAACCGGCTGCTGCTCTCCACCTCTAATGAGCGTGCCAATGAGTACGGAGACCTCGCGCCGCGAACCTATGAACCTCTGGCCTAATCTGCGGCTCAATTTAAAAGCTTCGGGCTGCAGCGACAGATTTCGATGTATGTTATTCGGGCGTGATTCCTGACTTTGCATGGTGAATCCACTGCTCGATAGTGGATGTGCGTCTGTAGCGGCACGATCCGACCCACCCTTAGTTCGCGCTATAACAAGCGCCAGAGTACCTGACGCAAACACAACCATCAGTACAATCAGCCAAAGAATTCTTCTGTATTGTTCGGGCATAGCCACGCTCCTTTCGTTCCATTGAGACCCCGATTCCGCATATGGAGGGCTCCAGCTGTTCAGATAGCACGTTAAATTGAGAACTTTTCGGCCTGACAGTTCAAGCCCGATGACTTTGCCAACGCACGATCGCGCGCGTGCCGAGAAGTAGTAAACAGACGGGAAACAGCTCGATTGCTTCCCGGTTCGGTCCGCTTACAAGTTTCTGAATTCCCCAAGAAAGCATTTGATGAAGCTGGAACAAGCACAAATGAATCTGATGTAGGAGAGTATGGAATTGCTATGAGTGGACTGGTCGACAAAAGGACCTCCAAGTATGAGATTGAATAAGCCTCTAAATCTCTTGACCCGTTGAAGTCGTTGACGTGAGGCTTAAGCGGTGAGTCACACGTGAACGAGTAAATGTGGCTGCAGCAAACCTGGCCCGTGCTCGATGGATTGGAATTGTTTATGCGACTTTGCGAGGAGTCGCACAGCAACAAGAAACGGGTTCCAAACCTTTATCACTCGACGCAAAATCCATTCCTATCTGAATTCGTCGAAAAGCAGATTCTTCAATCTGAATTGCTGCGAGATCTTCCGCAAACCATGTGAACAATCACTCGTAGTCAGGAAAAGTAAGTCTATTTATCGTTGACGTGAGGGTTAAGCGGCGAGTCACACCTGAACGAACGGTGTTTGGGGGATTTCGCGGTGGAATCTATTGCAGATTGGTTGACCAGTCAAGATAGTCTTCGTAGGGGGTAAGGTATTGCTTCGTCCCGCTAGACTGGGCTCATGAGGACTGGGAAAACACACCCACCACGGCAGGTTGGTCTGCGAAAGAATGCTCATCAAAAAACTTAGCTCCTGCGCTTTGTGCGGAGCAATCTGACCCTAAATCCCGGTACGCATATTGCCATCTTCTATTTAGGTTCGAAGCAGTAAGAAACCGCAGGTCGAAGTCGTTGGCGAAGAACGGCAGGCGGAGGTTCGGAGGCTGAGTACTATGATTGAACGAATGAAGATTCTCATCGGTTACGACGGATCGGAATGTGCAGAGGCCGCACTCGATGATCTCAAGCGCGCTGGGCTGCCGGCGAAGGGGGAAGCCTGCATTCTCTCGATCGCTGAAGTATGGCTCCCGCCGCCACCACCTTCCAGTTATGAGATTGTCGAACAGGCGAGGGAAGTGAAAGTTCCAGCCGACTTGAAGCGCGTTTATGCCAAGGATTGCGCCGCGGCCAGGGAAGCTCTCTCCTCAGCTGGACGGGCGCGTGAGCGGGTCAAAACAAGCTTTCCAGAATGGGACGTGTTCGCAGATTCTGCGTGTGGCTCACCTGCCTGGGAGTTGGTCTTCAAGGCGGACCAATGGAAACCTGATCTGATCGTGGTCGGTTCGCATGGACGAACTGCGCTGGGCCGTTTTGTGCTTGGCAGTGTTTCGCAGCGAGTCTTGACGGAAGCAAGATGTTCCGTTCGCATAGCGCGCGGGCGCGTGGAGGAACCAGACTCGCCCGTGCGAATAATTGTAGGCATCGATGGTTCGCCGGGAAGCGAAGCGGCTGTGCTGGCAGTCGCCGCGCGCAGCTGGCCGCCAAATAGCGAGGTCAAGCTGATCATTGTCGACGACCCTCTTGTACCAACGATCGTTGGAGACATTATTCCTCCGTTGGCGGAAACAATTGAAGAATCCAATGCGGAGGCTCGCGCCTGGGCTGAAAAAATGTTGGTGCAATCCGCGGCAATCTTGAGCGGCGGTGAAATCAAAGTTACGACAGAAATCAAGCAGGGCGATCCTAAAAAAGAACTGCCTCAAGCGGGGGAAGAGTGGGGCGCAGATTGTATCTTCGTTGGCTCAGCCGGCTTCAGCAATCGTTTCGAGAGATTTGTTCTCGGCAGCGTTTCAGCGGCAGTTGCGGCCCGCGCTCATTGCTCGGTCGAAGTCGTTCGCAAACGTGCGAACTAGAGGGCAAGTCTCGCGCGATATCGAGGTTTCGAAGCTTGCCATGATGAAAGAGAACCAGGTCAATGATTACTACCTTGAGTGATGAGCAGGCTCATGAGTTGCTTAAGACGGCGGGGGTCGGGAGACTCGGCTGCATTGTAAATGGCGAACCATACATAACCCCGATCAATTACAAATTCGAAGACAACTGCATTTACAGCCATTCTCTGCCTGGTTTGAAAATAGCAGCTTTGCGAAAGAATCCGAGCGCATGTTTCCAGGTGGATGAGGTGGAAAGTGCCTTGCGCTGGAGCAGTGTCCTTGGTTTCGGTAAGTTTGAAGAGATAACCCTGCCAAGCGAGCGCCGAGAGATACTGGCCAAACTTCTGAAAACGTTTCCCATGCTGACGCCGGTCGAATCTGCGATCGCCGAGGATGGCTCTTCTCCGGAAATTGTCGTTTTTCGCATCAGACTGGAACGAGTGACTGGCCGCTCGGAGGGTTAAGCAAAATAGGTCCCGCGTTAAATGGTTTTAGGTCACCCTCGCTGGAGAAATGTCCTGCCAAACTGTGTTTACGTCTCTTGCCCCACAGCAATGAGGCCATTAAGCTAAAGGAACGCATCGATGCAATTCAATTCTGGAACTTTGCAAATATCATCAGACGCGATGAGTATCAGATCAAGGAGCAGTCAGGGACATGAGCCCTCCGGAGCCAACCGATGTGACCGTAGCCGGCAGCAGGGTCGCCGAAGATGACCGCCGGCTCGCAGCCCATCGAGACGGCGATGTTGTGCTGCGCGACGGTTCAACCGTGCGCATCCGCGTAATGCGTCCTAAGGATGAACCGAGCCTTCTCGCCTTACTGCAGTCGTTATCCGAAGAGTCGCGCTGGCTGCGATTTTACTCTTCGGCAAATGGTTCTGCTCTCGCTGCTGAGGCACACCGGGAAGCTAATCTCGATCGCACTTTTGGACTACTTGCATTCAGCGGCGCTGAAGAGCGCGTCGTTGGACATGCGTTCTATGCGGTCGTCGATGACCATCGCGCGGAGGTCGCTTTTACCATCGCGAACGATTTTCAGGGACGCGGGCTTGGCACAATGTTGCTCGGTCAGTTAGCCGAGGTTGCGGCTGTCAATGGAATTCAGGTGTTCGAAGCTGAGGTGGTGGCTGCAAATCATGCGATGCTCCATGTCTTCCGAGCATCAGGGTTTCCCATTGAGGTGGACGCGACTGCAGGCCAACTTCACGTGACTTTCCCAACGTCTTTCAGTGCGGAGGCAATCAAACGCTTTGAGCAGCGGGAGACCATTGCAGCCGTCAACGCCTTGAAGCTCTTCTTCAATCCACGGGCCGTGGCAGTCATCGGCGCCTCCCGCCAACGCGGAACCATCGGTGGCGAGATATTTCATAACTTGTTGAGCTACGGTTTCCAGGGTCCCGTTTATCCGGTTAATCCCACCGCCGAGGTCATTCAGTGTGTCCCTGCTTACCCTTCAGTCGAAGCGATTGCCGGCCCGGTTGATCTGGCCATCATCATTGTTCCTGCGGCGCGCGTTGTCGAAGTCGCAACCGAGTGCGGACGCAAAGGTGTCAAAGCGTTGGTAGTAATCTCGGCGGGCTTCTCGGAGACTGGAAAAGTAGGACAAGAGCGTCAGGCCGAGTTGCTGCGCGTTTGCCGTGCTGCCGGCATGCGGCTGATTGGACCAAATTGCATGGGCATCGCCAACACGGATCCTGCGGTGTCGCTCGATGCGACGTTCGCACCGGGTGTGCCACCTCCGGGACGCGTTGGCTTCTCCTCACAGAGCGGGGCGCTCGGATTAGCCATCATCGAATATGCAAACTCGCTTGGACTTGGTATTTCCACTTTTGTATCAGTCGGCAACAAGGCTGACATCTCCGGAAATGATCTGCTGCGTTACTGGGAATCAGACGACGGTACCGATGTAATTCTGCTCTATCTCGAGTCATTCGGTAACCCGAAAAAGTTTTCACAGATTGCGCGCAGGGTCGGCCGCAAAAAACCGATTGTCGTTGTGAAGAGCGGCCGCTCTGCCGCCGGCGCGCGGGCGACTACGTCACACACGGGCGCGCTGATAGCTGCTTCGGATGTCACCGTCGATGCGCTGTTTCGTCAGGCAGGCGTTATTCGCACGGACACGCTGGCAGAGTTATTCGATGTAGCCTCGCTGCTCGTGAATCAACCGCTTCCACCAGGGCACCGCGTAGGGATCATTACGAATGCTGGTGGACCGGCTATTCTGTGCGCCGATGCGTGTGAAGCCAGAGGGCTCGAGGTTCCGGTATTAGACGAAAGCAGCCAGGAAAAACTGCGTTCATTTCTACTACCGGGAGCCAGTGCTAGTAATCCTGTTGATATGATCGCGTCGGCGTCGGCTGAAGATTATCGCAAAGCTGTGGAGATAGTTGCCGCAGACGAAAATGTAGACGCGCTAATCGTGATCTTCACTCCGCCACTTGTCACCCGCGCCGAGGATGTGGCGCATGCGATCGTCGATGCCGTTCGGACGTTGGATAGAAGCAAGCCGGTAATGACCGTGTTCCTATCGGCACGAGGAACACCGGACGAGTTGCGTTCAGCAGATGTAAGTATTCCGTCCTACGCATTCCCCGAAACCGCGGCCATTGCTCTGGCGCGCGCTGCTCGTTATCGCGAATGGCGTGAACAGCCGGAAACGGCCGCGCCTGTGTTTGAAAACATACGGCGCGATGAGGCCGCTGCGGTTATTGCAACAGCACTTTCCCGCGGCGACGGCTGGCTTGACCCAGCGGAGACCGCCACTCTTCTGCGTTGTTACGGCCTGCCTCTAATCGAACAAAGAATTGCCGCGACTGTTAACGACGCCGCTACGGCGGCGGAAGAGCTGGGCGGAGAAGTGGCTCTGAAAGCTATTGCGCCGGGCGTGATTCACAAAACTGAAGCGGGCGCGGTACGTCTGCATCTACGCGGCGCCGCAGAAGTACGCACAGCTGTCGCGGAGATGTCGGAACAACTGAAAAAGCAGGGACAAGCACCGACCGGGTTTGTAGTTCAGAGCATGGCTCAGAGCGGCGTCGAGATGCTGGTCGGCGTCGTGCATGATCCGCAATTTGGTCCGGTTGTGGCCTGCGGCGCCGGCGGCGTTCAAGTGGAACTCCTGCGTGACGTTTCAGTGCGTCTGACGCCACTTTCAAGAGAAGATGCTTCAGAGATGGTTCGCAGTTTGAAGACCTATCCGTTACTGACAGGCTTTCGCGGCTCACCAGTTTGTGATGTCCCCGCACTTGAAGAAGCGCTGCTTCGCGTGAGCGCAATGGTTGAAGACATTCCCCAGATTGCCGAACTCGACTGCAATCCGCTGGTGGTGCAGGAGAGAGGAGCTGTCATTCTCGACGCTCGCGTCAGGGTCGCAGAGGTCGAGCCTCGCCCCTTGCTGGGTGTGCGCCGCTGAGCTGATCTATCTGGGCTTATTTTTTCGTGGCGAGCAGTCTGTACTTGTTCGCGCGCTCGTGAGGTTCTAGTTTGCCATCTTGATGATGGCGATCTTTTCGACGTTGCGAACGTCACCGGCGCTTTTAACCTCGAGCCTTACACCTCTGCCCTCGGCATACTTCTTCGCGCTGTTGATTATCTCCAGAACCGTTGCCGGCAAATTGCTTTCGTGTGCGGCTTTCACAGCCTTTTCACCGAGCGCAAACGAAGCCAGAAAATATCCTTCGCATGGAGTCAAGTAGAGAATTGTTCGCTTCTCCGACTTAACGCGCAAACCCCAGCCTGTGGTTTTGCTCGTAAAGCCCCATTCGAAAGATACCGGCCCGAATCTTCTTTCAATTATCGCTTTTAGTTTGGTCCAGTGAACAGACGTTCTTGCGAGGGTGGCCGCTAACTGTTGAGGTTGCGGAGGGTTCAACTTGTCTGCGAAGGCGCTGAGGGCCATACGATATTCTGGTGAGCGTCGTTGGATCGCGCGTAACGCAAACTGTTAGTTTGCGTCCGTTGGCTAACGCTTAACTAACTTGCAGCGAGCCGTTCGCAAACTAACAGTTTGCGTTACGCCTGCCGCAATCGAGCTACCAGCGACAGACGGTATCAAAATCATTCCATACGGCGATCGCCGCAGCGCGTCTTAGGGGAACGTAATGGGGTTTCCACATTTTGTCGCTTACGATTTGTTCCAGCTTGTCGAGTTCCACTTCCGCCAGCCCGGTACGCTCCGCCTCGCGCGCGACCGCCAGCGCCACTTTGAATGAGATGTCGCGCACCTGCTCCAGCGGTGGATAGAGCGGCGCTTCCGGGTCGCGCAACGCCGGGGCGAATTCGCTTAACACTCGCGCCGCGGCTACGAACATGGCATCGGTTACGCGGCGAGCGCCCGAGGCGATCACGCCAAGCCCAACGCCGGGAAAGATAAACGAGTTGTTGCACTGCCCGATTCGAATCACGCGGCCATCGCGAACGACGTTCGGAAATGGGCTGCCGGTGGCGACCAGCGCCCGACCTTCAGTCCACTCGAGCAGATCAGAAGGAACTGCCTCGCTCTTCGAGGTAGGATTCGAAAGCGCAAAGATCACCGGACGCTCAACATTTTTCGCCATCTCGCGAACGATCTCCTCGGTGAATGCCCCCGGTTGTGCTGACGTGCCGATCAAAATTGCCGGCTGCACATGCTTTATGACCTCGCCGAACGTCAGTAGTGACGGATCGTTCACTTTCCAGTTGAGTGTCCTTTCGATCGACTGCGCGTATTTCTGCTTGAACGGTTCGACCTTAGTCCGTCCGCTATGCACGAGTCCCTGACTGTCAACCAGCCAGAGTTTGCCACGTGCTTCGAGCTCGGTTACGCCTTCAAACATCATCGCCGCGACGATCTGATTACTGATACCAATCGCCGACGATCCCGCGCCAAGAATCACGATGCGCTGCTCACTAAGTTTCCCGCCCCCCAGCTTTGTTGCGGCGAGCAAACCAGCGACAGTGACGGCGCCGGTTCCCTGTATGTCGTCATTGAAAGTGCAGAGTCGCTCGCGATAGCGCTCGAGTATTCTGGGCGCATTGTGTTTTGAAAAGTCTTCCCATTGCAGTAGGACGTTCGGAAACTTCTGTTTGACCGCTATGACAAACGCTTCGATAAAATCGTCGTAATCTTTACCTCGCACGCGTTCGTGTCTCCAGCCAAGGTAGAGAGGATCGTCAAGCAACTCCCGATTGTCGGTTCCCACGTCGAGGAGAATCGGCAGGGTGGCCGCTGGATGAATTCCTGCACAAACGGTATAGAGTGAAAGTTTGCCAACCGGAATTCTTATTCCGCCAACGCCGAGATCTCCCAGACCAAGAATGCGTTCACCGTCGGTCACCACGATAACTTCGGCATTTACTACGGGGGCATTGTTGAGCAGCGAGATAATTTCGTCACGATAAGGGTAGGAGATGTATAGACCGCGGGGCCGGCGAAACACATGGCTGTATTGGCGACAACCCTCGCCGACCGTCGGCGTGTAGATGATCGGCATCATTTCAGTAACATGTTCCTGCAACAGCCGGTAGAAGAGGGTTTCGTTCCGATCCTGTAAGGCGGTGAGGAAGATATAACGCTCGATATCGCTATCTTTACGCTGATAGTTTTCGTAAACGCGCTGCAGTTGTTCTTCGATGGTCGAAGTATGCAACGGGAGCAGCCCCAATAGCCCCAGCGCACGCCGCTCTTCTTCGGGAAAGGCGCTACTCTTGTTCAGTAGCGGATCGTCCAGTAGTCGTTGGCCGGTAATCGAGATGGTCTCTGCTTCCGATTCGGTAAATTCCCGTGCGAACATAGCGGAATTCATCTTACTTTCCTTTCGTGCCTGCAGCATCCGCGGGCTTTAACCTTTTCGTCAGGAAGCTCTGAACGGGTATCGCTCGGTCTGGAGGTGCGAACCCATTGAGGAATTCTCGAGCGACTAAACCCTTGCGCGATGGCCATCGATCAGCCCGTCGCACCTAAGCTCAGCGAATCAACCTCCACGGAACAATGCCAAATTCTCCCGGCAGCAACTTCTTCTACGCTTCCGCCTGCTTGAGACTCACACGCGACAAGCTAAAGCCTATCGACACGCGGCTTTTTCAGCGAGGCGCAATAACATTGAAAAACCAGATGTCTCTCGTCATCAGTCCTATGGCACGAGGTTCAGGTACGCTATAGGTTGACTAAAAGGCACCAGATGGGCTTCGGTGCTGCCGGCAAACTGAAACTCTCGTAGTTCGTACTGCCCCGAGGCAGTCAGCAGGGTTCTCACTGTGAAATGAGCAACTTTATCGCGCACCGCCGGCAAGCAGTGAAAAGAAACAACCAGGTTTTTGGGTATTTCAGCGAGACCTTTATAGACGAACGTGCATGCTTGTCCGTGCGCCATCGTCTGGTCATCATGGACGAATAGGTATTCACCTTTCAGCGTTACGCCCATCAGTTCAACCGGCCGATCGAAATTCATTACCGCCCGTTCCTTCTTTGCAGCATTGGCGGCATTGGTAGATGGGACCGAACTGCTGCTCAGAGTTACGGCACAAAGAAGTGCGATGAACAATAGAAAACTCTTCATGATGTCTCCTTTTCGACTATCTGCATCCTTGGGCATGGCCCTCGAGGTTTTGGGCATGGCTCACACACATAACTTACTTAGGAATGGCAACGCACGTGCCGATACATTTTTCCCGTTTTCCCCAGCAAAAGAAGGGAGTTGGAGACCTGATGCTGCGAAAAGTTTCCCAATCGGAGAGAGAAAGACCGCAGTAATTGCTTCAGCGGCAACCGCCTCGCCGTATTGCTATCAGAATCTGGAGTTGATCTAGCTTTCTTAACGTTTGATTCACCCGGTCGCTATCGCTCCCGGTTCTGAATTCATCGACCCACGACATCGGTTTCTTCGCTTCCACGGTGGTTTATGGTGCACCTGTTTCTGGCTTCTCTTCAGATCCTTTAAGGAGATTGAGAGCAAAGAAAAACAAATACAGAACCCGGAGCGGTAGCGACGGGACTATTTTACATAACTGGTCGAGCTTCTTTAGTTGATAATTTTTAGCGCAGCTAATGGGTGCCCAATGTGAGTTAACCTCAATCGGTCACAAGTACTGCCGCTCCCCTAATCGAATCGTTCTTAAGAGCGATCAGGGCCTCGTTCGCCTGATCGAATGAGAACGTTTGGGTATGCGTACGCACGGGGATGCGTGCTGCTTCTAGGAGAAACTCATGGCCGTCGTCTCGCGTGTTGTTAGCGACGCTTCGGACCACTCGCTCCCCGTAGATAAGGGAATAGTCGAAGGATGGAATCGGGCTCATGTGAATGCCCCCTAAGACGACACAGCCTCCTTTGCGAAGGGCCTTGAGCGCAACTGGAACAAGCTCACCGGCCGGCGCGAAAACAATCGCAGCGTGAAGTTTCACGGGCGGTTCATCCTGGGCATCGCCAACCCACGTGGCGCCGAGTTCACGAGCCAACGGCTGATGCCGTTCACGATCGCGAGTGCAAACGTAAACTTCCGCACCACGTGCGCGGGCCAGTTGAATACATACGTGCCCCGCAGCGCCGAAGCCATACAGGCCAAGCCGTGCACCTTTCCATTCATTCTCAGTGAGTCCGGTGAGACGCAGGCAGCGATAACCGATGATGCCGGCACAGAGGAGTGGCGCGGCTTGAATGTCATCAAAATTGTCCGGCAAGCGGTAGGTGAAAGCGGCCGGGGCGACTGCGTATTCTGCATAACCACCGTCTACGGTCCAACCGGTGAACATGGCCTGCTCGCAAAGGTTTTCCCTGCCGGCAAGGCAAAACTCGCATACGCCACAGGTGCGGTTGAGCCAGGCGACGCCCACTCGATCTCCAATCACAAAATCCGCGACCCGCGATCCTAGAGCAGCGACACGTCCGACAATTTGATGACCGGGGATCAAAGGCGAGTGGCGAACAGGCAACTCGCCTTCGACAACGTGCAGGTCCGTTCGGCAAATGCCGCAAGCATGAACGCGCAACAACAGTTCGTCGTCAGCAGGACTCGGTACAGGCAGCTCGCGAAGGTGGAGCGGACGCTCGGTAACGGGGGCAGGTGTATCCAAAGTCCAGGCTTTCATCTTCAGGTCAATTAAACACCAACCGAGAACAGGATGCCACGTCGACTATTTAACAAAAGCAGCCACCCTTGCAAGTAGTGATTCAGTTTGAGTCCAACTGCCAATCGCGATAGTTTCGGGCCATGAGGTCAGTACCACCACGCGGTAGCGGGTGGGTCCTGCAAGCGAATCTATCAAGTACAGAACCCCACAAAGTGCCAGGTTAGAAGCTGCGGGCTGAATGCGACCGGAACCCACCCGCTACCGCGTGGTGGTACTGACCTCATGGGCCCGCACGTTGGCAATATGCGCACAGTTCGAACTGCATCAGTACCCCCTTGCAGATGGCTGCTGGCGTTTAGGACTAATTGGAGACGATGGAGGTCGAACCTCTGGCATCAGTCATTGTTCGGTTTTATTCTCGTTGACCTCGGCGGCGGCGACGTCGTACGTTGGGGAGAAGCATTACAATCAACTGTAAAGGCTGCCTTGTCGGAAGACTTGACGCCGTTGGGATAAACGACCTCGAGCTTTGTCCATCCCTCATAGATCGGAATTTTTGCTTGTTTATCGGGGACCTCAGTCTTCTCGCACAATGATCAACCGTCGCGGCGTTCGCTCCCTGGTCATCAAAGACACGGTGCGGATCTTCAAACCGGATGATTTCATGATGCTGGACCAAGTCGATGTAGTCGACACCGAGCCGCCGCAGTGATTCGTCGAGTTGTTTGGCAGCCTCCTTTTTGGAGCGGCCATCAATTTTAGTCATCACAAAAGAACGCGCGCGATAACCATCGCGAAGCGCTTTGCCCATGCGTAACTCGCTGGCCCCGTCGTTGTAGTCCCAACAGTTGTCGAGAAAGTTGATGCCTCGATCGATGGCCGAACGAACAATGCGAATTGCCAACTGCTCGTCAACGCGCTTCAGGCCGAGATGCCAGCCGCCTACTCCAATCGCCGATACCTTTTCTCCCGTGCTGCCCAGTGTTCGATAAATCATTTCGTAACCTCCGTTGCCCGAACTTCGCCGAATTCGACCAGATGAAAGTTGCGTCATTATCACGAAGTTCATAAGAACACTGTTCATCACACTCGCAGCGAGTTTCTCCCCTAATCCAAGCGGATTTTTCCACAAAATCGATTACTCGAATTCGCTCGAATTGCGCAAACGCAGAGCATTTCTTCACGTGCCAGTCGGTACGTCCATTGCATCTCTTAAGAATAGAAAATTGCCATTTCTGATGCTGCTGGTGGGGTTGTTCTCTGCCTGCAGCGAGTAAGAGTGAAATGTGGGTTGAGAGAGTGGGTTTCTGAAGGAGATATGGTCATGAAAGTAAAAGAAATAATGAGTGCAAACGCAAAAGCGTGCACGTTAACTGACAATCTGGCTGATGCGGCTCGGTCCATGTGGAACGCCGACTGCGGAATCTTGCCGGTTGTCGCCGAAGGCGGAAAGGTCGTGGGCCTAATCACGGATCGCGATATCTGCATGGCTGCGGCCATCCAGGGTCGACATCTCGAGAATATCGCGATTGAAGACGTTGCTTCAGGACGCGTGTTCTCCTGCAAACCAGATGACGATATCCATGCGGCGCTCAAGCTGATGCAAAAGAACAAAGTTCGCCGCCTTCCGGTTGTTGCGGATGATGGAAAGCTGGCGGGCATCTTGTCGATGAATGACATCGTGGTAAACGCCAAAGAAGCACCGGATAAGAAGGCTGCTAATCTTTCTTATGCGGATGTGGTTGAGACATATAAAGCGATTTGTGCTCACGCCGCTGCGCATCAGGAGGCAATGCAACCCCTGGCTGCCGGCGTGTAAGAGCAGCGTCGGTGAGAGCAGTTGGTGTCTGAGAGTATTCGGGCGGCAAAAGTAGGACTGAAGAGGGCCCACCGCTGAAACGGATGGAGGCGACCGCAACTGACGGCGAAGGGGCGGCGTGCATTGAGCCTTCTATGGAAAAGAATGAGGAGGTTGACTTATGGAAAGAAAGAAAACCGACAACGAGATCAGACAACAAGTACTTCGGGAGTTGAAATGGGATTCGCGAATCGGCTGGTCCAAAATTGCAGTCGAAGTAATGGAGGGTGTTGTGACCCTGACCGGCGTCGTTTCCAACTATGCGCAAAAATTAGCAGCGCAGGAAGCGGCGCATCGAATCAGCGGTGTACTGGACGTCGCGAATGATGTTGAAGTCATACCCGAAGGAATCTTCGTGAGAAGCGACGCCGAAATCGCGCTTGCGGTGCGGCATATTCTCGAATGGGACGCCCTGGTTCCTGATGAGCGGATTAAGTCAACAGTATCGAGCGGCTGGGTAACTCTGGAAGGAGATGTGGACTTTTGGCACCAGCGCGAGGATGCCGAGCGTTCAATATTACGGCTAGAAGGAGTCATTGGCGTGACTAATGAAATCACGGTGGCTCCCAAGGTGGTTGACCCCCAGGAACTGCGGGAAGAAATTGAATATGCGCTCGAGCGACGTGCTGATCGCCAAGCTGAACGGTTGCGTGTGGATGTGCACGATGGCGCGGTTGAGCTCTGGGGCCGGGTGCATTCATGGCAGGAGAAACGCGCTGTAATCGGATCGATTAGTCATGCGCCTGGGGTATCGGAAGTCAGGGACCACTTACGTATAGATCCCTATTTCTAAATTGACAGCGCAAAGGCAGAGTTTCGAGACGGCGTGCTTGAGGTGACGATGCAGGCGCCAAAGAGCGAAACTCGCGGCCGCGTGCTGGAGATCAAAACAACCGAAGAGCCTGCCAGGGCTAAGACCGCTGTCTCATAGGTTCGAGCCAGAACGTTACGACGGTGTATCCAACAGGGTTGCTGTTAAGGACGCCACTATCACCGTGTGCTGGGACGGGATCTGTCAGACCAGGTTCACAACGAACATTGGCCACGCCAAGTTCTTCGTGCCTGTAGAAGTGACGAGTGTGTTTGTCGAGGTCGTGCCGGCGGATCCGGACATGTGTTCGTTTGACGGGACGGTCGCGCTGGCCGGAATGAAAGAGTATCAGGTCATCTGGGTGAGCGATTGCACGAACTGGCAACCGTCATAAGAGAAGTTTCCAAATGGCAGTAGGTACTGATGACTGCTCGGTTTGGATATCACGGAGGTTAGTTCGCAGCCCCCACTGAAGGAGCAGATCCAGACGCGGGGCAACCTTGAAGTTAGACCAACGGAAGGTTTCAACGATTTCCCCCGCACGCGAAGCTTTTCATTTGCACGTCAATGCTTAAATCTGACGCGCTTCGACTGACCTTAGTTGGCGTCGGCGCGATGAACTCGCCGCGGTATGCGCCGGCGGGACTGTTTGTCGAATACGATAAAGCACGTGTGATGATCGACGGTGGACCAGGCGCGTTGCCGAAGCGGAAACCGGCCAGTTGGTTAGTCACTGATGACCGTGGTGAGTTAATAGCTGAAATTCGTAAGTTGGCGAAACCAAGGGGACTCGAGCCTGTTGTGGACAGCTATCTATCCGAGAGACTTATCATCGAGCCTCATGGTGTTGTTCATACCGCACACGAGACGTGGGGTTACATAATTCGTGCTGCCGGCAAAAAAATAATATGGGCGCCTGAGTTCCTGGTGTTTCCATCATGGGCTAAAGGCGCAGACCTGATGTTTTCCGAGGCAGCCGGCTGGAAAAGACCCATACTTTTCCGTGGTGGAGTGGGCGGCCATGCTTGCGTTCATCAGGTGGCCCGCGACGCTCGGAAATACAAAGTACAGAGATTGGTCTTTGCCCATATCGGCCGACCGACAATCAAAGCAATTGACAATGGCGAGCGCCCCGTCTTTGGCGAGTTTGGCGCGGACGGTGATGTCTATCAATTTAACGCGGGTCGGAGACTCGCGAAGCGGAGACTGCCGTGAAGTTTGTAAAAGGCGATGCGCAAAGTTTCTCATACTCGTGCGTCAAACTACGCATTTTTCCTTCCCGTTCACTGCTGTATTTGCGAATCTTCCGGCCATTAACAAGGACCAGTTCAAGCTTTGCACGGGCATGTATCTTGCTCTGAAAGAAGCTGCGAAGAAGAACAAGAGAAGAAGCAGGACTGCCCGGAGGCTCTTCGGATGAGCCGCAGTCGCTTCAGGAATGCTGTTTGAAAAGAGAGGAACGAGTTATGGAAGCCAGAGGGCGCGGCGAAAAGGCCGCATAGCAAGACCGGTTGGAACCGGTCGTCACTGGCGAAGCAGTGGCGTCCTAACCCTGCCGAAGTTCGTTGCATAAGCCGCAACGGACGGGCATGAGATCAAGCTTGCAGGGGAAACGGGCGAGGCTTGCGGGAGAGTTACACTCCCAAAAAGAGCACGCCACGGAAGCCGAGACGGTCAGACGGTAATTGTCGAATCCGAGATCCTGTCCATAAAGCACACCTATTGTTAACTAAGTGGTGTGGGAGATCAGCGGAATGCGAGCGCAAGCTTGCATCCTGCCCCGCGACTGGTGGTTCTGGTTGCGAGTCGTAAGGGGCTGCGAGGGCTTCGTGAACCTCGCGGATAAGTCTCGAGCCTGGTTCGTCCAGGTGTAAAGGATCGGAAGGAGACCTAAGTCGGCGGGTAAATTGTTATGCGAGCTACGCCGGAACCGAAGTGTGGCTCCCTCTTAATCGGGGGTAGGCTGGTTGTTTAGCCAATGTCATATGGCGGGGCAGAGTGGTCGTAGTAGTCGGTGGAGCAATGTCCATCCAGGGAGACGGTAACACCGTTTGCAAGGCGAAGGACCACAGTCGTGACGACCCAGCGAAGAGCGATCTTCAGCGAAGAGCTGGAGGTTTTTTTGGAAGCTGGAGACGGGCCCACTCGCGATGGAGAGCCGGATGCGTTGAAAGATGCCTGTCCGGTTCGGGCAAGGGCTTCATTGAGACCGCTTGTTTGAAAGAACAAGTATGGCGCGATGATTCTACTTCATAGAGCAAAAAGCAATATCACAGACACCGATCTGCGTGACAGAGTCGAGCGACAGCTCGACTGGGAACCAGAAATTACGTCCACTGACCTCGGCGTCGCCACGGAGAACGGCGTGGTGACATTGACGGGGTTCGTCAACACTTACGCCGAAAAGCTGGCGGCCGAGCGCGCGGCGCTCAGGACCTATGGCGTCAGTGCAGTGGCGAACGACATTCAGGTAAAGCCGCTGTTTAAGAAGACTGACGCAGACATCGCCTCAGCGGCATTGGATGCCCTGCAAGCGCGCGTTGACGTTCCCGACGAGAAGATCAAACTCACCGTGAAGGAGGGTTGGGTCACACTGCAAGGGGACGTTGATTGGTACTTCCAAAAGAACGCGGCGGAGCTGGCAGTCAGATACCTGTCCGGCGTGAAGGGTGTAACCGACAACATCAAAGTGAAGCCGAACGTTTCGACGGTCCAAGTCAAGGACAAGATCGAAGACGCTCTCAAGCGCAGCGCTGAGGTCGAGGCTCGGCGGATCATCGTGCAAGCCGACGATGGCAAGGTGACGTTGAGAGGCAACGTGCGCTCGTGGTTTGAAAAGAATGAAGCCGCAAGCGCAGCCTGGGCTGCACCCGGCGTAACACAAGTTAACAATCAAATCGCCGTGGTGCCGTAAACCGGCACATTCATGGGTACAACCTGGACTCTAATTAAGGCCAGGTTGTGCCCGTTTGTTTGTCGGGAGACACCAGAACTCGTGCGGTGAAAGATCACGCGCGGGCGGGTTTTCAAGTCGCACTGTGAAACGCGTACAAGGAAGGTGGACACTACAATGAAGCACAAATTGATTTTTGCCGGCGTTTTGATTGCTCTCGTTAGTTTCGGAGTAATGGCTGAAACAAAATCTGACTATGACAGAAGCTATGATTTTTCAAAGCTTCGAACCTGGGATTTCAAGGTTCTCAATAGAATGCCCACTGATCCCGTCGGAACAAATAGCCTCTGGAACCAGCGCATCAGGGATGGACTTGAACAGCACTTTGCTGAAATAGGCTACAAGAAGATCAATGACAGCGAACCTGATTTCCTGGTTGGTTACTTCATGGGCATCAAAGAGAAGTATGACATCCGTTACCTCGACTATGGCTTTCCGAGTCGCAGGGGACGCTGGGGATATTGGGGTAGGTGGTATGGCTGGCGACCGGGCGCCGGGCAGGTAGATGTGTGGCGGATTCCTTACAAGGAATCAACATTGGTTGTGGACGTTATTGATCCACACACCAATCAGCTGGTCTGGCGAGGGTACGACACCGAAACGATCGATTTTGATAAATCCGAGAAGACGATTCACAAGTCGGTAGAAAACCTTGCTAAACGTTTCAAGCGTGACGTTGACAAACAGAAGAAAAGGTTCGGGTGAAGCGGGTTACTCGGGGACGTTCGCTGATGCTATTTCAGCTAAGTTGGCGTATCAGGCGAATCGCTGCGGAAGCGGTAGTGAACACCTTGAGGCCGAACTAACTTCGCAGCCGACTTTTGCGGTAGCGCGATGATACTTCCATTGCAGATTTCCTTTCGCAACATGAAGCCTTCCGAGGCTGTTGAGGGTCGTATTCGTGAGGAGACAGCTAAGCTGGAAACTTTCTACAAAGAAATTATGCATTGCCGTGTGGTGGTTGAACTCCCCCACAAGCAAGATCGGCGAGCGCGTGACGTTTAGCGAAGAATTAGGTGAAAAGGGTTCTCAGGCCGGTATGGTCAGGGCCGTTGGCTAACGAACATTTTTGTCGCTCAAGCTTCTCGTAGCGCGAGAGCGATCAAGGGAGGTTGAAATGAGATTGAGATCAACTTTGAATCCGGAAGAGCAGAGCAACGTTGTTGAGGGACCAACCAGATTCAGGAAGGGCCCAAATCAGGCGGAGCTGCTCTGCGCAGTTTGCAATCAAACTTACTACGTCGATGAAGTTACCTTTCAGCAGGCTATGTCGGCGATGGAGGAGGGAATGGATAACCCTTTTTGCTGTGATGACTGCGAAGAGGAATATGAAGAGTTGTCCCACTAGGAACCTCAGTTCAATTTACTGCTGCCTTGCGGGATCACGAATGGAAGATGTGAGCGCCAGAGGAGGTGGATCATGAAGAAAGGCTTGATGTTAATGAGCGCAGCAGGCTTAGGCGCCGGCCTAATGTACGTGCTTGACCCTGACCGCGGCAAAAGACGCCGCGGGTTGCTGCGCAACAAGATGACACACGCAACCAAAGTGGCCTGCGATGTCACCGGCAAAACAAGCCGGGATGTACGCAATCATGTGCTAGGCGTTTTTGCTGAAGTAGAGTCGCTGTTTCGAGCCGACGAGGTTTCGGACGATGTGCTTGAGGCGCGCGTCCGTTCAAAGTTAGGACGGGTTGTTTCCCACCCTGGTGCGATTGAAGTGAAAGCTGTCAAGGGATTGATATTACTGAGCGGTCAAATCCTGCGCAGGGAAGAGCACCCTTTACTTGAATCTCTTATGGGGATCCACGGCGTGAAGAATATAGAGAATCGGCTGGAAGTGCATGAACATGCGGACGACATACCGGCACTTCAAGGAGGACGGCGGCGCCAGGATGCGCGTTTTGGACCACTAAAGATTAACTGGTCACCGACCACGCGGCTGGTCGCAACTGCCGCTGGGAGTGCTCTTGCTGCTTACGGCGCCAGGCGACGCGGTGCCGTTGGATCTGCGATGAGCAGTGTGGGGTTCGGAGTCGTGGTGCGAGCGCTCACAAATTTCGAAACTGGTCGCCTACTCGGTTTGGATGGCGGGCGGAAGGTGATTGATGTTCAGAAAACAATCAACATCGACGCTCCCGTCGATCGCGTATTTACCTACTGGTCACATCCCGAAAACTTCCCGGACTTCATGACCCACGTTTTTGAGGTACGGAGAATCGATGCTGGCGTTTATCGCTGGACTGTCGGAGGACCTGCTGGGCTTAGAGTGCAGTGGGACGGCGCAATTACGGATCTTGATTTCAACAAGTTGTTGGCCTGGAAGAGCCTCCCGGGGGCGATAATTGGTCAGGCTGGGGTGACGCGGTTCACTTCAAATCCTGATGGCAGCACTCGCGTCGATGTGAAGATGAGCTACAACCCACCGGCAGGTGCACTGGGTCATGCAATAGCGGAACTGTTTGGCGTGGACCCGAAACACGAGATGGACGACGATCTTATGCGAATGAAGTCTTACCTCGAGACTGGAGTGCCTCCGCACGACGCGGTGCATCAAGCACAAGACCTGCAGGCGAACTACCCAAGCTGATGTCTGCGACGCGAAGCATCAGCGCATATGGCTCTGTCGAACTGCGGAGCAGTCGACCCGGTTGGGATGAAAACTGCGCCCGGAGATGCAACTCAACCGATCGCAAGCATTCGTTCGACTGAGCGAAACGCTCGTTGGCGAATCTCTTCGTCGATCTCGATCACGTATTGGTCTTTCTGCAAGGCTTCAAGCGTGTCTTCCAGCGTGATCTGATTCATGTGCGGACAGCGAACGCTGCAAAGGCGCAACATGTCTTTCTCAGGATTGGCGGCAGCGATGTTATCGCCCATCGAGCACTCGGTGAGTAAAAGATAACGCTGAGCGCTGGTTCGCTCGACGTATTTGATCAAGGCGTTCGTGCTTCCTGAATAATCCGACGCCTCGACCACCTCGGGGCTGCACTCGGGATGCGCCAGAATAACAACGTCAGGAAACTGTTTGCGCACGTTCTTTATGTCGTCGACAGTAAATTTTTCGTGCACTTCGCAGCGGCCGGGCCAGCCGATCATCTGATAGTCCAGTTCAGACGAAAAGCTCTTCGCGGATTCGCGCGTCGGAAAGATTATGTGTCTTCCGGTTTCGCGCGCAACATTTCTCGCCAGATATTCATCGGGAATGAAAATTACAGTTTCGCTGTTTAATGACTCGACGACAGCCGCGGCATTTGATGAGGTGCAACAGACGTCCGATTCCGCTTTTACGTCGGCATAAGTGTTGATGTAGGTAACGACCGGAACTCCCGGGAACCTTTCTCTTAACGCGCGCACGTCTGCCGCCGTAATGCTCGCGGCCAGCGAGCAACCGGCCTTTTGAGATGGCACCAGAACTTGCTTTGTCGGACTCAGGATTTTTGCCGTTTCGGCCATGAATCGCACGCCGCAAAACACGATAATATCTTTGTCAGTCTCTGCCGCTTTACGACTGAGATCGAGCGAATCGCCTGCGAAGTCGGGAATCGAGTGATAGAGCGCCGGCTCCATGTAGTTGTGTCCGAGAATCACCGCGTTCTTTTGTTGCTTCAGACGATTTATCTTTGCCGCCAGCTCCGCCTTTAAGCGCAATTCAAAATCCGGCACGGTATCGGCCAGGATCTCCTTCATCTTGTCGTACATTCCGCTTGTTGTCGTTTCAGTAATCATCTTTTGTTTGTGCTAGATCGTTTCCTTCTTAGTTGATTTTTTCAGCTGCAGGGTTTTCTACGCTATCCACTTAAGACTCACATCAAACACTTTGGGCGAGTGTGTGAGGGCGCCAACCGAGATGTAGTCGACACCAGTCTCGGCGATCGCGCGGACATTCTCCAGGGTAACGTTTCCCGAGGCTTCCAGCTTTGCCCGGCCGGCATTCAGTTTCACCGCTTCGCGCATCATCTCGACTGGCATGTTGTCGAGAAGGATTCGCTCAACACCGAGATCAAGTGCCTCACGAACATCCGCCGGCGTGCGTACTTCAACTTCTATTTCGAGTTTAGTTCCCGATGCCCGCACTCGACGAACAGCCTCGGCCAGCGACCCGGCATAATCTATGTGGTTGTCCTTGATCAGAATCATGTCATATAAACCACTTCTGTGATTCTGGCCACCGCCGCGCCGAACCGCCAGCTTATCGACGAGTCGCAGCCCTGGAGCAGTTTTTCGTGTGTCCAGAATAATCGCATTTGTACCTGAAACTGCGTTCACGAACTGGCGCGTCAATGTAGCAATGCCGGACATGCGGCCGAGGAAGTTCAGTGCTGTGCGTTCCCCAGTTAGTAAGGCCCGGGCTGAACCCGAAACATCAGCCAATACCGAGCATCTCTCAACTTGCGAGCCTTCTATCGTATTTAATCTAAAGCTGATCTCGCCGCTTAGCAAAAGCAGTACGGCCTCGGCCATATCAAGTCCCGCCACAATGCCTGCTTGCTTTGCGATAATCTGCCCACGGAGTGTGGCGTCTGCCGGTACAATGCTGTTTGTCGTCACATCGCCGCTGCCAATGTCTTCTTCAAGCGCGCGTTTCAGGCAATTGAGAATCTCACGTTGCAAGCCTGTTTCCTTTCAAATCACTGGGTGTTACCGCAGAATGCGCAGACCACCTGCGCTGTTAGCGAACAAACCGGTCTTTCCAGCTTTGGTCCATTTAATCCGGAATATCTTGAAGATATCTGTGGAGAGCATCCTATCCCTTCACATCGATCAATTGGAACAAGCTTGCAATCTTTTTCGACAGCCCAGCTCGATCAACCGCATCGACGACGAAAGAAAACTTACGTATCGACAACACGCAGGGCCCCGGTTCCGCTGTTAACGGGAAACATGCAAGGCGGTTCGGTTGCGCCTTAACCTCCCACGATAGGTGGGCCCGATCTCTTTTTTACGCAATATTGTGGGTAATTTGGCGCAGCAATCGCTCCTGATGTTACATCCTGCATTGTCGATCAGACGAGAAAGGCTCCAATCATAGGAGAATACGAACCGGCCGCACTAATCATCCTCAGTGGAATACACCTTGCACACGTTGGAATCAAACTCGAGCGGGTCAAGATTTTGGCTTGAGGCTACCTAAGTCCTCGCACTACACCAGTGTGGCCTCGTCGAGGTTAGACCATAAGAAAACTGACATGACTGCGTCTTGCGTTCAGAGTTGGACGAGAGAAGGAGGCACACATGATTACCCGGCGAAAATTCATTGAGCTTAGCGCGACGGCATCCGCGGGGGTGTTCTTGTATAGCAGGTTTGGGTCGTCACTTGTCCTGGCCAACAAACCTGGCGGTACTCTGAACCTCAAGAAAATCTCGAAATACCAGATGCCGCTAATCATTCCGCCAGCTATGCCCCGAACGAGCGAATTGGATGTTGGCGGTCCAGTCGACTACTACGAGATCGCGGTTCGCCAGTTCCAACAGCAAATCCTACCGCCACCTTTGCCGCAGACAACCGTGTGGAGTTACGGTTCGGTCAATCACCCGGGTACATTCAACTATCCGGCTTTCACGATCGAAGCCAACTGGAGCAAGCCAGCGCGGGTCAAGTGGATCAATGATCTGAAAGATCCGGTTACGGGCAATTTCCTCCCACACCTCCTGCCGGTGGACCCGACCCTTCATTGGGCCAACCCGCCGGGAGGCGCCGCTGACCGGGACATGCGACCTACCTTCGCCACCACGCCGGATGCGTATACCGGTCCAGTGCCGATCGTAACGCACCTCCACGGGGGACACACCACTCAGGAGAGCGACGGCTTTGCCGAAGCGTGGTATCTGTCCGCGGCAAACAATATTCCCGCAGGCTTTGCCGTTGAAGGCACCAGATATGATTCGTTCAGAACCCAATTCCTCAATCAGTGGGGCGTCCCCTGGCAGCCCGGCACCGCCGTATTCCAGTATGCCAATGACCAACGAGCGAGCACGCTTTGGTTTCACGATCACACGTTAGGCATGACTCGGTTGAACGTTTATGCCGGGCCGGCGGGCTTTTACCTGCTGCGCGGTGGTCCGGACGATGCAGTCAGCGGTACGCTGCCCGGACCCGCCCCGGCATTGGGCGACGCGCCGGGTCTGAAGTACTACGAGATTCCTATCGCGATCCAGGATCGGTCCTTCAATAAAGATGGCTCGCTCTTCTATCCGGACAGTCGCAAGTTTTTCGATCGCTTCAACGGACCATACATTCCCGACAGCGATATCTCGCCAATTTGGAACCCTGAGTTCTTCGGCAGGGTGATGGTCGTCAACGGCCGCACTTGGCCATTTCTGGAAGTCGAGCCGCGCCGTTATCGCTTCCGCTTGCTGAATGGGTGCAACTCGCGCTTCCTGATCCTTAAGTTTAGCGATCCAAATCTGAGCTTCTGGCAGATCGGCACGGATGGCGGCTTCCTGCCCGCCCCGGTCGAACTTACCCAACTCCTCATGTCGCCGGCAGAACGCGCTGACGTCATAGTAGACTTTTCAGGTCTAGCGTCCGGAACGGAGATCATCTTGCAGAACATCGGTCCTGACGAGCCGTTCGGTGGGGGCCTGCCAGATATAGATTTCGAAAGTGCTCACCAGGATACGACTGGCCAGGTGATGCAGTTCAGGGTAGTGCCGCTGACCACCGCCGATACCAGCACGCCACCCAATCTCCTGGGGTTACCGGCGTTTGTGGGGCTCGGCGATGCAACGAACACGCGGCAGGTGTCGCTCAACGAAGAGGGTTCAGCACTGTTATCCGACGTCGGGCCGCGAGCGGCTTTGTTGGGTACACTGGACAATGAAGGCGAACCGGTGAATCAAATGTGGAACAGTCCTATCACGGAGAACCCGGCTCTGGGCGCTACCGAAGTGTGGGAGATTTACAATTTCACTGAGGATGCCCATCCTATTCATATCCACGAAGTGCAGTTTCAGGTTGTGAATCGCCAGCCTTTCGAAGGATTTGCGAGATCACCGGAAAGTTGGGAGAGTGGTTTTAAGGACACGGTCATCGCTTATCCGGAAGAAATCACCAGGGTCAAGGCTTTGTTCGATCTTGCGGGCCTGTATGTCTGGCACTGTCACATCGTCGAGCATGAGGACAACGAGATGATGCGGCCTTACTTCATTGGCCCAATGACCTAAAAACGCTCCTGCTAAGTCGAAGGTAAAGCCAGTGCCCACTTCTACCGTCGGTGTTGGTGCAACCTGTTTGCCGAAGCTACACAGACAACCTGTCTGATCGCATACTGGTCGAAGCCGGTTGCTGCGTTAATATCTCAGTCGGACTGGTAGTTGCTATTCTGCATGAGATAACGCAGGGGCCGGCTGATTTTGCAGTGCTGATTTATGCTGGATTTAATTAAGCAGCACCTACTGAATAAATCCGTGGAAGCACCGACACGACCAGAGACGTTCTGCGAACGACTCATTGCAGCGGCGGATAGTCGCCCTGACAAGGTAGCGATGATGGTGATCGAGCCCGAGGGAAAAGCCACCATTACCTTCGGTTCGATGCTCGCGCAGGTGCGCAGTATTGCTTACCGCCTCAGCCAGGAGAAAATTGCTTTCGGCGATCGCGTGGCGCTCATCGGCGAGAACCATCCCAATTGGGCCATTGCCTACCTCGGGATCATTTATCGCGGTGCGGTAGTTACACCGATGGATCCGGGCGCGACAACGCAAGCGCTTGCTGCCTTTCTTAAAGGATCAGAAGCGAAGCTTGCATTTGTCTCACCCGATTCAGTAGATAAGTTTCGCGCTGCCTGTGAGCAGATGGGCAGCAACATCCGTGCGGTTGCCCTCCGTCCATTGGCACACGCGAATGGCCTCGCTTGTTTTGAAGAGTGGGCTAAGACGCCGACGCCGAAGGAATTCATCGACACTCCGCCACCTGCTAAGCCGGAAGACCTGGCGATTCTGATATACACCTCAGGTACCACCGGAGCGCCAAAGGCTGTGCCGCTGACTCACGGAAATATCTATGCGGAGAGCACCAAGGTCCAGGAGGTAATGCGTATCAGCGACCGGGAGGTGGTCCTTAGTCTGCTGCCGCTATTTCACGCCTACTCACAGATCGTAAATCTATGGCTTGCCACAATCATAGGCGCGCGTGTTGTTTACCTCGCCGAGTTGAGTAGCGCCGGAATTGAACGAGGATTAAAGGAAGGCGGAGCGACGGCATTAATCGGAGTGCCGCGCCTCTGGTACCTGTTTCACAAAAAGATATTTGATGCAGTGCACGCCCGACCGGCGCCAGTCAGAATTCTGTTTCGAGTCATGCTTGCGTCTCAATGGGAGGATGCGTGATTGGCTGGGGCTCAATGCGGGTCGGTTTTTCTTCAAGCCCATTCACCGATCCTTTGGTGGGAAACTAAGGCTTGCAGTTTCCGGCGGTGCCAGCTTTGACGAGAACGTCGCCCGGGATTTTCATCGCTTAGGCTTTCACGATCTTGCAGGGCTATGGCCTGACAGAGACCAGCGGTGCGGCGACGGTCACGCGCTTTGAGGACAACAAGATCGGTTCGGTAGGCACGCCGCTGAATGGTGTCGAGGTAAGGATCGATGAACCCAATTCAGAAGGAATCGGCGAAGTTCTGATTCGAGGACCGGTGGTGATGTCGGGCTATTACCGGAATCCTGAAGCTAACCGCGAAGCATTCACCAGCGACGGATGGTTTCGTTCCGGCGATCTGGGGAGGTTTGATCGACAGGGTCATCTCTACATCGTCGGGCGAAAGAAGGACGTGATCAAATTGCCCTCCGGCAAAGAACGTCTTCCCGGAAGACGTGGAAGCACATTACGAACATTCGCCGTTTGTAAGCGAGGTCTGCGTGCTCGGCGTCAAGGACGAATCAAGTCAGTTTCAAGGGAGCGGAAAAACTCTGCGGTGTCGTTGTGCCAAATTTCGATTACCTCAAAGCGCAACACATCGGAAATGCGCGCGAGTGGGTTGTTTGGGAGTTGGAGAATCTCGGCCGTGAACTGCCCGAATACCAGCGCGTGCATGATTTTGTCCTGCGCGCCGAGCCGTTACCGCGCACGACCACACGCAAAATACGACGGTTCGAACTGCGAACCAACTTGAAGCGCTAAGGGCGCGAGAAGGCAATGGGCGAGAGTCGAAGACGATTGTTCGCAGTGAAGCGGATCAGGAATTGATGGATTCTGCAGCAGGGCGCGTGGCGATCGGCGGCTATAAAACAGCACGTGCGCGATATTGAGTTAATTCATCCGCAGATGAACTTTGAAATTGACCTCGGACTTGACTCGCTGGCGCGCGCGGAGTGCTTTGCCAGTGTCGAGCAGGGCTTGGGCATCGAGCTCAAGCCGGAAGAAATCTCCATCGCTCAAACAGTAGGCGAGCTAATACAGTTAGCCAACGCAAAGATCAGTGGCAAGCCACCATCAGTGGGCCAAGCCAGCGCGGATTTCCAGTGGCGCGACGTATTGGCGAGAACATCCGAGGAATTGCCGGAGGTGGCGCAACTTCTCAGGCGCAAACCGGGGTTGGCACTATTTGCATATATTGTGCTGCAGCTTATCTATCTTTTAGCGCGTCTTTTGTTTCGTATGGAAGTGAAGGGCGGAGAAGTTCTGACGCAGCTCAAACCGCCGTATTTAATCTGTCCGAACCATCAGAGCTTCATTGATCCGTTCCTGGTATGCTCGACCTATCCGCGCCCTGTCCTCAAAAATGTTTTTCATGTCGGTGCGAGCATGTACTTTGCGAACGCTGCTATGGCCCAACTCGCACGGCTGATTAACGTCGTGCCCATCGACCCGGACATCCAACTGTTGCGCGCAATGCGCGCCGGCGCGGCGGGGCTTCGTGCTGGAAAGGTTCTGAATATTTATCCTGAGGGCCAGCGCTCGTTTGATGGCCAACTACACGAGTTCAAAAAGGGCGCCGCAATTCTGGCCACCGAATTGAAACTGCCAATTGTTCCGGTGGCGTTGGACGGCACTTTTCGCATCTGGCCGCGCAAGTCGTGGCGCTTCCGTTTGGCAAAGGTAAGAATAAATTTCGGCCAATCCATCGACCCGCGAACGGTTGTTTCAAATGAGGCTAACGAAGACGTTGTCTATGAAGAGGTGACGCGGGTGTTGAAACAGCGAATTCAGCAGATGCTCGATGAAATGCGGAGGACCGGTTAGTAAATCGCTCATCGCTTCAGGCAAAAAATTATCCGTGCTAAGCGCGCCGCCCGAGGTTCACACAACTGGTGGCTTCATTAACCGGCGTTTTTCAACCGTGCCAATGAAGGACCTAAGCAGACGGGATTCTGTATACGCGCGCGATCAAGCCGAAGGTTCTGAGCAAGCGCGCCGCAGTAGATCTTCAAGCGCTACACCTTGCTCGAAGATCAGCTGTTTCCATCCCGGCAGCAGGCGATCCAGAAGCAACGCTTGCGCCATCCCGCTGTAATAGAAGCGAACTTCGCCCTCCCGGCCCGCCGTCCGGAAAGCTTCACTAAGCTGCTGTGATAAATAACGTTCGCGAGTTCTGTCTCCGGTGAGGCCTTCGTCAACGGTGGCCCACAACGCGCAAGGCTCCAGAAATTGCGTCCGCCCTAATATCAAGCTCTTCATGAAGCCAGCTTCTCGCTTGCTCAATCGATTCACGATTGACAAACGGTTCGAAACTGCGCTCTGGCCCCACCGAAACTAAAATGGAACTGAAGGGGAGAGGATTGCGAGCCTTATCCCATTTGTGGCGTTCTTCAATTGCCGGATAGCAATTAGCGGCCAACGGTATCAGCGGCACACCTGCAGCCGAGGCCAATGCAACCGCGCCAACCTTCGCTTCACGTGCCGGTCCGCCGCCATCCGCCGTTATGATCACACAGGCGCCGGCCAGGAGTTCATCCGTCAGTTGCAACAGGGCATCCCAACCACCCTTCTCACTGTCTCCGCGGACAACACCAAGGCCAATCAACCGGCAGAGCATCGCCAGGTAGTCGCCCCGAGGATCGCTCGCGATCATAATCACCGTCTTCACAGGCAGGTGTCGTTTAGCAAATGCGACCAGCAGCGAAGGGGCGTCACGGTGCCACAATGCCAAAACGCTCGGCGTCGGTACCTGCGGCCAATCTCGGCTGCCAGAGGTAATAAGACGGGCGGTCAGCGCGACCAATTGCGCATACAGAAACAGGATCGACGCGGTGATGGCCGCAAATAGCCAGTGAAGCGGCGGTAGATATTTGCGCACCAAAGCGAACGTCGTGTCGAGCGTGCGCGTCAAAGCATTTCGACCGCGGTCCTTGTCCGCCGGCTTTTGGGAAACTGCCAGTAGGCTGGAAATAAACGCGAGTCGATCACGGGCCGTTCCGACGTCGGTTCCTTTTTCCGGCTGTTGAATGTAATAATTGCGCGACATGGCAAACGTTCTCGACTCACTTCAATCCAAACGCGTTGGCCTGGCCCTCAGCGGCGGCGCCGTGCGCGGACTTGCGCACATTGGCGTGATCAAGGCCTTGCATGAAACCGGCATTAAACCTGCGGTGGCAGCAGGCACAAGTGTAGGCAGCATTATTGGTGCTGCACTGGCAGCCGGAATGGACTGGCGCGAAATGGCTGACATGGCTCGGTCGGTATTCTGGCCTCGTTTATTGCACGGAAAAACGCTGGAGCGCTTCTCCGCTAAGCATCTGCCGCCGACATTCGAACATCTTGAAACTCGCTTTGCCGCAGTGGCGACAGTCGTCCCAACAAACAAACCGGTAACGATCACTAGTGGGGCACTGCCATCTGCAATCAGCGCGAGTTGCGCCTTGCGCCTGCTCCGCCGGCCCGTGTTTCGCGAAGGCCTACAGCTCAAAGACGGCGGTTTCTCCTGTGTGCTGCCAACTCATGTCTGCCGCGAGTTGGACGCCGAGGTCGTTATTGCCTCCGATGTCTGGGAATGGAGTTCCCTGATGCGTTCGTTGGGCTGCTCTCCATCTCGGATAGCTCACGTTTACCCCTCTCATTATCGATTCGCGCTGGCGCATACAGACATTCACATTCATCCGGAGATTCCGGCCACCGGTTACGTCCCCGGGGCTGCGGCCGTCGATCGAATGATTGCTGTGGGTGAGCGCGCCGCATACCGTGTGCTTGAATCGCTTTCCAAAGCTCAGGCTGCCTAGCTCGCCAACCTTGCGCAACAGAGAATTCTGCCTCAAACGCTGAAACCATTCTGGACCTTGCCACGAATGCTGCCCGCTATCGGATGTAGATAATGCTCCATGCATTCCGGCTCACGGCCGCGAATTATTCGCCTGCCTGCGAGTGGCCCGTATGTGGACGTAATCACAGTACACTGGCGCTCGCCGCCCGTGCCGTCGTAATAGATCACGACCCAGTCAGAGGTTCTGTGCAGCTGATGAGCGCGGGGTGTATTGGAAAAAACTGCGGTGTAATGTCTTTCCTTGCGGACAGTATGAAGTATTGGCAGCCACCGTCTATGCCCTGGATTAAACCTTCTGGGAGCAATTTTAGGCAGCACTCCGCCTGCGCTTCGCCGGCGATATTCAGCATCGACATCGAGCACTTCTGAAACCGGCGGTTGGCTAGCCCGCCAATACGCGCGCTGAATTCTGACTCGGCCGAGACGAGCTGCCAGCGAATCGCGTATGCCCGCTATGCGTTTGCTACCGAGTCCGGTAATCCTGGCCAGGCGGCCATCGTGTGCCGCGATCTCCAGCTCTTCCAGACCTTCTATTCCGAGTTGATCGTGTAGTCTTTCCGCCATCACTTTACCGATGCCGGGCACCGTTCGCAGTAGTGCGATGGGATCGCTTTCGCCTCGCAATCGATCAAGCATTGGCAAGCGGCCTGTCATGACCAGCTGATGAATAAAACGCGCTAGTGTCTCGCCAATGCTCGGAAGCTTTTGTAACCCTTCCACACCTTCTGCTTTGACAATCCGATCGATCGGTTCCTTCA
The DNA here is from genome assembly GCA_963698325.1 of Blastocatellia bacterium. Taxonomy (GTDB): domain Bacteria; phylum Acidobacteriota; class Blastocatellia; order Pyrinomonadales; family Pyrinomonadaceae; genus PSRF01. The sequence continues at coordinate 223,262 of CAVOQJ010000005.1, read as the reverse complement.
GATCTCGCAGCATGGCCGCGGCCCGCCGGTATGCACCGACACGAAATACGTTTGCCCGTTGCTCCTCAAGTATCTGGGCCACTTCATCGAGTCGGTCGGCTACAGAAACGTTTATCCGGGGAACCGTCACTCGCTCGGTGTCATCGCACGTTTCGGGTTTCCCGAAAGCTGGGACTTTCGTGGCTTTAGTTAGCAGGTTCATTACCGAACTTCTGGAGCAAAGCCTATGCCGATAGCGGTACTGGTTCAGTTTGGAATCGGCACGAGGGTTCGAACTCTACAGAATGTTGGCCGCAGGGTCGTGCGACTGTATCAACTTCGGGAACTAGGCAGAAACCATTACAGAACCGAGCGCGGTAGCGCCGGATGCTAAAGTGTACGTTGGCCATAAGCTGGGCAATACTCTTAATACTCAGTTTGACTTCAGCATCCGGCGCTACCGCGCTCGGTTCTGTAATCGTTTGTTTTCCACCGATGTGAAAGGCCGGAGCGGGTTTTTCCGCAACCGTATCCCGAATAATTGCGCAGTTACACACTACTTCTACCGGAGCCATTTTTGTTGCTCCAGCCTTCGGTTTCGCTCGTTTTGCCGGAATTACTTGAGATTTTGTGAGCCGGCGATACGCGAAGTTAATTGCGCAGTTGAGGTATGCAAGTTGCCCCTCAAGTCTGGATTGAGGACGGGATTATGAGTGAAAAAATAAAAGCCATCGATTTTATGTACTACGTTGCCACGCCCGAATTTATGGAGCAGTGGGACCGCGCGAAGGAAGGCGAGCTGATCTGCCGCATGGAAAAAGCGATTGGCGGCTTGCCACGATTCGTCTCCATTGAAGAGATGATTCGGCAGATGGACGAAGCAGGCGTGGAAAAAGTTTTCATTACGCAGTGCAAGATGTGGTCTTACTGGCGCAAGTGGATGTACATGGACACGCAACTCGAGGACGTCCTCCAGTATACCGAGCGATGCCCGGATCGTTTTGTCGGCTTGGCCGGTTACAACCCGTTTCGCATTAAGGAAAGCTTGAAAGAGATCGAACTCGCCGTCACGAAACATGGCTTCAAGGGTGTGTATGTGCACATCTACGGCTTCGATATCCCACTTAACGACGCAAAGATGTATCCACTCTTTGCTAAGTGTGTCGAGCTGGATGTGCCTGTTTCAATGCAGGTGGGCCATGTGCTCGAAGCAATGCCAAGCGATGGCGCTCGCCCAATGTTTCTCGACCGTATTGCCTGCGACTTTCCTGATTTGAAAATGATTGGCGCACACACCGGGTGGCCCTGGGTCGATGAGCTGATTTCTGTTTGTTACAAGTGGGAGAAAATCTGGTTTGGCGTTGATGCGTGGCTCCCGAAGTATCTTTCGCCTCAGATCGTTCAATTCATGAACAGCCGGCTGGGCCGCGATCGTTGTCTCTGGGGCACAAACGGTCTGCCGTGGAAGGAAAGTTTGCGCCAGCTTTGCGATCTCGATTTGAAAGAAGAGGTGCAAAGAAAGGTGCTGCGGGAGAATGCGATGGAGCTGTTCAAGCTGAACGAGCCGGCAAAGCAACCAAGCGTCCTGGAGACTATCCCTCAGGTCGCGACGGTGCCGCTGAATACAGTCTCGTGATGAGCATTAGGTCAATGAGAGCTTTGGATGGAGAGCCCTGCCAGGAGAACTGGATGACAAGCCTGCTTGATTTTAGCGGCAAGTCGGTTGTGGTGACCGGCGGTGCGCGCGGCATCGGTCGAGCTATTGTGCAGGCTTTCGCTGAAGCCGGTGCGGACGTCGTCATCGGCGATATGCGTTGTGAGGCTGCGCATGATACGGCCGAAAAGATCAGCGAGCTGTGTCACCGGCGCGTAGTGGCAGTGCAAACGGATGTAACTAAACGCGAAGACATCGAAAAGCTGAACGACGAAACGCAGAGGCTATTCGGCAAGATAGATGTGCTCGTGAATTGTGCGGGCTGGGATCGCCTGCTTCCTTTCACGAAGACCACTCCAGAGCTCTGGCAAAAAATTCTTTCGATTAATTTTCTGGGTGTCGTCAACACGTGTCATGTCATCTTGCCTCACATGGTCGCGCGCAAAGAGGGGGCCATCGTCAACATCAGCTCAGATACCGGCCGTGTCGGCTCCTTTGGCGAAGCGATCTACGCGAGTTCGAAAGCCGCGATCATGGCTTTTTCCAAGACCCTCGCGCGTGAACATGCGCGTGATAACATCCGTGTCAACGTGGTTTCTCCAGGCCTGTGCGAGACACCACTGATCGACGAAATGCGCGAGGATGAATTCACCGGGAAAATTCTAAACTCAATCGTTAACTTCATTCCGTTGAAACGTCTCGGCCGGCCGGAAGAGATTGCGCCGTTGGTAGCGTTTCTTGCGTCAGACGCTTCGAGTTACATAACCGGCCAGGTCTTCAGCGTAAACGGCGGCTTGAACATGGTTGGATAACCTCGGCTTCAGTTACTCGGCACAAAGATCTCAAGAAGGATTCATGTGATTGCCGAACCTATCGACTACGAACAGATTATCTACGACCTCAGCTTTCCCACGGTCCGCGACTGGAAGCTGCGCCATCCTGGCGGCAGGGCGATAGCTTACTTTCCGGTGTATGCGCCGGTCGAGCTCATTCACGCTTGCGGAATGTTGCCGGTTGGCCTGAACGGCGCCGGCGACCGCCTCGACATCCAGCACGCCGACGCGCGCTTTGGGTCCTTCATCTGCTCGATTGTCAAAACCACGCTCGAACTGGGCCTCACGGATCACCTAACACCTTTCGACGGCCTGCTTTTCTCGTCAATCTGCGACTCGGCTCGGAATCTCTGCTTCGTTATGAAGCGAAATTTTCCGGATCTCTACCTGGATTTTCTGCATTTGCCCCATAACCCGTCTTCCGGCGCCAGCACTGACTTCCTCGTAAGTGAGTATCAACGTCTGCAGAAAAACCTCGAGCAGATGCAGGGAACAAGCATGAGCGATGACGCTTTGCGTGAGTCGGTCAAGCTCTATAACGAAAATCGCTCCCTCACCCGACGACTGTATGACGAGCGATCGCAGAATCCACATTTGATTCGTACCAGCGAGTTATACACATTGGTCCGCGCCGGTAATTTTTTGCCAGTTGAAGACCACAACGCTCTATTACGGAGTACGGTAGAGGAACTGCCATTGCGCAAAGGAAAGCCGCGCGACTCGATTCGCATCATCATTGAAGGATCATTCTGCGAACAACCTCCAATCGATCTGATCAAGATTCTCGAAGAGGCCGGCTGCTACATTGTCGATGACGATTTTGTGCTGGGGCCACGGTGGTTTTCAGAAGATGTGCCGCTTGATGACGATCCGTTGCGAGCGCTGGCAGACAGCTACTCTAACCGGGCGGTCTATTCTTCGGTGCGCCACGACTTCCGCAAACCGCGTCATAAAGCGTTGATTAAGAAGGTTCGCAGTCGCCAGGCAGATGCGGTGCTATTGCTCATCGCGAAATTCTGCGAGCCTGCCTACTTCGACTACGTGCTCTTCAAGCAGGAACTCGAGAAAGAGGGCATTCCGCATCTACTTATGGAGTTTGAAGAAAAGATGTTTACTTTCGACCGACTGCGAACTGAAGTGGAGACGTTCGTTGAGTCGCTATTGTTTGACTAAGGCACGGATAAGACAATGCAAGCACAAATCGAATACCGCGGCGATCTTCATCAGCGTCAAAAGGAGTTGATGGTGCGCTGGTATGGAAGTCTGAATGAAGCTGCTGAAACCGGGAATCCGCCAACAGTTTCGATGATGGTCTCCGGCAACTGCGTGGAATTGCTCGAAGGCTTTGATGCCGTGCCCATCTATCCGGAAGTAAACGCTTTGCAGCTCGCCATTCGGCATCAATCATTGGAACCCATCCTGCTCGCTGAGGAACTCGGTTATGCGGCAGACAATTGCGCTTATGTGAAGGCTGACATCGGCGCCTATTTGAAGGGCATCACTCCCACGGGCGGCAAATTGCCAAAGCCGTCGTTAGTGCTCTGCAATTTCGTAGGCTGCAATACCTATCTCAAGTGGTTTGAGCACGTTGCTGAATTCACGGGCGCGCCGCTTTACACGCTCGACGTCCCTTTCCTGCGGACTGACGAGCCCTCACGGGCTGACATTGACTACGTCGTAAAGCAATTGCACGAAGTAGTCGCGCTGCTGGAAGGATTGACCGGCCGCAAGTTTGATTACGACCGCTTTCAGGAAGCGGTTCGTTACTCGGCACGGGTTGAAGAACTTTGGTCTAACATCAAGCATCTGGCCCGAATCTCTCCGTCGCCCTTCGACGCTTACTTTGACGCCATCACGCTAATGGGCCCGCTATATGTCTATCGTGCGAAACCAGAAGGTGTTGAGTTTTTCGAGTTGGCTCTCCAGGAGCTGGAAGAAAAAGTCGAGCGCGGCGAAGGCATACACGACCAGGAGAAGTTTCGTGTAGTGATTGAAGGGCCGCCACCCTACCCACACTTTCGCACTTTCCGCGACATGTTTGCCAAGTGGAAGGCCTGCGCAGTCGCGTCGACTTATTCGACCGTAGGCGGTCTTTGGGAGTTTGGCGCGCGACACGATCCTGAAAATCCTTTCGAGTCGGTTGCGATGCATATGCTCGCTCACAACGTCACAAACAGAAATTATCTACAACGTTACGAGCAGATCAAACGCTACGTTGAAGAGTGGGGCGCTGATGGCGTGATCATTCATTTCGTGAAGAGCTGCCGCTTGTTTTCAGCGGGACAGGGCGATATGCGTGACTACTTTACGAAGACCCTTGGTATTCCCACGCTTTACATCGAATCAGATCTTGAAGACCCACGATATTTCTCGGAAGCGCAATTGAAAAACCGGATCGATGCCTATTTTGAAGCGCTCGAGCATCAGAAACGAACGCGTGCTGTCGTTTAGCGCGTGCGCGTTCAGGGAAAAGAGGAGGTTGTTTTAAACAATGAGATTTGCGGCAGGCGTCGACGTCGGTTCAACCCAAACAAAAGCGGTGATCATGAAGGATGGCGCCGAGATTGTTGGTCGTGCTTTGGTCGATACCGGCGCCAATGTGATTAAGGCCGCAGAGAACGCCTTCAGTCAGGCTTGTCATCACGCGCAGGTTGATCGTCGTGACGTTGGATTTGTCGTCGGCACAGGTTACGGCCGTTACACGATCACTTTTGGCAACGCGCAGATGACGGAGATAAGTTGCCACGCACGCGGCGCGAGCCACATTTTCCCTGCCACGCGCACTGTGATTGACATGGGCGGACAGGACGCGAAGGCCATCAGTATAGGTGCAGAGGGCCAGGTACTTGATTTTGTAATGAACGATAAATGCGCTGCAGGCACGGGCCGCTTTCTCGCTAATGCCGCCGACGTGATGGGGATTAGTCTCGATGAAGTTGGACCGTTGTCGCTGGAAGGAACGCGGCCGGTCAAACTCACGACTGTTTGCACCGTATTTGTTGAGTCAGACATTCTGTCCTACCTCTCGATGGGCAAAAAACCGTCAGACATTTTGCGCGGTGTGCATCTGGCTATTGCGAGGCGAACCATTTCTTTGGCGCGACGAGTTTCCATCGAGCCCGATGTCACGATGACCGGTGGCGTCGCGCGTAATCTCGGGATGGTGCAGGCACTGGAGGAGATCCTGGGAACTAAACTTCAGGTCAGTCCGGAAGCGCATTTTATAGGCGCGATTGGCGCCGCCTTGTTCGCACTGGAAAAGGAGGAGGATACCTTCGAGTCGGCCATTTGGAGACAACCGATATGCGAAAGATAGCAGGCATCGACAGCGGCTCGGGGTTCACGAAGGCCATAGTGATCACTGAGGAGGGCATCCTCGGGCGTCCAGCTGTGATTGGTCGCAGCAAAATAAAGACCGGGATCAATATGGCAGAGGCAGCGTCGCAGGCGTTGAATGCGGCGCTTGAGGAAGCTGATTCAAATCGCGAGCAAATCAGTTACATTGCGACCACTGGATTCGGCCGTTACAACATCGACTTTCGTGACATTCAGATAACTGAGATTACGAGCGGTGCGCGGGGCGCTCGTTACCATTTTCCGGAAACTGATCTCGTCCTCGATATCGGCAGCCAATCCACGAGGGCCGTCAGTTTGAAAGAGAACGGCAAGGTCCGCTTGTTCAAGACAAATGACAAGTGTGCTGCCGGTTCCGGCAGTTTCATTCAGCGAGCAGCAAAATACCTGGAAGTAGGACTGGAAGACGTGGGCGAACTCGCGCTGCACGCGAGCAGTCCGCAGCCAATCAGCAGTGTTTGCGCCGTACTGGCAGAGAGCGAGATCATCAATCTGGTGAGCACCGGTTTGAGCGTCCCGAATATTATGCGTGGTATTTACGATTCGCTTGCCGATCGCGCAGCGTTATTACTCAAACGCGTTGGCCCAGGCGAGCAGCTGATGTTCATCGGCGGTGTCGCGACGCAACGAGGCATGGTCAAAGCACTGGAGGAGCGCTTGCGGTTACCGATTATCGTCCCCCCCGATTGCGAATATGTTTGCGCTCTGGGAGCGGCACTTCTCGGATTGAAGCGATTGCAAATGAGCGAAGCAGTGGTTCCCGTAAGCTGAACGCAGATAACTTTCCTGCCAAAAATAATCCACTCCCCGGCAATCCCTCTTACTTAACAAAAACCTTTGCGTGAAAGAACTTTTTTACCAGTTCTGATGCGCCGGCATAGAACACCGTTATGAGTGCCAGCAGCAGCAGTGAAGACAACGGCAATGGCGTGAGACCCAACATTCCGCTCAGCGGACTGTAAGGCAGGGCGAGTGTGACGACGAGTACGACAATCATTGCTAACAGCAACGGTTGGCTCGGCCTGCTCTTGTAAAATGGCTGCCACGTGCGCATGACAATGATGATTAGCACTTCGGTCATGACAGACTCGACGAACCACCCTGTCCTGAACTGTTCCGGCGTCGCGTTGAGGATAAAAAGCAATGCTGCAAACGTAAGAAAATCAAATAGCGAGCTGACGACGCCAAATATGATCATGAAGTTGCGGATGAACCTGATGTCCCAGCGCCGCGGTTTTTCAACCAACTCCACATCAACTGCATCCCCGGAGATCGCCATCGCCGGGAAGTCAGTCAGAAAATTATTTAACAGGATCTGTTTGGGAAGTAGCGGCAGGAAAGGAAGAAACAATGCTGCGCCGGCCATGCTGAACATGTTGCCAAAGTTGGCGCTTGTGGTCATGTAGATATATTTGAGCGTATTGGCAAAAGTCTTACGGCCTTCCCGAACTCCGGCAGACAACACACGCAGATCTTTCTCGAGCAACACTACAGTGGCAGCCTCTTTCGCCACATCAACCGCGCTGTTGACAGATATTCCAACATCAGCTGAATGGAGCGCTGAAGCATCGTTGATTCCGTCTCCCAGGAATCCCACGGTATGACCGGATTTTCTAAGGGCCTGAATGATGTGCTCCTTCTGGCTGGGTTCAATTTCAGCGAAGACGTCTATCAGAGGCGCTCGCGAGCGCATCGCCTCAGCGCTCAATAAATGAAAGTCCTTTCCCGTTAAGACCCTTGGCTCGTAACCCAACACGTTTCGCGTCACGCTGGTGGCCACATGTACGTTATCGCCTGTAATCACTTTCAGCGTGATGCCGAGCTTCCTCAGATCATTTAGAGCATCAACGACTCCAGCTTTGGGCGGATCGAAAAAAACAAGCAAAGCCAGAAATGTCATTCCCGTTTCATGCTCCTTGCCGATCCGGCAAACATCGCCTTGACGTTTGTACGCAAGGCCAAGAGTGCGAAAGCCGTCGTTACCCAGGGACTTAAACCGCGACTCTATCTGAACGCGGATACTGGCGATGTCACGGCAGCCGCTCGGCAATTCAACGGAGGAACAAAGGTCGAGCACACTGCTAACCGCACCCTTCGTAATCATCAAGTGCTGCCCATCCTTAGCAACCAGAATGCTCAAACGCTTGCGCGCAAAGTCGTAAGGTACTTCGTCGACTTTTTGATAACCCGTAAGATCAAACTGTTCGTAGGTGCGGATAGCTTCGTCAATCGGGTTCGTAAAGCCCGTTTCATAAAAAGAATTCAGGTAGGCATAGAACAGACCTTTCCGGCTGTCGCTGCCTTCCGCATCCAACGCTCTCTGTAACTTCACCGTTCCTTCTGTAATAGTTCCGGTTTTATCGGCACACAGGACGTTCATGCTGCCCAGGTTTTCGATCGAAGCCAGTTGCTTGACGATTACCTTTCGACGCGCCATGTGCACTGCTCCGACTGCGAGGTTGATACTAATTATGGCCGGGAGTAATTCGGGAATAATGCCGACAGCAATAGCCAAAGCGAAAAGGAATGAATCGATCACGGGCCGATCCAAATAAACCGTGATGCCGAAGATTACGATCACGAGTATCAAAGTCACTTCGGTGAGAAGATAACCAAACCGCCGGACACCGTGTTCAAACTCCGTTTCCGCCGGCTTCAAGCGCAGGCTCTCCGACACCTTGCCAAATTCGGTTGCCGCTCCAGTGAGGACCACTAGAGCGCGGGCGCTGCCACTAACTACGTGTGTGCCCATAAACAGACAATTCGTCCGTTTCATGAGTGGAGTCTCTTTGGCAAGTGTCCCGGCTTCCTTGTCTGCTGGAAAACTTTCACCAGTCAGAGCTGCCTCCTCCACAAATAGATCCTTCGATTCGAGAATCGCTGCATCACCGGGAACTATGTCACCCGCATTGAGGACACAAACATCGCCAGGCACAACTTCCTCAGCGGGCACGTCTGTCTCCACGCCGTCGCGTACCACCCGGACCTCAATTCTCACAATCGCCAGCAACGTCTTCACAGCATCCGCGGCACGCTTTTCCTGCCAGAATCCGAGCGCACTGCTCAGCAAAACTATCGCAATGATGATCAGGGCATCGACCGGTTCTTTAAGAAAAAATGAAAGGACAGCTGCGCCCAGTAGAATGAGAATCAGCGGACTCTTGAATTGCGCCAGAAGCAGCGTTATGGCATCGGTTTTCCTTGCGGGTCGCAGGCGGTTTGGACCGTAAAGCCGTAGCCTGTTTTTTGCCTCCACGGTGGTGAGTCCGGTGGCACTAGTCCCTAATTGTTCCATTATCCGACTGGCAGGAGAGCCCCAAAAGTGGGTCAGGTTTTGAGGTCTGGACTTAGGAATACCGGGTGGAACACCCGAGTCCTTTATTTCTGCGACAACCACCGGCCTCACAACCTTTCAATTCGGACTGCCGTTACCTTGTACTCGGGAGTCTGCACGTAGCGATCGCGATAAGGGCTTGTCACACGATTGAGGAAAGCTTCTGCTGTATGAAAGGTCGCGAACAATTCTCCCGGCTTTATAGACGATGTAATCCGAATCGGGAGAGTCGCTTCGCCATAACGACTGTAAACGCGCACCCGATCCGCATTTTTAAGGTGCAAGCGCGCGGCATCCTCTGAAGAAATGTCGAGCAAGTCTCTGGCCCTAAGTCCGGCATTCGCTGTTCGCATCGTCATCGTGCCGGCATTGAATTGGTAAAGAGTCCTTCCGGTAATCAAAAGAAAAGGAAATTCTTCACTCGTCACTTCCTTAGTTGCCCGATAAGGAATGCGGCGCAGCGCCGCCTTCTTGCCAATGGGAAAACTTTCGGTGTGCATCACTTGCGTTCCGGGATGATCTTCAGCCGAACATGGCCATTGCAAGCCACCATGGTCCAGCCGTGGATAGCTGATCCCACTGCCAGCCGGCCAGACAGCACGGACTTCATTCCAGATCTCTTCTGCAGAGTTGTAGTTGAAGAACTGTGACTTTGCCCATCGCTTTTGCGAGCGCGCAAATGATCTCCCAATCAGGCTGCGACTGAGCAATCGGCTCAATCGCCTTGCGAATGCGCTGAATGCGTCGTTCGGCATTCATAAATGTGCCGTCTCTCTCAAACGACGAAGCCGCGGGCAGAAAGACAGAACCAAACTGGCGCGCCGTTTCGTTGAGAAACAGATCCTGAACAATAACTAAATCCAGAGAGCGCAACGCCCGCTCAGTCGCATTTGCATTAGCATTGGTAAGCGCAATGTCGTAACCAATGGCCCACAGCGCTTTCAGTTTCCCTGCTTCGGCGGCGTCCATCATTTCGAGCATGTTCAGACCACGTTGCTGCGGAACTGAAGTGCGCCAAACGCGCTCGAACTTTGGCCGGGCATCATTCAAAGAAACACTGCCCGTGAGAATGCCCGGATCGCAGCCCATGTGTGCTGCTCCCTGCACGTTGTTCTGGCCGCGCAGCGGATTTATGCCAGTGCCGGGCTTGCCGATATTGCCCGTGAGTAGCGCGAGATTTGCGAGACACATGACGCCTTCAGTGCCCTGCGTGTGTTCAGTGACGCCCAACCCGTGGAAACACATTGAGGGTCTTCCGGTTGCATAAAGCCGCGCAGCCTGGCGGATTAGATCTGCTTTGACTCCGCAGATTTCTTCGACGTGTTCGGGTGGAAATTCCTTGATGAAGTCGCAGAACTCGTCCCACTCAGCCACTCGTTCCCTCGCAAATTTCTCGTCGAATAGACGCTCTTCCACGATCGTGTAGGCCAGTGCATTCAGCAGCGGAATATTCGTTCCGGGTCGAAGTTGCAAGTGAATCCTCGCATATTGGGTAAGCTCGATCTTTCGCGGGTCGATAACAATCAAATTTGCCCCACTCAGCGCTGCCTGTTTGATTCGTGCGCCGACGATGGGATGGTTCTCTGTGGGGTTGGCGCCGCAGACGAGGATTGTTTCAGCTCTCTCAATATCGTTATAGGAATTGGTCGCCGCGCCCGTTCCGAGCATGAGCTTCATCGCCGCCGCAGTGGGCGTATGGCAGACTCGGGCACAGCAATCGACGTTGTTAGTGCCAATAACTACACGCGCAAATTTTTGTGCGAGGTAGTTTTCCTCGTTCGTGGCCCGCGCGGAGCCAAGGATGCCGATACTCTCTGATCCATGTTCTTCCAAAATGCGCTTCAGCTGAGTTGCCGTAAAAGAGATCGCCTCTTCCCACGTCACGCGATGCCAGGCGCCGTCTTTGCGGATCATCGGTTCAGTGATGCGATCCGCGGCGTTGACAAAGTCGAAAGCATACCGCCCTTTAACGCATAGATGGCCGCGACTCACCGGAGCGTCAAGCAACGCCCGGATCGACACGATCTGGTTCTCCTTAGTGCCAACACTCATCTCGCAGCCAGTGCCGCAATAGGAACACGTTGTTCTCGTCCAGTTTGCCGGCAATCCAGAGGCGAGCACGGACTTATCTTCCAGCGCGCCGCTGGGACACGTATCCACGCAGGCTCCGCAACTGACGCACGAGCTTTCCAGAAGCGTGCTCATTGAGTTAGGGACAATTTGGGTATCGTGGCCTCGCTTCAACACCAGCCAGACAAACTGACCCTGAACCTCAGCGCAGATTCGCACGCAGCGATAGCAAACGATGCACTGCGACATATCGACGTGAATGTAAGGATGGGAGTCGTCGAGCAGTCGCGTTTCGTGCGAGCCGTTGAAGTCGCTTTCGGTCAGACCATACTGCAAGGCGTAACGGTAGAACGGTTTTTCCGGAAATTTCCGTAGACCTTCTCCAGGATGATCCTGGGCCAGCATCTTCAGCAGCGAGCGCCGCTCGTTTTCGAGCGCCGGCGTGTGGGTTGAAATCACCATCCCATGAGCGAGGGGAGTGTGGCAGGCTGTGACCGGACGTGGCTTTCCTTCGACCTGCACCAGGCACAAGCGACAACTACCAATCGGTCGCAGTCTCTCGTCGTTACAAAGGGTCGGAATCTCGATACCGAGAGCGCGCGACGCTTCCAGGATGGAAACACCTTCCTCAAACTGATTCGGCCGATCGTTAATTGTTGCTGTTATCAATTCTCGATTCCTCGTCAGGTGTGGCCGCAATAACTATCCCTGCGAGTCTGGTATCGAAATCGACGAGCCCCCTATTGGTGAGTTTGCCGGCCGAGCCCATCAATCTGCCGTCAGCCGTCGCAGGCAAGATCGCCATACTCTTCTGCACAGACCTCGCAGCGAAATGGATTTTCCAGTCCGGAATCTATCGCCTCGCTAACGAAGCGATAAGTCTCTCCATTCACATAGACAGCCCTGGCACACATTCCACAACGGACTTCATGCTCGTTCCGCTCGGTCATGAAGAAAGTAGGACCGGTCGCGCTTTGATAGTCCGGATCGATGTAGGATCTTAATGTCGTCATGAGTTCCTCCTGATTGCTAATCGACATTACTAATCATTCAGTGCTGACGTTCCGACTTCATCCAGTGCTGCCCGACTCAGCCCGCTTGATTGGGCGCGTGACGAGGACGGGACAAGGCGCTTGACGTAAAACACGGTCGACATTGGAACCAAGCAGCGCACCCACGGTGAACCTGGCGCCGCCGGCTCCCATACAGATTAGATCGACGCTGTGCTCTTCCGCGTAAGCGAGTACTTCACGATAAGGTCTGCCAAAGCGCACAGCATTAGTCACCGGGCACCACAGAAATGTTTCTCTCGGAATCGCCCGCTGCAATTTGCGCGCTGCTGCTGGGTAGGCGCTCTCATTCACCGGCCTCGTCCACGCAAGCTCGGGTTCGCTGGGTTCAGCCTCAGTAAGTACGTTTAGCAGGTGCAACTCAGCCTGGTACTCCTGGGCCAGCGAAGCGCCGTAGTTCAATGCCAGCTCGGCGTCAGAAGAAAAATCATAGGCCACCAGGATGCGCTGAAGATCGATCTCGCCAGTTGAGAGCCCAACCCACTCGCGTTCTCGCGGATGTGTGACAAGCACTGGACAGGGAGCAGTTCGCGAAACCGTTTCGGCGGTTGACCCGAGCAACAAAGCGGCGTACGGTCGCCGCCGGGAGCGCATCACAATCAAATCGATATTGTGTTTCGCGGCTTGATGCGCGATCACCTCTCCAACATCTTTCACATTTTTGATCGCGAGTGGTTCCCAGTTGATCTCGTTAAGCGAGGCCAGGCCGAGATGGCAGCACAAAGTCTTCTGAAACGCGCGGGCAGTTTCCAGGTTCAAGTGCTTGCTTTCAGATTTTTCATTAACCGAGTCGAATTTCGTGCAGTTCAGCAAAATAAGCTTCGCCTTATACGCTCGCGCCAGCGCCACCGCATACCTTAGTGCGTCATCTGATCCCTGCGAAAAATCGATTGGACAGAGAATTCGTTCGATTCTTAGCATCTTGTTGTCCATCCGACTTCTTTATTCGCAACGTTTGTGCCGCTCCAAATCGTGGAGTTTCCTGGGAATTTGCACGAAAAATGGGGACAAACCTCGGGTTGAATGCGGAGATTTCCTCAGCCCGAACCTACTCACCCGGTAGATTCATTGAATACCGGATGTTAGGCCGAATGCTGTGTTTTCTCAGCTTTGATTTTATCGAGTTTGAATGTGTCGAGCAGACCGAGAGTGATGGCGAGAACAACCGGCCCGAGTACGATTCCCAGCAATCCAAACACACTGATGCCACCCAGGACGGAGAAGAAGACGAAAAGCTCGTGTAGCTTAGTTTGGTTCTTAATTAGCTTCGGCCGCAGGAAGTTGTCGACTGTGCTAATAACCAGGCCGCCCCAAAGACTGAGCAGAATAGCTTTAGTCCAGTGACCTGTCAGGATCAAATAGATAGAAGCCGGGAGCCAAACAAAAAACGAGCCGGCAATCGGAATCATACAGACGAAGGCCAGGACCGCGCCCCACAGGATTGGAGAGGGCACACCCAAAATCCAAAAAGCCAATCCGCCGAGCACTCCCTGAAGCATGGCAATCGTCACCACTCCATAAACACTGGCACTGACTACCTGGCTCGTGCGGGCGATAATAGCCGCGCTTTGCTCATTATCCAGAGGCAACGCTCCAGGCAGAGCATGCACAATCTTGTCACCGTCGCGGAATAGGTAATACATCGTAATGATGACGAAGAATACTTTCACGATCGCACTGAGTATGTTTCCCACCAGGCCCAAAGACTGTCCGAGTAATACCACGCCGGCAGTTTTCAATTGTTCGATCACGAACTCTTGCGAACTCGCCATGTCTACAGCGACATGATCATGGAACCATTTGGATATCTTTCCGGTTATCGGCGCCTGGGGATCCATCAATTGAGCAACCTGCGCCGGCAGATTTCGGGCCGTGCTCGACAATTCGTTTACCAGCGCCATCGTGAGGAAAGTCAGCGGAAGCACGAGTATGACTATGACCAGCAGCGATGAGAGCAGCGCGCTCAAGCCACGGCGTTTGATTTTCCTGGCCAGACGTGTATGAATGGGATAGAAGACTATTACCAGCACCGCCGCCCATTCCAGCACGGTAATAAACGGCCGCAACATCAGCCAGCAAAGATAGAGCGCGATTGCCGTGGCAACCAGGACCCCTATCCACCGTGCCTGGTTGATCTGTTCCTTCATACGCCCCTAACCTCTGGCTTCCATTGCCTGGCCATCGATCGTCGGCGTCTTCCAGCGGACGACCGCTTTCGTAATCTCGACGATCAGGATTGGCGCCACCAAACAAAGTAATACGACGAGCCAATCGATTTCCGTTGGACGAACCATGCCGAGAATCCGCGCCAATAGTGGAATATAGATCGCGAAAAGTTGCAAAGAAATGACGATGACGGCAGCAATCCAAACAAACGGATTTCGAAACAGGCCATCGAAAGCTGAGCGCGTCCGCGAACGACAATTGAACATGTGTCCCAACTGCGCGCCAATGATGGCAAGTAGCGCGACAGTGCGCGAGTGCGCCCCTGGTCCGTAAATTTGTAGCGCCCACATGTAAGCGGCGAGCGCAAGCGCGGCGATCATTGCCGCTTGCCAGGCAATCAGAATCAAAAGCTTCGTTGACAACAGAGACCTCTGCGGATCGCGCGGACGTTGCTTCATGATGTCGGGCGAGGCCGGCTCGACAGCCAGCGCCAGGGCCGGAAAAATATCCGTCACCAGGTTCATCCAAAGAATTTGTAATGGCAGTAGAGGGAGGGCCCAGCCGGCCGCGATAGCTGTGAAGATCATCAGCACTTCACCGAGGTTGTGCGAAAACATCATGTGCACAAACTTTGTGATATTGGCGTAGATAGTGCGCCCGCCTTCGACGGCCCGCACGATGGTAGCGAAGTTGTCGTCGGCGAGCACCACATCAGCAGCCTCTTTGGCGACTTCCGTTCCTCGCTGACCCATGGCGATGCCAATGTTCGCTCGCTTGAGTGCCGGAGCATCATTTACTCCATCGCCAGTCACTGCCACAACTTCTCCTGCCTGCTGTAGTGCTTCTACTATTCGTAGTTTGTCTTCGGGCGACACACGAGCGAAGACATCGGTTGTGCGAGCGAGTTTGGCGAGGTGGCTTTGATCTGCGCCAATCAAATCGCGAGCGTGAAGCGCGTGCGGTTCGCCCGCACCGAGGCCTAGTTCGCGGGCTATAGCGCGTCCGGTGTTCAGTTGATCTCCGGTGAGCATGACCGTGCGAATCCCCGCGATCCGCGCGCGCTGGATCGCTTCGGCAACACCCGGTCGCGGCGGATCGATCATTCCCACCAGGCCAAGAAAGGTATAGCCACTTTCCAACTTTTCATCTGAGAGAGAATCAACCTCGCCATCAAAGTGTTTGACCGCAAGCGCCAGAACACGCAGAGCGCGATCGGCCATCTGTTCATTGGCCAAACTAAATCGCGCGCGAGCTTCGGCATCCAATGGGCGCAGACTATCGGCCGCGCTTGCATAAGTGGAGCAGGCTTCCAGCACCACGGCAGGCGCGCCTTTCAAAGCAGCGAAGTGTTGCCCGTCTATCCTCCGATGAAGCGTGGTCATGCGCTTAGTCGAAGCATGGAAGGGCTGTTCGGCCAGCTTCGGATGCATTGCGCGCTCATGCGAAACATCGAGAACCAGGGCGTCGGCAACGACCAACAGCGCTGTCTCAGTTGGATCGCCGATGGTTACAGTTTCTTCCTTTCCACCAGCGCGAAACACGGCTTCATTACAAAGCACTCCTATTCGCAACGCTCGCTCAAGCAGCGGGTCGCCTGCAGCCGAACACTCGCTTCCTTCGACCTCAATCGTGCGTCCATCAGACAGGTAATATTCGCGCACAGTCATACGGTTCTCTGTGAGAGTGCCTGTCTTGTCGGCACAAATTACCGTGGTGCTGCCCAAAGTTTCCACTGCCGTCAGTCGGCGCATGACTGCGCGTTCGCGGGCCATCCGCAATACGCCGAGGGCAAGAATCAAGGTGGTAACTGCAGGCAAACCTTCGGGCACAGCGGCGACGGCCAGACTAATCCCCACCTCAACCATCATCCATAATCCATCACCGCGCAACCAGCCGGTAACCATCACCACAAACGCGATGGCCAGTACAACATAAACAAGTCGATGGCCCAATCGGGCCAGGTGGATTTCAAGCGGAGACTGCTCTTTTACCGACGTGGCTACCAGTCGTCCCACTAGTCCCAGCTCAGTCTGCGTGCCCGTTTCGACAACAAGCGCGACCGCACGGCCGGCGGCTATCGCGGTCCCGAGATAGAGCATTGACCTGCGCTCGGCAAGGGGTGCATCAACCGGTACAGGTGCGACCGCCTTATCTACAGTGGTGCTCTCGCCTGTCAGAGCTGACTCTTCCGTCTGCAAGCGTGATGCTTCGAGCAATCTGGCATCGGCAGGTATGCGGTCTCCAGCGTTGAGGATGATGATGTCGCCAGGAACCAGATCCGCAGCATCAACGGTTGTTTCCAAGCCTTCGCGGCGTACGCGAGTGACTGTTCGAGTTTGCCGGCGGAGCGCATCGAGCGCCCGACTCGCTTGCCATTCAGTAGCAAAGCCTATTAGCGCATTGATGAATAAGACAACCAGGATAGCTAACGCTTCAAGAACATCTCCCGTGACCCAGGCCACCGCGGCGGCGACTGCCAGCAGAGCGATGACAATACTGGCAAATTGATCGATGAGGATTCGCCAGGCAGGGCGGGGTCGAATCTCCTGAAGGGCGTTGGGGCCATAACGCAAACGCCGCCTGCTTACCTCAGCCGTTGCGAGACCGCGCGCGGGATCTACACCCAGCTTGGTAACAACTGCAGTTGCATCCAGAGCATGCCAGTCTGATCCAGAGGTTAGACCGCGAACAGGCCCGCCACTAACTGCAGTCTGATCTAAAGGTTCGGGGAAAGTTTTTGCCACGCACATTCACAAATTTAGGGGCAATGTATGTGCCGTTTCACAGGCATGGAGATTACTCAGTCTTCATCGAGCTTCGGCTCACAGTAGAGCGGGGACTGCAACGAATCGGCGAGAATTCTGCGAAAACTTCCGCTTTTTTGCTGCGCGAAAGCCCGCATCAAATCGGGTCATTTCAGATCCGGTCGGGACTTATGGCGTCAAACCTTCGTTAAGACGGAGGTACAAGTTTTGCACTTCGAACAAGCATAAAGTAGCGCCCTTGCGTGGCGTTTGTGTCTTGGTTGCCTCGAGCACGCAGCATTGTTCTGCAGTAGGGGCTTTTGGAGACGTAACAAAATGGCCGATACGAACCTATCAGCCGTGACGGCGGCGGATCGAATTATCTGTTCGCCGCCGAAAGCTAAACCCCAACGACCGGAAAGACGTGATGACGTTCACGCCAGCCTCTCCTGTGGTATCGGTACAACGAATCCTCAGAAGCTCGTGCCGGCATTTATCGCACGGGGTGTATCAAAGATCTACCAGATGGGTGATGTGCAAGTGCATGCCTTGCGTTCGGTTGATCTGGAACTTTACGACGGAGAGCTGGTGGTATTGCTGGGCGCGTCGGGAAGCGGCAAATCAACCCTACTGAACATCCTCGGTGGTTTGGATGTTCCAACAAGCGGCGAAGTGTTCTACCGCGATCACAACTTGACGATAGACGATGACACAGAGCTAACACGTTACCGGCGCGAACACGTCGGCTTCGTATTTCAGTTCTACAACCTGATACCGAGCCTGACCGCGCTTGAAAACGTCGAGTTGGTGACGGACATAGCCACGAACCCGATGCGACCAGAAGAAGCTTTGGAGCTTGTCGGATTGGGTAACCGAATGAACCACTTTCCCTCACAGCTCTCGGGTGGCGAGCAGCAACGAGTGGCGATAGCTCGCGCCGTGGCGAAACGTCCCGAGGTGTTGCTCTGCGACGAGCCAACCGGCGCGCTCGATTACGCCACGGGTAAGTTGGTTCTCGAAGCGATTGAACGCGTCAATCGAGAACTAGGAACTACAACTGCGATCATTACGCACAACGCGGCAATTGGCGACATGGCTGACCGAGTGTTGCGGATGCGGAGCGGTGAGATCGCAGAAGTGTATCGCAACGAAAAGAAAGCCTCACCAGGCGATCTGGTCTGGTGAGAACTCGGGAAACTGTATGAACGATGGCCACACTTGATAGAAAACTCATTCGCGACGTCATTCATTTGCGTGGGCAGGTCGTAGCAATCACGCTTGTGGTGGCCTGTGGAGTTGCTTCTTTTGTCGCAATGCGCAGTACCTATAACTCGATGTTGGCCTCAAGACAGTCCTACTACGGAGAGTATCGGTTTGCAGAAATATTCGCGCAACTCAAGCGCGCGCCCGATTCGATCGCAACTCGGATCAGTGAAATTCCAGGGGTTGGTAGGGCGGAGTTTCGCGTGGTGGCCGATGTAACGCTTGACGTGCCGGGGTTGGAAGAACCTGCCAAGGGGAGAATCATCTCAATTCCAGAACAACGTCGGCCGATGCTGAACGATCTCTATCTTAGGGAAGGCAGGTATGTTGATGCTGGGCGGAGCGACGAGGTTCTTGCCAGCGCTGCTTTTGCGACCGCCAACAACCTGAAGCCAGGAAGCATGCTGTCGGCAGTCATAAACGGCAGATGGCAGAAGTTGCAAATTGTGGGATTAGTACTCTCTCCGGAATACGTTTACGAGGTCAGAAGCGGCGAGATGTTTCCCGACAACCGGCGGTTTGGCGTGCTCTGGATGAATCGTGAAGCGCTTGGTCCAGCCTTCAACATGAAAGGCGCATTCAATGATGTTGCGCTTACATTGGCTCCCGGCGCAGTCGAGGCCGATATCATCCAGCGGGTAGACGATCTGCTGGCCAGTTATGGAGGGCTGGGGGCCTACAATCGGGCTGACCAGATTTCAGATCGTTTCCTTTCAGATGAGCTTGCCGAACTTCAGGTTACCGGCACCTTCATACCAGGCATTTTCCTCGCGGTCACTGCTTTCTTGATTCACCTGGTGCTCTCGCGCATGGTTGCAACACAGCGACAGGAGATTGCGGTACTGAAGGCCTTCGGCTATGGAAACTACTCGATTGGCTTTCATTACCTGAAGCTTGCGTTTGTGGTCGTTCTGGGCGGTGTTGCCCTGGGAATCGGCGTCGGCTGGTATTTCGGTCTCAAGGTGACCGAGCTCTACCTGGAGTTCTTTCGTTTCCCTGTGCTGCGCTATCAACCTGAACCAGCGGTGATCATCAGCGCAGTTCTAATCAGTCTGGCCTCGGCAGCAATTGGCGCGCTTGCGGCTGTGAGGCGTGCCGTTGGCTTGCCGCCTGCGGAAGCGATGCGTCCTGAGCCGCCGGCGCGGTTTCGCTCTGGCTTCATTGAGCGCCTGGGCGTTCATCGACTCGTGCCAACGCCCGTGCGGATTATCCTGCGCAATTTGGAGAGGCGACCCGTGAAGGCGATGATGTCGGTTTTCGGTATCGCGCTGGCAGCGGGTCTGCTTGTCGTCGCATTCTTTCTTTACTTCGACACAATCGAGCGGATCATCGAGGTTCAGTTTGACGCGGTCCAACGTGAGGACGTGTCCGTTGCATTCCATGAACCACGGCCCGCGAGCGTAAAGTACGATCTCGCTCACCTTCCTGGCGTAATCCGCGTCGAATCGTACCGCTCCGTACCAGCTCGACTACGTTTTGCACACCGAACTCGCCGCACCGCCTTGCTTGGGCTGGAAGGCGCGGCCGACTTGCGCCGAATAGTCACGAAAGATTTTCTGTCTGTCACCGTTCCGCCAGACGGCCTGTTGCTTACTACGCAACTGGCAGACATTCTCGGAGTAAAGCCCGGCGAGTCCATCACTGTCGAAGTTCTGGACGGCGCTCGGCCCAAGCGTGACATTGCCGTGGTGGGAACCGTTGATGAATTGGTTGGGCTCTCCGCATACATGGACCTGCGCGCCTTAAACCGACTGATGCAGGAGGGCCAGACAAGCAGTGGCGCGTTTCTAATGGTGGAGTCACCGAGAATTCCAGAGCTATATGCTCAGCTGAAGCAAACACCGGCCGTCGGCGCAGTCTCAATTCCTGACGTTGCCTTGGCTAGCTTCAATGAAACGATCGCCAAAACGATGAATGTCTCGACAGCAATATTGATCGGCTTTGCTGTGATTATCGCTTTCGGCATGGTGTACAACGGCGCGCGCATTGCGCTCTCGGAGCGGGGACACGAGCTTGCTTCGCTGCGCGTTCTTGGTTTCACGCGCGGCGAGATTGGCTTCATGTTGCTTGGCGAACAGGCAATTCTCACCTTGATTGCAATCCCCGTCGGATTTGCTTTGGGATATGGGATCGCCGGAATGATTACAATTGCTATCGACACCGAGCTGATCCGGTTTCCACTCTTTATCAGCGCTAAGAGCTACACGCTGGCTTTCCTCGTGGTCGCGGGATCGGCGTTTGTTTCCGGCTACCTGGTGCGGTGGCGGTTGCGGCATTTGGATCTGATCGCTGTTTTGAAGACTCGGGAGTGAAATGCAAATGAAACGAATCTTAAACACAATAGTCCTAATCATCGTCGCCTTAGCCGTCCTCGCGCTCCTGACGATGTGGCTGCGTCCGAAACCAACGAGAGTCGATGTTGCTAAAGCTTCGCGCGGACCGATGCGCGTTACCGTTGATGGAGAAGGGAAGACTCGTGTGCGTGACCGCTATGTTGTTGCCACGCCCGTCGCCGGACGTTTGCGACGCATCAATCTACGCCGCGGCGATGCAGTGGAGCACGGACAGGTGATCGCGCAGATCGATCCGTTGCCTTTGGCTCCCCTTGATCCGCGCCAACGTGCGGAGGCAATTGGTCGAGTCAATGCCGCTGAAGATGCCAAGCGCGAAATCGATAGGGTGGTCGACCGGAACAAAGCGAGTTACGACCAGGCGCGTCGCGATTTGGAACGTTGTAAGATCCTGGCGCGCAGCGGCGACATATCGCGTCAGGAGTTGGAACAAGCACAGACGTCGGTTACTACCAGCCTGCGAGAATACGAGGCGGCCAGATCCAAATCCGAAACTGCGGCCCACGAGGTTGAAGTTGCGCGCGCCGCGCTGTTGGCGGTGAACCAAAGCCAGAGTCCTGCGGCGGTGGCGGTGAAGGTTCAAGCCCCGGCGCGCGGAAAAGTGTTGCGGGTGGTGGAGGAGAGCGAACGCGTCGTCGCCGCCGGGGCACCCCTGGTGGAACTCAGCAATCCTTCAAGGCTGGAAGTCGTAATCGAACTCTTATCGACCGATGCCGTCAAGGTCAGGCCCGGAGCATTGGTCTTCATTGAAGATTGGGGCGGCCCGGCAGCATTAGAGGCACGTGTCAGTTTAGTCGAGCCGTCAGCTTTCACGAAGGTTTCCGCTCTCGGGATAGAAGAACAGCGCGTCAATGTGGTCGCGGATCTTACGGAGCCTTCAACCGCGCTGGGCGATGGCTATCGCGTCGAGGGTCGCATCATCGTCTGGCAGGCCGACAATGTTTTGCAGGTTCTCGTCAGCGCTCTCTTTCGACACGGTGAGCGTTGGGGATTGTTTGTGGTGGAGAACGGTGTAGCTCACCTGACCGATGTCGAGATTGGCCAGCGCACGCCATTTGAAGCTGAGATCAAAAGCGGTCTCGAAGAAGGCGCGGAAGTAATTGTTCATCCATCAAACCAGATTACTGATGGCACGCGCGTAGAGATGCAGGAAAGGTGAGGCTTCGCTTACCAATCTCGACCGTCTGGCTGAGGTAATGGCCCGCCAGAAACCCGCCTGGGAGCCGGGAACGCGACAGGCTTATCACGCCGTTACCCTCGGATTCTACGAAAGCGAACTATTGCGGCGGATTGATCCGGAGCACCGCAGTCTCGGACAGTTCTTTCAAGACGAAATCGCTTCGCCGCTGGGTCTGGATTTTTACATCCGTCTACCCGAATCAATTTCCGATTCCAGACTCGCGCCGCTCGTTGACCCCAGCCCTGTCGAGATGCTGTTTGGTTTCCCTATCGGGATGACGCTGGCGATTTTAAATCATCACTCGAACATCCGCAGGGCGCTCATGGGGTCCGAGTTGCCTCATGACGAGCAACGCATTTACGCTCGCAACCTCGAAGTGCCGGCGGGCGGAGGCGTCGGCACGGCGCGAGCCATCGCGCACGCCTACAGCGTTTTCGCCACCGGAGGGCAGGAACTGGGACTGCGCCCCGAGACTTTGCAGGAGTTGACCGCACCGGCAATTCCCGCAACTCACGGCTTTTACGACGAGTGTTTGAAAGGCGAGGTGCAATTTTCGCTCGGCTTTATAAAAAGCAGCCCTGCTTGGTCGTTCGGAAATCCGGGTTCATTCGGTGCGCCCGGAGCAGGCGGCTCGCTCGGTTTTGCAGACCCTAAAGTCATCCCACGTTTGAAGCAATACTGGGAAGAAATTAAAGACCGAGGGGGCTTGCCAGCCCAAAGCATTTGGGATGACAAAGAGGTGCAAACAGTCGTGAGCTGGACGAAGGAGAGCGTTGGCTATCCCACTCAAAAGTCCGAAGGGTTATTAGCACGAATCATAAGGCAGTCATCTAACGAAGGTGATTTAGTACTCGACGCTTTCGCCGGATCGGGCACTCTCGTAAGATGATCAGTAATGATCCAATCAATCCCGCCGCTAACAACCCGAAGTCCTCTGTAATTCCCAGCGAAATTGCTGCCCAGGAGCCGATCAACGACCACACCAGCGGTATAGGCAAGAGATAGAGAGGAATCCGGGAGTCCGTGCAGAGCAGTATGCCGAAGGTAAAGATGGTTGTCGGACAGGGAACACCGAACGTGGGCGCAGCGGGGTATCTGTGACCAAACAAATATCCGAGCGCCGGGTAAATCATTAGTGCGTACATGAAGAATGCGATGGCCATGATCCCGTAAGTATCAGTTCTGAAGCGAAACTTAAGCCGGCCCTTCAATACTCCCGCGACAATGAAGAGGATGCCTTGCAAGACAAAGACTGCTGCGAAGACCAGAGCGGCCCGATTAATTGTGCTCAAGAACCAGAAGTGATAGACCAACCCCATCCATATCCAGAACAGCGACAGCATGAAGCTAACACTTTTGCTAAAGTCTTTTCTCCGTTGGAGAGCCAGCCCAATGGCGCATATCGCAACCGCATAAAGAAATAGTTGTGCAGGCCAAACCGCTGCGTTATATCGCTCAAAGACGTTGAGGAACTGATCAACTGTGAAAGGAATCATAGTTCAGTAATTCAAACGCCAGGTATTCATCTTTACGTTACCGAATAAGCCGCAGTAGAAACGGAGACGCGGATGCTGAGGTCGCAAGTAACAGACTTATCGCTCCCTGTTTTTTGAACAAAGCGCGCGCGATTAAGCCAATTCCCAAAGCTGCTTGTACGAGACTGGCCCATCCTATGGTGGTTGCAAGACCACGCCACCATTCATCTGATAAGTGTTGAAAGTCCAGCAACAGCCGAAAGATCCAAATCACGAGTAGAAACGCGATCGGTAACCAGGAGATGGCCAGATACGCCCTTTTCGCTCCGTAAAATGTTGTCAGCACCACGTAGACGAACAACATCGAGGGTATCAGGCCCAAACCAAGTAATAATTCTGAAGGCATGATGTTTACTCCGCGGTCACGCCGGATTGCGGCATTGGCCCTTAACCCGGCGAATGCGGACGAGGCGTCGACGATGTTCGCAGGTCCAACCTGCCTCGCCCGCTGTACAAACTTATCGCGAGGTTGTCATGGCAGACGTATGGCTCGTCGCAGGCCAGGCGATTGGAGACATTGATCGCGTCTCGAGTTCGGCCTCCGCAGCTGCAATGACGAACTGGGTCTTTATTACAGCATCAGGGTTCAAGGAGATCGATGTGATGCCTTGCTCGACCAGCCAACGCGCAAAATCCGGATAGTCAGAAGGCGCCTGGCCACAGATGCCGATCGGTTTATGGAGGGCCGTCGCTGTTTGTATGACGCTGGCGATCATGTCGCGGACAGCGTCGTCGCGTTCATCGAAAAGATGCGCGACAGTGCCGGAATCGCGATCCAGGCCGAGGACAAGTTGCGTAAGATCGTTTGAGCCAATCGAGAACCCATCAAATACTTTTAGGAAGTCGTCAGCGCGTACGACATTCGATGGCAGCTCACACATTGCATAGATCTCCAGCCCGTCTTCACCTTGTTTGAGCCCGTGTTCAGCCATGCTCGCAATTACGCGCTTGCCTTCGGCTACTGTGCGGCAGAAGGGAATCATGATCTTGACGTTTGTCAGGCCCATGTCGCGACGAACTCGCAGCAATGCCGCACATTCAAGTGCGAACCCTTCCGCATAACGTGGATCGTAATAGCGTGAAGCGCCCCGAAAACCGAGCATCGGATTTTCCTCTGTGGGTTCAAACTCAATACCCCCCAGCAAACGGGCATATTCATTCGTTTTGAAATCGCTGGTGCGAACGATCACCGGTTTGGGATAGAACGCAGCGGCAATACGTCCGACACCCTCACTAAACCTTCGGATAAAAAACTCGCGTGGGTCTTCATCGCCGATGCGGGCGGCAATCTGCTTTATGGCCTGCTGATCCTTCAGGTTTGGATAGTGGGCCAGAGCCATCGGATGGACACCAATGTGGTTGGTAACGATGAACTCGGTGCGAGCCAGTCCGACGCCGGCATTCGGAATGAATGAAAGTTGAAAGGCGCGCGCAGGGTCGCCTACTGTGAGCATCACTGCTGTTCGCGTTTTCGGAATCGCTGCGGCGTCAATCTTCTCAACTTCGAAACCTATGCGACCTGCGTAAACATGACCCTCCGGTCCTTCCGAACATGCCACCGTGACTTCATCGCCATCGTGAAGCACCTCCGTTCCATTGCCGCTGCCGACAATGCAGGGAATGCCAAACTCGCGAGAAACGATTGCCGCATGGGCTGTGCGTCCTCCCTGATCGGTGACGATGGCCGCGACGCGACGCATAACAGGCTCCCAGTCCGGATCCGTGAGTCTGGCGACCAGGACATCCCCGGCTTCGACCTTCTGAAGATCACGAGTGTCGCGCACAATCCGCACGCGCCCGGCGCCAATCTTTTCACCAACTGCCTGTCCCTTTACGAGCGGCAATCCAGGTTTGTCTTTCAAGCGATAGACTTCAGCTACCGCCGTCCGAGGCTTTACCGAATGAACCGTCTCAGGCCGAGCCTGGACGATGAAGAGCTCGCCCGTTATTCCATCTTTGGCCCACTCGATATCCATCGGCTGTGGATGTCCGGCCAGTTCCGAGTAATGATCCTCAATGAGGCAGGCCCATCTCGCGAGCTTTAGAACTTCGTCGTCACTTAGCGAGAAGTTGCGGCGCTCTGCAACCGGCGTCGCCTCGCTGCGCGTAGTGCGGTTACCGTCGCCATAAACCAGGCGGACCTCTTTTGTTCCAAGTTGTCTGCCGATGATTGATCGAAAACCGCCTTTCAAAGTTGGTTTGAAAACGGTCCACTCGTCGGGAGTAACCACGCCTTGAACCACAAATTCACCCAATCCATAGGAACTGTTGACGAGTACGACATTACGAAAACCCGATTCAGTGTCGAGGGTGAAGATGACGCCGGAACTGGCCTTATCGGAGCGGACCATCGGTTGAACGCCGACCGAAATAGCAACTTTCAATTGGTCGTAACCGAACCGGGCGCGATAACTTATGGCTCGATCGGTGAACAGAGAGGCCAAGCATTGATGGACAGCGCGCACCAGGGCCTCGCGTCCGCGAACGTTTAGGAAGGTCTCGGCGGCGCCCGCAAAGGATGCTTCCGGCAAGTCTTCGGCCGTAGCGGACGAGCGCACAGCCAGTTCCGGCTCGCGCCCGAGACGCTCGCAGAGTTTCTCGTATGCATTGCCAATGGCTGCTCGCAATTCGTCAGGAATTGGAGTTTCGAGCACGGCGGTTCGTGCGGCGTGTCCGCGAATGGCAAGCTCCTTTACGTCCTCATGATCGAAGTCTGAAAGCAACGAACGTAACTTGTATTCCAGTTCATCTCGCGCCAACAGTGCGCGATAGGCATCGGCGGTTGTCGCGAACCCATCCAACACGCCTATGCATTTGGGCTTCAGAGCATTGAACAGTTCACCCAAAGAAGCGTTCTTGCCACCGACCAGCGGCAAACTCTTGAGCGTGATCTGCGCGAAATCAAGCGTGTACACCAGTTTGCTTTTCATACCTGTACCTTTCCCTTTTAACGCAAACTGTTTAGTTTGCGTCTCCAGGCTAACAGCTACCTGACTTCAAAAGAGCAACGGCTATGCCCGCAGTCCTCGGCGCCAAAACACTAACGACAGCTCAATAAATTCGCCTGGAGTGGCCGAAATTCCGGTTGCGGTTGCTGTCAAAACTCGCACGGCTGCGGGAAACTTCGCAGTTTGTCCACCGATGCACTCCAAAAAGCCGTAGAAGCATCGAGCAAAAGCTGGCATGCTTCATGCAATCGGGAAGGCTAAAGTTTGCTGGAGTCTCCGGCGTTGATAAGACCGTGGCGACTGTTACGACAGTCAAAACGGTTTGCCGAAGGAGTGTGTAATGAAAATCTTATTAGCAGTTGATGGATCGGCTTTCAGCGACGCGGCGGTTGAGGAAGTCGTTCGCCGGCCGTGGCCGTCACAAAGTGAAGTCAAGGTCATCACGGCGGCCGAGACCCCGATCATAGTGGGGATGGAGCCCTGGGCAGCCTCGCCAGAGTACTTTGAGAGTTTGGAGAAATCGGTTCGTGAAGGCGCACAAGGCGTCATTCAAAGCGCTTTGACGAAGCTGCAAGCAACTGATGACAAGTCGTTGAAGATCAGCAGTGAGATCATTCAAGGGTCGCCCAAACAAGCAATCGTCGAAGAGGCCGAAAGATGGAACGCCGATCTTGTCGTCATGGGTTCGCGCGGCCTTAGCACCTGGAATCGACTTCTGCTGGGTTCGGTATCCAATAGCGTGGTCCAGCATGCGAAATGTTCGGTTGAGATTGTGCGGAGA
The DNA here is from genome assembly GCA_963698325.1 of Blastocatellia bacterium. GTDB lineage: Bacteria > Acidobacteriota > Blastocatellia > Pyrinomonadales > Pyrinomonadaceae > PSRF01. Next base: position 196,000 of record CAVOQJ010000005.1, on the reverse strand, counting down.
CCTGCAAACTAACCGGCAGCTAGAGCATGAAGTTGAGACTGTATCTTCGCAGCCGTAACCCGCAAGACGTGGCAACCATCAATTCTTCAACCCGATGTGCCGAAGAATGTTCTCGATCCAGCCTTCTTTTTCTATCAGGCGAGCAGCGTCTGCCACTTCGCCAATATCCGGCGTTGCTCGATGTCCGGTCATTCGGCAAATGTGAATGCGGTAGAAGACCGGTACAACTGAGTGGCTGGTATCTCGGTGCGTATCAGACATGAAAGCAGGCTCCCACCACATCGGGCGTAGTCGCAGCACCTCATGGGCCAGCATTCGCGCAGCTTCATATCGAGGTTCATCGGGTAATTCCTCATAACGTCCAAAAACAATAACACTCGTCCATTGTTCCTCGCTGATTCGCTCGTCGATCTCCAGGCAGACCTTTGCGTTGGCGCGCATCCATTCGATTTTCTGTCCCACCGTGGTGAACCCGTAAATATGTTTTCCATCAAACCCGAAGTAGACAGGAACAACATACGGCTGGTCGTTGCGCGCACATCCTAGTCTGCCCACGCTCGCCTCTTCTAAGGCGCTGCGACATTCCTGGTCGGTCATCTCGTGGATAAACATGGCAATAATCCTGTATTAACGAGCTTGAACGACGATTGTAATCTAACAACTCGCAAACAGCGTTCCGCCATTCGGAGACTTTTTCGACCCAATTCACAGCCATTAACAGCGTCGAATTTGAGGGTGCTTGCGGAAACTCACGCAGGCACTGTGTTAAAGCCCGCTGTCTTCGCAAACCTCGATGAAAATCAGCTCGACTGCTCTTCAAAAACGTGCGGATTTGCGGGCTTCCTGGGGTGTTTGCATCACGTGAAGTGTGTGAAGAGAAGGCACAAACGTTGCTAGTTATAGTTTTAAAAAGGGAGTGCTCTTATGCCTGCGAAAAAGGAATCATAACAAGGAGGTGATCATGCAATTCGCAAACAGAATTAGTGCCGGACGTTTACTTGCGAAGAAGCTCGAGACTTACGCTAACCGTTCCGACGTAATTGTGCTCGCTCTGCCACGCGGCGGTGTGCCAGTCGCTTATGAAGTAGCCCGAGCCCTGAATGCTCCGCTCGATGTGTTCCTGGTGCGGAAGCTGGGCGTGCCTGGCTATGAGGAACTCGCGATGGGAGCCATTGCCAGCGGTAATGTGCGGGTCCTCAATGAAGACGTCGTCACAAATTTAGGAATATCTGATGAATGGATTGATCAGGTTGCTACTCGTGAAGAGCGCGAACTGGCGCGGCGCGAGAGGCTTTATCGCGGCACCTCTAAACCGCTCAGCGTGAGCGACTGCACGGTGATAGTCGTTGATGATGGGTTGGCAACAGGATCGACTATGCGTGCGGCCGTGAAAGCTCTCAAGCATCTCGGTCCATCCCGGATTATCGTCGCGGCCCCGGTGGCGGCGCGTGAGACGTGTGAGTCTTTCAAGACGGACGTAGATGCAACCTGTGTTTGCGTCATGAGTCCGGAGCCATTTCGCGGTGTCGGTCTCTGGTACCGCGATTTTTCGCAAACAACAGATGAAGAAGTCTGCCACTTGCTGAAACACTCGAAACAACCTCCTGACCGCCGGGTTGCCTGACGTGAACGCGAGTGACCATAGGAGTATCCGCCATGCTAAACGAAACCACTGTTCTAGTCTCCGACGTTGTGCGTGAGGCTGCCCATCCACTGGTCGGGGAAGCCGATGACTACGACCCGCTGATGAAATTAATCGGCGACGCGCCGCTGGTTTTAATTGGCGAAGCGTCACACGGAACGCACGAGTTTTATCGAGAGCGCGCCCAAATCACCAAGAGGCTAATCAAGGAGAAAGGTTTCACTGCTGTAGCAGTCGAGGCTGACTGGCCTGATGCGTATCGGGTCAATCGGTATGTTCGCAGCGTGGGTAATGATGCCGACGCGGTTGAGGCGTTATCGGGGTTCAAGCGATTTCCAGCATGGATGTGGCGCAACGCCGACGTGCTCGATTTCATTGGCTGGCTGCGCTCCTATAACGATGACCTTCCTGTCTCTGCGGCGAAGACGGGTTTCTATGGGCTGGATCTCTACAGCCTGCACACCTCGATCGAGGCCGTACTTGATTATCTTGACCGCATCGATCCTGAGGCAGCTCGGCGCGCTCGCGCCAGATACGCTTGCTTCGATCATTTCGGCAAGGACGAGCAAGCCTACGGTTACGCGACAGGTTTAGGTATTTCCGAATCATGTGAAGACAAAGTCGTCAGCCAGCTCCTCGAGCTTTACCGGAACTCAGCGGAATATGCCTGGCGTGACGGTCGTGTAGCTGCCGACGAACATTTCTATGCTACCCAGAACGCGCGGCTGGTCATGAACGCTGAGCGGTATTACCGCTCAATGTTTCGCGGGCGCGTCTCGTCATGGAATCTGCGTGATGCTCACATGGTTGAGACGCTCGAGTCGTTGCTCGCGTTTCTCGGCACTCAAAACTCGCAAGCAAAGATCGTTGTTTGGGAGCACAACTCGCACCTGGGTGACGCGCGCGCCACTCGCATGGGCCAGGAGGGCGAATGGAACGTTGGGCAACTTGTGAGGGAGCGACACGGCCGTGATGCGGTACTCGTCGGTTTTACGACTTATCAAGGCACGGTGACTGCGGCCTCCAACTGGGATGCGCCTGCGGAACGCAAGCGAGTGCGCCCCGCGCTGAAAAATAGTTACGAGGCACTGTTCCATGAATTGAACATTCCGCGTTTCCTGCTCACGCTTAGAGATACGGAACATGCCGCCGCCGCGCTACGCGAGCCGCTACTTGAGCGCGCCATCGGCGTAATTTATCGCCCCGAAACGGAGCGCGCCAGCCATTACTTTCAAGCTCGCTTATCGGCACAGTTCGATGCAGTGCTTCATTTCGATGAGACGCGCGCGGTGGAGCCTTTGGAGCGCACTGCGGAGTGGGAAACGGGCGAGGTGCCGGAAACATTCCCTACAGGTATCTAGAAAAAAAGGAGATGCACCATGAAAACAAGAGAGATTGCACGAGACGAATGGCCCGAGTTCTTCGATCGCTTTAGCCGCCAACATGAGGGTTGGCTGGCGACACTGGAGATTTTTGGGCCTGAAATTGGAGCGCAAGTTGAAGAGCGCGAATTGGCTTTCGAGGGGATTGTCGATGAATGGGACGAAGTGCAGGGAAATGAGATCGTAATGATGATCGGTACTAAGCCGGACGATCACATCACGCATAGTATTAGCCGTCCCACGCAGGTAAGCCTGGAACAAACAGACGAAGGTGCTGATGCCGCACTTGCGATTAAGGCAGCGGATGGCACCACGGCCCTGCTCCGATTTCGTTCCCCAATGTTGCCGGACATGGTCGACGCCGTCGTGGCCCAACCATCGCCGTCATCCTTGTAGCGCAAAGCGTTTAAGACATGCGCTACAAGAAACAAGATACCGGCGCACGCTGGCGGAACTGGCTTTTCAGGCCCAGTATTGCCCTGGCCTTCGTAGTAATTGTTAACGGAACAGCATGGGGCAGAGGGGTTTCGAAGCGCAGCTCAAAACAGCAAATTTCATTCGCAGAGCGACTCGAGGCCGAACAGCGTTTGGCGGATCTTGGATATTGGACTGGACCCATCGATGGCAATCTGGACCCCGGTTCGCGGCACGCTTTGATCGCGTTTCAAAAAGTGGAAGGCCGCGAACGAACCGGCAGGTTGACGCCGAACGAACTTGACGCACTACGTGCGGCCGGCAGACCACTTCCTCGAAATACGGATTACGCACACGTCGAGGTTGATATCAGCCGCCAGGTTCTATTCGTCGTTGATGCAAGCGGATCAATTACACGTATCCTGCCGGTTTGCACGGGCAATGAAAAATTCTATTGGGACCAAGGGAAAATTCATAAAGCTGTTACGCCAGTTGGGAAGTTCAAAGTGTTGCGAAAGATCGCGGGATGGCGGCGAAGTTCTCTGGGCTCACTTTATTACCCTAATTACATTCACGAAGGAGTTGCTATTCATGGCAGCCCGGCCATGCCGGTCTATCCCGCTAGCCACGGTTGTATTCGGATACCCATGTTCGCCGCAAAAGAGCTGAGTGAAATCATGCCTGTCGGGACAGAGGTGATTGTTTACGACGACGGGGCCAGAGATTCATAGAGCACCCCGATGTTCATGGATCGAGGAACCAGGAATGGGTAGGAGCAATGCGAAAAACTTTACTAACGCTTTTCTTCATCGTTTCTTTGAGCCTGACTGCGAACGCTCAGAGCCAAACTTTCACCAGGGATGGTCTCGACTACGCCTTAGATCTCCCTTCCCCCTCGTGGCGAGCTGTCGCACGTGTCGACGTGCATGACCACATGGAATTCATCTACGGCGATGATTACAGCAATGGATATTTGCGCCTGCGCAAGAAATTCGTAGCCGCGGGTGCTACTGCCTCGGATCTCTTTCGTTATGCTGAGAAATGGGAATTGCAGTCCTTGCCTGGCTACGTGGTTTGCAGCGACGGCCGGGGCACCGAGTTCGCCGGCCATCTAAGTGGGACTGTTTTTTCTTACGAGTACACAAACAACGGGAGGAACATGGACGGCCGCATTTACTATCTTCGATTGGACAATCGCACCTTCTATACACTCCACTTCACGATTGCCAGCGACAAGCTTCAAAGTCTTCGCGATCAGATGGATGCGATTGCTCGGAGTTTCCGTTTGAAGTGATCCGGTCCTGGACGGTCAGTCCGTCTCACGATTTCTCAGAACCGTCATCGATTGTTTCGGGTCTGATCGGGTTCAAGTGCCACTCGTACAAGTGTCGTCATAATTCGTCCCGCGGCAAGAAACGTCCCGCGCAAGGTGCCTGAAACTTTTGACTCGCCGCCGGCATTGGTTCCGCTCTTCAACAACTCAGGTTTTCAGTTGGCATGGCAAATCCTGGGATACCCGGTTGCACCTTCGGGCTACACTCACTGGAAAGTTGGATGCCGGCAATAAATATTTAATTAATTACCCTTGTGCGGCGCTTTCCCATACAAGTCGCGCAATTCGTCCTTAGCAGCTTCCAACTTCTTTCGCCGGGCTGTTGAAAGACTTTTTCCTGCACGGTTGATATAAAACGTAAGCATGGACATTGCCGAGCGAAACGGATCGCTCTTGCGTCGCTGACTTTGATCAGCCGATCGTTTCAGCGACCGCGCAATACTTCTGGGACTATCGCGAGAAAAAACTCCTTGTTCCAAATCAAGTGCGTTGCTCTCTTCGGTTACTCGCTGAGACCAGCGTTTTCGTTTACTCGTCGTCATGCCGGATCCCTCATTCCATCTCAATCGGTTTCTCTTCTTTGAGGAGCTTTCTCTTGGCGTCTCCGCGTTGGATCAATTGATATGCCGGTACCTGACGTGCTGTTACCGCCGCACACCCGCTTATTTCCAAAACAAAACCAAGCTTAGGTGTCGGGGAATAATACGAACGAAAGCCGGGGAATTTAAAAAAGGTACAGACTGAAAAGGGGACAGCCTGCCGAATCTCAAGTCCGCGTACTCATAACCTCTTTGGAATTTGTGCGGTTCCTGATCGCGTCGCCTAAAAATGAGCTGGCCCTGCACTTGCTTGGTGCCTTCGTAACCGACATATCGAACTAACTAAAGAATGATACCTCGGAGGCGAACATGAAAGATGAACAACTGCACGAATTGTTGTATCAGGCACTGGAAACGGAGTTAGGCGGTGTACAGGTCTATACCACCGCCCTTCGCTGCGTTGTGAACGACGAATTGAAGGAAGAGTGGCAAGAGTATCTGGACCAAACGCGAAGCCATGTACAGATTGTTCAGGACGTTATCGAACAGCTCGGTTTTGATCCGGAAACTGAAACTCCCGGACGCAAAGTCGTGCGACATACGGGCGAGTCATTGGTGAAGGCAATGGAGTTGGCTTTGGAAGCCAGCGAGCCTGCGGCCGCGCAGCTGGTGGCCGCCGAATCAATTGTCCTTGCCGAGACAAAAGATCACTTGAATTGGCAATTGATCGGCGAGGCAGCAAAGAAGGCTAAGGGCGATGTGGCTAAGATCCTCAAGGCGGCGCACGACGAAGTGGAAGACCAGGAGAACGAGCACCTCTATCACACGGCGGGGTGGACGCGCGAATTGTGGATCGAATCGTTAGGCATGAAAGCGGTTTTGCCGCCGCCCGAAGAAGTTAAAGACGTGAAGACCGCCATTGGCGCCGCCCGAGCACAACATGCGCGAGCAGGTAAGCGTTAGTTTTTCCCGCTTCCGCTTATGTCACTACTGAGCAACCGAAAGAAGACGTTTGTCCTTTGGACGAGGGCCGACGTTCCAGGAAAAACTGTTGGATCCCTGCTCTTCTTTGGGCAATGATGAGTCTCCTCCTAAACCATTGCAATGATTATTGAACTGGCTGCGAGCTATACGACCTGAGCTGCAACCAAACTGACCCTTATTGCATCTTAAGAACTGTTATTCCTTCTCTCGCGCATCAACGGTGATGCGCCCGCCTAATGAAAAGCCGGCGTTTTGGATGATTCGGGAGCAGGTTGTTTCAACTCGTAGAAGTCGCTCAATTTGGGCATCCGAACGCACGTTTCTTCGCTCGCTTTCCGTTTCGTCGAAGTACCCCTGGTTCAAAGCTTCTCTTTTTTACTCCTGATAGCAGGAGCAGGTACACCAATATGTCTATGAAACTTTATGTCGGCAATCTCTCGTTCCAAACTTCGAACGAGGATCTGCAGCAACTGTTCTCGCAAGCGGGAACGGTCGAATCAGTAAACGTTATTGAAGACCGCGAAACTGGTCGCTCGCGAGGCTTTGGCTTCGTGGAAATGGCTTCGAAAGAAGCTGGCGAAGCAGCCATCGCTCAATTCAATGGCAAGGAAGTGAACGGTCGAAAATTGAACGTGAATGAAGCGAAACCACGCGAGAATCGCGGCTTCGGGGGCAGCACCCGTAATGGTGGCAACCGCAGCTTCGGCGCTGGTTCTGGACGCAACACACGCGATTTCGGCGGTCGCAACCGCACGCCTCGTTGGTAAGATCGATTTTTGATCACACCAATAAGTAATCACGTCCCCGGACGTTGCCAATCGGCGCGTGCGGGGACGGCAATTTATGTACTCAAAAACGGTAACCTTCGATTCCGCAGCTCCATTCCTTCTCTCTGATCGTCCGTGCTTCCCGTGCTCCTTCAGTCAACCTGCAAGGCAAGTATTGCCTCGGATACGCGGCGCTTGGATTTAGGGACTAGAGGGACGTTTTACGTCTGGTTTTCACACTTGCGCGCTTCTTCGCTTTCGCCCGTGTCGTTGTCTTCGGTGCCGGCTTGCGAGTCATTTTCTTCGTTGCGGATTTGCGAGCCGTAGCGTATTTATCGACTCAAAAACTCCATTTGTAATGAATCACCAACTTAAACGACTAATTGTTTGGAGTCACTTAAGGGGCTACTGCGTTCGGCAAAACGTGGGTCGCTTTTATGGCAGTCCAATGTCCCGGAAGCAGGAAGCTGAGGAACCATCATCGATGGACAGGCGAGCGAATATGTTAATCGGAGTAGTTGTCGGCATTGTTCTAGTAGGTGCGACGTTGAGATCTTTTTGCTGGACAAAAAAGGGCGAATCCGGTGGACGCACGTTGGTGAGGGGGCGTATGAAGAGGCGGAAGGAGTAATTCAAAAGCTGCTTGCCGAAACAGAAACAACAGGGCCGGAATAAGAATGGGAACTGGGGAAAACGATCGAGATCGGCTTGTTTTTCAGCGAACCCGAAGTTTTGCAGGCATTGCTAGTGGCGCAAGTAGTACAACGCAACAATTGCCGTCCCCACAATTACGACCAGCACAAGTACGTACAAAACGAACCTATCAATCATTCTCTCAGCGTCAAGATTCAGCGCGCATTTGGGACAGCCGCGGGAACGTGGATCGATCATATTTCCACAGTCGCGGCAGGGGATAAGATTCATGGCTTGACCTGGTATCTAAGTGTTCGAGGGATCGGCTCCTATGCAATAATATTCGGAGACATCCCTTCTTTGTTTGATCGGTAGTGTCGACCCCGCATGAGCGAAACACAGGGCACGCCCCAGAGTCAACCCCCGGACTTTAGCGCCTGGGTGGACCAGCACGGAGACTATCTTTACAAGTATGCGCTGTTTCGTCTGCGGGATGGTTCGGCGGCGGAAGACGCCGTGCAAGAGACTTTTTTGGCAGCGTTGAAGGCTTATCGTGGCTTTGAAGGTCGAGGTTCCGAACGGACCTGGCTGGTGGGAATTTTGAAACACAAAGTAACGGACCATTTCCGGCGGACCATGCGCGAGGCACCAATCGGAGAGACCGACGACGAAACGTTCGAGCACAACGAATTCTTTACCAGGACAGACGAATGGACAAACCATTGGAATGCCGACTACGCGCCCAGTGATTGGCACGCAACACCGGCGGAACTGATCGAGCGCAGTGAATTCTGGAAGGTTCTCAACGATTGCCTTTCTCCCCTGCCCAGGCGCGCGGCCAGCGCTTTTACGTTACGCGAAGTTGACGGTCTAAGCAGCGAAGAGATCTGCCAGGTGCTCGGCATTTCGGTGAACAATCTTTGGGTAATGTTACATCGGGCGCGGTTACACTTGCGCAACTGTCTCGAGCGAAACTGGTTCAGGAAAGAAGAGACCCGCTAAGAATGACTTTGAAGGCATACGACAAAATTAAACATGCGATCAGATTTTGGTTGCTGCGCCGTCTGCCGACCTGTAAGGACACGGTCAGGGTCCTGTCGGAATCCATGGAGCGACGACTTTCACTCCGCGAGCGGATCAACGTCAAGCTTCATCTCTGGATCTGCCTCTGGTGTGTTTGGTATATCGAACATCTTCAACTACTGCGTACGACAATTGGCTCTCGGGCAGTGGAGGAACCGAATCTCGATTCATCTTCTCTTCCTTCACTCTCTCCGGAAGCGCGCGAGCGCATGAAACAAAGCCTCAGCCCGGATCATAAGTGAAACTCACAATCGCGTAAGGTTTCAATTACTTTCACGACAAACTTATTTGAGGGCGCAGTTTACCTTGAAGACTGTCCGCCTTGCTGAGATTTATGACTAAGAGCATTACTACCATTGAAGCACACGACCATTCGCATGGTCTGAACCGGTTCGCGGTGATTCCGACCCCCGACCGGCTCAATGTCGATCCCCGGTTCACTGGCCGAGGGGTGACCATCGCGTTTCTGGATTCAGGCTTCTATCGACATCCCGATCTCATAGCGCCCGGAGACCGCATTGCCGCTTTTCACGATGTCACCAGCAACGACGGCTCAGATGATACAGATGGGCGGGTTGAATCGTGGCATTGGCATGGCACACAAACAACGGTGGCTGCGGCAGGTAACGGTCACCTGTCTGATGGCCAGTATCGGGGAGTTGCTCCAGACGCGCGCCTTGTCCTGGTAAAAGTCAGCAGAGCCGGCCGAATCAGCGAAGCAGATATCGCCAACGGACTTCGTTGGGTCATTGAAAATCGCGAGCGCTTCAACATTCGCGTGTTGAATATTTCGCTTGGCGGCGACGATGACGTTCCCTGCTCGCAGAGCACAATCGATCAATTGGCCGAAGAAGCCATCCGTAGTGGGATCGTGGTCGTAGTGGCGGCGGGAAACACGACAGATCGTGCACCCATTCCGCCCGCAAACTCGCCATCAGTAATCACGGTGGGAGGTTATGACGATGGCAATGAGATGGCACAAGCGAACCTCGGTCTCTATCACTCGAGCTTTGGCCTTACGGCGGACGGCACGGTCAAGCCTGAGTTGATTGCACCGGCGATGTGGGTGGCGGCTCCGATTCTGCCAAACACCGATTTCTACCGCAGAGCAGAAAGCCTTTCACTGATAGTTCACGCGCCCGACTATCAGTTGCGCGAAGTAGCCCGGAGTGTCTGGTCCCTGACAGGAATGCCTGAATCGCTATTGCTTGAGCAACGCGAAGTTATTCGCCAGACCGCTGAGCTTTTGCTAAAGGAAGACAAGGTTGTGGCGACGCATTACAGCCATGTTAATGGTACTTCGTTCGCGGCGCCCATTGTAACTTCCGTCGTCGCTCAGATGATTGAAGCGAACCCAAACCTAACGCCGGGTGCCATCAGGAACATCTTGATCTCGACGGCGGACCGAATTACGGCCGCACCAGCAATCCGTCAGGGATATGGTGTGGTAAACGCTCGCCGCTCGGTTGAACTGGCGCAACGCGAACAGCACGGTCTGAATGCCGTAGGTTGCAGTCCACCGCGAGTTGAGAATGCCCGTCTGCTGTTTGTCTATCATGACGACGCGGCGAAAAACGTTTCGCTTGTTGGCGATTTTAACAATTGGGACAGGGCCGCGACCTCGTTCTTAAGAAACGAATCCGGACTTTGGTTTGCAGAAATTGCAGCACCGACGGCGGGACGTTATCAATATAAGTTTATTGTCGACGAACGCCGCTGGGTCGAGGATCCCAGCAACGGGATGAAAGCGCCCGACAACTATGGCGGACTGAACTCAGTCATTGTGATCGAATGAAAAGGAACATTTGAAAGGCTATACAAATACGAAAAGAGCGGTCAGACGACGGCTTTTGCGCAAGCTCCAGCCCTGTCAGGTAATGGTCCCGCTGATATCCGAGTCGCTTGAACGAAGACTCGGTCCTCTTGAACTTCTAAACCTGAGATTGCACCTGCTCGTTTGCGCCTGGTGTGCTCGATATCTTAAACAGATTAAGCTCCTGAGACTGCTTCTTCGGCGGAGACACCCCGGAGTTCCTGAAGAAAATGAGACGTCTGTTGGTCTCACAGTAGAAGGCCGCGAACGCATAGCCAGATCACTCGTTCAAAGCTAAAAGAGTGCCCCTCCAGGGTAACAGCCGACTCGGAAAAAGAGGGCTGGTGATTTTGCCTAGTGGTTCAGTTTGGCAGAGGCGAAGCATGGCCCGCTATGACAGGAACAAAACCGGGGTCGGCCCTACACAAAGTCGGAACCGGGAGCGGTAGAGGTTGTGTGAAAACTCGGTTGCACGCCGAAGCAAAAACTCTGGCAACATGGGTCGACGAATACGGAACCGGGAGCGGACCGGGGTCCCCAGACGGGCAGCCCGGCTGGGGTGGTGGTAGCGACCGGTTGCAACCTACGATACGCAAGCCGTTCAATGCGCGCATTGCGGCGCAAGCAAAGTATTCGGGTGAATTATCCCAGCGGCCCGCCTTGATCATACTCAACGTATACCACGGCATTAATCACGTCACTCTCAGTCCATAAATATCGCTTGCTGCCACGCTCTACCCAGGGGGTTTGACTTGAACGCCAACAACCAGCTGCCCGCAATTTTCTGGTGGCATTGGCTTTGAACGCAATGAGGATTCTTTCCCGGTCGCAACCTGCTGCAACAACTGTGTGAAGGTGATTGGTTCTTACATTCGTTGCCCAAAACTCCCATTCGCGTAATCTACATGTCTGGCGAATTGCTTCCTCAACCAAAGCTCTTGGCTTTGATCTTAGTTTGACTGGTGCATGGCTGAGCAGGCTGTGATTATATTTTCGCCAACGTTCATTAGGAGCAATGAGTGAGGTGCCGAAGCGGTTATGAAAGCGATTAACGGATCCGCGCTTGTCGCCGTGCAGCCAAGTGCCATAAGCACGAAAGGTAATTAGGTAGGCCAGGGGGATGTGTTCGTCACGATACTCAGCCATTGATGCGCTTGTGTATAGCGCCGGTTGGCAGCCGGTCGCTACCACCACCCCAGCCGGGCTGCCCGTCTGGGGACCCCGGTCCGCTCCCGGTTCCGTATTCGTCGACCCATGTTGCCAGAGTTTTTGCAACGGGTTAGGTTGAGGCCCTGTTGAGCGACCGGCTCCAACCAGCGATACAGAAACCGTTCAATGCGCTCGCGCGGCTGCATAAGCAAAGAGTTCGGCAACGTGGGTCGACGAATTCAGAACCGGGAGAGTAGCGACCGGCTCACGTTGCGACATACACAAGCGCGTCACTTGTAAGGACATTTGTAATCGACCACCATCCGGTCGCTATCGCTCCCGGTTCCGTATTTGTGCGACACTGCGATGAGTGGCAATACTGCACGCTGCCAAACTGAACCAGCATTTGATTTTGTGGGATCTGGATCTTGGCTTTACGCTTTGCTCACCCCGCTTTATCTCTCCATGTGCTCCGCAGGCTCCAGAGCTTCAACCATCGAAACCAAAAGTCTGATTTCTGCTAACGCCGTGTAAGGAACGACGCCTCACAACGACTAATAGCGTGAACAAGGGAAACAACTTCGAACAGGGAATAAGACAATGCGACGAAGGTTAATGATAAAGAAGCGGCTCCAGCATCGACGATTGAGTGAGCTGAGGACCGCGAAACAAGCGGAAGGCGCGAGCAAATCCATCACGTACAACTTCCGTCTTAACAGTGCCGGCCTGATCAATCCGATTATGGCCTAACCTGCCGCCGCGCCACATCGACAATAAGCGAGGTTCGCGCGACTTAGCGCGATAGGAAAATGGAACTTACAAGTTCTAACAGTATCAGTGTGTTCGATAGCCTGCGCCGGCGAATGATGATGCCGGAACCGTGGACTTTCACAGAACCGCTCAAAGTCTCGAATCGGTGGAGTCAGCAAATGGCGGAAGCGTTGAAGGCGCATTGGCCGGAGTACTTGATGGAAGCAGCCGAGCTGGGATTATTCATGATCTCGGCCTGCGCTTTTACGGTGCTGTTGTACCACCCCGCATCACGCATAGCTCAAAGCATACAAAACGACGCCATACGACGAGTCTTGATGGGCATCGGCGATGGGTTCGACGGCCGTGGCGCTGATCTTTTCGCCGTTCGGCAAGCGATCCGGAGCGCACTTCAATCCAGCAGTGACGTTGACTTATTTGCGGCTCGGAAAGATCTGCCCCTGGGACGCGGCCTTCTACATTCTGTTTCAGTTCATCGGCGGTATTGTCGGGCGTCTCGATCGCCTCCGTAGTTTTCGGAAATCGCCTGGTGCCCATTCGACGGTTAACTACGCGGTCACGGTACCCGGTCCAAAGGGACCGACGCCGGCATTCGTTGCCGAACTGACCATCACATTCATCCTGATGACGGTGATCCTGACTGTTTCAAACACGAAGCGGTTGGGTCGCTGGACCGGATTATTTGCGGGCGCGCTAGTCGCTATTTACATCAGCATCGAGTCGCCAATTTCCGGCATGAGCATGAATCCGGCGCGAACTTTTGGCTCGGCGTTTGGCGCGCATCAATTGACGTCGCTCTGGATCTATTTCACGGCGCCGCCGCTGGGTATGCTGCTGGCGGCCGAAGTTTACAAGCGAGTCAAGGGTAGTCGAGCGGTGGCGTGCGCCAAGCTGCATCACTACAACAATACGCGCTGCATCTTCCGATGCAACTTTCAGGGGTAACGAAACAATTGCAACAGAGGCACCGAAACAATCATCAATTTCGGATTTCGAAATGCGGATTGCGGATTTTCAATTACGACAGGGAATCGCGAAATGCGGGGTGCTATTCCGAAATCCGCAGTTCGAATTCCGAAATTCCTCTGTGCCCCTGTGGCTAACCGGATTAGAACGAACTCAAACTTAAAAGGAGAGATCAAGTCATGAAACATCGTAGACTCGTAATCAACCTGGTACTGCTCGCTGTCGCTATGCTTGGACAGTTTGCCGTTGCCACTGCAACACGGAATCGCACCACCAAACAAACAAAGTTCACAGTCCGAGTCGAAAACATCTCGAGGCCCGATGCCCAGACGGCTTCGGATGGCACCAAGTGGTCCTTCGCGCTTTCACCCGGTCTCTGGGTTTTGCAAGACAAGAAGTCCGGGCTCTTTACTGAAGGAAGGGCAGCAACCAGGGGCCTCGAATCGCAGGCTGAAGATGGCGATCCTTCCGGACTCGCTGGCTTGCTCATGATGAGCCACCACGCTTCGTCGTTACACGGCGTGTTCAATACGCCAATAGGAATGATGGGTCCGGGCCCGATTCGCCCAGGCGATAGTTACGAATTCAGCTTCACCGCCAGTCCCGGCATGAAGCTCTCGCTGACCATGATGAATGGTCAGTCGAATGACGAGTTCTACGCTCCAGACGAAAAGGGCATTGCGCTGTTTGATGCGAAGGGCGCGCCGATTAGCGGCGACGTCACCGCGAAGCTGATCCTTTGGGACGCGGGCACCGAAGTTAACGAGGAGTTGGGCATTGGACCAAATCAGGGACCGCGACAAAAAGGAATGAATACTGGCGTTGACGAACATGGCGTAGTCACGCGCGCGAAGAGCGAGGCGATCTACACAAAGAACGGCGAACTCTTTCGGGTCACGATCACGGCCGAACCTGGAATGTAGTCTTTAACAGTAGGGGCGGACCGTTGTGTCCGCCCAGTGCCCAGTGGTTAACGAAGACGGGTAGACCGAGATTCTGCCCGAGCAAAGACTCTTAGTCGGAAACAGGAGAAGCAATCATGAAAGCAATTAAAAGATGGATCGCAGGCGCGCTCTTGCTCTCGGCTATCTCGGCAATCACTATCGCGCAAACGGTCACTGACAAGAAAACTCTGACGATTGAAGGCGCGAAAAAAGTAATCGCCGCCGCGGTCGCCTATGCAAAGAAGAACAACGCGCCCGGCGGTGTTATTGCAGTCGTCGACGATGGCGGCAATTTAATGGCGCTCGAACGGCTGGATGGCACCTTCGCCGCCGGCGCAAATATTTCTATCGGCAAAGCACGCACCGCCGTGCTCTTCAAGCGGCCGACTAAAGTGTTTGAAGACATTATCAAGAACGGACGCACCGCGATGGTCGCGCTGCCGGATAGTTTGTTTACACCGTTGCAAGGCGGCATTCCGATCATCGTCGACGGCCAGATCGTTGGCGGGGTCGGCGTCAGCGGGGCGTCGAGCGCGCAACAGGATGAGGAGTTGGCGATTGCCGGCGCGAACGTTTTTGGCGGCGACGCAAAAATGGGGGACGCAATGCAGATAAGCAAACAGCCGGTGCTGTTCTTTGATAGTCGCCAGGTCTCCGCGTCTTTCTCGAAAGGCGCCATTCTGCTCGACGGAACTGACCGTAACTACATGGTCCATACCAGTCGTCGCGACAAACCCGGCCTGGCTGAAATTCACACGCTCGACACCGACATCATTTACGTGATGGAAGGCACGGCGACATTCGTGACCGGCGGCAAGGCGGTCGAGACGAAGGAAATAGCGGCAAACGAGATTCGCGGCTCGCGTATCGAAGGTGGCGACACGCGCCAGTTGTCCAAAGACGACGTGATCATCGTACCCAACGGCACGCCGCATTGGTTCAAGGAAGTTAGCGGAGCGTTTCTCTATTACACGATCAAGGTTCGGTAGTTCGGAGCGCGGCTGGGCCGCTCTCCAGTGCGGTAAGGCTTCGCCTTACCGTGAAACAAGTTCTCTGAAGATTATCGAGGCTACGCCTCGAACCCGAGGCGCAACCTCAGAAACAAAATGTAACGCTTGCTGGTGAGGCAAAGCCTCGCCGCACTGGGCGGCGGCAAAGCCGCAGACTTGAGAGGATAGTCATGAAGCTAATTCAGATTCTTGCCGTGACATTGTTGCTGACGATGGCGGCCGTCGCCGCTCAAGCGCAGTTGCCAACTAAACAAGTCCTGACGCTCGACGCGGCGAAGAAGATCGCCGCGGCGGCGGAAGCAGAAGCAAAGAAGCGCGGTGCGACTGTTGTCATTGCGGTGGTTGATGATGGCGGTTACCTGCTCGTGCTGGAGCGCATCGACGACACTCAGGTCGCCAGCGTCGATGTGGGAATTGCGAAGGCGCGCACGGCGGCGATTTTTCGCCGGCCGAGCAAGGTGTTCGAGGACCAGGTCAAGAATGGCCGCATTGCGGCGCTGGCTCTACCAGGAGCGGTTGCGCTGCAAGGCGGAGTCCCCATCATCATCGACGGCAAGGTCATCGGCGCAATTGGCGTCAGCGGCAACTCGCCACAGGAGGACGAAGACATTGCGAAAGTTGGCGCCGACAGTGCGGCTGTGGCGATTAAGGGAGGTAGCAAATGAATTCACACAGCTTCATCCAAGCAATGAGAGTTGTTTTCTTACTCATAATCGCTTTATCGCTCTGTGTCGGCCTATCAGGCGCAGGCGCACAGGCTACGGCGCCGGCAAAAACATCCGGGGATGTTCCCGCCGGCAAACCCGAGGCGTCGATTAATCTCGCGACAAACGACGGTGTGCGCTCAGTCAAAGGCGAATGGCGCTACAGCGATACGAAGATCGTAGAAGTGGACTTTCGCAGTCCTGGAGCGGACAGGCAACCGTCTGGTGCCGCAGTCAAGACTTACGACTACACGCCACACGCGGGCGGCGCCGACTTCGATGATTCAAAGTGGGAAGTCATTGGTCCGACGACTCTGGATCGAGCGGCGCGGCAACGGCAGGCTGGGCTTCAATTGGTATCGCATCAAGCTGACGGTGCCGGAGCGAGTCGGCGATTTCGATCCGACCGGATCGACCGCGGTGTTTGAGACCTCGCTCGACGACTATGCCGAGATCTGGGTTGATGGTGAACTCGCGCGCGCGTTGGGCCAATCCGGCGGCTCCGTGATCGCCGGGTGGAACGCAAGTAACCATCTGGTCGTTGGCCGCAACGTAAAGCCCGGTCAGCAGATTCAACTGGCGATCTTCGGCATCAACGGTCCGCTTTCGAATCCGCCCACTAACTTCATCTACCTGCGTTATGCAAAGCTCGAGTTCTACAAAGGTACAACCGGCCCCGTAGCCCTGACGCCGAGCGAAGTGAATGTCGAAGTTGTGCGCAACGATCCGGCGATGGACGAAGTTGTCGGACCGAATCCGAAAGTCTTCAAACTTGCCGAGGGCTTCAAGTTTACCGAAGGACCGATTTGGAACAAAGAGGGCAGTTATTTGCTCTTCAGCGATCCGAACGCCAACACGATCTACAAGTACACTCCAAACGGAAATGACGAGGGCAATTTGGAAGTTTTTCGGACGCCAAGCGGTTATTCAGGCGCCGACATCGCCGAATATGGCCAGCCAGGGTCGAATGGACTAACGCTCGATTCTCACGGCCGCCTGACCATCAATCAGCATGGCAATCATCGCGTTGTGCGCGACGAGAAAGACGGAACCCAGACGATTCTGGCCGACAGTTATCAGGGCAAGCGTTTGAATAGTCCGAACGATCTCGTTTATCGATCTGACGGCACGCTCTTCTTTACGGACCCACCGTTTGGTTTTCCCAGGGCCTTTGAAGATACACGCAAGCAGTTGCCTTTCAGCGGCGTATTCTCGATTTACAAAGGCAAGCTACAGCTGGTCAGCAAAGATTTCAGCGGCCCTAACGGCATAGCGCTATCTCCCAACGAGAAGTATCTGTACGTTGGCAACTGGCCCCGCGCGTTGACCGGTCAGCATGCGCGCGCCGGCGACGATCCTGTCAACGAGATCGGCGAGAAGCACAAGGCAATCATGCGTTATGAAGTGCAAGCCGACGGCGCGCTGAAGAATGGCAAACTCTTTTTCGATTTTTCAAACACACCGGGCGAGGACGGTCTCGACGGAATCAAGGTGGACCAGAAGGGCAATCTGTACGTTTCGGCTCCGGGCGGCCTATGGGTGATCTCACCGGAAGGCAAACATCTGGGCACAATCATCACGCCGCGTCACGCGCACAACATGGCCTGGGGTGATGCTGACGGCAGGACACTCTATCTTTGTGCGCGTAGCGGTTTGTATCGCATTCGGCTGAATATACCGGGAGTACGACCGTAATTGATTGGACTGAGTGCCATTGCCTTCAATGCGTTATGAATTTCGGTACTGATGCAGTTTCAATCGCCAGGATGGCTTAGGTCCGAAGGACCGGCAGTTAGTAGCCCCGTCCGTCAGGGCGGGGACTCCATCCTCTTCATAGCCCAGAGGCCCGAAGGGCCGGCACAAATCGTGTCGCACCTTCGGCGCTAACGTAACTAACCGTCGGATCTACCCCGCCCTCACGGACGGGGCTACTAACTGCCGGTTCTTCGAACCTGAGAGCTCCTAGTGGCGGCGCGCGAAAACTTGCATTAACCAGAGGTGAAACACATGGTTGATATGAATGAGGTGGTTGCGAGAATTGTGCGCCAACGCGCGGTGACGCCAGAGAGGCGCAGCCTGCTCGTCGGTTTGAGCGGCATCGATGGTAGCGGTAAAGGTTTCGTTGCTAAACAGATTGAAGCACGACTGGCCCAACACTCCATCGCGGCCGCCAACATCAACGTGGACGGTTGGCTTACCCTGCCAGACAGACGCTTCAACTCAACCAGGCCCGCCGAGCACTTCTACGAGAACGCAATTCGCTTCGACGAATTCTTCGCCAAATTGTTGTTGCCACTCCGAGAGCAGCGCACACTAAATCTCGTCGCCAATTTCGCCGAAGGGGAGACTGCCAAAAGCTATCGCCAGCGCACGTACAGTTTTAAGAACGTGGGTGTTGTCCTGGTGGAAGGAATTTTCCTCTTTAAGCGCGAACAGCGAAAGCTCTTTGACCTGGCTATCTGGGTCGACTGTTCCTTTCCGACGGCCTTGTCGCGCGCGCTCGCCCGAGCGCAGGAAGGGTTGTCGCCTGCCGAAACGATTCGCGCCTACGAGACGATCTACTTTCCAGCGCAGAAGATCCACTTCGATCGGGATAATCCGCGCGAAACGGCCCACTTGATCATCGACAATGATCAGACCGCTGCTGTGGCATCGGCTCGCCAGGGCCTTGCACGACGACGTCCCGGTATCGAGCTTCGGGCTGCTCAGTACCAACGTCCTTGATTTGGCTACGCTCTTTGCAGCTTCTCTGAGCATCCTCTATAATTCCGAGCCTACCAGCACGAGACCGCTAATACCTGCAATCGGGGCCTGAAGCTATGATCGCTCCAAT
The DNA here is from genome assembly GCA_963698325.1 of Blastocatellia bacterium. Lineage (GTDB taxonomy): Bacteria > Acidobacteriota > Blastocatellia > Pyrinomonadales > Pyrinomonadaceae > PSRF01. The sequence continues at coordinate 177,033 of CAVOQJ010000005.1, read as the reverse complement.
CCCGTCAAACGAACCCGGTGCGGAACGGGAACGCCGGCAAGCAGACGAACGACTCCCCGACCTGAGTGGAGAGATGGAGGTTCTGCTTGACGTTAACCGCGCTATCAGCCGCCACCTCGAACGCGATGAGCTGTTCGGAGCCCTGGCCGCGTGCCTGCGAAATGTTTTCGAGACCGATCGCTTTGGCATCGAGCTTCCCATCGAAGGCGAGCGGCTGCAAGGACACCTCCTGACGCCGAGCGGCGAGAAGAAACAGCCAACGCGAGTCAAGGTGTTGCCGGCCCAGGGAACCGCGTGCAACTGGGTGCTGCAAAACCGCAAGTGGCTAGTCTCCTCCACGCGCGACGAATTGCGGGAGCGTTTTCCCCTCACTTTCGACGTGATGACCAGGGAGGGCATGGAATCGCTGTGCGCGATGCCGCTCGTCAGCGACGAGCGCGCACGGGGAGTTCTCTTCTTCATGGCTGCGCGGAAGGCAGCTTACGGCGGTCTGCGCCGTGGTCTGCTTGAACAGGTGACGAGCGCGGTTGCCGTGGCGCTGGATGACTGCCTGGCGCACGAAGAAGTACGGCGGTTGCGCGACCAGTTGGCGGCAGAGAACACATACCTGCAAGAAGAAATCCGGAGCGAACACAACTTCGAGGAAATTATCGGCAACAGCCCCGCGCTGCTCGCCTTGTTGAAGCAGGTCGATCAGGTGGCTCCGACCGGCGCCACTGTGCTTATCTCTGGCGAAACTGGCACTGGCAAGGAACTGATCGCGCGCGCAATCCACAAATCCAGTGGGCGGAAGGGACGAGCGCTGGTCAAAGTTAACTGCGCGGCGATCTCCGCCGGTTTGGTCGAGAGCGAACTCTTCGGCCACGTCAAAGGCGCGTTCACTGGCGCGATTGAGAAGCGCATCGGCCGTTTTGACCTTGCCAACGGCGGAACGATCTTTTTGGATGAAGTTGGCGAGTTGCCGCTCGAAACGCAGGTAAAACTGCTGCGCGTGTTGCAGGAACACGAGTTTGAGCCGGTAGGCAGCAGCCAATCAGTTGAGGTCGACGTCCGCCTCATCACCGCGACCAATCGAGACCTGCAAGCTGCGGTGCGCGAAGGACGTTTCCGTGATGATCTCTTTTATCGCCTCAACGTATTTCCCATTCACGTACCACCCTTGCGCGAACGACCCTCCGATATACCGTCGCTGGCCTTGTTTTTCGTCTCGCGGTTTGCCAGGCAGTTCGGAAAAACGGTTGAAACGATTTCACAGGAGACGCTGGATCGTTTGAGTCAGTATTCCTGGCCCGGCAACGTTCGCGAACTGCAAAATGTTATCGAACGTGCCGTCGTGCTATCTAACAACCCGATGCTGTCTCTTAGCAAGGAACAGATCTCCGGACCCGAGAACAACTCAGACAGAGCGCTCGCTGCCGCCGCCGCTCCCTACTCGACAGCTTCACGGCACAGAACGCCGGCGCTAACACCGAACAGTTCTTCTCCCGAGGAACCCCAGACTCTCGCAGAGATTCAACGCCGCCACGTGTTTGAGGTTCTTGAGCAGGCGAGCTGGATCATCGAAGGTCAAAACGGGGCCGCCAAACGCCTCGACCTCCATCCCAATACCTTGCGGAGCCGGATGAAAAAACTCGGCATCCGGCGGCCAACCCACGATATTTCGTGACCACCCACAGGTGTTCCCACGAGCGGCCACGATGTTTCGTGGGTGCGCGCTCGCGATCTACTTGAGAGCCGCTTTTTTCTCCGATTTTCCGTCCAAATCCGAGGGGTCTTCGCGCTCACGCCCTTTGGCCAAGCCCTTGCATAAAGCGAGTTCGCCCGTTAGGAGCTATCATAAATGCTGCGAATATCGGAGTCCGTATCAAGTGATGGCATCACTACTTTTCGGCTGGAAGGCCAGCTTAGTGGACCGTTGGTCGAGGAAGCACGCAGGTCCTGCGATTTCCCCGGAAACGGTCACCAACTGAATCTCGATCTCGAAGAACTGTCCTTCGTCGATCGCGAGGGTATCGCACTGCTGAATACACTGGCGAAGCGCGGAGTCGGACTCACCAACTGTTCGCAGTTTCTCAAAGAACGCTTGAAGGAGGTGTTTGCGGATGTCCCCCGATCACAAACTCTCTGACCCTTCCACGTGGGTTGACGAGCATGGAGATTATCTCTTCCGGTATGCGATGTTCCGTCTGCGGGATCCGGAAGCAGCCGAGGATGTGGTGCAAGAGACCTTGCTCGCCGCGATGAAAGGTTATGCGGACTTCCGAGGCGCAAGCTCCGAGAGAACCTGGCTGGTAGGAATCCTTCGCCACAAGATACTCGACCGCTTTCGTGAGGTCAGCAGGCAGCGGCCGGTTTACGACGTTGAGCCATTCGATGACTTTGACTTTCAGGAGAATGGCCACTGGCAGGTCGAGGCAGCCCCGATCCCATGGCGCGCCAAACCGGACGAACTAATCGAGCAAGCAGAGTTCTGGGATGTGCTTGCCCATGGGCTGTCTTCGTTATCGGCGCGAACGGCAACGGCGTTTATCCTCCGCGAAATCGATTGTCTCGGCACCGACGAAATCTGCGATGCTCTAAGTGTCTCACGAGAGAATCTGTGGATAATGTTGCACCGGGCGCGCTTGTCCTTGCGTAGATTCCTGCAAATCAACTGGTTTGGTGCGCCACCAGTGCCCCCTAAAACCGCCGGCATGGATTCGGAAAGTGTCGATGGCCGAGTGTCGGTTCGGCCTGCTGTAAGTTTTGCCTCACATCAACGACTAACAGCCTGAGAGCGCCAACTACAAACCTGACGAAACCTAACTGGCGAGTCGCAAGCGCTCAACGGAATCCACCCAAACCAATTTCTTTTCGCAAGGAGAACTCGAATGTCATCACGCAAACTTCTATTCGCAGCCGTACTTCTAATTGCAGCCGCCGGCGCCTGGTACGCCTTCCGCCCGGAGCGTCTTTTTATCAACCAGAAAGTCAACGAACAGTTTCCCACCGCCTCGGCGGCCAACCTGGCGCCGATGAAGCTCGCGGCGGGCGAATTTCACGCGGGAGCGCACGAAACAAAAGGCACCGCCGCGATCTTTAAGCTTGCCGATGGCAAAAGAACGCTGCGTCTGACCAACTTCGAAACCTCCAACGGTCCGGACGTGCATGTCTATCTCGTTGCCGCCGCTGATGCGAAGGACAGCGATACCGTTAAGAACGCAGGCTTTGTGGAGCTGGGCTCGTTGAAAGGAAACATCGGTGATCAGAACTACGATGTCCCGGCCAATGTCGACCTGACTAAGTATCGCGCTGTGACCATCTGGTGCGCGCGTTTCGGAGTCAACTTTGGTACGGCGCCATTGATGACCGACTCAATGCAATCGATGAATCGCTAATCGAATCGCGAAGGGTTCTTAGTCCATCATCCCGGCAAAAGTTCAAGACGGAGCACGTCATGTCTAACAACAGCCATTACGACGTAATCATCATCGGCACGGGGGCGGGGGGCGGGACGCTTGCCTATGCTTTGGCAGGCACGGGCAAGCGCATCCTGCTGCTCGAACGAGGTCCTTACGTGCAACGCGAGAAAGACAACTGGAGCACACGCGCGGTCAATCTCGACGCGAAGTACAACACAACGGAGTCGTGGTACGACAAAGACGGCGAAGCGCTGCATCCGCACACGAATTATTTCGTTGGCGGCAACACGAAGTTCTACGGCTCGGCGTTGTTTCGCCTGCGTAAGGAAGACTTTGGAGAGATTCGCCATCACGGCGGCATCTCTCCGGCGTGGCCCATCAGCTATGACGAGATGGAGCCTTATTACACGCAGGCTGAAAACCTCTATCACGTGCACGGCAATCGCGGTGAAGACCCGACCGAACCCTGGGCGAGCGCGCCCTATCGTTATCCAGCCGTAAGCCACGAACCGCGCATTCAACATCTGGCAGAGGATTTCCAGCGCGCGGGCTTAAAACCGTTTCACGTGCCGCTCGGGATCATGATCGACGAAAAGAACCCGCGTAGCAGCGCCTGCATTCGCTGCAACACCTGCGACGGCCACCCGTGTTTGATCAACGCGAAGTCAGACGCGCAAGTAGTGTGCGTCGATCCAGCCCTAAAGCACGAGAACGTTTCGCTCCTGACCGACGCGCAAGTGATGAGGTTAGAGACAAACGGTAACGCACGCGAAGTCAGCAAGGTCATCGTCAAGCGAAACGGTTCTACCAATGGCGCAACTGAAAAGTATTCAGGCGACATCGTCGTCGTTTCCTGCGGAGCTGTGAATTCAGCGGCACTGCTGCTGCGCTCTGCGAGTGACAAGCACCCGCGCGGTCTGGCCAACGGGTCAGACGTGGTCGGCCGTCACTACATGGGCCACATCAACTCAGTCCTGATGGCCCTCTCCAAATGCCCGAACCCGACTGTCTTTCAAAAAACGCTGGCAGTGAACGACTTCTATCTGGGCTCGAAAGATTGGGAGTACCCGATGGGCCACATTTCCTTCGTCGGCAAGCTCGACGCGGACACGTTGCGCGCGGGCGCGCCGAAGATCGCGCCGGGTTGGTCGCTGGAGCTAATGGCCAAACACTCGCTCGATTTCTGGCTTACGTCTGAAGACCTGCCCGATCCGAACAATCGTGTGACCGTGAATCGCAATGGCGAGATCGTGGTGAATTACACGCTGAACAATCTGGAAGGTCATGACCGCCTCAAAGCGCACTTGCAGAAAGCGATGAAGCAGGGAACCTGCGACATACACGGTTACGAGTGCCATCAGGGATTGTTCGCCCGGAATCTGTATCTCGGTCAGCGCCTACCGCTGGCGGCAGTCGCCCACCAGAACGGCACGGTGCGCTTCGGGAATGAACCGAAGACTTCCGCACTCGATCGCAACTGCAAGGCACACGAAGTCGACAACCTTTACGTTGTCGATGCCAGCTTCTTTCCGTCCAGCGGGGCGGTCAATCCCGCGTTGACAATCATGGCAAACGCCCTGCGCGTTGCTGATCACCTGAAGGAGCGACTCAAGTAAGAAGGGAAAAGGGTAAAGGGAAAAAGGGGCAAAGCAAAGGACATGAAAACAAATCCTGACAAACGAGATCCTGCTGCGACGCTGAGGCGACTGGCTTGTCTTATCTTGCTTCTAACCTTTTTCGTTTTGCCCTCGGCGCCGAGCGTCGGCCAACAAGTTCCGAAACCGGCGCCGGTTACTCGCGTCGATGCTGTAGGCATGACCGTAAGTGATATGGACCGGTCGGTTGATTTCTTTTCAAAGGTTCTTTCATTCGAAAAGGTTTCAGACGTGGAAGTTGCAGGCGAAGACTATGAACATTTGCAAGGATTGTTTGGCCTGCGCATGCGTCTCGTGAGAATGCGCCTCGGCGAAGAGTTCATCACGCTGACCGAATACCTCGCGCCCAGGGGCCGGCCGATCCCGGCCGATTCGCGTAGCAACGATCGCTGGTTTCAGCATATCGCGATCATTACCAGCGACATGGACAAAGCCTACGCGTGGCTGCGTAAGAACAAAGTCGAGCATGCGTCTTCCGGGCCGCAGCGACTGCCCGATTGGAACAAGAATGCAAGCGGCATCAAGGCGTTCTACTTTCACGATCCCGACGGTCACAACCTGGAGATCCTTCAGTTTCCCTCTGGGAAGGGCGACGTGAAGTGGCATCGTCCCAGCGACAAATTGTTTCTGGGGATCGATCACACCGCGATCGTCGTCAGTGATACCGAGGCAAGTTTGAAGTTTTATCGCGACGTGCTCGGCATGCGTATCGCCGGCGAAAGCGAAAACTATGGCACCGAACAGGAGCACTTGAACAACGTCTTCGGCGCCCGCTTGCGCATCACTTCAATGCGCGCAGCGGACGGTGGGCCCGGCATCGAATTTCTCGAATACCTGGCGCCACGTAACGGGCGAGCGTTCCCGGCCGACGAACGTGCCAGCAACGTCGTCCATTGGCAGACGACCTTGACGGTGAACAATGCCGAGGCTGCGGCGCTCAACTTGAGAGCGAATCGATCGACCTTCGTCTCCCCGGGGCTGGTAGAACTAGGTCGAAACGATCTGGGTTTTACGAGGGCCTTGCTGGTGCGTGATCCCGACGGACACGTAATGGAGCTGATCGAATCGACAAGCCAGACGGCCAGGAAGAACTGAATGACCAGCCGACCGCTATTCATTCCAGTCATTCTCGGCACCGTGCGAAAAGGCCGGGCCACTGAAAACGTCGCGAAGTTTGTCTTCGGTGAAGTTCAGAAGCATGAGGGCGTAGAAACTGAGTTGATCGATTTGCTCGATCTGAAGTTTGCTGCTGATGACGCCGGCGAAGCAATCAAGGAAGCTAAATTCTCGGAGACGGTTGCGCGCGCAGATGGTCTGTTACTAGTTGTTCCGGAGTACAACCATGGCTATCCGGGAATCCTTAAGCATGTACTCGATTCCAATTTGAAAGAGTACATACACAAGGCGGTGGGCATTTGCGGTGTGTCAGCAGGTGGATTCGGTGGCACACGAATGATCCAAAATCTGATTCCTGTGCTCCGCGAACTTGGCCTGGTGACGATCTTTTGGGATGGCAACTTTTCTGGCGCGCAAAAGCTTTTCGATGGGGCCGGGAAAATTCTTGATGATGCCTACGTCAGACGCATCGATCAGTTTCTCGGCGAGTTGATCTGGATGAGCAAGACGCTCAGATACGGACGCGAGAACATCTCGATGTGATTAGGAGCAGCCAATGGCGCGAACAGAGAAGATGGTTTGTCCCAGGTGCGGAGTCGAAATGAATCATCACGCGATGAAAGTTGATTACACCGCGAGGTTGGATAATCCGGCCGCGATCGATCCGGTATTTGGCGGTGTATTGCAGGAAGCGCACACCTGTCCGGAGTGTGGCCTGACTGAACTCCGGGAAAGAAGTGAACCATGACAAAGAACGCAAATATCTTAACCGCTGAAGAACGGCGACTGGAAGAATCCCGCGATCGCCAGGCGCATTGGAAGCGCTGGGGACCTTACGTGAGCGAACGCGCGTGGGGCACGGTGCGGGAAGACTACAGCGCCGGCGGCACCGCCTGGGATTATTTTCCACACGATCACGCGCGGTCGCGTGCCTACCGCTGGAACGAAGACGGCATGGCCGGGATTTGCGATCGCCATCAGATGATCTGTTTCTCGCTCGCGCTTTGGAATGGTCGCGATCCGATTCTGAAAGAGCGCATATTCGGTTTAACGGGCAGCGAAGGCAATCACGGTGAAGACGTTAAGGAATATTACTTCTATCTCGATTCGACGCCGACGCATTCGTACATGAAATACCTGTACAAGTATCCACAGGCCGAGTTTCCTTATGCGAAGTTGGTTGAAGAAAACCGGAATCGGGGCAAACAGAGCCCGGAATTCGAGCTTGTTGGACACTGGAGTATTCAATGACAATCGCTATTTTGACGTGTTTGTCGAATACGCGAAGGTAGATGCCGAGGACATTTTGATAAAGATCACTGCCTCGAATCGCGGCCCCGAAGCGGCCCAGATTCATTTACTGCCGACCGTCTGGTTTCGCAACCGCTGGAGTTGGGGCGACAACGATGATCCGAAGCCAGTCGCGCGCAATGCCACTGCCGAGAACGGTAGTGCCACAATTGAACTTGAACATTTCAGGCTGGGCCAGCGGCGGCTTTATTGCGAAGGTGCACCGGAATTGCTCTTCACCGAAAACGAAACCAACACTGAGCGGCTCTTCAATTCCGCAAACTCATCACTCTACGTCAAAGATGCTTTTAACGAGTACGTCATTCACGGCAAGCAGGATGCGGTGAATCCGCAACAGACCGGAACGAAAGCCGCTGCGCATTACGCGCTCACCGTTGAACCCGGCGAGTCAGCCACAATCCGTCTGCGATTAACGAACGAGGAAATCAAAAATAGCCCGAAGTTGTTCGGAAAAGAGTTCGAACAAATTTTCGTGAACAGACAGCAAGAGGCTGACGATTTTTACGCGACTGTAATTCCGCAGGACCTATCGGCAGATGCGCGCAACGTTATGCGTCAGGCGTTCGCCGGAATGCTGTGGTCGAAGCAGTTCTATCACTACGTCGTCAAGCAATGGCTCGAAGGCGATCCGAAAACACCGGCGCCGGCAAAGGATCGGCTGAATGGCCGCAATCACGAATGGCCGCATCTCTACAACGCCGACGTCATCTCGATGCCGGACAAGTGGGAATATCCCTGGTACGCCGCCTGGGATCTGGCGTTTCACTGCATTCCGCTGGCGTTGATCGATCCGGAGTTTGCGAAAGAGCAGCTCGTGCTGATGACTCGCGAGTGGTACATGCATCCGAACGGACAGTTGCCGGCATACGAGTGGGCGTTCGGTGACGTGAACCCGCCCGTGCATGCCTGGGCCGCATGGCGTGTTTACAAGATCGACAAGAAGCGCAACGGCAAAGGCGACCGTAAGTTTCTCGAGCGTGTCTTTCACAAACTGCTGCTCAACTTCACCTGGTGGGTGAATCGCAAAGATGCCGAAGGCAGAACATTTTCGAAGGCGGCTTTCTCGGGCTCGACAACATCGGCGTGTTCGATCGCAGCGCACCTCTGCCGACGGGCGGTCACATCGAACAGTCGGACGGCACGAGCTGGATGGCGATGTATCACCTTGAATCTGCTGGCGATCGCCATGGAGCTGGCGAGCGAAGATCCGGCTTACGAAGACGTGGCGAGCAAGTTCTGGGAACATTTCATTCACATCGCGCATGCGATGAATCATCTGCGGCCACGATGGTGTCGAACTGTGGAACGAAGAAGATGGCTTCTTTTACGACGTGCTGCACCTGCCTGACGGCGGACACTTTCCGCTGAAGGTGCGTTCGATGGTCGGCCTGATTCCGCTATTCGCGATCGAAACCCTGGAAGCCGGACGCGCTTGAACCGGCTGCCTGACTTCAAAAGGCGACTCGAATGGTTCATCGACAACCGTCCGGACCTGACGGGCAACGTCGCCTGCATGCGCACGCCGGGAAACGGCGAGCGGCGATTGCTTTCGATTGTCGATCAGGAGCAGTTGCGACGCGTGCTGAAAATCATGCTCGATGAAAACGAGTTCCTTTCGCCGTACGGCATCCGCGCGCTCTCCCGATATCACAAGGATCATCCCTACACGATGAATGTGAAGGGGGCGGACTACCGCGTGGACTATGAACCGGCCGAATCCAGCACCGGCCTTGTTCGGCGGCAACTCCAATTGGCGCGGCCCAATCTGGTTTCCGTTGAATTTCCTGCTGGTTGAGTCGCTGCAAAAGTTTCATCACTACCTGGGCGACGATTTCAAGGTTGAATGTCCCACGGGTTCAGGAAATATGCTGACGCTATGGGAAGTCGCTGCCGAGATATCACGCCGGCTTTCGCGACCCTTCCTGCGGGCGGCGGATGGACATCGTCCGGTCTATGGCGAGATCGAAAAGTTTCAGAACGATGCAAATTGGCGTGATCTGATCCAGTTTCATGAATACTTCCACGGCGACAATGGTTCAGGCGTGGGCGCCAGTCACCAGACCGGATGGACCGGCGTTGTCGCCAAGCTCATGCAGCAGAGTGGGGAGCACGAATCGAAGACGCAAGCCGCTGCCATCGGAAAGACTAAGTAGTTTCTGCAAGTTTTGTTCATTGTTCGTGAAAGGAAATCGCTGGTTCTCCGACTCATCTTCGGGTAAACAACCGAAACCGCAGGCGCCGAAGTCGGGTTCAATAAACCGGAGCCTGCGACTGATAAGGAGAGCGACGATGGCAATCTTCTCTTACGACCGCAAAGTTACAAACAACAGCCTCTACAACCCCGGTAGAGCCGTTGGCAGAAGCGACATCGAACGCTGGGCCGTGATTCTGGCCGGCGGAGACGGCACGCGTTTGCAGTCGCTGACGCGGACGATCTCGGGCGACGAGCGGCCCAAGCAGTTTTGCCCGATCATTGGCGGCCAGACGTTGCTGGATCAAACTCGCCGCCGCGTCGCGCTGTCAGTCGCGCCGGAACAAACTTTAACCGTCTTAACGCGAACTCATGAACGATTCTACGCTCCCCTACTAAAGAGTACGCCAACGACTCGCCTGGTGGTGCAGCCCGAGAACAGGGGTACGGCCCCGGCGATTCTTTTCAGTTTGCTTCGCATCGCTCAGCTTTCTCCAAAAGCAACGGTCGCCTTCTTCCCGTCGGATCATTATTTCTCTGACGACCAACAATTCATGTCACATATCGAGTCGGCATTCACCGCAACGCGAACGCACCCGGAAACCGTCACCTTGCTTGGTATCAAGCCGGAGACTCCGGAAGTGGAATACGGCTGGATCGAGCCGGACTCTTCTGTGTTTGGCCAACTGCCGCGCTCGATTTCGCGCGTGCGCAAGTTCTGGGAAAAGCCGTCCGCACTCGTCGCCAGAGGATTGATGGAGCAGGGCTGCCTCTGGAACAGCTTTGTGATGGTCGGACGCGTGGACGCTTTTCTGAAGATGACACAACGCGCGCTGCCGGCACTCTTCGATTTGTTTTCGGCGATTGCGCCAACCTTTAGCACTGCTTCTGAAAGCATCGCACTTACGGAGCTGTATTCCTCGATACCGTCGTCAAACTTTTCGCAGGAAGTTCTCGCGTTGCGGCCTGACGACCTGACGGTAATGCAAGTGAGCGAAGTTGGTTGGAGCGATCTGGGTGAACCCAAACGGGTGTTCTCAACCCTTCAGCAAATTGGGCTGCAAACTCAGTGGGCCATGCCGGTCGCGTAACGCTGGCACGCTGTTGCCGACGACGGCGCGCGAAAACGCAGACTCTATGGCTTGCAGCCACAGCGCGGCGGAATATTTATAGCTCCGCAACACGCAACCGACCGCGAGCTCCGTAGGAGCGGAATGTTTTAGCCGGCTCATCGCGCTCCTACGGAGCTTAAAAGGATCTTTTCGAGGCCTGGTTCTATAAACATTTCGTCCCTACGGGACTGAGAACATTCTTGTTGGAGAGGAGCATCATGAAAGCAATTGCAGTCTTCCCCGGTAAACCAAATACCGTCCATCTCGCAGAAATGCCTAAACCTTCAGTCAATGAAGTGCCTAATGGTCGTGGCGTGCTGGTCAAAGTCCTGCGCGTTGGCGTAGACGGCACCGACAAAGAGATCAACGCCGCTGAGTATGGCAGCGCGCCGCAGGGCTACGACTTTCTGGTGATCGGTCACGAAAGTTTTGGGCAGGTTGAAGCAGTGGGACCAAACGTCGTGGAGCTCAAACCCGGCGATTACGTTGTCGCCACGGTGCGGCGGCCCGGCTCGAGCATCTACGATTTGATCGGCACTAACGACATGACGACCGACGACACCTACTTTGAACGCGGTATCAATCTGCGGCATGGCTACATGAGCGAATACTATGTTGACGATGCCGAATTCATCGTGAAGATTCCCCAGGGACTTAAGAAAGTCGGCGTGCTGCTGGAGCCAACTACCGTCGTCGAAAAAGGAATTGCGCAAGCTTATGAAATTCAACGCCGTCTGCGCGTGTGGCGTCCGCGTCGCGCAGCCGTAATGGGCGCGGGAACAATCGGGTTGCTTGCGACACTAGCACTGCGCTTGCGCGGGCTGCAGGTAACAACCTTCGGCCTGAATCCAAAACCGTTATTTGAACTCGGATCTGATCGAAGCCATTGGTGCTACGTATCAATCGACAAAGGAAATGTCAATTATCGATGGCGCGAAAAAGTACGGTCCGTTTGACATCATCTTTGAGGCCACCGGCTTTTCGCCAGTTGTATTCGAGAGCATGCAGGCCCTCGGCAAAAACGGCGTGCTGGTGCTTTCGAGCGTTACGGGCGGAGATCGCCAGATCGAAGTTCCCGCCGACAAGATTAATCTGGACTTCGTGCTGGGCAACAAGGTGATGGTCGGCACGGTAAACGCCAACCGCGAGTATTTTGAAATGGGTGTGAAAGATATGGCGCAGGCTGAGGCTGAATATCCCGGCTGGCTCGCGCGTTTGCTGACGCATCCAGTAAAGGGTCTGGAAAACTACCCGGAACTTTTCGCCAAACTGACGAACGGCAACGGCGCGATAAAAGTTTTCTGCGAAGTTGCGTCGGAGTAGCGATGGCCATTGATTCAAAAGAAACGAAACGAATCTTGATCCTCGGCAGCGGCTTCGGCGGTTTATACACTGCATTACAGCTGGAAAAGAAGCTGGCCCGTAGCCGTGACATCGAAATCACTTTGGTTAATCGCGAGAACTTTTTTCTGTTCACGCCGATGTTGCACGAGGTGGCCGCGAGTGATCTCGATTTCACGCATATCGTGAATCCGGTGCGTAAGCTGCTTCGGCGAGTGCAGTTTTTCGACGGCGAGATCAAATCCATCGATTTGAAAGAAAAGCGCGTTGTTGTAGCACACGGTGACGATAATCATGATCACCAGTTGTCATACGACTATCTGGTTTTGGCGTTGGGCTCGATCACAAACTTCTACAGCTTGCCCGGGTTGGCCGACCACGCTATCACAATGAAGTCTTTGAGCGATGCAGTTCGCTTGCGCAACCATCTCATTAAGAACCTTGAAGAGGCTGATTTCGAGTGTTGTGGGGCGGCACGCGGAAAGCTGTTGACGGTCGTCGTGGCGGGCGGCGGGTTTGCAGGTGTCGAAACCGTTGCGGCAATCAACGACTTTATTCGCGAAGCGATTAGTTTCTATCCGCGACTAAGCGAAGCTGAATTGCGCATCGTTCTGATCGAAGCCACGGACGCAATTCTGCCTGAGCTTGGGCCCAAGCTCGGCATCTATGCGCGACGGAAGCTGGCGGATCGTGGAGTGGAGTTTCTGATGAACAAGGCAGTAAAGAGTTTTGTGAACCGTGAGGTAGTTCTCAACGATGGAATGGTAATCAAGACTAATACGCTCCTTTGGACGGCGGGCGTTTCTCCCAATCCGCTGCTGGACACGCTAAATTGCGAGAAAGAGCGCGGGCGCCTAATTACGAATGAATTTCTCGAAGTGAGTGGGAATCCCGGCGTCTGGGCGTTGGGCGATTGTGCCGCCGTTCCCGATCGCACGACCGGCAAAGCATGTCCGCCAACGGCGCAACACGCACTGCGCCAGGGCAAGGTCGCGGCCCATAACATCCTTGCGGCGATACGCGGTGGCAGCCCGAAGCGTTTCGAGTTCAAAACGATCGGGGCACTAGCTTCGATCGGTAGGCGCACGGGCGTAGCACGGATCATGGGTGTGAATTTTTCCGGCTTCATCGCGTGGTGGATGTGGCGCACGATCTATTTGAGCAAACTGCCTCGCTTTGAAAAGAAGCTGCGGGTTGCGCTCGACTGGATGCTCGACCTCTTGTTTTCCAAGGACCTGGTGCAGTTTATGGAGGTAACTCCGGCCCGCAGTTCGCAAACTGAAGAAGCGGCGATAGTGGAAGTGGCTCCTGACCGGATCGCCAGGGTTGAAGCCGCATAGCTAAGTAAACGCTCAGCGCCAGAAAGAGGAACCATGATTCAGTTAAGTCAAAATATCTGCCACGATCTCCAAACTGCCCAGACGTGCGAATGGTTGGAAACCAACGGGCTCGGCGGTTTTGCGTCGTCCACTATCGTTGGGCTCAACACGCGCCGCTACCACGGCTTACTAACCGCCGCTACCAAGCCACCGGTTGGTCGCGTGGTTTTGCTGTCCAAATTCGAAGAAGTGTTCATTGTTGATGGCAGGCGCTACGACCTCTCAACGAATCAATACCCTGGCACTATTCACCCGCAAGGCTTTCAGTTTCAAACAGCTTTTCGCCTTGATCCTTTTCCCATTTTTACTTACGAAGTCGAAGGAACCGTAATCGAGAAGTCGGTCTTCATGGTGCAGGGTGAAAATACGACCGTAGTCCAATACGAATTTCGCTTGCCCGAGTCTACTAACAGCCCGCTGCCAGCTACCAACTTCTCTCTCGAGATACGCCCGATCATTGCCTTCCGCGATTATCACGGCACTACCCACGAAAACAACGCGCTGAATTCGGACGTTCAGATTGAGGACGGCCAGGCGAGCGTTGCGCCCTATACCGATTTGCCGACGCTATATTTTGCCCACGACGCCGGCGAGATCGACAGGCGCGGCGATTGGTATCGCAACTTCGAATACCGAATCGAGCAGGAACGTGGACTTGATTTCCGCGAGGACCTCTTCAGTCCATTTGCGATCACGTTTGCGATCGACCAAGCCCGGATCACAAAGAAATCCGGTGCGCGCATCAATATCATCAGTTCCACGGAACGTCGAAATGCGAAGCAAGCAGAGGCTTATCGTGAGGCTGAACTAAAACGCCGGCAAACGATCATGCAGTCAGCACCCGGCGACAACAAGCTCGTGCGTACCCTGACAGTCGCGGCGGATCAATACATCGTTGCCCGCGGCGAGCAGAAGACAGTCGTCGCCGGCTATCACTGGTTCGCCGACTGGGGGCGCGACACAATGATCGCGCTGCCGGGTCTGACGCTGGCGACCGGACGTTTTGAGATCGCGAAAAGCATCTTGCTCGAGTTTGCCAAACACGTCGATCAAGGCATGTTGCCAAACCGCTTTCCTGATGCCGGCGAAACTCCCGAATACAACACGGTGGACGCTACGCTGTGGTTCTTTGAAGGCGTGCGCGCGCTCGTTCAGTACACAAAGGACTTCGACTTTGTTCACGACAACCTTTACGAAGTCCTGCGAGACATCATCGACTGGCATGTGCGCGGAACGCGTTACAACATCCACGTTGATGCAGATGGCTTATTGTTTTCTGGCGAACCTGGCGTGCAGCTGACCTGGATGGACGCGAAAGTCGGAGACTGGGTGGTTACACCTCGCACCGGTAAGGCTGTCGAGATTCAGGCGCTCTGGTACAACGCGCTGCGCGTGATGGAAGGCCTGGCAGAGAAGTTCGGAGACGAGGCGAATGAAAAGAAGTACAAAACCATGGCTGCGTGCGCGCGCAAGAGTTTCAATGAAGTCTTCTGGAATGAACAGACAGGCTATCTCTATGACGTAGCGAACGACGACGAACGTGATGATTCTATTCGACCTAATCAGGTTCTCGCGATCAGCCTAACGAATTCGATGGTTTCCAAAACGCGAGCGAAGAGCATTCTGCGCGTTGTCGAGCGCGAATTGCTAACTCCACGCGGCCTGCGCACGCTCTCGCCAAATGATTCCCGTTACATCGGTTGTTACAAAGGTGACACGCGTAGCCGCGACGGTTCATATCATCAGGGCACAGTGTGGCCGTGGTTGATGGGTTCATACATCACAGCATATGCGAAAACATTTGGTGAGGACGCAGGTCGAGAGTTCACAAGCGATTGGCTTAAGAACTTTGAAACCCATTTGACAGAAGCCTGTCTGGGGCAAATTTCAGAAATCTTCGACGGCGATCTTCCACACACGCCCCGGGGTTGCGTCGCCCAAGCCTGGAGTGTTGCCGAAATTCTGCGTGCAGCAGTTGAAGACGTTCTCCATGTCCATGCCCGCCGCGCGCGCCGCAACCATCTCGCTGAAATAGGTACTCCGAGATAGCTGCCAAGCCTAAGGAACCAGCCGTGCGACAACTCTGAATCCAAGGTATGGCGTCTGGACTTCAGGTTGAAAATTTTCTCGATAGGGTATGTAGAGCACAGCGATGCTCGCGGTGTACCAGGAACCGCCTCGCAGGACACGTTCGCCCGGCGTTTCATCATGGTTACGGTCGTCGTCATCGACATACGGGTGCTGGCGGTTGTAATTGCGGTAGCTGGACTGGGTCCACTCGGCTACGTTGCCGGTCATATGATAGACACCGTAACGATTCGGTTGGTACTTTGATTTCGTCTCCTGAAGACCAACAACTGTAACTTCTGCTCCCGGATTCTTCTTCCAGTTATACAACCCTACCTCGTTATCGCTAATGTTCATGCCAAGTCCGTAATCGAAATTATCCGGTCCGCGGGCAGCCTTTTCCCATTCGGCTTCGGTGGGAAGCGCAAATATCCATTTTCCCGCCCCAACGCTCTTGGTGAGCCAATGGCAAAACGCGTTTGCTTCGAACCAGTTTACCTGCGCAACCGGCTGATCAGGCTGGCCGAAGCGTTTGAAATCTGCGTCTGTCGGATTCAGTAGCGCAGTCGAGTGTGAAGTATTAGAAGCTTTCCACTTTCTTCCGGCGTCAGTCCAGTTTGCATCCTCAGCGTATCCGCGGGGGTCGATCAGAAATTCTCTGAATTCCGCATCGGTAACCTCAAACGGGTTGATAAAGAAGCCGCCGAGCCAAACGTAATGCGGCTCTTGCACGCGCAAGTGATCGCCGAACAGAAAATGGCCGCTCGGGATGAACACAAAGTCCGGCAAGTCTGGAAGTAGTCCGTGTGGAGAGTCTGTCAGAAGCGAACGGATTGTGACCGTAAACGCGCCCTCCTTCTCTGGACCGCCACGATAACTAACGATGGGAAGCGGATAGAATAGTGTTTTGCCGGATTGGTCAACCTCCAGGAAATAATTGCCCCGCGGCAGCCAGATTCGTTCGCCACCCGTAGACGGCATCGCGACCGCGTCTTGAAGATTTTTCCCCGCTTTGAAAAGGGTGAAGTGCGCGCCAGGGGCATTTGAGATTATGACTTCCGTCTCCTCGCGTTCATAGTGCAGGCGCTCAAGTCGCTCGTCGGAACGAAAGTAGAACACCGAGGCGGTGGCGACGATGATAACGATCGCGGCGCCGCCAACGGCGTAGAGTTTCTTCATATTGCATCGACTTCTTTGACGGTTGAAAGATTATGAGTCCGCATCACGTTCCGGTGAAGTCAGACTTTGCCATTTGTCTCTCCCCAGCGGTATGAGTGATCACACAATCAAACCCGCTTTACTTGACGGGGACAGGCGTGCGCGGACGGCCTCAACTACTTTCCGTCCTGAGGGCAGCACACCAAGAGCAGCTAAGGCGCCACCGTCGATTACCGTTTCGTCGTCCACTAGTACCTTGAATTCACCATAGCGACCGTGCGCCATCTCGACTTCTGTCTTTAACTCACGGCGAAGCCGCGCCGCCACACGGACGGCGTGTAGGCCTGAAATTCAATAGGCGCAGAAACGTACAACAATTCTTGCCATGTCATTTCCTCCTACTTGGTGCTCACGTTGACTGCATGCGTTTAAGTTGTGCTTCACTCTAACCTCAACCTCAAATATCCTGATGTTTCAGTAATCTCTGCGCGACGAATAGCGGCGCTACCACCCACAAGACGAGCGCGATGAGCAGCAGCACTATGCTCAAACTCTCACCGCCCAGGAATCGTAAAAGCGCCGCGCCGCCGGCCCCAAAAATATCCTTGCCATTGAGCGTCATTAGACTTGCTATGCGCACCATGTCCACAGGATTGCCGAACAGCGAGCCGAAGATGAGAGCGTTGGCAGTTCGCTCCTTGAACAAGAACGTCCCTCCTATGATCATCAAGTCGTAGAAGATCACAAAGAAAAACCAAACAAAGAGCGCAACTCCAAATGCTTTGCTCTTGCGCCGGCAGAGCGCGGAGATGAAGGCTGACAGACTGAGAAAGATTAGCGCCAGCAACAGTGAGAAACCGACTAGTGCAGGATAACGCAATGAGCCTTCAGTTCCAGTCCGGGCGGCGATGATGACGCCGGCAAGGCCGAAGCCGATTAATGTAGCGGTGAAAATCGAAGCGAACAGACCCAGTAATTTGCCGAGCAGTATCTCGCCGCGGGTTACTGGCTGAGAGAATAACAACTCGCTCGCGCTTTTTTCGCTGGTAAAGCTGAGCGTCCCCATCGTCAAAGCCACCAGCGGAACGATGTAGAGCACCATATTGAGCAAGCTCGCCGACGTGCGCGCGAAACCCTGGAAACCTACCGTGCCTGCAGTGACCAACCCAAAGTACGAGATGGTCAGCACCAGAACTCCGAAGACCCCCGCAAACACGAGTGTCCACCGATTTCGGATATTAATAACCAGTTCCTGTCTGGCGATTGTTATGATCGCGTTTGTGTCCGTCATGATGTGTTAGGGTCTGAAAATATCTTTGAAGCGAAGCGGCTCGCCATGATACTTCCCGATCGCTTCCTGAGCCTTCGACTGATCCTTGAAAGCAATGATCCCTCCATTCATCGGAGTCGTTAATTCAGGAGAACGCACATAATACGCATCATCAGCATTGGTCCAATGACGCCATCGAAGTCCATTACAAAGTAAGCGACAATCTTCGTCGTGTTCTTCTTGCTCTTGATAAAGTTAGCCATACAGCCGATGTCGTCGAACTTGAACGCCTGTCCTTCGCTGTCTATGAATTCCGCCGCGTATTGCTTTTCCGAAATGGCCATCTTGCAGTAAGCGCACATGTCCTCGGGCGCCAGGGCAACCGGCTCGACCTTGCCCGTTTCGCAACCTACTAGCAGAAGCAAGGAAAACATCGCAGTCACCTTAAACAGTCCCGGAGGGACTGAATGTTTATAGATCTTCGAAAACAAAATGTTCCGGAAGCTCCGGAGGAGCGAGATGTGCGAGCGGGAAGGATGTCCGGTGTGAAAAAAGTAGGTGGTCGCCAGCGGCTCGGCCGCCCGATGTGCGGAAAGGCTCAGCCTTTCCGGTAACGGCACTTGGTTTTGTCCTGGCGAGGCTATGCCTCCATCTCCCGCCGAGGCGGAGCCTCGGTAAAGATTAAGTCGCTCGGACTCGGAAAGCCGCAGGCTTTCCGCACATCGGGCGGCAAAGCCGATTCTATCGTCCGTTAACCTACTTTTTCTTGAGTGTTTACTCACGTACGTCATCCACATACTTCATATATATGTCTTCGAGCGACAACTCTTCGGTGGCAAAGCTTGCTATTCGTCCACCCGCCGTTTCTATTGCTCGCAAAATCTTCAGCCGGTCTTCCGCGCGAGATGTTATCACCAGCGAATCTCCCTGAAGTGCGGCGTCGTCCACGCCGCAGGCGCGCACCGCCCCAAGCAAGCGTTCGTCCGGATTCGCCAGCACCACACGCATCCGCGAACTGCGCATCAATTCGTCGCGCAACGCGGCGACTGATTGCAGAGCCACCAGCTTGCCGCCAACAAGAATCGCCACGCGGTCCGCCAGTTGTTCGACATCGGTCAGCATGTGTGATGAGAAGACAATCGTTTTGCCTGTGCGTTTGAGCGAAGCGAGAAACTCGCGAAACTGAATTGCTCCGCTGGGATCCAGGCTTACAGTCGGCTCATCCAGAACCAGCACCGGGGCATCGGGCAGGCAAGCGACGGCCAAGTCCCAGTCGCTGAATCATGCCGCCTGAAAATTGGCTGACTGACTTGTCAAAGAACCCGTTGAAATGAAAGTTCGAGCGTGTTTAATGTCTCGTCGATCCGTTGCGCCGGTATTCGCCGCAAGCGACAGTAGAACTCCAGGACTTCGCGACCGGTCAATTGATCGCTGAAGCTGACGCGCTGGGGCAGGAAGCTCATCAATCGTTTGGCTTCGCGGCTATTGCGCAAAACATCGAAGCCTTCAACCGCAATGTTTCCCGAGGTCGGCAAAGTCAGGCCAATCATGCATTTCAACGTCGTAGTCTTGCCACTTCCGTTTGGTCCGAGCAGCGCGAAAGTCTCGCCGCGTTCGATGTCGAACGACACGTCGTTGACAGCCACGAAGTCTTTGAACCTCTTAGTCAAGTTTGTGACGTGGATCGTCATTTCTGATTAGGCTTTTGCCCCTTCCACAGCACCATCACGGCGGCAGTTAGTATCAGCAGCGACGTCATCATCAACCCGGCATGAACGCGACTCGCGGGCCGTTCTGCGGCGAACGGGTAATGCAACTGGACAGGTTTCATTAACGGCGCTTCATCTATCTCTGACGAGGCTCTCAAGATCGGAAATGTCTTTTCCGCGACGGCCATCGCCCGCGCTGCCGGACTATCCAGATAAAGGCGGAGCCGTGGATGATTGCCTTCCATGAACTCGAAGACATTCTGGATCTTAAGGGGTACATCGCCGCGCCCGTCTTCGTTCAAGTCATAGCCCTCATAGTCACTCCAGAAATTTCCGCGCCCGCTCTCGGACCATTTCGTCGTCGTGCTTCTGCCGATGAGTTGCAGTGGACTCAAGTTGTCGATGAAATTGTTCTCGGTAAAAACGTTGGCGTCCGAACTGCTGAACATCTGCAACGCCACATCGTTGTTCGCGATTGTGTTATGGCGGAAGGTGGTCTTGCGCAGGGCTTCCATGAAGATGCCGGTAGCGTTATCGACGATGAAGTTCTCTTCGGCCAGCAGTTCACTGCATTCCTGAAAAAGTATGCCAAATGAACTGAACCCGCGATTATGGACAAAAGCATTGCGGCGAAATTCGATCTTGTTCGAGTACATGATTGCCGCGCCCGCGACGTTATTCGAAAAAAAGTTATCCTCGAAAATGTTTCGGTCCGAGAACATGTAATGCAGACCGTAGCGCAGGTTGAAAACACGGTTGCGGCGGATCTGATTGCCATTACAACTCTGGATGTACATCCCGTCGCGCTCTTCGGAGATGACGTTGTCCTCGATGATGTTGTCAGGCGAATTCCACAAGTGTAGTCCCGCACCGCGATCACCTTGTTCTAATTCAGATCTGCCGCGAATTCGATTACGCCGCAGAACATTACCATGCGAACTGTAGAGATAGATTCCGTAGAGTATGTCGCGCAGTTCGTTGTCTTCGATTTGGTTGTTGCTCGATTTGAGCAAAATGCCGGAGTCTTCGCGCGCCAGGTCGCCGCCACTGTGTTCGATAATGAATCCTCGTATGACGCACCCATCGGCAAACACCGTGACCACGCTGGCTGCGCCTTCACCGCGCAGCGTCGGCCTGCCAATGCCTTCAAGCGCGATCTGTTTATGCAGCGTCAAGTTGCCGGTATAAAGTCCGGCGCGGACCTGAACAGTATCTCCGACGTTAGCCGCATCGATTGCTGCCTGGACGGATCGAAACTGAGCTTCTGGCCCGCCAACCACGAGCGTCGCGGCCGTCGCGGGCGCAACGCCAGCGGCAAATACGAGGCAGAGCAGCCATACATGTCCGACGAACTTCAGGAGCCTCGGAACAAGTTGGTGAACTTGGAGTGAGCCCGCGAAGCGCGGCGATAGCATAAAGCCTGGGGTGGAGCGAAGCGGAACCCCAGGATCTTTGGCGCATAAGAAGAGAGCCCGCGAAGTGGGCGACAGCCCGTGATCATTAACACATTGCAGCTCTTGCGCTACCGCACGCTTCGCGCGCTTGGTTCTCTTACCCCTCTTCATCCTGGGGTTCCGCTTCGCTCCACCCCAGGCTTTATGCTTGCACCCGCTACGCGGGTTAACTTGCAACCACCTTTTCATGCTTCTCCTCTCGGATCCGTTTTACCGACAGAAGGATTGCGACCAGCAACAAGACCGCGAACGCAAACAGCGCGTAAGAACCTGGTCCGGGAAAACTGTTAACAGTGAAGTTCGCGATCTGCTTTGACCCAAAAAACGGAGGTACGAAGGGCGGGACTTTGATCGAGGCCGTCGGATCGAGATTGTGGCCGTACATGTAAAGCCGGTGATAGAAACTCCACATCGAGAACAAGCCGAAATAGGTGAAGAGCACAAACACGTCAACCAGGTTGGACATCTTCCCGAGGACCATTGCTCTGAGCGCCAGGATCATTAACAGCCCGATCACCAAAGGTACCCACGTGAATTCGCTGAAATCACTCTCGAGCAGTGGCCGCATGCCGATGTAGTGATTGAGCGAGTTGATCTCCCTCAGGTCGTCGCGGTTGGGCGTTTTCCCGCCTTCCAACTGATACGAATAAATGTGCAGGACCAGCCCATCGGTATACTGGTTTGAGTAGAAGCTCATGTTCCAGAGCGGGAAGAAGTAGGACGGGAGCAGGGCCACTACCGCGACGAGGATCAGAACGCGGCTCTTCAACGTGAGCGGCGCCTCGAAGAAAGTTGTTTCCTTTTCAAGAAAGTTGCTCATGTTGGGACCTGTCCTTCCTCCGGATCTCAGCCTGGAAGGCTGGCAGATAGTAGCCGGTGGTCGTAGCGTAGCGCAGACCACCGGAAAGCATTGAACAGTTCTCTGCACCCCGAAGAGGTGCCACGGTTTTCTGACACCCCTCCGGGGTGTGAAAAACATTTCCCTCTGGCCCGGTGGTCTGCGCTACGCTACGACCACCGGCTACTCTCTGACAGCCTTTCAGGCTGGGTCCGGAACCTACTGTGGCTTGACCAACAAATACCCTTGCATCTCCTGGTGCAGCGCCGAGCAGAAGTTGGTGCAGTAGTACGGGAAAACGCCGGTCTTGTCCGCGACGAATTCAATGGTCTTCAGCTCACCCGGATCAATCACCACATTGAGATTGTATTCACCAAGTGCAAAGCCGTGCAGTTCGTCGGTAGTCTGCTCGATATTGGTAACATAGATGGTCACATGATCGCCTTGCATAACTTCGATCTTGTTGGGCTCAAAGCTGCTGCGCACGGCGGTCATCTTTACTACGACATTGTTGCCGTTGCGCGTGACCCCCGTATCCTTCACATCCCAAACGGCATTGACGTTCTTCGTCTCTTCTTTGGGATAGACCTCGATCGGCTTGAGTTTGTCGGACTTGATCATCTGGGCGTAGTGCGGCTCGGGCTCAGTGAAAGCGTCGTAGAGCAGTTTCATCTTTTCGCCGCTAATACTAATGAGCTGTGAGCTCTCCGGCTGCGAGGGACCGACGTTCATGTGGCGGCCATGTGAAAGCTTGTTTAGCGCCACCAGATATTTTCCGTCCGGGTGCATGGTGTCGCCTCCGGCAACTGAAAGGTGTCCGATGTTGTAGCTGATCGGAATTTTATCGACGACTTCCCAGGTTCCGAGTTTCCACTTAGCAACTGCGGATTCTACGAAGAGGCTGGTGTAAGCGTAGCCTTGATCGTCAAATTGTGTGTGTAACGGTCCCAGTCCGACGTTGACCTCGGCATCCTTCACATGATCGTAATTGAGCACCGGAATGCCATCCTCGTCGCCGGTGAAATCTTTGTTCTGAATCGCCGTCAAGATCTTTTCCATGTTGAAGGCGGTCGTGATGGACTGCAGTTTCCCGCTGGCGATGACGTATTTGCCATCGGGGCTGACATCAACACCGTGCGGGCTCTTGCTGCACGGAATTAGATAGACAACGCCGGGCGCTAGTTTCGGATCGATGACCTGGACACCGCCGATCATCTTGAACTTGCCGTCTTTGACTGCCTGCTCCGCGGCTTTCCAGTTCACCGCGGCTACATAGTCGCGGTCTTTCTGCGTGGAGGTGACTTCAAGTTTCCCCGTCGCGCGTTCCGAGTTATAGGAGGTCCAGAAAGCCCAGCCTTCGCTTGCGCCTTTCCCAGTCGAACCAAGATCGAAGTCGAAAGGCGGCATCAAAATTTGCCAGCCGGTGGTCATTTCGCCGGACTGAGGATTGATGGCGATTCCGGCTACGACGCCGTTGTATTTCGTTGCGTAATTCTCAATCGCTTCGTAAGTGCCTTTCGGCAGCGGCACGGAGAAGCGCGAAGCGGCGAGCACGTACTCGCTGTTTGGAGTTACGAATGCGCCGCCGTGAAAGCCTGAGATATTCGGCACCGGTCCAAGAATCTGCCTGGTCTTAAAGTCGCGCAGATCGATTCGCGCCATCCGGTTGTTCGCATTGTCGTTGACGAAGAGCCAGCGGCCATCATAGTCGCCTTTGGTCTGGCTGAGCGCGGGGTGATGCACGTCGCCCCAGGTGTACGCCCCGAGCATCTCCTTCGACTCTTTATCGAAACCGTAGCCCGTTGCGGGGTACGGAGCGAACACGGGAATAGTCGAAATGTGCCTCATTGAAGGTACTCCGGCGACATAGACGTTGCCGGAATGGCCGCCCGAATAGAACATGTAGTATTCATCTATATCGCCAGGTGCGACGTATGTCGCAATGGCAGCTTCGGCCACGTCGCCGCGCTCCACTTTGGGTTTCTTCGAGCAACTCGCGAGAATGCCCGCTACTACGAACGCGCAAAGCACGCCCAGACCGAACCACGTCAGTTTCGTATGATTGCCTTTCATGTTTGCTTCTCCTTTCGAGAAACTAAAAGTTCTTTCTTAACTTTGATCGTTATTTTTTCGGAGGCTGAGCCGTCGCCTTATTCAACGCTTCGTTAGCAGCCTGCGCTTGCTGGTCCATCTTCTTTTGGTAAGCGACCTTTAGCTTCTCAACCGCTTCCCGCCGCTCTTCATCTGTCAATTGAATCTGCGTTGATAACACCACCGCCATTGTGCCCGTAGGTTTTGCCAGAAAATCTTCCAGCGTCTTCCCGAAACGGCTCTGGACGTCGGAAACAGCGAAGGAGAGATCAGGGCCGATATCCGAGGCGGACCTGACGTCGAACGCGGTGATCGAGTGGCAAGCAAAACAGCCTTTCTTGACGAAGAATGATCCCTCACCGGTGAGCATCTGTTTTTCTCTTTCCGCTTCTTCCGGCGTTTGTGATTCCGCGAACTTAACGCCGGGGAGATAGCGAGCGGGGACCGATGCTCGCCTCCAGCTCATGACCAGCAGCGCGAGGGATTGCGCATCGCGGCTATTGAATCCAAAGTTAGGCATCACCGTTTCCGGCACCAGCGATTTTGGGTTTTGCAGGTGAGCCACATGCCAGGCGAACGCTGTTTTGACACCGAGCATCCGCGAGTAGTCATACTGCTCAGCGGATTTGTCTCCGACAGTAGTCAAGTCTGGACCAATTACCCCGCCACGCCCGTTGATCGCGTGGCAAGCGCGGCAGTTCTTGGCCTGAACGAGTTGCTTGGCAGAATTGATGTAGTCGGCCCCGGCAGTTTCCCGATCGTAGCGATGGCAGACGTTACAGTTCATCTGCATCATCGTCTTCTTGTCTTTCACCAAATAAAGATCGCTTACTTGCTTGCCCATAAGCGGGTTATCCCAGTTGGGTGTGAAGCCATGGGCTGATTCCATGTCAGTGGCGAAACCCTGCCCGCCGTGACAAACCGTGCAGCCGTATTGGCTGAGAGGATGCTTTTTCAAGATCTCCTGCGGATGCGACTTGAACGGATTGGGCGCACTGTCCAGCCCTTTCCATTCCATGCCCTCATGGCAGGTAGTGCAGCGATCAACCCGGTCAAGATCTTTCGCCCAGATCTGTTGCAGCCCGCGCGGGACCTGCGCGGCTCTGTCCGGCCCAAACTTCTTCGCTACCATCTCCTGAAACTCGTCCTGATAGCCGTTCCATTCAGGCGTGTAGTAATTCCAAAAGACGAGGGCGGTGATGATCAGAACCACGGCGCCGAACGAGTAAAGCAAAATTGAATCTTTCTTGAACACAGTCGCCTCTCCTTAGAATTTTCGCGGCAGCGTGGGCCAGCTCTCCCAGGGCCAGTAGAAGTTCCAGTAAGGTCCGCGCAAATAAGTACCGATAATCGTCAAGATCAGAATTGCCGCCACCACAATCAGAAACACGAGATTCTGTTTTCGCCTTTCCAGGGCCATCCAGACGCCGACAGTACGCACTGGCGACTTGTCTAGATAGGGCCAGGCAATCGCCGCAATGACGAGAATGCCGGGGAGAATGATTCCGCCGATGAGAGCGCCATTGATGGTGATGCCGCCGATGGTGAAAGTGGTATCAGTGACCAGTTCCTGCAACCAGAGGAAGTACCACGGCGCCTTCGCCGGATTCGGTGTGATGTTCGGATTAGCGGCTTCTTCCAGTGGTGCGTGAAACAGAATGGTCAACAGCGCAGCAACCGCAAGCGTTCCCAGTGTTACCAATAGCAACCGCCGCGTGAGATTCGGTGACGAAGCAACGGTGTGTTTGTCGTCATCAACAATTGACGTTTCGACATGTACTGTCCGGCCACTGGCAATTCCCAGGAGCGAATAGGTCTTGCTCCTGGTTGGCTGTACATTCTCCTTCTTCTGGTCGAGCGATAGTTGATCGACACAAGCCAGTCCGCCGTCTTTTCGCACCCGCCACATGTGATAAGAGAAAAGCAGCAACACGCCCATCGGCAGGAAGAAGCAATGCAGCACGTAGAAACGTATGAGAGTGTTTTGGTCAATCGTTCTGCCGCCCAGCAAGAAGAAGCGCATGGGTTCACCAATAATGGGAGCTGATGATGCGATGTTGGTGCCCACGGTGATGGCCCAGTAGGCCAGTTGATCCCACGGCAATAGGTAGCCCGTAAACGAAAGCAACAAAGTAAAGAGAAGCAGCACGATGCCGATGATCCAGTTGAGCTGGCGATTCTGATTTGCAGCCGTGCCGTTCTTGTAGGCGCCGGCCAGAAACACTCGGACCATGTGCAGGAAAACGACCGCCACCATCAGGTGCGCTGAGATGCGGTGCAATCCTCGTCAAGAACCAGCCGAAGGAGACCGTGAATTCCAGATCTTTGACCGAGAGATAGGCGCGCTCGACCGAAGGCACGTAAAGAAACATCAGCGGAATACCGGTGATAATGAGGATCAGGAACAGAACTGCGGAGATTGTGCCGAGCCAGAACGAGTAGTTCCACGAGAGACTCTGCCGCGTTACTTTGGCCGGAAACCAGTGCAGCAGAAAGTTTCGCACGACGGAATCTCCTGCCTCGCGATTAGTCTCAGGCAGCCACGTCCATTTGATCTTGTCCCAGGTCGCACGCCGGTTCTTCACCAGGTCCCAGGCCGAACGTTTCGTCACCATGAGTTGGTCCCTTCTCTAAACCGTCAATCTAAAGTCTTGTCCCGCCGTCGTGGTTCTTCACTTTTGTGCTCTCTTCGTAGAGATGTTCAAGGTGGTGCAAAAAGCCGACGTATGCTTTGACATACTCGCGTCCCGCCTCAACCTCGTTTTCATTGAAACTCTTTTTGGTGATTGCATCCTTGAAACGCATTTCAATATCTGCCTTCGCAGGGGCTGGGAACAGTTTCAGCAACGCTTCTAATGAACCATCCTGGAGCGCCTTGTCGGCCACTGGAATGACCGGCCCCAGATCAGTGCCGGCGGGCTCAATCCCCGTGTAAGGTTCTCCTTCTCCGGCCCGATGCAAACGAACTACCGTCTCAAAGAAGTAGTTGTCGGCAAGCTCCCTGGCCTTGCGGTTCAGCCGGCGTACGGCCAGGGTTTGCCTAAAGCGTTGCTTGATTTCTGCATCGTCCTTCTTCTGCACCCAAATCAGAATCAGGTTTACATTTCTTGTCGCCAATGCTCTTTGGGCGGCTTTGACTACCGGACCGTCCATCGTGTCGCAATGCGCAACAGCTTCGTCAGGAGTAAGAATCAGAATTCCAAATAGAACAGCCAATACTGTTAATGAATGGACGATGTATTTATGTCTCATGGTAGTCACTTCGGCTCGGCTCTTTTCTAAACCGTCAATCTAAAATCCTGGGCCACTGTCTGCGACGTATCGACGACGAGTTGCCCATCTTCGGGCGCGACCTCAAGCTTGAAATGGGCCAATGGCCGCGGCGCCGGGCCGGCATAATTCGTACCGTCGCCGTAGTACTTCGATCCGTGACAGGGACAGGCAAATTCGACTTGCTCGTCAATTTCACGCCCGCGGACGCTCACTTTCTTCGATTGGTTCAAGCGCTGCATCTTCACGGTGCAGCCAAGATGCGTGCACGAGGCGGAGATGCAATGGAAAGTGTTTTTCTGACGAAAGATGAATACGCGCTTGTCGTCGATGAACTTCGCGCCCTCGCCGAACTGATCGAGTGTGCCGACTTTGAATCGTTGCGGATCTTCGTAGAGAACATTCGGTACCAGAGAGCGAATGAAGGCGTAGGCCTGACCACCGATCGCAAGGAGGGTTGCGCCAAGTCCGATACGCGAAATTAATTTGCGTCGGGTCAGATTAACGCGACCGGACTTGACCTTTTCATCCGGCGTTTCATGTGTGCCGGCCGGTTGAACCGTGTTCTCAGGTTCTGACTTCTTGCTCCGCATAGTAAAAAACCTCCATTGTCATCGCATCCGTTGGGCAGCGGATGGCGCACAGCCCGCAGCGAATGCACTTCTCGTCGTCCTTAAGCATGGCCGACATTGGCCCATTCAACGAGACGCCTTCGTTCTCGAGGATCCTTTTCTTCATCTCCGGTTCGAGATCCAGCTCTTCGAGAGGAACGAGCTTCAGACAGTATTCAGGACACACATCGACGCAGCGATTGCAGAGCACGCATTTCTCGGCATCGTAAATAGTTTGAATATGGCAGTAGAGGCAGCGCTCGGCCTGCTGTCTCGCTTGCTCTTCCGTGTAACCGGTCTCGACTTCTGAAATGCCCGTGCGGCGATCGAGTGAGATCGTCGGCGGAGTTTCGCGCGCGCACTTTTCGTATTCTTCGGGTCGGCGGTAAGAGCGGGTTGGCAATTCCTCTATGCGGAGGTTCACCACCAGATCGGTCTTCACTCCTCGCAAATAGTCATCGATCGAGAGCGCCGCGCGTTTTCCGTTCGCCACAGCTTCGATCAGATTGCGCGGGCCAAAGGCGACGTCGCCGCCCGCGAACAAACCGGGCGCGGAAGTCGCCAGCGTGCCCGGGTCAACTTTGATAGTTCCCTGAGGCGTCAGCCCTACGTGATCCTCGGAAGTCAGGAATGAAAGATCCGCCTGCTGACCGATCGCGAGGATGACTGAATCCGCTTCGAAGGTTTCACTGAAGTCCGGATCGTAAACGGGATTGAACCGGCCATTCTCGTCGTAGGTTCGCTTGACGCCGATGAATTCGACAGCTTTGAGCCGGCCATTTTCGCCAACGAATCGCCTGGCTCCGCGTTGCGGAATGAAGTGCACCCCTTCGCGCTTCGACTCTTCAAACTCTTCGCGGCCCTGGGTCGTCCGCATCACCGGCATCTCTTCGAACGATTCCAGACTGGCGATGTGAACATCGACGGCTCCGGCGCGAATGGCTGCCCGCGCTGCATCAATTGCAGCGTGTAGCCCTTCGCTACCTTGCGCAACTCCTTCGCCGTTCGCCGCTCCCGCCTCCATGCCCGCGCGCAGGGCCATGCGTGCGGCATCGAAAGCGACAAAGCCGCCGCCGATCACGAGAACCTTGCGGCCCAGATCCACGCGATACCCGTTGTTGATGTTGAGCAGGTAATCGATTGCCTTAATGACGCCATCCAGGTTTGAACCTTCGATGTTCATGTCGCGGCCCTTCTGCACGCCGACACTCAGAAAGACCGACTCGTAACCTTCCGCTCTGAGTTCCTTGATTCCGAACTTCTCGTTGAGTGGAGTATTGAGTCTGATCTCAACGCCAAGTTGAGACACCTTTTGAATCTCTTTCTCGATGATCGAGCGTGAAAGGCGAAACTCCGGAATGCCGTGAAACATCATCCCGCCGGCTTGATTGGTCGCTTCAAAGACCGTCACTCGATAGCCCATCAAAGCCAGATCGTGCGCCGCGGCAATTCCCGCTGGGCCGGCGCCGATGACTGCCACTTTCTGACCGCGCGCAACCTTGGCGCGACTCTCTTGCAACACCGGAAGATGCCCGCGCCGCTTGTTGCCTGCATCCTGAATTCCTTCGCGCAGTGCATCCTGCGTGTCCGGCTCCATCGATTCGACGCCATACTTTTCGGTCACAAAACGCTTGAGCGCGCGAATCGTGATCGGCGCATCGATCCTTCCGCGGCGACATGCGTCTTCGCACGGCGCGGCACACACGCGCCCACAAACAGAAGCGAAGGGATTCGGTGAACGCGATACCAGGTAGGACTCTTTGAACTGACCTTCGGCGATGAGTTGGACGTACTTGCCTGCGTCCGTTTTGACCGGACACGCGGCCTGGCAGGGAATCATATCCATCCAGAATTCAATATCCGGGACGAGCGTCTTGTATTTGGTCACACTCATAGCGAAAGTCGGTTTCGTCCGATCGCTCTACATCAAGCAAGAGCTGCTCCAAAAAAAAACCAGGAATGACGAGGAACACAGGTGAGACTAGAGTTGTTGAAGGAGGAAGGCAGTGACTTAGGTCACGCCTTTAGTGGCGTGAAATGCCCGCAATCTTAATAGGCGAGGCTCGTTTCCGTTTGTTGTCAAACGATTTGAAGGGCAGGGGGTAGAAACAGGAACTGCGAAAAGTTACGCACGGCCTGCGGAGTTTTGAGTAGCCGATTCCACCGGAAGCACCGTCTTCATGGAAACAATTGAACACGTGGACCGCAGACTAAGATTCGGGCGCAAGAGAAACTACCATCCGACAACGTGGCCCAGAAACACAGCAAACACTGTCATAGCGCCGAAACCAAGCTCGCAAAGACCAAGCTTTTTCGCGGTCACTCCCCTGCCAGATCTTGAAAATCCCATCATCGCGCGCACGAGCAGAATCACCAATGCGACAACTGCGAGAAATGGAGACATCCGCGCACGAGCGAGCCCAATGACGACTAGTATCGCCAGCAAATGCACGATGATCACCACGCGCATCGAAGCCGGCTTGCGATGCAGGAGTCTGAGTCGCGCGCGGAGATAAAGGATCGTCGGAACTGTGCGCGCTGCCAGGATGGCCCAGAGTCCGAATGCCATCGGAAGCGGCCAGCCACCGGCAATTGCTATAGCGGTAGCCACCGCGCCTGTTGAAATCGCACCGGTCAATTCAGCTATCAGCGCGCGGCTGCGGCCCATTGAGTCGTAGAACAACTGGACGACAGCGATTGGAGCCGCGAATAAGAGTGGAAGCAAAAAAGCTCCACCGCCACTCGTGATGGCGACAGCGAGACCGAGAATGGCCATGACGAAATAAAGAATCGCAAAGCGTTCCGCAAGTGCCGTACGTGACGTTCGTCGGTTGCGACGCCAATCGCCTACGGCCAACTTGAACGGATGCCGCGCGAGAAACGCCCCCATCGCCGCGACAGAAAGGAATAGACCAGCCAGGGAAGGAGCCAGCAGCAGCCCGAGTACAATGGGCTCAAACAAAAGGCCCCACCCTCCATGTTCCACGGGCAGAGCAACCGGTCTAATGCGAACAAGTCCGCTCACAGGCGTTACCTGACCAGCCGTTATCCTAACCCGCTGCCCGCGAGTAGATGATTGAGCTTGCATCATCGAATTATCATCTGGAATCGCGCCGGGGAATTCTCCAGCTCAGCCCTAATGAGTCGGTCGGGACTTCAGTAGCGCAAACAGACCATCCCTTTCTTCCTTAGTCGTGACCTGATCAAGCAGCGGATAAAGCATCTTTTTTTCACGCGTGTCGTGGTGTACAAGCAGACGCTTGAAAAGGTGTTGCGAATCCAGCAGCCAGATCACTTCGCGTTCGAGATCCTTCTTCGCCGCCAACTTCGTCATCTCTTCTTTGAACAGAACAAGGTACTGTCGCATTTTGTCGTGCTCGCCGAGGAAGATACTGGTGGCCCCACCGACCGGCGCCTCAGTTCGCTCGCCATACAACGGGATCATCAGCTCTTCCTCATCCTGCATGTGCGCTATCAGCTCAGTTTCGAAAATCTCCAATGCGGAAAAAGCTGTCTTGAGATCGAGGCGCAACAGCGCTCGCTGGTGGGCGAGAAACAGCTCATCCAGCCTTGCATGGACTTGGAGTAAATCAGTGAAACTCCTGGGGCACTGTTCAATTACTGGCCTGTCATCACTCACCGCGACGCCCCAAGCTTTTGCAAAATGTCCCTGCGACGGTCGCGCATCTCTTCGCCCAACGTGTGAATCTCACTGGCGGCCAATACCCTTGCCGCAACCGGAAAGACGAAGTTGTTCTCAAGAAGTATGTGCGGCCGATAAAGTGTGGTGAGTTCTGACACAAGTTCGTTGAAGCGGTCCAACTCTTTGGCATCTGCTGAGCCGTCGCGGGGAAGGCATCCGACGAGTT
Organism: Blastocatellia bacterium; assembly: GCA_963698325.1. Classification (GTDB taxonomy): domain Bacteria; phylum Acidobacteriota; class Blastocatellia; order Pyrinomonadales; family Pyrinomonadaceae; genus PSRF01. Next base: position 145,190 of record CAVOQJ010000005.1, on the reverse strand, counting down.
CGTCAAATTCGGCATGAAGCTGCTCAGCCGTACGGTGCTGCGACTCAAGTTCGACCATCGCAGCGAGCGCATCTTGCCCGGCAGTTCCTCCTCGCTCGCGCAAACGCGGAAAGAGCGAAACCTCCTCATCCTCGGTATGCTTAACCGCTGGGATGGCAAAGTGTGCGCAGGCCATGTCTATTGCCGCAAAAACGCCCGGCAGTGATCGGGTATCGCCTGCGCGCAGAATGTCGCCGGCGCGTTCGAGGGCACTCAACTGCGCTTCGATCCGCTCGTGGCAATGAACCAACAGCCCGAGCGGCTTCGAGAAGTCCGGGATGTGCGGTTGATTTATGGTCAACATATTACTGCTAGCGGCCATTTCATTACTTCCTTTCAAAGTGCGATTTCATAGGGTTACTGTCTCTCCATTATCGCCTCGCCTTCCGTTAACCGGAATGACTTATGTCACACTCGAAAGCGAACGCATGCCAGTGGAGTCCCAGAGCTTGAATAAGGCGAAGAAGGGCGTGATGATGTCGTTCAATGACGCTGGATAAGATTGCCGCGCTCAAGCGCACCAAGCTTTTCGAGGAACTGGATGAGGACACACTGCACGTGCTGGCTGAGCGTGCCCTCGAGCGACGTTTCCAAAAAGATGAAGTGCTATTCGTTACCGGTGAAGAGGCGCGTGGACTCTTCGTAATTGTGGACGGAGCTGTGCGCGCTTTTCGTGTGAGCCTCGATGGCCGAGAACAGGTCATTCATGTCGAGCGCCGCGGAGCCACCATCGCCGAGGTGCCCGTCTTCGATGACGGCACTTACCCCTCAACGGCGGCAGCCGAAGAAGAGACAACCACACTATTCATCGATAAGCGGGATGTACGACACCTCTTCTTGGAACATCCTGAGATCAGTCTGGCTGCGCTAAAAGTTTTGGCAGGACGCCTCAGGCGTTGCGCTGAACTCGTGGAAGCTCTTTCACTACGCGAAGTTGGCCAACGACTTGCGCGCTTTCTCTTGGCAGAGGCCCGTAGAAGCGGCACGCGAACAGAGACTGGCCTCAGTATTAACCTCACTCAAACCAACCAGCAGATTGCAGCGCGCCTTGGTTCAGTGCGCGAGGTAATTTCTCGAGCTTTCACTCGTCTTCAGCATGAGGGACTGATTGTTGTCGAAGGCCGCCATCTCTTAATCCCCGATGAAGTAGCGTTGGCAGCGTTCGCGGATCAGAGCTGAGCACATCAAGGGTCCTGACCTTAATATTCAGGATGTTGAGTGACATAAGTCATTGTCGGCACCGGCTTCTTGCCAATATGTTTGCACACGAAGAAGTCTTCTGATACCGCGGCGAGTTTGCAAGAGGGGAGTGATTATTTCAATGACGGATAAAGCGGCAGATTTGGTTCGCCCAGGCGAAGGACTGAGAACAGATAAGATGCCGGGCCACTGGGTGCTCGCTCGCCTCGGCAAACGTGTACTTCGACCGGGCGGTATGCAACTGACCCGACGCATGTTGGAAGCTTTGCGAATCCAACCCTCGGACGATGTAGTCGAGTTCGCACCCGGCATGGGAGCGACTGCTCGACTCACGCTCGAATTGCGACCCGCGTCTTACACTGCCGTCGAGCGAGACGAAGCTGCGGCGAAAATCGTCAGCGGTTACTTGAAGGGAGATCGGCAACGTTGCGTCGTTGGCAGCGCTTCGGATACCGGGCTTCCTGAACAGAGCGCCACGGTGGTTTACGGTGAAGCCATGCTAACAATGCAGCCTGAGGATACGAAACGAAGCATCGTGCGCGAAGCTTATCGCCTGCTCAAAAGCGAAGGTCGCTATGCCATTCACGAAATGTGTCTTATTTCAGATGAGCTCGACGAGAATACAAGAAAAGAAGCTGAGCGAGCGCTGACCGGCGTCGTCCACCACGGCGTCAGGCCGCTGGCCGTTTCAGAATGGCGCTCGCTTCTGGAGGCCCAGGGATTTGCAGTTCAATCAGTGATGATGGCCTCGATGAGCTTGCTGGAACCAGGACGATTGATCAGCGACGAGGGTTTTCTCGGCGCTTTGCGTTTTGCCTGGAATGTCCTTAACGATTCTGAGGCGCGACGACGAGTCTTTGAGATGAGAGCCGTTTTCAAACGCTATCGCAGAGAACTAGGTGCAGTCGCGCTAGTTGCCATCAAGCACTGAAAATCAAATGGAGTCCTTCTGTCAGTTCTCAATCGAGAGAGGTTACAAGTGAGTGAAAGCAGAATGTTATGAGTGAGCAAGATCGAGTCTCAGCAATTGTCACCGGGGTTAAGCAACTCGTTGACCTGCTGCAATATCAGGATGGCTCTATCGTCAGCCGAGTGTTGCTGAAGAACAAAGGCGGCACAGTAACGTTGTTCGCCTTTGACCAGGGAGAAGGCCTAAGCGAGCACACAGCCCCGTTCGACGCGCTCGTTGTTGTGCTTGATGGAGAAGCTGACGTCGAGATAGCAGGCGAGGGTTTCAAGGTGCGGCAAGGAGAGACCATCACACTTCCCGCGAATCGTCCGCACGCAGTGAAGGCGGCTGCCAGGTTCAAAATGCTGCTCATCATGATCCGGGCGTAACTAAATAATTTTGAGAATTCCCTAGAGCCCGAGCCGCATGCGGTACTCCTCCGAGAGGATGAATGCACGAATCATCTCGCTGTAATCGTGGTCGGTCACACGTGGTATCCGACTATTCAGCTTGTCGACCCAGAAACTGAGCCCGTCGGCGTCCGGTTCGCGCTGAAGATATAGGCGGTAGCACTGTTCGACGAACGCCTCGTTGTAAGAAAGTGTGCCCCTCAGATTTTCGGCGAAGCGCGGGTCCGAAGCGATAAATTCACTGGAGAAAAAGAAGGCTCTTGAAACGTCAACCCGTTTCCGATCAAAGCATTCAGCGTCCAGACATCTTAATATCTGGCCCATCCAAAACTCCAAGCCTGGCAAGTCCGGCTCTCGCTGAAGAAAGTCAAAGTAGTGCTGGCGCACGAAGATGTGCGTCGCTTCCGTTTGCCCACGAAGTCTTGAACGTGTGGTGACGTACACATCGAGCCCGCCGGATCCGCCAGGGCGATCCGACATAAAATAGAGAGTGGAACCATCGAACGAGATTGACGGGCGCCCCTCGGTCGATGCGCTGTTAATGACTAGGCCCAAATTCGTGGGGGTTGTCCAGGCCGCATAGGCGCTAGCGCGAGTGGCAGACCAAAGGTCAGAGCCAGCCGAGCCAGGACGATTCGAGTCGAAGAAGATTTCCAGACCATCATGCCGAATGTTCGGCCGCTGGTCGTTGGCTGCAGTGTTCAGAGTCGGGACGAGTGTGGCTGAACTGAAGGTACCATCCTCGAGCAGCTCACTCTGATAGATGTCTGTGCCGCCAGGACCGCCGGGCCGATTGCTGCTAAAGTAGAGCAACACATTGCCCTCGTCGTCATCGAAGAGTGATGGGGTGAAGTCATTTTGAGGGCTATTGATCTGGCAGCCGAGATTTGTGGGCTGCTCCCAAGCTAGATTGTCATGCTTGTTTCGGCGGAAGGCGACGTAGAGATCCTGTGCGCCACAGCCTCCCGGCTTTTCACTAACAAAGAATAGGAAATGACTGTCAACGGTCAACGTCGGGCAAATGTCGTTCGCGCTGCTATTGATAGTAATACCCACATTTCGCGGTGGACCCCAGGGATCGCCTCTTTTGGCGCGCTCTGAAACGTAGATGTCCAGAAGACCCAAGGCACCGGGTCGGTTTGAGGCGAAGTATAAGCTGCGCCCATCCTTTGCGATTAAAGGGCAGCCGTCCGTGGCCGGCGTGTTGACCGGCGCAAGGTTAGTCGGGGCGGACCAGTCGGAAAAATGAGGCCCTTGAGCAAACGCAGTGGAGACACCAGTAAGCAGCAGAATACCAACGGTAACGGTGATATATTTAAGGCTGTTCATCCTATCCTCCTTCATGGTTGGGGCGGCCTAATTCCGCCTTCATTCTTTTAACGCGAGAACGCGAGGCAGAATGGCGGATGTTTTCTGTGGTGGCTTCCAGGTTGGTGCTAAGATTCGACAGGATTGAGTCGAGCCACTGACGAAAAGAGGACTGGATGACGACTGCCTCGCCCAGAGAAGTCACTCAATTGCTGGAAGATTGGAGTCACGGAGATCAAGCCGCGTTAGAGAGGCTGATGCCACTCGTATACGACGAGCTGCGCACCCTGGCTCACCGCCAGATGGCACGGGAACGGCCGGGCCACACGCTTCAAACTACCGCGCTCGTAAACGAAGCTTACCTGCGCCTGGTTGACCAAAACCGCGCTCATTGGCGAAACCGTGCTCACTTTTTTGCAATCGCCGCGCAACTGATGCGACGCATTCTAATTGACTACGCGCGTAAGCGAGACTACGCGAAACGAGGTGGCAAAGTACCTCACGTGCCTATGGACGAGGCAGCAGTTTTCGCTCCCGAACGTGCCTCCAATCTCGTCGCGCTCGACGAGGCACTTAATAGCCTCGGCAGGCTCGACCCGCAGCAAAGTCGCGTCGTCGAGCTGCGATTCTTCGGTGGGTTAACTGTGAAAGAGACCGCGGAGGTTCTCCATCTCTCCGTTGATAGAGTCAAATGCGAGTGGGCCACGGCGAAGGCCTGGCTCTACCAGGAGATGAGCAAGGGCAGTCTATGAAGGCGGAACGTTGGGCCGAAGTTAAGGAGCTGCTGTATGCCGCGCTTGAGCGCGAGCCCAACGAGCGCGCACGCTTCCTTAAAGAAGTCTGCCGAGCGGATGACGCTCTGCTCGAGGAGGTGAAGGCGCTGCTCGTCTCTTACGAAAAAGGGGAAAGCTTCTTTGAGAAGCCGGTGCTGGAAGTTGCCTCCGCGATGCTTGCACACGACCATGACAGGACTTTGGTTGGACAAACCCTGGGGCACTATCGCGTTCTTTCGGCAATAGGCACAGGCGGGATGGGTGAAGTCTATCTGGCGGATGATACTCGGCTCGGTCGTAAGGTCGCGCTCAAGCTGCTGCTGTCTCAATACACACAGGATCAGAATCGCCTGCGTCGCTTCAAACAAGAAGCGCGCGCAGCATCGTCGTTGAACCATCCGAATATCCTGACTATCTATGAGATCGGAGAAGTAAACGACACTCAATTCATCGCCACGGAGTTCATTCAGGGCGAGACCTTGCGGGATCGTAGCGAGCGTTCTCGTTTGGGTATCAAGGAGACACTCGAGGTCGCAATACAGATAGCATCTGCACTCTATACAGCACATCAAGCAGGGATCGTGCATCGCGACATTAAGCCGGAAAACATAATGGTTCGGCGCGACGGCTACGTAAAGGTTCTGGACTTTGGCCTTGCTAAGCTGACAGAGAATCGAATTACCGACTCCGAAGTTCCGACGCTGGTAAATACGGCTGCGGGGATAGTCATGGGGACGGCGAGCTACATGTCGCCTGAGCAGGCGCGCGGACTAGCAGTGGACGCGCGAACCGACATCTGGAGTCTCGGCGTTGTGATTTACGAGATGATCGCAGGGCGAACGCCTTTTGAAGGAGAGACTGCCACAGATACCATCGTCTCGATACTTCAAAAAGAGCCGCCGCCGCTCGCGGACCATGTCGCTGAATCGCCCGCTGAAGCAGAACGGATCGTCCGCAAGTGCTTAAGCAAGAATCGGGACGAGCGGTACGCCTCAGCCCAGGAGCTTTTAGCCGAGCTCAAGAATCTCCAGCGAGATCTGGACACTGGTGCTGTTTCCGCTGCTGTAATTAAGAACCCGGGAAAGTGGTTACAACTTCCCATGTCTCGGCGCTGGGTGGCCATACCCGTCGTAGCCACTCTATTGCTAGCGGTGCTGGTCTACATGCTGATGTTCCAAGGCGCGCGAGACTCAGTTCGTTCCGACGTTTCTCCCGACATCAAGTCGTTGGCAGTTCTACCATTGCAAAACCTCTCGGGCGATCCGAATCAGGAGTATTTTGCAGATGGGATGACGGAAGCGCTCATCGCGAACTTAGCTAAGATCGGTTCATTACGCGTCATATCACGCACCTCGGTGATGCAATACAAAGGCGTCCGCAAATCACTGCCGGAGATCGCCCGGGAGTTGAATGTTGATGCGGTCATCGAAGGTTCAGTGCAACGTTCAGGAGAGCGTGTGCGAGTCACAGTGCAGTTGATTCACGCGTCGACCGATGCGCATATCTGGGCCCAGACCTATGAGCGTGAACTGCGGGAGGTCTTAGCCTTGCAAAGCGAAGTCGCACAAACCATCACAAGCAAGATTAAGGTGACGTTGACGCCTCAAGAACAGTCGCACCTGGCGAAAGCTCGTCAGGTCAACCCAGAGGCATACGATTACTATTTGCGCGGGAAGTTCTACTTTAATCGCTACACCGAAGCAGACAATAATAAGGGTATCGAACTGCTGGAACGGGCCGTCACGTTAGATCCCAGCTCCGCTGAAGGCCATGCCGCCCTTGCGCTTGCGTACCAATATCAATTCAATAATTTCGAGCCAGATGCGAAAGAGTTGCAAGAGAAAACCTTTGTCGAAGCAGAGAAAGCCGTAGCCCTCGATCCGGATCTGGCGGATGCGTACATAGCTCGTGGACGCATGCTCTGGACACACGTCAGCCGTTTTCTACACGAGGACGCGATCCGAGAATACCGTCACGCACTATCCTTAAATCCGAACTCGGATGAGGCGTTATTACAACTTGGGCAGGTTTACGGTCACATTGGTCTGTTCGATAAAGCGCTTCAGGTCCTGCAGAGAGCTATAGCCATCAATCCTGCTAACGTTCGGGCACGGTGGTTTATCGAACAGACATTGCTTTATCAGGGAAAATATGAAGAAGCCATCGCCGCCGCTCGCAGTCTCTCGAGAGGTCTGAATCCGCACATGACTGGGTATCAGATCGCCTGGGCCCTGTTTCAGCTTGGAAGAAAAGACGAAGCCTTAGCGACGCTCGAAGAGTCTTTGAGAGATTTTCCGGAAGATACCCCCGGCACGCTCGCCAGCATGCAGGCAGTGATATTAGCCGCCGCTGGCGAAAGGGCTCAGGCGGAGGAGAAAATCAAGGTTGCGGCGGGAAAAGAGAGAGACTCCATACAGTTTCACCATACCGCTTACAACATCGGCGTAGCATATGCGCTCATGAATAAGCCTGACCAAGCAATGAGGTGGCTTCAGGAAGCGGCGGAAGATGGTTTTCCGTGTTATCCAGTGTTTGAAAGAGATCCTAACCTGAACAATATTCGACAGGACCGCCGTTTTATCTTGTTCATAACCAACTTAAAGAAGGAATGGGACTACTATCAATCCACACTGTGAGTAGGTCGAGGACAAAGACCAAAAGAGTGGTCGGCAATCCGGATCAGGCGCAAGCGAAGGAAGTGACGGCGAGAAAACTCAAGGTCTATGCAATTGGTGGAGCAGAGGAGGGTCGAACCCTTGGCCTCCGCATTGCGAATTAGACTCCCGGCAAAAACGTAAGTAATTGCCTTTTCGAAAGTTGCAGCCACCAAGAGATTTCAAGGGTTTTCCCGTTCCTTCCCATTCCTTACCATCGCGTATACGTCGCGTGCAGTTATTTTTGGCCACGTATTGGCCACTTGGATAATCGAGCCAGTGGATCTTTTGAGATGCCAAATTGGCATCTCAAAAAGACTGCGAGGCCTCTCGAAATTCGGTCTTATCCCAAGCGATGCACCGCATTACTTAAGATCGTTCATTGCGCCGAGGCGGAGGTTCTCGTTATTTGCGCAGAGACCGTTTTCCACGTCCGTCCAGTTTTGACGTAAACCTCTATTTAACGACGCATCTCCTTCGAGTCATCTTTCCCGGTCCATAGGCCAGTCGCCTGCATAAGGGCAACGCTTTTGGAAATGCGCACGTCCACCTTATGCAGTTTGTAGTCAACAACGTCAGGACCTTTAGCAGTGTTCGTCAGAAACTCTGCCTTATTGAAGACTGAGAAGACTGAGCCGTCCCATTCAATAATTATGAAATGTTCCGCAAGATGCTCGTGATACCATTACATCCGCGTGCATGAAGGCGTCAACATGCTCCGGATTGAGTCGCGCTAATGCGAAGCGATCACCGGAGAAATGCAACGACTGTAAGAGAAAACAATTCAAGGCGAGGCTAAGGTCGTTGACAAAGTAGTGCGTAACGCGTGTACCTGCAGACCTAGGCGCCGCGGAAAAACTTCAATGTGGCGAGGCGTGGTGTCATTAGTCGATTCGATCGCATGCTTTGGAATGTATGTAAGCACACATCGCGCACCAATCTCACCAGCTATCTCATCCCCTTGCTTGAGTGCCTCTTCTACAGATGACGGCAGAAAAATTCGTCCGCCCAGACTCTCAACAAGCGCAGTAAGCCGTTCTTCACTGACTTTGATTGTCGTATCATGGTTTTTATAGAAGCGCTTCATTTCGCGATCAAAGTTAAGGACGCTTTTATGTTTCCTTGCTTCTTGACCCGCCAGTGTCGTGTAGCTAAGCACATGCAATGTGGGCTGGTAATGGAGCAACTGCTTAACGGCGTTCGCGTACTCACTGCCTGGTGTGTCATCGCCATCTGTTATTAATACAATATGCGTACTGCCTGCTTCCTTGCCGTCAAGCTTATCTGCCGTTGCCACTAGACCTTCTGAAAGCCGCGAACGATTGCCTGACAAAAGTTTTCCATGTTCTGGATTAAGAGCGCTTGCAACTTTTGCTTTATCTTCGGTCCAGTCCTGCAACACTTCGGCGCGATTGGTGAATTGGATCAAAATAACCCGATCACCTGAACGAAGTTGAGAGAGCACACGCAGGACTACGCGACGGGTAACGTCAAGGTGTTGCGAGAAGACGAGCACACTCCCCATGTCAATCAACAAAACAACATTGACTGGGACGCGACGGGCGCTTGTCACCTGCTGCGGAACACCATCTTCCAACACAAGCACATCGTCGGGCGCGACCGTCGGATCGAAGCGCCCGTACTCGTCATACGCAGTGATTGGAAGGATCACTTCCTCTGAAAAAATTTTAATTGGCTCCTGGTCATCGCGCTTGGAGCTCGATGGCTGAGCCGGAATTCGCGCTTTCTCTGGCGCTTGTTCTTGAGCGTATGTAACGAGGGTAGCGAGAACAAAAATCAGGGGAGCGATCTTTGAGGTAATACTACTTATGGACATCGCCAATACTTCTTGAGATCATCTCGAACAATGGGAAGCGACTGTGTTGCCACGAATCAGCACATGCTACCAGTTTGACGCCGTGCAAAAGTCGCAGGGAGCCAAGCTTGCCCAGACATTTGGAGGTCCACGACCTTCGTGAAAAACATTGCTGGTTTCTGAAGTCAACCCGCGTAAACAAGCAAAAAAACCAACTGCTGCCTAAGCGACGACTACTGCCTATTCTGCTCAACAAACTAGCGACTTATCTGGACGCACGACTTGTGGCCTCACTCGGGCGCCTTCGTTCTATCTTCTCGCACGCCTCAGGCCCGCATTCTCTCAAACATGAAAACGTGACATCTTCAAGACGATCAAATAATTGACGCTTAGCTGGATATTACTCTATGCTGTGGCCACCTCGGCTCATCGGCATCTACGAAGCGACAGATTACTCGGCGATTCATTGTAGTTGTGGATGCGCACACCAATAAACCTCAGGAAACCCACAGGAGTCCTCTCATGAGAAATGTGATCCGCAGGCTTAACCTCCGACAGATGCTCGTGGCCTCGATTTTGTTCGGGGCGTTATCTGGAGCATTCGGCACCTCGGGTGCTTTCACGCAAACGGCTTTCTCTCAATCATATGGGGGCACCGGTACTTGTCGCGATAAATGGGTTGGCAGCACTTACTGCTCTGCATTTTGGTGCTATTACACGATCGCTGGGGGTCCTAGTTCTGCAACCTGTAAGTATTTGATAACCCAGGGAAGCGGACCTTGCCCAGATAACGATCATTGTACACCATAGATCGCGCTCCTTTTCACAGCGGGACTTCCGACGGAGGTCCCGCTCAATATGAGAGTTTGACGAAGCCTTAGCAGCAAGTTGTTAGCTTCGTACTCTTCCATGTATTGATGTCAAGTTTGGCGTTACACTTGTCCGAGAACTCTGCATTAGTACCAAAACACAATGAAGTGCGACAATCCTCTTTTCGCGGTTCTTCTTTTGTTATTATTCACATCGCTCTCTCCGATCGCCGCCGCCCAAACGCAGCCAGATGACGATATTGACCTTCGGTATCGCAAGAGCCTAACCGAAATTCAGATTGAACAAGTCTCAAATGATTTAGCCAAAGACGCGACAGCCTTCTTACCGGTCGAACGTGCGATCCTTTGGGCAAGGTTGGGGGATCTGTGGTGGAAGACAGATGCCGAGCGCGGGCGTGGTTTTTTGGTAAAGGCTGTTGAAGATGTAGATTCAGCGACTACTCCAAAGAGCGCTCTCAACCCCGGACAGCCAAATGATCGAGTGCAATTGATCAGCGCGATCCGGGTCGTAATGCGCATAGTAGGGGCACGCGATAATAAACTTAGTGATCGTCTGATCTCCAGCTTGTCCACACTAACAAGTGAGACGAAGGGGCAGTCGCCTTCGGAGAGTTCAAGCTACATGGCCGACGCGCTGACTGAAGCCGCCGTCCTGGCTCTTCCTGACGATCCACAACGCGCCGCGCGGTTGGGATCAGCGGCGTTGCGTTATGGAGATCCGAACCAGTTTAACATGTTGCTGATCGGTCTCAGGCAGCGCGATAGTAAATTGGCTGATAGTTTATTTAATGAGGCAGTGGCTACAGCTCAGGCTTCGCGAAACATTAACCTATTTTCTTCCTTAACATTTGCCGCCTTTTCTGCCAACTACAATCCAACAATAAAAACGATTCCACCTCCGCCGCAGATACGGGCAAAACTATTGAACGCCATCATTAGCGGAGTTATCCAGGAGGATCTGGTTAGTGAACCACGCGACTGCAGCTACGCTAGTCTAATTGCCCCGCTGCTCAGTGAAGTAGATCATTTTGCTCCTCAGCAAGCAGGGCCGGTACGAAATGCATTGGCGAAGTGCCAGTCCATCGCGCCCGGCAGCGATGAAGCGATCAGAAATCAGCCTCTCAAAACCGTGGAAGACTTTCTGTCAGCCGCTCAGAAAGCCGATCGGATCGAACTTCGCGTACTGTTCTTAGGGCGCGCCATTCAGACCGCCGCAGCACTCGGGCGTTTCGATGAAGCCATATCAATCCTGGATGGAATGTCGCATGACGAGCATGAGTTGATGGGAGATACGTGGGATCCGATTCGAGTTCAGTATGCCGCTCTTGCGGGTCTGCGTCATTATAAAGACAAGGACTACGGTGCGATGGAGCGGGTGATTAATGCTGTGCCGCAGGAGTTGCAGGCATTTGTGACCCTCAACATGGCGGAGGCAATGCTTGGAGAAAATCAAGAAAAGAATACTCTCGCCATCGACCTACTCGGCAGATCGCGACGTAGATTTGAAAAAATGCAGAACTCAGACTTTGGCACATTCTACCCTTATATGAGCCTCGTCCGCGCATACGGAAGGGTCTCACCGCCGGACGCTTACAATGTTTTTCGTGAAGCAGTTAAATCTATTAACCGTGCCTCAAGTGCCGTCAGGGAAAAACCCGATCTCTCAGAGCAAATAGCGCGAGGCGAGTTTGAGCCGCTCGATATTCCCGCTCCATTGATTCAGCTTAGCCCGTTTGAGCTCATAAGCATCGTGTCCTCGGTAGACTCTCCGTCCCTAAGGACTCGGCTTCGGCTATCCTTACTTGGCTCGTTATTAACCTATAAACAGTCGCTAGCGAAAGTGCCGGAGCGACTTCCTACTAAGGCAAAAGAGAATAAATGACAATTAATGGTTTGCGCTCTTCTGTTGTCGTCAGGCTCCTCTTCTGCTGCGGGATCGCGCTTGTTTCCGCACTCCTCGTGCGTAGTTTCGGCGGTTGGAACCCTTTCAGGACCGATCAGCTCGGACCGCTTACCGCTCAATTGATTACTGAAAACGGCTTCAAGTTCGAGTCCATAGTGAATGACCCTAAGCTGTGGTTGGGCCCTCAGGTTGGCTTTCCGATAGATACTTCTAAACTGCAAGATCAGCAGGAACAGTCTCTGACCGGCGTCGTAGAAAGTGAAAACCTAACGATGTTAATTGCAGTCGATCGAGAGTGTCAGGTGTGTTCTCATTCGATTGAGTACCTGAACGAGGTGAGACAACAGCTAGCGGAGAGAAATATTAAGTATTGCATCATCTCATTTAAGCCGGATTCATCAGATGAGTATTTCAGGTTTGCAAGAACTTTGAATATGGACGCGCCTTCGTTCCTTTGGGCGCAACGCGATGCAGTCGTCCCGTCTCCGCTCTCACTCATGGCTCTTCCAACTCATTTACTAGTTGACAGCCAACATCGAATTAGAGGGATATGGCCTGGCGGGGCGGAAGGCAAGACTGTTCGGGGCAAGATGGCGCACCAAATCATAAGCGATATTGACATGCTCCTATCTGAGAAGAAGAGTTCTTAAGTCTGAACCATTCACCGCCAGCTGCTTCCTTCAATTGATCTACCTTGTTTTAGCGTGCCTCACTTCAAATACATAGAGTAAGACGATTTGAAAAAATGTTGCCTTGCAACCTTCCTTTCGATGGAAGCTAACTATCTAATCGCTTCGGCGGCAAATCCGTTGAACCATTAATCGATCGGCATGCGGATCAATAAAAGCTATCAGCGAGCGATACTTTTCGTTTTGCTTCACATTTGGTGGCTGATCCTTAGTTGGAGCTACCTGAAACTTTACTTTCCCAGCAAGATAATTGGAGGTGCTGACGGATCGGGACACGTCATGCTGGTACATCTCTTTGCCACCCACGTTTTTCCGAATTTGATGGGGTGGTTGCCAGAACCCTACGGCGGTATGCCTTTCCCGGTTTTCTATCCTCCGCTCTTTTACTGGGCTGGTGCGTCTCTGATGAAACTTACCGGTGTCAGTGCTGCACTCGCAGTCAAGATACTAGGGACTGCGTCGTTTACCGCAATGCCAGGCGTACTTTTTACCTTGAGCCGGAGGGTAGGTTTGAAACCGACTGAGGCATTCCTCGCTTCCGCCTGGGCGGGCGTGATCGCGTGCGGTTCAAACGTTGCTTCCCTTTCTGGGATTGGCCTGCTTGGTGAATTTGAAGTGGGGCTGTATACCCAGACTCTTGGTTTTGTTTGGCTTTGTCTGTGGTGCGGTGCTTTACCGCATGCCCACCGATCTTGGAAAGCGGCAACAGTTGCTGTCCTTGCTCTCTGCGCAACAATATTAAGCAACGTTCACGTCCTTCCATTCGCTGCGGCCTATGCGGGATGCTGGTTGAGTGTAGTTTGTTTTCGAGCGCTCCGTTTACGGCACTCGCCTGCCTCAAAGCTCGCTTGGCTACATATGATCAGTTCACTTTCCTGGTTGGTAACACCCATCTTGATCAGCGGGATTTGGCTTGTGCCCCTAATCAAGTGGTATCGCTATTCGGTAGGAACGTCCTTTGCAAGCCGAAGGTATCTTCACTTCTCTCGGGAGCTTGAATGTCGTATGGCTAGGCTGTGCCCTAGTAGCATGGAGGGAGCGTAGACGCCACCCGAATCTGGCCATACTATGCTGCGCTATCCTTATTACTGCCACAACAGCCCTGACTCCTGTTGGTGAGACTATCAAATGGATTCCCTTTCAGCCTGCCCGGGTTCTTGCTGGCCCGATAATTCTATCAACGATTCCGCTAACATTATTGTGTGGGAACGTTTTACGAGATGTTGTGGGTGGAGAAAGATGGGTGGTCAATCTCAGCCTTATGGTCTGTCTAGCTGTGTTGGCGTGGCTTCACCCATCTCAACACTTCGGCATTGCATCATTCTCAAATGAAGAGGGAGATTCGGTGGAACTAGTGCGTCGGGCAGTACAACAACTACCACCGGGCATGTTGCTGGTCGAGATAGTGGAATCGAACGCAATCTTCAACTCTCCTGGACCGAACCCGAAAGAGCTGGCCTTATCGCGCGCTATTGCACATGAGGTGGCAATCGATGGCAGACCGGTACTCTGGTCAGTATTCCGTGAACAAGCGCTGACCTCGCCCTTTTCCACGTCAGCCAGCAATTTATTCTCCACAACTAAAGAAGCTTTCGGGATAGGTGGATGGGCGGTGGAACAATCGATCCAGGATGCCTTAAGCGTAGAAGATAAATTGCAAATTACTCGACATTTGGGAGTTCAGTATTATCTTGTTAAAACCACCTCTCAGGTCGAGATGCTCGGTCGGTCTCCAGAACGTCGTCCAAGCATGGAATATTGGTAGCTGGCACTTGTTCGCAGATAAATCGAATCCAGCACCGCCCTTTGTAACGGTGACAGCTACACCCGTGCTCGCCTGGATGCCCGCTCGCTTCAAGAACAGGTCCGGTACTGATGTTGATCTTTTCAATCTGGGAGAGTGTGTGGCTTTTATTGGCCATCCAGAAATACCAGTGCTTTGGGCGTTGAGCGAAGGTGTAGATGTTGGGCAGTTTGTATCGCAGACTCCTAGAGTGACTCTGGTTATCGATCCTGCGGTGCGAGCAGATATTCTGGAGAAATGGCTTTCCTCTCTGAAGGATTCAAGCTACCGCTTAAACGTTATACTCTTGAATGATCAGTCACGGGTGGCGTCTCTTTTTCTTGCTAGGCGTCAAAGCTTTGCAAGCTTTGAGAGTTTGGAAATGGCTCGATATTCCGACTCCCCAAAAAGCCTCGTCAAGGACCTTGCATCTCTGGTGGTACGACTCGAGAATCTACCCCCATCAAGGCCGCCAACATCGGGAATATGGTGGACAGCCTCAGCCTATTTCCCAGCTTGGAAAACACAGGACAAGAGGCAAGTATTTCTAACTGGCCAGGGAAGTACGGCAGTTTGGAGTCCTGTGCCTCCAATCCTGCATTGGAGTACCTTGAATGTGCAGATCCATTCATTCTTAGTTTGCGTGATTGGCATAGTCCTTTTTCTATTTAACATTGTGATTAGCTCTAGACTCAGAGTTCGGCGTCGCATTAGCGATGGTTAGAAAACGCTTATGCTTAGGGGAGTACTGAGGTCCCGTTCATCTCCAAACAACCGAGAGATTTCCAGCGTTTTCCTGTTTCGTCCCATTCCTTGGTGGAGCAGAGGGGGCTCGAACCCTTGGCCTCCGCATTGCGAATCGGACTATCGGCAAAATCATCGGCATTTTTGGAACACTCCTTTTCGCTGCGCGCCAGGAATAAGGCGTCGCCATGAAGTGGATCACACGCGAGCAAATTCGAGTCAACCGCACGGCAACCTGCTGGCTCATTCGGCGTTTTCTCGATGATCAGGCGGAGTTCATTTTTGTGCCAGCCGACCAGGTCGCATCTATGCAGGCGGACGCCGCCGCGATTGGCTTCGACGCTCCCGGCGCGACGTACCCTCACAAAGATGCCCAGGGCAATTGCTCGTTTGCGGCGTTAGTTCGCGAGCGACTGCCTCACGATCCGGTATTGCTGGAGATGGCCCGCATCGTCCAGGCGGCGGACATCAAGGGCGAGTTGGGCGATCATCCGGCGGCTCATGGCTTGCAGTTGATCAGTCGTGGTTTCCCTCTCGTAACAAATAACGATTCTGAGACCGCCGAGCGTGCTGCTTTCGTGTATGACGCGCTTTACGCGAGCATCAAGCAAGGCCAGGCCCCTGAGTAGCAATCAGTTTCTTGGACATGTGAAAGGCGGGATGAAATGAAAACAAAGCAAGGAATCATACGGCAGGGCTCAGTGCGATTATTTATGCGGAAGACCAGGCGAATTATCTTCAGCATATCCGCGTTGGTCGCAGCAACGGTGTTCGTAATAGCAGCATGCTCTGCGCCACAGAATCAGTCGGGCCAATCCAACAGTCAGCAACAAGCGGCAACGGCAGATTGGAAAGCAATCGAGCAGGCGTTAGGCAAAGCCGGCTCCCTCCAACCGGGCGATGTTTACAAAGTCAGCTTACCGCGTAGTGATCTCCGGGTCACGGTAGGCGGCATCCGGGTCAAGGCGCCCCTTGCTCTCGGTTCCTGGGTCGCTTTCAAGAAAATAGGCGACATCACAATGGTGATGGGCGACCTTGTACTCACTGAAGACGAGGTCACGCCAGTGCTGACCAAGCTTCAGGAAGGTGGAGTCGAGCAGACGGCGCTTCACAACCACGTGCTACATGAATCGCCGCGCGTCATGTATATGCACATCAGCGCAATGGGCGACGCGGTGAAGATTGCTAAAGCGATTCATGATGCGCTCGCGCTTGGCAAGACGCCGTTTGCTGGGCCGGCTGCTGTTAATCAGAGTCAGGACCTGGGAATTGATACAAAGCAGATCGATCAGATCATGGGCCAGAGTGGCAAGGTTAACGGTGGGGTATATCAATTCTCCGTTGCGCGCGCTGAAAAGATCCTGGAAAACGACATGGAGGTTCCTCCTTCGATGGGCGTTGCGCATGCCATCAATTTTCAGCCGACAGGTAGTGGCAAAGCAGCTATCACCGGAGACTTCGTTTTGATCGCCAGCGAGGTCAACCCAGTGATCCGCACCTTACGCGATAACGGCATCGAAGTGACTGCTCTGCACAGCCACATGCTCATTGAATCACCACGGCTGTTCTTCATGCACTTCTGGGCCAATGACGACGCACTGAAGTTAGCCCGCGGCATCCGCGCCGCGCTCGATAAGACTAAAGCGGCAAAGGGCTGATTGGAATGTAGAGCGCGATTGGCACCATTACCATTAATTTTTCGTCTGAGAAATTTTTGGCCGTGGCTCGCGCTGACCTTTACTCACTCAGGTGTTGTTTCAGCCATTCAGCGCGTAACAGCGCAAATGGCCCTACCAAACTCATGCGGAACTAGATAATGTTCCTTCCTGGTAAGATCCACTCGAAACAGAGGCTAGACAGTTACTTCGATCGTTTGTTGACGATGTCTTCTCCAATTAGTGTTGACAAGAAAGGAAGACGCGCCGCTTGGTCATCGAAAATAATCCTGCTATAGTGGCTGACTTATTAAAGCATCAGAACCATGCGAAAGCGGTCTTTTCCGATAATCCTCTTAGTCGTCGCGTTCCTCTTTAGTGCGTGGAGCAACGTGATTGCCGCCGCTTTTTGCCCTAGTTACTTGTCCAACCGCGATTGCCTTATCAAACACGAACCTCGGCAATCCAAACAAGTCGACCACAAGTCATCTTGTCAGCATGAAATGGCTGACATGGAAATGGGCGACATGCAAATGGACGACACGAAGATGGAAAGCGAGGCCGCTTCCGAAACCGCAGACAACTCGATCGCAGAAAATCCGCCAATAGAGGTCGCAACGGAATCTTCTAATGAACAGGTTGCTATTGATTTCCCCACCAAACCATGTGGACATTGCTGGATGCATTCGCAGCCGACCCCAGGGACCGCTTCTCTTGTTGCAGTTGATACATCGAAGCGATTGGTCGAGAATAACGCGCCCCCGGCAGACTTTGTAGTCGCATTGCCTTCCGCTTTTGTAGTTCCCATCATGCCGTTGGAGCATGGCCCACCGGGCAATTCATTCCCCCGCCATGTTCTGATCAGCGTTTTCCGAATCTAGTTCCCTTAATGAATCGTCGCTAATTTGTTAGCGCGGACGTGTGTCTTCGTGTGTGCGCGTTCTCGCCCGATTTTCTTTTAGTTAAACGAATTCGTTCAAGAGGGTGAGCAATGAAGAGGTCAAATTTTTGCGCTTTCATCCGTATGTCGGGATTAAGCGCAGTTGTAATTATCGGACTAATACTTTCATCAATTGCCATCGTTGTTGCGCAGGGCCATGACATGCAGAACATGCCAGGCATGAAGAAAACGAAGGTGCGCCGAAAGGCTGCCGTTAAGAAGAGGAGAGTGACGACAAGAAAGAGCCGAACCACAAAGAAACACGACATGAGTAACATGTCCGGGATGAAGATGCCCGGAATGAAGATGTCGGGGATGCATCGACGAGGGACGGCATCTAGGAGGAACAAGGCACGGATACAAAAGAATCCTGCAACCCAAAATCAGATGGGCAATATGCCGGGAATGAACATGCCTGCTCAGCCGTCGCCGAAACAATCCACATCACCACAGCCTTCGTCTCAGCAAATGCGTATGAATATGCCTGGAATGCAAATGGCGACTCCTTCGCTGTCGCCCGGCGCACAGCCTTCATCGTCGCCTCAAATAAACATGCCTGGGATGCAGATGCAACCGGCGTCACCTTCAGCGTCGCCGCAAACCCATACGCATATCCCGGGCATGCAAATGCCGTCATCCTCGCCAAACCCGCAGGCATCTCCCCAACAAAAAATGGACATGAACATGCCGCTGCCGTCGGCGAGTCCATCAGCAAGTCCGATGGGTCAAATGCCCGGCATGGACATGAGCGGAATGAATATGAACATGGGTCCACTGATGGTGATGATGGGTAACGACATGGGCATCCGCGTGGGTTCGAGCGATACCAATGTCATGTCTATGGGCGCGATGGGATCTGGAACTTCGTGGCAGCCATCGTCCGGTCCGATGCACATGCATCACAAGGTAGCCGGTGATTGGCTGCTGATGTTTCACTACAACCTGGTGGCGGGAATGAATCGTCAGGGTGGGCCGCGAGGCGTTACGAAAGCGGAATCAGCCAACTGGTTTATGCCGATGGCGTTTCACAAGCTCGGTAAAGGTACGGTGCAACTGCGCGGCATGTTCAGCTTTGAGCCGTTCACATTTCCGCCAGGAGGTTCTCCACTTCTTTTCCAAACCGGTGAGACGTACAAGGGCCAACCGTTAATCGACAAACAGCACCCTCACGATCTGTTTATGGAGTTGTCGGCGCAATATACCCTGCCGCTGGGTGAACGCGGAACTTGGTTTACTTACTTTGGTTACCCGGGTGAGCCAGCGCTTGGGCCGGTCGCTTTCATGCACCGGATGTCAGCGTCCGAGAACCCATCTGCCACGCTCTCGCACCACTTGCAGGATTCTACACACATCAGTTTTGGGGTGTTGACGACAGGGTTCACTTATCGCTGGTTGAAGCTTGAAGGTTCGATTTTTAACGGACGGGAGCCGGATGAGAATCGCTACAACTTCGACGCGCACAAATGGAACTCGCGCTCGGCACGTCTGTGGATCATGCCCAATTCCAACTGGGCCGTGCAGGTTAGCCACGGCTTTCTGCGCAGTCCGGAGAACCAGGAACCCGAGGTCGACATTCGGCGCACAACGGCTTCGATTCAATACAACTGGCCATTCACTCGTGGCAACTGGGCTTCGGCTTTTGTCTGGGGCCGCAATCACGCAAGTAGTCCAGGCGAGATTCATAACCTAAACGGCTACACGCTCGAATCAACGGTGAATTTCCTGGACAAGAATCATCTCTACACGCGGCTTGAGCTGGTCGATAAAGACGACTTGCTGCGCCCAGCAGATCGCGCGCTGCTCGGGATTACCCAAGATCATCCGTCGTTTCGCATTGGGGCTTACACCGTTGGCGGTGCGCGTGATCTTTGGAACACTGACAAGGTTTCATTCGCAATCGGTAGCGACCTTACGTTCTATTCCAAGCCACCGATTCTCGATCAAATCTACGGCAGCAATCCGGTGTCCTGGAAACTGTTCTTCCGAATTCGTCCCGGCAAAATGGACATGCACGATATGCACGGAAACATCAACATGCCGAATAAACCGTAACTATTGCGATTAGAAAAAGGTGGGACGAGGGCCTGCCGATCTTGGCATGTCGAAACGGAAGCGAAACGTTAACCCTGTAATTGTGCGGAAAGGAGACAAATGCGAAAGGTAATCATCTCAGTCATCAGCACGATCGTTGTAATCGCAGCAGTAATCGGCGGCTTCGTGGTGTACATACGCGGAACGGGATTTAGCGCGCGCGAGCAACCATCTTGGATGGAGAAGGTGATGGCGCAAAATGCTCGTAAGATTGCTACGCCGGCAGACGCCAAATCGTTGAAGAATCCGCGACAACAACAAACGGAGGACATGATCACTGAGGCCGATGAACATTTCGTCGAACACTGCGGAATGTGTCATGGAATAGATGGACGCGGCGATACTCTTATCGGCAAGAACCTCTATCCCAAGGTTCCTGATATGAGCGCCGCTGATACACAGCAGCTTCGTGATGGCGAGCTTTACTACATCATCTACAACGGTATTAGGCTTACAGGAATGCCCGCGTGGGGTTCGGAAGACAAGCCCGAAGCTATTTGGGATCTCGTTAGTCTGATTCGACGACTGCCGAAACTCTCGCCGGAAGAATTGCAGCGTTTACAGATGGCCGCGCGCGAGACTGGTGGTGAGCTCGGCGAGCAAGCGGGAGAGCCTGAGAAGAAAGAAACCGGCCAAGCTCCTAAAGAAGAACCAAAACCGAAACACAAGCATATGCACAAACATTAGTGCAAAGGATTCGAAACGAATGAAAGAAAAGAAGCTCTGGACTGCCGTTGTATTGCTGGCTTCGCTGGTTGCCGTCATCGTATTTATTCAAGGGTGGAAACAGGACTCGGCTAAGCAACCTCACGCACCGGCCAATGAGGCACGAACCGAGTCTGCATCTGAGTCAACGAAAAATCCCCCAATGAACATGGACGCGCGGCAGGTGCCTGCTCATTATGAAGTACCGCCATCTTTAGGAGACTTGCGTCCGGTACTTTCTGCGTCCCAATTCGTCGGAAAGACGCGTGAAGCATATGACGCAGTGAAACAGATTCCGTCGACGATTGCGCAGATGCCGTGCTACTGCCACTGCGACCGAGGCATGGGACACAAGAGTCTACACAGTTGTTTTGAAGACGATCACGCCGCTCATTGCGCTACCTGTGTCGATGAAGCACTAATGGCCTGTCGTCTTCAGAAAGAAGGACTCTCGGCCCCGCAGATTCGAGAACGAATCATTGCCGAATTCTCCGAGCAATAGTTTGTAAAAGGAGGTTACCCAATGAAGCTGTCATTGTCTGGTCTTGGCTTCCTATTTGGCTACATCGTCATGGTCGGAGTGGCATCGTTTCTTGAGAAGTTCAGCATGAAGGTTGAACCCTTATCAAGTTCAGAGGAGGTAAACCGGTGAAACCGAAGGACCATTTCACATTCAGTTTCGGCGTGCTGGCGCTGTTGGCCGTCAGCGTTGTTGTCATTCTGACGAGTGCGGCGAGCGGAAGTGCCGTCCAGAATGACGAAGCTGCGGTGCGCGACGTGTTACTGAGAAGCGCATCAAGCTTTGCTAAAAACGATATCGCTGAGGCTACGAAGGTTTGGGCGAACGACGAGTCGTTGACGATCTTCGAGAGCGGCCACGCCAATTACGGCTGGGCCGATTATCGCGACCATCATCTCGTTCCAGAGATGGGTGAGATGAAGAGTACGAAATACGAATTCAGCGATATCAAGATTCGGCTCGCCGGTAATACAGCGTGGGCGACTCTTAAATACACAATAGCCGCCGACGTTATGGACAACGGCAAGACCCGACACGTTGACGGTGGCGGACTCGGAACGGCAATTCTCGAAAAGCGCAGTGACGGCTGGCGCATAGTGCACTGGCATTCGAGCGCGCCGCGTCGAGCGCCAAGCAATCCGGCACCGCCCAAGAATTGAAGCAAAAAGGTTCGTCGGTTCCCCGAAGAGCTAACCGTAATAAGACTAGAAGGAGAAGAATCATGAAAAATGTTTCGCGAATGTTGATGCTACTCGTACTTGGAGTGGTGTTAGTTACGCCGCTATCGGGCGTCGCTCAGAAAGCCCAACCGGCGGAGAAAACGCTTATCGGCTATGTAAGTGACAACCATTGTGGCTTGAAACACACAGCGGGGATGGGCGATGACAAGTCCTGCACGCTGATGTGCGTTAAGAACGGCAAGTTCGTGCTCGCCGCTCGCGACCATAAACGTGTCTACCAACTCGACAAGACAGGCCAAGAAAAGGCGCGCGAGTTTGCTGGTCAGAAAGTGAAGGTGACAGGGCGCGTAAGCGGAAAAACGATTAAGGTGACGTCTATTGAGGCTGCTACTTAATCGGAAATCAAAATCTGAGGGCCTAACCAAACGGAACAAGGAGCCTTAGTTTCATTTCAAATTGAGCATTCGTTGAAGATGCCCGCAGGTCTGTTTTCGGACGGCCTTCATCTAAAGTGGCGCGCAAGCCATTCGGACCGACAAGCATCTCGAAAATGCGATCGCCCGGAAGGCTGCGATAAGCAGTGCGGCAGGGTCTAATGAGCGCTGAAATCAACTGGAATCCTATGAAGGACGAGTTTAACGGTATTGGAAACGATGTAATGAACCAACCCTGCTGTGGTATTCTTCGCAAGGCTTGGGGATTTTGCGACAAGGGTTCGGGAAAAACAGTCAAATTTACGGGGAAAAGTTTGAACCTTAACGCGGCATGGGCCTTGCTCCCATAGGGGCGAAACCCTTTGTGGTTTTGCCAAGGACCGTTTACTTGGCCGATTTTGGTCGAAAGTTAGTTAGCGATGCTGAAGCGGTTTTCATCTCTGATTTTGGCTCTGATGCTAGGTGGCAGCGTCCTAGCCGGCACCGCACGGCTCCACGATGAACATGTCTGCAAGATGGCGGGTGTTGAGATGATCCCGGTCGGCATGGAGATGATGCCGGGCATGGAAATGACGCCGGGCATGGAAACCATGTCATGCTGCAAGAAGAGTGAGACTCAATCTGTTGTGAGTGAATCCGGCTCTCCGGGACAGTGCTGTGTCACGATCCCGCAAGAGCCTGGCTCAAGCGGAACCACGTTTAATCTGCGTTCGCCTTCCTTCAGCATCGCTGTGATTCATCCGGCCATCGTGCAGTCTCCTCTTACACTGCCGAAGCCGTACGAGCGTCCCTACTCAACGCAAGTCTTTTTACCCAACCTCCAGGCTAGTTACATCCGCAATCTTTCCCTTCTGATCTAACGCCCACAAGGCCGTCGTGTGTCTTGTTGTCGAGTGTTCTTTTTAAGGACTACTCGGGACAACGGGGCGCCGACGTGTAACCGCGCGCGCGAGCATTGAGACATCACTTTTGAGGCTCGTCTCATGTGCAGTTGTGTATTCACTCAAATCAGAAAGGATCAAAGTCCATGAAAAAGTTAGCAATCGCACTTGTTCTAGCAACTCTCGCACTGGTGGTAGCGGCATGTAGTTCGACCAGTGTCACTGACACTGGCAAGGTAATTAAGAGCGCTCCGGTTGGTAACAACCTGACCGCGACGATTTCAAACAAAGACGGCGCGCTGAGAAATGGCGACAACGAGTTCTTTGTTTCCTTCAAAGACGCCTCCGGCAAAACGGTTGAAGTAGGCGCAGTTGGGTTGAACTTCTACATGCCCGCGATGGGAACGATGCCGGCAATGACTAACGCAGGGTCATTTACCGCTACCGGCACGCCCGGTATGTACCAGGGGAAAGTGAAGCTTGAATCGGCTGGCGATTGGCAAGCGCATCTTAGCTACGAAGGAACGGCTGGGAAAGGAAAGACTTCGTTCGCAGTAACCGCGCAATGAGTGCCAGTCGTGGTTGCGGTACGAAGCTGTGCAGCTGTCGGTACCGAGAGTTAACCGAGGAGGTCTTATGGCTGATCAAAACAGTGCGCCAGTTAGAACGGATCAGAGTCGCACCCAATCACGTCTTAACCGTCGGTAGAGACCGCGAAGTAAACGTTGAACTGATGGGCAGTGAGAGACATGGTCACGCTGTCGAGTTGCCGGCGGTCTGAAACGTGACACCTCCGTCTGAGAAGAGGAAACGAATACGAATGGAGGGAGCAATCCTGTGAAAGCGAAGCCAATCAAAATAGTAGTTGCTTACCTGCTGACAGTAGTCTTGACTGGAAGCGGCGTTGCGCTGGCCCAACAATCCAGCACGCCAAGTCCTGGCATTGCCGGAGACACTGCTCGCAACGAGCGCAGCCAGCATCCAATTCCGTCTAGTGCGTCTTCTGACGCGCTTGCCGGGATTCCAGCACTGCAACAGTTGGTTGAGCAGGCGCTGGAAAACAATCCGGAGATCAAGGCGATGCAGCGCCGTTTCGACATGGCGCGCGCGCGAATTCCGCAAGCAAAGGCGTTGGATGAGCCCACGCTCAGCGTCGGCTACATGGGCAACATCACACCGTTCCTGGTTCAAAAGGGAGATCCATCGAGCGGTCGCTCCCTATCGATCAGCCAGGATCTGCCGTTTCCCGGTAAGCGTTCCCTGCGCGGCAAGGTTGCAAGTTCCGACGCCGATGCAGAGTGGTGGGCCTTTGAGCAAACACGGCGGACCGTCATAGCTGAAGTGAAAGACGCCTACTTCGATCTCTATTACCTGACCAAGGCCGTCGGCGTAGTCAACAAAACCAAGTTACTGCTCGAGCAGTTCACCAAGATTGCCGAGGTGCGTTACTCCGTTGGCAAGGGCATTCAACAAGACGTTCTCAAAGCCCAGGTCGAATTCTCAAAGCTGATTGAACAACAGACCATTCTTGAACAGCGCAAGCGGATTGCTGAAGCGCGCTTGAACAGTTTGCTCTACCGGGAGTCGGAATCGCCGGTTGCAGTTCCTGAAGAACTCAAACCGCGCGAATTCCCGTACGCTTTGGGCCAACTCAACGAAACCGCCATCGCAAATTATCCGGACTTGAAAGCGCAGCGGCGCAAGATCGAGGGAGCCCAATACGCAATTCAGCTCGCGAAGAAAGAATTTTACCCGGACTTCTCCGTGGGTTTCACCTATGTCAATCGGCCCGCGATGCCGGAGATGTATGGAATAAGCGTTGGGATCAAGCTGCCGGTTTACTACGCGCAAAAGCAGCGACCTGCGCTGACAGAAGCGACCGCCAGCTTCGACGCCGAGAAGCGAAGCTTGGAGAACACGACGACGCTGCTGATGTTCAAGATCAGAGATAGATATCTCGCGGAGACGACAGCCAAACGCCTGCTCAGTCTCTACAGCACGACGATTGTTCCGCAGTCGTCGCTCTCGCTTGAGTCGGCGATTGCGGGATACGAAGTGGGCAAAGTCGATTTCCTAACGCTGCTCGACAATCTGGTCACGCTGCTCAACTACGAACTCAGTTACTACGAGCAACTCAGTAATGAAGAGAAGGCAGTCGCGGCACTGGAGCCGCTGGTGGGTGTGACATTGAGACCGTAAGTCTGATTTCGGTGATGAATGCCAGAGAAAGAGAAGGATTAACAAATGACCACAGCAGATAGATCGGAGAACGAAAAGACCACGTCATTGGACGTGCCGGACGAGCGTGAAAACGCCGCGGAAGTGATCTCTCCGGCGATTGAAAGGACTCCGACCGCGGAAGAAGTCGAGACGCTGGTCTCGCCTGCTGTCCCAGATGTAGCGGTTGTCACTGTTGAGAAAAAGCCTGACGTGAAGACCGAGAAACGTACTCCCAGAACGAAGAAATTAGTCTTTCTCGTTGCCGGGTTAATCCTCGTCGCGGCCAGTATCTCGATCTTCTTCTATCTGCAAAACAGACCAAAGCCTGTCCCAACGCCGACGTCCGTCGATCTTCCGACGCAAACGAGTACAGCAACAACCGAAATGCCCGAGACTGCTTTCAAGATCAGTCCTGAGAAGCAGCAGTTAATCGGTGTCCAGTACAGCACGGTCGAATATCAAACGATTTCCAAGTCTCTGCGCGCCGTGGGCAAGGTCGCCTTCGATGAGACAAAAATGAGCCGCATCAACCCCAAGATCGAAGGCTGGATCGAAAACGTGTACGTTGATTTCACCGGAAAGTTAGTCCGGAAGGGCCAACCGCTGCTCAGCATTTACAGTCCCGACCTGGTGTCGACGCAGGAAGAGTATCTGCTCGCAATCAAGGGCAGAAGACAGCTAGGGGAGAGTCCTTTCCCTGAAGCGGTTAACTTCTCCGAATCGCTCGTGAAATCAGCACGAAGGCGGCTGGAGTTGTGGGACATCAGCGAAGCTCAGATCCGTGAACTCGAGAGACGTGGAACGCCCACGAGGACGATGACCCTTTATGCGCCGACCAGTGGCTTTGTGACAGTACGCAACGCCTTTCCGAGGCAGCGGGTGACGCCTGAGACCGAACTCTATGCAATTGCCGATCTCTCCAAGGTCTGGGTGATTGCCGATATCTACGAGTTCGAGGCGGCGGACATCAAGTTGGGGCAGCCGGCGACGGTAACGATCTCTTCGTATCCCGGACGTGCGTTCAGCGGAAAGATCACCTACATCTTCCCGCAAGTCGACAACGCCACGCGGACGCTCAAGGTCAGAGTTGAGCTGGCGAACAAGAACTTTGAACTCAAGCCGGATATGTATGCCGATGTTGTTCTGAGCATCAGTTACGGCACACGCCTCGTTGTGCCACAGGAAGCGGTCATGGATTCCGGAGCGGAGCAGTTGGTTTACGTCTCACTCAATGACGGTTATTTCGAGCCGCGTAAAGTCCAGGTTGGGGCGAAGGTGGACAACAAGTTCATCGTGCTCGCCGGGCTCACAGAAGGTGAGCGCGTCGTCACGTCCGGCAACTTCCTGGTTGACTCTGAGAGCAAACTGAAATCAGCGGCAGGAGGAATGGGTATGCCGGGCATGGACCATGGTGGTTCCAAGGCGGGTGAGAAGAGCGCGCCACAACCGACGCAGTCTCAGACTCAACCGTCGCAGCGGAAAATCTTGTATTGGTATGACTCAATGAACCCGGCGTACAGGTCTGACAAACCCGGGAAAGCGCCTGACGGGATGGACCTGGTTCCAAAATACGCAGACGAGAAATAAACAAGGATCTGTTGATGATAAATCGGATTATTGAAATCTGTGCGCACAACAAGTTCATGGTCCTGCTCTTAGTCGGGATGTTGACGCTTGCCGGCTTGTGGTCCATCAAGAATATCTCGCTCGATGCGATTCCCGATCTGTCAGACACGCAGGTGATCATCTATTCGCGTTGGGATCGGAGCCCGGACATCATGGAGGATCAGGTTACCTACCCGATCATCTCGTCACTGCTCGGTGTCCCCAAGGTAAAAGATATTCGCGGCTTTTCAGATTTCGGGTATTCCTACGTTTACATCATCTTCGAAGATGGTACGGACATTTATTGGGCCCGTTCACGCACACTTGAGTATCTAAGCAACATCCTGCCGCGTTTGCCAGAGGGAGTAAACGTCGAGCTTGCCCGCGATGAGACAGCGGTTGGCTGGGTTTATGAGTACGCGCTGGTTGATAAGACCGGGCAAAACAATCTGGCGCAACTGCGAAGCTTTCAGGACTGGAATATGCGATACGCCTTGCAGGCTGTGCCCGGAGTAGCCGAGGTCGCTCCGCTGGGAGGATTCGTCAAGCAATACCAGGTCAACGTCGACCCGAATGCTCTGCTTGCCTATGACATTCCCATTGAACGGGTGGTCGAAGCCGTGCGCCAGGGGAATAGCGATGTGGGAGGCCGGCTGGTCGAATTCTCTGGTCGCGAGTACATGGTTCGCGGGCGCGGTTACATAAAGAAGGTCTCTGACGTGGAAAACATCGTCGTCGGCACCAGCAAACAGGGCGGCACGCCTGTTCTCGTCAAGAACCTCGGCACGGTAACGCTAGGTCCGGACATCCGGCGCGGCCTGGCTGATCTGGACGGAGAAGGAGATGTGGTCGGCGGGATTGTCATCATGCGTTACGGCGAGAACGCCGAGAAGGTCATCCAACGCGTACGCACGAAACTCGGTGAACTTAAGCCCTCGTTGCCAAAAGGGGTCGAAGTCGTCACGACGTATGACCGTGCTGAACTAATTGAGCGTGCGATCGAAACGCTCAAGAGCACGCTCATAGAGGAACTGATCATCGTCAGTCTCATCATCATGATCTTCCTCTGGCACATCCCGTCCGCGATCGTGCCGATCGTTACGATCCCGATTACGATCATCATCGCATTCATTCCCATGTACTGGATGGGGTTGACCGCCAACATCATGAGCCTCGGCGGAATCGCTATCGCCATTGGGGCGATGATTGATGCGGCAATTGTCGTGGTCGAGCAAACGCACAAGAAACTCGAACACTGGGATGCCGAAGGCAGACCCGGCAGCTATAAAGACGTAGTTATTAACGCGGTAAAGGAAGTTGGCGGCCCCAGCTTTTTTGCGCTACTCGTGATTGCAGTGGCGTTCATTCCGGTCTTCACACTTGAAGGACAGGAAGGACGACTCTTCAAACCGCTCGCCTATACCAAGAACTTCTCCATGGCGATCGCTGCCTTCCTGGCAATCACACTCGATCCAGCGATTCGACTGCTCTTCACGCACATGGATCCATACAAGTTCAAGCCAAAGTTCCTCGCAAGGATTACCAATGTAGTGCTTGTCGGAAAGATTCATAGTGAGGAGACCCATCCCATAAGCCGGCCGCTAATGAAGATCTATCACCCGGTTTGCGAGTTTGTATTACGGCACACCTGGGCGGTCATCATTCTCGCAGTGCTGGCAGTTGCTTTGACCATTCCGATTTTTAATCGACTCGGCTCAGAGTTCATGCCGCCCTTAAACGAAGGAACGCTGCTCTACATGCCTACAACACTACCGGGTATTTCAGTCACTCAAACCGAGCGCTTGCTCCAGGTGATGGATAAGAAACTCAAGAGCTTCCCGGAAGTCGAGCGTGTGTTTGGCAAGGCTGGGCGCGCTGAGACTGCGACGGACCCGGCGCCATTCTCGATGATGGAGACAGTGGTCGAACTCAAACCTGAATCCGAATGGCCCAAGGTACCGCGCTGGTATTCAGCCAGGGCGCCAAATTGGTTGCAGAATATCCTGCGCCGCGCGTGGCCGGATCATAAGAGCATGGATGAACTCATCTATGGGTCTGGCGGGATGAACGAAGCATTACAACTGCCGGGAGTTTCAAATGCCTGGACCATGCCCATAAAAGCGCGAATTGATATGTTGACGACCGGCGTACGCACTCCCGTGGGCATAAAAATTATGGGCGCCGACCTGGCCGAGGTGCAGAAACTTGGCGAGCACATCGAGATGTCACTGAAAGACGTGCCCGGCACTAAGAGCGTCTTTGCCGAGCGCGCGGCGGGTGGGTATTTCCTCGATTTCATACTCAAGCGCGAGGAACTGGCGCGCTATGGCCTCAGTGTGGACCAGGCCAATGCCGTGGTGATGTCGGCAGTCGGAGGTGAGAACGTCACCACGACAGTCGAAGGCCGGGAGCGTTATCCGGTCAATGTTCGGTACCTGAGGGATTATCGCAGCGACCCGGACAAGCTATCGCGAACTTTTGTGATGACTCCAAATGGCACTCAGATTCCTCTCGGCCAGATTGCAGACATCCAAATGGTCACTGGCCCGGCAATGATTCGCGATGAAAATGGTCGACTGTCCGGTTACGTATACGTTGACATTGATACTTCTCAGCGCGATATCGGCGGCTACGTGGCGGATGCCAAGAAGGTGCTGCTCGAGAAGGTACAGCTGCCTGCCGGTTACGAACTGATATGGAGTGGTCAATTTGAAAATATGGAACGGGTAAAGGCCCGGCTTATAGTCGTCGTCCCAATTACGATCTTCCTCATTTTCATGTTGCTGTACTTGAATACCCGCTCGATTGCCAAAACGGTAATTATTCTCCTGGCAGTTCCATTCTCTGCAATTGGCGCGATCTGGTTCATCTACTTTCTCGGCTACAACATGAGCATTGCCGTGTGGGTCGGTTTGATCGCTCTTATGGGTGTTGATGCCGAAACCGGCATGTTCATGTTGCTCTATCTCGACATCGCGTTTAAGGAGGCCAGAGATAAAGGCCAGATGAGGAATTGGGACGACCTCAAACAGGCGATTTTGCATGGCGCAGTAAAGCGGCTCCGTCCCAAGGTTATGACCGTCGGTGTGATGTTTACCGGACTGGTGCCGATTATGTGGTCTACCGGCAGCGGGGCCGACGTTATGAAGCGCATTGCGGCTCCCATGATCGGCGGCATCTTCACTTCTTTCATTCTTGAACTGGTGGTCTATCCGGCTATCTACGCCATTTGGAAATGGCACTTTGATGTCAAAAAACGTCCTGGGCCGCCGGTGCTGGAGCCCCAAGCCGCAACCGGCTGATTGGAGTAACTATTCTTGATTAACGACGTCGTACCAGCATTAGTTCTGTTAACGGGTGCTCTTCTAATCTTAGGAGGCACGAAGTTGGCCCGCCGTTTCGGCCTGCCTGACGCTTTCGGATGCGGAGTGGCGCTCTGCATCATCGCGATAAGCGTTTGGCTTCTTCCGGCCGATTGGCGGGACTGGTGGGCAGGCGGATCTTGGGGCGACCGCCTGCTCACGTCTGTTCGAATAGTTGGATTGACGGGAATGCTGTTTCTCGCCGGCGCGCGTTTCAACTCTGATCAATTGCGGAGGAAGTTCGGTCTGATGCTGGGCTTCGCGCTCTCTGCAGGAGTCTTGTTTGCCGTTGTAGTCCTGCTGCTGAAACTTTTCGGAGGGCTGGATTCGGGACCAATCGTCGTTGTGGCTGCGACAGTCATCGTCAGTAGCTTATGGCTTCCCGGAGAACTTTCTCGCTTTGATAAGGAAGACAATGATGTCCTGATCAATTGGCAAGCAGGTGCGGTCGTGTTCACCGCGCTCGCAATGCTCGCAGTTTACTTTTATGACATCTTTGCGGTCATCAGGCATGCCCGGGCCGCGAGCGCCACGGTGTACATCATCGTGGCGTTGTACGAATCAGTAAAACTGGTGGTCCTCTTCGCCTTTGCCTTCTTTATCTCCAGCCGATTCTTAGCACGCGCTGAAGGTCGCATCTCTGCTTCCCGAACAACCTTCGGTTTTGTGCTCATCGCCATCCTGATATTCGCTCTGGCTGCGTTAACGACTAACCAACTTGGCGCGATTGCGTGGGCATTTGTTGCCGGAGCTTTGTGGCGTCACAGCGAGATCGGGAAGAGATTTAGTGAGAGCGAGAGACCACTTGCATCGGCGGTGCTGATTTCGTTTGTGTTCTTGCCTGTGCTGCTGCAATCGCACGGTCGAAGACTAACTGGATTCCTGGCACTCATCATCGCTGTGTTGGCGGGTCTGGTACTCAAGTGGTTGTTCGTGTGGGTTGGAATGAGAACGGGCGGAACGTCACCGAGATACACAATGCGCACCGCCGTGATAGTCGGTCCGGGTGAAATGGCCATTTTGTTTCTGGGTTTCGGAATGACCAGATGGGTAATCGATGCGCCCGTCTATTTCGGGTTATTCGGATATGCGCTGCTTTCGATGGTGTTGACTCCGTTGGTATTGCACTTCGCGACGGTTGAGAGAGCCGCTGTAGGCCGCGATCTTGGAGCGAAAGATAAAGCGCGTGCGCCGATCTCTCAATGATCGCGTTGAGGAGGTGAGAGAAATGTTTGCCAAAAATAACTCGACAGCGACTCCGCAAGTTGCTGAGGTCGCAAATATGCTGACCAATGACGCGCCGATAGAGCAATTGCGCGCAATCGCTCGCAAACATCAAGTGTGTTACGAGGTTTGGCCAGAACGGTCCGTTGCCGAAGGGCGCAGGATTCAAATCGGTTTTGAGTTGCAACTGTGTGGCACAAATGAACACTTGACAACAAAAGCTCAGCAGCCGGTACCAGGGTGTGCTATCTGCCAGGGCACTTATGAGGACTTGAAACGAATTGCGGATTGGATTCTACCGCGAGAGGAGCGACCATCGCGCTACGAAATAGGCGGGTTCGATCGTTCCCTGCATGTTGCTCCTCATAGTCGGCACTCGAGAAACGAAGTAGTCGTCCCTATCCATATTATGCATCGCACCGAATTCAATCGAGAGGTTGACGACTGTGAAAATCGCTGCCTGAAAGAGATGCGAGGCAGGCTTAATCAGTTGGGGATTTACGAAGGTAGATGGCGCTCAGACGATGAAAAACCGCCGCACGATCTTGAGAGACACGTCACTAACTGACGCACAGAAATGAGAAGTCATGAAATTGATTGAGAAGCTAAAGGAAATGTTCTTCGAGCGTGAGCTCGATGTAAGTGAGAAACCGCCAAGCCTCTTCGACAGGCTGCGGAATGTGTTTTTCTCTGCCGAGTTTCTAGCGGCCGACCTGGACCGAGTCCCAGCAGACTGTAAGTGCGAAGATGCCATTGCACATTTGGACGGGAGCTGTTGTTGCACCATCAGTACGAAAGAATCCAGCAAGACTGGATCTACAAAAGGCTGCGCCGAACAGCTTGAGCGTTTACAAGTCGATATTAAGTGGGTGCACGAAGCCTTGAAGCGTGGAAACGCAAGTCTGGACCCGGGAGAGGAAACTGAAGAGCTGAGGCGTGAATTCACTGAAATTGCGAACGCCGTCGACGGCCTTGGTTTGATCCTGGAGAGGCTCAAGGCGCACGTTGGGGAATTTCAGGAAACCTGCACGAACACAGCGTTGCAGCGATTAAAACAGACGAGTACGGAACTGCGAGGTTACACAGGGGAGTTTCTGCACACTCTCTACGAAAGCGAACGGGCGCTGACAGGAGGTGAGACCAACGAGGTTCAAAAGACAAAGGTGAGTCAAGTAAAAATCAGGCACACAAGCCTGGTGGTCCTCGCTGCGTTATTGCTCTTGACTCTGACGCAGACTGTGACGGCACAAGAATTCACCTACAAAGTTCAGCAGGATCGCTTGATCGGCCATCGCGATGGGGAACTGCTCATTTCAGATAGAGGAGTCGAGTATCGCGCCAAGAAGGAGAAGGACAGCCGGATGTGGACATACACCGACATTAAGCTCTTTGAAATCCTATCTCCTACGCGCGTGCGCATCTGGACCTATCAAAATCGAAAGCTGCTGCTGGGCCAGGAAGAAAGCCTGACTTTCAAGATCATCAACGGGCAAATTGATCGGCAGGTAAGTGACTTCCTCCGCGCGCGTATCACTCGCCCGTTGGTGACTTCATTTACAAATGAGGAGAGAGAGTGGTTCGCGCAAATGCCTGTCAAGCATCTGCATCGCTTGGGCGGCTGCCAGGGAGTCCTAAAGGTGTATCCGGATCGCTTGGTTTACGAAGCAGAGGATGGACACGACTCGCGCAGTTGGCGCTGGACGGACATCAGAGCAGTGGGTCGCCCGGACATTGACCGTTTCGAAGTGTTGACGTTCGAACCTCAGACTGGTGGGCCAAAGCGGAGCTTTAACTTCATTCTGAAAGAGCCAATGCCTGATAAGACTTACGACTTCATCTGGAGTCGCGTATATCGTCCGACTCCTCTGATTAGAGTGGATGAAAAAGTACCTGGAAGGTAGGGCTTGTGCGAGTTGTTTTCAAAAATCGAAGCTTGCTCTTCTCAATGCTCCTTTGCGTTTTGGCGCTGATGCCGTCGAGCACACATGCGCAGGTGGCGCAGCCAGACATTCCAAAGGAAGGTGAGAGTAAAACCGCAAGTCTGAATATTGAATCTTATCTAGACCGCCTGGTCGATAGTGCTGTCGTTGCTGGAGATGCGGCAAGTGTCGTCAAGGAAGCCGATCGTTTCCGAACCGCGGCAAGCCAGAGGCTTAAGACCGGACATCGCGACGAGGCGCGCGCGCTGTTAAGACAAGCCGGCGAACTGATTGCCGCGGCAGCCCCGGATGGAGACATCAAGCAAGACGATCCTCTGCTCCGCGATTACCTGCGAGAGATCACGAACGAGTTGGTCGGGCTGGACTCTCCGAGTGTGACGCCTTCCGCGATATCACTTGACGAAAACCTTGCCGGTGGCAATTACGCAGTAAACCCGCGAGTCGCTGCTTTCCTTAACTATTACCAGGGGCCGGGGCGAGCGCGGCTGGAAATCGGACGAGCGCGATTAGCTTCGTTCCGGCCAATGATGGCGCAAGTTTTTCGTGAAGAAGGCGTGCCCGAATGGTTGATCGGCGTTGGATTTGTAGAAAGCACCTACAACTCTACAGCTCATTCGCCCAAAGAGGCTCACGGGATCTGGCAGTTCATACCCGGAACAGGTGATCGCTATGGACTGCGGCGGACAGCGTGGACGGACGAAAGAGGAAGTCCTGAGAAGTCTACGCGCGCCGCAGCTCGTTACCTCCGCGATCTGCACGCGCTCTTCGGAAACTGGCTGCTCGCGTTAGCGGCCTACAACTGGGGTGAAGGTCGCCTTGCCAAAGTTATTCATCGCACCGGCATCCGGGATTTCTGGACCATCGCAGATCGCGGTCTCCTGCCACAAGAGACGGCGAACTATGTTCCCTCGGTGCTCGCCGCGTCGCGCCTGTTGGTCGGCACTGGCAAACCCGTCACCGAGGCACAAGCAGCAGTAAAGATTTCGGAAAACGTCGTGAATCGACGTTCACTGGGCCGTGAGCGCTAAATAAGGGGAGGGGCCATGAAGGCACAAATCAAGCTTGGCCGCATCTTCGGCGTTGCGATCGGCCTGCATTACATGGTTCATCATCGCGCTTCTGATCACGCTCTCGCTTGCTGGGCATTTCCGCTCCCGTAACCCGGATTGGGGCGGCAGCTTAAGCTGGGCGCTGGCATGGCTAAGGCTCGTGACGAAGCAATGGGCGAGGCGTTCGCCGTCAAGAGTGCTTGCTGCGCTCTCTGCTTCCACTCCGTGACCACGTCAGCTCTGGCCGAGTTGCAAAAGACGATGGCCAAGAGCACGGCCACCACGCTCAATGCAGACTTACTTGTATGGATTCTGGTTTTCATTTTAGTTCTCCTTATTGGAAGCAAGGTTGAAGAAAGAGATCTGGCAAGGTGCGTTCTTGACGTTTACCTTCCCGCCTGGCCCATTGCCACAGTGGCCGTAACCTTCGTCTGATTCTACTAACGTGGAAACGAGGAGTGAAAAGGCTAATGATTTCAGAACCTTTTTGACAGGGCGATCACTGAAGCAAAGCGGCGTTGACTTGCTCTGATCAGGGTCATATGCTCTTGCACTCCTGTCAGCGGGTGCTCTTCGAACGCGGGAGGTCACCGATGTATCCCACGCAACACAGCGTGACGCAGATGCTCCTCGACTGGAGCCGCGGCGATCGGGAAGCTCTCGATAAG
Source organism: Blastocatellia bacterium (assembly GCA_963698325.1). Classification (GTDB taxonomy): domain Bacteria; phylum Acidobacteriota; class Blastocatellia; order Pyrinomonadales; family Pyrinomonadaceae; genus PSRF01. Next base: position 110,118 of record CAVOQJ010000005.1, on the reverse strand, counting down.
CTGATCCCGATTGTCTACGATGAACTGCGCCTGCGGGCGACCGATTCTCAACGAATGGGCTGGAGGCTTCCCACGAATGCAGCGGTTTAGTTCAACGCGTGTTTATCCGCAATGGGTTCAGATCCCTCGGTAGCATAAGTTTTGGGGTACGAGAGGCAGATGACTCGAAGACTCGATTACCGCGACAGCGTGCTTAAGGCGTACCCCGACGTCTACACCCCGGCGGCGCTCGAGGCGCTGGAGGTCCTGGCGCCGCTCAACCGCGACCGGCGCGAGCTGATGGCAAGGCGCATCGCGCGGCGCTGACGCGGGAGCGCGATCGGCAGCGCATCGCGTTCCTCGATCCGCGAGGCGCTCATCCCGCGCACGGGCATCCGCGTCCAGGACGCCCGCGACGGCAACTTCGACGGCAGCGAGATCCCGGCCGACCTGCAGCGCCAGTGGATCCAGGGCACCGGGCCCGGCGCCAGGCCGCGCGCGACCGCCGAGAGCGGCCTGCGCAACGTCGCCTACGCGCTGCTCTCGGGCGCCGACGGCTGGATGTTCGACGGCGAGGACGCGCTCGGTCAGGTCGACGACGATGTCGCTCGACAACCAGCGCAACCTCAAGCTGGCGATCGCCAGCGATCCGCTGCTTCCTGCAGGTCGCCGAGGAGGTCGCCGCCGAGATGAACCGGTGGGCGCAGGGCTTCTTCGGCCGGCCCGATCATCGCCGACTGGCGCGCAGCAGCTCGACTTCACCACCAAGATCTTCCGCGCGCGCGGCCTGCACCTCGACGACCGCCACGTGCGCGCGGCCGACGGCACCGGCTTCTCCGCCTCGATCGTCGACCTCGTGCTCTACGTGGTCAACAACCACGCAGCGCCTGCGCGACGTCGGGCGCGTCGATCGTCCTCTACCTGCCGAAGATCCAGACCGCCGAGGAGGCGGCGCTGTGGAACGACATGCTCGCGGCGCTCGAGCAGCACCTCGGCCTGCCGATCGGCACGATCAAGGTCTACGTCCTGGTCGAGCAGATCGAGGCGTGCTTCCAGCTGATGGAGATCCGCGCCGCGCTCGGCCGCCACTTCGTCGGCTTCAACACCGGGCGCTGGGACTACATCAACAGCGTCTCCGACGCGATGGCGTGGGATCCGGCGTTCGTCAATCCGAACATCGACGCCATCACGCATGACCTACGGCTACATGCGCAACTACGAGGACCGCGTGCGCCGGGCCGTGAACACGCCCGACCGGAACGGCCGCTGCGCGCTCTGGCAGGGCGGCATGGAGCCGAACATCCCGGTCGGCTCGGCGGCGGGCGTCGCCGCCGGCATGAAGCGCGCGGTCGCCGGCGCCGAGCGCGAGCAGCGCGAGGGCGCGAGCGGCAAGTGGGTGGCGCACTGGAAGATGGTGCACATCGTGCGGCCGGTCTGGGAGCGAGGTCGGCGAGGACAACCAGCTCGGCCGCGAGTTCCCGCCGCTCACCTACACGCAGGCAGGACGCCGACGGGCCTGGTGCTGCTCGAGCCGGCGCCGCGCACCGTGCGCGGCGCGCGCGACCTGCTGAGCGTCGCCCTGCAGTACGGCAACGCCTTCGGCCAGGGCTTCCAGGCCGCGGCGCTCAAGCCGGCCGACTTCTTCGGCAACGACGACGTGCTCTACCTGATGGAGGACATGGCGACCGGCGAGATCCGGCTCAGCATCCTCTGGGAGTGGCTGCACAAGGGCGCGCGGCTCACCGACGACGACCCGGAGACCGGCGTCGCAGGCCGGCGACACGTTCGACTGCGGCGCTCTTCGCGCGCCTGCTCGACGAGGAGTACGCGAAGCTGCTCGCGGCCGGCGACCGCGACGTCCACGACGACTCGAAGACGACGACGCTGCCGATCGCGCGCGAGATCGTCGCGACCTACGTGACCAATCGCGTCAAGCCGCCCTGGTACATCGATCTGCTGAACCTCAACCTCGACAACCACGACCTCGCCAACGCCAGATCCGCGCATCCGGTCCTACCTCGAGGCCTTCGAGCGAGACGGCACGCGCATCACCGAGAACCTCGACTTCGTTGTCTGAACCAAGGAGAGCCCTTCATGAGATCGTTCGAGCAGGAAGTCGCCGAGACCCAGCAGTGGTTCGACAGCCCCCGATTCGCGGGGATCATCCGCCTCTACACCGCGCGCCAGGTGGTCGAGCAGCGCGGCACCATCGCCCACGACTACACGGTGGCGCGCGAGGCGGCCGCGGCGTTCTACGACCGCCTGCGCGAGCTCTTCGCGGAGCGCAAGAGCATCACCACCTTCGGCCCGTACTCGCCGGGGCAGGCGGTGGCGATGAAGCGGATGGGGATCGAGGGGATCTACCTCGGCGGCTGGGCGACCTCGGCCAAGGGCGGAACGAGCGAGGACCCGGGACCCGATCTCGCGAGCTACCCGCTCAGCCAGGTGCCCGACGAGGCCGCGACGCTCGTGCGCGCCCTGCTCACCGCCGACCGCAACCAGCAGTACCTGCGCTCGCGCATGACCGAGGCGCAGCGCGCCGCGACGCCGGCCCACGACTTCCGGCCGTTCATCATCGCCGACGCCGACACCGGCCACGGCGGCGATCCGCACGTGCGCAACCTGATCCGCCGCTTCGTCGAGGCCGGCGTTCCGGGCTACCACATCGAGGACCAGCGCCCGGGCACCAAGAAGTGCGGCCACCAGGGCGGCAAGGTGCTGGTGGCGCAGGACGAGCAGAACAAGCGACTGAACGCGGCCCGCTTCCAGCTCGACGTCATGGGCGTTCCGGGCATCATCGTCGCCCGCACCGACGCCGAAGCCGCCAACCTGATCGACGGTCGCGGCGACGAGCGCGATCAACCGTTCCTGCTTGGCGCGACGAACCTCGACGTGCCGGCCTACAAGGCCGTGCTTCCTGGCGCTGATCCAGCATTTCCACGAGCTGGGAGTCGCCGAACTCAACGGCCATCTCCTGTACGCCATCCCGGCCGGAGAGCACGCCGTCGCCCGGGAGCTGGCTGGAGCGCCGGGGCATTCTGGCGCAGGCCGCCGAAGCCGCGGCAGTTTACCTGGAGGGCAAGGAAACGCTCGACGCGATGTTCGACTCGGTCGCCACTCGTTTCCTCGACGCGTGGGAGGACGAGGCCGGACTGGAAACCTTCGGCGAGGCGGTTGCCGAAGTGATCGAATTCCGGGCCAGCGAAGGTGAACCGGTCGAGATAAGCGTCGACGACTGGCGGCGCTTCGCCGCGCGCGCCTCGCTCTACGCCGCCCGCGAGAAGGCGCGCGAACTCGGCGTCGACGTGGACTGGGACTGCGAGGCGGCCAAGACGCCCGAGGGGTACTACCAGGTGCGCGGCGGCATTCCGTACGCCATCGCCAAGTCGCTTGCGGCGGCGCCCTTCGCCGACCTGCTCTGGATGGAGACCAAGACCGCCAACCTCGATGACGCGCGCGAGTTCGCCGAGGCGATCCACGCCGAGTTCCCCGACAAGATGCTCGCCTACAACCTCTCGCCGTCGTTCAGTTGGGACACCACCGGCATGACCGACGAGGAAATGCGACGCTTCCCCGAGGAACTCGGCAAGCTGGGCTTCGTCTTCAACTTCATCACCTACGGCGGTCACCAGATCGACGGCCTCGCCGCCGAGGAGCTTCGCCACCGCCCTCAAGCAGGACGGCATGCTCGCCCTCGCCCGCCTGCAGCGAAAGCTCCGCATGGTCGAGTCTCCCTATCGCACGCCCCAGACCCTCGTCGGCGGACCGCGCGCGGACGCCGCATTGGCCGCTACGTCGGGGCGCACGGCGACGACCATGGCGATGGGCAAGGGCTCGACCCAGCACCAGCACCTGATACAGACCGAGGTGCCCAAGAAGCTCCTCGAGGAGTGGCTGGCGATGTGGACGCGGCACTATGAGCTTCCCGGCGGGCTCCGGGTCCAGATGCGGCCGCACCGCGCCGGCTCGGAGTTGCTCGAGCTCGGAGTCTACGACAAGGGAGAGGAGAAGCTCGCCAACGTCATCTTCGCCCCCATCCACGACCGGCGTGGCCGCAGCATCCTCTCGGTGCGCGACCAGAACACCTTTGCGGAGTCGCTGCGCAAGAAGCGCCTGATGACCCTCGTCCACCTCTTCCTGGTGCACCGCTTCAAGGCCGACTCGGTGCACTACGTCACGCCCACCGAGGACAACCAGTACCAGGTCGCAAAGATGAGGACTCACGGCATCTTCCGCGAGGTCGAGACCGAGGTCGGCCAAATCATCGTCGCCGACGTCAACCACCAGCGGATCTCCGAGCTTTTGGCGCCGGATCAGAAGGCGTTGGGGAGGCTGATTCGCAAGGAGAGATAGGATCTCGGCGGTGAGGCGTCAATATATTGACCGGACGAACATCGGCCCAAGTCGAGTTACGGATTCGAGCGCTTCCGGTGTCATGTTTAACTTGAGCCTCGGCATGCAATCGTCAACTCGACCTGCGAGGAATCGTCGCGAAAAAAAATTGAAAATTCGACGCTAGGCTGCTGCTTTCGCGTTGGTCGAAAATTCGCGGCACTCAACAAAGACTTCCGCTACCAGAACGCGCTTTACAACAGCGAGAATCAGTTGGCCCAAAGCGAGATTGCGTGAGTCCGCGCCGGCCGTGTGGCAGCGAGCTCCTGGATATTTTTTGCCAGGGATGTCGATCCGGGCGTCCGCCGTTCGACTCACTATTGAGGGGAGCAACTGATTTGCCCTGAAACGCAGGTTTGAACCGTGGCAGCACTGTCTCGACCAGTTAGCCAGCCTATGTTTCAAGCAATTTAATGAACCAGTAGGAAGATAAGGAGAAAGGAAATCATGGAAACAAAACCGACGCACGAACAAGCACAACTACACCTGCAAGTCTACGATTTGCGCCGCGAGGCCCGGCTCCGCCAGGCACGAGATTGGTTCCAGCAGAACTACATCGTAGAAACAATCGACGACGCCATGCGCATCGCCGCGCCTGGAACAGAAACCGGTGCTTTCGTGGGAATGGTGATCGGCTATTGGGAACAAGCCTGCGCGCTGCTCAACTACGGTCTTTTACACGAAGACCTTTTCTTTGAGACGAGCGGGGAATTTTTCGGCGTGTGGGAGCTGCTCAAGCCGGTGGTCCCGCAGTTTCGCGAGGCGTTTGCAGACAAGAACCTCCTCGCGAATCTGGAAAGAGCTGCGCAGCGCTTCGAGGCCTGGTCGGAAACCCGCTCGCCCGGTCATGTTGCTGCCGTACGGCAATTCATGCAACAGCAGCGCGCTAAAGCTGCGGCAGCAGCGAGCGCCTGAGCGAGTCGAGAGACGGATGGAGCCTACGACCCCGTCTCTGTCGACGACGGAGGTCGTGGGTTCCCGGGGGACTAATTAAATTGGACACAACGAGTGCTTCGGCAGGGGTGCAGCGGCACTCAGGAGCCCACGAGCCTTCGCGCGGTTTTGCAAAAGGGGGTTGGTTCATGCTGAAAGTACACGCTAAGAATTTGGGGTCCGTCGCCATCCTGTGCCTGCAAGGGCGAATGGTGAGGGGTGAAACCGCAGCTCTGCGCAAGGCCGTACATTCCCAGTCAGGCATTAGCGCAGTCGTACTCGATTTGGCACGGGTAAGCACAGTCGATGCAGGGGGGTTGGGTGTGATGTTGGAGCTGCGCGAGCAGACTCAATCAAGAGGAATCGACTTCAAACTCACGAACGTAACGAAACTTGTAAGCGAGGTGCTGGAAATCACACGCTTGAATTCTGTTTTCGAAGTCACATCCGGGGCCGAGGTTTTGTCGGCAGCCTCGCGTGGACGACCAGTGTCAGCGATGGAACTTGCACCTTGCGCGTAGCTCTTTTGCCTTCTCAATACCAGTGCCCACTTCTCATAACGGATTGGCTTTGGCGGCTGGTTGTATCTCACATTTAGAAAAGCCGGTTGACTTTGATCAGCTTGATGTTCTGATTGATCAATATCCGGCTGGCCATCCATGGGAATTATCTCAGGCCTGGTTCACTGAAGATTCAGAGGAGCGCTAGTTTCCCGGCAGGCCCTCGACCTCCGTCACCGGCCGGACTTCGACTGTTCCGATGCGCGCTCCTGGAATCCGAGCAGCGATGGCAATCGCCTCGTCGAGATCCTTAGCATCGATCAGGAAATAGCCGCCGAGCTGTTCCCTCGTCTCGGCAAACGGACCGTCGGTTACGAACCGTTTACCGTCGCGAACGCGAACGCAGGTCGTCTCTGATGTCGGGTGCAGCGGTGCAGCGCTGAGATACTGCCCGTTCGCGTGGAGCTGGTTTGCGAGCCGGACCGAGTCCTGAAGCATGTGCTGCCTCTCGGCCTCGCTGCGTTTGCCGAATGCTTCTTCGTCGTGGTGAACCAGCAGCATGTATTTCATAAGTTCTCCCTGTCAAGATATCCATATGGTATCGGCACGAAGCCGTCGAGGCTAACGATCATGGCCCAACTTAGTCGCGTGCCAGGCGACGACCATTAGCCAGACGCAATAGGCTAAAACCACAAGCCGGTTGGGCCATCCAATTAACACTTTGGGACCGAATTTGCCGAGAGTTTGCCCGAGCATAATGAACATAGACACGAACATCGCCAAAACGCTGATCCAGGTTAGATGGGCTGTCCATAGAAGCAATCGCCTTGTGGAGGACCAGGCCTGGTTGCGGACCAGACTCCGACTGATAAGCACAGCCGCAATTGGAAGACCGGGTATACCGATCATTGATGATCCAGCCATGGCGGCCAATCGCATACTCACTGACGAAACGCCACGACGGATCAAACTCAGGTTTGATAACGTGTAGCGCGGCAAGCAAAAGCAAAAAGATAGCGGCTGCTGCAAATGATACGTTTGCCGCTCTTTGTGAAATCGCGGTCAGTGGCTTAGATGTAGTTGTATTTGTATCTCCGAGGCCAATGCCGTCCTTGGAAAGTACTTTCTGCATGTCTGGTCTCCTTATACGCAATATTTGCGTTCCGCACCGGCGCACGCCAATGGCTGGCTTTATACCCCGGCGCCGCGTCCCAGTCGCAATCCATCCTAACGGGACGCGAAAAACCGAATCTATCCGATTCATTCGGTCAAATTGCTTCTCTATAGGTAAGTCGAAGGGCCAGTGCCCGGATCGACATCCAGTCGTAATTTTTTTCAACCAGGATCGCTCTGAACTCCAGCGCGAAAGAAATTGACCGCAGGAATCGGATAGATTCAATTATCACCTATCGCTAGGATGGACTTCAGAGGGAAAGCCCGAGATCGCTGGTTCAAAGGAGGGCCATTTAATGCCTAACTTCAGAGTGTTCCCGATTCCGAACTCAGTCGCGCTTAGCATTAGAGAAAAAAGAGTGGATGATTTCGGACACCGCCTATCGGTGTCCGCAGCCACCGAGAACGATACCGGGCCGTGTCGAAGTTGTCTCACCGTATTCGTGCCTGGTGAAGGACGCATTCTCTTTTCTTACGCTCCCAACCAACATGATCACCCGTACAACGAAGTCGGCCCAATCTACATTCACAAGAAGATAAGAGCGTCCTGTTCTTCGTTGCTTTTCTGGCGCAGTTTATTGAAGTCGAGCGAGGCGCGGCAGCAATGCAGATTTCTGGGCGCAATTGTAGTTGTTCCAGGTTTCACCAGCGGCTCTCTCTATTCGTTGTTAGCCGCCGGAATCGGAAATTTGCTGCCAGGGAATCTCAAAATCTCCCCAGGATCTCCGCTGCTTGAAACCAGGTGATCCGCTTGGCCATTGCCCGCAACATTACGTCCTGTAGTTTCATCGCCCGCTCCACAGCGGCCGGTGTCATTTGCTTCATAACAGCATCCTGTCATGCAGCTCTGACCCCCACCGCTCAGATCGGACACTTCATGTGTTAATTCGATCGGACATAACATGTGCTAACGACAACTATCCAACAGAGGATTGACATCGGCGGAGACAGTCGAGTATAAGAGACATCGAAGCGTCCGCTATCATTACGATGCAACTCAACAGAACACATCATCACCACGGTGCACACCATCATGCCAACCATCATTGGCATCGAGGCAGCGCGTCCGTGGTTGTGATTCTGAAGCGAGAATAGCAAAGAGATTCATAACCAGGAATTCTGAGAAACCCGCTGCCAACGACTAATTGGCGGCGGGTTTTTGTTTTGCTCTATTTGAACGCTTTTCTTCTTTATGTCGGAACCGCTTTCAAAGATCCCCAACGGCTTACGCTACTACTCGGCGGGCGAGGTGCGAGTGCGACGAGCCATCGAAGTGATGGCCATGACCGTCTTCGAAGGCTGGTCCTATGAAGAGATTGTTCCTCCGACAGTGGATTACTATCCGCTCTTCGAACAAGGAATGGGTGAGAGGGAGGCTCATCGGGCTTTCAGATTTACCGACACCGATGGCCAACTGCTTGCTCTGAGGCCGGATGTTACCTCCAGCATAGCGCGGGCCGTCGTGACGCTCTTTGCCAAGCGGGCGCGGCCGTTGCGTCTTTGTTACGCCGCGACCGTGTTTCACCAGCAAAGCCAATCACACGCGGACTGGAGAAGAGAATCGAGGCAGATTGGTTGTGAGCTATTGGGGAGAAATTCAACCGTCGCCGATATGGAGGTCCTGGCGATTGCCGCGGAACTGCTGAGACGTCTCGATCTTGGTCACAGCTTTGTTATCACTCTAAACAACGTCGAGATCTTCAATGGCATCGTCGCAAACCTGGGTCTCGATCCAAATGCCCGTGATGAGTTACGCCGGCTCATAGACATTCGGGCAGTAGCCGACCTGGAACGCTTCCTCACTTCTTACGCGTCCGCCGATGAGTGCTCCGCCTTCGCTGAGCTGATTCAGTTGTCAGGCAAGGGTGAAATATTCGAGAAGGCTCGCCGGGTCATCACGAACGCGCGGTCTCGCGCGGCGCTCGATCGTCTCCAGAATCTATGGCAAGTGGTTGAGTCACTGGGTATGTCGGCACACTTTGAAATCGATCTCGGTGATGTATCTCGGCTCGATTACTACACCGGCCTGACTTTCAAGATTTATGTCGAGGGGCTGGGTCGTCGCGTGGGGGGCGGCGGGCGTTATGACAATCTGACGGCCAAATTTGGAAAAGCTGAGCCCGCAGTCGGCTTCGTCCTGGAGTTGGACGCCCTGGCGGATCTCCTCACAGGTAAGGGGCAATCGACACCCTCGGCAGAGCCGGCATACGCAATGCTCGAATCGAAAGACGACGACGTCACGACGCTCTTTCGCGAAGCTATGGAGCGGCGCGCTGCAAACCAGTGCGTGATGCTTAGCAGCCGTGAGGTGACCTCGTGCCCGGACTGACTATTGCGATCTCCAGAGGAAGATTGGAGCGCGAGGCCCTTGAGTTGTTTGCGGCCACGGGCATCCGCCTGAATGAGGATCACGATTCTCGTTGTCTTACTCGCCGAGATGAAGCCGGACAACATCGGTTCATCTTCGTCAAGCCCACCGATGTGCCCGTGTACGTGGAACACGGCATCGCCGATTGCGGCGTGGTTGGTCGGGATGTGCTGCTGGAATCCGAGGCTGATCTCCTTCAGCCGCTCAGTCTGGATATCGGACGGTGTCAGATCGCGATCGCCGCGCCAGCGGATCGACCAAGGAACGACTACACAATGCTGCGAGTCGCTACGAAGTATCCGCGCATTGCCACTCGGTATTTCGGTGAACGCGGACAGCCCGTAGAGATCATAGAACTGTCGGGATCGGTGGAGCTGGCGCCGGTTCTGGGACTCGCCGATTGCATCGTGGACCTGGTCGAGACCGGAAGGACGCTACGGGAGAACGGGCTGAGCATCGTGGAGGTGATTGCTTCATCGGCTGCTCAACTGGTGGTGAATCGGGCCAGCTACCAACTGAAGGCCGTGCTGATAGCGAATCTCATTTCCGCGTTGAAAGGAGCGCTGGCGACTACGAAGTCATGATTAATGTCATCTCGACCAAAGAAAAAGTGCGTCTCGCTGCCAAGCTGAAGCGCATTCACGAGCGAAGCGTGGCGCTGGACACCGACTTGATGAATCAGGTGGCGGGAATCGCCGGCGATGTGCGCACCCGCGGGACGCCGCGCTGATCGACTATGCGCGGAAATTCGATGACTGCGTTTTGGACCCTGCTGACCTTCGCGTTAACGAGGATTCGGTGCGAAAGGCCGCGTCGCGCGTCGAGAGTGATGTGCTCGAAGCGTTGCGCGAAGCAATTAAGAGAGTACGCGCCTTTCACGAACACGAGCGGGAGTATTCGTGGGTAGTCGATGGCCCAAACGGCGTCAGTTTGGGCCAGCGGGTTACGCCCATCGAGCGAGTCGGCGTATATGTTCCGGGCGGTACCGCCGGCTATCCGTCATCTGTGGTAATGAACATCGTGCCTGCGCAAATAGCCGGAGTTGATCGAATTGTCGTCACCACGCCACCACGCACCCTCCAGGAAAATCCCGCCGTGGCGGCAACGCTAATTGAACTAGACGTAAACGAGGCCTATGCGGTCGGAGGCGCGCAAGCGATTGCCGCGCTCGCTTATGGCACCGAAACTGTTCCCCCCGTGGACAAGATCACTGGCCCCGGAAACCGCTATGTCACGGCTGCCAAGAAACTGGTCTTCGGGATTGTCGGCATCGACTCACTGGCCGGACCGAGCGAAGTGATTGTGATCGCCGATGAGACCGCGCGCGCGTCGTTCATTGCTGGCGACCTTTTGGCCCAGGCCGAGCACAGCGAAGATGCATCTGCGATTCTAGTGACCACCAGTCAAGAGCTGGCGCTGGAAGTTTTGAGCGAATTGGCAACTCAAATGTGTCAGCTTCCGCGGGCCGCAGTAATTAAGCAGTCCCTAGCCGATTACGGCGCCATTATCGTTACGGACAACCTTGAGGAAGCCTGCGCCCTGGCAAATGAATTTGCGCCGGAGCACCTGGAGATCATGGCTCGCGACCAGGAATCAATTGCTACGCGGATAAGGAATGCCGGGGCAATCTTTTTTGGAGAGCAGACGCCGGAAGCTGTTGGTGATTATCTGGCGGGACCTAACCATGTCCTGCCCACCAGCGGCGCGGCGCGCTTTTCGTCTGCGCTCAGCGTGCGCGACTTTACGAAGCGAACCAATACCGCAAGGTTCTCAGCTTCAGAGCTGAGGAGAACGGCTCCGATGATTGCCGCCTTGGCTCGATCTGAGGGGCTTGAAGCTCATGCACGATCAGCATTGATGCGGCTGGAGGAGAACTGACGATGCGTGAGCCTCTAGAGATAATCAAACCCCAAGTCCGCGACCTGCGGCCGTATTCGCTTCGATCCGACCGCGCGCGAATCAAACTGAATCAGAACGAGAACCCTTGGGATGCGTCTCTCAAGATCAAGGAGGAAACTCTGAGACGTCTGGCAGACCGGCGTTGGTCGCGCTACCCCGACTTTGTGTCGGAGAGGTTGCATCAGCGGCTCGCGGAGCACAGCGGTTGGACGTCCGACGGAATTGTAGCAGGAAATGGCTCCAATGAATTGATTCAGGCGCTCTTGATGGTCACGGTTGGAGAGGGGAAGCGGGTACTGATCAGCGAGCCCACGTTCGCTCTCTACCGGCAGATCGCCACGGTGTTGGGTGCGGACATCGTCAGCGTGCCGCTGACGCCGAAGTTGGACTATGACATTCGATCTTTGAAATCTGAGGTTGAATCAGCCAGTCCCGAGGTGACCATTATCTGCTCACCCAACAATCCAACTGGCTGCGTCATAGCGCGGCCTGATCTCGTCTCGTTACTGAAGACGGCAAGTGGAATGGTGGTAGTTGATGAAGCCTACTTCGAGTTCTCAGACCAGACGGCTGTTCCACTCCTGGAGCAGCATTCAAATCTGGTCGTCCTGCGCACCTTCTCAAAAGCCATGGCCTTGGCAGGTCTGAGAATAGGCTACCTGTTGGCGGTGCCGGAATTGGTGCGCGAGATATCGAAGGCCGTGTTGCCTTACAACCTAAATGTCATCTCGCAAACGGCCGCGGAAGTGGCGCTTGAGATGTACAAGTCGCAACTCAAGCCCTTGATTAGTCTTATCCGTATGGAGCGTGACCGTCTGTTCATCGAGCTGGGACGCATTCCCGGTCTGACCCCCATACCATCGCGAGCGAACTTTATGGCGGTGCGATCTTCCATTCCACCATCCCGGATCTATAAGGAGCTGCTGCGGCGGGACATTCTGGTTCGCGATGTGAGCAGTTACCCGCTCTTGCAAGATCATTTTCGAGTTAGCGTCGGCACACCGGAAGAGAATAATCTGCTGATTGAAGCGCTGCGTGAGATTCTCACGAAAAAGAAGGAGACCGGGAGCCACGTAAGATAGCTATGACTAAGAAACAAAACAGACGACCACGCCGGGCAGCAGTAGGCCGCCAAACCAAAGAGACAGACATAAAGGTCCGTCTTTCGCTCGACGGGAAGGGAACTGCCAGGATCGCCACGGATATTCCCTTTCTTGATCACATGCTAGAGCTATTTGCCCGTCACGGTTTGTTCGATCTGGAGATCAGTTGTCGCGGCGACCTGCATATTGACGATCATCACTCCGTCGAAGACGTGGCGATTAGTTTGGGTCAGGCCTTCTTACAGGCTCTTGGCGACAAGGCCGGCATTGCTCGCTACGGCGATGCGATCGTACCGATGGACGAAGCGTTGTGTCGCGCCGTCGCGGATCTCTCCGGGCGCTTCTATCTCGCTTATGAAGTTAAGACGCGAAAGCAACAGATTGGAAATTTCTCGGTCGAGTTGGCAGAACACTTCTGGCGCTCGTTCGCCGAAACCTTGCGCTGCAATCTGCATATCGATTTGCTGCGAGGACGAAACACGCACCACATTCTTGAAGCCTCGTTCAAAGCCGTGGCCCGCGCGCTGCGAGCAGCGGTCGAACGCGATGTTCGTATCGAAGGAGTATTGAGCACTAAAGGAAGTTTGTAAGGAACGATGCCCGACATTGCGATCATTGACTACGGCGTAGGAAATCTGCGATCAGTCGAGCGAGCCTTCGCCGCGACCGGCAATACAGCCGTCATAACTAATGATGAATTGGTGCTGCGCGAAGCAAAGGGACTGGTGCTTCCGGGCGTGGGCGCATTTGCCGCTTGCATAAAAGCGCTATCAGCTCGCCGCTTTGATGCGCTCGTGCGTCAGCGAGTAATCGCCGGGACGCCGCTTCTGGGTATCTGCGTCGGCATGCAGATGTTATTCGAAGAATCGGAGGAGTTTGGGAACACTGGCGGTCTTGGTTTGATTCGTGGCCGCGTCCGACGCTTCTCGGATGACCTGGTCGTGCCACAAGTAGGTTGGAATCAGATTAAGAAACGAACGCCGCACCCCTTATTATCGAAAATCGAAGACGAAGCCTTCTTCTACTTTGTGCACTCCTATTACTGCGAGGTTGCTGATCCAATGATAGTCGTGGGCGAGACGGAATATGGCGTTACGTATCCTTCAGTAATTGCTGATGGGGATCTATGCGGCGTGCAGTTTCACCCAGAGAAAAGTCAGACTGCAGGACTTCAGTTACTTAAGAGCTTTGCTCGCAGAGTTCGGTTCAATATTTGGGAGTGATTTAGATTTCGATGTTGGCGAAGCGCGTTATTCCCTGTCTCGACGTTGATCGCGGACGCGTAGTCAAAGGGGTTCGGTTCCTCTCTCTGGTTGATGCCGGCGATCCGGTCGCGCAGGCGCGTATCTACGATGAGCAAAGCGCGGACGAACTAACTTTCTTCGATATCACGGCTTCATCCGACAAGCGGGACATCATCCTTGAAATGGTCCGAAGCGTCGCTAACGAAGTGTTCATTCCCTTTACGGTCGGAGGTGGTCTGCGCTCAGTAGAAGACATTCGCGCGGTGCTGCGAGCCGGCGCGGACAAAGTTTCCCTGAACACAGCCGCAGTAAACTGGCCTACCCTGATTGCCGATGGTGCAGAGACTTTTGGCAGTCAGTGCATCGTGCTGGCCATTGACGCTCGGCGCAGAGACCCAGACGATCCCGGAAAAGGCTGGGAGGTCTTTACTCATGGTGGTCGCAGAAATGTCGGTCGGGATGTGCTGGAGTGGGCAGTGTTGTCCGAAAAACTTGGGGCGGGCGAGATTCTCCTGACCAGCATAGACCGCGACGGCGCGAAAGAAGGTTACGATATCAAACTTACGCGAGCAGTTTCTGACGCCGTTAGAATTCCAGTAATTGCTTCGGGCGGAGCCGGGAAGCTTGAACACTTTTATGATGCTTTAACCGCGGGGGGCGCCAGCGCCGTCTTGGCCGCATCTCTGTTCCACTTTGGCGAATACAAGATCGCGGACGTTAAGAAGTATTTGCGTGAGCGAGGAGTAGTGGTGCGATGAACTTTGACGTGGATCAAATTCGATTCGACAAACAAGGACTCGTTCCAGCGATTGTGCAAGACGCGCGAACGCTTGAGGTCCTTACACTGGCTTATATGAATGCCGAGAGTCTCAAAAGGACATTGGAGCGCCGCGAGACTTGGTTTTGGTCACGCTCACGCTCCGAGTTGTGGCACAAAGGTGCGACCTCCGGCAACACTCAGCGGGTCACCGAAATCTTTCAGGACTGCGACAGCGATGCTTTGGTCGTGCTGGTTGAACCAGCCGGTCCCGCTTGCCATGCCGGAGCACGGTCTTGTTTTTATCGCGATATCAAAGGGCTGGAAATCGATTTCTCGCGTGCCAGTCAGACAAGTGGTCTTGGCTCAGTGCTAGACGAGCTATACAGCCTTGTATGTTCGCGGCAAAAAGAACGACCTGAAGGCTCGTACACGACTTATCTCTTCGATCAGGGTCTCGACACGATTCTGAAGAAAGTAGGCGAGGAGGCGACGGAGACGATCATCGCGGCCAAAGGCGAAAATACTGCGCCAGTGATTAGCGAAGCATCCGATCTTATTTACCATCTCATGGTGCTGCTGGTTGAGCGCGGCGTCAAACTCTCCCAAATCAGCGAAGAATTGATTAGGCGCCGAACAAAGGTGAACAGCGAATGACCGAGACGGCAGAAATAGGACCTCTTCTCGACTTCGCCGTTCGTCTTGCGCGCCAAGCTGGCGGGATTACGCAGCGTTACTTCAAAGGCTCGTTGCAGCTTGAGCGCAAAGCTGACAATTCTCTCGTCACGATCGCCGACCGCGAGGCCGAACGACTCATCCGGAAGAGCATAGCGCAGAGATTTCCAGACGACAGCATTCTTGGTGAAGAAGAAGGCGAGCGCGTCGGCACGTCGGGCCGTCGTTGGATTATCGATCCGTTGGACGGCACCCATTCATTCGTTCACGGTGTGCCGCTCTATGGTGTACTGATCGGACTTGAGGTTGATGGCGAGCCTTCACTGGGAGTGGTCAACCTTCCGGCGTTGGATGAGATTGTCTATGCTGGGCGCGAGTTGGGATGTTTTTGGAATGGTGAACCGGCGCGCGTGTCGCCAACCTCCTCGCTTGCAGAAGCCTTACTCTTAGCGACGGATTTTGGTACCTGTGAGCAGTATGGATTTGGTCGAGCCTCGGAAGCACTACAGCGACAAGTTAACGCGCGCCGCACGTGGGGCGATTGCTATGGTCATATTCTCGTGGCCACTGGAAGAGCGGACATCATGCTTGATCCCGTCATGAATGTTTGGGATTGCGCTGCGCTGCTGCCGATCCTTGAAGAGGCTGGGGGTACATTCACTGACTGGAAGGCGCAGAGAACAATCCACGCGGGTAATGCGGTCTCTACCAACGGTGTGCTTTTTGCTGAAGTAATGAAAACAATCCGAGAACCCTAGATGCTGATCATTCCAGCCATCGATTTGCACGCCGGGAAGTGCGTACGCCTGACCCAGGGACAAAGAGACTCAACCAAAGTCTACGATGAAGATCCAATAGCGGTCGCCCTTCGCTTCGAGGCTGAGGGCGCCGGTATGCTTCATGTAGTTGATCTCGATGGCGCTTTTACCGAAGCAAACTCACGCAATCGAGCGGTGCTGCGAGAGATCATTCGCAGCGTCAACGTTCCCGTGCAATTCGGCGGCGGCCTGCGCAGTCTGCGTCAGGTAAAGGGGATGATAGACCTGGGTGTGACCAGAGTTGTGATCAGCACTCTGGTAATCGAAGCGCCCGAAGTGTTGACCAAGATGTTGCATCTGTTGGGCGGCAGGCATATCGCCGTCGGTATTGACGCGCAAGACGGTCAAGTAGTGATGCATGGCTGGGAGATTAAGGCGGCGATGAGCGCCGTTACTCTGGCGCGCAAGGTCGCGACGATGGGAGTTGAACGAATCATCTATACCGACACCCAGCGCGATGGCACACTTGAGGGACTAAACATCGATCAGACCTGCCTGATTGCCAACGCCTCTGGTTTGAAAGTCACAGCCTCCGGTGGGGTCTCTTCACTTGAAGACTTAAAGCGATTGAAAGAGGCAAGCGACTGCGGCATCGATAGTGTAATTGTCGGCAAAGCTCTCTACGAAGGCCGGTTTACTTTCTCCCAAGCTAGGCAAGCTCTGCTCGAAGGCCCATGAGTTCTGGGTCGTCCTCAGACATTGGCCTTGTCCGGGCTATTTAAGTACTCAAATAAGAGAAAACGGCCGCCTATGCGCCAAGTTTGCGAAATACCTCTGCCATCTCATTTGGCGATAATGACAATTGCCTGCCGCATTCCTGGCTTCGTGACTTAAGACCTCAGTCTTTTTCAGACCCATCGATTTTTCTAGCCCTTCAAGACAATTTCGCGTGTGATTGCGTCCTAACCGAAGTCTATTGTTAATAGAAGCGTCAAAATTAGGGTCGCTTAGAGCGGCCAGGAAACACAAGAGATTAGATGCTGAGGCCTCTTCAAACTTCATCCAGTCACGAGGACTTGTTTATTGAGCGCTACCAGTGGCTGCTCTCAGAAAACTCGCCTGTATCTTATCTCGATAGAGTACAAACGCCTCTCCTAATCTTGCAGGGAACGTCCGACGATGCAACTGCTCTTACTCACTCGGATCAAGTTTTTGTGTTTCTGCGCAGTTAGGCAAGGAGGTCGAATACGTTAAATACACAGATCAAGTTCATGCACCGAGCCTCTGGAGTTGTCCTAATCAAGTTGATCGCCTTAACCGAACGATCGATTGGTTCGACAACTGGCTAAAATCGCCGGCGTCGATGACCAAGCCTATCCAATGAATTCCGCTCGCCCACCAAACCGCCTTCATGGTTCTTCCATCTCAGAAAATCGCTAATTTCAATTACGCCAAGTCAATCGTCGCTACGCGACGAGAAGAGGCAACAACCTGATCGCGGCGTTGAAACGCCGGGCTAAATTCATACCAACGCTACGCCTCGAAGACACTTGATCAGAGGTTCCAATAGTGTAAAATGATCGCCCAGACCCTATTATCAGGTATGAAGGTCTATTACCGAGTTTGATATAAGACAACTCTCACCCCGACTTGGTTCGCGCGCCTCCAGCTGCCATCATGTGGTCAGTGCGTCCAGAGCCTCATGCAGCGTATGTGCACAGATGAATGATCTCATCTATGCAGGTGTCTTACGTTCTCGATTCACTCGGGACTTCACGCTTCGGAAGTGTGCCAAGCTCAAAATTCCTTTGTTGAAATCGTTAGTTGCCTACTCAACAGCTGTGATTGAGCAAACTTCACTCGACATCACGGCAGACCAGGCGAACGGAAAAGGTTTCACCAGGGGACGGGTCAATGGTCTCAACGGATTACCTCAAGGAGTACGAAATGAATGTTGCCTCACTTCCTCCTCTCCTCTCATTTGCATCTGAAGATAAAAACACTACTGACGATCCGTTGGTCACGAGGAGCCATAGAGATGATGACCAGGAAGGCGCCTCGACCGCCTCTCGTCGATCTCAGTCAGCACTGCTCGAGGTTCTCGTTGTCGATGATGATCCCCTGGTTCGTTCAATGCTGAGCGACGTGCTGAAAGACTGGGGTTATCGCTCTATGGAAGCGGGGACAGTCACTGAAGCTCTGGAACTGTTTCGTAAGCAGCGTCCTGCTGCCATCCTGCTGGATCTAAAGTTACCGGATGGTTCCGGTATCAGCGTGCTGAATAAGGTGAAACGCAGCTCCCCTGAGACTGTAGTAATAGTCGTAACCGGGCATGGCACCCTGGATAGTGCATTCGATGCTGGCGCGCGCAGAGCATCTGGCTTTGTCACAAAACCGATTGACCAGCCGCAACTGCGACGCATGCTGCAAAGGGCTCTGGAAGCTCACGCGACCTCCCAGCGAGTGGCGAACACCAGCCGGCATGGCCAGGACCGCCCGGGAGGCGAGGCCCGGGGCGGAAGACCGCAAGGACAAAAAGTTTCGCCTTTAGGTAAGTTGATTCGACGGGCGATGAAACTACTAGGGTTCAGCTACAAGAATATTGTTTCCGAGAGTAAGCGGTTGGCGGCACTCAACGATATTCCTGACATGGCTATTGGCAAGTCGACCCTGGGCAACATTATCAGCGGCAGCATTCGCCAGCCTGGAACTGCAAAGCTCGACAGCCTGCGAATCATTTTGCATCTTTCCCAGACGGAAATCGATGCAGCAATCGGACTTCAGCCAGAACGCCGTTTTGCTGAGCAACTCCAAATGTCCAGCAATCGCACTCATGAAGTCACTCTCGACGCCGTCACGCGCCAGCGGAAGATCAGTCTACCCATTTTGAAGCGGGACGTTAGTTTGAATGAGTCGCAGTTTTTTGGTGGGCTGGTTGAGCACCGGATCCATATTGACGTTGAATATCTGGGCTCGTTTTATCCGCCTTACCTGCGTTACGTTGTGGTGGGAGAAGGGGACACATATTCCTCACCCGTAGCTCCGCCAGGCACCAGACTGCTGGTGAATACACTTTTAACGAAGGTTACCCCTGCGGAAAACGTAAGCTTTCATGAACGCGAACTCTTCTATGTGCTCACACCTCACGGGCTGACGTGCTCTTATCTGGAAAATTCGCCTTCAGGTAGGGTTGTGTTAGTCCCTCATCCACTTTCCGGGCAGGTGCGTCAGGAGTTCAAGAGTACGGAGGTGACAGTCATCGGACAGGTTGTTGGTCTGCTGTTCCGGAAATGACCTCAGTGGTACTACTTCGGCGCCCAAATCAGGATTGTAGTTTCGAGGTTACTGAAGTTAACTCGGAAGACGCGTGGATAAACGACGCCAGCTCGCGAGCGAATTTTATGCTCTGTCCGGCATCGCGAACAGAATAGATCCACGGCGTGAGCTGCCGGAAGTAAAGCTAGAGTGCTTTTCGTCAGTGTTGGTGCCAGGAACATGCAAAGCCCGTTCACACTTTCCTCCTCGTCTCAAACGTTTGACGCCCTGCTATCTGGAACCCTTAAGGTTCACACGCCTCCTTGACTGCTTCTTTTCCTGGTAACGAAATTCATCACTGTCTGTAATGTCGGACAAAGAAGCGTGGTTCTTGGCAGTCGCTCGTAACTTCTATAAAGTCTGCGTCAGAAATCAAGACGTGTATATGTTTGGTAGTGACCTAATTTGAAAATGAAAATAGGGCACCACCAAATGTTTTCCGCCCGGAGTACTGGAAAAGGAGCGCACAGAACCCTGGAATCAAAGATTATGAATTTAGCCCTCGCCGCAAAGAACCCTTCCTGATCTCTATTGACGGCTAAATCCAGCAGCTGTTCCAGACCGTCGGATAAAACGCTAGTAGAGCAATGGCCCAGAGGTATTTCATGCTTCCCGACCGGATCGGAGGAGTGCGATGCCCGCAGGCCAAAAACTCAAAGCTCTCCGGAATAACCGGAACATCACGGTTCGTGAGGTAGAGCGAGCAAGCCGCAGAATTGCGGAAGCCAAAGGCGATAAGAGGTTCCGCATATCAAACGGCTGGCTTGCCCAGTTGGAGAAGGGAATATCGGAACCAGGTATTTGCAAGATCTTCAGCTTGAGCGTGATCTATCAGGTGCAGTTCTTCGATTTGATTCGGCTTTACGATGTCGATGTAAATGAGATCGAGAAATACGCGCCGGTGGCCAATCCAACCCTCACTCGACTTCTTTCACAAGATATTGGTAATCACGATCGCTTGGCGCGTGTCATTCCAATATCTGGCCGGAGTCCTACAGGTACCAGCCTGGTTCCTGGAATACCTGGAGCAGGCGGCATCACGCCATTTTCTCCAGGAGAAAACCACCCTGTCTCGCTGACCTACGGCCACATTGGGTCAAACGATTTCACAATGTATCCATTGATCCGACCCGGCTCACTAGTTGAGATCGATACCGATCAGAACAAGTTGAAATCAATCGCCTGGCATAGCGAGTTTGAACGACCGATCTACTTTATGGAGTTGCGCGACGGTTATGCCTGTGGCTGGTGTGAGTTAAACGGTAATCAACTTCTGATCATTCCGCACCACTTGTCGCCCGCAAGCATCCGCCGTTTCCCTTATCCGAGGGAGGCGGAAATTGTAGGCCGCGTCACTGGGTACAATACGTATTGCATCGATCCGGAGCCTGAATCATTAGAAGCGGCCAAAGAGCAGAAGGCGATGCATGCCAAAGGCATCCCGAGGTAGGAGCCAAATATTAAGCAGGTTACTCAAATTCGGACGATGTAGTTTCAATTTTAATCAGTGCTCATTTGCGTTTGGCGCTTCGCTATCCGTTGCGCGACCTGGAACGACTGGAGAGCTTCATCAGAACCGGAAGCGGACCGGGGTCCCCGCGCGGGCAGCCCGCAGTGAATGGTCGAAGAATCAGAAAGCGACACAGTCAATACAGAACCGAGCGCGGTAGCGCCGGATGCTATAGTCAACTTCAGTAATAAGCCCATTGGCTAGGCCTATTGCCAGAGTAGACTCTAGCATCCGGCGCTACCGCGCTCGGTTCTTGTAAGGGCGGCCGCTTGTTTCCGAAGTTGACTCTAGCATCCGCTTTCCGGCCACGGCTCTGTAATAGCGCAATCCGTCCCGCCAACTCCAAACTGATGCACCACTACTCAAATTCGGACGATGTAAGCTGCGTCCCTTATTTACATGGCTGCTTGGGATTGTAAGCAAGAATCTCCCTCTGCGTTTTTGCCACCACCCGGAAATCATTATGAAATCGGCCTCTGCTTGGAATACCAAGCAGAACGGCGATTTTGCGCCGCATCACCACGCGTTGTCATAGAGTCGCTTGCATCTAATCCGCGGATGAATCCATGCAGCTGAACCGCCACAGCGAGATTCGTTGGCTCGCCTCCCAAGTCAAGCCCTTCCTGCGCCTTCATTTCAGCAGCTATTTCTGCATTGTCGTTGCCAGCATTCTTGTCCTTATCGATCCTCTGATCGTTAGACTGCTGATTGATGACGTGATCCCACAGCGGCGCGTGAGCTGGCTGCCTCTTGTAGCCGCAGCCTTATTTCTCACTTACGCGGGCCGGATGGGATTTGACAGCCTGGCAGCAATACTCAATTTTCGCGCGGTGCAAAAGATGACCTTCCGGTCGAGGCTGAGTTTGCTGCGTCATCTGCAACGGCTGTCCGCCGAGTATCACGACAACAGACCTCTCGGCGACACCTTGCACCGCCTGCAAATTGATGTGGACCAGGTAGGAACTCTCAGCGGTGAAGTCATTCCCAGCGCCTTGCGCATGGTGACAGTCTTTACCCTGGTCATGACTACGATGCTGGTTTTGAACTACCGCCTCACCGCGATCGTTTTGCCGCTGATCCCGGTATTCATCCTTGTGCGCCGTCGGTTTCATGAACGGCTGCGGCAGGCTTCCGACTCGGTGCAGGAGCAATCCGGAAAGATGATCGGCTTTCTCGAAGAGCACCTCTCCTCGATCGTTCAGGTGCAATTGCTTTCCTGCGAGCAAAGAGAGGCGCGCCGGTTCGCCCGTCTGTCAGGCGGGGCGGTCCGGGCGCAGATTAAACGACGCACCACGGAGCTACTTTTCAGCTCCTTTCTGTACCTGATCATCGTGGTGGGCATGGCCGGCGTTCTCTGTTATGGCGGTTACCAGGTAATGATGGGAACATTAACTGCGGGTGGGCTTGTAGCCTTCTATGGTTACACGCTGCAACTTTTCATTCCGCTTTACGGGGTCGTGGATATTTATTCCAAACTCCAACGCGCCGGCGCGAGTGTTCGGCGTCTCATGGAGATCACTGAAGCCGAGCTGATCCATACGGGATCGTCCCGGGGCCCTGGCGCTTGAGCCAAAGGCGTCCGGAGCGATCGAGCTAAGAGATGTCTTTTTCAGTTACCACGCGGACCGGTCCGTGCTGAATGGGGTCAGCCTGCGCGTGAATCCCGGAGAGCGAGTCGCGCTGGCTGGAAGAAGCGGCAACGGCAAGAGCACCATAGCCCGGCTGGTGGCGCGCCTTTATGATGCTCGAGGTGGCACGGTTCTGGTGGAAGGCCTGGACGTCCGCGACATCAAACTGAAAAGTTTGCGGTCGTGCGTAATCTTTGTGCCGCAAGATCCCGTACTGTTCGACCTGACGCTGCGTGAGAACCTGCTGTACGGAAACCTCGAGGCGACTCAGGATGAACTGGACAAGGTCATGAGCCTGGCCCAATTGGACAGCCTCATAAACAGGCTTCCAAATGGTTGGAACGAACCGCTCGGTCCCCGGGGCAATCGACTTTCAGGCGGTGAGCGGCAGCGCGTCGCCTTAGCCCGTGCGCTGCTGCAACGCCCGCGAATCCTGATACTCGACGAATGCACTTCCGCGCTGGACGCGCTCACCGAAAAACGTTTGCTGAATGGGCTCGATAATTATTTGCAGAATGTAACGACGATCATCATTTCGCATCGCCCGTTCCCGACGCAATGGGCCAACCGCGTGGTGCACATGGACTACGGCCAAATCATCGAAGGCACTCACGACGCTGCGGCACCCCACCAAACCGCCGCTGTGTGAAAATGATTTGGCAAAGCGCAGCTCGCTCAAGAGCAAGACCAACTCAACACTGACTTAGCCGTTCAAGCTGACACAATTTACAGGTTGGGAAGGTGGGCAAAGCACAGCGCGCCCCCGCTCCAGCGCAAGCGTCATCACCTTTAGTTTTCTTCAAGACTACACTGGACCTATCTGCATAAGAATTGAGCGGTTTTTGTAGCCAGCGAAAGACGCTACGCTGGAGCGGGGGCGCGCTCCGCTTTGGCCTTCCCAACCTGCAAACTGTTCTAGAATCTCGATTTCGCGAAAGATTTTTTGCGGGTCCAGGGTAGATAAGGCATCCAGATTTACTCTTAGTAAGTAGAAGCGTCACTTAAGTCTTTTGTAATCGGTCGTGATCGTCCTGCGATTTGGGGCTCTCGAATGCTAAATCCCAGCCCAGCTCCACTACAGCGTGAAGACATATTCGTCGAGCGCTATGACCGTCTGCTCGCCTGGTCATTACAGATGACCGAACGCGATTACGAGCTGGCCGAAGACCTCCTGCATGATCTTTTTATTCAGTTCACTCTCAACGAACCGGACCTGCAAAAGATCGCGAATCTCGACGGCTACCTCTACACGATGCTACGAAATCTCCACCTGGCGCAGCGGCGGCGCGATACCCGCAACACGCTGCAACAGCTTTCTATTGTTGAATACGACTCAGCTGAAGTCGGGCTGCGCACAGTCGATCTGCGCGACCAGATTCAAGCGCAGGATGATTTGCGTCGGGTCTGTCATTACGCCTGCGCGCGCAAAGAGACGGCCAAGATCGCGAGCGTTCTGATACTCAGGTTTTTTCACGGCTACTACCCGGAAGAGATCGTCCAGATTTTGCGTAGCCCGCGTCCCTCGATTGATAACTGGCTGAAGCTGGCAAGGAACGAAGCCAAGGCGGGCCTTCTGAGCGAATTGGGTGACACCGGCCTTCTTGAGTTTATGAGTCGCACCTCACCGCCGGAAGTTCTACCGACCGGCTACGCGCGTACCCTCGATGTTTTCCTGGAGGAGTTGAGGCAAACGATTTTCCAGGCCAGACGCGGCGACTGCTTCGCGGATGCAGACCTTAAACAACTGTATGGCGCTGAAGACTCAACTCCGATTGAGTGCTCGCAACTATCACACATCGTTAGTTGCTCGCATTGTCTGGACAAAGTCAGCGGCTTACTCGGGCTTCCTCTGCTCGCTGAGCGAAGTGCTACTGCGACATTAGGAAGAGACACCCGCAAGCGCGGTGGGGGCGGTGGTCCAGGCGGAACCGGAGGCGGTTTATCCAAGCTCAAGCTGAACAGGTTCAGACGCAGAGTCAGAGACACTCTCTCGCATGAACCGCGGGAACTCTGCGTTTCAGTTAACGGCTACACGCTGGGCTCGCAGCGAGTCAGTTCGGAGAGAAGCGAGCTGAACTTAGTTGTCGATCGAGATGAGAGGATCAGTTTCGTCGAAGTTTTCAGCGAACAAAAAATCCGCTTGCTGATGATGAGTGTCGAAGAGTTGCCGCCTGATGGTCCGGGCCAGCGAACAAGCCACGTGAAGCTGAACGAGCAAAGGGCTCTGGAATTGACGCTGCGCTTCGCCAGTCCCTCGCCCACGATACAGGTTGTTTACTCTGATCCGCATTTCAACGAGGAAGTGGAGACCGCGCCCGCTGCGCACCTGGAGACGCGGAGACAGGGAGACGCGGCGACGGGGGAGACGTGGATAGCCCGAGACAGGGAGGAAGACAAACGAGACGCGGGGAGTGGGGGACGGGGGAACGGGGAGAAAGAAGTTTCTTCTCCGGCTCTTCCTGTCTCCGCGTCTCCGTATGTCCCTGTCTCCGCTCTCTCCCCCGTCTCCCCATGCCCTCCTCTCCCCGTCTCGTTCGTCTTTATGGCGCTTCATCCTCGACTGGCGTTTCTGGCTGCGACCGCAAACCGTTACGGCCGTATTTGCTTTGTTGCTCCTGGCTGGGCTCGCCTATTTCAGTCTGCGCACTCACATTGCCAAACCTACCGCGCCGGAACTCTTGTCTCGATCCATCGCCGCTGAAGATGCATTAGCAGCCCGAACGGATTTGGTATTGCACCGCACCTTTATGCTTGAAGAGCGTGAGCCGGATGGAAAGACTCTGTCGCGTCGGCGGATTGAAATTTGGCATAGCGCCGCCAAGGGTGTAACTGCTCGGCGACTCTATGACGAGAAAGGACGCTTGCTCTCCGGCGAGTGGGCTAAAGCAGGAAGCGCCGGCGCCATCTATCGCAGCCATCACGCCGCGCGCGAACCAAGAGTTGAATTCCGCAATCCGCAATCCGCAATCCGCAGTTCAGAGCTCTGGCAATTATCTCCATCTGCCCGAGACTTCATCGCGCTGATCGGTAGCCGCGAAGCAACCAGCTTCGAAGAGCGCAATGGCGCTTATGTGATTAGCTATGAGCAGCCTCGTTCAGAAGCCGGCGGAGCAGGTGTAGTCAAGGCGACGTTGACGTTGAGCCGCGCTGACCTGCACGTTAACGAGCTCACCCTGCTCGTGCGTGGTGATGACTTCAATTCGAAATCCGCAAATCGCAATCCGAAATTCCTCGAGTATCGCTTCACCGAAAGCGCCTTCGAACGGCGTGCGCCTGATACCGTTGCGCCTTCCGTGTTGGAACCTGACTCAGAGTTACTCGTTCCCGCGGCTGAACCTGAAAGTCGAAACGCGAAACTCGAAACGACGACTCCGGCCACGGGATCCGAATCCCCAGCTCCCGTTCTCGCCACGGCTGATCTCGAAGCCGAAGTACTGCGCCTTCTGAACGAGGCTGGCGCGGACATGGATGATCAAACGAATGTAGCTCGCACGTCAGATGGAAGATTGTCAGTAAGCGGTGTGGTCGAAACAGAGGGCCGCCGGGCTGAAATCCTACGCGCTCTCGCGCCCGTCATGAGCAATCCCGCAGTGACGGTCAAAGTCGAGACTGTCGCTGAAGTCGTGAAGCGTCAAAAGCAATCGCCGTCTTCCAGTGGTCCAACAAGTGTGCAGCGTGTTGAAGTGACAAAGGCGGAATTTCCAGTTGAGGAAGATGTGCGC
Source organism: Blastocatellia bacterium (assembly GCA_963698325.1). GTDB lineage: Bacteria > Acidobacteriota > Blastocatellia > Pyrinomonadales > Pyrinomonadaceae > PSRF01. The sequence goes on along the minus strand of CAVOQJ010000005.1, from coordinate 84,162 downwards.
CGTTACCTTGGCAAGGAGGAAGGACGGGCCGACGAGGAAGTCCGCCAGTTTGCCGCCAGAATTTTAAATCGTTCGCGGCTGATCATGAGCGAGGCAGGAACGCTCAAGCGCCTGGCAGGTCAATTCTCGGCGGAAGATTTGCGGAACATGAGTTCCAAGGCCCGCGCTAAATGGTTGGGCGTCGTGCGCGCGCACGCGCGCAATTGCGAACAGGAAGCTAGAAAGTTGCGGCAAGAATTGCAGCCAATATTTTCCCCTGGTGGATCGCCTGGCGCGGATACCAATCAGATGGAAATCGAAGACGATGCCAGTCTGGCCAGGGCGACGGTGCGTCTCTTTGATTTGGTTTCAGCCAACGATCGAGTGATTCGCTCGGCCTTTACCATCTCCGCTGAGGCGTCGGCCACCACGGCAATCAAGTCGCCGCAGTTCTGGGGCTTACTCAAAAGCGCGGAAACCCTGGCGGGAACGATTGCTCGTAATCAGTAGTCCGTTGTCCGCAGTCAGTAGTAGTCAGCTGTTTCCTTTGTGCTTTGAATCTTTGATCGCCGATCTGCGATCCCTGATCTGTAATCTCAGATCTCCGATCCCTAATAACTAGCATCTCTGGAGGATTAGCGTCATGACTGCCAAGAATCCCTGGTCATTCGCAACTCAATATTTGCTGCCTTATGCCCCTTGCCGAGTAGCTACGCACGCGCTATCCCAGGCGGTAACGACTGCTGCTCTCCGCCTACTGCCTCTTGCCCTCTGCCTACTGCTCTCTGCCTTGTGCCTACTGCCTTCTGTCGCCGCTCAGTCCGCGACAGCGACCCTGAGTGGAACTGTCCTTGACGAGAGGGATGCGGTCATCCCCGGCGCAACGGTAGCAGTAGTCAACACGAGCACCGGCGCGCGCCGACAGACGGCAACAAACGAACAAGGAGACTTCATCGTCCCGTTACTCCCTCCCAGCACTTACGTAGTCAACGTCCAGCAACAAGGCTTCGCGCCAGTCGAAGTTCAAAATGTGATTTTGAACGTGGGCGATCAAAAGTCCCTCCAAATCCACTTAAAAGCCGGCAACATCAGCGAGATAGTGCAGGTAAACGCGGATGCGCCCTTGATTAACGAATCACCCGCGGTGGGTACTGTCGTTGACCGTCAATTCGTTGCGAACCTGCCTCTCAACGGCAGAAGTTTTCAATCTCTAATGACGCTCAGCCCTGGAGTCGTATTAACTAAAGCAGGCCAGCTGAGTGGTCCAGGTCAGTTTAGCGTTAACGGACAACGTGCGGACGCCAACTACTTCAGCATAGACGGAGTCAGCGCAAACATCGCTGTCCCAACGAATGGCACTCCTGGACAGGCGGCCGGAGGATCACTACCTGGGTTCAGCGCTTCAGGAGGAACCAATAACCTCGTCTCAATCGATGCGCTACAAGAGTTCAAATTGGAGACGTCAAGTTACGCTCCTGAATTTGGTCGAACGCCGGGTGGTCAGGTGTTAATAGCGACGCGTTCAGGTACGAATGATTTTCACGGCACGCTTTTCGAATTCTTTCGCAATGATGCGTTGGACGCGACCGACTGGTTCGTCAATGCCAACCCTATATTGAAGAAGGCTGCCTTGCGGCAGAATCAGTTTGGTGGAGTGCTCGGTGGTCCAATCCTATTTCCACGCTTTGGAGAGGGCGGGCGACACTTATACAACGGCCGAAATAAGACGTTCTTTTTCTTTTCTTATGAGGGTCTGCGGTTGCGGCAACCCCTTTTTACGAGCACTGATGTTCCATCGCTAGCGGCACGACAAGCGGCTCCGCCGGCTATTCAACCATTTCTGAATGCGTTTCCCCTTCCGAACGGACCCGCCGGAGCTAACAACCTGGCGCCGTTCTTAGCCAGCTACTCAAATCCTTCTTCGTTCGACGCAACAAGCATTCGAATCGACCACAATATGAACGACAAGTTCTCGGTCTTCGGTCGGTACAATTATTCTCCGTCCGAGGCGCTTCAACGGTCCAGTTCGAGTGACAGTCTGAACTCAGTAGGCGCGCTAAAGATCAAGACGCAAACACTTACCCTCGGCGGCACATTCATATTTTCGCCGCGAGTGAACAATGAGCTTCGCGTGAATTATAGTCGTAACAGCGGGCATACATTTTTCACACTGGACAGTTTTGGTGGTGCCGTGGTTCCAGCAGAATCGGTGCTTTTCGCTTCAGTCGGCTCAAGCCGTGATTCCATCCTTACTTTGACAATTGGTGGGACGCGCGGAGCACTGAACGTGGGCAATACTCAGGATAGTGTGCAACGCCAATTCAACCTTGTAGACAATGTATCCCTAGTCTCGGGAAGCCATCAGCTAAAAACTGGCGTGGATTACCGCCGCGCATTCCCTATCATTGGTCCACAAGTATACGGCCAGAATGTCTTCTTCGCGGGCGTCGCCGGAGCGCTTACGGGAAGGGCTTCGTCGGTAAGCGTTTCATCACAAGCTGGTCCGCTCTTCCCTGTGTTTACCAACCTATCGTTCTACTTTCAAGACACGTGGAAGACAACGCGGCGACTAACCCTTACGTATGGTCTCAGGTACGAAATAAACCCGCCACCGACGGAAGCAAATGGCAAGAATCCTTCTCAGTTAAATCAAATCGACAATCCCGCGACGTTTGCCCTAGCGCCTTCCGGCACGCGACCTTATAAGACCACGTACAATAACTTTGCCCCGCGCATAGGTGCTGCCTTTCGACTATTTCAGAAGCCCGGTAGAGAAACGCTGCTACGCGGCGGATTTGGTGTCTTCTACGATCTAGGAAGTAATGTCGTCGGCAACTCTTTTCTCGCATCGTTTCCTTTCCTTGCGGGCAAATCGCTTTCCAATGTTCTGTTTCCGTTGTCATCTGCCGATGCAGCTCCGCCGTCGTTACCCCCCAACCCGCCGATCCTACGGATGTTTGCCTATGATTCTAATCTGAAACTGCCCTACACACTGCAGTGGAATTTCGCTGTTGAGCAATCGCTGGGCACAAACCAAACCATATCCGCTACGTACGTCGCCGCGGTTGGCCGTCGTCTGCTGCGGCAGGAGCAACTTGGCAGCACAATATTCACGGTCGCCGCCAATCCCCTTTTCAATGCAACTTCAAGAGTCTTCATCACCAGAAACGTGGCGACCTCTGATTATCATGCACTCCAGCTACGATTCCAGCGCCGCCTCTCAAGACGGCTGGAAGCGCTGGCCTCATACACGTGGTCGCACTCAATAGATATTGGCTCGAACGATGCCTTTCAAGTTGTGCCCGGCGTGGTAGCGGATCCAAAAATCGATCGAGGACCTTCGGACTTTGATATTCGGCACCAGTTTACCGCCGCCGTCTCCTACAACCTTCCGGCGCCTTCCAGCAAATTAGGAAAGTCGATATTGGGCAATTGGGCAATTGACACAATCGTTACATCTCGTTCGGCAACCCCGGTGGATGTTACAGTACTCAAGAATATCGGGTTTGGAAATACTGCAAACGTAATTAGGCCCGACCTCGTGCCGAACGTACCTGTTTATATAATTGATTCGACGTTGCCAGGGGGAAGGCGATTCAATCCAGCTGCTTTTTTCAACCCAACAGCTATCCGCCAGGGAACGCTTGGGCGCAATGCATTGCGCGGATTCCCTATATTCCAAACCGACTTGGCGGTTCGACGCCGGTTCAATCTCACTGAGCGGTTCAACCTGCTATTCAAAGCGGAGTTCTTCAATGTCTTCAATCATCCAAACTTCGCAGACCCGAGCGGCCAACTAAGTATCCTCGGAATACCGCAAAGCGCCTTTGGAAAGTCGCAGTCCATGTTCGGCAGAAGCTTGGGCAGCGGAGGGGCAATCGGAGGCTTTAACCCGCTTTATCAGATCGGCGGTCCGCGTTCCATTCAGTTCTCTCTGAAAGCGCAGTTTTAAGCGCGGTTCTACGCGTGGCAAAGAAGGGCGATGGTAAGCATGCCAACTAAACAAGATGCTCTTCGCCCTTGTATGTTTTTGAATGTGTCTCTTTCTTGCTGAGGATAGAGGAGCATATTTTATGAAGGCACTTCGCAAATTTGCATTGCTGATTTGTTTCGGCTGCTTCTGCGCTCTCCCAGCAAGGGCGCAGGAGTCGACACTCATCGATCGCCTCGCTTTGCCGCAGGAGCCGTCGCCTTCGGCGCTCGCTCCAATTTCGCCCGAGACAAGTCTGGGAATTCTGGATGTAGGCGGATTTTACGGTGTAAGCATTTCACCAGACGGCCAATTGGTCGTCTTTTCTGTGTGTGACCGAAGAAAGAGGGCCATTGAGACCGATCCACGATTTCAGGCGTTCACGCGAAGCTTCGTACCGCCGCTCTTTGCTGGATGCGAACTCATGATCACCGATGTGCAAACCGCTAAGACCAACAAGATTATGAGCATAGGATCGAGCTGGTTACCGGAATGGTCCGGCGACGGGCAGTACGTAGCCTTTTATTCGGATCAGGAGGGGTCAGCTAATCTTTGGGTGTGGGAGAGGAAGTCTCAATCGGTCAGAAGGGTGTCGAACGCAATTGTTACCGGGCATCTAGGACCACAATGGATGCCAGATAACTCAGCCGTTTTGGCTAGTGCGCTTCCCGACAGCATGACCATAGATGCTGCGGCGAACATGACTTTGGGGGAAGCCGCCAAAGCGGGACGCATCTCTACCAAAACAGAAACGTCGGTTGTGGTTTACCGCTTTCGACCGGGGGCAAAAGCCGCCTCCACTGACACAACGGGCTTTAATCTTAGTCAGTGGTTTGGGGATCTTCTTCTCTTCAATGCCACAACGGGATCCAAACAAGTCATTGCACGAGGCATCAAGTGCTTTGGCCATCGCGTGTCGCCTGACGGCAGATTCATCGCATTCACGAATCAAAAGGGATTTGCTCCAAATACTCAGTCCCTGCTTTTTGATTTAATGACTTACTCGCTGCCTGATGCACGGACAACGGTTCTTCTCCGTGATACCACGCTCATGGAACCCCAAAGTTTCAGCTGGTCGCCAGATAGCGAGAGATTAAGCTATTGCGGAGGGGTTCCTAAAGTGGATTGTTATGTGGTAGCTCGGGTCGGAGACGATCCAACTGATATCAGTCCACTTCCTCACCCCCCATTTGGCGGTTCGGATCGAGCACCATTGTGGACATCGGACGGTCGATATGTGTACCGGCTGATAAGAGATGGTGTATGGAGACTCAGCATTGCTGATCGGACTGCCACTCGGATTGCAAACATTCCCGATTACGATTTCCTTGATTTCGCGCTGCCAGTGGATGCGCGCCAATTGATAACAACAGATAAAAATTCCTTCATGGTGATCGCGCGTAACCGCATAACAAAAAAAGTGGCTTTCTGTAGCATCGACCTCAAGACCAATGAAGTGAAGATGCTTGCGCAAGTTGATCAAGCAATCGGAGGCGACCCTCCCCGCTACTCTCTCGATCTCACTCTCGATGGTAAAACCCTGGCATACCGGGCACAAGACTCCGCGCATCCGGCCGAGATCTGGCTCTCGGATACCGGGCTTGCGAACCCCCGGCAACTCACGAGGATTAATTCAAATATTCAGCAGAGCCAGCTGGGCAAATCGCAGTTGATTGAGTGGCGTGGACCCAACGGCGAGAGGACGCAGGGAGTTGTTCTCTTGCCGCCTAACTACAAAGAGGGTCAAAGGTATCCAGTGATCGTATACCAATATCCTGGTATTCCCCGGACAGACAATCTCAACTATTACGGACTTACCGTTGGAGGAGGTGGGGTTGGTGATATGCAGTTGTTTGCCTCGCGCGGCTACGTGGTGTTTGAACCGGACACGCCCGCACCTCGTAAATTTAGCCCGATGCACGGAATTCTCGAAGGGCTTCAGCCTGCCATAAATAGATTGGCAGAGCTTGGAATTGCCGACACCAATAGGATGGGCATCATGGGTGGCAGCTACGGCGGTTACGCCGTCTTGTCGGTTATTACCCAAACCACGCAATTCAAAGCAGCAGTTGCGCGCTCTTCTCAAGGAGATCTGGTCGGAGCCTACTGGTTCATGGGAAAGAGTGGAGACACGCGAGGTGTGGCGTGGACCGAAATAGGGCAGGGCGGAATGGGAGGCACTCCCTGGGAGCATCGGGATCGTTACATTGAAAATTCTCCTTTTTATTATCTGGACCGCGTTGAAACTCCTCTGCTGCTAATTCACGGTTCTGAAGACCCCCAAGTCCCAGCCATTCTGGCAGATCAAACATTTGTGGGACTACGTCGCTTGAGGAAAGAAGTTGAATATGCTCGCTACGAAGGAGAAGGTCACAATGAAAGTGGTTGGGGCTACGCAAACCAACTCGACTACATCAATCGGGTGATCGCGTGGTTCGATGGCCATTTGAAGAGTCCAGGAGCAGAAGAAAGGGTAGTTCCTGTGAAGTGAAATATCTATAGCAGAACCTGAAGAGCAATTGCCAGACCCTTCCTTAGGAGTTAATAGCCAGTAGATTGAGTAACCTTATGACTAGCAAACCGACTGCTATTGCAAAACGACACAAGGACGGCGGCATCCTACTCTCGATTGCCGACGACCGGATTTGCAAACTCAACCGCATGGGCGCGCTTACGTGGATGATCCTTGAGCAGAGTCCTAGCAGTCTAACCAGTACAGAGATTGTGGACCAATTGAGGGAACAGTTTGAGGCAATCAACGCTGATGGTGAGTTGCTATTCGACGTTTCGAATGACCAGCTGAGACAGGATACAGCGCTATTCCTTCAGAACATGGCAAAGATTAGGCTAATTCGGGCGATCACCGATCGGCGCGGGCGAACGATTTATTCCGTAATGGAAGGGGTGACTGGAACAACGCAGGCTCCATCTGGCACTGACACCAGCTCAACGGCTTCTCACGAAACTGAGTTGCGGTCGCAGGCATCCCAGCGGCGGCCTGTATTGGGCCTGATAGGTCAAGCCAAAACAAGCGAACGCGCGCAAAGTACCAACGCACTAAACGCCGCCCGCACCATCAAAGTCTTGAAGCGGGAGACCTTCATAGCTTTCGTGGGGTTGACGGCGTCTTACCTTTTGCTGAAGGTCGCCGGATTTCAGTCGCTAATAAGAAAAGTTGAAGGGTGGCCGACATGTGAACCAGGCAAAACTGATAGCGAGGTGTGCAAGCGCGTGCGCGCGATGGTCGACCGAGCGCAAATATATTATCCGAAGAAGGTAAGGTGCTTACAACACTCCGCGGTAGTTACATGTCTCCTGCGATCGCAAGGAGTCTCCGCGGAAATGGTCATCGCGGCTCAGGAATTTCCACCAAAGAGTCACGCGTGGGTGGAAGTCGGTGGCGAAGTGGTTAACGATTCGCCAGTCGTAAAGAAGACCTATCGGGTTTTGCGCCGCCTGTGACCCAGCATCCCGCTAAAATCGTTGCAACTGGGAATGTGAGTGAATCTATGAGCGCTTTGGCCGGCATTCTGAACTTTGGTAATACCCCACCTTCGGTGGACCCATATCGGATCGTGCAACTTGGCCTAGCGCTTGACGAGCGAGGGCCGGACGGAGGCAGGGACGTGGTTGTCGGAAATATCGGTATGAGTTATAGGGCCTATCACACCACGCCCGAATCGCGCTTCGAGTGCCAGCCGCATATCTCCTCAGAAGGTCACATACTTGCATGGAATGGCAGATTGGACAATCGAGCCGAGTTGATTCGCCAAGTTCGTGATCAAATACGGAGCGATTCACCAAGCGTAACTGACCTGGAAATTGTAATGGCAGCGTATTTGAATTGGGGCGAGAAATCCTTCGTAAAGCTGATCGGTGATTTTTGCCTCGCACTATGGGATAAGCATTTGAACGTCTTGCATTTGGTACGTGACCCTGTGGGCACCCGGTCACTGAATTTCCACAGGACTAACGAGAGAATTGTTTGGGCAACGGAACTTGTGGCGTTGCTTAGGTCTTCCGAATTATCTCTGGAAGTTGAAGACGAATATGTGCTTGGATTCTTGAATCACGAACCTGAGCCGGGCCTCACTCCCTACAAGAACATCTATGCCGTGAAGCCTGCTCATGTAGTCACGCTTGGGCAAGACGGTCGATTTGATCAAAAAAGTTTTTGGCGGCTCGATTGCAACAAGGAGATCCGCTACAAGAGCGACCGGGAGTATGAAGAACACTTTCTGCACGAGTTCTGCGATGGCCTAAAGGGCCGGCTCCGTTCTCATCTCACTGTGTTCGCCGAAGCAAGCGGCGGTCTTGATAGCTCATCCATTGTTTGTACTGCCGATTGGATAATGGAAAAAGGCGAAGCGCACACGCCAAAGTTAGAGACGATATCTCACGTATATGACGACTCGCCTACCTCAGACGAGAGCCGATTCATTCGCTGCGTTGAAGAACAGAGAGGTCAAGTTGGTCACCATTTGAAGGAGTCGGATTATCCGATTCTGTCGCCTTTTCCAGATGAAAGATCGGTCTGGATTCCCAACGGGCTCCAAGCTTTTGCCGCGTACTATCGGGCATTATGTGAAACGATGCGCGGTAGCGGAGCCCGCGTACTTCTTAGCGGCGAGGGTGGGGATGAAATGATCGGTAGCAGCGACGATCCATCTCCGGAGTTGTGCGACTTGCTGGTGCAAGGCAAGGTTCTTGATTTGCACAGTCGTCTCGCAGTCTGGAGTCAAGCTCTAAAGAGACCCTATCTGTGGCTCTTGTGGCAGTGCGCAACCGTTCCCGTCTTGCCCCGTAAACTACAAGCCCTATGCAAGCCCAAATCGGTCGTGTCAGCGCCACCCTGGTTGAAGGCGTTCTCCGTCGCAGGTGTAAGTCTGCGCGATCCTCGCTTAGGCGTCTCAGACATATATGGATTTCGCCTGCCGAGCGGAAAGGATCAGGCCAGAGGGTTTATCTCGGTCTCAAGACACATTTCCGCCGGTTATCGCAGAGAACGAACCGACGTTGAGACTGCTTATCCTTTTACTCACCGGCCGCTTGTTGAGTTCTTACAGGCAATCCCCTTCCAGCAGCGGGTGCGGCCAGGCGAAACGCGTTCGCTGATGCGAAGAGCGCTCAGCAATATTCTGCCGGAAAAGATCGCAAGGCGTAGGACCAAGGGCAATGCCCATGAAGCTCTCTGCCGAGCACTCGCGCGTGAGTGGCCGCGGCTGCAACTGATGTTTGCAGATGCGCGTGTCAGCGCCCGTGGATACATCGATTCTGAAAAACTTCTGGAGGCTCTCGGGCGTGGTAGGCATGGCGGTAAGACGCACTTCGTGTCGTACACAAAAATGTTTTCGCTTGAGCTTTGGCTGCGGACTTTAGAAAGAGCATCAGTGGTTCGCCAATGAAGCCGCAGTCGCTCGCTGACTGCGCCTCTGGCACTCTCAATGAGGCGCGAAGGGAAGCCGTTGCTTCGGGCTTGTGACGATCCACAACAGATACGAGGCTTCCTGCCATCTAAGAGGCAGGCACACTGCAAAAGAAAGGAGGAAAGCGATAATGAGAAACCAATACGAATCGGCCCAGATCTTTGAGGTCGGCAGAGCGCAAGACTTGGTACTTGGGCAGAAGATCGACGATCCCGATTCCTTCGATGTGCTAATTCAGCAGTTAGGCTCGATTGTCATCGACGAAACGTCAGACGATGAGTAGTGGGGCATCACGGATTGAGTAAGAGGTTTTGAAGCTCAATCCACTTTCGGTGTATCCGGCCCACCAACAATTGTAGGCAAGCGATCGGACGCTTAGCTGATCGTTGTTTAAATATGAGGTGCCGGTCGGATACGCCGGTCATGGTCAAGTCTGTTGCTACAGCCAAAAAGACGTCATTGTGAAATTCGCTGGTTGGCAGCACAGCTAGCGCCATTCTGGGGTCAGCATTTTGCAGGACTGGCCGTCTCCATGATAGCCGGGCTCTTCGTAATACTTGATCCGCTCATTATTAGGTTCCTAATTGACGATGTGCTGCCACGCCGTCGTTTCTCGCTGTTGATAACTGCAGTAGGAGGATTATTACTCACCTATCTCGGGCGTGTAGTCTTCGATGTCTGCGGCGGCATGCTCACGTTTAGAGCTGTCCAGAAGTTGATCTTCATGGTGCGTCTTAACCTGCTACGGCGCCTCCAGAGTTTTTCGGCGGAATACTTTGACAAAAATATCCTGGGGGACTTGCTTCACCGACTGGATCAAGATGTGACGCTGACAGGTGAGATGAGTGGCCATATGCTTACCTTTGTAGTTCGTACACTCTTCAGCACGGCTACAATTCTGATAACCATGTGTATAATCAATCTACCTCTAACAGCTATTATTCTACCGTTGGTTCCTGTTTTTCTCTTGCTCCGGAGGTGCTTTCAGAAGCGTCTCAGACATGCATCCGACTCGGTGCAGTACCAGGCTGGCAGAATGATTGGTTTTTTGCAGGATCACCTGGCTGCCATTACCCAAGTTCAGCTTTTGTGCCGCGAGTTGACGCAAGCACGCAAGTTCTCACACCTAGCGGGCGATCTAACACGAACCCATATTAAACGGCAACGAACAGAACTACTCTTTGCCGCGTCATCGTCGTCGATCATCGTCATCGCGATCCTTACCGTCTTGGGCTTTGGTAGTTACCAGGTGTTATACGGCTCTTTGAGCGTCGGCGGGTTAGTCGCGTTCTACAGTTATTCAATTCAATTGTTCGGCCCTCTTTATGGCGTGATGGATGTCTACTCCAAATCCCAGCGAATTGCGGCCAGCATTCGACGTTTGTTGGAGATTGATGAAGCAATCTCAGCGGTCAGGGATCCGGCGAAGCCGTTACCTCTTCCACAAGAGTCCCCTTTGGCCTTGGAATTGCGAGGAGTCTCTTTCAGTTATCGGGTCAACGAGCCTGCGCTCGCCAACGTTAACCTGAGTCTTGAGGTCGGAGAGAAACTCGTCTTAGTTGGTCCGAGCGGCGGCGGCAAGAGTACGATTGCGCGGTTGCTTGTGCGGCAATACGACGTTGAAGCAGGAGCCATTCTTGTGAGCGGAGTGGATGTGCGTGACGTCAACCTCAAAGTTCTTCGATCCGCCGTGAGCTTAGTGCCGCAGGAGCCTGTGCTATTTGATGCCAGCCTGCGTGAGAACCTGCTTTACGGCAACCCTAAAGCAAGTGAGAAAGAGCTTGAAGAAGCGATCTTCATAGCGCAGTTGGAGCATCTGTTTAATCGGTTGCCCAACGGCTGGCACGAGCCGGTAGGAAGCCGCGGAACCAAGCTGTCCGGTGGTGAGCGGCAACGTGTTGCGCTAGCTCGAGCGATTCTTGCACGTCCTCGTATCCTGGTTCTTGACGAATGTACCTCCGCACTAGATTCCTCTACCGAGATGCGTCTCATGGATGGAATAGAGAAATACGCTAGAGGCAGAACCACGCTGATTATTTCACATCGGCTCTCCACTATCTTGTGGGCAGATCGAATTGTACTGGTTGCTGAAGGCAGAGTGGTTGGGGAAGGGTCCCATCGGCAGCTATACCAAATGAATAGTCTCTATAGGATGCTTTGCGACAACCAATTTGAGATGGAAAACCGAAAGGACTCCGTCTCGCTACTACCGCAATATGCATGAGGTGGGAGGGGCGGCTTGCTCGGTTCGACGTTCACGGTGAACCTAAATCATTCCGTGGAAGACTGATCGGAAGGGCGATTAAGAATGTGATGTCGGTCAGGGAATATAATATCGAACAGTTTATGAACACGATCGCCGTCCTCGGCGGCGCTTTCTCGCCTAATGAAGAGACTATTCTATTTAGCACCAATCGGAACGGTGTCTTCAATGCGTATGAGCTTCCGGTTACAGGTGGAAAGCCAAAACAGTTGACACACTCGGTCAATGATGGAGTTTATGGTCTGGCCTATTTCCCTGATGGTCGCATCTTGGTTTCGCAGGACACAGGCGGTAACGAGAATTTCCATCTTTACGCGGTGGAAATTAGCGGAGGGCGACAAGACCTGACGCCTGGTGCCGACGTGACAATCAGGTTCATGGGACATAGCAAGGACCGAAAATCATTTTACTTTGCCACCAACGAGCGCGATTCGCACTTTTTTGACATCTACCGAATGGATGCTTCTGATCTAAAGCGCGAGATGCTCTTTCAAGACTCGATCGGATACGAATTCGGCTGCATCTCAGACGACGAAAGATATCTCGCCTTCACTAAGCCAGACACCAGAGAAAATACTGATATCTACCTATATGATTCAGTGCGCGGTGAATTGAGACATTTGACACCCCACTTGGGCGATATCTGCTTTAGAGCTTTATGTTTCGACGTTAATACTCATCATCTCTATTACCGAACCGATGAAGGTAGCGACTTTTTCTATGTGGCACGCTATGAGCTGCAAACTGGAAAGACCGAGACAGTCGTAAAGACGGACTGCAATGCCTACCTCATGTTCTCACCGGGTGGAAGATACCGCATGGAGGCCACTGACGACGATGGGCGCATAACGATGCGGTTATATGATCAGCAATCCGATCAGGCCGTCTCGATACCAAGTTTTCCAGACGGCCACATCACTGGCATCAGGTTCTCGGACAGCGAGCGACTAATGGCGCTTTACGTTAAAGGAGATCGCGCGCCAGATAATCTCTATGTTTATGATTTTGGTAACGCAAGAGTGCGAAAATTGACGGACAGTCTTAATCCAGAAATTGATCCAAGAGACCTGGTCGACTCCGAAAGGGTGCGTTACGAATCCTTCGACGGGCTCGAAATTCCCGCGCTTCTTTGGAAGCCGCATCAGGCTAATACGAACAATAGAGCTCCGGCCCTCGTTTGGGTCCACGGCGGTCCCGGTGGCCAGACGCGAAAAGGCTACAGCGGGAGGATTCAGTTTCTCATCAACCATGGTTATGTGGTGCTGGGCGTTAATAACCGTGGTAGCTCGGGCTACGGCAAGGCTTTCATGGCGGCGGATAAGCGAAGACATGGCCGCGAGCCATTGTGGGATTGCATAGAGGCTAAGAGATATCTAGCTTCGTTGGATTATGTAGACCCGTTAAGGATCGGCATTATTGGAGCCAGTTACGGTGGCTACATGGTTTTGGCGGCATTGGCATTTCAACCTGAAGAATTTACTGTTGGCGTCGATCTTTTTGGCACCTCCAATTGGCTAAGAACAATCGAGTCTTTTCCTCCGTACTGGAAAAAATCGCTGAACCATTATTATGAAAAGATCGGAGATCCGAGAATCGATCAAGAAATGCTCAAAGAGATTTCACCCCTTTTTCACGCTTACAAAATCATTAAGCCTCTGCTGGTATTGCAAGGGGCCAACGATCCGCGGGTCCTTAGAGTCGAATCGGATGAAATAGTAGAAGCAGTGCGAAAGAATGGAGGTGTAGCTGAGTATTGTGTCTTCGAAGATGAAGGCCACGGGTTCAATAAGAGAGTAAACAAGATTCAGGCCTACGAATGCGTATTGCGTTTTCTCAATAAGTACTTAAAGGGGGAAGTAGAGAACAGTTCATTCTAGTCAGTGACTGTTATGTGATTCTGCTAATCGATCATTGTGAGCAAGAAGCGGTCCATGCGGGCCGCAGCCAAGCCTATGCGCAGGTGCCGATTTCGAAATAACGTGACGCACGACTCAACCCAAGCAGATAATGATATTCTCCAAAGATGCTTATGGTTCGCTTGAGAATCGCCTACTGACTGCCCTGCCGTGCGATGAGTATGAGCGTCTCCTGCCAAATCTAGAACAGGTCCGGCTGCCCAGAAATAGAATTCTATATGAATCCGGTGATGAAATGCGTTACGCCTATTTCCTCAACTGCGGCGTCGCCTCGCTGCTAGACATCATCGAAGGCGGTCAAACGCTCGATGTCAGGCATGGTTGGCAGCGAGGGCTTCATCGGAGTGCCGATCATTCTTCACAGCCCGGTCACGTCTGCCGGATCATGGTACAGATGCCCCAGTGAGGCCGTGAGAGTAGCAGCTGAGCCGTTTCTCGCTGAATTCCAGCGGACGGTGGGTTGCATAAAACACTCCTGCGCTATACGCACCTGCTGCAAATGCGAACGGTGCAATCGGCTGTCTGTCATTCGCTGCACGGAGTCAGTCAGCGAATCTCCCGCTCTCTGCTGACGATTAGCGACTATATCGATGCAAACAGCTTCGAGCTAACCCAGGAGGACTTTGCCCTGACGCTGGGCCATGAGCGCAATCGCGTCAGCCTGCGTGCTGGAGAACTCCAAAAGAGACGGTTGATCAAGTATGGTCGTGGTCAGGTCACAATCCTCGACCGCAAGGTTTGGAAGCGCCCGCCTGTGAGTGCTACCGCGTTGTGAAGGATCAGATTCAACCCTCCTCACCTGCCTGCTCAGGTTGGACGCGCATCCCTTTGGGCTCAGTATTCTCAGCAACGTTGAAGGTCGGCCCGTTACCTTTCGCATACGAGTTCTGCGCGAGGTTTTACAACGTAAATGACTCTCAAGACTCCCTAATCCCTTTATTAGTGAATTGGTACATGACTTGTAAGCCGCTGGATGTTCGCGCAGCAAGATCAACGCCGTCGGAGATACACGCCCGTGTTCGCAGAGTTCATTTTCCACCACTTGGTTTTCCTGTTCCTCGTGCAAAGCGTGACCACGGTGGTTTAACTGATTATTTAGCACTCATCATTTATTACTACTTTCGTTTAAGGAGCCGCAGTTCGGGGCACCACCTATTACTCGCGGGTCTCCTGCTTCTGTTTAACTCCGAAATTCGAAATTCCACTTGCTCCTGCTTGGGATTGCAAGCAGGAATTGGCTCTCGAATCTCCACGGCGCTCTCGTAACCTCCTGAAAACACACACGCCGCTTGGAATACCAAGCAGAAACCAATCTTTTTTCGCGCTTGCGCGTTGGAAGCGTAGAGTGCGCCGTGAAACGAAAACTCAACTTTGGTGAAGACACCAAACCGAGTCTCAGGCTTCCCCCAAGTCTCACGATCAACGCTTCTAAAATTCAACGGGGTAACCGCGAGTGGTACTAACGCAGTTTGAAGCCGGAAGTTCAGAGTTCAGCCTTTAGGCTGACCCTTCGCCACGCAAGCTGAAGCTTGAACTCTAAACTGCATCAGTGCCCGGACAGCTGATCCATACACTGAGATTCTCAGCATGTCGGAAAAGAGATTCTTAAGTACGAGAAGAACGCCTGCGAGCGCGCCTGCCGGCATACTCAGCCGCGACGAAACAGTCACGCTGAGACAGAAGCAGGCGCGAAGGCCACCCGCGGTCGCTGGATCAAACTGGTCTCGTCCTTTGATTCTGCTCGGTGAAAACCGCGAGTCGGTGCGGGTGGCCGTAAAAAATGCGCTTGAGGCAACCGGATACGATGTGATCGTTGTCGAGCGTGCCTCAGAGGCATTGTCCATAGCGGCCGGTTATGACGGGCACATCGATTTTCTAATTACCAACGTAAGGTTTTCCGGAATGAATGGTGGGCTGCTCGCCCACCTGTTTCAGTGTGTGCACCCGGAAACACGAGCGCTATTCCTCTCCGGCAGCCGAGAAGAGGTATTGATCTGCAGCGGCACGCCGGATCAGAAAGTCACTGTTCTCGAACAACCCGTTCGTCTGGATGTCTTCGCCGGCAAGGTCAGCGAAATGATCGAGTCACGGCAAGATGAGCCCCAGGCAGCAGGACATCGTAATAAGGCGATGATCCTAAGAGGACTCCGATGTGAGTGAGGTAAAAGAAATGGTAATTGCAGCGGAAAGGATAAAGGGTCTAACCAGTCTCAACATTGCTTCTGGAGTCTGTTTCTCGCCTGCCACGGCAGACGGATGCATCGTGCTTAACGTCGAGGAAGGCACCATCCTCAGCCTAAACAATATTGGGGCTCTTATGTTTGCTAAGCTTGCCGCACGCGAGACGGGCCTGACGCACGATGAATTCGTGGAAGCGGTCAGCCGTGAGTTTGAGGATGTCCAACGACCTCGGATCGAATCTGGCATCGACAATTTACTCGCTCAACTCGAGGAAAAAAAAGTTTTACAGACGCAGGCCGGCAATTTAGGAGTGTATGGCAAGTGGCTCCGCGCCAAGGTGGTCGAAGGCGTTGCAGTCTGCGCCCGCGCTGTATTGAAACCCTTGTTGTTTATCAAGGCATACACATCTGCCTCCGTCCTTTTACTCACGACGGCGGACGCGATTCTTAAGATTGCTGGTTTCAGTGGGCTGCATCAAACCGTCAAGCATTGGAAGTTAGCCATAAATCCAACCGAGGACGCGGAAATGATTGTCAGAGGATGTGCAACTGTTGAGCGAGCTTGCACGTGGCATCCGAAACAAGAGCTATGTCTGCAACGCTCGGCGGTTGCGGCTTGTTTATTGCGAAGTCTCGGCGTGCCTGCGGAGATGGTCATTGGGGTGCATAAGATGCCGTTCTATGGACATGCCTGGGTAGAGGTAAACGGTAAGGTTGTAAACGATGACAAAAACGTCCAGAGCTTCTTTCAGGTGCTTTGTCGTTGCTAAACGTGAGAACTCCCAGGACGGCGGCTGCAGCTAATTTGATCGCGAACCCGGAACAAAATCTTCTGAGGTGCATATGAGCGGAATAGGCGGCATCTTTAACTTCCATACCCCATCGGTGGATGAGAATGCGCTCCTGACTCTGGGAGATGCACTGATCAATCGAGGCCCGGACGGCGGACACGAAGTGCACCGAGGGCCAATGGGTATGGTGCACCGAGCCTTTCATACAAATCAAGAATCGCATCTCGAGGTGCAACCACTTGTTTGCTATGGGCACATGCTCACATGGGACGGACGCTTGGACAATCGCGACGATCTGCTCGTCCATTTCCCTGACGGTCTGAAGGGCGACAAAACCGACGTTGCCGTTGTGATGGCCGCTTATCTCAAGTGGGGGGTGAACTTTCTAACCCAAGTCATCGGTGACTTCGTGCTGTCGCTATGGGATCCCTTTTCGGAAACGCTGATTTTGGCTCGATATCCATTTGGCACCCGAACTCTCTATTATTCTGGCAACTCCCGGCGAGTTGTATGGTCTTCGACTCTGGAAGCCCTACTCCTCGGTGCGAGAATCGATCCAGAGGTTGACGATGAATATGTGGCTGGTTTTTTGGCGCTTCATCCGGAAACGTGGCGGTCTCCTTACAAGAATATTTCTGCGGTGGAACCAGGACATGCTGTTACCGTAGGAAAGGCAAATGGGCTTGTAACGAGGCGATTTTGGAACCCCGACCCAAACAATGAAATTCGCTATCAAAGCGACGCTGAGTACGAACAGCACTTTCGGGAGTTACTTAGTGAGGCGGTGCGGTGTCGCCTTAGAGCGGATGCGCCTGTTTGGTTGGAATTAAGTGGCGGCCTGGACTCTTCGTCCATCGCGTGCGTAGCGGACCAAATTATTGATAAAGGCGAGGCCCGTGCGCCGCGGCTCGAGACCATTTCTTATCTCGAAGACGAGGCAGCAACTTCTTATGATCGCAGGTTCCTTAAGGTAATTGAAGAGAGCAGAGGCAAGACGGGTCATCACTTCCGAGGCGAAGGGCATTGGGTCCGCTTCGCATCTCCAGAAGCGTCTTTTATTTCAAAGCCCAATACGAGTCTGTGTGTGGCCGGAAGTAATGAGCGGCTATGTCAGTTGATGGAGCAGGGCAATGCTCGCGTTCTCCTCAATGGCTTGGGTGGCGACCAGTTATTGTGGAGCATCCCGACCGCCTCGCCCGAGTTGGCTGATCTTCTTTTTAAGTGCCGGCCGCTGCTATTAAATCGCCAACTCAAGACCTGGAGCCGGTTGCTCAAACGGCCTTACTTGCAACTGCTATGGCAAGAAGCGTTGGTTCCATTGCTTCCGCATCGTCTGCGCGCGATGGTTCAGAATCAAATGAAGACGGCCCACTGGCTCGAAGGAGAGTTTGTAAAGAAAGCTCAATTGCGACAGCGCATGCTGCTCCCAAAAGATCCGCTCGGATACCGATTGCCAAGCAGTCGAATGCAATCGGGCCAGATCCTTTTCATTGTTTCCAGCATCGCGACAGGCAATTACTGGGAACACGCAGCCTTTGACAGGACCTACCCATTCTTACATCGCCCCCTGGTTGAATTCCTGATGGCCATTCCCTTTGAGCAGAAGCTACGACCCGGTGAGACCCGATCGTTGATGCGACGTGCGTTAAAGGGAGTGGTGCCTGAAACAATTCTTCAACGGAGGAGCAAAGGGGTAGTTGGTGAAGCCTTCTGTCGCGGCTTGGATAAAGAGTGGCACGTGCTCAGGCCAATGCTTATGAACGCACGTGTCTGTAGCAGAGGCTATGTCAATCAGCACGCGCTGACGGCGGCGGTTGACTTAGCCAGACATGGCAAGACGTTCCATATCGCCACCCTACTGCAAACGATTGCTCTTGAGATCTGGTTGAGATCGCTAGAGCACCATATATCTGCCCAGAATAGCATCAGCGGCCAGAGTGTTTTCGGTTCACGCCGTCTGGCTCATGAAGAGATTATTAAGCCAGCGGCACGTAACGATTTCGTAAACTCTTCCTCGTCTTGCGAAGCGGGGTAATTCTTAAAGAAAGGAGGAGAATCCGATGAAATTCCAAGAACCGGAAATAGTTGAGATGGGGCTTGCAGAAGAACTCATCCAGGAGATTTTAGACTTTTGGGATGTTGAGGGAACGATCAGCCCTACCAGGACCTATTTCGGAATCCCCGGTCCCGATTGGCCTCTCTCTGAAGAGTGGTGAATGTAGTAAAAGTGGTGAAGGACGTTACCGGCCTGGGATGTCGCCCATCCCAGGATCTGGTTGCGGTCCTTGAGCACCATATTCCGGAGAAGCCTGTGGTCCGTTATGGTGTTCTCTATTCAACAAATCCAGGTCTCGAAAAGGCCATCGAGCCAGCAACAGGAAAACCCAATGAACTTTCATGAACCAGAAGTAGTAGAGATGGGACTCGCAGGAGAACTCATCCAGGAGGTTGAGAACCCTTTGGATCTTGAGGGGTCGATCAGTCCTACCAAGACGTTCGCGCGAGTCGGGGTTTACAGCTCGCCAGAAGTGGTCGAGATGGGATCCGCGAAGGAACTCATCCAGGAGCTTGATTGCGCGGAAGATCTTGAGGGAACGATCAACCCTACGAAGTGCTATGGGGCAATCGCGATTTACCGCTCACCAGAAGTGATTGAGACGGGACTCGCGAAGGAACTCGTCCAGGAGGTTGAGCAGCTGGTGATCTTAAGGGGTCGATCAGCCAGCCCTACCAGGACCTATGCCGGAATCGCGATCTATCGTTCCGAGTAGGGGTGGTGAATGGCATTACGGCCTGGGATGTCGCCCATCCCAGGATCTGGTTGCGGTCGCTTGAGCACGATATTTCGGAGAAGCCTGTGGTCCGTCATGGTGTTCTCTATTCAACAAATCCAGGTCTCGAAAAGGCCATCGAGCCAGCAACAACTTAAACGATCTTCACAAACTCTGCCCCGTGCTCTATGCGGGGTAACTACTAAAGAAAGGAGGAAAATCCAATGAACTTTCATGAACCGGAAGTAGTAGAGATGGGGCTCGCAGGAGAACTCATCCAGCAGGTTGAGAACCCGGTGGATCTTGAGGGATCGATCAGTCCTACCAGGACCTTTGCGGGAGTCGCGGTTTACAACTCGCCAGAAGTGGTCGAGATGGGACTCGCGAAGGAACTCATCCAGCTGGTTGAGAACCCGGTGGATCTTGAGGGATCGATCAGTCCTACCAGGACCTTTGCGGGAGTCGCGGTTTACAACTCGCCAGAAGTGGTCGAGATGGGACTCGCGAAGGAACTCATCCAGGTGGTTGATGACCCGATGGATCTTGAGGGAACGATACACCCAACCAGGACCTATGCAGGAATCGCGATTTATCGCTCCGAGTAGGAGTGGTGAATAGCATCACGGCCTGGGAAGGCTGCCATCCCAGGCCGCTCTTTTCACCATAGAAAGTATCGCAAAAATCCACAGGGGGAGTAACAAGTCATTCACGGCTACCAGGTGAATAGCTTGCCGCCTTCTCACTTTTTCTCACACCTATTTTCAGCATCCCGAGTGGCACAATGGACAAGCCGGAAGACTGTTGAGCTCGAGTCGATGTTTCTTTTGGGTTTGGGTTCGCGTCTGATTCGGCGACTACGGACATGAATCCAGTCAGGTAGCGAGAACCGACCGGCGCAGCGTCGACTTTGATACTGACCCGTTCCGTCCATGTCGCTCCGGTGGGATGAAATGATGTCTTTGAAGTTGACTTGATGGCGCCGAATGCCGGGTGGGTGAAGAAATCAAAGTAGCTATACTTCACATTCTCGTGCACGAGAAAGGGATCAACAAATACCTTCCACTTTCCGGCTGCTGGATTTTCTACCTCGACTTCTTCATCCATTCCATCCGAGGCACTGAAGTCTTTCAGCTTACAAATTTCCTGCGTGCAATCAAACAGATACAAGTCCAAATCGGCTGCACCTTTTGTCGCCGCCGCAATGCGAGCATTGAAAGTATGGGCACCCGGCGGTATGGTGATTTCAAAAGTTCGAGGAATGCTGTTGGAGTCAATTGTCGTAGTGTCGCTGAAGGCGCTGCCGAGAGATGAATCAGCCACACCACCAAAGAAAGGGCTAAGCTGGTTGGTGAAGGTCACCTCCCTGGAGTAGTTCGGTTTTGTACCCGACAGTTCAAGAGGTTGGACTGCTTGGGTCGCTTTTGCATCGAGGATGGATGCTCTTATTGTGAAAGTCGCACGGCTTCCCTTGGCAAGGCGCGCTTCAGCATTAAGGTTCTTGTTAGCGACGACCAGCTGCCAAACACCCGCCTCAGGTCGAGGAATGATGCGGCTCCAGGATCCTGCCTCTTGATAGGCGCTGGGGGGAGCTGGGCGCTGAGCCAACTGCCAATAGAGTACACCGGACGGGCGCAATAGATATGGGATAACATTTCCATGAGCTATCTTCACGTCCACTTTCAACGCCTTGGTACCGGCAGGTACGTTTAAGCACCACGACGCATGAGACATCCAATCCACTTGTCCCTGTTTCGTAACCGTGAACTCTGAGGTCGGGCTAAACTGGTCGGCCACCACTATTGTATTCAAGACTTGATAGACCGCGCGTGGGCCTCCCGGCACATCGAGGTTGAGGATCACACTATGGGCGCCCGCTGTTTTTGTAGTAATCGCAATCGGCATGGTCACTGGAGTATCCAGTGGAAGGGTGATTGCGGCGGGACCGCTGAACGTTCCATCATTGCCTTGCCAGCGTAGAGCGAAGCTCATCGGTGACGGACCGCCTGAAGTACGGGTGAAGACGATTTTTCTCTTGCCCGATTGACCCGCCATCCATCCCTCCTCCTCGAAGAGACCGACACCGCTATTGGGCTCGTTCAGGTATTGGCTGAGAGCCGCGGCCACCGGCGCTCGGCTAGTGATCTCGATAGGTTCCGGCGCGTGAGTGAGTGCTTCCCACGCGGCGCTTACCTGAAAACGCCCGGCACCCTGTTCGTGAGCGCCGTAATCGTCCATGTAACGTGCAGTCGACATAATGGCCCAGCGCAAACGGTCGGCATCGTACTTTACGCCGCTCTGTTTGGCGGCGCTGATCAGTAGAGCTGTGGCCCCCGCCGCCATCGGCGTTGATGTCGAGGTCCCGCCGCCCATACTGTACCCAGGTGGGAGGTCATAGGTCCCTTTGTAGCTATCACTCGGAAGGAAACCCGGTTTGGTCGTGAGGGACATCGTCGGTGCCAGAATGTTGGGTTTGAAGCCTCCAATCTTAGACGGCCCACGCGCCGAGAATGCATCAATATTATCCTCGCGCGAGGTAACAACTCCATAGTTTGTACGAGCAGTCTCCCTATTAATGTAGGAACCAACCGCCATCACCCTTTTGACCGCAGCAACTTCATTAATGGAGTTGACCTCGTCCCCAACAGAATTGCCAGCCCCGACAAAGATCAACTTCTTGTATTTGTTGATTAAACGATCCGCAATGATGGCGATCGTCGACCGGCCATCGTTCAGGGGAACCACCCAACCGGTTTGTACAGTAACTACATCAACCTGAGGGTGTTTGACTGCCAGGATAATTGACTCGATTTGCGACGCCATGACTCTCTGAAGGAGTCCTCCAAAAGGTACTGAAACGATCTGCGCTTCGGGGGCGACCCCGCTTATTTTTCCGCCGAAGAAGTGCTTGCCCGCCGCCACACCTGCCACTCCAGTTCCATGCGCCGAGTATCCGGGATGGATATAGACCACTTTGTGGGCCGGATCGGTCTGCACGGTGAACCCAACTGTCTCACGAATTAACGTCTTAGGATCGTCTTTGCCAAAGACCCCTACGTCATGGTTCACGCGATAATCGGTCATCGGCTTCTCATCAACGAAACTATGGTTCTGATTAGTATCAACCCATACTGTGCTGGTCTCTTCATTCCATAGAACCCCAAACAGACCGCTGCTGCCGTCTGGGTTGCCGTCCCGATTAACATCATCTTTTGCATTGTTCATCCGTTCATCCAGGGTTCCTATCCGGTACGTTGCCGGCGCAGGAACGTCATACGTCACCCCCTTATAAGTTAACTTACCATCCAGCGCCGTTATTTGTTTTTCCATATTGATAACGATGTAGCCCGATATACGCCCATTGTCATAGCTCGGGACAATCGCATCGCGTTCGGCCGTGAGTACGTCCGCAATCTTCGGTGTCGGCTGCCCATCAAGTGTTTTCGCTGTTTGCAATTCGGGGCTGAGTAGATCAATCGATCCGTCAACAATAGCAATCGTTACACCCCGGCCATCAAAAGTGGGGTGTTGCGCTATGAATTGCGGAACTCCCAGCTCACGACTCGGGAGATAAGGGTTTTCTGCTGGTGTGTTGCGGTTCGGGGGCGAAATTTGGTTAGGGACCGGGGCGGCCGGCGAAGGTTCGGGTGACGGGCTGTTCAAATAATCTATTAGCCCGTCAATATTGAGCGATTCAATGTCGGCAGAACGAGCGAGTTTCTCAACATTTTCGGTCGGGAGCTTCACGCGCAAGTAACTGACATCATCGTCACGGTAACACAGCGAACCGCCGAGGTCTGTGACCATACGAAGAAGGGACTCATTAACCCCCTCGACGGACGCGATCAGTAGCGTGACCTCTTTCTTGCCCTGCGCCTGTGCCTTAACCAGACGCAGGCGGTCATGTTTTAGTAACTTGCTGCGGTTACGCGGATTCGGCGAATGACTCGCAGTTGCTGCTGAATCTACCCGTTCCGAATGGGCAGTGATAGCAGATGATGACTGGGCGATAGCAACGGAGCAGATCGCTACCGAGGTGATTAATTGTTTGGCACGCATCGCACTCAAAACTGTAGCTTGAATGATAATTGGACGGACCGAGGTCCCCCGACCTGGTAGAGAGGACTAAAGCCCCCACCAAACCTGCCGATAGCGCGCCCATACATAAAACGTGAAATCCCGAAGCTGGGATTCAACACCGGCGTGCCGTTTGCGAGTACGGTTAAATAAAGTAAGTCGTTGCCAGGAACGAATTCCGGATTGCCAAAATTTGGGTGGTTGAAGATATTGAATAGATCTGCCCTAAGTTGCAGATTCAACCGTTCGGTAAGATTGAACTGCCGGCGAAGGGATAAGTCGATCTGTGAAAGGGGAAAGCCTCGTAACGCGTTGCGCCCCAAGGTGCCCTGTCGACCGGCTGGTGGCAGGGCGAAGGCAGCGGGATTGAAACGCCTGCCACCTGGCACTGTTGGATCATTGAGGTAGAGTGGAATTCCAGAGATTAGATCAGGTCGAATATTCTGCGTTAGCCCCAACAGAGTTTGATTCGATCGGGCAATCACATTTACTGGTGCTGCTGATCTGGCCGTGACAATTGCGTCGATGGAAAAGTTGCGCAGAATAGCCTTTCCGACTTTACCAATTGAAGGCGTTGGGATGTCATAAGTAAACGCAGCATTGAAGGCGTGCCTAATATCAAAATCAGATGCTGCACGCGAAAGACTAGTGTCAAAAAACTCATCCGAAACATCGTCGATCGAATGGGACCATGTGTACGATGCCAGTGCCTGCAGTCTTCGCGAGAGCCGGCGATTGTATTGAAGCTGCATCCCATGATAGTCGGAAGTCCCTGTGTTAGTGGTGTTATCTACAAAGGCATTTCCCAGGCTCGGAACAGGATTGACAAGTCGCAGTTGCCGCAGAAGACGGCGACCTACCGCCGCAACATAAGACGCGGAGAACGTTTGGTTCGCTCCCAGTGAACGCTCCAGTGCAAGATTCCACTGGTAAGTTCGCGGCAGTTTGAGATTAGGATCAAATGCGCGGATTAGAACGGCACTGACGAAGGGCGGACCTGAAGCAACAAAAGGTGCTGCCGCTGTTGCGCTCAGAGGATAGGGAACATTGGCTTGAGGTCTAGAGCCCGCGAATGGAACGCCAGTGAATCCTTGGGCGGTCTGTCCATTGCCGAGATCATAAAAGATTCCGAAGCCCCCACGTAATACAGTTTCTCGGCCTGGGTGCTGTAACAGTCGGTAGGCGACGCCGATTCGCGGAGCGAAATTGTTGTACGTTGTCTTGTAGAGTGGTGTACCGGGCGGCGCCAAGGTCGCAGTCAACGGATTATCAAGGCCGATAATATTGAATGGCTGCTTGCCATCTGCTTCTGACGGGGGAGGATTGACCTCATATCGCATACCGTAAGTGAAGGTGAGCCTCTGGTTGACCTTCCAGGTATCCTGCGCATATGCGGAGAAATTTGTGAATATGGGAACTACGCCTTGGTTCCCACTGATACTTAAAGAAGACACGGTACCTGCGAGTAATGCTGCAGCGCTACTGAAGGACAAGCTTTGGAAATAAGCCAGCGGCCCATAAACGGGTGATAGTCTTCGATAGTCAATACCGAACTTGAACTGGTGCCCGCCAGTCACAATAGATAGCGAGTCGACAATATTTATCTGACGCTGCTGATTCGCCGCCTGGTTACCAACGGTGATGCCGCCGGAAATCGCGAAGGAAAGTGTGAGGCCGATGCGGTCCGTTTTGCGTGTTGCAAAGGAAGGAAACCATTGAGTGTCACTCGGGGGGACCGCGCCGCCAAAGTCGTCTTGGAAAAAGAAGCTTTTACTCGTTGTTCTACTCCAGTTGGCGCGGATTTCATTGCTGATATGACCATTGATAATTTGAGTTGAGCCAATGGTCAGCGTTTGAGTGTCAATCTGCGTGGGGTTCAAAGTGCTCAACGCAAAGGTGGTTCCGCCGCGCTGAACAGACTCTGACGGCGCATAATTGTATCTGCCAAACAAAGTCACTCGATCCGATACTGAGTGATCAATCCTAATACTGGCGGCATCCAGGGAGGAGGGACTTGAGAAACTCGCTGACAGCGGAGCCAACCGAGTTGTGGGATTTTCGGGTCCGGTTGGCAAAGGAAAGGCGTTCAAAAGTGGTTGAAGCGAAGCCGGTGCGCTTGCACGCAAAGTGAGCGACGGGACATTGACGGTCGCAACTTGTGGTAACCGTTGCCTCAATCCTTCGTAGGAGAAAAAAAAGAACGTCCGATTGTGCCCGTTGTAGCCTGGTTGCCTACCTCCCTCACCAAACCGAGGCAGTAGCACTGGCCCGCTGAACACTCCGCCAAAATCATTTTGTCTGAGTGGTGGTTTCCCGGTTCGATTGGCGTTGGCGAACCAATCACTAGCATCCATCTTGTCGTTGCGGAAGTACTCGAAGCCCGTGCCATGAAACTCATTCGCCCCGGAGCGGGTGACGATTGACACTTGTGCCCCGGGCGTGCGTCCAAACTCAGGAGCATAAGTGGAGGTTAGAATCTTGAATTCTTGCAGAGCGTCAACAGAGACAAGATTGTTTGTGCCGCCAAAAGCGGTGAGGCCGGGTTGAGATCCTCCGGCAGTCTGACTAAGAGTACTGGTGGCTCCCATGCCGATATTTGCACTGACACCGTCGACAGTGAAGTAGTTAGTGTCAGTACGCTGTCCGTTCACGCTAAACTGCCCCGGGTTATTACCATTTGTTCTTGCCAGAACAACGCCCGGCGTAAGAGTAATCAACGCCTGAAAGCTCCTGCCATTCAGCGGAAGGTTCGCAACAAATTGACGGTCAACGACTGTCGCAACTGCTGGTGATTCGTTGATGAGAGAGGCGCCGTCAACGATCTCAACCGTCTGGCTGAAGAGTGCCGATCTTCATTAGAATTCTGATCGTCACCTGATCGTTGACGTTCACTACGACATTCCCCATCTCTGAAGGCGTAAATCCCTGGTGCTCAGCTTTCACGGTGTAATTACCGGGAGGAAGCAGCGTGATGACGAAAGTGCCGTTGTCATTAGTCGTGGTAGATCTTTGAAAGCCCTGGGCTATGCTGATTACTGAGATGTTGACGGCAGGGACCACCGCGCCGTTTTGATCCGTCACTGTGCCGCTGAGCGTTGCGGTTGCGCTTTGCGCATGAACTGTGAGGAGTGATGAGTGATGAGTGATGAGGAAGAGCAGGAGGCAGAAGGCAAGAGGCAGACGGCAGACGGCAGACGGCAGACGCCGGAAAGCAGGAGGCAGGCGATTGGAGGCAGGAGGCAGTCGATGGGAGGCAGAAAGCGGGTTTGGTAAAGAAGAAGAGACGGTGTTTGAGAAAAGAGAGCGAGGACAGAAGGCAGTCGGGCAGACTTCTGGGGTTCTGGGCATCGGGAGTTCTCCTCTGGTCAGGACACGCTCTTTGGGCAAAGAGCGTGTGGGGCTTAACTGCTAAAGCCTTTCGTCAACTGCCCTGGGACCGCACGTGACGAAAGACGGGAGTTCTCAGCAGACTCGTCACACATGACTTAAGCCAATAAAGAAGACTAATAGTGTGACCGTCGGGCAAAAAACAGTCGGCTGCGTACAGCTTTCAGCTCAGGTGAACTTAAGTTAGGAGTTGCTCGTTCGACCAAACCCGAACCGAACTCTCCTTAGAGCCGCAGAGGTTCTCGTTCAACTATATGTGTACTGCACGATTGGAAATGTCAAATTAAAGTCTAGAAAATAAAGGGGATGTGGGCTTTGAAGTGGCGGGACTAACCCAACCACGCGAGGCGGGCCTTTTAGGACCGGTAGCGTGCGGGAGGTGGTAGAGATGTGGGGTTGGAAGAAACGCTTTCGGCGACCGGTGAAGCCGCAGCCTACCTAGCGACCGGCGCGCTCGCTTCCAAAACGACAGTTTCGAGGGACACGGAAAGGCGATTCTCCTTCCGTCTCAAGAATCTGCCGCAGAGTTTCCATATCTGAGATCCCCTTTCCAAGTGACAGGTGCGAGATGTGATAGAATCCGCGCCAAATTAGCTGTTCCATTTACTCGGTCGAATTAATCGCTCTTTGGAACTCATTAGCAATTCACAACAGCGCATGGCCGCAACCGCTTCACATCGAGAGTGATGAGCTGCGCCGCTGAGCATAAGCAACCTAAGCTCCCGGCGAAGTTAGAAAGCGACCTAATCCTAGCTGCAATTGCAGCTAGACGCAAGAGCAACATCGCGACGTCTCGCCTTTCAGGAGGTACATCCTGAATGGGCAGATACGCTCGACGAAAGCAGAAACGCCTCGGAGAGAAACTTCGTCAGATCCGCGAAACGCTCAATCTCTCTCAAAATGAAATCCTTTGGCGCCTGGGACTCAGCGAGGACTACTCAAGAACCATTATCTCTAACTACGAACAAGATCACCGTGAACCACCGCTTTACGTTCTGTTGCAATATGCCCGTTTGGCGGGCGTCTGCCTGGATGCGATCGTCGATGACGACGTTGACGTGCCAAAGACGCTGCCCGCGACTCCCAAACACCTGGGTGTGAAGATTCCAGCCTGCAGACGTCGCGCAGTAAAGCGATGAACAGTTGCCCCTCTTAAAAGCTAGCCTAAAGTCATTGCTCGATCCGTTGAGGTGTTGCCTTTTTCTGAAAAGTCCCCTCAGAAGCATTTCCGGTAGATAGCGATTGCTCGAAGGTGAAGACCCATCCCGATAGCTCTGGGACGGCTCAGGCAATCTAACTTGATCTTACTTCAGTACCGGAGATGCCGCTCGATGCGCGGGATATTAGTTCTGTCAGTCGGGGCTGTCAATGGTTTTATGGCGGAGGAAGTGACCTAATTTGAAATTCTCTGTGCAACCTCCGTGTTCTCTGTGTAACAAGTCCGAAGGTTCTTGTTTTTCTAACAAGGTTTCTAGCCGTGACCACCAGTCCCGGAGGGACGCAATGTTTATAGTCAACGGACTCCCTAGCCCGCATTATTCACGAAATGCGGATTTGTTCACTAAGCCTGCGTTAGCAGGCGACAGCATAAAGCCTGGGGCGTCAGCCCCAGGTCACTGCAAAGAAAGAGTTCCAAGCCTGCGAAGCAGGCGACAGCGTGGACCAGTTCGCGCTCGTCTCGAAAGCAACAGGCTGCCGCCCGTTACACGGGCTGATGTTCATCTACATTGCTTTCCTGGGGCTCGCGCCCCAGGCTTTATGCTGTCGCCCGCTACGCAGGCTGAAATGACATGAAGGTTCATGAATAATCCGGGCTAGAGTCTTCGCAGCTCCGGAGGAGCGGAATACTGCTAAGGCGAATCCTCGTGAACAACATTTCGCTCCTCTGGAGCTCTTGTCTTTGGGGGACATTCCGTATCTATAAACATTCGGCTCCTCCGGAGCTGGAGCGTTTGGTTGCGGCCAGGCTGCGCACAGAGAACACGGAGGTTGCACAGAGAAAAATGAAAATAGGGCACCACCTTGGAGGACAACGTTGGCGCGAGCTAACCCGCAAGACTCTGTAACTCGAACAACTATCTTTCACTTTGTGAACTTCTCAGGCTGGATACTTCCTGATGCGGGCAGCCAGATTCTCCGCGCTGCAGAGCGAGCGCCAGAATTGCAATGATTTTACCGCCTGCGAACTTTGCGCAGAGATTGTGAACCCCGCGCGAAGCGCGTCATTGTTGGCTAGCGCCACCTTGTGCAACCTCTCGACCGCGCGTGCCAGGTCCACATCGCCGGCAATCTCAATCTCTTCAGCCGCCACTGAAGGGGAGCTCGAAAAGAAAACTGGTTCAATGTCCTGGCGCAGAGCTGCAGTCTCGCGCTCGAAAGCCGTGGCGTGCTCACGCACCATCTGCAGCCACTTGGCGCGCGCGTCGGGAGTAACCGTGCGCATGTCGACATTCGCGAACCGATTAATCAGCCGTTTGAGTTCGATGGCATGAAACAGGGCCCGGTATCCGCGATTCACCATTCTTGAAGAGAAAGACCGTACGGCTTCATCGAGGTCGTTACCCGTTTTCAGGGTCGCATCTTTTCGCGAGAGGTAATCGCGCAGCTCGTTATCTACAGCCACTGTGCTGGCGGTCTCTTCCGCCTCTCTAACAGTGACGGCGCCTGATGAAGGGCGCGGCCGGCGCAGCATCGGTTCACCGGTCGTATTAATTTCGATTTTCACTGCCGGGTTGTTACTGACCGGAGCCAGCGCGCGAACCAACTCGTCTTTGCGTTGCTCAGTGTCAACAACTCCTTCGACACGCAACAGACCCGTAGCCGTGCGCGACAGACTTACCTGCTCACTGCGGTCGCCCTTTGCCTCATTAAGGAGGTAAGCAACGTCGACCTCTAGTTCGGCTGATGCCACTGCAGCAGGATGAGGGATGAAGGATGAAGGGTGAATGAAATCAACTGGTTGTTTCACCCTTCCGCGTTCATTTTTCAGATTTTCAGAAAGCAACTCTGGTTCAACCTGAAAGACGGTCGGCGCCACATCCTTCTGCGGCAGTCGCTCAAAGCCGGTTTCGACGAACCGGTACTCGCGTACTTCTCCGCCACGTTCGATCAGCAGAGCCTGCTCAATCGGATGCAGGCCGGCATGGCTCAACTTCATCGTGGCCTTCATTAAACGGCTCGCGCCAATCGTCCGCGCGGTACCATAAGTAATAAGGTAACTGTCTGCGCTCTCTTCCACCTGCGCATTAACCTCACCCGCGGTGAGCCGGCTGAACTCCTTCGCCGATAGTTCTAGTTGCCATATCTCATCCAGGTTGAGTAGCAGGCTATCGGTTCTGGCTGGCGCCGTTTCCGGACGCGGCCTGCCGCCATGATGGTAAATGGTGCGTGAACCATCGGCCTTCTGCCACGCTCCAGCGATCATTCTATTGCTCTCGTCGTAGACCCGCTCGGCGCGATCACCTTGCGCGGAATTTTGCCAGCTCTCGATCCGGCGCCGCGAAACCACTGCTCCGCCCGCCGACCTGCGCTCCTCCAGATCGATTGTCCGATGAGTGACTTGATCGGGACTGTTCCAGACCGTCTTCTCACCAACACTCGCTCGCTCAAGGAGATTCGTGGCGGTGAGAGTTGGCATGGTACTCGTCCTGAAGAATAGGAAGCCGCCGACTACGATGACCATCGAAACGAGCGCTGCCAGCCATTCCGGACGTGCCCACAGCGGCTTCGGAATCGCTGGTAACGCAAAGCCCAGTAGACTTCCTTGACTTGAGGCGAAATGATTCGCTCGGGTGGTATCTGGAATCGATGATGGGCTGGTCGCAACTGTTTCTCCGAGCTTGACCGCGTTCGGAACCGCTCGCTTCTGCCACCGCACGAGGCGGAACAACGGACTAAGCCATGAAGAAGAGTATCCATTATCAGAGTCGCCACTTCTCGCTACGGCTGGAGCTACCGATACTGGGTCCTTGACTAACTTTAGAGGCGTTTGAGCTACCGCATCCGCGAGCAGCGGCTCGTTATATTTGACCTGTAGAGCGGGTCCATTCTCGACGCGCAAACATGCCTCGAGCGTGCGCCCTTCGCTCAACTCAATAGCGGCCCATTCCTGAGTATTTCGCTGGGTATTTCGGCGGTCAGTCTGACCAACACTAAAGAACAGTAACCGAACGCCTTGCTCACTAAAGACTTCGACGAACTCGACGCTTTCCTGCTGTGGCAAGTTAAGATCGAATTCGCACTCCTCTGAGCTGACCTTTAGCGAGCTAACCAGGGAACCGTTTACCGCGATGCGCAATTCCTTGGGCTTGTGCTCTGAGACCTCGCGCAGGCGCTGCTGATACCTGCTTCTTAGATCAATCGTGCCTCCCCCGGATGAACCTCCACCATTCTTGTCTTGCGGCGGTGTTCCCGGCGGGCCCTGCTCGTTTTGACAACGCTCGGCCAGCAGCGGTAGCCCGAGTAACCGATTAACCGCATCAAGACACAAGCGGCAACTAACAATATGCCCGAGCTTCGCGGTTGTAAGCGTTTCTGTATTGCTCGACTGGTAAAACTCTTGCAATTGCTCTAGCGGTGGACATTCGCCCTTTCGCGAGTTGAAGATCATCTGGCGCAGCTCGCCGATCACATCACCATCCCAGCCGGAAGGTGCGGTTTGACGCGGTTCCGGTGACAGCTTTGTGCTCATTAACCTGAGCCCGCCTCGCTCAGTCATATAGAGCTTCAATTCGCTGCGCGCTACTCTCTGCCACTGATCTACGCAGTGCCTTGAGCTACGGAGAACCTGGGCAATCTCACTGGGGTAATAGTTGTGAAAGAAGCGAAGAATCAGGACGGCGCCAGCACGCGAGGTCTCCTTTCTCGAGGAGGCGTAGTTGCAGATTTGACACAACTCTTCCTTGGCCTGGATGCGCCGCGCCGGCTCAGTAGCGCGCCAGCTCTGATCGAATGAGTCGTAGTCGGTGATCGCGATCGTTCGGTCAAGCATTTTCTCCGCGTTTCGGCTCATCCGCGACAGGTGCATGTAACGCAACATGCGCCTCAGGTAACCGTCAATGTTCTCGATCTCTTCGAGGCTGGTGCGACCCAGGACAAACTGGATGAACGCATCCTGGACCAGGTCTTCGGCACTTGGCCTGTGTTGATTGGTAAGTCGCAGGGCCCAGGCGAGCAACCGCTCATAACGCTCGGTGAACAGTTCTTCCCGCTTCTGTTCTCTCCGGGGAGCAAGCTTCTGTGGGTCAAGCATGCTGGTATCTAATCCCGATCCTTACGTAAGTGTGCTAAAATCCCTCGCTTACTCAACTGAAAATCTGGTCGACTCGCTCCTTGGAAATCAATAAACAAATCACACTGCGCATGGGCAAAATCGCTTCATATCGTGAGTGATGAGCGTCGCCCTGGAGCAAAGCAAGTTCAGGCTCCCGGCGAAAATGAGATTCACGACCAGTCTAGACAGATTCCTGTCTAAAAGCAACTTCTTTCCAGCTAACAGAATTCCCACAGGAGGAAACTCCTGATGGGCAGATATGTGCGCCCGAAGCCAGCCCGGCTCACTGAAAAACTGTTCCAGATTCGCGCCGCCCTCGGTCTTTCGCAGAACGGCATGCTTAGTCGCCTTGGACTTGCTGAAACACTTTTCCGAAGCTCAATCTCCAGCTACGAACTGGGAGCGAGCGAACCGCCGTTGCCAATACTATTGCAATATGCACGCCTGGCCGGTGTATGCCTGGATGTCCTGGTCGACGACACGCTTGATCTGCCAAAGACGTTGCCGAGCACTCCCACACACCGAGGTGGGAAGCTTGCAGCACGCAGAGGTCGCCGACTAAAGAGATAGCGTAGATGCCCGCGTGATGCTAGCGACATGTTCCTCTTAAACCTTCCCGGTTGCCTTAGCTTCTACGATTTCCGCTCAGAAGTATTTTGGGCAGTGAAGACAGGCGGTTGATTGGCGGTGAAGAAACATCCTGATGGCTCCAGGATGCCTGGGCAATCTAACTTTCTGGGCTGGCTTCTGCAACGAAAGCACCGCTTAATGCGCCGGATACTATTCTCCTCGCTGAGGACTGTCAAGTTTTTTGTCCGTAATTACGGACAATTTAGCACGATAGTGCGAAGCAGGATAAGCACCTGATCCTTGAAGACTGAGGCCCAAATCATGACGCGGCAATTGAATTCTCGCGACTGTTGTGTAATTCCTTTAAGACTGCTTTTCCGCGATCACGGACAACCTTGAGCTGGCGGTGACGAATGCTTGCCCAGGTTGCTAATGTCACTGCTCGATCACACTCAATCTAGTGTTACCAACATCATGATCCGAGGGTCCGGGGGAAAGAGATGGGATTGGCTAACCGCACATCGGTCGATGCTAAAGAGCTGATAAGTGTTCTCAACGATCTCACGAGTGCGACTACGCGTCTATTGACCGTGTGGTCCAACGTTCCGCTTCTATTGATGTTGGATGTCGATTGGGAGCGTGGACCGCTGGTGCTGATAGGGCTTGAGGATTATATGATGTGGCCACTCCTGCCACCCGGCACACTGCTTCAGCTTGACCCGAAAGTCCGCAAGATCGCTGATGGTGCATGGACAGAATTTGAACGTCCGATTTATCTCATCGAACACAATAACCGGTTCTACTGCTCCCATGCTCAGCGTAAGCGCCAGACGCTACTATTGATCTCGCACGCGGAATCACCTTCTCCTCCGTCTACACCGATTCCGTTTAGAGAGGCGAGAATCCGTGGCCGGCTAACGCCGATCTTCCGACCTCTTGCGGTACCCGGTAGTGCTCCCCGACGTGGAAGTCAGCCACGTCAATCTTTAAAGCCATAGAGTCTTTCCAGTTTCCGCCAGGTCTTCACTTTGGTTAAGGAATTTGCTGGAGCGAACCGAAGCCGTTCAGCCTTGATGGCGAGCCCGGCGTAGCTCAGTGTGGTCCTCGTTGTATGTTTTAACTCCACGAGCGTACGGGGCAGGCACTGATCCTTTCTGATTCTCATCTTATTCAATTGTGCAATAAACTCCCGATCCGGGAAGATAAGTTCGGCCGCAAAAATCTCCGCGCCAATCTCAAGAGTTTTGGTGATATTGGATTGATCACAGTAGGAAACTCCGAGATTCCGATCTCTGTAGAAATGTTTCAATTCGTGAGCCATTGTGAAAACCATTGGATCTTGCGGAAGATTCTTCGCCAGCATTACTGTTGTTCCCAGCTTGTCGCAAATAAATGCGCCGCGCAGGTTTCTCAACCTGTACGGCCATAAGTCAATTTCAATTCCATTCCTGAAGTATATCCGCCTCATATCACTGGGAGTTACGCGAGGAGAATTCAAACCATTTTCGGCTCGCACCTGCCTGGCGAGTCGTTTCAAATCATCGTAATAATCGTTTGGGGTCACTTCTGTTTACCTCTCTTGCGGCCTGGTTTCGGCCGGCTCTCTCCCTGGTATATCCGGCGGGCCTTGCGAAATTCGGCGTATTTCATCAGTTCTTCCAAATCCGCGGGATGTAATTGCCTGGCGGTACGGAGCAACGCCATTAAGTGGTCCTCATCGCCTTCGGTCCCCTCCGGTGGGAAGAAGCTCATCATCGATACGCCGAAGAAACGAGCGAGTCTCTCCAGATCCTCGAGACTGGGTCGATACATCCCAGTTTCCCACCGGGATATAGTATTTGGGGCAACGTTGATGCGTTTGGCTAACGCCTCTTGAGAGAGACCTTCACCGCTATTGTAATGCGCGCGTAACTGTTTAATCTGTTCGGCTACATAATCAAGTAGTCCCATCTTTAGTTTCACCGGTATCCTTTTGCAGGATGATATTCCAACATTCTAGTTGACAAGGCAAGCTGAGTAGAGCTATTATACGTCATCCGAATTAGGCCGCAAGATTTCGCTTAATCATTAGCGGGTCAGTTTGGAGTTAGCGAAAATCGACTGCCTTACAGAACCGAGCGCGGTAGCGCCGGATGCTGGAGTCAAGCTCCGTACTAAGCAGGTGGCACACCACCCGCGGTTGTTCAGTGGATGCTAGCGTAAATTGGATGAACTTTTCTGCGGGCCTTCGCATTGTTTATCATTTTTCACCTGAGTTGACTCTAGCATCCGGCGCTACCGCGCTCGGTTCTGTAAGGGCGCGAGCTTTGCTAAACCAAACTGACCCATACCCTTAATCATTAGCGGCGAGTTTATTTGTGCTCTTTATTTTGATCGTTATCGTAACCCTACGGTTAACGATTTAGCCAGGAACGTCGGCCATTAACTTATCCGCTGCCGCTCATTAATGATGAGGTTAACAAGCGGCAGACGGTCTGCAACCAGCCCAGCCCGCAGCTCAATGCAATCCGCTTAACGCTACCCAATCGGTGGCAGATCTGTTGCAACCCGTGGTGCGGTTGATTTACTTCAATGATGAGCAGCTTTACTCTTCGCAAGCGTGTGTTTTTGGCATCGGTTTCGACCGGCTTCACATCGTATGTGTTCGCCGAGGTTGAATCGAGTCAGGGTGGTAAATACAAGTGCGGCCATTACATGCTCAGCATCGCTGATTGCCGACGCCGGATCCAGATCGAGTTCTTCCTGGGGACAGCGCGTGCCCGACAGCAAAGTCTGGCAAAGCTGGACCGTCTCGTCGAGGTGATAACGGCATTTCGACTCGCACTGCGAAAGGAGGCGCAGCTTATTACAGAGTGCGAGAGAGAAGGGAAGCGCACTCAAGTTAATTCTGTCACTCGAAGGAAGCTCAAGTAGGGCGAAACTCTCCGGCTTTTGAGTCTCTGGCAGTTAAATAGCAGAATGCTTGACGCGACTTCTTCCAAGCCAATGCGAACAAGGCCGGACGCGTCACACTAGCCGGCCAGTTGGCAAAAACAGCCACCGTTTCCGGCGGCTGTAAATGGTTGAAAATAAATGGTGGAGCAGAGGAGGGTCGAACTCCTGGCCTCCGCGTTGCGAACGCGGGTCTGCTCTTTTTATTAACTGACTGACATGACAGAGGTTGCAGCCATGGCGATTTTCCGAAGGTTTTATATGCTTCTATATGGACTTGAATCCTACCCGCGCCTGTACTCACGTCACAACCGCGTCACAAAAAATTTGGGCTGTGCGCTATGCCGTTTAGAATGTTTCTGATGTGCCTCGGAAGAAGTTTGCCAGATATTTCTCAGGCTGTGTGATTTTTCCGACAGGGCAGTCCGGCAGCCGCTTTGAGATCTGGTTCGCCAGTCGTTCGCAGCACTGCAAGCAGTGGACCAACGGCTCGACGATCTCTTAGTAGTCCGAGGGCCAGTGCCGCAGTCCGCTTTACGTCTAACTCGGGATCCTGAAGAGCGGCGATTAATGGGTTTCGTAGCTCTTCGGTCACCAAGCTGACTCAAGACTTCGGCCGCATAAATTCGCTGCGCCGGATCTACGGCCTTCGTGAGTTGTGTGACCAGCGCGTTAAGACGTTCGGACGTTTGGGTTGTAGGTGTCCCTTGAGCAGCGCTGATACCTACACTGGCTAAGAGCACGATCAGACTGAGCCAGGCAACGGCACCGGCCCGGTCTCTATGGAAGCCGAGCTGACAAAACCTGTTAGTCTTATTGGACGTTTCCTCCATCGGTTGTTTTCTCATCGGGACTCCTTCAATGACTTGGCTGCACAAGGTAGCAACGGCTTCTCTGAACAACCTCAGTTGTTGTCGCTATTATTGATTCCAGGCGTGGGCTGTTCAGTAACGTCGCTTACATGGGTCTTTAGAATAAACAGCACCTCTCCTGTCTCACCCGGCTTGTAGAAGATGCGCCCTGCTTTGCAAGTCCACATCACAGTCGCACGATCGATTTCCGCGATCTGTTCCGGGGTTAGGTCGCGGAACAATTCCATTGCCGAGAGATGTTTGATCTTTGTCCGACGTGTCACTTCATCCAATGACCCGGTTTCCTCCTGACATCTTTCCAGGTCTTCCGCCGGGCGATTCTTAAACGATTTATGAGTCCCTGGTGACCGATCTGTCATGCGACCGTCCTGGCGATAGTTGTTCCCAAATAGCACCGCTTGCGTTGCGGTTCACCCTCGCGTAACGCAACGCAAGCCGAATGTTTGAAACAGTGTGTGGCCGACTGAAAGCACTAAAGGCCAAGTGTGGAGAAATGGCCCAGCTCGACTTCCGAATGACGGTGATAAATCAACCCAACGACCCCGCCATAGATTAGATGGCCCATGAGACTTCCCGCCGCCATCATCGTGCCTTGGGGAAGATGAGATGAGAACAACCCTGCACCCATCATCGGCATTACCTTCAACTGACCTAGCAGCCAGACGATCACGCCAAAGAAAAAGCCCTTTGCCAACGAACTCGACGTTGGCAGATAGTTGCTGATTAGCGCGAAGCCGGTCGACAGAACAACGATGCCGATCATCAGGTGCATCGCGAATCCAACCAGCCAGGCACCACTGCCCATCGCCGGAGGTTGTCCAGCGAACATGCTGCCCAGCATGGCCGCTATATCCATCTTGGGAATACCCATCGCCGGCGCCAGGATCATGATTATGGTCATCAACAGCGTGCCGATGAAACCGGCGGCGATCGCTCTACTGAGATTGAAGTTTTTCATACCGTCCTTCCTTTTCGAACAGCACTTTCGTGCTTAAGCTAATGAAGGGCTTGAGTTCCCTGGGTTCTCAAAACGAAGACGCTCGATATGACCGTCTTGTCCCTTTTGTCATTTATAAGATGCGTCAGGATAAGAAGACATTCAGTAAAGCGGCTTACAGTGAGACGGTTGTTTTAGCGATCAAGATTACTGATGAAGTTGGCTCTGTGCGGCAGGTGACAGTGAGGGCGCTACGATTTGTTTGCGAACTCCTCTGATGGCTGATAGAGCGCCGAGCACAATCAACGCGACTACGACACCATAAACCCAAAGCGGCACATTCCGGCCGGCAATGATCAGATAAAGGTAGGCTGACACAAACCAAAATCCTGCAGAAAATATCGGCAGCAGGATTGATCTGTTTTGACGGTAGTTGCGCACGAGCCAGGCAATCGACGCCGTAAAAAACGGAATCGCGCCCACGTAAATCAGCCCAAAGATCAGAGGGTTCACGTGGTACTGCGTTCCCAGACTAAGGAGCCAATCTTTTATCGAAGCCAGATCCATCTTGCACTCCAATTGTTCACGGAAATGAATAACACCGGCCGCAAAAACTCGACGCTATGCGTAGACCAGAATATTTGTCTCCTGTGGCAGGTCAGATAGTTTCAAGTCGGGAACTTGAGTTTGACTGTCAAGGAAGCGTTCTGCGTCGATCGCCGCCATGCAACCCGTACCGGCAGCGGTTACTGCTTGTCGGTAGAACGAATCCTGGACATCCCCGCAGGCAAACACGCCGGGAACGTTGGTCGCCATCGTCCGCCCGTTGGTTTTCAGATAGCCGACTTCGTCCATTTCAAGTTGTCGTTTGAAGAGTTCCGTGTTGGGCTTATGGCCGA
The DNA here is from genome assembly GCA_963698325.1 of Blastocatellia bacterium. GTDB lineage: Bacteria > Acidobacteriota > Blastocatellia > Pyrinomonadales > Pyrinomonadaceae > PSRF01. The sequence goes on along the minus strand of CAVOQJ010000005.1, from coordinate 45,924 downwards.
TGGCGACAAAGACGCCCTCGCACTCGGAGGTGCTCTCCCCACCTGTCTTGAGATTGCGCAAACGCACACCAGTAACGCCAGTCTCCTGGGTGCCGAGGATCTCCTCCACCGCTGTATCCCAGAGGAAGTCGATCTTGTCGTTCTTGAAGGCCTTCTCTTGCATGATCTTCGACGCGCGCAATTGATCGCGGCGATGAATCACCGTAATCCGAGAGGCATAGCGCGTCAGAAAGTTCGCTTCCTCCATTGCAGTGTCGCCGCCGCCAACCACAACGATGTTCTTACCTTTTAATCTCCCGGCAGTTCATTGCCGAAATAGCGCACCACTCCATTGCGGTCGAGAAAGATAATGGTGGGCGTGCCGGCGACCTTATAGCGGCGGGTCACGCTCGCGTCGGGATCGCGCACGACCCTGTACTGGATGCCAAAGTCCTTGACGCCACCTTCCGTCCGCGCGGGGCTATCTTGAATGTTGATGCCGACGACACGGACACCCTGCGGTTCGTATTTCGCCGCCAGTGCGTTGAAGTGCGGCGCTTCTTCTTTACATACTGGACACCACGCCGTCCAGAAGATGAGTACCGCGGGCTGACCGTGCAAATCGGCGAGTTTCAGCTGCGCTCCGTCAAGACCAGTGAGCTGAAAATCCGGCGCGGTGTCGCCCACTGCGGTGCCGATCCTATTTGACGGCAACGTCTTCGCAGAGTTTAAGGTGCACATCCTTGCTGCTTCAGTAAGCCCGCTTACACAAGAGTCGGAAACTTTCGTCACGCCGCGCGAAGGAGACAAACATTCGATTTATCGCCTGACAGTGTCAGCCGTCTTCGTTCATGTTCCTCATCATCTGGAGTTACTGACCCGAAAAAGTACGGACCGTACATCTCCCAACCGTCGAGATCGAATCGTCGCCGTGCACCACAGTCGGTACATATGCGGTACGTCATACGACCTAATGTGAACGGACGGCTTTTGTGCCGGTGGAAGCACCCGCGCACGAGCATTCGAAAAAGTTCCTTGAAAGGCTCGAACACACTCGCCTGCGGTTTGTCTTCAACTTGATATCGCCTCGGCCAGGTTGCCACTGTCGTTGCCATAGTTATTTCCTTTCGTGTGTCCCTACATCTGCTACCAGAGCGGCCAATTCACGCCTCCAGTGTTGCCCATCAAGCGGCAACAGCGCGCTTAGCGTGCCTGTCAATCATCCCGCCGATGGCTTTTTCTGATGCTGCTCCCACCATGCGCTCCGCTTCCTTGCCATTCTTGAACAGAATAAGCGTCGGAATACCCTTAATGCCGAAGCGCTGAGAGACCGAAACGTTGTCGTCAACATTTACCTTGCCGACCTGCACGACGCCCTGGTACTTATCCGCGACCGCTTCCACCACGGGAGCCAGCATGCGGCACGGGCCGCACCATACGGCCCAGAAATCCACCAGCACCGGCAGATCCGACTGCAGCACGTCTTTTTCGAAACTGTTATCGGTTACCTCAATGACATGTAAGCTGGGTTACATAAGAACTGCGCCACTTTCTCTATGCTGACACTGCGAAGGCTTTGCCACCCGCGGGCGGTAAAGTGGCGAGTCAAGGAATCGGAGGCTGAACGGTGACTAAGAACGGGAACAAGCCAACTTTACGGATCTATATCGGACAGCACTGCTGGTCGTGTGAAGAGGCCGTGCGGCTGGCCGACGAGGTCAGAACGCAATTCACCGGTCTGAATGTTGAGCTAATCGACCTGGACGCTGAAGGCAGCGTGAACGTGGACGACGTTTTCTCAACACCGACCTATGTTTTCAATGGCCGCACAATTTCCCTGGGAAACCCGACTCGAGACGAACTCTTCTTGCAACTTAGCGCGCAGTTTTCATAGGAGGCTGGTGGACAACTGAATAATCTGGCGGGACAATACTCGACACCGGAGGTTACAACTATGTCAGGGACTCTATCGAAGCTCACCAGGCGCTTGCTGGGCGAAAGAAGATCCAGTGCCGACGCCTTGTACTGTGATGAGATCGAAGATTCCGAGGGAAGCGCGCTGCGGCAAAAGATCGGGTATCTCTCGATGATGGATCTGTTTCGCGACTTTACCCCTGAACAGATGGAGGAGATCGTGCGCGCGACCAAGATGCAGACTTGCAATTCCGGTCGCATCTTTTATACCCCTGACGAAACGGGCGAAGTGCTATTTATCTTGAAGACAGGCGCGGTGCAGATTTATCGCATGTCGCCCGAGGGTCGCAAACTCGTTATCACAAAGCTTCCCCCTTACTCTTTTTTCGGGGAGATGAGCTGCATCGGACAGGGCATGTACGATACTTTTGCCGAAGCTACTGAAGAATCTCTCATATGCACGATGAGTCGGGCCGATGTCGAGCGACTGCTGCTATCGAACCCGAAAGTAGCGCTGCGCATTTTGGAAGCAGTGGGAAGACGCGTGGTGGAAGCCGAGCGACAGTTGGAAGACTTGGCCTTCAAAGGACTCGTTCCGCGAATTGCTTCTTTCTTACTGCGTGAGGCCGACGGTGACGAGCTTCACGGCCTGTCTCACCAGGACATCGCTGAAAGGTTAGGAGTGTACCGTGAGACCGCCACTAGCGCGCTCAATGAGTTGAAGACCGCCGGTACTATTGAAATCGGCAGGAAGCGGATCACGATCACGAACAGACCGCGACTGGAGCGCGCCGCTAGTGAATAAGGTCCGCGAAGAGTTCCTGAGTGAGCGGACACCCAACCCTCTTTCCGCAGCGGTGACACCCGAATCCCCAGACCTTCTAGTGACGCCATCAGCCCCGAATCCTGTGCTATCGGGACGGTTGAGGGAGTATCTCCTCAAACCAGGCGCGCCTAATGCGCAGCTAAACCCGAAGTGGTTAGCAAAGAAACTAGATGTCGATGAGCGCGAGCTGCTCGGCGCCCTCGCCTACGGAGTGCGCGATGGATTGGTCGAAATGCACTGGGAGGTCTACTGCCCTATGTGTGGCGGCGGCAGCGGCGATATTGGCTCGCTCAGACACGCGCGGGGAAGCGTTGAATGTGTGGGCTGCCAGGCGAGTTTCGATCTCCATCTCGACCGCGATGTGCGAGTGACGTTTTCAGCAAGTGAACGATTGCGGAGAGAGCGCGGCGGAGAATTGGTACCGCTAGCGCCGGAGGCAGACGACGAGCCTGCAACACGTGGTCTTGATCTGCTGCTAGTTCCGGCCTTTTGGGAATTGTTTTCGGGTGAAGCGCCTGCAGCCGACGAATCGCTGCGGATTGGCCGCGTTGCGATTCTGTTCACCGACCTGCGCGGCTCAACGGCAATGTACGCTGAGCGCGGCGACCCGCGTGCGTATCGTTTGGTGCGCGACCACTTCGCGATTCTCGCTGAGGCAATTGAGCGAAATAACGGCGCCATTGTGAAGACCATTGGCGATGCTGTTATGGCCTCGTTCGGGTCGGGCAGCGATGCCGTGCGGGCAGCATTTGAGTCTCAGGCTGAACTCTGTGCGCGAGCCCAGGACATGGGCGGCGAACTTGTACTCAAGGCCGGCGTTCATGCGGGCGCGTGCCTCGCCGTCAAGCTAAACGATCGTTTGGATTTCTTCGGTGGCGCTGTCAACACCGCCGCGCGCGTGCAAGGCTTGTCACGTGGCAATGATGTTGTTGTTACCGACCAAGTAATCGCCGACATTGAAACTGAAGGAAATGGGGACAAGCGACAGTTTCGCACTGAGAAGAGCTTCGACGCGCGCTTGCGCGGCTTGCCAAGGCCGGTTCGCGTGCATCGGCTAGTCGCGGCAACAGCTCGGGAAGTGGCTGCGCCGGGATCCAATAAATCTGTGACTGCACGCTTTTTGAGATTAATGAAACGTCGGTGAGGTTTTGCAATTATGCCTGAATGGTTAGTATTTCCCTTGTTCATAGTCGGTTATTTCCTGTTAATGAAATACGTTCTACCGCGTCTCGGCGTGCCGACGTGAATGTCTGGTAGCTGTAGCGTCGAGTCTCGACGCAAAAAAGATGAAAAGGGCGGGGCTGACTCTCCAAGGTTGTGCTAGAACGTTTCAATGTCGCCACTGGGCGCTGGACACGACGCGTGGAACTCCCGCGCGTTTGAGCGTGAAGTCAGGTTTCCTGAAATCAATACGTAAAGACGATTACAGCATCATTCTCAAGGTAGCGTAGACTATGAACCACTCTTTGCCCCCTAAACCTTCAACTAGAAATAGTACACTGCTAATGAAATTCTTCGGCGCTTACATAAGCATCTTCGCAATTCTTCCTTCCGCGGCTGGCTGTCTTCGACACTCAGAGGAGCGACGACCGGCGACACCTAACTCTCTCACTTTCACTCTTGTCAGCGCCGGGCAGGATCATACTTGTGGTTTGACGGCAGACGGCGGGGTTTACTGCTGGGGCTCTAACCGTGATGGACAGCTCGGAAGCGGGTCAGCGGAAACGCAGCCCCATTCGAAGCCGTTGCGGGTTGCGAGCGACATTAACTTCAGATTTGTGACGCTGGGCTACCGCCATACTTGTGCCTTAGCCGCTAATGGAACGGCATTCTGTTGGGGAGCCAACGATTCAGGGCAACTTGGAAACGGTTCGCTGAAGTCCAGCGTCACTCCGGCGCCCGTCTCCGGCAAACTGATCTTTAAATCTTTAAGCGCCGGTGCGACTCATACTTGCGGCGTCACCACTTCGGGCGACGGCTATTGCTGGGGCGGAAATTGGCACGGCCAAATCGGCAATGGTTCGATGGACGGAAACCAACAGTATCCCTGTTGCCATACCGAACCGACTCGTATTGTCGGCGTCTCCTCTTTTTCTCAGGTTACAGCAGGCGGCATTCACACATGTGGTCTGACGAGCAGCGGTAAAGCGCGTTGTTGGGGAGTTGCAAATTACGGTCGCCTCGGTGTTGGACACACGAATGCTGCCGACCTACCGACGCCGACTGCCGTAACCGGCGGGCTTGAATTTGTCTCGATCTATTCACGCGGTTTTTATACCTGCGGACTTACTAAGAGTCAGGTCGCGTACTGCTGGGGCGCGGGTTCGGACGGGCAGCTGGGTGTCGGATCACCTGTCGCCGAACAGGATGTTCCTACGGCGGTTTCAGGCAATTTCCACTTTGTACTTATTGCGCAGAGCAATAATCACACATGCGGTATCACTAAGGACGGAACAGTTTACTGCTGGGGATCAAATCGCTTTGGGCAAATCGGAGACGGCTCAACCGAAAACAAGTATGCTCCGGTCCCTGTGTCTCCAGAACGAAAGTTCAAATTGATTACAGCGGGGGGCAACGATTTTTCCGGGCACACATGCGGCATCACTATCGACGCCAAGACGCTATGTTGGGGCGACAACCGTTTGGGACAGCTTGGCAACGGCCTGACGACTGGCAGTTTGAAACCGACAATGGTCGCCGATCAACCACAGTGAGAATTAGCGTCTCTGAGGGCTCAAGCAAAACTTGTCGATCACGTTTTCAGATCCCCAGCAAGAGACCTGAGAGATGATCATAGCCTGCGCGATCGCGACTATCGCATCGGCCGGCACATGAGGCGCAAACCGCCGGGTTCGAGAATACGGACCTTTGTTGGCGAAAAATTATGAGCCGGTACGATCTAGTCGTAATAGGTGGTGGCTCCGCCGGACTGGTAGTCGCGGGTGGCGGTGCGCAGCTTGGCGCGCGCGTCGCTCTGGTTGAAAAGAAATTGCTGGGCGGCGATTGTCTGTACACGGGTTGCGTTCCCTCGAAAACATTTATTCGTTCGGCGCGGTTCGCCGCGGATGTTCGCCGCGCAAAAGACTTCGGTTTTGCGTCCAGCTCTCTCGAGTTCAGAGATGGCCAGTTCGCCGCGATCACAGATCGTGTCGCGCGCGTTATCGAAACCGTCGGCGAGCATGACAAACCAGAACGATTTGAGGCCTGGGGCGTTGAGGTGATCTTTGCCAGTCCACGTTTTCTGTCGCCACATGAGTTGGAGCTTTCATACGACGATGGCTCGAGGAAAACAGTGAGCGCTAAACGCTTCTGCATCTCCACCGGCTCCCGCCCCGCAGTTCCTCCCATCGAAGGGTTGAAAGAAGCTGGTTTCGTTACCAATGAAGAAGTTTTCTATCTCAAGAAACTGCCTGAAACACTGATTGTTCTGGGTGGCGGTCCAATCGGTCTGGAACTGGGTCAATCATTCGCGCGTTTCGGAAGTGATGTGACCGTTGTCGAGATGGACAGCCGCTTGCTTGCTAAAGAGGACGAACAAGTCTCAGCCACCGTCGAAGAGGTTATGCGCGCCGAAGGTCTGAAGATTCTGCTAAATCACAAGGCTGTCCGAGCGGCTACCGCCAACGGCCAAAAGATACTTACCGTTGAGAGCGATGGTAAGAAAACGGAGTTGCATGCGGAAGAGATTCTGGTCTCTACCGGAAGGCGCCCAAACGTCGAAGGATTGAATCTAGAAGCCGCCGGAGTGAAGTATGATAAACAGCGCATCTTCACGGATGAGTACCTGCGCACGTCCGCGCGCCACATCTTTGCGGCCGGCGATATCACCGGACACTTTCCTTTCACACATATGGCTGCTTATGAAGCGTCGGTCGTGATTCGCAATGCTTTGTTCTTCTGGCCGCTGCTGCAGAAAACCGACTTTCGCGTTGTTCCATGGACGACGTTCACTGATCCCGAGGTTGCGCGTGTGGGATTTACGGAAAGTGAGGCCAAAGAGAAGTTTGGCCAAACGAACGTACACGTCTATCGCACCGACTTTGCCGACAACGATCGCGCGCAGGCCGAAGAAGATACGAAAGGCTTCGCCAAAATCATCTGCGAAGGCCGCAAGAACGAGATTGTTGGCGCGCACATTGTCGGCGCGCATGCAGGCGAACTCATTCACGAAGTCGTTCTGGCAATGAAAAAGCGACTTTCAATCACCGCGCTAGGCAGCATGATTCACGTTTATCCGACGCTGACACAGGTTAATCAGCAGGCCGGACTGGATGCGATACTCAAGAACCTTTCAGCCTACAAAAAGTGGCTGTCCTATTACTTCAAGGTTTGGCGGTGACAGCTCGAGCAATATAGCGGGCTCTGCCAATGCCTCATCGTCTGAGGGGAGACGGGTCGCATGACGTGGATCAAGGTAATCGATGTAACCGAAGCAGAGGGCGCGCTGCGTGAGGCTTATAAGGAAGCTGCCTCAACGCGTGGCGAAGTAGGCAACATTCTCAAGGCCCATAGCCTGCGCCCGAAGGTGCTGACTGCGCACCTGCGCTTGTATCGCGAGTTGATGTTTGGTCGCTCGGAGTTATCGCGAGCTGAGCGTGAAACCATTGCCGTTGCCGTCTCGGTGGTCAATCAGTGTCACTATTGAATCCATCATCACGGGGAGGCTCTCCGTGCGCTAACAAGGGACGACAAACTGCTCGAAGCCCTCGAACACGATCCGACAACTGCGCCGATCGACACGCGTAGCCGTGCTGTGGTTGATTACGCGCTTAAGCTCTCGCGGTTGCCGCAAGACATAACCGGCGACGACGTCGCTCAGTTGCGAAATGCCGGTTTAAACGACCCTGCTATCCACGACGCAGTCGCCATCGTCGGCTATTTCAATTTCGTCAACCGCATTGCTTCCGGATTAGGAGTCGATCTTGAGAAAGAATAGCCGTGTGGGAGTTGAGCCTGAGAAAGAATAGCGCTATTTTCGTTAACGATTTTTCGCTAACGATAAGGTGTAGCTCATGATTTCAGAAAAAGCTCATAACAGGAGAAGCGAAACGTCGCTGCCCGCGGCGCAACGAATTTTTTATTTTGCCCTGCCCGTACTAGTCATAGTCGGAGCACTCATCGCTTACAAGAGCGCAGCGGCGTTGACTGTGATTGGGAAGGTCTCCGCTACCGGAATATTCACTCCGCGCGGTAACGTCATTCCGGCGGTCGGCGCTTCGGAAGCTGGCTTAGCAACGCGAACGCTGAACTACTTTCTTGTGATCTGGCCGGCGCTGCTCTTTGGCATTTTGATCAGTGGAGCAGTCAGCACATTTGTCTCTCCCCAATGGTTGGCGCGCTTGCTGGAAAGGCGTTCGTTGCGCTCGCAGGCGATTGCGGGACTCGCCGGAGCGCCCTTGATGCTCTGCTCGTGTTGCGTGGCCCCAATCTTCACCGGCGTCTACGAGCGCTCCGCGCGGCTTGGCCCGTCGCTTGGTTTGATGCTCGCGGCGCCCGCACTAAATCCGGCTGCCTTAATCCTCACTTTCATGGTATTCGACTACAGGATCGGGACGGTGCGCCTGGGCGCCAGCATCGCTGCGGTGTTGTTCACCGGATTGATCGCCGATCGGCTGCTTGGCGAGACCAAAGTACACTGTGACGCGGATAATTGGCAGGCAGAGGTCCGCCCCGCAGACTTCGTTCATTTTTTGCGCGCCTGCGCGCGAGTCGCCGTGCGGGTGGTTCCCGTCATAATTATTGGAGTTTTGCTGTCCATGATTATTGCTCAGACGATTCCGGTGCGAACATTTGATTCGACTGCTGCGAAAACCCTGGCGATCGTTGTTGTTGCCGCCGTTGCTATTCCGCTGGCGTTGCCGACGTTCTTCGAGATTCCGCTGGCGCTGATACTGCTCGCGTCAGGCGCGCCGGTTGGCGCTGCGGTGGCCCTCCTGATCGCTGGCCCCTCGGTCAATCTTCCGTCACTGCTTACGATCATGCGTTCGACGAACTGGAAAGTCGCTGCCGTCGTTGCAGGATCGATCTGGACTTTGGCCGTTGGTGCTGGAATTCTTGTGAGCTTGTTTTGAAGTTCGCTGAACTTTTTCAGAACATAACCTTTCCCTACCGAATGAACAGAGATTCCAGATCAAATTCACCGTCGATTGCATCGCGTTGCGCTCTCGCATTAATGGCGAAGGTGCCATTCGCCGGCGCGGTGAAAACCCGCCTCAGTCCGCCACTAACTCCAGAAGAAGCTGCGAGACTAAGCACATGTTTTCTGCGGGACATGACGATGAACGTGTCGAGTCTGAATGCAAACGGAACGGAAGGCGTAGTGCTTTACACTCCAGCAGACGCCGAAAGTTTGCTACGCGATCTGCTTCCAAATGCCTGCATGTTGTTTGCTCAACGTGGTGAGACGCTCGGCGAGAGATTGATCAACGCTGCTGCCGAACTGCTTAGTAACGGATTCGAATCGGTCTGCCTGATCAACTCCGATAGCCCAACGCTGCCTCGTGAGATATTGGGAACTGCGGTTTCACTGTTAGCGCAGGACGGAGATCGAGTTGTGTTAGGCCCCACCCAGGATGGCGGTTATTACCTGATTGGCCTCAAGCGTCCGCATCGCAGCCTGTTCGAGCGCATCGCGTGGAGCACTGCTGACGTACTCGCTCACACAACCGAGCGTGCTGCCGAAATCGATCTGCCGGTCGAACTTCTGCCAACCTGGTATGACGTAGACGACTTAGCTACGCTTCGGCTGCTTTGTGATGAACTCTCCTTGTTATCCGATGGGCACCACAGCCAAGCTCAATTTCAGGGCGGTTTCGACGCACCTCATACCCGTAACTATCTTGCTGAGCTGATCGCCGAAGATGGTCATCAGCGACTCACACTCGACGCACTTACAACCAAGACAAAAGCATGACCGCGATACGCGAGCGCAGTACCCTAATCGTCACCAATGTTCTGCTCGCTGGACTTGGGGCCATTCTGTTAGTGCTCTACCGAATCGGCCTTCACTCCCGAGGCGTCGCGGATATCATTTGGTTCATTAAGCTCGCCCTGGTTCAATCTGTACTTTATCTTATTGTTGTTTGGTTGATCGTTCGGACGCGGGGCGCGCGCTCAACGTTAGTCATCGTTCTGCTCTGCGCTGGCATCTTCCGTCTCAGCATTGTCTTTGCTCCGCCGTATCTCTCTGATGATATTTATCGCTACGTATGGGACGGACGAGTTCAGGCAGCAGGCATCAATCCCTATCGTTACATTCCTGTGGACGATCATCTAAAAAGCCTGCGGGACGAAGAGATTTATCCAAAGATCAATCGCCGCGATTACGCGCACACGATGTACCCTCCTGCCGCCGAAGCGATGTATCTCCTGACCACGCGCATAAGCGAATCAGTGACGTGGATGAAACTCACGATCGTTGGCTTCGAGGTGATTACGGTTGGGCTTCTGATGCAGCTGCTTGCGTCATTTGGAATGCCGCGACAGCGCATTCTGATCTACGCCTGGCATCCCCTGGCTGTCTGGGAGTTTGCCGGGAGTGGGCATGTCGACCCGTTAGCGTTTGCTTTCATTGCGCTAGCGTTGCTGGCGCGGCGGCGCAATTGGGAAACAGCTACTGGCGTGGCGCTTGGGATTGCGACGCTCGCCAAACTATTTCCGATAGTTCTGTTCCCCGCGCTGTACAAACGTTGGGGATGGAAGATGCCGGTTGCTTTGGCGGTGACGATTGTTGTCGGCTACCTGCCATATCTAAGCGTGGGTCCACTAGGAGTGCTTGGTTTCATTCCGGGTTATGCTCAGGAGCAAGGCCTTGTAAGTGGTGAGCAATTCTTTATCCTGGGTTTGCTGGATAGATTGCTTGGCGTGAAGTTGCCGAACGCGATCTTTGTTTCATTCGCGGGCACGGTATTGCTCAGCCTCGCCCTTTGGTCTGTCTTCAAGCCGGAATACGACGTTCGCTCCTACTTGAAACGGAGTCTTGTGCTTGGGACCGCCTTCATGGTCCTCTTTGCGCCTGATTTCTCGTGGTATTTCGCCTGGCTGGTACCGTTCCTGTGCTTCGTGCCACTTGCTTCGCTGTTCTATCTTACCGCGGCCAGCTTTATTCTCTATGGAACCTGGCTGGGCGATAAGCCGGACCACGTGTTCCGACTGAAAGGCTTTTTGTATCTTCCGTTTGGGTTGCTGGGAGCGGTGGAGCTTTTTATGTGGAGGAGAACGCTTGTGCTCGCTGCGCGCCGATTTCCGAAACAACCGTCGGAAGTCGTGTCGACGGATCGATGACAGAGTAGAAAACTATGTCACTAGTAATGCGCGCGCTCGTAACAGGGGGTGCCGGACTCATCGGCTCTCACATTGCTGATCTCCTGCTGCGCGAGGGTTGGCAGGTCCGCATACTGGACAACCTCGAGCCGCAGACGCACCGCAAGGGCAAGCCGACCTGGCTCCCGCAGGCCGCAGAGTTCATCGAAGCTGACATTCGCGATCGCTCGGCAGTAACGGCGGCGCTGCGCGGAATCGATGTGATCTTTCACGAAGCAATCTATGGCGGATACATGCCGGAGATGGCGAAGTTTGTCCATGTCAACAGCTTTGGAACTGCGCAGATGCTCGAAATCATTCGCGACGAGAACCTACCTGTGAAAAAGGTCATCGTGGCATCGTCGCAGGCGGTTTATAGCGAAGGCGCCGCAGACTGTCGCCAGCATGGCGTCGTCTTTCCATCGGTGCGTCCTACCAGCCAACTAAGCGCCGGAGACTTTGCGGTTCACTGCCCGCATTGTGAGGCGGAAACGACTTCGGTTCCAACACCAGAAGAAGCTCCGATTCGGGGTGAATCAGTATACGCGATTACGAAGATCGATCAGGAGCGTTTAGTTCTAACGTGGGGTCAACAGATAGGCATTCCTACTGTTGCACTGCGCTACTCGTGCACATACGGTCCGCGGCAGTCGGTGTTCAATCCCTACACCGGAGTCATAGCGATCTTCTGCACGCGTTTGTTGAATGACCAACCGCCGGTGGTCTACGAAGATGGCTTCCAGACGAGAGACCTTTGTTTTGTCGAAGACATCGCACGCGCCAATCTGCTTGCGGCAACGACGGACAAGCTTGACGGCCAGGCTGTGAATGTCGGCAGTGGTAAAGCCGCGACTGTTCGTCAAGTTGCGCAACTAATCTCCGATGCATTGAACATTTACATCGAACCGATCGCTCGGGGCGAGTTCCGCCCTGGAGAGATACGTCACTTGACCTCAGACATCACGCGAATTCGAGCCGTAGGTTTCACGCCGTTGGTCGATCTCAAGGCAGGCATCGGGCGATATCTGGATTGGATTTGCGCGCAGGCTGACGTGCGCGACTATTTCGCAGCGGCTGAGACTCGTCTTGCGCTCGAAGGGTATCGTGCGCGGGATTCAAACAAATGTCTGAGTCATCGTGCGGCAGACTTTGGTTTGGCGGCGTTGGGCGGAAAGCTCTCGCGCGAAATCAGCGATGAGCTGAAGAATTGCGTCGAACTTTGAATTTGCGATGAATGTCTCGGTCATCATCCCGGCTCTCAATGAAGAAGAGACGATTGCCGGTGTTGTTCGCAACGTACCGCGCGAGATTTCCACCGAAGTAATCGTCGTTGACAACGGCAGTGACGATCGCACCGCCGAGCGCGCGCGCGCAGCCGGCGCGCACGTGATCGCGGAACCGAGTCATGGTTATGGTCGCGCCTGCGCTGCCGGAGTTTCCGCGCTTGGTCCGGACTGTGAAATCGTAGTCTTTCTCGATGGGGATGGCAGCGACTCCCCCGAATTGATACCTTACCTTGTAGAACCCATCATCAGAGAGCGATATGACTTCGTGATTGGCTCACGCACACGCGGCGAGCGCGAGCTGGGCAGTTTGAACTTTCAGCAGGTCTTTGCCGGTCGAATTGCCGGACTCCTGGTCAGGTTGCTCTACGGCGTTTGGTACTCGGATATGTGCCCGTTCCGCGCGATTCGTCGCGACGCGCTGGCTGGATTGGGTATGCGGGAAGGGACTTACGGTTGGAATCTTGAGATGCAGATGCGCGCCGCACGCGCGGGCTTGCGGATATTGGAACTGCCCGTGAATCATCGCCGGCGCGCTGGCGGAAAATCAAAGGTGTCAGGCACGCTACGCGGAACTGTTATGGCCGGAGCCCGAATTCTCACGACGTTCGCTCGCATCGCGCTTGAACGTCGGCAGCGTCTCAGGTAATCCACGAAATCAATCGCTTCACGACTCCTCCGGAAGTAGTCTTCGGAGCAATCAACGCGTCGACTCCCAGCGCGCGTCCGGCAGGCAGGAAAAGGAAAAAACCGTTCAGCAGAATCAGGAAGAAGTAAGTCCAGGGCCATTCGTTCGGCCGGTTGTAAAGCCCGAGCCAGAGGTTGATAGCCATCAGTGTGCCGAGCAGTCCCCCGAGGCGAGTGAACAATCCGAGCATCAGCGACACGGCGATGAAGGTCTCGCCCGCCCACACTTGAAAAGCGAAGACCTGGAAGTGTGGCAGCATCAGGTCGTTTACGAGGGTTCCCTGTGGCTTGAATGCTGCATACTGCGCCATCTCGCCCATCCAGTAGCGCAGACCGCCGCTGCCGTCCGGGTTGTCAGTGAACGTCGGCGGCATCTTCCAGAGCATTTGCTGGTACCACATCCCGCCAACAAATAGCCGTGCGAGCCAGGTATAGGTTTTCTTCATCGTTCGCTGCTCAGCATTTCGTTTGAAGTTGAGGAACGCGATGACGCAGCTCGCAATCAACAGAAGGAAAAATACGTAGATTGGAAATCGACCATGAATTGTATTCTTTTGCAGGAACTGCAAGAAATCAGAGAAAGGATTCGACATCTTAACTCCCCGGCGAGACGCTCCATTTTTACTCAACGAACGGCTTGTTCTGCGCGGCTTGAAAACAGCAGAATCTTATTTGCCTGCAAGACCAATAACAAGTGATGACCTGATTAATGGCACTGTTCGCGTATTCGTTCCCGCCTCAATGGCTGAGTCACGCCTTGGAAGGCGGTTGGATCCATGGTGGGCTTCTTTCTTCGCCCGCCCTATAGAATCCGCACCAGATCAGCGCGCAGCTCGAAAGACGAGGAAATAGTCCACGTTATCCGGATTCACAAAATCATACTGATTGATCAGCATAAAACCGGCGCGCTCGGCTTCTTTGATTACCACTTCTTTGTCGACGCCGTGATCGTCGCCCTTGCCATTCCGGTCGATGATACCGAGCAAAGCCTCTGCGTTCATCGCCGCACGCGTCCGTTTGAGCAAGCGGATCGGCTGCGCTATTTCGTGGTAGGTTTTTAGTAATAGCACTGCGTCCACACTTTTCGGTGGCAACAGCGGGTCGTCTTCTTTGCCGAGAATGACGCGAATGTTTGTAAGACTTTTCCGCTTGGATCGCTTCTCAATGTAGTCCAGATAATCGCGGTTGATATCTACCGCATAAACTACGCCGCCGTTTCCCACTCGCCGCGCCGCCCGAACAGTAAACCAGCCGGATCCCGCTCCAATATCAGCTACGCTTGAGCCTTCCTTGATCCCGAGAATGTCCATGATTCGATTGGGTTGGAGCTTCTCGTCGCGTTTCGGATCCTCAAAGGTCGAAAGCTCGCCCTTGTACGGCTTGCTCGTCGGGCGACTGATCGCATCCGATTCCTCTTGCGCGATCGTAACAGCCCGTGAAGGAGATGCAGAAAGATTAGTAGTTTGGTTTGTGTATTGAGCAGTCGCGCAACCAAGCAGGGCAAGGACCGAGACAAAGAAGAGCAGATTCCAGAGCAAAACACTGTTGATGAAACGGCGCATGAATTCGTTGTCGAACAATATATTCACTAAAGCGTCACAGAGAATCACTAAGAACGAAAAGCAAAAACTCAATCACGCGCAATCACAACCGTCGTGCAGGCGCTGCCGATTTTGGGTAGATCGCGGGCTGCGGCCATTCTGATGTCGAGGCGAGGACGCTCACCGCGAACGATTGGACAATAGATATCAGGTTCGTCCAGCGCGCCTTGCAATTGGCGGCGACCCGCGCAGCCGCCGTGACAAGTCTCGCGAAACTCACAAGGCTCGCAAGCCGGTGGCAGCAAGCGCGCTGCGACGAATGGCAGAGTGTTTACAATCTCTTCACCCGCTTCCAGCAGCATCGGTAAAGGCGCGCCCGCGCCGGGCCAGTAAACGCATGCTTGCGTCGTGGCGCGTGGCGTCACCCGAACTGTCCCAACACCGCAGCCGCCCGCTAGCGGCGGCAACCCGGCCAGCGCGCGAACGAGGGGTTCGCCAATCATGATCACATCAGTTTCCGCTAACAACCGGCGAAACCCTTCCCAGTATTCTTCATAACTGAGAGCGAACGCATCTGTTCTGACAGATTGATAAACGTTCACTCGCAAAGGCGCTTCAAACTTTTTCGCTACTCGCGCAACCTCCGCAAGTCGCGTGTAGTTGGCTTTCATCATCACGGCAGTGATCGTGACAGGGACACCTAGCGCACGACACCGCGCCGCCTGTTCGTGGATCAACGTCCAGTTACCCGCGCCGCGCTGAGTGTCCTGCTCGGCCTCGTTCGGATAGTCGAGTGAGAATTCGACATCGTGAAACGCCCGTACATCTTCATCGTCCAGGATTGCAATGCTATGACCGTTTGAAGTGATCGTGAGCTTGACCGGCTGGGACTTTAGAAAGCTGAGAATGCGTTGAAAGTCCGGGTGCATTCCATTTTCACCAGTGCCTAAGTTGACAGAGCGGATTGGTAATCGCTCCATGACGGCCTGTACTTGATCAAGCGTCAGGCGATCGACGCGATCGGGATCGCGATAGCAGAATGAGCAGGCCAGATTGCACTCGTTCGTTAACGCCAGACCGAGTGCGAATTGTTGCACGTCGCTCTTCGCGGCGCTCTCAACTTTCCTCGCCACTATCATTTGTATGAGTTCCTACCAAACCGGAAAAATGATCATAAACATAGTTGCTATTCGTTGCTGCGGTCGGTGACCTTCAAAGCAATGCTGAGAACGACGCGTGCCTCGGGAGTCGATCATTTCAATGAATCAAGCGCAGCGCGTATCTGTTCATTCGTTGGGCGCTGTTTGTAGTCCGCCTCGATTTTGGCCCATGCGACTCTTCCCTGTTTATCAATTAAGTAGACAGCCGGATGCGGGATGCCGTTGACCTTCTGCGCTTCATAAGCCGGATCACGCAGACCATACGCGTCGATGATCTTGTGTTCTGGATCGGAGAGCAACGGAAAGTTGATCTTACCTTTCCCGTCCGACCCGATCTTCTCAGCGAAGCTCTTGCTAACATCTGGGGGATCGACGCTGATCGCATAGAGCTTCATGTTCTCATCCTTCTTTAATAGCGATCTTAGTTCGGCTAACTGCCGAGCACAGTACGGTCACCAGTAACCGCGATAGAACACCAGGACCACCGGACTCTTGCCGCGAGCGTCTGAGAGAGTGACTTTGTTATTGCTTTGATCTTCGAGCGTGAAATCGGGAGCAACGTCTCCGACTCCGATCGGGGTGTTACGAATAGCCGCAGTCGGCGACTGTGAGTTTGCGCCTATTGACACTGAGAGCAGAACGAGTGTTTGGAAGAACGCTGTCAACACCTTCACGATTAGGTTTCCTCTCTTTCGCGGTTATTGTAGAACTACCAGCTATCCAATGGGCCGTTCATTCAAGGATTGTTCCTGCTGTCTAGATGGACACTTTATCGTGCCATAGGAACAGAAGACACAACAATCTCCCGGAAGTGGCTTAAGGCGAGCGTGACAGCCAAGACACTCATAAAAGAACAGGCAGGCATCCGTGGGTATCTCCTCTTCCTGCTGAAATCCACATTGTGGACAGGTAAGTCGCGACTTGTTTTTTAACACTCTTCATGCACCTCACTTGACTGTGAGTATCGCCTGCCGCTTTTCAACTATTAACAGCGACTGCCCCACCGCAGCTTGAGCCTGCCCCTGCCGTGCAACCGAAACAGTGCGAGCCGGTGACGATGCGCCTGTGAGCAAAGCTTTCCGGATCGAATTCCGCAATTGTTTGCGGTAACTCAGGGGCGGCGCCTAGCCCGAGCATTTGATTGAAGTCGCAGTCGTAAAGTCTCCCAGTCCAGTCCACGCTTACAAGATTTCGGCACATTAGCCCATCAGCAGTCGCCGGGTTGAAGGCCTCCACCAGCTTGCGCATGTAGCGCGCTTCATTTCCAGAGCGACGCAGGTAATCGAGAAAACGTTTGATGGGCATGTTTGTGATCGTGTAGAGATGGTTGAACACGATGCCAAAGCGATTCATTAATTCGCGCTTAAAGTCTGCTTCGATCGAAGCCTGCGGCGGTGGTAGGAAGGCGCCGACGGGATTGTAGACCAGGTCTAAGTGGAGCCCGCTTCCTTCCTTTCCATAGCCGACAGTGTTCAAGCGTCGGAGCGCAATTAGCGATTTCTGAAACACTCCATGACCGCGCTGGGCATCCGTCTGCTCTTCGAGAAAGTAAGGCAGCGAGCTAATGACTTCGACTGCCTGGTCGCGAAAGAACTCGGGCAGATCCTCCTGGTCTGGTTCGAACATCACGGTGAGATTGTGGCGCACGATGACGTGTGCGCTGAGAGCGCGTGCCTTGGTTACGAGGTAACGAAACGAAGGATTGAGTTCCGGGGCGCCGCCTGTGATGTCAACTGTTGGAATACTAAACTTCTGCACCGCGGCTATCACTTGCTCGGCCGTTTCGCGTGTCATGATCTCCGTCCGCGCTGGGCCGGCATCAACGTGACAATGTTTGCAGGCTTGATTGCAAAACTTGCCCACATTCACCTGCAATGTGTCGACTGCGCCGGCGCGCAACTCCACGCCATAGGCTGCTAACTTCTCGTCAAAATCGATGGACGAGTTTGCCGCCAACTCTGCTTGTATGACTGGCAAGACTGTTGACATTACATTGATACCTTGTTCACAGAGTTATGCGCTTGCAAACCGTGAATGAGTGATGCTCCGCCTCTCAGCGCAGACGCCATGTGAATCGCTTCGGTCATCTGATCCATGTTTGAGCCTGATTCGAGACACGATTGCGAAAAGGCGTCTATGCAATATGGACACTGCAAAGCGTGGGCAACTGCCAAACCTATGAGCGCCTTCTCGCGTCGCGACAGCGCGCCGTCTTCCTGGCAGGCTTGATACCAGGCCATGAACTTCTCGAAGAGGTCGGGCCGGTACTTACCAATGTTTGAGAAGCGGTTGAGATCGTCTTCCTCGTAATAAGCCATCGCGTTTCTCCTTCGACCACAATGCGTCCGACAAGCTTCAGTTTGTTGCTGGTTTCTGCGATCGGTTTTCCCGGCCGGCCTCAGCAAACTGAAGTTTGTCGGACTGACGGATCGGCGCATACAGGCGTCCGAGCGTGGGCGGGCCGACGCCCAGCCAATAAAGCACTTGCAAACTGGCCCACCTTGCGAAGGTGACCACGAAGCTGCGTCCTTCAAAGCGCCGCGACGACGTGACAACAACATCCGGCAAATGAACTACGCGGCCCCGCCTGCGCAAGCGCTTCATCAGATCGAGATCCTCAAAGATCGGAAAAGACTTGAAGCCCCCGACCTGTTCGTACGCTACACGCCGCACGAAGATTGCCGAGTCGCCGTAAAAGAGTCCGACTCGACGCAGTTGCGGGTAAAGCCAGGTCATAAATCGTGCGGCGCTTCCGGGTCCATCGAAATGGACCTCGAAGTTGCCGGCTACTGCCTGTATGTCATGCAACGCCTCAATGATGAGATCTACGCTGTCGACCGGCACAATCGTGTCCGCGTGCAAAAACCACAACACGTCAGCCTGGGAAGCGCGCGTTCCTCTATGCATTTGCGCCCCACGTCCACGTTCGGATGTAATAACCTTCGCGCCATGCGCACGGGCAATCTCTCGCGTTTCGTCATCGCTCCCGCCGTCCACAACTATCACTTCGACGCGCCTCGACAACTGCGAGATCGCATCGAGCGTCGCGCCGATGGAGCGCGCTTCGTTCAAAGTCGGGATTACGACTGACACTTTTGTAACTGTGTCTTTCTCAGGCAAGTGCATCGAAGTTTCCTGAAAAACCTGTCGTCACGCAGACCTCCATCGCGCCAAGTGCATTTCATCGCAATAACTCATGAACCGGAACTGGCGAAACCTCGCGGGCGGGTGAACTCCCGTCCGTTGATGTCCAGTCTGACCGCTGTTTTAGAAAGGGCAACGCCAGAATTTGCAGTAAAGAGACTTCTGCCGGTTCGCGATATGCCGGAACTCCGATGGTCACTTGATCCTGCGGCACATTCAGCCGCAACGTTCCGTGCAGCCAATCCCAGATGGTCAATCCGCTTGACCAGTTCGAATTAGTCTCTTGCTGCACCTCGGAATGATGAATGCCATGCATGCGCGGCGTGACAATCAAGCGGTTGAGCCATCGTTCCAAACTAATCGGCAGTTTGACGTTCGAGTGATGAAACATTATTGAGAGAAACACAAACGTCTGCCACGTCAAATATGCGATCGGCGATACACCAATGATAATTATTTGAGCCGCACGCCACGGCACTGAGATCGCCAGCTCGCCGAAATGAAACCGCAGCGCTGTTGACGCATCGAGATCGAGATCGACGTGATGCACAAGATGAAAGCGCCACAAAAGGGAAACCTTATGAGTGAGGACATGCCAGACGTATAGCGTGTAATCCAGGAGCACGATAGCAAGCGCTGTTTCCAACCACACGGGCAACCGCAGAAGTTTGAGCAGTCCCACATTATGCCGCTCAACAAGCGCGGCCAGGCTTAAGGCGACGGGACTCTCCGTCAACTGAAGCGCGGCGGCGCTGATACCGGCTATAGCCAGATTGCGCGCGGCGTGCGTGAGTTTGGATTCCACTTGGCGACGCAAAGGTCGACGCCGCTCCAGCCATACAAGCACGCCGAACGCGCCGAAGATTAACGGCGCGCTTAACCACCATAGGATCCTATGATTATTCATTCGCGGACCGTACCATCAATCCAGCAAAGCGGAAGTGATTACTGATTTTCCCTCATCACTTCAGCCAGCAATAATTGCCAATCGTCGTCGCTCTCTACACTACCGATCCCAACTTCGAAACTCAGACACTAACCCCGTTGCCGAAGAACCGTCTCACTCTTCTGCTCACAAGAAACGCGAGTATCGTGAGAACGATGGGAATGCCAACGGCGGCCCTTGGTTCTGTTCCAAGCAGGACATTGGCTATATCACCAATCAGGTTGATTATCAGTAGAATGAAAGCAAGCAAATAGCCCCAGCGCGAACCGCGCCAAAGACCTGCTGCCGCCATCGCGCAAGCTACACAAACGGCACTCATAAGCAGGATCGCCCAGGCGCCGATTCCAACGAAACCTTCACGCGCTCGCGGATTCAGTTTCCACAGCGGTTCGAGAAAGCTTCCCGGAAACAGAAGCGATACCGCCGCTATGAAGCTAATGACCGCACCAGCCCAGAAAAAGATACTCAAGGCTGTGATACCGACAGGGCGAACTCTCGATGCTGTCGTCATTTCAGATCAGCAGCAGTTGGTACCCGGCTCACAACAGTCTTTTCCGGACAAATCAGTGACTTCGTAGTCCAAACCTTTTGTCTCTCGGGGGTTGCGCACTGCGGAGCGAACGCAATCGAAGGCTGCTGCTTCCTCAAGCGAGATCGCTTGATACGGCGCGATCGGAAGAATATCGTGCGCATACGGTTCGCGCTTGTAGATCTGGAATGTCTTGTCACAAACGGCCATTCTCTTTCCGCGCTCCAAGACGTGACCGTCATCGTCAATTACTTTCCGCCACGGACCGCGATAAATTACCGCCTGTTTGCGTTCCCAGCATGATCCCTGCTTGCCTTTGTGCGCCACGACCGTGATCGAACGAAACTCGATTCCTTGAATTGTGCGCCAGGGCTTCTCATCGCGCTTGATGATCTCCATGCCGTGAAAGCCCGCGCGATCGAACGCATCGAGAAAAGCATCTTCCCGATAAGCACCCGAAATGCAGCCAGACCACAATTCAGGATCGGATTGCAGTTCGACCGGAATATTTTCATCGCTAACGATATCGCTGATTGCCACGCGCCCGCCGCGCCTAACCACGCGCAACATTTCCGCAAACAACTGCTCCTTGTCTTCGGCGCGAACCAGGTTTAGCACGCAGTTTGAAAGCACGAGATCGACTGACTCATCCGACACCAAAGGCCGCTCGGTTTTGATCATCGCGCAATAGTCGTTGAATCGTGCAAGGTCAGCGAGGGAAGCTACCTGGTTTTCGGCGAGGTAGGAATCAACCAGAGCGAGATCGAGTCGCAAATCCTGTATGCGCCCTTTCCGAAACTCGACGTTGTGGTAGCCGAGGCGATTGCCGACGCCTTGCCGATACTTGTTAGCCAGCGCCAGCATTTCGTCGTTCGCATCGATGCCGATAACTTTCCCGGCGGTGCCAGCTATTTGCGCGGCGATGTAGCAAATCTTTCCACCGCCGGAACCCAGGTCGAGCACGACCTCGCCTTCCCGTACGAATTCAGACGGATCACCGCAGCCATAATCGCGCTCTTTGATTTCATCGGGGATGACGCTGAGGTACTTTGGGTCGTAATCGACGGCGCAGCAAAGCGCTGGTTCGCGATTGTGCGCCGCTTGGCCATATCTTTCATTGACCACGCGTTCTACATCAATGACTGTACTCATTGTTTGATCCTCGATGTGTCATTTGTACAGCGGCCTCAAGCCAAAGGTATGTAAGCGAGATTACACCCATAATGAGAAGACTAGGTAAGTTTCTCGGTTCGGAGCGCCGTAGCTCACAACCGCCTGCCTTTGAATCCGGCACGGCGCAAGCCATCCGCAAGGTAAGGACACTTTCTCATCAGTTTCCAGAAGAACCCAGTGCGATAGTTTTCAATCATGATCACCACCGGTAAGCAGACATAGACTCATCGAAATCGATAGATCTTTGGAGCAGCTCAGCCCCTCTGATTCGAATTCATGAGCGCCGCATTGCGAGTTTTACCACGTGGCCCCGGCTTGAGACCAGGGAGCCAAAACTTTAAGCGAACCGCACATGATTCAATTTTCTGACCTCCGCGTTGCGGGCGTTTTGGGGCTGCTCATTTCGCCCAAACCAACGCAGAAAGAAGTTGCAGCAAGCACAAATTTCTTCGAGTTTTTGCGAGCGTTCAAACGAAATCGAATCCTTCGTTTGCAGATTTGCCGTTGCCGCGTCACAACGGCGTCACAAGTGAAGAAGCGCGACGGTTATTGTGCGACTGTAAATGATTGAATGTCGGTGGTTATTGGTGGAGCAGAGGAGGGTCGAACTCCTGGCCTCCGCATTGCGAACGAGGTTCTGCTCTTTTTCTTAACTAACTGACATTAATAGAGGTTGCAGCCAGGACGATTTTCTTAGGGTTTTATATGCTTCTATATGGAGCTTGATGCTACTCGCTTCGATCTATCTGCACTCACGTCACAACGGCGTCACAAGCAAAACGAGTCCCCCGAGTGTTGATTGCGCAGACCCTGGGGTTACGAATCAATAACCGACGTTACCGAGTTTCATCATAGGCCTCACTAACAGCTTCGAGATCACCTCTCAGCGGTTTGGCTTGGCTACATCGTATTTCAATCCGCTGGAGCCTTCGCCTGCACCCGCGGTTCGTCTGCGCGCAACCCAGAGGTGGGTGGAGCCATCGAGCCATCTGGCACGACGGGCTAAACGATTGACTCGTGTGCCGGCCCGCGAGACCTCCTCTTCTCGGACTCGGTATTCCTCGGTGAGGCCGGTAGGATTCAGGATTCGACCCAAAGGCAGAATAGCTTCCGGCGGATGATCGGGACTAGTTCGCAGCATGGCCGCGATCTGAAGTGCTACATCGCCGCTAACTTCGTCGATGAGAACCGGAAGAAACGGAATCCAGTTCTCAGGAACCTCGGTCTGAATCTGATACTTGAGCGGCGCGCGAGGCAGCACAGGTGGGGCCGGTGGGGCCGGCGGATTGGCGGGTTTCGTCGCATGATATCTTTCGAGGCCAGGTAACGGCAGACCGATGCCGTTCTCCAATGTTTCCTCGATTGCCCAGACCATGTTTGCCATCTCGTCTCGCAGGAATCGCACCTCCTCGAGCAACGGTCCCTCCAAAGTCGAGCCGACCGACGTGGGTGGCTGAATCAAAAACGGCATGATGCCGTTAGGTTGATTCGGCGAGGTAAGGCTGAACATCGTCCATCGTTCGTTGGCGGGAACGCTGGCGGCATCAGCTCGCGGGATATGGGTCTTATCACCAAACACATCGTGCACCACCAGCCACTCCACTTCTATTATTCGCCCGACCTCCTGTCGAATTGGAATCAGATACCAGTCGTTACTGTGGATTAGCATGAAGTCCATCACCAGCATCTTTGCGAGGTCCCGTTTTTCCGGCTGGATGGAGCCGAAGTCCGTGTTGCCCTCTTCAAAATCCCACCAACGCTGGTTAGGCATTCCGCGGAAACGAACATGATTTGGCAGCACGCTCTTTGTGATCGATTCCGCGGTGGGCGCGTCCGCAGGCGGTGGTTGCGTGCTCTTCACATCGAACGTGAACCAGTCAAATCCGCCGTCACGGTCCGGATCGCAACTCATGACCATGCTGCCGCCGTCGGGAGTATCCGCCAACACTTCCACTCCATATTCGAGGCGATTCGCTCGCCATGCATCTGCGTCAGCCACTCCAATGACGCCGTAGAGATCCGTCACCCAGGCACGAAGATCATCAAGAGCGGCCAGCACTGCCGCTTGATCGGCGACGCCAATAAGCTCCGACGGTAGAGCGGGAGCGGCCGTGGCCGCAGCGCGAAACAACTTGAGCCCATCAATCGCCCGGCCCATGACCACGCGCTCAAATCGGGCGGCGTCTCTGTCCGGATCGGCTGCGAGGTGGTCCTCAGTGTTCACCGGTATGGTGAAATTCGATCTCACGACCGCTACGTCGGCAGCGCTCACGCTACGGGCGCTGAGCAGGAATTCACAGGTCTGTCCAAGCTCGACCCGCAAGGCAAGGTCTTCACCAAACGCCTCAGTCTCCACTAGATCTTCGAGAGGGATTCGGCCGGTGAGTGGCAGCATCTGCTGATCCTCGATGCGCCACCCCGTGAAAGAAGAGTTGCGAGTGGAAGTCTGCATCCACGCCGGAGACGCGGAGTCTTCTCCCTTGAACTCGCCCATCTGCCATTGGCGGGTAAGCAGCCAGAGTGGATCACGAATGCGAGCCGAGAGACTGGGCAGGATGTCGTGTTCGGAACGAGGCCGGGGCTCAACGCGATTCCAAAAAGTGATGGAGTTCATATCAACTCACTCTACTTATGAAAGCTTCCGTCATGACGGCGTTCGTAAACACCGTTGAGATGGTGTCGTCTTCTGTATTCATTGTGAGATAGATAGCGGGAAGAAGTTGGCTAAGCTTCTCCAACAATTCGCCATCTACCGCTCGTATCTTTGCCAGATCACATGTTTCGTTCAGGGTGGCGATCAGACTTTCCAGGTCCCATTGTTCAATCTGCGCCGGCGGTATTGCGATAAGCACGGCCTGTCCCGCCTCAGCACCGGGGCTGTCGAAATGAAACGTCACCGCTCCGGCCTCGTCAGCATTAGGAATCACTTCGGTCCACTCATCGATCAGCAAGCCCGCCCACGCATCGGTGGCCGCCGGTTGAATGGGTCGGGCCAGGGCAAGCGAGAGTAAACCGGAGCGGTGCCGATGCTCCTCATCAGCAAAGTCCAGCGCGGCCCAACGGGCGCCCGAGGCAAAAGGCAGTTGAACGGGCTCAATCTCGATAGCGTTGTTGCCAAGCGCGCCGGAATAGAGCGCCATCTTTCGCCACCTGTTGAGAGACGAACGAACCCGAGCAGCGGATTGGAACCACTTCGGCACATCGCTGGGAGCGGACACCAGAGAGGGTGACGCAGCCAGAGCATTGTCTAATTCACTCGCTCCCGCAGGCTTGAATCGCGGCAGGAAAACAAACTCTCTTCCAAAAATTGCTGCGACGCGCGCGACCGCGTTCGTCACTGCCTCGGCACTTGCGATGCGCTGATTGACCTGTGCCAGAACGTTCTGGCCTTGTGCCACGAACTGCACTCTGAGGGGTTCGGTGTCGCCCTTGGCCGATGTCGGGTAAACTCCAGCGAATCCGTAATCGGCCAACTCCCTTAACGCAGCTCGAATTGGAGTCAGATCTAATGGGCCCGCCGGCGGCGGTTCTATTCCGCCGATGGCGACGTTCAAAGCATCTCGTCGACCCTTAAGGATTGTGAGCGCGTTGTCTACGCGAGTGTTTGCTTCGACGGGCATCGTGTCGGCGCTATCTGCCAGAGAGATCGTATCCGCGGGAAGCAAATCGGCCGGACGCAGACTGCGAGCGCCGCCCAAAAGTTCATTGATTGCCCGAGCCACTTCCAGTATTTCAGGGAACGTTCGAACCGTTTCGCGTTCCCATCCGGGTCCTGATCCTCTCTCGTAAATCAATTTGAGATCGGTCGTCTCCGGAGCAAGCAGGAGGGCGACGAATCCCACCCGCTGGTCCAACTCGCTCAATCCCTGCTCGGTCTGTACTGCGGTCGCGAGTGTAAGCAGATCAAGAGGCCTGATTTCGAGGTCGGCGAGCGTTACAACAATTTCGGTGCGATGCTGCGGATCTGCGCCAGTAGGATCAAGGTAACTTACGCGGCATTTGACCGATGCGGGATTGCCGAGAATTGTTCCGACCCAAGCATCCAGCCGTGGCTCCGTTGTGGCACGTTCCGTTAAAGCGATCCCGGGCCAGATGCCGGGAATCGCATCGCCACCAACAACGAGCGCGAAGCGATGTGTAAGGGTTGAGCCGCTACGTGCCAGATGCGCAATCTCCGGGTCGGGAGGGCGGATGCCGCGCGACATCGAATCAAGCGTGGCAGCCGCGCCCGGCATGCTTCCGCGGGCAATCTGGTAAACGCCCTCTGCAAGCAGGAGGTCGGCTGCGGCGTCGACTAATTCATCCACCAAAGCGAGGTCTGCTTCGATGTCGCTACGATCCTGCCCACTTCCAGGAAGCCCGGAATTCGTCTGCCCCCAGGGAATCGTGTTTGCCTTCCACGCATCGCGCAGCTTCATGCCATCCACCACGTCACGCGCCGCTATGCTCTCCTGAGCATCGTCGGTGTCCTGGCTTGTGTTCGTCGGCAGAGGATACAACCGCCGAAACCGCTCTTTATATTTATCGAGCCGGCGCGGCCGGTGGCCCTCATGGAGGCTGCGCTCAAATTGATAGCCAAGCACCGCGCCCAGGGGCTGGCCGTTGCGCACGGCATCGAGGAGAAACTGCGCCTTCCTGACGCGCGCTGAACTGAGATCCACCGCATAGCGACTCCTCTCAGCGCCGCTGCGCGTGAGGTAGCCATTGCGTAGGACGGCAGCCGCCGCGGCATGAATCATTGATGGCGCGAGCACGTGGCCGCCCGTGTCAACTTGTTCGCCGATGACGCCCAACCGAGGAGACTCCACATTTCGCCGCAGCGTCTGTACGCGCGGCACAAGATCCTCCACCCACGCGTAGGCGCCGATGTGACTACCCAGCGGACGTGCAACACGCATCTCAGATAATCTCTTTGCTGGAAAGGAAGAGATCCAGGCGTCGATGCGGTGCGAACAAACGTCCAGTGTTTCTGTCAGCAGTCGTTCCAATTCTGCCGTCGGCAAGTTCTCCAGGTCGAATAGCGCCTGCATATGTGCGGCGATTCGAGCCGAATCTGGTATTCCGAGGTTATCCAACAGAAATTGACCAATAGGTTTGGCGCCGCTGATCGTTGCAATTGGAGCTTCGATGCGCTCCCAAACCGTGGATGTGCGCTCCGAGACTCCGGTGAATTGCACAAGTTGTACTTCGCGTTTGATTCCCATTTCGGCAAGATTCTTGTTGACGTAAACGTCATCGATCGTGGTGCGCAGGACGGTCAGCGTTGCGTGCCGAAACAAGCGGTAGAGCAGCGACGTGGGCGCATCTTTTTCGTCACCAGTGAGGAACAGCTCTTTGCGCAGTGGATGGAGTCGGACGCTGCGCAGCCAGCGAATGTAGTTAAACTTGAGCTGGTTTGTTTCAGAAAGCGGTCCTTCTTCAATAAAGGGGTAACGAAACTTAAAGGCGGGATCCTTATACATCTTGCGAAAGATTTCCGCTGAGTTAGCATCTACACCCAGAAGCGCGCCAACTTGCGCACCCATCGCGGCCCAATTCTTCTCAAGGGTCGCGGGATCGAGACCGAGAAGCATCCAAAGGTTAATTGCAAGGTCAGCACCCAGGACCTGTCGAATGCGAACTTCGCGGGTGCTCGCATCCATTCCAAGCACGGCAAGCAGGTCGGCGTCCGGATCGTTCGAGCTGCCAGTTCGAGGCGCGCGATCTACCTGATCGAGCCAGATCGAGCGCGCCTTCCTAAGATCGTTTGAGAGATCAATCTCGATGTCGTTGTCATCTCGGCCCGGACGCCAGCGAGAAAGTGAGCTTACCGGCAGTATCCCGTAGGGTGTGTTACCTATGCGAAAAGTCGGATAGTGGCCGCGGGCGCGAACGCTCTTCAAATAGTATTCTCGCAACACCTCAGTATCGAATTTTTGGGATGCCGGGGCGAGAAGCGATTCGATGTAGTAGCCCCAGGTGACGGGCCAGAGTGCCTGGGCCATGGCGCGCGCCGGCTTCTGCTCATCGCGATTAGCGTTTTCAATATGCGCTGCCACCTCGATGGGAACACCGAAGGCTTTCGCAAAGCGACCACCATCGGAATCGGCGTGTGCGAGAGCAGGACCCAGCTCCACAGGGTAGCTGTTGGCGCCGCCGGGATCGGGAGGTGGAAAGGGCGACGGTGCGGCGGTAGTGTTATTTGTCGGCGTTCCCTGCGGAACGATCGCCAGGCCACGTGTGTAGTGATGACTGTCAAATAGCGCGGCCAGTTTGTCCGATGCCTGATCCGGAGCGAGCGTCGATTTCACACCGAGCACGAGCACGCGGCTGAAGCCCAGACGCATATCGTCCGGCCCAAGCGGGATGCGAAGCGCCATCCCCGCAGCCTCGGCGGTGGGAAAGTCGACGGTCCAAATGAGTTCAGGATCGAGCTTTAATCCGTCTCCGGAAACGTCGAGCACAGAAGTGGGATCTACGGTAGGTGAAAGCGTGAGCTGGAGTGGTTCCTTGACGGGGCCGCTGACGGCCCGGTGGATCTCCTTACCACTTCGATAGGCGAGCACGAGCCAGCGATCCGGCAATAGATGCGCCTCGGCTGCCCTGGTCCAACTGTTTGTCCGAATTGGAATATCCGCCGGAAAGAGCGGATCGCCCGCGGGTCGTGCGGCCAGGTTTGACGGCGTGGTTTGCTTTACGATCCAGGCAGCCCGTTGCGACATGGCGCCGGCAACGATGGTCCTCCAGGCTTCGGCTTCTTTGGTCTGGTCCCACGCGGCTCTCCAAAAAGTCTTACCCGCTTCCAGCTCCTGCTTGGTAAGCTCCGGCTCGTGAAAGTCGGCTACAATCTCATCCGGATAAACTCGAATCCACAAGTGCGGTACGTTGTCGTGTGGCTTGAAGCGAGTTTCGATTCGAACCGGCAGCATGACGATGGGATACTGCGCGCTCAGCCGCGCGACATCGCTTTCTATAGCGATTGTCAGGGATCCGCGGAGGAGCTCGTTGAGTCGCACGTCTGCGTTGACAGCGCGTCGCCGCACCTCTTTAAGTGTGTCTTCACTCTCGGCCACTTTGCGCTCGGCCGCAACCACACGCTCATCGTGCGGACCATGCTGGCGCTTCAACGTCTCCAAATTCTTCCGTTCCGCAGAAATACTGACGTGCAGATCGTTGACGGCTTTGCGGCTGTCAGCTAATTCGCGGCGCGCGGAATCATGCGGCGTTTCATTTCGATGAGTTCCATTCATAAGAAAAGCCCGCTATGTCGGAAGCATGTCTGAAGCATGGATTGCGATCCTGACTGGTTTCTGGAGCGTTAGATAAGCAAGATCAGCACTGTGCGTTCCGGTAGGTCCCTGTCCGGCATCGGCGTGCCAGGCAGCTCCATTGCGCTTCGTCATGGCGCTGATGTCGGGGCGCGGTTGATTAAGGTCGATGTAATTCAGGTTTTCGAACTCGCCGGCGTTGGCAACCAGGTTGGCCCATGAAAGATCGTCTCGCGAGGCTGGTGTTGAACCAAACGAATTTTGCGGGAAGTCCAGACCGAATTGCGGCTCGGCCGGATGATCCTGTAAGACGAAGTACCAACCCTGATCCTTGGTCTTGTCGGAACTGCCCTTGGCCTGCGTCTTTGTCAACTCGAATCCAAAAAAACGCACGTCCGGTTTCAAACGGCCACGGAAGATCGGATGTTTCTCTTTGCTCTTGTCCTTCTCGAGATCACGCAGTCCATCCGAATTCAAGACGCATTTCACCGCATATACCTCCGTGTTCGGATACCGCTTAAAGAGATCGCCGCGAATCAACAAGACCAGGTGTTCCTCTCCACCCGGAAGCGGCACGCGGCTGCTGTTCAATCCCAGATCGTTTCGCTTCTGCCAAGTGTGAATTTCCTTAATGTCTCTCAGGTTCTCGGGTGTTTGGCCCGGAGGAGGAGCCACGCCGGTTACATCCCAGAACTGCCGGAAGTAAGAACCACGCTGATCTGTCGGATATTCGTTCCAGCGCAATTCGCGGGACATCTCATGGTTCAAACCGACCATGTAAGATTCGACAAATCTCTGATTTGTTATGGCCAGGGTCGCTGTATTGGGCGGAACCTCGTTCAGACCTGGCAGCAGCCAATCCTGCGAGAGGTCGCCGAGCGGCTCGTACATGGCTTGGGGAAACTTGGGCGCGATCATGATCTCGTCAATCGGGTCGTCGGGTTCCCAGTTTATTCCTGCTCCGAGAATTGCTTTGTCACTTATTGCCGCGGCAAAAGTCGCGCGAGGGCTTAACGCGGTCATCACTTTTGCGCGCATCTGCTCCAGATTTACCGGCGTCAGTTCGAGACCGGGTGCCGGTGGTGTCCGGAGTTCTCCGAATAATTTTGAAGCAGCCTGACGGAAAGCTTGGGCGGCGGGACTATCAATGCCGCCGGCCGTTGCGGTTGGAAGAGTTGTTGGCAGGACCGGGCGGGAGGCGTTCGGCGCAGTAACCACTGGAGTGAAGCCAGGCAATGCCGGTGCGCTCTCAATTATTCCAGGTGTGATTGTACCGTCACGCACTGCGATTTTCGTTTCAGCATCGCTTATCTGTCTGCTGACTATGATAGATGCGGCGAACGTCCCGACCGCGACGATTGCGGCGGCGACAAAGATCGCAATCCCACCAACAGATAAAAGAATGACAGCAAGAATTGCCAACACTAAGGCCAATATCTGAAGCCAGGTGACCAACGCTTTTCGAAACTTTATGCCTGCCTCTGTTGCCCAATCCGGGACCAGCCCATTGGACACCTGCTTGTCCGTCGGCAAGGTGTCCGGAGTCTTGGGCGGTGGCGCCGGATTCAACTCGCCTGTGTTCAATCGATGAAGAATATTCGTAACGCGTGACATCTGCGCTCTACCTTGCCGCCTACCCAATGGACCAAGCGGGCGCGCGACACGGCGGAACTGTGGTTCCAGCACAGCGTCAGTGATCGGACTACGTCGAATCTGCGCCTGCAAAGTTATCGGGCTGCCCATGATTCGTGTGAACACCGGACTCGTAACGTAGATCAAGCGCTCTGGTTCAGGCGAGGCAATGTACTGAGTAAACAATTGATCGGTCATTTCACGACCGAGCTTCAACCGTCGCCGCTCCTCATTAGCTTTGAGAATTCCCTCAACCTGTTCCCACGCAGAGGCCATGAGAGGTCGTTGATTGGTCTGCACTACCTGAGTACCCAACCCGGATTCGGTACGATGACGAGGATCGGAGTTCAATTCCTGAAACCAAAATGGGCGCTGGTCCGGTTCAAGCGTTTGCTGAGCGGCGTGCCATCGCGCGTAAAGCGGCGGCGCCACGATCAGCCGGTGAAGCGCGGAGGCCAGCATCTCCGCTGGTGCATTGAGCAGCTCACGAAGCTTGGGAATGAATGCCGCCTTCTCGGGAACGGTCCACGCAGTCGTTTGCGTTTGCGGCGATTTCAGCGCACCCTCGAGTCCTAGAGGATGCGGTGCGGCCGCCGGCAAGGCTGCACCGGGGTCGCTGACATCCATATCGCGTATGCCTACCGTGGCGGGGAGCGTTCTGGCCCGTAACAGGCGCACGAGATATTCGAAGTCGCCCTTGGGCGCGGTCTGGAATCGCCATTGGAAATACACCGGCAACTCGACGTTGCCGCTCGCGTTAGTCCACGCCGGATCGAGGCCCTTTACGCTGTCGGGAACCGGGAGATGAAGGCTTGCCAACCGACCGCGCTCGAAAGCGGGCACGATATACGCTGTATAAGCCGTCCGCTCTTTCATGCGACGCGCGCAGAGCAATCGGGAAATGATTCGGTGAGGATTGCTCGAAAGGATGTTTGCGGCATCTGCAGGCGAGACGGTCTTTTGCCCACTTACCTGCACGTGAGCCCATGCCCACGACTGTGCGAGGTTCGGAAGCGAACCGCCCGAAGTCACCACGATTGAAGAAAGTCGTCCGTCCGAACCTGCGGGCATAGTTTGCGAGATTTCCGAATCTTCGAGGATGATCAGTACGATCCACGGGCGCAGGCGATCCATGAGGGACGGGGCGGCCGCTGTAAATCGCCAGGGTAGGTCGGCTTGATCGAACTCGACTAGTGGGAAGAGATTCGTTTCGGCGTCGAACACATTTGGCCGTGGCCAGGTGCGAATCACCGCGTTCGGTTCGAATCCGATTATTTCGCCTGGTCCATAAAGCTCAAGGTTCGTAGTAGCGTTAAGAGCGCCATCGTTAATATCCACCGAAATGGGCACGGTCGCCCTAGTGGGCGGAGAAGGGTCTCCATCCCTGTTCGAAATCTGCGTGGATATACCTCGACGCAGTGATGAGACGAAGGCATAGGATCCGAGAACTTCGCTCATCAGGCAACCTCCAATTCATGAAGCGGAATTACTTGCAGCGCGCCCCGCTCGCCGGGATGCGTTTCCAGATATGCGTTGAGAGCGTCGTAAGTCTCGCCAATGGTGCCCTGCCCGATGTCTAACCGACCAGATAGGTCAACGGTCGATGCCACGGTATAGCTTGTCTCTACATCTCTGAATGGCTTGACGGCATCAAGCCCCGGATTGTACGCGTTCAGTCCGGCCTTCCACATCGGCGCCGTGGCTGCGGCACTCCGGCTCGTCATGTTCATTTGCGTCGCGAGCCCCAGCGTGTAAATTCCCGCAAGACGTATTGAGTCGGGCGCATCAACAATGATGGTCTCGTACTCGATATCGATTCCTATCGATGCGCCGTGCGCTGCCGCATCGCTGGCCACCGAGACGCCCGCGTCCATCGGTTCGAATGAGGGCCGCGAAAGTTTTTCCGGGTCGGACAATTCCTGGAACTGTCCTATGGCGAAGTAATCCTTCACTGGGGCCCACGATGGCGCGGGCGCGCCGCCGACTCTGACTGCCGTAACGATGTAGTGGTCTGGACCAATGGGTTTCGCTTCGCCGAACTTGGTGATCTTTCGATTTAGCGGCAACACCTTCTCATGAAGTGAAATTCCACCGAGCGGATCGACAAGTACTGGTGGCGTGGATCCCGGTGGAATCGCGAGCGAAACGGCGCGCGCGCCGCCCGCCGGAATAGTTGCGCTCCAACTCTCAGGTTTTTTTATCGCCGCCTCTAATAAAGGCCACGGATCGGCGGTCGGCAAGTCTTCCGGTTTCTTGTCGCCGATTTCAACGTCGAATCCGACACATATGTCGAAGAAGAAGAGCGAAAGGCAGGCCTCACCCCAAATATGCCAGGGATTAGGACCAGCCAGGTGGCCGCTCAAGTGGATGCTGGCGAGGACAGAGCTTCCAGCCCTCAATTCAACACCGGCGCTGATATCCACGATGAACGAGAACGGTGAAAAGATGACGAGCGCATCAAATCCGATCCAGCCACGTATGCTGAACCCGCCAGCCCCTGCATACAATTCCGCGTGCGAGCCAAACTGGAATGAGTTGGAGGTGACTGCGAAATAGCTATCGCACGTGATTCGGGGATTGTCTCCCAGACCGATCGCCACCGTGAGGCGGCGAAGTGACGGCATGCCCGGCGGCGCTGTGAAGTGGGGATTCCAGCCGCCCATGGACAGCGCGAAGTTGGGTGGATCGCCCCAGAAGAGTCGCACCGCCATGTCGCCGTACATCGAAAAGATCGTGAGACGAGAGTCGTGCATCGAGCCAGTCATCGACAGGAACTTTTGTCCAAAGTCCACGATCCCAAGTACGTCGATGTGAATCTCGACAAGCGCTACGTCTTCAGTAGGCAGCGCCATTTTGAGTTGCCCGATAAGAATGATGCGCACCGGATCCGGCACTTCGAGGATCACGCCCAGCTGACAGATGATCAACGATGGCGTGCCCCAGGCGAGTTGGAGCATCGGACCGAATACGTATCGATCAGCTACTGGCGGAAAGATCGTGCGAAGATCGCTTATGATCTGCGGCGCATTTCGAATCGGGTCCGGCGGAAACATGATGTGATCGAGGATGCCGTTGCGCAGCCCTTGAGTAATCGCATCGGTAACCACCGTGCGATTGATCCCCAGCAGTCCACCGATCCCGGTGAGCACGAATCCGAAACTGAGTTGAATAGGCGGGAGATTAACCGCAATGATAATCAGGAACGAGTAACCGGGTTGCCCGCCGGGCAAGCGTGTGTCCAGAAGCCCGATTGCGGTTACTCCGATCTCCAGCAGTCTTAGCTGAAGAATTCCCGCGTATCTGGCATTCGGTTCATCGAAGGAGATGAATCCACCGCCGGTGATTGGTCCGGCATC
This sequence comes from Blastocatellia bacterium, assembly GCA_963698325.1. Classification (GTDB taxonomy): domain Bacteria; phylum Acidobacteriota; class Blastocatellia; order Pyrinomonadales; family Pyrinomonadaceae; genus PSRF01. The sequence continues at coordinate 12,206 of CAVOQJ010000005.1, read as the reverse complement.
GATGGCGATACCGAGACCGGTGGGCGGCCGGAAACGGAACCCAAGATCCATCGTGCCCAGGTTGCCTCGGTGAAACTCGAGGTCGACGTTTGCGCCTATATCCTGAACCGATGCGGAGATGGGCCCAAGCGTAATGCCTCCATCCACACCAATTCCCAGACGCACTGCACCCGCGGCGAATCCGAGCACAAGATGCAAGGAATCAATGGTAATGGGTCCGAGATCCATGTGTATCGGCAGGGACGTTTCGAGAGCTGCACCGCCCCCGAAATAGAGGCCCCTTTCGCCCGAATACCCGATAAGCAAATCGAACGGAAGGCTGAATCCTTCCGGCGGCAGGACCGAAGCGAGGAAGCCATCCGCGCCTGCCAGTGACACAACCAGCTTGCCGTGTTCAATCTTTGCTTCGGTCGTCAGTCCCCCTTTTGCACTTGCAGAAGCGGTATCCCATCGGAAAGTCGCTCCGAAGCCGAGGCTGACGTGCTCCGCTTCCAACCGCGTCCCGCCGACCTTGCCGAAGATCAGGAAAGGATCAGGACCTGATCGTCCGCCCGAAAGGCGCATCATCGCGCTGCCCGACACTGTGCCGCTGGCCGGTGGCGGTACCAGGGTGAGGGCTGCCGGAGGTTGGAGGATCAGACTCAGTCCTGCTCTCAACTCGCCATGCAACTCAAACTCTATGGCCCATCCGCTCTGATTGAACGGAATGGAAACGCTCAAGCCATCCGCAATGGTTTCGAAAAGGGAGGCCTCCATACCCGGCGGCGAAATGTCGGTGCGCGCTTGTGCGCGGAAAAGCCCCATACGCAGTGAGGGTCCTGGATCGCCCGGAAACGCTGGTTCGTATGTTGCCGGTACAGCTAGACCCGCGAGGAGGTCCTGTAAATAGCGGAAGAACGGTTCCCCGTTGAATCCCGGAGCGCCCCATTGGTAAACGCTCCGCGCCGCAGCTTCAGGCGATTGGAAGAACTGTCCAAATCTATCGAAGTGAACTGCCCGTCTCATGAACGGCGGCTTGACAGGATCGACCGAGCTTTCCTGTTGCTGAGTTCGCTCCACAATGCCCATCAACTCCAAACCACCAAGTAGGAGTGTGTGCCGCTGCTCCAGATACCGGATGAACAAGTAATCAACGAGCGCAGTGGAGAGCGAGCCAGCGAAGGCGCTAACGTCAGCGGGCGACACACTTGGCAGTGTGCCCGCGATAGCGTTGAGTTCAGTTGCGATCGTTGAGGTGTGGTCGATCAGATGACCGACTGTCGTAATGATCGCTTGTGACTTCAGAACGATCTGGGCAGCATCTTCTGCCTGAATCGCGGTCGCCAGATCGGAGATGAGGGACGGTAACGATGCGGCCTCGGTTGCCGCTGCCGAAATAGCACTTGTAAAGTTGGCGTGGGTTAGCAGTTGTGGCGGAAGCTGCAAACCGAGTTCAGCGAACAGGAGACGCACTTCGCCCGAAGCCAGTCGTTCCTGCAAAGGCTGGAAGAGCCGACCTAACTCGGTCGCCAGGATTTCTACTGTTCCGGCATTCTGCGGCATCGCGGTCTCCTCAGATAATTCTCAGCAGCCAGGACACGGTAGCCAGTGCCCCCAGGCCAATAACCAAGCCTCCCACGGCGCTCAATACCAGGAGTGCTGCCAACCCAAGACTGCGTGCTCTGGCGGTTGGCAATCTCGCGGCCAGTGCATCACACCCACGCAGATACTGCACCAGCGGCGCAATGACGAACTGACGCATCCCGTCACGTGCGTGATCATGCTCGGCCAGGTAGTGTGCGACCTTCGGACTGAATCTGTAGTAGACGGTATTAATTGCCAGCGCCATGCGCCGACCAAGATCAGATTTCGGTAAGGTGACATCTCGCAGCTCTGTCAAGAACCGGACCTGTGAATGCATAGGCGTGCCGTAGCAGACTGTCGCGATAATACAAATCCCGCGAGAAGCTGTCGGACGAGCGTGCGCCGCAAGACTGGCCAGATGGACGAACCTGGCGCGCTGGCAGGGCCGTCCCTGATCATCGATGATGAAAACCATGTAATAGCCTGGCGGAGCAACCGCTGGATTGGCGAACATCATGACGTCAAGATGTCCGCTCATCAGGTTTTTGTGGAGAGGAATGTGGCGTTGCTCCGTGTCTGTGTGGTGCGTCATAGCACCCGGCCGCATGAGAACCACCTTTTCTATGGAAGCGGCCTGTGGCGTCTCGATGATGAAGTTTCGAGCCGTACGTTATCTTGATCCGGCGTTCCGTCACCGTCTCGGATGGCTGTGATGGTGGGCCTCGTGCCCGCATTGAACAGGTAAGGGGGCTTATACACCTCCATCGTCTTTTGGTTCAATGCGACGTCCCGTCAGCAGAGGTTCGTCCCGGGTAGGATCAACGCCGCCCGCGACAATCACGCTGGCGTCGGGTAAGAGCAATGCCGCCGAGTGATAGGTTCTTCGTTCATGCAGCTTTGCCGCCAGCGCGAAGGTGTTTGTAGCCGGGTCAAAGAGCTCGCATTCCTCACTCCACGTTTGGGCAGGCGACCATTTGTAATGGTTGTGTCCGCCGAGTATGAGCACTTGACCGTCCACCAGTAACACCGAGCTGGCGTTTATGCGAGGGCGATGCATGGTCAACGGCGGTGAGGTTACGGCGGTGACCACGTGGGGGGATTTCTAGTCGTGTCTAGAACTCGTGCGCTACGCGCATCAGTCCCCGCCTCCAAAGGAAAGGCGGTAGGGAACGTCGCGGCTCGAGGGTCGGCTGAATGGGCCAACGCGGGGATCATTCTTGCCCCACCCAGCACGAGAATCTTTCCGTCCTGGGCCGGAGAAAGTAGTACGGCTGTTCCTTCCTCTCGATCCGAAATGGGTAGGTCAAATGGCTGAGTGCGGGCAGTAGTCGGCGTCGTCTGAATTCGCATCAGGGGCACACCGGGGGCGTGTGGGTTTTCGTACCTCCAGGTCGTGCCAGTGTGGTAGATGCTACCGTCCTGACAGAGATGCAAACTGGGATAGGTCGGGAATCGACGGGCAAACGTTGCGGGTGGCGCCGGCGGCGCTACCTCTGTGACAGTCAACCTAGCGGGTGCGTAACTGGGAGGAGACAGCATCTCTATCGCAAGTGGTATCGCTTCACTGCTCCCGTGCTCGGCGTGGCCTGACACCACGAAGACTCTTCCGTCGCCAAGGTGAACAGCCGTTGGATACCATCTCCCAACAGCCATTTGGCCCACATGAGTCCAGGCCCCCATGAAGGTGGAACCTGGGGCCGCCATCGGATCGAAGATGCAGATGTCACGGATGCCAGTTCCGTGCATGACATTACCCGCAGGGTCTACCGGATGGCCTGCTCCTCCCAAAGTGAGTATTCGACCATCGTCAAGCTGGACATGAAAGCAACAGAACGGATCGATGTGATGAACACCATCGATCGGAGGAACGTGGCGTGTGACATTGCCTGCAGAGGTATCCGGCCTCACGTGACTCGGATTTGCAGGATCCGGATCCGGCACCGTGACCGTGGGATCCCAAACCACGCATTCGCGTTCGTAATCTACCGCTTCGGCGTGACCGGAAAACCAGAGAACTTTTCCGGTGCGGAGAAGTACCGAGTGAATCACGAAAATGCCGGTCTGAGTACCGGCTGGTACAGGTCTGCTTGCGGGAATTGATCGCCCGGGAGTCTCCCAAGGCCCTAACCATTGACCTTCAATCGCTGGATCTCCCATGCGCTTCTCCTATGCGAAGAGAGCTGGAATAGTTGCGCGGAATTTCAGCTAGACGAACAACATCGAAGTTGCAACCAGACGGGTCGAGTGTTATGCGAGGAAGTTTGACTACATCAGTGGAGCACGCCGATGAGGCGTTTTCATTGAAACGGTCTCCACCACCAACCGAGTCCTTGAGTGACGCGAGGGCTTAATATCACCCAAATGCTCTTCAGTCAAGAATTATCCCGCTAACAACAGAATTATCCCGCTAACAACAGTAATTATCCCGCTAACAACAGAATTATCCCGCTTACTGGAGACCTGCTTAACGATCATTCAGTGGTCGGATTGTGCAAGACGGCGCTCCGCAGAACTCACCGTCTCTCTCCTAGTGCTCCACGGATCAATGACAGGCACAAGGTTGTCTGAGAGTCCGCTCATATCTTCTGCTTCTCGATTCTCATTGGTGGAAGAAAACTGTTCGATCAAAAACTCTCCGGTGCCAGTACTACCTTGCCATTATTCTTGAACTTCACTGAGGCGGTCACAGGACCATCGGACACGTCGTCATACCACCCATCGTTGTTCGCAAATTCAACTAATGACATGTTCATGGGCGAACCCGACTTCCCGAAGCCGCCGAGAACAAGTAACCGGGCGTCTTTGTCCGTACAACAGTCTCTATCCAGTGCTGGAATGTGTAAGCGTCGGCGAGTGGATCGTCACCGAAGGAAGTTTCACGCTACCCGCTGAATGGCTCAAGACTCATCCGAGCCAATAGGGAAGCGATACGGCGCATATTTAAAGTAGACGGGGTAAGCCGGCTGTCTTGGCGGTGCGTACACTTGGAGTAAGAGAATTGGGCGTAAACCGAGTCTCAGACCTCCGCACTGCGATGATAAGCTTTTTACACAACTCCGACGCTAAGTAAGCAGACACAATCTGAAATTCGAGAGATTCGCCTCATCAACATAGTGGAGCGCAACCAGCGATAGCACGAGCAATACGCGTCACTTCATTCCCTTGGCTGCGATCTTTTGCGGTTGTCTTGTACCCCCGCACTGCGAATTGTAGAATGCGCTCATCCTGATGATAAGCACCAGCGGTCTTCAGAGCGCCTCGATGACGCCGGTCAATCTTTCCTGCCCATTACATCTCGAACCGGCGGAATGAAGGAGAGTTCCTTATGCCCACGAACGCGCGACGACTACGCAATCTATCGAACCCGACCAACAATCTGGCGCCACGGCCTCTGAGCGCAACGCTCGTTGCCTTAATGCTTGTTGCCCTGGTGGCGGCGTTTCCCCGGCCCGGCTACGCGGCGAGAAAGGCTTTTTCGGCCGAAGCGAGAGCCGAGAAGATCGCGCGCTCGGTGACGATCTACCGTGACAGCTACGGCGTGCCGCATGTCTACGGGCCGACGGACGCGAGTTGCGTGTTCGGGTACATCTACGCGCAAGCCGAAGACAACTTCTGGCAGATCGAAGACAGCTACATCCGCGCGCTCGGCCGGGCGTCGGAAGTCTACGGCGACAGGACCCTCGCCGATGATATGCTGAATCGCGCGCTCGAAATCCCGCGGCTTGGTAAGGCTGAGTACGATCGAACGACCGGACGACGCGCGCGAGTTGAGCGACGCGCTTGCCGACGGGCTCAACTACTTTCTCGCGCACAACCCGCAGGTCAAGCCGCGGCTGATCACTCACTTTGAGCCCTGGTACTCATTCGCCTTCAGCCGCTTCGTAATCTATCAGCAGTTCATCTACGGCAAGTCAGGCTTGAAGGTCGATGAGATCAAGACCGCCGTGCAGGCGCTCGACTCATCCGGCGCGGCTGCATCAAGCACCGTGTCGCTCAACATTCCTCTCAAGGGACTCGATGAGCCGGAGAGCGAGCCAATCGTTGGCTCCAACATGTGGGCCGTCACTCCGTCGAAGAGCGCCAGCAATCACGCGATGTTGTTCATCAATCCTCATCAGCCGTTCTTCGGTCCCGGCCAATGGTACGAAGGCCACGTGCACAGCGACGAAGGTTGGAACATGAGCGGCGCGTCGTTCTTCGGCTCGCCTTATCCGTCCATCGGGCACAACGAGTATCTCGGCTGGAGCCACACCGTGAACGATCCCGACATCGTCGATCTGTTCATCGAGAAGTTTGACGACGCCAAGAATCCGCTCGCATATCGCTACGGCGACGCATACCGGACGGCGACCGAGTGGACCGACACGATAGCGGTGAAGACTTCGAAGGGCGTCGAGCCAAAGAGCTTCAAGTTCCGCAAGACTCATCACGGCCCGATAGTCGCCGTCCGCGAAGGCAAGCCGCTCGCGATCAAGCTTGCGCGGCTGGAAGAAGGCGGCTTGATCGATGAGTGGTACCGGATGGGCAAAGCCAAGTCAATGGCCGAGTTCAAAGCGGCAATGGCAAAGTGCGCGATACCGATGTTCAACGCGATGTATGCCGACCGCGACGGGAACATTTTTTACATCTACAACGGCGCGGTGCCGAAGCGCTCAACCAAGTTCGATTGGTCGAAGCCCGTCGACGGCAGCAACCCCGAAGCCGAGTGGCAGGGCTATCACAGCTTTGACGAGTTGCCGCAGTTGACCAACCCGAAAACCGGCTTCATGCAGAACTGCAATCAGACACCGTTCACGACGACCGCCGAAGGCAACCCGGCGAAAGACAGCTTCCCTGCTTATATGACTCAGCGAGTCGGACAACGCTCGCGCGCGGATCTCGCGACGGATCTTGTCCACACACGAGAAGTTCTCGTTTGAAGATTGGGCTCGCGCTGGATTAGACACGACGGTGCTCGAATCGGAAACTCAGATACCGCAGCTCGTTGAGGAATGGGAGAAGCTGAAAGCGACAGACGACGCGCGCGCCGTCGAAGCTCGCCGACGCGATAGCCGAGTTGAAGGCGTGGGACCACGTCAGCACCATCGACTCGAAAGCGATGACGTTATTCGCGCTGTGGTTTGAGCGCATGGGCCGGCTTCAAGCTCAGAAGGTGAAAGACGACTGGCTGAAGATTCGCGCGCTTGAAGAAGTGACTGCCGATCTGAACCGCGACTTCGGAACCTGGCGAGTCGCCTGGGGCGAGGTGAATCGGTTGCAGCGCATTCAATCGGGCGGCGAGCTTGAGACGTTCAGCGATGCGAAGATGAGCCTGCCGATTTCAGGCGCGCCCGGGCCAGTAGGAATCGTCAACAACTTCTACACGACGTCCGGTTGAAGGTCAGAAGCGGCGCTACGGAGTGGCCGGCACTTCATTCGTGAGCGTCGTCGAGTTCGGCCCGAAGGTTCAGGCTCGGTCATTGTTGGTGTTTGGCCAAAGCGCCGACCCGAAGTCGCCTTACCATTTCGACCAGGCTCAGCTCTATTCGAAGAAGGAGTTCAAACCGGCGTGGTTCACGCTGCCGGAGATCAAGGCCAACAGCAAGCGAGTGTATCATCCGGGGGCGGAGCATCATCGCAAAGATGGGTAGGTGGCGCAACAAGTGGAGTTGAGTGATTGGCAATCACCGGAGACCGACCTCGCTCATTTGGCGGCGAAGTGATTGCTGTTATTTCTGGCCACATGTTGGCCAACTTGAAAAATGACAGCCGAAGTCTCTGAGATTTTAAATTATTGAGAAGTGGGAAGTGATTGGTGGAGCAGAGGAGGGTCGAACCCCTGGCCTCCGCATTGCGAATTTGACTCTCGGCAAAAACGTAAGTAATTGCCTTTTCGAAGGTTGCAGCCACCGAAGAAAATCATGGGTTTTTACATTCTTTCCCATTCCTTACCATCGCGTGTACGTCGAGTGCTGTTATTTTTGGTCACATATTGGTCAGTTGGATTTTGCCGTGTGAACGGTTGAAGAGTTCATGGGACCATCCATGTACCAATCACTTCTCAGCTGCCCTCACGGATGAGCGTCGCATTTGCCTCACGAAATACTTCCCGTAATACCTCACGAAACATCTTCCATTATAAAGGCCGGTTACGAGTACCAAAGTCAGCAAGGTAAGACCGATACGTAGGGCGCAATCCAATCTAAAGTGATGCGTTGGAACACCGAGGTCGCTGATTTATTCAAAAACCTAACCATGAAGAAAGGAGTGCTGACATAGGCGCGAGATGGTTCCTCGCAAATTCGCATACCACCTCATAGGCCTTTCCCGCGTCTGCCCACTGAGAATTTTCATCGTTTAAATAAAGAACGGAGCCAAGTGGCTCCGCCCTTTAGTTGAGATCAACCCTCGATCTACTTCTTCGGTACTTGGTTATTGCCTCCGCCCAGGGTTACCGGGTTAAAGGTAAATCCGGTGACGACCTGACCGAGCGGATCGATCAACTTCAGACCGAATTGATCGTACGTGCCAGGTGTTCCCTTATCGATGACGCGGGTGATGAACGAGTAATTACCAGTGAACACGTCATTCAGGCCATAGTTTGCCTTACCCGCAATCTGTGCTTCTGAACCGCCGGTGATTGGCACTATCGCGAAGCCGCCTTTTGAATTCAGCGAAGTGCTCTTCACCTTGTAGTCACCATTCGGACGATGCTCGATGTACAGGAGCGAACCCTGTGCGTTGCCGTTCTTCAGGTATTTAACATTCACGCCGTAGTTCGCACGATAGCCGGTGTTTGGATTGATGATCCATCCACCGCCGGATGCAAAACCAGCACTCGGGTCGAAGACCGTGAACGCTGTTGTACCCGTACCCATGTAGTAACTGCCGCCGATTACGAGAGTCACTTCGTAAACGTTCGCCGGTGTATTAGCGAGCGTTAGTGTGAAGCACGCCGTTCGCGTTCCACCTACACTGCCGCCGGAGAACGTAACCGCCGAGGGCGTGATCGTCCCGGTTCCTGAACCACCGCCGACCGCACCGATCTGAACGGTCGCCGCATTGATAAGAGCCGTATTCCCCGCCGAACCGTCAGCCACCTCCGAAATGTCGAAGCAGATGCCGATCGCCGTACCTGAAGCAGTACCACCAGGCGCCGCCACTTGCATCGCGACCGGGTTGCTCACTTTCGGAGCGGCGATGGCGTTTTCACGAGTCACGACAATGGTGAATGTATCGCTGGATGACTTTGCCGCAGCCGAACCGTCGCCGGTGTCAGTCACCAATGCGGTGATGATGTAGGTACCTGCTGGAACACCTGCAATTCCCGAAACGGTCCAAGCTCCCGCGGTTCCACCCTGTGTCATTCCGTTGGGAAGTCCGACAACTGAAGGTCCTAAATCTTTCGAGTAAGTGAATGCTATCGTCAGATTCGCAGTCGGCGTTTCAAAGTCTGAAGCCATAACAGTCACGGTAGAGATTGGGTCGGAGTACTGCACGTTTGATTGTGTCTTTGGCGTTGCTGAAACAACTGGCGCGTCGTTGACTGCGTTGACCGTGATCGTCACCGTTGCGACGTTCGAATCCAGCGAGCCGTCATTAGCTTTGTAGGTGAACTGTACGATGCCGTTGAAATTCGCTGCCGGTGTATAGCTGAACGAACCGTCCGGGTTGAACGTTAGTCCGCTCGGTGCCGCAACCGTCAGCGCCGCGCTCAACGTGTCACCTTCGCCGTCGGTGTCGTTCGCAAGGACGTTGCCGGTTAACGGTAACGCTGGGTCTTCGTTTGTGCTGTATGAGTCGTCTACGGCAACAGGCGCCGTGTTCGCCGAGCAGCTGTTCAGCAGGACCGAAACGTTGTTGAAGCCAACGTTCGCCGTCGCCAGATCGAGCTTGCCGTCGGCGTTGAAGTCGCCCGTCGTGATGGATTCAGGACGATCGCCCGCTCCGAAGTTGACCGTCGCCGCGAAGCCGCCCGTCCCGTCGCCGAGCAGGACCGAGACGTTGTCGGAGCTACCGTTCGCCGCCGCCAGATCGAGCTTGCCGTCGGCGTTGAAGTCGCCCGTCGTGACGGATCGAGGACCAGCGCCCACTCCGAAGTTGGTTGGCGCCGCGAAGCCGCCCGTCCCGTCGCCGAGCAGGACCGAAACGTTGGCGGAGAATTGGTTCGCCGTCGCGAGATCGAGATCGCCGTCGGCGTTGAAGTCGCCCGTCGTGACGTAGTTAGGACCATCGCCCGCTCCAAAGTTGACCGTCGCCGCGAAGCCGCCTAACCCGTCGCCGAGCAGGACGGAAACGTTGTCGGAATTGGAATTCGCCGTCGCCAGATCGAGCTTGCCGTCGGCGTTGAAGTCGCCCGTCGTGACGGATCGAGGACCAGCGCCCGCGCCAAAGTTGACCGTCGCCGCGAAGCCGCCCGTCCCGTTGCCGATCAGGACCGAAACGTTGGCGGAGGTGAAATTCGCCGTCGCCAGGTCGAGCTTGCCGTCGGCGTTGAAGTCGCCCGTCGTGACGTAGTTAGGGCCATTGCCCACTCCAAGGTTGGTTGCCGCCGCGAAGCCGCCCGTCCCGTCGCCGAGCAGGACGGAGACGTTGTTGGAGAATTCGTTCGCCGTCGCCAGGTCGAGCCTGCCGTCGGCGTTGAAGTCGCCCGTCGTGACGGATTGAGGACCATCGCCCGCTCCAAAGTTGACCGTCGCCGCGAAGCCGCCCGTCCCGTTGCCGATCAGGACCGAGACGTTGTCGGAGCCAAGGTTCGCCGTTGCGAGGTCGAGCTTGCCGTCGGCGTTGAAGTCGCCCGTCGTGACGGAATGAGGGTCATCGCCCGCTCCGAAGTTGGTTGCCGCCGCGAACGAAATTTCGGGACAGCTCAATGCACAGCCGTTGATAAGAACCGAAACGTTGTCAGTGCCTTCGTTTGCTGTTGCCAGGTCGAGCTTGCCGTCGGCGTTGAAGTCACCCGTCGTGACGGAGTAGGGCCCGTTGCCCGCTCCGAAGTTGGTTGGAGCCGCGAAGCCGCCCAAGCCGTCGCCGAGCAGGACCGAAACGTTGTCGTACTATTCGCCGTTGCCAGGTCGAGCCTGCCGTCGGCGTTGAAGTCCCCCGTCGTGACGGAGACGGGCCCGATGCCCACTCCGAAGTTGGTTGCCCCCGCGAAGCCGCCCAAGCCGTTGCCGAGCAGGATCGAAACGTTGGCGGAGTTTAAATTCGCCGTCGCCAGGTCGAGCTTGCCGTCGGCGTTGAAGTCGCCCGTCGTGACGGACTGAGGAAAAACGCCCACTCCGAAGTTGGTTGCCGCCGCGAAGCCGCCCAAGCCGTCGCCGAGCAGGACCGAAACGTTGTCGGAAAAACCATTCGCCGTTGCCAGGTCGAGCTTGCCGTCGGCGTTGAAGTCCCCCGTCGTGACGGAAAACGGGGCACTTCCCGCTCCGAAGTTGGCTGCCGCCGCGAAGCCACCCAAGCCGTCGCCGAGCAGGACCGAAACGTTGTTGGACGAAGCATTTGCCGTTGCCAGGTCGAGCTTGCCGTCGGCGTTGAAGTCGCCCGTCGTGACGGACTGAGGCACGCTGCCCACTCCGAAGTTGGTTGGAGCCGCGAAGCCGCCCAAGCCGTCGCCGAGCAGGACCGAAACGTTGCTGGAGTTGGAATTCGCCGTTGCCAGGTCGAGCTTGCCGTCGGCGTTGAAGTCCCCCGTCGTGACGGAGTAGGGCCCGTTGCCCGCTCCAAAGTTGGTTGCCCCCGCGAAGGCACCCAAGCCGTCGCCGAGCAGGACCGAAACGTTGTCGGAATCTAAATTCGACGTTGCCAGGTCGAGCTTGCCGTCGGCGTTGAAGTCGCCCGTCGTGACGGAGATGGGCAGGTCACCCGCTCCGAAGTTGGTTGGAACAAAGGAGTCACCTGAGCAGGCGGGCTGCACCTCGAACGAGCCAATATCCGCTGCTATTCCTGAAGGCGAGATGCAAAACAGGCATAGCGCAACGATGAACAGGATATATTTTGCCGTTGATCTTAGATTTCTGGGCTTATTAACTTGCATTGTCTTTTCTCCTCTGTCTGGGGGTGAACGCGGCTGGACCACGGCCGCCGATCAACAGTTGCTCACACGAAATTGCCCGTCTGCTTTCACGATCAGATCGCGCAGCGGCGTCAGATCGTCTTTGCCAACGAACGCCGTAATGCCGATCGACAACGCCGTCTCACGTGTCCGTTCATCCTGGTGTTGAGAGACGATGATGATCTTTGCCTCGGGATGCCGGCTTAAGATCTCTTTTGCGGCTGTCAGCCCGTTGAGCGGTTGCATGTTGATATCCATCAACACAAAATCAGGTTGGTTTGCCTCATACGCCTCGATCGCCTCGCCGCCGTCTGAGCACTCGACGATGTCGTCCGTCGATGTCCTCGATCAGATTGCGGATCATTCTTCGCACCGCAGCATTGTCTTCTGCGATCAGGATCATTGTTTCAGTTACGGATTGTGGTACTTCGGCGCAGTGCTGGACAGGGAGGTAACTGCTCATTTTTATCTGAGTAGTTCTGCGGGTTTTGTTGTAGGTAGAAGTACCTAGATCAAAGACTGGACTGGTGCTGGAGGGCGAACTTAATGAGAGCGTGGCTACCGTTAACACCTACTTTGGCGCAGATGTTGTTACGATGATTTTCGACGG
>CAVOQJ010000004.1:0-10436 GCA_963698325.1 Blastocatellia bacterium | reverse complement strand
GCAAATTCTTGCCAAGTGAGCGGTGGTTGATGCTACAAAATCGGCATCGAAATGTCGCTGCATGATGTTTCCCCAATTCGCCCAGTTCACTGATGTCGCGCTTCTTTTTGCGAATCTGATCTGCGATACTAGTTCATCGGCGCCACCTGCAACGTCAAACAGTCGAGCAACAATGGAAGCTCTCCACGATCTGCGACTCGAGTCACGGACGTTTGTTCGTTTGCCATTACATCGCCCGAATGGAGCGAATGGGATGAGCGACATAGAAGGTAAAGTGACGAGGGTAGGAGCGAGTGAGCGCGGGGACGCGAGCAACATGAGGATCGAGGCAGACTTGCGAGATAGGACGCGAAAGTGACGCGGGAGCAGCATGAGTCAAAGCGCGGGCAGCGAACGAGTTTCAATGGAGCGAATGGGATGAGCGACATGGCACGGTATAGCTGCGAAGGTAGCGGTCGAGCGTTGCGGGCGATAGCGAGATACAAAGAAAAAGCTTTATGACCTGCAATCGAAGAAGAATCAGTCAATACACTTTATGCCCAGTCTAATCAGAAAACTGTTCCATAAATCGGAAGCGCCGAAAGACGGCCTCACCCAGCCCCAGCGTGAGGCGATAGTCGACTTGCTAAACTATTGCATGTACGCCGACAATTTGGTCTTCCTCGCGGAGGACAGGTTGATCACGGATACGGTCGCGAAGTTCAATTGGGACCCGAAAATACCGTTCGATCAGTTCGATGTGAGATCGATTGATAACGCACGGAACGCGACAGAAAATCAGGGGTACAGAGATCGATTCCTGGCTTCGATAAGGGATAGGCTTGGTACCGCTGCAGTGAAGGGACAAGCATTGGACCTGTGCCAGGAGCTCTTTGTCGCCGATGGCGCGCGCTCTGACGAAGAAGACGCCGTGCTTCAAAATCTGAGGAAGCTGCTCGAATAGATTGGTCAAAAAAATAGCCGGCCAACGAGGGCGCCGAGTTTACGCGGTGCAGCATCCGGCTGAACATAACGCGTGTCTGATCACTCCTTGATAACATCGATCCTGACAACGCTCATGGTCGCCCGTTTTTGCGTTGCCGGGTGGAAAACAAAAAAGGCAGAATCTCGCGCACGTGAAAACGACAATTCTCCCATCAACCAATTCAATGAACCGCTCGCCTTGCCAGTGGCGCCCTCGAAATGGCTCTTAGACCGGCAGTCATTAGAGATCAGGACAGGATCGATGTGCGGCTGACAGGAGAGGCCGAGTACCTAATCCCGTTCACGTTCATCGAGGCGCTGAACGAAGGAACACTCTTTGATCGTCCAGCGCATGCTTTCCTCGATGCAGCGCGGGAGCGCCGATTATTTCATGTCCTGAACCGGACCACCGATAACATTATTGGCACTGGCATCATTCAATCGGCATCCGGTGATGAGAGATCGGCGAAGCAAGCGGAGGTTGGTGGCCTGATGTTCCACCCAGCCGCGCGCGGCTTCGGGCTCTGCTCGCTCTTAGTGAAAATTATGATGGTCTACGCCATCAAGGAGAGTGGTCGAGATTCGCCGGACGAAGAGTATCTCGCCCATGTCGTAGACGGCAACGGCGCCCCACTCCACTCACTGCTCGAGGCCGGCTTCAGGCCAATCGGACCTGTCGATGTGCACCGGGGTGATATCGACGCGGTGATTGATCATATGATTAAGGGGGGAGAGTCTGTGGTTCATATGCAGGGCTTTGTCTTCGATCGCGAGGCGATCGGAAAGTTAGTCTTGTCTCTTTGGAAGTTCGTCAACGAGGATCACGGCGTCATCACTCGATCTGACCCAGCCGGCGACATTCGACTGACAGTCGATTTCTCCCAGGTTATTCCGCCCACCGACCTCAATATCTAGCTCGAGCGGCTGCAGCCGTGGTTGGAATCAGTTCGAACGTTAGGCAGCGGCAGAAAGCGTTTCGCTGTCTTAGGATTAGTTCGAAGTTACAATTGTGTGACAGCCGCGCCGTGACAATGTCAAGAAGCGCGGTTGGAGTTTGGGCTGGGTTCTGAGTGGTGCTACCTTCTTTTCTTTCAGGCTTAGAAATCCAACCCAAACAAACGAGACGATTCATTGAGTTGTCGGCGATGAAGGTGAACCCCTTATTGTTAATGGTGATCCCGCTTTTGGTCTTGAGCGGACCCTATGTAAACGCTGGTCCAGTGGGAGACTTCTTCAAGAAAGTTGGTCACTCGATTTCCAAGCCTTTACAGTCCCAGCCTCCGCCTCCGCCTCAGTCGACGCGCCCTCAACCTGCGAACACGCCGCACGCCACGCGGCGACGGACTTCGCGAGCAGCACCTGCGGCCGCCGCAACGCCGCCCGCAGTCGGACAACCATCACACCCTCCCAAAGAAGAAGGGCTTACTGGCAGTGTGCGGCCTGTTTCAGCCGCGGATATAGAAAAAGCAAAAGCTGGTTTGCCCTATGGAATTCCGGTCCCAGGCCGGAAAGGTATGGTCACGAGTCCTTATCTGCCGGAAGAGGACAAGTATATCGATGTCACTGATTTTGCGTCCGGGTCCGTCGTGAAAGATCCATACACAGGAAAGTTTTTTCTGGTTCCGTAGGTTGACGCGTATCGCGATAGAACGCGTTGCGTCGTGTGCGCAGATGAAAAATTGACTGCGTTTTTGGAGTTCGCATGGCCGATTCGAGCTTGACGCGAAAGGCGACACACAGATCGTCTTCGCAGAAGAAAGTTGAAATCGGAACGTTAAACAAAGGAGATGCATCATGTTTGCCGTCATTCGTCATTATCACTTTAATCCAGAGGACGGTGCAGAGATTGACCGCCGGATACGCGAGGACTTCGTACCAATCGTTAAGAATGCGAAGGGGTTTGTGCGTTACTATTGGCTTGATACTGGCAACGGCGAGGGCGCATCCGTCAGCGTGTTTAAGGACAAAGCTGGTGCTGATGAGTCGGTGCGTCTAGCTGCGGACTACGTAAAAGAGCATCTGTCTAAACTTCTCACTCAGAAACCCGAGATTATCGAAGGGCCAATCAAGGCTCACGATTGAGCACTGACAAACTCAGCAAAGCCGGTTGGAGCTTCGCTGGGTCTCAGCTCTGGAGCGTCAGGGACGGAGCAGATCGGCATTGTTTGACGCGGTCAGCCTGCGCGAAGCGTGAGTACACTGGAGCGATGTGCACGGCGAGAAAGAGTCGCTACCGTCTGGAGTGACTGGCGCTCAAATCCGCCACGAAATTCCTTCCGCTTTTGTCGCGCAAAGCTTGTTATCGGCTGGCCCTTTTGCTCGGCTCGCTCGACGCCGTGTCGTTCGTCGGGCCAAACTGCAGTAACTCAGCCAACTGTAACGCGATCTCAAAACTAGCGGCGCGCCTAAAGCGCTCTTGAACCCATCTTGTAAATAGGGAACGAGTGCGTTGCCAGAGATTTGGCGTCGCGGCAAGGCGTGAGAAGGAAAAATATCCTTCATGGATCTTTGACCGACGAGTAACGCCGCCGCGGCGGACAAAGATCGGCAACCCTTCGGGCAAAGCTCTGGCGGACGTCTGGCGGCGTTGCTCCTCAGTCACAGAGCGGCTTGGCTATGCTCCTTCGTGGCGCCTTGCCAGCCGGCCGTCAGAGTTTAGCGCACTCATTTCCTATTTATAAGATGGGTTCTAACGTATATTTGTCTTTCAATCTAAAAGGAGGAATCAAATGCCTGAACAAAAATCCAACGAAATCTCCCGCGACCGTCTCGCGGAACTATTGAACGAAGACCTATGCCGCGAATATCAAGCCATCATTGCGTACGTCGTCTATTCCCAGGTGCTCAAGGGCGCCGAATACATGGACATCGCCTCTCAGCTTGAAATCCATGCCAAGCAAGAGCTCGATCATGCTCTGACTCTTTCGCGGCAGATCGATTACCTCGGCAAAATGCCGGCGGTTACTCCGAAACCGGTCCGCACATCGGAAAAGGCGAAAGACATGCTCCGCTTCGATCTCGACAATGAAAACGAAACCATTCGTAATTACCGCGATCGCATCCCGCAGTGTGAAGCGCTCGGAGAATATGCAATGGCTGAGCAGATCCGCGAGATTCTCGTGCAAGAGCAGGACCATCAAATCGATTTAGCCACCGCCCTCGGTGAAGAAGTTCCAAACGTCAACGCCGGCCCGCAGCGACGTGCTTTGCGCAAGCGCCGCTAACGCTGCTCGCTAGCGTCCGTACGGTGGCCGCCAAAATCGCGCGGCTGCGAGTTTCAATGGAGCGAGTGGGAGGAGCGACATAGAAGGTAAAACTGCGCGGGCAGCAGCGAGCGAGCGCGGGCAGCGAGCGAGTTTCAAAGAAATAAGAAGTTCACAGGAAGTGACCAGCCCTGGTTGCGGTTACGGCTTGGCAAGCGAGTGACGAGATCACAGGCGACACGCCTGCCGCTACAGTGAACGCCCCACGACGGTCCTTAACTCCTTTTGCCTCTCGGGCGATGCTTCGCGTGAGTCGCCATCTGCGCCTATTGTGATAGCCTCGGTAAACCGAATGGACTCAATCTTCCTCAGTTACAGGCGAGAGGACACTGAAGGTCAAGCTGGTCGTCTGTATGACGACCTTGTTGCCGCCTTCGGTCCTGATTCAGTATTTATGGATGTTGCAGACATACAACCTGGACTGGATTTTCGGAAGTCCATTGATCAGAGCTTAAGCTCCTGCGGGGTGTTTCTGTCTTTGATCGGCAAGAGTTGGTTGACTGCAAAAGACACTTCAGGTCAACGCCGTCTAGACGACCCTGCGGACTTCGTTCGTATTGAAACGGCCGCGGCTCTAAAGCGCGATATCCCGGTCATTCCCGTTCTGGTGCAAGGCGCGTCAGCTCCCAAGGCAGATCAACTGCCAGATGATTTGAAGGAGCTTGCGTTTCGTAACGCAGTCGAACTCACGCACCCGCGTTGGGCCTCCGATATCCAAATGTTGATAAAAGCTTTGCGTCCTCACATCTCTCAATCAGGCCCTAAACCCGAACCAGAACGAGTCCAGGCAGGCAGTAAGCTAATGACTAAGTCCCTCGCCGTGATTGCGGTTCTTCTCGTCATTGTTATCGGGCTGGCGTTCTATCTCCGGTCCGGCAAGAAGGTAGTGGATAAGCCTGCCAACCCCCCGGCGGAGATTCCGACAGCTTCAACAGCCGCCGATTCATCCGTGCCCGGGCCCGTAAAAGGAAGGCCAGAAAAAGTAGTGCCTCCGCCTGCAACAACAAATGCGGCGCCCGCCGGAGTCGAAGACTTTTCACTGGTCGCCCGCCAGGAACTTCTCACGGACAATCCCAAGCGCTATATATTCACGTTGTCGCTTGATGCTCCGGCATTAGTCGACGACATCGCCCGCGTTCATTACGAGCTTGTCTATGGACCGAATCCCCTTTCGCTTGAAGGCGGTGCCGCACCCTCGTTCAGCGCCACGTATGAAGGCTGGGGCTGCTACGAAACTGTCGTTATAACCGTGTACCTGAAATCACCCGGTTCGCAGCCGCTCACAAAAACTTTCAACATGTGTAAGGCGCTGACTGACTAACTTGCCTCCAACTCGCCCAACGAGACTCAACGAATTTCCTCCTGTCGCCCGCCGAAATTGCGCGCTGAGCGTTGGGATTGCGCTAGCCAACAGCGTTACCGACTTCGGATCGCCCTCGCGCTGCGCGTGTGGAGGTATCTCAGAAAGCTTGGCTGGTCACCCCAACAGGGCGGCGCGGATCCACCCGAGCAGCAGGAAAGCGATCACAAATCCGCCGCCTACCAACCAGCGAAGGTCGGGGACGATCGTGCCTCTCGAAACGGGGACCAAGTCAAGCTCGACAGCTATGAATTTGTAAGGTGCGACGGGCGCATAGCTGGGGTGGGAAATCAGTTTCAAGAACGTGCGCCGGCTGGGATAGCGTACGACAGTCATATTGCCCCAGGTTCTCTCCGGCTGGATGTTAATCAGGTTCCTGGCTTGGGGAGCTCCGATGAACGTTGGATAGGACGCGTGACTCAACCACAGCCATATGAGGCTCTTTTCATAGCGTGCGTTGGCCTGTTCGGGCGTTCCCTTGAACTCGGGCGCGCCGGGAAACGTCTGCAGCTTGGGGAAGAAATGGATGAGGTTGAACATGTAGATCGGCTTGCCATCGTCTGCCTCGGCCCATGGGCGGAGACGGGCAGTGAACGCCTGAACCCCCTTCTCAGGCAGCGGTAGCTTTTCGATCATCGCCAGATATTGATCGATCTCCGCTTGAGTGAGCTTGCCCGCTCCTTGAGAATGCCAGACCCAGAAGGCCAGGTACAAGACCATTAACACGGCGGCAAGAATGAGCTCAAACCACATTTTCGTTTCCTTCTTGAATTTGTGCCGCTCTGCCGAACCCAATCATGCTGTAAAACCAGTGCCTCATCAAACCGCGTAGACATGGCGACCTAGCTACCACTTCCTTGTTTTTTGCGCATCCAGATTTAGGCAAAGAATTGGGATAGTAAGGTATTAACCCGTGCGGGCTCTTCGTGTTGGACCCAATGGGTCGCAGTCTCAAGTATTTCAAGGTGTCCGTCATCACAGTACTGAAGACTTTCTCTGGCCATTGCTTCACCCGCGAACTGGTCGTTTTTTCCCCAAATCAGGAGCGCCGGCACTTTCACTCGCGAAGCTTTGGAATCCAACGCGAACTTCGACGGACGCAATAGGGCCGCTCGATACCAGTTAAGCATAGCTGTCAGCGCGCCCTTCCTGGCCCACGACTTCTTATACTGCTCGAGATCAGGATCAGAAAAGACACCAGGCGGGGAAGTATTCCGCAGCGCTCCAACCAGCAGCGCCCAGTCTCGCCTTCGCAGGATGCATTCGGGTAGCCAGGGAAGCTGAAAAAACAATACATACCAGCTCCTCCGCAGCTGCGCCGGGTTCATGATGAGGTTCTTTATGAAAATGCGGGGATGAGGGACGCTCAACATCGCGGCGCGGCTAACCCTTTCCGGATATCGGGCAGCCAGGTACCAGGCAACACCAGCTCCCCAGTCGTGCCCGACGACGAGCGCTTTTGAATCCGCCACAGTATCCAAAACGCCGACGACATCTTTAGCGAGCAGGTCAATGGAATAGCTAGCAATGCCTGCAGGTTTGTCACTTAAGTTGTAACCTCGTTGGTCTGGTATGATTACGCGATAGCCGGAAGAGACGAAGTGATCAATTTGGAGACGCCAGGCAAACCAGAACTCGGGAAAACCGTGGAGGAATATTAAAGGTTTGCCGCTTGCAGGCCCGGCAAGAACGACGTGTAATGCAATGCCATTAATGTGGAAAACGCGAAATTCAAGAGGCGAGCGGATGCCTGATAGTGTCATAAAGCCAGTCAGCGAGCGATTTTCCCACGTCAGAGCCCTTAGAACCAAGATTCTTCGCTTTTCGGCGATTAGCCAGGGCTGTTTTCGCCTCTTGCGCAATAGATGAGTCGTCCTCGCTCTCTGACAATTCGCCCAAAATGTTACGAACCGAAGAACACCTGTGCTGGAGAGACAGTCAGGGGTCAGATCTAAACTCCGAAGCGTTCGCGAGCAGGCTATTTAATCTGCGGGTTCTCGAGCAGAAGGTGAACGCGAGCGACCCTCCTTCGCCGAGGCTACGGCGTGCCAAGCAAACTGAGCGATGCGGACAAGTTCGACCTGCAACAACATATCACGCGCTGTTACGGATCGCTCACCACGTTCAACATCCTGTTCAAAAACAAGGACGACCAGTTCCGAACCAGCGCATAGGGCAGCGCAGCTGCTTCACTCACTCAGAAAGGTAACGGCAGCGAAGTTCTGCGAGCCGTTTAACAGAGTGCGCGACCTTTTCGTCGACTAAAAGAAATCGCCGCAGTTTACCCGCTGTGGCGGGCCGTTTCAGCTGGTTAAGAAAGTAGCCGAAGCATGACAACAGCGGGAACGCTACCGCAACCTGCTTCTCATGCACGAACAGCAATATGGATTGCAAGATTTTTGAAAAAATGTGATATCACATGTGAAGAAAGAAAAATGGCGACCCCGGTTTCGGACAAAGCGGCGGTTGATGTTCCGGCGCGTGTTTTCGAAAAATACCTTCAGGCTCTCGTCGATGCAAAAGCATCGCCCGAAGTGATTTCGCGCTTGCGTGCAACACTGCTGGAAGACAAGAGCTTCACTGAACGGGCACTTAAAGAGGCTATTTTCGGCGAGGAGATACAGCCGTGATTCGCGTAGAGTCGCTCGAGATCATCGAATTCCGTGGAATTCGAAAGCTGACACTAAACTTTAATGGGAAGAACTTCGCCATCGGTGGCCCGAACGGCACCGGTAAAAGCGGGGTAGTGGACGCAATTGAGTTTGTGTTCACCGGAAATGTTTCTCGACTTTCAGGCGAAGGCAGAGGCGACGTCTCACTAAAGGAGCACGGACCGCATGTAGATAAGCGCACTGACCCGGGTAAGGCACGAGTCAGGGCTACTATCTCGATACCAACGCTAAAGAAAACTGTCGTCATCGAGCGGAGCGTTAAGACTCCGCACAAGCTCACCGTCATTCCTGAAGAGCCAGACGTTCTCGCGGTCCTGAAACAACTCGAGACGCATTCGGAGATGGTCCTCTCTCGGCGCGAACTAATTCGCTACGTTCTTGCGACGCCTGGGAAGCGCGCTGAGGAGATTCAAGCGTTATTGCATCTTAGCGAAATTGAACAGGTTCGCGTTGGGCTTCAAAAAATCGCAAATGCTTGCGACAGGCAGGTCCAACCCCTTGCCAATGCTGCAAACGAAGCGCGAGCCAATCTGCTTCGTGCGCTTAACTTGACCGAATTTACTAGCGAAAAAATACTGGCTGCAGCAAATGAACAACGCAGCATTCTAGCGTTGGCAGCGCTGCCGGAACTGACCGCAACAACATCCCTGAAAGATGGAATGGCAGCGCCAAAACCTGGCACGCCTGTTCGTATTCCGAAAGCTCAAGCGCTCGCCGACATCAAAGCCTGCACCGAAGCTCTTGATGAAGTCTCGAGTAGAAACACGAGAGAAGTCATTTCCGAGGCGCTGAAGGATCTGAATAGTTTAGCGAGTGATCAGGCGATTAGTCTCGGAGTGAAACAAGAGAGGTTTTACTCGTTGGGCATGGATCTGATGGACACCGCTGAATGCCCTTTCTGTGATACAAGTTGGGACTTGCGTGAGCTCCAAAAGCACATCAAAGGCAAAATCGACCGATTAAAATTGGTAGCGAAAAAGCGCGCGGCCGCAGAAAAAAAATCCTGCCGTTGATAGCGATACTGAACAAAGTGGAGTCAGCCCTGGAGAGCGTTTCCGCACATGCCGACAGAGCTGCGCCCCGAATTGCGACGCCAAAGCTTAGTGAACACAGCAATGCCTGCCTGGCACTGGCCAACATGCTCCGCGAGTTTCTTCCTATAGGTGAATCGATCAAGGCGCTAAAGGCGATGGCGACTGTGCCGCAGCCAATCCGTGACGAAATCGCAACTCTGGAAAAAGCGGTTTCGGCTCTACCTGACCTCACAAAACAGGATGCTGCCCGGGGCTATCTCACTCTGGCCCAAGAGAGACTCGAGGTTTGGCGTGAAGCTATACGAAAGCAAAATGGTGCCAAAGACCGCGCAACAAGAGCACGGCAGGTTTTCGATATTTATGCGAAGACGAGTGACGAGGTTCTTGCGGCGCTCTACGCCGAGGTCGAGAAAGATTTTGCTGCACTCTATGGATTCGTAAACAGGGATGACGAAGATGCTTTCAAAGCTAAACTTGTCCCATCTCTCGGAAAGCTTGGTTTCGACGTCGATTTCTATGGTCGTGGCTTTTTTCCGCCTGGCGCGTACCACAGTGAGGGGCATCAGGACGGAATGGGATTATGTCTCTATCTCGCGCTCATGAGACACCTATATGGAGGAGCGTTCACGTTTGCGGTGCTCGACGATGTTCTCATGTCTATCGATGCAGGCCACCGTCGCGAGGTTTGTGCGCTGATGAAGCGAGAGTTTCCAAACACACAGTTTGTCGTGACAACTCACGATCCCATCTGGCTTCGTCACATGAAAACCGAGGGCCTCATCGGTTCCCGTTCAGCGGTCCAGTTTCGTCGCTGGAATGTCGATGAAGGGCCGACTTCCTGCGATGGACCGCGATGTGTGGCAAGAAATCGATGATGACCTTGCCAAGGACGACGTCCGATCTGCCGCCGCCTTGTTGCGGCACTACCTTGAATATGCATCTGGTGAGCTGTGCCACCGGTTGCGTGCACCTGTGGAATATCGAGGCGATGCCCGCTATCAGTTAGGTGAACTTCTGCCAGCTGCTGTTTTGCGGCTACGCAAATTATTCAAGAGCGCAAAGGAGGCTGCCTCATCGTGGAATCAGAGGGAGTTAGTCGAGCAGCTCGGGGCACGGGCTGCGGCTTTCAGCGAAGTCGTCAATA
>CAVOQJ010000003.1:0-117998 GCA_963698325.1 Blastocatellia bacterium | reverse complement strand
CAAACAACGTTCGCTACTCAAGCTCGCCGCGGCCGGCGAAGCGACTGATTTGATAGGGGCTTTATCAGAAGAAGAAAGATTAGAACGCGAAGCTGATCGCGAATATTGGGCTCCACTAAAAGCCGAACTCGAGCAACTGCGTCGCGCTCGCTTGCATGATGGATAGTCAATGGAATCGCGGCCTACACTTCTGCTCGATGAAGATCACGCAGGACGTGATGAGTACGCCGCGCAGAAACAGATCGATGAACAGGCGGCGCTGGGGATGGGGATGAAAGAGAAGGCGGAGGAGTTTGTGGCGGCGGGTGGCGAGATTTATCAGAAAACAAACGGCTGGGTCTTGATTGAAAATAGGAAGCGAGAAAAAGGTTGCAGATGGTCTGACCTTGGCCAGCAAAGTTTGCGAAGATTCGACGTTGCCGAAAGCCTTCAAACAGCGCCGTAGGCGCGGCAGATAATAGCCCCGGGTGAAGCGCAGCGTAACCCGGGGATCACCTCTTATAAGAGATCAGAGCCCGCGAAGCGGGCGACAGAAACAGAAACGAGCTTTGCTTCGGTGAACCAAGTGAACAAGGCAAGCCATTGGTGCTAGCATACCGTCCCCTCTCATTCGCTTTGAGCTGTAACAGTTAATCAGTCCTTTGATTGAAGGTGATGAATAGCCGTGAGCAGTACTCCCCCGCGACGATCTATTAAAGAACTCGGCCTGGAATTCGCATAATCGAGAGGGACATTGATGAGATAAAGGCCGGGGACACGAGAAACGGTTGGACAAGTTGGGGAATCGCTGCGGGTATTGCCGCCGCTCTCATGCTTTTGTTTGGCGAAACGCGAAAGCTCACGTTTTTTCCCACCCTTGCTGTTGAACAAATCGGATTAGCAGGAGTTTTGCTTTATAACGTCGCGGTTCTACGTCTGAAGGTTTTTTCCTTTGATCAAGGAAACATAAGACCGGGCAAGATGCGCTGGAGCAACGAAGCGTATTTCGCTTTTGTTCCATCAGCAATATTTAATCGAATATGCACATTGGAATATGCATCGCTTGATCGAACAAATGACTCGCAAACTTCCCGCCAAGGATGAACCGGCCTCTATTCGCGAGCAAAAAGCCGCAGAGATTGGATTGGATAAGGACTCCTATTATCTTCACGAGGCAAAATGTACCGAAATATTGAATTCACTTGGGTCAAAGCTTGAAAAACAAACAAGAAGATGACACGAGTTAGCGTTGCAACCGAAGATTGGGGTAGCGAAAACACCATTAGAGCTTCGCTGACAGAACGGCTTCAGCTAATGCAGAGAGTTGAGACACAACTGAAACAACGTAGGCAGGCAATTGACTTTTACTTAAGCAACCCCGACCAAATACCTCAAGAACTGAAAGCTGCTAGCGGCGAAACTTCCAAGGATGATTCGGCTACCAACCAATAGTTTTGGGGGATCTGTCGCCCGCTAACGCGGGCTGTTGATTCCTTATTTGCCTACTTACCCAGCACTAAAGTGCTGGGCTAATTTCAAACGTCCGCTATGCGGACGAGAGTTGAATCGTTGATTCCCATATCCGGATCGGCTCTAGCTAAGGTCTCCGGTCCTGGATGATAATATCGATGCTTTAATCAGGGCAGGCAACGTCAGGGCCGGACACCTTTACAATGATTCTTGAGACTTACATCCCGAGGTTTCCCTTAAACCAATTTGTCGATCATTTCATTTATTACGAGGGATATCATCCGGCTCATTCGATTGACCGTTTTCTACCCGACGGCAACACCGAGATCATTATCGATTTTGACGATCGGCCGCAACATATCTACGACAATCAAACGCTCAAGGAAATACAGGCCTGTCATCACGTGTGGGCGTCGGGCGTGAGAACTAAATGCATCTCGATTCCTTCGGGCAAACATGCGGCGATGTTCATAATCTCGTTCAAGAAAGGAATGGCGTATCCGTTTTTTCCGCTGCCCATGAACGAGATGGCAGATCGGGTGGTGGATGCAGACCTATTATGGGGCAATGATTTTGCTTTTCTTAGAGAACAACTGTGGGAAATCCGCGAAATAAATCTCAAGTTTGAAACTGCCGAGACATTTCTGCTGAAGCACTTTGAGGGCAGGTTTGTTCTCAACCCTGCGGTCGATTACGCGTTGAATGAAATCATCCGCCGGCCGGATCAAATCAATTTAGCTCGCATGAACCAAGCCATCGGCTATTCGCACAAGCATTTTATCGGCATGTTCAAAAGGCAGGTCGGAATAGCGCCAAAGGCTTACCTCAGGATCATCCGCTTTCAAAAGGCGATCAACGAAATCGAGGAACGCAAAGAGGTGAATTGGACGATCATTTCGCAGGATTGTGGTTTCTACGATCAGGCGCACTTCATCAACGATTTCAAGTTCTTCTCCGGTTTCACCCCCGAAGAATACGTTCATCGAAAGAACGATATCCTTAATTATGTGCCGGTGGGTTAGGTAAAAATTTTCCAATACAAGCGCCTCGATTCGCTATTACGATTCGGGGCGCTATGGATAAACTTTACATCAATCATCTGGCTGTTTTTGTATGCGCACTGCTAAGCCTCGTCGTTGGGGCGTTGTGGTACTCACCCGTTCTCTTCTTCAAGGCCTGGCAAGAGGAAAGCGGATTGAGCGCCGAGCAGGTCGCCAAAGGCAATCCGGCAAAGACCTATTCGCTAACGCTTGTCCTGGCGTGGATCATTTCATACAACCTCGCGTTCTTCCTCGGAGACAGCAAGACGAATTGGCAGTGGGGCCTGGGAGCCGGACTCCTGGCTGGCGTTGGTTGGGCGTCGACGATGTTCGTAATCATTTCCCTTTTCGAGCAACGATCTTTCAAATACATGCTAATCAACTCCGGATACATTACCGTATACTTTGGGTTGATCGGGTTTGTCCTCGGCGTCTGGAGGTGAATCTGTGGTAACCAACTCGAAAGTCTGACCCGATACCCAAATCTCGCTCTTGGTTCTTCTTAGCTTCGTCATCTTGATACGAGCTTGAAGTTGCCGAAGCGTTTCAACTGTTGGTCCCTTGCCTTCCCAGAGTTATCCTTCGTTTCATGAGCACCATCGTTGAAGTAGAGAAGCTTGCGCTCGACTTACCTGAGCGGGAACGTGCAACTCTGGCCGCGAACCTCCTCGAATCCCTTCCAGGTATTCTATCGGACGAAGATGAAGGCGTTGCCGAAGCGCTGCGACGTGACGCAGAGATTGAGGCCGATGCTGCTAAGGCTGTTTCCCTGCGTGAATTGGATTCCGATATCCAAGGCCGGCGGGGCTGATGCGTCTGGAGTTGATGTTACAGAACCGGGAGCAGCGACCGGATGCCAGCTTCAACTCTCAACTTATCTACTCTTTGTTGTACAAGCATTTCTTCAGGTTGAATTAGGGATCCGGTCGAACCGCTCCCGGTTGTGTAACTTCTGTCGCCCGCTAAAGCGGGCTTTGATTCTTGTTGGGTCGTGATCCCCGGGTTACGCTCGCTGCGCTCGCTCACCCTGGGGCTATATTCTGCCGCCTGCTGCGCAGGCTCGTTGAGTAATTCATCGCGACGTGATACAGAACCGTGGGCGGGGTTTGAAAACAACCCAGCCGAAAGATTATGAATCTTCACAGCATTGGGAAAATTACTCTACGTTCAAGCGATTTCGCGCGCACTGAGCGCTTCTATCATGAGCTGTTTGGTTGGAAGTTTCAGCAATACTCTGCCACCTATCTGGGATTTGAGCCTCCGTCAGGCATAGGCGGTGGATTTCAAAAGCGCGACTCTTTCAGCCAGGGTGATTCCTACCTCATTTACATTCTGGTAGACGAATTCGAATCCTACCTTCAGCGAATTCCGCAACTCGGCGGCCAGTGTGGCGAAGAAATTGAGATCGTATCGGAGAATTCACAATACATTCGCGTCCATGATCCGGATGGAAATCGTCTGGCGCTTTGGAGAAACTTATGAAGACGACTCTTCTTGTTCTTATTTCTTTGTCTATCAGTGTAAGCGCTGCAGCACAAGGTTCCAGACGCAAGCAAACTCTTCAAGGTCTTCACGGACTTCGCGTCGTTGTCGAAACGATAAACCCGGAGCTTGAGCGTGATGGTTTGGCCACTCGTCAGATCCAGGTGGATATTGAACTCCGCTTGCGTAAGGCGGGAATTACAGTATTTTCCGAGGGTGAAGCGAACAAAGCGGACGGCCCAGCCGTGCTTCACGTTATGGTTGACGCCGTAAAAGGGGATGATTTTTTAGAGAATCTTTACGCTGTTCATACGAGCGTCGAATTATGGCAAGTCGTGTATCTCCACCGTCTTCAGAAATCGCCGGCGTTTGCTGCAGCAACCTGGACCATACGGGGAACGGCTTTAGTCGGCAAGGAAAAGCTGGATGATGTTCGCAGTTACCTTGCAGGTCAGGTGGATGAGTTTATCAATGATTACCTCACCGCCAATCCCAAATAGACCTGAGTGAACGAACCTGGCAGAGACTTAGTGCGAACTCAGGAAGAGAGAGCGCAGGCTGCGAAGGTCAGAGCACGATCAGAGACCTTCTCGCACATCCTGACGGTCTAGAGCCGCGCAGCCGTCAGAGGCCGAGGAGAACGCTGCAGTTGCAAGAAGGTAAAGGAATGAGCTCCAAGTCAATTGAGATGAAAGAAAGCGTGGTCATGAAGTGTCCGGTCTGCAAGTCGCCTGAGTTACGGGCGACGAACCTGGAGCCCGGTCTCACATTTTTTAACTGCCCTGAGTGTCGTGGAAATTGGCTCAGAGGGGCGCAGTATTGGAAGTGGATGGAGCAGCACGGGCCCAACCTGCCGGAGCGGTCAGACCAACACAGCGGCTTGTCACTTGCCGAACCCGGCATCCATATCGACTGCCCTGAGTGTCGCTTCCGTATGGTCAAGTATCTCGTCGGACATGGTTTCAGTTTTACGATCGATCACTGCGAAGGTTGCAAAGGCGTCTGGCTCGACCGGAATGAGTGGGAGGCTTTGCGGGAACGCAATCTTCACGACGATCTGAATTCGATGTTCACCTCGTTCTGGCAGGACACAGCGGAAAAAGAGGCGCGGAAGAAACGCCTGGAGCGAATCTACATCTCGAGATTTGGCCCGGATGATTATGCCGAGATCGAACGAGTACGCACATGGCTCGAGAGGCACCCCAACAAGCAGGATTTGCTTGCTTATCTGACTGACAAAGATCCTTTCGATGTTTGACTGTCATTAAAACCCCGGTTGTCAAGAATCCAACCCGACCGCGATCGTTTCGACGTGGAATTCACGTTTCCCATTCCAACCCTGTGATTCGATATTTCTAAACGGCGAGTGGCGTGCTTCTCTCGCTAATTCTTTGAACAGGAGAAAAGATGAAATTCATTTCCTCTGTCCTGGCAATGTTCATTCTTTCTTCATCAGGGTTCGCGCAGACGAGTAGCAAAAGTTCCGCAGACCTGGCGACGGAGCAGGAACTCGTGCGTATTGCACAGGAACTTTACGATGCGATTCCGGTGGGCAATAAGGCGCCGTGGGAAAAGTATGTGACCGACGATGTTATCTACAGCGATGAGAACTGGCACATACTAACGAAAAAGGACTTGCTTGACGGGTTGAATCCCTTTCCGAAAGGCTATTCAGGATCGATTCGGATGGCGAACATTCAGTCTCGCATTAACGGCGATGCGGCGGTGCTGTCTTATCGGGGCCCTCGAGGAGGAATAAGGTGGTGGTACTTCTCTCATTAACACCTGGCTT
Organism: Blastocatellia bacterium; assembly: GCA_963698325.1. Lineage (GTDB taxonomy): Bacteria > Acidobacteriota > Blastocatellia > Pyrinomonadales > Pyrinomonadaceae > PSRF01. Next base: position 112,235 of record CAVOQJ010000003.1, on the reverse strand, counting down.
CAGCCAGGTGAACCGGGATACGCAAGTAATTCTGAAACCGTTTGAACGGTTTCTCACTTGTGCTTAAGCTGCAATCACCTGGCTGAAGCCAGGTGTTAATGAGAGCTAACAGCATCATCTAAGAAGAAACACTTGCGTTGAACTTCTAAGTTGAAGTCGGTTCAGTTACATGGCAGAAGTGAAGCTCGAAATCTTTTCTGATTACGTTTGACCGTTTTGCTGGTTGGCGGAGCCAGCCGTGCACGAACTGTCGAAGACACAACCGGACGTAGAAGTAATCTGGCGCGCGTTTGAACTGCGGCCTGAGCCCGTGCCGACGCTCGATCCGAAGGGTGACTATCTGCAGCGCGCGTGGAGTACGTCGGTCTATCCGCTTGCAGAGAGACTGGGCGTCACAATGAAGCTGCCGCCGGTGCAGCCGCGCACGCGACTGGCCCACGGGGCGGCGCATTGGGCACGCTCACAGGGTCGCTTTGACGATTATCACGAGGAGATCTTTCGCGCCTTCTTCGAAAGAGGCGAGGACATTGGCGATACGGACGTTCTTGTCACCCTTGCCACTGAATTGGGACTGGAGACTGACGCATTGCGCCAAGCGCTCAGGTCTCATGAGTTTGAAACCAGTGTACTGAAAGACGAAAGTGCTGCCGCGAGATTTGGTGTGACCGGCGTGCCGGCGTTCATCGCGAACAGGCGAGCTACGCTAAGCGGCGTGCGGCCGGTAGAACATCTCAAGCAGTTGGTTGATAAGGTTCGTGCGTTAGGATAGGAACCTCGCAACGGAATCCGGGGGGTAGCCCGCGGGAATTAATGAATCATTTCCGGAAGGTGACAGACAGTCACAAACCTTCCGCACAGGAGGCGGCAAAGCCGCGACGAGATTAAGGAGGCTTGCGCAATGAAGCGAGTTCTTTCAACAGCAATCTTGACGATGATGCTCGCTCTCGGCATTCCAGCGCAGACGGCGCCGGATGCTGGTGAGCTGACCAAATTGCTCAATGAGTTTCTGGCCGGAGCGTCGCGAAACGATCCGAGTGTGCACGATCGCTTCTGGGCTGAAGACGTTATCTACACCGGCTCGGCCGGACGGCGGCGCAACAAGGCGGACATTCTCAAGGACGTACGCTCCGCGCCCGCCCACAAGCCCGGTGACCCGACCACTGTCTACAGTGCCGAAGATATTCGCATCCAGCAGTATGGAAACACGGCAATCGTCGCGTTTCGTCTGGTAGCGACGACGCAAAAGAACAGCACTGCGGACGTTACGAACTATCTGAACACTGGTACCTTCGTCAAACGCAATGGCAAGTGGCAAATTGTGAACTGGCAATCGTGGGGTACATCATCGGTGGTTTCAGCCGGAAACCGGACACGCCTGACGAAGGCAAGTTCACGCTGACGTTGCGCAAGGCTGGAAATGGCCGATGGCTGATCATGTCGGACATGGATAACTCAAACCGCCGCGAGAACTGAAGACTTAACGCTCGGCGCAACCTTGCGCTAACCCGAGCTGTGGACGCTGCGAAAACGGCCATCTTTCCCGCAACGAAAGAAGGCGGCGCACCGGATGTCCACGACCGGGGGATTCACAGTTCCTGGAGAGGACAACGGCGAGGAGATGGAAAAAATGACTCTCAACTCAGGGCAGCTGCGCATCTGGGGACCAACATTTGCCAGGACCGCCCTCACTTTTTTGTTGGTAGTTTTATTCTCAACCTTCAGTTACGCACAAAAGGTCTCACCCGAAGAAAAGAAACTGATCGACTACATTGACGCGCATACTGGTGAGGCTGTCGCCATGCTGGAAAAGACTGTCAACATTGAAAGCCCGACCGAAAACCTTGCCGGCGTGGGGCAGGTGGGCGCGGTCTTTAAAGCCGCGTTTGATTCGCTCGCGTTTACAACTCGCTGGATAAGCATGCCTCCGGAGATGAAACGCGCGGGGCATTTGCTGGCGGAAAAAGGTGGCAGTAAAGGCAAACGCGTTTTACTGCTTGGTCACCTCGATACCGTACTCAGTGGCGAGAAATTTCGACGTGAGGGTAATAAGGCATTCGGCACCGGATCGTCAGATATGAAGGCAGGCGATGTCGTTTTGTATTTTGCCCTGAAAGCGTTACACGATACGGGCGCGCTCAAAAACGCGAGCATCATCGTGCTGCTCACGGGCGATGAAGAAGACTCAGGAGACCCCGTAGAGGTTAGTCGCGGCGATATGATCTCCGCTGCTAAACGCAGTGATCTGGCACTGAGTTTTGAAAACGGCGGCAGCAACATCGCCACAGTGGCACGGCGCGGCAGTAGCGACTGGCTGCTCGAAGTAACGGCCAGGAGCGGGCACTCCTCGGCAATCTTCAAGAAGAGCATGGGCAATGGCGCCATCTTTGAAACGGCGCGCATTCTCAATCAGTTTTACGAAACCCTCCGTGGCGAACAGTATCTAACTTTTAATCCATCGGTGATTTCCGGGGGGACCGAGGTTGAGGTTAAAGATCAAAATCTAAACACGCGAGGAAAGACAAACGTAGTTCCGGCGAAGGTGATCGTGCGTGGGGATTTGCGCTTCATAACCGCGGAGCAGAAGGAAGCCACACGTGCCAGGATGCGTGAAATCGTAGCCAAAAGCTTGCCCGGAACTTCGGCGAAAATCACTTTTTACGACGGCATCCCCTCCATGCCTCCAGGCGAGGGCAACTACCAATTGCTGAAACAGCTCGATGCAGTCAGCCAGGATCTTGGCTTTGAAAAGATTGAAGCACTTGATCCCGGCGAAAGAGGTGCAGGCGACGTTTCCTATGTCACACACCTGATCCCGGGACTCGACGGTTTGGGCGCAACGGGCGGAGGTGCACACGCCCGTGGCGAATATGCCGATTTGGATACGTTGCCGAGACAGATCAAACGGGCGGCCGTGTTGATTTATCGGTTGACCCGATAAGGTTCGCGCCCTCCGCATCTCGCCTGCGCTTTAAGGCACCTTGCGGTTTCCTGACGTATAGGAATGAAACGTGCGGGGAATACCCTTGTTATCCGTCACGTCTGTGAAGCTCGCCCCGATCGTCGTGCCGCTTCGTTTCACCATGAAGTGAATGTGGCCGGTCAGGCTGTTTCCAACACTGCCCACCTTCGCAATTTCATCTCCGCGCCTGACCCTAACCCTGCTGCCGCGCAGGCTGGCCGGCACGCTGCCTTGCTGAATATGAAGATAAAAAGCCACCGTGCCGTCGCCGTGATCAACCTGGATTTCATTGTTAGCGCCGCCCATGCCGTCGTTTGAATCGGTTATGCTTATGACTGTCCCATCGCGCGCCGCCAGCACCGGCGTGCCGCAGCGACGCCGAAAGTCCCAGGAAAATTTCTGGCCGTTGTGGGCATTATTATGGTTAAGCGAGGAGTTGTTGCCCTGAATAACCCAACTGCTTTCGCCGCCCGGGAACGGAAGCACGTAGACATGGTCAGCGGCTTTATACTCGCTCTCATTTATGTCGCCTTTTAGCAAAAGGTAAGGGATGAGCCAGGCCAGTCCCCATAAAACAGCTATCCCCGCAACCGTCACGATAATCTTCCACAAAGGCCGATGCGTTGCATAGTCGGTGCTCTCACCCACGGTTGTACGCCCGATCCACGGCAACAGGAAGAACATCGCAAAGCCCAGGACGGCGCCGATCATCCCACCCCAATGATAGAGACTCGAGAGCCAGAGAGGTCCGCAGCCTACGAACGCCAGAAAACCCAGTCCGAGACCAGTCACAACAGATAGGATCGGTCCGATCAAGAAAACAAGCCATGCCCGGTATAGGGCCCTATCAAGGTCCAGATTAGCGCTGTCGCGAGCGAGGCGCGTGGCGTGCCTGATCGCGTCGAACGTCACCACGGCGAACATACCCCATGAGATTATTACCAGGAGCGCGGCCACGATCATGTAACCGCTGCCGAGAAAACCGCCGATCGAACCGCCTATAAGTATCGCCGCCAGGAGTAGGAAGATAAGATGCGCTACGAAGAGGATACGACCGAGGGCTACCATGGTGAGTCTCCTTTTAGAGTTTCAGGGAGTTGCGTGAATTCCTCCAACCGCTGAAGGACGGGTGGAAAACACGGCCACGACGCAGACAGTATGGCGCCGTGGGTCGACGAATACGGAACCGGGAGCGATAGCGACCGGCTCGTGCGATCCAAGTCCAACATCAAAGAGCAAATTCTGACTGACTTTTGAGTGGCATCTGCTGACATTGACTTCAGCGAAGTCTTGGAGCCGGTCGCTACCCGCTCCCGGTTCTGCATTTGTTGTGGGGCCGCACCCCGCTTTCGTTACTAACGAGGACCGACTTGAGCTTGCGAATCCAGACACGCCTGCTGTGCGTTCGAGCCGGGGATTGAAGGACTGCGTCAACGCGCGGGAATCGTATCGCCGGAAGTATCTTGCGTCAATAGATTACGAGGTTGGTGAATTCGTCAAATCCCCGACATCGCCGGGAATCAATCGAGGCAACCTTTATCTTGTGTCTTCGGGAAGTTGCCGCTTCTCTCCTCATCCGTCAACATAGATAACGGCCGCGATAAATTTTGGGCTGATTATCAGCCATCCTTTTGCTGAATTGATGTTAATAGATATCTCGCCGCTACGAGTCTCCCGCGATTATCGTCTGCTATTTTTTGGCCAACTGATTTCCGCCTTCGGCACAGCGATGAGTTTTGTTGTGCTGCCGGTGCAGGTTTATCAGTTGACTGGATCCACGCTATTAGTAGGTCTATTAAGCGCGTCGGAATTTGTTTTGATTCTGCTGATGGCGTTTATCGGCGGCGCGTATGCTGACTTTATCGACAAACGAAAAATGTTGCGGCTGACAGAAGTCGGGCAAACTCTGGTAACTGCTATTCTCGTCGTCAACGCAACTCTGTCGCATCCGCAGGTTTGGCTGCTATTTGTCTGTGCCGCGCTTCATGCGGGACTGGTCGCTTTGCAGCGTCCTTCGTTTGAATCGCTTATGCAAAAGATAGTGCCACTGGAATTAATGTCGTCGGTGAGCGCTTTGAACTCACTGCGTTGGAACGTGACAACAATATTGGGCCCTTCCGCCGCCGGAATTATCCTCGCTAGATATGGCGCGACCACCGCTTACTCGATAGACTTAGTAACCTTTGTTGCCTCCCTCACGGCCGTGTTCCTTATTCGCGCTGTCCCGGCGCCCACGCAAATCGAAGAACGTCCAACGTTGAGATCCGTCGGCGAAGGTTTGCATTACGCCTCGAGACGGAAGGAAATTCTTGGAACGTATCTGATTGATATGAACGCCATGTTTTTCGGAATGCCAACTGCGCTCTTTCCGGCGATGGCCGCAAACTTCGGCGCCGGCACAGTTGGATTTTTTTACGCCGCGCCGTCCGTGGGCGCGCTGGTTGCTACGCTCACTTCCGGTTGGGCAAAGAAAGTCAATCGTCATGGCTTGTTCGTCGCGCTGGCGGCCGCGCTCTGGGGCGTGGCCATCATCTTTTTCGGCTTGGCGCAAAATCTCTATTTGGCTTTATTCTGTCTCGCGCTGGCCGGAAGTTTCGATATGATTAGCGGAGTCTTTCGCATGACAATTTGGAGTCAGACGATTCCCCACTACCTGCGCGGACGGCTGGCCGGATTGGAGATGATCAGCTACACCTCCGGACCGAAACTCGGTGACGCTGAAGCCGGCATCGTTGCTACTCTTTTCAGTGTTAGAACCTCGATCGTGTCGGGGGGAATTTTGTGCGTGGTCGGAACAGCCGTAATCTCTGCTTTGATTCCGCAATTCATCAGTTACCACGGAAGCGCGGGCATCAAGCAAAAGGAGCTGGAAGAAGCGATGCGCGAAGCTGAAACCAGGAACCTGCTGGTGGATTGACGCTCGGATTAAGCAGCTTCAAAAAGGAGAAATTCCATGGAGCTTCCCCTGACCCCATTAGAATTCGCTCGCCGCACACGCAAGCTATATCCCGACCGAGAAGGTGTGGTTGATGGCGATTTGCGTTTGACCTATGAACAATTCTTCAGGCGATGTGATCGCTGGTCGGCTGCTTTGCAGACGCTCGGAGTTCGCCAGGGTGATCGAGTTGCTTACATCGCGCCTAACACCCATGCGCAGCTCGAGTCGTTTTACGCCGTGCCTCAGATCGGCGCGGTGCTGGTGCCACTTAACTACCGGCTGACCGCCGCTGACTTTGTTTACCTGATCAATCACAGTGGCTCCAGGATCGTCTGCGCACATTCTGACTACCTCGAGGCAATCGATGGCATTCGTTCGCAGCTACTACATACCGAGGCTTTTGTAGCCCTTGAAGGGACTGTGGCGGATGGTCCGGCAGGCTGGCTCAGTTACGAGAAACTTTTGAGCGCAGCGACTACAGACTTTAACCGTCCGGACATTCAGGAAACTGATCTGCTTACGATCAATTACACCAGCGGGACTACCTCGAATCCCAAGGGCGTGATGATCACGCATCGCAATGCTTACATAAATGTGGTGGGCACCTTAATCCATCATCCCATGTCGCTCGCCGATCGTTATCTCTGGACGCTGCCTATGTTTCATGCCAATGGCTGGACCTTTGTGTGGACTGTGACCGCCGCCGGCGCGACACACGTCTGTCTACGCAAGGCAGATCCGGTTGGCATCTTCGAACGTGTCAAGCACGAAACCATCAGCATGCTTTGCGCGGCGCCGACGGTTTTGATCAGTATCGCAAATGGCCCGGAGGAACTAAGGCGCGAAGCGCGGCGCGGCGTAAGAATCCTGACTGCCGGTGCGCCGCCGGCAGCTGCAACCATTGAGCGCGTCGAGGGCGAACTCGGCTGGATAATAACGCAAGCCTACGGGCTAACCGAGACGTCTCCATTTATCACCATCTGTGAACCGAGACCGGAACATAACGGACTTGCATGCGCGGAGAGATCTGCGATCAAAGCGTGCCAGGGAGTTGAGTTGTTGACATCGGGAGAGTTGCGCGTCGTAGATGAGGACGGACGCGAGGTCCCGCACGACGGCGAGACGCAAGGTGAAATCATAGTTCGCGGCAACGCGGTGATGAAGGGTTATTACGAGGACCCAGAGGCCACCGGCGAGGCCATGCGCGGCGGTTGGTTTCACACCGGCGATGCGGCCGTTGTTCACGAGAGCGGCTATGCGGAGATCAGAGATCGCTTGAAGGACGTGATTATTAGTGGCGGTGAGAACATTTCCTCCGTGGAAGTTGAAGGAGTGTTGCTGCGCCATCCGGCGGTGCAAGAGGTTGCAATCGTAGGGCTGCCTCACGAGCGCTGGGGCGAGTCGCCGCAGGCGTTTGTAGTTTTGAAAGCAGGAGTCATGGCGACCGAAGCGGAGTTGCTGGAGTTTGCGCGCGCGAACCTGGCCCACTTCAAAGCGCCCCAAGGTGTAACATTCCTTGCGGAACTCCCGAAGACCGCGACCGGGAAAGTTCAAAAGTACGTATTGCGGGGAAGGCCGGCGATCGCTAAACAGTAAGCCCGAAGAAGGTGCTGCATGAAGCCCTCAGAGAAGAAGCGAAAGGTTTCTGGCGAAAAGCATCTCGAGCGCGCGCGGCGAATTTGCATGGCGCTGCCTGAGACGGTGGAAAAGATTTCACACGGCGAGCCAACCTTCTTCGTCCGCAAGAAGGTGTTTGCAATGTGTTCCAACAACCATCACAACGACGGGCATATTGCCGTGGTGCTGCCTGCAGCGATCGGCGTTCAGGAGGCATTGGTTCAGGCGAATCGGGAGAAGTTTTACAGGCCAGCTTACGTTGGCGTGCGCGGCTGGATTGGCATCGAGCTCGCTCGGGTCGACGATGAAGAGTTGGCGCTTCATGTGCAGGAAGCGTGGCGATTAATCGCTCCGGAGAAGCTGCAGGCCCTCTTGAAGAATGACGAGCCATAACCAAGAGCGGGGGCGAGCCCGCCTTCCTGACCCAGAGCTTCACAGAGTTGAAAGACTCTTTTTGATTTGAAAGGCTTTCAACGTAGAGCAGACATAGTCGACAGGAGAGTCTCTCAGGTTGGGAAGGCGGGCTTGCCCCCGCTCTTACGTGATACGAAGCTAACTAAGCTGGTAGTGTTTGAGAGTTGCGGTCACCTGCCGCAGGAAGAAATGCCCGCGCGTGTCGTTGACGAAGTGATACCGTATATTGCCGGCAGGAATCAAACTAAAAATAATCAGCCGTAAGCGTGAGACCCTCATGTTCGCCAAACCATTCCCAGTAGCATGAATGGGCACGGATGTCGTGCGCCTGCGTTTGTCAGACAACTAACCAAACTATCTCGTTTTTAGATACTCGATGATTGCCCAGCGTTCTTCGTCGGTGAGCAGCGGACCTATGATGCCCTTACCGCGTGGGCCGTCTCGAAACTCATGACCCGCATTCGAGTTGCCGGTGATACTGGTCCGCAACTCGAAAGCATCCGCAGATTTGGCGGTATCAAAGCCGAGAACCTTGGGGTCATACTGCAAGTTGCCTATATAAAATCTCTTATCTCTCTCCGCCGCCGGCAGCAACAGTTGATACAAATTGGGAACTGAGTTGTTGTGGAGGTAAGGAGCTGTCGCCCAAATGCCATCCATGTTTCGCGCCCGGTAGGCCAGTGGCGCGCGTATCATGTTGGCGCGAAAGCCATTCATTTCGTTTTGCATCTCAGGTGAAATGTGCAGTTCCTCAAACTTGCGTTTCGCAACCTGCGTCGTGACCGCCTGTAGCGCACCGGCCACGGTTAGCCTTTCGGGAAGACTAACCGGCGGCTGACTAAGTTGACCCGTGAACGCGATACGTTTGTTGAAATTGACCGCCGCAGTCGGATCAGTCCCAATCAGATCAAGTGAGTACATATTAATGCGGACAAATGTTTTGCCGAACTCGTTTGGCGCCGTCAGTTTGCTCTCGTGGCAGGAGGCACAATGCTGTTTGTAAAGCGCCGCACCCTGCATTGCCTTAGCCTGGTCGATGTTACCCAAAACATTTTCGGGCCAACGTGGCGGTTCCAGTTTCTTTAGCGTTTCCTCGAGCAGAAACAAATTTTGAATATTCACGCTGCTCTTGAAGAGATCTGACGGATCACCTTTCAGCGTAATCGGCGTATCGACCCCAAGGGCTTCCGCGATGTTTCGGGCCAGCGGCTGCGTGATCGAACCGTTCCACTGCACCCAGTCGAAAAACGGCGTACCCCACAAATGCGGATAACTAACGGGCGCATTCGCGACCACCAGATTGCGGTTATCTCCCAGCCCGGTCGCCAGTACTAAATTGCCGCCGCGTCCGAGTGCGTCAAGTCTGCCGAACCCCTCTTCAGTAGGGTAAAGACGTCTTATGGTCGCTTGCAGTTGCGCATATAAGGGCGGGTCGAAAAATGCCCTCCTCACTTCACCATGAAGCTTCAAGCGCTCGCGAAAGGTGGAATTTTCTCCGAGAACCTTCTTTGCGAACCGCTGGAATTTGAAAGGCCTGGCGTAGGTATCCGCCAATCCGGCATAGGCACTCACAATGAAGCCGGCCACGCTGTGCATGGCTGGGCCACCGTCAATGCGGATAAGGGTGTCGTTGAATTTTATTTGACTGGTGTGGCAAGCCGAACAGGTAATGCTCACAAACTCTCCGTCGGCCGAAACTTCTTTAGCCATGCCAACGGGCAGATGGTCAGGATTGTTCAGCGTGTTGGGATCGGCAATCAGGCGATAGCGTCGAATTCTTTCCTCAGTCAGGAAGGGTTCTCGTGTCAGTTTGCCAGGCGCCTCCAGCGCCAGCAACCACTTGTAAGGAAAGAAGCGCGTGCCTTGAGGGGTATGGTAAAAAGTCTGCCGATCTTCCATGGTCCACCCCTGGATCTTATCCTGCGGCACGGGCGGCGCAGCGGCAACGCTGTTCCGCGACCGGGGGAAAATAGCGAATGTGCCCAGGGTGGTTATGAACAATGCAACGACGACGATCCTAAGCTTGACCATTTTCCCTCTCCTTTGGAAACTGGTAACTCGAGTCGGAGTGAGTTAACAGTGGTGGCTGCATTTTAGTTAGACAAATTGCCTCGGATTATGAGCGAATGGCTTACCTTTTGAAGGAACAATCAAAGGACAAACTCTTAGAGTTGTAGTTTGTCGTTTTTAAGGAGTTGGCGATTGCAGGCTCGCTGGCAACCGTAAGGTTATCCAATCTGTAAGGCCGATCGTCAACCAGTAAGCAGACTCAATAGCAGGCACGATATTCCTGCGCCGGATGAATGTCAATGGTATTCGGATTATAGTAATAACACTAATAAAACTAAGCGACCCTAAAATCTGGAACTGTCTTAGTTTGACATCTCCTCTGTGCAACCTCCGTGTTCTCTGTGTCTCCGTGGTGAATAAACGCTCCAACATAACTCACCACAGAGACACAAAGGGCACGGAGGTTACACAGAGAAAGCAAAATGTTGGAGCCGTGGCAAACCAATTACCGCATTAGTCAAATCGCCGGAGTAATTTATGTTTCGTTCCAAGTCATTAACAGTGTCTACATGTTTGGCCGTTCTGCTCGTTTGTCTTTCCAGCAGTCTCTACTGCTTTCCCCTTTCGGCGCAAACGAGCGAGAGCATCGCGAAGTTGAAAGAACAGGCTCTCGATCTCACTAAGCAAACAAAATACACGGAAGCGCTGCCACTGTTGGAAAAGATTGTTACTGCCGAGCCTGACAATGCAGAGATGCAGTTTTATCTTGGTTTCGCGTTGGTTGCACAAGCTGCCAACACCAGCGACGAGGTCCAGCGCAAAGCGCTACGCCTGCGCGCTCGCGAGACTTTTGTAAAGTCAAAAAAGTTGGGGATTAGAGAGCTGGTAGTTAACGCCTTGATTCAAAGTATTCCTCTTGACGGTGCTGACGCAGCGGCATTTTCGCAAAACATCGCGGCCAATAGTTTGATGACCGAAGCGGAAGCTTTGTTTTCCCAAGGCAAGCTTGACGAAGCGCTTAATGACTACCAACAAGCGCTGGCGCTTGATCCAAACCTTTACCTTGCAGCTCTCTTTGCTGGCGATGTGTTTGTACAAAAGGGTGATGTTGCGCAGGCTGAGGTTTGGTACAAGCGCGCCATAGCAATCGATCCGAATCGAGAGACTGCCTACCGTTACTCCGCGACGCCATTGATGAAACAAGGCAAAACCGAGGCTGCACGGGACCGCTACGTCGAGGCTTTCATTACTGAGCCTTACAACCAGTTTGCTCGCGCGGGTTTGATCCAATGGTCTGAAGTGACCAAGACTCCTCTGGCACATCCCGACATCGATATCCCGACTGACGTCACTTTTGACGACAAAGGCAACGCGAAGGTCAATCTCGACTCCAGCGCCTTATTGAGCGGCAAGGATGACGGGTCGTTTGCCTGGATCTCTTATGGCGCCACACGCACCGCCTGGAGGAAAGAACGTTTCGCCAAAAGGTTTCCGCAGGAGCCGGCCTATCGCCATAGTTTAGCGGAGGAAGCAGAAGCCTTGCGTAGCGTCATAACCCTCGCGAGTGCAGACAAGAAAGTAAAGAACCTGAGCCCTTCGCTGGCGAAATTGAAGAAGCTCAACGACGAAGGTTTGCTGGAAGCCTACATACTCCTGGCGCGTGTGGACGAAGGTATTTCGCGCGACCACCCAGCCTATCTTAAAGAGGGCCGGGATAAGCTGCGCCGGTATATGTTGGAGTATGTGGTAACTGGCGGTGGGAATTAGGAACAACGAATTGCGACAGTTAGGCGCGGCCTTCGACGCGTCAGTTGTCGTGGCTGTATCCATTGCTCACGGCAAGGATTGAGGGTGGAGTGACGATAGGCTGCGGGTCGCTACAGGCCTGATGTAAATAAGAACGCGAGCCAAACAGTTGCTGGCTCGCCTCTTAACTTTTGATTCGGATCTTCGGTTAGGGAGCGGTCTTCTTCGCCTCGGCGTCGTCTCTCTTCCTTACGTAAATCTCGCCGCGCGGTACCAGCCCAGCCTTGTTGGCAAGCGTAAAGACCACCGATTCAACCAAATCTTTATTGTCCAAACGGAAGCTGGTAACTCCGGCAACTCGCGTATCGGGGTCGCTGTACTGCACTGTCAGATAACGAACTTTCGTCTTGATCCAGCCAAGAGGAAACAAGTAGGGAACGTTGCTGGCGACGGTGGCAGCGGAGGGTCGTCTCTTCTGTGTATCGGCAAAAGCAGAGGTTACAGCATTGTACGGAATAAAAAACAATTCCTTCTGATCCTTGCGAAAAAGCAGTCGCTGATTGGTGTCGTCGAAGCTCAGTGTGCCTTCCAGGGCCTTGTTGTAGCCAAAGATACCGCCTTCATACTTCGCTTTCATTGTTTGCGGAGCTGCGGGAGGCGCTGCCTTGGTGGCGTCTGCGGCCGTGCTTGTATCAATCGTCCGCGGGCGCTGAGCACATATCGCGACGGCCATAATCATCGTCAACAAAAACATACTAATTAATTTCATTCCGTTAGCCTCCACCAACGTTCAAATCATTTGGCGAATGGCCGCACTCGCTCGGCGGCTTCTTTAAAATCAGTGTCACCTGGCGCCAGGCTCAAGCCTTTTTGATAAGCATCCAACGCTTTTGCATATTGCTTCGTGACCTCATACGCATAACCTAATTCACGATAGACGTTGATGTCTTCCGGCGACTTCTGTGCAGCGGTTTGCAGCGCGGCAATCGCTTTGGGAAAATTCTTCGCGCGCGATTGAGCTATTCCCAAAAGATAAAACGTTACGCCTTTGGCGTCAGGCTGTAACGTGGCGCGCTCAAGCGCGGCCGCGGCGCGCGGATATTGTTCCGAGCCGATCAGCGCTTGTCCAAAAAGTGTTACAGCGTCGGCGTCAGTTTTAATCTTGATTAAGCCTTCACCTGCGCGAACTGCACTTAAATAGTCAGCGGCGGCTTTCGTAGCATCAGGGTTGAGCGCGGCGCGCCGTAGATAAGCTGACGTCAAGAGAGTCCAGGCAACGGCGAAACGCGGATCGTTGACGGTGGCGCGGTTTAGTGAGGCGATGGCGCTGTCCAGATCGTTTTTTGCGATCGCGATTTGACCCAGGTAGAAAAGCGACAAAGAGTCCTTTGGGTTGGCCTTAACGGCGGCAGTGAAAGTTTTTTCCGCATCCGCTGGTTTACCCGTTTTGTATTCAGCTAGACCGCGATAGTAAAGCATCGCGGGATCCGCCGGTGCTCCAGTGCGCGTAGTGGCCGCGATTAGCAGAGGCAGAGCGCGATCGAATTTTTCCGCAAGGACGTAGGCTTGCGCTAAGGCATCAGCGGTATTGGGATCTTCCCGCTTCGCAACCTGCTGCAGATCCAGCGCGCGCTGCAAATCTTCAATGGCGACTGGATATTGTTTGAGACTCAACTCCGCAAAACCGGCAATCTTCCAGGCCTCAGAGTCGTTGGGAAACTGTGCCGCGATATCCTTCGCTTCTTTGGCTGCTTGGGCAAACTGTTTTTGCTGAAGAAGTTGGTACGCGTGGGAAGTGTCGCCGGTGCCTACCGTGTTTACGACGGGTTTCACCGGCTGAACGTCAATTAACGGACGGTTTGAATTGTTTCTCGCGGTAGGACTCGGTTTCGGTTCCGGTCGCAACAGGGGATCTTCCGCGGGCTTCACAGCCGGTTTGACACGCCGTGGCCGGCTCGATTGCGCTACCACCATTCCGCAGAAGACAACCAGAGACAGACCGAATGAAAGGAAGCGGTAAAAGCGACGATTAATCATAGATAATTCTTCCGGGAGAGATTTAATTCGAGGTCAACAGAAGCTTTCCGAAAGACATGTTTCCGATGCGCCCGGCGGCTTTTAAGTTTGCCCATTGCGACAAAAGACTACTAACCAAGCCTACTAATTAACTGGCCAAAAGAAAAGCGACCGGCCAGGGTTGACCGATCGTTTTCAGCGGGACAACACAGAATTATTTGCTGAGCTACACTTATGATCTCGCCGGCCATGTGAAGACGATCAATTATCCATCGGGGCATACGGTTACCAACAACTATGACAATGCCGGACGCACCAACAGCTTTACCGGCAATCTGGGCGATGGCGGCACGCCGCGCAACTATGCGATTGGGATCACCTATTCGCCATCTGGTGGCTTGAGTCAGGAGCAACTCGGCACAACCACTCCGATTTACAACAAGCTCTTCTATAACTCGCGTGGGCAGTTGGCGGAGATACGCGAGGGACTAACTCCGAACGATACGAGTTGGCAACGTGGGGCCATCATTAATTTTTACGACACATTGAAGTAACAATGGAGGAGGGGGCGCAGAGTTTGTGGAAAATCCCTCTCTGCTCATCGCTCGCAGACAATTCTCAGCGTTTCGGTATTGGTTTCAGAATCCTCGTTCCGGAGAACATGCTCGTAAAGAAAGCAACTCAGTTTGAAAACGGCGGTTATCTGTTTGGTTATGATGTCCACGGAAACATCGAGGTACTAATCAACTGGGCAACGTCGACCTCTCTTGAGCCGGATGAAGCGTATTTCCTGGGATCGAAGGAGTTTTCCGAACGCGCTTGGGTTTCCGGAAAAACGACGGGATACGAAACTCGGGGTGTAAAGTCGGACGGCAAGGTATGGCGTCGCGTCAGTTTTCGTTGGGGTGCCATTACGTATCAGGGAAATTCAAAGGAAGCTGCCGAAAGCTTTGATCGTCTAATTGACGGCATGTGCTTCGAGGAATCCAAGCTCCAGTAACATCCATTTGTTCATGAGTGCGCTGGGGAATGCCGACTTACCCCTGATGGCTTTCCTGCTACGCCCTTTTCTCTTTAGCCGCTGCTGTTCTTTGACAAATTGCGCTCGTGCCGGTGGTGCGCGGGGTTCAACTACCCGTTCTTAACCCGCAAAGAACGGCACATTGAGACGGGGCTCGATTACTTCTTGGCTCGTTATTACGGCTCAACTGCCGGCAGGTTCATGTCAGTTGATCCATTGGCTGGTCATACCGAAGATCCTCAGACCCTCAATCGTTATGTTTACACACGAAACAATCCCCTCAAGTACATAGATCCCGACGGACTTGATTTCTGGATTATGGGCCAAGGTGATTACTGTAAAGAGAAAGGAAAGTGTGACAAAGACGGCTATGTTGTCGACGGCAAGGGGAACAGGGTCACAGTTACAAATGGTCAAATCAGGAACCGCGCGGACAGCATATGCTTCACGTGCGAGAAAGGCGAGTATACAGCTAACGTGAATGAAGCTGGGGTTCAGATCACAAACGGCCAAGGTCAAACTTTTACCGGCACTTTTACAGAGAACGCAGTCAAACTTCTTGGGGATGACAAGCTTAAGGACTTCACGTTCAATATCACAGGCAGCAGTCTTAAAGACGGTGTATTAGCGAGTGGGACGTTCGATTACAACGGCACGAACCAACAAACTAGACAAGTCTTATCCGAACGTCGGGCTTTCTCCTATTTACTAGATCCACTTAACAAGTTTCACCCTGATACCACTCAGTATCGGTTTGCAAACCTGCCGCCGCTTATGCTTGGTATCATGGACAATATCGATTCAATCCGATTGCAGACCGAGAATTTCGGCACATCCTCACACCTATCCGTAGCAAACCGTCCGAAATCAAATGTGCCGAAGACCATCGGTGAATGGCACGTGGACAACAGCACCGGCGTGCGGCATTTGGGATGTGCGCTTGGAGGACGGTGCAAATGCGTAAGGTGGCAGGATGACGATGGTAATATTTATGAATGGGGTTACCAGCACGGTCGTGTGGAGAAATATGACAGACGGGGAAGACACTTGGGCGAGTTTGATCCCAAAACAGGCAACCAAACAAAACCCGCAGATCCCGGCAGACGAATCGAGACCTAATGCGAACCTCCAAAGCAAAAATGAGGAAAAACACTCACTCATGCAAGGAAATGAAAAAGCGCCTTAGCTATCAGTGCGAAGATCATAGTGACCCGTTTGACTGTCCTGATAGTTTAATAATTTACGTTCCACGCTTCGATGAGTATGGACTAATTGTCCATGATGGAGGACAGTCCTATATCACCATCAGCTTTTGCCCTTGGTGCGGAAAGAAGCTTCCTGTGTCCAAGAGAGATCGATGGTTTGAAACACTTGCCGCCCACGGGTATGACAACCCGAGCACGCAGGAAATACCTAAAGAGTTTCTTTCAAACGAGTGGTATTTGAAACCAGCAAGAAAGAGTTAAGCGCAGAGGAATTCAAGGTCACACACGCCGGGCAACTTGACTGCCCCATTCCAAGCGAAGGTCGCCGCATAGTTGCGCTCCGTGTATTCGACTTCGATATTCCCCCTGTTAGAAATTCAGTTTGAATCCAAACTGAAACTGTCTCGGGTCAAACGCCGCGGTTGGTTGGCTGTAGTAACGGCCATTGCCGGCGCGCTGGCCGAAGCTGTTTACGTCGCTAAAGAGAGGCGAGGCCGCCGCTTCATTGAAACGATTGAAGAGGTTGAAGCCCTCGGCGATCAGGTCCAGGTGTATGCGCTCGCCGAAACGGATCGCCCGCATCACCCGCAAGTCCAGCGATGCGTAACCATGCGTAAGGCCCAGGTCGCGACCCAGGCTGCCAGCCGTAAAAGCCGTTGTCGGAATGAACAGCGTGCCATCAGACGCGACGCTCGGGCGATCCGTCGAACCTTGCAGATCGCCGTTGGTGTCGGTGCCCGTCAAGATGTTGAAGGGACGTCCCGAAGAAATTTCGAGAATCGGCGCGACCGTAAAGTCTGCGAGGAAGCGATGACCTATACTCGAGGAGCTACGCCATGATGCCGGTGAACTTAGAGCGCCGCTGAAGACAAAGCGGTGCCGCTGGTCGAAAAGTGAGTCGGCACGCTCGGCACTGAAGTTACGATTGTCCTGGGGCTTGAGAAGCGTTTGCAGGTCGCTCGAATCGTCAATCGAATGCGACCAGGTATAGGAGGCGAGAAACTGGAAGTTGTTCGCGAAGCGTCGCTTCACTTCCAGGTTCAGCGCATTGTAGTTTGAGTTACCGTCGGACAGCTGCGCGTCAACTTCACCAAAAGGAGTGATTGCGCCGGGCGTGCGAACGGAGTTCGCAGCCGCTAATGCCGCGTCGAAAGCCGCTTTGTTAACGGCGCCGCCCGTTATTGAAGAGACAAAGAAATAGTTCGGCGCGTTTGGACGGAAGAAATTTGCGGCAATCGGATTGACAACGCCCTGGCCCAAACCATTGCGCCCGACGAGGCCGGGGATGATAACCGTGAACCCGGGCGGGCATCCCGCGCCTGGACAAGAATTGGGTATCGCAAACAAGAGGGATTCGCTGTTGCTGGATGGATTGCGTCCGGCGAAGCGGCGGAAGTTTTCGATTAACAGATCAGCGCGTGGCGCGTTGACATCCTGGGGGTGTGGAAGATGATGTGCACCGACGAAAATGTAGCTGGCAGAGAAGGACATGTCTTTCGTCAATTGACGTTCGACTGTCAGGTTGGCCTGGTTGGCAGAGGCATACTGGAAATCTTTGGCGACGGCCAACGTAAACGGGAAAACCGGGCCGAAGCCCACGAATGTTTGGTCGTTGAAGCGAACTCGTCCCGGCAGGTATTGCGCAGTAGTTGCAACACCTGGAGTGGTGAAAGCGAGGGGCAAGCCGAAGGCTGCACACACCGGGTTGCTGCTTGCGGGCGAGCAGACCGTTCCCTGAAATATCTGTAGCGGATTCAGGAGTTGGTTGGGCGCCGGGCTGCCCGGCAAGACGTTAAAGTATTGCTGTTGCTGGGAGGCATCACCGATATCGGAGTTGAAGGCAACAGCGAGGAGTGGGTGATCGTAAAACAGACCGTAAGCGGCGCGAACTACTGTCTTGCCATCATTCTTAACGTCCCAAGCGATGCCTGCGCGCGGTGCGAAATTGTTCGTATCGCGCGGAAACCCTTGCTGTCCACCCACCACGTCCTGAGCGGTTTGCAAATCGGCGGCAGAGAGTGTGATGTGGGTCAGCGGATCGGTAAAACCAATCGGCGGAATCGTGTCAGTCAGTTCTACGTCGTAACGTACTCCGTAATTCAACGTGAGGTTCGGGCGTATCTTCCACGAATCCTGCGCGAAGAAAGCGATCGGGCGATTCTGGATGGCGCTGTTCGGGTTGCCGAAGCCCTGGATGAACACGGAGGGTACGCCGAAACCGTAAGACTGGACCGGCGTCAGGTCCGGCGGGGTGCAGAAGGCCGGGGCTGGCGGCGTGAGACAGGCCGGAGTCAAAAGAGCCGCATCCAAAAATCTTTGCGAGAGGGCGCCTGGAACTCCGCTAAAGTTAAAGAGTCCCGGAAAGTTCAACTCAAAGCGCGCCTTAATATCAATGAAGCTATAGTCGCCACCGAATTTAAACGTATGATTCCCATGGACGTAGTTCAGGTTATCGGTGAATTGATAGCGCGTCTCCGTACGGTCAACCGGGGAGAAAGGATTCGCTCCGAGGAAGGCCGCGCCGATGACCTGGATAGCCGCACCAGGAATCTGCGAATTGAAAGACGCCCGGCGCTGTCCAAAGTTGAATCGCAATTCGTTAACGGCCCTATCCGAAAGCGTGGATGCCAGAGACGTAACGACTGAGACGTCGCGCAGTTTCTGGATGCCGGTGCGTGAGAAGTCATTTTGTCCGACGGTTTGGTTCTGCGACTCGTCCTGAATACCGGTTAGCTCGCTGGGATTGTAGCCGAACCTCATCGTGAACTGATGGTCCCGAGTGATTTGATGGTCCAGGCGCAGCGAAAAGTAGGTCGAGGCTTCAGAGATTGGAAAAATACGCGACAAGCTATTGAGCGGCCGAAACGCGATTGGTTGGCCGTTTGAATTGACGGTCGTAAAGTTGGGGAGGATGCCATTGTTGGCAAGCGACGGAACAGGGGCGCCGGTGAGGAAGAAACGTCCGCCGATGAATTGCCCGGCACCAATCGCGCCACCCGGGCTGCGCAACGTGCTGACCCCGTTCAGTCCAATCTGTCCGCCTGACGAAGCGAACGTTGCGTACGTGATGGCGCGAGCAATGCGCGCTGGATCAAGACTTCCGAGTTCCCCCTGAATGAAAGCGGCTTGCGCAGCCGTCAGATTAGAATAAACGTTCGTGAACGGTAGAAACGGAGCACCGATTGTGATGCTGCTGGTCAAACCCGCTCCAACATTGCCGGTAAAAAAACCTGACTCCTGGCGACGCCGTTGCTCGAAACTGGTAAAGAAGAATGTCCGATCTCTATCCAACGGCCCGCCTAATGTTGCCCCATATTGGACTCGCGTAAACGGCGCCTTCTTGTCTGGATCGTTGTCGATGAGGGGCGCAAAGGCATTGCGAGATTGAATCGACTTGTGGCGAAGAAAACCGAAGAGGTTTCCATGAAAATCGTTAGTGCCGCTCTTGGTGACGACGTTGACAATTCCACCAGTGGCACGGCCAAACTCAGGCGCATAAGAATTAGTTGCCACCTGATACTCCTGCACACCTTCCTGGCTCACGGTGGTACGCGCGGCATTGATGGAGTTGTCGGTGTAGTCCGCGCCGTCTACCTGCACCAACGTAGATCGGCCGCGCTGGCCGCCAATATTTAAGCCCGACGTTGGCGCTGGCCCGATAGGACGCCCGTTGTCGCGTCCGACCGTGGAGATAGTCAACGCGAATCCTGTGGCGCTCCGCTCATTGATGGGTAGGTTGTCAATGCGCGTCTGATCGATAGTATTGGAGACAGTAGTGCTTGACGACTCGATAAGGGCAACCTGAGCGGCAGAAATATCAACCGTAGCGCCAAGAGATCCAACCGTAAGCACAATATCCAGATCCGCACGCTGGCCGACCGTCAACGTCACGCTCAGAAGTCTTGCCTTGGAAAACCCGCTCGCTTCTACCGTTACCTCATAACTTCCGGGCGGAAGGTTGGTAATCTGATAGTAACCTTCACCGTTCGTGATCACGTCGCGCGAGAAGTTCGTAGCAGGATTGAGCACGGTTACGGTGGCGCCCACGATGACAGCGCCGGACTGGTCCCGCACGACGCCCTGCAAGTCAGCGGCGTTGGACTGCGCCTGACCAAAAGCCACGCCCGAACCAGGAAGTCCACAAACCACTGTAACGATCAAAAGGGCTACGAATCGAATCGAAGAGTGAAGCCACTGCATAGGGGACGCAAACATCATTGTTTCTCCTTAGCTAGGTTAGGACTCAGACGGTCAGGTAAGAACCGACTTTGAACTTCGAATTATTATCGGGCAACGATTCTCGGATTGTGATTGCTGCAAAAGTTACCATTGGCCACGACATTTTCGGGGAGCAGGTCGACCTTAGTTAAATCAACGACCCTTTAGAGATAATCGCCGTGGAGTACCAGGACAAGTAACGCTCCGCCTTTTTACTCCAAAAGCTCCTGTCTGGCAAGCATTTATGGTCCTATCGAATGGAGGCCCGATACCGATTAACGGATCAGTCTGCTTTTGACTGTCACTTCGCGACTGCTCACTGACGTGTAGCTCGCGCGAGTTTGCGGCGGAGTCGAGAGCTGTTTCCCAAAAAGGGTATGACGGCTTCGTCAAGATAAGGAACAAATGCGGCGCGACGCAGCAGGCCCGAGACTCGCAAGCGCGACTGGAAGCGGTTTAAGTACTCCGCCCGGTAAATCTTTGCCAAAGATTCAAAGCCAATGCCCTGCCGCAACAGTGCAAGATGGTCCGTAATCGTTTCCGCTGCAACCTGCCCGCTTTCGAGCGCCATCAACATGCCACTCCCCGTGAATGGATCAATGAAAGCGGCGGCGTCGCCTACCGTTATTAGTCCCCTGGCCGGCACCAGGGTCCTGCGCCCAAAGCTCTCCAGTGAAACACTGAGCCAGGGCGAACGAGCGCGCGCGTGCTCTAGTGTTTGAGCAGCCCGTGAATTCTTCATCACCACTTCCCGCAGCACCAACTCAGGGTCAGAGCCATAACGACGTACGTCGTTGGCCGCGACTATAAAGCAAAGATTGCTAACGTTGCCCTCGACGCCGCTCAACCCGCCATAGCCGCGCTTGTAGAAGTAGATTTCGCAGGCGCCCGCAGCTACCTGAGCATTTTCCAGATGCGCCTTAAACGCAACCAGAGACTTTAAGTTCTTTCTTCGATTTGCGCGCGGTGGATCGAGGTGGCGTGCCAAAGCTCGCGTCCTGCCGGTTGCGTCGATTGTTAGCAGTGCGTGGTAGTCTCGCGTTACCTCGCTGGTTTTCACACTGACGCCCCGCACGGTTTGGCCTTCGCGAATCAGTTGCGACGCATGCGACTCTTCCAGGACTTCGACGCCGACACTCTTCGCTCGCTCGAGCAGTTGGTGGTCCATTTCGCTCCGGCTTAATCCAAGCGCGTTGTCGCCTGACTCAAACCATTCACTTGGCACTGCAAGGCTACTCCCCCGGCGAGAGTAAAAAACGGTTTCAGAAAGAGAGGCGCCTCCGGCGGCAGTCATTTGCTCCATCACGCCAAGGCGTTTGAAGTGTGTCAGACATTCAGGAGAGATGAATTCTCCGCAGAGCTTTGCACGTGGAAATTTCTTTTCTTCGATGAGCACAACGCGTGCACCCTGCAGCGCCAGGTGGATTGCCACACTCGTGCCGGCCGGCCCAGCGCCGGCGATTGCGACGTCAAAAATATTTGCAGAAGTGAGTGTCACGTCGCCTGCATCTTTGTTGCGCTCGCGCTGTTTTCCGCACTGTCCTGCGTTGAAGCCGCAAGCACCAGCCGGTAGGGAAAGCTGCGTCTGACTTTAATGTGTTGCAGCCCCGCTCGCTCTGCCAGAGTCCCCAATTCTCGTGGCGTGAAACTTCGCAGAATCGAAAGCGCCCCATCTTCACGAAGCAAACGATTGTGCAAAAACAACCGGCCGATAGTCGTATAGAAGTAGTAGGCAACAGGGTGCCGGTGAAGATCAATTACAAACAGCTCGCGAGCTGCAACGCGGCTTAGCTCGCGCAGTATCTTGATCACGTCTGGATTCTTGAAGTGGTGAGTAAAGAGCGAACACATTGCATAATCAAACTCGTTATCCGCAAACGGAAGACTAAAAGCATCGGCACGAATCGAAGTTAATTCCGGAAAGGCTGTAGCGCGCTCGGCAATTGCCTGGGCCGATCTTGCGTTTAGCTCAACCCCTGCAAGCTGCGCTTTTCGATCGCTCTTGCGCGCCCACTCGGCAATCGTCTGCAACAGCTCACCCGAACCGGCGCCCACATCGACCACTGAAAAACACCGCAAGTTTCCTTTGTCGATCTCCCGCAGCAGAGAACCGCGCAAAGCGCCCGCGTCGCCCAGCCAATGGTTGACGCGCTGAAGTTCGACAATGCAGCCCTCATACTCCTCGGGCGTGTAGTCACCTTTGTCGAGGTGCTCGAGCTCCAAACTGCGCTGACGGAACTGATCAAACATTTGGGCATGTTGGGACGCTACATGATAACAGGCACTCCCGAGGCGACTTAAACGCCGCGGTAGTGTTTCCTGGTTTGAATCAATCTCTGTGCAATCTCTGTGTTCTTTGTGACTCTGTGGTGAATCTTTATTAGTGATTGCTCACCACAGAGACGCAGAGAGCACGGAGGTTGCACAGAGAAGGACCGAAATTAAGATACTACCCACGGCGCGCATCATGTGCATCCATTTGTCGTGGGCCTTGAAGTCTGGAATCATTACCTTATGCAGAACAGTTCCGGACCGGTAGCTGAATTTTTCTTCAGTTCCAAAAACGTTGGTGAAGCAAGTGAACCCAGATTCATCGGCCGATCAGCCTCATTTCAATGCGGCGCCACCTTGCGAGTTTCGCTGCACATCGATGAGTCGCAGATAATCAGAGAGGCGAAGTTTAAGGCGGCCGGCTGTAGTGTCCTGGTCGCTTCAGCGTCGCTATTAATTGATCAGGTTCTTGGCAAGACGACCGGTGAAGCCGCTGCTCTTGGACAACAAACCGAAGCATTGAAACAAAAACTCGGCGCCTTGCCGGCAGAACGAAGCGAGTGTCCGGCGCTGGCCGGTGAGGCGCTTGTCTCGGCAATTCGAAACTACAGCGACAGTGCGCGTGATGAGTGGGAAGGTGATGAAGCGTTGATCTGCACTTGCTTTTGCGTTTCCGAGCGAACCATAGAACGCGAGATTCAAGCGCGGAGGCTGAGAACAATTTCCGAAGTCACGGCGGTGTGTAACGCAGGCGCAGGATGCCGCTCATGTTACTCTTTGATCGAAGACATCCTGGAAGAAGTAAATAAATACGGTGAATCGTGAATAGTAAATCGTGAATAGAAGTGTCTACTTTTGCGATTGCGTCTATTCACGATTTACGATTCACTATTTACTACACCATGATCTATCTCGACAACAATGCAACCACGCGCGTCGCGCCTGAAGTTTTTGAGGCGATGCGGCCCTACCTGACCGACGTATACGGCAATCCTTCTTCAGCACACTCGCTGGGCCGGCGGATGAAGTCGGCGGTTGAGCACGCTCGCGAGCAGGTTGCCGAATTGCTCGGCGCGGCCGACCCCGCAGAAATTGTTTTCACGTCCTGCGGTTCAGAGTCAGACAATTGGGCCATCGGCGGCTTTCTTGAACAAAATCCGACCAGACGTCAGATCATAACCACGCGCGTAGAGCACGAGGCAGTGAGAAACCTATGTGAGCATCTGGCGGAAATCGGTTGCGAAGTGAGCTGGCTCGAAGTGGACGGCAACGGCGAACTAAATCTCGACGATCTGCGTCAGGCTCTTCGACGCGATACGGGAATAGTTTCCGTCATGCTGGCCAACAACGAAACGGGCGTGCTTTTTCCAATTGATAAAATTGGAAAGATCGTGCGGGAAAATTCGGACGCCGTCTTTCACGTCGACGGCGTTCAGGCCGTTGGCAAGATTCTCATCAATCTGAAGGAACTGGACGTGGACTTATTCGCATTGTCAGGGCACAAGCTCCACGCGCCGCAAGGCGTCGGGGCGCTATACATCCGCAGCGGAGTTAAGCTGCCGCCGTTTATTATTGGAGGCGGACAGGAAGGTGGGCGGCGCGCGGGAACTTCCGCCGTTCCTAATATTGTGGGACTGGGCGCGGCCTGCGAATTGGCAGGAAAGTTTGCTGAGCACGAACGTATTGAGAAGCTCCGCAACAAACTGGAAGACAAGATACTCGGCACGATTCCGAATGCTCGTCTAAACGGAACATCTGATCGCGCAAAGCGCTTACCGAACACCGCGAACATCTCCTTCGAGTATGTAGAAGGCGAAAACATTCTCCTTCATCTCGACAAAGCCGGGGTTTTAGTTTCCACCGGCTCCGCGTGCCATTCAACTACCAAAGAATCTTCGCCGACTCTGCGCGCGATGAACGTGCCCTACACGGCAGCGCAGGGTTCCATACGGTTTTCACTCGGCCGGTACAACACGGAAGAAGAAATTGATCACACGCTCGCCATCCTGCCCGAGATCATTGGCAAGCTTGTAGACATGTCGCCTTACGACAAGGAACTCAAAGCGCTATATCGCCGCCCGACGGCAGCGCCTAAGTCTCGCGCTGTGCATGCCGCTAATAGGAACTTGACTCCGTTCCGCGCTTCGGTCGTTCTCATCGCCTCTCTCCGACTGGTCACGTAATTCCGTTAGTATTGGATCCTGGATTTACGTCACCGCTATTACTCCAGTCGGTTTTCCGGAGGAATTAATCGATGTCAGGTGAACAGTCAACCGCCGGTCAAACGCCTTCCGTAGCCATCGCCAAGACTGCCTCGTCCCGGCAGGCGCGCCAGGACAGCGTCAGCTCGATGGAGACTGACGACTACGTTTGCATTTCTCCTTCAACGCCACTTTCCCATGCAATCGAAGCAATGAAACAGGATGAAGGCGGATGTGCGATTGTTTGCGCAGAAGATGGGTCGGTAGTGGGTATTTTTACCGAACGAGATCTCCTGACTAAGATAGTCGGACAGGAAACGGACCTGAACGCCCCGGTAAGCAAATGGATGTCGCCGGTGGTTGCGACTTTGACGTCTGACGCCACGATCGGTGATGCGGTCAGCGATCATGAACGATAAGGGGTACCGAAATGTTCCCCTGGTTAAAAATGGCAAACTCGTTGGTTCAATCTCAGTTTTCGACGTGATCGGCTACCTGGCTGAAAGCTACCCAAAAACTACGATGAACCTGCCGCCGAACCCGGACCAGGTGATGGACAGCACGGACGGCGGATAAGATTTCGATTTCGCTTCCATATGGCCGAATTGGGAATCAGAAATTGCGAGCCAGGTATCGGATATTGACGATTTACAATCGACAATTTACTTGTCTTCTCGGAAAGGGTCTAATCACAAACAAAATGAGCACTGTTATCGAACCCCCGGTAGAACAAACGGAAAAGAACCTCGAAGAAGTCGAAACCGTAACCATCCGCTTTGCCGGCGACTCCGGCGACGGCATGCAGTTAACGGGAACGCAGTTCACTAATACCTCGGCCGTAGTCGGCAACGACATTTCGACGCTGCCCGACTTTCCCGGCTGAGATTCGCGCGCCCGCCGGGCAGCTTGCCCGGGGTCAGCGGTTTTCAGTTGAACTTCTCCAGCCACGACATCAAGACGCCCGGCGATCAGCCAAACGTGTTGGTGGCGATGAATCCCGCGGCGTTGAAAGTGAATCTTCCCGACCTCGAAGAGGGCGGCACGCTGATCGTCAATACCGACGGCTTCACCCCGGAGAATTTGAAGTACGCGAACTACGCTTCAAATCCGCTCGAGGACGGCTCGCTCGCCGGTTATCGCGTACACAAGCTGCCGATCACAACGCTCAACATGAACGCGCTGAAAGGCAACGTTGAGCTGTCGCGCAAAGAGATCGATCGCTGCAAAAACTTTTTCGCGCTCGGCGTGCTCTACTGGCTCTACGATCGGCCGATGGAAAACACGCTCGCCTGGATCACGAGCAAGTTTGCGAAGAACCCGGAGCTGGCGAAGGCAAACGAAATTGCGCTTGAAGACAGGCTACAACTTCGCCGACACCACCGAAGTATTCACGACGCACTACACGGTCAAGAAGGCGAAGATCGCTCCGGGCAAATATCGAAAGATAACCGGCAACGAAGCGACTGCGATCGGGTTTGTCGCCGCTTCGCAACTCGCCGGCCGGCCGCTGTTCTACGGTTCGTATCCGATCACGCCGGCGTCCGACATTCTTCACGAGCTGGCGCGCCACAAGAGTTTTGGCGTGAAAACTTTTCAGGCCGAAGACGAAATCGCCGCAGTTTGTTCGGCCATCGGCGCGAGCTTCGCCGGACAGATCGGACTGACGGGAACTTCCGGACCGGGCGTGGCTCTGAAGCAGGAAGCGATCGGTCTGGCGGTGATGACCGAATTGCCGCTGGTGATAATTAACGTCCAGCGCGGTGGACCATCGACCGGTTTGCCGACCAAGACCGAGCAAGCCGATCTGTTCCAGGCTGTCTGGGGACGAAATGGCGAATGTCCGGCGATCGTTGTTGCCCCTGCAACACCGGCCGATTGTTTCCACATGGCGATCGAAGCCGTGCGGCTGGCATTCAAGTACATGACTCCGGTGTTTTATTTGTCAGACGGCTATCTGGCAAATGGCGCCGAGCCCTGGGCCATTCCCGAAATCGATCAACTTCGCCGAAGATCGATGTCACCTTCGCGACCGATCCGGCGACCTTCATGCCTTATGCGCGCGATCCGGAAACGCTGGCGCGTCCGTACGCCATACCCGGCACGCCGGGACTCGAGCATCGCATCGGCGGCATCGAGAAACAGCACATCACCGGCAACGTCAACTACGATCCGGAAAACCATCATCTGATGGTGCGGCTGCGGCAGGAAAAAGTTGATCGCGCCGCGAACGACATACCGCTGGTTGAAGTGTTCGGCGAGAAGAGCGGCAAGGTGCTCGTGCTGGGTTGGGGCTCGACCTACGGTTCGATCAGTACGGCGGTGGAGAAAATGCAAAGCGAAGGCAAGAGCGTTTCGTCGGCGCATCTTCGCTACCTGAATCCGTTTCCGAAGAACCTGGGCGAGGTGCTCGCCGGATTCGAAACGGTGATTATCCCGGAAATGAACCTGGGCCAACTCTGCACGATGATGCGCGCGAAGTATCTGGTCGACGCAATTCCCTTCTCGAAGGTGAAAGGCCGGCCTTTCCAGATTCGCGAGATCGTCCGGAAGGTTGAAGAGTATTTGTAGGCAGCAGTGTTTCTGCGATGGAGACTCAAACTACCGATTTACGTCAAGGGAAGTCCGTAATCGACCGTTATGCGGAAGGGTTGCGTTACTTTATGGGACAAGGCAGTCTCAACAATACTCTGGCCCAGATCACCAGCGATCTAAAGGAACACGGAATTGATTACATGGTAATCGGAGCGGTCGCTTTACTGGCGCACGGCTATCCGCGATTCACTGAAGACATCGACCTCGTACTTACCCCAGAAGGATTAGAAATCTTTCATCGAGAGCTGATCGGTCTGGGTTATGTCCCGGCGTTTCCAGGCGCAAAAAAGAGACTGCGTTCAACAAAAGACGGGGTCAATATTGAAGTAATGACTTCGGGGGAGTATCCGGGTGACGGAAAGCCGAAGCCGGTAACCATGCCCGAACCTGCTTTGGCTTCCATTGAAATTGACGGAATGCAAATCGTCACGCTTGAAAAACTAATCGAGCTGAAGTTGGCTTCTGGCATGACGGCGTCCGATAGACTCAAAGATTTAGCTGACGTGCAAGAGTTGATAAAAATTCGAGGTTTACAGAAGGATTTCGCGGAACGACTCAACCCTTACGTAAGAGATAAGTTCTTGGAGTTAATCGAGTCGGTAGCGAAGAGCAAGACTGGTTGAGAAATGCGGCACCCTCCGCGTGCAGGAATTGAAACATGAGCACCGAAGTAAAACTCATGACCGCTGATGAGCTTCTAGCTCTACCTCAAGACGAGTTTCGTTATGAACTCGTCAATGGAGAACTAAAGAAGATGTCACCAGCGGGCCACAATCATGGCAGAGTTACTATTCGTCTCACGCTACCCATTGCCCAACACGTGAGAGAGCATGGCCTCGGCGAGGTATACGCCGCAGAGACGGGGTTTAAGCTTGGATCCAATCCCGATACGGTGAGGGCGCCGGACATTGCTTTCATTCGGCAGCAACGCGTTGATGAGGTAGGAGAAACAAAAGGCTTCTGGCCGGGCGCTCCCGACCTCGCAGTAGAAGTCCTGAGTCCAGACGACACAATTGCGGAAGTTGAAGAAAAGGTCGCTGAATGGCTGACCGCAGGCACAAGACAGGTTTGGCTGGTCAGCATAAAACTACGAACTTTGACGCTCTACCGCTCGCCAACTGACATCTCAGTCGTAACGGAGAATGAGCTGCTGGACGGAGGCGATGTTTTGCCTGGTTTCCGGATCCAAGTCAAAGAGATTTTTGCCTAAACAAAACTTACAGGAGCAATAATGAGTACAACTGGAAATGGTCATAGTGGTAACGGTAACAAGCCCATCGTCGAGGCTGTCTCGGCGGATAGCGAAGTGGGTTCGGCAGTCTCGGGCAAGATCGCCCCACCCCCGGGGCAATTGAAAAAGGCCGACTTTGTTTCCGATCAGGAAGTGCGCTGGTGTCCCGGCTG
The DNA here is from genome assembly GCA_963698325.1 of Blastocatellia bacterium. Classification (GTDB taxonomy): domain Bacteria; phylum Acidobacteriota; class Blastocatellia; order Pyrinomonadales; family Pyrinomonadaceae; genus PSRF01. The sequence goes on along the minus strand of CAVOQJ010000003.1, from coordinate 83,623 downwards.
CGGCGACTACGCGATCCTCAACAACGTGCAGAAGGTGATGCCCGAGCTCGGCATTCCGCGCGAGAAGATTGTTTTCGTTTCCGGCATCGGTTGTTCGTCGCGCTTTCCTTACTACATGAACACCTACGGCTTCCACTCGCATTCATGGACGCGCGCCGGCGATTGCGACCGGAATCAAATGTGCGAATCCGGAACTGAGCGTTTGGGTGATTACCGGCGACGGCGACGCGCTCTCGATTGGCGGCAACCATTTCATGCACGCGATTCGCCGCAACCTCGACGTCAACTACATACTCTTCAATAATCGCATCTATGGGTTGACCAAAGGCCAGTACAGCCCGACCTCGGAGTTTGGCAAGAAAACAAAATCGACGCCGATGGGAACGATCGACTATCCGATCAATCCGCTTTCACTGGCCATCGCCAGCGAGTCGACTTTCGTGGCACGCTCGATCGATATCGACGTCAAGCATCTCGGGTCTGTGGTCGAAGCGGCAGCCAGACACAAAGGTATTTCGTTTATCGAGGTCTACCAAAACTGCAACATCTTTAACGACCACGCCTTCGATTCATTTGCCGAACGAAGTGTCAGAACTGATCGCGTCCTTTATCTCGAGCACGGCAAACCGATGATCTTCGGCAAGGACCGGAACCGTGGGATTCGCATGAACGGCGCCCACCCGGAAGTGGTGACCATCGGCGAGAATGGCATTACGGAAAACGATTTGCTGGTGCACGACATTTACCTGAAGGATCCGTCAGTAGCTTTCATGCTCGCGCGCATGGAACACCCTGACTTCCCGCAGCCCGTAGGAATTTTCCGCGCGGTCGAGCGTCCGACTTATGAAGACATGATGGCCGATCAGATCGATGTAGCCATCGCTAAGTCTGGCCCAGGCAGTTTGGAAAAATTAATCAACAGCGGCGATACGTGGGTTGTCGAATAACCATCTCAAGTAAAGGGTAAGGGGTAAGGGGTAAGGGTGAAACGGTCAAGAAGGGTGCAATAACCTGTTCCCCCTTTACCCTTTACGCTTTACCCTTTACCCGTTTCGTTTAAGTCTTCTGTCGAATAATTCCTGGGGAGAAGGGTCAGGGTGTAGGACAAGGGGAAGTGAGCGAATGCCCCGCTCCTTTACCCCTTACCGTTTTGCCCCTTCCCTTCGCCCCAAGAGCTCAGTCCCCTCTTACTTACAGCGTTCCTCATTACAACGGCGATGGGCTGTTGCTACGTTTAAAGGATAAGGGGGAAGGGTTGAGCAATCCTTGAGGAAAACTTGAGCTGCTAATTTGAAGTTGTTTCCACGTGATCGCTGTCAATGCCGCAAGCTGTTTTTTTTGTTTTGCCCTCGACCGCCTCGGGAGTAGAATCGGAGCCCAAAATAGCGAGGTCTTAGCGACGCATGAATTGTCCTTCCTGTGGTCACGAAAACATCGACGGTATCGACCGCTGCGAGAATTGTCTCGCCCCATTTCGACAACTCGACATCCCCAGTGCGGATGCGGCTGAGGGCCTCGCGCGCTCTGTGATGGAAGACAATTTAAGTCAGCTTGAGCGGGATGATCCGATTTGCGTCGCGCCCGACACGCCCGCACTTGAAGTCGCGCGACTCATGAAAGATTCCAACTCCGGCTGCACGCTTGTGCTGGACGGTCCGAGACTGATCGGGATATTCACTGAGCACGACGTGCTGCTGTGGGTGACGGTGAGTCGGACCAACTCAAGTTTCTCGAACGCGGCGGGTGTAACTGTCAAAGAATTGATGAGCCCCAATCCCGAAACACTTCACGAGAAGGACTCTGTGGCCGAGGCTCTCAACAAGATGTCACTCGGCCGCTATCGCCACATTCCCTTCAGAAAGTCCGACGGCAGTTACTCGGTCGCCTCCATTAAATCCGTCCTTAAATACATCGCCCGGGAAGACTGGTAGATCGCCGATCGTTTTGCCGGTCCTTTCCGAACATACAGGATTGATATAAAATCCGTTCTGGAGATTACGATGTCTACAGCAAAAGAACTGATCACCGAACTTGTGCAGAAGCAGCCTGACGATAGCTCATATGATGAAATCGTCCGTGAACTTGCGTTCGACTTAATGGTCCAACGCGGACTTAAGGACTCCGATGAGAGCCGCACTATTACGAACGAAGAAATGGAGCGGCGGATAAACACTTGGCTGAGATAAACTGGACTGCAGAAGCTCAGACCTGGCTAAGAGATATCTATGATTATATCGCCGTTGACAATCGGGACGCGGCCGCACGCACAGTCAGCGGTATCTTTCTAAAGGCGCAATTACTCACAAACCATCCCAGCATCGGGCATAAGTACGAGGCTGTCGGCCCGCGGGAAATCCGGATTCTTCATTACGGTCACTACCGGATCGCCTATCTGGTCAAACCAGACAACAATATAGATATTTTGGGAGTCTTCCACGGCGCACTCAACATAGAGCGTTACCTGGTGTAAGTCGCTTCTCATGTTCTTGTGCCTCATTGGAGCTTCTCTGAATCCATCCCCACGCAAGTCCCATCCAACTCCCTCGTTCATCTAACGGCATAGCGGGCAACTCCCGGGCGTGACGTGCAGGTCTAACACCCACAACCGTCACCCCGGAGTGAGAAGCAAGTAGTTTAGAGTTCATCAAGCTTTAGCTTGTGCGTTTGCAAAGTTAGCAACCTAAAGGTTGAACTCTAAACTATTTGAGCTTTCCGCGGCATAGCCAGCCACTGGCAAACTTTGAAAAATCATCCGGTTTCATCCGGTTCAACGACAACACCGAAGACCCGACCATGAAAACAATTATCTCAATCGCCCTTTTCGGCTTTCTCTACCTGCTGCCCAGCACAGCGCAACAGAACGATTACGCGAAACTAAAGTCTGACGCGGAACAGTTTTATGCTTCCGGCTCATACGCGCGGGCCAACGATATCTACAGCAAATTAGACAAGTCCGGCCTGTCTGCCGCGGAAGCGCGTTGGGTTGAGTTCCGAATTGGCGACACATCCTGGCGCGCGCAGGCGGCAACCGAAACCTCGGACACAACCAGGTTTGATCAGGCGCAGAAGCAACTCGAGGAATTGATCCGTGCCTATGACAAAGACGATGAACGCGATCTTGTTTGGGCCGAGGCGCACGAATCGCTCGCAGATTTTTTTTGGACGCGACGTAATCAGATGAATTGGGGCGCAGCGTGGCCTCACTACCAGCAGGCGCTTGACTGGTGGGCCGGCCAGCGCGAGATCGACACTGCCCGTGCTCGCTATCTCAAACTTGTCTTCAGAGCCGCTGAACCACCGCTGCCGAATGAGTATTACTTCTATACCTACTACGGCAACTACATTCCTCTCGACGTTCTGGAAAATGCCCTAAAGATAAGCACGAAAGAAAATGACAACGCCCACCTGCAATTTCTGATCGCGATGACCATGCGTTATGTAGGCGGCGATTGGGAAACAAGGCAACGCGTCCCCGATGAGTTCGAAGCCGCGCTGAAACCCGGCAAGCAAACCGATTGGTACGACGATGCGCTGTTTCATTACGCAGAATGGATGAACAATACGGGCGCGATTCGGCAGTTGGACGACGGCCAGTGGCAGCAGGAAGTCGACTACGTGAAGGCCCTGGAATTGTATCGCCGCCTCATCAAAGAATTCGCGAAGGGCGAGACTCGCTACTACGATCAAGCTCAACAGCAAATCAAAGGGATTACTGAGCCAACCATCAGTGTCAGCGTCTCGAATGTTTTCTTACCCGAGTCTGAGCTTCAGTTTTCTCTGAATTCGCGCAACATCTCGCGCGCAGATTTAGCGCTCTACAGAATCGACCTGACGCGCGATGTCCGCTTCACCAAAAACCGGGAAGAAGATGAAGGCGAGGGCAACGTCGAGAACTGGATTCATCGATTGCCAATACAGGGACGGGTGCCCGTCAAGACGTGGTCGAAGAACATTGACAGCAAAGGCGATCACAAACCTTACAGCGACGAAGTGCGCATTGACGGCAAGCTGGCCCTCGGCTCGTATTTGCTGGAAGCGAAGAGCGGTTCTCTTTCCGCCCGAGATCTCGTTTTAATCACGGACGCCTCGCTGGTGGTGAAGTCGTCGGCGAGACAGGCGTTGGTCTATTTTTGCGATGCGGTAAGCGGCGCACCTATCGCCGACGCCAATGTCACCTTGTGGGAAACCTATTACGAGAATGACAAGTGGCATTCTCGGAGGCTGGTGAAACGAACCAATAGTGACGGCCTGGCGCCGTTTCAACTCCGCAACATCGGCAGCAGTCGAAATCTCTACGCTGCGGCCGCAAGCAACGCCGGACCAGCGGGCCAGGCCTCCGTAAAAGATCGCCAGGCTTTCGCCGCCGGAAGTGCTAATGGTGATGACGAGGGCGGCGACTCGTGGCGAATTTACGCGTATACGGATCGCCCTGCCTATCGTCCGAAGGAAACAGTGCAGTGGAAATTCACCGCACGTCGTTTTGCCAATGGAGTCTATTCCACGCCGGCGAACCAGACAGTCGAGTATCAAATCAACGATCCGCGCGGGACCAAAGTAATTGAAGGCAAGTCGGCCCTCAACGCTTTTGGCAGTGCCTGGGGTTCGCTTGAATTAAGCGAACAATTGCCGCTCGGTGAATACAACATTCAGTTTTGGGATCGAGGCCGGCAGCACGGCATCGGCAGCGCCAGGTTATTCCGGCTTGAAGAATACAAACTGCCTGAGTTCAAGGTTACGGTGAAGACTCCCGAAGAAAATGGTAAGAAAAGGTCTTTCCGGCTGGGTGAGAAAGTCGAAGTAAACATCCAGGCTGATTACTACTTCGGCGGGCCGGTCAGTAACGCCGCTGTTGAAGTCGTCGTTTATCAAAACCCCTTCTATCACTACTGGTATCCGCGCCGCGATTATTCGTGGTACTACGCTGACTTTGAAGCTGTGCGCGGCCGGCAGTATTACGGCGGTCAGGGCCAGGTTATTAAGCGCGAAACTATCAAGACCGATGCGACGGGCAAAGCAGTTCTCCGGTTTGATACGCCACGCGAAAATTACAATCAGGACTTTGAGTATCGCATCGAGGCGCGGGTCACCGACTCATCACGTCGCGAGATCGTTGCGAGCGACAACGTGCGCGTGACGCGGCAGCGTTATTACGTCTATCCACGGCCGGCGCAGAACATCTACCGCCCAAAAGACAAAGTCACCGTTGACATCAAGGCGCTGGATGCGAACGAGCAGCCGGTAACCACTGAAGGAACGGTTAAGGTCACGCGTGATTATTGGTGGGAAGTTTGGCTCGATCCGAGCGGCCGTGAAGTGAAGGGCGCCGAACTCGGCCTGTTGCAGGAAAAGTTGCGCGCAAAGCAGGTGGCGTTTCCGCCGCCCGTAACCAAAGGCCAGAAACCCTGGCGGCTCAAGTTTCGAGGGTACCAGCACGACGACATAGTGACCCAGACTGTGAAGACGGACGCCGAAGGTGCGGCGCAATTTCAATTCACTCCTGAGCGCGAGGGCTACTACCGGGTGGCATGGCAGAGCAGCCAGATACTGCCCGGCGCCGCCAAACGCGATCGATTTCTGCCGCCGATTAAAGCGGAGACCTACGTCTTCGTGGCTACCAATGCGACCAGTGAACTCGGTTATCGTCACGATGGCGTTGAGGTCATTGTCGACAAAGACACTTTCCGCGCCGGACAAACAGCGCCGGTAATGCTCTCTGTCGCTGCCAGCGATCGCTATGTGCTCTTCAGCGTTGAAGCCGAGGATCTCTACAGTTACAAACTTGTTCACGTCACCGGCACTGCGAAACTACTGGAGCTGCCAATCGAGGAACGGCACGTACCCAACATTTTTCTGAGCGCCACGATGGTCAGTGACGCGGAATTGTTCAGCGACACGAAGCAGGTGGTAGTACCACCAGTGCAGCAGTTTTTATCAGTGGACGTAAAATCCGATCGCGAACAGTATCAACCGCGCGAAGAAGGCACGCTTTCAGTTACAGCCAAGGATGCCAACGGCAAACCTGTCTCCGCGGAGATAGCCCTCGGATTGATCGATGAATCAGTTAAATACATTCAGCAGGACTATGCGGGCGATCCGCGCCAGTTTTATTACGGCACCAAGCGAACACAGTCCGTCGAAATGCAAAGCACTTTCGATCAGAAGTCCTACACGCGGTTGGTAGAAGTTGGGAAGGGAAAGTTGGTTGATATTAAAGAGGCCGAACAATACGAAGATGAAGTTGGCGGCAACTCAGGCGGCGGAGTGGGAGGCGGCGAGGGCGGCGGTTTGGGCCCTGACAGAGCTGGCAACCTGGGTGCGGCCGACAGGCTCCGCAGGGACGCAGCCTCGCCGGTCGCGGCGGAAAGCTCACCATTAGGTACCCTTGGCGCCAGCAAGGCAAAAGATTTGTCTATTAACGGTCGTGAGGTTGATAGTGTTGCGATGCTGCGTCCTGGTGTCACACCACCGGGCCAGGAACCAACCGTTCAGGTGCGCAGCGATTTTCGCTCAACCATCCTTTGGCTGCCTGACGTGACGACGAACGGCGATGGCGCAGCAATAGTGAAGGTGAAATATCCTGATTCACTAACGACCTGGCAGGCCACGGCGCGCGTCGCCACCACCGGCAATCAATTCGGTATCGGCAATGCATCAACACGCACGAAGCAACCGCTCATCGTGCGGCTACAGGCGCCGCGCTTTTTTGTAGTCGGCGATCAAGTCACTGTCTCCGGCGTCATCAACAACAACACGGACCAGGCAATGCGTGTCGCGTCTTCGTTGACCGCCTCGGGGCTGACTGTCTCCGGCCTCGTTATCGATGGCCATCCGGTGAAAGGCGAGCAGCAGTCGACAGTTGAAATCAAACCTGGCGCTGAAGCCAGAGTCGACTGGCTCGTCGCCGTAACAGAAACAGGCGAAGCGAAGTTGAAAGTTGAAGCACGAGGCGAGAAGTTTGCCGATGCGATGGAAAAGACTTTTACGGTTTACGAACACGGCATCGAGAAGTTTGTCTCACGTTCCGGCAAGATGCGCGCCAACAGCGTGGCCATCAAACTCGACATCCCCAAAGAGCGGCGGCCAGAAACTACGACGCTTACGGTCCAGGTTGCGCCCAGCATGGCGACCACGATGCTCGACGCATTGCCGTATCTCATTGACTATCCGTACGGCTGCACTGAACAAACTATGAGCCGTTTTCTGCCCGCGGCAATTACCACCAAAACGCTGCGCGATCTGGGATTGAACCCCGAAACCGCAATGCACAAAATCTTCGGTGGCATCGAACAATCAACCGCTGAGGCAACCCATCCAAAAGGCAAGCATGATTTAAAGGAACTTGATGCGATTACTAAAGCGAGTCTGGAACGTCTCTACAACTTCCAGCACGCCGATGGCGGCTGGGGCTGGTGGAAAGATGGCGACAGCGATCACTTCATGACTGCTTACGTTCTCTGGGGTATGACGCTGGCGCGCCAGGCCGGCATCGAAGTGAAACAGGACGTTGCCGATCGCGCGGCAAGTTACCTCGACAAAGAACTCGTCGAAGAAGAAATCAATTACGACAACCAGGCCTGGATGCTTCACGCCCTCGCCGTCTACTCTGGGACCGCGGGCGCCTCGCCCGCATCCGCTCGGGCTAGTAGCCTGACAGTCAGTCAGTTCCAGGCAAAAGCCTTCGACAACCTTTGGACCAATCGCGACAAACTCAACGCCTACAGCCGCGCGCTGTTGGCATTGTCCGGACATAACCTTGGTTATCACGATCAGGCGAAGACGCTTGTCGAGAACCTGGAAAACGGCGTGAAGATCGATGCGAAGCCGGACACTTCGATCGTGCAGAGCGGCGGGCAAGCTTCCGATCCATCTGTTATGGCCACCGCCCACTGGGGCGAAGACGGTCTGTACTGGCGCTGGTCGGAAGGCGGCGTGGAAGCCACCTCATTTGTGCTCCGCGCCCTGCTGGCAATCGATCCGCAAAATAAGTTAATCGAGCCCGTAACCAATTGGCTGATCAAGAATCGCCGTGGCGCTCAATGGAGCAACACTCGCGATACGGCCATCGTCGTTCTTACACTCAACGACTACCTGCGCACGAGTAAAGAACTGCAACCGCAACTCACTTACGAGCTGCTCGTAAACGGAACTTCAATCGCAACGAAACAGATCACTGCGACAGACGCGCTTGGGGCGCCCAGCAGGTTTGAAATTCCGCGCGAACTCATTCGTGACGGCGCCAATGAGATCACTATTCGACGGACGACTGGCGACGGGCCGCTCTATTTCTCGGCGCAGGCAAAGTTCTTCAGTCTTGAGGAACCGATCGCCGCTGCCGGAAATGAAATCTTTGTTCGTCGCCAGTATTTCAAACTCATCAATCATCCAACCTTGCTGAAGGGCTTTGTTTCCGAGCGCGTACCGCTGAATGATGGCGACACGGTAAAGAGCGGCGAGCGAGTGGAAACTGTGATCACGATTGAGGCGAAGAACAACTACGAATACCTTCTGTTCGAAGATTTGAAGGCTGCGGGTCTCGAGGCTGTGCAGCTTCGCAGCGGGGAGAACCTCTACGTTCGCGAAATCAAATCCGGCGCGCTTACGCCTGGGGGCGCAGGCGTCGTGACTGCAGCTCGTGGCAGCAAGTCGTCTCTCATGAATTTCAAATCAGCAAATGACTTCACCGGGCGCACGCGCTGGGTCTATCAGGAGCTACGCGACCGCAAAGTTGCGTTGTTCATCGATCATCTTCCCGAAGGCGTTTGGCAATTGAGTTACGAAATGCGTGCTGAGAGCCCAGGCGCGTTTCACGCGCTTCCGGTGATCGGACACGCAATGTACGTCCCGGAAATTCGCACGAATGGTGACGAAGTTAGAATCAGAGTAGTGGACTGACGCAACAACCGCGAGCAGTGGGGTTGGGAGCTAATACGTGGTCGGCCCCACGACAAATGGGGAACCAAGGCTGCGACAGGTCGCAGCCGGCCAAAGCGCTGACAGGTCAGCGCACTCCATAGGCGTGACTCCTAATTTGGGTAAAAACATACTTGGCTCACCTAAACCGGGTTTGGGCAGCCCGGAGGGTTGCAAGATAGTAGCCGGTGGTCGCAGACCACCGGAACATGATCTGTGCAAACATCAACGCAAAGGAGCGGTATTTTGCGGAAAGATTTAAGTGCTGAGAACGTGAGGATTAAGGGTAGAGTTTTGCAAACGCCAGGAAGCGATCATTGATTATTCACGGTATCGCAAGAAAGTTGTTACACCCGAGCAGCGCGAAGAGAAATGCCGAGTCTGAGCGTACGAGTCATTTGCGTTCGGCACGTACCCATTTAGGGCAATCAATTGCGAGGGTTTCTTCGAGCTCCAATATCCGATCTGTGAACCTGGGTCGGATGAGCCGGTCGCTATCGCTTCCGGTTCCGTATTCGTCGACCCCCGACGCGTGACTGTTTGCGTCCTTTAGTTGAGTCGGTCGTGAAAGATTGAGTGGCTCGCACTTTAGCTGTTGGAGCCAAAGCGAAGTGCGACGCTACGACAAATGCAGAACCGGGAGCGATAGAGGTTGTGTGAAAACTCGGCTGTACGCCGAAGCAAAAACTCTGGCAACATGGGTCGACGAATACGGAACCGGGAGCGGACCGGGGTCCCCAGACGGGCAGCCCGGCTGGGGTGGTGGTAGCGACCGGATGCAACCTACGATACGCAAGCCGTTCAATGCGCAAGCAAAGTATTCGGGTGAATTATCTCAGCGGCCCGCCTTGATCATACTCAACGTATACCACGGCATTAATCACGTCACTCTCAGTCCATAAATATCGCTTGCTGCCACGCTCTACCCAGGGGGTTTGACTTGAACGCCAACAACCAGCTGCCCGCAATTTTCTGGTGGCATTGGCTTTGAACGCAATGAGGATTCTTTCCGGGTCGCAACCTGCTCCAACAACTGTGTGAACGTGATTGGTTCTTACATTCGTTGCCCAAAACTCCCATTCGCGTAATCTACATGTCTGGCGAATTGCTTCCTCAACCAAAGCTCTTGGCTTTGAGCTTAGTTTGACTGGTGCATGGCTGAGCAGGCTGTGATTATATTTTCGCCAACGTTCATTAGGAGCAATGAGTGAGGTGCCGAAGCGGTTATGAAAGCGATTAACGGATCCGCGCTTGTCGCCGTGCAGCCAAGTGCCATAAGCACGAAAGGTAATTAGGTAGGCCAGGGGAATGTGTTCGTCACGATACTCAGCCATTGATGCGCTTGTGTATAGCGCCGGTTGGCAGCCGGTCGCTACCACCACCCCAGCCGGGCTGCCCGTCTGGGGACCCCGGTCCGCTCCCGGTTCCGTATTCGTCGACCCATGTTGCCAGAGTTTTTGCAACGGTTTAGGTTGGGGCCATGTTCAGTGACCGGCTCCAACCAGCGATGCAGAAACCGTTCAATGCGCTCGCGCGGCTGCATAAGCAAAGAGTTCGGTAACGTGGGTCTACGAATTCAGAACCGGGAGCGGTAAGCGACCGGCTCCAAGACTCGCTGAGTCAACGTCTCCGGATGGCCACTCGCAGCGCGGTTTATCCAAATTGACTTTGCACCTTGAACTTTAGACGTTGGACTAGTTCTCACTTAATGCCGATGACCATCGAATCAGGCCCGGCCAGGTGTTCCACTCTGGTTTCGCGAAAGCCCGCTTCACGCATCCACTCAGAACAATCACGTCCCGTGTAGTCAAAGCCACCGGGTGTCTCTATCAGCATGTTCAAGCTCATCAACAGGCCGAAAGTGTTTTGTCTTCGCTCGTCATCAATGAGCGCTTCAAAGACAATCAAAGCGCCGCCTGCTGGTAACACCTGATATGCCTTGCTGAGCAGCATGCGCTTTTCGTCGAGATTCCAGTCGTGCAGGATGTGGCCCATGGTAATCACATCCGCCGGCGGCAGCGGCTCGTTGAAAAAATCGCCTCTCTGAAAACTGAGCCGGTCGTCTAGTCCGTGGGCCGCAACGTACTCTTCAAAGACCGGACCGACCACGGCGAGGTCAAAGCTGGTTCCGGAGAGATGAGGATGGGTCAGACAGAGTTGAACCAGCAATCCTCCCTGGGCGCCGCCAACGTCAACCACAGTCTGGTAGTTTTTCCAGGGAAACTTTTGCGTGATGGCCTGCGACGCCGGCATGCTCAACCCCGTCATTGCCCCGAGAAAGAGTCGCAGCCGCTTGGGATTCCCGTAGACGGATTCAAACAATCCGCCGCGACCGGTCTTAATTTCATTTTGGGGAAGTCCGGTGCGCAAGCCCTCCGTCAGCGAAACCCCAAAACGGATACAACCTTTCGTTTGCCATCTCAAGCATCCCACCGAGGTAGGAGATCTTGTTGCTGTCCAGAAACTTATCCGTCGCCGGCGTGTTGCGATAAAGCTCGCCTTCACGTTCGAGCATGCCGAGTGCAACTAAAGCGTCAAAGAAATCGCGAGCGCTGCGCGAATGAAGCTCGAAACGCGCGGTCAACTCCTCCGCACTGAGCGGCGCTTTCGCGAGTTCGGTAAACAAACCCAATTCAATCGCACTTAAGAGCGTCTTCGATCCCCAGAAGCCCAGACCAAGTTGCATGATGCTCTCAGGAGTAATCGGTGTGCTAATAGCCTTCGGGGTTTTTGTCGACATGTCTATTTAGATCTCCTCTTAACCTGCTTTGAGCGCTAAAAATAAAAACCCATGGCGCACTTGACTCTTAACCCGCGTGAGCGGGTGGAAGCATAAAGCCTGGGGCGTTAGCCCCAGGGTATGCCGTCGTCACAATGCGGAGCCTGCGACAGCGGGCGAAAGCGTATTTGCCTCACACTCCCACGAAATGAAATTGTTGGGTAAACACTGTCGCCCGTTGCACGGGCTAACATCTCATCTCGCATGATCCTGGGGCTCACGCCCCAGGCTTTACGCTGTCACCTGCTTTGCGGGTTTGCCCATTCAGCAATTCTTTCAGTCGCACTATTTCCCGCTCGCAACGCGGCGCCTGGCAATCGGCCACGAGGGCTTCGTATTCCGCCAAACGCTTGCTTGCTTCTTCACGACGACCTGACAAAAACAGTGCTTCAATATGCAAGGGTCCGGTCCAGAGGCGACTAACACGCGACTTTGCATCGCCAAGAATCTCCAAAACCTCATCACATAAGCGGATCGTCTCACCCAGCTCGCCATTTCTGAAGTGAACATGCGCCAGGCACCGTCGCCCTTCGGCTCGCGAGTAAAGTAAACCGAGAGCCTCGCTGCCGGCAAAATTCTCGCGAGCGGTCTTGAAAGCTTCATCAATAAGTCCGCGATCAGCAAGCACGATCGCGAGATTTCCCTTCAACAGCAGAGCCAGACGCTGCTCTCCAATCGACTCCGCCAATGCCACGCCATCTCTGAGTTCGCGCTCTGCCAACTCCAGGCCCCCTAAAGCTACGTGGGAGAGCGAGGTGACCATATAGGTCCATGCCTGTCGCTCGCGCGAATGCAGCCGCGCTGCTATTTCGCGCTCGTGCCCTGCAAACTCCAGCGCCTTCTGCCAATAGCCTGCGTTCATCGAGTTTTCGCCCAGAAACTCGTAGCCCATTGCCTGAGCCAGCAGCACGCCATGCTTGTTGCCAAATTCAACCGCACGCCAGGCCCATACGTTGCCATCCGCAAACCGGCCCAGATGTTGATGTGCGCCGGCGAGAAAGCCGAACATGGTGGACACGGTCGAGGCCGCGAAGGGGGTGATCTCTTTTTCGGCCGCCGGTATCGCGAGGGCCGCAGCCCGTTCGAGTAGCGCAATGGCTTCCTCATGCCGGCCGGCGAGGTGGTGAAACCGTCCTTCAATCGACAAGGCATTCGCTGTTTCCATCGGGTTAGTTTCCGGATCGAGCACCAGCAGCGCTTCGCGCACATAATCCAGCCCGCGCTGATCACCGTTAGTGACCAGCGAGGTGGCGGCCTGACACTGTATCCGCGCGCGTTCACGTGGATCGTGGGCGAGCGCCAGTGCTCGATCGAAATGTACTGTCGCGCGCAAGGCGTTGCCGGAGGCGAGGGCGGCATTGCCGGTGGCTTCTTCAAGCTCGAGCTGCTCATCCTTCAGGCCCAGCGATTCGGCACATTCCAATGCGCGACTGTAAGCAGCTATCGCCTCGTCGTAGGCAAAAATGCGTTCCGCTTCCGCGGCCGCCTGCTTTGCGTAGGTCAGTCCGCGTTCATACTCGCCCGCATGGATGAAGTGATGCGCCAGAGTTTCAACCGCCACCGGCGCCCTTTCGCGATGTTGCTCGAGTCCCTCAGCGGTGCGCAGATGCAAACGACGACGGCGAATCGGATTTAACTCTTCGTACAGCACCTCGCGAATTTTGTCGTGAGTAAAAACAAACGCTTCGTCGCGATCCGCGGCGAGCAACTGCGCGGCGACAGCTTCGTCAAGCGCATCGAGCAGTTTGTTCTCGTTCTGCCCGTCGGCGGCTGCCATCAGCTCATCGATCGAAAACTTCTTACCGAGCACCGCCGCCGCGCGCAGCGTCTCGTTACATTCAGCGCTTACTCGGTCCAGCCGATTTCCGATTGCCTCTTTTACACTTTGCGGAATGACCAGTTCCTCAAGCTCACAACGTTTCCATCGTCCGCTTTCTCGCCGCACCGAACCCTTTTCTATCAGCGCCTTCATCACCTCTTCGACGAAGAAAGGGTTGCCTTCGGTTTCGCGATAGACCACCTCAGAAAAGTCTCCGGAGATATTTTCGTCCAGCAGCGCGGCAATCTGCGCGCGCGTTTCCTCAGCGTTGAAACGTTTCAGCACGATGCGCGTCGTAAACCGCTCGCGATTCCAATCGACCAGAGCCTTCGACAAGGGATGCGCCCGATCGAGTTCCGTATCGCGGTAAGAAGCAACGATCAGCACGCGCTCTTCACGCAGGTGGCGGATGAGATGCCCGAGCAGCCAAAGCGTGCCGCTGTCGGCCCAGTGCAAATCGTCCAGATAAAAAAGCAGGCTCTGCCGCTTGGCCAAACTGGCAAACAGATTGGTAACGGCGTCGAAGAATAAGAAACGCTCTTCGTGCACCGGCAACTCGTGACGCAGCGGAAACGGGCCAAGCAGAGCTTCGACCTCGGGAGCGAGCTTCGCAATTTGTGGCGCGGTGTCGCCGATCATTTCGCGCAGTTTTGTAACGTCTCTCTCCCCGGTCTTCAACTCGTCAAGCAGGGCGTCGAGGCGCTGGAAAGAGCCCTCCCAAAACCGGCGATAACCCTGCTCGCGTACCCAGCGGCGAACCGCCTCAACGAAAGGCAGATAAGGCGTGGCCGCTTCATATTCGTAACACGCGCCGCTCAACACGACCGCGCCATCGAGCGTGGCCTGGACAATCACCTCGCGCGCGAGCCGTGTCTTGCCGGAGCCCGGCTCGCCGCTTAACAAGAGACAATGACCCCGGCCTTCCTGCGCGCGGCGCCAAAGCTCACGCGCTTCAGCCAGCTCCGCGCCGCGAGCGACCAGGCGGCCTCGTGAGAGGGCGTCGAGAAGAGCAACCGCGCTCCCGCCGTCACCTTCCAACTCTTCCGCTGCTCCGCTGCTTGCGTCGCACAGCGCAGTCGCTGTTTCGGCGGCGGTCGCAAAACGTTGCGCCGGATCTTTTGCGAGTAAACGCAGAATAACTGTCTCGAGCGCACGTGGCAGGTCAGGACGCAACACCCTCGGCGGCACCACCGGCGCATGAAGGTGTTGCGAGATTGTCGCCAACGGATTGTCGCCGAGGAATGGCACGCGGCCGGTGGTTAATTCGTAAAGCACCACGCCCAGCGCATAGAGATCGGCGCGACCGTCAACGGTTATTCCCAGCGCCTGCTCGGGCGCCATGTAAGCCGCCGTGCCGACGATCGTGCCGGCGTGCGAAATGCGCGAGCCGTGCGCCGGCAAGGCCAGGCCGAGGTCGGCAAGTTTGGCGACTTTCGGAGGCACGCCCGACAACAAGACGTTTGCCGGCTTTAGATCGCGATGCACGATGTTGTTAGTGTGAGCGTGTTCGAGTGCGGAGCAGATCTGGCAGGCGAACTCGATCACTTGCTGGAGATCTTGTGGCGGCATCTGGCCCAGGTTGGGACCATCCACCAGTTCCATCACAAAGAAAGGAAAGCCGTGATCTTCACCCACGTCATAGACGGCGACGATATGCGGATGATTCAGGGCTGCGGCCGCGCGCGCCTCGCGCATGAAACGCGAGCGCATGTCGTCGGTAGAAATTTTTGCCGAATTACCCCCAGCCTCAGGAGCAGCGCTAGCTGCAAGCCTGTCGCCATCTGTTTTACTCGTTTCCCGTTTACCCTTTTCCCCTGTTCCCGGGCCGCCTTCCCCCGTTCCCCCTTCCGCTGTTCCCCCAACTTCCGGTCTCCGACCGCCTTGAGTGGTACGACCACCTAATTGTTCGGCAAGAATTTTGACAGCGACCGGACGTAACAGCTCCAGGTCAGTGGCGCGAAAGACTGCCCCCATCGCCCCGCGACCAATTTCACTATCCAGCCGGTAACGCTGCAGCAGCACCATTCCCGCCCGCGGCGCGCTCGCCCGAATTTGATCAGAATCGAACCGACGCGTTTCCTGCGATTCGCTCAGAGATTCCTGCAAAGACTGACCTTCGCTCAGGGATTTAGTCGTGCTTTTGGGAGTATCCACGTTAGTGTGCCGATTGCTGACTGCTGATTCTCTGTTCGACGTGGATTCTATCCGAGTTGGAGAAGTCGAGGCTACTTACAGAACCGAGCGCGGTAGCGCCGGATGCTGGAGTCATCTCACAGTGCTGCGCGGATAACGCTGGACTGCGCGCTAGCGCCGCGGGTTTTACAGAACCGAGCGCGGTAGCGCCGGATGCCGGCGTCAACAACAGAACCGAGCGCGGTAGCGCCGGATGCCGGCGTCAAGCACAGAACCGAGCGCGGTAGCGCCGGATGCCGGCGTCCCGCCGGATGCTGGCGTGCACAGAACCGAGCGCGGTAGCGCCGGATGCCGGCGTCAACTCGGGAAAACGGATGCAGTCTTCCCAAGTGTCTCCAGCATCCGGCGCTACTCGGTTCTGTAATTACTCCGCTAATGGTTCGCCCTGGTCGTAGACAACGTAAGCAATAGCATCCGACAGCGCCTTTTCAGTCCAGAGATATTTCTTACTGCCGCCGCCGCCCACCCAGGGACTTTTTTCGCTATGCCAGACGCGAGCCTCTCGCATTTTTCTGGTGGCATTGGCCTTGAATGTGGTAGCGATTTTCTTTGGCTTACAGTTAGCTGTCACCACTGAATGGACGTGATTCGTGCGAGCATTGAGGGCCCACAGCGTCCATTTGCGGATCTCACAAGTCTCCTTGATTCCCAGTTCAATAGCCTTTCTCTGCTTCGGTCCTAGAGTTACTGGCCATTCTGCGAGCAAGCCTTGGTTATATTTTCTACGCTTCTCATTCGCGGGCAACTTCGGAGTGCCATATCGGTTGTGAAATCGATCGACTGAGCCTGCGCGACCGTGAAGCCAGGTGCCGTAAGCGCGGATGGTGATCAGATAACCCACTGGGATGTGTTCATCACGAAATTCTTCGGGGTTCATGGACGCGAGATAGTAGGTCAGCCTCTACTGAGAATGCGAGCAGTATCTGGAACATGAGAAATCATGGAAGATGACAAGGTTTTTGCAAGCAGATTGATCCGGAGGCGAGTACCACAGAACCGAGCGCGGTAGCGCCGGATTCAAAGCTGCTTCTGCGGGATCAGGCGAGCATTACAGAACCGAGCGCGGTAGCGCCGGATCCAGCTGCTCCTGCGGGATCAGGCGAGCATTACAGAACCGAGCGCGGTAGCGCCGGATTCAAAGCTGCTTCTGCGGGATCAGTATGCAGCTGTTCGCTTATTTGAACTTGAGTTCAGCATCCGGCGCTACCGCGCTCGGTTCTGTTGTTGACGCCGGCATCCGGCGCTACCGCGCTCGGTTCTGTAGTTGACTGCAGCATCCGGCGCTACCGCGCTCGGTTCTGTAATTGACGCCGGCATCCGGCGCACCGCGCTCGGTTCTGTAGTTGACTGCAGCATCCGGCGCTACCGCGCTCGGTTCTGTAATTGACGCCGGCATCCGGCGCTACCGCGCTCGGTTCTGTAAGGGGGGTAATCGTCTCCTTCTTTCTACTGTCTACTGTCTCCTCCGTGCTCATTCCCGCCTCACCGGCCCCATCGTTCGTCCAGCCAACCGTTCATGGTCGTCACCTGAAAGTCGAATTGGGGAACATGGCCGCCATCGTAAACTATCGATCGCTTAGGGTCGCGCAGTAGCTTGAAAAGCGGCTCGGCCTGAGTCTTAAAGGGAGTGTCCTCGTCATAACGGCCATTCACCATCAGCTTAGGGCCGTGGAGTTGACAAAGAGGGGCTAGGTCTCGCAGAAGGTGGTAGTGTTCCAATGGAGCACGACCCGGAAGGTAACCTCGAGGGTGTATCGCAAGGTCGAAAGTCTCTAAGGTCGGGAAGGTGGGCTTGCCCCCGCTTCTTATGTAACCCGCAGCTTCTTATATAAAAAGGCAAGCACGGTAAGCCACCTTCCAACCGGGGATGCCATGCTTTAATGTTTACTGCTTACTGCTCACTGCTTACTGAGATGACTACTCTTCAGCAAGACTTTGATCGAATTGCGCTGGTCTCACCCGATGGTGCGGCTCACAACGATCACTATCACAACTTCCTTCTCCGGCATCTTCCGGCAAACTGTCATCACGTGCTGGAAATTGGCTGCGGCACCGGTGCGTTCGCAAGGCGCCTCGCCGAGCGTTCACATCACGTGCTGGCCCTTGACCTTTCGCCGGAGATGATTCGCATTGCCCGCGAGCACTCCGCGCAGTTTCCGAATATCGAGTTCCAACTCGCCGACGCCCGCGACGTGCCTTTTCCTATCGCGAGTTTCGATTGCATTACCAGCATCGCAACCCTTCATCACCTGCCGTTTCCGGAGACATTGTTGGAAATGAAGACGGCACTACAACCAGGTGGAGTTCTTTTGATCCTCGATCTATTCGAGCCTGCAGGCTTAACGGACTCACTCTTGAACCTCCTGGCCGTCCCAGTGAGCACGACGCTGAGGTTGATACATCACGGCCGCCTGCTACCGCCGCGCGAAGTGCGCGACGCCTGGGCGGCGCACGAGCACCACGATCTTTATCCGACAATGAGTGAGGTGCGCGCACTCTGCGAGCGGATGCTCCCCGGCGCCAAGATCAAGAAGCACCTCTTGTGGCGCTATTCAATTGTCTGGCAGAAGGACGGGTGATGTGGCGAGCTATCGTTACAGAACCGAGCGCGGTAGCGCCGGATGCCGGCGTCAAGCACAGAACCGAGCGCGGTAGCGCCGGAAGACGAACCGAGCGCGGTAGCGCCGGATGCTAACGTTACTCAGATACCCGAGGGCTTTCCTGACCCATCCCTTTCTTGCAGGTTGGCCCTGGCATCCGGCGCTACCGCGCTCGGTTCTGTAATGGCACGGCTCCGCCGCCTGATGTGCGGAAGGTCTCCGACAGTCTCCGACCTTCCGTCGCGTCTGGATTTGTTTCGGGGCTATGCCCCTATTTCGGGCCGCAGCCCGGACCGTCAGGGAGGGCTCCTTCTTCACGCCGAAGGCATCTTTCCCTGGTTTACTTGAAAACTCCCTTCCATCCCGCTACAACCTTGCCATGAAAAGTCTCTTGCGTCTCCTGGTCGTTTTGATGTTTTTGGTTCCTGCCTTCAGCCAGCAGCAAGCCGACATGACTTTCGACGCGAGTGTTAAGAATCCTGCTTACACTACGACTCACCCGAAAGTTCTATTCGACGAAGCTCACTTCAACTTTCACACCAGCACGGGCCGCTACAAACCCTTTGCCGATCTCATTGGCAATGACGGTTACAGCGTGACGCCGAACAAGGTGAAGTTCACTAAGGAATCTCTGAGTGGCTATGAAGTGTTGGTGATTGCGAATGCGGGTGCCGCGCAAGCTGCCAGTGCGGATCGCATCAGGCCGGCTTTCACCGACGAAGAGTGCGATGCCGTGCGCGAATGGGTGCGCGCCGGTGGGGCGTTGTTGCTCATCGCCGATCATGCGCCCGCTGGACCGGCGGCAGCGATCCTCGCGACGCGCTTCGATGTTGATATGAGCAAGGGCTACACCGGCGACCCTGTGAATTACGAGCACGTGACGCTCGACGCAAGTTGGATTCGATTCTCACGCCGGCAGAAGAACCTCGGCGACCATCCAATCACCCGGGTCGCGACGCGAGCGAACGAACTAATAATAATAACGCGAGCGAACGCATCAATCGTGTGCTGTCGTTTACCGGTCAATCGCTGAAAGGACCGAAGGAAAGCACTGCCTTGCTCAAGCTCTCGACGCAGGCTTTCGACGTGGACGATCCGGCAACCCACAGAAAGCGAAGGTTGTTTCAGCGGCGGGTCGCGCATCAGGCGTTGGCCATGCCGTTTGGCAAAGGCCGCGTAGTTGTGTTCGGCGAAGCCGCAATGCTGACTGCCCAGAACAAAACTTTGGCATGAACTACCCCGGCACCGACGATCGCCAACTCACCCTCAACGTCATGCACTGGCTAACACTCCTGCTAAAGTGAGGTTGGCCCGGTGCGTCGCCCGCACCCGCTAAAGGCCGGGATTGTTGCTGCGCCTACCTTTTGCAGCCCACTAACTGTCTGCGCTTACCGTTGGTGTTTACTCGCCGCCGATTCTATCCGAGTCTAGAAAATGGAGCCTAGCCTTGGGGTTTTGCCTAGAAATCTTGAGATGTCGCCCCTTGCGCTATTCGCAAGGTGGAGATGGAAGCCTTACATGGTGCGTGTGAGCCAGAGCGAACTTGCAAACTAGTACAGGCCGCCCTACAATGAGTATAATGGACGGCAAGGACGCTTGACAATTTCTATAGAGAGAGCTACAATGATTATTATGGATGACATGAATGCGGCGAAACTGCTGGAAGAGTGCGAGAAAGGCCTCCGTAGACTAGTTGGCGCCGCCGCTACAAAGGGCGACTACGCCGAGATAGTCAGGCTTACTTCCTGGGCGAAAATCATCGGCGAACTGGCGGAGGACGCGAACCGCCACCGGAGCATTCCCACTCCCCCACATGGTAGCGTCGAGACATACCGGACTTTCGTTACTCCGATTGGCCAGGAAACAAGGCAGGCAGTCAAGCCTTCGAAGGGCAGGGCAAAAGCGAGATCCGCCAAGCCCAGTGGCTATCCAAAGTTTTTCCGCAGAAACAGGGAGCTAATAAAGATTGGATGGTCAAAACAGGAGCGCGCAGAATATCAACATAAAGCACAGCATGCTGTTCTTATGCAACTCGTCTCAAAGCTCGCGGTTGTAGGCGCGGGAGGAAAAATCTTCACCGCAGAAGATGTTTTTCCGTTGGGCGCCGAAGAGGGCTCGCCAATTCCAAACTATCAAGCGTATCTCTGCCTCGCATGGTTGCGCCACGAAGGATTAGTCGATGCGCATGGCAGACAAGGGTATGCACTCGCCAACGCAGAAATCTAAGCACGACGGTGATATCACGCTGGAACGACCTCCAGCCATATTGAAGATGATATTAATTATGAGAACGCATCGTGTGGGTATTTTTGGATAAGGGAAAATAAAAATGAGTACAACAAGAGTGTCTAATTCTTTTCCATGGGCTCCAACCTACTACGAGAATCTCCAGAGGCAACATCGCACTAACTGGAGTGCGTTGATTCCCGAGATAGCCTTTGTGCTTTACCTTTGTGACGGCATTCGGACTAGAGCTCGAATTGAAAGAATTGCGGCTCAAGCTAACGCTACTTATCCTGACGACTTTTTCACCTGGGTTGACGGTAAGAAAGTTCCCGACCTTGCGCTAATTCAATTGATTCTCGCCGAAGCCTGCGCGCGGGAATGGGGATACGTGGTTGGTAATTGGCAGAATGGATGGCGACTAACAAAGAAAGGCTTTCGTTTTGCGAAGAATGTTGAGCGAAGGCTGGAAACTAAGCTAAGCCACGCATGACTCGCTTTCGTGTACTGAGAGCGACTCTGGGAGAATCCGATGAGAGCAAAATGGCGTTTTAACAAGCCGAGGCCGGGTGATAAGAATCGTGAACCCGTCTTGGGCGAGTTTTTCGCAACCGATGCGATTAAAAACCCCGCGGAAGCGTTGATACGAGAAGCGATACAAAACGCACTAGATGCAGGACTGGAACACAAAATGGTTCGCGTGCGAATTTATGTCTCTGGCGAAGAAGGGGCATTGCCTCCTGAAGCGGTGGAAGCTTATATGGACGGTATTTGGCCTCACATTTTCGCGCCAGGCAATGGCCTCCATGCTTCTCCAACACAGAATGACAGTTGCCCTTATCTCGTAGTGGAAGATTTTGGAACAACAGGTTTGACTGGGGACATCGAGCAATGGCATGACAAGCCCAGTACAAAGAATCCCTTTTATTATTTTTTCAGAGCAGAAGGACAGTCGGGCAAAGGTGAACAAGATCGAGGGCGTTGGGGCGTTGGGAAGACCGTATTTCCAAGGTCAAGTCGGGCCAGCTCATACTACGGCCTAACCGTTCGCGCAGACGATGATAAGCGATTAATGATGGGCCAAGCCATTCTGAAATCCCATTACGCTGGCGATACCTATTATTCTCCGGATGGTTACTATGGAGTGAAGCTTGAAGATAACCTTACCTTGCCTATCGATGAGCCAGAAGCAATTCAAAAATTCATCGAAGCTTTCCGGCTGAAACGACGATCCGAATCGGGCCTTTCGGTAATAGTGCCTTGGTGCGAACCGGAAATAAACAAAGATTCAGTAATTGAAGCGGTTTGTCGCGATTACTTTTATCCCATTTTGGCAGCAAGCCTTCATGTAACGGTTGCTACTCCCAGTTCGAAAACCGTCATAGACCACGAAAATATTCTCGGCGTCGCTAGTGGCATTTCGGATCGGCTACCTCAAGATTTTCCCGCGTTGCTAGAATTGGCTGAATGGGCCACCGAGCGAAGACCTCAGGATTTTTTAAGCATCTCCCCGCCACCGAGCAATTACGCACCGGCATGGTCTCGTGAGCTTGTCTCCGAAGAACAGATCAAAGTTATTCAGGCCTCCTTGGCCCAAGGTGAGCGCGTCGCCATACGATTACCGATTGTCGTGCGCAAAAAGAACGACAATCCACGCAAGTCGTTTTTTGACGCCTTTTTAGCGCGTGAAACTAGATCCGAAAGCGGTCGGCCAGTTTTCGTTCGCGAGGGAATTATCATTTCTGACGTAAGATCTCCTCGGAATCGCGGTATTACTTCCCTCGTGGTTGTGCAAGACGAACCCTTAGCCACATTACTGGGTGATTCTGAGAATCCCGCCCACACACAATGGCAAAAAGATTCTTCGAACTATAAAGGCAAGTACTTTTACGGTCCGTCTTATATTCAATTCGTAACTCGTTCTGTCCATGAACTTCTTCAAATCTTGGCTGATGAAGAAGAAAAATCTGACCCGACACTGCTGATGGATCTCTTTTCTCTGCCCGCGACGGATGCGATTAGACGAGAAGAGTGGGAAGAGGACGACGATGAGCCCTCGAAAGACAAAACCAAGCGAGATTTCCCGCCACCATCGCCTCGACGTTTCATAGTTCAGAAGGTTGCTGGGGGCTTTTCGGTCTCCGGGGGTCCCCAGGCTGAAAGTATCCCTGCGTTTCTTGATGTCCGAGTTGCTTACGATATTAGACGAGGTAATCCTTTGAAGAAATATGAGCTGGCGGATTTCGACATTGCACGACTTTCTCTTATAGAGGAGGGCGTTGAGGTAAAACGACGAGGACAAAACAACCTTGTCATCGCCGTAAAAGATCCAAGATTCAAAATTGCCGTAAACGGTTTCGACGAACGCAGAGATCTATACGTCAAAGTGATGCCGAAGGAGGCGTTCGATGATTCGACGGATTAACTACACCGGGCGCAAACGAATTAAACAGGACCACTTGAGTGTAGTGGTCTATAAAAGCAATGGCGGGCCGGCTAAGTTTGACGCAAAGCTCGAACTGAAAGATTACGATCTGCCGGAAGACGCAATTGTCTCAGTCGAGGCTTATCGTCAGACTATCTGGATGCGTTTTGACTTTGGCACGGCTAGCAAGCTTACCCCGCCGCAAAAACGAGAGCTGACTGAGTTCGAATCGCCTGATGGTGTGTTATTTCGCGTGAAGGTTACATCTCAAGTAGCCAACCAGGGGA
The DNA here is from genome assembly GCA_963698325.1 of Blastocatellia bacterium. GTDB lineage: Bacteria > Acidobacteriota > Blastocatellia > Pyrinomonadales > Pyrinomonadaceae > PSRF01. Next base: position 60,387 of record CAVOQJ010000003.1, on the reverse strand, counting down.
AGTTGCTGGCTGAGGCGGACCAAGTACCGTTTCATTTATTTGGGGAACCCGAGGAAATACGCGCCCCTTTGCTAACGGTTGCCTCTGAAGATTTAGAATACGAAGTCAGTAAGGTTGACTTTGCCGATCGTCCGATTCTAATCGTTAACTCACGTCTTGGGGACTGGAGAAGTATAGCTAAACTGCCAGTCTTCTCGTCCTTAGTTTACCCGCAAGCTTTTAAGCAGATACTAATTAGAATTTTGACGGTTGAGAAGCATCACGCCGTAGAAGATGGAGAAGATTGGAGGGCGCAGTGGCTTCGCTATGCAACCCTGCTTCCTGGCGTTTCGACTCCACCAGAGGAAGGAGAAGAGCAGGAGTACGATGACTGGATAGACGATGCGGTATCAGCCTTTTGCAAGAAGCACGGGATGCTTGAGAAATTTCAAACTTATTGGAAGGAGGAACAATCAGATTGATCATTAGAAAGTTCACCCAAACTGGAATTGAGCGGTTTAACGAGTTCTTAGACTCGCTTAACGGCGAAGCTCCTTTGCCAGTTCCATACTCTATGCTGGAAGATCCCGCGACAAGCGAAGCTCTGCCAACGACAATCGAGATATCAACTCGAACATTCGGGAACCGACTGGATGCCGCGAGGTATCTGAATGAGACTCTTATCAGGCTCCGGAATATCAGGAGTAGAAAAAGATAAAGGTCTTTGGGCGTGGCTGTCATTGTTCTTCTTTGAGCAGCTTTGCCCTACCGACAAATTGGGGCGCCGACAACCTAAAGAACGCGCGCGATGGATACCGGCTACATCTGATTTTAGGAAGTATTATCGCCACCTACTTGCTGGCCCCTACCGAATATTTAGAGCACACCGTGATAATCCTGAAAGAGCCCTTGCATTACTTAGCGGCCGTTTGGACACACCTGGCGAGGTGGCTGAGCAAATGGCTGCCCGTCAAGAGTTAGTAACAAATAAGGCTGTGGTAGCACTAGCCACAAATCTTTACATAGATCCTGCCACCCGTCGGTTGCGGCTTGGGGCGGCAGGCAAAGGTCCCGGCAGCGCACGCCGACTTTCTGATGTGCTGCGGCAATTTGACGTGACTTGGGACCTCTATACTATGCAGGCTTCGGACTTGATGGCAATGATGCCGGAAGAGTTTCGAAGATTCCAATCGACATGAGAACGAACAGATGAGAGAAGTACTGGCTGTGAGCTTCGTAACTCAACAGTCAAACGCCTTCGCGAGAAACTAGTCGCAGTCACGTGAAGCTCACTGAACGGTTTAGGGCAGCAAAAATTCTTTTAAAGGTTAGAGTAAGCTCTCGACCGAAGCTGCTTGTTAATCTTAGAAGATGTCTTTAACATACGCCGCCAGGTTGAACGCGTTATTGAAAGGGTTCTTCACGGATAGCATGGCTTCGTTTACTTTCATTGAATTATTCGCCGGCATTGGGGGCTTTCGTATCGCATTCCAGAACGTCGGCGGAACTTGCTTGTTCGCTTCTGAATGGGACAAGTATGCGGCCAAGACCTACGAAGCGAATTTTCAACATAAACCTGAAGTCTTCTTGAAGAGTGACATCACCAAGATATCCGCAAACGACATTCCAGATCATGACATTCTCACCGCAGGCTTTCCTTGTCAGCCGTTCTCTATCGCGGGCGTGACAAAAAATAACGCTTTGGGCAATGCACACGGATTTGAACATGCCACACAGGGGACATTGTTTTTTGACGTCGCCCGGATCATTCAGGCGAAAAGGCCAAGGGCTTTCCTGCTTGAGAACGTAAAAAACCTGATGAGGCATGACGCGGGACGTACCTATGAAACCATCCTGAATACTCTGGAGGACGAACTTGGCTACCAAGTTTATCCAGAACTGCTTGATGCACGTTCATTGGTACCTCAACACAGAGAACGAATATATCTGATCGGTTTTAGAGATCCTGTTAGCTTCGAGTTGCCCAAACTCCCAGACCTGAAACCTCGCTTTAAGAAAGTCCTTGAACCGAAAGTTGATGAGAAATACACATTAACGAACCACCTATGGAAGTATCTGAGGGATTATGCCGATAAGCATCGCGCTAAGGGTAATGGGTTCGGATTCGGATTAACTGATCCTGAAGGAATAGCGCGAACACTGAGTGCAAGGTACTACAAGGACGGCAGCGAAATACTGATTCACCAGAAAGGCAAGAATCCACGCCGCCTCACACCACGGGAATGCGCAAGGCTGATGGGCTTTCCCGAGGAGTTCAAGATTGTGGTGAGTGACACGCGAGCTTACAAACAGTTTGGCAATTCAGTGGCAGTTCCCGTAGTTGAGCATATACGCTCGAGAAATGATCAAATGCCTGTTCGAAGGAAAAGAACCGAAACGTAAGGTATACCGCAAGCCACGACAGCTATCCTTTTCTCACGCATCCTCACGATAAGTTGCTCGCGACGTTTGTCGTACTCAATTCACTTCGCAATCAATGGAATATTCCGATAGCAGCCTTCATTTGAGGTTGGTTCTAGGCATTCACGTTGGAGATTCCAAAAATCGAACTAGCCGCTTCGCAAGGCGATTTGAATTCCTGGTTTCGCATTCCCAAACGACCATTACCCGCCAACCTTCCCGTCTCAGCGTTCTCAGATTCCGCCGATCCCGTTCGACGTTTGAGAGGCGCTTAGTTTTCCAGAACTGCGCGTTTGTAACTGGCACCACTCTCCCAAACCTACATTTGTGCATATGAAAGAAGCACCCATGCACATCGATTATCTTTCGATGGCGCACAAGAACCACGTCCGGCTTGCCAGGAAGGTCCTTCTTGTGGAGTCGATACCGATAACCCAACCGATGAACAATGGAGCGCACGATCATTTCCGGACGCGTATCACGACTTTTTATGCGCGACATATTAAAGCTACGTTGTTTTGGTGTTAAGACGTCCGCCATCTTAGGTGTAACGCAGGATGGTGAAATAGAGCAGCACCGAGCACATGGGTGCGACCCGTTATTAGGGTCGGGATCGAGCTGACAGACCGTCAGGTTTCCTGATTTTGTTTCTTTCGTGCGAACTCGATGAAACCACCTACACTCAATAACGACCTGCGTTGATCCTGAGTGTAGGTTTCGTGCAAGGTAGCAGGAACAACTAGCGACAACTCTTGTCGCGTCATCTCATCGGTTTGCTTAGTCGAGATCCCCGGTTCAAGGGTGCAAAGATGTTTTCTGGGAATCCGGTCAGCCTCCGTTAGAACCTGGCGCCACCGATCTTTGCTAGTTGATTTTACGCCCAGCATTACGAGCAACGCTGCGTTAAAGCCTACGTCATGATATTGCTGTTCGCCAGGGAAGATGAAATCGGGTCGGTTGTTTCCTTCTGTGTGAGCCTGCGCTGTAAATTGTAACCGCTGTTGCGTGAACACCTCGGCGAGATGGTTTTGAAGAGCGAAGCCCATCCGGGCCTTGCGTCGGTTTTGGACGGAGAGGGAATACGCAATGAACTCGTCCACCGATTTGAAGCCAGCTTTCAACCGCTCACCGATGATCACGTTTTCCAACGCCCTGAAGAGTTCCTCTTCTCTATCAAGCCAACGAACAAGGACCTCATCAGGCCGTTTGATGTCCACTTCCACCTGAGTGCGCGCGAAAGCTGACATCTCTTTGGTCGCTGGAAAGGTTCGGCCATATTTCGCCAGCATAAGCTCTTCATCGGTGGGGCGCGCAGGAACTGTCACTTCCAGGTCGAGTTCAGCCAGGATTTGTCGACGAAGCAATTCAAACTGTTGCTTATCGAGCGTCTCACGGCTCACTACGTCGAACGAGGGCGTCAACGTCTGAACTCCAAATAGCGCTTGGGCGGCCCGAAGCCATGCTGAATTCCGCTGGAAGACCAGTCCGAATAAACGTCCAGACTGAGAGCGGGCGAGAAAAAACCAATCACCTATGTTCGCGCATGAGAGGAAATTCCCGTAATAGTAGAAACGCCACTCGCTGCGTCCAGTGCGGTCGGCGGTCTTAGCGCGAGCATCGTAGAATGTGAAATCGCCCTCATCCTGGATCGGCTCCTGATCGTCAGCGAAATAGTGCCAACTCAACTCTCCGCGTGTAGGTTACTGCAGACCCAAAGAATTCTCTAAGTGCCGTTACACCGTTAAGCTCGTGCTGATTTGATCCCTGTTCAGGGAGATCAACGCGAACAAGTTGCTTGTAAGCGACATCTGAAAATATTGAGGATAGATTCACGCTTTAAGGCTCTTCCCAATGTGAGATTCGAGGTAGCTTCATTTATTTCGAGTAGTTTGGCAAGCCCGACCGAACTCTCTGATGTGTCTAGCAGCATCAAGCCCTTACACTCCAAGACTTCATAATGCACAAGGCGAGGAATATTGTTCGTGGCGAGATCCCGGGGTGGCGCGCTAATGGCGGCGCTCACCTCGGGCTAGTCTCTCTCAAGCCTAAGGCGCGGAAACCTGGGGTCGCTGGAAAAGACTGGAGGCTACGCCTCGGCGTGGAGGCGTAGCCTCCCAGGAATTGGAGGAGAATCTGACGGAAAAAGGCACAGCCTTTCCGCACTGTGCGGCGGCAGAGCCGCGTACGCGAGGGAGGCGTGATCTCTGCGACCCTTTCAGGGCGAGGATCATTGTGGGTAATCGATCCCTGGGGTGGCGCGATGCACGCTCACCCCGGGCTACTCCATGTCACGCTTTCAGCGTGAAGAACCCACCCGCTATCGCAGGTGGTACTGACAAGATCCCGGCGGCGTGCTGGGGGCTTACCCCGGGCTACCGTTGAGGAATTTCGGATTGCGGGTTTCGGATTGCGGATTTCACTAATAACTGCTCACCGCTCACTGCCCACCGCTCCCGTATGTCTGGTTACATTCATTATTAACTTCGGAGTACACTATCCGTCATGGAACGCAATCTCAAAGAAGTCTTTCGCGAAGCGGCGCAATTGCCCGAGCGCGATCGGGCTACCTTAGCTGGCTTACTCATTGAGACGCTTGACCCCGTTTCTGAACCGGATGTTGAAGCAGCCCGGTCGGAAGAGATGCCTGAAGAGATCAAGAGACGCCTAGCTGAGATCGACGCGGGAACCGTCGAATTAATTCCCTGGGAAGAAGTGCGCGCGGAGTTATTCGGCCAGTCGAATGAGAGTTAAGCTTCACCCTGAGGCTCGTGCCGAACTTCGGGAAGCGCGTAGGTGGTACTACGAACGCAGCCCACTAAGCGCGACCGCATTCGCCCACTCCGCAGGACAATGCCGTCAGCAGAATCGTCGAAGCTCCGACGCAGTATCCATTGGCCGACCATAGAACACGCAAGCTCGTTCTTCCGCGGTTCCCTTTCAACATTTTCTATCTGCAAAGTGAATCCGAGATAGTGATTGTTGCCGTGGCACATCAGAAACGGCGTCCAGGCTATTGGTCCAGCCGAGTGCCTCAGCCTTAGCTGGCTGCACCGAGCCGACGTTGCATAAGGCCACCGAGAATCCTTAGGTGAAAGCAACTGCCCACCGCTCACTGCTCACTGCCCACTGCCCACTGCCCACTGCCCACTGCTCACCGCTCACCGCCACTCTCACTTACGGCTTTTTACCTTTGCCTTTTCCCTGCCCGCCTGCGGCCGGCGGTTCCTGCTTGCGTTCCTGTTTGGCCGCCCCTGGAGACTGCTGCTTCGTCTCAGGCTTATTTGGCTGTTCGCTTTGCGCCTGAGGCTTCGCCGGCTTGCCTACTCGTTCTCCCTGCGGTTGCGGTTGCGGCTTTGCGCTGGGCCTTTTGCTTGAGTGGGCTCCTGAGCACGAGTCTCTTTCTTCTGTTGCTGCTCAAGCTGACGCGCTTGCTGTTGAGCTTCCTTATTGCCACGCTTTGGCGCTTCGACGTTAAGCCGTTCTATTTCTTGTTTGCGTGCCTTGATCCACCTGCTGCGATCCTGGCGCTCATCCTTAACCTTGAACTTTTGATTCCTGGCCTTGTCGGAAACACGTTCCACGCGCATCGACTTCGCCAGGTCCTTCCTGAAGCGCCGACTCCCTGATATCGCCGCCGACAAAGACGCGCGTGTCCCTGAGTTTCTTCGCAATGCCCGGCGGCAGATCGATCTTGCCGCGTCCCCATGCGGAGTGGATCACTGCGTTTCTAAGCGGAGTCAGTGTCAAAGGATCGAGCGTTGACCTCACTGAGGCCAACCGCTGCTGATCAATCCTTCTGATACTGCGCGGATCGATCGCGCGACCCCAGGCATCCACCGGCACAACGGTGACGGCCCCAGGTATGCCGAAATTGATAAGTTGTGCCGGCACTATATTCGTCCGCGTCAGATAACGCGGCTGCCAGTTGTCGTCGTAATAACGCGGCGCATAACTGTCGCCCGGGCCAAGCGGCACCCAGCCGATTTGGTTCGCGTCGTCCAGAGGAACGAAAGCAACGAGGGCCGGGGCATACGCACGGCGTCGTGTTCACTCCATCGGGAATCCAGTACCACTGGTTACCCACGTTGGCCCAACGTCCATAGTGATAGGGCGCATAGCCCCAGGGCTCACTGGAAACCCAGGTTGGCCCATACGGATAATCGTTGGTCCACTGGCCCTGCTGATAGGGAACCCAGCCTGAATCAACCCGCGGTCTCCAGGCATAGCCATAACTGCCAACATTCTGCCAGTCGCCGTAGTAGTCGAGGTCGTTGAGGCCCGGAATGGTTGAACTCGCGTACTGATAACTCGCGTTGCGCCGGTAAGGATCGTAATAGTAGGGGTCATTAAGATAAGCGTCGTAGTTGCTGTAACGGCCGTCGTAAGAATTCGGATATTGATAGCGGTAATAATCGTCCACCTGATATCCGGCATCCTGGCCATTCAAACGCGACAACGCCACCTCGGACGCCGCCTGGCCCACGAGCGTAAGCATTTCGCCTTTATTAATTTCCCCAGAACCCGCCAGGCCAACCACCCGCGCCAGTCCGCTCAGCACTGAGACGAGCACACCGCCATTGTTGTCGAAACCGACGTTGTAAAGCCCGGGCTGATCAAAATTTACCGCGCCGTAGGGCGTGGCTACTTCAAACAATTCATTTGGCTGCTAAATACCCGACGTCGAACATTGCCGAGCCGTCGCGGAGCGCGAGCTGAGTGCGGCGGTCGCCAAGCGATACTACGTCAAGTGATGTGTTCGGATCGAGCCGCGCGAAATTGCGTCCGCTAAACGCGAGCGAGGTGCGCGCGTTATCGCGCGTGTAAATCCGATCTCCCTCTGAGAAGGGTTGATTCGGAGTAGCGGCTATCCACTCCGCATTCGCATCGCGGCATCAGTGTTAGGGAGGCTATCGCTGAAAGCGACGTCGCCATCCACTCGTTGTATGCGAGCCGCGTAGGGCAGTTCCTCGGCGGATGCCGTCTGCTCGTGCTTCATCCAAAAACCCACGCCTAAGCCGGCGATGAGCGCAAACACCACTGCCACGATCGTCAGGTGCGGCCATACTTTGATCCTGTTCATAAAACTCTCCTTCTTAAATCCAACCGAATCGTTTTAGGGAATCCTCGGGTTTGCTCAAGTCTATGTGTAACACGTCCGAAGTTTCTTGTTTTTCTGACAAAGTTTTTAACCATAACCACGAGTCCCAGTGGGACGAAATGTTTATAGTCAACGGGCTCAATAGAATTTTCACAGCTCCGGAGGAGCGGAATGTTGCCGAGGGGAATCCTCGCTTACAACATTTCGCTCCGCTGGAGCTTTTGTCTTTGGGTGACGTTCCGTATCTATAAACATTCGGCTCCTCCGGAGCTCAAGGCGTTTGCCTGCGGCCCTGGCCGCACCGTGTCTCTCTGTGGTGGATCTTTTTAACGATTGCTTACCACAGAGCAGGCACAGAGCACACGGAGCTTGCACAGAGAATTTGTGATTCGGACACGACCTTCCACAACTCTCGACCGTCTTTCCCGGTCTCAGAACTGTCTTTTCGGTAATCTTGTCGCAAGAACCGTGCCCGCGGGCCGGGCAAATACAAGAGATTCCAGCGAGAGACCAGGCGAGGACGCGATATGTAGATCAATGCTGGCGGAGATTGCAGGCCGACATGGTTTAAGCACACTCTTACAAAGGAGACTACTAAGGAAGTGATCGCCAGTGAGGGGAAAAACGCTCACTGCTGCGGCCAATTACGTACCCATTCAGGCCATCCCGTGTTCGCCGATTACGTAGCTTTCGCGATGTGAGGATAGGTTGAGTTTTGGATAGAGTAACGTTGTTCCTTCTGCCGCCCGCTCCGCGGGCTTCATCCGTGAGAATTGGATCGTCACTGGGGCTGACGCCCCAGGCTTTACGCTAACGCCTGCTTCGCAGGCCCGCTGCCGCTGCCTACAGGTGAAACGTCAGCATAAGAGCCCACCCGCTACCGCAGGTGGTACTGACAATAGCCCTTCCTCACGGTCGGGCTTCGATCACTGCTCACTGCTCACCGCTCACTGCCGTGACTCTCACCGGCCGAGCAAGATGCCGATGCTTCGGCTTTCCAGATTGGTTGTGACCACGTCGGGTTTTGCGTCGCCGTTCAGATCTGCGACTGCGAGTCGCCAAACTCCTCTGCCTGTCAGAAAAGGCGAGCCGGGGGCGGGTTTGAAGTTGCCGCGACCGTCGCCAAGCATTACGCGCACACCTTCACCGGCAGCGGCAAGAGCGTCGAGACGGCCGTCATGATTCACGTCCGCGAGAATTACCTGAAAGGCGCTGCGGCCAAAGTCGAACGGCGAGCCGGCGGCTTCCGTCAAATGACCCGCTCCATCGCCGAGCAGCACAGTCAATTGGTTTTGCTCGTGATGAGTGGCCACCACATCCGGTTTGCGATCGCCGTTCACGTCGCCGATGGCAGCGAACCAGGGTTGACCGGTACGCAAGGGAAGCTCGCTCCGGCGAAAGCCGCCGTGTCCGTCATTCAACAAGAGCGTCAAGGCGAAACTGGAAGGCAGCTGTTGCCGGCGCATTGGACCAGTAGCTGTCGCGGTCGCGATGATGTCGAGACGGCCGTCGTTGTTTACGTCGCCCAGCGCCAACGGATATGGACTCGGCCCAACGGCAAACGTTACGGGAGCGCGTGTGAAGCCGCCGCGCCCGTCGCCGAATGCGACAGACAAATCATTGTCTGCATTGTTCACGGTGATGAGATCGAGTTTGCGGTCGCCGTTCAGATCGCCTATCGCCAAACCGTGCGTGTGCGGATGCAGGCCGTCCTTCATAGCGATTGGAGAATTCGCTGCGAGCGCGAGACCGCCTTTGCCATCACCGAGCATCAGGACAACGCCGTAACTGTCGTGGCTGTCGAAAGCGAGATCCAATTGGCTGTCACTATTCACATCGCCCAGCGCCATATCACCCGGAGCGTTACCCGGACCCAGGGGAACTGATATTGGATTTGACGGCCGAAAGCCTCCGCTGAGGCCTCCGCCCGCGCCCAGCAACACTGTTAGCGCGTGAGCTTCTCCACAGGCGACGACAAGATCAGGCTTGCCATCGTTATTCAGATCACCGACGACCACGTTACCTGGTCCGCAGGCGACGGCGATTGGCGAACCCGGCGCAGGGGCGAAGATCGGTTGTTGCTGACTGCCGCCGTCAGCCTGTCCGCCGTTGCAGGAAGATAAGGAAAGCACGAGCAGCAAAACGGCCAGACTAATGACTGCATGGTTCTGATGGTTGTTCAAGCTGCTCCTTTGCGTGTTGATCGTTAGTTGTTAGACGGATGGGCGGGTGTTTTTCTTCCGTCAATTGAAAACTTCTTTGGCCCCTTCCGGGCGAAGAGTTTTTTAGGCATGTGATCCCAGGGTTGGCGTGCGAAAAGTGCTCACCCCCTGGCTACTCTCACGCTTTCAGCGTGAAGACCCACTCACTGCTCACTGCTCACTGCCGACTGCTCACTGTGTCTTATCCGGCGCGCCGGGGACGATTGTTGCGGTGAACGTGAGTTTACGTATTGATTTCCCGCGCTTGTCGTCGCTGGTGAGTTCTTTGGTTTTCGTCAGCATGATCTTGAAGCCTGTTTCTTTTGAGCCGTTAGTCACGGCGCCGCGCCAGGCGTAAACGCCTGCATCATCCCGCGGCGCGCCTATTTTCAGATTGTTCGTCGCTCCCAACTCGGGCTCGATATCCAGTTCTATTCCAAAGTTGGCAATGCTAATTGTGTCGCCTGTTTTGGCAGAGTCTTCGTTGTCTTCGATGTTCAGTGGTGAGGAAGCGGTGAAAAAATACGTCCCATTCTGACAGCCGCTAGCAGTTGACGTTTCGCCATCGCGCACGGCGACGAGGGAACACTTGCGTCAGATGGGTGGACGTCAGCAACCCAGCGGACGCGAGGACGCAGTAGCTAAGGCTCCGGTTATGATTTTGTGTCGCCGCCAACCAGGAATCAACAGTCAGCATCGATGTTGGACATTGGACTACACTTGCACTCGGTCGCTACCGCTCCGGTTATGATTTTGTGTCACCAGCAATCAGGAATCAGCAGTCAAGCCTAGACATTGGACTTTGACGACACTTGCACCGGGTCGCTGGTAGCGACGGTTCAACCTGCGATACACAACCGTTCAATGCGCGCGCTGCCGAAGCAAAGGCTGGCATCGTGGGTCGACGAATACGGAACCGGCAGCAGTAGCGACCGGCCGCGATGTACACAGAAGCAATGCACCGTGCTTAACGGCGACGCGGGATGCATACAGGCTCGTATGAACCGTGCGTCCGGTCGCTATCGCTCCCGGTTCCGTATTCGTTGACACATGTTGCCAGAGTTTTTGCTTCGGCGTGCAACCGAGTTTTCACACAAGCTCTACAGCTCCCGGTTCCGTAATCGTAGACCCACGTTGCCGAACTCTTTGCTTATGCAGCCGCGCGAGCGCATTGAACGGTTTCTGTATCGCTGGTTGGAGCCGGTCGCTCAACATGGCCTCAACCTAACCCGTTGCAAAAACTCTGGCAACATGGGTCGACGAATACGGAACCGGGAGCGGACCGGGGTCCCCAGACGGGCAGCCCGGCTGGGGTGGTGGTAGCGACCGGCTGCCAACCGGCACTATACACAAGCGCATCAATGGCTGAGTATCGTGACGAACACATTCCCCTGGCCTACCTAATTACCTTTCGTGCTTATGGCACTTGGCTGCACGGCGACAAGCGCGGATCCGTTAATCGCTTTCATAACCGCTTCGGCACCTCACTCATTGCTCCTAATGAACGTTGGCGAAAATATAATCACAGCCTGCTCAGCCATGCACCAGTCAAACTAAGATCAAAGCCAAGAGCTTTGGTTGAGGAAGCAATTCGCCAGACATGTAGATTACGCGAATGGGAGTTTTGGGCAACGAATGTAAGAACCAATCACCTTCACACAGTTGTTGGAGCAGGTTGCGACCCGGAAAGAATCCTCATTGCGTTCAAAGCCAATGCCACCAGAAAATTGCGGGCAGCTGGTTGTTGGCGTTCAAGTCAAACCCCCTGGGTAGAGCGTGGCAGCAAGCGATATTTATGGACTGAGAGTGACGTGATTAATGCCGTGGTATACGTTGAGTATGATCAAGGCGGGCCGCTGGGATAATTCACCCGAATACTTTGCTTGCGCCGCAATGCGCGCATTGAACGGCTTGCGTATCGTAGGTTGCATCCGGTCGCTACCACCACCCCAGCCGGGCTGCCCGTCTGGGGACCCCGGTCCGCTCCCGGTTCCGTATTCGTCGACCCATGTTGCCAGAGTTTTTGCTTCGGCGTACAGCCGAGTTTTCACACAACCTTTACCGCTCCCGGTTCCGATTTTGTGTAAATCCGATAGAGACGGTCAACTCTCGCTGTATTGAGTTGTGCCTCGGATGTCGACTTGAGCGAGACTTGCACCCGGTCGCTACTCTCCCGGTTCTGACTTTGTGTACCGCTGTCCACTGCTCACTGCTCACTATTTAGCAATCACGTTGCCAATACCACGCTCGCGCAGCTGACGATTAAAGGCATCGAGGTCCTTGCCCAGTATCTCGTCCAGACGCCGGCGATGCGTAGCGAGTTGGTCTTCAAACATCGCCTTCACTTCGCGGTGCTGCATGGTTGGTAGGAAGTCTGCCCCGCCGATTCCGTTGGCGAGATAGTTGATCTTGCTGAGCAACTTGGGCGGCCAGCGAACAGTGTCCTGACCCTGCCCGGTGAGTTTGCGCTGGATTAAGTTCTCTTCCACCTCGATCAGCTTTTTGTCGAGATCGTCGGCGGCTCGCCTGATCGCGATGTACTCTCCGCCTGCTGACGCTGGTGTTGCTGACTGAGCCTCACGCTGCGCGGTCGTTGCCGGCGAGGCACCCGCGGTCCCAGCGTCAAGCAGCGCGGTGACGCTCGCGAGTTGGCTGCGGATCACTTCTATTTGGTTGACCATGTCGGCCGCGTTTTCCAAATCCTTACGCAACTCAAACAGCATCGCCACCTGCGCGTTGATGTCCGCCTCAGTGCCTTCGCTGTTGGGATCTTTCCTGACGATTAACTGTTCGCTAAGAGTTTGACCTGGCGCCGACTCTGTGCCACCCACCAAAAGTTTGACAGTGTACGTTCCGGGCGGCATCAGCACCGACATCCGACCGCCGTCCGGCGCGAGGCGCCAGCCTTCAGCCCCGTTCCGAACCTCGGGAGCGTAAGCGGGACTGGTGCGCAGGCGCACTTCCTTCGTTTGCTCGCCGCGCAGATCCCAGTCGACGCGATTGATACCGGCAGTCTTGGTCCCTGTCAGCGTGCGCACTGTTTGTCCTTTTGCATCCTCAATGCGAATCTTCACGTCGCCGCTGGGCGTCGATTTCAAGTAATAATTTATCGCGGCGCCATACGGAGGATTCTGCCCGGCAGTTGGGTCGTAATCGACTGATACCGGCACAACTGTATTGCGAAAACGATAGGCAGGCCGCGGCGTAAAGAGATGCGCGTTCGAGTCGCGCACGCTCGCGCTCATTTGCTGTAGTGGACCAAGATCGTCAAGTATCCAGAAGCCACGGCCGTAGGTGGCGATAACCAAATCGTTGAAGTGCTCCTGCACTACTAGCCAGTAGACCGGGGCGCGCGGCAAGTTTGATTGTAAGGGCTCCCAGTTTGCGCCATCGTCGAAGGAGACAAACACGCCGCCTTCCGTACCTAAATACAACAAGCCCCGCCTCGTAGGATCTTCGCGCACGCAATGCGCGTAACTCAGCATCGTATGGGGAATGCCGCTCGTGATCTGCTTCCAACTCTTACCGTAATCGCTCGTCTTGTACACAAACGGATCGCGATTGTTCACCTGGTGGAAGTCGACCGTGATGTAAGCGGCACCGGCGTCGTAACGCGACGGCTCGATATTGCTGACAGTGCCCCAGGGCGGGAGGTTAGGTATATTCCTTGTAACATTTGTCCAGTTCTTGCCGCCGTCACGCGTTACTTGCACCAGGCCATCATTAGTGCCGGCCCAGATCAGTCCCTTTTCTTTTGGCGACTCCGCAATAGCAAACACCACCGGCGCATATTCGACGCCGATATTGTCGCCTGTAAGTCCGCCTGAGAATCCCTGCTTGCTCTTGTCGTTGGTAGTTAGGTCGGGACTGATTAACTGCCAGCTCTGTCCGCCATCGGTGGTCTGATGTACATATTGACTCCCAACATAGAGCCGGTTGTGATCGTGCGGGGAGATTGTCAGCGGCATGGTCCATACGAAACGATACTTCAGCTCGGCCGCCGTTGAGCCGTTGCTCTGGTCCGGCCAAACTTCCACGTTACGACCCTGACCAGTCGTCAGGTTGAAGCGTTCGACGATGCCACCGACGCTGCCTGATCCGGAAGCGCTGGACCAGATGATGTTGTTATCAACCGGATCGGGCGTGGCCCAGCCGCTCTCGCCGCCGCCCACGGGCTGCCAGGCGCTACGCGGAATTTGTCCAGCGCCGCCACCAAATCCGCCGCGGCGCGTGTTGCTGGGCCCGCGATAAGAGGGGTCATCCTGCTCGTTGCCGTAGACGAAATAGGGGATGCGATTGTCGACGGTCACGTGATACATCTGCGCGATGGGCAGCTGAATGCGATTCCAGGTCTTGCCGCGCGTGACAGATATAGAAACCCCGCCGTCGTTGGCGACGGCCATTCGGTTGGCATTGGTAGGATCGATCCACATGTCGTGATTGTCGCCGCCCGGACTGTTGCCAAAGCCACCCCCGGATCGAATTGTCTCGCCACCGTCAAGTGATGTAGTGAAGGCGGCAGTCAGGAAGTAAGTTTCATTTTCATTGTCAGGCGAAGCGACGACGCGAAAGTAGTAATGAGTGCGGCCGCCGAGAGTGCGGTCGTAACTGACTAACCGCCAGGTCTCACCACCATCGTCCGAACGCCATAGTTTGCCGCGATCAGTTTCCTTTCCATTCACCGGCACGCCGTCTCCGGTTTCGATTAGCGCGTAGACGCGATTGGGATTTGAGTTTGCGATCGCCATGGCGATCTTCCCGGTAGTGCGGGTGGGCAATCCGTGGCCGGTGAGTTTCTTCCAGGTGACCCCGCCGTCAGCTGACTTGTAAATCCCGCTGCCCGGTCCGCCGCTCTCGCGTCCCCAGGTGTGTATCTCCAAAGGCCACATTCCAGCAAATAAAATACGCGGGTTGCTGGGGTCCATCACGATCTCAGATGCGCCAGTGTTCTCATCGACAAACAGCACCCGTTCCCAGGTCTTGCCTCCGTCTGCCGTCCGAAAGATTCCGCGTTCCTGTTGTGGACCGTAGCTGTGGCCCATGGCGGCGGCAAGCACAATATCGGGATTCTTCGGATCAATAACAATGCGCCCGATGCGTCCGGTCTTCTCAAGGCCCATCATTTTCCAGGTCTTGCCTGCGTCAGTAGATTTGTAGATACCGGCGCCTACGGAGATGTGACTGCGAATATGCGCCTCACCGCTGCCGGCCCAAATGACGTTTGGATCAGAAGGCGCAATGGCCAATGAGCCGATTGATGCAACCGGCTGTCCGTCGAAAACCGGATCCCAATGAACCCCGCCATCGGTAGTTTTGAAAATGCCACCCGAGGCCGCGCCGACGTAGTAAATGTTTGCCTGGCTCGGGATGCTGACAACCGAAGTGACGCGGTTTCCAACCGGGCCGATATAGCGATAGCGCATTGCGCCGAGGATGTCTTTGTTAGCTTCCTGCGCCTGAAGCGGAACCAGGAAACAAACTAATAAAGCAAAAATTGGAAATGAGAGCCTTGAAATTTTCGACATGGATGCGTCTCCAAGCGAGCGTCGATCGGTGTCGAGCGTCGCGTTATTCGTATGTAATTATTTGAAAGAAACTCGAGCGCCGGCTTGTCTAATGGAGCGAGCGGATTATTGCACTTCTTCGAGCTAAGAAGCAAAAACTTTGAGGGACTACTGGCCGCGAATGAACGCAGATAAACGCGGATCACGAATTTGGGAGCGAACGGTTTGAACGTGTTTCCTGAATTCAGACGCTTCTCGGCTGATGTTGTGATTCTCAGATCCGTCCAAATCCGCGTTCATCCGCGGCAGCAAATCTTTGGCTCGTTAAGGAGCGTCGCCGGTAGTCGCATAGATCAACGTTTCTTTTTCATCCGTGCCGCATTCAGTCGCGCTTTAAACACTTTCTCACCGCCGCCCTCGCCTTTACGGACGCTTGTCGTCATAGCTGGAGTGGAAGGCGCGCTCGTGCGCGGCGTTACCGCATCACCGCCGATGTTTTGGGCCGACTTATCCGCTGCCAGCTTGTTGGCATACTTACGACGACCACGCACCGCCGGCGTTTCTTTCATGGCCTCGCGATTTTGGTCCCTGGCCCCGGCTGTTCCCGTCTGTTGCCCGCGAGGCTTCGTTTTTGCGCCGACCTTGTGCTGATCTCTTTTCTGTTCCACTTAGACTACTCATGCCGCCTGCTCCTGCCGCCTGCTTCCTGCCGCCTGCTCCTGCCGCCTGCTCCTGCCGCCTACTCATGCCGCCTGTTCCTGCAGTCTGTTCCTGCAGTCTGCCTACTGCCCTGTGCCTTCTGCCTTACGCCCTCCGATCTTTCGCGCCAGTGACCACTTGAGAAGCGGCGGAGTTGCTAACGTTGTAGCGATCACCATGATCACGACTGCGCCAAACGTTGCCGGGCGAATTACCGCCTCGCGGACGCCACTGGCGTTGGGAAGTATTAGAGTTGCGCCTATCCCGGCGAATATCAACCCGACTTCGCCACGCGGGATCATGCCCAATCCGATCGCCAATCGATTCGTGCCACGCTCAAGTACTCCCAGTGAACAAACCTGCTTCCCAATGATCGCCGCCAAGGTAAGGACCAGGGCAAAACCCAGCAGTTCCGGTCGTCCGAAGAAGCGGAGGTCGACCTTCATCCCCATCAGGATGAAGAATATCGGTACGAGCACCAGACTTACAGGCTGTAAAAGATCCTGAAGGTTCCGCTCTTTACGCGCGCGCGCCGGCTTGTAGTGAACTTCATCAAGCACCAGACCGGCGGCAAATGCGCCAACGATCGGAGCGAGATCAACTTTTGCCGCAGCCCAAGAGAGAAACAGACAGAAGGAAATTGCCAACGTCAGCAACACACCCCCCGATTCCAGCCGTCCGGCACCGCGAAGCAAACGTGGCACGATGAACTGTCCCAGAACAATTGAACCAATGAGGAACGCTAATGCCTTAGCGGCGATAATGCCGACCCCCATCATTGAAAGCGTAACGCCGGTCGCCGTCGCTTTGATTGCTCCGGCTACGACCGCCAAAATCATCAGTCCCAGGACGTCGTCGATTACCGCGGCGCCCAGGATGATGCGGGCCTCGCGTGTAGCAACTTTCCCCAAGTCTTTGAAAACACGTGCCGTGATGCCAACGCTCGTCGCACAAAGAGTCGCGCCGATGAAGATGTGAACAAGGCGCGGTTCCTCCGGAATGAAGTAAGCCGAGACACCCCACCCCAAAAGGAAAGGAGCAATCACGCCTAACACGGCAACCAGCAACGACGACCAGCCCACCTCCATCATCTCTTTCAGATCGGATTCCAGTCCGACTTCGAACAGCAGAATGATTACACCGATCTCCGCAATCGCCGCGATGACTTCATTGGTCTTCAGCGCTTCAGCCCCCGTGAAACCGAATAACACCAGGTTGCCAATGAGGATTCCGCCGAGCAACTCTCCTAAAACAGCCGGCTGCCCGATCCGTTCAAAAAGTTCACCGCCGAGCTTGGCCACGATCAGCATCACGGCGAGCCCGATAAGGATCATTGGCTCGAGTCCGTGGCCATCCCCGGTCGTTGGCGATGCCACCTCGGGTGCCGCGGTAACGGATGCGACTATCCACAAAGGTGAAGCAGCAGCAAGTACTGCCAGAAAACGGTTTTTCATTTGGTGTTGCGAAACAGGCGATTATTACATATCTGCGACATTGGCAGTTTTATCTTTGCTTCGTTTGCTTCCCCGAGGATCCCCTTATATAATGCGCCAAATTTTAGCGGCTGAGTTTGGCAGTTATTCCCGGCGGAATCGAGCACTTGCGGCGCCCAAGAGGCAATTCAACCTAAAACATGTCAACTCCTATCAGGTGGAAAGAGCGCAGCCGTGTCACGTCTCGCGAAACCCGGGGACCGCAAACACCACTGCGCGCATTAGCCCTCAATTTGAGCGAGGCGGCGCGTTCTGCACTGACCGAACCGTTCCGTCTTACGATAGAACATCACCAAATTCGTCTACGGCGCTTGCCCCGAGAGCTTGACGGCTTTCGTATTGTTCAGCTTTCCGACATCCACCACAGTCCGTTTACCAGCCGCGAACAAATTGAGCGCGCCGTGGCAACGGCTAATCGCCTACAACCCGACATAGTAGCGCTTACGGGTGATTATGTTTCCAAGGAACGGCAGTACGCCGCTCCCTGCGCGGAACTGCTCGGCACACTGCGCGCGCGACATGGCGTCTATGCGGTGCTCGGCAATCACGATCATTGGACGGACGCCGCCTTGATCACCGATCTCTTCCGCGCTGAAGGAATGACTGTGCTCGTCAATCAGGGCATGCGATTCGAGAAGAATGGCTCCGCCTTCTGGCTTGCCGGCGTGGACGATACGATGGTGGGACTTGAGGATCTGGCACTCGCGTTGGCTGGTTCCAGTGTTGACGAGTTTAAGCTGTTGCTGGCGCATAATCCTGTCATCCTGAGGCGCGCCGCGCGAGCCGGAGTCGATCTCGTGCTCAGTGGTCATACGCACGGCGGACAGGTTAGTCTGCGCTCAGAACGCAGCGCGTCCGGCCGGCCTCGCCGGCGTTTACTCAAAGGGCTCGCACGCCAGGGAGAAACGCAGATATACGTGACCAGAGGGCTTGGAACCGTGGTTTTGCCAGTTCGTTTCGGCTGCCCACCCGAGGTTTCGTTGCTTGAGCTACGTAGTGCCTGAAAGAAGTGAATGGTGAATCAGAAGTCGTGAATAGACTTCCGAACACGTGTTCATCTATTCACGATTTACAATTCACTATTTACCGATCATGTCCTCCCGAATTCTGACCGTCCCCAACCTGCTCACCGTCTTTCGGATGGTGCTGATTCCTGTTTTTGTAACCCTGCTTTTCTATCGGCGATTTAGCCTGGCACTGGCAGTCTTTATTTTAGCGGGCCTTACTGATGGTCTCGATGGGCTTTTGGCTCGCCGTTTCAGCCAGCAGTCTCAACTCGGCACAATCCTTGATCCGATTGCCGACAAACTCATGCTGGTAACAGCCTTCATAGTCCTTTCAATGCGGAGTGTTTTTCCTCAACCTTTGCCCGGTCACCTACCCGTGCCTTTTTGGGTGACAGTAGCGGTAATAAGCCGGGACGTGTTTATTATTGTCGGCGCCGCAGCCATCAACATCATGACCGGCTTCAGGGGTTTTCGCCCTTCGTGGTTGGGCAAACTCAATACGATTGTCCAGATTGCGGGTATTGCGGCCATTATGTTCGCAGCCAGCGTTCCCCACTACACTGGTTACTACCTTCCCACCGTTTATGCCGCTGTTTTTACGCTGGCGGTGCTCTCCGGCCTCCATTACATCTTTTTTGCCTCAAGGCTCATGAATGAGGACCGAAAACAAGGCCTCCTTTCCTGACCAGCCTTGGATAATCAGGTAAAAACCAAGTCTTTACGCAATCTGCGAATGCCCTGTTATCAAAGTTGACAACGAGAGGCTCAGATATTATATTATTTTCCCATTCAACTAGAGCTGTTGGTGGCCAATTTAAGGGGCTCTGGAGGTTGAATTATGGTGGAAGCAAGAGCTGGGCAAGTTCGAGCCTGGTAACGGGCTAAATATCGTTTTGGAGAACAAAAGAAATGAGCAAGATTATAGGAATCGACCTGGGAACAACCAACTCCGTGGTGGCAGTCATGGAAGGCGGCGAGCCCACGGTCATAAACAATTCCGAAGGTGGGCGCACCACGCCCTCAGTGGTTGCTTTTACCAAAGACGGCAGCCGGTTAGTAGGGCAGGTGGCGAAGCGCCAGGCGGTGACCAATCCCGAGAACACAGTCTATTCGATCAAAAGATTCATGGGACGCCGCTTTGACGAGGTGACCGAAGAGATCAAGCAAGTTCCCTATAAGGTCAAGCCTGCGGGCACCGGCGACGTGCGTATCGAAGCGGGCGGCAAGGAATGGAGCCCACCGGAGATTTCGGCAATCATCCTTCAGAAGATGAAGCAATCGGCCGAAGACTACCTGGGACAAAAGGTAGACAAAGCCGTGATCACCGTGCCGGCTTACTTCAATGATGCCCAGCGCCAGGCGACTAAAGACGCCGGCAAGATCGCGGGCCTGGACGTGATGCGCATCGTCAATGAACCAACGGCCGCGGCGCTCGCCTACGGTCTCGATAAAAAGAAGGACGAAACAATCGCGGTGTTTGACTTCGGCGGCGGTACGTTTGATATCTCGATTCTCGAGGTGGGCGAAGGCGTTGTGGAAGTGAAGTCGACTAACGGTGACACCCACCTGGGTGGCGACGACATTGACGAACGTCTGACCGAATGGATTATCGAAGAATTCAAGAGGGATCAGGGAATCGATCTTTCCAACGACAAGATGGCGTTGCAGCGACTGAAAGAAGCTTCAGAGAAGGCGAAGATTGAACTATCCAGCACAATGGAGACTGAAATTAATCTTCCGTTCGTGACAGCCGATCAGTCTGGTCCGAAGCATCTTGCGATGAAGCTGACGCGCGCAAAGTTTGAGCAGTTAGTTGAGCCGATTCTCGGGCGCTTGAAATCCCCAGTAGTGCAGGCCATCAAGGATGCCGGGCTCGATCCCTCAAAGATTCACGAAGTTGTTTTGGTGGGCGGCTCGACCCGCATTCCCAAGGTTCAGCAGATTGTGCGCGATTTGTTTGCCGGCAAGGAGCCGAACAAGAGCGTTAATCCTGACGAAGTCGTCGCTATCGGCGCCGCGGTGCAGGCAGGTGTGCTGTCAGGCGAGAAGACCGACATTCTGTTGCTTGATGTGACACCGCTAAGCCTGGGTATCGAAACGCTTGGCGGCGTCTTTACCAAACTAATCGAACGCAATACGACCATCCCTACGCGCAAGTCGGAGATATTTTCGACGGCGTCAGACAATCAAACATCTGTGGAAGTTCATGTGTTGCAGGGCGAACGTCCAATGGCCAGCGACAATCGCACGCTTGGTAAGTTTCACCTCATCGGGATACCCCCGGCGCCGCGCGGCATGCCGCAGGTTGAGGTCGCCTTCGACATTGACGCCAACGGCATCGTCAACGTTTCGGCCAAGGACATGGGCACCGGCCGCGAACAGAAAATAACAATCACGGCATCCTCCGGTCTCTCGAAAGAAGAGATCGACAAGATGATGCGCGATGCCGAATCGCACGCGGCCGATGACGTAAAGAAGAAGGAAGAGATCGAAGCGCGCAACCGTTTGGATGGTCTTGTTTACCAGATGGAGAAGACGCTGAACGACAATCGCGAGAAAGTTGGCGCTGTTGCAGGCGAGGTTGAGACCGCGATTGCCGAAGGCAAGAAGGCATTGGCTGAAGGTGGCGTGGACAAATTGAACGAAGCCTTCAACCAGCTACAAACCGCTTCGCATAAGTTGGCAGAAGCGCTTTATCAACAAACCGCAGCGACGGGTACGGAAACGCCTGCGGAAGATCAGGCGTCAGCGGCAGGAGCTTCGACTGCGGGGGGCGCAGGCGAAGATAATGTCATCGATGCTGAATACGTCGACGTAGACGAGAACAAATAACATTTCCGATTGCTGATTGCCGATTGCCGATTGGTCCGTGGCCTAACTCGAGCTGGGGGCGCGCGAGATTGAGGGCTACAGGTCAATCGGCAATTGGCAATTGGAAATCGGCAATCCAGAAATGGCCAAGCAAGATTATTACGAAGTACTGGGTGTTAAGCGCGACGCCAAGCCTGAAGAGATCAAGAAGGCTTATCGCCGGCTCGCGCGCAAGTATCACCCGGACGTTAATCCTGGGGACAAAGCTTCCGAGGAGCGCTTCAAGCTAACCACTGAAGCGCACGATGTGCTTTCAGATCCGAAGAAACGAAAGGTCTACGATCAGTTTGGTCAGTATTCCGACAACCTTGCCGATGCTGCCGCACGCGGCGCCGGACCGGGCGCCGGGCGCACCTCGCCAGGTTTTGATTTCAGTGGCTTCGACTGGAGCACAACGACGACCCCGGGGAGTGGCGGCGCCGGATCTAGTTTTCGCGATATCTTCGCGGATCTTTTTGGCGGCGGCTCGACCAAGACGCAGGAACCCCCACGGCCACAGCCCAAACGTGGCGCGGACATTGAAATGCCGCTGTCGTTGTCGTTTGAAGAAGCTATCAAGGGTTTAACTACCAACCTTACAGTCAATCGTTCTGAACAATGTTCGCGTTGCAACGGCGCCGGCGACATTGGTGGGCCAGTAATGGTTTGTTCCACCTGCAAGGGTTCGGGACAAGTGCAACGCGCCGGTGGACGTTTGCGTTTTGCACAGGAATGCCCGGACTGTGGTGGCACGGGCCGCCGAAGATCGCCCTGCTCTTTATGCAAGGGCAAGGGCACAGTACCGAAAACTGAGACTGTTAAAGTGCGTATTCCCGCCGGAGTGGAAACCGGCTCGCGCGTTAAGGCATTCCCGGCAAGGGCGAAGGCGGACGCCTCGGCGCGCCGCCTGGAGACTTGCACATCATTACTAATGTCGGCGCTCACAAATACTTCACGCGCAAGGGCGACAACATTTACGTCACCGTTCCGATAACCGTGCCTGAAGGCGCTCTGGGAGCGAAGATTGAAGTGCCAACGGTCGAAGGCAAGGCGCAGTTGCGCATACCGCCCGGCACGCAATCGGGTCAGAAGTTTCGCTTGCGCCAGCGCGGTGCGCCATCGCTGCGCAATCCGGGCGCGCACGGCGATCAGTTTGTTGAAGTGCAAGTGACGCTGCCGAAGGTGATCTCGGAAGAGACGAAGGAGCTGTTGCGGCAGTATTCGAAGTTAAACTCTGAGAACCCGCGGGTGGAGATGGGATTGGAGTGAAAGCGGTCTCTGGCTTTTGGACTTTGGTCTTTGTAAGAAGAGACCTTCAAGCTAACTACGCGAAAGCAAAGACCAAAGGCCAAAGACCGAAGACCTAAACGAATGAAGCGCAAACCGAAGACATACACAATCAGCGCCGTGGCGGATCAATATGGCATCCATCCGCAGACGCTGCGCCTTTACGAACGCGAGGGACTGCTCAAGCCGTCGCGTTCTGAGGGCAACACGCGTCTGTACACCGATCCGGATCTCGCGCGGCTGGAACTAATTCTTTCCCTCACGCGCGACCTTGGTGTGAATCTCGCGGGCGTGGAGATCATTCTCAACATGCGCGAGAAGATGGACGCGATGCAGCAGGAGTTTGAACGGTTCTTCCGCTATCTCCAGTCACATGCCGATGAGTTAACAAACTTTGTCGAACCTCCCGCCGAAGGCACTACTGACGCGCTCGTCCCGATCACGCGCGCAGCAGCACTCCGCCGCCGCGCCTCCCGCAGCTAGCGCCCTAATCCCGTACACGTGCAGTTGTGAGGGCGGTGCATGCCGCGTCTCCAACGGTTGCCGCTGAGTTAGCGACGAAGTATCCGGCCTTCCCCTTTGCCTGCTTGTCCCGTTCTCTAGCCTCTTCGTCACAATTCAGGTGGCTTTTTTCTTGCTCCTTCATATCTTGTTGCCACTCCCCGCCCCAGGGTGCCGCGATCCATTTTCGGCGCACCTGTTCAAGAGCAATGCGATAAATTTCAAGGAGACTGGCGACCTCCCCGGACGCTCTCGCCTATTTGAGGAGGCATAAGATGCGCAATTCGTTAGCCTGGAGCACACCAGAACTTACGGCAACGGACGCAGCGATTACTGCAGTTCCACTGCCCGACACAGCCCTAAACAACAGACTCGATACCTTGAGAGAAGTCGCTTTGACGCTCTTGCGAGAGGTCGAATCGCTCAGGGTTTCACAGCAGCCGGTCACAAATCGCAAAGTCAGGCTTTATGATGAGGTGCAACGATTTGAGATCGAACTTATCCGCAGCGCGCTTGTCAGGACGGGTGGTAATCAGAGCCGCGCGGCCCAACTGCTCGGTGTGAAGCTCACCACCCTAAACACCAAAATCAAACGTTATAAGATCCTGCCGGTTGGTTTCTGCCCAGACGTCACACCAACTTTCAATGATGAGATTCACGATCAGGAAGCCGCAGCCTGAGGATTCTCCAGCGATCTCATTTACGTAGGAACTTCTGCATCTCTTCCCAGGCTCAAGGCAGGACTAGAGGGAGGTAACGTCCCTCTGGTCCCCATTGCTCCGTGCGCGCCGCTCTCGAATCATGACTCACTCAAGTTTAGATCTATTGTTCCCATTTTTTGGAACCCGTTGATCGACGATCGATCTCTGATTTCATTCGTTATCCAAAATCCACAATTCCCCGCGCAACCACTTATCTGGATCTCGACAGTCGACCTCGCGATCATCGAATAAATCTCAACCGGCGTGCTCAAACAACGCGGTATTCCTTACAGGGAATGCTTTTTGCACTTTGATTGTTGGCAATCGTGATTGCTCTGGCCTGCTTACGGATTTTAGGAGAGCCAGTCTCCCCAATCGTGCGGAGGCGCGGCTTTTTTCGATTGAGCTTTACAACTATCAACCTTGGCACCATTCGAGGGAGTTACTTATGCGAAGAACAATCAGATTCATTTTAGTGGTTTCACTCTTTTCGTTGGCGACGGTAGGAACGGTCCTTTCACAATCCACCACCGGCCGACTGGTCGGCACCGTCTCGGATGCCAGTGGTGTCATCCCCGGGGCGACCGTTGTGATCAAAGACAATCAAACCAGCAAGGAACGCACCCTGACAACCAGCGGCGATGGCGCTTTCAGCGTCCCGCAGCTGGATGTCGGCTTATACACAGTGACCATCTCGGCGCCGGGACACAAGACCTTCAACGCCGGCGATGTGAAGATTGATATTGGTCAGGAGTATTCGCTCAATGCGACTCTTGAAGTCGGTGAGATCTCTGAAAACGTGACTGTCATTGCGGGCGCTGATGTGATCAATTCAACCAACGCCGAATTGAGCAACACGGTCAGTCCGCGCCAGGTCCTCGAATTGCCGCTCAACGGGCGTAATCCGCTTGCCCTGCTCAACACGGTCGCCGGAGCTAACGCGACCAGTGCTTCGATCAACGGCGAACGATCGTCGTCGACAAATTACACCCGCGATGGCATCAACGTTCAAGATAACTTCATCCGCACCGGGGGATTCGTTCAGGACCGGCCCACCGTCGACGACACCGGCGAGTTTACCGTCGTGACTCAGAACGCGAGCGCCGATCAGGGAGGCGGCGGCTCCACTCAGGTGCAGCTGGTCACTCCTCGAGGCGGCGAAGGTTTTCACGGCGCGCTGTTTGAATACAACCGCAACGTAAAATTCGCGGCCAATGATTTCTTTAATAATGCCGCAGGCATTGAGCGGCCATTCCTTAATCGCAACCAGTTTGGCGGGAAGCTCAGCGGTCCCCTGGTGCTGCCGCATTTCAGCGAGGGCGGCTCCTCTCTGATCAAAGGCAAAGCCTTTTTCTTCGCTTCTTACGAAAGGTTCATGCTGCGCCAGCAAAGTTCGATCACGCGGACTGTCCTGCTGGGCTCGGCGCGCACCGGCAACTTTACCTATACCGACAACAGCGGTGTGACTCGCACCGTCAATGTCCTGACCGGTGCGGGCTTGACCGGCGCTATTCCGGCGTCGGCAGGTGGTGTACTGGCGGTCGACCCGACCATACAGAGACGAGTGCTTGACCCCATGCCGGCGGTTGGCAATTCCACCGTTGCTAATAACGGCCTGACTCAGCTGTTACAGTTTAATCAGTCTGACAATGACACGCGCAACGGCTTTACCACGCGACTAGACTTCGATCTAAACAGCCGGAACAGCGTGAACGTGGTGTACAAGTACAACAACAACGGCGACGAGCGGCAGGTTGACGCGGGCGGTTTTGGCACACATCCCTTCGTTCTCCAGAGTGGGCCGACTCAATTGTTCATTGCATCCTACCGCACCACGATCGGATCCAGGTTCCTAAATGAAGTTCGCGGTGCGTACGAACCGGCTGAGCCGTTCTTCAAACAGACCTCGTTGCCCAGCGATTTCATTATCGGCACGATTGCCGCAAACGGATTGCCCGTTTCGGGCTTGCCCCTCACGATCAGCAGCCCCGAGGCCAGCTTTGAAGATCAGGGCCGAAACACCAGGCAGTACACTCTGCAGGACAACGCTTCTTACACCTTCGGCAACCACTCGATCCGCTTCGGTGTCGATTACAACGCCCAGCGGATCCAGGTGATTAGTAATTTCAATCGCACTCCGATCTATTCCATCACCAACGTCAACAACCCGCTCACCCCGCGACTCGCGGCGAGCCTTTATCCCGGCGGCATCAGTGCCACGCAACGCGGCCGCGCGGATGCCTTGCGTTATCTGTTGGGAGGCATAATCGGCGTGGGTTCGGTGGCAGCAAACTTCGTCAATCCCAGCGTCGGCCCACAGCTTGGCGCGCCACTAATCCAGCAGCTCAATTTCGAGACCATCGGTTCCTATGTGGGCGACCAGTGGCGCATCACGCCGCGGTTTACGCTCAACCTGGGTTTGCGATACGACATCTTCACCCCGTTGAAGAACCCGGACCGGGTGTTTTTAGAACCGCTGATTCCCTCGGGAAAAACTATCGCCGAGGCAATAGTAGATCCGAACGGCAGCTACGGTCTGGTGGGTACAAATACGGGAGACCCGGGAAAGTTTTACCACATGGACAAGAATAACTTTGGTCCCATCGTGAGCTTTGCCTACGCACCGGAATTCAAAAACAAGTTTCTCGGCGCGCTTATGCCCGGTCAGGGAAGAACGGTAATTCGCGGCGGCTTTCGCAGCAGCTACGTCAACGATGAATATGTCACTTCGGCGCTTAACGCGGCCGGTGGCAATGCTGGTTTGAATTTGACGGGACTGGCAAACGGTGCGGCCAACATCAATGCTCGGTTTACTGCTCCACCGAGTTTCCTTCTGCCGCCATTCAGGACACCGCCCATCAGCTTTGCTGACGCCAATGCCGATAATGGATTCTTCTTCAACACCGTCTTTGCCATCGACCCGGATATTCAGGTCCAGCGCAATGACGAATTCAACCTGGGAATTCAAAGGGAAATTGGTCACCAGACCGCAATTGAAATTCGTTATGTGGGCGGCCGCAGCAACAACATGGTGCGCGGCGTAGATCTGAACCAAATCAATCTCGGCGCCAACAATTTCCTGCGCGATTTCCTTATCGCTCGAAACAATTGCCGGCTGCAGGGAGCGACTATTGCAGGGACAGGAGACCCGCTGCTTCGTTGCACCGACGCTAGCTTCAATGAGGAAATTTCTGGCAGTCAACCATTGCCTGCTTTTGACCTCTTGCCGTTCGGCGCTTTTCTAAACAACGCCGCCGTGACGACACCCATCATCAATGGGACGCCGGCGGATCTGGCGTTAATCTATATTCAGAATGGTCTGGATTTCGATCCGGCATCCGGTACTGGGATCAACTTCCGCAGAAATATTTTCGCGGGCCCGGTAGATCTTCTGAAGAACGGTGGCAAGTATCGTTACAACGCGTTGCAGGCAGAAATCCGGCGGCGCTTCACCGGCGGTCTGAGTTTCCAGGCCAACTACACTTTCCAGAAGATACTTTCGGACATCGAAACCGATGGGCAAAGTCGTTTCGATCCATATCTCGACAATAACAATCCTCAACTCGACTATGCGCGCACGGATTACGATCGCACGCATTCGCTCAACATTAATGCGATTTACGAACTCCCCTTTGGCAAGGGTAAACGGTTTCTCAGCGAGGGCCCGGTGATTAACCGAGTCTTGGGCGGGTTCCAGATTACTTCGCTGGTTAACCTCAGTTCCGGCACGCCTATCTCCATTCGGGATCTTACCGGGACGCTGAATCGGGGAGGCCGTTCGAATCGTCAGACTGCAAATTCAAATCTGACCACGGACGAAATCAAGAAGCTGGTGGGTATCTTCAAACAGAACGGCAAGATTTACTTCATCAATCCGGCCGTGATCGCGCCTGATGGTACGGCTACTGGCGGTAATCTTGGGACGACACCAACTGCCGGTTTCCCCGGACAGGTCTTCTTCAGGGCTCAGTCGGGCCAGACCGGCAATTTGCCGCGCACGTTTCTTAATGGACCCATGTATTTCAATTGGGACGCCGGATTGATCAAAAACATTGCCTTCTCCGAAACCGCCCGACTCCAGTTGCGCATGGAGGTCTTCAACGTCCTGAACAATGTCAACTTCTTCGCTCCGACAGGCGCCAACGCGGCCAGTCTCGGCGAGGACAGCAACATCTTCAATATTAACAGCTCAACGTTTGGCCAAATTACGTCGGGCAATGCCTACCCACCGCGCATTATGCAGTTTGCCGTGAGGTTTGAGTTTTAGAAACCTCCGAACACCCCTTAACCTGTTCGGAAAAACAATAGGGCGTTGCTTCTCCCAGGCAACGCCCTTTTCCGTGTCTTTGCTGGATGTCTTTGAATCTTCGTACTTACCTGATTCTTTGCATCACGATGGGTATTAGCGATATCCGACTAGCTTTGTTACGTGCCCCCGTCACGTGCTAGATTTCGTCCGCAGTTCACCCAACAACGCTAAAACATCACCCGCTGGCAAAAACATTCACCTAACGCAGACCGCTGGTTTGCGTCGCACCCGACAACTCGCTTTACGTAGTTAGTCCTGCAACACGGTTAACCAGCAACAATGAAAACGCCGGCCCTCAGAGGTTTCATGATTTCGACCGTTCAACTGGTCCTTATCGGCATAAGCTTGAGCCTTTTGGCAGTACCTGCGGCCGCACAGGATCTCGATAATGTGACAATCACCGGACGCGTTTTGGACCAGAACGGCGCCATCATACCGGGAGCCACAATCGAGGCCGTCCTAATGAAGACAGGCGCAACGCGTAAAACCGTCACTGACGATGAAGGACGTTATCGCATCATTCAGCTCCAGCCTGGCACCTATATTCTGCGCGCTATATCGACGGGCTTTGCGCCGTTGGAGAGAACAGAGCTGAGCTTCATCGCCGGCAAAAATGTGCAACTCGACTTCACACTAGTGCCGCAAGGCGTGACCGTGGACATGGTCGTCGTCACAGCGACTGACACTTCTGCTGTTGATACCACGCGCACCGTTGTGGGTGGCACAGTCTCGACGCATGAAGTGGAATCACTTCCGGTCGCCACCCGATCGCCGTTGGATTTGATTTTCACTTTGCCGGGTGTCTCCGAAGAAGCACTCTCCACGCGTGATCTTGCCGAGGACCGCAACACGTCCGTTGCCGACACTCCTGAAGAAGCGGGAACGTTCTCACTTTCAGGCGGCCCCGCGTATTCCAACAACATCACTATTGACGGCCTCGACAACAATGACGATCGCGCCGCTCGTGAACGTTTCCAGCCTTCGATAGAAGCGGTTGAGGAAGTGCAAATTATAACCAACCAGTTTTCGGCGGAGTATGGCCGCGCTTCCGGCGGTCGTATCAACATTCGCACGCGCGGCGGCTCAAATAAATATTACGTCCGCGCCTTCTACTTTTTTCGCAACGACTTCTTTAATGCAAACACTTCCAATAACAAGGCGCGGGGTCTGCCGCGATTGCCGCTCGAGGAATACAATCCCGGCTTCACATTTAGCGGGCCCGTCAGGCTGCCGCTTTATGACGGGCGCAACAAAACATATTTCTTCACTGCTTACGAATACGACACGATCTTTGACTCAGCGACCATAGACACGCTCGTGCCAATCAAACAGAATCCGCTGTTCCCGCTTCCCGCGCCTACGGTGACCGACGCTGCCCAGATCGGCACCTTGCGGTTTGACGCCGGCATTGCACCGTTTGTTTCACACGTCTCGACGCCCGTAAGGAATCACAGCCTGACGACGCGCGTAGATCATATATTTTCCGACCTGCACAACGGTTCCCTGCTTCATCAATTGGGCCGGCAGAATAATCTGCGACAGTTTGGCGGCGGTAACCGTTTGGCAGAAGCATTGCTCGGCAAAACGAGAAACACGGATGCCGTTTCCTATACCGACAACAATGTGTTCTCCCCGACGCTCGTCAATCAAACGCGTGTCCAGTTCTCGCGTTTGACGCCCGCGGTAGAAGCAAGCGGCGGCCGAAAGCCCGTTGTCCTGATTACTCTTGACGACCCGTTACCCTCCAGCAACCCG
This sequence comes from Blastocatellia bacterium, assembly GCA_963698325.1. Classification (GTDB taxonomy): domain Bacteria; phylum Acidobacteriota; class Blastocatellia; order Pyrinomonadales; family Pyrinomonadaceae; genus PSRF01. Next base: position 30,582 of record CAVOQJ010000003.1, on the reverse strand, counting down.
GATCAACGCTCGGGCACGCTGGTCGCCGGGTCGTCAACCTCAGGAGCAACCGATCGCCGCGAGTTTCGCGTCCAGCTTCAAGACACTCTTTCCCTGGTCAGCGACGCCCACTCGCTGAAATTTGGCGGTGACGTGCAACATATCCGCTCGACCTTCATTGATCTTTCGGATATTTCAGGCACTTTCAGTTTCGCGAATGCTGCTGACTTTATCGCCAATCTGCCGAGCCGCTTCCGCCAAAACTTTCAGGCGGAATCCACACAGAAAAATACTTACCTGGGTTTCTTCATTCAGGACGAATGGCGACTGCGCTCCAATTTTCTTTTGAGTTACGGTCTGCGCTACGAGAACGAAACTATCGTTAAGGATCGAGACAATTGGGGACCACGCATTTCGGTTGCTTACGATCCCTTCAAGTCTGGCAAGACTGTATTCCGGTTCGGCGCGGGCATTTTCTATAATCGCGCGCTGCTTCGCACCATCGACGATTTCACTCTGGGCGCGCAACAGCGGTTCTTTGATACCAACGACCTGATTGATCCGGCAACCGGTCAACTGGGTAGCGCCGATTTTCGCCGCGCCTTCATCGGCGCGAACCTTCAGTTTCCAAACACGCTCACGGCAGACTCCCTGCTCGTAAGGAACTTTGGCGCACTCAACACCGGGTTTTCCCGCCGGCTCGATCCCACGCTGCGTATTCCCGAGAGTTATCAAGCCAACCTCGGGGCGGAAAGAGATCTCGGTCACGGACTCGTCTTCGAAACGAACTACACATTCAATCGCGGCTTGCACCTCTGGCGCGAATTCAACGCCAACGCGCCGCGCCTTCCGGCAGGTTTCAAGAATTTTTCCGAATATCTGGGCTCGCGCGACTTTGTTAACTTTCGCAGCAGCCCTTTTGGCATCCGGCCGCTCTACAACGTCTCAACCGCCGGCGATCTGATCAGATTCGTTTTCTGTCCTCCTGATCCCGCTAACCCTAACGCAATTGGGCGGGTTATCGAGTTTGGCGTGCCGATTTCCTTGCTAAACCTCAACAGCTTCACGTCGTCAACGTCGGTCGAGGTTGCATCGGCAGCGCTAAATGCATTGCGACCTGATCCGACGCGCGCAGACATCCAGCAGCTCATCTCCGCCGGCAATAGCTTCTATCACGGCCTGACCTTCGAACTTCGCAAACGATTCAAACAAACAAAGAGCTTTAGTTTCTCGTTCCGTTCCGCTTATACATTTTCCCATCTGACTGACGACGGCATCGTGAATACTTCCGACGCTTTGGTCGCCGGAGACTTCTACCGCGAGCGGGCGCGCAGCCTGCTGGACCGTCGTCATCGCTTTGTTTTTTCCGGAACGTTTGACACGCCCAGCTATCTCGGGAAGGTGCGCTTCTCCCCAATCCTGCGCCTGAACTCGGGGGCGCCCTTCAACATTTCCATCGGCGGCGCTGACCGCAATCTCGACGACGTCGGAAACGATCGGCCAAATTTTACCGGCGACACCAAACTGCTCCATTGGCGCAAACCCGGCGATGCACTCGATCCATCGATACTTAATCTCTTTGCGCTGCCAACGATTGGCCAAACAGGAAACCTGCCGCGCAACGCGGGCCAGGGTCCCGGTCAGTTCTTTCTCGATGTAAATGTCACTCGCGAATTTCATCTGAGCGAACGGTTGCAGCTGCGCCCGGTGGTGGAGTTTGACAACGTACTCAACAAAACTGTTTTCAGTTTTGGCAGCGAGTTCATAAACTTTAGCGCCTTTGCTCCCACTGCAACGCCTGAACAACGTCAGGCGTTCCTCAACTCTTTCCTCGTAACCACGCGTACACTTCGTCCCCGCCAGGTTCGTATCGGTGTTCGTTTCGACTTCTGACTGGCGCGTCTTATCATAATTATCGTTGTAGCTGTTTGGACTACCAGCCTTGGCCTGGTGACAGTGACTCAGAACCGCGAGAGCTGGTGTGAAAACTCGGTTGCACGCCGAAGCAAAAACTCTGGCAACATGTGTCAACGAATACGGAACCGGGAGCGATAGCGACCGGACGCACGGTTCATACGAGCCTGTATGCATCCCGCGTCGCCGTTAAGCACGGTGCATTGCTTCTGTGTACATCGCGGCCGGTCGCTACTGCTGCCGGTTCCGTATTCGTCGACCCACGATGCCAGCCTTTTCTTCGGCAGCGCGCGCATTGAACGGCTGTGTATCGCAGGTTCAAGCATCGAAAGTCGCGAGGTTGCCGTAACGACCCGCTTTTCTCCGGGAGCACAACACCTTATCTGTAATGCTCCGTGTCTAATAATGCCTCATTCCTCTTGTGCTAAACTTCGTTGGCAGAATGGCTAATCCTCCATCAGAAGCAGACCACGTCAGCGAAGTCGATACCGCGCTACTCGACGCTGAGCTTTTTATCAAATACCAGTCGCCGGAACGGGCCCTCAAGCGATTGCGTACGGCGCTCGAGGGGAATCCCCGGTCTATTCCATTGCGCGAGCGCATGCGCGAAATCTGCATTGCGCAGAAGCAGATTGAGGAAGCGGCGCGTCAGTGTTTGGCCCTGGCTCGCCTGTACGTCGAGCGAGACGATTTTGACGATGCCTACGATCGACTGCTGGAAGCAAAGCAGCTCGACCCTCGCATCAACATCGCCGGCGGGTTGGAAGCAATCCGCCGCGCGCGTCGTCCGGATTTGCGGCCTGAAGCAGCCGCAACGCCGGCGTCGCCTCAAAGTCCGCGCGTCACACTTGCCGGCGACCTTACCGCTATCAATGTCTTCGATGCGATCCAGCTAATCGAAAGTGCGAAACTCACCGGCACACTCCTGCTTACGAATGACACGCAATTCGGCCGCGTTCTTTTCAACGATGGAAAAATTGTGGACGCCGAAGCGGCCGGCGCTACTGGCGAGCGCGGTTTCCGGCAGATTGTGGAAATAACCAACGGGAGTTTCGAGTTTCAAAAGTCTGTTGCGGGATTTCCGGTGACGATCCAGGCACTCAGCAATACCAACTTGATCCTCGATACACTGCGGCAGCTCGATGAAGAAAAACAGTGAATGACATGACTCACGGTATTCCGCCGTTTGCTAACTTGGCGATCAATTTCACCGACGACTTTAGAGGCGGCGGGTTTCCTCACCGGCTATTCAACCAGAGAACTGCTTCGGAACGCTCGGTAGCTCAATCGTGAAGGTGCTGCCTTTGCCCAATTCGGAGGTGACGGTCACTTCGCCGCCGTGCGCGCGCGCCAGGTGCTTCACAATCGCGAGTCCCAGCCCAGTGCCACCCATCGCTCGCGAACGCGCGCGATCCACTCGATAAAATCTTTCAAACAGCCGCTCAAGATGCTGGGCTGGAATTCCTTCGCCAGTATCTTCCACGATGATCTTGTCGCGTGTCGATATTTCGCTCTGGCTTGCCCGCGCGTCCGGATCGTGCCGCCCCTTCGCAGCTTCGCGCGACCCGTTTTCAAATTTCACTGTCACTGTGCCGTTTTCGCGGTTGAACTTGATCGCATTCTCGACCAGGTTCGTCAGCATCTGCTCGAGCCGCCGCGCATCAGCGAAAACCATTGTGTCTCGAGCGACAGTGTTGCTCACCACTATTCCGCCGGCGGCAGCTTTTGTTGCCAGCGATGCGATCACGTCAGTCACGATGGGCGCCAGCTCTACCCGTTCGGCCTTCACCTGCACGTTGCCTGCTTCGATTGCGCTTAGTTCGAGGATATCGTCGATAAGATCCTGCATGCGCGTAGCATTTTTGCGAATGATGGCGAGAAAGCGGCGCGCGCTTTCCTCATCTTCCACGGCGCTTGTTTCGAGCGTTTCGACAAACGCGAGTATCGCGGTTAGGGGGGTGCGCAGTTCATGCGAGACATTGGAAAGAAATTCCTGCCGGACGTGTTCCAGGCGTTCTATTCGCGTGACGTCGATGAAAACGCCCAAGGCCCCCTGCGCTCCCGAGCTTCCCTCCCGCTGGCCGCCCATTGGCGTGGCTCAACGGCACCACCCGGAGGTCGAAAACCAGGCGTTCCGGTCCGTGAGTCTCAACCTTAACGCCGCTCCGCTCCGTGCCCTGGAGAGCATCGAGAAATGCGCTGTAGATTGCCGGATTGCGAGTCAACTCTGTCAGTCGTTGAGACTCGAGCTTCCCCCGCGAAAGATTAAACAACCGGTGCGCCGCGGCATTTGAGGCGACGACCCGCATGTCCTTATCGACGACCAGCAAGCCTTCGCGCATGCCGCTCATTGTTGCCTCAAACAATTTTCCCAGCGCGAAAATTTCCTGCGAAGATGGCTCAACCGGCGGGGTTGCAGCGGCGCCAGTAACTTGAAGATTTTCCGTTGACGTCTTGGTTAAAAACAGTCTGACAAGCCAGGTGAGGACAAGCAACAAAATGAGAAAGGCAATAGCAGCTCGCACCGTAAACGAAGGCAGCAGCATAACAAGGGCGAGAGAGACTACGCAGGCAGCTATCAGAATTATGTAACGCTTAGGCATGGCTTTTTCACCAAAAGTCGTCCCCCGAGTTCAAGGACACTCACGTCTCCGATTTATGAGGATTCTTTTCCCTCTCCCGTTGGGAGAGGGGTAGGGGAGAGGGACTAGAACAGCCAAACCCCCACCCCAACCCTCCCCCAACGGGGGAGGGAGAACAAGGGAATAAAAGCGAAACTCTTCTGCGACTTTTTGTGCAAAATCTTTAGGCACAAAGAGCCTTCAGTGCGATCGACGAACAAATCTAACTGGCCAAAGACCCGCGATGAATTAAACCTTGCCTGGACAGCCGATGAAACGGTAGCCGACGCCAACTACAGTTTCAATGCAGGCGCCACAATCACCGAGTTTTTGTCGCAGCCGCCGGATGTGCACATCAAGCGTGCGTGCATCTCCGTAATAACTATAGCCCCAGACGTTATCGAGTAGCTGCTGTCGTGTGATAACGCGGTCCGCGCTCTTAGCCAGCACTGCAAGCAAACTGAATTCTTTATTTGTCAGCTTCACTTTAGCGCCATCGCACACCACCCGAATGTCGTCGAAATCGATCAGCAGGTGATCATCCTCGTAGGTCTTTCCGCCGGTCTCATCCATGCGCCGCATGACGGCGCGGACTCGCGCCAGGAGTTCCCTGACGGAGAAGGGCTTCGTGATGTAGTCGTCGGCGCCCAGATCGAGGCCCGCGACGCGGTCCGATTCAGATGCCTTAGCTGTCAACATGATGATTGGCGTGCGGCGGGTCGCAGGTTCTCTTCGAAGGCGGCGGCACAATTCACTCCCGCTCATTCCCGGCAACATCAGATCGAGAATTATCAGCAAAGGGGGCTCACGCTCGTTCAGGGCGGCGGCCAGTCCAGCTTCTCCGGTTAAGGCCGTAACGGCTGCCAGGCCTTCGCGCTCGAAGTTGTATTTCAAACTCTCGGAGATGTCAGGGTCATCTTCGATGATGAGAATTGGTCGTTGCATTAGTTGTAGGACAGGCATTCTTGCCCGTGTGGTTTCTTAGCCTCACAATAATCTGAGCAGCGGAAGATTTTCCATTTGCCATTTCAAATTTTTCATTTGTCATCCAGCGAATTCAATTTGAGGTACAACGCAAGTTTTTTTCAGATGATGCTGTTATCTCATTAACACCTGGCTTCAGCCAGGTGATTGCAACTCAACCAGAAGTGAGAAACCGTTTAAACGGTTTCAGAATTAGTTGCGCATCCCGGTTCACCTCGCTGAAGCCAGGTGTTAATGAGAGAAGTACCAAAACCTTCCGACTGAATACGCAGTTGCACTTCAAACTTGAATCCATCATTCAGCGAACCAGCTTTTAATTCTTCGTGCCGCCTTCGATGAAAAATGACAAATGAGAAATGATATATGGAAACCTTCTTCTGTCTGGCGCGCCATCGTTGTTCGCATAGACAGACAGGAACGTCTGTCCCCGCTCTCATTTGAAATGTTTGATGAAGGCCGCTTCGGCCATGTAGACGGTCAGCTCGCAGATGTCGGTCACATAATCACCAATCCGCTCCAGGTGTTTAGCTACAAATAGTAGCCGCGCATCTCGCGTCGCCGTGGCCGGCTCAGTTACCATCATTTCAATCAAGCGATGAAAGATATGGTTATAGAGATCGTTAATCTCACTGTCCCTTTTAATAACCTCGCGGGCAGCCGCTGCGTCGTTGGAAGTGAAAGCATCCAGTGCCGCTCGCAACATTTGCAGCGCGTGGTCGGACATTTGGGTTAAATCAAAAACTGACTTTAGCTCTGGTTCGTTGTTGAGATCGAGGGCCACGCGGGCAATGTTGGCGGCGTGATCGGCAATGCGCTCGAGTACGGGCGCCATCTTCGCAACTGAAATAACAAAACGTAGATCGCGTGCCGCCGGTTGCCGCAGGGCGATAATATCGATGCACTGACGATCGATCTCCACTTCCAGTCGATCGATCTGATCGTCCTGCTCAAGCACTTTGCGCGCAAGCTCGCTGTCGCGCTCAGTCAGCGCCTTCATTGCCTGCTCGAGTGCAGTTTCAGCTTCTCCGCCCAGAAGCAATACACGATCGCGCAGCGAGTTGAGTTCGTCGTCGAGATGTCGGTGGTAGTCCATTGCTTAAGACTGGTCTTGGGCCTTTGGTCTTTGGTCTTTGATCTTCCACCGCAGCGACATCCCGTCAAGGGCAAGGCCGAAGACCAAAGTCCAAAGTCCAAAGACCGTTTTAATTATCCAAACCGTCCCGTTATGTAATCTTCTGTCAGCTTCTCATCGGGATTAGTAAACATCTTTTCCGTTGCGTTGACCTCTATTAGTTTACCCAGCAGAAAGAAGGCCGTCGTGTCGGAGACACGCGCTGCCTGCTGCATATTATGCGTCACGATCACGATAGTATACTGCCGTTTCAATTCAACAATCAGTTCTTCAATCTTATGGGTGGCACCCGGATCAAGCGCCGAAGCAGGTTCGTCCATCAATACTACTTCAGGCCGGATAGCTAACGCTCGCGCAATGCAAAGGCGTTGCTGCTGTCCGCCGGAAAGGCTAAGGGCAGAGGTCTTCAGACGATCCTTGACTTCAGTCCAGAGTGCCGCATCCCGCAGTGCCTGCTCGACGCGCTCCTCCAGTTCGGCCTTGTTTGTGGTGAGACGATTTATTCGCAAGCCGTAGGCAACATTATCAAAGATCGACTTCGGAAATGGATTCGATTTCTGAAAGACCATTCCCACCTTGCGCCGCAGTTCGACGACATCGGTTCCCGGTGCATAAATGTCGCGGTCATCAATCAGCACTTCGCCAGCGACCCGGGTACCGGGGATCACGTCGTTCATGCGATTCAATGTGCGTAGAAAAGTCGACTTGCCACACCCGGAAGGTCCGATGAAAGCCATCACTATTTGTTCCGGGATTTCCAGCGAAACGTCATGCAATGCCTGGACCTTGCCGTAGAAAAAGTCGAGATGTCGCACGGCGATCTTAGTCGCGCTCGTTCGCGAGGAATCCGAGCCCGCGGAATCTCGCTCCGGAACCCTAACCTTGGTTGTAATCGTTGGCGCGGTTGTCGACATTGCTTAACTTTTTCAGATCTCAAATTTGAGATCTCAAATTATCTCAAATCTCAAATTTCAGACCCCAGAGTTCAAAATCTCTTCCGCGTCAGAAAACGTACGGCGATATTGATCGACAGGATCATGACCATTAAGACCAGCGTTGCGGCCCATGCCTGCGCATGCCATTCGTCGTACGGCGAAATTGCGTAGTTATAAATTTGGACGGTCAGCGACGCAATCGGCTGGTCAAGGTAGTAATTGAAAAACCGGCTACCAAATGCGGTAAATAAAAGCGGCGCCGTTTCTCCAGAGATACGAGCGATCGCGAGCATTGCGCCGGTTGCGATTCCTGACGCTGCCGCCGGCACAACAACTCCGAGCGTTACTCGCCATTGCGGCGCGCCGAGAGCGAGCGCGCCTTCGCGCAAGCTGTTTGGGACGAGTTTGATCATCTCTTCGGTGGTGCGGGCGACAATCGGAATCATGATCAAAGCCAGTGCAATACCGCCGGCCAGCGCTGAGAAATGTTTCAACGGCACAACCACGATTGTGTAGACGAAGACGCCCGTAACGATCGAGGGAATGCCTGTTAACGTGTCGGCCAGGAACCGCACCAGGCTCCCGAAACGTCCGGTGCCAAATTCGGAGAGATAGATTCCGACCGCAATTCCAAACGGCAAACCGATAGCCGATGAAGTAGCGAGCAACACCAGAGTTCCGACAATCGCATTGCGAATTCCCCCGCCTTCGCCAACCGGTTGGGGATCATTAATGAGAAAACTCAGGTTGAGATGACCGATACCCTGTCTTGCGATGTAGACGAGGATGATCAGCAGAATACCAATGGCCGCCACGGTGCAAAGCGCCGTGAACATTGTCATGGTTGCGCTTGTCGTGCGGCGTAGCCGATCAACTTTTCTCATCGTCTTTTTGTAATGCGAACTTCCGGTTTGCCTGCCTTTAACAAGCAGTCAGCCTGGCGCGTCCCGGCAACTAACAGTTGGCGCCACCTCACGCCGCAGCTCCGACCCCGCTTGTCTTACGAGTCACGTTCCATACCAGAATACGGGCGATGGCATTAACAACAAACGTCACCAGAAACAAGATGAGTCCTAATTCAACCAGGGCGCTGAGATAAAGATCCTGTGTCGCTTCCGTAAACTCGTTGGCAATCACCGAGGCAATCGTGTAAGACGGTTCAAACAGCGAAGCGCTGATCTGTGGGCGATTGCCGATGACCATTGTCACGGCCATCGTCTCGCCGATCGCGCGGCCAAGACCCAAAATCACGGCGCCGGCAATTCCCGGCGCGCCGTTTACCAGCACCACACGGGTTGTTTCCCATTTTGTCGCGCCTAATGCGAGCGCTGCTTCACGCTGTGAACTCGGCACGGCGGCCAACACGTCACGCACCACAGCCGAGATGATTGGCGTCACCATGATCGCGAGAATGATGCCGCCAGTAAGCAAACCGATTCCGGTGATCGGCCCTTGAAATAGTGGGAGCCATCCGAACCAATGCTGCAGTGGCGGCTCGACGTGAACGCGGAGAAACGGAGCGAGTACAAAAATTCCCCATAGCCCGTAAACAACCGAGGGAATCGCCGCCAATAACTCCACCAGAAAGCCAAGCGGTCGCGCCACATAATAGGGCGAGTGCTCGACCAGGAAGATTGCTATACCCAGCGAAAGCGGCACGCTGATCAAAAGCGCTATTAGCGAAGAAACAATTGTGCCGTAGACAAATGGCAGTGCTCCGAAATTACCTTTAATCGGATTCCAGATCCTGCCAGTGAGAAAACCAAAACCAAACTGGCGAATCGAGAGCATCGACTCTGAGGCAAGCGCCAGAATCATTACGAGCACTAGCACTAACATCAACACTGCGGCGGTCAACATAAGACTGCGAAATATCGCGTCACCCGTGTTTCCGGTGGGCGATAGCGCGCGCCACAAAGCGCTGGTCTTCTTTAGAGGCGGGCGTTGCCCGCCGATGGCTTGCTCCATTTTAATGACGGAGAGAGGCGGGCAACGCCCGCCTCTAAAACGTCCTTATCTAACTGCGAACACGAAACTTGAAACCTATCGCAGCGGCTTGCCTCCGGATACTATGGAATTGATCTTCGCTTCAGCGCGCTGGACAATCTCCTGCGGCAAAGGCGCGTAGTTGAGATCCCTGGCAAACTTTTCGCCATCGTGGATTCCCCACCACAGGAAATCAACTAGCGCTTTGCCCTTGCCTGGGTCTTTCTGTTCTTTGTAAACGAGTATGTATGTGTAACTTGAAATTGGATAAGCAGTCTTGCCGGCGGCGTCGGTAATTGACACTCGCAAGTCCTCCGGCGTCGTAGCTACGGACTCGGCAGCCGCCACCGTAACAGCATCGAAGCTGGGTTCTACGAATTCTCCGGATCTGTTCTTAATAAGGGCAACCGGCAACTTGTTCTGAACAGCATAGGCAAGCTCGACATAGCCGATGGTATTTGGCGTCTGCTTAACTTGCCCGGTAACTCCTTCATTTCCCTTGCCACCGATACCCACTGGCCAATTGGGTGATGTCCCGGAGCCAACTTTTTCCTTCCACTCGGGGCTGACTTTCGACAGATAATCGGTGAATACTGCGGAGGTGCCACTTCCGTCCGAGCGATGTACCACAGTGATATCAGACGCCGGAAGATTTGCATCGGGATTGTCTGCCTTGATCCGCGTGTCGTTCCACTTCCTGATCTTCCCGAGAAAAATGTCGGCAATTACGTCGGGCGAGAAGCGCAGCGGCTGTGCAATGCCTTGAAGGTTATAAGTAATAACGACAGCGCCAAGAACTGTCGGCACGTGCAGTATTTCAGCTGGCGTGGCTTTCAAATCTTCATCTTTCATTGGCGCGTCCGTAGCGCCGAAGTCCACCGTCTGCGCCTGGATCTGTTTAATGCCGCCACCTGAACCAATCGACTGATAGTCAATGCGGACGTTGGGATGAAGCTTCGTGTACTCACTCACCCACTTCTGATAAAGCGGATTGGGAAATGTTGCGCCTGCGCCCTGAAGATGTATGGGACCTCCGTCGGTGCCGGGCCCGCCGCCGCTACAGGCGAAGGCAAACAGGACGAAGGATGCGAACAGGAAGACGGCAGTGATTCGCCGGGATTTCCGGAGAGAGGGCATAAATTTTCTCCAATGATCAATTTTACGATTAGGAATTTAGGCGCGAGGTGTTACATCCGTCTGAACTACGTCTGAATTCTACGTAAACTCTCGGGCCGTATTCGGCGGGATCGGAAACCGGCTCATCAGCTTGCATCTGGATTCGCCAACAGCAGGCGATAACCGACGTTTACCATCGTGTCGATGCTGATCTTGCAGGCGTTCAGCTTGTTCCGCAGCCGGTAAATGTAGACGTGCAGACTCTCCATGTTGACGGGCTTATCGGTGCCCCAGGCGTATTCCCAAAGCTCTTCAGCGGTAACAATTCTTTCCGGAGAACGGGCCAAACGCGAAAGGATCAAGAACTCCGTGCGCGGCAGCTTGAGCGCCTGGCCTCCGCAGGAAACGTAGTAGTTTTTGTGTTCCACCCGCAGGTATCCGTCGTCGTAAACATCGTCGGCCGCTTGTTGCGTTTGGCTCTCTCGCTCGGCTAGTGCCACCTCTGTAATCGACATAGAATTTCTCTCAAGAATTGTTCAATAAACTTCAGGGTCTCAATTCCTTCAAGCTTGGGTGTCAACAAACCAGCGGGGGCAAGCCCGTCTTCCCAACCTTCGAGTCTCTTTGACTCGCTCGTTTGCTCTCCCGTTGAAAGCCTCTCCGACGGATTAGGGCTGAACACTGGCTCCTTAGGCCTGTCCGACAAGCTCAGAAGTTCAGCCGCAGTGCAAACTGGATCTGCCGATTCGTTCCCAGACCTACCGTGCGTTCAACCGTCTGCCTCAGCAATCCGAAAGTGCTTCCGGCGGCGCTTTGCGTAAACGCCTGGCCCGGCTGCAATCCCGAGCCCAACACAAAAGCATTGGCTGTGGAATTGAACGTCAAGGTCGGCAACGCGACGTTTAGCGTGGAGGCCGGATTCGCAAAGTTTGCATGGTTGAAGATATTGAAAACCTCCGTGCGAAATTCAAGGCTCTTTGTTTCTGAAAAACGAATCCGCTTGTTCAGGATCAAATCAAACTGCTGAAAGTTTGGCCCTTTGAGCGCATTGCGTGGCAAGTTTCCAAACGTCCCTGCGGCGGGAATGGCGAAGGCCGCCGGGTTCAGGAAATTCCGATCGTTACCCAAATAAGGATTGACACCGGCAATCAAATCAGGCCGTCGAGTCTGACGTGAAGATCCGCCGCCCGGTCCATTCACCGTAGCTGTAAATCCAGTAGGCAAAGGCTGCGATGCACTTAGCGACGGAAGCTGTACGGTAAATCCGGTCGGAACAGTCGTTGTCGTTGTCGCGCTGGTATTCACAGTGCACGGACCAGCAGTACAAACTGCGACAACGTCCGGACGAGTGATAGTTATGTCGATGGGAACACCGCTGCGCATGTTCATAATCGTTCCGAGTTCCCAATTCCCGAAGAGGGCATTTCCGAAGCCACCAATGTGGAACCGCTTGCCCTTCCCGATTGGCAGATCATAGACCGCACTTAGGTTAAACGTATGGCGCACGTCGAAATTGTTATAGCCACGATCGGCCTCGTAGTTGTTGAAATCTCCACTGGGGCGAACCGCACCGCCAAACGGTTCAGCCGCTGTTCGCGCCTCATTTGAACCAGAAGTGTTGCCGAAGCTCTTCGAGAATGTGTACTGCGAGTTGAGCGTCAAGCCGTTATTGAGGCGCCGCGACAACGCCAGTTGCAGCGCGTTGTAGCTGTCAGTGCCGCCGCTGGTCTTAGTGTCGATCTCGGCGAAGGGGTTCTGCACCGACGTTCCTGAGACGATGGAGAACTGGCGCACGGTTGTAACACCGATCACCTGTCCTGACGCATTAGTACGATTGACCACACCGGCGTCCGTCGGGATTGGCGTGCCGTTCAGGATTGTGGCCGTGCCCGCGCGCAACGTGTTTGACAGACCACGAAGGAAAAGATTACGTCCTTGACTGCCAACGTAGGCTGCAGTGGCAACTACTTTGTAAGGCAGCTCTTGCTGAACAGAGAAGGTGTAGCTGTAGATCTTCTCCGGCACCTTGTATTCAGGAGCATAGGCGCGCGGCTGAAAAGCACGATTGTTTGGATTATTGGTGAAATTAGCGATGATGGCATTGATAGCCGCGGTCTGATCCGGATTGAAGGTGAGCAAGGGACCACTTGTCAGAGTTGAGCTGATGCGATCACTCTCGATTGGTTGAATTTGATCCTCAGTCTGTCCCGGTCCGTAGAAAATACCGAAGCCGCCTCGCAAGACTGTGCGGCCGCCGCCGAAGAAGCCGTCTCCTTTGGGATTGGGCGACCAGGTAAGTCCTATTCGAGGTCCGAAATTCGTCTTCGATGTTTTGAAGAAGGGGAGATCAGGCGACTTCAAAGTACCGTTGGTGATGTCGAAGAGGATGTCGAGGTTTCGCGCTTCGCGTAGCGGCGTGTAATAGTCATAACGCAATCCATAGTTTATGGTTAGGTTCGGTCTTATCTTCCACTCGTCCTGGGCGTAGCCAATATAAAACTCCTGCTTGGCCAGACGCGTTCCCGTGGCTCCGCCATTGAAAGGTGAAGGCGCGCTCACATCTCCAAGATACTGAATTGACGCTGGTGAATTTGTAAGCAGTGCTTGCAGGCTGTTGAAAACGTAGGTTGTGCCGCCGAGTCTGTCCGTGTAGATCCGGCTGGGACGAAATTCGACACCGAACTTGTAATTGTGATTGCCTCTACTCCAACTCAGGTTATCTATGAAAGAAAGCGAATACGCAGTGTAGGGTTGACCGCGCCCATTCGTCGCGCTGTTCGCGCGTAACAAGCCGCCCGGCGTGGCCGTACCCGCCGATGTGCCTTGTCCGGGAATTGCAAAGTTTGCCGTGTTCCCGGAGATATTGATTACCAACTTCGACAAGTCTATTCCGTTGACTGTGGGAGCCTCGCCGTTCGTGCGTGAGAAGACGCCGTTGTAGCCAACCTTGAACTCGTTGAGGACAGTAGGCGTCAACAGACTCTGCAGAGCGAAAACACCATTCTGCGGATTGGCAGTGAAAACTGCGCGTCGGCCGGTAACGCCCTCCGGCTGATCATTCTGACCATTGTCTCGGAAAAACCGAAAATATGCCGAGGTCTTTCCGCTAAAGCGGTAATCGAAACGAAAGGCATAGGCGCTCTCATTCACTTTGGCGCTGGACTGAAGCTGCGCCACGTCGAAGAGATTGGTTCCCGAGCCGGTAGACACCGTAACAGCTTTCGGATCCCGGAAAGCCGGAAGAAGCAAGAGTGTATTCGGATTACAGGTAATCGTTCCCGTTCCAATCGGTGGACCACAAATGCGCGAAGCCGCTCCCGGGACTGCCTCGGTCGAGTTTAAACCCGCTCGCAGTCTGTAGCCTTCATAGGAAAGAAAGAAAAATGCTTTCTGCTTGATTACCGGGCCGCCGATCGAACCGCCAAATTGGTTTAGCCGGAGCGTGCCCTTCTGACCAATGATATTGTCAAAAAAGTTTGCGGCATCGAGCGCGTCATTGCGAAAATATTCAAACAGGGATCCGTGGAAACTATTCCCGCCAGACTTTGTAACCACGCTAATCTGCCCACCCGTGCCAGTGCCAAACTCTGCCGGATAATTGCTGGATTCAACGCGGAATTCCTGCACATTCTCGAGACTGGACTGCAGGCGAAACGGCGACGGAACCTCGCCATTTAAGTTTCCCGGCGAAGCGTCAATCACGGCCGTACCTTCGACGCCGTCATAGCGAATAATGTTTTGTTCGACGGCGCGGCCATTAAAGCGAATATCGCCATAGGTGCCCGAACCACTGTTAACGGAACCCGGCGCTTGCAGATAAAGTTGTGAGAGCTGTCGACCGTTGAGCGGCAAGCCCTCAACTTCACGCGGATTAACGTTCGCACCCATGACAGCAGAGCTGGTTTCCAACGCTGTCTCGCCCCCGGCGCTGATATCAACTCTCGCTTCAACGCCAGTTGGCTGAACGACCATCGGTAGGTTTACTTCCTGGCCTACCAGTAATTGAACGTTAGTCGTCCTTGCTGATAGATCTTTAGCATTGGCTGTTAGCGAATAACTCGAGGGCCGGAGCGCCGAAATTATGAAGTAGCCAACCTCATTGGTTGTCGCCGTACGCTCTTCACCATTCCGTTCATTCTTCACGACGATAGTAGCGCCGGGAACGAGTGCGCCGTTGGCGTCTGTCACAGTACCCGCGATGCGACCCTGATCGGTTTGCGCATTTGCGGTTAGTGGAAACACGGATAGCGCCGCAAGGACGATGGCGATTAGCGAGATGCGGCCGAGACTGTGGGGAACTCTTCTATGCATAGCAATTCTCCTCGGAATTCAAAAATATTGCGTTGGGGTTTGATTGGAAAAATTCACGTCTTTCATAAGAAGAGTCGCGAATCAGTTCTAAAGCTGGTTGAAATCACTGTTGAGCTGCGAAAACAGACTCTAGGCGGGCGAAGTTAAGGCGCTGTGAATGGCGCCTTAAATGTTTGTTAACCTGACTGAAGTTAGGATTGAGATGGTGAAGATTATTTATTTGATAGTAGCGCAAGTAAAAGGACTAGTTAACATCTTGTTAACATGGGCGTAACAGTATTGTCGTAGTATGCAGCCTCTTATTTCAGCCAACTTGTTCGACCGTTCAGGACCCGTTCAGATCCCGGAGACCTTATGGCAATTTCACATGAACTGAGTAGCGAGATTGCGGCTGCTCTGTTCGCAGCCAAAGAAAGATCCCCTCGCGAGCTAATGGATCTAAAAGAGATCCTCCTCGTGGTCCATTCAACTCTTCAGCAATTAACAGATGACGCACGCATCGCTCGCGCTGAACGTCTTGAGTCGCATTCGGCTCCGGAGCAAATCGCAAAAGTCAGATCCGCATCCTAGGAACCCGACGATCACCAATCAACGCACGAACTCACGACAGGCCATCTAGCACATCAATGCGCACAAGGAAGACAACTCCTATGGCGACCGCGATTGAGTACGATTCTGAGTCCTAAAATTGTCGGCCGAAATGACGGGTGAGAGGTATTCGGAATCGAATTTAAGTGGATTATCTTAATGCGGCAATCTGATTCGCTTCCACGCCGCCGACGACATTCGCGTCCCAGATAACCCAGTAACGCTTCTTCTTTTTCGTCTGGGGCTGTTGTTGCTCGAAGGCTAACCGTACGAAGCGGGTCGTAAAAGTGCTGTCTGCGCTAAGTGGTAAAAGCGTGTAAAAATAGCCGGTTCGTTGCGGAAGATTACACTCAAGCCGCATTTGATTGATGTGGCCTTCACATTCCCCGGTTTCACCATGGGAGGTCGCATCTGCACTGTCGTTGACGATGTGATCAAGTTCGTGAAGCAATCCCCAGCCAACGTTGAACGCCTCGAGAGCACGTTGGTCTCCCACCACCTGATCAAAATCAGAGAAATCAATTTGCACTACGAAGACCGGCGGGTTGCCCGTGGCGTTCCTTTTCCACCTGCCGGGAATTACGCGACAAAACGCTACGTCTGAATGATTACTCGCATCTTCAATAACCACGACATTGCGACCAGAAATTGCTTCGCTGATCAGTTGCCTGGCACTAACTGAACCACCAGCCGGCTCTCTGTTTCCCTGGCGCAGGATTCCATCCGCATCAAACTTCAGATCCGCAAAACCGGAAATGCTGCGAAGCTTCATGGTCAACTGTTCGCGATGGGCCGGCGATAGATCGTCACGCAGGACGATATGGTTTCGAATCTGTTGAGTGTAAACAGCGATCGGCGAGAGGAGCAGAAGAATACCGGCGAGCCATGTTGCTCGGGATATTTGAGAGAAGGGTATTCCGCGTGGTCTGGGTAGCATTAACTTCCTCCCAGATTTGGACCGGCGAACTCATATGTAAACGTCGGTTCAGGTGATCTCGGCACCATTGGGGGCGGTGCAATTGAAGGGATGTTACCAAAATGTTAACTGAGTGAATAGAAATTTTTTCCACAGGCTGTGCTTTCCTGAACGTCGCCTGAACTGTGTCTGAACGGCGTGCAGATGCTCTTGATGCCAGTAGAGTTCGCAAACTCTTAACATCTATTTAATCGCTCGGCCATTTGGTCGTAACAACACAGCGGTACGTTTAAGTTGAGATCTATTTAGGAGTAAGAAATGGTTAAGCAAAAGCCGGTGAGCGATCCAGGATTCAAGGTGTTGTGTATTTCGTGTGGCGTGAAGATCCGCGAAAACGCGAGCGATGATTCGTATGGAATGTGCTTGAAGTGTTTCTATGCAATGTTGGCAGCGAGACTGCGGACTCAAAAGCGCGCTGGAGCTGGCGAGTTTGTGAGCGAGCGCTGACGACTGGACTGCGCCATTAATCTTCAGGCCAATTCTTTCGGGTTTACAATCCAGTCGAGGCCGCCTTTTTCGTTCAGGACGTTGTCCCATCCGGCAGCTTTAAAATCAATCTTCGCGAGTGTGCCTGTTGCCATATGTTCGACGCCATGGGTCAACAACTTCAGCAGCTCTTCCATTCCTGGATTATGTCCAACCAGAACGACTATCTTTCGCTCCTCTTCGATTTGCGATACTACTTCCAACAATCGCTGGGGACTTGCTTCGTAAATTCTCTCGTCATAGCGGAGCTCGGATCTGAGCTTCGCGGTCTTTACGACTATCTCGATAGTCTCCCGGGCCCTGATCGCGGGCGAACTCAATAAAAGATCAGGCGCTATCTGCTTGTTTCTAATAAACCTGCCTACCATTTCCGCGGCCCTCTTGCCGCGTTCATTCAGGGGTCGATCAAAGTCCTGAAGGGCACCGTCCTTCCAACCTGATTTCGCGTGTCGCAGTAATAGCAGAGTCTTCATCGTTAAGTTGATCGCTTTAACATAGCTCTGCAAGTGAAACGTTGCAAAGAACAAAGCCCCGGTGGAGTCGGCACCACCGGGGCTTTAGTCGTTTCAGCAGCAAACAGCAACGGGCAAATTCGTTCTGTCTGGTGTGGTGGCGGGAATACTCACTACCGGAGTTGATCTTTCTCCGTTCTTGACCGCTGTGCTAACCCCCCGTGATCAGCACGGCGAGTCCGGAGAGTTAATCCGCGATTTCTCGTGTCGCTCTTTGCGAGCTGCCGGCAATTTCGTATCTGGAAGACATTTTTGCTGAGTAGTGCTAACTCCCCGTTACTGGCAAGTTAAATGTCAGTTAAGTAAATGACTTCGCGCGAAGCATTGGCTTATACTCGCCGCCACGACCCAACCTTATGAAACTTATCTTCCTTCACGGCGCGCCGGCTGCCGGAAAATTGACTGTCGCGCGCGAGCTGGCGACGCTAACCGGCTTTCGTTTGTTTCACAATCATCTGACGGTCGATTTGGTTAGTTCGCTTTTCCCTTTTGGCAGCGAACCGTTCGTTCGCTTGCGGGAACAGATTTGGCTGGCGGCCTTTGCCGAGGCTGCCCGCGCGGATGTTTCGCTCATTTTTACTTTCAATCCGGAAAGCACAGTACGCGAACGTTTTGTTCAGGATGCGATTGACGTTGTCGCGGCCGCGGGCGGGAGGGTTGTGTTTGTCGAATTGACTTGCGCGGAGGAGGAGCTGGAGCGACGGATCGAGGATGACTCGCGGAAGGAGTTTGGGAAGCTGGCTTCAGTCGAGCAGTATCGCTCATTAAAAGCTGCCGGGGCTTTTCGCTTTTCCAAACTTCCAAACGGACTATCCCTGGATACGACCAATCAATCGCCAGAGGATAGCGCGCAAGTTGATTACTGAACATGTCGCTTCGATCCAGAACTGGGGAAACCGAAAATCAAACTAGAACGCAAAAGGTAGTCGGTCAGTTTCGGTTCTAATGGTCACCTTCCATTGGGAGGGCGGGCGCCCTCGCCCGCCCGGTGTCGAAGCGAAATGAATACGGAGAACACGCTCGTTTATCAGCCGGAGAAACACAGCGGGCGAGGGCGCCCGCGCTCCCAAAGGAGAGGCCCCAGCTGATTGAAAGCCTAATCACTCAGCTGAGGCCTCGACGAGATCGCCGTTTGGCGAATGTTAGAACGTAAACTTCACCGCTAGCTGCAACTGCCTGGGATCGCCAACACCATGTCGCAGAAAGCCATCGAAGTTAATCAATGCGCCGGTGTGGACAGCGGATTGACATTAGTTCTTGTTGTTGAAGGTATTGAACATCTCGACGATCGGGATCAGCGCATAGTGACCGTCAGACCCAAACTTGAAGGGACGCTGCAGCCGCCAGTCAAACGAGAAATACTTATTGTCCTTCCGCAGTGTGTTCCGGTTGGTCGCCGTTCTTGGGTCGGGTGTGATGGGTTGCGCTGAACGGGCCTGCACACGGAAATTACCTTCCAGCCCCCCGGGCATTTCCACAAATGTGAAGAAGTTGAACTTGTGCCGGATGTCGCGATCAGACAAGGCGTAGTCCAACTGGAGATTATTAAGATCGAAAGAACGATCCGTGAACGGATCACGTTCATTCGAGTCGTCATCCTTGTCCTTCGACAGTACGTAGTTCCATTCAAACTGATAATGCTTAGTGAAACGCTTTCTCATGCCCACCGTAAACCCGTTGTAGATCGATTTTCCGACGGAGCCGGTCACAAACACGTCGCCGAGAAAAGGAGCGAAAAAGCCGGTGCGGCCAAGATTCAAGAAGCGAGTCAGGTGAACTCCCTTTGCATGAGTGAAGTCGAAGTAGAGCGACAAGTCGGGTGCTATTTCCTGCTCGAAGGCGACGTTCGAGGTGTAGATACGAGGGTTGGCGTAGTCTCGGGAAAAAACATTAACTCCGGTGAAGTCGTTGAACTGACCTGCGGGCAAGGTTGGCGGAATCACGATACCAGGGAAGGCTGGCGGATCAACACCGAAGCCGATGATTTGAGTATTAAAAAATGTTCCTTGATGCTGCACGCCATTAGTCGTTACGGCCTGCACTTGAGTAAGCATGTTTTGTCGCGCGTAGTAAATCCCATAGCTGGCCCGCAACACGGATTTGCCCTTCTTCGAGATATCCCATGCGAAACCCACGCGAGGCTGAAACTCCTTCTTCGGGCTGGGCAGAGTCCCGTCAGAAGGGAACCTCGGGTCATTGAGGAATCTTCCGTAGGCCGTTTGGGAAGGTGGTACGAAAGGCTCCGGAAAGATCTGAGCTTCCCAACGCAAGCCGTAGTTCAAGAGCCAGGTTCGAACGGACTTGCCACTTGTCCTGAATGAAGAGGCCAAAGTCCTCATTGTCAAACTTCGAAGCGCCGCCGGCATCCGTGGGCGCTCCGGTCCTGCTTCCACGTCCGATGAAGCCGACCAACGGGCCGGGACCAAAGGTGAACGCATTGCTGGGGGCAAAACCTGTGGGACAGGACGCTGGTATCCTGATGTCGCCAAAAGTTCCGTTGCTACACTCTGCAACGGTAGGTCCAAATCCCACTCCCAGAGAGGCCGGCGAGGCGTAGCGTAGAAACCCCGGGACGCTGTCGAAAATGTACCGGCCGGTAAAGAAACCACGAAAGACCTGATCGTTCAGAGTGTGCATCCACTCGCCACCGAATTTTACGGTGTGATTCCCGGAAATCAACGAGACGTTGTCTCGGATCTGCGTGCGCCAAAACAGCTCATCGACCGCGGGCTGAAGGAAAAACGGATTGCCAAAGCGGAAGGAAGCTCCTGGCCGGGTGCTCGTAATCCTCCCACTCCAGTATCAGCGAGAAGATTTGAAGGAGTAGCCTTGCGAGGCCGTTCCTCGCGTGTATAGGAGAAGTGGGCTTCGTTTAGCTTCGTGGGCGAAACGGACGTAAAGAGATTGAAGTTGACGTTCTGGATCTTCGAAAGACCTTCGGTACCGTTGGCGGAGGTGCCGTAGGTAGCGACATCGAAAGTCTGATTCGTATTCTTGGAATAGTCGAAGTTGTAGGAGATGCCCAGTTGATTGGCACGGTTAACGTTGAAGTCAACTTTGCCGAGAAGCGCATAGTTTCTGATTGGATGTGATACCGGCGATGCTTCATTCTAGGCCGCTGGTGGCGTTGATAAAGTTGATCAACGCCAACCGCTGACAGTCAGAATTGGTAGTTGATCAAGGTCTCATGTCGCCGTGATCACGGGAGCAGCAACCGGACATGGGGTTCCGATTGGTTCGCTTAGATTAGCCCGTGTCAGTCTCTCGCGAATGCCCTCAAACGCGAAGAAGAAGAAAGCTTTGTCCCGGCGAATTGGCCCACCGACCGTGCCGCCAAACTGCTCGCGACGAAAATCCTTAAGTGGCTTGCCGTCCGAGGTATGGGCCGTTAGTGCTTCCAGCCGCTGAAAATAAAAGAGGCTGCCATGCATGTCGTTGGTGCCCGACTTGGAGATTACGTTAATAATCCCGCCCGCTGTGCGGCCGAATTCGGCGCTGGCTCCGGTGGCTACAACCTGGAATTCCTTCACCGCGTCCAGCGTGATATCGATGGCAGCACGTTGGCCGCCGAGTTGCTCACCGAAGAAACCATTGTTGTAGTCACCGCCGTCAAGGCTAACGTTATTGAAAATGCCCCGTTGTCCGGCGAAAGTGATCTCGTCGCCATCCGGTCCCTGAACGATGCTCACTCCAGGCGTCAGAGTCAACAAATCCTCAAACTTCCTGCCGAGAATGGGAGTCGTGTTAACGGTGGTCTCGTCGATCGTGGTGCTTGATTCTGTCTTCACCGTGTCGACAGTCGGCGTTGAGGTAATCGTAACTGTCTCCTGCACGGAAGAAACCTTCATCGAAATTGGAAGATTCAGAGCCTGACCTACGGTGAGGTCGGCCTTTTCCACTATGACTGTGGCGAAGCCCTGTTTCGCAACCGTTATGGTGTATCTACCAGACGGTAACTGCAATGCTACGAAACGCCCGTCCTCGTCTGTACTTAAAGCCCTGACCAAGTTCGTTTCAACGTTCCTGAGCTCAACGCTGGCGCCGGGTACCGCCGCACCGTTCGCGTCAAGCACCGTCCCCTGAATAGTTCCGCTCGTGATTTGCGTTTGTGCCTGCACTCCTGCAGCTAATACAAGCATGACGAGCAGACAAAGACTCAATCCTTTAACCGAAACGGGGAGGGAACGAGGGATAGCGTGGCGCATAATTTTCTCCTGTGGTTTTAATGACCTGACTAATCAGATCTGTTCAGAACGTTTTTGGCGGTCTATAACGAGGTCGGCACATTCTAGTTAAGGCGTCTTGGGCGTGTCAATAATTTGTTGGAGCATAAATCAGCAGGCTTTTGTGCATTCTTCGTAGCTGGCAGGCAGCGGAGACATCATCCTTTTGCCGCCTGGCTAGTATCCGGCTTTTTTCCCAAACCGATGTAGGCCTCGGGTTCGATCAGCGCCTCTTCCAAACGGCTCACGTATCTCCCCACGTGCAACCCGTCCATCAGCGCATGATGCACTTCCACGGAAAAGGGTAACAGCGTACGTTCATTCTTCCTGATAAATTTTCCGAACGCAATCTTTGGAATGGAGTCCTCGCGCCCCCAATTTCGCGCGTGGGAAAAGCTGGTGAACGAAAGCCAGGGCAGCGTCGTGAAGTGAATACGGTCGTCGCTCGGGTTTGGCCTGAAGGCACCATCGCCAGACAACACCTCCTTCACCGCGCGTTCAGCCTGACCGATAAAGCTCTCGAAATTTTCTTCGTATTGGAAATATGCGAGAGTAAAGTTTTCGTTCGGCAACAGCACCGTAGTGCCGCCATGAATCACGTCGTGGACAATCACCTTGCCCTCCCTCAGGCGATAGCGAAATGGCTCGATCTCATTTGCCGCTCGCAACGCGAAGTAGTGATATGCCAACGACACGTTGACCTTCGGCCGATTCCGAATCACCGCGAGAAGATTCGTAATATCCAGCTGCGTACAGATATTGAAGTAGGGTTTGTCAAAGCCACGGAAAAACTCAAACACCTCGCGACGGGCCCAGTTTGTTACATCAAGATACTTTGCCATGGAAGAATTGTACGCGCTCCGTCCTAAAGTGCAGTAGTGCGATCGTTATGAAGGCATGTTTCGCTCGTGCCGCACTCAGTCAGGAGCTCTTTTGGATCGGGCGTCTACCGTAGGCGCGAGCGAAACCTTCTGGCAGCGTCCGCGTATTAACTGCGTATTGCTTTTGCAAATCCGTCTACCAGCAAGGCTCAGGCTGACAATCTCTTCGATTTCTAGTAAATATTTGTTGTCGACGTGTCAGCCTGAGTCTAATTCTACTTTTCTTTAAGGAGTATTTCTATGCGTTATCTCAACCTGCGTCCTCTAGTTGTGGTCGTCGCTGCGGTGGCGTTCGGCTTTGCAGCTTTCGGCCAACAGAACGTGATGCGTGGCTTCGATCCAGCCAATATGTGTACGACGACCTGTAATGCCTGCGAGGACTTTTACCGGTACGCGAACGGCGGCTGGATAGCCAAAAACGAAATTCCGGCGGCCTTCTCGTCATGGGGTATCACGAGCCCGTTGCGGGAAAAGAATATCGCGACCCTTCATCAGATCCTCGAAGATGCTGCTAAGAACACCGCGGCTCCCAAGGGTAGCAACGAACAAAAGATTGGCGCGTTCTATGCCAGTTGTATGGACGAAGCGAAGATTGAAGCCGCCGGCGCGGCTCCGCTGGCCGCGGAAATCGCTGCCATCAACAAGCTGAAGAGTGCTGGCGATCTGCCTGCGATGCTTGCCCATCTGCATGGTATCGGTGTGCCTTCGATATTTGCCTTCGGTGCCGGTCAGGATTTCAAGAAGAGCGACAGTGTCATCGCCGTCACGGGCCAGGGTGGGCTGGGACTTCCCGACCGCGACTTCTATCTCAAAGATGACGCCAAATCCAAGAGCACACGCGATGCCTACGTTGAGCACGTCTCCAACATGTTCAAGCTGCTTGGCGACGATGCTGACAAGGCTCGCACTGAAGCGCAAGCGGTGATGAAGATTGAGACGCAACTCGCGCAGGTTTCTCTCGATCGCGTCTCACGCCGCGATGCCTCGAAGCAGTATCACAAGATGGCCCCGGCAGACTTGAAGAATGTGATGGCTAACTTCGACTGGAACACCTACATCAAGAAAATCGATGCTCCGAAATTTACCGAGATCAATGTCGCTCACCCTGACTTCTTCAAAGGTGTCGATCAGATGCTAACCAGCGTTCCCATCGAAGATTGGAAAACTTACCTGCGCTGGCATCTCGTGCACGACGCCGCCGACGCGCTCTCGATGGCCTTCGTTAACGAAAACTTCAATTTCTACGGCAGGACTTTAAACGGGACAAAAGAATTGCAGCCGCGCTGGCGGCGTTGCGTCGTCGCCACCGATCGGAATCTGGGCGAGGCGCTCGGCGAAGTATACGTCAAGAAAGCTTTTCCGCCGGAAGCGAAAGCGCGCATGAAAGAGTTGGTCAATAACCTAATCGTGGCCTTGCGCGAAGACATTCCGACGCTCGACTGGATGAGCGAACCGACACGCCAGGCAGCCATTGCCAAGTTAAACGCATTTGCCGTTAAGATTGGCTATCCGGACAAGTGGCGCGATTATTCGTCGTTGAAGATAGAGCGTGATTCGTTTACCGACAATCTGCTGCGTAGCAGCGCATTTGCGCGACACCGAAACCTCTCGAAGATCGGGAGGCCGGTAGATCGCACCGAGTGGGGCATGACGCCTCCGACCGTCAACGCCTACAACAACTCGCTGATGAACGAGATAGTTTTTCCAGCCGGCATTCTACAACCCCCCTACTTCGATTTGAGCGCTGACGATGCGCTTAACTACGGAGCGATCGGCGCCGTTATCGGTCATGAGATGTCGCACGGCTTCGACGATCAGGGACGCAAGTTTGACCTCCACGGCAACCTTACCGACTGGTGGACTGAAGCCGATGCCAAAAACTACACGGACCGCGCCAACTGCGTTGAGCAACAATTCTCAGGCTTCCGTGTCGAAGAAGTCGGCTTGAATCAGAACGGCAAGCTGGTGCTCGGCGAATCCATCGGCGATCTGGGTGGGTTGAAGATCGCCTGGCTCGCGTTCCAAAAAGCCCTGCAGGGTAAACCGCGTCCAGCTAACATCGACGGCTTCACACCCGAACAGCGTTTCTTCCTGGGTTGGGCTCAGGTGTGGGGCAGGAAGCAAACACCTGAAGCGATGCGGCAGCAGATTCTTACCGACCCGCATCCGCTGGGACAATTTCGCACCAATGGTCCACTTTCGAACATGCCGCAGTTTGCCGAAGCCTTCAATTGCAAACTGGGCGACGCGATGGTGCGTCCTCCGGATAAGCGTTGTCAGGTTTGGTAGTTTATTAGTCGCGGATTAACGCGGATAGCGCAAATTACACAGAGTCTCAATACCACCTGCGGTAACGGCTGGATCCACCGAACGTTCACCGCCCGTTATCGCAGACGGTGACAGATCTGATCCGCGTTTATCCGCGTAAATCCGCGGCCTGTATTTAGGCCACGAAGAAACCCGTCACGAAGCGAACCAGTCCGGCGCCCAGGATCACCCAGATGGCATTCGCGCGAAAGCGTACGAGTACGAACCCTGCAATGATTGCTATCAACATACCTACCCAACTATGAATACCGGCACGGCCAATACTGATCCCAGCAGCCACCAGCAAACCGACGACCGCAGGAGTGACACCGCGCAAAAATGATTGCACGATCTTGTTGGTATGGAAGCGGGCCAGCGAAGAGCCCGCCACTACTGTCAGCAGGAAAGAGGGAAAGAAAATGCTAACGGTAGCCACCAACGCGCCCAGCGTGCCGGCCACGCGATAGCCTATGAAGGTCGCCGTTATCAGGACCGGGCCGGGCGTGACCTGACCGAGCGCCGTGGCATCAACGAATTCCTGGTGCGTTAGCCAATGATGGGCGTCTACTACTTCTGCTTCGATAAGCGGAATCATCACGAAACCGCCGCCAAAAGTAATCGAGCCGATGCGCAGGAAGAGCGTAGAAACAGTCAGCAATAACGCCACTTTCGCGAGTATTGGCATGGACACTCCGAACAGGACAGCCGAACTTAGTTTCTTCGGAGCGAGCTTTGAAGCATCGTTGTTCTCTTTGGAATTATTTGTCGGGCTGTCCTTTGAAATGTTCTCTGCGAGTTTGGTTTGCGCCGCAGCCAACTCCGCTGCCCGGCGCACTCGTTCCTCCGCCATCGCGCGCGTGAGATAACCCCCAATGAAGTGAGTTTCGCGCTTACGACGACGGCGTCTCTGTAATGTCACACGCGCCGCAATGCGTTTGCGACGCGACGCCATACCTTTGAGTTGTCCGAGTTTGCGCAACTGCTTCTCGGCAAAGGAGTCGATAAAGATGCCGACCAGGCCAGCGGTTAGGACCACTTCAATCACGGTGGCGCTAAAGAAGGCCACGACGACGCAGGCGAAGACGGCGAGAAACCATTGCCACGGTTTGCTCAGCGTGTTGCGTCCCATGCGCCACGCCGTCACAATTATCAGCGCCACGACGGCCGCGTTCATGCCATGAAAAAGGCGATCGGTATCGGGCAGGTAGCGCAGGTGCCGGTAAAGTATCGCCAGCACAATCATCATCAGCATCGATGGCAAAATAAAACCCGCCATTGCCGCGCCGGCGCCGCGCCAACCGCGCAACCTTAGCCCGACGTAAGTTGTGACGTTGCCGGCGGAAGTCCCCGGCAGACTCTGGGCGAGCGCAAAGCCGGACGCAAAGTCCTGTTCCGTGATCCAGCGTCGCTGTTGGACCGCGAGCGTCCTGATTTGGGAAATAACAGCCAGGCCTCCACCGAAGCCGACCGTACCGATTTTTAGAAAGGAAAGGAAGAGGCCACCGAGAGTAGGCGTTTTGGCAATACGCTCGATTTCCCGGCGTGTCTCACGCACGCGCGTTCGCATTTTGCGTGCGCGGTTGCTTATTCTGCTCGCCCGCTTATCTACCTGTGTCACCACTTTATTGGCGACAGACTAACACACCGCGGCTACTAAAATTAGCCGCGGATTTTCACGGATTACGCGAATCTGAAGAATACTTCCAGCTGGTATTCCTCTTTTTGAATCTGATCCGCGTCTATTCGCGCTAATCCGCGGCTAAGTTTCGATTAGAACTTCAGCACGGTGTCGAATTGCACGCGCGTCGTCGGGCGATTCAAGGAACCTGGCGGAGTTGCAGCAAACGGACCAAGCAAGCCGTTGGGACGTTGCGTAACAATGCCGGTTACGGTAAATGTCACGCGCGGATCGGCCGTATAAGAAAATTGGAAGCGATGCCCGCGCATGTCAGACTGTTGCGTTACATCGGAGAAGTTGAAAGGCGTGAGCACGGCATCTTTCTGAATCCGCAGGAACGTATAGCCAAACTGCATGTCGCCGCGCGCTTTTGTTGATCCCACCTGAACTTCACCCCAGAAGCCATGTTTTTCGTTGTTAGGTAAAAGCAAATCAGCGCCGCCGGGACCGACACCGACAACGTCGTGGGTCTGGGTATTGGTGACGAAATCAAACAGGAGGGTTACCGGAAAGCGTTTGCTGTTTTTCAGTTCCAGGCGGGCGAGCATATCCACGAGGTTGTAGCCCGAAGCGAGGCGTCCGTCGCGGTTGATGGCATTGTTGCTGGCCGTCGTCAGCCCCAGATTGCCGTTGCCGGCAACGAGCAGATCCCGTGAGATAGCCACTTGCGTGGTGATTATTTGCGCGGGGGTCGTGCCGGACGCAGGGATTGTAAACGTTACCGGAAGCAGCAACTGGTTTCCGAAAGCTTGAACTGGTGAAATGAACTGCGTGCCTGAAAAATAAAGATCCGCCAGCGAGAGATTGAGCGCTACCTTACTGCTCGGTTCGAAACGTGCGCGAACCTGAGCGCCGTAGAGTGCGAGATCCCGGCCGCCGCGACGCGACTCGTCGATGTTAACCGTGCCATTGCTGTTGCGAACAAAAGCGGAATTGCGCTCGAGTAAAGGAAGTTGCCAGGCGACAAAAGTAAGATCCTTGAGCATGGATTTCTTAAAGTCGCGCGAATACGATTCATTAAACCCATCGACCGTCAGGTCGTTATCGATCGTCATTTCAGTAAACATCCAGGGTGGTTCGAATTTGCCGCCCTGGAGCCGTAGCCCTGGTGCGCGACGCGGCTTGTAAGTTATGAAAGCCTGATCGAGGGCGAAAGGTTTGCGGTTGAAAAAATCCGTGAGTGTTTGGTTGGTCGAGATATTGTCAGCGAAGCTGCCTGTGGCGAAGCGGAGGCCCCAGTCAAACTCTTCGCCAACGGACCCGCGCATCTGTAACCGTGCTCGCAGGCGCATGCGGTGACGCGGGCTCAATTCATTCCCAAGCACCGCTGGATTGTCACCGTTCGTCAAACTGTTGGAGAGACCGAAGAACGATTCCCCGCGCAGGCGTATGTCGCCGCTGAATTTAATCGCGCCAATTTCCGACACGCGGGCCTCGACTTTCTTCAGGCGATCTTCAACTGTGGAAGGCTGAGCCGGCTGCGATTGAACTGCCACAGCGGTCGCCAATGGCAGCGGTGACGCTTCACTCGCATTTAGTTTGCCGGCAAGTAGCCGGATCGTTTGTTGTTGTTCGGCAATGATCTTTTGGAGTTGATCGAGCTTTGCGCTTTGCGCCTCGAGCGCCTGTTCGAGAGTCTTCAGGCGCTCCTCCGTGGGGGTTGATTTTTCGCCCGCCGAAGACTCTGTCTTCTTGTCCATCGTCGCGCCAGGCTCGAGACCGGCCTTGTCATCGCCAGAGCTTAATCGTCCAGACCTTGCCTGAGATAAATTCGGCAAACTTTGCGCCGGCGTGCGCTCTGCTGTCGCTGCGAACAAAAGAAAACCGGCGGCGACAAGCGAGAAGAAAAGCTTCCTGATCTTTCGAGAAATCAACATGATTGTTCCACTCCCAACAATTGAGGTTGACATGGTTTCCGGAACCGCGAGTCGTAGCGGACGGGTCGGAGCAAACCTGCTACCGTTCGAGGTAGAAATAAACATCTTCATGATTCATCCGCCACAATGACCGTGTGGCCTTAAGGCGGGGTGAACGTCATATTAAATCGGTGTTAACTGAAGCTGCTGTGATCTCTTCGCGGAAGACAGCCGAAGCTTGCTCGCTGGTGCTTCTCGGCTAATCGAGCAACACGCGCGTATTTAATGCTTCGGCCCGCTCAATCGCCGCCAGCAGACGGAGAAACTGTGAATAGTTCTGGCCGCGTGTCGTGAGACGCGTAAGCTCCGACTGGCTCAGATCGCTGCGCAGAACGAGATCCAGAAAGTCGTAGTAGTCGGCTGTGGCGCTAAAGGGAAGCTCGCGCGTGTAGGTAGTTTGTTCATAATCATCCGAACGAAATCCGGCGAGCAGATCGAAAACGTTATCCGTAGTCAGTCGCGCCCCTTCGCGCGACAAACGGATGGGCACGCGCAGTTCGAAGAAGCGTAAGCCTTCCGGAGTAGTAATGCGCCGTAGTTCCTTGGTCGCCTCGCCGTCAAAAGGCGACTCGGCATCGACGAATATGCGCAACAGCCGTGGTTGATCGCCGCTCTCCATAGTGTCGAGCGCTAATTGCACGCGATCGGCGAGAAACTTCTCAAACTGCGCTTCGATGGGATAAGTAATTCGCCCCAAACAACCGACCGCTTCGCCTTCGCTTGCTGCGTTTTCAGGTAAACATGCCGGACAGCTCGGGCAAATCGAAGTCTCCGCCTGCATCAATTCAATTTTGTCACGCGCGTTCTCTACCCAGTCGAGCTTTTCCTGCGAAGGCGCGCCCGTGTCGCCAGTTGTCAGACGTGCGTGGAGATTGCTGAGCCGTCCCCACTCGCGCAGATGCTTCTCCGAATAGCGAGCGCGCAGCACACAGGGATATTGAACGGCGAATTCGAGTGACAATTTATTTCTCAGCGTTGCTCTTGTTTGAAGTCATTTACCCTTTTTGAGCTCCGCCAAAAGCCTTTCGTACGCGGGTTCATTTCGTAACGCCGTAAAGTTTTCGTTCTGCTCAATTTCAGCCGGATTTGCGAAGCCATTCTCAATGGACCGGCTTGAATACCATTCCTTGAATTGTTCGACCCCGCCACAGTGAAGCCAAATTTTTCAGCCGCCTCTTTGAATAGATTCACCGGAAGCTTGCCGCGAGCACCCGGGTCGAATGCGTAAAGTATCGGCCACTTCTTTTCGCGGTCGTAACGAGAGGGTAGAAACAGAGAGTAGCTTTGTTGCGGGTCTGCTTTGCAGGTAACTTTCTCAATGACTTCGCCTCTCGGTAACCCATCACCTTCGCTGCCAATGGACGCCGAGGCCGTGACCAAAATAATTGTAGCGACGACCGCCACAAGTTTTAGCGAGTTAATTATGGCTATCATCTTCTTCGCAAAACTATCGGACGGCAAATTCGGAACTGCACCAGTCATTTATTCGTTTGACCGATCCTTCGATTTCGTTTCAAATCACTAACATAGTGGCTGTTAAGGAGCAACATCTCAAACCCCAATATCCCCCCGGCCCGCGCCGGATAATTCCACTTTCAGGTTTGTTCGCTTACCGCAAGGGCCCGTTGCCATTCTTTCAAAACCTCGCGGCGCAATATGGCGACATTTCATATTTCAGACTCGGCCCACAGGAAGCGTATTTCTTAAATCATCCCGACTACATCAAAGACGTGCTGGTCACCGGGCACCAGCACTTTCATAAAGGTCTGGCGCTGCAACGGGCGAAGCGCCTGCTCGGCGAGGGACTGCTGACGAGCGAAGGTGAATTTCATCGACGACAGAGGCGTCTGGCGCAGCCCGCTTTCCATCGCGCTCGCATTGCTTCATATGCAGACGTGATGACTGACTACGCGTCGCAGACACGCGAACACTGGCGCGACGGAGAAACAGTCGACATCTCTGAAGAGATGATGCGCCTGACCCTGGGAATTGTCGGCAAAACGCTTTTTGACGCCGACGTCGTTTCTGACGCGCAGG
>CAVOQJ010000002.1:0-225775 GCA_963698325.1 Blastocatellia bacterium | reverse complement strand
GGCAGCAGCATTGCGACGAATGTTTTCGCGATCATCCGCGACATTCGGAATGGCGAGCAGCTCGAGGAACTCTCCATGGATCTCGTGCTCATGAGCGCGGCGGTATTCCCGCACCGAGCCCTGAGCTAGCGCCAGCGATTGCAGGAGGAGGAGCGCGAGAACCAAGACTGAGACCCGTTTGGCCAAGTTCATAACCTGGGACCTGCCTTTCTCATTTCAGGGTGATCCAGCGACGAATTGGCAACACCACAGCTAAATCGGTAGTGGTACAGTTTCAAATTTCGCTCCTCCATCTAAGGAGGAGCGATGACAACCCTCCTAAAACGCTTCATTACCATGTTTGCAGGGGTAGCCGTTTTCGTGTTGATCGGACAACATGAAACAGAAGTCCGTGTGCCGCTTTTCACTGAATATATCTTCATAGGCGATTCGCCCCCAGCAATAGAATCTCAATTCTCCAGTCTTCCACTGTTCAAACTTGGCCTTGTCACCAAAGGCAAAGGGAAACTTAACTGTAGGCGTGCTTATAACGTGGTAACTGCTCTGCGAGGCTATCAATCCAAGTCTTTCCGTCTCAGCATAGCCAATGTCATACACGATTATTCCGTCTAGAGTTTCTTCATGAGGGGGCTTGTCCCGCAGCCCGTACGCGTAGCGAACTATGACATCGTTGGCCGGGGTGTTCCCGTTGTTTTGGATACGCAATCGGAGCATAAGCCGATCAGGGTCTTTCGGCCCGGTGTCTCTAATCTTAGCGACGACATAAGCCCGATTTGCCCAAATGGAGTTCTTTTCGGCGCTTTCAATGCCGCGCTGCGTCTCTTTCCATTGTTGCTCCATGACGCGCCACTGTTTTCGATATATGACTACTTGAGCGATAACAGCAAAAGCAATAATCAGATTAAACAGATTGCCAGTAAAGAACGCCATTCGCTGGGGCAAATTCGGCCAAAACCTAGCGACCAGCACCAAGAAAATCAAAGCCCAAGAAGCGGCGATAAAAACTCCGCGCAAGTCTCTAAGCGCGACGTTATTCTGACCGCTATTGGCGTTCTCGGTATTTTCGTTAGTGCGGTTTTCTTCTACCATTATTTTGAGCGTTACCTGGACAACACAAAAAGGTGCGTCCTAATTTGGATTCTTCTATTGTGTCTTGGTTATGCGATTGGCGGCAATAGTGGCCTAGCCAAAACTTCTATACGAAATGAGTCCTCAGGCAGCTTGGCATCTAGCCCACAATGCCAGTCTTTAAGTGATGAAAGGCAAAACAAGTCCCAGAGTGCGCAGAACGTCGTACTGCTCGGACATTCATCCAGCTTCCACGCGAAAATTGTGACGCCGTCAGCACCGCGAGGCAAATCGGTTGCGTCTGTTGCTCGCGTAGTGACATTCCATCCCATCCTCTCAAGTGTTCTACGTATATCGAAAGAGACGTTCGGCGCGTCTACCACGTTCGCATCATATGTAACAAGCACGCTACCCGTTGGTCGCTTCTCTCTAATTGCTAGTTCTACTTTCTCGTTCCAAAACCGTCTGGACCTAGCTCGTTCTCGTAACTCTAATACATCACTCTCGGCTTTCGCTGCTCGTTCTTCCTGTTCCGCTGCCCTCTCTCGTTGTTCCTCTACTTCTTTTTTTACGAGGCCAATTTGTCGTCTTGCCTCCGCTCTTGCCTTTTCAACTGTGGCTTCGGCATGGCCTTTAACATATTCCACCCTAGCGGCGGCTATTGCATCTAACTCTCTAGCCTTGAGCTCCAGCTCTCGCGCGGCATCTTGGCGCACCTTCTCGGTTTCAACTTTCGTTTGGCGTTCTGAATCGGCTCGAATCTTTTGCCCCTGTAATGAATTAAGCAACTTCTCGGCATTGCGGAGACGTGCATTGGTTCTGCTGCTCCAATACGTAAACGCCGCAAGGATAATGCTTACGATCACGTATGCCAGTAACGAAAGGTTCGCACCTTTGCGTGCATACCCGTCCCATCTTTCCTCCTCAGCCACTTTATCTTTTGCTGCCTTTAGTTCAGCAGACAATTGCCCTTCGTGTAGGACATCGCGGGAGGACGCGCTGTTTTGGTTGACGCTGGGAGTAGTATTAGTTGGAGTGGGTGTTGTAGCCATCTTCGGAATCCTCATAGTTACGTTTAAGCCGCCCAGCAGCAGCGATATGCTAAACGAAATAAAAAAAGCGAACCGCATAACTAAATGTAACACAAAAACACTTGACAAGGAATAGAATCTGTATTACATTATCTCCGGCGTAAGGAGATAAAGCAACATGGCGAACGTCCTACCAAAAGAAAAACAAGTGGCAGTAATCAGCGCATTGGCAGAAGGTGCCAGCCTGAGAGCGATTACTAGGATGACAGGTATACACCGATCCACTATCGCGGGTCTAGCTCTTCGCGTGGGGCAAGGTTGCGCCGCGCTTCTGGACGAGAAAATGCGCGATTTAACGTGCAATTACCTGCAATTTGACGAACTCTGGGGATTTATCGGCAAGAAGGAAAAGCACCGCTAGTTGCGTTGAGTCTTTCAACGTGGCTAGTGCAAGGTTGACGACGATCCGACGCTGGGCGATGTCTGGACGTTCTGCGCGATTGACGCCGAAACCAAGCTCGTTCCCGCGTTCAAGGTAGGCAAGCGCAACCAACTCGCCTTCACATGCGCCGCTTAACTCGCCTGACTCACGCATTCAGCAAGAAGATTGAATACTTTGAAGCCGCCGTTGCGCTTCACTTCGCGTATTATAATCTTGTGCGGACGCATGGTAGTCTGAAAATGACTCCGGCAATGTTCGCGGGAATTGAAAAAGACTTCTGGACTATATCAGATTTGGTTGAGGCTGCGCTGTGAACTACATCGAAGAACTACAGGAAGTGATCCGCAAGTTGCACGGCGCAGAGTCAACGCACGTTGAGACTGTGCCAGTGGTCGAAACATTTGAGGGCCAGACGGTTTGGGAAGGCGAAGTTGAGGTGTTCGATTTGCATGATCATCCGAGCGCTTCTCGTATCTATGCGTGGTCGCACGATACAGACGATCCAAGCAATCCCCGGCGGCATGTGACCGTGCTACATCTCCCGCCAGCTATAACGCCGCGCAAGGCCGTCCAAGCGTCAATCGCATCGGATTACCGGGAGCAAGCGAATGCCGAAAACTAAGAAAATCGGAAGGCCGAAACTACCGAAGGGCCACGCGAAGGGAAAGATCGTTCCCGTCCGCTTCAACGACGAAGAACTAAAGGCGATGACGAAGTGCGCCGACAAGAGCGAGCATAAAACCTTGTCCGCTTGGATTCGTCACACACTCAAGAAAGCAACTCAAATCTGTCCGTCGTAACAATGCTATGCCAGTCATTCAAGCTATGGATTTCAAACTGTACCACCACAGCTAAATCGGCTGCCTTAACTACGGTAAGCGGATGACAAGTCGCACCGGGCTATTAACCTTCTCCACTCTGATCATCAATGGCTTGGAGTGAACTAGCGGGATTCCCTTGTTCACCAGGGCAGAGACCCCGTACGTCTGGCCCTCCATCCCAACTATCGAGAACTTTCCTAGTTCGTCAGTCTGAACCCCATTACCCTCGCGCCAGCCCGCTCGAGGGTTAACCAGCTCAATCCATACATTGGAGGCCGGCTGATTATTCGGCCAGACGGCAACTCCTTCGATCGTGCGTTCAGGCACACGCTCAGGAACCGGAAGTGAGATTTCGTCGATTGTCTTGCGTCCGACCGTTATCACCTTCGCCAGACTCCGATTCGTGACGCCGGGGTAATAGAACTCAGGATAAGGGTAATCGCGAAACGGTCCCGACTTGAGGTTAAAGCCGACCACATACTTGCCCGGACGTAGGAATGAAAACTTGAATCGGCCTTGAGCGTCGACCCGAGCTTGAGCTAACTCGCTTCGATCCCTATTCGCTCTGTCGGCAAAGAGGATGTCCACCCAGAGGTCGTCCAAGTTGTTTATCTTGCCGACCAATTGCCCTGGGATTTCCCCCTGCGGACGGATGTCAAACCATTCCCTAAGACATCCATGATCGGGAATGTCGATTTGCCACTGCGTTCGCGGATGTTCTGCCATTACATCGGCGCTGCTGAAATTTGCCTCCGGAACTGTATGCACTCTATATCGGCCACTTGAAAGGCCAGCAAAGGTGAATTGACCTCTGGCGTTACTTCGTGCGCGAAAGAGTCGGCCTTCAGATTCAATTGTCACCAAAGTGCCTTGCGACGGACGACTATCAACCTGCTGCTTTCGAAAGTTGTAAAACTGTTGAGTTATTCGACCGAAGAACACAGAACCCGAAGGGCGATTCTTGAGTCCCCGAAGATATGCGACATGCGCACGAGATTCCCCCAACGGTGCCGTACCCGCACAGATGTTGGTGTGCAAAGTCTCGCCGCCAGGACTTCGATACGCATACACCAGATACTGCACGCCTTCTTTGAAGTAGTAGTCGCATGTTGTTCCCTCTCCAAAAACGTCGACCTCTGCCTTATCAATACCGAGGAAAGCTTCCGCGACTTTAAAGTGGGCCGCAGTCGCCCCATTGGTAAGTGTGGTGGACACCGCATTTGACGGCATCAAGCCACTGGAGCTGACGGTCTCGGTTTTTGTAACCAGACCAACAAAGGCTACCTGCGCGCCAGCGTACGCCTGGCAGGGCAGGATCGTTCCACACGTACAAGCATCTGCACGGGATGAGAAGCAGACGAGCAGGCCTACAGCCACGATCACGAGAAGTGTCTTCATAGTTGCTTTCTTCCCAGACAATTTTCGTGTCAGCCAACTTTTCAGCGTAGCGCCCGATCAATCGCCGACGAATCATCCAGCAAAATCCACTCAACTATCGAGAGCGGCAGGCTGCCATTCTTGATCAAGTCGTCGTGAAACTGGCCCAGGCGAAAGTTTGCGCCTTGCTTGTCGCGATACTTTCCCAGCAAGCGCATGATCTGCCACTTCCCAACCATGTATGTGATCTTCTGCGTGGGACTGGCGGCCGCGCCTGCGGCTTCGCCTGTAGCCGACTCGCGATCCAGTCCACCTGCTTCCATGAAATAATTCACGGCCTGATCGAAAGTCCATTTGCCGGTCTGCAGGTTCACGTCCACGCCGATACGCGCCGCGCGATAGCGAGAAAGACGGAGTATCTGTGCCTGGCCGGGCGAGTTGATGGGATATAGACCGGTACGCATCAACATCTCTTCGCCATAGAGCGCCCAACCCTCGATCGAGCACGCCGTCTGAATGCTGGCGGCGGATTTCATCCTGCAAATGGTTTGCGATTGAAATCTGAAGGAAGTGGCCGGGAATTCCTTCATGACCGAGGATTGGACGCGGGTCTTCTATCGCCGCGCGAATGTAAAAGTTTTTAGACTGCGGATTGTAGGTCGGGATGAAATAGAAGCCGCTGTCGTCCTTGTCGTAAACGCCGGGCGCATTCATGAAGCCGCCGGGACTGGTCGGCTTAAACGCCTCAGGCAGTTGACGAATCTCAAACCGGCCCAGGTAAGCGGGCAGCGTTACGAGATTATTGGTCTTCAAGAAATTGACCATTTCGGTCTCGCGGCTTTCGTAGGCTTTCAAAAACGCTTCCTGATCTTTCGGCACGCTTGCACTGCGCGCCGGATTGGGATCAGCCAGCGAAGGATCGGGTAACCACGATTCCAGCGCGCGGTATCGCGCCAGCTCGGCCTGGCCCAACATGTCGACTCCCTTTGCATCGAGCGGCAGCAGATAAACGTTCTTCAAAAGATAGTTGTAGTTGTCCTCGCCCATCGGTTTAAAGGGAACCATTCCGGGCAGACGTTTCTCCAGCCAGTCGGCAAAGCCGTGAATCGAAACCAGTGCCGCATCGCGCGATTTCACTAAATCATTTCTCTCCGCCGGGGAAAGATCTTTGGCGAGCGTCATAAGGCTGTCGTTAAAGAGACTGTCTATTGATCGGGCCGAATCAATCGCGAGTTGGGCATAGAGGCGCACCGGCTTCGTCAGATTCCCCTTGCCTTGTTCAATTAAGAAAGGCATCTGTTTGAGCCGTGCAGTTGCCGCGAGCGCGCGGTTGCGCGGCGTATCGTATTCTTTCTTCAAAAGCGAGAAGATGCCGTTGCTGCATTCGTTCACGTAGGTCTGGGGATCGGTCTCTTCAAAGTCCATCACTCGATTAAAGAAATCTATGCCGTCAAGCTGCGAACGAAATAACAGCCAGTCAATGCGATCATCTTTGCTCCAGTTAGCGGTCGGCATGGCGCGCAGCTTGGCGAGTGTCTCCTTTACCTGCAGACGTCGCATGAGCACGGCGGATAGCGAATAGTCAGTCAGTTTGTTGTCCCAGGTATGCAGCCCCGCATCACTTGAGGCGACGGGATAATTCTGATTGCGCCAGTTGTAATAGTCTGCGGCCAGGCGTTGAAGATCCGCCGGGGTTTTCGGTTCCTGGGCCAGGACTGGACTGAAAGGACAAACCATAATCGTGCAGGAAATCACTACCAGAATCAGCTGCTTCATTAGTTGACCTCGATGACAGGACTTTTTCGGTGCTTGCCCGACGATAAACGAAGTGGGCGAGCGGTTACAACTCAATGAAAGAGCGGGGGCGAGCCCACCTTCCCAACCTGGAGACTTCCAAACTGGATCGGCCGCCTTCTCCTTGGAGGCCTTTCAATCCAGAACTGCAACTTCAATTCTGATTAGCTCATGGTTAGGAAGGCGGGCTTGCCCCCGCTGTTGGCTTAACATTCAACGCCCAAACTGAATTTTGTCTTGGGAGTGTGTTTCCAAAAGCGCGTGCGCGTTTCGTTGTAAACCAGAAAGCCTGGCGCGCTTCATTGCGCTGCCGTGATAACGCTGAGCGTAAGTTTCCGGCGTCAGTTCCAACACTTTGGAAAGCGACGAGTTCACGTTTCCCTCGCGCGGCTCGAAGCGAGATTCGTCGGTGATCTGCTCAAAACGGTTCCAGGGACAAACGTCCTGGCAGATGTCGCAACCGTAAAACCAACCTTCAAGATGCTCGGCCACGTCAGTTGGGAAGTTCCGCCTCGCGTAGCTCGATGGTGGCGTAGGAGATGCACTTGTTTGAATCGAGCAGGTAGGGTTCAGTAATAGCGCCGGTCGGGCAGGCGTCGATGCAGAGAGTGCAACTGCCGCAATGGTCGGCGACGACTTCGTTGTCATATTCGAGCTCGATATTCAGCAGCAACTCGCCAATAAAAACCCACGAGCCGTATTCAGTTGTAATCAGGTTAGTATGTTTTCCAATCCAGCCGAGCCCTGCGCGCGCGGCCCACGCCTTGTCCATCATCGGCTGAATATCAACGCAGACTTTTCCTTCAACGTCTGAAACTTCTTCTTTGATTCCGGCCAGCAGCGAACGAAGTTTCTCCGCAACGACTTCGTGGTAATCATCGCCCCAGGCATAGCGCGACACTTTGCCTGTACCGGCGTCGTTCGTGTGCTCTGGTGGTGTGTAATAGTTTTTTGCCACCACGACCACTGATCGCGCCGCCGGAAAAAGCTTGCGTGGATCGGTGCGCAGTTCAGGGTTGCGCGCCATCCAAGCCATCTCTCCGTGGTAGCCGCGCCTGAGCCATTGCACTAAATGATTATGCTCGTCATTGAGGGGCTGGGCGGGAACGATGCCAACTTTTTCAAAGCCTTCGGCGAAAGCTTTTGCCTTTATTCGGCCAGAAAGATCGCGACCCGGCGAACTCTCAGCTTCGGCTTGAGATCCTGATGTAATACTGAACTGCATCAAGCCGTAGCATACGTGCGACGTTGTGAAGTCGTCTAGTGGGGAACACGGTTCGGTCTTACGCAGCCGGAGCTTCGCGCCTGACGAGAAGCGGACGGTCCTTACTGAATTTTCTGAAGCGTTACGGTAGTTAAAGGTGGAGTTCCGCCGGTTCGATTATAGGAAAGCCAGTAACCGGCCTTCGGAAAGCGGATCATCTTATAAACAGAGCCATCAGCCTTGGCTTCGAGCTCGGATCCGAACACCTGCTTTGCAGTCGGCACGCTCGTGCCGGCAGTCAGGAAATCAGCGGAAATCGTAATCACCTTGCGTGCCTTGTCGTAAACAACCTGTGCGGTTTCACTTTCGCTAAAGACGAAAAAGTCTTGTTCGTCACCCTTGTCTTTGGGGTCGCCAAGTTTCTTCCGCACCTCATCAGCAGTCATGCCGAGCTGCACGCCACGATACTCGTGGAACAAAGCTGATTCCTCTTCGCCGCCCCCCTGGGGTGTGCCTCTTTTGGAGGTCTGGGCGTTCGCCCAGCTGAAGGCAATCAGCAAGCTCGCCGACGCGATTATCAGCGTGAAGATACGACAATATGCCTGGGATTCAAATGGTCTTTTGGTTAGTGGAGTCATGGGATTTCTCCTAGAAAAATTGCGGCCAGGCAATGCCGGCGCGCTTCGCAGG
Organism: Blastocatellia bacterium; assembly: GCA_963698325.1. Lineage (GTDB taxonomy): Bacteria > Acidobacteriota > Blastocatellia > Pyrinomonadales > Pyrinomonadaceae > PSRF01. The sequence continues at coordinate 217,348 of CAVOQJ010000002.1, read as the reverse complement.
ATACGAAAGGTTGGGTGCCGGGTGCCGCACCATGGCCAGTGTTTAGTCCAACTTATGCGGACAATATCGCCAACAAATCCTGATGTCAATGCCTGTCAGGCTGGTGTTCCGCTTGGGAAAGTTTCAATTGTTCCAGCCCTCCGGAACGCCCGACCGTCGTGAATCAACTATTGACTCCCATGACAATTTGGCATAGAAGCAGGATGCTCGTTTAAAGAAAGAATCTGATTTGGCTTCACAGGCAAAGGAGTGGATCAATGAAGCGAAATGGTTTTTGGCTGATGTTGTCGTTAGCATTTGCTTTGGCGCTTTTGAGCGGTTGCCAGAAGGCCGCGGAAAACGCGAACATTATGGCTCCGGCAGCCAGCCCTACAACGGAAACAATCGACACGGCGGCAATCGAAACTGAGTTATTACGAATTGAAAACGACTGGCCGCGAGTGGTTAGGGAGAAGGACGTCGAGGCCGTCAAGCGAATCGAAGCGGATGATGCCATTTTCTTATATCCCGACGGCACAGTGGGCGACAAAACGACGGACGTGAAGGACATGGAGACTGGCGCGCTGAGCGCAGACTCGTGGGAAATTTCGGATCTCAAGGTGACCGTGCTTGGTAAGGATGCGGCGGTTGTGAACGGTCGCAGCGTGGTGAAGAATGGCAAATATAAACTGCCGGATGGCAAATCAATCGATATCAGCGGCCAATATCGCTTCATCGATACTTTTGCCAGACGCAATGGTGAATGGAAACTTGTTGCCGGCGCGTCCACTCCGATTAGAGAACCTGGCGCGACCGCCTCGCCGACAGCCAAGCCTTCGCCTGCGGCATCACCGGCAATGAGGCCTTCGCCGGAAATGACCGCGTCGCCGGCAACCAGGCCTTCGCCGCCAATTAGGATTGTGCCGCCGCCGAGAGTTAGAGTTTCGCCTGCTGTGAGACCGACGCCTTAAACGCGACTCAGCAGGGTGTTTCCTTGGAAGGCGTTGTGATGGACAGCGGACTTGTTGTTTGTCCATCACACCGCTCAGGCCGGTTATTGCGCCTGCAGGATAATTTTTTGTCGCCCATGCGCCCGGCCTTCCTTGACTAATTGTTTCTTTTGGCATAGAACGCACGCGCTCTGCGAATAAACTCAGGAGTCAGACTATGAAGAAGATACTCGTAATTGTCTCTACGTTAATTGTGGCTGTCGCCTGTGCGGCGCCGCCAACGAATCAACCTCCATCGACGAATGCAAATGTGGCGACGGCACCGGCCGCCGTCGCCATGACTGAAGCCGACGCCATCGCCAAAGAGAAAGCTATTTGGGACACAATTAAGAACAAAGACTATGAAGCCTTTGGCAACATGTTGGCTGATGACCAGGTCGAAGTGATGGGCGAGGCCGTCAACGACAAGGCGGGATCACTCGCCGGGATAAAAGACTTTGAGCCCAGCGAAGTCACTTTCTCAGATTGGAAGTTCCTGTCGCTAGACAAGGACGCGTACGTCATAACCTACACGGCGAACATGAAAGGAAAATACAAAGGTAAGGACTTTCCGGCCGAGTCTGACAGGTCTAGCTCAGCCTGGGTAAACCGTGGAGGCAAGTGGCTCGCTGCATATCACCAGGAGTGTCCTGTGAAGCCGCCGATGCCGCCGCCAGCGCGGCCTGCGGCGAAGGCTGGGGCATCACCAGCGGCTACTCCGGAAGTAGGAGCGCCGGGTTCGGATTCAATTGCTAACGAAAAAATGATCTGGGACTTCTTAAAAAATAAAAACTACGATGCGTTTGCGGCTTCACTCGCTAGCGACTGCATCGAAGTGGAACCAGACGGGGTGTTTGACAAAGCCGGGATCGTGAAGAACGTTAGTCAGATTGATTTTTCGAAATCAGTCTTAAGTGACTTTCAAACGGTTAAGCTTGATGACGACGCTTCACTAGTGGTTTATATGGTCAAGAATCCGGGGTTTGCTCCAAACGGAGAACGTCACGCAACTATTTGGGCAAATCGCGCGGGAAAATGGTCAGCCGTATTCCATCATGGCGGCACGGCGGTTATGAAACCTGCAGCAATGACCGAAACCAAACCGTCTGGGTCGCCTTCGCCTAAGATGACGGCTTCGCCGGCGACAAAGACTCCGTGAAAAAGATGTAAGACAGGCAGTGACAAACAAAAAGAAGGGCAGGGGTGGAAACCTCTGCCTTTTCTGTTTGCACAGTTCTCGATAGTTTTATTACAACGATCTGGTTATTAAAGTGGCTTAGGCCCAGATTCCCGGAATGACGGTAGCGCACGATGGGCATTGTCCCTGTGGTGTGACTTTCATCTGGCGAATCACATAACCGTAACGCTCGACCAGAAGTTCATTGCAACCAGGGCAGTAAGTATTTTCCCAGCGGCCCACCCTCCCCGGAAGATTGCCGGCATAGATGTAACGCAGCCCGGCGTCTCGCCCAATCTCGCAAGCGCGCATCAATTGCGCGGCAGTCGTGTTTGCATTTTCTGTCATGTGGTAATCCTGATGAAAGGCCGTCACATGCCAGGGAATGTCAGGTGATACTGAGGCGATGAAATCTGCCGCTTGCTTGAGTTCGTCCTCTGAATCGTTGAAGCCAGGAATCACCAGCGTCACAATTTCTTCCCAGAAGCCGCGGTCATGAACCATCTTTACCGTGTCGAGAATGTTGTCAACGACGCCCCCAAGTTGACGGTAGTTTTTGTCACCCATCGATTTCAAGTCAATCTTGTAACAGTCAGTCCAGGGACGAAGGTAGTCGAGCACTTGCGCCGTCGCATTCCCATTTGAGATGAAGGCAGTGCGGAAGCCTTCAGGGCGCGCCTGCTTGAAAACATCGATGGCCCACTCTGCTGTAATCAACGGTTCGTTATAACTGCTGCCGACCATCGAAGCGCCGTAAGCTTTGGCCATTGCTACGAGCCGCTCCGGTGTTACTTCCTGCGGCTGAATGCCGGCCGCGTCATCGCGCAGCGCCTGCGAAGTTAACCAGTTTTGACAATAGGCGCAGTGAAGATCGCAGCCGAGCATGCCGAAAGTTAAAGTGTCTGAGCCGGGGAGGACGTGAAAGAAGGGCTTCTTCTCCGTTGGATCGCAGGCGAGTGCGGCCACATAATTCGCCGGCACGCGCAAATGTCCGCTCTCGTTAAAACGTACCTTGCAGATGCCGCGTTTGCCATCCTTGATAAGGCAGCGATGGCCGCAGGCGTAACACTTCAGAGCTCGGTCTGACAGATGCTCGGTCAGTTGCGGCGCGCCCTCGGTCGTCAGAGAGTCGAGCATTTCAGCCAGCGGAGTTGATCGCGTACTAATCGCCATAAAAGTGTACTTCGTTCTTGGTACTTTGAACCTGGTATGAGGATAATACCGGGAAGCGCAAAGAACAAAGTACGAAGAACAATCCACGCAGTTTTATGATAATTGAAGAAATCACCGTCACGGCTTTTCAACAACACACGCGCATTGTGGGCTGCGAGAAAACGAAGCGCGCCATCTGCATCGATCCCGGTGACGATTCCAAGGCGATAGTCGAGGCGATAGACAAACACGATTTTGCGCTGCAGGCGATTGCCGTGACACATGCACACCTGGATCACATTGGCGGCGTGGCAGCGCTCAAGAAGCTCAAACCCGCGGCTGCGATCATGCTTCACAAGGCTGACGAGTTCATCTACGACGCACTGCCCGAGCAGGGGGCTTGGATCGGCATTCCCCGTGATCAGTGGACCGCCTTTGGACTTGATTTCGAAAGGCCGCCCCGCGTGGATGGCTATTGGGAGGATGGCCAGACTTATCAGGTGGGCAAACTGGAATTCAAAGTGATCCATTGTCCCGGTCACACGCCGGGCCACGTTGTGTTGTTTGAACCGAGCGAACGAAAAGTTTTTGTGGGCGATGTTCTTTTCGCAGGTTCAGTTGGCAGGACTGACTTGCCGGGCGGTTCAACTGAGCAACTGCTGGATTCAATCATGAACAAACTACTGCCGTTGGGTGATGACGTGGAAGTTTACTCCGGACATGGGCCAGTAACGACAATCGGCGAGGAAAGAAGGAGCAATCCCTTTCTCACGGGCGTCTACAAACTTGGAGCGGGGCGATTTTGAACAGATCCATGTTGAACTCCTGGAGAAGCTAAATGGTGCCCTGCTCTTAATCTAAATCGGTGGAATCTGTGTAATCGGCGGATTATCTCTGACCTGGGCCGCGCAGACGACTTGCCTTCAGTGCTTCCCATTTGTCTTTTTGCTCGCCACTGAGTTGGCTTGGCAAGGTTTCCACGGGAATATTGTTTTGCTGACAGAAGTGTCGCCAGAGGATGAAGCGCAGATCAAACGCCCCGGTTTCATCGGAGATGATATTGTCTACCCTTGGTTCTTCTTTCTTCTTTGCCATAAACCTGAAACCCCGTCTGCTTGTTTGGTCAGAGCAGTTTAGCAGGTTTATCACGGCCAGGTCATGCGGGCTTCTCGCGTTGCCAAACCACCGAAAGGTTACGACGCGCTTAGCAGATAGACCGAGCCAGTGGGAGCTTGGACACCGTTTTCCGGCTCGAGTGTAATGGCGAAGACTGCGGCGTCGCGCGCGATGGCGGGAATTTGATCCTCCAGGATGCCATTTCCCGCTGCGTCGGGTCTGAATACTTTACCCGGCATTTTCTTGTTGTCCTTGATATACCAAAGCTGATACGCCATGCCTTTAGGCGCGGGCGGGAGACCTTTAGCCATCAACATGGCGTGTCCGTCTTTGTCGTAAGCAAGCATTGCGTGTGCACCGGGTGCGGCTTTTGTGCCGGCTAGTTTGGCCATGTGCGCGTCGGGAGAAGTTATTAACTGAACCAGCGAGCGCTCGTGATCGAGTTGCGCTTTTGCCTGTTGAGTCTCATTGGCCAATCGCGCCAACTCTCTTTGGGTGGCACGATTTTGTTGCCAAAGCACGACCAGCGAGATTATCAAAGCGGCAAGCACGAGCGTGGCCGCGATTGCACCGAAAGATCCAAGCGTGGTCCAGATATTTCGTTGCGGTCTTTCAAACTCCAACACCTTGGAATCGCCGGCGCCAGCCCTCGGTTCAGCAACTGCTTCAAGGCGATCATTAGTAAACTTTCCCCTGCGACCATCCCTGCGTACACTCTCCAGTATCCGCTGGCGCAATTGCTCCGAAGGCTCGAGTTGTTTAGCGTCCAGGGCCAGGGAAGCGGCAGTCTGCTCCCACTCGCCGATTTCCGAGCGGCAGTCCGCACAGCTTTCAAGATGAGTAGTTAGCGCGCGAGCGTCTTCTGCATCCAGTGCAGTCAATGCTTGCGCAGCCAGCAACTCCTTGTAATCTTCGTGCGTCATGGTTCCACTAAGCTAACCGAAGTTTTCCAATTGCGATTCCACCAGTGTGCGCAGTTTGATCATCCCGGAACGCATTCGAGTTTTGACCGTTCCCAGCGGGGCGCCGATCCTGGAAGCTATTTCCGATTGCGTTAACCCTTCAAAATATGCGAGCAACAGCGTCTGTCTTTGCTCTTCAGGCAGAGTGGCGAGGGCACTCCGGACAATCGCTTTTCGCTCCGAATTGACGGTATCCGTGAGTGCGTCCGAAACGCGTTCGTTATGTTCCTGCTCCTGAGCCGCGCCCGCTGTCAGGCGTTGACGCGCGCCCAGCATTCGCAGGCGATCAATGGCCCGGCTGCGAGCTAGAGTGACCAGCCACGTAAACGGCCGGCCACGTCGTTCGTCAAAGTCTTTCGCTCGCCGCCAAACCTGAATGAATACATCCTGCAATATGTCCTCAGCTTCTTCGCGGCTATTCAATATACGGACGAGCAAGCCAAATAGGATTACATGATACGCATCATAAAGGCGCTCCAACGCCACGTCATCACCGCGCGCGATGGCATGGAGGAGTTCAACGTCAGATATTTGCGCTGCTTCGGGTTGCACTCGATAGTGGTATTCCGGCTCAACTGTATACGAGCGCCGCATGATAACAAGATTGCTGGTCGGCCTCACATAGTTTTGGAGCAGCAATCTCAAAACCGGGAGCAGCAGCCACCGAATTCTGAACCAGCAGTCGTGGCGACCGACGGGCAACATTTCGAACAATGCCTATGTCGAAAGTAAGTGGTGAGATTTACCTAAGAACTTAAGCAGGTCGTTACTACCACCCCACGCGGGCTGCCCGCGCGTAGACCCCGGTCTGCTCCCGGTTGTGATGTGTACTCACCTATTCGCTCCGGAGGGACGCAAATAGCCAAAGGGCGGACACTCAACGGTCCGCCCTACTTAGCTCGAGTTTTACAGGATGGTTAGGCTATCGTGATCTCCGGAGTCAGATACACATCCTGAATTGCGTTAAGCAACTCGACGCCTTCGCTCATCGGGCGTTGGAATGCTTTGCGGCCAGAGATGAGGCCGGTGCCGCCGCCGCGCTTATTAATCACGGCGGTGCGCACCGCTTCCGCCAAGTCGCTCGCGCCCTTCGATTCGCCGCCGGAATTAATCAAACCGCAGCGGCCCATGTAGCAATTGGCAACTTGATAACGGACCAGATCGATCGGATTGTCGGTGGTCAGTTTCTCATAAACGAGTTTGCTCGTTTTGCCGTACGACTTGCCGAGTTCTTTTTCGACTGTCAGATATCCGCCATTTCTTTCCGGAAGTTTTTGTTTGATTATGTCTGCCTGAATCGTCACACCCAAATGATTTGCCTGTCCGGTCAGATCTGCTGACGCATGCATATCGCCTTCAGCCGTTTTGAATTTTGGATTACGTAAATAGCACCAGAGGATGCAGGCCATGCCGAGTTCGTGCGCCTGGGCGAAGGCATCGCTGACTTCCGTGATCTGACGCGTCGCCTCGTCGGAGCCGAAGTAGATAGTGGCGCCCACTGCCACTGCGCCAAGGTTGCGAGCTTCCTTTACGGTGCCAAACAAAACCTGGTCAAACTTATTCGGGAGCGTCAGCAACTCGTTATGGTTAATCTTCACAATGAAGGGAATCTTATGCGCATACTTGCGCGCCACCAGGCCGAGCACCCCGAACGTCGATGCAACGGCGTTGCAGCCACCTTCGATCGCCAGCTTCACAATGTTTTCAGGATCGAAGTATTGCGGGTTAGGTGCAAACGATGCACCGGCCGAATGTTCAATGCCCTGGTCCACCGGCAGAATTGAAAGATATCCGGTGCCGGCGAGGCGGCCGTTGTTGAAAAGCGATTGCAGGGAACGCAGAACGGCTGGCGAGCGATCGGAATAACTCCAAACGCGATCAATAAAATCCGGACCCGGCAGATTAAGCTGATCTTTTGAGATCGCTTCCGCCTTGTGATCGAGCAGCGTCCGGGCATTTTCGCCCAGCAGCTCTTCAATCCGGTCAAGAGTTGTCGTTGCTCGCTTCAGTTCGGTGGCCACGATTTCTGTCCTCCTGGGTTGGCTGGCATGCGGTTGTACTGCTGGAAATGTTCAACAAATCGAGCGGATTATAGCATAGCGGGGCCCGTTCTGGCCGCCCGGCTCCTCGGGAGGAACTCCTCTTCTCTTTACCGCCTACTCCTGACCTATACAAGAGAGATCTTGTAGAAGGTTAGGGTATTCCAAAAGTGGCTTGCGCCCCTTCTTTGTGTTCGATAGAATGCCGCCGAAGTACCTCAAAGGTAATTCCACCGAGCGTCGTCGTTCACAAGTAAGGCTCACGAGTGTCCGTCGAAGAGAGTTCTGCCCCAGAATTCACCGCAATCCTAGTCCGGAAGGTTTAAGTTATGAAATCCCTGTTTCACACCCTACTCCCCTTGCTCCTGCTCTGTCTTGGTTTGGCTTGGCCGGCAGCTGTTTTCGCAGGCGACGACTGGCGTCCGGTGGATCCCGCTGACCTGGCGCTCAAAGCGCCGGTGGTTGAAAAAGACGCTGATGCGGAAGCACTGTTTTGGGAAGTCAGGATTGATGACGATCCTGAGGGCGATCTGATTTTTTCACACTACATTCGCATAAAGGTTTTTACTGAGCGAGGTAGAGAGTCGCAAAGCAAGATTGATATTCCGTTTGGCAAAATATTTGGCGGCAACATCAGACTTCAGAACATTTCAGCTCGAACTATCAAGCCTGACGGTTCAGTTATTGAACTCAAAAAGGGTGATGTTTTTGAACGAACCCTGGTCAAGTCAAGCGGACTAAAAGTTAAGGTGAAGTCGTTTGCCCTGCCCGGCCTCGAGCCCGGTTGTATTATCGAGTATCGCTGGCAGGAAGTACGCATGGACCAAAGCGCAAACTATGTGACGCTCGACTTTCAGAGAGAAATTCCGGTACAGCGAGTGAAGTACTTCAATTAAGCCTTTTCCTTTTGAAGGATTGGGCATGCGCTCCATTACGTTTCACGGGCAGAACACCCCTTTTGCGAAGGAGAAGGAGGGCTTTTACAGCACCACGATGACAAACCTGCCGGCCCTCCATGAAGAGCCGCGCATGCCGCCCGAAAAACAGCTCAAGACGTGGATGCTCATTTACTACACAAAAGATGAAAAGCTCGACGCCGAGAAATACTGGTTCGATCTTGGTAAACGCAGCTACGACGCTACCAAGTCGTTGCTCAAAGTGAACGACGACGTTCGGCAGGCTGCGGCTGCCGCAACCGTTGATGCAAAAACCGACGACGAGAAGATCGAGCGGTTGTTCGAATTCTCCAGATCAAAAATCAGAAACATCAGCGATGATGCCTCAGGAATCACGCCGGAAGAGCGCAAGAAGCTCAAAGAAAACAAAACGCCCGCCGATACCCTAAAGCGAGGAACGGGGACCGCCGCCGATATCGATCTGCTTTTTGCCGCCCTGGCTACGGCAGCGGGTTTTGACGCGCGCATTGTACTGGCTCCGGATCGTGGCGAACTGTTCTTTGATAAGTCTATTCCGAACGCCTATTTTCTCGAGCCTTCAAATATTGCCGTGCGCGTTGCAGATAACTGGAAGTTCTACAATCCGGGTTATAACTACGTTCCAATCGGAATGCTGCGTTGGCAGGAAGAGGGCGAACAGGCACTGGTGACAGATCCAAAGCAGCCTGTTTGGCTGAATACTCCGATGTCTGCGCCAGAGAAATCCCGCATAAAGCGCACAGCAAAACTGACACTTGCCGAGGATGGCACCATAGAAGGCGACGTTGTGCTCGAATACACGGGCCAATTTGCTATTGAACGCAAAGAAGAAAACGACGACGATTCAGAAAGTCAACGCGAAGAGTCGTTGAAGGATGAGGCGAAAAGATTTTGGAGTACCGCGGAGCTTGCGAATATTCGAATCGACAATGTCACCGATCCGGTTAAGCCCTTCATTTACAAATATCACATTCGCGTCCCTGGCTATGCTCAGCGCACCGGCAAAAGACTCTTCCTGCAACCAGCCTTCTTCCAGCGTGGCATCAACCCGTTATTTTCGGCCAGTACGCGAACGTATCCGATTTACTTTCATTATCCCTGGCTGGAAGATGACGAAGTAATGATCGATTTGCCACAGGGGTTTGCCTTGGATAATGCTGATGCGCCTTCGCCTTTTGGCGGCGGCGTGGTTGGAGAGTACAAGCCAAGTATCGCGGTGACCAAGGACGGACGCACGCTCGTATACAAAAGAAATTTCTTTTTCGGCGGTGGTGGCAACATATTTTTCCAGGTAAACACTTATCCGCAGTTGAAGAACTTTTTCGACATGCTAAACAAGCAGGACAACCATACCGTTACACTCAAGCAAGCCGCGACGACCGCAGTTTCTAATTGAGTTAATTGTCTACTCCAAAATGGAAGGCGAAACGATGGCGCGATTTACTGCTGTATTGTTTTTTCTCCTGCTGTCAGCATCCAGCTCACTGGCTTTCAGTGACGATGCTCCCGCATGGTTGCGTCAGGCAGCAGCGCTGCCAGTGCCTGCCTACGACAACAAAGTTTCAACGGTTGTGCTGGTCGATAACTCAACCATTACGGTGGGAGAAAACGGACTGATCACCACCGTGGCCACATACGCCATTCGCATCCTAAATCGCGAAGGCCGCGACGAAGCCGTAGCGGCGGTTGGTTACGAAACCGATACCGGGAAAGTGAAAGATTTTCATGCCTGGCTGATCAGACCTTCGGGCCAGGTGAAGAGTTACGGGAAGGACGAAATAATTGATCAGGCCGACTTGAACAACGTCTACGACGAATCCCGTCTCAAGAAGATTGCGGCTACCAGCGACGCCGAACCTGGGGCCATTTTTGGTTATCAGACGATAACTGAAACGCGCCCGTTCTTCTATCAATCGATGTGGTACTTCCAGGAAGCTGCGCCGGTATTGTCATCGCGGCTTACAGTAGTGTTGCCTGCCGGTTGGCAGGCGAATAGTGTTACTTTCAATCATGCCGATGTGCCGGTTTCAGCAAGTGGCACAACTTATACGTGGGAACTTCGCGAGCTGCCTCCGCTTGAATGGGAACCGGCGAGCCCGAACCTCATGAACCTGGCGCCTCGCCTCGCTGTAAAATATTTTCCTGCCGAAGGTGCAAAGAATCCCGGAGTAAGATCTTTTGAAAGCTGGACTGATGTGTCGCGTTGGTATACCGACCTCAGCGACTCGCAGGCTGCGCCTGATGAAAGGATCGCCACCAAGGCTCGCGAGCTGACAGCGGGCGCCAAAACGGAACTCGATAAGATTCGCGCCATCGGTCGTTACGCGCAGAATATTCAGTACATTTCTGTCCAAATAGGAGTCGGACGATGGCGACCACACGCCGCCTCTGAAGTCCTGGCCAAGTCTTACGGCGATTGCAAAGATAAAGCCAACCTGATGCGCGCGATGCTCAGGGCGCTCAGTATTGAATCCTATCCAGTGTTGATTTTTTCCGGTGATTCGACATACGTACACGAAGCGTGGATATCACCCGGGCAGTTTAATCACTGCATAATTGCAATCAAAGTTAGCGAGGACACGAAAGCAGCCACGGTTATCACGCACCCGGCGCTTGGACGTTTGTTGATTTTTGACGCCACCGACGACAACACGCCCGTCGGAGATTTACCTGAGGACGAGCAGGGAAGTCTGGCGCTCATCGCCGCGGGAGATTCAGGCACTCTTTTCAAGATGCCTGAAACTCCCCCCGAATCAAACTCTGTTGACCGTCAAGTTGAAGCTAGTCTATCGCCTGACGGTTCATTAAATGCAATTGTTCACGAGCGAGCCACCGGTCAACGCGCCGTGGATTATCGTCGCGAGTTTCGCAATCTGTCTCGACCCGACTATATCAAGAGTGTTGAGGGTCGAATCAGTCGGGGAGCGACGGCGGCCCGCGTAACAAAGGTGGACCCGACAGATAAGAGTAGTGAAGGCAGGTTTGACCTCGATATAGAGTTTTCTGCGTTGTACTATGGGCAGCTGATGCAGAACCGCTTGCTGGTTTTCAAGCCCGCACTTGTCTCCCGGCGTGAAGCCCTCTTTCTTACCGACGCCGTACGGCGGCATCCAATCGTTCTCGGTGCGCACGCTTTTACCGAAACAGTTCATCTGAAGCTGCCGGTGGGTTTTCTTGTAGACGAACTCCCCGACCCTTTAAAAATCGAGGGGCCATTCGGGTCGTACCGGACAACTTATGAAGTGAAGGATAATGAGCTTCTGTTTACCCGCACCCTCGCCCAACGAGCTGGGACCATCCCGGCCGCTCAATATCAAACGGTACGAAGCTTCTTCGAGCGAATTCGCGCGGCGGAACAAGCGCCCGTCGTGTTGGCCAGGAAGTAATCTTAGCAGCCGCGGATTTGCGCAGATGAACGCGGATCGGATTAGAGAATCGAGAATAGCAGCCGGAAACGTTTTTTCAGATTCATGTAAATCCGCGTTCATCCGCGGCCAATTAGTCAGACTGCTTTACTCATCACCGCCAGTGAATCTCTGACGAATCGCTTCTGCAACCTCCGGGTTATCGGAAAGCCGAGCCGCACCAGCGGATGTTTGGGACGCGAGAAGGCGTAGATGTCATACCAGACGGAATCGTCCGCGCGCCATTCAACCGTAAATCTCTCTTCACCACGCTCAACATGATCAGGCAGGGTTCCGTAAGCAAACCCGAACCTCGCTTTTTTAGAGTCCTTTTCATCAATCACATAGACGACCCGGGTGGCATTCAAAGACCAGCAGCCGAAGGTTTTAGCTTGCACGGCCACAGTTGTCCCGACCTTCAAAGGCTGGCCCGGCGGGACAAGCGTCACCCAACCCAACTCAAATTGCTGCCAACTTCCCAGAGCCGATATGGCACGCTGGTAAGTCTCCTGTCCCTGGCCAAGCTTTATGCCGTTATGGTCTACAGTGTATTTAGCAGGCGGCGCTTCGCTTCGCGTAGCTCCAACCTCTGAATAGGAAAAGGCAAGATCCTGTTGAGAAGCGATAAACTGCCTGACAAATTCTTCCGAAGGCTTGCGGCGGAGAAACATCCGAGGCGTCTTTGGTTATCCAAAAATACTAATCAGTCTTCGGCTTAACGGTGTTGGCAGCAGCTCGTGCCCGAGGATGATGATTATCGTAAGCCGCGCGCAGGTGACGATCAGTCATGTGCGTGTAGATTTGAGTTGTGGAAATATCGCTGTGACCGAGCAGGGCCTGGACTGAGCGCGAGTCGGCGCCGTGTTGCAGCAGGTGGGTAGCAAAACTATGGCGCAAAGTGTGCGGTGAAACATTCTCGAGGCCAACCTTTGCGGCGTAAGTTTTTATCATCGTCCACGCCAATTGCCGCGTCAGTGGTTTGCCGCGGCTCAGGAAAAGATGCGGGTAAGGTGATTTCCCATATTGGGCTTTGATTGATGTGTATTGCTGTAACCAGTGAATCGCGCTTTTCCCCACGGGCACGCGCCGTTCTTTACTGCCTTTGCCATGGCAATTCACCACGCCGCTATGAATATCCACTTCCGTCTGTTTCAAAGAAACCAACTCCGAAACCCGCAAGCCAGCCGCATACATCAGCTCGAGCATGGCGCGGTCTCGTATTCCTTCTTCTGTTGAAACGTCGGGTGTCGCAAACAAGCGATCAATCTCATCCTCGGTAAGAAACTTTGGCAGGTAAGAAAACCGTTGCGGCGTGTCAAGATCTTCAGCCGGATGATTCCTGATATGACCATCGAGCATCAGGAAGCGAAAAAATCCACGCGCGGCGCTGACGGCTCGAGCTACCGAGGAAGGCGCCAGACCTTCACGCGAAAGCCGCGCGATCCATTTGCGCAAGTCGAGTCGCGTCAGTTCGGCGACCGGCTTGCCATTCTTACTTGCCCAACGTTCCAATCGCGCCAGATCTGTTCGGTAGCTCTCGAGCGTGTGATGCGCGAGACCCTTCTCGACCTGAATGTAGGTCAGGTATTCCTTGATTAAGTCGCATTGCGAGCTCTTCGCTGTCATGCTCAGCTCCGGTTAAAGCAGATGACTCAACATCTCGTAATCCGAGGACGTTTTCTTCGTAAACGTCCTTCTTTATCGAGGTAGCTGTAATTGCGGTGTATGCGGAACTACACGACGCTTCTGTGCAACAACCGGCGCAGCTTCGGTCAGCAGCAGTATGCCAGCGGCAAGCACCAACATACAGTTTATTGTTTTGCTTAGAGTCATGCAGAATTCACCCGCAGTATTAATTCCTGCATCGGTTTCCGAAGCGGCGTAATGGGAAACTATTATAGACGGGTTGCGTGACGGGCGGGCGCTTTATTCGTAGCGCAAACACTCGATTGGATCGAGACGAGAAGCTTTGCGGGCGGGCCAGACACCAAACAGCAGTCCAACGCCAACAGATACAGTGAGACCGGAAACGACCGCCCAGGTGGGAATTGAAGCGGGTAAAGCAGGAACAAGCAGCATGATTATCTTACTAATCGCGACTGCAAGTACCACCCCGAGGATGCCGCCGAGAAAGGTAAGCGTCATTGCCTCAAAAAGAAACTGTCGGACAATGTCTTTGCGCCGTGCGCCAAGCGCTTTGCGCACCCCGATCTCCTTCGTTCGTTCCGTAACGCTCACCAACATAATATTCATTACGCCGATACCGCCGACAAGTAGCCCAAGGCTGGAGATGGCGATGGCAATCAATCCGATCATGGCAGTGATACTGTCAAACTGTTCGATAAACTTATCGGCGGTTTTGATATCAAAGTTATTGGGATCGCCAAACTTTACATTTCGGCGACGGCGCAGAATCTCTTCCGATTGTTGCAGCGCTTCAGTCGTCTGTCCCGAGCGCGCCTTGATTACCAGCAACAAATAGCCTTTTGCGGGCGCGACCTTTTGCGCGGTGCGAAAGGGAATGAACACGGCATTGTCTTCTTCGTTTTCACCAAAGAAGCCTGCTTTCCTCTTTTCCAGAACACCGACGACTTCAAAGTTGTAGCCGCCCATGCGCACTTGTGTGCCGGCGATCTGATTCTGACCAGGAAAGAGCGCATCAGCGGCGTTAACGCCAATTACCATCACATTCGCGCGCTGCTGATCATCGTTATCTGTTATGAAACGTCCTTCCTTAAGCGCAATGTTGACGATGCCGGCATAGTTTGGCGAAACACCCTGCGTGTTCCCCCAACGGTAATTGTGACCGCTATAGGTAACGTTATCGTCGAAGGGTCCGCCGCTATAACCGATATTAGGCGCCACCAGACCCACCTCTTCCACCGCGCCGGCCTGCGATTGGATCGCCTCCGCGTCAGCCGCCGTTAACGGCTTTCTGGTTCGCTCTGAACGATCTTCGCTCGTCCGCGGACCGGTGGAAAGATGGAAAGCGTAGATATTGTTTGTGCCGTATTCTTCGATGATGGAGACGATGTTTTGCCGTAACCCCGTGAGTATGGAAGCGATAGTGATCGCAGTCATGACGCCGATAACGATGCCCAGAACGGTTAGAAAACTTCTGAACTTATGCGCACGCACGCTGTCGAGCGCCATCCGGAGCGTCTCGCGCAATACACTTCTTGGCAGTTTGAGTTTCATTATCGCAAGACGCAGGAACAAAAAAAGAAATCCTCTAAGACACGGAATCTCGAGGTTAGGAAAGGTGGCTTGTTCCAGCTCTACTTGAAAGCCGTTTAATGAGCCGGGGTAAACCGCCCTTCCCAACCATGAACTTCTCACTTTGAGTCATTTATCAGTTCGCCCTGTTTTTCTAAGTCGCTTGCGTCAGCGCCAGAATGGGATCGAGCCGTGCCGCCTTAAATGCGGGATAGATTCCGGCAATCATTCCTATTGCTGTCGAAACAATAAGTGCCAGCAGGATGTAACCAATGGTTATGGTCATCGTGATCGATGCCAGGGCGGTAATCAATGCGGTTACTCCCCACGAAAGCAGCAGGCCAAGCACTCCACCCAGCGCGCACAAAATGGCCGACTCAATTAGAAACTGCAGCAGAATCTGCCTTCTGGTTGCACCTACAGCTTTTCGCAGTCCAACTTCAAAGGTCCTTTCGGTGACGCTCACCAGCATGATATTCATCACGACGATGCCCCCAACAATAAGCGTAATTAGCGTAATGGGAACGACAACCGCCGCTATGCTGCCGGTAAATTGATCGATCTGATTGTTGAGCTCTTCAACATTAACCAATCCGAAGTCGTCTTCTTCGTTGCCGTTCAGCCGGTGTTTGTTTCTCATCGCGACGCGTGCGTCTTCGATGGTTGCCTGAAACGTTTCGCGATTGTGACCCTTGCCGTGAATCTGCAGGCCGTTGCGTCCGAAGACTTGCAAGTGAGTGGTGACTGGAATGTACACGTGCCGATCAAACGAGTCTCCGAAAAAGGCTCCGCGTTTCTCCTCAACGCCAACCACGCGCATAGGAAGCCCGCGAATTTTCAGCAGCTTGCCGATAGCGTCAGTATTTGGGAAGAACTTGTCCTTAATGTCGCCGCCGAGAACAACAACGAATGCCGAGCGCTGCACTTCGTCGGCCGAGATGAACCTGCCAACGGCGATTGTTTTATCTTCGATGTCTACCATGTTTGCCGTAACGCCAAACACGAGCGCGCCGGGAAATTCAACGCCTTCTTGTTTTAGATCGGCCTGCCCCTGTACCGCGGCGCCCACTTCAGTGCACGAGCCGCAATGGTCGCGCACCCATTCATAGTCGTCCCAATTGATCCTTTTGTTGCGCCGGTTCATGCGTTCGAATTCTTCGTCCGACAAGCGGCCACTGGAAACCAGGCGCGCCATCATGAAATGATTACTGCCGAGGACTTTGGCTACTTTGTCAACAACGTAGGTGTTCAGGCCGCTAATAGAGGCGCCCACCGTTACGACCGAAGCCACGCCGATAATAATGCCTATTAGAGTCAAAAAAGCTCGCAACTTGTGGGCAAAAATCGACTGTATAGCAATCTTCAGGGCGTCAGAGTAAAAGGAAAAAAAGGCTTTCATTATTATTTCGGGCAGAAAAGATCCACGCCATAGGCCTGTACGACCGTTTAACGGAGAAAGTTTATTGAGATTGGTTAGACGCCGAAAACAGACGTCAGGTTCCCGCACTTCGGTCCTACCTAATAAGACGTTCGGCCGGAATGTTTGTTAACACTCAAGTAAGTTCCGCGGTGGGTTCGTCTACAGGTTTCAGAGAAAACTTGTCTGCCCAGCGTATACGCCCCGTGACCTGCATTGCCACGAACAGAGTGACAACAGAACCGAGCGTGATTGCCAGGCCGGTGAATCCCTTGAGGAAAAAGGCGTAGGAGAACATCACCAGATAGACAAATTGCGCCAGCGCCGCCTCTCGACTCGCAAAGTGAAGTCCGACCACAAGGCGCAGGTAACTGACGACAAGAAAAACTGAAACTGCCGCCGATATTGCAAAGGCTACGTGGATTGATACGTGATCGACAAGATACGCCAGCAGCAAGTGAAAGGAGAAAAACGCCGCCGCGAGAAAGAAATAGTTCATTGGATGCAGTTCGATCCGCCGCATCGTAGTGATGATCAACATGAGAAAGAAGAAAAAGAAAAGCGAGACCGGCGCAAAGAAACTTATTCTCCCCGCCAGCGGTCCGGGCTGTAGCTTCTCGGGCATCACCATTGCTATCTGATATCCCGACACCAGGTTCTTATAGGACCACGCCAGATCCCAACCATTGTCAGTTTCATGTTTCTCAGAGGGCGAAAGCGTGTTGTCGGGAAAATCAATGTCCTTGAAGTTAGTCTTCATCTTCAGTGAGAAGTCACGAACCTGACTCACGTCGTTGCTGCCAAAACTATAGCGCCATTCATTGAGACCCTGGGATCGGTAGCCAACTGCCAGTCGCGCCAGCTGTCCCGCCGGAACCTTGACCGAACCAATCGCCGCATTTTGTTGATTGCTGGTAGCCACGGGCACGCCGTCAACAGTGAAAATAAGATCGTCGTAGATCGCCTGCGCTGTCGGGAAGTTGAGCACGAAATTGACAACTTGTTCCTTCTCGCTGGTGTTGCGAAAACCATAGGCGCCGGCGAATGCAACCTTGTAGGTGCTGTACCAGAGTAGACCCTTTTGGCGGTGTTCCAGATCAAGCGCGACATCCACCGCGCTGCTTTCAAGCGGCAGCGTAATAGTAACCTCATCCTGAATGCTCTTGACTACCTTCTTACCGTTCTCGGTGCTCTCCTCCTTTCGCGGAACAATCTGCTTGAAAGAGGCAATCGGCGGAGCCTGGTTTTGCGGAGTCCCCCAGGTGGACGCGACGCGATTTTCAGCGATTGAGTCCAGCGAATACGTACGGGAAAAAATCGTCCCGCCGAGAATGGCCCAGGCCACGGAGGTACATACAAAAATCAAACCGATAGCAATGATCCGTTTGGTCATACAACTGCTCCTTAGCTCTGGAATCTCAAGATTGGATTCTCGTCTATGACAATCAATTCGGTAATGTGGCGAGCCACACTCACCATCTGTGAACAACTACACGGCGTAAGATTCTTATTCATTAAATGTCGGCGAACCCCAAGGTTTCTTTAAAATAAAAGTGTGTGCAGCGGTCATCAGCGCCAACCTAAATTTGAAATTTCGTCTTCTTATGGAACGGACTGTTTTCATGGCCAATCACAAGATGTGTGACGAATTCACCTTCTCGAATCAGCAGAGTTGGACTCTTGATGTCGGCAGGCAAGTCAAAAACTATAACGGTCGAATAAGTTTCGCCGGGGCGGAGCGGTATCGACATGGCAGTGCCGGCCGCGTGAGACTTGTCGAGAACAGCCTGGGCTGCAGCTGAGGGAAAATATTCATTCCCCTGTTCGTCGTTGAAGGTGACTACTCGCGAATTTGGATAAAGCGGACCGTTGCCCCGGTGCAGGCTGATCGTGTTTTCGTCAAAGCGAGTCTTGATCGTTACCACGCGGAAAACTCCGGTGGCTGTTAGTTGATCGGGCCCCTCACCGAGAGTCGTCGTTTCGCGCAGGTCGGCGACGGAGTAGGCCAGATGGCAATCAATTTCGCAGAAGTGCTTTTCCTCCTCGCGGGCAAGTACCTTCTCACCGCTGGCAAAGGAAAAAATCAGCAGAACGGCAAGATAAAGAACGACTACCGCCGCGATAGTTAATGCCGCAAATTTCGTGAGCCAAAAACTTTTCCTGAGAATGGAGTAAAGAAGCGCGAGGCTTGCGACAAAGAGCAGCAAGGCAGTTCCCAGAAATGCCAACGCTCCGATCGACGCCGCGAGATTTACATTCGTATACATTGCGGTTTCTCCTGTGCCCGGCCCATTGTCCCAAAGAGCTTTGCCATACAAAGTCCAGAGGCAAAAAAAAGGTGGCCCGGCGTTAGCTATTGCGCATCTGGTGGATGATCGTCTCCATATGGCTTAGATAATTTTCGAGCGCGCGCCTGCCGGCGACAGTTAATTTATATTCCGTTTTTGGCAAACGTCCCTCAAACGACTTGGTACACGCGATATACCCACCGTCTTCCAGTTTGCGCGCGTGCACGCTAAGGTTTCCATCCGTGGTGTTCATCAAACTCTTTAGATCATTGAACGTTAAAGACTCATTTGCGGCAAGCGCACTGACAATGCCGAGGCGCATGCGTTCGTGAATTAGACGGTCAAGCCCGGGCGCCGGATGTTTCGCCTTGTTGCTGCGAACGCCATGCAAATCCGTACCCGTATCACGCTTTTTCTGAGTTGAACGCTTTAGTGCCGATTGTCTAGCCACCATACCTCCTGGCGATAATCACTCCAAAAATAATATGTAGTCCGCCGAAACCAGCTGCCATAAACCAGTTGGCAAAACCAGCCGGTGTCAAAAACGCTGCGGCTCCGAGCGCCATAAAACAAAGTCCCATCATTGGAACAACACTGACGGAAAACATTCCACCAGTAACCACTCCTGTTCCATAAAGTAATAACCAAAGACCGGGAATGGCATTGGTTAAGCCCGCGCGATAAAGCACTAAAGTTACGATTCCGCCGGCGAAGATTGGCGGCGATAAACTAAACGCAACCTTGCGTCCCGGCCCGGACAGCAACGGCATCTTTGCGGCGCGAGCCTTTCGATCCATCGACCAACCGGCAATGAGTAAAGCAATCACCGCCTCAGTAAGCCAGACCGCGAGCCAGCCTTTGAACGATTTCTGCTGCCCGGATATGAAAGCGGCAGCCAACGCAGTGATGCCAATTGCTACCTGTCCCCAACCCGAGATGCCGGTAAAGGCAGTGGCGCGCTCCATCGTCTCGCGAATGTACTTGAGATTATCCATCGCCCGTTCGTGGAGTGCGGGCGGCTCTTCTTTTTGCGGGATGACCAGGCGAATGGAGCCCATGCGCCGCATAATACGCAAAATAGGCAAATGCTGTCAAGTACTTTACGGAACAAAGGAAACATCCTCGTTTGGCCTACTCGCTTGCTCTAGCCGTGGCTAAGGCAAAGCGCAACATTACGCTACTTCCGGCGCTGGTAGAGCTATGACCAAATTTAGAGAGGGGGTTAAGCGCGAGCCGCACTTGAGGCAACGGCAGCGTTGGTCTTGACGACCGCGCCGTTTCTGCGCCAGCGGACGATCAATATTACGAGCGCCCCGATTCCGACAATCAAGCTGATGATCTGTGACGTTGAGAGACCGGTGAGAGTTGTCAGTCCAAACAGGTCGCCGCGCGGATCATCGCGCAGAAACTCGATGAAGAAGCGAACCACAGAATAGAGCAATACATACAAGAGAATTACCTGTCCGCTGAAGCGGCGGTGTTTGTGAAGCCATAGTAAAAAGAAGAAAACGATCAACATCGCGAACGATTCGTAGAGCTGCGTCGGATGAAGGTATACGTCATTGGGCACACCGGTGATTTCATGCCCCAACTCCGTAAATTTCACACCCCACGGCAGACTCGTAGGTTTGCCCCAACAGCAGCCGGCGGCGAAACAGCCTTGTCTGCCAAAGAAATTTCCAATGGCGATTCCGGGCGCACAGGCGTCGGCTGTTTTCCACCAGGGAAGTTTGTAGCGGCGCATCAAGAAATAGCCCGTTAGAATTGCGCCGATAAGTCCGCCGTAAAAAACTCCACCTGAGCGAAGAAAGTCGAGCGACAACAGCTGCCACGGATGATCGCGATACTCAGGTTCGGTAAACAACATGAGAATCTTCGAACCGACAAGTGACGACAGCAGCATCCAGAGACACAGGTCGTAGATCTTTTCGCGCGGTAGTCCATCGCGCGCCGCGAGCTTTACAGTGATAAGAATTGCACAGAGGAAGGCAAGTGCCAGGAATACACCATAAGTGTTGATGGGGAAATTGCCGATGCGAAAAAGTTCGGGGTACATGACGTTATTAGTAGCCGTTGGTCAATAGTCAGTTGTCCGTTGTTCCTGGTTCAATCTCATCCGGAATAACCGGATCTCCAGGCACCCATCACCGATTCTCCATGACTTCTGACGGATCAAAAAGTCAAGATGCTAGGATAACGGACTGGAACTACTTACAACGGTCTTGTTCCTTTTTCCTTCGAAGACCAGATCAAAGGCGAGCAGGAGCGCACCAACCGAAATGCTCGCGTCCGCGACGTTAAAAGTCGGCCAGTGCCAGGAACCGGCGTGCAGTACTATAAAATCAATCACATAACCCAACCGCACGCGATCAGTCAGATTACCTGCGATTCCCGCCAGCAAAAGCGCGCAAGCTCCAAGGACACGGTCGTCATTCCGGGGGGTGCGAAGGAAGTAATAAAGCACCGCCAATGCTGCCGCGACCGCGAGCACCACAAACAACCAGCGGCCGAAGCCGCCACTTTCCTGCAACTGTCCGAAGGCAATGCCACGATTCTCCGTGTAAACGAAATCCAGGAGGCCGCGAATGATAGTTCGATCATCACCGAACCTAAGCGCGCGTACCGCCCAGGCCTTACTTGACTGGTCGATCATGTAGATGCCGAAGCTCGCGAGCAGGTAACCTGCTCGCCAGCCAAGACGAGCGGGGGCATTGGTGTTCAGTTCGCCTTCCTTTACGCTGGCATTCATCGTGTCTATCTGAGCCTGTTGGAATACGGCTTTACCGCCTGATGTGCGGACCGTCGCAGACCTCCGCGAAATAACTTACTCGAAGTTGGGCTGCGTCCAGCAGCCAAAGCGCCGCCAGGCGCGAAATGTTTATAGACTAAAGACCCATTCATTACTCTTTCTGCGAGAGCGAAACCGTTTCGGTTTCGCTCTCGCAGAAAGGTCCCAACAAGTTCCAGTTCTAGAAACATTTGGCTCCTACGGAGCTAAGAAAGCCTCACGCTCAATCTCTTCAAGCGCCATCACGCAGCGCTCACAGACGTCAGGGTAACGCGTTGATTCGCCGACACGGGGTGAATAGTTCCAACATCGCTCGCATTTCCTGCCTTGCGCGGGTAGCACTTTTATGATGACTCCGCTCACGCCTTCGTTTGAGCGCACAACATCCACTTGTGAAACTATGAAGATATAGCGCAGCTCATTCCGGTAACGAGCGAGCAGGTCGTAACTATCGCCGGCCGCTGAGATCTCCAGACGCGCTTCCAGTGAACTGCCAATCTGTTTTCCGACTCTGGCTTCCTCCAGGGATTGCAAAACGTCGTCGCGAATCTCAAATACCTTTTCCCAGTTTTCAAGCAAGCCGTCTTCGCTTCCGACACCTGCTTCCGGTAGCACAGCAAGGTGAACGAAAGCCGGCCGCGTATTGTCCGCCGGCAGGTTTTCCCAGATCTCGTCGGCCGTAAACACGAGCAGCGGTGCAAGCATTCGTGCCAGAGCGTCAGCGATTCGGTAAAGTGCCGTCTGCGCTGAACGTCGTGCGGAATTTCGCGGTGCGAAGGTATAGAGGCGGTCCTTGAGAATGTCGAAGTAGCGTGCCGACAAGGTAACCGTGCTGAAGTTGTAAAGCGTGTGATAGACAGTGTGGAATTCGTAAGCTTCGTAAGCTTCACGAACAGTTCGAATCACCTCATCAAGCTTGGCCAGGGCCCAGCGATCCATTTCCAGCATCTCGTGCGCGGGAACACTGTCGCGGGCCGGATCAAACCCGTGCAGGTTGCCGAGCGCGAAGCGCGCAGTGTTGCGCAGTTTGCGGTAGCCATCGGTGACGCGCTGCAGGATTTCTTTAGAGGAGCGCATGTCATCGAAGTAGTTCGACGACGCACACCACAATCTCAGGATGTCGGCGCCTGATTCTTTAATTACTTCGTCCGGGGGCACCGCGTTCCCACCCGACTTATGCATCTCCTTGCCCTGCGCATCGACAGTCCACCCGTGGGTGATCACTCTTTTGTAAGGCGCGCGATCGTGCGCAGCGATGCCAACCATCAGGGAAGAATTAAACCACCCGCGAAATTGATCGCCACCTTCGAGGTAGACGTCCGCCGGCCAACGCAACTCTTTGCGGTGTTCCAATACCGCGATCGAAGACGCGCCACTATCAAACCAAACGTCCAGGATGTCGGTCTCTTTTGTCCATTCTGCGGCCCCACACTTCTTGCAGGTGTAGCCTTCGGGTAATAGTTCCTGTGCTTCGTGCGTGTACCAGGCATCTGACGATTCTTTTTCAAAGACGTCGGCAACGTGTCGAATGATCGCCGGCTCGGCAACTGCTTCGTTGCATTCCGCACAGTAAAAAACGGGAATTGAAACTCCCCACACACGCTGCCTCGAAACGCACCAGTCAGGACGGCTCTTTAGCATGTTGCGCATTCGCACTCTGCCCCAGGCAGGCAGCCATTCGACGCGTTCTATCTCCCGAAGTGCGGCTTCTCGCAAGGGTATTTGCGGGGAGGTGGCACTATCAGAAGTGTTCTCAATGAAGTTAGTTCGGTCGCGACCGTCTTCATCCTTTTCCACAGTAGCGCCGCCGGCGTGATCCATCGCTATGAACCACTGTGGCGTAGCGCGGAAGATCACGGGATTTTTGCAGCGCCAGCAGTGGGGATAGCGGTGCTCGTAATTCTCCGTAAACAGCAACACGCCGCGCTCACGCATGAACTCCACGATCTTTGAATTGGCTTCGAAAACACTCATGCCCGCGAAATGTTCCACGTCCGGCGTAAAATTACCCGAGTTATCGACCGGGCAATATATTTCCAAACCATAACGTTTGCCGATTACGAAGTCGTCGTGGCCGTGACCGGGCGCCGTGTGGACCGCCCCAGTTCCTGCTTTACTCGTAGTCTTCTTGTCACGGGCTTCGCTGACATCCAGCTCAGTTTCTGCATCTGCTTCACCGCCGAGGGTGACGTGTTCGCCGACCAGCAACAGTGACGTACGATCGATCCATGGGTGGCGACACTCGAGTCGATCCAAATTTGCGCCTGCGAAACGGGCGAGCACTTTTGGTTTGACAGGGTTGCCATCGGCGCCGCGGTCACCCAAACCACACTTCTCAGCGACGGCCCCAAGCAATTCGGAAGCGACAATGTAAACTTCGTCGCCGTTTTCAAACGCCGAGTATTCAAACTCCGGATGAACTGCGATTCCCAGATTCGCAGGTAACGTCCAGGGCGTAGTCGTCCAGATCAGAACAAAGACCTTCTTGCCCGCGAGGGCCGGATCTATCAAAGCCGGATCGCTCTGCAGCGGAAACTTCACATAAACTGAAGGACTCGTGTGCTGGTGATACTCAACCTCCGCTTCAGCCAGCGCAGTCTGATCCTTTATGCACCAATAGACGGGACGCGAGCCTTTGTAAACGTAGCCGCGCTCAACAAAGCGCCCAAACAGACGCGCTGTCTCGGCCTCGTAATGATTCGACATTGTCAGATACGGATTTTCCCAATCCCCGAGAATCCCCAGCCGTTGAAAGTCTCGCGTCTGACGTTTCAAGGCTTGCGAAGCATGCTCGCGGCAAGCACGCCGGACAGCGATGGCCGGCATGTTTGCTTTCTTAGCGCCGAGCTTGCGATCGACGTACAACTCAATCGGCAATCCATGACAGTCGTAACCGGGCACATAAGGCGCATCATAGCCAAGCATAGTGCGCGATTTGACGACGAAGTCTTTAAGGATTTTGTTCATCGCCGTGCCGAGATGGATGTCGGCATTCGCGTAGGGCGGGCCATCGTGAAGTATGAACTTCTCCGAGCCCGCGCGCGCTTCGCGAATCAAATCGTAAAGACGCATCTCCGTCCATTTCTTGAGACGCACCGGTTCGCTCTGCGCGAGATTCGCTTTTTGAGAGAATCCCGTCTTCGGCAGGTTGATGGTTTTTTTCAGGTCAAGTGGAGTTTCAGTAGACATAGTTTCCACGTTCAAGAATCAACAATACTAACAGCAGATTTGTTTGCTCGCCAAAAATAACTAACCAAAACGCGGGTCTCCTGGTTTGAAGTAATCTCTGTGCGTTCTCGGTATCCTCTGAGGTGAATCTTCACACCTATCGCTTACCACAGGTCACAAAGAAAAACGAAGGTTACACCTAGAAGAGCCCAGGCAACTAAAAACCCGAACCATATCTTCGGAGATGCGATGGTTCGGGTTCTTTTGCCGTTTTAGCGGCGGAGGTCAACCGATAAACATCTCATCGTCTCCATAGGTCTGGTCAATGGGCTTCGGTATCGGGGCTACGAGAACTTCGAGCCCGCGACGGAAACCCGCCATAATCGCCGCCAGCTCGCGAGCCGGCTCGACGACCTTCCTCTGAATGAAATCGGTAGTCGTAACAACCTGATCGTGTGTTCGATCAATTGTGCGGCTTACCAGTTCAACTTTGTCGCGCGCATCGTGCGCCGTCTCACTCACTAACTCTTTCAGCTCGCCAACTTCGTCCTTGATGATTGCCAGCGATTCGGAGAGATTCATGGTGGCAGCCGAAAGATGGCCGGACACGGCACTAAACTGTTCAGCGATCAGTTTTCCCTGAACTGCGATCTGACGGCCCTGTTCGCTTATCACTGTCATCCTTTCGATCAAGGGTTCCACTTTGCCCTCAAGGCGATTTACAGATTTCACAGCGCGATTAACGAAGACGGCAATAGCCACCATCGCCACCGCGATGATGATAAAAGACAGCGCGATAACTACCATGACCCAGAACAGCGGATCGTTAGGGTTCATTTGTAGCGCCAGGAGAGACATGGGTTATTTTCGATTTCCAATTCCGATTGCCGATTATAAACAGCTTCGCAAAGCGAAATCGGCAATCGGAATTTGGCGAAGTCCTAGTTTGGCTTTTCGGTATACTGAGGAGATGCCTCAATCCTGCCGGACAATTCAGTCTTGCGTTTCTCTTCCTGATAGGCTTTTTTGCCCGCATCAATCGCAGCCGCGACCGTGCTGGTTTTGCGTGCCGCGGTTTCACGGGCAGTCTGCGCTACCTCGCCAACCTTTTCCGTAGCCTGTGAGTAAATATCGGAAGCTTTGGTGGCTGCCTGCGAGTAGAGTTCACCGGCACGCTCGCGAGTAGACTCATAATACTCACCTGCCCGTTCGCCAAGTTGCTGTGCCGCCTCGCGCGATTTATCAATGCCTTTACGTGTAGCATCAGCAAGGTCGCCTCTGAGCTCCTGACCGGATTTCGGTGCAAAAAGCAGGGCAATAACGGCCCCAATGCCGCCGCCGATTAACAGGTAAGTGAGACGGGTGGAAATGCTGTCGCCAGAATCGCGTCGATAATCATCGTGTCCCATAAGAGATTCCTTTCCTGAGAAGCAAAGCCCCCGGGCTTTGCAGATTGGTGCTAAATGTTCGTTTTCAGGCATCAACTATAACAAAACCCCACGAAGCGGCGCAACAAGATGGGCCACTGAATAGCGATGCAGTTGGTTAAAGTGGCAGCGACACCGGGCTGAAGCCACGGTGTGCATGAGGCTCGCCTAACGTAGATCGCCAAAGAGCATCATCGCGCCCAAAAAGGGAAACCAACTATTCGCCGCTGCTGCGGCCGTTGTATTGTTCAAGTTTGCGGTAAAGGGTCTTGCGCCCGATGCCTAGCGCGCGGGCGGCGTGAGTCTTGTCGCCTCTGGTGTAATCGAGCGTTGCCTCGATTGCCTGGCGCTCGATCTCGTCCATCGACGAGGGAACTGTAACCTCAAATGTTGTAGTACGTCCTTCGCTTGCCGCTTTGGCGCGTTCCACCTTGATGCGGTCTTGTTCCTGCAGTGCTATCCTGCTGATAGTTTCCGGCAAATCCTCCAGCTCAATCTGCCGTCCGGAGGCAATTATCACGGCGCGCTCGATCGCGTTTTCCAACTCGCGCACGTTCCCCGGCCAGTCGTGAGTAATCAATGCCTGCAACGCATCCTTGGAGATGCCGGAGATAAACCTCCCGGTCTTCTGTTTGTAATGCTCGAGAAAGTGAATAACGAGCGGATGAATGTCCTGAGGACGTTCACGGAGCGGCGGCAAGCCAATGGGAAACACTGAAAGTCGGTAGTAGAGATCCCGACGGAACTTTCCCGACTCAATGGCTTGTTCCAAGTCTACATTCGAGGCCGCTATCACGCGCACGTCTGCCTTCAACAGCTCATTTCCACCCACGCGCGTAAACTCACCATCCTGCAAAACACGCAGCAGACGAACTTGCGCCGACAGACTCATCTCGCCAACTTCATCAAGAAACAACGTGCCGCCATTTGCCTCTTCGAATCTTCCCAGGCGCCGCGCGCGCGCATCTGTAAACGCGCCTTTCTCATGGCCAAACAATTCGGATTCGAGAAGAGTTTCGGGAATTGCGCCACAGTTTAATTTTACGTAGGGCTGATCTTCACGACCGGAGTTGTAGTGGATCAAATTGGCAAGCAGTTCCTTGCCGGTTCCTGATTCTCCCTGGATCAGAACTGTAGTTTGCGTGTCGGCAACGCTGAGCGCTAATTCAATAGCCCGCCGAATTGCCCCGGTCTGTCCGATAATGCGGTCTTCGCCGTAGCGTTCATGCAGCGCGCTGCGCAGGTGCATTACCTCGGCCGAGAGTTGATCGCGCTCGAGTGCGGTGCCGCACTGATCGGCAATGCCTTCGACAAGCGCCACCTCATGATCCTGAAAACCCTGGCGAGCTTCGCTCCACACCAGGCCTAAGAATCCAAAGGTTTGACCCGCCACACGCACAGGCGCTACCAGCGCCGCGCGTCCGCCGAGTATCGAGTTAAACATCAAACGAAACGGAAACGGGAGATCTTTGTCCAACAACCGCAGGGTTTTGCCGGCCGCCAAAACTTCCATCGCCGCGGGAAACTCCGTAACGTCGAGCGATTGCCCATGCTCGTCGATTAACCCCTGCACTCCCTCGGTAGACGCATGCGGCGCAGCTCTGAAGGCTACCAGACTAATTCGGCCGCCTTTCGGATCGAGCACTCCCAGCGCGGAATAGTCGGCCCCGACCAAAGCGATCGCGCGCTCAAGAACGAGAGAGGAAACCTCGCGAAAATCTGAGCGCGCGTTGAGAGCGTTGGCGATCTCCAGTAGCGCCCGCTTTGTTTCCGCTTCGCGCTCCTTGTCGCTGTAGAGACGCGTGTATTCATAACCCACCGCGATTTGCCGCGCGATGGATTCAAGAAACGAAACCTCATCGTCAAGCCAGGCGCGCAGCGTGCGCGTCATGTGCAATCCCACCAAACCCAACACGTCTGCACCGAGGATAACCGGAACGACCAGCAGCGAGCGCGTGCCCAAACTTTTCGCGAGAAAGCGCACTTTTTGATCGAGTCCGGCAGCCGAGGTATCGTCGAGCCGAATCGGCTTGGTTATGTCGACGTGTTCCGAAAGTTGTCTCAGGTCGAGCGGAATCGCAGTTCCCAAACTTGACGGAACATCGTCAGTGGCTCGCCATTCATGGCTAATCCGCAGCTCGCTTGGTGAGGTAAGTTGAATGACATCGCAGCGATCGACAGTCATCATCCGGCCCAGTTCGGAGACGATTACGTTAAGGAATCGATCGAGATTTATGGTGGTCGGAAGTGTCAAAGCGAGGCGATTGATGATGCCTTCGCGCGCTTCTTGCATCTTGATCTTGCGTTCGAGGGAGAGAGATTTTGCGGTGTCTGACATCGGCGTGTAGTTCGAGCGGATCATAACGAACCGGAGATGAAGTTGCAAAGCAAGTAAGGGCCGCTCTTATCAGAACCGCCACGGCTTTGGGTCGTGGGACTTTGGTCTTTGTACTTTGAACTTTTTATCACGTTCTTTGGAGCTCGACCCTTCGAAAAACAAACAAAGCTCAAAGTTCGAAGCTCAAAGTCCAAAGACCCAAGACCAAAGTCCCGTTTCGGTTCTGGTAAGACGATCAATACTTCGGGGAAGCACTCTTTGCCAAGCCTGCTGCGTGGCCCGTATAATTTCTGACAAGTTCTTGTCAGCAGGAACGGAGTAGCGAGTCTATGCCGATCTATGAATTTGAATGCCGGAAGTGCAAGGCGCATCTCGAAGTCTTTCAAAAGATGGACGACAAGCCGCCGGCGAAATGCAGCAAGTGTGGCGGACGTTTAGAGAGGCTGCAATCGGCGCCTGCGATCCAGTTTAAAGGTTCGGGTTGGTACGTAACAGACTACGCCGGCAAGAGCAGGAAAGCGGCCGAGAAGGCTGAGAAAGAAACTGCTACTTCGACCGCCTCTTCGGACGACACGAAGGCCGATAAGTCTGACAAGAAAACTAAAGAGAGCTCCCCGGCAAAGACAACTTCCGAAAAAGCTTCCACAACCAAAATCCCCAGTGGTGATTGAAGCATATGTCCTCAGCGTTAAGTTGATGTATCCATCACGATCTGACCCCGCGGCAAAACATCGAGCAGCCCAAAAACCTTTCCGCGTGCATCTCAGTTACGGAGCCGGATTGCTATTGCTTCTCGGTCTCTCCGCAGTGCTTATGGGCCAGGCGGGTAAACGTCCGACCACATCGAATGAAGGTGGAGTGCTGGTCGGTATTGTTGCCAGGCGGACAGACAACTCGCCCGCGCAGATTACTGCCAAACAACTTTCTGTCTACGATAACGGCGTCGAGCAGACAATAAGAAACTTCACACCCGATCCTTCACCGGCGCGGATCGTTTTGTTAGTCGATAACTCCCTAACCATCCGCGCCGACATTGAGAAGCTGGAACGCGCAGCGCGCGAGTTTGCCTACGAGATTTTTGAGGGCGACAAGTTACTGATCGTGGGCTATGACGAAGAAGCGGAGATCGTTTCAGACTGGACCGATGATGCCAAGTCGATCGAGTCGTCACTCAGGTTATTCCGGAAAAAGGGTCAACCGCATCTCTTTGACGCAGCCAGCGCAGTTATCGAGCAGGCTTTGCACACCGTGCCCGGACAGAAACGCGTGATCGTCGTAATCAGCGATGGGCTCGATCGTGGCAGCAAAACTTCATTCGAAAAGATTCTGGCTGAGTTGCAAAAGCAGGACATAACGGTTTACGCGGTACAGGCGCCGGACCGCACTCGCGGCGCTATACGGCGGGACGTGCCAAAACCGAAACAGGTGATCGACAAGCTGGTGGAAGGAACCGGCGGCATCATCTTTTCAATTGATGAGCCGGCCGCTGCCGCGAAGAGCATTTGCGATGAGCTCAAGAAAAACCGCTACGTACTTTCTTATCTGCCATCGAGCGCGCCGTTTGGGGAAGCGCGAAGTTTATTGATTCTCGGGGACGAGGGGATTACCGTGCGAGCCAAGACGGCGCAGCAGCCAAATTGAAGGATGGTCTCTGAACTTCATTGTTTCTTTCTCGAGTAGAGATAAAACAAAAACGCAATAATCCCGAGCACCAGACTCTCCATGAATACAAAGAAACGCGGAACGAAAATTCCGTCTTCAGTGTGCGCGTCTGAGTAAGCGACGAACGTCCCGAGAGCCAATCCCGCCGCCAGCCAGATGAATTGTCGTTTCGCGTCCCACATAAACAAAGAACAGTGAAAAGTGAACAGTGAAGAGTAAACAGTGAAGAGTAGACGGTAAACAGTAAACAGCCGGCAAGACCCTTTTTAATCCGATTGGCTGTGAGTTGTTACCGTCTACTCTTCACTGTTCTTACAGCAAGCCTGAGAGCCAGTGCATGATGTTGAGCGCTAGTTGCCGGTTATCAATTCCGGGGCGGTTCATGCCAAATGGCGTCCGTTGTGCGCCGACTATTTGTGCTGAGAGCATGCCTGCCTCGCCGAGTATGATCACCCGGCCTTTGCCAAACTTCATCGCGATGCCTTGCGCGCGTCCCGCGGCGGAAACAGGTTTTGTGTTGTCTCCGGGCATAGCGTCCACGGCTGTGTCGGCCAGTTTCATAAACGCGACACTATTCGCTGGTCCTTTCAACGATTGACCGGTGAAGGCGATAATTTTGTTGAGGCGTTCGCTGTCATTTCGTCCGCGTGTTACCGGATGATCGGCGAGTCGGCCGCTCTCACGCGTATAGACGATGAAGCCCGGATTGTCCGAGGGCTTATCGTAGTTTTGCTCATCAATGGTAAACATCTTGCTCATGTCGACAGCGAAGCGCTTTGCGAGCACCTGATTCGCTGAGCCCATCGGCGCGTGATCCGCGATGAGCAATAGCGAACCGCCACGGCGCACCCAATCGCGCATGGCGTCGCTCTCCGCTTCGGTAAAAGCTGCATTGCCAGCGTCTGTGTCACTCATTACGGGCGCCCCCAAAGCATTCGAGATGACGAGAACACGATAGCCCCGCAACGTTTCCAAGGTGAACGGCCGTTTGTTTGGCACAACCTGATAACCATCGTTTGTAATTAGATCAGCGAAGGGTTTATAGCGGCCGGTTGCGGTGTGAAAGTTGTTGTGCGCTTCATCAAACAAAACTCTTGGACCATTTTTCTTACCGCCGCTTTTGTAAGCGGGTTTCGCTACTTTCGCATCGAAGTTTGGATCAGCCATTTGTCCGCCGCCCTGCGGTTGTTGCAAGGCAGGCATCTGGCCGCCAAAGGTCAGCGCAAAGGTGGCGTTGCCAACCTTTTTGTCGCGCTTAAAAACTTCAATGGCACCGTTGAGGGTGTCTCCGGCAAACTTGCCGGAAAGCTTCAACAGATTCCGCCCCATATCCGCCGCGAACGAAATCTCGGCGCCGGCGATCTTCAGGTCGTGCACTAGCGGAGTGATTTCCTGGCCTCCGAGACGAACTTTCATGTTCGCCTGCCATTGGGAGCGGTCGCGCGCGAGTGTGATTTCCAATCCGCCTGCACCCTCGTCAGTTGTCATCGGTCCCGCCCAGGTGCCGCTGGGGTCAGATCGCATTTGGGCGAGCGCGAACTGGGCAGCGCATAGGATCACGAGTAGTGAGACGAAATACGCAAGCGACTTAATCATGTTGCCGGCAACTCCTTTTGGAAAAACCATAACAGGGGAGATTGGATGGCTTAGTTACGCGGGAAGACTCGCAGAGGTTTCTGATTATTAGTTAGCAAGTGGCAAACAGTAAACAGCAAACAGTAAACAGCAGAGGGTAGTCACCGCGTAACTATAGCAATGACGGAGCCAGCGACGAAGTTGCTCGGTTGTCTGCTGTTTACTTTAGTATCCCCGAAAGCCAGTGCATGATGTTAAGTGCAAGTTGCCGGTTGTCTATGTTGGGAATGTTCATGCCAAAGGGTTGGTTATCGCTCCCAGTCAACTGCGCCGAGAGCATTGCCGCATCTCCCAGCGCTACCACGCGTCCTTTTCCCAGGCGGAAGGCAATACCCTGGGCGCGGCCGGCAGCGGAGTTACTTTTCACCGGCGATGCAATCTTATCGACGGCTGAGTCGGCGAGTTTAAGAAACGCGTCGCTTCCTTCCGGTCCTTTCAGTGACTGACCGGTAAAAACGATCACTCGATTGACACGCTCCGCTTCGTTGCGTCCGTTTGAAATCGCATGCTCGGCAAGCAGATGATTCTCTCGAGAATAAACTATGACACTCGCGTTGTTTTCTTCCCTGGCCGCGTTGGCCGGATCCACTATGTAGCCTTTGCTGAGGTCGATTCCCAACCGCGTCGCCAGAATTTCCGCCGCCGAACCGAAGGGCGCCTGGTCGGCAACAAAAAGCAGTGCGCCTCCGCCGCGTACCCATTCGCTGATCGCCTCACACTCTGCGCTCGTAAACGCGGGAGTGTCAGCGCCTTCATCATCGATCTCTTCGGCGCCGAGGGGATTAACGATCACCAGGATCTTAAAGGATTTGAGCGACTCTTTTGTGAAAGGTTGACGGTTCACGGCTACGTGATAGCCGTCGTTGAAGAGCAGATCAGCAAACGGTTTGTAACGACCACGCGCAGTGTCGGAATTGTTATGGGCCTCGTCGAAGAGAACGCGCGGAAAGTTTTTGGTGAAGGCCGGGTTATCGACCTTAGCGTTGAAATACGGATCGGCAATTTGCTGGGCGCTTGCTGCCATGCTTATCAGGATCACTACTAAGTGACTAAATGATAACTTGGCGATTTTGGTCATCATCGTGTTCGTTTCCCAATCTGCGGCGGCAAGCCCACCTTCCCAACCTGATAGACTGGCTGATTGGCCTGGTAAACCACGCCTTGAGAGTCTTTCGATCAGAAATCAGAAGCTAACTTTGTTCAGCTCGTGGTCGGGAAGGTGGGCTTGCCCCCGCCTGATTGACTGGCGGAATAACTAAGCTCGAGCATGAAGCTTCTCCAACCTCTCTGCCGCAAGCTGGAGCGTCTCATCTTTCTTACAGAAACAAAATCTTACCTGCTGGTGACCACGCTCGGGAACGCTATAGAAACTGGAACCCGGCACACAGGCGACGCCCACCTCGCGGATGAGATGTTTCGTGAACTCCACGTCATCCGCGAAACCAAAAGCCGAGATGTCAGTCATGATGTAGTAGGCGCCGTCGGGGCGAAAGGTGCCGAACCCGGCTTTCTCCAGCACCGGCAAAAGCAGATCGCGACGCGCGCGATATTCACTTTGCAAACGGTCGTAATATTCCGGCGGCAGCGAAAGCGCGTAGGCTCCGGCCGCCTGCAAAGGCGCCGCGGCCCCGACAGTAAGAAAGTCGTGAACCTTGCGAATCGCACTGGTTATCTCGGGTGGCGCGATGCAGTAACCCACGCGCCAGCCCGTAACGGAATAGGTCTTCGACATCGAGTTAACAATCACCGTGCGTTCACGCATCCCTTCAATTTGCGCCATGGAGATGTGCTGGATCTCTGCATCTTCACGCGGATAGAGAATGTGTTCGTAAATCTCATCCGTGAAGCAGAGCGCGTCAAACTCGCGGCAAAGGCCGGCGATAAACTCCATCTCGTCGCGCGTGAAAACCTTGCCGGTGGGGTTGTTGGGATTACAAAGAATGATCGCCTTCGTGTTTGCGCTAAAAACGGATCGCAGCTCAGCGCAATCAAAGCTCCAGTCGGGCGGCCGCAGCGATACGTAACGCGGTTTAGCGTCAGAAAGGATCGCGTCAGGCGCGTAGTTTTCGTAAAACGGTTCGAACACGACAACTTCTTCGCCCGGATCGACCGTAGCCATCATTGCCGCTATCATTCCCTCTGTCGATCCGCACGTGACAGTGAGTTCTGTTTCCGGATCAACGTCGAGCCCGAGGTACCATTTTGTTTTTCGCGCGATTGCCTCGCGGAAGTCGCGCGCCCCCCAGGTGATTGCATACTGATTGATGTCGTCTGCGATAGCCTTCATGGCGACACGCTTGATGTCTTCCGGCGCGGCGAAATCGGGAAAGCCCTGAGACAGATTGACCGCTCCATGTTTGAGCGCCTCGCGCGTCATCTCGCGAATGACCGACTCTGTAAATAAACTGGCTTTGCGGGATACGTGCCGATTTTTAGTAAACGCAGGCGTAGTCATAGTCAGTCCTCGTTCAGTCACATAGAATTAGAGCGTCGCCGGTTAACGCGGATTGCGCAAGTCAGTACCACCTGCGGTAGCGGGTGGGTCAAACCTAACGTTACCCGCCCGCTATCGCAGGCGGTACTGACAGATCTAATCTGCGCTCATCCGCGCAAATCCGCGGCTTATTTCCTCAGCGCGCTCGCTGCCGGTCCGTGGAGTTTTCGCGCTGCAATCCTCAGGACTTCCTGCACCTGCGCATCCCAGTAAGGCCAGGCATGAGTTCCCGGAAGCTCTCTGTACTCGTGTGGGATTTTGCGCTCGAACAAGATGGCAGCCAAACTGCGACTGGAGGATAGCAGCGGGTCTTCAGTGCCACAGTCGAGATATACATACGGTAGAGCGGAGACGCGCGAAGCCGGCACTTCGCCATAGAGTTTGTTTACATCGTTAGTCTCGCGGATCGGGCTGTTCTCAGGTCCAAAGACCGGGAGAAGAGTTTTCCAGATGAATTCAAATCCGCGCAGGTCGTTCTCAGTCCACGCGGCAGCCCCCAGCGCACCGCTCATTGACCCCACGAATATGAACGACTCCGGATGTTTGACGCCAAACTTCAGCGCGCCGTAACCACCCATTGAAAGCCCCGCGATCGCCCGCCCTTCACGTGTCTCGATTGTACGATAACGGCCCTGAACGTCCGGTACTAATTCCTGCATGACGTACGTTTCATACTTATCGTTCGGCACACTGGCGCTGTCAGTATACCAACCGTCGTTGCCTTCCGGCATGACTATGATCACCGAATAATTCGCTGCGTAGTCCGAGAGTTTCGTCCGCGTTAGCCAATTGTGGTAGTGGCCGAAAAGGCCGTGAAGCAGGTAGAGAACTGGATAGCGTTTGTTACGCGCGGCAGGCTTATCGTAGTCAACCGGCAACAGGACGTTAAATGGCAAAGTTTTTCCGACCAGTTTGCTTTGGAAAGGAATGGTCAGGAAGCGCGCGTTTGTTTGACGAGCTTTCGCCTGAGATAGACCGGCCGCAAATGGGAGGACCGTCGTATGTGCATAAGCGAACGGTAAGAGAAAGACGAGAAGCAGGAATGCCCGCGCGTATTTATTCATTTGTTCTCTCGCGGATTTAACATTGGCACGTTAACGCCTTTGCTCAGTGCCGTTTTTTCCGCTGCTTCGTATCCTGCATCGACGTGGCGCGCGACGCCGAGTCCGGGATCGTTTGTCAGCACGCGATTGAGCCGCTTCGCTGCTTCCGCTGTTCCATCAGCAACTGAAACCTGGCCGGCATGCAACGAATAACCGATACCCACACCGCCGCCATGATGAAACGAAACCCAGCTCGCGCCGCTCGCCGTGTTGAGCAGCGCGTTCAGAATGGGCCAGTCGGCCACAGCATCTGACCCGTCTTTCATTCCTTCAGTCTCGCGAAAGGGTGACGCGACCGAGCCGGTATCCAGATGATCGCGCCCGATGGCGATCGGCGCTTTGAGATCGCCCCGCTTCACCAGTTCATTAATCGCATCGCCCATCTCAGCGCGTTCGCCGTAACCGAGCCAGCAGATGCGCGCCGGCAGTCCCTGGAAGTGAACGCGATCGCGCGCGAGACGAAGCCAGCGATTCAACGTTTGATCGTCAGGAAAAAGCTCGAGCGCGAGATCGTCGGTCTTTCGAATGTCGTAAGCGTCACCCGAAAGTGCTACCCAGCGAAACGGACCTTTGCCTTCGCAAAAAAGCGGACGAATGTATTCGGGAACAAAGCCGGGAATCTCAAACGCGTCTTCACAGCCGGCATCAAACGCCATCTTGCGAATGTTGTTGCCGTAGTCAAAGGCAACCGCGCCGGCACGTTTCAGGGCCAGCATCGCTTCGACGTGCTCGCGCCATCGAATGAGCGATCGATTGATGTAGGACCGCGGATCAGTGCGTCGCAACTCCGCGGCCTCTTCGAGCGTCAGTCCGGCGGGCACATAACCATTCAAAGGATCGTGTGCGCTGGTTTGATCAGTCACCGCGTCGACCGTAATTCCACGGCGAACGATTTCCGGAAGCACTTCGGCGCAGTTACCAACCAGTCCCACTGACACGGCGCGATTCTGCTCGCGCGCGTCGTCCAAAATATTGAGAGCTTCATCCAGCGTAAGCGCGAGGCGATCGCAATAACCAGTCAAGACGCGACGCTCAATGCGCGCCGGATCAACGTCAATGCCGAGAAATAATGCACCATTTAGCGTGGCCGCTAACGGCTGTGCGCCGCCCATGCCGCCCATGCCGCCGGAAACAACCAGCTTGCCGCTGAGATCACCGCCGAAGTGTTTGTCGGCCATCGCCGCAAAAGTTTCAAACGTGCCCTGCACAATGCCCTGGGTGCCGATGTAGATCCAACTGCCGGCCGTCATCTGGCCATACATCATCAGGCCTTTCCGCTCCAGCTCGTGGAAATGTTCCCAGTTTGCCCAGGCGCCGACGAGATTGGAATTGGCAATCAAAACTCGCGGCGCGTACTCGTGCGTGCGAAACACGCCGACAGGTTTGCCTGACTGGACCAGCAACGTCTCGTCGTTTTCAAGTACTTGCAGCTCCCGTACGATCGCATCAAACGATTCCCAGTTGCGTGCCGCCTTGCCAGCGCCGCCGTAGACGATAAGCTCGTCTGGCTTCTCGGCGACGTCCGGGTCGAGATTGTTCATCAGGCAGCGCAGCGCGGCCTCCTGATGCCAGCTCTTACAGCTTAATGTGGCACCGCGCGGCGCGCGGATAGTTTTCGCAGACATAGCAATTTATCCATCAGGTCAGTACCGCCTGTGGTTGAGACTGTGTGAATAGTCCAAAGAGTAACCCCTGCCCACTTCTTCGGCGCTACGCGTCGAAAACCCATCGCCAAAACTGTCCACAAAGTTTCCACACAGTCTCGATAGCGGGCGGGTACACGCTATCTCAACCCATCAAACTCACCCTGACGCACTGCTTCGGCTATCTTCTGAATGTCGCCAGCCATTGAGCGATCGGCAGTCAGCGGCACTACATGCGTGCGCACAACGTCGTAAGCAGCTTTCACTCCGCGTCCCGGCGTCAGCGGTTGGCGATACTCCAATGCCTTGTGCCGCTGTAACCAACTCGATCGCTGTCGCCGCCTCGGCAAGTTCGACAATTGCCCGGAGTTTTGTCGCTGCGGTCATCCCCATCGAGACGTGATCTTCCTTGCCGCCATCCGTTGGCACGTTATCGACGCTCGCCGGGTGGGCCAATATCTTCGCCTCGCTCAAAAGCGCGACCGCAGTGACTTGCAGCATCATGAACCCCGACGACGTTCCGGCATGCGGCGTCAGAAACGGCGGCAAGTCTTCGTTTGCATCCGGATTAACCAGGCGATCGATGCGCCGTTCAGTGATACTGATCAAGTCTGTCAAAGCAATAGCGGCGTAATCGAAAGCCAGCGCAAGCGGCGCGCCGTGAAAATTTCCGCCGGAGAGAACGTCGCCAGTCTCCGAAAACACGAGCGGGTTGTCCGTCGCGCTGCCGGTTTCGGTTTCGACAATTCCGCGCGCGTGACCGCAGAGTGTCGCGCACCGCGCCGTGAACTTGCGGCATGCAGCGTAAACTGTAAGCATCCTGCACGCGCGGATCGTTTTCCAAATGCGACTTGCGAATCTCGCTTCCTTGAAGCAATTCGCGCAGGTGTGTTGCAACTTCTACCTGGCCTGTGTGCGATCGGGCGGCATGAATGCGTTCGTCAAACGCCACCGGCGTTCCTTTTAACGCTTCGAGAGACATCGCTCCGGAAACGTCGGCCAGGCGGACCACACGTTCCGCGCGATGCAGCGCAAGCGCGCCAACCGCACCCATTGCCTGCGTTCCATTCAACAGCGCCAGGCCTTCTTTCACCTCGAGTTGCAATGGTTCTATTTCAGCCCGTCTCAGCGCTTCGGCGCTGGCTAGCCGCTCGCCTTTGTAAAATGCTTCGCCTTCGCCGATGGCTGCGAGCGCAAGATGGGCCAGCGGCGCGAGATCACCGCTTGCTCCAACCGATCCCTTTTCCGGAATAACGGGCGTGACGCCTCGTTCGAGCATCGCCACCAGGGTTTCACAAACAATCGCCCGTGCGCCACTGAGTCCGCAAGCGAGCACGTTAGCTCGCAGCAACAACATTGCGCGAGCTTCAGCCTCAGAAAGTGGATTCCCCAAGCCGCACGAGTGGCTGCGAACGAGATTCAATTGCAACTCCCTCAGCTCACTGCGCTCGATGCGAACGTCAGACAGCTTGCCAAAGCCCGTGTTGACGCCGTAAACAGTGCGATTCTGCTCGACAATTTTTTCGACGACAGCACGCGAAGCCTCAATACGGGATCGTGCTTCAGCCGAGAGTGCTACCTGCTCTCGTCCGTTTGCAACGGCTGCAATTTGTTCGAGAGTTAGTCGTTGTCCGCGCAGTTGAATCATAGAAAGGCAGAAATCAGAAGACAGAATTCAGAAATCAGAAGACAGAAGTCGGAAGTCGCGAGTCGGAAGTCAGAAGTCGACGGGCAGAGTTTAAGAAATCTCAGATCTGAGATCAGAAGTTCTGACTGCTGACTCCTGTTTTCTGTCTCCTGTCTTCTGCCTCCTGCCTCCTGGTTCTCTAGACTTTTACCGTAGCGTCTCTTTCTGGCGTCTCTGTAATATCTATACGCCGATCTCTGTCGGGCGTTTCGCTGATATCGATTTTGCGAAATTCACCGGTCGACGCGCCGCTTCGTACACGCTGACGCGCGCGTCTGGCGCGCACTGTCGTACGCCGCGTGCCGGCGGCAACGCGGGTCCAACCGGTCATTCTCTTCAAAGGTCTTAACGAGAATTGGTGTTGTGGCAAAACTTCACCCGTAGCTTCACGCAAGCGCACCGTGCCGATAGCGAAGATCGCGAGGGCGGCATTAAATAAGACTCCGACTACAAAAACTGCCCAGCCGGGAACAACGCCCACGGTGGCGCGATCGATAAAGGCATTGAAGTCGCGCGCGGGCAGCGGATGCAGGTAGACCTTGAGGTTCCAACTCAACGCGAGCAGCGCAAAAATCCAGAGATAATTCCGCCGCAGTCGTCTCCCTACCGCTTCCCATTCGGAGATCGTGAAGTGGGGCGTGATCAAATCAGCCGCCAGGTGCTCAGCCCACGCTTCATCCGGCGGCGCACTTTCAGGAGCGAGCATCTGCGCAAAGTAACCCGTCTCAATCACGCGCACGCGGCTCGACCAAATCTCATAATAGCGATAGCGGCGCGCTTCCATCAGCAGGAAGATGGCTACAAGAAGCGAATTAATTGGAATAACGAAATGCGGATTGCTTGATGAACTGAAAACGAATGAGAGCGTGGCGCCCGCCGTAAGCACGGCCCAATTTGTAGTGGTGTCAAGCCGATTGCGCCAGGTATTCGAGCGTTGCACCTCACCGCGATAGAAATGGATCATTGCGGCGTTGAATTCCGCCGGGGCCATGCGACGCATTTGGGCCGCCGGATGGCCAGTCCTTTCCGGAGCAGCAGCATCCGACGCCGGCGCTGTCCGCAAACGAGCCGTCATTCGTT
Organism: Blastocatellia bacterium; assembly: GCA_963698325.1. GTDB lineage: Bacteria > Acidobacteriota > Blastocatellia > Pyrinomonadales > Pyrinomonadaceae > PSRF01. The sequence goes on along the minus strand of CAVOQJ010000002.1, from coordinate 177,649 downwards.
CGGTCGAAAGTGAACCGGTTCCTTTTTGCTGAGCGTCGGTGGTCATTAAGCAGGCTCGCTGGCGGGTTCGCCGAATTCCGAATTGATAGGGCGGCGTGTTCCGACTCTGCTGCTAATATAGCATGCGTTAACTTTCATTCGTAGCTAATGTGTCAGTTTGGAGTTAGCGAGGTCGATTGCTTTACAGAACCGAGCGCGGTAGCGCCGGATGCTGGGGTCAACTTCCGTATTAAGCAGGATGTCGCCCCGGCGTAAAATTGGATAAACTTTATGCGGCTCCCTTGCAAAGAAATTCCGTGAACCCTTGAATTGTCTACCGTCATCATCCAAGTTGACTCCAGCATCCGGCGCTACCGCGCTCGGTTCTGTAAAAGCGCCAGTTTTGCCAACTCCAAACTGACCCACTACCGAATTTACTCCAGCGGTTTTTTGAACTGCAAAGTCTTATTTTGCGATGACGAGACGCCAGTGTGCGTTACGCAAATAAGACTGGAAGAAGTGCAGGGTACTACCGCAGGAACGACCTGCTTGACAGCGTTTGAGCGCCCCACCTATAGTTAAATTTTCCGTTATTTGACGCGAATGTTTCTATCATGACTGCTGCCTGGGAAAGAGACTCGGACGCGCATTGGATGCGCCAGGCTCTCGCCGCGGCAGCCGAGGCGCGAGAGCGTGGCGAGGTCCCCGTCGGCACCTGCATCGTTGTCGATGGAGCGGTACTCGCAGTGGCCGGAAACAGAACGCGAACGGATCAAGATCCGACGGCACATGCGGAAATCGTAGCGCTCAGAGATGCGGCCCGCAGCGCTAATAACTACCGCCTCACTGGCGCGGTGGTTTATTCGACAATCGAACCATGTGTGATGTGTGCCGGTGCTTTGATACAGGCGCGCGTGAAAAGGCTGGTGTATGGAGCGCGCGACGAGCGGGCCGGCGCAGTTGAATCCCGATTTCGAGTTTGCGATACGGATTTTTTGAATCACCGGGTTGATATCACAGCCGGCGTGCTTGAGAGCGAGTGCCGAGAAATCATGCAGGAGTTTTTTCGCGCGCGGCGGGAGAATCAAAGGATGACGGATGAGGGATGAAGGATGAAGTATCGCGCGGCTTGGCTTTCGTGATTCGCGCATCTTTGATTAGCCAGCTGTTGGTTCATTCTTCATCCTTCCGCCTTCATCCCTGCTTTTGGAGAGGTCGCATAGTGGCTTAGTGCACCGGTCTCGAAAACCGGAGTGGAGGAAACTCCACCGTGGGTTCAAATCCCACCCTCTCCGCCATACGATTGCGGTTTGCAGAATTCGGATTATGGATTGGTAGGTTTGCAATCGCGCAAATCCGCAATCTGAAATTCGAAACCCGCATTCGCTTGGAGAGGTGCAAGAGTGGTTGAATTGGCAGCACTGGAAATGCTGTGAGCGGGAAACCGTTCCGTGGGTTCGAATCCCACCCTCTCCGCCAGATTACAGTGATGCGTTATGAGTACTGAGTGTTGAGTTCAGTGCGACGCTTATCACACAGAACTCATTCCTATCCTGCGAAAGTGCGTCGATACGAAGGGAGATAGAGATTTATTTATGAGAACCAGATGGACTTTCATTTATCTTTCTGTGGGTATTCGCCTTCGCCGCGGCGAGTATGCTGAGCGTGGTTGTCGCTGGTCAGTCACGCGCCACCAGTCAACGTGCAAAGAAGGGATCGATCTGCGGCAATCCGATGGTGACCTGTAAGACCAGTGTGCCCTTCCAGCCCAATGATTTGCCGTTTCGCGTACCTGCGAAAGCAGTAATCTTCGACACCGAATTATTTTACGCGATAATTCTTAAGAGCATCCCTGCGAACGAAGACGAGTGCAATCTATTTATTCCGGAAACTGAACGGCTGCAAGCGCAGGCTTTGTTTCCCGATCACAAGGTTTTCACATCTCGATGCGTCGAGCCCGGAGAGTTGTTCTACACGAACACGAGTGAGAAGCATAGAATCATGGCGGTCTATGCAGGAACAACGTTGACAGAAGCAAAGCGTCTGCTGGAAGCAGTAGCCGCGACGGGGAAATTTTCAGGCGCAAATTTGCGGCGGATGCGCACCGGCTTCAATGGCACTTAAGTAGGATAAACGTTCTGATCTGCCCGTTGTTAGTAGAGCTGACTTTCAGGTCTGGCCCCCCGTTCACCCCCCTTTGTGACAGACTGAAAAGCCTGTCTTACTCAAGAAAAGAAGACAGGCAGGAACGTCTGTCTTACCGGAGGATTTATGGATGACAAACTAGCGGCTGACGAAGCCAGACGATCGGTGCAGCATGAGTCGGTAAAGGCGCAGGTTGAAGGCGAGGTGCAGGCTGAGATCGCGGATCATGCGCAGACTCCGGCGGCGGGTGAGTCGAAAAAGGTCCAGCAGGTCGCCGGAGAGTTTCGCTCAAAGGCGGTCAATGAAGTAGTCGATACCGAGCGTGAGGTTGAACGCGGGCGCGGCGTGGCCAGGATTTCGCAGATCGTTGATTACATCTTCTATGTGATCTATGCGCTGCTGGGAATGAGGTTTCTGCTGGCCTTAATGGCAGCGCGCAGCACCGCCGGATTCGTTCAGTTTATCGTCACTGTGACGAATCCGTTCTACCTTCCGTTTAGAGGAATCGTTGCCAGCCCGAGTACGGATCAGGGCCACACGTTGATGCTGCCAATCATTATCGCGATAATCGCGTATCTCCTGTTGCATCTGGCCATCAACGGCATCCTGCGAATGATGGCGCATCGCAAGACGCAGATTTAAATGCGTTAGCGATTGCCGATTTGCCATTGGCGATTGATTAGATGACAATCGTCTATCGGAAATCGGAAACGCTTTGACAAGTTATCAGACTTCGGGCTCCGCACAACGTAGTGCCGGTGAACCCCGCCAGACCGGGAACGGAGCAACGGTAGCCAGGCGCGCGTGTGTTGCGGGTAAGTCCGGAGTCTGGCCAAATCGAACAGTGACAAGTGACGAGTTAAAGGTGACAAGTAAGAACTTGTATTGCCTTTCACTTGTTACTTGTCACTCGTCACTTCCCTTATGACCTACCAGGTGATCGCACGCAAATGGCGCCCGCAGACTTTTGCCGAAGTCACCGGGCAGGAGCCAATCACGCGCACCCTGCGCAATGCCATCGAACATCAAAGATTGCATCACGCGTACCTTTTTTCGGGGGCGCGCGGCGTGGGCAAAACAACTACCGCGCGGCTGCTCGCGAAAGCGCTGAATTGCCACAAGTCTGCCGGGCCGACGGCAATGCCTTGTCGTACTGACGACCCCACTGCCTGCCCTTCGTGCAGCGAGATTTCTGAGAGCCGCTCGATTGACGTGCAGGAAATCGACGCCGCCTCGCACACGCAGGTGGACAACGTGCGTGAAACGATTATCGGATCGATTGGCTTTGCGCCGGCGCGCGATCGTTTCAAGATATTCGTCATTGACGAAGTTCACATGCTTTCCACGCATTCGTTCAACGCTCTCCTGAAAACAATCGAGGAGCCACCGGAACGAGTAGTTTTCATCATGGCCACGACGGAGCGCCACAAAGTTCCGGAAACAATTTTGTCGCGTTGCCAGCAGTTTGAGTTTCGCACGATAGCCACCGCGAAGATCCTTGATCGCCTGCGCTTAATTGCCGAAGCAGAAAAGATTTCCATTCCCGACGATGCGTTGCGTGAAATTGCTCGCTCAGGCGAAGGCTCGATGCGCGACGCGCAATCCGCCTTCGATCAGGTAATCAGCTTTGCCGGAGCGAAGATTCAGAAAGAAGACGTCGAGATGGCGCTGGGCGTCGCCGGCGCGGATGTTCTGATCAGAGTAGTCAAAGGCATTGCGAACCACGAACCCGTTGAAGCGCTCGCGGTTGTAGACGACGTAGTTATGCGCGGTCACGACTTGCGAAACTTCTGCCGCGATCTGCTGGCTCACTTCCGTGATTTGTTGGTCGTGAAAGTGTCGGGGAGCGACGAGTTGCTGGAGTCGGCTATTTGCGATCGCGACGAACTGCAAAGACAGTCAGCACTCTTTTCCGAAACCGACCTGGTCCGCTTCTTTCACTCGCTGGCAGAAACAGAAACCCTGTTGAAGACGGCTGCGCACCCGCGTTACCAGTTGGAAGTTGGTCTGGTGAAGTTAATGGAAATGCGGCGGTTGGAGCCCATAGGTCAACTTTTGCAAAGACTAGCCGCGCTTGAAGAATCCGTGCGTACCGGCAAACCGCCTGTGGGAGCGGCACCGGCAGGAAGGTTGCGCTCGTCAGCGGTATCGTCTTCCGATTTGCCGCGTGCCTCGGGCTTGCCTGCAACACCGACGGGCAAAAGCAAAACGGCAACCAGCTCGAGTGAGGCGTCTGGTGGTTCCTTCACCGCTGCGGCCACGAAGACGGCTCTGGAAACTGAAGCGCGCAAGTCGATCGGTACGGTCGCCGACGGCCACGCCGGCGAGTCAGTAGCGTCTGCGGTAGCGGGCGAGTCCTCTGAAGGCATCGGCGGGCAGGTCAAGAGGTCAGTACCGCCTGCAGTAGCGGGCGGGTCGTCTGAAGGCATCGACGGGCAGGTCAAGAGGTCAGTACCGCCTGCGGTAGCGGGCGGGTCGCCAGCTTACACGGAGTCAAGATCAGCGTCGGCAGATCAGAGTCCCGCAGCGGATCTGTCGGAAGTTGAGCAGGTGAAAGCGGCGCTGGAAAAAAGGCGAAAGATGTTTCTCGTAACGGCGCTTGAAGGCGCGCGACGCGCAAACCTGGATGGCAACGAGTTGTGCCTCGAGTTCGCGCCCGATGCCCGGCACCTCCGCGACACGCTCGCAAAAAGCGAGAACGTGAAAATCCTGCGCGAGGTCTGTAAACAGGTCACTGGCCGCGACCTGGGCGTGCGATTTGTGATTGCAGACGGTGCAGCGGCTGACGCACCTATCTCAAAAGAAGAGAGCGAACGACGCGAACAGCAAAGCCTGCGCGAGAGGGCCGAAAAAGACCCGGTAGTCCAACAAATTCTCCATAAGTTTCGCGGCGAAATTGTCGCTGTGAAACGAGTCGGACGAAACGAATTAATCTACGTAAAGCGATGTTTGCCAGTGCCCGGCAAAAATAAAAAAATCAGGACCGGCACTGTAGGCGCCTGTGCCGGTCCTGCGCACCACGTTCACCCTATGACGTGGTGCCTACGCGTCACCTCCGTTTCCGTCGAAACAAAAGTGATCGCGGACCGAGGAGCACGCCGCTTTTTCGTGCACCTTCGGCCATCGAGGTCTGGAGCGAACCCTCACGGCGCCCGTTTTCTCCGCGAGCGGCGGCGAATCGGGGTGCGCTCTTTCAATAAATCCTTGTGCCGGGATTCAAGAACGTAAGCCAAAGCTTGATAACTCATTGATAATAGCGAAGCCGCACGCGTCAAACTGCCATTCGCTTTCGCGAGGGCCTGCCGAATTAAAGTACCTTCAAATTTCAGTACCTCACTCGGTAAATCACACGGTTTGTTGAGCAGTGGGTCAGTAGATCCTTCTGCTGCGGCATCTTTGGCAGTGCCATCTTCCGCAGTGGGTGCTTCGGCAGTGGCGCCCGGAGCATTCAATTCGGAACGCAGCCGAAAGAAAACTCTTCTCGCGGCTGCGTTCAATCTTAATAACAGATCCTGACTCTGCGACTTTGCCAACCATTCACTCGCGCGTTCGTAGGCGGCAAACAAAGTATCAAGCGAAAGCTCCTCCAGCTCTTCAATCAAAGTGAGGGAGGCGATGCCGGCTTTGTTGAGAGCGCCAACCTGATGAGCGACTTCGATGGCTTTTTGAAACGTGAATTGAGCTTGCGCTATACGCTGGAGGCGGGCCAGCGCGATGCCTTGAGTGATAAGCGCGTCGGCTAATAGACACTGATGCCCACTTTTCTCTAAAACGCGAACCGCATTCTTCGCGATAGCTTCGGCTTCTTTATGCTTTTTCTCAGCAATGAAGACTTGCGCGCGTGTGTCATCAATCTGGGCGATCCCGACCTTATCCCTGACACTAGTCCTTAGCCGCCTTGCGTGCTCTAGGTATTGGTGTGCCTCCTTAAAGCGGCCTAGTTCACGAAAGACGTTACCAATGTTGTTCTTAACGTCAGCACGGAAGACAATGTTGTGAGCCAGTTTGAAATGGTAGTCGGCTTCTTCATATTCTCTTAACACCCGCTTGAAATAATCTACGGGCTTCTCCTGCGGGGTGAGCTCTCGTAGCACCATCGCCAATTGACTATGGTAGGCCCCTTTTATAGCCTGGTTGGGAATCTTACAGAATAAGGAAGCATTATCAGATAGGATCCTCAGTGATTCACTGAATCGGGAAGCCGACCACTCAACGACTGCCAGCCCAAGCAAGGCGTTCGCCCTAGTGTTCCCTTCAGTCATTAATTTCTTAAGCGCCTCATTAAACATGATGCGCGCTTCCTCCAAGGCACCTTCACGCCAATAGCAGTAAGCCAGTTCTGCCTGAGCTGCCCCAACCTTCCTAACATCACCCGTCGATTCGTAGAAGTTGATACTCTCGCTGATCAAGTCTCTGGCGATGTCCTGAGACTCCTTGATTTGATTTCTGCTGCCGATCCACCTCGTCAAAATACCGGCGCAGAGTAGAACTTCAGCGGCAACTGAGGGGTAAAGGCCTTCCAGAACTGGATGGTCTCCGATTCGCCCCCATAACGATCCCATTGCTCCGCGAGCACCTTCGAAATCACCTTTGTCCTTCAATTCCAAAGCAGTTTGGCACCTGAGAAGCGCTTCTTCATTGGCCGTAAGGTGCGAGGTGCGCAGCTTCGGTGAGGTTATCTTCATGAGAGATAGACCTTTCCAAGTGAGTGTAAGAGAGCTTGCAAATCAGTCGGGATATTAGTGGCCTCTTGCCCGCCTTGCAAGAACTTTCGGAAGTTGCTCTATTCTTCCGCGATGTAAGAAGTCTTGCATCGCAACTTTAAAGGAGAAAACCAGTGAAACGCTTTCTGATGTTGCTAGCACTCGCATGTGTTTTTTCATCGTCCGCGTTGGCAGGTGACATACCGTCCGTCGGTACTCCCTCGCCGCCACCGAGTGGAACAACTCAAACAACTATCCAGACCACGCCCGGAGAGGTTCCAACTCTTGGCACAGAAGAAATGTCTGATGTCGCACTTTCGGCGTTGCTTGCCGTACTTAGCCTGCTAGCTGTCTAAGGTGGATAACTCGATAGCTACCGCGCGTGGGAGCCGTTGGGGTTTACCTCGCCGCTTTGGTAGTTATCGTGTCTTTACTTTCAGCCAGGCCTTACAATCCGACGAAAATGGCCGCCTCACGGCAGCATGGAGAGGTGTGTCTTAAGAGCTAAAAAATCTCAACTTACTCTGTGGTGTAATCCCTGAAGTGAAACACGACCAACTACTGCACCACGGAGACACAAAGGACACAGAGGAGGCATCACAGAGAGCACGGAGATTGCACAGCACGGCTGCCGCCGCAACCTAACGCGTTAGCTCCGTAGGAGCAGAATGTTTATAGCTACAGCGAACACAAACCAACCCCAGCTCCGTAGGAGCGAAACTTAAAGCGCGATATACATTGCGCTCCTACGGAGCTTTGAACGTAAGCAGAAGGGTATCTATAAACATTTCATCCCTACGGGATTTATGTGTCCACGAAACTTGCTCAAAAAAACAAGAAGTTCGACCTTTGTTTCACAGAGAGAGAAGACGCCAGACCATTCTCTGCCCAAAATCGTGAGGCACCTACATTTGCCGAGGGAAACTCTGCCGAACAAAGTCGCACGTGTGATCGTATATCGCCACGGAGGTAGAGGTAATGCGCGATCCAGTTTTGGCAGGTGTTCTCAGTCTCATCGTTCCCGGAGTCGGTCAACTTTATAACGGCCGGATTCTTGCCGGCATTCTTTGGTTAATTATTACGCCGGGTTTTTGGATTGGCTCGGGCGGCACGCTGGGATGGATCTGTCACCTCATCGCTGCTTACACAGCCTACTCCTACGCTAAAGATCATCCCGTCCGCGTATGATTCTAAATTGAAAGCAGCGAGCCTCCAGCAAAGGAAACTCGCCGCCTCTGGGCCTGGCTTCAGTCCTCACGTCGGCCATGTGGCCCCCTTTAGGGCTAATTCAATCTTAGATGGCAATGCTGAGGTGTGACAGTAATTGATCGCTTCCGCGCGCATCGCCGCGTCATGTTATTCTTCCCTCCATCGTTACTGACTTCAAAGAACAGAGTCCGACCGACACGGTCGCAACTCGCGAGAATCCGCTGCGCGCGGGCATGCGACTCGAGCCTTCTGCTCCGCCTTGTGTCTTAGTCATCTTCGGCGCGACGGGCGACCTCGCTCGGCGCAAACTTCTGCCGGCGCTTTATCGCCTCTCGCAACAGCGAATCGTGCCCGGTGAGTTTGCCATCCTCGCCACCGCGCGACATCCGCACAGCGACGAAGAATTTCGCGCGCTTATGAAAGCCGCCATCATCGAGTTTGGCACTGAAGATTCGCTGGATGAATCGACCTGGCAAAGTCTTGCCAAGCGGATCTTTTACATTGCCGGCGACTTCAGCGAGGCGGATCTCTATCAGAAGTTAAAAACTAAACTCACGGAGATCGACGGAGAATTCGACACGCAAGGCAATCGCATTTTTTACCTGGCGACGGCGCCGGACTTCTTTGGAGTGATCGCGAAAAATCTTGGCGAAGCGAGCATCGCGCGCCCGAAAGCCCAAACTGGATCAAAGCCGGGCAGAAAGAAGAAACCCTGGACACGCATCATCGTGGAGAAGCCGTTTGGGCGTGATCTGGAAAGTGCGCGCGCCCTCAACCAGACGCTGGCGGCGGTGTTTGATGAAAGCCAGATCTATCGCATCGATCATTATCTCGGCAAAGAGACTGTACAGAATCTCCTCGTCTTTCGGTTTGGAAACAGCATCTTCGAGCCGTTGTGGAACCGGCAATACATCGACCACATTCAGATTACCAATGCCGAAACACTCGGCGTCGAAGGTCGCGGCGCTTACTACGAAACGGCCGGCGCCTTGCGCGACATGATCCAGAACCACGTGTTTCAGGTTACGTCGTTGATCGCCATGGAGCCGCCGGCGTCGTTGACTGCCAATGGCGTGCGCGACGAAAAGTTCAAGGCAATGCAGTCTGTGCGTCCGCTTCCCGGCGGTAGAATTGATGAGTATGCGGTGCGGGGGCAATACGGACCGGGCACCGTGCTCGGAGACACGGTTCCGGGTTATCGCGAGGAGCCGGGGTCGATCCGAATTCTTCGACGGAGACGTTTGCTGCGCTCAAGCTGTATCTCGACAATTGGCGTTGGGCTGGTGTTCCTTTCTACCTTCGCTCGGGGAAGCGTCTGCAGAAACAGATCACCGAAATCGCAATACAATTTAAGGAGGTGCCACACCGGCTGTTCACTGACTCTGATTCTCCATTGCAGCCAAACGCGCTGGTGATTCGCATTCAACCAAACGAGGGAATTAGTCTGCGCTTTGCCGCAAAACTTCCGGGCCAGGCGTTGCGCATCCGCTCAGTTAATATGGACTTTCGCTACGGTTCGTCTTTCGGCGTCAAACCGCCGGAGGCTTACGAGCGGCTGCTGCTTGATTGCATGCTGGGTGATTCGACGCTTTATGCGCGGCGCGACATGGTTGAACGTGGTTGGGAAATTGTGATGCCCATACTCGAGGCCTGGAAGAAGCCGGCGCCGGATTTCCCCAACTATGAAGCGGGGTCCTGGGGACCACAACCGGCATTTGAATTGATCAAACGCGATCGCCGAGAATGGCGGAAATTATAAGGACTGGTCTTTGGTCTTAGGGCTTTGGTCTCAAAGACCCAAGGCCAAAGACCCAAGACCCAAGACCCAAGACCCAAGACCCAAGACCCAAGACCCAAGACCCAAGACCAAAGCCCAAAAGTAATTATGCATATCCAACTCGAGAAAACTCTGGATGTACAGGTTGTCGAAGGACAACTCGCGGAGCTTTGGCAGCAGATCGCCGGTCATGGCGAATCCGCGGACGATGTCGCGGTGTGGCGCGCCCGCGTTGCTAATCTGCTTGTCTTTGTCACTAATACTGCACTATTCGATGAAGTGCAGCAGATGTTGCTCGAGCTCACGGCCATCCATCCCAGCCGCGTGCTCGTGATGCTCGGGGATCGTGAGGCTCCGGATCAAGACATCGAAATGTCTGTGGAGTCGTTTTGCCAGACAGACAAACGCTCCGGCGCCAAGCGACTCTGTTGCGAAGAAGTGACTTTGAAAGCCCAGGGAAGTTTTGTCGCTGAACTACCCAGCGCGGCTTTGCCGTTGCTCGTCTCAGATCTCTCGACCTTCCTTTGGTGGCGCGCTCGCTTACAAACCACAGACAAGGTTTTCGCGAGCCTGCTGCGCGCGGCTGATCGTCTGGTGATTGACTCCGCGGAGTTTGCAGACACCGAGCGCGATCTCAGCGAAGTAAACAAACTCTTCGCCGAAGAGCATTCGAGCGACGTCGGCATCAGCGATATAAACTGGGCGCGCCTTACTTTCTGGCGCGGATTACTTGCCGATTTTTATGACGTGCCGGCTTATCAGCCGCTACTCCTCAATGTTGATCACGTTCGCATTGATTATGTTGGCCCCGAGCGAGCGCCGGAAACTGTGGCACCGCAAGCTTTGCTAATCGCGGGTTGGCTGGCAAGCAGATTGGGATGGCAACTCGCAGACGAGCAACCGCTTCAAGCGCAGGATAAAACGATAACCTCCTTCAGATTCTACGGCGGCAAGAGTGGCAGTAGCCCGACTGTTAGTGAGGGTCCCCGAGATCGGGCAATCAAACTGGAACTAAACCGGGTCGAGCAGGGCGAACGCAAGCCCGGACGTTTGGTGGAGGTGGAACTCCGCACGGCTGCTGATGAAAGTCACAAAGAGCCGGCAACTTTCATCGTCACGCGCAGCGCGGACAATCTTCATCTACTAACGGAAGCCAGATTAGCATCAGGCACACATCGTGGTCGCGTATTGCCGGTAAGAAACCGCAGCACGGCACTGCTGCTCAGTCGTGAGATGGAGATTCTCTGCAACGATCAGATCTATCAGGAGGCAGTTGCGATGGCGGCAAGGATGATTGATCATTGGGTGCGCCTGGCTGGCTAACAATCTGTTGTCGAGCAAAATCCTTGCGTAATTATTGCTAGAAAATAAACTTCGGCTTTTGGGATATCTGCCTCACATTGCCGTTGACAATAGTTATTCCTAAGGCGCAAATTCTGAGTCATAATCCTTGCAGATCTTTTATTTCGTAACCTAACAGCAGCAACCAGCTCACTAAGGTCCCCCCTAGGCGTTTCAAAATCGGAAGGAAGTACCCATGAACCAGAACTGGAAAACAGTCACATGTTTTTTAGTTGCCATCACTCTGACAACGTTGTTCGTTATTAAGGGTCAGAAACAGGTCAAGAATGACGACCAGCCTGATGTAAGCCAATTTCCAACAGTCGAGTATCCTGGTCGTAAAGTGCTGACAGAGAAGCAGCAAACCAGGAGCAAGAAATACAACAGTCGCGCGCCGGTTATTAAGGAAGATACAGACAAGATTTTCCTCATCTCAGATTGGGACCTTAGGCTTCCCGCCTTGCCTGTAAAGATAAGTGCGGCTGTGGTAATCGGAGAGGTCACGGATGCACAAGCCTACCTTTCAGGCGACCAAACAAAAATTTACTCTGAGTTTGTTGTTCAGATTCATCAAGTCATAAAGAATGACAACAAGAACCCACTAGGCCCAGGCAATTCAATGATTGTAGAACGGTCTGGGGGTCGTGTGCGATTTCCTTCGGGGAAGGTAGTGGTGTCCGCAACTAACCACCAAGACCTACCGCGTATTGGGAAACGCTACTTATTCTTTCTTACTCACGAAGGTCCTGACGCACGTGATTACGACGACTTTCATATTTTAACTGGATATGAGCTACGCGATGGCCGAGTGTTTCCTCTAGACAAACCGGGTCCTGGCCACCCTATTACCGCTTATAAAGGAGCCACTGAAACGTTGTTGTTGAACGAATTGGCTATTGCCCTCGGAGACACTTCTCTCACACAGGCAAAATAAAGCAGGATTGCGATGAAAGATCGAATAAGTGTAACGGCAACTATCGGCTTGGTGTTTGCCGCAGCCGCGTTTTATCTACTAAAGCCTGATGTCTTAGCGCAAACACAATGTTGCAACCCGCCGCACCTGTCTGAAGCTGCAGCGAGATTTCCGCAAGGTGCAACAGTTAATGTTTTTAACTCTGCAAATTCTGGATTTACCGCTACTGAACAGCAAATGATAAGTGAAGGGACACAAGACTGGAACGGTCAACCGAATAACTCTAGTGTAAGTTATAACGTCACCGTAACTTCGAATCCTCCAGCAGTGGGGGCTAATAACACTATTGTTGTCAGGTATAACGACAACTACAGTACTACGACTGTCGCAGCTCTCACGATGCACCAGACCGGGCAACCCGGGCTAATTGGCTTTAGTATTTACGGAGAAATGGTCTTCAATCAAAACATCAGGAACAGTAATCCAAGCACGCCGCCAGTGGTTGTAATGCACCAAAACTTTACGAGAGAAACTGGCAGACATGAGATAGGTCATACGATAGGGCTAGATGACGCGCCGAATTGTCCGTTGGGAAGTACAATTATGAACCCAGCCGGTACAGGGCTCACGCCTACGGAAACACAGATCACGCCCTGTGATAACAACACCATTAATGGCGACGCTGCGTACCCTGCTGCGTCTTCCACCCCGCTACCATCGGCGACCCCGTGTTTTCTAAGTTGCCCGACTATCGACGGCACGCCTTATATTCCGAACCCAGAATGTACCGCGTGTGTCGAAGACCCTGACAACACCCCAGTCATTATTGATGTTTTAGGGGATGGCTTCTCTTTAACGGATGCTGTCAGTGGAGTTGGGTTCGATCTCAACAATGATGGTATGGATGAGCAACTCAGTTGGACCAGCCCCGGTTCTGACGACGCCTGGTTAGTGCTGGACCGTAACGGTAACGGCGTGATTGATAACGGCGCGGAGTTGTTCGGCAACTTCACGCCGCAACCCGACCCTCTACCAGGAGAGGGAAATAATGGCTTCCTCGCCCTGGCTGAGTATGATAGGCCGGAGGGCGGCGGCAACGGCGACGGTGTAATTGACCGGCGCGATACGATCTTAGCCTCTCTGCTCCTGTGGCAGGACACGAACCACAACGGCATATCAGAACCGAGCGAGCTACACAGTTTGCCGGAACTTGGCTTGGCAACCTTAGACCTGAAATACAAAGAATCGAAACGCACCGATCAATACGGCAACCAGTTTCGCTATCGAGCGAAGGTCAAGGATGAAAGCAAGGCACAGCTTGGTCGCTGGGCTTGGGATGTGTTCCTAATAAGTGGCCCATAGCCGGATCAGCTATTGGGTTTGGAGAGATATCAATCAGAGACACCCGCAGGCTTTTACGAAGGCTTGCGGGTGTTCTTCTGTTTGGCGGTGGCGCGATTACGGACGAAGTAGGTGACGGCTATCCATCCGCCCACGGATGCTCGATAAGTTGTCTTTGCTTATTGATCCTAAGGTCTTGCCGGTTTCTTATCCGGCGGCACGGCGCGCGGAATGTCGCCGTCATCAACGGGAATTTGCGCGTTTTGCGGTTGCAGCTTTGGCGGACCGCCGCGCATCGAGGGTGGGAGTCTTGGAGTTGGAATGCTGACCGTGGCGATAGGGTCTGTCCGCCGCAGAATCGCTCCACCCCGGCCTGCCACCCAGATGTTATAGCCGCCGCGATAAGCAACCGAATAAAGCGGCGCGCTCGTTATGGTCGGCTGCATTTGCCAGGTAGCGCCGGCGTCGCTGCTGTGGATGATCCGCCCCTGCTCGCCGGTAACGAGCACGTCGTCGCGGCCGACAACCGCCACCGAAAACAGGTTCGTGCTGATCCCGCTCTCGAGATCTTTCCAGGTTGCGCCGCCGTCGTCAGTTCGCAGAATTACGCCGCGTGCGCCCACAACGTAACCTCGTTGCCCGTCGGCGGCAAACACCATTGCGTACAGCCATTCCCGCAAATTCTTGTCAACGCGTTTCCAGGTTTCGCCGGCGTCTTCGGTGCGCAGGATAGTACCGTTGGAGCCCACCGCAACGCCGTGCTGTGAATCAGCGAAGCTTACGTCCTCAAGCCAGCTGAACGTGTTGGCGTTTTGGAAACTCCAGGTTTGTCCGCTGTCTTCCGTATGCAAAATGACTCCGCGTGCGCCCACGATCCAGCCGCGCTCGGGCGAAACGAATTGGACGCTAAAGAGATCTTCTTTGGCCTCGATTACGACCGGCTCCCACGTCACGCCGCTGTTTAGCGAGCGCAGAATTGTCCCGCCGTCGCCGACCACAAACCCAGTCTTTTGATTGACGAATTCGATCGCGTTTAGCCGATTCGTGGTTCCGGACGGACGCACGGTCCAATTCTTCCCGCCCGAATTCGTGAAGAGGATCTTGCCGCGCGAACCGACTGCCCAGCCGTGTGAGTTATCCAAAAAGAAAATATGTGAAAGGTCTTCGCGCCCGCCTTCCGTCAAACGTCGCCAGGAGAGTCCGCCGTCGTCCGTGCGCACGACCAGACCGTCAGCCCCGGCGGCCCAACCAACAGACTCATCCGCAAAAAATAGCGTCGTGAGTTTGGGACTGGTGCGAACATTAACCGGCAGCCAGATCGTGCCGCCGTCTCCGGTGGTTAACACTACGCCGCTATCCCCCGAAGCCCATCCGTGCATTTCGTCTGTAAAGAAAACGGAATACAGATCGGTGGTAACGAGCGCATTCAAAAGCTTCCAGGTCACGCCGCCGTCGTCAGTTTGCAATATCGTGCCCCGGTATCCGACAACTACGGCGCGTTTTGCGGAAACAAAGGAAACCCCAGTTAACAATAAGTTGCCAAGGCCATTTTGCGACCTCCACTCAGCACCGCCATTGTTGGTTACCAGAAGCGTGCCTCGCGACCCCACGGCAATGCCGGCCTTCGAATCGAAGAATGCAACCGCAAACAGGTGCGCGGTCGTGTGTGTGCTCTGCTGCTTCCAGGTCACGCCGCCGTCAGTAGTAGCGATGAGTGCGCC
Organism: Blastocatellia bacterium; assembly: GCA_963698325.1. GTDB lineage: Bacteria > Acidobacteriota > Blastocatellia > Pyrinomonadales > Pyrinomonadaceae > PSRF01. Next base: position 162,520 of record CAVOQJ010000002.1, on the reverse strand, counting down.
AAAACTGCCAGCAGCCCAGCCCCGCAACGGATCATCTGGAGCAAAGGTCAAAGCAAACAAGTGATCTCTCGTACCTGTTGTTCTGATCACCCACCTGCCGCCGCCGTTCACTGTAGTCATGATCACGCCCCGGGCTCCTGATATGACTGCCCGCGATCGATCTTTCACATAAAGGCCGTAGAGCGTGGTGTTGGCCGGCGAGAGTTGCGATTCCCACTCAAAACCTCCGTTGCGGGTGCGAAGAATCGCACCTTCGCTCCCAACCGCCCAGCCATGCCTCTTGTCAGCCGCGAACCTTACGGAGTTGATCGTATTCCCTTGCGGTCGCGGATTCTGCCACTCCCAACCCGGCGCAAGCGGTTGCTGCGCCATCAAAAGAGGAAGCCCAGCGAGAAGGCAAACGCACGTCAGCAAGCCCGCGACCTGGCGAGCGTGAGCATGGGGTGGAAAAATCGAACGAATGATTAAGCGAACGAGAGCCATGCTTGCAGATATCGGCAAAGCTTATCTTTGGGGAGATTTCAGGCTACAGAAGGCAAAATTATAAGGATCATGCCTTGTGAAAGCGAATCGGCTATGCAACACAAACTTATTTTATATGCGGTGCGCGATAACCTCGGTCAACGTGCCAACCCTGCGAGTTGTATTTGAGTTTGGCTATAGTAAGCGCGTGCGGTTGTCCGCAGGCAAGCCAACGCGCCCGGAGGTGCCGGTGGCGGCGATTGGAGTTTGCCGGTGCGACGGCCAGCTCGAAGCTCTCCGCCAGGTAGCCCGTACTATCGTAAGGTTTCTCTGCTTCCGCAATTGCCGTTCGGTCGGCACACCCTTCAATAAAGCGAACGTTTACAAACGCTGCTCGCCAGGCAGTGTCCGGGGGGACAATTACCGACTGTGCGCGCTCGATATGTAACTCATTGCCTTCGCAGTCCAAAGCCAATCCCGGTGCAACAACGATCTGTCCCGACTCAACCGTAACGTTGAGGCCGGAGACAATGCCAAAGCCATGCAGACTGCGATTATGTCGTTTGAATCTTTCGCGAAAATATTGTTGGGTGAGTTCGAGGTCCTCGGGGGTCAACACCTTACCATGAAAGAAAGGAGCTCGGTCCAGTGCTGATTCAGCCATAAAGTTTAGTCTTCCTCGGCTTGGCTAGCGATGGCGAGTGCGTCGGTGGTTCCCACTCTGTCGATCGCCGCGCGCAGAATCTCGTCATCGACGCGGCCGCTGGCAGCAATGCGACGAGCGGCTTTATCGGCAGCCTCCTGAATCAAATGGCCGTCATGTCCTCGGGTCCATTCCCATTGCACTTCATGTTTCGCCGCTGCTTTGTCCAGCCGCTCCCACCATTCATGATTGGCTTTGCGTCGAAACCGGCCACTCATTGTTTCGACCACATAACGGGAGTCGGTGAAGAGGTGGACCCGACAAGGTTCACGCAAGGATTCCAGACCCAAAGCCGCCGCCGCCACCTCAGCCTGCTGATTGGTCGCGCTGCCGAGATAAGCGCCCACTGCGCGCCATAGTCCACGATAACCGAGCAGCGCGACTGCCGCCGCGCGAGTCGCCTTTTGTCCATTGCCGAGACTCGACCCATCGCAAAAAATAGTTACGTGTTTGCGCGGTCGTGGTCGTGAAGCTAATCTATCCAGGCCGGTTGATGGCATAATTTCTCGGTGACCTAGCGTATCATGTAATTGCTGGAACGAAACAACGAACGCCTTCCCAAGCACTTGATAGTAGAAATGCCCTTTAAGATGAGCGAGCTACGGGAAAAAAAACTAAACCCAAACTTGTTACTCCCCGGACGAGCAATGCGCAAGATCTTTCGCGATCCCGGTGAGGCGGTTTTACTGATCAGAATGGGCGCATGGGTTCTACTTTTGTCCTCGCTTATCAAAGTTCAGTCGTTGCCCCGAGCGTTGCAGTTTATTTCCACGCCAGTTCGTGGACGTTCAGCGGATGAGCAGCAAACGGCAACCCGGCTTGCGGAAGCGGTGGACGTTTTGTTGGCGATGAATATCTTCGTTTACCGGCCCCGTTGTTGGAAGCGTGCGGCAATTCTACATCGCTATCTGGCACTTCACGGAATTGACAGTCAGATTAATTTCGGCATGCGAAAAGAAGTTGATGGTACTCTCAGCGGCCACGCCTGGCTGGAAAGAGCAGGTGCACCAATACTCGAACCAACAGTGCCAAATTACAGTATTACGTTTTCATTTCCAGCAGACGTCAAGCAAGCTGCCTACACATTTCCTCTCGAAACGTAAATCTTTTTGAGCAGATGAAAAAAGAGGGGAAGCATTTCCTCTACAGTCCAATCGCTTTATTGCTCAGCCTCGCGCGATCCCTAACCATCCACCATGGCCGATGCCGGAAGGATTCAACTCTTCGGCGCAATCGCCCCCAGTCAACAAACACGAGGTACATCGCAAGGTGGTAGGGGAAAAAGATGTTCATGAAGAAGAGTGTTCCAAAGTGGAAGAATATACCCAGCGCGAGAATTATCAGTCGTGCACGCCTGAAAAAGATTGCAAGCGGGAACGAAAGCTCCCACAGGACCACCAGCGCGACGAAAATCGGCGTGTACTCGCGGACGTGCGGTAGCCAGAAGGCCAAGCGAAAGTGAGTGTCATGCAGATTATCGAGCGAATGCACAATGGCAAGGGTTAGCAGGTTGTCAGGACTCAGGTAACTCAACCCTGCGACGCGAAATTTGATCAGGGCCGAGCTGAAGTAAGACCACGCGAGCAGGATGCGCATCAACAGAATCGGATAGCCGTAACCGATCCCAGACCGCCGTGGCCACGTCTTACCACGCCAACTGTCGAAGGAGAAGGCGTCGCCGCAAGGACTAAAAGCGAGAACAATGAGGATATAGACCGCAGGCATCTCATCGTGATTGAAGTGGCCTAAGCTGCGCAGTAGTCCTTCGTAAAAAACGAAGAGCAGCGCGGAGGATTTCGTCGCCCAACTCGTTAAGCAGCCAATGGTCGCGCTGAATAGCGAGAGCACCATCAGCCACTTGAGCGTAATCATCCCGGCAGGCGTCAGAAGCAGGTCGTAAAAGCGCCAGGAGAGAATTTGCATTGCGCCCGTCGGGCGCAGAAGCGTAGCCGGGAGCCGACCGAGGTCTGAGAAAGAAGTCAGGAGGATTTCGCACAGAATGAAACCGCAGACACCCGCGCGCACCATTCCGAGTGCGGCGGCGTCCGTCGGCACCAGACGCTTTAAAGCACGGCTCTCCACGATTCAACGAAACGATCGTACTCGCCGTTGATTCCTCCTTCCCACCTATAGGCGTCGAGTCGGACCGACTTCAGCCGCTGGTTGGACGACGTTGGTAGCCGCGAGTTGTAAATCGCGCCCCACGCGCGCAGAAGATCTTCGAGCCGCGCGGCTCGTGGCAACTTATCCACACCGCCATAGGCGGAGGTCATGACGATGTTTGCCGGGTGAGGCGAAGCGATGTGGAAACTCTTGTTCTCGACTGCGGCGCTCACGAGGCTCCAGCTGCGTCCGGTCAGCGCGTTCGTGAGCTTGATAGGCGGCAGGTCGATGGCTTCACCGCTGACAGTTTCGCCGCGCATCAGGTAATAGTCCCGTCCGCTTTGCGTGTCTCTAATCCCGAGCATCATCGTCGAGGAGGCGAATGGGTAAAGGTTTCTGATCGAAGCGAAAGCAAGGAGGAGCGGGACGAAGAGAGCAGCGGTGAGCGCGGCGTAGCGCACAAGAGTACGCCGATCTTCTTCGGCGTGGCGATCGTCAAGTTTCGTGTCTTGAGTTAGTCCCATTCAGTTAAAAAAACATCGAGGACGCCGGAGCGCCCTCGACAAAAAGAGACCGGCAACCCGTTTAGAGACTCGAGAAAGCCGGTCCTTCCTAATATCGCGCCACCTCCAACTGAAAATGCCGGCGAGCCACACGCCTCACTTCACGGCAAACCTGCATAGGCGATTTCAGTTGGTGACGCCGCTGTCTGCGGCCTGAAAAAAGGTCGTGGCCTCGAGAACGTCAACCGGCTGAGATATCTCCGGCTCGACAAATTTCCTTTTGTTCGAGGGCAAGGTTGTCTGGTTTTCGGTAGTTTCGTTGTGCACTGGAGATCCGACTTGCGGATTTTGATCTTGATCTGTCAAGAGATTCCTCCTGGATTGAGTCAAACTAAATCAAAAGTTACGGGCACTGCACCTTCGTTGCGTGTTTCAGGAGCCAATTACGGAAGGGCCTCCATATTTACATAGACTTTGAAACTACCTGTCTGCTGGATACCGAGCAAAAACTGCACGTTGATGCTTGCGCCGTTGGCCAGCGGCGTGCCAAGCGTAACTGTGCCCGCAGACCAACTGCTGTTAAAGGCGCCTCCATTGGGCTGCGACGGTGGTGTTTCAACTGTCGTTCCTTGCACCGTAGCGGTGCAGGGAGGCGTCGCCGGTGCACCCGTCGCAGCACACGTAGCACTGTCATTGATGCCCGCAACCACGACCGCGCTGGAAGTGCGGTGCCTCAAATCCGCTATACCAGACGGTGCGGGAAAGGTAGTCATGTCTATTATCCGGAAGCGCAATCGGGTGACGGCGGCGCCGGTGTTGTTCACAAATCTTCTACGAATCGAGAGAGTGCCGAACGTGGAGTTATTCGCCGGGTCGCTGGTAAAGTCGCGCACGCGGTTTGGCGGATTGCTCCTGATGACCGTGGCGTCGAGCAAATTCTCGGTAATTGTGCTGTTGCGCTGAATCGGAGACGAGAGATTCTGCGGCCCCGGCGCTCCCAGGCGTTGCCCGGCGCCGGCGGAGGTTCCGTTGGTGTCGACAAAAATGAAATCGGTTGCGTTGTTGTCTGTGTCCTTGGGCGTGCTAATCGGGCACGTCCCAAGAGTAGTAATGCTGCCGCCTTTGCCGCACTCATCACGATGGAAGGAATAGTCGATCGAAAAAGGCGTCAGAGCGGGATACCCGGTGCCTTCCTTGTAAAGAGTATTCGCTTCAGAGGTTGAGCCGACGGCGTCAAAGCGATTAGCCAGCGAGAAGCTGCCGCCCCCGGTATTGTTGTTAAAGAGGGCAATGCCCGCGTTATCAGGAATGTCCGTGGTGTAAGTGGCGTCACCGGTGGCAGTAGTGCCGTTGCCTGACGGATAGGAAGCGAGCGAATACCCAACGGAGTTTGCGCACAGGTAGTGACCGCGAGCTGGAATGATCGTTCCGTTCGGTATTGAGCAGCGGGTAGTGCCGTCAGAAGCCGCTATCGCGTAGCCCGTGCCCGAAATCGAAGCGACGGTATGATCCGCACCACTGTCATTATATATTTCAATGAATTCGTCGTTGGCGCCGTTAGGCCCACGCACGCGAAACTCACTGATGATTAAACTACCGGCAGCAGGCTTGGATGGGAGAACTGACCAGGGCCTCTTGCCATCGTTATCGCCGCCGGAGGCCGAGGTGCCCGAACCAGACCCTGTGGTCGACGTAGATGAGGAACTCGTCGCCCGCTGTGTTGACGCGGCCATGTTGACCAAAGTGTCAGTAGCGACCACCGGCGATAGCACCGGAGGTATGAAAATTACTGGTCCACTTCGCAGCGCCGAAGGCATGGCGACTACGGGTACGCTTCGCGCCGACCGACTCTTTCGCTTTGAGCTCTTCTTTTTTGCCGATACACCAATCTGCATGGTAAATAACACGAGCACCACGGATATAGCCATGATCGACATCCGAACTGGTCTAACCATTTTTGATTCTCCTTTTGCGACCACCTATGTTTCAAATCCGCTTTTTAGCGGTTTCGAGCTTGTGCTTACAGTCTGCGAAAACCAACCCTTTGAACTTTAACAACTGAGTGTGTGAGTGGGGCCACGGATAATACAAACTGTTAGAGAATAATACAAATGATCGGATTTTGCGTCAACGAGTTTCTTTGGTTGGTACTGGTTCAGTTTGGAATCGGCACGAGGGTTCGAACTTTACAAAATGTTGGCCGCCGGGTCGCGCGACTGTGTAAACTTCGGGAACTATGCAGAACCATTACAGAACCGAGCGCGGTAGCGCCGGATGCTAAAGTCAAGCTGAGTGTTAAGAGTATTGCCCAGCTTATGGCCAACGTAGACTTTAGAATCCGGCGCTACCGCGCTCGGTTCTGTAATCGTTTGTTTTCCTGGTTGAATTCCCGACGACGCATTACTTGCTGCTTTCATTACCAAACTGAACCACTACCCTTTGGTTGGTACTGGTTCAGTTTGGAATCGGCACGAGGGTTCGAACTTTACAAAATGTTGGCCGCCGGGTCGCGCGACTGTGTAAACTTCGGGAACTATGCAGAACCGAGCGCGGTAGCGCCGGATGCTAAAGTCAAGCTGAGTGTTAAGAGTATTGCCCAGCTTATGGCCAACGTAGACTTTAGAATCCGGCGCTACCGCGCTCGGTTCTGTAATCGTTTGTTTTCCTTGTTGAATTACCGACGACGCATTACTTGCTGCTTTCATTACCAAACTGAACCACTACCCTTTGGTTGGTACTGGTTCAGTTTGGAATCGGCACGAAGGTTCGAACTTTACAAAATGTTGGCCGCCGGGTCGCGCGACTGTGTAAACTTCGGGAACTATGCAGAACCATTACAGAACCGAGCGCGGTAGCGCCGGATGCTAAAGTCAAGCTGAGTGTTAAGAGTATTGCCCAGCTTATGGCCAACGTAGACTTTAGGATCCGGCGCTACCGCGCTCGGTTCTGTAATCGTTTGTTTTCCTTGTTGAATTCCCGACGACTCATTACTTGCTGCTTTCATTACCAAACTGAACCACTACCCTTTGGTTGGTACTGGTTCAGTTTGGAATCGGCACGAAGGTTCGAACTTTACAAAATGTTGGCCGCCGGGTCGCGCGACTGTGTAAACTTCGGGAACTGTGCAGAACCATTACAGAACCGAGCGCGGTAGCGCCGGATGCTAAAGTCAAGCTGAGTGTTAAGAGTATTGCCCAGCTTATGGCCAACGTAGACTTTAGGATCCGGCGCTACCGCGCTCGGTTCTGTAATCGTTTGTTTTCCTTGTTGAATTACCGATGACGCATTACTTGCTGCTTTCATTACCAAACTGAACCACTACCCTTTGGTCACTTTTCAGACAAGGCTGTTGCCAAAAAGTGTCACCTCGCCAGCTTATTGTGTGGTCTATGAAATTAGCAGGGAAATTAGCAGGCGCTTGCTAATCGTGATTTTGTGGTTCTAACAACTTTTGGGCATCGAAGCGGCGCAACGCTGTTTCAATACTGGACGTAGCTTGGTCCAGGGTAACGTCGTAGCGCTCAGTCAGCTCATTTGCTATATCGCTGACAGGCAGCCGTTTCTCAAGCCCGCGCCAAATTAAACTCGCCGTCTCGTTGAGTTGGTAATATTTCTTGGTGTTCAAATCCACCAGCACTCCTTCGAGGCCATCAAGATCGGTGAAGACTACATGCTTATAAGGCACTGCAGGAGATGCGGCAAAATCTTTGGTCGACATGAAAGCTTTCCTTTCAGAAAGGGAATCATCTGAGTACTGGTAGAGTCCTGTCACTCGATGTTGCCGACAAAGAATTCCACGGGGTCTTGCCCAGAGTATTCAGACAGAACAGACAAGGAGATCCGGTCGTCAAATCCGCCTTCTCGCCGGCGGCCGCCAGGGCGTTTAATGCCCTTATTCGATTCTGAGACTGCGCCGCGGCGAGATGCTGCAGACGCGGCAAAGCAGATCTGAAATCTTCATGATTCAGATCCGCAATTATGTCTTCGTCGCCCTTTGCGCCGCGAAAACCCGAGAGGTTGCAGCACAGAGAAAGTTGGCCGCGATAATTTATGTTACCGCTTACACCAATCAAAGCCGAGCATGGTGCGACTAGATCGGTGTTGTAATAGCCCACGTCGATGCCGATACGCATTTTGAAGATTCGAGCTAGTAGGGCGATTTCGCGTTCCGCTTCGGCGCGTTCCTCAAGACTCAAGGTTGAAGCATCCAGGACTTCAATTGAAGTAGGCATGATATGGGCGAAACTCAAGCCCGCCGCACCCATGCGCGCCGCAAAAAGAGCAATCGCCTCAAGCTGGGGCACAGTATCGCGACGAATTCCGACCTTCGCATTGAAAGGAAGGTGGTTGGCCCAACAACGCGAAAAAGCGCGGACGACGCGCTCAAAAGATCCCTCGCCGCGCCAACGATCGTGCGCCTCGCGCGTGGCGCCATCAAGGCTGAAAGACACATGGGTCACGGCTTCCCGATGCTCGATCACGAGCGGCCACACACGTTCGAAATGCCAGCCGTTGGTCACAAAGCTACATTTCAAATCCAGCGCCGCGACTGCGGCAAGGAGTTTCCCGAAATCCGGATGAAGCGTTGGCTCGCCACCGGTGAACATGACTTGTTCGATGCCCATCAAGTCGCGCGCGTCACTGGCTACCCGTGCGAAGAGTTCAACGGGAAGAAAGTTTGCGGGACTGTGATAAAGGGCATCTTCATCACGAAGGCAGTAGCTGCAGTGTAGATTGCAGATGTTAGTCAGTTCGACCGTCACCCGGCGAGGCCCGTAGTCCGGGATTGTCGTTTTCTGGGGCATTACTTTCATTCCACTAATCGTGTGTAGCCCGATATCAGATTCGCTGAAGTTTCAGGATCGAGAAGATCCTTACCGGCGAGCAGAGAATAGCCGGTGGACTGCTTAACCAAAGCGGAAAGGACCGCCAGATGTTCCGCGGCTGTGGATCGATCATAACAAGACCACGGATTCATGCGAATAAGCCGCGCCATTGTTTCACCGGGAGACAGACGTAACACCTGGCTGCGACTGCCACCAGCGAGCTCGGAAAAGAACAGCGTCTGGGGAATGCACTGCTCCTTAAATTCCGAATTGAACACGCGGTGGGGAACAAATTGTTTTTTGTCATTCTTTTTGTCGGCGCGCTGCGCTTGCATGTAAGAGAGCGAGGCACGGGCTTGCAGAAAGTTACTGGCCGCAAAAGTCTCAGAGGTAATCGCGAAACAACGGCGCAGCGGCCACGCCTTGACCTCAGCGCCTTCGGCGCTTAACAACAACACGTCATCCGTCAGAAACGACCAGCCAGCCGCTGCGAGCTGAACCGTCAAAGTCGATTTTCCGCTGCCCGATGGTCCAATGATAAGCACTCCCTGTCCGCTTTCCGGATCGATCACTGCGCCGCTATGCAATTCAAATAAGCCGCGGCGGCGCAGCGCGGCGGCCAGCGCGTAAGTCACCACGCGCGTCAATGCTGGTGATTGGATCTCGAGCATTCCATTTGTCCAGACCTCGACGGCCGCGTGCCGCGACTTGCCGATAGCGACTATCGAACCTTCGAGGTCGATGTAAGACGTCTCACCGTCGGTGAAGCATGTACCACCGCCGGCAATCTCAAATTGAGGCCAACCGCGCGGTAATGCAGGAGGTTTAACCCGGCTTCTAATGACAATGGCGGGAGATAATGACAACTCCAGGGTTGCAGTGTCAGGCGTCAGGTACCAGCCCGCGAATAACTTTTCGATAGCCTTGGCAGCCCAGGTGTCCTGCGCTTCAACCACGATAGTTTGAGCAGCGACCCGGTAGATCATTCGCTGCGTCGACTCTGCTACTTCGTGAATTGCTTGCATATCGGCATTAGATCAGCAGGCTGGCAATGATTCGTCACTGATTCGTCGCTGAATCGGCAACTTTCGCGGGCGGCACAAGCGCGAGCCGGAGCGGCGTTCTCTGTGACCGCGTCAAATCAGCCCGAACATATAACCGGATATTTGGCGAGAGTCTCGTAATGGCATCCTCAAAGGGCGTGTCCTTGATCTCGGTGTCAACTATCTCATTCGAGTCGTATTTGATTTCGGCCGGCACGCCCAACACTTCCGCGATCGTTATTACTACTGCCGCCAAAGGCTGCTTCTTTGATTTCATGGTGAGGTAATTGTCGTCCAGGTCAACTTGCAAAGGGTCGTCATCACGTTGGACTTCCGATTGTTCTGGGTTGTCCTCCGTGTTTCCTTCGATCAGCATTGCCTCAGAACCGCCCTGAACGACTGCGTTTTTGGCCGGGTCAGGATCGTCCTGGCCCATGAGAAAGATGCCCAGCAGCGTTGGCTGCGCGTTCGCCCGAATCTCATAGTCGAGGTAAACATGGGGGGCCAACAGGCGTAGCGCCGGTTCGAGTGGCAAATCGTAGAATTCTACCGTGATCGCCTCCTTGCTCATGGTTGATCCCAAAATCACACGCGTACCGAGACGCCTTGATAAATCTGCCGCGATCTCAGACATCTTTGCTTTGTCAGCCTTCAAAGAAACTCCGGTTATGTAGCCTTTGGTGATGCGCAGCCTGTGCTTTTTTTTGGGTGCCGGTTTGGCGGTGACCGGCTGCGTTTGCCCCTGGGGTCTGGCAGCCACCGTCAGGAAGGGTCCTGAGGTTGCTATCAGAAGAGCGAAAAACATGATTCGCAGATACCGTGATACGCTCCACGCGGCGGCGTATTTACTTGCAACTCGAAAGCGGTTTTGGGGAGTCATTGGCGTTTTTCCTGCCTTCTGATTGCCGACTTAAAATTAGCTTGTGAGATTGGCTCAAACTAGCATGCGCGGTCACGTGCGTCAACAATCGTCCAGCGGCGTAGTGGGTCAGTTTCAATTCAGTGAGGCAGCTATACAGAACCGAGCGCGGTAGCGCCGGATCCTAAAAGGAACTTCACTTATAGGCGGTCTCATATGCCCTAAGACTATCACTAAAGTAGACTCCAACATCCGGCGCTACCGCGCTCGGTTCTGTAAGCGCCTCCGCTGACGCCAAACTGACCCATTACCGTCCCGCTGGGATATCTTGACCAGCTAGACCTCGGCTTTAGCATCTTCGGCGGCTATCGAACAACCAATCGCCGCCTCTCCCGGTCTCGTCTGAGCAGCCCAAACGGGCGCATAAGGTAGTAAACGAAACTTAGTGGCCGAGGTAAGGGCACGGTCTCAATGTCAGCGTCTGTTGGCTGCAATAGTAGGCGACAATACCGCAGCCGGGACCGCCAGCCGGCCCGCAACGCCCAGTTGAATCTAAAACTTTGGCTGATCGATACCGGGGTCCGCCCAATACCATCGAAAAGCCTTTTCGAAACTTGATTCGCGAGTGAGGCTACCATCCTCTCTGTACCTAACTTCGCCTTTACGTGCTCAGGTAAAGGAGCGTCCAAAAGGCTGTTTGCCAGATGGAGTCCGAGGAACAACATTTTGTCAGCTCCTGAGGACACGGAACGCTCAAGCAGAACGCTCCAGTTTAGATCTGTACGCGTTTTTACCAATTCAGCCACATCGCAGATCCAGGCCAGGCGTTCCCAGAGGTGTTTGGAACCGTGCACACAAAGCGATAGCAAAAGATCTTCCGCCGACAAGCTCTTCACGGCTACATTATTGAGACGCATTGTTTCCAAACGTCCCCAAAACTCTTCGGCCTGCAACGAGTTGGCAAATAAACTGGACGCTACTTCCCAATGCAGCTCCACGACCATGCGGCCTTCTTCCCGACTCAGCATCAAGTTGTGTTGGGTACGCATCAGGAGCGCCTGCTGGGTGTTGGTCCAGGGCGTGCCGCCCACAAATCCTCGAGCTGTCAGGAGTTCCCTGGCTCGCAGTGTGTCGGCCTTCCGGACGAGGATGTCCAGGTCAACAAAGCGCCGCAAGGCCAGATTCCCATACGCATAAACCGCGAGCGCCGGACCCTTATATGGAACTGCCTCAATTCCCGCGGCTTCGAAAGTCTGAAGAATCTGACACAATTCAGCAGTCAATAAGAGATTGCGTGCGACATTGTCCTGGTAGTTTTCTTTGAGCCGGGCGAGTTGATCGGGTGGAACGTTTGGTCCCGCGGTCCTGCTCAGTTGGGAGTAGATTAAAGGGAGGACTGAGTGGCGGCGCGCAAGCTGGTAAACATAATCCCAATCAACTTTGTTCGGAAAGCCTGTGATAGCCTTAACGCGCGCAATGGTCTCCGCATCAACCTTCGTTCGCGAACTAAGCAGAACAAGCTCGTCTTCGACGCGCGACGTCAGTTCATCTGAAACTACGGGAAGAGAAAGCATGACAATTCAGGTTGGAGCGATCAATAGTCGGCGTCTTCGTCATGCGGCCGATGCGGGCGCCGAGGACACTCTCAATTTTCAGGGGTCTCGAACCAGGTCAGTTTAGTCATTCACCTTCAGCACCGCCAGAAACGCGTCCTGCGGAATCTCAACGCGGCCGACTTTCTTCATGCGCTTCTTGCCTTCTTTCTGCTTCTCGAGCAGCTTGCGTTTGCGCGAGATGTCGCCGCCGTAGCATTTGGCGATCACGTTCTTGCCGAGCGCTTTCACTGTTTCGCGCGCAATCACTTTGGCGCCGATGGCCGCCTGAATCGGCACTTCGAAGAGTTGTCGCGGAATCAACTCTTTCATTTTTGACGCCAGCGCTCGGCCCTTCGCCTGCGCCGTGTCGCGATGCAGCACCAGCGACAAGCGCATCGACTGGCTCACCGGCAACCAGCACGTCGAGTTTGACGAGATCACTTTCCCAGTAGCCAGCCAGGTGGTAATCAAGCGAAGCGTAGCCGCGCGAGGTTGATTTCAAACGATCGTAAAAGTCGAGAACGATCTCATTGAGCGGCAATTCATAGGTCAACATCACGCGATTAGAAGTGATGTACTCAAAGCCTTTTTGTATGCCGCGCTTTTCTTCCAGCAACGCCAGGATTCCACCCAGGTGTTCTTCCGGGGTCAGGATCGTAGCGCGAATCGCCGGTTCCTCGATTTTCACAATACGGCCGGGGTCAGGCATCTTAGCGGGCGAGTCGATTTCCGTAACCTGCCCGTCGGTCGTGGTCACGATATAACGCACGCCGGGCGCGGTCGTAATCAGATCCAGATTGAACTCGCGCTCCAAACGCTCCTGCACGATCTCCATGTGCAGGAGACCGAGAAAACCGCAACGAAAACCAAAACCCAATGCGGTTGACGACTCCGGCTCGTAAAAGAACGACGCATCATTCAGGCGCAGCTTGTCCATTGCGTCGCGCAGCTCTTCGTACTGGTTCGTGTCCACCGGATACAGGCCGGCGAAAACCATCGGCTTGATTTCCTGAAAACCCGGAAACGGCTCTTTCGTAGGTCGTGCAGCTTCGGTGACTGTGTCGCCGATTTGCACGTCTGCGACTGCTTTGATGGAAGCGGTAAGAAACCCGACTTCGCCGACGCCTAATTGATCGATGGGCGTCGGTCGTGGCCGATTCACACCAAGAGTTTCCACCTGATAGTCGCGTCCGGCATTGAAGAAGCGAATCTTCATTCCCGGCCGAATCGTGCCGTCGATCACGCGAAAGAGGACAATCACGCCGCGATACGAGTCGTACCACGAATCGAAGATTAGCGCCTTCAAGGGTGCGTTTGGATCGCCTTTCGGCGACGGCACCTCGCGCACAATTGCTTCCAAAACCTCTGCCACGCCTTCGCCGGTCTTGGCGCTGGTAAGAATTGCGTTATGAGTTTCCAAGCCGATGAAGTGTTCGATTTGTTCGATTGCTTTTTCCGGCTCCGCCCCGGGCAGATCGATCTTATTGATCACCGGAATGAGTTCGAGGTTGTTTTCAATCGCCAGGTATGTGTTGGCCAGCGTCTGCGCCTCGACGCCTTGTGAAGCATCGACGATCAGCAGCGCGCCTTCACAAGCGGAAAGTGAACGTGAGACTTCGTAAGAGAAGTCGACGTGGCCGGGGGTGTCGATCAAATTCAAAATGTACGACTGCCCATCCCTGGCTTTGTAGTCGAGCCGGACCGCGTGCGCTTTGATCGTGATGCCACGCTCGCGCTCCAGATCCATATCGTCGAGCACCTGCGCCGACATGTCTCGCCCGGTCACCGCGCCGGTGAGTTCGAGCAGGCGATCCGCCAGCGTCGATTTGCCGTGATCGATGTGCGCGATGATTGAGAAATTGCGAATTTGAGCGGGATTCATGAAAACGCAGTCCAAAGTCTAAAGTCCAATGTCCAAAGTCAATCGGCCCGACGTTGGACTTTGGACGTTGGACATTTGGACGGTGCCTTAACATAACAAAAGGCGCGCGAAATCGCACGCGCGCCTCTAAATCATAAAACAAGACTTAGGTGGAACTATGCATCAGTCGTCGATGTGCGCGTCAACGTAGGCGCGAGCGGTTTCCTCGGTGAGAACTGACCTAACAAACTCAAGGTTCTGCAGTGCCCAAGGCCCGTGATCTTTCACAAACTGCTCATAGTCACTTGAGACCCCGCTCGCGGTGAGGAACCCCAGCTTACGCAAAACCCTCTGAATCAGAGGTGAGTCCTTCGTAATTCCAGCCGCTTGAAAAAGTTTGTGTTTGTCGTCGTCAGACATAGACGATGAAGAGCTGGATGAGTCTGAATTCGAATTCGATTCTGAGTTCGAATTCGTATTTGAGTTTGAGTTTGAGTCTGTATTATCGTTTGAGTTGGAGTTTGAATTCCCGTTGGAGTTGAAGTTGTCATTACGATTCGAGTTGGACAGGCCGGGGATCGCCACATATCCCAACACCCCAAGCGCCACCACGAGAATCACGATCAGGATCAAACCCAGGCAACCAGCAACACCACACCCGATAGCAATTTTTTGGTTTCTGTTCATCGTCTACCTCATTCGTTTTGATCAGGGTTTTTAACGCAAACTGTTAGTTTTGCACCGCAAGCTGACAGCTTGCGTTATATCGAACTAACGACGTGTCTTCATCCAGGTGATACAGGACTGGAGATGATACCGCATGTTTTGCTTTGTGTCGTGATGTAGCGAACCGTGGCCGGGCAAAACCCACTCGAAATCATACTTTGCAAGTTTAGCCATCGACTCCGTCTGTTTCGTCCACGAATACCACGCCACGCTCGGAAAGGCGGTGAGGGTCTGGCGAGGCGGCGACCACGCCAGGTGATCGCCGGTGAAAAGAAACCGGCTCTTATATAGAAACACCATGTGCCCACGCGTGTGACCGGGCGTGGGTATGGCCAATAGATCGTCATTAAGTTGGACTGCACTCTCTCCTTCAATAATGCGCTCGGCGCCAATCCTCAGCGCGCCGTCGTCCGTATGCATCACTCGTTCGCAACCAAACTTGTTCCTGAATAGTTGATGGTCGGCGATGTCGTCGCGATGCGTCAAGAGCATCTGGTTGACGCCACCCATCGCCTCAATGCGCTTTACCAGTTGCGTTGCAAAACGCGGCGAATCGATCAGCAGATTGCCGCCGTCGCTCTTCGGCCGTGTCACTAAGTAACTCCAGCCACCAAAACTGGATTCCGAAGTGAACCCACAGAAGTAAACATTCTCGGCAATGTGTGAAGGAAAGGCGTCTATGCCGATGCGTGCATTATGTTTCTCAGTTGTGCCGATCGAACCGGTGGGACACGCGACCAGGGCCATCAGCGCGAGGCGCGTATCCGTTTCGCTTTCAGGTTGGCGATAGACGCTACACTGCTCGCCGTGATCGCGAAAAACTGCCGGCGCCAGTTGGCTGCAAGTGTCACAGTCGATGCAGCTCTCATCTACAAAGAAGTCTCCCGGTACATTTTCCGGCAAGCGCTGTTGGACGTTGGCCATAAAACCTTTTGACTTGAATGATCGCCGAAGCGTCGTGACTGTTCAAGTCTGGTCGTCGCATGCGCGTGCTTCGGGCGACAGGAATGTAAAGTTCTCCAACACACTTGAATGCCAGCCAACCGGCGGGGGCGAGCCCACCTTCCCAACCCTGAGACTCTCCAGCAGACTCGGTAGAACCTGTCTTGAGAGCTTTTCAATCAAGAATTCGAGCGAACGTTTGATCAGCTCGTGGTCAGGAAGGGGGCTTGCCCGCTGATTTGCCAGGACTCAAGGTTGTATCCTAAGGTGCTCCAGCCTTCAGCGTTAATTCAAGATTAATCTCACACGGATGCCTTTGCTTGCGTCTCGCTCGCTCCCTGTCTAAGATTTCAATTCATTCGGGGTTACATTTCGGCTGGTCTTCCAATTCATGTCATTCCTTTCCGCGAATAGCCTATTTAGGAGAACATAATGCGTACCTTTCGCGATTTGCTCGCCCCCTTCTGCGTTGCCCTACTTTTCGCAATGACGACCGCGACGCTAAGTGTCCGGGGGCAGACTTCAACGGCTACTTCAGTTAGCCTTGCTGAGCTTATGCCGGCAACCGAGGACATCTCCGTTGGCCAAAAGGTGAAGTTCAGCGCCGTGGTGAAAGACGCGTCTGGAAACAAAACCAACGCGCCCGCTTCAGCCTGGTTCGCGGCCCCATTTGATCTTGCCGGCGTAGATGAGTCGGGCACCGTTTCGTTTTTTAGTCCCGGTGACGTACTGGTAGGCGCAATCGTCGGCGGCAAAACTGTCCTTACTCACGTGATGGTAAAACCCGGGCCGGTCACGCGGATTGATCTCGATCCCGTTAAATCATCGCTTGTAGTAGGCGCTACTACGAAGCTCTCCGCGGTGGCTCGAAGCACGGAAGGGAATCCGCGCAGTGACGTCGCGATAAATTGGACTTCAAGCAAACCTGACGTCGCAACAGTAGACGCCGCGGGTGTGGTGACGGCGATCGCTCCTGGGCAGACCGTAATCAGTGCCTCCTCGGGAAGTGGTAATGGCAGCACAAACGTGATTGTCGCCAAGGGCAGTCTGACTGGGCTGTCAATAGATCCAAGATCAACGAATGCCCGCGCCGGCGACGTGGTGCATTTCAACGTTCGCGCGCAAAACGGAAAAGCTGATAACAATGCCGTGCGCTGGACGGTAAGCGGTCCGGCCGCGACGATCGATGCGGATGGTGGTTTTGTCGCAGAACTGCCAGGTTCCTATGTAATCACTGCGGCGAGCGGGCCACAGGAAGCAGTTGCTTCCATCGTAGTTGCGCCTCGCAATGCTGAACGCACTATTACCGTCGTTGGTCGTGCGCCAATCAAAGACTTTCAGGCTGCCGAGGAGTGGATTACTGGTAACTACGCATACCTCTCTACCATCTCTGACAAGTTGCTCGTTTACGATGTCACTGATCCGACGCATCCAAATTTGACCGACACAATCAAGGTTGACGCGAGAATAATCAATGACGTCAGCACCACGGCAGACGGCAAGATTCTGGTTATCTCGCGTGAAGGCGCTTCGAACCGCAAGAATGGGATCGCTTTCTTCGACACATCTGATCCCGCCCATCCAAAGCCAATTTCCGAATACACAGAGACGGTGACCGGCGGAGTTCACAGCGCCTTCGTTGATAGTCACTATGTTTATTTGACTGACGACGCCACCGGTTCGATGCGGGTAGTTGATTTCGCCGACGTAAAGCATCCAAAGGAAGTGGCGCGTTGGGAAGTGCCTAACCTGGTGGCCACGACAATCACCAGCAGCGGCGGCGACAAGCAAGTTCACGGTCGTTACCTGCATGATTTACAAGTCAAAGATGGTCTTGCCTATCTTGCCTACTGGCGCGATGGATTGGTGGTTCTTGATGTTGGCAATGGCATTAAAGGAGGAAGCCCGGAGCATCCGCAGCTGGTCAGCCAGTTACGTTTTAATCATCACGAACTATATGGCAACGGCTGGCTCGCCGGCACGCATTCCGTTTTCCGTTACAAGAACTACGTTTTCGTTGGCGACGAAGTGTTTCCCCCGCTGTTCGATATTCACGATCGGAAGCGCATTCCGGTACGGGGTATCGTTCACGTAGTCGATGTTTCCGACATCAATAATCCGCGCAAGGTTGCCGAGTATCCCGTGCCGGAAGCCGGCGCGCACAATATGTGGGTGGATAACGACATCATGTACATGGGTTACTACAACGGCGGCGGGCGCATCGTGGATGTGTCGGGAGAACTGCGCGGAGATTTATACCGGCAAGGTCGCGAGATTGGCCGGCTCTGGGCCGGCGACCCGGAAGGCTATCGACCGAACCTGCCTTTCACCTGGGGTGCACAACCGCATAACGGTCTGATTTACTTTAATGACGTGCACAGTGGGATCTGGATCGTGAAGCTCGGCGAGCTGACCGAGAAGGGCTCGACAACTACTCCAGGGCAATGAGTTGCCAGATTGCTTTCAATTTCTGGTGCGTACAGTTAGAACCAGTAGTTTGCATGAAAATATTGCTCAACGATAATCTATCTGCGGCTGTCGATCTCAAAAATCGTCTGGAGTGTGAATGCCGAAATCCTCTAGGCAAAAGTCGGCGAAACGCAAGGCCTGACACAGTAAAGATTATCTGGTTTTTATTAGCCACTCTTCATCGGACCGGTGGATTGCAGAAGTAATCGCTGAAAAGATTGGCAGCATAAGTGCTTCCTGCTGGCTGGATGAGAAGGACCTTGAAGGAGGTGAAGTAATTGTTGATCGCATAATCAATGGAATTGATTTATGTGATGAAGCGCTAGTGCTAATATCGCCGCAGAGCGTTCAATTCCAGTGGGTCGCTTTCGAAATAGGCGGCGTCAGAGCCCAGCATAAGCGCGTGACTCCGATACTAAATAACGTACGACCTGACGACATGGCACCCATGAAGGACATTAAAGGTATAGATCTCAATAAATTCGATCGGTTTCTGAACCAGTTGGAAAAGCGCGTCAACCAGAAGAAAGCACCTTAGAGAAACCCTATGGCTTACAAAGTGTTCATTAGTTCCTCCGTGAAGGATATAGATTTGGCGCGAGATCTTTCCCGTCGGTTGAAAGAGGCGGGTATCGATGTTTACTCGGTAGACAAGGCCGCAGTACCCGGCGAAGCCATCTTTAACAAAATAACTGTGGACTTAGGACGCGCTGATGAGGTGCTTTTGATTCTTACAGATAATTCTATAGACAATCCAAATCTCATGTACGAATTGGGCGCTGCTACTTCATTACGAAAACGAGTAACCCCTGTCATCGTTGGGCTCGAGCCTAACAAACTGCCTTCGCTGATCAAGGGCATGAACTATGTAAAGTATACCGATCTGCCAAAGTATATTTCTGATCTGGAAAAGCGCGTCAAAGCTGCGTAATAACAACTTTAATGAACGCCGAATTCGCTAATCAGCCGGTGCAAATACGAGCGGCTTATCCCCAGCCGTTTTGCGGCCGCCACTTTGTTCCCACCCTCGGCCTCCAGTGCGCCCAATATCAGACGACGCTTTAAAGCCGTAATCTCGCCTTCAAAGGTAGTTTCAGTGGGCACACCTGGGGTCGGCAAAACTTTAAGCATCTTTTCGGGAAGGAACTCGAGGCCCAGCAAGGGCTGGCGGTCCAACAGAACCAGTCTCTCCATCAGGTTTTCAAGTTCACGAACGTTGCCTGGCCAGTCGTAATCATGTAGCGAGTCGATCAACTCCGCAGATAATTGCGGCGTTACCCGTCCATGTTTTTCCGCTGCTTTGGCTGCAAAGTGAGCCGCCAACCCCGGAATATCTTCCCTTCGCTCGCGCAGCGCCGGCAGCACTAAGGGCACCACATTTAGCCGGTAGAAAAGGTCTCTGCGAAAATGATCTGCCTCGACTTCTGCTTCCAGATCACGATTGCTGGCAGCAATCAGACGAATGTCGACAGTCAAAGTTTTCGTGCCGCCCACGCGCTCGAAGGCACGCTCTTGTAAAACGCGCAGCAGCTTGACCTGGACATTGGGCGACAGCTCGCTGATCTCATCCAGAAACAACGTGCCGCCGTCGGCGAGTTCGAATCGTCCCATGCGCGCGTGCGTTGCCGAAGTGAACGCACCTTTCTCATGACCAAACAATTCCGACTCAATCAAAGACTCCGGCAGCGCGGCGCAACTTACGGCGATAAAGGGACCAGCAGCGCGCTGGCTCTCTTCGTGAATGGCGCAGGCGAGCATTTCTTTCCCGGTTCCGTTTTCTCCGATGATCAAAACTGTGGCGTTGGTATCGGCAACCGCGCGTGCCTGCTTGAGCGTTTTTTCCAGCGACTGGCTCGATCCAATCAAGCGCCCAAACCCGCGCGCCCCCACTAACTCATCACGCAGCCGCGTATTTTCCACTTCCAGCCGGCGCATGCGAGCCGCCTGCTTGACGATGTGCAGCACCTCTTCTGCCTCGAGAGGCTTTTCGAAGAAGCCATACGCGCCGCGCTTAACGGCCTCGCGGCCTGCGTGTTTAGACTCGGTTCCCGTAACAACGACTACCTGGACCGGCGGATCGAGGTCGCGCGCAGCCTCGATGATAGCCAGGCCTTCGCTGATGTCTTCGATGTGCGGCGGCAGATGCAGATCGCTCACTACAACGTCGATGCTCTCTTGTTTTAAAAGCTGAACGGCTTCCTGGCGAGAGATGGCTTCGAGCACACGATAGTCAGCGCGAAGAGTCCAGACGAGTCCGCGACGCACGGATTCATCGTCGTCTACCACGAGTATCGTGTCTTTGAGTTGAGCTTCCCTGGCTTGATTCGCTTTGTCCATCTCAGTTTTCGTTAAACGAGTGCAGTGAGCGCGCTTAAAAACGATTTGGAGCGTCTGGACAGACTAGCCTGAGGGTTGGCCTGCGGCGTGATCCCCGCCGGTTCGCAAATTGGGCGCCGATGGTAGCACGACCTTAAATGTCGTGCCAGCGCCTTCCTGCGATTCCACCTCAATCGATCCGCCGTTAGCCACCAACACTTCGCGGCAGGTGTAAAGCCCGAGACCTACTCCCCGCTTTTTTGTGGTTGCGAAGGGATGGAAAAGCCTTTCTTCGATAAATCGCTGGCTCATACCTTCGCCGGTGTCGCTGACGCTAAAGAACGGTTTGCCTTTATCAGTCGTACCCGCCACGATGCTTAAAGTGCCCTGCTTCTTGTTCATTGCTTCGAGCGCATTGATGATCAGATTCTCAACCACCTTATTTATGCGTTCGCTATCGACCAGAGCAAAGAGATGATCCGGAAGTTCTACCTGGATATCATGTTTGTCTCCGGCGGGCTCCGCGATCATTGAGATTACCCGTTTCAACATGGGAACCAAATCAGCTGGCTGCGGCCGCTTGTGTTCACCGCTCAAAGTGGTGACGGGATTGCTGAGACGCTCAACCAGGGCCCGCAAATTGTTGGTGGCTCCGGTAACAGATTTCATAGCGTCGGCACGAAACTCTTCGTCATCAAAATGCCATTCCATATTTGCTACGGTTAGCGATAAAGCTTCAATCGCGTTTTTTAAATCATGTGTGAGAATGGCGGACAAGCGAACGAACGATTGAAACTGCCGCGTCTCAGCTTCCCGCGCGATTTGATCGCGAAGCTGTTTGGTCATCAAGTCAAGATTGTCCGCCAGCGGACGAAGGTCGTCGCTTGATCGCACCTCAATGCGATGATCGAGTTTCCCTTTGGCGATTGCTTCGACGCCTTCAGTGACGCGCTCCAGGCCACGTTTCTGGCGCTGCCAGTAATGCGTCAACAGTGCAGCAGCTACAAGGCTGAGGAAAACTGCAACGACAAAACCAGTGCTCCCCGCTCGGCGCGCAGCAACTAACGCCTGGTCCTCGTTTGACGTTATCGCCGCCCAGGCGCCCAGTACAGGTATTCTCGTGTATTGAACGGAGAATTTGTCGCCGCCAGGCCCGTTGAAATTCTGCATGCCGTTCTCACTTAAGTAGATTTGATTTGCTACCGGAAGGAAGTAGGGCATCGATTCGCCGATCAACCGGTGCTTCAGGGCTTCGTTAGAGTGATACAAAATTCTTCCTGAGCGATCGAGAATGACGAATGCACTGAGAATATGGCTGCGGTTGGAATCACTGGCGCTTCGTGCTCGGGTGTTTCTTCTGGCCGCCTCGGAAAAAACTGAATCGAGTTTCAATACTCCAAGCAAAGCGCCCTGCGGTGTTTCCAAAGCTTTGTTTTCGGAGAAAATCGGAACGGTGTAATCAATGCGCGCTCCGAATGGCGCAGTCGAGACCGAAGAAATAAGAACGGGAACGGTCTCAGCTGGGGCGGCAGACCCGGCCCAAACGCGGTCATCTGTCTGAGTCTGTTCTGAAAGGAAATCCTTTGTGAGGAAGACAGCTGGTTCGTTGGCGCTACTAGTTCCCCGCTCGGCAAGGAAGACCGGGTGCCTGTTCTGATCAAAAAGAGAAATGCTTGCGAAATGACTGTGACCGTGTAACAGAGAGCCGACCCTGACTCTCAACTCAACAGGCAAAACGTTCGAAGAGTTTATGTGCTCACCCAAGCTTCCGGCTGCGGAGGTTTGAGTGAGGTTGCGTGTCGCTGAGTTGGCCACTCCCTCGCTTCTATTCTGGAGGTAATCACGCAGCTCTCTCGATTGGCTCAACCCAGTTAGTTCATTCTGATCATCGTAAAGCAGATCTTCAATCTGATGCTTGAAACCGGCAAGATCATTCTCCTGTTCTTTCTGGAGCGCAGCTTCATTAACTCGCACTCCGTTCCAGTAGTTTATTGAGGCGAGCAGCCCGAGCGGAATCAGGCAGATGCCGAAGAAAATGAGAAACAATCTGGGACGAATGGGCAATATACCGCTCCAAGCAACGAATCTGGCATGGATATTACCGTATGGACTGTTATTTCGCTTGAGGAAAAGCTTTGCGGGGATTTCTTATTCCACCGGTACGCGGCCAAACTGAACCAGCAGCGGGCGAAGTGCTTCGATGACTCGCTCGTGGGCGACGCCGTTGCTGGCCACGACGCCGTTGCGGTTCTGCACTTCAGCTTTGTTGTAGCGGAGCGACCGGCCAAAAAGATCAGTTAGACGACCGCCTGCCTCGCGCAGGATGATTTCCGGCGCGCAGGTGTCCCACTGTTTCGTGCGCGGCGATAAATGGATGTAGAGATCGCATTGCTGCTCGATAATTAAACCAACCTTGATTCCGACCGAGCCTCGCCGCACCTCTTCTTTCAAACCGAAAGCCTGGACAACTTTGTCCATGCGCGGGCTGCGATGTGATCGACTGGCAGCCAGTCGCATCGTTGAGATGTCGTCATGAATCGATACCCGGGCCAGCTCGGGTTCGTACTCGGGACGTTCGATCCATGTTCCATTGCCATAAACCGCGCGATAGAGGACACCGGTAAGCGGTTGATAAACAACGCCGAGCACACATTCTCCGTTATCAATGAGCCCAATCTGAACGGCAAAATCGCCGTTGCCATCGATGAAGCCGGTGGTGCCGTCAAGCGGGTCGATCATCCACACGCGTGATTTGTCGAGGCGGTGGGAAGTGTCTATCGATTCTTCGGCGAGAATTCCGTCGCCGGGAAACTCCCGTCGCAGCCGCTCAACGATGATCTCGTTTGCGAGTTTGTCTGCCTGGGTGACAGGTTCGCGATCATCGGCGTCAGCTTTCTGCTCGATATCGAGTGGCCCTTCATAAAAGCTGAGAATGGCCGCGCCTGCTTCGCGCGCGAGTTCGAGGGCAATGCGCAGCTCGCGATCGTAGGATAGTGGCTTTGCCAGTTTCATGTTTGGGTCAACCCACAGAACGCTGATGGATGGAGTCGCTTCAACCTTATTTCACGAAAAGTTCAACGTAAAATTGCGGGGCTACGCCCCAAGGCAAGGGCGCAGCCCCAAAACAATTGAGTATCGCTTGCGGTGGGGCCCAGCCACCACCGCAAATCAGACGGCAGAGCCGGAAAAGTCGCGCGCTGCGTCGCGAATGATCTCGAGCGTCTGATCGATATCGGCGCGGGTAGTGCGGAAGTTTGTAATGCAGGTCCGCAACGCAAATTTGCCGCGTATGATTGCACTCGACAGATAGGCCCGGCCCCCGCGCTGAACCGCGTTCATGATGTTGGTGTTGAATCGATCCAGTTCCGCCTCAATAGCGGAGTCAGCTCCCTGCGTTCGAATTCTTTCCTGCAATGATGGCGGCACATGCCGAAAGCAGCAAATACTCAACTCCGGCGGGGCGAGCAGTTCAAAGTCGCCGGCCGCCTGAATTTGTTCGCCGAGGTACGCCGCCAGGGTATTGTCTTCGCTAATCGACTGCGCAATGCGCCGCACACCATAGTAACGAAGCGTCAGCCAAATCTTCAGGGCGCGAAATCGTCGCGACAATTCCGGTCCGTAATTCCAAAACGCAAAAGCTTCGTCGGCGTTCTGCTCGTGGACCTTGATGTAGTCGGCGCCTTCGAAACTAAAAGCGGCACGCGCGCGCTCTTCATCACGAAATAGCAGACAGCCCGAATCAATGGGCACGTAGAGCCATTTGTGTGGATCGAGGGATATCGAGTCGGCTCGCTCGAGACCGCGGAATAGAGCGCGCTTCGCTTCATCGAGAGCGGCAAGCGCGCCGTAAGCGCCGTCTATGTGGAACCAGAGTCCGTATTCATCCGCGATAGCCGCGATTTCATTTAACGGATCCACAGCGCCGGTGTTAACAGTGCCGGCGCTTCCGACCACGCAAAATGGTTGCAGACCTTTTTCAAGATCATTGGCAAGCATTTGGCGCAGTGCCGGCACATTCAGGCGAAACCGATCGTCGGATTCAACCAGGCGCACCTGCGCGCGGCCCAGGCCAAGAATGTCGGCAGCCTTGGGAATAGACATGTGAATCTGATCGGAAGCGTAAATCGTCATTGGCGCGTGACAATTCCATAACCCCGCTGACGCCACGTCCATGCCCGACTTCGCACGATGAGCGATTAGTAGCGCGGTAAGGTTCGCCATTGAGCCACCGCTGGTCAGCAGTCCGTGAGCTTTATGAGATTCATCACCATACCCAATCAATGAAGCGAGCCAACTTACAACGGTGCGTTCTATTTCTGTGGCTGCCGGGCCCGAACGCCAGGACGTAACATTTGAATTAAGTGTAGAAGCAAGCAGATCGGCAAAGGCGCCAGGTGGTGTGGCCGGTGAAGCAACGTAACCAAAGAACCGCGGATGGCCGTTGTGCCGGCTGTTTTCAAATATGATGCGGCAATCGTTGAGTAGTCGCTCGAGCGGCTCGCCTTCAAGCGGTGGCGAGACTCCTACTCTTGCCAATGTTTGACCAGCCGAGGTCTCGGGAAAAACCGGCAACGTTGAAATCTCGGCAAAGTATTGCGTCACAAGTTTGGTGACCTGCGAAGAAAGTTCGTGCATCTCCGCTTGCGAGATGTCGAGTGAAGACCCAGCCGGCCTCGATGTTCCTGCTGTCTTGTCTTTATCGCTCATTTGAAGGGTGGCGCAATCGTGACCAGCAACGATAACCGGATGCGCGCGTCGTTGGTGACGCCGTGCGGAATTCCAGATGGCGCAACCACCAGCGCGCCCGCATCCACTTCTCGCTCTTCGTCACCCACGGTAAATCTTCCGCGGCCTTCCAACACAAAATAGAACTTATCGGCGGCGTCGTGCGCGTGGACTTTCTGAGTTTGCCCTGGTTCCAGGCAGTTCAATCCGATCATCACGTGTTCGCCTTGCCACAAGGTTGTTTTGTAAAATTTTTCTGGCTGTGATCCGACCTGCTCGCGCCAGTTGAGAAAGTAATTCATAAGAGTAGACCTCAGAATCTAAACGACTTCCGGATGTCGATCGTTAATATGAGTGCGCTGCGAGAAATCCGGCGCCCACGCTACACCGGTGGCGGCCTTAGACCATACCGATTGTAGTCGCGTAGAAAAGCGTAGAACGTGCCACAGATTCTCCACCAGCTCCAACCGACGATCGCCGTCACCACAACACCTGCGACCAGGACAGCAAACCGGCCGTAGGATCCGTTAACCAACTTGGCGGCAACGACCGCAAGGACAAATAAAGCAACCCAAACCTCGTCTTGAAATACAAACCAACGAACCGCCCGTCGGCGGCGCCCGAGATCCTCAAGCAGCATGCGCCCTCGGGACATGTATTTCGCAAGCTTCTTAAGGTCGTAGGTTTTTGGAGGCCGGTACTTCTCGACACTTTTCCATTTCATCCCCTTCATGAAGAGAGTGGCCGCATAAACAACCGGAAGGCTGACGGCTGCGACGTACCACCAACGGCCGGCTCTGCCGTCGTCTGATGCCAACAGCAGGGAAAGCATTATTCCAGGAGTGAGGGTGGCCAATGCTCTCGTGAGCCGAATCCGGGAGCGTAGATATTCCATGTGATCGGTAGCTTGACTATTGCCAAGCACCAGAATTCTATACTTGCCGTCCTCAAATGGATCGCTATCCGGCACCACGAATCTATCGAAATCGGTAACTTTGAATTGCTGCAAAGCGAAGTGAACCCTGCCGTGTGATTCAAGATCCTGAAGTAATGTATCCGCGATACGATCGTAGACCATTCCGATCAAATATGCGGCGCCAAGCACAAAACCACCGGTCACGAATTGTTCAAGGTAGTCTGTTGAGCCTACATGCTGTTTGTAGAGCAGTATCAAGGGATGGTAAAAAATGAGCCCGAGAATCGAGATAACCAAAAGGCCGATCAGCACCTGCTCGGCAAACAGCTCGGTGGTTTTCACGGTTTCAGTCTCCTCGCGTTTGCTACTCTTCTACGATCGCGGTATGTGGCTCTCGATGATTGGTAAGGCTTTCTTCAACAGTTCGGCTGAGTCGCGGTGTGACAGTAAAGCCAGGGCTTCATCATAGTCACACCATTTTCTTTCCCGTTTCTCCGTTTGCGTTACTTCGGCGAAAAATCGAAACAGGTAATACGCGACGCTCACTATTTCATCGCCGGATTGAAAGTTGAGCGAGCCAACTAAACCAAGCGATTCCCCGCGGATGGCGGCCTCTTCTTCGAGCTCACGCGCGGCGGCAGATTCGGCAGTTTCGCCTTTTTCGATATGTCCCTTTGGGAAAATCCATTCTTGCGGATTTTTCTTCGCGCGGACAAGAAGTATGAGGAGCGAGTCGTTAACAACCTTGAAGGCTATTGCGCCAGCCTGAGCAATCGTGGTCAAAGTATCCTCCGAAAAAACTATTTGCCGTGAAGATCAAATTAGCTTGCAGGGGCCGTGCTTCACGCGCCGCACCATACTATAGTCCGTCGGCCCTGCAAAGCGGCTGATCAGCGAACACTCCTGGTGAAATCGCAATTCGGCTGTGTGCTAAACTGCCGGAGCCCAAATACTGAAGAACCAGGAAGTTCGCATGAACATTGCTGCCTCAGCAACGCCCGCAGGCACAACGCGTTATCGCGCACGATTCAAACACAATGCCGTGCCGGGGCATTTCCGGCAACAACATGCGCTGTGGCTCTCGTCCGTCGGCATCGGTACTTATTTGGGCAACGCCGACGATGAGACCGATGCGCGCTACACTGCTGCGGTTACGCGCGCAGTGGAGCTTGGCGCCAATGTAATCGATACGGCGGCAAACTATCGGTTTCAAAGAAGCGAACGCGCTATCGGCCTGGCTCTGCGTGACTTGACTGGCGGCAAAGGATTCTCGCGCGATGAACTAATCATTTGCACGAAGGGTGGCTATCTGCCTTTTGACGGCGCACCGCCGCGAGACATTCGCCGCTATGTTGAAGAGACTTTCGTTAAACCTGGAATCGCGGGTTTTGAGGATTTCGCCGGCGGTAGTCACTGCATGACGCCCTCGTATTTGCAAAATCAGTTGGGACAGTCCCTGAGAAACATGAGTCTCGACGGCGTGGACGTTTATTACATCCACAATCCGGAGTCGCAGCTGGGACAGGTTTCGGAAGAGGAGTTTTACGAGCGCTTGCGCAGGGCATTTGAGTCGCTTGAACAGGGCCGGGCCGCGGGACGCTTGAAGTTTTATGGAGTCGCAACGTGGAATGGGTTTCGAGTGTCGGCCGGGTCGAGTGGCTATCATTCACTCGCACGTATGGTTGGGATAGCCAGCGAGGTTGGCGGCGAATCGCATGGTTTTCGTTTCATTCAACTGCCATTTAATTTGGCGATGCTGGAGGCGCTTACTTTAAGTAACCAGATAGTTGACGGTCAGCCAGTTTCTACACTTGAAGCGGCCACTGCGCTCGGTGTCACCGTCATCTCCAGCGCGTCGACTTTCCAGGGACGCGTAGCCCAGGGATTGCCGAAAGATTTGCGGGAGTCGTTGGGTTCCTTGCCGACCGACGCACAGACAGCGATACAATTTGTTCGCTCAGCTCCGGGCATCTCTACAGCGCTGGTAGGCATGAGCAGGATCGAACACGTCGAGGAAAATCTGAAACTAGCGAGCGTGGAGCCGCTCGAGCCGGAACAATTTATGAAGTTGTTTTCAACATAGCTTTTGGAGTGTGCTGACCTGTCCAGGGCTTTTGTCGCCTGCAATGAACGAAAGCTTCTTCAGCCTGCAAAGCAGGCGACAGCATAAAGCCTGGGGTGGAGCGAAGCGCAACCCCAGGAACTCAGATGCAAGAAAGCAAAGCCCGTGAAACGGGCGACAGATTGACCTTGGTGAACACGATTTAGATAAACAACCACGCAGGACAATGACCGAGCTACCGCCGCCCGTTACACGGGCTTGAGTCGATCCATTGTTTTTTCCTGGGGCTTCCTCCCCAGGCTTTACGCTGCCGCCCGCTCCGCAGGCTCCAACGAAGTCGAACAGTTCCAATGTCGCAACGCGAATACAATTCATTCGCCGAATTCTGGCCCCACTACGTTGCCGAGCACAGCAAGCCCCGCACACGTTTGCTTCACCTCATTGGAACCACAATCGCGCTCTTCTGCCTGGTTTTCTTCATCGTCGTTGGCAGGTGGTGGCTTTTTCCGCTGGCTCTTATCCCCGGCTACGGCGCCGCCTGGATTGGCCATTTCTTCATTGAGAAGAATAAACCCGCGACCTTTCAGTATCCGCTGTGGTCCTTCATGGGCGACTACAAAATGATCTGGATGATGCTGACTGGCAGGATGGGTGATGAAGTTGAACGCAATGCAAGAAAGCCATAATGCAATTAAGATGTGAATCCACAGATTTCGCAGATTACACAGATAACAATAGGAGTTCAGACGAGGGCTCTTAAGATCCGTGCTTCTTTGGCATCACTTTCTTGTTCTTACTGAATCTGTGAAATCGGCGTAATCTGCGGACACTTTGCTGTTCGGTTTTTTCGAGAGAGTTGAAATAGCTAACCTTTGTGCGGAAACGAAAATATGCGCGGAAACATTCCTATTCCCGAAATTCCTCACGCGGAAGACCTATGGCTGATGGTCGTGATCACGTCTGTGCGGGAAAAACGAACGCAGCAAGGCAAGCGCTTCGCCGACGCCATGGCGCGGAACGCCACGGGCTCGCTGGCTTTGAAGATTTGGGGCGAAACGCTCGAAGCGTGGAAAGAAATCAAGCCGGGACTCTGGGGCATTACTGGTCGGCTCGAAACTTTTCAGGATCGTTCGCAGTTTGTAGTGGCCGAATATCGTCCCATTACTGTCGAGCAATATCGCGAACATCAGAGCGCGGAGCCGGTGTTGCCGCGGGCCTACACGATGGACATCGAGACCCTGACGCTTCCCGACTTTCGCGAACGTGTCGGGCCGCAGCTCGAAAAGTCTTTGAGACTCGGCAACATGCGTCTGGAACAACAGCAACGCTATCTCGAAGATATCGCAGTAGAAGAAGAACGCTGCTACCAGCTCGGATCCTTGAGCGCGACCTCGGGACGGATACTCTCAATTGCAGTTCACGAGGGCCCGGTGACGGGCCTGGACTTTGGCGGAGTCGAACAGCGCGAAACTGAGCGTGTGTTCGGCATCAACCAGGACGGAGAAGAGCAGGAGGAGAAAAAGGCGCTGCTGGCTTTTCTCGATTACATGAAAGCCTTCGATCCGGATACGGATGAACTCGTTGGCCACAACATCCTCGGCTTCGATCTCCCGTTTATCTTCCAACGCTGCCTGGTTCATTGCATTTCTGCCAGACCGTTGGTCGATCTGGCTGAGTATCGGGTTAGGGGAGTATTCGACACGATGCATGCGTGGTGGCTGGGCGCGAAGCGATTCGTGAGCCTCGACGACATCGCCTGGGCGCTGGGTATCGAGTCGAGCAAAACAGCGACTGCCGAAGGCAGCAAAGTTTTCGAGCTCTACCAGGCGGGAAAGCTCGGCGAGATTCGCGAATACAACCTCAACGACGTACGTGTCACACGTAAAGTTTACGAACGAATGGTTGGCTGCTTTGGAAGGTAAGCCGTTAGCAGCCGCCGGAGCAAGCCCGACTTCCTGACCACGAGCTGATCAGAATCGAGTGCTCGATCCCTGATTGAAAGGCTTTCAAGGCGAGATCGATCGAGTGAGTGAGAAGTCTCTCCGGTTGGGAAGGTGGGCTTGCCCCCGCCGCTGGCATGGGTAATTGAATGATAGCGCATGCTGGCCCGTTAACGGGCCGCTGTTTCGCCTTTGCAACAACCTTTGGTAGACTGTATTTTTAACTGATGGATAATCAAACTCTCTTCATCGTTCTCTTTTTGACAGGTGCGGCGGTGGGCGCAGCGCTCGGTTGGTTTCTGCTGAAGACAAAGGCGAATTCCGCGAGTGCCGCTGAGGTCGCAACTTTGAAAGAGCGCCTGATGGGCAAGGAATCCGAGTTACAACGTCTCCAGGAAACTTTCAATCAAGAGGTTACCGATCACAAACAATCGCGCGGAGAAAATGCGCAGTTGAAAGCAGCACTCGAAGGCGAGCGCCGGGCGGCAACCGAAAGAATGACCTCATTCAAGAATGCCACCGATGAACTTTCCGAGAAGTTTAAGGCGTTATCGCGGGACGCACTTAAGGATAACAACCAGTCGTTTCTCGAACTTGCCCGCGCCACACTGGAGAAATTTCAGGAGAACGCCAAGGGCGATCTCGATTCCCGGCAGAAAGCGATCGACCAGCTCATAAAACCACTGAAGGAGTCGCTCGAAAAAGTTGATGGCAAAATTGGCGAGATGGAAAAAGCGCGGGCCGGAGCTTATTCCGAACTGCGCGAACAAGTAAAAGCGCTCGCGACTTCTCAACTACAACTTCAAGCGGAAACGGGCAACCTGGTTAATGCCTTGCGCGCGCCGCATGTACGTGGGCGCTGGGGCGAAATTCAATTGCGTCGCGTCGTTGAGCTGGCCGGCATGCTGCAGTATTGCGATTTTATCGAACAGGAAACGGTGGTCACGGCAGACGGCCGTATTCGCCCTGACGTGATCGTTAAGCTTCCGGGAAATCGCACGATCGTCATAGATGCAAAGGTTCCTTTCGATGCCTTCTATGAGTCAATCTCGACTACGGACGATGTGATCCGAAGCGCCAGACTCAAGGACCATGCGCGACTGGTGCGTACTCACATCGGAGCTCTAAGCAAGAAATCCTACTGGGAGTCGGTACAGCCCACGCCAGAGTTTGTTCTGCTATTCCTGCCGGGTGAAACCTTTTACAGCGCCGCACTGGAAATTGACCCGAAGCTTATTGAAGATGGTGTAGCCCAGGGAGTAATTATCGCCACGCCGACAACTTTGATAGCGCTGCTTAAAGCTGTCTCTTACGGTTGGCGGCAAGAGCAGATGGCCGCGAACGCTCAGGAAGTAAGCAAACTCGGTAAAGACCTCTACGATCGTCTGCGCACGTTCACGAGCTATTTCGCTGACATAGGCAAGGGGCTGGATCGCGCGCTTGATTCTTACAACAAAGGTGTAGGCTCGCTCGAGGCGCGGGTGCTGGTGACTGCGCGAAAATTTAAGGAGCGGGGAGCGATTGCCGGTGAAGAGATTGAGACGCTGGAACCAATCGACAGAACCTCCCGCTTGCTCAGTTTGGATGAAGGCGGATTATTTCCAGATTTGGTGGCGGCAGAAGCTGAGGCGACGGAGGAAGATTCGTTGCCGTTGCTCAACGCGAAGGGTGCAGGTGGGAATGAAACCTAGTTGAGTGCAAAGATTCAACGAGCCCGCCTGAGCGGGCGGAAGATAGTAACCCGGGTGTAAGCCCGGGGACCCCGGTCCGAAACGATCCGAGCCCTGGAGGGGCGACAGACTGCGGCGCGGACGACGGTTCGAGAATCTTCTGCCGCCCGCTTCGCGGGCTAAGAGATCTTTTCCTCCATGTTTCCCCGGGCTCACGCCCGGGGCTACTTTCTTCCGCCCTCTTCGAGGGCTCGTTGAGTTTTGATATCTCGGGTCGAATGAGGCTGGAGTCTTCCGCCCTCTTCGAGGGCTCGTTGGAGTTTTGATATCTCGGGTCGAATGAGGCTGGAGTCTTTCGCCCTCTTCGAGGGCTAGTTGAGTTTGATATTTCGGCTCGAAGGTGTTCTGGAGTACGGTTTGTCAAAAGAAATCTGGTTAGGCCCTCTCCTCGGCAACAATCGCTCACGTTTAATTCAGCGTTGCGCGGCTCTTGTTCATGAGGGCAAGGCCGATACATTCCTTTACCTCGCTGCTTCTCACCCGCTTCTCGAGCTCGCCACCGAACAAATCCTGGACGGCGTAACAAATCGCGGGCTTTGGGGTGAACTACCCGTGTATCTCTTCCGCGGTTTTGTGAGACGCATTCTCTCGACCGCTCGGGCCGAACATACCGGGGATCGTCTCGCGCCGCGCGTTCCGATCGACCGTGATGAGCTGCCGTTGAAGCGCAGTCTGGTTTCCCAGATTCTCGCGCGTTTGACTGCCAGAGGCCAACTCAAGGCCATCGGTCCGCTGGCCAATCGGGAAGGTTGCGTCAACACCATCGCGACCCTTATCGGCGAGATTGAGCGGGCGGCAAAGTCTCCGGCAGAACTAGCTGAGATAATCGCGACGCGCACCAGTGATCTGGCGGCAACAAGCAAAGCCCCGGGGATCCAGCCTCAACGTGGCCCTCATCCACAGAGCGATTTCGATCAGGAGGTGGCGCTGATCTATGCGACTTACTCGGATGTGCTGAACCGTCATCAGCTCACCGAACAAGATGCGGATCAATTGCAAGCGCTTGCGATTCTTAGCGGCGAAATTGATGGGCAAAGATTACAACTGCCCTGGCTTGCCGATGTGCAATTGCTCGTGCTCGATGGCTTCTTCGATTTTACGCCGGTCCAGGGCGAGATTTTGCAGCGGCTGATTCCGCAGATTCCGGAAGTTGTCGTCAATCTCAATCACGACGACCGTAATCAGGAGATCTTTGTTCCGTTTCGGGAGACTATTGATCGTCTTTCGGCCATCACGCCGTTTGTCGAAAAGCGAAGCGCAGAGGAGATCGTCCCTACCGTCGGAGCGTTGTCGGAGCTGCGCGAAAATCTATTCAACCCTAATCTGTCCGGCAAACCTGAACCCGGGTCCGACAAACTTCAGTTCGTCGTTAAGGAGGCAGACGAAACAATCGACCCGGAAACCCCACAATCAGAGATCAGGTATTTCGAATGTGGCGATCGCGACGCTGAAATTCGAGCGATCGCGAAGGAGATCAAACGCTTGGTCTTGCGCGAAGGCTACGACCTCGCGGAGATTGCGCTGGTTGTTCGCCAGCGGGCCTCTTACGCGGAAACCATCGCGCGCGTCATGCGGGAAGAATCGCTGCCATGCAACCTCGAATTGCGCATCGAAGCCAATGACATTCCCGCCAACCGTGCCGCACTCAAGCTTTTCGCCATTCTGGAAAAACTCTCTCGGGAGGAAGAAGCGAAGCCAAGAATTTCGGAGCTCGCGGATTTAATTAAGTCGGAATACTTCCGGCTCAACGAAAAAGATATCAGCCGGCTCTCGACTCGGTTTGACTTAGAATTTGCGGATCTTTTGCAGGAAAACCTTCAGTTGCCTAATCCGGAAAGAATAGTGCAGTTAAAGAAGCACTATCGCATCGGAGTCTGGGACGCTGATGCGCTCGAAAACGCGTTCGCCTACGTCGGGAGCGAGCTGCGCGTTAGTGACTGGCTGACGCGGGCGCGAAAGCTAATCAAAGAACTTCCGGGGGCCGAAGCAACCAGGGAACTGCTGAACATTGATTCGGGCGAACAGGCGCGCGATCCCGACGAAGCCGACCAAATTGAAAATGCCGAGACTGCCAAGATTGAGTCGACCGACGTCGAACGGAAACGGCGGCCATCGCGCGACATCCATCCCGCCACTCTGGCGTGGACGTCGCTTGTGATTCAAGCCTTTGCTGAAAAGATAGAGGCAATCGATCGCGAAGGCACGCCCGTCCGGTTGCGTCAGGCTTTGATGAAGTTGCTCGATGAATTCAGTTTTCGCGATCAGATTGCCAGACCGATCAGAAGCGTGGTTGAAGATGAAGAGCTGCCGCAGGCGATGCTCAACTACAACAGCCTGGAAGCGTTGCGACGTGCGTTCGTCTCCGCCATCAAGAGTATCGAGATCGCGGCTAACATAATGTCAGAACCACCTGCGTTAGCGCGTGAAACGCAGCCGAGGCCGCACCTGCTAACGCCGGTAGTTCCCAAAGACCCGACAACTAAGCTCGCCATCTTCCTCGAAGAAGTGCGGCGTTCGCTCAGTTCCCAGTCGGCAGTTTTTGGCGCCGCGGATCGCGGTGGGTTGCGCGTACTTGAAGTCACTGACGTGCGTGGCCTGCGTTTTCGCGTGATATTTATCGCGGGCTTGGTCGAAGGTGGATTCCCTTTGCGTGCATCGCGCGACTGGATCTATCCCCATGAAGAACGCGAGCGGTTGAAGCGTTATGGGTTGACTCTTGAAGATATTTCGCCGGCAACGTTGCTAAAAGAGGAACACTATTTTTACCAGGCGGCCTGCCGCGCCACCGAGCGCCTTTATCTGAGCCGCCCGCTTCAGTTGGCCGACGATTCCGAAACGGTCGCTTCCTACTACATCGATGAACTGAGACGCGCGGTTTCGCCATTCAGGATTGAAACGGAAACTATCCGGCGCGATTACGAAGGCAACTGTATCGACAAAGTTTCGACTGCCAGCGAACTGGATGTGGCATTAGTGCGGCAGCAGGAGAGACACGCGCATCGTGGAGAAAAACGTGAACTACTGCCGCAGCCTCGGATTAAGCGACTGTTGACCCTGGCGCGTAACGATGGCCTTCTCAGCAGTTCAGCCTTGCGCCGCATCGAGATTGAGCGGGAACGTGCAGGCTTGCGCTTCGGATCATACGACGGCGAGATTACCGATCCGCATTTGCTCGCCCTGCTGAAGAAAAGATTCGGAGCCGATTTCGTTCATAGCGCCAGCGGTCTGAGCGTCTATGGCAATTGCGCCTATCGCTTCTTTGGTCAACGCGTACTGAGGCTCGAACCACGCGGAGAAGCGGCACTCGATCTACAAGCGATCGACGCGGGCAAACTGCTGCACGACATTTTGCGCCGCTTCTTCGAGCGCCACCGGCGTCAGTGGTTACCGGAGCTTGATCGCGAAGCTCTCCAACAGGAGCTGAGAGAATTGGCGGACAGAGTGTTCGACGAGCACGAGCGGGTAGTGCCGCCGCTCAATAAACAGATATGGAAGATCGATCGTGAAATTCGCAAGATTCTGTTGGATCAAGTTTTGTTGTATGAACTTGAAATTCAGGAGCAGGCTGCCGGCGCCGGAGTTGTGCCGGCTTACTTCGAGGTTGGGTTCGGCGGCACGAAGTCTTCAGCCCGCGATCCTGACTCAACAAACGATCCACTGGAGCTGACACGTTCCACGTTTGTGGGCGAAGAGACGATCAAGGTTAGCGGCCAAATCGATCGCGTTGATGTTGCCAGTGACAAAACGATCATTGCCTATGACTACAAACTGTCGACCGGTTCTACTAAAGACGACATCAAGTCAGGCCGCAGTCTCCAGCTGCCAATTTATCTCGAAGCTCTGGAACGTTTGCTACTTCCGCGCCAGCGCATTGCCGGCGGCGGCTACTACGTAATACGAGGAGGCAACGAGCGGCGAAACAAAGGCCTTCATCGCGCGAGCGCGCTCCAATATTCAAATATTCGCCCCAGGGCTAATAGTGTGCTGTCAGATGACGAGTGGCAGCAGATACGTGCCGACTCAATCGCGAAGATATGGGATTTTCTCGATCACATGCGCGCCGGTGAGTTTGGAGTTAATCCATCTGAGAAAGAGAAGACGTGCCGCTTTTGTGATTTCGCGGCTGTCTGTCGTTACGATCGCTATCGGATTGACGGGAAGAGACTGTCCGCAGATTCCACCGATTCCACAGATTAGCGTTTGCGATTGAACCGAGTGCGGGCTTGAACCAACTGCTGTGATCTCCATTTTCTGTCTCATCTGTGTAATCGGCGTAATCTGCGGATAACTTTGACGAATGTCCTTAGAAAAACAAAAGCGCGAATTATTATCTGAGCAGGCCGCAGCCGCATACGAGATCAGGAAACATATCTCGGTGACGGCTGGACCGGGTTCCGGAAAGACGACGGTGCTCGTCGAGCGTTACCTGCACATCCTCCGCGAACACAAGCTCAACATCGATCAGATTGTTGCCATCACGTTTACCAATCGCGCCGCCAACGAAATGCGCGAGCGGCTTAGAGAACAACTCAATCTCATCCTGCAAACCGCCTCGCCCGATGAGAGAAGACATTGGCTGAATTACAAACGCACTCTGGACGGCGCCGTGATCACCACCATTCATGGCTTCTGCGCGCGACTGCTTCGTGAGTTTCCAGTTGAAGCGCGTATTGATCCGCAGTTTCTTCTGCTCGATGAGCATCGCGCGGCAATGTTGTTGGAATCAGTAGTTGAGGAAGCGCTCACAGAGTTTATCAGTGCCGGCCACGTGGAGATCTCGCGGCTAACGTTGGGAGTCGGACGGGGTAAATTGGCCGCAGCCCTGGCGCAACTTTACCGCGACGTCCGCGGCCAGGGTCTTTCGTTGACCGATCTCGCGTTGAAGACCGCCGCCAGCCATGCGACGGAAGACGATCACGCCGGCGCAGTCGTTGAACTATCGCGCACGATGAACGAGTTTTTGGCGATGCGCAGGACGACTCTCTCAGCGCGAGCCAATCACGCTGAACGTCAGCGCAAGCTGGTCGAATCTGCGGCCGCTGGTCA
This sequence comes from Blastocatellia bacterium, assembly GCA_963698325.1. Classification (GTDB taxonomy): domain Bacteria; phylum Acidobacteriota; class Blastocatellia; order Pyrinomonadales; family Pyrinomonadaceae; genus PSRF01. The sequence continues at coordinate 125,693 of CAVOQJ010000002.1, read as the reverse complement.
GCACGGTTCCCGAGGTCGACGCGTTGGCTGAATACTGTCGCGCAGTGGAGAGTTTTCGCAAGGTGCGGCCGCGAGCACAAGGCGAGCTTAAGGAACAGGTGCAAGCACTCGACTCCCTCGTATGGGATAAAGATCTGCTGGGCCGCGTGCCGCAAGTCTCGCTGGACCTGTTCGCCCGGCAATACGCGCTTGAGATGGCTTTGCTGCTCAGACGTATAGACGACAGGCTTCATGAGGAGAAGCAGAAAATGTCGGCGCTGGATTTCGACGACCTGGAGTTACGCGCACTCGAGCTGCTGGAACGTCCCGAGGTTTTGACGCGCTCTGCCGAACGCTACAAGTTTTTTCTCGTTGACGAGTTTCAGGATACAAATGGTTTGCAGCGCCAATTGCTCGAGCGCCTCGCCTTGCAGAAAGCGCGGCGCGAAAGCGCGAACTTGTTCATCGTTGGCGACCGCAAGCAATCGATTTATGGCTTTCGCGGCGCGGATGTCGCCGTCTTCAGCGAGATGACTAACACGTTGCTGGCCGCTGGCGGCGAGTCGAAACCTTTACTCCTCAATTTTCGCAGCCAGCCGCCGCTGATTAACTTTTTCAACTATCTATTCCAGCGCTTGTTTCAACCAAAGGATGAAGTGACTCCCCGGGAGCGCGAAGAGCTGGGCTATGTCGATCACGAACCGAGCGAGTCCAGGCGCGAACTGCGCGATACGGGGCCGCTGGTGGAGTTGATGATCACTACCGAAGCTTCGGATAACGAAGACGATCCCAAGGCGGAGCAAACTTCGCGAGAGCTTGATGCCGAGCAACTGGCCCGGCGCATCATTTCGCTGGTGGATTCTAGCACCGATAGTACAAACAGTTCTGCTGGGATCGCGGGCGACTCGCCCGCCCAAAACGAAGAGTTCACTCAAGTCACAGTTACGTCCGGCAACGCTATGGCATTCGACGAAAGCGGGCGAGTCGCCCGCGATCCCAGTAAAGTCAGTTTCAACTACAGTGATATCGCCTTGCTCTTTCGTGCGATGACACACGTGCAGACTTACGAGTCAGTATTTCGTCGCGCGAACATTCCTTACCAAACAGTTCTTGGCCGGGGCTTTTATGAACGCGAAGAGATAACCGATCTGATCCAGTTATTGAGATTTCTCGATAACAAGACTGATGAGTTGGCGCTGGCGGCAGTGTTGCGTTCGCCGCTCTGCGGCATTTCTGACAACGCGCTGCTGGCGTTGCGCTGTGCACCCTGGCTGGACGAACTCGACACCGACACGGCTGATCCGCTGCGCCATTTCACCCAAACGCGCAAGCTTTACCTCGCGCTGTTACGACATCGCGATATTGCTTACATAAGCGACGATGAACACCTGCTACTCGATCGCGCTGCCGACATGATGAAAGGATTGATTGCCCGTCAGCATCATTATGCGCTTTCACAGTTGTTGCGTTTTGCGGTTGCGAAAACAGAGTATGAAACGGTTGTGGCCGCTACGTTCGACGGTGCGCAAAGGCTGGCTAATGTGCAGCGGTTGTTCATGCTGGCGGAGCGATTCGAAGGGTCAGGCGCTCACTTGATTCGTGACTTTGTACGATACGTGGAGGAATTTGAAGCGATCGGCAGCCGCGAAAGCGAAGGGCAGATAGACGAAGCCACGAACGCCGTGCGCCTGATGACTATTCACCAGGCAAAGGGTCTTGAATTTCCCATAGTGATCATTCCCGACCTGCAGCGCTCAGCCAAGCCGCCAGACAATTGGGTTCTATTGGATCGCCAACGCGGACTGACTTTGAAAGTACCTGACGGGCGCGGCAAGCTGGTCGCGGGTTTTACCTATAACAGCTTCGAGCAGCGGCACGCGTTGCGGGAACAGTTTGAAAGCATGCGCTTGTTATATGTCGCCGCGACGCGGGCGCAGGATCGATTGATACTTTCGGGCACGACTAAAGACCTCGATAAGATTGGTCTGAAGAGCGATACCTGGTTGAACTGGATCTGGCAGTCGTTGGAACTACCCGCGCAAACACGCACCGGCATCCTTGACCTTGGAGACGATTCGACCACCCCCGCTCAGCTTCGAGTAACCCTGAATATTGCGGATGAGCAACCTGCCGAGACGGGCGAACAAAAGCGATCCCTTGAGGAAACGCGTGCGTCACAATTCGCGAAGGACACCGAGTCTATTTCCGAAGCCTTCCCGTTATTGCGTGCTATCGAGGCGGAGCGCGACCGCGCGGTCCACCGGTTTAGTGTCACGCAGCTGATCAATTACCAGCGCTGTCCACGTCAGTATTATTTCGATCGGGTGTTACATGCGCCGGCGCCTGATGCCCTCGCCGTGTGGAACGATTCCGAGGCGCCTGAGCCACCCGCTAACTTAACCGCCACACTCAAAGGCGCGGTGATTCACCGGTTCTGCGAAACCTACACCGCCAGCGCCGACCCTGAAGAACTACTGCGACGCAGTTTTGCTGATGTAGTGCGCCTCAGACAGGCGGAGCTTGCTGACCGTTTGCTGGAAATAAACGGAGACGAGGCCATCGCGGAGCTCTTGCCGCTCGCGCAAAACTATTTGTCGAGCGCCGTGTTCGAGCGTGTCGAGCGGGCACGCGCAGCTTTGTCAGCATCTCCTGCGGTGGCGGGTGCGCATCCAGGAGGAGACGAGCATAGCAAGTCTCTTCCGGAGCGTTCGCGTTGAGCCGGGTCTGTGGAGTGAATTGAGTTTTCGTTTGCGCCGGCCGCTGGGAATCCTAAGCGGTGCAATTGATAAGTTGCTGATCGTGCCTTCTGCCGATGGCAAAGGCTTCAGTGTAGAGGTCATTGACTTCAAAACTAATCGTCTGCGCGGACGGCATTCAACCTCTGGAGTCGTTTCAACTCCTTCACTGGGACCGCGGGCGCCCTCGCCCGCTTCAAGCAACTCGCTCGATCAAGATAGGGTCGAGTCGGATCAACTCCGGCAAAATGACATCCACGCAGGCGGGCGAGGGCGCCCGCGGTCCCAGCATGCAGGCGAGCAGATACCGCTGGACTTCAGTGCCCTGGTTCGCAGAACCGGAAAAAGTGGTTGCGCGCGAGTTTTCACTAAACGATCAAGTGCGTCTCGCCGCATCGGATTATCAACTTCAGATGCAAGCTTATGCTCTGGCGGTCGGGCAGCTCCTGCCGTCGTTGACGGAAGCAGGCATTTCGATTACTTCGACCCTTCATTTTCTCGACCCCAACGTAGAATTCCACCTGGACGCTGATTTGCTTTCCGCAGACGCCTGCATGCATGCGATAGATGAGGCCATGAGGGAAATCATTTCTTCCGCAAAGCCAACGCACTTTCCCGTGCGCACGGCTGGGCACTGTCGCATGTGCAATTTTCTCGGCATCTGCCCGGCAGGACGTGAGTATGTTCGCGCGCTCCGAGGGACCGTCTTCGAGCCGGGAGGTTCAGCTAAGGCCGTAGAGGCTGGGAATTAGGCCACGGATGGTCACGGATGAATGCTGAGATGACAAACTCACTTTAGAAATTTGTTCATATCCGTAGTATCTGCGTTAATCTGTGGGCTAATTAATTTCAGAGGAAGAATATGACCAAACAAGATGACTCCCAGGTCGGCGCGCCGGCGCCTGATTTCAGTCTCAAGGATGGCAACGGCGAAGTGTGGCGTTTGCAGGACAACCGCAGCAAGGTTGTTGTCCTGCTCTTCTATCCTGGCGATGAGACTCCGATTTGTACTCGGCAAATGTGCTCTGTCCGAGATCGCTGGGAAGACTACTCGGCTACGGGCGCCGAAGTTCTTGGTATTTCCACGGACTCGGTCGAATCGCATAAGAAGTTTGCCGAACATCACGACCTACCCTTGCGTCTGCTTTCGGATGAGTCGGGTGCAGTGGCAAATCTTTACGGAGCGCGTTCGTTAATTCCGGGCAAAGTGGCGCGCTCAGTTTTCGTGATCGATGCAAACGGGATAATTCGCTATCGCGACGTGCGGCCGCTGGGACTTTTTCGGCCAAAGGATGACGAGGTCATCAACGCGATTCGGGAAGCGAAGAAATGAGTTTCGAGTTTCAGGACCAACTGACTCGCCTTGCATGGTGCAGGCATTCCTGTTGTTGGTTCCTAGGCCCAGGGACAGCAAGGCTTGCCTGTCTTACGTTTAACATTAGTTAGGCCCGAAGGGCCGGCAGTTAGTAGCCACGCCCGTCAGGGCGTGGTCAGTAGTCAACCAGCCGAGCGCCGAAGGTGCGACAGGTTAGAGCTTAGTTCCAAATATAGCGCTTGTCGTAGGCAATGCCGTGTTTGTCCAGTAGTCCAATCAATTCCTCTTTGAAGTCTCGCTTACGATGATGATCTTCCTGATTTGAAATATATCGCACGACTCTGCCCTCTTCGGATTTGCTCACACTAAAAGCACCATAACCCTCTTGCCACGCGAAATTCCGGAGTTGCGCGAAGGACTCATGAATCCATCGTGAAGAATTGGATTTCACCGCGTTTACAAAATCTGCGATGCTGATCGTTGAGGGCATTAAAGCGTATAAGTGAACGTGATCGAACATGCCGCCAGCAGCGATCAAACTTGCGCTTTTCTTCTTCATGGTTCCACCGATATACGAGTAGAGATCAGGGCGCATGGCCGCTTCTAACCACGGCTCGCGTCCGGCGGTACTCCATGTGAAATGCACAAGCAAGCTTAGGTACTTCCCCGCCATGTTGAGCCTCCTTTAACTGCCGGCCCTTCGGGCCTTCAAAGTGAGACTAACACTTGATCCACGCCCTTACGGACGTGGCTATTAATTGCCGGCCCTTCGGGCCTTAGCAAATTTTCTTTCTAGCAAATTTATGTTCAATATACGATGCGCCAAAAGAATCACTCTTGTTCCTACCCCAGGCAAGTTCGGCAATGGTTATCAGAATGCTAAACTATCTTCGTCACAAGGAGATAAGTAATGGCCGAAAACATTAAGTGCAAACACTGCGGCGAAAAGCGGCCCGCGATTGGCTTTGCGCCTTTTCCAAACGAGCTTGGACAAAGAATCGCCACGGACATCTGTCAACCTTGCTGGGCCGGCTGGCTCCAGAAGCAGACCCAAATCATCAATCACTACGGTCTGGATCTTACTAACCCTGACGCGCAAAACTTTCTCTTCGATAACATCAAGGGTTTTCTCTTCGGCGAGTCGCTGCCAATCTCGGAACAGGCCGAGATCGACACGACGAAAGAAGGCACGGTGAAGTGGTGAGCACTACTCGACAAAAGGGAAAAGGGAGAAAGGGAACGGGGAAAGGGTAACGGGTAAAGGGGAAGGGGGAAACGGATAAAGGCCTTTCTTTCCAGTTCGACTTTTCCCCTTTTCCCCTTTCCCCCTTACCCTTCCCCTTTCCCCTTTCCCCCTTCCGGTTCTGGTGCATTTCAACGCCGCGATGAAACCCAGCGTGGCTCTTCCACGTAATAGCTTAGGCGATCTGCGCGCAAATGTTTTACTGTGCCGCCTTTTCTAGCCCGCATTATTCACGAACTGCGGATTTGTTCACTAAGCCTGCGTTAGCAGGCGACAGCATAAAGCCTGGGGCGTCAGCCCCAGGTCACTGCAAAGAAAGAGTTCCAAGCCTGCGAAGCAGGCGACAGCGTGGACCAGTTCGCGCTCGTCTCGAAAGCAACAGGCTGCCGCCCGTTACACGGGCTGATGTTCATCTACATTGCTTTCCTGGGGCTCGCGCCCCAGGCTTTATGCTGTCGCCCGCTACGCAGGCTGAAATGACATGAAGGTTCATGAATAATCCGGGCTAGGCTAAGCTTTCGCATTCCGTCAGCAACACGAAGTCAAGGCCAGTTGTGCTCCCCGCGGACAGTCCCCAGTAAACCCGGGATGTGAACAACTCAAATCAAATCGTTGAATAGTCTTGTTCTGAGGAGGAACCCGACCTTGCTTAATCGAAGCCTCAATCGAAGTTTGCACAACCAGTTGTTCAGCTCAGCCGTTTTCATCGCGTTGCTTTTATGCGCGGCAGACGCTTACTCGCAGACGAAGCTGCTTCGTTTTCCGGATATCAGTGGCGACAGAGTCGTATTTACCTATGGCGGCGACTTATGGACCGCGCCCGCTTCTGGCGGCTCGGCAATTCGTCTCACGTCGCATCCCGGAATCGAGGTCTTTGGCAAGTTTTCTCCTGATGGTAAGTGGGTCGCTTTTACGGGACAGTATGACGGCGATGAGCAAGTCTATGTTGTCTCTTCGGCGGGTGGAGTGCCGCGGCAGTTGACTTTCTATCCCGCGAAAGGACCATTGGCGCCGCGCTGGGGTTGGGACAATCAGGTGCTCGGTTGGAGCCGTGACGGACAACGCATTCTTTTCCGTTCGCAACGCGACTCGTGGGCTTTGCCTATTGCGCGGCTCTATTCGGTATCAATCAACGGTGGCCCGGCTGAGGTGCTGCCGATGCCCGAGGCGGGCTCTGGCGATTTCTCGCCTGATTCGGGCCAAATTGTTTTTTCGCCGCAGTCACGCGATTTCCGATCGGAGAAGCGCTATGCTGGCGGGCAGGCAAATAGTCTCTACATATTCGATCTCAAGACGTACGCTACAAAAAGGATCACCGAAAGCCCGCGGCCCACGCGCGATGCCATGTGGATCGGCGATACTATTTATTTCAACTCCGATCGCGATGGGCACTTCAACCTCTACGCCTATGACGTCGCCACCGGTAAGACCACCGAGATCACCAACAACAAAACGTGGGACGTGCGTTGGCCCAGTTCGGACAATGAAGGCCGGATTGTTTATGAGCTTAACGGAGAGCTGCAGGTGCTCGATGCGCGGGAGCGCAAAAGCAATCCTATTTCGATCTCGGTTCCCAACGAAGGACTGGCTAGTCGTCCCAGCCGCATTTCTGCGGCGGGCCAGATTGAGTCGGTAGGCTTGAGTCCCAAAGGCGAGCGGGCGCTCTTTGCCGGTCGTGGCGACATTTTTACGGCGCCCATTGAAAAAGGCCCAACGCGCAACCTGACGCATTCTTCCGGCGCCCACGACAAATGGCCTGCCTGGTCGCCGGATGGCAGCCGCATCGCTTTCATCTCCGACGCTAGTGGAGAAGAAGAGTTATATATCATCGCGCAGGACGGCTTGAAGCCTGCGGAGCAGATAACGCGTGGCGGGAGTGCGATGCGCTATCAGCCGGAGTGGTCACCTGACGGCAAGCGCATAGCATTTTCAGATAAGGACGGAAAGGTTTATGTCGTCACGCTTGCGGATCGCAAGGTGATCGAAATTGCCGATTCTCCGCACGGGCAAATTCGCGATTACACCTGGTCGCCGCGCGGGAACTATCTCGCTTTTAGTTTCGACGAGAATCCAAACCGCTTCTCAGCCATCTACGTCTGGAGCGCCGGTGACAGCAAGCTGCGCAAAGTTACGGATGACATGTTTAATGCCTATAGTCCCGCCTGGGATCCGCAGGGCAACTACCTCTACTTTCTCGCCGATCGCGAGTTTCAACCGCAGATTTCTCAGATTGAGTTTAACTATGCCACGAATCGCACGGCCTACATCTATGCAATCGCATTGCGCAAGGATGTCAAGCATCCCTTCCCACCTGAAAGCGACGAGGTAACGATCACAAAGCCTGATGAGACACCGAAGCCGAAGGGAACTCCGGCGAGCGAGGAAGCAAAGCCGCCGGCTAAAGACATTAATAAAGAACTGAAGGAGCCGGCGAAGGAGCCCACACCCGAAGCTGAGAAGCCGCCGCCTACTCCTGCCGCCGCCGGCCAGGGCGCTGAGCCGAAGTCGGAACCCGCGCCAAAAACTCCGGCAACCATGACCATAGACTTTGATGGCATCGTCCGCCGCGCGGCGCGCGTTCCCGTCGGCGCTGATAATTACGGCGGGTTGTCAGCCAAGACCGGACATCTGCTTTACGCGGTTGGCTCCGCATTTTATTACGGACGCACGGGAGACCGCCCGACCAACCTCAAGATCTTTTCCTTTAAGGATCGCAAGGAGTCGACGATTGCCGAAGACATCCGCGGTTACACGCTCTCTGACGATGGTTCGAAAGTGCTGGTGGCCCAGGGGCCGGCTTATAACCTTTATGATGCGACACCACAGGGAGACAAAACGAAGAAGCCGGTTTCCACGGCCGGGCTTCTTGTCGACAGGGTTCCTGCTGAAGAATGGACGCAAATCTTCAATGAGGTTTGGCGGCGTTATCGCGACTGGTTCTACGTTCCGAATATGCACGGCTACGACTGGGTCGCTTTACGCGAACAATACAAGCCGCTCCTTCAGTATGTGGCCCATCGTTCGGATCTCAATTATGTCATCAGCGAAATGATTTCGGAGCTGACTATTCAGCACGCTTACGTTGAAGGCGGGGACTTTCAGATTCCGCCGCGGCCGCGCAGTGGCCTGCCGGGAGCGCGGTTTGAAGTCGATAAGCAGTCGGGACGGTATCGCATATCGAAGATCTTCCAGGGGGAAAACGAGGAAGACCTTTATCGCTCCCCGCTCACCGAAATCGGCGTCAACCTAAATATCGGTGACTATGTTTTGGCGATCGACGGTGAGGAAGTGAAAGGCACTGACGATATCTATCGCCTGCTCAGAAACAAAGCTGACAATCCGGTAAGTCTTACCGTTAACACGAGGCCTTCGATCGAAGGTGCTCGCATCGTTTCCTATCGTCCTATCACGGATGAAGAAAAGCTTATCTATCTGGACTGGGTGGATCATAACCGTCGCAAAGTGGAGCAAGCGACTGGCGGAAGAGTTGGCTACATACACATTCCTGATATGGGAGCCAACGGCATCCGGGAGTTTATCAAGTGGTACTACCCGCAAATTCGCAAAGAGGGCTTGGTCGTTGACGTGCGCGCAAACGGCGGCGGCAACGTTTCGCGAATGCTTATCGAGCGCTTGCGGCGAAAACTGCTGGGGTTGAACTACGCACGCAGCGATGATGAAGCGACCACCTACCCGGATTCAGTATTCATTGGTCCGCTGGTCGCCCTACTTGACGGAAACTCCGCCTCGGATGGCGACATCTTTCCTTATATGTTTCGCAAAGCAGGCCTGGGACCATTGATTGGTAAACGATCCTGGGGCGGCGTGGTTGGCATCCAGAGCCGCGGGCCACTAATCGACGGTGGAACGATTTTCGTTCCGGGTTCCGGTCTGACTGATGAAAACGGCAACTGGATCATTGAAGGCTACGGTGTCGATCCGGACATTGAGGTTGACAACGATCCGAAGTCGGAAATTGAAGGACGCGATCCGCAACTCGAGCGTGGCATCGCCGAAGTGATGGCGCGGCTCAAGACGCCGGTGAAGTTGCCAGCCAAGCCGTCGGGACCGGTGAAGACGATCAGGTAAGCGACGCTGGTTATGATTAAAAGCGGGGGCAAGCCCGCCTTCCCAACCACGAGCTGAACTCAATAAATCAGTAATCTTGTGTTGAAAGCTTTTCAATCCAGGATTCAGAATTCACTCTAATCAGCTCATGGTCGGGAAGGCGGGCTTGCCCCCGCCTAATCGATTAGGTTCGCAGTAATTCTTCCCCCTTAACCTTACTCCCTCGACACATGCAGCCGTTAGTTCTCTCAGATCGCTTTGGTTATCCGGAGTAGTATCCACGAAACGGTTTGCTGAGAGTGGGTGCGCGGGCGATTGCTTCACGAGGGAAAGGATTTCGTTCGGGCCGGCCTGAAGTCCTGCCCCGGTTGAATCGTGTGCCCACCACTCACAGACTTCAAATCCTTTTGAGACTCCTACTGGAAGCGCGAAAGGGACATCAAAAACTCCAAGCGGAATGCCTTGCTGTGACATGCGTTTCCAAAACGGTCTCAGGTGACGTCCATGATACCGGCTGAGACTCATTGTTTCCGGACGCCAACTCCACTCGCTATACACCCCATGCGCTGTCGGTTCTTCCCCGGTGATGAAGGTGGGCCACACCGCGCCGCTGCCGATGTGTGCCGGCGATCTCAGGCTTGGCCATCTGCCCAAATTGCTATCGCTAAGCAATGACCTGAGCGCTGGCAATTCATTATGATCGATGAGTTGCCTCACAAACGTCGCTTCAGCAGCATCAATGCCGATCGCTAATACGGTTGAACCGCTACTGGTACTCATCGAGTAACTCCGGCGGATTAATCCACGATTGACTGGCGGCGGATCGCAGACATGCTTCAACCACGGCCATTGTTTGGAGATTATCTCGTCCGCTTGAATCAGGCTCTTCACCCGCAAGCAGCGCGCGCTCGAGTTGGTTGAGAAGAATTCTTTCTTCTGTGATCTTCCTTGCTCCGCGTCTGACCGGTCGCGGCAACTTTCCTGTTTCGCAAAGCATCAGCCGGCGCTGAAAGACGTGGAGTGTTGCCCGCTCACCAACGACGCGAACATAAAACTCCTGACCACGTTCGAAAAATTCGTGGCCACTCGACTCGTAGGTTGCCGAATAAAGTGCCCGAGTCTCATTTTCGAAGGAAAGCATCATCTGCAACGATCCGCCGTTTGGCAACTTCCCCCAGGGCAACGTAAACGCTTCGGCCAGCACGCGCGTGACGGGCATGCTCAACATATAGCGGAGCGCATCAAGGTGGTGAATGCCGGCTCCCCACAGAGCGCTGTTGTTGAGGCGGGCCAGCGATGCAGCCATCGCCTGCGGCACGCGGTAATACTGGCAGACGATCATTCCGACCCGCCCCAGCGCGCCCTGGTTGATCAGCCGGCGCGCGGTGCGAAATGAACGCAGGTAACGATAATTTTGCGCAACCAGAAGTGGCGCGCCTTTTTGTTCGGATAAAGAAACCAGCTTAACTGCGTCGCGCAGGCAGAGCGTGAAAGGCTTCTCGACGAGGACTGCCAAACCGCGCGCGAGCGCTAACTCGCAAGGCTCGACGTGGCTCTCCGCCGACGTGGCAACGATCACAGCGTCGCACCTGCTCCGGTCCAGAGCTTTACTGATATCGGTGAAGCATTGCTCGGGGGCAATTGATAATTTGCGGGAGGCTAGTTTGAGTGTTGACGGGTCGATATCTACGCAGGCAACTAGCTCATAAGCTGGAGCTGTTTGAACTTCGCGCACCCAGTCCTGCCCGCGTGCTCCCAGGCCGGTGACGATTAGTCTAATCGCCATTCGTAAGGTCTCCCGTCTTTTACTCGCACGCTTGCAAGAAGGTCGCGGGCACGAATTGATGAACGCAGAAAAACTCTAAGAGTGGGCGGGCTAAGATGACCCCAGATCGCTGAAACCAGAATCATGAATGTCTTAGGATTCCATTTCAGTGCCTTTTTCTTGAGCATGGGCTCGAGCAACATCGGTGGATCACCCGCCCAGAGTCGCATTGCACCCAACATATAGAACGCCGCCAGGGCCTGGCCGTTTTCAGAATGTTCCTCGGCGACCGCGCGTTTGCCATTAAAGAGCGTTGCGTTGTTTGAGTGATAGCGGTAACTGTAGAGAACGTCCGGGAGCGTCACCACGCGGCCGCAAGCGGCCATTCGCAGGAAGAGGTCCTGATCTTCCGCGCCGGCAGAAGCTTCATCGTAACCGCCGACCCGGTCAAACACTTCACGACGAAACATAGCGGAGCCATGTGGAAAGGGAATGTAGGTGGAGCGGCGCACCAGTCTCCAGCGGTCACGCGGACGCACTTCGCGACCGGTAGCATCAATCCCGTTGCAGAGCGTTCCAACCAACGCAATATGCGGATGTTCCTCGAAGATATTCCACTGGCGCCTGAGCCGATCAGGATGCGCTATGTCGTCGGCGTCCATACGCGCCACTATCCGAGCGCACGTCTTTGCTACAACCGCGTTTGAGCTGCCCGACAGGCCGAGCCGCCTTTTGCTCTCGTGAAGATGTATTCGCAAATCGCGTCGCGCCCATTCACGTAATAATTCGACCGAGCCATCTGTCGAAGCATCGTCGAGAATCACAAACTCAAAGCTGCTGAATGTTTGTTCGAGGATACTTTTTATGCTCTCGTTAAGAAACGGGAGGGCGTTGTAAACCGGCATTACCACACTAATCAAGGGATTCGTCGTCAGGTTCATATGAGAGTTTTAGAACGCCGTCTAAGGTTATGAGTTTAGCGGCAGTGATACCCGATTGGCTAATTTGGAAGGCAGGAATGGGGCACCGGAGAGAGACTTAGGAAAACTTAGAGTTTTCAACCTCCGCTCAAGAAGATCGAAAACGGTAACGACCGCAGGACTTGGGGATTCATCAAGTCCGCTGCCAAGGGACGGACTAATCCTTCACCAACAATTTTTCTTGTGGCAACATCGCCGGCATTCCTTTGTGTTGCCAGCATCGCACCGGCCCGTGCACGCGTCGCGAACAGGGCGTGCCCTTTTTTGTGCGAGCACCGCAAAGATAGATCACTTCTTCGGCTCTAACGCGTGAAGAGTCCTGGGCTTCATTTAAATTTGGTCCAGATGCCGTTGTGGCCGCTCGAAACGTTGAGGCGCCCGTTTCTCCATCCGTGAGAGGAGAATCGGAGTGTCTGTTAATAACGAGCGGGGGAGGGGCAGCACGGCGCGCTCGGCCAGCCACGTAGCCGGCGGTGATTAGGGCGAGCGTCGCCAACAACGCCGGAAGGAAGCGCGCCTTCCGCAAACGGCGCGCACAGTCGTTACAAAATCGCCGGCTCGTCCAGAAATACCAGCGCAACCGAAGCAGCTTCGCACCGCACTCCGCGCAGAAGTTTGGCTTGTACATATTGAGGCCACCGCTAAAGATTGCTCTTCTCTTCCAGCCTTCACGAGTGCAGAGCCGATCGCTGAAGGATCAACGAGCTTTGCGTCGCAAAGAAACGTGATTCGGTCACCTCCGCAAGCAACTCAAACGCTGCCTGGCGCGTCCGAAAATGGCGGGCGGATTCGTTGAGATTGTAGGAAAGCCGGCAGGCTTTCTGAAGATTTGGCTGCGGATGTCCGATCTCACACAATTGCAAAAAGTCTTGCTTGCCGGGATACTCAGTACTTTAAAGACCAAGCCACTTTTCCACATGAAGCAATCATATTCGCTTAAAACAGCCAGGCCACACCGTTATCTGCTCCTAAGTTTCCTTTTACCGCTGCTACTGTTTTGCGGCTCAATTCCGATGGCAGGTGGGCAGGAGCCGGACGAGATTGTGCGTACCGAAACATCGCTGGTGCAATTGAATGTCGGCGTCGTCGATCCCCGGGGACGTGCTGTTACTTCACTTTCGCAAAACAACTTCACTGTTTATGAAGACGGCGTCAAGCAGTCTATCCTTCACTTTGAACCGACCTACGCCCCGTTTAGCCTGGTGCTCTTATTAGATACGTCCGGATCGACTGTAAATTTTCGTCAGCAGTTTAAGCAGGCGGCCTGGCGATTTCTCGATGCGCTGGCGCCCGAGGATCGCGTGGCTGTAATTCAATTCAACGCCAAGGTGAAAACTCTGGCCGGCTTTTCGACAGACCGGAAAAAGACGGCTTACGCAATTCAAATCGCCGACGGCGCAGGCGAAACACATTTCTATGATGCGCTGAAATATGCCCTGAATGAATTGGACAAGGAAGGCCCCAGGCGACGGAAGGCAATTGTTGTTATGACTGACGGACTCGACACGCAAATGCGTAATTCCGATCGCGCCTCACTCGCAAAAGTGCAGACCGATGAAGAAGCGATAGCTGCGATTGATGCGAAAGCGAGCGGCACGCTGAACGCGATTCTTACCGCCGCCGACAAACAAGGCGTTTCGATTTATCCACTGGCCTTGCCGTCAGGCGATCCCAAGCGCCTGCCTTTGCCCGATCCCGTGATCACGGGAATCTACAGTGCGGCGCGCACGCGTTTGCAGAATCTTGCCGAGCGAACTGGCGGACGGCTCAACGACATTCGCAGCCTCGATCAGATGTCGCGATTGTATGCGGAGGTAGCCGCAGAATTGCGGGCACTTTACACGGTGGCTTATCAGGCTCGTGGCGATCGTGCTCGCGATGGTAAGTGGCATGCAATAAAGATTGAAGTCGATCAACCGGAACTTCTTGTCCGCACCAAGCCCGGCTACTACTCGCGGTAAGAGACTGGCGGAAAATTATTGACTTTTCCCCGGCGTGGGAATATCGTCGCCGGGTCTCAGAGACGGCTGAATTTTCTCACGAGCTGCTTCCTCGCAAAACTCGCTAAATCCAGCCGAACCGTTGCATCCATGTATTCCCCCGCGTTAGTTAGGAGACAGCCGTGTCCATCAAATCGATCACTCTCATTATTTTGCGTGCTGATAGAAAGCTTTGGAGCGGAGGGCCGGTGCGACTTCAAGTCACCGACATGAGAGAGGGGTTAAAAGTCCTTCACAACAAACCCCTTGCCGCTGGGTCCCACACGGTTTTGATCAATCTCGACTTGCTCTTTAATGCCGGACAGGTATACGGGATTTCGATCGACGCGGAAGGCCATCGGTCAGCCTGGCAACTGATCAAGCGTCAATCATTCCTCCGGGAAGAGGGCGCAACCAAAATCGAGATCGATAGCCTGATAATGCAACTCATGCTGGTTCCCGATAAGCCGACCTCTCCCGATCTTGATGCGGCTTACGATCAGTTAAAGGCCGCTGGCTCGCCGCTGGTTGCTGAAAAGAGCGGGCTTAATAGAAATGCGTATCTCGCTCTCGAAGCGGCTGAGAAGATGGCCCTGCTCAACATTGATGCCAAGCTTCGTGCAACGCGGATCAATGGCACATCGTTGCTCTCCTTCGTTGAGCGTTTGCAGCATGCGGCGGTCGACAGACTATTTCTGCTGATGCGCCCGGAATTGAAGCAGCTTGTTAAAGACTCGTCGGAATTTGCCAGTGCGCCCGGGCACAAAGCACCCAAAAACATTCCTGTAGTCTTGCCGGCCCATCCCGAGAGTTGGAAACACACTCGCTTCGGGGCCGGAAATCTTCAGTTGTCCTTTGCAAAAGACTCGCAACCTCTACCTGGTAATGTCGGCGGACAGGTTTTCTCAGTGGATGCTGACATCGATCTCGAACGTGGGTTACTACACGTGGCAGAGTTTTTGGACAACAAGATCCATCCATCGAAAAAGACGAATCAGACTTTGGTTTACGCCCTGCTGTTCTCGCAGGGAATAATCCCCGACTACACGCTCAGTCCAATTTCATAACGGTTGACCACAACGCCCGAGTTGAGATGTGAGGTGACCCATGGCAACAGACTTCGACGCGGTAGTGATTGGAAGCGGTTTCGGCGGCGCCGTATCAGCTCTCAGGCTGGCGGAAGGAGGTTATCGCGTTTTAGTGCTTGAGCGCGGACGGCGCTGGCATCGACTTGAATACCCCAGCGTCACGCGCAGCGATTGGCTCTGGGATGAGGCTCACCCCGAGAGAACCAACGGATGGCTCGACATACGCAACCACGGCAACATTGCCACCGTAGCCGGGGCCGGCGTGGGCGGCGGTTCGCTACACTTCGCGAATGTTGTTATCGATGCGCTTGAAGATTTCTTCCGCGCGGGCTGGCCGCCGGAGATCAATTTCCAGGTGCTGGCGCCTTATTACCAGAGGGTGAGCGATGTGCTCCACCCACGCAGAATTCCCTCGAACCAATTCTCCAACCGCACCAAGTTGCTGCGCGAGGGCGCTCTCCTCGCAGGCTTCGGGGCACAGTATGACGAAGTGGATCTGAATATAAAGTTCGACGAGACCTATGCCTACGACGCCTCCCGCGAGCCGCGGGCCGAGGACAGTGTCATGAAGCCCAACGCCGACGGCATCGAGCAGGGCTTCTGCGTCCATCTTGGTCAATGCGAACTTGGTTGCCCGGTGGAAGCGCGAAACACTCTCGCACTCAATTACATTCCGCGCGCCGAGAAGCGCGGCGCGGAGGTGCGCCCGCTGCACATCGTACGTAACATCGAACCAATCTCCGGCGGCTATCGCGTCCACTTCGATCGTATCGCCCAGGGCAAGCTAAACCCCGGCTCGGTGACGGGACGCGTCGTCGTAGTGTCGGGGGGTTCAATCGGATCAACGGAACTACTTCTGCGCTGCCAGAAACAACATAAGTCCCTGCCCAATCTCGGCAAGATGCTCGGCGCCAGGTGGTCCACTAATGCCAACTATCTAAGCCCGGCCTTTCATGCGGGGCGGAAAGTTTATCCGTCACGCGGACCTACGATCACCGCCGGCATACGTTTTTTTGGCGACAACCATTACAAGGGGAGTCGTTTTATGATCGAGGATGGTGGCGTGCCCGACCTGCTGTTTCAGTATAAGGAAAACCTGAAGAACCCGAGCGGCGCCGCGCAGAAATTTGCTGACGCGCTAAAAGCACTCTACAAGGGGCTCAATCAAGAGCCCTTCGAAACGCTTATGCCGTGGTTCGCGCAAGGACGCGACGAGCCGGTCGGAAAGTTCAAGGTGGAACGTTGGTTCCTGGGGCTATTCGGCCCCTGGATCCTGCGACTGGATTGGAGTACCAGCGGCGCGAGGAAAGTGCTCGATGGCATCCAGGAGGTGCACCGCACGCTGGCCCAGAAGACCGGCGGCCGCATTATTCTTCAGTTGCCCGACGCAGCTATTACACCGCATCCGCTCGGTGGCTGCCCGATTGGATCGACGGCTGTGGACGGCGTAGTGAACCATTTCGGCGAGACCTTTGCTTATCGAAACCTCTACGTGGCCGACGGTTCGATCATGCCGGCGCCGGTAGGGCACAATCCTTCGAAGACCATTGCGGCGCTTAGCGAACGCATCGTCGAGAGCATTGTTAACGAAGGACGTTGATCGTATTGGGGCAGATAGAGGCAGCGATTAATACTTCAGAGCGAAGCTGGTCGTTAGCCGCTCTACTGGAATCTCGTTATCTCGCCTTACCTGGTCTGCGGTTAATCTTGAGAGGAGAAAACTCGAATGGCAGCCGAAATAAGACTACAACTTGAATTACTCAATGTTTATGGAAAATTCCCTGGAGAAAAAGTCGACGTTATTTTGCGCCACCAGGTCCTTAGTGAGGTTACGAAAGCCAGCGTCAATGCCACGGGCAAGGTTCAAATCACGGGCCTGCGCGGTGCTCCGCAGGGTTTGTATAAAATCGACATCGATCCACCTTCGTATCAGTATGTAAGTCAGTTCCTCAACATGAAGGCAAGCGGGATCACGCCACTATCATTCACCTTTCCTATAGACCCCGGGAAGGTGACGAAGGTTAACTTTCAGGCGTACGCAAAGCTTGCAGACGATCTGCGAACGCTATTGGAGAATAGCGATAAAGTTTTTTCCTTTGAAGGGAAGAAGGGCAAGGATCTTTACGATGCGCTGGACGACATCCGCAAAGCAGGTTTGCTGAATATTGCGGTTAAGACGGGTGCGACTCCGCTTTCGAATGGGAAACCAGTTCTTTCTTACATCCAAAAGCTGAATGAGCTCAGAGGCGATCGATTTTTTTGTGTGGTGCCGAAGGAGTTACGCGAGGAGACCAAAAACAGTGTAACCGAAGATCTATTTCACCCGGCTGACGAGAGTTTGCATCATCCTCCTCCAGGCTTTTCTCCAGCCGGAAGCTTCAAAACGCCGGACCACTACGGGAATTTGCAGCTAACCTTCTTCATGAACGGCGATGATTGTGCTGCGGACGTAGACATCGACGACGCCGCGGGTCTCGAACACGTCTTTCAGGTTCTTCGCAACAAACTATCAGGGCAGCCGACTCATCCTTACAACATTCACGAGATTCTCGTCGGTCATCAGAAGTTAGATCCGGGATACACGTTCGTGGTCTAGCGGGCGCGATCTTGCTTCTGAAACCGGACGCTATTCTCTGAAGTTTCGAATTGAGGTGTCGAGGAATTTTTTGAGGAGGGGATATTTCCGTAGAACTAATTACTCGAACCGCTGAACCCGGGAAAACGGCCGCGCCGCTTCACTATTCACGATTTACCATTTACTATTTACCAAAAAGGCACCCGTAGCTCAGTTGGATAGAGTACCTGACTACGAATCAGGGGGTCGCATGTTCGAATCATGCCGGGTGCACCATTAAGCTCAACGGAGACTATGGTTACGGCAAGACCTTGAAGGTCGTGGCAAGTTTGTGAGGGCCAAGTCACACGTTTGGTCACACATGACTTGCTTTCCGGGGGTAGTTAGTTTTGGCGCTGAGGCCATGAATCTCACGATGTTTGTTTCGAGAAGAGATGGATTAAGGAAGAGCGCTGTGTAGATTTCCTCTAACTTTTCCTCTCGTGCACCTCAAACTGCACAAAAACAAAGGCACGAAGATAGCTTTCGTGGAAGCGTGACTTGGGATACGCGGCCTTTCTTAATCAAGGGGCGTTGATTTTGAGCGGAGTCGAATGATATGCGGCTGAAGAAGGCAAGGGTACAGAAGTATCGAAGTATTCGCGACACGGGCCTATTCGAGGTCGAAGCAGCGAAGACCATTCTGGTTGGGCCGAACGAGGCTGGCAAGACCGCGGTCCTGGAGGCGTTACAGCAGATCAATCCGCCTAGCGGAGTGCGAGGTTTCGAAGCTTTGCGCGACTATCCCCGTTCTGAATATAACGACATTACAACCGGAAAAGTTAAGCCCGAACACGTAACAGTGGTTGAAGCGCATTTTGAGCTTGAAGCAGAAGATAAGAATTCGGTATCTCCTGACTTTAGAGAGTGCACATATGTCTTTAGCCGAAGGTTGGACAACAGCGCTTCGCATAGAATCGACGGCGGCCCACTGATTCCGACCTACGGTTCCTTAAAGAAGGACTTGTTGCGTCTCGCGGCTCATGTCGATAAGCGTACGCCAAAACCTGACGAAGAAGGGTTTCCTGCTGAGACGTTTGGCGACAAGCTTGCGACGCTCACGCAAGGTTGGCGTGACTCAACTCTGATTGGCGACGAACAATCTTCCCAACTCAAGGGTTGGCTTGAACAGGCGTTGCCTTCGATGGACGAGAGCAATGAACAGGAAGAGGCGCGGTACGACCGGCTTATCTCTGATGTAGGCATTGCTGTACGCCGGTCGGAGACATTAAAGGCTCTTGAAGCGCGCCGTCCTGTATTCGTGCTTTTTACGAACTACTTCCGAGTTCGACCGCTCATTCACCTCGATCACCTTGCACAACGAATCGAGAACAATCTACTCGATGACGATTATTACGATTACGGAAATAAGTGCCTTCTTCAGCTCCTTGGCTTTAGTGCGCGCGAGCTCTCAAATCTCGGAAGGGCTGCGGAGCCCTCGCCTGGGGACACAGAAGCGCTGAAGCTGTACCGAGACCAGCTTGACCGCCGGTCGTACCAGCTTAACGCCGCGAGCGTTCGATTGTCTGACGAGATTCGCGGAGTTTGGAATCCAGATCCCAAGCGCGCAGAGGCCGACCGGTTGCGAGTGGTTGTCGATGGTCAATATTTGAAGGTGGTTGTCGAAGATGATATTGGCGTAGAGATTGAATTAGACCAGCGTTCTCAGGGATTCCAATGGCTAGTATCTTTTTTCATAGTGTTTTTCGCTGAGGCGGCTGAAAAACACGAAAATGCGATTCTTCTTCTCGATGAGCCTGGGTTGAGTCTGCATGCCTTGAAGCAGCGCGACTTCAGAACCACTATCTCGCGACTCGCGGAAAGCAATCAAACACTCTATACAACTCACTCGCCCTTCTTGGTCGGTCCTGACGAGCTGGATCTTGTTCGAGTCGTGGAAATGGTTGACCGCAAAGTTGGCACTAAAGTGCATACGAGCATCACGGCAAATGATCCTGCGGCTCTACTGCCTCTCCAGGAGGCGCTCGGTTACGATCTAGCTCAAAGCCTATTCAGTCAGCAGAAGAACTTAGTTCTCGAAGGCTTGACCGACTACTGGTACGTGGACTCCGTTTCCGCTCTGTTGCAAGCAGCCGGGCTCGCCGACCTGAGCGAGAAGATCGCTCTCGTGCCGGCAGGTAGCGCCGGCAAGGTCGTGTACTACGCTACGATTCTACACGCACAGAAACTCAAAGTTGCGGCTCTTCTTGATTCTGACACCGCGGGTGAACAGGCCGCGCAACAAGAGGTCCTGGTCCATATTCTTGGAAACAAGCGAATCCTGCGAACAAAGGACGCATATAAGGGCGCCGTAAGCACTCCAGAGATTGAGGATTTGTTGCGTACAACTCTTGTGGAAGTGGCGAAGACGGACCTGGGATGGGATGTTAGTAAGACGGCAACCTCCCAACCTGCACGACCGTTGGTGGATGTCTTCGCCGACGAGATCCCCGATTTTTCAAAGTACCGACTAGCGAAGGCCTTTCTCCGCTGGACGCGCACGCATGAGGCGACAGATCTTTCGGATGATGAACGCCAACAGTGGCAGAGTCTACTGGCTGCGATTAACGGGGCTCTGAAGTAGTTGCAATTGCAGAACAGTTTCACTATGCAAGCGGAGGAAGACGTCATCGTTCAGGAGCAACAAGGGCTCATCGCGATTCTTGATGCGCTGGGCGCCGCTAACTACTCCAAGAGAAGGAATAAGGCAGTTTCTGAAGTCTCGAGACTTGGTCCTGCGTCTCCTTTCGTTATGAATGGCACTCATGCGAGTTGGGCCAGGGGAAAACCTATAGGCCGATCACGCGTCTCGAACGATGGATCCCGCTTATTTTTGCGGGCGTGTATCTTGTGCTCTCAGCCTATAGTGTTTTGACGCGCCCTCCTGACAAGAAGCCTGAGGTGCAGCCGGTTTCAGTCAGCGGCAGCATTGATGTAAACATCAAGCCGCCCGCTCAGGCCCCTTAGCAATCACTCCTGCCCGACAAGTAAAACGATATGACGTGACCGACCGCGACTCGTTGGCACTATGGCTATTTTCCCACGCAGAATTATTCAGCATCTAGTTAACGAGAACGCTACGTTTCTTAAACCACGAGACACTAAGAAGATTGTCGCGCAGCTCAATCGGATGCACAAAGAGATGACCTTAGCGCCTGAATGGGAAGTTGTCATAATCCACGCGCTCAGTAAATTGGGTAAAGTCGACTATGAGATGAATTTCGGTGGGCGCCGCAACCCTGACGTTTGCTTTAGAGCTTTTGCGGATCCAAAACAATCTTTTGCTGCTGATATAACGACGATTTCGGATAAGGGCTTCGACGCGAATAATCCCGTTGAGGTGCTCAAGTCCCAGGTAATTGATCGTGCTGCCGTACGCGGCCTCAGACTCAATTCTTTTCAATTTAAAGTAGATGCGAATCAAGGTCAGAAATACCGTCGCTATCATAAATTCACTAAAGAGGGCCGGCTATCAAAACCCTTTTTCGAGGGCGGGAAAAAAACAGAACTGAAGCTGCCGGGCGTGGCGAGATTTGGCGAAAAAATCTTCAATCCTGAATTCGAGAAGTTTTTGGACGAAATACAAAAATCTCCTTTCGCCAATCATGATCACGTGGTTTACAACCAAAGTGAAAACATCAGTTTCACCATCTCATATCGCCCTAGGGAGCCGGGCTCGATAACGACCCACCTGTCGTATAAACAGATTGCTAACATATCGGAAAATCAGGTCTATCAAGCGCTTGAGGAAAAAGCCAACCAACTGGTTGACTCCGATTTTGAGGATCGCTTGGGAATTATTCTGTGTGACGGAGACTACACACCGTTTCATCAAGACTCGTCAACGGTGGACGAAGTGATAAAGTTTTTCCTCGAAAACAGGAGTGAAATTAACTTCGTTTTGACCGTCAAAGTTAAGCGGCAATGGCAACAGGAAAGCATCGACGCAAAGTTATACCGTGGACAATACTTCGAGTTAATGGGTACAGAACTCGTTGACAGTCTGCGCAGAATGATTGAGTTTCTTCCGACACCGGAAAATGATACTTGCAACGCTTTCTACCGCCTAAAATCACGATACCCGCAGGAAGGAGATCGTAGAGGCATGGGGACCACCTACAAAAACAACTCGATCGAGGTCAGGATCCCGACCAGAATGCTAATGGAGTTGTTCGCCGGAAGACTCTCGCATTCCGATTTCTCGAAACTGCAAGGATATGAAGCTTGGGAGGCGGGTCCGAAGCGAACTGATAATCCGTCTTGCGTTGTGCCTACACAAGGGCTGGATGATTAGCGACATGATGTTTGATGGTCGTGCTCCTGATGAGGATAACGACTACGTTCTCGTCACATTTGACACACGACCAGATGCCGCGATTCATAAATTCGTCGCGCCACCCCGGGCGACAGAGAAGCCCTAAAACTGAATCAGAAAGCCCCTGAAGCCGCAAGGAGTCCGGATCGATCTAGCAGGCCCTCAGCTCGGTCTCTATACACGACCTTTCCATCCGGACCAGGAACGCGAATCTGTTTGGCTCGCTTCGAGAGGCTTTAGGCTTCGAGCCGAAAGCCAGCAATGTCCGACTCCAGTTGCTTAAGGTATAACTCGAGCGCCTGTCGCCGGTCGAAAACCTGAACTAAAGGGTCGAAGTGCCCGCCGCGCAACGCGCTGCGAATCTCAACTTCACTCCGGCGCAATCTTGAGGCCCTTTAGGCGTAAAGATGTGGATTTTTGCGAAAATCGCGTAATATGTTTTGGCGGCTTTCGGGCTGCGCTATCAATCCATCTAGCATCTGATTGGCGAGGTGATTCAATCGCGTCATGGTCGGAAGAACTCAAACAAGCCTGAACAGGTTCTTGTTATCTATGACAGTTGTTCTGCTCAGCTGCACACTTGCGCGGGCTGACAACGATTGGAAGCGAGATCTCGGTCGGGAAAATCACATCGCTTATATTGTGCTTGACCATTTGAAATCAGGTAGGGATACGCCTCAGATCTTTCCTAATGATTTCAACTTACCTTTCTCAACTTTCTATAAAGACCTGAAGTGGCAACCGAATGAATGCTGGGCCGGAAGTACCTTGAAGGAGGGCGTGAGTGTTTACTGCCTACCTTATGCAAGGCTAGGAAAATACTATCCGAACGCTCGCAACCCCAATGAAAACATTTTTAGTCCCATGGGCGCTTGTGCCGGCCTCTATGTCTGGCACAACGCTCAAGAGAATAAGTATTACTTTTGGTCCGTCTGTTGGAATGTCGCCGGTGTGCTGGGACCCTTCATCGGTGATCCGAGGATGGAGTTGTTCGCACACAAATTCGGAGGGAAAACCTTTGCACTCACTGCGACCGCATGAATGACCGAGGGCTTTTGGGGGTACGGCCTGACCGCCGCAGTGAGGGCTTGGACAAGCTCTACCGTGACGTGATGAAGCAACATGAGCGCGGATGAGTCTCTTGAAGTGCGCGCGTCGCGTCGCCGAGGCACTCAATGCGACACCTGCGGACGTGCCCGTAGAGGGGTACTACGCTGAGGATGCGCAGCTGACCGAGTACTTCCGCCTAGTTCGAACTCTTCAACACGTTGACGACGGTGCCACATCCTTGGTGGACTCGCTGCCCGAGTTCCAGCGGCTGCGCGATGTCACGTGTATTGGCATGCATACGACGACAATGAGATCGTCGGCCGTTGTGTTCGGCTTGGGTGCGACGACCGGGTTTTGCCCATACGCCACTATCAGCTGGGCCATCTGTCGTGACGAGCACGGAGAGTTCGCGGTACAGGAGTTCTGGAAATCCAGAAGTATGGACAACCACGCGATATCGTTCGGCCCTTCGTTTCGGTTGGCGGTGTCCCGAGCTTTGAGTGTCCGTCCTTGGTCGTGATCATAGTTCTCGCCTTTGAACTGTTCGCGCAACGTCGCGCGTATCCAGCCAGAAGAGTTTTGTGTTCCACCGCGGCCTCATTCCTAACCGGTTACCACGCGGGCCAACACTTGACAAACATGTTAAAACATGAAAAATATGGCGCACTGTTTTTTCAGGCTGCGGATCTGCGAAAATCCCTGCAGGTTCGACCCTCTTAGGGCGCACCCGCCCTTGAATGCAGATCCTCGGCAGTCCAATCCTAACCGCTGATTTGTGTGGCAATCTCACCTCGACGGATTGCCGCACCCTTAGGAGGCAAACCATGGCAAAAGAAATCGGTAAACCTTCTTCACTATCGCTCCAGAAGCATTACGCTCAATCATCGAAGGAGGTCGCCTCTTGGAATTGGCTGACACGATAGCAAATGAGGCGGCTGCTCAAATCTCCGCTCAGCTTATCGATCAAGTTCGCTGCTTCTGCACTGAAGGGCGATGTGGCTAAATCCGGCAGTGGCGCGAGCGTTTCATTCACTCTGGCGAGCGGGATGTGTTCCGGCGTCCGATGTCCATTCGGGTGGTATGATTTCGCAGAAGTGAGATCCGCCGATTGCGCAGATGACGCGATGTAGCCTTCGAACCAAAAGGCTTCGATCAAAAACGCCGACAAAATTGAAATCGAATACGAGAGCGATCATTACCAAGAAAGAGCCAATCGCGTTCAGCAATGAATAACTTGGCAGCATCGGCCAATTTGTTGAGCTGGAGCAGCAGATAGGCAACTGCGATTCAACACAGCTCTCAACAGCCCAGCGAGATCAAACCAGCCGTAGGTTCAACTCATGCCTTCCTAAATTTTGTTTTGATCTACCTGCACCTTCCCAAGCCCTGCGATAAAGGTATCCACATGTTCCGAGCGGGACCTTGGCGATGATCTCTCCTTCGAACCTGGGCTAGAAACAGCTCCCATTGCGGCAAATGCGATCCATATGGCGAAGGCAATGAAACCGAACTCGAATCGATCTTTTTGGCCGGCATGGGACCCCGGTCTTGCAGGATCAGCGGACTGCGGTCAATCACGGCACGGTGATTGTCAAAGTGGGTTACCGGCGATGATGTACTTCGATCGTTACGGCAGAAAATTTTCAACACACCCAGACTCAGCCTTGCTTCTGAGACTTTAAAAATCGGCTCCGCAACGAAAGCCAAAGGTTCAATTACTTACCGAATATAGATTTTGTTTTGTAGCTCCGGAGTGGCCAGCGAAGTTGTCATTAATGCTGCTCCGCGACCTACATCCTTCCTGACGGTTCACCCACCCTGCTTAAGAAAGGTAGTGCCGAGCAGAGCACAAGTGAAACGGAGTTATCTTGATGCGCACTATCCATGCCACACGAATATTCCCTTGCTCTTGACGATCAAGAGATTAGACTTGCCGAGGACAACTGCTGCCGCAGTCTCAGGATCAGAGAAGTCTGAAACCGATTCGTAAATGATCACCGGTACCTGGGCCTATAACGAAACCCCCGACGCCCTTTTCTTCGTGAGTCAATGCTTATCTGGAACAAGCACACACTCACCAGGGACACTGCCGGAAGACAGGTACTGGTTCAGTTTGAGACTCTCAGGTTCGAAGAACCGTCAGTTAATAGTCCCGTCCGTGAGGGCGGGGTAGATGCGACGGTTAGTTACCTGAGCGCCGAAGGTGCGCCACGATTTGTGCCGGCCCTTCGGGCCTCTGGGCTATGGAGGGAATGTAGTCCCCGCCCTGACGAGGTCGTGTCAAAACTCTGAAATCTCGGAAAATGGTCCGTCAAAAATCATTCGCCGCGATCGAAAAACCTCTTACAGGTCGAATGTGGCCCAAGATTTTTTCAGGTAGTTTTTTCATCAGAGTTTTGACACGACCCCTGACGGACGGGGCTACTAACTGCCGGTCCTTCGGACCTAAGCCATCCTGGCGAATGAAAGTGAACCAGTGTCGGGAGGCAGCTCAGCTTTCTGAATGACCGTGCGCCGAATATAATGCAGTTATTCGTTATGATGCTATTTGCAGACAAGAAAGGCGCAGCCCGCTGAAGAGTAATAAGGAGAAAATACTCATAGTTGACGACGACCAGGCCATTCGCTGGACGTTGGGCGAAGCCCTGCGAAGTTGGAGTTTTACAGCAATTGAAGCCGGAAGCGTCAGCGAAGGGCTGGCGCAATTCACCGCGGAAACGCCCGCTGCCGTGTTGCTCGATATCGATCTGCCGGACGGGTCCGGACTGGATCTATTGCGCCGGATCAAAGAACACCGTCCCGACGTCGTGGTCATCATGATTACCGGCGATGTAATAGTAGACAATACGATTTCTGCGCTGCGCGGAGGGGCTTACGACTTCATAAGTAAGCCAATCAGCCTTGAAGAGCTACGCATAACAATTCGCAATGGCATTGAAGCCCGTAAGTTGCGCCGTGAACTTGATCAAGTGCGGAAAGAGCGCCTACTGGAGTTTGCCTTTGAACAGATAGTAGGACAGTCTCCGGCAATGCAAAAGATGCTCTCGCTCGCGGCGAAAGTAGCTGAGAGTGAAGTGTCCTCCGTTTTGCTGCAGGGAGAATCTGGAACCGGCAAGGATCTGGTGGCGAAGGCGATCCATTATGGCTCCCGACGTGCTGACCGCCCTTTCGTTGCCATTAACTGCGCGGCTCTGCCGGCGACACTGATCGAATCCGAACTGTTTGGTTACGAGAAGGGAGCATTCACCGACGCAAAGGCGCGCAAGGAAGGATTGTTCGAGCAGGCCGAAGGTGGCACGATATTGCTGGACGAAATTGGGGAACTGGAGTTGGCCCTGCAAGCGAAACTACTGCGCGTTCTGGAAGAGGGTGCGTTCCGGCGCGTAGGCGGCCTGAAGGATATTCCCCTTGATGTGCGTGTTATCGCGGCGTCGAATCGCGATTTGAAAACGGAGAGCGAGGCCGGCCGTTTCCGCCTGGATCTTTATTATCGTCTTTCAATAATTCAAATAGATATTCCGCCTTTGCGCGAACGCGGCGACGATGTTCTGCTCCTCTCACAACACTACATCGACACAATCGGATCGAGGTTGCGCTTGCGCAAACAGATCACGAGCCTTTCTCCCGAGGTAGAGGCGTTGTTTAGAAATTATAACTGGCCAGGGAATGTTCGCGAGCTGCGCAATGTGATCGAACGTGCCTTGATTCTCGAGGACGACGATGTGATCACTACTCAGTATTTGCCGGGAGCACTTACGGGACACTCCGCCCGACGCGACGGCACTGGCTCAGGTCACACTGAGAACGTGGCCGAACAATTCTCGCTTCCACCCGAGGGGATCTCTCTTGACGAAGCGGAGATGTCGTTCGTGCGACAGGCCATCGAACGGAGTGGCGGCAATCAAACGCGGGCCGCTGAGTTGTTGGGAATCTCGCGCGACCAGCTAAGATATCGCCTCAAGAAACTCGACGAAGCACAGAGCCTTGCTGCCAATTCCGAATAATAATCTCCTGACAAGAGTGACTGCGATTAACACAACAACACCGGATAGAGGGCTGCCACCAGAGGAAGCGTTGCAGCGCTCGCTGAAAGAACTGGCCGACATCAAGTTTGCGCTTGATGAGTCAGCGATAGTGGCCATCACCGATCAGCACGGCATTATTAACTACGTCAACGATAAGTTTTGCGAGATCTCGAAGTATTCGCGCGACGAGCTGCTCGGGCAGGACCATCGCATTATCAACTCTGGCTATCATTCGAAAGAATTCATCAGAAACTTGTGGGCCACCATCGCAAGCGGAAGGGTGTGGCGGGGTGAGCTTAGGAACCGCGCGAAAGACGGCAGCTACTACTGGGTCGACACAACCATCGTTCCCTTCCTCAACTCCGAAGGAAAACCCTATCAGTACATCGCGATTCGCAGCGACATTACTGAACGCAAACGCGGCGAAGAGCAAATACTCGAGCAGGCCGCGCTACTCGATCAGGCGCAGGACGCTATTCTGGTGCGCGACCTGGAGCAGAACATCTTGTTCTGGAACAAGGGAGCCGAGCGCATCTATGGCTGGACCGCGGCGGAAGCCGTCGGCAAGAACGTGGTGGAGTTGCTACTCAAGGAGCGGTCTACTCAATTTGAAATTGCCCGGCAAGCGGTAATCGACAATGGCGAGTGGAGCGGTGAAGTTCATCAAGTCCGCCGCGACGGAGTTGAGATCATCATAGAAAGTCGCTGGACATTAGTGCGCGACGAACATGGAGCGCCCGCGTCGATTCTTGTAATCAATACCGACATCACTGAGAAGAAGCGGATGGAGGCGCAGTTTCTA
This sequence comes from Blastocatellia bacterium, assembly GCA_963698325.1. Classification (GTDB taxonomy): domain Bacteria; phylum Acidobacteriota; class Blastocatellia; order Pyrinomonadales; family Pyrinomonadaceae; genus PSRF01. Next base: position 97,735 of record CAVOQJ010000002.1, on the reverse strand, counting down.
CGCGCCCAGAGGATGGAATCAATTGGCACACTCGCGGGCGGCATCGCGCACGATCTAAACAACGTGCTGTCGCCGATCCTGATGGCCGTCGACATGTTGCGTTTAAATGCAAACGACGACGCGAGTAGAAAATGGCTTGATGTTTTGCGCACCAACGCGGAGCGTGGAGGCGACATGGTGCGCCAGGTGTTGTCGTTTGCGCGAGGCGTAGAAGGCGAGCGCGTGGCCTTGCAGCCCAAACATCTGATCAAAGAGATCGTTAAGATACTGCGCGAGACGCTGCCTAAGTCGATCGAGATAAATTACCGTGTCGCCGACGACCTCTGGATCATTTCAGCGGATGCTACGCAGATGCACCAGGTCCTGATGAATCTCTGCGTCAATGCCCGCGACGCGATGCCGGATGGCGGCGCTATTTCCATCACCGCCGAGAATATATTTGTTGACGAAAACTATGCTCGAATGCACATTGAAGCCAAGGCCGGCCGTTTTGTCATGATTGCTGTTGCCGACACCGGACCGGGAATGCCCCCGGAAGTTCAGAGCAGAATCTTCGAGCCGTTTTTCACAACGAAGGAGATGACAAAAGGGACCGGATTGGGCCTCTCCACCGCAGTGACAATCGTTAAAAGCCACGGGGGCTTCATCAACGTCTATAGCGAGGTTCACAAGGGAAGCCAGTTTGTGTTGTACCTTCCCGCCCTTGACGCTCCCGGAACCGCCGACGTCCGCGCCTTACAAACGGATCTCCCGCTTGGAAATGGGGAGTTAGTTCTAGTCGTCGATGACGAAGAATCAATTCGCGAGATCACGCGCGGCACACTCGAAACTTTTGGCTATCGAGTACTCACGGCCAGCGACGGCACTGAGGCCCTGGCGCATTACGCCGACAGAAAAAACGAGATTGCGGTTGTGCTGACAGACATGGTGATGCCTTTCATGGATGGTACGGCAACTATCCGCGCGCTCCAAAGAATGAATCCACGGGTTAGAATCATAGCCGCAAGCGGACTGGCGATGGGGCATCGCGCGGGTGAAGCAGCGCTCGAAGGCGTGAGCGTTTTTCTCAATAAACCCTATACGGCAGAAAAATTACTCAAGGCGCTGGCCCACGTTCTGAAGAGTTAATTAATATTTATCTCGCGATTCTGTTGTCTCCGCAACGGCTCTCTCAGTTTTCTCAAAGAATCAGACTGTTACCGCTTTTCAGTTCCCACTTCTCACAGCCAGGCGACCTTTTTGGCGCCGCGATTTCTTCGATCCACTGCGAAATTCTCCACTAGTTTCAGCGATATTCCGCAGTATGCTCGGGGTCTCCTGCGAACAAACAGTAACTTAGCGAGGGCATAGGCATTGCTCAGCGACCATTCAAGTAGCTCTCGAAGTTACTGAGGGAAACAGACAACGGTTTGCGCAGTGGCGATTGGACCAATTTAGCGGACCCAGCGGAAGGCCATTTAGTCTAAGACTCATTAAACCTTCCAGCCGGGTCGCGCTTACGTTTACAGGACGCTCTTCGAGTTATCGTCACGAGTTAGGCCGGGCCCACAATCCCTGATTGTCCCAACGCCAGGGCAGACTCTACAAATCGCCGGGCGGCTACGGTGCCAATATGGAACATGAACATTCACCGGCGGCTATCGAACAAAGGCTAGCGGGAGCACCGTACCAAAACTATCTCCGCGATTGGATCTACGGTGGGATCGATGGGTCCGTGACGACATTCGCCGTGGTGAGTGGGGTGGCGGGTGCTCGCCTCACTGGCTGGGTCGTCCTGGTAATGGGTTTTGCTAATCTTTTCGCCGACGGATTTTCGATGGCCGCCAGTAATTTTCTGGGCACTAAGGCCGAGCACGATGACATTAGAAGGATCGAAGCGATCGAGAACAGGCATATCGACTTATTTCCTGAGGGCGAGAGAGAAGAGGTCAGGCAGATCTTTCAAGGGTATGGTTTCGAGGGAGATGACCTGGAACGAATTGTTCAGCTCGTTACGTCGGATCGCAAACGATGGGTGCGCACTATGTTGACCGAGGAGTATGGCTTGCCTCGCGCGGTGCGCTCACCCTGGATAGCGGCACTCAGTACCTTCAGCGCGTTTCTTGTTTGCGGGCTGATTCCACTTCTTCCCTATCTGTTAAAGGTTTCCTATCCGCTCGAGTTATCAGTCGTGGTGACGGCGGCCGTGTTCTTCGCGATCGGGTCAGCCAAAAGTCGCTGGTCGACGGCTTCATGGTGGAGTTCAGGTCTGGTCACGCTGCTGGTCGGGGCCATCGCTGCCCTTCTTGCGTACGCGGTTGGTGTCTTTTTGAAAAACCTGGCGGCCTAGACGTGCGTTGAGGCGACCGAGGCAAACGAGCAGGACGCCCACCAGGACCTCAAGTCAATATCGAGGATTTGCGCGCGGCTTTGAAAAAGGTTCACGCGAAGTTAGATTAGACTTCGGCAATGCATACTTGGCCGCAAGGGACACGAGAGCCAAGCCAGGTTAAGCGACAGTTGTTACCGCAAGGTTAATTTTATGTTCGTGCGGATGTTCGCGTGCAGAACCAGCCACAAATCATGCCGAGCATAGCGCCGACACCCAGTGAAAACCCGACTGATTCCCAGGGATGACGCTTGATGTAGTAAGTTGTGTCCTCAATACAGTCTTCGGCCATGGCATAGCCTCGCTTTGCGACACGCTGCGCCTTACGTTTGCCATCGTCAATTGCATCGTCAAGCAGTGTCTTTGCCTTGGCAACCTCATGGCTTAAGTGAGCCAGATTGATTGCCGTCTCCGCTCCGCTTTCAATTGTTTTGGACTCCATTTTCTTATCGCCTTCTTTCTGACATTCAGAGATTCGCCCTTGAATCAAAGGGCAACACACGTGCCGCTTGAACAGGTTGAAACTAATTCTGCGGTGGTTTACATGGTCCACGCTTTTGTTGAGTTCGACCTTAGTCGTAGCAGGTTGCGCCGGAAACATAGCCGTCACGAGAGGCTTAGGTCGCGCAAAAGTCCCCACGATGAGTAAAACCTCGCAGCCATCTGCAACCGGAAGCAGCAAAAGACCAATTCGTAACCGCGCTGCCAATGGCACAAATCGTGCACCACACACCGGTAGGTTTTATTACCTGAAGGAGTTGCTATGAAAGTGCTCTTGGCCGTCGATGGCTCGCCTTGCAGTGATGAAGCAATTGAGGAGGTAGCCCGGAGACCCTGGCCTCAAGGTTCAGAGATCGAGGTGCTGACTGCCTTTGAACTACCGCTTCCCCCGTCACCAGAAACCTGGGCGGGGCCTCCGACTTATTTTGACGAACTGGATCGTGCGGCTTCTGAGCGGGCCCGATCCCTGGTCACCCGGGTGGTAACAAAAGTCGGATCAGCGATAGGTTCCGCGGCAAACGTAAAAGGGAAGTTTGCGGCGGGTCCGGCGCGGAGCGTGATCCTGGACGAAGCTGAAAGTTGGGGCGCCGACTTAATCGTGGTCGGCTCGCATGGCTACCGCTCGTGGGAACGTTTTCTGCTGGGGTCGGTTTCACAGTCGGTAGTTTCGCATGCGAAGTGTTCGGTCGAAGTAGTGCGGTGTCCCAGGCGCGAGGCTCATCCGGAAGAATCTTCTGCTTCATCACAGAGAGGTTAGGCAAATGGCGAAGATTTTGATTCTTGGCGGTGGATTCGGCGGCGTCATTGCTGCGGAACGGCTTGCTAAGGAGTTGGGTGACGAACATCAAATTACGCTGGTGTCGCGCAGCCGGCTTTTTGTCTTTTATCCGGCACTGGTGAGGTTAGCCTTTGGTAAATGTGAACGGGACGACGTTTCGTTTGATTTGCGCTGCACAATGCTGGGCCGCCGAGTGAATTTCATTGAAGCGGAAGTGGCGCGGGTCGACGCTCATGAGCGCAAGGTAACCATCGCCCACGGTGAAGTAGAAGGACACCTTTCCTACGATTTTCTGATCTTCGCGTTAGGTCGCCGCTTGGCTACCGAGCGCATCACGGGCTTTTTTGAACACGCGCATCATCTACTGAACGTAGATAAGGCGCTGAAGTTTGGTAAAGCTGTCTCAGCGTTTCATAAAGGACGAGCAGTGATTGGCCAGTGTTCAGGAGCGCGCTTGCCGGTCCCCGTCTACGAAACCGCATTCGCGTTGTCACGCTTCCTGGAAGCGCGCGGCGAGCGCAAAGGCGTCGAGATCACTGTCGTGAATCCCCAGCCTCCCGGCTTGCAGTTTGAAGATAACAACGTGGCTCGCGCGATCACTGGCGCTCTCGATAAGCATGGTATCGAGTCGCGATGCGATTTTTCTGTCGAACATGTAACCTTTGGCGCGGCGTATAACAACCTGGGGCAAGCCGTTAACTTTGACCTCCTGATGCTGCTGCCACCTTTCCAGGGTTCCTCGGCAGCGTCTAACCTGGGCATTACCGATGATGAGTCATACATAAACGTCGACTGGGCCATGCGGGTCATCGGTCACGACCATATGTATGCCATCGGAGACGCAGTCAACCTGAGCGGGCCGAAGATGGGCCACATGGCAATTCGTCAGGCCGAGGTCGCAGCTGCAAATCTGATAGCCGAGATCGCGGGCCATGAACCGGTCGCACGATACAACCACGAGCTGAAGCTGGTTATAGATGAGGGCGGCAGCGACAGTCTCTATTTGCATGAAGATCTATGGGTCGATGAACCCGTAAACGTGAAGCAAGGCCGTTTCTGGAGCTGGGCCAAGCAGGCTCAGGAAAAATACTGGGAGGCCTCGCACTTGTAGTGAAGCCTATTAAGCTGCCAGTTAGGCTTACGCGACGTGGTGACTGGTGCGTTAACGAGAGAAAGGGAAGTTACGGGCGCACACTACTCTGTATCCTGCCCTGTCAATTAAAAGCAGTCTTCACCTCTGGAAAGAACAAGGTTCATCGTTCTCCGCTCGTTGCTTAATACCGAGTAACATCTTCCGCTCCATGATGAAGTCACACTTCGTCGCCGACTTTTAGATCCTGCCACTCAGCAACGATGCGATTCGCATTATGCATGTCGCAGCCAACGAGATTTTCAAGCCAGGTGTAACTATAAAATCCGCCGCGACGCTGACCTAGCCCGGATTATTCATGAACCTTCATGTCATTTCAGCCTGCGTAGCGGGCGACAGCATAAAGCCTGGGGCGCGAGCCCCAGGAAAGCAATGTAGATGAACATCAGCCCGTGTAACGGGCGGCAGCCTGTTGCTTTCGAGACGAGCGCGAACTGGTCCACGCTGTCGCCTGCTTCGCAGGCTTGGAACTCTTTCTTTGCAGTGACCTGGGGCTGACGCCCCAGGCTTTATGCTGTCGCCTGCTAACGCAGGCTTAGTGAACAAATCCGCAGTTCGTGAATAATGCGGGCTAGCTGAGACAACTTCGGTTTCCAGCACACGAGCGCCGAAGTGTTTCTTAGCCCAGGTGCAGGAGGGTAGTTGTGCCGTCGGCCGATTTGATTTGCAGCGCAGAGTCGACGCCAAGATCTGTTTTCTGGAGCTCGACCAGAACTGGGGCTGCAATCATATGCGTCACGTGACCGCTCGGTTTTCCGCCCATCATGATTTCTATCTGGTCACCTTTGTCCGCCACTTCCGCGGTCATGCCTGCAAGGAAAAGGTTACGCTCCTCGACCTGGTCGCCGATCTCTGGGCCGAACACTTCAAGTGTGACCTGCCAGCCCTCCTGCCTCCTGCTGAGATTGTTGAAAAATCTGACCCATTCATTTCGTGGTATCTCACGTGTTTTCATGGTGCCTCCGTTATCTTTTCTCCGCAAAATCTCAGGGTTTCTGAGATCAAGGTGCATGAGTCGTGCCAACGTTCTTCAGTCAGTTAACAGGGACTTTGAGGCGACCGGAACAAACTGTGCGAGTTTTCTCTCAGCGATACTGAGTAACTTTCCACAACAAGTTGCAAAAAAGTCGGCAGACTTGAACATTTTCTGGTGGCTAAGGCGGCATGCTCATTGCTCTTACTGAGACTGGAAAACCATTTTCTGAGTAAAAAAGATGGAGCAACCACTGACCCTGACCTTTGAACCTAATGGAGGTAATTACCGTGAGCGCCAACCCCAATACTCGCGTAACTGATAGGGCCGTTCTTCGAAATGAAGGGCTGGTATGGAACCGGCTTCACTCCGAACGCGAGGATATCTGCGAAGCACTGCTCAAAGATTCTCAACCGAGCGCTGCAACCCAAAGTGGTGAGCAACGAATGTCTAAAGAGGAAGCGGCTCGGGCAGCCTACTGGCACCGAGAGTTGCTGCAGGCGCGCCTGCGAAAGATTGACGATGCGCTGGATCGACTAATGGCCGGTTCGTATGGCAACTGTAGCAAGTGTGGGAGATGGATCGAGGACACGAAGCTCGCGTTTGATCCGGCGTTGACTTATTGTGTTGAGTGTTGGCAACGGATGCAGACCATACACTGACACGAAGGATAGAAACCTATGCAAGCCACCAGTGGTCTTCCGAGCGGAAATCGCAATTCGCAAGTTTCAGCACGGGCAGTAACCGCCACGAAGATGAAAGCAAACGTCTTTCACGGCAAAAACGAAATCCGCGTCGAAGAAGTTGAAAAGCCGCGTGCCGGCGTTGGCGAAGCCGTAATACGAGTTACCCTAACCACGATTTGCGGAACGGATCTGCACATCGTTCGCGGCGAATATCCGGTGAAGCCCGGACTCGTCATCGGGCACGAGCCTGTCGGTGTCATTGAAGAACTTGGCGACGGTGTTACCGGTTATCAGATTGGCGATCGCGTCCTGGTAGGCGCGATCACGCCTTGCGGGCAATGCAGCGCCTGCTTGTCCGGACATGCTTCGCAGTGTGGCCATGGCCAGGGTTACGAGGCGCTTGGTGGCTGGCGATTTGGCAATACCATTAATGGTGCACAGGCCGAGTTCCTTCTAGTGCCGCATGCACAGGCAAACCTGGCAAAGATTCCCGACGAGCTGGCGGACGAGCAGGTGGTCTTGCTCGCCGACATTGCTTCCACCGGATTCGGCGGCGCTGAGGCTGCCGGGATAAAGATCGGTGATTCGGTTGTGGTATTCGCGCAAGGACCAATCGGTCTCTGCGCCACCGCGGGCGCCAAACTTCTCGGAGCGTCGTTTATCATCGGCGTCGACGGCGACGAGCACCGTTTGGCTATGGCAAAACGCATGGGCGCGGATTTGACACTCGACTATCGGGAAACAGACGTCGTTGCCGAGGTCCAGCGGTTGACTGGCGGTGGCGCCGACGTATCCATCGAAGCACTGGGTACGCAACAAACATTTGAGAGCGCGCTGCGCAGCTTGCGGCCTGGCGGAACACTCTCGAGTCTTGGCGTTTACTCAGGCAAGCTTCAGATTCCGTACGAAGCCTTCGCAGCAGGCATTGGCGATCACAAAATCGTCACTACGCTTTGCCCGGGCGGAAAAGAGCGAATGAGAAGGCTGATGGAGGCGGTTCGTCACGGGCGCGTCGATCTCACGCCGCTGCTAACCCACACGTTTAGGCTCGATCAGATAGACGAAGCGTACAAACTTTTCGGTGAGCGTTTAGACGGAGTCATGAAGGTGGCGATCAGGCCGTAAGAGAAAATTTTCTGCAAAAACCCAGCGGAACCGGGTTTAGTTTGAGCGGGCGAACAGGGGAAAATCAATGAAGATAGTTGTTGCCTACGATGGTTCTGAGTGTGCCGATGCCGCTCTGGGCGATCTGCGACTCGCCGGCTTGCCAAAAGAGGTAGAAGCAATGGTCATGACGGTGGCCGATGTTTTTCTGCCTCCACCAATAAATGAGGAGGTCGATAACACGTTTCCGCTTCATGTGCCTGCCGGTGTGCGACGCGCGCATGAGAAAGCCGAGCATGCCTTAGAAGAAGCACGGTTGTTGGCACGACGGGCAGCCGAGCGGGTCAAACTAGATTTTCCCGAATGGAAGGTTTGCGATCAGGCCCTGGCTGAATCGCCGGCGTGGGCGGTGATCTGGAAAGCCAGTGAGTTGAAGTCGGATTTAATTGTGGTTGGCTCGCATGGTCACTCGAATCTCGGCGGCCGCTTGATACTGGGCAGCGTCTCACAACGAGTACTATACGAGGCGAAGTGTTCCGTGCGCGTGGCGCGCGCGCGACGCGTAACATCGGATTCAACTATTCGCCTCCTTATCGGCTTGGATGGTTCGCTTAATTCCAGCGCCGCCGTGGAAGCGGTTTGCAGGCGCGAATGGCCAAGCGGAACCCAGATCCGATTATTGGCAGTTATTGATAGCGTGATGGCGGTGACACCCGATCCATCTCAGCCGTCCTTAGTGAAATGGATTGAAGTGGGTGAGGAAGACGAGTGGGATCGTATCCGTCTGCTTTTTGAGCCTGACGCGGCCAAACTCCGCGCTGCCGGACTCGATGCCGCGGTGATGATCAGAAGAGGAAACCCCAAAGAGCAGATTATTGAAGAGGCGGAAAGCTGGGGTGCGGATTGCATTTTCGTCGGCGCAACGGGAATGAGAGGAATGGATAGGCTGCTGCTCGGCAGCGTTTCCTCGGCGGTAGCAGCACGCGCGCATTGTTCAGTTGAGGTAGTGCGCCTGAAACCGCCTGTCAAAGAATGAACCGCTCAAGTATTGTTGACGAATTCGGGATAATGGCTTTGACAAACCCGCACGACGATGAACCCACCAAGTGAATAAGAAACTGTCACGCCCACAACAAGTCCATTCGCTATGAATTTCCAAATCCATAATTTCCTGAGCCTAGCTCTCACTAAGATAACAAATATCCTTAAAATACCCGCAACCATAAAACCAAAGACGAATCTATTACCTTTTGTGAGCGCCGCTTTACCAGCTCAGGCTACTTGAAACAATGAACAACCAGGTCGAAGTTTTGCTCGAAGACGATCACGCGTCGTTGGGCCAGTTGCTCTCGGAAGTCAATGCGGAGCTGGCAAAGCAAAACATTGCACGCGCTTTCGCGTCGCTTGACATCTTCTGGGCTCGGTTGGCAGTCCACATTCGCGCGGAGAACCTGCATCTGTTTCCGGCTCTGGCCGGCGCTGCAGCGACATCCTTTACAAAGACAAGTAGTCTACCGACAGCTGAAGAAGTCAAAAACGTACTTGCGCGTTTGCGTTCCGACCACGATTTTTTCATGAAGGAACTTGCGCGGATGATTAAGGTTATGCGCGCACTCGCCATTAGCCGGGAAGAGCACTTTGAAGAAGTTGAAGACTTGCGGCAACGTTTGGCCAAAATCGCGAGCCGCCTGGAAGACCACAATCGCCTGGAAGAAACGCAAGCTTACAGATGGCCGACATTGCTCCTCGACGAACAAGAGGTTGCGAGACTTCGTGATCGCCTCCGACAGGAGCTCCAGAACCTGCCGCCGCGTTTTGCTGCAGATACTCTCAGGAGCGAACGGTGATCATGAAACGCAAGATTGCTGTCTTTGAAATGGACGAACATGGCGATTGGCGCGCTGCGCTTGAGTGCGGACATTTTCAACATGTGCGCCACAATCCTCCCGCTACTCAAATTCAATACTGGCTGCATTGCTCACGACCTCGCACACGATTTTACGTGCATTGAGGTTTGTCCAAACTGAGGGGAACTCCGCCGTGGGTGGTCAATTTTCGCAACCTTTCAAGTAGATTTTCCAACATCTCGGCCAATAATCAACGGTACAGTCATTGCTCTATACCCACGGCTCACTGCCCAAACGACGTCGCCGCCAGAGGGCAAGTGAACGCGGAACCAAAAAGCCAATGCGCAAAGTCTCGCATTAATCTGGGCAAAAGTGCCCAATCTTTGATGCGTGCTGGAGAGTGAAGGCGGAATTGAGGCGAATTGGTTTGCGGCACAATCGTTGCTCTTCCGGGAACCAAGGAGGCAGCCCGACTACAAGATTAAGGACATCCCGGAGCTATTGGTCAATGATCAAAATTCAACGCATCTTATGTCCTACCACCTTGTCGACTGAGTCTGACGAGGCGTTGCTCTACGCATTGGGCCTGGCAAGGGCATACGACGCACAGTTAACGGTCTGTTACGCTGCTTCGAAAAATGAACTGCTGGGAGCTGGTCGAATTGGCGCCGAGCTAAGTTATGCCATATCGCAGGGTCGCGTCAGGGAACTGTTCGAAGGATCATTGCTCAAGTATCTACCGCCCGTGACTTTTGTGAATCTGGACTGGCAGGCGATAGTTGTAGAGGCAGAGGACGTGGGAGAGGCGATTACCAGAACCGCCGCTGAACAGGGCGTGGATCTGATCGTGATGCGATCACGTCGCCGTCCCCATCGTGCGGCCGTCCTGGGATCGACTGCTGAGTCAGTTTGTCGTAAAGCGCCCTGTCCGGTGTTGGTGACTCACACTGACGAGCGTGAATGGATCGAAAAGGAAAGCGGCAAGATAATGCTGAAGCGAATACTTGTTGCTTATGATTTCTCCGACTACTCGGAGCTGGCGCTGAATTATGGTCTGTCTCTGGCCCAGGAACACCAGGCTGAGTTGCACCTGCTGCACGTGTTACCTGACGGCTCGGTAAACGAGCCGGAATTGTCCTGGTATCCTCTGGGTAAGGATACTGCCTATCATCAGGCCGCGCGTCGTTTGCAAAGGGCCATTCCCGAAGAGACTTACCTATGGTGCGAGATCAAACACGCGGTGGTGGAGGGTCAGCCATACCGAGAGATTCTGAACTATGCCGAGAAGCATGCCATTGATTTGATCAGCCTGGGTGCGCACGGCGCCGGCTTTGGCATGCGTGCTCTGTTTGGCTCCAATGTCGACCGCGTGTTACGCCAGGCGCCCTGCCCGGTGCTCGTGGCTCGGCCACTCAAACCCGCATTACTGAAAAGACCGGAACTCAAACTCGCACGCGCTGTCTAGATTCTGTCCAGCATAAATCCAGGGCACATAAGCGAATAAGAAAGAACGGAACAACCCGGGAAAAGGTTTGACTTTCTCTCTTGTCGACGTGCCAGACGCATGTGCCGGAGCAGAAAGACTTGTCTTATCCGCGTTAAGCCATTTATCTTTGGCCTTAGCTGCTCACCTATTTCCGCGGATGACACTCCACACATTGGAACATCGAGATATCACCAAGATTGATCGGATGTTGGAATGGCTTGTTGGCTTTGTGGCAATACTCACATTTGTGATCTGCAAGCGCTCCGAGATCGACCGGGTGTTGAAATGGTCCGGTCTTCACTGAGGCCGCCGGGTTTTGAGAATCGTAAATTACGGTGTGGCAGACATTACAGTTGTTCGTAATTATTTTGCCGGTGTTGCTGACGTGCTCGCCATCATGACAGCGGAAGCACCCGGAGAAATAAAGATGCCCGATGTTGTTAGGGTGAGTCTGCCAGTCGGTTTTCATCTCAGGAAAGAAATAAGTCTGAAAGATACGCTGAACTTCCGTGACCGCGCCTTTGATCAAGTCCTGCTTTTGCGAGTACACATCTTTGTAGTTCGTTTGATAAAACTCAGTCAGGCCCTTTTCGATTGAGCTTACGGCCTGCGGTGTGGTGTCGTATTGGCCACTAAGAACCTCAACGGCTTTTCGCTTGAGATATGGTAACGAGGGGTCCAGTCTACCGGCGACGAAAGCCTGATCCACGGCCACATCGGGAGGCAAATAAACGTGCGCGGGACGATTATGGCAGTCGACGCAGTCCATGCGCCGCTTACTGGCGCCGGCAATTTGGTCAGATGACAACGGTCGAGTGCGATCATAAAACTGCGTGATGTTGCCCTGATGGTCTTTGATTTGCACCCAGGGAATCACTTGCCGATGATCATCCGTGGAGATATAGGTAATTTCGTTCGCAATATTCATGTGCCAGTGGATGCCCGTGACCAGCCCGGTGGTCGGACTGCCGCCGCCGACGTTTATCAGCAGGCGTCTTTGCCGCTGCGTGTTCTGTTCGTCGTAGCCGTAATGGTTGAAAACTTTCAATTGGGCGCCAAAAAACTTTTCCGGCCAGTGACATTGTTCGCAGGTTTCCGGAGCAGGGCGGAGGTTGTGTACCGGCGTGCTGATGGGCCGCGAATATTTATTAAAGGTCACTGAATAGAGCTGGTAGGCGCCAGAGAGTTTTGAGCGAGCATACCAACCAGCTCCGGATCCGACGTGACAATCAACACAACGCACGCGCGCATGAGCGCCGGCCTGGTAAGCCCTGAATTCCGGTTTCATTACCGTGTGACAAGTCTGGCCACAGAATTGGACCGACTCCGTGAATTCAAATGCGCGATAGCTTCCGAAGGCGCTCGCTGAGATAAAGAAAAAAGTGACGACGAGAAAAGTGAGAAAAGCACGACGCGCATGCGGATCGTTCAAATCCAGCTTTGGGTAAGCCGTAATAGCGTCGGGCGCAGTTCGCCGTCGTCGTCGCCGCTCCAGGATCATGCCCAGGGCGACAACGAGCAGGCCAAACATCAGGATCGAGGGAAAGATTATGTAGGTGAGGATCCCAACATAAGGGTTCTCAGTCGTCGATGTGATCTCGATGAAAAACAGGAGTACCACACTTGCCAGGCTGGCGATAACTATCGCCGCCCCGACGAAGCTGATGTAGTTGCGGAAGAGACTCGGCTTTTTGGGATTCAGTGGTTCGATGTCATCCATCTTCTGCTGCTCTAAAATAGACAATCAAACCAGCTACCGCAAGAACAGGATCCGATCCACAGTCATTTATTCGCCTTAAATCACACTTGGAGCATTTCGTGCCCGTCACAGAAGCACCGGGAGTCAGAAAATGACTCAAGAGAAGGAACCTCAAGGTTGGGAAGGGTGCTTGCGCCCGCCCGACCGTTGAATGTCTCTCAATCTCAGCGGGGGCAAGCCACCCTTCCTGACCATGAGACTTTCGACGTTGAGCATGAGAGACTCTGATGATTGAATGCTTTCTGAACTTTCATGTTTTGACTTCCTCTTCCTCAGTCTGTTTCTTCATTTCTTCGTAAGCAAGTTCGTGTTCTTCCTTATATGACTCTTCAGACACGCGGCCGTCAATCAAAGCAAAGTTAAGCGGATAAACGTCAGGATCAAATATCACCTGATAAAAGTGCCAGACAATAATGGCAAGTGTTGCCAGTACTGCTTCGTAAAAGTGCACCGAGAGCGCAATATCAATCCACCACCGGGGCAGGAAACCAAAAACACCAATCTTGAACCAGATCATCAGGCCGGTAAGGCCCATGATCATTGTGCCCCACACCACGGCCCAGTACTCCGCCTTTTCGGCGTAGCCAAACCGCGCAATCTTCGGCTTCTCTTTTTTTACTCCCAGATAGTAAGCAAAATTTCCGACGACGTCTCTGACGTCCTTGAGTTTGGGCAACATGTCCTTTACCCAGAGTCTTCCTTCCTTCGACAGAGCCAGGTAAAGAATGTGATAGGTGCCTACCAGAAGCATCACGACGGCGGCCACCCGGTGAATTATCCGGCGTAATGATTCGCTGCCGCCGAGGAGCCACGCCAGCCAGGAATCAGGATATTGCAGCGCGAAGCCGCTCAACACCAGAACAATAAAGCTGGTAAGCAGTAACCAGTGTTGGAGCCTTTGATTAGCGCTCAGGCGAACGATGCTGCGTTGCTGGCGCCGTTTGGCTGCCGCCTTCTTCCGCCACACGAGCGCGTTGTGTACCACCATGCCGCCGATGACCAAAACGATTAAGGGAAGATAGATCCAGCGGACGATCCTTGTGCCCACGACTCCCATATCACGACGCGCGACTTCGGAAACCAGTCCAGAGGTCAAATGGATTTTGCCGTTGGTAAAGTTAACACTCGCACCGACGTGGCACTGCCCACAGGTCTTCGGCAGGTTATTTGTGCTAATCATCGACCGGGGATCCGAGGAAGGCAGGATATTGTGGATCCCATGGCAACTGGCGCAATTGGCCACGATCTTCGATCCCAATTGCGATGCCAAACCGTGATAACTGTCTTTGTAACTACTTACCCGTCCGCTCGCGACCCCGAATTCCTGAGTCAGAGTTACGCCTTCATGACATTTCGCGCAGGAGTCGGTCGCCACCGCAGTCGTGGCGGTGGCGGTGGACTGATCGAAAGGCATCTTGATGTTGTGAATACCGTGACAGTCCGTGCATACGGGGGCGCGCGACACTCCCCGCGTCACGGCCTGTCCGTGAACGCTCTGAACAAACTCATTGGCTTCTGTGCGGTGACACTTACCGCAGGTAGCCGGAATGTTGCCTTTGGCAATCGACGACTGCGAATTCGATGCCGGTTGAATGTCGTGACTGTTGTGACAGTCAGTGCAGACGGCGGCGCTGGTATTGCCGCGGGCGATGGCTTTTGCGTGAACGCTCTCTCGATAAGAAAGGAATGGGCGATCGCTGATGCCGCTTCCCTGCATCACCGATTTGTCCCCGTGACACCTGCCGCACGTTTCGGCAATGTTCGCCCGGTCGATTGTCGAATTTTGATCGCTGGCCGGCAGGATCGTGGCCATGTCGCCATTCTTCGTGTGGCAATCAAGACACGTCGCCGCTTTCGTCCCGTTGTGAATGGCCTGGGCATGGAAACTGTGATCGTACCCGGCATGCGGCGCCGTGTGGAACAGCGAACCTGCCAAAAACGGAAGTGTCTTTCCAGGGCCGTGGCATCCCTGACATTGAAGCGTGGGAGGCGTGGCTGGGACATTAGCATTAGGCCCGCCGATAATGCTGCCCTCGTTAGGTTTTACGGAAGGCGTGGAACTATTTTCATTAGAATTTTGATTGTCCTGAGCTGCATCAGATTTGAGCGCAATCAGGCAGAACGCAGCGCAGATCACTGCTGCAGTCAAGAGGATTGAGAATGCAAGATAACGTCTCACTGATTGACAGATGAACTCAAACCATCAGAATTCTGAGATGAACAGCAAAAGCCTACACACGCCGTAGCGCATGCAGGCTTTGCTCGAGTTCGGTTCCGATTTCCCCTTAGAAGCCACGGCTATTTAAGACGAGCCCTGCGGTTCAGGGATTCACTTTAACCCTGGCCTCAGAATAGAATCCTAGTGCTTCTGCGACTTCATGAAAGCAACCAGGGTCTTTGCTTGATCCGCCGTTATACCTTTTTCTTCATAAGCCGGCATATTCGGCGGCTTTTCCAACTTCCTGCCCTTGAGAACAGTCTGAATTAGTTCATCGTCTGCCTTGGTCGCGTCGAATTTCTTCTCAGCCGTTGCTCCATGGCAGGCGACGCACTTGGTTTTATACAACCCGGCTCCATCTTCCTGAGGAGCACTTCGGGCGGGGACCGAAGTGACCAGGAAAATTGCCGCGGCCATAACACTTGCCAACACGAACGCCAGCTTCATCCATCGAGTAATCGAAACCTTCATCATTGCCTCCAGCTTTCTCTAAAGAACTAACAAACCGGGCTTTAACCCCGGAATGCCAGAGGGCAATGAGCGTGCCGCGAAAGGTCCCCAAGAAATTGCAAATTATATGCGGTTGTTTGCGATCTTTTGCCCAGAGGAACGAAAAATTCCCCAGAGATGGATTCACTTCAAGCCGCAGTTTTCTTGTGACAAGCCACACACTTCTTCGATGTCGGCGGCGCCGGACTCAAATCCGGTCTGGCCTTCATAACTTCGTCATGACAACCGCCACAGTTTCGATGAAACGCCTGCTGGTTAGTCATTATGGTAGGCTCCGCGCTACCTTCAAACTTGACTTTTGGGATCTCCGGCAGAAGTTTTGGTTTCGCGTCCGCGCGCGCGTGACAATCGCGGCAGACAGCTCCAACTGCATTCGGATCTTTTTCCAGTAGCTCCATCGTTAGCATAGTGGTTCGGTCTGCGGGCCACGCTGTCTTGTGTGGAGGATGCTTAACAGCTTCCGAAGCAGGTTGCGCCGTGTGATGACATTCGACACATGGAATCGGCTTTGTTCCGTCGACGCAGCGATTCTTAGTTATGTGGTCCAGATGATTGAAGGTAACCTGCCCCAGCTTTGCTTCCTTCGACAGGATGATTGTCTCCGGTGGCTTCTTTCCGTCCTGTGCCGACACTGCAGAAGGAATGTTGGACGCGCTCGACACCAGCAGAATTGAAAAGAGAACGACTGCAAATAACATTAAGGCTTTCATACTAACCTCCTTAGGAAACTCGAGGTATTTCGTTCCAACCCAAACACTCAGTTTGCGCGCAAGCCGGGTATCGCTCTGGCGCGCCCCGACGTTGTGATCCTACAGCCTGCGTAAGATCAAAAGTGCCAGGCTGCTCCAGTGTGACAACGCTTGCAAACAGCGAAATCGTCACCACCAAACGCGCGCTTACCATCATGACACGTCATGCAACTTTGCGCCCGGCCGGTGGCGTGATGGTTGAGTGGTTCCGGAGCCGTAACTTGCCTTCGCTGCGGCATTCCCGCTCTGACCTGATGGCATTCATTGCATGTAACCTTTTGATGCTTTGCATGACTAAAGCTAACACGAAATGCTTGCGAGAACTGCGGCGTCCGAGAATATCCTCCCAACTTATGACACGTGCCACACGAAGAAATATCACGACCGTTAGCTTGTGCGCGCGGAGTGTGGCACCGATAGCAGGTCGTATGCGCGTTGAATCCCGCCGGGATCGACATGGCCACGCCTCCACGCGAGGGCCGATGACACGTCGCACAGTTAACCTGACCCATCTTCAAATGACGCGAGTGATCGAAATTCACTCTGAAGCTCTTCAGACGGGGGAATGATTTTAACGCTCCAGACTTCACATCGCTGTGACAGATGGTGCAAAGGGGACTCTCTGAACTGGCAAACTGTTGCGCGTGACATCCGGCGCAAGGCAAGTGGCCGGAACCTCCCGGACGTTTCGGAACTGGTGAATTGGATTCGCGGCGATGACACAGAAGACATGGCAAGCGCGAATGATTTCGGCTACTGTGCAGAAACTTTGAGTAATCCAGGCCCTCCGGAAACTGCATCTGTTCCTGTTGACCTAACGACGCCGACGAGTCCCTTACCGATCCAGACGCACGCAAGTTGAAAACAGTAAAGAGAGTCAAAACGATCACGACGCTGACGAAAGCAAATACGAACACTCGTGATTGAGTTGGCAGGCCCGGAAAGTTCCTTTGCGGCTTCGCCGCCTGATGTGCGGTGGTGGCTATGCCCCACCGTACACGCGGTTTTTTCTGATTCGGGGCTATGCCCCTCGTCGGGGCGCAGCCCCGATAAGGCTTAGACAAGCCCGGTCGGAAGGTCGGAGACCTTCCCCACATCAGGCGGCGCAGCCGCCGAAAGCTTGCAGACAGATCAATCATCAACTCTGCTTCTTCCTGGGCATCGGAGTCGGAATGGCCTGGGGGTGATTCTCCGGAACCGCTTCTTTGCCAAAAATCACATGACACTTCGTGCAAACAAATGCGGGGTTCTTTTTCTTCTCGTCAATTTCAAAATTCAAAATTCCGCCATCGTCTGTCGTTGTCGTAATGTGGCATCCGTCGGCGCCGCCACACGACCGGACCGGAACTCTCATCGTTTTCGGATCTACCGTATTGAAGCCCGCCACATTATGACAACCCATGCAATTGAGATCGGGATGCTCACCCCCTTCATGACGAAACGCTCCGGCCGAAATTCGCTTGCTCCATCTGGCCAGCATGATCCTGTCCGTAATGCCCATGTCAGCAGCAAGCTTTCGATCGAAATCAGTTTTCAGTCCGGGTTCCGCCGGTAAAAGCTTATGGCAAACATGGCAGTCCTTTGAATCCGGCGCAATTCCCGAATCGGCGTTGTGACACGTGAAGCAGACCGTATGACTATTTGGGATCGTCTTAAACGTACCCTTCTTCAGCCAGAAAGCATCGCCCAGATTCTTCGGAGGCTTGGTTACGTACTCTTCACTGGAATCCCCCTGTGGCTGATAAGTCTCGTGACAAACGGGACAGCTCTTCGGTGGTCCTTCGGTTTTCTTTTCCTGCAGCGACACGGTAACGAAGAGGTCGCGCCCTCTCTCGAAACCGTTGAACCCGACAACATCAAGATGTTTATCGTGCGGAAAGCCGACACCAAACTCAGAAACGAACTCTCGTCTCTTCTTCGCGGGATCCTTAACATCGCCAAGGCTGGGAAACAGCCAGCGGCTCGTGTCACGTGGACTCACAGCAATATGGCAGTTTGAGCAAATTGCGGGCGCTGGTCTCTCACGCGCAAAAAACTGGGTGCGATGGCAATTCAGACAGGAAGAATGCTCGGGAAAATCAGCGACATCAGCGAACGCTTCATCGCCTTTACGCACATCTTTCCAATTCTTGCTGGGAAATTTATGGCATGAATCACAGGCTAACTTCTGTTTCTCGACGTGAGTCCGATGCGAGAAGTTTGAATAAGTTATACGTGGCGTTTTTGGCGGCGCGACTTTCCTCTGTGGGCGACGGCCACGTTGGGTAGACTTCTGGGCGGTTGCGCTCTTCGTCGCCGCCATTGTAGAGGTGGGTAAGCAAACCCATACGAATGCCAGCAATCCCGTGAAGATGAACGCCGACAGCGCAACCGCTTCTACAGAATGCGGCCGCGAGCGGAGCGTGCGACCGCTTTGGATTGCGGTCGACGCGAAAGACTTTGACGTTGAATGGATTACCTTCGACTCAAAACGCCGTCGCCTCTTCGTTCTGCCGTCGCACTCCCAGGTTCTTCCATCGTCCGGATTCATGTCTCTTGCCGACCCTCGATCTGCCTAATTTTCAGATATACCAAGCCGGCCAGGAAAAGAATAAAGACCAGCGAGACTGCAAGTCCCTCACGCCTGAAGCGCCGTTCTGCCAGCGCGGCCACTCCCGCTTCGTAACCCCTGGCTGAAACTTGCAGACCAGGCCCAATGACTTTCTCCACTTCATCCGCCGACGAAGAATGAATCAACACCCGCGCGTGCGTCAATGCATCGGTAGCATCCTTTAATTCAAACTTAGGCCGGCTCACTTCCATGCCGGCGCGCTCCGCCGTATTAAGAATCGTAGTTGACTTGTCGATACTGGCGATTAGCTCATCGATTCTCGAACGCATCCGACCGGCAGCAACAAACCCTTTGTCTTCCGGTTTGTGACAATTGATGCACAAGGAACCATCGTTTATTCCGATCATCTGATCACTCGGCCGGGAAATCGCATGATTGCTGTGGCAGGTAATGCATTCGCCAAGCTCCTTCTGATCAAATGCGGCTTTGTGGGGACTGGTCTGAAAAAGCTCCGCCTGGCGCGCGTGACATTGACCACAGACGTTTGCGACTGAAGCAAGTCCCGGCGGGGTGGCGCCATGATTGCCGTGACAATCGTTACAAGTCGGCGCAGACAAATCCTGCTTCTCATAGAGCGCCTTCGCATGAACACTCGTCTTGTATTTAGCAAACTGATCGCTTGGGATTCCAAATCCCCGCATGTAGTCCGCACTGGCGTGACATTTGGAACAGGTCTCGGCAACGTTTGACGGGTAGACTGATGACAGCGGATCAGTGATCGCTCTAATGCCGTGAACGCTGTGGCAACTGATGCACGTGGCGACGCGCGTCTCTCCGGTCTTAAGCAGCTTCCCGTGGACACTCGTGTAGTATTCACGTTCCTGATCTACACGCAGCGAAGGGTTGAACCGCTTCATCAAATTCGCGTCGCTGTGACACTTGCCACAGTACGCCGGGATATCCAGTGTCTTTGGTTTTCCCAAATAGCCTTTTCGGGGATCTTTTGCGGCTTCCTTAGTGTCTGCGTTGGGATCGCCGCCATGGCAATCGTTGCACGACAGTCCGCGGCCACGATGAATGTCGTTGTCGAAAAGTTTTGCCGGCGCACTCAGTCTCGGATCGTCCAGCCGCACGTGACATTCGATGCACGAACTTTTTTTCTGGGCCGGCGCCGAGGTAAAAATTAGGAGCACCAGCGATATCTGCAGAATGATACCAACCGGCCAGCGCGTCATTATGGCCGCGTCTCGAGTAAGACCAAGTTGCCTATCCATCAGCATAGGGTCACGTGACGTATCCGACGATGGTCAGTACCACGATGTACAGCAGAGCGACGATGCCTATCAGGTTGAAGACTAACCTTCTTCGCTTATCTTCTGGTGGCCGATCCACGAATGGCACCACGAACAAGAGCAAGGCGACAAAGTTGAAGGCCATAATCCCAATCACTTCGCCGTCGAATCTCCAAATCTTTGCCGGAAGATATTTCAATGTTTGAAACATAAACAAGAAATACCATTCAGGCTTGATGCCCGCCGGCGCGGGCGCAAACGCGTCGGCTTTTTCGCCAAGCTCCCAGGGAAATAGAGCGGCAAGCGCCGCCAGCACGCCGATCGCCAGAATCCAGCCGATTAGATCGCGCAGAAGAAAATTCGGTACAAACTTCATTTTCTTTACCGGCTGTCCCGCGAGACCTGGAGGCACGCTCATCCCATGCAGTTGGACCAGAAGCACGTGGACCGCGATCAATACGGTTGCCGTCGCCGGCAGAACGGCCACATGAAAACCGAAAAAGCGAGTTAAGGTGGCGCCGGTGACGTCATCCCCGCCACGCAGAAACCGAAGTATCGGCCGGCCGACGATAGGAACGACGCCGGCAATCTCGGTCCCAACCTTCGTAGCGAAGAAGGCAAGCTTATTCCATGGAAGCAGATAGCCGCTAAAGCCAAAGCAAATAACCAGGAACAGAAGCAGGACGCCACTGATCCAGGTAATCTCGCGCGGCGGGTAATACGCGCGCAGGAAAAACACGCTGAACATGTGAATGAAAAGCGTCGCGATCATGAGGTTGGCCGACCAGCTGTGGATCGAGCGAATTAACCAACCAAACTGCACCTCAGTCACGATGAACTGCACGCTTTCAAAAGCATTTTCAGCGCTGGGACGATAGTAAAGAAGCAGCAGAATTCCGGTGACTACCTGCACCGTGAAGAGAAACAGGGTCATGCCGCCGAAGTAATACCAGATGGAGTGACGATGAAGAGGAACTTCTTTCTTCTTCACCATGCCGGCCAGCGTGCTGATCGAAAGGCGCTCGTCAAGCCAGGCTGCCAGGGCTTCTGTTTTCTGTTTAGCGTTCAAGCTTTAGCTAGCCCAGGCTCAGAAGACAACCTTATGGTTGAACTCTGAACCTCGTCTTTCAGACTATGATCTTGTGACGACGACATCATCGCCGCGGGTGTTCACCTGGAATTCTTCCAGAGGTCGCGGCGGCGGTCCGCCAATATTTTTGCCACTCAGGTTGTACTGGCCGTTGTGACAGGCGCACCAGATCTGTTTTGTATCCGCGCGATATTGCACGATGCATTCGAGGTGGGTGCACACGGCCGAAAAAGCTTTGAACTCGCCCGTTGCGCTGCGGACGAGTATCCCTGGCTTATTGCCGAACTTGAAGATCTTGCCTGAGTTGACGGGGATTTCGCTCAGCTTAGCTGCAACAACTGAATTCTCAGTCGACTCAATTACCTGCGGCGGCGACATAAACCGGAAAATCGGATAGACGATCGCACCCAGTGTAGCCACGGCGCTGGTTCCCAGCAAATAATCCAGGAACCGGCGGCGACTGGTTGGTTGAGGAGCAGGATATTCGCGATTCCGGGTAGTCTTGTCCCAAGCGGTGTTCCCCATTCCATCCTCCAAAGTAGACTTCGGTTAGGGTAGTTTGCTTTCAGCGTGCGCCGCAACTAGATTGCTCTACCTGCCATGAGCAAAACTCCAGCCGCGGTAAGTTACCGAGCCGGAGTTTGCATTCCTCAGAACCTTCTCGTCAACCTCGGTGTTACTCTGCACGCCCGATGTAGATCCGCAAAGACGTGTACGGCAGATGCGCGTGATAATTCTGTGGCCTGGGACCGACCAGTTGGCTCTCGTTGTAGTTGTAGTACTGGTACCCGAGATTCCAATCCAGGTGCCGGTTGATCCTAATCGCCAGCCGGCCTTCGGGTGATTGGAAATTCATCGGGTATGAGCTGATCAAAGTACCCGGGTTTCCGGCCGGATCCGCCAAACGGTTGCCCTGTCCATTGTCCTGATTGATTCGATAGGACGTGTACAGCGTCATTCGTTGAGCCAGCCGCGCGGTCAAATCCAGGTAGAAGAAATTGTTCCTCTGGAAATACAAGCTATGACCGAGGGGATGCCGGACGCTGGCGGCGGGCGGAACCTGGTAGAAGTAGTCGACGACAGCGTCGCTGTTCACCCAGTTGTAGTTATAGCCCGTGCTAATCAAGAATCGCGAAGTCGGACTCCAGTCGATCGCTGATGTAAAAGTTCGCGACTTAACATCCACGCCGAAGTCCGTAAGCGACACGCCGGCGATCTCTGAAGGATTGGAATTATCCTTGGTGATCACGGCGAGATTGAAGGAAAGCTTTTTGTTGGGGGTGTATCTGCTCTTCGCGCGAATGTTCGTGTAATTGTAATTGCCTATGCGCGTGAAGACGTTATCTGCAGTACCGTGCTCGGCGTCAAAGTATACGGTCCAATCCTTCACCGGCCGTGCCTTGAAGCCGCCAAAGAACGCGTGCGTGTGATTTGTCTCGAGAAACTCCTCGGTAGTGCGCGCCGGCGGCGTCGTCGCCGATCCACTGGAACCCAAATTGAATCCGGAAAATAGTTCCTCGATACGGCGGCTGCCGTATCGATATCCGAAATGTATTGAGTAACGAGGATTGAACTGGTAATCACCTTCCAGAGTGTTTTGATACTTGCGGTACTTGGTGATTTTGTTCGCGTCTAAGTTGCTGAAGCCTATTGTATCAGTTCTGGTCCCGCGCGTAATCGAGAAAAAGTCGGCAAACACGTCTACGCCGTTGATCTCGAAATCTTCTACCCGAAACGTGTTTGAAATTCGGAACTTGTCAGTAGCCAGAAAGGTCGCGCCAAAATCCACCAGCGTACTTGGTCGCCTGACGTTTCCACTGATGGTGAACTGGGCAAGATTGAGTGTATTGGGGGTCGCCGCCGGCGGCGTCGGAGGCCATCCGGTGACTCTGGGATTGAAGTTGCGGCCCATGATATTTTCAAGGAAAGTGGAGTTCGAAGTCGAAACGCTGTACACGACTCTGCCGGTCAGGTCGAGTTTGTTTGCTATCAGGGAGTGGACGCTGAACCGAGTGAAATTAACCTTGCCGCGCGCAGGCTCCTGACGATTGAAACTAGTTAACTGCGCAGCCGCCGGGTTCCTATTTATGCCCTGTCCCAGGTCAATGACGCTGTCATCGCGGAAACGGCGGAAGCCCTGCAAAAATGAAAAGTCAATTGGGCCTAATTTGCCGTCCGCGCCGAGGCGGAAGTCGTTCGCCTTCGACCGCAGGTTCGACAGCAGTAGGAATTCGTTTCCGCCAAAGTGATAAGTAGTGAAGGCCGGCCCCGTGTAACGCTCAGGCGAATAGCCGGCAGTGAACCTGATCTTTTCATTCTTTGGCAGGATGGTGAGATCGAAATCGCCTAAGTGTGTCCGCGTGTTGTAACCGTGCAAACCGGTAACCGGATTAGGTGGAACCGCGAAGTTAGCCGGCGTAAACAGCCAGTTAGGGTTGGCAATGTTATTGAGAAATCGGAAGTACTTAAAGCTGCGATAGTTTCCGTCGAAGCGATAAAGCTTGGGTTTCTCAGCGCTAAACCGGAGGTTACCATGGGGATCGGCTCCCCAACCGGTCGAGGTCATCAGTAAAGTATCGAAGAGTTCACCTTTGCCTTCTTTGGAGCGCACCAAGAGGCTGGAGTCGAACAAACGCGGACCGGCCTTATAGTTAAGGTCGCTGCGAAACTTATTGAGATCGCCAACGACTCTCAGTCCCCGATAGCCGATTTCAATACTGGAGACGACCGTATAATCGCCTGTGTCGTCAGCGGTTTTGGAAGCGGAACTTTCAGTCTTCGCTTCGGGAGATTTCTTCGGGCTTGGGCTTGGAACAGGCTGTTGTGCTCGCGTCAAAGGCGCCAGTACCAACAGACCGAACACAACTAACGCTAACATTCGTATTATTTTGCTGTTCATAGCGAACCTCTGGTTCAAAGTGCTGCTCGATGACATCGCTCACCTGAAGAAGACCGGACTTGTACGCGATCCATGAATCTTCACGTGACACGCTGTGCAGTTGGCATACTGAGCGTTCTGGTTATGCTGAGGACCGGCCGGCTCGACGGCCCCGACGTCATGGGCCACGCTGTGGCAGGTCAGACACAGTTGATTGACAGCGCTGTATCGCAACAACCGCGGATTAGACGATCCGTGCGGCGTATGGCAAGCCGTGCATCCTTCGGTTTTCACCGGAGCATGTTCATATGTGAACGGGCCCTGCTTGTCCGCATGACACTTAATGCATGCTGCATCCGATCCGGTCGCCAGTCTTGTTTGTTTGAGTTCAAAACCGCCGTGCGGGTTATGGCAATCACTGCAGCGCATTGCGCCTTCCAGGACTTTGTGATGGAAGGGCGAAGAGAATGCTGGCTTGACCTCACTATGACAACCCAGGCAAAGCTGCGGATCATTCAGCTTCAACATTTTGATGCTTGAGAAGCCCGGCTTTTCAGCGTTTGCTGCCGTCACCTGGACGATGGAGCTGGCAAGGTTTTTTCCGGTGGTATTGGAATGTGGCGAGTGACAATCGGTACAGCCGATATCGTTGCGCCAGTGCTCACCACGTCGGAAATTGTTGTGTTCTTCTTTGCCGGCGTGGCAGGTGAGACAGGTCTCGGAAGTTTCTTTGGACGATTTATTTTTGAAGGAAATGATCTTAGCCGGATCGGCTTCTTCAATATGGGCCTTGCCTGGCCCATGGCACGATTCGCAGCCAGTTACCCTTCCTTTCCAACTGCCGGCCGAGGCAAGTTCGGCATGTGAAGTGTGAGAGAAGGCTTTGAACTGATCCTCATGGCAGTCCTTGCAAGCTTCGCTGCCGACATAATCACCTTCACTTTGTTTTGTGGTCTGTAGAGTGGGGAACGTATTGGCGGGTTGCGTAGAGCCCGGTGCGGTGAACCAAACAATGGCACCCATTAGCACACCGGCAACGAGCAACGCTTTGATAATATTTTTCACATTCAAACCCCCGGGCATCGAGTGTAATGCGGCTGAAGCCGTATTAGGAAAAAACCGAGCAAGTAATCCTTCGTGATTTTCCCGTTGGAGCTGCTGAGCAAGGTCGGTACTGATCCAGTAAAGATGAGTACGTTGGGGGCGAGCAAAACTTAAGCGCGCCCAGAATGCTCCCATTTTCCATCGAATGTCAATAACCTTTTCACTTAAAGATCGCGAAGATCGCACCGCCTTGTGAAATAGGTCACTTGCGCGGCTACGCCCTGCCGGAGCAATGAACGTGCCAGCGAAATCAAGCAAGTCTTGACCGCAAAGTCGCCGACAAGTCGATAAAGCGGCAGATCTTCCAGCGGAATTCTTCACACCCCAGGCGCTTGTTTGCGGGAGATTCCCCACCTGTCGTCGCTCGCGACAGTCTCGAAGGGGCAGTCAGCTTTCATTTCGGTCGGCGAGACATTCAGCCTCAACAAATCATTTAACTAACGGTTTTACCGCTTGGAACCACATGCCCCTTCGCATTAACAGAGTGAACGTGTTAATAAAGTATGCGGAGGAAATAGCCGTTTGACCGTCTCTCAATACCTCAGAACGATCGAGCAAGAGTTAGCAGCAGGCAACGCCACCGAACACACTCACCGTTCGGCACTCAAGAGTCTTATCGAATCCTTAGCCGAGACGGTTACGGCAACAAACGAGCCTCAGCGCATTAAGTGTGGTGCACCCGATTACATCGTCACACGCGGGGAAATCCCTACAGAATGGCGGCGCTTGCACGCTTGATCCGGGATACGATTCGGCGGGCGCTTGGCGACGAGGGAGAATCGGGTACGCTCCACGAGCAAATGAGTGGTTTCCGCGAGGTGTTGCTTCACGATCTCACTGAAGAGCAGTTTGCCGACATGTATGCGCAAACCATTTGCTACGGCCTCTTCGCGGCGCGCTGCAATGCAAAAGGCAGCGAACACTTTACACGGGAACACGCCGCATACGATCTGCCAAAAACAAATCCCTTCCTGCGCAAGATGTTCAATCATATCGCTGGGCCCGACCTGGATGATCGAATTGCCTGGGCTGTGGATGACCTTGCCGAATTGTTGCATCGGGCAAACATCAGCGCCATCCTGCAAGACTTCGGCAAACGAACACGTCGCGAGGATCCCGTCGTCCATTTCTACGAAACATTCCTGGCCGCTTACGATCCGAAGATGCGCGAAGCGCGCGGAGTCTATTACACGCCCGAGCCGGTAGTCTCCTACATCGTCCGCAGCATCCATCACATTCTAAAGACTGATTTCAAACTCGCGGATGGCCTGGCGAATGCAAGCAAGATTTCAATTAAGAGTCCGGATGGAAAAGGCAAGATTGATGTTCATAAGGTTTTGATTCTCGACCCGGCAACCGGCACCGGCACCTTTCTCTACGGCGTCGTCAATCAAATTTTCGAATCGTTCAAGAATGGATCAGTGGCTTACTCAGAGGTAAGGACTCACACAGCAAAAAGCCTACCGCAGATTACTTCAAGGTCGATGGCCAACCGCTTGGCGAGCGCAACCCCAAATGGCTAAACGACGACTACGTTAAATTCATTCGGTTTGCTCAATGGCGCATCGAGCAGACAGGTTATGGGATTCTCGCCTTCATCACCAATCACGGATATCTCGATAACCCCACCTTTCGCGGGATGCGCCAAAGCCTGATGCAAACGTTTGACGATATCTATGTGCTCGATCTTCACGGCAACAGCAAGAAGAAGGAACGCGCACCAGATGGTTCTAAGGATGAGAATGTTTTCGACATTCAGCAGGGCGTAGCCATCGGCATCTTTATCAAACGCGCGAATGGTAAGAAGAGCCTCGCTGCTGTTCGTCACGCGGATCTCTGGGGCTTGCGGGAGATTCATGAAGAAAACGAACAGGGAGAACCGGCGCTTTCTGGCGGTAAGTATTATTGGCTCGGGCAGAATGATGTGAGCACAACTAAATGGGAGTCACTCGAACCACATTCCCCATCTTGACATCTTAATCGAAGAGCACGACGGCTGGCCGATTCGTTGAGCTCCACCAATAAAAGAAATCTTGCATTAATCACGCAAGGGTCAGCTCACGACGAGTCTTGCCGTTCTGGATTGACGGAGATATAAGGCGTAGCAAATGCGATGCTGAATGCATCCGACGACGTGGTTACCGATGTGAGGACGATAACTGCGGCCGCTTGAAAGAAGGGCGTTGCTCCCGGCGAGGACAGCAAGGCCCTTCTTGTTTAGGTGTCAGTTTCCTTGACCACCAAGAGCATAGTCTTCGACGTTAGTTGCCATCTCTTCACCAGCATGGCCTCACGCTTCCCACGTCATCTCGGCCATCTGTTTGTATTGCTGCCAGCGGCGATGCACGGATTTCTGCGCCTGCGCAAGTAAGAACTTAGCGACTTCCGGATCACTCTGTTGCAGCATGCGGTAGCGACCCTCCGTGTAGATGTAGTCTTCAAGCGGAATCTTCGGACCGTGCGAGTCGAGTTGAAACGGATTCTTGTTCTGATCGCTCAGCCTGGGGTCATAGCGATAGAGCGGCCAGTAGCCAGAATCGACTGCAAGCTTCTGCTGATGCATCCCTTTGGCCATATCAATGCCGTGAGCGATGCACTGGCCGTAAGCGATGATGAGTGAGGGACCCGGGTGTGCTTCGGCTTCCACGAAAGCCTTCACCGTGTGGGTGTCATTCGCGCCCATCGCGACCTGCGCGGTGTAGACGTTGCCGTAACGCATTGCGGTCAGGCCCAGGTCTTTCTTCGCCGTTGGTTTTCCGCCGGCGGCAAATTTCGCAACCGCCCCGAGTGGCGTTGCCTTTGAAGCCTGCCCGCCAGTGTTCGAATACACTTCAGTGTCGAGTACGAGGATGTTAACGTTTTGTCCGCTGGCAAGAACGTGATCAAGTCCTCCATAACCGATGTCATAGGCCCAACCATCGCCGCCAACGATCCATACGTTTTTCTTTACCAGCGCATCGGCAACGCTCAGCAGATCGCGTGCTTCAACCTCGCCTCGTGTTGCAAGTTTCGCCTTCAATTTGGAGACCAGCTCGCGTTCGGTGTTGATGCCTTCGTCCGAAGATTGATCCGTTCCGAGCAGAGCATCGGCAAGATCGTTCCCGATTTCATTGCGAAGCCGGCCAACCAGATCACGCGCATAAGCATTTTGATGATCTAGCGCCATGCGCATGCCCAATCCGAACTCAGCGTTATCTTCAAACAGCGAGTTGCTCCAAGCGGGTCCACGACCTTCGCGATTCGTTGTGTATGGAGTGGTTGGCAGATTGCCGCCATAGATGCTCGAGCAGCCAGTGGCGTTCGCAATAATGGCATGATCGCCGAACAATTGCGTCAGTAGTTTGATATACGGTGTTTCGCCGCAACCGGCACACGCGCCCGAAAATTCGAAGAGCGGCTGGAGTAACTGCACGTTCTTCACTGACCCAAAGCTGAGGTGACCGTTCTTATGGATATCCGGCAGATTGAGAAAGAAGTCCCAGTTCGCACGCTCGCGGTCACGCAGCGCCAACTGCGGATGCATGTTCAGCGATTTCCGTGACGGATCCTTTTTATCTTTGGCTGGGCAAACTTCGACGCAAAGCTGACAGCCGGTGCAATCTTCGACGGCGACTTGAATCGTGTAGAGCTTGTCAGGCAGTTCACGCCACTTCGCCGGAATGTGTTTGAAACCCTCAGGCGCGGTTGCAAGATCAACTTCGTCGCAAACTTTGGCGCGTATCGTCGAGTGCGGGCAGACCAGGACACACTTGCCACACTCGATGCAAAGATCCGGCTCCCACACCGGCACTTCCTGCGCAATGTTTCGTTTCTCCCATTGAGAAGTGCCCACCGGATATGTACCGTCGACAGGAAATGCACTGACGGGCAACTCATCACCCCGGCCCGCCATGATCTCAGCGGTCACCTGTCGGACAAACTCGGGCGCGTCGTTGGCAATAACGTGCACGGGTTCGATCGTGCTCGTCGCGCACGCGGGAACCGAGACTTCATGCAGATGCTCCAGTGCGGCGTCGACCGCCGCGAAATTCTGCCGCACAACCGGCTCGCCGCGCCGCCCGTAAGTCTTGCGAATCGATTCTTTGATTTTCTCGATGGCTTCCTCGCGAGGCAGCACACCGCTGATAGCGAAGAAGCAAGTTTGCATGATCGTGTTGATGCGATTGCCGAGTTGCGTTTCTTTGGCAACAGCGTTCGCATCAATCGAATAGAGCTTGATGTGCTTTTCAATAATCGTTTGCTGAATTGCTCGAGGCAGCTGTTCCCAAACCCCGCCGGCCTCATAAGGACTATTCAGCAACAAAGTTGCTCCATCGACTGCGGCGTCCAGTACCGGATAACGTTCCAGAAAATTAAACTGATGAACCGCAATGAAGTTAGCCCGCTGAATTAGGTACGTGCTCTTGATCGGCTGCGCGCCGAAGCGCAAGTGCGACACGGTCATCGCTCCGGATTTCTTCGAATCGTAGACGAAGTATCCCTGCGCGTAGTTTGGCGTCTCCTCGCCGATAATCTTGATTGAGTTCTTGTTTGCGCTGACGGTGCCATCCGCGCCGAGTCCCCAAAACATAGCGCGCACTTGCTCTTGCGGCTCGGTATCGAAGGACGGGTCGACCGTAAGGGAAGTGAAAGTCACATCATCGACGATGCCGACGGTGAAATGGTTCTTGGGTCTTTCTTCATTCAGCTCATCGAAGACGGCTTTGACCATCGCCGGCGTGAACTCTTTTGACGCCAGTCCGTAGCGACCGCCGACCACGCGCAAGCCCAACGCAAAGTCGGTAGTGCAGTTGGCGTTTTCCTCCGCGATCGCCGTAACCACGTCCTGATAGAGTGGCTCGCCGGCGCTGCCTGGTTCTTTCGTTCGATCAAGCACGGCGATCTTCCGCACCGAACGCGGCAGAGCTGCTATAAAACGCTCAACCGAAAAAGGTCGATACAGACGCACTTTCAATAAACCAACTTTCTCGCCATTGCTGCGAAGAGCTGCCACGGTTTCTTCGGCCGTCTCGCAGCCGGAACCCATCATGACGATCACTCGCTCCGCATCAGGCGCTCCAACATACTCAAAAAGTTGATAGCGTCTGCCAGTCAGCGCGGCAAACCGGTTCATCTCTTCTTCGACGATTTCGGGCGTTTCAAGGTAAAGAGAATTGGATCGTTCGCGCGACTGGAAAAAGACATCAGGATTCTGAGCCGAGCCGCGCATGACCGGTCGATCAGGCGTCAGCGCGCGTCCGCGATGCGCCTGGACGAGTTGCTCGTCGATCATCTCGCGGATCGTTTCTTCCGAAAGCTCTTGGATCTTCATCACTTCATGGGAAGTGCGAAAGCCGTCAAACACATGCAGGAAAGGCACACGCGAGCGCAAAGTTGCAGCTTGAGCAATCAGAGCGAAGTCCATCACCTCCTGAACAGAGTTGGCAAACAGCATTCCCCAGCCCGTCGAACGTGTTGCCATCACGTCACTGTGATCGCCAAATATAGACAGCGCGTGCGTTGCCACCGATCGTGCAGCGATGTGAAAGACGGTGCTCGTCTGCTCGCCGGCAATCTTGAACATGTTGGGAATCATCAGCAGCAGGCCCTGACTTGATGTGAAAGTGGTCGTGAGCGTGCCGGTTTGAAGTGTTCCGTGCACTGCTCCTGCCGCTCCGCCTTCGGATTGCATCTCCCGCACCAGCGGCGTCATGCCCCAGATGTTCTTTTGCTTAGCCGCGGACCAGGCATCTGCCGACTCGCCCATCGCCGAAGACGGCGTGATGGGATAGATCGCGATTACTTCGTTGGTTTTGTAAGCGACGTAGGCCGCGGCTTCATTGCCGTCGATCGTGATGGTTTGTTGATTCATTGATGTGTGTTCTCGAGGTCAGCGACCCTGCAAACTCTTCTGAAGCGTGATTGTGACCATTGGCACCTCACCCGCGCTGCGGTAGTAGTAGACCCAGAAACCCAGAGTGTCGTAGCGAACCTGCTGGTAGATCGCTCCATCAGCTTTTATTTCAACTTTTGGTCCCACAACGAGTTTGTAGTCCGGAGCGCCGACTCCGCCAAGGTAATCAACCGAAACGGTTGTGACTGTGTGCGAAGCGTCGTAAGCAATCTGCGCGGTCTCCTTTTCCGAGAAGACGTACAAGTCCATGTCATCTGCCTTTTGGAGCGGCTCGCCCAGTTTGGCTCGCACGTCTTGCGCGGTCATGCCAATGCGTACACCTCGATATTCGCTATATAAAGGTTGCTGAATAACGGAATTGCGCGCGCCCTTGCTGGTCGTCTGGGCTGGCGTTGCCGCAACCCCTATTCCCAGCACGACTAATGCCGCCGCTGTCACCAACGCGCTGACCAGGCCGGCGAAGAACTTATGCCGTATGTACTGAATCATGTTTCAATCCCTCCTATCCGGGAAGTTGCTAACGAAATTCCCCCGCTAAACTGGCAGGGCAACCATCATGCCGAATCGAAAACGACTTGTTGCTTGACGTTTGTGAGGAAAGACCGCCGAATCGTGCGGGCTTTTTCCCAGACTCTTGCGGGAAAACCAACAGCGCTCAAGCGGCGTTTGGAGTTCAAACTTCAGCTAACCGCCTGCGGAACGTAATGTCAAATTCGGGGGGTGCCCGACCCGGATTCCATCATCCGTCAGGCAAGATAGCCCATCTCTTCCAGCGGGCCTAGACGCACCTGTCGTCGCCAACAGACCTTCGACCTACGGCCCAGACAGCGCCACCAGCGCGCATCTGTAACATAACTTGATCGAGCGGGCGAGTGGGTGGTCCATTCAACACAAAGCCGGTCTGGGCATCGAAGGCGCCCTTATGGCAGGGACATTGCAGACAGCGCCGATTGCGATCGAAGTAGACCGAGCAACCCAGGTGTGAACACTTCTGGCCGAAGGCGTAGTATTCGCCTGCCTGGCTGCGCACGAGAATCGCCGGATCGGTTCTGCGCGGATAGTTGAAATACATTGAAGAGCCCGGCATTAATGCTTCGGCGCCTTCGATCTTCAGCGGCGGATAGGCCACCTGCGAAACATCGTTGACCGTAACGGATCCCAGGGCTGATGCGGCAACTAACAAGCCTGATGACGTCACAAGCAATCGGTTACAGAACTTGCGGCGGCTGACTTGATCCTGGCGATTGGCTGCAGCTTCGTCCTGGTTAGAAGCAGTGAATAGAGTTGCGGCCATTGCAATTCGTGTATTCATCTTCACTACCTCCTCGCCGGCATTGATGCAAATTTTCACTGCCAAGGGACTAAATAAATTGGGCTGCGAGCGATTGAACAAGGGGAAAACCGCTCGCGGCCCGCAAGGAAGCAGCTGTCCGAAGCCAAAGGGCTTTGCGGATTAGTTGACCTTCACGTTGATGTGTTTCGGTCTTGCTTCCTCGTGTTTCGGCAGAGTAACAGTCAGCACGCCGTCCTTAAACTCCGCGTTGATCTTAGCAGCGTCAACGTAAACGGGCAGCGTGAAGCTGCGCATGAACTCGCCGTAGCGCCTCTCGATGCGATGATAGTTTTCGCGATCAGTCTTCTCCTCGAATTTGCGTTCACCTTTCATCATCAGCACATTGTTATCGAGAGTGACTTCCACCGCCTCGCGTTTCACTTCCGGCAATTCAACCTTGAGCACAACTTCCTTGTCGGTTTCGTAGATATCGCAGGGCGGAGTCCAGGCCATCAGCGGCCAATTCTCCTCTGTTGTCGCAAATGGCTTAAACATGGTGAAAGGCTCTTCGAACAGCCTCGTTTGAAGCAGGCGGAACGGATCCGTCGTCATGAAATTCCTCAAGTTCTTAGTTGGTGTTAGAAACGTTCCGGGTGTCATCTCAATACTCCTTTAGTTGTCATTCACACTGACGTTAAGCATCTTCTTTTCAATATTGCGCCCATTCGCGGCAAAACCATTTGGAGGCCATTGCCGCCGAGGACTGAAGTGTCATAACCAATTGTCACGGGGCCCGGTGAATCCCTGTTTGCCAGGGCCGGTAGACCACCGCTTCAGGATGGTCACGTATAAACGATTGCGCGATGTAGCAATCCCAGCAGACCGGCTTGTAGTCTTTCAGCACTACCTGCAGATCCTTGATAGCCACTTCGCTCCATTCCACCAGTTTTCCCTCCGGACTCTGCAAGGCCGGTTTGTGATCCAGCAGCTGAATTTGCTCAAACGTCTTGCCACAATAGAGGCAAGACTTGGATTGGTACCACCTCATCAAGACGCCGCGGACCAGGCACTCTGCCGGCGCAACGTCGAGCTGAATCAGACATTCCTGGCCGCAAGTCTCATAAAGCGGCCAGCGCTCGCAGTTTTGCAGGCGAATGTCCGGCTGGCCAAGCGCCGAGGTCAACGCGGCATGCATTGCGTCAACCTCGACGATGGCCGCCTGCCTGTTTTCCGGACAAATGATCATGCGCGAATCTCGATAGCGAATGTACGCGCGAACAAAATAACGAATTCCGAACAAGAGGCCTGTCGCCACTAATGCAGTGACAACCACATACATAACGAGCGTCATGATGCACCTCCTATCGGAATGGGTTACAGACCTGTCGTCTGGCTCGCGCGCTGCCGCTCGAGCACACTGATCTTTGCCCGCAGCCAGCCTTTAACCGCCTCCTCCAGCTTCGATTGACTGTCATTCGCCTCCAGATCCTCGATCGTATCCCCGGTTTCATTCAATGGAATGAAGTGACAGGGAATTGTCTCCGACTGATGTTCGGGGGAGACAAAGTCAATCAAGCGACATTCGTTGCACGGATGGGCGCGGTATGGGTAGCCGTAATTAAGACAACTGAGAGAATCCTGGAAGATGGATTTTGGCAACCACGGCGTGCGGACCGATCGGCCATATCCTCCCTTTTCTATGAAGTCAAGTTCCTCCTGAAGAATTTCGAGTATGTCGCGGTCATCTTTAGCCATGGCAATCAAACCTCCAGTTCCCCTCTGGTTTGAACTTCCGGCAGCCAGCCGCTGCTTTAGTTCGCCTCAACATGCTATCCCACGCTGTTGAGACAGCAACCAACATGCCGAATCAGAACCGGCCGAATTGCGTTAAAAGTAAAAAGAATCGGGACTAAACGTGCGAAAACTTGCTCACAGAATTGCGTGAAACCCCGCACTCGCGGGCCTCGAGGATCGCCATCAGGCGTGGTGAGAGTTGGCGCGTCGAGTCGCGGGAGCAGGCGTAGAGTCGGTTAGATGTTCTTTGAAAAGGCGCTCTGAGGCGGCGAGGAAATCGTAGGACGTGACGATCCCAACCAGTTGGCCGTCGTCCACAATAGGGAGACAGCCTAGTTTGTTGCGGCGCATCAATTCCATCGCTTCCAAAGTGGGAGTTGTCGACGAAACCGTAACGGGATCGGTCTTCATGATCTCGCGCACTGTTAACGGATTGGTTTTCTGTGTCGGTGTTCCTCGGCTCAGTAAACGCAGCAAGGCTCTATGAGTAACCAAACCCACGAGCGTCCCTTGCTCATCTTCCACCGGAACATGACGGATGTGGCGCCAATCCATCACACTCGCGGCAAGATCAACGAGGTCGTCGGGACGCAACGTGAAAAGATCGGTTGCCATGAATTGTCCCACAGTTTGATAACTCTGACGCCAGTCTTCGTTTTCCGTTGCTTCATTGATCGGCCAGGTATGCACTGGTTTAGCCTCCATTTGTCGCTGCAGCATCGTCGCAGTGAGCGTTCGATAATGCATGTCTTTTGGTCCGGTATGTTCTGTTGCAGAGAGCGATTTCAACATCCAGTGTGCGCCGGTCTGCCCGCTTTGCACCCTTTCTTCTATGACGCCCAAATACGTGTCTATATCCGACGCATCGACGCCCGCGCTTTTCAAACCTTGCCGCGAAAGTGACAGCAAATGATCCAAAATTAATAAGGTGGCAGAATAGCTTTTCCCATCGATCCAATTGAACTGAGCATTCAAGCCATGTCGTGCAGCAATAAAGAAGTTTTTCTTGGCATCGTCAAAGCTCATGCGTTTTGAAATGTCTCCATATTCAACCGGCAAAGACAACATCAGTCCGACAAAGAAAGCTGCATTGGCAATCTCGTCGATGGTGGTCGGTCCAGCAGGAAGCGCGCGGTTCTCGATTCTCAGATGCGCCACCCCGTCGCTGACGCCATAGCAGGCGCGGTTCCAGGGCCAGACGGTCCCGTTATGCATGCAAAGCGCTGAAAGCAAAGGTATCTCGCCACGCGCCAAAACCTGCATCGGATCCTCGTCCGGATGCGTGATCATGATGGGTCGAAAGCGCGCAATCTGATCGTGCAGCAACTCAATGACGGAATGTCTTAACCATTGCTCACCAAAACCTACGCGGGTTGGCTGGCTGCGCGCGAGCTGGGTTCGCGAGCGAGCGTCGGTTGAATGTTGAAATAGTGCGAGACGGGTCTCTTGCCATAAACGGCGTCCGAATAGAACTGGAGAGTTGACGGCAGCGGCCAGCACCGGGGCGGTGATAGCTTGTGCAGCGTTGTAGGTAGCCACGAATTCCGAAGGGTTAACCTGAAAATGAACCTGAAAGCTGGTATTGCACGACTCCATCATCATGTTGTCGTGGGTGAGCTGCATTTCATCCAATCCTTTGATATGGATGGAGAAAGGTCCGCCGCGGAGCTGCGTAAGCGAACGATTCAGCTCATGATAGCGCGGCATCGGCGTTAGATTCGCAAGTGTAAGATCTGAAACTTTCAGGGTCGGGAGAATCCCGGCGAGTAATATGTCTGCCCCTAACTCCGTCGCTGCCAGGCGTGCTTTTGCCAAGACCTCCTTCAATTCTTCGTGCATCAGGTGGAAGCAGCGTCCGGTCAACCTAACCGGCTGCAGGTTGGCCTCCAGATTGAAGCGGGCCATCTCAGTCGTCAGCCGCTTATCGCCGGCACGCTCGAGAACTTCAATGGCGAGGGGCGCCGGCCGCAGATTCCGATCTACGATAAACATCTCCTGCTCGGCGCCAATGCGGTGCACTCCGCTCTCAATGCAGCCATGCTCCAACATAAACGCGAGCGCTCGCAGATCCGCCAGCAAAGCCTGCGTGAATTCCTGCAGCTTTCGCTCGTCAAGCTCTTGTTCGACGTTATGCTGGCCCATACTAATCCTTAAGGTCCTGTCGGAAAACAGCAAGTTCGAGGCCACTTCGCCAACCGCGAGCAGCGAAATTTTGTTCAAGAACTTGCGCGAACGTAAATTAGAGCGCGTGCTCCACCAGGGTTCACTTGTGCGCAATATTCCGAAGCCGGCAAACAAATCTGCGAGATATCACCCAAGCGGCAGCGAGTCGCTACTCGGACAAGATTTGGTAGTGGCCTATTAGGCCACTACCCAAGATTTGGGTCAATGGCTCGTATGTGCACCACTCAGTCAAACCCTGTCGTTAACACCACCCCAGCCGGGGCTGCCCGTCTGGGGACGCCGGTCCGTTCCGGTTCTGATATCGAAGTCTACTGCGGTGGTGGCTCGAGAGGCTTGCCGGTATTCAAGAATTGCAGACCGCTGTCGCGCAATTGCTTGTTAACGTTGCTCACATCTTCGCCGATGAATTTGTTCAGCTCGGCAATGAGATCTTTCAGCTGCTTTGACAGATCTTCAATTCGTCCCAACTCGTCTGCCGTGGGTGCGGCGGTGTAGCTGTCGAGTCCGAAAGCGACCCCATTGATCCGACTTAGCAGTGGCCGCGGCTCATCGGGAAGTGCGGGCCCGGCGCTGCCGGTATTGTCCGGCGCGGACACCAGCTTCTTCTGAATCGTGGCCAGCTGATCCGAGAGCTTCTGTACGGAGTCATTCACCGGTTTCGATACGTCCGCATTATCCTTCAGGGAATTTTGTAGCGTCGTGATCTGTGCCTTTAAGCTTTGCATTGTCTTGCGCGCCGCTTCTGCCGACTTCTGTAATGCGTAAGCTTTGGCGATCGCTTCGTTCAGCTGGCCACGGTCGGCCTCAACAATCTGGATGCGCGGATCCTCCTGGACCAGGACGTTGCCCGTCGCCGACTTATCGCCCACGCTAATCTTTAGGACATACACGCCGGGCATTACTCGTGGACCGCGCGGCCTGCCAAAGAAGCCGCCGCCGCCTACGCCCTGACCCTCCGGCGGTGGGGCAGGTGGGTTTAACCTCAGGTCCCAGACGATCCGATTGAGTCCGGCTTCCTTTGGACCTTTCAAATCGCGTATTACCACGCCGTTCTTGTCAGTGACCGAAATCTTTACGTCGTCTTTGGGTTTGTCTTTGACGTAGTAATTGATGACCGCGCCATACGGTGGATTCGGCGCTGCGAACCACTTATGGCCTGTATTGCCCTTGCGGCCATAGAGCCGGAAATGAGTTGCCGGCGCGACATCGAAGAGATGAATATCTGACGCGAGTGTGTTTTCAGAGGCACGCTCCAGCGGACTGAGATCGTCCAGCACCCAAACTGATCGCCCATGTGTTGCCAACACCAGCGCATTATCGCGCGCGTGGATTTGAATATCGTCAACACGAACGAGCGGGAGATTTCCTTTTAGACGTGTCCACCTGCCGCCGCGATCAAATGAGACGTAGGCGCCAAACTCAGTTCCCAGAAACAAGAGATTCTGGTTGCGCGGGTGCTCGCGAATCACACGCGTAGTCACCCCAGCCGGAAGATTGGCTTTTATTGATTTCCACGATTCACCATAGTCCGTAGTGACGAAAACATAAGTGTTGTAGTCGTCCGCCCGATGGCCATCCAGCGTCAGATAAGCAGTGCCTTCAGCGTATCGTGAAGGAACGGCGCGACTGACGTAAGTATTCCTGGGAACACCTGGCACCTTATCGGTAATATTTTTCCAGGTACGTCCACCGTCGCGCGAAACTTGCAGGTTGCCGTCATCCGTCCCGGCGTAGAGCAAGCCTTCCTTGATGGGCGACTCAGCAAGCGTCACAATCTGCCCGAAAGTTTCCACACCGTCATGGCGAGACAGCATGGTCTTGTCCGGCAATGCGCCCATGATGGGCAGTTTCTCACGGTCCTGATCTTTGGTTAGATCCTCGCTCCACGTCCAGGTATTGCCGCGGTCAGCCGATCTGAAAACGCGATTGCCGGCAAAATAGATTGTCCGACTGTTATGAGCGGAAATGACAATGGGTGAGTTCCAGTCAAAACGATAGCGCTTCTCGCCCGTGCGCGCTTCAGGTTTAATCGATTTGCGTTCGCCTGTTTTCAACTCCAGCCGCGAGACGCTGCCGTTTTGAGACTCAACATAAATAATACTCGGATCGGTTGGGTCGACTATGGAATAAAAACCGTCGCCGCCTCCGGTGCGAAACCAATCATCGTTGGTGATGCCCTCCTGGTTGAGTGTGCCACTCGGCCCTGCCCAGCTGCCGTTATCCTGCAATCCGCCATAAACCCAAAAAGGCTTTTGGTTGTCGAGCGAGACTTCGTAAAACTGTCCAAGTGGAATCGTATTGAGGAAGTCCCAGGTGCGGCCGCGATCATATGACGCATGCATGCCCCCGTCGGACCCGGTCAACACGTGGTCTGAGTTTGCCGGATCGATCCACATCGCATGAAAATCGCCATGAATGCGCTGACCAAGAGTGGTAGTCCACGTTTTGCCACCGTCGTCTGAAAAATACATGTTCGCAGCCAACTGCCAAATTCGCTGATCGTTGTTGGGATCGATCCGAATCTGGCTGTAGTACATGGGGCGCGAATCCATGTCGCTCATCTTGCGCCAGGTTTCGCCACGATCGTCTGAACGAAAAGTTCCACCCTTGGCGTTTTCCACGAGCGCGTAAAGGATGTTTGGATTGCGGCGATAAACGTCCACGCCGATGCGACCGGTGATGCCTTCGGGCAATCCCTTTGTCAGCTTGGTCCACGTCGCGCCTCCGTCGATTGTCTTATATAAAGCGCTACCTGGCCCGCCACCATTAAATCCCCAGGGCGTGCGGCGGCGCTGATAGGCGGCCGCGTAAAGAGTCATCGGACTCTGCGGATCCATTGCCAGATCAATCACGCCGGTGTCTTCATTAATGAAGAGCACATTGCTCCAGGTTTTGCCGCCGTCAGTAGTCTTAAATACGCCGCGCTCTTTGCCTGGTCCCCACAAGTGGCCCACCGCAGCCACGTAGACAATGGTCGGATCGCGTGAATCGATAACGACGCGGCTGATGTGCTTGGTATCGCGCAGTCCCATGTTTTGCCACGTCTTGCCGGCATCTAACGACCGATAGACTCCATCTCCCCAGGAGGAGCTTTGTCGATTGTTTGGCTCTCCTGTACCGACCCAGACGATGCTCGGATCGGATGGGGAAACCGCGATGTCGCCGATTGAAGTTGAGCCCTGACCGTCAAAGATCGGATCGAACGTCGTGCCGTTGTTCGTAGTTTTCCAAACGCCGCCGGTGGCCGCGCCAACATAAAATGTGCTCGGATTGTTTTCTACGACTGCGATGTCATCGATACGGCCGCCCATGTTTGCCGGGCCGATGGAACGAAACTGAAGGTTTTTCAGAAAGGCATCGTCGAGTTTGTTTTCGCTCTTGTCCTGAGCAATCGCGGCTCGTGAGCCGCAGACCAAAACTAGTGAAGCCAGCACCAGGGACAGAAGACAAAACGAGATGTTGGCAAGTTTGATTCGTTGAATTGTTTTCATGGGCATCCTCGGAATTACAACCACAGACTGCTGTGGTATAAATTTGCGATTGCTTACAAAGCAGGAAATACGTTCTGCTGCTAATCGAGCATAGGCACAAAATCTTCTAGGGCTGGAAGGCGCCAAAATAACACAGAGGCATGAGGGCTGAACAGTTTTAGGGTTCGCTACAACAGATACTGAAGCGGGCAACCGCTCAACTGCGTGTCGGACAAATACGGAACCGGGAGCAGCGACCGGGTTCAAGACGGGCTCAAGGCGACGTCCGAGGCGGAATTCGACATGAGCGACCGCCCTTTTAATTGATAGCGTTGATTGTGTCACGACGATCCGGTCGCTACTCTATATATGAAAGGGCGCTTCCGGTTCCGTCTTCGTCGACCAGCGACGCCGGACTCTTTGCCCAGGTGTTTGGGTTGTGGCAGTTATGTTCTCTGCACTCCCGCATTAAGAGCTCTCAGCTGCGAGACGCTGTGCCATAACAAGAACCGGAACGGTAACGACATGACTAAAAAGCGCGCACTAATTTTATGTACCGGCAATTCCGCGCGCAGCCAGATGGCGGAAGGTTTACTGCGTCACGACGCCGGCGATCGCTTCGAGGTGTTTAGCGCGGGAGTCGAGCCGAGCCAGGTGCGGCCGCTGGCGATCGAAGCAATGCGTGAGGTAGGCATAGACATCTCCGGACAGCGCTCAAAGTCGGTCGACGAATTCCTGGGCGAAGAGTTTGATTACGTCATCACCGTCTGCGACAACGCCAACGAGCGTTGTCCCGTTTTTCCCGGAAAGACAAGACGAATCCATTGGAGTTTCGAAGATCCGGCCGCAGCCACCGGCGATGAGAAGGCCCAGTTCGACGTTTTCCGGCGAGTGCGCGATCAAATCCGGCAACGATTAAGTGAGTGGACTTCAGAACTTAGGGAAACTGCCGTCAAGTGAATATTGTTTCAGTTCTTTTGGGCTTTCTTCGAATTTTGAATGCTAGCCAACCAGCGGGGGCAAGCCCACCTTCCCGACCTGGAGACTTTCCGATTACTTGGCAGGTTATGGCTGGAAGGCCTTTCAGTCACGAATCAGATCTCAACTCTGATCATCTCGTGGTCGGGAAGGCGGGCTTGCCCCCGCTGGTTTGATTGCCCTCAAGCCTGAAGTGTAAAGGACTCCTATGACTTCTGCAGCGCAGTTAGCGCGGCCAACACTTCTTCACTGTGGGCCGCCGGATTCACCTTAACAAAAACCTTCGCGATTTTTCCCTGCGGGTCGATAATGAAAGTGTTGCGC
Source organism: Blastocatellia bacterium (assembly GCA_963698325.1). Taxonomy (GTDB): domain Bacteria; phylum Acidobacteriota; class Blastocatellia; order Pyrinomonadales; family Pyrinomonadaceae; genus PSRF01. The sequence goes on along the minus strand of CAVOQJ010000002.1, from coordinate 56,775 downwards.
GCCGAAAGCTTCATTCCGTTATAGTCCATCACCGAGCCGTACTGCTCAGAAACTTTTGCATCCGCATCCGAGAGAAGTTTGAAGTTTAAACCTTCTTTCGCGCAGAAGCTCTTATGCGATTCAGCAGTATCGACGCTCACGCCGAGAATCACCGCATTCGCCTGTTCATACTTCGCCAGGTCGCGTTGGAAGTTGTGGGCTTCGAGCGTGCAACCGCTGGTAAAGTCTTTCGGGTAAAAATATAGCACCACCCACTTGCCCTTAAAGTCCGGCAGGCTTGCTTCCTTACCTTCGTTAGTAACCAACTTGAAAGTAGGAGCGACGCTGCCTGCAGCCGGAACGTCGCCGGGCGAATTCCACGACATGGCTATGGAAGAAACCATTAATGCTGCGGCAAGAAAAATATATTTACTCATGACGCTTCGGTATTAACAACGACCGCTTCGCTGGAGTCCGCGGCTAGCGTCGCCTGTGCGGCGGCCAGTCGTGCCACGGGCACGCGGAATGGCGAGCAGCTCACATAGTTGAGCCCGATCTCGTTACAGAAAGCGATTGAACTCGGATCGCCGCCATGCTCGCCGCAAATGCCAACCTTTAGATCAGGCTTGACGCTGCGTCCACGCTCGGTTCCCAATCGCACCAGCTGACCTACTCCTTCGCGATCCAACACCTGAAAAGGATCGTCGGGCATAATCTTGCGTTCCACGTAATTGGGCAGGAAGCGGCTCGAGTCGTCACGGCTCAGACCAAACGTCGTCTGCGTCAGATCGTTTGTGCCAAAGGAAAAGAAATCGGCGTGGGCGGCGATGTCATCGGCCATCAGTGCCGCGCGTGGTAATTCGATCATGGTTCCCACGCGATATTCGATCGTCATGCCATACTCGCCCATCACCTGGCGCGCCACTTCGTCGATCACTTCGCGTTGCTGGTGCAGCTCCTCGCTAAACGAAACCAGCGGGACCATGATTTCCAATTCAGTCTTTTTCTTTTCGCCCTGCACCTGGCAGGCGGCCTCGAAAATCGCGCGACACTGCATTCGGGTCACTTCCGGAAACACGAGTCCCAAACGACAGCCGCGAAATCCCAGCATCGGATTAGCTTCGCGAATACGATTCACTTGCTTGAGCAGCCGCCGCTTCTCGTCAATTTCGTCCAGCAAGTTGTCCATGTCGCCCAGCTTGGTTGCCAAACGGACGGCCATCTTCAACTCGCCGAGTTCGCTCATCAGCTCTTCAGCGTTGGGAAGAAATTCGTGCAGTGGCGGATCGAGCAAGCGAATCGTTACCGGCAAACCAACCATCTCGCGGAAGATGCCGACAAAATCACCGCGCTGCAGCGGCAACAATTTTTCGAGCGCTTTCTCACGCGCGCCGAGGCCATCCGCGAGAATCATCTCGCGCATTGCCGCCAGCCTTTGATCGCCGAAGAACATATGTTCCGTGCGACAAAGGCCGATGCCTTCGGCGCCAAACTGGCGCGCGACTTTTGCATCCCGAGGAGTATCGGCGTTGGCCCGCACCCGCAGGCGGCGAAACTTATCAGCCCAACCCATTAACTCGTGAAACTCGGGCCCGAGCGTTGGCTGGACCGTCGGCACCTGCCCGAGAAACACACGGCCGGTTGAACCGTCGACGGTGATCCACTCGCCCTTGGTGACCACGGTGCCGTCGACAGTAAACTGTTGCTGGCTGTAATCAATGTCTATCGAATTCGCGCCGCTAACGCAGGGCTTGCCCATACCGCGGGCCACCACTGCGGCGTGGCTGGTCATGCCGCCGCGCGCGGTAACGATCGCCTGTGCGGCGACCATGCCGTGAAAATCGTCTGGACTTGTTTCCTGTCTTACGAGAATTACTTTGGCGCTTTCGCGTGCCAACTCCTCAGCTTCATCAGGACTGAAAACAACCTGGCCCTGCGCGGCCCCTGGACTCGCCGGAAGTCCGGTAGCCAACACCGTGGCTTTGGTTTTTGGATCGACGGTGGGATGCAAGAGCTGATCGAGTTGTTCAGGTGTAACACGCTGGACGGCGGTGGCCCGGTCAATCAACTTTTCCCCGACCATCTCTACCGCCACGCGCACTGCGGCGGCGCCGCTCCGTTTGCCGGTGCGCGTTTGCAGCATCCACAGCTTGCCGCGCTCGATTGTAAATTCGCAGTCCTGCATGTCGTGGTAGTGCTGCTCCAGCAGCCCGGTGATGGAAGCGAACTCTTCGTAAACTTTCGGCAGCTCTTTTTTTAGTTGACTGATCGGATTCGGAGTGCGAATGCCCGCGACCACGTCTTCGCCCTGAGCATTAAGCAGATACTCACCGTAGAGTTCCTTTTTGCCCGTCGAAGGATTGCGGGTGAAGGCCACGCCGGTGCCGCTGTTTTCACCCATGTTGCCGAAGACCATGGCTTGCACATTCACGGCCGTGCCGAGTGAATCGGGAATACGATTGACGCGTCGGTAGTCGACGGCGCGGCGGCCCATCCAGGAATTGAAAACAGCAGCGATAGCCACGCGGAGTTGTTCGTAAGGATCTTCCGGAATGGCGTGTTGCTCGGCAAGAATGATCTGTTTCTCGGCGGCGATGATATCGCGGAGGTGCTTGGGTTTCAGATCCGTGTCGCGCCCGCCGGATGTCTGCGCCTTGAAGCGATCCATGACGCGCTCAAACTTTTCGTGGGCGACTCCCATCACGATCTCGCCAAACAACGAAGCAAAGCGCCGATAGGCGTCGAGCGCGAAACGCAGATCGCCAGTTTGCGCCGCCAGCCCTTGCACGGTCTCTTCGTTCAGGCCGAGGTTAAGTACGGTGTCCATCATGCCCGGCATAGAGAAGGCGGCGCCCGAGCGAACTGAAACCAGCAGCGGGTTTTGCGTATCGCCGAATTTCTTGCCGACCTTCTCTTCGATTTTTTGCAGACCTTCTTTGACCTGCTCCCACATTCCCTCGGGGAAATTCTTATCGTTTTCGAAGAAGGCGTTGCAGGCTTCAGTGGTGACAACGAGTCCGGGCGGCACTGGCAGTCCGGCGCGCGTCATCTCGCAAAGCCCGGCGCCTTTGCCGCCGAGCAGAGCTTTGTCGTCACCGCTTCCTTCTTCGAAGAGGTAAACCCATTTGTTGGTAGTTTGATCGGGGACTTCCTGGGTTTCTTCAATCGCAGTGCTCATAACTTGGGAACTCTTTTCGGTTAACTCTTCATTAATAGGTCGGGACTACACAATCCCGAACGCCCGGGCTGGCAGGTGGTCGAGAGTAATGAAATTGCCGGAGCCGATTATCGCACTTTTGCTGCTGCAGGAAAAACGCAAGCGTCGGATCGAATCAGAACCGTAGGAGCGACCGGATTGCGCCGATCAAGCAGTCAGGTATCATGGGTCGACGAATACGGAACGGGAGCGCCGATCAAGCAGTCAGGTATCCATCATGGGTCGACGAATACGGAACCGGGAGCGAGTAGCGACCGGGTGCCACTTTCGCTATACACAACCGCTTCAAAGCGCGAAGATCGTGACATCAGACCCGTAGTCAACCGCGCATCCGGTCACTACCGAGACTGTGTGGAAAGTCCAAAGAGCAACCCCTGCCCACTTCTTCGACGCGTAGCGGCGGTATGAATTTAGCCCGGCGTTTCAACGCCGGGTCAGCGCAACCGTTCGCCCTCGTCGCGTCAGCGACGGCTGATAGCCGCGCATTTCAGGCGTCGCTAGCGCGACGCGAACACCCTGTCAACCCTTAACCCGGCGTTGAAACGCCGGGCTAAATTCATACCGCCGCTACGCGTCGAAAACCCATCGCCAAAACTGTCGCAGAGTTTTCACACAGTCGCTGCCCGCTCCCGGTTCTGATATATCAATTCACGCTTCCCATCAACTTCTTTATTTTAGGAGTCAGCAGTGCCAGGAGGCCGGCGGAGATCAGCAAGCCGGCCGCAATGCCGCCATAAAGTTTGACGAGCGTGCCCGCCTGCGGCAGATAGAAGCCCGAAAGATATCCGGCGAGCTTGTTACCGAAAGAGGCGGCGAGAAACCAAACGCCCATCATGATCCCCACCACCTTCACCGGAGCAAGCTTCGTCACGGTGCTCAGTCCCACCGGACTCAAACACATCTCACCCACCACCTCGAGAAAGTAGAGACCCACAAGCCACAGCGGACTGATGCGTCCGTAGGCTGTCATCCACGCCGCGGGGACGAGCAGGCAATACGCGAGGCCAATGAACAAGAGACCGAGCGTAAACTTGACCGGGCTTGAAGGCTGTCGCTTACCCAGACGCACCCAAAGGATTGAGAAAATCGGGGCGAGCATGATCACAAATGCCGGCGTGCACGACTGTAACCAACTGGAAGGGAATCTCATTCCAAAAACTTCGGTGCGCACTAAATCCTTCGCAAAGAGATTGAGACTCGCACCCTTCTGTTCATAAGCTGCCCAGAAAAGTATGGTGAAGAGAAAGAAGACAAAGATTGCGCCGACGCGTTTCCATTCTGCCGTTGTTAATTGAGTAGTGGCTTTGGGCCGGCGAGCTGCTGAAATAGCGCTGGCGATAATCAGACCGATTATTACGCCGCCCATGATGATCCCGCCGCCCGCAAAATACCAAATCCATGCGAGGACGTATGCGAACAACCACGAAAACCCAGCGCCAGATTGCCCCCGATATAAATGACCGGCGCCGGGAAGAACAATACTCAGTAGGACAGCTATCACCGGACTCGAACGTTTCTTAGTCAAGTGACCGTCAGCGTCTGCGGGCGGCTTGTCGGTTGCCGCTTCCAAATCAATCTTTTTGGCTACAGCACTTCGTTCCACCTGAGGCAGGCGTTTGCGGTTCAGCAAATAGATTATCAACCCAAGGCACATCCCAACGCCCGCCGCCCCGAATCCCCAGTGCCAGCTTGTTGAAACATCAAAACCCATCCCGGCGACGAAACGCTTGAAACTTTCGCCTTGTGCGAGATAACCACATACGAGTGGTGCAAGCACCGCGCCAACGTTTATCCCCATATAGAAGATTGAGAAACCGCTATCTCGCCGCGGATCGTCCTCACTATATAAGCTTCCGACCATGGCGCTGATGTTTGGTTTAAGCAGCCCTGTCCCGATCGCAATCAAGACCATTCCCAGATAGAAGAAAGTTAAGGAATGTAAGACCATCGAAAAGTGTCCACAGGCGATCACAATACCCCCAAGTAACACCGCGACCCTCGCGCCCAGCAGTCGATCTGCGAGCATTCCGCCCGGAAGAGCTGTGAGGTAAACCGACATGGTGTACGTACCGTAAATCGAAGCCGCGTGCTTTGTGTCGAAGCCCAGACCTCCCTGGGCTGCAGGCGCTACCATGTAGAGCACGAGGATCGCCCGCATTCCGTAGTAACTAAAACGCTCCCAGAGTTCGGTAAAGAATAGCGTCGCCAAGCCGCGCGGATGTCCGCCGAAGAAAGTGGTTCTCGTTTCTAATCCTCGTTCTATTGTTGCCATAGAGTTTTCCGAGCGCTCCGTGAAACTGTAATAAGACTGCTTAAGCTAAGGCGTGCGATAAATAGTTGGAGAGATACACTAGCGAGGCTTTTATCCGAAATCTGGCTGACTGTAAAGAAGTAGTTTGATGTTAACCGGTGTTTGGAGCTATGCGCACGTTGCGGTTTCCGTCTAACCGCAAAGTCGCAGAGGATCCGCAAAGATTCTTTTTAGTTGATCGTCTCTCTCACCCGCGTATTGACCGGGGCGAAAAGGCGCGACAATTCAATTCGCAACTGTGGCGACAATACCAGCATCACTCCAGTCGCAACGATTGCGATCACTGAACCGCCCAATAGCAGCCGCCCCGCCATGCTTTCAAGGGATCGGATTGCCACTGCGCCACAGGCTATTCCCAACACACACGCCACGGCTGCCGACAAAACTGTTCGCCGTATAGTTTGTGAAATGTTGGGCAGAAGCGACGATGCAACGCGCAAGCGGTTTATCATTGCGATGAAGAAGGCAATTGCCCCAGCCCAAGCCGCGCCCAACGCGCCATAACGGCTCGTTAACGGATAGAGCAAAGCCAAAAAGATCGCGGCTTCAAACAACTTGAGCTTCACGTCGGGCGCTATCCCTCTCATGCTGATAAGCAGCGGTGAAACAAGAGTCGCATGTCCTTTGCAGAAAACCAGCAGCGCGAGAATACGCACAATGGTTCCCGCAGCTGTCCATTTTGTGCCGTAAAGGAAAACTATTATTTCATTACCAAGCAGCAACAACAGCGCGGTTGTTATGGCCAGCAAGGTCGAGCTGGTCGCAAACACCCTGACAAAGGCTCGCTCGAGCCGCTTGATCTCTGCGTTGGAAGGCATAGATGGCGGAAGGCCGCGCGTCAATAAGGGTTCAGTTCCTGAGGGGCTCTCCCTAATGGTCGAGCTTCCGCCGGAGATTTCCGCATAAGCGGGAAAAGTGACGTTGACGATTACGTTCGAGATTCCGTGAAGTGGCAAAACGGCCAGGTTGTAAGCGATAACATATGTTCCGAGAATAGCCGCGCTGTAGAGTCTGCCGAGCAATATGTTGTCGGCCATGATCATTACGTATCCGAGCACGCCGAGCACAAATGCATGCTTGCCGAAACTGAGGGCCAACCGGAGCGAATTCTTATCGAGGCGCGCGTGTGGTCGATAAGGATGAACGACATACGACAGTGCCACTCCTATCAGCGCTGCGACTAACTGGCTAAGCACCAGCGCCCAGACGTTACGAGTCAACAGAACGAGAGCGATAGTCGCAACCGCAGTGAGTAAGTTAGTCGACAACTCGAGCCAGACAATCTTTTGAAAATTCACTCTCTTGCGGTAAATCATGAGCCCGACGTTTTGAAAGCCCTGAAGCAACGGCAGCAGGCTAAGCACAATTAACAGTTCAGATACTTTCGCTTCACCATAAAACCTCGCCGCCGGCCGTGCGAGAGCCAACATAAGAAGGCCCAGCATTAAGCGGCGTATGAGATCGACCGTCCAAATCGTATCGAGGTGCCGGAAGAGTTCCTCGTCATTCCTGAACTTTGTTTTTATGACTGAGATGTCTAACCCGATACTCGTCAAGGCGCCGAGCCCGGTAACAACCGTCAGCGCCATGCCGAATAAACCGAAATCCTGAGCCAGCAGCAGCCGCGCCATTATTACGGAGCGTACGAGACCGAGCAGGTAGCTGGAGGAAACGGAGATCGTGTTCCAAAAAATGCCTGATTGAACTCTGCTGGTCAGTGAAGTTTGCACTGAGGTAATTGGAAGTCAGAGGTCAGAAGTCAGAGGTCGGATGTCACGAGGAAATTTTCTATTTAGTTTCGGGTAAAAGCTTTCCACTAATGCGTACCTCTGACCCCTGCTCTCTGACTTCTGTCTTAAGATATCGCCCTGGCTATCAAGAAGGCAGCGCCGGCGGCGGCGCTACCGATCAGCGCGGTTTGCAAAGCGCTGCGCATGGGTTTAGTACCGGTGTAACGGCCCTTGATGAAACCAAAAACGAACAACGCTACGAGCGTCACCCCGATCGAAATGAATAGTGATGTTTGCGGATTGTGCGTAAACATGTATGGGGCTAGCGGAACGAAACCGCCTGCAGCGTACGCGCCGCCGATTGTGATCGCGCTGGTTAGCGCGCGCTTTGGATCAGGCTTCTCGAGACCGAGCTCGAAGCGCATCATAAAGTCGATCCACTTCTTTGGCTGCCGCCGCAAGGCCTCGACGATGGGCCAGGTTTCTTCCGGAGTCAGACCATATTCTTGAAACACCTCAGCCACTTCCCTCATTTCTTCATGAGGTATTTCTGCAACCTCTCGCTTCTCGCGTTCACGTTCCTTACTGTAGTGTTCGGCGTCGCTTTTGGCGGCGAGATAACCACCCAGGCCCATTGCGATCGAACCTGCCGCAATCTCGGCTAAACCTGCCGTCACAATAATGCCATTAGGATTTGACGCTCCGGCGAGCCCGCCCGTCAGTCCCGCGGCAAGCGCAAAAGGAACAGTTAAGCCGTCAGACATTCCGATGACGACGTCGCGCACAACATCGCTGGCAGTAAAGTGACGTTCAGTGTGTGGAGTTTGCGGCATTCACAGTCTCCGAAGCCAAACTGGTTGTAAGACGTAGGGGGGATGATAACACTGCACGAGGGCCCGATCGCTAAATCAAAGCCGCTCCTTTACGATCGTGGCGCCTCTCAAAACTTGCCGGCGAGAATCAATATTCCGATAACTATAAATGCGACTGCGGCCGCGCGCTTGACCCAGACGATCGGGAGGTAGTCTCCGATAACACTTCCCACTAACACTCCAATTGCTGAGACGGCGGTGAGCGCCAGTGCGGCGGCGATGAATACAGCCCATGGCTTTTTCGATTGGGCTGCCATAGTCATTGCTGCAAGTTGAGTCTTGTCTCCCATTTCCGCGAGAAAAATTACCCCAAAGGTTGTTAGAAAGACGCGCCAGTCCATTTTGCTTCTCCTTAAATGAAGGAACAGGTATCAGCACCGGGAGCCCCGACCGGGTAAAGTTTCAACGAAAGAACCCCCAGCACCGGTATCTCGGCATCGTTTGAAACGCAGCTCGCACCCAGTCGCTTACCGCTTCCGGCTCTCATAATTAGGAACGGATTAACAAGGTGCGGTCCAGTCAGTTAATCGCTTATTGATCGTGTAGATCCTGATTGAAGTTTGCAGAATTCGTTCCGCAATTCGCCTTGGGGAGGCTTCTAAAGAACCTCTATGCCTGCGACACTTTATGGCTTAGACTAATCTATACTAATTACTAATTACATTCTCGCATCGGTTCCGTAGTTTCGTTCAATTTAATGACGCAGCATTCTAACGAGTTTCTCGGTACTGAACGGTTTCGCATTCGCCGCAGGCTTGGCTCAGGCGGCATGGGCGTTGTCTACGAAGCGCACGACCGGGAGACTGACAAGATTGTGGCGCTGAAGACACTGACCCGCGCCGAAGCCTCACACATCTCGCGATTCAAAAATGAATTCCGTTCGCTTGCGGATGTCTCTCATCCAAACCTGGTTGCCCTTTACGAATTCATGGCTGACGGCCAGTACTGGTTCTTCACGATGGAACTCGTTCAGGGAATAAATTTTCTGGAATACGTTCGTCCCGGTTATCACACCAGACATGTCCAGTCTTCAAAGACTCCGACACTTCGCAAGTCAACCAAAGATCCGAGTGACGAGTTGTTGGCAGACTATGAAGCGGAAACACGACAATTGGATTCCGTTAGAACTACCTATCCGGCATCGCAGTCGGTGGAAGCTCCCGAGGACGGTGCTCTCGCACAATCGAAGTTGGATCCGGATCGTTTGAGTCTCGCTCTCAGGCAATTGGCCGAAGGCTTACACGGCTTACACGAAACAGGCAAACTTCATCGCGACATTAAACCCTCAAACGTGCTGGTAACCAAAGAGGGCCGAGTAGTCATTTTGGATTTCGGCCTGGTTGCCGAAGTTGAAGGCAAAGAACTTCATGACAGCGTAACCCTGGCCGGCACGCCCGATTACATGTCTCCAGAGCAGGGAGCACAACTTCCTATTTCCCGTGCCAGCGATTGGTACAGCGTAGGCGTCATGCTTTATCAGGCACTCACTGCCCGGCTGCCGTTTGCCGGCAAGTTTTTCGAAGTGATGATGAATAAGCAAAACTTCGATCCGCCGGCGCCGGCCGATCTCGTTAAAGATATTCCACCGGAATTAAATGACCTCTGCATACGACTGCTGCGACGCAAGCCGGAAGAGAGGCCTTCGGGGCGGGAAATCCTGCGGATTCTCGGCCATGGCAAGACGGGTCCATTACAACGGCCCATTACGTCCGGCGTTCCAGCTTTAGTGCAAACGTCGGCCTTTGTTGGCCGCGAACGGCAGTTGCGCGAACTCGAAGACGCTTTTGCTGTTACCAGACGCGGGCAGACTGTGACGGTTTACCTGCACGGCGGCCCGGGAATGGGAAAGAGCTCGCTCGCGCGGCATTTTCTGGATGATTTGAGCGAGAAGCATCCGGATGTCGTCGTCCTCGAAGGACGTTGCTACGAACGCGAGTCGGTTCCCTATAAAGCTTTGGACGGCGTGGTAGACAGCCTGACGAAGTATCTGCTCTCGCTGCCCGAAGTTAAAGCTGAAGCATTGATGCCGCGCGAAGTGTTGGCACTCGCGCGGCTGTTTCCAGTGATGCTTCAGGTGGACTCGGTTTTCAATGCGCCGCAGCGCGAGCAGGAAATTCCTGATCCATTTACACTACGGCGCAAAGCATTTGCGGCGCTGCGCGAACTGCTCGGCCGCATCTGCGACCGGCAGCCGCTGGTACTTTACATAGACGATCTGCAATGGTCCGACGCCGACAGCACCACCCTGCTGGAAGATTTGCTGCGCCCGCCCGATGCGCCGCCGCTGCTTTTGGTATCGAGCTTTCGCAGCGAAGATCTCCAAACCAAGCCCTTCCTCAAATCGTTGCTGAAAAAGGCAGGTAGTGAAACTTGTCGCGAAGTATTGGTCGGCGCTCTTTCAAAAGCGGAGTCCTTTGCCATGCTTCTTGACTTAGTAGGCTCCAGCGCTTCGGGACTCGAGTCCTTCGCCGATGCGATTCTCAATGAAGCGCGGGGGAATCCCTTTCTGCTGGAACAACTGGCTCGCTATGCTGCTACCAGCGATCAGACGGCTACCACCGGAATCACGCTGGCGGTCATGCTCGATGCCCGCTTGCGACATCTGCCAAAGGGCGCGCGCCAGTTTATTGATGCTCTGGCAATTGCCGGACGCCCAATTAGTCCGGAAGTGGTTTATCTGGCGGCAGAACTCGCCGGCGATGAACTTCCTCTGATTAGTTCCCTGCGAGCGGCGCAGTTTTTGCGCACCGGTGGACCAGGACACACGCTCGAGCTGTATCACGACCGCATTCGCGAAACGCTCGCCACTCAATTGGATCCGAAGAAGGTAACTCAAATTCATCGTCGTCTGGCCCAGGCGCTCGAGGCGCGCGGCGTGGACGATCCGGAAGCACTTTTTGAACACTACCTGGGCGCGGGAGAAAGAGTGCGAGCGGCGACGCATGCGGCGGCGGCGGCCAGAAAAGCAGCTAGTGCCCTCGCATTCGATCGAGCGGCCGGTTTTTATCGGCGCGCCCTGGAGCTGGCGCCGGTGCGAGACGCCGAACTCGTTGATCTCAAACGCGGACTTGCCGATGCCCTGGCCAATGCCGGGCGTCCGGCTGAAGCGGCCGAAGCATATCTCGAGGTGGCCCAGGTTACCTCAGCCAGCCACAGTCTTGATTTCAAACGCCGCGCTGCCCAGCAATTATTAATGGGTGGTCACATCAAAGAAGGTTTGGAGTTGATTCGCTCCGTGCTCACGGCCGTAGGTTTTACGCTTCCCGCAGGCCCAAAGCGGGCCCTGCTTTCATTGTTCTTGAAGCGTTTGCAGATTCGTTTGCGCGGTCTCAATTTCACCGAACGTGAAGCGAACGAGATTCCCGAAGCCGATCTGGTGCGCATAGATACTTGTTGGGCTGTGGCGGCTGGTCTCGGCGCAGTTGACCTTATTCGGGGCGCCGATTTCCAGAGCCGGCATCTGCTGCTGGCGCTACGCGCAGGCGAACCCTATCGCGTGGCGCGGGCCATGGCTTTCGAAGCGGCGTGGACGGCGGCGCGCGGAGGCGCCGCGAGAGAGCGTGCCGCCCAGATTGCTCGACGGGCCGAGGAGTTGTCGCAGAAAGTGGGACATCCGCACGCGATTGGACTTTCACTTTGGGCCAGCGGCGTCGTTCCCTATCTTGAAGGAAATTGGCGGAAAGCCGCTGAACTCTGCGAACGCGCCACGGACGTGTTGCGAGACAGATGCACAGGTGTAACCTGGGAGCTGACGATCGCAAATCGGTATAAGCTAAACGCCCTTCTGTACATGGGCGAGATTTCCGAGGTGTCGCGACGAGTGCCTACCTTGCTATCGTCTGCCCTTGAACAGGGCAACCTTTTTGGCGCCACCGATTTGCGAACGCGTTTGAATTTGATTTGGCTCGCCGCGGACGATCCCGACAAGGCCAGGGAGGAAGTGATCGAAGCGCTCAAGGCCTGGTCTCACGAAGGGTTTCATTTGCAGCATTACGTTTCGCTGCACGCCCTGGCTCAGATCGAGCTTTATACCGGCGACGTGGAAGTTGCCTGGAAACATGTTGAAGGGCAGTGGCAAGCGCTGGAGGATTCCATGCTCTTGCGCATACCGGCGGTGCGTGTTGAGGCGATGCAGCTGCGCGCCCGTGCGGCGGTGGCCAGCAACGCCGTGGAGCGCGACGAACGCAAATTGCGGCTCGCCGAGAAGCTGGCGCGCAAGATGGAAAAAGTAGACATGTCGTGGTCAAAACCCTTCGCGACGTTAATACGAGCAGCCGTTGCGCACCAGCGCGCTGAACCCGAGCAGGCGGCGACGCTTCTTTCACAAGGAGTGGTAGGGTTTGAGCGCGCGGATATGCGGCTTTACGCAGCCGCAACGCGGCGTCGCATGGGTGAGAGGCTTGGCGACGAACGTGGCCGCGAGCTGATGGCCGAGGCTGACGTTTGGATGGCAGAACAAAGGATCAAGAATCCCGAGGCCATGACTCGCATGCTGGCGCCGGGATTCTAAGAACACTTGCCTAAGCGGCGATCTCGATTCTCTCCTCGATCTCTTCGCGCCGCTGCGGCCGTATTCCCCAGTCGTACGTCCTCCTTGTCATGCGAATAGCCGCGCGGACAGACAGCCTTGCAAATAACCCCAGCTTCGTTTTGCGCACGTTATCGGCGGCAATACCGCCCGGATAGAGCGAGGCAAATACCAAACACGCTATCGCGTAGACAACCTTGCTGCTAAGGGGCAGTGAACTCATCGGCCCATTCCGCGTGCGGGCGATTATCCCTTTCAAACTGTAAAAACCGCTCCAACTCTCCTGCGCTTCCCGCATCAACTCTTCAGTGGGTATGGTCGGGTGTTTGACTGCCACATCGGTGTGGTCGTAATCGAGCCAGAATTTATCACGAACGATTTGCACCGCGTGTTTTGGTACGTAGTCAGCCTGATCGCGGTTTTTCCAGTCACGAATCATCTCATGATAGTCCTTGGTTCCAGGATAAACGCTATAAAGTGGAAACTGGGCGAAGGCCGTGCCCGACGCATTCGCAAACTGCCGCATAGTCCGCAGGGTCGACAGCGTATCACTCTCGAGCCCGCCAATGATTGACGCGAGAACCATGATCCCGTGGCTCTGAATCTTTTGAATTGCCTCGGCCATCTTCTGTCCTACCGGGTTCCAGGTCTTATTCACACTCTTCAACCCTTCTTCGGTGAACGATTCCACGCCGATCAACGCTCCGCGAAGGCGCATCTTGCTGTACATCGCATCGAGGTATTCGTCGTCACTAATACATTCCGCGGTCATTTGGGTGAAACCGTAAAGCGCTGGCGGACCTAGCCGATCATATTCATCAAACAGTTTGAGGCGTTCTTCCCGCACGCGCTCGAGGTTGGCTCGGGTGGCTGGGTTTGTTTCTCTCGCGATGCGGCCGAGAGTTGCCGGTGTGAAGTTGTCGTCAGAGAAAAAGACGTAACGGAAACCCATGCCGTAAAGCTCGTTTGCTTCATCAATGATCTGATCATTCAAGTGCAAGCGTGGTGTGCGGCCATCAGTAACCCAAACAGAGCAAAAGCTGCAGTTTTCAGGACAACCTGCGACGGTCTGAATGCAGCCCATCAGATACTTACTTGGATCCAGCAGATCCCAACGAGCTTTCGCCATCAATTCTCCGGGAACTCGCCCGCCGTCGTAAACGCGTTGCAGTTTACCCAGATGAGCGTCTTCCAGGATTTTGCTCCAAATGATATCGGCGTTGCCCTTAACAACGGCGTCAGCGCCCATTTCCAGAGGTTCGTCAGGGAAAATCGTTGGGTGAATGCCGCCGACGATAACCGTTGCACCGCGCTTCTTAGCCTCGCGCACAACCCGATAACCCGGCCGGCAATTTCCAGTATGGATGCCGACACCGACGATATCGCCCGGACCCACTTTGTTTGCATCAAACGCCTTAACCGGCTCGTCGATAATGACCGGGTCCCCGGCAAACTCAATCGGAGTTGCGCCCGCGACTACAAATAGCCACCGGGGGGTGATAACGCTGTAGCCGACTGACGCGTTTGCCGGGTTTACCAGGATCACCTTACTCATAACGCATTCTCCTTTTCAGTTATGCGTATATCGATCGTTCAATGCGAACGTAGCCAATTTCAGTGCAATAATGCCAGTAGAATAGTCCTGATTGGATCAGCGAGGATATCAGGATATGCTTCAAAAAACGCGCCCAGCGTAATAGCACAGGGCAGCACTGTCAATACCGAGGCGACTTGGGTACCGAAGCAGGTTGATATTTGTGATGGCGTTTTCCTTTGGACGCGAAGACGGCCTTTGGCGATATATGTCATGTCAGGCTCATTCACCCTGTGGCTTCGGCCCGGTGTCGCTCTGGGCTTTGCTTTTATTGAACGGTTTTAACGTGTTGCGAGGCCAGATCTTTAAGGGAGTCTGCGAGCCTGGCGCAGATGTTTCCCGCGGCCACTGAATACTGCCGGAAGTCGAAGGTGTTCACAAAAGCGACGCCCAGGCTGGCTGAGGTGAGGAAGATTTCATCCGCCTCAGTGAGATCGCTGAGTTCGTAAACGCCCTCAATGACGGGAATGAATTGTTTGCTTGCCAATTCAATAACCGCGGCGCGGGTTATACCGGCGACAGCACCGGTGCTGAGAGCCGGCGTGTGAAGTGTGCCATCTTTAACCCAGAAAATGTTCGCCATAGTTGCTGAAACAAGCTCTCCGCGTTCGTTAAGCACAACCGCCTCGTCAAAATCTCTTGCTTGCGCCTCTTCCCACGAGAGAACCTGCTCCAGGTAATTTAAGCTCCTGATTCCCACCAGGGGGGAAAACGTGTTGCAGCGATAAGGCGAAACAGCCAGCGACATTCCCGCCGGCGAAACTTTCTGCGCTTCACCCGTCATTATTAGAAGGTCAGTTTTGCGATTGCCTTCCTTTCTTGCTTTCCAAACATCACGTCCGCTTCGCGCCAACAGGATCACGCGAGCGCGCCCATTCTGCACCTGATTAACTGCGACCAGTTTTCTAAGGGCGTCCCCAACGTTACCTTCATTTAGTCCTGCGCAAGCTGCACTCAAACGCTCGGCGTGGTTCTCGGAGACGTCGCCAATGTTCCGGCCACAAGAATGGCTGGCCCTTGTAAATCGCGACCGTTGTAAACACACCCCGGCCATACAACATCGCAGACGACACCGGTGCCACGCGCGCCTTTGTTGCTTCGAGCATTACTTTGTTGAGATAAATTACGGGATGCATAGAATTAGCCGCGGATTTACGCAGATTAGACTAATCTGAAAGAGACCTTCCAACCGGACTGCTTCTTGTTTGGTTTGTTCCGCGTTCATTCGTGTAAATCCGCGGCCAATTTAGTTAGTTGAGAGCAAAACCTTTGACGGCTGACTGCGCGTGGATGAAAGCTAAAGCCTGGAGCCGGAACTCGGAACTCGAAACTTTTTTATTCCCTGCCCGCGGCCATGACTTCCGCTTCGAGTCTTCGGGAAAGAGAACTGCGCCAGAGGTTTTCCATCTGGCTAACTGCAAGCGAGATAGCCTCTTTATCGTCCAATTTTATTCGCAGGTTATTGCCACCCACTTCACCGATTAGCGTAAACGGACATTGCTCGCGCGCGGCAATATTTTCCAGGGCAGCGCGGGAAGAGGTGGGAAAACTCACGATGATCCGCGATGGCGTTTCGCTAAAAAGCGTGCTCGCCGCAGGAAGCGAACCTGTTAATAACGTTGGCAGGGTAATGTCAGCACCGACCCCTGCGCGATTGAGCGAGGAAAAACAACATTCAGCCAGGGCCACCGCAAGTCCGCCATCAGAGCAGTCGTGAGCGGAGGCGAGCAATCCTGTTTCTGCGGCTTCCAGGCAGGCATTCTGCACGGCCCGTTCCGCTTGAAGATCAATTCCGGGAACCTCGCCAGCGGCAATCAAAGCTTCTGTCGAAAGGCCGTCGACGACAGCCGCATATTCGCTAAGCGACAAATCATCGGCAATTGTGCCCAGTAGGGCAACTAAGTCTCCCGCTTGTTTGAATCCCGGTTGCACCACGCGGCGCACGTCTTCCACGAGGCCGATCATTCCGATCACGGGTGTGGGCAAAATACCGCGCCCTTCCGTTTCGTTATAGAACGAGACGTTGCCCGAAACAACGGGAGTATTGAACACGCGGCAGGCTTCAGCCATGCCGTCGATAACTTCGGAAAAAGACCACATAACTTCGGGCCGTTCCGGCGATGCGAAATTGAGGCAGTTGGTAATTGCGAGCGGACGCGCACCCACGCATACAACGTTGCGAGCCGCTTCGGCGACAATCAGCTTGGCTCCCTCGCGCGGGTTTGCGGCGCAGTAGCGCCCGTTACCATCGAGCGTCATGGCCAGCGCTCGGCGAGTTTCTTTGATCCGCACGACGGCGGCATCGGCGCCCGGCAAGACAGCCGTGTTGGTCCTCACCATGTGGTCGTATTGCCGGTAGACGAATTGTTTCGAAGCGAGATTTGGTGAAGCCAGGAGTTTGAGCAATGCGTCGTTGTAGTTTTGACCTTCGAACTTTGTGCTTTGTGCTTTGGACTTTGGACTTTGGTCTTTGGCCTTTGCACTGTGGACTGCGGAGTCCGGACCGCCTTCGGACGTTGGACGTTGGACGTTGGACGTTGGGCTTGCCATCGGCCGCTCGTACAAAGGCGCTTCATCCGTGAGCGCGGAGACGGGAATATCGGCAACAGTCTCGCGCTTGTGAATCACCCGCATGTTGTGGCCTTCACGCACGCGACCAATAACTACTGCGTCGAGATCCCACTTGCGAAAAATGTCAATTACTTCCCGCTCGCGTCCCGCGTGGGCCACAATGAGCATCCGTTCCTGCGACTCGGAAAGCAGCATCTCATAAGCCGTCATGCCTTGTTCGCGTTGTGGTACCAAAGACAGATCGATTTCCACGCCTGTGCCCGCTCGCGCCGCCATTTCACATGAAGAAGACGTCAGCCCAGCCGCCCCCATGTCCTGGATTCCGGCGACGGCGCCACTGCGCATTGCTTCGAGACAAGCTTCCAGCAGAAGCTTCTCGAGAAACGGATCGCCAACCTGGACAGTGGGGCGCTTGGCGAGCGCCTCATCATCAAACTCCGCCGAGGCCATCGTCGCGCCGTGGATGCCGTCGCGCCCTGTTTTCGCGCCCACATAAAGGATCGGATTGCCAACTCCAGTCGCCTTGCCGAAGAAGATTTGATCCCGGCGCACCAGGCCAAGCGCGAAGGCATTAACCAGCGGATTGAGCGAGTAGGCATCGTCGAAAGCGACCTCGCCCCCTACGGTGGCAACGCCGAAAGCATTGCCATAATGCGCGATTCCACCCACTACGCCGGCCAACAGCGAACGATTGCGGCGTCCGTGTTTAGGGTGATCCAACGAACCAAAACGCAGGCTGTTCATCGAAGCAATTGGCCGCGCGCCCATCGTGAAAACGTCGCGTAGAATGCCGCCGACACCGGTCGCTGCACCTTGAAATGGCTCGATGAATGAAGGGTGATTATGCGATTCAATTTTAAAGGCGGCACACCAACCGTCCCCGACGTCGACGATGCCGGCGTTCTCGCCCGGCGGCACAATGATGCGCTCCCCGGTGGTGGGAAGTCGGCGCAAATGGATGCGCGAAGACTTATACGAGCAATGCTCAGACCACATCACCGAGAAGATGCCCAACTCGACAAAGGTGGGTTCGCGGCCCATGAGCGACCTGATACGTTCAAACTCTTCCGGCGTGAGATTGTGAGCGGAGATTACGTCGGGAGTTATCATAAGACAGTGATGAGTAATGAGTGATGAGTGAATAAGACAGTGATGAGTGATGAGTGATGAGAAATAAGTGAAAAGGAGACGGGTTGATGTTTTCTACTCATCACTTATTACTCATCACTGTTTCGATCTCATCACTCATCACTTTTCACTCATCACTTTTTCGATAGCGGCGCGCAACTCATCTACTTTGATGCGGCCAAAATGTTTGTAAACCACTTCGCCTTTGTTGTTATAAAGAAAGGTTGCCGGCAAAGCCCCGCCCCAATCGCGGTCCACAGCGTTGATTGCCGGTTCCGGGTCAGCCACATTCAATAAGTAGACAGGCATCGTGGCCTTCATCTCGCGAAGAAACT
Source organism: Blastocatellia bacterium (assembly GCA_963698325.1). GTDB lineage: Bacteria > Acidobacteriota > Blastocatellia > Pyrinomonadales > Pyrinomonadaceae > PSRF01. The sequence continues at coordinate 38,510 of CAVOQJ010000002.1, read as the reverse complement.
TGGGCACCGCGGTATTAATGTCCGCCAGGTCATCGAGGGTGATGGCGATAAAGTCGAGCCCTTTCGTTCGATACTGTTCGTCGATTTTCACCAGATCAGGAAACTCATCTCGGCAGGGATCGCACCACGTGGCCCAATAGTTGACCAGCAAAGGGCGGCTACCGTCCCGCTTCAGCAAGCCCTGCAACTCTGCGGCATTAATCGCGCGCGCGGGCACGCCAGCCTTCGCCGAGTGATTAACGCTGGTAGCCGTGCGCGCGCTTCCAGGAACAGATTGCGCCGCCGTCAAGAAAGCCGGAAGCAAACTGCTTACCCAGGCGACGGCGGCCACAACGACAAAGGGAGCGAGCTTGGATTTTTTAGCCCGTGTAATTGAAAGCGACATCTATTCGGCACGCTTGATGGAACAGCCGAAAGCGTCGGCGGTTGTTTTGGCAACCGGCTTTCCGGCCAGCGTTGCTTCGAGCGCATCGCGCAACTCGCTCGAGATCACTTGTGACGCGTCGCGGCTATTATCGATGCGACCGTGATAGATGAGCTTGTTGTTTGCGTCGAGAAAATATGCCTCGGGCGTCCTGGTCGCACCCAGTGAATCGGCAATCTTGTTTCCGTTGTCCTTGAGAATCGGAAACGTCAGATGCTTTTCCCCGGCGTGGGCTTTGACGGCGGCGGCAGGCTCGGTCGAGTTGGCGTTTATACCGACGACGCTGATACCGCGGGCTTTGTAGTCCTGAGCGAGTTTTTCCATTCGCTCATTGTAGGCATTGGAAATCGGGCACTGCACCCCAACGAAAATTAGAACTGTACCGTTCTTTCCTTTAAGCGAGTTAAGCGAATGATCTTTGCCATCCACATCGGGCAAAGTGAAATCTACAATCGTGGCGCCAATTGCAGGCGGCGCCGGAATATCTGCAACCATAGTTCGTGCGTTTCCAGCAATTGCGATGGCAACTAGAGCAATCATCAACGAGACAACAGGCAACCATTTCATGAGCAGGAACTCCTTCAGAGCTTGATAGCAGTTGACGAAATATTGGGGATCTGGAAAAGAAAGATTATCAGCCTGCCATGAGGCGTGGCAAGCGAGACGAGGGGGGAATTAGCCGCGGATTAACGCGAATGGACGCGGATAAGTGAGCAACAAATAGTGAGCAGTGAGATGTGAGCAGTGTTGGCACAGAAAGAGTCGACAGCACGTGCAGATATGGACTGCCTCTTTTGCTTTTCCTTATCCGCATCCTTCCGCGTTAATCCGCGGCCACTTTTCTCGCTTCCTCGCGTCGTGCGACGATGACGAGAACCATCAAGATGGTAATGACGAGGGCGGAGAGCAAGCAGAACTGACAGTAATGGCCAATGACGAAAGCTTGCAGATAAAGCAGCCAGAGCGTAGTCAGAAACATAGCGCCGACGATCAGCGTGAGCAGCTTTCCCATTCCGCGATAGCCGAAAGCAGCCAGTGTAGCCAGACTGAAAACTGTGAAGTAGGCGAAGGCGCCAATCGCCGCGAGCGGGATGCCGCGAACTAACGCGTACCGACTGGAGAGTACCTCCGAGCAACCGGAAACAAGCGTGCAACGGACGCTTCGGCCCGAGAGATGCTCCACTGTCAGGTAAATGGCATCTGCGAGTCCGATTAGTGAGACAAAAGCCGCGACGCCGTAGAACACTGCGGCTCGTCGTGCGCGATTTGGTTCGTTCGTGTCGACTTGGCTGCTCACGCTAATGCACGCAAATCCTATTGGGCGACGAAATGCTGGTATGCCCGCGCTCAAGGGTTTCGGGTGTTCCAGAGATGATCAAGGATGGGCGGCGAGTTCGCTCTCAATGAGCGGTTTTAGCTTGTCAGGCGCGAGCGATTCAAAGGGAACTTCACGGCCATTAAGAAAGACTGTCGGCGTCCCCGTCACTCCCAGCGAATGGGCGCGCTTGCCATCCAGGAAGATACGCCGCTCGACTATTTCGCTGGAATTGTCTCGTCTGAACTGCTCCAGATTCAGGCCGATCCTGGTTGCATATTCCTCGAAGATTGGGCGCACATCAAAAGCGTCGTGCCAGGCCTTTTGGTTTTCGTAGAGCATGTCGTGCATCTCCCAAAACTTGCCTTGCAGTCCGGCGGCTTCTGCGGCGCGTCCGGCAGCGAGCGCATGCGCGTGAGTGGGCACAAGCGGAAACTCACGGAAGACTAATCGCAACTTCGTCGGGCCAAACTCGCCTTCGAGCTGTTTCAAAACCGGATGGAGCATGCCACAAGGTGGACACTCGAAATCACCAAACTCTTCAAGCGTGACCGGAGCGCTGGCGCTTCCCAGCGCATGCGCCGGTTCGGCCCCGTTCTCCGCCGTATTCGCTACAGGAGCTGTGCTTGCGGTAGGCGAAGGGTTTACAACCAGCCGTGGCGCCGGAGTTTCGGCAGTTGAGCGTTGGAGATACCAAGCCGTTAAAATGCCCGCGAGCAGCACTACGACAATGATGACAAACGGAAGGACTCGTTTCATTTTTTAGTCAAAAGGTTTATCAGGGTTCGAGATCACTTCAGAATAGAGAATTTACTTGACGACATAGAAAGCTGTCTTGTCGAGATCGCCATTGACGTAAACCTCGACCTTGTATTTTCCTGAGGGCCAATCCTGCGGCAAGGTCAAATGGCCATGAACGACATTTTCAAGCGCTCTGGTCCGGTAGTCGATTTCCTTGATCTTCTGGTTCTGACTGCCGTCAGCATCCACGATCCACCAGGCAAACTTCATCTGTGTTCCCGACTTTGCCTCTTTCAGGGTGACGACGCAATGGATTGTCCGATCCCCGGGATCGAATGAATTTGTTTCATCGCCCGGATCGCCACTGCCATCATCCCTGGCCATGTGAATCTCCTTGATGGCATTTCCGGATCCCTCATCAGCTTGTGTGCTGGCGGTATTGGAGTTGGTATTGGCAATTGAATTGGTGTTGAGGTTCTTCATCTTGCCAAGGTTGCAGGCGAGAACGACGAAGACTAAAAGGCCGGCGGCGAGCCAGGCTGGATGTTTCATCTCAAGATTCTCCGTTTCGTTAGTTGAAAAGAGATAAAGCAATTACGCCACGGCGGCCAGCGTAGCCGCCAGCGAACGAAAGATATCCCGCCCGTCACTCGATCCCAGCAAATCTTCACACGCCCGCTCCGGATGCGGCATCAATCCCAGCACGTTGCGCGAGCGATTGCAGATGCCGGCAATGTTATCGCGCGAGCCATTTGGGTTTGCCGCTTCCGTAATGTTTCCGTTTTGATCGCAATAGCGAAAGATGATGCGATCTTCCTGCCGCAGCTCGGCCAGTGTCGCGTCGTCGCAAACGTAATTTCCTTCGGCGTGGGCGATCGGGAGTCGTAGCACTGACCCAGCCGTCATTTCGTTTGTGAAAGGTGTGTCTGAAGTCTCGACGCGAACCAGCACGTGTTCACAAATAAAGTGCAGGTCGCGATTGCGAATCAAAGCGCCGGGCAATAGCCCCGCCTCGCAAAGAATCTGAAAGCCATTGCAAATCCCCAGAACGAAGCGGCCGCTGTCGGCAAGTTTCTTTACCGATTCCATCACGGGCGAAAAGCGTGCGAGCGCCCCGGCGCGCAGGTAGTCGCCGTACGAAAAGCCGCCGGGGATTATGACGGCATCATAAGATTGCAGATCTGTGTCGCGATGCCAGATGAAATCTACGGGCTGGCCAACCTGTTTTGAGATCACGTGGTAAGCATCGTGATCGCAGTTTGAGCCGGGGAAAACTATGATTCCAAACTTCACCCTTCAATCTCCACGCGGTAGTCTTCGATGATCGGATTCGACAGAACTTCGCGCGCCATGCGAGCAACTAATTCGCGTGCCTGCTCGTGGTCGGCCGAATCCTGGAGAGCAATCTCGAAGTATTTACCCTGACGAACGTCGGCGATTCCGGTAAAGCCAAGCAGCTCGACCGAGTGCTGTATCGCTTTGCCCTGCGGATCAAGAACGCCCGGTTTGAGGCTGACGAAAACTTTCGCTTTCATAATAATTGGTAACGGTTCCCGGTTTTCCTCTTCATACTAAAACATAATATTGCTTCATGTGTAGCTAATAGCATACTATCTGGCCCCGCGACCTGGTATTCAGAACTTTAACTTCAGAAAACCTAAGAATCAGGAGAACCAGAACTATGCAGAACCCCGCCCCCGCCGCACCTGGCAAATCGAGCACTGGCCTTGATGAAAACATCGCGGCCCTACTTACTTACGTCCTTGGTTGGGTCTCGGGCCTGGTCTTTTTCCTAATTGAAAAAGACAGCAAGCTGGTCCGGTTTCACGCTATGCAGTCGATCCTCCTCAGTGTTCTTGCTTTGATCGTATGCATCGTAGGTTGGATAGTGACCTTTGTCCTCGTTTTGATCCTGTCCCAGCTTGCCGATGTTATGGGCGCGCTGGCGGGTGTGGTAGCCACTCTGGTGTGGCTCGTTATTGGAGCCGCTCTGCTAATTGCCTTGATTATGTGTTTGGTGAAAGCTTATCAAGGACAGTTTTTCAAATTGCCTGTTATCGGGAACTTGGCGGAAAAGATCGTCAACAAGTAAGCCTTGTGTATTCTGGCATCGGCTTGAAGTAGCCCAGTGGGGTTTCAAGTCAGTACCGCCTGCGGTAGCGGGCGGGTTTTCTTGGTAAATCCGCCGACTGGCTACCGCAGAGAGTACCCGACTACTGCGCGCCAAAAACCCGTTCAAAGATCGTGTCGATATTTCGTAAATAAGTATCGAACGTAAACACTCCTTCAATCTCTGCGATTGAAAGATGCGAATTGATATCCGCGTCTTGCTTCAGGAGTTCCTGAAAATTTTCGCCGGTCTCCCAAACCTTCCTGGCGTTTCGCTGCACCCACTCATAAGCCATTTCGCGCGAGGCGCCTTTTTGCGTGAGCGCCAGCAGGAGTTGACCGCTAAAGATCAGGCCTTTCGTCAACTGCAGGTTCTGAAGCATGCGTTCCGGGTAAACTACGAGTCCATCAATGAGAGTCGCTGCCTTATGAAGAAGGTAATCCAGAGCAATGCTCGAATCGGGCAACACCACGCGCTCAGCGGACGAGTGTGAGATGTCGCGCTCATGCCAGAGAGCGACATTTTCGAGCCCCACCAAACTGTTGGCCCTGACGATGCGGGCGAGGCCGCAGATACGTTCCGAGATAATAGGATTCCGCTTGTGGGGCATTGCGCTGGAACCTTTTTGCCCGGCAGCAAAACGTTCCTGAGCTTCGTAAACTTCAGTTCGCTGCCAATGCCGAATATTGAGCGCAAACTTATCCAGCGATGAGGCGATAACTGCCAGCGTGCACAAGTATTCGGCGTAGCGATCGCGCTGAATGATTTGCGTGGAAACGGGGGCGGGTTTCAGGCCCAGCCGCACGCAAACCTTCTCCTCAACTTCCGGATCGAGCAGCGCAAATGTGCCAACAGCGCCGCTGATTTTTCCCACAGCCACGATCTCGCGCGCACGTTTCAATCGTTCTCGATTGCGGCGCATCTCGTCGTACCAAAGTGCAAACGTCAGCCCAAAAGAGGTGGGCTCGGCGTGAATTCCATGAGTGCGGCCAATTTGCGGAGTGTTCTTAAACTCCAAGGCGCGGCGCTTTAGAACGGTCAGAAGCGCTTCGACTTTCTCGAGCAGAAGATCGCAGGCATCGCGCAACAGCAGGGCGTTGGCAGTATCGACGACATCGGAGGAAGTCAGACCATAGTGAACGAAGCGCGCTGCCTCGCCGATGTTTTCGGCGAGGTTGGTGGTAAAGGCAATGACGTCGTGGTTGGTGGTCTTTTCAATCTCATTTATTCGTTCAACTGAAAATTTTGCGTGCGACTTAATCTGCTCGAGGGCTTCTCGCGGAATTGTTCCCATCTCCGCGTGCACTTCACTGACAGCGATTTCAACCTCGAGCCACTTTTGGAATTTGCTCTCTTCACTCCAGAGCGCACCCATCTCAGGCAATGTGTAACGTTCGATCATAAACTCTATTTTGTCCGCAGATTACGCGGATTACACCGATTAAGAAAACGACTGGACAGCTGGTAAGTTCATGCTCATTTGCTGCGCCTCATATGGAGTTCCGCAGTCAATTCTTCTAACTGCCTATCTGATGTAATCTGCGTAATCTGTGGATCATCATTTCAGCGCAGTCGAATTGACAAAATATCGCGCCAGCAACCAGCGGCCATCACGTTCGACCAACGTGAAGGTTTCCATACCTTCGCCATTTTGAAACTTCGTTCTGTAGGTAACAATGTAGGCCCGGCCTTTCAATGGCCCGCTGGAGTTTTGTTGTTCAGTGGCTGACTGCAGCATTCGGTTTTCAACCAGGCCGAGCTTTGTTCGCAGAGTCTTGAAGGTCTCGATTGACTGTTCCAGTGTGGTGTCCTGGCGCCACAGTTCCGATGCCTCGTTATAGATTTTATCGTAGCGCTCTGCCGCGATCTCTTCGCTTATGGTCCCGATCGTTGATTCCACTTCGGGCGGAATCCTGCGGTGTTCCCGGTTTGCCGCACAAGCGAAGCTCATAACGGCGACCAGCAAGATTACCGCGCGTGTCAAAGGCCGGTTGGAATATTGTCCGACAAACATGATGGGCCAACAATTTTCCAAACCCGAGCAGCGGGTGGAAGCACAAAGCCTGGGGTGAAGCGAAGCGGAACCCCAGGATCACGAAGGTAAGAACACTGAGCACGCGAAGCGTGCGATAGCGCAAAAGCTGCGATTTTCTTCTGATCAGCGGCTGTCGCCCGCTTCGCGGGCTCTTCGTTTTGTACTCCAACGATCCTGGGGTTCCGCTTCGCTCCACCCCAGGCTCTATGCTGTTGCCGCGCTTCGCGGGCTTAATTCAAACTCTTCAGCAACTTGTTCGGAGCGTCCCCAAGTTTGTCCAACGTTTCCGCCTTCATCCCTACACCTCGATCCAGGGAGTTGGTTCCCTGGGAAACGAAAGACTGACCTCGGTATCGCCATGAAAAAGTGGATAACGTTCCTGTAGCGCCACTTCTGCGGAAATTTTGGCAAGGTAAGGGTTGTTCGCTCGCTGGGAGAGATGCGCCAGCACCAGATATCTGGCGTTGCCGTCAAACCCGTCACGAATCCAGTCTGCAACGTCCTCGTTTGAAAGATGACCAAGGCGAGAAAGAATGCGCTGTTTCAGTTCCCAGGGGTACGCATCACAGGCCTTCAACATGTCGCGACTGTGGTTTGATTCAATAACCACCGCGGCGCAACCACGTAGCCGCTCGCTAACGAGGGTGGTGATGTGTCCAAAATCCATCAGCGTGGCAATCTTCACACCCTGATGAGTGGCAGTGAATCCGAAATTGTCTACGGCGTCGTGTGGGATAGTGAAGGGATGAAAGTCGATTTCGCCGATGCGAAAGTCCTTGCTTGACTCTATTTGTTCCACGCGATCCTGAAGCGCCCTGGCACGTTTGCGCGGTTCTTCGTAGTTAACATTGTTGCGCTCGCTGACGTAGGCATCGCAGGTTTTGGCTGAAATATAGACGGGGCAATCCACGGTTCGCAGCAACACTCGCAGGCCGCCGGAGTGGTCGCCATGTTCATGCGTGACGAGCACGGCGTCCAGTTTCTGTACGTCTTCGCCGACAAGCGCGAGCCGCCGCGCAATCTCTCTGGCGCTCAGTCCGGCGTCAACGAGAACACGAGTTTGCCCCGCAACGATCAAAACCGCATTGCCCGTTGATCCGCTGCCGAGAACGGTAAGTTTCATGTTAAGGAAATTAGAACTATGAACTGCGCAACTAAGAAAGGTGTCGAAAGAAACTTTAGCATTTAATACCGAAAACGGCTACCGGACATACTTCCGGGTAGTGGTTCAGTTTGGTAATGAAAGCAGCAAGTAATGAGTCGTCGGGAATTCAACGAGGAAAACAAACCATTACAGAACCGAGCGCCGTAGCGCCGGATGCTGAAGTGTACGTTGGCCATAAGCTGGGCAATACTCTTAATACTCAGTTTGACTCTAGCATCCGGCGCTACCGCGCTCGGTTCTGTAATGGTTCTGCATAGTTTCCGAAGTTGACACAGTCGCGCGACCCTGCATCAATGGCAGCAAACAGTAACAATAAGGTGGCCGTGCAGGACTGACGCACTTCAGTGTTTTCAATTGGCGACACAATTCGATCTTGAATTAAGGAGAAGTATTCATCAATCTTCGCATCTGTTCCGGACATACGGCCTTCCTTATATGAGGTGCATAATATGAGGTGCATAACGTATTATCCTGCGGATCTGCGGCATAAGTAAGGATTTGGTAGGATTTATCGGAGAGTCACTTCAAATCTTTAGTCGTGAGCGATCGACGCGAAACCCGTTTAGCTTTCCCAGCGCGCCGAACCCCAGCGAGTCGCTTGTGAAATATTCGCGAGCTACACGTTGCAGATCTTCCGCAGTGGCAGCCTCAATCTTTTCTATTGTTTCCGCGGTGGAAATACGACGGCCATGAATGATCTGCTGGCGAGCCAGGGCGCTGACGCGCGCACTCGACGATTCGAGTCCCAATAGTATCGACGAAATGGCCTGATCTTTTGCGAGCTTCAATTCTTCCTCGGGAACACTCTCGGTCACCACGCGCCGCATCTCCGCCAATGAGAGATCGAGCACTTCGTCTAAATGTTCAGGAGAGGTGCCGGCGTAGATTGTGAAAACACCGACATCCGAAAACGTGCTGCCGCCGGCTCCGACAGAGTAAGCAAGCCCACGCTCTTCTCGAATCGTTTGCCAGAGCCGGCTGGAAGTTCCGCCACCGACTACTGACGCCAACAGGCTGGCGGCATAGCGGTCGTTGCTTTTCGCGTCGGGCCAGGGAGCAGCGACAATGAGATGTGCCTGCTCAAGTTCTTTCTTTTGCTCAATAAGAATCGGGGCTGCCGGTGTCGGCGGTTGTTCCGCAGCTGCCGACCTGTCTCCTTCGTTAGCAGTAGCAGAGTTGCCAAGAGAGCTTTCAACCAGTTCTACCAAACGATCATGGTCAACGTTTCCTGCTGCAGCTACCACCAGGTTCGCAGCTGAAAACTCGTGCGCGTGAAAGGTGGAAATCGTACTGTGGTCAAACGAAGAAACTGTTGCTTCGGTGCCTTCAATCGGCCGTCCGAGGGAATGGCCGGGAAAGTAAGCGGCGTTGAAGAGTTCGCCCAGCAATTCGTCGGGAGTGTCTTCCACCATTTTCATCTCTTCGAGGATGACCTTTTGCTCGCGTTCCAAATCATTTTGGTCAAAGCGGGGGTGAGCGAGCAGGTCAGCAAGAAGATCAAATGCCTCGGGCAAGCTCCTGTCCGCAACCTTTACGGCGAAACCGGTCATCTCATGGGTGGTAAAAGCATCGAGATGACCGCCCAGCCGATCAGACTCGACAGCAATATCGCGAGCCGTTCGACGGTGCGTACCTTTGAAAACTGCATGCTCGATGAAATGGCAGATGCCGTTGAGTTCCGGCGTTTCGTGGCGGGAACCGCGACGCACCCAAATCCCGGCCGTTACCGACCGGAGACCGGGCATGTGCTCGGTTAAAACCGTAATACCGTTGGGGAGCCTGGTAGAGCGAACGTCGTCAATCATGAATTCTACGATCAAAAACCGGCGAAAATTAATACAACTCCGCATCCTAGCATGCTATAAACCGGCGGCAAAGCGGAGCCAAAGCGGCTGTCAGGCTGGCTTCCAATAGCTTGACAGAGTGTTGATTATTGGCGGAAAATGCGAATTATCCAACGGTTCCGGTAAGTCTCCTGGCCTGAACCAGATTGCCTTCTGCGGGTGAGGGCGAGGCTACTTTCAGCTTTCGAGAAGGCAAAAAACCCTTAGGAGACTTCTTCCTATTTTGCGCAAACCACGAACAGAGTCGATTGCTTCAAACGTTTCCGCGGCGAAACGTGAAGGAGGTTTGGCGGCGATGAATGTATTTAGCAGAGCGTTCGCAAGCATAAGTCCAGGAAGAAGAATACTGAGTTTGTTACTCGTTGCGTTTTCGGCTGGTGTTGGTCTCCAGGTGCCGACTGCAAACGCCAGCAAAGGAAACCTGGCGACAATTACCGGAGCGGTTCTCGATAATAAAGGCAACCCAGTTTCAGGCGCGCTCATATCTTTGTTGAGAGATGGTGCGAGCAAGGTAATCAAGCAAACTCGCAGCGATGCTACAGGCCGTTTCACCACCCGAATTTCGCCCGGACGTTATGGCATTCGCGCGATTGCGGCCGGCTTTAACGAAGTTATTTTCTCGTCCGTAGAGGTTCGCGCTTCGCAGGAACTCGTTTACCGCTTCAACCTGGAACCTATTGGCTCAGGCAAGACTCTGCCCGAACGCCGAAAAGACCGCGAGGATGTGAAATGGACGTTGCGATCAGCGCAGACACGCCGTTCCATCTTCCAGGCGCAGGAAGGTCAGGATGGCGACATCCAGGCAGCGTTGGGACAAACAAACCCGGAGCCAGAGGCCAGCGGCGATGCAGCCGTCTCTGACAGTTCTGAAATCAACCCAGCGGCTTCTAACGAAAATACTCACCGTAGCGTGCAGGGCGTTCTCGAAACTTATTTCGCCGGTAATTCATACGGTGCGAGTTACCCTGGCGTTAATTTTGCCGTCGCAACTTTTCCGAGCGATAGCATCGAATTGATCTTTGCCGGCCAAACAGCAGCCGCGCCAAATGCTCCCGAACGATTTGAAGCCAGCACTCACTTGCGGGCCGGCCAGCGGCATCGCCTGGGAATGAGTCTCGGCGCCGTCAGCTTCGGCATCCCAGTATGGGGTACAACGAAAGAGAACCAATTAGACAGTCAATCCCGGATGGGCCAGATTTCAGTTCGCGCGATTGATGAGTGGATAGTTCGCGATGGCATCGTGATCGTTCTTGGTCTCGACTACTCTCGCTTCATCGGCGCCGGCGGCGCCCGCTCACTCAATCCACGCATTGGGATCCAATACGATGCGAACGCGCGAACGCGATTAAAAGCCGCCTACGCGCCCGGCGGAGACGAAGACAGCATTCAAAGCATCGCTGCCTTTGAAGGTGCTCAAGTCGCTTTCAGGGAAGTCGCCAAAAGACCGATCGCATTCGTTGATGGCCGCGCCGTGATGGATCGTAGCCATCGCCTGGAGTTTGGGGTTGAAAGAGTGCTCGATAATGAATCCAACTTCGAAGGTACGGCTTTCTTCGATACCACATCGGGACGCGGCGTCGGCTTGCTTAGCACCCCGATGACGGCCTTCTCCGGCGCGAGCGGCGAGACCTTTATTAGTGTTGCCAATCAACAGGGTGCATCGAAGGGCATGCGACTGGTCTACACTCGAAGGCTCAGTCGCATGTGGACTGCATCAGCCGGTTACTCCTTCGGTCGCGGCCAGCGACTCACCTCAGGCGACATCTCGCGACCAGCAGAAATATTTGAGAGCGGATTTTTCCAAACGGCGGCACTACAATTGGGCGCCACTTTTGATACCGGCACAAACATACGCACCGTCTTGCGTTTCTCGCCAAACGCCACCGTGTTTGCTATCGATCCTTTTGCCGGGCGCCTCGCTGTTTATGATCCATCGTTAAGCGTCCAGGTTACACAGGAACTGCCGAGCTTTGGTTTGCCTGTTCGCGCGGAAGCTGTCCTTGATGCGCGGAATCTGCTGGATGCGCAGTCAAGCACTGACAACGGAGAGATACTCACCCAACTCAGTACCGGCCGCCGTTCTGTTCGCGGTGGGATCTCCCTTAGGTTCTAAGTAAGGAGAGAAGATCAAACGGGAAAACAACTTCCCAGCTTCGCGAGCAATCGCGCTCTTGTTCTGTCGCTTCCCATCTGGTCGGTCTCCAAAATCTCGGAAAAGTCCAAAAACTTGGACAGCGCGATCCGGCGAAAGCAATTCGTTAAAAAACGCAGGCGGCGCGGCGAGGAGAAGGATACAGCAATGCCTGCAAGGGAATCTGGACGATTCGTCACGGGTAGAGATCAAAAAAGAGATGACACCGCCTCGCAGTTCAATGAGGCTTCGCGACCATTGGCTTAGGAACATACATTGCATTTTCATGTTGAGATCGGCGTTTTGATAACCCGCGTGTAGAACTATTTCAGTGAAGAGATCGGTTTTTACAACTGGAACGTGGTTGGTGCTGGCCGGCGCCGCCCTGCTGGTTACGGCGGGAATCCTGAACTTTGCCCAGCGGTTAAGACACGAAACTCCGCCGTGGGATGGTGTCCGCTGGACCGACACTCGGCAAGGCATTATCGCTGAACTCGTTGAATCCGGTTCTTCCGGAGCGCGTGGTCAAATACTGCCGGGCGATCGCCTGATCGCGATTAGCGTGGACAACAAGAATTATGAAGAGGTCGGCCATTCCAAAGACGTGCAAATGTATCTGGACCAGGCTCGGGTGGGCGGTGACCTGCATTACTTAATTGAGCGGCCGTCGTACCCTGAGGAGAGCCGGTTTTACTACGCTGATCTCGATCAACTGGATGCGATTCACAAGTGGACGCCGCGAGATGTTTATATCAATCTGATTGGCGTGGTCTTCCTTTTCGTCGGCTTTTTTGTTCTCTTCAAGCAAGGAGGACGAGCGCCTTTCGCTTTGCACTTCGCCACTCTCTGTCTGGCCGCTTTTGTTTTTTGTTTCTACACGCCTGTCGGGACGTATCGAGATCTGGATCTGGCGATCGCGTTTCTCAGAAATGCCGCCTTCATTCTCTTTCCTCCGCTCTTCTTACACTTTTGTCTTGTTTATCCGCAGCGTCAGCAACTTTTTCAAGAAAGACGATGGCGTGCAACCCTGCTCTATTTGCCGGCGCTGTTGCTTCTGTCATTGGCAAGTTTTGTTTTCCTTCGCGGCGTGTTGACGCCGATCATGCCAGTACTCGGCCGAATCCCCAGCTTCTCTGAATCCTTTGTCGGCGTTTTCTACAAGCTGAGTTTTTTCCATTTTATCGCGGGCCTAATCGCCAGCGTATTCTTTTTGGTTAGGACCTGGATTCGGGCCAAGAGCGCGGTTGTTCGGCAGCAGATGAAGTGGGTCATATGGGGCTCACTTTTGGCAGTTCTACCTTTTACTTTGCTCTATGCCATCGGCTTCCTCCTGGACGCACAAACGGACCCCTGGCTGACCGATGCGGCGGTCCTGCCTCTAATTCTTATCCCGCTCGCGTTTGGCTATTCAGTGGTTCGCTACCGGCTGATGGACGTCGAACTGGTCGTGCGGCGCGTGTTCGTTTACGTCCTCACGACGCTGGCAATCGCTCTGATGGTTGGCGGCGTTGTCTATCTGGCGGGGCTCTACGCGCTCGGAGGCGATCAGGGTTTCACTTCCGGCGAAATCACTTTGCGAGTGGTGATAGCAGTTGTGGCCATGGCTGCAATCGTAATGATTGCCGCTCCAGTAAAGAGCTTTTTGCAGGAACAGATCGACCGGCTGTTTTATGGCGAACGTTACGACATGCGCAACAGCCTGCTCGATTTTGGCCGCACGCTTTCTGCAACCACTGCGCTCGATCCTTTGCTTGACTCACTTGTCAGTCGCGTCCAGCAGGTCATGAATGTTGGTCGCATCGCTATTTTCATCGAGGACAAACACGCGCCAGCGGAATATCGTGTAGCGCGTGCCGCGGGGCTCTCCTCAGAGGTAGTTGTGCCGCCCGACTTTCGCGAGATGATCCGCGTTCGTTCCGCCGAAACCGGAGTGGTCCGCACCGACGATCTGGATCTAATCCCGGAGACAAATGGTTTCGTGCGGCGCATGCTTCATTATTATGTTCCCTGCGTGGTGCGCGGCCGGATGGTCGCGGTCATCGGACTGGGTCGCTCGGCTGACGGCGCGTTGCTGTCGTCTGAAGACGTGGAGATCCTGCTGACGGTCTCTGGTTATGTGGCGGTCGCAATTGAAAACAGTCTGCTGTATCAGGAACAGCAGGAGCGCGCCGCAGAGTTGAAGCTTCTCAAAGAGTTTAACGAGTCGATTATCGAGTCGATTAACGTCGGACTCCTGGCAGTGGACCTCGAAGGCCGCGTCACTCGTTTAAATTCCGCGCTTGAAGAAATTCTCGATCTCAGTCGCGCCCAGGCGGTCGGGGAGCGAGTCGAGAATCTCTTTTCGGAAGACTTCACTGATACGCTGCGGCAAGTGCTCGGTAACGATCGCTGGCGCCTGAAGGAGATCCGCAACATCTACAAGCTTCACACCGCAACTTTCGCGGGCCGTCCGCTGGTGCTCAACATCGCCATCGCGCCGTTACAGGATTCGCAGGAACAAACCGGCGCCCTGGTCGTTCTCGAGGATGTAAGTTCCCGGGTACGTCTCGAAGAGCAGTTGCAGCAACGCGAAAAGCTTTCTTCAATCGGGTTGCTGGCCGCCGGGGTAGCCCACGAAGTGAACACGCCGCTTACGGGGGTGTCGTCTTATACGCAGATGTTGCTGAGCATGCTTGCCGAAACCGATCCCAAACATGCGCTTCTCCTTAAGGTCCGTCGTCAGGCTGAGCGCGCGACTAACATCGTTAATAATCTGCTCAATTTTTCGCGCACCGGAGACGCGACGGAGTTTACGGAACTGGATATTAGCCGCGTTCTCGACGACACGTTGCAACTGCTCGAGCCGCAGTTGCGCGGCAATCGGATTGAAATCGTGCGCGGCTACGATCCCGATTCGCCGCCGGTGTTTGGTAATAGCGGTAAACTGCAGCAGGTATTTACCAACTTATTGTTGAATGCTCGGGACGCAATTCCTGCAGGGGGCTCGATTAAGATCGCTACGATGCCCGCGGACGACCACTCGCTCACGATTGAGGTTTCGGACACCGGCATAGGTATCGACCCTGAGAACGTTGCCAAAATTTATGATCCGTTCTACACCACTAAAGGCGTTGGACGCGGAACGGGGCTAGGTCTCGCTGTTTCATACGGCATCGTTCAGGAGCACTCCGGCCACATCAGCGTTGAGAGTACTCCGGGGCAGGGCACAATCTTCCGCATCACTCTGCCGACAGTGAATTCTCGCGCTCGATTGCAGACAGTTGCCGACTGACCTTGAAGAGATCTCAAATTTGAGATCTGAGATCGTAAAGTGAACGCAAGAGCATCGCGTCTCGCCGTGCTCTTGCCTTTTTTTTTGCCTTGATCTCCCCTAAACTGATTCGCTCCGAAAAACCTAAGGACCAGCACCATTGGCAGTAAAGACGGAAAGACGCGTGGCAAAAAAGGGTTCAGTACTGATCGTCGACGACGAAGAGATAATGCGCGAAGTGTTGGAGACCCTCCTCACTTCGGAAGGTTATCGTGTCGACCTGGCAAAGACGGGCGAAGAGGGACTCGAGTCCTATGGTCGCCGGGCTTACGACGTGGTGCTGCTCGATGTCTCAATGCCGGGCATCGGCGGCCTGCGTGCGCTGGAAGAGTTTTTGAAAATGGATTCCGACGCCGCCATCGTGATGATCACGGCGTATGCCACTTTCGACACGGCAATTGCGGCTTGGGAGCACGGCGCGTTTGGCTGTATCCGAAAGCCTTTTCAAAACGAAGAAATCACCGCCAGAGTGGCGGCTGGTATTAAGCACCGTCGCAACGAGGAAGAGCGGCGAACACTCCGGCGCGCCATGAGTCGCGCAGTCGATCGCGGCGCCATTGTCGGGCACTCCGATGTGATGCAGGAAGTCTTTCGCCTGGTCGAACAGGTGGCGCCTGCGCGCTCGACTGTTTTGATCACCGGCGAAAGTGGCACGGGCAAGGAATTGATCGCAAAAGCGATTCACGAGGCGAGCCCACGCGCCGGAAAACCGTTTGTTACTGTCAACAGCTCAAATATTCCTTCCGAACTGCTCGAGTCGGAACTTTTCGGTCACACACGCGGCGCTTTCACAGGCGCTGTCGCCGCTAAAAAAGGATTGTTCGAAGTTGCTGATGGCGGCTCGATTTTTCTGGATGAGATAGGCGATATTCCTCCGGAAACGCAAGTCCGTCTGCTGCGCGTAATTCAGGAGCGTGAATTTACGCCGCTCGGCGACACTACACCGCGTCGGGTCGATGTGCGCATCATCGCCGCCACGAACATCGAGTTGAAAGAAGCTGTCAAGCAGGGAACTTTTCGCGAAGATCTGTATTACCGGCTGGCGGTTGTTCCTATCGAGCTGCCGCCCTTGCGCGACCGGCGCGAGGATATTCTGCCGCTGGCCCAGCATTTTATAGAGAAGTATAACGAAGAGAATGGCCGCACAGTATCTGAGCAAATCGCCCCAGACGTCCTGGCGTTGCTTGAAGCCTACTCCTGGCCAGGAAATGTTCGTGAACTCGAGAATGCGATTGAGCGGGCGGTAGTTATTGCGCCGCATGATGAGGTTTCGCGTGAGTGTCTGCGCCCGGAAATCAGCGACCCGCAATCGGTCGCTGTTGTTTCTGAAGCAGGGGCCAGCGTCGGGGCGGTACAGGATCTCGGACGCGGCATAAATTTCTACGAGCAAGTGCGCCGCTTTGAAATTGATCTCATTCGCCGGGCGTTGGAGCAAACCGGCGGCCATCAATCCCGGGCGGCGCGGCTGCTGGGAATGAACGCGACCACGCTCAACTCAAAAATCAAGACCTACCGGATTAGCCTGCGGCCATAGAATCTGCCGGCGGGGCGCCGGGAGGCGGCGCCCCGTGCAGCTCAATTCCCGTTCGTGTTTGGGTTGGTACTCGTAGGTTTCTTCGGAGCAGGTCTGCGTTTTGGGGTTTTCAGTTCAACCAGGATAACCTCCATATCGCCGTCGGAGAGGTTTTCAGGAAGGTGCTTGACGGCTGGTGTGAAAAGGGTCTGGCCCGCCTTCATATCCCTCTCTTCGGTTTTCCCGCCAGGGTAGGTAAACTTAACACGACCGTCTGTCTGAAATATTGCTACGGCGTCTGGGTGGCTGTGCATCACTGACTTTTCATGCGGCGCGTACTTTATTCGCAACACCCGCACGCGTGAGTTTTCGAACTCGACTTTATAGTGTTGCGCATCGACCTTTACCGCATCCTGGGCGAGAGCAGCAGGAACGGCCAGCGCCAAAACAAAAAGCGCCAGGAACACTATGCGATACATAGAAATGTCCTCCTGTGGTTAGTATCCAATAAATCGGGTTTACGAGGGTGGCATATTCTTATCGAGGATGAATGCACAAGTCAATGGTTAGTATGAATCGACATCGCCTGGTGTCCGACGAATCGAAGCGCGCAAGGTTCGCGGCATTGACCACAGAAGCTGCCGTGTGCACCCGCTGCCCGGCCATGTGTGACCGAACGGCGGTGTTAAGTGAACTAAACGGTTCGGTCGCCGCGCGCATAATGTTTATCGGTGAAGCGCCAGGCCGCAAAGGCGCCGACCGTACCCGCGTGCCTTTCTCCGGCGATCAATCGGGCCAGAACTTCGATCGCTTCCTGGCATCGATCGGTTTGGCCAGGGATCAGATTTTTATTACGAGCGCTGCGCTCTGTAATCCACGGACCGAGTCAGGAGCGAACCGGAAACCACGCAAGACCGAATTAACGAACTGTTCAGATTTTCTACGCCGCACGATAAGGATTGTTGACCCGGCAGTTATCGTCACGCTTGGTTCGGTTGCCCTGGATGCAATTAAATCAATTAGGTCTCACAATCTGAGTCTCAGAGACTCGGCCGCGAAGATACACTCGTGGAATGGGCGCTTGCTTGTTCCTATCTATCATCCCAGTCCGCAGGTGTTGGCTGCGCATCGCCGGGAAGTGGAGCAGTTGCGTGACTATGAAGTCGTCGCACGGGCTATCAAATCATTGGGCTGTTTAGAATGGGCACTTGTGCCCCGGAGCAACTGCGGACAAGTCCGCTCTCTAAACGGGAGGGATTGTTAATACAATGGCCGAAACGCTCGAACAAATTGCTGTTCGGAGATCACCGCTCAACGAAACTCACGCGCGCCTCGGTGCAACAATGATCGAGCAAGACGGCTGGTCTGTGCCGGCTTCTTACGGCGACGTGTTGTTTGAATATGCTGCCGTGCGTGAGGACGGCGCCGGCGTCATCGATCTTTCTGCCCGCGGTCGAATCCTGGTGAGTGGTTCTGAAGCCGTACCGTTTCTCAATGGGTTGATCACGAATGACATGAAAACGCTGGCTGAGAATACTTGGATGCCGGCCGCGTTTCCGAATGTTCAGGGAAGGCTGATTGCGAGCGTTCGGGTTATTCGTTTGCAGGATGAAGGAGCAGGCACGAATGTCAATCCTACTTTTCTGATTGACACTGGGCCGGCCACGCATGAACGCGTGTTGAAAACCATAGAACGCTTCACGCTTGCCGGCGACTTTCACGTCAGTGATATAACCAACCAGACTGCGCTCCTGTCAGTTCAGGGAAAGAAAGCGGCCGGCGTTGTTCGCTCGGTCTTAGGCGAAGAAGCGGTGAGCCTCGCTGCTAACGGCGCGATTCAGACATCCGGGCCGAATGGTCGCGCGACAGACCTTGTAACAGTATTTCGCGCGACGCACACAGCTGCAGACGGTTTTGATTTAATAGTAAATTCACCCGAGGCGGGCGCTACGTGGGACGCTCTGAATAACGCTGCCGCGCGGCCGGTCGGCTACGATGCGCTCGAGATACTTAGGATCGAAGCGGGCCTGCCGCGATACGGTGTGGACATGGATGACACCAACGTCATAACTGAGACAACGCTGGACGACGCGGTTAGTTATACAAAAGGCTGTTACGTTGGACAGGAAATTATCGCCCGCATCAAGTATCGCGGGCATGTAGCCAAGAAATTGTCGGGTCTCGCTTGCGAACAAGCAGTGAAAGTTGAAGCGAACGCGATTATCAAGTCGCTCGACGACAAAGATATTGGAAGATTAACTTCGAAAACGTATTCGCCTCATCTGGGCCGCACTATTGCCCTGGGATATTTGAAGTATGACTATCTCACTCCAGGCACCGGCGTGAAAATTAGCGCCGGTGACGAGGAGTTTGCTGCTCAAGTAACCGACCTTCCATTTGTGAGGGAAACTGCTCCATAACGAAACATATTTCGCTCCTGACGGAGCTGAATTCATCAACGCGATTTCGCTTGTCTAAAACATTATGTTCCTACGGAACTAGAGCGACTATTGTCCACCCGGGGTTAAGTCGATGGATAACCCGAAATCAATTGCAGAAGAGAATCAGCCACGCGATCTCGATCAGGAACAAGCGCATCTCGCTTACACAATCATCGAATCGCTTCTCGAGCACACGCGCGTGGTCAGCGACCTAATCGCGCTCATGGCGCAGACGCTCGACGAAGAAACCACCAAAGCACTAACTCAGACTCCAGTTTGGACCGCTTACCTTGATAGTCGCCGCGCTATGGAACGAACTCGGGCTGATGTGGAAAAGTTTGCAGACATTATGAAGCGCCTCAGTGATGAATAGGCACAGGCGGGACAACCTGATCGTCCGGTTTCATGTGGTTCAAAAGCTCTCGCAGTGCTTGCTTCTGCGTTTCACCAACTGAAAGTTTTACCCGGTCAAATTTAATTTGAAAGTCTTTAGCGTTTGTGACCTTCACGAATGTCTCGTAAGGCATCCGAAAAACCAGGCGCTCACCCCTCCAAACCCGGCCGCGAACGGGCCGGGGGATGGCCCAGCGATTGGAACTCAAAAAGACAGTTTCGCCATCAATGATGAACACTACATACAGGTCGGTGCTCAATCTTCCCTTCACCACAGTTTGCAGTTCGAAATCGATGACGGAAGGCGTCTCAGGCTGATGTCCCGGAAAATTGAACGACGGGCTCATGTGAATGCTGTGGTACTTGCCCTGGTCGCCTGCGATTTCTATTGGCGCGAGTCTAACGGTTGTGCGGTCTTTGCTGCTGTCGTAGAAGTTTTCGATCTTCGCGCCTTGCAGTGTGGCTGGACTACTGCCCTGTCCGCCTGCTGCCGTCCTGTAAATTTCCGGGTTGCGCGTTCTTCCAATGCCCGGTTTGCAACCCGGAGGGTTGGAGCGAAAGTAGCCGGAGGTCGGAGCGCAGCGCAGACCTCCGGTAGCAAGGGGGCAGACGTTCGCACCCCGGAAGGGTGCAAGACTATTGCGCTCGCGTTCTCGAACCCCTTCGGGGTGCCAATCATTCTTCCAAGCTTTCCGGTGGTCTGCGCTACGCTTCGACCACCGGCTACTGTCTTGCAGTCTTCCAGGCTGCACGTTCCAATGCTCGTCCGGTGGTTTGCACTGAGCCTGTCCAAAGGAAATCATCGTTGCCGAAACCACTACCGGGATCAATAATGACCAAAAGGTTTTCATCATAGTTTTTCAGACGCGGCACGCGATCAGATTCATAATCCCCAGCAGGCTGCTCTCAACCCTCATCAACTCGAGACCATTAGCTTGTGCCTCTTCCGCAGTACGGCGATTGAAGTGATCGTCAAAAAGTGGGACTGTGATCAGATTTAACAGGTCAAACGCGGGCCCCAGCAAGCCGCGCGGTCGTACGTGCTCGAGCAGGATCACTGTGCCGCCCGATCTTACTACGCGGCGCAATTCAGCAAACGCTTTAGTGGGATGCGCCAGCGAGCAAAAGACGAGAGTAGCAAACGCTGCGTCGAACGAGTTGTTTTTGAAAGGGAGATACTCTGCGCAACTCTGAACCAGCCGCACGCCGGATGGCCTTATTTTCTCCCGCGCTATCTGTAGCATTCCACTACTTGGCTCGGTGGCAACCCCCACCGTGTTGGATGGGTAGAAAGCGAAATTCAGACCGGTGCCGGTCCCCAGCTCCAACACACGTGCACCTTCCGGCAGATAACGAAAGGCCGCCGCCCGCAGTCGCGCCAGAAACCAGCGGTCCAGCGGACCCACCGCCTTCTCATAGTGCGGGGCCAGCTGATCGTAAGTTGTGCGCTTACGTTGCTGGGGTGATGCGGTGTCAGACATTTCGCTGTTTTTATAACACTCTGGCAAGTTGGGCCGAAGTTATCTAGAATGCCTCCGATCTGCAAGCGCCGCCAATCCGAACAACGGTACACGTCCAGCAACAGTGATCATTCAGCCCGGCACACGTCTAGGCAGATATGAGATCCAGTCGCTCATAGGCGAGGGAGGCATGGGCCAGGTCTATCGAGCGACGGACACGGCACTCGATCGTGCGGTGGCCATTAAGGTCCTGCCGCCCGACCTCGCGCGCGCTTCGGATCGGTTGAAGCGCTTCGAGGTCGAAGCAAAGGCCGCCGGCGCGCTGAATCACCCCAACATACTTGCCATTTACGACGCAGGCACTCATAACGATGCGCCCTATGTAGTTTCAGAATTACTGGAAGGCGAAACTCTGCGCGAACGACTAAAGACGAGCACGTTGCCTTTGCGCAAGAGCATCGACTACGCCGTGCAGGTTGCGCGCGGACTATCGGCGGCTCACGCCAAGGGAATTGTCCACCGCGACATAAAGCCGGAGAACCTGTTCATAACAAAAGATGGACACGTCAAGATACTGGATTTTGGCATTGCTAAGCTCACTAACCCGTTAGGCGAATTTGGAACCGATCCTGAGTCTGAAACGATGCGCCTCGACACTCATCCGGGAGTGGTTTTGGGAACGGCCGGTTATATGGCGCCGGAGCAGGTTCGTGGCGAAGTCGCGGATCACCGTGCCGACATCTTTTCCTTTGGCGCGGTCTTCTATGAAATGCTTTCAGGCAAACGAGCGTTTCACCGAGACTCAGCGATCGAAACGATGAGCGCTATCCTCAGCCAGGAGCCTCCGGATTTATCGGAATCGACTCGCAATATCTCGCAGGCATTCGAACGCGTCGTCCGTCATTGTCTCGAAAAACGAGCTGAGGATCGGTTTCAATCGATGAGGGACCTGGTATTCGATCTGGAAGCCCTCGCTGCCGGATCAATCATCTCCGGATCGACCTTATCCCAGTCAGCAATCGCAACGGCCCGCAAGCCGCTACTACTGCGACGGTGGTGGCTGTGGCTGGGGATTGTGATGATCCTGGGCGCTGGCATCGGGTCGTTTCTTCTTGGTCGCGGCAGCATTAAAACTCAACTCCCTAACTACACCCAACTCACTTTTCGGCGAGGAACAATCTGGTCGGCGAGGTTTGCGCCGGACGGGGATACGATTGTCTATAGTGCCGCCTGGAACGGCAGTCCCAGTGAATTATTCTCGGCCCGCCGAGGCAGCGCCGAATCACGTTCCCTGGGCCTCACCAATGCAGACATTCTGGCGATCTCTTCGACTGGGGAGATGGCCGTTATGTTGAATCGTCAGTATCAGGGTCTCTTCACGAATCGCGGCACTCTCGCCCGCGTGCCACTCAGTGGAGGTGCGCCGCGAGAACTGCTTGAAGACGTGGAGTACGCTGATTGGTCACCGGACGGTCAGAACCTTGCAGTAGTGCGTTATGTCAACGGCCGCATCCGGTTGGAATTTCCGATTGGCCACGTGTTGTATGAAACAGATGGGTGGATCAGTCACATGCGCATCTCGCCCAAGGGTGATCTTGTGGCTTTCCTCGACCACCAGGTTCAGTGGGACGATCGTGGCCGAGTAGCAGTTGTCGATCAGTCAGGAACCAGGAAACTGCTTTCCGAAGAGTGGTCACGCGAGCAAGGTCTGGCCTGGTCACCTGCGGGAGATGAGATCTGGTTTACCGCTGCCAGCGAAGGCGAGGCACTTTCGCTACAGGCGGTGACGCGCTCTGGACAACATCGAGTGATTGCGCGGTCGGTAACCAACCTGATGATTCATGACATCGCGCGCGAGGGACAAGTCCTTCTAAGCGACGTTCGATTCTACAGCGAAGTAATCGCGCTTCCGCCGGGTGAGAGTAAAGAGCGCGACCTCTCATGGCTGGATAATGTCGCCGTGAGAGGTCTTTCATCGGACGGAAAGTTTTTTATCTTTTCTCATTTTGGCGCCGGCAGTGGAACTAACTATGCAGTTTACATGCGCAAGATGGACGGTTCACCACCAGTTAAGCTAGGCGATGGCGCGGTCTGGTCATTATCACCTGATGGAAAGTGGGTCCTTGCTACTCTCTCAACGCCTTCCCAACTTATTCTTCTGCCAACTGGCCCTGGTGAGGTAAAACGAATTGAGCCAGGTGGAATCGAGATCTACGGTCTGGGCGGAGGTTGGTTACCTGATGGAAAGCAAGTGATCTTCACGGGACGAGAAGCAGGGCACAGCATGCGCACGTACATCCAGCAGATTGACGGTGGGCCGCCAAGGCCCATCACGCCTGAAGGCGCAACCGGGACGGTGATATCTCCGGATGGCAAGTTGGTGGTTGCCAAGGACCAGTCGCAAAAGGCATTGATTTATCCGGTTGAAGGAGGTGAACCCCGTCCCATTATTGATCTCGGCAACGACGAAACGGCTTTCCGCTGGGCGGCGGACAACCGCTCACTCTATGTTTATCGGAGTCAGGAAATTCCCATTAAGATCTATCGTCTGGATGTATTAACTGGACAACGAGAATTGTGGAAAGAGGTGGTTCCAGCAGACCCTTCTGGCATTCTTGGACCAGTTGGCTTCCAGATGACTCTCGACGGAAAGTCGTATACCTACGTCTTGAGTCGGACGCTTGCCACCCTCTATCTGGCTGAGCAGTTGAAGTGATGGTTGCGCCGGAAATGATTTTGTAGATCCACAACCGAAGGAAGAAGCGAGCGAAGCAGGCTGTGAAATGCGCTTGTAATGCTGGCTAGTCCCAGCTAAACTCCCTCGCATTCCCACCTCGCATCACGTGTCAGTCTGGTCTTTGCGAATATTTTCGTGTCATAGAACAAGAAGGAGAAACATTCATGCAACCCCAGGAATTGCTGAAGGAGATCTCTACATTTCGTCTAAGATTTCAAATGAATAATCGTCTGCGCCTGGAAAGTCTGGCCGCTTTATCCAAAGTCTTTCGTGAAAATGGCGAGCCGGTTTCCGATCAGTTGCTGGCGTCTGTGGTTCTTGCTCTACCCGATGAGTTGCCTAGCAATGGTGGAGTTATGGCAGAGGATTACCCCGCCGTGTCGGCAGTGCCGGGACCGGGACCCAAGCCGGGAGTGCCGGGACCGGGACCCAAGCCGGGAGTGCCGGGACCGGGACCCAAGCCGGGAGTGCCGGGACCGGGACCCAAGCCGGGAGTGCCGGGACCGGGACCCAAGCCGGGAGTGCCGGGACCGGGACCCAAGCCGGGAGTGCCGGGACCGGGACCCAAGCCGGGAGTGCCGGGACCGGGACCCAAGCCGGGAGTGCCGGGACCGGGACCCAAGCCGGGAGTGCCGGGACCGGGACCCAAGCCGGGAGTGCCGGGACCGGGACCCAAGCCGGGAGTGCCGGGACCGGGACCCAAGCCGGGAGTGCCGGGACCGGGACCCAAGCCGGGAGTGCCGGGACCGGGACCCAAGCCGGGAGTGCCGGGACCGGGACCCAAGCCGGGAGTGCCGGGACCGGGACCCAAGCCGGGAGTGCCGGGACCGGGACCCAAGCCGGGAGTGCCGGGACCGGGACCCAAGCCGGGAGTGCCGGGACCGGGACCCAAGCCGGGAGTGCCGGGACCGGGACCCAAGCCGGGAGTGCCGGGACCAGGACCAAAGCCGGGGCCTCGTCCGGGAAAGCGATCGTAGGACCGGAAGCACCGTCATTCTGTAAGCTGCCAAACTGCCTGCTGAGAGTTTCTAGACCGAGACAGACCGCGACGAGTTGTAAGACTTGAAAGTTTAAGGTCACGATTTGACTCGCGTGGTTGCGCTCGATCCTTAGTTGCGCTCAATCCTTATTCGTGTGTTTGTTTGTACTAAATCCGAAATGTCCTACGAAGAGATAGCTGAAGGAATATTGGCGTTGCCGCTTTACGATGCTTATTCTTGCCGATCAATTCTCGAATCCGTAAGAGGATGCCACGATTGGGAGAGCGCTACGATTCGCGTGCAATCAGACGACGGGGGTTTTAACTCAGCACCCCAAGCGGACGTTCGCGCGGCGACCATCTTAGCGGAGCATTGCGTGACGCGGTTGCTTCCGGATTTTAACGACAAGATGACTACCACGATCAAACCTCTCATCAAAGAGTTTTGGGGGGTTGACTTACAGGAACACTCCGGGACGCAGATTGTGCGTTATCTACCCGGCGGCCATTATCTGGCTCACGTAGACGCGGGACAGGACATGGAAGAGCGCTACTTCAGCGTAGTCTGTTATCTCAACAGTGACTTTGAGGGAGGCAGCACCTGGTTTCCAAATCTTTCCTATCATGCTATCCCTGAAAATGGTAAAGCCATTCTCTTCCCCGCAAGATACTTGCACTCTGCCGAGCCGGTTCTTGACGGAGAAAAGTATGTGCTGGTCACATGGGTGCTCGGGCCTATGCCCATCAAGTGGATCTGAAATACTTTCGCCTTCATTTTGTCTGCATGGTGTCGCGAAGGGTTGGTTCGCGGAGGTGACGAATGACTAAATCGGAACTTACTCTGGAAGTTTGGCGGCTTCATCCTAACGGAATCAGGATAGTTCCGGCTGATGCAAAACTGTTGGGAGAAGCGCCCCCTGGCGCCCTCAAGTGGTGCGGACCTTTTCTTTATGCCAACAAGGCCGGGTGGTGGGTATATCCCCCAGCCGATATCGATCTCGTTTATAAGCCGGTAGATGAGAAGGGAACCTACGATGTCAAATATGACAGCGACCCCGAAGTGCAGGCTCTAAACAGGATGCCAGGCTACTTTGATTACAGAGTCTTGTCTGAATACGCTCACGAGGAGCAAGCGGTTATCGGAGAAATGATCCAGCCGCAGCATCAGTTTCGCGGCGACCAGCGTGAGCTGTACCACTTCGGTTATGTCGAGATGAACATTGTCAGTATCTGGACAGGTTGTATCTTCAAAACACCTCCAGGTTGGTGTTTGCAAGTCCGCAGCCCAATAAATCTAAATTTCGACCAGCCATTTCGCATCCAGGAAGGGATGCTCGAGACTGATTGGATGCAATATGACATTTGGATGAACCTGAAATTCTTTCGCTACAATGAGTGGGCCACCCTACGTCGGAATCAACAGTATCCTCTGGCCCAATTGGTTCCGGTGCGCAGAGAATCCTACGACGAGAAATGGAGACTCCAGGACAAAGTGCTTAACGGCGCCGGGGCCGACCAGAAGCAGGCCGAGAAGATCTTCGATTCATGGAACGCATACAACTATAAGAAGTGGTCAGCTCACGGAGCCAAGGATCCTGCGACTCACAACAAAGAGCGTAAAAAGCCCGGCTAGGATCGCGTGAAGACGTTTGAGAAAGGTGCGAACGGAACGACGTCCATCCTGTAATTGAAGGCGGTTGGCTCTTCCAGCTCTGGGTCCAAACCTCAACGGACCATCATTATCACCTGGCGCTCTCGTCCACCATCAAACTCGCAGAGAAAAATTCCTTGCCAGCGTCCGAGCAACAGCTTTCCTCCGCGGAAGGGAATAGCGACAGACGAACCGACCAGCGTTGCTTTGATGTGCGCATCGGAATTCTCTTCGCCGTGGCGAAAACCCATGCCATGTTGCGGAATCAGGGTACGCAGCAGATGAAGCATGTCGCGCGGCACGTCCGGGTCAGCGTTCTCGTTTACCGTTAACCCTGCGGTAGTGTGTTGCACATACAACACAACTACACCTTCCTGTTCGCCGGAAGCCGTCAGCTTTTGCTGTACCTCTTCGGTGAACTCGACCAATTCTTCACGTTGGTGGGAACGAACTTTAAGGACGTGCATGACGCGGATTGTAGCGCAAAAGGAGGGGCAAGGGACTTGAGACGCAAAGAAAAAGCCCCGATAAACAGGTCGGAGCGGCACGGTGGCCAGGGCCGAACAATAACTACGGCGAGGCAGGTTTGTATGGCTTGTCATCAACAAAGATGCCGGTGCCCCGAATGTTGTCGACCTTATACATTTTCCAACCTTCTTCAGTTCGCTTCCAGGTCTCCCTTTGCACCGCTCCAGCTTCCACTTTATGAAGAGTGCCATCCGGAAGGCGCTGTATCCGGACTGTCTTCTGCGTTACCTCTGCACTTGCCAGTTCGTCCCTGAACGTCAATGGTGCCGATCTGGAATTCCTGAGAAATGAAATGATCATTGAAGCACCAAGTATCAGCATAACGAGAATCAAATTCTTGATCATCTCAACCCCGACTCTATTTCTTATCAAGCACAAAGTTGTATGTCATAAGGCCGTAGACTTTCACCGGTGCGCCGTCTTTGGTGGTCGGCTTAAAGCGCGCCCTGGAAGCGGCCTGCTCCGACATAGCATACAATGCTTCTGGCCCGTTTTTGGCTTTCGCCGAAATCACGTTGCCGTCGTCACCAATCACGATAGCCACGACCACCGTGCCCTCGATTTTTTGCTTCTTCGCTTCCTCCGGATAGACGGGTTGCGGAGCTTCAATCAATTCTCCCTTAACCACCTTGTCCTTGCTTTTCTCCTTCGAGTCTTTGTCTTTATTTTCTTTGTCCTTAGTCTTCTCCTGTTTTGTCGCCGGCTCGGCTGGCTGTGCAGGTTGCGCCGGTTGGGATGGTGATGGAGGTGATGGCGGCGAGGGCGGCGAAGAAGGAGACGCGGCCGAGGGGAATGATGGGGGCGCCGGGGGCGTAGCAATAATTGGCGCCGGGGGCGACGGCGGTTGTGGTGGTTGTTGCTTAGTCTTCCCGGACGATCTCTTATCGATTGCGGCCAACGGTTCCGTCGCCAAGAGATCCCCACCACTTGGAATTCTGATTTCTCCCGCTTCTCTCGCGGCAGCACTGATCGCGCGCGGCCAACTGTAGATGCCGGCGCCCGCCAGGATAAGCAGTGCCACTCCCAACAACGTTCCCGCCAGGAGCCGAGCTGCCGCGCCCGCTCCACGCTTCGTATTTCCGGTAGACATGATGTTTTCCATCCTCCTTCGTAAATTAGAGCCGCTGCCTGCGCCTATTACGCCGGCCACTCTCCAGCCAAAACAAAAGCGCACTACCTTAAGAATGCTCGAGGCGTAAACCTCAGGCACCTGGAAAACTTCCATGACCTTTTCGTCACACGCCTGCTCGCGCTCATCAAACAATTTGCGCGCGATAAACCAAACAAGCGGGTGAAACCACAACAAGGCGCACAGTGCTAGCTGAAGATTGCCGATCAGGTTGTCGTGTCGTTGTATATGGACCAGTTCGTGAAGCATGATCGCTTCCAGCTCTTCGTCGTTGAGCTGGCTCGCGATCGATTCCGGCAGCACTACGATGGGGCGCCAGACACGCCACACCGCCGGTTCAGTCTTCAGCGGCGAAATCAGCAGGCCGACCTTAACTTTGAGATGTAGAGTTTCTCGACCGCGCTGCAGCGCGCGCCATTCGCGACCGTCGCGAACAGTGTGGCCCAGCTGCAATGAACGCAAAAACTTTCGGCGACGGATCGTCCAGACTAGCAACAGCGCCAGGCTGCCCGTTAACCATATGGCACTTATCGCGAAGTAGACTTCCTTGTATTGGACAGCCTCCGCGGCAACCACCTTGATTTCATAATTGGCTGCGAGCGTTGCGACGGGCTGGCTGATGCCATAAAGCAGAATGGCGTTTTGCTTGGTCGGCTGATCCTCATGAAAGAGGGTTAGTGAGTCGATGCCGGCCTGGTATGCGAGGAATACAAAGAGCGTGGCAGGAATAATAAATTTCGCACCGGCGAGTATATAGAAGCTGTGACGAATGCGGGCCGGGCTGCGTCTGAGGACAAAAACAACCGCGAGAATGACTAGCACAAATAGTGTCGTCTGCCAGAGATGATCTGCAAATCGCGGCCACCACCAGACAGAAACCTGTGCGACCCATTCGTACGCAGCTCTCATTTCGCGCTGCCTCCCCGTCGCCGTTCGCCGCGTTCGGATTTCCTTTTTTGAGAATGATCTCCTGTCGCCACGCTTCTGTTGGCCTCGAGCTTCTCCAGGGTGCTCTCCAGGTCCCTTATGTCGCGAAGCGTGAGCTGGCCGGTTTCCACTAGTTGTGCCATTAACGAGCGCGGGGAGCCGCCGAAGACGTGAAGCAATTCGTTAATTAGACGGTTGTGTGCTGCCTTACGAGTAACCACGGCCTCAAAGATATAAGCGTTGCCGATTTTCTTAACTCGCCGCACGGCTCCTTTCTCCTCCAGCCGGTAGATGATTGTTTGCACAGTTGTGTAGGCCGGGCGCTTCTGTTCGGGGAGTTCCTCCCGGATCTCCCGCACCGACCCACTGCCGAGCGCCCAGACGGCTCCCATAACCTCGAGTTCCAGACGCGTCAGCTTTACGGATTTTTCTTTGGCCATCCTCACCTCTTACTACGAATGAGGTTGACTCTACTACAATTGTGGTTGAGCTGTCAAGAAAGAGGTTGTCTTGGTACTGGTTCAGTTTGGAGTCGGCACGGTTCGAACTTTACAGAATGTTGGCCGCAGGTCGCGCGACTGTGTCAACTTCGGGAACTATGCAGAACCATTACAGAACCGAGCGCGGTAGCGCCGGATGGTGCGCCTGAAAGCGCGAGAAGTCAGAGAGGTGAAAGTCCTCTTCAGGTAAACGCTCTCCGGCCTGTAACCGAATGCAACTGCGACGCAGCGATGCGTGGTGGGGAGCAGCAGGAGGTGAACGACCAGTCCGTAGGATAACGAACTCGATTCGGCCGGGCGCAATCGACGAGCCTGCCATCCGAAGGCGAAGTCTAGACCGGAAGTGGAAAGCTGTCGAGCTGAGGGGTAGCGTGCGAAAGCGGCGACAGTGGGGCGTCAGGTGGGTGGAGACGGAATGGTCAGGAAGGCAACTCGCGTGAATCAGGGAGACCTGTTCGCTGACAGAGACGGTGTTCATGGACCAAGTCCCGAAGAGCCGGGCGAACAGGAGTCAGAGCGCCCATAGTAGCGAGGAAGTCTCGTAATGGAGATGGAGCGAAGGGAGCGCAGGAAGGTGGATTGGTGACGGACAGGCAGCAGGGAAGAGCACCGGCGGCAGTGCCTGAAGCTAAGCAAGCCGGAGAAGTTCGCGCCCGCTGGGCGTGGGTGGAACCTTGCATCTGGACGGAACGAATGTTGACGGCCCTGGAAGCAGGGGTCAAAGGAGGCAAATGGTTCAGCCTGATAGATAAGGTGAGTGCGCCGAGAATGCTGCGGCGAGCATTTGAGCAAGTGAAGGCAAACGGCGGAGCAGCAGGAGTGGACCACCAGACGATAGCGATGTACGAGCAGCGGCTGGAGCAGCACCTGAATATCTCGCGCGCACGCTGAAGGAAGGAAGTTACCAACCGGCAGCGGTGAGGCGAGAGTGGATACCGAAGCCGGGGAGCAGAGAGAAGCGGCCGCTGGGGATTCCGACGGTGCGGGATCGGGTGGTAGAGAAAGCATTGCAGGCCACCATGGAACCGATCTTCGAACGGGACTTTGCGGAACAGAGCTATGGGTTCCGTCCCGGGCGAGGCTGCAAGGATGCGCTGCGTCGAGTCGACCAGCTGCTGAAGGAAGGACAGACGTGGGTGGTAGACGCAGACCTGAAAAGCTACTTCGACACGATTCCGCACGAGCAACTGCTGCGGCTGATAGAGGAGAAGGTCGCGGACGGCCGAGTGCTGGAGTTGATCGCAAATACCTGGGGCAGGGAGTGCTGGAGAATATGCGCGAGTGGCAGCCGGAAGCAGGAACGCCACAAGGCGCGGTGATCAGTCCGCTGCTGTCAAACATCTATCTCGATCCGCTGGACCAGCTGATGGCCGACCAGGGTATCGAGATGGTCCGGTACGCGGATGACTTCGTGGTGCTGTGCCGGAGCGAAGCAGCAGCCCAACGAGCGTTGGAGATGGTGCAGCAATGGACGGCAAGCCGGTCTGACGCTGCATCCGGAAAAGACGCGGATCGTGGATGCCACCCAACCGGGGGCTTCGACTTTCTGGGATACCACTTCGAGCGAGGGCAAAGAAGGCCGCGGCGAAAGAGTCTGGAGAAGTTCAAAGACGCGATTCGAGCCAAGACGAAACGCACCAACGGGCAGAGTCTGCAGGTAATCATCGCCAACGTGAATCGCACGACGCGAGGCTGGTTTGAGTACTTCAAACACAGCCATCGCTATACGTTCGACCGAGTTGACCGCTTGGTGCGGGTGCGGCTGCGAAGCATTCTGCGCCGCCGTCGTGGGCAACGGGGACATAGCCGTGGAGGTGACTAGCAGCGCTGGCCTAATGCCTTCTTTGCCGAGCATGGGCTGTTCTCTTTAGTCGCAGCCCATGCGCGGTTGCGTCAATCCCTAACCGGGTGAACCACCAACTGGAGAGCCGGATGCGGGAGATCCGCCCGTCCGGTTCGGAGGGAGGGGGAGCGATACACTCTCCCTACCCCTATCTTGAGTCAACTACAGAACCGAGCGCGGTAGCGCCGGATGCTTGAGTCAAGGTGAGTATTAAGAGTATTGCCCAGCTTATAGCCAACTCAGACTTTAGAATCCGGCGCTACCGGGCTCGGTTCTGTTAGCGGGAAGCTTTGCGTTTCAGAAGGAACCAACCGAGGGGAAGAACTGCCGCGGCCAACAGGATTTTGATAATGTCGCCGGGGATAAACTTCAGAACACTAAGCTGGAAAGCGACGAGCGGAGAGGTATGGGTCAGCACCGAAAACCAGGCGAGACCGGCAAGCAGAATCACGACCGAACCCACAGCCATTGCCACGACCGCAGTTGAGAAGCGCTTGTCCCACCCGTTTTCAGCAAATGCCCCGGTGATGAAAGCTCCGGCCGGGAAGGCCACCAGATAGCCACCGGTCGGTCCCAGCAAATGCGCCGGACCGCTGAGTCCGCCATAAAAGAAAGGCAGCCCACTCGCGCCTTCAATCAAGTAAATAATCATCGCCATTGCGCCGAGACGGGAACCGAGCAATGCGCCGGTAAGCAAGACTGCAAATGTCTGGCCCGTGATCGGCACTGGGCCGATAGGAATTACGACCTGCGCGGCGAGGGCAGTGAGCAAGCTGAACGCCACCACCAGCGAAATTGATCGCGTCCAGTCCAACGGCGCCAACGCGGCGCTCAGGAGCGTATCCGGCGGCGCGTAAGATTGGGCGTAAGAATTGGCGGTGGAATTCATGAACCGAGTTTAGAGTTTCAGGTTTAGACTTTCAAGTCTTCACCAACAGGAGCGCTGGCGGCCTCAGCCGTGAGCGTGCCGATGCGCATGCCATGGAACGAACGCCAGACAAAGAAAACCGACACGAGAAAAAAGGCCAATGCCAGTATTCGAGTGAGCGTTGTATCGCCGTTGTTTCGGTGCGTTAGGCTAACCGCCAGTTCCACCGCCAGCAAGCCAAACAGAGTCGTAAACTTGATCACTGGATTCAAAGCCACTGACGAGGTGTCCTTGAATGGATCGCCTACTGTGTCGCCCACAACTGTGGCATCGTGCAGAGCGGTGCCCTTCATTTTCAGATCAACTTCAACCACCTTCTTCGCGTTGTCCCAGGCGCCGCCGGCATTGGCCATGAAGATCGCCTGATAGAGACCAAACACGGCAATTGAAATCAGGTAGCCGATGAAGAAGAACGGCTCCACGAATGCGAAGGCGAGCGTAGAAAAGAACACTGTCAGAAAGATATTGAACATGCCTTTCTGCGCATACTGTGTGCAGATCTGCACTACCTTCTTACTGTCTTCGACTGATGCTTTCTCAACACCTTCGAGCCGGATGTTGGCCTTGATGAATTCGACCGCGCGATAAGCGCCGGTGGTAACCGCCTGGATCGAAGCGCCGGTGAACCAGTAAATCACCGCACCGCCCGTGATCAGTCCGAGAACAAATGGCGCGTGCAAGAGCGACAGGCTGTTAAGCGCCTCGGAATTTCTTAGTTGGTTCGTCAGCACCATGATGATCGAAAAGATCATTGTGGTGGCGCCGACTACGGCTGTGCCGATGAGCACGGGCTTGGCGGTGGCTTTGAAGGTATTGCCGGCGCCATCGTTTTCTTCGAGCAAGTGTTTTGCGCGCGAGAAATTCACAGTCATATTAAAATCTCGCTGAATCTCTGCCTCAACGTTTGGCACTTGCTCGATCAATGACAACTCATAAACGGATTGCGCGTTATCAGTCACCGGACCGTAAGAGTCGACGGCGATAGTGACCGGTCCCATCCCGAGAAATCCGAAAGCTACCAGGCCGAAAGCAAAAACCGGCGCCACCTGCACCAGCAACGTCGAGATCATCAGCGCGTCCAGGCCCATGGTGCTGAAGTAGTAACCTATCGACATGAGGCCGACGATGCTGATGCCGAGCCAGTAGGCTGAAAAATTGCCGGCTACCAGACCCGAGAGAATGTTCAGCGAGGCACCGCCTTCGCGAGAAGAGGTGACTACTTCGCTGACGTGTCGTGATTCAGTTGAAGTAAACACCTTGACCAGCTCGGGAATGATTGCTCCCGCCAGCGTGCCGCAGGAAATGATCGTGGCGAGTTTCCACCACTGAGTTGCATCGCCTCCCAGCGTCGGAATCGTGAGATAGGAAACGATGAACGTAATCACGACCGAAACGATCGACGTGATCCAGACCAGCGACGTCAACGGCGCCTCGAAATTCATCTCGTCCGCGCGAGCATAACGCGCTTTGGCAATCGCGTCGTTAACGAAGTAAGAAATTGCGCTGGCAATAATCATCATGATGCGCATGACGAATATCCACACCAGCAACTGTACCTGGACCCTTGGGTCAGGCACACCGAGCAGAATGAAAGTGATCAACGCCACGCCGGTGACGCCGTAAGTCTCAAAACCGTCGGCGCTCGGTCCGACAGAATCGCCTGCGTTATCGCCGGTGCAGTCTGCAATCACGCCCGGGTTGCGCGCATCGTCTTCCTTGATCTTGAAGACGATCTTCATCAGGTCGGAGCCGATGTCGGCAATCTTTGTGAAGATGCCGCCGGCAATTCGGAGTGCGGCCGCGCCCAGCGATTCGCCAATGGCGAAGCCGATAAAGCAGGGGCCAGCGTAATCGCCGGGGATGAACAGAAGGATGCACAGCATGATCAACAGTTCGACGCTGATCAGCATCATGCCGATGCTCATGCCGGCTTTAAGTGGAATTGCGTACAGCGGAAACGGCTTGCCTTCGAGACTGGCAAAAGCGGTACGCGAGTTGGCAAACGTGTTCACGCGAATGCCAAACCAGGCGACTCCGTAGCTGCCGGCGATACCAATCAGACTAAAAGCGAGAATGATGGCGACTCGCGCCGGCTCCATTCCCCGCAGCACGCCAAAATATAGAATGATGATGATGCCGATGAAGATTTCCAGGATGAGGATGAACTTGCCCTGCGTAATCAGGTAGGTTTTGCACGTCTCGTAAATAAGCTCCGAGATCTCGCGCATGGCGCGATGCACCGGCAGCTTCTTCAGATTCATGTACATCGCCAGCCCGAAACCCAGCCCGAGCAGGCAGACCACAATTCCCGCCATCAATAATCTGTGGCCATCGATGCCGCCGAGGAAAGTCACGTCTGACAAATCAGGCAATCTTAGATTTGCTTCTCCACCCTCAGATTGAGCGAACACTGGCGATGCGGAAAACGCGAGGCCCGCGATGGCAGCGGCAAAGGTCAGACCATGGCGCCGAACGCGTGAGAATAACGACAAGCGCCTTGAAAATCCGATACTCATGTTTTTGTTAGGTTTCTTAATAAGCAATGCTGCCAAGCAAACTGTTAGCAGGCTGATAATTGCGATCAGCGATAGTTCCACGATTGTGTGATTCCTTTCGGTCGTTTAGATAGCGGCGAGATGATGCCCGCGAGCGCTGCTTGTCTTCACAATTCGACACCGAAACCCGCATCCCAGCCTCTACGGTGTTGACGAATCGTCTTTTCCGGAGCGCGTATTATTGCCGATTTCCGGGCGGGCTGTCCAACGTGGAAGGGTTTTGGGTAGTGGGGACAGTTTGAAGTTACGATTTGGACGCCGAGCCAACTTCGGAGATATTCGGACGACATTACAGAACCGAGCGCGGTAGCGCCGGATGTCAGGGTCAACTTCGCAATAAGCTGAACCTTCACATGTTCGACGATCTGCTTAACAACGAAGTTGACCCTGGCATCCGGCGCTACCGCGCTCGGTTCTGCATTGAGTGCCTCCCTTCATGTGTCCAGCTTTGACGATTCATTGGCTGCTTATTTGCAAACTGATCCACTACCAGGGTTTTGGGTAGTGGGACATTTCAAGGTCGAACAACTGTTAAGTTAAAAGAGGAAGGCATCCGTCCGATGCTAAATGACAAGTCTCATTCGCAATTCTTGATGCTACTGGTAATCTCAACGCAAAATGAACCATCGACCTTTCGCTTGGGAAATCTTATCTCGCTCATTTTCTCTACAGACGGCTAACGTCAGCGGCGAGTAATCATCCAGCCACTTCCGCCTCTGTCAGGTTAACTATGCCTTCTGGACGCTTACCCAGGCCAAACCAACGGCGAATCGAATCGGCGAGAATGATTACCGCCGCGACCATGATCGTCGCGGTGAGAAAAGTGTTGATGTAGCCCTGCACAGCGGTTTCAGGTTTTTGTGAGAGCGGCCAGAAGATGTCGGTGATCGACTCCCAACCCGCCACCAGCGTAGTCGTCGCCACAAAGCTGAGCGGAAGCAGTGTTACCCAACTGTATTTCGCCTTGCCCGAGTTGATGATGATGGTGGTAGCAACGCAGAGCGCCACCGCCGCCAGCAGTTGATTGGCAATGCCGAACATCGGCCAGATAGTTGAGATGGAGCCAGACCAGATAAAAGCGGCCCAGGCTGCAACTACAAGAGCCGAAGTGACAACTGAACCCGGCAACCAGTTTGGCTCTTCGAGTTTGCGATAGAAGCGCCCGCCAAACTCGCCCACCAGGAAACGTGCGACGCGCGTGCCGGTATCGATCGTGGTGAGGATAAAAAGTGCTTCAAACATGATCGCGAAGTGATACCAGTATTTCATGAGCCCGCGCAGACCGGGAATGCCGTCAAAGATTTTTGCGATGCCCAGCGCCAGGGTCACGGCGCCACCGGTGCGGCCACGCAGGTTTTTCTCGCCTGACTCCTGCTCTAGCCTGTCAATCTCCTTCGGCTGTAGATTGAAGCCCGGCGCGCTGTGTTCATCAACCATGCGGACGTAAGCAGCCTTCTGGGTTTCGGTGTTCTGAGCAGTGTTAATGGCGAAGTAATCGCCGGGAAAAAGAGACGTCGCGGCAATCAGCGCTACTACGCCGACGATGCCTTCCATCAACATCGAGCCGTAGCCGATCATGCGCGCGTCAGTTTCTTTGGCGATCATCTTCGGGGTGGTGCCGGAAGAAATCAGCGCGTGAAAACCGGAAATCGCGCCGCAAGCGATGGTGATAAATACGAATGGATAAAGCTTGCCGGGAATTACCGGGCCGCCGCCGGCTGTGAAGGGCGTGAGCGCCGGCATGTTTAGATTTGGATGCACAAGAATTACGCCGATGATCAGAAAAGCGATCGTCCCAACCTTCAAATATGAAGAGAGGTAATCGCGCGGGCAGAGCAGCATCCAAACGGGCAGCACTGAAGCGATGAAGCCGTAAGCAGCCATGAGAATGACGACGGTGTTGCGCGAAAGAGTGAATGCCTGGGCCCATGGTGAATCGGCAATGCGACCGCCGAGATAAACTGCTGCCAGCAACCCTGCTACTCCGATCACGCTCGCCTCAACAATTTTGCCTTTGCGAAAGCGATACATGTAAAGGCCCATGAAGAGCGCGAGTGGAATTGTGAACCCAACTGTAAACGTGCCCCAGGGTGATTCGGCGAGCGCGTTTACGACGACCAGTCCCAGCCCCGCGAGTGCAATGACAACGATGAAAAGGATTGCTATTCCGGCGACCAAACCGGAGAGCGGGCTGATTTCAGTCCGCGCCATTTCGGCCAGAGATTTTCCTTTGCGACGAATGCTGCCGGCGAGGATCATGAAGTCGTGCACGGCGCCGCCGAGGCAAACACCAATCACCAGCCATAAGAGTCCAGGCAGGAAACCAAACTGCGCCGCGAGCACCGGGCCGATCAAGGGACCGGCGCCGGAGATTGCCGCGAAGTGATGACCGAAGAGCACCCACTTATTTGTGGGATAGTAGTTGTGGCCGTCATACATCGTCTGTGAAGGCACAGGCCGCGAATCGTCGAGCGCAAGTACTCTGAGCGGCGATGAAGGCCGAATAGTAGCGATAGAAGATCGCCATTACGCAAAGCGAACCAACAATGATCGGAAGAGCATTCATGAAAAGCTACGTCTTGGAGGCGGTAAGAACCTGATCGACGCACCCCTGCCTACAACCTTCTGCCTCCCACCTGACAGTACTACGCTACGTCTTTGCTTTTTGAGGCGCCAATGAGAGCGCCAACAATTCCGCATACCACTCCCAGGCCAATGCAGGCAACTGCCACAATGGTACGGCCACCCTCAGCGAATCCCCTTTTCATTTCGGCAGTGAGCTCGGCCACACTGGCGTGATGTGAAATTGTCAGAATCCCAATAGCGATCAACATCGACCCCAGCCCGAGAAGCATCAACCACCCAGGCGTGGTGCGCGGGCGATTAACCTTGCGCCCCAACTCACTCTTCGCATAACCGTACGAAAGGTAGACCGAAAGCCCAATCATCAACCACGCAACGAAGCGCCACCACGAAGTCGGCGGCAGGTAGTACATTAGGAAGAGGCAAGAAACTGCGCCCATCATCGGCAATAGCCACGGACCAAAAGGAACTTTGAAGGGCCGGTGACGCGCCGGATCTTTGTAGCGCAGAATTGTGATGCCGATACAGACCAACACAAATGCGAACAATGTCCCGATGTTGGTCAAGTCGACCATTTCATCGATACTCATGACGGCGGC
Organism: Blastocatellia bacterium; assembly: GCA_963698325.1. Lineage (GTDB taxonomy): Bacteria > Acidobacteriota > Blastocatellia > Pyrinomonadales > Pyrinomonadaceae > PSRF01. The sequence goes on along the minus strand of CAVOQJ010000002.1, from coordinate 669 downwards.
GAATGCGCCCACAATGACACCGGTTAAAATTGTGGTCACGTGCGGAGTCTTGAATTTCGGATGCACTTTTGCGAACACCGGCGGTAAGAGTCCATCGCGAGCTATCGAGAAAAAGATTCGCGGCTGACCAAGTTGAAACACGAGCAGCACGGCTGTGTGAGCGACAACCGATCCAAAAGCAACAATGCCCGAGGCCCAGTTGGCGTTAGGGGCAACGTGATCGAGCGCCATGGTTAGAGGTTCCGCCTGTTCGGTTGCCAACCTTTTGACGAGTTCGGGATACGGAATCAGGCCCGTGAAGACGGCGGCTACAACTACGTAAAATATCGTGCAGATGATCAGTGACGCGATGATACCAATAGGCAGATCTCTGGCCGGGTTCTTCGTCTCCTCCGCGACCGTGGAAACGGCGTCAAACCCAATATAGGCAAAGAAAACAACCGCCGCCCCGGCCAGCGTACCCCCCCACCCGGTTGGCTGAAATGGATGCCAGTTCTTTGCCATGCCTGAAGGCGAGACGAAATAAAGTGCGATAACAATGAAGAAGAGCAGCACCAGGATCTTGATGCCCACCATGACAGCATTGAATTCGGCCGACTCCTTGATGCCCCATACCAGCACAATCGTGATCAACGCTACGATGCCCAGCGCCAGGAGATTAAAGACAAT
>CAVOQJ010000001.1:0-280632 GCA_963698325.1 Blastocatellia bacterium | reverse complement strand
GACCGACCTCAGTCAAACCTTGCGCGAAGAAGAACGCATCGCCTGGCAACGTCTTTTGCGCGTGCTCGGGCACGAGCTTAACAACTCGCTGGCGCCGATCAAATCCGTTGCAGGAAGCCTGGCCGACCTGCTGGGCCGGCAACCACGGCCAGCGGATTGGGGCGACGACATGCAGCGCGGTCTGGAAGTGATTTCATCGCGCGCTGATTCGCTGGCGCGCTTTGTTGAGTCATATTCCAAGCTCACGCGTTTGCCTCAGCCGCGCTTCGAACCCCTGGATATCGGCGCACTGGTCCGGCGCGTGGCGAGTCTTGAGACGCGTTTGCCGGTCAACGTTGTTGCCGGTCCCGAGATCCTGGTCAATGGTGACGAGGTGCAGTTGGAGCAGTTGTTAATAAATCTAGTGCGCAATGCGGTGGATGCATCACTCGAAACCAGAGGCGGAGTGGGAGTCGGCTGGGCTCAAAATAATGGTCAGGTGGAAGTTTGGATTGACGACGAAGGACCGGGCCTGGCAAACACCGCAAATCTATTCGTGCCCTTCTTTACTACGAAGGCAAAAGGGTCCGGCATTGGCTTGGTGCTTTCGCGTCAAATTGCGGAGGCCCACGGCGGCACGCTAACACTGGAGAACCGCCGCGGCCTGCGCGGTTGCGAAGCGCTGCTCCGGTTGCCGCTGTGATTGCTTGACATGAACCGAGTCGGTCGGAACTTGGCAGGCGCACACATTTGACGAAACGAAGAATCGTAAGAAGATTCGAAAATGTGATTCAGGAGGCGAGCTTGAGGAGAGGTACTAATCAGCTCGGTCCTAATGTAAGGCTTCAATAGAACAGGGCGTTCTCGGTAAACCCGCCCTTTCGAAGAAACCGCCTCTTTCGGGGTGAAATATGCGCCAGTATTTCTTTAGCTTCAGCCTCACTAAAATTCTTGCGAAGCACGTTCTCGAATTCCGAGAACCGACCGGCCGCCGCATACATTTCTCCCACCCTTGCCAATTCTCTACTTGACCTGCGACGCAAGGCTGGAAGCAAGCTACCTTCAAGCAGTGAATCCACCTCATCACGTCGCCCACTGCGAAGCAACAGGGTTATAGCAAGTTCTGGTCTGATTAGCCGGAGCCGGTCGATGGAGAAATGCTCCGATGTAAATGCGGAGAGTATTAGGTCCGATTCTCCGACAGATTCCAAAACATCTGCCCATGCGGCCAAAAACTCATCATCTGAGGCCATCGTGCTTTTATATTTATCAACAGTCTCCAATGCAGCAGCGTGCATTTGCATCCGAGTAAGTTGAACAAGATAGGCAACGACCACCTGCTTGTTGCTTTCAGGCTTTTTAAGCAGTTGCTGCAAGACTAATAAGCCACGCGGACTCTGACCGGAATGTGAGAACATCCGCGCTAAGCGGACGCCCAATTCAGCGTCTTCGCAGCCTGCATCTTTCCAAACGGATTCGAGGAAGTCCAGAGTTGGACCGCTCGCCTTTAATAAAAACGAATCCGCAACCAGATTGCTCCTCACTATTTGCCACACAAGTTTGTCATCGGTGATCCCGGTGACACCCCAAAATTGTTCCGCTGTGTTGAGCTGTTTACTGGGCTCCACGTTACGCAGACGATAAAACTTCATCAAGGCTTGGTAGGTCTCAACTAGTGGATATAGACTTGTTATGGCCTCTAGTTGTTCTTGCGCGCCCTCAGGGTCGTCTATCGCCTTACTTATCGCTTCATTAATCAAAGGACCGATGTAAGGCTCGATCTTCGCTTGAGGAATGAGCTTCGTCAGAATTCGCAAATAGTCTCTCAACAAAGGAGATTCAGCCGGGCTCATGCTGCCTCCAACTCTAAGAGACTCTTCTATCTCCAATTGTGGTTCTGAGTGAAGAATAAAGATTTCAGAGAAGCTCAGCGTGTCTGAGAGGTTTTCAGCTTCTTCGTTAAGAGATTCTCTTACTTGTTTGAGAATCAGTTCCTCAGTTGCCGGGTCTTCTAAGGTTGGAATGCGAGTTACAACCGGAATTAGAATCTATCGCCCCTTGACCCGGCAGTCGTTCTGCGCGCTTAACGCTTCGAAGTACTTCCCTCGCGCCATCCAGATTCTCCTTGTTGTTAAGCAGCAAACAGATGAGCTTGTCGGGAAGAAGCGTTGTCGCAATACCTCCAATCTCCGTAATTCCGGTTCGAGAATCGATAAGTAGATAGTCCGGACAGAACTCCTTCTCGATTTGCTCCTTCAATTCAAGGAAGAAAGGAATTCCCCTAGCCCCTTCGGAATAAAACAATCCCTGCCAATCTATTTGCGCAAGTTTATTCCAGTATTCAGTTGACGGAGCATTTCCCGCCGGCAGGAGATTAATTCTGCCGCTTACGTTTTGACCGGGATCGATCTCTATTGCGTCGGCTTTAAGAGTTTTTGGAAGACTCTCACCAGCGTCAAAGGCGCGTATATAATCAACCACACCCTCTCTTATAGACTTGCGGACACCTTCTTTGCCTAAATCAAACTTATAGTGTAGGCCGGGAGCCTCAAGGTCAAAGTCAATAACAAAAACTCTCTGGTTTAGCTTAGCCAAAAAATTGGCGACATTCGCCAGAAAGAGAGTCCTTCCGACGCCTCCTTTATAGGAATAAAAGGTAATGGTTTGCACTGGTCTTGAACTATTCTGCTTCGAACTCAACGCCAAACGCAATGTCGGGATCTCACGCTTTTGATACAATTATCAATTTGAGCCGAACCAAATTTGTTAGAGCTTGCCGGGAACTCGTCCTGGAACTTCTCCTCTTGATTGAGCAGCCGCTGACGCTGTAGGCTGTACTCTTCCATTGCGTTTACAGTCTTGGCGATCAGCCTGAGAGTCCGCGCAAGAAGCTCGCCGTCGGCTTTGACGGAATCCAACCTGGTTAGTTGCGTTAGCAGATTTAGAGCAGGTCTCCATTCTCGTCGGGGAAGCAATTGCTCCTCCACTCTTTGAAGATAGTCCCGCAAGATATAGTTAGGAGCATGCTCCAACAATTCCTCAATATGAGCCGCACCCTCTAACCCTAACTTCCTCCGCGCAGCTACGAACTTCTCCTTCAAGAAACTAACTAAAGTACTCCAGTCTTCAAATGATTCATTGGCTGTAACAAATCCATATTGACTAATCGCCTTTTCAACGGTGGTTTCATCCACCCAGGATAAGTTCGAGCCTAAATACGGGGGCTGTGTTAGCAGGATTCTTGTTCCGCGCTTTACGAAAGCCCAGCCGTCTTCGAATGACACTGCCAATAAATCCAACATAAACTACACCACCTCCAAGCGAACCCCCCGTGCCTTAAGCATTTTGACGATGAAAGCGAAGCCTTCAATCAAGGCTCGTGTTGCTTCGTCAAGCTTTTCACGAAAGTTCTCGAACGCAAAGTAGTAGTAAAGATCATAATCCGACTTCAAAATTCTAACTTCCTCAAGATCATTCGAAGAGACTGTACCTGTAAATATAGCTTCAATGTACTCATTGTCTGAACAAAGTAATGAGTCCCAAGAGATCTCTGGTGTAGTTACGACTTGGGCGCAGTGTTTTATCCCTGCCAAAAAGTGCTTGCAGTCATCCACAGCGATCTCTGCTGCTAGGGCCGTTTCGTTCAAAGCTGGTCCAAGCATCATGTAGGTGGTTAAACTATCACGCATTAAGTAAGCCAAATCAAGATCAACCAGGCGCTCTCTTTTAAAAATGCTGCAGTAGTTGCCGTATTTCTTTGCTCCCACGCCCGACTTTATCAACAAACCGTATCGAAATCTCCTGCCATTCTCAAAGCTATCATCGAAGCACAAACGACGCTCATAAAAGCTTCCTAATTTCTGCTGCAGAATCTCATCAGCGGTCTGATCTGATATTAACGAAACCGACTCAGCCCAGTCATGAATATTCTGGTATTCGCTAGTAGTTATAAAGGCGATCAGAACAGTCTGCCGCATATTGATTCCTATTGAGCTGGAATCCCTAACGCCCTGAACGAACCTGTCGAAAGCGCTAATCTCGGCCGATGTCAGGCGAGCTCGATTTTTGATCAACCGTTGTTCTAGGTCTGTCGAGTTCGTGGCGGCTATTTCGAAGATATTCATCATTCCAGGAGCTATGAGCAGCCAATAAGAGTTGAGATTCGAGGTGGCTCGGCTGAAAGTCCAGACGCTTAACCTTGGGAAGAGATTAGCACACAAGTCTGAATGCCAGCCAGTAACGCAGGATCTGATGTGCGCGGTCAAGACAACTCGAGCCGTCTAACGCTCCGAGACCACTGAGTGCGCTAAAATGCGATTTCCGGTCGAGACAAACATCAATCCGAGTGCTTCATCCGTAACGAATCGCTCATCCAGTTCGCGCAGTCTGATTTGGCGCCCTGTCTCACCGGTGTGGATGTTCACTCCGGCAAGACCGTTTCCGTCGACACCCTTGAGGTCCGTATAGAAATACATCCAGTTGCCTCGCAAAGCAGCCAGACGATCGCGATGCCAAAGAAAGCGTGAGAGCCGCTCCAGTTGATGCGCTGGATCAATGCGATCCAATAGACGTTCGTCAACGTCATTCGTGCGACGGCGAACCAGATCACCGGGTGATGGCGGCGCAGGAGTGCCCGTCGACAAACTCCCTAAGCCACCTCTTACGCGTGAAACCACGCCAAATTGCCGGAAACGAGAAGCGGCATAGGATCTGGCATAATTGCGAGCGGAACTAGTCGCGAGCGCTTGCAGGTTGGAAGCAGACGAACGCGACGCCAGACCCGACCAGCTTAAACCACCCACGGTGCGTGCCAGTTGCACACCACGGAACGCAGTCACGGCAGTGCCGCCGTAGCGAAAATAGAGCGACGCGGCGCGCGCCGTAATGGCTGTAATCGCGCGCAGGATGCCGCGACCGGGCGGCGTATGACGCGCGCGCCATGCCTCGCGACCAGTCGTAGCATCGAAGGCCGCAATCTCCGATTGACCACCAACTACAACTTCGCCGCTTTCATTCAAAATACCAAACGCTGCTCGCTCTACTCCGTGTTTGACGCGCGTCCGGCGCTTGCCTGTCTTCGCATCGATGACGATGAAATCGTCGCGATCTGCGACAATGATGCTTGAAGGATCCGGCAGCACGAGATTAGTAATTCCTTTGTCCGCGCCCTTGTAGCGCCACAGCACTTTTCCATTGCGTGTGTCTATTGCGCTGACTCCATATGATCCGCGCTCGACAGTTTCACCATCCTTGAGCCGCGTAAACTGCCCGCCAGTGCGCACGTATAAAATGTTGTCCAGCAAAATCATCTCCGGCGTCAAACCCAGGTCTTTGGCTTCCCAATCGGTATCGCCGGTTTCGCGTGAGATTGCCCGGACGTGCCCGCGCCTGGAGGTATAGATCACCGCGTCGTCAAAAATTGGAGCGGCTTCGGTAAGCGCGAGACCTTCCTCGTTAACACGATAACGCTCGCGCAGCCGCGCTTTGCCGGTGCGCGCTTCGAAGGAAGTCAACCCTTCATAGAAAAGATAAAGTCTGCCATCGAGAAACAAGGGTGGATAATAGTTGTCCAGCGTATATTCGACTTCGCCACCTTCATTCCAGCGCGAGGGTATCATTTCAACTTCGCTGACTTCATATTTCCAGATCTCCTCGCCCGAAGCCAGAGCGAGCACATGCAAAAGAGGATGACGCTTGAAGCCATCGTTGGCGTGGCCCTTTGCATCCTTTGCAAAGACGACGGCCAGCAGATTAGCCACCGGGTCAACTGCCATTTGCATGACACCGCCACGAATCTTGTTGCTCCGCCAGATGGTGTCACCGCTAATGAGATCGACCGCCTCAACTCGAGTGCGCTCGCCTTTTTCAAAACTGAGCAAAAGCAGATCGGAGCCAGGGACGGGCGCCACGTCGGTTTCGTCCAGCGAAACGTCCTTGCGGCGCCAAAGCGTTTCACCGGTCGCTGCATCAACCGCATAGAGGGATTTCTCCGTGCCGGCGAGCAACACGCCGAGCTCTGTCGTTTGATAGAAGCGGACTGACTTATCTAGTTTTGCCGTCCATGTTTGGGCGTGCGCATCGCTCAAAGCGAAGGCGTAGACGACGGCGAGCAACAGTAACGAAGAGCGTATCGGATAAAAGCATCTCATAGTCTGAGGATACCATGACGCTCAAGCTGAGGGCGTAAGCAAAGCGTCGGGCGGCGCGGGTCGACGAATACAGAACCGAGAGCGGTAGCGACCGGATGCCACTTGCGCTGCACACAACCGCTTCAAGGTCGAGCATAGTGACGAACATGATAGAAGTTCGTAGTCCACCGACCGGGTACGACCCGCAATATACCCAGTCGCTTTGGTGCGCGAGTATCGTAACGAACATCACGGTTCGTAGTTCAAAATATCAAGCGATCGGTTTATGACCTCAAGCTGAGGGCGTAAGCAAACCAGTCGTGCGGCGTGGGTCGACGAATACGGAACCGGGAGCGATAGCGACCGGAACCAACCTGCGACATACAACCGTTCAATGTGCGCGCGGAAGCCTTAAGTAAAGACTGGCATCGCTGGTCGACGAATACAGAACCGGGAGCGATAGCGACCGGACACAACCTGCGACATACAACCGTTCAATGCGCGCGCGGAAGCGTTAAGCAAAGACTGGCATCGCTGGTCGACGAATACGGAACCGGGAGCGATAGCGACCGGACCCACCTGCGACATACGACCGTTCAATGCGCGCGCGGAAGCTTTAAGCAAAGACTGGCATCGCTGGTCGACGAATACGGAACCGGGAGCGATAGCGACCGGCTCCAACAAGCCCTACACAAACCGTTCAATGCGCGCGGAAGTCAATAACTGATCCGCGCTTGTCCCCATAGCCAGGTGCCATAAGCACGAAAAGTAATTAAGTAGGCCAGGGGAATATGTTCGTCACGATACTCGGGCATTGCTTCGATAGTGTATAGCGCAGGTTGGGTCCGGTCGCTATCGCTCCCGGTTCTGTATTCGTCGACCCACGTTGCCAGAGGCTTTGCTACGGGGGTCAGTTAAGATCATGTTCAGCCACCCGATCCAGCCAGCGTTACACAAACCCTCGAATGCGGCTGCAAGCTACGTTAGACAAACCATTAAATGCGCGCTGCCGAAGGAAAGGCTGGCAGCGTGGATCAACAAATACGGAGCCGGGAGCGATAGCGACCGGTGCCTCCTGCGATATCACATGCACATTAATCGGGGAGTCGTGACGTCATGATGGAGGTCCGTAGTCAACCGAGCACCCGGTCGCTACTGATCCGCGCTTGTCCCCATGTAGCCAGGTGCCATAAGCACGAAAAGTAATTAAGTAGGCCAGGGGAATATGTTCGTCACGATACTCGGGCATTGCTTCGATAGTGTATAGCGCAGGTTGGGTCCGGTCGCTATCGCTTCCGGTTCTGTATTCGTCGACCCACGTTGCCAGAGGCTTTGCTACGGGGGTCAGTTAAGATCATGTTCAGCCACCCGATCCAGCCAGCGTTACACAAACCCTCGAATGCGGCTGCAAGCTACGTTAGACAAACCATTAAATGCGCGCTGCCGAAGGAAAGGCTGGCAGCGTGGATCAACAAATACGGAGCCGGGAGCGATAGCGACCGGTGCCTCCTGCGATATCACATGCACATTAATCGGGGAGTCGTAACGTCATGATGGAGGTCCGTAGTCAACCGAGCACCCGGTCGCTACTGATCCGCGCTTGTCCCCATGTAGCCAGGTGCCATAAGCACGAAAAGTAATTAAGTAGGCCAGGGGAATATGTTCGTCACGATACTCGGGCATTGCTTCGATAGTGTATAGCGCAGGTTGGGTCCGGTCGCTATCGCTCCCGGTTCCGTATTCGTCGACCCACGTTGCCAGAGGCTTTGCTACGGGGGTCAGTTAAGATCATGTTCAGCCACCCGATCCAGCCAGCGTTACACAAACCCTTGAATGCGGCTGCAAGCTACGTTAGACAAACCATTAAATGCGCGCTTGCGAAGGAAAGGCTGGCAGCGTAGATCAACAAATACGGAGCCGGGAGCGATAGCGACCGGTGCCTCCTGCGATATCACATGCACATTAATCGGGGAGTCGTGACGTCATGATGGAGGTCCGTAGTCAACCGCGCGCCCGGTCGCTACCGCTCCCGGTTCTGAATTTGTTCGGCGCTGATGAGTCATACCGAGAGGTCACCTGCGAATCTTCTTGCAAATCTGATATTCTTACTGCGCGCTGATAATTTAGATGTTAATGACAGGCGTTAATCCCGAGCCGATCATTTTACCGATAACTTTCCATGCAGATTCCAGTACCAGCTAAAACACTCGCCCGCTCGGCGTGTTTGGTAATGTTAGTGCTCGCTTCCTTCGCCCGGTGCGCTTCGGCTCAGTCCACTGACATAGCCTGGCCCTCGCCGGTGCGCAGCAATGAAGTGATGGGCAAGATCGGCGCGCGGGATTTGGGCGATCCGCGACTCACCGATCATTTTTATGCTTTCACCGGCAAGCCGGGCGATGTTTTGATTACGGTCGACAGCCGCAACCTGAACGGGGACATAGATGTTTTTACGTTCACTGGTCTGCGCCCGCTCTTGAAGTTTACGGTATATGCGGGCAGCTCTTCGCCGATTACAAAGAGTATTTATTTGCGCAATCAGGAAGACCTAATCCTGCGAGTGGAAGGCCGCACGCCGAATGATGACGACGCAGTTTATCGAATTCACTTGGGTGGTGCGTTTGAGTCGATAACCTCAGGACCGCTCGCGGAACACGAAGATGCGATGCAACTCGCGACCTCGGAGGAAGTGCCTGGGAAGGGAGGCAGGCGGGTCTCGTCGGTGGGAGCGCGAATCGAGGAGCCTCGTTCAGAGGTGGCCGAAGCGCCCACTCCAGAGCCGACTCCGGTTGAACCAACCGATCGGGAACCAAAAACGGCAACCAGCAAGCCGCCTTCACGAAGCAGCCGCGCCCGTCGTCCCACGCCGCGGAGCACTCGACCCACAGCGCCGCCAAAGCGTGAAGAAACAACGGCAAAGAATGAGTCGGAGAACACCACAGCCGGCACTGAACCCGCGGCAGAACCTAAACCTCCTACTGCAGCTAAGCGACCGCCGAGAAGACGCCCAACTACACGGGGCGCCAGGCCGCCCGTTTCTCAGGAACCTGAAGAAAGCGGTCCACGGCTGATGATAGAAACAGACGACGGCACGCTCGTCGACCGCTACATGAGCAGCGTGCGACGTGTGACAGTGGAGAATGGTCAGGTTGTGGTGGTTGGTAAAGACGGAAAGGTGCAGCGCATTCCACTAGCGAGCGTTGTGCGAATGACTATTTCGCCCTAGATGGTCTTTGATCTTTGTTCTTTGGCATTTGGTCTTTGGACTTTGAGCTTCGTGCTTTGAACTTTGAACTTGGTTTTTCTTTACGTGGCCCGTCTCTTCTCAAAATCCCCCCAAAAAAAACCAGAGTTCAAAGCACAAAGATCAAAGTCCAAAGACCAAAACCCGATCTTGCTGGCAGGTAGTGGGTCAGTTTGGAGTTGGCGAAACTGGCGCTTTTACAGAACCGAGCGCGGTAGCGCCGGATGCTGGAGTCAACTTGGGTGATGACGGTAGACAATTCAAGGGTTCACGGAAAACTCATTTCTTTGCAAGGGAGCCGCATAAAGTTTATCCAATTTACGCCAGGGTGCATCCTGCTTAATACGGAAGTTGCTCCAGCATCCGGCGCTACCGCGCTCGGTTCTGTTAAAGCAATCGACCTCGCTAACTCCAAACTGACCTACTACCTGCCGGCTATTTTGCCTTCAAGCTGGCCAACTTATCTTTAAACTGCGGCAAGTCCTGACTTGAGGGATCCACTTTCTCGAGGTTGGCAATCGCTTGCTCGGCTGCCCTGGCATCACCCTTTCCGAGCGTGGCCGCAGCGAGTCCGGCGAGCGTGACCACATCGTCACTCTTTTTTAAAAGCGCCGCTCGATACCATTTCTCTGCGATATCGTAATGGCCTGCATCCAGATTCACGAGTCCCAACGCTACCAGAGTTTGATAGTCGTCGGGCTTCAATTGATTGGCCTTTAGCAGGAACTCAATTGCCGGATCGTATCGTTGAATTTGGTAGTAGAGCTCAGCCGCCTTTATTTGAGCCTCAAAGTTTTTCGGTTCACTCCTGGCCTTTTCAAGCTGCGCGGCGATTTCCGCCTGCATACCGCCGGAATTCTGACTGCCGGCGTTTGGACCAACAGGTGGATGATCTGCCGGCATCTGCCCACTCGACAAAGCGGCGGGCGCGCCTGGTCCATACCGCTGGTTCATCGTGCTGGAAAAGATAAAACCAACGATGAACCCAAAGAGCACACCGATGATTGCGAATAGCAGATTCTCTCGCGTCATTGTTTTCCGGGATTAGGTGCGAAGCGGTTTATTCGTCAGCGTCCTTTAACAGGGTTCGTAACTGCTCGCGCAATTCCGGGCTGTTTGTATGTCCATGCGCGGTAACCGCATGTTGCGTCGCAGCCTCGAGCACTTCCTCTTCCGTTCCTTCGATGCTCAGCGTGCAACCCTTCTCGCTTGGATGAAGCCTGCAATCAACGACTTTTCTTTTTGCCTCTGACATCAACGTATCTCCTCATTATCAATTGTTTATAGCAATTGCGATCTGAATTTTATTTAGCGCTCGTTCCGGCCAAGGTCTTCGCTTCGTTGATATTCTGTGTCACCGTTTGGGCTAATTCGGAATCCGCAGGTGCCTTCGCCAATACCTTCTGCCAGTAATCAATTGCCTGTTTGTAGTTCTTAGCCTGAAATTCAGCAGAGCCCGCGAGCTCGAGGGCTTTTGCGTTTTGCGGATCTATCTGCAAAGCCTTCTTGATCAACTCGAATGGCTGGCCCTGAAGCTGCCGTCCGTTAGTCATGGCCATCGCAAAAGCATAGTCGGCCAGCAGGTCGGCATCATCAGTTTTCAGCGCCGTTGCTTTCGCGTAAGCGTTACTAGCGTCCGCATATTTTTGCAGCGACACCTGGGACCGCGCGAGCATAATCCATCCTTCAACGTCAGCAGGATTCTGTTCCAAACGCTTCGCGAGCGAGGCAACGTTTGCCTCGATCGCCTGCTGTGACATTTGTCCGTTACCCTGGGACGCGCCGGCAAATGGAGCTTGCGGCGCGGTTGTGGCCGCGCCAGACCAGACGGCAGAATTCCCTAATAACAAATACAAAGCGACAGCGACAACAGGAATGCCAAGTGCGATCGCATAAGCCGGCCCTCTGCCGGATGCAGCCTGCTTTGTTTTCGTTTGGCTTAACTCGTCCGCCGTGGATATGTCGTCGAGAAGCCGCCGCTCGATTTCATCCCGATCCTGTTGATATTGTTCGGGGCTAATTATGCCGTTTCGCAAGTCCGCTTCCAACTCGGAAAGTTGATCGCGATAGATCTCCAGGTTGGCTTCCTTTTTCCCGTCGGCACCCGCATCTTTGGGTGCGCCCTGCAGCAAGGGCGGAAGGACGAATGCCAGAGCAATCGCTACCAGGCCGGCGCATATCAGCCAAAAAAGTATCATGCGGTTTCTTTTCCCGGGGTAGATTTCAGCAGAGCCTCCGCACGACGATGCTCGTCTGCGGAGAGAGGCTGTTCGGTAATCAATTCTTTCCGCTGCTTCAGGTAGCGAAAGAGAAACGCAAGGCCGGCGAGTAAGAGAATAAACGGGCCGAACCAAAGCAAATACGTGGTGGGATCAACCGGTGGATTGTAGAGAATAAACTTGCCGTAACGCTCAGTAAGATAGGCAATGATTTCTTTGTCGCTTTTTCCGGCCTTCATCTGCTCGCGAATCTGACCGCGCAGGTCTTCCGCGAGGTCGGCGCGCGAGTCTGCGAGCGTTTCATTCTGGCAGACAAGACAGCGCAGCTCTTTGGAGAGCTTCATCACGCGCTCTTCCAACACCGGGTCAGCGGCGGAGGGTTGTGCTTCTTTCGCCACAATGGAAAACGAAAGGCACGAGAAGATTGCCAGCAATAGGGCCGTTCGTTTCATTTTAGGATTCGTCAAACCACAAAGTGCGAAGAGCATCAAAGAATTTCGTTTTGCGTTTCTTTGCGGACGCCTTGCGAACCTTATTGTCGCCGGCTTCATTTGTTTAGTTCCTTTGCCAGCGGCAGAATCTTTTGTTCCCAGATATCAGGCGTTACCGGACCAATCTGCTTAAAGCGAATGACGCCGTTGCGATCGATCAGGTAAGTTTCCGGAGCGCCGTAAACTCCATAGTCTATTCCCACCCGTCCGTCCAGGTCAGACACACTCAATACATAAGGATCACCCAACTCGCCCAACCACGACAAAGCATCCTCGCGCTTGTCCTTATAGTTTAGGCCATAGATCGGCACTGCCTTCGAGCGCGCGTATTCGAGTAAAAGCGGGTGCTCGTCGCGACAGGTGATGCACCATGACGCCCAGACGTTTAGCAGCCAAACTTTGCCGCGCATCTCCTCCGCCGAAAAACGTTTTTCGGGTTCCCGGAGCTGGGCCAACTGAAAGGCGGGCGCCGGCTTGTTGATTAGCGGGGAGGGAACTTCGTGCGGATCATGTCTTAGGCCTATGGCAAGAAACACAACCAGCGCGATGAAGAGAACGAGCGGTATTAGAAATCTGGTCATACTTCCTTCGCTGCCATGGCCACCGCGGGAATCGGTTGTTGACTCTTTTGCGCCAGCGCCTCGCGCTGCTTCCGAGCTGCGAGCGCATAACGGCGATCACTGAGCGCAAGGCCACCACCCATTGCCATCAGCACGGCGCCGCCCCAAATCCACGATACGAAAGGCTTGTAGTAAACGCGCACGCTCCAGGCGCCGCCGCTCACCGGCTCACCGAGCGAAATGTAGAGATCTCGAAGGAGCCCGCTATCAATCGCTGTTTCAGTCATGGCGTTGCCTGACGCCGTATAGGAGCGCTTCTCGGGATATAGCTTGTTAACGACGTTGCCGTTGCGGCTGACTTCAATCTCAGCCTGAGCCGCTTCGTAGTTAGGTCCTTTAATTCTGGTTATGCCATTGAAGCGGAAGCTGTAGCCGCCGGCGCTGACTGTGTCGCCAACGTCCATCCGCACATCCTGCTCCAGCTGATAGGCAGTCACGATGGTTACGCCGACAATGAAAACAGCAACGCCCACGTGCGCCAATTGCATACCATAATAACTACGGGTCTGCATCCCCAGCTTTCGCCAAACACTGAGTTGGCCCGAAGTGGTTTTGACGCGCTCCCAAATATTGAGCAGGGCGGTAGTCACGATCCAAAGTGCCAGCATCAATCCCAAACTGGCGAGTGCCTTCCACTGTCCCAGAACAAACGGAAGAATTAGAGCAGTCACCACGCTTGCCAGAAAAGCCCAGCGCAGACGTACCGCCAATTCCGGAAGACTCGCTTTCTTCCAGCGGGCAATCGGTCCAACGCCCATCAGGAATACAGCGGGCACCATCAAGGGTACAAATACACTGTTAAAGTAGGGTGGGCCGACGGAAAGCTTGCCCATGCCGAGCGCATCAATGATTAGCGGATAGAGTGTGCCCAGCAAAACCGAACCTGCCGCGACTACCAGGAGAACATTGTTTGAAAGGAGCAACGACTCGCGTGAAATCAGTTCAAATTTACCACCAAGTCCGACCTGTTTCGCGCGCCACGCGTAAAGCAAAAGCGAACCGCCGATTACAAATACCAGAAAAGCCAAAATGAAGATGCCGCGTTTGGGATCGGTCGCAAAGGCGTGCACTGAAGTCAAAACTCCTGAGCGCACCAGAAACGTCCCGAGCAGGCTCAATGAGAATGCCCCAATCGCCAGCAGCACGGTCCAACTCTTGAATCCCCCGCGCTTTTCAGTAACAGCAAGAGAGTGGATCAAAGCTGTCCCGACCAGCCAGGGCATGAAGGAGGCATTTTCTACCGGGTCCCAAAACCACCAACCACCCCAGCCGAGTTCGTAGTAAGCCCACCAACTTCCCAAAGCGATACCGACAGTTAGAAACATCCAGGCCACGGTCGTCCAGGGTCGCGACCAACGCGCCCAGGTCGCGTCGAGGCGGCCGCTGATCAACGCTGAAATCGCAAAGGCGAAGGCGACCGAGAAACCGACGTAACCCATATAGAGCATTGGCGGATGGGCGACCATTGCCGGGTCCTGAAGCAACGGATTGAGATCGCGTCCATCGGGCGCAGCGGGAAACAGCCGGGCAAAAGGATTTGACGTGAGCAACATGAAGAGCAGAAAGCCCACGCTGATGACACCCATCACACCCAGAACGCGCGCGACCATGTCGTCAGGAAGATGCCGGCTAAAAAGGGAGACGGCAACGGTCCAAAGTCCGAGCATGAAAGTCCAGAGCAGTAGCGAACCTTCATGGGAACCCCAGGTCGCGGCCAGCCGGTAATGAAGCGGCAGTTGTGAATTGGAGTTGGTGGCGACGTTTAAGACGGAAAAGTCATTCGTGATAAATGAATAGCCAAGACAACAGAAAGCGATTGCGACAAAGATAAACTGGGCCTGTCCTGCCGGGGCAGCAACAGCGATCCACGAGCGGTTGCCACGCGCAGCGCCGATCAGAGGCAGGGTCGCTTGCGTGAGCGCAAGCAGCAGCGCCAGGATTAATGCAAACTGTCCAATTTCAGGAACCATAATTACTGATCCACCACTGTCTTCGCAGCTTCTCGTTCATGCTTGGCGCTATCGATCGCCTGACCCGCCTGCGGCGGCATGTAGTTTTCATCGTGCTTCGCCAGCACCTGATCGGCATAGAACACTCCGTCCGCGCCGATACGACCCTGAGCCACACAGCCTTTACCCTCCTTGAAGAGGTCGGGAAGAATTCCTTTGTAAATTACCGGAATGCTTTTGGCGGTATCCGTCACGGTAAAGTGAACCGTCAAGCCGTCGTTATCGCGCTTGAGAGTGCCAGCCTCGACGAGTCCGCCGACACGGAATGTCTTGTTGATGGGCGCTTCTTTTGCAACCACCTGCGAAGGGCTGAAAAAGAAAACCAGGTTTTCCTGAAATGCGCTGAGTACAAGCGCGGCAGCAATGCCCAGGCCCGCCAGTCCCGCGATGATAAAACCAATTCGTTTATGACGACGTTTCATAATTAATCACTCTCAATCTACCTTCCGTCGCGATTGATCCGTTTGCACGACTTCCGGCGCCTCATAAGTAGCATAACCTCTCCGCCCATTACTATGAGCGCGGTAAGATACGAGCCCCAAACATAGAGGCCGTAGCCACCCATCGAAAAGAATTCCGACCAGGACATAATTTTAGACTGCTCCTTCAGCGACCCACGCTGCGTTTTGTTCTCTTTCCAGAATAATGCAACGAAGCCGAACCAAAACTATTGCAATCGAATAAAGCCAGCAGGCAGCAAGTAAGATTAACATTGCCGCCAGCATCGGCGGCGCAACCGTGGGTTTGTTCAGTATTCTAATTGTCGCCCCCTGGTGTAGCGTGTTCCACCACTGCACCGAAAAATAGATGATCGGCACATTGATTACCCCTACCAGCGCCAGCACTGCGCCGGCTCGATCGGCGCGACGTGGATCGTCAATCGCCGACTGCAATGAAATGAAGCCTATATACAGAAAAAGCAATATCAGCGTGGACGTCATACGCGCATCCCAAACCCACCAGGTACCCCAGGTCGGCTTGCCCCAGAACGCGCCGGTCACCAAAGAAATCAAAGTGAATAATGCCCCGGTGATCGCAAGCGACGATGCCATCATCGATGAGAGTCTGGCGTTGAAGGCCCAGCCAATTCCGGCATAGAAGGCCATAAGCACATACAAGAACATTCCCATCCAGGCAGCGGGCACGTGAATAAACATTATGCGATAGGCATCGCCCTGCTGGAAGTCGGTGGGCGCTACGAAGAAGCCTATGTACAAGCCCACCGCGAAAAGAATTGCTGCCGGGATTGCAAACCAGGGAATCATTTTTCCGGCTAATGGGTAAAAAGCTGAAGGGGATGCGTATTTGTACCAGTTCATTTTTTATCGCTTAGTAAGTTTTTTGATTCCTGGTCTTTCGTTTTTTGGTTTTTGGTCTTAGGCCTTTGGTCTTTGCGATTCAGTTCTGCACTAGAGCGTGTGTGGAATCACACACCAAAGACCAAAGACCCAAGGCAAAAGACCGTTTTATTCCAAAGATATCCGCAACGCGGCCGAGGTTGCCCAGGGCGCAAACACCAACGACACGACGAGAAAAGCGGCCAACAGGTAAAGATTTGCCTGTGGACTCATCCCGGAAATGCTGGCGTCCACTGCGCCCGCCCCAAAGATCAATACCGGAATATAAAGCGGTAGTATCAAGAGCGCGATTAGAACGCCGCCGCCGCGCAACCCCAGAGTCAATGCCGCTCCAATCGATCCAATCAAACTCAGAATTGGCGTTCCGATTAGCAATGAAACAAACAATATCCAGAGCGTATCTGGAGCTAAATCAAACTGCACGCCAATCAGAGGCGCTATGATTACGAGTGGAACTTCGGAGACCAGCCACTGCGCTAAAACCTTTCCCAGCACCACCAGATAAAGCGGCTGGGGAGTTAGCAGCATTTGTTCGAGCGTACCATCCTGATAGTCGTTCTGGAAAACGCGGCCGAGCGACAGCATCGAAGCCAGCAAAGCTGCAACCCACACCACGCCCGGAGCAATCAATCGCAGCAACTGTGTCTCCGGTCCAATTCCCAATGGGAAGAGACTCACGACGATCACAAAGAAAAAGAGCGTAGACAAAACATCGGCGCGCCGCCTCCACGCCAGCGTAAGATCGCGCGCAACGATCCAGCGAAACATTGAAAGAGTGGAGGGGACGCTCACGATGCAAGTTCGAGCCGCTGAAACGAACCTGCAGAGATGTGGAGTTCCTGATGCGTAGAGACAATGGCGATCCCACCCTTGTTCAAGTGCTCACCAATCACCGATTCGATTAGTATTCCGGCGGCCCGATCGAGCGAAGCAAGCACTTCATCAAGCAACCAAAGTTTCGTGTTGCAAGTAATGAGCCGCGCCAGCGCCGACCTGCGTCGTTGCCCTTCAGACAAGAAGCGCGCCGGTAGATTTTCCCGACCTGCCAGCCCCAATCTGGAGAGCGATTCTTGCGCCTCAGCGCGATTGAGTTCCAAACCAGCAAGACCACTGGCGATGCGAAGATTCTCCAGCGAACTCAACTCTTCCTTAACTGCGGTACGGTGACCAATGTACGTGATGCTTCGGCAGTATTCCTCAGCAAGTGAGCGAATATCCGCACCCTGCCACCGTATCTCGCCGCGCTCCGGCATCATCAATCCGCACAGGATGCGTAACAGGCTTGTCTTCCCGCTGCCGTTCGGACCGGTCAGTTGCAGGAACGTTCCCGGCGCAAGAGAAAAACTGATGTCGCTGAAAAGGAGACGTTCTCCCCGCACGCATCGTAGATTGGAGACTTCTAAGATACTGGTTTGCCCTCCCTGGGATGCTTTTTGTCGTGCGGGCTCATTGTATTGAACTTTTCAGCGAAAAGCATTCGGCTAGGAGGGCTTTGCACAAAAAGTATTTCAATCAGTCCGCGGAAGCGGACGAATGACACCCACCCCACGCGGGATGCCCGCGCGGGGACCCCGGTCGTAGCCCACCGATTTATCGGTGGGGATGTCGCGTCACCCGTACCGTGAGTCCGTGCAACGGACGACTGAATTCAGTTTCGTCACTTTCAGCCGTCCGCTTTGCGGACTAAATCTATATTCCGCACTTATTCCCAGCAGTAAAACTGCTGGGCTATTGTCATTTGTCCGCTTCGCGGAGTGAACTGCCACTAACTTTTTGTGCAGAGCCGGCCAGGAGGACATTCACGCTAAGAAAAATGATTTCGCGTACCACTCGCGATGGCGAGCCCGAGAAGTATTTCCTGTGACACTCGGCTGCGCCGCCAATCCTTGAATTGGGCAGAAGGCTAGATTCCTCTGGCCATTGGTTCCACCTGGCCATTGATTTTCTTCCAGGTAACCCAGCCACCTTTCAAAACGCGAACCCGCGTGAAGCCAGTTTCTGAGAGCACCTGAGCTGCACGCACGGCAGATTCATCGTTTGGGCAAGCGCAGTAGGTTACCACTTCGCGGTTGCGAGGAACGTCCTTCAGTGGCGGAAACGAGAGTCTCGACTTAAGCCTTCTCAGTTTCACATGGACAGCGCCTTTGATCTTGTTATCACTGTCAAGCAACCCGCTGGTCGCTCGCACATCGATTATTACTACAGGCTCGTTTTTCGCGAGTTTTCCCTTGAGCTCATCGGCCGTTATAAATTGAATCTCTGGAGAGTTTTGCTTAACTGACTCCCGCCCGAAAGCTGCCAGGCTAGCAGTGGAAACGTTAGCCATCAGCAAACTCGCCAGAAAGAACATCAAAGCCCTTGCTCGCCCGTTCTTGAAGCTCATCTAATTACCTCCGTGGATTAACTGTAGTTGTTGCCCTGCGAAACGAAGCTACTTCTTCACTCTTTCAGTCGGAGGGCCGTGGACCACACCCGGTTCAGGCTCGTCCTTGTAACTTTTCGGGTCGTACCAGGAGTAAGTGGCGCTGGCAAAGTAAAGATAACCCGGCGTATTTCTCAACACCTCGCCAATAACGTCACCAAGCAACCGCGGCATTTTCTTGCCTTCATTATCCGTTGCCGCCTTTGCAAGTTCTACCTTCATGCCTGAGCCGACGACGTTCTTGAGAAGATATGTTTGGGTTGCCTGAGGATCGCGCCAACCGTTTGCGCCATACCCGTGGATTACAGCCAGCAGCACATCATTCGTTCCCACGCGAAGGCGCGGCACTCGCGGTTCATTTTCCGCAAGCGGGTCCCTAAGAATCCAGGTTGGAAACTCCTCGTTCAGCTCGGCGAGTTTCTCCGGCACAGGCTTCAGAATTACCGCGACGTCCTGCGAGAGATCCCCGTTGAAGTCTCCGGCAAAGAAGGAGGGATTGCGGCTGGTGTCGATCAGAACGTTGTCTTTAAAGACCCGCTTCACAGCGTCCTGAACTGCATTGAGTTCAGGCGGGGGCAACTGCGAGGCTTGCTGTGGCCGGTCAGGCTGGACAACTGGTGCCGGCGGCGCCTCTACGATCGGTTTTTCTGAGGTTGTGCAACCGGATAAAAATGAGCACGACGCGATAAGTATAGCCAGGATTCTGTAATGGTTTGAGACTGCCGGCTTTACCCTAAAGCCTGGCAAATGGCGAACCGTACCTTGTCCCATTATCTCCTCCCCACAGTTCGTCAATGGTCAGTAATCAGTAGTCAGCAGTCGATGATTAGCGGCTCTTGGTACTGGTTCACTTTTCAATCGGATGGCTTAGGTCCGAAGGACCGTCAGTTAATAGGCCCGTCCGTCAGGGCGGGGATTTCTTCTCCATAGCCCCAGGGGGCCCGAAGGGGCCGGCACAAATCGTGGCGCACCTTCGGCGCTCAGGTAACTAACCGTCACATCTACCCCGCCCTCACGGACGGGGCTATTAACTGACGGTCCTTCGGACCTAAGAGTTCATCAAACTTCAGTACCTGGCCCTTGCCGACTGACAACCGACCAATAATCTGGAAAGGAAGCTCGCCGGAAGATTGGATCCGGCAAGCTTCGGTTGTTGTGTCCCGCGTCTCAGTCTCTGCCACAAATCACAGTGACAAAACGAAGGCTATTAAATCTGATCGCTGCGCGGCGGTCAGGACGTTGAAATTGTTCCGTGCGTTCGTTGCCTGGCCGGCGTGCAATTGGATTGAATCGAAAATGGTGATGTTCAAGCCCTGATGCATGAGCCTGTTGCGAGCGCGAATGCCCCAAAGCGGCGCGGTGCGCATTTGGTTCGCCGTGGACTGGCCTGCATTTTGGACTATGCCATCACCCGTGCCGATGTTGTGCAGCGCAAAGTCGCTGAACGGATGGATTATCTTGTTGCCCAGAGCTGCCGGCACTGCGAAGGCACCGCCATTGATCAATGTCCCTGGTGCGGCAGTTTGGAAAGTGCGCGTATGACAAACCGCGCAGCCTACTGACGTAAACAGCGAGTCTCCGCGTGTCGCCGCAGCGGGAATTGGGTTTTGGCGACCCGGAGCTCGTGTCGCCGCCATAAAGTCTGCGAAGGCAAGCACGTCGTCACCATCGTCTTCGGGATCTGCAACCGGATCGAATGGTGCGCCCGTGCAGTTTATGACACCGTCGGCGGTGCTGCAGGGGTTCTCATGTGTTCCGGCGTCGGCTGCGGAGGAGCTCCGGCCGCCGAAGCCATCAAATTTGTTGGTAATGCCCATTTCGTTAAGGTAAGCATCGCCGGCAAACGACACGAGACTTGCCTGTTGGGCTTTCCAACCGAACCGTCCGATGCGTAGTGCGTTGTTGGCTTCGACCACCGGCACCGCGGTTAAAGTGCCACGTTGACCGGAGGGCTGTGCGGCCACGTTATTTTGAAGGACTGTGTTTGAGATACACTCTACGAAACCATCGCCAAGAGTACTGGTGGTAACTCGGAACGTCTTTACAGTCTCGGCCGTGGAGATATGCTCGACGATGTCGGAATCAGTTCCGCGAGCGTGAATTAGTTGGCCGCCAGGAGCGTCGACGAAGGCGCCATTAATGATATGGCCCGCTCGGAACTCCATTGCCTGGCTGAATGCGCCAACGTCAACTGATTGGTGACATTCGACACAGCCAACATCGTTGTAGCTAGGTCCTAGTCCATCAGCGACCGCCTCCCGCTCGCTGAATATGAACTTATTATCTTCGAACCGGCCATTGCCTCGCGCGGTAGGTGCTACTGGATCTGCTACGCATTCATCTATGGGAGTGCCTAACGCACCAAAGCCGTTGAACAGGTCATTGGGTGTCTTGGCATCCATATCAGTGGTGAGGGCCTCAGTTCCGGTTTGACCCTCGACGGAACTCGCCAGCCACATGGGCAATGCGAGCGCCGTCGCAAAGAGAACTAGCGCTAAAACTTTCATGAGCTTCAACATTTTCAGTCTCCCTCCCTGGAGTCTTGAACGTACTTTGTGTGGGACAGGAACAGTGAATTTGCCCGTCGGCAAATTGCTTCTATTCCTCTGGTAGCTGGAAACCCGCTCGAAACCCAGTGTTCGTAACGGCTGGCCGAAACGAGGTAGGTGGCCCCTGTTTCATCGCGACCAGGCAGGGTTGTGGGATCTCAAAGAAATGCCGTCAGAAGATTCGGGCATCTCAAAACACAATTACGCAAGATCAGAATGTCTGGGCAAGCACAAACTGCCGGGAGCAATGTCGGGGGGGTAACAATGAGGTGCGCGAAATTTATTACGAAACGGTACCCGTGTCAACAAAAAAAGTTGGCGACTGGAAGAATAATACTGACTTGGATTGCGCGGCTAACTACCGGATGGAATGGTGGCTTGCCCCCATGCCGGTTTTCAGTTAAAAGGGTTGCATTCGCGCATGAATAACCGCAACGCCAACTCGCACAAAACGCCCAAAAAGCGTAATGCTCATCAAGTGAAATCAAGCACACACGCCGTTTATCCGTTTGCCGCGATAGTCGGACAGGATGAGATGAAGTTGGCGCTGACTCTCAACGTAATTGATCCGTCGGTCGGCGGCGTGCTCATCATGGGACATCGCGGAACCGGGAAATCGACGGCAGTCAGGGCGCTCGCAGACTTATTGCCGCAGATGTCCGTTGTTTCGCTGTGCCCTTACCAGTGCGATCCTGCCGATGAGGCTAACTTGTGTTCGCAGTGCAGAGAAACGATGAGTTCAGAGACGGCACTCCGCCATGAGAAGCGTGCGGTTCCAGTTGTTGAGCTTCCGTTAGGAGCTACTGAGGATCGCGTTTGCGGAACGATTGACATCGAGCGGGCCCTTAGTAGCGGCGTAAAGAGCTTCGAACCCGGACTACTCGCGCGCGCCAATCGTGGCTTCCTCTACATTGACGAGGTGAACCTACTTGAAGACCACTTGGTTGATCTCTTGCTTGACGTAGCTGTGACCGGAGTAAATAGGGTTGAACGCGAAAGCATTTCAATAGAACACCCGGCGCGCTTTGTCCTAATCGGTTCGGGCAATCCGGAAGAGGGCGAACTGAGGCCACAGCTTCTCGATCGCTTTGGACTTTACGTCGAAGTGAAAACAGAAGGCGAGCTGGGGCGCCGTGTGGAGATTGTCGAACGGCGCAATGCTTTCGAGAGGGACCGCCAGGCTTTTTGTCGCACATTTGCAGGTGAGCAAGAGGACCTGCGAAAAAAGATCACGCACGCGCGCAAAAATCTTGGGAACGTAAAGGTGGAACGACGCGTCCTCATGCGTATCGCCGAGCTTTGTTCTAATCTCAACGTGGACGGCCATCGCGGCGAATTAACAATTACGAGAGCGGCGCGGGCTCTGGCTGCTTTTGAGGGACGCAAGAAGATCTCTGACGCTGAAGTTAAGCGAGTTGCGGTCATGTCGTTGCGCCATCGCCTGCGCCGCGACGCTCTTGAAGAGACAGCAAGCGCCGACCGAATCGAACAGGCGTTGGAGAAAATCTTTGCAGGGGCGCACGCCTCAGCTGGGACAAGCCGCGAAGGCTCCGGTGAGGGAGAGGGCGAGGGCACTCGTTTCTTGCCGGACGCAGCGCGCAGCAAAAGAGCACGACGTTCGCACAATTCAATTCGAGGTCGTGGCCGGTCGGTAAGTCCGAACGGAGATATCGGAGCAGATGAGGAGAATACGAGGATGCCCGTTCCTCCAGTCGAAACTAATCTTCCGAAATTCGATTCTGCAAAGAAGGCCCCGAGAGAAGTCAAACAAACCAAATCTCGTTTCCCGGGCAGTCGTCAAACAAGCTTGACGAAAGCTGTTTACAATCACGAACGCGGAAGATACACCAGATCCGTTAGCCCCGGGAATCGACCTTCGCGAGTTGCTCTGGATGCGACCCTGCGAGCGCTAATAAGTTCAACCTCCGAGCGCCTGACATCAATGTTGACGCCCATCCCGTCGGAGGCTCTCCGTTTCAAACTCTTCAAGCGGAAGCAAGGCCGACTTTTCATTTTTGCAATCGACTTGTCCGGGAGCATGGCCCTGAATCGAATAGCGCAGGCGAAAGAAACAATGCTCGGTCTGCTTCGTCAGTCTTACGTCAAACGCGATAGTGTCGCCATTGTGGGCTTTCGTGGTACATCAGCTCAGCTGCTGCTGCCGCCGTCGCGGGGCATTCTGCGTGCCCGGCGCGTGCTCGACTCGTTGGCAGTAGGTGGAGGCACTCCACTTTCCGCAGGCCTCGCTTGCGCTCTGCAGTTAGCCAAGCGCGCTTCGGCGCAGCTGGGCGAGTTGACGCTACTGCTTTTCACCGACGGTCATGCGAATGTGCCTATCGCCGCAAACGGTAATACTGATCGAGAATACCGGCGACAACTGATTAGGTCAGAAGTTAACTTGCTCGGAGCCGCACTCAAAAAGGCTGGAGTAAGAACAGTCCTGATAGCGACGCAGAACCGTTTCGCTGCTAACGAGGAAGCTTACACTGTCGCGCGAACGCTCGCTGCTGAGTACCGTGTCCTTCCTCTCAAGACAGCAAACTCCGCCGCCGCTGGAGGCAGCTATGACCTCACCTGAAACACGTGATCTCCGCGTACTGCAGCTTTACGAGCAACTCCTCGAAATCGAACAGCGATTGATTCCCACCGGACTGCACGTATTTGGACGACCATCGCCTGTCGCTGAGCGCGCCGGTATGTTGAAGATGATTGCCTCTTTTTCTCGTTCAGAATCAGGCACGCGCGGTTTGCCGGAATTAGTGACCGGCGGCTTAGGGTTTACTCTTGAGCAAACGAGTGGCGGTTCGGCCGTTCTTACGGATGTTGCCGCACGTAAGCGGGATCGAATCGACGCGATCGTTTCTGAGGCAATCGATGAGTTTGAACTGAACGGGATTGATGCCGCCGTAGCGTTCCTGGCACAAGGCGCGAACGTGCCGGCCGTAGGTTCGCGACCGGTCTTCACACTTCTGGAAACAATCTCCCAACAACTCGAGACTAACAGCGAGATCGAGGCTTTGTTACGGGCTCTGCGTGGGGAGTTCATCGAGCCTGGCCCGGGCGCGGACATTATTCAAAACCCAGCGATTCTTCCGACGGGACGAAATACGCATGCAATCAATCCCTATGGAGTGCCTGCGGCGATTGCTTTCGCGCGCGCCGAAGTTGTGGCGAATAAACTTTTGGAGAGGTATCAGGCTGAGCACGGTCGCTATCCGCGATCGATGGCGCTCGTCTTGTGGGGTCTGGACAACATCAAGACACAGGGCGAAGGGGTTGCCCAGGCTTTGTGGCTACTGGGGGTTCGGCCAATAGCCGACGCGTTGAATCGTATTACCAGCGTCGAGCCAATTCCGCTGACCGAGTTGGGCCGTCCGCGGATTGATGTAGTGATGACGATTTCGGGGATCTTTCGCGATCTGTTTAGCCCAACTGTGCAACTGTTGGACAAGGCCGTGCGTCTGGTCGCCCAACTCGATGAGCCGGACGAAATGAATTACGTTCGCCGTCATGTCAATGAACAAGTGATGGAAGAAAATTGTGACAGGGATGAGGCGGCGACTCGAGTATTTTCAAACGCGCCGGGAAATTACGGAACTAACGTCAACTTTATGGTGATGGACTCCCAGTGGGACGGGGAAGACACGCTCGGCGATCTCTTCGTAACGCGCAAGTGTTTTGCTTACGGCCGTGATTCACAAGGAAGAACGATTGAAGGCGTTGAAGCGCGCACGGCGATGGATCGCGCATTGGCGCGTGTGGAAGCCACTTACCAGAACATAGATACCTTTGAGATCGGCATTACTGACGTTGACCATTACTTCGAATATCTTGGTGGAATTTCCAAAGCGGTTGAAAAGCGCGCGCGCAGCCGTCCGGCGATCTATTTGTCAGACACGCTATCCACCGACGCGAAAATACGATCATTGGAAGAGACTGTCAGGTTGGAAACGCGCGCGAAGACACTCAACCCAAAATGGTACGAGGGGATGTTGCAGCATGGCTTCCGTGGGGTCGCCGAAATAGAAAGCCACGTCTCGAATACTTTCGGCTGGAGCGCGACGGCGGACGCAGTCGATGATTGGGTATACACCGAGGTGGCAAAGACTTTTGTGCTTGACGAAACAATGCTGGAACGCCTGCGACATCTGAACCCGCACTCGGCGCACGCTTTGGTCGGCAGGCTCCTTGAAGCGCAGGGTCGTGGCTACTGGGAGGCGGAGCCGGAAGTTCTTAACCAGCTACGCGAAATAATCAGCAGTCTCGAGGATCAACTGGAAGGAGTCGCGTAATTCAGATCGTGCTTAGGTTTTTGGTGTCATTTCGTGTGTTTCGTGGAACGTTTGACGGCTGTCGATAGATTCAAAACTGCGCCGCCCTGAATAGATGAACATAACCGTCCTTTATGTAGGTTCCAGTTTGCTGGCGCCGCTCAGGAATGCGGAGCGCGAGCTCAATCGTGATTACGGTCTCGATCTTCGTATCGCTGCCTACAACTTCGGTTCGCCGTTGAACGATAGCGAATGGCGGGAAGTTAATAACGATCTTAGCGAAGCTGACGTAGTGTTCATCATTCACGTAATGGATGGTGAAAACGCTGCACGGCTGTTACCGGCGCTCGAGAAACATGAGGCGCGCCACACCGCTGTGATCGTGATTAACTGCATGCCGGATCTGATGCGAAAGACGCGCATGGGACGGCTGGACGTTTCGCGGCTCGCGCCGCGAGGGGAAAAGGGGAAAGGGGAAGGGGGAAAATGGAGATCGCGACAGGCTCTCGGACTGCTGACCGCAGCAGGTTCGTGGGTTGGGCGACAAGTTAGCAGCAACCGCAGGGGGAGCGAGCGCAGGCAGGGACACGGTCAGTATTTGAAACTGCTGAATCGTCTGCCGGCGATATTGAGATTTGTGCCGACGGCAGGTGGTCTTCGCGACGTAAAAAACTATCTCAACCTCTTCTGTTACTTTCTTCAGCCTACCCCGGCAAACATTCGTTCGATGATTTTGTACGCGCTCAAGGGATATGTACCCGATGAGCGACTGAAGAAAGCCCGCATCAAAGTGCCGCCGCCAGAGCACCTGCCCTCGCTCGCGATTTACCATCCCGACTCGCCGAAATTGTTTGAGACCTTTCCTGATTATCAGAAGTGGTATGCGACTAATCGTCGAACGTCCAAAGTCCAGCGTCCAACGTCCCAGGACCAAAGACCAAGACCCAAAGGTCAAAATTCAGCGTCTACCCAGCGAGTTCTCGATCCAAAATCAACTATCGGCTTATTGTTGATGCGACCTCAGGTTATCAGCAGGACCACAAAGCACTACGATACCCTTATTCGCGCCATCGAAGTTGAAGGCTTGAGCGTTATTCCCGCCCTGTCGACGTTAATGGACAACCGGGAAGCGGTGGCCAAGTTCTTCGTGGTCGACGGCCAGTCCAACGTCCAACGTCCAACGTCCAACGCCGAAACCAAGACCAAAGACCAAAGACCTACGTCCAAAGGCCAAACTACTGACAACGGACGACTGACTACAGACAATTCCCGCGTCAGCCAAATCGTTTCGCTGACGGGTTTCAGTTTTGTCGGCGGTCCCGCAATGAATGACAGTGAAGCGGCCGGTCAACTTCCTGCGACAGCTGAACCGGCCCTATCGCTCGGCAGTGAGTCTGGATACACAAACTATCGATGCCTGGCGCGACTCGCAGACTGGACTTAATCCCGTGCAAGCAGGCATGCAAATCGCGATTCCCGAGATCGACGGCGCAACAGAACCTTTCATTTACGGTGGCATACCAGCGAGTGGCGTAGAGCCGGTGGCGCTCGACGATCGCTGCGTTAGGTTTGCGCGGCGGCTGAAGCGTTGGAATCGTTTGCGAACCGCCTCGCGCGACGAACTCAAACTAGCCCTCACGATTTTTTGTTTCCCGCCTAATAAAGGAAACATCGGGACGGCCGCGGACCTCGATGTGTTTCCCAGCCTTTGGCAAACGCTTAGCAAACTTAAAGCAGAGGGTTACTGTGTCGAACTCCCCGCCTCTGCCGACATTTTGCGAGAAAAACTAATCGGCGGAAACGCCGAGAGCTTTGCGGCTACTGCCAATGTCGCGTATCGCATGAACGTTGATGAATATCGTCAACTTTGCCCGTACGTTAGTGAGGTTGAGAAGGAGTGGGGAGCGGCGCCGGGTCGCGTTAATTCATTCGGACCCGACTTGCTGATCCAGGGCCTTCAGCTTGGAAACGTCTTTATCGGAGTGCAACCCACTTTTGGTTACGAAGGCGACCCGATGAGATTGATGCTGGCGCGGAGTGGGGCCCCCCATCACGGTTTCATGGCCTTCTACACATATCTCGCAAAAGTTCTGCGGGTCGACGCAGTTGTTCACGTTGGGACTCACGGAGCGATGGAGTTTATGCCAGGGAAACAGATTGGTCTTTCTGGCGAATGCTGGCCGGACAGGCTGATTGGGGAGTTGCCGAACATCTATATCTACAGCGTTAATAATCCTTCCGAGGGTTCGATTGCCAAACGCCGTTCGTATGCCGAGTTGATTTCTTATCTCACGCCGCCGATCGAGAACGCCGGGCTCTACCGGGACCTTGCCACGCTAAAGGATCTGGTAGCGTCGTATCGACAGTCAACAAGCGAGCCGGAGCGCGAGCGACTGTTTGAATCAATTGAAGAGTATTCCTGCAAGTTGAATCTAATGTGATAGCGGCGGGGGCAAGCCACCCTTCCTTACCCTGAGCTGCTTTTAGTTGACCATGAGACCCATGCTTGAATGGCTCTCCAGCAACATTCGAAAAAGGCTTGATCGCAGTCTCTAGGTCGGGAAGACGGGCTTGCCCCCGCTGCTTCTGCGGACTCTCTCTCGAAACGCTTCGGAAGTTAATCGGTGCCTGAATGCTTCGACGCCGTCAATAGTGATGACAGGAATGTCATATTTGTAACGTTTAAGTAAATCCGCATCACTTTCAATGTTAATCTCTTCAAGCGTATATTCGTCGAGACATTCCGCGGCTGCGATGGCTTGTTTAGCTTCCTCGCAAAGATGACAACCAGGACGGCTATAGATTATGACGCGCGCTTTAATGTTAGCAGATCCCATTTTGTTGTCAGGTTCAAAAGAGCACTGCGGTTAGTTTGGTTGTCGACAATTAAAGCACAGGCTGCAGGTCAAACTAAACGGATACCTAATTGAGACTCGGGAGACAATCATGTCAGATAACAACTTAGACAAAACGGCGGCGGTAGCGCTGTTGAATGAAATCCTGGAAACTGAACTTGCGGGAGTAGTCAGATACACCCATTACGCATTGATGGTTTTTGGCCATAGTCGCATCCCGATCGTGAGCTGGCTTCGCAGCGAAGCGACTACCTGTCTCACACACGCAAACGAAGCCGGCGAATTGGTGACACACCTTGGCGAACATCCCTCATTAAAAATTGGCGCCCTGCCTCGAGACGCACAAGCATGGCATAAACGACATACTGCTGGAGTCGCTTGAAGCAGAGAAGACCGGCTTGGACCTCTACCGGAAACTGTATGATCTGGTGAAGGATCGTTCCATTCTCCTTGAAGACTATGCTCGCAAGATGATCGCTGAAGAAGAAACTCACCTGGGTGAGGTGGATAAGATGTTACGCAAGCCGGGGGAGATAACGCAGTTTCCCGCAAACTAACGACCATGAAGCTTCTTCCCAGGGCTTGAACGAAGACACGAAAAGCTTGCCCCCTTCTCGGTGTTTGCCCGGAGACTAGCCGTAGCAGTGGGCGCCGCGTGCTGCATAGTCTTGCTGGTCTTGTTTATCGGCGTTTCGGGATACCATTGGCTGGGCGGTCTCGACTGGGTTGATTCCCTGCTGGAAGCCTCAATGATTCTGGGAGGAATGGGTTCGATCAATCCTCCCAAGGACTACTGGCGCTAAGCTCTTCGCGTCTGGCTATGCGCTTTTTAGTGGTCTGGTTTTCATAGCAATCATGGGCATCGTGCTCACACCCGTCGTCCATCGTCTGCTGCACAAGTTTCATGTGGAATAAGCCCGCTGGGTGTAAGATGAACCCTGTCGATCGTTGCATGTCGACGCCTCCTGCTCAGAAACTCATTGCGAAAGAGATGTCGTTCCCTGAGCGACATCGCTGGTAACCTGGAATCAGCTGAAATCTCATCGGGAGCGCGAACAACCATGGATGATCGAAGAAGCAAACAAAGATTAAGCGTTAGCCTGAACGCAATGTGGGATACCTCAACGGAGGCCCATGGTGCGCTGATCACAAATCTGTCTGAGGGTGGCTGCTACCTCGACTCTGTTGGCGAAGTGAGGCGCGGAGAGATTGTCGGTTTCCGCGTGCTGCTGCCAGATGACGATTGGCTCTATCTGGAGGGCGAGGTCAGACACCACAGCGCCGAGGGATTTGGAGTACAGTTTGTAGACCTGAACGAGGAGCAAACAGTGAAGCTTCAGTGGCTGTTGCGCATCGCGGAAGAAGCAGGACCCGATGGCGCGCCAATATCCGCTAACCTGGTTGAAGAGTGAACTGCGAAATTTCTGCAAGATCGAAGGGCAGTTTTCTCTGTGCAATTGAGGTTAGTTCAAACGGGGACACTGCTAAATTTCTTGCTCAGGTGTGAAAGGAGAAGCACTCATGCAGGAACAAGGCACGTTAGAAGAGAACAAGGCCTTGATTCGACGTTGGTTTGAGGAAGTATGGAACCAGGGCCGCGCCGAGGCTATCGACGAACTGTTTGCCGCGGATGGCATCGCCCATGGCCTGTCGGACGATCCGGAAAAGCCGCTGAAAGGCGCCGCCGACTTCAAGCCGTTTCACGAAATCTTTCGCGGCGCCTTTCCGAACATCGAAGTAACGGTGGAAGACACGATCGCTGAAGGAGACAAAGTAACTGCTCGCTGTTCGGTGCGCGGCAAACATGCCGGCGATCATCTCGGCGTGGCGGCGAGCAACGCGCCCGTCGATTTCACTGGCATCGCCATCGTGCGAATCAAGGATGGCAAGATCGTCGAGGCCTGGAATAACTTCGACTTTATGAGAATGAATAAGCAGATTGGCGCGATCTGAAAGACTCCTTCTTACAGTGCACGCTCACCTCGCTTAACGCAAACGGAATCGCGTTCGGGTAACCGAACTACCAGCCAGGTAAGTCTCCCATGACCATTCCGACTGGCACACAACTTGGGCATTATGAAATCTCCTCGCTGCTGGGCGCAGGCGGCATGGGTGAAGTTTACCTTGCTCAAGATACCCAACTGCGACGACCCGTGGCACTGAAGCTGCTGCCCGCTGACCTCATTGAGAACAAGGACAGATTGCTTCGCTTCGAGCAAGAGGCCTATGCTGCCTCTGCACTGAATCATCCCAACATCCTCACAATCTATGAGATCGGACAATCGGATGACATTCGCTTCATTGCCGCTGAGTTTGTTGAAGGTGAGACTCTTCGCCAGCGTATGACTAATACGCAAATGGAATTGAGTGAAGTGCTTGACACGGCAATACAGCTCGCCTCGGCTTTGGCTGCCGCTCATCAGGCTGGAATCGTACATCGAGACATAAAGCCTGAAAACATCATGGTCCGGAAGGATGGTTACATAAAAGTATTGGATTTTGGTTTAGCTAAGCTTGCCGAAAACCAAGGTCTAGCTTCTGATCCCGAAGCCGAAACAATTCGCCTGGTTAAGACAGAGCCAGGCGCAGTGGTGGGCACTGTTAGCTATATGTCGCCAGAACAGGCCCGCGGATCAATCGTGGACGGGCGCACTGATATCTGGAGTCTTGGCGTCGTGATCTACGAGATGATAGCGAGAACCATGCCGTTTGAGGGGTTAACAGGAAATGACGTTATTGCCTCAATTCTAAAAACAGAACCTCTTCCGCTCAGCCGGTTCGCGACAGGTGCTCCCATCGAACTCCAGCGCATTGTTAGGAAAGCCCTGCGAAAGGATCGAGATGAACGGTGTCAATCGGCTCGCGATATGCTGCTCGATCTTAAAAACCTGCGCCTTGAGATCGATATTGATCGTCAAGGCGAGCGCGCAAGTCCGCAAGAAGTGAGCAGCGTTGCCATCCTGCCGTTTAGAAACCTGACTGGTGATTCAACGGTGAATTTCTACGAGTTTTCGCTCGCGGACGCAGTGATTACTGAACTAGTGCGGCTGCGCTCTCTCGTCGTGCGCCCGTCTTCTGCCATCGCCAAGTACCTGGGAAACCGAAAAGACCCCATTGAGGCTGGTCGAGAGTTAAAGGTAAACGCAGTACTGGCGGCGAGCTTCCTGCACACCGCCGGTCGTGTTCGGGTTACCGCACAACTGCTCGATGTAACGAATGGTGATGTTCTCTGGGGGGATCGCATCGACTCGCACGAGAGCGACATCATCGCGGTGCAAGACATAATCGCACAGCGCATAGTTGACGGTCTCAATTTGCAGCTGGGCTCAGATGAGCACGTTGACCTGGTCGGACACGCCACTGCCAACGCCTCTGCTTACGAGGAGTACCTGCGAGGTCGCGACCGTGTAGGCCGTTACATTTACCACACGGTCGCCAATGAAGACATCGAAGCCGCGATTAGGCACTTCCAGCGAGCCATTGAAATTGATTCAGAGTTTGCGCTCGCTCATTGTGCCTTAGGCAGCTGTCATATGCAGCGCATCCTAAAGGGAGCGGGCAAGTCAGATGATCTCTCGCGAGCCCAGGAGGCTTTCAATAAGGGCTTGGCCCTTGATCCCGGAATCGTTGAAGCGCGGGTTCATATGGTCTTCATCCATCTTACGCGCGGCGAGAAGCAAAAGAGCCGGATTCAGATTGCAGAACTGCGGCGCGAGGCACCCAACAATCCTACCGTGCACTTTGCCAGTGCGGTTCTTTATCGTCTCGATGGAGAATACGAAAAGGCACTTAGCAGTTTTGCTCGCCTGCTGCTCCTCAATCCCGGCGAGCGTATCGTGGTTGGCTACGGCCGGGCGCGTATCTCAATGTATCAAGGTCGCTACGACGATGCCTTGATTGAACTCGATCAAGTGGCAGCGATCGAGCCCCAACATCCCCTACTAATGAGTATGCGGGCCCAGGTATTGTTTCATCGAGGAGATGCTGCAACTGCCGTGGATCTGTTAGAGGACGTCCTGCTCCGCCATCCAGAGATCGATGGCATTCGTCCGCTGCTCGCGCAAGCTCTGAGCGCGATGGGCAAGCATGAAGCGGCGCGAGCACAATTTAGCGAGCGGGTAAAGGAAGTTGCGGCTGCCGACCACGACATCCCTTATTGGCTCGCTTCTGCGTATGTGATGGAAGGTGAACGCGACGAGGCCCTTAAGTGGTTGGCGAGAGCGATTAGTTTAGGAAATGAGAACGTGCCATGGTTTGTCTCTAACCCCGTCTGGGAGTCGCTGCACGATGACCCACGCTTCAAACAACTAATGCAGCAGGCTGACGCGGGCCGTAAGCAGCGCAAGATCATTGATACAGCCATATCGGCAAAAAAGTCGGGTGCTTGACTAGCTACTTGGGAGAGATTCCAGGCTGAACACAGTTAGCCAGATATTAATATCGAGGGTAGTGTCCCTGTTTGAATTAAACTCTGTGCCTTCTCCGCGTTCTCTGTGGCTCTGTGGTGAATCTTTATCGCGATTGGCCACCACAGAGACACAGAGAACACGGAGGTTACACAGAGAAACTGAAATTACGACACGACCATATCGAGCGGTTAACGTAGTTATCCGTCTGAGGAAAGAGGTTTCAAATCCTTGGAACTGGCGAAAGGCGAAAAGTGTGGCTGACCTGTTCGTCGGTCTTATTCATGCCGGACAACATCTGCCTCGCGGGCAGAAACCTTATAATTTGCGAGGACAATGATCAGAGATCCTACCTGCGAGTGTTAACACCTCAAGGACACGTCTTCGATCTCGCTGAGAATATTGCACAGGGATTTGAGATTAAAGAACTTGCCGGGGTGACGTTCAGTCCCGACGGCCAGACATTGTTTGTGAACCTGCAAGTTCCGGGTATGACTTTCGCAATTTGGGGTCCCTGGGAACGAATCCAAAACGCCGCGTAACCACTGGAAGTTTACGATAGTTCCGCCGGTCACCGATCAGTTTTGTTTCAACACGAAAAGCCTGCGCGAGACAAGATGAGCAAGATTTCGCCAGCGTGAGAGCGGGCGCTCGTTGACGATCTCAAAACCTGCCGAGTTGAATAAGCTTCTCCAGTCCCTGGCGGACCGAAACGTACAGCGTCCGGTCCGTTTCCGCCACTTCAAATCATGAGTCAAGCAAACCAGCCGATCCCACCCGGAATCCGGCATGTCCTCATAAATAACAGCCAGGCCTCCGCCGCGTAAAACGCGCCGCAACTCATTCATTACTACGTCGAGATCCTGCGCGTGGTGAAGTACGTAACAGAGCAGTGCTGCGTCCACGGAGCCATCCGCCACAGGAAAATGTTTCCCGTCAAACTGTCGATAATCAATTGCCGCATCGGTAGTAGAGGCGAGATCAATGCCTGTGACGCTCGCGCCGGCAACTGCCGCCAGGTGATGCGCGACAAAGCCATTACCACAACCGACGTCGAGTACGCGGGAATTCGCGGGAACCAGACGCGCGATTTCGAGCGCCATGTCGTAGGCACGGCCCACCTTGCGCCGCCGGCGCTCACGACGCCACCGCCGCCTCATACCGTCAAGTAACGTGGGCCACCTTCTCGCAGGAGCGTCGAAACAGATCCTCTGCCGTGACGTAATGGACTCACCGGCATAAGGAGCCGAGCGTTGTGAGATTGATATTGATGGCTGAGACATGCTCCAGGAATTTGCAATTGAAGTGCCGTCTCGAACTTTCAGAATTCGCCGGAGAAAGCGGTAAACCGAAAATTATGGCGCGGGATTTTGATGACGAATGGCTGCAAGAATCGTCGGACACTCTCGTTCGCGAGCAAAAAGCCGTGGGGTATACTCTCAACTCAACTTACTGCGTTTGGGAAATACTGAACTTGATTTAGCATTCTCAACATTAGAGGTAAGAAAATCATGGATCGTACCGCGCGGCTCTGCCGCCTCCTTAGGATCACGCGTGGATAAATCGAAATCAGACTTGCAAAACGGTTACGACCGCGTGGCCGAGCATTACGCGACCGAGTTCTTTGAAGAGCTAAAACGCAAGCCGTTTGACTGTCAACTGCTGGATGGATTTGCGAAGAACGTTGCCGGAGCGGGCAAAGTTTGCGAGTTGGGTTGTGGTCCGGGACAGGTTGCCCGCTATTTGAAAGATCGCGGCGTCAATATGCGAGGCGTCGATTTGTCCCCGGAGATGGTTAGAGTCGCAACCCGTTTGAATCCTGACATTCCCTTTGAACAAGGCGACATGCTGTCGTTGAGCCTGGATGACGATTCACTTGCGGCCGTTGTTTTGTTCTATTCCATAATCCATATCAAACGGGAAGACGTGACCCGCGCTCTTCAGGAGATTAAGCGGGTCTTAACTCCAGGCGGAAAGTTATTCCTTACGTTCCACGGAGGTGAGGGTCAACTGCACCGAGATGAGTGGTACGGGGAAAGAGTCTCAATCGACTTTCGTTTGTTTCAAGGAAGCGAGATGTCGGGCTATCTCGAAGCAGCCGGGTTTGAAGATATAGAAGTAACCGAACGACCGCCGTACCCGTTTGAGCATCCAACGAATCGGTTTTATGTCTTCGCTAGAAAAGCAAGCAAACCCGCATCGAGTGAGTAAGTCTCGCAGCCAGAAACGAGCGGGAGTTCCATACCCTACGTGAACAGGCACCTCGCACCACTTCTAATTGTCCCGCTGCTGCCGGTTCTTCTGGCTCAGGGATATTGGACCAGGAAGCGTACGCCGCGTCTTCCCGATGCGGCTGGGCCGCTTGAAGGAATGATCGGCGGCGAAGGCAACCCGCTACAACTGATTGCACTGGGTGAGCGGACAGTTTTGGCGATGGGTTTTCGACGCGTAGCGGCGGTATGAATTTAGCCCGGCGTTTCAACGCCGGGTTAAGGGTTGACAGGGTGTTCGCGTCGCGCTAGCGACGCCTGAAATGCGCGGCTATCAGCCGTCGCTGACGCGACGAGGGCGAACGGTTGCGCTGACCCGGCGTTGAAACGCCGGGCTAAATTCATGCCGCCGCTACGCGCCGAAGAAGTAGGCAGGGGCTACTCTTTGGACCATTCACACAGTCTCTACCGCAGTCGGTACTGACAAGAGTTGCGCTAACTCTTATTTTGCAAACGCATCGCCGCCCAGAAAATTCTCACGCAGGTAGGAAACGGTATCGTGGAGCGTCTCACTCGGATCGCGCGGACGAAAGCCGAGTTCGCGCGAAGCCTTGGCGCAGTTGAGATACCAGAAATACTGCGCCATCTCGATCGCTCCAGGCTCCACCGGCGAAGCGAAGTTCCATTGTTTGAAAAGAGAATCAACGATTTGTGAGCCCGCCACCATGAGCTTCGAAGGGAAAGCAAACTTCGGAGCCGAGATTTTCGTCAGACGCTCCAGCCGGCCGAAGAATCTCTCAAAGCGCCAGTTCGCTACGCCCAAAAGATAACGCTCGCCGTGACGCCCTTTCTTCATGGCGACCCGAAAAGTTTTGGCCGCGTCCCGCACGTCAACAAAACTCAATCCGCCCGCGGGCACAGCACTAATTTTTCTCGCCAGGAAATCCAGGATGACTTTCGTGGAACTCAAGCGCTCATCGCCGGGCCCGAGTAGTAAGCTCGGATTCATGATCACCAACCGCAGGCCCTTGCCGTTGAATCGTTCGAGCGCCGCCATTTCCTGATAGAGCTTGCTTGCGTAATAAGGCCAACGCGAAATGATCTCGAGTGGCGGCGGATACGACTCGTCGGGGATTATTTCGCCGTCTTCGGTGACCGCAATCGTACCGCTGGTTGACGCTAACACGATGCTCTTCACCGCGGCCGCTTTCGCCGCATCGCACAACAAACGCGTGCCCTCAACGTGCACCTTGTACATTTCGCGCGCGTCCTCACGCTCGCGGGAAACTTTACCCGCCAGATGATAAATCTCGCTGATTCCTTCAACGGCACGCTTTACGTCGCTGTCGTTCGTGATCGAGCCTTCGAGTGTTTCCACTCCCAACCCAACGAGCCAGTCGGGAATCGTAGTCGCCATCACGCGAATGTCCTTCACGCCGTCGGCGACAAGCTGCCGGACCAAATGCGAACCAAGAAATCCCGTCCCGCCGGTAATGAGCGTCGCCGGGCGCGGTCGCTTCTCGATAGCCGCGCGCCGCCTCGTCTCGGCCTTGAGCGGAGTCATCCGGGCAGTTCGTTTTTGGGGCGTCTTTGAAGGCATCACTCATCACTCATTACTCATCACCAGTGCTTCGTCTCTCTCAGCGACTTGCGCACGTCGTTCGGCCTTCCAGCGTTTCCGTAATTCTTTCGCATCGAACGGTCGGCGAGCGCGATCACGCAAGTTCTCCACTTCGTGTTTCACGCGCGCGGCTATCAGACGGTAAGCTTCAGCGCGCGGTAATCCCTTAGTCATCTCTTCAAGGTCTGTAATCTCAATATAGCGTCCGATGCGCGCCCCAACTCTTCTACTCTTAATGACATTCGAACCTTTCGGCATAGCGTCGTAGGTGCCATGGAGATAAACCGGCAAAATGCCGACGCCGGCGTGTAGTGCAAGATAGCCAATGACCGGTTTGAAGTCGGCCATCTCACCCGTTAGCGAGCGAGTGCCCTCGGGGAAGATGAGCGCGTTATAGCCACGGTCCAGAAATGAACTCGCATGACGCAGCGACTGCCTCAGCGATCCGGTTCGTTCCATCGGCACGAGGTTGGTGAAGTTTTCCATCACCGCGCGTTTGTACTTTGTGTCGAAGAAGTAATCAGCAGCGGCGAGCACAACCATGTCTTTGCCGGCCTCGCCAAGCGCCATCTTGGTCAAGCCCATGTCCAGGTGAGAAGAATGGTTGGCCGCGACAATGAAGTTGGTATGCGCGGGAATGTTTGAGCCGCCCTCGTAGTGTGTGTCGAGAAACCTATCATAGAAGAGACGCTGCAAAACGTCGCCCGCCCGGTTGCCGGCGCGGCTGATGAACGACGGTACGTGTATTTCCTCCTCGTCAATTCGCCCAGCGTCTGCGCGTGTGTGCGTACCATCGCGCAACACTGAGGCGCCGGGCCGCCGGCTGACTACGCTCGCTAATTCCCGTAAGTCCTGAGCTTCATTGAGACGTTCGGGAGCCGAAATCGAGCCGCCTGCATTTTCGATTGCGGTTGCCAGCTCAACAAACATCAGGCTGTCAAAACCGAGGTCGCCAAGACGTGAATTCAATGACATCTCGCTCTGCGACCGGTTAGTGACATTAGCGACGATGCCGATGAGCCAACGGCTTTCCGCATCTGCAGACTTATCGCTAACGGCCTCGGAGCTTGATTTGTTTTCCGCTTCCAGCGCCTTCAGGATTGTTACAACTTCGGCGCGCTTCACTTTTCGCGTGGCTGTTCTGGGCAGCTCGATGTCGGTGAAGTGGAGAACTTTCACGCGCTTGTAATAGGGAAGCGAAGCTGACACTTCGCGGAAATGCTCCTCGACGCGGCGTCGCAGTTCCGCGCGCGAAAGCGCAATGTCATACTCATCATCGTCCACCACCAAACAAGCGACCTTCTCACCAATTCCATCAGGCAGGCCGACAATGCTGAGCTCTTTCACGTGTGGCGAGTTCTGGTAAATCTCTTCGAGCTCGTCCGGATAAACGTTTTTGCCGTTAGTATCGACAATGATTTCTTTGGAGCGTCCGACGAGGAATAAATTGCCCTCGTCATCAAGTTTCCCCAGATCGCCGGTATAGAGCCAACGCTCGACGAGCGCTTCGCGGGTGGCGCTCTCGTCGGCATAGTAGCCGAGCATGACATTCGGGCCGCGCGCGATCACTTCGCCTACACCACTGGAGTCGGGATCGGCAATCTTCACCTCAACGCCCGGCAAAGGACGGCCTACGCTACCCGTCAGCATGCGGTTCTCAGGACGGGTCACGGTAAGGACAGGCGAGGCCTCCGTCAGCCCGTAGCCTTCAAGAATCGTGAAGCCAAGTCCCTGGAAATCTTTCTGGATCGTTTCGCTCAGCGCTGAGCCGCCGCTGATGAAGTAGCGAATACGGCCTCCGAGTCCTTCATGGATTGGGTAGAAAGCGATTGGTCCAAGATTGAGGGCTGTGTTGTCTCTTAGCCAGGCGTTCGCCTTCATCATCGCGTCGGCAGTTTTACCAATCCAGTCGCTGCGCTCATAGAGTTTGTTTTTGATGCGCCGGTGGAGCAATTCCCACAGGGCCGGGACACCGACCATGCCGGTTACGTGGCCGTTCTTAATTGCCCGCGCCAGCGCGTCGCCCGTTAGCTCTGGCAGGTAAGTTATCTGGGCGCCTCGACTGAGTGGTGTGAGAAAGCCGGTGGAGAATTCGAAAGTGTGATGCAAAGGTAACACTGAGAGCACACCGTCCTTTATGCTCATATCGAAGACGGAAGAGAGCATTGAAACCATGCTCGTCAGATTGCGGTGCGAAAGCATCACTCCCTTGGGACGACCGGTAGTTCCGGAAGTGAAAATCAATGAGGCCAGGGACTGTGCCGTGACGCGCGCCGGCAATAGCGCAATGCGCTCGTCTTCGGTTTGTTCGTCCGGCACAGTGAAGACCTGATCGAAAGTCCAGAGCTTGGGAGATAGTCCTGCATCGGCCAGTCGTTGTAACAGAGCTGAATGTTGTTGGTAGAGTTTCTCGCTCAGAACGATTCCCGCAGCCTCGCCGGCGCGCGCAAAGTTTATAATCTCCTCGAGCGAACTTTCCGGATCGACAGGAATGCAACTGGCTCCTGTCTTGAGCACACCAAAATAGGTCATGCCCCATTCCGGCGCGTTGTGGCTCACGAGCATGACGCGATCGCCCGGCTTGATGCCTTCGCTGGCGAGAAAGCCGGCGGCGCGAGTGGCCAACTCGCGCATATCGGCATACGTGTATTGCTCGTTTCGACCATCGCGCTCGATGCGCATGGCCACACGAGTCGCGTGGCGCTTGGTCGAAGTCTCGAAAAGTTCGAGCAGATCGCGATACGTGTAGATGCGCTTGGGCTGCGCGCGCATGTCCTCTTCGAGAGTGGGAAACACCCACTTCTTCAAGCCGGGCAGATGTATGTTCAACCAGTAGTCGTACCAGTCAAACCTCTCAGGGTACCAACTCAACAGTCCCTGTTCTTCTTTTCTGATCCGCTCAAACAATGAACGCACGTTGTCCGAGCGAAAGATGTAGGCGTTCTCGATAGTAAACGGCCTAAACATCTCGAAACGCTTCGGTGGTTTCATGCGTGATCTCTTCAACGCGATCGACAGTTGACTTCATGCGGTCGATCACCTCGACCACACGGCCACCACCCCAACGTGGTCGCGCCCGATCCAGCAGTGACGAAGCTTTCTTGGCGGCGGAGTTGAACATCGGCACAGAAAACTTTTCAAAACTCGAGGTGGAAACTGGCCGCGGCTCCATCCGAGCGACAACTTCATTGAGGAGCTTGAAGCCTGAGTCTTTTTCCTGGAAGTGTTTTCGTTTATACAGACCAACCAGACCGATAATCCTGTCCATATTGTTTGGATTGGAATCGCCGGTGGCCGCCTGATGAACGAGCTTCGGCTCTTCAACGCACGCCTGAGCCGCGACCGCGAGCATCACCGAAGCCACCTGATCAACCGGCGTGATGTCCAGGATCAATTTGTCATCCGCGGGAATCTGCGTCTGGCCTTTCAAAACGAGAAAGATGATCGGCGCGGTAGTGGTGAAACCTTCATTCCACCCGGGGAAGGGATACGCCAGCGCCGACTCGACAATACTGGGCCGGACGATACTGCGAACAATTCCGGTCTCGGCTGCCACGAGTTGTTCGCCGAGCGACTTCGTGTAAGTGTAAATGTTGGGCCAGCCCCACCAGGCAGCACGTTCAACGCCGAGATCGGTAAGGCGCGTGCGCGTCCAAACTTTCCGTTCGCGCGCTACAGCGAGCCCGAGTGCGTCCGGATCATCAGCGTCGCGATTCTTCTTCGTTTAGTCGTTTGCGGGCCAGTTCGCGAAAGCGCGCCACCATCATTGCGTCGCGAGCCTCTTCCCGGACGCGTTCGGCTAGCTTTGCGCAGTCTTTTATCTCCTGCTCGACATCGAATTCGACGCCCGGCAGTTCGTGCTTGCGAGGGAAGTAACCGACGACCGGATCGTTTTCCCAAACCGCGCCCGAACGATTGCCGGCGACAAAGCAGGTAGACACATGAACCAACGCCGGCCGCTTCATGCGCTTGGCAAAAGCAATCACATTTTGCGTGCCGACGACGTTTGTGCGCAAGCGCGCTTTCGAGCGTGGGGTTGAAAGTGACGTTGCCGGCGCTATTGAGGATAACGTCGATATCGTCGGCGATAGCCTGCGCCTCGTCCTCGCTGTAGCCGAGATTCGTTTCGGCGATGTCGCCGCCGAGGACGACAACTTTGTCGCGAATGAATCCATCCAGCGCGCTGCCGTAACGTTCGCGCAGAGGATCAAAAGGTGGGGCGGTGATCACGCTGTTCCAAAAACGCGCTTCCGACTCTTCCTGCGAACGAGCACGCACCGTGACGTAGACCGTCCGATATTGGGAAAGCGATGCAGCAGCATGCTGAGCGTAACTTTCCCGAGAAAGCCGGTGCTTCCAATCAGAAAGATCTTGCGGTCGTTAAAGATTTCCGTAGGCGATAGATTCATGACGGTTTTTGTGATTCCTCTGTGTTCTCTGTGCCTCCGTGGTGAATGACCGCCCTGTAATACTCACCACGGAGACACAGAGGACACGGAGACTACACAGAGTTTCTCTACTCCATGTCCGCGATACCAATCATCGGCTGATGCAGCATCGTGATCTCGGCGGAGCTGCCCATGTAGCTGCGCGCCATCGCGATCGCTTCGGTCAGATTGTCGGCACGTTCCCAACCGAGCATCGCCGGCACGTGCGCGTTCTCAGCTCCGGCGGCGATCACCTTTCCGACATGCTGGCGGCCGTTTTCGCCCCAGTACCACATGAAGAACGGATGCGCGCCGTGATAG
Source organism: Blastocatellia bacterium (assembly GCA_963698325.1). GTDB lineage: Bacteria > Acidobacteriota > Blastocatellia > Pyrinomonadales > Pyrinomonadaceae > PSRF01. The sequence continues at coordinate 239,505 of CAVOQJ010000001.1, read as the reverse complement.
GCGTTGCCGCGGCGGTACATCTCGACGTAGCTGGGATTGTTGGCAAACTCGCGCTCGTATTTCTCGCGCAAAACGAAGGCATCGCGCGTTTCGGGCAAAAGACGATTGAAAAACTCGATATAGCTGGGATGAAATTTGTGATCAAACTCGTCGTAGCACGGATGATGAATGATCATCACGCCGCCTTTCTTCAGCAACGGCTTGTTGCGATAAAAATTGAAGTGATAACCGAGCGCCATCACCTGGACCAGCAGCGGATTCAGAATCGAATAAACGTTGTACGGCGAAATATCGGGAATGCCGGTGATCAGAATGTCGCACTGGCCGCGGATCGGAATCGCATACTGCTCAAAGGCCTTCGCAATGATCTTTTCGTGCACCGGCTCGGTCTTGCCGGCGTAACAGGCAATCATCTCGTATTGCGCCGGCCGCGAATGCAGCAACTTGCGACGCGCCGGACGCGGCAGCTTGTTCATCGTGTAGCGCATGGCTTCAAACTTCATGCGATCAAAGGCAGTGAAGTCGTCTTCATTGCGCAGCAGGAAATCCATGTCGCCTTTGTACATGCGATTGTTGATGGCGGTCTCGATATGAAAAACGTTCAGGTGCTCATCGACAATCTTGCCGAGGCGGATCACCTTGTGAGTTCAGCTCCGATCGCGCCGGATCCATGTAGCTGTCCGAATCGCGGATCGTCTGCGGCTCGTGATGCGCGCGCAGCGATTCGTAATCGCACAAGCCGACCGCGACAGACTTATGACCGCCATCCATCGGTACGAGGTTGATGTTGACGTAAATCAGCAGATCGCTTTCCGCCGCACGGCGATTCAGCGTAAGCGGTTCCTTGTGCCTTGTCTCGCCAAGCTTGATTAGGCCGTCGGTCCATTCCGCGTCGTGGTTGTAATAACGATCGGGATAGTAGTCGGCGAAGATCTTCGGCCCGACCATCCGCTTCATTTCCCACTCGGTCATCTTGCGGTGCAGGGAATTGGCGATGATGATGTGGACATCGTCGACGCCGTGACCGGCAAGCATATCCAGAACGATCTCGAGAATCGTCTGACGAATGTCAGGCGTGGCCATCGGCGGCAGCGGCAGACTGATGTCGTCAACCGCGACCGTCACGCGCATGCCCGGTTCGAGCTGAGCGAACAGCGGATCGCAACCGTGCGGATGATTCAGCGCGTAACGGATCGCGGCCTCGCGATTCGGCAGTCCCTTGATCGGACGGATTGGGATAAAGCACGCGCGTCCCGATCGGAAGATCTTCAAGGATGAAGTCCTCACCGGACGGCATGATCCGCGGCGCGCTATCGCGATCGATGTAGATGACCGATTCGTGCGTTTTTCTTCGTAGTTGAAGTGCCATAATTGCAAAGTTAGCCGCGGATTAACGCGGATGCACGCTGATAAGGAAAAGTGAATCCGCGTGAATCTGCGTTCATCCGCGGCTTCATTTCAGATTCAATATCGGCCAATCGTGATGCAGCGCCGTTTGACGCAGACGCATGTCGGGATTAACGACAGCCGGATGACCAACAATTGAAAGCATCGGCAGGTCGCTCATGCTGTCGGTATAAGCGTAGGAGTCGCTCAGACTGAGTCCCTCGCGCTCCGCGAAGACTCTGATCCATGATGCCTTCGTCGCTGCTGCCATGACCGGCGGCAACAGCCGTCCAGTCGCGACGCCGTTAACAAACTCCAGCCGATTCGCGACGTATTCCGTCAATACCCAGGTGCTCCATCAGCGGCTTGACTGAAACATCCAACGCGCCAGTCACTACCACCTGGCGCAGTCCAAGGCTGCGCGACTTCTCCAGTAGCTCATAAGCGCCGGGGAAGACCGCGGGCTTTAGCACAGACAAGAAAAGATCATCGGCAAGAAACCGTAGCCGGTCTTCCTTGACCCCTTGTACCGCTTGAAGTAGAGATCGTTGAAAACTTTTCGGCTATACTGGTCGGTCACGGCGAACACTGGCAGACTCAGGAGCGTCGCCGCACTCTTCTTGAAACTGCGGAACAAGCCCTGGCTCGTTCCTGGCATAGAAACCAAGAGTGTGCACCAGGTTTGTGCTGACCAACGTTCCTTCGAGATCGTAGAATGCTGCCGCTGCCAAGTCTTTCCTCCTGTTTCACGCATCAGGGGGGTCCCGTCTGCTTGAGCTGGTTCGGAACAGTTTGATTTCAGTTGGGCTGACAATATAACCTAAACTGAGCAATCGCGGTAACTGTAAATCCCTGTGTATGGTACGACCATACAATTGGATCGGTTTTATGGTAACTTCCAAGAAAACGAGTCGGAAACCCGTAAGAATAGCGGTCTTCTGCCTGTCGTTATTTATTGCTGGCGCGGTATCGGGCTGTCGTAACCGCAGCGCCGAGACGAGCCAGACCGGAGCTGTTGTGCCCGAAAAGAGCACGGCAGACAGGATTGCCGAAGCTGATGCCTTGTATTCCCAGCGCGAGGATCTCTCCAAGGTCCGGTTAGGAATTGCTGTGTTGTGGCAGGCTCGAATCGCTGATGAAGGGAACTACGCGGTCGCCTGGAAGCTGGCAAAACTCAATTACTATCTTGGTTTGCACTCCACCGATGACCGGGAGCGCGATTCGGCATTTCGAGAGGGCGTTGACGCCGGGAGGATAGCGGTGCAACTACAGGATGACAAAGCTGACGGTCATTTCTGGCTGGGAGCCAACTACGGAGGAAGCGCTGAATTTAGCGTGCTGGCCGGTTTGGCAAACATTCAGGATATACGACGGGAGATGGAGAAGGTGGTTCAGATAGATGAACGCTATGAGGGTGGCAGTGCCTATATGGCCCTCGGACAACTTTATCTAAAGGCTCCGAGAATCCTTGGGGGCGATAAGCAGAAGGCAGTTGAATATTTGGAGAAAGGGCTACGATTCGGGGGCAACAACAGCTTGCTGCGGTTTCATCTGGCTGAAGCCTATCATGCGCTAAAACGCAATCAAGAGGCCCGGAAACAAATTGATTTTATTCTGAAGATGACGCCCGACCCCAACTATCTTCCCGAGTATAAAGAAGCCGTTGAGCAGGCAAAGAAACTTGAAGAGAAGATTGCTTGATCCTTCCAATATGACTTTTCTAAAGGTTAGACCATGTGATTGGTTCCACCATCATCGCTAATGCTCTATGGCTTCTTGCCGCTAACTCTCTTCAACTCCTCTAGAGTGCGTTTGTGTTGTTCGAGTTTCTGACCAGCCTCGCCGAGTTTACCCTGTGAGGTGAGACGCTGGTATTCCTCGAATTCCTGAACTGCTTTGTTGACGAGTTGCTGCACGGTAGCCGGTGCTGCCCCTTTCGCAGGGGAAGGCGATGCGCCAGGTTTCGGCGCCCCTTCTGCCGGCTTCTCTTTAGGCTCTTCGGTCTTCTCAGACGTCGAGGGCCGCGCGAGGTCGCCAAAGAGGCTGGTCATGGCTTCATCGAAAGTTTGGCCGTAACCGAGCCGGTCCTGCGTTGCCAGTACGACGAGTCGCAGCTCAGGCATAGGGCTGCTTTCTGCTTTCAAGTAGATCGGCTCAACGAAAAGAAGTGACTGGCCGATTGGGATAACCAGCAGGTGGCCTCTCAGAACACGAGAACCCTGCTGATTCCACAGCGTGAAATGAGAAGACAGTTGAGAGTTTTGGTCAATGCGCGCTTCTATCTGTAACGGCCCATCGATTAGTCGCGACTTGGGGAAATTGTAAATAAGAAGCTTGCCATAATTATCGCCGTCGCAACGGCCGGCCATCCATCCGATCAGGTTATTGCGGCCCGCGGGCGTGAAAGGCAGAATGAGAACGAACTCGTTATGAGTTGTCTCGCCAGGCAATTGCATCAAGACAAAATACGGATCGATTGGCTGAACGCGTTTTTGGTTCTGCTGATCCAGCCCAATCTGTTGGGCCACGTTCCAGATGTCTTCACGCTGGAAAAACACCTTGGCGCTTTGAGTGTGATAAAGACCATATACTTCGCCTTGCACTCGAATTAACGTTTCCGGATAGCGGACGTGGGCACGGAGGTCGGCGGGCATTTGGCCCGCGTCTTCGAACAAGGTGGGAAAGGTGGCGCGATAGGTGGCGATGATGGGATCCTGGCTGTCAAAAACGTAAAAGTGCGTCGTACCGTTGTAGGCGTCTATCACTACCTTCACGCTATTGCGGATGTAGTTAATGTTATTGCCGCCGACCTGGTGATGACGCGAGTAGGGGTAAGTGGCAGACTCAGTGAAGGCGTCTATCATCCAGAAGAGCCTGCCTTCGTTACTCACTACGATATAGGGGTCGTTATCGTAAATCAGAAAAGGCGCAATTCCATTCACGAGTTCGCGGATGTTTCGATGAATCAGTACACGACTTTCTGAGTTTACGTCGTCCGAGAAAGGAAGTTTTGATAAGTCGCCGAGTGCCCAGGCCAAAAGCATGCGCCGTGCTCGACCGCCGATGGTTATGCCGCCGGTGCCCTGGTAGCTCGTGTAGGTGTTTGTTTCGCCCTGCGGATAGTCAAACTCTTTTTGACGCGTCTTTACGTAGACGTCAGTATTCGTTTCCTGGCCAAAGTAAATTTCCGGCCGCGTGACTTTTACATCTTTTGAATTGGATTGAACCGGCATGTCAGAAACTATGAAGCGCGGCATACCTTCCGGTGTAAATTCGTTCGCTGTGTTTAAAGTGATTCCATAGCCGTGCGTGTAGATCAGCTTTTCGTTAATCCAATTTCGAGACGATTCCGGAAGGTTATTAACGTTTATCTCGCGCGCAGCAATCATCATCTGACGAATGCCTCTGTCAATGTTGTAGCGATCAACGTCCACATCCGGGAAATCGTAGTAAGTTCTAATTGCCTGAATCTGCTTGAGCGTGTCCTGCAGGGCGCGCCAATCCCAAAGTCGTATGTTCTCGAGTGTGGGGCGATTGGCGTTTAGGTCCAAAGCCGCAACAGAGTTTTCTGCCTCAAACTCACGCAACTCTACCTGCTCCAGCCCGAAGGCGCGTCGCGTCCAGGCGATATTTTGTTCGATGTAGGGCGTTTCCCGTCCCAACTCATTTGGTTTCACGATGAAGCTGGTGACGTAGGCCGGCACCATGAAAACGCCAACCACGTAGACTGCGAGTGGAATTGCCAGGGCCACAAGCAACAGCCGCAGGCCACGTTTTGAAAAGGCATTGATTAGAGAGATTGCAGCTCCGATAAGCAAGGCAATGCTGACCAGAGAGAGCGCCGGCAACAGATACTTCGCTTCCGCAAACGTGATTCCGGAAAAAGTTTGATGATCTTCCCAGAGGTATGGGAACCGCGAAAGATACGTGCGCCACGCGAGCAAGGCCAGGAATGCGGCGAACGCGATAGAGACTGCGGAAAAAGGGGTTTTGGTTACGTTCTTCCGGGCGGTCGTCAAAAGCTTTTCCGGCAGCGCGAGCAAGGAGTAAAGAATCGCCGCGCAAAGAGCGATAAATGCGAGCGCGATTAGCCAGCTACTAATCGAGTCGTAGACCGGCAACGAGAAAAGATAGAACGCGAGTGGCTTCTGAAAAATAGGATCCGCCGCAGGAGCTGCACTCTGGTTGAAGTAAAGCGCAAACTCTTGCCATTCGCTCTTCATTGCGAGTCCGTAAAAGAAACCAAACAAAACAGCGAGGATCCATCCCAACGGCCGGACAAATCGCGCGGGCGAAAACTGAACGGGTTGATTGTTTAGAACGATGGTTCTTTTTTCGAGCGCCTGCCCTGCAAACGCCTTTTCCAGTAACCAAAACGCGGTGCGCAAAAGCAACACGGTCACCAGGGCGAACACTACAAACAAACCAACCTTGAGTTTAAAGATGTACCAATAGACGGCCGAAAATCCGAGTGAGCTAAACCATGCGGCCGAGAGATAGATTGCGAGACCGCGAGACAAGACGATTATGAGGAGCACCAAAGCGCCAATTAGCCAGCGGCGCCAACGGCGTCGAGGTGTTGGGCCAATATCAATAACTTCGTCGTCTCGCAATGGGAAGGGTTCGCTCACGCGCGCTTAGCATACGCCGAATATCCAGCCCACTCAATGATTGGTCGTAATTCAGCGCGAGTGAATGCGCCATAGAACCGTGATTTCTTGTCGCCCGGCGCGTGTGTATAATAGCGAAGGCCTTCGCAATATTGGCAGTAAATAACTCATTTGAACGAATTAGTTTTCTTTTCCAAATGTTAGCGCCGCAAACAGTCTTACAGAATCGCTATCGCATTATTCGGTTGCTTGGTCAGGGCGGAATGGGCGCCGTTTATGAAGCCATGGATGAACGGCTGGATACGACGGTGGCTTTGAAAGAAACGTTGTTCGCCGACGAGCGTTTGAGAAAACAATTCGAGCGCGAAGCGCGATTGCTGGCACGTATGCATCATCCGGCGCTGCCGCGAGTGAGCGATCATTTTGCTGAAGGCGAAGGGCAGTTTCTGGTGATGCAGTTCATTCCCGGGGACGACCTTGCCCAAATGATGGCGCGCAAGCAGGGACCTTTTCCTCCCGATCAGGTTTTGATCTGGGGCGACCAACTGCTGGACGCTCTTGATTATTTACACACACAGGATCCGCAAATCATCCATCGCGACATCAAGCCTCAGAATTTGAAACTCACCGGACGAGGTCAAATCATTCTCCTGGATTTTGGGTTAGCGAAAGGCCAGGCAGGGGGATTGTCTGTGGTCACAACCTCGGCAAGCATATTCGGGTACACGCCAAACTATGCACCGCTGGAACAGATTCAGGGGTTGGGCACGGATGCGCGCAGCGATATCTATGCGTTGAGCGCCACGCTGTATCACCTTATGACTTCGGTTAAGCCACCCGATGCTCTGACTAGAGCAGCCGCGCTCGTCAACGGCCAACCTGATCCACTGACGCCCGCAAATGAAATTAGCAAGAGCATTGGATCAGAGGTCACCGGCGTGCTCGCGCGCGGGATGAGCCAAAATCGCGAGCAACGGTTCCCAACTGCTGCAGCGATGCGGGCAGCTTTAAACGGTGCAGACGAAGTTGCGACATTGGTAGGAAGAACGGAGGCAGCAACCGTTCTCTTCGATTCACCTGCCGCCACGCTTCAAAATGTTTCGCCTGGCGAGGCGAAGACGGCGATGATTGGCGAGACCACGGTAGTGCGATCAGCAGTTGGAGCAGCTGAACGGCGCAGCGCGCCATGGGTTATTGGCGCTGCTTCAATTGTATTGATTGGCGTTCTTTTCGGCGCATTCTATGCCTATCAGCAACGGAAGAACTCCAACGCATCTACCGCTCCGACTAATTCAGGTGAGCAGGGAACCGTCAATTCAGTTACTGTAATGCCGTCTCCAGGGTCAAGCGAAGTTGTTAGCAAGCCCCTCTCAAGCCCTTTGAATGAAGACAATAAAATCGTGATTGGCGAGCATCCACCTGTTGTTAACGAGACGGCGAAGAAGACTGAGAAAGCTACGAAGAATAACGAGAAGGCTGTAGAGAAGCGCGCAAACGCTGCCGGTGCTCCGGAACTAACGCCGGGGTTGACCGAGCAATATCCGGATCTGAAGAATCTGCCGGTGGTCCCGAACACACCCGAGATACCTGGGCCGGATGGAACACAACCGAATAGACGCGTCCTGAGAAGGATGGGAATTCCTACCACGAGGAATTTTCCCGACGGTACGCAAGTCATGACGCTTTCCGATGGCACGCGTATAGTAACGTTCCCCGATGGAACTAAACGCGTGTTTGGTCCAGGACAGCGGATTGTGCGAAGGAAAGGCCTGCGTTAGCTCGGAGTTTTTGCCGGCTGGTTGGTTGTCTCCTACCTAATCTCACTTTTCGCAAACTTCGAGATCACTATTCGGGAGAACCTATGAATTTCAACAAAGCAAAGACCTCCATAATCGGTGCTGTTGTTGTCTTCCTGCTAACTACAAACTTACCGGTTGCCGGCGGCGAGCATATCGGCGAGGTTTCAAAAAGCTCCGTGATAAGGATAGCGCCGCCGGCGCCGGTCTTTGATGAAAAGACGCGACTAGCTGAACTTGAGGGCCGTCGTGCGCGAGTAGCAGAGCTGGTTGGGAGCAAGGGAATTCTCATTCTGTTCAGCACGGAGCCGCGCGTCTATGCAAACGATGTCAACTACGAATACCGCCAAGAGAATAATCTCTACTACCTAACTAATCTGAAACAGAAGGGCGCTACTTTGGTGATGATGCCGGGGAATGACGTGACGCCGGAGATACTTTTTCTGCCGCGGCGCAATCCAGCAGCGGAAACCTGGACCGGCCACATGTATAGCCCTGAAGAAGCGAGTCAGATTTCTGGCGTCCGGGAGATTTGGGAGGCTGGCGAGTTTGAACCCTTCCAGAATGCGCTGCGCAGCCGGCAGCCCTATTGGCCAAAACCGGAAAAGATTCTGATGTCGTCGAAATCCGCACCTGCCGTGGCTGGCGTTTCCGGCTTTGAGAAATTGTTTGATAGCGCCGCCAGAAACGACGCCCTGCTCTATATGCTGGTGCCGGGGACGGTTGATAGTTTGGAATACAGGCAAGAACAACGCTTCGCATCGGAATGGGCCAAGGCACCGTCGGGCTATATCATCAAGGATGTAACACCCATCTTTGTTGAGATGCGATTGCGGAAGTCACCCTTTGAGATCGCGTTGCTGCAGCATGCCATCGACATCACGACTGAGGCACATGAGCGCGCCTGGGTGGCGGCCGCGGATGCAAAGTGGGAGTATGAGGTCGATGCCCAGGTAGCCTATACCTTCAAACTCCGCAACGCAGATCACTGGGGCTATCCATCCATTGTTGGTTGTGGTCCCAACGCGACCACCCTGCACTATGAAGAATCGCAGGGCCAGGTGAAGCCAGGTGAGCTGCTATTGATGGATGTAGGCGCCGAATACAAGCACTATTCAGCGGATGTGACACGGACTTTTCCGGTTAGCGGAAAGTTTTCGTCGGCGCAGGCTGAAATTTACCAGATTATCTATGACGCCCAGGAGGCTGGTGCGAAGGTCGCTCGGCCGGGCGCGTTAAAGTCTGACGTGCACCGGGCGGCTACTGAAGTCATCAAGGATGGGCTGCTCAAGCTCGGTCTGATCGTCGATCGTAATTCAAACCAGTATCGACTGTGGTTCATGCATGGCACCTCGCACTGGCTGGGGATGAACGTTCATGACGTTGGAGACATGCCTGGGCGAGCGGAACCAAGACTAGCGCCGGGAATGATTTTTACAAACGAGCCGGGCATCTACGTTCGGCCCGACGCGCTCGATAACTTGCCGAAGACACCCGAGAATCAGAAATTGATCGCCGCCATCAAACCTGCTTTTGAAAAATACAAGGGCATTGGCGTGCGAATTGAAGACGATATGCTGATTACGCCGGGCGGAGTGAAGTGGATGACGGAAGCTTTGCCACGAAAACTATCTGACATCGAAGACTTCATCGCGCGTGGACGGCGAGAGGCCGCACGGTGAGCCACCATAGGTATATCAATACGGTCGTGCCGTCTGAGGGCGGGCAGCTAGATCGCGGCTATGCCGCCTGATGTGCGGAGGGTCTGCGACCTTCCGGAGAGCGGCTCAAATTGGATTGGGGCTATGCCCCGCAAGGGGCGCAGCCCCCAGCAAAATGAGTGATGCTTACGGTGGGGCGGAGCCACCACCCCTATATCAGGCGGCTGAGCCGCCCACGAATAGCCGAGATAGAGATTCAAGCTGACGCCTGTTTTAGGTTCTGATTAATTTCGATGCGCCCATTACGCCAGTTATTATCTAGAGTGCCTGCTGGTTGATTGAAACATTCCTCGTAGCCACCCTGAGAACCACCTCAGCGCGGTACGAAAAAAGCTATGTTTAGGTGGCGACTCACCGGCGCCGGTCTTTGCTTCGGCTTCCAACGCCGTAAAGAATTGCGTTGCCATCATCTTCGCGGTGCCCTGAATCATCCGCTGCCCGACGCTCGCAATCGTGCCGCCCAACTGAAGATCTCCAGTGTACCTAATCAACGTTCCTTCGCCTTCTTCCTCCAAATCCAGATTGCCCGAGCCTTTCAAGAATCCGGGCGCGCCCTTGCCCTCGACAACAATTCGATAGTGTTCAGGTGGTCGCATGTCTTCAAGCCGGACGGTCCCTGTGAATACACCCTTGATAGCTCCGACTCCAGCGCGAATGGTAGCGGAATAAGTATTTTCCGCAGTCTTCTCCAGACGCTCACAGCCAGGGATGCAACGCTGTAAGACTTCCGAGTCAATTAGCAATTGATACACTCGTTCGCGCGGCGCATTGAGATGATGAGTGCCTTCGATCTTCATACGAATACAGTTTCGAGTTTCGGGTTTGGAGTTTCGAGTCCGCGCGCGTTATCGCATCCGCAGTTCGCGCGTTCGATGCAGGACGAAATTAGTTGGCAACTGGAACTCGCAACCCGGAACTCGACACTCGAAACCTACTTCGCACGCGCAGCGGCCTTTTGAATTGCTCGCCTCGTGTGAACTTGCGCAAGGTGACGACGGTAGTCCGCGGACGCGTAGAGATCGGAGTTCGCGTCAACGCCGTCAGTCGCACGGGCAGCTGCCTCGGTGATCGTTTGCTCGTTGAGCGGTTGGCCCTGGAGCGCCTTCTCTACTGCTCCGGCTCGATAGGCTTTCGACGCCACGCCAGTGATGCCGACAGCCGCAGATTCGCAGGAACCATTCGCTCCCATCTGCAGAGCAATGGCCACGCCCACAACGGCAAAGCCAGAGGCGGGGTGTCGCACCTTCTGATAAGCATGGCTAAAACGACCGGCTGGTTTAGGAATGCGTATCTCGCGGAGAATTTCGCCGCTGTCTAAAGCAGTGGTTAACAGGTCGACAAAGAAATCATCAGCCTTGATTGTTCGCTCGCCATTTTTTCCTACAGCAACCATTTCAGCACCCAGCGCAATGATGGCCGCCGGCCAATCACCGGCTGGATCGGAATGTGCGACACTGCCGCCTATTGTTCCCTTGTTTCTTACTTGAACGTCTCCAATTTGAGAGCCACACTGAGGCAGTAATGGACAGATCTCTTGCAGCAACGTTGAGGATTCGAGTTGATAGTGAGTAGTCATCGCCCCGATTAATATCTGATCGCCCTCCTCACGAATGTAGGAGAGGTTCCTGATGCGACCGATATCAACAAGCATGGTCGGTTGCGCAAGCCGCAACTTCATCGCGGGAATCAGGCTATGGCCACCCGCGAGTATTTTCGCTTCGTCGGCATTCGCGGCAAGCAGCGTCACCGCCTCATCGATGGTGGTTGGGGCTTCGTAGGTGAATGGTGCTGGAATCATTGGTGGCTCCTGGGGACAGTTCATCCTTCGCTATCTTCTAGATGGATTTTCCATTGGTGATTTGTCATTTTGCATTCGCGAATTCAACTTGGAAGTGCAACGCAAGTGTGTTTTCAAATGATGCTGTTAACTCTCATTAACACCTGGCTTCAGCCAGGTGATTGCAGCCCAAGCAGAAGTGAGAAACCGTTTAAACGGTTTCAGAATTAGTTGCGTATCCCCGTTCACCCGGCTAAAGCCAGGTGTGAATGACAGGCAGGAATGCCTGTCCTACTGATTCATGATTCGCCAAATCGCCTCCGGCTTCACTGGCATGTCCAGATGTTTCACCCCGAAAGGCGCCAACGCATCAACGATCGCTCCGACGATCGCAGGCGTTGCTCCAATCGTGCCCGCTTCGCCGACGCCCTTGACTCCCAAAGGATTAACCGGAGAAGGCGTCTCGGTGCGATCCAATTCCAACCAGGGAACGTGCGTCGCTCGCGGAAGTGCGTAATCCATTAAACTTCCAGTGACTAACTGGCCCTGTTCGTCGTAAACAACTTCCTCATAGAGTGCCTGGCCAATCGATTGGACAATTCCGCCCTGTACCTGACCATCGACAAGCATGGGATTGATTACTTTTCCGCAATCGTCAACTGCGACGTAGCGGAGAAATTTTATGTCGCCTGTCTCGCGATCGATTTCAACCGCGACGATGTGAGTACCGAAGGGAAAAGTAAAATTCTTTGGCTCGAAAAAGTAGGTCGCCGAGAGTCCGGGTTCAGTGTCCGGTGGCAGATCTTTCGCAATGTGTGCCGCCAGCGCGACATCCTGAATCGTTAGGCTCGATCGGCCGTCAACATCAGGCTCGGGAAGAGCGCCGGCTGGAGCTTCGCCGACCGGTACGACCGGCTCCGATTCTCCGGTCTTTGCCGCCACCGGCGCACACGAATAACAGCCGCCTGCAAAAGTAAGACTCGAAGCATCAACCTTGAGAAGGTGTGCCGCGATCTTGTTGGCTTTCTCTTTCAGCTTCTGAATAGCAACCAGCACCGCAGTTCCGCCAACTGCGGTTGCGCGGCTGCCAAAAGTGCCGATACCGTATTGAACGACTCCGGTGTCACCGTGAATTACGGTTACGTCATTGAGATCGACGCCCAGCTCATCGGCCGCAATCTGCGCAAACGAAGTTTCCTGTCCCTGACCGTGCGGCGACGCCCCTGTTAGTACAGTGACTTTGCCTGTCGGTTCGATTCGTACTGTCGCGCTTTCCCAACCGCCGGCGGGCATTGCCTGCGACGGGCCAAGCGCGCAGATTTCCACGTAGGTCGAAATGCCGATGCCGAGAAGCCGCCCCTGCTCGCGCGCTTTCTTTTGCTCATCTCGCAAGCCTGCGTAATTGATGATGCCTTGAGCTTTATTCAAGGCTGCTTCGTAGTTGCCGCTGTCATAGTTGAGACCGGTGGCAGTGTGAAAGGGAAATTCGTTTGGGGCAGGGAAGTTCCTACGTCGAACTTCCGCGGGGTCAATTCCCAACTCCACTGCAACTAAATCCATTGCGCGTTCAACGACGTAGGTTGCTTCCGGCCGACCGGCGCCGCGATAAGCATCCGTAGACATCTTGTTTGTGAAGCAGCCGGTGACGTTGATTTGAATAGCTGGAATCCGGTAAGCACCGGAAAGCATCAAGCCGGTCAGTGTAGGAATTGCGGGCGTAAGTAATTGATGATAAGCGCCGAGATCCGCGAATACGTTGTAACGAAGACCGGTAATGCTTCCATCTGTTTTGCAACCAATCTCAACGTATCCAACCTGTCCGCGGCCATGAATAGTTGCTTGAATGTTCTCGCGCCGCCCTTCAATCCACTTAACTGGTTTACCCAATTGCATTGAGATCCAACCAAGCAAAGCTTCTTCGGCGTAGACATTCAACTTGGAGCCGAAACCGCCTCCCACTTCCGGAGTGATCACGCGCAGTTTGTTTTCAGGAATACCAATCATCAACGCGAGCTGCGTACGGAGCAGGTGCGGAATCTGTGTCGATGACCAGATTGTCAATTCTTCCTCGCCCGGAAAATATCGCGCCAGCACTCCGCGGCCTTCCATGGCAATAGGCGCCAGGCGTTGATGGACGATGCGCTGTTTGAGCACATGGTCGGCGGCAGCAAGGGCCGCATCGATATCGCCCTCTCCGGCAGTAAGCTTGTAGGCGATGTTGTCGCCAAAGTTATCGTAAATAACGGTGCCGCCTTTCGCGGCCTCTTCAACATCAATCACTACCGGCAGCTCCTCATAGTCGACCATGACAAGGTCCAGCGCGTCGCGGGCGGCATAAGCGTCCCGCGCTACCACGGCAGCAATCGGGTGACCCACGAAATACACTTTGTCCTGGGCCAGGACGCGATAGTCCGGAACTTTCAAGCCGGGGAGTGCGCTCGCGCACGGAACCGGTCCAATTTTCCCGGCGATATCCTTGCCCGTATAAACGGCAACTATGCCCGGCGCTCTTAGTGCTTCGCTCGTATCGATGCCGTTAATGCGAGCGTGTGCATAAATGGAGCGGACAAAGGCGACATGGAGCGTATCGGGAAGTCGGATGTCATCGACGTAATGCGCCAGACCCTTGATCAGCCGCGGGTCTTCGGTCCGCTTCACTCGTTGTCCAACATACTTCTTTCCAGTCGGGAGTCGGGAGTCGGGAGTCGGGAGTCTGTGATCTTCGTTCATAACTGAGAACCTCGCAGGTGTTGAGCCGGGGCCAGGTCAGGCGCGAAACTTCATCGAGAAAATCATAAGTGCTGGTGAATGAGTTTTGATTTGCTTACCACAAGTCAAAGCAAGACATAAGTGACGGCATTGACTCCAGACTCCAGACTTCAGACTCCCAACTTTTTCGCGGCATATTCAACTGCTTCGACAATGTGTTGATAGCCAGTGCAGCGGCAGAGATTGCCTTCAAGCCCGTGGCGTATTTCTTCGCGCGAAGGATTGGCATTGCGGTCAATGATTTGGGTGGCCGCCATGATCATTCCCGGTGTGCAGTAACCGCACTGCAATCCGTGGCGCTCCCAGAATCCTTCCTGCATCGGGTGAAGCTCGCCGTTTTTCATGAGTCCCTCGATGGTCGTGATCTGGGCGCCGTCTGCCTGAACGGCCAGCATGGTGCACGACTTAACTGCCTGGCCGTCGAGCAAAATGGTGCAAGCTCCGCACAGCGACGTCTCGCATCCGATATGAGTGCCGGTCAGACCAAGCACATCTCGCAGGTAATGGACAAGCAACAGGCGCGGTTCCACCTCGTGCTGGTGGGTCACACCGTTGACACTTATGCTGATAGCTCTTTTCATAGCTACCTCACTTCTTGAATTTGTTTTTACCAGGAAGGAGAAATCGATCTTTTGGTTTAGAGTCCAGGCTTCAGCTTGCCGACTGCCAACCTGGGAATCTAAAGGTTGGACTCTAAACCATCGTCATACTTTATCCAGTGGTCTGATTTCAGCTCCGCGTTTCTACGACAGTTCGCAGCGAAAGTCAATAATCGCCGCGCCGCGCATCGACTCAAACGGTTGCTTTGTGTATTTGTCTCTTCAGACGATGAATCGTTCGCCGCGCGACCTTCAGCTGAGCGTGGTCATGCGCTGACAATGCTTCGTCTCTCTTCTTCTTCATCTCCCTAATGCGTGCCTTGATCGAGGCTTTGTCGACGCCCACCACGTCATGATGTTCATGCCTGATGCCGAGGGCTTTTGAAAGAGCAACCAGCAGGTGCTCTTTGTTCAGTTGCGTGTAGCCTTGCAAAGCTTCGTGTTCGTTCCCTTTGGCAATCTCTCGCAGCTCGGCAACGGTCTTGTGTTTCAACTGTTCGAAGGTGTTGTCCATGGAAGATAGTCCTCTTCAAGTTGGCTGAAAAATAAAAATACTTTTGTTGGAAGCGGAGGTAGCATAAAACTTCAGTGGCCGTCGTGACAAGTGACGATCAGATCAAGCTGGTCGTGCCGGTGGGCCAGGTGTCGCTATTTTCCTTGGGGATTTCGTTTTGCGGTCCCTTCCGCGTTCTGCTAATTGCTTACCGCAAAGTTGCGGAGAACTCACAAAAAAGCGCAGCCAGGTTAGGCGTGAACGAAACTTAAAGCAGCCGTATATTGGTTATTCGCTGTTGCTGGCATCGTGTTTGCAATTTTCCGAGAGCATGAAACGAATATCTAGCCCGGATTATTCATGAACCTTCATGTCATTTCAGCCTGCGTAGCGGGCGACAGCATAAAGCCTGGGGCGCGAGCCCCAGGAAAGCAATGTAGATGAACATCAGCCCGTGTAACGGGCGGCAGCCTGTTGCTTTCGAGACGAGCGCGAACTGGTCCACGCTGTCGCCTGCTTCGCAGGCTTGGAACTCTTTCTTTGCAGTGACCTGGGGCTGACGCCCCAGGCTTTATGCTGTCGCCTGCTAACGCAGGCTTAGTGAACAAATCCGCAGTTCGTGAATAATGCGGGCTAGAGTATGCGCAGCCGGCGCGGCTGTGTTGGTAATGATTTCTTTAACTACACTATCGCCCTCCGGTGAAAGCGAGGGTTGAGCAGCGGCAACGATTTTGTCTACCACCTTCTCCTGAGCTTTCACCGGCTGACAAGGAAGCAATCAAGAGATTCGAGGAGCGCGTCAGGGAATATTTTGTATCAGGAGCGGGTGGTCAATTGAGATCGGGAGATGTTAAGCGAGGTTCGGCGCTGACTGATAAGGCTTTCGATCAAGACATGCACTTCATGCTGTTCGAAGTTGCCGGCGACCAATTGTACTTTCAAGTGATTTCGCGCACCGGCGAAACTGTGGATGCCGGAGTCCTGCCCAATCAGAAAAAGAAAAAATAATCAACGCGGCCCTTAGTCCAGTATCTGCCCCAGATGCTTCTTCATATGGTCAACGTAGTCGCGCATGAACCAGTCCAACGTGACAGGTTCATTCTCTTTAAGCGCCTCGGAAGCGATCTGATGCAGGTTGTGTTTGTAGCGTAACTTCAAGCGCGTTTCCTCAGGAATGAGAGACATCAAATGCAATATGTGTTGATTGTATAGTTTCCAAAGCTGGACCAGCTCGGGCCAGGGTTCGCCCTGATAATTTTGCACGCGAACCCAACTCTCCTGTTCATATCCGGCAAAGAGCAGATCATCATTAAACTGCGCGCGCACAAATCGCTGATGGTTGTTGGAAGCAGAGTCAATCAAGTGGCCGATGATTTCCTTTGGCGACCATTTACCCGCCGCTCTGGGAAGTTCGCTTTGCTCCGGGGAAATCCGCAGCAGTTCGTCTGAAGCCGTGTTGATCGTTTCGCGAAAATGTGCGAGAAAGTCCTGCATATATTTTTCCTTCTGCGCGATGGCGCGAAGCGTTAGCAATAGCCGAGAAGACCTGCTTAGGTAGTGTCGTAGTTTGAATTAATCTAATCTCTGTGCGTTCTCCGTGTTCTCTGTGCCTCTGTGGTGAATCTTATTGGCGATTACTCACCACAGAGACACAGAGGGCACAAAGGTTGCACAGAGAGAACGCCAGACTAAGACACTACGCGTGCCTAAGTAAGATTGTAGAAATCTGATCGCTGTGATAATAACGCATCCCTCACATTAAACTGAAAGCAGGAGTTATCGATGTTATGCCGACCAGGCAAGGCAGATCTCGCAAGAAGCTCGTCCTAAAGATTCTTGCTGTTGTAGCAGTGGCCATGATCTGTTGGGTTGTCTACGATCTTTACGGCCCATGCAACACTCACTTGCGAGAATTTGACGCTGATGAAGTAGCCCGGCTCGAGACGGCGATGTGGCGCTCTTATTATGAGAAGGAACAGTTTCGTCTCTTTAATCAGTTGTCGGAGCTGCTACGCGCTCAATACAACATGCCGCTTGTTAGGTCCAACCAGGTTGCTTATTACGCGGCAAATGCTGCTTTCGTTTTCAAGGATGGGAAGCAGCAAGCCGATTATGAAAAGGCTCTTCCGGATTTGATCAAGTTTTATGAAGCAGTGCGGAAGATTAGCGACATACCTTTCGACGTTAATCGTGCCGCACAATTGGAACTGGACTGGTGGATTATCCACCGCGAGCGCGCAAAGCACCCGCCTGATGATCTGCAGCGCGCCCTGGCAGAATTGCAATCTGAGATATATCGAGTTCCGGTCCAGTGGCTGGTGGAGCACGGCCGTTTGCGCGCCGAGGCAATGACCATTCGCGACTCAAAGGCTGAGGCAGGCGGAGTGAGCGAAGCCGACTGGAGAAAGATAGAGGAGCTTTTGCATCAATCCTGGCGTTCACTTTCCAGTGCTGTTAAGACAAACTGAGCCCAGAGCCAGGGACGGATAGAGAGAAGATAGATGAACAGTCACGGAAGAGTTTTCATTGAGTCTCGAAGGCTCAGGCTTTGCGCTATCGGTACTGAGGGCCCAATGCTCATCTTTAACTTAGAGTCTTTGCCATTCGAAATGCGGGCAACGATTCACCGTCTGGCATCTCTATTTGAATCGGTTCCAGCTTCTTATAGCCTTTCGCCAGATACAGCGGCTCGCCCGGAAGCGTGGCCACCAGCTCAATTTCACTAAACCCAGCCGTTCCTGCCGCATCTTCGCACGCCTGTAATATCCGGCTGCCAATACCTTTTCGCGACCACGCAGGGTGAACATAAAAAGCGCGAATGCGTGCAGCGTCTTTCCTGGGATCAAGCAAGGCATCGGTCCCGTCCGACTTCAACTGATCGCCACCGAATAAAGTCTTTCGTTTGCTCCAACCGCCGGCACCTACGATCCGACCTTCAATACTTGCAACATAATAGGTGCCATCGCTTAGGAGTTGGCTATCAACACCAAAAACGTGCGACAACGCACTGGCAATTTGTCGGGAAGAATAGAATGGCGAGCTCAAGCCACGAACAGACTCGCGTATTAATACTCGAATCGCGGGAATGTCGGCCGCTGTGGCCAGGCGAATGGTTATGTTCATAAAGCGCACCACTTAGTGCGAAGTAATTACTGAACCCGCTGCGACCAGCCAGGCGTCAGATCATTTTCCCTTACTGGCCCACCTGGAGTTTTAGCCTGACAAAAATCGGCTAAAGTCCCGAATGGTTTCCGAAGCTAGAGTCCGTCCTTGCGTGGTTCACTTGAGGTTGCTTGCTCATGCTTGGGCAGTCCTTCGACGAGATAGTCGAAGCCGAGCCAAAGGCTCCAGCTATGATGATAAAACGCCACGGGAAATATTAACGCGACGACAAAAAGACCTGCCAGCACCGACTCATAACTCGAGCCAAGCAAGATCAGCCAGACCATGCAGACGACCAGAATAACCAATTCGGTTGTCAGAAGGTTGGCGAGAATGGCGCCAACAAAAAATCCCTCTTCGCGCTTAAAAATGGAATGGCAATTTGGACAATGGTGGCGGATGCGAAAGGGGCTGCTGGCAATCGATAATTGGCCGCACGCGGGACAACGCAAACGCAGTGCGCGAGATAAGACGGTTAGAATTGACGTCAGCCTTGTGGTCATCGCGCACTGTAATGCGAATGCTGTAGTCTCACCGTCCAAAAAAGCCAGGGTCCATTAAAAACCAGTTAACTAATCCTGCCGCCATCCCAACCACAAACACCAGCAACACGATCATCTTGTCCCTGGTAGTTGTGGGTTTTCCCGCCATTGAGGGAAATATCAGGAGAAAAAGTCCTCCGATTACACAAAGCGGAGCAAACGCTGCGAGTTTCACAGAGTACTCATGTTCCTGGTATAGCTGGCGCCAGTTGTAGTAGATGAGTCCGACAGAAACAAGAATCAGCACCACAGCAAAGATGCGCGCTTTTAAATGATGCATATCATTTTTCTCCTGTTGAGTCTGAATACGACTTAGTATTAAGAATTTGCGAGCAACACTTAACGCTTCGCTTCACGGCGACGCGGCATCCGTTGATGCAACGGCACTGGTTCCGCCCACGGTCGAATCACCTGTGAACCTGCAGCGTGGTCAGTATGGCGCTTCGATGGGCTCGAAAGTCATTTCATTGAAATCGAACAATTCTGACTCGTCAGCTATCCCTTCATTTATTACCCTGCCCGCAAAGAGCTTACCTCGTTGAGCCCATACGAGACGCTTGTCGTCGAGTTCTGCCCATTCCCAATCAGGGTGTGGTACGCGCTCACCGGAGGCAGGGTGCTGGAGTTCATGCTCATCCCAGTAGCAGCCTTTCCCCGCCGGAGCGCCGATTTCAGCATGTGCGATCTTATGCAGCACCCATCCTTGATGGAGCGGTTTCTCGAAAACGTCAACGTCTTTCCACTCAGCCAGGTTTACGCGCTCGACCAATCGCCACCCGTCACGAAGTAGACGCGGGTAATAGACGCTCAGGCACTCCCCACCGAAGTACTCAGACGGACGAAACTTAGAGTCGCGCGTTAACTCTTTCGTGTCGCGAAGCACAGAGTGACCGCAACCGTCATTGAGCCAGTACGACTTTCTGCCAGTGAATAGCCCGCCGCCATGCCAACAGTCGCCCTTCGGAAAAATAGCTAATGCTTTCAGGTAGGGAGCTCTCGAGATTGCGGTCCAGGAGCCTTTGGCTTCGGCATCCCACTTTCCGTTCATGGCAAAGTAAAGGAAGTATTTTCCATCGGGTGATAGGTCGCAACGACGTTCGTAAATGCGGCCCTTCAGCCATTGGCCCGTTTTAAATTCGTCACGCCGGCGATCCCAGAGAATTGTGCACACTTGTTTGGAAGGCCCGCGCCGGATGACAACACCGAGAGGCGCGTCGTTCGCCAACAGAGCATGCACTCGCGCAAAAAATCGTGCCATAAGTTTAGCGGACTAAATACTACGTTCAAGCAGCAAATGAGCCAACCCCTTTTAAACTTTCGTTTCGCTTAGATCTTTGAACATTTCCTGAATTCGCGCATCCTCCCAACGGGTTGTGTTGATGCTGGTATCAAGGAATGCGTCAGTTAGCCACTTTTTGAAATACAAGTCATTTTCAGGATGCTTGAGATATTGGGGATGCCTGACGAAAAAACGCTTCATCTTTCTGAGGTGGGGATAAAGATCGGGATACAGTAAATTATTCAATGGCGTTGAAAGTAGTGTCCCTCGAATTTCCAGAAACTCGCGCTTCAATTTTTTCCTTTCCGACAGGTATCTGGAAGCATGCTCAAGCCCAAAACCTACAACGACCCCGATAACGGTAACAAACGTAATAGTTGGTTGGCGCTTCAATGGCACGCTTTATATAGCCTTCGCATTCGATCTTTCCAAGTTCTTCACGCGTTGCTGGGTCTAACCTCATTAATGTAACTTCTGAAGCCAAAGAGTAGAGAGGAAGTTGCAATTCGGAATCCCTGACAGCCGGATTAAGTGAAGGATCGTCGTAAAAGGAGGCCGGCGCAACACGAACGATCCCTTTCTCAAACATTGGAAGTAAATGGCGAGCCAACCCATATTTGATTAGAAAATTTCCGGTTTCAAGGCTTCGTGTTTTGATCTTATCGACAGCATCCTGGAGCCCGGGCCAATCGTATTTAGGGATAATTCCCCTATGACCTAACCCCGTAGCAAAGACTCCGGCAACATGGGTCGAGGAATACGGAACCGGGAGCGATAGCGACCGTGTGAAAAGTCCAAAGAGTAACCCCTGCCCACTTCTTCGACGCGTAGCGTCGGTATGAATTTAGCCCGGCGTTTCAACGCCGGGTCAGCGCAACCGTTCGCCCTCGTCGCGTCAGCGACGGCTGATAGCCGCGCATTTCAGGCGTCGCTAGCGCGACGCGAACACCCTGTCAACCCTTACCCGGCGTTGAAACGCCGGGCTAAATTCATACCGCCGCTACGCGTCGAAGACCCATCGCCAAAACTGTCGCAGAGTTTCCACACAGTCTCGATAGCGACCGGCGTCACCTCCGCCACGCCCAACTGTGTCGATCAAAACCCTTCCTTGGTCCTATTGAGATGGGTGGAACCCAGTCGGTGAGTTGTAGATGAGACGCTGAGTGGACTCAGCCTTGACGCCGGTCGCTTACCGCTCCCGGTTCCGTATTTGTTGACCCACATTGCGGGCATGGCTTCGACACTGCGCGCAGTGTATGCAGTACGCATTGAACTACCAGTGGAGAGAAGAGATGCAGAAGCTTTGGAGGCAGAAGGGACAGACAGGAATGTCTGTCCTACTCATAGCTTAGCGCTTCGACGGCATCCTGACGCGCGGCGCGCAGAGCAGGGTAGAGGGCGCCGATGGTGCCGCCCACAATCCCCACCAAAAAGGCAATCCCAACCCAACGCGGCTCAATCTCGACTACCAGCGTTGTCATGCGCATCACACCAAGACGCGCAATGAAAGTCAGCGCCACACCCACCGTAACGCCGAGCAGGCTTACCAGAATCGCTTCTTGTTCGATGACCCAGGCAATCCCGGTTTTCGACATTCCCAGCGCTTTGAGAATACCGATTTGGCGCGTGCGCTCAGTGACGGTGGTGTACATTGCCAGCAGAATCACCAGCATACTGATCGCGCTGGCTATCCCCACCACCACCTTTATGAACACATTCAACGCCGGCACTCCCGAAGCATAGATTTCCGGCAGGTCACGCGTGAAAATAATCTGATCGTCCGGGAAGCGCTCTCTAATGCGCGCCGCAACCTCGTCCTGCTGCATAGGATCATTGGCGGCAACAAGGATTGCTGATGCGCGGCCGTCGGCACCTTCCTGATCCTGCATAGTTGAAAGTGGGATCTTGATGCGACCACCGCCGGGCGGCTCATAGACACCGACAATCTTGAAAGGGCGCTCGAAGATCTGCACAGTTGAACCGACCGTGGCGTTTCGTTGTTGTTGCCAGACCGGATCGATGATCGCCTGATCACCGCCAGTTAATTTCTCGCCTTCTCGAAGAGAGATCCCGGCGAGCTTTGCGTAGTCGTCAAACTCAATACCATCGATTAACCGCGTGCCGAAGCCTGCATCACTGCGATCGAGAGCTTGACCAATAGGCGTCGCGGCGCGGACGCCCTCAATGCGCGCTATTTCAGCCGCGCGCGAAACCGGCATCATGAAAGGCGCACTGCCGCTAATGCCCAGCGATCCTGATGGGCGAACCATAATCTGGGCACCGATGTTGGACTCACGGCGACCGCGTTCACGTAACACCCCATGCGCCAGACCAACTGTAAACACTATAAGCAGCACGCCGACCGCAGTGCCGAGGATGCTTACCGCGGTGCGCGCAGGTCGATGAGCAATATTTGAAAGTACCAGGCTATCCATAAGTCTTCGCAAGTGTGGACTGCGATCCAATAAGCGGCCCCAGGCGTTTGGCAGTGTGCGCCACGTTAAGATTAACAGTCCGATAGAAGTCCAGAAAACCGTGCCGGCTTTGCGGACCAGCGCCAGCGTAACGCCGGTGGCCGCGGCGAATCCGAGCGTTTGTAGCACGATTTCGGTGCCGCCCTCATATACGCCGATAGTGCCGGGAACAAAGGCAAACACAAAATTAATCACTTTTGTCAGCGACTCAATGATATAGGCCTGCGCAACACTGGGAAGATAACCAAGCATGTGCAGGGTAACGTAAACTTCCAATACGCTCGACACATGGGCCAGCAGATCGCAGGCAATCATTCCGAAGAAAACGCCGGGATGATGTTTGTAAAAATCATAGACTTTCGACTCGATGTGATAAATGTGTTGCCGGCGCTTGAGGATGACTTTAGGACTCAACCGCAATCGGGCCAATTGATCAAGTGACCAGGTAAGGAGCATGATGCGCCGCTTAGCGGCCAGGCCTGCTGCAGCGATACCCAGGGCGGCGACAATCGCAATCGCAATGAGCGAGTAATAGACCAGCGGCGGCAGGTTGTAAGTAAACAACATCACGCAGGCGCCGCTTAAAATGAAGAAGACTACCGAAAGATTGTAAAGAAGATTATCGACGACGAGCGCCGGAACGCCATAGGTCAAAGGAACGCGACGTCGCAACAGTGCAACTTTGGTTGCTTCGCCCAGAAGCGGTCCTGTGAAGGTAAGAAAACTTATCGCTTCGCCGCCCAGCCGGGCTGCAAAGGCTTGAAGAAAACTGAAGCGACGATGTTCCCGCGGCACGGCAGCCGACATCGCAATCGTGCGGAAGACATGACGTGAGCCGCTAATCGAAAGCAGAATCAAAAAACCAAAAAAACCGATGCGGAGAAGGGCGTCGAAGATCGGTTGGAGCCCTACAAGGTCAATTACGTAGATGAGGAGGGCGAGACCGAGAAGGAAGGCAATCGCTTGCAGCCAAACAAAGGAGCGGCGGGAGTTGTTGCGACCAGCGGTTTCGTTCTGGTCGACGTCGACGAGTTCATCCAGCTCGCGAAATTCTTCTGGCAACGCTTCCGTCAACTGGTTTTCCGAAGTCGTCAAGGAGTTGCAGTCGCTCCCGTAACCGCGATTTTTTGATTTTCTCGTTTGGCCAGCACTTCTTTTATCGGACGGCCCGGGAAGTGCCGGAAACCTTTGTCCCACAGAACCGGAATTGGATTGTTATCATCGCGTAATTTCCCAGTTAACGCCAGTACCGTTGGAACAAAGCTAAGACTGTCGTATGGCTCCTCAACAACCATACCGCGCGGAATCGTTGTCTCATCGCCGCCCGCGAGCATGAAGGTGGAGTGGGTGGAAATGCGAAAAAATGAACCGTGATTACCTCCGGGATTGAAACCGCGGACATCGAAGTTCCAGTGATCGTTAGCTACCACGAGCATATCCGCTTCGATGTTAAGGCGTTGTCTCCACAGCAGTCGCCGCAACAGGTGTTCGTCGGCGGAAATTCCCGGCTCGTCGAGCAAAAGCCTGGCAACGGGATGGCGCCCCAGTTGTTCATGCAATCCGACCAAACCATTGGAGTAATGAGTTTTGTGAAGCGCGTGAAGCCAATCCAGATCGGTGTGCCATTGGCTCAGCCATGCCTCGCGACTCTCCGGATTCTGTGCAGAAGGTATTTCCAGTTCCGGGTCTTCGAAAATTTGCAGTGGCAGGCCGGGATGCCACGGCGAAGGCTCGAAGTGTAAGCGACCTTGCTCGTCTTGTCTTAGATTTTTAATCGGCAAGTAGCGAAAACTGAGTTGCCCGCGCTCGTTTTCGCGCGCGAGAATTAGCGCTTGCTGCTCCGGTCCCGCACTCACCCACACAACATCCGCGACGTCAGTTTCACTAAGCAGCGGCATCACTAATTCGGCGGGCACCCTAAGCGCAATTAAGTCAATTGGGCGATTGCCGACCCCCGCCTGCACGTTGTTGCGCACTGTAAGATTGTGCAGGAGTGAGAAGTAATCCAAATGCAAGAAGCTCTTTTCCATATCCAGTGAGCCATCAGGCTTTAAAACAAATCCACCCGGTGTGATGCCGGCGATGTAATTCTGGAGTTGATGGATGGTGTTGTGTTCGCCCATGGCGCGGCGCGCAATCACATCCTCAATCCTGATTTTCATAGGGTCGAAATTCTCTTTCCGCAACGCCAGCAGGTTCATGACTGTCCGGCCGTATCTCGTATAGTTTTGGTCCTGTCCTATCCAAATATCAGCCCAGACACAAACGCGCTTGGCGTCGTCGTCTCGACCCGCGTCGGAATCCTCCTTCGTAAACTTCTTCGGCTGTGCCGCACACAACTGTCGCTGCTGCTCAATCCGACGACGGAGAGCGCCAAGCTCTTCGTTTACCCTGTCAAGATTTTCCTGCCACTCGGTGCGGCGGCGATCGATAGTATTGAAGAATTGATTGGTCAACGCCTTTCTGAGTGCGGCGGGAAGGTCGGATCGCTGAAGCTGCTGCAAAATGATCTGAAGCAGGTTGAGGTCAGAGTCTCTAAACTGAATTGACGCTCGTTCGTTTCCGTCAAAATCAAGCATCGCGGTTGGGTAATCTGTACTCTGGCCCTTCAGGTAAAACGAGTCGCGCGTGCTCGTGACTATGTCCTGGACAAATGGATTTAGACCTTTGATAGCGTAGTCGAGAAGGAGCCGCCGTTTTGTGACCACGTGGTGCCCGCCGCCGGCGGCGCTGCCGAGCATTTTCACGAGATTAAAACCCTGGCTATAAACTCGCTCATCGGTATTGAATCCGTGATCGGACACCACAATGAGAGCAGTCTCCGATGCGAGCGTGCTGTTCTGGATGGCAGTCCATATCCGGCCAAGCAGCGCATCGAGTCTCTTTCAAGACGAAGAGTTGAGATTCGCGATCGTTGTTGTGATGGGCTGCATGATCGAAATCCGTAGTCACCAGCTCCAGATAGCGAAAGCGAGGATTGCCCAACGCCTCGATCAACTCGCGCGTGAGCTGATCGGGAACGGAACTCTTGAGCCCCAGTCCTGCCATTGTCCACTCGTCAAACAAGTCTCTGGGGGCCTTCTTGAATTTGTTCTCCAGAGCTCTTCCAAATGTGGTGTACCGCGGCCCTCGTTGAAAAAGAGACAGAACCGCATGTTGTTCGCTGTGGGAGTAGGCATCTGCCAAGAGAGGCACGCCGATGGCATCAAGCACTTCGACACCCTGCATATCAACGCGTTTTCCGATCGTGGCCTGCACGTAGAAGGGGACGAAATTGAGATAGTCGTAGGTTTGCAGACTGTAGCGATCGAATTCCACGTTTCCCTTGATTTGCAGGTGTTGTCCGGTATCGATTAGCGACCACGAAGGCGCCGAAAGACTCATGCCGCGAACATAAAAGTTGGCCAAACGCGTGCCGCGTTGATAGAAGATGAAATCAAACCAGGGAAGTTGACTTTTTCCGGTTCGGGGATCACGCTCACGCACGAATTGGTCGACAACCTCATACGGCAGGCCGTCGCATTGAATGGTGACCACGCGCTTCGTTTGGCTAAGGCAGAGTCCGGGAAATAAGAGTAGCAGCACTAACGAAACATGCAGGCGTATCCGGGAGCGCGCACATCTGCTCCAGAAAGAAAGCGATAACATTGAAGAAATGTGAGCAGGCAACGCGCGCTTGCCGGACAGACTATTGGCAGGCGGCCTGTACGGGCTGGTGAGCGTAAGCGACGGTGACAAAAGAGACGTGCTCAGGCCGAGTCGGAACATGATTATTGATCGGCTCTGGTGCTGTTGGTTTTCTCGTTTGAGGCGGTGATGGGCCCAGATGGCTGGCGGGGAGTCTTTAGATACGAAATCACTAAATCCTTTCCGGCCTGATCGAGATCCTTGTGTTGGGAAAGGCGAAGCAGTTCACTCCTCGCTTTTGCGTTTGTCATGCGTGATAAGCCGTCCAGACAAAAGCGCCGCGTTTCGCCGTCTTGTGTACGCAGGAATATTTTCGCAGCGGCTGTGGCGATTTTTGCGTCTGCTTCCGTCGCATGGTCCACGATAAACTGCAGCGAGTGTTTCACGTCGTCCAGATTCCAGACAACGTCGATTTGCGGACTTGATTTTCCAACGTCCCTGAGAAAACGGGTGTGGTAGTCCAGCCGTCGCGCGAGATCGAGCCTGGCCTCCATCCCGGGCTCAGCCTTCTCGCGGTGGGTATACTTTCCAAAGCTCAGAATATTTGCCAGCCGAAAAAGTATTTGTTGTGTTCGTCCGTGCTCCAACCCGACCATCTCTTCGCGACGATCCCGGTCAAGCTTTTGCGACAATCCATCCGGCCGCTTTGCATAGTTCAGCAGCGCGTCATATTGTTCGGTTGCAAGTTTGGCCTCTGCCTGAAGATCGTTCTCCATCGGGTTCAGCGAAACCTTCTCCAGGCGAGCGCCGATCTCTTCGCGTAGTTCGGGATCGAGCGATTGATCGAGCGAGAGCAGGAGCTTGAGCTGCGAGTAGGTGTGGAGCCGCGATGGCTGGTTGACGTTGATGCCGCGTCTGCCGATCACGAAATCAAAAACTGTTCGGCCCAGAAAGTAAGGTAAATCGCCAAAGCGCGAAACTGACAATATGTTTTTGGTAACATCCTGTAACGCCCGCCGTGTCATCTCGCGTTTTTTTGGATTTAGACCATCGCGAAAATCAACAAGTAACATCGGAATCCGAGGATTATCCAAACCGTAGAGCGCCAACGGAA
Source organism: Blastocatellia bacterium (assembly GCA_963698325.1). Classification (GTDB taxonomy): domain Bacteria; phylum Acidobacteriota; class Blastocatellia; order Pyrinomonadales; family Pyrinomonadaceae; genus PSRF01. Next base: position 212,156 of record CAVOQJ010000001.1, on the reverse strand, counting down.
CCATCTCGGTCTGGCGCGCGCCCGCTGTATCCGCAGACACGAGATGGTTCTCAGAATCGAGAAATCGTATCTCGCTGTAGCCCTGCCAGTCGAGCAAACGTTTGTCGGACCATGGACTCGAGATATTCAGGAAGCGGCTCTCATATCGCCTGGTTTGATTTAATGTCAGATCTGATTTTGATACCCAGAGCAAAGCGTGCGTCATGCTGCCATCCGGCATCTGCAGTGGCTCAAAAAAGAGTGATTCCGCTTCCGCGCGCTGTCTTAATAATTCCCAGTTATGTCCTCGAGTGTCCCTAACCTCCGCTATCTGTTTTTCGTTGTAACGGGCGAGATTCAATTCGCCAACCAACCCCCCGAAAGCCTTGTCCGTTAGCCTCAGACGCGCTTGAATCTCAGCCATCTCAGAGTCAGAAAACGCGGGGGTACCTTCAACTGCCTGATAAAGCGAGAGTACTGAGAGAGATCGGATTATATGCGACTTGCGGTAAGCAGCGACGTTGTGTTCGTAGGAATGCGCCGAAGCCTTTACGGGTGCACCGTAGGGATCGAGCAGCAGGTTTTGGAGTGCTGTCCAAAATATCTTGTTCCAGACATCACGATCGGCCGCCGCCAGGTCGAGAACCGGAGGCGGCGCTTTCGCTGAAGAATGGTTCTTGTTGCCAACCCTGGAATAAAGAAAAGGAATGGCGCCGGAGAGACGCTGCCTTACTGTAGGGCGGGTATAAGTCAGCGGCCAAACGTAGCGAAGGCGATCGTTTTCCGGGCTGATGTCGCCAAGCGTGTCGCGCAATACCGTAACCAATGGCACCCATTTGCCGCTTTCATTAGACTCAATACCGTCCAGCTTCGCCAGGATTGTTATTAGTTCAGCGCCGCCCTCAACAGGAACTTTCTCCAGGCGAAAAATCTCACCTGGTGAAGCAGTCCCCGACATTGCCTGATTCTGAGCGAAAGTACCGTGAGTTAAAAAGGATGTGGGCGCGAGCAGAGAGAAGAGGAGGAGAAAAACGAAGACACGGGCTTTGCGTCGTGACGCTTTGTCGGGGGAAACGCGCATCTTCCGGTAACCCTTGGTCGTTGTCAACCTTATGATTTTCCTTCTGATGAAGCGCTCTTACTGCGTCGCTTCTTTATGAAATCTCACTATCAACGTCGTACAAATCCCGAATAGCCGGTAGACTGGCGACTCTTATGGACTCTTTACAGACAGCCTTCAGACAACTGACGAATCCCTGGGCAAGCACTATGCCACTCAACCGACGATCCTTTATCAATATACCATCACGGCGAACCCGGCAGTCAATTCCCTTGGTCCATCGTGTTGTTTAATGAAGGACGCGTCTACGATGCCTGGAGATTGACGGAGAGTTGCCGCAAATCCGTAGGGAATTAATTCGCAACCTGCGTTCACTTTTCGTGACTTATTTCGCTGGAGAGGCCGCGCTTTCCGGTTCCTTGAGTTCCTTCTCGGGCGGGAATTTCCAACCGGCGCGCTGCAGCAAGGAGACCCCATATTGAATGGGCACCGCAAAGTTTGAGGCTTGATTTTCGGTGAACACCGCAAAATTGACACCGATGACCCTACCAGTGGGTCCAAACACCGGAGCACCCGAGCCCCCTTCCGCGGTGCGCGCGTCATAGGCAATTCTTCTTACGTCAAGATCCGTGATATTGCCCTGTGTTGTGAGCGGCTGGATGCGCCGGGTTTCAGCCAGGTACCCAAGCAGAGCATCGAGCGTGGCGTAGCGCTGCTGGATCCCTCGTGATTCCGCATCATCGAGCAATGCAAGCAATCGATCGGGTCCCGACGGGTACCCCATCATGACGACGGTCTTGCCAACGGCGACGGCATCCTGGTTGGTTTCGAGTGGAAGCAGCGGAATGTCCGTGGGCAAGTCCTTGCTGTCCAAAAAGCAGACAGCGAGATCGTCGCGACCTGCGGCTACCTTAAACTTCAAAGGTATGGGTTGTTTATGTTCGGGAAAATACGCGTTCAATTTCTTGAGCCGCGGCTGCCCTTTCACGCTACTGCTTAAACTCTGCGCGCGATCATCGGCGAGCCAGGGCTGAGCAATGTGTCGATTGGTGATAACGAATCCGTCGCCCACATAAAAACCTGTGCCGACGAATTCAAACTCGGCGATTGCTGCCTTCCCTTCCGGAGTCAACGTTGTCGGCTCGCCGCTATTCTGTACCGGGGTGCCGCTTTCATTCGTCTGTGCTTCGGGATACCGAAGGGGACGGCCGGTGCCCGACTCGACAAAATAGAAAGAGCCGGCGATCAAACAAACGCCACTACCGAAGTCACTACGCAGTTTTACCGCGAGCGATAAACTGTCGCGGATCTCCTTGTTTGAACGACCAATGTCGTTCAGTGTCTTGTTCATATCCACAGCCTGCTTTTGGGCCAACGCGAGTTGTGCACGTTGATCATCAATCAGGCGGCGAGTGCGCTGCAGCTCCTTAAACATCGAGAATCCGAGATAGAGGCTGCCACCAACGAGTACCAGCACAATCGTCAAGGTAATCAACTTGGTGCTCGGATTGATTTCCTTAACCAGCTCGCGCGTAAATTCGCGCAAAAACACTTTGGCGTCGTCTCGTCTCGCAGTGGCCGCCGACTCGAGGGCCGCTTGTTCTATGAAAGGGGCCACGTGTGCTTCATGGGCCGAGGTGCCGACAACCGCCGGTAGGGACCGTATCGGGTAAAACGTCAGTAACAGGTTGGAATTATCGAGGCGAACCTCATCACCGTCTTCTATCTCCGAGTTGTACTCAAGCGGTTCGCCATTGAGCTTGAGATTCAGCGTTTCGTTGAAGCCCGTCACCAGGTAAGATCCGTTTTTGCGCTCAAGCTCCAGCACAGGTCCAGCGCTATCACCAGGTAAGGCGGACGAGCGCAAGCGCACCGCGCAATCGTCGCAATTGCCGATGCGGACATGTTCGTCGGTCAGTACCTGGGTATGTTTGTCTTTACCCGAAGAGATGTGAATTACGAGGCCCGTCGCCATAAAAGTCCACGGTCGTTTAGCTCATTACAGTACTTTGGGCGACCGATTCAGACCGCTCTAATCCCGACGCGGTCCGTGAGCGGTCGCCCTTGAATGCGTATTCTACATTGTATTTTCGGGGCTAGCAAAAGCTAAGTGATGACTACGACGGCGGCCGGCCAGGCGGCTGTGTGTTAACATACTCTTCAAAATTACTTCCTTGATTTTCTAATTTCGATGGCTGACGTTCCTTCTAACGCAAAGATGGAAAAGCTTGAGGCGCTGGCGCCAGTCATCACCGCACCTATTCGCCACCACGTTTTCGTCTGCACCGGAAAATCCTGCTCGGCGGTTGACAGTGCGCTTGTCAAAGCGGAATTTGAGCGCGAACTCCTCGCTCGTGGAATTCTGTTTGGCAAAGAGAAGAAGGGTAAAAACCCGAGAGGAAGCGTTGTCTTGTCGGAGTCCAGCTCCGTTGGCTTTTGCGCGATTGGAGCGGCCGTGATGGTCTACCCTGATGGGATTTGGTATGGGCAAGTTCAGGCCGGCGATGTTCCGGAGATTGTGGAAGAACATCTGGTGAACGGACGTGTGGTTGAGCGACTGGCTTTGTTGAAAGTTCCCTCGAAAGGAAGGCAGCCTTCTTCACCGTTGCTAGATGAGCAGGGAAGTTGGGAAGCCTAAGCCCTCCGTGAGTCGTCGAATAGAAGTCAGGTTGCCGTGGCGGCCTGTTTTGGTTTCCAGCGAAGCACGGGCTTGCGAGCGGCAGCGGCTTCGTCGAGGCGACCGATGCGCGTTGAATGTGGAGCATTCAATACCAGGTCGGGATCTTCAACGGCTTCGCGCGCGATCGACCGCATCGCATCTATAAACTGATCCAGTTCCTGCCTTCCCACAGATTCTGTCGGCTCGATCAACATCGCTCCCTGAACAATTAACGGAAAGTAAATCGTCATCGGATGGAAGCCGTAATCGATTAGCCGCTTGGCGATGTCGAGCGTATGAACGCCCTTGTGAGTTTGGCGTTTATCTGTAAAAACCACTTCGTGCATCGGCGGATTATCAAAAGGCTTTTCGTAATCGCTGGTTAAGCCATGGGCGATGTAGCGAGCATTGAGAACCGCCGCTTCAGTTGCCTCACGCAATCCGTCGTAGCCGTGCGTCTGAATGTAGGCCAATGCCCGCAGCATCATTCCATAGTTACCAAAGAACGCTTTTACTCGGCCGATTGATTGCGGGTGGTTGAAATCAAGTTTGTATAGTGGCGAGCTTGGAGCCCCACGATCAACCCGGTCGCTCCCGGTTCTGACAATGTGCGGGACCGGCAAAAACGGTTCGAGTTCCTTCGTGCAACAGCAGGGACCACAGCCTGGGCCACCACCACCGTGCGGGGTAGAAAACGTCTTGTGCAGATTGAGATGGATGACGTCAACGCCCATGTCACCCGGCCGCGCCACGCCCACGAGCGCATTCATATTGGCGCCGTCCATGTAAACAAGTCCGCCCGCCTCGTGCAGGATGCGGCAAATTTCCTGGATGTTTTTTTCGAAGAGCCCAAGCGTGTTGGGATTTGTTAGCATGAGGCCGGCAACATCCCCGACTGCGCAAAGCTCGCGGAGATGATCGAGATCAGTTAGACCCTCGGGTGTGGAGCGTATGGTCTTAACCGAAAAGCCGGACAGATGAGCTGACGCCGGGTTGGTGCCGTGGGCGGAGTCGGGGATCAGCATCGTGCGACGTTTAGCAGACTGCTCTTCGCCATCGCGGGCGTCGATGTAGGCGCGAATGATCATCACTCCAGTCATCTCACCGTGAGCGCCGGCCGCGGGTTGCAGTGAAATTCCCGGCAGGCCGGTTATCTCCGCCAGATCCTCTTGCAATCTATAGATGACTTCCAACGCGCCCTGGGCATCTTCGGCTTCGCTTAGCGGGTGAAGCGCGGCGAAACCCGGAATTCGCGCGACCTTTTCATTCAATCGCGAATTGTATTTCATCGTGCAGGAGCCGAGCGGGTACATGCCTTGATCGATCGAGAAGTTCCAGGTGGACATGCGCACGAAGTGGCGAATCACATCGACTTCACTTACTTCCGGTACTCCCTCCAGATCGTCATCCCTTAGAAATCGTTGCGGAACAATTTCACCGATCGGTTGTTCCTCGATGTCGAGGGGAGGTAAGCGATACCCTACACGGCCTGTCTGCGAACGTTCAAAGATCAGAGCCTCGTTCGGGTTAATGTGGGTAGTAACTTTAGTGATGTTGGATTTCATAAATCAACAGTTGCAATAATCGCGCATGATCGTTTTGAGGCGGGGAACGCCCGCCTCTAAATGTTACTAAACCGCACTGGCAACGGAATCGAGATCCTCAATCAGCGCGTCAATTTGCAGGCGTGAATTCATTTCCGTTACACAAATAAGGAACTCATTCGGTCGATCCGGGTAATAGCGGGACAACGCCAGCCCACCCGTGATATTTCTTTCCGACGCCAAACGTGCGAGCAATTCCCTCGCGGGTACCGGCGCACGAACCACGAACTCATTGAAGCGTGGACCGGTGAAGGGAATTGAAAATCCCTCCAGCTCGGAGATTCGTTTCGCTGCGTACGCCGCCTTTTGTACGCACTGCATGGCAGCTTCCTGAATTCCACGCCGCCCCATCGTTTCCAAATAAACTGTCGCCGCCAGAGCAATCAGTCCTTCATTGGTGCAGATGTTTGATGTCGCTTTCTCGCGACGGATATGTTGCTCACGAGTTGCGAGTGTCAAAACAAAGCCGCGACGTCCTTTCTTGTCATAAGCTTCACCAACCAAACGCCCGGGAATCTGGCGGGCATACTTGTCGCGCGTTGCGAACAAACCCACATATGGGCCACCAAACGACAGCGGTACGCCAAACGACTGACCTTCAGCAACTACGATGTCTGCCCCGCACGCTCCCGGCGATTTGAGCAAACCAAGCGAGATGGATTCCGTGATCGCTACGATTAGCAGCGCGCCAACTGAATGGGCCTTTTCCGCCAGCGCACTAACGTCCTCGATACAGCCAAAGAAGTTTGGCGATTGAACTACAAGCGCGGCAACTTTGTCGTCAAGTAGATTTTTAGGATCTGACGTCTGGCCGGTTTCTGAAGCAACTGGCGCGTGCGCCAGTTCAATGCCGGCATGCTGCACATACGTAGTTATTACTTCGAGATATTCCGGATGTATCGCACCGCAAGCGACCACTTTCGATCGTTTGGTAACACGCTCTGCCATCAAGACCGCTTCGGCGAGCGCGGTCGATCCGTCGTACATGGAAGCGTTGGCCACTTCCATCCCGGTCAACTGGCAAACGAGTGTCTGGAATTCGAAGATTGTCTGTAGCGTCCCCTGGGATATCTCCGGCTGGTAGGGAGTATAAGCCGTGAAAAACTCGGAGCGAGAAATGATGTGATCGACTATCGTCGGGATGTAATGCTCATAAGCGCCGGCGCCGAGGAAGCTGGTTCTCACGGCACCGTGGTTGCGAGCCGCGAGTTGCTCAAAACCGGAAAGGAGCTCGATCTCTGAGAGAGCGTTGGTCGTGTCCAGGTTACGTGATAAGCGTAAATCTTCAGGAATGGAGTCGAATAGTTCTGCCGCCGAGTTGAGGCCGACATGGTGAAGCATCTCGGTTCGCTCTTCCGGCGAGTTGGGAATATATCGCAATTTTACTCTGTCTCAGCTTTCGTGAAATCTTCATATTCGGCGGCTGTCAAAAGACTGTCGACTTCACCAGGACTCGACATTTGCACGCGAATCATCCAGCCCTCGCCATATGGGTCTTCATTAACCTTTTCCGGAGTGTCGGCGAGCGTTTCGTTGATGGCGACTATTTCGCCGGATACTGGAGAGAACACCTCGGAGACTGCCTTGACTGACTCAACTGATCCAAAGGGTTCGTTGGCCGCAAATTCATCGCCCCCTTTGGGCAATTCGACGTAAACCACGTCGCCAAGCGAATCCTGCGCGTAGTCGGTGATCCCGACGATGGCAACGCCGCCCTCCACTCGAACCCACTCGTGGTCTTTGCTGTAGTGTAGATCGTCAGGGATATTAGCCATGATTCCTCCAGGATAATTCAGATTCCGATCAGCACCGGGATGCGAGTTGCCTTTCTCGGAACTCCCTAATGCCGCTTGCAACTCAGACGGAATCCGATCGCAATTGTTAACTAGCGCTCTCGTTTGTAAAAAGGCGTCTTCACAATTTCGGCGCCTACAAGTTTGCCGCGAACGTCGATTTGAATTTGTTGACCCTCGTTCGCGAATTCAATTGGAACGTATGCCATGCCGATATTCTTTTTCAAGTAGGGAGCTGGACTTCCCGACGTGACCTTGCCCAGCCGCTCGCCATCGACCAGTACGTCCTGGCCGTCACGCGCGATTCCTCGCTCGGTTACTTCAAAGCCAACCAACCGTTTCCGCACCCCTTCTTCCTTTTGCCTCGCCAGCACGTTACGGCCGATGAAGTCGCCTTTGGTTAGTTTGCAAATCCAACCGAGGTTTGCCTCCAGCAGGGTCGTAGTTTCATCAATCTCGTGGCCGTAAAGCGCCATGCCCGCTTCGAGCCGGAGTGTGTTGCGGGCTGCCAGGCCGCACGGAAGCACGCCCTCGTATGAACCGAAATTTCCAACGTCAAGCAGCTTATTCCAAATTTGTTCAGCCTTATCGGCAGCGGCGTAAACTTCGAATCCATCTTCTCCGGTATAACCAGTGCGCGAGACAATTGCGGGCACGCCGTCAACCTTTCCTTCAGTGAAGTGGTAATACTTGATTTCTGAAAGCGCCAAGTCAGTGACCCGCCCGAGAATACCGATTGCATCCGGACCCTGAAGCGCTAACTGACAATAATCTGAGCTTACGTTCGCGAGTTGGGCCTGTCCACTTCGTCGATGTGATGTAATCCAGTCCCAGTCTTTTTCTGTCGTGCCGGCATTTACGACGAGCAGCAGGTGATCGCGGTCGAATCGATAGACCAGCAAATCGTCAACGACGGTGCCTTCCGGAGTTGTAAGCGCGGAGTATTGTGCCTGGCCATCAACCAGCTTAGAAGGGTCGTTTGAGGTAAGGTAGCTGACAACCGCAATCGTATCCGCACCGCGCACATCGATCTCGCCCATGTGAGAGACGTCAAACAGGCCCGCATGCTTACGAGTGCGCAGATGTTCTTCGATCGTTCCGGCTGGGTACTGTACGGGCATATCCCAGCCGCCGAAATCAACCATGCGACCACCCATACTGCGATGGACGAAATTTAGCGGCGTTTGTTTGAGTTCTGGAGCGACGGCAGTCACGCGTGTCTTTTCAGACTAATTCGATAGCCTGATGCTGATCAGAGTCATTAGTAAATCAGGGTGAAGCGGCAAACTAACACGCGGATTGCGGTGCGTCAAGCGAGTCACTCGGCAAGCTAGTCACTCCCCAGCGAGTCACTCGCGAAATGGAAATCACAGTCAAGCTGCGCGCTTGCTACGCATCGACCGAACCGCATGATACCAACGGCTGGAACGGGCAAGGCGGCGCATCAAGATGAGGGATTGTCTGAAGCGCGAACTACGGTTGATCGGAATCACGATGACTGGAATCGCTAGCTAATCTTCTGGCCAAATAAGAGGCGGGCTCGACTCACGACCCGCCGCCTCTGGTCCACGTTTAGGGTCCTCACATCAGTAACCGCTAACACTCAAATACTCATACCCATGTATAAGCGCAAGTAGCCATCTGGTGTCGAGTTGTTCGGCAGGATACAAAGAAATCTTGTATGGTCGGCGCCATTCCGCTATTGGAACAACGATGAAAGAAGACAATAACGGTAACAAACTTGCTGTTGACAGAAACGCAACCTGTAAAGTAGTCTCCGCAGCGTTACTCTAAGATCCTCTCTTTTTCAGAGACTGCATCTATTCTCAAGATAATTGCTCGCGAGTCTCAGGATCACCCAAGCCTTTAGCCTACATTCTGTTCTTCTCGTAATGTAAGAGAAGAGCGATCAAGTCCAATGACAAGAATCAGGAAAGTTGAAATCATCGCAGGGGTTGCCACTGGCTTACTGACGGTCTTTAACCCAAGCAGTTTTGTGCTCGCTCAGTTTGTGTTGAGTAGTTCAAACACCAATGAAAAGCTCCTGGCAGTGGTATCGAGCCTTGTAACCTACATTGGACCCGCGATCCTAGTCGCTATTGGATCATACGCGCATGCCCACCTCCAGAGAACGGTTGGCTTCGGAATGGTAGTGCTCGGCGGCCTGATTCTCATCGGCTTTGGGTTCATTGCTTTCCTGGGTGGCCTTTTCTACGCATTCGGACTTTGGTGGGGAGCAGTAGCCCTTTTGCCTGCAGGAACGGCGATAGTGACGCTTCTCGCTGCGACGGCTGTTTCACTCGAAAACAAGAGCCTGGTTCCGAATTCTTGAGGGAAAATTCCGACGACGTCAACTCTGAAGACGACATGCTGCAAGAACCTTAGGGGCCCTGATTTATGAATTCGAAAGAAAGAGTTGAACTTATCTGCGGACTGATGACCGGTCTGCTCGGTGTTGGCGTCACCGTGGCGACGCTGTACGAGACCAGTGAAACCGCACGTTTATTGCATCAACCAGCTCCGATGCTGCAAACCTTGGTGCTCTGGTCAATCCTGTTCATTCTTCCTTCTTTTCTGGTGGCAATCGGCGGGTATTTACAAGCAGTTAAGAAACAATCTCGAGGCGGCTCGATGGTTATAGCTGGCAGCTTGTTCGTCACCGTAATCTTCATTCTGTCAATTGTTTCGCTTATCGTGTCCAAATGGGCTCTTTATTCGGCTCCGATGGTCTTGTTTGCGTTCTTCGCGGCCCTTGACGGCAATCAGCTCACTACTAGTAAGACGGCACAACTGACAGATAACTGGAGCGAGTATGAAAACCAGCAAAAGTTCTCAAACTATCCACCGGGGGGCCCCTATGAAAACCGAAGCGGTCCTGGAGGTCAAACTTAGAACCGAAAGTTCGATTAAGGTAAGAGAAGGATTATGATTTTTCTTAGAAAGCTGGAAATGGGTTGCGGGCTAGCCACTGGATTACTCGCAATAGCCACAGCAGGAAACATGCTGAGCGCGGACTTCGAAGCCACGCGGCGACTAGCTAGGGCGCGGTTGGATAAACGTAATTTCAGCTCCAAATACAAACCGGTTGGCAGTGAGGTGATTTGAAATGACTGGTCTAAGAAGATTTGAATTGACCTGTGGTATCACAACCCTCCTGCTGGCAACGGCTGTGTCGTGCACCCTGGCTTTGCCGCGATCTGTCTTGCAGTTTTTGGACCTTCTGCCATTCTATCTTGGCCCGGCCTTGCTGGTTGCGGTCGGGTCGTATTTTCATGCAGTTAGACGAAAAACCAGTGGTCTCGTCATGCTATTGGTGGGAGGCTCAATCCTAACGATCATGATATTCCCTCTCACTCTTGGCGGCTTCTACGTCTACGGGCATTGGGGGGGGCTGCTAAGTCTAGCCTCAGCCACGGCAATCCTGACTATGATCGCTTCGTTACTGGCAAGACGTTCTGCCCGCAATACGTAGACGCGCCTTAGAAAGTCGCGGGTCTGATGTTAGTGCAGTTGCTTTCACTCAGTTTCATCGGCAATTAGTTAATGGTCTGATAACTTTGTTGACTTTCTCATGGAGGCCCCATGAAAAACTTACTCTTCCGGACTCTTCGACTCGCAATCCTTCTAATCATTTTGTGCTCAAGTCTGGCGACAGCTAATGCGCAGGCTTCCGTCTGTGATGCCAGGATCAAATTTGGCCAGCCCACGGGAACCGGCGGCGGCAACATCTTCGAGCTCTTTGTGACCTACCGCCAACGGATATTTTGAACTACTTTGGAGGGCACACTGTAACCTGCAAAGGATGCATGGAGGGTGGATACACGCCCTACCATCACAGCGATGGGTGGGAAATAGCAGGCACCCCCAGTTGCGCCGCTTATGGGAGGGAAATGGTAATCGAATTTTCCGCGCCCGTAGCCGACGTTGACGTTCCCGTTTCGGGTGCCCGCACTGTATCGGACAATCGAGGTAACGTAGTCCACCTTAATCCTTCTCCAAACGGCTTTTATCGTATCGCAAGGTTTGAGGGCCCGGGCATTACCCGAATTACTGTTAGCGATCCGATTGAAATCAACTGCTTTGATCCTGTCACGGAATCAAATACCTCCGGATGTTGGGACATTCAGATTGTTGACATCACTTTTGGCTCCGAGTCGGCATATTACCAGTGCAACTGCAACCGGTCGACATTTGCCCGGCCAGCATCACAGAGCGCATTCAGTCCTGACTGGAACGGGAACGGCATTCCCGACTGGCGGATGGACGTTGACGTTTCCGACGATGATGGCTTGGTACTGAAAAATATCAAGCTCGAGAACCGCTATATGGCGGAGCAGATCAGCGTGCCCTACTACTACCTGGAAACTAATTCGATAAATCCAGCTATGCGAGGAGAACTCAAACCTGATAGCGGCGACCCTTCGATGGCCAGCCGCCTCGTGAACTACGATGCCTGGAATGACGACGAGAAGCTGGTGGTTGAGGCCACGTATGTGGTCGGCAAAATTCCAGAGGGATCAACAAGCTGCCTGGAGATCGTTCAGCGCTACGAATTTTACAAGAGTAAGCCGGGAGACAAGTGTGAACCGACCGCCACCTTGCCCTGCGCTCGCTGGAAACCGATCGTGAGCTATAAGTTCAGAGGACCTGCCGGAGAGTTTCATAACATCAAGATCGCGCAGCGGGATCATTTCAGGGATAACGGCTTCGAGGGCAATTCAGTCGGACTCTTCCGGGATTGCAATAACTCTCCTTTTCTTACTGGATGTCTCCCCATCCTCGGAGGATTGATATTTAGCGACAAGATAAATCCCTTAACCGTTGAACTCGGGTCTGACGTAATTCGAGATGGAAAGGACGCGGGAAAGTGGGATAATTTCCACCAAACATTCCTTGGTTCCATAGATGAGCCTTTCGTGAATCCAGGCTGCCCTGAATGTGTTCACATGCATTGGCGCTGGGGCGCACATTTGGGAGGAGCTTTCGGAAGCGGCAAGCCCCTGATAGCTGAGGGCTCGAATCAGGACGTCGATATAGGCGCGGTAACTTTCCATCCACCCGTCCAGCCTAATCCTGAAGATGACCCTGGCGACTATCGCGATCTCTTCGCAGAGCCGGAATCGACCCAGACATTCGAATACGTACCCGACGGCTCAACCTACAGCACCAAGTCTCGAGACATGGTTTTCTGGTATTCATCGACGGGTCATCTACCGCAGGATACCTTCTTCCCCACGAAGGGTGGTTTCTTTAATCCGTCGTACCAGGGTATGACGGCGACCATTACCGAAGGACCACCTCAGGGCAGCCCGGTAACTTCTTCAAGCGCGAAGAAATCCGGGGTTGTTCCGGCAAGCCCTTCATCCGGGGATCATCCGGAATCGATTGCTTTTGCCGATCTATATGAAGATGGCGCTACAACGTTCTCGACGGTCGATCCCTTAACCGTGGGAACATTGCCGAACGGCTACGCGGTTTACGACAACGATGTCTACGATGTGGTTACGGCCGCTACAGTCTCGGGGCCGCACATGATCACCTTCGGCGTGCCATCCGTTACAGACCAGGCTACATTTGGTAGTCTGCGAATTTTACACGTCGAGCCTGACTCCTTTGACCCCGCAAAACTCCGACTGATAGATAGAACAATTCTGGCTCCTGAGGCTCCGGCTCCAGATTTCGTTAGCAGAAAGATCAGTTCGAAGGTCGACGGACTGGGAACGTTTCTGCTGGCAACCTATTCCGCTCAGCCGCCCAACACTGATCTAGCCGAACTGGCGGTCACCGTGAGCGATACTCCGGATGCCGTAGTGGCAAGTAGTAATCTCACTTACACAGTTAACATCACGAATAGTGGCCCACAAACCGCAAACGACATAATGCTTAAGGACAGTCTGGCTCCAGAAGCCAGCTTCGTATCCGTGACTACAAGCCAGGGAACCTGTCGGGAAGTTGACGGCCGCGTCTTATGTAGTCTGGATTCGTTGGCGGCAAACACTTCTGCCTCGATCACCATAGTTGTAACTCCGAACGACGGAGGCACTCCTTTCCCACCCGCGGGAAAAGTTATTCGCAACATTGCGCTCGTCAAAGCTAATGAAGGCGATGCTAATTTGGCCAATAATTCCTTCATCGAGAGCACGGCCGTCATGCCGGATCCTAACGCCGCTCCAACCATCAACATTACCAATCCAACAACCGGAACTCTTCTGGTTGGACCGGCGAACTTAACCGTGAGTGCGACAGCGAATGATCCCGACGGCAGCGTGAACAGCGTAGATTTCTACGATGATGGAAACCTGCTTGGCAGCGGCACGTTGATTGGCGCTAACCAGTACGATTTTAGCTGGAATAACGTGTCGTTCGGTTCTCACATCTTAACCGCTATTGCCACTGATAATCTCGGAAAGCAGCGTGCTTCCGATCCGGTGACGATCATCGTCAACGGTTCAGCGGCGGTTAGCGTTACCAGTCCGGGAAACTGGGCCGTCTTCAATCGCCCGGTAAACATCCCAATCACAGCCAACGCGAGCCTCAGCGGCGGCACAATCAGCAAATGTGATTTTTATGAAGACGGATTCCTGCTTGGCACGGGCACTCTTACAGGCGGAAACCAGTACAGCTTTACGCGCAACGCAGCATCCGCCGGTCGGCATTTCCTGACCGCCGTGGCTACAGACAGCAACGGAGTAACCACTACCTCGGCACCCATCAATGTCATAGTCAATGACCCGCCGGTGATTAGCATTCTCAGCCCCGGTGCCGGCACCGTAATTTCATCCGCCCCGGCCAACCTGACAATCATCGCGAACGCGAGTGATTGGGACGGAGGCATCTCGAGAGTGGATTTCTATGCGAATGGCTTATTCATCGGAACGAATTCAAGCCATGGGGTAAACCAGTTCAGCGTGCCCTGGTCCAACGTTGGCGTCGGAACTTATTCGCTTACTGCAATCGGCCGCGATATCTATGGGGCAACAAAAACGTCAGCTCCTGTAACTGTCAGGGTCAATGCACCGCCCACGGTTAGTATTACAAGTCCCGCAGCCGGTTCTCAATTTACGGCGCCGGCAAACATCACCCTGATCGCGACGGCTACCGACAGCGATGGGACCGTAAGCAATGTGGACTTCTTCGCTGATAATTCCAGACTCGGCGCAGGCACTGCGATTGGCGGTAACCAGTTCAGTTTTACTTGGAATGGTGTTGGATTCGGGACTTATAACATTTCGGCAACTGCAACAGATAACAATGGCGCGTTAACCGCATCGGGCGCTACCAGTATTACGGTTAAGTCTACGGCGCTGCTCATCGCCGGTTCAACCACACTGAATACGAGCGACGCTGCCGTCAAAGCGAGGCTGGAAGCGCTGAATCATATCGTAACCGTGAAGGACGCTGCTTCGGTGACGACTGCGGACGCAACTGGCAAAGCGCTTGCGGTCATTTCTTCCACCGTCACACCTGCGTCAGTAGGCACGAAGTTTCGCACGGTGACAGTTCCGGTTATTACCTGGGAAAGCGGTTTGTTTACCAATATGGGAATGACCGGCAGCACGAACAGGGACTTTGGAACCAAAACCAATCAAACACAAGTGACTATCACCAATTCCAGTCATCCACTCGCTGCGGGACTCTCGGGCTCAGTAGCGGTCGTAGGTGCGGGAAAGACTTTTGATTGGGGCAAGCCCAATGCGAATGCAATCTCCATTGCCACGGTGGCGGGAGACGCAACTAAGACCGCTATCTTCGCTTACGAACCGGGAGCTGTGATGCCAGGCCTGACGGCGCCAGCTCGCCGTCTGGGAATGTTCTTGTACGACGATACTGCGGCAAGCTTCAATGCTAGCGGTACGGCTTTGCTGGATGCAGCGATCAGGTGGGCCAGAGGCGGGGGCTCAATGACGGGCGGCATGGTTGTTTCGCCGGCGGCAACGGTTGATCTAACTACTGCCGGAACTCTCGACTGGGGCCACTGGGGTGCAAGCGGGCCAACATCATTTGACCGCAAAGCAGGGGTCACGCAGCAGATCAGTAACTTCACAAAGATCGGCTCAGGAGGTCTCAGTTGGTTTCTCGATTGCCCAACCGGATTTAGTTGGACAGACGGTACTCCAACTCAGAGTGCCTCAGGTACGCTAACGGGCATTAACACGAGCGGATCGGTCGGAAACGGATTTGAGATCAACGTGCCCGCTGGGACGAATCTGAGGACGCTTAAGCTATACGTGGGAGTGTGGTACACGCAGGGTAAGTTGGAGGCTACGCTCAGCGATGGTAGCGCTCCCGCCTATGTCGATAGCTCGCTGAACAAGAACAACGGTTCCAGTTTTGGGCTGTACACGATCAACTTCAAGGCCGCTTCCAACGGACAAAGCTTGAAGATCAGATTCACAATTCTGAACCAATACTTCTCACCGTACGGGAATGTCGCCTGGGAAGCGGCGACGTTGCAGTAGTCCTGTCAGAAGAGAACATGATGACAAAGACCTCTACCACTGAAAGGGGGATGAAGAGGATGCTTTCAAAGAAATTTGAGTTGGCTGGAGGCGCGACAACCGGTGTGCTTGCCGTCGTGCTTGGAGTCGTTGCCCCATTCATCAGGCACGGCGCACACACTTTCGAGCTTTATAGATTGTGGCCCGGCCTTTTGCTGGGTGACCTAATCGCCTTTGTGATTCCGGGATTGCTCGTCGCCATCGGCTCATATGTTCATTCTGTTGCACGAAAAACCTGGGGCTTTATCCTCTTATTGGTTGGCGGCATATTCCTCAGTGTGATGATGCCCATTCATTTTCTTGGCGGGGTGTTCTACTTCTACGGGTTTGGGGGGGCTGCTCAGACTGTCCCCTTCGGCCATGGCAATCCTGACAATAATCGCCGCCTTGAAGGTAAGACCGTCTGCCCGACAATAAGCCAACGCGAAGCAAACACTGACTGCAATACTAACCGTGATTTCATCGGCATTTGCTCGTAAGGCAAGTTAATAAACAATTTAGAAAAGAAGACCTTGCTCGCGCCGGCCTTTTCTAATCTTTATGCGGAAACCTATCCACCGCTGGGGCTGGGGCTTGGTAACTATCTCAGTCCGAATAACGGCTGGAATCCCGGACTCCGCACTATCAATTATTAAATCTGTGCCGCCTCACAAGGTCTGAAAATGCATTTCGCAAGCATAGAATCCGCCATCGCGCCTTGGACAAAATTGAGCGAGTCACTCGGCAAAGTCAGGCTAGCTGTGGGAGGGTTTTGGAAAGTCAGTTTTGCTGGATAAGTAATGCGTCAGAAACTTCGATCGCGCACATCTACCTTCTGCACGGTAAAGACCACTCGCATCGTGTCGGGACGACGATCCAACGATGCCGGAACGAAGGCTGCGCTTTGCCGCAAAGCAACTTCAAAGTCGGTGAGCATTTGCCGATCTCGTGGGGCTTGCACGACATCTGCCAACGACGCTGCGCCGTTACTAAACACGTCCGCGACGACGATCATATCGTCGCCCTGCTGATTCATGTTGGTATGCGGGCGTGCATAGGAGCCTGTCAACGCCGCCAGTGCGCCGCCCGGATTAAGGCTGGGAGATTGTTCCGCAAACGGCGCGCGCATCGCAGAAAAGTCCTCCGAAGTTACAGGTTGGTTCAGGTCGTAACCTGGACTTGGCCGAAACACTAAAACAGTCTCCATTTGTCTGGCAGCTCTTTGCAGGGCGATGAAGTGTGGGCTTAGCGCGACAAACATCGAGAAGAAAAGAACGACTGAGGCAAGGGAGCCGACGCTGTAAGGCATCAAGCGAGGCTCAAGCCACAATGCCATACGCTCGCCAAAAGAGCGGTCGGGAGACTGGCGCAGGGCGGCCGCTTCAATCATCAGCGCCGCAGTGATCGTGGGCGCCAATTCGGCCGGCGCAATCGGACGAGCAAGTTGACGCAGACCGCGGCTTATTGAGCGCAACTCAGCGACGTGGGCGCGGCAAACAGGGCAACGGTCGAGATGCTCGTCGACCGCAGCGCGCGCAGGAGCGGATAACACATCATCAATAAACTGGGAGAGCAATTGTGTGGTTTCTTCGCAACCCATAATTTTAATTCAGAATTCAGAAGTCAGCTGACCTTGACCTCTGCTCTCTGTTCTCATTGGATGGCCGGCCGACCCCGGCTGCTTCCTTTGCTAAAAAAGAAGCAACTCCGGCTAGTTCCGTGATGCAAAGTAACCTTGTTGATTCGGAGCGACGCTTCAACGGGTGTTGCTGGCCACGTTTCAAATTCGCTTTTCATCTTCGAGTTACTCTCCGTCTAGTTCCGCCGTTTTCTCACTTCGACCCATTTGGCACCGAGTTTTTGTGAGCCGGGGCGGGTCGGCCATCCAATCGATTTCCGATTTCCAATTTCCGATTTTCAATTGAAGAAATTTCTTCAAGCTGCGAACTTATTTCAATCGGCAATCGGCAATCGAAAATCGGCAATTACAAAGATCCTTCCAACTTTCTTCGCAGTTCCTGGCGGCCACGCGCCAGGCGCGATTTCACCGTTCCAACATTGATTCCCAGCGTCGTGGCAATCTCCTCATAGGTGAAGCCCTCAATATCTCGCAATATAAGTGTTTCGCGATAAGCCCGGCCGACGCTCCTTAGTGCCGACCTTAGAGCTAACTCGCGTTCGTGCGCCAAAGTTTGCTGCTCCGGATTCTCTGACGATTCAGCCAGTGTCGCCATCAATGTCTGGTTCGACTGGCCCTGCATTGCGTCCAGCGATACGGTTGAGTCTCGTCGGCGTCTGCGCCACCAGCGCCAGCGGTTTCGGGCCTGGTTAATTGCGATTCGATAAATCCAGGTCCTCAGATCTGCCTCTCCCCTGAAGCGACCAATGCTTTGGAAAGCCCGCAAAAATGTTTCCTGGGTCAGATCGCGAGCTTCCTCTCGATTCTCGGTCAGGCGAAAGAGCAGACCGTAGATTTCGCCGGAACGCTCCGCGACCAGCTCTTCAAACGCTGCTGCCTCACCTCGCTTTAATCTTTCAATGAACTCAGATTCGGCCGAAGCGCGCGATCCAGCGGCGGCTGCCGGTGCAACCTGCTCTAACTCCATTTGCCGGAGGGCTATTGGCTCCCCGTAGCTCACTTGTTACCCCCTGGGGAGGGAATTGGAGTTGCTGACGGCCCCTGCCCATTCCACACAGTAGGGTTGGCAGTCGCGGTATTAGACACCCGACCCGGACTGTTTGTTCCCAATGAATTTTTAAGCGCCATTATCGTCGCTACTTTAGATGCCGGCGTCCCTTTCTAACGCTGCAATACTACATAAACGCCCGGCTTGACAAGATTTCCGAGCGGCCATTACAGTGAATATTTCGCCAATCATACACCTGGAAGAACGCAGTCCCCTATGTGGACTTGCGAGAAGGAACGAAGTGGCCAAATACAAAAAGAAGCGCGCACGTGAACTCCAGCAGGACAAATTTCGCGACACAGCGGGGAAGATTTTTGACCGCATAGCCGACCGGCTCGAAGGCCAGGGTAAGGCGATAATCTATGGAATCGTGGGGCTGCTTGTTTTGGCAGTCCTCATAGGTTTCTGGGTAAAGTGGTCTCAGCGCAAGAGCGACGAAGCACGGCGCGCATTGGGACGTGCGATAGCGATTGCCACCACCCCCGTTGCCACTGCATCGCCCGCACCTGGTACCACCGATCCAACTTTTTCCAATGAACAGGAACGCGCGCAGAAAGCTATTGAAGAGTTTCAAAAAGTGGCCGCCAAGTACGGAGATCCTTACAAAACCGAAGCGCGTTATTTCATCGGTACTAATTTGCTTTACATCGATCGCGACAAAGCAATGAACGAACTTGCTGAGGTTAGCAAAGCCAGCCTGGTTGAGCCCGCAACGCTCGCGAAGTTTGCTCTGGCTCAGGCGAAGGAGGCAGATGGGAAATACGACGAGGCTGCCAAGCTCTATTCGGAGTTGGCGTCGATAAACAGCGTCGTAGTTACGCCAGACACGGCGAATGTTCGTTTGGCTGCTGTTTACGAGAAGCAAGGTAAGAAGAAAGAAGCAGCGGACCTGCTCTTTAACATCGTTGATGCTTCGCGCAAAGCGAAGGACATTGATGGTACCCCGCTTCCACAGTCTGCGGCTGCTCGCGAAGCAGCGGAGAAGCTGCAAAAGCTCGACCCGGATCGGTACGCCAAACTAACTCCGGAAACACCCGGCGGCGACATTCCATTTTAGTCATTTCAGCTCTTAGTGCTTAGAGTTCTAAATTCAAAGCTCGAAGCGCTCTCTGCTTCTGAATGGATAACCTTACTCACTCGCTGGTAGGTCTGACAGCGGCCAAAGCCGGATTGGAGAGGTTATCACCCGGCGCGACTACTCTTTGCGTGCTCGCTGCGAACTCTCCAGATGCCGATATCGTAGCTCTCATCTTAGGAGGACGCTGGGCATTCCTCCAACACCATCGCGGGATCAGTCATTCAATCGCTGGAGCATTTGCGCTTGCCCTCGCGCTGCCACTCATTTTTTATCTCGGCGATCTATTGCTGGCCCGCTGGAACAACCGTGCGCCAAACATAAAACCAGCCGGCCTCCTTCTCGCCTCGTTCGTTGCGACTGCCACTCACCCGATACTTGACTGGACAAACAACTACGGTGTGCGATTTCTGCTGCCATGGAACCCCAAGTGGTTCTATGGCGATTTCGTCTTTATTGTCGATCCCTTCTTGTGGACGGTGCTCGGCGGCGCCGCTTTCCTTCTGACCGCGAAAACAAGAAAGCGAATCATAGTCTGGTTGGCGATTGCGTTGATTCCTAGTTATCTGGTGCTGGTGGGATCGGTGGGCCCGCGCCTAATGACCAATGACATTCTGCTACGGGTTCTTTGGGTATTTGCCCTGATTGTTCTGTTTAGCCTTTACCGGCGCAATATTGGCGGGCGCGCTGGCGCCAGGATAGCCATTGTCGCTCTGGCAACGGTTGCGATCTATTGTGCCGGGCTGGCTGTTACTCACGTGGTGGCGTTGCGGCAAGCTAAGATTCAGGCTACGACTATCGCAAATCAAAATGCCGAGCACGTCGTTAAAGTCGCCGCTATGCCCACCGTTGCCAACCCGACTCAATGGATCTGTGTGATGGAAACTGAACGGGCAACCTACAGGTTCAATTTATCTCTGCTGCAGACAGCGCGCGGCTATCTGAATTTCGTTCGCTATGAAAAGCCTCAGGGAGTCGTTGCTGAAGCCGTCGCGGAAGCAGGGCAGGACAGTCGTTCGCAGGTGTTCCTCGGCTTCGCCAGATTTCCAGTTGTGCGAGTGGTGGGTGAAGACTGTACAACGCAGACCCTCGTCCAGTTTGCCGACTTACGTTACACTGAACCGGGAACAGGCAGAGGAACATTTTCGCTTGACGTGCCCGTTGAATGTCCAGCGCTTTACACGCTTAAAAGATGAACGACACCGAACAAATAGAAACGCTGCAGGCGCTTACCGAAGTCGCGCGAGGGCGAGAGCGGCCGCGCCGCGGATTGCGATTGGCCAGCGTGCGCGTTTCTCCGGGCTCCTATCTTGCCGCCGCGAGCGTTCTAACATTCAGCTCCGCGCTATTGCTGCGATCAGAGAGAGATTTGTTAGCGCTGGCTGCCGTCGCTGTTGCCTGGCTCATAATTCCGGTTCTGGCTTTAACCGATCGCATAGAATTTGACGGGCTATTTCTGGTGCGACGCGGTCCTGGACCCTCGCTAATGCGACGTATTGTCGGGCGGCAAAAAGAACTCAGCATAATGGAATTTGAGAAAGTGGATACTCAGGCCGTTCGCACCTTGAGACGCGGCGGCCGAGTGCGTTACCGGTATCGCACGCAGATTGTCGGGAAGGACACCGAGTTTGCGTTTGCCTCAGGAGGCCGCGGCTATCGCGAGATGGTTCGTGAATTATTCCCGCTAATCCATCAGGATAAGCTTGATTTGCGCACGATTGAACTGCGTGACTACCTTTGCGACCCCAAGCCTCTGAATCGAGAAGTGAATTCATTACAACTCGCTTCTGCGGAGGTGCTTGACGGTGCGACGCTCGATTTCAAACTGGGCGGAAAAGGAAAAAGCCAGGCGTGCGACGGGGAATCCTCGATCCAGAGCGGGGTGACTGTAATAGATCGCGAAAGGGCCATCCTTTTAGGACAGGTGGCCAACAAGTTGAGAATCGCCGGGCGGTTAAATGAGGCGCGCGAAGCCTTCCGGCGGGCATTGATTGTTATTCCCAAAGACGGGCAAATGATCCTTGAGTTTGCGCGGTTGCTACGGTCTCAGGCCTGCAGTTTAGGCGACCACAAGCTGTTGTCCAGGGCACGCGCTGCCTTGCGTTTATCAGCCAGGCGTGCCGAAAAAGAACCTACCCTGTTAGCGTTGGTCGGCGAAAGTTTTCTGGAGTGGGGAGAGATTGCGCGGGCGCAGAGCAGTTTTCAGAGAGTGCTCGAGCTGCAGCCGGAGAGTTTCAGAGCTCGCATGGGGCTCGCACATCTTGCGTTGCGCGAGGGGAAGTTGGCCCATGTAATTCACCAGTATCGAGACGCCGCCACTGCAGCCTCAGACAAGGCTTTGAGTCGCCACGCCGCACGGGAAGCAGAATACTACGCGCGCCTGAACGACGATGATGATTACCTCACTGCGGAGTTGCGGCGAATCAACTGGCTGCAACACTCTCTCAAGGTGCGCCGGCTCGCGGCACGCGTGACCAATGCCAGTATCCTCGTAGCTGTGGTTGTTCCTTACTTCGATCCGGCTGTGGTGGGGATTTGCTGGTCGCTCGCTTCCTCGTCACTGATCGCCTGGATAGCGAGCCTCCTTGCAATCAAGATTCTCGAAAAAAGATGGAAACCTCGTCTTGCAACGTAACTGTGGCAAAAAAAGGTCGAGCAGCCCTCGACCTTTTTCTTTTCACATGAACGAAAACCAACTAGCCCGCATTATTCACGAACTGCGGATTTGTTCACTAAGCCTGCGTTAGCAGGCGACAGCATAAAGCCTGGGGCGTCAGCCCCAGGTCACTGCAAAGAAAGAGTTCCAAGCCTGCGAAGCAGGCGACAGCGTGGACCAGTTCGCGCTCGTCTCGAAAGCAACAGGCTGCCGCCCGTTACACGGGCTGATGTTCATCTACATTGCTTTCCTGGGGCTCGCGCCCCAGGCTTTATGCTGTCGCCCGCTACGCAGGCTGAAATGACATGAAGGTTCATGAATAATCCGGGCTAGGTAGTTTTTGAAGGGGCCTTTTCTTTACGAGTTGAGCGTTTGGCTGCAGGTTCCAACATCACAGACGCTGTTTCCAGGGTGCTGCGCTCCGGCGAAGCTTCGAGCGCGGCTGGAGTCTCAGCAAAAGGGGCGACTGCTTGAGCCGCGTTGTTATTCAGCTCAGTCGGATTTGGAACAATGGTGCGAGTTTGTTGTTCCAGTACCGAAGCTACGGCAAACGTTCGAGTAGGTTCTGGACTCAGCAGCGCGTTCCAACGATAGCGCGGCCTTTCGCGCCCGTCATCAAGTCGCCTGAACACAAGGTTAGTAACCGCATTGGTAATCCAGTTGTGATAGAACTCTCCAACTGAGGCCAGCTCCGCATCCGGCGCCGGATTCATGAAATCGATTGCATAAGGAATGCCGTCCTTGATCGCAAACTCGACTGTGTTGAGATCGTATCCGAGCGCCGTACACAGCGTGCGTACGTCTTGACGAACGCGATCCGCCAATTCCGGGGCAAGATAATTGGGGTTGTGAATGTATTGCTCGCCGGAGAGATAGGGCTTTCTCGGATCGTAAGCCATGATCATTACCTCTTCCTGGCCCACGCAGTAACAGCGCACAAACTGATCGAAATCAATTGCCTCTTGCAAGGTCATACATAGAGTTCCAGTCTGATCGTATTCCGACCAAAGTTCCTCGAGCGAATTGATCTTTGAGACGTTCTTCCAGCCGCCACCATCAAACGGCTTTAAGAACGCCGGCAGACCGACGTAATCCACAATGCCCTGCCAATCAAGCGGAAACTCGAGATTGCGCAAGCTCTCGCTCACGATACCCTCCATGTAATCTTTCTGCGGCAGCAGAACGGTCTTGGGAACCGCTACACCGAGCTTCATTGCGAGCGAATAGTTGAAAAACTTGTCGTCAGCCGACCACCAAAAGGGATTGTTAATAATGATCGTCCCTTCCAGCGCCATTCGCTTCAAGATTGCTCGATAAAAGGGAACTTCATGAGATATGCGATCGATAACAACGTCGTACTGTGGCGGAGCGTCGTGTCTAATGCCGCCGAGCTTTATGAAATCGGCGGTTACTTCGCCCTGGCCGCGTTCATTGATGTTTTTGAGAAGCGCGTCTGGAAAAGTCTTTTCGCGCCCTACCAAAATGCCTACCCTCTTCATAAATCTCCCATCCTTCTCTGCAGTAATCGCGCCTGTGCGCCGCAGCCCTCGTGATTGTGCCATGCGCATTCAGAACAATTACGTGGCCTAATCGAAAACCAAGGAGACTACGATTTAAGCGGAAGGGTGTCAATCAAGCAACCGCTCGAGACCGGTTCAGTTTGGTAATTGAAAGCAGCAAGTAATGAGTCGTCGGGAATTCAACGAGGAAACAAACGATTACAGAACCGAGCGCGGTAGCGCCGGATGCTTAAGTCAAGCTGACTATTAAGAGATTGCCCAGCTTATGGCCAACGTAGACTTTAGAATCCGGCGCTACCGCGCTCGGTTCTGTAATGGTTCTGCATAGTTCCCGAAACTACCCCTAGGTCGATCGACAAAGACCGCGGTAAATTCCGGTTAAAGACGTGGTAAGTGCCGCACGGGGTGGGCCGCCAAAAGCTGTAGCTAACAGGCATCCGGCAGCTACTAAATCCGCATCAATCAAGTGGTTTCGCAACGTGATCAGACGAGTTCGTATGATACAATTCGCGCGCTCGGACAATCAGTTTTCCCGTTTGCCGTTCTCAAATCACGCACAAGAGGAGAATAGTTTCTTGCTCCGTTTATTCAAAGCCCCTGCAGTTTTTTTAATTCTCCTGCTCTTCGCCGCCGTTTCTACTGGTGAGAGGCTGGCCTTAGCTCAGCAGCAGACTCCGGCGGCGTCCGCTGATACGAAGAAGCCTCAAAAAACTGAAAAGGTTGAAAAAGTAGATAAAAATCAGAAAAACTTCAGCGCTGAACAGGTCGTAGAATCTTCGATATTCCTCTATGGTGGCCGTCCAGTCCTGACCCAGATTCGGCGGAATGGCATCGAGCGAGGTCGAATCTGCAGGCCAACTTGCGATGTAGGCAAAACCGAGGAAGCTGCGTACGAGCGTCGCTTTGTTCGTGGTGAAAGTATAGACAAAGACAAGATCCGGCTCGACCAGAAGATGCCTACGCTCGAGTACTCACTGATTTATGGCAGCGGGCGGCTGTGGGGCATCATCAATGGAGCCTCTTTTACTCCCAGGCAAGATGCGACAGATACGTTTCTTGCGCAACTCCGTCACAGCCTTGATACGTTATTGAGGTACAAAGAGAACGCCTCGACCCTCAACATGATTGGTAAGGAGAAGCAGAAGGGACTGGATCTCTACGTCGTGGATGTTGTGGACAAAGACAAGCAGTCTACGCGTTACTACATTAGCGCGAAGTCGCTTCATGTGCTGTGGCTCGAATATGAGGAACCCGCCCCGGGAGGATCTACGCCCATGAAGTACTCGCGGAAATTCATGGACTACCGGATAGCCCAGGGCACACTTGTTCCTTATCGCAGCGTGTTGCTCGAGGACGGAAAGCAAATCCAGGAAACGCGGATCCTCAACGTCACTTACGGTATCAAGCTTGACGACGCACTATTTAAGAGCCCTGAGGCCTAGCTATTGGATATTTGAGGAATCGCAAAGTCCAGTCACCTCTAAAACATCGCGCGCGGGGAGTTGCGATCTGGCGAGCCAGCCCCGACTGTGCTGTTTTTTCAGCGATCCAGCCAGTTCTGTCTGACGTTTTGAAGTTTGTTAGAGCACTTCCCAACCCTCAACACCGATTCACCCTACCGTTTCGGAACCTGCAGCCGGTTTGTGCGTGTATAAACTGCGGAGGGCCACGTGGTCAGGGTATAATACGGGTTCAAGCGGCTGCTCCCATTGCGAAGTCGGTAAGGCGTTTAAGCTGGGTCGCGTAATCTCAAACAACAACGGAAACTCGTCAGCGCGTGTGAGAGCCTACCTGCCCTGATGGACACACTAACTACGATCGAAGACCTGGGTTTCGCCGCGGCGTTGCGGCACGAGGTTGTTGTGGATCCCACCACGGATCACGCTCTGCTCGAGGCGACGCGCACCGGCGACGAGGACGCTTTCGCCGAGTTGGTGAGTCGTTATCGTAACCAGATCACGAGTTACATTTATCGCATGACTAACGATTACGACGGGGCAGTTGACCTGGCGCAGGAAACGTTTGTCAGAGTTTATCGGGCGGCCGAGCGCTATCAGACGACCTACGCGTTTTCGACTTACATCTATCGCATTGCGACAAACCTCGCGATTAGCGAGCTACGCAAACGCAAGCGGCGCAAGCTGGTTTCGCTGACGGGTTTTTTTCAGGCAAAGGACGGGGCTGAGCCCCAGGAGTTTAATCCCGCCGATAGCAAGCCGTTGCCCGACACCGAACTTGTGGACGCCGAGCGTCGCCAGGCAGTGCAGCGCGCGATAAGCACCTTACCCGAAAGGTATCGAGCGCCGCTCATCCTTCGCGACGTTGATGGGAAGAGTTATGAGGAAATTTCGCGCATCCTGGAAACGAGCGAGGGGACTGTCAAATCCCGGATCAGCCGCGCCCGCGGTTTTTTGCGGGAGAAGATGAGAGCTTATCTCTGAGGAGTACTATGAGAAATATTAACTGCCGAAATGCACGCCGCGAAATCGAGGAGGCAGCTCCGGGTGAGTTGCTGAGTTCCGGTGTGAAGAACCACATGTTGAGCTGCGCCGTCTGTGAAAAGCTCTTCCGAGAACAGACGAAATTGCGGGCGTTGGTCTCCAGTCTTGGTACCGTAGAAGCGCCCGGCGATTTTGATTTCCGCTTGCGTGCTCGTTTGGCCGTGGAAAAACATGGGGTTGCGGGCTCTTTTGCTCGGGGGTATTTCTCTTTTGGTTTCCGCTCTGCTGTCGTGGCCACGATCCTTCTGCTGGTCGGATCCGCCCTCATGTTCGTCAGCTTTAAACTACGCTCCGATAGGCCAGTAGGCGTGGCGACAATCACACCAAACTCGGGAGCAGCTAGTCGTATCGATTCAAAGAAAGCCGTCAGTATTCCGGCCTCGGAAGTAGCCGGGCAAGTAGAAAAACAGCCAGTCGTCGTTGATGCGAGCGTGGGATCACCTGGCAAGTCGGTTCTGAAGCACAACTCTGGATTGAAGCAAACGGTTGCCGTTCTCGGAGGGATCAACCGTCCCAAGTCGAGAGATTCAAGCAGTACGCCGGCGGAGGTGCTAAGGCGCGATCAGCTTGCCGAAGCCTATCAAACGGGAGGTTTTCCAATCGACGCCGGGTATCAATCACTAAAAGTTTCCGTGGACGATGGACGCGGGACGTTGCGGACAATCTCGTTACCCACGGTCAGTTTTGGCTCACAGCGCGCTTTTTCCCAAAGCACCTCTCCATTCATAGCGTCGGTACGAGACTCGTGGTAGCGGAATAATTCTTTAACGGTTATTGAGAATAAGGCGAAGAGTTGAACCAAGCAATGAGAACACAGAAGAGCAGCAATTTGTTTACACATGTTATGGCGTCCGTATTCGCAATGGGTTTGTTTTGCGTGGCGGTAGCGGCACAAACGCCGGCACCTTCTCCCAAGCCTCGTAAGACCATCGCTGAGACGACTGTTAGTCGGATAATTCTGGAGAATAAGGCTGCTGCGCCGCAGGTCGTGACGATTCTGCATAGTCTTAACGGCCTGAAAGTTTTTCGTTTACTAATCCGGTCCCAGGAACAGGTTGAGGCTATTGCCAAACTCGATCAGGCTTTCAAGATCTCCGGTGAAGTTCATACGAACGTGATCGCAGGACTTGCCCTGGACGACGGTCACACCATCGCCGCGTGGCTACCGGAAGCGGAAGCTGAGATGCCGCCGCCCGCGGTTCATTTCGCGCCGCGAGCGCCGCTGCCGCCGAAACCTTCTTCGACCACCGGCCCACCTGCGATGACTCCGCCACCGCCAGGTGTGCCGCCCATGGCTATCCCGGGCGTGCCGGTGATTAACATGCCGGGAAATCTTCTCGAGCCCGCGGATCTTCGGGTCATCACGCGCGATGGCAAGCGCATCATGGGCCGCTACGTTGGGCTGGATGGTCTAACTGGCCTGTCACTGATCACGTTGACGAATGGTAGCCTGCCGGAATCTGTTGAGTTGAAAGAGGAGATGATCAACGTTGGTCAAAAGCTGCGTGTCATTGGACCGCAACCTTCGCCGCGTTCTGACGCCGGCGCGAAGGCTGCGATGTATGTTCGCATCGGTGAAACAGAGGTAATGGTTACGGATGTCAGTCGTTCTCCCTCCGGAAGTGTTGCTAGAGTAAAAATTAGATCAGCAAAGTTATCGCCGACGAATATCGGGGGCATTGCAATTAACTACAGAGGCGAGACACTGGGGATTGTTGATGCCGTTGAAGGTATTGAAGCCACGATAGTGCCCGTAGCTCTCGTTCGAATGGCGGCTAAACGTGTGTTGGCCAGACAAGCCAGCGTACCACGCCCGTGGCTGGGAATCCGTGGCGAGCCAATCGGAGCTGTTTCGCTCGAACGAATTCTACGCGTCGGCTGGCAACTCGAACGTGCCCGCGAGTTGGCCGAGAAGCGCCAGGGAATCCTGTTGACTTCAGTTGCTCCGGGAAGCCCCGCGGCGCTGGCAAAGCTCAAACCCGGCGACGTGATCCTCAGTGTTAACAACGGCTATGTTCGTAACGCCGATGATTTTTCGTGGCTGCTGGATGAAGCGGGACCGGAAATCCCGGTTCGCTTTAACGTGGCTCGTCCCGGCAAGGATTATTCTGAGGCACTCGAAATCAAGCTGAGTGAGTCGCCCGATCCGAGGTTTTTCTCGCCAGGATTTGAGAAGTATAGAGAAAGGGCCTTTCAGCCCGGATCGCTAAGGGCCGAGGGGATAGAAACAGTGGCCCTCAAACCGCGGGTTGCTTTGCGCTTCGGCTCGACCGGCGGACTACTCGTCGTTTCTGTTCGACCATCAACTGATGCCTTCAAAGCAGGGCTGCGGCCAGGTGACGTGATTGAATCCATCGATGGCCAGCCGGTTTTGTCGGGCGCCGCGGCCATTACACCGAAAGCCCCGGGCAAAAACTCGACTTGCGTGATCGTGCGTAATAAGGAAAAAGTAGTGCTCACATTACGGTATTCTACGGCCAACCAATATTCGACCAAGCCGTAATCAGGGTTTCGAGTTCCGGGTTTCGAGTTTCGAGTTTAGTTTGACGTGAACTCGAAACTCGAAACTAGCTGATGACACCAGCCATAGCCGCCTTCCGACCCGCTGTGTTACTCTAACTCCCTCCTGAAGTACCGATTGTCCGGCAAAATTTGTCGAACTTTTCATCTCTAATAAAGAATCAATGTCTACGCCCTATGCTCCTTGAAGCAGTTTCGCGTTATCACGATCTACTTCGCGACGATAGCCTCGCCGAGTCTTCGCGCGCGATGCTCGATGAGGGTCTCGAGGAATCGAAGTTAATTTTTGGCGGACGACGCTTGTCGCCTTACCTGCGCCCACACTTTGTTACCGAACAGGATTTCAGCCGCGTCGTTCGTATTTGTGAAACAGTTTGGGCGGCTATTCAAAAGGTCAAGGACGCCGCAATTCATGACGATTCGATCGTTAGTGACCTCGGGGTTACGGAAATTGAAAGAGAGCTAATCAGCATTGATCCCGGTTATCGAGCAGTCTCTCCGACTGCCCGGCTCGACTCATTTCTTACGGAAGCCGCGTACAGTTTTGTGGAACTCAATGCCGAGAGCCCCGCAGGCATTGCCTACGTAGATGCAGCTTACGCCATCTTTTCCAGGCTTCCGGTAATGCAAAAATTTGGTGAGACTTACAGCGTGCGCCCACTTTACGGTCGACGCTATATGCTCGACGTGTTGCTTGATTCTTACGAAGAGTTTCTCGGTCGCAAGCCAGACAGCGTTCCTCAGATTGCGATCGTCGACTTGAAAGGAATGCCAACACAAAAGGAGTTTGAGCTCTTTAAAGAGTTTTTTGAGAGGGAAGGCTACCCGTCAGTAATCTGTTCACCTGAAGAGTTGGAGTTTGATAATAACCGTCTGCGAGTGGGCGATTTTCAGATCGACATTGTTTACAAGCGTCTGCTCGTCAACGAATATATTCCCATCATGTGCGAACATCCGGCGCTGCTTGACGCTTACCGCGCCGGGGCGATCTGCATGGTCAATAGTTTTCGTTCCAAGTTGATTCACAAGAAGGCATTGTTTGCGGTGTTGACCGATCAGCGTCGCGCCGCGCTATTCAGCACTGAAGAGCAGGAGAGCATTCGCCGGCATGTTCCCTGGACAAGGCTCATCAGGGCGGAGAAAACTGATTATTTCGGGAAGGAAATAGATCTGCTCGAATATATCGAGGCGAACCGCGACAAGTTGGTGCTGAAACCCAATGACGACTATGGCGGACACGGGATCACTATTGGCTGGAACACTGATGAAATTCGCTGGGAGGAAGCCTTGCGCAGCGCGCTGGTTAATGGGGATTACCTGGCGCAGGAACGCGTGCCAACCGCACGCGAAATGTTTCCCGCAGTCAGGGAGGACGGTAGCATTGATTTCTCAGAACAACTCGTGGACCTCGATCCGCTCCTATTCAATGGCAAGGTTCGTTCTGCCTTCACTCGGCTCTCGTCTACGGAACTTGCGAATGTCAGCTCGGGCGGCGGTATGGTTCCAACGTTCATAATCGAGAAAAAGGATTGAACGGTCCATGCTTCGTCTGGTGTCGGCAAGTCAGCAACTGAAGGTTGAATCTAAACTTGACGTCGATCAAGAGCTATGACGAAAAGCATGTAAAGCAAAGAACTCGCGGGTTAAAAAATACTGAGGAGGGCCCAACGTGGTAGATGAACTGGAGGAAAGTCTGGAGGGACCAGAGGAGCGGCGCCGTCACGACCGTTCCCGATTAGTCGTAGACATGTTCTTTGATGGTCAGGATGCCACCGGAGTAGCAAGCACGAAAGACATCAGTGTCGGCGGCTTCTACATGAACACGCAGGCAAACTTGCCTAAAGACCTGGTATTGCTGGTTCGTATTCCCTTGAGAGAGGGTCACCAGATCGTTGCTCACGCGGTAGTGGTCTATAGCGATCCGGGACGCGGCGTAGGTCTCCGCTTTCAAAGTTTATCCGAGGAGAATCGCGCGCTCATCGAAAGTGAGTTGGGACGGGAGTGACTTGGGAATGAACCGGGACGGAATTGGCTCGACTGCACACGAAAAGCGCCTGATAGTTTGGAAGGAGCTTAACGGCGACGTGCGAGAGGCGCTGACCGGCAAGTTGTCGGGACTATGGGGCGCAGCCACCGATGAAGCTGCCTTCGAGGGCTGTGCGGTCGATAAGCAACAGACGCTCTTGTTGTTGGTTTCGCGTTTGCAAGCGAAGAATCTCTGGCACGTCATTAGGAGAATAGATAATGTCTACGGCGAGGGTGGAGTAGGCATTGGTTTTTCCGCGTGGCCGCTGGTCGAATCGACGCTCAGGGGCCGAAAGGATTTCACACGCTTTTTGGCAAACCACAAGGATACGACCGGCGGCTTTTACGAGAAGGGGCGGGCTGAGGCCGTGCTGCATTTCCTCTATGTGGAAGGAGAGCCGCGAAAGTGGTACGTTCATTTCGACCTTTACAGCCCGGTTCATTCGCTCGCGAGCGCCTTCAAGCACTTGCGGTATGAATTTATTGGCAAATTGACACC
This sequence comes from Blastocatellia bacterium, assembly GCA_963698325.1. Lineage (GTDB taxonomy): Bacteria > Acidobacteriota > Blastocatellia > Pyrinomonadales > Pyrinomonadaceae > PSRF01. The sequence goes on along the minus strand of CAVOQJ010000001.1, from coordinate 181,101 downwards.
CAACTGGCGCATGATTCAGGAACGTCTGAACGCTTGAAACCGCTTCATGAATAGGAGCCGGAACCCATGTTCGATCAATTCACGTTAGGCATTGAGGAAGAATTTCAAATTGTCGACCCTCAATCGCGTGAGCTGCGTTCGCACGTCTCGGAATTTCTGGAAGAAGGCAAAATGCTTCTCGGCGAGCAGATCAAACCCGAAATGATCCAGTCGATGGTTGAAGTTGGCACCGGCATTTGCAAAAACATCCAGGAGGCGCGCGCGGATATTACCCGCTTGCGCAGTATCATTTCTGGCCTGGCAGCCAAGACCGGCCTGGTAATAGTCGCTGCCTCTACCCATCCATTCTCGCGCTGGCAGGACCAGAAAATCTATGACGACGAAAGATATGAGCTGCTGGTTCAGGAACTCCAAACCGTCGCCCGTTCGCTCTTGATCTTCGGCTTGCATGTGCATGTAGGCGTGGCGGATTTGGATCGCAGAATCCATATTATGAATGCTGCGCGCTACTTCCTGCCTCACGTGCTCGCCCTGACAACTTCATCGCCGTTCTGGATGGGACATAACACCGGCCTCAAATCCTATCGAACGGAAGTTTTCAAGCAGTTTCCGCGCACGGATATTCCGGACCACTTCGATTCCTACAGCAACTTTCAACGCTATGTTGACCTGCTGGTGAAGACCGGGTGTATTAACGACGGCAAAAAAATTTGGTGGGACCTGCGACCGCATCCTGTTTTTCCCACGTTGGAGTTTCGTATCTGCGATATTCCCACGCGCGTCGATGATACTGTCGCTATCGCCGCGCTATTTCAGGCCATCGTCGCGAAGCTCACCAAACTGATCGATCAGAATCTTGGCTTTCGCCTCTATCGCCGCATGTTGATTCAGGAAAACAAATGGCGCGCAGTGCGTTGGGGCATTGATGGCAAGATGATCGACTTTGGCAAACAGAAGGAAGTGCCGACGCGCGATCTGGTGCTCGAGTTGCTCGACTTTGTTGACGACGTGGTGGACGAGCTCGGGTCGCGCAAGGAGATCGAGCATATCCACACGATACTTGAGCGACGGACTTCCGCGGAAGAACAGCTCCGCGTCTTCAACGAGACGAAGGATCTCAAGGCGGTGGTCGATCGTCTGATTGAGCTGACAATGGAGAACGTTCCGGTAACCACTGATTTCACGATACCGGCGCCAATCACTGCGGCTTCAACAATCTCGAAATAGTTTCATAAGCACGTCTTGCATTTCCTGCTCAACGCCGTCTCAGATGCGGACGAGGATTAACGCGCTTCTTGAACGGTTTCAAGTCTGCACATTCCTGCTTCTTTTGAATCCACTTCGCCCCCTGCGCGCTGATCTGCAGCAAGTCAATGGGCGGGCCGACGTATTCACTGCGGGTCTGTATTTCAGTCTCGACCAGTCGTCGAACTCCCATGACCAGTCCATCTTTCCAGAAACCGGGACTGTCTTCGGGCAAGCCGTCGATCGCTTCTGTTTCGCCAAGAAAACGCGTCACCACCTCGCCCTGACAATCGTCACCGATTCAATAAGTTAGACGGTGTTTCGAACGCTTCTTTCTCTGCGCTGTGCCAGGTAATACTGCCACAACATCCTGGCGGCCACTGAGCGAAACGGTCGCCAAGCTTCGGCTATCTCGGTTAGTTCCGCGGGGTCTGGCCTGTTGGGAAGTTGTTTTAGCTTGCTGATCGCGATTGCGAGAGCAAGATCATTCAGCGGCCAGATGTCCGAGCGGCGCAAGGCCATGAGGAGATAGACATCGGCGCTCCACGCGCCCAGCCCCTTGACTTGCATCAGCGTAGCTTTTGCTTCTTCATCACTCATCCGTGAGAGTCGCGATAGCCGCAAACGCTTGTCCATTACCGACTGAGCCAGATCCAGGCAATAAGCCGTTTTCTGGCGCGTCATGCCCTGTGATTTCAAATGAACTTCGCCCAGCTCGATCATGCGTGCCGCATGAAAGGGAACTATATTCTTCTTGAGGCGGCCAAACATAGAGGCCGCCGAAGCCAACGACACTTGCTGTTCGAGAATAATTTTGACGAGCGTGGCAAAGCCCGAAGGCCGCGCCCAGAGAGGCGGAGACCCGTACCTGTCCAGAATCGCGGCCAGATCTCCATCACGTCTGGCGAGAGTTTTAGCGGCGCGGGCCAGAGTGATCTCAGTTAATGCGTCCTGCGCCATTGGTATCATTCGCAAACTACTGTTTCGACCCGATTACCGGACCATCGCCTACGACATAGTAGCCAGCCGGTGCGTTATTACCGTTCGCGATAAACCCGGCCACAGCCGCGGCTGTGAACGGCTTCTGTAAGCCACAATGCCTCTTGCGTTGTGTTGCTATGCCTAGCCGCGCTGGGCCAGGGAGAGAAGCAGAAAGTTTTCGAAAAGGATGCGGCCGTCGCGAGAGTCGTTTTGGTGTTGCCAGCGTGTGCGGCTCTTGTTCCAATCTTCAAAAGACTTCTCCAGATGAAACTGGACCGTGTAGATAAGCTGTCCGTTGCTGTGTTTAACCATCATCTGATTTCGACAAAGATAAGACGTAGCGAGCAGACCGAACCCTTCCGGAACACGATCCAGTTGCAGTCCATGATTTTGCCAAACGCGCAGCACGCGTGCGCGCTGCGGGCAATCTTGCCAGCGGTCGTCAAGCGGACTGTTGATGCCGCGAAAGATTGGGTCGGTCGGGTCGGTTATGCGGACAAACCGGTACTGATACTCGAGCGGCCGATTTTCGCGCTGTTCGTGTTGCTCGAGGCGGTCGAGCGTCATCACGCGAGCCCCGAAGCTCATCCCGACAAGTTGATGGCCACCACAGATTGCGAGAACCGGGACGCGATTTTCACGGATGAACTCAACAAACGTTTCGATGACTGCCGGATTGTAATAATCAAAATCACGCAGGGTGCCGCTCAGGACGATCGCGTCCGGCTTAAACTGACCGGTCGCTACCGCGATTGATGCCAGCGGCGTCACCTGGGTAGCCGGGTTTTTCACCAGCCGCTCGATGTTGCTAAGAATATTCTCAACCGCCATCCCGGCAATGCGCCGTTCGCGTTTGATCTCCAACGAAGCAGCGTTACCCCAATCCGTTCGGGCCACATCGGAGATGTCGTCCTCATCGCGCAGCAAGCTGTCAACGACGAGCACTCGAACTTCTTCGATCTGTTTTTCGATTGGCTCGTAACGGCAGAAAGTTTGTTGCTTGAAGGGAAAAGGAAGCGCGGCGCCGGTCTCGGCAGATGGTGGTTCTTGGTTTAGGAATTCCCTCGGCTCTTCGATCATGTTATGACCTATTGTAACGCAAACTGTTAGTTTGCGCGCAAGCTTTCAAACCCGGGTAGTGGGTCTAGTTTGGAGTTGGCGAAACTGGCGCTTCAGAACCGAGCGCGGTAGCGCCGGATGCTGGAGTCAACTTGGGTGATGACGGTAGACAATTCAAGGGTTCACAGGATACTAATTTCTTTGCAAGGGAGCCGCATAAAGTTTATCCAATTTACGCCGCGGTGCATCCTGCTTAATACCGAAGTTGCTCCAGCATCCGGCGCTACCGCGCTCGGTTCTGTTAAAGCAATCGACCTCGCTAACTCCAAACTGACCCACTACGCAAACCCGTCACCCAAAGCCCTCCCAGCTGCGCCGCAAACTGACAATTTGCGTTACAGGAAAACCACCACCCTAGGTTCGCTGCTTCGTACTCTGTTTAAACTCCGGGACGGACGTTCCCGCGCCTGCTTCGGAAATCTCGGCTCTTATCTGCTGCACCAACACGCGGCGGATACGAGTCTTAAGCGCTTCCGATTTGCCCGCAGCATAATGGTCAGCCAGCAAAAGCATCCTGTGCCAGGACGATTCCAACTCGTCGGCCAGTTGAGAGATTCTGGTGATGTCATAGGGTACAGCTACGTATTCGCAACCAGCGCGCGCGAAAACCGAGAGATAACGCGCGGTGGCCAGATCAGGGCAAAGCAGTCGTCGCCGGCCAGCCTTCAGTTCGACACCCAGTAAGGTATGCTGAATCTCGACTCGATTGTTTTTGGTTAATCCTTCAAAGCGGTAAGAGCGTGTGCGCTTGCTGCGGATGCGGTCGCGATAGATGTGAGGCAGCCAGGAATTGTTAAGCTCGGCTTTGACTTGCGCGGCGTATTCTTCGGCGGTCATGTTTAAGGTTGTCCGATAATCTAAACCATTACCCACCCGCTACCGAGCTTGTGTGAAAACTCGGTTGCACGCCGAAGCAAAAACTCTGGCAACATGTGTCAACGAATACGGAACCGGGAGCGATAGCGACCGGACGCACGGTTCATACGAGCCTGTATGCATCCCGCGTCGCCGTTAAGCACGGTGCATTGCTTCTGTGTACATCGCGGCCGGTCGCTACTGCTGCCGGTTCCGTATTCGTCGACCCACGATGCCAGCCTTTTCTTCGGCAGCGCGCGCATTGAACGGCTGTGTATCGCAGGTTGAACCCACCCGCTACCGCAGGTGGTACTGACAACGCACCAGACACTATTTCATAGATATCGACATGACAGGCTTTGCTTGCAGCGCATTGATGACGCGGCCGGGAAAAAGGCCAAGATAAAACACCCCGAAAATAGTTATTGCCAACGCCAGGCCCACACTCGCAGGAATTTGCGGCGCGCTCCACGCAGTCGTCCTTTCACGGAAGAACATTACGATTATGAGCCGGAGATAGTAGTAGGCGGAGATCGCGGTATTCAGCACGCCAATCACCACGAGCAGGTAGTAGCCTTGATCAAGCGCGGCGCGAAAAACCATAACCTTGCCCATGAAACCTGCGGTCAGAGGCATTCCTAACAAGCTCAGCAAAAACAAGGACAGGCAGAACGCGAGCCAGGGCGACTGAAAGCCGATGCCGTTGTAGTCCTCTACTTCCGTGCGGCGATCACCGGCGCGCGCGATAAGTTGAACTACGGCGAACGCACCAAGGTTCATTACGGCGTAAGTCAAAAGATAAAAGACCACGGCGGCGATGGCGGCGTTACGCTGTTCAATATTGCGAGCAGCTCCGGCAGCAATAAAGCCGACTAACGCATAGCCGGCGTGTGCGATTGAGGAATAGGCGAGCATTCGCTTGACATTGTTCTGCGCAATCGCGACCACGTTGCCGATGGTCATCGTCAGAATCGCGATGACTACCAGCGCCGACAACCAGGCTGCATGAATCCGGCCACCGATGCTGTTGTTGGCGGTCGCGACTACGAAAGGAAAGGCAAAAAGAAAAACGCGCAGGAAAGAAGCAAACCCGGCGGCCTTGGGACCGGCAGCCATGAATGCGGTGACCGGCGTTGGCGCACCTTCGTAAACGTCAGGCGTCCAAACATGAAAAGGCGCCGTGGCGATCTTGAAGCCGAAGCCGACCAACATCATCGCCGCGCCCGCGAAGAGAAGCATTGGGTATTGCGCGTCAGGAAGTCGCCTGGCGATCTCGGCAATGTTAGTGGTGCCCGGTAGGAGTGCCGTAGCGGTGGCGCCGTAAGTAAGCGCAATACCGTAAAGAAGAAAAGCAGATGAAAAGGAGCCAAGGATAAAATACTTCATCGACGATTCATTGGAGCGAATGTCTGTGCGACGAAAGCCGCACATAACGTAGGTGGCAATAGACAGAATCTCGAGCCCCAGAAAAACCATGACCAGATCGCCCGCCGAGCCCATAAACATCATGCCCGCAGTAGCGAACATTAGCAGCGAATGAAACTCGCCTGCGGGAAGGCGTTCATTCTCCACCCAAACCATGGAAACGAGGATCGTAAGCGCAGACACCACCAGGAAGACGAAGGTAAAACCGAGCCGAAGTTCGTCGAGGACGATCATGCCGTTGAAGGCCTGGCTGGCGCCTCGCCACAAAAGCCATAACCAGCCCGAACTGACAGCCGCTGCCGCCAATGCCAACAGGGAAAGGCCGCCTGTAACCCAGCGCTGAGTTGGTTTCGCGAAAGCGTCGACCAACATAACGAGGACGCCAACCACGCAAATGATCAACTCCGGCAGGATCAACCAGAGATTGACGTCAGGACTCGCGTATTGTAGAGCAAGAAAATTCATTGTTTAGCTTCAACTACGGAGGAGGAGCGACATCTCGCCGATTACTTAATCATCGCTGGAACATTTCGCTCCTACGGAGCTAATGCGTCGCGCCGATCTCCCGCGGGCTTAACAGATGCAAATGACCCTCCCGCCGGCTGCGCAGCCAGGCGGCTTCGAACTTCCTCGACGCTCGCCCTGGAGCGATCGAGAAAAACGCGCGGGTAAACTCCCATGAACAACATCAGAACAAGTAAAGGAATCAACAGAGCCACCTCACGGGTGTTAAGGTCACGAAGTTTGGCGTTCTCTGGCTTAGTAATTTTGCCAAACACAACCCGCTGCAACATCCACAGCATGTAAACGGCTGCCCAGATTACGCCCGTCCCGGCAAGCATGGTTGCAATCCAGGCGTGTTGGATTGCGTTTGAGGTCCAACTGCCCAGCATTATCAAAAACTCACCAACGAAGCCATTCAGAAACGGCAGACCGATTGATGAGAGAGAGGCAATCACAAACAGCGTCGAAAACCACGGCATCGGCGTGGCAAGCCCACCGAATTCGCTGATCAGGCGCGTGTGCCGGCGCTCATAAATAAAGCCGACGAAGAGAAACAAGGCGCCAGTCGAAACACCATGGTTGAGCATTTGATAAAGAGCGCCCTGCATGCCGAATTCCGTAAACGAAAAGAGTCCGAGCACAACAAAGCCCATGTGGCTCACGGATGAATACGCCACCAGACGTTTCACGTCGGGCTGGACCATCGCCACGAGCGCGCCGTAAACAATTCCGATAATTGCGAGCGTGATCATTAGCGGCGCAAACTTGCGAGACATCAATGGAAAAAGTCCGAGGTTAAAACGCAGCAGACCGTAAGTTCCCATCTTCAAAAGCACGCCGGCGAGGATTACAGATCCGGCCGTTGGCGCTTCGGTATGCGCGTCAGGCAGCCAGGTGTGCAACGGAAAGAGCGGCACCTTGATGCAGAACGCAAACGCAAAGGCGAGAAACAGCCAGAATTCGTTGCGCTCAACCAACAGCTTGCCACCGCTCATGGCCGCAAGAATCGTCGTGTAGTCAAAGGTCCCGTAAAGGTAGTAGAGCGCGATGATGCCAACGAGCATCAGCAGGCTGCCGACCGCTGTGTAGATGAAAAACTTCACGGCCGCATAGATCTTGCGCTCGCCGCCCCAGATGCCAATCAGGAAGAACATCGGCACCAGCGAGGCCTCAAAGAACAGGTAAAAGAGCAGGAGATCCAGAGATACAAAAACCCCGATCATTGCGCTCAACAGCAGCAGCAAAAACATGTAGTAGGAAAGTTGCCGCTTCTGAATTGACGTCCAGCTCGAGAGGATCGCAATCGGCATCAGCAGTGTTGTCAGCAGCACCAGCCAAAGACTGATACCATCAACGCCGACGTGGTAGTGGGCGCCGATTGATCCAATCCAAAGCACGTCTTCAACGAAGCGAAAGTCTTTTGTGTCACCACCGATGCCGCGAACCAGGAACAGCGAAAGTGCAAAATCAACGACGCTGAAACCCAGCGCTATCCATTTGTAATTCGACTCCCGCTTGCTGGGCAGCAAGCTATAGCCCAACGTCACCAGCGCGCCGATAACGGGCAAAATAATGATCGCAGTTAGTAAGTGCGTTGCATAAACTAAGGCACGAGCCGCAACGCCTGCACACCGTAATAAGCAAAGAAGCCAATAACCGCCAACGCGCCAAGCAGGATGATCGCCGCATAGCCCCGTACAAACCCGGCCTGAAGGTGCCGCACCAGTCTCCCAGCCTCGGTGACAACTTCACCGATGGAATGCAGGAAACCATCAATCACACCGACGTCAAATAGTTTCCAAAGTCCTTCGCGCGAGCCGACGTTGATCGGATTGATAATTGCGGTGTCGTAAATCTCATCGACGTAGTATTTGTTTTCCAGTATGCGGGGCATCTGAAGCAGCGGACGCTTCTTGAAGATTGCCCAGCCGATTACAATTCCAAATGCCGCAATTAGAACCGAAACCACTGCCAGCAGGCGCTCGGCGCGGATCTCCTCGGGCGAATGAGAAGACTCAGCGTGTTCATCCAACGAAACAAACGCCGGCGGGCCATCGACTGCCTGTGGAGGCGGCGAGAGCCAGATAGGTTCGACCGCATGTCCGCTAGTGCTCGAGCCGCCCGGTATTTTTGCAATCGCCGGCTCAAGAGTTTGCTCGATGTAGTTTTCCGGATGACCGCGAAGCAGGGAACTGAGTGCATACGGCACACCGATAAGACCACCGACCGTGGAGAGAATAGCCAGGACAATCAAAGGCACCGTCATCGACCAGGGAGACTCGTGGGGTTCATGCTTGCCGTGTCCCTCGTGCGAATCTTCCTGCGTTGCATCTATGGCGTGAGCGTCGGCATGACGTTCGCGAAAGCGCTCCGTACCCCAGAATGTCATCACCATCATCCGGGTCATGTAGACCGCCGTGAGCAGGGCCGTAAGTGCTGCAATGAACCAAAGCGCTTTGCTCCAAACGGCGCTTGGCAAACTGAAGGTCCCGGCGCTCCATGTTTTCCAAAGAATCTCGTCCTTCGAAAAGAAGCCCGCGAAAATCGGAATGCCAGAGATCGCCAGCCATCCCGTGAGCATCGTCGCAAACGTGATTGGCATGTATTTCCTGAGTCCGCCCATGCGTCGCATGTCCTGTTCGTGATGCATGCCATGGATTACTGAACCGGAACCGAGGAAGAGAAGCGCTTTGAAGAATGCGTGCGTGATGACGTGAAAGATCGCGGCGATGAAGGCGCCGACGCCGCAGGCCAGGAACATGTACCCAAGCTGCGAGATCGTAGAGTAAGCGAGAACCTTCTTGATGTCGTTCTGCGCAAGCCCGATGGTGGCGGCAAATAAGGCGGTTGCCGCGCCGATAATCGCCACGATGAACATCGCTGTGGGCGCGTGGGTATAAATTGCTGAGCAGCGAACGATCATGTAGACGCCGGCCGTAACCATCGTCGCCGCGTGAATCAACGCGGAGACAGGCGTCGGACCGGCCATCGCGTCAGGCAGCCAGACGTAGAGTGGTATCTGTGCGCTCTTGCCGACAGCGCCGATGAACAGCAGGACCGCAATCGAAGTAGCTCCACCGGTAACTATCGCCTGCAAGGTGAAAGGGTCGGCAGCCGACCGCGCAGCGATGGTTTGCAGCGCGCTCCGCCTGACCAAAGAAACTGACCGAGCCGGTCAGAAAAAAGGTCAGCAGGATGCCGAGCACGAAGCCCCAGTCGCCGACGCGGTTCGTAATGAAAGCCTTTTTCGCCGCGTCGCCTGCTTCTTTTCGATCGATGTAATAGCCAATGAGCAGGTAAGAGCAGAGACCGACGCCTTCCCAGCCGACAAACATCAGCAGAAAATTGTCAGCCAGCACCAGCGTCAGCATCGCAAACATGAAGAGGTTCAGAAAGGCAAAGAAACGATAGAACCCGCTGTCGTCATGCATGTAGCCAACCGCAAAGACGTGTATCAGAAACCCGACAAAGGTAACGAATAGCGCGTAAGTCCCGCTGAGGCGGTCCATAGCCAGAGCGAAGTCTGCGCGAAATTTGCCGACCTGAATCCACGTCCAGAGGTGATCGAAAACTGGGGTTGTAACTGCGGTTCATCCCAGTGGAGGGCGCCACCTGATTTGAAGGCGAGATAGAAAGCGACTATTGTCGAGATACCCACAGACCCACAGGCGATCGAGGCCAATGAATTTTTCACTTCGCAGGCGACGACCGACAAACCAATTGATGGCCGCGCCGGCCAGCGGAGCGAAGATGATCAGACTTAAGAGGTTGTTTTCCACTAAAGGTGTAAAGTACCTGTCTTTGGTCTTTGGTCTTTGGTCTTTGGTCTTTGGCCTTGGGTCTTTGGCCTTAGGTCTTTGATCTGCTTATCACGTTGTCATCCGAAGGTTCAAAGCCCAAAGACCAAAGGCCCAAGACCAAAGACCGATCATTTACAGTTTCAAAATACTAGCCTCATCCACATCAAGCGATTCACGATTTCGGAAGATGGTGATGATGATGCCCAGCCCAACCGCGGCCTCAGCCGCGGCCACTGTCATTACAATGAAAACGAAAAGCTGGCCCGTAACGTCCTGAAAGAAACTCGAAAACGCAACAAACGTCAGGTTCACGGCGTTGAGCATCAACTCAATGCACATGAACATAGCGATAACGTTGCGCTTGATGATCACGCCGACAGCGCCAATCGTGAAAAGGATTGCTGAGAGCGCGAGATACCAGGAAAGTTGTGGGCCCATGTGAATTATTCCTCCTGGCCTTTGTCTGATTGAAAATCAACGCCGAGCAGGTGCGCCGCTTCATCGGTTGTTTCTGTTTCCACCGCTGTCTGGCCGCCGACCGCGCGCGGATTAACAATGTCCATCGCCAATACCTGTGCTCCCGGGACGACGCGTGCGGTAGCTGACAACAGCGTCGTCCGGCGCGCCAGTGACATCGCACCGACAATGGCCATCAACAACAATACCGACGTGACCTCAAAAGGCAGCAGATATCCGGTAAAGAGTCCCTCACCGATCGAGTGGGTTAGTCCTACATCCGAAATACTGCCCGGCGGCTTTGTCGGGGAAGTTTGCACTGAATAGAGAATGAAAGCTGTTTCGGCAATCAGGATCGCCGCCATGCCGACGGCGACGGGCACGAGAAACTTGAGCCGCTTGCGCCGAGGTTCTGAGTGTTCCACGTTGAGCAGCATGATTACGAAGACCACGAGAACCATGATCGCGCCCGCATAGACGATGACCTGCACGGCAGCGATGAAAGGAGCCGCGAGCGTCACGTAAAGCGACGCGAGAGAGATGAAGACGCCGATCAGTGAAATCGCGCTGTAAAGCGGATTGCGCTGCGACACCATAGCCACAGCGCAACCGATGGCCAGTCCTGCAAAGAGGATGAATAGGAACGTAGTCATCTGAAGATCAGTAAATGGTGAATCGTGAATAGTAAATAGTCCGCAGAATTGCTTTGGCCGGCATTAGGCATTCGTTGGACTTTAAAAGCATTCGCTGGCATTACAGGCACCTATTTACTATTAACCGCCTTTCAGGAACACAAACGTCGCCGTCAAAACGATATTGAGAATTGCGGCCGGCAGCAGAAACTTCCAGCCAAAATCCATTAGCTGATCAAAACGAAATCGTGGCAGCGTGCCGCGCAGCCAGATGTAAAAAAACAGAAAGACCAGTATCTTCGCAAAAAAGCCAAGGACACTTACCAGCGCAAAAAGGATCGTGCCGTGCCCAAACAGATATTCGGCAAATGGGACATTCCAGCCGCCCCAGAACAACGTCGTCGCCAACATCGATACGGTGATCATGTTGATGTATTCGGCGTTGAAAAAGAGCACAAACTTCATCGAGCTGTATTCGGTATGAAAACCCGCGACCAGTTCCGTTTCGGCCTCCGGCAGATCAAACGGGACACGATTCGTTTCCGCGATGGCGGCGATCAGGTAAAGAATGAATCCGAGTGGCTGATAGAGGATATTCCATTGCATGCCATACCAGCCTGACTGCTGTTCGACAATATTGTAGATGTCCAGCGTGCCGCAGATCAGAATCACGCCGATCAGCGACAAGCCCAGGGCGAGTTCGTACGAGATCATTTGCGCCGACGAACGCAACCCGCCCATCAGGCTGTACTTGTTGTTTGACGACCAGCCGGCCAGGGCGATTCCGTAAACGCCAACCGAAGTGACTCCAAGCACGTAAAGCAGTGCGACATCGAAGCGCGCAATGACGAGCGGGAACGTCCAGTTGAGAAAGGGAATCGTGACCGTCGGTCCAAATGGATAGACAATGATGGTCATGATGGCCGTGACGACGGCAATCACGGGAGCGAGCAGAAAGACAAATCGGGTTGATTGATCGGGAACCAGATCTTCTTTCATCATTGTCTTGATGAAGTCGGCAAAGGGTTGCAGGATTCCGCCATAACCCACGCGATTTGGTCCAACGCGCCCCTGAATGAATGCGAGCACACGACGTTCGGCGAGCACGGTTGCCGCGACGAGCAACATGATCACCAGAAAGGCGATCGTGATTGCGACGATCACAAGCAAGGAGTGAATGTAAGGGTTGGTCAAGTCCATTATTGGTAAATAATGAATCGTAAATCGTCAATTATAAATAGAGACTTGCAGTCCCAGCGGCGCCACGATTTACGATTTCACCATTTACTTGCCTACCGCCGCCTCTTCGCGAAGGTCAGCATCAACCGTAATTTGATACAACGGCGAGACTCTTACAGTCTCAGGCCGGGGGTTACCAGCAGCCAGCAAATGAAACTGCGGCACCTTGTCAGTCAGGGTTCCAATCTTGAAAAGTTCATGACCAACCTCAGGAGTAACGCTAAGTTTATCTCCCGTAACCGGCAGCGCCTGAACAGCTTCACGAAGCGCGATCATTTCCGCAGTGAGATCACGCTGCCCGGCAATCGGGTATCTTGCCTGCACCGGATTGGATTCATCCTTGAGCAACGGATAACGCATATTCGCGTAGGCGGGGACGCGCTCAGCAATCTCGCGGAAAACCGCACTCGCCGACAACTCAAACTTAAAATCCATTCCCAACTCGATAGCCAATTGCGCGGTAATCATCCAGTCAGACTTCGACTGATGCACCGGCGGAATCGACTGACGCACGCGCTGCACAAAGCCATCGTTGTTTGTATACGTGCCGTCGATCTCTGCAAACGATGCTGCAGGCAACACGACGTCGGCGAATGCCGTTGTCTGAGTTTCAAAAAGTTCCTGAACGACCAGGAAGTCTAATTTACTGAGATCCTCTTCACGACCCTGCAACTGTTCGGGCAGAAAACTTCCCACCAGGTATATCGCGCGAATGGTATCGCCGGCGCTGTCGAGCATTTGCGTCAGGCTCATCGCACCATTCATTAATCCCATGTCGTGAGCGCCAACGCTGTTGTTGTAAAGCGGCAGGGGATGCAGCAGTACCCGGCGCCCTTCACCGCGCAGTGAGTATGGCAGTTGCGCCACGACGGCTTGTGCCATGGCGCTCAAGTTGCCCGCAAACATGATCACGAGATCGCCCTGGGTTTCGGCAATCGTTTGTCTCAACGTCAGAATTTCACTCGCTTCGACGCCAAGTTTTTCTGTTGCCAACGTGTCATTTGAATTGCTCGCGAGGGCCAGGACTGCCGCCTCTTCAGCTCCGGGGCGAATGTGCATGAATTGCGCAGCCTGCTCGACTAATCTGATAGGCGTGCTATTGATGACCATCAGCCTGGCGCCGCCGTTGCGAACGGCCTGACGAATCTGTTTACCGGTGAGCGGTTGCAATTCTTCAGGTTCGCCGCCAATCAAAACGATGGTTCTCGCGTAGCGAATATCCCGATGTGTTGCCAAAGAAGCACCAAGATTATCGAAGAACGGTTTGAGACTATGCGAGTCTGAGCAGGTGTAATTGTCAGTACCCACCAACTCCGTCGCAAACTTCCGCAGCAAGTAATTTGCTTCGTTGGTGAGGCGCGGGCTGCCAACTACGCCGAGCGCGTTGGGCCCATGCTCATCAACAGCTTCGTCGAGCTTTTGCGCGACGTATCGAATCGCCTCATCCCAGGTTGCTGGAATTAGCTTTCCGCCCTTCTTGTAACGAATCATTGGCGTGCGCAGGCGTTGTTCGTGGTTCACGAAAGGGTGCCCAAAGCGGCCTTTGATACAGAGAAACTCGCCATTGAGACCATTGACATAACGATCGCGGGCCACGATGCGCATTAACTCGCCGCCACGCGAACCGAGCGACATCTGGCAGCCATCAGAGCAATAGGTGCAGGTGGAAATCGTCTGCGCCAACTCCCACGGTCGCGCCTGATGGCGATAGGTAGCGTCCAGTAGCGTGCCGGTTGGGCAAACTTCGATGCAGTTGCCACACTGCGAACAATCGAGCCAGCCTCCATAGGTCCCAATCACGGTATTTGCGCCGCGTCCGCCCGCTTCAATCGCGTCCTCGCCCATCCACTCATCACAAACGCGCGTGCAGCGCTTGCAGAGGATGCAGCGCTGTGGATCGTTTGCCACGATAGGCGAAAGATATTTCTCGGGATAATAGTTTTTCTTCTCAGTGAAGCGTTCTTCGAGTCCGCCCCAATCAAACGTCATCTCCTGCAGCTCACATTCACCGCCACGATCGCAGACGGGACAATCAAGCGGGTGATTGGCAAGCAGAAACTCGAGCATCGAGCGTTGGGCCTTCTCGATCTCATCGCTTTGCGTGGTCACCACCATGCCGTCCGTACAGATAATCGTGCATGAGGTTTGCAGCTTAGGCATCTTTTCGATGCGCACCAGACACATACGACACGAAGCCTGTAGCGCGAGATCGGCGTAATAGCAGAAGGAGGGAATGTCGAAGGCCTTGTCGCGGCAGACGTCGATGAGACGCGCGCCTTTAGGCACTTGAAACTCCTGGCCGTTAATGGTGACTTTGATTACTTCAGTTGACATTATTTGGCTTTTACGAACTCATCGACTGTCAAATTTGCGGCAGCGAATCAAACTTCGCAACGTTCCCTTAGCAACTTCCCTATGATCGGAACCGAAAGTGTCGCGATCTCGCCGTCTTTGGTCATGATGATATGGCTACTACTCTGACGCACTACCCTCCATTCAAAACGTTCAAAAGTCCTTACGACTTCTTTTCCGCTCAGCACAGGCAAGAGCGCCATCAGGCTGCCACCTCGACCTGCTTAGTTTCAATTGTTAAAGGAAGCCCTTGCTCGCCGCGTACCTGAAGACAAAGCTTAATGGCGTCCTTGACGTTTTCCAGCGCCTCCTCTTTCGTCTTGCCCTGGCTAACACAACCCGGAATCGACGGACACTCAACGATCCAAACGCCATCTTCATCCCTGTCTAACGTGACATTGAAAATCATAAGGCCTCCTTTACCGCACACTCTTGGTCAGGACTTATCGATCGAAGTATTCGTCACAATAAGTCGTCTATGACCTCAGAAATCTTGTTATCCTATGCCGCTAAAGTTGGTCGCTTTGGCATCGCCATTCGTTCCCACCAGATGCTTTTTGAAATCTTCCGGAAATCTCTTGATTGCCGATTGAATTGGCCACGCCGCCGCATCACCTAGTGGGCAAAACGATTTACCCTCGATATTGTCGCAAAGATCCAACATCAGTTGCGCATCCTCGGGCCGTCCACCGCCATCTGCCATACGCTTGAACACCTTAACCAGCCAGTCAGTTCCTTCGCGACACGGAGTGCACCACCCGCACGACTCGTGTTTGTAAAACTCAGTCAGGTTCTTCGTTGACTCAAAGATGTCGACACGTCTCGTCCATCACGATGAAGCCGCCAGAACCCACACTCGATCCACCGGCCACGAGTCCTTCATAGTCCATACGCACATCTTTGCCGATGATCTGATCGGCGCGCATGATGTAAACCGAAGAGCCGCCCGGAATCACAGCTTTGAGTTTCGCTGCCGTTGCAGCATCCCGCCGCAGTCTTCCATGATGAACTTTTCCATGTCGTCGTAGCCCATCGGAAGTTCGTAAACACCGGGACGATTCACGTGGCCGGAAACCGACCAGAGCTTGGTGCCGCCACTCTTTTCCGTACCGAGTTTCTGATAAGCCTCGCCACCCATCTTGATGATGTCCGGTACGGCTGTCAGCGTTTCGACATTGTTAACGACCGTCGGACTTGCATATAAGCCGGAAACGGCAGGGAAGGGAGGCTTCATACGCGGATGGCCGCGCATTCCTTCAAGTGAACTCAAAAGCGCCGTCTCTTCACCGCAGATATATGCACCGGCGCCGGTATGCGTGTAGATTTCGGAAGAGAAATCTGAGTCGAGAATATTCTTGCCGAGCAGTCCAGCGGCCCGCGCTTCGTCGAGCGCGCGTTCCATGATGTCGATCAGGTACCGGTATTCGCCGCGCGTGTAGATGTAGTTCGATTTTGCGCCCAAGGCGTAAGCGGCGATCAACATGCCTTCGATCAGCATGTGCGGATCGCGTTCCATCAGGTAGCGATCCTTGAAGGTGCCTGGCTCTGATTCGTCTGCGTTGCAGACGACGTACTTCGGTTTCGGTGAATCTTTTGGGACGAAACTCCACTTCATTCCGGTGGGAAAGCCGGCGCCACCGCGGCCGCGCAGGGCCGACTTCTTCACTTCGTTGATCACGTCGTCGGGTGACATTCCGGACAATACTTTCTTGAGCGCTTCATATCCGCCGTGTTTGCGATACACGTCGAGAGACGTCGAGTTGTCGAGATGAACTCGACGCGAGCTGAAGTGGTTCACATCCGATGGCGCCGATGAACATAAGCTTCGCGGCTTCGCCGCTTGATGTGCGGAAAGGCTGAGCCTTTCCGTACGTACTCAATCAGGAATGGGAGGCTATGCCTCCGGTCACGAGGCGTAGCCTCGCGAACTCAAAGAAAATGACTCCGGAAAGGCTGAGCCTTTTCGCACATCAGGCGGCAGAGCCGCACTCATGGTAACGCATCCAGAATCTGATCGACCTTCTCCGGTGTCAGATTCTCGTGATAGTCAAAACCGATCTGAAACATTGGCGCCGTGCCGCACGAGCCGAGACACTCGACCAGCGAAAGCGTAAATCGCCCATCGGCGGTCGTCTCACCAGGCTTGATGCCAAGCTTCTGTGCAAACAGTGTTCGGTAATCTTCGGCTCGCCCATGATCTTGCACGAAAGTGTCTTGCAAATCTGAATGTGATACTTGCCGACCGGCTCTGGTGTGGAGCATCGAATAGAACGTGGCGACTTCCCAGATGTCCGTAATCCGCAGGCTCAAACGATTAGCGAGATAGAGCAACCCCGGCGGATCCAGATAGCCGCGCTCGCGTTGCACGATGAACATCAGCGGCAGAATTGCCGAACGTTTCACCGGATACTTCGCCAGGTGCCAGTCAATCTCCGCCTCCACCTCTGGCGAAAACGATGCAACCTCGTCGCCGATATCCACCGGCTGAGAGAGGGGTTGAATCTGAATTGGCTGAGTACTCATTCTTGATTTCGATTTGGCCTTTGGCCTTTGGTCTTGGGTCTTAGGCGGCTGCGCGCGAGGCCTCTAATTGCTTTCATCCAGGATATTCAAAGTCCAAAGACCCAAGACCAAAGGCCAAAGTCCGTGTCACCGATCTATCTCGCCTAAAACAATATCCAACGATCCGATGATCGCGACGATGTCTGCCACCATTGCGCCTTCCGACATATGCGGCAGCGCAGAAAGATTTACAAAACTGGGTCCACGGAAATGCACGCGCGCGGGCTTTGGTCCACCGTCGGATTTCACATACACACCCAAGTTCTCCTTTTGACGCTTCGATTGGCTGATAGACCTCGCCCGCCGGCACGTCAAAACCTTCAGCCACGATCAGGAAGTGATGAATCAAGGCGTCCATGTGCGTCTTCATCGCTTCGCGATCAGGCAATACCACCTTTGGCGCGTCGGCCTTCACCGGCCCAGGCTTCAACCGTGCAAGTGCCTGCGCCACAATCTTGTGCGACTCCTTCATCTCCCGCATGCGCACCATGTAGCGGGCCCACACGTCGCAATCCGGCTCAATGGGAATCTTCGAAATCGTATTTCTCATAACCGGTATAGGGATTCGCGCGACGAATATCCAGATTGACGCCACTGCCGCGCAGACAGGGACCGGAAAGTCCCCAGTCGATCGCGTCTTCCGCGCGTGATTACACCAACACCCTGCGTGCGCTTCTGAAAAATCCTGTTTCCGGTAAGCAAGGTGTGAAACTCATCAACTGACTTTAGGAAACCGTCCTGAAACTGTTGCACGCGGCGTTCAAAGCCCGACGGCAAGTCCATCATTAGTCCGCCGATGCGGAAATAAGACGGCGTCAAGTCGTCCGCCGGAAGCTGCTTCGATCAGGTTAAGAATCTTCTCCCGCTCGCGGAAGCAGTAGAAGAAAACAGTCATCGCGCCGATGTCGAGTGCGTGAGTTCCCAGCCAAACGAGGTGCGAAGCGATGCGTTGCAGTTCGCACATCAACACTCGAATTGTTTGCGCGCGTTCGGGAATCTCGAGCCCCAGCAGCTTCTCGACCGCCATCACGTAAGCGAGGTTGTTGCCGAGCGGATTCAGGTAGTCCATCCGATCGGTGATTACGATCCCCTGCTGATACTTCTTATACTCAAAGAGCTTCTCCATTCCGGTGTGGAGATAGCCGATGTCCGGCGTGGCTTTGACTACCATTTCACCGTCCAGCACCAACTCGAGACGCAGCACGCCGTGCGTAGACGGATGCTGCGGACCCATCGAGATCGTCATCTGCGTATCGAGCGGACGATCGACGATCTCAAACTGCGGTGGAATGTTTACCGTTGAACTCATGTCCAACGTCCAATGTCCAACGTCCAATGTCCGCGTCTGACGTGCTGTTTAAGACGTTGGACTTTGGACGTTGGACTATTTCAAGCGAATACGGCTCATAGCCTCGCAAAGGAAAATCCTTGCGCAATGCATGTCCCTGCCAGTCATCAGGCAAAAGAATGCGTCGCAAATCCGGATGGCCGTCAAAAATTACGCCGAAACAGATCAAAGGTTTCGCGTTCATGCCAGTTTGCCGTGCGCCAGACCCCGGTGACTGTCGGCACATGCACGTTGCTCTTCGTTCAGTAAAACTTTCAATCGAAGCCGATGATGCTTTGTCGTCGAGAAGAGATGGTAATTGACTTCAAAGCGCGGCTCTTCTTCAACCCCACGATCAACTCCGCAAAGGTCGGCAAGAAAATCAAACTTCGCATCCTGGCTACGTCTTCAAGAAGCGCACACATCGACAATGTGTTCGCGCGGCACAATCGCTGTCACTTCGCCAAGCGCCTCGATGACCTCCGTCACCCACTCCGGATGTTCACGCTGTAACGCCGTCACCAACTGTGACGGCGTCGGTTTCTGATCTGGATTTGTGACTGATTCTGGCAGATGCTGCTCGTTGTTTGCCGCAGTGGTCATGAAACAATTTGCGCTCGACTCGCTTATGAAGAACGACGCCGCTCGTGTCTCGAAGCAATCGTGTATGGTCGTGATTCCGGCAACGTGTTCTGCCTGAGCAGTTGAGCCATCAGTCACCGGCAGCGTACCCGGTACGACGCGGTCGCGTGCTTCCGCTTCCGGCATGTCCCGGCGATCGCGTGACGATCTCTTTCATCACCTTGTCCTGCAACATCATCACCGCGTGAATCAACATCTCCGGACGGGGCGGACAACCGGGAATGTAAACATCAACCGGCACAATCTTGTCGACGCCCTGAACGATTGCGTAGTTATCAAATACACCGCCGGAAGTCGCGCAGGCGCCCATCGAGATAACCCACTTCGGCTCGGGCATCTGATCGTAAATGCGACGGAGCACGGGAGCCATCTTTCGCGAAACGCGACCCGAGACAATCATCACGTCGGCCTGTCGCGGACTGGCGCGAAAAACTTCAGAACCAAAACGCGCCAGATCGTTGCGCGAAGATGTTGCATTCATCATCTCAATCGCGCAACAAGCCAGTCCAAATGTCGCCGGCCAGAGCGACGACTTGCGCGCCCAGTTGATCAACGAATCGAGCCGCGTGGTCAGCACTTCGGGTAGAGCTTCGGCAATGATGTTTTCGAGACCCATCTAAATTCCTACATGCAAATTCGCTAGGCGGCTGTTCGCGTACTCTGAAATCTCGCGCTTTTCCAGATCCGCCAGCAGCCGTGCTTCGGCTTCAGCCTCGCGGCGCGCTCTTTCGCCCCAATCGAAAGCGCCCTTCTTAATGACGTAGACGTAACCGACCAGCAGCAGGCGCGACAAAGATCATCATCTCCACGTAAACCAACGTGCGCATGCCATAAGCTGGGCTGGCCAGCGTTTTGAAGACGACAGCCCAGGGCACCAGGAAAATGACTTCAATATCGAACAGAATGAAGATCATCGCGATCAGGTAAAACTTGACCGAAAAACGCTCGCGTGCGGTGCCCACCGGATCCTTGCCGCACTCGTACGGCATCATCTTTGTTCGCGTTCGCTTTCGTTGGCCGACAAACTGCGAAAGGATGATGTTGCCGACTGCGAAGCCGCCGGCCACGATGAACATCAGCAGGATCGGCAGGTAGTCGTAAAGACGAAAAGGCATTTTTGGCTGCGCCCGCGCTGCAGATCAGATCAATGCGCGCCTGACGTCCTTTGTTAAGTCAGACGAGCTGACTCGATCCACTGGCATTGCTCAGTTCGATCCAGATTGAGAATCATTGTACAAGCCGAATCGTAGTCGAAGTGATCTAGGGTGTCAAGCAACCTTGTCTTCCAGTAATTGGTGAAAAAATTGGTAATTGACCCTGCAAAAATGGCTGTGTTAACTTCGATTGAGCTTCCCGACAACGGCCTGGCCGCCTGGCTCGCGAATCCGACATCTGCTTATTCAAAATGTGATAACTGGCTTCAATACTGACATAGAGCACGACGGCGTCGTCTATCATGTGCAAACGGAAGATAAGGGTCTCGACTCCCCTTTGATCCTCTCGCTCGTTTACTCGGGCGGTGCCATCCTGGCCAGCAAGCGTTCTCGCTACGAAGACTTGATAGCCGCGGGCTTTGATGAGGCCGTGTTGGCGCAACGTCTGAAGCGGCAGCATCGCTTGATTTGCGCCGCAATCAACGCGGGCCGGCTGGAGGAATTGAAACGCATGGGCGCGCGAGCCGAAGCTGGGGTAATCCATGATCATGCGACAGCGACGTTCGGGGCTGACACTGACACTGATACTCAGGAACTTAAAGTTAACGAGGGAAGCGCAACGCCGGCGGTTGCCGAGGCGGAAAGTCTCAGCGATGACACCGTAGAGATAGTTCCGCCAGCTGCTGTTACCCATGTTGCTACTGACAAAACATCCGACGCTACGGAAGTTTTCCCAGAACGGCGAGCAGGACGTCGCGGCCGGCGGCGTTCCGATGTTGCCGCGGAGGAGTCGGCCGGCACAGTTTATGACTCGTGGGGTCAGTGGCCCCGGGAAGAAGCTGTTAAAACGGCGACAGGACTGGTCGTTACCGTTCTGGATGATGACGAGTTTCGCGCGGGCGAATCGTTTATCATTCGTATCCTCGTCGAAGATCGATCCGGGAAAAAGGAGAAACCGCTGACGGGTGCGACCGTTTCAGTGAAGATACTCGGGACGACTTTCCGCCCGCAGATTTATTCCGTGAAAACTGAACGTGACGGCATGGCCTCCGTTTCAACCGCGATGCCTTCTTTTACCTCCGGCCGCGCCGCGGTTTTGATTCGGGTAGTCGCGAAGAACCAGACTGCGGAAGTGCGTCGTATCATTCATCCCCAGGTAAGGTGAGCAAACGCTTGCTTATTCAGATCAACGGCGAACCTCGAGAAGTGAAGGAAAACATATCTCTTCCAGAACTTATCGCGAGTTTAAGCCTCAAGCCGGAGCAGGTGGCGGTCGAAGTGAATCAAGAAGTGGTTCGGCGCTCACAGTGGGAATCGACGGCGCTCAAGGAAGCTGACAGAGTTGAGATCGTTCATTTTGTCGGCGGCGGCTGAGAGATCAGGAGGCAGTAAGCAGGAGCAGTAGGCAGATGAGATTCGGCAGCCTATAATTAACGCATGTCAACAGCCGCACTAGCACAAAGAGATAGTTTTGAAATTGGCAGTCGCACTTTTACTTCCCGACTAATCATCGGCACAGGAAAATATCGGACCTTCGAAGAGATGAAAGCGGCGCATCGCGCGTCGGGCGCGGAGATCGTCACCGTCGCGGTTAGACGCGTTCCCCTCGATCGCAGCAGCGAGTCGTTCCTCGATCATCTCGACCCGGCACTCGAAATACTCCCAAACACTGCCGGCTGCTACACGGCCGAGGAAGCAATTCGCACAGCGCGCCTGGCGCGCGAGGCCCTCGGAACTGATCTGCTGAAGCTTGAGGTGATTGGCGATCAAACAACACTTTTTCCTGACAATGAACAGACACTCGAGGCTGCTCGTGTTTTAGTTAAGGAAGGTTTTGTCGTTCTGCCTTATTTTACCGATGACTTGATCATGGCAAAGAAGTTGTTGGATGCCGGGTGTCCGGCAGTGATGCCGTTGGCCGCACCAATAGGATCCGGGCTTGGCGTGCAAAACCCGGCGAACCTGCGCATCATGCGCGAGCAACTTCCGAATGCAACAATAATTGTCGATGCGGGTGTGGGGACAGCGAGCGACGCAGCAATAGCGATGGAGTTAGGCGCGGATGCGGTGCTGATGAACACGGCGATTGCCGAAGCGCGAGACTCAGCAAAGATGGCCGAAGCGATGAAGCTCGCCATAGAAGCGGGGCGTCTTGCCTACGTCGCTGGACGTATGCCGAAACGACTGTATGCCAGCGCGTCGAGCCCCGCCACCGGCGTAGTGCGCTGATGCGTTGATGCTCAACCAGATAAGTCTGGCAAAAAAGGACCAAGAGTTGCTAGCGTCCCATCTCGCCTTCGCTGAAAGATGTGAAGTACAGCGAGGATCAAAACGTAGCCGCCCCAAGCTAACCGAATAAAAACACTCTGGCATCGCTGGTCGACAAATACAGAACCGGGAGCCGTAGCGACCGGGTTCAAGGTCTGGTCCAAGTCGTTGACTTAGGCATAACTCAATCCGTTTTTACACTGGAGTTGAGCGTCTCGGAAATGACCCGGTCGCTACTGAGCTTGTGTGAAAACTCGGTTGCACGCCGAAGCAAAAACTCTGGCAACATGTGTCAACGAATACGGAACCGGGAGCGATAGCGACCGGACGCACGGTTCATACGAGCCTGTATGCATCCCGCGTCGCCGTTAAGCACGGTGCATTGCTTCTGTGCACATCGCGGCCGGTCGCTACTCCCGGTTCCGTGTTTGTCGACCCACGTTGCCGAACTCTTTGCTTATGCAGCCGCGCGAGCGCATTGAACGGTTTCTGTATCGCTGGTTGGAGCCGGTCGCTGAACATGGCCTCAACCTAACCCGTTGCAAAAACTCTGGCAACATGGGTCGACGAATACGGAACCGGGAGCGGACCGGGTCCCCAGACGGGCAGCCCGGCTGGGGTGGTGGTAGCGACCGGCTGCCAACCTGCGCTATACACAAGCGCATCAATGGTTGAGTATCGTGACGAACACATTCCCCTGGCCTACCTAATTACCTTTCGTGCTTATGGCACTTGGCTGCACGGCGACAAGCGCGGATCCGTTAATCGCTTTCATAACCGCTTCGGCACCTCACTCATTGCTCCTAATGAACGTTGGCGAAAATATAATCACAGCCTGCTCAGCCATGCACCAGTCAAACTAAGATCAAAGCCAAGAGCTTTGGTTGAGGAAGCAATTCGCCAGACATGTAGATTACGCGAATGGGAGTTTTGGGCAACGAATGTAAGAACCAATCACCTTCACACAGTTGTTGCAGCAGGTTGCGACCCGGAAAGAATCCTCATTGCGTTCAAAGCCAATGCCACCAGAAAATTGCGGGCAGCTGGTTGTTGGCGTTCAAGTCAAACCCCCTGGGTAGAGCGTGGGAGCAAGCGATATTTATGGACTGAGAGTGACGTGATTAATGCCGTGGTATACGTTGAGTATGATCAAGGCGAACCGCTGAGATAATTCACCCGAATACTTTGCTTGCGCCGCAATGCGCGCATTGAACGGCTTGCGTATCGTAGGTTGCATCCGGTCGCTACCACCACCCCAGCCGGGCTGCCCGTCTGGGGACCCCGGTCCGCTCCCGGTTCCGTATTCGTCGACCCATGTTGCCAGAGTTTTTGCTTCGGCGTACAGCCGAGTTTTCACACAACCTCTACTGCTCCCGGTTCCGTATTTGTTATGTCGCCGCACGTCGCCTCTGCTGAGAGTTCTGAACTGCACTCAGGTCATTAGCATGCCCCGCCACAAGCTAACCCGCACGCAAAGTTGTCCGGCATCGATTGGCCAATAGCATGATCAATACTCTGTCGAGACGATGAACGCCTTGACCATATCTCTCTGTGAGCTTATTGCTTGTCGCCGGAACCTGTGAGGTGCCTCGTTACGCTGAAACCGGAAGGAATGAACTCGGTTGTATCCGCCTGGGCGCAGCGATTGAGCATCTAGATCTCGCTCTAAATTCTTCGGTCCGGCTCTCGACTGTCCACTACCTGGCGTACGACGAATAAATTTGCGCCGCACAATTTACAGAATCTCAGCTCGTCGCTTTGAGTAGAGTCACATTTCGGGCAAAACATAGGATCATCCCATTTAGGAGCTTGCTTGAGGATACGACAATTATACCGCCCGTGTTCTCGTTTTCGATCCCCACCACCTCCTCGTTGAGTTTCAATTTGGATGTCGCACCCTGCGAACCTGAGCGTAACCGCAGGGAAACTTCAAGCCTACCCCGCCATATCATAGCGCCAGTTCAATTCGCTCCTGCTCGCGCATAACCCGGTTACCCAAATCGGTGATTGAAATCGTTGGATACTCCCCTGAGCTGACGCGCAAACAACACCCGGCACACAACGCGTCTATGTAAAGCAGGATGTCATCTTGCTTCATGTCTTTCAGCAAACCGTAGGTCGATAGTTCGTTGAGATGCGCCTGCATCACATTCTTCGCTGCCGAGCCGCGCAACGTGGCGGCGAGGATGTTCTTTCCGAAACGCCCTTTCAGGCGCGAAGCGCAAGCCAAAATCTTCCGCACGCGCAGGTTCTCGTCGTCGGTCAAAGCGCGAGGAACCGCCGGTTTACGAATTGCGGTTTGATTCTTGCGATTCCGTCGCAGAGGCCGTAGCTCACTTAACGTGTCGGCGCCGGCCAGAGGGGCTCTAGCCGCGCTATGCGGCGCGCAGTTTCCGCAGGTGCCGCACTGCCGGGCGTGATGTCGATCGCCAAAGTAATCGAGTATGTGCGCGCGATAGCAATATTCGCTGTAGCAGAACTCGATTATCTCGCGCAGCTTGCGCCGTTCCAGAGCAGCACGGCGTTCAACATCGCCTGGCGTGAGGCGCAGCTTTGTCGCCGGAACGTTGTCAAGCATGACGATCCCCCGATTGCGACGCGCTGCGTTGTTCCTAGTGGAGTCGTGGGCAACAACTGCGGGCGGGACAAATATCCCACCTGGGCTGGTAGGCTGGGCACCCCGCACGCCCGTCGTCACACGGTTCACGCTCCAGGGAGGGCTGCCGGCCCTCCCACCGCTCCCGGGGTTAGTAACGCGTTGCAGGTGGCCCGCGCGTTCGAGTAGATAGAGAGCTGACTGGACTGCCATCTCGTTACGGAGGCCGGCACGCTTCGCAATTTCGGCAGCTGACAGTTCTATGCGTTTGAGTCCGGTTGATACCAGTGCCTTGTATACCTCTCGAATGAGTTCGACGCCGGGATAAGAGCCCTCTTTGAAAAAGTCGTGCGTGTTCTTATCGGCATAATTGAACAGCAGCACACAAGACGATGCCAGGCCGTCACGTCCGGCGCGGCCGATCTCCTGATAATAGGCCTCGATGGATCCGGGCATCTGATAGTGTGCAACAAAACGTATATCAGGTTTGTCGATGCCCATGCCAAAGGCGTTTGTCGCGACGATCATTTGCGTGCGACCCGTCATGAAATCTTCCTGCGCCTTCACTCGCGCCGAATCGCCCATGCCGGCATGGTAGGCTGACACGCTTAATCCCTGTCCCTGTAATTGCAGTGCAACTTGTTCCACCGCCTTCCGTGTTGCCGCATAGATGATTCCCGAGCCGTCGTGCGTCTTCGCGAGACGCTTGATGCGCGCTATTTTTTCCCGCTCTTTTTCCGTGTGCACGACGTCAATGGTGAGATTAGGACGATCGAAGCCGCTGACGAACGTTTCCGGTTTGGCCAGGCCGAGCTGCTGGATTATGTCCGACCGAACGTAAGGAGTGGCCGTAGCCGTAAGGGCAACGGTGTGGGCGCCCTGCCCGGCGCCATTAAGGGCCTGGACCACTGCTTTCAAGCGCAGATAATCGGGACGGAAGTCGTGGCCCCACGTTGAGATGCAGTGAGCTTCGTCAACCGCAAAAAGCGAGACATGGATGGATTTTAACGCCTCGAGAAAACGGCCGCTGCGAAAGCGCTCCGGCGCTACGTAGACCAGCTTGAACCGTCCCTGGCGCAGAGCGTCGATGCGCGCCCACTGCTCCCGCTCGCCGAGAGAACTATTTATGAACGTCGCTGGCAGGCCGCGCGCTCTCAGGGCGTCGACCTGGTCTTTCATAAGCGCAATCAACGGTGAGACAACCAGCGTCGCGCCACTGAACATCATGGCGGGGAGTTGGTAGCAGAGAGACTTGCCGCTGCCGGTGGGCATCACTACGACAGAGTCTTTGCCTGCGAGAATTGCCGCGATCACTTCACGCTGTCCTTCGCGGAACTCAGGGAATCCGAAGTGCTCGCGGAGTGAAGTGAGCGCATCGGCAATGGAATGCATGTGCGAGAGTCTAAGCGGTTCGAATCCTGGCTAGCAAGTTGTAGAACTCCTATTGATAGGCAGCGGGCCTTGCAAGTGTTTTGGTAGTCAATGTAGACCCATGCAGGTCTTGGGCGGTGTTCTCTTTCCCGGTAGTCAAACTTCCTTAGTCCCGTTAGGGATGGAATGTTTATAGAACCTGCGACTCTCGATTTGGTCTGAGCCCGTTTACGGGCGACAGAACATTCCGCTCCATACGGAGCTTGGTCGAGTTAAAGCGACGGTTGCTATAAACATTCAGCTCCTCTGGAGCTTTTTTCAGGCGGCACAGCCGCGAACCTTTACGCTATGAATTAAAGACCCCATACATCATCAATTGTGTGATTTGGTATTTCGAAAGCTGGTGAAGTTCACAGCGGGTGGCTTCCACGTTCGGGGATCGCCGATGATACCTTTCGCAATGCTCACAAGCTCCAGCTTCTCTGGCTCGACCACGATTAGCAAATAGTCTGTGGCGCGGTCCGGATAGAAATCCTTCCACTCGTCCTTCCAGCGTTTTGCCTTTTCCTTTGGATCGTTAACCAGTCGAGCGATCCCGGAAATCGTAACGTAAGCTTCTTGTTCGCGATCGAAGTAGTACAGGGTCACGCGAGGGTTGCGGCGAATCTCATTGACTTTGCGAGTCCTCGGATTTGTGCCCAGCCAAACCACCATGTTCTCGTCCGGTGAGAACGGATCCACCGCTCGTGCCTGAGGTCGACCGGAAGAATCCATAGTGATGAGCGCAGAATAACGAGCCGCCGTCATTATCTCGCGCGCGGCGGCTATTAGTTGTTCGTCGCTTAACGGCTTTGTCTCCTGGCCTTGAACCAGGGATGCCGCTAGAAACAGCGTCAGAAAAGCAGCAACCTTGACAATGTCTCTTGATGAATTCATAGATTCCTTTCAGTCATGTGCCCCGCGAGACAGTTGAACCTGGACATCGTCGCAGGCAATACATGTAAACAAGGACAGACTGGAAAGTCTGCCCTACTACTACCACGTCCTTCTGATTGGATGCGCTTCAGTGTTGAAAATTACTTTATCGAAGTCGAGCGTCGCAGCTGGTGCGAACAGCAGGTAAAAATATTTGAAGGTCTCGGCAAAGAGGAAGCTCTGCATGGAATCGGCTTGTTCTTTGGTCAAGACATTCTTAAGCGCGGCGTAACCCTCGTCGGTGCGGCAATACTTCACGAAGTCCTCAAACATCAACCCGCCTTGCTGGCGATAGCTTGCGGCACTTGCCAATCGACTACGTGCGGGGAGACGTCGCTCAGCTCGGGCGCCGCGAGGCAACGCCCCGGTAAACGAAGGCGAAGATTGCGGTCGCGACAATCCGAAGCTGGCGTAATGATGAAGATAATAAGTTGACTCGACGATCTCCGGCCGCAGTGGATATCCGGGCGAGACAACTTGCCACGTCTGGTAATTGATTTCTTCCGGCTCGATACCGTAGCGCCGCCACATCTTCTGGGAAGACACCTGCAAGCGCGCTGCGCGCTCGAGGTCTCCGGAGAGAGCAAGTACTGCTGGAAAGAAAGCATCCAGCGCACCGTAGGTGCTTGCCGTCCGCACTCCCGTATTCATTTCCGCATGACCATACCAGAGCTCCAGCTCATAGGGTCGCGCCTGCCGGTCAAACTCGTCCGCCAGATACTTATTTATTGCGGCAATGCTGTCGAGCCACATCCGCTTGCAATCCTGATCATCAAACAGCAGCCAGCACTTCAGGAGATACTCATAATAACTATCAATGGCGCCGCTGATGTGGCTATCGGTATTTGTCCATTTGCCGGTTTCGACGTTGATCCAGGTGCCGACGAGCCCGATGGGTGAACGGCGTTTATGAATTTCAACGAGCGCGCGTTTGGCCTTCTCGTAGAAGACAGGCCGGCGCGTAAGTTTGCTTAAGGTCCCAAACTCGATCAGCAAAGTACCGGCTTCGGCGGGATTCGTTTCGGCGCCGCGCACCTTGCCCGTTTTCAGGTTCACGAACCTGTAGGGCAGGCCGGTGGGCGAATTGAAAACAGGCAGCAGCCTGTTGCCCAAATCCTCAGCCAAAGTGAGCGACTGCTTATCGTGAGTGAATTGGTAACTCGAGAGCAGTCCACCCAAAAGACGAATGGTGATCTCGAAATTCTGAACATTGATATCCTTGTCGAAGGAAAGATTCCGAGTGATGTATTTGCGGGTCGTCGCTGCTTCGTCTTTCAATCCCATGAGAATCATCGTGTCGAGCGCGTCGACCGGAGTCATCAGTAGCGGCTGCGCATACCAATCGTGATAGCCCTTGCTCAGAGGCTTCAGGTCGTCGTGGCCCCAGGCGTATTTCTTGTAGCCGCGCCACGCATGCAGAAATTCCGCACGCACATCCTTCGCAAGTTGTTGGCTGTTTGGTTGGCTGTTTGGTTTGCGGGGAGAAGAGAACTTCCGAGGTGACGCAGAGAAACCGGCGGGAATAATAATGAGCTGAAAGATTAGCAGCGTTGCCACCCTGGAAAGACGAACGCAATTCTGTCTCACTTCGGTCTCGCTTTAGTTGCGGGCTCTCAACAATGCATTTCACAGTATCGCACGACTCGAAC
Source organism: Blastocatellia bacterium (assembly GCA_963698325.1). Classification (GTDB taxonomy): domain Bacteria; phylum Acidobacteriota; class Blastocatellia; order Pyrinomonadales; family Pyrinomonadaceae; genus PSRF01. Next base: position 151,949 of record CAVOQJ010000001.1, on the reverse strand, counting down.
AAAGTATAGGCAACGTTGATTAGGTTGGCACTAGAATTCGATTGGATCGGACATTGGACGTTGGACATTGGACCTTGGACATCCCCGTTAAGGACACGAGGCCGGAACGGTCGCGGTGTTGCGGGCAACGGGCGCGGTCGTCGGATTGTTGAAGTCGGCAGAATTGTTGTTGGTATCAGTGCAACTTACTGCACGAATCACGGAGCGAGCATTCGAGTTAGTACCTGAAACGACGATCGGAGCGGTCTCGAAACAGTTAGCTGTGCTGCCATAGCCGAGAAAGTCGGCGATGGTTACGCCTAACGGACAACCGCTGCCAGCCAGCGCCGTCGTGCCGGTTACCAGCGCAACTTTGCCCGCCGTTGCAGCGAGATTGATGGTGCCGGTAGCATCGGGCGCCGGCAAGGCTGCGCCAACCGCGCCTGCTGAACCTTCCTGGACCAGGAAGTAATGTCCGGGCAAAAGTATTCCCGAAATAATATTAGTTTTGTTAGTTGAGAAGTTGCTGGTTGCAGCCGCGTACTGCACGGAGTAAGGCGTGACCGAGAAATCAACGGTGGCAGCGCTACGATTGAAGATTTCAACGAAGTCGTTGGTGTAGGTCGCGCTGCTATTGCCGCCGCTACCGTAAACCTGGCTGATGACAAGCAGCGGCGTGTCATCGTTCTGAATCGTCCCCTGTCCCTGACCAACCGCTATGACGGCGTCCGAAACATTCGTTACATTCACCAGAAAAGTTTCCGTGGCTTCGACGAGCGTATCGCCATTGACTGCAACATCAAATGTGTAGGTCTGCTGTCCAGCTGGAATTGTTTCGCCGGTCAAACTTTTCGAGACGTAATCACCATCCGCGGCTGTGGCTGTGTTGTCGTGCGTCACAATATCAAACGTCACCCCTGCAGCGGATGCCGGGGCAGACAGACTAACTACGAAATTAAAAGTAGTCGTCCCACTGTCGCCCTCGTTAACGGCAACAGCATTTATCGAAAGTGCAGGCAGAGGCCGCTGTACAAACGTGGTCGCAGTCGCAGAGTTGTTTGCGGTATTGGAATCCGCTGTTGTTGCACTGACGGTTGCCGTGTTGGTGATGGTCGTTCCAGTCGGTCCGTCAGCTGTGATTACCAGCGTAATCGTAGCTGACGAACCACTGGCAAGCGATGGGAACATCACCACAGAATCGTTGCCTAAGCCGCCGCACACGCCGCCGCCCGTCGAACTGCAGGAGACGAATGTAACTGCGCGCGGCAAGTTATCAGACACCGTTACATTCTGAGCATCAGCCGCGCCGTTATTGGTTAACGTGAGCGTGTAGGTAAGATTCGAACCGACGGTCACGGGGTCAGGTGAATCAGCGATGGTGATAGAGAGATCAGCCGAACTGGTATCAAGACATCTCGAAGATGAGTTCTCCGGATTAGTTGGAGCAGTCAGAGCAAAATCGACGGCGTTATTGTTTGTGTCGACTCCGTTGCCGAAAGCGCCCCCAGGTTTTCTCTCATAACTCTGATCCAAATTACCCGCCATCGGCGCAAGCGTTCCGCCTTCCTTATAAGCGGAGGCGCCGCTCATGCCGACTGCGTCAATAATCCTTGCGCCGTTGGAACTTGTAATCGCGATGCCGCCATCGTCCGTGATTCCTGTCCCGTAGGTCTGATTCGCCGGGACTGAACCGCTAAAGCCCCCGGAAGAACTATTCGCCAACAGATAATGGCAACCGGGCCCGAGCGTTTTTCCGGCCGTGATCGTTATGCGATCGCTGATCGTCCCGCTCCCGTTAGAGGCACGAATTCTTAGCCCACCGATCGCCAAAGTGGACGTTGTCGGATTGTAGATTTCTACGAATTCATCGGCGGCGCCGCTGAGTCCGCGCGTGCGAAATTCGCTGAGAAGCAGTTGGCCGGCGCCAGGCTCTACAGTGAGGGTTGCAGGCGAGCTCGTTACCGTGGTAGTGCCGGTAGTTGAAGACGCTTGTATCCGAGCCGATCCATTCGCGCGACCGGTCACAGTCGCAGTCGCTGATCCCGTGCTCGAGCTCTGGCTCACGAAATCAACCGTGGCTACCGTCGTATTGCCGGAGTCGAAGCTGATCGTGACGCCGCCAATGTTTCCGCCAAACTGGTCCTTCGCCTGTGCAATGAACACCTGCGTTTCACCGACGCCGATAGTCGCGTTGAGGGGCGAAATGGTAACGCTCGTCAGGACGGGCGGCGCTTGCATCACCATCAAGCTGGCAGGTGGTGATTGACCACCACGTCCGATGGCACGAATTTCTGTCGAACCCGCGGAAATGCACGACGCCAGGCCGCTCTGATCAATCGTCGCGACATTAGTCTCGCTCGAGTACCAGGCAAAGATTACATCCGGCACTTCATTGTTGCCGGCGTCAAACGCGCGTGCGGTGAACTGTTGTTGCGCGCCGATTTCGATTGTTGCCGCGGACGGCGAGACTTCAACCCGAGCGATTGCCGGCGTACAAGAATTAAATGCCGCGCCAGTTAGTTGGGCGCCCGGGCTGAAGAAACGTCCGCCGCTCCCGCTAGCCGACTGGTGCAACGCGAAGGCGCTGCTGAGATCAGGCGACCTGGTTAGCGATTGCCCGGCGTTGCCGTTCAGGCCGCTCGAGCCCCCGTAGACGATCAGGTTAACGATTGCGCCGGCCTGATCATGCAGTGTTATGACACCGCCGGTGTTACCCAGGGCAAGATTTCCGGCAGCAGGTTTCAATACTTGCGCGCCGCCGAAAACGGGATTATGCGGATCGAACGCGCCACCCCCGAATACGACAACCGCGGTACAAGCCGGCACGATCGTGTCTGAAGCAAACGTGAAGCGGACAGTGTCGCTCGTACTGCTGGAGCCTCGCGTAAGAATTTGATAACCACTGACGTCGATGTCACGCGTAGTCGTGTTTACCAATTCGACAAACTCATCTTCGGTGGAACTCCGCACGCCATCATGATTGGCGTCGCCGACGCCTGGGTCCGTTGCGGAATCGGGTGGATCGGCCAGGAACTCGTTAATTAAAATATCTCTGCGGGCGTCACCTTCAAAATCAACCGTCACGGGATTGCTATCGCGAGCGTCTGAGCGTATGACCAGGTCGATTGTTGCGACGCCGCGCAAGTCCGCCGGCACGAGGACGTGAACCTCATCAAGACCCGGCAGGTTTGTCGAGCTCACGATCGATTCAAGAGTAAGAGCTCGCCCGCCGGCTGAGACGGAAACCGTTGCGCCATTGCGCACACCCGTCGAAAAAATTATGAGTCGCAGATTACCGCTGGCTGGATCGAACGGTCCGGGCTCTAACGTGTCGGCGTCGAGAATCATACCTTCGCCGACTCCATCACCATGCTTCGTGAACACACCTGGCGCAGTGCGCAGCGTTGTTATAGTGCCGCGACTTTGGAAGTTTTCGGAGTTAGTTACAACAACTTCGGCGCTGCCGGGCGCCGTCGCCGCGGGCACATGGAAATGCACCTCAGTGGGAGAAGCAAAAAGGATCTGCGCCGGCTGACCGTTGACCGTGACAATTGTTCCGCCGAGATTAGTGGGAAACCGGCCATCGGCCTGTCGCTCGGATTGTTGGGTTGTGAATGCGAGGGCGCTCCCGAGTGCAACTGCGATGCTGTCCGGCGCTACAGCTTTCACCGTCGACGGCTCATGACCGAACGAGGCCCGGTTAAGAATTGTCAGACTGCCGAAGGCGGGACGAACCGGGGTCGCGGTAAGATAAATTTCTGAGTCGTTCGCAAAACTGTCCTGAGACACCGGGCCGGAAAGCACACGTGGAAAGTTGAAGGCGATTACTGAACCATCATCGTTTAGAGAAGAGACCACTTCGGCGGTTGCGTTTGACGGCCCAATGGTAATGCGCGCAAAGGTTCCGGTGGGAATATCGAAAGTGTAAAGGTTGACGCCGCCGTTTGTGTTGCCCAAAAAACTGCGGCGCGTGGCAAAAGCGATCCGTGAACCATCGCCGCTGATTGTGGGTTGAAGCGCAACGTCTGCCGCGCGGGCGCCAAGCGTGGTTATCTGACGCGTCAGGTTGTCTCGTCCATCGTGGAGAAAAACCTGAGCGGAGTTAGATGCGGTCTGTGCTGACCAAACAACCCGTGCGCCGTCGTCGCTGATCGCGCGACCATATGTCATCGCCAGCAGAGGCATGTTTGCGGCGACCACACGGATTGATTGCGGATCGACGCGATCCTGAACCAGGAGATCGCGGCTAGCGCCGGGCGCTAACCCGTTATCGCGAATGAAAGCGAGGCTCGCGCCGTTGCCGCTGATCTTTGCATCGCTGAAGCCCACGGTTCCTGAGGAGTTTGTAAGCTGAGTGAAGGTAAGACCTACCGTGTCGTAAACAAAAATTTCGAGGTTGCCATCGGCGTTCTGATCAACCAGGTCGCGGTTTGATGAGAAGGCTAAGAATCGGCCGTTGTCAGAAATTGAGGGTTGGAAGTTTCCATTAACCACACGGTTTGCGATATCGCCGGGGGAAGTATTCGTAATCTGAATCAACCTGGCGCCGTCGTAAAGAAATATTTCGGAGTTGGCATCGGAGTTGGTTCCGAGCGGGTTTTCCTTCGCAGCGAAAACGAGGCGCGATCCGTCCTGCGAAATTCCGGCAGCTGGTGCGCGCATAGCCCCCATTTGCACGAAGCTCGCGGGATCGACCCCGATGTTGGCGCGAATCGCCCGAAAACTTTCGCTGCCGCCGGCGCCGGCGACGTCTTCTGTCGACTCAAATGCAACGGTGTGGCCATCACCGCTGAGTGACGGATTAAGGTTGATTCCTTCCTCGGTTGTGTTCGTGATGCGGCGCAGCGGGGATTCAGTCCGCGCACTCTGCCAAACGACTACGCAGAATGCGGCGGCTGCGAGGACAACGAAAAGAAATCGTCTTTGGTGGGGCACCAGGTTAGTAAATCTCTTTGAGTAAAGTCAGCGTCAAACGGTAAGTGTTCTGGTTTTAACTGATTCTCTGTGCGTTCTCAGTGTCCACAAAGAACACGGAGGTTACACAGAGAAAACCTGAAATTGCGATCCTGCCTGGTCAAGCGGTACTAAGGAATAATCCGTGAAGGTTCTGCTAAGATGAAAAGACTGAAATGAATCACAATGCTGAATGATTGGAAACGGGCGGATCCTAACGTTTTCTTTGGGGAAGACAAGCTGAAGTGTCTGAACCTCAACTAATGGTTCTTACCAGAGTATTTGCAACACTTTTCAAAGTGCAGAGCAGGAACAATCGATGAAGATTTTGATTGGTGGATCGCATGGCCTCGTGGGCACGGCCTTGATCAAATCGCTGGAGCCTGAGGGCCACGAGATTTCTCGCCTGGTCCGACATTACCCGGAGTCGCGATCGGAGATTGAATGGAGTCCGGATCGCTACAGCATCGCGCTCGCGCGCATTGAAGGCTTCGATGCGGTCGTGAATCTCGCCGGCGAGAGCATCGCCGAAGGACGTTGGACCGAGGAGAAGAAACGGCGCATACGCGAGAGCCGTGTGAAGGGTACAAAGCTCCTGGGCGACGCGCTCGCGAATTTGGCGAGTCCGCCGAAGACTTTCATTTGCGCCTCGGCAATCGGCTACTACGGGAATCGTGGTGACGAGATTCTGACAGAGACCAGCGCACCGGGCGATGATTTCCTGGCGCAAGTTTGCGTTGAATGGGAAAGGGCAACGGTGCTTGCAGCGGAGAAGGGAATTCGCGTAGTGAACGCGCGCTTGGGAGTAATTCTCGACGCGAATGGCGGCGCGCTCGCGAAGATGTTGCCGCCCTTTCGCATGGGCATTGGCGGAAGAATTGGCAACGGTAAACAGTGGATGAGTTGGATTGCGCTCGACGATGTGGTCGCAGCACTGAAGTTTGCCCTGGTAAACGAAACCCTGCGCGGTCCGGTGAATTACGTGGCGCCAAACCCGGTGAGGAATGCGGAGTTTACAAAGACACTTGGCAAGGTGCTCTCGCGTCCGACATTATTTCCCATTCCTGCTTTCGGCGTGCGCCTGGCGTTTGGGGGCGAGATGGCCGATGCGTTGTTGCTGTCGAGCGAACGTGTGGCACCGAAACGGTTAACGGCTGCAAGCTACGAGTTTCAATATCCGGATTTGGGAGAAGCATTGCAGCATGTTCTCGGGTAGTTAGCGAGAAGCAAGCTGTGAGATATCCTCGTAGGTGAAGGACACCCCATCGACCACACCACCCAAAAGCGGCGTAGCGGCGCAATGTTTATAGCAACAGTCAACCCGATTTGATTTTTTCGCTCCAGAGGAGCGAAAGTTCTGCCGCCCATAAATGGGCTAAAGGATGTGGGCCAATACGGAAGCTATAAACATTTTGTCCCTACGGGACTGCAAAATGCGTTTGAGCTTGTCAGCAAAAAGGGGTCCCCGCCGAATCAATCGGCAGGCGCGGCTTTTTCTTTCTGAGCGCCAAAATCTTCCAGCACATCAAACACTTCCAGCGCATACTTCACATTCCCAAACGGCGCCGACACCTGAACGCCGTGAATCACGTCGCGCACTTCCAGTAACGACTCGCGCGCGATCTTCAATCCTTCCTCGCGTCCGGCCTCTTTGCTGATTGCCGATGCGGCGCGCATGCGTTCCATGATCGATGGCGTAACGCGGACGCCCGGAACCTCGTTGTGCAGAAACTCCGCGTTGCGATAGGAAACCAGCGGCCAGATGCCGGCGATGATCGGAATCCGCACGTGCTCGATGCGTTTGAGGAAGTCGCGGAGCTGGTCGGTATCAAACACCGGTTGCGTAATCGCATACTGCGCGCCCGCCTCAACCTTCCATTCGAAGCGCTCGAATCTCTTCGTCGAGATTGATCGCACCGGGATTCACACCGACACCGATACAAAACGCCGTCGGCTCGCCGATCGGATTGTTGCCGATGTCGAGACCATGGTTCAGTTTGTTCACCATGTTCGTGAGACCGATGGCGTCGATGTCAAAAACCGCGGTTGCGTCCGGATACGGTCCCATCTTCGGCGGGTCGCCGGTGATTAGAAGCAGGTTGCGAAGGCCGAGCGCCGCAGCGCCCAACAAGTCAGACATCATTCCCAGCAGATTGCGATCGCGACAACAATAATGAAGCACTGACTCGATTCCGATCTGTTGTTCGACCAGCACCGCCGTGGCCATTGCACTCATACGCGACTGCGCGCGCGCGCCATCCGGAATGTTCACGCCATCAACGCCCGCTTCTTTCAATAGCCGAATTGAGTCGAGCGTCTTTTGCGCGTCAACACCTTTTGGCGGCAGCACCTCGACCGAAGTCACAAACTCGCCCAGCGCGATCTTTCGTGACCATTTCGAACGCTCCTCGGGCGGGACGACCTTAATGTCGGCCGGCGTTACTTCGTCGACGTGTGCCAACGGTCCTGACGAGAACACAACTTTTTGCGCGCGCGGCGAGGCAGCACGCACCGCGTCGGAAATCAATTTGATATGCGCGGGAGTCGTACCACAGCAGCCGCCGATGAACTTCGCGCCGGCCTGGATAAACCGCTTCGCAAACTTCGACATGTACTCCGGCGAGCACATGTAAAACTGCCGACCCTGAACGTCGCGCGGCAGACCGGCGTTTGGTTGCGCCGACAATTTCTTCTTCGTGACGCTCACGCATCTTCTCGAGCGCGCTTAGAATGATCGCCGGGCCGACACCGCAGTTAAGTCCAATGACGTCCGCGCCCCACTCATCAAGCCTGGTTGTGAAGAGTTCCGGCGTGGTCCCGAAGAAGTGTTGCCATCAGTCAGGATCGTCATCTGCGCGATGATCGGCAGATCGCAAAGCTCGCGGATGGCGCGCATGGCCTGGCGGATTTCGGAGATATCGGAGAATGTTTCAAGCACGAAAAGATCAACGCCGCCTTCGAGCAACGCGGACGCCTGGGCCTTGAACATGTCCTTCGCTTCGTCGAACGAGGTAGGCCCATAAGGCTCGATGCGCAAGCCGAGTGGTCCGATTGCTCCCGCAACATAGGCACGTTCGCCGGCCGCCTCGCGCGCTACGCGGGCCGCGGCAATGTTGATGTCGCGCAGTCTATCTCCAAGTCCGTACTGATCCAGATTATGCGCGGTAGCGCCGAACGTGTTTGTCTCGATGATGTCGGCGCCGGCGCGAATGTACTCGGAGTGAATCTCGCGCACGAGATCCGGATTACTCAGATTCAACTCGTCGTAACAGCGATTGATGTAGATGCCCTTCGCATAGAGCATCGTCCCCATCGCGCCATCGAAGACGTGAATGCGATCCGATTCAAGGATGTCTCTGAATGTGTCCATTTCCCGAATGCTGATCGGCGAATGTTGATTGCGGAATCAAAGCCGTTGCTTTCCAATCCGCATTCCGCAATCCGAATTCCAAAATTGAGAAGTCCCGCGCTAAACAACGCGGGACTTCATGAAAAACTTGAAGTTTTCGGGATTGGTCCTTTCGGGCTTGCCCGAGCTGTTTAGCGGATTATTTTACGTGGCCGCAAGTCGCCTTAACTCACCACGTTTTCCAGTTGTGCTTATACGCCCCCTCAAACAGGGCTGTCAAGGACTCAAGATCCTCAGGACTCAAGATCCTCATCCACAGATTACACAGATTACGCAGATTTTGACAAAACGAAGCGGCGATGCTCTAAACTGCGCGCACCGAAATTAATCAGCAGTCCTACCTCGTGGCCTGTCGCCTTTAGGTAGTTTATAAGTTGCGCTTCCTCGGTTCCGCCGGTTCGTGAGAGGGCTTTCAACTCGACGACCACCGAATTGAAACAAATGAAGTCCGCACAATAGCGCGTGTCGAGAGCTAGGCCTTTACTAGGCCTTTATAGGCCAGTGGCAATTTAACTTCTCTGATGAATGGAATGTCTCGATTTGCAAACTCAATGGCCAGGGCCTCCTGGTAAACTGGCTCCAGGAAACCGCAGCCTAGTTGCCGATGGACTTCCATTGCTGCTCCAATAATCGAGTACGTTCTAGGATCGCTTTCAAAGAGATTCTTGAGCACTCCGAGATCTTATCAGTAGTTGCTTATGATCTGCGTAATCTGTGTAATCTGCGGAGACAATTCTCTTAACAACATTTTTTGCTTCCAACAGCCGCTGAGTGCGGGTTCCTAAAACTGCAAGTGAGGTAACTCAGACACACCTTGACAGCGGGTTCGTATTTTGGCTGAATGCTCACGTTCTTCCAGTTTCCCTTCGCGTTTGGTGATTCTCGAGCGCAAAGCTTCTCCCATGATTAAGGTGGCTGGGCCAATCACTGCTGATTGCGCATGCCTAACAATTTCGGAATAAGGACACTGCTATGAGCACACCAGTTGATGCCACCGGAGCAAGCAACACCTCCGTCATGGATCGAGGATTTTTTGGACATCCACGCGGACTGTCGACCCTGTTCTTCACGGAGATGTGGGAGCGCTTCAGTTACTACGGGATGCGCGCGATCCTCACGCTCTACATGACGAAAAGCCTCGTTGAGGGTGGACTCGGTTTTGACGAAAAATATGCCAGCATCATCTACGCAACTTATGTTTCGTCTGTTTGGTATTTACCGCTAGTCGGAGGTTGGTTGGCGGATCGAATTTTGGGAGCCCGGCGGGCGGTGTTGATAGGCGGCATCATCATAGCCTGTGGGCACTATTCAATGGCCATCAGCAGCGTGCCAACCTTCTATGCGGGGTTGGTTCTGATTGCTATCGGTACCGGGCTGCTGAAGCCCAATATCAGTGCAATGGTCGGTCAGCTTTATTCCGATAAAGATGAGCGGCGCGACGCAGGCTTTTCGATCTTCTACATGGGCATCAATCTTGGCGCCTTCCTTTCTCCCATTGTCGTCGGCTTTCTCGCGCAACACATATGGTTCAGAAATTTCATCTCCTCACTGGGTTTTGATCCGCGGAACAGTTGGCACTTTGGTTTTGGCGCAGCGGGCGTGGGAATGACCCTCGGCTTGATTCAATATGTGATCGGCCGCAACCGGCTGCGAGACGTTGGCCAGAAACCCATAAGAGATATCGCAAGTGCAAGGCTCGGTGGGTCTGACTATGTGACTGTAACCCTTGCTGTCATTGGCGGGATCCTTGGAGCCATACTTGGGTATGAATTCGGCGAGGCGGGTGCTATCTCGGCATTATTTCCCTGTGTAGTTTTCTTCTTCGCTGGCTATTTACTGGGAACGGTTAGACTGCTTACAGGGAACGAGCTAAAGAATGTGTTGGTTATTTTTATTCTGTTCGTGTTCTCAATTGTTTTTTGGATGACGTTTGAACAGGCCGGTTCAAGTCTTACGCTGTTCGCCGATCGACTGACGCGTACAACAATTCTTGGCTGGGAGTATCCCTCGAGTTGGTTTCAGTCGGTCCAACCAATTTTCATTATCATCCTGGCGCCGGTGTTCGCGGGAATCTGGCAGAAGCTGGGGGAGCGCCAGCCATCAAGCCCAGGCAAATTCACTTTTGGATTACTCTTCGCCGGCTTGGCCTTCGTGGTAGTCACCGCCGCGTCTATGGTCACCGGCGGTGGTCGAGTTAGCCCACTCTGGCTGATTTTCGTTTACTTTCTACAAAGTATGGGCGAACTCTGCCTGAGTCCGGTGGGCTTGAGCACCGTGACGAAGTTGGCGCCTGCGCGCATGGTTGGATTGATGATGGGCGTTTGGTTTCTCTCGATCTCAATAGGCAGTTACATTGCCGGACTGACGACCCGCTTCTTCGCGGGAAACGATCCTGCAATTCTAACGCGAGCATTTGGAACATTCGCTGCCATCACCCTGGTCGCCGCCTTCGTGTTAGCGATCCTAACGCCATTGATCAAGAAGATGACACCACGAGCAGCGTAGCTACTCACGCGGTTGAATCCTGGTTGTATCTTTTGCACGTTTGAGGAGAATAATGTTTTGAACAACCCGATCCGATTCTTGTGTGCGGTAATATTTCTGCTGTCGCTTTCGCTTCCCGCGCTCGCGCAGCAAAAGCTGCTCACCATTGACGATATCTTCGACCCTGCCAAGCGCGTTAATTTCAGCGGCACAGTCCCGAATATCCGTTGGCTCAAAGACGGGAAGCACTACCTTCTAGCGAATGATGCTATGAAGAAAGATCTCCCCAGGCTGCAAAGAGTCGATGCCCTAAGCGGCGAAGCCGTTCCGTTTCTCGATGCCGCGAAGATGCAGGCCGCTTTCATGTCTCTCGGCGGTATTACCGAACAGGACGCAAAAGAACTTGCGAACCGCGACTCTTACCAGTTGAACAACAACGAAACGGCAGTGCTGATCAACTGGAACAATGATCTCTTCTATTATCAACTCGGCAGCGAAAAGGCCGTACGCGTAACGAGCAATCCGGAAGAAGAGGTCGGCGAAACTTTTAGCCCAAACGATCGCATGCTCGGATTCGTGCGCGACAATAATATGTATGTCTACGACCTCGCAACGCAGCGTGAGCGCAGGTTGACAACTGATGGCAGTCCCAGGATTCTCAACGGCCGCCTTGACTGGGTTTACCAGGAAGAACTCTATGGCCGCGGAAACTTTGAGGCCTATTGGTGGAGCCCTGACTCTACCAGGCTGGCTTATCTCAGGTTGGACGAAACCCCGGTTCCCGAGTTCACGGTGGTGGATCACATCCCTTATCACCAGGCACTGGAAGTTACTCCATATCCGAAGGCGGGTGATCCGAACCCGCTCGTGCAACTTGGTGTTGTAAACGCAGCCGGCGGCGCGACACGCTGGGTTGACACCTTCAAATATCAACCAAGCGACTTGTTGATTGTGCGTGTCACCTGGACACCTGACGGCAAGCGGGTTGTCTATCAGGCACAGAACCGCGAGCAAACACTTCTCGATTTGAATTTCGCCGATGCCGGCGATGGTAAGTCAAGCACGATTATTCACGAGACGTCCAAGGCCTGGGTCGGCATTAACGACAATCCGAACTTCTTAAAGGACGGCTCTTTTCTGTGGCAGAGCGAGCGGAGTGGTTGGGACCATTTCTACCATTACAGTGCCGACGGAAAATTATTGCGGCCGGTTACCGACGGCCGGTGGGAAGTGAGTTCCTTCGAGAAGCTCGATGAAGATAACGGTTTGCTTTATTTTACGGGTACGGAGCACAGTCCTATTGCGCCACAAGCATATCGCGTTAAACTCGACGGTTCCGGGCTGACACGAATAACAACCGGAGAAGGGTCGCACAAAGTCACGATAAGCCCAACCTCGAAACTCTTCATTGATAACTGGAGCGACATAAACACGCCGACGCAAACGCGTCTCTACGATACTAACGGCAAGCTCGTCCGCGTCATCGCTGAGAATAAGGTCGAGGCATTGAAGCAATACAAACTCGGCACTGCAGAGTTTCTTCAGGTAAAAACGCGCGATGGTTTTGCACATGGAAGCGATGATGATCAAGCCGCCGGATTTCGACCCGGGCAAGAAATACCCGGTATTAGAATTTACCTACAGTGGGCCACACGCTCCACAGGTGAGAAATGGTTGGGGGGCCTCCACATATCTCTGGCATCAGTTACTCGCCGAGAAAGGTTATGTCATCTGGATCTGCGACAACCGAACAGCGAGTGGAAAGGGACTCGAATCAACCTGGCCGGTTTACAAGGACTTTGGTGAACTGGAACTGCGGGATTTGGAAGATGGCGTCGCGTGGCTCAAGAGCCAGCCTTACGTCGATGGCTCACGCATCGGCATTTGGGGTTGGAGTTATGGCGGTTTTATGACGAGCTATGCGCTCACGCACAGTAAGAGTTTTAAGATGGGAATCGCCGGCGGTACGGTTTCCGATTGGCGCAATTACGATTCCGTCTACACCGAACGCTACATGCAAACGCCGCAGAACAATCCGGAGGGTTACAAAAAAAGTTCACCGGTAAACTTTGCTAAAGATCTCCATGGCAAGTTGCTGCTGATTCACGGAGCCATGGACGACAACGTTCATGTCCAGAACACGGTGCAGTTCGCTTATGAATTGCAGAAGGCGGGTAAGCAGTTTCAGTTGATGCTGTATCCGAAGTCGCGACATGGCGTCACTGATCCGCTGCTCGTCAAGCACATGCGTCAGATGATGACGGATTTCGTCGTGGCAAATTTATAGAATCATGAACAAGCTTTCCCTGTTTGTTTTTATCGCCTCATGCGTGCTGTTGTTTGCCGGGAATGCATGTCGCTCAGACTCGAGTGACCGAAAGTCCGGTTCGAGTTGAAGTCCGCGAAGAGCCTGCGGTAAAGCGCAAGTCCGACCGAGGCTCCCGCAGAAGCGCTGCAGCGCGTACGCGAATTCATCAAGTACCTATTTCATCAAAAGCCGGACATAGCGACCGACAAGGGCGCCCAGAATCGCTGGTTGAGTGAGCCAATGCGAAAAGCACTGGCCAACCGGCAGACGGTATACGCGGCCTATGCAAAGGAGAATCCCGATTCGCCTGAAGGGCCCCCGTCAAATAGCGACTTCATTGGGTCGTGGAACTATCCGACCGGTTTTCGTTTCGTGGGCTCGCGTTTGGCTGGCCAGCGAGCCGTGGTGGATGTTCTGTTTACATGGGGGAAGGACACAGAATATCCGGGCGATACGCGCCTCACAAACTATATCCTGGTGCGTGAGAACGGTTCCTGGAAGCTTGAGGATATCTACACCTACGAAGGCAAATTCGTTACTGCAGGCAGCCTGCTGGAAACCTTCCGCGGGAAGTCGTATCCGTAAACTTGTTAGTTACGAAAAGCTCCTGGGATTTTTCGGACAGACAGGAGGGCCCTGGAACGACACCCTCGACGGCTTCATAAAGATTGTGGACCAACTCCTCAAAAGTCTCGCCCTGAAAACCGTGATAGCCGACAGCATTCAATGAGCCTGCGGAGCAGGCGGAAGCATAAAGCCCAGGGTGAAGCGAAGCGGAACCCTGGGTTCAGCATTCAATTAGTCACGCAGCCCGCGAAGCGGGCGACAGGAGGCGTTGATAATAACCGGCTTTCTGTCGCCCGTTCCACGGGCTCGGATTGATCTATCGAGCTTACCCAGGGTTCCGCTTCGCTTCACCCTGGGCTTTATGCTTCCGCCTGCTCCGCAGGCTCGTTCACAGCCTTCATTAAAGTTTTGTTCACTTCATCGACCACAAAAGTTTGTAAAGAAAACAACATGTTGTCGGTCGAAATTAAGGCGTATCAGTACCCGCTGGGTAGCGCGAGAGAATTCGACTGCCAAGTCATCTACGCTGACATCGCGGACAGAAGTAAGTTGACCTGCCGCCCTGCACGACGCGACGTATGCGTGCGCCACAGTTAACGCACGGCTCACCAGCGCGTTCATAAACTCTCCAGAATCGCTCAGTGGTTCCAAAGTAACTTCCGTTGCCGTCCGTGAGATCGATCCTCAAAGTTGAACCGGCATCGATGGCTTCCTGCAGGATATCGCGAATAGCCTGGTGCAGCTTCAAGGCGCGCGATTTTGACAAGCGGTCTGCCTGTTTAAGAGGACTAATGCGCGCCAGAAAGAGGGCCTCACTCGCGTAAATGTTTCCCAGACCCAAAACCCTGGTTTGATCGAGAAGGAGCTGTTTCAAGCTGCGGCGAGAGTTTGAAATCGTCGCCAGAAAGTAGGCTGTGCTGAATTTGTCGGTGAGAGGCTCAGGCGCCAGCGCTTCGATTTGCGGAAGAGTCGGCAGCTTCGCCGCAGGCAGCAGACGAAAGCGGCCGAACTGGCGCATATCGCAGAAAACCAGCCTGCGGTCGTCGTCCAAATAAAATACAACGTGGGGATAGGGGGGCAGTGGCTGGTCCGCGCCTATGCAGAGAAACTTGCCGGTCATTCGCAGGTGGACGAGCAGCACCTGTTGATTGTCGAGTTCAATGAGGATGTATTTGCCGCGCCGGCTAATAGCGTCTATACGCGCGCCGCGTAAGTTGCGCTTTAACGTACCAGCCGAAGAACCAACCAACAGTCGCGGAAGCCTGATTTCCGCGGCGAGTATGCGCCGGCCAAGGACAGCGCGGCGCAACGCACGCACGATATGTTCAACCTCTGGTAGTTCGGGCATTCGCGCGCAAGCTGTTCGGGAGTCGTTGATCGCTCCGTGACGGCGGACGATCGGGTGGATCAACTTTCGCTTAGATGACCTTTAGCAAAAAGAGGATCAGGACGATTATCAGAATTAGTCCGATGCCGCCACTTGGACCATATCCCCAGTTTCTGCTGTAAGGCCAGGTCGGAATCACGCCGAGAAGCAGCAGAACCAAAATAATTAGCAGTATCAAACCCATCGCAAAATTCCTCCGTAGAGATTGTTATCGGAGCAGGGGCTTATTCAATTATCTATTGTAAGGGGACGGCAAAAGTTAACTGCTTTTGGGACAACAGTCAATAACTTCTTCATTACAAATGTCTGGACAAGGTCGCAAGACCGCGATCGTTTAGGAGCAGGACTTGGGCGGCAAAGCTTGTGGCGAATAGGCTGCTCTCTAAACGTTCAGTTTGTTGGGTGTTTTAGGCGCCTGCCAACAAATCTTCCCCGGCAGTCAACAGTGCTGCAGACTTATCAGTTGAAGTTGCCTCTGCATAGATTCGCAGAACTGGTTCAGTGCCGGATTGTCTAAACAACAACCACGACTCGTCGTCGAAGATTAATTTGGTTCCATCAGTCGTTTCGACGTCGACGACCTCATAGCCCGCCAATTGGCGAGGAGTTTCTGTCGCTAGTCGTTCAATCAGCCCCAGGCCCACCGTTGTCTCGACGTGCAAGTCTTTTCTGCCGAAGTGAAATTCGCCAAATTCCCGGTGGAGATCCCGGAGCATCTCGGATGGCGGCTTGCCCGCGGTGATGATCGCTTCGAGAAATAGAAGAGAATTGAGTATGCCGTCACGTTCAGGAATGTGGCCTTTCACACCGATCCCGCCAGACTCCTCAGCGCCGATTAGAATGTCGTCTTTAAGCATCAGGTCCGCAATGTACTTGAAGCCAATAGCTGTTTCGTAAAGTTTGAGATTGTGGGCAGCGGCTATCCGCTTCAGCAGAACTGATTGCGAAAATGTTCGCACCACGGCGCCGGTCATCTGCCGCCGCCGAACAAGATGCAGCAGGATAAGAGGTACGACGTCATGCATCGTCATCGTGTCCCCGAGTTCGTTCACCGCTCCAAGGCGGTCAGCGTCGCCGTCGGTGGCAAGTCCCACCAACGCCTTGCTCTCAAGCACGCGTTGTTTCAGAGCGCCGAGATTGCCGTCGATTGGTTCAGGATTAACTCCGCCAAAGAGTGGGTCGCGATTGGCGCGGATAGTTTCGACTTTAAGTGCCGCGCCGCTGAGAAAGTTCTCAACCCAGTTCCCGCCCGCTCCGTGCATCGGATCGACGATTACAACAGCCGCCGATTTGCGCAGCCAATCAAGATCGATATACGTCGCGATCTGCCTCTTGTAACTTTGAATCGCAGGCTCAAGTAGTTCGTGCGTGTCTGCTGAAACGGGAGCGCGCTTTGGCGGGTTGGCATCTACCAACCTCTCAACCGCGGAAGTTGTTTCCGGCGCCGCGCTGCCTCCCCATGGAGCCTTTATCTTGAAGCCATTGAACTTGGCTGGATTGTGAGACGCCGTGATGACGACGCCACCGGCGGCCTTCAGTTCTTTCACTGCCCACGAGATAAGCGGCGTGGGAGCGGCTTCGGAAAACAATGCCACGCGAAAACCATTGCCCAGGAGCACCTCCGCGGTGCGCTGGGCGAAGTCTTCGGATAGAAATCGTCTGTCAAAACCGATAACCACCAAAGAGGAAGCGGAAGCAACCGCTTTTTGTATTACATCCGCAAACGGCTGACTTTCCGCTTCTTCTTTGCGGAGCTGGCCCACGTCAACGAGTTGTTTGCGCAAAGACTCTTCCGCGCAGGAATAGAGATAGTCCGAATAAGCCTGGGCCACGCGCTCAACATTAGCGAACGTATACTCATCAGCGATCACCGCCCGCCAACCGTCAGTGCCGAATTTGATTCGTGGAAGGTTGGTCATGCCCAAGTTAGCCGGCCAAATTGAATTTCTCATTAACACCGCACTTTAGTGCGGTGACTGTTGGCTCACCAGTGGAATTAACCGGAATCAATCAGGCAGCCTCTTGTCACCTGGCTGAAGCCAGGTGGTAATGTCGGGAGGTTAGACCTGCACACACTCACGTTGGGCTTCTGCCCCTCCGGTAATCGTATAGTCAGTCAGCGATGTTTTGTCGCCGAGAACCGCACCTGGTCCAACAACGGCGGAACGGCCGATATGACAACCGCGGCCCACGATCGCGCCCGAAACTTCCGCGGCTGTACCGATGCGCGTGTGCGGCCAGATAACCGAATTTTCGACTCGGGCGCGTTCTTCAACGAAACACCCTGGTCCTAATACTGAATTAATAATCTGCGAGCCCGGCTTGATCTGGCAGTCGTCACCAATTATCGACAGCTCATCGATCTCCGCAGCAGTCGCCGAATCAAACTCTCCTCGCCGTTCCTTGAGATGAATTCGACCTACGCGATTCGCCAACAGATCCTGGTGTACGCGCAAGTAGCGTTCGGGTGTGCCAATATCAATCCAATAAGTGCGAGCGGGAACGTGAGCGAAGAAAGGTTCCTTACGCTTCAAAAGCTCGGGGAACAATCCATATTCAAAGGAATGGTTCTCGCCGGCCGGAATAAGATCCAGAACCCTGGGTTCCAGGATATAAGTGCCGGCATTAATCGTATTGCAAGTGATCTCATCTGCCTTTGGCTTTTCCAAAAATCGCCGGATGCGGCCATCGCTTTCCGTTTCTACCAGACCATAGACGGACGGGTTATCGACGGGTGTTAACACAATCGTCGCCGTTGCCCTGTGCTTGCTGTGTTCGCGTATCACAGTCTTGAGATCGAGGTCAGTCAAAATATCTCCGTTGAATACCACGGTTGGTTCGCGGATCAAGTCTTCGGCGAATTTATAAGCGCCCGCGGTACCCATAGGCTGCGGCTCGACTGTGTATTTCAGCTTAACGCCATAATCGGAACCATCGCCCAGCAGTTGTTCGATTTTGTTTGGTTGATATGAAAGCGAGAGCGTGATGTCTGTGATGCCGGCGCGGCGCAATGTATCGATCTGGTAAAGCAGGAACGGTCGATTGCAAATCGGCACAATTGGCTTGGGCGTATAAACAGTGAGCGGACGGAGGCGTGTGCCTTTACCGCCAGCAAGAATTAGAGCTTGCATGTTTGATTATCGGAAAATTGTTTTGAAGGTTGAATAGCGAAGGGAGTCTAGCACCCGCGTGGAAGGGTTTTCAATTAGGCGTGATGTCTTAAATTCGATTTCTCCAGGTGACTCTAGAGTTCTCTGTGTCTGTGTGCTGAATGTTTGTCGAGCGTCTATTCACCACAGACACAGAGGACACGAAGGTGGCACAGAGGAGACGTCGGGCTTAGCTCCGTAGGAGCGCAATGTTTATAGCCACGCGATTTCTTTTAGTTCTCTAGCTCCGTAGGAGCGGAATGTTCGACACATGTCGCTCCTACGGAGCTTAGCCCGCATTATTCACGAACTGCGGATTTGTTCACTAAGCCTGCGTTAGCAGGCGACAGCATAAAGCCTGGGGCGTCAGCCCCAGGTCACTGCAAAGAAAGAGTTCCAAGCCTGCGAAGCAGGCGACAGCGTGGACCAGTTCGCGCGCGTCTCGAAAGCAACAGGCTGCCGCCCGTTACACGGGCTGATGTTCATCTACATTGCTTTCCTGGGGCTCGCGCCCCAGGCTTTATGCTGTCGCCCGCTACGCAGGCTGAAATGACATGAAGGTTCATGAATAATGCGGGTTTAGGTTCGTTATTTCTTCCGGGAGCTATAAACATCACGCCCCTCCGGCTGGGGAGCAGCCTTTCAAACGCTCATTTCGGCGCAGTAGAATTTCGCCCAGGTCGTAGGCGTTGCCGAAACGCCTTCCAGTTTTGGTCATGGACACTCCGGCGCCTCGATGCTGATGCGGCTGCCTAGCACGGGTGCCGCAGGACGAGTCCACCACGTTTCACCGGTTCGCTCAGATCCGCGATTCGTAGAGCTGGTGCGGCGCGTAGGACTCCCATCCTAAAACGCTCCACGGCAAGAACCATCTCATAGTCGCGAAGAGTCAGAGTCCGCTGATTTGCGGTACGCAGCCTTTGACAGTCAGCCTCACATCAATTCGAGATTGCCTTCCTTGACACCCCTCTTGGTAAATAGATAATCGTAAATAGTAAATAGTTTGCAGGAGTAATATGTCTGAAATAAGAGAAGCAGTAATTATAAGCGCGGTCAGAACGCCGGTTGGTAAATTCCTGGGCTCGTTGAAAGGTTTCAAGGCAACGGAGCTTGGCGCGATCGTTGTGCGCGAAAGCGTTAAGCGGGCCGGCGTTGCTCCGGAAGATGTTGACGAAGTGATTATGGGCTGTGTTATTCAAGCGGGGCTGGGCCAGAATCCGGCAAGACAGGCAGCTTTGCACGGCGGGTTGTTGCCCGCAGTTTCAGCAGTGACAGTTAACAAGGTTTGCGGCTCAGGTCTTAAGGCCGTAATGATGGCTGCGCAGGGAATTCAAGTTGGCGACACGGATATCGTGGTAGCGGGCGGCATGGAGTCGATGTCGAACGCACCTTATTTGATTCCCAAAGCACGCGAAGGTTATCGCCTGGGAAATGGCGTGTTGGTTGACTCGATGATTCACGATGGCCTTTGGGACGTTTACAACGATTACCACATGGGCTGCACCGGTGAAGTTGTTTCCCAGAAGTTTAATGTGAGTCGCGAGGAACAGGACGAATATGCGCTCGGCTCGCACCAGAAAGCTGCGGCGGCGATAAGGGCAGGGAAGTTCAAAGACGAGATTGTGCCCGTAGAGATCACGCAAAAGAAGGCACCTCCGCTCATTTTCGATACCGACGAAACAGTGCGGGAGGACACTTCAATTGAAGCGCTGGGTAAGCTTAAGCCGGCTTTCAAGAAGGAAGGGGGCACGGTGACGGCGGGAAACGCGCCGGGCGTGAACGACGGGGCCTCGGCGGTGGTAGTTACATCGACTGATAGAGCGAAATCGCTGGGAATTGAACCAATGGCGCGGATTGTTGCGCAGGCGACCTCGGGTGTGGAACCGGCACTCGTGATGATGGCGCCAGTAGAAGCGATCAGAAAGTTGCTGCGAAAGGCCGGCTGGTCGCTTGCCGATGTCGATTTGATTGAGTTGAACGAAGCCTTTTCTGTACAGGCCGTCGCGATAATAAAGGAACTGGGTTTAGATCCTGCGCGAGTGAATGTTAATGGCGGTGCTGTCGCCCTGGGTCATGCGATCGGCCAATCGGGGTCGCGACTGCTGACCACGATGCTTTATGAGTTGAAACGTCGAAACGCGCATCGAGGCGTTATCTCACTTTGTCTTGGCGGCGGTAATGCGGTGGCAATGGCGATAGAGAGATAGTTATCAGCGAGTCGAGGCATTTGCTTTCGTTCAATGACGAGAATAGGTAAGTTTTGAATGCTGCACTATGACTGAAATCATAGGCGTTATAGGCTCCGGCACAATGGGTAATGGCATTGCGCAGGTCGCGGCCCGTGCAGGCTACGCCGTCATTATGTGTGACGTGAAGGAAGAGTTTCTACAACGAGGCATGAAGGTGATTGATAAGAGCCTGCAGCGTGACGTAGACAAAGAGAGATTAACGGTTGACGAGAAGAGCGCAATTATTGGACGCATTCAGAGAACCACTGAGCTGCAAACATTAAGTATGGCCTCTTTTGCGATCGAAGCTGTGACCGAAGATCTGCATGTCAAAAGTGAACTGTTCAAATCGCTCGATCGCATAACCCCGCCGGCAGCTATTTTAGCCTCGAACACTTCTTCAATCTCAATCACCAGGCTTGCAGCCACGACAAACAGGCCCGACAAAGTCATCGGCATGCACTTCATGAATCCAGTGCCGGTGATGAAACTTGTCGAAGTTATCCGTGGCATTGCAACGTCCGATGAGACGTATCAGCAGGTGCGGAATCTCAGCACGAAACTTGGTAAAACCGCTTTGGACTGTAACGACGCGCCCGGCTTTGTTTCAAACCGTGTGTTGATGCCAATGATCAACGAAGCGATCTTTACGCTTTACGAGGGAGTCGCTACGCGCGAAAGCATCGACGGCATTATGAAATTGGGAATGAATCACCCAATGGGTCCGCTGGAACTTGCAGACTTCATTGGTCTCGACGTGTGTCTGGCTATCCTTAATGTGTTGTACGATGGTTTTGGCGATCCTAAGTATCGCGCGTGTCCTCTGCTTAGACGATACGTTGATGCAGGCTGGCTGGGCCGGAAGACAGGACACGGCTTTTACGAATACTAGTCAGGAGTCTACAGTCTGGAGTCGAGAGTCCGAGTCTGAAGTGATTGCTCCGCGATGCCGGAACCGAAGAGATTCCTAGACGGTAGACTCCAGACTCTAGACTGTAGACTTCAGACTCTGGACTCTAGACCCCAGACTGTAGACTCTAGACCGTGCCAATGCCGCAAGTAGCTCATTATTGTCAGAAGTGTTTGGCGGCAAACCCGCTGGGCCAGGAGTTTTGTGCTCGCTGTGGAACCAGGTTAATGATCATCGTAGAGTCGGCAGCTGCGCGTTACGAGTCAGCGGAAGCGGCGCCTGCCAATGAAGAACACTTACTAGAGAGAATCTCGGCACTTGAAAATAGGCTGGGTCGATTGACCGCTAAGCTGGAGCGTGGACTTGATTTGCTGTTGCGCCAGGCGCAGAACTCACACTTCGACCGCGCGCTCGTCAAAGCGCTGGTCGGCCTGTTGAGCGATGATGGGCTGATACAGGGAGAGCGACTTGAGCGGCTTTGGGTCGTCAGGTGTCAGAAGGATGCGGAGGCCCAGTTAGAGAGCGAGCGGCGCGAGGAATTACGTCTGAAGATTCTGGCGAATTATCACGGAAACGAAAGCATCGCTTTTGAGCAGTGTATTAATGAAGGCTTTCTTTTCATCGACGATGAGCAGCCTGGTCGCGGAATTCGTTCACTGCAGCGTGCCGCAGAAATCGCTCGGGACAACGCCCCTTTGCTCTATTTCGTGGGTGAACATTTCTTTAAAGCCGGCAAGCCACAACGGGCGCAGAGCTATCTTGCAAGGGCCTATGAGTTATCGCCGGGAGACCGCCGGGTTTCGCTCTTGCTCGGCTTAACTTACGCCGACCGGGGCGACGCCGAGCGCGCCAAGAAACTACTCACTAGCGCCACCCGACTCGGGGGTTCAACTTTCGCCGCGCATTATGGCTTGGGCCGACTCTTTGTGGTTGAAGAAAAGTGGCGCAAGGCGCTTCACGAATTTAAGTTGGCGCTCGCGAGCAAGGCTTCGCCCGAGGCTCATTACGCGCTCGGCTGTCTGTATTATCAGATGTGCCGCGATGCTTTGGCCGCGCGCCATCTGCGAAAAGCCCTCGAGATGGACGAGACCTACCGCGAAGCGTTTTACGTGTTGGGCTTGATTTCAGAACGTGCCGGACAGATGGACCTGGCGCAGGAATATTTCGAAAAGGCCGGCCGCGGTGCAGTGGTCCGTAAGACAGCACCGGCAAAGAATAAGCGGCAGAATTCGGATGCAGCGTTGGCGGCTCCGCTGTTTCGTCAGTCGCCGGCAAATTCGCGCAGACTGATTACTGGTGGCGATCGCCGGCTCGCCGAAGCATTGCGACAGGACGCATTAAGCGCCTGCAGCCTGGCATCCAGCGATGGTGGACGGTAGCTGTGAGACTCCACCGGCCGAAGAGGAAACCACCGTCATGAGATTCAAGCTGCATCGCCAGCCGCTGGGCACTGGAACGTTTACAGAACCGAGCGCGGTAGCGCCGGATGCTTAAGTCTACGTTGGCCATAAGCTGGGCAATACTCTTAATACCCAGTTTGACTTTTAGCATCCGGCGCTACCGCGCTCGGTTCTGTAATTCTGCATAGTTCCCGAAGTTGACAGGGGCGCGACCTGCGGCCAACATTCTGTAAAGTTCGAACCCTCGTGCCGATTCCAAACTGAACGAGTACGCCGCCTGGTAGTGGGTCAGTTTGGCGTCAGCGGAGGCGCTTACAGAACCGAGCGCGGTAGCGCCGGATGTTGGAGTCTCCTTTAGTGATAATCTTAGGCATACGAGACCGCCTATTACTGAAGTTCTTTTTAGGATCCGGCGCTACTGCGCTCGGTTCTGTATGCTAGCTGCCTCACTGAATTGAAACTGACCCACTACCCGCCGCCTTGGTCTCGTTGACACTCCGCTGCTCGTAGTTATAATGGCCTTTTGCGTTTTAGCCGATAAAATGTGCTATTCGCAATAAGGTGGCAGGCAATGCGGATTGAGCTTGCAGATTTGGAAGGCGGAAAGGGCTCGTTTGCGCATTCTTATGCGCCAGGGGAGCTTGTGCTGGAGGATGACCGGATACGACTGCTTGCAGCGCCGACAGTTTCCGGAGAAATTCGGCAGAAAGAACGCCGGGTGCATCTGAAGGGCCGCGTTGTTGCCAGACTTCAGATTGAATGTGATCGTTGTCTTAAGCCGGTTGAAATTCCAGTCGATTCCGAATTCAAACTGGAATATGTGACATTCGAAGATTACCAGGCGCAGCAGGCCGTCGAGCTTAACGCGCAAGACTTGGATCTCTCGATTTTTGACGGAGAAGTCATCGACATCGACGAATTGGTCACGGAAGAATTGCTGCTGGCTGTTCCGGATCATGTACTCTGCAGCGGGAACTGCAAGGGGATTTGCCCGGCGTGTGGTGTAGATCGAAACTCTGTTGCCTGCGAGTGCCAAACAGCAGAAATTGATCCCCGCTGGGCGGGACTAAAACAATTAGTAAATGGTAAATCGTGAATAGTAAATAGAAACAACAACCATGCGCGACTATTCGTGCGGTTGCCTTAACTATTTACGATTCACTATTTACGATTCACTGATTTTTGATTTACGACTGGAGCAATTATGCCAAATCCTAAGCGCCGACATTCAAAAGCTCGCCGCGGCAAACGCCGCGCCCATGATGCGCTGCGTGTACCGCAGACAAGTCTCTGTCCCAATTGCCAGGAGCCCCGCTTGCAACACCGCGTCTGTCCGAAGTGTGGCTATTACAAGGACCGGCAGGTGGTGCGGGTAGATCAAACTTAACCTGTCCAAGATAATCGTCTGTGCGAAATCAGTCGAAGGATGAAGCCCGGCTTACGGGAAAAGTCGTTCTCGACGCGATGGGTAGCGACCACGCGCCGCACGCCGAGATCGATGGAGCGCTGGCTGCTGCGCGCGACCTGGGAGTCAGCGTAATTCTGGTTGGGCAGCCGGAGATCGTAGAACCGGAGCTGCGCCGTTGCGGTTGGCGCGGTGACGGCGATCGTGGCATCGAACTGGTTGAAGCTGCCGAAGTCATCGGCATGGGCGAACCGGTGATGACGTCAGTAAGGCGCAAGAAGAAAAGTTCTTTGAGAATAGGCACGAAGTTGGTGACTGAGGGAAAGGCCGACGGCTTTGTTTCCGCAGGCAACACCGGAGCGGCGATGGCCACCGCCAAAATGGTGATCGGTATGTTACCTGGCGTCGATCGCCCGGCCCTGGCGGCCTTGATTCCGACGAAATCGGCAAAGCCCACTCTGTTACTTGACGTTGGCGCGAATTCCGAGTGCAAACCTGAACATCTGGTTCAGTTTGCTATCATGGGCGATGCTTATTCGCGGGCTGTGCTTGGCACCCTTGGGCCGGTTGTCGGCCTGATGAGCATCGGCGAGGAAGAGGCCAAAGGAAACGACTTAACGAAAGAAGCGTTCCCACTTCTGCGCGAGATGACGAGTTTGAATTTCATGGGAAACGTCGAGGGCCGCGACGTATTTTCCGGTGCGGTGGACGTGATTGTTACCGATGGCTTTACGGGAAACGTTATGCTCAAGCTCTCCGAAGGCTTAACGGACGCAATGTTATCGATGATCAAGCGCGAGCTTACGGCCTCGGCCGTTACCAAAGCAGGAGCGATGCTGGCGAAACCTGCTTTTCGAAACATCAAGAAGCGGCTTGATTATTCAGAACATGGTGGAGCCCCGTTGCTTGGAGTGCGGAAAATCGTCGTAATCGGACATGGAAGCTCGAATGCTCGGGCCATCCGCAACGCGATTCGCAGTGTGAAGGAGTTTTCGGAAAACCGAGCGGGCGAGCGGATCGAAAAAGGAATTGCTGAAACAAATGCGCTGCACGCTGTAACGCAAACTGTTAGTTTGCGAAGGGCCTGAGGAGAGTAGTTCAGAGTTCAACCTTAGGTTGCTGCTTGCGATAAACAGCAAACTAAAGGTTGAACTCTAAACTACGCAGTGCTTGAGCTGCTTGGTTTTCTGGAGGGTAGTAGATAGTATTACCGTCCGCAAATCAGCAACCGAGGAATAGATGGGAAAAATGCGCGCCCGGATTCTGGGCACTGGACATTCTTATCCAGAGGGCATTCTGACGAATGCCGAGCTGGAAAAGATGGTCGAAACATCCGATGAGTGGATCACCAGTCGCACCGGCATTAAGCAGCGACGCAAAGCCGCGCCCGGTGAATACACTTCTCAGTTTGCGGTGCGCGCGTCGCGGCAGGCGATTGACCGGGCCGGTTTGCAGCCTGAGGATATCGACCTCATACTTTGCGCTACAGTTACCCCGGACCAGATACTTCCGTCTACCGGCTGCATAATCCAGGCTGAATTAGGCGCGAACAAAGCGTCGGCTATGGATTTGGTCGCGGCCTGTTCGGGTTTTCTTTATGGGCTGACGGTTGCTGATAGTATGATTCGCAGCGGGCAGTCGAAGTACGCGCTCGTCATAGGGGCTGAAATCCTCACGCAGTATGTTGATTACACGGACCGGCAAACCTGTGTTCTTTTTGGCGACGGCGCCGGGGCTGCGGTTTTGGGAGCGGCAGAGGGCGACCGGGGAATTCTTGCGGCGCGAATCAGATCCGACGGCAGATATCTGGAGCAACTTTTCTCGCCTGGGGGCGGCACGCGACGACCACCCAGCGCCGAGACACTCGCGGCCGGTGACCACTTTTTCAAAATGAAAGGCAATGAGCTCTTCAAGATTGCGGTTCGCTCGATGACCGACATTTCGCGCGAAGTCCTGGAAGAGGCTGGTCTAAACTCGGAAGACGTCAAGCTCTTTATTCCACATCAGGCCAACCAGCGAATCACTGATGCAGTTGCAGATAAGCTCAACGTTGATAGCGACCGAGTCTATTCAAACATCGCTATGCACGGTAATACTTCTTCGGCGTCTATTCCGATTGGCCTGGATGAGTGTGTCGAAGCCGGACGCATTAACGAAGGTGATCTGGTACTGTTAACTTCCTTTGGCGGTGGCGTTACCTGGGGCGGCGTGTTGATTCGCTGGTAGAAAAAAGCGGTGAATCGTAAATCGTAAATAGTAAATAGAAACATACCCGCTGAATTTAGAACTACGACCTTTCAACAGAGTTCAGGCATTCGACTATTCAGGATTTACTAATTACGATCTGCTTTTATGTCTCTGGCGTACATATTTCCCGGTCAGGGATCACAATATCCGGGAATGGGGAAAAGTCTGGTAGAGAATTTTCCAGTCGCCGCACGGATCTTTGAAGAAATAGACGACGCGCTTCATTTTCCCTTGTCACGCTTGTGCTTCGAAGGCTCGGCGGAAGATTTGCAGCTGACCGAGAATACGCAACCGGCGGTTCTGGCCGTCTCAGTGGCAGCCCTGCGGGCAATGGAATCGGAAGGATTTGCCCAGCCGGATTACGTTGCCGGCCACAGTCTTGGCGAATATTCCGCTTTGTTTGGCGCGCGTTCACTTTCGCTGGCCGACGCAATTCAAACCGTGCGGTCACGTGGTCGTTACATGCAGGAGGCTGTTCCGGTGGGAACGGGGGCCATGGCCGCGGTCATCGGAGCGGAACTGAAAGAGATCGAAAAGGCGTGCGCCGAAGCGGGTCAGGGCCAGGTTTGTGCGCTGGCAAACGTTAACTCGTCAAAC
This sequence comes from Blastocatellia bacterium, assembly GCA_963698325.1. Taxonomy (GTDB): domain Bacteria; phylum Acidobacteriota; class Blastocatellia; order Pyrinomonadales; family Pyrinomonadaceae; genus PSRF01. The sequence goes on along the minus strand of CAVOQJ010000001.1, from coordinate 124,926 downwards.
CAGGTGGTAATTGCGGGAAACGCGGAAGCAGTCGAAAGAGCCGGCGAATTGCTGCGCAGCGCCCGAGCCAAACGCGTCATAAGGTTAAATGTCAGCGCGCCTTTTCATTCCGCGTTAATGATGCCGGCACAGGCACGATTGGCTGTCGATCTTGAACGAATAGGATTCGCGGACCTTCAGGTCCCACTGGTGACAAATGTCGACGCCGCGGTGATACGGAAAGGCGGCGAAGCGCGCGAATCGCTTGTTCGACAAGTGTCAGCGCCGGTTCGCTGGCTTGAGTCGATGGAGTTGTTGATTAAGGAAGGTGTCGATACCTTCGTCGAAGTCGGTCCTGGAAAAGTGCTTACCGGCTTGCTGCGGCAGACAAGCCGGGAAGTGAAGTGCTTTAACGTCGAGGACGCGCCCAGCTTGAAGAGCGCTGGTGCTGCCCTTGGTATTTCTTAAGTTGTTAGCGATAGATCATCACAGAGGAGCAAAAACGAAATGCCCGATCCAGAAATCGAGAATAAGGTTAAACAGATTATCGTCGACGAATTAGGCGTGGATGAAAATGAGGTAACACCGAACGCTCGATTCATCGACGACTTAGGCGCAGATTCTTTGGACACGGTAGAGCTCGTCATGCGTTTCGAAGAGGAATTCGGCATCGAGATTCCTGACGAAGACGCGGAAAAGATCCAGAGTGTGCGTGACGCCTACAACTACATCGACCAGCACAAGAAGTGAAGATGCGAAAGACCGACGACCGGCGACGGACGACCGCAAAGAGTGCGCTCCAACAGCAACATCGGTCATCGGCGGCCAGAGCGTCTAGCCACCGTCGACGGTCGCCGGTCCTCGGTCGCATTACTTTCGAAGGAGCGTTGATTTGGCACGACGTGTAGTTGTCACAGGGCTCGGTCTAATAACACCGATAGGGAATTCAGTTGCAGCAACGTGGTCCGCGCTCATGAGCGGCCGCAATGGCGTGGACTTCATCAAGAAGTTTGACACTGAGAAATTCCCCGTCAAGTTTGCCGCCGAAGTTAAAGACTTCGATCCGCTAAAGTTCATCGCAAAAAAAGAGGCGCGCAAAATGGGCGCCTTTATTCATTACGCCATCGCAGCCGCATCTGAGGCGATGGCGGACAGCGGTCTTGAGCTGACCGAAGCGGGCAAGTTTCCCGACGACATCGCTGAGAATGCGGGCACTTATATTAGTAGCGGTATCGGCGATTTCTGGGCCATTGAGCGGGAGCACTCCAAACTCCTTAATGAGGGACCAGACCGCGTTTCTCCCTTCTTTATAGTTTCTGCGATCGTCAATTTGGCTGCGGGCCAGGTTTCAATTCGCTATGGAGCCAAGGGACCCAATTCGGCTACGGCTACAGCCTGTTCGGCAGGCGCCCACGCTATCGGAGATAGTTTCAAGATCATTCAGCGTGGTGATGCCGACATAATGATTTGCGGCGGGGCTGAATCGGCAATCACGCCGATGAGTGTCGCCGGATTCGCCTCGATGCGAGCGCTTTCGACTCGCAACGACGATCCGCAACACGCCTCCCGTCCTTTTGAACGCGACCGGGACGGATTTGTTATCGGCGAAGGCGCGGGCATTTTGATCCTGGAAGAGCTCGAGCTGGCCAAACGGCGCGGCGCGCGAATCTACGCAGAGCTGGTCGGTTACGGTATGACAGCCGACGCCTTTCATTTGACAATGCCCGACGAAACCGGCTCAGGCGCAATCAGAGTAATGCGGAAAACAATACGAGATGCCGGCATTCAACCGGAGGACGTGGGCTATATCAACGCCCATGGAACCTCCACGCCGTACAACGACAAATTTGAAACTCTGGCCATCAGGCAGACCTTCGGCAAGCACGCCTACAAGCTGGCGGTTAGTTCAACGAAGTCGATGACCGGTCACTTGCTCGGCGCGGCGGGCGGAATTGAGGGCGTGTTTTCGGTTCTCAGTCTCTATCGCAATGTGTTGCCGCCAACAATTAACTACGTCAACCCTGACCCGGATTGCGATCTCGATTACGTGCCGAATGAGCCGCGCTGTGCGGAAGTGGAATATGCGCTGTCGAATAGTTTTGGTTTCGGAGGCACAAACGCGGCATTGTTGTTTAAGCGATATGATGGATAGGTTTGGTCTTTGGGCCTTGGGTCTTTGGCTTTTGGTCTTTGCTGGATGCCCCTAATCATTTCGCGTCATAAAATCGAAGGCCTAAGACCTAAGACCAAAGACCTAAGACCTAAGACCAGGAAGACGAACTGGCGAGTAAAACTCACAATGAAGATAATCGTTATGATGAAGCAGGTCGCGAACAAAGATGCGATTCTGCGCATTAATAAAGAAGGCACCTGGATCGAAGAAGGTGACTTATCCTTTGAGGTCAGCGAGTCAGACGGGTATGCGCTCGAAGAAGCGCTGCGCGTCAGAGAAAAGCTTGGCGGCGAAGTCATTGTTTGTTCAATGGGACCCCAGCGTGTGAAGAGTGTCATCAAAGACGCCCTCGCGCGCGGCGGCGATCGAGCGATTCATGTCGCCGGCCACAATCTCACACACCTGTCACCGTATGCTGCCGCGAGCGTACTGGCCGAGGCCATTCGTGATGAGCAGGCAGATCTGGTTTTCACCGGCTTGCAGTCGGACGATTTCGGCTACGCGCAAACTGGGGTGATACTCGCCGAACTGCTCGGCTTGCCCCATGCGACGATCGTTATTGAGGTGGATGCGTCGGGGGAGAAGCTCCGCGTAAAGCGCGAACTCGAGAGTGGCTGGTATCAGTGGTACACAATGTCGACGCCGGCGCTGCTGACAATCCAGTCCGGCATTAGCCAGATTCGTTATGCGACTTTGAAAGGCATCATGGCGGCGAAGAAGAAGGAAATAAAGGAAGTGACTCCGGCTGCGGATATTGTAAGTCGTCCTTCGCATCAGAAAATTGAAAAGATTTACTTGCCACAGAAAACCAAGCAGACGCAGTTGCTCGGAAACGGTGACGCTAAGGCAGGCGCAGTTGAGCTGGCGCAAAAGTTACACACCGAGGCGCGTGTGATCTGATCGGGAACAATCCATGAGTGAAGGTATCTTAGTTTTCATTGAGCATCGCAACGGCGCGCTCAATAAGACGTCGCTCGAGGCAATTGCCGCGGCGCAAGGTCTCGGGTCGCAACTGCAACAGGCCGTCAGCTCCGTTATCCTCGGATCAGATGTAAACGCCCTGGCGCAGGAGATCGCGAGCTACGATCTCGCCAAGGTGATAATAGCCGCCAACGACAAGCTTGCCGACTATACTCCAGACGGATACACCGATGCGTTGGAGCATGTCGTCAAACAACTCGATCCGCAACTAATCGTGATGCCGCATACCTATCTCGTGCGCGACTTCGCGCCGAAACTCGCCGCGCGATTTGGCAAGGCTTTAATCAGCGACTGTATCCGGGCCCAGGTATCCGGTGGCTCGATCACCTTCACTCGTCGCATTTTTCTCGGAAAGCTCGACGCCGACGTGGTTTCAGACGGTGAGCCGCCGGTGTTTGCCACGTTTCAGTCGGGCGCGTACAGACCGGACCAGGCTGCGAAAGCAGGCGGCGCTCCAATCGAATCAATGGAAGTTGAGGTTGGTCAGATTCGCATGACGCCCGAGGCGCCCTTCCAGGAAGTGAAACAAGCCGTCGACTTAAGTAAGGCAGATATCATCGTGGCCGTGGGTCGGGGCATAAAGAGCAAAGACAATCTCGCGTTGGCCGAGAAGTTAGCCGAAGCTCTTGGCGGAGACCTGGCTGCTTCGCGCCCGATTTGTGATGCCGAGTGGTTGCCGATTGATCGGCAGATCGGATCATCTGGGCAGACGGTGGCGCCGAAGCTCTATGTGGCGCTGGGGATCTCCGGAGCCATCCAGCATCTCGTCGGCATGAAAAACTCAGGAACCATCGTGGCTATAAACAAAGACCCCGAAGCTCCTATTTTCGACATCGCTGACTATGGAATCGTCGGTGATCTTTTCGAGGCAGTACCCGTCCTCACGGAAGAGATCAAGAAGATCAAGGGTCAAACCTAACAAGAGCTGGCGCGAAACCGAGATTGCGGCGCCAAACAAATTCAGAACCGGGAGCGGTAGCGACCCGGTGTCAAGTTTGAGAATGCTCAACTGGTGATGATCAAGAGTTTCTGGCATTGATCACGAGTAATTTGCGGCAACAAGGCTAACACATTGAAGGTTGGCTTCAGCAAACCTTGCAGCCGGTCGCTACGGCTCCCGCTTCGGTATTGGTTGACCCACGTCAGCGGTGTTTTGTTTACGAGTTCACGGGCCCATCCTACGGTTTGTGTATCGCAGGTTGAAGCCGGTCGCTACAGCTCCCGCTTCGGTATTGGTTGACCCACGTCAGCGGTGTTTTGTTTACGAGTTCACGGGCCCATCCTACGGTTTGTGTATCGCAGGTTGAAGCCGGTCGCTACAGCTCCCGGTTCTGTATTCGTTTATCCACGTCGGCGGTATTGTTTTACGCGGTGACGAGCCCATGGCTATTTTGTAGTTCCGAGTACGCTTTGGAAATCTTTCAGCACTTCCTCCGGCTTCCACTCATTCTCGCGATAGACCTTGACTACCTTGCTATCCGGTGCGATTACCGCCGTGCGCAGCGAATGAATGACTTGTTCCTTGTCTGAAGACGAGTCAAGGTAATAGCGGAGTCCGAAGAACTGGGCGATTCCTTTCACTTCATCCGCACTTCCAGACGCAAACTCCCAGTGTGCAAAAGTTTCGTCCGTGTATTTCCCGGTATAGGCGGCTCCATAGCTACGCAATACTTTTGGCGTGTCGTATTCCGGATCAAAACTAATGCTCAGCAGGTGAGTCTTCTGGTAAACGTCAGGTTGTTTTTGAAGTTCCTGATCGATGGTCGCGAAGTTAGTGCTCATCAATGTGCACTGGCCCGGATCCTGGCAACGCGTGTAGATGAAGGTCAAGAGAAGCGCCTTGCCTTTGTAGTCATGAATGTGAATTGCCTTGCCATCCTGATTGATGAGCCGATAGTTTGGCACTTCATCACCCGGTTTGGCCCCGATACTCTCGCCGCTCGCTGGACTGGTCGTGTCGGGACCCTCCTTTGTGATCACCATGTCTTCAAGCCACGATTTCGTGCCGTCTACAATTAGCGTCGCGGTAATTTGATCACCCGGCATAACTTCGTGCGGCGCCTCGAACACCCAGGCCGAATCTTCGCCAACAGTGAAGGGCATCGTCATGCCAGGCATGTAATCTTTGATATCCTCGTGCGCGACGGTTACAAGGTGCTTATCTTTCTCGACAGTCACGACCTTGCCTTTCAAGTCGTAATGCTTCTCGGTTGCCGATCTGACTCGCTGGCGTGGTTGGCAAGCGGAAAGCCATGGCAGGAAAAACAGAACAATGGCAAATAGAGATATCGGGAAAAGTTTCTTAATGTTCATTGCTGGTTGTATTTAGAAATGCAGTTAAGATTCGTCTCTTTGAAACCATCATGTTCAAACAGCAAAATTATCGGCCAGCCGAGCAGATTCTCCTAACCGGCATAGGCAGCTGCCACAATTGTCGCTAACGAATTCACGCAATCTCGGTGTAACCTAGAAGTGATAAAGCTTCAGCTAAGAAACAGAGACGCCGCTTCCTAAACCATTCATGCAGATAACAAAAGACGGCAGGTCCGAAACCACTCGTAGAACAGAATTACTTGAGGCCACGGCAATCGCTGACGAGATCAAGCAGGAAGTTGCGCGCGAGGTAGCGCAGTTATGGCTTCAACACGAAGTGAAACCATGCCTCGCCGCGGTCCGAGTCGGCGACGACGCGGCATCCGCGGTGTACGTGAGAAACAAGATCCGGGCATGTGAAGAGGTAGGAATACGCTCCGAACATCATGCACTGTCGGCGAACACTACCCTGATTGAGTTACTGGATCTAATCACTTCACTAAACGAGCGTGGCGATGTAGACGGAATTCTGGTCCAGTTGCCGCTTCCGGAAGAAATAGAAGAGGCGCGAATAATAGAAGCGATTGCTCCGGAAAAAGACGTCGATGGCTTTCATCCCGTAAATGTTGGCAGGCTGGCAATGGGTCGACCGGCGTTTGTGCCTTGTACGCCGGCGGGAATCATCGAACTTTTGGATCGGTTCAACATTCCCATTAGTGGCGTCAATGCCTGTGTGGTTGGTCGCAGTCAGATCGTCGGACGTCCGGCGGCGCAATTACTCCTGCAAAGAGATGCCACGGTAACGATTTGCCATTCCCGAACGCGCGATTTGGCCTTGATAACGAAGCAAGCAGATATCCTGGTGGTGGCTATTGGTCGGCCTGGTTTGATTGGGCGAGAACACATAAAGCCCGGCGCGACGGTGATCGATGTTGGCATGAACAAGGTCACCGACGAGGCTACTGCGCGCAAACTCTTTGGCGCTGATCTTGAAAAGAGGTTGGAGATCATTTCGAAACGCGGCTACACGCTGGTTGGCGACGTCAATCCTGCGGAGGCTGATGAGGTTGCCGGAAAGCGCACGCCAGTGCCTGGAGGCGTGGGACTGTTGACGGTGGCTATGCTGATGCGAAATACAGTGAAGGCCGCGAGAATGCGGAGAGGGCTGGAGCGAACAGTAAACAGTGAACAGTGAACGGCAGACAGTGAATAGTAAACAGTGAACAGTAATAAAAGGTACGGTAATTCAGACACTTAAGATCCGACGACTGTCGACTGTGTACTGTTGACTGACTTATGCTCCGTGTTGGCTTAACAGGATCGATTGGAGTGGGCAAGTCGTTCGTTGCGGGCGAGCTGGCTAAGCTTGGCTGCCGCGTGTTGGATGCCGACGAAATTGCGCGCGAGGTCGTGGCCCCGGGTTCACCTGCTTTGCGAGATGTGGTACGGGAGTTTGGACCAGAGATTCTCCAAAGCGATGGCAGGCTCGATCGGTCAAAGCTGGGTGCGCTGGTCTTCGCGGATCCGGACAAACGCGCCACCTTGAACTCGATCTTGCATCCCTGCATCATTGCGCAACAGGACCAACAATTGCGCAAGTGGGAAATTGAAGAACCTGACGGGATCGCCGTTGTCGACGCGGCCCTGATGATCGAGTCAGGCGGTTATAAACGTTTTGATAAACTCATCGTTGTTCATTGTCGCCATGAGGTGCAGGCTCGAGCGTGTGATGACGCGTAACAACTTAAGTCGTAAAGAGGCAGAAAGGCGGATCGACGCGCAGATGTCTCAGAAAGAAAAGAAAAAGTTTGCCGACTACCTGATAGACACTTCCGATGGTTTTGAAGCCACGCGGAAGCGGACATCGGAAGTCTATGCAATGTTGTTGGCTGAGTTTAGGCGAAGCAGGTTGGAGGCCCGCCCCGTGTGAGGCGCTCAAGAAGAGCCTATAACATCCGCGGATTCAATTTGGAAGTGCAACATATCCAGTATTCGCGTTTCATTTCACACTTGGCTGCCGTTCCGCTTTGGGCTGCCAGCCACCCGGCTGAAGCCAGGTGTAAATAAGAGAAGCCCGACAGCAACATTCCGGAACCACCTGCGTTGCACTAACTTGAATCCAACATGTGTATACACTTTAGTTGTACGCAGCAGACTGATTCCATTCGATGTCCTTTAGCAAAAACATTTTTCGAAAACGAAGAAGGTTCAGCACCTGGCTGGCGAGTGCACTTCTGCTCGCGCTGATGCTCAGCCACGCTGGATGCTTCCTTGATGAGAAGCTGGAGCCCTACTACGGCCGCGTGGTTGTACCGCGTGCTCAGGAGTTTCATTGGAGCGATGGCGGTCTGCCGGAAACGTTTGACCCTGCTTTCGCAGCAGCGCCCCCCGATACCGATTTAGTGAGGGCAATCTTCGAGGGACTTACAGATTACGATCCGCGAACACTGACCCCGGTTCCGGCCGTAGCCACGCGTTGGGAGCAGTCAAGTGGCGGTCGCGTCTGGACATTCTATTTGCGCGACGACGCTCGCTGGTCCAATGGTGACCTGGTGACGGCGTCGGACTTCGTGCGCTCATGGCGTCGCACAGTGAGGATCGGAGACCTGGCTCCGCATACGGAACTGCTCGCTAACATCGAAGGCGCGAATATCGAACCACCGGGCGGCGCCGCGGCAGCGCGAACGCCTGCCACTCCCTCACAATCAGAAAGGCAAATGACGGCTGGTGAAGTGAACGCCGAACGGGCCGACACGTCGAGAAGGAGTAATCGTTTCGGCGTGGAGGCCGTCTCCGATCGCGTATTGCGTGTTCGCTTGCGACGGCCAGACATGAACTTCCCCGCGCTGGTGGCTCATCCTGTTTTTCGTCCAGTGAAACTTGAAAACGAAATGTCCACTGCCAGGTTGGCACCGAGCGAATTAGTTTCCAACGGGGCGTTTTCGCTGGCGAAAACTGAAAGCGAACGCGTGCTATTGGAGCGAGCCAGCAACTACTGGGATAAAGACCAGGTAACTCTACAGAAAGTTGAATTCGTCGGTCAAAAGGACGCTGAATCAGCGTTGGCTGCTTATGCCGCCGGCGAAGTTGACGCAGTAACGAATGCTGCTTTTGAACCTTTGGCAATAAAACTACTTGCGCCTTATGAGGACTTTCGTCGGACGACGTACGGTGCTTTGACCTATTACAGTTTCAATACGACGCGTGCCCCCTTCGATGATGTTCGCGTCCGCGAGGCTTTGGCCATCGGGATTGACCGCGACCGTATTAGCGCTGATGAAATGCGCGGGGCCACAGAACCGGCGAAACGCTTCCTTCCTCAGACATCCCCTGACACAGAGAAACCTGTAGTTAATAAGTCGGAAGTCCTGGAAAAGGAGTATGAGCGGGCCAGGGAGCTACTCGCCGAAGCTGGGTTTCCGGGCGGCAGAGACTTCCCGACGGTCCGTTTGCTCATTAACCGAAATGAGCAGCAGCGCGTCGTGGCGCAGTCTATCGCCGCGATGTGGCGAAGCGTGCTGAACATTGAGACTGAGATTGTAGTGAAAAACTGGGATGAGTATGAAGCCGCGATTCGGGCTGGTGATTACGACGTAGTGCGACGCGGGATCGTGATGCAAACAACCGATGAGCTCACAAATATTCGTATGCTTTTTCAGGAGGGATTGCGACCCGGCCAGACGTCCAGAGCAGAGCACGACTCCGCATCCGCCGCCGATGTGACTAACGGCAAGACCGCAATCATGAAACAGAATTTGAATACGCTACCGCTGATCGAAACAGAAGCACAGGCTCTAAGTGATCTGAGTGCCATGCCGATTTATTTTGCATCGTCCTATTCTCTGGTGAAGCCGTATGTCAGCGGCTTTGACTCAAACGTACTGGATGCACCCTCTCTAAAAACAGTCCGGATCAACACGAATTGGAAACAATCTGAAAGTTCTGCGCCGGTTGGCGGCCGATAAATGAGGCCGCATGCAAATAGAACCGAGCGCGAGTAGCGACGGTATGATGGAAACAAGCAGCGCTCAGGACGCGTTCAAAACACTGTGGATGGCCCATGGTCTGCGCCGGTTGATTACAGCACCCGATCGCTACGGAGACTGTGTGGAAAGTCTGCGACAGTTTTGGCGATGGGTCTTCGACGCGTAGCGGCGGTATGAATTTAGCCCGGCGTTTCAACGCCGGGTAAGGGTTGACAGGGTGTTCGCGTCGCGCTAGCGACGCCTGAAATGCGCGGCTATCAGCCGTCGCTGACGCGACGAGGGCGAACGGTTGCGCTGACCCGGCGTTGAAACGCCGGGCTAAATTCATACCGCCGCTACGCGTCGAAGAGGTGGGCAGGGGTTACTCTTTGGACTTTTCACACAGTCTCTACCGCTCCCGGTTCTGATGAACGGGCGCCTCAGCGGAAGCGTGAATCTTGCTCAATTGAGTTTTGGCGTGTTAAGTTCCGTTTGTCGCCAACAATTCATTTCGTGCAACGCACAGCGATGGCTAGAGGCTACCTAAAACAAATCAGCGCCGGGCTTGTCATCGCTTCGCTCTTCTTCGGCGCGATTTCATGCCGCGTTGTCACCAGCACAGGCGCATTTTACGGCAGCACCAGCCCACCCGATCGAAATATCCTGCGTTATGTAAGCGGCGACGAGCCGGAATCGCTCGACCCTCAGGGGACAAGCGGACAACCTGAGGGACGCATTTTCATGGCTCTGTTCGAGGGGCTGGTTGAATACCATCCCAAGACTATGGCGCCAATCCCTTCGATCGCGGAACGGTGGCGCGTAAACAACGATTCGTCAGAATTCGTCTTCCATCTTCGCAGGAATGCGCGGTGGTCCAACGGCGATGCTATCAATGCGAACGATTTTGTTTACAGCTTTCGGCGTGGCCTTGCTCCGGAAACAGCCTCGCGCAGTGCGAACCTGGCTTTTTACATAAAGTATGCGCCGGCCTACAACTCGGGTTCGGTTTTCGTAAAGGACTCCAGCACGAATCAGTTCTTGGTGGAAAAGGATTTCGCTGAGAAGAGCGACCAAACTGAACCACTCAGCCAGACACCCCTGAAAGTCGCACAGGATGAATACAAGCCTACCAAAGGGGAACCTAACGTTGATCCGGATACCACGTTTCACCAATTAATGCATTCTCCAGCGAGACTGACTCTACCCGCCGATGAGAAGCAACGAAACGCATTGCTGGCGTCAAACCCTGAACTCCAGGCCGCCGTTGCCGGCAAAGAGTTTGTGAAAGTGGCCGCCGAGGACATTGGTGTTGAAGCTGTCGACGACTACACATTGCGAATTTCCCTGAGTCAATCGGCGCCTTATTTCGATGGTCTGCTTGCTAATCAGTTTTTCCGGCTTGTGCCGCGCAAAGCGGTGGAGCAGTACGGCAGGCACTGGACAGACCCGGACCATATCCTTTCGTGTGGCCCATTCAAACTGAAATCATGGAAACCTTATGCTGAGATTGTCGTCGAGCGGGACCCGATGTATTGGGACGCCGCGAACGTTCAACTCGATGAAATATACTTTTATCCGATGAACGACAATCCGACGACGATGAACCTCTACAAGGTGGGCGAGGTGGATTCGGCACTGAATCATGTCGTACCTACGATGTGGCTTGATGTAGTCAGATCCAAGAAAGACTACATGGAAGGTTCAGAGGCGGCTATTACCTATATTTACATTAATGTCACTAAGCCTCCGATGAACGATGTCCGCGTGCGGAAGGCTTTCAACATGGCCATCGATCGCAATGCCTGGGCCGCCTCGCGGAAAGTTGTCAAGCCGCTGACGGCGTTTACCCCAGAAGGCATCTTTAAGAATTACCCGCAACCGCGCGGCGACAGCTTCAATCCCGAAAGGGCCCGGCAACTTCTTGGCGAAGCCGGGTTCCCTGTGACCGAGCGCGGCGACGGCGGCTTTTCCTGTCCAAAATTTCCTGTCGATCAGGTCGAATACACTTTCAACACTGCTTCAGCAAATCGCTCAATGGCCGAGTTTATGCAGGCCCAGTGGAAACAAAATTTGGGCATCACTGTTTCGCTCCGGAGCATGGAGACAAAAACATTTTTCGCGGCCCGACCCGCCCTGGAGTACAAAGGTTTCGCGCTCGGAATCTGGGGCGCCGATTACATGGATCCATTTACTTTTCTGAATATTTTTTCGACTCCCACCGGCGACAATAGCAGTGGCTGGTGGGACAAGAAATACGTCGACATGCTAAACGAGGCAAACCGCACGCTCGATAAACAAAAGCGCTACGAACTGTTGGCGAAAGCGGAAAAATATTTACTGGATGCGCAGCCGATCATTCCTATTGAAACGCTGGCTGTGAATTTCCTGAAGAAGCCCTATGTAAAAGGAATGTATCCCAACGCCGGCGCGCTCTATCCCTGGAAGTTTGTGTACATCGAGCGTGATCCGGCGAAATGGGACTACGGCACTCCCAGCCTGACCGACTAGCTGCTACGGGCATCCTTGTACTTTGGCTTCCGGATGCGCATTGTGAGGGTCTGTCCTACTGAAAGAACAGTCAGGACCATCTGTCCTGGAAAAAATGATTTCCTTTATCATTCGACGTTTGATCACCACCATTCCGACGATACTGGTCGTGATTACTCTCACCTGGGGATTGATTAGGCTGGCGCCGGGAAACTTCTACACCGGCGAAAAGCGCATCCCGAAGGCGATTGAAAATAACATCCGGGAAAAATATGGTCTGAATCAAAGCTGGTATATTCAGTATGGCAAGATGATGGGCCACATCGTGCGTTTTGATTTTGGCAATTCGCTCAAGTACGAGGGCCAGTCAGTCAACACAATCATTGCCCGCGCGCTCCCCGTTTCGGCAGCCATCGGAATATCCGCTTACCTGCTGGCTCTGATTGTGGGCGTCTTTCTTGGTTCGATTGCCGCGCTCAAGCAAAACTCCAAATGGGACTATGCCTCGATGACCCTGGCGATGCTGGGTATCTCAATTCCCAACTTCGTGCTTGGTCCACTCCTGGTTTTGGTTCTCTCGTTAACCCTTTACTGGTTTCCGCCGGCGCGTTGGTATGGTTTTCCCAGCCGCGGAGCGGTGTTACCTATTCTGACGCTTTCCCCGATTTACATGGCGTATATCGCACGACTGACCCGCGCCGGCATGTTGGAAGTCCTTCGTTCTGACTACATTCGCACCGCTCGAGCAAAAGGATTGAGCGAGACGCAGGTAGTGATTCGTCATGCTTTGCGCGGAGGATTGCTGCCGGTGGTCTCTTTTACCGGCCCGGCGCTCGCCTTCCTGTTAACGGGGACTGTGGTGGTTGAGCGCATCTTTGCATTACCAGGCCTCGGCAACTATTTCATCCAGGCATCGCTAAATCGCGATGAGCCGCTCATCATCGGCATCGTCGCTTTCATCGCGATCACGTTGCTGCTGATGAATTTGCTGGTAGACATTGCCTACGGTTACCTCGATCCGCGCATTCGTTATTAGGTAAGACAGACATTCTTGTCTGTCCTTTGAGTTCAGCGGATCAAGACAAGACAGGCAGGATTGCCTGTTCTACTTATGAACGACGATAGGCCGAAAATTCCAGGTGATCTTGACAGGTCCGAACCGGTACTGACGCCGGAGCCTTCGCCCCGTTACCGCGAAGGGAAGGTCATACACACCGCGCCGGAGTTTGCCGTGACGGTGGCGGATGTGTTCGCGGCGGAGCGGGGTGATGTGATCGCCGGAACGTCTCTTTGGCAGGACGCGTGGCGTCGTTTGCTTAAGAACAGACTGGCTGTGTTTGGCATGATAGTCGTGAGTCTGGTGGCCATCGCCTCATTCATTGGCCCGGCGATCATCAAGAAGACGACGGGCTACGCGCCTGACTACATTCCTGCAGACGCCAGACTCATCAAATCATTTCCTCCGCTAAAGGCTCCCGACGGATCTTTTTCCTGGTTGCACCCATTGGGGACAGACAACCAGGGCCGCGACATGCTGGCCCGCATTCTCCAGGGGGGACAAATCTCTCTGATGGTAGGAATTATTGCCACCATCGTTTCCTTACTTATCGGCGTTGCTTACGGCGCGATTGCCGGCTATGTCGGCGGACGCGTTGATAATCTGATGATGCGTTTTGTGGATATCCTCTATTCGCTCCCTTACATAATTCTGGTTATTGTTTTACTTGCAATGTTTCGTCGAAACACGCCCACGGGCCAACTTGCGCTCCTCTTTGTTGCGCTTGGATCCGTGTCGTGGTTGACCATGGCGCGCATCGTGCGGGGTCAGGTGCTATCGCTAAAGAACCAGGAGTTCGTATTGGCAGCGAGAGCTACCGGCGTTTCAACTCCACGAATTATTTTCCGGCACATCGTGCCCAACACCCTGGGGCCGGTAATCGTTTACGCCACGCTAACAATACCCACCGTTATGCTTACCGAAGCGTTTCTTTCGTTCCTCGGGTTTGGCGTGCAACCGCCGCTCGCTTCGTGGGGAACTCTCGCGACAGACGGCATCCAAAACATCGGCATCTTTCCCTGGCAACTGATTTTTCCAGGACTGACCATGGCGCTGACACTCTTTTCACTCAATTTTTTGGGCGACGGATTGCGCGACGCGCTCGATCCGCAAATGCGAAAACTGTAGAAATCTGATCTCACATTTGAGGTCTCAAATGAAATTTCAAACATAGAGTGACAAACCCAAACGGCAACCTGCTCGAAGTGCGAGACCTGCGCACGTACTTCGACACCGAAGACGGCGAGGTGAAAGCTGTCGATGGCATCTCGTTTCAGTTGAAACGTGGTGAGACGCTGGGGATCGTGGGAGAGTCAGGTTCTGGCAAGTCAGTCACCAACCTCTCGATAATCCGTTTGATACCCAGTCCGCCCGGGCGCATTGTTTCCGGGCAAGTGCTCTTTGACGGTGTAGATATCCTGGCGCTGAAGGAGGCCGACGTGCGCCGGATTCGCGGCCGGCGCATAGCGATGATCTTCCAGGATCCGATGACCTCTCTTAATCCCTTCATGAAGATCTCGCGGCAGTTAATGGAGATTACGCAACTACACCTGGGTCATACGAAGAGCCAGGCTTACGCCCACGCTGTCGAGATGCTGGAGACTGTCGGCATTCCCGATGCACGTTCGCGCGTTGATAACTATCCGCATGAGTTTTCAGGAGGCATGCGACAACGGGTGATGATTGCGATGGCGCTCTCATGCGAACCGGAATTGCTGATCGCCGACGAACCTACAACAGCTCTCGACGTAACCATCCAGGCGCAGATTCTTGAACTGATCAAAACGCTCAAGCGTTCCACTGGCGCCAGCGTCATTTTGATAACGCACGACCTCGGCGTGGTGGCGGGCATGACCGATCACCTGATTGTGATGTATGCGGGAAAGGTTTTTGAGCAAGCGCCAACCGCGGAGTTGTTCGCCAGTCCTGGTAACCCTTATACCAAAGGCTTGCTTCGTTCGGTTCCCGATCCCACGGCTCAACAAGGCGAGCTTTATCAGATTCCCGGGTCTCCGCCTGACGTCGCGCATCTGCCTGCGGGTTGTCCCTTTGCGCCGCGGTGCCAACGTGCTGAAGATATCTGTAGCCATGAGTTTCCACCGTTTGTACAACTGACTGCCGAGCACTTCTCGTTGTGCCATTTCGCTGATGACGTTTATGAAGACTCTAAAGCGGAAGCAGTCGCGGTAGAAGCGCCACGTTAAGAGGAGAAATTTTGGAGTACAACCTTTAGGGTGCTGATTGTAGAGAAGGCAAGCGAAAGCTCGTACTCTTAACGTAACGGCGGAAGCCCGACCGCAAGGGAGGGCGTAATAGTTAACCATGAGCACTCAGGAAACCGCTCTTAATGCGCTCTCACCAACCCCAGCGCCGATGGACGCCGGCGCCGGCGCGCCTTTGCTTGCGATACGCGATCTCAAAGTTCACTTCGATCTTGCCGGCAGGAGGCAGCGTCTGGTCAAAGCCGTTGACGGCGTCACAATCGACATCTTTCCTGGTGAGACGCTCGGCCTGGTCGGCGAATCCGGATGTGGTAAATCCACCTTGGGCCGGGCGATTGTGCGCCTCACCGAGCCCACCTCGGGGCAAGTGCTTTATCGTAATAATGATCTGGCGCATCTATCGCCCAAGCAGATGCGCGAGCACCGGCGGCATCTGCAAATAATATTTCAAGACCCCTACGCTTCGCTTAATCCGAGAATGACTGTTGGGCAGATCGTTGGTGAGCCTCTCGACACCTTCCGACTTGCCAGGGGCAGGGAGGCGGAGCAGCGCGTACAAGAACTTCTGGAAACAGTGGGTCTGAGCAAACGCTTCATCAAACGCTATCCGCATGAGTTCTCTGGCGGACAGCGTCAGCGCATCGGCATCGCGCGCGCACTGGCTGTCGATCCTGATTTTATTGTTGCCGATGAGCCAATCTCGGCGCTCGATGTTTCTATCCAGGCCCAGATCATGAACCTTCTGAAAAAGCTACAGCGCGAAAAGAATTTGACTTACTTGTTTATCTCTCACGATCTGCGTGCCATTCGGCACGTTTCCGATAGAGTGGCGGTGATGTACCTGGGCAAGCTGGTTGAGATTGCCGACGCCAAAACTATCTACGCGGATCCGCTGATGCCTTACACAAAAGCTCTAATTTCTGCCGTTCCGGTACCGGATCCAAAGGTCGAAGCGACGCGGCAGCGCATCGTGCTTGAAGGCGACGTGCCGTCGCCGATTAATCCGCCTCAGGGCTGTCGCTTTCATACACGCTGCCCGTATATGATCCAGGCCTGCAGGGAGGTTGTCCCGCCACTCGTTGAAGTCAAACCTCGTCATTTTGCCGCCTGCATTCGCATTAGCCCTGGCCAACCTGACATCGAAAAGGTGGCGCCAGAACAGGCGCCCGGACTCGCCGCCGCTCAGGCAGTGAATGGCCAGGAAATCAGTAGCTAAACCCGTCAAAAGGCCGCGAAAAAACCCTTATTCTCGCTCCCACCCGCGATGAAATGCGGACACTATTGGTCGTATACCAGTAGGGTAACGTGTCGTGTTTCTTGCTCGTGCGGAAGAGATCGTCCGTTGACTGGCAGTTTTTAAAGTTGCTTGTTGACGTCATTACTCGAATCTATACTGATTTGTGATGCAAGTTAGCTCCCCTGGCCGAAGCAGCCCGGATTGGGATGCTGATAGCTTGCCCCACAACTAACAAGCGCACAGCAAATGCCTTCAAGAAATCGCCCATCACGGCCGCGTCGCAAGGAACCGGGGAAAGAGAACCTGGGCCAGGCCGAAGAATTGATGACGTTAGCGGCGACGACCCCAAATGAGCCTGGCGAGATTGTTCAGGAACATCCTGAAGATGCTCCCCCCGGCTGGGCCGAGGTGCAGGAGAAGCTCGCAGCCACTTCCGGGCTATCGGTTTTGCTGGTTGATGGCCGCCAGCCACCGGCGCTTGTCGCCTCAAATAACAATTCGATCTGCCACGCCTTCCAGTCGTCGCTGGAGTACGTCAGCCTTTGTAATCCTTATTGCGGCGACGCTCATCGTCGCGCTTTGTCTGCTGGGTCGGCGGTCCAGTACAAATGCCATGCCGGCCTCCAATGTTTCACTATGCCGGTGCAAATCGGCGGGGAACAAAATCTTGCGGCTATCGGTGGCCGCGCCTTTGTTAGCGGAGCCGACTACCGCTCGCTGGTCGATCGCTTTCGCGCTGGAGAACTGAACGATCTCCTTGGCAGCAAGCCATTCGAGAATGTGATCTTTGCGGAATCGGAAAGACTCGATCGTTTGTCCGAACGCCTACAGAAGGCTGCGCGCAATTTTGACGCGGGCGTTAGCAAGGGAAGTGTCAGCGATCGCGTTTCCGGGGCCACGGGCGTGCGTGGTCCTCAGCCCGGCCACCACGCCAAATTTCTTGACTCACCTGCAACAGCAAGTCGCAGCCGCGCTAGCGAAAGAGAAAACGTCACGCTGGAGAGGGAGTCGCATGCGGCGCTGGCCGATTCGGGTTATCCCGCGCCTGATTTGCAGGACGAAGTTGATCGCCTGCGCGGTGAGCTCGAACAGCGCTCCCAGGTGGCGGAATCGCTGCAGCGCTTCCTGGAGCGCATTAGCTCTCGCGATCCCGCGGGAACCTACGGCGCAATTCTCACGCATTCGAAAGAATTGCTTCAGGCTGAGCGCGCCTCGCTATGGGTCTTCGACGAAAGCTCCAATGAGATTAGTCTGAAGGCTTCGGCGGGTTTTCCACCTGTCGAGTTTGAAATCGGCCCGGCCCGGCTCGGCGAAGGAATTTCCGGCAAAGTCCTGGAATCTGAAAAGCCGTTGGTCGTTGCGAATATCGAAAGTGCGGGACTAACTCCGGCGCCGCCGGAGCGAAGCTACAAGACGAAGTCGTTCATTAGTTACCCCATCACGATGAGCGGACGAAAAATCGGCGTGCTCAACGTCGCTGACAAAGTCGGCGGCGGAAAGTTTGATGACGTTGACCTCAGTTTGCTCGAAATTATTGGTCCCCAAATCGCTGTAGCTCTGGAGCGCGCGGAATGGCAGGAACGGGCCACGCAATTTCAATTGATGTCCATAACGGATCCGCTGACAGGCTTATTAAATCGCCGCTATCTGGAGGAACGGCTGTCGGAAGAGTTGAACCGCTCTCAGCGTTATAACTATTCCATGAGCTGCTTGATGATCGATATAGACGACTTCAAGAACTACAACGATCAAAATGGTCACCAGGCGGGAGACGTTGCTCTAAGGATCACGGCGCATGCGCTGAAGGCGACGCTACGTTCGGCCGACGTAGCCTGCCGTTACGGAGGAGAAGAATTTTGCGTCCTGCTGCCGCAAACGACGCTAACCGAAGCGGGAGTGATCGCAGAACGAATGCGTCAGCGAGTAACGGAAACGGATTATCCTTATGGGAAGTCGCAACCCCTGGGAACGGTCAGCGTCAGTATTGGAATTTCGACTTTCGCCAAACACATTGATACCCCCGAGAGAGTGATTGCCGCCGCGGATCGCGCGCTTTACAACGCCAAGCACCAGGGCAAAAACCGCATTCAGTTTTACCTGGACAACATCAGCAACTCGCTTACCGCCAGATGAAGAATCGCCACGAAGAAACACGCCAGATTCTCGGCCGGGTAAAGCGCGACGAGTTTGTCGGCAGGGCCGCCGAGCTCGAACGTCTCGTTTCCCACGCAACAGGCGCGAGGCGCGTTGATGAAGGATCCGGTCTGCTCATCCTTTTAGCGCCGCTCGCAGGTGTTTCCGAATTGCTGCGCCAGGCGTACGACGAGCTGTTCAATAAACGTAGTGTGACGCCGATCTATTTTGCGCTACCGCAAACTGAAGCCACGGCAGTCAGCGCAGCGATTGAATTCCTCAACACGTTTCTACTGCAATACATTGCCTATCGCCGCGATGAGCCATCGCTTTGCCGGCTTTCGCTCACGTTGAATGATCTGGTCCAACTTGCTCCCGCCGCGGATCTTCCATGGATTGAAGACCTGGTCGAAGCCTATAACGTCCAGCGCTTTGGCAAAGATGATCGGGCTTTCGTTCGCTTCTGTTTGACGGCGCCTAACAAGGTTCCTGCAGGAAACGACCGTCCCTTCATAATGTTTGATGCGCTCCAGTTGGCAAATTACGCCGGCTCGACGGTGCCGCTCGCCACCGAAATTGTCAGAGCTCTCAAGTCTTCCAGTCTGCCATTTGCTCTTGCCGGCTTACGCCGTGAGGTTCTCGAGTCCGTTGAGTGTGCCGGCGGCGCTTCCAATTCGCTCGAGGTGATGCGACTGGAACCGCTTGGTGAAGACGATGCTCGTAATCTCGTCGCCTCGTCGGCGCGCCGTCTTCAGGTCACGACCAACGATGAAACCCGCGATCTGTTGGTTCAACAACTCGAGGGCAGTCCATTTTTCATTACCACCCTGCTGCAAGCAGCGCGCGAAAAAGATCTGAACCTCGATTCCTACCTCGCTGTGGAGCGTTTGTATGTTGACGAGTTAATGGGTGGCCGGCTCAATCGTTACTTCTCGGCCGTGCTTGAACACATCGCGCCTGAACCGGAAACACGGGCGTCTGTCGTCCGTCTGCTTTGCGAAGCTGTGCCGACCGGCAATCGCAGCGCTTCTTTCGAAGCCTGGCGGAAGCGGTTGAAACTTGACGGCGTGGAAGTCGAGGAGGTCTTGCGCGCGTTACACATTCAGGAGCTCGTTAACTGGGACGGCGAAACCGTCGATGCCGCCGGCGCTTCAAGTGTCTGGAAGGATTACCTGAGAAGCCGGTTTCGTCTCGACGCGTTGCGCGAACCCCGAGCGCTCGTAGTGGCAGATGTGATGGCCGACGCACTGAAGCGGGCGCCGCAAACGATTGCCCGTCACTATCGCCGGGCAGCAAGCCTTCGATTGCGCGAGCTGCTTAGCGCCTTCAACTTCCAAAGAGTGCCAGGGTGTTTGTTGGATTTCGCCGAGTTTGCTGCCCACTACGAAGGAGCCACGGTTGAGGAGGTTGCTGCAGGACTCGATGCCGACACCGAACTGCTGCGTCTTCCGCAGGTGTTTCATACGGCGAGTGCAGTTTCGTTTGTCCCGAAGTTGCGGGAGTTTGGCGAGGAAAACTCTGTTGTGGCCCATGCGTTTGCTGGTGGAACCTACACCGACAGCAACGAGATCGTCTGGCTGGTAGCCAAGGTCGACAGCAAACTAGAGGCGGATAGATCGCTCGTTGAGACGTGGTGTGACCGATTGACAGGTTTGGCCCGCCAATCGGGTTTCGTCCGTACACAGATTTGGCTAATTGCAGACGAAGGCTTCTCGGCTGAAGCCATTGAAGTGCTTCGCGAGCGCAACGCGTTCGGTTCCAGTCAGCAACAATTCGAACTCTTGAGTGCCCGGCTGAGCGAGGGCGCTCGCGTCTCGCCGCAATCGGATGAAGCTAATGAGTTCATGTTGGTCCTGCCGATGGGAGGAGATAACGAAGTCCTCGCGGCCACGACCGTGGAGCAAATTGCCCGCCGGCTCAACTTCACGCCGGAAGCTATCAACCAAATAAAGACAGCCGTTGTTGAGGCCTGCATCAACGCCGCGGAACACAGTCTCAGCCCGGATCGAAAAATTTATCAACGGTTTCTGGTCGAAAGTGATAAATTGGTCATTACCATTTCGAGCCGGGGCATCGTGCCCCCGAATATTCAAGGACAGATTGAAGAGATTCAACCCAGAGAGGCTTACCAGAACGGAGGCGCCGGTGAGCAGCGCCGCGGCTGGGGATTGAAACTGATCAAGACGCTCATGGACGAAGTTGAGTTTGAACGCGTTGACGAAGGGACCAGCCTGCGTATGATCAAGTATCTGCGCAGGAGCTCGGAGTAACAAACTGTTACTTTGTGGTTTTCCGGAGGGCCGCTTTAGCAGTTGTTGTTTCTATAAATATTTCTTCGCGACGCGGCTAATCTACTTTTACAGAAGGGAAGTCAGTGGCGGAGTCGCTCAAGTCAAACGTACGCTCGCATTGCGTCGGCACCACGGCAGTGGTCTATGCGAGCGACTACTTAAACAAACTGACTGGCGAAAGAATCGAGCGGGAATGTAAGAAGCAACTCGATTCCGGCGCCCGCGCGCTGGTAATCGATTTCAGCGACACGGAGCTCGTCAACAGCATCGGTATCTCCATCCTGCTCGGCATAATCGATATCGCGGAAAAGAACGGCGCGCTCGTGGTGTTTTCAGACGTAAACGATGAGACAGTGCAACTCTTCGATATGCTGGGCCTAACGCGCCATGTGGTGCTTGCCAAGGATGAACAGGAAGCTCTCTCCGGCCTTTCCGCTCCGCCCACGCAAAGCCCGGTAATGGGCCATTAACAGGATCCATCGACCCATAGAGCCCGTGAGCCAGCGATTAGGATGATGCCATCGATGAAAAGATTTTCCATTTCTCATTTTTCATTTCTCATTTGTCATCTTGTAAGACCGAACACGACATCATCGGCGCGTTGAAATGGCAACTGATAAATGTGAAATGAAAAATGGAAACTCCTATGCCTTTCGGATTTACCAGCATCACTTCTGAGGAAACGTTGTCTCTGTTTGGGCTTCGTCTGCCTCTCTGCGGCAGTCTCTGGCCACCAGAGTTATAGTTCCGACCATGGAGCCAAACACACAAAAGCTCATTCACTCCTTCGGCGCCCTTGCCGATTTGGGACAGGAGATAGCGGACACCGGCGACTTCATCGAGATGGTCCGCACCTCTCTCCATCTGTTGCTGGGTACGCTCGCAATCCGCCGCGGCGCTGTTGTCGAGTGCCCCGCGCATCTCGAAATGACAAACCCACTCGCGCTTTGGGGTTTGGGTGAACATTACGATGCTCGCTTTATTGTCGACGCTGAAGCCAGGGCGGCATTTCTCACTTGCGCTAAGGGCGCGTTTGAAGTTGCTGACGAAGGTGCGGCTGAAGAGCCGGCGCTGAAGAGTTTCCTCACGGCGTATCGGGTGGAATATCGCGCGCAATTGATCGAGTTAATCGTACCGATGATTGTTCGCGGGAATCTGACTGGGCTGGTCCTTCTCGGAGGCAAAGCGAGCGGCGAGCGTTTCAGCGCGGACGACATTGAAGTGATTCGCTCGATGGTGCGACACATCGGCGTCGGCATTCACGCGCATCGCCTGCTCGCGGAAGTGAAACAGCAGGCGGAAGAAAACCGGCGGCTCTATTTCGACCTACGCGCTATCTATCGCGACACGGTACGAGCTTTTGCCGCAGCCATCGACATCAAGGACAAGTACACGCAGGGACATTCGGAGCGCGTTGGCAAGTATAGCGAGATGATCGCGCGCGAGCTGGGGTTTGGCGAAGAAGAAGTGGAGGGCATGGCCATCGCCGGCTACCTTCACGACGTCGGCAAGTTGGTGGTCGAGCGGGACATCATCAACGCACCCTACCCGATTGATGCGAAACAGTCGAGCGAATTAAACCGCCATCCGGCGGCCGGCTTTGAGATTCTCTCGCCGATTAATCATCCCTATGCGGACATACCTTTGTCGGCCAAGCATCATCACGAACGCATGGACGGCCGCGGTTATCCCGATGGTCTGACCGACAAACAAATCCCGCTCGGAGCGAAGATTGTGACGGTCGCCGATTCGTTTGACGCGATGACGACCGATCGGCCTTACCGGACGCGCCGCACGTTTGATGAAGTTATCGTTGACTTGCGTCGCAACACCGGGTCGCAGTTTGACCCCGTCGTGGTAGCTGCCTTTTGCCGCGCGCTGTTGAAGGAATTGATTGGTGAAACTAAGGAACGCCGGTTTCTGAAGATGCTCGGCAAGAACTACCTCGACGCTGAAAAAGATGCGTCCCTCCTGAGAGAACTACTCACCGAACTCGATCCGAACACCCAGGCTGCCGCCGCCGGCGGCGCGTAGCGTGTGGGATATCTACCTAATTCGAGTAGTAGCCACCTTCAACCCGGAGGGTTGGAGCGAAAGTAGCCGGTGGTCGGAGCGCAGCGCAGACCACCGGGAAACATGCAATAGTTCAATCGCACCCCGGAGGGCGTGCCACCTGTCGCTCTGACACCCTTCCAGGGTGCGGAATTATTTCCCTTGCCTTCCGGTGGTCGAAGCGAAGCGTAGATCACCGGAACGTAGCGGGTAGTTACCCGCACCCCGGAGGGGTGCCAGAGCCTCACAAGAGATATTTCTCTTCATACGCGACTCCCGCCCTCTCCAACAGTTCCTTCAATTCATCAACGAACGAGTACTTGCGATGGTGCGCTTCCTGATTCGCGATATAGTCCCTGACGGAATTCGTCGCGGAGGGACTTACCGTAAAGGCGGCGTATCCTTCTTGCCACGCAAACCGCTGGTCGAAGTTCTCCTTCACCCAGTTAGTGGAGTCTTTCTTCATATCGCGCATCAGATCCGCGATGCAGTGCACAGGTCGCAAGCTTGCCAACAAATGGACATGATCGGCGACGCCGCCAACAATCTCGGCCACCCCGTTCATTCGACGAATGATGCCTCCCAGATAGGAATGCAATCGCGGACGCCATTCAGCATCGATAAATGGTCGTCGGTCCTTCGTGGAAAATACGATGTGGTAGTGAAGGCTGAGAAAAGTTGAGCCCATCTTCGCTGCAATCCTCTGGCACCCCGCCAGGGTGCCGATAGCTACCCGCTAGGTTCCGGTGGTCTACGCCTGCACTTGGATCAGCGGAACGTACGACAACAAATCCATCTTCAACCCGGAGGGTTGGAGCGAAAGTAGCCGGTGGTCGCAGCGAAGCGTAGACCACCGGGAAACATGCAATAGTTCATCCGCACCCCGGAGGGCGTGCCACCTGTCGCTCTGGCACCCTTCCAGGGTGCAATCCATTATTCGATGGCTTTCCGGTGGTCGCAGCGAAGCGTAGACACCGGGAAACATGCAATAGTTCATCCGCACCCCGGAGGGCGTGCCACCTGTCGCTCTGGCACCCTTCCAGGGTGCAATCCATTATTCGATGGCTTTCCGGTGGTCGCAGCGAAGCGTAGACCACCGGGAAACATGCAATAGTTCATCCGCACCCCGGAGGGCGTGCCACCTGTCGCTCTGGCACCCTTCCAGGGTGCAATCCATTATTCGATGGCTTTCCGGTGGTCTGCGCTGCGCTGCGACCACCGGCTACTTTCTGACAGCCTTTCAGGCTGAAGACTATTGCATTGTTCTGCGGTGTTAACCAGGAGATGCACCAGGGCGGCGCTTTTAAAGAGATGCCGACGCTCTTGCATCCTGCTGTTCGGCATTAGAAGAACATAACGGTGAGTTACCACAGCCAACCGACGTGCTCAATCGCAAGGTTTACGCGGAGTTGGACGTTAGCTTCAAGCCAACCGCTTCTGATTCTGACCCGTCATAGGGGTGCGCTGCTGAACGGCGAAACTAAAGAACACCCTTGAGTCGTAACGCACTAGCTGATAGTAAATAGCAACAACAAATCCATCTTCAACCCACAGGGTTGGAGCGAAAGTAGCCGGTGGTCGCAGCGAAGCGTAGACCACCGGGAAACATGCAATAGTTCATCCGCACCCCGGAGGGCGTGCCACCTGTCGCTCTGGCACCCTTCCAGGGTGCAATCCATTATTCGATGGCTTTCCGGTGGTCTGCGCTGCGCTGCGAGCACCGGCTACTTTCTGACAGCCTCCCAGGCTGTGAGAGTTACTTCGGTTGGATCCTGAGGATGAAGTTGCAGATGGCGATCTTTTGGTCGGGCAAGACTTCGGTGCGTTCGTCGCGAGGAAGCTCGCGCCCGCCCACTAGCGTGGGGTTGCGGCCTTTGGCAATCAACCAGTAGCGACCGTCGTTCTCGCGCGTGAGCAGCGCATGCACGCGACTGATTTCCGGATCGCCTTTTAACGGCAGGTCAACTGTAATCGATCGTGAGCCGCGTCCGATCGTGATCTCCGGTTTAGTAATCGGCACCACGGCTTCGCGTACACCGTCTCTCCAGATCTCAATTGAATAGAGTTCCCGGATGCGTGGGCGTACAACCGTCTGTTCGCCTTGTTCACCCAGTTCACCTGGTTCAGTCTCGCCTCGGCTACCATCGGCCCGCTCACGAATGGTGTCGTTGAAGTTTATGCCGCCCGCTTGTGCGGTCGAAATGCCTGGTTGCGACGACGCGCCAACGCGAGCGTTCACTTGTGTGTGCCCACTCTCGGTTTCATCCCAAACAGCCTGCACGCGAAACTGGCCCTTCTCCAGCGTGCCGTCTACGCGTAGCTCCACCGCAAACGATTTCGCGGCGAGGTGACTTGAGCCGCTCAACTCTTTGGCGCGTTCGGAGAGAACGTGGAAGAGACCCTGCTCGAGTCCGCGGCGTTTATCGCCCTGCCAATCCTTATCGTCTTCCGTACTCAGGTAGACGATGTATTCGCGAGGTATGTAGGTTAGACCACCGGGAGGCGTGAACATCTCACGCTGCATGACGGCCTCAACCTCACGCGCAATCTTCACCAGAAATTCTTCCCAGATGCGGCGCGGCTTCGCGTGCTCGTCAGCGACTTCGAGCAGATCTTCACTCTGATCGCCATCGATCCATTTTCTTATTGATTCCAACAAGCCCATAGTTAGTGAATGGTAAATAGTAAATCGTAAATAGCTAAAGTCTCATTCCGCGTTGCGTTGCGATTTTGGAATTTGGCCTTCGGTCTTAGGTCTTTGGCCTTTGTTTGTCTTTAGAGTGGTCTCACAAGCTCGCCTGCTTTTCCAAGACCAAAGACCAAAGACCCAAGACCATTCCTTACTAATTAAACTTAACAAATCTCTTGTTTATCCAGCCACGGTCGGAGGTAAACGGATCGGCCTTGGCGCGCCCATGCTCAAGGACCTGGACCTCATACCAATTATCACCCGTCGACAGGATCTTTACCCGCGACCCTGCTTCCGCCAAACCAATCGCTGGTTTGCTCGAACTCGCGTCCGGACGCAGATTTACATCCGTTGTTGTAACACCTTCGCGGCCGATTATAAACACGTCGGACATCTGCGGCAGCCCGACAAACGGATTCCAGTGAGACGTGACATACTTGTGCGTCGCCAGCAACATTCCAGCAAAGAGAAGGACCAATATTGCTGCAACCAGAGATGGTCGCGAGCGACGCTGACTGACTTGGCGCCGTTTGTGTTCCGCGCGTTTATCTACGGCCCTTCCGTTCGGCGCTTGATCCGAGAGAGTCGAAATCGTTTCTTTGGCTGAAGGCCGGGGCTGAACTTGTTGCTGGCCTTTGGCTGCCGTCGGGATCGCGCTCACAGGCACAACGATCTTCGGTCGCCTGGTGGATGCGGCATCTGCATACGTTGCATAGGGCGTTTCCGGTCCTCGTGCACCCGCTGGATCAGTCGTGGAACTGACCGGCTGAAACCTTGGTTGCGGTGGTGCCTGGGTAAACTCTTCCGGTTCGACGTTTAAATCTGCGCTAGGCCTGCGATGTTCCTCATCCTGGGCCTCAACGCCAATGCCCCGGAGCTGTCTCGTCGGCGGAAGGGCTGCCTCCGCCAACTCGTCCCAAAACTCCAGAACCGTCTGGAAGCGGTCCTGAGGGCGAATTTGCGTGGCCTTTTCCAGAACTCGCAGCACAGGTGTTGACCAGTAGTGTTGACTCACATGGGCGGGCAATTCCTGTATTGCGTGGTGCGCAAACCGGCGCGGCGACTCGCCTGCGAGCAGCGTGTAAGTTGTCTTCGCGAGCGAATAGATGTCAGCAGCGGGTGTCAGGTGCTCATGGCCCGCGGCAATCGCGCCGAGATCCAACGAACCGGTCTGGACCAGCGGATTGTGTTCTGGCGCCGCATAGATGTTTGTCCCAACGCGGGTGATCGCGCCTTCGGAAGCTTCAAAACGTGCCACGCCGAAGTCAGCAATTTTTACGACCTGGCGGTCGGCAGTCAGTAGTAGATTCTGCGGCTTTATATCGCGATGAATCACCCCGCACTCGTGCGCGTGGGCCAGTCCGGAACAGACCTGCTCGAGATAAAAAAGAGTTTTCTCGATCGGTAAGGGATGGTGACGCGTGAGGGCGGCCATGTCGCCGCCGGAAAGATACTCGAGCACAATGTAGTGAAAGGTAGTGCCGGCAAGATCGATGGCGGTGCCGTGGCCAAGCCGGCTGATGATATTTGGATGCCGCACGCGGTCGAGGGCAACTGCTTCGTTTTGGAAGTTGGCAATCAGCGTGTGTTCGAGTTCCCGATCCGGCGTGTCCTGCAAGAACATATTGAGCGCTTTGATAACGACTGTTTCGGGAGCGCCTTCCCCAGCCGCGTTGTCGCGCGCAACATAAATCTCCGCATAGCTGCCGCGGCCCAGACATTCAATAATGTCGAAGCGACCGTCGAGCCTGCTTTGTTGAAGCTTGAGTTCTGGCATCAGTTCGCGCTTAACGTATCGCCGTCCCCACTTTGAGACTGGCGATGTTCGTAGCACCCGATTCTGCAACTATCAGGACCACGGATTAAGGGGAGATAGCAGATGAAGGGGAAGCGGAGGACGACGGCTTGCTTATCATCTCTTCAAAATGTGACTGGGCTGCCGGCCTTTCCTTCTCAGACTTCAACGCCACAGCAGCCAGTCCAAGTGTTGCTTCCTTTTTAAGAGTAGCGGTTCCCTGGGGCGATACGAGGTTGGCTCTGGCAAGAACTGCTTCAAACGCCCTGGCCGCTTCTTCGTTGTTCCCCAGGAGCAATGAAGCGCGGCCATAGAGGTAGAGAAACTCTGCATCAGTCGAGTCCAAAGGATTCTGTACGCCCTGCCTGGATAATTCGTTCTTCAACTGAGCTGCCAACCAGGCGTTGGGGTCGTTATCAACTTCGCGCCGGCCCCTTTCAAACCTCAGGAGCGGATCGTCCCCAACGGTTGCTGGCGTCAATTCGGGAGAGGGTTCCGCAATAGAGAGACCGCCCTGATCGAGATAAGGGGTAGCGCCTTTGTATCTGCGGCCCGCGTAAAATGCCAGCGCGAGCACCGCTATAAATACAACAAACATGAAGAGGCGCGTCATAGTCCTTTCGATGCCACTCCGAGGGCGCCGGGGGGCCGCCACATCCAAACGGCCTTCAATCGCGTTTAAGTTTGCCGGATCCTGAGACGCCAGTGAGTCGACGCCGGTGTCTTGAGAATCAGCGACGGGAAAAGCTATGCGCGATGGCGGTAGAAAACTTTCTGCCGGTTCTGAACGGGCGTCGAGATTTGCTTGCTGAACCTCCCGGCCGTTAGCAACGACTGGGCGGCGCATTGTCTCCGGTGAGATTGTCTTCTCTACATCCTCCAGACGCTCCTGCGCGGAAATCGGCGGGCCTACGCGCACCACCACCGCTGTGAGGTTGTCTTCCGCGCCGCGCTCATAGCACAGCCTTTTCAATTCACCGCAGAGCGTGGGAAGATCCTCATAAGTAATCAGCAACTGCCTTAACTCACGATCCGGAATGTGCCGCGTAATACCATCCGTGCAAAGCAGGAACTCGGTGCCGTCGTCAATCTCAATCACCTTCATGTCAACTTCAACATCGTTCTCGGCGCCAAGTGCGCGGCTGATAACATTCTTGCTGGGATGATTTGCGGCCTGCTCGGCGGTCATCCGACCAGCGCGAACCTCTTCCTCCACGACGGAGTGATCTTCTGTCTCGCGCAGCAGTTGGCCCGCAGGCGTCAACCGATACAAACGCGAATCGCCGACGTGGCCGATCGTCGCGACGTTGCCCTTGAGATGCAGGCCGACGATAGTGGTGGCCATCATTGCAAACTTCGCATGTTCCTGCGCCATTTGATGAATCGAGGCATTCGCCCGCTGAATGGCAAGCTCCATCAGGTCTTCGATGTCGGCGTCGTCGTCCCGGTGACGAAATGCTTCATCGAGCACCTCGATTGCCGTCTGCGATGCCACCTCGCCTGCCTCCGCCCCGCCGACGCCGTCAGCCACTGAAAAGATTCCGCGTTCACTATCGGCAAGAAAGGAGTCTTCGTTGAGAGGACGCTTTTGGTTCAACCCTCGATCAGTTACCGCCGCGGAATGAACCGATGGGGTCTGGTTCGAGTGATTGTTCGCTTGAATATCTGGCTGCTTCATTCGACCGCCTCCAGTTTCAATGATGAGTGCGGTTGGCCTCCTGGTCCTTTGGCAAGAACGCGATCGCGCGCATTGCGATGGGAAAAGGCCATCAGCATTCCTAACATGGCAAAGCTGGTAACAAGGCTAAAGCCGCCGTGGCTCACGAATGGCAAAGTGATTCCGGTCATCGGCAGAGCTCGCAAAATACCTCCAATATTGACGAGCGCCTGAAAGCCGACGAAGGCTGTCAGGCCGGCGGCACATAGTTTAGTAAACATATCACGCGCGTCGAGCGAAGTACGAACACCCGCGCTGACCAGGATTATAATCGCCAGAATCACGATCGCTCCGCCCACCAGTCCCTCCTCTTCCGAAATTGCAGCATAAACATAATCTGAATCGGCGATGGGAATCACCTCGGGATAACCAAGGCCAAAGCCTCTGCCGGTGTTTTTTCCGGAGGCGATTCCAAAGATAGCCTGCGCGGGCTGAAACGCAAGCTTGTCAAACCACACATCGACATTAACGATCTTCTGCATCGCCGGACTTTGCTCCGCCAGTTCCTTCAGTTTTGGATCCTTGTTTACAGCCTCCTGGAAATCCTTCTTCCACCACGAAACTTCGGGCGACGGCGGATCGAAACCGTCGAGCCACAAATGAAAGCGCTGCTGAATGCGAGCCGGCAGCATTGCCTGAATTGGTTTCGCAACAGTCGGCAAGAGCGGCACCTTCTCCTGCACGTCTCTCGGTAAAGCGCCCACGACTAAAATGCTGATGACGAGGAACACCGAACCGACAAACAAGAGCAGTTGCGGCCAACGCCGGACGGCGACGAGATAAAGCGTAGTGTACGCTCCGCTGAAGATGAGCATTTGCCCGAAGTCTTTCAACGCAAAGAACGGCACAAACGGTAACATCGCCATTACCAGGAGCGGAACAATGTCACGCGCGCGCGGAATGCCCCAGTAGGTCTCGGCAAGGTCCTTGTAGCGTGCGGTCAGTATTCCGGCGAAGCCCAGGAGAAAGGGAATTTTCGACGGTTCCCAGGGCGTCATGTTGCCAAGCGCTTTACCGGCGCTTGACGTTACGACGGCAGCTGCTAACGGAATCAGAGTCAAAAGCACAATGATGAAACTGTTTCGCTGAATCCAAAGCAGAAAGCCATCGCGCACGCAGAAAGAGTAGGCCAGGGCAAAAGCGACGAACGAGAAAATGGGAATCCACGTGTAACTCGAGGTCAGCGCCTGGCCCAGCGTGTAATTCGAGGGGATCTTCGGAAGTTGATTGACGTCGATGGCCTGGGCAGGAGTTGGCGGCAGCCCCATCAGTTGTTTCTTCACCGGATCGTAGTTTTCGATAATGTAACGAGTGCGCAGCGCTTCCATCTTGGCCTGTCGCGCCTCGGCCTTGTTGCGGGCGTTATACTCCGGATCGCTGTAAAGCCGATACTGGATCAGCATGCCAACAGAGAAGAGCAGTATTGCTGCGGTAAACAAAATCCAGTTCCCGCCGTACCTCATGGACCGTGACAGCCAAATCACCAAAACACACAGCGGGAAAAACATTAGCAGGTCGCGTATGGCGCCGATGATCGACGTCTCATAACCACGAAGCAAAGCTGCGCGATGTATGCCCCAGTAGCCGGCAATTTCAAAAACTAGTAGCAGCAGAATGATGAACAGATGTGACGATGCGCGGTTTTTCATTGCCGATTAATAGTCAGTAGTCGGTTGTCTATGGTCAGTTGTCAATGGTTCGTAGTCAGTGGTTCGTTGGATTCAGTTATTTGTTCCTTGCCAGTAGTTCTCTGGATGTCGCTTCGGATTCTCCGAAACGGCTAGGCCGTTTGATGTGCGGAAGGTCTCCGACCTTCCGGCAGAGTCTCCTTAGGACCCTGGGCTGCGCCCATTGCGGGCGTAGCCCGCGACCGTTTTCGCATAGCAAGCGGTCGGGCAGAGCCGCGACCGCACATCAAGCGGCATAGCCGAAGGAATCTCCATTCAAGTTCAGGTATGGCGCGCTCTTCATCCTCACGGTGGCGTTGCTGTTGTGCGCGGCCGGCAACGTCCTGGTTGACGTCTCCGGGGAGCGGCCTGCCCAGTCTGGTTGGCGACTACCTTGAAATATCCAAGGTCCCTGGCTTTAAGTACGAGCGCCGCGGCTATCGGCGCGGCCGACTTCGAACCGTAACCTCCGCCTTCGACAATCACAGCCATCGCCAGTTGTGGGCGCTCCAAAGGCGCGATGCACAGAAACCAACCATCAATTCGCGGATGTTCTTCGTCCATGATGGTTTCTTCGTATTCGCGAATGATGTTGCCTTTGTTATCTTTCTCAACCCGGTGCCTGGTTTTCACTTCTCCTGTCTTGGGATCATAAACCGGCTCGATTTTCTGCGCCGTTCCAGTCTTGCCCCCCGTATTAATTCCTGCAGCTTTAACTGGACCAAAAACGCCGCGCGCCGTACCGCTCGGACCGCCAGTCACCAGGCCCATGATCCCGCGCAGGGTTGCCGCCACTTGCGGTGACATCACTTGCTTAAAGACTTCCGGTGGCCGGTCGAATTCGATCTTCGGTTTCATCAGTCTGCCGTCCATGTTGGCAATCGCCGAAGCGGCGAGGGCCATCTGAAATGGAGTCATCTGACCGGCATAACCCTGGCCATATCCCATCAACGCCAGGTCGTATCTGGTGACTTGCTTGCCGGTGACTATCGTAGCCTCACGCGGCGCCAGCGCGCGCTTGACGGCGTCGGTGCTGGCGTTCCAGATCTCCGGCTCCTTCCTGCCACGCAATGCTTCGGCTGGCGTGTCGTACGTTCCGATACCGAGAAGTTGTGCCGCTTGCTTCAAACGATCAGGCCCGAGCTTCACACCCATCTGCGCGAAATATTGATTGCAGGAAACCTCATAAGCGGTATCGATTCCGATGCGGCCGTGCACTTCGCCTGGTCCGCCATCGTCGAAGATAACGTTTGCGCCTGGCGCGGCGTAATAACCACCACCGCTGCAGGTAAACTCCGTGCCTTGCTCGCCCGCGAGAAACGCAGCAGTCATGGTTACGGTCTTGAAGGTCGAGCCCGGAATGTAGTAAGCGCCCAGCGCGCGACTCACTAATGGCCGGTCGCGCTGATTAGTTTCCAGCCTCACCCAGGTCGCCTCGTCGTCGACCTCCTTAAGGCTGTAAGAAGGTTCGCTGTAGAGCGCGAGCACTTCGCCCGTCTGCGGATTGAGAACCACTACCGCGCCATGCTTTCCTTTCAACTGATCGACCGCAGCCTGTTGCAAATCACGATCGATCGTCAAGCGCACGTCCTTATTTCCGTTGAACTCGACAGTCTTTCCTTTTACAACCTCCAGGGCTTCCGGCAAGGCCCCACTTTGCACGCCAAAGAGAGCGCGCTCCAATCCCGGATCGCCACGGTCGGAACCGAAAATGTGCGCGAAAGCTTTGTCCATCGGGTACTCGCGATAAATGTTGCCGCTCGAATCCCGACGGTAAAGCGCCAATGCGCTTTCGAGTTTCCCACTCCGGTCCAGTATCCAGCCTCGCAGGGTTGACTCGGATAGACGCCGGTTGCGCAGGTCCTTGTAGCTCAGCTCCTGAAACTTTTCATTTGACTCCGGTGCGTAATGGGTCCAGTAAATATGAAAACCAAAGACAGCCATTGCCAGGAGCACGAAGATCCAGCGCAGCGCACGCAGACCCCGATTTGTCGAAGTTGATCCGAGGCGGCGCCTGACTTCCTTTGGCAGATCTTCAGGAATTGCAGCGGCAACTAAAACTCCACGACGGCGATTCACAAAGAGTGACACTAGTAGCAACAGCACGATCAGCAGAAGTCCGCCGAGATAAACGAGAGTGAGGAGCGCGGGCACTTTTTCCGGTACATTGACAACTGCCGGTGAGGGCGAGGGAGATTGAAGCAGGAGCAAGAAAAACATTTCGGCAGGAAGCTTGTACATTCGTGATTTAGACTTTTCTCCCTGGGGTTATAGTCCCATTATGGTTCATGGATGCTATTCACTTTTTCGAAAACGCACTTCGACGTCGCCAAATCCGACCACGTCTCCGTCTTCGATCTGTCGCGCTTCACCGTATGAAATACGGCGCCCATTGATATAAGTCCCGTTTGTCGATCCGGTGTCGGCTACCAGAAGAGTGCCTTGCTGGTTCATCGTAAGCGCAGCATGAATCTTGGAAACGCTCGCGTCATTTAGAGTCAGTTCATTATCTGCCACGCGGCCGACACTCAATCGTTTGCCGCCGGGTTTTAAAGCCAGCGGAACCTCGTGCACTTCATCGCGAATTGTCACTCGGGCGATTAAGTTAACATCAGGGATTTTCTCAAACGGACTGCGATGAGGGACCTCCAACGACGCCGCTCGCTTTGCCTCGTCTGCCTGTCTTAGTTCTTCTTCAAACTCGCCAAAGGTCGGATCGACAGAGATGCCGGTCGTAAAAATATCGACTTCTGTTTCCACTTTCATCGGCGCCATCGTTCGATAACGGTGATCGTTTATGTGATCTATCGCGGCAGCCAGAATTTCATGCTCGAGATCCTTTATGATTTCCGGCGGCGCTTCGGAATGCGTGCCCCACTCCACCTTGAGTTTCAGGTGATGCGGTGCGATCCGGCCCTTGCGTCCTTCATCGCGCACGCGTTCATCAATTAGCTTCTTCATCCGCTCGATGAGTTGCGAGGTTGTCAACCCGCCCTTCGGCGTGATAGTGCGGCCAAACTTTCGATCGACGACGTCGCCCATGCTCTCGAGCACGCGCCGCAAG
Organism: Blastocatellia bacterium; assembly: GCA_963698325.1. Lineage (GTDB taxonomy): Bacteria > Acidobacteriota > Blastocatellia > Pyrinomonadales > Pyrinomonadaceae > PSRF01. The sequence continues at coordinate 91,104 of CAVOQJ010000001.1, read as the reverse complement.
AGTCGCTCGGGAAGTGCTTCCTCGCGTTTCTTTTTCTCAGTTGGTTTCGCGTTTTCAGTCATGAACCTTATATGAACCTTTGTACGTCTGACGCCGGCCCGGCGCTCCCATCAGGCCGCGTCAACAGTTGCGCCAGCACCAGCCGTGCAAAAAACGCAGTCCATCATGACTGCGCGGCGAGAGCAACTTAATAACTGGAAACGGTGCTATTCTAACTGAAAGCGTTTCCCGTTAGTAGGGCCAAACCTCGTTGCCGCCCACCATCCGTGAAGAAACGCATTTCAACAATTGACCTCGCGTTATCTTTCACGTATCAGCATTTAAGAACATCGCTGAACTGTCGGACAGTGACAACGAGTACTTGATCGATGCCTTCAAGGTGGTACGAGAAATTATCAGGGAAAAGAATCTTACCGACTATCGGCTCACGACCAACGGCCCAGGCTATCAGGGTGCTACCTATTTGCATTTCCACCTGACCGCAAATTGATTTCCAGCAGACATCACGCATCGGCGCCACACAAAATCAGAACCGGGAGCGGTAGCGACCGGGTGCCCGGTGAGGTACGAAACGTCCCGTTATTCGCGCATTGATACCCAACTTCCCTTGTGTGATGCAGGAAGATTTGTGTTGAAGCAGGCATCCGGTCGCTATCGCTCCCGGTTCTGACTTTGTTTTTGGTACCTGGTCGCTAGCGCTATCCCTTATGTATTTCTCGACCAGAGATGCCAACCTCTTTACACCGTGGTGGAGGTGTTCACAGTCGACGTTGCCTTTGCCTCGCGGCTTCGTAAAGCAGGACACCTGCGGCTACGGAAACATTGAGACTCTCGACGGGCTTTCGCATGGGAATCCTCACTGCCTCGTCCGCCGCAGCGATTTCTTCGCGTGATAGTCCTGACGTCTCAGGCCCCAGGATCAGTGCGGACGGGCCAGTCCAATCCAATTCGGTGTAATTTGTCTCGGCCTCTAAATCGGCACATACCGTCTTGATTCCTCGTTGCTTACACCACGCAAGCGCCTGCGCATAGGTTGGCTTGTACCAGATAGGTAATCGGAACGCTGCACCCATCCCACCGCGTAAGGCTTTTGGCGAAAAAGGATCGGTGGCGTTTTCAGTTGCTATTGCGCCGGTGGTCCCGGTGGCTTCGGAGGTTCGCAAAATGGCGCCGAGGTTCACCGGGTTGGTTATCCGATGCATAACGACAATCAGCGGTGTTTCAAACTGCTTGTTTGTGAGTTGTTCTTCAGAAGCATTGGGCCGGGAGGCGAGCAGAAGGATGCCTTGCGAAGTCTTGCTGTAAGAGACAGATGTCAGCAATTTCTCACTAACGCAAACCAGGCGATCACAAACTCCCGACAGTTTCTCAATCAGCTCGGCTGGCTTTTCTTTGCGCGCGATTTCATCAGAAAAAATTACCGCATGAATTTTGAGTCCGGAACTCAGCGCCTCTTCGCAAAGCCGCATGCCTTCGACAAAGATGACATCTTCTACTCTGCCGTCGCGCACGGCCCGCGTGTGGCGGAGCAGGGAATTGTCACGACTGGTGATTGTTGTTACATCCATCTTAGATTCAGTTTACGCTTAGATTTTGAGACAGAAGCAAAAAACTCCCAGAATGATATGAGCAAGAAAATTTCATGGTTTGGAAGGTGGCATTGCCCCCGCTCAGCTGATTAGCATTCAACGAGCGGGGGTAAACCACCTTCCAAACCTGGAGACTTTCTCACTTGAATTGTTTTCTGTTGTCTCTCTGCCTTATGGCTAGCTATTGGATTTCAACTTCAGCCCAGATTGGCCAGTGATCCGACACGCTTAATGGTCGAGCTACTCCCCATTTTGCGATCTTCACTCCGCGAGAAAATATCCAATCAGCGTGCAAGCGAATTCCCGCTCCACGCCATGTCGCGGTGCCCGCCCGAAATGGTGTCGTGTAACCGTGCAACTCCAAAAAGCTTCTGGTCTCCTCGACCTTCCTATTTGACAGCGTGTTGAAGTCTCCGAGAATCAGCGTTGGGCCGCTTTCGTTCTCAGTCTGTGCAACCAAAACCTCAAGTTGTTCGAGTTGACCATTTACTGCCGCATGCGGATCGACATGCGCGTTGAAGATTCGAAGCCTACGAGCGCCGACTGTGACCGTTGCAGCCATCGCCAAACGTGGTCGCCAGGCGCATTCCTGCCACGGCAGATCGATTCGTGTAACGTCGCTCAGAGGTAAGCGGCTCAACAAACCAACCCCCGTATCACCGGAGTCGTAAAGTCCAATCTGCTCTTCAAAGTCGAGCCACCACTGGCGCATCCGGGGCTCGATGCCACGCGGAATGCCCGCCGGCACGTGAATCCAGTTCATTCGCAATGCCTCAGCTAGTTCCTGGACGACGTGATGTCCACCGGCGCGCTGAGTGCTCTTATCGGCCTCCTGTAAAGCAAGTACATCAACAGCAGGAAGCAGACTGCCTTCTGAGAACGCGCGCGCAGCCGTGCGTATATTTGCCGCGACCTGTTCGTTGCGTCGCGCGCTGGGCCACAACCCAGCCTTTCGCAGCAGCCCGCCAGAGATTAGAAAGCGTCCGACTGCGTATCGAATGTTGTATGATGCTACAACGATCGTTGTAGCATTTTGGCCGGCCGTGCGTTCAAATTTCCGAACGCGTTGAATGTTACCAACCTCAATTTTCTCGGATTCTTTTAGCGGGGGAATTGCGGTGGCCATCGCGGATAGTTTCCTGGTTTCGGGCTCGTAACGCAAACTGTTAGTTTGCGACGAGCAAACGGAAACTCTAGTCAGACTGATAGCTATGACTCGCAACATTCTCGCTGCGGTTGAGGACATGTTCTTCGCATCGAAGATTCGCGCAACGGCGGAAGCGCTCGGCGTGAATATCAAGTTTCACCGGCGGCTTGATAGTTTAGTCGCTGCGGCAGGTGAACAATCTCCCGACTTGATCCTCGTCGACCTCCACAATGAAAAGCTTGACGCAATTGAACTCGCGCGGCAGCTGAAATCAAACGAAAGTTCAAGGAGTATTCCGTTGTTGGGTTTTTTCTCACACGTGCAGACTGAGCTACAGCGCGGGGCAATTGAAGCTGGCTTCGATCAGGTCATTCCGCGATCGGTTTTCTCGAGAGACCTGGCGAAGCCATCCTGAAGCCGGAGCAGTAGGCAGGCAGGCGGCAGGCGCAGGCGGCAGGAGCAGGCGGCAGGAGCAGGCGGCAGGAGCAGGCAGTACATAGGATTTTCCATTTCTCATTTCTCATTTTTCATTTGCCATTGGAGGCTTCTTCTGTGTTCCTAAAATGCCCAATGACAACTGGCAAATGAGAAATGGAAAATGGCTCTTGTTCCTGCCGTCTGCCCCTGCCTCCTGCCGTCTGTTTCTTACGTCACAGCCGCTGGGGCGATCACTTCATGAATTGCGCGCACCTCGCTCACCAGTTGCTCATACTGTGAAACTGTTAATGCCTGGGCGCCGTCACACAGTGCATGGTCCGGTTGATCGTGAACCTCAATGATCAACCCATCGCCGCCCACCGCAACCCCTGCTCGCGCGAGAGGTGTGACCATATAGTTCTTTCCGGTTCCATGCGACGGGTCGACGATTACCGGCAAATGGGAGATGCGTCGGACGGCCGGTATTGCTGAGAGATCCAATGTGTTTCTCGTGTGCTGCGCAAAAGTGCGTATGCCGCGTTCACAAAGAACGATCTGATAATTGCCTTCCGACATGATGTATTCGGCGGCCAGCAACCATTCATCAAGCGTGGCTGATAGACCTCGTTTCAGAAGCACCGGCAAACGAGATTTCCCTGCGCGGCGCAACAGGGTGAAGTTCTGCATGCTGCGCGCGCCAATCTGAATTACATCCGCATAACGTTCAACCAGGTCGACCCCGGCTTCATCCAATGCTTCCGTGACTATCTTCAATCCATAGGTCTCACGAATCTCCTCGAGAATCTTGAGGCCGTCTTCGCCGAGTCCCTGAAAGGCGTAGGGAGAAGTCCTGGGTTTGAAGGCGCCGCCACGAAAGAATCTTGCGCCGCTCCGCCGAACGGCCTCAGCAACCGTGAATGCCTGCGCGCGGCTTTCGACGGCGCAGGGACCGGCAATAATCGCGAGCTCGTCTCCACCTATGGCGGCATCGCCCACCTTGACCACAGTCTTCTCGGAGCGAATATCCAGAGTGACCAGTTTGTACGGCTTACTCACGCGCACGGCTTCCGAAACTCCGGGAAGGTTCTCGAAGTGAGATGGATCGACGGCGCCCGGATTCCCAGTTATACCGATCGCCGTGCGCGATGTGCCGGGCATTGGGTGCGCCCGGTAACCGAGTTCTTGAATTACGCGGACTACAGCCTCAACCTGGCCGTCAGTCGCATCCGCTTTCATTACGATTAACATAACGTCAACTCTTTAATTCTGGAATCAATGTACTCTTAAAAGGTGCGATATACCTCTCGGCGATGTCGAACGTAATGAACGATTATTTCCTTCGCCTTCTGGTTAATCGAGTACACTACTCGGTAATCTCCGACCCTGAGCCGGTACAATTGTTTTCCACCCTCAAGCTTAATAGCTTGTCGAGGAAAGGGATCGTCAGCCAGGTGTTCCAAAGCCTTGATTACTCGACTTATTGCCGACTTCGGCAATGAACGGAGATCCTTTTCAACTGACGGCTTAGGAGTGACTTTATATGAGGCCATCCTTTTTGAGCCGCCGTTTCATCTCCTCTAGCAGTACTGGTTTCTCGCGCTTCCGTTCAGCGATTACCGCTAAATCATGTAAATCCTCCAGGAGCCTTTCGTATTCCTTCAGTGAAAGAAGAACACCTGTCTTTCGGCCCTTGGCATCTACTATATATTGAGCTTGTGACATGACGATTACTGTAACCGAAATGTTGCGCTGCTAAAAGTGTTACGAGCCTATTATGGTCCTTGAGTTACATTCTGTGCGGAACGGCAATTCCCAAAGTAGCAAGCGCTGAAGTCAACTGTCGCCGTGTGATATTGGCGACCGCAATCAACACTGCCCTTCGCGTTTCGTCTTCCTCGGCTATTATCCGGTAACGATGATAGAAGAGATTAAATGCTCGCGCGAGTGTAAACGTGTATTTGGCGAGGTTCGCCGGCTCCGCTGAACTGGCACATTGGGCGATTACTTCATCAAGCCGCTCCGCAAGCATTACCAGCGACCAGATCTCCGTACCCGTATCACCAGCTAACACCTCAGAAATCCTGGAGGTCTCCGGCTGCGGCGCTGCGGGGCTGGCGGCTGCTTTCGCGATCAACTCTTCAGCTTTGGCGATTGCCCGATCATCCAGCTTGCGGAAGATCGAGTTGGCCCGTACCGCCGCATACTGGCAATAAGGTCCGGTTTCGCCTTCAAAGGAAAGGGCTTCCTTGAAGTCGAAGGCGATGACTGAATTGCGCGTAAACTTCAAAAGAAAATATCGTAAGGCGCCAACTGCAATGTCATGCGCCGCAGCACTTTGTTCGTCCGATGAGAGCTCCGGGTGGCGCGATGAAACTTCGCGCAAAGCGTCCGCTTCGAGCCGGTTAATCAGATCGTCGGCCTTCACGCCCAAACCCTTGCGTCCGCTCATCTCGATGAAGGGCCTGGCACGGTCCTCTTCGCTCAACTCAATGCCCAGCTCTTCGCAAGCAGCCGGCGAAAGGGCCACCATCTCATAGCCAAAATGAACACTCGCATCAGCACCAACTTCCGGGACAATCGCCGCCACCCCGCGCGCAACAATTTCCTGCGGATATGCTTGTCGCGAATCAATGACGTTATAAACTTTAACGCCGCCACCAAAACTGGGTCGCACGATTTCCGGTGCTACTCCCGTGTTGAGCTGAGTGGTAGTCACCCAGGTAACATGCCCATCGTCATAGGTCCGAAACGGTTGGTAGTTGAAATCCAGACCGAGGCGGCCGAGTTTCCATAGTTGATAGGCAATGTCCTTGCCGGTATAGGTCACCGTTCCATTCGAGCGCACGATGATCTTGTCTGACTCATGTTCATCTGTCCCGGTGTGCGATTCGAAGGGCATCACCCAGCAGCCGGCATGCTTTCCCTCGCTCTCAAATCTGATTACGCCGGCACTCTTCATCAACTCGAAAGCGCGATCCCAAAAATGCAGATGCAGAATATCCGACTCGCGCGCCAGCAGGTCGTAGCGAATGCCCAGGCGCTCCATCGTATCGACGATGCAGTGCACGTTTCGCGTAGCCACATAATCTGCGAGTTCTGCAATCGGATTGTTTCCTTCTTCCAGCGCATGCAAAACGTCGCTGCGGAGTTTCAGGCGTTCCGCATGCAACTCACCAGTAGGATCATCGCCGCGATAGAAAAGCCCAACCTTCGTGTAGAGGTCCCAACAGTAGTAATCGAAGGGCCGAGCGGCAGGAAGAGAACGATCGAGCGCCTTGATGTCGTCGAGGTTCATTTTTTCGATATGCATGAAGCCAACCACGACGTCCGCGACCTGCACGCCGGTATTGTCGATGTAATTCTGAACCTCGACACGTTCATCAGCCGCCTGAAGTATTCGCACAAACGTGTCACCCAGCACCGCATTTCGCACGTGCCCGATATGTGCAGCCTTGTTGGGATTGATGCTGGTATGTTCGACCATTTTCTTTGGTCGATCGGCCAGGGGTAACGACTCGGAAAGCGCCGCCGGTTTTTCTGGAGCGAACAGGGAAAGCAGCCTGGCGCGATCAAAAAACACATTGAGATAACCAGCACCAGCAACTTCCACGCGCGCAACTTCGGCCGAGGCTTCCAATTTCGTTTTCAACTGCTCCGCTATAGCGCGCGGGGGCATCTTGACGCCTGTACCGAGTTTGACGAGCTTGGCCAACTCGAACGCCACTGGAAACGCCACATCACCCAACTCCGGCCGTGGCGGAGACTCGGCGTTTATCTGGTCCAGCTCGATGCCAAAAAGCTCCAGCGCCGCGGCTCGTACCTCTTGCTTCAATCGCTCCTGGATCTCAATCAGAGTCACTTGGTTACTCAGTCCTCGCTTGATCGGAATACATGCTTCTGCAAAAGCGCAAAGTATATCGTAGCTGCTTAGATCACGGCGAGTGGAGGTCGTTGAAGGTAGGTCCGTGGGACCGGCAATTAGTAGCCCCGCCCGTGAGAGGTCGTGTCAAAACTCTGATGAAAAAACTATCTGAAAAAATCTTGGGCCACATTCGACCTGTAAGAGGTTGTTCCATCGCGGCGAATGATTTTTGACGGACCATTTTCCGAGATTTCAGAGTTTTGACACGACCTCTTCATCGCTGGGATGGCAAGGACGCGAGATGAAGTCCGTGAAACGGACGACTGAAAGGAGCATCGATCTGGCGGCTACCATTCCAGCCGTCCGCTTCACGGACTACGATCCTTCCGCTCCTCATCCCAGCAGTAAACTGCTGGGCTATTATCATTCGTCCTCTACGCGGACTGATAAACCACTTTTTGTGCAAGCTCATTAGCACCAAGCGCAAATTTTCTTCTGCCGCCCATTGAAATGGGCCAGGTAAGCTACAGCGATTCCCGGTCTATAAACATTGCGTGCCTACGACACTAAGAAAAACCGCGCGCCGTGAGGGCAATTCTCACAAAAAATACCCTAGCCCGCATTATTCACGAACTGCGGATTTGTTCACTAAGCCTGCGTTAGCAGGCGACAGCATAAAGCCTGGGGCGTCAGCCCCAGGTCACTGCAAAGAAAGAGTTCCAAGCCTGCGAAGCAGGCGACAGCGTGGACCAGTTCGCGCTCGTCTCGAAAGCAACAGGCTGCCGCCCGTTACACGGGCTGATGTTCATCTACATTGCTTTCCTGGGGCTCGCGCCCCAGGCTTTATGCTGTCGCCCGCTACGCAGGCTGAAATGACATGAAGGTTCATGAATAATGCGGGCTAGGTTCAACTTGAGTGCTTCTTCAAAATTGCTTTTCATTTAAGAGCGGCCGTTGCCAGAAATCCAGGTGTCCGTCTGAACCGGGTCGCCTGTTCAAACGCATAGGCATATTGGATCAGTTTCGGTTCGCTCCACGCGGCGCCAAAGAATGAGATGCCGACCGGCAAACCAAAGACATAGCCTGCTGGGACGGTGATGTGGGGATAGCCGGCGACTGCCGAAGCCGATGAATAACCACCGGTGAAGTGATCTCCGTTAATCCAGTCTGTGGGCCACGCCGGTCCGCCCGTCGGCGCGATCAGCGCGTCGAGACGATGTTTACGCATTACAAAGTCGATGCCCTGGGTCCTCGAAAGAAGGTGATTCTTCGCGAGCGCCTGAAGGTATTTTTTGTCGGTGAGCGGCCCCTTGGCCTCGGCCTTGATAAAGAGGTCCTGGCCAAAATAGGGCATCTCCCGGTCGCGATTCTTCTCGTTAAACTCGATAACCTCCTTCAGTGAATGAACCGGGGCACTGGAGCCGAGACCTTTTAAATACTTGTTTAGGTCGGCCTTCAGTTCGTACAGCAATACCTCCAACTCTGAATCGTCGAACTTACCGGAGGTAGGGATGTCAGCTGGATCGATAACGACGGCGCCAAGCTTCTTCAACTCGCTAATGTGATTATTCATCAATTTGTCGACCCCATCGTTGAAGCTGAAGGATTTTCGCACGATACCCAGGCGCACGCCTTTGAGTCCGCCTTTATCAAGGAACTGGGTGTAATCGCTAAAAGATTTTTGCGCTTTCGTCGCCCCGTCGTTCGCATCAATTCCCGTCAGGGCTCCGAGCAGAATCGCCGCGTCCTTCACTGTTCGAGCCATTGGACCGGCTGTGTCCTGGCTGTGAGCAATGGGAATGATGCCGGAGCGGCTCACGAGACCAACCGTTGGTTTTATGCCGACGAGAGAGTTGGCCGATGAAGGACAAACAACCGAGCCGTCGGTTTCGGTGCCGATAGCGGCAGCACAAAGATTGGCTGCGGCCGCAGCCCCTGAACCGGAACTTGAGCCGCAGGGATTTCGGTCCAGAACATAAGGATTTTTTGTTTGGCCGCCGCGTCCGCTCCAGCCGCTACTCGAATGGTTGGAGCGAATATTCGCCCATTCGCTAAGGTTGGTTTTGCCCAATATCACCGCGCCCGCTTCACGCAATCTCCTGGCTACGAAAGAATCTTGCAAAGGCCTGGAACCCAGCAAAGCCAGCGAACCAGCTGTGGTCATCATTCGATCAGCAGTGTCGATGTTGTCCTTAATTAGGATGGGGATCCCGTGCAGCGGTCCGCGCGCGCCCTTTTCCTTGCGTTCGCGATCGAGACCTTCAGCAATTGAGATCGCATCGGGGTTTATTTCGATCACTGAATTAATTGCCGGGCCATGCTTATCGATCTCATCGATGCGATCGAGGTACTTCTTTACCAGTGAGCGCGACGTATATTTCCCCGACTTCATGCCCTCTTGTAGATCGGAAATAGTTAGCTCGTCGAGCTCGAATTCTTTTGGCGGTGCAGGGACATGGTCGGACGAAACACTGCCGGCGGCGATTGCTGAAACAGGTTCAGCGATTGCCAGCGCACAGCCCAGAGCGCCAGTTTCGAGGAACTTCCTACGTTTCATCGGAGGCCTCCACAAGCGAAAGATTCTTAATTCCAGAGAGTGATGCCTGGCATAAACTATTTTGCGACGTGACTCATCAGCGCCAGCAGGTTGTTTTCCGAATCACGGAAGGAAGCAAGCCAGAGATCAAACGTCCCCATATCGGCGACAAAAATAGGCTTCTCCTCAAACTGAACACCGCGTTCGGAAAGTGTAGCGTAAGCGATCAGGATGTCGTCGACCTTGAAATAGATTATCGAACTGGCGTGATCGAATTCGGGTTTCGCGGGCAGTGAGAGCAGCAGCCTTATTCCATCGCAATCGAAGAAAGCCAGGTTCGGCGGCACGGAGAAAAGGTGTTTCATGCCAAGCTTGTCACGATAGAAGTCAACGGCGCGTTCGAGGTCATGGGCGTTGACGGCGATTTGCTCGATCGCCGAGAGACCGAATTCTGTGGTAGCTGTCATAGGCCTCCTTCAGTATGACAACAGCTCATAATTGCTAGCCATAAATTTTCCCCATTGCGCTATTGCGCAACAAAATTGTAGGTGATGACTCCGGTAGTCGCAATCACTACCGACAGTATTGCAAATCCTATAATTCCGTAAACGCTTGGAATGTGTTTCATTGTTGGTTCCTGGTTTTGCTGAAGAATTTACCGCGCCTATAACTAACTGTCCAGAATTCGTGGCATGGGGTACTGGTTCAGTTTGGAATCGGCACGAGGGTTCAAACTCTACAGAATGTTGGCCGCAGGGTCGCGCGACTGTATCAACTTCAGGAACTAGGCAGAACCATTACAGAACCGAGCGCGGTAGCGCCGGATGCTAAAGTGTACGTTGGCCATAAGCTGGGCAATACTCTGAATACTCAGTTTGACTTCAGCATCCGGCGCTAGCGCGCCGGATGCTAAAGTGTACGTTGGCCATAAGCTGGGCAATACTCTGTATACTCAGTTTGACTTCAGCATCCGGCGCTAGCGCGCCGGATGCTAAAGTGTACGTTGGCCATAAGCTGGGCAATACTCTGTATACTCAGTTTGACTTCAGCATCCGGCGCTACCGCGCCGGATGCTAAAGTGTTGTTGGCCATAAGCTGGGCAATACTCTGTATACTCAGTTTGACTTCAGCATCCGGCGCTACCGCGCTCGGTTCTGTAATCGTTTGTTTTCCTCATTACTTGCTGCTTTCATTACCAAACTGAACCAGTACCTGGCATGGCCTCGGTAAACAACCGTTTACTGATGCCGTTCTAATGAGAGCGAAGCTGATTCAAACTGCATCAGTACGAAACTACCTGGCCGCTGGCATATTCTCGCGCGTTGTCCTAACGTTGTTAGTTCAATTTGTTGCCGGGTTTTGTTAATGCTACAAGCTCTCGCGGGTGATTAACCGCTCAATCGGCGAACCACCGACCCGCTGCCGCAGACCCGAATTGACATGATCACAAACGAAACTATTCGCACTTATTAATGACTGTTGAAGCTGCAAAAGAAAGTAAAGAGGGAGTGGACACGACTAAGGCGGCGCTGCCTTTGGTGGCGGTCGTGGGACAACCGAACGTCGGCAAGTCCACCCTATTCAATCGACTGATCGGCCAGCGGCGCTCGATTGTCGGCGATGAGCCGGGCATTACACGCGATCGCATTTACGGTGAAGTCGAATGGGCAGGCTCACGTTTTGCGATCGTTGATACGGGCGGAATTATTCCCGATGACGATGCGGTCATCCCGGCCAATATTTTCAAACAAGCAGGATTCGCTATTGATGATGCACAGGCAATAGTCTGGGTAGTTGATGCGCGTCTCGGCCTGACGCCGCTCGATGAAGAATTGGCGAAACTGCTGCGCGCGACGGGTAAACGCGTCTTAGTGGCAGCGAACAAGTCGGAAGCGGCTCGAGTTGAGGCAGAGGCTGGTGAGTTTTACCGTTTTGGGTTTGAAGAAGTCTTCCCGGTTTCCGCGGAACAGGGAATTGGACTTGGCGAGCTGCTTGATGCGCTGGTAAAGGATCTCAAGTTTGAGATCTCAGATTTGCGATCTGAAAGGACAGCTCTCGAAGCTGGAAGCTCAGAGCGCGAGTTGCGGTTGGCAATCATCGGCCGGCCGAATGTGGGCAAGTCTTCTTTATTGAATCGATTGATTGGAGAAGAGCGCGTGATTGTTTCTCCGGTCGCGGGAACAACTCGTGATGCCATCGATACACTGCTCACCACTCCCGAACAAAAGTTTCGCTTGATCGATACAGCCGGAATTCGCCGCAAGGGCAAAACAGGCGAGATGGCTGAGAAGCTGTCGGTTGTGATGGCCATGAAGAGCCTGGCGCGCGCCGACGTCGCAATCGTTATTATTGACGCCGAAGAGGGACCTACTGCGTTGGATGCACATATCGCGGGCTACGCGCACGATGCCGGCTGCTCAATCATTATCGCGTGCAACAAGTGGGACGCCGTGAAGAACAAGGAGACCAGCACGGCGATGCAGTTTGAGCGGAAAGTCCGCGAGAAAATGAAGTTCCTCGAATGGGCGCCGGTGGTCATGATCTCGGCGTTGAACGGGCAACGAGTGGAGAATCTACTGCCGCTCGCGGTAAGGGCCAACGAAGCGCGCAACCGACGCATTTCCACGTCGCAACTTAATGCTTTTTTCGAAGCGGCAGTTTCACAACCACGCGGGGGAAGCGCGCCGGCACCCGTTAAGGGCGGGCTTTCGAGGCTTCACGTGCAATATATGACGCAAGTGGGGGTGCGGCCGCCGACGTTTGTACTGTTCACCTCCGGCGGAAAATCCGGACTGCATTTTTCTTACGTGCGCTACCTGCAAAATCGTTTACGCGAAGAATTCGATTTCTTTGCCACGCCCATCAGGATCGTTGAGCGGCATAAGTCGAAACGCAGACGGTGAAATAGTTGCGGGCCTGTTCCCCACCTTCACGTCTTCAATTGAAGCCGTCTATACTTGGTGCTGGTCCTTCCGAAAAGCACAGCTACTCCAACGAACTGGCATCAAGACAGGAGAGAAAATGAAATTCATCAGAAGAAGCCTGGTCGTGCTCGGGCTATCATTGTTCGCGATTTCCAGCGGGCTGGCCCAGGAAACCTGCAAACGCGACGTTGAACCGGGGTTCTCGTTGTGCGTGCCTGAAGGTTGGAGTGTCGAGACAAAGCCGGACCAGAAGTTCAAGATGTTTTTTGCCCCTGCAGCAGAAACTTTCACGGCCAACATTAATCTGAAGGATGATGCGTCATCCGCGTCGTTAACTAGTTATGCAGCAGACTCGATAAAGACCATTATCTCTAATCCGTCAAAGCCGGGTGCGACCAGTATCAAGTTAGTCGGCTGGACGGATTTCACCACCGTTTCCGGCTTGAACGGCAACAAGGTAGTTTTTGAAAGCGAATATAAGGGACTTCTGATCAGAACGATTCAGTACTATCTGGAAGCCGGAGAGAATCATAAGTTGGTAGTCACCGGCACCTGCCTCGTTAGGGACAAGGATACTTTCGACAGCGTGTTTGAACGGGCGGCGAAGTCCTTACGGCTAGACAATTGAGACTCCTTCAGCACCCATCCAAATATGTCTAGCCATTTGTCCGAGCGGATCAATGACAGATCAAGCCATCGATTTCGAAGTTCAGGCCCGTGAAGGCGAGGCCCGCGCGGGAATCCTGACCACCCGTCGCGGCGTGATCGAAACGCCCGTATTCATGCCTGTTGGCACCGCGGGCACAGTCAAAGGCATGCGTTTCGAAGTCCTGGAGGAAGAACTCGACGCGCGCATTATCCTGGGCAATACATATCATCTGTGGTTGCGCCCTGGCATCGAAGTAATTCGAAAGTGCGGCGGGCTGCATCGATTCACCGGCTGGCGACGAGCGCTACTCACCGACTCCGGTGGCTTTCAGGTTTGGAGTTTGGGTGGGCTGCGAAAGATCAGCGAGGAGGGCACCGAGTTTCGCTCGCACGTTGACGGTAGTCTCCGGTTCTTGTCACCTGAAATTTCGATGGAGGTGCAGGCGGCCCTGGGTTCAGAGATCGTAATGGCATTTGATGAATGTGCCGCCGGTGATGCGCCGCCCGATGTCTCCAGACAGAGCATGGAGTTAACCGCCCGCTGGGCCAGGCGTTCGCGTGCTGAGTTTGACCGTCTGCAATTGCAAGCTGCCGACACCGGAGCGACAGAACCCACTGAGACGATTAGCGGCGCGCAAGCTTTGTTTGGCATCGTACAAGGAGGGGCTTATCCGGACCTGAGGCGCGAAAGCTTAAACCGCACGACGGAGATCGGTTTTGACGGTTACGCCATTGGCGGCTTGAGTGTGGGAGAAGAGAAGAGCGTCATGTGGCAGGTAGTTACCGACATCGCACCGAAGCTGCCACCCGCGCAGCCACGGTACTTGATGGGTGTCGGCACACCCGAGGATTTGGTCGAAGCAGTATCGCGAGGCATTGATATGTTCGACTGTGTACTGCCTACCAGAAACGGAAGAACGGGCCAGGCATTCACCTCACGCGGAAAGATGAATGTGAAAAACGCGCAATGGGCGGTGGACACGAGGCCCCTGGATGAGTCGTGTGACTGCTCGGTTTGCCAGCGACATTCTCGCGCCTACCTACGTCATCTTTACCTCTCAGGGGAAATGCTTGCGAGCGTTTTGCTTACGCACCACAATTTGGCCTTCTTCCTTGACACTATGCGACGTGTAAGGCAATCTATCCGGTCTGGCCATTTCACCAAATTTCGACGAGAGTTTGCTGAGGGGTTGAACTCATTCGAACAAGACAAAGCGCTCAGTAATAGCTGAGTTGTGACGGTCGTCGCGGAAGCTTAACTCGCGACTAAAGGCTACTCAAAGGCAACTAAAATATTTCGATGACAATTTTACTAATGATATTTCAAGGCGGCCTTGGGGCTCTTGGGGGATTGCTCCCGATGCTCCTGATCATAGGCGTCTTCTACATACTTTTGATTCGGCCGCAACAAAAACGACAGCGAGAATTACAGGAGACGATTTCGCAATTGAAGGCCGGCGACCGCGTCGTCACCACTGGCGGCATAATCGGCACCATCACTACCGTGCGCGATACGAGTTTCCTTATTAGGAGTGCGGACAAGTCGATTCTCGAAATTGCCCGATCTGCTGTTGCCGGTATTCAAGAGGAAGAGAAGAAGTAACTGCTGCGTTCTGGAATAAGGTGAAGATTTCCTGGCGATGAAAAAGAAGAACCTCCTTCAGCGTACAATCATAATTGCCTTCGTTACGCTGGCCGGTATCTACATAGTGATCGGCCCACGTCGTCGTCCTTCTCTGCACGACTTCAGCTGGTCCGGCATCAAGGCTACGCTGGCGGCGAATATTCATCTGGGCCTCGATCTCAAAGGCGGTAGCCATCTGGTGATGCGCGTCAAAACCGAAGACGTGCTGAAGAATCTCACCCTGACCGACGCCAACGCGATCGAAAAGTCAGCCAAAGACGCCGGATTCCCCGTGAAAGAAGTGAGGCCCGAACCCACTGGAGGAAACTATAGGATCATCCTTGAGGCGACCGACGCGTCGAGACCTGGGGAAATAGAAGAAGCCGTAAAGAAGAAGATAGATCTTTCTGACTGGACTTCTTCAATCAGCGGCAACACCATAGTCTGGACCTTGCCGCCCGCCTCGCAATCGAAACTAGCCGAACAAGCCACCGAGCAAGCCAAGCGGATCATTGAAAGTCGTTTGGATGCCGTTGGCGTTGCTGAGCCCCTCGTGCAGCGTCATGGCTCGCAGGCTTCACATCAGATTCTGGTCCAAATGCCGGGCATACAAGATCCGGAGCGCGTGAAGCAGCTTTTGAAGGCCGAGTCGAAACTCGAGCTGGTTCACGTTGTGAGTCCTCCCAGTCCTCAGTCGGTTCAAACTTACAACACTGAAGAAGAGGCAAAGGCATCGCTCGGCGGCACGGTGCCGACAAATCGTCGCGTGCTGCCTTACGCGGAAAGAAATGAGCCGACCGGGGCCGCGGGCCAAACTACTCCCGACGAAACGCAGAAGCAGAAAAAATGGGTTGTCGTCGAGTCACCTGCGGTAGTTGATGGCAGCGAGCTTCGCAGTGCTGCAGCCACTCAATCACGAGCCGGCTCAGACGATTATCAGATCTCGTTTGCGCTCAAGCCCGGGGGCGCCGATAAGTTTGGCACCTGGACGGGCGCCAACATCAACGAATATATGGGCGTGGTCTTAAACGATGAGGTCAAGTCGATAGCCTACATAAAATCCCAGATTTCCGATCAGGGGGAAATTTCAGGACGCTTTACCAAGCAATCGGCCGAAGATTTGGCGTTGACGCTGAGATCCGGCGCCTTGCCTGCGCCTATCGAATATATGGAAGAGCGGACCGTCGGACCAAGCCTGGGCGCCGATTCGATAAGATCAGGTGTGCGTGCGTCTCTTGTCGGGTTGATGCTGGTCGTAGTTTTCATGCTTGTCTATTACCGGGGCTCCGGTGTGAATGCTGTGGTAGCGTTGCTCCTGAACATGATCCTGATGCTGGCTGGTTTGATCCTTTTTCAGGCGACGCTGACTCTTCCGGGAATCGCAGGCATCATTCTGACGATCGGTATGGCCGTCGACTCAAACGTGTTGATCTTCGAACGCATTCGGGAAGAATTGAGAAGCGGTAAGACTATCCCGTCGGCCATCGAGCAGGGATTCGCGCGCGCGTTCGTCACTATCATAGACACGCACGTGACAACCATCATTTCGTCGTTATTCTTGTTTGTATTCGGCACCGGCCCGCTGCGCGGTTTCGCGGTTACGCTGGTTATCGGCTTATTGATAAATCTTTTCTCCGCTGTCTATGTCTCGCGCACGATTTTCATGTGGGAGGTGAGTCGGAAGCGGAAGATGGAATCGTTAAGTATTTAGAGCGGTGCAGAAGTTCTGTCGACTAAAGACCTTTCAGGCGCTGACTGGTAAATATGTTTCAATTTTTCAAAGACGTTAAGATCGATTGGCTGGCTAATCGTCGCATGTTCATCGCTGTTTCCATCCTGCTAATGCTGGCTGGTCTCAGCTCAGCCGTTTTTCGACAATGGAAGCATCCCAACGGCACTGAAGCCTTCAATCTCGGTGTCGATTTTAAAGGCGGAACTGTCGTCACTGTTAGGTTCAAAGAGCGGCCTTCGGCTGAAGGTGTTCGCGATGCCTTAGCAAAGGCCGGGCTGAAGGACGCTATTATTCAACCCGTTACCGACAAGCCAGACATGGTGCTGATCAAGATTCCCCTCGAAGGCTCGGGCGAATCGCAAGCCCAGGTTGACGTGGGGCGCGCAAGGGTCCGGGAAGGGCTTCGCGCGTTCGGTTCTGAGGCCATACAGTCTGATCTCAACTTCGATCCCAACGCGGGTTTTAAGATTGAAGGAACGGACGCGGTGGGCGCGGTGGCTGGAGCCCAACTTCGTAATAAGGCAATCGCCGTAACGCTAGCCGCGTTGGTCGGGATACTCATATATATCGCCTTTCGCTTCGAGTGGACCTACGGCGCCGCCGCGGTCATCGCAGTCTTTCACGATGTGCTGGTGACGCTCGGCTTCTTTTCGATTTTTCAGTGGGAAGTGAGTCTGACGGTCATTGCTGCCTTGTTGACGCTGGTTGGATTCTCGGTCAACGACACCATTGTGGTTTTTGATCGTATTCGTGAAAACCGGCGACTGCATCGGCGGGAATCGCTATACAAAATCACTAACGATTCCATCAATCAGACACTCTCGCGCACAGTTATCACTTCGGGGTTGGTTTTTCTTTCGGTTCTATCCATGGTGCTGTTTGGGGGGGAAGTGTTGCGGGGCTTTTCACTAGCACTCTTGATAGGCATCACTTTCGGAACATATTCGTCGATTGCGATTGCGAGTCCGATTATGGTTTGGTGGGAACAGCGTTTGGACATCGCGAACAGGGCCTCCGCGACGGCGGCAAATCGGCCCGAGCCACGCGCGCCGCGGGTAACGACCGGGGCGAAGCGTGAACCTTTGGCGAGCAGCGCCGGCAAGCGTTCAAGAGGTGCGGGACGCGCCTAGAAGTTTGGCCTGCAGAACTATCGATGAACACAGTGTTTTCGAATTGGATTAACTCAATTTGCGCTTGACTTTGCCGCGCAATGCGGCATAGACTGCTGCCGTTGCTGGCCAATTAAATACTCAAGAGTCGACCGCGTTGTTGAAACGAAGGTTGGGTGCGCGGCAGTCTGTTGAGGAGGGCCGGCGAGTTTTTTTCTCGCACAGCGCTTTTCAGTCCAGACTCGAATTGCTCAAGATCATTGAGCGGCGGTTTCCCCTTCATTATGTAGGAACTCAGGCGGGACGGAAGATCGACGTTTGAGAACGCAATTAATTAGTATTGAAACTATTTTGCAACCCCTGATCCATTTGGCACCGGAATAGGGAGGATAAAAAATGTTCGATAACCTTGTTGAGTCTAGTTCGCACAAAGAAGATCTTGGGCGAAAAGGCTCATTTCTTTTAGGCACGATAGCTATCTACGCGGTCATCGGCATCACGCTGCTGGTGGTGAGCATCATGTACACGGTGGCGAACGTGGAAAGCGGGGATCTGGACTTCATCACCCTGGTCGCGCCGATTCCGGTTCCGCAACAAGCGCAGCCGGAAAAGCATGAGGAGGCGAAGCCACAGAACGAAAAACAGAATGTCGACGTCCGCAAAGAACTAATTGCGGATGTTACGCGAACTGAGCTCGTGCCTAAAGAAGTATCCGCCAAAGCGAGTGATATTCCACCGGTCAGACGTGGAGTCACAACCATTCTCGGTACGGAGTCGTCGAACGCGGCTGCCCCAGTCGCTGCTGGTTCGGGTACCGGAATACTTCCAACAGGACCGACGAGAGTAAATATTGAGGAACCACCGCCACCACCGGAGCCAAAACCGCCGCCGCGGGCTCCAATTTCAGGCGGCGTGCTTAACGGAAAAGCTATCAGCCTGCCAAAACCTGCGTATCCACCGATAGCGAGGCAAGCCCACGCTTCGGGGACGGTTGTCGTTCAGGTGACGATCGATGAAAACGGCAGCGTGATCTCTGCGCATGCGGTGTCTGGCCATCCGTTGCTACAAGCGGTGGCTGTTGCCGCTGCGCGCGGGGCGAGGTTCTCGCCAACCAAGCTATCAGGACAACCGGTTAAGGTGACAGGAGTCATCACGTACAACTTCGTGGCTCAATAAACCGTAGAGGTTCAGCGCCGTACGAGCCTCTGCGGGCTCATTCTGCGAGTTCCCTGCTTGCTATCAATCTAAGAAAAACCTTTTGGAGGGGTTTACCGTGACAATTCTAACCAGTCTTCTAGGAACAAAGGCATTCGGCTTAATGGTCTACATGTGGCAGGCGGCAGAAGCCACTCCTGCCGCAACACCTGGAGTTAATCACTTTTCGCCAACGCAAATGGTTAAAAGTATGGGCGGCGTCGCCATCGCCGTCGTTATCGTTCTGCTGATCATGTCAGTTTATTCGATCGCGATCATGGTAGAACGTTATTTGACCTATTCCGCGGCCAAGAAGCAATCGCGCGAGTTTGCGCCGCGAGTTGCTCAGGCGCTGAAGAATGATCGCATCGAAGAAGCGATCAATATCAGCGACAAGCATCGCAAGTCGCATCTGGCGATGGTAGTTAGCAGCGGTTTGCAGGAGTTTCGAGCTCACGAAGGATCGTCTGATATATCGGGCGATGAGATCGAAGCGTCGAAGCGCGCTCTGCAGCGAGCTATCGCGATCAAGACGGCCGAATTCAAACGCGGCCTGTCAGGTTTGGCGACGATTGGTTCGACCGCTCCCTTCGTGGGATTGTTCGGAACGGTGTTCGGAATCATCAACGCATTCCGCGGCATGAAGAACGCAGAGCAGGCTGGTATCGCCGCCGTCGCCGGTGGTATTTCGGAAGCGTTGTTTACCACCGCTCTCGGATTGCTCGTGGCGGTTCCGGCCGTATGGCTGTTCAACTACTTCACCGGCAAGGTCGATGGTTTCGTCGTCGAGATGGACAACTCGGCTTCAGAATTGGTCGACTACTTCATCAAGAACCGCACGAAGCAGTTGAAGCCGTAGAGCTACCCGGCGCAAACGGAAAACGGTGGGGCCTTGCTGTCCCACCGAGGACTGCTGAGCGCGGCGTACGGATTTTCGTGAAAAGGAGTTTTGTTATGGGAATGTCAGCAGGTGGAAGCGGTGGCTTTCAGTCGGAGATCAACGTCACTCCGATGGTCGACATCATGTTGGTGCTGCTGATCATCTTCATGGTGGTCACGCCGTTCTTGCAGCAGGGTATTACGGTTGCTCTCCCGAAAGAACATGAACAACCCCGATGTTGATCCGAGAATCATCAAGGAATCTCGATTGTGATCTCGATCCCCAATGATGGCGAGTACTATCTCGGTAAGGATAGGGTTAACAAGGAACAGCTCGCAGACAAAGTCGATAAGATGTTGCAAACATCAAGAAAGAAGAAGACAAATCGTTTACATCAAGAGCGGTGTGGGCGTGAGTTACGGAGATGTGGTCAATGTCATCAACGAGGTAAGAACCCTGGGTGTGGACAAGATCGGATTGGTCGCCGACAAGAAAAAGGGCGGAGCGGCAGCGCCCGCTAAGCCAGCCTAACTCGATTTGATAAACGTTTGGTAGTTTTTTTTAAAGGAGCAGACTCATGGAATTGGGAGTTCATAAGGCGAAAGAAAGCAAAGCGGTTCCGTATATTAACGTTACTCCGCTCATTGACGTTTTGTTGGTGCTGCTGATTATCTTCATGGTAGTCACGCCTTTGAAACCGAGCCGCTTCCAGGCAGATATTCCAACCCAGAGAGATCCAAACGAAGACCTGAGCCAGTTAAAGCCCAATCCGCTGACGCTGGTAGTTTCAATTTCCACCGATCTTCAGATAAAACTCAACCAGGACGCATAGGCTCTGTTAACGATACGGCTCCTCTGAGCCAAAAGCTCGTTCAGTTATTTCAGCAACGCAGAGACACCGCGCCTACAAGGTCGGAATGGAGACGCGCACTGATGTGCCTGAAAGCGAGCGAATTGAGAAGACGGTTTTTGTGAAGGCGCCGCGAGCGACTAAGTACGGCGATGTCGTTAAGGTGATCGACGCGATCAAAGGAGCTGGTGCAAATCCGGTTGGATTGCAGGTGGACGATCTGCCGCAGTAACAACTTACTGGCCGCTCACCGTATGAACAGCTCTAGCCCCAGTTGGTGTTGGGCCCAATCACTTAAGATGGAGCCACTGATAAATGAAACTCTCTCAAACCAGAATCGCCATAATGTTGGCGATCCTTGTTGCCACAACCTCCGGTTGTGGAGTGATTAATCGAATACGAGCCAAGAACCAGTTGAACGAGGCCGCCCGGGCTTATCGCGAAGGGCATTTTGAAGAGGCCGAACAGCATTCAACAAGGGCCCTCGAACTTGATCCCGACAACAAAACCGCACCGATGTTCATCGCTCGTACAATTCATGCGCAGTATCGTCCGGGTGTTCAAACTCCGGAAAACATAGCGAAAGCTCATGAGGCAATCGAGGCTTATCAGAAGATTCTGGAAAAAAATCCAAAGAACGAAGAAGCCTACAAGGCCATTGCTTACCTTTATGGAGCGATAAAAGATGACGACAAACTGCGGGCCTGGATTTCGGCCCGCGCGAATGATGCAAGCGAGAAGCTGAAAAACGCGCCGAGGCTTACACTATTCTGGCAAGCAAGGATTGGGACTGCTCTTTCAAGATTACGGAGCTTCCGAGTAACAAGGTGACCACTATCTCAACCGGCAATCAAGCGATAGTCTCCTATAAAAAGCCACCAGCAGCAGAAAGATTTCGACACGGCTCAGATCTGCGTGAAGCGCGGGCTCGAAGCGATTGAAAATGCCATCAAGTTTGATCCAAACAACGAGTCCGCCTGGTCCTACAAGACTAATCTTCTGCTAGAAGCTTCCAAACTAGCCGAGATGGACGGCAAGCTGGACCAGAAGGCGCAATTGGACAAACAGCGTGAAGAAGCGCTAAAACGGACCAGCGAGCTAAGCGAAGCAAATCAAAAGAAGAAGGAAGAAGAGGAAGCCAGGAAGGCTGCCTCACCCCAAAAGAGATAAGTTCTTCCGGGTTGCTTTCATCCTGGTGATGCTCGACTTTCGGGTCGGGCATCACCTTTTTGTTATACTCGATATTACCGCTCGCTCTCCGCAGCCAAAACAGGAGCGGGCCACACATAGATGATCCGCATTGAAGACATTGTCGAGAAAGTGGCTCGTAATCACCCGCAGGCGGACCTCGATCTGCTGCGGCGCGCTTATCTGTTCTCTGCCCGAGAACACAAGGGTCAGAAGCGCGCCTCGGGTGAGTCGTACCTGGTGCACCCGCTCGAAGTGGCAAACATCCTTGCCGATATGAAACTCGACGAAGTGTCAGTGGCCACCGGCCTGCTCCATGACGTCGTCGAAGACACGCTCGTCGATCTCGATACCATACGCCAATACTTCGGCGAAGAGATCACCCACCTCGTCGATGGTCTCACGAAGATTGCGCAGATCAGCAACATCTCTCGCGAAGAGCAACAGGCAGAAAACGTGCGCAAGATGCTGCTGGCCATGGTTGACGATGTACGAGTTGTGCTCGTCAAGCTAGCCGATCGCTTGCACAACATGCGCACGCTGCAATATCTAAATCCGGAAAAGCGAAAACGCATCGCCGAAGAGACGATGGAGATCTTTGCGCCCATCGCTCATCGTCTGGGCATGGGTAAACTGCGCGGTGAACTGGAAGATCTCGCTTTTCGCCATCTGCATCCGGAGGACTATCGCGAACTGGCGGAACAACTTGAAAAGCGACGCCCTGAGAATGAAGCGTTTCTTAGCGGCGTCACCGCACGAATTGAAGCGAAGATGAACGAAGCCGAAGTGCCTTTCGTGCGTGTCGAAGGACGCGTGAAGCGGCTTTATTCCATCTGGAAAAAACTCAAGAGACAAAAGATTGAGTTGGATCAGGTTTACGATCTGGTCGCGGCGCGCATCATCACGCCAAACGAAGTGCGACACTGCTATGCGGCGCTGGGCGTGGTCCATAACAACTGGAAGCCGGTGCCGGGCCGTATCAAGGACTGGATTGCCACTCCGCGCGACAACCTGTACCAGTCGCTGCACACCTCCGTGATTGGTGCCAACGCACAATCGTTTGAAGTGCAGATTCGCACCGAGGACATGCACCAGATCGCGGAAGAAGGTGTCGCCGCACACTGGAAATACAAGGAAGGCAAACGCGGGGCTCGCGATGATGATCAGGCCTTCCAGGCTCTTGCGTTCGCTGGTCGAATGGACTCAGGAAGTTAAAGACTCGAAAGACTTCCTCGATTCGCTAAAGCTCGATCTTTATCCCAAGGACGTCTACGCGTTCACTCCGATGGGCAAAGTTATTCAGCTGCCGCGGGGCGCAACTCCCGTCGACTTTGCTTACATGATCCACTCGGAAGTGGGAAACACTTGCACCGGCGCACGCATCAATGGGCGCATGGTTCCGCTTGCGCAACCAGATTCAGAATGGCGACGTGGTCGAGATTCATAACCTCGGCAAATTCCCACCCGTCACGCGACTGGTTGAACTTCATCGTCACGTCGCGAGCACGCAATCAGCGTGCGCCACTGGGTGGCCGAGCAGCAGCGAGCTGAATCGATCGAGATTGGACGCAAGCTGTTCGAGAAAGAAGCGGCACGATTTCAACTTTCCGCCAAAGAAACTTTTTGGCGATAACGACAAGGAAATGAAACGCGTCGCCAGCGAATATGGTTATGGTCGAGTCGACGACCTGCTGGCGGCGATCGGCTACGGTAAGTTAGTCCCGCGCAACGTGATTGCCAAGTATCTCGGCGCCAGAACAGTTTGAGCAACTCGACAAGCAGAAAGAGTCACGCCTGCGCAGCGGCGTGCGCGCGGTTAAACGTCTGATTCGTCTCGGTGACGATTCGATCGTCGTGCGCGGCGTCGACGATCTGATGGTGACGCGGGCGCGCTGCTGCAACCCGCTTCATGGTGAGGAGATCATCGGCTACGTCACTCGCGGCAAAGGTGTGGCGGTTCATACGAAACGCTGTAAGAACGTTGACCTCGCTAATGGTCAATCGCGAGCGTATCGTCGAGGTTGAATGGGCTGGCCGTCCTGAAAAGACTGCTTATGCGGTGAAGCTGCTGGCGATAACTGAGAATCGGACCGGCATGATCGCGGGCATCACGGGTGCAATTTCCGACATGAAGACTGGAATTCGCGACGCGCGCGCCTCGATAGGCTCCGACGAGAGAGGTCATATCGAGGTGACCGTAGAGGTTTTCGACGTGAAGCATCTCGATAAAGTGATCGGCTCAATCAAGGGTGTTCCGGGCGTTCTGGACGTGGAACGAATGCAGGGCGCAGTCTGATAAACTGAAACGGAACCAGGGTCTTTAGTAAATCGTAAATGGTAAATCGTAAATGGTAAATGGTAAATCGTAAATAGAAAAGGCACTAGCGAAACGTCCAGTTGAAAATGAACCACCTACGTGCTAGGTCGTATCAACTATTTACGATTTACGATTTACTAGTGGCACCCCGACCAACTTTGCCCTTCTCTGAATCTATCTGATACAATCCCGCCTTTGTTTGCATAACGAAAAATGAGGCCATCACTGCTGTGAAGGAGATCATCCAGACAGAGCGTGCTCCGCATGCGATCGGACCATATTCCCAGGCTATTAAGGCCAACGGATTGGTGTTCGCCTCCGGCCAGATTCCCACCGATCCACAAACGGGGCAATTTGTTCCGGGGGGAATTCAGGAACAGACGGAGCAGGCATTGAAGAATCTGGCGGCGGTGCTCGAGGCAGCCGGTAGTGGTCTCGATCGCATCGTAAAGACCACAGTTTTTCTGGCAGACATGAACGAATTCAGCGCGATGAATGAGATTTATGGAAAGTTTTTCAGCGAAAATCCGCCCGCTCGCGCAACTGTCGAGGCAGCGCGCTTACCTCGTGATGCGCGGGTAGAGATTGAAGCAATAGCCCTCGCTTGAAAATAAAAAACCGGCGCGTGGCTGCAAGCCCGCACCGGAAATATTTAGTTGGGATGAAGCTACGCGGCCTTGGCGATTTTTCCGGCTTTAATGCAGCTGGTACAAACTTTCATTCGCTGGGCACCACCCTGCGGAAGTTGGACACGAATTGATTGCAGGTTTGGGTTGAACCGCCGTGGCGTCCGATTGTTCGCGTGAGAAACATTGTTTCCGAATTGAGGACCTTTGCCGCAGACTTCGCAACGTTTAGCCATGATTTTTATGATACCTCCAAAGCTTTAGTGATTGCCGCGGCTCATAGGACTGAGTAAGAGGCAATAATTGAAACGCAATTTATAACAAACGGTTTTCCAGATCGTCAAGCAGACGCGGCCTGGCCACAGTGAGCAATTTTCTAAAGGAGCAAACAATCCAAGTGCAAAGAACGGCAAAACGAACTATTACAGCAACCATTCTGGCGGCGATTCTCCTGGCGCTCGGGGCGTGTAGTTCCGGGGGAG
Source organism: Blastocatellia bacterium (assembly GCA_963698325.1). Taxonomy (GTDB): domain Bacteria; phylum Acidobacteriota; class Blastocatellia; order Pyrinomonadales; family Pyrinomonadaceae; genus PSRF01. The sequence continues at coordinate 65,979 of CAVOQJ010000001.1, read as the reverse complement.
GTTCTGACGGCAAGGACAGTATGGTTGCGGCTACAGTCAATGGAAAAAGCATAATGCTGGCGGAGGTTGAACGGGGCGTGAGCCAGCAATCGGGAGGTAAGCAGGCGCAGCTTTCGCAACTCGAACTGGCCCAGGCCCGTTTACAAGTGCTCGGCAATTTGATCCAAAGGGAAGTCCTTTTCCAGCGGGCGGACCGTGAGAAGCTATTGCCAACAGAGGACGAGATTACAGCGATCATAAACCAGCAGAAGCAGCAAAGCGGCATGACTGATGACGATTTTCAAAAGAACCTGGCGGCCCAGAATCTGACTATGGAGTCGTTGCGCGAAGAGGCGAGAAAAGATATTGCGATTAGAAAACTTCAGGACAAATACAACTCCAAGATCACCGTGAACGACAAAGAGGTTGAAGACTTCTATAACAGCAATCGGGAAAGATTTGTAAGTGCTCGCGGCGTCGCTCTGGCGATGATTGCCGTTGACCCCGCGGACAACAGTAGTCAGGGTATTACGCAGAACGATGCGAAAAGCGATGCGGAAGCCAAGTTGAAAATCGACGATATCAATCAACAGCTCAAAGGCGGCGCAGACTTCGCGACGGTCGCGCGAGCAAAGAGCGAGGATGCTAATAGTGTCCCGCGCGGGGGTGACATTGGATTTGCCACGGAAGACGATCTCAAGAAGAACGGATTTCCGCCTGACTTGATCAATAAGTTCTTTGGCATGCAGGCTGGTGATAGAACTGAGCCGATTCGGTTCAATAGCGGCAAATGGTACATTTTCAAACTTGAAGAGAAGCGTTTGCAGACGGAAAATCTTACGCTTGAAAGTCCTGGCGTCCGCCAGCAAATTACTCAAGCACTCATTAAACAGCGGTCCGAAATCTTAAACGCAGCTCTCGTCGAAGTTGCGATGAATGAAGCCAAGATCGTCAATAACCTTGCCGGCACAATGCTTAACACCCCAGGCAATCTGGGGCTCAGGCCCGCATCTTCCGGTGCGGTTACGTCGCCTCCTATAAGCACCGCGACGACTCCGCAGGCAACCCCTCCTGCGACAACGGCTTCGCCGGCTGCGGCGGCTAGTCCCAAAGCCACAACTTCGAAGCCCTAGTTTTTGTTAAAAGATTTGCGCGGGTGTAGGAGGCTCAGTCAGCTCCGCACCCGCTTTTTTTGAAATGCCTCGGCGTTGCCCATTGTTTTAGGCTTGAATTAAAAGGTTCACCAGTTGCGGCAGTAGAAAATGTTGTTTCGTCTTTCAGAGGTACACAAGTCTTACGGCACGCAGGATGTTTTGCGCGGCGTGTCGCTGCAAATAAATCCCGGTGAGCACGTTGGACTCGTCGGGCGAAACGGGTCTGGTAAGACAACTATCTTTCGCCTGATTAATAACGAAGAGCAACCGGATCGCGGTGACCTTATTCGGGCCCGCGGCATGCGGCTCGGCTTGTTGGCCCAACACATCCACTTTGAAGCGGGGTCCACCGTCCACGAATCGGCACTGGCAGCGTTTGGACATTTACAGCAGATCGAACATGAGATGCATGAACTTGAGCATCGCATGGGCGAAGCCGTGGCTGATCTTGACAAGATTCTGGAACGCTACAGCGATCTGCAACATCAGTTCGAAAGAGAAGGCGGGTTTGAATACGCGGCGAAGGCTGAAGCGATACTTCAGGGACTGGGTTTCGATCGCACAACGTGGACACTCGAAACTGAAAAACTCTCGGGCGGCCAGCAAAACCGACTAGGATTAGTTCGCCTTCTTTTAGCCGAGCCTGACGTGCTTCTGCTCGATGAGCCGACAAACCATCTCGACGTCACCGCCGTTGAATGGCTGGAAGAATTTCTGCAAGCGTCGACAACGGGTTTTGTAATAATCAGCCACGATCGCTATTTTCTTGATCGCTGCTGCCGGCGGATCATCGAGCTGGAAAACGGACGTGCTTCGAGCTACACCGGTAACTACTCCGATTACCTTGTTGAGCGTGAAGAGCGACGTGAAGCACAGCAACGCGCTTACGACAACCAGCAGCAACTGATTGCGAAGACCGAGGAGTTTATCCGTCGCAACCTCGCCGGGCAGAAAACCAAGCAGGCAAAGTCACGGCGCACTATGCTCGCGAAGCTCGAACGCATTGATGCGGTCAGGGCGGATCAGTCTTCCGGCGACTTTCGTCTCAGGGCGATCGAACGTGCCGGGAATCACGTGCTGACAGTGGACCAGACAACAATTGGCTATCCCGACAAAGTGCTGGCGCAGGATATTTCGTTTGTGCTACGGCGCGGTGAGTGTCTCGGCATTATCGGCCCCAACGGATCTGGCAAGACCACCTTTCTAAGAACGATTCTGAAGAAGATTCCCCCGCTTGCCGGTGAAATTCGTTGGGGCACCAAGGTACAGGTCGGCTACTACGCGCAACAACTCGACGATCTCGATGATAGAAACGAAATCATCATGGAGTTGAGAAGGGTTGCGTCTCCTGGAGCAACAGCCGGCGAATTGCGTTCCTTCTTAGCTAAGTTTCTCTTTCGAGGAGATGACGTTTACAAACATGTGCGCGACTTGTCGGGAGGCGAGAAGGGAAGGCTGGCGCTTGCCAAGTTGATCTATTCACGCGTGAACGTGCTCGTGCTCGACGAGCCGACCAACCATCTCGACATTCCTTCGCGCGAGGCTCTCGAAGAAGCCCTCGATGCTTACGAAGGAACAATACTCACGATCAGCCACGATCGTTATTTTCTGGACCGCATCGCTACTCAGATTCTGGCCCTTGATGGCAATGGACTCGCCGAACACTACGATGGCGACTACACCGAGTATCACGATTGGAAAGCTTCTGGAAGGTCGGTTAGCAGTCCTCCCGGTCTCGAAAAAGGGGACGCGGAGCCTGACAAGCCGGCTGCGGAGAACGGCGCAAGTCGGCCTTCTTCAAAGCCATCCGGTTTTGGACCAGGGAGGAAAATGAAGCAGGTCGGAAAAGGGAAGGCGGCGGTGACAAAAGCGCCGGCTATCAAGGTCATCAAGAAAAATAAGAGCGAGACTTTGACGCCGGCACTGTTGGAAGCGGACATCGCAAAAGCTGAACAACGGTTGAACGAAATCTCCGAGCAGATGTCACTGCCGGAGGTAGCGCGCGATGCGGACCGGTTGATTGTATTGAGTAACGACTATCAGAAGACTGATACCAATCTTCGTCGACTTTATGACGAATGGGAAAAATTAGTAACGACAGTCCCGGATATATGATGTTGTTTTGAGTCCAAAAATAAGGAAAAGTAAGTGAGCACTTTTACCTTCTTGACATGCGCGAGAGCCGTTTGTTACTTTCGGGCCTCGTTTGCAGGTCTTTATAATTTCGTTGTTGAAACTTTAGGCGCGTAGCTCAGGGGTAGAGCACTACCTTGACACGGTAGGGGTCTGGGGTTCAAATCCCCACGCGCCTACCATTTTTATGTCAAAGCCTGTCAACGATTTAGCTACCTCACGTAGAACGTAACCTTCCGGTGGTTTTTTCGATTTGGCAGACTTTTGGCAGACCTCTCAAAAATCGAACCAATTTGTCAGCCTTCCATTGTCATTTCACAGCTAACCCACCTTCCTTGCTTGGTCTAACTTTGGGTCCATGCATAACTCTAAACTGGAACCGCTCGTGGTAGCCGCGAAGTTGTTGACGCTTCTTCATGGTGAGTTGGTGTTTGTCAGCTGGTGTGCCATCGGCTTGTTCATTAGCGATGAGGGCGTAAGCAGTGTTCGTCCCATCTTTGACGTTAACCGAGTAACGATCAGTTCCAGTACGGGTCAGAGCGCGCAATAGTTCTTTCGCATTTGTTTTTCCAAGAAACGCAGGGCAACTAACCAAGCGGTAGAGTTATCAAAGCCAACGCGAGTGATAGTTCGCAAGTTTGGTTTTTCAGAAAACTGCTTGACAGGATCGGTGGTCCTGTCTTATACAAGACAGTTCGCGCGACTGACATGATCGCGCACGGTGAGGAAGAAACTTTCAATGATGACGAGCAGGACATACAAAGAACACGTAGACCAAATGGCAGCCGTGCGGCCGCCATGCGTGGCGTGTGTCTACGCGACCGGTCTGAGCTCGGCGTCAGTCACATTGGGCGTCAATACTTTTGGCGGCAGACTCGGACAAGCAGACGTCCATAGATAGCCGTTACATCAGGCAATAATTCAGCGGGAGCGGACTCCCGCTCCCAAATCTCAAAGAAAAATCGCGAGAATTGTAAGGAGCGGGCAGCTTCCCTGGGAGGCTTAAAGCCCGCTCCTTTTGTTTTTTGACAATCGAAATACCTTTTTGCGAGAGATGAAGGCAGGGAGCCTTCAACGGATGACGACGCCGTTGCTTTGCGAGAGTCCGCGAGTGTCGCCATCCTCAGGAGAAGTGTGCCTCGAAGTGTGTTCGCGGTACGTCTCTCTCTGCCTTGCATCTAGTTTCTTTGCCTTCATCTATTTTTTAGCATAACGAATTTGATTTTGCATGTGTGGCTGAGCAGCAAAAGCACCTGACTGTAAATCAGGCGGACTCCGGAGTGACTTCGTAGGTGCGAGTCCTACCGCATGCACCAGACTCTAATTCAGGGATGTAGGCTAACCGGCAAACCATCGGTCTCCAAAATCGAGATTCTCGGTTCAAATCCGAGCGTCCCTGCCAACTTCTGCGCAAAGAGCCAAGAGCTAAGAGCTAAGACAAATCCGAAATCCGCAATTCGCAATCCGAAATTCTTCTTGGAAGGGTAGCCTAACTGGTAAGGCAGTAGTCCCGAAAACTACCGCGCATTTGTCGCTTGCAGGTTCGACTCCTGTCCCTTCCGCCAAACTTCTTCCTGACTGAAATAATTCTGGAGGCGTCGCCTAACGGTATGGCAGCGGTTTGCTAAATCGCCGCGCATTGCGTGTGCAGGTTCAAGTCCTGTCGCCTCCGCCAATTCTCGGACCTGTAGCTCAGGGGAATCAGAGCGCGACTCTGCGAAGGTCGAGGTCGCACGTTCAAATCGTGCCAGGTCCACCAAAGAATTGCGGATTTCGAAATTCGGATTTCGGATTTATCGGAAGCTCTGAGGCGATGAGCTAAATCCGCATTTCGCAATTCGAAATCCGAAATACTTCCGCCGGCGTAGCCCAATCGGGAGGAGGCGCTAGTCTTAGGAACTAGACAGTGTGGGTTCGAATCCCTCCGCCGGTACCAAACAGAATTTCGAATTGCGGATTGCGGATTTCGAAATTGGCCGTTGGTTCTTGACCCCGTATTTCGCAGAGTTGCCAACAGTTCATCACTGTTCTTACAATTCGAAATCCGCAATTCGAAATCCGAAATTCCTCGCGCGTGTAGCCCAATTGGAAGAGGCGGCTGACTTAAGACCAGCTTTGTGATGAGTTCGAATCTCTCCACGCGCACCAAACATTCGGGGCGTTAGGCAAGCCAGGTTCAAGCCGCTTGATTTTCAATCAAGAGATGCGTGGGTTCGAATCCCACACGCCCTGCCAACTCTGGGCGAATGCTGATCGTGACTACATCTGTGAAATGTCTCGTCACGCTCGTTCCTTGTCGCCCTTCTGTGTGGGTCGTAGCTCAATTGGCAGAGCACCGCACTGTGACTGCGGCCAGTGAGGGTTCAACTCCCTTCGACCCACCCAATTCAATGGCGCGTTAGGCAAGGCAGGAATAAGCCACCTGATTCTCAATCAGGCGATCGTCGGTTCAAATCCGACACGCGCTGCCAATTTTCCACGGAACTGTGGCCGAGAGGTGAGGCACTTGGTTGTCAACCAAGCCGATGACGGTTCGAGTCCGTTCAGTTCCGCCATGCGTCAGTAGCCAAATTGGATCAAGGCACCTGCCTCTTAAGCAGGGGATTGTGAGTTCGAGTCTCACCTGGCGCACCAATTCGATCGGGGTGTGGTGTAACGCAAGCATCCGAGTCCTGGGAACTCGTGGCGACAGTTCGATTCTGTCCTCCCCGACCAAAACAGGAATTTCGGATTTCGGATTGCGAATTTGATTGAGTGATTACGAGCTGCAATTCAGTCGAGTTTTTGCAAATTGAACTCGTCTTGAAATCAGAAATCCGAATTCCGCAATTCGAAATTCTTTTCGCTCCTGTAGCTCAACTGGAAGAGCGCGACGCTTCGAACGTCGAGGTTGCGGGTTCGAGTCCTGCCAGGAGTTCCATTAGCTGACAATAAACGATCTCACCCCACAACCAAGGCGCGAGTTACCTTGACTCGCGCCGCTCGCGGAAGTGATGTAGCTGGAAACATGCGAGTCTTCCAAACTCGATTCGAGAGTTCGAATCTCTCCTTCCGTTCCAATTTGCGCGCGTCGCCAAGCGGCTAAGGCGCCGGATTGCAAATCCGGTATCGTGAGTTCGAGTCTCACCGCGCGCTCCAATTTCTGTTAACCAAACCAAACGAAAGGAGGTGCCGAGTAATGGCACTCAATGGCAGAGTATTACTGCTAAACCAAACTTACGAGCCGCTCGGCACCGTCAGTGTCGCGCGAGCGATCATCATGACATTCAAGAACACGGTCTACGTCGAGGAATTGGACGGCGATCGCGTGCTGCGTTCGGCGCATGATGAATTTCCCGTGCCGTCGGTGATTCGCCGACGCACTTACATCAACGTTCGTCGTCGTCGCGAGCAGTCGGGCATGAAGCGCTTGCGAATCTACATGCGCGACAAGTTCCGCTGCCAGTACTGCGGCGAAAAGAAGGGCGTGGCTGAGCTAACGCTCGATCACATCCTGCCGCGTTCGCGTGGTGGTGATAACTCGCCGGTGAACATCGTTACGGCTTGCGTTCACGTGCAACAACCGCAAGAGCAATCGCACTCCGGCAGAAGCACGCATGCCGTTGCTGACTTCGCAGTCGGCGCTGCGCGTGAAGCTCGAACGCGTCGTGCTTTGTCACTACGCAGAAGCACGTGCCGAGTGGCGCAAGTACCTCTTCATGGACGTGCACGATGATCGTGACGTCATGGAGAAGGTGCATCGCGAGCAGAAGCGGTCTGAGGTCATGGTCTGCAGGTCTCAGATTGGCAGGAGCAGCAGATGCCGATTGACCAAGCGCCAGCTAAGCAATCGGCAATCGAAATCTGCAATCGGCAATGTCTCGGGTCGGATAGCTGAGACGGATTAGCGCGGGTCTGAAAAGCCCGAAAGGTTGGTTCGATTCCAACTCCGACCACCAATCTGCTAGGATGCCGCGAGTAGCTCAACTGACGGATGCGCTGGTCCTACAAACCAGAGGTTGAAGGTTTGAGTCCTTCCTTGGGCACCAAAGTATTCAGAAGTCCGCGTAGCTCAAGCTTATCGGGGCGTGACTCATCCCGGCAGAACGGTGACTGTCAGGGAGCGTGGAGTTCGAAGAGGCGCGTCGGCCTCACGCCCCGACCAAATCATAAGGCGATGTAGCTCCAACTGGCAGAGCGGCTGTCCCGTAAACAGCAGTGTGTGAGTTCGAATCTCACCATCGCCTCCAACTCTGGCCCGCGTTCCCGGCATCGGTCTTCTAAACCGAACCTGCAAGAGCTGGGTGGAAAGGCACGAGGTTCAACTCCTCCGCGGGCTTCCAATCATAAGTTTCAAGTTGCAGGTTTCAAGTCTCAAGTTACGGCTATCGAACTTGAAACTTTGAACTTGAAACTCGAAACAATTCCTGGCTGTGTAGCTCAAGCGGCAGAGCAAGCGTCTCATAAGCGCGAGGTTGGTGGTTCGACTCCACCCACAGCCACCAAGCTTTTTGGGCTGGTGATGTAACCGAGAGCATAGAAGTCCTGCAAACTTCTTGTGAGGGTTTGACTCCCTCCCAGTCCACCAATTTCAGATGGCGATGTAGCTCAACTGGATAACAGAGCGTCGGTCTTGTAAACCGGACGATAAGGGTTCGACTCCCTTCATCGCCTCCAGCTCGAAACGATGAACCATGAACGATGAATGATGAAGTGAAGCAACGCCGTTCATCATTCATCGCTTAGCGTCTCATCCTTGTCTTTTGTGGCGTAGCCAAGTTGGTAAGGCACCGGATTGTTAATGCGGCCATGCGAAGGTTCGAATCCTTCCGCCACAGCCAAGTCTGTTGACCCGGAGCTCGAGTGACAGAGCAGCGGCCTTTTAAGCCGTGAGGTGCGGGTTTGAGCCCCGTCGGGTCAACCAAGTCTCGCGGTGTAGCTCAATGGCAGAGCACTCGATTGATAATCGAGCGATGTCGGTTCAATTCCTTCCACCGCGACCAAATTCACGGGGCATAGCTCAACTGGTAGAGCAGCCGCCTTATAAGCGGTTTTAGCGCCAGATCAGCGCAAGGTTCTGGGTTCGAATCCCAGTGCCCCGACCACAATTAGTCCAACGTCCAATGTCTAAGGTCCAAAGTCGACTATGGTCAAACAGACTTTGGACATTGGACTTGCGACTTTGGACTGCTCTGATTGCGGGATGGTGTAACCGGCAACACGTCGGGCTTTGAACTCGAAGATGAAGGTTCGACTCCTTTTCCCGCAGCCAATCTTTCAAGCTCAACTCAAAAGGTACTTCGATTCGTTTGCAACGGAAACGATTTTCCATTTGTAGGAGGTACACAAAAATGAAACTAGCAGAAGCACTAATTCTACGCGCTGATTGCCAGAAGAGAATCGCGCAATTGAAGTCGAGACTACTTACGAACGCGAAGGTTCAGGAAGGCGATGCGCCGGCGGAGACTCCGCAGGATTTGATCGTGGAACTGGAACGCGCTGCGAGTGAGTTACTCGATTTGATCAAGCGCATCAACAAAACGAACTCGGCGACCGTTCTTGCCGGACGCGGAACGATCTCGGATGCGCTGGCTGAGCGCGATGTACTTGCGCTGCAACGCACTGCTTACGCCGATCTGGCGCAAATGGGCGCAATCACACAAGGTCGCATCACGCGTTCGGAAGTGAAGTACGTCTCGACTATTAACGTTGCCGAGATCCGGAAGCGCGCCGATGAGTTGGCGAAGAATTATCGCGATCTTGACGCGCGTATTCAGGAACTGAACTGGCAAACTGAGCTAGTCGAGTAATCGATGCAGTTGGTAGTCGGAGAGAAACAGAAGCGAGCACAAACCCGCCAACTGGGCTAAGTTGGGCTGCGTCTGATAAACGCCTTGGTGACGCGAGGGGCAGCGTTAACGGGTTCGATTCCCGTATCACAAGTAATGCCCAGCAAAGTCACAAGGGCACAGGGCACAAGTCAATGTAACTACCAAGTGCTGATCTGTTTCATCCGGCGAGGGTGGGTAAGGGGCTACTGCATCGGGTTAGCGTCAACGAGTAAGAACAATTCGCCATGCAAGAACGAAGAAAACCATTGGGAATGAAAAACTACGGGCACATCGCGCATCTGCCAGGCAGCCGCATGGGTCCGGGTGATCATAAGTGTGAAGCGGGCCAAGCGCGCATCGCAACCTTGAAAGCACGCGATCGTCACGACCACATCATCGTGCAAGAGAAGCTTGACGGCACGAACGTTGGCGTTGCGCGCTGGACGGTGCGCTCTATCCGCTCGTTCGCGCGGGCTACGTTGCTGACACCTCGCCTTTCGAGCAGCACTGGCGCTTTGCCCAAGGGGTGTATGCGAATCAGGATCGTTTTCTCGCCGTGTTGAGAGATGGCGAACGTTTGGTTGGCGAATGGTTAATGCAAGCGCACGGAACTCGGTATCAACTCAAGCATGAACCATTCGTAGCGTTCGATCTAATGGCGCGTAATGACCGCGCTCGATATGACGAGCTAACCGACCGTGTGAAGAACGTCGACTTTGTGACTCCAAAAGTTATCCATCGCGGCGAACCGCTTAGCATTGAAGCGGCAATGAAGGCGCTCGATACCTATGGCTTCCACGGTGCAAGTGATCCGGTAGAGGGAGCGGTGTGGCGGATTGAACGAAACGAGTTGGTTAATCCTGGAAAAAATGGCGAGCGGAGATGGACCGTTGATTTCCTCGTCAAGTATGTCCGTCATGACAAGCAGGATGGCATTTACCTGCCCGAGATCAGCGGCAAGGAGTCGGTGTGGAACTGGCGGTGAAGAAAGCACCCTGAGGTGACATTTAGCGTGCCGTGCGACGAATGGAACCCTCCGGCTGCACGTCCTCAAACTGATTTATTCTAACCGAACCTTCTGGAAAGCGTGCGGTGATTTCCAAATCCCCTCCCATCGCAGCAATGAACTCCCTGAGAGTGCTGACGTACATATCAGTACGCCGTTCCATTTTGGATACCGCTGCTTGATTTACTCCTAATACGCGCGCCAAGTTTTCTTGAGTCATACTTCTCGCGGTGCGTAGCTCATAGAGAGGGAGTTCCTCTAGCATTTTCGCTGTTTGCTCCTGGGCACGTGCTCGTGCTGCCGGAGACATTTTTTTCTTCAGTATGTTAAATGGTTTAGCCATCCAATAAACCCTCCTGTCCTAACGTCGCAATATGCTTATCATAAATGTCGTCTGCAATGGGGACGTATTCCTCATACCATCGAGCGTTACCTGTCTTATCTCCACCAATCAAGAGAATCGCCATACGTCTAGGATCGAAAGCATAGAGTACTCTGTATGGGTTTCCTGCGTGTTGAACTCGCAATTCCCTCATATGCGAATGTCTCGACTCCTTGATCCCAGAACTATAAGGATAAGGAAGCGTTGCTCCTTTTGCTTCCAAAAGTCCCACATAGGCCGCTACTGATGTTTGCTCGTTCTCATCCAAACCGTCCCACCAAGCTTGAAATTCATCCGTGAACTCCACCTCACATGGCATATAGGCTCTCCTAATGTAAGCCTCCTACATTCCACGCTGGGAATATAACAGAGAAGGAATGTTCTGTCAATTGGTTGTCTAGCCGACTGTCACATCATATGCGGCATACACAGATTTCGGCGAACGGCTTCGTAAGCTCGACTTCGTCGAAGACACGAGCGAAGGTGCTCCGATTTGCCTCTGGCAACATGGTCTGATCAAGTTGGATTTGATGCCCTTGGACGAAAAGATCCTTGGATTTTCCAACCGCTGGCATAAGTCAGCTATGGACTAGCGCAGCAACGTGGGATCTCTGTTCTTGATGGCCGCTGATTATGAAGTTCGCAGTGCACCGCCAGTACCTAAAATCCTGGCGACTGCTTTTAGTCACAACAGGGACTCTGTTATTCTCGCCAGCTAATCTCTCGAGAAAGTCGGACCTGACCGAGGTTGACCTCGATACTACCAGCGAATATGAAAATCGGCAGAAACGACCCTTGTCAGTGCGGCAGCGGCAAAAAATACAAACGTTGTTGCCTTGCAAAAGACCAGGCCGCCAATGTGATTGACTATGAATGGCAGAAGCTCCGGCGCACCGAAGGAGTGGTTGTTCCCCTTCTGCTACACGTCGCCAACGAGTGGTACGGACCTGATTTCATCGAGAAAGCCTGGCAGGAATACACAGAAAGCTACAACGAATCCCTTCCAATCGAGGAAACTCCTGAATCTGGAACCTCTTTTGTTCCGTGGGCGTTGTTCAATTACATTCACCAGGAAGAATCAGAGACCGACCCGCCAATCGAGGTGCCATTAGCTTTTTCATTTCTGATGGGGACAAAGGACTTGGACCCAGATCAGAAACAGTTTGCATTAGAGGCATTCCGGCAGCCCGTCAGCTTCTGGTCAGTGCAGGAAGTTAATCAGGGTACCAGCCTCAAACTTCGTGATCTATTCACGCACTCCGAACACACAGTTAGAGAACGTCAGGCATCGGAGGTCTTGAAAAAAGGCGACATTGTTTACACGCGGGTGATATCGCTGGGGCAGACTGCTGTCATGTTCGGTATGGCTCCCATCCCCTTCCCACCCGATTACCACTTCGATATTCTGGATGCCCGAGAGACTCTCTTTGGACCTCGCCGGAAGATTTCCAACGCTGATCTGCAGGAAGTCGAACCCGTTTTGCGCCGGCTTTATTTCGCGCTCAGGCGCCGCCTGCTGAATCCCCAACTGCCGATTCTGCAAAACACCGACGGCGACCCGTTGGAGTTCGTCAAGCTCATTTACCAACTCACTTGCTCGCCCCGTACAGCGTTCGACAGGCTGCGCTCGCTGAATCTGCTGGAGACTGAAGAAGCGCTGCTGGAGGACGCCACGCAAAATGAAAAGGGCGAACTCCAGACCATCACGTTCTCCTGGATGAAAAAAGGCAACGAGAAACACCGCTCCTGGGACAACACTATTCTGGGCAACATAACAATAGAGGGCGGGAAGCTCATCGTCGACGTCAATTCGCAGAAGAGATCCGAAGCGATCCGCACGGAGATCGCCAAGCGGCTTGGTGACGATGCCGTGTTGCAGGACTCAGTCAGCGAATCCGTCGAAGAGAAGTTTGCCCAAATGGAAGACGGCGTTGGATCGCCAGAGCAACAGCGGCAGCGCGAAGAGCAGGAAGCCCTTTCGGCGCTTCCCGAAGTGCAGGCCCTCATGAGGGAGATGGCGAAGAAACGCTGGGAAGAGTGGCTGGATGAACCGGTTCCAGTACTGATGGGGAAAACACCAAGACAAGCCGCGAAGTCCGTCGCCGGGCGGGAACGATTGGAGGCTTTGTTGATTGACTTCCAAAGAAGGGCCGCCGGAACGGACAAACCTGCCTTTGCTCCGGATGTTACTGAATTGAGAAGGCAACTGGGGATGTTACCCGGCTTTGAGAATCAGAAAGCGGCACGCAAGCGGAAAAGGAGCGTTTCCGTAAAGGAAGACCTGGAACTCGACGGGGCGGCGCTCTATCAGATCAAGATCACGTTGAAAGGGTCCGACCCACCAATCTGGCGTCGCGTTGTGGTTCGCTCAGACATGCCGCTCCGCCGCCTGCACGGTGTCATCCAAAGAGTCATGGGTTGGACCGATAGCCATCTACACCGGTTCATTGTCGGCAACACGTACTACGGCACGCCCGACCCGGAAATGATGAGCTTCGGCAGGCAGACTCTCAGTGAGAAACGCTACACCGTCGCTGAAGTGGCACCGGCGGTAAAGAGAAGTTTTGTTTATGAGTACGACTTCGGCGACGGCTGGCAACACAAGATCGTCTTGGAGAAGATTCTACCGCCCGATCCGCAATTCCGACACCCCATCTGTCTCGCCGGCGCGAATGCCTGCCCCCCTGAAGATTGCGGGGGCATCAGCGGCTACAATGATCTGATCGAGATCCTCGCTGATCCACAAAATCCCGAGCACGAGAGGATGAAGGAGTGGCTTGGATACGACCTGGACCCGGCACGGTTCGATATCGACATTGCGAACGGCGTTCTGAACCGGCTTAAAGCTTGAGCTTTTGAAGACCAGGACGAGTAATGGGATGAAAAAAGAGACGAGACAAAAGGCCCTGCCACCGCGCGTGAAACGAATGGATCGTTCTGCACGCCTTCAATGCGCTCGCACTTGGGTGAAGACCTACAAAGGCAAAAACATCGCCGCAGGCTACCGGAAGTATTTTGCCGTAGATTGGGTATGTGCATTTAGAGAGCTCGAAATTCTCGGTGTAAAAATAGACGCTGCTTACAAGGGTCAAATATTGAAATCCGTGGAAGGCCATATCGCGGCCCGCCAGCGCAGAAAGTCTAGACGGGTAGAGACACCTGAGTTCTCCTTAGATCAAGACGAAAACTTTGCTTATATCGCGGGTTACACGGAGGCCGGCTTTGCTTATGGCATTACATGGGAAGAGTGGGGCCAACTCAACCAAAAGAACCCGCTCGATAGGGAGGGCGATTCAAGGACCAATTTCAATGATGAAACTCCGGAACTCCCCTTTTAGTCGACAATGCCCATGTTCTTCTTTTCTCAGAGACGCCGCTTCCGTAATAACATGCGTTATAATTAAGGACGGCTTGACAATGAACTCTATGCAGGTTGTAGATGGAGGGAAAACGATGAGTGTCTTGAAAGTCACGACAGTGGGCAACTCGGTTGGGGTAATTCTACCCAAAGAGATCCTGGAACGATTGCGCGTCAGAAGGGGCGATAGCCTCTATGCTATCGAAACGAAGAATGGCATCGAACTGACGGCTTATGATCCCGAGTTCGCCAAACAAGTAGAGACTGCTGAACGCGTAATGCGCGAGGATCGGGATGCCTTGCGGAAACTGGCCCAATAATCGTGATGGCAGAGATTGTTTGGCTTCTGGAGGAAACGGTCATCGCGATCCACCATCGGCAAATAGCTGAACATGGGGGAAGTGGGGGCTTGAGAGATGAGGGTTCACTTTCGTCTGCTGTAGCGCGGCCACAAAATCTTTTGAGCTATGGTCAGCCGCCCCCTGATTTGGCAGACTTGGCCGCTGCTTATGCTTTTGGAATTGCGCGCGACCATCCGTTCGTCGATGGCAACAAGCGCACCGCACTCGTAGCTACCCGCACTTTTCTCTTACTGAATGGCGTCGATCTCAATGCTAGTCAAGATGAGAAATATCGTACCCTGCTACAACTAGCCCAGGGAAGTCTCACGGAGGAGCAGTTAGGCGACTGGATTCGAAAGCGAATCTGATTCCTTTAGGCTTGATAGTGCTCCTTCATACCTTTATCAGAAACAACGACAGTTTATGAAGACGAAAAATAAGAGAGTCTCTGACATTTCGGTTTTTGACGAAGAAGGGTTGGACCCAACCTCAGACCGCCGAGCGGACTGGCCTGGATCAGCCCAAAGTATCGCATCTTCTACGTGGCCGGCTTTCAGGCTTCTCAGCGGACCGTTTATTCGCAATCCTAAATCGCCTGGGTCACAGCGTTGAGGTACGCATTTCAGCAAAGAAACGAAAGCCCGAAAAGACTCACACGCGCGTCATGATCGGGTAAAAGTAATTTGGCAGACTTTTGGCAGACTACGCTAACGCTTTATTCAATCCGTACAGTGTTGAGTGACTTCTCAAGCCGCGTTGGTTAATATTCAACGCGTGAGCAAAGATTGCGCGCTGTCCGAGGTGACCGGGACGGCCTCGACACGGCAGAGGTCTGGGGTTCAAGTCCCCACGCGCCTACCATTTTTACTCGGTTATTTCGTTGCTTTTGTCCTCCCCTCATCGTTCACGGCACAGTTTGGCAGACTTTTGGCAGACTCTCAAAAATTTGAAGAGAATCTGTGAGTCTTCGTAGTCCTTTTCCAGCTAACTAACTGATCTTCCTTACCTGATCCATTTTCGGCACACTTCCAGCCACGGCGAAGCTGATTTGCTTGAGCGGTAAAGGCTGTTCGAGCGTAGCAACGGCCGTCACCATCGTGTCCCAAGTAGCATGAGCGTAGCCGGGTGTCATGCGTGACGCCGCGCCGAATCCCATCATTGGCGTCGCATGTCCGAGCAAGGCGGAAATCACAAAGTGATGAACCCCTCGTTCGAGTAAGCGAGTCGCGAATGTGTGACGCAGATCATATGGCCGCAGATTTTCGATGCCGGCCCTGGCGCAGGCGGCGGCAAAGCCTTTCTTGATCGCCTTAATCGGCTCATCTTTGCGATTGGTAAACAGCCACTCGCCGGTAGTTGCGTCCTCAAGCAAGATCCTGAAGACGTTCTGTGCAGGGTGGTTTAACGGCAAAACGCGAGGCTTGCCATCCTTTCCCTTAGCAATCAGAACCGCATAGGGTGGAACGAGCACATCTCCTTGTTCTACTCTGCAGTAACGCGCTTCAGCACCTAGATTGACGTGCTCTTTCCTTATGGCAAGTACCTCTTTGGGAGGCCGGATCCCCGTGTTAAGTACAATGCGACTGATCGCTGCCAAATGTTGGCCGTGCTCATTGAACGCCGCAAACAACCGATCTTCCTCGTCGTCGTCATACTTATTTAGCCACCGCTCACGATTTTGCCATGTTGGAAGTTGCTTCAAAACAGTCCGACTCACCTGTCCACAGGGATTGTCGTTAATGAGACGCTCTCGATTTGCCATGTTGAAGAGTTGATTGAGCATGTTGTAGTGGCGCCGTACAGTGACTGGAGAATGCGGCCTGTCAAACCGCGTATTTGTTTTCAGCAGTGTTACCAGGTAATTCTCAATCATGCTTGGTGTGATTTGATTTAAGGTCTTGTCTCCAAATTCCTCGACCAACCGCTTTCCGAATTGCTCGTCAAAAGCGGTAGAGACTGCCGTTTTGTGTTTCCGCGAATAATCCATATAGATCTGGTCGAAAAATCTAGCGAAGTTTTTCAACTCAGAATCTTTCAGAATTGTTCCCATTCTGATTTCGCGTTTCAGCTCATACTCTTGCTCCTTTGCTTTCTTCTTGGACGTGATTAAGGGCCTGTCGTCCTTTCCGTTAAAAGTGAATTGATAGAACGTACCGTCAATCCAAAATTGGGATTCGCAGATGCCCTCTTTTCCACGTTGTCTAATTGTCATAGCTGCTTCCCTTGCCCGAGCGGATAGGGAAAGAGAAAAGGGCCGCGCTACGAAAGGAAGGACGCAAGACGATTGCTTTCCTTAAAAAATCGAGCTCGCCTATGACGCTTCCTTAACTCGGCTGATCGAGACTGCCGTTACACTTGGTTCCTAACTAAGAGGTCCTCTAGCCCGCATTATTCACGAACTGCGGATTTGTTCACTAAGCCTGCGTTAGCAGGCGACAGCATAAAGCCTGGGGCGTCAGCCCCAGGTCACTGCAAAGAAAGAGTTCCAAGCCTGCGAAGCAGGCGACAGCGTGGACCAGTTCGCGCTCGTCTCGAAAGCAACAGGCTGCCGCCCGTTACACGGGCTGATGTTCATCTACATTGCTTTCCTGGGGCTCGCGCCCCAGGCTTTATGCTGTCGCCCGCTACGCAGGCTGAAATGACATGAAGGTTCATGAATAATCCGGGCTGGTCATCTCTTTAAGTGTCTCATCCGTAATGCAGCGAGTCTGGGACGATCCGTTCTGGCAGTTTCTCACTCGAGCAAGTCGGGACTTTCCTGCGGATGAGCGTTGGACCGCTGCGGCGACACATCGGCAAATATTGAGGTTGCGGAGCACCTTTACCAGCAAGGTTGAGCGTTTGAATATCAGATGCTCGCGAAGAAGGTTGACCCGAGCTTGCTGGAGTCAATTGCCGAAGACGTGAAGCTGCTGCTTCAACTCGGAGGTCAGCAGAGACTCGAACACGATGCGGTTGATCTTTGCGAACTTGTTTTTCGCCGCTCTGCGTTCTTCACTGATTTGGCTACGCGCGCAGGCGTGGTGATCGCAACCAGCGCGGCCCGGAGAGCATCGTCGTCGAAGGTGATGGAGTAGGCGTGTAACCCATTTGGTCCCAGACTCCCCGAACTTCCAGTAGCGGCTTGCCCTCGAGCGTCGACATCCATTGAAGAATGGTCTTGGTCTCAAGTGAATTGTTGACTAAAACTGGCTCGTCTATTCCATTGTATCTTTGCCAGCTTAGGATTTTGGTACTGGTTGAGAGCCGGTGGATGACAACGTCCCGTTCCCTAGCGGCAATGAGTCGGGCCAGTTGCCGTGCGACCGCTGGATTGGTTTTGTAGTCAGCGTCAAAGGCGATTAGCGCGTTGTAATCGCGGACGGCTTCAATGATTTCTGCATGCGAACAGCCAACTCCGCTGGTAGCGATGACACGCGCTTTCGGTCTGAGACTTACCAGAACGTCAGCTTTGAGAGTGCCTTCAGTAATGATAACCGTTTTTCCCGGCGGCAAATCAACCGGCTTGAAGGTGAAGTGAATTGGCGCGCCGGAACTCGCGCCTCGGAATGGAAAAGGGCACGCGAGCCATCGGTATTTCTTTTCGCCGGTGCGAAGATCGTTTCTGTGAAGCCGTAGTTGACAGGCTTGAATTCGGCCCCGGTCGTCTCGGTAGGGGATGACAAGCAAGGGTAAGTTGTAGTCACGAGGGTTGAATAATTGAACGTTGCCAGTTTCGTCTTGCCAGAAGCCAGGAATTCCGATCATGGCAGCGTGAGTGCTTCGGACGGCATACTTGGGGAACCTGACTTTGAGAAACTTGTTCAGTGTATGAGCGAGACTGGCGCGTTCCTTCTGAGTGCGAGGGAGACCGCCGTAATTCTCTGTCGCTGACTCACTCAGTCCTCTTGATAAGAGCCCGTTAGGTCCATCTATCAATTGCGAATAGTACTTGGGAGCAGGTGACCTTCGAATCAATTCCTCGTACACGGCGTTGCGAATCTTGATCGGAGCGATTTCGATTGGAGGAGACGCTTGCTTTCTGTTTGTTCTGGGGTTGGCAACCAGGAATAGACGGTTGTGGTGGAAGATATTGCCTCCATTGCGCGACGTACCTTTAGAGCCATTGCTCACCCGCATACAAATTGAGGTTTGTTCGTCGGCGGTGTAACCGCACCAATCTGGTTTCCTGCAAACCCGACACGGTCGGTATTTGGTAACTCGACAAAAGCCGTTGATAGCGATTGGTTGTCGCTGCGGGAAGTTGCTGACCGTGGATTGGTTGGTATGGGGAATATGGACTGACATTGGCCCTCGATGCTGAGTTCTCAGGTGAGCACTCCAGTGATTGTTTCAAACTTTTGTTTTTGGAAGACGGATTTCCTACTGACCTCTCGATTGTTCGAAAGTGTCTATTGCCTTGGCTTCCGCTTAATTTTTGATGGCTGGAAAGTAATACCTGGGCAGCGAGGCGCAAAAGGGGAGAGCGTGAATGGTGTCTTGTTATACATATTACGTCCAGGAGCCTTTCGTGGGGCACGGGCTTTTGGCAAGACGTATTCGCTGTCGATAACTGTCATAGACAGAGACGAGTCCTCGCTGGAGTCCCTTTTTTCGGAGGCAGTCGCAGGGCGCTTTCTCTCGGCGCCGGGGAACTCAAGGTGAGCTTGAGCGATATCTCTTGCCGCAGTTCAACACTGATGCCCAGGGCGGGACGCTTTGTCGCGTCGTTGAATCTCAACTCGGCTGCAGAGAACGGGTTTGAGGACTCGCCCGCTTTGGGCCACCTCGCGAAGACGCTTGAATGCTTCAATTAGGAGTTCGCGTAATTGCGCGCCTTTGACACGTGTAGCACACTTAGAAGTGTTGTCATGCCGCCCTATTGTCGAGAGGAAATTTGAATCTCTGCCGATGTTGTGATGAAATGGCGGGTGCACAATCAATGCTCGGGCAAACTCTAACCACAGCCATGGGTGTTGTGTGGGCGTATCACTCCGCAAAAATGACTTATCGCATATCAGGCCACGAAAGCTTCACTTGTCGATACACATGGCTTCCGAAAGTCGTGCAGTGTATTAAGCGCGACGACCAACTGCTCTCAAAAGATGAGGAGGCCATGGTTCAGCTCGGGGTTGGCAAAAACATGGTTCGTAGTATTCGGTTTTGGTCCCAGGCTGCTGGTGTTGTGGAGAGCGCAGGCGAAAATGGAAGACTCCAGCTGACTAGTTTCGGCAAGGCTCTACTTGGAAATCGCGGTTTCGATCCGTTTCTAGAAGACATAAGAACGTTGTGGCTTATTCACTGGAAGTTGGCTACAAGCACGCCCAATCCGCTATTGGCTTGGGATTTCCTTCTGAATTGCTGGCAAGAACCAGAGATCGTTCCGTCTAGTGTGGTGGCGGCTCTTCAAAAGGAAGTCACAAAGCACAACGACAGGGCGTCCGCATCAACACTAGAACAACATTTTGATGCATTTCTACATACTTATGTGCCAACTCGCGGACGGAAGGGTCGGGTTCAGGAAGACAACCTTGACTGTCCGCTCGTAGAACTTGCGTTGATCATAAAAGTTGGTGAAGGTGAGTCAAACGGCACCTTGGGAAGACGTGAATCAATTTACGCCTTCCGACGCGAAGAGAAGCCCGAGATCACTCAAGAGCTATTTGTCTATTGCTTGAACAGTTTCTGGGATCGTCAACACCCAAACGAAGCCACAATATCATTCCGGGAAGTAGCGCATGGGCACGGTAGTCCTGGGCAAATATTCAAGCTACCGGAAGATGACATACGCAGTCGGGTCGAGATCGCTGGTCGAAAGACAAGCAGTCCTTTTAGCTACGTGGATTCTGCGAACTTGCAGCAAGTTCAACGACAAGAAAACGTGAATGAGGCGGAGTTGCTCAGGAGAATCTACAAATCAGATGCCGGTACGAACTGAAACTCAGATAGCGGACTTGTTGCGCACTAAGAGCCGATTCCTGCGCTCAGCTAATCTCGAGCGAGACTTTCGAGATCCAAACGTCTTCTCCGGATACGTTGTAACCGATTTCGCTCGGGACTGCCTCAGTCGTATGTCTGAGGGGTTGAAGCCAACTTCAGGGCAGCGGGCGTGGCGTCTGACTGGGGATTACGGCAGCGGTAAATCGAGCTTTGCGTTGCTCCTTGCTCACTGGTTTGCCGGACATGATCGAGTCCTCCCACGACAGGTTTACATTCCTGCGCATGGGGGTCGGCAAGGTCCACGTAGTCGAAAGTTCATACCGGCTCTAGTGACATGCAGCCGCCAGCCATTAACTACCTCGATTCTTACCGCGCTTCGCGATGCGTTATTGCAGTCAACGGAACGCAGTAGTAAGAGCAGGCTTCTTGGCGAAGTAGGTAGACTGCTGGACTCAAAAGAACCCGAGGAGAACGCTGTCCTTGACCTAGTGGTCAAAGTAAATGCATCTGTAATAACGAACGCTAGAAGCAGTGGTCTTTTGATCATTATTGACGAGCTAGGAAAGTTCTTAGAGTTCGCTGCGATTCACCCCGAAAGACAGGACGTATTTCTACTGCAACGGCTTGCCGAAACGGCATGTCGAAGCGGTGATCAACCCTTCTTCGTCGTTTGCTTATTGCACCAAGGCTTCAGCGCATACGCCGACCACCTGAATCAAGCGGCGCAACGTGAGTGGGAAAAGGTCGCTGGACGCCTTGAGGAGATTGTCTTCAATCAGCCGATCGAACAGATTGCACAACTCATTTCATCAGCGCTCAATGTCCGAACTGACTTGGTTCCGAAAGCGAAGGCTCGCGGCATCAAGCAGGCGATGCAAAGTACCCTACCTCTCGGCTGGTACGGACCTGCAGCCTCAAAGAGACTAGTCGAATTGGCGCTGGAACTTTATCCCTTGCATCCAACTGTTCTGCCTGTCCTAATTCGATCATTCAGACGTTTTGGGCAGAACGAAAGATCACTTTTTAGTTTCTTGCTCTCAAGCGAACCTTTTGGCTTACAGGGGTTCTGCGAGAACCGGCTTGACCGCAGCGAGCCTTATTCACTCCATGACTTCTACGATTACGTGCGAGCTAACTTCGGACACCGCCTGGCGGTCCAAACTTATCGTAGCCATTGGAACTTGATTGACGCAGTCATCGAGAGTTTCGCCGCCGATGATGAATTGCAAGTCAAGATTCTGAAGACGGTCGGAATCTTGAATTTATTGAACGACACGGATCTGCCAGCCAGCGAAGAGGCTCTCATTTGTTCACTAGCGGGACACGATGCTGCAAATGCAAATCGAGTTAAAACGGCACTTCAAAAACTGCATAAGGAAAAGCGCGTTCTTTACGATCGGGGAAAGGCGCGAGGGTATTGTTTGTGGCCGCATACCTCTGTCGATCTAGAGAGGGCTTATGAGAACGCAAGTCGCGCAATCAGTCCACAGCAAAATGTAGCCTCACTCATTTCCGAGTATCTCGAAAGTCGACCTCTCGTTGCTCGCCGTCACTACATAGAAACGGGCAATCTGCGGTACTACAGCGTTTGTTATCGGTCTGTGGCAGAGTTGCCGAGGTTGTTCGACATCGAGACGCCAGATTCTGACGGTCTGATCATCGTTCCGCTTTGTGAAACTGAAAGCGAGCGAGGCAGTGCACTTGCGTTTGCAAAGTCAGAGAGACTGAGGCGGCGCAACCACTGGCTTATCGGAGTTCCCCAGCCGCTCGGTGGTCTCAGAAGCTTAGTACAGGAAGTTCAACGTTGGGAATGGGTCGCGACGAATGTACCGGAATTGAATGCGGACAAATACGCCCGAGAGGAGGTTTCCAGGCAGAAACAGGCGGCGCGTACGCAGTTGGAAAGACGCGTTCAAACGCTGGTCGGAATAAGGCAGTTTGGAATCCAAACGACGATTGAATGGTTACATAAAGGGAGAACGCTGAAGATCAGCAATAGCCGTGACTTACTTTCAGCGTTGTCGCGGATATTCGACGATATCTATTCATTGGCGCCTAAGATCCAGAACGAACTCGTAAACCGGAATGAATTAAGCTCGGCGGCAGCAGCGGCACGCATGCGGTTGATTGAGCGGATGTTTAGTAATGCCCAGTCTCCTTTGTTGGGAATGAATCCCGCTAAAAGGCCTCCAGAAATTTCGATGTACTTGTCGGCGCTAAAGCGTACTGGCATTCACCGGGAACACGGCGGATTCTGGCGTATTGGCGAGCCGCATTATCGAAATGATACTTGCAGAGTCCTTCCCGTATTCCGTCGTATTCATGACATCGTGAAGGAAAGGCCGGACAGCCGCGTCGGCGTTGAGTTGGTGTTTGAGGAACTTCGAAAACCGCCATACGGCGTACGAAACGGTATTATTCCACTTTTAATCGCCGCCTTCGCTGTTGGTCATGACAAGGACATAGCTTTCTACAAGGATGGCACCTTTCTTCGTGAAATGACCGGGGAACACATGCTTGTACTCACCAAAGCACCCGAACGCTTCGACATTCAATATTGCAAAATTGGAGGCGTCCGAGCTGCGCTGTTCGAAAAGTTAGTGGCTCTCTTGGAGCTGAAACGAACGGAGAAGGGTGCAGTTAAGCTCTTGGATGTTGTGAAGCCACTCTGTGTCTTCGTTGCACAACTACCAACCTATGTCTTAAACACTAAGAGACTGACATCGACCGCGCTGGCGGTACGCGAAACGATTCTTAACGCCCGAGAACCGGCGAAATTGTTATTCTACGACCTACCGTCTGCCTGTGGATTTGAGCCCGTCAAAGATAAGCACACCGCAAAAGAGCCTGATCGAAGGTTCGTCAAAGCACTCAAGGTTGCGCTAGATGAATTGCGCGCCGCATACCCGGAACTACAAGAACGATTGCGAGCAAGACTTAGAGAGGCATTCATCTTGCCGGGTTCATTCCGAGAATTCAGGACGAATCTTTCAGCGCGCGCGGAACATCTGCTGCTCGCAGTAACGGAGCCGAAACTTCGCGCATTCTGTCTCCGGCTAATGGATAATAATCTATCTGAATCAGATTGGCTTGATTCTCTTTGTAGCCATGTTGCTCTCAAGCCGCCTGCTAAATGGCATGATGCAGAAGAAGACCTCTTCAATGCAGAACTTCCAGGATTCGCCAGAAGATTTCATAGCGTAGAGAGTATCCTATTTAGAGCAAACGATGCCCCGAGCAATTCGATAGGAGTAAGGCTAGCGATTACTCATTCCAGTGGCCTAGAGCATGAGCAGGTCGTTCACTTCACGGTCGACGAAGAGTCGCGACTAGTTCAGCTTGAGACTGAGTTCGATGCACTCTTAGCCGGCAATATGCGACTAGGGTTAGCGGCGGCTTCGCGATCCATTTGGAAGGGTCTGCAAAACGGAGGAAAGCCGAAAGATGAGTGAACCAACTCGACACATTCTCTGTCTGTCTGGTGGCAAAGACAGTACGGCGCTAGCTTTATTCATGCGCGATCGCGTGGCTAACATGGAGTATGTCTTCTGCGACACTGATAAAGAGCTCGTTGAAACCTACGAATATCTCAATCGGGTTGAAGCATTCCTAGGCAAGAAAATTGTGCGGTTGAACGCCAAGGCAGGTTTCGATCACTGGTTGGATGTTTATGGCGGCTATCTGCCGTCACCAAGCATTCGCTGGTGCACAAAAATGCTGAAATTGAAGCCGTTTGAGGAATACGTTGGCGAACAACCGGTTGTGAGTTATGTAGGTATTCGCGCCGATGAAGACCGGGTTGGTTATATCAGCACTAAATCTAACATCAAGGCAGTTTTCCCATTCAAGGAAGAAGGAATTGATCTGGCCGGCGTAATGAAGATTTTGGAGGATAGCGGCATTGGTCTGCCACCCTATCTCCAGTGGGGGCGTACGCACTCCGGCTGCTACTTCTGCTTTTTCCAGCGTCCAATTGAGTGGGTACGCTTGTTAGAACATCACCCAGATCAGTTTGAGCAAGCAAAGAAATACGAAAAAATAAGTGACGATCCTGGTAAGACTTTTACTTGGATTCAAGGAATGCCACTAACTGAACTTCAGAAGCCTGAGAATGTAGAAGCCATCAAACGCCGCAATGAGGAGTATGAGGAGCGTAGACTTAAAAAGAGAGGCAATCGACGCCTCGTCGAGGTGCTCGCCGATATGGAAGAAGAGGATGACGAACCGAGAGCATGCCTAATTTGCCACCTGTGAGCAACTAGCTCTTGCGAGACTAGCCAAGATGAAGACAACAGATATAGTCGATGCCATTGAACGGTTTTTCTTGGATATCATTGGCACAATTGTGCCTGGAGCTGTTCTGATCCTAGGAATCTCATGGATTTGGTCAAAGCCAGTCGACATCGCTCGACAACTGCCGTTGATTTCGAATTCCCAATATCGGTGGATCATTCTCTTTGTAGGCAGCTATGTTGCGGGGCATGCATTAACTAGCCTAGGTGAAAACATAGTGGTGAAAGGAGTGGTTCGCCTGAAAAAGTCACGAGTAGGTAAGGCGTTACTTCCGCGCTCGATCATTCCGACGGACGAGTTATTCGCAAAGATTAAGGACGATCCAACCTTTGAAGCGCTCACGAAGGATGTGCTTGACGACATACCCTCACTAGTTCCTGCAAAGACTGAAAACTTATCCGTGGCCGCATGGCGCAGCATCGCGATGTCGATTGCGCCGGAACAACGATACACGGTCTATCGTTTCATGTTTATTTCGCTCTTCAATTTGGGTATTGCCACTGCTTTTATTCTAATAGCGGTGTTTTGGTGGGTTCTGGCTATTATACGCGTGATAGATCCATATCAGATCGGCAACCTTGCCAGTGCTCGGTACAGCCTCTTGTTGCTTATCGCTTCGTTCCCCTTCTTGGAGCGTCGGTTTCATTTTCACAAGACTGCCATGGAAGTTCCATTTTCGATGGCACTGGTGGAACTTAGGCAACGCCCGAAAAAAGCGGAGGGTAGAAGAACAACAGGGAACGAGGGCCGACAGTTGCCGAAGAAGATCTATTTGGCAGGCGGATTTAAATCGGGATGGCAAGACAAGGTTAAGTTAGCTGTTCCTCAAGTCAGCTATTTTGACCCTCGCTCGCATGGTCTCATTCACAGGTCGGAATATGCAGCGTGGGACCTGCAAGCTATTGAGTCTAGTGATTGCGTCTTTGCTTTTTTGGAACAAAGCAATCCGGGTGGCTATGCGCTCGCATTGGAAGTTGGATACGCCAGCGCTATGGACAAATTCGTCATTCTTGTGGACGAGAAGTCGACGGCGGATCCAGAATCCGCAAAACACCTTGACATGGTTGCTGAAACATCGAACGTGACGTTTAAGACTCTAGAGGATGGTATTGAGTTTCTAGCTAGGTATAGCACCGTAGTGTGATGAGAGCGAAAATAGTTGAGCGCTGAGGCCAGCGCTCTATTTCATGATTTTAATATCAACGTGCTCACTTTCAGCGATGCCGACTTGACTGGCGGACCTCAACGTTGGTTACAAGGGCTTCTCAAGAAAGTCTAAGTAGGCGAACGGCGTTCGCCGAAAACTGTTTTGCTCACTTGGGACCATACGATCGAGTTTGGGCTAAGGATGTATAACGGAGGCCCGGGAGACGATTCTAGCGTCGAATAACAATGGCAAGCCGATCATCGAGTCATACAGCCTCACTGCGTTCAAAGACGACTTCGGTGACTGATGTCGATTTGTCTTTAGAGATCATCCAGGAGGTCTTCACGGGCTTCATCTCGAGTGCTCCCTTATGGTTCGGCAGTAATAGCGGAGTACTATCGGTGAACACCCAGGCCCGCCGACTCGGCTGTTTGATTTATCTGCTTGGACAGGTAGCCAACAAAAGACGGATCGAGTCGTTGCTGCTGGCGCCCCCTCATAGTCAATTGGTAGCATTGAAGGAAAACCTACTAAAGAACGGATTCAAATCGGGCTACATAACCACCAAGAAGTCGAGTGTGAAGCACTACATTGATGCGGCGATAGAGCTACATTTATTGGTTCGCCAAGGGGCCGTTTACAGTCTGACGTCACGAGGCAAACTATTATTTGAAGCGGTTGTGTCAGCTGACGAACCCTACCCTATTGCTCCTGGTAACAAGGTGTTCTTTCTTCAGACAATACTTGAGCACGACTACTTCGGCATTGCTGCGCTTCTTCGCTCAGTGATGAGAGGCCAAAAATCCTTCGCAACGATTCAGCGTGAGCACCGCAGCCGACTTTTGGAGCTCCTAACTGAGGTGCTTGAGAGTTCGAGTAGCGCCCGATTTAGTCGTATGGTTCAGGATAGAATCCTTTCCATCCGTAGCTGGAAGAAGCCAGAGTCGTATTCAGAGCATTTAGTTTCGGCGAAGTTGAATTGGCTTGCGGACCTGGAAGTATTGGAAAACATTCCTTCGTCGACTGCGGAAGTATTCATAAATCCTTTGCATCAGTCATGGGTTACTGAACTATCAAAAGCGACGGTGCCTACCGATGCTCATCTATTAGCTCACGTTCTCAAGTATTCTCTGATTCTTCATGAGAATGAACCAGTCGACGGTGACGACGTTTGTAACGCGTTAGACAGCGCGTTCGATCGACTCGCGGCTTCTTCGCCGATAAGAAAGATCCGAAGCAACGACCTCCTTCTATTCCTGTCAAGCCATCACATCAGAGTGCTCGCTCAGCTGGTGAGAGAACGGAGAAAATTGTTTACAAACCAGAGTCTATTGTGTGGTGATCATTCCTACGAAGCGCACTTTGCGTCGCGGCCCACACAGTCTTTCATCATACGCAAAATGCACAAAAGATAACGGGAACTGCGATGAATCACTTTACCAGAGCGGTGTGCATTATTGATACGAGCAGTATTATCAATCTGGATGATATACAACTTGCGAGGCAGGACGTGCTGTTTTATTTGCGCTCGTTTTTTGATGTTCGGGTCTGCGGGACTATCCGTGAGGAATTGGATCGGCATCGCAATCTGGTTTCAAGCCGCGAGGTTTCTTATTGGCCCAGCTTCTTGAGTAAACGTCGATATATACCTTCTATTCTTACAGATGACGAATCGGTGATAGGTCCGTTCTTTACGAGTCCGCCATTGTTTGATAACGCGGAGAATGCTGGTGAGTACGGAAATGCGCGAGTTGCATTGGAGTTGCTGATGATGCGGCAAGTTGGACACACGTTATTCGTTACCGACGATCAACGGGCATACAACAGCTTTCTTGGTACGATGCAAGGTGCCTTTCCAGGTGTCAGGATGTGGACCTCGGCCGACGTGATTCTCTATTTGGCCGCGGTTCTCTTGAAGGAAAGAAAGGTATTATTTGAAGATGCTCGGTCCGCACTGCGAGACGTATACGCCGCGACCGGAAGGGTAAAACCGTGGGAGGAAATAACCCAAGCCGAGAAGGAACGCGTCATTCGTAAACAAGCAGTAAGCATAGATCGATTGAAGCTGATCCAAAAAGTAGCTGGCCACTGGAGGAACTAAATCGTGTTTGAAATGTTCAACCTAAAAGACGACTCTTTCCCAGTCACACCAACCGGACAGCAACAACCCTGGTTTGGATTCAAGAGCGTTAAGCGCGAATTCGATGCAGTCTTTCAACGGTCTAATTCCGAAACCCTGCGTCTTTGCGTATTGAACCGAGGAAGATTCGGTGCAGGGAAAACTCATGCGGCACGTTATTTTGCGGAAAAGCTGGCTTCCAAGAGAAGCACAGATCTCTATCACAAATTCATTCCGGTAGTGATCGAATCGCCGAAGCAACCTCAGAAAGCTTTTGTCGATTTTTCGAATCGTTTGCTTAATGCAATTACCTTTCGGCGACTAGCACGCTCGGCTCAGAACCTAAGGAAGTTAATAGGTGAGGAACCACTGTTTGAGAGATTGTTAGTTTCAACTGGATCCGAAGACATCGCATCTGTCCTTTCGAGACTTGATACCGATAACCTTTTGGTTTCGAAGGCCTTTCTACTAGGCGGAGGTACGGTTAAAGACCTTCGAGAATTGAACGTTGCTAAACGTCTCACGGTGGATCATGACTTTGCATTGTCGATTACGGGAGTGCTAAATCTCCTGATAAATGGGGAGTCTGATAGACAGGAGACTCTCAGTCGCGTAGTGCTGTGGGTCGATGAAATGGAAGACCTCGTTTATTTTCCGACGAAATTCTATTTACCTTTCACCCAGGCATTACGAGACATTATCGATAATACCAACCTACACTTCACCCTAATGCTGAATTTTACATTCAGCGAGCCTGAAGACCTGCCCGCCATTGAGAACGTACTAGGCCAAGCCGTGATGGAGCGGGTCAATCAACACATATTATTCAAAGAGCCTTCGGCTGACGACCTGCATACCTATTTGTTAGAGCTACTAAGTTTTAATCGGCTTGAAGATCGAAGAGTCTCGCCGACATTTCCGTTCTCGGCGGATGCCTTCGATTTGATTATTCAGACTTCAGTTTCAAAGACCCCGCGATTTCTCAATAAACTCTGCGATATGGTTTTACGTGAGATCCAGGTGGAGTGGGCGCGCGCACCTAACAAGCGTCGCGAAATCTCGGCTGACGTATTGGAAGCAAAGCTTCCTCAAGTGCTTGAATTGCTAGATGAATCTCGAAGTTAAGTCGTTCGAAGGTCCAGCACAAATGTACCAGTATGGCAAGACTCGACGTGCGAGCTGGATGAGGTTCGGTTAGCACCGGAGCTAAAGAGAAACCGCCTTAACGTCATAATGCAAAAATGGCTCAAGTTCCTGCGCCATTATGGGCCGGGGCCATATAACGACAACATGTACGACGAGACGATCCAGCGATCGGCTCGGCGATTAGGAATTGCGCCTGTTCAGTTCGAGCATCCGCTTAAATCACGTCTGATCAGTTGCTTCAATCAAACTGTCGAGTCGATGTCGGTGATTCTCACTGGAACAGCGGGTGATGGAAAAACCCATCTCTGCCGACAAGTCTGGGAAGCGCTCAATGGAAACGACGAGGAGTGGGCTTCAGATAATCCTTACCTAAAGCTCAAGATCCAGTTGAGAGAGAAGCGAAGTGTGGAGTGGCAAGCCCAAAAAGGTTCTCAAACGATCACTATGCACTTTTTGCGGGATCTAAGCGGTTGGGCTCCCCAGCAGGGCGCGGAGTGGGAGCCTGAGAAGGAGAGGTTACTTCAGAAATTCTGTGAGTCGATGTTCGATCCCAATTCTAATGATGTGTTCCTGATAGCGGCGAACGATGGTCAGCTTATTGAATCCTGGCGACGATTGAGTCACACAGAAGAAGTAGAGAAGGCAGGTAGAATCTTTGAAGATTTGCTCGTCGAGGATCGTCAAGAACAAGCAGGCGTGCGATTGAAGTTCTTTAACCTCAGCCGAATCAATTCTACGGAGCTTTTTGATCGCGCGTTAACAGGGTTTCTTGCCCACGGTGGCTGGCAGGAACTTGAGCAAGGCACTCACAAGGAGAATGAAGTTTTTGGTCCGCACTGTCCCATTCGGCGAAACTATGAACTGCTGCAGACGCCGTTGGTTCAGTCCCGCATTCGCGCGCTCTTAGAACTCTGCGACTATAACGGACTCCATGTTCCGATTCGGCAGATCTTGATACTGTTAACCAATTCCGTACTTGGACATCCCGAAGTGAAAGATCACTTAATGGTTCCCAGAGATGTGCCAAAGGTGATCGCGGCGGGGACAGTTTTTAAGGCGAGTCTCTATAACAACGTGTTTGGTGGGAACTTGTCTGAATTACATCGGCAGACGATTACGATTTTCGACTACTTGGAACGATTTCAGATAGGTTACGAAACGTCCAATCGCATAGATAACCTCTTGATTTTCGGCGAAGGCGATGAAAACCTTTCCGCTTACTTCAATGAGTATGTTGCGAGCGACCCTTTCTACGGCGCAGATTCGACCTACTATGCGGCGAAACGGGAATACATCGAGGGTACAGACGAGAGCCAGGATCGTGCGGAAAGCTTTTTGCAAATGCTGGTCAGTCAGAGGCGCGGACTATTCTTTAAGATTCCGAAGCAGTCAGAGGAAGAACTCAAGCTGTGGGAATTAACCGTATTCAAATTCGCTGGTGAATATCTAAATTCGGTTGTTGAAGTTCTCAGATTAAACAAAGCTGTCAAGCGGCCAATTGTTTCGCGACTAGTGAAGGGCCTCAACAGAGTTTTCACGGGCATGTTCATGAATAGCGACCGCGAACTCTTTCTTGCTACTAGTGGCAATTACTCTCAATCAAAAGTAAGCCGGATACTTTTGGAGCGCATTTCCGTCGACCCGAGTAAGGGAGAAAAGATCGTACTCCGCTTTGATCATTCAAATTCCAGAGTATTACTCTCAGTCTACTTCGCACCAACTTCATTCGTAGACTTCAACCTGACACTAGTTCGTTATGAGTTTCTTTCCAGGATCGCGTCTGAGGGAGCGTTGCCAGCAAGCTTTTCGAAGGAATGCTACGAGGATCTTCTGGCATTTAAGAGTCAATTAATTGCTGCGTGTGCAAAGCGCCAAGAAGCCGAGCAAGACTCCCGTTCGACGATATCTTTAAGCCTGCTCGCATTAACCGAACAAGGAATGCCTGACCCTAGATTCGTCGAAATTGTGCCATGACTCCTTCTCTTCAACCCTTGCCTCCTCCTGAGAGCTTCGACCAATCGTCCTCAATGTGGGTCGATGAAGCCATTTGGGGCCACCGCCTTTATGACGAGCAATTGCCGTGGATGGTATTGCTCGAATTCCTGAATGTATTTCATTACGAATTTGAGAAGCAGCGCGCTTTTGAAGAGCCGAATGGCTTCAATACTCTGAAATATCGTGCTGCACACCGGCTTTACTTGCGAAACATTCTTTTCAACAACCCGCATTTACCAGAGGTCCTGAAAAGTTTTCCCTCGGATAATAGTCGATGGGATGAGTGGCTCAAGCGCATGAAGGCAGCTCAAGGGATAGCGCACCCCGAATTCAATTATCTGAAAGATCGCTTTCATACTTTCGACGATTTCTCTGAGGTGGTCTCTCTGATCCGCTTAACAAGTCTTGAAGTGAATAGTAATAAGCGATGGACATCGAAGTTCGTGTTTCCGTATGGCAAGGATTGCTTGTACGAAGACTTGGATAAGAACGCTGGCACTAACGATCGCCGGTTCTTTGGCAGAACCGGAGAGATGCTTTATCTAATGTTTTGTCGAGCGGCAAGCAAGGGAGAGTTGCTAAAGGCTCTTACGGAGAAGTTGGCAGAAGCTGATACTACCTGGGATACGATAGTTAGGTGTCTTCAGCCTTCAGATGAGGATCAGATCGGCACTGATCGCGCCAATGCTTTTTTACCCTATGTACAGAATGATTGCTTTGATGAGTTAGCGGAAGACTGGCTCGCTACCTTGAAATTGAGCATGCCGGGATTCGATGTACTTCCGCACTTGGTGAATCTTGTTGGCTTACACCTGCTTAGATACCAATTATCAGTTTCTCGACAATTGTTAGGCTTTACCGACCCAGTGAGTCTGATTTGTGAGGTTGTAGCTCCGAGGAAGACTCTTGTGCGTGAGGTTTCGTGCGACTTATATCAGGAGAACAATCAATTGCCGGCGCGGGCTGTTGAGGTGTTTATTTCGAAAATAGAAGACTCACCAAAATGGCAAAAGGCATTGACCGAGAACGACTCTTTTGAAAAGTGTCGAACCATTCTGCTTGAAGAGGCCCGATGGGGCGAGGACTATGAGGGCCAAAGGGACCCGCACATGCTAATTGCGGCTCTCCGACAGGCAGCAATGAAGCGCCATCGACAACACGTGGCAAACATCCACCGGAATTACGGCAGGGAGATTGGGCTCGTATCGAAGAGAGGAACCGTTAGACTCCGTTATGCCCCTACTGACTCTCTTCTTCGGACGCTTTTGTTTGCCAATGTGGCCAAGCGCACCGAACTTCATCAGTTTCTCGACAAACTTTATCAGCGCTACGGCATCGTGTTTGGCGACAAGGAAGCTGAGAAGGTCCTGGCAAGTGACCAGCTCGACAAGAAGGCGTTTCAAGCAAATTCCCGTCGCTTGGAACAACGGCTTTCGAGCTTGGGATTGCTTAGACGTCTTTCTGACGGATGCGCTTATGTTATCAACCCGTACTGGACAGAGATGCAATGACTGGTGACGAACTGATTGGAACAGTCGCTGCCGTCTACCTCCGCAATCGGCTATCTGACGATGAGTCGGACGGAGTGGCGCGCTTTCTACTCGACTCTCTTACTGCTAGCCAGGCGACGGCAGTAGCAAAAGTGATTCTTGCGGACAAGACTCTTTCGGCCCTGATCGAAATTAAGCTTCCTTTGCACTTTGTCGGCGATTACGGGCTCCCCGAAGAAGTCCTTACCAAGGAGAGAACCACATACTTCCGCAATGCCGACTGCGAAAGATCTGCCTTGCTAGTGGCGAATACCGGTGATGATGAAGAACAGTCGCTAAAGGAGTTGATGCCGGTAGGTAGCTCTCAACTTCAAGCACAACCCGAATTATGGGTGGCCTCGTCTTCTAAGGACCTACCAATTACAGATCAACATAAGAAATGGTGGGTGAAGGCATTACAAAGTTTGCTCGATGTTCGATCCTTCTCACTCGATACGTATGCAGACTACATCCTAGAAACCCAGAGGGCGATTTCCGACGGTCATCCCATTCTTCACGCGCTCGGTTTTGCCCTTCCGGCTCTTAGGATTCCGAGAGATACGACTTATTTCACAAGTCTAAGCGAGAAAACAGCCGGGCACGCTTCTAAATGGAAAGCACTTTTTTCACAGGCAGTGAAAAGACGGGCGTGTTATCTAGTCAAACAGACGCCCACGCAAACGCCATTGTTTGAAGACGACCTCATCTCCGCATTTGAAAAAGTCAAGGACGCAATACCTGACGAGATTCACCCAATCATCGACGATTTCATTAAGGCAAATAGTGGTTGGAACCCGCAATCAGATGCACTTGCTCAATGCGAATGGGAATGGGTCCAACCGTTGTTCGATGGTTTGAAAAGGGAGAAATTTAATCTGGGCAAGGCGACTCTCGAGTTTTACGATGAACGCGAACAGGGGTTATTGAGTGACGATGACCGCGACTATCTTGAGAGGCTTTCACGCGCCGCTAAGCGAATCGAGGCCCAGGATGAGGATGAGGAATTCTATGGTCGACATAGGAACGAGCTGAAAGAACAGCCATCGCTCAAAGCTAAGTGGGATCGATTTGTTTTTGGTAGCCCCATTGAGTCCGAAGACTTCCTTTCCGGGATTGCGTTGTGCCTGAGAAGACTTTTCGACGAAGACTTAATATCTACAAAGCGGAGGTTGAGGATCACATGCGATCGGCGCACAAAGAAGGATCTTAAAGAGCTCAATATTGACGCTGGACTCTATTTCGCGCATCGGTATCAGGGAGTCAAAGAGATTTTTGGTAACAAGGTCTCTTGGGACATCGGCGACCTAATGAACTTCAAAGCTCTATGCAATTTCTGGCGGCAAGCCTCTAAGCCCTATGTGAATAGATCAACTGCCAAATCGGCCTTGCAACTGAAATTTCTCCTTGAGTTAGAAGTTGAGTTGTCAACGGGCGTTCCCGAGACGTTTCACAAACAACTCGTATGGAAGTACGCTCCGGTCGCTATCGCCAGCCAGTTTCCGGGAGACTGGGCGCGTTTAACCGAAAAGCCTTTGGTGTATTGCCGTGTAAGTCGCGAACCGATGAGCAGCAAAGGTCGCCCTCAGTCTTTGGATCTAAGAAATGTCCAGACGCTTTATGCAGCTTACGGGCAGGATAGAGGTAGTTTTGTTGGAGTCTACAAGAAGGATGATGATATATCGCGTATCTGGTCTGATAACTTGGCGAAGGCCACTATCGATGGCCTAGTCTCAAGCGGGAAAGCAGAGCAGTTGAGCCTGCTCTTCCAGAATTTTGTAGAGAGCTATACAGCCGCAATCACAGGTTTTGGCGAGGCAGGGTTGGCCAGCGATTCTCTCATCAACCAGGTAGAGGACTACAGTGGTCTGTTAAGCGCAGTATGTAGAGATGCTAAGGGAGACCGCAATCGTGAATTACTGCTAAGGCCTCTCCTTGAGATTGGGACCGTTAGAGTTGACGGCGGCCGCGTGACAGCGCTAGTTGCTCCATGGCATCCATTTCGCTTAGCTGCGATAGCCAACAAAGCAAATCAAGTTGGCTCACTCCTGAGACATCTTCTAACGACGGACACGGTAGTCTTCGGTGATGCCGCACTTTTCTTCAAGGAGCTCGAACGGGAACTTTCCCATCCATATTACCCAGAAGTGGTTCTTGGTTGGCAGCAATCAAAACCCGAACTCCTCGCATTAACGGACTCATACCTCGACTATAGTCTTCACGAAACTCCTGTCATTAGTAACGACGGATTCGACGATACGAATGAAACTCCTTCTGAGACGTCCGAGTTACTTCTTAATCTCACGAAACGATATCTTCTGTTATACCCACATGAGAGGGCTAATCTATCGGTAGTTTTGTATAACTGCGACTCAGCGCGACTCCCGTATGCTCTTGTTGAGGAGATGAGTGAACTCCACGAAGACGAGGACGATCTCCACTGTCAAATAATCCTTCGGCACCGTGACGGCCAAAAGCTTCGCGAACTCTATGAGCAAATAATCGAATCCTCAGACGCAGACGCGGACTCCTTCGTTTCGAGCGAAGCCTCGAAAGACTTCATGGCCCGCCTCCGAATAGGGATTATGGCTGATCAGGCTCCAGTGCCCGATCCCAAAGATGGGCCACCGGCAGATATCGTGTTTTTAGAAGACGTGATCGCGAGACATGCGACTGTAGGTTGGTACTTCGAGACATCCGATCCGGTCGATTTCTCGACATTTGTGCCTGCTCGATGGTCCCGGCGCCGTCCATCTGCCGCCGATGATATGAAATCAGTCGTCTACCTGTGCTGTCCGGTGCAAAGCGCGGAAGGATGGTCTTTCATTACCGCACTCACTACCTTTATTGAAGGAGACTGGGACGGTAACGAAAACAAGCGTTTATTACCTGCGCGCAAGTTGGACTTTAACGATCCTCTCACGGCTAACATTTTCAGCGAAATCCATAACCTTGGTAACTGGGTCGTTAACTACGACGGGCTGCTCGATCGCCGTCAACTGCTAAATCAAAATGTTAAGGTCATAAGATACAAGCAGGGCACAGCTCAAGGCCGAAACATACTGGTGTCTTCGACAGCCCCGCTGAGTTTGCTTAGATCGATGATCCTCGGGCGATTAAAGGACCTAAATCTCGGCCTAAGTGATGCTGACTATCGGGACCTTACCGAAAAGTTTATCAATTACGCAAATGAGATTTCCGGCGACATAGTGCTGCGCGCAGCCAAGCGAGGCCGCAACGCCAGCGAACTTATTGGAGTGGTCCTCAGTCGATACCTTATACGATGTGAGCTAAGCGGAGATCGCCGCTTCGGCTGGTATTTCCTCGATGATTATGCGGAGTGGCTGGGCCAGCGAGAAGAACAGATTGCTGATCTTCTGGTTCTCTCTCCTGAAATATCAGAAGGCAATCTAAAGTTAGCAGCGGTCATATCCGAATCGAAATACATCGACATAGCAAATTTAGCCGTCAAGCGAAAGGAATCGCAGAAACAACTGCGGGACACAATTCGCCGAATCGATGATGCCGTCTTTGGTGATCCGAGAAGGCTTGACCGTGATCTTTGGCTCTCACGTTTCTCGGACCTAATACTGAGTGGAATTCAATTTCCTGCTACGGCGCCAATTGACTTAGGCGCCTGGAGGCGCGCTGTTCGTGATGGCCAATGCGCTATTTACTTGCGTGGCTACTCGCACGTCTTCGTTTCAGGCCCTCCGGATTCGCCCGACTGTTCTGACTTCGTCGCTGTAGCTGGTGCGGACCACTCCTACCAAGAGGTCTTTTCGCGTGCACGGACACGCGACTTAGTCTTGTGCTATTGGCAAGATTCAGATCCGATGACTATTAGAAAAGCCAACACAGATGAAGACGTATGGAAAGAGCGGGTCTATCGTGCTCCGACTTCCCGCTTGAAACTGGTTACCGAACGCAAATCTGACGATGTTAAGAAAGAGTCGGATGCGACTCCGCCAAAAGATACCCCGTCCGCCGAATCCAAGACAACGGCCGCATCCGTCGCGGAGCGAGAGGAATCGAACAAACAACCAACCGAATCGAATCCTGTTCAGCCATTGAGTTGTTGGGCTTACCCAGCGATAACAGAATCATTAACTGAATCCACTGGTGCTAGTGGAGATGACGCGGCAGAGGAAGAATGGTTGAAGCAGGTTGACAGCCGATGCAGAGGGGCCTTGCAGCAGTTTCAACTGCAATCCAAACTTGTCAGTAAGACTCTTACACCGAACGCGGCCCTCTTGAAATTCCAAGGCAGCGCCAATCTAACGGTAGAACAGGTGTTGAGGCGTCGGTCAGAGTTCCTGACCACACATGGCTTGAACGTGATCTCCGTTAGAGCCGAGCCCGGTTTAGTCGCGATATCGATTGCCCGACCTAACCGACGCATTCTTCGACTCTCAGAAGTATGGGATAGGTGGAAACCCGATTGTTCCCAAGGTAATTACGAACTCCTCATTGGAGTAAAGGAAGAGAATAGCGAGCTTCTATTTTTATCCCCAAAGTCGAACGCTCCTCACACTCTAATCGCGGGTTCAACAGGTAGTGGCAAGTCGGTCCTGATGCAAAATATTCTTTTGAGTATTGCCTGTACGAATACTCCTCAACAAGCCAGCATCATCCTAATTGATCCAAAGTTAGGAGTAGATTATTTCGCGTTTGAAGGTTTACCCCACCTCCGTGAGGGCGTAATTGATAATCAGCAAGCTGCGATTTCGGCGCTCAACGAGCTAGTGATCGAGATGGATCGCCGATACAAGGTTCTCAAAGAAAATAGGGTTTCAAACATTTTCGACTTGAACCTCAAAGAAAATGCGTCTGAACACCTTCCGTTCCTTTGGGTAATACATGATGAGTTCGCCGAGTGGATGATGACAACTGAATATGGGGAAGCTGTTTCAGAGATTGTGAGTCGCCTGGGTGTGAAAGCGCGGGCAGCTGGCATCTTTTTGGTTTTTGCTGCCCAACGTCCTGACGCGCACGTAATGCCGATGCAGCTGCGCGCCAACCTCGGAAATCGTCTAGTTCTTCGAGTGGATGGCGAAGGCACTTCAGAGATCGCCCTTGGCGAGAAGGGTGCGGAGCGTCTCTTAGGAAAAGGGCATCTCGCGGCTAAACTTGAAGGAGAATCAGGCATCATCTTTGGGCAGGTACCTTTTATCGATGGCGAGGATCTCACAAGAATGGTCGAAGTAATTACTCGTAGTGACCAGAGCCCAGGTTGATAGCAAGATTCTCAAACTCCGTCCGACCCGTGATGTCACCCTCAATTGATCGTTGCAACCCGCAAGGAGGAAAAATGAAAGTCAGATCAACCGCTGTCTCACTCGTGCTGTTGATACTCACGCATAAGTAAAGGGGAGTGTATTCGCCCCGTTGCGAGCCGCGAATGACCGAGATCCTGTCTGGCACTCTGAGAAACAACTATGGATGCACTTGTTCCGGTAGTGAACACGCGTAATTTCCTGGAGCAGTTCGACGTATTCAAGGGTTCTGTCCTGGCTAAGTCAGGGAAAGGATTCGAGTCTTTCACCACTGGCTTACCTTACGAGTGGGAGCAGTATAAAGAAGTTGTTTACCATGAGGCCCGTCAGCGGTTGGACTATGAAGACTGGACGAGGTCGGATATTGGGACTGGTTCAATTCTTAAGGCGCTGATCAACGCCATTGAAATCAAGTTTCCAAAGGGTAAGCGAAGACACGCGATAGAAAACAACCTGGTAGATTGGGACTCCCGTTTCGGCCCCAATAGCCGGACTCACCTTTCCCTCTTAACCGCTTTGGACACTCAGGAAGGTCGCACTACGTATGAGTCTCTCCTGTTTGGTTTCTACAGAGACGAACTATCATCGCCAGAAGCCTTTGCCCAGATCATCGCCCGTGCAGGAAAACGCTATGACTTCATAGCCTATGTTTTCTTCCTCAAAGACTGGTCGCAGTATTTGCCAATCGCGCCCACTAATTTTGATCGCGCCTTCGAGATGATGAAAGTAAATCTCCGAACCGCGCGCCGCTGTTCTTGGCAGAACTATCAGGAATATCTGGGCGTACTGCGCCAAATCCGCGACGCATTGAGGGAGGCTGGGGTGGATGATGCGCGGCTCATAGACGCCCACTCGTTCTGCTGGATGTTGCAACATCCAAACTTGCCAAAGTCGCCTGTAGAGCGAATCGTCCCACTGCCCCAAGCCGTTGTCATCTCAGCCGCGACGGCTATGGATGCAATGAACGATGCGGCATCCGGTAACACCGATGGCAAGATGATCAATTGGAATTTGATTAGGGACAACCAGGCAGCCTTGGGCCGTTTCGCCGAAGACACGGTCTTAGAGTCGGAGAGGTCACGGCTGCGACTGGCGGGGCGAAGCGATCTTGCCGAGCGAGTTCACTCGGTATCAGATGATCATCGAAAAGGTTACGACATCGAGTCCTTCGACGAAGATGAGACGCCGCGCCTCATTGAGGTGAAGGCTGCCAGAAAGGACAAGGGTGTGATGACCTTCTTTTTGAGTGAGAACGAGTGGCAAAAGAGTCGAACGCTACCAAACTATTTCTTCTACCTTGTGTTTGATGCAAGAGCGAGTTCTGTGTCGATTAGGTACTTTCCGGCGAGTCAACTCGACTCCGAGGCTCTGAGGTCGGTCGTTCATACTGCGAGTATCGTCGAGTCATAGGCGTTCTTCGTCAAGATCAACATGTTCTCCCCAACCTCCATCGCAAACTTCCTCGCCTGTCAGCATCTCACTGCGCTCAATCGGGCCGAAGCGGCCGGCGAAATCAAAAAACCTTTCTTCGCTGATCCAGGCTTGGATCTTCTGATCAAACTTGGACAAGCGCATGAGCAAGCGTACTTAACTCACTTGACTGAACAAGGACTCAGAATTGTAGAAATACCGACTGACGGTTCGCGTCGAGATGCAGCTGCGAGAACAGTAGAGGCCCTCCGCGGCGGCGCTGATGTTATTTATCAGGCAACATTCCTTGACGATCAATGGTACGGGCGCGCCGACTTCCTAATTCGCGTCGATAGGCCGAGCAAGCTCGGATCCTTCTCCTACGAAGTCGTGGAAGCCAAACTCGCGCGATCCACTAAGGCGCGTGCCATCATCCAGCTTTGCTTCTATTCAGATCTACTTTCACAAATTCAAGGCCCAACGCCGGAATTCATGCACGTGGTATTAGGCGGCGGAGCAGCACCGGAGAAGTATCTTGTACATCATTATCTTGCATACTTCCGAAAAATCAGGCGAGATTTTGAAGCCGGTTATGCGGCGAACTCGGCGACATATCCCGAGCCGGTTGAGCATTGCGGAAGCTGCGATTGGTTCACTGTTTGTGACAAGCGCTGGCATGATGACGATCATCTTTCTTTAGTGGCCTCCATCACACGTGACCAGCGCGAGGTGTTGATCGCGCGCGAAGTAGATAGTATGGCGAAGCTCGCGGCTCTCCAACTTCCAATCACTCCAAAAGTCGATCGCATTGCTCCCGCTCCACTGTTGCGCATACGCGAGCAGGCGCGTGTGCAAGTTGAAGGACGTGAAAAGGGGAGCCGGTTTTTGAGTTCATCGCTCCTGATGAGAGAGATGAGGCCAAAAGGGAAAGACGGTCTGGGAGAGGAGGCGAAACTGAGAAAAAGAGCGAAGCGCTTAGAGGTTTCGCTGCATTGCCATCACCTTCGGCCGGTGATCTATTTCTCGATTTCGAAGGCGATCCGTTCGCTTTCGATCAAGGCCTAGAGTATCTCATCGGCACCGTAACCCTCTCGGAAGATGGGAAACCGATCTACGAATCCATATGGTCCTTCGATCCGAAGTCGGAGAAGCGAGCTTTCATCGAGTTCATCGAGAAGGTCAAGCGGGCTCGCGAGGTTCATCCGGATATGCATATCTATCACTACGCACCGTATGAGCCGACCGCGATCAAACATCTTGCGGGGCGTCATGGGGTTTGCGCGGACGAAGTTGATGAGTTGCTGCGCGCGGGAGTTTCGTCGATCTCTTTCGAGTTGTTAGGCAGGGACTCCGAGCATCAGTTGAGAGCTATTCGATCAAGAAGATGGAAGCGTTCTACGGATTCCAGCCGGACAGTTCGCTTACGCGATGCGACCTCCTCACTGCAAGCATTCGAATCGGTGCTAGCGCTGGTGACGATCCCGCAGAAGCGAAAGAAACACTGAAAACGATTGCTGACTACAATCGCGATGATTGTCTTTCGACATGGCATCTGCGCGAATGGCTGGAAAAGTTGCGCGGTGAGCTGGAAACGAAACTCGGCAAACGATTACACGTCCGGAATTGAAGGCGGGCTCGCCGAGCGAAAGTCTAGAGGCAGAACTCACTGAGATAGGCATTCTCAAGGATCGTCTGATCGCGGGATTGCCGGATGAAGAGGATGAATGGACGAACGAGCAGCGTGCGTGTTCGCTCCTCGCGCAGTTGCTGGAATGGCAACGCCGCGAAGACAAGTCGATGTGGTGGGAATACTATCGCTTATGCAGCCTTTCGGATGATGAGTTGATTGAAGATAAGGACGCGTTGGGAGGCCTCGTTTATCTCGGGGTAGTGAATGAAACAAAGAGATCTTTGATTCATCGTTATTCGTTTCCGCCTCAGGATCACACGATTGATCGTGCGCTGGAAGTGCACGATCCCGACACGGAACAAAGCGCCTGTTCGGAATTTACGGTCGACGAGACCAATCTGACGATCGATCTTAAACGAGGTAAGAATTCAGACAAGCCTCACCCTACTGCGCTGATTCCGCACAATTACATTAACAGCAAGAAACAAGTCGCCAGCCTTATGCGAATTGCAAAGTGGGTGGCCGACAACGGGATAGACAACAAAATGTACTCACAGTTTCAGGCAGCACGCGACGCTCTGCTCCGGCGACCGCCGCGCATCGCTGGAGGAACCATTGAAACCGCGATTGAGGGTTCATCACCGCTCGAGGCCGCAAAGAAACTCGCTCTCGGTTTGGATCGTTCGATATTGCCGATTCAGGGGCCGCCCGGCTCCGGCAAGACTTATACGGGCGCACACATGGTCATCGCGTTGGTGAACGCCGGCAAGCGTGTCGGTATTACAGCCAACAGTCACAAGGTTATCAGCAACCTGTTAACGGCGTTATGCGAGGCCGCCGAGGAAACTCACACGAAATTGAGTATTGTTCAGAAGCCGAACGAAGGAGATGGCTGCGAGCACAAATTCGTGACGCAGACAGATGACAACGGAAAGGTACTGGAGAAACTACAAAGCGGCGAAGCCCAGATTGCCGCGGGGACAACCTGGTTGTGGTCGCGCGAGGAGTTCGCCGGCTCCGTGGATGTCTTGCTCGTGGATGAAGCCGGTCAGATGTCGTTGGCAAATGTGTTGGCCATATCGCCTGCAGCTGAGAGCGTGGTGCTACTCGGCGACCCGCAGCAACTCGATCAACCACAAAAAGGCGTCCATCCACCCGGCGCTGAAGTGTCAGCGCTGGCCCATCTCTTGAATGGCCGCGCTACGATCGAACCTGAGCAGGGCTTGTTTCTTGGCGAGTCGTGGAGGTTGCCCCCGGACATTTGCAGTTTTACCTCCGAAGTCTTTTATGAGGCCCGGCTAAACCCGAGGCCCGAGAATGCGCAACAACGTCTCAACGTCGCAGGACCACTCGATGGAACGGGTCTTCGGTTTGTACCTTTCGACCACGGCGGCAATAAGAGTGATTCGCCGGAAGAAGTCGAAGCGATTGCCGGACTGATCGAGGGGTTGTTGAGCAGTGGCGCGACCTGGACCAATAAGAAAGGCGTAACAATGCCTCTTGAACTCAAGCACATTCTGATCGTAGCGCCCTACAACGCACAAGTTGCGTTGCTCGCTCACCGGCTGCCGAAAGCTCGCGTTGGCACCGTGGACAAATTTCAGGGTCAGCAAGCGCCGATCGTGTTCTATTCAATGACCACGTCAATTCCAGAAGACGCGCCTCGTGGAATGGAATTCTTGTACAGTGCGAATAGATTGAATGTAGCAACCTCGCGCGCGCAATGTGTAACCGTACTAGTTGCGAACCCGGTGCTGTTCGATGTGCAATGCAAGACGCCACGGCAGATAGAGCTAGCGAATGCGTTTTGCCGATATCTGGAGATGGCCCAGCCGGCATGACGAATTAGGGTTGAGCTTTTGTCCGGTGTCGTTCGACTGGCGCATCCGAGGTCCATAAGGGGACCTGCACAGGGGATCTGATGCTAATTATGAAACCAACTCTGCTCTAACGACGCTGAATTGCCGGCGTATCAACGCGCGACATGCATTGTTGTTTAGCACTATTCAAAGCCCGGTAGTACCAGAGCAAACATTCGACGCCAAGACCAAAATATAGAATCCCGCGCAGGTAGACCAATTGGGTGAATAGATTCATATAGGAACTGGGTTTTAAGTGGTCAAGTAATCGGGACGTCATGACCAGTGAGAAAGCACCTAACACTACCAACAGAGAAACCAAAGCCCAAAAGCGCGGGTAAATCGTGCCGGATGGCGAGACGCTCATCTTATCTCCAGTGAGCAGTCTTAAGACTTGGTCACGGTCACCGACTTGAATTGCGCGCTCAATCGCTATTATGAAATGAAAAGGCAGAAGCAGGAAACCAAGAGCCACAACGAGAAAATACGCGGTGTCCTTTAGGTAGGCCGCCTGAGCCGGATAGCTTTGCAATGTTGACTGTGTGATCGGAAACGCAGGTAAGAAGTAACTCAAGACTAAAAAAAGCATTGAGGCTGCAGTTAAGAGGGTCGCGATCGAAATAGCTAGTCCGTGCGCTCTGCCGCGAGAAGTCAGCGCTCGATCAGCTGTAAGCCCCGCAACTGAGGAGACTGTCATCCAGGCAAAAACGAGCGGTGCGACCCTCAAAGCCATTTCACTGAATCGATCGAATTCATAAGCAACCTCTAAAAATAGCGAAGTCGCATAGAGTGCGGCGTATAACAACGAGGCTACACAAATGTGCCCAAAGTGTCTGTCATTCGTTTTAGATTCGCTGCTATCCCTGAGTTCTTCACCCTTGCCGAGCGTGCTCGGTTCAGCCCCGGTGGTTTCTATCCAAATTTCCCGCACATCACCAACAAAACGATAACCGCCCGGCGATTTAACAACGTAACGCGGCAGTCGGCCGGATTCACCCAATGCTCGCCTTACCGCGTTTAGATTCACGTTAAAGTTATTGTCCGTTACCAAGGGGACTGCCCATACGCGTTTGATCAACTCGGTTCTGCTCAGTGTTTGTCCGTGGCTTTGAACGAGCGCAATGAGCAAGTCAAAAGCTGTCGGTGTCAGTGGTCGCGACTCGGCTCCATGAAGCAACTGGCGACGGAGCGGATCGAGGCGAAAGTCGTCAAACTCGTACAATACTTCTTCAGCCATGT
Source organism: Blastocatellia bacterium (assembly GCA_963698325.1). Classification (GTDB taxonomy): domain Bacteria; phylum Acidobacteriota; class Blastocatellia; order Pyrinomonadales; family Pyrinomonadaceae; genus PSRF01. The sequence goes on along the minus strand of CAVOQJ010000001.1, from coordinate 22,257 downwards.
GGGAGTTAATGACCTTTAAGAAATTTTAAGTCTTTGACCTAATGTTTTCTGTTGCTTCCTAGTATTCAGTGAGATATAAGGGCCGCTCACAAAGAGCGTGTCGCGACGGGTTCCCAAGTTCTGGTTGTTGTGAGTGCCCGAATTCAGTAAGTTGAACGAAAGCGCCGCGCAGTGTAGCAGAAAAGCGAATTAACTACGAGTTCCCTATCTCTCTTTCGTTCACAGAAGCTGAAGCCTCGCGGACTCACTTAAGCTCGTAGTAAAACTCGGAGATTAACGATGCCTCGCACCCCCAAGCCTCTCTTCTCAGCAAACGCGAAACTCACTTTCAAGGAAATGCAGCGTTTAAGCTGCTTCTGGGCCTCGAGCCATCATCCTCATAAACAAAATTCACTACTCAACGACGAATTCAATTCTTCAACTAATGAATTGAGGCACCTGCAACCGTGGCGGGTACCAGTGGACATCGTCAATGCGATGTCGATTCTAGGCTACGGCTAATTCGTCGCGAGCAGCAGCCCAAAGACCTTCCATTTTGAAATAAAAGCGAGCGTATTGGTTTTGGTCAGACTGCGAAGAACAAAGGTGATAAGGCTCACAACTAGGACAAGGATGAAACTTTGCACCGGACATGTTACGAGACATCTCATATGTCTCGCGTTAGTAACACTGGCCACTTCTTTTGTGCTGGCAACCCGAATTAGCTTAATTAAGAGTCATGCCCAAAGTAACAGTATTGAGAACACCAGGGCCGAGCTATTCAGGGGGAAAAAAGCGGTCACAAGACAAGTATTGGTGAGGTTCCGAAAGCCTATCGACCGAGCGCAAATAGCTCAAGTTGAACAGGAATTAGACATTGAGATAGATCGCGAGGTCGGTGGGACTGGCGTTCGCTTGATGCAGTCAGTCGGTAGAAGCGTAGAGACTCTTGTCTCCGAACTTTCGCGGCGTGTCGACGTAATTTACGCGGAGCCAAACTACATAGGACATCTTGATTCCATTCCGAATGATCCGCAGTTTTCCGACCAATGGGGGTTAAGAAATACTGGACAGACGGTTCAAGGTGTTGTCGGGAATCCCGGTGCTGACATTAAAGCCGTGCCAGCTTGGAACATCTCCACCGGTTCACGTGAATTCGTGGTGGGAATAGTCGATTCTGGTATTGACTACAACCATCCCGATTTAGCACCTAACGTGTGGGCGGCACCTACCGCCTTTACGGTGCAAATCGGTGGTCAATCGATTACATGCAATGCGGGTAGTCATGGTTTTAACTCGATCTCTAAGAACTGTGTTCCCTTTGACGATAATATCAATGTTAATGGAGACATCGGACACGGAACACATATTTCTGGAATCATTGGTGCTGTCGGAAACAATGGGGTGGGAGTAGCGGGGATAAATTGGACAAGCAATCTCATGGGTCTCAAAGCGGCAGATGCTGACGGCAATATTTCGGCTAGCAACGCGATGGACGCTATAGAATTCGCAATACAAACCAAGCAGATATTCGGATCAAACGCTGACGTGCGTGTTTTGAATAACAGCTATGGAATAGCGTTTTCCCAATCGCTACGCGATGAAATCGTCAGAGCCAACGACAACGATCTGTTATTTGTTGCCTCTGCTGGAAATGGCACAAATAATGACGGCATTGGCAAAAGCAATGATACTAGTCCGCAATACCCCGCCAGTTATGACGTGCCGAATGTAGTAGCTGTGGCGGCGACAGATAATCAAGGTGGACTTCCATCGTTTTCTAATTATGGTAGGAACAGCGTTCACCTTGGAGCGCCAGGAAAGGACATTCTGTCTACTTCCATTATCAATGGATATCAGTTTCTTACCGGAACCTCACAGGCGGCCCCCCAAGTTTCAGGAGCCGCCGCTTTAGTACTATCTCGTTGGTCATTTGATACCGCTTCGTTGAAGAGAGTACTTTTGAACAGCGTAGATGTAATCCCCTCATTGTCTGGAAAAACTATTAGCGGTGGACGTCTGAACGTATACAGGGCGCTCACTGAAGCAGCTAGTGCAGGCGCAAATGCGGGAACGATGCCGTCTGGTTGGTACTGGCCCACAGGGGCTGGTTTTGATCATGTCAGCTTTTGCAACTACCTGGGTTGGTTGGGCTACAACAGCCCGGCGTATCCTTGGCATCTCGCCCAAGACATGTGCAATGGAAACAGTTCTGGCAATCCCGTCTATTCTATTGGAGAGGGTGACATAATTCTCTCCCGCTCAGATGTCTCAGGTTACGGACCGGGATACACCAACGGCGGGGCGCTCGTAGCGCGTTATCAGGCAGCCGATGGAATGTGGTTTACAGTCCTCTATGGGCACCTCAACGACCCCCACGCAGTCGGACACGTGTCAGCTGGGGAGATCCTTGGTTATAGCAATGCGTGGAATCCACCACATGTACATTTCGCCATCCATCCGGGATTCGATCCCGAACCAAATAATCCATGGCGCGGATACACGGCCAACAGAAGCACCACCTATGGCTTCACAGATCCAATTCCTTTCTTGAATGCGCATCCAAGAAACGCATCAGGAGGCCAGACCTTTGACGGGCATCACGACGGTACGACGTGCGACAAGATTTTTGGGTGGGCTTGGGATAGGACACAACCGACAGCTCGCGTGAACGTAGATATTTACGATGGCAGCACAAAGTTAGGAACGGTAACCGCCAGTGGATTTCGTCAGGACTTACTAAATGCAGGCATCGGTGATGGGTTCCATGCTTTCAACTTTTCAACCCCGTCTAGCCTGAAAGATGGCCTTTCTCATACGATCACAATAAAATTCGCGAACACGACTTTCCAACTGAGCAATACTGGTCAACAATTCGTTTCGACTTGTAATTCCACGCCCACTGCGGCATTCACGATGTCTGCCTGCGGGAAATCTGCCATTAACAACCAAACGCTTCCATGCTTGGTCTCGTTAGGAGCGAAACTCTCTGTTGATTTAGATAGCTCAAGCAGTCTATCCGGGGGCAGCACGATTGACGCGCGGCAGTGGAAGATTGATGGCGCAGTCGTAAGCACGTTGCCGCGTTTTACGTATCCTAATCTGGGATCGGGCACGCACACCGTCACGCTTGACGTGGTGAATAGCGCGGGAATTCACGACAACACCTCTGGAACGATCGTAGTTACGGAAACTTCCGCGGCGGCTCCAATAGTCGACTTCATCACACCAACTTCAGTGGCGCCAAGCATCTTTGACCTAACGATCAATGGCAGCAACTTTGACGCGAACTCAATCGATCAGATTTATTTCGGTAATAGCTTTGTGGGCAACGGTCAGATCATCAGCCGCACGGGAAGCACCCAGATTAAAGTGCGTGAATCGATGTCGAGTGCAACGCTCGGGACCTACACCGTGAGGGTAAAGAATTCAGACGGGCAGTTGTCCAATGGACTGCCTTTAACTCTTAATCAAACACAGAATCCGGCCCCGGCGATTGTTTCAATCAATCCCTCATCAGTGACTCCAAGCGTCTTCGATCTAACAATCAACGGTACGAATTTTGACAATGGGGCAATCGAGCAACTGTTCTTTGGAACCTCGCTAGTTGGCAGCGGAACAATTCTGAGCAGGACGGCCACACAGATTCGAGCTCGCGAGTCAATGACGACGGCAACACTTGGCACCTATACGGTGAAGGTTAGGAACTCCGACGGACAGTTGTCGAATGGGGTAGGCTTGGCACTGACGCAGGGGCAAACATTGCCGACGATCAGCAATATGACGACATCGCCGAACCCGCCCATCGGCGGGCAGCCTTTTAATTTCACTATTACTGGAAATAACTACGACACGTCGAATGCGGAAGTATTCTTCCTCGGACCGGGTTGCTCAACGACTTCGGCATGTGTGGTTTCCGGTTTAACGCGCACTGCGACGCAACTCACAGGTGCGGCGGTTCTAGCCTCTGGGGCGTTTACTGCGCAAGTGCGCAACGGCTCCACAGGTACGCCATCGAATACATGGTCGTTCAACGTGAGTAGCGGAGCGCCGACACCTACGATCACCAATATCGCAACCTCGCCAAACCCACCTGTGGGAGGCCAAACATTCACCTTCACGATTACAGGAACGAACTACAACACCTCTAATGCGGAAGTGTTCTTCCTCGGGCCAGGATGTTCTACTAGCACATCTTGCGTGGTATCTGGATTGACGCGAACCGCCACCCAATTAGGAGGCGCGGCAGTATTGGCGGCCGGGTCCTTTACAGCCCAAGTACGTAATGGATCAGCAGGTACACCGTCGAATACATGGCCCTTAACCGTCAACACTGGGCCAACGACCCCATCAATCAGCAACCTATCGCCGACGAGTGTGGGTGCGGGTGTATTCAGCGAAACTATCAATGGCAGCAACTTCGATCCCGCGACGGTTGAGGTAGTAATCAATGGACCGAGTTGCTCGCCGTGTACAGTGCCTAACAGCGCACTGACGACCAAGACCAGCAGTCAAGTGGTGGCGCCGGTGACCTTGGGCAACACGGGCAGCTTCACCTTCCAGGTGCGGAATGGATCGTCGGGAACACTTTCAAATAGCCAGACGCTGACGGTGAACTCAGTGGTCATCAATAATATTTCGCCGACGAGCCGCGGGACAGGCAGCTTCAATCTGACAATCAATGGCAGTGGCTTCAACCCGGAGAGTGTGCTGGTAGTAATCAACGGTCCATCGTGTTCACCATGCACCGTCAGTAACGGCGTGCTGAGTACCAAAACGACCACTCAAGTGGTAGCACCGGTAACGCTGAACAATGGAGGGGACTTTTCTATCCAGGTAAGAAACGGCGCAGCCGGACCATTGTCGAGCAGCGCGACGCTAACAATCACTGCGACACCGTCAATCAGCAGTATCTCGCCGACGAGTGTGGGTGCGGGTGTATTCAGCGAAACTATCAATGGCAGCAACTTCGATCCCGCGACGGTTGAGGTAGTAATCAATGGACCGAGTTGCTCGCCGTGTACAGTGCCTAACAGCGCACTGACGACCAAGACCAGCAGTCAAGTGGTGGCGCCGGTGACCTTGGGCAACACGGGCAGCTTCACCTTCCAGGTGCGGAATGGATCGTCGGGAACACTTTCAAATAGCCAGACGCTGACGGTGAACTCAGTAGTCATCAATAATATTTCGCCGACGAGCCGCGCGACAGGTAGCTTCAATCTGACAATCAATGGCAGTGGCTTCAACCCGGAGAGTGTGCTGGTAGTAATCAACGGTCCATCGTGTTCACCATGCACTGTCAGTAACGGCGTGCTGAGTACCAAAACGACCACTCAAGTTGTAGCACCGGTAACACTGAACAATGCAGGAGACTTTACCATTCAAGTTAGGAATGGTAATGCCGGCCCACTGTCGAGTAGCGCCACGCTGACGATCACTGCAATACCATCAATCAGCAGTATCTCGCCGACGAGTGTGGGTGCGGGTGTATTCAGCGAAACTATCAATGGCAGCAACTTCGATCCCGCGACGGTTGAGGTAGTAATCAATGGACCGAGTTGCTCGCCGTGTACAGTGCCTAACAGCGCACTGACGACCAAGACCAGCAGTCAAGTGGTGGCGCCGGTGACCTTGGGCAACACGGGCAGCTTCACCTTCCAGGTGCGGAATGGATCGTCGGGAACACTTTCAAATAGCCAGACGCTGACGGTGAACTCAGTGGTCATCAATAATATTTCGCCGACGAGCCGCGCGACAGGTAGCTTCAATCTAACGATCAATGGCAGTGGCTTCAACCCGGAGAGTGTGCTGGTAGTAATCAACGGTCCATCGTGTTCACCATGCACTGTCAGTAACGGCGTGCTGAGTACCAAAACGACCACTCAAGTTGTAGCACCGGTAACACTGAACAATGCAGGAGACTTTACCATTCAAGTTAGGAATGGTAATGCCGGCCCACTGTCGAGTAGCGCCACGCTGACGATCACTGCAATACCATCAATCAGCAGTATCTCGCCGACGAGTGTGGGTGCGGGTGTATTCAGCGAAACTATCAATGGCAGCAACTTCGATCCCGCGACGGTTGAGGTAGTAATCAATGGACCGAGTTGCTCGCCGTGTACAGTGCCTAACAGCGCACTGACGACCAAGACCAGCAGTCAAGTGGTGGCGCCGGTGACCTTGGGCAACACGGGCAGCTTCACCTTCCAGGTGCGGAATGGATCGTCGGGAACACTTTCAAATAGCAAGACGCTGACGGTGAACTCAGTGGTCATCAATAATATTTCGCCGACGAGCCGCGCGACAGGTAGCTTCAATCTGACAATCAATGGCAGTGGTTTCACCCCAGCAAGTGTGCTGGTAGTAATCAACGGTCCGTCATGTTCACCATGCACTGTCAGTAACAGCGTGCTGAGTACGAAGACGACCGCACAGGTGGTCGCACCCCTTACCCTGAATAACACCGGTACATTTACGATTCAGGTTAAGAATGGGTCTGCTGGGCCGCTCTCGAACGGACAAACCCTAGTAATACAGTGAATGTCCTTAAATGTGAATGTGCAGATGTTCATGTCACCGATCGAACTTAAAATTTCGGATTATGAGCACAACGAAATCCCTTAGAGAGCAGTTGCTTCACCTAAACGGTTTGCGCTTACGGAGAACCCTTATCGCACTTCTTTCGCTAGGATGCGTGCTGCTTTCCTTGATGATCTCTCCTTCTGCTGGCTTGACTCCGTGCCAAAGGTGCCGAATAGAGCGAGTGTTTATGCCGAGCGGCGTTTAGCCGAAAGTTATGGGAAATTGCCATTAAGCTTTGAACCAAACCAGGGGCAGATGGATCGAGCAGTGAAGTTTATCGCTCATGGCGCGGGTAGTGATCTCTATTTAAGTACCGATGAGATTGTCCTGAGCCTCACCAAGCGGAAGGGGATTAGGGATCATCCATTACCAATTCCAAAGACCAATATGCTTGGTAGAGGAAATAGCGTGCTTAGACGCAGCCGCGATGGCATTCGAGAGAGAGGCGGCATAGTAAGGGTAAGGCTGGTCGGCGCGCACCCCAGAGGAATAAGTGGCGTGGATAATTTACCGGGTACCGTCAACTACTTCATTGGGAATAATCCTGACCAATGGTACACCAATATCCCTACCTATCGGAGCGTCAAGTACAAGGATGTTTACCCAGGCATTGATCAAATTTTTTACGGCAATGGAGAACAACTAGAATATGACTTTGTTATCACGCCAGGGGTCGACCCGCGTGTAATCAAACTAGAATGTACAGGCGTCAATCGGCTCTACGTTGACAAAGGCGATCTTGTGCTACAGATTAAGGGCTCAGATGAAATACGATTCAAGAAACCGCTGGCATATCAGCAAGTGCTCGATGTCAAACGATCGATCCCGGTGAGTTACGTTATCAAGGCAAACCGGAAGGTAAGCTTTGCGGTTGGCGATTACGATACTACTAAGCCTTTAATTATTGACCCGGTTCTGTCGTATTCAAGCTATTTGGGCGGAAGCGGGAACGATGCAGGCTTTGATGTAGCGGTCGACAGTAACGGGAATGCCTACGTTACCGGGTCAACGGACTCATCCGAGTTTTCGTCTCTAGGGGGAAGCAACGCGTTTGTAGCAAAGCTTAACTCTACTGGGACACAGCGAACGTACCTCGCGATAATCGGTGGTAGCGGAGACGATACTGGCTTCAGCATCGGGGTCGACAGTGGAGGCGACGCATATATTGGAGGTGCGACTGACTCGCTGGACTTTCCGGTATTAAATGCTAGTCAGTTGAATTTTGGTGGCGGTTCTCAAGATGCTTTTGTCGCGAAGTTGCATCCTTCAGGGGCGGCGGTGCTGTACTCCACGTATTTTGGGGGAAGTGGAAGTGATAGTGGATTTAGCGTGGCCATAGATTCATCGGGCAGCGCTTACATAGCAGGCTCAACAGACTCAGCTGAGTTCTCCACGCTTGGCAACACTGATGCCTTCATAGCAAAGCTAAACGCTGCGGGAAACGAGCGCGCCTACTTAGCAATTCTCGGAGGCAGCGGGGATGATGCGGCTTTCGACATTGCCGTTGATGAAGCGGGCAGTGCCTATGTAGTTGGTTCGACAGATTCGACGAATTTCACTATTTCAAATGCCTTTCAGGCGAACTTCGGGGGTGCCCAAGACGCCTTCGTGGCGAAGCTGAGCCCGGCTGGAGCCTCACTTGTCTACTCGACGTACTTCGGCGGAAGCGGCAATGATGCCGGGTTCGGTATTGCAGTGGATGGAGTAGGAAACGCTTATGTTACCGGCTCTAGTGACTCTGCCGAGTTTACGGCGTTAGGTGGTCGCGATGTTTTTGTTGCGAAGTTTAGCTCGGCCGGAAGTGACCGTCGGTATTTTACCATTCTTGGTGGCAGCGGGGATGACGCGGCTTTCGGGATAGCGGTCGATGCGTTGAGCAATGCCTACGTAACAGGTTCGACGGACTCCAGCAACTTCACGATGTCAAACGCATTGCAGCCGACAGCTGGCGGGTCGCAAGATGTATTTCTTTCCAAGCTCAATCCCGAAGGATCGACGCTCGATTACTCAACATTCTTGGGAAGCAGCGGTAATGAGTCAGGCTTTGCAGTTGCTGTCGATAACAGCGGCGGAGCCTATGTGACTGGTTTTACTAGCTCAAGTAATTTTCCTACGGCAACGCCGTTACAGGCTGTTAGCGGCGGCAGTGGAGACTCTTTCATTCTGAAGGTATCCGGATCCGCTCCGACGATCAACGACCCAGGTTTCTTCGTCCGTCAACATTATATTGACTTTCTTAATCGTGAACCCGACTCCAGTGGGCTCGCTTTCTGGACCGATCAAATAACGTCTTGCGGAAGCGATCAGGCTTGCATCGAGGTCAAGCGCATCAATGTCTCCGCAGCCTATTTTCTGTCCATCGAATTTCAGGAGACTGGTTATCTGGTCTATCGGATGTACAAAACTGCTTATGGTAATTTGCCTAATGCGCCCGTGCCGGTGAGGCTGCTCGAATTCTTGCCTGATACGCAGCAGATCGGACAGGGTGTTATCGTGGGTAAAACCGGCTGGGAACAGCTGTTGGAGAATAACAAGCAAGCCTTCTTACTCGACTTCGTAACGCGCTCTCGGTTCACGAGTGCTTACGACACGAGACTGACACCGGCGCAGTTTGTCGACGGGCTCTTCTTGAACGCGGGCGTTGTACCGTCATCGGCTGAACGAACGGCGGCGATCAACGAATTTGGCGGGGCGGGGAACTCAGCTGACACAGCTGCGCGAGTACGAGCGCTTCGGCGCGTGGCAGAAAACTCGAGCCTGGCTCAACAAGAAACCAACAAGGCGTTTGTGCTGATGCAGTACTTCGGTTACTTGCGGAGAAACCCCAATGATGCACCGGAGCCCGGATTAAACTTCGACGGCTACAACTTCTGGCTGGGCAAGCTGAATCAGTTCAACGGCAACTTTGTGAACGCCGAGATGGTCAAAGCGTTCATTGTTTCGGGGGAGTACCGGCAACGCTTCGGACCTTTATGACAGGTTCATCATGATCATGCGTACGGCAGATTTTACAGGCTGACTGGAGTTCCAGAGGCCAACTTCGCTCTCGAAAGCGGTTTGCTGGGCTATGGGGTTATTGTTGTCATTACCGACCATGGCGACGCGAATCCGCTTCGGTAATGGTAACGCCGACAGGGTAACCGTAAACAACTTCCTCTCCAGGTTGTGGAGTTTGGTCGATAATTAGTCCGGGCTGAAGTGGCAGATCGTAGCGTGCAGCCAACAGTCGAATGTTCAAGTTAGAGGCGTGGAGTTTGGTTTCGGCGTTTGCATAACTCAATCCTTTGAGCGCCGGAACTCTGGTTTGAGCTGGTCTCGAATGGCGCTCATGTTGTACATCCAAACGGAGCGCCAAGAGTGCGATTGCCGGCAAGATTATATAGACAATGAACGCTACGGCTGCAAGGACTGTGATTAGTAGTTTCTTTTTGCCTCGCATGCTGTAGCCAACGAGTAGGCCAAGTAAAAATCTCATTTCTTCTGTTCCTTTGAATCTCTCTCATGATCGCTGGGTAACGCTGTCCGCCCCAATTTGTTTCTGCTTAGTGGCTTTGGCGGAATTTACGAAGGTGATCGCGCATCGATATGGGATAGAAAACCAAACGCCCTTTGGGCATTCGACTATTTAAAGTCAATCCAGTGACTCTATGCACTTGCGCAATGCGGAGGACGCAGCTAGTGACGTGGTATAGGACTAGAAAACTGTGCGGTCTTAATCGGAAAGAGGCTGCAACAGGTGTATAGTGGCGCAAGTCAAAAGGACCTGCGAACCGCGTAAATGTTGGTTGGTGTGATTACAACGGTAAAGCCGCAGGTTGGTGCCGTTGGAGATCTAACAGCGTCTTTCTTAACCGCTCCGTCATAGCGACATCGCGCTTAAGCAAAGCACGCCTTTCGTTTCGGGCTAGGCCCGCCCGGTTCATGGCACGATTTGAACTGTGCTGAATTGCTTGAAGTGATGATCGAACGCGAAAGCTTGAGTGATTCCGAGTCGCTCGATAACAACCTTGCTCGTGCAGTCTGTGAAGCTCCAGTCCTTGTCGGCGAAACGCTCAAATGTCTCCCAGGCGAGCTCGAGATCCAGCTCGGTAATCTTATGGATTTCCGCAAGACCATCGCGAAAGAATCTTGCTCCAAGTAGCAATGCCCGGGTCCTCTCGCCCCGCGCTCTGAGCAACGTGAGCGTTTCGTCAATTACATAGTCGGTCGTCAGTAGCGGGGAACTATTTTCTGCCAGCCATGCAGTCGCACTCGCGTGATCAGGGTCGGTGGGAATTAGAGAAGCGAACCAAGCTCCGGTGTCAACGAAGATCATGCTACAGGCTTCTTGGGATAGAGGATCGAGTCGTGCTCCCGACCGGAAAAAGCATCGGAAGCGCCTTCCAGCGGTAAGGCGGCAATTTCGGCCAGGATGCTGGCTGCGTTCCCGTTTGTGCGAGGTTTCTCGTGAGTGATTACAATTACGTCAAGCCGAGACCCTTCCGGCAACTCCAACGGTTTCACGGGCCGGATGATGCCATGTTCGTAAATTGCTTCTATCTCTTTTGTCATTAGCTGCTCCGTGGTCGTCATTATAGCACCCGCCCTGCCTCATTTCTCAGCAGATGATCGTTGGAGCCATATCAGAACGGCTAAGGGTTTGGCAGACTTTTGGCAGACTGCGCTCGAAAGTTAATCAACTTATACAGCGTGAGCGTGAGTTCTCTAGCCGCTATGGTTAAATTTATGGCGCAAGGAACGATTACGAGTTTTATGAGGTGACTGTGGACGGCGTTGACACGGTACGGGTCTGGGGTTCAAATCCCCACGCGCCTACCCATCTTTCAATAACTTGGCCGTATCAACCGCGTTTTCCGTTGCTCCAAAACGCTCCAATACAACACCTAACGCATTTGATTCAATGAATCCAATCCAGGTGTTCCTCTGACTCGGCCTGCAAAACGGCGATCTCAATGCTGTTGAGTTCTTCGGGGAAGATCATCTGAACAAGACGTTGTTGGGCTTCGCGCTTCGCCGCAATCTTTGCCTGAGAATAAATCTCGAGCGTGCAGCAGCTACTGGCATGGCGCATCAGTTCTTGCACGACTTTAACATTCTCGCCGTTAGCAATAAGAATCGTTGAGTATGTGTGGCGGAACGTGTGCCAGCCAATCCTCTTCTTGATACCCGCCCGCTTAGCTGCTTCTCTCGCCAGAGGAATTCCCAACAGGATGGTCCATTCTTGCGCTTTGCGCACCTGAGGTAACCGCCTTGATGCCGTACCCGCATAATTATTATTCTCCCCTCACACTGACGTATGCTTATGACTACTTGACCAGGTACGCGGTCGCCGCTTGAGTCTCCGGATAATTAGCCAGTTAACGATTGAGCTTTGACTGCCTTTCGCACTTGTGTTAGAAACCCAAGTCTCTGAGCACAAATGAGAAGACGGTTACACAGCGGGCCTTTATTAGGTGAACGCTTCCTTCGCGGGATGGCGCTGTTCTTTCTGTTCTTTACCTTCGCAGACATTGCCTTTCCGCCGCCCTGCTCGGAAGCGACGGAGTGTGCCGCAGCAAGCAGCACCGCCTCGGCTCCTCGGAAGACCTATGACAAGACCGTGAATGCGCTAGCCTTAGTTGCTAACGACGATCTTTGTCCGAGCCGTTCGCCTGACCAGCAATGCGGAGATGAGGATTGCTGCTTCGGCTGTGCCCACATGCTATCGATAAACGTCATCACCGGCGCTGTTGTCTTTGACCTAAGATCACAAGGCGCAATTCCATCAGCCCTATTTGTGCCAGAGCCTCCAATTCGACTTACAGATCATCCTCCACGGTTCGCCTAATCTTCCAAGCCGTTATCGCACGTTGGTCAGCTCAATTCTCAGCTTCCTTCGGGGAGTGAGACGCGGGCACTAACGTAAACGCACATCCATACGATTAGAAAGGTTGTAATGATGTCGTTCTGTCTTGCACGAAGAGGCACGCGCCAAATCCGTTACCTTGTTTTTTCATTGATACTCGCGAGCGCTTTCAACAAAGTCCCTGCGCAGGAGTCAGCGAGGATAAGTGCAGACCTCAATGGCATGGCGACTGCTCCAGCGATGAATGAGAGTCGGGTGACAGCGTCAAGTCTTGCTCTCTACTTCGATCCGCTTCAGGGCGAATCAAGTTCAGATCTCGTGCGTCGCGCGCTCTTATCAAACGGGGAACTGTCAGCGGCGCGCCTCGACATCGATCGCGCTCGCGCTCGTCTGCGACAAGCAGCAGTCCGGCCAAATCCGACCGTGGAAGTCGAGCAGGCGACGGGAAGGTTGACCGGATCGTCAGGGGAGCGTGAGACAAGTATCGAATTGTCGCTGCCGCTGGAAATAGCAGGGCAACGCCGGCGACGAATCGATGTGGCCCAGGCGCAACTGGAGGCGACTGAAGCGGAAGTAGCAGAACGTGAGCGACACCTCGCAGCTGAAGTATTTGCGGCTTACGCTGAAGCGTTGTCAGCCTTGCGCGAATTGGAGATTACGGAGGGATTGAATGAGATTGATCTGCAAACCACCCGCTTCGTACAGGCCCGTGTTAATGAAGGTGAATCGGCACCGCTCGAGTTGAGTCTCTTGCAGGTAGAAGTTGATCGCCTTAAGTCGCGCCGGGTACTCGTAGAGGGTCGACTGCAAGAGACTCTCCTACGCTTGAAGAATCTCGCGGGCATTCCGTTCAATGAATCTCTTCGTTTGCGGGACGATCTTTCCACCTCACAGGCACAATGGCCACGACCTGCTTCTCTTGACGCGGCCATTGAGATCGCCTTGCGTGCACGTCCCGATCTAAAGCTGGCGCGACTCAGCCTGGAAGTCGCTCACGCCGGACTCAGCCTCGCACGATCTCAAGCCGCTCCGGAGGTGGTGGCTTCGACGAAATACATACAGAGTCGCTCGGTCTTTAACGAGACGCCGGTAGGACGGATTAGCGATCGCGACAAACTGCTTACTTTCCGTCTGTCTATCGGTATTCCCGTCTTTAACCGAAATCAAGGGGCCAAAGCCGAAGCTGCGCTCGCCATCAGTCAGGCGGAACGACGTCGAGAATTTCTCGAGAGCGTTGTACGTTCGGAGGTAGCTAGCGCGTACGCACGGGTTGAGGCAGTGCAAAAATCACTCACTACTTTTGACCAGGGTGTGATCGCACGCTCCAACGACAACATTCGCGCTATTCGCGCTGCGTACCAGATTGGCGAATTCAAGATCACGGATCTGCTGGCGGAGCAGCGCCGTCTCCTCGATTCGCAACGAGAGTTCACCGAAGCACTGGCTGAGCGGTATCGCGCAATGGCTGATCTAAGAACGGCAATTGGCGCACCCCTAACTGGAAACGAGAGGTAGAAGCAATGACTGAGAACCATAACGATATTGCATCCGACAAGCAGACGGCCCGTGACGTGGCACCGAGAGATCCAAGTGAACCGAGTGTTAGTTCCGTTTCGGTGGAGACCGAGCGGTTTGACCGAGACACGTCCCCTCGCAGGCTACTGATCGTTGGAGGGGTGGCAGTCGTGGCGATCGTGGCCGTGCTTGCGCTGTTGCTATGGTCCAGACGTACGCCGAAACCCGCTTTGGTTGAGACGCCGCCGACAATTGCTTCCCAAAAGGAGGCCGGTGCGAAAGAGGATGCGCACAGTCAGGAAGGCGCTATCGATGTTAGCGACGAGACCGCAGAGCTGGTGGGCATCAAGACCGAACCGGCTTCTCGTGGTGAAATTGAAGAAACTCTTCCGACGACTGGCAGAGTGTTGGTCGCCCCAAACTCGGAGGCGATCATCGGCGCGAAAGTATCGGGCCGAGCTGTCCGCGTACTTGCGGAGCCGGGCCAAATTGTTCGGGCGGGTCAGACCGTCGTTATTGTTGATAGTCCACAAATAGCGGAAATCCGAGGTCAGTTAAACGAGGCGCGCTCGCGTCTGCGACTGGCGGAACAGAACCGTGCCCGAATCGCGCGATCTGAGAATCGGGTGGCGATGATCCAGGCGAAAAACAAACTCGATCTTGCGCAGACTACGCTGGAGCGTAAGAAACGACTGGCAGCAATTGGTGTCGCAGCAACGAGAGAGGTGAATGAAGCAGAGACAGAATACAGGAATGCAAAGGCTGAATATGACTACCAAGCCGGCATTCAGGTAACGCGCGAGCAGGAGCAGACCATAAGCGAACTTGAACAAGCACGCGCCACGGTCACACGTCTCACTCAGTCTTTGACAGCGCTGGGGGCGGCAGCCTCAGGGAAAGGAGGAACGATCAGCGTTGCTTCTCCTATTTCGGGGACCGTAATCGACCGGCACATCTCGATGGGAGAAACGGTAACCGAGGCGAAGGAACTGATGACCGTGATGAACCTGGCAAACGTCATTGTTGAAGCCCGCATTCCGGAGTCGCAGGCAGCAAAGGTGCGCACTCAGCAGCGGATGATTGCGCGCATACCGGGCTCTCGTGACCGAGCGTTCGAAGGCTACGTGCAGTCGGTTGGAGACGCCGTTGATCCGCAATCGCGCACAGTTCAAGTGAGAGCGCGAGTAGCCAACCTCGGGACCATCCTCAAACACGAGATGGCTGTGGAGGTAAGACTTGTCACGGGTGGGAAAAAAGGCGCGCTCCTGATCCCCGCGACCGCGTTGGTGGACGACGAAGGCGTCAAAGTTGTCTACGTGAAAGAAGGCAACCGCTACGAGCGCCGTCCGGTTAGTGTCGGGTCCGTTACCTACCAGTGGGCGGAGATCTTGAGCGGCATCGAGGAAGGTGAGCAGGTGGTCACATCCAGTGCTTATCAACTCCGCAACATGCAAAAGGGTGGCGGAGGAGGAGGAGATGACCATGACGACCACTAAATCGGAACGTAGCGGCTTCTTGAACCGCATCATCGAGTTTTCGTTACGCAATCGCCTCCTGATTGCATTCGCGATCATCCTCGCCTCGGGTTTGGGATTCATGGCCTATCGCTCGATGGAGACAGATCTATTCCCAGATCTGTCTTCTCCGCTAATTATCGTCATCGTTGAAAATCCTGGGCTCGCCGCTCAGGAGGGCGAAACCTTAATAGCGCGACCGCTCGAGTCGGCTTTCAGAAGTCTTCCCAACGTGGTGCGCGTACGCTCCGAATCTGAGATTGGAGTGGTTTCGGTGCGCACGGAATTCAAGTTCGGCACTGACTACTACCTAGCCAGACAACTGCTCGCGGAAAGACTTGCTACAGCTTCACGCGATTTTCCGGCGGGCACGCAACCACCGGTGCTGTCGTCAGCTGCCTCACGCCTCGGCGAAGTAATGCAGTTCTATGTCGCCAAAGGGGGCGGAGAAGAAGACAAGAATGAGTTGAAAGAAACCGCCGATTACCTGCTTCGATACAAACTGCAAACTGTGCCAGGTATCATCCGCATCACTTCGCACGGTGGGGAACGCCGCCAATACGAGGTCGCCCTCAATCCAGATCAGATGCGCACTTACAACGTCTCTTTGGACGAAGTAATCAAGGCGTTGGGTGAATCGAATGAGAATTTCTCGGGCGGATTTGTGACCGGAACGGCAACCGAAATGGATGTTCGTGGCCTTGGCCGCATCAATTCCCTGGAGGACGTTGGCCGCGTGGTGGTGGCTGTTCGCAATGGAGTTCCGGTGCTGATACGGGATCTCGCTGAAGTGCGCGACGGTTCTGCGGTGCGTCGCGGCATCGCTCGTGTCGGTGGTCGCGAAGCGGTGGTGATGACGGTCACTAAGCAGTTTGGTTCAGATACGTTGACCGTCGTCGAGAACGCGAAAAAGGCCCTCGCCGAACTCAATCCTTTTTTGCCCGCTGGCGTCAAAACCGTCGTTTTCTTCGATCAGGCGGAACTGATCAACGTGGCTACGAAGACACTCGAAGAGGCGCTCTTGCTTGGCGGCGCCGCTGTCGTACTGATCATCTTTCTTTTCCTCGGCAATCTCCGCTCGACATTAATTGCGGCAATCACGATCCCGATAGCGGTTGTCATCAGTTTCATTTTTCTCCGCGCCGCTGGCGTCACCCTAAACATCATGTCGCTCGGGGGACTGGCCGTGGGGTTGGGCATCATGGTCGATGCCGCAATCGTGGATACTGAGAACATCTTCCGACACCTGAAGCACAATCCGGAGGACGCATTGCTTGCCACGCTACGCGGCGCAAGCGAGGTCCGCCGCCCAGCGGCATACTCGACGGCAATCATCATCGTCGTCTTTTTGCCACTCTTGTTTCTCACAGGCCTTGAGGGAAAGATCCTTGCGCCGTTCGCCATCACGGTCGTCGTGCTAATGGCGGTTGGTTTGGTTCTGTCGTTAACACTGACCCCGGCGCTCTGTTATACGCTGCTGCGAAAGGTCGCGCCACGACTTAAAGAGGATAGCTGGTTGGCACGCCGTTGCGAGCGCGTCTACGAACCCGTGCTTCGCGGGTCGCTCCGTCGCCCGCTGCTGGCGGTAGCTGCTGCCGCGGGTATTTTCGTTTTGTCACTCGTGTTGCTGCCCTTTCTAGGCACCGAACTATTGCCGCGAATGGATGAAGGCGCACTGCTGCTGCAGATGAATACACCGACAGGAACAAGCCTCGCCGAAACGGATCGCGTTGCATCACAAGTTACAAAAGTACTTCAGGGCGGCCCTGACATCGCCGCAATCATCCAGCCCACGGGACGCGCAGAAGGTTCGGAAGATCCGATGCCCGTGACCACGGCCGAACACATTATCCAGCTCGTGCCGCGCGACAAGCGCAAACACACCATCCCCGAGATCGAGGCGTGGGTGCGCGAGCAGCTCGAAAAAGTGCCGGGCGTTTCGTCTTCGATAACCACACCACTGAACATGCGCATCGACGAATCCATCTCCGGCACATCTGCGGCGCTTGCGCTGAAGATCTTCGGAAGTGACCTGGACACGCTGGCGCAAAAAGGAGCAAACGTCCAAAAGGTAGTCGAGAAGATTCCGGGCGTCGTTGACCTTCGCCTGGAGCAGCTTGAAGGTGTGCCGCAGATAATCATCGCCGTTGATAGAGAGCGCGCGGCCCGGTTTGGCCTAAATCCCAGTGAGATAGGACATTCTGTCGAAGCACTATTAGGCGGCACCGAGGTAACGACCGTCATCAAGGATCAACTCAAGGAATACCCGGTCGTTGTGCGCCTGAGCGAAGAACGACGCAATGCGCCAGAACAGATCGCGAGCCTGCTGATCGACACTCCGACGGGACAGAAAGTTCCGCTCGGAGATATTGCTGCCGTGCGAGTGCAGCGCGGTCCAGCAACTATCAAGCGGGAGGATCAGGTGCGGCGCGTGCAACTCACGATGAACGTCGAAGGCAGAGATATTGGTTCGGTGGTAAGAGATATTGAAAAAGGCTTGACCTCTGTGAAGCTACCCCCGGGATATTTTGTTTCTTTCGGTGGCGGCTACGAACGACAACAGGAACTCTCCGGCCAAATCACTGCCGCCTTTATTGTCTCGGCGCTGCTTGTGTTCCTGCTTCTCTACATAGCCTTTCGTTCGATCAGGCAAGCACTATTGATCATTGCAACTATTCCACTGGCACTCGCCGGCGGATTCATCACGTTATGGATCACAGGCACCACGCTCAACGTCTCGTCGATGATCGGTCTGCTGGCCCATTTCGGCCTCTCGGTTCAGAAAGGGCTAATCCTTGTCGAATATGTAAACCAGTTGCGCTCAGAAGGTCATAGTCTTCGTGATGCACTCTACATCGGTGCTCATACGCGCATGCGTCCGGTGCTCATGACTGCAGCATCCGCAGGCTTGGGTGTGCTGCCCATTGCTATCGGATGGGGTGCCGGCGCGGAATTGCAACAGCCCATGGCGATCGCTCTCATCGGTGGCCTTATCACCTCTACCATCCTGACGTTGATAGCTCTGCCCGCGCTCTACGAACTTACTGAAGGCCTCCACACTCGGGTCAGTCGCTGGTGGACGGCTTGGCGTCAGGGGAGCGTCGGAGCTGCGGTAACACCTGGCGCGGCTGGCGAATAATCAAGGAGACGAGGAATGAGTGAGCTGACTCTACAAACTCCAAACCGCGCCGACTTGGTTAAGCGTGGTCTTTATCTCGAGTATTTCACCATTGGGTACAACAGCCTTGAAGGCCTCGTTGCACTTGCTGCGGGTCTAATGGCTGGGAGCATTGCACTTGTTGGACTTGGTTTCGATAGTCTCATAGAGGTCACTTCCGGCGCGGTCTTGCTCTGGCGACTCCACGCTGATGTCGATGAAGCACGGCGAGAGCGCGTTGAAGCCATCAGCCTCAGAATAGTTGGGGTTCTCTTTGTCGTGCTGGCGGACTTATGTCGCCTCTTTGTGAAAAGCTCCCTCTTCAAACCTCACTCCTCGAAAACTTAATGCTCGTCACTAACATCCATGGTTCCGCAAGTAGTCCCCAAAATTTTGGATCTCTCTCCGTTCACCGTTAGGCTTGCGGCTCCAGCGGGGTTTCGCGGCCCGGGTGCGATTACTCACTCTTCTCCCAGGACACCGAACGGACTGCTGCTCGATGAGATGATGCGGACGATTCGAGGGATTAGTAGTGCCAAGTTACGTGCGGTGAGCCATAATAAAAATCCAGACGCTCGACCTATCCACACTCAACTTTATCTCATAAGCTTGCATCTCAAAGGATAGTCGCGTATCTACTTTCAAAGCCCGGTTTAACTTGTAAATTTTGTTCCCTCTTACCGCTATGGAACTGAAACTTAAAGCAGGCCAGTTTTACGGCACAACGTCGCAAGCTCTTTCTGCGAATGGATTTCGCTTTACAGAAAAGGCGTACTCATCGCGCGCCACACTTCCCAGTCATGCGCATGAACTTTCGCACTTTTGTTTTGTGTTGGCGGGAAGTTATCAGGAACACATGGCCGGTAAGCTTTTTGAACGCGGCCCTGCAGCTCTTGTCTATTATCCGCCTGACGTTAGCCATGGAGAAGAACACTTTGCCCGCGGGCGACACTTCTTAGTCGAGGTTGATTTCAACGGCCTGGAGAGGGTTAGAGATTACGGTGCGCGTCTTTGTGAACCCGTGCTTTTGGGCAATGATGCTTCGCTCTGGCTGGCGGCCAGAATGTACCGGGAATTCAGCGAGAGAGACGGATTCTCTGCGCTGGTTCTCGAAAGTCTTTCGACCGAACTTCTCATTGCCGCCTCACGGAATGATACACGAAGAGCGGAACGGAAACCGCCTCCGTGGTTGGCAAGAGTCAAAGAGTTTTTGCTTGAGAAGTTTTCGGAACCTCCAGGGCTGAACGAATTAGCCAGGGCAGTCGGCGTTCATCCAACTCATCTCACTCGAGTGTTTCGCCAGTTCGAGCGCTGCACGGTTGGTGACTATATTCGCGAAGTTCGCATCAATTACGCGCGCCAGAGAATGCTCAGATCGAACGAGCCTTTAGTGGAAATCGCCCTGGCCGCGGGCTTTGCAGACCAGACACATTTTACGCGCTCGTTCAAACGCGTAACCGGAATGACGCCAAGGGAATTTCGCCGCATATTCGCGCCGCGCTAATCTCGTTCCAGTCTGCTTGTTTGGGTCAAGACATTTTTTCCCAAGGCGACTAAGATAAACTCTGCCTGGCCTACCCGCGATCGCTCTGCGATTAATTCCTGTTGAGGTGTATTCCGATGAACAAAACCAGACATATCATTTTCGCATCGTGTTTGGTCTTATCGTTATTTTCGCAAACCGATTTTGCTCAGTCCGATAAAGCAAGAAAGATTGACGAGTTCATAAAACCATTTGCCACGTCCAACCAGTTTTCAGGTGTTGTCCTGGCTTCGGAGAATGGCAACGTGATTTATGAAAAGGCGTTTGGTCCTGCAAATGCGGACTATAAGATTCCGAACCAACTGAACACGCGTATCGGAATTGCTTCAATTACCAAGTACATGACGAGTGTGATCTTAAATCGCCTGATTGAAAGCAATAAGATTTCGCTTGCGGATAAGCTCAACAAGTACATTCCCGATTTTCCAAATGGCGATAAGATCACGATCGAGATGCTCGCGCGCCATCGTTCCGGCATTCTGCATCGCGTGATGCCGCCCGAAGTGGAGTCCGTGGCTTTTACTTCCGCGGAGTTCGTCGAAAAGGTAAAACAGGCAAAGCTGGCATTCGAACCCGGTACCGGCCGCCTTTACAGTTCCGCGGGATACGCAGTTCTAGCGCGCGTATTGGAAATCGTTTCAGGCAAAACCTACTCACAACTCTTACAGGAATATGTTTTCACGCCGGCGGGCATGACAGACTCAGTCGATTTTGACGGCGACGCGGTCATGGAACGTCGCGCGCAGGACTATTATCTTTCGCCGAACGGCCTCGTTAATGTTCCACTAAAAAATTATTCGTTTCTGGTCGGCGCGGGTTCTGTCTTTGGCACGGCCCGCGATGTTTACAGATTCGGCGAAGCCGTGCTGGATGGAAAATATGGTGAAGGTGTAAAGGCATCACTTCTGGGACAGACTACGTTTAACGGCAGCGGAAGCACCAACGGGCATCGCTCCTATTTTGAAATCGCACGCGACAGGAAATATGGATTTGTCATCCTGGCAAATTCCGCCGGCGCGTTCGATGTGGTTTCTCAGGGTCTGTTACAAATCCTGCAGGGAAAAGAAGTCACCGTAAAAAGCTTTACCATCCCGAAAATTGTTCCCAACCCAAACAAGAACCTCGCGGAATTCCTGGGTCATTACAAGCGCAACGACGGCAGCGAAACCGACATCATCCTCAGAAACGGGTTTCTCTATTCAAGTGACATTAAACTTTACCCGACCAAACCGGATTGCTTCTTTGAATACAGATTCTTTGGCGAGGCCTGTTTTATCCGTGACGAGTCAGCAAAGATCAAAGAGATAAAATGGAAGGGATACAATTTCGATTTAAGCTGGGTGAAACAATAAACAGCGATGCGAACCAAGATAAAGCTCGAAGCTCTGGCTTTGCTAATCCTGTTGCCGTGCCTGGGAAGTGATATTCAGGGCCAACAGAAGGCGGGCGAGTTGAAGATCACGCCGAGAGTTTTCGAATCGGCAAGCGCACAGAAAGTTGATGCTGAATTCGGTGAACTGACCGTGCCTGAAAACAGGCTAAAGGCAGACAGCCGTTTGATTCAGATAGCTTTCGTTCGCTTCAAGGGCACATCACAAAATCCTGCTGCGCCGATAGTGTACCTGGCTGGTGGGCCGGGAAGTTCAGGAATCGCAGCAGCACGCGGCACTCGCTTTCCTTTGTTCATGGCGATGCGCGAAGTTGCCGATGTCATCGCACTTGACCAACGCGGCGTGGGTTTGTCAAAACCCAATCTGAATTGCAAAGAGACGGTGAGTTTCGCGCCGGACAAACTGCAAAGCCGCGCAGACCTTCTCGGACTTTACCGAAGACAATCACGCGCCTGTGCCGAGACTTTCAAACAACAGGGCATTGATTTGACGGGCTACAACACCAACGAGAGTGCAGATGATTTAGAAGATTTGCGAAAGGCGATCGGCGCCGAAAAGATCAGCCTGTGGACTATCAGTTACGGAACACATCTCTCGCTGACGACAATAAAGCGACACGAAAAGAGTCTCGAACGCGTGATACTCGCAGGCATTGAGGGACCTTCGCACACAATTAAACTGCCCAGCAATATTCAAAAACACCTGGAACACATAGACCGGCTGGTTAAAGC